>NZ_CP114283.1 GCF_027107535.1 Streptomyces aurantiacus | reverse complement strand
CGGGCCCGGGGCGCCGCTGGAGGCGGGCAGCGCCGAGCCGACGGGACCGCCGCGGTGGACGTGCCCCATGTTCGACGGAGACGGCGGCTGCGGGCGCTCACGGCGGTCCGAGCGCTGGTCGTAGTCGGAGCGCGGCTGGTCGTAGTCCGGCCGCTGCTGTTCGTAGTCGGACCGCTGCTCGTACGGCGACCGGTCCGGCTGCTGCCGGTAGTCCCGGGGCGGGGACGCGTAGGGGTCACGGTCCGGGAAACCGAGCCGCTGCTGCTGCCACCCGTAGTCGTCCTGCGAGGGCCTCGGCCAGCCGCCGGGGGCGGGGCGCTGGTAGTCGGGGTACGCGGGGCGGGCCGTCGGGAGCTGGTCCCCGTGGGGCTGCTGCTGGTCGGGGCGGCCCTGGGAGCGGTCGTCCATGCGGTCGTCCGCCCGGTGCCGGCCATACCCCCGGTAACTGTCACGGCTCTGCGCGGACGGGTGCTCGGGCTCCTCATAACGCGACGGGGACTGCTGCGCGGGCGGCGCCGAGGGCGCGGAGGGCTCCCCCACGGAGTCGTCGACGGTGATCGCGATCCGGATCGGGCGGCCGCACTCGCGGCTCAGCGTCTCACTGACGACCGGCGCCAGGCGCCCTTCGAGGACGCCCTTCGCGAACTCGTTCGGGACGGCGAGCAGTGCGGTGTCCGCCACGAGTGCCAGCGGCTGACAGCGCTTGATCCAGTGCTCGTCCCTGGCCTCCACACCCTGTCCGCGGTCCTCACCGAGAAGTTGCTCCAATACGCGTGGCCACACTGCGGCAAGATCGGCAGGTACGTCAGCCACAGGGCACGCTCTCTCGCGGGTCCCACGAACGTGTGATTCCTGGGACGGATCGGGTTTGGAACTCGGTGGGCGGGTGGGCGAGGCCGCTGGAGCGGCCGGAACGAACGAGATGGAGCGGGGAGAAGGGAACGAACCGGAGTCCGGCCACGGTAGTCAGGGCGACCCGTGCGGTTCAAGTTGTTGTCCCCAGCCTGTGGATAGTGTCTCCCGGACAGCGCTGGTTTGACCGGATGGCGTAGCCGCGCGTACCGTGACCAGGTCGAGTTGTCGATGGCTGCTGCCGCCTGCCTCCGATGGGCACAGATCACGACGAGTGATCGGGAAGCGGTGCACTCGGGCGTAATTACGAGCTACTCGTGGGCGCACGGTGACAGCCAGGACGGCACCCCGCAACTACCGATTTCTTCTGGAGCCCCCGAGTGAGCAAGCGCACCTTCCAGCCGAACAACCGTCGTCGCGCCAAGACCCACGGCTTCCGCCTGCGGATGCGCACCCGTGCCGGTCGAGCGATTCTCGCGAACCGTCGTGGCAAGGGTCGCGCCAGCCTGTCCGCCTGATCATTTACAGGTCATGACGTGCTGCCTACCGAGCATCGGCTGAGGCGGCGCGAGGACTTCGCGACCGCGGTACGCCGAGGACGCCGGGCCGGGCGCCCGCTTCTCGTCGTCCATCTACGTAGCGGTGCAACGGACCCGCACGCGCCTGGGGAGAGCGCTCCCCCGACGCGTGCGGGTTTCGTTGTCAGCAAGGCCGTCGGCGGATCCGTCGTACGCAACAAGGTGAAGCGTCGCCTTCGCCATCTGATGCGTGACCGAGTGGCTCTGCTGACCCCCGGTAGCCTGGTAGTCGTACGAGCGCTGCCCGGTGCGGGTGACGCCGACCATGCACAGCTGGCCCGAGACCTGGACGCCGCCCTGGAGCGGCTACTGGGAGGGGGCGCGCGATGAAGTACCCGCTGCTGGCTCTCATCAAGCTGTACCAGTGGACCATCAGCCCGTTGCTCGGGCCGGTGTGCAAGTACTACCCGTCGTGTTCCCGCTACGGGTACCAGGCCATCGACCGTCACGGTGCGATCAAGGGAACGGCACTCACCGCCTGGCGCATCCTGCGGTGCAATCCGTGGTCGCTGGGCGGTGTGGACCATGTCCCGCCGCGCAAGCGTCCGCGGTGGCACGAAATACTGCGCAACGCCTGGCGTGCACGCAAGGGCGGGAACTCCGCCGCCGAACCGGCCACCGAGGGGCACGGTATGTCCAACCATCCCTCGAGCCCGGCCGCCGAGACCCCGTCCCATGCTCAAGGAGCCTGATTAGTGGACACGATTGCCAGTATTTTCAGCTTCATCACGACACCCGTTTCCTGGGTCATCGTTCAGTTCCACTCGGTGTACGGCGCCATCTTCGGCCCCGACACGGGCTGGGCCTGGGGCTTGTCCATCGTGTCCCTGGTGATCCTGATCCGTATCTGCCTGATCCCGCTCTTCGTGAAGCAGATCAAGGCCACCCGGGCGATGCAGACGCTGCAGCCCGAGATGAAGAAGATCCAGGAGCGCTACAAGAACGACAAGCAGCGCCAGTCCGAAGAGATGATGAAGCTGTACAAGGAGACGGGCACCAACCCGCTTTCCTCGTGCCTTCCCATCCTGGCGCAGTCCCCGTTCTTCTTCGCCCTGTACCACGTGCTCAACAGCATCGCGTCGAACGACACCATCGGCGTGATCAACGACCGGCTGCTGGAGAGCGCGCAGAAGGCGCACATCTTCGGTGCTCCGCTGGCCGCGAAGTTCACGGACAGCGACGCCAAGGTCCAGGCTCTGGGCTCCTCGATCACCGACGTGCGCGTCGTCACGGCGATCATGATCGTCCTGATGTCGTTCTCGCAGTTCTACACGCAGCGTCAGCTGATGACGAAGAACGTCGACACGACGGTGAAGACGCCGTTCATGCAGCAGCAGAAGATGCTGATGTACGTCTTCCCGATCATGTTCGCCGTCTTCGGCATCAACTTCCCCGTCGGTGTCCTCGTCTACTGGCTGACCACCAACGTGTGGACCATGGGCCAGCAGATGTACGTCATCCACAACAATCCGACGCCGGGCTCCAAGGCTCAGGCCTCCTACCTGGACCGTCTGCACAAGCGCGTCACGCAGCACGGCAAGACGCGCGGCCGGGGCGAGAAGGCCATCGTCAAGGCCATCGTCGCCAAGGGCCGCGACCGCAACGACTTCGAGCGCAAGTTCATCAACGGTCTGAGCAAGGCGGGCCTGGCGGCGCAGGCCGACGGGACCGTGGTGAAGAGCGAGGCCTCGACCGTGGTCGAGACCGAGGACGGCACGCCGGGCACGGGCGCGGTTCCCAAGCGCCAGCAGCCCAAGCGCCAGAGCAAGTCCCAGCGACAGTCGGGTACGGCGCAGGGCGGTGCAAAGCCGGCGGGCGAGGCCGCACCGAAGACCTCCCTCACCAAGTCCGACGAGCCGCAGGACGCCAAGCCCGGTCCCAAGCCGGCGGGCGGCAAGTCCGCGTCCGGCGGTACCCGCAGCAAGGCCCAGTCAGGACAGCGCAAGGGTCCGCAGCGGCCCAAGTCCCCGTCCAAGAAGTAAGAAGGAGTCCATCCCGTGACGGAAGGCACCACCTCCGCTGCCCCTGAGGGTGGCGACACCCTGACCCGCCTGGAGCAGGAGGGCGAGATCGCGGCCGACTACCTCGAGGGTCTGCTGGACATCGCCGACCTCGACGGCGACATCGACATGGATGTCGAGGCCGATCGTGCGGCTGTCTCGATCATCAGTGATTCCCACAGCCGCGACCTGCAGAAGCTGGTCGGCCGTGACGGCGAGGTGCTGGAGGCGCTCCAGGAGCTCACGCGCCTGGCCGTGCACCGGGAGACCGGGGACCGCAGCCGGCTCATGCTGGACATCGCGGGCTATCGCGCGAAGAAGCGCGAGGAGCTCTCCGAGCTGGGCGCGAAGGCCGCGGCCGAGGTCAGGAGCTCCGGCGAGCCGGTGAAGATGAAGGCGATGACCCCCTTCGAGCGCAAGGTGGTGCACGACGCCGTCAAGGCCGCCGGCCTGCGCAGCGAGTCGGAGGGCGAGGAGCCGCAGCGCTTCGTCGTCGTGCTCCCCGCCTGATCAAGCACGTCGTACTTCCGGCCCCGTCTGTGTTCGCAGGCGGGGCCGAACTTTGTCAGCCTGATAGTCCCCCATAGTTCCTGATAGTCCTGGAAGTCAGCGCGCAGTGCGCTCAAGCGGTACGGAAGGACGGTTCCCCGTGACGGAGGCAGCGGAGCTCCCCCCTGCGCCCGAGCAGGCCCGGGCGGTATTCGGCGATCGCTTCGCGGACGCAGTTCGTTACGCGGAGCTGCTGGCCGACGCGGGAGTCCAGCGTGGTCTGATCGGACCCCGTGAAGTGCCCCGTCTGTGGGAGCGGCACCTGATGAACTGTGCCGTGCTCTCCGAGGTGGTCCCCGAGGGCGTGACCGTGTGCGATGTGGGGTCCGGTGCCGGGCTGCCCGGTATCCCCCTGGCTCTCGTCCGCCCAGACCTCAAGATCACGCTGCTGGAACCACTCCTGAGGCGCACGAACTTCCTCACCGAGGTTGTCGAACTTCTCGGGCTCGACCATGTCACCGTCGTGCGTGGGCGAGCCGAGGAGGTCCTCGGCACGCTGCCGCCGGTCCACGTGGTGACCGCCCGGGCAGTGGCTCCGCTGGACCGCCTCGCGGCCTGGGGCGTCCCGCTGTTGCGTCCGTACGGAGAGATGCTGCTCCTCAAGGGCGACACCGCAGAGGAAGAGGTCAAGGCTGCCGGAGCCGCTCTGAGTAAGCTCGGTGCCGTGGACACCTCTGTGCTGCACGTCGGCGAGGGCATTGTGGAACCGCTGGCCACCGTGGTGCGGGTGGAGGTCGGTGAGAGTCCCGGTGGCGTCCGCTTCGCGGCCAAGCGGGCTAAGGCGGCGCGTACCGGGCGGACCAGGAAGCGTCGCTGACGGCGTTCCAGCGGAAGCGGACGGTTCTCGGCGTGTGCTGTCGAGTGGGGAAGTCGTTCACTGATCCGTCCTGACGACGAGACGTACTCCACACAAGCTGCCAAAACTATGCATGCCGGAGTGTCGCGCCGTGACGGCTCCGCGGGCTGTGCATCGTGTTTCACGTGAAACGTCGCTCACTGCTGCATGGCATCATCGGCCGCGGACGCGCCGCGGCCGAACCCCGCGACCGTAACCCTCTGGGATCCCTGGGATCCTTCGGCAAAAGACCCTCTCCTCGTGACAGCACGTCCCCCGGAGAGGGCACGGAGTTGTCCACAGAGGTGGATTTCTCCACAGAAGCACGGGCCTCGCTGGTTCACGACCCCGAAGACATGGGAGGCTCTGTTCATTGCGAGCCTGAAGTCGAGGAGAGTGAATCCTTGCGGTCCGACGCCAACATCGCGGGACCGATGACCGATCCGGTCCCCGGTCCCCGAACCGAGTCGATGGGGGAGGATGTTTCACGTGAAACACCGCCCCCGATGGACGACACTCCCATCGGTCGTGCTGCCCAACTGGCGGTAGAGGCTCTAGGTCGAGCCGGCGAGGGCCTGCCACGGCCCGAGCAGACCCGCGTCATGGTGGTCGCCAACCAGAAGGGCGGGGTCGGTAAGACCACGACCACGGTCAACCTTGCGGCCTCTCTCGCGCTGCATGGCGGCCGTGTCCTGGTGGTCGACCTGGACCCTCAGGGGAACGCCTCCACCGCGCTGGGCATCGACCACCACGCCGAAGTCCCTTCCATCTACGACGTGCTGATCGACAGCAAGCCGCTCTCCGAGGTCGTTCAGCCGGTTCCCGATGTCGAGGGACTCTTCTGCGCGCCGGCCACAATCGATCTCGCCGGTGCGGAGATCGAGCTGGTCTCCCTGGTCGCCCGCGAGAGTCGGCTGGAACGGGCGATTCAGGCGTACGAGCAGCCGCTGGACTACATCCTGATCGACTGCCCGCCCTCGCTGGGCCTGCTGACCGTGAACGCACTCGTTGCCGGGGCCGAAGTTCTCATTCCGATCCAGTGCGAGTACTACGCCCTGGAGGGCCTGGGTCAGCTACTGCGTAACGTCGACCTCGTGCGGGGGCACCTCAACCCCGACCTGCACGTGTCGACGATCCTGCTCACCATGTACGACGGCAGGACGCGTCTCGCGTCCCAGGTTGCCGACGAGGTGCGCAGTCACTTCGGTGAAGAAGTACTGCGGACGAGCATTCCACGCTCGGTCCGTATCTCGGAAGCCCCCAGCTACGGACAGACGGTGCTGACCTACGACCCGGGGTCGAGCGGCGCCCTCTCCTATCTTGAGGCGGCGCGGGAAATCGCGTTGCGCGGAGCCGGCGTGGCCTACGACGCGCAGCATGCCCACATGGGCGCACACAACGAACAGAGCATGGTGGAGGGGATCCAGTGAGCGAGCGACGGAGGGGGTTGGGTCGTGGTCTCGGCGCACTGATCCCCGCTGCACCGACAGGGGAGAAGGCAGCACCACCGGCGATGGGTGGGGCATCCACGTCACCGGGAGCCGTACCCGTACTGACTGCGGAGCGTGGGGTGGCGGCGGCCAAGGTGGCCACACTCCCACCGCCCCACGTTTCACCTGAAACGGATGAGCCGAGCGTGTTCGGGGAGGCACCGGCGGCGCCCGTGGGGGCGCACTTCGCCGAGCTGCCTCTCGACTCCATCACGCCGAACCCACGGCAGCCCCGAGAGGTGTTCGACGAGGACGCTCTCGCTGAACTCGTCACCTCCATCAAGGAGGTCGGGCTCCTCCAGCCGGTCGTCGTACGGCAGAGCGGCTCGGGGCGTTACGAGCTCATCATGGGCGAGCGGCGCTGGCGGGCGTGCCGTGAGGCGGGGCTCGAGGCCATTCCGGCGATCGTGCGGGCCACGGACGACGAGAAGCTTCTCCTGGACGCCCTGCTGGAGAACCTTCACCGAGCCCAGCTGAACCCTCTGGAAGAAGCTGCCGCCTACGACCAGCTGCTCCAGGACTTCAACTGCACGCATGATCAGCTGGCGGACCGGATCGGCCGATCGCGCCCTCAGGTCTCCAACACCCTGCGTCTGCTGAAGCTCTCGCCGTCGGTTCAGCGGCGGGTCGCCGCAGGCGTTCTCTCCGCCGGACACGCGCGGGCTCTGCTCTCCGTCGCTGACTCGGAGGAGCAGGACCGGCTGGCTCACCGGATCGTGGCCGAGGGACTCTCGGTGCGGGCCGTCGAGGAGATCGTCACCCTCATGGGTTCGCGGCCGCAGTCGACTCCGCGTTCCAAGGGCCCTCGCGCCGGCTCTCTGCTCTCCCCGGCGTTGAGCGACCTTGCGACGCGTCTCTCGGATCGCTTCGAGACCCGGGTGAAGGTCGACCTCGGTCAGAAGAAGGGAAAGATCACCGTCGAGTTCGCCTCGATGGAAGACCTTGAACGGATCCTCGGCTCGCTCGCACCAGGTGAAGGACCGGTTCTGCAGAAGAGCCTCCTGGACGACGACTCCGAAGAGACGGAGTCCTGAGCATCGGTCGGCCGGTCGAGTCCGACCGCCGACCAGTAGAGCGGGCCGTGTCCCGGTGTGCACCGGGACACGGCCCGCTCTTTGCTTTCGGACGGTATCGATGGAATCGCATCGTGGATACGATGCGTTCGGATATGGCGCATTCACCTGGCAGCACCTTCTGTGGGGAGGCGGGGCCATGCGAACGGTGAGCCGCACCGGGCTGGTGAGCGCGGGCTTGGGGCTCGGGGCGGTCGGCGGGTTCGTCGGCAGCCTGCTCAGGGAACGGAGCGCTCTGACAGCCGCTCGCGACGCCGCGGGCGAAGGAAGCGAGGAACTGCCTTCATGGGGCGTCGGCTCGTACCGCTCACGCTGGACAACCTTCAGGACCTTCCCCAGCGCTGTCGTGCGTGTGTCTTCTGGGAGTTGGACCCAGTCAGGGGCCAGGCCGCGGTAAAGGCAGGCACGCCCGACCTCGAGAAGGAAGCGTGGATCTCCGCCGTCCTGCTGGAGTGGGGATCCTGCGGCCGGGTCGTCTATGTGGACGACGTACCAGTGGGCTTCGTGCTGTACGCACCGCCCGCTTACGTGCCACGCTCGACGGCCTTCTCCACGAGCCCGGTCTCACCTGACGCGGTCCAGTTGATGACAGCGTTCATCATGCCGGGCTTCCAGGGGCAGGGGCTCGGGCGCGTGATGGTCCAGACGGTGGCCAAGGATCTGCTGCGGCGGGGCTTCAAGGCCATCGAAGCCTTCGGTGATGCCAGGTGGAAGGAACCGGCCTGCGTTCTGCCCGCCGACCATCTGCTGGCGGTGGGATTCAAGACCGTCCGGCCGCACCCGACGTACCCACGACTGCGCCTGGAGCTGCGGACAACGCTCTCCTGGAAGGAAGACGTGGAGATGGCGCTCGACCGGCTGCTGGGAGCCGTACAGAAGGAACCAGCGCTGCGTCCGCTGTGAAGTCCGCGTGCTGTCCTACGGAGAACCGTCCGCTCGACTGCTGGGCCTACATGCAGATGGGCCAACCCACGCGGGTTGGCCCATCTGTGTTTCACGTGAAACATCGTCACTCACAAGCGACGGTTTGCCGATCAGTCGGCGATGAAGTCTTCGAGGTCCCGCACGATCGCGGCCTTCGGCTTCGCACCCACGATGGTCTTGGCGACCTCGCCACCCTGGTAGACGTTCAGGGTCGGGATGGACATGACGCCGTACTTGGCGGCCGTACCCGGGTTCTCGTCGATGTTGAGCTTGACGATCTCGATCTTGTCGCCGTACTCGGCGGCGATCGCCTCGAGCGACGGCGCGATCTGGCGGCACGGGCCGCACCAGGCGGCCCAGAAGTCCACCAGTACGGGCTTGTCGCTCTTGAGTACGTCCTGCTCGAAAGAGTCGTCGGTCACGTGCTTCAGGGTGCCGGCCACGGCGGGCTCCTTAACTGGTTGGTGCGGTGGGGCGGACGGGAGGGTCAGACGGTGGTCTTCTCGGGTTCTGCTGGCTCGCCGTCCGCGAGCGCGGACAGGAAGCGCTCTGCGTCGAGGGCGGCGGCGCATCCGGTGCCGGCGGCGGTGATCGCCTGGCGGTAGGTGTGGTCGACGACGTCGCCGGCGCCGAAGACACCTGTCAGGTTCGTCCGGGTCGAGGGGGCCTCGACCTTGAGGTAGCCCTCCTCGTCCAGGTCGAGCTGGCCCTTGAAGAGCTCGGTGCGCGGGTCGTGGCCGATCGCGATGAACAGGCCGGTGACAGGCAGCTCGGACGTCTCACCGGTCTTGAGGTTGCGCAGCTGCAGCCCGGAGAGCTTCTGGTCGCCCTGGACCTCGGCCACCTCGCTGTCCCAGATGAACTTGATCTTCGGGTCGGCGAAAGCGCGCTCCTGCATCGCCTTGGAGGCGCGCAGCGTGTCGCGCCGGTGGACGATGGTCACCGACTTGGCGAAGCGGGAGAGGAAAGTGGCTTCCTCCATCGCGGTGTCGCCACCGCCGATGACGGCGATGTCCTGGTCCTTGAAGAAGAAGCCGTCACAGGTCGCGCACCAGGAGACGCCGCGACCGGAGAGGGCGTCCTCCTTGGGCAGGCCCAGCTTGCGGTGCTGCGAGCCGGTGGTGATGATGACTGCCTTCGCCCGGTGCACGGTGCCCACCGTGTCCGTGACGGTCTTGATCTCACCGCTGAGGTCGACCGCGACGATGTCGTCCGGAATCAGCTCGGCACCGAAGCGCTCGGCCTGCGCCCGCATGTTGTCCATGAGCTCCGGGCCCATGATGCCGTCCTGGAAACCGGGGAAGTTCTCCACGTCGGTCGTGTTCATGAGGGCGCCGCCCGCGGTGACGGCTCCCTCGAACACCAGCGGCTTGAGCGATGCGCGCGCGGTGTAGAGCGCCGCCGTGTATCCGGCGGGCCCGGAGCCGATGATGATCACGTTACGGACGTCGCTCACGGCTTGGTTCCTCGTCTCTGGGGACTGCTTCTACGACCGGGGGAGCCTCTCTCAGAACTCTCACCCCACCCAACGGATCCTAAGGGGCGCGCATTCCCGCTGTGTCCGGGCACACGAAGACAAGTCATCGCACAGGGACAGTACGGCTGGCGCGAAGTGTGTCCGAAGGTGGCCCGCGGCGGAGTCGGCCCGCTCAGCCGCGCGGGTAGGAGCGCTCCAGCAGGATCTTGCCGACGGAGATCGACGGCTTGTTCACACAGGCCGAGTCGACGACATAGGCCGTGACCTGTGTGGCATCGGTGGCGGCGGGCAGCACCACGAGATAGGCCTCGGTGCCCCTGTAGGAGCCTTCCTTGGCAGCGATCGGAGCCACGTCACGGTCGATCCCCTGCTTGATGCAGCCGGGCACGGAATCCGTGGGCTTGGTGAGAATGCTCGGACCCTCAGCCGATGCGGTGCCAAGGGGATGGGAGCTGCGAGGGTCGCCGTCCTTCTTCTCCCCTGTGTTGGCATCGGCGAGGAGATCCTTGACCTGGTTCTCCAGCTTCTTTCCGGCGAAGCTGTGCGCGGAGTCGCTCTGTTTCGGAGAGGCCGTCGCGGAGTCGTTCTCCGCGCTGTCGCTTCCCATCGACTGGATCAGGAGGCCACCGAGCCCCAGGGCGGCGGCAGTGAACATGGCACCCAGGACGACGGTCCTGCGACGGCCCCGGCGGGCCCGGCTCACGCGACCGGGTCCGGTGGCCGCTCGGGAATGTCCGGCGGGGCGGTCCGCCACCGTCGGTGTTTCACGTGAAACATGGCCGTCGGCGTTCATGTCGTCGTGCTCGATGTCGGACGTGGCGCGGGAGGCGCTGACGGACGAGGGGATTGAACCCACGGCATCAGTTCCGGGCGCCGTGGCGTCCAGCAGGGCTTCGGCGGCGAGAGCGGCGTCGATGCGTCCCGCAACGTCATCAGGCATGCGCGGTGGGCCCGGCAGTGTGCCGAGCATGCCGCGGATCTCCTCCAGGGAGTCGTACACGTCGGCACAGAGCGCGCAGGCGTCCAGGTGGCGTCGCACGTCCGCCGTACGAGAAGGCGGCAGCAGGCCTTCGGTGAGGTCGGAGATCTCCGCGACCTCCGGGTGCCCGGCCGTGTCGGTCGTTGATGTCACGCTCGCCCACCTCCGCCCTTCACAGCAGCTGAGTCGCTTGGTCCGTCATGTGGTCCCGCTGCGGGTGGGACGGATGTCCCCTGCGTACGGTTCCTTCCCTCGCCCGACTTCTTGCTCGCTCTGTCGCTCCCGCTGTCGGTGCGCAGGTGCTTGAGGAGGGGGAGGAGTCTGGCTCTTCCCCGCGCGCAGCGGCTCTTGACCGTGCCGGTCGGCACATCGAGCAGGCTGGCTGCCTCCGCCACCGGGTAGCCCTGCATGTCCACCAGAACGAGTGCGGCCCGTTGATCGTGAGGCAGGGTGCCCAGCGCTTCCAGCAGCTCACGGTGCAGATCGTTGCGCTCGGCCGGGGCGGAGGCCGACTCGTGCGGCTCCAGGAGCTGCTCAAGGCGCTCTGTGTCATCCACGGGGGAGGTCTTCCGGGACGCCGCCTTGCGGGCGCGGTCCAGGCAGGCGTTCACCGTGATCCGGTGCAGCCAGGTCGTGACGGCCGACTGGCCACGGAAGGTGTGGGCGGCCCGGTAGGCGGACACGAGGGCGTCCTGGACGGCGTCAGCGGCTTCCTCGCGGTCACCCAGCGTCCGCAGTGCCACGGCCCACAGCCGGTCACGGTGACGCCGCACGAGCTCGCCGAAGGCATCGGGATCACCCTCGACGTGACGGGAGAGGAGGTCTTGATCGCTCGCTTCGCTGAATCCGGCGTCGTCCGCCATCGAACCCCCTCCCCCTCGGTGAGTGCTCAGCCGGTGAACTTCACGTCGGTGACAGCCTGCTTGTATCCGGCGTCACTGAACTGGTCGCCTGGCGCGTACGGCAGCGCAGTGAACCACACCAGCACGTACTGGGTCTTCACTTTCTTGTCGACCTTCACCTTCGCGGTGGTACCGCTCGTCGTCAGGGTCCCGAGCTTCTGCATGGAACTCAGCGACGTCGACGAACTCATCGAGTCCGTCGCGTACAGCGTGACCGTCGTGTGGTCACCGGCGAACCGGAGCCCTATCGAGGCGGCCGAGAGCTCCCGCTTCGAGCCCAGGTCATAGACGATGCCGACGCCCGGCTTGTAGGCCGGGTTCATCGCCGGACCGTCGAGGAAGCTCTTGCTCCGCCAGTACGTCGAGCTGTCGCCGTCGTACGTCTTGGCCACATCCTCCGGCGCCTGCGCCGAACCCTTCGCCACGTACTCCTCGGCGCCTTCGATGGAGATCGTCTTGGCCGGCTTCGCCGCCGCGCCGCCCTTGTCGTTGTCCTCCGTCGTCTGGGTGTTGCCCGTCTCGTCGGACTTCCCGTGGTCCATGAGCGCGTCCGCGAGCTGCCAACTGCCCAGCCCCAGTGCGGCGATCAGAAGCGCGGACACGGTCCACTTGAGCGCCTTGCCCGTGCGGGTCTGCAGAGGGGGGAGCGGTGCCGGCGCCGGCTGGGTCGCGCCCGGGTGGGCCGCGGGACGACCGTAGTTGCCCTGCTGGTACGTCGTGCGCTGGTACTCGGGCGGCGCCGTGAACGCCGGCTCCGGGGGCCGGATGCGGGGCATCTCACCGACCGCCTTCACCAGTTCCTCCGGCGTGGTGCACGCAGGCTCCTGGCGCGACGCGGTCGCGCCGTCGTTGGCGAGGGCGCGCATCGCCAGCTCCGACAGGCCCCGGTGCACACCTGCCCGTACCTGGTCGGGTGCGATGAGGCCGACGCCCTTGGGCAGCCCGGAGAGGCCGTATGCGTCGTCCTCGTACGGCCAGCGCTGGGTGAGCGCGGCGTACAGCAGTGCGCCGATCGCCTCCGTGTCCCTGCGCTGCGGGGTGTCGGAACTGATGCCGCGCAGCGCGGCGTTCACCGCGAGGCCGCGGATGCGCCACTGGCCGGACGAGGTGCGCAGCACGGCGCCGGGGGTCAGCTTCAGGTGAGCCAGCCCCTCGCGATGTGCGGCGGCCATCGCCTGGGACACCTGGCTGACCATCTGGTACGCCTCGTGCACCTCCAGCGGCCCGGCGGCCAGAAGCGCCGTCAGCTCCGTGGCGTCCGGCAGCCATTCGTGCACCACGTAGACGAGGTCGTTCTCCTCGACTGCGTCCAGGACCTGGACGAACCGCGGATCGCCCAGCAGGGCCGACGAACGGGCCGCCGCCAGGACGGAGCGTGCTCGTGGATGGTCGGCGGGCAGCAGGTGCACACCGACGGCGCGGCGGAGTTTCTCGTCCACCGCACGCCAACTGCTGAAACCGTCCAGACGGGTGACGCACTCCTCCAGCCGATAGCGTCTGGCGAGTTTGTGACCGCTGTGCAACTCGGGCGGTGAGGTCCTGCCAGGGCTCTCGTTCGCCCCGCTCCCCTGTTCCTCTTCGCTCTCCGAGCTGTCCGTGTCCCGCTCCCGGTTCTGGGCCACCCCGTCGGCCGTGGACTGGTCCGCCTTCGCGGTCAGCGGCTCATCGCCGCTGTTGTCTGCCACGTCGACGGCAGCCGTGCTCCGTTCCGCCACCGTCGTCCCTGCCTCCCCATCCGTTGCACGCCGTCCGACGCCAAAGCCAATTGTGCCCACAGTCCGTCCCTCTGCACGACACGCGGTCGCGGACGATGGTTGTGCGCCTACCCCGCTCTCAGCGCCCAAGGCGCCCGCGGACCATGCCGACCATTCCGTTCAGCTCCTCGATGTGCATCCGCCGCGCCGCGACGTAGAAGACACCGAGCAGTACGACACCACCGCCGAGCAGGGAGGCGAACGAGCCGCCGACGCCCTGGCCCAGCGTGTGGCCGATTCCGTAGCAGGCCGCGCCGGCGAGCAGCGCGGCCGGTACCGCAGCGATCGCGAGTCGCGCGTATGTACGCAGGACGCGGCCCCCGTCCAGGTCGCCGCCCAGCCGCTTGCGCAGGCGGCTCCACGCGACCCCGACGCCGGTCGCATAGGCGAGACCGTACGACGCGGCCATGCCCGCCACCGCCCAACGCGGGGGGAGCAGGAAGAAGCAGAGCGCCGAAGCCCCGGCGTTGACGGCGGCCACGATGACCGTGTTGTAGAAGGGGGTTCGGGTGTCCTCGTACGCGTAGAAGGCGCGGAGCACCACGTACTGCACGGAGTACGGGATCAGGCCGAGGCCGAAGGCCATCAGCATGTAGCCCATGTTCGTCGCCTCGGTGGTGCCGGAGGCACCGAACATCAGCGTGCACATCGGGATGCCGAGGGCGACGAATCCGAAGGAGATCGGCACGATCGCCACGGCCGTCGTGCGCAGGCCCTGGGAGATGTCGTCGCGGACCGCTCCGCTGTCGCCCTCGTGGGCCGAGCGCGAGAGCCGCGGCAACAGGGCGGCCATCAAGGAGACCGTGATGATGGCCTGCGGGAGGCCCCAGATGAGCTGCGCGTTGGCGTAAGCGGCGAAGCCGGTACCGTCGACCGGTGAGTCGCTGCCCGCCGCGGTGGACAGCTGGGTCACGACGATCGCGCCCGCCTGGTTGGCGAGGACGAAGAGCACGGTCCACTTCGCGAGCCTCGCGGACTTGCCGAGGCCGTGGCCCTTCCAGTCGAAGCGCAACCGCAGCCGGAATCCGGTCTCGCGCAGGTACGGGATCATCGCGAGGGCCTGGACGACGAGGCCGAGCAATACGCCGATGCCGAGCAGCCGCTCGCCTTCCGGCGGGATGGTCGTCACCTTCATGCCGGAACTTGCCGCGGTGCCGTACACCCAGATGAACAGTCCGAGCGTCACGATGATGACGATGTTGTTGAGGACCGGGGTCCACATCATCGCGCCGAACTTTCCGCGCGCGTTGAGGATCTGGCCCATCACCACGTGAATGCCCATGAAGAAGATCGTGGGCAGGAAGTAGCGGGCGAAGGTGACAGCTACGTCGTTGGCCGCTGCCTCGCTCGCGATAGGTGCCGACAGCATGCGGACCAGGAGGGGCGCGGCGAGGACCGCAAGCGCGGTGAGTGCGCCGAGAACCATGACGACGAGGGTCAGCAGCCGGTTGGCAAAGGCCTCGCCGCCGTCGTCGTCGTCCTTCATGGCACGCACCAGCTGCGGTACGAAGACCGAGTTGAGGCCGCCGCCGATGGTCAGGATGTAGATCATCGTCGGCAGTTGGTACGCGACCTGGAAGGTGTCACCGAGGGTGCCGACGCCCAGAGCCGCGACGATCAGAGCGGAGCGGATGAAGCCGGTGAGGCGGGACACCATGGTGCCGGCCGCCATCACCGCGCTCGACTTCAACAGACCTGAAGCGCGGCCTCCGGACTTCTTCGTGGGGGCGGGCGCGGGTGCCGAAGGGGTCGCGGCGGCCGGAGCCGGTTCCGCTGCCGGGGAGGGCACACTGGGCGGCCCGGCGGGCGGATGGACGCCGCCCTGCTGCTGATCCCGGAAGAGATGAGCGAACGCGTCCGGCTCGTGGCGCGCCTCGCCGGCCTGGGTTACCAGGTCGTCCACACCCACGAACTGTGTCGTACGCGGGTCGTCCCCGTACGGCAGGTACTGAGTGGGGCCCTCCGGCTCGGGAGCCGGAGTCTGGGCCCACACGCGGGGATCGGGGGCGTACGGGGACTGGGGCGGCTGGGCGTAGAGCGGCGGCTGCGGCTGGTACGTGCCGGGCGGGGGCGGGGGATGCGCGGCGCGGTCGTAGAGGGCCTCGGCGACGGGGTCCTGGGCGGACAGGTCCTGCGCCCGGTAGGGATCCTGGGCGTAGGCGTCCTGCAGGTACACGTCGGCCGGGGGCTGCGGAGGCACCTCGCCGGGCTCCGGCGGGCCCTGCGGCGGGTCGTCGGGGTAGCCGGAGCTCCCCGCGCCCTGACCGCGGTCACCGTCGTACGGCGCGTTCATGGTTACCCCACCTCATCGTCCCCGGGCCCACCGGCCACGACATCGCTCAACGGTCCACTCTCTCACCCGTCCCGGACGGGTCGGTGTTTTCCGGTGCGGTGTCCGGTGAAGGGTCACTCGGGTGCTCCGGGTCATGTGCGCCCGACTCGGCGGCGGACGTCTTCTCTCGACGGTTCCCCCCGTCGGCACCGGCCTCCGCGCCGTCGGCGGGGACGTACTCCGTTTCGTCGTCCCTGGGGGCGTTCTCCGCTTCCTGCGCGGCCTGGCGGGCGGCTTCCCGCTTGCGCTGCGTGTACATCCGGAATCCGGCGAGCACGAGCAGCAGGACTCCGCCGGCGATGACCAGCATCACGGTGGCCGTGATCTCGGTGACCTTCACGTCGAAGGTGACTTCGGGCCCGTATGCCTGGCCGTCCTTCGTGAACAACTGGGCGACCACCTCGGCCCGGCCGTTGGCGTGCGCGTTCGTGGTGAATTTCACGGACTGGCTGTGTCCGCCGGAGACCGCGACCGTCCGCTCCTGGTAGGAGCCGTCACCGATGCTGAGGCGGCTCGGCTGCGTGGACGTCAGACGCAGCACCAGGTGGTCGACGTCCTGGACGAGGTTGTTCTGCACGGTGACGGGAATCGTGGCGCTGCGGCCCGAGAGCTTCGCGTCGGACTTCTTGATCAGCCCGACGCCCTCGGTGAGCCCGACGAGGTACTGCTCGACACTGTTGCGGTACGTCGCTGCTTCGGCGGCCCGCCCGCGCCAGGAAGTGGACATCGCCCGGTCCATGGCCCGGCCGAACGGGGTGACCACACGGGACTTGTCCGAAAGGATCACCTGGAAGCTGTCGAGCTTCTTCTGCGTGCCCTCGATCTGCTCGAAGGCGGACTGCGGCAGAGCCTGCCTGCGCAGCGAGGAGGGATAGGCGGAGGCCGACGGGATCCGGGTGGTGGCGCCCGCGTCCGGCTTGGCCTTGGTGGCCGCGGACAGGTCGGCGGACTGCGACCAGTTCCCGTCCTCGAGGGCGGTCAGTGCCTGAGCCATCGTCTGGGCCTGGCTGCCGGTCGGCATGCGCTGCGGGGCCACGACGACGCTGCGCTGCTTGTCCGGAGCCTGGCGTGTGAGCATCAGGCTCTGGGCGAGGAAGCGCTGCACGGCGAGTGTGGAGTTGCCGGCCACCGTCATGTCGCCCTGGAACGCCGTCGACAGACGGGCGTCCGTGACCACCGCGGTGGTGCCACCGCCGATCGGCCGGGCCGCCGAGGGCGTGTACGGAAGTGCGCCGGTCTCCTCCAGGCTGTCGCTGCGGGAGAGGACCGTGTCGGCGCCGGCCGAGGTCGCGACCTTGACGATCGACGGGTCGATCGCGCCGTTGACGGGCCAGGCGTAGTCCGTGTCGGGCGTCACATGGAGGATGGACTTCACGGTCGTCCCGGCCACGGTGGTGGCGTCCTTGAGGTGGCTCAGCGACCCGGTCACACTCGTGCCGTTGTGAGCCAGTGACGCCAGGTCCGGGTCGGCGAAGGGGAGAGCGACGACTTCCTCGCCCTGGACCGCCTTCTCCAGTTCGTTGAGCCACTCCTTGGCCACAGCCTGGTGCGTGCCGGCCGTGGTGGTGGTGCTGGAGCCGTTCACCTGGACGCGGTAGCTGCGCGTCATCGCGTCCACGGAGGCCAGCAGGTCCGGGTCGACGACCCAGGTGATGTCGAGGTCCTTGCCGAGGCTGAGGAGCTGCTCCAGGCGGCCGCCGGGGGCGATCTCGGCGGCCAGATCGTCGTCGTCCTTGAAGAGCGGGGTCTGCTGCTCGTTCGAACCCGTCTCGGCCGTCATGTGGGAGCCCGAGACCAGTGGCCAGAGGTAGGTCGTCCTGGTCTTCTTTTCCGCGGGCTCCGGCTGCCACGGCAGGAAGGTCCGTTCGATGCCGAGGATCTGGTCGTACGGAGCGGCGGCGGTCCGGCCGGTGAGTGTGACACCCAGCTGGTAGACGCCGTCGGCGCCCAGGTTCAGCTTGTCGACGGGGATGGAGATGCTGAAGGTCTGCGGGACGCCCGGGGCCAGTTTCGCGAACTTCGCCACGTACTTGCTGCCGGCTTCCGTGCCCGTGTACGGGTTGCTCTTCGCGGCGTCGTCGATCGCCGAGCGACCCTCCAGCTTCGGGCCCACCCGCAGGCCGACGTGCGCGTCCGTGACCGCCTGCTTGCCCTTGTTGACGATCCTGCCGGAGACGGTGAGCGTGTCGCCGTCGGAGGGAACACGCGGGCTGAGCGAATCCAGGGAGACGCCGACCGTGCGGGAGCCGGTGACCTCGGCGGGAGCGCTGGACTCCGCCGCGGACGAGGACGGCGACCAGGGCAGCTGGAGGAGACCGGCCAGAAGAGGCGCCCCGGCGAGCAGTGCTCCCGTGCGCCGCAGCCAGCGGCGGGCAGGTGAGGGACTGGTCCCCTGGAAGTCTGCCGCCTCGGCCACGCGCTCGCCCGTCCCTCGTCGTCGTCAGTGGTCGTCGGATTGTGCGTCCACGCATGGTAACGATGCGCGCTGAGGGTAAGTGCCGCGGTCCGCTCCACAAGATCAGGAGAAGAGACCCTGCTGCCCTGCTATGTGGGCTTATCTACGACAGTGTGCCCACGGGGAGGGCGGACGGGCCTGTGCACGTTTAATGAAGGCGCCCTCGGGCGCCGGGGCCACGTACCCTTTTCTGTTGTGTCGAATGCCAACGAAGACAGTCCCAGTGCGCTGAACCAGGTGCAGAGCCGCGCGGTGAGCGAGCTGCTGCGGGTGTCCCCCGTCGCCGATGACCTCGCCCGCCGATTCCAGGAGGCCGGGTTCTCTCTCGCCCTGGTAGGTGGCTCGGTCCGGGACGCCCTCCTCGGCCGGCTCGGCAACGACCTGGACTTCACGACGGACGCCCGCCCCGAGGACGTACTGAAGATCATGCGGCCCTGGGCCGATTCCCTGTGGGACGTCGGGATCGCCTTCGGCACGGTGGGGGCGCAGAAGGACGCTCGCGTCGGAGACGTGGATCAGAGCTTCCAGATCGAGGTGACGACGTACCGCTCGGAGGCGTACGACCGGACCTCGCGCAAGCCCGAGGTGTCCTACGGCGACTCCATCGAGGAAGACCTGGTCCGCCGTGACTTCACCGTGAACGCGATGGCCGTGGCACTGCCCGAGAAGGTGTTCATCGATCCGCACGGCGGGCTCGACGATCTCGCGGCCCGTGTTCTGCGGACCCCGGGCACTCCCGAGTCGTCCTTCTCCGACGATCCGCTGCGGATGATGCGGGCCGCGCGCTTCGGGGCGCAGCTCGACTTCGAGGTGGCGCCGGACGTCGTCGCGGCGATGAAAGCCATGGCCGACCGTATCGAGATCGTCTCGGCCGAGCGCGTGCGCGACGAGCTGAACAAGCTGATCCTCTCCGCGCACCCGCGCGAGGGGCTGACGCTGCTCGTCGACGCGGGGCTGGCCGACCGGGTGCTGCCCGAGCTGCCCGCACTGCGGCTGGAGAGGGACGAGCACCACCGGCACAAGGACGTCTACGACCACACGCTGATCGTCCTGGAGCAGGCCATGGCGCTGGAGGAGGCCGGTCCGGACCTCACACTGAGGCTGGCCGCGCTGCTGCACGACATCGGCAAGCCGCGCACCCGTCGCTTCGAGCAGGACGGGCGGGTCTCCTTCCACCATCACGAGGTGGTGGGCGCCAAGATGACCAAGAAGCGGATGACGGATCTCAAGTACTCCAACGAGCTCGTGAAGGACGTCTCGCGCCTGGTCGAGCTGCACCTGCGCTTCCACGGCTACGGCACCGGGGAGTGGACGGACTCGGCGGTCCGGCGGTACGTCCGTGACGCGGGTCCGCTCCTCGACCGTCTCCACAAGCTGACCCGCTCGGACTGCACGACGCGCAACAAGCGCAAGGCCGCCACCCTCTCCCGCGCGTACGACGGTCTGGAGGAGCGCATCGCCCAGCTCGAGGAGCAGGAGGAGCTGGACGCGATCCGGCCCGACCTCGACGGCAACCAGATCATGGAGGTCCTGGGCGTCGGTCCCGGCCCGGCGATCGGTCAGGCCTACAAGTTCCTGTTGGAACTGCGACTGGAGAACGGGCCGATGGAGTACGACGCGGCGGTGTCGGCACTCAAGGAGTGGTGGGCGGAGCAGAGCTGAAAACGCGCCGACGTCATGTTTCACGTGAAACATGACGTCGGCGCGATGGTGCTGGATACGCCGAGGGCCCGTTGTTTCACGTGAAACAACGGGCCCTCGGCGTCAGCAAGCTTCTACTTGGAGGAGTACTCCGACAGGCAGAGAGTGAAGTCGCTGCTGCCGCCGGTCTCGGTGTACTCGGCGTACTTGGTGCGGTCGCAGCCCGAGTCGTCGGTCTTCTTCTGCTCGACCTTGTACGCGGCCTTGGAGTTGCCGCAGTCCACGACCTCGAGCTCCGGGTCGGTGGTGCTGTCCGGGTTGCCGATGCTCATGCAGTCGCCGACCTTGGCGCTCTGGGCATCGTCACGGCTCGCGAACCAGCCGGCACCGGCGACTATGAGGGCGATGGCCACGATTCCGAAACGCAGGTACTTCTTGAAGTTGCGCTTCGGCGGCTCGGGCGGGACCGGGGCGTACGGGGCGTTGGGCTGCTGCGGGAAGCCCTGCGGAGGCTGCTGCCCGTACGGGTTCCCCTCGGGCGGCTGCCCCTGAGCGAACGGATTCTGGCCCTGGGGCGGCGGAGTGGTCACTTGGGGGTCCCCCTCGAACTAGGAGCGCGTGGCGCGAAATAAGACGGACGTAAGCTACCGGCCCCCACTGACAACTCTGTACTCCAGGGAGTCTCTGTGGCATTGATGTGACACTTACTGGAGCTCAAAGCGGGCCATAGTCGCAGCAACTGCCCCGTAGATAACGGCCACCGTGACCACAAGGGCCACGGAGCGGCCGTCAGGAGGCAGCATCAGGGCGGCCACCGCCGCGGCGCCGACGAAGGCGACGTTGAACAGGACGTCGTAAACGGCGAAGATCCGGCCACGGAATTCGTCCTCGACGGACGACTGGACCAACGTGTCGGTGGCGATCTTCGCGCCCTGAGTGGTCAGTCCCAGCACGAAGGCCGCGATGAGCAGCGGGACTTCGGCGAACGGGAGGCCCAGCGCCGGTTCCAGGACCGCGGCGGATCCCGCGCAGGCGATGATCCAGCCGCCGGGCCCGAGGCGGCTCGCTCCCGCCGGAGTCAGTACGGCCGCGGCGAAGAAGCCCGCGCCGGAGATGCCCAGGGCCAGACCGAGAAGGGCGACCCCGTCGTCGTCCGGGCCGGACGACAAGGCATACCGGCAGAGCATCAGCACCATGACTGTCAGCGCGCCGTAGCAGAACCGCATCAGGGTCATCGCGGTCAGCGCCCAGGCGGCCTCCCGGCGCGGGGGCTCGGCGAGGTGACGGACGCCCGCCGCCAGACCGCGTGCCGTGCCGATCACCGCTGTCCTCAGCCGTGGTCGCACCGACCGGAGGTCGGGTCCGAGCAGTTCCGGAGCCAGTCGCAGCGAGGCGAGCGCGGCGCACCCGTACAGCGCCGCTCCCACGAGAATCACTGCCGCGTCGGAGTCGGAGGCGACGATGCGTACGAGGAAGGCGAGACCGCCGCCGAGGGTCGCGGCGAGCGTTCCGGCCGTGGGCGACAGGGAGTTGGCCATCACCAGGCGCTCCGGGTCGACGACACGGGGCAGGGCGGCGGAGAGGCCCGCCAGCACGAATCTGTTGACGGCGGTCACGCACAGCGCGGACGCGTAGAACAGCCAGTCCGGCGCTCCGCTCAGCATCAGGAGGGCCGTCAGGGAGGCGAGCAGCGCCCGCAGAAGGTTCCCGTACAGAAAGACCTGCCGGCGTCGCCAGCGGTCCAGGAGAACGCCCGCGAAGGGGCCGACGAGGGAGTACGGCAGGAGCAGGACCGCCATCGCGGAGGCGATCGCGGCCGCCGAGGTCTGTTTCTCCGGGGAGAAGACGACGTACGTGGCGAGAGCGACCTGGTAGACCCCGTCGGCGCCCTGCGACAGCAGCCGTACGGCGAGCAGACGCCGGAAGTTCCGGAAGCGCAGGAGTACGCGCAGGTCACCCACGACAGCCATGGGTTACAGCCTCGCACAGGGAAAGGGTCCCCGGAGCGATGCCCCGGGGACCCTCAACAGCCGTGCGAAGGAGGAGCCTTAGCGCTCGACCTCGCCCTTGATGAACTTCTCGACGTTGGCGTAGGCCTCGTCGTCGAAGTACTGGACCGGCGGGGACTTCATGAAGTAGCTCGACGCGGAGAGGATCGGACCGCCGATGCCGCGGTCCTTGGCGATCTTCGCGGCGCGCAGGGCGTCGATGATGACACCCGCGGAGTTCGGGGAGTCCCAGACCTCGAGCTTGTACTCCAGGTTCAGCGGGACGTCACCGAAGGCGCGGCCCTCGAGGCGCACGTACGCCCACTTGCGGTCGTCGAGCCAGGCCACGTAGTCGGACGGGCCGATGTGGACGTTGTTCTCGCCGAGCTCGCGGTCTCGGATCTGCGAGGTGACGGCCTGCGTCTTCGAGATCTTCTTGGACTCCAGGCGGTCGCGCTCCAACATGTTCTTGAAGTCCATGTTGCCGCCGACGTTGAGCTGCATGGTGCGCTCGAGACGGACACCGCGGTCCTCGAACAGCTTCGCCATCACACGGTGCGTGATGGTGGCGCCGACCTGCGACTTGATGTCGTCACCGACGATCGGGACGCCGGCCTCGGTGAACTTGTCCGCCCACTCCTTGGTGCCGGCGATGAAGACCGGCAGGGCGTTGACGAACGCGACCTTGGCGTCGATGGCGCACTGCGCGTAGAACTTCGCCGCGTCCTCGGAACCGACGGGGAGGTAGCAGACGAGGACGTCGACCGCCTGGTCCTTGAGGACCTTGACGACGTCGACCGGAGCCTCGTCCGACTCCTCGATGGTCTCGCGGTAGTACTTGCCGAGCCCGTCATGGGTGTGGCCGCGCTGGACCGTGACGCCCTTGTTCGGGACGTCGCAGATCTTGATGGTGTTGTTCTCGCTGGCGCCGATGGCGTCCGAGAGGTCGAGGCCGACCTTCTTCGCGTCGACGTCGAAGGCGGCGACGAACTCGACGTCACCCACGTGGTATTCGCCGAACTGGACATGCATCAGGCCCGGCACCTTGGCCGCCGGGTCGGCGTCCTTGTAGTACTCGACGCCCTGAACCAGCGAGGCGGCGCAGTTGCCCACGCCGACGATGGCTACGCGAACCGAACCCATTCCGGTTGCTCCCTGTGTGTACTCGGTGAAGCCCTGAGCGGACTTCACGTGGCAGTGTCGTCGGACGGATCCGGCCCGAGGTCGCCCCCGGGCCGGGGCAGGCCGCCCGACTCCCCAGATGTGTTGTCCTGCTGAGCGGAGCCGTCAGGACCGGGACGCCGATGGTCCCGTCCCGCCCGCTCGCTCTCGATGAGCTCGTTCAGCCAGCGCACTTCGCGCTCCACGGACTCCATTCCGTGGCGCTGGAGCTCAAGGGTGTAGTCGTCGAGGCGCTCCCGGGTGCGCGCCAGCGAGGCACGCATCTTCTCCAGGCGCTCCTCGAGACGGCTGCGGCGTCCTTCGAGGACCCGCATCCGTACGTCCCGTGACGTCTGGCCGAAGAAGGCGAAACGAGCGGCGAAATGTTCGTCCTCGTACGCGTCGGGACCCGTCTGCGAGAGCAGGTCCTCGAAGTGTTCCTTACCTTCGGCCGTCAACCGATAGACGATCTTGGCGCGACGCCCTGCGAGTGGTGCCGCGACGGCGTCCTCGGGGGTGCTCCCCGGCTCCTCGATCAACCAGCCGTTGGTGACCAGCGTCTTGAGGCAGGGGTAGAGCGTCCCGTAGCTGAACGCACGGAACACACCCAGTGACGTATTGAGGCGTTTGCGCAGCTCATAGCCGTGCATCGGGGACTCGCGCAGAAGGCCGAGGACGGCGAACTCGAGGATCCCGGAACGCCGGCTCATCGTCGCCTCCTCTCTGCCGCGGCCCTGCCGTGACGGTCTTTATGCCGAGCTGATGTATCGACTCGATACATCAGCACGATAGATCGGACCTCGTCGTGCGACAAGAGGGGGCACGGTGAACGGCGTCACATCACCGATTCGTAGGAAGCAAGTTGCCTGATTTGGGGTGAACTTCGGCCCTAGGCGGGTTTTGACGGTGCGTAGTCTGTGCGCCATGCAAACCACCGGGAACCGTGTGACGCCTGGGGACGTCCTTGTCCTCGGTGCGGTACGGATGAATGTAAAAACGACCGCATCCGTACTTCGGGGGGACCGGAAACCAGCCGCCGTTTCCAGGCGCGCTCAGGTGCGCCTGCCCGAGGAGTAATCGTTCGATGAGCGAGCACCGTCGCAAACCGCCGCAGCCGCAGGGCGGCGGACGTGCCGCGGCCCGACGCGGCCAGACAGGGTCGTCCTCCGGCCGCCGTGCGGCTCCGCGAGGCGCAACCGAATCTCCTTCCGACTCCTATGACTCGGGGGGTGGGGATCGCCCGTTCGGCAGCCGTGCCGAAGCCCGGCGGGCGACACAGAGAAGCAACAGTGGCGGCGGCCGGCGCAGAGCGGCCGACGGCACGGGGACCGGCGGCCACGGTGGTGGCGGCCGACGAGGCGGACCCGGCGGGCCCACCGGCCCCGGCCGGGGCCGCGGGCGTGGCTCCGCACCGCCGCAGAACCGGATCATCGACTACCCGCGCGCGGGCAGGTACGGGGCGGCGCGATGGGTGCCGTCCTGGAAGCTCGTGACCGGAGTGTTCATCGGCTTCTTCGGCAGCATGATGGCCGTCGCGGGAGTCGCGTACGCGCTGGTGGGCATCCCGGACGTCGCCAAGACGGCGGAGGCGCAGAACAACGTCTACTACTGGGCCGACGGCACACAGATGGTCGCGACCGGTGGTGAGACGAACCGGCAGATCATCGACTACTCCCGGATTCCCACGGAGATGCGCTACGCCGTCATCTCGGCCGAGAACAAGACGTTCGAGAACGACCGGGGTGTCGACCCAGTGGGTATCGGCCGGGCCCTGTTCAACATGGCCAAGGGCGGCGAGACGCAGGGCGGCTCCACGATCACCCAGCAGTACGTGAAGAACGCCATGCTGGAGGACCAGTCGCAGACGATCTCCCGGAAGTTCAAGGAGCTCTTCGTCTCCATCAAGGTCGGCGCCAACGTCGAAAAAGAAGACATCATGGCCGGCTATCTGAACTCGGCCTACTACGGTCGCGGCGCCTACGGAATCCAGGCCGCCGCGCGTACGTACTTCGACAAGGACGCCGAGGACCTCGACCCGAGCCAGTGCGCCTTCCTGGCGGCGGTGCTCAAGGGAGCCACGTACTACGACCCGGCCGGCGCGGAGTCGATCGACCCGTCCGCCACCCCCGCCGCCAACCGCCAGCGTGCGGAGACCCGGTGGCGCTGGATCCTCGACGAGATGGTCAAGGACGGGCACCTGACGCAGGCGAAGCGGTCCGAGTACCCCGACTTCCCCAAGCTGCAGAACCCGCGTTCGAACGCACAGCTGGGCGGGCAGGTCGGTTATCTCGTCGACCTCGCCAAGGCGTACATCGTCAACAACAGCGAGAAGACCGGGATCACCGAAAAGGATCTCCGCGAGGGCGGCTACGAGATCCACACGACCTTCCAGAAGAAGAAGGTCCAGCAGCTCGAAGACGCGGTGAAGAAGGTCCGCAAGGAGAACATCAACGCGAAGGCTCGCCCGACGAAGGACAAACACGTCCAGTTCGGCGGGGCGTCGGTGGACCCGAAGACCGGTGCCATCAGGGCCATCTACGGCGGTGAGGACGCGACCAAGCACTTCACCAACAACGCCGACCAGACCGGTGCCCAGGTCGGTTCGACCTTCAAGCCGTTCGTGCTCGCGGCGGCCATGAAGTGGGGCGTTCTCGACCCCGACCTCGGGCCGGCCCAGGCACAGGACGAGCGGATCAAGGTCTCGCCCAAGAGCCTCTACAGCGGCAAGAACAAGCTCAAGATCCAGGAGTACGACGGGTCGGTCTGGACGGACAAGGACGGGAAGGAGTGGCTGCAGCGGAACGACGGTGACGAGTCGTACAACCCGCCCAGCTTCCAGATCGACCTCCGTGAGGCGATGAGGGTCTCCTCGAACTCCGCTTACGTCCAGCTCGGCATGAACGTGGGCCTCGAGAAGGTCAGGGAGTCCGCCCTGGACGCGGGCATCAAGGAAAGCAGCCTGGCCAGCGCCAACTTCCCGTCGTTCTCCATCGGCACCTCCGACCCCAGCGCGATCCGTATGGCCGGCGCGTACGCCACCTTCGCGGCGAGCGGCAAGCAGAACGAGCCGTACTCGGTCGACGAGATCACCAACGAGGAAGGGCTCGTCTTCAAGCACGACACCAGGACGAAGCAGGCCTTCACTTCGCTGGTCGCCGACAACGTCACCGACGTCCTGAAGACCGTCGTGGACGAGGGCACCGGTACCGCGGCGAAGCTGGACGGCCGGCCGGTCGCGGGCAAGACCGGTACGACCGACGGCAACAAGTCCGCCTGGTTCGTCGGCTACACCCCGCAGCTCTCGACCGCCGTCTCCATGTACCGACTGGACGACGACGAGTCCAACAAGAAGCGCGAGTTCCTCGAGATGTACGGAACGGGTGGCCAGGAGGAGATCCACGGTGCCTCGTTCCCGGCCGAGATCTGGCACGACTACATGGAGGACGCGCTCAAGGGCTCGAAGGTGGAGCCGTTCCCGACGCCTGATCCGATCGGCGAGGTCGTCAACGACGTCCCGATCCCGACGGCGACCCCCACGCCCACGGAGACGGAGGAGGAGAGCGTTTCGCCGACTCCCACGCCCACGGAGTCCGAGACCGCTCCCTCGCCCTCCGCGAGTGAGAGCTGCGGCAACTTCGGCGGCTTCGGGTGCGAGGACACCGGTGGAACCAACACCGGCGGGACCGATGCCGGCGGTACGGAGGGTGGCGTGACCTCCTCACCCTCGCAATCCGAGGAGGAGGGCGACCCCAGAGGCAACGCCAACGGCAACGGCGGCCTCTTCGGAGGTGCCCCGGGCTAGCCGGTCGAGGTTTCCCGGACGCGACGTGGTCGCCGGCTTCGGCCGGCGGCCACGTCGCGTTTCGGCGGCCGGAGAGGCGGCAGAAGGGCCTTTCTCCCGCTCCGGGCAGGCACGAGCGGCGGGCAGCGGGCTGCCTCGGCGGGGGCCCGTCCGGTCCGAGCCGCCCGTCCGGGCGTATTCCCAGGCGCGTACGGCAGGATGTGCGGCATGCCCAGTGCAGAAACGACGCGCGCGAGCGTGCACGAGCCAGATCTGGTGCGGCCGACCAAGGAGGACCCGGTCGCCGCGACCGGCAGCGAACTGTTCGGCGGCCCCCTCGGGCGCCGTGCGCTGCTCGGGACGTCCTGGTGGACTCCCGTGCGGGTCATCGCACTCATCGCGATCGGCGTGTTCGCCCTCGGCATGGTGCAGAAGCTGCCCTGCTACGACGGTGCCTGGTTCTTCGGCGCCAGCTCGCAGTACACACATGCCTGCTACTCCGACATCCCGCACCTCTACCAGGGACGGGGCTTCGCCGACGGGCTCGTGCCGTACTTCGACAAGCTCGAAGGCGACATGGAGTACCTCGAGTACCCGGTGCTGACCGGCGTGTTCATGGAGGTCGCTGCCTGGCTCACGCCGGGCAGCGGCACCATCCAGCACCAGGAGCAGGTCTACTGGATGGTCAACGCCGGAATGCTGATGGCGTGTGCCGCCGTCATCGCCGTCTGCGTGACCCGCACCCACCGGCGGCGGCCCTGGGACGGCCTGCTGGTCGCCCTGGCACCCGCGTTCGCGCTGACCGCCACCATCAACTGGGACCTGCTGGCAGTCGCTCTGACGGCCGCGGCGATGCTGATGTGGGCCCGGAGCCGCCCCCTCGCCTTCGGCGTGCTGCTGGGGCTCGCCACGGCCGCCAAGCTGTATCCCATGCTGCTGCTGGGGCCGCTGCTGGTCCTGTGCTGGCGCGCGGGCAGATGGCGTGAGTTCGGTACCGCACTGCTCGGCGCCGTCGGCTCCTGGCTGGTCGTGAACCTTCCGGTCATGCTGCTGGCGCCCGAGGGCTGGTCGAAGTTCTACACGTTCAGCCAGGAACGCGGTGTCGACTTCGGCTCCTTCTGGCTGATCCTCTCCCAGCGCATGGAGACGCCGCTCGTCACCGACACCGTCAACACGATGGCCACGCTGTTGATGCTGGTCTCCTCCGTGGGCGTCGCCGCACTCGCGCTGACCGCTCCGCGCCGGCCCCGATTCGCCCAGCTGGCGTTCCTGATCGTCGCGGCCTTCATCCTCACCAACAAGGTCTATTCACCGCAGTACGTACTGTGGCTGATTCCCCTGGCCGTGCTGGCCCGCCCCAAGTGGCGGGACTTCCTGATCTGGCAGGCGTGCGAGGTCGCGTACTTCCTCGGGATCTGGATGTACCTCGCGTACACGACCAGCGGCGACGCACACAAGGGACTGCCGCAGGAGGGGTACCAACTGGCCATCGCCGTCCACCTGCTGGGGACGTTGTACCTGTGCGCCGTGATCGTGCGGGACATCTTCATGCCGGAGCGGGACGTGGTGCGTCGCTCCGGCGACGACGATCCGTCGGGCGGTGTGCTGGACCGCGCGGAGGACGTCTTCGTCCTGGGCGCCGCGGCCCATCCGCCACGGCACGCCGCGCACTTCGACGGTCCTTACGTGGAGTGGGGCAGTGGCGACGAACCCGGTAGGAATCCGAGTTCGCTCTGAGCGAACAAACCGTGGGTGAGGTACGTGAAAGGCCGTACACGGAGTCCGTGTACGGCCTTTCACGTGTGTACGGGCGGCGGCTGAGGCGCCCGTGCGGTCAGCGCTCGACGACGCGGTCGAACTGCGTGGTGGTGTGCCGCAGGTGGGCCACCAGCTCCTCACCGACCTTTGGCTCCGGGGCGTCCGAGGGCACGAAGAGGATCGAGACCTGCATGTGCGGGGGCTCCGCGAACCAGCGCTGCTTGCCGCCCCACACGAAGGGTGAGAGGTTCCGGTTGACCGTGGCGAGGCCGGCCCGGGCGACACCCTTGGCGCGCGGCATGACGCCGTGCAGCGCCTTGGGAGCCTCCAGACCCACCCCGTGCGACGTACCGCCCGCCACGACGACCAGCCAGCCGTCCGAGGCCACCTTCTGCTGGCGGTAGCCGAAGCGGTCGCCCTTGGCGACGGCGGAGACGTCCAGAACGGCTCCGCGGTACTGGGTGGCGTCGTGGTCCCCCAGCCACAGCCGCGTGCCGATACGGGCGCGGAACCGGGTCTGCGGGAACTGCTGCTGCAGCCGGGCGAGCTCCTCGGCCTTGAGATGGCTGACGAACATGGTGTGCAACGGCAGGCGTGCCGCGCGCAGCCGGTCCATCCACCCGATGACCTCCTCGACGGCGTCCGAGCCGTCGGTGCGGTCCAGGGGCAGGTGGATCGCGAAGCCCTCGAGCCGCACGTTCTCTATGGCGGCGTGCAGCTGGGGCAGGTCCCGCTCGCTCACCCCGTGCCGCTTCATGGAGGACATGACCTCGATGACGACGCGGGCACCCACGAGGCCGTAGACCCCGTCGACCGACGAAACCGAGCGGATGACGCGGTCGGGCAGCGGGACGGGCTCCTCGCCCCGTCTGAACGGCGTCAGCACCAGCAGGTCGCCGCCGAACCAGTCCTTGATCCGCGCCGCCTCGTAGGTCGTGCCGACGGCCAGGACGTCCGAGCCCAGGCGGGTGGCCTCGTCGGCGAGCCGCTCATGGCCGAAGCCGTAGCCGTTCCCCTTGCAGACGGGCACGAGCCCCGGGAACTGCTCGGACACGTGCTTGTGGTGCGCCCGCCAGCGTGCGGTGTCGACGTAGAGCGTGAGCGCCATGGCCGGACCTGGAACCTTTCTCGTGGCAGCGGTGTATCAGAGGTGTGAACACGGATTCTGGTGCGTCAGCGGCGCGACATGTAGATGTCGAGCGCCTTGTGGAGCAGTTTGTTGAGCGGGAAGTCCCACTCCCCGAGGTATTCGGCTGCCTGCCCTCCGGTACCCACCTTGAACTGGATGAGACCGAAGAGATGGTCCGTCTCGTCGAGCGAGTCGGAGATACCGCGCAGGTCGTAGACGGTCGCGCCGAGCGCGTAGGCGTCGCGCAGCATCCGCCACTGCATCGCGTTCGAGGGCCGGACCTCGCGCCCGATGTTGTCGGAGGCGCCGTAGGAGTACCAGACGTGCCCTCCGACGACCAGCATGGTCGCGGCGGACAGGTTCACACCCTCGTGCCGGGCGAAGTACAGTCGCATGCGGTTGGGGTCCTCGGTGTTGAGAGCCGTCCACATGCGCTGGAAGTACGAGAGCGGTCGGGGCCGGAAGTGGTCGCGCAGAGCCGTGATCTCGTAGAGGCGCTGCCACTCCTCGAGGTCCTGATAGCCGCCCTGTACGACCTCGACGCCGGCCTTCTCGGCCTTCTTGATGTTGCGCCGCCAGAGCTGGTTGAAGCCCTTGTGGACGTCCTCCAGCGACCGGTTGGCCAGCGGCACCTGGTAGACGTAGCGGGGCTGTACGTCGCCGAAGCCCGCCCCGCCGTCCTCGCCCTGCTGCCAGCCCATGCGCCGCAGCTTGTCGGCGACCTCGAAGGCGCGCGGCTCGATGAAGTCGGCCTCGATGTCGCGCAGGCGCTTCACGTCCGGGTCCTGGATGCCCTTCTTGATCGAAGTGGCCTCCCAGCGCCGGATGATCACCGGCGGGCCCATCTTCACGGAGAAGGCACCCTGCTGCTTGAGGTGCGCGAGCATCGGATCCAGCCAGTCGGTCAGATTCGGCGCGAACCAGTTGATGACCGGGCCCTCGGGCAGATAGGCGAGGTAGCGCTTGATCTTGGGCAGCTGGCGGTACAGGACGAGGCCCGCCCCGACCATCTCGCCGGACCTGTTGTCGAACCATCCGAGGCTCTCGGAGCGCCACTCCGCCTTGACGTCTGCCCAGGCGGGGACCTGCATGTGGCTGGCCGCGGGCAGGCTCTGGATGTACGCCAGATGCTGCTCTCGGCTGATGGTCCTCAGGGTCAGGCTCATTCGGGGCGCTCCTCGGGCTGGTGTGTCCCCATGGATACAGGGGCTCCGGCTCTCGCGCCGAAGCCTACTGCGCCCTGCGAGCGCCCCTGTCTGGCCGTATGCATCCCGGGCCCCGACCGACGCGGTCGGGGCACCGCGAGGTGTTGTCCTGCCGGGAGTCGGGAGGCCCGGAAGCCGCCCTCGTCCCGGAGCCGCCGTCAGCCGATGACGCCGCCGAAGAGGCCACCGTGTGCCATGCCGAGGAAGAAGCCCAAGGCAGAGGCACCCAGACCCAGGATCAGCCCGAACCGTTCCCGGGTCGTCTCGGAGACGAACTGCCCGTACGCGCCGGTGACGATCCCCACCAGGCCCGCCCAGGAACTGAGCAGATGCAGGTCGTGGAACATCGCGGACACGAAGGCCGTCACTCCGAGGACCAGCGTCACGGCGAGCAGGGTGTCCTGGAGCGGATGGGGCTTGTGGTCGGTGGCGAAGAGGGAACCGGCGGTGTTCGGTCGCAATGCCTGTGCCATGTGGCACCTCCTGCGGAAGGCGGCGCATCGTAGCGCCATACACACCCGATGTGTACAGATTGAGGGTCAGGAGCCCCGGATTTCAACCGGAAGCGGGTGTGCGGGTAGTCTGTACCGTCTGCACCGGTGTCTGCCCAGGCCACGACACGGTCTCCCGCCTAGTTCGCTGAGCGGCGGCCCGATTGTCAGTGGCTGCCGATACCGTTGCTACGCATCACAACCCTCCTGCCACGGAACGACCGTGGCCGCCGAGTCCAAAGGAGGTGGGTTACACATGCGTCACTACGAAGTGATGGTCATCCTCGACCCCGATCTCGAAGAGCGTGCTGTCTCGCCGCTGATCGAGAACTTCCTCTCCGTCGTCCGTGAGGCGAACGGAAAGGTCGAGAAGGTCGACACCTGGGGCCGTCGTCGTCTCGCGTACGAGATCAAGAAGAAGCCCGAGGGCATCTACTCGGTCATCGACCTGCAGGCCGAGCCTGCGGTCGTGAAGGAACTCGACCGCCAGATGAACCTGAACGAGTCGGTCCTCCGGACCAAGGTCCTCCGTCCCGAGACCCACTGAGCCCTCCAGCTCAGCTGATCTCGGACACCGAGTAGCAGCAGCACCAAGCAGCCAGCAGCAAACCCGCCGAGAGGTTCCCCCATGGCAGGCGAGACCGTCATCACGGTCGTCGGCAATCTTGTCGATGACCCCGAGCTGCGCTTCACCCCGTCCGGTGCGGCGGTCGCGAAGTTCCGTGTCGCGTCCACTCCCCGCACCTTCGACCGTCAGACCAATGAGTGGAAGGACGGCGAAAGCCTGTTCCTGACCTGCTCGGTCTGGCGTCAGGCGGCGGAGAACGTCGCCGAGTCGCTCCAGCGAGGCATGCGCGTCGTCGTGCAGGGCCGGCTGAAGCAGCGGTCCTACGAGGACCGTGAGGGCGTCAAGCGCACGGTCTACGAACTGGACGTCGAGGAAGTCGGCGCCAGCCTGAAGAACGCCACGGCCAAGGTCACCAAGACCACCGGTCGGGGTGGCCAGGGCGGTTACTCCGGCGGTGGTGGCGGCGGTGGCGGTCAGCAGGGCGGCGGCTGGGGCGGAGGCTCCGGCGGCGGTCAGCAGCAGGGTGGCGGCGCTCCCGCCGACGATCCCTGGGCGACCAGCGCTCCTGCCAGCGGCGGCAGCGGCAACCAGGCTGGTGGCGGCGGTGGCGGCTGGGGTGGAAACTCCGGCGGCTCCGGCGGTTCCAGCGGCGGCTACTCGGACGAGCCCCCCTTCTAGGCCTCGTGCCGAAGGTGGGCCGTACCCACACTTCTTGATCAAACAGGAGAGACACACATGGCGAAGCCGCCTGTGCGCAAGCCGAAGAAGAAGGTCTGCGCTTTCTGCAAGGACAAGGTCACGTACGTGGACTACAAGGACACGAACATGCTGCGGAAGTTCATTTCCGACCGCGGCAAGATCCGTGCCCGCCGCGTGACCGGCAACTGCACGCAGCACCAGCGTGACGTCGCCACGGCTGTGAAGAACAGCCGTGAGATGGCGCTGCTGCCCTACACCTCCACCGCGCGATAAGGGAAGGGTGACCGACAAATGAAGATCATCCTTACCCACGAGGTCTCCGGCCTCGGTGCCGCGGGCGACGTCGTCGACGTCAAGGACGGTTACGCTCGCAACTACCTGATCCCGCGGAACTTCGCTATCCGCTGGACCAAGGGTGGCGAGAAGGACGTCGAGCAGATCCGTCGCGCTCGCAAGATCCACGAGATCGCGACGATCGAGCAGGCCAACGAGATCAAGGCCCGCCTCGAAGGCGTCAAGGTCCGTCTGGCCGTCCGCTCCGGCGACGCCGGTCGTCTCTTCGGTTCCGTCACCCAGGCCGACGTCGCTTCGGCGATCAAGGCTTCCGGTGGCCCCGAGGTCGACAAGCGCCGCATCGAGCTGGGCTCGCCGATCAAGACGCTGGGCGCCCACGAGACGTCCGTGCGTCTGCACCCCGAGGTTGCCGCCAAGGTCAACATCGAGGTTGTCGCAGCCTGACCGCTGCGCTCAGCAGAGCTGAGAGAAGGGCCGCACCCCGCGAGGGTGTGGCCCTTCTTCACGTGGCTCGGGCCTTGAGGACGCGGTTCAGGCTTTGAGGTCCTTTGCTCCTTGCTGAGCTCGAATCTGCACGAGGTGTGGACTGGGGAGGTCTCGCTCCAGGCCGACCGTTTCTCCGTTTCACGTGAAACGGGCCGGAGCCCGTCAGTCAGCCAGGCGACGAAGTCCCTCGGTCGGGCGGCTTCTCGTTTCACGTGAAACGAGAAGCCGCACCACCGTTTCACGTGAAACAGTTCAGCGTGTAGCGCCGGTCACGATCCAGCGGCCCGAGCGGGTCCGCAGCCACAAGGTCAGCATGCGCACGGTCATCATGAGGGTCATCGCGCCCCAGACCGCGGTGAGCCCGCCGCCGAATACAGGTACGAGAAGCGCCACTGGAGCGAAGACTGCCAGGGTGACCAACATGGCCCGTGCGAGGTAGGGGCCGTCTCCCGCCCCCATCAGTACGCCGTCGAGGACGAAGACGATGCCGCAGATCGGCTGGGAGAGCGCCACCACGAGAAGAGCGGGCAGCGCTGTGTCCTGGACCGACGAGTCACTGGTGAAGAGCGGGAGGAAGAGCGGGCGGCTTGCGATGACCAGACCCCCGAGTACGACGCCGACGGCGATCCCCCACTCGACCATGCGGCGGCATGCCTCGCGGGCTCCCTGGGCGTCGCCCGCCCCCAGATAGCGCCCGATGATGGCTTGCCCCGCGATGGCGATCGCGTCGAGCGCGAAGGCGAGCAGGCTCCACAGCGACAGAATGATCTGGTGTGCCGCGATGTCGGCGTCTCCGAGGCGCGTGGCGACAGCGGTGGCGATCATCAGGATCGCGCGCAGTGAGAGAGTTCGGACGAGGAGAGGTGCTCCGGCCTGGGCACAAGCGCGTATCCCGGCGAGGTCGGGGCGCAGGGACGCTCTGTGCTTGCGCGCCCCGCGGACGACCACATAGAGGTACGCCGTCGCCATACCGAACTGGGCGATGACGGTGCCCCAGGCGGAGCCGGCGATGCCGAGGTCCGCGCCGTAGACGAGAGCCGCGTTCAGGACGGCGTTGGCGACGAAGCCCGCGATGGCGACATAGAGCGGGGTCCTCGTGTTCTGCAAGCCACGCAGGACGCCGGTGGCAGCGAGGACGACAAGCATCGCGGGGATACCGAGCGTCGAGATACGCAGGTACGTGACGGCGTAGGGGGTAGCGGTGTCCGAGGTCCCGAAGAGTTCCACCAGGGCGGGTGCGGTGGGCAGAACGATGGCGATGACGGCGGCGCCGAGCAGCAGGGCGAGCCAGATGCCGTCCATCCCCTGGCGGATGGCGGCTTGCAGATCTCCCGCGCCGACCCGACGGGCGACGGCGGCCGTGGTGGCGTACGCGAGGAAGACGAAGATGCTGACGGCGGTGGCGAGGAGAGCGGAGGCGACTCCGAGACCGGCGAGTTGCGCGGTGCCGAGATGGCCGACGATGGCCGTGTCGGCCATCAGGAAAAGAGGCTCGGCGATGAGCGCGCCGAAGGCCGGGACAGCCAGCGCGACGATCTCTCGGTCGTGCCGACGCCGGGTGGCCTTGGGGGCCACGGGAGCCTGTGTCATGCACATCAATCTAATCTTCCACAGGTAAGAGATGCAAGGGTCCCATGACCCTTACTGGCAATCTCGTGCGACGGGCCGTCACACGCCATTTCCATCGATCTTGGTCCGACCGGGAAAGTTTTTCTTCTGCACAGCCGGTGGACGGGATAAACGCAGGTCAGGGTAGGTGTGGAAAAGAGGCTGAGTGCTTGTTCACAGTCCTGTCCACCGGGTCGTGCACAGGTTTTGCGGAGTTCTCCACAGCATCAGGGCCGTCGTCCACATGGCCTGTGGATAACCAGATTGGCTGACGGTGCCCGCGGGCCTACCGTGGTGCGGCACCCTCTCCCTCCTCCGTCCTCGGAAACCTCGCAAAACCGACGCGTCAGAACCGGAGTTGGGCGTCTCATTTGTCAGTGTCGTGCCGTAGGAATGAGAGGCACGGCGAGGTCCGCTCGGCGGACGGGAGGAGGTGGCCCGGTGAGTATTTCCGAGCCCTTGGACGATCCGTGGGCCGACAGCGGTCCCAGTGACCGTCTGCCCGCCTCCCGCCAGCGCCGCGACGGGGGCCGGAGCCGGGACGACCAGCACGACCGCGGTTCGGACAACAGTGCCTGGGACGGGGCCGGTTCGTCCTTCGAGCGCGTACCACCGCAGGATCTTGACGCCGAGCAGTCCGTTCTCGGCGGCATGCTGCTTTCGAAGGACGCCATCGCCGACGTCGTGGAAGTCCTCAAGGGCCACGACTTCTACCGTCCGGCACACGAGACCGTCTACGGAGCGATCCTCGACCTCTACGCCAAGGGCGAGCCGGCCGACCCGATCACGGTTGCCGCCGAGCTCACCAAACGTGGCGAGATCACCAAGGTCGGCGGCGCGTCCTATCTGCACACCCTGGTCCAGACGGTCCCGACCGCGGCCAACGCCGAGTACTACGCGGAGATCGTCCACGAGCGCGCCGTCCTGCGCCGCCTGGTCGAGGCCGGCACCCGCATCACGCAGATGGGATACGCGGCCGACGGTGACGTCGACGAGATCGTCAACAGCGCCCAGGCCGAGATCTACGCGGTCACCGAGCAGCGCACGACCGAGGACTATCTGCCGCTCGGCGACATCATGGAGGGCGCGCTCGACGAGATCGAGGCGATCGGTTCGCGGTCGGGGGAGATGACCGGTGTGCCGACCGGCTTCACCGACCTCGACCAGCTCACCAACGGTCTGCATCCCGGACAGATGATCATCATCGCGGCTCGTCCCGCCATGGGTAAGTCGACGCTGGCGCTCGACTTCGCGCGAGCCTGCTCGATCAAGCACAACATGCCGAGCGTGATCTTCTCGCTCGAAATGGGCCGCAACGAAATCGCCATGCGTCTGCTGTCCGCCGAAGCACGCGTGGCGCTGCATCACATGCGCTCCGGCACGATGACCGACGAGGACTGGACCCGGCTCGCCCGCCGGATGCCGGACGTCTCGGCCGCCCCGCTCTTCATCGACGACTCCCCGAACCTGTCGATGATGGAGATCCGTGCCAAGTGCCGCCGTCTCAAGCAGCGCGCCGACCTGAAGCTCGTCGTCATCGACTACCTGCAACTGATGCAGTCCGGTGGCAAGCGCTCCGAGAGCCGGCAGCAGGAGGTCTCGGACATGTCGCGAAACCTGAAGCTGCTGGCGAAGGAGCTGGAGCTGCCCGTCATCGCGCTGTCCCAGCTGAACCGTGGTCCCGAGCAGCGCACCGACAAGAAGCCGATGGTCTCCGACCTGCGTGAATCCGGGTCCATCGAGCAGGACGCGGACATGGTGATCCTGCTGCACCGTGAGGACGCCTACGAGAAGGAGTCGCCGCGCGCGGGCGAGGCGGACATCATCGTGGGCAAGCACCGTAACGGCCCGACGGCCACGATCACGGTCGCCTTCCAGGGCCACTACTCACGCTTCGTGGACATGGCACAGACCTGACCGCCACATGGTGACAAATGCGCTCGACGCGAGCTGTCGGGACAGGTGGACTGGGGTCATGACGACGACACCTGGGGAAGATCTGCTTCCCGCCACGCGCCGAACCCTGCTGCACAGAATCGCCACCGCCCAGGCGGACGGGCGGGCGCCGTCGTTGGTCGCGGCGGTCGTGCGGGGCGGGGACACGGTGTGGCACGGCTCCCGTACCTCCGTGGACGGGCACGGGCCCGACGAGAACGTTCAGTACCGCATCGGCTCCATCACCAAGACGTTCACCGCGGTCCTGGTCATGAGACTGCGTGACGAGGGCGCACTCGACCTGGGCGATCCGCTGGAGAAGCATCTTCCGGGCACCGGCGCGGGGGAGGCGACGATTGCCGAACTCCTCGCACACACAGGCGGGTTGGCCGCGGAGTCTCCCAGCCCCTGGTGGGAACGCACTCCGGGATCGCTGCGCCCCGAACTCGCCGATGTGCTGGGCGAGCACCCGCACCGGCATCCGGTCGGCCGGCGGTTCCACTACTCGAACCCCGGCTACACGTTGCTGGGCGCTCTGGTCGAGGAACTGCGGGACGCCCCGTGGGAAGAGGCCCTGCGGAGCGAGGTGCTCGAACCACTCGGGCTGCACAGGACGAGCGGTCAGCCGCAGGCGCCCCACGCGGGTGGCTGGGCCGTACATCCCTGGGCGGATGTGATGCTTCCCGAGCCGACCGAGGATCTCGGCCGGATGGCACCGGCCGGTCAACTCTGGTCGACGAGTGGCGACTTGGCCCGCTTTGCCGCCTTTCTCGCGAAGGGCGACGACCGGGTACTGGGCGCGGATTCCGTACGGGAGATGCGTACGCCCGCTGCTCCGGCCGAAGCGGCGGAGGTGGCAGCCGGTGCCGCGTATGGCCTGGGAATGCAGATCCAGCACTGGGACGGCCGCACCCTCGTGGGGCACGGCGGCTCCCTCCCGGGCTTCCTCGCCGGGCTCATGATCAGCGTGGAGGACGATCTGGCAGCCGTCGTACTCGCCAACTGCACCTCGGGTCCGCCCGTGTCGACGGTGGCAGCCGACCTCGTCCGTATCGTCGCGGACGCCGAGCCCCGGATTCCCGAGCCGTGGCGGCCGCTGCCCGAAGCCGACCGGTCCGTACTGGAGCTGACCGGGCCGTGGTACTGGGGGACGCACGCCTTCGCGCTGCACCTGACGGCCGGCGGGGATGTCACGCTGGGCCCTCTCGCGGGCAGTGGCCGGCGCTCGCGCTTTCGGGCCCGGGAGGACGGGACCTGGACGGGACTCGACGGCTACTACGCCGGCGAGCTTCTGCGGGCCGTGGAGGGCCCCGACGGGGCGGTGAGCCACCTGGACCTCGGCTCGTTCGTGTTCACGCGCCAGCCGTACGGAGAGGGGGCTCCCGTCCCGGGTGGAGTGGACCCCGAGGGGTGGCGCGGGATCAAGTAGCCGTCTCTCGCGGCGCATGGTGAGGTGCATGACGAGGGGCGTCCTGTTTCACGTGAAACAGGACGCCCCTCGTCATGCCGTGATGGGATCCGTCGTCGGCGAGAAGTGCCTCAGAGCTGCAGTTTGAACCCGACGTGCGAGGGCGTGAAGCCCAGACGCTCGTAGAACCGGTGAGCATCTGTCCGGCTGGCGTCGGAGGTCAGCTGCACCAACTGGCAGCCTTCGCTCCGGGACCGGTCCACGGCCCATTCGATGAAATGGGTCCCCAGGCCGCTGCCCCGTTCGTCGGCATGCACGCGGACGGCTTCGATGATCGAGCGCGTCGCTCCCATGCGGGCCAGTCCCGGGACGATCGTGAGCTGGAGAGTGCCGACGACGCGTCCCGCGCGCACGGCGACGACCACATGCTGGTTCGGATCTCCGCTGAGGCGTTCCAGGGCGGCCAGATACGGGGTCAGGTCGTCCGGCGACTCGCGCTGCGCGCCCAGCGGGTCGTCGGCGAGCATCGCGACGATCGCGGGGATGTCGTCCGCGAGAGCGGGGCGTATTTCAAGATCTCCCATGGCGGACAGCCTATGCAGCACGCACGCGGCGTCGAAGGTGCCCGTCGTGTGCCCCTGCGGGCACGTGCGCCCGCCGTCGGCTTCTTCGCGGGGGTGTGTCCGGCGTGGGGCCCCGCTTGGCGCCGTCGGCTCCTGCGTCGATCCGCCTACGCGGGCGCGGGCAGGCTCGCCGACTCGACAACGCGAACCAGAGGGGCCAGCTCGGGCCTCGTGGCCGCTTCGTCCAGCGCCTCGCGCAGCGCTGCGTCGTTGGTGGGCCGAGCTTCCTCCAGAAGCTCGAGCCCTGCCTCGCTGACGTTCGTGTAGATGCCCCGACGGTCGGTGGGGCACAGGTAGCGCGCAAGCAGGCCGCGGTCCTCGAGCCGTGTCACCAGCCGAGTGGTGGCGCTCTGGCTGAGGACGACCGCGTCAGCGACCTGCTTCATCTGCAGATGGCCGCCGTCGCCGTCGTGCTGCCGGCTGAGGACGTCGAGGAGCGAGTACTCGCGCACGCTCAGGCCGTGCCGGGTCTGCAGGGCCCGTTCGATGTGCGCCTCGATCCTCCCGTGCAGCAGGGAGAGGGTGCACCAACCCTGGGCGAGAGCGGTGAGCGCGGGGTCCGTCGCTGTCATGGCAATTCCTCCGTCCCGGAGCGGCTGACACCAGGATAGAGCACAGCTGCAATATCCTGCGCTTGCGCATAGCCCGCGTATGCAACTATTGTGAACGCACGTAAAGCGCTCCTGCAATCTTCTGGGAAGGTTCTCCCCCATGCCTCTCGCGCTTCTGGCCCTCGCGATCGGGGCCTTCGGAATCGGAACCACCGAGTTCGTGATCATGGGCTTGTTGCCCGAGGTCGCAGGTGACTTCGGTGTCTCCATCCCCACCGCGGGTTTCCTCGTCACGGGCTACGCGCTGGGGGTCATGTTCGGTGCGCCCCTCATGACCGTCCTCGGCACCAAGGTGCCCCGCAAGCGGATGCTGATGCTGCTGATGGGACTGTTCATCGTCGGCAACCTGCTCTCCGCCGTGGCCCCCACGTTCTCCGTCATGCTGATCGGCCGTGTCGTCGCGTCGCTCGCGCACGGGGCCTTCTTCGGCATCGGCTCGGTCGTCGCCGCCGACCTCGTCGCCCCGGACAGGAAGGCCGGCGCCATCGCGATGATGTTCACCGGCCTGACCGTCGCCAACGTCGTCGGCGTTCCGCTGGGCACTCTCATCGGGCAGTCGGCCGGCTGGCGGGTGACCTTCACGGCCGTCGCCGCACTGGGTGTCCTCGGCCTGGCGGGCATCGCCAAACTGGTGCCTGACATGCCGAGGCCGGAAGGCGTACGACTGCGTCACGAACTGGCCGCGTTCAAGAACGTCCAGGTCCTGCTCGCCATGCTGATGACCGTCCTCGGCTTCGGCGGAGTATTCGCAGCGATCACCTACATCGCGCCGATGATGACGCATGTCGCCGGATTCGCCGACGGCTCCGTCACCTGGCTGCTCGTGCTCTTCGGCCTCGGCATGGTCGTCGGAAACCTCGTCGGCGGCAGGTTCGCCGACCGTGCCCTGATGCCGATGCTGTACGTCTCACTGGGCGCTCTCGCGGTCGTACTTGCCCTCTTCACCGTCACGGCGCACAACAAGATCGCTGCGGCCGTGACCATCACTCTGATCGGCGCTCTCGGGTTCGCCTCCGTGCCGCCACTGCAGAAGCGGGTCCTCGACCAGGCACACGGAGCCCCGACGCTCGCCTCCGCCGTGAACATCGGCGCCTTCAACATGGGCAACGCCCTCTCGGCCTGGCTCGGCGGCCTCGTCATCTCGGCCGGTCTGGGCTACACCGCCCCCAACTGGGTCGGCGCTGTCCTCGCCGCCGCGGCCCTGCTGCTCGCGATCCTCTCGGCCGCGCTGGAGCGCCGAGCCGACTCCCCGGCCACCGTCGAGGCGGAGCCGGTGCAGTCCTCGAAGCAGCGTGCCCCCGTTCACAACTGAGTCTCCTGCCCGGCCGTCTCGGCCCTGTGCGGGCCCGGCACCACTGTGGTCACTCCGGCCGTGCGCGGCCGGTCGTGAGCAGGCCGGTCCCTGAGCCCGGGTGCGACGCCGACAGGCGGTCGTCCTGCGCACCGCACCCCCCGGCACCACCCCACAAGGAGAATCCCCTCATGAGCACCACCACCGTTGCCCCGCTGACCATCCAGGACGCCGAGGCTCTCGTCACGGCAGCCCGTCGTGCCGCGGAAGCCGGCGACGCCACGGTCAGCGTCACGGTCCTCGACGCGGGCGGTCACCTGCTCGCCTTCCGGCGTGACGACCGCGCGGTGCTGATCTCGGGCGAGACCAGCACGCGCAAGGCCTACACAGCACTGCAGCTCGACACCCCCACCGCGGACCTCGTCGAAGCCGTCCAGCCCGGCGGGCTCTTCCACACCCTGCCGACCGCGCTCGACCGCCCGCTCCTGTTCATCGCGGGCGGTGTCCCGGTCCACCGCGACGGCCGACTGATCGGCGCGATCGGAGTCGGCGGTGGCGCGCCGGAGCAGGACCACTCCATCGCCACCGCTGCGATCAAGGCCCTCGCATAACGAGGCCCGGCACCTGAGGTACCTCAGGAGAGTCAGAGCAGCGAACCGCCTGCCCCGTACAGGACGGACGGTTCACTGTCGGCCGCTCGGCTCGCCCGCCTGCAGCACCGCTCGCGGGTGACCGCACGGCGCAGAGCCGATTTCAGCAGGCAGCCGTCTGTTCAGTCCGTGGGCCACCGGTTCAGCCCGCGGCCACGGTGAGTGGGGCGAAGCGCCGCGTCCAGTCGCCGGGTAGCTCTCCGATGCCGTACGTCATGACCGCGTTGAAGCTCGTGGAGGTGAGCCCGCGCTCCTTCACCCAGGCCAGCAACTCCTCATGCCGTACGTCGATGTCGGTGCGCAAGGGACCGTCCGTGCGGGCCGCCAGTGAGGCGATGAGTGCCTTGGCCGTCTGCGTGTCCCTGGCGATCAGCGGGCCCACGACGTGGGTGTCCATGTTGGGCCAGGCGGCCGCGTACCCGGTGATCCGTCCGTCCACCTCGGCGACACGCAACTGGTCGGCGAAGGCGGGAAGACGCGTGATCATGTGCGTGCGGTCAGGACCGAAGACCTCTTCGTCGAGCCGCAGAATCGCGGGGAGGTCCTCGGCCGTGGCCGGACGGGTGGGGACCTCGGGCTCCGGGCCGCTGGGAGTGAAGTGGCCGCGGACCATCTCGACCCGGCCGACGGCCTTGAAGCCAAGCTCTTCGTAGAGAGGGCGCCCGTACGGTGTGGCGTGCAGGGTCAGTGAGGTGGTCCCCAAATCGGCCATCACTTGGCGCATGAGTCGGCGCCCGATGCCCTGGCGGGCGTGCCGCTCGGAGACGAGCACCATGCCGATGGCTGCGAGCTCAGGTTGGTCCTGAGGCCCGTAGGCGGTCACGACGCACGCGGCGACGAGTCCTCCGCCGGGGTCGTCGATGCCGTACCCCGTGCCGGCCGTGAGCAACAGGCCCCACTTGTGTTCCTCACGGGGCCAGCTCCGGTCCTCGGAGAGGTCGGCGCAGGCGGACAGATCGCGAGTCGTCAGCCGGCGGATGGACAGGGAAGCGGTGGAAGGAGTCGACACGCAGGTCAGGCTGTCTGACGGGTGCCCTCGACGTCCACCGGTTTGCGGGCGGCCGCACGGATCCTCTGCCCGCGTCGGGTCAACCCCCAGGGCTTGAGGATCGAGATGACCGTCATGAAGAGATAGGCGGACAGTGAGACGGCCGGGCCGAACAGGACGTCACCGGGGTCAGGCAGGGGTCCGCCGGCCGACACCGCGGTGACCGCTGAGTCGACCCCGGGGCGCAGCGCGAAAGCGGTGGCGGTCAGCGTCGCCAGGGTCAGCCAGAACTTGGTGTGGACCCATCGATGCCTGGCCAGCCCCCAGGGAGTGCCCAGGGACAGCAGTAGTCCGCTCAGGAGCGTGAGGAACGCGAGGGGGAGCAGGAGCCAGTCGGCGAAAATCTTCATGGCGCGGACGGAGGCTTCCACGGTCGCCACGGACCCGGTGGTGGACGCGGTGACACCCAGAGCGAGCAGCCCTAGCGTGAGCCCGAGCCAGCACGCGGACGCGGCTGCGTGGACGACGAGAGTGGCCCGGCGTGCGGGGCGGCTTAGTTTCACGTGAAACACCGTGCCTGGCGGGAGCGTCTTGGACGTCTGCCGACGGGAGTAACTCCGCGTACTAGCCTCGGCGTACATGGCGAGACTTCATCTCTTCGATCTGGACGGGACGCTGCTGCACAACTCGTCGGCGCCTGTGGAAATCTCCCGGCAGCTGGGGCTGGCAACCGAGGCCGTGGCGCTCGACGAGGCGATCGGAGCGGGGCTCATAGGCCCGCCGGAGTATGCGACGCAGGTGCACGCCCTCTGGGCGGATCTCACGGAGGCTCATGTGGAGGCTGCCTTCGCGGGTGCCCCGTGGCTGTCGGGCATCGAGGACGTCTGGACGCGGATCAGGCGGAACGGCGACTACTGCGCTGTCGTCTCGCTCTCGCCCTCGTTCTTCGTGGAGGGGCTGACAGGGTGGGGAGCGCACGCGGCGTACGGATCACGCTTCCCGGCGGTGCCGTTCACCGAGCCGGTGGATCCGGCAGGAATTCTGAGTGCGGTTGCCAAGGTGCGGATCGCGGACCGGCTCTGCGAGGAGTTCGGGGTGGGGCGTGCCGACTGTGTCGCATACGGCGACTCGATGTCGGACAGGGATCTGTTCCAGGTGGTCCCGGTGTCCGTGGCGGTCAATGCGGACCGGCATCTGACGGGCCTCGCCACCCACTCCTACGTGGGGCGGGATCTGCGGGACGCCTATGAACTGGTCTGCGCTGCCCGGTAGTCGATGAGAACGACGGGTCGGCCATCGCCCGGTTGCTGACGTGAGGGAGGTGAAAACTAGCGCGGCACACAGTGGTCGGTATGGCAGATCCCGGTTTCTGTCCGGCCGAATTCCGTGCACCCCGCCCGGGCGAACGCAGAGCAATGCAGCCTAACGGGACAGAGAGATCGAAGACCCGCATTTCCGGTTATGTGACCGGGTGGTGAAGCTGAGTGGGATGCTTCGATGGCGACAATGCGCCCGATGCCACGCTCTCGGTGTGCTTGTCGTCCTAGGGGAACCGGGATTCCGCGGTTCGCAGTGGCCACGTCGCCGCCGAGGTGGAACGGGGAGAAGCAAGCAGTCTGCGGGGGAAGAGGCATCTTCCGATCGAGGAGGTGCGCGGACCGACCGAAAGATGTTCGAGGCGAGGCACTCCATGGACGTTCCGGCCACCACATCGGCCGACAACGGCGCTTCTGGTGGCGGTGGGGACGACTGGTTCACGTCGCACACACCGCCGGAGCCGCCCGCGGGTGGCGAGCAGGAGACGGCCGAGGGGCGGCGCCCGGCCACGCTGCGTCCCGTCGGCGGGCCGACGCCGGGAGACGGTGACGCGACACGGCGGCCAACGCCCCCGGGCGCGGAGTCCGCACCGGGCGCCGACCGAGCCGAAGCCGGAAGCACTCGCGCGGGAGGCCGCCACGCGGGCTCTCCGGCCGGAGGCTCCACCGGCGCCGGGCCCGCGCCCGCCGACGCCCTCACCGAGAACCTCGCACGTGCCGACGCGCCCGCCACCCCCGACGCCGTCCTCATCCGCCGCACCATGGCCGAGGTGGGGCCCATGGCCGACAAGGTCACCTCGTACTTCTACGCGTTGCTCTTCGTCCGCCATCCCTACCTGCGTCCGCTGTTCCCCGCCGCGATGGACACCCAGCGGGACCGGCTGCTCAAGGCCCTGCTGACGGCGGCCGAGCACATCGACAACACCGAGGTCCTGGTCGCGTATCTGCAGAACCTCGGCCGCGGCCACCGCAAGTACGGCACTCGCCCCGAGCACTACCCGGCCGTCGGAGAGTGCCTCATCGGCGCGCTCAGCCGGTTCGCCGCGCCTGTCTGGGACAAGGAGACGGAGGCGGCCTGGGTCAGGGCGTACACGACGATCTCGCAGGTCATGATCGATGCCGCCGCAACGGACGAACTGCGTGCCCCGGCCTGGTGGTTGGCCGAGGTGGTCTCGCACGACCTGAGGACCCCGGACATCGCCGTCATCACCGTCCGGCCCGATCAGCCGTACCCCTTCCTCGCAGGGCAGTACACGAGCCTGGAGACCCCCTGGTGGCCGCGTATATGGCGGCACTACTCGTTTGCTTCGGCGCCCCGGTCCGACGGACTGCTGTCGTTCCACGTGAAGGCGGTACCGGCGGGTTGGGTCTCCGGTGCGCTGGTGCACCGAGCCCGCCCCGGTGACACCATCCGGCTGGGCCCGCCGACGGGCTCCATGACCGTCGATCACACCACCGACAGCGGGCTGCTCTGCCTGGGCGGCGGTACCGGCATCGCCCCGATAAAGGCACTGGTCGAGGACGTTGCCGAGTACGGACAGAGGCGCGCCGTGGAGGTCTTCTACGGAGCCCGGACCGATCACGACCTGTACGACCTCGACACCATGCTCCGGCTCCAGCAGAGCCACCCCTGGCTCGCCGTGCGTCCGATAGTCGATCGGCAGGCGCATCTTCAGCTGCCCGACGCGGTACGGGACTACGGCCCGTGGAACGAGTACGACGCCTATCTGTCGGGCCCGCCCGGCATGATCCGCAACGGCGTGCACGCGCTCCGGGACATCGGCATCCCGTCGGAGCGGATCCGTCACGACGCGGTGGAAGAACTCGTCGCGACCAGGGCCTGACCCCGGCGGCACGGAGCTCATGGCCGCCGGCTACGGGCCTGGCCCACGGACGACGGGCACAGGGGCCCGCGGCGACGCTTCACGGGCCGTGTGTGCCCGATTCCGGCCCCAACCCGCAGCCGTGCGTCTCAGCCCAGATCGGGCGCGTGCATAGCCCGTACGCCCTCGATGTTCCCGTCGAGATAGTGCCGCAGTGACAGCGGTACGAGATGGACGGAGGCGATGCCGACGCGGGTGAAGGGGATGCGCACGATCTCGTACTCGCCGCAGGGTTCGTCGATCTCGGGGCCGTGGCGCAGCGAGGGATCCATGGAACCCAGACGGCACACGAAGAAGTGCTGGACCTTCACTCCGCTCGCGCCGCCGCCCTCGCCGATGTGCTCGACGGTGTCGACGAAACAGGGCACGACATCGGTGATCTTGGCGCCGAGCTCCTCGTGCACTTCGCGATGGAGCGCGTCGACGACGGTCGTGTCCTCCGGCTCGACCCCACCGCCGGGCGTCAGCCAGTAGGGATCGAGGCCGGGTTTGGTCCGCTTGATCAGGATCAGGTCATCGCCGTCCAGAAGGACGGCCCGGGCGGTGCGCTTGACCACGGGTCGGACGGTCATGGGAGGAATGTGGCCCGGTTGGTTCCACGTGAAACATCGTGGGGCTGACCAGGGGAAGCATCTTTGTCACGCCCAGTCGGTGGCGGCGCGCAGCAGCCACTCGTGCGCCCGCGCAATATGCGGCATGGCCAGTGTGCCGCTGCGTACCACCAGGAAGTACGTGCGAAGCGGAGGCACCGCGGGTTCGGTCAGCGCCACGACGTCTCCCCGCTCCAGGGCCGGTTCGCACAGGTAGCGCGGCAGCACCGCGAGTCCCGCGCCGGTGGTGGCGCAGGCGAGTACCGCGCGCAGGTCCGGAACGATGACGGTGCCCGACGCGGCGGGCAGGGAGTCGAAGACAGAGGCCCAGTAGCGGGTGATGAACGGCAGCGACTCGTGCACCTCCACGACCGGCAGGTTCTCCAGGGCGGGCGCCCCGCTGCGCGGTGCCCTGGTGGAGCCGATACGGGTGGCCCAGCGGGGAGCGGCGACCAGGACATGCTCCTCGTCGCAGAGCGGAGTCGCGGTGAGCAGGGGACCGCGGGGGCGGGCCGTGCTGATGGCCAGATCATGATGCCCGGAGGAGAGTCCTTCCAGCGTTTCCTCGGCATTGCCGAAGGAGGCCCGCAGGGCGAAGCCCTGGCCGTCGTCATCGATCAGCTCGGTGAGTGCGGGCAGCGCGCGCTCAGCGGTGAACTCCGGGGGTCCGGCGAGGTGGAGCGTGCGGATCGAGGAGTCCTCGTCGAGGCCGGTCTCGGTGATCTCCACCAGGGCGTCGAGATGCGGAGCAGCCTTGTGAGCGAGTTCGTCGCCGATGGTGGTAGGGGTCACCCCGCGGGCTTGGCGCAGGAACAGTGGGCGTCCCAGCTGCCGTTCGAGTGTGCGGATCTGCGAGGTGACGGCAGGCTGGGAGAGGCCGAGCAACGCGGCGGCGCGGGTGAAGGAGCCGGCCCGGTGCACGGTCACGAAGGTCCGCAGCAGGGCCAAATCCATGGCGTTCCTTCCCTCTCCAGCTCCTCGGAAGCCCTCAACTATAAATAAGTCGATAGGTCTCTGTCGCTACCGTGATTGGGCACTGACGCAGAGTCAACTAGCCTTGTTCGCGCGGTTCTTCGCGCGCAGAACCGGGACGGTCCGAGCCACGAGGGGGGAGGCTCGGACCGTCCGCCTTCCGTGACCCGCCTACTGACCGGTCGCTCAGCAGGCGTTCACGACGCCGACCGGTCCAGGGCCCGCAGGACATCCGCCACCAGATCCTGGGGGTCCTCGGCACCGACCGAGAAACGGATGAAGCCCTCCGGGACCGCGTCGCCGCCCCAGCGGCCGCGCCGCTCGGCCGTCGACCGCACCCCGCCGAAGCTCGTCGCATCGTCCACCAGCCGCAGCGCGTCGAGAAAACGGTCGGCACGCGCGCGCGTGGGCAACGTGAACGACACCACGCATCCGAAGCGCCGCATCTGCTGTGAGGCGATCTTGTGAGAGGGATCGCCGGGCAGCCCCGGATAACGGACGCCGAGATCCTCGGACCAGTCCCGCAGTGCCTCGGCGATCACCAGCGCGCTCGCGTTCTGCCGGTCCACACGCAGGTGCAGCGTGGCGAGCGAGCGGTGGGCGAGCCATGCCTCCATGGGCCCGGGGATCGCCCCGACGATCTTGCGCCAGCGCCGTACGGAGGCCATCGTCGCGGCGTCGCCGCCCGAGACGTATCCCAGCAGGACGTCTCCGTGCCCGGTGAGCTGCTTGGTGCCGCTGGCCACGGAGAAGTCGGCCCCCAGCTCCAGGGGTCGCTGCCCGAGCGGTGTCGCCAGGGTGTTGTCGACCGCGACGAGACATCCGCGCGCGTGAGCCGCCGCCACGAGGCGCCGCACGTCGCACACGTCGAGCCCCGGGTTAGAGGGGGTCTCGATCCACAGCAGCTTCGCACCCTCCAGGACGTCGAGCTGGGCGTCACCGCCGGTCGCCGCGGTACGCACCTCGATCCCGTACGCCTCCAACTGCCCGCGTACGAGCGGGAGGACCTGGTAACCGTCGCTGGGCAGCACGACCGTGTCGCCGGCGCTCAGCTGCGAGAAGAGGACGGCAGAGATGGCGGCCATACCGGAGGCGAAGACGAACGTCTCGACGTCGTCCCGCCCGGGGGCCTCCAGCTCGCCGATGGCGCGCTCCAGGTGGGTCCAGGTCGGGTTCTCGTCACGTCCGTAGGTGTACGGCCCCGTGGGATCGCCCGGCAGATGGAAGTGGGCGGCGAAGACCGGGCCCGGCAGGGTCGGTTCGTGCTTGACCGGTGCGGGCAGGCCTGCCCGCACCGCGCGCGTACCGTCGCCGGTTTCCTCGAAGAATTCCGTCATGCCGCCCGTCCCTCCACTCGCTCCCGCACCGCGGCGAGCAGACCGGGGCTCGCCGCCTCCACCATCTCAAGGCACTCCTCGAACCCGCCCATGCCCCCGTAATAGGGATTTGGTACGTCGAGATCGTCGCCCGCGGCGGGGTCGTACGAGCGCAGCAGCCGGACCTTCTCGGCATCGGCCGGGGTGGGCGCGAGGCGCCGCAGGGCCCTGAGGTGCCCGGCGTCGAGAGCTATCACCAGGTCGAGCCGGGAGAACCAGCCGGTGAGGAACTGGCGGGCCGCATGGCCGCTTTCGTAGCCGTTCGTCTCCAGCACGGAGACGGTGCGCGGATCGGCGCCGTCACCCTCGTGCCAGCCTCCCGTGCCCGCGCTGTCGACCTCGACGAGGCCGTCGAGCCCGGCCTCGGCCACCCGCGCGCGGAACACGGATTCGGCCATCGGGGAGCGGCAGATGTTGCCGGTGCAGACGAAGCACACGCGATAGGGCATCGGGGTCGCTCAGTCCGTGTCCGGGAGGACGACGTTCAGCGCCCAGGAGACGACCGAGATGATCAGGCCGCCCAGCACGGCGGTCCAGAAACCCTCGACGTGGAAGCTCAGGTCGAGCTTGTCCGCCAGCCACGAGGTGAGCAGCAGCATCAGGGCGTTGACCACCAGAGTGATCAGACCGAGCGTGAGGATGAACAGCGGGAAGGTGAGGACCTGCACGATGGGCTTGACCAGGACGTTCACCAGCCCGAAGACCAGCGCGACCAGGAGCAGGGTGCCGACTTCCTTGCCCGTGCTGTCACCTGTCAGGGTGATCTTGTCGAGCAGCCACACCGCCACTGCCAGAGCGCCCGCGTTGGCGATCGTCTTGACTACGAAATTCTTCATGTGTCTGATCGTGACAGACGAGATCGAACACGAGCAGCGGTGCAAGGGCGGACAAGGGCGATGAAGGCATTCCGGCTGGACGAACTGGAGGCGGAGCGCGCCGCCAACGACGGCGCCTACCTCCAGTTCCTGCGTGAGAAGAACATGTCGGTCGGCCTGTACGCGCTGGACGCGGGCACGCAGGACCCTCAGCAGCCCCACCGTCAGGACGAGGTCTACTTCGTCGTGAGCGGCCGTGCCGCTATCACGGTCGGCATGGAGACGACTCAGGTGGCACGCGGCAGCGTCGTGTACGTACCCGCGGGAGTGGCTCACAAGTTCCACCACATCAGCGAGGATCTGCGGGTCGTCGTGGTCTTCTCTCCGCCGGAGAGCTGACGTCCGCCTCAGGGTTCCCTAGGGGACCGGTCAGGGGAGGACAAGGGGTGCCAGGCCCCCGCAGGCACCCCTGCCGCACCTAGCATCGAGGGCAGGACACGCAGGACCCGTCAGCTTCCGCGAACGGGCACGGACAGCACTCGGAAACGGGCAGAGAGACAAGGAACAAGGCGATGCAAGAGATCTTCGCGGGGATGCCGTGGTGGATTAAGTGGGTCGCGGTGCCGGTCATCGCCCTGGTCGTGTTCGGCGGCCTGATAGCGAGCGTCGTCGGGTTCGTGATCGGCCTGCTCTTCAAGCTGCTGGTCTTCGTGGCACTGGTCGGTGGGCTGATCTACGTGGGACGGAAGTTCATGTCGAACTCCTCGTCGAGGAGCGACTGGTAGGCGGTGGCGGAAGGGGCAGGCGAATCGCCGCCCCTGGTCGACAGGAGCCGGCCGCGGACGTGCCCGCTCCTCGACCGGGTCATCGGCTCGTGGCAACCGATGGACCACCTGTGCGGCAACCGCCGCCGGTAACCAGGAATCGACGGTTCCCTCGGGCGGGGGAAGTTTTCGACGCATGCCGTCGGCGATCGGTGGCAGACGGTTAAAGTCCGGAATTCGACGCGGGGTTGATCCCCGCGAGCGGCGTTCCGAACCCTCCCGTGTTACCCCCGCACGGGCGGCCCCCCTCGCGCTTCGGGAGTGACCCTTGGCCACGGTTGACACCGCACCTGCAGGACCGCAGGTTCCCACCCCCGAGCCGCACCCCACGACCCTCATCGGATCGGTCCAGCGCGCGATGCGCCTGCTGGAGTCCGTCGCGCGCCACGAGTACGGGGCGCCCGCGAAGCAGTTGGCCCGTGAGGCCGGGCTCGCCCTCCCCACGGCGTACCACCTGCTGCGTACCCTGGCGCACGAGGGCTATCTGCGCCGCGAGAAGGGGCTGTTCTTCCTCGGTGAGGCGGCCGTGCGCCTGAGCAGCAGCAGCGCCCAGCAGAAACGTCGCAGCACGGTCGCCGACGCGCTGGGGCGTTGGCGCGATTCGATCGGTGTACCCGTGTACTACGCGGTCTACGCCGCCGGTGAGATCGAGGTCCAGTGTGTCGCCGACACTCCGGCCAATCCGGCGGTCGAGGAGTGGGCGGACTTCCGTGAGACAGGGCACGCGCATGCGATCGGCCAGTGTCTGCTGTCCCAGCTCGACGCCGAGTCGCGCAGGGACCACCTCGACCGCTACCCCATTCAGTCCATCACGCCGTATACGGTGCGTGACGATCACACCCTGATGCGGCGCCTCGAATCGACGCGACGCATGCAGCCCGTGATCGAGCGTCAGGAGTACGCGCTGGGCACGGTCTGCGCCGCGATCCCCATCACAGTGGGCAGTACAGCGGCCACGATGGCCATCTCCATGCCGTCCCACCAGGCCGACCGGCTGATGCCGGCGGCGCGGCGATTGCAGGGCGAGATCGGCAGGCTGCTGGGGACGCTTTCGCTGTCTATCAGCATCTGAAAACTCACTCCTTGTGATCTGGTGTGTACGTTCAGCAAGATGCCTGCAGTGTCAGGTGGATGATTCCCGGCCAGTCGACGGCAAACGACGGGGTAGGCGATGCGCGAGTCGGTAGTACAGGCAGAGGTCATGATGAGCTTCGTCGTCTCGGAGGAGCTCTCCTTCCGTATCCCGGTGGAGCTGCGTTACGAGACCTGTGATCCCTATGCCGTGCGGCTGACCTTCCACCTGCCCGGTGACGCCCCGGTGACCTGGGCCTTCGGCAGGGAGCTGTTGATCGACGGCGTGGGCCGCCCCTGCGGGGACGGGGACGTGCACATCACCCCCGCCGACGCGGAGGGGTTCGGCGATGTCCTGATCCGGCTTCAGGTGGGGGCCGACCAGGCTCTGTTCCGTTGCGGTACGGCGCCGCTGCTGGCGTTCCTCGACCGTACGGACCGGGTGGTCCCGCTGGGGCAGGAGCGCTCGCTCGCCGACTTCGACACCCATCTCGACGAGGCACTGGACCGCATCCTGGCGGAGGAACAGAGCGCGGGATGACGCGAGGACGGTCCGGAGTGATGTGACGCCCCGCGCCGTACGCCGTCCGGTTCAGTGCTTGCGGCGGCGGCCGCTCCCGCGCAGGGGTGCCCTTGAACCGGCCTGAGGCTGCGGCTGCGGCTGCGGTTGCTGCTGTGCCGGGGCGCCGTCGCCCGGGCGGTCCGCCGCGACCACCAGGGCCGCCAGAGCTGTCGTGACAGGCACCGAGGCGACCAGTCCGATCGAGCCGACGAGTGTGCGCACGATCTCCTCGGCCACCAGCTCGCTGTTGGCCACCGTCCCCACGCTGCTCTCCGCGATGGAGAACAGCAGCAGCAGAGGGAGCGCCGCGCCCGCATAGGCGAGGACGAGGGTGTTGACGACGGAAGCGATGTGGTCGCGGCCGATGCGGATGCCCGCCCGGTACAGCCCTCGCCAGCCCATCGTGGGATTGGCCGCATGCAGCTCCCAGACCGCCGAGGTCTGCGTGACGGTGACGTCGTCGAGCACTCCGAGCGAACCGATGATGATTCCCGCGAGCAGCAGACCGCTCATGTCGATGGACGGGTACAGACCGTGGATCAGACCGGTGTTGTCGTCCGTGTTGCCGGTCAGCGCGGCCCAGTCGATGAACAGTGAGCCGAGCAGCCCGATCAGCACCAGGGAAAGCAGTGTGCCGAGTACGGCCACCGACGTCCGCGCTGAGAGCCCGTGGCACATGTAGAGCGCGATCAGCATGATTGCGCTCGCCCCGACCACCGCCACGACCAGCGGGTTCGAGCCCTGCAGGATCGCGGGGAGGATGAAGAACGTCAGGATCAGGAAACTGACGGCCAGCGCGATCAGTGCCATGACACCGCGCATCCGGCCCACCACGACCACAGCGAGGGCGAAGATGCCGGCGAGCAGTGTCATCGGGAGTTTGCGGTTCACGTCGGTGACCGAGTACTGAAGCTCCTTGGGGGCGTCGGGCGCGTACGCCACGATCACCTCCTGGTCCTGCTTCAACTGCCGGGAGGAGTCCGGCTGGACGATCTCCGTGAAGGTACGGCCCTTGTCCTTCCCGGTGTCGACCCGGACCGTCGCCTTCTTGCAGGTGCCCGACGCCTGTTGCTGTGCCGAAGAACCCTCGGCCGTCGAGGTGTCACCGGTCGGAGTCTCGCCCGAGGCGTTCACGGACTTGCAGTCGACCTCGTCGACCTTGGTCACCGTGGCCTGCTGGGTCTGCCGGTCGAAGCCGACACCCGTGCGCTCGTGTCCGGGGGCGCCGCCGGGCCAGAGCACCACGAGGCCCACGACGACCGCCGCGGCGAAAGGAATCAGCACCGCGGCGATGACCTTGCGCAGGTGCATGGAGACGGGGGCCGCGGGGCCATGACTGTGCGAGTGACCGTGCCCGCCGCCGGGCGGGCCGTCGTCGCCGCCCCCTCCGGGGCCGTGGGGTCCGTGTCCGGGTCCGCCCCCGTGACCATGGCCGTCGTGGCCGTGTCCGTGGGGGGGTTCGGACGGCGGAAGTGGGGGCTGCTGCGTCGTGGTCACCGACCGATCATCGCAAGAACGCGAGGGGCCCACTGTTCACCGCGCCCATTGTGACGCTAGCGTGGAAGCACCTTTGCACACGCGGGAGCTCGGAGCACCGGGCTGAGAGGGCGCTGACCTCCGTATCCGCGATGTTTCACGTGGAACATCGCCGGGACGGGAAACGCTGCGTCGACCGCCGAACCTGTTACCGGGTAATGCCGGCGTAGGGAGTAGGTCTCATGACCAACAAGGACGTACGCACGCCTGCCTCCAGCCAGACGATCGGGGCACCCGCCCCGGCCGACAGCACCGAGGTGTCCGCTTCGCCCGAGAACGAGGGGGCAGCAGCCCCGCCCGAGAACGGCGAAGCCGGCAAGTCCATCGGCTGGCACAAGGCGTACGTCGAGGGTTCGCGCCCCGACCTGCGGGTGCCGGTCCGGCAGGTGCACCTCACCAACGGGCAGTCGGTCACCCTGTACGACACCTCCGGCCCGTACACGGATCCGGTCGTCGAGACCGACGTCCGCAGGGGGCTGGCACCCCTGCGCGACAACTGGATCATCACGCGCGGCGACACCGAGGAGTACGCGGGCCGCCCTGTGCGTCCCGAGGACGACGGGATCAAGCACACCTCACCGCGCGGAGGGCTGCGCAACCTCGACGCCGTCTTTCCCGGGCGCCCACGCCTGCCTCGCCGAAGCCGTGACGGGCAGGCTGTGACGCAACTCGCGTACGCGAGGCGGGGGGAGGTCACGCCGGAGATGGAGTACGTGGCCATCCGGGAGAACGTTTCCCCCGAGGTCGTCCGCGAGGAGATCGCGGCGGGCCGGGCCGTTCTGCCGGCCAACGTCAACCATCCGGAGATCGAGCCGATGATCATCGGCAAGCGGTTCCTGGTGAAGGTCAACGCCAACATCGGCAATTCCGCCGTCACCTCCTCCATCGAGGAGGAGGTCGAGAAGATGACCTGGGCGACGCGCTGGGGCGCCGACACGGTCATGGATCTGTCCACCGGCCGCAACATTCACACCACCAGGGAGTGGGTACTGCGGAACTCCCCCGTGCCCATCGGCACGGTGCCCCTGTACCAGGCGCTGGAGAAGGTCGACGGGCGCGCCGAGGAGCTCACCTGGGAGATCTACAAGGACACGGTCATCGAGCAGGCCGAGCAGGGCGTGGACTACATGACCGTCCACGCTGGGGTGCGTCTTCCGTACGTCCCGCTGACCGCGAACCGCAAGACCGGCATCGTCTCGCGCGGCGGCTCGATCATGGCGGCGTGGTGTCTGGCGCACCACAAGGAGTCGTTCCTGTACGAGCACTTCGAGGAGCTCTGCGAGGTCCTCGCCGCGTACGACGTCACGTACTCGCTCGGTGACGGCCTGCGGCCCGGCTCGATCGCGGATGCCAACGACGCCGCGCAGTTCGCGGAGCTGAAAACGCTCGGGGAACTCAACCGGATCGCGAAGCGGTTCAACGTGCAGACCATGATCGAGGGCCCGGGGCACGTCCCGATGCACAAGATCAAGGAGAACATCGATCTTCAGCAGGAGATCTGCGACGAAGCTCCGTTCTACACGCTGGGCCCGCTGACCACGGACGTCGCGCCGGCGTACGACCACATCACCTCGGGCATCGGTGCCGCGATGATCGCGTGGTGGGGCACTGCGATGCTCTGCTACGTCACGCCCAAGGAGCACCTGGGCCTGCCCAACCGGGACGACGTCAAGACAGGGGTCATCACCTACAAGATCGCGGCTCACGCGGCGGACCTCGCCAAGGGGCATCCGGGCGCGCAGGACTGGGACGACGCCCTGTCGGACGCCCGTTTCGAGTTCCGCTGGGAGGACCAGTTCAACCTGGCCCTGGACCCGGACACGGCCCGGGAGTTCCATGACGAGACGCTCCCGGCCGAGCCGGCCAAGACGGCGCACTTCTGCTCCATGTGCGGGCCGAAGTTCTGCTCGATGAAGATCAGTCACAGCATCAACGAGCAGTTCGGTGGAGACGCGGTCAAGGGAGCTTCGCCCGAAGAGGTCGCCGACGGGATGCTCCAGAAGTCGAAGGAGTTCGCCGCCGCGGGCAACCGGGTCTACCTGCCCATGGCCGACTGAGCAGGGGCGGACGCGCCGGCCGCGTTCCCAGGGCCCCGGTCATGACGGCCGGGGCCCGCCCGGAGTACGGCACGAGAGTCCGACGACGGAAGGCACGACAGTCCCACTGCCGCCTCGCTTTGGCGCTGCCGCTCATGAGCTTCGCGGGCAGGAATGGTCAGAGGCAGTCACCTTTGGCCGACCGAACGGCCCTCGTGCTTCGGAGCCGAGGCCCTGGGCAGTGCAATCCAGGACCTCGGTGATCCGGCCCGGTGCCGACGCGCGGATGAGGCCAGTGGTGAGCGAGTGACGCTATTGCTTTTCGAACCACCAGATCAACAGGGAGACTGCTCCGGCCCCAAGAGCCGTGCAAGCTCCCTTGAATACGTTGGCGCCTGCTGAGCGCGCCCACAGCTTCCAGTTCCTTGAGCTGGTCGTGTGCGGTGTGTAGCCCTCCGGGATGGAGTCTGTAGACTCCATGACAGAGCTCCTTTCGGTTTCGCAGACGAGGGTGCTTGGCGAGGGAGTCCGTGACCTGAAGCTTGCCGGCCGGGTCGAGGGCTCCCTTTTGCTGTGTTCATTTTGAACAAGCGCGGTTTCTTTTCGGCCAGCCGTTTGCGCAACGCGGCTGGCCTTTTATTGCGTTTATGATGCATATACCTCCATTTATTGGCATGTGATGGGCGCCGGTGTGCGTCTTGGCAGCCCTGGCGGCGACGCCCATACTGATTTGGATGCCGAAATACCTCGGCATCGCCACTTTTCGTAGGCGAAGACGTGGGGGCTGCATGGAACTCGATGGTGCTGAACTGCGGTGGCGAAAGAGCTCGGCGAGTAACCAGGGAAACTGTGTCGAGGTGGCTTTCGCCGATCACGTGGCCGTGCGGGATTCGCACGACCCCGAAGGGGTGTTATTGGGGTTCAGTGCATATGCCTGGCATTCTTTCCTCGGCGTGGTGAAGGATTCTGGCCCGGAAGCCATTTCCTAGCCGCTCCGACTCCGCCGCTGCAGCTGTTCCTGTTTTACGGCCAGTGACGTTCCGTAACATGCTCCCCAGCTTTTGTTCCGTGTCACTCCTGGCCGAAGAGGAACTCTCGTGTCACCCCAGTGGCAACCCCCCTCTCCACTTCCCAGAAGATGTCGAGATAGTCTGTCGGGCGGCGCTGTGACGTGCGGCCCAAGGCTTTTTCGCTAAGAATTGCCTCACCCTCGGGGTTCTCCAGATAGACGACCATCTCGTCATCGTCGTCAGGGAACTCGAAAAGGGCGTACGGTGATCCGAAGCGTGGGTAGATTCCTGCGCTGAAGGGCACAGTGAATACCGTTACGTTGGTCATTTCATTGATCGTCAGCAGCTTTTCGAACTGCTTGTGCATCGTCTCCAGTGAGCCGACGGTCCTTCGGATCACGGCCTCATCCAGGATGAAAAAGGACTCGGGTCCGTCGGACTGGATGAGGCGGTCCTGGCGCTCCAGGCGGAGCTGTACGAGCTGCTCGGTCTTTTCCGTGCCGAAGTTCAGCCGGTTGAGGACCGTGCGCATGTACTCCTCGGTCTGCAGCAGACCGGGCACCAGGTTCGGTTCGAAGTTCCTGATGATCGACGCGGAGCTTTCGTACCCGAGGTAGGTCTCGAAGTCCTGGGTCACCCAGGCGCGGTACTGGTCCCACCACGGCGGCCGACGCGCGGCCCGTGCCATGTCGGTGAGAGCCTTGACCTGTGCCTGGTCCGTGATCCCGTAGTGCCCCAGCAGCACCCGCACGTCGGTCACCGACACGCCGACGGTGCCGGCCTCGATCCGAATCACCTTTGAGGGTGACCAGTCGAGTTGCTCCGCGACCTCCCGTTGCTTCAGCCCCGCGCTCTCCCTCGCCTTCTTCAGGCGATCACGCAGTCGTGCACGCTGGAATCCGGGCTCTTCCTGTGGCACCGAGGTCTCCGTCCTGACGCGGTTGGCGTTGTAGGTCAGTAGGCTAACGGCCTCGAGGCGGTCGGACACGCCGCTCAGGGCTGCTCGGCGGAGTGCGAAGACACTGCCTGCCGATGACCCGACGGCCTGGCCCCTGTCAGCCACGAGGCCTGCGGCCCGCTGACCTAACGCTGCCATCCTGCCTGCCTGGGTGCGAAGTGCATCGTGATGGATTGCCACATGGCATATAGCATCCTTCGCTCCCCTGGAGAAAACAAGCCCACCTGCGAATCTGTGTAGGTGGGACTATTTATGGTGCTCAGCCATCAGAAGTGGCCTATTGCTCTTTACGTGATGATTGGCAACGTAAGAGACGTGGGCAGCCTTGTCTGGTGACATCGCTGAACGGAATGTAAAAAGAAAAGATCGACGACGGAATTCCGTCGTCGATCAGTCTTGGCAGGCAGGGCCCCTATTCGGGAGCGTGCTCCGGTCCCCCGAAGTCCGGACTGCTGAAGTCCGGGCTCGAGAAACTGGGGCGGGGGCCCGCTGCCGGGCCGCCGTCAGGGCTGCTGAAGCCCGGGCGGTTGTAGCCGAGGTGCGGTATTCGGCTGGTCGGTGCCGCGGGCTTGGCACGGCCGAGGGCCGCCGTACCCGGGTCCGCGAGTGCGTCCCTGAGGAACGGCAGGATGCCGCGCTCCAGGAGGGCGTCGTGCCAGGCGTCCCTGGCCAGGGACGCCTCCTCGCTGCGCTCGCCGTTGGCACCGGCCTGCAGCGAGCTGGAGCCGTTGCGCAGTGCGGCGAGCAGAAGACCGACCGCGGCCACCAGGATCGTGGCCGCGGTGATGGCGCCGAAGACCCACCCCGTGGTGAGGAGGGTCTGAGCGATGCCCGGTTCGGGGTCGAGCATCTTCAATATGTAGCCGACGAGCAGGAATATCGCCGCGGCCGTACCGGCGAGGACGGGGGCGAGCACGGCGGCGACCGCGGCGGCACCCGCCCCGGCGGTCTCGGCGACCTCTCCCATGGTGGTGGCGAGCCCGACAGCGCCCGTGGCCGGATCCGTGGTGCTGGTGGACCCTTCGCGGACGGGAGGGGTGGACGGCGCCGGCTGGCGCAGTTCCTCGCGGACCTTCACGTAGTGCTGGTACTCGGTCGCCGCGGCCGCCGTGATGATCGCGGTGGCGTTGAGCGCCATCGTGCGCAGCTGCTCGGGGTTGAGCCGCTGACCGACAGCGGCGAGTTCCGGACGGTGTGGGGCGGAGCGCAGCGCCTCGTCGAGGATCCGCTCGTACTCTTGGCGGTCCTCGCTCAGCAGGTGCTGCGGAACGCTGTTCATGTGCATCCCCCGATGCTCCGTAGGGCTTGGGGCTCGGCATGCTGACGAGCCGTCGGGCAGAAACGGAGGGGAGCCTGCTACGGATAAGCCGATGGTAGAGCGGCGACGGCACACGGTGACAGGGGGTTTCCAGAAATTGCCCCTGGGTTGCACGTGTCCTCCGTCGGAGGACGCCTGCCCGCTGAACGCTCAGCTATCCAGAGGAAGTTGCTGGACGAGTAGCTTTCCGGCCATGGTCACACCGCCGTCCATGGCGATCGCGAGCTTGTCGGCGTACACGTGCGGTTCGTCGACCACGGGAGTCGAGGGGGTGTCGCCGTCCTCCGATCCGACTTCGCCCCGGAGGTACGGAATGGGGCTGTGACCATGGACGATGCGTGAACCGCCGTACGTCTCCAGCAGGGAGCGCACCGCCTGGGCGCCGCCGTCGTCGCGGAACGCGAAGCGCTTGGTGAACTTGCGGAACAGGTCCCAGCACTCGTCCGCGTCGTTGCGGGTGAGGGTTTCGCGGATGGTGTCGTTGACCGCTTCGATGGAGTCGCCGTAGTCGAGATAGGCGGTCGTGTCGGAGTGCACGAGGAGATGCCCGTCCGCCATCTCCATGGCGTCGAGGCGGGCCATCCACTGCAGATGGTGGTCCTCGAGGCGGTCCATGTCGGACTTCTGGCCGCCGTTGAGCAGCCAGGCGGCCTGGAAGGTGGCGGTCCCCGCGCCGGAGTTGACAGGGGTGTCCCCGAACCGCTTGGCGCCGAGCAGGAGCAGCTCGTGGTTGCCCATGAGCGCCTTGCAGTAGCCGCCGGCCGCCGCTGCCTCCGCGGACAGCCGCATCACGAGGTCGATGACGCCGATGCCGTCGGGTCCGCGGTCGGTGAAGTCGCCGAGGAACCACAGACGCGAGGTCCCGGCGACCCAGCGGGCTTCGGCGTCGATGAGCCCCTTCTCGCGCAGCGCGGCCACGAGTTCGTCGATGTACCCGTGCACGTCACCGACGACGTACAGCGGCCCCGGTCCCTCGTCGGGCTGAGGGACCTGGCCCGCTTCGGGGTCGACCGGCACCTGCAGCGTGTCACCGCGGTTGATCACCGGCAGATCGCGCTCCGTCGGGGTGTAGCCCTCCGGCTCCCGGGCCGGGACGCCGCCCTCGCCGTGCGGCGGGGGCCCGGCGTAGGGGCCGGGCCGGCCGTACTGCTCCGCGGCCCCGGCGTACGGGGCCCCGCTCTGGTCGTACGGGCCGGCGGACCGGTCGTACGGCGGTGAGGGGTGCGCGTGCGGGCCGGGGGGCTGCGCGTGCGGACCGGCCTCGTGCACGTACGCCGGCACGCGGAAGTCGCGCACCGTCGGCGTCCGCATCTCGGGTCCCTGACCGGCCCCCTGAGTCATCGACCCCTCCACCACCATCGCGCCGCATCTGCACCGCGTCGGACTGCCTGGTCGCAGCGGCCCGCGGTGTCGTCCGCCCATCATAGGAATGCGGATCGCGCCATGTGATGACCCAGGGGTGGTGAATCGGAGCAGAACCCCAGTTCACCGTGCTTTTCTCCCGAATTGGGAGGAGCTTTCCGCGTTGGAGGTCACCCCTGTTCCGGTGACCTCGGTGGGCTGACGGTCGTCCGCGGCGACCGTCGCTCGGAGGATGTACGCACGATCAGCTCCGTCGGCATGACCTGCTCGACCGGTTGGTCCGATTCGACCCCCTCGATCGCGTCGATGAGGAGCTGGACCACTGCCGTACCGATTCGTCGTGGTTTGAGAGAGAGTGTCGTGACGGGCGGCTCGGTGTTGGCGTAGACGGTGGACTCGCTGCAGCACACGAGAAGCAAGTCGTCCGGTACGCGCAGGCCGTAGCGCCGGGCCGCCGCGAGGAGGTCGGTGCCGTTCGGGTCGAACAGCCCGTAGACGGCGTCGGGCCGGTCGGGCCGGGCGAGCAGCCGGTCGGCCGCGACCGCTCCCGCGCACGGATCGTGCGCGGGATAGGCCTCGTACACAGGATCCTGGCCCACACGCTCGCACCAGCGCAGGTACGCGGTCGTCGACAAGTGCGTGTACGTGTCGGTCGTCGTCCCGGTCAGGAGACCGATCCGGCGGGCTCCGGCGTCGGCCAGATGGTCGAGGATCCCCAGGACCGCGGCCTCGTGGTCGTTGTCCACCCAGGCGGTCACCGGCAGGGAGCCGGCCGGGCGGCCGTCCGAGACCACCGGTAACCCCTGGCGGACCAGTTCGCTGACGACCGGGTCCTGGTCGGAGGGGTCGATGACGACCGTCCCGTCCAGGGCCACGTTCGACCACACGTCGTGGCGCGAGGTCGCGGGGAGGATGACCAGGGCGTAACCCCGGGCGAGCGCGGCCGAGGTGGCGGCTCTGGCCATCTCCGCGAAGTACGCGAACTCCGTGAAGGTGAAGGGTTCGTCCCCGTAGGTCGTCACGGTCAGGCCGATGAGGCCGGACTTGCCGGTACGGAGTGTTCGGGCCGCGGCGGAGGGGCGATAGCCCAGCCGGTCGGCGACCTCGCGGACATGGCGTCTGGTGGCGTCCGGCAGTCGCCCCTTGCCGTTGAGGGCGTCGGACACCGTCGTAATGGAGACTCCGGCGGCCGCGGCCACGTCTCTGATGCCCGCTCGGCCCGGCCGGCTTCCTCGTCGGGAGGTCTCCGACCGGCTCACCTGGTGCTTCCCTGCTGCTGTCATGGCGAGCCGATAGTAGGGCTCATGCGGTGGGGTAGTGCGGACGCATATGCACTCGTTGACAGGCACGTTTCTGCATGGTCAATAGCGCTTAATTGCCTTGGAAATCAAGGGAGTTGACCGTTTCAATGGCAGGACGTCACTTGTCGGCGCGCATGTGCCTGCCAAATGAGCCATGTTTCGAAGAGGTCTCAACTCACCTTCACGAGGGATGCGCGCCACGGCGCGAGCCACCGGCGCGGGCGCTGAGGTACGGCGCGCCCCCCTCTTTCGTACGCCTTCGTGCGGTGATGCCCGGGAGTGTGTGCGCGGACGCCGGCCGCCGGCCGGGCGGTCGGTCCCGAGCCGTACTCAGCGGTGCCGAATCCTCTTAAGGTGAGGAGTATTGGTAGCCGGTGGTGGTGATGAGCCGGAGACGGTCACAAGGAGGACTGCGGTGAGCGAGACGAGCCCGAAGCTGCGAGCCGAGCTGGAAGGTATCCCCACGTACAGGCCGGGGAAGCCCGCGGCGGCCTCGGACGGCCCGGTGGCCTACAAGCTGTCCTCCAACGAGAACCCCTATCCGCCGCTGCCGAGCGTGCTGGAGAGCGTGAGCGCGGCTGCCTGCGCCTTCAACCGCTACCCGGACATGGCGTGCACAGGGCTGATGAGCGAGCTGGCGGACCGGTTCGGGGTGCCGCTCGCGCACCTGGCCACGGGCACCGGTTCGGTCGGCGTGGCCCAGCAGCTGGTGCAGGCGACCTCCGGGCCGGGCGACGAGGTGATCTACGCCTGGCGGTCCTTCGAGGCGTACCCGATCATCACCCGCATCAGTGGGGCGACGGCGGTCCAGGTGCCGCTGACGCCGGGGGATGTGCACGACCTCGACGCGATGGCGGACGCGATCACCGACCGGACGCGGCTGATCTTCGTCTGCAACCCCAACAACCCCACGGGCACGGCGGTGCGCCGGGCGGAGCTGGAACGGTTCCTGGACCGGGTTCCGGGCGATGTCCTCGTCGTCCTCGACGAGGCGTACCGGGAGTTCGTGCGCGACGTGGAGGTGCCGGACGGCGTCGAGCTCTACCGGGAGCGGCCGAACGTGTGCGTGCTGCGGACGTTCTCCAAGGCGTACGGCCTCGCCGGGCTGCGGGTCGGCTTCGCGATCGCGCACGAGCCGGTGGCGGCGGCGCTGCGCAAGACGGCCGTGCCCTTCGGTGTGAGCCAGCTCGCGCAGGACGCGGCGGTCGCCTCGCTGCGGGCCGAGGACGAGCTGCTGGGCCGGGTCGGGTCGCTGGTGTCCGAGCGCGCGCGGGTGGTCGAGACGTTGCGCGGGCAGGGCTGGACGGTGCCGGACACACAGGCGAACTTCGTGTGGCTGCGGCTCGGGGAGCGCACCGGCGACTTCGCCGCCGCGTGTGAGCGGGCCGGGGTCGTCGTGCGGCCGTTCGCGGGCGAGGGAGTTCGTGTGACGGTGGGCGAGACCGAGGCCAACGACATCTTCCTCAAGACGACGGAGGGGTTCCGCAAGGAGCTCTAGACGAGCCCCGGACCTGAGTTCACGGGCAACCCCGGGCCCCGGCATCCCGCGCTTCGCGGGATGCCGGGGCCCGAGTCCTCTGTGGCGTATGCCACTACACCCCTCACATAGCCGCTGAGCTGGCCCTTTGCGTGTGGAGGGCCCGGGTCCGCATCCAGGTACCCCCCACCCGTCACCGCTCGAACGAGCATGCGGCATAATTGCTTGTGAATGTGAACGCGTTCACAAGCGAGTCCCAGTTGCTCCCGTGATGTCTATGACAAGCGGGACAAACTGCCGCTGTTTCTACGGCGACGTAAGGAGATGACGACGTGGAATTGGCTCTGGCGCCGGAAACCGTGGCCCGATGGCAGTTCGGCATCACCACCGTCTACCACTTCCTCTTCGTCCCGCTCACGATCTCGCTCGCCGCGCTCACCGCGGGCCTGCAGACCGCCTGGGTGCGCACGGAGAAGGAGAAGTACCTCAGGGCCACCAAGTTCTGGGGCAAGCTCTTCCTGATCAACATCGCGATGGGTGTCGTCACGGGCATCGTGCAGGAGTTCCAGTTCGGCATGAACTGGTCGGACTACTCGCGCTTCGTCGGTGACGTCTTCGGAGCGCCGCTCGCCTTCGAGGCCCTGATCGCCTTCTTCTTCGAGTCCACCTTCATCGGGCTGTGGATCTTCGGCTGGGACAAGCTGCCGAAGAAGATCCACCTCGCCTGCATATGGATGGTCTCGATCGGCACGCTGCTGTCGGCGTACTTCATCCTCGCGGCCAACTCCTGGATGCAGCACCCCGTCGGGTACCGGATCAACGAGCAGAAGGGCCGGGCCGAACTCACCGACTTCTGGCTGGTCCTCACCCAGAACACCGCGGTCAACCAGGTGTTCCACAGCTTCTCCGCGGCCTTCCTGACGGGCGGCGCGTTCATGGTCGGTATCGCCGCGTTCCACCTGATGCGCAAGAAGCACATCCCGGTGATGCGGACCTCGCTGCGGCTCGGCCTGGTCACCATGGCGGTCGGCGGTCTGCTCACGGCGATCAGCGGGGACACCCTCGGCAAGGTCATGTACGAGCAGCAGCCGATGAAGATGGCCGCGGCCGAGGCGCTGTGGGACGGCGAGAAGCCCGCGCCGTTCTCCGTGTTCGCGTACGGGGACGTCGACGAGGGGCACAACAAGGTGGCCCTGGAGATTCCCGGCCTCCTGTCCTTCCTCGCCCACAGCGACTTCGACTCGTACGTGCCCGGCATCAACGACACCAACAAGGCCGAGCAGGAGAAGTACGGCCCCGGTGACTACAAGCCCATCGTCCCCGTCGCCTACTGGGGCTTCCGATGGATGATCGGCTTCGGAATGGCGTCCTTCTCGCTGGGCCTGCTGGGACTGTGGCTCACACGGAAGAGGTTCCTGCTGCCGGCCGCCCACCGGACGGGGGAGAACGAGGTACCGCACCTGGTGCTGCTGAGGAAGCCGCTCGGAGCTGGACCCACCCGGCTGTACTGGCTCCTGGCGGTCTGGACGATGGGCTTCCCGCTGATCGCCAACTCATGGGGCTGGATCTTCACCGAGATGGGCCGGCAGCCCTGGGTCGTCTACGGCGTGATGCAGACCCGGGACGCGGTCTCCCCCGGTGTGTCGCAGGGCGAGATGATCACCTCGCTCGTCGTCCTCACGACGATCTACGCGATCCTCGCCGTCATCGAGGTCAAGCTGCTCGTGAAGTACGTCAAGGCCGGGCCGCCCGAGCTGACCGAGGCCGACCTCAACCCGCCCACGAAGATCGGTGGCGACCTCCGGGACGCCGACAAGCCGATGGCCTTCTCCTACTAGGCCCAGGGAGCTGCTGAGTCATGGAACTTCACGACGTCTGGTTCGTCCTCATCGCGGTCCTGTGGACCGGCTACTTCTTCCTGGAGGGCTTCGACTTCGGGATCGGCGTCCTCACCAAGCTGCTCGCCCGCAACCGGACCGAGAAGCGGGTGCTGATCAACACCATCGGCCCGGTCTGGGACGGCAACGAGGTCTGGCTGCTCTCGGCGGGAGGTGCGACCTTCGCCGCCTTCCCCGAGTGGTACGCCACGTTGTTCTCCGGCTTCTATCTGCCGCTGCTGCTCATCCTGGTCTGCCTGATCGTGCGCGGAGTCGCCTTCGAGTACCGGGTGAAGCGACCCGAGGAGCAGTGGCAGCGCAACTGGGAGAACGCCATCTTCTGGACCTCGCTGCTCCCGGCCTTCCTGTGGGGCGTGGCGTTCGGCAACATCGTGCGGGGCGTCAAGATCGACCAGGACATGGAGTACGTGGGCACCCTCTGGGACCTGCTCAACCTCTATGCCCTTCTGGGCGGTCTGGTGACGCTGACACTGTTCACCTTCCACGGGGCGGTGTTCGCGGCGCTCAAGACTCTCGGTGACATCCGGGAGCGGGCACGGAAGCTGGCACTCGGGCTCGGACTGGTGGCAGCCGCGCTCGCGGCGGTGTTCCTCCTCTGGACCCAGGTCGAGAGCGGGGACGGCAAGAGCCTGGTCGCTCTGGTCGTGGCCGTGACCGCGCTGGTCGCGGCGATCGGGGCGAACCAGGCAGGGCGTGAGGGCTGGGCGTTCGCACTGTCCGGCCTCACCATCGTCGCCGCGGTCGCGATGCTGTTCCTGACGCTGTTCCCGAACGTCATGCCGTCCTCGCTCGATGACGAGTGGAGCCTGACGGTCACCAACGCCTCATCGAGCCCGTACACCCTGAAGATCATGACCTGGGGTGCGGTGATCGCGATGCCGGTGGTCATGCTCTACCAGGGTTGGACGTACTGGGTGTTCCGCAAGCGGATCGGTACCCAGCACATCGCCGAGGCCGTGCACTGAGACCGCTGAATCCGAGGGCGCGTTTCACGTGAAACGTGTCCAATGAGAAGAGGGTGTGTTTCACGTGAAACACACCTGTTTGACCCGAGGGTGTGTTTCACGTGAAACCGATCGACCCGCGACTCCTCCGATACGCCCGCGCCACCCGCTTCTTCCTGATGGCGGTCGTCGGTCTCGGCATCGCGGGGGCGGGCCTGGTCGTCGCCCAGGCCATGCTGATCGCCGAGGTGGTGGTCGGAGCCTTCCAGCGTGAACTGTCGGTCGGTGAACTCCGCACGCCACTCGTGTTGTTGGCGGCGGTCGCGGTGGGCAGGGCGCTCGTTTCCTGGCTCACCGAGCTCGCCGCTCACCGGGCGAGCGCGGCGGTCAAGTCGGAGCTGCGAGGGCGGTTGCTGGACCGCGCCGGCGCGCTCGGACCGGAGTGGCTGAGCGGGCAGCGGACGGGATCACTGATCGCGCTCGCCACCCGTGGCGTGGATGCCCTGGACGACTATTTCTCCCGCTACCTGCCGCAGTTGGGGCTCGCGGTGGTCGTCCCGGTCGCCGTGCTCGCGCGGATCGTCACCGAGGACTGGGTGTCCGCGGCGATCATCGTCGGCACACTGCCGCTCATCCCGATCTTCATGATGCTCATCGGCTGGGTCACGCAGTCCCAGATGGACCGCCAGTGGCGGCTGTTGTCCCGGCTTTCGGGGCATTTCCTGGACGTGGTCGCCGGGCTTCCCACGCTGAAGGTGTTCGGGCGGGCCAAGGCGCAGGCCGAGTCCATCCGCCGGATCACCGGGGAGTACCGGCAGGCGACCATGCGGACCCTGCGCATCGCTTTCATCTCGTCCTTCGCGCTGGAGTTGCTTGCCACGATCTCGGTCGCCCTGGTCGCGGTGACCGTCGGGATGCGGCTCGTCCACGGTGAAATGGCGCTGTACGACGGGCTGGTCGTGCTCGTTCTCGCCCCCGAGGCGTATCTGCCACTGCGGCAGGTCGGGGCGCAGTACCACGCGGCGGCGGAGGGGCTGTCGGCCGCCGAGGAGATCTTTTCGGTCCTGGAGACTCCCGTGTCGGCATTCGGGGCGGACGCCGTGCCCTCCTCGGGCCAGCTGAGCTTCGAGGGCGTGACGGTCCGGTACTCCGGGCGGTCGTCCGACGCGGTGTCCGGCGTGTCCTTCGAGGTCCGGCCCGGGGAGGCCGTGGCGCTCGTCGGCCCCAGCGGCGTGGGCAAGACGACCCTCCTGAACGTGGCGTTGGGATTCGTCGAACCCACGGCGGGCCGAGTGCGTGTCGGGGGAGTCGATCTCGCCGAAGCCGACATGAAGGAATGGCGTTCGCGGGTCGCGTGGGTGCCGCAGCGGCCGCATCTGTACGCCGCGTCCATCGCCGAGAACGTCCGGCTGGCCCGGCCGGAGGCGGACGACACCGCGGTGCGGCAGGCGTTGTCCGATGCCGGGGCCCTGGAGTTCGTGGACGCGCTGCCCGACGGCGTGCGCACACTTCTCGGTGAGGACGGTGCCGGTCTGTCCGCCGGGCAGCGCCAACGGCTCGCCCTGGCACGGGCGTTCCTGTCGGATCGGCCGGTGCTGCTCCTGGACGAGCCGACCGCCTCGCTGGACGGGGCGACCGAGGCCGAGGTCGTGGAGGCGGTGCGGCGTCTCGCGGTCGGGCGGACCGTGCTCCTGGTGGTCCACCGGCCGGCCCTGCTGGCCGTGGCGGACCGGGTGGTGCGGTTGGAACCGGCGGCCCCGGACGAGCGACCCGAACGGTCCGCCGACGCGGGAACGACTCACTCCGACGTGGTGGCGGTGGCGCCCGAGCGGCCCGAGGAGGAGGCGCCCTTGCCTCCACGGAGGGGCGGCGGCGTGCTCGCACGCGTACGTGCCATGGCCGGGCCCCGCCGCGGGCGGCTCGTGCTGGCCCTCCTGCTCGGCAGTCTCGCGCTCGGGAGCGCCGTCGGCCTCATGGCCACCTCGGGCTGGCTGATCTCCAGAGCCTCGCAGCAGCCACCCGTGCTGTATCTGATGGTCGCCGTGACGGCCACGCGGACGTTCGGGATCGGGCGGGCCGTGTTCCGGTACGCCGAGCGGCTGGTGTCGCACGACGCGGTGCTGCGGATGCTCGCCGACACCAGGGTCGCCGTGTACCGGCGTCTCGAACGGCTGGCGCCCGCGGGACTGCGTACCGCCCGGCGCGGTGATCTGCTCGCGCGGCTCGTCACCGACGTGGACGCGCTGCAGGACTACTGGCTGCGCTGGCTGCTGCCCGCCGCCGCGGCGGCCGTCGTGTCCGCCGGCTCCGTCGGGTTCACGGCCTGGCTGCTGCCCGAGGCGGGAGCTGCCCTCGCCGTGGGGCTGCTGGCCGCCGGGGTGGGGGTGCCGCTGCTGACCGGCGCCGTCGCGCGCCGTGCCGAGCACCGGCTGGCTCCGGCCCGCGGAGTGCTGGCGACCCGTGTGGCCGATCTCCTCACCGGAACGGCCGAGTTGACGGTCGCGGGCGCGCTCCCCGCACGTACCGCCGAGGCGCGACGGGCCGACACCGAACTCACCCGCATCGCCTCGCGCGCCGCCACCGCCACCGCGCTCGGCGACGGGCTGATCGCCTTGATCTCGGGTCTCACCGTCACGGCCGCCGCGCTCGTCGGTGCCCAGGCGGTCCTCGACGGACGGCTCAGCGGCGTGACGATGGCCGTCGTCGTCCTCACACCGCTGGCCGCTTTCGAGGCCGTGCTGGGGCTGCCCCTGGCGGTCCAGTACCGGCAGCGGGTGCGCAAGAGCGCGGAGCGCGTGTACGAGGTCCTGGACGCGCCCGAGCCCGTACGGGAGCCGGAGCGGCCCGTGAAGGCACCCGAGTCGCCCTTCCCGGTCGTGCTGAAGGGCCTGGCCGCTCGCCATGGGGGACAGCGGCGGGACGCGGTCGCCGACGTGGATCTGGTACTCGAGCGCGGGCGTCGGACCGCCGTCGTCGGGCCGTCCGGATCCGGCAAGACGACGTTGGCGCAGGTGCTGCTGCGCTTCCTGGACGCGCGTGCGGGGACGTACACGCTGGGAGGGGTGGACGCGTCCGGCATGGACGGCGACGACGTGCGGCGCCTGGTGGGACTCTGCGCGCAGGACGCGCATCTCTTCGACAGTTCGGTGCGGGAGAATCTGCTGCTCGCACGGAAGGACGCGACCGATTCCGCGTTGCGGGACGTGCTGGGCCGGGTGCGGCTGCTCGACTGGGCCGACGGGCTGCCCGACGGGCTCGACACGTTGATCGGGGAGCACGGCGCCCGGTTGTCCGGGGGGCAGCGGCAGCGGTTGGCGCTGGCCCGTGCCCTGCTCGCGGACTTTCCCGTGCTGCTTCTCGACGAGCCCGCGGAGCACCTCGATCTGGCCACCGCCGACGCCCTCACCGCCGACCTGCTGGCCGCGACCGCGGGGCGCACGACGTTGCTGATCACGCATCGGCTCGCGGGGCTGGAGGCGGCGGACGAGGTGATCGTCCTGGCCGAGGGGCGTGTGGTGCAGCGGGGACCGTTCGGCGAGCTGCTGCACGCGCGGGGACCGTTGCGGGAGATGGCCGAGCGGGAGAGCCGGACGGAGACGCACGCCGGCGTACGGTGAGGGCACCCCGAGGGTGGGCAGGAGGTCCGGGGGCGGGTGCGGCAACCGCTGACGGCGCTCGACTTTCCCGAACAAATGGGACTAACTAGGCTCGGTGCATGTCAGACGAGCCGGACCCCGGTGCCGCCCCGAACCCGGACGACGTGCCGCGGTTGCTGGAAGCGATGCGGGCGGTGGGAAGCGGGCTGGAACTGCGGTCCGCGCTCGAACGGATCTGTGAAACCGCGGCGGAGCTGGCGGACGCCCGGTACGCGGTGGTCGGGCTGGCGGCGGAGGGCTGGGACGGGCTCGCCGAGCGCGCACGCGAGGACGTCGACGGGGAGAGCATCCGGTGGATCGGACGCCTGCCGGACGGGCACGAAGGACTGCGCCACCCGCCCGCGGCCGGATTCCTGGGCGTCCCCATCCGGGTGCGGGGCGAGAGCCTCGGCACTCTCTACCTCGCTGAGAAGCGCGGCGGTGAGCCGTTCGGCGAGTACGACCTCGACATGGTGCGTGTGCTGGCGCGTGAGGCGGGCATCGCCCTCGGGAACGCGCGACTGTACGAGGCCGCCAAGCGGCGTGAACGCTGGATCGACGGATCCGTGGCCGTCACCACCGCGCTGCTCTCCGGCGGGGACGCCGACGAAGCCCTCCAGGTGGTCGCGGAACAGGCCCGCCGGCTCTCGGACTCCATGGCCGGGCTCGTGCTGCTGCCCGCGACGGAAGGGGGTCTGGAGATCGTCGCCGCCGCGTCCGAACGGCCGTCGAGGGCGCTGGGACTGGTCGTGCCGCCCGAGAACGAGGTGGCGGGCGAAGTCCTCGCGGGGGAAGCCGTGTTCGTCGAGGACGCGGCTGCCGACCCGCGGATGCTCGCCGACCTGGCCCGCGGGTACGGACCCACGATGCTGCTGCCTCTCCGGAGCGGCGGCCGCGTCCTGGGCGCACTCGTCATGGCACGGGCGCAAGGCGCGCGTCCGTTCACGGAGACCGAGCGCACCCTGGCGACGCAGTTCGCCTCGCAGGCCGCGCTCGCGCTGATGATGGCCGAGGCGCAGCGGGACCGGGAGCGGCTCGCGGTGTACGAGGACCGCGACCGGATCGCCCGTGACCTGCACGACCTCGTCATCCAGCGGCTGTTCGCCACCGGGATGCTGCTGGAGAGCGCGCAGCGGCGCTCCGTCCTGCCCGAGGTGCGGCGGGGAGTCGGCAAGGCGGTCGACGAACTCGACGTCACCATCCAGGAGATCCGCACGGCCATCTTCGCGCTCCAGCAAGGGCCGGCGGAGTTCCCGACAGGGCTGCGGACCCGCGTACTGCGCGAGATCAACATGGCCGCCGTACCGCTCGGCTTCAAGCCGTCGTACCAGTTCGTCGGTCCCGTCGACACGGTCGTCGGAGAGCTCACGGCCAAGAACCTCATCGCGGCCCTCCGCGAAGCCCTCTCCAACGCCTTCCGGCACGCGGGGGCGTCCCGTATCGACGTCACCGTGGACGCGACCGTACGGCTGCCGGACGAGGAACCCGGCGTACGCCTGACGGTCGCGGACGACGGGGTCGGCATCCCCGAGGGGGGTCGGCGCAGCGGACTGAAGAACCTCGAACGGCGGGCGGAGTCGCTCGGCGGGGACAGCTGGTACGGGCCGAACCCCGGGCAGGACGGCGGCGGTACGTCGGTGGTCTGGGAAGCGCCGTTCTGAACCAGGCGCGCTGCGTGCAGCCGTGCGCACCGACGAGCCGAAGTGGGGTTCCGGGGACCCCTGTTCGGCTCAGCGCACTGGTCCATCCGTGACGACCGGTCCCCCAGGTGTACGACTTGAACAGGACCGGAGCCGTCCTCGCGCGACACGATCCATTCATGCGCTCACGCCGTCGCCACCCCCCGCTCGTCCTGGTGCTGTTGTGCGCGACGGCCGTCCTGGTGGCCAGGCCCACGACGGCCGCGGGCGATGGCGGTGGCTCCGGTGGGGTCGGCGCCGAGGTCGTGCGGCTGTACGAGGAGGCGTCACTGGCGACACAGCAGTACGAAACCGGCCGCCGCGAGGCGGAGGTGCAGCGGGGCCGGGCGCAGCGGCTGGAGCGGCTTCTCGAACGGGAGCGGCAGGACATCGCCGCACTGCACGGCGACCTCGGCCGCATCGCACGGGCCCAGTACCGCACCGGCGGAGGGCTTCCGCACACCGCGCAGATGCTGCTCGCGGAGAGCCCTGAGGAGCTGATGCGCGGGCAGCGGGCCGTCTGGCAGGCGGATCTGGCGCTCAACAACGCGGTCAGCAAGAGCCGCCGGGCGGAGAACCGGCTCTCCGCCGACGAGGCGAAGGCCGCGTCGGCCTGGCAGGCGCTGGAACGGCGCAACGGCGAACTCGCCGAGATCAAGCGGGGTATCGAGCGGAGACTGGAGGAGGCCCAGTGGACGCTCCAGGGGCAGGCGGACGCCTCGGTCGCCGCCGGTGCCTGCCGGGGTTCCGTCCGGCTCGACCAGCCGCGAACGGCCTTCACCCAGCCGTGGGTCGCGCCGGTGGAGACGTACGGGCTCTCCGCCGGGTTCGGCAGCGGCGGTGACCGCTGGGCGAGCCGGCACACGGGCCAGGACTTCGCGGTGGACATCGGCACGCCGGTGCGGTCGGTGGGTGCAGGGCGGGTGGTGAAGGTGTCGTGCGGCGGCCCGTTCGGCATCGAGGTCGTGCTGGAACATGCGGGGGGCTACTACACGCAGTACGCCCACCTGGCCGCCGCCACGGTGGACCAGGGGGAGCGGGTGGCCGCGGGGCAGTGGATCGGCCAGTCGGGCACGACCGGCAACTCGACCGGACCTCATCTGCACTTCGAGGTGCGCCTGACACCGCAGTTGGGCTCGGGAATCGATCCGCGGGAGTGGCTCGCCCGACGGGGGGTCCAGCTCCAGGGCGTCAGCCCCCGGGGAGGCTGACGGCTGAGGGAGCCGGAGGGCCCTACCGGTGCTCCGCGAGGATCCGTTCGATCACGACCGCCACGCCGTCCTCGGTGTTGGCGGCCGTACGCCCGGACGCGGCGGCGATCACGTCGGGATGCGCGTTGCCCATCGCGTACGACGTGCCCGCCCAGGTGAGCATCTCCACGTCGTTCGGCATGTCACCGAAGGCGACGACCTCTTCGTGCGAGATACCGCGCTCGGCGCAGCACAGTGCGAGGGTGCTGGCCTTCGATACGCCGGGCCCGCTGATCTCCAGGAGGGCGCTGGGGCTGGACCGGGTCACGTCGGCCCGGTCACCGATGGCCAGGCGGGCGGTCATGAGGAAGTCGTCCGGAGCGATCTCGTGGTGGTAGGCGAGGATCTTGAGCACCGGCTCATCGGCACCCGGAGCGTCCGACGCCAGAAGCTTCTCGGCGGGCGCGAGGGCGTCAGGGGCCTCCATGTGCAGCTTCGGGTACGCGGGCTCCTGGTAGAAGCCGTACGTCTGCTCGATGGCGAAGAGGGTGCCCGGAGCGGCGTCGCGCAGCAGCCGCACGGCGTCGAGCGCGTTCTCCCGCGCCAGTTCCCGGACCTTGACGAAGCGGTGGGCGCCGGGGCCGCCGTGCAGATCGACCACTGCGGCGCCGTTTCCGCAGATGGCGAGGCCGTGACCGTGGACGTGATCGCTGACGACGTCCATCCAGCGGGCCGGGCGCCCGGTCACGAAGAAGACTTCGATGCCGGCGTCCTCGGCGGCGGCCAGGGCGGCCACCGTGCGCGGTGATACGGACTTGTCGTCGCGCAGCAGGGTGCCGTCGAGATCCGTGGCGATCAGGCGGGGCGGGAGAGGGGAGGCCGGGGTCCCGGGCCGTCGGGTCGCTGAGGTCACGCCGCCATTCTCGCGTACCCGCGTGCACGGTCGTGCGGCGGTCCGCGCAGGTGAGTGACCCGTGCCCTCACCTGCGCCTTCACGGAGCAGACGACGGCTCTGTGATCTTTCCGAGCGACGACCGGAGCGGCGGTCGGGCACGTCGGGCGGTCGGCCGCGCGGGCAGGTGCTCGGGCGGCCGACCAGGGGGCGCTGTCCGCACCGGAGCGATCCCAGCGAGGCGGCCTCGGGCGCGTGGGCGGACGGACGTGTCCCGGAGCGGGCGTCAGCCGAGCTGGGCTACCGCTTCCATCGCGATGTGCTCGAAGACCTTCTCGTCCGCCGCGAAGTCGGAGTCCGGGATGGGCCAGTGGATCACGATGTCCGTGAAGCCCAGTTCCATGTGGCGGCCCGCGAAGTCGACGAACGCGTCGAGGGACTCCAGTGGACGGCCGCGGTCCGGGGTGAAGCCGGTGAGCAGGACCTTGTCGAGCTCACGCACATCGCGGCCGGCCGTCTCGCAGGCGGCGCCCAGCTTCTCCAGCTGGCCACGAAGGGCATGGAGCGACTGCTCGGGGGTGCCCGACTCGAAGAGCTTCGGGTCGCCGGTGGTCACCCACGCCTGCCCGTGCGCGGCGGCGAGCTTCAGACCGCGCGGCCCGGTGGCGGCCACCGCGAAGGGCAGACGGGGGCGCTGGACACAGCCGGGGAGGTTGTAGGCCTCGCGCGCCGAGTAGAACGTGCCGTCGTACGACACGGCGTCCTCGGTGAGCAGCCGGTCGAGCAGCGGTACGAATTCGGCGAAGCGGTCGGCCCGCTCGCGCGGCGTCCACGGCTCCTCGTCGCCGCGCAACAGTGTCGTGGCGTCGAAGCCGGAACCGCCCGCGCCGATGCCCAGCGTGAACCGGCCACCGGAGATGTCGTCGAGTGAGACCAGCTCCTTGGCGAGGGTCACCGGGTGCCGGAAGTTCGGTGAGGTCACCAGCGTGCCCAGGCGCAGGCGGTCGGTGGCGCCCGCGGCGGCCGTCAATGTCGGCACGGCGCCGTACCAGGGGCCTTCTCGGAACGTCCGCCACGACAGATGGTCGTACGTGTAGGCGGTGTGGAACCCGAGCTGCTCGGCGCGCTGCCAGGTGGAACGTCCTCCCTCGTGCCAGCGGAGGTACGGCAGGATCACGGTGCTCAGGCGCAGACTCATGCCTCAGAGCCTAAGCGCAGCCAACGGGGCACACCGAAGCGGCCGAGGGGCGGCGCCGGGTCCGGCCGGACGGCCGGGGGCGGGCGGGCCGAGCGCGCCGAGACGGCGGGCGCCCGTGCCGGACGGCCGACGTGGCCGGCTCACTGCGGACGGCCGGCGTGACTGCCTCGCCCGGAGCGGCCGACGTGACCGGATCGCCCGGGACAGCCGACGTGACCGGATCGCCCGGGACAGCCGACCGACCGGGCCGTCCAGGACCCGCCGGACTGCCTGGTTCGGCCGGTCAGTGCGTGGCCGGGAACCGCAGGTAGTCCGGAGGCACCGCGGCCGTGAGCCAGACGCCGTTGGCGCTGACCCGGAAAACATGGCCGTCACGGTCCATGGCGCCGGCGTCCACGGAGAGCACGACGGGACGGCCGCGGCGGGCGCCGACGCGGGTCGCCGTCTCGCGGTCGGCCGAGAGATGGACGTCGTGCCGGTTCATGGGCCGCAGGCCCTCGGCGCGGATCGCGTCCAGACTGCGGGCGACGGTGCCGTGGTAGAGGTACGCGGGCGGGGTCGCCGACGGCAGTCCCAGGTCGACCGCCACGGAGTGGCCCTGGCTGGCGCGGATCCGCGTGCCCTCGATCGCGAAGCGCCGCTTGTCGTTGGTGGCCACCACGTGATCGAGCTCGCCGCGGGTGAACCGGAAGCCGTGCGCGGCCGCCGCGGACATCAGCATGCCGATCTCCACCCAGCCGCCCTCGTCGAGCGTGAGCCCGATCCGCTCGGGCTGGTGCCGCAGATGCTTGGAGAGGTACTTCGACACCCTCACGGTGCGCCGCTCGTCCACCCCGCCCCGGCGAGCCCCGCTCGCGCTCCCACCGCCCGGGCTCACTCCGTTCTCGCCCACACCGTTCTCGTCACTGTCGTCGATGTCGCCTTCGTTCATCCAGTCAGATTGCCTGGAGAGACGCTCATCACGCATTTGATTTTGACTCAGAGGTTTGATCCACAGCCAAATGCGTTATCCACAGGGCCAGTTGGAGATTCTGTGGACAACTGGCCGACAGTTCAGGCCGGTTCGTCAATATTGGCCGCCTGCACATGGTTTGCGGCCAGTGCGTCCAACGTCCGGGCCCTGACCTCGCGTTCGGCCGCCAGAGCGATGAACTCGGACGCCTGCTCCGCGCCGACAAGCCCTTCCACGGCGGCCATTGTCGTGGCCGGCACCGACACGGTACGTGTCTCCTCCGCACCCGCGGGGGGTTGTTCCGCACCGAGATGCCGGCGCAGCTGCCGATGGGCGAACAACCGCATGGCCCGCGCCAGTTCGGCGTCCACCGTCTGCCGTGCGAGCGGCCGCAGTCGCCGTACGAGCTCGGCCGCCTCGGCGGCGTCGGTGTCGGTCGGGGGATGTTCGCCGAGATACCGGGCGAAGACGTGCTCGGTGGTGAACTCCAGGAAGCGCGAGGCGATGTGCTCGACCTGGCCCCTCAACTCCCGCAAATGGCCCGAGATCGCCGACAGAGGGACGCCCGCCTCGTACAACTCCGCTGCCACCGCCAGCTCTTGAGGGCTGGGGACGAGAAACATGTCCTCCTGTCCCGGTATCCGTTCGAGCACGCCGAGCTCCACCGCGTCGGCCACCGCCGCGTCGTCCGGGTCGCCACCGAACCGCTCGTCGAGCTCGGCCCGCGAGATACGGACCGCCTCCTCGTCCGTCCACGGCCCGTCGATCTCCGCGACCAGACCGAGCACGCCTCCGAGGCCGCGCCCGGCGTCCCAGGCCTCCAGGAGTTCCTTGATGGAGGCCAGGGTGTAACCGCGGTCCAGCAGGTCCGCGATCTGCCGAAGCCGGGCAAGGTGCGCAGTGGAATAGACGTTGGCGCGACCGCGCCGCTCCGGGCGGGGGAGCAGCCCGCGGTCCTGGTAGGCGCGGATCGTCCGGACCGTGGCGCCACTGTGGTGCGCCAGGTCCTCGATCCGGTACGCCACGCCGGCCGACTCGTCGATCACGGTTCCTGCCCTCCCGGGTCCCCGTCGTCCCGAAGTCCCGTCGCTACGCGATCGCCGCCCTGCCGATCGCCCCCACAGCCGCCCGAGCCGCGGGCGACCGCGCCAGATACTCGGCCGCGCGGCGCATCGAGCCCTCCTGCGAGGGATGGTACGAGCGCCGCAGATAGCGCGGTACGGCTGAGCCGAGCTCCTTCCACGTGGGCAGCAGCCCCTTGCGCACCGCCCGGTTGTGCGCACCGAGCGAATAACGCAGCCGCCCCGCGAGCTGGGGGTCGTTGCGTATCAGATAGGCCGCGCCCCACGCCCACATGTACAGCATCACAGGTGCTGTGACCGCCATGCCCGCCACCCGGCGCGCGTACCGCGGCAGGCCCTCACCGCCGCAGTGCTGGTACATGTCGAAGGCGACCGCACGATGCTCCACCTCCTCGGCGCCGTGCCAGCGCAGCAGGTCGAGCATGACCTCGTCGGACCCGGCGTCGTCCAGCCCCTGGGCGGCCAGCACCCAGTCGCCCAGCACCGCGGTGAACTGCTCTATCGCCGCGATCACCGAGAGCCGGAAGCGCAGCCACTCCCGGTCCGGTATCAGGGCGCCCAGCGGCGGAGCCTCGCCCAGGATCCTCCGGAAGAGGAACTCGACGTGCTTCGTGTACGCGTCCGTGTCCAGCCGCTGCGCCGCCAGGTGGTCCAGCACGTACGAGTGCTGCACGCTGTGCGTCGCCTCCTGGCCCATGAACCCCTTGACGTCCTTGAGGAGTTCGGGGTCGGTGACCAGCGGCAGGCCTTCCTTGAAGACCTTGACGAACCACCGCTTCCCCGCCGGCAGCAGCAGATGCAGCACGTTGATGACGTGGGTCGCGGTCGGCTCGTCCGGTATCCAGTGGAGCGGGGTCTCCTCCCAGTCGAAGGACACCCGTCGGGGTGCGATGGCGTGCTGTTCGGTCACAGCGGTGGCTCCATCCGTGCGATCGCGCGCACTGCCCCGGGAGTGAAACGGGACATGAGACGGCCGCCGCGCGCCTCCGCCGTCACGGGCACCACGGCCTGGTTGCGGACGACGGCCCGCAGGACTGCCTCGGCGACCTTCTCCGGCGGGTAGTTACGCAGCCCGTACAGCCGCGCGGACCTCTTCTGGCGTCGTTTCTCCTCTTCGGCGTCTACTCCCGTGAAGCGGGCGGTGGAGGTGATGTTGGTGTTGACGAATCCGGGGCAGATCGCCGACACCCCGATGCCCTGGCCCGCCAGTTCGGCGCGCAGGCACTCGCTGAGCATCAGTACCGCCGCCTTGGAGGTGCTGTAGGCGGGAAGCGCCTTCGACGGCAGATACGCGGCCGCCGACGCGGTGTTGACGATGTGGCCGCCCTGCCCGCGCTCGGCCATCTGCTTCCCGAAGAGCCGGCAGCCGTGGATCACACCCCACAGATTGACGTCGAGGACCTTCCGCCAGTCCTCCACGGAGGTGTCCAGGAAGGAGCCGGACAGCCCGATCCCGGCGTTGTTCACCAGTACGTCGACCACCCCGTACTCCGCGGCGACCTTCGAGGCGAGTTTCTCCATGGCCTGCTCGTCCGAGACGTCGACGGTCTCGGCCCAGGCCTCGGGGGCGCCGATGAGGAGGGACAGTTCCGCGGTGCGCGCCGCGCTCTCCGCGTCCCGGTCGACGGCCACCACGCGCGCGCCGGCCTCGGCGAACGCGAAGGCGGTGGCCCGGCCGATGCCGCTGCCCGCGCCGGTGACCAGCACGAGCTGCCCGCCGAAGCGGTCGGCGTGCGGGCCGCTCACCGTCGGTGCGGGCCGGCCGCTCTCGGTGGTGGTCACGAAGTCGGTGATCCAGGCGGCCAGCTGGTCGGGCCGGGTGCGGGGGATCCAGTGCTTCGCCGGGAGGGTGCGGCGCACCAGTCGCGGTGCCCACAGCTCCAGTTCGTCATAGAGCTTCTCCGACAGGAACGCGTCTCCGAGCGGCGTGATGAGCTGCACGGGCGCGTGCGCGTACGCGTCGGTGCGCGGCCTGCGCAGGCGCGGCCGGACGTTGTCCCGGTACAGCCAGGCGCCGTGGGCCGCGTCCGCGGGCAGCGACGGGGTCGGGTAGCCGTCCGCGGGAACCTTCTCCAGCCGCCGCAGGAGCTTGGGCCACTGCTTGCCGAGCGGGCCGCGCCAGGCGAGTTCGGGCAGAACAGGGGTGTGCAGCAGGTACACGTACCAGGATTTGGCGCCCTGCCCGAGCAGTTGACCGACCCTGCGGGGTGTCGGGCGGGACACGCGCTTTTTGATCCAGTGTCCGAAGTGGTCGAGGGACGGCCCGGACATCGACGTGAAGGAGGCGATCCGCCCCTCCGTGCGCTTGACCGTGGTGAACTCCCAGCCCTGCACGGAGCCCCAGTCGTGGCCCACCAGATGCACCGGCCGGCCCGGGCTGACCGCGTCCACGACCGCCAGGAAGTCGTCCGTCAGCTTCTCCAGGGTGAACCCGCCCCGCAGCGGCCTGGGCGCGGTGGACCTGCCGTGGCCGCGCACGTCGTAGAGCACCACGTGGAAGCGCTCCGCCAGGCGCGCCACGACCTCGGACCACACCTCCTTGGAGTCCGGATAGCCGTGCACGAGCACCACCGTGGGCCGCTTCGGATCGCCCCACTCCGCGACACACAGCTCGATGCCGCCCGTCCGTACCCAGCGCTCGCGCGCACCGTGAAGGGTCACTTGTCCTCCGCCCAGCGCCGCACGTGCGGCAGATCGTCGTCCAGCCAGAACGCGCTCTGCTCGGGGTCCCTGGAGTCGGTGACCACCAGGATCTCCTCGAACTTCGCGCCCGTGCCCCGGAATCCCAGATGCGGCTCGACCGCCCACAGGCCCGCGTGCGGCGGGTGGTCCGAGAAGCGGTACGGCGACCACAGGGGGGACCAGCCGTCGCGGTGGCCGTGGACCGCGTCGGCCGCCAGGCCCTTGAGCGACTGGGTCCCGAAACCGAACAGGTGCGGCGACCAGCGCCGCTGCCGCACGCGGTCGACCTTGTGGGCGATCACACCGAAGGGGTAGGCCCGATGGCGGTTCGCGTACCCCTGGCGGGCCATGAGCCGGTCCACGTCCTCGTAGATCTCGCGCAGCGGGCGCCGCTCGCGCACCTCGCGCAGGATCAGCTCGCGGTGCGCCTCCAGATCGGCGAGCAGCCTGTCCTGCACCGCGTTCGGTCCCAGTGAGCCGGAGTATCCGATGTCCGCGGTGAAGCCTCTGTGGACCGGCGCCAGGTCGAGGATGAACGGCATGCCCCGCTCCAGCCGCCTGCTCGTGGGGAAGAACTGCAACGGGATCCGGAAGCCCGCGAACGCCGTGCGGTCCCCGAACCAGGCGAAGGGCAGATGGAACCAGTCCCGGACCCCGCGCTCACGCAGCCACTCGCGCTGCATACGTGCCGCCTTGCGCTCGGTCACCCCCGGCTCCAGCCGAGCGGCGACCGCCTCCGCGCATGCGTACGCGAGCCGCTGCACGTCACGGAACCCGCGCAGCTCCGCGGTGAGTTCGCCCGGTGGGGCCACTGCTGAGGTCATGCCACCGTCCGTTCCAAGCCGACTGCCGTACGCGCCCGTAACTTGACACTGATGAATGTGACAATTGTTGGAGGCTGCGTCAAGAGGCGGGCACGCGGCCTGTGGAAAACCGCGTCGATGGGGACAACCCGGTAAGACGGACCGCCGCTCGATGCCGGGCGGCGGCCGCCGGTTGTCCGACCTCAGGGCAACCCCTACGGGCCCGTACGACTGGAGAGTGACGGCGATACAGCTCCCAGGTCTGATGTGTGATGTGGCCTGCGCCACTACCTTCGAATCGTGACTGTGATCGCGACCGAAAGCCTGAGCAAGCGGTTCCCGAGGGTGACCGCTCTTGACCGGCTCTCCGTGGACGTCGGACCCGGTGTGACCGGACTCGTCGGAGCCAACGGAGCCGGCAAGTCCACACTGATCAAGATCCTGCTGGGTCTGTCCCCCGCCACCGAGGGCCGCGCCGCGGTGCTCGGACTCGATGTCGCCACCAAGGGCGGCGACATCCGTGAGCGCGTCGGATACATGCCCGAGCACGACTGTCTGCCGCCGGACGTCTCGGCCACCGAGTTCGTCGTCCACATGGCGCGCATGTCCGGCCTGCCCCCGGCGGCGGCCCGCGAGCGCACCGCGGACACGCTGCGCCACGTCGGCCTCTACGAGGAGCGGTACCGCCCCATCGGCGGCTACTCGACGGGCATGAAACAGCGCGTGAAACTCGCCCAGGCGCTGGTCCACGACCCCCAGCTGGTCTTCCTCGACGAGCCGACGAACGGCCTCGACCCGGTCGGCCGCGACGAGATGCTCGGCCTGATCCGCCGCATCCACACCGACTTCGGCATCTCCGTCCTGGTCACCTCGCACCTGCTCGGCGAGCTGGAGCGCACCTGCGACCACGTCGTCGTCATCGACGGCGGCAAGCTCCTGCGGTCCAGCTCCACCACGGACTTCACGCAGAGCACGGCGATCCTCGCGGTCGAGGTCACCGACACGGACGAGCACCCGGACGGCACCGGCGCACTGCGCGACGTGCTGCAGGCGCGCGGGATCGACACCCACGACGGCAGCGGACTCCCGGGCGCGGGCCACATCCTCCTGCTCACCGCGCAGGGCGAGGAGACGTACGACCTCGTCCGGGACGTCGTCGCCGACCTCGGCCTCGGGCTGGTGCGCATGGAGCAGCGCAGGCACCACATCGCGGAGGTCTTCAAGGACAGCGACGAACAGGCGGCCAGGGACGCCCAGGTGCAGCCGGACCCGAAGAACGGCGACGAACAGCGGAAGGAGGCGGTCGGCCATGGCGGTTGAGCAGCCCCAGGCACAGGCCTCGGCCCAGGCCCCGGCTCGCGCGGGCGAGCAGACCAGGATCCACAACATCGGCTACCGCAACTACGACGGCCAACGCCTCGGCCGCGCGTACGCCCGCCGCTCGCTCTACTCGCAGTCCCTGCGCGGCGCCTACGGCCTCGGCCGCTCGGCGAAGTCCAAGGTTCTGCCGATGCTGCTCTTCGTGGTGATGTGCGTCCCCGCGCTGATCATGGTCGCGGTGGCGGTCGCCACCAAGGCGAAGGACCTGCCCGTCGACTACACGCGCTACGCGGTCATCATGCAGGCCGTCATCGGCCTGTACGTCGCCTCGCAGGGACCGCAGTCCGTCTCCCGCGACCTGCGCTTCAAGACCGTCCCGCTGTACTTCTCGCGCCCCATCGAGACCGAGGACTACGTACGCGCCAAGTACGCGGCGCTGGCCTCGGCGCTGTTCATGCTCACCTCCGCGCCGCTGCTCGTGCTGTATGTGGGCGCGCTGCTGGCCAAACTCGACTTCGCGGATCAGACCAAGGGATTCGCACAAGGGCTCGTCTCCGTGGCACTGCTTTCCCTGCTCTTCGCCGGCATCGGCCTGGTCATCTCGGCGGTCACCCCGCGCCGCGGCTTCGGCATCGCCGCCGTCATCGCGGTGCTGACCATCTCCTACGGAGCGGTGTCCACCGTCCAGGCCATCGCCTACGACCAGTCCAGCACCGACGCGATCGCCTGGCTCGGGCTCTTCTCGCCCATCACGCTGATCGACGGGGTCCAGACCGCCTTCCTGGGTGCCACGTCCGCCTTCCCCGGTGGCGAGGGCCCCTCCGGCGGCGAGGGCGTCGTCTACCTGCTCGTCGTGCTGGGGCTCGTCGCAGGCTGCTACGGCCTCCTGATGCGCCGCTACCGAAAGGTCGGACTGTGACCGCCCGCCCGTCGTCCGCCACCACCCTTCCAAGGAACGGGCCGCGCCCATGAGCACACTCACCATCGACCACGTCTCACGCTGGTTCGGCAACGTGGTGGCCGTCAACGACATCACGATGACCATCGGCCCGGGCGTCACCGGCCTGCTCGGCCCGAACGGCGCCGGAAAGTCCACCCTCATCAACATGATGGGCGGCTTCCTCGCCCCCTCTACGGGCACCGTCACCCTCGACGGCCGGCCGACCTGGCGCAACGAGGAGATCTACAAGCAGATCGGCATCGTGCCCGAGCGGGAGGCGATGTACGACTTCCTCACGGGACGCGAGTTCGTCGTCGCCAACGCCGAGCTGCACGGCCTCGGCGACAAGGCCGCCCACCGGGCGCTCGCCACGGTCGAGATGGAGTACGCGCAGGACCGCAAGATCTCGACGTACTCCAAGGGCATGCGCCAGCGCGTGAAGATGGCGTCCGCGCTCGTCCACAACCCGTCCCTGCTGCTGCTCGACGAGCCGTTCAACGGCATGGACCCCCGCCAGCGCATGCAGCTGATGGACCTGCTGCGGCGCATGGGCGACGAGGGCCGCACGGTTCTCTTCTCGTCGCACATCCTCGAAGAGGTCGAGCAACTCGCCTCGCACATCGAGGTGATCGTCGCCGGACGGCACGCGGCGAGCGGCGACTTCCGCCGGATCCGCCGCCTGATGACCGACCGGCCGCACCGCTATCTCGTGCGGTCCAGCGACGACCGCGCGCTCGCGGCCGCGCTCATCGCCGACCCGTCGACGTCCGGCATCGAAGTGGACCTCCAGGAGGGCGTGCTGCGCATCCAGGCCGTCGACTTCCCACGCTTCACAGCACTGCTGCCGCGGGTGGCCCGCGAGCACGGCATCCGGCTGCTCACGGTCTCGCCGTCCGACGAGTCCCTCGAGTCCGTCTTCTCGTATCTCGTCGCGGCGTAGGAGGCCGAAAAAGATGTACGACCCCACAGTCGCCCGGCTCACCTACCGCGGCCTGCTCGGCCGCCGCAGGGCCCTCATCCTGGGCGCCCTGCCCGTCCTGCTGATCGTCATCTCCGTCGCCGTACGCACCTTCACGGGCGCCGACGACCAGGTGGCCGTGGACGTCCTCGGCGGGTTCGCGCTCGCCACGATGGTGCCCATCATCGGCGTCATCGCCGGCACCGGCGCGATCGGCCCCGAGATCGACGACGGCTCGGTCGTCTACCTGCTCGCCAAGCCGGTCAAGCGCCCCACGATCATCTTCACCAAGCTGATCGTCGCCGTCGCCGTCACCATGGCGTTCTCGGCGGTCCCGACGTTCATCGCCGGGATGATCCTCAACGGCAACGGCCAGCAGATCGCCGTCGCCTACACCGTGGCCGCGCTGGTCGCCTCCATCGCGTACGCCGCGCTCTTCCTGCTGCTCGGCACCATCACGCGGCACGCGGTGGTCTTCGGACTCGTCTACGCCCTCGTGTGGGAGGCACTCTTCGGGACGCTGGTCTCCGGTGCGAAGACGCTCAGCGTCCAGCAGTGGTCGCTCGCGGTGGCCCACAAGGTGTCCGGCGGGGAGCTCGTCACCTCGGACGTGAGCCTGACCACCGGCACGGTGCTGCTGGTCGTGGTGACCGTCGCCGCCACGTGGTTCGCGGGTCAGAAGCTGCGGACGCTGACGCTGGCAGGCGAGGAGTAACCGCCACGGGGAGCCAGGACGGCTCCGCGCGCGCGTGGACCACGACAACGGTCACGCGCGCGTGGAGCCTCTTCTGATCTTGAGATCGGCTTTACGCGCGTAACGGCACACTGGCCCGAGGGGATGCCGGACGAGGAGGAACGGGGATGGCAGCGAAGGCACCGAGGAGCGAAGGGCAGGGCTCCGGCGAAGACCGGAGGGAGGCCGAGGAGACCTGGGACGGCCTCGTCCTCGACGAGGACTTCATACGGTCCGCCGACACGGCCGAGCCGTCCGCGCGTGCCCGAATGCTCGCGGCCCGCTGGCGCGACGGCGGCCCCGACCCGCAGCCCTGGCGCTCCGACGAGCCGCCCGCGGGGTGGTTCTTCAGCAAGGCGCGACGACGCAGGTGGCGTCGCCGCTAGACCCGCCGCCGACAGGCCCCGACGCCCACCGCGGCGGTCCTCGCCCACCGGCCACGGCCCCGCGGCGGTGTTCTCCGCCAGGAGGGTCGGCCCCTGTCGCGGCTTGTCGCCCGCCGGGTGGTCGTTTATTCGGTGGCGTCCAACTCGGCTTACGGGCAGAGTGGTTATGTCCAGATCGCCGGGGTCCAGCCGGCGCCGCAGTCCGGGAGAGGAGCACGACGATGCCCGTCAGAAGCAGTTCGTCGAGCTCCCACCAGGGCAGTCCGCGGACTCCGGAGTAGTTACCCCTCCGTCGAGTCCACCCCACACGGGGAGCTGCCCGGGGCGGCCGCTTCGAGCGCGCACTGTGCGCGGGCCGCCCACCCGGAGGATTGGCCGAGCGGTAAGGCACCGGCTTGCTAAGCCGTGGTCGGGTTCTGAGCCCGCGCGCGTTCGATCCGCGCATCCTCCGCACGACGCTGTCGCCCTGACCGGGCGGGGTTTCACGGGGTGCCGCCTCGCGGCGGAAACCTTCCTGCCCGCCCTGTCCACCCGCCCGCCCTCGTACGCGTGCCGACCGACCCGCGGGTCCGGCGGCGGGCCACCGCCCGTCACCGACACTCCCGGGGAGGCCGCTCGCGGCAGGCGGCGCGGCCCCTAGGTCCTGTCGTCACATTGCCGTCGTCCGCCCGAAGGGCGTGCCAGGCGTCGCCGGGCAGACGGGAATGTGACGACAGGACCTAGCCCAGCAGTCTCTCCAGCACCACGGCGATCCCGTCCTCCTCGTTGGACAGGGTCATCTCGTCGGCCACCGCCTTGAGCTCGTCGTGGGCGTTGGCCATCGCCACGCCGTGTGCCGACCACGCGAACATCGGGATGTCGTTCGGCATGTCACCGAAGGCGATCGTCTCGGCCGCCTTCACGCCCAGGCGGCGGGCCGCCAGGGACAGCCCCGTGGCCTTCGACAGACCCAGGGGCAGGATCTCCACGATGCCCTCGCCCGCCATCACGATGCTCACCAGACCGCCGGCCGCCGCCCGTGCCGCGGACGCCAGTTCGTCGTCGGTGAGACGGGGATGCTGGATGTACATCTTCGTCAGGGGCGCGGCCCACAGCTCGGCCACGTCGGTGAACGGGACCGCTTGCAGCAGGCCCTGCACCCGGTAGCCCGGGCCGATCAGGACGTCACCGTCGAGGCCGTCACGGCTCGCTGCGAGGGCCAGCGGGCCGGTCTCCGCCTCGATCTTGGCGAGGGCGAGCCCCGCCAGCTGCCGGTCGAGGGTCACCGACGTGAGCAGCCGGTGCGCGCCGGCGTCGTACAGCTGGGCGCCCTGACCGCACACCGCGAGCCCCTCGTACCCGAGTGAGTCGAGGATGTGCCGGGTCCAGGCCACCGCCCGGCCGGTGACGACGAGGTGCGCGGCGCCCGCCACGGTGGCCGCGGCGAGCGCCTCACGCGTGCGTTCCGAGACCGTGTCGTCGGAGCGCAGCAACGTTCCGTCGAGATCGGTCGCGACGAGCTTGTAGGGAAACGCCGGAGCAGATCCGGTCGCTTCGGCTCCCGTCACTCCCGTCGCTTCGGTCGGTCCGGACGACCCGGTGGTGCCGGTCACTTGGAGATCGGCTCCAGCACCTCACGGCCGCCCAGGTACGGACGCAGCACCTCGGGCACCCGCACGGATCCGTCGGCCAGCTGGTGGTTCTCCAGGATCGCCACGATCGTGCGCGGCACGGCGCACAGCGTGCCGTTCAGTGTCGCGAGCGGCTGCACCTTCTTGCCGTCACGCATGCGCACCGACAGACGGCGGGCCTGGAAGCCGTCGCAGTTGGAGGCCGAGGTCAGCTCGCGGTACTTGCCCTGGGTCGGGATCCACGCCTCGCAGTCGAACTTGCGCGAGGCGGACGCGCCCAGGTCGGCCGAGGCCACGTCGATGACCTGGAACGGCAGTTCAAGGCCGGTCAGCCACTGCTTCTCCCAGTCGAGGAGCCGCTGGTGCTCGTTCTCCGCGTCCTCGGGAGCGACGTACGAGAACATCTCGACCTTGTCGAACTGGTGCACGCGGAAGATGCCTCGCGTGTCCTTGCCGTACGTGCCGGCCTCGCGGCGGAAGCAGGGCGAGAAGCCCGCGTAACGCAGCGGGAGCTTCTCGGCGTCGAGGATCTCGTCCATGTGGTACGCCGCGAGCGGGACCTCGGAGGTGCCGACCAGGTAGTAGTCGTCCTTCTCCAGGTGGTACACGTTCTCCGCGGCCTGGCCGAGGAAGCCGGTGCCCTCCATGGCGCGCGGGCGGACCAGCGCCGGGGTCAGCATCGGGATGAAGCCGGCCTCGGTGGCCTGCGCGATCGCCGCGTTGACGAGGGCGAGCTCCAGGAGCGCGCCGACGCCGGTCAGGTAGTAGAAGCGCGAGCCGGACACCTTGGCGCCACGCTCGACGTCGATGGCGCCCAGTGCCTCGCCGAGCTCCAGGTGGTCCTTGGGCTCGAAGCCCTCGGCGCCGAAGTCGCGGATCGTGCCGTGCGTCTCCAGGACGACGAAGTCCTCCTCACCGCCGACCGGGACGTCGGGGTGCACGAGGTTGCCGAGCTGGGTCAGGAGGCGCTTGGTCTCCTCGTCCGCCTCGTGCTGCTCGGCGTCGGCCGCCTTGACGGCCGCGGCGAGCTCGCCCGTCCTCTTCAGCAGCTCGGCCCGCTCGTCGCCGGAGGCCTTGGGGATGAGCTTGCCGAGCGCCTTCTGCTCGGAACGGAGCTCGTCGAAGCGGACGCCGGACGACCTGCGCCGCTCGTCGGCGGAGAGGAGGGCGTCGACGAGCGCGACGTCCTCTCCACGGGCGCGCTGGGAGGCGCGAACACGGTCGGGGTCCTCACGGAGCAGGCGAAGGTCAATCACCCCACAAGGCTACCGGTGCGGGGTTCCGGCACACGACCCGGTATTCCGATCTGCCGCTTCTGCCCCTTTTTTGGGGGAATTGTCGATTCACTCGCATCGTGTCAATAACGCGGGCCGGGTTCCCTGGAACGGGGCAGTCGAGGCGTGATGGGTTGACTCGATTTCCTTGCGGGACAAGGGACTTGAGGAGGGGGTTGTCCACAGGGATCCGCACCCGGGAAAAGTTATCCACAGGCTGTGCGAAAGATCTGTGGACATCGGAAGTGGTCATTCCGAAAGCCGCATTCGGGGCAAAGGATTCCCGGGTCAAACCTTCTCTACACCCACGTTCGAGTGGAAATGGTTCGCTCTAAGGGATTGGTCAAGGAAAACGGGTGGACGAAGGGTGACCTGCGGGGCTGTGGACGGAGATGTGGGCTGTAGGCCGATTTGTCGACTGAGTCATGCTTCGTTGTCGACTTGTCCCCAGGTCGAGAAGCGAGCCTGTGGATAACTCTGTGGACGGAGAAAATCTGCAGGTAGGACCGACTAGAAACGGCCGTCCTGGCAGCGCGCCAGCCAGTCGGCAGCCGCCATGAACTCGCCCTCCGACGTACCGGGCCGAGGTGCGGTCACGTCCTTGGGGTCGACGTCGGCCTGCGGATAGGACCCGAGGAACCGCACCTGCGGACAGATCCGCTTGAGCCCCATCAGCGCCTCGCCCACCCGGCGCTCCGAGATGTGCCCCTCCGCGTCGATGGCGAAGCAGTAGTTGCCGATGCCCTCGCCGGTCGGCCGGGACTGCAGCAGCATCAGGTTGACCCCGCGGACGGCGAATTCCTGGAGCAGTTCGAGCAGGGCGCCCGGGTGGTCGTCGCGCTGCCAGATGACCACGGACGTCTTGTCCGCGCCGGTCGGCGCCGCGGGCCGGGCGGGCCTGCCCACCAGGACGAACCGGGTCTGCGCGTTCTCGGCGTCGTGGATGCCCGTCTCCAGGGCCTCCAGGCCGTACCGCGCCGCTGCGAACTCGCCCGCGAAGGCCGCGTCGTATCGCCCCTCCTGCACCAGACGGGCGCCGTCCGCGTTGGAGGCCGCCGACTCCCAGATGACGTCCGGGAGGTTGTTCCTCATCCAGTTGCGGACCTGCGGCTGGGCGGCCGGGTGCGCGCTGACCGTCTTGATCTCGGAGAGCTTCGTGCCGGGCCGGACCAGCAGCGCGAAGGTGATCGAGAGGAGCACCTCGCGGTAGATCATCAGGGGCTCGCCGACGGCCAGTTCGTCGACGGTGGTGGTGATGCCGCCCTCCACCGAGTTCTCGATCGGGACGAACGCCGCCTCGGCCTCGCCGGCCCGGACCGCGTCGAGCGCGGCGGGGACGGACACCATCGGGATGAGCTGCCGGGTGGCCGACTCGGGAAGAGTCCGCAGGGCTACTTCGGTGAAGGTGCCCTCGGGGCCGAGATACGCGTAGCTGGCTGGCATGGCCTCACCCTAATGGGCCTTGTGCCGCCCGGCTCCCGCTTCCGCTTCTGCCGCCCCGGCGAGCGACTCTCACCCCTCGAGCAACTTCTGCCCCACGTACTCCCCCTTCACGGCCCCGCCCGGCACCGCGAACAGCCCGCTCGACTCGTGCCGGATGAACGTGGACAGCGCGTCCCCGCGGTCGAGCTTGCGCTGCACCGGGACGAAGCCGCGCAGCGGGTCCGCCTGCCAGCAGACGAAGAGCAGACCGGCGTCCGGCACGCCGTCCGTGTCGATGCCGTCGTGGAAGGAGAAGGGCCGGCGGAGCATCGCCGCGCCGCCGTTCTCGTCGGGCCGGGTGATCCGGGCGTGCGCGTTGATGGGGACGACCAGTCTGCCGTCGCTGTCGGTCTTCTCCAGGTCCATCGCGGTCGTCTCCGTACCGCCGGACAGCGCCGCCCCGTCGGACTTACGGCGCCCGATCACGCCTTCCTGGTCCTTGACCGAGAGCTTCTCCCAGTTGTCGAGGAGCATGCGGATACGGCGTACGACGGCGTACGAACCGCCCGCCATCCATGCCGGGTCGCCCGCGTCGGGCACGAAGATCCGCTGGTCGAAGTCGGACTCCGACGGCTTGGGATTGCGCGTGCCGTCGATCTGCCCCATCAGGTTGCGGGCCGTCATCGGGTGGGTGGTGGCGCCCGGAGAGCGGTTGAAGCCGTTCATCTGCCAGCGCACCCTGGCCGCCCGGCCCGCGTCCTGCTGGATCGCGCGAAGGGCGTGGAAGGCGACGAGGGAGTCGTTCGCACCGATCTGCACCCACAGATCGCCGTTGCTGCGGGCCTTGTCCAGATGGTCCGAGGAGAAGTCGGGCAGCGGGTCCAGGGCGATCGGGCGCTGCTTCTCCAGTCCCGCACGGGCGAAGAAGCTGTGGCCGAAGCCGAAGGTGACCGTGAGGGACGACGGCCCGGCGTCCCGTGCCACGTCCGTGTCCCCGCTCGCGGTCGGCTCGCCCGCCATCAGCCGCTCGGCGGTTCTCGACCAGCGTCGCAGCAAGGCGGCCGCCTCCTTGCGGCCCGAGCCCGCCGTCAGGTCGAAGGCGACGAGATGGCCGCGGGCTTGAAGGGCGGTCGTGATGCCCGGCTGATGTTTCCCGTGAAACATCACCTCGTCCGCGCCGATCGAACTGAGGAGCGCGGTCCGGTCGGTGGAGGGCGCGGCGGCGTATCCGGCGGCTCCGCCCGCCGCGCCGAGCGCGAGCCCGGTGGCGCCGGCCGTGCCGAGCAGACGCCGCCGGGAGACGACGCCCTTGGAGGCCGGCTGCGGGGGTTCCGGGGAAACGGCCTCCCCAAGAGGCCCTTTTTCGGAACGGGCCTGCTCAGGAGGGGAAGCAGCCCTCTTGGGAGGCGCCTCGTCGAGGGAGACGTCCGAAGGGGAGGTCTCCGGAGTGGACTGTTCAGCCATGGTGTCGTTCAGCCGATCTGCGCGTTCTTGTCCACGGTCACCTGATCGATGTCGGAGGTCCGCACCGTCACCGCGATCTGCCAGTTGCCCGCCATCGGGATCTGCACCCCGCTCGCCGTCCAGTGTCCGGTGGCGATGCGGTCGGGGACCACGGGCAGTGGCCCGATGTCCTTCGCCTCCAGCGTGAAGGCGACCTTGACCTCGGGAATGTCGAAGGCCTTGCCGTTCGGCCGCTGCACGTAGACGTGCATGTCGTTGCCTCCCACGCGGGCCGGGTCGAGCTCGACGCGGGCGATGCCCTTGCCGTCCTCGCCCCCGGTGTCGAACGGCATGTCCAGCGACAGCGCCCCGCCGGGCTGCTCCGAGGCGGCGGCGGTGGCGGCCTTGGCCTCCTCCTCCGTGCGCCCCGGTTCGGTGGACGTGAGCACGGTGGTGACGGCCAGCAGGACGATCGCGACGCCCGCCTCGGCGAACACCGAGCGGCGCAGGCCCGAGCGGAGCGGGTCGGCGTCCCGCAGGCGCTTCTCGCGCGTGGTGGCCACGGCGGCCCGCTGCCGGGCCAGCTGAGCGGCCCGCTTGCCGTCCCCGCTGTCACCGCCTCCGGAAGCCGTCGTCTTCTCGTCCGGGCGGCTCTCGGGCTCCTCGGACTCCCCGGGTTCCGTGGACTGCTTCGACTCCTCGTTCTCCTGCGCCGAGGGGGCCCCGACGGACGCCGCGGGAGCCCCGACGGATGCCTTCACGGGCTCCTCGGCGGGCACCTGCGACAGCTGGGCGGTCCAGCGCCGGGAGATCCAGGCGATACCGACGAGGACGACCACCAGCGCGACCTTGATCAGCAGCAGCTGCCCGTACCACGTCCCGGTGAGCGCCGACCACGTGCCGACCTGCCGCCACGATTGGTAGATCCCGGTCACGACCAGCACGGCCACACTGCCGAACGCGACGCGCGAGAAGCGGCGTACGACGGACGGTTCGATCGACGGCGCGCGGTAGAGCGCCACCAGGAGCGTCGACAGCCCACCGAGCCAGACCGCGACGGCGAGCAGGTGGAGTATGTCCGCCGGCATCGCGATGCCGGTCTGGATGCCGGCCGAGGCGTGCTCGGCCATCGCCCACGTCGCGGCGAGACCGGCCGCCACGACGAACCCGCCGATGGCGAGCCCGAAGGTCAGATCGCCCTTCTCCTCGTCGTCCTCGCGCTTCTCGTACGCGCCGAAGAGCACGGCGATGAACAGCGCGGCCGCGGCGAGCAGCAGCAGCCGCGACACCAGGGCTGCGCCCGTCTTGGTCTGCAGCACCTGGCTGAGGAGGGTCAGGTCGAAGACGTCCCCGACCTTTCCCGTGCCCGTGTACGCCCCGCGCAGCAGCAGCATGGCGAGCGTGGCCCCGGTCAGGGCGAGCCACCCCGACACCACGAGCCGCTGTACCGCCCGCACGCCCGTGCCCCGCGGCCAGCAGGCCAGCACGAAGGCCGCCCCGCCGACCAGAAGGATGAACCCCGCGTACGAGAGGTAGCGGCCGAAGCCGTAGAGCCCGCCCACGACACCGCCGCCGGCCTCCTGGTCGGACACCGCGACGGAGGTCTTCGAGGGAGCGCCGATGGAGAAGGTGAAGGCACCGGCGACGGGGTGGCTGTCGGCCGACACCACCTGGTAGGTGACGGTGAACGTGCCGTCGGGCAGGCCGGAGTGCAGCTTCACGGCGTAGGTGGTGCCGCCCAGCCCGGACGTCTTGCCGGTGTCCACGCGCTTGCCCTTGGGATCGAGCACGCGCACCGAGCCGTCGGACATCGCGACCTGCTCGGAGAAGGTCAGCGACACCTGGGAGGGCGCCTCGTCGACCACCGCTCCCTGCTGGGGGTCGCTGCCGGTCAGCGCGGCGTGCGCGGAGACGGGCACGGCTCCGGCGAGGAGCGCGCCCATGACGGCGAGGAGCAGCAACAGCAGCGTCCGGACCCGGGGAGCGATGGTCTGACTCAACGGTGGTCCCTCCCTCAGTGGTGCGACGTCGTGGACGGTTGCGAGGACGACTGCGAAGACGACTGCGAGGACGAGCCGGTCGCCGCCGGCCGGTAGACGGCGGACTTCACCGGCATCTCGACCTTGAGAGGCCCGGCCTCCGCGAAGTGCAGCTCCAGGGACACCGTGTCGCCCTCCTTCGGCTTGCGCTTCAGCTTCTCGAACATGAGGTGGTCGCCGCCGCTTTCGAGGACGAGCTTGCCGTGGGCCGGGATGTCGAGGTCGTTCACCTCCTCCATCGTCTGTCCGACCGTCCGGTGGATGGTGACCTCGCCGGCGACGTCGCTGGTGACGGAGGACAGCCTGTCGCCGGCGCCGCCGTCGTTGGCGATGACCAGGAAACCGGCCGCCATGGAGCCCGAGACGGGCTGCGGCATGTAGGCCGAGCCGACCGACAGTTCGCCGCCCGACGGGGCCGGGTCCGAGTCGCCGCAGCCCGCCAGGGCCAGCGAGGCGGCCAGGGCGAAGACAGCCGCGGTCGCCGTACGACGGGTCACGGCTTCTCGCCCTTGATCAGCTCGGGGAGGTCCTTGGCGTAGTCGTCGACGGTGGCGTCCTCGCCGTACAGCACGTAACCGGCGTCGGTCTTCGGGGAGAAGGCGATGACCTGCGTGCCGTGCATCGAGGTGACCTTGCCGTTCTTCTCCTTCTTCGGCGCCTCGATGGAGATGCCGAGCGTCCGGGCCCCCGCCTGGATCGTGTCGAAAGAGCCGGTCAGACCGATGACGTCCGGGTCGATGCCCTTGAGCCACTTGCCGAGCGCGGCGGGGGTGTCCCGCTCCGGGTCGGTGGTGACGAACACGATGCGCAGCGAGTCCTTCTCGGCCTGGGACAGCTTCTTGTCCTGGGCCAGCTGCTTCTCGGCGACAGCGATGTTGTTCATCGTCAGCGGGCAGACGTCCGGGCAGTTGGTGTAGCCGAAGTAGATCAGCGTCGGCTTGCCCTTGGTCGCCTCGCGGAGGTCGTACTTCTTGCCGTGCGTGTCGGTGAGGACGAGGTCCGGCTTCTCGAACGGCTTGTCGAGGACCGTGGCGGCCTTGTCCGAGCCGGCATCCGTGGACACCTCGGCGACAGCGTTGCCACTGTCGCCGTCACCGCTGCCGCAGCCGGAAAGGGTCAGCGCGGCCGCGGCGAACAGAGCGGTGACGGCGTACGTCTTCTTGTGCATAGTGCATTCTCCCGGGGACGCCGCACCCGCATTCCACTGCGTGGGCCCGGCCCCCCGGCCGGAGTACGGCCGGGGGGCCGGTGGGGCGTCCGACGTTGGGTCGGGTCGGACCGGACTTACGCGTTGGTACGCCGACGGCCGGCGAGAACGCCGAACGCCACGCCCGCCACACCGACGACGATTCCCACGACGCCCAGCACACGGGCCGTGGTGTCGCTGCTGTCGCCCGAGGCGGCCTCGGTGGTCGAGGTGCTGGCGGCGGCCTTCGCGTCGTCGCCCTCCTCGGTGTCGTCGGAGGCGGCGGCGCCGTGGTGGTCGTCGGTGGCCGCGGAGAGCGCGAGCACCGGAGCCGGCGTCTCGGGCTCCTCCTGGCCCTTCTCCTGGGTCTCGATCCAGCGCACGACCTCCTTGTTGGAGTACGTCTGGATCGCCTTGAACACCAGTTCGTCGGTGTTCTCGGGCAGCGCGCCGATGGAGAGGGGGAACTTCTGGAAGTAGCCGGGCTGGATGCCCTTGCCGTCCGCGGTCCAGGTGACCTTGGTGACGGCCTCGCTGATCTTCTCGCCGTGCAGTTCGAGCGGCTTGTCGAGCTTCGACTTGGTGACCTTGACGTTCCAGCCGTCGACGGCCTGCGGCATCACCGAGGCGAGCGGGTGGTCGGCCGGGAAGTTGATCTCCAGCTTGGTGGTCGAGGCCTTGTCGCGCTCGTTCGGCACCTTGAAGTTGACCGTCGCGTAACCGCCCTTGGCTGCCGTGCCCTCGGGCTGCACGCTGACGTGCGCGAACGCGGGGCCGGACAGGACGAGGACGGCGGAGGCGGCGACGACACCGGTCGCGGCGATACGAGAAGCCTTCATGCGGGAAACACTCCACTTTCAGCACTGGTGCGGTGAAGAACCGGGGATTGCGCGCGCGAAAGAGCGGGCACGCGCGCGTGCCGCACGACGGCACCCCAGGAGTGATACGTCCGAAGTGGTGCGCGGTGTCAGGCGGCGAGGACGAGAGCCCCGCCGGCCGGTGGGCCGCGCCGGAGGACCGAGTGCTGAAGAGCGGTCGTCCGCGGAACCGGTGGCTCGTACTGCCACGCGCGCGGGGCGTCCGGTACCGCAGGACATGCGCCGGGCAGGCCCGCGCGCAGGGCACGTACGAGTGCCAGGGCTCCGCGCAGGGAGACGAGCGGCCCTTCCGTCACCCCGTGGGCCGAGAGCCGTAGGAGGCGCCGCAGGGCGATGTCCCCGCGGCGCAGCAGCCACCCGGTGGCGACGGCGGCGAGAACGTGCCCGAGGAGCATCGACAGCGACGGCATCAACGACGCCGGTGCTGTGACGGCGGCCGGCACGGCGCCCGCCTGCTCGTGCAGGGCGTGAGCGGTGCCCGCGCTGTTCGTGCCGCCGCCGGTGTCGAGCCGCGCGTCGGCGAGGATCCGCTGTGCCTGCGCGGGGCTGAGCGTCGCGACGGACGCGCCGCAGACCAGTCGTGCGGCCCGGGCCACCAGCGAGGTGTCCACGCCCGTGGTCGTGGCGGTCGCCGTACCGTGCTGCCCGAGCCCGAAGAGCGTGTGCAGCACGGTCTGGCCGGTCGCGAGGAGCACGGTGATGCCCGCCAGTGAGCGCTCCCGCCCGGCGAGCGGCGCCGCGACGGCGAAGACGGCGACGAATCCCGCGACGAGCGACCACAGCGGAACGGTGGCGCAGGAGGCGATGGCATGACCGGCCGCGGCCAGCACGACACAGACCGCGGTGAACACCGAGGCCCTCAGGACCCGGAGATCACCTCCGGTGTGCGCGCGCAGGTGGGGGGCAGTCATGGCGGGCTCATCATCGCACTGGCCCCGTCCGCTCCGTACGGCAGGTCCACAAGATGACGTACGGTCCGGAAGATCATGTTCTGGGCCGAGTCGCCCCTCGCCTACACCGGCAGATGGCGCCGGCACATCCCCCGTATGGGCGGCATCACGTCAACAGCACGCTTACGCCCGGCCCTCGGCGGCAATACGTAACGGTATGTCGAGCCGCGGCCAGGAGGCTGGAGCATGAGCATCTGGTGGTCCCTCCATCTCCGGCGTGAGGCGGCGAGCGTTCCGCTCGCCCGGCGCCTGCTGATCGGCACGATGGAGTCGGCGGGGGTGGATCCTGACATCTCCTACGACCTCTCCGTCGCGCTGAGCGAGGCCTGCGCCAACGCCGTCGAGCACGGGGGCGATGCGGTCCGCGGCGAACCGACGGAGGCGTACCGCGTCACGGCGTACCTGGACGGCGAGAAGTGCCGGATCGAAGTGACCGACTCGGGTCCTGGGTTCCCGCCGGGACGTGGCCGGGCACCCGTCCGGCCCGCCCGCAGCGACGCGGAGCACGGCCGGGGCCTGTGTCTGATCGAGGAGCTCGCCGACCACGTCCACATCGGCAACAGCCCCGGCAGGGGCGGGGCGGTGGTCAGCTTCGACAAGATGCTCAAGTGGCGCGAGGGCGTACCGCTGCTGGCTGTCTGACGGCACTCCGGTCCGCTTCAGCTCCTCGGCACTCTCAGGGTGCTCACAGCCTTCCCCCATGTTCCTGACGGGTGGCCCTCCTAGCGTTCCGTTCATGACGGGAACGCACAAGGAAACGAGCATCACGCGGCGGTGCGACGACGGAGGGACACCCCCGAACAGAGCCCCCGGTGACGGCCCGAGTGCCGCTCCGAGCACGTCGGCCGCCTCCACCGACCCCTCGGCGTAGGCGGTCGCGTCGATGAGCAGCCGTGAGGACGAGACGCTGGCCCACGCCGCCGTGACCGCGCTGACCGGGCAACTGGCGCTGGCCCCCAAGCCCGGACTGCCCGACCCACGCGACCTCGGCGCCCGCGCGACCGGAGAGGACCACTGCTCCCTGCGCTGGTCCGCCAAGGCCCTGGCGCCCGGCCTCGCGGCGATGGCGGCGGCGGCCCGCCGCACCGGCTCCGCGACCCCCGGGCTGCGGGCGGAACTCGGGGCGATCGGACGCTGCACCGAACACTCGGTGGCCCTGGCCGGCGGCGGACATCGCGGCGCGCTGTGGGTACTCGGTCTGCTGGTCGCCGCGGCCGCCCTGGAGCCCCGGACCACGGGGTGCGACCTGGCGGCGACGGCCAAGCGGATCGCCGCGCACCCCGACCGGCGGGCGCCGCGCAGGCCCTCACGCGGATCGTCGGTCTCCGCGCAGTACGGCGCGGCCGGCGCGCGCGGCGAGGCGAGAGCCGGATTCCCGCACGTGCGCAGGGCGTTGGAGGCGCTGGCCACGGCCCGCTCGGCGGGTGTCCCCGAGTCGCAGGCGCGGCTCGACGCCCTGCTGACCGTCATGTCGACGCTCCAGGACACGGAGTTGCTCCACACGGCGGGCCCGCACGGGCTGCGACGCGTCCAGGCGGGCGCCCGCGGGGTCCTCGAAGCGGGTGGCACGGCCACCGCGGCGGGGCGCGCGGCCCTGGCACTCCTCGACGACGACCTCCACGCGCGCGCGTGGAGCCCCCGCGGCAGCGGTGGGCTGCTGGCGGGGGCCCTGTTCGCGGACGCGCTTCCCGTGCGGGTCAGTTCGCCGGCACGGGCTGCCTGATCCGCGGCGCGACGGGCCCGCCGGCCGTCGCCCACCGCACCGCGGGCCCCATCGCGTACGAGGCCGCCAGCATCAGCCCGCCGAGAAGCAGCCAGCCCGGAGTCCCCCAGCCCACGAGCAGCGCCGTCAGTACCAGCGGGCCGAGGGTCCGCGCCACCGTCACACCCGTACCGAAGAAGCCCTGGTACTCGCCCACGCGGTCGGCCGGGGCGAGGTCGAAGGACAGCTGCCAGGAGCCCGCCGACTGCTGCATCTCGGCGACGGCCTGGAGCACCGCGCCGACCGTCAGCAGGCCCACCGCCACCCAGGGCGAGACCCCGGCCGACAGGGCGAACACCGCGCACGAGGCCAGCATCACGAGCCCCGAACGCCGTACCGCGCGCGTGGCCGACGCCGCGCCCGTCACCCCGCGGGCCATCCGCACCTGGAAGAGCATCACCGCGCCGGTGTTGAGCACGAACAGCGCGGAGACCAGCCACGTCGGGGCCTCGGTCCGCTCGGCGATCCACAGCGGGATGCCCAGGCTCAGCAGCGGCATGCGCAGCAGGAGCACCGTGTTGAGGAGGGTCACGACGGCGTAGAGCCGGTCGTGCAGGACACCGGGTGTGCCGCCCTTGACGTGCTCCTGGGCGACTCCCGCGCGCGTGTGCGCCGGTGCGACGGCCGGGAGCCGCAGCAGCACGACCGCGCACAGCAGGAAGCTCGCCGCGTCGAGCGCGAACACCGTCAGGTAGGCCGCCTGCGTCCCGGCGTGCAGCGCGAGCCCGCCGAGTCCCGCTCCGACCGCGAGCCCGGCGTTGAGTGTCGACTGGAGGTGCGCGAGAAGGCCCGTCCGCTCCTCCCGGGACACCAGTCCGGCCAGCAGTGCCTGCCGGGCGGCCGCGAGTCCCGACTGCGCGGTGGCGTACGCGCACGCCGCCAGGACGAACGGCACGAAGCCGCGCACGACGAGGAAGGACGCCACGGCGAGGCTCGTGGCCAGCGCCAGGAGCACCGCGGTGCCGCGCGGTCCGCGCCGGTCGGCGAGACGGCCCAGGGGCACGCCCACCACCGAGCCGACCGCCCACGCGATCGTGAGGCCGAGGCCCACGCGCGCGGGTGCGAGCCCGACGACGTGCGTGAAGTAGAGGGCGGAGGTGACGTAGTAGGCACCGTCCCCGACGGAGTTGCTCAACTGGGCCAGCGCCAGGACACGCTGCGGGCCCGCGGGCGGGACCAGACGGCTCGTCCGCGCGGGGGCCTCGGCTGCTGCTGCTCGCTTCCTCATGGTGACGACGCTATGGGCGCAGTGGGCTGCCATACAGGCCCAATATTCGTGCTGTTCTATGGTCCAATTCCGGGCGAAGGCCCGCGAGGGCAGGTCAGTGGGGCCAGGGGGGCCTGTCGGGATGCCTGCTGCCGGTGTCCGGCGGGGCACCCCCGCCCTGCGTCACCCCCGGCTCAGACCTCCTCCAGCACCTTGCCCAGCACTTCCAGCGCCTCCGGGTAGACCCGCTCCCGAGGCGTCCCGTACCCGACCACGAGCCCCTGCGGTCGGCCGTCACCCGGACTGTGCCAGTGCTCGCCCAGGCATCCCACCGCGAGCCCCATCTCCGCGGCCCGCGCCATCGCCGCCCCCTCGTCCGTCACGTCGACCAGCGCGTGCAGCCCCGCGGCGATGCCCCGTACACCGCGCCGCGCGCCCAGCCGGTCCAGCAGCTGGTCCCGGCGACGCCGGTATCGCAGCCGGCACGCGCGCACGTGCCGGTCGTAGGCGTGGCTGGTGATCAGCTCGGCGAGCGCCAACTGACCGATGGACTCGGTGTGGTGGTCGCTGTGCAGCTTGGCGTCGGTGACCGCGTCGGCCAGGTGCGGCGGCAGCACCATCCAGCCGAGCCGCAGCGCGGGCCCGAGTGTCTTGGACGCCGTTCCCAGGTAGGCCACCTGCCCCGGTGCCATGCCCTGGAGAGCGCCCACGGGCTGCCGGTCGTAGCGGAACTCCCCGTCGTAGTCGTCCTCCACGATCACCCCTCCACGCGCGCGTGCCCAGTCCGTGAGGGCCCGTCGCCGCTCCGGGTGCAGGGTCACCCCGGTCGGATACTGGTGCGCGGGCGTGACGACGACGGCCGCCGCGTCACCCAACCCCCGCACGCGCACGCCCCGTTCGTCGACCTCCGCGGGAACCACCGCCCCGCCGTTGTGCCGGACCACGTCCCGGTGGAAGGGCAGCCCGGGGTCCTCCATGGCGATCGCGCCACCGTCCAGTACCCGTGTGAGGAGCGCGAGCCCCTGCACGTATCCCGACGTGACGACGATCCGCTCGGGCGGCGCGATCACCCCGCGCGCCCGCCCCAGGTACCCCGACAGGGCCGTCCGCAGTTCGATCCGGCCCCGCGGATCCCCGTAGTCGTACGCCACGGAGGGCGCGTTCGCGATGGCCCGGCGCAGCGCCCGCAGCCAGGCCGCCGCCGGGAACGTACCGACGTCGGGGCTGCCGGGCCGCAGATCGAAACGGGGCGCACGCGCGCGTGCCGCCGTCCCTGGAGCGGCCGCCTTCGCGGAGGGCAGCGAGGCGACCTGCGTGCCGGCCCCCTGCCGTGCCTTGAGGTACCCCTCGGCGACGAGCTGGTCGTACGCAGCCTTGGCCGTGCCCCGCGAGATCCCGAGCTCGTCCGCGAGCCGCCGTGTCGCCGGCAGCCGCGTCCCGGGGGCCAGCCGCCCGTCCCGCACGGCGTCGCGCAGCGCCCGTTCGAGCCCGGCTCTGCGCCCGTCGGCCGCGTCGGGTTCGAGATGGAGGTCGACACCGACACCGGCCCAGAACGAGTCCACCGATCAGTTCCCCTCACGTGCGACGGGCCCTCGCGGGGGCCATGAGGCCCGCGCGCCGAGCCGCAGGTCACCCGAGGACGAAAAAACGGCCGGGCACCCCACTGGTACCCGGCCATCGGTTTCGTATCAGCCCTTCAGCGAAGCCATCCACGCCTCGACCTCGTCGGAGCGGCGGGGCAGCCCGTCGGAGAGGTTCCTGTTGCCGTCCTCGGTGACGAGGATGTCGTCCTCGATGCGCACACCGATGCCGCGGTACTCCTCCGGCACGGTCAGGTCGTCCGCCTGGAAGTACAGCCCCGGTTCGACGGTCAGGCACATGCCCGGCTCCAGCGTGCCGTCCACGTACGTCTCGGTCCGCGCGACCGCGCAGTCGTGGACGTCCATGCCGAGCATGTGACCGGTGCCGTGCAGCGTCCAGCGGCGCTGCAGGCCCAGCTCCAGGACCCGCTCGACCGGGCCCTCGACGAGCCCCCACCCGACGAGCTTCTCGGCCAGCACGCGCTGCGAGGCGTCGTGGAAGTCCCGGTACTTGGCGCCCGGCCGCACGGCCGCGATACCGGCCTCCTGGGCCTCGTAGACGGCGTCGTAGATCTTCTTCTGGATCTCGCTGTACGTGCCGTTCACCGGCAGTGTCCGCGTGACGTCGGCCGTGTAGAGCGTGTGGGTCTCCACGCCCGCGTCCAGCAGCAGCAGGTCCCCGGAGCGCACGGGGCCGTCGTTGCGCACCCAGTGCAGGGTGCACGCGTGCGGTCCCGCCGCGCAGATCGAGCCGTAGCCGATGTCGTTGCCCTCGACCCGCGCGCGCAGGAAGAACGTGCCCTCGATGTAGCGCTCGCTGGTCGCCTCGGCACGGTCCAGGACCCGCACGACGTCCTCGAAGCCGCGCACGGTCGAGTCGACCGCCTTCTGCAGTTCGCCGGCCTCGAACTCGTCCTTGACGAGGCGGGCCTCGGAGAGGAAGACCCGCAGTTCGGCGTCGCGCTCCGCGGTGACCTTGTCGGTGAGCGCGGACTCGACGGCGGCGTCGTGGCCGCGGACGACACGGACCGGGCCGGTCGCCTCGCGCAGCCTGTCGGGCAGCTCGCGGACGTCCGAGGCCGGAATGCCGTACAGCTGCTCGGCCTCGGTCAGGGAGTGGCGGCGGCCGACCCACAGTTCGCCCTGGCCGGAGAGCCAGAACTCGCCGTTCTCACGGTCGGAGCGCGGCAGCAGGTAGAGCGTGGCCCGGTGGCCGTCCGAGGTCGGCTCCAGCACCAGGACGCCGTCCTCGGTGAGGTTGCCGGTCAGATACGCGTATTCGACCGAGGCACGGAACGGGTACTCCGTGTCGTTCGAACGGGTCTTCAGGTTGCCCGCGGGGATCACCAGGCGCTCGCCCGGGAAGCGCGCGGAGAGCGCGGCGCGGCGGGCGGCCGTGTGGGCGGCCTGCGGGATCGGCTCCAGGCCGTGCAGCTCCGTGTCGGCCCAGCCGGACTTCATGCTCTCGGCCAGCTCGTCGGACACGCCCGGGTACAGGCCGTTCTTGCGCTGCTTGACGGGCTCTTCTCCGTCCGCCTGGTCGGCGGCCTCTTCAAGCACGGCTTCCGGGGTCTCCGGGTTGAGCGCCTCCGACACGATCTGCCTCCTCGATACGACTCTGGACGCCCTCCATCGTACGGTCGTACGGAAGGACGCCCAGGGCCGGAAGACCTGATGACGTGCGGCTCACCCGCGAGACGTGCGGCTCACTCGAACCGGGCCGCGAGGAGTACCACGTCCTCGTCACTGTCGGCGTCGGCGAGGCCGTCGGGCAGCACACTCCGCAGGACGTGGTCGGCGACGGCGCCCGGATCCGCGCGCAGCGCCCTGGGCACGCTCGCGGCGGCCGCGTGCAGCCGCGAGAAGGCCCGGTCCATGGGATCGCCGGTGCGGTGCAGCAGCCCGTCGGTATACAGCAGAACCGTCTCTCCGGCCTCCGCCTGGAACTCCACGCTCGGCGCCTCCCAGCAGGCGAGCATCCCCAGCGGTGCCGAGACCGACGTCTCCACGTACTCGGTGCGCCGCTCGCCGATCACCAGCGGAGGGCTGTGCCCGGCCCCGGCCAGTGTGATCTTGCGCAGCGCGGGCTCGCAGTACGCGAACAGGGCGGTGGCGGAGCGGGCCGGCTCGGTGAGCCTGAGCAGCAGTTCCAGGTCGGACAGGACGGCGACGGGGTCCTCGCCCTCCATCACCGCGTACGCCCGCAGCGAGGCCCTCAGCCGGCCCATCGCCGCGACGGCGCTGGGGCCCGAACCGGTGACGGACCCGACGGCGAGGCCGAGGGCGGCGTCCGGCAGCGGCAGCGCGTCGTACCAGTCGCCGCCGCCGCGCGGACCCGTGCGGTGCCGTGCGGCGAGCTGGACTCCGGAGACGCGGGGCAGCCGGGAGGGAAGCAGCTCCTCCGAGATGGTCGCCATGCACGCGCGCGTGCGCTCCAGTTCCACCAGGCGGGCCAGGTGCTCGGCCGCGTACCCCGTGTAGAGGCCGACCAGGTGGCGCTGCCGTTCGACCGGCTCGGCCGGCTCGTCGTAGAGCCACACGGCGGCGCCCAGCCGGCCGGCCGCCTCCGTGGCCAACGGCAGCGCGTAGCTCGCGGCGTAGCCGAGCCGGGCGGCCACCTCGCGGTGCCGCGGGTCGAGCCCGTCCTCGGAGAGCAGGTCGGGCTGGGCGATCTCGCCCTCGCCCCCGGGGAGTCCGTCGAGGATCTTGCCGTACGACATGGAGCTGCGCGGGACGGTCTCGATGTGGCCCAGATCGGCTCGGGCCAGCCCCAGACCGATCGTCGTGTCCGGGCCGAGTCCGTCGCCCGGTTCCAGCACCACGAGGCCGCGCCGGGCGCCCACGAGGGCGGCTCCGGCGCGCAGCAGTTCCTGGAGTGCGTCCGCCAGTGAGGCGGTGCGTGCCAGCCGCTCGGTGAGCTCGTGCAGAGTGGTGAGATCCGAGACCCAGCCTGCGAGTCTGTCCTGGAGAACGGCACTGGGCGCGTGGGGCGAAGCGGTCGGTTCGGGACCCGTGGTGGCACGTGTAGGCGCGACAGTGTGTGCGGGTGCCGGAACCGTTGAATCGATTCCGGCCACTTTCGGGAGGTGAGGGGCGTTCATGGTGTCCGGCTTTCCGACCGGTGCGTATTGCTCAATAGCATCGCAAACCCCCATGTCATTCTGCGCCGCTGGCAGTGTCTCCACATGTACACGCACTCGTAAGGGGATGTCCAGCATTGTCCTGCCGGGATTCCTGGTGTCCGTGGGGCCGCTGCGGGAATGTAAAGTTGACTGAAAACTGACTCGAGTCTCGGTGCATTGCGGTCGACTGGCCTTGCTCGACAGAGCGTCACAGCGGTCGTGGTGGGTACGTACTCGGTGAAGGCCAGGGGTGGTTGGGATGGTCCCGGAACCTGGCGACGGACCCGGGCGTCTTAACCACTGACGACCGTGCCCCATCCTCCCGTGGCGGAGGCGGCTAGAAATACGCGCGACAGTAAACGCCAGGCGCCGCCACCCCACGCCATGCCCGTGCTTCAGACACACGCAGTATGGACGCGGACGCAGCCAATGATCGGCCCATAGGGGTTCCCCTTGTCTCGGACAAGGGTGTGATGTGCCAGCGGATACGCACAGTGAAGTGATCGACACATGGTGTGATGTGGTTCCTCGGCGTTCAACGGAAAGGAACGAGCGCACATGCGCGAGATCCTCGGAAGGCGACGCAGGCTCCTGTCCAGGCGAAACGACGGGAGGCCTGAGATGCTCAGCGCGGCCCTGACCTTCGCGACCGCATGGGAGTGGCCCGTACTGCCGGGTGTGGCCCCGGACCCGGAGGGGCGGGCCCGATGCGGGTGCCCGGACCCGGAGTGCACGGTGCCCGGTGCCCATCCCTTCGACCCCGGCCTCCTCGCGGCCACCACCGACGAGCGCATGGCGCGCTGGTGGTGGACGAACCGGCCCACGGCGCCGATCATCCTCGCCACCGGAGGCAGGGCGCCCTGCGCGGTGAGCCTGCCGGCACCGGCGGCCGCCCGCGCGCTCGCCGCACTCGACCACACGGGAATGCGCCTCGGTCCCGTGATCGCATCCCCGACGCGGTGGGCGCTGCTCGTGAAGCCGTACTCCCTGGAGCAGTTGGGCGAACTGCTCTACGCAAAGGACTTCGTGCCGGGCTCGCTGCGCTTCCACGGCGAGGGCGGCTATGTGGCCCTGCCCCCGTCCGAGACCGGCCAGGGCGCGATCCGCTGGGAGAGGGCGCCACTGCCCGGTTCGGCCGCCCCCTGGGTGCCCGACGTGGAGGCCGTGGTGGACGCGGTGGTGGAGGCGCTCACTCGTACGGGTGTGAGCGCCCCCGAGTTGTAGGGCACTCGGGCGCGCGGCCCACCGCGCGCCCGCCTTGCTCGTTATCGTCCCTTTCATGCTGCGTCACTCCGGGGGACGGCCCCTGGACCCCCGAAGAGTCCGCCTGATGATGCTCACGGGCATCGTCGTGCTCACGGTCGCGCTTCCGCTCGCCGTGGCCTCCGCGGGGCCGACGGGCGGCAAGGCTCCCGCGTCCGCACACACGTCCGTACACGCCTCCGACGACGCCCTGCGAGCCTCGGGCCACGGAGCTCCCTCCGCGGACCGCGCTCCGGGCGGGCGGACCTCCGGCGGCGGCAGTGACGCGGGAGGCCGTCTCCCCGACGAGGCCCGTGGCGCCGGCCGCACCGACGACCGGGCGCCCGGTTCGCCCGCCGCAGCGCCCGAGGACCCTCTGGCACTGGGTGTGGGGCTTGCCACCGCGGCCCGCTGCGGTCCCGAACTCGCCTCGCCGGGCGGTATCGAGGCACAGACGTGCGTGCTGACACAGGGGCGGGAGACCTGGGCGCGTACCTACTACCGCAACGCGACCGGTGACGATCTCACGTCCGTACTGACACTCATGGCGCCCGGAGACCGCACCGTGCGGATGCACTGCGTGGTGGGCGCGGACGACGAGCCCGGGTTGTGCGAGACGCCGCGGGAACGTACGACCGCGGACGCGCCGTCGTACACGGCGGTCGCTGAGTTCGCGGAGGGTGCCGACGGGCCGCTGCTGCTGCGGTCAGGGAGCAACTCACCTGCGCAGACCGCGCGTTGAGGACTTCGTCGACGGCGGGCCCGCATCCGGAGATGAAAAGACCCGGTTGCTGGCGACGGGGGATGCACCAGCAACCGGGCTACAGAAACGGTAACAAGAGATCGGCGGTTCGCAAATTCGATCTCGGCTATTCGGACACCGATTCGCTTGTGACGGCCGGGAGTTGTGACAGGAGTCACCCGCTCCGCACGCCTGTCGCCCGGCTGACCGGTCGGTCAGCCGGGGCCGGGCGCCCGCTGTGTGTCAGCTGAGGGTGACCTGGCGGTTGGTGAGGCCGCCGCGGGCCCGGCGCTCGTCCGCGGTGAGCGGTGTGTCCGTGGCCAGCGCGGCGGCGAGCCGCTCGGCGAACTCGGACGCGGGCTTCTCGACGTCCTCCGCCGTGACACCTGTCGGCAGGTCCCAGACGGGGACGGTGAGGCCGTGGGCGCGGAAGGAACCCACGAGACGGGTGCCCTCGCCGAGGCTCGACCGGCCCGCCGCGTGCAGCCGCGCGAGGGCGTCCAGAAGCTGCTCCTCCGGGTGCGGCATGACCCAGCGCAGGTGGTTCTTGTCGGGGGTCTCGCACCAGTACGCCGCGTCGACACCGGTGAGCTTCACCGTCGGGATGGCGGCGGCGTTGGCCCGCTCCAGGGAGGCGGTCACCTCCGTGTTCGAGTTCTGCGCGTCCGGAACCCAGAACTCGAAACCCGCGTGCACAACTGGCTCGAACGCGCCTTCGGGGTCGAGGAGGTCCTGGAGGCGCACCCCGTCGCTCGGGGCGCGGCGGCCCTGGACCGGCGTACCGGGCTCGGCGGTGAGCGCACGCTGGAGGGTGTCGGCCAGGTCGCGGCTGATGTCACCGGACGCCGTGTCGTTCTGCAGGCCGATGAGGACCGAACCGTCGTCGCGGCGCAGCGCCGGCCAGGCCATCGGCAGCACCGTCGCGAGCGTGACCGACGGAACGCCCTCCGGGAGGGCCTCCTTGAGATGCAGCTCGACGGTGGCAGCGGGCACCAGCTCGCGCAGCGCGACCCAGTCGCCCTCGCCCGGCAGTCCCTCGAAGGGCCGGTGCACCAGCTCGGTCACGGCGTGCGCGGCGGCGCGGCCGTGACAGGCCTTGTAGCGGCGGCCGCTGTCGCAGGGGCAGGGCTCGCGTGCGCCGACAACCGGCACGTGTCCGTCGGCGCCGGCGGCGCGGGCCCCAGCCTTCGGCTGCGCCGGCTTGGCCTTGGTCTGGGGTCGCTTCTTGGCCATCGTGGATGTCTCCCGGTTACGGCTCGACTCGTACGGGCGCGAGCCTAGCCGCTCGTACGAGGACCGACGGGACCCTGTGGACAACGTGCCGGGTCGTACCCGGAGCGTGGCTTCGGTTCGTCCCGGAACCGGCACTTGCGTCTGCTTCGGGCCCACTGCTGCGCGTGCTTGTGTGTCTGCTTCGGTGCCCGCCCGCTGCCCGTTCCCTGGCCCGGTTCAGTCCAGGCCGTCGAAGGCGTCCCCGAAGTCCAGGTCGGGTATCGCGGACACCGCGGGGGCCGTGACCCGCGTGGCGAAGTCGTCGCGGCGACACCCTGCGTGAGCGTCCTTGTGCACTACCACCCACACCGTGACCTCACCGCGGGCGTCGTCCCGTACGCCCCAGTCGTCGGCAAGGGCCGTGATGATGTTCAGCCCGCGGCCGCCGCGTGCGGTGACCGAGGGCGTGGCCGGAACCGGACGGGTCGGACCACCGCCGTCCGTCACCTCGACGGTGAGCCGGCCGGTCGGTTCGACGCGCCACGCGGCCAGGACGTCGCCGTCCCCGGCCAGGGCGTCACCCAGGGGCCTGCCGTGTCGGCAGGCGTTGCTCAGTAGTTCGGAAAGGATCAGTACGGCATCGTCGATGACCGTTTCCGCCACACCGCCGGTGCGCAGCTGAGCCCGCATCCGGTGTCTTGCCTGTCCCACGCCCGCAGGGCCATGGGGTACGGCCATGCGCGACGACGCGGGCACCTCCTGTGCCACCACCAACGCCACCCCCGAGACCTCCTTTGCCCCACGCCACGGTGTGGATGCCCTCCTGGACTGGACCGGAAACCGGCCAATGCACGTGCAGTGACGCACTCGCAACGATCGAATACGGACCGAACGCGCCGGAGCACTCCCTGTAACCGTATGGCCTGAATTCGACGACTTGGCCGGGATGAGGGGCCCGTGGGTGAAACCCGAGAGTTCTGCGAGGCCTGTGGGGCGGAGGTTTCAGCGTCCGAGCTGGCGCAGTACCGCACGCGGGCGGTTGGTGATGATGGCGTCGACGCCCAGTCCGACACAGAGGTCGACGTCCTGCGAGTCGTTCACCGTCCACACGTGAACCTGGTGGCCGGCCCGCTTCAGGCGCTCGATGTACGCAGGGTGGTTGCGCACGATCCGCAGGGAGGGGCCCGCGATCCGGACGCCCGGCGGCAGCCGTCCGTCACGCAGCCGGGGGGAGACGAACTGCAGCAGATAGACCGTCGGCAACGTCGGCGATGCCATACGGACGCGCTGCAGGGAGCGTGCCGAGAAGCTCATGACGCGAACCGGCGACTCGGCGGGCGAGGGCGGTGCGTCCAGACCGAAGCGCTTCAGGAGGACCAGCAGGCGCTCCTCGACCTGACCGGCCCAGCGTGTGGGGTGCTTCGTCTCGATCGCGAGCCGTACGGGGCGGCCGGCGTCGGCCACGAGTTCGAGCAGACGCTCCAGGGTGAGGACGGACTGCTGCTCCCAGGAGGGGGGCCGCTGCTGTTCCCAGTCGGGTGCCTCGTCGCGGTTCTTCCAGGAGCCGAAGTCCAGGGCGGCGAGATCGGAGAGTTCCAGGGCCGAGACGGCGCCTCGGCCGTTGGAGGTGCGGTTGACGCGGCGGTCGTGGACGCAGACGAGATGTCCGTCCGCGGTCAGCCGAACATCGCACTCAAGGGCGTCGGCCCCGTCCTCGATCGCCTTCTCGTACGCGGCCAGGGTGTGCTCGGGGGCCTCTTCGGAGGCCCCGCGGTGGGCGACGACCTGGGTCAGGTTCTGTCGTGCGTGGGTCACCGCGTCATGGTGCCATCGCAAGTGGGTACGCGTGGGTGGGTGGCGCGGACATGAAATGGTTTTGTCAGACCTGTCCTATATAAAAGAAGTTCCCGGAGTCACAGGTGCCGCTTATGGTGCCCTGACGTCCCGTGGGAAAAGCTGACGGCATACAAAAGCACATGCACAGCTGAATCGTGTCGGTTCCCGAACACGCGTGAGTGAAGTCCTGAACACACGCGACCGAACGTGAGCGGATGCGACCTGAAAGAACAGCCGTGGATCGAGAGGAAGAGCTGTGAGCACCGAGAACGAGGGCACTGCAGTACCCCCGGCCCCGTCTGCACCTCCCGTGCCGGTGGACACTCCCGCTGCTTCCGTGCCGCCGGAGCAGGCGGCTGCGCAGGCAGCGGGCTCCGTGGGTCCCCACCAGGGCACGGCTCAGCCCCAGGGCTCGGCCTCTTTCCAGGAGGCGGGCTCCTACCAGGGAGGCGCGCCGACCGCCACGTTGCCCTCGGGGGCTCCCGCGAACGCCGCCCCCGAGGCGGGTGCCTGGCCGCCTCCTCCGCCGGTCACACCCTCGTACGGAGACGGCGGTGAAAGCGGTACGGGGGACGTGTGGGGCTCCTCGTACCAGCAGCCCGCTCCCCAGCCGAAGTCCGGCGGGCGCGGCGGTCTGGTCGCCGCGGTCCTGGTGGCCGCGCTGATCGCGGGCGGCGTGGGCGGCGGCATCGGCTACTGGGCGGCGGACCGCAACGACTCCACGGGTTCCACGACGGTTTCCGCGTCCCAGAGCGGCGGCGACCTCAAGCGCGACGCCGGCACGATCGCGAACGTGGCCGCCACGGCTCTGCCGAGCACGGTCACCATCGAGGCCGAGGGCAGCAACGGCGAGGGCGGGACGGGCACCGGCTTCGTCTTCGACACGCAGGGCCACATCCTGACCAACAACCACGTGGTCGCCGAGGCGGTCGAGAGTGGCAAGCTGTCGGCCACCTTCTCGAACGGCAAGAAGTACGACGCCGAGGTCGTCGGCCACGCCCAGGGGTACGACGTGGCGGTCATCAAGCTGAAGAACGCGCCGGACGACCTCAAGCCGCTGCCGCTCGGCAACTCGGACAAGATCGCCGTCGGCGACTCGACGATCGCGATCGGCGCCCCGTTCGGCCTTTCGAACACGGTGACCACCGGCATCATCAGCGCCAAGAACCGCCCGGTGGCCTCCAGCGACGGCAGTTCGCAGAGCAAGGCCTCGTACATGAGCGCCCTGCAGACCGACGCCTCGATCAACCCGGGCAACTCCGGCGGCCCGCTCCTGGACGCGCAGGGCTCGGTGATCGGCATCAACTCCGCGATCCAGTCCACGAGCGGTGGCCTGGGCGGCGCCGGCCAGTCGGGCTCCATCGGCCTGGGCTTCGCGATCCCGGTCAACCAGGCGAAGACCGTCGCGCAGCAGCTCATCAGGACCGGCAAGCCGGTCTACCCCGTGATCGGCGCCTCGGTCTCGCTGGAGGAGGGCACGGGCGGCGCGAAGATCACGGACAAGGGCGCGAGCGACTCCGCCGCGGTCACCCCGAACGGCCCCGCGGACAAGGCCGGCCTCAAGCCCGGCGACGTCATCACCAAGCTCGACGACCGCGTGATCGACAGCGGCCCCACCCTCATCGGTGAGATCTGGACCCACCAGCCCAACGACACCGTCAAGCTCACCTACACCCGCGACGGAAAGCAGCGCACGGCCGAGGTCACCCTGGGCCAGCGCGAGGGCGACAGCTGACCCGTTACTCGTGCCCCCGCGCCGATCTCTCAGCGGCGCGACCACGGGAGCTCCTGCCACCGGCCGGCGGATTGCTTCATCCGTGAGGACGTACAGCAGGCCGCCGAGGGATCCGCTGCTCACGATCTCGCGCTGATGAAGCGGTGTCGCCACGTCATCAGCACCTCCTGGCGGTCGTTGACCACGGCGGCCACGGCCAGGTGCCGGAGGCGAACGACGTGGTGCTCCCGCCTGCGCCCGTCAGGCTGTTGGACGTCGGCCAGACACAGATTCACCCAAGGGTGCAATGGCGGCCAGGACTGCCCCGCGGGCGACCGGCCGGTGCGCCGCCCCAGGGTTTGCTGCAGTCGGCCGTTTGGGCGGCAGGACCGAGACAGCGCCGCTACCAGGTTTTTGTGCCCCGAGGAGCGGGGACTCGGCCCCCGGCACCACGAGGAAGCGGAGACAGGTGGACGCGTCGGTCATGGAGGGTCGACGCGCATGGTGATGCGGCGTGACTGCCGGCGGCACGCGACGGGAACGCGGGACGGACGAGGCGGGCGGCACGGAACGCCGCCTGTGTGCCGGACGTTGTGCCGTGGATAGGGCAAGATCGAGTGAAGCCCATGTGGGTGTGTCTGCGGGGAGGTGAGAACGGTGCCCGATGACGACCAGCTCGGCAGCGAAGACGCTGAGCAGGAGACCCTCGTCCGGCGGGCCCGGATCGCCCGCGAACTCATCGACAGCGTGCGAGGGCTGTCACCCGCCAACGTGCCCGACGCGCTGTGCCGTGCCTGTATGACGCTCCTGCCGGATGTCTCGGGGCTGTCGGTGTTCGTCCAGGGCAATGACGTGGACACGGGGGTCGTGCTCTGTGCGAGCGACCGCGTGGCCGCGCGGCTCGCGGAGATCCAGTACACCCTCGGTGAGGGTCCGTGTGCGGAGGCGGTCCGGTTGCGGGCGCCGGTGTTCGCGACGGATCTGACCCGCGCCCCGGATGCCCGTCGCTGGCCACTGTTCTCCGTTCAGGCGGCCAAAGCCGGCGCGGAAGCCGCCTTCTCCATTCCGTTGGCGGGCAGCGTCGGGCAGCCGCTGGGCACCCTTGACCTGTACCGGGACACCGCGGGCTCGCTGAGTGGTGATCATGTGCGCACGTCTCTGCTGGTCGCCGATGCCGTCACGCTGGCCGTTACAGCCCTCGACCACACTTCTATGGGCTCGGAAGGAGTCGTAACGTGGCTTGAGGGGGCTGAGTCCGACCGGGAGGAGATTCACCAGGCCACTGGAATGATCATGGTGCAACTGGGAGTGACTGCCGCGGAGGCCGTTCTTCGTCTCCGTGCCCGGGCCTTCGCGCAGAGCCGCACCTCTACCGAGATCGCGCGGGCCGTCATCGACCGCACCACGGACATGCGTCTTGACTGAACGACAAGCAGTACGTGCGACGACACCGCCGGGGAGGCGAGCATGAACCGTGAGCGACAGCTGGCGAAGGCGTTCGTCGACTTGGCGGACACCTATGCGTCCGAGTTCGATCCACTGCACCTTTTCAACCGCCTGGTGCACACATGCGTAGAACTACTGGAGGTGGACGCGGCGGCGGTGATGATCGCTGACGCGCGGGGCAGTCTGAAGACGATGGCCGCCACCAACGAAGAGGCCGCCTTCGTCGAACTGCTTCAGACCCAGACGGGCAGCGGCCCCTGCATGGACTGCTACCGCACCGGTGAGGCCCACAGCGTTCCCGACATCACCGCCGAGCGTGAACGCTGGCCGAAACTGGTCACCGCCATGACCGACGCCGGCTACCGGTCCCTGCAGACCGTTCCGGTCCGCCTCCATGAACGTCCTCTGGGCGGCCTCACACTGTTGAACACCCGTGCCGGAGCCATGCCCAACGACGACGCCCACCTCGCACAGGCTTTGGCGGACTCCGCAGCGCTGGCCCTGATGCACTGGTCCACCGAACCGACCCGAAGCGACGACGTCATCACCCGCGTGCAGAGCGCCATCGCCGTCAAGGCCATCCTGGAGATCGCCAAGGGCATGATCGCCGAGTACACGGGCGGGACGATCGCCGAGGCCGGGCAGCTCCTGGCCGACTACGCGAGGCGCCACCGGGTCAGTCTCGCCGAAACCGTCCACGCCCTGGTCAGCCGCACCATGGACCCGACCGTCATCCTCAGCGCGCGGGAGCTCAACTGAGCACCGGCGCAACGGCGCGAACGCCACGCCGTGGATAGGTGAGCCGGCTTATGGGCTCCGTCCGGCGCGGAGCCGGCTCATGGGCTCCGTCCGAGATCCGGCCACGAGCATCCGGGTGGCCAACCCGGGGGGATTCCTGAAATCAGGCCCTCAAAACCGTGTACGTCCTGTCGCAACCCGTGAACGAAGCGCGCATGCACGCCGAGGTGTGCGTCGCGTGTGAGACCTGTCGAAGGGGGTGAGAAGTAGAGTCTGCAACCTGGGGAGGCTGACGTGTTGCGTGACCGGATCGGATTGGCCGAGGTGCTGGCAGCGGCTGAGGACGCCGCGCCAATGGACTCCCTCGATGTCGTGGCACGCAACCTGCGTGACCGGTTCGGTGCGCGATACGTGTCGTTCCTGTTCGTCGACGTCGTCGGCCGACGTCTGCTGCGGGTCAGCGAGAACGGGGCTACACATCACGGGCGCCGCGCCGAACAGGTTTCTCTGGCGGGCAGCAGTGTCTACGACGAGGTCCTGCACACGCAGAAGCTGGTGCGGGCTGAGGAGGGTGCGCAGGGGCTTCGGGTGCTGGCCCCTGTCACGAACCGCGGAGACACCATCGGTGTCCTGGAGCTGTTCCTCCCCCAGGTGACGCAGGAGGTGCTGGAGCAGGTCGAGGAGGCCGCGCACGCGCTGGCCTACATCATCGTCACCGACCGCCGCTTCACCGATCTCTACCACTGGGGCAACCGGACGACCTCGGTGAGCTTGGCGGCGGAGATCCAGCGCCAGCTCCTGCCTTCGGCCGCCTCCTGCGAAGCCGCAGAGTTCGCTGTCGCCGGCGCCCTGGTCCCGGCCTCCGACATCGCCGGTGACACCTATGACTACTCCCTCGACCAGGACACGCTGCACCTGTCGGTCACCGATGCCATGGGCCACGACGTCGACGCCTCGTTGATGGCCACCCTTCTGGTCAACGCCTCCCGGGGCGCCCGCCGCGCCGGATTCGATCTGGCCGAACAGGCCCGCCAGACCCACCAGGCCCTCCTCGACCACGGCCGGCGCACCTTCGCCACCGGCCAACTGGTGCGCATCGCCCTGGACGGGACCGGTGCCCGGCTCGTCAACGCCGGCCACCCCTGGCCGCTGCGGCTGCGCGACGGCAGGGTCGAGGAGCTGCGCCTGGCCGTGAACCTGCCCTTCGGGGTCGTCGGGCAGGGTGCCTACACGGTGCAGGACCTCGACCTGCGCCCCGGCGACCGCCTCGTGCTCTACACCGACGGCATGCAGGAACGCGAAGCCGAGACAGTCGACCTGCCCGGCCTCATCCGTGACACCGCCGTCGAACACCCACGCGAGGCCGTGCGCACTCTGATTGCGGCGGTGGACCACGCGTACGGCGGCGGGCAGCCGAGGGACGACGCCACCGTCCTGTGCCTGGACTGGCACGGCCCCCAAGGGCTCTCACGTCCTGTGCGATCTTCGCGTCGCTCGAAGGGGCGTCTCGCTGTACCGATTCTGGGCAGGCGCCCAGGAGAATTTTCCGTGCCGGACCTCACGCGTGACGCTGCAATGGCCGGTCTTGCACAGCAGAACGACGAACTGCGGCAGGCGGTCGATTCCCACGCGACGGTCGACCGGGCCATCGGTGTTCTCGTCGCGGTTCACGGCATTCCGGCGGCCGCCGGCTTTGAGGTGCTGCGCGAAGTCTCTCAGCACACCAACATCAAACTGCATTTGATCGCGGAAGCCTTGGTCGCTTGGGCGTTGGGCGAGTCACTGCCGGAGTCGGTGCGTAAGGAGCTGGACGCATCGGTGCAGCGGCGCTCACCGGGAGACGCGCCGGGCCAGCCCGGCTGAGGGCAGTCAAGAGCTCCTCTGGGTACATCCGCCGCAGCGGTACGCTCCCGTGAACTGCCTGGGGCTGAGCATCGGCCGCTGATCAGAGTGGTGGTTCTGGTGAACGGAACCGACCCAGTGGACTCCGAGTGGACCACGCCCCCCGAGCAGCGTCCGCGCCCGGTAGTCTGTAACCGCTCCGTCCCAGGTGGGCCGGGGCGTAGGTGGGTTGCCCGAGCGGCCTAAGGGAACGGTCTTGAAAACCGTCGTCGCAGCGATGTGACCGTGGGTTCAAATCCCACACCCACCGCGCAGGTCAGACGTTGTGCAGGTCAGAAGGGGTGCCCCTCTCCGGAGGGGCACCCCTTCTGTGTTCAGCCTGTCTCACCCTGGGTCGCCCGTATCCCGGGTTTGACCAGTGCGTATGGGCCATGTGTGGGCCAGGATGAGGAGCTGGTTCGCGCGCACGCGGTCGGCGCCGTGGACATCAACTGCCTGTGGTGAACGGGTGCGGCGCCGAAGGGGCCCGTAGTTCGCCCAGGGGCGCGGGAGCTTTGTGCGGCGCAGCCTGAAGCCAGCGGTTTGGGACTGGTCGGTGCTGGAGTCACGCACCCGTCACACGTCGGACGAGCAAGGCGACCAATGGGCCAGCGTTGTGGCTGAAAGTGGGCGCCAGCCGCGGCAAGAGGTGCGCATATCGATCCGGCACCCCCCCAGCCGAGGTGGCAGAACGCCTAGGGCTGGACCCCGAGAAGGATCTGACCGTCGTACGCGAAAGGATCCGGATCGTCGATCAGGACCCGTACGCCCTGGCCGACTCCTACTTTCCCGAAGAGCTCGTGCGAGGCACGCCCCTGATGCTTCCGGAAGACGTCTCGGCGCCCGGCGGTGTTCTCGCCAGCGTTGGGCTGGTTCAGGCCCGATACCGAGACGAGATCACGGTGTGCATGCCCACGCGTGCAGAGGCCGAGAGGCTCTCTCTGCCTGCCGCGACTCCGGTTGCTGTCCACCTGTGTACGGGCTACGACGAAAATGGTCGGCCCTTACGAGTAATGATCACGATCCTTCCGGGAGACCGGCATGTCATCAGGTACGACGTATCAGCCGAGTGAAGACGTCTCCCAGGAGTGCGTACGCGTGAAAGCCCTGCAATTCATCGACCCGACCATGCCGGACGATCTCAACCCCGAGTGTGTCTGGTACACGTCGTACGGATCCAACATGCACTTGGATCGTCTCGGGTTCTACATCCGAGGTGGCCAGCCGCCCGGCACTACGAAGACTTACCCCGGTTGCAGAGACCCGCGGATGCCTAGCCGCTCGATCCCGGTTGAGCTTGGGGGCGCCCTGTACTTCGCGACCGATTCGCCGGTGTGGGGAGGCGGCAGGGCGTTCTATGACCCGAGGGCTGAAGGCCGGGTTCTGGCGAGAGCGCACCTGGTGACAACGGACCAGTTCTCAGACATCGCGGCGCAGGAGATGTACAGAGAGCCAGGCTCAGAGATCGATCTCACGGAGGTACTGACCCGAGGGACAGCGACCTTGGGTGAGGGGCGATACGAGACACTGGTGTGCGCTGGCCAAGTGGACGGACTACCAGTGTTGACCTTCACCGCCCCCTGGGGCGTGAAGGACGTCCGCTGGAACCCTCCGTCGTCGGCATACGTGCGCTACTTGGCCGCTGGATTGCTCTCCGCGAACGCCTGGGACGTCAAGACAGTCGCTTCGTACGTTGCGGCTTGCCCAGGAGCGGCGGGCTATTGGTCGGAAAATGTGCTCGCCGACTTGCTACAGGGTTAAATCGGAATTCTATGAGATGAGTCGTCTACGTCCCTACGCTAGACGACCCTACATCGCCGCTCGAAACCTCTCAACCAGAAGGGCGGTTCATCGCTATAGGTCACTGGCGTTCGAGTTCTCTAGCGAGTCCTGTGAAGCCCTCACCGCTTAGGCAGGTGGCGTATTCAGATCGCTTATTCCAGGGGTACATCGCTTTTGAGGGTCTCCTCATGGGCTGCACACTTTGGGTCCCGAAGTGCTATAGCGAGACGCTCGGCGCTTTGGATGGCAATTAGTGCCTGAGTGCATTCGATGATGTCCTTCGCGTGGCCCTGTGCTACCCACTCCATAAGAACTCGTAACACGATCTTGCTGGCGTGCCACGGCTGGCCGGGGGTGCTGTTGAGTAGGTTGCCGCTGCCGAGATAATTCACGGGCTACGCCGGAGTCATGCTGGGATGAAGCTCGGCCACCAGGGTGGGACATTGTCCGGGCACAACGGGGCGGGGTAGGAGTCCGGCATGCCGACCCATGTGACAAGGAACCAGGTGAACCACAGGGTGAAGATGAGCCCTGCAATAAGGGCTGTCCTGCGATGACGTCTTCCAATGGTGCTGTGCAGCATCACCCACGAAACCGCAGCGGCGATCCATATGAGAGGGACAAGAAACAGCAAAGTCATGCCATTGGTTACGCCGTTGCCGATGTCACAAGCAGCCCATACGTTCCCAATGGCAGCAGTGGACACCACTGCGGTCAGTCCACCCAAGAGGACACCAAGGCCAGTTCCCCTGAACCAGCGGCTCGGAGGACTCGACGGCTCTGTTCCCACGATCGTCTCCCCACCTCGCCGTAGGCGCGGAGAGTACCAACGTTCTGAAGTAGCCCGCTGGGGCCCTGTCCTGCCCTGACACCGGTCAGTCGTTCTTGTGCTTCCGAAGCCGTCGCCAGCAGATGAGACTGCAGGCCAGGGAGACGAAGGCGTCGTGGAGTTCGGCGCGGCGTTCCCACGGACGGCGAGGCGTTTGAAGTGGTGGAGCAGGGCGAAAGTCTGCTCGCCGACGTAGCGGGCTTGCCCATGCCCTGGATGTTCGGTGATCCCTTGCGGGAGATGACGGGCAGGATCCGTCGGCGACGCAACTCGTCGCGGTGGGCGTTGGAGTCGTAGCCCTTGTCGCCGATCAGGGCTACGGGCCTGCGGCGGGGCCGGCCGGGGCGGCCCGCGACCGGCGGGATGCCGTCGACCAGGGCGAGGGTCTGGGTGACGTCGTTGACGTTGGCCGCAGTCGTGATGACCTTGAGCGGGGTGCCGCGTCCATCGCAGATCAGGTGGTGTTTGCCGCCCGTTTTCCGCCGGTCGACCGGCGACGGACCCGTATCGGCGCCCTCTTTTTCGCGCGGATGTGAGAGCCGTCCACACACGCATGTGACCAGTCGAGTTCGCCGGCCGCGTTCAGCTCCGCGAGCAGGACCCGATGTAGCCGGTCGAAGACTCCTGCTTTCTGCCAATGGTCCAGGCGGCGCCAGCAGGTCTGCCCCGAGCCGAACCCCAGCTCCAGGGGCAGGAGTTGCCGGGCTATGTCGTTGTAGAGGACGAACAGGATGCCCTGGAGGCAGAGCCGATCCGCCACCGGTCGTGGCCCCGGGACCGCTCCGGCCACGGCGGCAGTAACGGCTCGATCAGCGCCCACAACTCATCGTCCACGATCCACGGTCGAGTACCCACACCCCGCGAACGGTCGAATCGTCACCGGTTACGCCTCACCAGCACGCTTCAACAAGATCCTGTTACGAGCTCTAACGAGTTGGTGCGTGATAGCGGGTGAGGCGTCGTATCTGACCGGTGGCATGATCCGACTGTGGCGATCATGGTCAATCGGGCGGTGCTGGCGCATCCGCTGTTCACGGGGATCTCGCAGCATCATCTCGCGCGCTTGGTCGAGGAGTTGGCGGCGCCGTGGCAGGCCGGGCTGGAGGGCCGCCGTCATGCTGCGCGAGGCGGAATCCGCAAGCGGGCCGAAGGCGCCGGCGCCCGCCACCAGCTGGTCTTCGTCGACCGGCTGGTGGCCACTCTGATCCACATACGGCACGACATACCGCATGCGGGGCCGGGCCTGCTGTTCGGCGTCGACCGCTCCACCATCACCCGCGCGATCGCAGAGACACGACCGCTCCTGGCCGCGCGGGGATGCGCAGTCCCCGACCGCCCCGGCCTGCGACTTCGGACGCTGACGGATGTGTTCGCCTACGCCCAAACCGAGGGCATCGAGCTGCGGCTGGATGCCACCGAGATCCAGGTCCGCAGGCCACCGGCCGGCCGCGGCGGACGACGCGCGTTCGTCTCGGGCAAGAAGAAACAGAACACCATGAAGGCCACCGTCATCGCCGACCGGCGGGGCCGCATGCTATGGACCGACGCCCTGCGGCCTGGGCGTATGCACGACGCCACGGCCGCCCGCAACGAAGGCATCGCCGTCTGCTTCCAGCATTTCCCCGACGTCGAGGTCCTCTTGGACGACGGCTGTCTCGGCCTGAGCCGCGACCACCGCGGGCAAGCGATCACCCCGCCGAGAAAACCGCGGCCGGGAGCACCGCCCAGCAGAGTCGAACAGTGGGAACGTGACCGCCACTGGCACTCCTCCGACCGCATCACCGTCGAACACGCCCTGGCCGACCACAAACGCCGGAAGCAACTACTGCGCTGGACCCACCGACGCGACCGCCTGCCCGACACCTACCGCGCCATCGCCAACCTCGTCTCCGACCGCACCATCACCGCCTGAAAACGAGCCACGCCCAGGCCAAACACGCCTCACCCGCTATCACGCACCAACTCGTAAGTGTGGGCCAAAGCGCTGTGGAACTAGATCGCTTGCGACATCCGCGCAGGTCAGGGCTCGGGCCGCCCCGGATGCTGGAACGCTCTTGAAAAGCCGTCGTCGCAGCGATGTGACCGTGGGTTCAAATCCCACACCCACCGCAGTGTGCGAGACAGGGGCGCCCGGAACCGACTGGTTCCGGGCGCCCCTGTCGTTCGTGCGGTGTGCGGGTGGCCGTGTGTTTTTGGGGTGCACGCGTGCGTGCGGCCTTTCGGGGCTCTCCTTTGTGGGGTGCCGGGGTGCCGGGGTGCCGGGGTGGTTCCGGGCTACGGGCGGTGGCTTGTCATGCGGGATGCCGACGTGATCGTCGAGCGGGCCTCGCGTTCGGTGAGGCCCGTGCGGATCGCGGCGTCGACCAGGGCTTCGGTCAGTTCCGGGCCGAGGTCGTTCTCGTACGCGCGGCAGGCCGCCCAGAAGAGGCGGGTGTTGCGCTGGCCCGCGTGGGCTGCGAGGACGAACTGGACGAGGCCCTGGCCCTGTTGGTTCGCCGAGGCGGCCGCGGTGGAGTGGGTGCGGGGCGGTGGCATGAGGATGCGCAGCAGTGAGGTCGGGCAGGGAGCCGGCGCCAGGTGGGCTGTGCCCGGGACTGTGCCGTAGACGCCGTGTTCGGTGCGTGAGCCCGGGCCGACGAGGTAGCCGCCGGCGCCGCGGATGTCGATGCCCGGGGCCAGTCGGCCCGCCGAGTTGGGGACGACGACGTCGGGCGGGCCGCTCAGCCAGAGGTGGCGGCCGCCGCTGGGGGTCAGTACGACGACCGTCTCGGGAATCGTGAACAGGTGGCGCAGGGCCAGTTCTCGTAGAGCCGCGGACGAGTCCGTACCCGACTTGGTGTCCAGGTCTATGCCGATGAGGTGGTGCGGGTCGAGGCCGCAGGCGATGCCGTAGCCGGTGGCCCAGGGGGCGGCGGTGAAGAGTTCGCGTATGCGGTGGGGGTCGGTCGAGGCGTCGTACACCCCGTGCCCGAAGCGGCCGCACTCACCGTGACAGGGCGGTGCCGTCGGGTCGTCGCGATGGGGCGAGCGGAGCGCCGGGAGTTTGGTCCGGGACAGCGGGATGACGGCCAGTCCGCGTTCGGCGGCTGACAGGGCGTGTGCGAGGGCCAGCGTCGTGGCCTGCCGGTCTATGGTGGCCATGACTCTATTTTCGTACGAGTGTTCGAGAAAGGGAAGGGGTGGGGCCGCGCGGGGCAGGGCCTCGTGGGCGGCTCGCCCGCAGGTCGGGGGCCGCTGGGGTGGAGGGTCGAGAGGGTCGGGTGGGGTGCGAAAACCCGCCTGGGGAGATTGGCCGAAAAAGTGACGGAACGCTTCATCTCTTGCGGCGTATGGGATGGGGATGTCCGCACCGTCCTGAACTGCGGTTTCGGGGCGTGAAGGGGGTTTATTGACATGTCCTCACGCTTGCGAGCGAATAGCGGCTTCCGGGGTGGTTCGCCGGGGATTCGGTGGGCAATTCTGATCTCGCGACGTCGTGAACGAACACCGAGGCGGTCGGCCAACTGCCTCAGATCCAGCCGTACTCAGCCGGCCCTGACCGGCATGTACTTCCCGCTTCTGGAGGAACACACATGGCAAGCATCCGTACTGCTCGCGTTCTTGCCGCCGCGGCAGCCCTGCCGCTCGCCGCCGCCCTCTTCTCGGGCGTGGCGGTGGCCGACAACGGCTCGTTCGCGGACAACGGATCGAACGCGGCCGTGGCGACGGTCGGTGGCAGCGGTGTCGGTGGGGACAACTACGGCACCTCGTCCACGACTCAACAACAGGCCGTGGGCTCCGGTGCCTCGAATCAGAGCAACACGGCGCAGGTGAACGGTTCGGCGTTCACGGCCATCGACCAGTCGAACGAGAACATCGCCGTCAACTTCACCCACCTCTGGTGAGTCGGGGGCTGTCGGGGACTGGAGACCCCCGGCGGCCAGTACGCCTCCTGGTGAGGTGTTTTGTGGGGTGGTAACACGTCTGCGCGGCGGTGCTTCGGCATCGCCGCGCAGACGTGTTCGCCCGCCCTTCGAGCCTGCCGAACGGCAGGTGTGACGCACGCCTGGTGCGGCGCGCGCCGGGGTGCGCCGCGCGGTGTGGCCGCCGTGCTGCATGCCCGGTGTGCTGTATTTCCGGTGCGCGGTGTGCCGTCCATTCCTTCCGTCCGCGTCAGCGGGTGCCATGGCCGTCTCGACCTTGACAGCCGGGGGTATCTGACGGACAGTCAGAAACCCTTGTTCGTACGAGGTCCGGGAGGGCCGTCGTCGTGCATCTCGCCCCCACCGAGCGCCAGCGACGACTGCGCGCCGAACTCCGCGCCTACTTCCGTGAGCTGATGCCGGAAGGGCCTTCCGCCACCGGGCCGGACGGACAGCGCGCGCTGTTGCGGCGGATCGGCGCCGACGGCTGGCTGGGGCTCGGCTGGCCTGAGGTGTACGGGGGCCAAGGGCGCGGTGCCGACGAGCAGTTCGTCTTCTTCGACGAGGCCTACAGGGCCGGCGCTCCGGTCTCCATGGTGACGCTGAACACGGTCGGGCCGACGCTCATGAAGTACGGGACCGACGAGCAGAAGGACTTCTTCCTGCCGCGGATTCTGCGCGGGGAGCTCGTGTTCGCGATCGGCTACAGCGAGCCCTCGGCGGGGACGGATCTTGCATCGTTGCGGACGCGGGCCGTGCGGGTCGGCCGCGAGGGCGGCGATGGCGAGGACGCTGGCACGAGGGCGGGCACGGGTGCAAATGGCGGCTCCGGAGGGAGAGATGGGGCGGGAGCCGGCGGCGAGTGGCTTGTCGACGGGCAGAAGGTGTTCACCTCCAACGCCCAGCACGCCGACTGGATCTGGCTCGCCTGCCGCACGGACCCCGACGCGCCGAAGCACAAGGGGATCTCGATCCTGTTGGTCCCCACGGACGCTCCGGGGTTCTCGTGGACGCCGATCGAGACGGTGGGCGGACTGACCACGACGGCCACGTACTACGACGGGATCCGGGTCCCGGCGTCCCGGCTCGTCGGTGAGGAGAACGGCGGCTGGGGGCTCATCACCAACCAGCTCAACCACGAGCGGGTCGCGCTCGCGGCCATCGGGATGCAGGCCGAGGACTTCTACGCGGCCGTACTGGCCGCCGCCCGAACGCCCGATCCGGTGACAGGGCGGCGCAGGGTTGACGAGCCCTGGGTGCGCTCGAAGCTGGCCGAGGTACATGCCCGCCTGGCGGCAACACGCCTGCTCAACTGGCGTTTGGTGGGTGATGTGGGGGCCGGTCGGCTGGCGGCCGGAGACGCCAGTGGCGTGAAAGTCGTGGGAACCGAATCGGCCGTCGCGGTGTACCGAATGTGTCAGGAAATTGTCGGATCGGACGCGCTGGTCCGTTCCGGTTCGCCGGGTGTCTTCGAGGACGGCGAGCTGGAGCGGATGAACAGAGCGGCGCAGATCAACACGTTCGGGGGCGGGGTGAGCGAGGTGCAGCGGGAGATCGTGGCGACGATGCGGCTCGGGATGACCAGGGGGCGGCGGTGAGCGGGAGGGCCGGGTCGAGCGGAAAGGGGGCGGCGCCCGTGGGCGGGGCCGGAGGCGGGTACGAGGACGTGTACGCGCGGTTGAAGGCGTACGAGGGGTGTGCGGCCGCCGTCGGAGGCGTGGGCAAGGACCTGGTCAACGCACCGATGATCCGGCACTGGTGCGAGGCGCTGGGAGACACGAATCCGGCGTACGCGGGAGCGGAGGCCGTGGCACCGCCCACGATGCTCCAGGCCTGGACGATGGGGGGCCTGTCCGGGCACGAGGGACGCTCCGAGGCGTACGACGAGCTGCTCGGGCTGCTCGACGGCGCCGGGTACACCTCGGTGGTGGCCACCGACTGCGAGCAGGAGTATCTGCGGCCGTTGCGGCCCGGGGACCTGATCACCTTCGACGCGGTGATCGAGTCGGTCTCCGAGCGCAAGACGACCAAGCTGGGCACGGGGTACTTCGTCACGACGCGGATGGATGTACGGGCAGGGGGCGAGCCGGCGGGGACGCACCGCTTCAGGATCCTCAAGTACGTGCCCGTTGGGCGGGCTCGGAGGGACAGCCCGGTGACGGGGAGGGCCGAGGCGTCGGAGGCCGGGCCGGTCGCGGCGGCCGGTCGGCGGGCGGCGCAGCCCGGGGCAGACGCGACAACTCCCCGCTCTGAGAGGTCTGGTTCCGAGCGCTCTCTTTCCGAGCGGCCCCGCCCCGTCGTCAATCGTGACAACGCCGGATTCTGGGAGGGCGTGTCGCGGCACCGGCTGCTCATACAGCGCTGCGAAGAGTGCAGGACACTGCGGTTCCCCTGGCTGCCGGGGTGCAACGCCTGCGGAGGCATGGAGTGGGACACGGTCGAGGCGGCGGGCGAGGGGACCGTCTATTCGTACGTGGTGATGCACCACCCGCCCTTCCCCGCCTTCGATCCTCCGTATGCCGTGGGGCTGGTCGAACTCGCCGAAGGCGTACGGATGATCAGCAATGTGGTGGGGGTGCCGCACGACAGGGTGCGGATCGGTATGCCGGTGCGGCTGGAGTTCGAGCGGGTGGACGAAGAGCTGGAGCTGCCGGTCTTCCGGGCCACCGAGGGGAGCGAAGTCTGACATGGACTTCACACCGACGGAGGAGCAGGCGGCGGCTCGTGACCTGGCCGCGCGGATCTTCGGTGACCTGTCCACGCACGAGCGGCTGACCGCCACCGGGACGGACAGCGACGACGAGTTGTGGAAGACGTTGTGTGAGGCGGGGCTGCCGGCCGCCGTCCAGGACACAGGGCTTCTCGGGCTGGTGCTTCTCCTGGAGGAGCAGGGGCGGACGACGGCTCAGGTGCCCTTCGCGGCGAGCTGTGTCTACGGGCTGCTCGCCGTGTCGGCGCACGGTTCGGCGGAGCAGCGGGAGCGGCTGCTGCCGGGAATCGCGGAGGGGACCGTGGTGGTGACCGGCGCTCTGCCCGAGGCCGCCGTACGGGTCGGCCCGCCCGGGAGGCTGAGCGGTGTGGTCCCCGTCGTGCCCTGGCTCCGCGATGCCACGCACGTGCTCGTCGCCGACGACGAGCACCGGTTGTGGCTCGTACGGACCCTCGACGCCCGGTGTGACCCCGTGGAGTTGACGGCCCCCTGGGCCGCCGGACGCCTGACGCTGGACACGTCACCGGGCGAGCGCCTCGGCGACCCGGACGGAAGCGGGAGGGGCGTCTCGGAGAGAGGTGTCGCGGCGTACGACGACGTGCTGGCCAGTGCGCGAACGGCCTTCGCGGGGCTGCAGGCAGGGGTGTGCGCGGGCTCGGTGGCCAGGGCGGTCGAGTACACCAACACCCGCGAGCAGTTCGGACGACCGCTCGCCGCCAAGCAGGGGGTGCAACTCCGGGCCGCCGACGCGTACATGGACACCGAGGCGATACGGGTCACGGCCTACGAAGCGGCGTGGCGACGGGACGAAGGGCTGGACTACGCCACACATGCGCTGACCGCCGCATGGTGGGCGTCGGAGGCGGGGCACCGCGTCGTCCACGCGGGACAGCATCTGCACGGCGGAATGGGAGCCGACCTCGAACATCCCGTGCACCGGCACTTCCTGTGGGGACGGCAGCTGGAGGCGTATCTGGGAGGCGGGAGCGAACTGCTCCAGGAGCTGGGGGAGCTGATCGTGCACGGTGAGGGGGACTCATGACCACCGATGTCGGGCCGGTGCGCGTTGGTGATGCGCTGCCGCCCCTGGAGATCGAGATCACCCGCACACTCGTCGTCGCCGGGGCGATCGCCTCGCGCGACTACCAGGACGTGCATCACGACGCGGAGCTGGCACGGCAGAAGGGCTCGCCGGACATCTTCATGAACATCCTGACGACCAACGGACTGGTCGGACGCTACATCACGGACCATTTCGGGCCCCGGGCCGTGCTGCGGGGGGTGGCGATCAGGCTCGGTGCGCCCAACTACCCGGGCGACACCATGGTGCTGACCGGCAGGGTGGAGGACGTCCGGGGTGACACGGCGACGGTACGGGTCGTCGGCGCCAACGGCATCGGCAGACATGTCACGGGGACGGTCACGGTCACGGTCACGGTGCCGCGGGCGGATACCGGCGCTGCCCCGGCTACGGACCCGGCCGCGGTCCAGGACGCGGAGGGCCGGACATGAGCGTACGGACGAAGGACAGCCTCGGCGGGCGGGCGGCCGTCGTCGGGATCGGGGCCACCGAGTTCTCCAAGGACTCGGGGCGCAGCGAGCTGCGGCTCGCGGTGGAGGCGGTGCGGGCAGCGCTGGACGACGCAGGGCTCACGCCGGGCGATGTGGACGGCATGGTGACGTTCACGATGGACACGAGTCCCGAGATCACCGTCGCCCAGGCAGCCGGCATGGGGGAGCTGTCCTTCTTCTCCCGGATCCACTACGGCGGCGGGGCGGCCTGCGCGACCGTCCAGCAGGCCGCGCTCGCCGTGGCCTCGGGGGTGGCCGAGGTGGTGGTCTGCTACCGGGCGTTCAACGAACGGTCGGGGCGGAGATTCGGCTCCGGGGTGCAGCGGCGGGAGCCGTCGGCCGAGGGCGCCGCACTCGGCTGGGCGCTGCCCTTCGGACTGCTCACGCCCGCGTCCTGGGTGGCGATGGCGGCCCAGCGCTATCTGCACACGTACGGGCTGACCCCCGAGGCGTTCGGGCATGTGGCGGTCGTGGACCGGAAGTACGCGGCGACCAACCCGGCGGCGTACTTCCACGGCAGACCGATCACGCTCGCTGACCATGCCGCTTCGCGCTGGATCGTCGAGCCGTTGCGGCTGCTCGACTGCTGTCAGGAGACCGACGGCGGTCAGGCCCTGGTCGTCACCTCGGTGGAGCGGGCGCGCGACCTGCCGCATTCGCCGGCCGTGATCACCGCGGCCGCCCAGGGCGCGGGGCGGGCGCAGGAGCAGATGACCAGCTTCTACCGGGACGACCTGACGGGGCTGCCCGAGATGGGCGTGGTGGCCCGGCAGCTGTGGCGCACGTCGGGGCTGACGCCGGCCGAGATCGACGTCGGGATCCTGTACGACCACTTCACGCCGTTCGTGCTGACACAGCTGGAGGAGTTCGGGTTCTGCAAGCCTGGTGAGGCCGCGGACTTCGTGGCGGAGGAACGGCTGCCGTTGAACACCCACGGCGGGCAGCTCGGTGAGGCGTATCTGCACGGGATGAACGGAGTGGCGGAGGGAGTACGACAACTGCGCGGTTCGGCGGTGAACCAGATACCGGGAGCCCGTCGCGTGCTGGTGACCGCCGGGACGGGCGTTCCGACGTCGGGGCTGATCCTGGGTTCGGACGATCGGGGCTGATTCCGGGGGCGGACGGATGAACGTGGCGCGTGTCCGGGGCCGACCGCCCGGGCGGGACCGTTGACTCGGCGTATGCGTTGGCTGCGTTCTCACAAGGTGATCGTCGGACTCGGATTCGTGCTGCTCCTGATGGGGCTCACGGCCGCACCCCCCGCGGAGGCGGGGCCATGGGCGCCGGGTGCCCTCGCACCGGCGGGTTCCCACGCCCCGGAGCCGGGCGCGAGACCCGGGCCGCTCGTCTACAAGGGCCGTGCGTTCGACACCTGTCGGGCGCCGTCCGCGGACACCATGCGGCGGTGGCGGGCGTCCTCGTACCGGGCCGTGGGCGTCTACTTCGGCGGTCGCGGACGGGCCTGCCGGGCCCAGCCCCATCTGAGTCACCGCTGGATGCGGACGGTGCACGGCCAGGGCTGGCGCGTGCTGCCGTTGTACGTGGGCTCGCAGTCGACCTGTGTGTTCGCGAAGCACAAGAGGAACGTCCGGATCGGCGGGCATCCCTGGAAGCAGGGGACGGCGGAGGCGCGTGACGCGGTGAGGAGGGCGGCGGCGCTCGGCATCCGTCCGGGGAGCCCGCTCTTCCTGGACATGGAGGCCTATGCGCATCGGAACAAGAGGTGTGCCCGCTCCACGCTCCTGTTCGTGCGCGGATGGGACCGGGAGGTGTCGCGCCAGGGGTATCTGCCGGGCTTCTACAGCAGTGCCGAGTCGGGCGTGCGCCACATCGAGAGCGCGCGGCGGGCCGGTGTGCGGGATCTGCCGGCGGTGATGTGGTTCGCACGGTGGGGAGTGCGGGCCCAGCTCGACAAGGAGCCCGTCCTGCGGAGGACCGCGTGGGCGCCCGCGCGGCGCATCCACCAGTACGCGGGCAACGTACGCGAACGGCACGGCGGCCGCACGCTGCTGATCGACCGCAATGTGATGCACGCGCCCGTCGCGCGCATCGGCTGAGCGGTCGAGCCGGGTTCTCGGCGGCCGTGGGTCCGGCTTTCTGCCGGACCCACGCGTCGCGGCCGCCGCCCAGGCAGAGCGCGGGTACCACGAGCCAGGGGGCGGGTATCGCGGGGTCATGGGCGGAGCAGGCGCGTACCGCAGGGCGTGAGGGCACGTGTGTACCTGTCGGCGGAGGTCGGCGGATCGGGGCGCGTTCGGCAGGCTCCGCAAGCCGTGGTCGTACCGTGCGGCGGGCGCGCGGCCGCTTCCACCCGCTCCGTCCGGAGTGCGCCTCTAGTCCTCCCGCATCAGGGCGGGGAGCGGGCTACTGCGGAAGAAGCCGTCTCTCAGGGGTGAACCCTCAGGGGTCCGGAGCCTCGTGTCCACCTTCAGGAGGTGGGGCCTGCCCCCCTCCTACAACCTGAGGCGGACACGGCTTCGGGACCTGCGGCCGATCCGCTGGAGTAGGGGGCGATCCTAGCGTGGAGCCATGACCACATCCGTCTGCACCAGCGCTTCGAATGCCGCGACGCGGACTCATGCGTACCCGTCGTTCTCCTCGTACGTGAAGGCCCGCCAACCGGTGTTGCTGCGTACCGCGCGCTCGCTGACCGCGAACCCGTGCGACGCGGAGGACCTGCTGCAGACCGCACTCACGAAGACGTACGTCGCGTGGGAGCGGATCGAGGACCACAGGGCGCTCGACGGCTACGTGCGGCGGGCGCTGCTGAACACGCGGACGTCGCAGTGGCGGAAGCGGAAGGTCGACGAGTTCGCGTGCGACGAACTGCCGGAGCCGCAGGCCCCGCCGGCCGGAGACCCGGCGGAGCACCAGGCGCTGCACGACGCGATGTGGCGCGCGATCATGAAGTTGCCCGCGCGGCAGCGGGCCATGGTCGTACTCAGGTACTACGAGGACCTGAGCGAGGTGCAGACCGCGGACGTGCTGGGCGTGTCGGTCGGAACGGTCAAGTCGGCCGTGTCGCGCGCCCTGGGAAAGCTCCGTGAGGACCCTGAGCTGGGCCCAGTGCGCTGATCGGCGCGGCGGGAGCACAGAGCGCTCGTCGGGCAAACAATCCCGTCGTGACGTGATCGATCATCCTGGAGTAGTGACATACCGCGCGGTATGTGAGCAGAATCAGCCCAACCCTTACTACCGCGTAGGCAATGTCGCCCCCGGGAGGACGCCGTGCTGAGCACGATGCAGGACGTACCACTGCTGATCTCGAGGATCTTGACCCATGGGTCGACGATCCACGGTTCATCCCAGGTGATCACCTGGACCGGGGAGAGCGAGCCGCACCGACGCTCGTTCGCCGAGATCGGAGCCCGGGCCGCCCAGCTGGCGCACGCGCTGCGCGACGACCTCGGAGTCCGCGACGACGACCGGGTCGCGACGCTGATGTGGAACAACGCCGAGCACGTCGAGGCGTACTACGCGATCCCCGCCATGGGCGCGATCCTCCACACACTGAACCTCCGGCTGCCTCCCGAGCAGCTCGTCTGGATCGTCAACCACGCCGCCGACCGCGTGGTCGTGGCCAACGGTTCGCTGCTCCCGCTGCTCGCGCCGCTGCTCCCGCACCTCAAGTCGGTCGAGCACGTGGTTGTCTCCGGCCCCGGCGACCGTTCGCTGCTGGACGGGGCGACGGTCCAGGTGCACGAGTACGACGACCTGATCGCGGGTAAGCCGGACAGCTACGACTGGCCCGAGCTCGACGAACGCCAGGCCGCGGCCATGTGTTACACCTCCGGCACGACCGGCGACCCCAAGGGCGTCATCTACTCGCACCGGTCCATCTACCTGCACTCGATGCAGGTCAACATGACGCAGTCCATGGGCCTCACCGACGGGGACACGTCCCTCGTCGTGGTCCCGCAGTTCCACGTGAACGCCTGGGGCCTGCCGCACGCGATGTTCATGACCGGCGTGAACGTGCTGATGCCGGACCGTTTCCTGCAGCCCGCGCCGCTCGCCGAGATGATCGAGAGCGAGCGTCCGACGCACGCGGCCGCCGTCCCCACCATCTGGCAGGGGCTGCTCGCGGAGCTCAAGGCCAAGCCGCGTGACGTGAGTTCGCTGACCCAGGTCACCATCGGTGGCTCCGCCTGTCCGCCCGCTCTCATGACGGCGTTCGACGAGCTGGGCATGCGTGTCTGCCACGCCTGGGGCATGACGGAGACCTCACCGCTCGGTACGATCGCGCGGCCTCCGGCCCACGTGGAGGTGGGTTCGGACGAGGAGTTCGCGTACCGGCTCACCCAGGGCCGCTTCCCGGCCGGTGTCGAGGCCCGGCTGACCGGCCCGGGCGGCGAGCGACTGCCGTGGGACGGCGAGTCCGCCGGTGAGCTGGAGGTGCGGGGCCCCTGGATCGCGGGCGCGTACTACGGAGGTCAGGGCGCCGAAGTCCTGCGCCCCGCCGACAAGTTCAGCGAGGACGGCTGGCTCAAGACCGGTGACGTCGGCACGATCAGCGCCGACGGCTTCCTGACCCTCACCGACCGCGCCAAGGACGTCATCAAGTCCGGCGGAGAGTGGATCTCCTCGGTCGACCTGGAGAACGCCCTCATGGCCCACCCCGACGTCGCCGAGGCCGCGGTCGTCGCCGTCCCGGACGACAAGTGGGGTGAACGCCCCCTCGCCACCGTGGTGTTGAAGGAGGGCGCCAGCGCCGACTTCAACGACCTGCGGTCCTTCCTCGCGGGCGAGGGCAAGATCGCCAAGTGGCAGCTCCCCGAGCGCTGGACGATCATCGAGACCGTGCCGAAGACGAGCGTCGGCAAGTTCGACAAGAAGGTGCTGCGCAGGCAGTACGCGGCGGGCGAGCTGGACGTCACACAGATCTGACGGGGATCGGATCCGCAGCCCTTCCGGGCGCGTTCGGGCCGATACGCGGGTTGGGGCGCTGTTTCACGTGAAACAGCGCCCCAACCCGTATGTGCGTATGTTCAGTTGGTGCCGCCGGCCGAGCAGATTCAGTTGGTGCCGATCCGGGCCAGCAGGTCCACGATCCGGTCCTGCACCTCGGCGCTCGTCGATCGCTCGGCGAGGAACAGCACCGTCTCCCCCGCGGCGAGCCGCGGCAACTCGGTCTGGTCGACGGCGGCGGTGTAGACGACGAGCGGGGTGCGGTTCAACTGTCCGTTCGCGCGCAGCCAGTCGACGATCCCGGCGCGTCGGCGACGCACCTGCATCAGGTCCATCACCACCAGGTTCGGCCGCATCTGCCCGGCCAGCGTGACCGCGTCCGCGTCGGACGAGGCTCGCGCGACCTGCATCCCGCGCCGCTCCAGCGTCGAGGTCAGCGCGAGCGCGATCTCCGCGTGCTCCTCGATGAGGAGTACCCGCGGCGGGTGCTGCTCGCTGTCGCGCGGAGCCAACGCCTTGAGGAGTACGGCCGGGTCGGCGCCGTATGCCGCCTCGCGTGTCGCCAGGCCGAGACCCGCCGTCACCAGGACCGGCACCTCGGCGGCGACGGCGGCCTGACGCAGCGACTGGAGCGCCGTGCGGGTGATCGGGCCGGTGAGTGGGTCCACGAAGAGCGCGGCCGGGAAGGCGGCGATCTGCGCGTCGACCTCCTCGCGCGAGTGCACGATGACGGGCCGGTAGCCGCGGTCGCTCAGTGCCTGCTGGGTCGTGATGTCCGGCGCGGGCCACACCAGCAGCCGGCGCGGGTTGTCCAGCGGCTCAGGGGGCAGCTCGTCGTCCATCGGCTGAGGGTGCGGCTGGTTCGCGACCTCTACCGCGCCGCCCGGTCCGTCGAGCGGCTCGGGGCCCTCGTCGGCGTTCTCGTCCGGGGCTCCTATGGCGTACGACCGGCCGGTGCCCTCGGTGGTGTGGGCGAGCCGGGACTGCTGCCCTCCGGTCTGCGGGTGCTGGCGCGCCCCGGTGTCCGTCTGCTCGGCGACGGGCTCGGGGCGGGTGCCGAGCTTACGGCGCCGCCCGGAGCCGTTGGTCGAGTGCGGGGGAGGCGTGGGCGCCTGGGGCTGCGGCACGGCTCCCGCCTGCGCGGCGGGCTGGGCTTGCGCCTGCATCTGAGCCTGCGCCTGCGGTGCGGGAACGGCCGCCCGGCCCGGCCTGGGCTGCTGGGCGTCGATCATGCGGCGGCCGAACGGGACGCCCTGTCCGAGCGTACGGACGCTGATCGCCCGGCCCTGGGTCGAGTTGGGGTCGACGGGCGGCGCCGCTGCCTCGGCGGGAAGGGGCTGCGCGACACGCGGCTGCTCAGGGGCCACTGCGGGCTCCGGAGCGGCTGCCACCTCGGCCGAGCCTGTCCACGACTGGGCCGCCGCGGCGGCCTCCGGCTGCACGGGCATACCGGCGCCGGAGGGATCGGCCGCGCCGGCCCACGGCTGAGCGGACGCGGCTGCGTTCCCGGTCGGTGCCTCGGCCGCAGGCGCCTGAGGCACCTGGGCTTGGGGCTGAGCTTGCGGCTGCGCGGCCTCAGGAGTGCCCTGGGTCGGCGCGGAGGGCACCGGGACCGCGCCCTGGCCCGCGGAGCCCTCGGGTACGGAACCCGCTGCGGGGCCTGCGAGACCGGCGGGGGCCAGCTGCCCGGGGGCGGCCTGCGGAGGGAGCGCCTGACCGGCGGCGGACTCCTGCGGAGGGAGCGCCTGGCCAGGCATGCCCTGCTGGGGCAGGCCCTGCGGAGGAACGGTCTGCCCTGCGGTGGGAACGGCCGCGGGAGCGGTGTGACCCGGGGCTCCCTGAGCAGGCAGGGGCGCGGCCTGCCCGGGGAAGGGCTGAGCGGGCGCGCCCTCCGCGGGTACGGCCTGCGCGGGGGGCAGCTGCCCCGGCATGGGCTGCTGCGCGGGATCATTCTGAACGGAGCCCGGCTGTCCAGGCATTCCCGGCCCGGGAACCATCTGGCCGGGAGCACCCTGAACGGGGAGTCCCTGCCCGGGGATCCCTTGCCCGGGAACGGGCACGGCCTGGCCGGGCGCACCGGCGGTACCGGGCGCACCCGGCACCGGCGGGGAGGGGTGAGCAGCCTGCGCCGGAACCGGCTGACCGGGAACCCCCGGTGCTCCACCGGCCGCGACATCGCCTTCACCCGAGCTCTGCCGGGCCCGCCGCCGCCCGCTGGGGGCCTGCACCGGATGCGGCTGGGGCGGCGTGTGATCGTCGGCAGGATCGTGCAGGGCCACGTCGTGGCGTCCGTCTGCCGACTGGGCGGGCGCCTGACCGTGGGTCTGGGCGTACTGGGCCGCCTGGGCCGCGTATTCGGGAGAGCGGTCCGCCTCGGCCGGCGGCAGCGCGAACACCGCGCGCGGTCCCGACTCCTGGGCCGCCGCACGCTCCGCCGCGGCGGCCAGCGCACGCCGACGCCGCCCGGTGGGCTGGGCGCCGCCGGTGTCTCCACCCCCACCTCCACCCGTACTCGCGTCCGGAGCGGGAGAGGGGGCCGCGGGCAGCGCGGCGGGCAGGGCCTGCCGTTCGCCGTCCCGTCGCGCACGCCGCCCGCCGGCGGGCGCGGGCATGCCCTGCGGAGGCACGGTCGCCCCGAGCCCCGTCGCCGCGGTACCGGCAGCGTGCTCGGCGGCGGTCACGACCGCACCCTCGGAGACGCCACCGCCCTCGGAGACGCCACCGCCTTCGGCGGGACTCGGCCGCCCACGCCGCCGACCCGATCCGCCGTTCTCCTCGACGCCGCCCTCGTCCGCGGCTACGGCGGAGACCTGAGCCGGAAGCGCCGGCTGTTCCCCGTCCCCTCCGGCGCGCCTGCGCCGGCCGGTGGGCACAGCCGTCTCCGTCGGGGGGCCGACCTCGCTCTCCAGGAACGCGTCGACGGAGGCGCGCCGGGCCCGCCGCCGCCCGCCGCCCTGCGATGAAGCCTGCTCGGGCAGGGCGAGTGCGGAGCCGGCCTCACCGGAGCCCGCTCCCAACGCCGGAGCGCCGTTCGGCGCCCCGCCCGGCCCCGGACCGGAATCCACATCCGCGTCGCCACCCTGGCCGACGGCCGGAACCGACCCGGCCCCGCCCCCGATGGGCACTTCGAGGACGAACGCGCTGCCGCTCATCCCGGGGACCTCGTGCGTCTGCAGCACACCGCCGTGCGCGCGCACGATCCCGCGGACGATCGGCTCATGTACCGGGTCTCCCCCGGTGTACGGCCCGCGCACCTCGATCCGTACGCCCTCACCGCGCTGCGCGGCCGCGACGACGACCGTGTTGTCCATGTAGCCGCCGGCCGAGACCGGCGAGTTGCCCGTGGAGTCGACGCCCGCGACGTCCGCGATGAGATGCGCGAGGGCGGTGGCGAGCCGCTGCGGGTCGACCTCGGCCTCGATGGGCGGCGCGTGCACGGCGAACTGCACCCGTCCGGGCCCGATCAGCTCGACCGCCCCGTCGACCCCGGCGGAGACGACCGCGTCCAGCATCACTTTCGTACGGGTGACGCTCTCGGATCCCGAGTCGAGGCGCTGGTACGCGAGCACGTTGTCGACGAGGGTGGTGATGCGCGAGTAGCCGGCCGACAGGTGATGCAGCACCTGGTTGGCCTCGGGCCACAGCTGCCCGGCGTCGTCCGCGGCGAGGGTGGCGAGTTCGCCGCGCAGCTGGTCGAGCGGCCCGCGCAGGGAGCGCCCCAGAACGGCGAGAAGCTGCTCGTGCCGTGCGGCCAGTGCTTCGTAGCTGTCCTTCTCGCGCTCGGCGAGGGCCGCGTACCGGTCGTCTCCGGCGGCCAGCTCCTCCTCGTGCTGCTCGCGGAGCTCGCCGAGTGCCCGCGCGTGCTCCTCCCGGAGCGAGGCCAGCTCCTCGGCGTGCGCTTCGGAGGCCTGCGCGAGTTCCTCCTGATGGCGCGCGGCCTCGGCGTCCTTCTCCTCGGCGAGCGCGTCGTACGGCCGCCGGTCCGTGAAGGTCATCACGGCCCCGACGAGTTGGTCCCCGTCCCGCACCGGTGCGGTGGTCAGGTCGACCGGCACCTTGTCGCCGCTCTTGGACCACAGCACCTGCCCGCGCACCCGGTGCTTGCGCCCGGAGCGCAGGGTGTCGGCGAGCGGCGACTCCTCGTACGGGAAGGGCTCGCCGTCCGCGCGGGAGTGCAGCATCAGCGGGTGCAGCTCCTGCCCGCCGAGGTCGCTGGCCCGGAAACCGAGTATCTGCGCGGCGGCGGGGTTGACGAGGACGACCCGTCCCTCGGTGTCCGTGCCCACGACGCCCTCGGCGGCGGCACGCAGGATCATCTCCGTCTGGCGCTGCGAACGCGCGAGTTCCGCCTCGGTGTCGACGGTGCCGGAGAGATCCCGTACGACGATCATCAGCAGTTCGTCGGCGGTGTATCCGTAACCGTCGTACGCCTGCTGCCCGTTCTCCAGATGCGCGCTCGTGACCTCGACCGGGAACTCGCTGCCGTCGGTGCGGCGGGCGATCATCCGGGTCGGCCGGGTGCGGCCGCTCTCGTCGACGGTCTCGGGGCGCCGCATCGTGCCGGGGATGAGCCGGGAGTCGAACTGCGGCAGCAGGTCGAGCAGCCCGCGCCCCACGAGAGCCGTGCCCGGGGTCTCGAAGGCCTCCAGGGCGATGGTGTTGGCGTTGACGACCGTTCCGTTGGCGTTGACCAGCACCAACGCGTCGGGTAGCGCGTCGAGTATGGCTGCGAGGCGAGCAGCGCCTCGGGATGGCCTGCTGCTCACGAGACGCTTCCTCCCTGTTACCGCACCTTGCCGACCGCGGAAGCCATCTTGCCAACGGGTCCGCGACGTGTCACGCGAGGGAGTCTACGGGCAGAGGTTGCGCTCGCGATGCCGGATGAGAGGGAGGTCGCACGTAGAGGGGAAGCAGAACGCCCGCAGAAGGCGCGAAGAACCTGTGACCGGCCGGTTCGCGGTTCCGGCCGTCGGCCGAGCCCATGAGACCGCCGCGCACCGGCTACGCGCTCAGTTCCGGAAGGACGGGCACGAGCGCGTCCCAGCGCGCGATCTCGCATCCGTCACCCCGCTGATACGTCGCGTCGACGGGGCGGCCGGCCCAGGTGCCCGTGACCCGCGCGGTGGCAGGACCGCCGTACTGCATCGTGCACATCCCGCCCTCCTGCGCCGGGGCGAACGGGCTCCTGCCCCACGAGGTCTTCTGGTCCAACTGTTCGCAGGCGGCCCGGGCATCGGGGTGGCTGCCGCCCACCGGATGGCAGTCGAGCTCGAACGTCCCGTCCAGGCCGCCGCCCGCCCTGCTCACCGTCACGGTGAGGCGATCGGCGTCGTCCGCCCCGCTCACCGGCGGCGGCATGAAGGGCAGCGACTCGGCGTACGCGGCCGGCGGCGCCGCGGACAGCGCGGCGAGGGACGCGGCGGACGTGACGACGGTGAGGGCGAGGCGGCGCAGCATGGTGGCTCCACGGGGTGCGGGCGGACGGTGGGCGGAGAGAGCGGGTGGAGAGACGGGGAAGAGGGCCACTCCTCTTAACGCCGTCCCCCACCTGACGTTGCGCCGCAGACCGTGCTTTGCCCTCGGGCCTTTCCGCCTAGTACCGTGGGGGGCGATTGGTGACAGCCCGCTCGGCTGTGTCATCATCTGCACGCACCATTCGCGCTGGCGCGGACGGTTGTGCTGGAGGCGTCGCCTAGTCCGGTCTATGGCGCCGCACTGCTAATGCGGTTTGGGACGCAAATCCCATCGAGGGTTCAAATCCCTCCGCCTCCGCAGGATCACGAAGCCCCGGTCACTTCTGACCGGGGCTTCGACTGTTCTTGATCGTTCCAAGCGCTGTGCCGGGCCTCGTCCCGGGTCGCGTCAGGGACCGTATCGAGGCTGTTTTCGCAGGTCAGGCCGGGTCTGACAAACGGATTTCGCCTCACGCCGCCAGTCATGTAATGTTGTTCCCGCAACGCCGACCGGGCCGAAAAGCCCGGAAGGAAGAGCAAACACAACAGAACACACAAGCACTCGTAGCTTAACGGATAGAGCATCTGACTACGGATCAGAAGGTTGCAGGTTCGAATCCTGCCGAGTGCACAGCAGACCAGATGCCCCGTGGAGGAATCCACGGGGCATCTGGCTTTTGCGTTGACGGCAGTGTCTGACGGCAACCGTGGATCGCTCGGCGATGGCGCGTGCGTTCAGGTCGTCGTCCTTCGGCCTACGTCGAGCCCGACGTCGGATCGCCCGAGAACGACGGCAGCGGCGATGGCAGCGGCGGGGGCGGCGGCAGTGGTGGGGGACGGCTAATCGCCAGGGGACAGGGCGGCTGCCCGCCCGGTGGTTGCCGCTCGGTCGCGAGGGCCCGCGCCGAAGCCGTTCCGGCGCCCTGTGTCGTGCTCACGGTGACGGGTTCTGGCGGACCTCGTCCAGGTAGTCGGTCATGAGCTTGCCCGTCCTGGTGAACCAGTCGTTCAGGACCGCGATCTCCGCGGGGGAGTAGGCGCCGAACTGCTCGGCCAGGCGGGCGTAGTAGGGGCCGTAGAGAGCGGTGACGCGGGCGACCGCGGCGGGCGTCGCCGCGATGCGTACGCGGCGGCGGTCGGCCGGGTCCGGGCGGCGCGTCACGTAGCCCGCGCGTTCCAGGCGGTTGACGATGCCGGTCATCGCGCCCGTCGTGACGTGGAGGCGGCTCGCCAGGTCGCCCGCGGTGGGGAGTTCCTCGCCGGCCTCCAGGACATAGCCGAAGCAGGTCAGGTCGGAGACGTTCAGGTTCAGGCGCTGCGCCATCTCCTGCTGGGCGACCATGCTGGTGGCGATGACGTGGTCCATCGCCGACAGGGTTTCCGTCGGCGTGGCCGGGGGGCGGGGGGTGCCGCTCGCCCCGTGGTCCGGCTCATGGCCGTCCACCTTCTCGCTGTCCGCCATCCCGGCGCCCTCGCTGTCCGTCATTCCGGCATCGCACTTCCCCGTATCGGTCTTCCTCGCACCGGTTCTCCCGGCGTCGGCCTTCCCGCACACCCATCCTGCCGTCCGGCCTTCTGCCGTTCTCCCTCTGCTGCGGCCAGTCTCCCTGGTGTCGGGCGTCTGGCCTGCGTCGCACTCCTCGCTGCCGTCGTGACGACCGTCTCCCTGCTTCCTCTGTCCCCCTGTGGCCATTCCCTTAGTTCGTGAGATAAATTCCTTACTTGCTAAGGAATTTTGCGGTCGGCGATCGGGAGGCTGGACATGAGTGAGCATCACCACGACGAAGGGCACACCCTCGCCGGGTGGACCGGGTTCGCGACAGCCGCGGCGGGGACGTCGGTGGCCGGGGCGGGGATGTGTCTGGGGTCGGCGGCCGGGATCTGGCTGGGACTCGGGGTCGTGGCGCTGAGTGCGCTGGTGACCTGGGGACTGCATCTGGCGGGGTGGGGCAAGCCGCCCGGGATCCGGCCGGTCGCCGAGCGGGGGTGGCGGGTGCGGGATCGTGCCGCGCGGCTCGGTCATCCCGGATGCGTCGGGTGCCGATTGGCCGGGCGGGGGCATCGTTCGGCGACGGCGACGGCGACGGCGACGGGGAAGGGGAAGGCGACGGGGAAGGGGAAGGCGACGGCGACGGCGACGGGGAAGGCGACGGGGACGGAGTCAACGGTGGACAGTCCTGGCCCCGCTGTCAGTGTCGGCCTCTACTCTCGTGAGTGATGGCACACGTATGGAAGTGCAGGGGGCTTCGGTGGGACGGGCGGGAGCCCGTGCTGACGTGGGACGGGGGGCGTCGCAGTGCGTTGCCGTGGGGGAAGAGAGTCGCGTTCGCCGTCGTGGGCGGGGGCGAGCGGACGTGTGTCGGGGCACGTGGGCACAGCTGCCCTGTCGTGGCTGCCGTCTCCGGGCGCAGTGTCGGGGCCCGGTGCGAGGAGTGTTCCCGGCTGGACCGGGCGCATTCCGTTGCCGCCGACACCATCGCCGACGATCCAAGGCCCTACTCCGTCTATCTGGCCTGGTTCGGACCCGGGATGGTCAAGGTCGGGATCACCGCCGTCGAGCGGGGGTCGGCACGGCTGCTGGAGCAGGGAGCCGTCGTCTTCACCTGGCTGGGGCGGGGGCCGCTGATGTCCGCCCGGCGCAGCGAGGAGTTGCTGCGTACGGCGTTGGGAGTGCCGGACCGGATCGCGTACGACGCCAAGCGGGGCGTACGGAGTGCGCTGCCGGAGGCGGGGGCACGGGAGGCGGAGGTCCGGGAGCTGCACGCGCGGGCCGTGGGGCTCGACGGGTGGCCGGAGGCCTTGGAGCGGATGCCGTTCGAGGCTGTCGATCACGCGGAAGTGTTCGGGCTCGACGGGCTGCCGGCGGCCGTCGCCGTGGTCGGCGAGCTTGTCCCGGGCGGTGCCGTGAGCGGGGAGCTGGTCGCCGCCGCCGGGCCCGACCTGCACCTTCGGACCGGGCGGGGGGTCGTCGTGCTCGATACCCGGCTCATGACCGGGTGGGAACTGACCGCAGCGGCCGGGTCCGGCGGCGAAGAGCGGGGTGATCGGGGTGAGCGCGGTGGACTGGGGGAAATCACCGTGCCTGTGCGGGAGTTCGGCGGAGTTCAGGACGGACTCTTCTGAACGCTTCTGCCGGGAGAGGGCCGGGAGGGGCAGGGAAGGTGAGGCGGGGCGGGGCGCCGGACGATGGTCGGGAGATCGAGCCGCTCCGGAGGCCCCGGGAGCAGCCCTGGACGTGCTGTGCCGGTGGGGACGAGAGTTGGCGGCATGAATCATCCATCCATCGGTTGCGAGCGTGGGCATGGCTGACCGGGCGTCGGGGCGGGAGGGCGAAGTCGAGGCCGACGACGTACGGCGGTTCTGGGAGGGGCTCGGCCTTCCCGGGCTCGTCGACGTCCACACCCACTTCATGCCCGAGTCGGTCCTGAGGAAGGTCTGGGCGTACTTCGACGGGATCGGGCCCCTCACCGGCGGTGTCGAGTGGCCCAACACCTACCGGGCCGAGGAGAGCGAACGGATCGGCCTGCTGCGGGAGTTCGGCGTGCGGGCCTTCACCGCCATGCTCTACCCGCACAAGCCGGGCATGGCCGAGTGGCTGAACCAATGGGCCGTCGACTTCGCCCGGCGGACCCCTGACTGCCTTCACACGGCGACGCTGTTCCCCGAGCCCGGTGTGGCGGCGTACGTGCGAAAGGCGGTGGAGGAGGGGGCCCGGGTCTTCAAGGCGCACGTCCAGGTGGGGGCGTACGACCCGGCCGACGAACTGCTCGCTCCGGTCTGGGGGTTGCTCGCCGAGGCGGGGGTCCCCGTGGTGATCCACTGCGGTTCGGGGCCCTCGCCCGGCAAGCACACCGGGCCGGAGCCGGTCGGGCGGGTGCTCGCGCGGCATCCGCGGCTGCGGCTGGTGATCGCGCACATGGGCATGCCGGAGTACGAGGACTTCCTCGGACTGGCCGAGCGGTACGGCGAGGTGCGGCTGGACACGACGATGGCGTTCACCGACTTCAGCGAGGGGCTCGCGCCGTTTCCCCGGCGGGCGCTCCCCCGCCTCTCCGGCGTCGGCGACCGGGTCCTGCTCGGCACCGACTTCCCCAACATCCCCTATCCGTACGTCCATCAGCTGCGGGCGCTGGAGCGGCTCGGGCTGGGGGACGAGTGGCTGCGGGCGGTCTGTCACGACAACGGGGCGCGGTTGTTCGGGCTGTGAGGCGACGACCCGTGGGGTGACCGCTCGTGGGACGACGCTCGTGGGGCGACTGCCGGTGAGGAGGACCCGAACAGCCGGGCAAGGAACGGTCTCCGGCTCAGTCGGTGATGACGAGTTGCTCGTCGGTCGACAGTTCCCGCCAGGAGAGACTGAGTGCTCCGTCGGTGACCTGATGGACGTCGAGTTTCATGAAGTGGACGTCGTCGTAGGGCACGCGCATGGCCGGCAGGCGCAGGGTGTGGAGTGTGCGTCCGGTGTCCGCGTCGAGGACGAGCAGCTCGGCCTCCCGGACCCGGTCGCCGACGTTCGACCTGTTCAGGAGCGGCTGACGCACGAGGTACACCCGGCCGTCGGCGATCACGCCGGAGCCGTACTCCTGGCCGGTCGGTGCCTTGAGCCGCCAGGTGAGGTGGCCGTCCTCGATGTCGTAGGCGTGCAGGACGGTGTCGTGGTCGGCGGCGCCGTCGCCCCCGGCGTCGGTGGCCAGCAGCACGGTGCCATCGCCCGCTCCGACCGGATTCCAGGCCTTGGTGTCGATTTCGGCGCTCGGAACGGCCCCCTCCCGGCTCAGGTCGAGCAGCTGGACCGCCGATGAGTTGTCCAGGTCCGGTGGCGGGGCGGCCAGCGTGTGCGTGTCGCCCAGGACCGCCCGGCCGGGGTCACTGATGCGACGCTGCCAGAGGGCCTCCCCCGTCCGGTTGTCGACGCCGAGCAGCAGGTAGTGCTCCTCCTTCTCCGTGGCGGTACTCGACATGTTGCACCGCACGGGGACCGCGCTCACGTGGTCCGGCAGGGCGTACACGGCGTGGACGCTCACTTCGGCGCAGGACCTGGGTGTCCTCACCGTCCACAGGCTGCGGCCGTCGCGCTCGTCGAAGGCGCGCACGGCGCCGGGCGCCGCGGTCAGGGCCTGGCCGGCGCCGAGGCTCACATTGCGGAAGCCATCGGCGTATCCGAGTTCCTCACGCCACAGCTGCCTGCCGGTGCGCAGATCGACTCCGACCAGGATGCTGTCCCAGTAGGCGATCACCACGGTGCGCTCCGACACGTCGAACGACATCAGGACGGAGTCCGTGTCCTGTCGCTCGTAGCGCCAGTACTCCTTGCCGGTCCGCAGGTTCACCACCCGTATGCCGTCCGGCGTCGACGACACGGAAAGGCCGTGCACCAGGACGTCGAAGCCGCTCTTCCGGTGCATGACGTGTTCGGGTGCGACCGGTGCCTCGGGACCGAACGCCGCAGGGAAGGGCCCCTGTGCGCCGGTGACCACGTCACGGTTCTCGTACCAACGGATGAAGAAGAGCACCGGGAGCATGAGCAACACGATGACGAGTGCCACGAACACCGGGTTCTCGCGCATGCGCACAGGACCCGGCTGTCCCAGCAGAGTCACAGGTCTGCCCGTACCACCCGCCACCAGAGCCCCCCTCAGGCCGCGCCCCTGATCACCATGACCGGCGGCGGACGGATCCTCCCCCGCCGCCGTCCGCGGAGGCAAGGAACCGCCAGGGGGTTCCCTGAGAGGTCCCTGTGCGTTTCTCAGGGTATTCACAGCTTCCGGAAAGCGTGCTCTCAGAGCGGCCCAGCAGTGTGTGCGCTATGACCACGACCTCGCCCCAGGGGCGCACCGAACTGCTGAGGCCGGACGGGAGCCCCGTCCGCGTGCTTGTGGTGGACGACGAGCTCTCGATCACCGAGCTGCTGTCCATGGCCCTTCGCTACGAAGGGTGGCAGATCCGCAGCGCGGGCGACGGGACCGGTGCGGTGCAGACCGCGCGCGAGTTCCGGCCCGACGCCGTCGTCCTCGACATGATGCTGCCCGACATGGACGGGCTGACCGTCCTCGGCCGTCTGCGCCGCGACCTGCCCGACGTGCCCATACTCTTCCTGACCGCGAAGGACGCGGTCGAGGACCGGATCGCCGGGCTCACCGCCGGCGGCGACGACTACGTCACCAAGCCCTTCAGCCTCGAAGAGGTCGTGGCGCGGCTGCGCGGCCTGATCCGCCGTTCCGGTGCCGCCGACCGGCGCTCCGACTCCGTCCTCGTCGTCGGTGACCTCACCCTGGACGAGGACAGTCACGAGGTGGCGCGCGCCGGGGACGGCATCCACCTCACCGCGACCGAGTTCGAGCTGCTGCGGTTCCTGATGCGCAATCCGCGCCGGGTGCTCAGCAAGGCGCAGATCCTCGACCGCGTGTGGTCGTACGACTTCGGCGGGCAGGCCAACGTCGTCGAGCTCTACATCTCGTACCTGCGCCGCAAGATCGACGCCGGTCGTGAGCCGATGATCCACACGCGGCGCGGCGCCGGGTATCTGATCAAGCCCGCGACGTCGTGAGCGGGCGACGACAGCTGCGGAGGCAGCGGCGCCGACAGCCTCGGACGCTGCGGACGCGGCTCGTCGTCGCGTCCGTCGCGCTCATCGCGGTGGTGTGCGCGGTGATCGGCACGGTGACGACCATCGCGCTCAGCTCGCACCTGTACGAGCAGCTCGACGACTCGTTGCGTGACGCCGCCATGAGGGCGGCGGGCCCGCTGAATCCGGGCGGTGACCAGCGCGGTCCCGGTGGCGACGACAAGCTGAAGAAGTCGCTGACGGCGTTCGTCAGCCAGGGCCTGCAGCCCAGCGGCACAGTGGCCGCGAAGGTCACGGGCGGCAGCATCACCGAATCCAAGGTCGGCAAGAAGACGAAGGGCGACGACGGCATACCGGACGTCGAACCCCAGTCGCTCACCGCGGCACAGCAGGCTGTGCTCGCGGATGTGCCGCGGGACGGCGAGCCGCACACCGTCACGCTGCCGGGACTCGGTGAGTACCACGTCCAGTACCAGAGCGGCGAGAACGGCTCGTTCTACGTGGGCCTGCCCACCGAGGACGTCACGAACACGCTCAGCACTCTCATCATCGTCGAGGTCAGCGTCACGGCCGCCGGTCTCATCGCGGCCTCGCTCGCCGGAGCCACCATCGTGAGCGTGGCCCTCCGCCCCCTCCGCAGAGTCGCCTCCACCGCCACCCGCGTCTCCGAACTTCCCCTCCACACGGGCGAGGTGACGCTCAACGAGCGTGTTCCCGAGTCCGAGACCGACCCGCACACCGAGGTCGGGCAGGTCGGTGCCGCCCTCAACCGCATGCTCGACCACGTCCACGGCGCCCTGCACGCCCGCCAGGAGAGCGAGACGCGGGTACGGCAGTTCGTGGCGGACGCCAGTCATGAGCTGCGTACCCCGCTGGCGTCCATCCGCGGGTACGCCGAGCTGACCAGACGCGGACGTGAGGAGACCGGGCCCGACACCCGGCACGCGCTGGGCCGGATCGAGTCCGAGGCCGGGCGGATGACGGGCCTCGTCGAGGACCTGCTGCTGCTAGCGCGCCTCGACGCCGGACGGCCGCTGAGTTACGAGCACACCGACCTCTCCCCGCTGGTCGTGGACGCCGTGAGCGACGCCCGTGCCGCGGGGCGGGAGCACGTGTGGCGCCTGGAACTGCCCGACGAGCCCGCGCTGGTGATGGCGGACGCCGCCCGCGTCCAGCAGGTCATGGTGAACCTGTTCGCGAACGCGCGTACGCACACACCACCGGGTACGACGGTGACCGCGCGCGTGCGCCGCCAAGGGCCGTGGGTGTGTGTGGACGTCCAGGACAACGGGCAGGGCATCCCGTCCGACCTGCTGCCGCATGTCTTCGAACGGTTCGCGCGAGGCGACTCGTCGCGTTCGCGGGCTTCCGGGTCCACCGGGCTCGGGCTCGCCATCGTGCAGGCGGTCGTGGCCGCGCACGACGGTGCCGTGACCGTCGACAGCGTGCCCGGGCACACGGTCTTCACCGTGCATCTGCCCGCGCTGGCACCGCAGGAGCCCCATTCTCATGGGGCGTTCATTTCCTCAACGAATTCACAACCGTACTCACAGGCACAGCACAGCACGACCACATGGGTGCAACAGGGCGCTTGACGACAGTCGTTGTCATGCGAACCGAACCTTCTCCCGGCAACTTGCCGGCGCGGGAGCACCTCCCGGCCGGACATGCCGGTACGCCTGTCCTGGACGTAGTGATCCCCGTCTACAACGAGGAGAAGGACCTCCAGCCGTGTGTGCTCAGACTGCACGAGCACCTGGCCCGCACCTTCCCGTACGCGTTCCGCATCACGATCGCGGACAACGCGTCCACCGACACCACTCCGCTGGTGGCGGCGCGGCTGGAGGCGGAGGTCCCCGAGGTCAGGTCGTTCCGGCTGGAGCAGAAGGGACGCGGCCGGGCGCTGCGCACCGTCTGGTCCGCCTCGGACGCCCCGGTCCTCGCCTACATGGACGTCGACCTCTCCACCGACCTCAACGCGCTTCTCCCACTGGTCGCCCCGCTGATCTCCGGTCACTCGGACCTGGCGATCGGCTCGCGGCTCGCCCGCAGTTCGCGGGTGGTGCGGGGCGCCAAGCGGGAGTTCATCTCCCGGACGTACAACCTGATCCTGCGCGGCTCGCTGCAGGCCCGGTTCTCCGACGCGCAGTGCGGCTTCAAGGCGATCCGGCGCGATGTCGCGCAGGTGCTGCTGCCGCTCGTCGAGGACACCGGGTGGTTCTTCGACACCGAGATGCTGGTCCTCGCCGAGCGGGCCGGACTGCGCATCCACGAGGTGCCGGTCGACTGGGTGGACGACCCGGACTCGACGGTGCACATCGTGAGGACCGCGACCGACGACCTGAAGGGCGTGTGGCGCGTGGGACGCGCTCTCGCCACCGGCTCGCTGGCACTGGACCGGCTCGCCCGGCCGTTCGGTGACGATCCGCGCGACCGTGAGATCAGCGGCGTACCGAAGGGTCTCGCCCGTCAACTCGTCGGGTTCTGCGTCGTGGGCGCGCTGTCCACGCTGTTCTATCTCCTGCTCTACAGCGGCTTCCGTACGTTCTCGGGGTCGCAGGTCGCCAACGCGCTCGCCCTGCTCGTCTCGGCGGTCGCCAACACCGCGGCCAACCGGCGCCTGACCTTCGGCGTACGCGGCCGGAGCGGGGCGGTGCGGCACCAGGCGCAGGGCCTGGTCGTCTTCGGCATCGGACTCGCCCTCACCAGCGGCTCGCTCGCCGCCCTGAACGCGGCGACGGACGAACCGGCGCACTCCACCGAACTGGCGGTCCTGATCGTCGCCAACCTCGCGGCGACCGTGCTGCGGTTCCTGCTCTTCCGGGCCTGGGTGTTCCCGGACCGGCACGACGAGTCACCGTCGACCGTCGTCGCCTCTCACACGCCCGCCGTGCCGCACGTGCCGGCCGGACCCGCGTCGCCCGCCCACGCGACGGCCCCGCGGTCCCCGTACAGCACGACGTCCGCCGCGCCCCGCGGCCGGACGTCCGCGTACGGCCCGACGTCCGCTCCGTACGACACGGCCCACACTCCGCTCGACCACCAGACCTGGGGGGACGCGACCATGCGGCTTCAGCCGGTGCGCCCGAACGATCACGATCCGAGGAACGCGCGATGACGACGACTCAGCACGACACGACCCACACGGGAGGTGCCGGCTCCTCCGGGGGCGCGAACCCCTCCTGGGGACCGCCGGGCGAGACGGGCCCGGCCGGGGCAACCGCCGTACAGGAGCCCGCGGTTGGTCCGCCGGCCGCCCCCGAGGACGGCAGCCCCCGGCAGCCCTTCGCGCGCCGCCTGTGGCGCGGGCGGCCCGAGGACCACCGGTGGACGCGTCCCGCGTTCCTCGGCACGCTGCTGCTGATCGGCGCGCTCTACACCTGGAACCTCACGGCCTCCGGGTACGCCAACTCCTTCTACTCCGCGGCCGTCCAGGCCGGCAGCCAGTCCTGGAAGGCCTTCTTCTTCGGCTCGCTCGACTCGGCCAACGCCATCACCGTCGACAAGCCCCCGGCCTCGCTGTGGCCGATGGCCCTCTCGGTGCGGCTGTTCGGCCTGAACTCCTTCGCGATCCTGTTCCCGCAGGTGCTCATGGCGGTCGCGACGGCCGGAGTGCTGTACGGGGCCGTGCGCCGCCGGTTCAGCGCCACGGCGGGCTTCATCACGATGGCGGTCTTCGCGCTCACTCCGGTCGCCGCGCTGATGTTCCGCTTCAACAACCCGGACGCGGCCCTCGCGCTCCTGATGGCCGTCACGGTCTACTGCGTGCTGCGCGCCATGGAGAAGGCACAGACGAAGTGGCTGGTGTGGGCGGGCGCGGCCGTCGGTCTCGCCTTCCTGGTGAAGACCCTCCAGGCCTTCCTGATCCTGCCGCCGCTCGCACTCATCTACGTGATCTTCGCGCCGACGACCCTGCGCAGGCGCATCGGCCAGGTCCTCCTCGCCGGCCTGTCGATGATCGTCGCGGGCGGCTGGTGGGTGGCGATCGTCGAACTGTGGCCCGCGTCCTCCCGCCCGTACATCGGCGGCTCGCAGAACAACTCCTTCCTTGAACTGACCTTCGGCTACAACGGACTCGGCCGGATCAACGGCGAGGAGACCGGCAGCGTCGGAGGTGGCGGCGGTGGCGGTGGCGGCAGCTGGGGCGAGACCGGCTGGGACCGGATGTTCAGCTCGTCCATCGGCGGTCAGATCTCCTGGCTGATCCCGGCCGCGCTGATCGTGCTCGCCGCGGGCATGGTCCTCACCCGGAAGGCGAAGCGGACGGACACGGCCCGTGCCGCGTTCCTCGCCTGGGGCGGCTCGCTGCTGATCACCATGGTGATCTTCAGCTTCATGCAGGGCATCTTCCACGAGTACTACACGGTGGCCCTCGCCCCGTACGTCGCCGCCGTGATCGGCATGGGCGCGAGCGTGCTGTGGGAGGAGCGCGGCCGGATGTGGGTCTCGCTCACCATGGCCGCCGGGATGACGGCCACCGCGGCCTGGGGGTACGTCCTCCTGAACCGTTCCTCCGACTACCTGCCCTGGCTGAAGTGGCTGGTCCTGGTCGGCGGCCTGGTCGCCGCGCTCGGCCTGGTCTTCGTCTCGCGGCTCGGACGCCGGCTCGCCCTCGCGGTCGTGGGGCTCAGCTTCGTCGCGGCCCTCGCGGGTCCGACGGCGTACACCCTCACCACGCTGAACGAGGGCCACACCGGCTCGATCGTCACGGCAGGTCCCGCGGTCTCGGGCGGTCGCGGCGGTCCTGGCGGCGGTGGCGGCATGGGCGGCGGCCCCGGTGGCGGCGGTATGCCGGGCCAGAACCAGCAGGGCGGCACCGGCCAGAACCAGCAGGGCGGCGGCACGGGCCAGCCTCCCACCGGCGGTGTGCCGGGCGGCAACGGCCAGACCCAGCAGAACGGCAACGGCCAGACGGGTCAGAACGGCCGGACCCAGCAGGGCGGCGGCACCGGCGACGGCGGTCGCATGGGCGGCGGCATGGGCGGTCTGCTCAACGGTGCCACGGTCAGCTCCGAGGCCAAGACGCTCCTGGAGAAGAACTCCGGGGACTACACCTGGGCCGCGGCCGCCATCGGCGCGCAGAACGCGGCGAGCTACCAGCTCTCCACCGGTGACCCGGTGATGGCGATCGGCGGCTTCAACGGCAGCGACCCGTCGCCGACACTGGCCCAGTTCAAGCAGTACGTGGCCGACGGGAAGATCCACTACTTCATCTCCTCCGGCTCCATGGGCGGCGGTGGCGGCAGCAGCTCCGGCACCGGATCCCAGATCAGCGAATGGGTGCAGGAGAACTTCAAGGAGGTGACGGTGGGTTCGTCCACCTTCTACGACCTGACGCAGCCGACGAGTTAGCACGACGTGCGGCACGACGAGCCGGCACTCCGAGGACGGCGACGGAAGGAACGGGGACAGAGGGGGCGGTGGCCGGGGCGCGGTGCCCCGGCCACCGCCCCCTCCCCGCGTTGTACGCCGTACAGGAGTTGTTCTACGGTGTATGGCATGCCCCCCTCGCAAGGTCACCCCCAGCGCTGGCCGATCCTCGGTGTCATCTGTCTCGCGCAGCTCACCGTGCTGCTCGACAACACCGTGCTCAACGTCGCGATCCCCTCCCTCACCGAGGAGCTGGGGGCGGGCACCGCGGACATCCAGTGGATGATCAACGCGTACTCGCTGGTGCAGTCGGGCCTCCTCCTCAGCGCCGGCAGCGCCGCCGACCGGTACGGCCGCAAGAAGATGCTGGTCGCCGGTCTCGTCCTGTTCGGCATCGGCTCACTGGCCGCCGGACTCGCCGACACCACCGGGCAGTTGATCGCCGCCCGCGCGGGCATGGGCGTCGGAGGCGCGCTCCTGCTCACCACCACGCTCGCCGTCGCGATGCAGATCTTCACGCCCGACGAGCAGCCGAGGGCCATCGGCATCTGGAGCGCCGTCAACGCCCTCGGCTTCGCCACCGGGCCACTGCTCGGCGGGTTCATGCTCGACCACTACTGGTGGGGCGCGATCTTCCTGGTCAACCTGCCGGTGGTGGCGCTGGCACTGGGCGCGGTGATCGTCCTCGTACCGGAGTCCAGCAATCCGCGCGGCGACCGCCCCGACCTCCTCGGCGCGCTGCTCTCCACGACCGGCATGACCGCCCTCGTGTACGCGATCATCACCGGCCCGGAGCACGGCTGGACCTCCGGCCGCGTCCTCGCCGTGGCAGCCTTGGCGCTCGTCGTCCTGGCCCTCTTCGCGTACTGGGAGAGCCGGATCCCCCACCCCATGCTGGACCTGCACTTCTTCAGGGACCGGCGTTTCACGGGCGCGGTCGCCGGCGCTGTGCTGATCACCTTCGGCATGGGTGGCGCGCTGTTCCTGCTGACCCAGCACCTCCAGTTCGTCCTCGGGTACGGGCCGTTGGAGGCGGGCCTGCGCACGGCGCCGCTCGCCCTGACCGTGGTGGCCCTCAACTTCACCGGTCTGTCGGCCAAGTTCACGGTGAAGCTCGGCACGCCGGTGTCGATCGCGCTCGGCATGGTGCTGATGTCGGGCGGCCTCGTGTCGATCGCGACCCTCGCGGCGAGCGGCTACACGGGCACGCTGCTCGGCCTGCTCCTCATCGGCGCCGGCTGCGCGATCGCCAACCCCGCCATGGCGCACGCCATCATGAGCGCGATCCCGCCGGAGAAGGCGGGCGTCGGCGCGGGCGTCAACGGCACGCTGGCCGAGTTCGGCAACGGCCTCGGTGTGGCGGTCCTCGGCGCCGTCCTCAACGCCCGCTTCGCCGCGCTGATCCCCTTCGCCGCGGCGTCCCTCCCGGCGGCGCTCGCCTCCGCGGAGTCGGCCGGCGAGCGGGCCCGGATCAAGGACGCCTTCTCCTCCGGCCTGGAGACCAGCCAGCTGGTGGGCGCGGTCGCCGTACTCCTCGGCGGACTGCTGGCCGCCGCGTTGCTCCGGCGGGCCGAAGGGGCAGACTCCGCGGTGACGGTGAAGGCGGCGGCCTGAAGCCGCTTAGCATCAGGGCGGGGCGGCCCCGGTGTTCCGGGGGCGCCCCTTGCGGGAGTCACGAGGAAGGTACGCCATGGTGAGGGCAGCCGACCGGGCCGAGCGCCCGGCGCGGACCAGTGTCTGGTTGGACGGCAAGGCCCCGCGCGGCGGCGCCCGGGGCGGCCAGCCGTCCTCGCTCGACCGGGACCGGATCACCGAGGTCACGGTGCGGCTCCTCGACGCGGAGGGACTGGCCAGATTCTCCATGCGGCGGCTGGCCGCCGAGCTGAACGTGACCGCGATGTCCGTCTACTGGTACGTGGACACCAAGGACGATCTTCTCGAACTCGCGCTGGACGCGATCCACGGCGAACTGGAGCTGCCCGATCCGGACTCCGGCGAGGACTGGCGGGACCAGCTCCGCTCGATCGCCTCCGGCTACCGTGCCCTGCTCGTACGGCACCCCTGGGCGTCGCCGCTCGCCGGGACGTTCCTCAACATCGGGCCCCGGGCGGTCGCCTTCTCGCGCACCGTGCAACGGGTGATCCGCAGAACGGGGCTGCCCACGCACCGGCTGACGGGGGCCATCTCCGCCGTCTTCCAGTTCGTGTACGGCTTCGGCACGATCGAGGGCCACTTCACGGTGCGCTCGGCCGAGGCGGGGATGAGCCCGGACGAGTTCTTCCAGCAGTCCCTGAGCACGCTCAGGGAGGCGCCCGAACTCGACGACGTGTTCCAGGAGTCCAAGGAGATCATGCGGGCCCGCGGGGGCAGCACCGTCGAGGAGATGTACGAGCGGGACTTCCACTTCGCCCTGGACCTGGTGATCACCGGTATCGAGACGACGGTGCTCCGCGGGGAGGGGTGAGCCGGGCCTACTCCTGCGGGGTGAGCCCTGCCGGGAAGCCGCCCGTCGCGACCGGACCCCACTTCGCCGGGGTGATCCTGATGATCGACTTGCCCTGCTTGAGCATCGCCGCCCGGTACTCGTCCCAGTCCGGGTGCTCACCCGAGATGTTCCGGAAGTACTCGACCAGCGGCTCGACCGACTCGGGGGAGTCGATCACCTCGGCCGTGCCGTCGACCTGCACCCAGGGGCCGTTCCACTCGTCGCTCAGGACGATGAGGCTGACCCGGTCGTCGCGCTTGGCGTTGCGGGTCTTGGCGCGCTCCGGATAGGTGGAGACGACGATGCGGCCCGAGTCGTCCACTCCACAGGTCAGCGGCGACCCCTGCGGGCTTCCGTCCGCCCTGCGGGTCAGCAGCACGGCGCGGTGCCGGGGCCGTACGAAGTCCAGCAACTCGTCCAGCGAAACAGAGGTGTTCGTCGCGATGTTCGGTGCCATACGGGCAGCTTAGGCGCTCGGCCACGGCTGAGCCTGCTCCTGCCGGGCCTACGCCTGCGGGAGTGTCTCCCCCTGCACGGCCTGGATGTCCAGCTCGACCTTCAGCGTCGTGCCGATGGCCGCGATGCCCGCCTGCACGACCTGGTTGTAGTTCATGGCGAAGTCCTCCCGGCGCAGCTCCGTGCTGGCGCGGAAGGCCGCCCGGGTCCCGCCCCAGGGATCGGCGCCCGTGCCCAGGTAGGCCAGCGCCAGGTCGACCGGGCGGACGACCCCGTGCATGGTCAGCTCGCCGTGGACCGTCCAGCGGTCGGCGCCGGCGGCCGGGGTCACGCCCTTCGAGACGTACGTGATCTCCGGGTGGCGCTCGACGTCCAGGAAGTCCGGCGACTTCAGGTGGCCGTCACGCATGGCGTTGCCCGTGTCGATCGAGTCGGCCCGGATCACCGCCTCCACGCGGGACTTGGCGACCTCGTCGGGGGCGATCTCGATCGATGCGGCGAACTGCGTGAACCGGCCGTGCACGCTGGAGATCCCCAGGTGCCGGGCGACTGCGCCCACGGAGGAGTGGGCCGGGTCCACGGTCCAGGTGCCGGGCGGGGGCAGCTCCGTGCCGCCCTGCCGGGCGAGGGTCACGGTGCCGATCTCTGCCCGGCCGCTCGCGGTGACGATGGCGCTCGACGCGGCGGGCGCGTACCCGACGGCCGTGACGATCACGGTGTACGCGCCGGGCGCCAGGGCGACCGCGTCCCGTACGGCGCCCTCCTCGTCCGCCTCGGCGCGCACCACCTGGGTGCCCGTCATGTCGGTCACCGTGACGACCGCGTGCGACACGGCCCAGCCGTCCCGCGTACGGATCCGCGCGGTCAGTCCCATTGCAAACAACCTCTTCTCATGGAACCGGCCCGTGGAGCGCCTCCGCTCGGAACGCGCTCCACGGGCCGGGGTCTTCGACTACTGGTCGACTGCTGGTCCCCGACTACTCGCCGGGGTGGGCGAGTTCGATGTCGTGGCCGTCCACACCGCCGCCGCTGACGGTCAGTGCCGTGGCCACCGGCGGGTAGCCGGTCGCGATGACCGTGTACTCCCCGCTGTCCAGGTCGGCGAAGGCGTACGCCCCGTCCGACCCGGTGGTGGCGCTGCCGACCACGTTGCCCGCCGCGTCGACGAGCGTGACCCGGGCGTCGCCCAGCGGACCGGCGGGTGCCCGCACGACGCCGCGGAGCTGTGCGCCGGAGGTCAGCTCGACGTCGATCCGGGTGACGCCGGCGCCGCCGACCTCGACGGGCAGGGCACGGGGGCGGTGTCCGGCGGCGTTCACCGCGACGGTCACGGCACCCGGCACCAGCTCGGCGAAGGCGAACTCGCCCTGCTCACCGGTGGTCCCGGTGGCCAGCACGTCGCCGCGCACATCGGTCACGATGACCATGGCGCCCACGACCGGCCGCCCGCCGTCGGCGGCCCGCACCGCACCGGAGAGCCCGCTCGTGCCGCTCAGCAGGATGTCGTACGCGAGCGGCTCACCGTTCACGACGACCGTCGAGGCCTGCGGCTGGAACCCGTCCGCGGAGGCGATCAGCACGTACGAACCCGTGCCGGGCGCGTCCACCGCGTAGGCGCCGTCGGCCTGTGCGACCGAGCGGCCCAGCTGACGGCCCGCGAGGGAGATCAGCGTGACGGCGGCCCGGGGCACGGGCGCGCTCTCGGCGCCACGGACGAAACCGTGGACCGGGATGCCGCCGGAGCCGGACACCGTGCCCCGGTCGGTGCCGGCCGCCAGGGTGGCCACCGCCGAGAGCCGCTGGGTGCCCTCGGGCCCGGGGGCGGTGCCCTCACCGGCGCCGGTGTCCGCGACGGCCCAGCTCGGGACGCGTTCGTCGGCCTCGGCCGGGAAGACGTCCGCAGCCGCCGGGGTGGCCTCGGCGACGGCCGTGACCTCCGCCTGGGCCTCGGCGGCCTGCGCCAGCCCGCCCGACGTACGCAGCGGGACCTCCTTGATGAACAGCGTGACGAGGAGGGCGAGCAGCGCCAGGACCGCCGCGATCAGGAAGACGTCCGCGATGCCGTGGCCGTACGCGCTCTCCATGACCGTGCGCAGCGGGGCGGGCAGCTTGTCCATGTCCGGGATGCTGCTGCCGGAGCTCGAGTCGGCTGCCGCGGCCGCGTACTTGGGGTCGAGCCCGGCGATGCCGTCCTTGGCGTAGTCGGTGATCCGGTTGGCCATCACCGCGCCCAGCGCGGAGACGCCGATCGCGCCGCCGAGGGAGCGGAAGAAGGTCACCGTGGAGCTGGCCGCGCCGAGGTCCTCCGGGGCCACCTGGTTCTGCGTGGACAGCACCAGGTTCTGCATCATCATGCCGATGCCGAGACCCAGCAGCGCCATGAAGACGGCGACCCGCCAGTAGTCCGTGTCGTACCGGATGGTGCCCAGCAGACCGAGGCCCGCGGTGATCAGGACACCGCCGCTGACCAGCCAGGCCTTCCACTTGCCGGTCTTGGTGATGATCTGCCCGGAGACGGTGGAGGAGATGAACAGGCCACCGATCATGGGGATCGTCATGACTCCCGACATGGTCGGGGACTTGTCCCGCGCCAGCTGGAAGTACTGGCTGAAGAAGACCGTGCCCGCGAACATCGCGACACCGACGAAGAGCGAGGCGACGGAGGAGAGGGTGATGGTCCGGTTGCGGAAGAGCCGCAGCGGGATGATCGGCTCCCTGGCCTTCGACTCGACGAGCACGAACAGCAGTCCGAGCGCGATCGAGCCACCGACCATGGCGTACGTCTGCCACGACAGCCACTCGTACTTGTCGCCCGCGAAGGTGACCCAGACGAGCAGCAGCGAGACCGCGGCGGAGATGAGGAACGCGCCGCCCCAGTCGACCTTCACGTCCCGCTTCACGACGGGCAGGTGCAGGGTCTTCTGCAGGACGATCAGCGCGATGACCGCGAAGGGCACACCGACGTAGAAGCACCAGCGCCAGCCGAGCCAGCTGGTGTCGGTGATGACACCGCCGAGCAGCGGACCGCCGACGGTCGCGACCGCGAACGTGGCCCCGAGGTAGCCGGAGTACCGGCCGCGCTCACGCGGGGAGATCATCGCCGCCATGACGATCTGCGCGAGGGCGGACAGACCGCCGACGCCGATGCCCTGGACCACGCGGCAGGCGATCAGCATGCCGGGGTTCTGCGACAGGCCCGCGGCGGCCGATCCCAGGACGTAGATGACGAGCGCCATCTGGACGAGCGCCTTCTTGCTGTAGAGATCCGCGAGCTTGCCCCACAGGGGCGTGGCCGCGGTCATCGACAGCAGCGCGGCGGTGACGACCCAGGTGTAGGCGGACTGGCCGCCGCCCAGGTCGCCGATGATCTCGGGCAGGGCGTTGGTGACGATCGTCGACGACAGGATCGCGACGAACATGCCGAGCAGCAGCCCGGAGAGGGCCTCCATGATCTGCCGGTGCGTCATCGGAGCGCCGTCGGAGGCGGCGCCTCCGTGCTTGGCGTGTGAGCCCCGCACACCGGCTGGTGTGGTCGTAGCCATGGGCTTCCTTTTCTTGTGGTGCGTCATACGGGTGTACGGGTGGTCTGTTCGGCGGGGGGTGCGGCGGGCCGGCAGTCGCCGAAGCTGGCGCGCAGCCGTCCGAGCAGGGCGCCCAGCTGGTCGACCTCGTCGTCCGACCAGTCCGCCAGGTAGTGGGCGAGCGCGTTCATGTAGCGCTCGGAGAGCTCGGCGAGCATGTCCCGGCCGGCGGGGGTGAGCCGCAGGATGCGCGAGCGCTTGTCGGCCGGGTCGGGGGACCGGTCGATCCAGCCGTACTCGGCCACGTGCGCCACGTGCCGGCTGGTCACCGACATGTCGATGGCGAGCAGCTCGGCGAGCCGGCTCATCCGCATCTCGCCGTGCCGGTCGAGGAGCGTGAGCACGGCGGCGGACCCGGCCGGGCACTCGTGCGGGAGGACCCGGCCGAGGCCCCGCTTCACAGCGCCGATGGCACTGAGCTGCTGGGCCAGCTCCTCGTACTGACGTCGCGCGGCCATCGCACCTCCCTTGTTTGTTGCTTCAGGCAACCATAAGAACCGTTGGTTGCTGCAGGCAAATGAAATGGGGGGTCGCGGCGCAAAACCTTGGCAAAGGCAAGTATTGGCGAACGTAAACTTGCAGGTGAGGGCTTTGGGAGGGCGGTGGAGCGGGTCCCGGGCTCGGGCCCGTGCCTGGGGAGAGCGGGCTCCCCTCCCGGCTCTTCGGTTCCCCGACTCCCCGGCCCGTCCGGTGCCGGGCGGAGCGCATGGGTCGGTTCGGGTGTCCGAGTGTCCCAGTGTCCGGCGTTCGGGCGTCCGGACCGACCAGGAGCCCGGGGCCGGGAGCCCGAGGCCCAGGAGCTCAAGGGCTCCCGGGGGTCTGGCCCCCGTGGCCGGAAATCACCAGAAAGGCGCACGCAACACCAGAAGGCGGCACCCGCCGCTTGGGACCGCCGGAGGCACCCGCTAAGGTCCTGCCCCATGGCAAACACCCAGGGCCCCGAGGGCAACTACGACCCCGCGGGTAGCACCCAGATGTTCCGAGCGTTCGTCGACGACCCCCAGAGCCGTCAGCAGCAGGCGGCCGCCAGAGGCCCCCGTGTCGGTCTGATCGTCGGTGTGATCGTGGCTGTCGCGGTCGTCGCCGTGGTCGCCTGGCTCGCGCTCAAGTAGGCGAAGGCGCCGCCGGGCGCGCTAGTCCCACCGGACGGACACGTCCCGTGTCTCGACATGCATGCCGAGAGGTACGCGCCAGGCGTCGACGCACACCGTCCAGGTCTTCTCCTCCCGCGCGCCCGGAGCGATCGGCGTGGGAAGCTCCTCGGTCGACTCGACGGTCGCCCAGTCGATCCCGAGCGCACCGATGACGTGCGTCCCGAGGGTCACCGTGCCCGAACGCACCGCGCTGCCCCCGGTGTTGTGGAACGCGACGGTGACCTTTTCGCACCAGCGCTTTTCGGCGGGCGCCCGCTCGGGTTCGCCGACGTCGAGCACGGCGGGACCGGGCTCCTCGGGTTTCGCGGGACTTCCCGCACCCCCGCCGCTCGGCTGCCCGTCCCCCGAACTTCCGCCCGCGGAGCCGGGGTTGCCTCCCGGCAGGCCGGAGCCGCCCCCGCCCGCCGACGGACTCGTACGACCGTCGCCGTCGGACCCGGACCCGGGCGCGGACCCCGACACCGTCCCGGACGCGGCCGCGTCGCCGCCACCCGCGCCCTCCGAGGCGTCAGCGGGGCCGGAGTGCCCGCCCCCGGAATGCCCAGGACCCGAACTCCCGTCCCCCGTCGCCCCTTCGGACGCGTCGCCCTCCAGCGGCACCAGCTCCACGTCCCCGGTGGGCGCCACCGCCTCGCTGTACGGCGCGGGCCGCTGTACGGCGACGTGACCTTCACCGCCGCCGGTGGTTCCGCAGGCGGCGAGGACCGCCCCCAGACAGACGACGGCCGCCGAGGCGCCCCCAAGGGCACCTCGGCGACCACGAATCGAATCGTGACCCATCCGTCGGCGCATCGCGCCAGTGTGGCTGACGGGTCGTCAATTATGAACCCTCGGTAGGGATCCGGGCCGAGGACGTCCCGGCCGAAGAGCCCACCGTCGGGGCTCAGTCGGAGATGAGACCTTCCCGCAGCTGTGACAGCGTCCGCGTGAGCAGCCGGGAGACGTGCATCTGCGAGATGCCGACCTCCTCGCCGATCTGCGACTGCGTCATGTTGGCGAAGAAGCGGAGCATGATGATCCGCCGCTCGCGGGGCGGGAGTTTGGCGAGCAGGGGCTTCAGCGACTCGCGGTACTCGACGCCCTCCAGCGCCGTGTCCTCGTAGCCGAGGCGGTCCGCGAGCGAGCCCTCGCCGCCGTCGTCCTCGGGTGCCGGTGAGTCGAGGGACGACGCCGTGTAAGCGTTGCCCACCGCCAGGCCGTCGACCACGTCCTCCTCGGACACGCCCAGTACGACGGCGAGTTCGGCGACGGTCGGCGAGCGGTCGAGCTTCTGGGAGAGCTCGTCGCTGGCCTTGGTCAGCGCGAGCCGCAGCTCCTGGAGCCGGCGCGGTACCCGCACCGACCAGGACGTGTCCCGGAAGAACCGCTTGATCTCACCCACGACCGTCGGCATCGCGAACGTGGGGAACTCCACGCCCCGTTCGCAGTCGAAGCGGTCGATCGCCTTGATCAGGCCGATCGTGCCGACCTGGACGATGTCCTCCATCGGTTCGTTGCGCGACCGGAAACGGGCGGCGGCGTAACGCACCAGCGGGAGATTGAGCTCGATGAGTGTGTCCCGGACATAGGCGCGCTCGGGACTGTTCTCGTCGAGTGCGGCGAGCCGCAGGAACAGGGAGCGGGACAGAGTGCGGGTGTCGATCGCTTCCGAGGTCGGGGGGAAGGCCGGGGCTTCCGCGGCCGGGACGGCCGGAACCTCGACAACGACACTGTGAAGCACGTCGGGCGCGGATTCGCTCTTGACGAGCGTGAGCACCTTCGAGCTGCCCTGGTCTGCGGACATGCCACCCCCTTTGGGTCGCGGACGGTCGCGGCGGACGCTCCCGTCGAAGGAACGCAGCCTCCACCTGAATACCGGAGGTGGGGCTGCGGCAAACGCTTCACCGGAAGAATGTCACACGTCGGCAACACGATGTAGTGACATGTCGACACAGGAAGGGTGAATAGGCCCTGGAAAAAGGGGGTCTGACAGTTTTTCGACGAAGAAATGTCGTGAAAAGGCCTTGGGAGCGATTCGCTCCGGAGGGTTACGCCTCGATCCTGTTTGCGGATCGGAGCCGGGCGAAACTGCGGGCGAGCAGTCTTGACACGTGCATCTGTGAAACGCCCAGTTCTGTACTGATCTGCGACTGCGTCAGATTGCTGTAGTAGCGCAGCAGGAGGATGCGCTGCTCCCGCTCGGGGAGCTGGACGAGAAGGTGCCGTACGAGGTCCCGGTGCTCCACGCCGTCCAGCGCAGGGTCCTCGTAGCCGAGCCGGTCGAGGAGGCCCGGCATTCCGTCGCCCTCCTGGGCGGCCTCGAGCGAGGTCGCGTGGTACGAGCGTCCGGCCTCGATGCAGGCCAGGACCTCCTCCTCGGTGATCCGCAGCCGCTCGGCGATCTCGCCGGTCGTGGGCATGCGCCCGAAGGCCGTCGTGAGGTCCTCGGTGGCGCTGTTCACCTGCACCCAGAGCTCGTGCAGCCGGCGCGGTACGTGGACCGTGCGGACGTTGTCGCGGAAGTACCGCTTGATCTCGCCGACGACGGTGGGCATCGCGAAGGTCGGGAACTGCACGCCCCGGTCGGGGTCGAAGCGGTCGATGGCGTTGATCAGCCCGATGGTCCCGACCTGGACGACGTCCTCCATGGGCTCGTTGCGCGACCGGAAGCGGGCGGCGGCGTACCGCACCAGGGGGAGGTTCGCCTCGATCAGCGCGGCCCGTACCCGGCCGTGTTCGGGGGTGCCGGGCTCCAGGTTCTTGAGCTCGCCGAACAGGACCTGGGTGAGGGCCCGGGTGTCGGCCCCGCGGCGGCGCTGTGGACCCGGCTCCTGGGACTCGGCGGGGTCGTCGATCCGTTCCAGGGCCTGCGGCTTCTGCTGGGGAGGTGCTTGAGGCGCGGTACTGGCCGGCACGGTCAACTCCACCTCTGGGTCCGTCAACCCGTGAAAACACAAGTCCGAACGACGTCCGTCAGACACATGCGTCAACTCATCGATCAAAAGCGGTCATAGCATCACAAGACATGTGCACTGTGTGCAAGCACCGCGTGACTCCGTGTTGAGCGTGCGCGGGAGGCCCGGGACGGTTCCTGGACGCGGAACGGACACGGAACGGCCCCCCGCCGTTCGGGCGAGGGGCCGGTGGTCCGTGCGGAGCGCGGCTCAGAACTCGTAGTCGGCGATCACCCACGTGGCGAACTCGCGCCACAGGGCGACTCCCGCCTGGTGGGCGGGGTGCTCGAGGTACCGCTTGAGGGCGTCCGTGTCCTCGACCGCGGAGTTGATCGCGAAGTCGTAGGCGATGGGACGGTCGGTGATGTTCCACTCGCATTCCCAGAACTTCAGTTCGGGGATCTGCCCGCCGAGCGCACGGAAGGCGGCGACGCCCTCGGCGACGCGGGGGTCGTCCCGCTCGACACCTTCGTTGAGCTTGAAGAGGACCAGGTGGCGGATCACGTGCACTCCCAGGGCGAACGGGGATACGGGCGCGACGACGACGGCCGCCGCTCGGCTCCCGACGCCGTCCAGGACGGTCGTGCGGACCGGCCGCGCGGGCCTGGTCGTGCGGGCCTGGTCGTGCGGGCCGTGCGGGTCGGGCCGGTGGCGCCGACCGAGCCCCTGACTCGGTTCCCGGCCTAGTCCTTGGCCCCGTCGGCGACCCACGTCATGAAGTCACCGACGGCCTGAGCGGCGTTCGAGATGCCCTCGAACCCTATCTGGACGTAGTCGGCCGCCTTTTCGGGATCGGTGATGATCACGTACAGCACGAAGACCACGAGTACGTAGACGGCGATCTTCTTCGAATTCACCGCCATCGCGGCCTCCCCCTGTGCCTGCTGCCTGTGCCCGCTGCGCCTGCTGGGACCCGTGTTGCCGGCGGTGAGTGTAACCCCGGGCAGTTGATCTGACGATCTTTCAAGAGCGGCCGGAAGGCCCGAAGCCGGAACGCACGAAGGGCCCCGTCGTGAGACGGGGCCCTTCAGAAGCGGTAGCGGAGGGATTTGAACCCTCGGTGACTTGCGCCACACTCGCTTTCGAGGCGAGCTCCTTCGGCCGCTCGGACACGCTACCGAGAGAGATCCTAGCCCACGATGGGCCGTGCTCTGAAATCCGTATCCGGCCGCCTGCCCGGGCGGGGTGGGGTGAGGTGTGGCGGGGGTGTGGGCGGGGCCTGGTGGGGGCTCGGTGGGGTTCAGCGGCCGCGGAAGAACTCCGTGAGCAGGTGGGCGCACTCCTCGTCGAGCACGCCGTTGATCACCTCGGGCCGGTGGTTGAGACGGCGGTCGCGTACGACGTCCCAGAGGGACCCGGCCGCGCCCGCCTTCTCGTCGCGGGCGCCGTAGACGACCCGGTCCACGCGGGACTGCACGATCGCGCCGGCGCACATCGTGCACGGTTCGAGGGTGACGACGAGCGTGCAGCCGGTGAGCCGCCATTCCCCCGTCGCCGCGGCGGCCCGTCGGATCGCCAGCACCTCGGCGTGGGCGGTCGGGTCGCCGACCGCCTCGCGCTCGTTGTGCCCGGTGGCGAGCACCGTCGTGCCGTCGGGTGCCAGCACGACGGCGCCGACGGGTACGTCGCCGCTCCGGCCGGCCAGCCCGGCCTCGTCCAGGGCGAGCCGCATGGCGGCCCGCCAGGGGTCGCGTACGGGGTCCTGTGCCTCCTGGGTGTTCGGCGGAGTCAGCGGACGGCCTCCAGGACCTCCGCCGCCCCGAGGACCTCGGCGATCTCGCTCAGCGCGTCGGTGCTGTCCAGGGCCAGCAACTCCTTCTCGTTCACCCCGAGATCGACGAGGACCTCGCGGTCTCCGATGGGCCCGGGCGGCACGATCTCACCCTTGACGGGCGGGTCCACGCCGTCCTCCTCGTCGTCCTCGGACCCGTTCTCGGACTCACCGTCCTCCGTGCCGTCGAGGTCGAGGGAGTCCAGGTCGGCGACGGTGTCGTCACCGGGATCCCTTCCGAGCAGTTCGTCCGTGAGCAGGATCTCGCCGTACGAACTGCGGGCGGCGGCCGCGGCGTCCGAGACGTAGATACGAGGGTCCTCCTCGCCGTCCACGCGGACGACTCCGAACCACGCGTCCTCCTGCTCGATGTAGACGAGCACCGTGTCGTCGTCGACCGAGGCCTCGCGGGCCAGGTCGGTCAGATCCGACAGGGTCTCCACATCGTCGAGCTCTGTGTCGCTCGCTTCCCACCCGTCTTCGGTGCGCGCGAGCAGTGCGGCGAAGTACACCGTGACTCTCCCACTGGTCCTAGGTGTGCCGGTTGGGGGTCCCCCCGGCGGAGGCTGTGGGCGGGGAGTGCGTGCTCCGAGTCCCGCCCACTCGGAATCGTGGCAGAAACAGAGCGTTCAGGAGAGGTCTTCGGCTCGCTGTGTTCCGGTCGCGTCCTCACGTCCGGTCGCGCGGCGTGTGCGTCACGCCCCCGCATGGCCTCACCCGGGCGCCCGGCGCCCACCGACAGCGGGATCGTACGCCGCCCGGGCGTCCGCTTCGTACGCGGCTTCCCGAGGGCGGCCCGGCGGATCGCGCGGCGGCCGCCGTACGGGTGCCGCGGCGGGCCCGGGCGGCGGCATCCGCGCGAACACGGGTCACCAGCGAAATGTGCGCATGCGCATGGCGTGGCGCAGCCGGGCCGTCTTCGCCCGCCGTGGCTGCACCCTGTCGCGCAGCTCGCGCGCCTCCGTGAGTTCCCGCAGGAACTGGGCCCGGCGCCTGCGGCGCTGGGCGTCGCTCTCCAGGTCTTCCCGGTTCCCTCGCTCCGGGTCCGGCATCGGCAACACCCCCAGTCGGTCCCTCCCACTTTCCCTCCGACCGGCGGTTTGATGCCAGCGGGGGTTCGCGGGGCGCCGCGGCGAGGTGTTCCTGAACCGGGTGGTGACGTGGGACGGGTGTGCGGGGCGGGCCCGGATACCCTGGTGGACATGCGTCTCCACGTCGTCGACCACCCTCTGGTCGCTCACAAGCTCACCACGCTGCGCGACCGCCGCACCGACTCCCCGACCTTCCGGCGTCTCGCCGACGAGCTGGTCACCCTGCTCGCCTACGAGGCCACACGGGACGTGCGTACCGAACAGGTCGACATCGTGACCCCGGTGTCCTCCACCACGGGCGTCAAGCTGTCCCACCCGCGGCCCCTCGTCGTACCGATCCTGCGGGCGGGCCTCGGCATGCTCGACGGCATGGTGCGTCTGCTGCCGACCGCCGAGGTGGGCTTCCTGGGCATGATCCGCGACGAGCAGACGCTTCAGGCGTCCACGTACGCGACCCGCATGCCGGAGGACCTCTCCGGCCGGCAGGTGTACGTCCTCGACCCGATGCTCGCCACCGGTGGCACGCTCGTCGCGGCGATCCAGGAGCTCATCAGGCGCGGCGCGGACGACGTGACGGCCGTGGTCCTCCTCGCCGCCCCCGAGGGTGTCGAGGTCATGGAGCGCGACCTCGCGGGCACCCCGGTGACGGTCGTGACCGCGTCGGTCGACGAGCGCCTGAACGAGCACGGCTACATCGTCCCGGGCCTGGGCGACGCGGGAGACCGCATGTACGGAGCGGCCGAATAGGCGGATCGGCGGGCCAGACAGGCCCTAGCAGCTCTTCTTCGTCGCGGAGGGCGTCGGTGCGGGCCTGGCCAGGGTGGTCAGGGCCTTGTCGGCGTCCTTCTGCGGTGTCAGGGCCTTGAAGGCCGTGCCGAGGACGAGGTCGACCTCGGCGGGCTTCGCCCGGGTGTCGGTCTTCGTCTCGGCGCCGGCGAGCTGGGTCGCGAGGACGGGGAGGGCGGCGTCGGCGGCCGCCTTCGCACCGAGCACCATGCCGGGCCCGGGGACCTTCTTGTCGTACGCCTTGGGCGCGTTGCCCACCTCGCCGATCTTGAAGCCGCGCTTCTTCAGCGCGTCCGCGGTGTCCTTGGCGAGGCCGGAGCGGGGCGTGGCGTTGAGGACGTTCACCGTGATCTGGCCGGGTTTCGGCAGGGCCTTGACCGGGCTTGCGGAGGGCGAGGGGGAGGCCGTGCAGTCCGCTGCCGGGCCCGCCGCGGACGCCTCGTCACTGCCGCCCGTGAAGACGTCGATGAGCTGCAGCGTTCCCCAGCCGACCAGTCCGAGCGCGGCGACGGAGGCGACGACCGCGAGCGCGATCCTGCGGCGCCCCCGGTTTCTGCGCATCCGTGGGTACTTGTCCCCCGTGATCCGGTACTGGCGGCCCATGCCAGGGGGAGTGAGCATGCTCATGGGCGCAGCGTAGTGCGCCGAGGCGGTGATGCCTACTAGATGATCATTGCCCGGTGCGCAGTCCAACCCGAAAGGGCCAATGCGCCGTGCTCCGCCGGGGGTGTCGCTCGAAGCCGCGGGCCGACGGGGGCCGGCCGTGCCCGCGCGGCCGAGCCGCGGAGTGCGGCGGCGGTCCCGGGCCGCCTGCCTCACGCCGCTCGGCGGGCGTCGCGCCGGACGGACCGGGCTCGGGTGTGCCCGACAGGCCGGTCTTCGGTCTGTCGGACGGGCCCCGGTGTCCGGCTCAGCCCAGTTCGAGGACGCGGGCGTGGAGGACCTGGCGCTGCTGGAGTGCGGCGCGGACCGCGCGGTGCAGGCCGTCCTCCAGGTACAGATCGCCCTGCCACTTCACGACATGCGCGAAGAGGTCGCCGTAGAACGTGGAGTCCTCGGCGAGCAGTGTTTCCAGATCGAGCTGGCCCTTGGTCGTCACCAGCTGATCGAGGCGGACCGGGCGCGGCGCGACGTCCGCCCACTGCCGGGTGCTTTCCCGGCCGTGGTCGGGGTACGGCCGTCCGTTTCCGATGCGCTTGAAGATCACACGGAAAGCCTACCGGTCAAGAGCTTCCGGGCGCAGCCATGGCGGTGGAGTGCGACGCTGGAAATGACGTCGTAAATATGGGCGAACCAGTCATTCTTCCGGATCACCTGCTCGTGATCGGTGTGAAATCGAGTCATGGGCGGGTCCGGGCAAACCGGGAACAGGGGCCTGAAATGACTGACAGCGAAGCACCGCCGGCGAAGACACCCGAAGCCGTGAGCGGCGCTCCCGCCCTTCCCCAGGAGGCCCTGAGGATCGCCTCCGGGTACGCCTTCACGGGTCCCGCGCTCGATCTGGGCGCACTGCTGTGGGACGGGCGGTGCCTGCCGGACGTCCAGATCCGCATCCCGCTGCCGATGCTCAACCGGCACGGGCTGGTCGCCGGGGCCACCGGCACGGGCAAGACCAAGACGCTGCAGCTGGTCGCCGAACAGCTGTCGGCGCAGGGCGTGCCGGTGTTCCTCGCCGACGTCAAGGGAGACGTCTCCGGCATCTCGGCGCCGGGGCAGGAGAACGACCGGGTGCGGGCACGGGCCTCGGAGGTGCGGCAGGAGTGGACGCCGGCGGGTCTCCCGTGCGAGTTCTACGCCCTCGGAGGCATGGGCCACGGCATCCCCGTACGCGCGACCGTCACCAGTTTCGGGCCGGTCCTGCTGTCCAAGGTGCTCCGGCTCAACCCGACCCAGGAGCAGTCGCTCGGCCTGATCTTCCACTACGCCGACCAGAAGGGCCTGGAGCTGGTCGACCTGAAGGACCTGCGTGCGGTGGTGGCCTTTCTGACCTCCGACGAAGGGAAGTCCGAGCTCAAGGGCATCGGCGGTCTCTCCACCGCCACGGCCGGGGTGATCCTGCGCTCGCTGACGGCGTTCGAGGCGCAGGGGATGAGCCCGTTCTTCGGGGAGCCGGAGTTCGACACGAACGAACTGCTGAAGGTGGCCGGGGACGGCCGGGGCACGGTCTCCGTCCTGGAGCTGCCCGCGGTGCAGGACAAGCCGCAGCTCTTCTCCACGTTCCTGATGTGGCTGCTCGCCGACCTCTTCCACGACCTTCCGGAGGTCGGTGACGTCGACAGGCCGAAGCTCGTCTTCTTCTTCGACGAGGCGCATCTGCTCTTCAACGACGCGTCGAAGGCCTTCCTCGACTCCATCACGCAGACCGTCCGGCTGATTCGCTCGAAGGGTGTCGGCGTCTTCTTCGTCACGCAGACCCCGAAGGACGTGCCCGGGGACGTCCTCGCCCAGCTGGGCAACCGTGTGCAGCACGCGCTGCGCGCCTTCACCCCCGACGACCAGAAGGCGCTCAAGGCCACGGTGAGGACCTTCCCCGATTCCGCGTACGACCTGGAGGAGGTCCTCACCGCGCTCGGGACCGGCGAGGCCGTCGTCACCGTCCTCAGCGAGAAGGGCGCGCCGACACCGGTCGCGGCGACACGGCTGCGGGCGCCGGAGTCACTGATGGGACCGGTCGGCCCGGCGGACCTCGACGAGGCGGTCAGGAAGTCGCCCCTGCACGGCCGCTACGCCGAGGCGGTCGACCGCGTGTCGGCGTACGAGAGGCTGACGGCCGCCGGGGAGGCGGGCCCGGGCCCGGACGCGGGAAAGGGGGCGGGGACGGAAGCGGGCGCGAGGGCTCGTGGGGAGTCCGCGGCGCCCAGTCCCGGAGCGGACGGGGGCCGGGGGCGGAGGCGGAAGGCCGAGGAGGGCGACGACTCCCTCGTCGAGCAGGTCGTCGGCAGCGGTGTCTTCAAGTCGCTGGCCCGCAGTCTGGGCACGCAGATCGGGCGCGAGATCACCCGGTCGGTCTTCGGCACGGCCCGTCGCAGGCGGTAGGCCAAAGCCGGTCGGGCTCGGCGGAGGCGGAGCGGCCCCGCCCCCGCCGGACGCATCAGTCGCGTTCGCGGTCCTCGGGCGGGTTCTGCTGCTCCGGGGCCGGCTCAGGGCGCTCCGGAGTGCCCTGGCGGGGGCCGGGGGGCGGCTTCGGGGCGCTGCGGAGGGATTCGGCGCGGACCAGGGCGCGCAGGATCGCGTACGGGTCGTTCGGCATGAAGGAAGTCCTCTCGTGCTGCTGGGGAGGGAGAGCGGTTCCGGTCGGGGCCGGGACTCTCAGCAGCGGAGGACCAGGGAGCGCTGGGCGCGCGGGGAGGGGGCGTACCGGAGCGCGGGAAGGGAGTGGACCCGCAGGCCCGGGCGCTCGACGGCGGGCCTGCGCGCGGGGCGCTGCGGGACGAGGGGGCGGTGGCTCTGGCGGGCGGGTGGGCGCAGGGCCGTGTCCAGCAGGTCGTGGGGGTGTTCGAGACCGGTCTCGGTGGAGACGGCGGCGGGCGGAGCTGTGCGTGTTCCGGTGTGGCCGCCCGCGGAACCCACCGCGCACACCGCGCACAGCAGCGCGGCGAGCGCCACGAGGAACCGCTGCCGGGCGGGCCGGTGCGGAGCGCGCGGGACGAAGCGGTGGGGGCTCACGAGAGGTCATGTCCCCGGGCGGGGCGCCCGGTGCATCGGCGTGCCCCGAGAACCGCCCTCTTGGCGTACGCCCGGGACGTGCTGTCGCCGGTGGCGTCACGTGCCGTCGCCCCGCCCGTGCCGGGAGAGTCCCCGCGACCGGAAGCGTCCCGCGCCGGACCCTCATGCGTGCCTCATACGGGACGCGTGCGTGCCTCATACGGGACGCGTGCGTGCCTCATACGGGACGCGTGCCGCAGGAGCACGCGTCCGCATCTTCACCCGCCGGAGGTCTTCGCCGCCTTGGCCGCCGCCTTCATCTCCTGCTTGTGTGCCCGCACCTTCGCCAGCGACTCCGGCCCCGTGATGTCCGCGACCGAGCGGAAGGACCTGGCCTCGCCGTACGCACCCGCGGCCTCGCGCCAGCCCTTCGGGTCCACCCCGAGCTGCTTGCCCAGCAGGGCGAGGAAGATCTGGGCCTTCTGGGTGCCGAAGCCGGGCAGTTCCTTGAGGCGGCGCAGGAGTTCGGCGCCCGTCCCCGCGCCTTCCCAGACCTTCGCCGCGTCCCCGTCGTAGTGCTCCACGAGGTACTGGCACAGCTGCTGGACCCGCTTGGCCATCGAACCCGGGTAGCGGTGCACCGCCGGTTTCGTGGACAGCAGGGCCGCGAACGCCTCGGGGTCGTACGCCGCGATCTCGTGCGCGTCGAGGTCGTCCGCGCCGAGCCGCCGCGCGATCGTGTACGGGCCCGCGAACGCCCACTCCATCGGAATCTGCTGGTCGAGCAGCATGCCGACGAGCGCGGCGAGCGGGCTGCGCCCGAGGAGCTCGTCGGCCTCGGGCTGCTGGGCGAGGTGAAGTGTGACGTCCATGCCCCGATCATCGCGCGGGCGGCTTCAGGACGCTCGCCAGTACCCCAGCGCGTTCACCCGCTGCTTCGGCAGCGCCAGCTCCTTGCGGAAGTACGCCGCCAGCGACCGGGTCGTCGCCGTGTCGCAGGCGATCCAGACGTACGGGTCAGGGGTGCCCTTCAGGAGGTCCGGTGCGGCCGCCTTCACCTGGGCCACCAGGTGCGCGCCCTCGTCGAGCCGGGCCACCGTACGGACGTCGTGGTGGGCGGAGTCGGCCCGGAGGGGCAGGCCGTCCAGGCCCTCGGTCGACTCGAACCAGATCGTGGTGGGTACCGGACCCACCACATCCAGAAGGGAGTTGAGGGCGGGGAGGGAGGCGGTGTCGCCGATCGCCAGCACGTGGGAAGGCGCCGGGTCCGGATGTGTGAAGCCCGTGCCCTGGACCGTCGCCTCGATCGTGTCCCCCGGCTTCGTGGCCCGCGCCCAGTCGCTCGCGCATCCCTCGTGCAGCGCGAACTCCAGGCTGAAGGTCCCCGCGGCCGGATCGGGGTCCACCAGGGTGTACGCCCGCTGGTGCGGCTTGCCCGCGTGGTCGAACCACAGCCGCACCCACATCGTCGGGTGCACCCCGGTCGCCGCGAGCATGCCGCCGTCGGTGAGGTGCACCCGGCGGTAGTGCTCGGTGACGTCCTCCGCGCCCGTGACCGTGAACGCGAAGTCCTTGCCCCGGAACAGTTTGAGGACCGCACCCTCCCAGCCGTGCCCCTGCCCCATGGCGTTTTCACCCTTCGCGTACGATTCCGACACACCTTACTTAGGTGAGCCTAACCTAAACAGGATGGGAGATGCAGGGTGACTGTCGAGATCTACCGTGACGCCTGGGGCGTACCGCACCTGCGTGCGGGCGACGCGTTCGAACTGGCGCGCGCCCAGGGCTTCGTCACGGCACACGACCGCGCCTGGCAGATCGAGGTCGAACGGCACCGGGCGCGCGGCACGTCGGCCGCGTTCCTCGGTGCCGACGCGCTCAGCTGGGACCGGTTCGCGAGACAGGCCCTGCTCGACGACACCGCGAGACGTTGTTTCACGGCCCTGGAGAGACGGGACCCCGAGACCGCCGCCTGGGTCCGGGCGTACGTCGACGGGGTCAACAAGGGCCTGCCCGAAGGGGCCCGCCGCGCACCGGAGTTCGCGACCGTCGGTCTCGCGCCGGGCCGCTGGAAGCCGTGGACGCCGCTGGGTGTCTGGCTCGCCACGCACATCCTCTTCGCCGGGTTCCCGGCCAAGCTCTGGCGCGAGGAGGTCGTACGCCACCTCGGTCCGGACGCCGTCGGCCTGTTCGCCACCGACGGGCCCGCCACCTCCGGCAGCAACGGCTGGCTCGTCTCGGGCGAGCGCACCGCCACCGGCCTGCCGGTCATCGCGGGCGACCCCCACCGCTTCATCGAGGCGCCGGGTGTGTACCAGCAAATCCGGCTCTCCTGCCCGGAGTTCGACGTCGTGGGGCTGGCCGTGCCGGGCGTCCCGGGGATCGCCCACTTCGGCCACACGGGCACGGTGGCCTGGGCGATCACCAACGCGATGGCCGACTACCAGGACCTGTACCGGGAACGGCTCCGGCGCTCCGGCGAAGGGGAGGGGCAGCAGGTCGAGGCCCTGGGCCCGGACGGGAGATGGCACGCCGCCTCCCGCCATGTCGAGACGGTCGAGGTGGCCGACGGCGACCCCGTCGAGGTCGAGGTCATCGAGACCGACCGCGGCCCGGTCGTGATCAGCGGTGACGTCGTCAACGCCGGCGTCATCAACGGTGACGTCGACAGTAGGGACGGCTGCGCAGGCAGCGACCCCGGCACCGAGGGCTCGGCCGGGCCCATCAGCCTCCGCTATCCGCCCCGGGTCTCCGAGGACCTGGGTTTCGGCTCGCTCCTCCCCCTCCTCCGCGCCCGCCGGGTCGCCGACGTGGACCGCGCCTTCGACGTCTGGGCCGAGCCCGTCAACGTCGTCCAGGCGGCCGACACCGAGGGCGGCCTGCTGCACCGCGTCGCGGGCCGCGTGCCGCTGCGGGACCCGGAGAACGGCGTACGGATCGTCGCGGCCTGGGAGCCCGGCCACGAGTGGCGCGGCTGGTACGGGCCCATGCCGCGCGGCACGGTCGACGACGGCATCGCGGTCATGGCCAACCAGCGCGGACCCGCCACCCCCCTCGGCGTCGAGTTCGCTCCGCCGCACCGGGCCGACCGCCTGCGCACGCTCCTCGACGCGAGGACCGGCTGGTCGGCCGCCGACATGGCCGCCCTCCACATGGACACCCATCTCGCCTCCGCGGGCCCGCTGCTGGACCACCTCGCCGCCCTCGACGGCCTCACCCCCGAAGCCGTCGTCCTGCGCGAGCGGCTCCTGGTCTGGGACCGCCACATGGACGCCGACAGCCGGGAGGCGGCTGTCTACGCGGCGATCCGCAGCGCGGTCGTACGCCGTATCGCGGCCCACCCCGCCCTGGCCCCGCTGACCGGACCCCCGTCCTGCCCCGAGGTGCTCCGGCCGTGGCTCGCGCTCGTCCCCCGCGTTGCCTTCGCCCTCGAAGGCCTCCTCAAAGCGGAGGACCTGTACGGGATCGACCGCGCCGAAGCCGTCAGGGCGGCCGTGGAGGAGGTGGCCGGGGACCCGCCGAAGGGCACCTGGGGCGACACCCACCGTCTCGCCCCCTGGCGGGCGGTGCCGGACCCCGCGTCCGACGACAGGGAGCCGGGGCTCTCCGGCGATCACGACTGTGTGCTGTGCACCTCGGCAGTGCCTGGCCTCACCGACCGGGCCGCGCGGGGCCCCGCCGCCCGCTACGTGTGGGACGTGGCGCGGCGTGAGGACAGCGGCTGGGTGGTGCCGTTCGGTGCCTCGGGCGTACCGGGCTCACCGCACCACCGCGACCAACTGCCTTTGTGGCTCGGGGGAGAGCTGGCCCCCGTGGTCACCGACTGGAACCGGCTCACCAGGAACGACGAGGACAACGACGTCAGTGACGAGGACGACGAAGACCGTGACGAGAACAACGGAACCGACGATGAGCGCAACGGAAGCAGCGACAAGCGCGACGGCACCGACGAAACCGGCGACGGGGGCAGCGACGACGTCGTACACGGTCGGCCGTGACCGCGCGGCGGTCCACCAGGAGACCGTCGACGGCCTCGGCACGGTCCGCATCGTGCCCGTGGACCCCGAGGCCGACCTGGACGTGCTCCACCACTGGGTGACGGCCGAGCGGGCCCGGTTCTGGGGCATGGGCGGCTTCACCAGGGAGCAGGTGCTGGAGACGTACCGGTATCTCGGCTCGCTCGACACGCACCACGCGTACCTCGCCGTCCTGGACGGCGAACCGGCCGCGCTCTTCCAGACGTACGAACCGGAGGCCGACCGGGTCAGCGAGTGCTACGAGGTGGAACCCGGCGACATCGGCGTCCACCTGCTGATCGGACCGGCAGGCGAAGGCGCCGCCCGGGCGGGCTACAGCACCGCTCTGCTGACCGCGTTCACCACGTACGTCCTGCACGTCCTCGACCGGCGGCGGGTGGTGGTCGAGCCCGACACCCGCAACGAGAAGGCCATCGCCCGCCTGCTCCGGCAGGGCTTCGTGCTCGGCCCGCCGATCGTGCTTCCGGAGATCGACCTCCCGGAGGTGTACCTGCCGCAGAAGAAGGCCCAACTGGCTTTCCTCAGGCGGGAGACGGTCCTCCCGGAGACCGTTGTCCCGTAGGCCGTCCGCAAGGAGCCGCTCGGCAAGGAGACCGGCGGTGCCTGCCCGGATGCTCGCGGCGGAGGGCGCCCGACCCCCGGCGCGAGCTTCGGGTGCGGCGGGCGACGCATCGGCAACTCCTGGTGGGGCATGGTCGGTAGGTGGTCCATGACATCACTCCAGAAGCCCTGGTAGCTCACTACCGACTCGAACCCATCCCCAAGGAGGGCGGTCTCTTCCGCCGCACCTGGGCGGGCCCCGAACGGCCGGACGGCCGGCCCGAGGGGTCCGCGATAGTGGTCCTCCTGACCTCGCGGCCCGGCGACTTCTCCGCGCTGCACCGCCTCCCCGCCGACGAGACCTGGCACTTCTACCTGGGAGATCCGCTGGAGCTGCTGCTCCTCTCCCCCGACGGCACGTCCCGCACGGTCCTGCTCGGCCCGGACGTCCTGGGCGGCCAGCACCTCCAGTTCACGGTGCCCGCGCGCACCTGGATGGGCGCGCGGGTCGTCCCGGACGGAGCCTGGTCGTTCTTCGGGTGCACGATGGCGCCCGGCTTCACGTACGAGGGGTACGAGCACGGCGACGCGGCCGCGCTCACCGCCCGCTACCTGGCGGAGGCCGAGCGGATCGCCGCGCTGAGCCGGCCATGACCGCCGTGTCCGGTAGGACTGCTGCTTCCGCTGCTTCTGGTGCTTCTGGTGCGCTCGGAGGGCTGCTCGACGGGCAGGTGGCACTCGTCACCGGGGCCGGGGGCGGCATCGGGCGCGGCATCGCGCTGCGGTTCGCGGCGGCGGGCGCGGCCGTGGCCGTCCACTTCCGCACCGACGCGGAGGCGGCCCGTGACGTCGTCGCCCACATCACGGACTCGGGCGGCCGCGCGGTGGCCCTGCGGGCCGACCTGACCGTGGAGTCCGAGTGCCACCGGCTGGTGCGCGAGGCCGCGGACTGGGGAGGCGGCCTGCTGACCGCACTGGTCAACAACGCGGGCGTACAACCGGTCCAGGAGCTGCCGGGCATGACGGTGGGGGACTGGCGGGCGGTGGTCGACGCCAACGTGTCGAGCGTGTTCGCGTGTACACAGGCCGCCGCCGAACTGATGCGGAACGGGAGCGAGAGCAGTGAAGGGAGGGAGGGGAGGGAGGGGAGGGACGAGCCCGGCGGACGTGTGCGCAGCATCACCCACATCGCGTCCATCGAGGCCACGCACCCCGCCCCGCACCACGCGCACTACTCCGCCTCGAAGGCGGCGGTCGTCATGCACGCGCGCTCGGCGGCCCTGGAGTACGGTCCCTACGGCATCCGCGTGAACACCGTCTCCCCGGGACTGATCGACCGCGAAGGCCTCGCGCAGGCGTGGCCGGAGGGCGTACGGCGCTGGCGACAGGCGGTTCCCACGGGGAGGCTGGGGCGCCCGGAGGACGTGGGTGACGCCTGCGTGTTCCTCGCCTCACCGATGGCCTCCTGGATCACCGGTCACGACCTGGTCGTGGACGGCGGGATCTCCGCACGGCCGACGTGGTGAACGGGGGCGGCCGAGACGGGTGGGCGCGGGCCTGTTGAACAACATGCCGCGTACATCCGTACCCTCACCGAGGCCGCAGACGTACACGCACGACGAGCACCCAAAGCACGACGGGCAGGGCGGGCACGACGAGTGCCGGGCACGACGAGTACGAGAAGCAGGGAGAGGCGACGTGGGCCGAGTGCGCCGCACACACCGGGTCCTACGAGTGCTGCGGGTGTCGGCACCACGCCGGGCTGTGGCCCTCGTCACCCTGCTGGGCACGTTGTTCCTGCTGGGCGGGGCGGCGACCGTGTCCGCCCACTCGGCGGTCCGGGACACCGATCCCCGTGAGGGGTCCGTCCTCAAGTCGGCGCCCCGCGAGGTCACCATGACCTTCACCGAGTCGGTCGGCATCACGGACGACTCGCTGCGCGTCCTCAGCCCCGAGAACCGCCGGGTGAACGCGGGCGACACCCAGCACGTTCCCGGCCGCTCCGACACCGTCCGCGTACGCCTGAACGACGGTCTGCCCGACGGTACGTTCACGGTCGCCTGGCGTGTGGTCTCGGCGGACAGCCATCCCATCTCCGGTGCCTTCACCTTCTCCATCGGCAAGCCCTCCGAGACGACGGTCCCCGTCGCGGTCGAGCCGGCCGTGAACCCCGCCTCGGGCGCCCTCTACGACATCGCCCGCTACGCCGCGTACGCCGCCGTCTCCCTCCTCCTGGGTGTCGCCGTCTTCGTCCTCGCCTGCAGTCCGTCCAGCGCGGAGCCGTTGCGCGGGCTCGTACGCGCCGGCTGGTGGACCCTCCTCGCCACCACGGTCGCCCTCGTCTTCCTGCGCGGCCCGTACGAACGCGGTACCGGACCGTCGACCGTCTTCGACCCGGCCCTCATCGAGAACACGCTGACGAGCAGGCCGGGCTGGGCGCTGCTCGCCCGGCTGGCGCTGCTGGCGGCGGCGGCCGTCTTCCTCGTACGGACGGAGGCGGCACTGCGGCGGTCCGCGGAACCGAAGCCGGCCGTGCTCGCGGCCGGGGGTTTCCTGGCCGTCGCCCTGGCGGTCACCTGGGCCGTCGCCGAGCACGCGTCAGCGGGCATCCAGGTTCCCGCGGCGATGACCTCCTCCGTACTGCACCTGCTGGCGATGGCGGTCTGGCTGGGCGGGCTCGGAGCCCTGCTCACCGTGCTCCACCGGTCGCGCACCCCGCTCGCGGCCACGTCGGTGACCCGTTTCTCACGGATCGCGTTCACCTCGGTCACGGTCCTGGTGCTGACCGGGGTCTACCAGTCCTGGCGGGGACTCGGCTCGTGGGACGCGGTGTCCGGCACCTCGTACGGCCGGATCCTGGTCGTGAAGGTGTGCGCGGTGGTGGGGCTGCTGGCCGCGGCGGCCTTCTCCCGCCGCTGGACGGCCCGCCTGTCGGACGACGTGGAACAGCCGTCACAGAAGCCCGTACCGGAGCCCGCACCGGAGCTGGAGAAGGTCGGAGCGGGCGGGGGCGCGGCCGCCGGGAACACGGTTCCGGCCGCTGCTGAGCGCGGGCCCGCTTCCGTGTCCGCTTCGGCGGCGGGGACGACCGCGGAGACGGCCGCGGGGACGACCGCGGGATCCCCTTCGACTCCGTCCGAGCCTGCAGTCTCGCCTTCGGAATCGGCCTCGGAATCGGCCTCGGCTTCGGCGTCGTCCTCGGCATCGGGTCCCGAGGAGGCCGGTGTCCGGCACCGGTCCCTGCGCCGCTCGGTTCTCGCCGAAGTCGTCGTGGGCGTCGCGGTGCTGGTGATCACGACGGTACTGACCGGCACCCAGCCGGGCCGCGCCGAGCTGGAGACGGCGGCGGCCGAGTCCACCGCGGCCGCGGCCGACGGCCCCACCGCGTCCACGACCCTGATCCCCTTCGACGTCGGCACCCCCGGCGGCCACGGCAAGGTACAGATCGTCCTCGAACCGGGCCGCGTCGGCGAGAACACGGTCGAGGCGGTCATCATCGGCCCCGACGGAGGCGTCGCCACCGTCCCCGAGATCCGTCTCTCGTTCACGCTCGACTCCCAGAAGATCGGGCCCATCGACGCCGGCCTCACCAACAAGGGCGGCTACTGGGGGACCGAGTCCCTCAACCTGCCCCTCGCCGGCACCTGGACGATGAAGGTGACGGTCCGCACGACGGACATCGACCAGGTGTCGGAGACGCGTCGGGTGAAGATCGCCCGCTGATCCGGCGGTGACGGCACGGCCCGGGAGGGCGTGAGCCGTGAGGTGCGTGCGGTGAGGTGCGTGCCGTGAGTCGCGAGTCCTGAGTCGTGAGCAGGGCTCATCGGGCCGGCGGAGAGCCGGACGGGCTCACGACGGGTCCCAGCGGGCGAGCTCGTACAGGGCGGCTGCGGTGCGCGCGAATCCCTCATCGCCGAGCAGGGTGCGCAACTCGCCGTTGAAGCGGTCGATTTCCGGCTGAGCGGCGCGAAGGGCGTCGGCGCCCGCGTCGGTGAGGCTCAGCGTCACGGCCCGGTGCTCGCGGGGATGCGCCCGCTTGACGACGAGGCCCGCCGTGATGAGCCGGGTGACGAGTGCGGTGACGGCGGACTCGCGCAGCCCCAGGGTGCGCGCGAGCTCCCGCTGAGTGACGCCCGGCCGGTCCCGTACGGCGAACAGCGCGCCGAGCTGAGCCGTGGTGACACCGGCGGCGACCGCACAGCGACGGTCGGCGGCCGTACGCAGGCGATGCGCGGCCCGTTGCAGCAGGAAGAAGAGACGCTGGTCGGGCTCTGCCTCGGACATGGACCGATCTTGACAGACCCGACGGACGTACGGGACGGTCACTTCACTAGTGAAGTGAAAGGCGTACGGCCGAAGTCGAGGTGCGATGTGAAGGACTCCGACGTGAGAAACCCTGACGTGAAGGACGCCGGTCCGAAGGACCTCGAGGCGAAGGGCTCCCCGGGTCTGGCCGCCGCCCGGGAGGCGCTGGCGGCCCAGCCCTTCAGCAGCCTGCTCGGCGCCCGGCTGGTGGCGTTCGGCGAGGGCGAGGCGGTGCTGGAACTGGACATCCGCGACGACCTGCGCCAGCAGAACGGGTTCGTCCACGGCGGCGTCCTCGGTTACGCGGCCGACAACGCGCTGACCTTCGCCGCGGGCACCGTCGCCGGCCCTCGGCTGCTGACCTCGGGGTTCACCATCGACTATCTGCGTCCAGCCGACGGCACGCTGCTGCGGGCCCATGCCCGCGTGGTCCGGGCCGGCCGCACCCGAGTCGTGTGCCGCTGCGACCTGTCCACCACGGACGCCGAGGGAGCGCGGACCCTGTGCGCGGTGGCCCAGGGCACCATCGCGGTAGCCGCACCGCGATAGAGCCCTGGACGGCCCGTCCCGTCCCCGGCCCGGCCCTGCCGTGTCAGTCGGCCAGGTCGAACCGCGGCTCTTCGACGCGGGTGCGCTTGATCTCGTAGAAGCCGGGGACGGCGGCCACCAGCAGAAGGCCGTCCCACAGCTGCCCGGCCTTCTCCCCGGCAGGGGCGGGGGAGACGACCGGACCGAAGAAGCCGACCCGCTCCCCACCGGGCCCGGTGACCGACACCACCGGGGTGCCGATGTCGTCGCCGGCCAGGGCGAGGGCCTGCGCGTGCGAGGACCGGATCGCCTCGTCGTACGCGGTGGACCCGGCGGCGTTCGCCATCTCCTCGGGCAGTCCGGCATCGGCCAGGGCCCCCGCGAGGTTCCCCCAGTCGCCCTGGAGGTGGAAGCGGGTGCCCATCGCGGTGAAGAGGTCACCGAGCGCCCGCGGGCCGAACCGCTCCTCCACCGCGGCGCACACCCGCACCGGCGCCCACATGTAGTCCCCCCACTCGCCCTCGGGGTTGTCGTCCCGGTGTTCGTTGAGCACCGACAGACTCATCACCCGCCAGCGGACGGTCACCGGCCGCACCTTGGTGACCTCCACCATCCACCGCGAGGTGATCCAGGTGTACGGACACACGGGGTCGAACCAGAAGTCCACGGTCCGCTGTTCGGTCATCCGGTCGGCTCCTCGCAGGTCGTTCGAGGCGGGCGGTGTGACGATCAGGAACTGTCGGGGGAACGCCGTAGGGAAGACTCAATGCCATTCGTCGGGGTTGAGCGCGGCCGCGACGAAACCGTCCCCCGTCGTGACCACCAGGTCGGGCTGCCCGACCCGGAGTTCGATCTTCTCGCGGTCGCAGAGCGTGTTGCCGTCCCACGTGAAGACGGTGCGTTCGAGGACGGTTTTCCCGTCGCCGCCCAGCCGGAGCTTCGCGGTGGTTCCTGGTCAGCGGGGAACCGCCTCCTTACTCCCTGTTCTGCGACCAGGCCGCGGTGAGCGCGGTGACCGGGTCGCTGTCGGCTGGTGCCGCGGGCCACCATTCGCCGTCGTCATCCTGGCAGTAGGGGTACCAGCGGGCGTCGGGGCCCAGACGCAGCTGGATGCCGTGGTGGGTGAGGGTGAGGCGGTTGCGCCAGGTTCTGAGGTGTGTGGGGGAGTCGGTCATCTCGGTGAGGGCCGCTTCCAGGGCGGTGCGGGTGGCCTTCATCACTGTCGGGTCGGGGGCGTAGGGCTGTTCGGCGACGGTGATGCCCGTGGGGCCGCCGTGTCGCCAGGCGCGGGTGAGGCGTGCGAAGGCAGTGGGTTTGGTGCCGGTGCTCTGGACCAGGTGGTGGAACCACTCGGGTCCGGGGTTGCTTGCGGCGATGCGGACGGCGTCCTGGTGCTCGGTCAGGTGCAGGTCGGCGGTGTCGCCCGCGAGGAGCCGGGCGGCGCGCGCGGTGGCGTGGGCCATGAGGAGTTCCAGGTCCGCGGCGGCCAGGCCGGTGCCGGGTGGCGGGGCGACGGGCAGCGCTGTGGTGTGGGCGGCCGGTTCCGGGAGTTCGGGCAGTTCGGGGGGCTCCTCGGCCCAGCGGGCGTACGCGGCGGCGGCCGGGATGCCGGCCGGTGCTGGTGGGGCGGCCGTCTCCTGTGCTGCCGTACGGAGTGCGCGCAGCTGGGCGAAGACCTCCTCGCGACCGCGGCCGCGCAGCGCGAAGAGCACGAATGGGTCGGTGTCGATGGTGGCTGCGATGGCGTAGCAGAGCGCGGCGGCGTGCTTGCAGGGGTATCCCCAGTCGGGGCAGGAGCACTCCGGATCGAGCTCGGTGGGCAGTGGGAGCAGTGGGACGCCTGCGTGCCGGGCGTCGTCCACGAGTTCGGCGGGCATCTCGTCGTCGAGAAGTGCCGCAAGATGTCCGGCGCGGGCCGCGATGGTGTCGAGCAGGGTGTCCCACTGAGGGTCGGTGAGGACGGGCAGGTGGACCGAGGAGCGGTACGGGCGCGGGCGGCTGCCCTGGACAGCGGCGTTGACCTTGCCCGGAGCGACGGTGACCGGGCCGACCATGCCTTTGCGGGCGTAGGTGCGTCCGCGCGAGAGCCGTCCGGCGTCCAGGGTGGAGTCCTCCAGGGCGGCCACCCATGCCTGGCCCCACCAGGTCGCGGCGAAGGCTCGCTTGCCGCGGGCGGGAGCACGGCGCGGGCCGGGGACAGCGGGGCTCATGACTGCCTTCCCAGGGCGACGAGTTCGGCGAGGTCGGCGTCGGACAGTTCGGTCAGGGCTGCCTCGCCGGAGCCGATGACGGCGTCGGCGAGGGCACGCTTGGCTTCGAGCAGCTTCGCCACCTTGTCCTCCACGGTTCCCTCCGCGAGGAGCTTGTGTACCTGGACGGGTTTGTCCTGGCCGATGCGGTAGGCGCGGTCGGTGGCCTGGTCCTCGACGGCCGGGTTCCACCAGCGGTCGTAGTGCACGACGTGGCTGGCGCGGGTGAGGTTGAGTCCGGTGCCCGCCGCCTTCAACGACAGCAGGAACACCGGCACTTCACCGCGTTGGAAGCGGTCCACCATCTCCTCGCGCCGCGCGACGGGAGTGCCGCCGTGCAGGAAGAGGGTGGGGGTGCCGCGCTCGGCGAGATGCTTCTCCAGCAGAGCCGCCATCTGTTTGTACTGCGTGAAGACCAGCACGGATTCGCCTTCGGCGGTGATGGTGTCGAGAAGTTCGTCGAGCAGGTCGAGCTTGCCGGAGCGGCCCCGCAGGGGAGGGGACTGGTGCAGGCTGTGCTCTTTCAAGTACTGGGCGGGGTGGTTGCAGATCTGCTTCAGCGCGGTGAGCAGCTTGAGTACCAGACCGCGTCGGGCGATGCCCTCCGACTCCGCGATCTTCGCCATGGTCTCGCGGACCTGTGCCTCGTACAGGCCGGTCTGCTCGGCCGTCAGCGGGACGACGTGGTCGGTCTCGGTCTTGGGCGGCAGTTCGGGCGCGATGCCGGGGTCGGACTTCTTGCGGCGCAACAGGAAGGGACGTACGAGACGGGACAGGCGCTCGGCTGCCTCGGGATCCTCGCCCGCCTCGATGACGCGGGCATGCCGGTCACGGAAGCCGGAGAGTGAGCCGAGAAGCCCGGGGGTGGTCCAGTCGAGCAGTGCCCACAGCTCGGAGAGGTTGTTCTCCACGGGGGTGCCGGTGAGAGCGACGCGGGCGCGGGCGGGCAGGGCACGCAGTTCGCGGGCGGTGACGGCGTAGGGGTTCTTGACGTGCTGGGCCTCGTCGGCGGCCACCAGCGACCAGGGTGTCTCGGCAAGCACTTCGCGGTCGCGGCGCAGCACCCCGTAGGTGACCAGGACGATCTCGTCGCCGGCCAGGTCCTTGAGGTGGCGGTCGCCGCCGTGGTAGCGGCGTACGGGGGTGAGCGGTGCGAATCTGGCGGCCTCGCGCTGCCAGTTGCCGAGCAGGGAGGCCGGGCAGACGACGAGGGTGGGGCCCGCGGTGGTGGGGTCGCTCTGGCGGTGCAGGTGCAGAGCGAGCAAGGTGATGGTCTTGCCCAGGCCCATGTCGTCGGCGAGACAGCCGCCGAGGCCGAGTGCGCACATCTCGGCCAGCCAGGCCAGGCCCCGCTTCTGGTACTCGCGCAAGGTGGCCTTGAGAGCGGCGGGCTGGGGCACGGGGGTGCGGGACTCGGGGTCGCGGATACGAGCGACCAGGTCGCCGAGCGCACCGACCGCGGCACAGGGGACCCGGTCACCGTCCCTCCCCCAGCCTCCGGCCGGGGGGACCCCCATCTCGCTTCGCTCGGCCTCGCCTGTCAGCGCGGCGCTCAACGCCTCCATGGGGGTGAGCGGTTCCATCCGGCGGCGCTTGGCGCGGGCCACCAGTTTCGGGTCGGCGACCACCCACTGGTCGCGAAGCCGGACGAGGGGACGGCGTGACTCCGCGAGAGCATCCATCTCGGCCTCGGTGAGCGGCTCGCCGCCGAGGGAGACCTGCCAGCGGAAGTCGAGGAGGGCCTCAGTGTCCAGCAGGCCGCCCGCGGTGGAACCGGGGGCGGTGCGCTGCCCGATCTCCGCGGTCGCGGTGAGTGCCTTGACCAGGTCGCGCGGCCAGTGCACGTCGACACCGGCCGCGCGCAGCGCGTCCGTGGCGTCCCCAAGGAGATCGAAGGCTTCGTCGTCGGTCAACCGGAGCTGATCGGGAGCGGCATCGCCCAGCAGCCTCCGCAGCGGGGGCCAGGCGCGGGCGCCTCGGCGCAGAGCGAGAAGGGTCTCGGTCTCGGCGCGTGGGCCGAGCAGCCGCTCCACTTCGGTCGGCTCGCTCCAGAGTCGCGCGGCTTCGATGACGAGCGCCGGGTCCGCCGCGGTGTGCAGTTGCAGGACGGCCCGGAACTGCCGTCGGCGTCCTTCGGGTACGTCGACGCGCAGGGAGACACTGACCTCGGCGGTGAGCGCCGCCTGGGTTTCCTCGGCCCATTCACGCAAGGTGGGCACAGCGCGGGCCTCGCGCCAGGCGTACGGCAGCGCTCCCATGGCGAGCGGCGCGGCCGGCGTACGGACCAGATCATCGGCGACCGCGTCGCAGAACTGGCGTATCAGCGCAGCCGGTTCGGCGATCCGTATCGGAGCAGGGCCAGGCTCGGGCAGGCAGTGGGCGTGTGGCGGGAAGGCGGCGGCCAGGGCGTCCAGCGTCTGGCGCTGGGCGGCGGTGCAAGGACCCACCTGCCAGGTGTCGTAGCCGGCGGGGGTGAGGGCCGGGTGGAGGCGGCCGTCGGCGAGCAGCCGCAGCGCGAAGCGAGTGGCGGCCTGCCAGGCGGCGCCGGAGGGATGCGTCGGCTCCGCATCGGCCAGGGCGGAGACCGCGACCGCGACAGGCAGCGCGTAACCCTCGACCCTGCGCCGCCTGACCGAGCGGCCGTGCGGCAGGACCAGCTCCACCGCCTCGGTCTCAAGGCCGGTGGGCGCCCTACTGTCTCCGGCTGCTGCCCCGGTCGGCTTCCACAGCAGCAGCCGCCCAAGGCGGGCGGGCGCACCGGGCAGGAACACCGCCGCCCAGCCGGCGCCGAGCAGCTCCCTCGCGAAGGCGGATGTTTCCTGCCGGGCCAGCGGGGGTGCGCTCCTCGCGCCCGTGCTCGGCTCTCGTACGACGACTCGTGCCACTATTTTCCGCCCTGTCGTTCGCCGGACCCTCCCCTGGGCCGCTCACCACCGAACCCCACCAGGCCACGTCACACGCCGGCAACCGCGAGCCTTGGCTTGACTGCCGGCGACGGCGCCGCGACGGATACGCCGCTGCTGAACATACGGTCCTCAACCGTACGGTGCAGCGCCGCGGTGAAGCCTTGAGCACCTGGGCACCAGCCGCGCTGGAGGGGTTACTGGGGGCGTTGAACGAAGAGGCCACCGTCGACGCCTACGGCGAAGATGAGCCCAGCTCACCGGCTCCTGGACCTGCCGCTGCCGGAACCCGCCCCCCAGGGCTCGCAAGGGATCGAGGCATACCGCTACTGGGCCCACTGAACTGGCGCGTTGTACAACTGCCCAGCTGAGCCCCTGTTCGAGAGGGCACTCGCCCCCACTGCCGCTGACCGGACCCACGCGGGGAACAGACAGCACGTAGTGCGCATCTTCGGTACGACGTCGGCCGCCGGCGCGAGCGCCGCGTGAGCGGGCACATTGGGACCGTCGTCCTGGACAGCGAGGGGCTGTCGGCCTGGGTGGCGCAGGACCGGAAGGTCCTGGCGATGTTCCAGGTCTTCCACGACTTGAGAGCGGACCTTGTCGTCAGCGCCAACACCATCGTGGAGGTGAGCCACGCCAGGGTGGACCTGCCCCGACTGCAATGGGTGCTCTCCTGGGTCAAGGTGGAGCCGATCACGGAGGCAGCGGCCAAGGTGGCGGCCCAACTGCTCTATGACCGCGACCGCGACCGCGACCTCGTCCTGGGACCATGAACAGATCCGCTTGGATCCGCCGAGAAAGGATGTGCCCCGGAAGATCGCCGATGCCATCTGGGGACCCCCGCACACACGTCCTGTGGACAAAAACCAGAACAACGAGGCCTGAGAACCGTCGAAGGGCCCCACCGCGAACGGTGGGGCCCTTCAACGTTAGTGCCCGGTGAGGCACTGGCGGAGGATACGAGATTCGAACTCGTGAGGGGTTGCCCCCAACACGCTTTCCAAGCGTGCGCCCTAGGCCACTAGGCGAATCCTCCGCGGCAAACAATACAAGACGTTGAGGAGTGCTCGCGAACTCGTTCCCCCCGGTCGGATCGGGTACTGTGTGCGGAGCCCCTCACGTGGCGCTATCTGACTGAACTCCCCCAGGGCCGGAAGGCAGCAAGGGTAGGTTGGCTCTGGCGGGTGCGTGGGGGGCGTTTGCGTTTGCCGGGCGGGCGGAGCCGCCGGTGTGGCCCGGGCTTCGGCGGGGTGGAGCGGGGTGGCCCCGACGGGCGGTCCCCGTTGTCAGTGGGCGCCTATAACCTCGTACGTGTGTCGTCTCTCGCGCTGTACCGCCGTTATCGCCCGGAGTCGTTCGCCGAGGTCATCGGGCAGGAGCATGTCACCGACCCGTTGCAGCAGGCGCTGCGGAACAACCGGGTCAATCACGCGTACCTGTTCAGCGGGCCGCGCGGCTGCGGGAAGACGACCAGTGCGCGCATCCTCGCCCGGTGTCTGAACTGCGAGCAGGGGCCCACGCCCACCCCGTGCGGGGAGTGCCAGTCCTGCCGGGACCTGGCGAGGAACGGGCCGGGGTCCATCGACGTCATCGAGATCGACGCCGCGTCCCACGGTGGTGTGGACGATGCCCGTGACCTGCGGGAGAAGGCGTTCTTCGGGCCCGCGAGCAGCCGGTACAAGATCTACATCATCGACGAGGCCCACATGGTCACCTCGGCGGGCTTCAACGCCCTGCTGAAGGTCGTCGAGGAGCCGCCGGAGCACCTCAAGTTCATCTTCGCCACCACCGAGCCCGAGAAGGTCATCGGGACGATCCGGTCGCGGACGCATCACTACCCGTTCCGGCTGGTTCCTCCCGGGACCCTGCGCGAGTACCTCGGTGAGGTCTGCGGCCGCGAGGGCGCGCCCATCGAGGACGGGGTGCTGCCGCTCGTCGTACGGGCCGGCGCCGGGTCCGTGCGTGACTCCATGTCCGTCATGGACCAGCTCCTCGCGGGAGCCCGCGACGAGGGTGTGACGTATGCCATGGCCACCTCGCTCCTCGGCTACACGGACGGTTCGCTGCTGGACTCCGTGGTCGAGGCCTTCGCCGCGGGCGACGGCGCCGCGGCCTTCGAGGTCGTCGACCAGGTCATCGAGGGCGGCAACGACCCCCGGCGGTTCGTCGCCGACCTGCTGGAGAGGTTGCGGGACCTCGTGATCCTGGCGGCCGTGCCCGACGCGGGCGAGAAGGGGCTCATCGACGCTCCCGTGGATGTGGTGGAGCGGATGACGGCCCAGGCCGGGGTCTTCGGCGCCGCCGAGCTGAGCCGCGCCGCCGACCTGGTCAACGCAGGGTTGACGGAGATGAGGGGCGCCACCTCGCCCCGTCTCCAGCTGGAGCTGATCTGCGCGCGCGTGCTGCTGCCCGCGGCGTACGGGGACGAGCGGTCCGTCATGGCGCGGCTCGACCGGATCGAGCGCGGGGTGAACTTCACGGGGGCGGCGGCCGGCGGGCCCGCCGTCGGGTACGTTCCCGGGCCCGACGCGCATGCCGGGACGGGTGCGAGGGCGGGGGCGGGCACACAGGGCGGTGGTCCCGTCGGCGGGCCGGTTCCCTCAGGTCCGTCCGGTCCGGCCGGTCCGGCCGTGCAGTCCGTTCCGCCGGGGGGTGGGGCCGCAGCCGCCCGCGCCGCGGTACGGGGAGGCGGGGCGGGAGCTCCCGTCGGTCAGGGCGGGCCCAGTGGTCCCGGTGGCGACGCGGGCCACGGTTCGGCCCAGGGCCCGGCTGTGCCCGCGCACACCTCTCCTCCCGCTCCCGCCGCCCCTGCTCCCATGCCCGCTCCCGTTGCGGAGCAGCCGCCCGTCCAGGCTCCGGCGGCCGACAGCGCGGCCGGCGCCTGGCCCACCGCGACAGCCGCGGGCAGCGGTCGACGGCCCGGCGGATGGCCGACCGCCGCAGCCGCCGGCGGGGGCCAGCCCGCATCCGCACCGCCCGGGGCGCCCGCGCCGGCCGGTGCACAGGGGGCTCCTGCGTCCGCGCACACCCAAGCTCCTGGCTCTGCCGCGTCCGCTGCCCCCGCCCCGTCTCAGGGGGCCGGGGTTCCCGCGGGGGCCTTCGCCTCCGCGGGCGGAGGGCCCGACCCCCGCACCCTGTGGCCGAACATCCTGGAGGCGGTGAAGAACCGCCGCCGCTTCACCTGGATCCTGCTCAGCCAGAACGCCCAGGTGACGGGCTTCGACGGCACGACCCTCCAACTCGGCTTCGTCAACGTGGGCGCGCGGGACAACTTCGCGAGCAGCGGCAGCGAGGAAGTCCTGCGACAGGCCCTGTCCGAGCAGTTCAACGTGCAGTGGAGGGTCGAGGCGGTCATCGATCCCTCCGGCGGCTCGGCACCGCCGCCCGCGCCCGGCTCCGGTTTCGGCGGTGGCGGCGGTTACACGTCCGGCGGCGGTGGCGGCGGATACGCGTCCGGTGGCGCCGCCCCGAGTGCGCCCGGCCCCGGCCCGCAGCAGTCCACGGCTCCGGCTCCGAGAGGTGACGCCCCGGCGTCCCAGAGCCGGCCGGCGTCCGGGGGCGCCGGCTCCTCGTCCGCGTCGCCGCACCCGCCCCGCCCCTCCGCTCCGGAGCCGCCGCCCTCGGTCTCCCTGGAGGACGACATCGCGGCGGACGACGATCCCGACCTCGACGAGTCGGCACTGTCGGGCCATGAGCTGATCGTGCGGGAGCTGGGGGCGACGGTGCTGGAGGAGTTCTCCCACGAGTAGCCGGAGGCGTTCTCGCCCAAGTCGCAGTCAGGCCCAGGTGATCCGCAGGATCGGACTCCTCGAACCGGTCCCGGCCACCGGCCCCGGCACCCCGCCGAGAGCGCGGGCCGCGGGGCGCACGCCCCACCACGTCCGCACCTCCCCACACGACAGCTAGGCTGGCCCCCGTGAAGGTCCTCGTCATCGGCAGCGGTGCCCGCGAACACGCCCTGTGCCGCTCCCTCTCCCTCGACCCCGACGTCACCGCGCTGCACTGTGCTCCAGGCAACGCGGGCATCGCCGATGTGGCCGAGCTGCACCCGGTCGACGCCCTCGACGGCAAGGCCGTGGCAGCGCTGGCCACGGACCTCGGCGCCGAGCTGGTGGTCGTCGGCCCGGAGGCCCCCCTCGTGGCCGGGGTCGCCGACGCCGTGCGTGAGGCGGGCATTCCGGCGTTCGGACCCTCGAAGGAGGCCGCCCGGCTGGAGGGCTCCAAGGCCTTCGCCAAGGACGTGATGGCGGGCGCGGCCGTGCCCACCGCCCGCTCGTACGTGTGCACGACCCCCGACGAGGTCGACGTGGCGCTCGACGCCTTCGGCGCCCCGTACGTGGTGAAGGACGACGGTCTCGCGGCCGGCAAGGGCGTCGTCGTGACCGATGACCTCGACGCGGCGAGGGCCCACGCCAACGCCTGCGACCGTGTGGTCATCGAGGAGTTCCTCGACGGTCCCGAGGTCTCCCTCTTCGCGATCACCGACGGCGAGACGGTCGTCCCCTTGCAGCCGGCCCAGGACTTCAAGCGGGCCCTGAACGACGACGAAGGGCCGAACACCGGCGGCATGGGCGCGTACTCGCCCCTCCCGTGGGCCGACCCGAAGCTCGTCGAGGAGGTCATGCAGACCGTTCTGCAGCCGACCGTCGACGAGATGCGCCGCCGCGGCACCCCCTTCTCCGGGCTCCTCTACGCCGGTCTGGCGATCACCTCGCGCGGTGTACGGGTCATCGAGTTCAACGCCCGCTTCGGCGACCCCGAGACCCAGGTCGTCCTCGCCCGCCTGAAGACCCCGCTCTCCGGCGTCCTCCTCGCGTCGGCCGAGGGCACCCTCGCCGACCTCGCGCCGCTGCGCTGGAGCGACGACGCGGCCGTCACCGTCGTCATCGCCTCGCACAACTACCCCGGCACCCCGCGAACCGGCGACCCCATCGAGGGCCTCGACGAGGTGGCCGCGCAGGACGCCCCGCACGCGTACGTCCTGCACGCCGGTACGAAGCGTGACGGTGACGCGGTCGTCAGCGCGGGCGGCCGGGTCCTCTCCGTCACCGCCAGCGGCACGGATCTCACCCAGGCCCGCACCCGCGCGTACACGGCGGTCAACCGAATCCGCCTCGACGGCTCCCAGCACCGTACGGACATCGCGGCGAAGGTGGCGGAAGCCGCCGGGGAGTAACCCTCGGTTACGGCCTGCCACCTGCACCGTCACCCATCGCACGACCACACCGGGCCCCGGATCCAGCACAGGATCCGGGGCCTTTTCGTCAGCCACCTCTAGCCAAAGCCATTCCATCGAGTGACCGATCCCCCATCCGGCTGACGAGGGCCGGGGCCCCAACTAGGGTGCGGCGCAAGCGTTCCGGCACTTGGCCCACCGGCATTGCGATGTCGGTCGTGGGTGCCACAGTGGGGGAGTGAGCAACGCCATGGACGTCCGTCGACAGCTGCCGGGTACACATGCGCCCGGCGGCCAGTAGGGGGTGACACCGGTCGTGTCCGGTATGGGAGTCGAGGTGGGTGCGCAGGCCGCGCGCTCACGGGCCCTCGCCGTGCTGCGCATCCGCAGCAGGGCCCTGGCCGTCGCCCTGCTGCCCGCGGCCGTCGCCGTCGTCCTGCTCGTCGGCGGGTCGACCGGGCACATCGACGGTCCTGGCTGGGGCGTGGTGCGCTGGACCGTGTCGGGTCTGGCCCTGTTCGTGCTTCTCGCTGCGGTCGGCATCGCGCTGGTCGTCGTCCGTTCCCGGCCCGCCGTGAGCCCCACGGTGCCGGTCGCCGAGGAGTCGGCGCCGGACCTGTACCGCATGGTGCGGGATCTGGCCGACCGCCTCGAAGTGCCCGCCCCCTCCGCGATAGCGCTCACCCCGGACTGCGACAGCTGGCTGGAGGACCGCACGCATCCGGCCCACGGCCCGCCCCGTACGCAGCCCGGGGACGAGATAGAGGGCGTCCGGGGCCTGCCGTCGGCACAGCGGCGTACGCCGGCCGCGCCCGTCCTCGTCATCGGCTCGCCCTTCCTGTGGTGGATGCGGGTCGGCGAACTGCGCGCGGTCCTCGCGCCGGTCGTCGCGGGTACGGGACCGTCCGCGCACCCGGACATAGCCGCGGCCCGTCGCTTCGTACGAGGGCTCGACGCGGCCGTGGCCGTGACGTCGGCGCCCACGCGCGGGCCCCTGGTCCGCGCGGTGCTCGGCGGGGCCGGCTGGGTGTCGAGGATTCTGCTGCGCAGCTGCCGCGGGCACGCGGCCGAGATGGAGCGGGGTGTGGCGGCCGCGGCGGCGGAGCGTGCACAGGCTGTGGACTACGGCCTGCGGATCGTCGCCCAGGAGCAGGTGGGTCTGGCGTACGCGGGCTGGGACCGGCTGCTGACCAGGGTCGCGCTGCCCGCCTGGCGCATGGGGCGGTGGCCGTCCCGGCTCGACGCGGGCGTCGTCGCGGCCCTCACCGAGCTCTCTCGGCGGGACCGGCTCGCCGAGGGCTTCGCCTCCCGGCTCGGCGAGCGGCCCGCCTGCGATCTTCTGGAGGAGCCGGGCGCGATCGACGAGGCGACGTCCCTGCTGGCCGCGCGTCTCTTCCACGGCGGGCCCGCCGAGACCGGGCCCGACTGGGCCCCGGTCGACTGGGCCGAGTATCCGGACGAGGTCGTCGACCGGAAGTGGCGTACGGACGCGGCGCGGCTGCACCGGGTGCTGGACGCGCTCGGTGTGAGCCGTACGTCGGGGCAGGAGGCGCCGGACCCGGAGGGCCCGACGCTGGCTCGGGTGATGGATCACCTGACCTCGGAGACGCCCCCGCTCGCGCGGAACACGAACATCGCGAACACCGGCAGCGGCACCGGCAGCGGTGCGGACAGTCCGAACAGCACGTACGACCCGGCCGACGCGGAGAGCGGAGAGGCGGCAGCGCCGGAGTACGAGGACGACGGCGGGCCGGAGATCGACGAGGACGGCGGGCCGGATACCGAGCGGAGTGCGGAGCTCGCGGCGGTGCTGAGCGCCGAGGTGGCGCGTGAGGAGGCCGCGACGGCTGCCGGGCCGGGGGCGCCGTCGGCGGGGTCCGTGGGCCAGGGCGGCCCCGACCTGGCGCTCTGGGACGACGGCACGCTGCCGCTCTTCCCGCTGCAACCACCGCGGACGGGGCGGGAGTTGCTGGGCGACCACGTGACGGCGATGGTCTGCTGTGCGGCGATGGACACGGCGGGGGCGGTGCCGGGGCTCGACTGGCTGGACGGTCCCTCGCTCCTCGTCGGCGGTGAGCGGTCCGTCGACCTGGGACCACGGGTACTCAGCCTCATCGAGGACGGGGATCCCGCGCCGCTCCGAGCGTGGCTTCTCGACCTCGGCGTACGCCCGGAGAAGCCGGTTCGGCTGGTCTGAAGCGGGGGCGCTCTGCGCCCCCGCCGCCGCACATCCGTCTCATCCCTGCCCGGGGCCCCTTCCGTGCTCCGCCTCCGGCCGGCCGCCTTCGATCGCCCCCCACCCCGAGCCCCATTCATCCCCACCTGCCCCCGTCCCTCCCCGACCGACTGAGGCAATTCGCGACGAACGGTGACCGCGTGCATGCGTAATGTGATGTGCTGGAGTCCGTCACAGGCGTGGCGTGCAAGGGCTGACGGGGGCACGAGGGAGGGAACGTCGCATGGGGTCGGAGCAGATTCGCCGGTGGGAGTCGGGGGCGCTGGCGCATGCCGTCACCGACCCCTTCGGGCAGGGCCCCGTTCCGTGGCTGCGCGGCAGTGAGCACTACTTCGACGACACGGGGCACGTCGTCCCCTGGTACGTGGACCACGCACCGCCGCCCGGCGTCACACCCCCCGGTGATCAGCACCGGAGTAGCGGCCCGCGGATCCCCACCCCCCGCACCACCGCCGGAGACCCCCGCTCGGCCGACGACGTCCACCGTCAGATCAAGGGCTTCGCCTCCACCGGAGCGGCCGCCCCCGGCGAGGCCATCGACTTCCACATCACGGTGGACCCGCCGCAGCAGTTCAGCGTGGACATCTACCGCATCGGACACTACGGCGGCGACGGCGCGAGCAAGATCACCACCAGTCCGCGCCTCTCCGGGATCGTCCAGCCGCCCCCGCTCACCGCGGACCGCACCGTCTCCTGCCACCACTGGTGGCTCTCGTGGCGGCTGCAGATCCCGTCGTACTGGAGCGTCGGCGCGTACGTCGCCGTGCTCACCACCGACGACGGCCATCGTTCCCACATCCCGTTCACGGTCCGCGACGACCACCCCGCCGACCTGCTGCTCCTCCTGCCGGACATCACCTGGCAGGCGTACAACCTCTACCCGGAGGACGGCCACACGGGCGCGAGCCTCTACCACGCGTGGGACGAGAGCGGCCGGCTGCTCGGTGAGGCCGACGCCGCGACGACGGTCTCCTTCGACCGCCCGTACGCGGGCGCGGGACTGCCCCTGCACGTGGGTCACGCCTACGACTTCATCCGCTGGGCCGAGCGCTACGGCTACGACCTCGCGTACGCCGACGCCCGCGATCTGCACGCCGGCCGGGTCGATCCCACGCGCTACCGCGGCCTGGTCTTCCCGGGGCACGACGAGTACTGGTCGACGACCATGCGCCGGACCGTGGACGTGGCCCGCGAGCACGGCACCTCGCTCGTCTTCCTCTCCGCCAACACCATGTACTGGCAGGTGGAGTTGGGCTGCTCGCCGTCCGGCGTCCCCGACCGGCTGCTCACCTGCCGAAAACGCCGCGGGCCCGGAAAACCGGCCCTGTGGCGCGAGGTGGACCGTCCGGAGCAGGAAGTCCTGGGCATCCAGTACGCGGGCCGGGTGCCCGAGGCCCACCCGCTCGTCGTCCGCAACGCCGATCACTGGCTGTGGGAGGCGACCGGGGCCCACGAGGGCGACGAGCTGGAGGGCATGGTCGCGGGCGAGGCCGACCGCTACTTCCCCCGTATCGCGCTCCCCGAGCACCAGGGCCGCATCCTCCTCTCCCACTCCCCGTACCGGGACACGGAGGGAGCGATCCGCCACCAGGAGACGTCCCTGTACCGCGCGCACTCCGGCGCCCTCGTCTTCGCGGCGGGCACCTTCGCCTGGTCCCCGGCCCTGGACCGCCCGGGCCACGTCGACACCCGCGTCCAGCGCGCCACGGCCAACCTCCTGGACCGCATCTGCAAACGCGACTGAGGTCGCCCCGCACGGTTCGCACCCCGCCCCCTGGCCGAGCCCGACCTCCGCATACGGGAGAATCGAGCCATTCAGTCAGAACCACGGGGAGGAACCGTGTCCGGATTCGTAGAAAAGCCCGAGCCCGTCGAGGTTCCGGGCCTGGTGCACCTGCACACCGGCAAGGTGCGCGACCTGTACCAGAACGAGGCGGGCGACCTCGTGATGGTCGCCAGCGACCGCCTGTCGGCGTTCGACTGGGTGCTGCCCACGGAGATCCCCGACAAGGGCCGCGTCCTGACGCAGCTCTCGCTCTGGTGGTTCGACAAGGTCGCCGATCTGCTGCCGAACCACGTCCTCGGCACCGAGCCGCCGCCCGGCGCCCCCGCCGAATGGCAGGGCCGCACCCTGATCTGCAAGTCGCTGCGGATGGTCCCGGTCGAGTGCGTCGCCCGCGGCTATCTCACCGGCTCGGGCCTTGCCGAGTACAACGAGACCCGTACCGTCTGCGGCCTCGGCCTGCCCGAGGGGCTGACCGACGGCTCGGAGCTGCCCGGCCCGATCTTCACCCCGGCCACCAAGGCCGCCGTCGGCGAGCACGACGAGAACGTCGCGTACGAGGAGGTGGCCCGCCAGGTCGGCGCGGAGACCGCGGCCCAGCTGCGGCAGGCGACGCTCGCCGTCTACCGCCGCGGCCGGGACATCGCACACGGACGCGGGATCATCCTCGCGGACACCAAGTTCGAGTTCGGCTTCGACGGCGAGACGCTCGTGATCGCCGACGAGGTGCTGACCCCGGACTCGTCCCGTTTCTGGCCCGCCGACCAGTGGGAGCCGGGCCGCGCGCAGCCCTCGTTCGACAAGCAGTACGTACGGGACTGGCTGACGTCCGCCGAGTCCGGCTGGGACCGCCGCAGCGAGCAGCCGCCGCCCGCCCTGCCGCAGGCGGTCGTGGACGCGACCCGCGCGAAGTACGTGGAGGCGTACGAGCGGCTGACGGGCGCCGCCTGGACCTGAGCCCGGCAGGGGCACGAAGAAGCCCCCGGTCGCGATGACCGGGGGCTTCCTGCCTGCTTACTCTGAGCGGACGACCAGGTTCGAACTGGCGACCTCAACCTTGGCAAGGTTGCGCTCTACCAACTGAGCTACGTCCGCGCTGCGCCGTGGCGCGGGAGCAACTATACCCAACCTCGCTCCCGTGCGAGACGCACCGCCGAGTGACGGTTCTCGACGCCGAGCTTGGACACGGCGGACGACAGATAGTTCCGCACGGTCCCCTGGGACAGCGCGGCCCGCTCCGCGATCTCCACGACGGGCGCGCCATCGGCGGCCAGCTCCAGCACCTCGGCCTCGCGCGCGGTCAGCGGCGAGTCCCCGGCGGAGATCGCGTCGGCGGCCAACTCCGGGTCGACGTAACGGTTTCCGGCATGCACGGTACGGATGATCTCCGCGAGCCGTTGCGCGCTGACCGTCTTCGGGACGAACCCGCGCACACCTGCCGCAAGTGCCCGCTTGAGATGCCCGGGGCGCCCATGGCTGGTCACGATCAGCGCCCGGCAGGCTGGCAGTTCGGTCCGCAGCGATGTGGCCACCCTCACACCGTCGGCCCCGGGCATCTGCAGATCCAGTACCGCCACGTCGGGTTCGTGGGCCCGGGCCATCGCCAGGGCCTCGGGTCCGTCGGCCGCCTCGGCCACCACGAGCAGGTCCTCCTCGAGCCCGAGCAGCGCGGCGAGAGCCCCCCGGATGAGGTGCTCGTCGTCGGCGAGCAGCAGCCGGATGGGTCGTACGGACGTCATGAACCGACCTCTTCACTCACTGAGCGGGGAACGGGAGAAGGTGAGGAGGGGGACGGTGAGGAAGCAGAAAGCTGGGAGGGGGACGGCTGTGGGGACGGCTGGGAGGAGGACCGCTGGGGCCAGGACCGTGCGGGGGAGGACGGAGGCAGTGGCACCTCGGCCACGACCCTGAACAGGCCGCTGTCGACGGGTCCCGCCTCCAGCGTCCCGGCCACCGCGGCCAGCCGCTCCCTCAGTCCGGCGAGCCCGGACCCGCCGCCGAGCTGAGGGCCCCGCCCTGCCGAGGGGACCCCGTCGGGACCCCCTTCGCCCCGCGCACCGGGCTCCCCGGCCCGCTCCTGCGCGCCCCGGTCCACCCCGTCGTTCTCGACGGTGAGGACCACGTGGGTCCCGGCCGGTTCCAGCGAGACGCGACACCGCCGGGCGTCTCCGTGCCGCAGGACGTTCGTGGTGGCCTCCCGTACGACCCATCCCAGCGCCGACTGGACCGCCGGGGGCAGGCCCGTCGCGGAACCGGTCACCGTGCAGTCGACCCCCGCCGCGGTCAGGACGCCCTGTGCGCCGGAGAGTTCGGTGCCGAGGTCCGCCTCGCGGTAGCCGCGTACGACCTCGCGGACCTCGCGCTGCGACTCGTGGGCGATCCGCTGCACCTCGATCATCTGATCCACGGCCTCGGGGCGCTCGCGGCGCGCGAGCTGCACGGCGAGCTCGCTCTTGAGGGCGATCACCGCGAGGTTGCGGCCCATCACGTCGTGCAGGTCGCGCCCGAAGCGGAGCCGCTCCTCGGCGACGGCGAGGCGGGTACGGGTCTCACGGGCCGCGTCGAGCTCGTACACGGCGTTGAGCAGCCACACCGAGAAGACGGAGGTGAAGGCGAGGAATCCGCCGGCGAGCAGTACCGCGAAGGCCGCGCCCAGCGAGGCGGGCGCCGGGACACCCAGGGGGAGCGACACGGCTCCGGCCCCCGCGGCGAAGCCGGCCACGATCGCCAGGGCACGCCGCCGGTCGCGCACCCCCAGTGTGATGGTGCCGGCCCCGAAGGCCAGCACGCCCACGAAGAGGGAGCCCGCCGCCGTGCCGGCGCCCTCGTCGCCCGGGCCGTGCTCGGCGAGGCCGAGCGCGGCCGTCCCGAGCAGCGCGGTGACCACGCCGAGGGCCATGAGCAGGCGTACGGGTTGTTCACGGGTGCCGCGTGTCCAGTCGAGCGCCCGGGACGCGGTCACCGCGCAGAGCAGGGCGTGCCCGCACAGCGGCAGGAACAGCCAGACGGCGAGCTTCAACCCGACGTGCCCGAACAGGGGGAGCCCGATCGCGGTGACCTCCACGAAAGGAAAGAAGTGGAAGGACCAGCGGGTGTACGTCTCGACCTTCGCCGGCGTGCTCTTCCCGCGCCACCAGGCGCTCGGCCTGCGCATTCCCGACCTTCCCGTCGTCATCCCCGACCGTCCCCGTTGCCGTTACCGATGCCGTGCGCTGTGGCGGCCCTGGTCAGCGCCGCGGTTCCCAGCGGAACCACCTCTGCACAGCAAACACCGCGAGCACGGTCCAGGCCAGCGCGGTGGCGACGGCGCCCAGAGCCTCGTACGCGGAGAGGTTTCCTGTCCAGCCGCCGCGGATCAGCGTGATCACCGGCGACAGCGGGAGCAGTTCGCAGAAGGAGGCGAGCCGGTCGGGCATGACCTCGAAGGGCACGAAGGCGCCGGAACCCATCATCGACACGAGCAGCAGCGGCATCGCCGCGACCTGGGCGCCCTCCACGCTCTTGCTGAAGCTCGCGGTCACCGCCGCGAGCGCCGGCCACATCACGAGCCCCAGGAGGAGTCCCACCACGGCGAGGTGGGGTGCCTCGGGCGCCCCCACGTCCAGGAGCGCCGCGCAGGCGGCCGTCAGGAGCAGGCACTGCACCAGGCCGACGAGGACCGACGGCAGGGCGGCGCCCGCCAGGATCTCCGCGTCGCGCAGCTCGCCGGTGCGCAGCCGCTTGAGGACGAGCTCCTCACGGCGGGCGGCGTAGACGCTCACCAGCGAGCTGTAGACGGCGAAGAGGAGGGAGAAGCCGACGGCGGAGGGCAGGATGACCGATCCGACCGAGAGCCCCGCCCCCTTGAGGTCCATGTCCTCGACCACCGAGCGGAGGCTGAACGGCATGACCAGCGGCACGAACACCGCCGCGAAGAAGGTGGCCCTGCTGCGCCCGAGCAGGGTGAGTTCGGCCCGGGCGAGGGAGGCCATGCGCCCGGCCGCGGTCACGGTCGTGGCCGTGCCCGCGGGTGCGTTCCTGGTCCCGGTCACCGCGCTCATGCCACGTTCTCCTTCTTGGAGTTCTTCGAGTTCTCGGCGTTCTCGGCGTTCTTGGAGTCCTGTGACTTCTTCGAGGTCCAGAGGCTGCCACGCGTCCCCGGGGCTCCTGCGGCCCCGGAGCGCTCCGGGTTCCGCGCCTGCTCCGCCCGTGCGTCCCGCTCCGACACGTCACGCGCGATCCGCAGGAACGCCTCCTCCAGGGACCCGGACCGCACATCGAGCCCCCGCAGCTCGACCCCGATCCGCTCGGCCCACACCAGCAGCCCGGTGGCGGCGCGCTGCAGTTCGTTCGTACGCAGCCGCAGGACGCGCCCGTCGAGCTCGTGCCCGCTGATGCCGAGTGCGGCGAGCGGCGGCAGGTCGCCGGGGTGGTAGCCGTCGGGCAGCTCGAAGGAGATCCGCGACGGCTGGGAGGCGGTCACCTCGGCCGGGGTGCCGGAGACCGCGAGCCGGCCGGCGTGCATGATCGCGAGCCGGTCGGCGAGCCCCTCCGCCTCCTCCAGGTAGTGCGTGGTGAGCAGCACGGTCGTGCCCGACCGGCGCAGCTCGCGGACCAACTCCCAGGTCTCCTGGCGCCCTTCGGCGTCGAGGCCGGTCGTCGGCTCGTCCAGGAAGAGCACCTCGGGCCGCCCGAGGAGCGCGAGTGCCAGGTCCAGACGCCGCTTCTCGCCGCCGGACAGCTGCTTCACCCGTACGCCGGCCCTGCGGGTCAGGCCGACCAGTGACAGCGCCTCGCTCTCCGGCCGGGCCCCGCTCGTGCAGCCCGCCCACATCCGTACCGTCTCCGCGACGGTCAGTTCGGAGGGGAAGCCACCCTCCTGGAGCATCACGCCGATGCGTGGGCGGACCAGCGCGCGTTCGGTGTACGGGTCGTGTCCGAGGACGCGGACCCGGCCGCCGGCCGGCGGTGCGAGGCCCTCGATCAGTTCGACGGTGGAGGTCTTGCCCGCGCCGTTGGTCCCGAGCAGCGCGAACAGTTCGCCCCGGCCGACCGTGAAGGACACCCCCCGTACGGCTTCGAACTCGTCCCCGTACACGCGGCGTAGATCAGTGACCTCAATCACGTGTTCATTCGTGTTCATGAGACAAGCGTCCCCGCCGTCGGGAGCGTCCGGCAGTGCGAGCTGTCATCGCCGTACATGACAAATGTCAGACGGCCCACCCGGTTGCGGATGCAGGCATACGAGAAAGGCCCCGGTCGCGACGACCGGGGCCTTTCTCGTACTGCTTCTCACTGGAGCGGACGACCAGGTTCGAACTGGCGACCTCAACCTTGGCAAGGTTGCGCTCTACCAACTGAGCTACGTCCGCATTGCCTCCGACCGGCTCTCACCGATCGGCGCGGGCACCAGCCTACCTGATCCAAAGAGCGACCAGGTCGGTGATGCAGAGCGGGTGACAGGAATTGCACACTGCGCCTTCCCCCTGGAAGGGGGATGTTCTGCTACTGAACTACACCCGCGTGACTCCGTGAGCCGGGCCTTTCGGCCTTGCCCCTCGGCGTGCTCCAGACTCTAGCTGATCGGCGGGGGTGCAGCGCAAGTCGGCTGTCCCCAGGGCCCGATGGCGGGCCCCGGTGCCCGGTGCCGAGGACCTGACCGGCCCGTACGCACCCGTGGCCCGAGCGCGTCCCCCGGCCCGCGGGGGCCGCGCCCGGGATCCGGAGGACTCGCCGCCCCTCCGCGGGACGGCTCCGCTCACTGAGCCGCGGTGAACGCCTCGTAGACCTTCTTGGGGATGCGTCCGCGGGCGGGCACCTCCAGCTTGTTGGACTGGGCCCAGGCCCGTACGGCCGCCGGGTCGGGGGCCACCGCCGTCTGCCGGTAGGCCTTGCCGGAGCGCGACCGCTTGCGGCCGGCCTCCAGGTACGGCTCCAGGGCCTTGCGCAGTTTCTCGGCGTTGGCCGGATTCAGGTCGATCTCGTACGACTTGCCGTCCAGACCGAAGGCGATCGTCTCCGCCGCTTCCGAGCCGTCGATGTCGTCGAAGAGAGTGACTACGACACGCTGCGCCACGAATATCGGTCCCTTCGTGCGGCACCTCTCCAACGACGCGCGATGACGTGCGGAGATGCCGACTGTCCGACTGCTTTTATGAGTGATTGGGCAAAGTATCGGCTATTGCCAATTCATTTGTACAGTGCCCGGCAATCCAATGTGAAGCTCGACTAAATCTGTTGGCGTGTCTCCAAGGCAATAGGGAGCCTGGTCTCGATCCGGATCTTTCCCAGGATTTTTCGTGAAGGCAGGCCGAGGTTAGGCCGTAGATGCGGAATCGTGATGGCCGTCACGTAGATTCCTACGAATCTACTCGCGTAGAAATTTTGTACGGGTAGTCTGAACGAACCTGCTCAGCACCACACACCGGGAGTGCCAGTGGCACGCGTCGTAGTCGACGTCATGCTCAAGCCGGAGATCCTCGACCCCCAGGGCCAGGCGGTGCAGCGTGCACTGCCGCGCCTCGGTTTCGAAGGCATCTCCGACGTACGTCAGGGAAAGCGATTCGAACTGGAAGTGGACGGACCGGTGGACGACGCCGCCCTCGCCCGCATCCATGAACTCGCCGAATCCTTCCTCGCCAACACCGTGATCGAAGACTTCACCGTCAAGGTCGAGGAAGTCGCGGAGGCCGGAAAGTGACCGCTCGTATTGGCGTCGTCACTTTCCCGGGAAGCCTCGACGACCGGGACACGCAGCGCGCGATCAAGCTCGCCGGTGCCGAACCCGTCGCTCTCTGGCACAAGGACAAGGACCTCAAGCAGGTCGACGCGGTGGTGCTGTGCGGCGGTTTCTCGTACGGCGACTATCTGCGCGCCGGATCGATCGCGCGCTTCTCGCCCGTGATGGAGACCCTCATCGAGCAGGCGAAGTCGGGAATGCCGGTACTCGGCATCTGCAACGGCTTCCAGATCCTCACCGAGGCCCATCTGCTGCCCGGCGCGATGCTCGGCAACGACCACCTGCACTTCATCTGCCGTGACCAGAAACTGCGGGTGGAGAACGCGGCGACCGCCTGGACCGCCGACTACGAGTCCGGCCAGGAGATCAACATCCCGCTGAAGAACATGGACGGGCGGTACGTCGCCGACGAGCACACCCTCGACATGCTGGAGGCGGAGGGCCGGGTCGCCTTCCGTTACGTGGTCGACGGCGACTCGGCGGACGGCTACGGCAACCCGAACGGCTCGCTGCGGGACATCGCCGGCATCTCGAACGAGGCCGGCAACGTCGTCGGTCTGATGCCGCACCCCGAGCACGCGGTCGAGCCGCTCATCGGGTCCGGCCGCACCGACGGCCTCCCCTTCTTCACCTCGATCCTCAAGAAGCTGGTCAACGCATGAGCCGGACGCCTCTGGACACGGTCGAGCACGCGGCCGGGACCCCCGACGTCGAGCTGCCCTGGGCCGAACTCGGCCTGAAGAAGGACGAGTACGAGAGGGTCGTCGAGATCCTCGGCCGCCGGCCCACCGGCGCCGAGCTCGCCATGTACTCCGTCATGTGGTCCGAGCACTGCTCGTACAAGTCCTCCAAGGTGCACCTGCGCCAGTTCGGCGAGAAGGCCCCGCAGAGCGACGCCCTGCTGGTCGGCATCGGTGAGAACGCCGGTGTCGTGGACGTCGGCCAGGGCTACGCGGTCACCTTCAAGGTCGAGTCGCACAACCACCCCTCCTACGTCGAGCCCTACCAGGGCGCGGCCACCGGCGTCGGCGGCATCGTGCGCGACATCATCGCCATGGGCGCCAGGCCGGTCGCGGTCGTCGACCCGCTGCGGTTCGGCGCCGCCGACCACCCCGACACCAAGCGCGTCCTGCCGGGTGTCGTCGCGGGCATCGGCGGCTACGGCAACTGCCTGGGCCTGCCGAACATCGGCGGCGAGGTCGTCTTCGACGCCTGCTACCAGGGCAACCCGCTGGTCAACGCCGGTGCCATCGGCGTCATGCGGCACGAGGACATCCACCTCGCGAAGGCGTCCGGCGCCGGCAACAAGGTCATCCTGTACGGGGCCCGCACGGGCGGTGACGGCATCGGCGGCGCGTCGATCCTGGCTTCCGAGACCTTCGACGACGCCAAGCCGTCCAAGCGTCCCGCCGTCCAGGTCGGCGACCCCTTCCAGGAGAAGCTCCTCATCGAGTGCACCCTGGAGGCCTTCGCCGAGAAGCTGGTCGTCGGCATCCAGGACCTCGGCGCGGCCGGACTGTCCTGCGCCACCAGCGAGTTGGCGTCCAACGGCTCCGGCGGCATGCGCGTCACGCTGGACGACGTACCGCTGCGCGACTCCACGCTCTCGCCCGAGGAGATCCTCATGAGCGAGTCGCAGGAGCGCATGTGTGCGGTCGTCGAGCCGGAGAAGGTCGACCGCTTCCTGGAGATCTGCGACAAGTGGGACGTCATCGCCACCGTCATCGGTGAGGTGACCGACGGCGACCGTCTGGAGATCTACTGGCACGGCGGCAAGATCGTCGACGTCGACCCGCGTACGGTCGCGCACGACGGCCCGGTCTACGAGCGCCCCTACGCCCGTCCCGAGTGGCAGGACGCCCTCCAGGCGGACGACGCCAACAAGCTGGCGAGGCCCGCCACTTCGGAGGAGCTGAAGAACCAGGTCCTCCAGCTGGTCTCCTCTCCGAACCAGGCCTCCAAGTCCTGGATCACCTCCCAGTACGACCACTTCGTGCAGGGCAACACGGTGCTGGCCCAGCCCGAGGACTCGGGCATGATCCGCATCGACGAGGAGTCCGGCCTCGGTGTCGCCATCGCCACGGACGGCAACGGCCGCTTCGCCAAGCTGGACCCGTACCACGGCGCCCAGTTGGCCCTGGCGGAGGCGTACCGGAACGTCGCGACGACCGGCGCCAAGCCGCTCGCCGTCTCCGACTGCCTGAACTTCGGCTCGCCCGAGGACCCGGCGGTGATGTGGCAGTTCGCGGAGGCCATCCGTGGACTGGCGGACGCCTGCCAGCAGTTGGGCACCCCGGTGACCGGCGGCAACGTCTCGCTCTACAACCAGACGGGCGAGGCGGCCATTCACCCGACCCCGGTCGTGGCCGTGCTGGGCGTCATCGACGACGTCTCCCGCCGCACCCCGGTCGCCTTCCAGGAAGAGGGCCAGCTCCTCTACCTGCTCGGCGACACCCGTGAGGAGTTCGGCGGTTCGGCCTGGTCGCAGGTCGTCCACGACCACCTCGGCGGGCTGCCCCCGCAGGTCGACCTGGAGCGGGAGCGCCTTCTCGGCGAGATCCTGATCTCCGCCTCCCGCGACGGCATGATCGACTCCGCGCACGACCTGTCCGACGGCGGTCTGATCCAGGCCGTGGTCGAGTCGGCGCTGCTCGGCGGCAAGGGCGCGCGACTCGTCGTACCCGACGGGCTCGACGCGTTCACGTTCCTCTTCTCCGAGTCCGCGGGCCGCGCGGTCGTCGCGATCCCGCGCTCCGAGGAGCTCCGCTTCAACGACATGTGCGGGGCGCGCGGCCTGCCCGCCACGCGCATCGGTGTCGTGGACGGCACCGTGGCGGACGCGAGCGCGGTGGTGGAGGTGCAGGGCGAGTTCACCCTCTCCCTGGCCGAGCTGCGCACGGCGCACGAGGAGACGATCCCGGCGCTGTTCGCGTAGGTAGTCCGCCGGTTCCGCGGCAGTCGTACGCGGTAGTGGGCCCCGTCCGGATCTCCGGGCGGGGCCTTCCGCGTGCCCGCGCGGGCGGCGCCCCGACGGCCTTCCAACTCCTCTTGCTCATTATTACGTAATTACGTAATCTCGACGCATGGATCTGGAGCAACGCGTCGCGGAACTGGAGCGGCGTCTCGACGCCCTGGAGGACGGGCCCTCCCCGCGCGTGGGCGCCGGCGACTTCTGGGCTCTCGAGGGGCTCAAGACGCAACTGGCCCACGAGGCGGACGGCGGAGTGCTGTTCACGGGCTCGGTACGGCTGCCGACCGAGGAGCGGTACGAGTGGCAGTACGGCCTGCTCACCGGGCAGTTGCTCGACGCCGACTGGAGCGAGGCGGCCGAGGCGTTCGCCGCGCTCGGCCACGCCATGCGGCTGCGGCTGCTGCGCGAGATCCTCGGCGGCCGGCGCACGGCCACCGAGCTGGCCGGGCTCGACGACGTGGGGACGAGCGGCCAGATCTACCACCATCTGCGGCAGTTGACCGCGGCGGGCTGGCTGCGTCAGGCGGGGCGCGGGCGCTACGAGATTCCGGGCAGCCGTGTCGTGCCCCTCCTCGTGGCGCTGGCCACGGTGCAGCCGGTCTGAGGCAATCGACCACTCTCGGCCCATGGGGGAGCCATGACCGTCCGCAAGACCGCGATGATCCTGTACCGGTTGCTGCAACTGACCTTCTTCGGCATGGTCCTGGCCGACGCCCTCGTGCCCGGCTACCCGATCGACTGGGCGTGGGCCTTCGTGCCCCTCCTCGTGTCGTTCGCCCTCGGGCTGGCCGTGAGCCGGACCGGGCCCCGGCGCGAGTCCGCCGACCGCGCCCCGGTCGAGGTGGAGCCGCCGGTCAGGGGCCGTTGGGCCGCGCTGAACAGCCCGGCCACCAAGGTGCCGAGCCATGGCACGCACGCCTACGGCCAGACGTACGCGATCGACATCGTGGCCGAGCCCGCCGAGCCCGCCGAGCCCGGCGCCGCTCGCGCAGACGGAAGGAGGCGGCCCGCCTTCGCCATGCTCTGGCCGGTCGTCCGGCACGGTCGTGCCTTCCCCGCGTACGACGAGCCGGTGTTCGCGGTGGCGGACGCCACGGTCGTGCACGCGTCCGACCGGATGCGCGACCATCTCAGCCGCAACTCCCTGCCGGCGCTCGCCTACTTGATGCTGGTCGAGGCCGCGGTCAGGGAGACCGGCGGCGCGTCCTGGATCACCGGCAACCACGTCGTACTCGACCTGGGCGACGGGGTGTACGCGATGTACGCGCACCTGCGGCGGGGCTCCGTCACCGTCCGGCCCGGCGACCGTGTCAGGGCGGGACGGCAGATCGCCCGCTGCGGCAACTCGGGCAACTCCACCGAACCCCACGTCCACTTCCAGCTGATGGACGGTCCGGACCCGGACTCGGCCCGCGGTGTCCCGTTCACCTGGCGGGGCATCGGTGTTCCGGCCGACGGCGAGACGTTCACGGCTTCGGACGTGCCGTCCGCGGTGCCTGGGGTGACCGGGGTGAGCGGGGTGAGTGAGGGAACGCCCACCGCCGCCCGCGAGGCCTGCTGATAACTTCGGCGAGGTTTTGAGGGGGAGGGGCGGTGCCGGTCCCGCATGGCGGTCGGCCCACTCCCCACCCGCGTCGGGCGCACCTTCCCGGCCCGTACCGCATTCGTCGACCGCCCGACCGCTCGAAGGGCAGCGCGTGAATTCCCAGTCCGAGCGCACCCCGGACTCCGCCCGGTACGTGCCATTCCCGCGCTCCCGCCTGCTGACCCCCGACCGGGGCAGCCGGCCGCGCAACGTGCTCAACCAACTCGTCGCCCTGACAGCGGTGTTCGGCATCGGCGCGGGCGGCTGGGGGCTGTGGCTGGAGGTCTCCGACCTGCGGGACCGGGCCGCGAGCCGGGAGCGGGTCAGCGAGGCGTGCGGCGGTCTGGTCGACCCGGACAAGGTGCTCGACCTCAACGGCGGCACGCACCGGGCCCGCGCGGGCACCGACGCCGACGACAGCTTCACGGTCGGCTCGCTGCCCGGCACCTGCGTGATCTACCGGGTCGACGAACCGGGCACCTCGTACGGGCACTTCGTGCTGACCGTCTACACGAACCCCAGCGACCGGTACGCCAACATCGTCAGCGGCTGGACGCGCGACCCGTTCGACGAGCGGATACGCGAGACCGACGGCGACCTGACCCGCGAGGCCGACGAGGCGCCGGAACACCCGATCGAGGACGCCGAGGTGGACGAGGGCGCACTCGGTCACTACGACGACAACAGCGCCACCGTGAAGGCCCTCTGCACGACGGGCGAAGGGACGGACGAGGGGACGGGTGAAGAGTCGGGCGAGGGGACGGGCGGAGGCGCCGGCAAGGGCGGCACCACGTCCGTGAACGTCATGGCCGAGGGCTACTACGACGACATCACGTTCCAGGACCGTCAGGCCCTGATCGAGCTCGCCCACGACGCCGCCTTCAAGGCCGCCCACGAACTGGGCTGCACCGCCGAGAAGCCCGTGCCCGTCTCTTTCCCGAGGCTCTACGTCCCGCACCCCCGGCTGGTGGACTCGGCGAAGGCCCGGGGCACCTGCCGCTGGTTCCGCGACTTCACCGCACGCGAGGGCCGGGGCCGGCTCCCCGACCGCGCCCTCGACGCACCGGTCGGCGAGCAGAGCTTCACCGAGAAGTGCCTCCTGGCGGTGAGCGAGAAGCAGGTCAGGAGTGTCCTGCCCGGCCTCACCGAGGATGAACACCGCGGCGCGACGTTGCGGGACGTGCTGCGGGTCGCGCCCTGGTGGATGGAGAGCGCGTCCTTCTTCGGCGACGAGGCCCGGGAGGTCGTCACCGAGGACGGCCTCGGCGACGACCAGACCCAGGTGCGCCCCGGCACCGCGGGCCGCGACCGTGCCGCGGGCGTGTGGTGGGCCTCCTCCACCTGCGGGGGTGAGCCGGCCCTCCACACCCTGAGCGTCGACTACCCGTACGACGAGATCGTCGAGAAGCGCCTGAAGGCCCTCTTCCACGCCTACGTCGACGACATCACCGCCCGCCGGAACTGCACCGACGTGAAATATCCCGAGCCCTCCGCGTTCCGCGCGGACTAGGCTCACCGCCATGCCCCCGGCCAAGAAGCGCACCCGTACCTACGACCCGGCGAAGACACGAGCGGCGGTCCTCGCACAGCTCGGGAACGTACGGGCTGCGGTACAAGGCCTGACCTCCGAGCAGCTCGCAGGGCCGACGAGGCTCGGCGACTGGACCGTGCGCGAGCTGGCCGTGCACCTCGCCATGGCGGCGGAGGCCGTGAGCCGGGGCCTCGACCAGGACGAGCCCGCCGGGCCCGCGTTCGCCCTGCTCGACTGGCCGTTCGCCACCGCGCCGCGAGCCGGTGAGATCGACGACGACGTACGTACGCTCGCCGCCGCCGAGCCGGACCTGGACGCCCTGTACGAGCGCACGTCGGCCCGCCTCACCGAACGCCTGCCGGACGCCCCGGCCGGGCGGCTGCTGGTCACGCGGGTGGGAGCGATGACCCTGACCGACCATCTCGTCACCCGCACGGTGGAGCTGGTCGTCCACACCGACGACCTGAACGCGGCCGTCCCGGGACTCGACGTGCCGTACGACCGGCAGGCCCTCGCCGCGTGCACCCGCCTCCTCGCCGACGCGCTCGCCGCGAAGGCGCCCGGCGCCTCCACGGAGGTGCGCGTGCCGCCGTACGCCGTCGTGCAGTGCGTGGCGGGCCCGCGCCACACCCGCGGCACCCCGCCCAACGTCGTCGAGACGGATCCGCTGACGTGGATCCGGCTCGCGACCGGGCGCACCGAGTGGAAGACGGCCCTCGACGGCGCGAAGGTCAGCGCGAGCGGAGAACGCGCCGACCTCGGCGGACTGCTTCCCCTCATGAGCTGAGCTCCGCTTCCGGGCCCCGGTTCGGCCGTTGCGCGGCCGTTACCCGTCGAGGGAACCAAGCACCCCACCCGTCCCGTCAAAGCGGCATGCACACGCAGCGACTCAACCTCAGCGTCCTCAGCACCCGAGCCGGTCTCAGCGCCCTGGCGGTCACCGGACTCCTCGCCACAGCCGCCTGCGGCACGGAGAGCGGCGGCAAGGACTCCGGTTCCGGTTCCGTCGGCACCCGGCAGGCCACCGGGATCACCGGCAAGCAGTGGAACGTGGAGAGCGTGACCGTCGACGGCACCAAGCACGACGCCCCGGCCGGCGCCCACGTCGAGTTCGCCAAGGACGGCAAGGTGGGCGGCAACTACGGCTGCAACCGCTTCGGGGCGAGCGCCGAGATCAAGGGCGACACGATCACGATCGGCGACGACACCATCAAGACCAAGATGGCCTGTACGAGCGAGGGGGCGATGGACTTCGAGTCGCAGCTCGGCAAGGCCATCTCCAACAGCACGATCAAGGCCGCGGTCGACGACGACAAGCTGACGCTCACCACGCAGGACGGGACCACCGTGAACCTCACCGCCGACAAGCCGGCCGAACTCCAGGGCACGAAGTGGAACGTCACCGCCATGGTGAAGGACGCCTCGAAGGGCGGATCCCCCGTCGCCCTCTCCTCCCAGGCCGACGGCAAGGTCCATCTCACCTTCGACGAAGGAGCCGTCCGCGGCCAGCTCGGCTGCAACAAGGTGACGGCGAAGGCCACGGTCGGCGACGGCAGTATCACTCTGGGCACGGCGGGCACCACCCGGAAGATGTGCTCCGACTCACTCATGGACACCGAGCGGGCCCTGCTGAAGCTCTTCGGCAGCACGGTGAAGTACCAGCTGAAGGGCAGCACCCTCACCCTGACCAGCGAGAACGGCATGAGCGTGGAAGCAGTCGCCACGAAGTGATCCCCGTCGGCGGCGCCCCCGCGGCGCCGCTCGGGGGGTTCCCCAATTCGGACCAGTGGTCGATCTCGCCTACACTCGGTGGCGTGCCACGTGGTGACGGTCGACTCAGTCATGATCTGCTCCCCGGCGAGAAAGGACCCCAGGACGCTTGCGGCGTCTTCGGAGTCTGGGCTCCCGGTGAAGAGGTCGCCAAGCTCACTTACTTCGGGCTCTACGCCCTACAGCATCGAGGCCAGGAGTCCGCGGGTATCGCGGTCAGCAACGGCTCACAGATCCTCGTCTTCAAGGACATGGGCCTTGTGTCCCAGGTCTTCGACGAGGCGTCCCTCGGTTCCCTGCTCGGTCATATCGCGGTCGGACACGCCCGCTACTCGACCACCGGGGCCTCCACCTGGGAGAACGCCCAGCCGACGTTCCGTGCCACCGCGCACGGCTCGATCGCGCTCGGCCACAACGGCAACCTGGTCAACACGGCGGAACTCGCCGGAATGGTCGCCGACCTCCCCAAGCAGGAGGGCCGCACCCCGCGTGTGGCGGCGACCAACGACACCGACCTGCTCACGGCCCTGCTGGCCGCCCAGGTCGACGACGACGGCAAGCCGCTGACCATAGAAGAGGCCTCCGCGAAGGTCCTCCCGCAGGTCAAGGGCGCCTTCTCCCTCGTCTTCATGGATGAGCACACCCTCTACGCCGCCCGTGACCCGCAGGGCATCCGCCCGCTGGTCCTCGGCCGCCTGGAGCGCGGCTGGGTCGTCGCCTCCGAGTCCGCCGCCCTCGACATCTGCGGCGCCGCCTACGTCCGCGAGATCGAGCCGGGCGAGTTCGTCGCCATCGACGAGAACGGCCTGCGAACCTCCCGATTCGCGGAAGCGAAGCCCAAGGGCTGCGTCTTCGAGTACGTGTACCTGGCCCGCCCGGACACCGACATCGCCGGCCGGAACGTGTACCTCTCGCGTGTCGAGATGGGCCGCAAGCTCGCCAAGGAAGCTCCGGTCGACGCCGATCTGGTCATAGCGACCCCGGAATCGGGCACGCCCGCCGCGATCGGTTACGCGGAGGCCTCCGGCATCCCGTTCGGTGCCGGTCTCGTGAAGAACGCGTACGTGGGCCGGACCTTCATCCAGCCTTCACAGACCATCCGCCAGCTGGGCATCCGTCTGAAGCTGAATCCGCTCAAGGAAGTCATCAAGGGCAAGCGCCTGGTCGTCGTCGACGACTCGATCGTCCGCGGCAACACCCAGCGCGCGCTGGTCCGCATGCTCCGTGAAGCGGGCGCGGCGGAGGTCCACATCCGGATCTCCTCGCCCCCCGTGAAGTGGCCCTGCTTCTTCGGGATCGACTTCGCGACGCGCGCCGAGCTGATCGCCAACGGCATGAGCATCGAGGAGATCGGCACCTCGCTCGGCGCCGACTCCCTTTCGTACATCTCCATCGACGGCATGATCGAGGCCACCGCCATCGACAAGCCGAACCTCTGCCGTGCCTGCTTCGACGGCGAGTACCCGATGGACCTCCCGGACCCGGAGCTGCTCGGCAAGCAGCTCCTGGAGACCGAGCTCGCCGCGGGTCCCGCGGCCACGGCCGCGGCCGACGCGATCCGCCGTCCGTAGGCAGCCCGTTCCACCTGCTCACCTGCAGTACGACACGAAAGTTCTCACCGTCATGTCTGAGACAACTGGTGCCAGCTACGCGAGCGCAGGCGTCGACATCGAGGCGGGCGACCGCGCCGTGGAGCTCATGAAGGAGTGGGTGAAGAAGACGCAGCGCCCCGAGGTCCTCGGCGGCCTCGGCGGTTTCGCCGGCCTCTTCGACGCCTCCGCCCTCAAGCGGTACGAGCGCCCGCTCCTGGCCTCCGCCACGGACGGCGTGGGCACGAAGGTCGACCTCGCCCGGCAGCTCGGCGTGTACGACACGATCGGCCACGACCTGGTCGCGATGGTCATGGACGACATCGTGGTGTGCGGCGCCGAGCCGCTCTTCATGACCGACTACATCTGTGTCGGCAAGGTCCACCCGGAGCGCGTGGCCGCCATCGTGAAGGGCATCGCCGAGGGCTGTGTCCTCGCGGGCTGCGCCCTCGTGGGCGGCGAGACGGCCGAGCACCCCGGTCTGCTGGGCCCGGACGACTTCGACGTCGCCGGCGCCGGTACGGGCGTGGTGGAGGCCGACCGGCTGCTGGGCGCGGATCGTATCCGTAAGGGTGACGCGGTGATCGCCATGGCGGCCTCCGGCCTTCACTCGAACGGGTACTCGCTCGTCCGGCACGTCCTCTTCGACCGGGCGAAGCTGAAGCTCGACCAGCACGTCGCCGAGTTCGGCCGCACGCTCGGCGAGGAGCTCCTGGAGCCCACCAGGATCTACTCGCTGGACTGCCTGGCGCTGACCCGCACGACCGACGTGCACGCGTACTCGCACGTCACGGGCGGCGGACTGGCGGCCAACCTGGCCCGCGTGATCCCGGACGGCCTGCACGCCATCGTGGACCGCGCGACGTGGACCCCGGCCCCCGTCTTCGACCTCGTCGGCACCACGGGCCGGGTCGAGCGCCTGGAGCTGGAGAAGACGCTGAACATGGGCGTCGGCATGATCGCGATCGTGCCGGAGGAGTCCACGGACGCGGCCCTCGCCACGCTCGCCGACCGCGGCCTGGAGGCCTGGGTGGCGGGCGAGATCACGGCCCGCGACGACCACGAGACGGGCGCGGCCCTGATCAACGACTACGCGCCCCGCTAGGCGCGACGAGCCACTCGACGAGGGCGCCCCACCAGGGCGCGGGAACCCGCGCAGCCTCAAAGGGGCGCGGGGAACGGCGCGACCAGCCACGGCGAACCCGCAGTCGGACAAGCCCCCGCAGGGGACCCCGCAACCAGCGGAGCGACCACGCGCAAAACCCGGTCCGGTGAACTGCCCCGGACCGGGTGAAGCGCAGTTAGAACGACATGCGCAGCTAAAGCGTCAAGCGCCGCGGCGTTGCGACGTGGGGCCGGACTCGTCGTCCTCGTCCTCGTCGTCGTTGTAGAGATCCGCGTACTGGGCGTACGGGTCGTCTTCCTCGTCGTCGTCCTCGAACGGCTCGCCATTCGGCGGCTGTTGCGAAGTCGAAGCGCCCAGCTCATTGGCCAGACGCGACAGATCAGTCCCGCCGCTGCTGTACTTCAGCTGGCGGGCGACCTTCGTCTGCTTGGCCTTTGCCCGGCCGCGCCCCATGGCTCGACCCCCTCGGATACGGGGCTCGACGGCCCCAGAGTCTTGACACGCGTTCATGGTCGGGAACGGGCTCTCCTTGGAGAGACCGGTCCGTAGGGCTTCCACGGTACCTGAGCCCACGCCCATACGGTACGTCGCCCGCAGGACGCGCCTGTGCCCAGAACCCGCGAGGTGCCCTGTCCTCGCTGGTCAACCGCGATTTTAACCTCTTCTTGGCGAGCGACCCGCCGACGAACGTGAGAGTTCTCTCCCGCACCCGCCGACAGGTACCCCGCGGGACGTTCCGGACGGCTTCCGGACGTCAGGGGCGGGGGGCCTCCGCCATGCGCTGCTCGGCGATCCGGTCGGCCGCGGCGGCCGGCGGAATGCCGTCCTCCTTCGCACGAGCGAATATGGCCAGCGTGGTGTCGAAGATCTTCGCGGCCTTCGCCCTGCACCGGTCGAAGTCGAAGCCGTGGAGTTCGTCGGCGACCTGGATGACACCGCCCGCGTTGACCACGTAGTCCGGTGCGTAGAGGATTCCGCGGTCGGAGAGGTCCTTCTCCACGCCCGCGTGCTCCAGCTGGTTGTTCGCCGCGCCGCAGACGATCCGGGCGGTGAGTACCGGCACCGTGTCGTCGTTCAGGGCGCCGCCGAGCGCGCAGGGGGCGTAGATGTCCAGCCCTTCCACCCGGATCAGCGCGTCGGTGTCGGCGACGGCCGTCACCCCGGAGGGGTGCCTGTCCAGGATCCGGCGCACGGACGCGGCCCGTACGTCCGTGACCACGACCTCGGCGCCGTCCTCCCGCAGATGCCCGACCAGGTGGTGCCCCACCTTGCCGACCCCCGCGACACCGACCGTGCGGCCGCGCAGCGACGGGTCGCCCCACAGGTGCTGGGCGGAGGCCCGCATGCCCTGGAAGACCCCGTAGGCCGTCAGGACGGACGAGTCGCCCGCGCCGCCGTTCTCGGGGGAGCGCCCGGTGGTCCAGCGGCACTCGCGCGCCACGACGTCCATGTCCGCCACGTAGGTGCCGACATCGCACGCGGTCACGTAGCGCCCGCCGAGCGAGGCCACGAAGCGGCCGTACGCGAGGAGCAGTTCGTCGGTCTTGATCTGCTCGGGGTCGCCGATGATCACGGCCTTGCCGCCGCCGTGGTCGAGCCCGGCCATGGCGTTCTTGTACGACATCCCGCGGGCGAGGTTCAGCGCGTCGGCGACGGCCTCGGCCTCGCTCGCGTACGGGTAGAAGCGGGTGCCGCCGAGGGCCGGGCCCAGGGCGGTCGAGTGGATGGCGATGACGGCCTTGAGGCCGCTGGCTCGGTCCTGGCAGAGGACGACCTGCTCATGTCCCCCCTGATCCGACCGGAACAGGGTGTGCAGTACGTCGTCCGCGCTGCTGGTTACGTCGGTCACTGTGGTGACTCCCAGGTAATGAGCGGCGGTCGGGGCGGCCCCCGTACGGGTGGCGGGGGGTCCGTGTGGCACGAGATTAGAGCCTGTGCGGGACCGTCATCCGCCCAGTGGTCAGGATCACCCTCCCCCGGAGTACGGTCCCGGGGGGACGTGGGACGATTTGCAGGGGTTTCCCGCGCGCCCGCACGCAGGTCCCGCGGTTTTCCGGCGGGTCCGCGGGGGAGGGAGCAAGCGTGCCCAAGGTGTCCTCGTTGATCGTCCCGTACGCGTCCTATCTCCGCGTGTACGAACCGCTCGCGGCGTTCCCGGAGCCGGAGCGCGGCCACTGGGCCCGCTACGCGCGCCGACCTGAGCGTCCCTCGTACCAGGACGAGCTGCGCCGGTCGCTGGCCGACCTGCTGCCCACTCCGCCGGTCCTGGTGCCGGTGCACGAGAGCGGCGACGCGTTCGTCGCGGACGTGGACGGCGTGCTGGTCGTGTGCCCCTGGCGGACCCGGCTGCGGGGCTGGCAGGCGCTGGAGGACCTGGACGAGGAACTGCCGCAGCCCGTCCTGGACGCGGCGCTGCCGCAGGTCGTACGCCGTCAGGCGGCCCAGGACTACGAGCGCTGGCTCACCCGCAATCCCGACGCCCGGCCGTGGATCCGCACGGCGGTCTGGCAGGTGCCGCTGAACTGGTTCGTGCTCGTCTCGGACGAGGAGCGCGAGTACGACAAGGGCACCGGGTCCGGGGACGGTTCGCGGGCCGAGGAGGACGCGCCCGTGCTCCGCTACCGCACGCCGATGGTGCAGGCGCGGCGGCGGGTGGCGCGGGCTCTGCGGACCCTGCGGGACACCCTCGACGAGGGGCCGCTCATCGACGGCCTGGAGGACGTGGGGCGTTGGCTGGAGGAGTTCCACCCGCGCGCGCTGGTGGAGCTGGACTACGGCGGTCTCGTGCACGTCCTGCCGGCCGGGGAGCTCGACGGCGATCACTCCGCGGCGGATGTCGCCGAGGGCATCGAGGCGTTGCGCACGGGAGACGGGGCCGGTGCCGGGGAGGCGTACGGTCGGCTCGTGGAGCGGTGGCGGTCGGTCCTGGACCGCCGCTCGGCGAACTGAGGCCGCCCGCCGGGGTGACGATTCCTGTGCGTCACGGGATCTGACAGGACGTAAGTCCCGATCCGGGTCGTACGGGGTAAGCGTGACGGACGGCACTAACGCGGACCTTGCGCCGAACGCCCCTCCTCATGCCAAAATAGGACAAGGAGTCCGGGGAGGGCTCCTTCTGCCCACATATGGGTGGAATCTCAGCATTGCACGCTATGGGGGGTCTCGTGACTCCTGATCGCTCTGTGACTGATCGTCACAGTGGCGTGACTGTCCGCTATGGCATGGTCCATCGGCTTCCGTCGCTGATGAACACCTGGGAGGGCAATTCCATCGGTTTGGCCGACGCGGCTGGACGGATGGTGTAGTTGTAGTGCCGAGGACAAGCCGTTCGTCCTATAACCGACTCGACCCGCATCCGCCATTTCGGGCAACGCGGGTCAAGGTGCAGAATTTAGAGGAAAGAACCGAGAAGGTTCGGTTCTCCCGAGGAGGCCGCTCATGACCGCTCGCACCCCTGATGCCGAGCCGCTGCTGACCCCGGCTGAGGTCGCCACGATGTTCCGCGTGGACCCGAAGACGGTTACGCGGTGGGCGAAGGCCGGCAAGCTCACTTCGATCCGCACGCTCGGCGGCCACCGCCGATACCGCGAGGCCGAGGTTCGTGCACTGCTCGCGGGCATTCCGCAGCAGCGCAGTGAAGTCTGAACAACAACTCCATAGCAGGGCATTCCGGCAGGTCCCCCACTTGTCGGTACGCCCGAACCCAAGCTCCGAGCGACGCGGATCCTGCCCCAACGGGGTCCACGCCCGAGTAAGAACCACAAGCAGCATGGGTGCGTCGTAGATCGCGCTGGACTCCGCCGGGTCCAGCGCGATCTTTTTTGTGCGCTGGTCATGGGGTGTCCGCGCCGGTGAGGTCGCTCTGTGAGCGGCCTTGTCGCAGTCTGGGGGAGGCTGTGGGATCAGCTGTGGGTCACCCTCGATGGCTGGTGCAATTGCACATATTAAATTGACCAGTTGTAGGTGAGGGGTAAGTTCCGTGGGTTTGAAAACTTATGCAGTGACACCCGTCACGTGTCCTGCTTCTTGTTGCGCGTGACGTTTCTGCGCTAGAGGAGGCTGCGCTCATCTGGGGCCGCGCGAGGGGCAGTTGGTGCGCGGCGGTCGTTCACGCGGAGGGGCGCTCGTCCTCCGTGGCGTCCTCGGGGTCCTCCGGGGCGGTGGTCGGAGCGGACTCCGTGACCAGTCGCAGGAGCCGGTGGCAGATCGGGCAGTGTCTCGTCCGATGGCGATGGCCGGAGGCGGCCGACAGGTGGGCGCGGAGCAGGGCTCGCGTCTCATGCCGAGCGGTCGCCGCCATGGTCACCTCCGGTGGGGTCTGTCGGCTCCGGTGAGGGCTCTCGGCCCTGGTTTCTAGGTACTGGCGGAATGTGACGGCGTCAAGACCGTGCGGCGCCGTACGGGGCTGTGGAGGGCCTGTGGGGGCGGTGTTGACCGGGTGCCGGTGCCGGCGCTTTGCCGGCGGGCTCGTGGCGTGGGGTCGGCCGCCGACCGGTGAGGGCCGGCCGCGCAGTTCTCCGCGCCCCTGGAGGGCGCGTCCGCGCTGAGCCGCGGAGGGAGGGGGCGTGCTCCTCGCTGGAACGCGGTACGAAGAAGGCCCCGCATCCTTGCGGATGCGGGGCCTTCTTCGACTGGTGCGGTCCTGACGGGATTTGAACCCGCGGCCTCCACCTTGACAGGGTGGCGAGCACTCCAAACTGCTCCACAGGACCAGGTTTCGCAGTGCGATCTTGCGTTGCGCTGCGAGACAGGACTCTACAGGAGGGTGGGCCTCCCGAGCGAACTCACCCCGTGTGCGGACGCCGTCACGGAGCGGCGGCGTCGATCGCCTTCACGATGCGCTTGTCGGAGACGGGGTACGCCGTGCCCAGCGCATGCGCGAAGTAGCTGACCCGCAGCTCCTCGATCATCCAGCGGATGTCCAGGACGGAGGAGGGGACGGGGCGGCCCTGCGGCAGTTGCTCCAGCAGCCAGGCGTACTCGTCCTGCATCTCGTGGACCTTCTCCATCCGGCTGGTGTCCCGCTGGACGTTCGTCGGCATCTGCTGGAGCCGGCGGTCCGCCGCCACCAGATAGCGCATCAGGTCCGGCAGCCGCCGCAGTCCGGTCGCCGTGACGAAGCCGGGCCTCACGAGGGCGTCCAGCTGCGTCCGTACGTCCGCCAGGTTCGCGAGGAGCACAGGGCTGCGCACGCCCTTCAGGCGGCGCTCACAGGCCTGCCAGGCGGCCAGCACCTGCTCCACCCGGCCGACCGTGCGGACGGTCGTGTCGACGATCTCCGCGCGCACCTTGTCGTACAGCTTCCGGTACGACTCCTCGTCCCAGGCCGGGCCGCCGAAGTCCCCGATCAGTTTGTCGGCGGCGGCCATCGCGCAGTCGTCGAACAGGGCCTGGATCGACCCGTGCGGGTTCGCGGACAGGGCCAGCTTCTGGGCGTTCGTGAGCTTGTCCGACGCGAACTTCGCCGGATTCACCGGGATGTTGCGCAGGATGAGCCGCCGCGTGCCCTTCCACATCGCCTGCTGCTGCTCGGCCTCGGTGTCGAAGAGGCGTACGGAGACGGTGTTCGCCGCCGGTCCGTCGTCGACCAGCGCCGGGTACGCCTTCACCGGCTGGCCGGCCCGGCGCGTCTCGAAGACGCGGCTGAGGGAGCCGATGGTCCAGTCGGTCAGCCCCGTGCGCTCCAGGGCCTCCCCGCCCTGCCGCTCGGCCGTCTCCGCCGCGGCCTGCGAGATCGCCTCGCGCGCCTTCGGCTTCAGCCGCAGCTTCAGGACCTCCAGGTCCTTGTCCTCGGCCAGCTTCCGGCGCCGTTCGTCGACGATCCGGAAGGTGATCCGCAGATGGTCGGGGAGCCTGGACCAGTCGAAGTCGTCGGCCGTGAGCGGCACGCCGACCATGCGCTTGAGCTCGCGCGCCAGCGTCGCCGTCAGGGGCTCCTGGAGGGGCACCGCCCGCTCCAGGAACCGCCGGGCGAAGTCGGGGGCCGGTACGTAGTTGCGGCGGATCGGCTTCGGGAGGGAACGGATCAGCTCGGTCACGACCTGCTCCCGCAGACCGGGGATCTGCCACTCGAAGCCCTCGTCCGTGACCTGGTTCAGCACCTGGAGCGGGACGTGGACGGTCACACCGTCCGCGTCGGCGCCCGGCTCGAACTGGTACGTGACCCGGAACTTCAGCCGCCCCTGCCGCCACGCGTCCGGATAGTCGTCCTTGGTGACCGCTCCGGCCGTCTCGCGGATGAGCATCGAGCGCTCGAAGTCGAGGAGTTCGGGCTCCTCCTTGTGCTTGTGCTTCCACCAGGAGTCGAAGTGGGCGCCGGACACGACGTGTTCGGGCACCCTCTCCTCGTAGAAGTCGAAGAGCGTGTCGTCGTCGACCAGGATGTCCCGGCGCCGCGCCCGGTGCTCCAGCTCCTCGACCTCGGTGAGGAGCCGGCGGTTGTCGGAGAAGAACTTGTGGTGCGTACGCCAGTCGCCCTCGACGAGTGCGTTGCGGATGAAAAGCTCGCGGCTGGTCTCGGGGTCGATGCGCCCGTAGTTGACCTTGCGCTGGGCGATGATCGGCACGCCGTACAGCGTGACCTTCTCGTACGCCATCACCGCCGCCTGGTCCTTCTCCCAGTGCGGCTCGCTGTACGTGCGCTTCAGCAGGTGCTCCGCGAGCGGTTCGATCCACTCGGGCTCGATCCGCGCGTTGACACGGGCCCACAGCCGGGACGTCTCGACGAGCTCGGCGGACATGACGAAGCGCGGGGGCTTCTTGAAGAGGGCGGAGCCGGGGAAGATCGCGAACTTGGCGTTGCGGGCGCCCACGTACTCGTTCTTCGTGGTGCTCCTGCCGCCCTCGCGACCGCTGTCCTTCCCGGTCCCGGTCGCGCTCTCCTTCACGTCCTTCATGCCGATGTGGGAGAGCAGCCCGGCGAGGAGGGACAGGTGGACCTGCTGCTCGGGTGCGTCGTCCTCGTTCGGATGAATGCCCATCTGTTTTGCGACGGTCCGCAGCTGCGTGTAGATGTCCTGCCACTCGCGGATCCGCAGGAAGTTCAGGTACTCCTGCTTGCACATGCGACGGAACGACGACGAGCCGCGCTCCTTCTGCTGCTCGCGCACGTACCGCCAGAGATTGAGGTACGCGAGGAAGTCGGACGTCTCGTCCCTGAAGCGGGCGTGCTGCTGGTCCGCCTGCGTCTGCTTCTCGGCCGGGCGCTCGCGCGGGTCCTGGATGGAGAGCGCGGCCGCGATCACCATGACCTCACGGACGCACCCGTTCTTGTCGGCCTCCAGGACCATCCGGGCCAGGCGCGGGTCGACGGGCAGCTGGGCGAGCTTGCGGCCCGACGGCGTGAGGCGCTTGCGCGGGTCCTTCTCCGTCGGGTCGAGGGCGTTCAGCTCCTGGAGGAGCTGGACGCCGTCGCGGATGTTGCGGTGGTCCGGCGGATCGATGAAGGGGAACTTCTCGATCTCCCCGAGCCCGGCCGCGGTCATCTGGAGGATGACGGACGCCAGGTTCGTACGGAGGATCTCCGCGTCGGTGAACTCCGGCCGGGCGAGGAAGTCGTCCTCGGAGTAGAGGCGGATACAGATGCCGTCGCTGGTACGGCCGCAGCGGCCCTTGCGCTGGTTCGCGCTGGCCTGTGAGATCGCCTCGATGGGGAGGCGCTGGACCTTCGTGCGGTGGCTGTATCTGGAGATGCGGGCGGTGCCCGGGTCGATCACGTACTTGATGCCGGGGACGGTCAGGGAGGTCTCGGCGACGTTGGTCGCCAGAACGATCCTGCGCCCGGTGTGCGCCTGGAAGACGCGGTGCTGCTCGGCGTGCGAGAGCCGCGCGTAGAGAGGGAGCACCTCGGTGAACCGGTACTTCTTCTTCTCCAGGGCGTCGGCGGTGTCCCGGATCTCCCGCTCTCCCGACAGGAAGACGAGGATGTCGCCCTTGCCCTCGCCCTGCAGTTCCTCGACGGCGTCGCAGATCGCGGTGATCTGGTCGCGGTCGGAATCGTCGCCCTCCTCCTCCAGGAGCGGGCGGTAGCGCACCTCCACGGGATACGTGCGCCCGCTGACCTCGACGATCGGGGCGTCCCCGAAGTGCCGGGAGAAGCGCTCGGGGTCGATGGTCGCGGAGGTGATGACGACCTTGAGGTCCGGACGCTTCGGCAGCAGCTGCGCCAGGTAGCCGAGCAGGAAGTCGATGTTCAGGGACCGCTCGTGGGCCTCGTCGATGATGATCGTGTCGTACGCGCGCAGCTCGCGGTCCGTCTGGATCTCGGCGAGCAGGATGCCGTCCGTCATCAGCTTGACGAAGGTGCCGTCCTGGTTCACCTGGTCGGTGAAGCGGACCTTCCAGCCGACGGCCTCGCCCAGCGGGGTGTCCAGCTCCTCGGCGACCCGCTCGGCGACGGTACGGGCGGCGATACGGCGGGGCTGGGTGTGCCCGATCATGCCGCGGACGCCACGGCCCAGCTCAAGACAGATCTTCGGGATCTGGGTCGTCTTTCCGGACCCGGTCTCACCGGCGACGATGACGACCTGGTGATCACGGATGGCGGCCGCGATGTCGTCCTTCTTCTGGCTGACGGGCAGTTGCTCGGGGTACGAGACGGCCGGCACGCGGCCGCGGCGCTCGGCCATGCGGAGCTCGGCCGCGGCCACCTCCGCCTCGATCTCGGCGGTGACAGCGGCGCGGGCCTCTGGTTTGCGGATCCGGCGCGCGCCCTCGAGTCTGCGCCCGAGCCGGTGCGCGTCGCGCAGTGACAGCTCGGCCAGACGGGGGGCGAGATCGCCGAGGGCGGGGGCAGGATGCGTAGACATACGCGGCCCAGGATCTCACCTCGGGGAAACGAGGGGCGAACGCTTTTGCGCTGCGGGACGGTCGGGGCGCCCACGACGGAGAAATATCCCTTCCGCGGCCTTAGCGTGTGCGTATGTCCGAGATGCCGCACGGTGCCCATGGCCGGCCGCCCACGCGTCGCGAACGCTGGGGCTCCTTCAAGGCGTCCCCCTTCCTTCCCGCGTCGGTGCTGGTGCTGATCCTCGCCGCGGCGGCGGGCCTCTTCGCCGGCTCGTACACGTATTCCATGGCGAACCCGACCCCGCGCCACGTGCCGACCGCGACGGTGGGCGCGTACGACGAAGGGCGGGGCAAGGCCTTCCTCGCCGGGATGGAGAAGGCGCTCGACGCCTCCCTGGAGATCCACGCCTACGACAGCGGGGCGGCGGCCGTCGAGGCGATGAACGACCAGGAGGTGTTCGCGATCCTCGATGTGCGGGACTCCGGCCGGGCGGTCGTCCTCGACGTCTCCGGGGCGTCCGGGGCCTCGGTCGCGGAGCTGCTGGAGAAGACCGCGCCGGCCGTCGGCAGGTCCACGGGGGTGGCGGTCACGGTCCGGGACATCAATCCCTTGCAGGAGGGCGATCCGCGCGGGCTCGCGATCTTCTACATCTCGCTGGCCGCCGTGATCATCGGCTTCGTCGGGGCGATCCAGCTCAGCGTGCACGCGCGGGAGCTGAACCCGCTGGAACGCATCGGGTTCACGGCCGCGTACGCCCTGCTCGGCGGTTTCGTGATCGCGGCGGTGGTCGACTGGCTCCTGAACGCCCTGGATCTGCCGTTCGTCGAGTCCTGGATGATCCTCTCGCTGACCATGTTCACGTCCGGCATGGTCTTCTCGATGTTCAACACCCTGTTCGGGCGCTGGGCGATGCTTCCCACCTGGGGCCTGATGGTCCTGCTCGGCAATCCCTCCTCGGGCGGCGCCGTCTCCTGGCCCCTGCTGCCGTCGCCGCTCGGAGTGATCGGCCGCTGGCTGCCGCCCGGGGGCTCGGTCAACGCCCAGCACACGGCGGTGTACTTCGCCGGTCACCAGCACGTGTTCCCGTTCCTGGTCCTCGGGGGCTGGGCGCTGGTGTCCTGCACGGTCTTCTGGATCTGGCGACACCGGCACCCGGGCGGCAGGGAGGAGGACCCGGCCCACGCGGCGGGCTCCCCGGCCGTCCCGTCCCGAGAGACCTCCGGGGGCGGGGCGGCGGCCTGAGTTCCGCGTCGATGCCTTTGAGGGGTGCGGGGAACTGCGCGACCAGCCCCACGAACCCGCGGCCGAACAAACCGGGGAACGGCGAAGACCCCGCCGGTGGGGGCGGGGTCTTCGGGGTGGTGGCTGGGGCCGGGATCGAACCGGCGACCTATCGCTTTTCAGGCGATCGCTCGTACCAACTGAGCTACCCAGCCACGCAGCTCACCGAAGTGAACTGCAAGCGGTCCTGACGGGATTTGAACCCGCGGCCTCCACCTTGACAGGGTGGCGAGCACTCCAAACTGCTCCACAGGACCCAGCTGTTGTGCGCGAGCGAGCGAACTCAGTCTCGCACACGGTGTTGCGTGCCCCCAACGGGATTCGAACCCGTGCTACCGCCTTGAAAGGGCGGCGTCCTAGGCCGCTAGACGATGAGGGCTATCGGCCCGCCTGGGCGCTTCGCAGCGCGTCGGGGACGTCAGAAGCATATGGGATGTCGGGAGGGATCGCCAAAACGGTTTACGGGGCGGAGGTGGAAGGGGTGGGGGAGGCGGGTGCGCCGGGTCGGTTCTCCTTGGGGAGGTGGCGGCTGACCTCGGCCGTGGTGAGGCCCAGACCGCCGAGTTTGATCTCGTCCCAGGCCTGGAGACGACGGGTGTCACGGTCCAGGTAGAGGATCGAGGTCTCGATCGGGTCGGGGTTCTTGCCCTCGACCGCGCGCAGACCGCTGCCGCCCGTCGAGCCCTCGATGCGCAGCCGCGTGCCGTACTTCATGACCTCCATCTCCTGGTGGTGGACGTGGCCCGCCAGGACCAGGGGCACGTCGCCGTCCGTCTCACGGGCGGCGTCCGGGTTGTGCGCGACGGCGATGTCGACCGGGGTGCCGGCCGCCTCCTGGTCACGGAGGGACGAGGCCAGGCGGGCGCCCGCGAGCACCTCCGAGCGGGCGCCCCCCACCTCGGCCGAGCGGTCGGGGGTGAACTGCGGGTCGCCGATGCCCGCGAACCGCAGGCCCGCGACCGACACGGCCCGGCCGTCGTCCAGGACGTGCACGTTCTTCATGCGTTCCAGGTAGCGCTGGGTGATCCGCGAGTCATGGTTCCCGCGCACCCAGACATAGGGGGCGCCGAGGTCGGCCGCCGGATCCAGGAAGCCGTTCTCCGCCGCCGTCCCGTGGTCCATCGTGTCGCCGGAGTCGACGATGACGTCGATCTCGTACTGCTTCACGAGCGAGGCGATGATCTTCCAGCTCGCCGGGTTGAGATGGATGTCGGAGACGTGCAGGACCCGGATGGTGGAGGGGTCCGGCGCGTACGCGGGGAGCGTGGACGTGACGTCGTACAGCTTCGTCACGTTCGTCACCAGGCGGGCCAGCTCCTTCTGGTAGACGTCGAACTCGCTGACGATGCTGCGGGCGTTGCCGACGACCGAGGGGGCGGAGGAGAGCAGGCCCGAGAACTTCGGTTCCAGGACCGAGTCGGGCTTCCAGGTGGCGAAGGCCGTCGCCCCGCACGCGGCCAGCAGGGTCAGGGCCAGGCCGCCCGCCGCGAGGGCCCGGCGGGGGCGGCGGTAGACCGCCAGGCCCAGGGCCGTCGCGCCGGAGACGACGGCGACGCAGGAGCGTACGGCCAGGTCGAGGGTGCCGTCGCTGACGTCCTGGGCGACCTCGTCCTGGAGGCCGGAGAGCCGTTCCGGGTGGTCGACGAGGGCCTGGGAGCGGACGGGGTCGAGCTGGTCGACGTCCACGTCGAGGCGGAGGGGGGCCGTGTGGCTGTGCAGTTCGAGGGCGCCGAGCGGGGAGACGTTGATCTTCGTCCCGCCGGTGAGGGAGGGGCGCAGGGTCATCGTGGTGTCCATGGGGCCGACCGGCGCGCGGACGTTCCCGACGATCAGCAGGCCCAGCCATGCGCCGAGCAGGACGACGGCGACGAGTCCGAGCGCGCGGACGTACGGATGCGGCTGGTGGACGAGTTCGACGACGGGGTGGGTACGGCGGGAGCGGTAGTGGCGTACGAGGGTGCGGGGTGCCTTTCGCACGCGGAGCAGAGCGGCGGCAGCGGGGACGCGAACCATTGGGCCCGTATGCCCAACGGTTGGGGTGGATATGCGGTAAGGGCCGGCCTCCCGTCCGGCGCCCGGACGCGGCGGCTGAACCGTTCGGGCGTCCGTACCGGACAATGGCGGGGTGCTGGAGATGACGCGCGAGGAGTTCGAGGAACTGGTCGCCGAGGCGCTGGACCGGATCCCGCCGGAGCTGACGCGGCTGATGGACAACGTGGCGGTGTTCGTCGAGGACGAGCCGCCCGCCGACGATCCCGAGCTGCTCGGGCTCTACGAGGGGACGCCGCTGACCGACCGCGGGGAGTGGTACGCCGGGGTGCTGCCGGACCGGATCACGATCTACCGGGGGCCCACGCTGCGGATGTGCGGGTCGCGCGAGGAGGTGGTGGCCGAGACCGAGGTGACCGTCGTGCACGAGATCGCCCACCACTTCGGGATCGACGACGCGCGGTTGCACGCCCTCGGGTACGGCTGAGGCACGTCCCGCACCCGAGGCCGCTCGCCGGTGACCGCTCCTACCGCCTTCTGGTCACCGGCTGACCGCTTGGCGCTCTCCGCGCGCGGTCGCGTGTCCTCTTGCGTGCGGCGGGAGTTGGGCAGGGGGACTCCTCATACTCTTCCCCGCGCTCCCGGCTCCGACCGGGCAGGGGAGACCCCCTTCCGGAGGTAGCTGCCCGTGCGCGCCATGTACGTACCCGTCCGTCTGGCCGCCGCGGCCCTGACCGTCGCCGCGACCGCCGGCTGCATGAGCGTCGGAGACGACGAGGGGAGCCGGGCCAAGCCCTCGCACTCGGCGGGCCGCAAGGGCGGTGAGGCGCCCGACGGGGGATCGGCGGTGAGCGGCGGGGGCGGCGGCCACTACGGAACGGGTGACGGAAAACACGCGGCGGCGAAGCCGAGCGGGTCCGCGTCCGGGTCGGCGTCGCCGTCGGCCGGGGAGAGCGGGTCGGCCGCGACGAAGAAGCCGGGCAAGGACGACACCGACGGGAAGAAGCCCAGGCCAGGGGCGTCTTCGCCGACGAAGGCGCAGCCCACGCCGACGCGTCAGGACCCGGAGCCGACGCCCACCAAGGAGACGCCTCCGCCGTCGCCCGACCCGACCACGGCCGAGCCGTCGTCCTCGGCCCACCCGGAGCCCGAACCGCAACTCGTCGAGCGTCGGGAGCCGGCGCCGGCGGCCGGGATCGAGGCCTGAGCGAGGTCCGGCCGAGCGTCCCCGAGGACTTGCGCACGTCTCTGACCTGGGAAGTCGGACTCAGTTTGCCTTGGGAGGCAGGGGGTGCGTATGGTAGTAGATCGTTTGATACCAATTGCCCGGCGCCAAAGCAGAGAGCGCCGCGTGGCGCGTACTCTCCCTTGCCGTGGCTGACCGCATTGAGGCGGTCGTTTGCGAAATCACGGAGTTGACGGGCGCGTGCCGACGAGACTCCGGAAGGTTTCGCATTCGCATGTCCATTTCCAGTACTGATCACATCGTCGTGCCCGAGAACAGCGGGGACGTTGTCGACGAGACCGCCGCACCCGCGGCTCCCGAGGTCACCTTCACCGACCTCGGTCTGCCCGAGGGCGTCGTGCGCAAGCTCGCGCAGAACGGTGTGACCGCCCCCTTCCCGATCCAGGTCGCGACCATCCCGGACGCCCTGGCCGGCAAGGACATCCTCGGCCGTGGCCGCACCGGCTCCGGCAAGACCCTCTCGTTCGGTCTGCCGCTGCTCACGCAGCTCTCCGGCGGACACACCGAGAAGAAGAAGCCCCGCGGCATCATCCTCACGCCGACCCGTGAGCTCGCGATGCAGGTCGCGGACGCCCTCCAGCCCTACGGCGACGTCCTCGGCCTGAAGATGAAGGTCGTCTGCGGCGGTACGTCGATGAGCAACCAGATCTACGCCCTGGAGCGCGGTGTCGACGTCCTCGTCGCCACCCCGGGCCGGCTGCGCGACATCATCAGCCGCGGCGCCTGCTCGCTGGAGAACGTCCAGGTCGCCGTCCTCGACGAGGCCGACCAGATGTCCGACCTGGGCTTCCTGCCCGAGGTCACCGAGCTGCTCGACCAGATCCCCGGCGGCGGCCAGCGCATGCTGTTCTCGGCCACGATGGAGAACGAGATCTCCACGCTGGTCAAGCGCTACCTGACCAACCCGGTCACGCACGAGGTCGACAGCGCCCAGGGCAACGTCACGACCATGTCGCACCACATCCTCATCGTGAAGCCCAAGGACAAGGCGCCGGTCACCGCCGCGATCGCCTCCCGCAAGGGCCGCACGATCATCTTCGTCCGCACCCAGCTGGGCTGCGACCGCATCGCCGAGCAGCTCTGCGACTCCGGTGTGAAGGCCGACGCGCTGCACGGTGGCATGACGCAGGGTGCCCGCACCCGCGTCCTTGAGGACTTCAAGAAGGGCTACGTCAACGCGCTCGTCGCGACCGACGTCGCCGCCCGCGGTATCCACGTCGACGGCATCGACCTGGTCCTGAACGTGGACCCGGCCGGTGACCACAAGGACTACCTGCACCGCTCCGGCCGTACGGCCCGCGCGGGGCGCTCCGGCACGGTCGTGTCGCTCTCCCTGCCGCACCAGCGCCGTCAGATCTTCCGCCTGATGGAGGACGCGGGCGTCGACGCCTCGCGCCACATCATCCAGGGCGGTGCGGCCTTCGACGCGGAGGTCGCGGACATCACGGGTGCCCGCTCGATGACCGAGGTCCAGGCCGAGTCCGCGGGCAACGCGGCGCAGCAGGCCGAGCGTGAGGTCTCGCAGCTCACCAAGGAGCTGGAGCGTGCGCAGCGGCGTGCCGTCGAGCTGCGCGAGGAGGCCGACCGGCTGATCGCGCGGTCCGCGCGTGAGCGCGGCGAGGACCCGGAGGCGGCGCTGGCCGAGGCGGCCGCCGTCGTCGAGGCCGCCGCCGTGGCCGTGGCCGCGGAGCCGGTGGCCCAGGCCGCCGCAGAGCCGGTGCGCGAGGAGTCGCGTCAGCGTCGTGACGACCGTGGCAACTACGAGCGCCGTGACCGTCGTGACGAGCGCCCCTCGGGCGGTTTCCGCCGGGACGACCGCCGTGACGGCGAGCGTGGTGGCGACCGTGGCGGGTTCCGTCGTGACGACCGTCCCTCGGGCGGCTTCAACCGTGACCGCCGTGACAACGACCGTCCGTCGGGCGGCTTCAACCGTGACCGTCGTGACGACCGTTCGTCCGGTGGCTTCAACCGTGACCGTCGTGACGAGCGTCCCTCCGGCGGCTTCCGCCGGGACGACGAGCGTGGCGGCCGTTCCTTCGACCGTCGTGACGAGCGCCCCTCGGGCGGTTTCCGCCGGGACGACCGCCGTGACGGCGAGCGTGGTGGCGACCGCGGCGGGTTCCGTCGTGACGACCGTCCCTCGGGCGGCTTCAACCGTGACCGCCGCGACGGCGACCGTCCGTCGACCGGCGGCTTCCGCCGGGACGACCGTCCGGCCGGCCACCGTGGCAGCGACCGTCCGTTCAACCGTGACCGGCAGGGCGACCGCCCCGCGGGCGGCGGCTTCCGCTCCGGCGGCCACGACCGTCCCTACGGCCGTCGTGACGACCACCGTGGTGCCGGCTCCGGCTCCGGCTCCGGTTCTGGTTCCGGCTCCTCCTTCCGCCGCGACGACAAGCCGCGCTGGAAGCGCAACGGCTGACAGCGGCTGCCCGACGGCTGACACGGCCTGAGCGGCCACCGCACCGCAGCACCTCATACGAAGGGCCCGGACGACCTCGGTCGGCCGGGCCCTTCGGCATGTGATCGGTACTGCTTTCGGCCAGGATTTCCGGCCAGTTGCCACACTCTGTGGCGCATGTCACACCCCGGGCAGGGGAATTGCTGGGGGCATGACAGATGACGCCAGAGCAAGTGGGAGTGGGCTGTCGGACGAAGAGCGGCTGGCCCAGCTCGGATACACCCAGGTTCTCGCCCGCCGGATGTCGGCGTTCTCCAACTACGCGGTCTCGTTCACGATCATCTCCGTCCTGTCGGGCTGCCTGACGCTCTATCTGTTCGGCATGAACACCGGCGGGCCCGCCGTGATCACCTGGGGCTGGGTCGTGGTCGGGCTCATGACCCTGTTCGTCGGGCTCGCGATGGCCGAGATCTGTTCGGCGTACCCGACGTCCGCGGGCCTGTACTTCTGGGCCCACCGGCTGGCACCGCGCCGGACGGCCGCCGCCTGGGCGTGGTTCACGGGCTGGTTCAACGTCCTCGGCCAGGTCGCGGTGACCGCCGGCATCGACTTCGGCGCGGCCTCGTTCCTGGGCGCGTACCTGAACCTGCAGTTCGACTTCGAGGTCACTCCCGGCCGCACGATCCTGCTCTTCGCCGGCATCCTCGCCCTGCACGGCCTGCTGAACACCTTCGGCGTACGCATCGTCGGCCTCCTCAACAGCGTCAGCGTGTGGTGGCACGTCGTGGGTGTGGCGCTCATCGTGGGCGCGCTGACCTTCGCGCCGGACCACCACCAGTCGGCGTCCTTCGTCTTCACGGAGTTCGTGAACAACACGGGCTGGGGCAGCAGCTTCTACGTGGTGCTGCTCGGCCTGCTGATGGCGCAGTACACCTTCACCGGGTACGACGCCTCGGCGCACATGACGGAGGAGACGCACGACGCGTCCACGGCCGGACCCAAGGGCATCGTCCAGTCCATCTGGACGTCGTGGATAGCGGGCTTCGTCCTCCTGCTCGGCTTCACCTTCGCGATCCAGTCGTACGACAGGGCCCTCGGCTCGCCGACCGGGGTGCCGCCCGCCCAGATCCTCCTGGACGCGCTGGGCGCGACCGCGGGCAAGCTCCTCCTGCTGGTGGTGATCGGCGCCCAGCTGTTCTGCGGCATGGCGTCGGTGACCGCCAACTCCCGCATGATCTACGCCTTCTCGCGCGACGGGGCGCTGCCCTTCTCGCACGTCTGGCACACCGTGAACCCGCGCACGCGCACGCCCGTCGCGGCCGTGTGGCTCGCTGCCCTGGGCGCGCTGGTCCTCGGCCTGCCGTACCTGATCAACGTGACGGCGTACGCGGCGGTGACGTCCATCGCCGTGATCGGCCTCTACATCGCGTACGTCATTCCGACGCTGCTGCGGCTGCGCAAGGGCGAGGACTTCGAGCGGGGGCCGTGGCACCTGGGCCGCTGGTCCCGTCCGATCGGCGTCGTGGCGGTGGTGTGGGTGGGTGTCATCACGGTCCTCTTCATGCTGCCCCAGGTCTCCCCGGTCACCTGGGAGACCTTCAACTACGCCCCCGTCGCCGTCCTGGCCGTCCTCGGCTTCGCCGCGGCGTGGTGGTTCGCCTCGGCCCGGCACTGGTTCCTCAACCCGGACCACGAACGCACCCGCACCCGCGAGGCGGTCCGCAAGGGCGCCCCGGATCCGGTCGATCCGTGACGTCAGCCACCCGGCGACGCGCCTCGCGCCGCCCCTCGGCGCGGCCGGGTCACCGATACCCGATCGGAGTCCCGGCCGCGTCCGGCTATGCTCGTTCCTGGCATCGACGCGGGTCGGTGCGTGTACCGGCGCAGGTCGGTGCACGGACCCTTAGCTCAATTGGCAGAGCAGTGGACTTTTAATCCATTGGTTGTGGGTTCGAGTCCCACAGGGTCTACGCGAGAGCCCCCAGCTCAGAGGTACTTGGAGCTGGGGGCTCGTGTTGTTTCATGGCGCCTGACGGGCGTCGCCCTCGCCGGGCTCGTCGGCGGGCGGCTGTACGGCGACGAAGGATCCCTTGCCGCGCACGGTGACGATGAGCCCGCGCTCGCGCAGTTCCTGGGCGGCACGTCGTGCGGTGAGCCGGGCCACCCCGTACTCGTCGGCGAGGTGGTTCTCCGAGGGGATGGGCCGGTCGGGCGCCAGCTCGCCGGACGCGATCTTCCTGGAGATGACGTCGGACAGCTGCATGTAGAGGGGTCTCGCGCTCATCGGGTCCAGAGCGGTCTCCGGTTCTTCACGAAAGTCGAGCCCGTGAACCGGCGGTCCGGGACGGCTGTGCTTGCTCACTCTTGGGGCCCGTCGCCGGATGGCTGCTCGGGCCGCACGAAGGTGCCCTTTATGGGGACCGTGATGACGAGCCCCTGATCGCGAAGTTCGCGCGTGGCCCGGCGGACAGTGTTGACGGCCACGCCGTACTGCTCGGCGAGATCGCGCTCAGCGGGAAGTCGCGCACCGGCGGGCAGGCGTCCTGTGCGGATCTGTTCGGCGATGTGGTGCACCACCTGGAGATACACGTAGACGTGACTTGCCAGGTCAGGTGTCCACTGGTCATTAGCCATGGCCGCACGCTAAGGCGACTCGTAGCGCCGCACCACATGCGGCATCGTCAGGGCGCAACCTGATGCTTCCGGTTGCTACCTATTGCAACCTAAGGCAAAGTGGACGCTGAAGACCCCGGCGAGGTGGACAAGACCTCCCGGGGCATGGCCAACGCTGCAATAGGAGCGTCAACGTGTACGACCTTATCCGCCGCACCCTCGAATGGATGCGACTCCTCTTCTGTCCGGGCACGGGCAAGCGGCGCCGCACCCGCCACCGCACCCACCTCTGCCTGCACTTCACCGCCGCACGGCACACCGCCGCGTCCCTGCCGCCAGGGCTCCTCCGCCACCGCTCCCCGTACGGCCTCGTCACCCCTCTCGACGGCACCGACTCCGCCCTCGTGCGCCCCTACCTCGCCGCCCACGACAAGGAAGCCGTCCTTCAGCAGCGCCGACGCCTCGCTCTCGTACTCGCCGCCGATCTGGGGATCGACCTCGACCGGCACCTGGTCGGCGCGCAGGAGGTGGCCGCCTGATGGAGCACCTGAACGGCACGCCCTCGCTGGCGCCGCGCCTCCTGCCCTGGCCGTCCCTCGACGGCAAGCCCTGCTACCTGGTCACGGACGGCGGCGGGTACCTGTCCCGCCTCGCCGACGAGCTGGAGGCGGTCCAACTCGCCACGGGGGCCGACGTACTCGCCCTCGCCCGTCCGCTGCTGGACGACCCGGCGTCGCCGCACGGCGAGGTCCGCTTCGCCGGTCTCCGGCTCGCCGAGTGCCTGACGGACGCCCTGCGCGTCGCCGGGTCCCGGGGCATGCGCCTGCCCGCACCGGACACCGAGGACGGCGAGACCCCGTAGGCACGCGTGGGCCTCCGCCTCAGATCGTCCGGGGCGGAGGCCCACGCCGTGTTCCGGGCGGCTCACGTGACGAGCAGCAGGGCCGTCCACATCACCACGGCCAGTGACGGCAGCAGGTAGGCGATCAGCACGATCGACAGGCCTCGTCTGCGGCCCGTCCAACTCGCCCACGTGGCGGCGTACTCGGGCAGGCGTTGCATCGCCCGCCGCTGTACGTGCTGGTAATAGAGACGGTGCCGGTGGCCGACGAAGAGCCAGGTGAGGGCCAGTACGAGGCCGAAGGCGGCCAGGACCCGCGCCGCCGTGCGGTGTTCCTCCGAGGTGAGGAGCGTCGTGTACGCCACGGCGAAGAGCGACTGGCCCACCAGGAAGAGATTGCCCCGCTGGAACAGCATGGTGTTCTCGTGCAGCGTGTGCTGCCAGAGCCGGCCGTCCTCCGCGATGCGCTGGGCCCCACTGTCGTCCGCCATGCCACCGTCCTGCCCAGTCCTCCCGCGGAGCCACCGCTTCCGCGTGAGGTCCGGCCGCCGCGCCGGCCCGCGGACGGACGCGTCAGCCCGCGGTGAGCTCCGCCAGCGGCAGCGTGTGCTGGGTCTGGAGGACCTTCGCCCGCAGGTAGCGGACGTTGTGGGGCGTGGTGAACACGCCCGTGGGGACGCGGTGTTGTACGGCGACGCCCAGGGAGCGGAGCTGCTCCGCCTTGTCGGGGTTGTTGGAGAGGAGGTCCAGCTCCGTGACGCCGAGGGCCGTGAGCATCTGTGCCGCCGCCGTGTAGTCGCGGGCGTCCTCGGGGAGGCCGAGGGCCGTGTTGGCGGCGTACGTGTCGAGGCCCTCGTCCTGGAGGGCGTACGCGTCGAGCTTGTTGTAGAGGCCTATGCCCCGGCCCTCCTGGCGGAGGTAGAGGAGGACGCCGCCGCGGGTCGCGATCTGTTCGACGGCCTCGCGGAGCTGGGGGCCGCAGTCGCAGCGGGACGAACCGAAGGCGTCGCCCGTCAGGCACTCGGAGTGCAGGCGGACCAGCGGCGTGCTGCCGGCGGGGTCGCCGAGGATCATCGCCACGTGTTCCCGGCCGTCGGTCAGGCCGTGGAAGGTGACCAGCTCGGCGTCGACGCTGTAGCCGTCGTGGAAGCGCAGCGGCACCCTCACGCGCGAGCGCTGGGTGGCGGCGGGGTAGTCGGGCATGCGGTACTCCGGTCCACGTTCCTCACCTGCTTCAGATTTGAAGCAGATCCTCGGAACGAGACCCTACCGCATGCTTTAAAGTTGAAGCAACGGATTTTCGTGGTGAGGGAGTGGCGCTGGCCTCAGGCGGGCGGACCCGCCGTCCCGGCCGTCAGGAGGGTGCGGGCGGCCTCACGTGCAGGAGCCGGACGAACGGCGGCGCCACGGCACGTCGTCCGGGGTGGCCTGCGGGTCGTCGCCCTCCAGCCCGCGCGCGACCGCCGCACAGATCTCCTCCAGCTGCCCCACCTGCCCCGGCGTGAGGTGGTCGAAGAGGGTCGCGCGGACCGTCTCCACATGGCCGGGAGCCGTACGCTCCAGCAGCTCCATCCCCTCGTCGGTCAGGACCGCGATGCTGCCCCGCTTGTCCATACGGCATCCCTCACGGCGCACCGCCCCGTCCTTCTCCAGGCGGGTCACCGCGTACGTCAGCCGACTGCGGGTGATCTTCGTCCGTTCGGCGAGGTCCGTCATGCGCAGGCCGCGCTCGGGCGCCTCGGAGAGGTTGGCGAGGATGGAGTAGTAAAGGTGGGGCATGCCGGCCTCCTGCTGGAGCTGCCGGTCGATCGCGTCCTCCAGGAGATGGGAGGCGGCGATGTAGGCGCGCCAGGCGCGCTGCTCCTCGGGGGTGAGCCAGCGGGTCGTCATGCCTCCAGTGTAGGTTTGCTTCAAACTTGAACCAAGCCCGGCTCCGGTCGGCCCGAACCCTGCCTCCGAAAGAGAGCGCGTCGATGCCCCACCCCCACGTCCTGTTGTCCGCCGCGGTCTCCCTCGACGGACGCCTGGACGACACCGGCCCCGAACGGCTGCTGCTCTCCGGGCCTGCCGACTTCGACCGGGTCGACGAGGTACGGGCCGGGTCCGACGCGATCCTCGTGGGCGCGGGCACCCTGCGCGCCGACAACCCCCGGCTCCTCGTCAACTCCGCCGAGCGGCGCGCGGCCCGCGTCGCCGCCGGCCGGCCGGAGTACCCGCTGAAGGTCGCGGTCAGTGGCAGCGGCGACCTCGATCCCGGCGCCAACTTCTGGTCCACGGGCGGCGAGAAGATCGTCTACACGTCCGACGAGGGGGCCCCGAGAGCGAACGAGGCGCTGCGCGGGCTCGGCGTCGACGTTGTCTCCGTGGGGCCCGCCCTGGACTGGCGGGCCGTACTCGCGCACCTCCACGACGAACGCGGCGTACGACGGCTCATGGTCGAGGGCGGCGGCCGCGTCCACACCCAGCTCCTCCAGCAGGGCCTCGCCGACGAACTGCAGCTCGCCCTGGCACCGCTCGTGGTGGGCGAGCCGGACGCGCCACGGCTCTTCGGGCCCGGGGAGTACCCCGGCGGCGCACGGAACCGGATGCGGCTGATCGAGACCCGGCCCGTCGGAGACGTCGTGCTCATGCGGTACGTCCCCACCGCGCCCGGCACCGGCTCCGTCCCCTCGGCGGCCGACCACCACTGGCTGGAGCTCGCCTGCGGCCTCGCCGCCGAGTGCCCGCCCTCCCGGACGGCCTTCAGTGTCGGCGCGGTCGTCGTCGCGGCAGACGGCACGGAACTGGCCCGCGGGTACTCCCGTGAGTCCGACCCCCTCTCGCACGCGGAGGAGGCCGCGCTCGCCAGGATCGAGCCGGGCGACCCGCGGCTCGCGACCGCCACGGTCTACAGCAGCCTGGAGCCCTGCGCCCGCCGCTCCTCGCGGCCCGCGCCCTGTGCCCGGCTGATCCTCGACGCGGGGGCGCGCCGGGTCGTCACCGCGTGGCGTGAGCCCGACACGTTCGTGGCGTCGGCGGACGGGAACGGCCTGCTGGCGGCGCACGGCGCCGACGTCCTGGTGCTCCCGGAGTACGAGGACGCGGCCAAGGCGCCCAACCGCCACCTCGGCTGACCTCGCCGCGCGCCCGCCGGAGAGTTGCCGGAGGGTTGAGGGAGGGCGGCGTTAACCCGTGTGCCAGGGGTCCCGCAGATGGCGTACACTGGTTTCAACGACGCGGGGTGGAGCAGCTCGGTAGCTCGCTGGGCTCATAACCCAGAGGTCGCAGGTTCAAATCCTGTCCCCGCTACTGAAGACCTGGGGCCGGAATCCAACGGGATTCCGGCCCCAGGTGTTTTCCACGAGGTTCGCGAGACCTCCGAGGCCCCCAAGGTCCGCGAGGTCCATCACGGCCCGTGCCGGACGGGTCGGCGCTCACCCGCCCGGCTCCCGCCGGCTCGCTCCCCACCCCCGCTCCCGGGAATCTGGACAGAGCGCGGGAAGGGCAGGAGTCACGTGGCCGGGCGTCGTGAGGTGGAGAAGTGGGCGCCGGGGCCCGTCGAGCCCGAGCGACGGACCGTCTCCTACGCCCACACCCGCACCCTCGTCCGCCTGCTGCCCGCGCTGCTGATCGCCGCGGGAGTCTGTTACGACCTCCTCTCGCCCAAGGACTTCACCGCGGCCCCCTTCTTCACGGCCGCCGCGCTCGTGGCCGCACCGCTCTTCTCGCTCGGCGCCACCGTCTGCACGGGCATCGTGGGAACAGCGGCCATGGCCCTCGTGCACCTCAGGTTCGCCTTCGACGTGGGCGCGGTCACCGAGGTCGTCACCGTGGGAACCGTCGCCGGCCTGGCGATCGTCATCAACCGGCTGGTGAGCCTCGGCAACGCCCGCCTCGCCTCGGCGCGGGAGATCGCCGAGGCCGCCCAGCGGGCCGTACTGCCCGAACCGGCCGGGCGGATCGGCGGGCTCGACATCGCGGCCAGATACGTGGCGGCGCAGGCGGACGCGTTCATCGGGGGCGACCTGTACGCCGTGCAGGACACCCCGCACGGCGTACGGCTCGTCCTGGGAGACGTGCGGGGCAAGGGCATGGGGGCGGTCGGCACCGTGGCCGTCGTCATCGGGGCCTTCCGGGAGGCCGCCGAGCACGAGGCCACTCTGGAGGCGGTCGCCCAGCGACTGGAACGGGCACTGGCGCGCGAGGGCGTCCGGCGGGACAGCGTCGAGATCTTCGAAGGCTTCACCACCGCCGTCCTCGCCGAGATCCCGCACGGCGCCCAGGTCGTACGCCTCGTCAACCGCGGCCACCCCGGGCCCCTCCTCCTGCACGGCGACGGAACCGTCCGCACACTCGCCGCGGCGGATCCCTCGCTGCCCCTCGGGATGGGGGAGCTGGGCGGCCGGCCCGACCGCGCGCAGGAGGAGGCGCTCCCGGGCGGGGCCGTGCTGCTCCTCCACACCGACGGGCTGTCCGAGGCCCGGGACGAGCGGGGCGTGTTCTTCGATCCGGTGGGACAGCTGTCCGGGCGGGTCTTCGCCGGGCCCGACGAACTGCTCGACGAGCTGGTGGACGACGTCCACCGGTACACCGGGGGCCGGTCCACGGACGACATGGCGCTGCTCGCCGTGCGACGGCCGTAGCGGTACGCCCTTCCCGCGCCCTTCCCGCGACTTTCCTGTGGGGATCCCGCGACCTGTCCGCGAGCATCCAGGGTCCATATCACCTGCAGTAGTCGAATGACGCCCCTGCGCACAACAACTGACGCACCGTCAACAGATCCGACACCGGTGAATGGCGATCAACTCGCCCGATTTACCCCGCTCATGACCTGTAAGTCCAGGTCAAGAGCCTTAACGATCATCAAGAACAGCTTGGAATCCAGTGCCCGCGTCTATTAACGTTCGATAACGCAGCGCGGTCGTCCCAGCCGTCACAAGAGATGGCTCCGTGCGCACGCGCCGAATCCCGCAAGGGAACCGGGGAACCACCTACATGGGGTGAATCGCGTGTCTTTCGCGGTGTTTGACACCGTGGTTGACGCGCGTAGGAGACCTTCCTGCTCCGAACCCGTCAGCTAACCCGGTAGGCGAGAAGGAAGGAAAGGAGCGCGCCCACGTGGCGTCCAACAGGCCTGCCCCCGCACCCTCGTTCGTGCCGAATGAGTTCACGGGGGACACCTCGGGTGACAAGAAGCCCGACACCTTCGCCTACGGCGCTCGTAAGGACGAGGAGACCTGGGAGGTCTGGAATCCCAGCGCGGACACCGTCGTTCCCGTCCGCGGCCGGCACCGCGTCTCCAAGCAGCGCGGCGGAGGACTCGCCCGCAGCTCCACCGTTCTGGGCGTCGGTGTCATAGCCGCCGTCGGCGCGGGCGGCATGGCCACCGCGCAGACCGGCAAGCCGCCGGTGTCGATCTCGATCCCCGACCTGCCGAACGTGGGCTCGCTGATCTCGGACGAAGAGGCCCCCGAGGGCTCCAGCACGCCGCTCACCGCCGCCGGCCTCACCACGGCCGACGCCGAGCAGGGCAGCGCGGACGCCGGTGAGGCCCTGCGCACCCGCATCATGCTCCAGGCGGAGCTCCAGCAGGACCAGGTCGACCGCGAGGCCCAGGCGGCCGCAGAGGCCGCCGCCGCGAAGAAGGCCGCCACGCTGGCGGCCAAGGAGCAGGACGCGGCGAAGGCCAAGGCCGCCGCCGCCGAGCAGAAGAAGAAGGACGAGGCCAAGAAGAAGGCCGAGGCCGCGCGCCTCGCCGAACTCGCCACGCAGTACACGCTGCCCACCTCCTCGTACACGATCACCTCGACCTACGGGCAGTCCGGCTCGCTGTGGTCCTCGGGCCAGCACACGGGTCTGGACTTCGCCGCTCCCACGGGTACCCCGATCAAGGCCGTTCACAGCGGCACGGTCACCGAGGCGGGCTGGAACGGCTCGTACGGCTACCGCACGGTCCTCACGCTCGACGACGGCACCGAGGTCTGGTACGCCCACCAGTCGTCGATCGGGGTCAGCGTCGGGCAGAAGGTCGGCACGGGCGACGTCATCGGCCGCGTGGGCGCGACCGGCAACGTCACCGGGGCGCACCTGCACCTGGAGGTCCACACCAGCGGCGGCAGCGGCATCGACCCGATGGCCTGGCTGCGCGGCAAGGGCCTCAACCCGTAGGCCGCTCGCGGTCCGGACGCCCGTAGGTACGGAATACGGCCGTCCGGTACGGCCGTTGACGTACCCATGACTTCTCTTCGCAAGCTGGGTTCGTCCGACCTGGAGGTCTTCCCGCTCGCCCTCGGCGGCAACGTCTTCGGCTGGACCGCCGACGAGGCCAGGTCCTTCGCCGTGCTCGACGCGTACACCGCCGCCGGCGGGAACTTCGTGGACAGCGCCGACACGTACTCGGCCTGGGCGCCGGGCAACGAGGGCGGTGAGTCCGAGACCGTCCTCGGCGACTGGCTGACCGCGCGCGGCAACCGCGCAGACGTCCTCGTCGCGACCAAGGTCGGTGCCCATCCCCGGTACAAGGGCCTGTCCGCGGCGAACATCAAGGCGGCCGCCGAGGCGTCGCTGCGTCGTCTGAAGACGGACCACATCGACCTCTACTACACGCACTTCGACGACCCGTCCGTCCCGGTCGAGGAGATCCTCGCGGCCCTGGACGAGCTCGTGCGCGCCGGCAAGGTCCGCGCGATCGCCGCGTCCAACCTCTCTCCCGAACGGCTCCAGGAGTCCCTGGACTTCTCCGACCGCGAGGGCCTCGCGCGGTACGTGGCGCTCCAGCCCCACTACAACCTGGTCTCCCGCGACACGTACGAAGGACCGCTCCAGGACGTCGCCTCGCGCGGCGGACTGGCCGCCGTGCCCTACTCCGCGCTCGCGGCAGGATTTCTCACCGGCAAGTACCGGGCGGGCGCCCGCATCGACAGCCCCCGGGCCGGTTCGGCGGGCAAGCACCTGGAGACGGAGCGGGGGCAGCGGGTCCTGGCCGCGCTCGACGAGGTCGCGCAGGAACGCGGGGCCGAGATCGCGACCGTGGCCCTGGCCTGGCTCGCGTCCCGCCCGACGGTCGCCGCGCCGATCGCCAGCGCCCGTACGGTGGAGCAGCTTCCGGCGCTGCTGAAGGTGGCGGAGCTGACCCTCACGGACGCGGACCTCACGAAGCTGACCAACGCCTCCGCCTGAGGCGCCCGAGTCCCGCGCCTGAGAGGTTCACCGGGGCCGGGGCCTGCGCGGGTTCCGGGCCTGGTTCCGCAGAGGGGTCCGGAGGGTTCCGCGGTGATTGCCGCGGCAGTGGCTCAGGTCCGGTACGGGTTGTACGTGGGATGCGGCGCCGAGGTCGGGTGCGGAGCAGGATGCCCGTGTCGGTCCCCGTTGGGGTGTTCCGCGTGCTGATGTCCCGTGTATGGGTACCCGTGTCCCGGCCAGAGTGGCGGCGCCGGGGGCGGGGCCGTCGCTCTGGCCGCGTACGCCAGGGCCGGGCGGGCCGGCTCCCGGCGGGCCCACAGCTCGTGGAGCAGCTCCCGTTCCCGTACGACGAAGTCCGCGCCCGCCCGGCCGCGGCGGCCCCGGTGACGCAGGAACGCCAGCGACGTCGCGTACGCCTCGTACTCCGCGACGGCCCGGCCCGCGTCCCGACCGCCGTGGTGGGTGGCGTACTCGCGGGCCAGCCGCCGAGCCTTCATCGAGCCGAGGACGAACGGCTCGGGTGCGGCGATCCAGCCCGCCATGGCGTACGGGGGAAGTTCGTCGCGGACCGTGCCCAGTTCGCGCTGGCGGGTCCAGACGGCCAGCCAGGTGAGCAGCCCGAACGACGGCACCATGAAGGCCGCGTAGACCGCGAAGAAGCCGTAGTCGCCGAAGCTCGACGAGCCGTTCCACATCGCGTGCATGCCCATCGCGAGCAGCAGCCCGGTGATCGGGAGGAGCACGCGGCGCACCCGCTGGCGGTCCGCGGCGCGCGCGGCGATGCCGAAACCGATCCCGGTCAGCACGGTGAACAGCGGGTGCGCGAAGGGCGACATGATCACGCGTACGAAGAAGGTGGCGGCGGTGACGGAGAAGATGCCCGTGTCGCCGGTGAGCTGGTCGGTGCCGAACGCGGTGCCCAGATAGAGGATGTTCTCGGTGAACGCGAAGCCCGTCGCGGTGACCCCGGCTATCACCACGCCGTCGACGATCCCGGTGAAGTCCCGTCTGCGGAACAGGAAGACGAGCAGGACCGCCGCGGCCTTCGCCGACTCCTCGACGACCGGCGCTATGACGGTCGCGCCGAGGGTGTCGGCGTGGGACGGGTCGGCGGTGGCCGTCGCTATCCACTGGGTCGCGAAGCTGTTCGCGACGATGGCTATCAGGGCGGCCGCGCAGGCGCCCCACGCGAAGGAGAAGAGAATGTTTCTCCAGGGCCCCGGATCGACCCGGTCCAGCCAGCGGAACGCGGCGACGAGGAGCGGGACGGGCAGCACGGCCAGCCCCAGGCCCACCAGGAAGCCCTCGGTGCCGGTCTGTTTGCGGACGAGCGCCAGGATCACGAGGCCCGAGAGGGTGAGCAGGGCGGTCAGCGCGCCGTAACGCACCCACTTGCGCTGCCACCAGCGCGCGCGCCGACGGACGCCTCCGGCGGGAAGGCCGGGGGGTGCCGGGGGTGGAAGGCTGGTGGCCATGACAAAAACCCTAACGAGGGAGGGGCGTGGCCCGCGAGAGTGCCCCCTCGGGGGCGTGGGGCCGTGGCTTCGTGCGGCTCCGCCGTGTGGGTGCGATCAGCCCTCCGTGTTCTCCTCGTCGCGGGTTGCGGTGCGCGGTCCGCGCCTCGCACGTCGCTCGCCGGACCCCACACGGGGGCTCAGCCGCCCGTGCTGTCCGCAGTAAGCGGTACGCGGCGGAACAGCAGATCGTTCACTGCGTGACCCTTGTCCAGGCCCTGGCCCTCGAAACGCGTCAGGGGCCGGAAGGCGGGACGTGGCGCGAAGCCGCCGTCGGGCCGGGTGTTCTCGAAGTCCGGGTGCGCGGTGAGGACTTCGAGCATGACCTCCGCGTACGGTTCCCAGTCCGTCGCGCAGTGCAGCAGTGCGCCGGGGCGCAGGCGGGACGCGGCGAGTGTGAGGAACTCCGGCTGGATCAGGCGCCTTTTGTGGTGGCGCTTCTTGGGCCACGGGTCCGGGAAGTAGACCCGCAGGCCGGCGAGGGAGTCCGGCGCCAGCATCTCGCGCAGCAGGATGATCGCGTCGCCGTTGCCGACGCGGAGGTTGGACAGGCCGGCCCGGTCCGCGAGGTTCAGCAGGTTGCCCTGGCCCGGGGTGTGGACGTCGACGGCGAGGATTCCGGTGCCCGGGTCCTCGGAGGCCATCACGGCGGTCGCCTCGCCCATGCCGAAGCCGATCTCCAGCACGACCGGGATGTCGGCCCCGAACAGCTCGGCGAGGTCGAGGGTCCGCTGTCCGTCGATGTCCAGGCCCCACTTCGGCCACAGACGCTGCAGCGCGTCCTCCTGGCCCTGGGTGACGCGGCTCCGGCGTGGCTGGAAGCTGCGGATCCGTCGCTCGAAGTGGGAGCCTGCCGGGTCGGCGCGGGGGCCGTCGGGGAAGCGGGGCTCGCCCTTTGGGCGGGGGGTACGGGGGGTGCCGGCGGGGGCGTCGACGCGGGCATCGACGGGCGGGCCGTCGGGTGCGGTGCGGGGCGGGGCGTCGGGGTGGCCGGAGGGTTCGGGGGTGAGGGGTGAGTCAGACACAGTGGGTTGATTTTACGGCGTGTGGGGTGGCGGGGGCGCGGTGTGGGGTGGGGGTGTGGGGTGGCGGGTACGCCGTGTGGGGGTGTCGCGTTCGTGGTGGGTCGGGGCCGTGCCGGTACGTCGAGTCCGCCGCGGCCGGGCGTACTGCCCTCTGCTGCCATGGTGAGCTCCGTGAGGAAGAGCTAGGCGGCGGACTGCGACGTACCGGCACGGCCCCTTCCGTGAGGACGGAGGCCGCGGCCCCTTTCGTGAGGACGGAGGCCGCGGCCCCTTCCGTGCGGGCGGCGCGGCGTCCGTCGTGGGGTGGTGGTGGCGTCGGTGCGGGGTGCGGCCGGGCTCTTCAGGTGTTTGCGAGGGCCTTGAGGGTTCGGCGGGCCACTTCTCGGCCGATGGGGAGTGAGGCCGTGGCCGCGGGGGAGGGCGCGTTCAGTACGTGGACCGTGCGGGGGCCCTCCTGGATCAGGAAGTCGTCCACCAGGGTGCCGTCACGCAGGACCGCCTGGGCTCGGACGCCCGCGGACGCCGGGACCAGGTCGTCGGGGGTCACCGCGGGCAGCAGGCGCCGGACCGCCTGGGTGAAGGCCGTCTTGGAGAGCGAGCGGCGCAGCTCCCCGCCGCCGTAGCGCCAGTGGCTCCGGGCCATGTGCCAGGAACCGGGCCAGGCCAGGGTCGTGGCCAGCTCGCGGGGGCGGACCGTACGCCAGTCGTAGCCCTCGCGCGCCAGCGCCGGGACGGCGTTCGGACCGATGTGGACGCTGCCGTCGATGCCCCGGGTGAGGTGGACGCCGAGGAAGGGGAACGCGGGGTCGGGGACGGGGTAGACGAGGCCGTTGACCAGGTCGGGGCGGGCCAGGGTGTAGTACTCGCCGCGGAAGGGGACGATCCGCATCTCGGGGTCGTCGCCCGTCAGGCGGGCCACGGCGTCGCAGTGGAGGCCGGCGCAGTTGACCAGCACGCGCGCGCGGACGACCGTGCCGTCGTCCGTGCGGACGGCCACTCCGCGGTCGGGACGTCGGTCGATGTACGCGACCTTCGCGCCGTACCGGATCCGGGCCCCCGAGGCGTCCGCGAGCTGTCGGGCCACACCCACGAAGTCGCACACCCCTGTCGTGGCGACACGGATCGCGGCGAGGCCCCGCACCTCGGGCTCGTACTCGCCGATCTGGGAGGCGCCCAGCTCGCGGACCGCGATGCCGTTCTCCCGGCCCCGCTGTACCAGTGCGTGCAGGCGGGGGAGCTCGTCCCGCTCCGTGGCGACGATCAGCTTGCCGGTCACCGCGTGCGCGATGTCGTACTCCGCGCAGAACTTGACCAGCTCGGCGGCGCCCCGCACCGCGAACCGGGCCTTCAGCGAGCCCGGGCGGTAGTAGATCCCGCTGTGGATGACCCCGCTGTTGCGTCCCGTCTGATGGCGGGCCGGGCCGGGCTCCTTCTCCAGCACCGTCACCCGCGTGCCCGGAGCGGAACGCGTGATCGCGTAGGCCGTCGACAGACCGACGATCCCGCCCCCGATCACGAGCACGTCACAGTCGTGAGCGATCTCCCGCACCATTCGTCCGTCCACCTCCCGCCTTCGGCTTTCACCTCCGACTCGCATCTCCGATAGTGCACTGCGCCACTGACAACGGCCTCAAACCCCAGGAACACGGGGGATGCGCGGTCCCGGTAGCGCTTCGTGGTGCCGGTCACCTCTGCCGACCGGCACCGGTGGTGCTTCCTGTGACGGGTACCGGTGGTGCTTTCCTGCCCCTAGGCCGGGGCCATGAGCAGCGGCCTGGCCCGCTCGCGCAGCTCCACGACGCGTGGCTCGTCGCCGTACGGCTCCAGTCGGTGGAGGAGATCCTTCACGTACTCCGTGGTGCGGGCCGAGGAGATGCGCCCGGCCACCTCCACCGCCCGTACGCCCTGCTCGCACGCCGCGTCGAGGTTGCCCGACTCGAGCTCGGCGACCGCCGACACCACCAGACGCAGCCCGTGGGACCGTACGAACTCCTCCGTCGGCTTCGACAGGGCCTGCTCGGTGAAACGGCGGACCTGCCGCGGAGCCTTCAGATCGCGGTAGCACTCCGCCGCGTCGGCCGCGAAACGGTCGTACGAGTAGAAGCCGAGCCAGGACGGGTCCTGGTCGCCGTCACGAGCCCGCTCCAACCAGCCCTCGGCCGCCTTCAGGGCGCCGCCGGCCGCCTGGGCGTCACCCGCGCGCGCGTGGGCCCGGGCCTCCACCAGGCGGAAGAAGCTCATCGTGCGGGCGGTGGCCAGGCCGCGGTTGCGCTCCAGGGCGGCCTGCGCGAGGTCCACGCCCTCGTCGCCGAAGCCGCGGTAGGTCGCCTGGAGGGACATGGAAGCCAGTACGTAGCCCCCTAAGGGCACGTCCGCCGCCGCGCGGGCCAGGCGCAGTGCCTGGATGTAGTAGCGCTGTGCGGCCTCCTGCTGGCCCGTGTCGAAGGCCATCCAGCCCGCCAGGCGGGTGAGTTCGGCGCTCGCCCCGAAAAGGGCCCGGCCGACCTCGTCCGAGTACGAGCCCAGGAGCAGCGGTGCCGCCTCGACCCGTAAGCACTCCGGCACCATGGACGAACGCCAGTCGCCGCCTCCGTACTTGGAGTCCCAGCGCCTGGCGTCCTCGGCGGCCTCCCGCAGCTTCTGCACGTCGCTGTGGCCGACTTTCAGCGGTGCTCCGGAGCCCTCCGCCGGGTTCGCGTCGCGTGCAACCGAGCTGTCGGCCGGTGTTATCAGCCACCTGGACGCGGGAGTCGCGTACGCGCTCACCGCGAACGATCCGGCGAGAGACTGCCAGATGCCGCCCGAACCTGCCCGGCGCCCCGCGAGGTCGAGCCGGTAGAGGTCCGTCGCGGACCGTACGGCCTGTCCCACGTCTCGGGGGAAGGCGAGGCCCACCTCGGGCGCGGGATCCGCGTCCGCCAGACCGATCTCGTGGAGCGGGACCGGGCGGCCGAGTTTCTGGCCGATGGCGGCGGCGATGAGGTGCGGCGCGGCGCCCTGCGGCACCATGCCTTTCGACACCCAGCGCGCCACCGACGTCTTGTCGTAGCGAAGAGTCAACCCGCGTTGAGCGCCAAGATCGTTGACGCGACGCGCGAGTCCTGCGTTGCTGATTCCCGCGAGGGCGAGAACGGCGCCGAGTTTTTCGTTCGGCCCGCGTTGCTCCCTGGACATGCGCCACCCCTCGACACAGACGGCTGCCGCGCGGGTTCAGCCACGCGGCATTCGTGCTGCGTCTTCCCGGGTGCCAACCCCTGGAACCCCACCCGCAAAAGCACGTGGCCGAGCCCTCAGGAATATGCCTCCCGCGAAAACACAGGCAAACACAGGGTAGTTCGCCGCATCCCAAGCGTTAAGGGGCATTGTTCCGGATGGCGGGATTGTGGTCCGCGGGCAAGCACGGAGCGTCGTGTCGTGCTCCCGTTGTGTGGCCGTGCGCCTGTCCGTGCGCTCTTCTCCGGCCACCGGGGGAGCGCTTGCATGGATCGTGCGTGGGTCGGCCCGCTGTACTGGATCCAGTGGGCTGGGGGACACCGCCGCCTACATCCCCGCGGGCGGCGGACCGGTCCGGGAGGCGGACTCCGCCTCCCGGACTGTGCGTTGCGCACAGCCTGTACGGAGCGTGTGCAACGCCCTGCGTCCATCCCCGATTTGGCTGAATATCGCCCCCTCCGTCCGAGGGCAAATACCGCTCCCACCACGGAATTTGAGGGCGCGTTGGGTGCCTTGGGGGAGCGTACCGGGGGCGCATTCAGGTCGTAGCCGCAGGGGCAATTCTCCTCGATCGCCTCTCCCCGTGCGTGCGTCGGCCTCGGACGGGGCATCTCCCAGGGGCGCACTCCGGGGAGCACAAGCGGCCTCGCCGGCCCTCCGGTGCGCATTCTTCGTGGCAGCATGGTGACCGGTTCGTGCGGTGCACTGGTTGTCCACAGCCTGTGGAGGCGGCGATGCGATGGTTGGTGGGATGGAGCAGCACCGTCGCTCGCGCGCCTGAGGCCGGTTCGGCGGGCGCGACCGGGAGCGACGGAGAGACGGTTCACCCGGTCGGTTCCCAGCTCCTGTGGGGCGACCCCGATCCGCTCTGGGCGGTCGGCGACTGGCGCCCCGACGAGGTGCGCGTCATCAAGGCCGACGACCAGAACCGCATGGCGGTGCTCGGCACCTGCGGTGCCTCCGACGAGGAACTGCGCGTGGGCCTGTTCGCCGCGCGCGGCGGGGCACTTCGGCATCTGACGGCCTGGCCCGGCAGTTACACGGCCGTCGTCCAGGTGGGCCGCCGGGTCATGGTCTGCGGCGATCTCGCGGGCGCCAGGCCGGTGTTCTACACGCCCTGGGCGAGCGGCACGGCCTACTCGACCGCGGCTCTGCCCCTCGCCGACCTCATCGAGGCCAACCTCGACTTCGGACATCTGGCGGCCCTGCTCGCCGCTCCCGACGTACCGGCCGCTCTCCACGACACGACCCCCTACGAGGGCGTGCGGCGCATTCCGCCGGGGCACGCGCTGATCCTGCGCGCGGGCGCACGGGAGATCGCCGGCTACGAGGCGGTGGCCTCCCTCGCCGTCGCCGCCCCCATCGCCGACGCCGTCAGTGCGGTGGACGGCGTCCGGGACGCCCTGGTGGAGGCCGTGCGCGCGCGGCTCGCCGCCCCCAGACACGTACCGGGAGCCGACATAGACCCGGGACCCGTACCCGGGATGGGGCCCGCCGAGCGGCGCGCGGCCCGCGGCATGCCCGTGCCCGGTATTGGAGCCGACCTCTCCGGAGGCCCCGCCTCGGGCACCCTCGCCCTCCTCGCCGCCGGTCTGCCCGGCGCACCCGGCACCGTCCTGGGGCACGGCACGGGCGCCGGCGAGCGGCTCCTCGCGGTCACCTTCAACGACCTGGCGGTGAAGGGCCGGGAAGCGGAACTGGAACGGGCCGGGACGCTCGCCGCCAACCCGCGACTGCACCACGTGGTGGTCGCCGGGGGCGAGGAAGTGCTCCCCTACGCCGAGTTGGAGGGCCCCCTGACGGACGAGCCGGGCCCGTCCCTGGTGACGGCCGTCCGCCATCGCGCCCGCCTGGCCTCGGGCAGCGCGGACCACTTCACGGGGTACGGGGCCCGACAGGTACTGGACGCCCACCCGGCCCGCCTCGCGGACCTGCTCATGGACCGCAAGCGGCGCCATCTGGTGCGCCCGGTCGCGGCGTTGGCCAAGGCCGACGGCTCGGTCATGGTCCCCGCGCGCGTGTACGGCGCGGCCCGCAAACTGGCCCGTACGCCCTACCTGGTCGGTATCGAAGGGCTGGCCGACCGGCTGCTGCACAGGCGGTTCGAGGAGCCGGGAGGTGCCGTGGGGGCGTCTCTCGCCGCGCTCACGTGGGCCAGACCGGGACCCGCCGCGCGCTGGCTGACGGGCGAGGCCCTCGCTGAAGTATCGGTTCGTCTGACGGGCTCGGCGACCCGCGCGAGCGTCGGCCCCGGCCAGCGGCCGGGCGACTTCCGGGCCCGCACCGCGCTGGCCCGGCACGCCGCCGACCTGCGCATCCTGGAACAGGCCGCGGAGGTCCGCTTCCAGCGTCTGCACGCCCCCTTCCTCGACAACCAGGTCGTACGCGCCTGCCGCGCCCTCCCCGAAGCACTGCGCGTCCAGCCCGGAGCGCGGGCCGCCATACTGCGTACGGTCCTGGAGGGTGCCGGAGTGGCCGACCTCCCGCCCGGCTGGGGCGCACCCTCCCACGCGTCCTCGGCCGCCGCCGCGCGCACCGGGCTCCGCGTCGCCGTGGACGAACTGGTGGCCCTCTTCGACACGCCTCTCCTCGCCCAGGCGGGCCTGGTCGAGGCCCGCGTCGTCCGCAAGGCCCTGCGGGCGGCGGCCGACGGAGAGCCCCTGCCCCTGGAGGGCCTCGCGGACCTGGTCTCGCTCGAACTGTGGCTCCGCCGCCTCCTGGACCGCCGCGGCACCTGCTGGACGGGCACCCCGGCCCGCCAGCGCGCCGTCCCGGCGGGAATCCGGCCCCAGAGGGGGGCACTGGGCGCGGGCGCGCGGAGAGGCTAGACGGGCACAGGAGGGCGTAGGCATGCGAGGGGCCCGGCCGGGCTGCGTTCTTATGTTTTCAGCCCCTCAGGCGTTCGAGGGACGAGGGCTCAGCGGCCGATCCTCTGAAGCTGGTCCCTGAAGGAGACGGAAAGGGCAGGGTTCCGGCGGCAAGGGAAGGTGCGGCGGGGACGGAAAAGCCCGGCCCCGCCCCAGCACACCGGCGACAATGGCCCCGTGCGGTACAGAATCCTGGGCGTCACCCAGGCGGCGGACACCCAGGGCAATGACCTGCCCCTGGGAGGCCCCCGCCTCCGCGCGCTTCTCACGGCCCTTGCCCTGAGGACCACCCGCACCACGTCCCCGGAGACCCTCATCGACGAGGTCTGGCCGGACGATCCCCCGCACGACGCCCCCGCCGCCCTGCAGGCCCTCGTGGGCCGCCTGCGCCGAGCCCTCGGCCGGGACGCCGTCGCCTCGGAGCCCGGCGGCTACCGCCTCGACGCCACCCCGGAGGACGTCGACCTGTTCGTCTTCGAACGGCTGGTCCGTGAGGGCAGGGCCCGCCTGGACGATGATCCGGCCACTGCCGCCCGCACTCTCAGGGAAGCCCTGTCCCTGTGGCGGGGCCCGGCCCTCGCCGACCTGCCCGACCGCGCCGCGGCGGCGGCCCGCCCGGAGTCCCTCCGTCAGGAGGCGACACGCGCGCGCGTGGAGGCGGACCTGTGCAACGGCCACGCCCACGACGCCGTACCGGAGTTGAAGGAGCTCACCGGTCTCCACCCGTACGACGAACCGCTGCACGCCCTCCTCATCCGGGCCCTGCGGGACACCGGCCGCCGGGCGGACGCGTTGGCGGCGTACGAGACGGTCCGCCGTGCCCTGACGGACGGTCTGGGCACGGACCCGGGCCCGGAACTCCGCGCCCTGCACGCCGAACTGCTGACTCCACGGCCCGCACCCGCACCCGCGCCTGCGTCCGCACCATCACCTGCGTCTGCGTCTGCGTCTGCGTCTGCGGCGGAAGCGGGTGGGTCCGTGTACGGCCGCGGGCCCGCGGGTACCCCGGTCGCGTCCACGCGCGGTCCTGCACCGGCGTCCACGCACGGTTCCGGACCGGCGTCCACGTACGGTCCCGCGTTCGCCCCGAGCCCGGCTGCGGGGCCCCGTTCCAGCCCGCCCGCGACGGTGCCGATGCGGGTGCCGGTGCCCCCGAGCCCGTACGCGGCCGTCGCTCCCGCGGAACCCGAGCAGTCCGGCAACATCCGCCCCCGTCTGAATTCCTTCGTGGGCCGGGAACCCGAACTCGACGCGATCCGTTCCGAATTGCACAGGGCCCGTCTCGTCACCCTCACCGGACCGGGCGGCTCCGGCAAGACCCGCCTCGCCGAGGAAGCCGCCGCCGGGCATCCGCAGGCATGGCTGGCCGAGCTCGCCCCGCTCGACCGGCCGGAGGCGGTGCCCGGCGCGGTGGTCAGTGCCCTCGGTCTGCGCGAGACCGTGCTGATGACCCACGAGATGACGGTGCAGCAGGACGACCCGGTCGCCCTGCTCGTCGAGTACTGCGCCCCACGCAGCCAACTCCTGATCCTTGACAATTGCGAACATGTGATCGACGCCGCGGCCGAGCTCGCCGAGACGCTCCTGACCCACTGCCCGGGGCTCACGATCCTGGCCACCAGCCGTGAACCCCTGGGTGTCCCCGGCGAGTCCGTGCGTCCGGTCGAGCCCCTCCTCCCCGGCCCCGCGCACCGCCTCTTCCTGGAGCGCGCGGCAGCCGTCGGCCCTGGCGCCGGTGTCACCGACGACCCCGCCGCCGTCGACGAGATCTGCCGCCGCCTGGACGGTCTGCCGCTCGCCATCGAGCTGGCCGCCGCCCGCCTGCGGATGCTCACCGCTCGTCAGATCGCCGACCGCCTCGACGACCGGTTCCGCCTCCTCACCTCGGGAAACCGCACGGCCCTGCCCCGCCAGCAGACTCTGCGCGCGGTCGTCGACTGGTCCTGGGACCTCCTCGACGAGTCCGAGCGGACCGTCCTGCGGGAGGTCTCCGTCTTCGCGGGCGGCTGGGACCTGGAGGCCGCGGAGGCCGTGTGCAGCGGTCCCGTCGCCGAGGCCGTCGGAGCGCTGGTCGACAAGTCACTGGTCGTCGCGGCTCCCTGCCGGAGAGGCGCCGGTGGCATGCGCTACCGCATGCTGGAGACCATCCACGAGTACGCCGCGGAGCGTGCCGCCGTAACGCCCGAGCTGCGTACCGCGGCCGAGCGGAGACACCGGGCGTGGGCCCGCGCGCTGGCCGAGGAGGCGGACCCCCTGCTGCGGTCCGCCGACCAGCTCCGGTGGATCCAACGCCTGGAGACCGACATGGACAACATCCGTGCGGCGCTCCACCGCAGCGTTGTCGCCGCCGACGAGCCGGAGGCCGGCGCCCTGGTGCTCGCCATGGGCTGGTTCTGGTGGCTGCGCAACTTCCGGCGGGAGGGCGCTGCCTGGACCGGCCGGGTCGTGCGCCTGGGTGCGGCGCTCGACGCTCGGCGATCGCCGGACGCACCGACTGCGGACGCACCGACTCCGGCCGCCGCTGCTCCGGCCGCGGGGGCACGGGCGGAAGTCCCGGAGCGCCCGGAGCGGGCATGGCCGCGCCGCGGGACCTCCGGCGTGATCAGGACCGGAGATGTCACCAGCCCGGCGGGGGCCGACAACGCCCCCGGTCCGGTCGGGGTCCGGGATGTCACCGACCCGGTCGGAGCCGGGGACGACACCACAGGCATGAGCGGGGCCCGGGGCATCAGCGACGACGACCCCTTCGGAGTCCGGGGCACCAGCGACCCCTTCGGGGCCGGCTTCGATCCCGGCCCCGGCCCCGGCCTCGACCTCGACTCCGAGGCCGAGAGTGACCACCCCCTGCACAGGCTCCGTACCAAACTGCGTCTGTTGCAGTTCTTCCTGGCGGCGGAGCTCGGTCAGGGCCCGCCGATGGACGAGCGGACCGTGGAGTACGTCACGCGCCTGCGGAACAGACTGGCGCGCGGCGGCCCGGACGCGGCGAGTTTCCCCGGCATCATCTGGCCGCTGATCGGGTTCTTGATCGGCAGCGACGACGTGCGCCGGTCCATGGAGATCTCGCTGGCCAACTGCCGTGTGTACGGCGGCGACTGGGAGATCGGCGCCGCCCTGCTGTTCCGTGTGCACGTGGCCGTCGACACGCCCGGCGGCATGGAGGGCATCGACGAGTACCTCGCGGAGCTGGGGACGGTCTCCCGGCGCGTGGGTGACCGCTGGATGCGCGCCCAGGTGTGCAGCGCGGGCGGCGAGGCGGCCATGGTGCGTGGACGGCTCCAGGAGGCCAAGGGGCAGTACGAGGAGGCGCTGCGGCTCGCCCACGAGGTGGGGGCGTACGCGGAGTCGCCGTTCCTGATCGCCCGGCTCGGTGAGATCGCCTACCGCGAGGGCGACCGGGCCGGCGCCCTCACCGCCCTGGACGAGGCGACGGCCGCGGCCGACCGCTACGCGGTGCCGGACTCGCGGGCGTTCGTCCTTCTCATGCGGTCCCAGATGGCCATCGACGACCGGGACCTCACCCGGGCACGCGAGCTGTGCGAGGCAGCCCGCGCGGAGACCCGCCGGGGCACGCCGCCGCCCCAGTTCATCGCCGCACTGAACGGCATCGACGCCCTCCTCACGGCGACGGAGTCGGGCCCCGGGCCGGGGCTGCGCGGACTGGCCGTCGCCCTGCGCGAAGCCGCGTCGGAGCGGTGCGCGGAGGCGGTCCTCGCGGCGTTGGCCGAGCGGTCGGCGGGAGTCCTGTCCGGTATCGGCGACCACGCGCGCGTGGTCCGTGTTCTCGCGGCCGCCTCCCGATGGCGGGGTGGTCACCCGCGCCCGATGCCCGAGTGCGAGGTACTCGAACGGGTCGAGGCCACGGCCCTGGCCGGGCTCGGCCGCGCCGCCTACGAGACCGAGCGCGCCACCGGCGCCACGCTCACCCCGGACGACGTCCGTAGGGAACTGGCCGAGGCATCGGCCGAGGCCCCGGCCACCGCGAGGCCCTGACCCGCCCCGGCCGTACCCCGTCCTCCGGGGGATTGCGTCACTGGCACCGGAACCGTGAGTCGGCCCAGTCCGCCAGGGACGCCGAGTCGAAGGCGGAGTGCGGCTCGACGACCAGACGGATCGTCTTCCTGCCCGTCAGGTCCACGTGCACGGGCACCGCGGCATGGCCTCCCCGCACCAGCCCCGACTGCCACATCCGGGCGCCGTCGGCGAACACGGAGAAGCGCACCTGGCCGAGCCCCATGACCATGTCGTCCACACCGACCATCGCGTCGTACGAGGAGCACGTGCGGTTGAGATCGATGGTGACCGAGGACGCGCCGTGCACGGTGACACCGTTCGCGTACCGCTTGTCGCCGATGGACATGCCGTACCGCTGCCAGACCCAGCTGCTCTCGCCGAGCCGCATCTCGGGCCGGGTGCCGTCCCCGATGACGCCGTACTTCAGCTCGTTCCACTGGAAGACGGCCGGGGCGGGTGGCGGCGGGGAAGGAGGCGGCGCGGGCGTCGGCGTCGGCCTGGGGGTGGGGGTGGGTACCGGCGTGGGTGTCGGCTTCGGCTCGGGGGCGGGTTCGGCCGGCGGCTCGGGCGTACGGGGCGGCTTCGGGGTCGGCTTCAGCGACGGCGCGACCGCCGGTACGACCGGCACGGGCCCCGCCTCGGGCGGGTCCGGTGACGGCGACGGTACGCGCGGCTCGACGACCGGAGCGGGCGGGCGCGGCACGGCTTCGGGCTTCTTCGCCGGTGCGTCGTCGCCCACCAGCGCGAGCGCCACCGCCGCCGCGGCCACCGCGACGACACCGGCCGCGATGCCGGCCTTCGCGGGCGCCCCGAGCCCTTCCGCCGCTGCCCCGCCACCGGCCCCCGCGCCACCGGAGCCGCCGCCCACCGCGGACGCGGCCCCCGCGGCGCCTGCCGCACCCGCACCGGCCCCGCCGGCGATGAGGGCGGCCGCCTTCGCGTAACCGGCGGCACCGAACCAGCCGATGACCGCGACCGGCACCACGGCGGGAATCCCGCTGGCGACCTCCTTGATCTGACCGGCGGCGAGCCGGCACTTGGCGCACTCCTCCAGGTGCTTGCGCAGCCCGCGCTCGGCACGCGTGCGCAGCCCGCCGCGCGCGTACGCGCCGAGCCGGTCGGCATAGCGCGCGCACTCCTCGTCCGTGGTGAGCGTGGCGCTCACATGCGCCTGCAGATAGGCCTGCTTGAGGCCCTCACGGGCCCGACTGGCCAGTACGCGCGTGCCGTTGGCGTCGAGCCCGAAGAGCGTGGCGACCTCGCTGGGCGACTCGTCCTCGACCTCGGTGTGCCACAGCACGGCCTGCCAGCGCTCCGGAAGCGACCGGAACGCCTGCATGGCCATCGACTGTTCGGCCTCGTGCATCGCCCGTACGTCCGCGCCCAGGTCGAGGCCCGCTCCGAAGGAGCCGGACGCGGTGTCGTCCGACATCTCGGCGCCGCGCGCGGCCTGTGCCGCGAACACGGCGAAGTCGTCGACCAGGTGCTCCCGCCGCGCCGACTTCGTCCAGCCCGCCGCGACGCGCCGGACGGTCGTCAGCAGATAGGCGCGTACGGAGTGCTCGGGGCCGCTGCCGCCGCGTACGGCCTGGAGCATGCGGGCGAAGACCTCGGCCGTGAGGTCGTCCGCGGTGTGGGCGTCCCGGCAGCAGGTGCGGGCGTACCTGCGGACGGCGTCCGCGTGGCGCCGGTACAGCTCCTCGTAGGCGGTGTCGTCGCCCGCGCGCATCCAGGCGATCAAGTCGGCGTCGGCGGGCGGCAGTTCGACCGGGGGAGGCAGCACACCGCTGTCGCGCCACTCACGCCGGTCATACCGCTCGCGCTGCGGCGGAACGCTGGCTTCCGGTTCGGTGCCGCCGGCCGGTACGGCCTCCGGGGCCGCGGCCGGAACGTCCCACGCGGACCCTCCCTGGCCCGGCACCTGCGGCGACGGAAGACCGCCGGTCTCCGTGCCCCCGGTCTCCGTGCCCCCGGCACCGGGTGACTCGTCCCGACCGTCAACGCTCATTGCGGAAAGCCCCCGCCTGCACACTCGGACCCGAACACCGGGAAAGAGTGACACACGGACCCATCGCTGTTACCCGGAGGAACGGCGCAACCACTCGTCCGAGGGAGTTTGCCGAATTGGAGAACTATCGTTCACCCGAACGGGGAAGCTTCAACCGCCCTCGCCGGGAAGCCGGTTGACGACAGGACCCGTGCCTCGCCAGGGACGCCGGGACGGCACAGCCGGTCCTCGGCGCCGCGCACCCGGTCCGCCATCACCGACGCGCACCCGGCCGGTCCTCGCCGACGCACATGCGTCCGGGGGTACTTGCCCCGCCCAGGAGCCCGCGCACCCGGCCGGAAGCAACCGCGGCTCACGCCGCACCCGCTCCCGGCCGGAAGCACTCTCGGCTCAGGCCGGACGGGACCGCAGCCCCTCCAGCAGGATGTCCAGCAGTCGCGCCGAAGCCGCCGCCTGCTGAGCCGCGTCGGGCAGCGAGGGCGCCGCCGTGGCTATCACCAGCAGTACGTCCGACACCGTCACGTCCGGACGCAGCTCGCCCGCCTCTTGTGCCCGGTCCACGAGCCGGCCCACGACCTCCAGCAGCTGGGCCGCCCCGGCGTCGTCCTCGTCCGCCACGGCCTCCCCGAGGGGGGCCGGCCGCTCCACGAGCCGCAGCTCGGGCCCGGCGGGCTGGGACCGCTGCTGCGGCACCCGCGCCTCGTCGAAGACCGTGCCCTCACCGCCCTCGTCGGCGACTCCCACCCGCAGCACCTGCGGCGGCAGCAGCCGCCCGGCACCCGAGGCCACCGACGTCCGCAGGAAGCGCGAGAGCGCCGACCACGGTTCGTCCTCGTGCCCGAGCGCGGAGCGCGCCTGGTCGGTCAGCCGGGAGGTCTCCTCCTCGGCTATGCGCCGGACCAGGACGTCCTTGCTCGGGAAGCGCCGGTACACCGTGCCGACGCCGACCCGCGCGCGCCGCGCCACGTCCTCCATGGGAGCGCCGTACCCCAGCTCGCCGAAGACCTCGCGTGCCGCGCGCAGTACGTGCTCCAGGTTGCGCTGTGCGTCCACTCGCAGTGGTGTGGTGCGCGATACATCCGCCGCGCGTCCGTTCCCCGCCACCGCGCCGACCGCTCCGCCCGTTGTGAGGGCAGACGCAGAAGTCCAATGAGTGTCCTGAATATGCATATGTGTTCCCCCGGTAATGACGTCTCCCCCCGGAGACTCTCCCCGCCATCGACAGCCGGAGTCAGCGGAACAGCCTTGGCCGTACGACCCCGCCGTACGGACCCGTCGAGCGAATCCCCCTACACCCCGATGACACACGAACATAGTTGAGTGGGGGTCAATTCAGAAGGGGGAGGTTCCGCACAGAGCGCCCCCCGATCGGAGTACGGGCCGGTTACGTCCCGGTTGCGCCCCCTACTGCCACCCCGCTCGCACCCGCTGACCTGCGGTCCTTCCCCGCGCCCCGGCGAATCGGCTGAGTCCGCGCGTCTCGGTCGGGCGGTCACACAAATTGACGGGCCTGTGGACAAACGCCGGTCGCCGTTGCGTCATGGGTGAGTGAAGGAACGTGCGCGCATTCTCGTTGTCGGCGGCGGCTACGTCGGGATGTACACCGCCCTGCGTCTCCAGCGGAAGCTCAAACCGGAGCTCGGGCGGGGCGACGTGGAGATCGTCGTGGTCACCCCCGACCCGTACATGACCTATCAACCGTTCCTGCCGGAGGCCGCCGCGGGCTCGATCTCGCCGCGCCACGTCGTCGTGCCCCTGCGCCGCGTCCTGGACCAGTGCCGCGTCGTCATCGGCGAGGCCGAGTCCATCGACCACGCGAAGCGCACGGCCACCGTCGTCACCCTCGCCACCGAGGAGGAGGGCACCGGCCCCGACCAGATCTCGTACGACGAGCTGGTCCTGGCCCCCGGCTCCGTCTCGCGCACCCTCCCGATCCCCGGTCTCGCCGAGTACGCCATCGGCTTCAAGACCGTCGAGGAGGCCATCGGCCTGCGCAACCACGTCATCGAGCAGATGGACATCGCCTCCTCCACCCGCGATCCCGCCATCCGCGACGCCGCCCTGACCTTCGTCTTCGTGGGCGGCGGCTACGCGGGAGTGGAGGCGCTCGGCGAGCTGGAGGACATGGCCCGCTACGCCTCGCGGTACTACCACAACGTCAAGGCCGACGACATGAAGTGGATCCTCGTCGAGGCCTCGAACCGCATCCTCCCCGAGGTCGGCGAGGAGATGGGCAGGTACACCGTCACCCAGCTGCGCCGCCGCAACATCGACGTGCGCCTGGAGACGCGCCTCGACTCGTGCTCCGACCGCGTCGCCGTCCTCAGCGACGGCGCCCGCTTCCCGACCCGGACGGTCGTGTGGACCGCCGGAGTGAAACCGCATCCGGTTCTCGCGGCCACCGACCTGCCGCTGAACGAACGCGGCCGCCTGAAGTGCACCGCCCAGCTGACCGTGGACGGCACCCCGCACGCGTGGGCCGCGGGCGACGCCGCCGCCGTACCCGACGTGACCGCGCCGGAGACCGGCACGGAGACGGCCCCGAACGCCCAGCACGCCGTGCGCCAGGCCAGGGTCCTCGGCGACAACATCGCCCACTCCCTGCGCGGCGAGCCGCTGGAGACGTACGCGCACAAGTACGTGGGCTCGGTCGCCTCCCTGGGGCTGCACAAGGGCGTCGCGCACGTCTACGGGCGCAAGCTGAAGGGTTACCCTGCCTGGTTCATGCACCGCGTCTACCACCTGAGCAGGGTGCCCACCTTCAACCGCAAGGCCCGCGTGCTCGCCGAATGGACCCTGTCGGGCCTCTTCAAGAGGGAGATCGTCTCCCTCGGTTCGCTCGAACATCCCCGTGCGGAGTTCGAACTCGCGGCCGGTGGAAAACCTCCTCGGGACCCGAAGGGGTCGTCCTGACCGGAGGCAGGAACTCCGTCCGCGGGGCCGGCGTCTGACGGATGTCGGTCCGGTCGGACACACTGGTCCACGACCATGGGCGGGCCGACCGCTCGCCCTTCGATCCCACGAGGCCTGTCCCACAGTGAACTTCACGCGCTGGAGCGCCCGGCTCCCCGGAACGCAGCGCCGCGCCGCAGCGCGGACCGACGGATCGCCGACCGCGCTCCCTTCGGAGGGCTCCGTGCCCGCGGCCCGCGCCGAGCGGCCGACCGCCGATGACGCCCAGGCCGCGCCCGCGCCCGCCGTGGACGAGCTGCCGGTCCGCGAGGTCCTGGACCGCATCCCGGCCCTCGTCGCCCTTGTCCACGGCGCGGAGCACCGCCTCGCGTACGTGAACGACGCCTATGTGGCGGCCTTCGGCGTCCGCCCGGTCGGTGAGCCCGCGCGCGACGCGCTGCCGGAGCTGGCCGAGGTCGGCCTGCTGCCGCTCCTCGACCAGGTCCTGCGCAGCTCCAAGCCGCGTACGGTCAAGTCCCGCAAGGTCCCCGGCGGCCGCTCGTACACGTTCACGTGCACCCCCGTCCCCGTCGACGCTCCGGCCGCCCCCCAGGAGGGCGGCGTACTGATCTTCGCCGCGGACGTCACCGACCACGCCGAGGCCGCCGAGCGGCTGCGGGCCAGCGAGCGCCAGCAGCGCGAGACCGCCGTCACCCTCCAGCGCTCCCTGCTGCCCCAGGAGCTCGAAGAGCCGGACGACCTGCGGGTCGCCGCGACCTATCACCCCGGTGGCACGGAGACCGCGGTCGGCGGCGACTGGTACGACGTGATCACCCTCGGCGGCGGCCGTACCGCCCTCGTCATCGGTGACGTCATGGGCCGCGGAGTGCGCGCGGCGGCCGTCATGGGCCAGCTCCGCACGGCGGTCCGCGCGTACGCCCGCCTCGACCTGCCCCCGCACGAGGTCCTGCAGCTCCTCGACGGCCTCGCCATGGAGATCGACGCCAACCAGATCGCCACCTGCGTGTACGCGGTCCACGACCCGAACGAGGGCCGCCTGGTGTACGCCTCCGCCGGCCACCTCCCGATCCTCGTCCGCGACGAGAGCGGCACCGTCCTGCGCGCCGACGAGCCCACCGGCCCCCCGCTCGGCACGGGCGGCTGGATGCACTCCTCCGGCTCGGTGCCCCTCGGCCCCGGCTCCACCGCCGTGCTCTACACCGACGGCCTGGTCGAGCGCCGTGACGCGGACCTCGACGAGGGCATCGCGTCCCTGGCGCAGGCGCTCGCCGGCGCCACGGGCACGCCCCAGGTGGTCTGCGACCGGCTGGTCCGCTCGGCGGGGGTGAAAGCCGACCACGACGACGACGTGGCGGTCCTGGTCCTCCAGCACCCGGCGCGTACGGGCCCCGACAGCGACCTCTTCCGCAACGCGGCCCTGGAGCTGCTCGGCGGCGTGGAAGCGGCTCCACGCGCGCGTGCGTTCGCCTCCGGCGTCCTCACCAGCTGGCGTTTCCCGCCCGACCTGCACGACCTCGGCGTGCTGGCCGCCAGTGAGCTCGTCGCCAACTCCCTCCAGCACGGCACCCCGCCGATGCGTCTGAGACTCCGCCGTACCGACCGCCGCCTGATCGTCGAGGTCACCGACGGCGACGACCACCTCCCGCGCCGCCGCCGCGCCGAGCCCGCCGACGAGTCCGGCAGGGGCATCTCGATCGTGGCCACCATCGCCTCGAACTGGGGCTCGCGCCGTACTCCCGGTGGTGGCAAGGCGGTGTGGTGCGAGTTCGCACTTCCGCGCACCACCTGACCCAGGGGCCGCGCGGCATCTGGTCAGTCACGCCCCGCGGTGCTAGTAGCTCACCCATGGCTAGCTCACCGCAGGCAGACGAAACGGGCTTTCAGCTCAAAGGCAGCGCTCCCGAGCGCTACGAGGAGTACAGCGCACCGATCATGGCGCCGTTCGTGGAGGCGCTGCTGGACGCCGTGGACCTGTGTCCCGGCCACCAGATCCTCGATCTCGCCGCCGGCACCGGCTTCGTGGCCCGCGCGGCCGCCGCCCGGGTCGGACCCACGGGCCACGTCGCGGCCGCCGACTTCAGCGAGGCGATGCTCAAGGTGGCCGCCGCCAAGGCGCCCCGCATGTACCCGGACATCGAGTTCACCGTGGCACCCGCCGACCGGCTCCCCCACCCGGACGGCAGCTTCGACGCCGTCCTGTGCCAGCAGGGCGTGCAGTTCTTCCCCGACCTCGGCGCGGCCCTCACCGAGGTGTCCAGGGTCCTGCGTCCCGGCGGCCGGTTCGCCGCCACGGCGTGGGCGGCCCGGGACCGCTCCCCGTACTTCGCCGTCCAGTCCCCGGTCGTCGCCGAGTACGGCGGCGCGGCGGCCGAGGCGTACTTCGCGGCGGCCTTCTCCTGCCCGGCCGAGCGCCTCACGGCCGCTCTCACGGAGGCGGGCTTCCGCGAGGTGGTCAGCCACGAGGCGACCTTCGGCATCACCCTGCCCCCGCTCAACGACTTCGTCCGCGGCCACCTCACGGCCGTGCCCTGGGGCCAGGCGATCGAGGACGCCGGCGGCCCCGACCGCCTGGTCCAGGCCGCCGACGCGGTCGCGACGGCTCTCGCCGCCCACACGAACCCGGACGGCACGGCGACCGTCCCGTTCACGTCCGCCCTGGTGACAGCGGTCCGCTGACGCCTCCGACCGGAAACAGGAGACGGCCGTCACCACATCCGTGGTGACGGCCGTCGTACGTGTTCGCGCGGGCCCCTGTCAGGCAGCGGCCTGAACGGGCTCCACCGGAGCCCCGCCGCGCACCACGACCCGGCTCTTCGCCAGAGAGGGCTGATTCTGCACAGGAGTGAGCTGCCGCCCCAGCCGCACCGCCAGGAACGTGATGCCCAGCGAGAACAGCAGGAACGTCACGATGTACGGACCCGGCAGCGAGGCACCCATCGGTCCGCCCACCGCCGGCCCGACCGCGAGGGCGAGCTGTTTCACCAGGGCGAAGGCGGAGTTGTACTGCCCGGCCATGCCGCTCGGCGCCAGATCCGCGACCAGCGGCGCCACGGTCGGCGACAGCATCGCCTCACCGAGCCCGAACAGCGCGTACGTCGACACGAACGCGGCCGTCGCCATGGCCTGGCTGCCGTGCCCGAGCCCGGCGTATCCGGCGGTGACCCAGGCGAGCGCCCAGATCAGCCCCACCGCGCCGATCACCCGGGACCGCTTCCGCCGCTCGACGAACTTCAGCACGGCGAACTGCGCGACGACGATCATCGCGGTGTTCGCGGCGAGCGCCGTCCCGAGCGTGGACGTGGAGATCCCCGCCGCCTCGACGCCGTACGCGCTCAGCCCCGACTCGAACTGTCCGTAGCAGGCGAAGAACAGCACGAAGCCCAGTACACACAGCTGCACCATGGCGCGGTTGCCGAGCAACTGCTTCCAGCTGCCCCGGGCCTGCCCCGGCGCACCGTCGACCCTGGGCGCCCGCGGCATCCGTACGGTCGCCATGACCACCACGAGCAGCAGGAACATCGCCGCCTCGATGGAGAACAGCAGCGTGAACGAGCTCGCCCGCGAGGCGTCCACGAGGTGACCGCCGATGAGGCCGCCGACCCCGAGGCCGAGGTTCTGCAGGAAGAACTGCGTGGCGAAGGCGCGCGACCGGGTCTCGGCCGTCGAGCAGTCGACGATCATCGTCGCCAGGGCGGGCTGCATCACGGCCTGTCCGGCGCCGAGCGCGGCGGCGGACAGCAGGACGGCCGTCGAGCTGCTCGCCAGCCCCAGACTCAGCGCTCCGGCGGCGGCGGTGAGCAGGGCGAGGACCAGCACCGGCAGCGGACCCCGCCGGACGATGGCCCGCCCGGCGAACGGCAGCACGACGAGCGCGGCCACGGCGAAGACGGCGAGCACGAGACCCGCCGTCATCGAACCGAGGTCCCGTACCTGCGCCACATAGACGTACAGATACGGGACGGTAAAGCCGAGCCCGAACGCGCTGAGTGCGTTGCCCACATGGATCCGGCGCATCTCCGCGCCCCTCGCCCTGGTCACTTTCACCTGCCTTGATCGAGAAGTCTTACGGTTGCCTCAGGAGTTAGAGGTGAAGACTTCGAAGCTAAAGTTCGAAGCTAAACAGTACATCTCGAAGGACTTCAACGCCAAGCGGGTGCGTGCCATACTGCGCCCATGGGTGACACCCCGGCCGTGAACGAGCCGACGCTGGACGAGCAGATCGCCGCCTACCAGCGCGAGTTCCAGGACCTCGACCCCCAGGTCGAGCAGATCGTCTCGGCGCTGGGCCGCCTCAACCGCCGTATGAACGTCGCCTACGGCCGCCAGACCGCCACCCTCGGGATCAGCAACGCCGAGTGGGAGGTCCTCAAGGCCCTCGTCCTGTCGGGATCGCCGTACCGCCTGGGTCCGAGCGAGCTGGCGAAGCGGCTCGGTCTCACCCCGGCGGCCATGACCCACCGGATCGACCGGATGGTGGCGGAGGGTCTCGTGACCCGGGAGCGCGACGAGTCCAACCGGGTCCGCGTGATCGTCGAACTCACGGTCGAGGGCCGCGAGAAGTGGCTGGAGGCCATGCGCCTGGCCACTGTCTTCGAGGAGGACCTGCTCCAGGACCTCTCACAGCAGGAGCGCGGGACCCTCGGAGAGGTGCTGACCAGGCTGCTGCGCAGGGTGGAAGATGCCCAGCCGGACGCCGGCGGCCGGCTCACCGACCTTGACTGAGACCTGAGTTGGGCTCAGACCACGACCCGGGCCGAGTACGGGCCAAGGGTTTGCCGGATGGCCGCCTGGGGGAGACTTGACACTCCCCTCGCAGATGCGTAGGGTTCTTCGAGTTGCCACGGAGCCGGAACGGTTCTGCGACAGCACCTCCGCCGCAAGTGCGGCACATCCAACCACCAGCACGATCTCCCAACGGGATTCAATTCGGCATGCCCGAATTGATTTCGATTTGGGGCCGACAGCTCCGATTAGGAACTGCCGAGAGGATCCGCTAACGTTTGGGACGTCGGAACGGCCCAACAGCCGCGAAGACACAGCACCAATCCCCGTTAACGCGGGGGAAGTTGACTGGAAGTCAGGCCCGAAAGGATCTGGTAGAGTCGACACCGCCGGAAAGGGAAACGCGAAAGCGGAAACCTGGAAAGCACCGAGGAAATCGGATCGGGAAACGGTCTGATAGAGTCGGAAACGCAAGACCGAAGGGAAGCGCCCGGAGGAAAGCCCGAGAGGGTGAGTACGAAGGAAGCGTCCGTTCCTTGAGAACTCAACAGCGTGCCAAAAATCAACGCCAGATATGTTGATACCCCGTCCATCACTTTGTGGTGGGTGGAGGTTCCTTTGAAAAAGTCCTGCCGGGCATTGTTCCGGTAGGCGCATCAGCGAGGACGCTGTGAACAGTCTTCCTTATTCCGGTTGACTGTTCCGCTCTCGTGGTGTTCTCCCGATTACGGGAATACATTCACGGAGAGTTTGATCCTGGCTCAGGACGAACGCTGGCGGCGTGCTTAACACATGCAAGTCGAACGATGAACCACTTCGGTGGGGATTAGTGGCGAACGGGTGAGTAACACGTGGGCAATCTGCCCTTCACTCTGGGACAAGCCCTGGAAACGGGGTCTAATACCGGATGATACTTCCACTCGCATGGGTGGGGGTTGAAAGCTCCGGCGGTGAAGGATGAGCCCGCGGCCTATCAGCTTGTTGGTGAGGTAGTGGCTCACCAAGGCGACGACGGGTAGCCGGCCTGAGAGGGCGACCGGCCACACTGGGACTGAGACACGGCCCAGACTCCTACGGGAGGCAGCAGTGGGGAATATTGCACAATGGGCGAAAGCCTGATGCAGCGACGCCGCGTGAGGGATGACGGCCTTCGGGTTGTAAACCTCTTTCAGCAGGGAAGAAGCGAAAGTGACGGTACCTGCAGAAGAAGCGCCGGCTAACTACGTGCCAGCAGCCGCGGTAATACGTAGGGCGCAAGCGTTGTCCGGAATTATTGGGCGTAAAGAGCTCGTAGGCGGTCTGTCGCGTCGGATGTGAAAGCCCGGGGCTTAACCCCGGGTCTGCATTCGATACGGGCAGACTAGAGTGTGGTAGGGGAGATCGGAATTCCTGGTGTAGCGGTGAAATGCGCAGATATCAGGAGGAACACCGGTGGCGAAGGCGGATCTCTGGGCCATTACTGACGCTGAGGAGCGAAAGCGTGGGGAGCGAACAGGATTAGATACCCTGGTAGTCCACGCCGTAAACGGTGGGAACTAGGTGTTGGCGACATTCCACGTCGTCGGTGCCGCAGCTAACGCATTAAGTTCCCCGCCTGGGGAGTACGGCCGCAAGGCTAAAACTCAAAGGAATTGACGGGGGCCCGCACAAGCAGCGGAGCATGTGGCTTAATTCGACGCAACGCGAAGAACCTTACCAAGGCTTGACATCGCCCGGAAAGCATCAGAGATGGTGCCCCCCTTGTGGTCGGGTGACAGGTGGTGCATGGCTGTCGTCAGCTCGTGTCGTGAGATGTTGGGTTAAGTCCCGCAACGAGCGCAACCCTTGTTCTGTGTTGCCAGCATGCCCTTCGGGGTGATGGGGACTCACAGGAGACTGCCGGGGTCAACTCGGAGGAAGGTGGGGACGACGTCAAGTCATCATGCCCCTTATGTCTTGGGCTGCACACGTGCTACAATGGCAGGTACAATGAGCTGCGATACCGCAAGGTGGAGCGAATCTCAAAAAGCCTGTCTCAGTTCGGATTGGGGTCTGCAACTCGACCCCATGAAGTCGGAGTTGCTAGTAATCGCAGATCAGCATTGCTGCGGTGAATACGTTCCCGGGCCTTGTACACACCGCCCGTCACGTCACGAAAGTCGGTAACACCCGAAGCCGGTGGCCCAACCCCCTTGTGGGGAGGGAGCTGTCGAAGGTGGGACTGGCGATTGGGACGAAGTCGTAACAAGGTAGCCGTACCGGAAGGTGCGGCTGGATCACCTCCTTTCTAAGGAGCATCTAGGCCGCCAAGCTTGCTTGGTGGTCCAGGGCCATTACGTCGGCACACGTTCGACGGTGGTTGCTCATGGGTGGAACGTTGATTATTCGGCCGGATGTCACGGGTCGGAGGCTGCAAGTACTGCTCGCAAGAGTGTGGAAAGCATGATCTCCGGACGGGATCTGGTCGGGCACGCTGTTGGGTGTCTGAGGGTATGGCCGTATGGCTGCCTTCAGTGCCGGCCCCAGTGCACTCGCCTGTGAAGGCGGGGTGATGGGTGGTTGGTCGTTGTTTGAGAACTGCACAGTGGACGCGAGCATCTGTGGCCAAGTTTTTAAGGGCACACGGTGGATGCCTTGGTACCAGGAACCGATGAAGGACGTGGGAGGCCACGATAGTCCCCGGGGAGCCGTCAACCAGGCTTTGATCCGGGGGTTTCCGAATGGGGAAACCCGGCAGTCGTCATGGGCTGTCACCCACATCTGAACACATAGGGTGTGTGGAGGGAACGCGGGGAAGTGAAACATCTCAGTACCCGCAGGAAGAGAAAACAACCGTGATTCCGGGAGTAGTGGCGAGCGAAACCGGATGAGGCCAAACCGTATGTGTGTGAGACCCGGCAGGGGTTGCGCATGCGGGGTTGTGGGATCTCTCTTTCACAGTCTGCCGGCTGTGAGACGAGTCAGAAACCGTTGGTGTAGGCGAAGGACATGCGAAAGGTCCGGCGTAGAGGGTAAGACCCCCGTAGTCGAAACATCAACGGCTCGTTTGAGAGACACCCAAGTAGCACGGGGCCCGAGAAATCCCGTGTGAATCTGGCGGGACCACCCGCTAAGCCTAAATATTCCCTGGTGACCGATAGCGGATAGTACCGTGAGGGAATGGTGAAAAGTACCGCGGGAGCGGAGTGAAATAGTACCTGAAACCGTGTGCCTACAAGCCGTGGGAGCGTCGCTCACAGAGTTTACTCTGTGGGTCGTGACTGCGTGCCTTTTGAAGAATGAGCCTGCGAGTTTGCGGTGTGTTGCGAGGTTAACCCGTGTGGGGAAGCCGTAGCGAAAGCGAGTCCGAATAGGGCGATTCAGTAGCGCGCTCAAGACCCGAAGCGGAGTGATCTAGCCATGGGCAGGTTGAAGCGGCTGTAAGAGGTCGTGGAGGACCGAACCCACCAGGGTTGAAAACCTGGGGGATGACCTGTGGTTAGGGGTGAAAGGCCAATCAAACTCCGTGATAGCTGGTTCTCCCCGAAATGCATTTAGGTGCAGCGTCGTGTGTTTCTTGCCGGAGGTAGAGCACTGGATAGGCGATGGGCCCTACCGGGTTACTGACCTTAGCCAAACTCCGAATGCCGGTAAGTGAGAGCGCGGCAGTGAGACTGTGGGGGATAAGCTCCATGGTCGAGAGGGAAACAGCCCAGAGCATCGACTAAGGCCCCTAAGCGTACGCTAAGTGGGAAAGGATGTGGAGTCGCACAGACAACCAGGAGGTTGGCTTAGAAGCAGCCACCCTTGAAAGAGTGCGTAATAGCTCACTGGTCTAGTGATTCCGCGCCGACAATGTAGCGGGGCTCAAGCGTACCGCCGAAGTCGTGTCATTTCAGCATATAGGGCCAACGCCCGCTGGGATGGGTAGGGGAGCGTCGTGTGCCGGGTGAAGCCGCGCCGGAAGGCAGTGGTGGACGGTTCACGAGTGAGAATGCAGGCATGAGTAGCGATACACACGTGAGAAACGTGTGCGCCGATTGACTAAGGGTTCCTGGGTCAAGCTGATCTGCCCAGGGTAAGTCGGGACCTAAGGCGAGGCCGACAGGCGTAGTCGATGGATAACCGGTTGATATTCCGGTACCCGCTGTGAAGCGTCAAACATTGAACCAGGCGATGCTAAGTCCGTGAAGCCGTTCCGGACCCTTCGGGGAAAGGAAAGTGGTGGAGCCGACGGACCAGACCTGCAGTAGGTGAGTGATGGGGTGACGCAGGAAGGTAGTCCATCCCGGGCGGTGGTTGTCCCGGGGTAAGGGTGTAGCCCGTGTGATAGGTAAATCCGTCGCACATCAAGGGTGAGACCTGATGCCGAGCCGATTGTGGTGAAGTGGATGATCCTATGCTGTCGAGAAAAGCCTCTAGCGAGTTTCATGGCGGCCCGTACCCTAAACCGACTCAGGTGGTCAGGTAGAGAATACCGAGGCGTTCGGGTGAACTATGGTTAAGGAACTCGGCAAAATGCCCCCGTAACTTCGGGAGAAGGGGGGCCATCACTGGTGATAGCACTTGCTGCTTGAGCTGGGGGTGGCCGCAGAGACCAGCGAGAAGCGACTGTTTACTAAAAACACAGGTCCGTGCGAAGCCGTAAGGCGATGTATACGGACTGACGCCTGCCCGGTGCTGGAACGTTAAGGGGACCGGTTAGTCAAACTTCGGTTTGGCGAAGCTGAGAACTTAAGCGCCAGTAAACGGCGGTGGTAACTATAACCATCCTAAGGTAGCGAAATTCCTTGTCGGGTAAGTTCCGACCTGCACGAATGGCGTAACGACTTCTCGACTGTCTCAACCATAGGCCCGGTGAAATTGCACTACGAGTAAAGATGCTCGTTTCGCGCAGCAGGACGGAAAGACCCCGGGACCTTTACTACAGTTTGATATTGGTGTTCGGTTCGGCTTGTGTAGGATAGCTGGGAGACTTTGAAGTCATGGCGCCAGCCATGGTGGAGTCGTCGTTGAAATACCAGTCTGGTCGTGCTGGATGTCTAACCTGGGTCCGTGATCCGGATCAGGGACAGTGTCTGATGGGTAGTTTAACTGGGGCGGTTGCCTCCTAAAGAGTAACGGAGGCGCCCAAAGGTTCCCTCAGCCTGGTTGGCAATCAGGTGTTGAGTGTAAGTGCACAAGGGAGCTTGACTGTGAGACCGACGGGTCGAGCAGGGACGAAAGTCGGGACTAGTGATCCGGCGGTGGCTTGTGGAAGCGCCGTCGCTCAACGGATAAAAGGTACCCCGGGGATAACAGGCTGATCTTCCCCAAGAGTCCATATCGACGGGATGGTTTGGCACCTCGATGTCGGCTCGTCGCATCCTGGGGCTGGAGTCGGTCCCAAGGGTTGGGCTGTTCGCCCATTAAAGCGGTACGCGAGCTGGGTTTAGAACGTCGTGAGACAGTTCGGTCCCTATCCGCTGTGCGCGTAGGAATATTGAGAAGGGCTGTCCCTAGTACGAGAGGACCGGGACGGACGAACCTCTGGTGTGCCAGTTGTCCTGCCAAGGGCATGGCTGGTTGGCTACGTTCGGGAGGGATAACCGCTGAAAGCATCTAAGCGGGAAGCCTGCTTCGAGATGAGTATTCCCACCAACTAGATTGGTTAAGGCTCCCAGTAGACGACTGGGTTGATAGGCCAGATGTGGAAGCCCTGTAAGGGGTGAAGCTGACTGGTACTAATAGGCCGAGGGCTTGTCCTCAGTTGCTCGCGTCCACTGTGTTGGTTCTGAAACCACGAACAATCCCATACCCTTGTTTGGCCACGGGGTATGGTGCCGCAGTTTGAGTGTTTCATAGTGTTTCGGTGGTCATAGCGTGAGGGAAACGCCCGGTTACATTCCGAACCCGGAAGCTAAGCCTTACAGCGCCGATGGTACTGCAGGGGGGACCCTGTGGGAGAGTAGGACGCCGCCGAACGTATATTGCTGATAGCCCCCGCACTCCGGTGCGGGGGCTATTTTGCGTTTAGGGGGACTTTCAGTTCGGGTTCCTTTCAGGACGGCTGGACCAGATTCGTGTCGTACGCCAGGATCACTGCCTGGATCCGGTCCCGGGAGCCGGTCTTCGCGAGGATGCGGCCGATGTGGGTCTTCACCGTCGACTCCGCGAGATGCAGGCGTGCGGAGATCTCCAGGTTCGTCCAGCCCTTTCCCACGACGGTCAGGATCTCGCGTTCGCGGTCCGTCAGGGCGGTGAGACGGGGGTCCATGGCAGCGGGGGCGGTGTCCGAGGTCGGCGTGGGGAGGTGCTCGGCGTAGGCGTCCAGGAGGCGGCGGGTCAGGGCCGGGGCCACGACCGCGTCCCCTGTGGCGACCGAGCGGATACCGGAGAGGAGTTCCTCGGGCTGCGCGTCCTTGATGAGGAAGCCGGAAGCTCCTGCCCGCAGGCCGGCGTACGCGTACTCGTCCAGGTCGAAGGTCGTGAGGATGAGGACGCGGGTCCGATGGCCCGTGGTGACGATGCGGCGGGTCGCCTCGATGCCGTCGAGGCCGGGCATGCGGACATCCATCAGAGCGACGTCCGGGTGGAGTTCCGCCGTCATGCGGACCGCCTCAATGCCGTTGGACGCCTCGCCCACGACCGTCATGTCGTCCTGGCTCTCCAGGAGCATGCGGAAGCCGAGGCGCTGGAGCGGTTGGTCGTCGGTGATGAGGACGGTGGTCACGAGGTGGCTTCCTCCGGTACGTGCAGATGGACCCGCCAGCCGCGGTCGGGCAGCGGGCCTGCTTCAAGTGTCCCGTCGTACAAGGCTGTTCGCTCGTGCATGCCGGTGAGGCCGCGGCCCGGTGCGCCGGCCGGGGGCGGGCCTCCGCGACCGGTGTCGGTGACCGTGACCGTGACGGCGCCCCCTCCCTTGTACGACACGGAGACCTCCGAAGTGGCCCCAGGGCCGCCGTGTTTGAGGGTGTTCGTGAGCGCTTCCTGGATGACTCGGTAGACCGTGAGCTGTGTGCCGGCGGGGACGGAGTGGGCGGGGCCGGCGATCTTCGTCAGGACGGGGAGGCCCGCCGCCCGTACGCCGTTGACGAGTTGGTCGAGGTCCGTGAGGGACGGCTGGGGTGCGAGCTCCGCCGCCGCGGAGGCCTCCTCCCGTAGGACGTCGAGGAGGCGGCGGAGCTCGGTGAGGGCCTGACGGCTGGTGGTGCCGATGGCGGTGAGGGCCTGGGCCGCGCTCGCCGGGTTCTTGGCGGCGGCGTACGAACCGCCGTCCGCGAGGCTCGTGATGACCGAGAGGTTGTGGCCGATGATGTCGTGCATCTCGCGGGCGATACGGGCGCGTTCGGCGGCGGCGGCGAGCTGGGCCTGCTGGTCGCGTTCCACCTCGAGCCGGCGGGCGCGGTCCACGAGCGAGGCCAGGTACTCCTGGCGGGTGCGGACGGCGATGCCGCCCATCGCCGACAGGGCGAGGCTCATCGCGGTGGGGACGACGTTCTGGTCGAGGCCCTGCTCCGCGGGATAGCGGGCGCCGGTCACCAACAACGGGACCACCGTCAGGGCGTACGACCACAGGAGGGTGCGCAGGCGGGTGCGCAGGGCGATGTTGAAGAGGACGACGAGCAGGATCATCGAGGCCTGGAGGAGGGCACCGGACCAGGCGTTGACGACGGCGACCGGGAACGTCACCAGGAGTACCGCGAAAGGGCGATCGCGGCGCCACAGCAGTGGGACAGAGAAGCCCAGGGACATCGTCCAGAGGAGCCAGGTCGCTGTGCCGGGGTTCTCGGTGACGTGCCGCCAGCCGCCGCTGGAGACGTCGATGGCGCAGGCGATCACGTAGAAGCCGGTGAGCAGGGCGTCCCACAGCAGCGGGCTGCGGCGGTCGAAGGCGCGTGCCCGCTGCCAGACGCGGTGGAACTGGCGAGTGAGAGGCTGCCCGTTCGGCGTCCAGTCGCCCTGCCAGTCCTGCTCGCGTGTTGCCCCGGCGGTTGCCTCGCCGGATGCTTCGCGGGTCACAGGCCCATCCCCGTAGTCATGTTCCTGATACTCCGCCGGGGGGAGGGGCGGGGCGTCGGACGACGGAGGTATAGGAGGTGAGGTCCGTAGTACTCCGGTACCACGGGACGCCCGCGTGCCATGGCAAGTGGTCCTGGCCGGGAGTCACGCCGGGAGGTCGTGGTGGGGCCAGCGGGAACGGGCCTGTTCGCGGGAGCGGAGCAGGGCCAGGGTGGGGAGGCCGCGGTCCGCGTCCCTGGACGCCGCCAGGAGGTCCGGGAGCTGGGGCAGCGGGGCCACCGCGGCGACGTCGTCCAGGACGAGGGTGAGTGGTGGGTCGAGGCGACCGGAGGATGACCGTTCGGCCATGCGCCGGCCGCGCTCGACCACGCTTGAGGCGAGGGCCGTCAGGAGGGGCATGGCGCCGGGATTCGACCTCGGGTCCTCGATGGGTTCACCGACCACATACAGCGTGCCCCCTTCGTCGACGAAGGAATCCAGGGTGAGGGTGTCGGTTCGGTTCGCGGTGCAGGCTTCCCGGACGTTGACCGTGAAGAGGGCGGAGAGCGCTCGGGCCGTCAACTCCTGTGCGATGTCCCGGCGTTCGGGGTGCGAGGTGAGGGCGGCTTCGAGTTCGCCCGCGGAGCCGGAGGCAGCCTTGGGGTTCGTACGGAGGATGCGTACGGCTTCCTGGACCTGGGTGCCCTGGGCCCAGCGGTGGACGTGGCGGATGGTGCGGCCGTCCACGGCGGCGGCGTGGAGGTAGCTGCGCAGCAGGGTCTCCGCGGTGTCGGCCACCGCCTGGTCGATCCTGGCGGTGGGGCGGACCGGGGCGAGGAGGGCCGCGGCCCGGGCCCTGGCGGTGTCCTTGGTCTCGCAGCCGGCGGACGGGGACCAGTGGAGGCGGGCCGGGGTGTCGCAGAGGTGGGAGGGGTCGTAGAGGAGGACGGGGCCCAGCTTGGCGCGGGCGTCCTTCGTTTCCGACCAGAGTGCGGGGTTGGAGGTGATGACGAGGGCGGCGCCGTCCGCGTCCCGGATCGCCTGGACGGCGAGGGGGTGGCGGGTCTCCGGTGGGCCCAGGACGACCGGGCCCCGCGGGGTGGGCACCGTCAGGGCCGTGCTCTCCGCGTGGATGCCTTCCCAGGGGCCCATCCGGTCGGCGGCGGCCACGGAAGGGGCGGACTCCATGGGTGGGGCGGACTCCGTCGCCGGTACGGGGTCGGCCACCGGTACGCGTTCCGTCGCGGGGTGCGGGGCGGTCTCGCGTGGCCCGTTTCCGGGGCGCGGTGCCGCCTTCGGCTCCGGTTCCGGCTCGGGCGTGGGTTCGGGCGCCGTGGAGACTGACGCAGTCGCGGCCCGCGTTCTGCGTCTGGTCCTGCCCGCCTTCCATCTCGCCACCGTCCCCAGCACGAACACCGTGAGGACGACCAGCACCATCACCTGGCCGATGAACAGGCCCCAGAAGAGCCCGTACCCCGACAGCTGAGCCGCCGGTGTGTCCGGCCAGGCCCCCGGGATGTCGTGGGGGGTCTCGACGAGGTGCCGCATGGCCAGGGGCGTACGGCGGAAGGTGACCTCGGCGGGCCAGGAGCCGTGGGCGAAGAGGCCGGCGAGGCCGGTCGCCGTCCACACCATGACGCTCATGCCGAGGACGAAGGCCAGGAGGCCGAGCAACAGCCCGTCGGGGATGCCCCCTTCGCCGCCGCGGTGGCGGTCGCGATCGTCCGGTCTCATCTCGGGCCGCTCCTCTACGCCACCGTGGACTCGGACGAGTCGTCGAGGTCGCTCAGGTGTTGCTCCATGAACGCCGCCGCCCGCTCCTCGGCCTCCAGTTCGGCGGCGCGCAGGGCGTCGTCCGCGAGGTGGTCGACCGACGACTCCGTCATGGCGCGGTCGGTGAAGACGAGTGGCCGTTCCGTCTCGGTGATCAGGTGCTTGACCACCTGGACGTTGCCGTTGACGTCCCACACGGCGATGCCCGGCGTGAGGGAGGGGATGATCTCGACGGCCCACCGGGGCAGGCCGAGCACCCGGCCCGTCGATCTGGCCTCGTCCGCCTTCTGGGCGTAGATCGTCCTCGTCGAGGCCATCTTCAGGATCGCCGCGGCTTCCTTCGCGGCGGCCCCGTCCACGACGTCCGACAGGTGGTGGACCACCGCCACGAACGACAGGCCGAGCCGTCGTCCGAACTTCAGCAGGCGCTGGAAGAGCTGGGCGACGAAGGGGCTGTTGATGATGTGCCAGGCCTCCTCGACCAGGAAGATGCGCTTCTTCCGGTCGGGGCGGATCCAGGTGTGCTCCAGCCACACGCCGACGATCGCCATGAGGATGGGCATGGCGATGGAGTTGCGGTCGATGTGGGACAGGTCGAAGACGATGAGCGGGGCGTCGAGGTCGATGCCGACCGTCGTCGGGCCGTCGAACATGCCCCGCAGGTCACCGTCGACCAGCCGGTCGATGACCAGGGCGACGTCCAGGCCCCAGGCCCGTACGTCGTCTATGGCGACGTTCATCGCCTCGGCCGACTCCGGCTCGGGGTGGCGGAGTTGCTCGACGATGTCCGTCAGGACGGGCTGGCGGTCGACGATCGACTCGTTGACGTACGCGTGCGCGACCTTCAGGGCGAAGCCCGAGCGCTCGTCCAGGCCGTGGCCCAGCGCGACCTCGATGATCGTCCGGAGCAGCGCGAGCTGGCCGGTCGTGGTGATCGCCGGGTCGAGCGGGTTGAGCCGGATTCCCATGTCCAGGGCGGCGGTCGGGTCGAGCCGGATGGGGGTTATACCCAGCTCACGGGCGATGAGGTTCCATTCGCCGTCCCCGTCCTCGCCCTGTGCGTCGAGCACGACGACCTGGCGGTCGCGGAACCTCAACTGGCGCAGGACGTACGTCTTCTCCAGCGCCGACTTGCCGTTGCCGGACTCGCCGAGGACCAGCCAGTGCGGCGCCGGGAGCTGCTGTCCGTACAGCTGGAAGGGGTCGTAGATGTAGCCCTTCCCGGAGTAGACCTCGCGGCCGATGATGACGCCGGAGTCGCCGAGGCCGGGGGCGGCGGTCGGCAGGTAGACGGCCTGGGCCTGGCCGGTGGACGTGCGCACCGGGGGCCGGGTCGTCTCGACCTTGCCGAAGAGGAAGGACGTGAAGGCTTCCGTGAGGACGGTCAGCGGATCCCGCATGAAGTCCTACCTCCGGATACCGGTCGCGAACGGGAGCGTGTTGACGAAGGCCCGGTGGTGTTCGCGGTCGCACCACTCCAGCTTCAGATACGACTTGCCGGCCGAGGCGCGGATGGTCCGCTTGTCGCGGGCGAGCGCCTCGGGGTTGCGGGAGGAGACGGTGATGTAGCCGACGAGGTTGACGCCGGCGGCGCCGCTCGCGAGGTCCTCGCCGCGCTGGTCCATGCGGTTGTGCGAGGCGACGTCGCGGGGGTCGACGGTCCGGTTCATCTTGGCCTGGCGGCTGGCCTCGGCCTCGTCGTTGGTCTTCTCGGTCAGCATCCGCTCGATGGCGACCTCGGTGGGTTCGAGGTCCATGGTGACGGAGACCGTGCGGATCACGTCCGGGGTGTGGACGAGCAGCGGCGCGAGGAAGTTGACGCCGACCGGGGTCATCGGCCATTCCTTCACCCAGGCCGTGGCGTGGCACCAGGGGGCGCGGGTGGAGGACTCGCGGGTCTTCGCCTGGAGGTAGGTCGGCTCCATGGCGTCCAGTTCGGCCGGCCAGGCGTTGCGCTTCGTCATCGCCTGGATGTGGTCGATGGGGTGGTCCGGGTCGTACATCGAATGCACGAGGGAGGAGAGCCTGCCCTGGCCGAGGGGCTGGCGTACCCGGATGTCGGCCTCCTGGAGCCGTGAGCAGATGTCGGTGAGCTCGCGGGCCATGACGACGGCGAGCCCGGCGTCCTTGTCGAGCTTCTTGCCGCCCTTGGGGCGGGCGGCGCGGGCCATCGCCTGGGCCTCCGCGGCCAGTTCGCGGGAGTAGTGCATGCAGGCGACGAGGTAGGCGCGGTGCTGTTCGCTGCTCGTCGACACCATGGACTGGAGCTGGTCGTACGACTGCTGGAGCCAGCCGGGGGACCGCTCGTCGCCGCGTACGGCGACGTCCTTGGCGTGGGCGTCCGGGTCGGCGGGGAGTGTGCGGGCGAGGATCTGGAGGCGGGTGACGAAGCCGTCGCCGTTCGCGACGTGCTTGAGGAGGGTGCCGAAGCGGTCGACGAGGGCCTCCTGGTCCTCGCTGTCGCGCAGGCCGACGCCCGGGCCCTCGATCTCGATCGCGGCGGTGACGGTCTTGCGGTCGGCGTGCAGGAGGACGGCGATCTCGTCCGGGCCGAAGGGGGCCGCGAGCCAGGTGATGCGTCCGATGCCCGGGGGCGGGCCGACCTCGACCTCGCGGCCGTCGATGCGGGTGCCGGACTCCATGACGTCGCTGCGGTAGGCGGTGCCCGCGCGCAGGCTGCGCTTGTAACTGCGGTTGATCTCGAACCACTTGTAGAAGGTCCGCCGCTTGTACGGCACGTACACGGCGGCCAGCGCGATGAGCGGGAAGCCCATGAGCAGGACGATGCGCAGTGACAGCACGGGGACGAGCAGGCCGCACATCATGCCGAGGAACGCGCCCGCGATGATCAGTGTGATCTCGCCGGACTCGCGGTTCCGGCCGACGATCGCGTTCGGCCGGGCGCGGCCGATCAGATACGTACGGCGGGGCGTGACCGGATGGGACGCATGGGCCACATGTGAGTCGGTCGTCAACGCCCTTCACCTCCCGTGCGGTTGTTGCTGCTGTTGCGTGTGTTGGCGGCGTGGGGGGTGTTGACCGGGCTGCTGCGGGGCGGGGGTGCGGCGGAGGGGACGGATCCGCCGCCGCCGGACGAGCCGCGTGAGCTGTGGGCGGCGACGCCGCCGGAGGCCGGGTTCGAGGGGCGGGCGCCGCTGTTGCCGCCGCCTCCGCCGTTGTTGTCGGCGCGGGTGCTGTGGGTCTTGATGCCCTGGGCGACGAGGGTGGCGGGGGAGCTGATGACGGCCGCGGCCTTGCCTTCGGCGCCCTGCATGATGCGGTTGTTGCGGGAGCCGGCGATCTCGTCGCCGAAGCCCGGTACGAAGCGGTAGATCATCGCGCTCGCGAAGATGGCGAGCAGGATGATGGCGAGGCCGGAGACGACGGCGGAGAACGCGTCGGGCCCGTCCTCGGCGGACAGGGCTCCGGCCAGGCCGAGCACGATCACGATGACCGGTTTCACGAGGATGACGGCGATCATGATGCCCGCCCAGCGGCGGACGTGGCCCCAGAGGTTCTTGTCGACCAGGCCGGCGTAGACGACCGTGCCGAGCAGCGCGCCGACGTAGAGGAGCGCGGCGCGGATGACCAGCTCCAGCCACAGCACGCCCGCCGCGAGGATCGACACGAGGGACACCACGATCAGCATGATCGGGCCGCCGCCGATGTCGGTGCCCTTGTTCAGGGCGCCGGAGAAGTTGCCGAAGAAGGTGTCCGTCTGGTTGCCGGTCGTCTTGGCGAGGACCTCCGCGACGCCGTCGGTCGCCGATACGACGGTGTAGAGGATGAGCGGGGTGAAGGCCGAGGCCAGGACGGTCAGCCAGAGGAAGCCGATCGCCTCTCCGATGGCCGTGCTGAGGGGGACGCCCCGCACGGCCCGCTTGGCTACGGCGAGCAGCCACAGGAGGAGGGTGAGGATCGTCGACGCGGCGAAGACCACCGCGTACTGCTGGAGGAACGTGCTGTTGGTGAAGTCGACGGTCGCGGTGTTCTGGACGGCGTCGCTGAGCTTGTCGATGGTCCAGGAGGCGGCTTTGGCGCAGCCCTTGGCGAGGGAGGCGAGGGGGTCGAGGGTGTCGCTCACGCCGGGGGCGGTGCCGGGTCCCGTGCTGTCGCCGGTGTCGTTCTCGCAGATCCGCTTGGCCTCGCCCGAGAGGAGGCCGCAGTTGTCGTTGGACGGCGTGGGCGTGGGCGTCGGGGCCGCGGCGGCACGGGTGGCGAGAAGAACGGCGGTGGTCTGTACGGCTGCGAGGGCCGCCGCGACCGTGCGCACGCGGTGTGGGCTACCGGGCATACGTGAACCCTCCGTACTCCTCGACGGCCTTCGAGATCTCTTCGGATGTCGAGACCTTGTTGTCGCCGTTGACCGGCGCGGGACCGTCCTTCTGGGTGAAGGTGTCGATCTTCCAGTCGTCGTCGGCCCAGCGCATCTGGAGGGTCATGGTGAACCAGTCGCTGGTGACCGGGTCGGTCGAGTTCTCCGCCGCCATCCCGAAGACGCCCGCGCACCAGACCTGGACGGTGGTCGTGCTGTCGGAGTAGCTCGTGACCTTGGTGCCGACCGGCATCGTGCGGGAGACGTACGTGCTGCCGGTCGGCGCGGTGCCGTTCTCGTCCAGGCCGATCTTCTCCAGGAAGGCCTTGTCGTAGGTCTTGTCGAGTCTGTTCTCCAGTTCGGAGACCTTGTCGGCGGCGAACACCTGCTGGACGATCTCGCCGCGTCGTGCGGGCTTGAGGATGTCCGCCGAGACCAGCACCACCGCGTAGTTCGCGGCGGCGGACTCCGCCCCCTGCCGGTCGTGCGCGAACCCCGAGGGGATTCCGCCCGCCTTCGTCTTCACCGGCTGGTTGCCGGAGGCGGCCGTGGGCGCGCTCTCCGCCTTGTCGCCGTCCGCGGCCGCGCCGGAACCGGAATCGTCGCCGCCACGGTTCGCGAAGGCGATCGCCGCGATCAGGAGCACGACGACGCCCACGACCGTCACGAGGCTGCGTGACGACGAACGGCCGCCGCGTCGTGCCCCGCCGTAGACGTCACCGGCACTGTCGGGCAGCCGCGTGCGCGTCTGGCCGGTACCTCCGTACCCGCCGTCCTCGCCGCGTGCTCCGTGCTCGTCGCCGAGACTCATGCCGCGTACGCCCCCTCAACCTCTTGCTGAACCGCGTAGTACGACGGTAGCCCCGCTGGTTCCCGCGCGGACGCGGTGTGGTGACTCGACATCAGGGAAAAGCAACCTCAGCCGGTGGGCACGACGGACGGGTGGGGTGGGGGAGGGACCGGGTGTGCCCGGCCGGGTCGGAGGCCGCCGAGCCGGCGGCCGCCTAGACGGCCATGCCGTACACGATGGTGAAGAGCGTGCCGAGTGAACCGATGATGAAGACCCCGGTGAGACCCGCGACGATCAAGCCCTTGCCCTGCTCCGCGCTGAACGTGTCGCGCAGGGCCGTGGCACCGATGCGCTGCTTCGCCGCACCCCAGATCGCGATGCCGAGGCACAGCAGGATGGCGACCGCCATCACGACCTCGATCATGATCCGTGCCTCGTTGCCCAGGCTGCCGAACGGGCCCCAGTCCGGGGCGATTCCGCCGATGATCGTGTTGATGTCGCCCTTTTCGGCTGCGAAAAGCATGGTAAGTCACCGCCCCTAGTGGGTTGTTCTGCACCCCCTGCCACTCTGCGCAGAGGTCAGGGTCATTCTCGCTGACAAAGACGCTCTCGCATGTCGACTTGGCGTCATTGATTGGCGGGTTTCGTACGAATCTCTTGTGACCGGCCCTCGCGGGACCCTTCCGGGCGCGGGGGACGGTGTGTGAGAAGGCGTATGGTCACTCTGTGTATCACGGCAGGTCACGCCGGGCAATGAAGTCGAACCGGAACCTGTGGTGTGGTTCCGTCGTTAGCCCCTCTTACGCGACTACCGCTTCGTGGGGGCCGACTCCGCCCGTCCACCGAGCCCGACGCCGTCCCATGTGCGCCGGTCCGTCGTGCCGATGTACTCCGGGCCGGACGTCTCCTGGTGAGTAGACGCCGCCCGCTGTCCGCTCGGTGAAGGCTATCCCGGGTGGGGCGGTGCGATGTGCCGGGGTGTCAGGTGCGGGCCCTCTCATGGTCCTTCGTACGGTCCCTCCTGCCGGGGGCGGCCGCCGGGAACGGCCATGGGCCGCGGCGGATGCCGCGGCCCATGGGTCCGGTCGTTCGGAGGTGACGGTCGGTTGTGATCGCTCGACGTGGCGGTCGGCTCCGGTCGCCGCCTGTGCTCGCCGGCGGTGATCGCGGACGGTGACGGCCGGGCCGTGACGGTCAGCCGGTGAAGGCCGCGAGGCCCTGGGGGGTGCCCAGGCCGGTCGGGCCGTCGTAGCCCGCCCTCGCCGTGCAGAGGTAGGCCGTGGCGCAGGTGCCGTTGCTGCCGCTCGTCACGTCGTTGAGGGAGGACGTGCCGGCCGCCGTGTACGGGAACTTCGCCGGGTAGGAGCTGGCGGTGGGGGTGCCGGCGAGGGCGTACACACCCGCGATGACCGGGGCCGAGGCGCTGGTGCCGCCGAAGGTGTACCAGCCCGCGGTGACGCCGTAGGAGTCGTAGACCGAGACGCCGGTCGCCGGGTCGGCGACCGCGGACACGTCCGAGACGGCGCGCTTGGCGCAGCCCGTGTCCGTCTGCCAGTTCGGCTTCGTGTCGTACGCGGAGCAGCCGGAGCCGGTGCCCTCGGTGCTGCTGGTCGACCAGACCTTCTCGGTCCAGCCGCGGCCGGAGGAGTCGGAGGAGAGGGCCGTGCCGCCGACCGCGGTCACGTACTGGGAGGACGCCGGGTACTCGGCGCCGTAGCCGCTGTCTCCCGCGCTGACCGTGATCGCGACGCCGGGGTGCTTGAAGTACGAGGTGTCGTAGGAGGCGTCGGAGGACGACTCGCCGCCGCCGTAGCTGTTGGACACGAACTTCGCGCCGAGGGTCACGGCCCTGTTCACCGCCGTGCCGAGGTCGGCCATGGAGGACGACTTGGCCTCGACGAGGAGGATGGCGCAGTTCGGGCAGGTCGCGCTCGCCATGTCGAGGTCGAGGGAGATCTCCTGGGCCCAGCCGCTGTCGGCGGTGGGGAGGGAGGTCGTGGAGCCGGTCTGGCCGACCTTCCTGAAGCAGCCGTTGGCCGTGGTGCAGGCGGAGAGGCCGTAGTGCGAGCGGTACGTGGCGAGGTCGGCCTCGGCGTTCGGGTCGTCGTACGCGTCCACGATGGCGATCGTCTCGCCGGAGCCCCTGGAGGCGGCGGCGGACGTCAAGCCGTACGCGTTCTGGAGGTCGCCCGGGCCGTAGCCGGAGGGGGTGGAGGCGTCCGCGGCCCTGGGTGCGACGCCGTCCGTCCTGGCCTCGGCCCTTTGGAATGCGGTCGTGCCGCCGGTGACGCGCAGCGCCTTGCAGGCCATCAGTCCCTTCCGGGGTGTGGCGCAGGCGCGGCTCCAGGTCACCTTGCCGGCCGTCGGTTTGGCGGGGGCGGCCGGTGCGGCGGCCGCGTGGCCGGCGGCGCCGAACCCGGCGAGGAGCAGTGCGGCGGTGGCGACGGAGACGGAGCCGAGGCGGCTCCATCTGCCGCATATGGAGCGTCTGTTCGAGGTGGTGTGGGGGGTGGTGGTACGCAACGGACAGCCTCCTGGGCGTGGTTGACAGGAGCAGCGCGGGTGCGGTCCCGCCGGTGCGGTGTCCCCGGCGGAGGGCCGAGCGGCCCGCGGACGACCATTCCTTGTTGGGTACGTGACAACAAGGAGCGTTCTGGAATCCTGACCTCCGCCTTACCGAACCCGGCCCGCGCCTTACTGATCAATGGCTGTGCGATGGCAAGGCGCTGGCTGTGACTTGACCGGACTCACAGGGTCGGCGGGCCGCAGCAATATTCGCACGTGCTTATATAAGTCAAGGCTGATAGCTTGGGGTCGTGCACGCATTCGACGTACTCGGCGACCCCGTACGCCGCCGCATCCTGGAGCTGCTCGCCGACGGGGAGAAGAGTTCCGGGGCGGTGAGCGAGGTCATCAGGGACGAGTTCGGGATATCGCAGCCCGGTGTCTCGCAGCACCTCAAGGTCCTGCGGGAGAACGGCTTCGCCACGGTCAGGCCGGAAGGCACCCGTCGGCTCTACGCCGTGAACTCCGATCCCCTGCGCGACATAGACGCCTGGCTCGACCGCTTCCGGCGTTTCTGGACGTCCCACCTGGACGCCCTGGCCACCGAGGTGGCCCGGGGCAAACGCGAGCGCCGGCTCGGCGAGCGGTCCGGCGACGGCGACGACCGACCCTCACAGTGAAGGACACCCCCATGATCGACGTCACCCATCAGATCAACGCCGTGCGGCGCCATGTCGGCAGCCGTGTCATCGAGACCGGCGAGGGACACGTGGTGACCCTGAGCCAGACGTACGACACGACCGTCGACGATCTCTGGGACGCCTGCACCAACCCGGTGCGGATCCCCCGCTGGTTCCTGCCCGTGTCAGGCGACCTCCGGCCCGGCGGCACGTACCAGCTGGAGGGCAACGCCAACGGCACCGTCGAGCGGTGCGACCCGCCGAAGGGTTTCTCCGCCACCTGGGAGTTCGACGGGAACGTCAGCTGGATCGAGGTCCGGCTGACCCCGGCGGCGGACGGCGGCGCGCGGTTGGAGCTGGACCACATCGCACCCGACGACGACGAGAAGTGGGCGCAGTTCGGGCCCGGCGCGGTCGGAATCGGCTGGGACATGGCCCTCATCGGGCTCACCCTGCACCTGGCCTCCGGCGCGGCCGTGGACGCGCAGGAGGCCATGGCCTGGTTCGGGAGCGAGGAAGGGCTCCGGTTCGTCACCCTGAGCAGTGAGCGCTGGTACGCGGCGAGTGTCTCCGGCGGCGAGGCCGAGGAGGTCGCCCGGGCGAAGGCTGACCGCACGACGGCCGCGTACACCGGCGCCGACGCCGAGTCCGACTGACGTCGGTCAGGTCGTGCCGTCCCCGTCCCTGTCCCCGGCGCCGGGCCCGTCGATGTCGACGCCCTCGACGAAGTGGTCGAACTCGCCCGCCTGTACGCCGAGTACGAAGGCGTCCCACTTCTTCCGGGTGGTCGTGACGACGGTCTCGGGGTCGCTGGTCTCGCGGATGTAAACGAGGTCGCCCGGGCCGAAGGCCAGCTCGATCCAGGGGCCCGGGCCGGTCGCCTCCGGCGGCGCGGCGCGTTCCCAGGTGAGGTCCGTGGGGAGGTCAGACATGGGCCGGCTTCTCCTTGAGCACGCGGACGAGGGCGGCGAAGGCCCGTGGGGAGGCCCCGAGCACGGAGTGGGCGGGGTCGCCGCTCTCGGTGAGCCGGACGGCGCCGGTGGGGGAGGCGGCTATGTGTACGCAGGAGTTGCCCTGGGCACAGAAGGACGACTTCTGCCAGGTGGGCTCGGGCATCTTGGGATTCCTCACAGGTGCTGGACGACTTTGTGGATGAAGTCCCGCGACTGCGCGGGCGGCAGTGCGCTCGCCTCCATGCGGTCCAGCAGTACGCGGTACATGTCGAGCTGGGCCTCGGAGTCGAGGAACGCCGGGCCGTGGGACTGGTCGAGGTTCACGGTGTCGAGCTGCGGCACGGGTCCGTCGGAGTAGTAGATGGACTGGCCCGACCCCGGGAAGGTACCGGCGTCGAACGGGATCACGTGGAGGGTGATGTGGTCCCGCTCGCCCATGTCCAGCAGGTGTCGGAGCTGGGTCCGGGTCACCGTCGGGCCGCCGAACTTCATGCGCAGGGCTGCCTCGTGGATGATCGCCTGGTGCGGGGTGGGTGAGTCCCGGTGGAGCACGGCCTGGCGCTTCACGCGGAAGGACACCCGGTGTTCGATGTCGGGCGGGGACATCTCAGGTACGTCCTGGCGGAAGATCTCACGTGCGTAGTCCGTGGTCTGGAAGAGGCCGGGGATGTGCACGGTGACGGCGGTGCGCAGCCGCGTGGAGTGGTGCTCGACCTCGGCGAGGTCGAGCAGTACGGCGGGCAGGAGTTCCCGGTACTCCTCCCACCAGCCGCGCGCCCGCCCGGCCGCCATGTCGCTGAGCGCGTCGACCAAGTCCTTGTCCCCGCAGTCGTACTGGCAGGCCATGGTGCGCACTCGTTCCGGGCTGACACCTGTGCGCCCGGCCTCCACGTTGCTGATCTGGTTCTGCTGCACGCCGAACAGTCGGCCGGCCTGGGTGGACGTGAGGCCCGCCCGCTCCCGGAGCTTGCGCAGCTCGGTGCCCAGACGGAGTTGACGACCCGTCGGGTTGCTTCTCACGGGTTGCCTCGCCTCCTCTTCACTCACACGAGTGGTTGATCAGAGCTTCCTGAGGATTCGAGTAAGAACGTACTCAGGTGCCGCTACCTACTGCTGGCCAACGCCCACCTTCACACCCACGGCCCCTACGCCCTGCATCTGCGTACCGCCGAACCCGGGCGGTACCTGCGTACCGCCGAACCCGGGCGGCTCCGCATCGGTGTGTGGGACTCCGACCCTGCCGTCCCCCGCGGCTTCGACGACCTGGTGGTTCACACGGGATTCTCAGACGGGTCCGGGGTTTCTCTCACTCCGCCGGGCAAGGCTCTTCCGCGATGAAGCGTCCCACCCGTCTCCCCTTCCTCGTCGCCGTCGCGCTGCTGGCCACCGGGTCGGTTCCCGTGGCGGCCGCGCACACCCGGGCGCGTACGCCCGAACGGCTCGGCGTCACCGCGACGGCTCCCGCGACCGCCGCCGACGCCCGGGTGGGCGTGCTCGTCAGCGGCGGGGAGCACTACTGCACCGCCTCCGTCGTGCACAGCCCGCGGCGGGACCTCGTCGTCACGGCCGCCCACTGTCTGAGCGGGGGCGGGGACATCGTCTTCGTGCCCGGATACCGGGGCGGGGAGGCGCCGTACGGGAAGTGGACCGTGACGCGGACGTACCTCGCCGACGGGTGGAAGGAGAGCCAGGACGAGGACAGCGACGTGGCGTTCGCCCGGGTCGTCCCCACGGGCGGCCAGAAGGGCGGTTCGAAGGGCGGCGCCGAGGTCGAGGACGTCGTGGGGGCCGACCGGCTGCTCGCCGGGCGGGGCCGGAGCCCGGTGGGCGGGGCGGTCACCGTCGTCGGGTATCCCAAGGTGCGCGAGACGCCCGTGAGGTGCACGGCCACGTCCACCGCGTACGGCGGCGGCCAGCAGCGCATCGAGTGTCCGGGATACAGCGGGGGCACCAGTGGCAGCCCGTGGACCGACGCGCGGGGGCGGATCGTCGGAGTGCTGGGCGGGTTCCAGGAGGGCGGCACCACCGACGACGTCTCGTACAGCGCCGTCCTCGGGGCCGAGACCGCCGCGCTGTATCAGGAGGCGACGAAGTGACCTGTGTGAAAAGGTCAGTTCGGTGCAGGCACTGAGAGAACGGGACCCCGCTCACATAGGCGCGTACACGCTGCTCGCGCGGCTGGGCGCGGGCGGGATGGGGCAGGTGTACCTCGGGCGGTCGCCCGGTGGGCGGCTCGTGGCGATCAAGGTGATCCGGGACGAGATCACCGACGATCCGGAGGCACTGGCACGGTTCCGGCGCGAGGTGGAGACCGCGCGGGTGGTGCGCAGCGCGTACACGGCGAACCTGATCGACGCGTCGCTGGACGCCGCTCCCCTCTGGCTGGCCACCGAGTACGTGCCGGGGCCGACGCTGAGCGCGGCGGTGGCCGGGCGGGGGCCGTTTCCCGCGGACAGCGCGCGACGGCTGTTCGCGGCCCTGGCGGAGGCGCTGGCGAGCGTGCACGGGTACGGGGTGACGCACCGGGACCTGAAACCGCAGAACGTGATCCTCTCGCCGCAGGGGCCGCTGCTCATCGACTTCGGCATCGCGCGGGGCACGGCGGACACGGGGCTCACCCGGACCGGACTCACCCCGGGCACGCCCGGATTCACCGCGCCGGAAGTGCTGCGGAGCAACGAGGTGGGCCCGGCGGCGGACGTGTTCGCGCTGGGCGCGACGATGGCGTACGCGGCGACCGGCCGGGCGCCCTTCGGGGCGGGACACGCGCACGCCGTCTCCTACCGGGCCGTCCACGAGGACGTCGACGTGACCGGTACCGAAGCGGGACTTGCCGCGCTGATCCGGGAGTGCGTCGCGAAGGAGCCGGCCGGACGGCCCGCCCTCGACACGGTCATCGCCCGCTGCGCGGTCTCGGCCGCGCTCGCCGACGACCCCTTCTACCGGCCGCTGGCCGACAGCGGCGACACCGCGCCGCCCGACCTCCCGGCGGCCGTCGCCGCCGGGCTGGTCCCCGCCGGGCACGGGACGGCGACTCCGCCGGCCCACCGGCCCACGGTCGGGCCCGGATACGTACCGACGGCCGTGCCCGGATACGTACCGACGGTCGTGCCGGCCGCCGCCCCGCAGGCGTCCGCGCGGGCGCGGCGTACCCGGCTGGTCGCGGGGGTCGTGGGCGCCGTGGTGCTGGGCGCCGGGTCGATCGTCGCCTGGCAGATGCTGCCCGACGGCGGCGGGAACGAGGGGGGCGGCGGCGGGTCGTCGGCCTCTCCGTCGGGCTCGGCGGGCGCCGGGGCGCGGAAGGTCCCGGCGTACATCGAGGACAACAGGATCTCCCGTGACATATGGACGCTCTCCGAGAAGCCGGACGAAGCGGCACGCGGCATCGGCCAGTGCGCTCAGATCGGCGCGGTCCCTCCGCCGGAGGAACTCCAGTACAGCGCGCGCGACGCGGACCAGCCCACGCGCGCCGATGTGAGCGGCAGGGCGAAGATCTCCTTCCGCTTCAAGTACGCGGAGCTGAAGAACAAGGCGCCCGAGCCGTACTACGTCTCGGTCGGTGTGAAGCCGCCCCACGACATCGACCCCGACACGGGCCGGCCGTACGTGGACGTGATGGGCCCCAACAAGACGATCGGCTACACCAGCAAGCCCGTGGACATCTACCGGCAACGGCGCAGCGGCGGGTACGTCGAGCTGACCTATCCCGACGACTTCCGGCAGCACCGGGCCGGTCGGACCGAGGACGCGATCCCCGTCACCAACGACCCGGGCGACTGGACCGCGGTCTTCTATCACGTCGGGGGAAGTTCCACCGACTACGAGAGCATCGGTTGCACCGGCTTCCGGGTGGGAAGCTCCTAGACTGGTGTCGGCGAATTCCGGAGCTGCGGAGGGCGGTTGACGGTGCGTAAGGCCTGGATCGTGGCGGCCGCTGCCATGGGGGCGGGGCTCAGCTTCGTCATGGTGCTGGTCGTCGGGGTCTACATGGTCGCCGGGAACCTCGCCAACGGCGTGGGGCCGGGGGCCGTCGGACTGGCCAAGGGGGCCGTACCGGCGGCGTACCAGTCGCTCGTGCGGAAGTGGGGCAATCTGTGCAGCGCGATCAACCCGGCGCTTCTCGCCGCGCAGTTGTATCAGGAGAGCGGGTTCAATCCCACCGCCAAGAGTCCCGCCGCCGCGCAGGGGATAGCGCAATTCATCCCCGGTACGTGGGCCACGCACGGAATCGACGGCGACGGCGACGGTGACCGCGACGTATGGGACCCGAATGACGCGATTCCGTCGGCCGCGAAGTACGACTGCACGCTCGCCAAGTACGTCAAGGACGCACCCGGGGACCCGACGGCGAACATGCTCGCCGCGTACAACGCGGGGGCGTACGCCGTCATCAAGTACGGGGGCGTTCCGCCGTACAAGGAAACGCAGAACTACGTGAAGACGATCACGACGCTGGAGCAGAGTTTCGCCGCTCCGGTCGGTCGTGTGCAGCCCTCGCAGCAGGCCGCCGCGGCCATCCACTACGCGCAGCAGAAGCTCGGGACGCTGTACCTCTGGGGCGGTAACGGCACCGCTGACCAGGGAGGACGCTTCGACTGCTCGGGGCTGACCAAGGCCAGCTACGAAAGTGTGGGGATCACGCTGCCCCGGGTGGCGAACGACCAGTACAACGCCGGGCCGCACCCCAAGCGGAGCGAGCTGCTGCCGGGGGACCTGGTCTTCTTCTCGGACGACCTCACCAACTCCCGGGCCATCCGGCACGTGGGCATCTACGTCGGGGGCGGGTACATGATCAACGCGCCCCGGCCGGGTGCCGTGATCCGGTTCGACCCCATCGACACCCCCGACTACTTCGGGGCGACCCGCGTGACCGAAGATGGCGCGAAAGCATTGCCCACCTCTGTGTGAAACCCTCCCCTGAGCTGCAGCGATGTATCTCTCTTAGATAACGTCTGAGTGATCATTCGGTGGAGGGTGGAACGTATTGAAGGGGAGTGTGCGTTCCTGTTCCTGTAGCCGACGACGGGGGTTGTGGCGCGGCGCATCCGGTGGGGTGCGTCGGAAAGATGACGACGAAGGGCCGTTGCACCATGGCTGGACTCGCCGATTCCGGGTCGAACCCAGACGTCGACTTGCTCTATGACATCAATGGTCTCGCCAAAGACGCGCCGCACTGGTTCGACCGCGTCATGGAGTTCGTGGGCGAGTGGGGGCTCCTGCTCGTCATGGTCCTGCTGGTGCTGTGGTGCTGGTGGGGCGTGCGACGGCGGGGCGGAGAAGACGCCGCCTCTTCCGTGGCCTCGCTGATCTGGGCGCCGCTGGCGGCCGCGGTCGCCGTACTCGTGAACGTGCCGATACGGGGCTTTGTCGAACGACCCCGGCCCTTTGTGGACCACGAGGGCCTGGAAGTCCTTATCGGCGGCAAGAGCGACTATTCGTTCGTGAGCGACCATTCGACTCTCATGATGGCGATGGGTGTCGGGCTTTTTGTCGCGAACCGGAAGTTCGGGCTCGTCGGGATAGGGCTCGCGCTGTTCGGCGGCTTCTGCCGGGTTTATATGGGCGTGCACTATCCGACGGATGTCATCGGCGGATTCGCTCTCGGCACCGCGGTGGTTCTGCTGCTTTCACCGCTCGCCATGGCTTTGCTGACGCCGGTCGTGAGAGCGGTGGAGAGGTCGCCCCGGGTGGGGTGGCTGGTCCGGGCGCGTGGCTCCGTGAAGAGCTCCGCGAAGAGCTCCGCCGGGGAGCAGGGGGATGTGCTTCCCGGGGCTCGGAGCGAAGCTGAGCAGCGGGATCTTGCGGCGTAGCCAGGGCTGCCGTGTTCGTTGCCGGGTGCCGCTCGGTGGGGGCCGGTCGCGCAGTTCCCCGCGCCCCTGACGGGGCGGGGTGGGGCGGGCTCATAGTGACTGGGGGAACTTGAAGAAGTTCTGGGGGTCGTACTGGGTCTTCACGGTCTTCAGGCGGGGGGCCGCCTGGCCGTAGTAGGCCTTGCGCCAGTTCGTGAGGGTCGGGTCCGTGTAGTTCTGGTAGGCCGCGCCCGAGGCGTGGGGGCGCATCGCCGTGTGGGCCTGCGCCAGCCAGGACCGGGACGCCGTGCCGGATGTGCCCGGACGCCAGGCCGCGATGTACTGGGCCAGCAGGCGGGAGCGCCGGTGGACGAACGCCGTCGCCGAGGGGTCGACGCGGTTGACCGCGCCGCCCAGAGCGGTGAGCGCGATGCTGCCCGTACCGCCCCGGACCCCGGATATCCGGGAGAGCAGGGCCCGCACACCCGCCGCCGGGATCGAGCGGTCGAAGAAGTCCGAGCGCGCCGCGTACGTCTCGCGGCCCAGCGCGCCCTCGGGTGAGCGGCCCGGTGTCGCGCCCGGCAGGTGGCACTGGGCGTCGTCCGGGAAGGTCGAGCAGCCCGCGTACACCTCCATCGACTCCTCGTACGACCGGCGCTCGAGCGAGACACTGCGGGCGGGGGCGCCGATACGGGCGGCGAGGCGGTCGACGGCGTTCTGCAGTTCGCCGTACGTGCCGAGGGAGAACGCGGACACAGAGACCGTGGGGGTGCCGCCGGCCGTGTTCGCGAAGTGGCACGAGGACCAGATCTCGTCCGGCTGGTCAGGGCCCCACTCCTGCCAGGCCCCGAGGACCGCGGCGGCCCTGGACCACGGCCAGGACATGAACGCCGAGACACCGCGCGGGGCGGGATGCGTCCTGAAGCGCAGCTCGGTGACGATGCCGAAGTTGCCGTTGCCCGCGCCGCGCAGCGCCCAGAACAGGTCCTTGTTCTCGGTCGCGTTCGCGGTGAGCTGCCTGCCGTCCGCCGTGACCAGGGTCGCCTGGGTGAGGCTGTCGCAGGTCAGGCCGTACGCCCTCGACACCACCCCGTGGCCGCCGCCCAGTGTCAGACCCGAGACGCCCACCGTCGGGCAGGAACCCGCCGGAATCGTCACGCCCTTCGCGGCCAGCGCGCGATAGACGTCGATCAGCTTGGCGCCCGCGCCGACCACGGCCCCGTCGCCGGACGCCCGGACCTGGGAGAGCTTCGACACGTCGACGATCAGGCGGCCGTCCCCCGAGGACCAACCGGCGTACGAATGACCGCCGTTGCGGATCGAGACGCGCACGTCGTGGGCGCGGGCGTACGAGAGAGCCGTGCGGATGTCGTCGGCGTGGGCCACGTACGCGACCGCCGTCGGCTTCAGTGAGTCGTAGCGGGTGTTGTAGAGCTGCCGGGCCGCCGCCCAGTCGGTGTCGCCCGGGCGGACCAAGGGCCCGTCGAGGTCACGGGCCAGGGACTTCAGGCCGCCCGCCGCGGCTCCTTCGGCCGTCCTGCTCGATGCCCCGGACGTACGCGCCCCCTCACCCGGCAGCGACCCGGAACCCCCGCCGGAACACGCTGCCGAAACCGCCGTGGCCGTGACCGCGGCGCCGCCACCCATGAACGTACGCCGTCGCATGTGCGCCTCCCGTTGTTCCCGTGAAGCGAGACGGGCTCACGGGACGGCGGGTTCCACGGGCGGCGGCGGGGAATCGCGTCGGCCCGCGGGGGTGAGGTGAAGGACAGGCGCGCGGACGGATCCGGCGGCCCACCCCGGTGTTTTCGGCCAGGAGACCGGGAGACCGCCGGGCGCGGGGGCGCGGGGACACCGGGAAGGAGTCGGCAGAGGCGGACGGGGCGGCGGGGACGCCGGAGGCGGGTGCAGGGGTGGCGGCCGTTCCGAAGGAGGAGCTTCCGGTAGTCGGGACCCTCACGTGTTCTACCCGTAAGCGTTCCGTGACCTCACCGCACTGACGGCAGGGGTTCACCCTGCGTTCACTCACGGCCATCGGCGGCTTCACCTGTTCTGCCTAATTTCAGCCTTACACGGTGCGTGGTGCGGACAGAAGCGAGCTCGCGTGCCGGTCGATGAACAACAGCATGACAGCGGTCTCGTCCGGACGAAGAGGCCGCACCACGACATCGCACGCCGCCACCAGACGGCGGCTCCTGGAAGGAACCTCCGAAAAGTGAAGCTTCAGCGCAAGAACCGGCTTCGCGCCCTCTCCCTCGGTGCTGTCGCCGTCTCCGGCGCCCTGGCGCTGACGGCGTGCGGCTCCGACGACACCGGCGGCAGTGGCAGCGACCCCAGCTCGACGGCCGGCGCCAGCTCCATCAAGTGTGACGACGCCAAGGGCCAGCTGCTCGCCGACGGCTCGTCCGCGCAGAAGAACGCGATCGACGCGTGGGTCAAGCAGTTCACGGCCGCCTGCAAGGGCGTGCAGATCAACTACAAGGGTGGCGGCTCGGGCGCCGGCATCACGGCGTTCACCCAGGGCCAGGTTGCCTTCGCCGGCTCCGACTCCGCGCTGAAGCCCGAAGAGGTCACCGCCTCCAAGGAGGTCTGCACCGGTGGCCAGGGCCTCAACCTCCCGATGGTCGGTGGGCCGATCGCCGCCGGCTTCAACGTCCCGGGCGTCGACAAGCTCGTGCTGGACGCTCCGACCCTCGCCCAGATCTTCGACAGCAAGATCACGAACTGGAACGACAAGGCGATCGCGGACCTGAACCCGGACGCGGAGCTGCCCGACCTCAAGATCCAGGCGTTCCACCGCTCGGACGAGTCCGGCACCACGGACAACTTCACCAAGTACCTGAAGGCCGCGGCCCCCGACGACTGGAAGTACGAGGGCGGCAAGGCCTGGCAGGCCAAGGGCGGCCAGGCCGCGTCGGGCTCCTCCGGCGTCGCCCAGCAGGTGAAGCAGACCTCCGGCGCCATCGGCTACATGGAGCTGTCCTACGCCAAGGACGGCGTCAAGCCGGTCAGTCTCGACACGGGCGCCAGCGCCCCGGTCGAGGCCACCGTCGAGAACGCCACCAAGGCCATCGCGGACGCCAAGGTCGTCGGCACGGGCAAGGACCTCGCGCTCGAGCTGAACTACACGACCAAGGCCGACGGCGCCTACCCGATGGTCCTGGTCACGTACGAGATCGTCTGCGACAAGGGCAACAAGGCGGAAACCCTTCCCGCCACCAAGGCCCTCCTCACCTACATGGCGAGTGAGGACGGCCAGAACCTGCTGGCTGACATCGACTACGCGCCGATGCCCGCCGAGATCATCGCCAAGGTCCGCACGACCGTCGCCGGTCTGAGCTGACCCGAGTGCGCGGTCCGGCCCCCACCGCGGGGCCGGACTTCGCACCGTCCGGTGCACCGCCGCCTGGAGCCGCCCGCAACGGCTCCGCAGACCGGAGACCCTGATGGATATATCCACTCAAGACGTAACCCCGCCTCCCTCCGCCCCCCCGACCGAGACCGAGCTGAAGCGCGCGGCCCGTGGCGCCACCCGCCCCGGTGACCGGGTCTTCCTCGCGCTCTCCCGCGGGTCCGGCATCTTCCTGCTGGTGGTCATGGCCGCGATCGCGGTCTTCCTCACCTACCGCGCCTCCCTCGCGATCAGCAAGAACGAGGGCAACTTCCTCACCACCTTCGAGTGGAACCCCACGGCGATCCCGCCGGACTTCGGCATCGCCGTCCTGGCCTTCGGCACGGTGGTCTCCTCGATCATCGCCATGGCCATCGCGGTGCCGATCGCGGTCGCCATCGCGCTGTTCCTCACGCACTACGCCCCGCGCAGGCTCAGCGGCCCCATCTCGTACGTCATCGACCTGCTCGCCGCCGTGCCGTCCATCGTCTACGGCCTGTGGGGCGCCCTCATCCTGGTGCCGCACATGAACGGCCTCTTCAGCTGGCTGGACGAGTACCTCGGCTGGACCGGCATCTTCGAGTGGCAGGGCGGTGCCCCGCGCTCGATGCTCACGGTCGGCATCCTGCTCGCGATCATGATCCTGCCGATCATCGTCAACGTGAGCCGCGAGGTCTTCCGCCAGTCCCCGCAGATGATCGAAGAGGCGGCCCTCGCCCTCGGCGCCACGCGCTGGGAGGTCATCCGCATGGCCGTCCTGCCCTTCGGCCGCTCCGGCGTGATCTCGGCCGCGATGCTCGGCCTCGGCCGCGCGCTCGGCGAGACGATGGCCGTCGCCACGGTCCTCTCCCCGACCTTCGAGATCCAGGCCAGCCTGCTCGACCCGGGCGGCGGCACCTTCGCCCAGAACATCGCCAGCAAGTTCGGTGAGGCCACCGAGCAGGGCCGTGACGCGCTCATCGCCTCCGGCCTGGTCCTCTTCGTCATCACCCTGCTGGTCAACGGTGCGGCCCGCGCGATCATCGCCCGCCGCAAGGAGTACTCGGGGGCCAACGCATGAGCACCGCCGTCACCGACAAGCGCCCCAGCACGCTGCGTGGCGCCAGCCTCCCGAAGTGGTCCGGATGGGCCATCGCCGCGGGCTCCGTCGTCGTCGCGATCGGCATCGGCCTGGCCGCCGGCCTGCACAGCCGCATCCAGTGGGGCCTGATCGCCGCGATCCTCTTCGTCGTCGGTACGTACGTCGTCGCCTCCCGTGTCGAGGGTCCCCGCCAGGCCAAGGACCGCATCGCGACCGCCCTGGTCTGGGTCGCCTTCCTGCTCGCCGTGGTGCCGCTGGTCTCCCTGGTATGGACGACCGTCAAGCGCGGTGTGAAGGTCCTCGACGTCTACTTCCTGACCCACTCGATGGGCGTGGTCGCCGACACCGAGGCCGGCGGTGGCATCTACCACGCCATCATCGGCAGCCTGGAGCAGGTCGGTCTCGCGACGGTGATCGCCGCGCCGGTCGGCGTGCTCTCCGCGATCTACCTCGTGGAGTACGGGCGCGGCAACCTCGCCCGGGCGGTCACCTTCTTCGTCGACGTGATGACCGGCATCCCGTCCATCGTCGCGGGCCTGTTCATCCTCAGCCTGATGCTGATGTTCGACATGCAGCCCTTCGGCTTCGCCGGCTCGCTCGCCCTGGCCATCCTGATGATGCCGGTCGTCGTCCGCTCCACGGAGGAGATGCTCAAGCTCGTACCGAACGAGCTGCGCGAGGCATCTCTGGCGCTGGGCGTGCCCAAGTGGCGCACTATCCTGAAGGTGGTCCTGCCGACCTGTCTCGGCGGCATCACCACCGGCGTGATGCTGGCGGTCGCCCGTATCGCGGGCGAGACGGCACCGGTGCTGCTGCTGGTGTTCGGCAACCCCTTCATCAACACCGATCCCTTCGAGGGTGCGCAGTCCTCGCTGCCGCTGTACATCTACCAGCAGTACGCGAACAGCGCGGGTTCGGGCGCCGCGTACGACCGTGCCTGGGCGGCGTCGCTCACGCTGATCGCCTTCGTGATGATCCTCAACCTGGGGGCTCGCGGTATCGCCCGCTGGAAGTCCCCGAAGACCGGTCGCTGACGCGGCCACAAAGCGACCAGTCTCCCCCTCGAAAGAAGCAGTGATTCACATGGCCAAGCGAATCGACGTGAGCGGCCTGACCGCTTACTACTCAGCCCACAAGGCGATCGAAGACATCTCGATGACCGTCGAGCCGCGCTCGGTGACGGCCTTCATCGGTCCCTCCGGCTGCGGCAAGTCCACGTTCCTCCGCACGCTCAACCGCATGCACGAGGTCACGCCCGGCGGCCGGGTCGAGGGCAAGGTGCTTCTCGACGACGAGGACCTGTACGCGCACGGGATCGACCCCGTCTCCGTGCGGCAGACCATCGGCATGGTGTTCCAGCGGCCGAACCCGTTCCCGACCATGTCGATCTTCGACAACGTGGCGGCGGGGCTGAAGCTGAACGGCTCGTACAAGAAGTCCGAGCTGAGCGACGTCGTGGAGAAGTCGCTGAAGGGCGCGAACCTCTGGAACGAGGTCAAGGACCGGCTGAACAAGCCCGGTTCGGGGCTGTCCGGTGGTCAGCAGCAGCGGCTCTGCATCGCCCGGGCGATCGCGGTGGAGCCTCAGGTGCTGCTCATGGACGAGCCCTGCTCGGCGCTCGACCCCATCTCCACGCTGGCCATCGAGGACCTCATCGGTGAGCTGAAGGAGCGCTTCACGATCGTCATCGTGACGCACAACATGCAGCAGGCGGCGCGGGTCTCCGACCGGACGGCGTTCTTCAACCTGTCTGCGGTCGGGCAGCCCGGGCGGCTCATCGAGATCGACGACACGGAGCGGATCTTCTCCAACCCGTCCGTCCAGGCGACCGAGGACTACATCTCGGGGCGCTTCGGCTGAGCCGTCGCCCTCGCGTTCTCCTGAAGACCCCTCGCGGTGCTGCATGGCGGTGCCACCGCGGGGCCCAATAGGGCCCGCCCCCGGTTTCCTGGGGGCGGGCCCGTTGGCTTTTTTCTCCCCCGCGGGGCGGGAGAACGTCCTACAGGAACGCCAGGTTCACGATCCAGAAGCAGGTGGCCGCTACGAGGGCGGCGGCCGGCATGGTGATGAACCAGCCGAGGATGATGTTCTTGGCGACGCCCCAGCGGACGGCATTCACGCGCTTGGTGGCGCCGACGCCCATGATGGCGGACGTGATGACGTGGGTCGTCGAGATGGGGGCGTGGAAGAGGAACGCCGAGGTGAACATGATCGAGGCGCCGGTCGTCTCCGCGGCGAAGCCCTGCGGGGGATCCAGCTCGATGATCTTCCGGCCCAGCGTCCGCATGATGCGCCAGCCACCGGCGTAGGTGCCCAGCGACAGCATCACCGCACACGCGATCTTGACCCAGACCGGGATCGGGTCGCCCGCGTCCTCGACGTCCGCGATGACCAGGGCCATCACCACGATGCCCATCGTCTTCTGGGCGTCCTGGAGGCCGTGGCCGAGAGCCATCCCGGCCGCCGACACGGTCTGCGCGATACGGAAACCGCGCTTCGCCTTGTGCGGATTGGACTTGCGGAACATCCACAGGATCGCGCACATCACCAGGTAGCCGGCGACGATGCCGACGATCGGGGAGATGAACATCGGGATGACGACCTTCTCCAGGACGCCGGACCAGATGACACCGATGCCGCCGGCGAGCGCGGCGCCCACCATGCCGCCGAACAACGCGTGCGAGGAGGACGACGGAAGGCCGAAGTACCAGGTGACGAGGTTCCACACGATCGCGCCCACCAGCGCGGCGAACAGGATCCACATGCCCCTGTTGCCGTGCGGCGTCTCGATCAGGCCTTCACTGACGGTCTTGGCGACCCCGCTGCCCAGGAAGGCGCCGGCGAGGTTCATCACCGCGGCCATCGCGAGCGCCACACGCGGCGTCAGCGCGCGCGTGGACACGGAGGTGGCGATGGCGTTGGCCGAGTCGTGGAAGCCGTTGGTATAGGTGAATCCGAGCGCGACGCCGATGGTCACGATCAAGGCGAAGGTGTCCATGGAGGGGTCAGGACTCCTTGACCGCGATGGTCTCCACCGTGTTGGCCACGTGCTCGAAGGCGTCGGCGGCCTCTTCCAGCACGTCCACGATCTGCTTGAGCTTCAGTACCTCGATGGCTTCGTACTTGCCGTTGAAGAGCATGGCCAGCAGCTTGCGGTGGATCTGGTCGGCCTGGTTCTCGAGGCGGTTGACCTCGATCCAGTACTCGGTGAGGTTGTCCATCGTGCGGAGGTTCGGCATGGCCTCGGCGGTCAGCTCCGCCGCCCGTGCCAGCACCTCGATCTGCTGCTCGACGCCCTTCGGCAGATCCTCCACGTTGTAGAGGACGACCAGGTCGACGGCCTCCTCCATGAAGTCCATGATGTCGTCGAGGGACGAGGCGAGGTTGTAGATGTCCTCGCGGTCGAACGGTGTGATGAACGAGGAGTTCAGCTGGTGGAAGATCGCGTGCGTGGCGTCGTCACCGGCGTGTTCCGCGGCCCGCATACGCTCTGCGATCTCGGCCCGGCCGGACGAGTCCGCCCCGAGCAGTTCCATCAGGAGCTTCGAGCCCGTGACGATGTTGTCCGCGGATGCGGCGAACATGTCGTAGAAACTCGTCTCCCTGGGGGTCAGACGAAATCGCACGTGGGGTCCTCGGATTGCTTCGGTTTCGGTCAGGCTGATGCTAGGCGCATCATCCGGCCACGGCTAACCGGCCGCCCTCCAGTGTCGCCCATCGGGCAGAGTGATCAGCACGGGGTCCCGCAAGGGTGTTGGCCAAGGGCCCTATACCCAGCAAAGTTCGTTACCATATACCCGGTAGGGGTATCAGTCAGCAGGAGGACGGGATGACGACCACCGAGGCCGGCGCCACGGCGCCCTCCGGGGGGACCGAAGAGGCCGGTGTCCACGAGACCGTGACCGACCACGACCGCGGGATCCACGGCTACCACAAGCAGAAGGACGAGCACCTCAAGCGGCTGCGGCGGATCGAGGGCCAGGTCCGCGGCCTGCAGCGCATGGTCGACGAGGACGTCTACTGCATCGACATACTCACCCAGGTCTCCGCCTCCACGAAGGCCCTGCAGTCCTTCGCCCTCCAGCTGCTGGAGGAGCACCTCCGTCACTGCGTCGCCGACGCGGCCGTCAAGGGCGGCGCGGAGATCGACGCCAAGGTGGAGGAGGCGACGAAGGCGATCGCACGGCTGCTGCGTACGTGACCCTCCGGGGGTGAGCCGATTGCAGAGGCCCGTGTGTTGTCCGCGGGGCGTCGTGACTGGTCGCGCAGTTCCCCGCGCCCCGAAGCAGTCGGGGCGCGGCCGTGCTACTTGTCGGTCTTCTCGCCGTGCTCTTCCAGGAAGCGCTCTTCGGCCAGTTTCAGGACCTCGTCGATGCGGTCGGGGCTGAGCCGGTCCTCGCGGGCGGTCGAGGCGGCGATGATCAGGTCGCCGCACAGCTCGATCTCGGCGAGGGCCACGTGGTCCTGAACTGCCGTACCGCGCGCCGGAGCCACGTGCATCACCTCTTCCTGCCGTCACCGACTTCCTAGAGTAGGGAGCGGTCCACGGACAGCGCATGGCACCAACGGACCATTTCCGGCCCTGCACATTCCGGCCTTCCACCGTCCCGCCCGCGGCACCCCCCGCCCGGCCGGTCCGTCATACCTTCGCCGCTCCTCCACCGTTCCGTCACTCGGCGATCCGCCCGGCGAAGATGTCCCGCGCCTTCGGCAGGCGTACGTCGACGGCGGCGCCGAAGTCGTACAGCAGCGTCGTCGAGGACACGGCGACCGTGTCCTTCCGCTGCCCGTTCACGAAGCTGAAGCGGTGGCGGACCTTGCGGATGCGGCCCTCGTCGTCGAGATAGGCGTCGAAGGGGACCGTCGCCGTGGCGAAGCCCTTCGCCGCCGCCCGCAGGGTCGCCCGGTTGCCCGCCGAGGCATAGCGCGCCGCCGTCGTGAGGTCCGCGGTCCCGCGGTAGTGCCGTACGGGCGTGCCCGCGACCGACGTCTTTCCCACGTACGTCGCCCGTCGCGTGCCGCGCAGCAGTTCGGCGGCGGCGAACGGGTCGGTCGCGCCTCCCGTGACCAGGTTCCCGTCGGAGAGCGTGGCCGTGTCGACGCGCACCCACTTGTCGGCCGGCACGCCCGCTCCGCGGTTCTTCATGTAGAGGGCGCCCGGTGCGAGGAGTTCGGTGATCGGGCGGTGGTTGCCGGTGCCGGCCGGGTCCTGGGGGAGGAGCACGTCCAGCCGGCCCCTCCGGTCCGCGAAGTCGTAGACGCCCTTGCCGCGGATCGTCACGCGGGTGCCGCCGGTGGCCATCTCCATCGACGTACGGGCCTTGGAGGTGCCGGCGCGGACCAGGTTCCCCGCTGCCCGGTGGAGCACCGCGACCGGGTCCTCGGCCGCCCGGGAGTCCTCGGCGACGGCCCCGCTGCCCGAGCAGCCGACGGCGCAGAGCATCAGCCCCGTCGCCGCGGCGGTCAGGGCCACCGACCCGTCCCTGCGCCTGCGCTGCCGCTCCACCATCGCCTGCTACCCCCAGCCGGGACGTCCTTGGGCGGTGCTCCTGTTGTTCCGCCTAACGACGGGTGGGGGGTGTTGTCACGCCGGTGCGGGCCATGGGGAAACGTTCACCGGGGATCGGTACCGTGGGTCGCGTGGCGCAGCAGGAAGAGATCGGCTCCCAGGAACACCGGACGACGACGGTCGAGCAGGGCCGCTTCTGCCTGGCTCGGTGCACCTGCGGTTGGAGAGGGCCGGCCCGCCGGGCCCGCAGCAGCGCCCGCACGGACGCGCAGACCCACACGACCGAGGGCACCGCCTGAGAGAGTCCTGCCTGAGAGAGTCCCGCCGGGAAGCGCCCGTCAGCGGTGCTACACGCGGCGGAGCGCCGCGAGCAGTTCGTCCACCAGGTCGCGGTCCCGGAGCTGGGTGAGTCGTTCGCGGGCCGCCGCCGGGGCCAGCCAGAGCACGCGGTCCACCTCGCTGTTGGCCGTGAAGTGGCCCCCGGTCGCCTCGGCGGCCCAGTAACTCACCTGCTTGGGGCGGTCGTTGGCCATGTAGTGGACGGTCGCCAGGCGCGGGCCGGGCGTGCAGCGGTGGCCGGTCTCCTCCTCGACCTCGCGGAGCGCCGCGGCGAGTGCGTCCTCGCCGCGCTTGAGCTTGCCCTTCGGATGCGACCAGTCGTCGTACTTCGGCCTGTGGACCAGGCAGATCACGAGTTCGCCGTCGGCCGGCGAGCGGCGCCACAGTACGCAGCCCGCGGCGAGTACGGGGTCTTCGTTCATCGCGTGCACCGGCCTCTCAGCACTCGTAGGGGGCCCTCCGCCGGTCACGGAGTGCCGACCGTCTCCCTCAGCCAGGCCCGTTGAAACGCGAACCTGGCCGCTTCCACCTCGTGTCGCTGGTCCGCGTGGAGCACTCCGAGCGCGTAGGCCGTCGCCGGGGCGATCCGCGGGGTGCGGGCCGCGGAGGCGGCCGCAGCGGCCGCCTCCGCCGCGTCGCGGTGCCGGTCCAGGGCCTGACCGGCGTTCAACAGGCGTACGTCGACGAGGGCTTCGTCGCCGGACAGGACCTCGCGTGCGTAGCGGTGCAGGCGCAGCAGGAAGCGGACCTGGTGCCAGGGGGCGTCCTGGGGCTGGGGCGCCGTGTCGGCGGAGAGCCCGTGGACGAGGGCCTGTGAGTTGTAGGGGTGGCCCGCGGCGATCAGGGGCAGTCCGGCGACGGCGTCGCGGAGGCGTTCGTCCGCGGCGGCGGCCAGTGGTTCGAGCCCCGTGGTGGTGGTCGCGGACGGCGACAGCGGGACCTCGCTGGCCAGCACGGCGACGTTGTCGGCGACGGCGTGGAAGCGGCTGGAACCCAGCGCCTGGAGTGCGGCGGAGTGGGCTCTCGTGCGGGCCAGGGTCAGCTGGCGCTCCAGCAGGGCCCCTGCTTTGGCCGCGCCGACGGTCAGGTTGCTCCGCTCCGGGGAAGGCCGGGTCCGCGGGCCGGTGCCTTCGGGGTCCGCGGTCCTCGGGGCGGACCCCGCCGCCTGGGCGGGGAGAGCCGACGAGCCCGACAGCCGGTGCAGCGCCGCGAGCAGCCGCTCCAGGCGTGCCCCGTACGCGTGTTCGCGGGCCAGCGTGCCCGACAGCCAGGCCAGTTCGGGGCGCATGCCCTCCGACCAGCTCTCGTCGAGCAGGGGGAGGAACGTGTGCAGGGTGCCGCTGATGCGGCGGGCCGAGCGGCGCAGGGCGCGCGCCGCGTCGACGGTCTCCTTCGAGCCGTTCTCCCCCACGCTCGCATACGCCCGCGCGGGGGTACCCGCACCCGCGCCGCCGGTCTCCCGGTGCTGGCGCAGCGCGCGGAGGAACTCCGTGGCCTGGGCGCGGAGGTAGTCCGCGAGGACGTCCCCGGCCACGGGGCCGGCCGTGGGGTCAAGGTGTCGCTGTGCCACGCCGGCGCCTCCGGGCGTCTATGAGCATCTCCTGGACGTTGCGCAGGGGGCGGCCGTCGGTGTCGGTCGCGTGCCGGGTCCAATCGCCGTCGGGGCCCAGGTGCCAGGAGGAAGTGGTGTCGGACATACCGGTCTCGAACAGTCGGTTGAGGGCCGCCCGGTGGGCCGGGTCGGTGATCCTGACCAGGGCCTCGATGCGCCGGTCGAGGTTGCGGTGCATCATGTCGGCGCTGCCGATCCACACCTCGGGCTCGCCGCCGTTGCCGAAGCCGAAGACCCGCGAGTGTTCGAGGAAGCGGCCGAGGATGGACCGTACGCGGATGTTCTCGGACAGGCCCGCGACCCCCGGCCGCACCGCGCAGATGCCGCGCACCCACACGTCCACCGGCACACCCGCCTGGGAGGCGCGGTAGAGGGAGTCGATGAGCGCCTCGTCGACCATCGAGTTGACCTTGATGCGGACGTAGGCGGGGCGGCCGGCACGGTGGTGCTGGACCTCCTTGTTGATCCGCGAGATCAGGCCGTCGCGCAGGGACTTGGGCGCGACGAGCAGCCGACGGTAGGTCTCGCGGCGGGAGTAGCCGGAGAGCCGGTTGAAGAGGTCGGAGAGGTCCGCGCCGACCTGCGGGTCGGCGGTCAGCAGACCCAGGTCCTCGTACAGCCGGGCGGTCTTCGGGTGGTAGTTGCCCGTGCCGACGTGGCAGTAGCGGCGCAGGGTCTCGCCCTCCTGGCGCACCACCAGCGACAGCTTGCAGTGGGTCTTGAGGCCGACGAGCCCGTAGACCACGTGACAGCCGGCCTCCTCCAGCTTGCGCGCCCACTTGATGTTGGCCTGCTCGTCGAAGCGGGCCTTGATCTCGACGAGGACGAGGACCTGCTTGCCGGCCTCGGCGGCCTCGATGAGGGCGTCGACGATGGGTGAGTCGCCCGAGGTCCGGTACAGGGTCTGCTTGATGGCCAGCACGTCCGGGTCGGACGCGGCCTGCTCCAGGAAGGCCTGCACGGAGGTGGAGAAGCTGTCGTACGGGTGGTGCAGGAGGACGTCGCGCTCGCGCAGGGCCGCGAGGATGTCGGGCGCGGACGCGGACTCGACCTCCGCGAGGTCCCGGTGGGTGCCCGCGATGAACTTCGGGTACTTCAGCTCGGGACGGTCGAGGGCGCCGATGCCGAAGAGGCCTGTGAGGTCCAGGGGACCCGGCAGGGGGTACACCTCCGCCTCGGAGATCTTCAACTCCCGTACCAGCAGGTCCAGTACGTACCGGTCGATGGACTCCTCGACCTCCAGGCGCACCGGCGGCCCGAGGCGGCGGCGCATGAGCTCCTTCTCCAGGGCCTGGAGGAGGTTCTCGGCGTCGTCCTCCTCGACCTCCAGGTCCTCGTTCCGGGTGACGCGGAACGCGTGGTGCTCCAGGACCTCCATGCCGGGGAAGAGCTCCTCCAGATGGGCCCCGATGACGTCCTCGATGGGGACGAAGCGGCTCGGGGAGGCCTCCAGGAAGCGGGACAGCAGCGGCGGGACCTTCACGCGCGCGAAGTGGCGGTGGCCGGAGACCGGGTTCCGCACGACGACCGCGAGGTTCAGGGACAGACCCGAGATGTACGGGAAGGGGTGCGCCGGGTCGACCGCGAGGGGGGTCAGGACCGGGAAGATCTGGTGGCGGAAGAGCGTGAAGAGGCGGGCCTGTTCCTTCTCGGACAGTTCGCTCCAGCGGACGAGGTGGATGTCCTTTTCGGCGAGCTGGGGCGCCACGTCCTCCTGGTAGCAGGCGGCGTGCCGGGCCATGAGCTCGCGCGAGCGGGCCCAGATCATCTCCAGCACCTCGCGGGGCTGGAGGCCCGAGGCCGAGCGGGTGGCCACGCCGGTGGCGATGCGCCGCTTCAGGCCGGCCACGCGGACCATGAAGAACTCGTCCAGGTTGCTGGCGAAGATCGCCAGGAACTTCGCCCGTTCGAGGAGGGGAGTGCTGGGGTCCTCGGCGAGTTCGAGGACGCGCTCGTTGAACGCGAGCCAGCTGCGCTCCCGGTCGAGGAAACGGCCCTGCGGAAGCTGGACACCGTCCTGCACCGTGTCCTCGTAGGAGTCGAGGTCGGCGTCGAGGTCGGGCTCGAGGTCGGAGACGTTCGCCGCCACGGTGTGCGGGCGGTGCGCGGCTATGGAACCGACGGAGGGCTGCGGGTGCTGTACCTGCGCCTGGGCATTGGGCTGGCTCATGAACCCATTCTTCCGCGCCGGGCCGGAAACGGGCGCGTCGGAGAGAGCGGGCGGGAGCGCCGCGAGGGTGCGAGGGATCCCGTTCTCCTTTGGAGGGGAGGGCTCGTGCTCCGGCGGAGGTGAGGGCTCGGGCGGGGCGGGGTTCATTGACCGAGGGTCGCAAGCCTGTCTGAATCGCTGGTTACGGAGACATGACGTGCGGGATAGCGGGGGGAGGCTCCCGGGGGCCGTGCGGCCGGTCCGTACGTCCCTCCCCCCGTAGGAAAGGACGTACGGACCGGAGTCCGTTCGGTGCCGCTAGGCCGTTCGGCGGCGCAGGAGCCAGAAAGCCGTTCCGGTGGTGAGGAGGGCGACGGCGAGGACGATGCCGGTCTCGACGAGATGCAGCGGCCAGTAGTGGGACTCCGGGTGGAGGGTGCCGTCCGGGAGCTCCCAGGTGTCGCGCGGGCCGCCCTCGGGGTCGGCCGTGCCGGACGTCGGCCACAGCTGCGCGCGGTGCTCCTCCAGGTTGTGGTTGATCAGGTACATCGCCACGCAGGCGACACCGAGGGCGGGCAGCGACCGGCGCAGTACGACCCCGGCGAGGGCGCCCACACCCAGCCCGCACAGCCCGTACGCCACCAGGGCGGGACCCCGTGCGGCGAAGATGTCGGTGTGGGTCCAGTCGTCGCCCATCAGGTCCCGGTGGGCCGCCCAGGCCCACCGGAACACGAACACGAACACCGTGCCGCCGACCGTGAGCAGCAGGGCGGGCACGGCGAGCTTGGCGGCCAGCCAGCGCGTCGGCGAGACGGACTGGGTCCAGGCGAGCTGCGCTGTGCCGTTCTCCAGTTCGCGCCCGATGAGGGCCGCGCCCGCCCAGGCGGCCACGGCGAAGAAGCTGTAGTAGACGAGAGTGGCGGCCCAGCTGACGGTCCCGCTGTAGTCGACCAGGGCCTGGATACGGCACAGGCCGGGGTCCTGGTCGCAGGAGGCGATCCGGTTCCGCACGGACTCCGCGGTGACCTCGACCTCCCAGACCAGCGCGGCGACGGCGGCCAGCAGGAAGGCGCTCCACGCGATCAGTGCCGCGCGGTGCAGGCGCAGCACGGCCCACGGCAGCCCCGTGACCGGTCCGTCGTGCGGCCCGCCGGCTCCTCCGGTTGTTCCCTTGACGGCGAAGGTACTCATACGGCGGCTCCTGTGGCAGCGGTACGGCGGTGGAGCAGGACGAACGCCGCGGCGACCGTGAGGGCGGCGACGCCGAGGACGATCCCGGTCTCGGCGAACTGCAGAGGCCAGAAGTGGGAGTGCGGGTGGTACGTGGCCCAGATCTCGCTGAGCTCGTTGCTGTCCAGGCAGCGGCGGAGACCGGCCGCGCCGTCGGCGTCGGTGCAGGCCATGTTGTTGGCGATGCGGACGCCCTCGTCGGTGAGCACGCCCCTGTCGAGCAGGAGGGCCTTGTCCGGCAGGGTCAGGGCCTCGGCGCCGGTGACGGTGACCGTGGGCCACAGGCTCATGCGGTACTCGTTGCCCAGGGTGACGACGGCGAGGACGGCGGCGACGGCGACGCCCAGGGCGGGCAGCGCGCGGCCCACTACCAGGCCCGCCAGGACGCCGACGGCCAGGCCGCACAGGGCGTAGGCGAAGGTGACGGTGCCGTTGGAGCGGAAGCCGTCCTGGCCGGACCAGTCCGTCCACAGCAGATCCTGCCCGGAGTACCACATGAGGTGGTGCACCGGGACCAGTACGGCCATGCCCGCGGTGATGAGGAGCGCGGGCACGGTGAGCTTCGTGGCGAGCCAGCGCGCCGGCGGGACGGACTGGGTCCAGGCGAGCTGTGCGGTGCCGTTCTCCAGTTCGCGGCCGATGAGGGCGGCGCCCGCCCAGGCGCCGATCAGGAGGGGGAGGTGGGCGAGCGCGAGGGTGGTGAAGTAGACGGCCGAGTCGTACTTGCCGAGCCAGGTGCCGCCGGGGAAGTAGCAGTCCTCGGCGTTCTCCCGGCACCGCCCACGCAGGTCCGCGACGGCGGCGTCGAAGCCCGGACCGTACGCCCACAGCATCGCCACCGTGACGGCCACCACCAGCAGCAGCCAGCCCCACAGCGCCACCCGGTGCAGTCGCAGGACGGACCAGACGAGGCCGTGGGCACCCGGCGCGGAGGTGGTGCGCGCGGAGGCGGCACGCGGGGAGGTGAGAGGAGTCGTCATCCGCGCGCGCTCCCCTCGGCAGCCCCGTTCGCGGCCTTCTCGTCGCCCTTTCCGCCGTCACCCTTCCTGGCGTCGTCGCTCACCCCGGGCTCCCCGGACCTCCCGGACTCGCCGGTGACCAGGTCGGGGGCGTCGGGATTGCGCAGGTGTGCGAGAAGCACCTCCTCCAGGGACGGCGTGGCGGTCTGCCAGTCGTCGGACAGCGGACTGCCCGGGCGGATCAGCGCGGTGAGCTGACGGCCCGTGCCGCGCGACTCGACGACGGTGTGGCCCGTGAGGTCGCGCACCGGGCCGGTGATCAGGGTGTGCGCGGCGATCAGGCGCTCCGGGTCGCCGCCGAGCCTGATCCGGCCGCCGCCCATGAGGAGCAGGTGGTCGCAGATGCCCTCCAGTTCGGCGACGACGTGCGAGGACATCACGATGGTCGTGCCGTGCTCGGCGGCCTCGCCCAGCAGGGAGCCGAGGAGTTCGCGCCGGGCCAGCGGGTCGAGGTCGGCCATCGGCTCGTCGAGCAGCATCAGTTCGGGCCGCTTGCCGAAGGCCAGGGCGAGGGCGACGCGGGTGCGCTGGCCGCCGGAGAGGGAGCGGATCCTGGCGGCGGGGTCGAGGGCGCCCTCCCTGGGCGCTCCGGAGGTGTCGTGGCCGTACGCGATCCGTTCCGCGGACGCCTGGTCCCACCGGGCGCGGTTCAGCTCCGCGCCGAGACGGAGGGTGGCGGCCACCGTGAGCTGGGGCGGCAGCGGCTTGGCCTGGGCCACGTAGGCGAAGCGTTCCCGGGCCTGCGCGGGGGTGGTGCCGAGGACCTTCACCGCGCCCGCAGTGGGGCGGATCAGGCCGGCCGCCAGCTGCAGGAGGGTCGACTTGCCCGCGCCGTTCGGCCCGACCAGGGCGCAGATCCGGCCCGCGGGCAGCCGGAAGGCGCAGTCCCGCAGCACGTCGGCGCGCCTGCGCCAGTACCGCTTGCCCAGCCCGGCCGCTTCCAGTGCGATCTCTTCTTTGTCCCTGCTCACAGCTCCCCCTCAGGGCACTTCTCGTCCAGTACGGAGGTGAAGAGCGCGGAGATGTCCTCGCGCTCCAGACCTTCCTTGCGTGCCTCGTCCAGCCAGGCGGTCAGCCTCGAACGCAGGGCGGTGTGGTCGGCGGGTGCGGCGCCCAGGGAGCGCCGTACGAAGGTGCCGAGGCCTCGTCTGGCCTCGACCAGGCCTTCGCGCTCCAGCTCGCGGTAGGCCTTGAGGACGGTGTTCGGATTGATCGCGGTGGCCTCCACGACCTCGCGGGCCGTGGGCAGCTTGTCGCCGGGTTCGAGGACGCCCAGGCGCAGGGCCTGTTTCGTCTGCTGGACGATCTGGACGTAGGTGGCGACACCACTGCGCCGGTCGATGCGGTACTCGACCACTCGACAACACCCTTTCACTAATTGAGTAGTGAAAGGGTGATGCAATGTGAGGGTGCATGTCAAGGCGAACGCGGGGTTCCGGAAACTTCTCGTGGATGCGTGAACCGATCGACGGGGCTCGTGCGATGAAGGGGCGTGAGGGAATCGAGAAGCGACGGAGAGCTGCTGCGGGCCATCGCGGCGGACGGTGACCGGCGCGCCTTCGAAGAGCTGTACCGGCGGTACGCGCCATGGCTCAGGGCGAGGCTGCGCGGTCGCTGCGCCGACGCCGGGATCGTCGACGACGTCGTGCAGGAGACGTTCCTCGCGGTGTGGCGGGGCAGTGCCCGCTACCGGGAGGAGGGTGCCCCGGACGCCGCCGGCTGGCTGTGGCGGATCGGCTCGCGGCGGCTGATCGACGCGCTGCGGGGCGACGGAGCACGGGGCCGGCTGCGGCAGGCGCTCGGGCGGCTTCGCCACCGGGACGAGGCGTCCGCCGAGGAGCGCGTACTGGCGGGAGTCGAGCACGGGGACCTCGCGGGCGCACTGGTCCGGCTGTCGCCCGAACTGCGGGCGGTCCTCCAGGCCACGGTCGTCGACGGGCTGACCACCCGGGAGGCGGCCGTCCTGCTCGGCATCCCGCCGGGGACGGTCAAGACACGGGCCCTGCGGGCCCGCAAGCAGCTGCGGGAGGAGTTGGCATGAGTGACACAAGCGATGTCCGTGACGCGAGCGGCATGACCTGGCACGTCGGCGAGGACGACCTCCGGGCGTACGCGCGGGGCGAGTTGACGCCGCCGGTGCTCTGGTCGGCCGACACACACCTCGCCGCCTGCGGGCGCTGCCGGGCGGTGCTCGCCGAGGTGAGCGACCCGGTCGCCCTGGACGCCGGATGGGAGCGGCTCGACGCCGAACTGGACGTGCCGCGACCCGGGTTCCTGGAGTCGCTGCTGGTCAGGACGGGCGTGGCCGACCACACCGCGCGCCTGCTCGCCGCGACGCCGGTGCTGCGCCGGTCCTGGCTGGGCGCGGTCGTCGCCGTGCTGGCCATCACGGTGTTCGTCAGCAACGCGGTCCGCACGGCCGAGTCTCCGGCGATGTTCCTCGCGCTCGCCCCGCTGCTGCCCCTCGCCGGAGTCGCGCTGTCGTACGGGCCGGCGCTCGACCCGACGTACGAGATGGCGGTGGTGTCGCCGACGCACGGGTTCCGGCTGCTGATGATCCGCACCGTTCCCGTGCTGGTCATGGTCCTCGTCCTGAACGGCCTCGCGACCCTCGCGCTCCCCTCGTACGGACTGCGGGCGCTGGGCTGGCTGCTGCCCGCGCTCGCGCTCACCGCGACCGGACTCGCGCTGACGCCCCGCCTGGGGCCGGTCCTCGCACCCTCCCTCGTCGGCGGGACCTGGGTCGCCCTGCTGGTGCTGACGCAGCGGACGACCGAGGGGACCCTCGCGCCCTACACGGCCGCGGGACAGGGCGTCGCCGCCGCGGTCGCCGCGCTCGCCGCCGGGCTCTTCTACCTCGGCCGCGACCGATTCGACTCGACCCCCGCGCGCACGCCGTTCGCGGGCTTCCACGACGGAGGTACAGCGTGATGTCCGACGCCACCCGCAGGAGGCTCAGGCTGATCGAGGCAGGGCTGCTGATGACCGCCTCGGTCGTCCTCCACGTGCTCCACTTCGTCGCCCTGCTCCTTCCGAGGTCCTCCGGCGGCCGGAGCTCCGCCTTCTCCTCCGGCTCTTCCGGCTCTTCCGGCGGGGACGGCGAATGAGGGCCGGCACCCTCCCTCCGGCGCCGGTGTCCCGTCCCGGCCGCCGCCTCCCCCCGCCTCCGCTCTCTTGCTCAGGAGTCACGCATGTCTGACCTTCCGACGACGCCGACGGTGTCCGCCTCCGGGCTGACACTCCGCTACGGCAGGACGGCCGCCCTCGACGACGTGTCGGTGCGGCTCGGCACAGGCGTCACCGGACTGCTCGGGCCCAACGGGGCGGGCAAGACCACGCTGTTGCGGGTCCTGGCCACCGCCGTCCCCCCGGACAGCGGAGCGTTCACCGTGCTCGGGAACGACCCCGGCACGACGGCCGGACGCCTGGAGGTGCGGCGCGCGCTGGGCTATCTGCCGCAGACGCCCGGATTCCACCCCGACTTCACGGCCTTCGAGTTCGTCGACTACGTGGCGATCCTGAAGGAGCTGACGGACCGCACCGCCCGCCACCAGGAGGTGCGGCGGGTCCTGGACGCCGTCGCGCTGTCCGACGTACGCAGCAAACGCATCAAGAGGCTCTCCGGCGGGATGCGCCAGCGGGTCGCGCTGGCCGCCGCCCTCGTCGGCGACCCCGGACTGCTGATCCTCGACGAGCCGACCGTCGGCCTCGACCCCGAACAGCGCATGCGCTTCAGGGAGCTGATCGCCCGGGCCGGGGAGGGGCGGACCGTCCTGCTGTCCACCCACCAGACCGAGGACGTCGCGATGCTCTGCCACCGCGTGATCGTCATGGTCCGCGGCAGCGTCCGCTTCGAGGGCACCCCGGCCGAGCTGACCGCACGGGCGGCGGGCCGGGTGTGGAGCAGCACCGAACGCGACCCGGGCGCCTGGGCCGGATGGCGCACCGGCACGGGCTCCTTCCGTAACGTCGGCGAGCCCCCCGAGGGCGCCGAACTCGTCGAACCGACCCTGGAGGACGGCTACCTGCTCACCCTCGACGGAGAGTCCTCGGAGGTGACGGCCGTATGAGCACCGTCCTTGAGACACCCGCCCGGACCGTGGAGCCGACGCGGCCGCCACGCCCCTGGGCGGCCGTGTTCGCCCTCGCCCGCTTCGAGGCGCGCGAACTGCGCATGACCGTGTCCTTCCTCGCCTTCGCCGTCCTGTACGTCGCGTGGATCGTGTGGCAGACGACGCAGCGCCAGGGCGACTACCCGGTTCTCCAGGACGTCGACCGGGACACGCAGGGCATGCCGGTGCTCGTCGGGCTGGCCGTCATGCTGGGCGTCAACCGTGCGGTCCTGCGCTCCCACCGGCGCGACACGGACCGCCACTTCGGCGTGCTGGTCGTCGAGCCGTGGCGGCGTACGGTCGCCCACGTACTGTCCGTCGTCCCGGCGGTGCTGTTCACGGCGGTGTGTGCCGGCGTCCAGTTCACCTGGGCCGCGCTCAAGTCCGGCGCGGTCGGGCACGGTTCGCCCGCCGAACTCGCCGTGGGCCCGCTGACGGTCCTGCTGTTCGGCGTGTTCGGTGTCCTCGTCGCCCGCCTGGTCCGCTCGGTGTTCGCCGCGCCGCTCCTCCTGGTCCTCCTGCTCTTCGCCCTGCTCTTCGTGGCGAGCCCGTCCGGCACCGCCTGGGCGAGCTGGCTGGGCCCCGTCGTCACCGAGAGCGGCTCCACACCGCTCCCCTCCGACCTGCTGGAGCGCCCCGCCGCCTGGCACGCCCTCTACCTCGGCGGGCTCTGCCTGTTCGTGGCCGCCGTCGCGGTGCTGGTCAGCGGTGGGCGGACGACAGTCGTCAAGGCCGTCGTCGCGGGGTCGCTCGCGCTGACCCTGGTGGGAGTGGCCGGCCAGTCCGGGGGGACTCCGCCCGGGTCGACGCCGGCCCGCGACCGGGCGACCCTCACTCCGGACAAGGTCCAGTCGTGTCTCACGCACGACCGGTCCACGTACTGCGCCTATCCCGAGTGGACGGGCCGCACCGCCGACTGGGCCGCGGTCGTCGACCGGGTCCAGAACCTCGCGGGCGGCCGGGCCGGCGGCGAGCGGCTGACCGTGCAGCAGCGCATCGACGCCCGCCACGGGCTGGGGTCCCAGGCCGTGCTCTCCCCGTTCGGCGAGCCCGGCCGGGTGAGCGTCGGCACGACCTGGGGCGGCAACCGCGTCCCCGAGTTCGCGACCGCCGTGGCCTCGGTGCTGGTGCTGGGGAACGAGAAGGCCGCCCTCGAACCGATCTGCGACGCCCGCGTGGTGACGATCATGTGGCTGGCGCTGGGCGCGGACCCCGACCCGATGGCCGCACTGCGCGATGTCCGGGTCGACGACAGCGTCTCGGGCTCCGCGATCGTCCTCAGCCCCACCGAGCCGTTCTCCATGAGCGCCGAACAGACCAGAATCGTACGGGAGTTGCTCCAAAAGCCCCGCTACAGCGTCATCCCCAAGGTCAAGGCCGGGTGGACGGAGCTCACCTCTGCCGGGACGACGACGGCCGAGGCGGCACGGCTGCTGGGCGTGCCCGCCGCGTCCGGGGCGGAGACGGGCACGGGCGGTGGCCCGTGCAAGGAGTGACGGCCGTGACCCGTGCTCTCGTCCGGCCCGTGTGGCGCACGCTGCCCCGGCGCGCGCTCGCGGCCGCCGCCGCCACCGGGCTGCTGCTGGCCGGTGTCCCGCGCATGCAGTCCGGGGCGGCCGACCCGGTGCTCGGCCTCTACGCGCTGCGGGGCGCCGCCCTCGCCCTCGCCCTCGGTCTCGCGTTCCTGCTGGACGATCCGGCCCGGCACGTCACCTCGGCGGTGCCGGCCCGGCGCCCGGTGCGGATCGGCCTGCGCGTGGCGCTCGTCGCCCCGTGGGCCGCGCTCTGCTGGACGGCCGCGCTGCTCCTCGTACCGAGGGAGGCGCGGCCGCCGGTGGGTGCCGTCACCCTGGAGGCGGCCGTCACCGCGGTGTTCGCCCTCACCGCGGCCGCCCTGGCCGTACGGCGCCCGCAGGTGACCGAGCCGGGTGTCGCGGTGTCGGCCTGGCTGCTGTCCACCGCGGTCGCCGCGGCCCTGCTGCCGCACGGCGACTGGGCACTTCTGGTGGTCCCGGACGATCCGCGCTGGGACAGCAGCCACGAACGCTGGGCGGTGCTGCTGGCCCTGGCGACGGCGCTGGGCGCGCGGGCGTGCGTCGAGCCGCTGAGGGCGGGGTGGCGACCACCGCTCCTCAAGCGCCAGGCCCCGGCGGCCCCTCAGTAGGGGCGCAGCCCGCTGCTGAGGGGCGCGGGGAACTGCGCGACCAGCCCCACCGCCCCGCACCTTCGGGACGGTCCGCCGCATCCCGTCGCCCGCCCGGCGAGGCCCTCGTTCAGGCCCTCGTTCAGGACTCCGTCCGGTACATCAGATCCGTCTCGTGCGTGACGAACCCGAGCCGCTCGTAGACGGCCACCGCCGCCTTGTTGTCGGCATCGACGTACAGCATCGCGGTCGGCACCCCCCGCTCCGCCAGATGCCGAAGGCCGACCGTGGTGAGGGCCCTGCCGAGGCCGCCCCCCTGCGCACCGGGCCGCACCCCGACGACGTACACCTCACCGAGGGCGTCGGCCCCGGCCTCCGCCTCGTGGACCTTCGTCCAGTGGAAGCCGACCAGTTCGCCGCCGCGGAAGGCGAGGAAGAAGCCGGCCGGGTCGAACCACGGCTCGGCCTTGCGGTCGTCGAGGTCGCGCTGGGTGAGGGAGCCCTGCTCGGGGTGGTGGGCGAAGGCGGCGGCGTTCGCGGCGAGCCAGGCGGCGTCGTCCTCGCCCGGCACGAAGGCCCGTACCGAGACGCCGTCGGGCAGCTTCGGCCGGGGCAGCTCCAGGTCGGTCAACGGCCGCCGCATCTGCCGCAGTTCACGGAAGAGCGTGAGACCGAGCACCTGGGCCAGATGGCGGGCCGCCGAATGGCCGCCGTGGGCCCACACGCGCAGCCGCTTGCCGGACTCGGCGAGGAGCGCGTTGCCCAGCGCCCGCCCGTGACCGTGGCCGCGGTGCTCCGGGTGGACGACCAGTTCGGCGGCCGGCGCCTCGACGGGGTCCGTGTCCTCCAGCTGCGCGTACCCGACGAGCCGGTCCTGGACGTTGAGCAGCAGATGCCGGACTCCGTCCCGCGCGCCTCCGCGCAGCTGCAGCCGGCCCTGCTCGGACACCGCCTGCTGTCCGTCCGCCCGCGCGGCCGCCGCGAGGAGCGCGAGCACGGCCTCGGTCTGCTCGGGGCGCAGCGCGGCGAGGGTGTCGAGGGAACGGGCCGGGGGGCTGCCGCCCTGGTCGAGCGGGCCCGGGAGGCCGGGGGCGGCCGGTGCGGTGTCGTCGCTGGTCATGGATACGAGAGTACGGCGCGTCCGGTTCATGGCGAAGTGGCCCGACAGGTGAGTGTGCGACCGGGGCGTGACGTTGCGCGGCCTGTCCGGTTCGCGCCGAAGTGCCCCGGACGGCAACCAGTCCGTAACCACGAACCCCCTGTCGCGCTACGCGCGTTGACCTTAGGCTGCGCCCGGACGGGGCCCACATTTCAGCCGACCCACAGGGGGGCACATGTCAGCCACACCTCATCCGTACCGCCGCAGACGCCGTACGACCCGCTTCCTCGCGGTGACCGCGGGCGTCGCCACCGTCGGTGCCCTCGTCGCCGCGATGCCGGCGTCCGCGGGCGAGACGGGCAAGGGGAAGCCCGGCCACCAGAAGCCGGGCCGCTACCAGGACGTCCAGCTGCTCTCCTTCAACGACCTGCACGGCAACCTGGAGCCGCCGGCCGGCTCCTCCGGCCGGGTCACCGAGATCCAGCACGACGGCACCACCAAGACGATCGACGCGGGCGGTGTCGAGTACCTGGCGACGCACCTGCGCCAGGCCCGCACGGCCAACAAGTACTCGGTCACCGCGGCGGGCGGCGACATGGTCGGCGCCTCCCCGCTGATCTCGGGCCTGTTCCACGACGAGCCCACCATCGAGGCGCTGAACAAGCTCGACCTCGACGTGACGAGCGTCGGCAACCACGAGTTCGACGAGGGCGCCAAGGAGCTCGGCCGCCTCCAGAAGGGTGGCTGCCACCCCACGGACGGCTGCTATGTGAAGGGCGAGAAGTTCAAGGGCGCCGACTTCCCGTACCTCGCGGCGAACGTCCTCGACGAGAAGACCAAGAAGCCGGTCCTCAAGCCCTACTGGGTGTGGAAGAGGAACGGCGTGAAGGTCGGCTTCATCGGCGTGACCCTGGAGGACACCCCGGGTGTCGTCTCCGCCGAGGGAGTGAAGGGCCTCAAGTTCAAGGACGAGGTCGAGACGATCAACAAGTACGCCAAGGAGCTGGAGAAGCAGGGCGTCAAGTCGGTCGTCGCGCTGATCCACGAGGGCGGACTGCCGGCCTCGGCCGCGTACAACTACGACTGTGACTCGCCCGGTGGCGGCGACGGCATATCCGGCCCCATCGTGGACATCGCCAAGAACATCACGCCGAAGGTCGACGCGCTGGTCACCGGCCACACCCACGCCGCGTACGCGTGCACGATCGCCGACCCGTCGGGCAAGCCCCGCACGGTCACCTCGGCAGCGTCCTTCGGCCGGCTCTACACCGACACGACGCTGACGTACGACCGCTGGACCGGCGACATCGCCCGGACCGCCGTCGCCTCCGCGAACCACGTGGTCACGCGCACGGTGCCCAAGGCGCCGGACATGACCGAGCTGATCACCAAGTGGAACACCCTCGCGGCGCCGATCGGCAACAAGGCCATCGGGTACATCTCCGGTGACATCTCCAACGTCGGCACCGAGTCCCCGATCGGCGACCTGATCGCCGACGCGCAGCTCGCGTACGGCAAGGAGCTCGACGCGGAGACCGACCTCGCGCTGATGAACCCGGGCGGTATCCGGGCACCCCTCACCTACGCGGCCAAGGGCACCGAGGGCGACGGCGTGGTGACCTACGCCGAGGGCTTCACGGTCCAGCCGTTCGCCAACACGGTGAACCTGCAGAACTTCACCGGCGCCCAGCTCGTCCAGGTGCTCAAGGAGCAGGTCACCGGAGTCAACGCGACCGTGCCCAAGGTGCTCCAGGTCTCCTCGGGCCTCACCTACACGCTCGACCTGACGAAGACCGGCGCCGACCGTGTCGTCACCGACTCGATCAGGCTGAACGGCGCCGCGATCGACCCGGCCGCCACCTACCGTGTCGCGACGAACAGCTTCCTCGCGGGCGGCGGCGACGGTTTCACCACCCTCGGCCAGGGCACCGGCGACCTGGTGGGCGACGACGACCTCGCGGCCCTGGAGAAGTACCTTCTGGCCAACTCGTCGGCCACGAAGCCGATCGCGCCGCCCGCGGCCGACCGGATCACCGTCATCAAGTAGCCGCCCGGTAACGGCGAACTGTCCGTGAGGTAGATCGCAAACCGCTATTTCGAGTTGCGGGTGGGGTTGGTACGCATGGTCGAATCACACGATGCGTACCCCCCATCCCATCGCGGCGCATGCCCCTCCGAACCCGTACGAGGATCTCGCCGCCCTCGACGACGGACCCCTTGAGGACTTCCTTCACGACGAGGAGCCCGCGGTCGCCGACGCCGCGAAGGAGGAGGAGTGGGCACCGCCCAACCACCGCAGGGGTTCCGCAGCGCGCACGCGCCGCCGGACTCCTCGCGGCCGGACCCGCCGGCGCCGGCGAAGTCCCTTCCTGGGGCTGTCCCTTGCCGTCAAGGCCGTCATCGCGGTGCTCGTCCTCGCCGCCTTCCTCGCCCTCGGTGACCGCTGGGCGCTCCTGTACGCCGAGCGCACGGCCGCCGAGAAGGTCAGGGACCAGCTGAAGCTGAGCGCGGCGCCCGAGGTCGAGATCGACGGCTTCCCCTTCGTCACCCAGGTCCTCGACAAGCGGATCGACTCCGTGTCGGTCACCGTCCCCGACGTGGCGGCGGACCGTGTCTCCCTCGCCAAGGTCTCGGCCACGGCCACGGGCATACGCATCGACGGCGGCCTCACCTCCATACGTGGCGCGAGCATTCCGCGGCTGGACGGGGAGGTACTGCTGTCCTTCGACGACCTGAACCGTGAACTCGGCGCCTCCCAGGTCACGTTCAGCGGCCACGGCGGCGACGAGGTACGGGCGCGCGGCACCCTGCCCGTCGCCGGGCACGACCTGAAGCTGCGGGCCGACGCGCGGATCCGGCGGGACGGCGACCGAGGCATCTCGACGGAAGTCGGCGGCATGCGCCTGGACATCGGCGACCTGGCCACCTTCCGGCCCGGCACCCGCGAGTCCGAGGGCCTGCACCTGACCCGCAAGTCCGCCGCCCGCCTCGCGAAGGAGAAGAAGAAGGCCAAGGAACTGCTGTCGGTGCCTGCCATCGCCAAGCGGCTCGGCGTGCCCGACTCCGCGGTACGGGCCGCGCTGCGTGACGACAACGACTTCGCCGAGTTCACCGGCTCGCCGGAGTTCGTCCGCCAGCTCATGAAGGTCAACCTCATCGACCTCGCCGTGGACAACCCCGAGATCCTCAAGCGACTCGGCTTCGACCTCGCCCTCCTCGACGGCCTCTCCCGCCTCACGCGCCCGGCCCTCGTCGACCGCCTCTCCATCGGCTTCCGGCTTCCCGAGCCGCCGAGCGGCGACCTGCGGCTGCGGGACGTACGCGTCCAGAAGGACGGGATCCGGGTGCGCGTGACGGGCCGGGACCTCGCCGTCGGCAAATAAGCCCCGGGTATAAGTTCCGGGTGAGCGGCGTAATAAATCCTGTGTGAACAGGGATCCAGTTCCCCATTCCGACTGAAAAACAGTCTCAGCTTCAATTAATCGAGGTCTCAGGGAAATTGGCGAATTCCACTTCTGCGCTCCCGTAGTGTTTTCCATGTCGAAGCCGAACAGGGCTTACGGCGAAAGGGAATCAACCGCAGAGGAAAGAGGGAATCCCATGAGCTTCCACAAGGTCGCCCCGGTCAAGAAGACCCGCAAGGCCGCCCCGGCCGCCAGGAAGCAGTCGCCGGCGCCCGCTCCGAAGCACGGTGCGAAGAAGCAGCGCCGCCGTCCGGTCGGCAAGAAGTAGGCGATGCCACGAGGCGGGGCCCCGGATTCGTTCCGGCGGCCCCGCCTCGGCCATTTCCCGGCCCGGGAGACGGGGAAAGCACGGGACGGAATACGGGCGGAAAAAGGGAGTTGAACGGAATGCGGGAAGTACGGGAGGCGTTCGCCCGCTTCTGGCCGCTGACACACGGCGACCGCAGATGGCTGCTGCTGGTCGTCGCCTGCGTGATCGGGGCCGCGCTGACGGAGACGGCCTCGATCCTGCTCTTCGCGGAGCTCACCGACCACGCGCTGAAGGCCGGTTCGCTCGCCGCCTTCTGGGGCCCGGCGGGCGCCTGGCTGGCCGCGGCCGTACTCGGCGCGGTCGTCGGGTATCTCGGCAACTCCCTGGCCGTCCGGACGGCCGAGAGATTCGTGCTGCGGCTGCGCGCGAGCGTGTTCCGCCACGTCCAGGACCTGCCCCCGCACTTCTTCCAGAAGCACCGCCGGGGCGACCTGGTCGAGCGGCTCACGGGTGACGTCGAGGCCATCGAGCAGATGGTGGTGTCGGGTGTCGTCGGAGCGGTGTCCGCCGTCTTCTCGGCGCTCTTCTACTCCGCCGCGGCCCTGTGGCTCCGCTGGGACCTCGCCCTGGTCACCTTCCTCCTCGCGCCGCTCTTCCTCGTCGCGGCCCGCCGCTTCGCCGGCCGCATCAGGACGGCCGCCCAGGACGAGCGGACCGCCGACGGCGCGATCACCTCGGTCGTCGAGGAGTCCCTCGGCAACATCGTGCTCACCCAGGCGTACAACCGGCGCCGGGCGGAGGAGAAGCGGCTCGACCGCGAGGCACGCGCCTGGCTGCGGGCGAGCGTGCGGGGAGCCCGCGCGAGCGAGATGTACGAGCAGTTCGTCGAGGTCGTCGAGACACTCTGCGTCCTCGCGGTCATCGGGCTCGGCGCCTGGGAGATCTCACAGGGCCGTATGTCCCTGGGGCAGCTCCTGGCCTTCGCCGCCTTCCTCGGCTACCTCTATCCGCCGGTCCGCGACCTCGGACAGCTGGGCCTGACCCTGACCGCCGCTACGGCCGGAGCCCGGCGGCTCCAGGAGATCCTCGACGCCGAGCCCGCCGTCACCGACCCCGCCGAACCGGTCCGGAAGTGGCCCGTACGCGGCCGGATCTCCTTCCACGGCACGTCCTTCCGCTACCCGGGCGCGGAGCGCGACAGTCTGCGCGAGGTGACCTTCACCGCGCAGCCGGGCGAGTTCGTCCTCGTCACCGGCCCGAGCGGCGCCGGAAAATCGACCCTTTCCAGACTTCTCACCCGCTTCTACGACCCCTGTGCGGGCTCGGTCCGCCTGGACGGCGTCCCGCTCCCGGACATGCCGCTGGAGTTCCTGCGCGAGAACGTCACCCTGCTGCCCCAGGAGACCCTCGTCCTGCACGGCACGATCCGCGAGAACATCGCGTGCGGGCGGCCGGGCGCGACGGACGAGGAGATCGAGCGGGCCGCACGCGACGCGGACGCGCACGACTTCGTCCGGGCGCTGCCCGAGGGGTACGGGACGCTGATCTCACCCGGCACGGCTGTGCTCTCCGGCGGGCAGCTCCAGCGGGTGGCCATCGCCCGCGCGATGCTCCGGCCCGCCCGCGTCCTCGTTCTCGACGAACCGACCGCCGGGCTCGACGCGCTCGCCGCACGCAGGGTCGTACAGCCGCTGCGGCGCCTCGTGTCCGGCCGTACGACCGTCATGATCACCCACGATCTGACCCTCGCCCCGGACGCCGACCGGATCCTGGTCGTGGACGGCGGACGCCTGGTGGAACAGGGCACGCACGAGGAACTGACGGCACGCGGAGGGACGTACGCGCAGCTCGCGGGCCCGTTGCCGGCGGACGTGCCCGGCTGGGGAGCGGCCCTCGGCTCGCGCTCCCCAGCCGGACGGATGCGACCGGCCTGACGTCAGGCGGTCGGGTTCCAGGTGCCCAGCCAGTCGGCGACCTCCTGGCCGCCGGCCTGGGCGTCGGTCAGCTGCGGTCGGTTGCCACTCGCGGCACCCGAGCCGGGCCCGGTGTTCTTGTACTCCGCGAAGCGGTCGTTCTTCCAGGAGAAGCCGCCCATGTCCGACCACGGGGTCGACTTGATCGCGGCGCTGAGCGTGGAGTTGCGGACCGTGGCCTGCGGACGCAGGGCCGCGTCGCCGCCCGCGTGCCAGTTGCGCCCGAGGAAGAAGCTTCCGGCGGAGACGTCACCGTTCACGACCGTGCGGTTGATGAGGATGCCCTTGCGGTCGGCCGTGGTGCTGGGGGCCACGATGTAGCCCGCCGAGCTGCCGTCCCAGCGCTTCTTCAGGGTGATCACGGACTGGTCGATCACGGCGGTCGCGCGGCCGAAGACGAAGTCGACGTTCCCGCTGATGTAGGAGTTGGTGACGTAGACCCGGCCGAGTTTGTCCTTGGCCGCGGTGTCCAGCAGCAGGGTGTCCTGGTCGCCGTCGGTGATGATGCCGTCGAGGAACACCTTGTCGGCGGCGGTGCGCAGCGCCACGGCCTGGTGGCCGTTCAGGCTCTGGTTCCTGCCCTCGTCGAAGTCGTTGTTGATCGACAGGTTGCGGGCCTGGAAGTCGTCGGCCTCGACGGCGACGGTCGCGCTGCCGCCGGTGCCGTACGTGCCGCCGCCGGGCTTCGGCGTACCGGACGCGTTGTTGAAGACGATGACGGTGTCCTTGCGGCTGCCGCCCGTGCCCTGGATGGTCACGTGCGGCTTGTTCGAGGGGACCTTGACCGTCTCGCGGTACGTGCCCGGCTTGACCTGGATCACCACGCGCGAGGGGTTGTTCGCGGGGACGGCGTCGACGGCTGCCTGGACGGTCCTGTACTGCCCCGAGCCGTCCTTGGCCACGGTGAGCGTGGCGGCCCTGGTGCTCGCGGTGCTCACCGCGTTCGCCGTGCCGATCGACGTGCGCGGGCCGGTGCCGGCCTTGAGCAGCGCGGGCACGTCCGCCGTCCTGTCGAGCGTGTACCCGTAGAACGACTTGGGGTCGAAGGCCGTGCCGCCGCTCTCGTTGCGGCCGCTGGTGCCGGAGAAGGTGTTGCCGCGCTGGACGACCGCGGCCGTGGCGTCCTTGGTGACCGGGTTGTTCATGCCCTGGAAGTAGCTGTTCTCCAGGACCATCTTGGTCCTGCCGCGCGAGTAGTTGCCGTAGGACGACTTGACGGCCGTGCCCGCGACGTCCTCCAGGTAGTTGTTGTAGAGGTGCGCGTGGGCCGCGTTGTCCGTGGACGGGTTGCGCTGTTCGGTCTCGCGGATCCAGTTGTGGTGGATCGTGATGTCGGTGAGGACGTTCTCGGTCCAGCCGATGCCGAAGGTCTTGTTGTTGTCGCTCAGCCTGTTCCAGGACACCGTGACGTTGGTGCTGTCCTTGCGGACGTCGATGAGTCCGTCGGCCATGTGGCGCAGGTCGTTGTGGTCGATCCACACGTGGTGGGCGCCGTCCATCTGGACCGCGTCGAAGTCGTGGTCCTTGTCGTTCCAGACGCCCTGGTAGGAGTCGCGGATCGTCAGGTTCCGGATGATGACGTTGTGGACGCCGGTGCCGAGGAAGAAGCCGCCGCCGACGATCTGCCCGGACGTGCCCCGGCCCACGATCGTCTTGTCGGACTTGACCTTGATCTCCTTGCCGACCGGGTTCATGTCGATCGTCGCGGCCACGACGATGACGTACGGCTCCTCGGCGGTCGCGTACTTCTCCAGGTCGGCGAGTGTCTTCACGGTGACGGTCCGGCCGTCCCGGCCGCCGTACGTGCCCTTCTGGCCCTTCGCGTCGACCGAGGCGAAACCGTCGGCGACGTCGGCGGCCCAGGCGGGAGCGGCGGCCGACGCGTTCGCCACGGTGGCCGCGGAGGCCTTCGGCGACGCGTCCTCGCCGAAGACACCGAACGCCGTGCCGTAGGCCATGACACCGGCGGCGCCCAGGGCGAGCGGGACACCGGCGGCCACGGCGGTCCTGCGCCTGCGGTGGCGGGCCTTGCTGCGATTCACACTCACGGCGGCTTCCGTTCAAGTCCGGGGAGGGGGGAGTCGGTTGCTGGTCGCCGCCCGCGGAGGAAAGGTTGCCGTGACACCGGAGCGCCTCCGTCCCGGGGGAGGGGGACGGAGGCGCGTGCCGGGGTGGGAGTGGGGGGAGTGCCCGGGGGCCGGTTGCTACACCGGCACCGTGAGGGTGGCCGTGTAGCCCTTCTCGACGCTGCCTTCCGTCGTCGCCAGCTGCTGGTCGTAGCCGTCGCTGAAGATCATGTCGGTCTCCAGGGAGAGCCGGCCCATGTTCTGGACGCTGCTCTCGTAGCCGTCCGTCGCGTACACGGTGTCGCAGACGTCCTTCGGGAAGGCGAGCTGCGAGGTGGCCGTGATGGACGTGGCGCCGGTGGCGTCCTCCAGGCTGCCGTACACCTCGAAGTGGATGTGGGGCCAGCGGCCGGTGTAGCAGCCCGGGAAGATGCTGGTGAACGTGACCTGGCCCTTCGCGTCGGTCTCCTGGACGCCACGCAGGTAGTTCTCCTCGGTGACGCCGTCCGAGTAGAGCGAGTAGTTGCCCTCCCGGTCGCAGTGCCAGAGGTACACGGCGGCGCCCTCCTTCGGCGTGCCGCAGCCCGAGTCGGCGTCGACGACGGTGAGGGTCACGGTCAGCGGTACGCCTTCCGCCTTGCCGCTCGCCGACCCGAAGCTGGAGGTGATGTCCTTGCGGACGACACCGCTCTCCTTGAGTACGTTCACGCCGTTGGAGCCGTCACCGGGGTAGGGGCCCGCGGTCTCGCCGGGGATGGTCTCGCACTCGGCGCCCCCGGCGGAGGCCGAGGAGGAGCCGGACGACGAGGAGGCCGAGGAGGTCGCGCCGTCCGAGTCGTCGCTGCTGCATCCCACCAGCGGCACCAGGCCGACGCCGGCCAGCAGCCGGATCATCTTCCGCCGGTGGAGTGTCGGCAGGTCGAAGGAGAGACCTCTGTCGTGGTCGTGCAGTTCTTCGCTCATGGCCGCTCTCCTGATGCCTGTCGGTGGCCGCGTCCGCGTCCGCCCGCCCGCTGCTTGAAAGTGACAGTAGGCGCATTGCCTGTGGGTCATCCATGGGAAGACTGTTCACCGGCTGAGGGGACGGACCGGCCCGCTCCTTGCGGGCGAACCCTCCGGCCCGCACCCGACTCCCCTGTCCTGTGACGTAGGTCATGGGAAGGCGGCCCCCGGTGCCGTACAGCTCCTAGGAGTGACCACTCATATGCGAACCCGGGTACGGGCCGGGGATTCGAGCGCTTTCGCCGAGCTCTTCGACACGTACTCCCGTGCGGTCTACAACCACGCGTTCCGGCTGACCGCGGACTGGTCGACGGCCGAGGACGTGATGGCCGCGACCTTCATGGAGGCTTGGCGGCTGCGGGACCGGGTCGACCCGGAGGGTGGTTCCCTGCGGCCCTGGCTGCTGGGCATCGCCACGAACACGGCCCGCAACCAGTACCGCAGCAACCGGCGTTACCGCCGGGCCGCGAACGCCGCCGCCGCGGCCGAGCTCTCGGTGCCCGACCACGCCGAGGAGGTCGCCGACCGCGTCGACGACCGGCAGCGCCTCGCCACCGCGCTCACCGCGCTGGCTGCCCTGCGCCGACCCGAGCGCGAGGTCATCGCGCTCTGTCTGGGCGAGGGCCTGGACTACGAGTCCGCGGCCGGGGCGCTGGGCATCGCGGTGGGCACGGTCGCCTCCCGCCTCTCCCGGGCCCGTAAGAAGCTGCGTACCGCGGCTGAAGCCCAACTGAGGCTCAACACAAGGCAGTTGATCCGTCCCGCTCCGGAAGTCGCGCTCAGAAAAGTTCACGGAAATCGGGAAGGACCCCGCCTCGTGCGACAGACAAGAGGCGATCACGCAAACGCGATCCGGCCCGCGCAGGAAGGAAACCGATGAACACGAACACGTCCCGGCAGGACTCTGCCGAGTGGGAGCAGGACGCCCAGCTCCTGTCCCAGACCGCTCGTGACCTGCCGACGGGCCGTCACCAGTTCCACAGGGAGCGCATGATGGCCCAGATCCAGCAGCTTCAGGAGTCCCAGCAGGACGAGCGCACGACGGGGACGGCCACGGCGCGTACGCGCCGCCTCCGGCTTACGCGCCCCGCCTTCGCGCTGCCCGCGCTGGCCGCCGCCGTGGCCGCCGCGGTCGTCGCCGGAGTGGTGATGAACGACGGCGGCGGGGTCGGGGACACCGGCGTCGCCACCGGACCCGCCCTGACCACGGACATCGGTGCGGTGACCACCAAGGGCGCGCCCCAGCTGCTCGACCGGATCTCACTGGCGGCGGCGGAGGGGGGCCACCCGACCGTCAAGCCGGGCCAGTACATCTACGTCGAGTCCAAGACCGCCGGGACCTTCCTGAAGACCGTCGACGACAAGACCACCCTGGCCAGCGAGGAGCTGCACCGCCGCCAGGTCTGGAACTCCCCCGACGGCACCAAGGGCTGGCTCATCGACCCCGCCGTCAACGACAGCCCCGAGGGGGAGACCCTGAGCCTCCCCGACGAGCAGGGCAACATCCCCGAGCAGAGCCTGAACCACCCCAGCTACGACTACCTGGCCAAGCTCACCACCGACCCCGACAAGCTCCTGTCCACGATCTACAAGGAGACCGAGGGGCAGGGCAACTCGCCCGACCAGCAGGCCTTCGCGACCATCGGGGACCTGCTCGGTGAGAGCTATCCGCCGGCGGAGCTGTACTCGGCCCTGTTCAGGACCGCCGCGAAGATCCCGGGTGTCGGCGTCGTGGAGGACGCGGTGGACGCCGCGGGCCGACACGGAGTCGCGGTGGCCCGGCTGGACGAGACCAGCGGGCAGCGCGAGGAGTGGATCTTCGACAAGAAGACCCATGTCTTCCTGGGGGGGCGCATCGTCCAGGTGAAGAAGAACACCGGCGTGGACGCTCTCATGAAGCCCGGCACGGTGGTCCATACCAGCGCCGTCCTGAACCGGGCCGTCGTCGACGGCATCAAGCAGACACCTTCGCAGGCCGGCTGACACGGCACGCATGCCCCGCCGGAAGAACCGGCGGGGCATAGGTGAGGAGACGCGGGCAGGACGCGAGGCCGGCGGTGCCGGTCAGGTCCGGTCCGTGTCCATGATCAGCAGAACACCCGCGAGGATCAGCCAGACCCCCAGGAGCAGGGGCGTGCCCCAGGCGGTGAAGGGGCCGCCCAGGCTGATGACGGCGATCGCGAAGCCCGTCCAGGTCAGCCAGGCGGGCAGGACACCGGCGCGCCAGACCGCGAACAGCAGGACGGCCGCGCCGAGCATGGCGGCGATCATGGCCCCGTACGCCACGTCGATGAGGACCATCGACAGCAGGGCCGTGCTCGGGACCACCACGAAGTCGTCCGAGTGGTTCGCGGTGATCGCGAAGACGTTGCCGGCCAGACCCGCGAGCATGATGCCGATCGTGAAGACCGTGCCGCCGACCAGCACCAGCGTGGACCGGGTGTTCGAGCGCCGGGCCAGGTCGGCGAGGAACCACAGGAAGAGCAGGCCCGCGGCCAGCAGGAACAGGACGGTGACCTCGGAGAGGGTCTGGTTGCCGTCGTCGCGGTAGTACCGGACCAGGTCGACGACCGCGCCGCGGGAATCCGTCTCCGGTGTGCGCCAGAACAGCAGCTGGCCGGCGATCAGCAGGCCGCCGGAGAGCGCTCCGGCGATGCCCGGCCAGAGCACGCCGACTCCGGCCTTCGGTGTGGGAGCCGTCATCGTGGCCTCCTTGGGGGACCCCCCGAAGGGCACCCCCCTCCTCACCAGTGTGGCGGCATATCGGCGGGTATGTCGCGGCGGCGTCGGTCCCGCCCCTGTTCCCGCTCGGCGTCACTCCTGGCCGGGCAGGTCCGGAGGCGGTGTGGGAGCCCCCGGCAGCCGTACCGTCGCCTCCGTGCCGCCACCCTCCGCCGGGTGGAGCGTCACCTCGCCGCCCGCCTGCTGGACCGTACGCGCGACGATGGACAGACCGAGGCCCGAACCGGGCAGCGCCCGTGCGCTCGGCGAGCGCCAGAAGCGGTCGAAGACGTGCGGGAGCTCGTCGGCGGGGATGCCCGGGCCGTGGTCCCGCACGGTCAGTTCGCCGCCCTTGAGGGTCACGTCGATCGCGCCGCCCCGGGGACTGAACTTCACCGCGTTGTCGAGGATGTTCACGATGGCCCGCTCCAGGGCGGTGGGTTCCGCCCGCACGAACCAGGGGTCCACGGCGGCCGTGATCGTCAGCTCCGGGCCGCGCAGCCGGGCCCGGCGCAGGGCCGCCTCCACGGTGTCCTGCAACGCGACCACCTGCACACGGTCGGCCGGCGTGCCCGCGTCCGACCGCGACAGCGTCTGCAGGTCGCCGATCAGCGCGGCCAGTTCGGTCATCTGCGCCTTGACCGAGGCGAGCAGCGCCCTGCGGTCCGCCTCGGGGATGGGCCGCCCCGTCTCCTCGCTGCGGGTGAGCAGCTCGATGTTCGTACGCAGGGAGGTGAGGGGGGTACGCAGTTCGTGACCGGCGTCGGCGATGAGCTGCTGCTGCAGCTCACGGGAGCTCGCGAGCGAGGCGGTCATCGAGTTGAAGGACCGGGAGAGCCGGGCGATCTCGTCCTCGCTGTCCTCCTCCACGGGGATGCGGGTGGTCAAGTCCTCGGTGCGAGCCACGTTCTCGACGGCCTCGGTGAGCTTGTCGACGGGACGGAGGCCCGCGCGGGCGACCCAGAGGCCCGCGGCCCCGGCTCCCACCACCCCGATGCCGGAGACGACGAGCAAAATCCAGGCCAACGAGGACAGAGGTTTCGTGACGTCCTTCAAGGGCTTGGCGATGGAGACCGCAATGCCCCTCTGCACCTGCCCGGTCTTGCCGTCGAGGACCTGCTGGCTGAAGACGCGTACGTCTGTACCGTCGTCGGCCGTGGCGGAGTGCGTGGCACTACGAGCCGTGCCCTTGGCCACCTCCAGGTCCGCGTCCTGCACCGGGACGGTGGGGTTGATCGGATTCGTGCAGGTGGACCCGTCCGAATAGAAGATCGTGACGATGGGGGAACTCGGCGGTTGCTGGAGATCCTGGGGATCTGACAGCTGACAGTTGCGCAACATGCTCTGGAGCAGCGGCGGTGAGACCTGCGCACTCTGCAGCTGTTCGTCGACCTGCTTGTACAACTGGTCCCTGACGATGAACCAGCACGTCACGGAGACCGCAGCCACGGCGAACGCGACCGCCGCGGCGGTCAGCAGTGACAGTCGTGACCGGAGCGGCAGAGCACGCACCAGCCGGGCGACCTTCCTCACTCCGCCCCGCCCGACCGCAGCACATACCCCACGCCCCGCACCGTGTGCACGAGGCGCGGCTCGCCGCCCGCCTCCGTCTTGCGGCGCAGGTACATCACGTACACGTCCAGCGAGTTGGAGCTCGGCTCGAAGTCGAAGCCCCAGACCGCCTTCAGGATCTGCTCCCGCGTGAGGACCTGGCGCGGATGGGCCAGGAACATCTCCAGCAGGGTGAACTCGGTGCGGGTCAGCTCGACGGGACGTCCGGCCCGGGTGACCTCCCGGGTCGCGAGGTCCATCCGCAGGTCGCCGAAGGTGAGCGCGTCGTCCGCCGGGACACCGACCGCCGCGGCGGCGTACGAGCTGCGCCGCAGCAGTGCCCGTACCCGGGCGAACAGCTCGTCCAGTTCGAAGGGCTTGACCAGGTAGTCGTCGGCGCCCGCGTCGAGTCCGGTGACCCGGTCGCCGACCGTGTCGCGGGCGGTGAGCATCAGGATGGGCGTCGTCGTGCCCGCGCCCCGCATCCGGCGGGCGGCGGTCAGCCCGTCCATCCGCGGCATCTGGATGTCGAGGACGACCAGGTCGGGCTGGTACGCGATGGTCTTCTCCAGCGCGTCCGCGCCGTCGACGGCGACCTCCGTGCCGTACCCCTCGAAGGCGAGGCTTCGCTGGAGTGCTTCGCGCACGGCCGGCTCGTCGTCGACGATCAGGATGCGCTGGGGTTCACGGTCGCCTTCGGCGGGGCTCATCGCGGTCAGTTCCTCGGGTGCGGTGGGACGTGCTCAGGGCGTTTTCAGCCTCGCACGTTTCAGGGCTGTTCTCGTAGAGCTGCCGGGCCCGTGATCCGGGAGGGATCAGCCTCGTGCGGCACGGCGGGTGCGGGCCGCGGAGCCCCGGCGGGCGGCGCCGCGCTGCGACGCGGCGGCTGCCACCTCGGGCGCGCGCGGCGCCGGGGCGTGCAGCTCGTACGCCACTTCGAGAGCCAGGGCGAACGCGGCCGGGTCGGTGTCCGCGACGGTGCGGGAGACGTTCCTGATCTTCATGACGACCTCCGGGGTCGGCTCGGGGTGAGCTCGGGTCAGCTGTCGGAACCACCGGCCCGGAGCGTGTCCAGGTCGGCCTTGACGGTGTTGATCGGGATGGCGAAGCCGAGACCGACGCTGCCGGCGGTCGACGAGGTGGCGTCCGCGGCCGAGTACATGGCGGAGTTGATGCCGATGATGTTGCCGTTCATGTCGATCAGCGCGCCGCCGGAGTTGCCCGGGTTGAGGGACGCGTCGGTCTGGAGGGCCTTGTACGTCGTCGTGGACGAGCCGGTGTCGCCGTTGAACTGCTGACCGCCGAACTCGAACGGCCACTGACCGCCGCCACCGCCCTGCTGCTGTTGCTGCTGGCCCTGGCTCTCGTCCGTGGAGACGGTGACGTCTCGGTCGAGCGCGGAGACGATGCCGCTGGTGACCGTGCCCGTCAGGCCCTCCGGGGAGCCGATCGCCACGACCTGGTCACCGACCTTGACGGCGTCGGAGTCGCCGAGCGTCGCGGCCGTCAGGCCGGACGGGGCGTCGTCCAGTTTGATCAGCGCGAGGTCCTTCTTGCTGTCGGTGCCGACGACGGTCGCGGTGTACGACTTGCCGTTGCTCAGCTGCACCTTGATCTGGGAGGCGCCGGAGACCACGTGGTTGTTGGTGACGATCTCGCCGCCGGTCGTGATGATCACGCCGGACCCGGTCGAGGAGCCCGCGTTCGAGGCCGCGCTGATCTCGACGATGCTCGGGCTGACCGACTCGGCGACCCCGGCGACCGTGCCCTTCTTGCTGGCCGGCACGACGCTGGTGCTGGTGCTGCTGCTCGCCACGGTGTCGCTGCCGGTCAGCTGCTGGAAGGCGTACGCGGTTCCGCCGCCCACGGCCGCCGCGGCTATCGCCACCGCGGCCAGCAGCGCCAGCGGCCCCTTGGCACGCTGTCGGGGAGCGGCGGGGGAGACGGGCTCGGTGAGGAGAGCCGTGGGAGCGGCGCCCGGCTGCGTCGGCTCGTACGCCGGCGGGGGCGGCCACTCCGGGTTCACGGAGGAGGTCGTGGGGTTCTCGGGAGAGGCGTACGGCTGCGCGTACGGCTGCTCGGAGTACGCGGACTGCTGGTGGTCGCCCTGGGGGTACTCGCCGCTGCGGCGGAAGCTCTCGGTCATGGATCAGACTCTGCAGCCCCACCATGAGAGCTCCCTGAGTGCTCCCTGAGAAGCCCGACAGAACCGCGTATGCCCGATATAAAGCCGTCGGGGCCGGTGAAACAGGGGGTTGCGGCACGGTGATGTCACGGAAGCGGCGGACGAATACTTGTCGGGCCGCTGTGAAGTGCGTGTACGGGGAGGTTTGCGGGCGGCAGGCTTGGCGGGTTCACGAACCTCACCCACCTCAGGAGCCCTGAGTGATACGTGCCCTGCGCAGCCGCCTGAGACGCCCCGGCACGGCGTTTCCCGCGGCCGCTCTCGCGCTGGCGCTGAGTTGCGCCGGTGCCGTCGCGGCCCAGCCCGCGACCGCGGCGGACGGCCCCACCGGGGGTCTGCCCGACGCGGGCCTCGCACAGCCCGCGAAGCCGGCCGCCTCCGCCGAGGAGCTGCGCGACCGGATCGTCGAGGCCGCGAAGGCGACGGGCGAGACCCCGGAGAAGGCCTCGCCCGGCAAGTCCCCGTTCATCATCGGCGGCGGCGAGACCACCATCGCGAGTGCCCCGTGGATGGTCCAGCTCGGCTACTCCGACCCGGCCACCGGCGACGGCTACTTCTGCGGCGGCACCCTCGTCGCCCCGAACAAGGTCCTCACCGCCGCCCACTGCGTGGCCGGCCTCGACTGGGTGGGCAACGGTGCCGTCCTCGCGGGCACCACCGACCTCGACGACTACACGACCGGCACGGCCGCGGGCGTGTTCCGCCAGTGGACCCACCCGCGCTACAACGCCGACACCACGCAGAACGACATCGCGGTCCTCACCCTGGACCGCCCGCTGCTCGACCGGCCGACGCTGCGCCTGGCCGCCTCCGACGACAGCACCCTCTACCGGCCCGGCACCACCGGCACCGTCTACGGCTGGGGCCTGACCTCCGGGGCCGAGGACGCCACCCTCTCGACGAAGCTGAAGAAGGCGAACCTGCCGCTGGTCGCCGACGCGACCTGCAAGAGCGCGATGGCGTCGGTCCTCGACGGCGACTACTTCGTCGCCGGTTCGATGGCCTGCGCGGGCACTCCCGCGAGCGGCGCCGACGAGGGCACGAACAGCCCCTGCAACGGCGACTCGGGCGGCCCGCTGGTCGTCGGCGGCAAGATCGTCGGCATCGTCTCCTGGGGCGTCGCGGGCTGCACCGCCAAGGGCGCCTACCCGGTGTTCACCAAGGTCAGCTCCTACACCTGGGCGGCCCAGCCGCGCATCGACGACGCCGACCTGTCGTACGACGGCCGCGCCGACCTGCTCGCCCGCACGCCCTCGGGCGGGCTCTTCCAGCAGAACAGCAAGGGCACCTCGCTCGCGCAGCGCGCCTACCAGGGCAGCGGCTGGCAGAGTGCCACCTGGGCCCTGCAGGCCGACCTGGACCGGGACTTCCACCAGGACCTGATCATCCGCGACAAGAGCGACGGCAAGCTGTACCGCAGCTACATGGACCACTCCCTCGGCGACTGGACCTGGATGCAGGTCAGCTCGGTCTGGGGCGGCTACAAGTCCTACGCGATCCCCGGCGACCTGACGGGTGACGCCCGCCCGGACCTGGTCGCGGTGGACGCCGACGGTTCGGTCTACCTCTACCCGGGCCGGGGCAACGGCCAGTTCTACGGCAAGGTCAAGGTCGTCAGCGGCGCCTGGAAGGGCGTGAAGGTCTTCGGCCGCGGCGACCTCTCCGGCGACGGCAGGCCCGACCTCCTGGTCCGCTCCACGGACGGCACGCTGTGGCTCTACCGCGGCACCGGCAAGGAGAAGACCCCCTGGTCGGCCCGCATCAAGGCCCGTACCGGCTGGAACTTCACCTCGTACGTCTCCAACGGCGACGTGACGGGCGACGGAGTGGCCGACGTCATGGCCCGCGACTCGGCCGGCACCCTGTGGCTCTACCGCGGCACGAACAAGGCGTCCGGCGACCTCTTCGCCACCCGCACCAGCCTGGGCACGGGCTTCAACCAGTACAACCTGCTGTTCTAGAACATCAGGAGCACGCGTCGGCCCTCGCCACCGAGCGAGGGCCGGCGTTTTGTGCTTTCAGGGGCGCCGCAGCCGGTGAACCGACCACCCGGTGGAGCTACCCGCAGCCACAGGAGCGCCGCACGACCAGCTGGGACGGGAACAGCTTCAGCCGCTCCCGCCGGGCCCCCGCGACCCGCAGCCCGTCATCGAGCACCAGATCCACCGCGGCCCGGGCCATCGCGGACCGGTCGGACGAGATCGTGGTCAGCGGCGGATCGGTCAGCGCCGCTTCCTTGATGTCGTCGAACCCGGCGACCGCCAGCTCACCCGGCACATCGATCCGCAGCTCACGGGCCGCCCGCAGCAGGCCGACCGCCTGGTCGTCGGTGGAACAGAAGATCGCCGGCGGCCGATCGGGCCCGGCCAGCAGTTCGAGGCCCACCTTGTAGGCGTCGTAACGGTTGTAGAGCGCCTCGAAGAGGCGGCCCTCCGTGGAGCGCCCCGCCTCGTGCATCGCGCGCCGCCAGCCCTCCACGTGGTCGGAGACCGGGTCACCGACGGTGGGGGTCTCCGCGACACCGCCGAGGCAGGCGACGTATTCGTAGCCGTGCTCGAGAAGGTGGCTGGTGGCGAGCTGCGCGCCGCCGACGTCGTCCGTGACGACCGCGACGTCGTCGATGGCCTCGGGCCGCTCGTGCAGCAGCACCACCCGGGCGTCCCACGCGTCGATCTCGGCGGCGGCCAGGTCGTTCAGCGCGTGGCTGACGAGGATCAGCCCCGAGACCCGCATGCCCAGGAAGGCCCGCAGATAGTGGACCTCGCGCTCACCGACGTAGTCGGAGTTGCCGACGAGCACCATCTTTCCGCGCTCGGACGCGGCCTGTTCGACCGCATGCGCCATCTCCCCGAAGAAGGGCTGGCGCGCGTCCGGCACGATCAGGCCTATGAGGTCCGTACGCCGGGACGCCATGGCCTGGGCGACCCGGTCCGGCCGGTAGGACAGCTCCTTGATCGCGGCGAGGACACGCTCGCGCGTGGCCGGGGCGACCGGCCGGGGTCCGTTGTTGATGACATAGCTGACGACGGCGGTGGAAGTACCCGCCAGTCGCGCCACGTCATCCCGAGTCACCTTGGCCACGCGCGGAGTCTACGCGGATGGACCTATCGCCGGGCAGGCCGTACTGCTTCTTCCTGCGCCTTCGCGGTCGTCTCCACGGCGGCCGCCGCGTCCGGGTGGGCCGTCTCGTCCGCATCCTCCGGCTTTGGCTGGGCCGCCTTGGCCTTCGTCTCGTCCGCCGCCCGGTCCGCCTTCTCCGGCGTAACGAATCGATAACCGACGTTCCGGACGGTCCCGATCAGCGACTCGTGCTCGGGGCCGAGCTTCGCGCGCAGCCGCCGTACGTGGACGTCGACGGTCCGGGTGCCACCGAAGTAGTCGTAGCCCCAGACCTCCTGGAGGAGCTGGGCGCGGGTGAAGACGCGGCCGGGGTGCTGCGCCAGGTACTTCAGGAGCTCGAACTCCTTGAAGGTGAGGTCGAGGACCCGCCCCTTGAGCTTGGCGGAGTACGTCGCCTCGTCGACCGACAGGTCGCCGTTGCGGATCTCCATGGGGGAGTCGTCGTTGACGATCTGCTGGCGGCCCATGGCCAGCCGCAGCCGCGCCTCGACCTCGGCCGGGCCGGCGGTGTCGAGGAGTACGTCGTCGATGCCCCAGTCGGCGGTGACGGCCGCGAGGCCGCCCTCCGTCACGACGAGGACGAGTGGACAGCCGGGCCCGGTGGAGCGCAGCAGCTGACACAGGCTGCGGACCTGCGGGAGGTCACGGCGGCCGTCGATGAGGATGACGTCGGCACCGGGGGTGTCGACGAGAGCGGGGCCCTCCGCCGGAGCCACGCGCACGTTGTGCAGCAGGAGGCCGAGGGCGGGAAGCACCTCCGTCGACGGCTGGAGGGCATTGGTAAGGAGCAGCAGAGAGCTCATCGCGCCCCACCTGCCTGGGTCGTCATACGGTCACGCATGGTTCGCTCGCCCATAACGTCTGGTTCCTCCTCGGTCCCTGCGAGGACGTTTGCGGCACTGCTTCGTAGTGCTTGCGGCTCCCGCGCCCCCGGGCGCCGCAACTGCGCGTTCACGGCGCATTTCTCATGCCGTTCTCGAACCGGAACCTCGTATACAGCATTCGTATACAACGCTCCAGAAAGCGCAAAAGGACCCGGGGGCTACGCTGCCCGAGTCCTCTGCCCAGCAGAATAGCCCACATGAGCCAAGGTCCGGCAGGTCATGTGACGCGATCTTTCATTCGTCCAGAACCTGAGACGGCGGAGAGATGTACGGAGAGTTCTCCGGAACGAACTCCGGAACGATCTCCGCGAGGGGCGACGCGAAGGTTTCTGCGCACCGCCGACGGTGTCACGATCGACGCCGCGTACCGGCCCGGAACCAACGCGTCCGACACCTCCGGTGACCTCGTCATCGTTGTCGCGCACGGCTTCACGGGCGACCTGGAACGACCCCACGTCCGGCGGGCGGCCACCGCCTTCGCGCGGTACGCGGCGGTCATCACCTTCTCCTTCCGCGGACACGGCGCCTCCGGCGGGCACTCCACGGTCGGCGACCGTGAGGTCCTCGATCTGGCGGCGGTGGTGGAGTGGGCGCGAGAGCTCGGTCACACCCGCGTGGCCACCGTCGGATTCTCCATGGGCGGCTCGGTGGTGCTCCGGCACGCGGCCCTGCACGCCAAGAGCGGCGAGGAGCACGAGGGGCGCACGGGAGCGCATACGGACGCGGTGGTTTCGGTCAGTGCACCCGCCCGCTGGTACTACCGGGGCACGGCCCCTATGCGGCGCCTGCACTGGCTGGTAACCCGGCCGGTCGGCCGCGTGGTCGGCCGCTACGGACTGCGTACCCGGATCCATCACCGCGAGTGGGACCCCGTGCCCTCCTCCCCGGTGGAGTCGGTTCCCCTGATCGCGCCCACACCGCTGCTGATCGTCCACGGCGACAGCGACGGCTATTTCCCGGTGGACCACCCGCGCATGCTGGCCGCCGCTTCCGGGGACCACGCGGAACTGTGGCTGGAGCGGGGGATGGGCCACGCCGAGAACGCGGCGGACGACGAACTCCTGGCCCGTATCGGGGAATGGGCCGCCGCCCACGCGGGCTAGCCTGGCGGTGTCCGTCACCCGTTTCTTCCACCGTTGATCGAGGACATCAGATGGCAAAGGGCACGGTGCGTTACTGGGCCGCCGCCAAGGCCGCCGCGGGAGTCGCCGAGGAGCCGTACGAGGCGCAGACCCTCGCCCAGGCGCTCGACGCGGCCCGCGAGCGACACCCCGGCGAACTCGTCCGCGTCCTGCGGCGATGCTCGTTCCTCATCGACGGCGACCCCGTGGGTACCCGCGGACATGAGACGGTACGGCTGGCCGAGGGCGGCACGGTCGAGGTGCTCCCGCCGTTCGCAGGAGGGTGACGGGACCATGAGCAACCAGCCGTACGAGGGGAACGGGCCGTACGAGGGGTACGACCCGTACCAGCAGCAACCCCAGCCACAGCAGCAGGACCACCAGCACCAGCAGGCCCCGCAGCAGCCGTCCGGGTGGACCGGGCAGCAGCAGTACGACGAGGCCGCGGCGCAGCAGCAGTACACCCAGCAGTGGGAGGGCCGGACCTGGGAGACACAGGTCCAGCCGCCGGTCGCGCCCGCCGCGGACACGGCGTATCTGCCCCAGCAGGGCCCGGGAGAGGGCGCGTACGGGGTTCAGCCGCCGCACGCGGCCCGGTACGGCGTCGTGGGACAGCCGATGCCCGCGGAGACCGGGGCGGGCTGGAACCAGGCCTCGCAGCCGCAGGGCCAGCCGGGCCAGGGTCAGCCGGGCCAGGGCCGGCCAGGACAGGGCCCGCAGCACGCCCAGGGCGCTCATCGGGCCCAGGACGGCCCGTACGCCCAGGCCGCCCACTACTCCCAGGGCGGGCAGCAGGCCGAGGGCGGCGGTAACCCCGTACCCGCGCCGGCGGCCGGGCCCGTCCCCACGCCCGCCCCCGGCGCCTTCGCCTCCGACCCCGCGTCCGCCTCGGGCTACGGCCCCGCCACGGTCACCGGCAACACCCGTGTGACCGACGCCCAGCGGGCCCGCGCCGAGGGCCGTTCGCCGGTCATCGAGCCCGGCGCGCAGCCTGCCGTGCTGACGGCGGTCCTCGGACTGCTGCTCGCCGGGGCCGCCGCGGTCGGGCAGTACGCGCTGGTCGTACCGCTGGTGATCCTTCAGGCGGTGACCGCGGCGGGCTGGTTCCGGCTGAACGGGATGTGGCCCGCCCGGCAGGGCATCGCACTGGCCTTCGCGGGTGCCCTCACCGCTGACGTGGCGCTGCTCGCGGCCGGGCGGGACAACGCCCCCGCCGCGATTCTCGGCACGCTCGGTGTCTGGGTCCTGCTGACCCTGGTCCTCCAGCTGCGCAGCCACGCCGGACCCGACGAGCGGATGTACGGCCTGATGGCCACGGTCGTCTCGGCGGCCCTCGCGATCGTCGCGACGGGCCACCTGGCGGCGGACGCGGACGCGGTGACGGTGGGCGGGGTGGCGGTCGCGGCGGCGGTTCTGGCGCGGGCGCTTCCCCTGCCGACGATCGCCTCGGTGGTCGTGGCGCTGCTGGCCGCGGCGGGGGCCGGAATCGCCGTCGGCGGGCTCACCGATCTCGGCGAGGCCGGGGCGGTTCTCGGGGCCGGGGCCGGCGTCTGCGCCCTGATCGGACACCGGGTCGCCAGTTACGACTATCCGTCGCGGTTCGTCCACTTCACCGCGGGAGTGGCCCTGCCCCTCGCGGCGGCGGCCCCGGCCGTCTACCTGCTGGGCCGAGCCCTGGCCTGAGGCCCCGGAACCGGGGCGCCCCCCTGTCACAGCTGATCGACAACCCACCCCGTCCCCCCGGCCGGAGGGACCGTCAGGGTTACCCTCGCGCTCAGGAGACCGCCTAGGTGGGGGAACACGGAAAACATGCGAGCACTGCGAATACTTCTGATCGTGACCGTCATCCTGGGCGGCCTCTTCGTCATCGCCGACCGCGTCGCCGTGGGCTTCGCCGAGGACGAGGCCGCGGACCGGCTGAAGACCAACGAGGGCCTGGCCACCACCCCTGACGTGTCGATCAAGGGCTTCCCCTTCCTCACCCAGGTGGTCGGCGGCGAGCTGGACGAGGTCGAGGTCGGGATCAAGGACTACGAGGCCGACACGAGCGGCGCGACGGGCGGCACCAGCGGCGGCGCGCCCGCCAAGATCCGCATCGACAACCTCAACGCCCGGATGCGGGGCGTCGCGTTCTCCGGCGACTACAGCTCCGCGAAGGCCGCCTCCGCCACCGGCACGGCCACGGTCTCGTACGACGAGCTCCTCAAGGCCGCGAAGGCCGAGCCCGTGGACGTCGCGACCGGGGTCACCGCCAAGGTGGTCGGTCTCTCCGACGGCGGCAACGGAAAGATCAAGGTCGAGGTGGAGGCCACCGTGCTCGGCACGAAGCTGCCCCGCCCGGTCTCCGTGCTCAGCTCGGTGAGCGTCAAGGGCGACACCGTCGAGGTGCACGCGGACTCCCTGCCCAACCTGGGCGTCCAGCTCGCGGAGGACCGGGTGCGCCTGATCACCGACTTCCGGCAGAAGATCGACGGCCTGCCGGGCGGCATCAGGATCGACAAGGTCGAGGCGGCCGACAAGGGTGTCGACATCGGGGTGAAGGGTTCCGACGTCAGCCTCGTCGGGTAGGACACAGGGCGGCCGGGACGGCCGGATGACGGACCGCCGAGCCGGCGGCGGCCTCCGACCACCGTCCGGGCGGCGTGCGGATCACCCGCGCCGTCCGAAAGGCGAGACGGACCAGTCCGTACAGCAGATGCACGAGTGATGTGACGAGGGCTACGGAGGCCCGCGGGGCGTGCGGGAGTTGGTTCCGCGCCCTCCGCATCCCACATCGCGGACGATCGCGTCTCAGCATGCGACACGCCGGTGACATGTCCGGCTTTCCGTCCCTACGATCGACGGCATGACGCAACAGGCGGACCTCACGAAGCGGCGGGCAGTAGACCTGTGCCGCGTCGCCGCCATGCTCTGTCGCACCTTCTGAGCGGAAGCGTCCGTACTTCCGCGAGCCGGGCCCTTCGACCTCTCTTGTCGGGGCCGTCCCCGCGCCGCGTACACCTCGCAGCCATGGCCGCCGAGCCCGTACGTGCCCCGCACCCCTCACTTACGCAACGCCCCGCCGCAACTGCCCCGGAGGAGAACGAGCATGAGCCGCAGCGACGTCCTGGTAGACGCCGACTGGGTCCAGGACCACCTGGACGACCCGAACGTGGCCGTCGTCGAGGTCGACGAGGACACGTCCGCGTACGAGAAGAACCACATCAGGAACGCGATCCGGATCGACTGGACCAAGGACCTCCAGGACCCGGTCCGCCGTGACTTCGTCGACCAGGAGGGCTTCGAGAAGCTCCTGTCGGAGAAGGGCATCGCGAACGACACCCTGGTCGTCCTCTACGGCGGCAACAACAACTGGTTCGCGTCCTACGCCTACTGGTACTTCAAGCTCTACGGCCACGAGAACGTGAAGCTCCTCGACGGCGGCCGCAAGAAGTGGGAGCTCGACTCCCGCGACCTGGTCGCCGAGGTGCCCACCCGCGCGAAGACGGACTACAAGGCCAAGGCCCAGAACACCGCGATCCGCGCCTTCCGCGACGACGTCGTGGCGGCCATCGGTTCGCAGAACCTGGTCGACGTCCGGTCGCCCGACGAGTTCAGCGGCAAGCTGCTCGCGCCGGCCCACCTGCCGCAGGAGCAGTCGCAGCGCCCGGGCCACGTCCCGTCCGCGCGCAACATCCCGTGGTCGAAGAACGCCAACGACGACGGCACCTTCAAGTCGGACGACGAGCTCAAGGAGCTCTACGCCGACGAGCAGGTCGACCTCGCCAAGGACACCATCGCGTACTGCCGCATCGGTGAGCGTTCCGCGCTCACCTGGTTCGTGCTGCACGAGCTCCTCGGTGTCGAGAACGTCAAGAACTACGACGGCTCGTGGACCGAGTACGGCTCCCTCGTCGGCGTGCCGATCGAGCTCGGCGCCAACAAGTAACCCTTAGGCCCGCAGTACTGAAGGACGGAATCGAAACATGTGTGGAGCGAAGGCAGGCGGCCCCGACGCCTCGACGATCAAGCCCGGTGAGACCACCATCCAGGGTCAGGTGACCAAGGACGGCGAGCCGGTGGTGGGCTACGTCCGCCTCCTGGACTCGACCGGCGAGTTCACCGCCGAGGTCCCCACCTCGGCGACCGGACAGTTCCGCTTCTACGCGGCCGAGGGCACCTGGACCGTCCGCGCCCTCGTTCCCGGCGGCACGGCCGACCGTACGGTCGTCGCCCAGACCGGTGGCCTGGCCGAGGTGGCCATCGCCGTCTGAACCGTCTGACGGTTCGCACCGTATGAACGGCCGAAGGGCCGCACCCCCGGGGGTTGGACGCTTTCCGGTACGGGGTGCGGCCCTTCGGCTCGCCCGCGGCGCTCCGGGGCCCGCGGGGCGAGCTTTCGCGCCGAGGGCGCTCTACGCTGGACGTATGTATGCGCGAAGGCGTCACGTCTACTTCGCCATGATGGGGACGTGCATCGGGTTGTTCGTGCTGGCCTGGGGCGTCGTACGGCTCTGGTCGGTCCCCGTGGCCGTCGGCATGTGCGTGGTGGCCATGCTGATCCCGCCGGTAGCGGCGATGACGGCCAACCGGCGCGGCCCCGACGACCGCTGGTGGGACGACCCCTCGGGCGACGCCGGGTCCGACGAGTGGTGGGACGAGCTGGACGGCAAGAAGCGGCCCTAGAGGCCGCCGGGCGACCGCCGGCTCAGTAGACGAGCGCCTGCGTGTCGTCCGCCAGTGCCTCCTGGACGAAGACCTGCGCGCCCGCGATCCGTACGCCCTGAAGGACGTCCTTCTCCGAGATGTCACGCCGGGCGGCGCACTGCGTGCAGAGGGTGACACGGCCACCGGCCAGGACCGAGGCGAGCAGGCCGGGAAGCGGGGCCGCGTGCGGGAGCTCGAACTCGGCGGCGCGGCCCGGCAGCGCGAACCACGCCGACTCGCCGGTCAGCCACAGCGAGACGTCCACACCACTGGCCACGGCGACCGCCGCCACCGTGAAGGCCTGCGAACAGCGCTCGGGAGAGTCGGCCCCCGCCGTCACTTTGATCACTAGCTTCTTCGCCATGCAGCGCATCGTAGGGCCTACCTCATGAAGAGCTCGGGTTCCGGCCCGACTAGAGTGGAAGCGGCTCTGTACTGCCCACCACCGCGTCACCCGAGGAGCACCCCGTGCTTGAGTACTTCTTCGAAGCTCTGCTGATCCTGGTCTGTGTCGGCGTTCTCGCCTTCACCGGGCTCGCCGTGAAGAAGCTGTACCAGGGCCAGCGCTGACCCCCACCAAGGAACTGCCGACCTCATGATCGAGATCCCGTCCGACCTGCACCCGGACCTCGTCCCCCTCGTCTTCCTGCTCGGCGACTGGACCGGCGCGGGCGTCCACGACTTCCCCGGCGACGAGAAGTGCAACTTCGGCCAGGAAGTCAGCTTCACCCATGACGGGCGCGACTTCCTCGAGTACCACTCGCACACCTGGGTCCTCGACTCCGAGGGCAACAAGGTGCGGCCGCTGGAGTCCGAGTCGGGCTTCTGGCGCATCGACAAGGACCGCAAGGTCGAGGTCGTGATGGTTCGCGACGACGGCGTCGTCGAGGTCTGGTACGGCGAGCTGGCCGCCAAGAAGCCGCAGATCGACCTGGTCACGGACGCGGTGGCGCGCACGGCCGCCTCGGGCCCGTACAACGGCGGCAAGCGGCTGTACGGCTACGTGAAGAGCGACCTCATGTGGGTCGGCGAGAAGCAGACCCCCGAGATCCCGCTGCGCCCGTACATGTCGGCGCAGCTCAAGAAGGTCGTCAGCCCGGAGGATGTCGAGCGCTGGGCGAAGGCTCTGCCGGACGACATGCCGGACGACGGGATCGCTTTCTTCAAGTAGTTCTAGACTTTCGGTGTGGTGAGCACCGGAAGCAGCACCGAAGGCACGGACTGGAAGAGCGATCTGCGGCAGCGCGGCTACCGCCTGACCCCGCAGCGGCAGCTCGTGCTCGAAGCCGTGGACACCCTGGAGCACGCGACTCCCGACGACATCCTCGTGGAAGTGAGGAAGACGGCGTCGGGGGTCAACATCTCCACGGTCTACCGGACCCTGGAGCTCCTGGAGGAGCTCGGGCTGGTCTCCCACGCGCACCTCGGGCACGGCGCGCCCACGTACCACCTCGCGGACCGGCACCATCACATCCATCTGGTCTGCCGCGACTGCACGAACGTCATCGAAGCGGACATCGAGGTCGCCGCCGACTTCACCGCCAAGCTGCGCGAGACCTTCGGCTTCGTCACCGACATGAAGCACTTCGCGATCTTCGGGCGCTGCGAGGACTGTGCGGCCAAGGCCGGCACCGGCGGTGCCGGGAAATAAAAACGGCAACCACTCGGTCGTAGGCTGTGTGGATATGAAAAGCCCTCTGCTGTCCCTGCCCGGTGCCGTGCCCGCCGAGGGCGTCGACGAAGGTGTCGCCGCCCACTACGGCGACCTGTTCCGTGAGCAGCGTGCCCTCGCCGAGGGCACCGGTTTCGTGGACCTCTCGCACCGCGGGGTGGTCGCCGTCACCGGCGACGACCGGCTCAGCTGGCTGCACCTGCTGCTCACCCAGCACGTCAGCGATCTTCCGGCGGGGCAGGCCACCGAGGCGCTGATCCTCTCCGCGCACGGTCACGTCGAGCACGCGCTGTACCTCGTCGACGACGGGACGACGACCTGGGCCCACGTGGAGCCCGGCAGCCAGGACGCGCTGATCGCGTACCTGGAGTCGATGAAGTTCTTCTACCGCGTCGAGGTCACCGACCGGAGTGCCGACTTCGCGGTCGTGCACCTGCCGGCCGGCTCCATCGCCGAGATCCCGGACGGCGCGGTCGTCCGCGAGACCCCGTACGGGCGAGATCTCCTTCTTCCGCGGGCGGACCTGGAGTCGTACGCCGCCGACGTCGACAAGCACGGTCCGGCGGTCGGGCTGCTGGCGTACGAGGCCCTGCGCGTCGAGCACCACCAGCCGCGGCTCGGCTTCGAGACCGACCACCGCACCATCCCGCACGAGCTGGGCTGGATCGGCAGCGCGGTGCACCTGCAGAAGGGCTGCTACCGCGGCCAGGAGACCGTGGCCCGGGTCCAGAACCTGGGCAAGCCGCCGCGCAGGCTCGTCTTCCTGCACCTGGACGGCAGCGAGGTCCACCTGCCGCCGCACGGCACCGAGCTGCGTCTCGCGGACGACGGGCCCGAAGGACGGAAGATCGGCTTCATCACGACGTCCGTACGGCATCACGAGCTCGGCCCGATCGCGCTGGGCCTCGTCAAGCGGAACGTGCCCTTGGAGGCCCGGCTGCTGGCCGACACGACGGCCGCGGCGCAGGAGGTCGTGGTCGAGCCGTAGGGCCGTGGGGCGGCTGGTCCCGGGGCGCCTCGTCGTGAGCGGCGGCCCCGGGGCTCACACGTCGAGCAGCACGGTGAACGGGCCGTCGTTCGTCAGGGAGACGCGCATCTGCGCGCCGAACCGGCCCGTGGCCACGGTCGCCCCCAGCGAACGGAGTTGGGCCACGACCTCGTCCACGAGGGGCTCGGCGACATCGCCGGGGGCCGCCGCGTTCCAGGTGGGGCGCCGGCCCTTGCGGGCGTCCCCGTAGAGGGTGAACTGGCTGATGACGAGGAGCGGCGCGTCGATGTCGGAGCACGACTTCTCGTCGGCCAGCATCCGGACGGACCAGAGTTTGCGGGCCAGTTGGGCCGCTTTCTCCTTCGTGTCCTCGTGGGTCACCCCGACGAGGACGCACAGTCCCTCGCCGTTGATCTCCCCGACCGTCTCGCCGTTCACGACGACGCTCGCGCCGTCCACCCTCTGCACCACCGCACGCATACGGACCATCATGCCGTGCGCCGGACCGGCCTCCGTACGGGGCCTTTCTTATTGATCCTTAACCGTCCATCTGGGGCCGATCGGGGGCACTCGGTCACATAGCGGCCACTTGGGGTGGCACGATGCTCACACGCGCCGGTCGAGGGGACGGTTGAGGCACATGAGCACACCGAGTACGGGGCAGTCACCCGGGTTCGTTTCACTGAGCCGGGGGGAGCCTCCGTCACCGCAGCCGTCACCGACAGCGGGGCGTCCGGTCACGACGCGTCCGCCCACCCAGCGAACGGACAGTCCGATGCCGGAGCCGGCGCCCGATCTGGGCCTCCTGCGGCTGCCCGAACTGCGCACCCTGCGGCGGGACGCGCAGCGGGACGAAGCCGATCTCAGTTACGTACGGCGCCTGTTGCAGGGGCGGATCGACATCCTGCGGGCCGAGCTGGGGCGGCGCACGGAACCTCCGAGGGGCCGGGCGGGCGACCGTGAGACCCCGGCCGCCGAGGAGGCGTCCGTCGTCGACCGGCTGTCGGAGATCCTCACGGACGCGCCCGCCAGGCACCGTTCGTCGGCGCGGCACCTGACCGTGGGGACGCCGCACAGCGAGGAGTACCGGCGGCTGGCCGCCGACATGCTCGCCGAGGTCGAACTGTCCGACCTGGAGGCGCGTACGGATCCGGAGCTGAACGCCGCGATGGGGCGGCTCGTGCGGTACGAGCAGCAGGTTTCGCGGCGGCGGCAGCACTTGCAGCGCACGGCCGACGACTGCAGCGCGGAGATCGCCCGCAGGTATCGCGAGGGCGAGGCCCAGGTCGACGACCTGCTCGTGTAGAGCGCCCGGTCAGGGTGCTTCCACGGGTTCGGCGCGGCGCGGGCGTGTGTGGGGGCCGGCCGCCCGGTCCCCGCGCGGGCGCCCCGTCCGGTCGGCGGCGCTCCGGTCGGCGGCGCACGAAAATCCGCACGACACCTGCCGGGCCGTATGCCTAGCGTGGGCGCATGAGTTCGCGCGAGGACATCGACGTACGCCCCGTCCGTGACGGCGAGATCCCGGAGTGGATCCGCGCGCTGAACACCGGGTTCCTGCGGCCGCCGAGCGTGTCGGAGTCGGAGGTCGCGGACCGCCGGACCTACATCGAGCCGGAGCGGACGCTGGGAGCGTTCGACGGGGAGCGGTGCGTGGGGACCTTCCGGTCGTTCCCGCAGGAGATCACGGCGGTGGGCGGTGCGACCGTGCGGGCGGACGCGATCTCGAACGTCACCGTCACCTCGACCCACCGCCGACGCGGGATCCTCACACGGATGATGGCCCGGGACCTCGCGGCCGCGAAGGAACGCGGCGACGTCGTGGCGACGCTGATCGCCGCCGAGTACCCGATCTACGGGCGGTACGGGTTCGGGGCGGCCACCTCGGCCGCCGAGTGGACGATCGACGTCCCGCGGGCGGGGCTCGACCCCCGCTGGGCCGGCCCTGACGACGGCGGCCGTATCGACCTCGTCGACGCCGACGACGTACGGAAGACCGGACCCGAGCTGCATGAGCGGCTCAGGCGGGCGCAGCCGGGCGCGATCGACCGGAACGAGCGGTGGTGGCAGGTCGCCACCGGCGCCGTGGTCCTGGACCGGGCCCCGTGGACCGAGCCCTTCCACGCGGTGTACCGCGATGCGCGGGGGGAGGCCGAGGGCCTGCTCACGTACACGGTGGACGACCGCTGGGGGGATGCGAAGCAGCCGCTCGAAACGGCGAAGGTCAGGGATCTGATCGCCGTCTCGCCGGCCGCGGAACGCGCGCTGTGGCAGTACGTCTGCTCGGTCGACTGGGTCACGGCGGTCAGGACGGGTTGGCGGGCTCCGGACGACCTGCTGCCGCATCTGCTGCCGGACCCGCGCGCGGCCGCCATCACCTCGCAGGCGGACTGGCTGTGGGTGCGGATCCTGGACGTCGTCGCGGCACTCGAGGCGCGTGCGTACGCGGCGACGGGCGCCCTCGTCCTGGAGGTGGTCGACGGGAACGGGCCGGCGGCGGGGCGGTACCGGCTGGACGCCTCACCCGAGGGCGCGAGCTGCACCCGGACCGGCGAGAGTGCCGAACTCACGCTGCCCGCAGCAGAGTTGGGGGCGCTGTGGCTCGGGGACCAGTCCGTGGTCCGGCTCGCGGCGCTGGGGCGGGTCCGGGAAGAACGAGCGGGCGCCGCCGAGGTGGCCGACGCCCTGCTGCGCACGTCCAGGCGGCCGTGGTGCCCGGACATCTTCTGAGTCCTGCTTCTGACTTCTTACCTCTGCTTCTGACCTCTGCTTCTGACGCCGGCCTGTGGCCGGGGCTTCCTCCGTTCCGTTTCGGTTGATCCAGTGGTGGGTTGATCTTGTGATGCGTCGATCCGTAGCGATTCAGTTGTGTTCCGGTACTGCCGTACGGCCGGTCGTTCTGTTCTGCCGTACTTCCGCGGACGTGGAACCTGTCCGCGGTGGTGCGGACCGACCGGGCTCCCGGCTCCCCTCCGGAAGGGAGCCCGGTCGGCCGGACTGCCGGACGGTGGCGCCCGATCAGCCGGACTGGGCGAGCAGCACCACGAGGATCACTGCCCCGATGCCGCCGATCATTGAGTTCTTGGCCTTGATGCCGACGGCGAGGGCGACGAAGGCGATGACGCCCATCACTCCGTACTTCACCTGGAGCAGTTGCTCGAGGGCGATGACGAGGGCGGCGACGACGATGGCGATGAGCGGCATGCGGTCCCTCCTTGGGGACGGGAGACGGACCCCCGCTGGGACCGATCCACCTGGTCGACGCTTGCGACTCTGGCGGCCAACCCCTGGGAAGTTTGACCATGTTGCTCAAGTTGGTGACCAACTTCAATGAAGTTATCTCCGCTTGGATGCGTCTCATAACCACCTTCTCTGTAACTGCCCAAAGATGGCGCGAAGTTGTAGTGTTTGGTCGTGGACCCGGAACACGTCGCCGTCAATGGGCGGAAGAGGTCACAACGGCCACAGAGGTCACACCGAGAGGTGGCCGACGAGCTGCGCAGCCGGATCAGGTCCGGTGAACTGCGGGCTGGAGAGCGCATGCCCACGCAGGCCAGGCTGGCCGACGAGTTCGGTGTCGAGCGCGGGACCGTCCGCCAGGCGCTGCGCATCCTGCAGACGGAGCACCTGCTGTCCAACGTGTCCAAGGGGAGCCCGGCGACCGTCGCGCAGGACGCGGACAGGGCCCTGACCGGGCCGGAGGCTCCGCCGCAGCCCACCATGGTGGCACTGGCCTCACGCATCACGGACGCCTTCTCGGCGCCTCACGTGGAGATCGACGCGCTGTGCCTGACGGCCGTCTCCCTCACGCTCGCGATGGGCGAGCCGTTGCGTCTCATCCACGAGGGGCGAACAAAACCAGCCAGGATCGACGTCCGGGTGCTGCTGCCGTCCCGCGACATCGACCTCGCCTTCCCGGCGGCGGTGGACGCGGCGGAGGACGGTGACCGGATCCAGCGGCGCTGGCTGGCCCAGCGCAACGCCCAAGGCCAGGTCCTCAGGCACAACCTGCTGGCGTTACGGGCGACGCACGGCATCGACGTACACGTCACGTTCCGGGCTCTGCCGTTCACGCCGCCGGTGAAGTTGTACCTGCTCAACGGGGCGGAGGCGCTCTTCGCCTACTACACGCTGTCGCGGCGCGGCGAGGAGATCGACCACGAGTACCTGGAGATGTACGACGCGGAGGGGACGCAGTCGATGCTGTTCCCCTTCGAGCAGGGTGAGGGCCTGCGGGCCATGACGTTCGTGGAGCAGTCGCATCTGTGGTTCAACGCGCTGTGGGAGACCATCAGCTCGGAGCTGGTGCTCACGCGCTGAGGTCTCCCACATGTCCGGTCCGGAGCTTCTCCGGATCCTCCGGTGGATCGTCCTCGCAGATCACGCCGCTGGTGCGGGCGGTGCCGCCCGAGCGGCCTGCGCGGGTCGTGCGGATGGTGCCGGTCCTGCGGATCGGGCGGTTCTCGCAGGTCACAGGGCCGGCCCCGCGAACATCAGGGCGAGGACGACGGCTCCGACCGAGCTGCACGTGGGGCTCTTCGTCTTGAGACCCACAGTGAGCAGCAGCAGTCCGAGGACGCCGCTCGGGCCGTACCGCCACTCGACGAACTGCTCGAAACCGACGACGAAGAGGGCGGAGAGAAGGGCTAGGGCGGGCATGGTGGATCCTCCTTCGGGTCTTGCGGGGGCGGGCGGGAGGAGTGCGATGGTGCTGTGGTGCGGTGCGGAGCCGTGGTGCGGCGCCGTAGTGCGGGAGTGAAGTCCTGGTGCTGGGGAGGTGCGAAGCCTTCCCAGCTGCCAACTACAGGCGAGAGGAGGTAAACCTTCCGCCATCTCCACCAAGTTGGCAACCAACTATGGTTAAGTTATCCCCAGTTGGTCCCTAGCTATAAACAACTTCCAAACAACTCCCCTTAGATGGGCCAAAGTTGTAGCGTTTGGTCGTGACCCAGGAGAACGTGGCAGTGAACGGCAGCAGAAGGCTCTCGCCGCAGGAGATCGCCGACATCCTGCGGGACCGCATCCGCGCGGGCGACCTGCGCGCCGGCGACCGCCTGCCCACGCAGGCCGAGCTCGCCGAGGAGTTCGAGGTGGAGCGGGGCACGGTCCGCCAGGCCCTGCGCGCGCTTCAGGACGACGGACTGCTCAGCAACGTCAGCAAGGGAAGCCCGCCCCGGATCGCGGAGGTCACCCCGACCCGGGACGAACCCCAGCCGACGATGGTGGGGCTGGCGCCGCGGCTGGTGGAGGCGTTCGCCGCGCCGCACGTCCGGGTGGACGCCGCGTGCCTCACGGCCGAGACCCTGATGCTGGCCCTCGGCGAACCGGTCCGGCTGATCCACGAGGGCAAGCTCCGTCCGGAGTCGATCGACGTCCGCATCCTGCTCCCCTCCCGGGACATCAACCTCGCCTTCCCCGTCTCGGTGGAGGTGCAGGAGGGCGGCGAGGACCCCGTCCACCAGCGGTGGCTGGAGATGCGCAACGCCCAGGGCCACGTCCTGCGCCACAACCTCAGGTCCCTGCGCTCCTCCCACGGCATCGACGTCCGGGTGACGTTCCGGGCGCTTCCGTTCACCCCGCCGGTGAAGCTGTACCTGCTCAACGGCATCGAGGCGCTGATGGCGTACTACATGATCGCCAGGCGGGAGGAGGCCGGAGACAGCGGCATGCTCGACATGTACGACGCGCTCGGCTCCAAGTCCCTCCTGTTCTCCTTCGAGGAGCGGGCCGGCCAGCGCGACGCCGCCTTCGTCGAGCAGTCCCAGAAGTGGTTCGACGCCCTCTGGGAAACCATCACGACGGACCTGACACTCTCCTAGTGACTAGTGATACGGCGCAGACTGAACAGGTGACAGCGGAGACAGAGAAACTACGAGAACTGATCAAGCTCGCTCGTTACGTGGCCTTCGACTTCGACGGGCCGATCTGTCGGCTGTTCGCGGGGCACAGGGCGGAGCTGATCGCCGACGAGCAGGTGCGGTGGCTCGGGGACCGGGGGCTGTACGGCCTGCTCACCCCGGCCGAGCGGGTTGATCCCGATCCGCATGTCGTTCTCCGCGCGGTGAACGAGCGTCACCCGGGCAGCGACCTGGCGGCCGAGCTGGAGGAGAGACTCACCCAGCACGAGCTGAGGGCCGCGGCTTCCGCCATGCCCACGGCCTTCGCCGATCCGCTGATACGGACCTGGACCGCCGTGGGAGCCCGGCTCGCCATCGTCACCAACAACTCCGCGCGGACGGCGTACGCGTATCTCGCCGGCCGAGGGCTCACCTCGTGCTTCGACCCGCATGTCTACGGCCGTACGCAGGAGCTCCACCTGATGAAGCCGGATCCGTACCGGCTCAACCAGGCGCTGAGCGCCATGGGGGCCGCACCTTCGTCCTCGCTGATGATCGGCGACGCCCCGTCGGACTACGTGGCCGCGCAGGCCGCGGGCACCCACTTCCTGGGCTACGCGCGTAACGAGCGCAAGTACGAGGCGCTTCGGAAGGCCGAGGTGGAGCCCGCCCACATCGTCACCTCGCTGGAGCCGGTGCTTCACCTGCTCAGGGCGCACCCTTGAAGCATCAGCATCACGAAGAGGAGCAGTGGCGCCCACCACGCCTGGCGCAGCTGTCCCGCTCGTACGGCCACCACGGCGAGCGCCACGAGCAACAGGCCCAGCAGGCCCAGTCTCTGGTGCACCAGCTCCGTGAGGATGAAACGGACCGCCATCCCGATCAGTTCGTAGAAAACCATTCGCCCACCCCTGTCAGCTTCCGGCCAACCGACCAACCGACCAACCGGCCAACTAGCCATCCAATTGGGCTGGTTGACTCCTATTGGTTATGCCCACCCGGTCTGATCCCTTAACTGGCAGTCCAGTTGGGCCGGCCACTTGACCGGAAGGGGTTTGTTCGTGGACTGAAAGCGGTACGGTCGCCCTGTGACTGAAGGGCGGGCGGTCGACGGCGGTGGCAGGGAGTTCGAGCGTGTTCTGGAGGCGCTGCGGGCTCGTATCGCCGACGGCTCCCATCCGCTCGGGTCCCTGCTGCCTCCCCAACGTCAGCTCGCCGAGGACTTCGACGTCTCCCGTGACACCGTGCAGCGCGTGCTGAGGGAGCTGCGGAACAACGGGTTGATCGCCTCGCGGCAGGGCAGCGGATCCCGGGTGGTCAAGGTCCCGCCCGTGTCCGCGGCGGCGTCCGTGTCCGCGCCTGCGTCTTTGCCCGCGCAGGCGCAGGCCGAGACGGAGACGCAGGCGCCTGGGGAGCGCGGTGGCCGGCCGCATGAGGAAGTGACCCTGCGCCCCCTCATCAGCGAGGCCTTCGAGCGGCCCGACGTCACCCTGGACGTCTACACCCTGACCTCGGAGTCCCTGGACGCCCACATAAGGCTGCAGGAGGAGCGGATCAGGCGGGGGGCGATCACCCCTCAGAGCATCACCCTGCGCCTGCTGCTCCCCTCCGACGACGTGGACCTCCCGTACCCGCGGAACGCCGACGACCCGAGCGATCCACGACCGCGCGAGCGCCTTCGCGAGATCACCGGCCGGCAGACCGCCTCACTGAACGCCGTCTTCCGCGACCTGCGAGTGGACGGCCTCGTCCCGTCCTGCGACATCCGGATACGGCGCGCGCCCCTGGCGCCCGCGTTCAAGCTCTACCTGCTCAACGGTGTCCAGGCGCTTCACGGCGTCTACCAGGTGATGCCACGGCCCATCGAGTTCGAGGACGGCGAGCGGATCGACGCCCTCGACGTCCTCGGACTCGGCGCCACCTTGTCGCGCTTCGACGTGGACGACGACCCGGGCTCCCACCACTCCGTCTACGTGGCCGGCATGAAGGCGTGGTTCGAGTCCGTCTGGACGCACCTCTCCGAGTGACCGACGCCGTACGCCACGCGCGTCCCGCGAGGTGTCCTACACCTCATTGAGACCTGGGATCCTCCGACTCCGGTCGTGAGGGGTTCGTGCGCGCACTAAGGTGTGCACACCTTCCAGCTCCAGGAGTGGCCCGTGGGCGCACATCCTGCTTCCGGGCCAGTCTCACGGGAGCGACGTGCCGCCGATGACGCCTACGACGAGTTCGTACGGCGGGCGAAACAGTTCGGAGTGATGAGCCACGGCCATCACCACCGCAATTACGTGCTGCCCCTGACGGAGGCCATGGCGCGGTACGTCGACGCCGAGGCGGGCACGCCGGTCGTCGTACGGATCCGCAGGCCCGAAGCCCTGCCGGTCGTGGTCAGGACCTGGCGGCACGAGGCGCGGATCCTCGACGCCGCGCGCGGCATCCTGCCGCAGGTACCGCGCTGTCTCGCCACGCGGAGGGACTCGGCCGTCCACAGTCACGTGGAAGGCATCCCGCTCTCCCGGCTGTGTCCCAGCGGCAAACCGGTCGACGGCATCACGATGGGCGCCCTGGCCGAGGTCCTGGCCCGGATGTCGCAGGTGCGCAGGGAGGCACTCCCGCCGCTGCCTGCCGACTGGCCGCGCAACGACAAGGACAGCCAGGGCTTTCTGCGCATGCTGACGCAGCTTGCCGACCGCCAGATCCGTCAGCCCAATTGGGCTGCTTATGGTGGGCTCTTCGCCGCCCTGGGTGTCCCGGAGGACGCCCTGACCAGGTTGGCCGCGCGGGTTCCCGCCATGGCCCGCAGGCCGTACAGCCTGCTCCACGCCGACCTGCACCGGGACAACGTGGTGGTGACGACCCACGGAGACCCCCATCTGGTCTGTGTCGACTGGGAACTGGCCACCTACGGCGACCCGTTGCACGACCTCGCCACGCACCTGGTGCGGATGCGGTACTCGGACTGGGAGCGGGACGAGGCGATCAGCGCCTGGGCGCAGGCCATGCAGACGATCAAGCCGACGGCGACCAACGGCCTCACCAGGGACCTGCGTCACTACATCGCCTTCGAGCACGCGCAGTCGGTCTTTCCGGACGTGATACGGGCCGCGAGGTCGCTGCAGGACGCGCACGACGACGAGCGGCTGACCGAGGCGGTGGCCACGGTGCGCCGGGCGCTGGCGTCCGCGGCGGAGCCGCTCGGGCTGTCGGCCGTGCCGGAGGAGCTCGAGGTTGAGCGGGTGCTCCACCGGTGGCAGACGTCATGGCGTCAGCGCGGGGGGCAGCCGGTCGTCCGCTGGAAGCGGGACAGGCGCGTCGAGAGGCACCCCGGGTTCCCTCCGGCCGCGGTGCACGACGCCCTGGTCGCGGAGGGCGCCGCACCCACGGGCCGGGTGTTCAAGGGCACGGCCCACCTCAACACGGTGGTCCGAGTCCCGGACGTCGACTTCCCGGTCGTGGTGCGCCGCAAGATCGTGTCCCCGGCACGCCGTGAGCCGCGCTTCCTCAGTGAGCACGCGGTGCTCCGGGCGATCGAGCGGTCCCGGGTGGCGGTGACGGCTCCGCGCGTACTCGCGCTGGGCGAGAGCCATCCCGAGGACCTGTTCGCCATCCACACCTACGTGGGGCCGCTGAACAGCGACCAGCCCCCCAACCATCCGGTCCTCGGCCTCCTCCCGCACGAGGCGGACGGTCTCGTGGGCCAGCTCGCCGCGCTGACGGACGTCGATTTCAGCGAGCTGGATCCGACGGCCCGCGAGGCGGACTTCCACCACTGGCTCAGTGACCAACTGGTCCTGTTCGTCGCACAGTTGCCGAGCGAGTCGCAGCAACTCGCCCGGACGATGGGTCTGCCCGACGCGGCCCGGCTTAAGGAGATCCTCGCCAGGCACGAGTTGACGTTCCGGGAACCGACACTGCTGCACGGCGACCTGAATCCATGGAACCTCGTCCGCCGGGACGACGGCTTCGCGCTCACCATCATCGACTGGGAGATGGCGATGGTCGGTGACCCCCTGTACGACCTGGTCCGGCATCTGCATCTGACCCCCACGCGGCCGGAGATCCGGGACCGCCTCTTCCGGGCGTGGGAGAAGCTACTGCCCGCCACGCATACGCGCGACTGGCGCAAGGACTGGCGGGTCTACCGCTGGATCGAGCTGGTCCGCTCCGCCTACGTGGATCTCGACCGCATGGTCACCGGGGCCGGCCTCGACGCCCCCAACGTCCGCCGGGCGGTGGACTCGTACGCGATGACTCTCCGAGCCGCCACAGCCTCGCTCGGCCTTCCGCTGCGTCCGTCGCCCAGGGCCGGGGGCGGCCCGGGGCCGGAGAGGCGGGACCGCGGTCCCGCCTCAGGGGGCGGGCGGCCGGTCGAGGCCGTGCCCGCGTCCTCGGTGGCGCCCCTTCCGCCGGCCGGCCGTTCCCCGTCACCGCGGTGAGTTCCGCGCTGATCGCCGCGGTGCCGTCGTGGGCCCCGGGACCGCGGTCCCCGTCCGCCAACCTGGCCGGGTCCAAGGGGAGGGCGGGAGTCCGGAAACTGCGTAGGCTCGGGGCATGGGCGAGACGGGTGCGAGAGGCGCGGCTGGTGCGAGCCGCGCGGGTGAGGTGAGAGCCGTGGTGGGCGCCGCGAACGCCATGGGGCTGCGGGAGCGCAAGAAGCTGCGGATGTACCAGGACGTCTCCGACGTCGCCATCCAGCTCTTCCTCGCGAAAGGGTTCGAGAGGGTCTCCGTGGCCGAGGTCGCCGCCGCGGCCGAGATCTCCAAGCCGACCCTCTTCCGGTACTTCCCCGCGAAGGAGGACCTCGTCCTGCACCGGTTCGCCGATCACGAGACCGAGGCCGCGCGGGTGGTCGGGGGGCGGGCACCCGGGCAGTCCGCGATCGACGCGCTGCGGCTCCACTTCCTGGCCGGGATCGAGCGGAGCGACCCCGTGACCGGCGTCAACGGCGACCCCCACATCCTTGCCTTCCACGAGCTGCTGTACGGGACCCCGTCCCTGGTGGCGCGGCTGTACGAGTATCTGGAGCGGTCCGAGGCAGCGCTCGCCGCGGCGCTCGGCGGGAGTCTCGGAGCGCGGCTCGCCGCCGGGCAGGTCGTCGCGGTGCAGCGGATCCTCGCGATGGAGAACTGGCGGCGGATCGCCCGGGGCGAGGACGTCGCCAAGGTGCGGGAGGATGCCGTCGAGGCGGCGGAGGGCGCGTTCGCGAGGCTGGGGGAAGGCCTCCCGGAGTACGCGACAAAGTAAGAAATTTAACTCGGTTGCATTTTCGGGTATTCTCGGCCGAATGACGTCAGCCGACCCCTCCCGCGGCTCCTCCCCGCCCCCGGCCCCTTCCGCCGCGGCCTCCCGGGACCGCTCGCCCGACCGCTCACTTGACGCGGTCCTCCGACGCGAACGCGACTACCACGACGTCTGCCGTGCCGCCCTCGCCGCGATGGTCGAAGGAGCGCAGGAACACGTCGTCTCGGGGGAGGACGTGTCGGCGTCCGGTGCCGACGCCGAAGTCCTCGGGTACCGGCTCCGCAGCCGGGCGAAGGAGATGCGCGAGCTGCCCGAAGGCCCGCTGTTCTTCGGGCGGCTGGACCACGGGAGGGACCGCCCGGCCGCCGGTGACCATGCCGGGCAGAGCTATCACATCGGACGGCGGAGGATCAGCGAGCACCCCGCGGCCCCGCCCCTCGTCGTCGACTGGCGTGCGCCCGTCTCCCGCGCCTTCTACCAGGCGAGCGCCCGCGATCCACAGGGTGTGGACGTGCGGCGGCGGTTCGGCTGGGCGCCGGGCAGCCGAGGGGACTCCGCCGACCTCACCGGGCTGGAGGACGAGCGCCTCGGCGGGGACGAGCACCTCGGCGGCAACGAGCGCCCGAGGAGCCCCCGGAAGGGGAGCCGCATTCTCGCGAGCGAGATCGAGCGCCCCCGTGTCGGCCCGATGCGCGACATCGCCGCGACCATCCAGCCGGACCAGGACGACCTCGTACGGGCGGACCTCGCCGTGTCCGTGTGCGTCCAGGGCGCGCCCGGCACTGGCAAGACGGCCGTCGGGCTGCACCGGGCCGCGTACCTGCTCTACACGTATCCGCAGCGCATCCGGCGCGGGGGACTGCTGATCCTCGGGCCGAACCCCACCTTCCTCTCCTACATCTCGGAGGTGCTCCCCGCGCTCGGCGAGACCGGCGTGCGGCAGTCCACGATCGCCGACGAGATCGGCCGGCACCCGATCAGGGGCGAGGACGACGAGACGGCCGCCGTCGTCAAGCACGACGCCCGCATGGCGGAGGTGCTGCGGCGCGCCCTGTACGCCCGGGTGAACCCGGCCGTCGCCGACGACCTGGCCGTGCCCGACGGTTCGTACCGCTGGCGGGTGCCCGCCGGAGCGCTCGCGCGGATCGTGGCGGACGTACGGGCGGAGGAGCCGCCGTACGCCGTCGGACGGGAGCGCGTACGGACCCGGGTCGTGCGGCAACTGCAGGCTCAGGCGGAACTGCGGGCCGGGCCCCCGGCGAACGCCTGGCTGCAGAAGGTCTCGCGGGCACGGCCCGTGAGCGCGTACGTCGACGCCGTGTGGCCCAGGGTGCGGCCGGAGGAGGTCGTCGCGGAGCTGCTCACCGACCCGGACGCACTGGCCGCGGCGGCGGACGGGGTACTGGACGCGGACGAGCAGAAGGCGGTCCTGTGGGCGCGGCCGCCCCGGTCGTGGAAGTCGGCCCGCTGGTCCACCGCCGATCTGGTGCTGCTCGACGAGGTGGCCGGACTGGTCGAACACCCCGTCGGATACGGACACTTGGTCATCGACGAGGCGCAGGACCTGTCGCCGATGGAATGCCGTGCGATCGGCCGGCGCGCCACCTTCGGGTCGGTCACGGTCCTCGGCGACCTCGCCCAGGGGACCACACCGTGGGCCGCGCGGGAGTGGGGCGAGCTGCTCGCGCACCTGGGAAAGCCCGAGGCGTCGGTCGTGCCGTTGACCATCGGGTTCCGGGTGCCCGAGGCGGTGGTCGGGCTGGCCAACCGGGTACTGGCCCGGCTGGACGTGCAGGTGCCTCCGGGGCAGTCCCTGCGCAAGGACGGCGAGTTGAGGATCCTCCCCACGGACGACGTGCTGCGCGAGACGGTCGACGCCGTCCGCCGGGCGCTCGCCCACGAAGGGTCCGTGGGGGTCATCGCGGCCGGCCCGGACGTCGAACGGGTGCGGGAGGCGCTCGCCGCCGCCGGGATCGAAGTGGCCGATGTGGACCAACTCAGGGCTCGAACCACCGTGTTGCCGGCCGGAGCCGCGAAGGGACTCGAGTACGACCACGTCGTCGCCGTGGAGCCGGCGACGATCGCGGACGGGCCGGTAAGTGAAGGAGGCCGGGGGCCGGGCCGAGACAGCGAGCAGGGGTGGACGCCGGGACAGCAGGGAGACGGGCAGGGGCAGGTGACGGGACCGGGGTGGGGGCGGGGGCTGAACCAGCTGTACGTCGTCCTGACACGGGCCGTGTCCAGGCTGGACGTCGTCCACGCGCGGTCGTTGCCGTTCGAGTGAGGGCCGTGGCCGCGCGTGGGTCGCCTTCGGTGAACGGCATTCCCCGCCGACCGGGCTAGGGGGCGTCGCCGGACCCTGCCGGAGCGTCGAGCACGGGGATCAACTGCTCCTCCTCGTAGGTCAGATGCGCCTCCAGTGCGGCGGTGAGGCGCTCGACCTCCTCGCGTACGTGTGCGGGGTCCGCCTGAGCCGTACCGATGACCTGCTTCAACTCCGCGGTCAGGGCGGCGATCTGTACGTGTTCCTCGCGCAGGCGGTCCAGGGCGGGGGAGAGCTCCGGGTGGTGGTCGGCCAGGAAGGGGAACATGGCGAGGTCCTCGCCGGTGTGGTGGTTGTGCAGGCCCTGGCACAAGGTCAGGCAGTTGATGCGGAGCTGGGCGCCGAGCGTGGGACCCGCCTCACCGATCTCCTTGCGGATCAGGGTGAGTTCGCGGCGGAACGCGTCATGGATCGCCTTGACCGCCTGCCCCATCGAGGAGGCGTTCACGTTCGGCGGGCCGTCGCCGGCGATCTCGTGGAGGGCGACGACCGGGATCACGCGACGGGTACCGGCCTGGTATTCCGCCCAGCCGGAGTCGGCCTCGACCGCGCGGGCGAAGGCCTCGTCGCGTGCGGCGCCCGTCAGCACCTCGGCCTTGGCCTCGTACGTGAACACCCCTGTCTCCACGGTGACTTGGGGTCGCGCGACGAGATTGTGGTACCAGTCCGGGTGCTTCGGCCCGCCGCCGGCCGAGGCGATGACCAGCACGCTGCCGCCGCCGTCGGGGTAGTAGCCGAGAGGGGTGGTGCGGCGCTCGCCGGAATGGGCCCCCGTGGTGGTGAGCAGGATCAGCCGGGCGCCCTCGAAATAGCCGCCGACCTCCCCGGCGTTGGCGCGGAATTCTTCGATGACCTGCTGGTTGAAGTCGTTGGGCATTCTCTTCTTTCTTCTCGGTGGATTCCGGATCAGGGCATGGGGAATCGCCACGCGGCGAATTTGACCCCGCCCGTGTCGGGGTGATGGAACGGTGAGCGCTGGAGTGGGGAGCGGCGTGGATGCCGACGGTGGCGAGACGCGCGGGCGCGCGGAAACGGGCCGTACGAATACGCGCGAGCGGACCGTGCGGACACGTGGACGCACGCTGTACGCAGGCGTGGTCGCGTCGGTGTGCCCAGGGGGCGACACGTGGATGCGCGTACGTGGCAACGGGGCACGTGGGTACGCGGATACAGTGCGCTCGGCCAGCCTGGCGCGCCTTGGCGTGTCGCGGTGCGGCGCTCGCTACGCGTGCTCGGCACGCGCGGGGGAAAGGGCGGCCCTCTGGCCCGCCCGGGCCTCACTCGGAGGCCGGGAACCCTACTGATTCTTGGCACATGGCCGACCCGGCAGTCACGGAGAAGATATTAGGGGAATGAGCACGTGCGGGCAATGCCTTGGCTTTCCTGGTGCGTGATATCGGCAGCGCTCGGCGAAATCAATCCGGTGGAACCGTCGGGCGTCGGATGTCAGCCTGGTGCGCATGTCCGTGAACCGCATCGGAAACCCTTTGACCCGTAAGGGAGTCAGTGGCTCGGATCGGGACAGCGACGGGGAAGCTCAGCGGTGGAGCGGCCGGCTGAAATCCGGTTGGACGCGGGTTCGAGCCCTGCCTCCGTCGTTCGTGCCACGGGCACCGGGAAGCTCTGCGGCGGAGCGCCCGGCTCGAGACCGGGTGGACGCAGGTTCGAATCCTGCTCCGGTGCCTGTGGGACGGCCGGACCCCGTGCCATGACCGGTGCACGGTGGACCGTCGGCACCTGTCCGTGGTCGACTCCCTGCCATGAGTCTGTCGGTCGATGTGTACGTGCCCCGTGCTGAGGGCGGCATCGAGGTGCTGGACGTGCCGCCCGGATGCTCCGACGCGGCGGGCGGGGAGCACTGGCGCACCGAGGTGTGGGGGTCGGAGCCGGTCCGTTCGCTGGGCGCGCGGTTCCTTCCGCGGCTGGCCACTGAGGACCTCACCGTGGCGCCGGACGAGATGCCCGCGTTCCTCGCCGAGTGCGACCTCGTCCGTGCGCACCTGACGCGGATCGCCGAGCACCTGGGCCCGGAACAGGAAACAGGCCCGCCGAGATCCCCCTCCGAGCACGCCGACGACGTGGGCCGCCGCCTGGACAACATCGTGGACGCGGCCCGGCGGGCGCTGGACATCGGCGGCGGGGTCATCATCTGGTAGCCGGGGCCGCGACCGCCGGACAGGGCCGCCACCGGGACTGCAAGCGTCTCTTGAGCCGCACTTCGGTCGGTGCCTGGCGGAATCCTGTGTCCACGTGCAGGTGCGCGTCCTCGCAGTGCGGCCACGCCCCCCATCCGGCCCCGGTGACAACAGGCATGCCTGTGCGGCAACTGTCGCGCCTCGGCTCGGTGTCCCGGAGTGGCGTAGCGCACTTTTGCAAGCACGTGCTTGCAATAGTTAGCAAGGGTGGTGCAGGGTGGGGGCATGGCATCGCTCAACGTCGGCAATCTTGGTGAGTACCTGCGGGACCAGCGGCGCAGCGCGCAGTTGAGCCTGCGGCAGCTCGCCGAGGCCGCCGGGGTGTCCAATCCGTATCTGAGCCAGATCGAGCGCGGGCTGCGCAAGCCGAGCGCGGAGGTGTTGCAGCAGGTCGCCAAGGCCCTGCGGATCTCCGCCGAGACGCTGTACGTCCGTGCCGGGATCCTCGACGCGGAGCGCGACCGGGACGAGGTGGAGACGCGTGCGGTCATCATCGCGGACCCGACGCTCACCGAGCGGCAGAAGCAGGTGCTGCTCCAGATCTACGAGTCCTTCCGCAAGGAGAACGGGTTCGAGATCAAGACCGTCGAGGACGCTCTGGACGTCACAGGCGCCGACACGACAGGCGTAACGGACGTAACAGGCGTAACGGATGGTGGGGGCACCGTCGTTGACAGGTCCCGCACGGCCGACGGCAGCGATGCCGCACAGAATGACCCGCATGACCCGCATAGCCCGCATGACAAGCATTCCTCCGCGAGCTGACCGAGTTCCGGCGCGACCGGGCGCGGCACGGCCGAGTCCGGTTCGGACCGGCCCGATCTGCCCGGTCGGCCGCGGAGTACCGACAGACAAACCCTCACGCTCCACGCCTTAGCGATTCCGGGAGGACCGCCACCATGGCCATCACCGACGACCTGCGCAAGACCCTCAGCGACCCGACCCCGCTCTACTTCGCCGCAGGCACGGCCGACCTGGCCATCCAGCAGGCCAAGAAGGTGCCCGGCATCGTCGAGCAGCTGCGTGCCGAGGCGCCGTCCCGTATCGACGCCGTCCGCGGCATCGACCCGAACGCCGTCCAGGAGAAGGCCTCCGCCCGTGCCAAGGAGGCGCAGGAGACCATCCAGACCCGGGTGAGCGGCTTCATCACCAACCTGGACACCGACCTGAAGAAGATCGGTGAGTCCGCTCAGGACCTCGCCCTGCGCAGCGTCGGCGTCGCCGCCGAGTACGCCGTCAAGGCGCGCGAGACGTACGAGAAGGTCGCCGAGCACGGCGAGCAGACCGTGAAGACCTGGCGCGGCGAGGCGGCCGAGGAGATCGAGGAGCTGGCCATCGCCGTCGAGCCGAACACGGCGCCGGTCGAGGTCAAGGACGAGAAGCCCGCCGAGGTCAAGGCCGCGCCCGCCCCGGCCAAGAAGCCCGTGGCCAAGCCCGTGGCCAAGAAGGCCCCGGCCCGCAAGACCACCGCCGCCACCAACGCCACGGCCAAGAAGACGACGCCGCCCGCGAAGTAGGCGCGAGCTCGGACTGAAGTGAGCGGCAGGGGACACAAGCCGTAACAGTGGACCCGTGTCACGCGAACGGGCCGGGGACTCCGGGCACTATCGGAGTCCCCGGCCCGTTCTGCGGGTACGGTGACCGCGTAGGGACGACGACTCGACTCGGGTGGTGGGCAAAGTGCTCTTGACGGCATTCGGCGGCCTCATGTGGCTGCTCTTCACCGCCATGCTGGTGCTGGCGGTGGTGGCGCTGGTCATGGCCGGTCTGGCCCGCGACGACGCCTACCGTGCCGCGAACAAGCAGAGCAAGATGTTCTGGCTGGTCATCCTCGGTGTCACGGTGGCCGTGAACCTGCTGGTCCCGATGGTCTTCCTGCAGATCGCGGGCCTCATCGCCACGATCGTCTTCTTCGTCGACGTCCGGCCCGCCCTCAGGCAGGTCTCGGGTGGCGGCGGCCGTCGCGGCGGCGGCAGCAGCAGCGACGGTCCGTACGGTCCCTACAACGGCGGGCGCTGAGCCCGCCCCGGAAGCCGAATGTCGGAAGCCGGGCGTTCCGGAAGCCCCGGGGGCAGACGGACGGCATCAAGCATTTGGGCGCCGGACGCTCGGCACCGGAAGGACGGGCCCGGAGGCCGGAAGCCCGGAGGCCGACGCCTGGCATCAGGCTCTCGGCCCCGGACACTCGGCAGCGAGTCCTCGCGCCACGCCCCTTGCCCGGGCGGTGACGGCCCCGGACCGGACGTACCGGACGCCGCGCCCTGCGCCTACGCCATACGGTCCAGCAGCAGTACCGCCACGTCGTCCGTCAGCTCCCCGCCGTTGAGGTCGCGCACCTCGTTCACGGCGGCGCGCAGCAGGTCCTCGCCGCGCAGGCCCTGGGCCAGCTGGCGGCGGACCATGTCCACCATCCCGTCCTGGCCGAGCCGCTCCCTGCCCTCGCCCGTCCGGCCCTCGATCAGGCCGTCCGTGTAGAGCATCAGACTCCACTCGCCGCCCAGCTCCACCTGCTGGCGCGGCCACCGGGCGTTCGGCAGGAGACCGAGCGCCGGGCCGCCGTTCTCGTACGGCAGCAGCTCGGCGACGGGGGGTGCATCGGTCACGCCCGTCCCGTCGGCGCCCGCCAGAGCCCGGGAGCGGGCCGGGCGCGAGATCAGCGGAGCGGGGTGGCCCGCCAGGCACAGACCCGCGCGGCGGCCGTCGGGTGCGATGTCCACCGTGCAGAGCGTCGCGAAGATCTCCTCGCTGTCGCGCTCGTGCTCAAGTACCTGCTGGAGCGTCGACAGCAGCCGGTCGCCGCACAGGCCCGCCAGCGTCAGCGCGCGCCACGCGATCCGCAGCTCCACGCCGAGCGCGGCCTCGTCGGGGCCGTGCCCGCAAACGTCACCGATCATGGCGTGCACGGTGCCGTCGGGGGTGCGGACGGTGTCGTAGAAGTCGCCGCCGAGCAGCGCGCGTGAGCGGCCGGGCCGGTAGCGCGCGGCGAACCGCAGCGAGGAGCCCTCCAGGAGTGGGGTGGGCAGCAGACCGCGCTCCAGCCGCGCGTTCTCCTGCGCGTGCAGCCTGGACTCGGTCAGCCGCCGCTCGGCCCGGTCGGAACGCTTGCGTTCGACCGCGTAGCGGATCGCGCGGCTCAGCAGCCGGCCGTCCAGCTCGTCGCGGAAGAGATAGTCCTGGGCGCCGACGCGCACGGCTTCGGCGCCGCGCTCGGTGTCCTCGGACGCGGTGAGCGCGAGGACGGCGTGCCGGGGCGCGAGCCGCAGCACGTGCTTGAGCGTGGCCAGCTCGTCGTCCGCCTCCTCCGCCGTGGCCGCCGGGCCGGGGGTCCGCAGCGCGAGGTCGAGCAGGATGCACTGGACGTCGTCGGTGAGCAGCCGCTCGGCCTCGGTGAGGTTGCGTGCGGTTCGGACGCGGATCTGCTTGCCGGCCGCGTCCCGCAGCTCGGGCACGGTCAGCGCGCCGGCCGGGTCGTCCTCGATCACGAGCAACGTCAGCGGGGCGGTGCCGGTGACGGCACCGCCGTGGCCGGTCTCGCCGTGGCCGGTGTCGGTGTCGGTGCCGCGCCTCGTCGAGGGCGGCGCCTGGCCGGACCGCTCGCCGAGCGCGGGTACGGGTGCGGGCGCGGCCTGCGCCGGTCCGCCGGAAGAAGACGCGGCGCGAGCCTGACCACCTTCCACGGCGGGGATCGCTCTCTGCCGCGGTACGGGTACGGGCATCGTCTTGGGTTCCTTCCCTCCCCCCGAGGGCATGGCGGGCCGAGGGACCTCGACCCACCGACGGGGACCATAGCGTCAGGCGCCGCCACATAGGAATGGCGTAAGGCTGCACGTGTCGAATGCAGCCACCGTCATATGCCGCATCCTGTACCGCAATTGGGCAGGATGTGCGCTTGTACGGGATGACGTACATCACGCCCCCGTGGTTGAGCGGCGGCCCGGAACGTGCCGCGCATCACGTGCGGCAGGTCACGCGGGCGCGACACACGGACGGGCCCGGCACGGCACGAATGCGACAAGCCTCGCCCGACGGGACGTATCCCCTCGCACGGTCGGCCGCCCGGCGTGGAGCCCGATGGAGCCGGGTCGGCCGAGTGGCCGTACCGGTGTGGCGCACAGCGACTTCGGGGCCGGTCGGTGCGCCTGGCGCGAGTGCGCTCCCGCCGGAGCGGGCGGGCCCCACTAGTCGGGGCGCACCACTCCGAGTATCGGCATCGAGCCCGCTCCCGCGATCGTCACCGTACGACCCGGCCGGGGTGCGTGGATCATCGCGCCGTCGCCTATGTACAGCGCGACATGGCTGGCGTCGGAGTTGTAGATGATGAGGTCGCCCGGGCGCATGGCCTCGACGGCGACGCGGTCGAGCTGCTTCCACTGCTCCTGCGAGGTGCGGGGGATGCCCTGCCCGGCGGCCGCCCACGCCTGGGAGGTGAGACCGGAGCAGTCGAACGTGTTCGGTCCCTCGGCGCCCCACTGGTAGGGCTTGCCGATCTGTGCCGTCGCGTACTCCACGGCCTTCTTGCCCTGGGTGGTGGCCTTGCCGCTGATGTCGTCCATGACGCCGGAGCTCAGCCAGTCCGTCTGCGCCTCGTACGCGGCCTGCTGCTCCAGCTTCGCCAGGCGCTGCTTCTCTTCCTTCTCCAGTGCCGACTCGACCTTCTCGGCGGCGGCGATCTGCTTCTTGACCTTCTTCTTGGCCTTGGCCTTCGCCTCGCGGTTGGCCTCCAGCTTCTTCCACTGGGCCGCCGCGTCGCGCGCGTACTGCTCCAAGTCGTCCTGGGTGCGGCGCATTTCGGCGAGCAGGCCCTTGGTCGCCTGCTGGCCCTGGCGGACCCGGCCCGCACCGTCCAGGAATTGCCGCGGGTCGTCGCTGAGCACCAGCTTGGCCTCGTCCGGCAGGCCGCCGCCGCGGTACTGGGCGCGGGCCGCGGCGCCCGCGCGGTGCTTCAGCTCGTCCAGCCGGGCCTTGCCCTCGACGATCTCGCGGGCGAGGCCGACGATCTGCGTGGACTGTTCCTCGGTGCGCTCCTCGGCGAGGTTGTACGCGTCCGTGGCGACCGCCGCGTCGTGGTAGAGCGTCTCCAGCTTCTTGCGGACCGCTTCAAGGTCCGCGTTGCTCGCGGGCGTTGAGGCCGGAGCCGGGGTGGGTGTCGGCGTGGGTGTCGGGGCCGCGTACGCCACACCTGGCGCGGCCAGGATGGTAGCCGCGCAGGCCAGGGCCATGGCCGTAGTGGTCAGGCTCCGCACGCCGGATCCCATGGACCGACCCCCAAACTGATTTACCGTCAGTAACTTACGAACGCCTCGGGGATCGTGCCATGTCGGCGCGCATTACGACAGAGGCGGGCAAGAACTCCCTCCCCCGTACCGCCCGTTCCCTCCCCCTCACTGCCCACCGGGCGGTGATCTTCCTCGCGCTCCCCGTCGATGTGACGAACGACTCAGCGAGATCGTTCCCGTCCCGCCCCATCGGGTCCCGCCCCGCCGGGCCGAGTCCCGTCGCGCCGGGTTCCGTCCCGCCCCTGGCCGCGATGGCGGGTCTACGCGGTCGGAGCCAACGCCTCCCACCGCACGGTCACTTCACCCTGCCGCCAGCGCGAGACCCCGTCCGTGACCGGCCAGTCGGCCGACAGGTCGCGGACCGACCGGGTCCAGCGCTGCCGGGCGCCGTACGAGGCGTACGGCGCGGCACTGGCCCACGCGCGGTCGAAGTCGCGCAGGAAGGCGTGCACCGGCTCGCCCGGGACGTTGCGGTGGATGAGGGCCTTGGGGAGGCGTTCGGCCAGGTCGGACGGGCGGTCCAGGGAGCCGAGGCGGGTGGCGAACGTGACGGTCCGCGGGCCTTCGGGGCCGAGCGCGACCCACACGTGCCGACGGCCGATCTCGTCGCACGTGCCCTCGACGAGGAGCCCGCCGCGCGAGACGGCGTCCGCCGGTGCCAGGCGGGCGCACAGCCGGGCCCACACCGCGGCGACCTCGGCCTCCTCGTACTGGCGCAGGACGTTCGCCGCGCGGATCAGGGACGGCCGCTCCGGCAGCGGGATCTCGAAGCCGCCGTGCCGGAACTCCAGGCCGTCCCGCTCGTACGGCTTCGCCGCCGCGACCCGGGCCGGGTCGATCTCGACGCCCACCACGCGCGCGCGTGGAGCGGCGGTGCGCAGGCGCTGGAGCAGTTCCAGCGCGGTCCAGGGAGCCGCGCCGTATCCGAGGTCGACCGCCACGGGGTCGCCGGACCGGCGCAGTTCGGCGCCGTGGGTGGCCGCGATCCAGCGGTCCATGCGGCGCAGGCGGTTCGGGTTGGTGGTCCCGCGCGTCACCGTCCCCACGGGGGTCGCTGCGCGGGCTCTCATGGGGACAAGGGTAGGCGGTGCCTCCGGACGGAGCCGCGCGCAGGTGGGGCCCGCTGCTGGTGGTGCCCAGGCCCCGCTCATCGGCCGGACGGCCCCGTCCTCCTGAGCCGGACGGCCTGCCGGGATGCGGGCCCACGCAGCCGAGGGTCGAACGGTTGAGCGACTTCCGGCAATGATTCGGCAAAGAGGAAATGGAGCAGAGTGCGTCGGCGTTCAAGCAGCTGGAGGGCGCTCCACGTCCTCCGTCAGGCGTGCCCGCAACACGGTCCGTGCAAGCGCGGCAAATTCGCAGCAAGTCCGCAGCAAGGAGGAACGCCACGTGAGCCAGTACGTGAGCAGGCTCGGGCGCCGCTCGCCGGCGGCCCCGTCGAGGCTCCGGCTGCACCGCAGGCCGCGCCGCGTGGCGATGCTCTCCGTGCACACCTCGCCGCTGCACCAGCCGGGCACGGGTGACGCGGGCGGCATGAACGTCTACATCGTGGAACTGGCCCAGCGCCTCGCCGCGATCAACATCGAGGTCGAGATCTTCACGCGCGCGACGACCGGGGCCCTGCCGCCCAAGGTGGAGCTCGCGCCCGGCGTCCTGGTCCGGCACGTCGACGCGGGCCCCTACGAGGGGCTCGCCAAGGAGGACCTGCCCGCCCAGCTGTGCGCCTTCACGCACGGCGTGATGCAGGCCTGGGCCGGACACCGTCCCGGCTACTACGACCTGGTGCACTCGCACTACTGGCTCTCCGGCCACGTGGGCTGGCTGGCCGCCGAACGCTGGGGCGCTCCTCTCGTCCACGCGATGCACACCATGGCGAAGGTCAAGAACGCCGCCCTGGCCACCGGCGACACCCCGGAACCCGCTGCCCGTGTCATCGGCGAGACCCAGATCGTCCGCGCCGCCGACCGTCTCATCGCCAACACCGCGGAGGAGGCCGACGAGCTCGTCCGGCACTACGAGGCCGAGCAGGACAAGGTCGCGGTCGTCCACCCGGGAGTGAACCTCGACCGCTTCCGCCCCGCCGACGGCCGCGCTGCCGCCCGCGCGCGGCTCGGCCTCCCGCAGGACGCCCTGATACCGCTCTTCGCGGGCCGCATCCAGCCGCTGAAGGCCCCGGACGTGTTGCTGCGCGCGGTCGCCGTCCTCCTGGAGGAGCGTCCCGAGCTCCGTTCGAACATCGTGGTGCCCGTGGTGGGCGGCCCGAGCGGCAGCGGCCTCGCCAAGCCCGAGGGCCTGCAGAAGCTCGCCGCGAGGCTGGGTATCGCCGACGTCGTGTGCTTCCGGCCTCCGGTCGACCAGGACCAGCTCGCGGACTGGTTCCGGGCCGCGTCCGTCCTTGTGATGCCGTCCTACAGCGAGTCCTTCGGGCTCGTCGCCATAGAGGCGCAGGCGGCCGGTACGCCGGTGCTCGCCGCCGCGGTGGGCGGCCTGCCGGTCGCGGTCCGCCACAAGGAGACGGGCTTTCTGGTCCCCGGCCACAATCCCGTCGACTACGCGCGCGTGCTGCGTGACTTCGCCGACAACCGCGCCCTTCCGGACCGGATGGGCGCGGCCGCCGCCTGGCACGCCAAGTCCTTCGGCTGGGACACGGCCGCCACGGCCACGGCCGACGTCTACACGGCGGCGATGCACGAGCACCGTCGTCACGTACGCTCCCACCATGGCTGAGACGGCGGACGTGGAGCAGGCGGCGGGGACCGTCGAAGAGGTCCTCAAGGACGCCGAACTGGAGTGGGAGAGCCCCGAGCCCGGTCACTTCGTGGTGAAGCTCCCCGGCACCCGGAAGCTCTCCACGACCGTCTCGCTGATCGTCGGCAGACACTCCCTGTCGCTCAACGCCTTCGTGATCCGGCACCCGGACGAGAACGAGGCCGGAGTGCACCGCTGGCTCCTGGAGCGCAACCTCAAACTCTACGGCGTGGGGTATGCCGTGGACCCGCTCGGCGACATCTACGTGGCGGGCAGGCTTCCGCTGGCCGCCGTCACCGCCGAGGGGATCGACCAGCTGCTCGGCTCGGTCCTGGAGGCCGCCGACGGCGGCTTCAACACCCTCCTGGAGCTCGGATTCGCCTCCGCGATCCGCAAGGAGTACGCCTGGCGGGTGTCGCGCGGCGAGTCCACGCGCAACCTGGACGCGTTCAGTCACCTGACTCGGCGTTCGACCGACTGATCCAGTGGTCCGTACTAACTAACCGTTGCACGACCCCTTCCCGGTGCAAGGGTGTCGTGCCATGCTCACCGCCGACGCACATCTGAACTTCGTTCATATCCATGGAAGTCCCCCTCCTTGGAAGGCGGTTCGGACATGAGTGACCGTTGCGCGGGCATCACCCGACGGGCCCTGCTCGGCAGCGCGACAGCCGTGGCGGCGGTCGCCGCGACCGGCTCACCCGCGAGGGCAGCCACCTCCCGGCCGGACACGGCCACGGTGTGGGACAACGGCCCCCGGGCCCGTACGGGGTCCGACGCGGGACCCGGCCAGGTGCCCGGCCTCTGGCGGGAGTTCACCCGCACCCCCTTCACCCACCCGCAGATCCCGTACGTCGGCAGAGCCGGCCACCGCGCCGGGGCGGCGCACTTCCCCCGCCGCCCCGTCGTGGCCGACGTCCGCGCGTACGGCGCCAGGGCGGACGGCTCGGCCGACTCCGCACCCGCGATCAACCGTGCCATCGCCGCCGCCGGAAGGGCCGGCGGTGGCACGGTACTCATCCCGCCCGGCACGTACCGCCTCGACGGACTGATCCACATCGGCCACTCGGACGTCGTCCTGCGCGGCGCCGGCAGCACCCGTACGAAACTGCGGGCCACCAGGAGCCTCACCGAACTGATCGGCGTCTACGGCTCGCGCTACGGCGGCGACAAGTCCTCCTGGTCCTGGGCGGGCGGCCTCGTCTGGCTCTGCCCCACCGACCGCTTCACCGGCCTGACCGCCGCCATCAGGGCGAAGGAGTGGCCCTTCGAGGGCTGGACGGGCAACAAGCGTGACGAGTGGCGGACCCTGACCACGGTCGAGCCCGCCCGCCGGGGCTCCTGGTCGGTGACGGTGGCGGACCCGGCCGGACTCACGCCCGGCAGACTCGTCCTCCTGCGCCTCGCCGACGACTCCGCGCACACCCTCCTGGAGCACATGGCGGGCGGCGGGCCGGGCCCGGAGGCATACCAATGGGACGACAAGACAAAGTTGACCAGCTACGTCCCGTACGAGTGGCCCGTGCGCATCGCGCGCGTGCGGGGCAGGAAGGTCACCCTGGAGCGCCCGCTCCCGCTCGACGTACGCCCGGAGTGGGAGCCGCGCCTGACCACACACGTACGGGCCCTGACGGGGTCCGGCGTGGAAGGCCTCACGCTGGAGGCCGTCGAGACCCCGCAGTCGCCGCACCTCCTGGACCGCGGCTTCAACGGCGTCACCTTCCAGTGCGCGTACGACTGCTGGGCCGACGACGTAGTCGTGCGGCACATGGACAACGGCTTCGGCCTGGTGGCCGCCTCGGCCTGCACCCTGCGCGACACCCGGGTCGCGGGACGCGGCTCCCACCACCCGTACTTCTGCCGCGAGGGTTCCCACGACAACCTCGTCGACCGCTTCACGATCGAGGAGCGCACGACACCCGCCCCCGCGGGCACCCAGCTCCACGGCATCAACGTCGAGGGGCTGTCCTCGTACAACGTCTGGTCGCGCGGCGACATGCGCATGGGCACCTTCGACTCCCACCGCGGCATGCCCTTCGCGAACGTCCGCACCGACATCACCGTCACCAACAACGGCCGCCACGGCGGCGACGCCGTCGCGGGGCCCCTCTTCGGCGGCCGCTTCGCCCACTGGAACATCCGCGTCACCAACGCCCGCGCCGGCCTGATGAAGATCGACGGCCTCGCCCCGTACAGCGCCACGGTCGGCATCAACGAGGTGACGGAGTTCGACCAGATCGACGTGCCCGACTTCTCCGGGCCGCTGCACTCCCGCCTGGAGCTGTACGGGACGACGGACGTCGTACGCCCCCGGAACCTGTACGACGCTCAGCGCGAGCTGACGCGGTAACGCCCGGGAGCCACCCCGACCAGCCGCTTGAAGTGCCGGTTCAGGTGCGACTGGTCGTAGAAGCCGGTCTCGGCCGCCACCTCGCCCGGCGCGCGGCCCTCCAGCAGCAGCCGCCGGGCGTGCTCCACCCGACGCGACATCAGGTACTGGTGCGGCGGTATGCCGAAGGCGCCGCTGAACGCCCTGACCAGGTGGGCGGGGTGCGCGTGCACGAGAGCGGCGGCCTCCTGGAGGGTCACGCCCCGCAGGAGGCGTTCGTCGAGGAGCTCGCGCAGGCGGTGGGCGAGCGGGTGGTCGGCCGCCAGGGTGTCCGGGGCGGGCCCGGGCCTCAGATGCCCGCGCAGCCGCTCGCCGATCAGGGTCAGCCTGCTCTCCGCCTCCAGCTCGTCACCGGGCTGGGCGAGGGCGGTGTGCAGCTGCCCGACGCGCCGGCGCAACACCGGATCGAGGAGCTCCGGCGTGTCCACGGCCGCGCCGATGTACGTCTCGTCGAGCCTGCTGAGGTCCAGGTACAGGACGCGTTTGCGGAAGCCGTACGGGGTGACCGGCGAGCCGTTGTGCGGAACGTGCGGCGGGAGCAGCGAGACCGTGCCGTCGGGGGTGCCGTGCTCGTGCCGGTCGAGGTCGTACCGCACGGCTCCGGCGTCGACGATCAGCAGCGTCCACGCGTCGTGCACGTGCATCGGATACGCGTACTCCGTGAAGTGGGCGTGGAAGACCTCCACGACACCCGGCACGCGCGGGCGCCAGGCGGAGACTTCTCGCTGGGCCACCATGCAAAGAACGTACAAGACGAGGTCGTACGGGGGTCGGCAGTCTCGAAGCATGAACGCCGACGCCTCGCGCACCGAACCCGCCGCCTCCGCCCCCGCGCCCACCGCCTCCGAATCCGCAGCCCTCGAATCCGCCGGCCCCGAAACCACCGCTCCCGGACCCGTCCGTTTCGACACCAAGATCGCCGTCCTGCTGCGGGAGGACCTGGAGCCGTGGCAGCGGCTGAACGTGACCGCGTTCCTCGTGAGCGGGCTCGGCACGGCGGTGCCCGAGGTGGTCGGAGAGCCGTACGAGGACGCCGACGGTGTCGGCTACCTGTCGATGTTCCGCCAGCCGGTCCTGGTCTTCGAGGGCACGAAGGAGACGCTGACGGCGGCCCACACGCGCGTGCTGTCCCGGGCGCTCCCCAGAGCGCTCTTCACCTCCGACCTGTTCACCACGGGCAACGACCGCGACAACCGCGCGGCGGTACGGGCCGTACCGACCGCCGACCTGGACCTGGTCGGCCTCGCGGTGTACGGCCCCCGCAACGCGGTGGACAAGGTGGTGAAAGGTGCACGGATGCACCACTGAGACGCGAGGACGGCCTGCGGGGCCGAGACCTACGAGCGGTGGGGACCGGTCTACGCCGGGCTGACCTCGGGCTTCGCGGCCAGGGGCACCTCGGCGAAGGGCTCCTCGTCCGGCAGTCGCCGCATCAGCATCCCGTACCCCACTCCGGCCACCGTACCGACGACCGCGCACATGCCCCACAGCCACTGCGCCCCGTACCGGTCGATGACGACACCGGACATCACGGGCGCGACGAGAGCGGCGACGGACCAGGACATCGTGTACATGCCCTGGTAGCGGCCGCGGCCGTGCGTGGGGGAGAGCCGGACGACGAGGCCGGTCTGGGTGGGCGCGTTGACGATCTCGGCGAGGGTCCACACGCAGATCGTCAGCGCGAAGACGCCGACCGAGCCCGCGAAGGCGGTGAGCCCGAACCCGTACCCGGCGAGGAGGGACGACACGACGAGGAGACGCCGTGGATCCCGGTGCTCTATGAAACGGGTGACCGGGATCTGCAGGACGACGATCAGGACGCCGTTGACCGCGATCGCCATGCCGTAGTCGGCGGGCGTGAACCCGGCCTCGCCCATCGCCACCGGCAGCCCGACGAACCCCTGCTGGAAGATCAGCGCGACGAGGAAGGACAGCCCGACGACGCCCATGAAGCGCCCGTCACGCAGGACTGTGCCGAGGCCGACATCGGGTTCGTCGGCCGCCTTCGGAACCCGCTCGGGCCGCGACTCGGGCAGCTTCGCGAAGATGACGATCGCGCAGGCCATCGTCATCCCGGCCTCGATGAGGAACCCGGCGAGGTAACTGGACTGCGCGATGAACCCGGCCGCCATGGAGGAGACGGCGAACCCCAGGTTGATCGCCCAGTAGTTGAGGGAGAAGGCCCGGACGCGGTCCTCGGGCCGGACGATGTCGGCCATCATCGCCTGCACGGCGGGCCGGGAGGCGTTGCTCGTCATCCCCACCAGGAAGGCGACGGCGGCGATGGCGACCGGGTGGTGCATGAAGCCGAGCAGTGCGACGGAGACCGCGGTGGAGGACTGGGCGATGAGCAGGGTCGGCCGCCGTCCGAGCCGGTCCGTCATCACGCCCGCACCGAGGGAGGACACGACTCCGCCGAGCCCGTGCAGCGAGGCGACGAGTCCGGCGTACGAGGCGGAGTAGCCGCGCTCCAGCGTGAGATAGAGGGCCATGAAGGTGGCGACGAACGCGCCGAGCCGGTTCACGAGGGTGCTGGTCCACAGCCACCAGAACTCGCGGGGGAGCCCGGAGACGGTCTCACGGGCAGCACGTCTCAAGGACGTGAGTGACATCGGGACCCCCAGGTACAGGTGAGCGGAGCGACGCAAGCCGTGTAAGTGGCTCGGGCGGTGAGCACAACTTACGAGTACGGCTTCGGCAGGGGCCACTCAATTAACAGAACCTGTCAACTGACGGCGGGTGGTGGGCGGTGGGTGGTGGTCGGCGGTGGCGGCCGTGCCGGTAGCGGTGCCGGTCGGCTTCCGTCGTCTGTCCGACTCCCGGGCAGGCGCGCGGGCGATCTGAGGCTTCGATTACGCTCGGGGCCATGGCCGACGCACCGTACAAGCTGATCCTCCTCCGCCACGGCGAGAGCGACTGGAACGCGAAGAACCTGTTCACCGGCTGGGTGGACGTCAACCTGACGGAGAAGGGCGAGAAGGAGGCAGTCCGCGGCGGTGAGCTGCTGAAGGACGCCGGCCTGCTCCCCGACGTGCTGCACACCTCGCTCCAGAGGCGCGCCATCCGCACGGCGCAGCTCGCGCTGGACTCCGCGGACCGCCACTGGATCCCGGTCCACCGCTCCTGGCGCCTGAACGAGCGCCACTACGGCGCCCTCCAGGGCAAGGACAAGGCGCAGACCCTCGCGGAGTTCGGCGAGGAGCAGTTCATGCTGTGGCGCCGCTCGTACGACACCCCGCCGCCCCCGCTCGAGGACGGCACGGAGTTCTCCCAGTCGGACGACCCGCGCTACGCGACGATCCCGCCGGAGCTCCGCCCCCGCACGGAGTGCCTGAAGGACGTCGTCGTCCGCATGCTCCCGTACTGGTACGACGGCATCGTCCCGGACCTCCTCGCGGGCCGCACGGTTCTGGTCGCCGCCCACGGCAACTCCCTGCGCGCCCTCGTCAAGCACCTCGACGGCGTCTCGGACGAGGACATCGCGGGCCTGAACATCCCGACGGGCATCCCGCTCGCGTACGAACTCGACGCCGCGTTCAAGCCCCTGAACCCGGGCGGAACTTACCTGGACCCGTCGGCGGCGGCGGCCGCCATCGAGGCCGTGAAGAACCAGGGCAAGAAGAAGTAGGAATAGCGATCACGCCCCTGACCTGCGCACGTGGTGCAGATCAGGGGCTGTCGTTTGCACTGGGCCCACTGTGGGCCCTCAGGGCGGAGGATCGTCCGGCCGCAGAGCCTTGCCGAGAGCCTTCCTCGCCCGGTCGCTACTACTGGGCATGAGGTGGGCGTACACCTTCAGCGTGAGTCCCGGATCGGAGTGTCCGAGGTACTCACTGACGGCCTTGATGCTCTCTCCGGCATCCAGGAGAACGGACGCGTAGAAGTGCCTGAGCGCGTGCATGCCGTGCTCCCGAGCGGCGGCATGCTCGCGGCTCTTCGCCTTGGGGATGACGCCGACCTTGGCGAGTGCGGGCTTCCAGTGGTCCTCGTTCAGCGACGTACAGGGCGCAGCGGTGTCAGCGGCCAGTTCGGGATCCCCACGTACGGCCAGTTGTGATGTCACTCTTGGTTACGGCCCGGGTTCGACGTCTGACCCGACCGGTCACATGCGGATGGACGCGACCGGTTGTCGGGCCACCACGTCAGTGCCAGGCACAGGCGATCAGCTGTCCGCGGAGTGGGCGTCGGCAAGGGCCTCGCCGAAGAGCCGTCCGGCGAGTTCCACGCAGCGCATCCGGGCAGGAGAGAAGTCGTAAGGCATCTTGGTGATCGCTGTGGCGGCAGTCATCTCTGTGCCCTCCTCCCCTTTCAGGTCGGCGTCGTAGATCTCGAAGAGCTTCTCCTCGGCCGCGTCGAGGCCAGCTGCCTCGATGGCCTGATTCAGGGACATTAGGTGAGCGCATCGCTGTACGGCGAGATTGTCGACGCGCGGGTCGTCGGGATCGACGCCGTCGTCGAGAGCGGCCTCGGCCGCCTCAAGACGGTCCTCCTCGGCCCGCAGGTCGGGGTGGGTGGCCAGCACGATGAACGTGCCGGCCTGGATGGCGGCGCCCAGCGGCCCGAAGATCCGTTCCGTGACCAGCAGGGCGTCCAGATCGGAGGGGCGCAACGCTCCCGGGGGCAGGTGGCTGAGCCGGTCCGTGACCAGTTCGGAGAGCAGCCCCAGCGGGCTGCCCACCGCCTGCAGGCGCTGGACAGCCGCGCGCCGACGTTTGATGGCGGCCTCCTGCGCCGCCAAGGTTTCCTCCAGCCTGCTCAGGACCGACTCGATATCCGGGGCTTGGTCCAGGGCTTCGTCTCCAGCTTCGTCCCGGGCTTCGCCGAAGGCGGCCCGCATGTCGTCCAGGCTGATACCGGCATCAGCCATCTTGCGGATCCACAGCAGGCGGGTCATGTCGTCATAGCCGTAGCGGCGGCGGCCGTCCCCACCGCGCTCGGGTTCCGGCAGCAGACCGATCTCGTGGTAGTGGCGGATGGCGCGTGGGGTGATCCCGGCGAACGCAGCGGCATCACCGATCTTGACCTGCCGGGGAGGCGTGAGGGAGGGATACATCGCAGACAGAGCCTTTCGTGCTGTGATGCCCCGACCCCACCACATGCCGCTACGGCATGTGCAACAACCCCATCCAGGTGCCACCGGAGCCAGGCCCTGGCTGCCGCCGGGACCGATCAAGAACGACGAGCCATCCGGGAACGCAGAGTGACCACCGGCGGCCAGTTCGCTCCCCGCCAAGGGGCCGCCGCTGGGGAATTCCCACTGACCGCCGACACAGCGGATCTTTGAGGGCTACTGCCTACTGGCTACTGGCAAGCCAGACGTCTCGCAGGCTCGCTACTGGCTGATGAGCCGCTTCAACTGGCTAGTGGCAAGGTGGCCAGTGGCCAGTAGCCCGGTCGGCAGCCCGGCCGGCCGCCACTCCGCCCGATTTGCGACGGTTGATGCCGTCGGTTGCGTCGATAGCGCCTGTTGACCCCCTGCAGCCGGCTCTGACCTGCGAGTTTCAACGACCGGCAATGACCATCCAACCGCAGGTCAGTTGGGGTGCGCGGTTCGCTGACCAGGGGCGAAAAACGGGCCCGCCAGACCCAGGGCAAGAAGAAGTAACGAGGCACGAACAAGCCCCCTACCTGCGGGTTGTCCGCTGGTAGGGGGCTTGTTCGTGCCTCGGCTCAGTAGCGACGCACTCCCTGCAAAAGCGGACAGGAAGGGGCCAGTTGTGCGCATCCGGCTTGTCGGATGCGGCTCCTGCCTAGCTTGAGCGGATGCTCAAGGCGTTCCTCATCAACGTGTTGCCGGTCGTCATCGCCGTGGTCGCCATCGCTGTTCCCACCTGGATCAGTGTCCGGCAGACGCGGATCAGCCGGCACGTGAACAACATCCAGGCGATGATCAACCTGCTGGACGAGTTCCGGGCGGCCACGTTTCACGACCAGCACGACTACGTGTGCAACCAGCTTCGGCAGGAACACGACCCCGCCGAGGGGGTGCGCGGGCTTCCCGGTGAGGCGAAGGCGGCCTTCTGCAACGTCGTGTACTACTACCAGTCCTTCGCCACCCTGACCATCTTCCATCTCGTGGACGAGGACTTGTTCCTTCCGGTCCTGCGTCACCGGATCCGTGACGTCTGGAGGGCCGCCCAGCCGTACGTGGAACGAGAACGCGAGCTGCGAGGAAGTGACAGTTCCTATCTCTCGGCGTTCGAGGAACTCGCCCATCGGTCGGCCGCGCTGCCCCACACGTACATCCACGACCGCATTCTCGACACCCGGCGTACCCGGCGCACCTGGCGCAGGTGGCTCCCCCTCTGGGCAGGCCGCCGACGTTCCACACCGGACGGCCTGTGATCCGAGGCCGGCAAAGGCAACGACACCGATACCGATACCGATACCGATACCGACAACAGCCACGCCCACGCCCAAGCCCACGCCCACAACCACTCTGAACCCGCGGCCCACAAGCTTTCGTCACATGTCGCCCCGGCCGGCCGCCCGCCGCAGCCACGTGTCGAGGGCGACGAAGTCCGGATCGCCGAGGCCCTGGCGCGGATCGACGCGGTGGAGCAGCGCGTGCCCTTCGTGGTGGGCGGAGACCCAGGCCCGGTCCGTTTCGGTGATCTCGTCGTCGACCCAGGCGAACGAGCGGCCGGCTGCCAGGTCGACGAGGGCCCGGGTCTTCCAGTGCAAGCCGTTCCGCTCGTCCCGCTCGTCCCGTTCGTCCATGTCGGACGGATCCGGCCAGGTCACCACGGGCAGTTGGGGGAGGCCCAGGCGTGGCGCGACGCACTCGTTCGCGTCGGCCATCCATGTCGTGGCCCAGACCAGCTCGCACGGCGGCGCTGCCAGCCGGGGCCCGAGCTCGGGATCGATCCTGGCCAGCAGCGGATTCGAGCCGCTTTCCCACCGCTCGGGACCGGTCGGATACGTCCGGTACTGGTGTGGCGCCGCCCCGAACGGGATGAGTGGTCCGTCGACATCGAGGAACAACAGTGGGCGTCGCGGAGAGCCTGTCACGGCAGCACTTTGACATGCTCCTCGGGTTGAAGCCCGATGCGCTACGAAATGAAACCTCGGTAGCGGCTCTTGCCGCATGTGCCCCGGCTCGATGCGGCACGGACGGGCCGCGAACCTGAAGCGGGTGCGCGGGCAGTGCGCGCGCAATCCGGTCAGCCGGTCACCCGCGCAGGGAGCAGCAAGCGAAAGGGCCCCGCACCTGAAGCGGGGCCCGTTCGCGGTCGTGTGCCGCGGTTCGCACGCCACATCTCGGTGGCTACCTCAATGGTTACCGCGGTGGCACGCCGGTGTCGTACGGCGTCACTTCTCGCTGCGGCGCGTCAGCCGCACTGGCAGGGGTTGCCGGACTGGCACCCGCATCCGCAGCCCGAGCCGCAGCCGCAGGCGCCGAAGAGCGGCAGGCTCTTGATCTCGGCGGGCTGCTGCGTCTCGCGCTCCTGGGTCGGGTCGGGCGTGGTGGGGGAATCAGCCATGGGTCCCTCCTCGAAGGCTTGTGCCTACGCCCATTGCATGCCCACCAGGTCGGGCGCATCAACGGCGCACAGAGGCTCGTACGCCCCTGCGGGAAAGCCTCGCGCCCCCCATACGGGCGGCACGAGCCGCGGCGAACGCGGTGCTCGCCCGCCCGCCCGCGCCCCGACCGCCTGCCCGGCCCAGGGCCCGGAGGCCTACGCCCCTTCGACCTGCGGTGTGGTCTGGAGACCGTCGGCGTGTTCGCCGGTCACCAGGAACACCACCCGGTTCGCCACCGACACCGCGTGGTCCGCGAACCGCTCGTAGTAGCGGCCCAGCAGCGTCACGTCCACCGCCGTCTCGATGCCGTGCTTCCAGCGGTCGTCCAGGAGGTGCTGGAAGAGCGTGCGGTGGAGGAGGTCCATCGCGTCGTCGTCCTGCTCCAGCTGGAGGGCGAGGTCGACGTCCTTGGTGACGATGACCTCCGCCGCCTTGGCCATGAGCCGCTGTGCGAGCTGGCCCATCTCCAGGATCGTGGCGTGCAGGTCATGCGGAATGGCGCGCTCCGGGAACCGCAGCCGCGCCAGCTTCGCCACGTGCTGGGCGAGGTCGCCGGAGCGCTCCAGGTCGGCGGACATACGGAGCGAGGTGACGACGATCCGCAGGTCCGTGGCGACGGGCTGCTGCCGCGCCAGCAGGGCTATCGCCCGAGCCTCGAGGTCGTGCTGGAGATCGTCGACCTTCTGGTCGGCCGCGATCACGCTCTCCGCGAGCTTCAGGTCGGAGTCGAGGATCGCCGTCGTGGCGCGACCGATCGCCGACCCGACAAGGCGGGCCATCTCGACCAGGCCCTCGCCGATCGAGTCAAGTTCCTCGTGGTACGCGTCCCGCATCAGGATGTCCCTTTCCTACGTCTGCTTCGGGGGGCTCACAGGGGCTCGTGAACCCCACGCTCCCACGGTCCGGCCTGAACGCGTCGGTTTCCGACCCCTCAAATGAACCATCACCGGCACCCAGGTGAACTCTGGGCGACGCCGTCTCCCCTCCCCGGTGGAAAGGGTGCCCTGCCCGCTCGTACGAAGTGAACCAGCACGGTCCCCAGGGTGAACTCTGGGCGACGAGTGTTCGAGTCCACCCTCGTACGGCTGTGACCCGGGCGTACGGCGTGCCTAACCTGGAGCCATGGACGTGAACGCGGCGGTCGCCGCAGCGGCAGCGATCGCCGGTGTGCTCACCGGCGCCATCGCCGTGCTGGCGTTCCGCTGGAGCGAGCGGGAACAGAAGCGCCCCACCCGCACCTCCCTGCACACGGACCCGGTCCTGCCGCCGGGAGTGGACACGGTCCTGTCCGTGCTCCGCTCCTCCGCCGTCGTGCTCGACGAGGCCGACGCCGTGGTCAAGGCCAGCTCGGCCGCGTACGCCCTCGGCCTTGTGCGCGGCGGGAAACTGGCCGTCGAGCCGATGATCCAGATGGCCCGTGACACCCGCAGGGACGGTGAGATACGCCAGGTCGAGCTGGATCTGCCCCGGCGGGGCACCGGCCGGGGCGACGCCCTCGCCGTGTCCGCCCGGGTGGCGCCGCTCGGCTCCAGGCTCGTACTGCTCCTGGTCGAGGACCTCACCGAGGCCCGCCGGATCGAGGCGGTTCGACGCGACTTCGTCGCCAACGTCAGCCACGAGCTCAAGACCCCGGTCGGCGCGCTCTCCCTGCTCTCCGAGGCCGTCATGGGCGCCTCGGACGACCCGGAGGCCGTGGAGCGCTTCGCCGGGCGGATGCAGATCGAGGCCACCCGCCTCACCAACCTCGTACAGGAGCTCATCGACCTCTCCAGGGTCCAGAACGACGATCCGCTGGAGGACGCCGAGCCCGTACGCGTCGACGAACTGGTCGCCGAGGCGATCGACCGCTGCCGCCACCAGGCCGGAGCCAAGCAGATCACCATGGCTTCGAACATGAGGCCGCCCGAAGGACTGGATCCGGACGGCGGCGGGCGGCGGGCGGGCGGCACCGCCGATCTGAGCATCTGGGGCAACCGGGGTCAGCTGGCCGCCGCGCTGGGCAACCTGGTGGAGAACGCCGTCAACTACTCGCCCGCCCGCACCCGGGTCGGCATAGCCGCGCGCCGGGTGACCACACCCGGCGGAGACCTCATCGAGATCGCCGTGACCGACCAGGGCATCGGCATCTCCGACAAGGACAAGGAGCGTGTCTTCGAGCGCTTCTACCGCGTCGACCCGGCCCGTTCCCGCGCCACAGGCGGTACGGGGCTGGGGCTCGCGATCGTCAAGCACGTGGCCGCCTCGCACGCCGGGGAGGTCACGGTGTGGAGTTCCGAGGGTCAGGGCTCCACCTTCACCCTGCGGCTGCCGGAGGCGGGCCCGGCCCGCGACCGGCAGACCGACGACCGGACACCCGGCCTCGACGAAGACGACGAGACCGGTCAGACCGACGGGACGACCACCGTCTCATCCCCGTACGAACCCTTTTCCTCCCCGGAGGTCCTTCCGTGACCCGAGTGCTCGTCGTCGAGGACGAGGAGTCCTTCTCCGACGCCCTGTCCTACATGCTCCGCAAAGAGGGCTTCGAGGTCGCCATCGCGACCACCGGGCCCGACGGTCTCGACGAGTTCGAGCGCAACGGCGCCGATCTCGTCCTCCTCGACCTGATGCTGCCCGGGCTGCCCGGCACCGAGGTGTGCCGCCAGCTGCGCAGCCGTTCGAACGTCCCGGTGATCATGGTCACCGCCAAGGACAGCGAGATCGACAAGGTCGTGGGGCTGGAGATAGGAGCCGACGACTACGTGACCAAGCCCTTCTCGTCGCGTGAGCTGGTCGCCCGTATCCGGGCCGTCCTGCGCCGCCGCGGCGAGCCGGAGGAGGTCAGCCCGGCCGCGCTGGAGGCCGGTCCGGTCCGTATGGACGTCGACCGCCACGTGGTCACCGTCTCCGGCTCCAAGGTCGACCTCCCGCTCAAGGAGTTCGACCTCCTGGAGATGCTCCTGCGCAACGCGGGCCGCGTCCTGACCCGTATGCAGCTCATCGACCGGGTGTGGGGCGCCGACTACGTCGGTGACACCAAGACGCTGGACGTCCACGTGAAGCGCCTGCGGGCGAAGATCGAGCCGGACCCCGGTGCGCCCCGCTACCTGGTGACGGTCCGCGGCCTGGGATACAAGTTCGAGCCGTAGACCGACCGCCTCTCCCGCTCACAGGGGTCATGACGAAGGGCGGGACTCCCGGAAACGGGGTCCCGCCCTTCGTCATGCGCTCGTACGCGGTTCTCCCGTACGGGAGAACGGTGGCAGTGGGCCGCTCAGTGGCCCGCGGCCGGCTGCGAGGACGACGCGCTCGCCGACGCCGCGTCCGTGGGCTTGGCGCCCGCCTCGCCCGACTCCTCGGCCTGGCCCGAGGCGCTCCCGGAGGGCGACCCGGACGCCGCGCCGGACTCCGGCGTGGACGCCGAGGGCTCGGTGCTCGGCGCGGCCGGGGCCTCGGTCGGGCCCCAGTCGGAGTAGTAGCCCTCGGCCGGCACGACGAACGCCTCCAGCTTCACGGCACCCGTCTTGCTGAAGGTGAAGGTGACCGGCTGCGCGTCGCCGTCCTTGAAGGCCTCGCGGCTGCTCTCCAGCACGGCGGAGGCATTGTCCTTGCCACCGAGGATCAGCGAACCGCCGGCCGGGACGGTCACCTTCCCCGAGCCCTTGGCGGGCTTGAGCTTCGCGGGCCGGTCGATGCCCTCGACCGTGACGGATTCCAGGGTCTGGGCGGTCGACCCGCTGTTGAACAGCGTCGCGGAGACCACGGCCGGTCCCGTCGACTCCAGTTCGGCCTGGGTGATGACCACGGCGTTCTGGATCTTGATGTCGCCGACACTGACGGCGGCGTTGTCCGGCTTGACCTCCAGGGTCTGGGCCTTGTTGCCGGCACCGCAGGCGGCGAGCGAGGCGATCGAGAACGCGATGGCGGCGGCGGCGAGGGCGCCGCGTCGAAGGCTGCTGCTCACGGCGGCGGCAACTCCTTGAACGTGGGCGAAGCAGAGCGGCTCCTGTGTAAAGCCGCTCTAAGGGTCTGTCAGCGGCCTTAGGTTACCGAGCCGTTCCCGTGCCGCCGCACCCGACCCGCCTCTAGGGCTCCTCGGGCACGGCCGGACGCCGGTTCTCGTTCTGCCCGTCACTCACGTCACGCGCTGTACATGCACACTCCATGGACCTGATGGGCCACGCGCTCGTCCGTCTTTCACATAAGAGCCCTCGGTAAGCCTCCGGCGCGGACTTGCGGATTTCCCGTAAGGAATGCACGGCGGTCCGAGAAATTGATCTTCGGGCGATCTCCGGCCCGCGTGATCAATTCCGGATTCGTCTCGTACGTGACTCCGTGCACCGAACGGAGTAGCGGAGGATCGGCCCCCGGAACCCGACAAATCCGGACGTTCAGGCACGTGAGCGGGCCTCCTGGATGTTGTAACGTGCGCGTTTCGCCCCGCTCGGAGAGCCGCTCCGACCTGCGAATACCGTCTTCCGCCGCCCCTTCGCAGCACGTTCCTGTTGCGATTGTCAAGCCCCGAGATGTGCCCTGACCTGCGAAAACGCCATTCAGAACCCGCAGTTTCCGTGTTACTCTGGATAGCCACGGAAGGGGTACCTGTCACATGACGTTCAAGGTTGGCGACACCGTGGTCTATCCCCATCACGGGGCCGCGCTGATCGAGGCTATCGAAACTCGCCAGATCAAAGGCGTGGACAAGACCTACTTGGTGCTGAAGGTCGCCCAGGGTGATCTGACAGTGCGTGTGCCAGCGGACAATGCGGAGTTCGTCGGCGTACGTGATGTGGTCGGTCAGGAAGGGCTGGACCGGGTCTTCGAGGTGCTGCGCGCGCCGTACGCCGAGGAGCCCACGAACTGGTCCCGTCGTTACAAGGCAAATCTTGAGAAGCTCGCCTCCGGCGATGTCATCAAGGTGGCGGAGGTAGTCCGTGACCTGTGGCGTCGTGAGCGCGAGCGTGGACTCTCCGCCGGCGAGAAGCGCATGCTCGCCAAGGCCCGCCAGATCCTGGTGAGCGAGCTCGCCCTCGCGGAGAACACGAACGAGGACAAGGCCGAGGCCCTGCTCGACGAGGTCCTCGCGTCCTGACGCCCGTCACACTCTGATCGCTTTCTGACCTGAGGCGAAACGAGCGGTTCGGCGCAATGAAATGCCGCGGTGCCCGATGACGTATCCATTGTCGCCGGGCGCTGCGGCATGTCCGTACCCGGAAACCGTGCACTCCCGGAAACCCGAGACGCGGGAACCGCGCACTCTTCGGACCTCTGAACAATTCAGGAATCCGATACTAGGTGTGCCGGGCCCGTGCAGCCTGCTCGACCGGATGTCACGGAAGGGTCCGGTCGGGGCGTCGCGCCCGGCACACCCCCGAACTCTGTGAGCCGGGGGTACGCCCAGGCCATACCCATGTCGGCCGAGCACACAAACCTGACAGGAACCGATGTCTGACGATTCGCGCCCCTCGCCTTCGGGGGCCCGTACGGCGGCCGTGATTCCGGCCGCCGGCCGGGGCGTACGCCTCGGCCCGGGCGCTCCCAAAGCGCTTCGCGCGCTGAACGGCACTCCCATGCTCATCCACGCGGTGCGGGCCATGGCCGCGTCGCGTGCCGTCTCCCTCGTCGTCGTCGTGGCTCCGCCCGACGGGGCCGCCGAGGTCAAGACACTCCTCGACGCGCACGCGCTGCCCGAGCGGACCGACTTCCTCGTCGTGCCAGGCGGCGAGAGCCGGCAGGAGTCCGTGCGACTCGGGCTCGACGCGCTGCCGCCCGGCATCGACATCGTGCTCGTGCACGACGCGGCGCGCCCGCTCGTGCCCGTCGACACGGTCGACGGCGTCATCGAGGCGGTACGCGACGGCGCTCCCGCCGTCGTCCCGGCACTGCCGCTCGCGGACACCGTCAAGCAGGTCGGGCCCCCCGCGGCGCCCGGGGCGCCCGAGCCCGTGGTCGATACGCCGGAGCGGGCGCGGCTGCGTGCCGTCCAGACCCCCCAGGGCTTCGAACGCGACACCCTCGTACGGGCCCACGCGACGGTCACGGACAACGTCACCGACGACGCGAGCATGGTCGAGCAGCTCGGGCTCCCGGTCGTGGTCGTGCCCGGCCACGAGGAGGCGTTCAAGGTGACGCGTCCGCTGGACCTGGTGCTCGCGGAGGCGGTTCTGGCCCGGCGGAGGATGAACGATGGCTTCTGAGGCACCCCCGTCCGAGACGCCCCCGTCCGAGGCGCCCCTGTTGCCGCAGGTCGGCATCGGCACCGACATCCACGCCTTCGAAGAGGGCAGGGAGTTGTGGTGCGCCGGGCTGAAGTGGGAGGGCGAGGGGCCCGGGCTCGCGGGCCACTCCGACGCGGACGTCGTCGCGCACGCCGCGTGCAACGCGCTGTTCTCCGCGGCGGGGCTCGGTGACCTGGGACAGCACTTCGGTACGGGACGGGCCGAGTGGTCCGGGGCGTCCGGGGTGACCCTCCTGACGGAGGCGGCCCGCATCGTCCGGGCGGCGGGGTTCACGATCGGCAACGTCGCCGTGCAGGTCGTCGGCCCCCGGCCCAAGATCGGCAAGCGGCGGGACGAGGCGCAGAAGGTTCTTTCGGAGGCGGTGGGGGCGCCGGTGTCGGTGTCCGGGGCCACGACCGACGGCCTCGGGTTCCCCGGGCGCGACGAGGGGCTGATGGCGGTCGCCACGGCGCTGGTGGCGCGGGTGGCCTGAGCGGGGGACCCCTCAGCCTTGCTGCTCGGGGCTCCGCCCCGCGATCCCCGCCCCTCGCACGCCGCAGGGGCCGGAATCCGGGGCGGAATCCCATGGGCGCGGCGACCGCGGGACGCAGATGTCACGAATCGTGCCCCATGTGCCGGAAGGGTCGCGGGGCACTGCCCACCGCCCACTACCCTGGTGGGGTGACTATTCGGCTGTACGACACCAGCGCCCGGCAGATTCGCGATTTCACCCCGATCACGCCGGGTTGTGTCTCGATCTACCTGTGCGGCGCCACGGTGCAGGCGGCCCCGCACATCGGGCACATCCGGTCCGGGCTGAACTTCGACATCATGCGCCGCTGGTTCGAGCACCGCGGCTACGACGTCACGTTCGTCCGGAACGTGACGGACATCGACGACAAGATCATCAGGAAGTCCGCGGAGCAGAACAGGCCGTGGTGGTCGATCGGCTACGAGAACGAGCGCGCGTTCAACGACGGCTACGCGGCACTGGGCTGCCTCCCGCCGACGTACGAGCCGCGGGCCACCGGTCATGTGACCGAGATGGTCGAGATGATGCGCACGCTCATCGAGCGCGGTCACGCGTACGAGGCCGACGGGAACGTCTACTTCGACGTGCGGTCCCTGCCCGGCTACCTCTCCCTCTCCAACCAGGACCTGGACGAGCTGCGCCAGCCCGCGGAGGACGGCGAGACCGGCAAGCGGGATCCGCGGGACTTCGCCATGTGGAAGACGGTCAAGCCCGGCGAGCCCTCCTGGGAGACGCCCTGGGGGCGCGGCCGGCCCGGCTGGCACCTGGAGTGCAGCGCCATGGCGCACAAGTACCTGGGCGCTGCCTTCGACATCCACGGCGGCGGCATCGACCTGATCTTCCCGCACCACGAGAACGAGATCGCCCAGGCCAAGGGCTTCGGCGACGAGTTCGCGCACTACTGGGTGCACAACTCGTGGGTCACCATGAGCGGCGAGAAGATGTCGAAGTCGCTCGGCAACTCCGTGCTGGTGAGCGAGATGGTCAAGGCGTGGCGGCCCATCGTGCTGCGCTACTACCTCGGCACCCCGCACTACCGCTCCACCATCGAGTACAGCGAAGAGGCGCTGCGCGAGGCCGAGTCGGCGTTCGCGCGGATCGAGGGCTTCGTGCAGCGCGTGGTGGAGAAGGCCGGGGGCGCCGTCGAGCCCGCGGCCGAGGTGCCGCCGGCGTTCGCCGAGGCGATGGACGACGACCTGGGCGTCCCGCAGGCGCTCGCGATCGTCCACACCACGGTCCGCCAGGGCAACAGCGCCCTGGCCGCCGACGACAAGGAAGCGGCCGTCGCCCGGCTCGCCGAGGTCAGGGCGATGCTCGCCGTCCTCGGTCTCGACCCGCTCGACCCGCACTGGGCGGGCGAGAGCGACCGCGGCGAGGACCTGCACGGGGTCGTCGACACGCTCGTACGGCTGATGCTCCAGCAGCGCGAGTCCGCCCGGACCCGCAAGGACTGGGCCACCGCCGACGCCATCCGCGACCAGCTCAACCAGTCCGGTCTCGTCATCGAGGACGGCCCCCAGGGCCCGCGCTGGACCCTCGGCCCGCGCTGAGCGTTTCCTTGATCGATTGTGCCGTCCGGGTCTCCGGGCGGCACACTCGTAGACGCACGGCATTTCACAGACACGTACACCAGAGGCGTACACGCGTACGTCCGCGCACAGACAGGTAGGTCATGGCCGCTAACAACCGCCGCATGTCCGGCAAGAAGGGCGCGCAGGTCGGCAGTGGCGGCCAGCGACGCCGGGGCCTGGAAGGCAAGGGCCCGACCCCGCCCGCCGAGGCGCGCAAGGGGCACAAGAAGAACCGCATCGCCAACGCCAACGCCAGGGCCAACGCGAAGCAGACCGTGCGTCGTCCCTCGCCGCGCGGCGGCCGGGGCGGCAAGGGCACGTCCGAGATGGTCGTCGGGCGCAACTCCGTCGTCGAGGCGCTGCGCGAGGGCGTGCCCGCGACGATGCTGTACGTCCAGCAGTTCATCGACAACGACGAGCGGGTGCGCGAGGCGCTCCAGCTCGCCGCGGACCGCGGCGGCATCCACCTCATGGAGGCCCCCCGCCCCGAGCTCGACCGCATGACCAACGGGCTCAACCACCAGGGACTCGTCCTCCAGGTCCCGCCCTACGAGTACGCGCACCCCCAGGACCTCGCCGCCGCCGCGTACGACGAGGGCAGGGACCCGCTGATCGTCGCGCTCGACGGTGTGACGGACCCGCGCAACCTCGGAGCCGTCGTCCGGTCCGTCTCCGCCTTCGGCGGCCACGGCGTGGTCGTGCCCGAGCGCCGCGCGGCCGGCATGACCGCCGGTGCCTGGAAGACCTCCGCCGGCGCGGCGGCCCGTACGCCCGTGGCCCGTGCCGCCAACCTGACCCGGGCTCTCGAGTCCTACAAGAAGGCCGGTCTCGTCGTGGTCGGTCTCGCCGCGGACGGCGAGGCCGAGGTCGGCGACCTGGAGGCGCTCAGCGGTCCCGTCGTCATCGTCGTCGGCAGCGAGGGCAAGGGCCTGTCTCGACTCGTGGGTGAGACCTGCGACTTCCGGGTGCGCATCCCGATGCCGGGCGGCACCGAGTCGCTGAACGCCGGTGTGGCCGCGGGAGTTGTGCTGTACGAGGCCTCGCGGCGCCGGGTCTGACAGCGTTTCGCCGGACCGGGGGCGGTGCGAAACACCGTCCCCGCGGGGCGATCCGGACGGGCTGGTTGATCTTGACGCGGTCCGGACAGATCGGCCCGGTCAAAGCAGTGTCCTAAACACACGTCACTCGGTTAGATGAGTGTGGACACCAGAACACCCCGCACACCCACGGGGGACCGCTCGTTGGGATTCGACGACGCTCCCGCGCTGAGCATGGTGAAGGTGCCGAGCGATCCGGCGCAGGTCATCGTCAATCATGCGAGCTTCCGCGTGCAGCTCAACACCGCGCCGCGGGCCCAGTCCCCGCGTGCCGCGCGGCACTTGGGCCAGGGCGACGACACAGCACGCATCCCCGCCGTCGGAACCGCCGCAGGCACCCGCCGCCGCGCGCCCGTCGTCTGGAGCGGGAAGTCCGCCCCCGACGACACCGGCGCCACCCGGCTGTTGCAGGCCGTACGGAGTACGAGTCTGGGGCACGGCGCCGAGGAACCGGCGGGCGAAGGCGGTTCGACCCAGGTCATTCCGCGTGTCGACGGCGGCGGCCCCGCCGGGTTCGACGTCGACGCCACCGTCGAGACCCCCGCCGTCCGCGGCCCCGAGACCCGCCTCCTGCCGCAGCAGATGCGCAGTGCGGGCAGCGCGTACGAGGAGCTCGACGAATCCCCGTACGCCCAGGGCGAGTTCGGCGACGACTCCTACGACGACGAGTACCGGGACGACGGCTCGGAGCTCAAGCGGCACGGCGCGGCCCCCGTCCGGCACGGGTACTACCCCGGCCGCCGGATGAACCTCGGCGTCGTCCTGCTCCCGCTCCGCGTCTTCCTCGGCTTCATCTCCATCTACGCAGGCATGGGCAAGCTCTGCGACCCCGTCTACTTCGACGGCGGCAAGCGCGGCTCCATGGTCAAGTGGCTCAACTCGCTGCACCCGTGGGAACTCGCCGAGCCCCTGCGCGAGTTCGCCCTGCAGCACCCCGTCGGCGCCGGACTCCTCATCGCCTTCTTCCAGGTGATCGTCGGCGTTCTCACCGTCCTCGGCCTGTGGCAGCGGGTGGCGGCGGTCGTCGGCGCCCTGCTGTCGGCGGCGCTGCTGCTCACCGTCAGCTGGAAGTCCGTCCCCGCCTACGACGCGCCCGACATCATCTACCTGGCGGCCTGGTCGCCGCTGATCATCGCGGGCGCCCCCGTCTACTCCATCGACGGCCGTCTCGCGGGCGAGGCCTGGCGCACGCTCGGGCCGCGCGCCGAGATCTGGGAGCTGCGCCGCCGCGTACTGCGGCGCGGCGCGCTCGTCGCGGCGATCGTCGTCGGGCTCACCCTGCTCATCGGTTCGCTGCTCGGTGGCGCCGTCCGTGACGCCGACCGCGTGGTCGTCCCCGGCCCGGGTGAGGCTCCGCGCAACGAACTGCCCGGCTCCCCGCTCCCGGAGGAGCCCGGCCAGCGCCGCGACAGGCAGAGCCCGTCGGCGTCCAACTCGCCCACCCGGGGCGCGGCGTCGGCAAGCCCCTCGGGCGCCGCCGCGACCACCCCCGGCGCCGCGGCCCGCGAGACGGCCGGCGCCGGTGCCGGTCAGCCCAGCCAGACGCAGGGCTCCGGTCAGGCCCCGCCGCAGCAGTCGGCCCCGCCGCAGGCGCCCAGCACCAGCGCGGGACCGTCCTCCTCGGGCGGCACCACGGGCGGTACCGGCTCGGGCGGCGGCAGCGGCTCCGGAGGCGGCTCGGGCGGCAGCGGCGGCTCCGGAGGCTCCGGCGGCGGCTCCGGGCTCGTGGGCGGTCTGCTCGGCTGAGGAACCCGTACGACGCCGATGGGGCCCCGCACCACTCAGGTGCGGGGCCCCATCGGCGTGTGGGACAGGTCTACGGGCGGAGGCGGGTGGGCCTCAGCGTCCCAGTGCCGCCAGCTCCTTGGCCGCCTCCGTGAGGTCCTTGGCGGTGTCGATGGCGCGCCAGTACGCGCCCTGCGGGATCGGGTAGCCGGCCAGGCGGCGCTCGCGGGCCAGGCGCGGGAACGTGGAACGCTCGTGGTCACCGAGGGCGGGAAGCAGGTCGGCGAACTCGGGGGAGAAGACGTACACGCCCGCGTTGATGCCGTACGCGGTCGGCGGGGACTCGATGAAGTCCGTGATGTGACCGAAGTCGTCGGTCTCGACGGCGCCCCACGGGATGCGGGGGCGGGCCAGCGCGAGGGTGGCCACCGCGTCGCGCTCGGTGTGGAAGTCCGCCATCTCGCGCAGCGAGAAACGGGTCCAGATGTCACCGTTCGTCGCGTACCAGGGGCGGTCGGGGTGGGGCAGGTGCTTGGCGGCGAACTTGAGGCCGCCACCACGGCCCAGGGGCTCCGACTCGACCACGGTGGTCACGGAGACGGGCAGGTCCGCCGACTCCAGCCACTGCTGGAGCACTTCGGCGAGGTGACCGCACGAGACGACGACGTCGGTGACGCCCTCCTCGGCGAGCCAGGCCAGCTGGTGGCCGATGATCGGGGTCCCGGTGCCGGGGATCTCGACCATCGGCTTGGGACGGTCGTCGGTGTAGGGACGCAGCCGGGAGCCCTGGCCGCCGGCCAGGACGACGGCTTGAACGGGGCGCGACGCGGCGTTCGGATCGGTCATGCCCGAACTTTACGTGGCGCCCCGCGGGTTTCGCGGATGGGTGGCTGCGGGCTGCGCGGGCGGGCGTCCGCGGGACGGTGGGGGCTGGGCGCGCAGGTACCCGCGCCCCTTCGGGGCTGCACCCCTGACGGGGCACAGCCCCCGCCGACGGGGCCGCTGTCCGCCTCAGGTGTGCTGGGCTGCCACGCCCGTGGCGAAGGACGTGTCGCAGACCGGGCGGGCGAACGACTGGGCGCGGGTCGGACCGTACGCGCGGACCGCGGCGCGGCCCAGGGCACGGGCGATGGACGCGCAGTGCTTGCCGAGGGAAGGTCGGTCGTTCACGGCCTCCTGGAGGTGGGTGAGGGCCACGCCCGGGTTCTTCTCCTGGAGTTCGATCAGGAGCTGGTCGCGCAGCACGTCCTGCGGAGTGCGGGACGGGGCGCGCTGGGAGACGTCCGCGGCCGACGCCGCGAGCGCCGACGTGGAGGAGTCGTTCCCCGACCAGTTGACTCGGGTGACCGCGAGCGTCCCGGAGAGCACCAGGACGACGGGCAGAACGAGGGCGAGAGTACGGCCGATCCGGCGGGCCGGGCCGCGCCCGTGCCGTGTCGGTCGGTCGGCGGGGCCGCGGCCGTGTCGCGTCGAGTGGTTAGTGGAGTGCTTCACGCGAGTGAGGGTAGCGCGGGGTGATGATTTGGCGACATTTAGTAATCAGTTCGGGGGACGGGGGAATCCTCGTTTTCGAGTTTGACGTTGACGGACAGGTGTCGAAATGACCGGTCTGCCGGGGTATTTGTCGACAACGAAGAAGGCCCCGCAACTCTCTGCGGGGCCTTCTTCGTCAACTCGGGTGAATTATCCGGGATCCGCCCGGCCGGTCGGGGGAGTTGCGCGATCAGTCGGTGAGGCGCTCACCGGTGGAGGTCGAGAACACGTGGGTCTCGCCCGCGCGCGGCACGACGTGCAGGGTGGCGCCCTTCTCCGGGACCGCGCGGCCGCTGACGCGGACGACCAGGTCCTGGATGTTGTCGTCGAGCTTGGCGCTGCCGTAGACGTAGCCGTCGGCGCCGAGTTCCTCGACGACGTTCACGGTGACGGCGAGGCCGGCCGGAGCGTCCGCGGTCTCCTTCGACAGGGTCGACGCGGCGGTGCCGCCCTGCTCGACGATGTCGAAGTGCTCGGGACGGACGCCGACCGTGACCGTACGGTCACCCTTGTCGGAGGCGGCCTTGAGGGCCTCGCGGTTGACGGGCACCACGCTGTTGCCGAACTTCACGCCGCCGTCGGTGATCGGGACCTCGACGAGGTTCATCGCCGGGGAGCCGATGAAGCCGGCCACGAAGAGGTTCGCCGGGCGGTCGTACATGTTGCGCGGCGAGTCGACCTGCTGGAGCAGACCGTCCTTGAGGACCGCGACACGGTCGCCCATGGTCATGGCCTCGACCTGGTCGTGGGTGACGTACACCGTGGTGATGCCGAGGCGGCGCTGCAGCGACGCGATCTGCGTACGGGTCGAGACGCGGAGCTTGGCGTCGAGGTTCGACAGCGGCTCGTCCATGAGGAACACCTGGGGCTCACGCACGATGGCGCGACCCATGGCGACACGCTGGCGCTGACCGCCGGAGAGGGCCTTCGGCTTGCGGGCCAGGTAGTCCGTGAGGTCGAGGATCTTCGCCGCGTCCTCGACCTTCTGGCGGATCTCGGCCTTGTTGATGCCGGCGATCTTGAGGGCGAAGCCCATGTTGTCCGCGACCGTCATGTGCGGGTACAGCGCGTAGTTCTGGAACACCATGGCGATGTCCCGGTCCTTCGGCGGCAGGTGCGTGACGTCGCGGTCACCGATGTGGATCGAGCCGGCGTTGACGTCCTCGAGACCCGCGAGCATGCGCAGGGAGGTGGACTTTCCACAGCCGGAGGGACCGACGAGGACGAGGAACTCGCCGTCCGCGACGTCGAGCTCGAGCTGGTCGACGGCGGGCTTGTCGCCACCCGGGTAGATGCGGGTCGCCTTGTTGAACGAGACAGTGGCCACGGTGCTGGGCCCCCTTCACCGGCAGGAACGTGCCGGACGATCCGTTGTAAAGGTGGTGTGACCGCTACGGAACGGTCCGTAGTGGTGTAGTCCACATGAGCGAACTGGGTCAGGACGCTACCCCGCGTTCACACGTTCTGTCAGTACTCCGAGGGCGATGAAGTTCGAGGAAATTTTCGACGGAGCCCCTCTGTGACGTGGGTACACTGCTCGGGCGTGCCCGCGGGTACGCGCAGAGCACGCCCGCGTGCAGGCCTCCTTAGCTCAGCTGGCCAGAGCAACGCACTTGTAATGCGTAGGTCGTCGGTTCGAATCCGACAGGGGGCTCCGGATGCAGTGCCGAAAGGCCCAGGTCACTTCGTGGCCTGGGCCTTTTGCCTGGGTACGCCCGCTGCTTGGGCGATGACCCGGGCCGTGCGCAGGCCCTCGCGGTGGGCCGATCCGGAGTGGGCGGGGCGGCAGCGGCCCCACTCGGGGGAGTACTCGGCCATCACCGCGCCCGGGTGGTCCGTGGTGAGCTCCGTGAGGGGTGCCGGGCGGCCGCACTCGGCCAGGACGCGCTGGAACTCGCCCGCGTTGGCGAAGTCGCACACCGTGTCCTGCGTGCCGTGCACCAGGTGGATGGGCAGCGGCGGGGCGGAGGCGCAGACGTCCATGGGGGAGGGCAGGCCGAGCAGCGGCTCGGGCTGGTTGTAGCGGGCGGCGATGCCGACCACGGCGGCCGGGCGCCAGCCCTCCGGCGGGTCCGGGCGCAGGGCCGTGGCCATCGCGGCCCGGCCGCCCAGGGACCAGCCGACGAGGACGACCTCGGCCGGGTCCCGTACGAAGTCCCAGGTGAAGCGGAGGGACGCGGCGAGCTGGGGGCGGCCGCCGTCGGGGGCGTCCGGGTGCCAGTCGGGGACTATGACGGTGGCGCCGAGGCGGGCGACCTCCGCGGCCAGCGCGCCGAGGACGTCCCGTTCGGCGGGGCCGCGGCCGTGCCAGAGCAGGACCGTCGGGGCGTCCGGGGCGGCGGCGCGGTGGATGTCGAGGAGCTGACCGTCGGACGAGTAGCGGACGGTGTCCATGACTGCGGTGCTCATGGGGTTCCCCTGTCTCTCAGCGGCCCGCGACCCGGTCGGCGATGCGCGCGATCCGGGACGACTGTGCGGCACGGGTGGTGACTTCGCGGCGGTCGGCGGCTCGATACGTCGCGTACATGCCGTGTACCCCGAGCCAGCGGAAAGGCTCGGGTTCCCACTTACGGACCTTGTGTTCGACCCAGGGGAGGGTGGTGAGGTCGGTCGCGCCCGACTGGCCGGAGTCGCGCTGGACCAGGTCCCGCAGGGTGCGGGCGGCGAGGTTGGCCGTCGCGACGCCGGAGCCCACGTAGCCGCCGGCCCAGCCGAGGCCGGTGGAGCGGTCGAGGGTGACCGTGGCGCACCAGTCGCGCGGTACGCCGAGGACGCCCGACCAGGCGTGGGCCACGGCGACGTCCGTGAGCTGGGGGAAGAAGCGGACGAGCAGTTCGCGCAGTGCCTCGACCGTCGAGGCCCGGGTACGGCCGTCGTTGTCCGTGCGGGAGCCGAAGCGGTACGGGACTCCGCGGCCGCCGAGCGCGATGCGGTCGTCGGCGGTGCGCTGGGCGTACATGTAGGCGTGCGCCATGTCGCCGAGGGTCTCGCGGCCCTCCCAGCCGACGGACTCCCACTGGGCGGGGGTCAGGGGCTCGGTGGCGATCATCGAGGAGTTCATGGGGAGCCAGGTGCGCTTGTGGCCCTTGAGGGAGGCCGTGAAGCCCTCCGTACAGCGCAGGACGTAGGGGGCGCGGACCGTGCCGTACGGGGTGACGGCGTGCTTGGGTCTGATCTCGGTGACGGGGGTCGACTCGTGGATCGTGACGCCGAGTTCCTCGACGGCCGCCGCGAGGCCCTTGAGGAGCTTGACCGGGTGCAGGCGGGCGCCGTGCGGGGTCCAGGTCGAGCCGACGGCGTCCGCGACCCGGATGCGGTCGGCGGTCTCGCGGGCGCCGTACAGCTCGCGGTCCTTCTCGCCGTACGAGAGTTCCGTCTCGTGGAAGGCCTTCAGGCGGGCGAGCTGCGCCGGGGTGTACGCGACTTCGAGGACGCCGCCCTGGTGGATGTCGGCGTCGATGCCTTCCTCGCCGGCGACCCTGACCACCTCGTCGACCGTGGCGTTCATGGCCTCCTGGAGGCGTACGGCGGCCTCGTGGCCGTGCAGGCGCGCGTAGCTGTCTCGGCCCGCGATGCCGTTGTAGAGCCAGCCGCCGTTGCGCCCGGAGGCGCCGTAGCCGCAGAACTTCTGCTCCAGGACGGTGATGCGCAGGAAGGGGGCGGCCTTCTTCAGGTAGTAGGCCGTCCACAGGCCGGTGTAGCCGCCGCCGACGATCACGACGTCGGCGCTCGCGTCACCCGCGAGCGGCTCGCGGGGGGCGGGGAGGCCGTCCTGCGCGTACCAGAACGATATGCCACCGTTGACGACGGTGCGGGGCGCGTGGGGCGCGTGGGACGCCTGGTCCGTACCGGCCGCGCTGTCCGCGTGCTCCGCGTTCTCCGTGCTGCTCATGCGCGGGACGTTAGCTTCTCGAGGTGGCGGGTGTCTCCTTCGGATTTCGTGGTTCTCGTGAAGGTGGGCGTGAGGGTGGAGTCGATGGCCGGGTACGGACGACTGCTGGAGCGGGGCGGACTGTTTCTGGAGCGGTGGGGACTGCGGCAGCAGGGGGCGCCGATGAGCGGGCGGGTCTCGGTCGTGCTGCCCGTGGTGTGCGGGGACGGGACGCCGGCCGCGCTGAAACTGCAGGACGTCGACGAGGAGACGGCCGGTGAGGGGCTCGCGCTGCGGACCTGGGGCGGAGACGGGGTCGTACGGCTGCTGGACGAGGACGCGGAGACCGGCACGCTGTTGCTGGAACGGCTCGACGAGGACCGGCCGTTGGCCTCCGTGCCGGACGTGATGGAGGCGACGGCGGTTCTCGCGGAACTGCTGGCGCGGATCTCGGCCGTACCGGCGCCCGCGGGCCTGCGGCGGCTCGACGGAGTCGTGGCGGGCATGTTCGACCGGTTGCCGCCGGTGCTGAACTCCCTTGCGGCGGAGGGCGACCGGCGGCTGCTGGCGGACTGCGCGGCGGCCGTGCGCGAGGTCGCGGACGAGCCCGGGGACCGGCTGCTGCACTGGGACCTGCACTTCGAGAACGTCCTCGCGGCCGAGCGTGAACCCTGGCTCGTCATCGACCCGAAGCCGCTCGCCGGGGACCCCTGCTTCGAACTGCTGCCCGCGCTCTGGAACCGGTTCGACGAGGGCCGGGTGACGCGCCGCTTCGACCTCATGACGGAGACGCTGGGCGTGGACCGGGACCGGGCGCGTGCCTGGACGCTGGGGCGGGTGCTGCAGAACTCGCTGTGGAACGTCGAGGAGGGCGGGGCGCCGGACGAGGAGCAGGTCGCCGTCGCCCGGCTGCTGCTGGGGCGTTGAGCCCTTCCGGCCCCGGTCACGGGCTGTCGTAGCCTGCCCGCATGATTCGTACGGCGACGCCCGCTGATGTGCCCGTGATCCACTCCATGATCCGTGAACTGGCCGAGTACGAGAAGGTGGTGGACGAGGCGAGGGCCACCGAGGAGCAGTTGCGGGAGGCGCTCTTCGGGGAGCGGCCGGCCGCCTTCGCGCACATCGCGGAGTCCGCGGAGGGCGAGCCGGTCGGGTTTGCGCTGTGGTTCCTGAACTTCTCCACGTGGCGCGGGGTGCACGGCATCTACCTGGAGGACCTGTACGTACGGCCTCAGGCGCGGGGCGGCGGTCACGGGAAGGCGCTGCTCGGGGAGCTGGCGCGGATCTGCGTGGAGCGGGGCTACGAACGGCTGGAGTGGACGGTCCTCAACTGGAACAAGCCGTCGATCGACTTCTACGAGGCGATGGGCGCGCGGCCGCAGGACCAGTGGACGGTGTACCGGCTGACGGACGGGGCGTTGGCGGAGCTGGGGTCGGGGAGCTGACCCGGACGCCGCGAGGGCCCGTCAGCCGGTGCGGGGCCGTGCGGTGCGTGGGGTGGGGGGTGTGGGGCGCGAAGTGGTGTGCCGGGAGGTGTGAGGGGTCACGGTTCCAGGACTACTTTTCCGATGGTCGCCCTCGTCTCCAGTGCGCGGTGTGCCGCGGCCGCTTCCGCGAGGGGGAAGCGCTGGACGGCGGGGACCAGGCGGCCCTCGGCGGCCTCGGTGAGGGCACGCAGTTCCAGGGTGCGGATCGGGCTGGGGCCGCCTGCCTTCCGCATCATGGGGGGGCCGAGCACCGACTGTGACACGCCCTCGACGAGATACGGGCTGCCGTCGAGCAGGCCCGCGCCGGACCAGCCGAAGACGAGGTGTTTGCCGCCCGGGTCCGCGAGCAGGGCGACCGCCTCACGGGCCGTGTCGCCGCCCACGCCGTCGAGGACGATGGTGGCCGGGCGGTCGCCGAGGAAGCTCCTGACCCGGTCCGGCCAGTTCGGGTCCTTGTAGTCGACGGCCAGGTCGGCACCGTTCTTCTCGACATGGGCGACCTTCTCCGGGCCGCCCGCGAGGCCGATCACGGTGGCGCCCGCGTGCTTGGCGTACTGCACGAGGAGGGTGCCGATGCCGCCCGCCGCCGCGGGGACCACTGCCACGGAGTCGGCGGTGAGGTCGGCGAACTGGAGGATCCCCATCGTCGTACGGCCCGTGCCGATCATCGCGACGGCCTGGGCGAAGTCCAGGTTCGCGGGTATCTCGTGCAGACGGTCGACGTCCGTGACCGCGAGCTCGGCGTACCCGCCGGGGCTGAAGCCGAGATGCGCCACGACGCGCTTGCCCAGCCACAGGTCCGCGACGCCCTCACCGAGCGACTCGACGGTGCCGGCGACCTCGCGGCCCGGGACGGTGGGCAGGGCGGGCAGCTCCGGCAGAGGGCCCTGGACGCCCGTCCGGAGCGCGGTGTCGAGGAGGTGCACACCGGCCGCGGCGACCGCGACACGGACCTGGCCGGGGGCGGGCTCGGGGGCGTCGGCCCGCTCGTACGTGAGGTTCTCGGCGGGGCCGAAGGCGTGGAGGCGGATGGCGTGCATGGGGTCCCCTGGGTGTCGTGCCGCTGGGTGGTGTGGCTCGTGCCCAAGCGTTCAACCTCAGGCATGCTTGAGGTCAAGGCCTGCCCGGCTGCGGATCCCGAACGCCAGGGACACCGCTTCCAAGGCGCTGTTGAAGGACACCTCGGACAGCACGCCCGGGGCTGCCACCTGGTCGCCCGCGAGGTAGACGTCGTCGCCGCGGTCGATGGCCGGGCGGTCGCGCCAGCTCGTGCCGGGGAGGTCGACCGCGCCCGTGCGGCCGTTCGCGAGGGCCTCGCGGCGGTACGTCACGCGGTCGCGCCAGTCGGGGAAGGCGAGGTCGAGCAGTTCCTCGGCGCGGGCGATGCCTGCCGCACGGGACTCGTGGGGTGCGATCGGGATCTGGCCCTGGAGCAGCTGTTCGCCGGCCGGGGCGAGGGTGCGGTCCTGGGCCGTGAACCGCTCGATCCAGCCCGGCGCGTCCAGGTCGGAGACGGCGAACGCGTCGCCCCGGCGAGTGCGGACGGCCAGGTCGAGCAGGGCCGTGCGACCGCTCGGCCACGTCAGCGAGCCGTCCTTGAGGAGGGCGCGGGCCGCGTCCAGGGAAGTGGCCACGATGACGGGGCCGTGGTCGGTGGGGAGCGCGTCGACGCGGGCGAGCGTTTCGACACGCACGCCGAGATTCCAGGCCCTGGCCGCCATGCGGTCGATGACGCTCGCCCAGCCGCCGCGCGGGTAGTGCGCCTCCGGAGGGATTTTCGTGGCGCGGCGCAGGCGTTCCTGCACGAAGGCCGCGGAGAGGGCGCCCGGATCGTGGTGGAAGAGGGCGACCGCGGAGTAGTGGGCCGCGGCGATCGCGCCTTCGGGGCCTGCGACGTTCGTGGCCCAGGTCCTGAAATCCTGGTCCACCGGGGCCTGTTCGGCTGTTCGGCGCAGGAGCTTGAGCATCGGGAAGGGCGGAGTACGGCGGAGGGTGCCCTTGTGGCGGAGGCGCAGGCGGGCGGCTTCCAGGGGCGGGAGCGGGGCCAGCTCGCCGATCAGATCGCGCTGCTTCAGCCAGGTCCAGTGAGTGCCGCCCTTGTACAGCGCGTGCGGGCCCTCGTTCGTTCTGTACGGGCCCTCGGTGGTGCGGGCGCGGCCGCCGAGGGTGTGGTGGGCTTCGTACACGGTGACCTGGGCGCCCGCCTCCGCGGCGGTGATGGCGGCGGTGAGGCCGGCGAAGCCGCCGCCGACGACGGTGATGCGGTGCATGGCTGGGTCTCCCTCTGCTGCGGGGTGTTCTGTACGGCTGTTCTGTACGGCTGTTCTGTTCGGGTGTCGGTATCGGGGCGGCAGTGTTCTGCGCGACTCCTCTTATGACTCGTCGTGCGGCCCGGGATGTGACATCGGGGGATTCTTCGCAGGTCGGGGGCACTGTCGGTGGTGGGGTGCAGGATGGGGGCATGGCGAGCAGAGCGGCGAGGACCGGGGCGAGGACGGGCGCGGGGGCCGGCGCGGGGGTGAAGGGGGCGCGGCGGCCTGAGATGCGGCTGCCGCCGCTCGTGCCGTACGAGGGCGGTGAGCTGGAGCCCGACGGGGACTACGACGGGCTGCGGTTCGACGAGTTGGACTTCGTGGGGCAGGACGGTGGGGGTGCGCGGTTCATGGACTGCGTGCTGACGGGGTGCGCGGTGGACGAGACGCGGCTGCGGCATGCCCGTGTGCTGGACTCCGTGCTCACCGGGCTGCGGGGGGTGGGTACGGACCTCGGCTCGGTGACCTTCCGGGACGTGGAGGTGGTCGACGCGCGGCTGGGCGGGGTGCAGATGCACGGTGCCGTGCTGGAGCGGGTGGTCTTTCGCGGGGGGAAGATCGACTACCTGAATCTGCGGGAGGCCCGGATCAGGGACGTGGTGTTCGAGGGGTGCGTGCTGGTCGAGCCCGACTTCGGGGGCGCTCGGCTGGAGCGGGTGGAGTTCGTGGACTGTGTGCTGAAGGGGGCGGACTTCAGTGGGGTGTCGCTGACGGATGTGGATCTGCGGCGGGCGGCGGCGGTGGAGTTCGCGCGGGGGGTGGACCGGTTGGCGGGGGCTGTGATCAGTCCGGCTCAGTTGTTGGATCTGGCGGCGGTGTTCGCTGCCGAGGTGGGGGTTCGGGTGGTGGGGGTGGACGTGTGACCCTGCTGTCCGCTCCGCCGTCTGACGTTCGCGCCGGCTGGGAGGGGGGTCGGGGCCGTACCGGCGTGTCGAGTCCGCCGCAACTGGGTGTCCTGCTGTGGGTTTGAGGGTGAGGTTTCCTGGAGGAGCCCTACGCGGCGGACTGCGACACACCGGTACGGCCCGCTCCCGTGGGATGGCCCTCACGGGCGGAGAGCGGCTGGCCTCGGGCTGGATCTTCGGGCTCGGGTGCGTCCCCTCAGCCTGTCCGGCGACGAGCCCAGCATGGGTTCTCCAAACCCGGCCGGTGACGACCACCGTGGCCTCTCCGAGCCCGGTCGGCGATGGCCCTCACGGGCGGAGAGCGGCTGGGCCTCGGGCCGGATCTTCGGGCTCGGGTGCGTCCTATCAGCCCGTCCGGCGGTTGAGGGGGACGCCGTTCCGGCCGGTACTGGGGGGGGGTGGGGGTGGGCGGAGTCCCAGGGGTCAGGGGAGTCTGGGGTAGCGGGCTTCCAGGGTCCAGATTGCTGGGTTCTCCCGGAGCGCCTCGTGGAGGTCCGTCAGGTCCGCCAGGAGGTCGTGGAGGAAGTCGCGGGCCTCGCGGCGCAGTTCGGAGTGGGAGAAGGTGAGCGGGGGCTCGTCGCCGGGCATCCAGTCGGACTCGATGTCGACCCAGCCGAAGCGGCGCTCGAAGAGCATGCGGTCGGTGGACTCGGTGAAGTCCAGTTCGGCGCGCTGGGGGCGGGCGGCCCGGCTGCCCATGGGGTCCTGGTCGAGTTGCTCGACGATGTCGCACAGGGCCCACGCGAAGTCGAGCACCGGCACCCATCCCCAGGCTGTGGACAGCTCCCGGTCCGCCTTGGTGTCGGCGAGGTAGACGTCCCCGCAGAACAGGTCGTGGCGGAGCGTGTGGACGTCCGCGCGGCGGTAGTCGGTCTGCGGGGGGTCCGGGAAGCGGTAGGAAAGGGCGTAGCCGATGTCGAGCACGTGGGTGATGGTGTCACGCCGCTCTACGATCGTCGGCATGGCCCGATCCGTCTTCTTTGTTCCCCTGCTGGTGTGTGTCCTCGTCGCCTGTGACGGAGGCGTGCGGGGCACTGCGGGGGCTCCCGGGGTACGGGATCCGTACTTTCCCCGGTCGGGCAACGGCGGGTACGACGTCACGCACTACGGGCTCACCCTCGACTACGACCCGAGGACACGTCGGCTCACGGGTGAGGTCGCGATCGAGGCGCGGGCACTGCAGGACCTCAGTGCGTTCGACCTCGATCTCAAGGGCATGGAGGTCGAGTCCGTGGAGGTGGCGGGGAAGGCCGCCCGGTTCAACCGCAGCGGTGGTCATGAGCTCGTCGTCCGCCCGCGTGACGATCTGGACAAGGGGGCCGTCTTCACCACGGTGGTCCGGTACTCCGGGTCTCCGGAGACGATCACCGATCCGGACGGCTCACAGGAGGGCTGGCTGCCCACCCGAGACGGGGCCCTGGCCCTCGGTGAACCCACCGGGTCCATGACGTGGTTTCCCGGGAACCACCACCCGAGCGACAAGGCCGCGTACGACATCACGATCGCCGTGCCCGAAGGTCTGCAGGCCGTCTCGAACGGGGAGTTGCGGAGAGAGGAGACGAAGGGCGGGCGGGCCGTCTTCGACTGGCACGTCGGCGAGCCGATGGCGTCGTACGTGGCCACGGTCGCCATCGGTGACTTCGAGACGCGCCGTTCGACGACCGCTGACGGGCTGCCCGTTCACATCGCCGTGGATCCGGCGCAGGTGGCGGCGAGCCGTGACGTGCTCGACCGGATTCCCGAGATCGTGGAGTGGGCCGAGCGCACCTTCGGTCCGTACCCCTTCTCCTCGACCGGGGCGATCGTGGAGCGGGAGGGCGACGCGGGATACGCCCTGGAGACGCAGAACCGGCCCGTGTTCCCCGGCGCCCCCGGCATCGGCCTCCTCGTCCACGAGCTGGCCCACCAGTGGTACGGGAACTCCGTCACCCCCGAGTCGTGGCGCGACATGTGGCTCAACGAGGGCTTCGCGACCTACGCCGAGTGGCTCTGGGAGGAGGAGCACGGGGGCGACACCGCCCAGGACGTCTTCGACGCCCTCTACGCGGGCGACCACTACGACAAGAAGGCGGACAGCGACGCCGTCTGGGCCTTCCCGCCCGCCAGGCCGCCGAGCGCCGCGCACATCTCCGACAGCCCCGTGTACGAGCGGGGCGCCATGGTCCTGCACCGGATTCGTCAGACGGTCGGCGACAGGACCTTCCGCGCCATCCTCCGGGGCTGGGCCGCCCGGCACCGTCACGGCAACGCCGACACGGACGACTTCACCGCCTACGTGGAGAAGAAGGCGCCGGACCAGGATCTCTCGGGTGTCTGGGACGACTGGCTCTACGGGGATGGTCGGCCGGGCTCCCTCTGAAGCTGTTCCGGCGCTACCGCAGGATTTTGCGCAACACCGCGCACGGGCGGTTCAGCTGGCGGTCCCTGCGGTGTCCGATCGTCTCGTACCCGATGGTCGTCCAGAAGGTGAGGGCCGCGGGGTTGTTGTCCAGGGCGGCCAGCCGCAGGGCGTCCCGGCCCGCCTCTCGGAACCGGTCCTCGACGTGCGCCGCCAGCTGCCGTCCGTACCCCTTGCCCTGCTCCGCCGCGTCCACCAGCAGCAGGCCGATCCAGGGGTCCGGGTCCGCCGGGTCGGGGTGGTGCGCGAGTGTGATCGCGACGGCGACGAGCCGTCCGGCGCTCCGGGCCTGGAGGATCTCCACGTCCGGATTCGCCAGCTCGTCCGCCAGCGCCCTCGCCACCTGCTCGGGCCGGATGTCGTACGGGTCCGGGAAGTCACCGCTCAGGGCGTAGAAGGCGTGGTTCGAGGCGTAGAGGGCGGTGAGTTCCGTGAGGAGCGGGCCCGGCAGGTCGTGGTCGGGAGTGAGGGCGAGCGGTTCGAGGATCACGCGGGGCAGGGTAGCCGTCCGGGTGATCCGGGACGGGTCGGGAACGGACGAGGGGCCCCGGTCCGGCCGCAGCCGGGCCGGGGCCCCTCGATCGTCGTGCGGGTCGGACTCAGACGTTGACGCCGAAGTCCTGGGCGATGCCCGTCAGGCCGGACGCGTAGCCCTGGCCGACCGCGCGGAACTTCCACTCGGCGCCGTTGCGGTACAGCTCGCCGAAGACCATGGCCGTCTCGGTGGCCGCGTCCTCCGAGAGGTCGTAGCGTGCGATCTCGGTGCCGCCGTCCTGGTTCACGATGCGGATGTACGCGTTGCGGACCTGGCCGAAGTTCTGCGAGCGGGTCTCCGCGTCGTAGATCGAGACCGGGAAGACGATCTTGTCGACGTCGGCGGGGAGGCCCGCGAGGTTGACGTTGATCGCCTCGTCGTCGCCGGCGCCCTCACCCGTCCGGTTGTCGCCCGTGTGGACGATCGTCTGGTCCGGGGTCTGCTTGTTGTTGAAGAAGACGAAGTGGGCGTCCGAGTAGACCTTGCCCTCGGGGTTGACCGCGATGGCCGAGGCGTCCAGGTCGAAGTCGGTTCCCGTGGTGCTGCGGACGTCCCAGCCGAGGCCCACGGTGACGGCGGTCAGGCCCGGAGCCTCCTTGGTGAGCGAGACGTTGCCACCCTTGGACAGGCTTACAGCCATTGTTGGGAGTCCTTCCCTCGTTTGACGTACGTACAGGTCGTGCGGTGCTGCGCGTCGGGCTTCGTACGGGACGAAGCTACCGCCAACCCTAAGAACGCCGATGGGGGTCCCCAGGGTTCCGCTCCTCTTTACTTTCTTTACCCGGGCCCGGGAGCGGGGTTCGCAGACGGTCGGCGTACGGGTCGTGCGAGGTCGTGCGAGTACGCGGGCCGGGGTCCGCGCGGGGACCGGTACGAAAAGTGGGTGACGTGGGCCGGACGGACAGGGGACCATGGGGGCATGTCCGGTCCCTACGTCATCCGTGGCTCCGTCTCGCTTCCCGAGGCCGAGCTCATGTGGCGTTTCTCGCGTTCCTCCGGGCCGGGCGGGCAGCACGTCAACACGACCGACTCGCAGGTCGAGCTGCGCTTCGACCTCGCGAAGACGGAGTCGCTGCCGCCGGTGTGGAAGGAGCGGGCGCTCGCCCGGCTCGCCGACCGGTTGGTCGACGGGGTCGTCGCCGTGCGCGCCTCCGAGCACCGGTCGCAGTGGCGGAACCGTGAGACGGCGGCCGTCCGGCTCGCCTCCCTGCTCGCCGAGGCCAGCGCACCGCCGCCGAGGCCCCGCCGGGCCACCCGCATCCCCCGGGGGATCAACGAGCGCCGGCTGCGCGAGAAGAAGCAGCGGGGCGACACGAAGCGCGGCCGTTCCGGGCGCGACTGGGGATGAGGGGCGGGTCCTGGAGAGCGGTCCTGAGGGGTGGCCTTGAGGGCCGTCCGGGATGGGCCGTCTTGAAGGGCCGTCTCGAAGGGGCGTCTTGAAGGGTGGCGCTTTCGCTTTCGTCCGGTTCCCGCAGGCCGGAATGAATTCCTGGTGCTGAAGAAAAGCCGGAAGAAAAGCTGCCTGCCCGCCGTCGGGTCTCCGGGTCCGTCGGGCCGCGGTGCTAGCCCAACTGCCGGTAGCGGCCCCGGAAATACGTGAGAGGTCCGCTGTCCGCGCCCGGCAGTGAGGACGTCAGCACCCGGCCGACGACCAGCGTGTGATCGCCCGCGGGCACCCGCTGCTCGGTACGGCATTCCAGGGTCGCCAGAGCGCCGGTCAGCAGTGGCGCCCCGGACACCTCCCCGCGGACGTACGGCACGTCCGCGAAGAGGAGGCGGTCGGAGATGCGGTTCTTCATGGCGAAGCGGCCCGCGATCGAACCCTGGTTCTCGGCGAGGAACGAAACCGCCCACAGGGGCTGTTCGTCGAGCAGGTCGTCCATGCGGGAGCCCTCACGCAGCCCGATGAGGACCAGGGGCGGATCCAGGGACACGGACATGAAGGATGTCGCCGTCATGCCCACGTCCTCGCCGCTCGGACCGTCCGGGTCGGACTGCGCCTCGTGGGCGGTCACCAGGACCACACCCGCGGCCAGCCGGGACATGGCGGCGCGGAACTCGTCGTTGCTCACCCCATCAGCATGCACGGACGGGACGGAAGGAGCGGCAGAGAAAGTGTTCAGCACGGGGAGACGCTATTCTCCGGCCGGCGTTCGTCGCATCCGACCAACGTCCCAACCGGGTCCTAGGACTCGAGAGGGAGCGTGACTCACGCCTCTCATCAGGCGCGCGCACATGTTCCACAAATTTACGTTCAGTAAACGCACGGCGAAAACACAGAAACTCTACTCAATTGTTCATCTTCGCCTGTGACTTGAGTCACAGGTGCCATATTTTGTTGACCCTGTGTACCGAGTGAGCAGCGCGCTGTGATTCAGTGGCGGGAAGATGGCAGGGGAGTAGGCCGGAGAGAACCCTGGAGTTGCTGCCGAGGTCTCGAGGGGAGGTCGGATGGAGACCGAGTCGGAGCCGTACGTCCGTCTTGCCACCCTGCGGCAGTTGCACCAGGTCATGGCGGACATGAACACGGCCCGCAGTCTGGCCGACACGCTGCAGACCGTCGCCGACGGAGTCGTCACCGGCCTCGGCTACGAACTGGCCTGCGTCAACCTCGTCCGTGCCGACGGCGACCTGGTGGTCGCCGCCCTCGCGGGGAACTCCGCCGCCGAGGCGCTCATCACCGGCCGCACCGGATCCCGTGCCTCCTGGGACCGCCGGCTGAGCATGGGGGAGGCGTGGGGCGACCTGCGCTTCATACCGCACACGGAGGGCTGGGTCCTCGACGAGGACGACGTCCCGCAGTGGTACACCGACGGCCCCGCACCGCGCTTCGAGGACGAGTGGCATCCTGCCGACCGCCTCTTCGCGCCCATGTACACCCCAGGCGTCCCGGGGGGCTCCTGCGGCGAGCTGATCGGCGTCCTGTCCGTGGACCGTCCGCGCAACGGCCGCCGGCCCGGCGCGTGGGGCCGCGAAGCCCTCCAGATGTACGCCTTCCAGGCCGCCATCGCGATCAGCAACGCCCGGCTCAGGGGCAACATGCAGCGCGCGCTCGTCCGCCTCGAGCGGGAGCAACAGGCGCTGCGCGCCAGCGAGGAGAGCTTCCGGCAGGCCTTCGAGTACGCCCCGTCCGGCATGGCCATCGCCGAGATGGGAGGCGACGAGCACGGCCGGATCCTGCGGACGAACGACGCGCTGTGCCGGCTCCTCGGCCGCCCCGCCTCCTCGATGCGCCGCTACTCCTTCTCCGACCTCGTCCACCCCGAGGACATCGGCACCCTGCTCAGGACCTCCGCCGAGGGCGGACGGGCCGAGCTGAGACTCTGCCGCCGCGACGGCACGTACGTGTGGGTGTCGCTGCGCAACAGCGTCGTCGCGGACGCCACCGACGGGCCGCGCTTCCTGCTCACCCACGTCGAGGACATCGAGGAGCGCAAGCGCCGCGAGCTGCAGCTCGCCCACCGCGCCTCGCACGACTCGCTCACCGGGCTGCCCAACTCCGCGGAGCTGCGCTCCCGGCTCTCCGCCCGCCTGTGCGCGCGCCCCGCGGCGACGGAACCCGGCGTGGTCGACACGATCGACGCGGCGTACGGGCAGGTGGTGGCCGCTCGCAAGGCGAGCGGTGTGTACGACGCGAACGGGCACGGCTTCGACTACAAGCCGGTCCCCGACGCCTTCGACGCCTACGACCACCATGTGCACGCCGTCGCACCCGAGGGGGAGCGGGACGACGGGACGAAGGGCCTCGCGGTCCTCTTCTGCGACCTCGACGGCTTCAAGTCGATCAACGACCGTTTCGGGCACAACGCCGGGGACGCCGTGCTGATCGAGGTGGCCCGCAGGCTCGGCAGCGCCGTGCGCGACGGGGACACCGTCGCGAGGCTCGGCGGCGACGAGTTCGTGGTGCTCGCCGACGGGCTCGGGCGGGCCGACGCGCAGGACCTCGCGGTGCGGCTGCGCAACGAGATCATCCAGCCCATCAGGGTCGACGGCCGGGTCATGCGGGTCGGCGCCAGCTTCGGTATCGGGTGGGCGCACTGCGGGATGACGGCGGACGCGGTCCTGCAGTCGGCCGACGAGCGTATGTACATAGAGAAACGTTCTCGTCCCAAAGCGCACAGGCGTGCGGGCTGATCCGCAGGTCAGGGTTGCCATGCGAGCTGAGTCACCCGTTTGGGGCAGCCGGAGCGGGTAGGCTCGTCTTTCGATCCCCTGTACCGCATCTGAACCGCACCCGCTAGGAGACCAAGGGATGACGCCCGGCAACAACGGCGCGAGCACGCCCGAGGACGACGACCCGTTCGGCTATCTGTACGCCGACGGGCAGGCCGCCGGAGCCCAGCCGCCGAGCGGCGCCGGTGGCTACGGCTACCCCGGCTCGGTCAACCGGGTGCGGCCGGTCGGCGAGCGCCAGTACGGCCAGTCCGCCGCGCAGACCGCCCCCACCGCGCAGTACGGACAGGTGCCCCAGCAGCAGAGCACGTACGGTCAGCCGGGCGCGAACCACTCCACGGCCGAGAGCTTCTCCGGCGGTGCCCCCACGACCACGCACCATCAGGCGCCCGACAGCAGGCACGGCGGCAGCCGGGGCCGCGGACCCAACACCAAGGGACTGCTGATCGGCGCCGTCGCCGTCGTGGCCGCCGTGGTGCTCGGCATCGGCATCGCGATGCTCGGCGGGGACTCGGACAACGACAAGGGCGACGACACGGCGGGCCCGACCCAGTCGGCCGGCCAGAGCGCCGAACCGAGCCAGGACCCGACGAAGCAGGCCGCGAACCCGGCCGACCTTCCGAAGATCGACGCGAAGGCCATGAAGCTGGGCCCCGGCGTGACGACGGCGTCGGACGTCCAGGGCGCCCGGTCCGCGGGCGGCATCTACGTCTCGGGCCTCAACCAGGTCGGCGCCGAAGTCACCTGGACCGTCAAGGACATCCCGAAGGCCGGCACCTACACCGTCTTCTCGCGGTACAGCGTCGCGGGCTCGGACGCCAAGATGACGCTCACCGTGAACGGCAAGGAGTTCGGCAGCAAGCTGAACATGGGCAACTTCGCGCGCGCCAAGGACGGCGAGTGGGAGAAGGGCTGGACTGAGACCTACTCCTGGCCCACCCTCACCAAGGGCACCAACACGATCTCCGTCTCCTGCCAGGAGGGCGACGACTGCAACGTCCTCCTGGACCAACTCCGCCTGAAGGCGGGCCAGGTCAAGGACTGACCGCCGTGGTGTTCGGGGGCGCTCCGCGCTCCTGAACAGGGGGCGGTGTGGTGTGCGGCGGCCGGCCCCGACGCACCCGCACGGGACGTTCGGTGTGCTGCTCCTCCGCCCCGAGCGGAGCGCTCACGCCGCGACGTCCTCGCCCGTCACCGAGACCCGGCCCAGCAGCTCCTCGTACGCCGAGCGGTCGAACTCCCCCGCCACCGGCGCGAGTACCGTCGCCGCCGACAGGGCCACCGCGCGGGCCAGCCGCTCGGGCCACGGCAGGCGCTCCACCAGGCCCGACAGCAGGCCCGCCACCGCCGAGTCGCCCGCGCCCGTCGGGTTGCCGCGCACCGGGCGGGGCGGAGTGGCCCGCCAGAGGCCGTCGGGCGTGCGGGCCAGCAGGCCCTTCGCTCCCAGCGATGCCACGACCACGTGCGCCCCGCGCCGACGGGCGTCCCGGGTCGCCCGCACGGGCTCGTGGGCGCCGGTGAGCTCGGCCAGCTCGTCCGCGTTGGGCTTGACGATGTCGGGGCGGGCCGCGATGCCCCGCCGCAGTGGCTCGCCGCTGGTGTCGAGCAGCACCGGGACGGCCAACGCCCGTGCGGCACGGATCAGTTGGGCATACGCGCCGACCGGCACCCCGGGAGGCAGGCTGCCGCACAGGGCCACCGCCGAAGAGGCCCGCAGCAGGACCTCGTACGCCTCCTGGAAGGCGGACCACTCGGCGGGGGTGATCACCGGGCCCGGTTCGTTGAGCTGAGTCGTGTCACCGGTGGCCGTGTCGACCACCGCGATCGTGCGGCGGGTGGAGCCGCTCACCGGGAGCAGCGCGTCGATGACGCCCGGGGTGGGGGCGAGCTGGTCCCGCAGGGCCCGTCCGGTGGCGCCGCCCACGAAGCCCGTCACCGTCACCTCGTGGCCGAGGGCCGCGAGCACCCGGGCCACGTTCAGCCCCTTCCCGCCGGGCCGTTCGGTCATGTCGGTGACCCGGTGGGAGGCGTGCGGGCGCAGCCCCCGCACGCGGTACGTGATGTCGAGAGCGGTGTTCAGCGTGACCGTGAGGATCACCTGGGCCGACCTCCCTCGATAGGAACGCGCTCACGGAACGCGTCCGTCCGAAGGACCGATCATGTCAAAGACGACGGCGGTCGGCCCAGCCCCCCGGTCGGCGGGCACGGCCAACAAGGGGGAGAACCGGCCGGGTTGGGATCCGCACGGCCGGGATCCTCCCAGGTGGGACTCAGCCGGTCGGGGGTCCGGCCAGCCATTCGCCCCGGCGCATGACGCCCACGACCTCGAAGCCGGAGTCCAGGACCACCAGGTCGGCGTCCTTGCCCGGCTCCAGCGAACCCACCCGGTCGTACAGGCCCAGCTGTCTGGCCGGATTGGCGGAGATGGCCGCCACGACGTCCCCGATCGGCAGCCGGTCCACGGTCACCGCCCGCCGGAAGGCCCGGTCCAGCGTGAGCGTCGAGCCCGCGATGGAGCCGCCCTCCACCAGGCGCGCCACACCGTCCGCGACCTCCACCTCCAGCGGGCCGAGCATGTACCGGCCGTCGCCGAAGCCCGCCGCGTCCATGGCGTCCGTGATGAACGCCACCCGGCCGCCGCCCGCGTGATGGAAGGCCAGCTGGAGGGAGGCCGGATGGAGGTGGACGCCGTCGTTGATCAGCTCGACGGTGATCCGCTCGTCCTCCAGCAGGGCCGCGATCGGTCCCGGCGTGCGGTGGCCGAGCGCGGGCATCGCGTTGAACAGGTGCGTCGCCACGGTCGCGCCCGCGTCGATGGCCTCCACCGTCTGCTCGTACGTGGCGTCCGTGTGCCCGATCGCCGCGATCACACCGTGTTCGGCGAGGAGGCGTACGGAGTCGATGCCGCCCGGCAGTTCGGTGGCGAGCGTGACCATGCTGGCCCGGCCGCGGGCCGCGTCGACCAGCTTGCGGACCTCCGCCGGGTCGGGGTCGCGCAGCAGCGCCTCGGAGTGCGCTCCCTTGCGGCACGGGGAGATGAAGGGGCCCTCGAAGTGGATGCCCGCGATGTCGCCCTGCTCGGCCAGCTCGGAGAGCAGGCCGGCGCGGTGGGCCAGCCCGTCCATGTCACCGGTCACGGTCGAGGCGACGAGGGTCGTCGTGCCGTGCAGGCGGTGGGTGCGGACACCTTCGAGGATCTCCTCGACCGTGCCCGACGTGAAGGAGGCTCCGCCGCCGCCGTGGTTGTGCATGTCGACGAAGCCGGGCACCACCCAGTGGCCGCTCAGGTCCACCGTGGGGGCGCCCTCGGGAGCGCTTCCGGCGATGCGGGTGTCCTCGACGATGACTCGGCCGCCGGTCACCGTTCCGGTGGGGAGTACGACTTTGGCACCGGTGAGGACCACGACGTGCGGGTCGGTGGGGGCTGGTCGCGCAGTTCCCCGCGCCCCTGAGGGGGCGCTGCGCTCAGTGGCCATCAGGTGGTTACCTCCGAGAGGGCAGTAGGTGTGGTGCCCAGCAGGTCCCAGGCCAGGAGGCCCGCGCCCAGGCATCCGGCCGAGTCCCCCAGTGCGGCGGGGACGATGGACGGCAGTTTCTGGAAGGTGACGCGTCGCTCGACCGCGGTGCGCAGCGGTGTGAACAAGGTTTCCCCCGCCTCGGCGAGACCGCCACCGATGATCAGGGTTCGCGGGTCCAGCAGAGTGAGCGCGGTGACGAGTCCGTCGGCGAGCGCGTCCACGGCGTCCTGCCAGACCACCAGGGCCCGCGGGTCCCCGGACTCGACGGCCTTCGCGCAGTCCGCCGCGTCCGCCTTCGGATCGCCGGACACCCGTGCCCAGGCCTCGCTGACCGCCGCCGCGGACGCGAACCGCTCAAGACAGCCGCGCTGCCCGCACGGACACGGGGCGCCACCGGGGCGTACGACGATGTGGCCGATCTCGCCCGCGAAGCCGTGCGCACCCGCCTCCACCCGGCCGTCGATGCCGATGGCGCCTGCGATGCCCGTGCCCAGCGGTACGAACAGGAAGCGGTCCGCGCCCCGGCCCGCGCCGATGCGGCCCTCGGCGAGGCCACCGGTGCGCACGTCGTGGCCGAGGGCCACCGGCACTCCGTGCAGCCGCTCGCTGAGCAGGACCCGCAGCGGCACGTCGCGCCAGCCGAGGTTGGCCGCGTAGGCCGCGATGCCGCGGTCGGTGTCCACGATGCCGGGGACGGCGACGCCGGCGGCCGCCGCGGGCTCGCCGAAGTGGCGCTCGCCGTGGGCGCGCAGGTCGGCGGCGAAGGCGAGGATCGACTCGACCACGGAGTTTGGGCCGCGCTCGCGGCCCGTCGAGCGGCGGGTCCGGTGCAGCAGCTCGCCGTCCGCCCCGACGAGGGCGGCCTTCATTCCGGTGCCGCCCACATCGAGGGCGATGACGTGTCTCACGGGTACAGTGTCGCCCCTTACCCCGTGAGAGGTCTAGTCCACTTACGTGGTGTAGACCTTAGAGCGAAAATTGCGAATCGAAATCATGGGATCGCATGAGCGAATCCACGGACATGACGACAGGGTTGGGGACGGCAGCAGTGCAGCGGCGAGTGACAGGTCTGATCGCGGCGGTGTCCGCACTGGGTGTGACCGCGGCCCTCGGTGGCTGTGGCGGCTCGACCGAGTCCGGGAACGTCACGCTGAGACTTGTGGCAGCCGACTACGGCGACTCCTCGGCGAACAGCTCCAAGAAGTACTGGGACAAGCTCTCCAAGGCGTACGAGGCCAAGCACCCCGGCGTCGACGTCAAGGTCAGCGTCTACTCCTGGAACGACGTGGACGCCAAGGTCAAGGCGATGGTCGACGACGGCAACCCGCCCGACCTGGCCCAGATCGGCGCGTACGCCGACTACGCCGCGGCGGGGCAGCTCTACCGGGCCGACGACGTGCTCTCCATCGACACCCAGTCCGACTTCGTGTCGCGGCTGACGGTGGCGGGCGAGATAAACCGCACGCAGTACGGCATGCCCTTCGCCTCCTCCACCCGGCTGCTCTTCTACAACAAGAAGCTCTTCAGCGACGCCGGCCTCACCCCGCCGCAGAGCTGGAGCGAGCTCGCGTCCGACGCCGAGGCCCTCAAGGCCCAGGGCGTGAAGTACCCGTACGCGCTGCCCCTCGGGCCGGAGGAGGCACAGGCCGAGACCATGATGTGGCTGCTCAGCGGCGGCGACGGGTACACGGACACGGTCGGCTCCTACAGCCTCGACTCCAAAGAGAACATAGAGACCTTCACCTGGCTGAAGGAGAAGCTGGTCGACAAGGGCCTCACCGGTCCGGTCGCGCCCGCGAAGCTCAACCGTGCCCAGGCCTTCGCGGCGTTCACGCGCGGCGAGGTCGGCATGCTGAACGGCCACCCGACGCTGATGAAGGCCGCCGCCGCGAAGGGCGTGAAGTTCGGCATGGTGCCGATGCCCGGTGTCGACGGCCGGTCCAAGGCCACGATGGGTGTCGCCGACTGGATGATGGCGTTCAAGAAGAGCGGGCACGCCGAGGAGATCGGTGACTTCCTCGACTACGTCTACAGCGAGAAGAACGTGCTCGAGTTCTCCCGCGAGTACGACCTGCTGCCCGTGACGACGTCCGCCTCCGAGGCGATGGCCGCCGACAAGGACGACGCGGACCTCGTCGAGTTCCTCGGCGAACTGCCCAACGCCGAGCTGTATCCCGTGTCCCAGACGTCCTGGGCGACGGTCAGCGCGGACATCAAGCAGCAGATCGGCAAGGCCGTGAGCCCGAAGGGGAATCCGGCGGCGACGCTGGGACAGCTGCAGCGGGCCGCCGCCGCGGCGGAGGGCGCGGGATAACTCCCCGCCGGCCCGCTCCGGGGCCGGGCGCGCCCCGCGGCGGAGCCGCGACCGTCATGGTCCCGCACCCCTCACCGTGCTGCGCCCCTCACCGTCCCGCTCCCGGCGGGGCTGTCGGTGGCAGCCGTTAGCGTGGCGGGTATGGACGACGAAGGGCTGACGGCTCAGGAGCGTGCCGTCCTCGCGCTGGAGCGGCGGGGATGGGCGTCGCCGGGGGCCAAGGAGCGGGCGATACGGGAAGAGCTGGGGCTCGCCCCGGTCCGCTACTACCAGTTGCTGAACGCCCTCCTGGACGCGCCCCGGGCCCTGGCCCACGACCCGGTGACGGTCAATCGGCTGCGACGGGTGAGAGAGGTCCGCCGGACCGAGCGCGAGGCGTGACTCGCTCCTTGGGCGTCGGGGGACGAGGGGGCGGGGAGCGGGCTTCGGGAGTGGAGCCCCGCGAGCGGGCAGCGGCGGCCCGACCGTCGGGACGGACGGCTACCCGCGGTCCGTGGGCGGCTCGGCGGTGTCGCCCGAGGCCGCTTCGGCTCTCGTGTGGAGGAGCTCGCGGGCCTGCTCCGCGGCATGGGTGATGCTCTCGCTGACGAAGTCGATGAAGCGGGCGATGTTCTCCAGTCGGGCCGCGGCCGGGGTGTCGCGGCCGAGGACGCCGACCCCCTGCCGCGCGGTCTCGGCGAGCAGGGCGTTCGACCGGGCGCTGGCGATCATGCCCTGGTAGAAGACGTCGTCGTCGACGATGTAGCGCTCACGGCGGCGGTCGTCCCGCTCCCGGCGGACGAGGCCCTGGCTCTCCAGGAACGTGACCGCTTTGGAGACGGACGCCGGACTGATCTGCAGTCGCTGGACGAGTTCTGACGCGGTGACACTGCCCGCGTCGGTGGTGTAGAGGCAGGTCAGCACCCGGGACGTCATCTTGGGCAGACCCTGCTGCATGAGCAGGGTGGTGAACGTCTCCTCGTACTCGCGTACGGCTTCGGCGTCGCGCCCGTGGGCCTGCGGGGGCGCCTGTGCCCCGCGGGGCGCGGCCTGCCTGCGCCGGTGGGTGCGGTGCTCCGTGGCACGGTGGGCCAGGTCGGCGCGGTAGGCGGTGGGCCCGCCGTTCCGCATCACCTCGCGCGTGACGGTCGAGGTGGGGCGCTCGAGCCCCCTGGCGATCTCCGCGTAGGCGAGCCCGTCGGCCAGCCCCAGCGCGATCTGCTGGCGTTCCTGCTGAGTGAGCCTGCCTCCCGGCATCGCGGTCCCCTTCGTAGGCCTTGGTGCCTCCACCATAGCGTTCGCTTTTCATTCATTGCAACGACTCACCTGGCCACTGTTGCGTTAGAACGCAATTCATTGCAACGATTCTCCGGCTCTGAGCTGGTGGTTTTGCAATCAAGCGCAACGATTGCGTTGTCAAATCTATGAACGCAACGTAGCGTTTCCGTTGTCAGAAACCAGCAGGCCCAAGGAGAGCACCGTGCAGAAGTTCGCCACCACCGCCCCCGTCTCCGCCGTCCTCGACATCCCCGCGGGACGCATCCGGTTCATCGCCGCCGACCGGGCCGACACCACGGTCGAGGTCCGGCCGGCGGACGCCTCGAAGGGCCGCGACGTGAAGGCCGCGGAGCAGATCACGGTCGAGTACACCGAAGGCGTCCTGCGGATCGGGACCCTGCCGCCGAAGAACCGGATGCTCGGCCACCACGGCTCCGTCGAGGTGACCGTCCGGCTGCCCACCGGCTCCCGCGTCGAGGCGAAGGCGGCCGGCGCCGACTTCCGGGGCGTCGGACGGCTCGGCGACGTCGCCTTCGAAGGCGCGGAGGGCACGGTCAAGCTCGACGAGGCGGCGAGCGCCCGCCTCGCCCTCCTCGCCGGTGACGTCTCGGTCGGCCGGCTGGGCGGCTCCGGAGAGGTCAGCGTGCAGAAGGGCGACATCAGGATCGCCGAGGCCGTGCGCGGCAAGGTCGTGCTGCGCACCGAGGCCGGTGAGATCTCGGTCGGCGCCGCCCGCGGAGCCTCCGCCTCCCTGGACGCCGGCACCGCCTACGGCCGGGTCCACAACGCGCTCATGAACACCGAGGGCGCCGCCGCCGGCCTGAACATCCACGCGACCACCGCTTACGGCGACATCACCGCCCGCAGCCTGTGACCCGCAGCCCCTGCGACCCCCGGCCCCACGACTCCCAGCCCCACGACCCCCGGCTTCTGTGACAAGCAAGCTCTGAAGGAGCACCCATCATGACCGACCTGGCCATCGCGGCGTACGGGCTGCGGAAGTCCTACGGTGACAAGACCGTGCTCGACGGCGTCGACCTGGCCGTCCCCGCGGGAACGATCTTCTCCCTGCTCGGCCCGAACGGCGCCGGCAAGACCACCGCCGTCAAGATCCTCTCCACTCTCGTCTCCGCCGACCCGGGCACCGGCGCCATCCACATCGGCGGCCACGACCTGGCCGCCGACCCCCAGGCCGTGCGGGCCGCGATCGGCGTCACCGGGCAGTTCTCCGCAGTGGACGGTCTGATCACCGGCGAGGAGAACATGCTCCTCATGGCAGACCTGCACCACCTGTCCAGGAGCGAGGGACGGCGGACCACCGCCGAGCTGCTGGAGCGCTTCGACCTGGTCGAGGCCGCGAAGAAGCCCGCCTCCACCTACTCCGGCGGCATGAAACGCCGTCTCGACATCGCCATGACCCTGGTCGGCGGACCGCGGATCATCTTCCTCGACGAACCGACCACCGGCCTCGACCCCCGCTCCCGTCACAACATGTGGCAGATCATCCGCGAGCTCGTCTCCGACGGCGTCACCGTCTTCCTCACCACCCAGTACCTGGAGGAGGCCGACGAACTCGCCGACCGCATCGCCGTGCTCCACGACGGCGGGATCGCCGCGGAGGGCACCGCCGAAGAGCTCAAGCGGATCGTCCCGGGCGGCCACGTCCGGCTCCGCTTCTCCGACCCGGCCGCGTACCGGACCGCCGCCGCGGCGCTGCGCGAGGCCGCCCTTCCGCAGGCGCCCGGCTTCGCGCCGGCCGGGGGCACCTCCCACGACGAGGCGCTGACGCTGCGGATTCCCAGCGACGGCACCCAGCGCGAGCTGCGCTCCATCCTCGACTGGCTGGACGCCGTCGGCATCGAGGCCGACGAGCTGACCGTGCACACCCCCGACCTCGACGACGTGTTCTTCGCCCTGACCGGTGGCACCGACGTGCCCAGCCAGCCCAAGGAGGCTGTCCGATGAGCTCCCTCTCCCTCGCCGTGCGCGACTCGTCCACGATGCTGCGCCGCAACCTCCTGCACGCCCGGCGCTACCCCTCCCTCACCCTGAACCTGCTGCTCACACCGGTCATGCTGCTTCTTCTCTTCGTCTACGTCTTCGGCGACGTGATGAGCGCCGGAATCGGGGGCGGCGGGGCGGACCGGTCCGAGTACATCGCGTATGTCCTCCCGGGCATCCTGATGATGACCATCGGCGGCACCGCGATCGGCACCGCGGTGTCCGTGTCCACGGACATGAGCGAGGGCATCATCGCCCGCTTCCGGACGATGGCCATCCACCGCGGTTCGGTGCTCGTGGGGCACGTCCTCGGCAGTGTGCTGCAGTGCGTGATGAGCGTGGTCGTGGTCGGGGCCGTCGGGGTGGCCATCGGGTTCCGGTCCACGGACGCCACCCTCCTGGAGTGGCTGGCGGCGTTCGGGCTGCTCGTGCTGTTCGCCCTGGCGCTCACCTGGATCGCGGTCGGGATGGGCCTGGTCAGCCCGAACGCCGAGGCGGCCAGCAACAACGCCATGCCGCTGATCTTCCTGCCGCTCATCTCCAGCACCTTCGTCCCGGTCGACGCGATGCCCGGCTGGTTCCGGCCGGTCGCCGAGTACCAGCCCTTCACACCCGCCATCGAGACCCTGCGCGGGCTGCTGCTCGGCACGGAGATCGGCCACAACGGGTGGCTCGCGGTCGTGTGGTGCCTGGCCCTGACCGCGCTCGGCTACTTCTGGTCGAAGGCATCGTTCGACCGTGACCCGAAGTAGGCGCCCTGACAGTGCGGGCCCGCCTCCCGCGACTCCGCCCGAGGGCGGCGCACTCCGACACCGCGTCGGCGTACGCCGCCCCCGTTCGCGTTCGCGGCACCGGCACGCGCCCGGCACCGGCTCCGGTGTCGAGAGCAGGCGCCGAGGCCGGCGGGGGCGTAAGACCGGACCCTCGCGGATAGGGTCGCAGCATGGCCAGTCACCCCGACTCAGCGTCGATGCCGAACCCCGTGACCCCGGCGGGCCGGGACGGTCTCGACGCCATCATCGCGAGGCCCGAGAGGGCCGTGCTCGCCTTCGACTTCGACGGCACACTCGCCCCGATCGTCCCGGACCCCGAACAGGCCCGCGCCCATCCGGACGCCGCGGCCGCCCTGGCGGCGCTCGCGCCCAGGGTGGCGTCGGTGGCCGTCGTCACCGGACGGCCGGCGAGCGTGGCCGTGCGGTACGGCGGTTTCGCCGGAGTCCCCGGTCTCGAACACCTCGTCGTGCTCGGTCACTACGGGGCGGAGCGCTGGGACGCCGTCACCGGCACCGTCCGGGCTCCCGCCGCCCACCCCGGCGTCGCCGCCGTCCGCGCCGAACTCCCGGGCTTCCTCGACGGCATCGGCGCCTGGCAGGGCACGTGGATCGAGGAGAAGGGCAGGGCCGTCGCGGTCCACACCCGCCGTGCCCAGGACCCCCAGGCCGCCTTCGAGGCACTGCGCGAACCCCTCACCCGGCTCGCCCAGAAGCACGGCCTGATCGTCGAGCCGGGAAGGATGGTGCTGGAGCTGCGCCCGGCGGGCATGGACAAGGGCGTCGCCCTCAGCGAGTACGTACGGGACGTCGGCGCCGAGTCGGTCATGTACTGCGGCGACGACCTGGGCGACCTGCCGGCCTTCGCCGCCGTGGACAAGCTCCGCTCCGACGGCGTACCGGGCCTGCTGGTCTGCAGCGGCAGCAACGAGGTGACGGAACTGGCCGACCGCTCCGACCTGGTGGTGGACGGCCCGGAGGGAGTGGTACACCTCCTGACCTCACTGGCAGCGCAACTGAACTGACAGCCCCGCGCCCTTCAGGGGCGCGGGGAACTGCGCGACCAGCCCCCACCGGCCCGCGGCCGACGATCGACATGCGCTGCCGCAGCGCCCCGCCCCGCGGAGGCCGGCAGACCGTCCGCGGGGCGAACCGCAGGCGTCACCCGGCCTACCGCGCGGAGCGCACCGCGCGCAGCTGGTCCAGGAACCACTGCGCCGGAGGCAACGCGGTGGCGGCCACAGCCAGCCGCTTCGTCCTCTCGGCCCGCTCACCCACCGGCACGCTCAGCGCCTCGTGCAGCGCGACGGCGGTGCCCGACACGTCGTACGGGTTCACGGTGATCGCGTCCTCGCCCAGCTCCTCGTACGCCCCCGCCTCCCGCGACAGCACCAGCACGCAGCCGTCATCGGACACGACCGGCACCTCCTTCGCGACGAGGTTCATGCCGTCGCGGATCGGGTTGACGAGAGCCACGTCGGCCAGTCGGTACGCCGCCAGCGAGCGCGCGAAGTCGTCCTTCACGTGCAGCACCACCGGCGTCCAGCCGGTCGTGCCGTACCGGGAGTTGATCTCGTCGGCGACCCGCTGCACCTCGGCCGTGTAGTCGCGGTAGACCGCCAGGTCCTGGCGGGAGGGGTAGGCGAACGCCACGTGCACGACCCGCTCGCGCCACTGCGGCCTGTCCTCCAGCAGTTCCCGGTAGGCGAGCAGCCCGCGCACGATGTTCTTGGACAGCTCGGTCCGGTCCACCCGCACGATCGCCTTCCGGGCGCCGCCGTCGGGGGCCACGCCGATCTGCTCCCGCAGCGCGGCCATCCGCTCGTCGACGTCCGGCCGGTGCGAGCGCTCGCGCAGGAAGTCGGCGTCCGCGCCGAGTCCGTGCACGCCGATCCGCGTCTCCGCGGCGACCCCGGGGCCCAGTACGGCGTGACAGCACTCGGTGAAGGCGTCCGCCCACCGCTGGGTGAGGAACGCGGCCCGGTCGGCTCCGAGGATTCCGTCGAGCACCTGCGCCGCGATGTCGTCGGGCAGCAGCCGGAAGTAGTCCGGCGGAGCCCACGGCGTGTGCGAGAAGTGGCCGATCCGCAGGTCGGGGCGCAGTTCGCGGAGCATCCGCGGCACCAGCGTCAGGTGGTAGTCCTGTACGAGGACCGCGGCACCCTCCGCCGCCTCCTCGGCCAGTGCCTCGGCGAAGGCACGGTTGTACGTCTCGTAGGCCGCCCACTGCCGCCGGAACTCCGCGTCGAAGACCGGCTCCAGAGGCGTCTGGTACAGCATGTGGTGGACGAACCACAGCGCGGAGTTCGCGATGCCGTTGTACGCGGCGGCGTGGGTCTCGGCGTCGATGTCGAGCATCCGCACGCCCTGTTCGCCGACTCCGCGCCGGACCGCCTCGCGGTCGTCGTCGCTGAGGGCCGAGCACACCCACAGGGCGCCCGCGTCCGGGCCGATGGCGGAGAGCCCCGAGACGAGACCGCCTCCGCCGCGCTTGGCGGTGAGCTCGCCGGTGCTGTCCAGGGTGTACGAGACCGGGCCGCGGTTGGAAGCGACCAGGATGTCGTGGGTGGCGCGGGTGGAAGCCATGACTCGAAATCTAGCCCCAGGTGTAAACGCTCAAACGTTCCCACCCGCCGTATACGGGGTGTTGTCGAGCACCCCCGCCTACGCCGCCCGGCGTTTCACGTACTCCTCGATGTCGATCATCGGGGGCCTCTCCTCGACGTCCACCGAGTACGTGCGGGGTTCGAAGCCGTGCTCGCCCCGTTCGAACTGGGTCAGGGACGGGCGGACCAGGTGGCCGCGGGCCAGGCGGAGCTGGGCGGTGCGGTAGATCGCGGCGGACATCCGGCCGAGCGCCTGGCCGTCCTGGTGGCGGTGCTTGCGGACGCCGACGTCGACCTGGGCCAGGGCGTCGAGGCCGGCCAGGTGCAGGGCGTCGACCAGCATGCCGAGCTCCACGCCGTAGCCGACGGGGAACGGGAGCTGTTCGAGGAGGGAGCGGCGGGCCGCGTACTCCCCGCCCAGCGGCTGGACGAAGCCGGCCAGCCGCGGCCAGTGCATGTTGAGGAGCGGGCGGGCCATGAGTTCCGTCACCCGGCCGCCCTGGCCCGCCGAGGTCGTGCCGGAGGCGGAACCGTCGGACACCGTGAGCGGGCGGTCGTACATCGCCTTGACGAGGTCCACGCCCGGGTCGGTGAGCAGCGGGCCGACGATCCCGGAGACGAAGTCCGCCGAGAACTCCTTCAGGTCCGCGTCGACGAAGGCCACGATGTCCCCGCCGGTGACGAGCAGCGAGCGCCACAGCACCTCGCCCTTGCCGGGGACGGCCGGGATGCGGGGCAGGATGTCGTCCCGGTGCACGACCCGGGCGCCCGCGGCGGCGGCGACCTCGGAGGTGCGGTCCGTCGAGCCCGAGTCGATCACCACGATCTCGTCGACGAGCGGGACCCTGACGGTCATCAGCTCCCGGCGGATCACGGAGACGATCTCGCCGACGGTCGCCTCCTCGTTGAGAGCGGGCAGTACGACGCTCACCGTGGAGCCGGTGGCACGCTTCGCGGCGACGATCTTCTTGAGCGGGCGGTCGTCAACGGACCAGGAGCGCGTGCTCAGCCAGCGCTCGACGTCTTCCAGCACGTGCGGCTCTCCCTTGCGTTCATCGGGACACGTGTGCCCGCCGCGACATGGGCCGGTGTGAGGGGCATCTCGCGGTTCGGACGGCTTTCTCCACCATCCAGGCCTTCGGTTACAGTCTTGGACAACGCTGATGACCATCGCATGTCGGGGGTCGTCGCGCGGAGAACGAAAACCACAATCGAATACCGCTCATCCAGAGGGGCAGAGGGATACGGCCCGTTGAAGCCCCGGCAACCCTCCAGCCGGTCTCGTCCTGATCATTGCCGATCAGCGCAGCGAGGCTCCCGGCTCGGGAAGGTGCCAAATCCGTCTCACGGCGAAGTGCGCCGTGAGGAAGATGAGGAGAAAGGGCCTCGCCTCCATGGCTGCGCAGACAGTTGCAAGCACCACGAACTCCCCCACCACCGCGAACGCCGTCGATCTCGGCCCCGCCGCCGCGCTCTCCTGCCGCGAGTGCGGCCACCGCGTCCCGCTCGGCCCGGTCTTCGCCTGCGAGGAGTGTTTCGGCCCGCTGGAGATCGCGTACGACTTCTCGGACTACGACACCGAAGAGCTCCGCAAGCGCATCGAGGCGGGCCCCGCGAACATCTGGCGCTACGCGCCGCTGCTGCCCGTCCCCGCGGACGTGGCGGACAAGCCGAACATCAACCCCGGCTGGACCAAGCTCGTCAAGGCCGACAACCTGGCCCGCGAGCTGGGCGTCGACGCGGGCAAGCTCTTCGTCAAGGACGACTCCGGCAACCCGACGCACTCCTTCAAGGACCGCGTCGTCGCCCAGGCCCTGGAGGCCGCGCGCGCCTTCGGCTTCACCACCCTCTCCTGCTCCTCGACCGGCAACCTCGCCGGTGCCGTGGGCGCCGCCGCTGCCCGTGCCGGCTTCCGTTCCTGCGTGTTCATCCCACACGACCTGGAGCAGGGCAAGGTCGTCATGGCCGCGGTCTACGGCGGTGAGCTCGTCGGCATCGAGGGCAACTACGACGACGTGAACCGCTTCTGCTCCGAGCTGATCGGCGACCCGGCCGGCGAGGGCTGGGGCTTCGTCAACGTCAACCTGCGGCCGTACTACGCCGAGGGCTCCAAGACGCTGGCGTACGAGATCTGTGAGCAGCTCGGCTGGCGGCTTCCCGACCAGCTGGTCGTGCCGATCGCCTCCGGCTCCCAGCTCACGAAGATCGACAAGGGTCTCAAGGAGCTGATCGAGCTCGGCCTCGTCGAGGACAAGCCGTACAAGATCTTCGGTGCCCAGGCCGAGGGCTGCTCGCCGGTGTCCGTCGCCTACAAGGCCGGGCACGACGTCGTACGGCCGCAGAAGCCGAACACGATCGCCAAGTCGCTCGCCATCGGCAACCCGGCGGACGGTCCCTACGTCCTCGACATCGCCCGGCGGACGGGCGGAGCCGTGGAGGACGTGAACGACGAGCAGGTCGTCGACGCGATCAAGCTGCTGGCGCGGACCGAGGGGATCTTCGCGGAGACCGCCGGCGGTGTGACCGTGGGTGTCGCGAAGAAGCTGATCGACAATGGTCTGCTGGACCCCAGCCTGACGACCGTCGTCCTCAACACCGGTGACGGTCTGAAGACCCTGGACGCGGTCGCCTCCGACACGGGGCTCACCGCGACCATCCGTCCCAGCCTTGATTCGTTCCACGAGGCCGGCCTCGCGTAAGAGGCCGTTGTCCGTCTGCGGGCCGGTGGAGGGCTGGTCGCGCAGTTCCCCGCGCCCCTTCGGGCGCGCCACCTGACCGGAGGTCGAAAGTCATGAGCGTTTCCGTCCGCATCCCCACCATCCTGCGTACCTACACGGGCGGTAAGGCCGAAGTGGCCGCCGAGGGGGCGAATCTCGCCGAGGTCATCGCCGACCTGGAGAAGAACCACACCGGTATCGCGGCCCGGGTCCTGGACGACCAGGGGAAGCTGCGGCGGTTCGTCAACGTGTACGTGAACGACGACGACGTCCGCTTCGAGCAGGGGCTGGAGACGGCGACGCCGGACGGCGCCGGGGTGTCGATCATTCCGGCGGTCGCCGGAGGCTGAGCGGCCCTCTCGCGGCGGTCGATCATTACCCTCGGTAATGCCGAACACGCAGAGTTCATCGAATTGCCCCCTCCGTGAGAGAAGCGGAGGGGGCAATTCTGTATGGTTGAGCGCGCTACAGTTGGGGAACTTGCTTCGCTCCGCTTGTCCGGCACCTATGAGTCCCCGTCCGGAGCCCGATAAGAAGCAGCCAAAGTACCCTGTCATTTTCAGCCGTTTATGGCATTTGCGGGGTCCGACTTGCCCTGAATCTTCGTGAATCCTTCACATATTCCCGATCAGTCGTGCCCGGAATTCTCGTCGGATTGACCTGTTGCAGACGGCAGTTGGACGGATACATTCAGCCGCGGTCGACGCGTTCCGGCGCACACCCCCAACCGTTGGGGGGTGAGGTCTGACCCGGATCCGCGAAGTGCGGATCTGTGCAAGGGCCAGTAATAGGGGAGTTAGGCATGGCTCAGGGCACCGTCAAATGGTTCAACGCGGAGAAGGGGTACGGCTTCATCGCGGTCGACGGTGGTGCGGATGTTTTCGTCCACTACAGCGCGATTCAGATGGACGGCTACCGCACCCTGGAAGAGGGTCAGCGGGTCGATTTTGAGATCTCGCAAGGCCAGAAGGGGCCGCAGGCGGACATGGTCCGACTGGCGACCGGCTGAAGCACGCGCCGACTAACCGCAGCGACGTTCTTCTCTCGAAGGGCTCGCACCTCATGGGTGCGGGCCCTTCGGCATGTCCGAGGGGGCTCTTCGGTGTGGCCGCGAGAGGTCTCCGCATGTCCGTCGGGGGGTTCCATGGTCACTCGTGCCCCTCTGACCCCACCTCCTCGCACCCGCTCCCACCTGCGGATCATCGGGAGTCGCTTGCACTCGCATGGGTCGAGTGCTAATCATTGGCGTTAGCACTCTGAAGGTGAGAGTGACAACGAGGACCGGGTCGGTGAGGCCCGCAGGCCAGGTGGGGCAAGGAACCACGAGGCAGGCAGGCCGTCCGTCGCGGGCGCCAGCGCGGTCCGGAGCAATCCACCCCAGTCCGGGAGGACCACTTCACATGGCCAAGATCATCGCGTTCGACGAGGAGGCACGGCGCGGTCTCGAGCGCGGGATGAACCAGCTCGCCGACGCCGTCAAGGTAACCCTCGGCCCCAAGGGCCGCAACGTCGTCCTCGAGAAGAAGTGGGGCGCCCCCACGATCACCAACGATGGTGTTTCCATCGCCAAGGAGATCGAGCTCGAGGACCCTTACGAGAAGATCGGCGCCGAGCTGGTCAAGGAAGTCGCCAAGAAGACGGACGACGTCGCCGGTGACGGTACGACCACCGCGACCGTCCTCGCCCAGGCGCTCGTCCGTGAAGGCCTTCGCAACGTCGCCGCCGGCGCCAACCCGATGGCTCTCAAGCGCGGTATCGAGAAGGCCGTCGAGGCCGTCTCCGGTGCCCTGCTGGAGCAGGCGAAGGATGTCGAGACCAAGGAGCAGATCGCTTCGACGGCCTCCATCTCCGCCGCCGACACCCAGATCGGCGAGCTCATCGCCGAGGCGATGGACAAGGTCGGCAAGGAAGGCGTCATCACCGTCGAGGAGTCCCAGACCTTCGGTCTGGAGCTGGAGCTCACCGAGGGTATGCGCTTCGACAAGGGCTACATCTCGGCGTACTTCGCCACCGACATGGAGCGTATGGAGGCCGTCCTCGACGACCCGTACATCCTGATCGCGAACTCCAAGATCGCGAACGTCAAGGACCTGCTCCCGCTCCTCGAGAAGGTCATGCAGGGCGGCAAGCCGCTGCTGATCATCGCCGAGGACGTCGAGGGCGAGGCCCTGTCGACCCTGGTCGTCAACAAGATCCGTGGCACCTTCAAGTCCGTCGCCGTCAAGGCTCCGGGCTTCGGTGACCGCCGCAAGGCCATGCTGGCCGACATCGCGATCCTCACGGGCGGTGAGGTCATCTCCGAGGAGGTCGGCCTCAAGCTCGAGAACGCGACCGTCGACCTGCTCGGCCGCGCTCGCAAGGTCGTCATCACCAAGGACGAGACGACGATCGTCGACGGTTCGGGTTCGGCGGACCAGGTCGCCGGTCGCGTCAACCAGATCCGTGCCGAGATCGAGAACAGCGACTCGGACTACGACCGCGAGAAGCTCCAGGAGCGTCTGGCGAAGCTGGCCGGCGGCGTGGCCGTCATCAAGGCCGGTGCCGCCACCGAGGTCGAGCTCAAGGAGCGCAAGCACCGCATCGAGGACGCCGTTCGCAACGCGAAGGCGGCCGTCGAGGAGGGCATCGTCGCCGGTGGTGGCGTGGCCCTGCTCCAGGCCTCCTCGGTCTTCGAGAAGCTTGAGCTGACGGGTGACGAGGCGACCGGCGCGAACGCCGTGAAGCTCGCCCTGGAGGCTCCGCTCAAGCAGATCGCCGTCAACGGTGGTCTCGAGGGTGGCGTCATCGTCGAGAAGGTCCGCAACCTGCCCGTCGGTCACGGCCTCAACGCCGCGACCGGTGAGTACGTGGACATGATCGCCGAAGGCATCATCGACCCGGCGAAGGTCACGCGCTCTGCCCTGCAGAACGCCGCCTCCATCGCCGCGCTGTTCCTCACCACCGAGGCCGTCATCGCCGACAAGCCGGAGAAGGCCGGCGCCGGCGCCGGCGCCGGTGGCGGCATGCCGGGCGGTGACATGGACTTCTGAGTCCACGGCCGATCCGGCCAAGGCTCAAACAGTTCATCGCAGTACGTGGACGAGGGCGGCACTCCATTCCAGGGGTGCCGCCCTCGGGCGTTTTCGTCGGCAACAGGCCGCTCGAAATTAAGAAGTTGAAAGTGCGACATGCTTCATTTGTCCTCTTGACCCATTTTCGATCATGGAAATATCCTGCGGATCGCCTTTATGGCCAGTGACAGGGGGAAGCATGAGTATTTCCAAGAAGGTGGCGGCCGTGGGCGTCGCCGCCGCTCTGGTATCGGTCGCCGGTGTCACCCAGGCCAGTGCGACCGAGTACAGGGGGAGTGCCTGCGATGGCCTCTTCCCGTGCATCTCGATGTACTTCAATTCCAACCAGCAGGGCTCGCACTCCTCCTTCGCCGGATACGGAAAGATCAACTTCGAGGGATACAGCTTCGCCTCGGCGTCCAACGGGCAGGGCCAGCCCGTCAAGAACAATGCCGCGTCGGCCTATTTCAGGGCGAAGACCTCGGACGAGAGTGCAGTCATCTACTTCTACAGCAACCAGGCCGGTCCCTGTGACTGGCTCTGGGCGCAGGGTGACAAGTTCTCCATTGCGAATCGCCTGAACAAGACGTACAACGAGAACGCCTCACTCAAGCTGGTTGACGGCAGCCTGAGTGTCGGCGAGTGCTACCAGTTCTGAGTCGGTCTGAAAGTCGGCGGGTGCCGGACGCGAGCGTGACGCGTTCGGCACTTCCTTTTTGTGCGGGAGGGGATCGATGTCCGGGCGTCGTGGAATGCCGACGCGTGTCGGCGCGCTGGCCTGCGTCTTGCTGGTCGGAGCGGTGGGCTGTGGTGGGGGAGGGGGCGGGGGTGAATCCCCGGCTCAGCCACGACCGGCGCCGACCACCACCGCCGGTGGTGACGCGATCGAGGCCTCGCCCCTGGAGGGCCAGATGGAGCTTCCCATCGGCGCGTACGCGTTCAGCCGCGAGGAGCTTCGGGTGATCTCCTCGGCCGAGAACAAGCTCACGGGCGCCTGTATGCGGAAGTACGGACTCGTGTATCGCGCCGGAGCCGCCGAGGGGCCCGCGGAGTACCAGCCCGGAACCAATCGGCGTTACGGCGTGCTGAACCCCGCCGTCGCGTCGCGGTACGGCTATCACTTCCCCGAGCCGGTGTCCGCCCCGAAGCCGGAGACGCCCACCGAGAAGGAGCTTCTGGCGCTCAACGGCAGCCCCGCCGGAACCGCCGAGGTGAAGGGGAAGCGGGTCCCGGAGGGGGGCTGCATAGGGCAGTCCAAGGCGAGGATCCGGGGTAAGTACACCTATGCGAAGGGCGCCGAGGTGGCCGGTTCCATCGCCACTGACAGCTTCACCGAGTCCCTGAGGTCGCCGGAGGTGGTGAAGGCGACCGGGGCCTGGGCCCGGTGCATGAAGGAGAAGGGGTTCTCCTACGGGAGTCCGATGCAGGCGATCGGGGCGGAGGAATTCTCCGGACAGGACGTCACGAAGCGGGAGATCTCCGTCGCGGAGGCGGACGTCGACTGCAAACTGTCCACCGACCTGGTGAGGATCTGGAGCGCCCAGGAGTCCGAGATCCAGAAGTCCTTGATGAAAAAGGCCCGGAAGGATCTCGGCCGCCTGGCCTCGTCCCACCGGAAGGTCCTCAAGGAGGCGCGCTCGGTGACCGGATGACCGCCAGGCCCGTCGACGAGTGCGAGTGCGAGTGCGGGGGCGGGCGGGCGCGGGCGAGGGCGCGGGTCCTGGCGCCGGTAGGGGTGCCGGGCGTGTCCGGGGTCACAGGGATGCGCGGTGATCAAGCGGAATGCGCGGGCCCGGTTGAGTGGTTGCCCCGGGGGGCGGGTTGATGCATATGCACATACCAACCGGGATCCGCCCTGATCGCTCGATGTCGTACCGACCTCTCCGAGGAGCACCTACGTGACTGCCACCGCCTCCGCGTCCCGCGCGGCCCAGATCCTCTCCCGGCCCGTCTCCCTGAACGGTCTGACCGTTCCGAACCGGATCGTGATGGCGCCGATGACCCGGGAGTTCTCGCCGGGAGGCGTGCCCGGGGAGGACGTGGTGTCGTACTACGCGCGCCGGGCGGCGGCCGGGGTCGGCCTGATCGTCACCGAGGGCACGTACGTGGGGCACGACTCGGCCGGGCAGAACGACAACGTCCCGCGCTTCCACGGCGCGGAGCAGCTGGCGGGCTGGGCGAAGGTCGCCGACGCCGTGCACGCGGCGGGCGGGAAGATCGTGCCGCAGCTGTGGCACATCGGGAGTGTGCGCAGGGCGGGCCAGCCGCCGTTCGTGGACGCCCCCTCGGTCAGCCCGTCCGGCATCCACACGGCAGGCGCCGAGGTCACCGGCAGGGCCATGACCCAGCAGGACCTGGACGACGTCATCCAGGCCTTCGCCGAGGCCGCCGCGGCCGCCGAGCGCATCGGCTTCGACGGGGTCGAGCTGCACGGCGCGCACGGATACCTGCTCGACCAGTTCCTGTGGGCCGGCACGAACCGCCGCACCGACGCGTACGGCGGCGACCTGGTGGCCCGGACGCAGTTCCCCGTGGAGGTCGTGGCCGCGGTGCGCGCCGCCGTCTCACCGTCGTTCCCGGTCATCTTCCGCTTCTCACAGTGGAAGCAGCAGGCCTACGACGCGCGTCTCGCCGAGACGCCGGAGGAGCTGGAGGCCCTGCTGACCCCGCTCGTCGCGGCCGGTGTGGACGCCTTCCACGCCTCCACCCGCCGCTACTGGCGCCCCGAGTTCGACGGCTCGGACATGAACCTGGCCGGCTGGACGAAGAAGCTCACGGGCAAGCCCGTCATCACCGTCGGCTCGGTCGGCCTCGACGGCGACTTCCTGAAGGGCTTCCAGGGCGAGGGCGCCCCGGTCAAGGGCATCGACGACCTGCTGGACCGCCTGGAGAGCGACGAGTACGACATGGTGGCCGTGGGCCGCGCGCTGCTCCAGGACCCGCAGTGGGCGGCGAAGGTGCTCGGCGGGCGGTTCGGCGAGCTGGGTGCGTACGACGCGGCGGCGCTGAGCTCGCTGAGCTGAGCGTTCGCCGAGGTGGCGGTGTGAGCGGGGTCTCCGCGGCCACCCCTGTTGCCCGGCGGTGACATTCCGGACGTATCCGTAGCGTGGCGGAGTACAACGGGTGGGGGTGGTGGCGGGTCAAATCAGGTGTTGCGGGAAGGCCGGTGGTTCACAGCCGACGAGCCGGCCCGCCGCGATCGACATCCTGAACGACCGACACGGGGGAAGACCATGAACGTTCGTACCCGCAGCACCCGACTCGCTCTCGCCGCCCTGACGGCCCTGGCCGGTGTCGCCGTGGCCGCTGTTCCGGCGGCCGCCGGTACCGCCGCCTCCGACACGCCCCGGTTCCTGAAGCCGAGCGAGCTGCCGCCGCACCCGACGTCTCCCTGGACCGCCGGACCGGTCACCGCCGGCCAGCCCGACCCGCTGCCGATGTGCTTCGGCGAGGTGCTGCCGTCCATCACCAGCCACCGCAGGTTCGGTACCGAGTACGACACCAGCGCCCTGCAGGCCACCGTGGTGGAGCGGGACGAGCAGCGGGCCAAGGACTTCGCGGCCCTGCTGCGCAAGAGCCTCACGGACTGCGCGCAGAAGCTGATGGAGCAGGACCCCGACATCACCGCGACGCAGAAGTACTACGGCAAGCTGAACGTCGAGGAGGGCGCCCATGTCTACGGCATCCGCACCGCGTCCTCGTGGGGGTCCTCCGACATCGGCCTGTTCTCGGTCGGCCGTGACGGCCGGACCGTGACGGTCGTGCAGTGGGGCCAGATGGGCAACTTCCAGCACGCCCAGGTCGCCGACTTCAAGAAGACCACGGTCACGGCCGTCAACAAGCTGTACTGACCGGCTCCGCAGGTCCGAAGGGTGTGTTCCCCGGCTGACGCCGGGGGCACACCCTTCGGTGCGTCCCCGTCACAGGCGTGCTCGCTCGTGCCGGTCGACCATCGCCGCGCGGGCCGCCGCGGCGTGCGCGTGGACGGCCGCGGACGACAGGGGGACGGACGGCGGGCGTGGCGCGGGCCCGCCCGAGCAAGGGCCGCAGACGCCGCCCGGCAGGGCTTCCGGACGCCCTGGTGTGCCGCACTTCGCACACTCCAGTACGCGGAGGGGCGGGCGCGGGGCCCGCGCCGGTCCCAGCGCCGGTTCCGGACCCGGACCGGGCGCCGGTTCGGGTTCCGGTGGGAGCTTCGCCGTCAGGCGGTTGCGGACGAGGGCGGCCGGGCTGTGGACCGGAGTGGGGAGGCCTGCCGTCAGGGCCCGGAGTACGTGTTCGTCACTCGCACCCCTCGCGAACCACTCCGTGACGAGCGGGGCGAGTTCGGCGCACGCCCCGGCGGAGAGCGACAGGGCCGGGGCCGTGCGGCCGAGGGCCGCGAGCAGGATGTACGCGCGGGAGCGGGTGGGGCCGGTCGGCCAGGTAGGGCCGGTGGGGTGGCTGGGGCTGAGCTGTCTGTCGGGAGGCTCCGGCGCCTCCTTCGGTACGTCACCTCGCGTGAACGCGGCCCACCACGCGTCGTCCCGTGCCGTTCGCGAGAACCACGTTCGGGTGATCCAGCGTTGGCTTCCCGAGTCGGCCAGGTGTTCGCGTCCCCGACGCAAGTGGCCAGCCCGTTGGAGGTTGTTGAGGGCCGTGCGGAGGGCGCACTGGCCGTACGGGAGCGTCTTGGCCAGCGTCTTCACGGAGATGTCGGCGCCGTTCGAGAGCCGGTCGATGTACGCGGCGACGGCGGCCTCGCGGGGTGGAAGGTGCGCGAAGTCGTGCGCGGCGCGGGGGTGTTGGTCCGGTGCGCCGCGTTTTCCGTAACCCGGATTGGCCATCGGGTGGGGCGCGGTCGCGTGCGCGGGCGGGCAGGCGGGACTAGGCTTGGCGTCAGCCATGGGATCGACTCTCATTCGATCTTGTTGGTCAAGCCCCCGCAGGTGTTCCAGCACCTAGCGGGGGTTGTTCGTTATCCGGGCACGCTAGACCCATGTGACTGTCCGTGGCAAACCGGTCGCTTCGAGTCAACTGGCGGGGAGGGTGGGTGGGTTGAGACCCACCACCCAATCCTGACAAGCAGGGCTCGGAGCTTGGCGCTTGAGCTTCGGGACGGCTGTGGGCTAGTCCTGCTTGAGGTGTGCCACGAACGCCGACCAGGCCTCGGCCCGGAACGCGAGCTTCGGGCCGTCGGTGTTCTTGGAGTCGCGCACGGGGATGTGGGTGGGGTGGCCGGGGGCCACTTCTAGGCAGTCGCCGCCATCGCCGGCGCTGTAGCTGGACTTGTGCCAGATGGCCACGGTGGGGCCGCACTCAGGGGTGTTGGTCTCCATGCTCGTAATTCTGCGCCACCGATTCGATGAAGGTCAGGGAATCCTCGGGTGGCAGTGCGGCGGCCTGGAGGAGGCTGAACGTCAGGGAGTTTCGGGCAACCGCGGCTGGGTCGTCCAGCAGTTTCCCCGTGTCCAGTGCCTCGACGAAGCAGAGAGGCGGCGCGTCTGCGAACTCCATGATCTTCAGGGCGCCGCCCATCGCGGCATGCGTTCCGGCGCTGAACGGCAGAACTTGCACGATGATCCGGTGCTTGCGAGCCATACCCAGTACGTGACGGAGAGCGCCTGCCATCACACCGGCTCCGCCGACCGGTCGGCGCAGCGCGGCTTCGTCGAGGACCACCCACAACAACGGGGTTGTTGGATCGGCCAGGAGACCGGCGCGTTCCATACGGGTCGCCACCAGTTCCTCGATTACGGTATCCGGGGCTGTGGGGCGGTAGGTGCGGAACAGTGCGGCAGCGTATGCCGGGGTTTGCAACAGGCCGGGGATCAACAGCGGGAGGTAGTGCCTGATCGCCGTAGCGGCAGCCTCCGCCTCCGCGGCCTCTGCGAAGTGGTCCGGGTACTTGGACTTGGCAAGCGCCCTGCAGTTGCGCTCGAAGAAGCCGTTCGTGTCGAGGATCTCGTCTATCTGGACGGCGTATTCGAGGTGCAGGCGTCGCGTCCCTGCTTCCAATTGGCCGATGAACGAGCCGCTGACGAACAGCGGCTCGCCCAGTTCGCTCTGGCTGAGCCCTTTCGCTTCGCGAGCGTGACGCAACTCGGCGCCGATCAGGGCGCGGGGCGAGGAGGACGGGTCGAGGGCCTTCGGGCCTGGCATGCGCAACTCCCTGTCACACAGGCGTTGTTGTTGGACGCCGACTATGGCCAGGCTAGAGGCCGAATGGCCACTCTGTGTGGCGAACGCAAACACGCAGAGTGGAGGCATGTCGGTGGTGGAGATGACGTCGGGTGAGCGGGTGCGGTCGACCGAGGACGCGGTGAAGTGTTTGAGAGCGGCCCTCGCGAGAGCCGGTGTCGTCCTGCCGTCGCTCGGCGTCGATCCGGTGACCGCGGCGACCGGGGAGCCGTTCGCCCTGGTCGAGCTGGGGCGCTGCAACGTACGCACGGCCGAGCGCCTGGCCACCGCGCTGCGCGAGGCGGGCGGGGAGGCGTGAGCGCGCGGTACGTGATCGACGTACGGGACGGTCGCCTCGGCCAGGTCATGGGGCACGAGGGAGGTTACGTACAGCTGAGGCCCGTGGGCGGCGGGCGGGAGTGGGACTGCCCACCGGACGCGGTGGGCGAGGCCCCTCCGGGCGAGGTGCTGCGGGCACGGGTGCGCCGGATCAACGAGGAGGGGCGGCTGCCGTGACGTGGGGTGTGACGCGAGGGCCGGGCGGGACCGGGTGGCCCTCACTCGTCAGAGATTTCCCATCGGCTCGATGTCGATCTTCACCGGGGTGCCCCAGATCCGCAGGACCTCGTAGTCCGTGAACTCGTGGATCAGGCGGTAGGCCATGCTCGGGCGGGGGCCCCGGCGCTGGGCGGCGAGATACAGCTCCGCCTCCTGCTTGTCGCGGCGGGGGGTGCCGCAGAGCTGCCAGGCCTGGCCGGTCCACATCTCCGGGAGCCAGCGCTGCTGGGGCTCGGGGCGATCGCCGCGGACGCCGTAACGGGACTTCGTGCGCTCTCCGCTCTCGTCCGGGGCGGACGGCCTGCCCTGCGGGTAGGAGTCGTGGAACGAGTCGTTCACCTTCGAGCGGCGCGAGAGGCGGCGGCGGGTCTCGCAGAGCAGGCAGAGGTCGGGGGCGTCCTCGTCGACCGGTCCCGTGGGGTGCTCGGAGCATCGCGTGGTGGGCGCCGCCGTCGTGACGGTCTCCTCCAGGAGGTCCAGGGCCCGCTTCAGATCGGCCTTCACCTCATGCAGCTTCGCGTCCGGCGTCTCGCCCGACAAGGCGTCCCCATGCTCCCCGAGCACTCGCAGGGCACGCCCCAGAGCGGTCAATTGCGCGTGATTCACGACGCTCCTACTCCTTCCTCTCGACACCCCCCACCCTCCCACGCGCCACTGACAGCCGGTTCCGCCCGCAACCGCTCACACACCTCGGCCACGGCCGCCGCGTCCGGGACGGCCCCGTCCGCGAACATGGCCGTCTGCAGCGCGGGCCCGTAAGCCCCGTACCGTTCGAGATCGGCCGTCAGCGCGGGCTGCACCACGAAGTGGATGTGGCCCGGGACAGCGCCGGCGTGGGACCAGAGGCAGACGTAGACCTGTTCGGGGCAGGTCACCGCCGTGACGGCGGTGCTGACGCGGCGCAGGAGCGGGCCCAGCTCCGCGGACTCGTCCGGCGTCAGGTCGGCCACGTGGAGGACGTGGCGGAGCGGCTTGACGACGAGGGTGCCGAGCGGCAGCGGGCCGACGCAGTGCTCCACCACCCACAGCGGGGTACGGAGGACCGTCCCGCCGGGGAGGACGTCCATTCCGGCGGTGAGGCGGCACGCCGTGCAGGTCCCGTCCGTGCCCGGCGCCGGAGGCCCTCCGGTTCGGGGTTCGTCGGGTCGGGGTTCGTCGGTTCGAGGTTCGCCGGGTCGGGGATTCTCGGTCAACGGCTTCTTCGCGCCTCCTGACGGGGTCGGGCCCTCCCGCGGAACCTGCTGGTCAGCGGGGTTCGGCTGCCAGTGCGGCGCGCAGGTGGCCGCCGCTCTCCCGCAGCAGGCGGGCGGCGGTGGGGCCGTCCACGCCGCCGAGAATCGTGAGGATCGCGTTCTTCACCTCGCCGTCCGTCTCGGCCAGTGCCGCCTCGATCTCCTCGTCCGAGGCGCCGGTGGCGAGCGCGACGATCCGGCGGGAGCGGGCCCGCAGCTTCTCGTTCGAGGCGCGTACGTCGACCATCAGGTTCCCGTACGTCTTGCCCAGGCGGATCATCGTGATTGTCGAGAGCATGTTGAGGACGAGCTTCTGTGCCGTGCCCGCCTTGAGGCGCGTGGACGCCGTGAGCAGTTCGGGGCCCACCACGACCTCGATACCGTGATCCGCCGCGGCCCCCAGCGCGCTGTCCGCGTTGCACGACAGGCCGACGGTGAGGGCGCCGAGCGATCGGGCGTGCTCCACCGCTCCGATCGCGTACGGCGTGCGGCCCGAGGCCGAGATGCCGACGACCACGTCGTCCGCCGTGATCCTCAGCGCCGACAGGTCCTCGACGGCCAGTTCCGCGGAGTCCTCCGCGCCCTCGACCGCCGTCCTGATCGCGGCCGGACCACCCGCGACCAGGCCGATGACCTCGGCCGGATCCGTGTTGAACGTCGGCGGGCACTCCGACGCGTCGAGCACACCCATCCGCCCGGCGGTGCCCGCGCCCGCGTAGACCAGACGGCCGCCCCGGGCCATCCGTGCGGCGATGGCGTCGATCGCGGCCGCGATCCGCGGCAGCTGCGCGGCGACCGCGCCCGGCACGGTCGCGTCCTCGCCGTTCATGAGCTTCGCGATGTCGAGCGTGGACAGCTTGTCGATGTCGGAGTGCTCGGGACGGAACCTCTCCGTGGTCAGGGTCTCCAACTCGGCTTGCAGATCCCGGTACTTGGTGGGTTCCGAAGCGTCGGGGACATCGGGCGTGTCAGGGGCGTCGGTGGCGTCGGAGCTGGAGGTCATGTGCGACGGCTCTTTCCGGTACTGGGCGTTCTCGTTCGGGTGTACTCGTTCAAGGGGTGGCTATCGCGAAGCGCCCCGGTGCCGATGCCGGTGCGCCAATGCCTCGTACGACGCGGACAGCGCGGGCGCCGCGGTCTCGTAGGTCCGCTGTGCGACCCCGACGAACAGGCAGTCGACGACCAGTAGTTGACTCGTGCGGGAGGACATCGCCGCCGGGCGCAGCTCGCTCTCCCGGGCCGTGGAGGTGGTGAGGACGTGGTCCGCGTACTGGGTGACGGGCCCGTCCGGACGTCCCGTGATCGCGATCGTCGTGGCCCCACGCTCGAACGCCACCCGCAACGGCTCTATGACGTCCCCGGTCGACCCGGAGTGCGTGATCGAGACCGCCACGTCCTTGGCGCGCAGCTGCACGGCGTTGGTCACGGCGAGGTGGGGGTCGCTGTGTGCCTGGGCTATGAGCCCGATCCGCAGCAGCTTCTGCGTGAGGTCCTGGGCGACGAGTCCGGACGCCCCGACGCCGTACACGTCGATGCGGCGGGCCGCGGCGAGTGCTGCCACCGCCGCGCCGAGCTGGACCGTGTCCAGTGCGGCCGCCGTGTCGGCGAGGGTCTGCTGTTCGTCGTACGCGAGCTTGGCGACCACGTCCGCGATCGGGTCGTCCACCGCGATGTCGGCCGTCACGGTGGGGGCCCGGCCCGACTGCTGCTGGGCGGCGAGGCCGGCGAGGGCGAGCCGCAGGTCCCGGTAGCCGGGGTAGCCGAGGAGGCGGGCCGTGCGGACCACGGTGGCCTCGCTGGTGCCGGTCAGCTCCGCGAGGCCGGTGACCGTGAGGGCCGCGCAGCCTGCGGGGTCGGCGGCCACGGCCTCGGCGACCCGCTGCATGGAGCGGGTCATCGACGGGGCGAGGGTGCGGACCTTGGCGGCGAGGGCTGCGGGGGCCGGTGGGGCCTCACCGGCGAAAATTTCCTTCACTTGGTGGGTCACATGTGAAAGATATTTTCACTTCGGGGGAGGGTCAAGGGGTGAGGGGGCGGGGAGCGTGCGGGGGCGGGGTGGGTGGAGCGGTGGTGGTCGGCTGCGGGTGGGTGGGGGCTGGTCGCGCCGTTCCCCGCGCCCCTTGAAGGATTGCGCCGTGCCCCGCGCCCCTAAAAGACTGCGCCGTTCCCCGCGCCCCCGAAAAAGACTGCGCCGGGCCCCGCATTCCCGGGTGGCCTGCGGCCCCGGGCGACCTGCGGCCCCGCACGGCCGCGGCCCCGGGCACGACGCGGCCCCGGAGGGCGATGTGCGGGTGGCGCACAATGGACGTATGGATTCTCCGGGCTCTTCTCATCCCGTCCGCCCCTTGGAGCGGGCGTTGCACGCGGCGCGGGCGCTGGTGCTTGCTGATCTTGTCGCGGGTGAGGTCGCGGAGGCCGATGTCGTGTCGATGGTCGAGGAGTCCGTCGTACAGCGGCGCTGGTGGGTGGAGCAGTGGCCCGAGGGGGTCGACTACGTGGCGGGGCTGATCGCCCAGGACGTACAGGACGCGCTGCTGGAGAAGTACGGACGCTGGCCGCTGTGTCCCGTCTGTAGTGCCGGTGATCCCCATGCCCTGGAGGTGGAGCCCGAGTTGGGGCCCGACCCGCACTGGGTCTGCCACAAGGCGGGTGTGCGGGTCTCCGCGGTGGGCGCGCTCCGGACGGCCACGGGTGGCTCCGGCGGGACGACCTCGTCGTGACCGTCTACATAGACCCGCCGGACTGGCCGGGGCACGGCCGCATGTGGTCCCACCTCGTCAGCGACGTCTCGTACGAGGAACTCCACCTGTTCGCCGAGCGGGTGGGCGTGCCGAGCAGGGCCTTCGAGCGGGATCACTACGACATCCCCTCGCACCGGTACGCGGAGGTCGTGCGGGCCGGCGCGGTGGAGGTGCGCAGCCGCGAGATCGTACGCCTGCTCGTCGCGTCCGGACTGCGCAGGCCCAAGGGGCGTACGCAGAGCGGGAGTTCGCAGAGCGGGAGTTCGTAGAGCGGCGGGTTTCCGGACCCGGCGGGGCCCCGCTCGGCCGGGTCGCGGTCGGCCCTCAGCCGGTCCCCGGCCGGCTCGTGGCCGGGGCCCGGTCGCGCCGCAGCTCGTACGCGTACTGGCCGCCGCTCTTCCCGTTCTCTCCGTCCCCTTCGTCCTCCCCGACCCTGGTGAAGCCTGCGCGTGAGACCACGCCCTGGGATGCGGAGTTGGCCCGGTCCACCGTCGCGAACAGGTACGTGAGGTCCTCGCGGGCCAGGGCCCACGCGGACAGGGCGCGCAGGGCCTCGGTGGCGTAGCCGTTGCCGCGGGCCGACGCCGTCAGGTCGTAGCCGACCTCTGCGCGGCCCTCCTCGTCCGGGGCGCCGTGAAAGCCCATCCCGCCGAGCGCACGGCCGTCCTCGCGCCGGACGAGGACGAACATGCCCCACTCCGGACGGTGCACCCCGGCCTCGTACGCCTTGACCACCATGCCCGCGGCGTCCCGCGTGCCCTCGAAGGGGCCGTCCTCGATCCACACGAAGCCCCCGGTGCCGCCCGCGCGCAGGTCGGCGGCGGCCGCCGGGGTGACGCCCTGGAGGGTGAGGCGGTCGGCCGGTACGACGAGGTCGGTGCTCCAGTGCCAGGTGGTGAGGGGTGCGCGGCCGGGCAGGGTGCCCCGGCCCGTGGCCCACAGCAGGGTCCGCCAGTGGTCGGGGCCGGGCTCCGGCCGGACATGCGGGAAGATCCGGGTCAGTACGTCGGCGCAGAGCGCGGCGGGTGGCTCGTAGGGGATGCCCAGTCCCTCGGCCACGTCGTGCGCGTGCACCAGCACCTCGGTGACGCCCATCGCGGCGAAGCCCTCGCGGTCGGCGTCACCGAAGGGGAACGGGTGGAAGGCCCGCACCTCGCGCGGGGTGGTGCGCACGGCGGCCGCGAGGAGGGCCCCGGCGGTCTCGACGACCTGGAGGACGTCCTCGGCGTCCGCACACTCCTCGAAGGTGATGCCGAACGGCGCCGACCGGTCGGCGGACCGGCCCGCCAACTGGCCCGCGTACCCGAGAAGGCCCGAGGCGACGTGCTCCAGCGTCCCGCGGCAGCTCCAATCGAGGAGCCCCGCCCTGACGCTCCAGTCCCGGCCGGTCCCGCTCCGCAGGGTGGCCACCGCGCCCGCGACGGCCTCTTCCACCTGGTCCCCACCCATGGCTCGCATGCCGGTGAGGATAAGTGATCAGTTCGCGGACGGTGAGTGGTCCACCGCTTCGCCGGGCACCAGGGCGTGGGCTCCGGTGACCACCCGCGACGCCGCCGTACGCCGGTGCAGACGCAGCGAGACCGCGGTCACCACGCCCGCCGTGACGGTCAGGCCCGCGCCGGCCCAGGCCGGGGAGGCGAAGCCGAGTCCCGCGTCGATGACGGCGCCGCCGATCCACGGGCCGCCCGTGTTGCCGAGGTTGAAGGCGGCCGTGGTGGTGGCGCCGGCCAGGGTGGGGGCAGCGGCCGCGACGTTGAACATCCGGGCGTTCAGGGCCGGGGCCGTGTAGAAGGCGGAGACCCCGAGCAGGAAGGCCAGGGCGGCGGCGACGGTGGCGTACTGCCCGAGCAGCGCGAGCGCGACGAGCAGGACCGACGAGGCCGCGATGCCCGAGAGCAGCACCCCGAAGAGGTGCGCGTCCGCGATCCGGCCGCCGATCGCCGTCCCGATGAGGGCGCCGATCCCGAACAGCGCGAGCACGGCCGGCACCCAGCCCTCGTCGAGCCCGGCCACGTCCGTGAGCAGCGGGGCGAGGTAGCTGAACGCGCAGAAGACGCCGCCCGCGGCGAACGCGATCAGCGAGATGGAGAGCCAGACCTGCCGGTCGCGGTAGATCCGCAGCTCGTTCCCGAGGCGGGGCTTCTCGTCGGGGAGCGGGATACGGGGGATGAGGGTGGCCACCCCGACGAGCGCGACGGCGGAGGCGCCGCCGACCGCCCAGAACGCGGAGCGCCAGCCGAGGCTCTCGCCGAGGAAGGCGCCCGCCGGGACGCCGAGGACGTTCGCGATCGACAGGCCGCCGATCATCACGGCGAGCGCCCGGGCGCGGGAGCTCACCGGCACCATGGCGACGGCCACGGCGGCGCCGACCGCCCAGAAGCCGGCGCACGCCAGTGCGCTGATCACCCGGGAGGCGAAGAGCACGGCGTAGTTCGGGGCGAGTGCGCCCGCGAACTGGCCGAGGCCGAAGACGGCGATGAGCGCGATGAGGGTCGTACGGCGGGGCAGCCGGAGTGTCGCCACGGCCAGCAGGGGCGCGCCGACGACCATGCCGACCGCGAAGGCCGATATCAGCAGGCCGGCCCGCGGAATGGACACGCCCATGTCGTCCGCGACCGCCGGCAGCAGTCCGGAGAGCATGAACTCGCTGGTGCCCAGTGCGAAGACGGAGAGCCCGAGGACGTAGACGGCCAGGGGCATGCGCGTACGGGTGCGAGGGGAGGGGAGGGCATCGGTGCTGGTGCTCTTGCGCGTGGGGACGGGCATATCAGGTGCCAACCTCGACGGGGGGCAGGCCATTCCATCGGCTGTGGTTCAGGCCGTCAACCGGTCCAGCTCGGCCGTCAGGTTGTGGCGGGCCGGGCCCTCCCATTCCCTTGTGCCGTACGGGGTGTGGAAGAGGCGGGGCAGGTCCAGGAGCTGCCGGAGGATCGCGGCGCGGCCCTCGCGGAAGGCGTCCGGCGGCACGAAGGCGTACTCCTCGCGGACCGCGGCCGTGTAGGCGGCGTACGCGTCGGCGGACGAGGCGAGGACCGCCAGGTCGGCGTCGCACAGGACCTGGCCGTTCGCGTCATCGGCGGCCGGGGCGTGCGTGACCGTCAGCCGGACCAGGCGGGCGACCTCGGCCGTGGCGGTGGCGGACAGGCCGGCCTCGGGGAGCGCGCGCTCGGCGAGACGGGCCGAGCGTTCCTCGTTCTCGGAGCGGTCGGGGAGGTAGACCGCGTCGTGGAACCACGCGGCCAGCCGGACCAGGTCCGGGTCGTCCGCGGCCTTCTCCAGCACGTCGACGTGGTCCAGCACCGCCGTGAGGTGATCGAGGGTGTGATAGCGCCGCTGGGGCTCGGACCAGCGGGCGAGGAGGTTGTCCGCGTAGGGCGCGGGGTCGGGGGTCGCCGTCCCACGGCTCCTGTCGAGCGCGTGGGACCAACGGGTGCGGAGGGCGTCGGGGTCGGCCATGGACCCCATTGTCCGCCCGCCGCCTCCTGCCCTCCGTGCCGGCCGCCTCCCTTTCCTCCGTCCCGGCCGGTTACCGGTCGTCCTTCGTCACGGCGGCCGCCGCGACGAAGGACGACCAGGCGGCCGCACCGAATATCAGCACGCCTCGGGAGGGGGCCTTGCTGTCGCGGACGGGGACGATGCCGGGGAGGTCGTCGCGGACCTCGACGCACTCGTTGGCCGTGCCGCCGCTGTAGCTGCTCTTACGCCAGGTCGCGGTCCTCGGATCGGGCGCGGTACGCATCTTCGTGCTCCTCGGCCGCCTGCTCGATGAGGGCGAGAGACGCGGCGGGCGACAAGGCCGCGGCCCCGAGCAGATCGTAGGTGAGTGTGCAGCGGGTGACCACAGCCGGATCGTCCAACAGGCGGCCCGTCTGGACGCCTTGGACGTATGCGATGGGCGGGGCGTCGTCGAAGGTCATCAGCTTGAAGAGACCGTCCATCCCGGCATGGGCGCCCTCCGAGAGGGGCAGCACCTGGACGATGATCCGGTTGCGGCGCACCAGCGCGGCGATGTGGCGGAGCTGCTCGGCCATGGCGTGCGGGCCGCCCACGGGACGTCGTGCGACGACCTCGTCCAGGATCGCCCAATAACGGGGTGTCGCCGGGTCGTCGAAGATGTGTGCGCGCGCCTGCCGGGACACCATCCGGTCCTCGACGACCTCGTCCGCCACCACCGGGTCGTACGCCCGGATCACGGCCCGCGTGTACGCCACGGTCTGGAGCAGGCCGGGGACCAGGTCCGGCGCCCAGTCCTTGATCGACTGCGCCAGCCCCTCGAACTCGACGACGTCCGCGAAGTGATGCTCGTAGGGCGATCTCATCGCGGCTGCGAGGTTCCGCACGAAGAACCCGTCCGTCTTCAGGATCTCGTCGGCCATCTGCGCGTACTCCGGCTGCATCCGGCGGATACCGGCCTCCAGTTGCCCGACGAACGAGCCGCTGACGAACATGCGGGTGCCCAGCTCCTCCTGGGAGAGGCGGGCCTCCTCGCGCTGGTGGCGGAGCTCGGCGCCGTACAGCGCGCGGGGGGACTGGGACGGGTCGAGTCGCTTCGACTGAGACATGGGGGCAACTCCCTTTCGCGCGGCTGACGTTGTCGGACGGCGCCAGGTCGAGAGTAGTTGCACACAGTGACGTTGCGCGTGCGAATGGTGATATCCGTGGATCTCCGTCGGCGGGCGCGTAGGCTGACTATTGGACTAGACCTGTAGCCGCCCGAGGGAAGAGGTCCTATGAGCAAGCGTGCAGTCCTGGAGGTGATCGCGCTCGACCCCGAGGACGCGGTCGCCGCCGAGGCCGGAGGCGCGGACCGGCTGGAACTGGTCGCCGACATGGCCGCCGACGGGCTCACCCCGCCGGTCGCGGCCTTCGCCGGGATCCGGGACGCCGTCGGTATCTCGCTGCGCGTGATGCTGCGGCTCGCCGACGGATTCGGGGCCGGGGACGTACGGGGGCTCGTACGGGCGGCGCGGGAGCTGCGGGCGGCCGGGGCGGACGAGTTCGTGCTCGGGTTCCTGGACGAGACCGGAGAGCCCGATCTGCCCGCGCTGGAGTCGGTGCTCGCCGAACTGGACGGCTGCCGTTGGACGTTCCACCGGGCGATCGACCGCGCGGCCGACCGTGACGCCCTGCGCAAGCGGCTCTCCGACCTTCCCGGTCTGGACACGTATCTCACGGCGGGGTCTGCGGCCGGCGTGGACGAGGGTCTGCCGACGCTTCTCGCGGAGGCGGCGAGGCGGGGTGAGCCCGGCTACGAACCGTGCCTCCTCGTGGGCGGGGGCCTTCGCCTCGGCCACGTGCCGCGGCTGCGGGCGGCGGGGGTCGACGCGTTCCACATCGGCGGTGCGGCCCGGCCCGGCGGCTGGGCGGCCCCGGTCTCCGCGGAGGCGGTACGGGAATGGCGAACGGCGCTGGACGCTGCCGCCTGAGCCCCGGCCTCCGGCTCCCGGCCCCGGCCTTGGCCTGGCCGCCCCCGGCCCTGGGCGTCTCGATCGCGGCTGCGGGCCGGTGGGGGCTGGGTGCGCAGTTCCCCGCGCCCCTGAGGTGGTGGGGCGGCGGGGCTGGTTGTCGGGTGCGGGTCCGACGTGGCTGGTCGCGCAGTTCCCCGCGCCCCTGAGGTGGGCGCGGGGGAACTGCGCGATCGGCCCCCCGGGCTCGCAGACGGCTCACGCAGGTGGCGCCCGGCAGGGAGCCGGTGCTTACGGCGTGGCCAACTGCGCCGGCAGGGCCGTCGCGTGCGTCACGATCAGACCCGACACCGCTCGGGTCAGCGTGACGTACAGACGACGCAACCCCGTCCGCTCGTCCGGCTCCGCGTCCACGACGGCCCGGGGCTCGTCCAGCACCACGTAGTCGTACTCCAGGCCCTTGGCGAGGGAGGCCGGGACAAGCGTGAGCCGGGCGGCGGCCGTCGTCTCCTCGCCGGGGGCGAGGTGGGGCAGGCCCGCCTCCGCCAGTGCCTCGGCCAGCAACGGCACCCGCACGTCGGCCGCGATCAGACCCACCGAACCCTCGTGGCGCAACAACTCCTCGCAGGCCGCGACCACTTCGGTGTCCGCGCCGATCCCGCGGACCTCGAAGAAGCCCGGATTCTCCCGCACCGACGCCACCGGCGTCAGGCCCGGCGCGATGTGGGGCAGCAGCCGGGACGCGTACGTGATCACGTCCGTCGGCACGCGGAAGCCCGCCGTCAGTTCCTCGACGACCGCTTCCGCCTTGCCCAGATGGGCCAGCGCCTCGTCCCAGCTCCGCGTCGCCCAGGGCGTCGTGCCCTGCGCCAGGTCACCGAGCACGGTCGCCGAGCCGGTCGTGCAGCGCCTGCCCACCGCCCGGTACTGCATGGGGGACAGGTCCTGCGCCTCGTCGAGCACCACATGCCCCAACGAGTGCGTGCGCCGGACCAGGTCCGTGGCCTCGTCCACCAGCACGGCGTCCGCGGCCGACCACCTGACCGACCTGAGCGACCGCGCCGGCTTCGCCCACAGGATCGTCTTCTGCTCGTCCGCCGTCAGGACACCCTCCGCGTGCAGGGACAGGAAGTCCGCGTCGGAGAGCAGCCGGAACACGAGCTTCGGTGGATCCACCGGCGGCCAGAGTGCCTTCACCGCCGCCTTCACCGCGGGGTTGCGGGCGACGGCGTCCTGCACGCGGTCGTCCGGTGCCTCGCCCGACCGCTCCATCTGCACCAGCACCGCGTGCGCGATGCGCTGCGGCAGGGCCTCGCGGGCGGCCCCGTACCGGATGTCCCGGTCCAGCAGCTCCTGCACGATGTCCGTGAGTTCGTACGCCGGTACCCGCCAGCGCCGGGAGCCCCGGACGACCACGACGGGCTCGGTGGGCAGGGTCACGTGCGCCCGGACGGCCCGGCGCAGCACCTCGGCCATCCGGGCGTCGCCCTTGACGACCGCGGTCGTCGCGTCGTCCGCACCCCGTACCTCCACGTGCGCGACCAGGTCGTCGACCGTGGCCTGCTTGACCTCCAGCTCGCCCAGCGCGGGCAGCACCTGCTCGATGTAGTGGAGGAAGGACGCGTTCGGTCCGATGACGAGGGTGCCGGTGCGGGCGAGCCGCTCACGGTGGGCGTAGAGGAGGTACGCGACCCGGTGCAGGCCGACGGCCGTCTTCCCGGTGCCCGGACCGCCCTGCACGCAGACCGTGCCGCCGAGACCGGACCGTACGATCTCGTCCTGCTCCGGCTGGATCGTCGCCACGATGTCGCGCATCGGGCCCACGCGCGGGCGCTCGATCTCCTGCTGGAGCAGCTTGCTGGTGGCCGCGGCCTCGGCGGGGTCGGAGAGATGCTCGTCCTCGTACGCGGTGAGGTCGCCGCCCGTGTAACCGAAGCGGCGGCGCAGCGCGATGTCCATCGGGGACTTCTTGGAGGCCCGGTAGAAGGGCTGGGACACCGGGGCCCGCCAGTCGATCACCATGGGGTCGCCCCCGGCGTCGTGGACGTGCCGGCGGCCGATGTAGAAGCGTTCCCCCTGCGCGCCCTCCGCCCGGTCGGCGCCGGGGGCGTGCAGGTAGTCGAGGCGGCCGAAGAAGAGCGGGGTGTGGGAGAGGTCGGCGAGGGCCTTGATGCGCTCGCCGATCTGGCGGCTCAGGACCTCCGCGTTGACCCAGTTCGCGGTGACGTCCCGGATGTCGAGGGACTGCACGTCCTCCCGCATCGAACGCAGCGCGGCGCGGGAGTGCGAGAGGTGGGCCCGCTCGCGGGAGAGAGGGTCGTCTGACGGAACGGCGCCGGGCACGGCGGAGTCGGGCGGGGTGGACACGGGCGTTGCCTCCGAGGCCTGCGAGAGCTGCCGGGGCATGGTGAGCCCCGCAGAATGGCGGTGGGCCGACCGGTTTCCGTCCGGACGGCGGCGCTCCACGACGGGAGGCGGGCAAGAGCGGAGATCCTAGGCGAGCCGGGGCGGTCGAGGCCAACCGTTTTCCCGTGCGCCCGTCGCCGTCCCCTAGGGGATGCCGTCCCACTCCCTACGGGGTAGGGGAGGGCCCGGAGTCGTACGAGGGGACGACGGAGGTTCGGTCCCGAGGCCGATGAAAGCGGGGTGCCCGGATCGCACTATGGATACATGAGCGCAGCGACCTTCACCCCAGCCTCCGTCCGCCCCCGGCCGCCGTCCGGCGCGACCGCCCTGCAGGGCAGCCACCGGCACCGACTCGGCGACGCCCTGCGCGCCGTCAAGGTCTTCGCCGGCGCGGCCCTGGGAGTGGTCCTCCTCGGCGAGTACGGCGAGGAAGCGGGCGTACACCGCCGGTAGGGACCCCGTCCCGGCCGCGATCCTCGTCAGGGTCGCGGAGCTGTGACACCTGCGCTCCACCGCGCGGCCGCGCCCCGCCCACGGACCCCGTCAGGGGCGCGGGGAACTGCGCGCCCAGCCATGACGAACCCGGCAGCCGCACGGCCTTCCTTCGGCCCCCTGGCCTTTCCTCGGCCCCCTGGCCTTCCTCGGGCCCCGGGCCCCCGGCCCGGCTTTTCCCCCGCTACCCGCGGAGCGCTCCGCTCAGTTGTCCGCCAGGAGTTCGTCCGCGTCCACGATCCGGTAGGCGTAGCCCTGTTCGGCCAGGAAGCGCTGGCGGTGGGCCGCGAAGTCCTGGTCGATGGTGTCGCGGGCCACCACCGAGTAGAAGTGCGCCTGGTGGCCGTCGGCCTTCGGGCGCAGCACCCGGCCGAGGCGCTGGGCCTCCTCCTGGCGGGAGCCGAAGGTGCCCGACACCTGGATGGCGACCGTGGCCTCCGGCAGGTCGATGGAGAAGTTGGCGACCTTGGAGACCACCAGGACGCTGATCTCGCCCTGACGGAACGCCTCGAAGAGCTTCTCGCGCTGCGCGTTCGGCGTCTCACCCTTGATGACGGGTGCGTCCAGGTGCTCGCCCAGCTCGTCCAGCTGGTCGATGTACTGGCCGATGACGAGCGTCTGCTGCCCCGCGAAACGGCGGACCAGCGCCTCCGTGACCTTGCGCTTCGTCGCCGTCGTCGCACAGAAGCGGTACTTCTCCTCCGTCTCGGCGGTCGCGTACGCGAGCCGCTCGGAGTCGGTGAGGTTCACCCGGACCTCGACGCAGTCGGCCGGCGCGATGTAACCCTGCGCCTCGATCTCCTTCCAGGGCGCGTCGAAACGCTTCGGCCCGATGAGGGAGAAGACGTCCGACTCGCGGCCGTCCTCGCGCACCAGCGTGGCCGTCAGACCGAGCCGGCGGCGCGCCTGGAGGTCGGCGGTGAACTTGAAGACCGGGGCGGGCAGCAGGTGCACCTCGTCGTAGACGATCAGCCCCCAGTCGCGGGAGTCGAACAGCTCCAGGTGCGGGTAGACGCCCTTCCGCCGCGTCGTCAGCACCTGGTACGTGGCGATGGTGACCGGCCGGATCTCCTTGCGCGTACCGCTGTACTCGCCGATCTCCTCCTCGGTCAGACTCGTGCGCTTCACCAGCTCGTGCTTCCACTGCCGGGCCGACACGGTGTTCGTGACGAGGATGAGGGTGGTGGCCTTCGCCTCGGCCATGGCGCCCGCCCCGACCAGCGTCTTGCCGGCGCCGCAGGGGAGTACGACCACTCCTGATCCGCCGTGCCAGAAGTTCTCCACCGCCTGCTTCTGGTACGGCCGCAGGGACCAGCCGTCCTCGGCGAGGTCGATGGTGTGCGCCTCCCCGTCCACGTACCCGGCGAGGTCCTCGGCCGGCCAGCCCAGCTTCAGCAGCGTCTGCTTGATCTGCCCCCGCTCCGAGGGGTGCACGGCGACGGTGTCCGGGTCGATCCGGTTGCCCACGAGCGGGATGATCCGCTTCGAGCGCAGGATCTCCTCCAGGATGGGCCGGTCGGTGGTGGTGAGGACGAGGCCGTGGGCCGGGTGCTTGCTCAGCGTGAGACGGCCGTAGCGGCCCATCGTCTCCGCGATGTCGACCAGCAGCGCGTGCGGCACCGGATAGCGGCTGTACTGCACGAGTGCGTCCACGACCTGCTCGGCGTCGTGCCCGGCCGCGCGCGCGTTCCACAGCCCGAGCGGGGTCACCCGGTACGTGTGGATGTGCTCGGGCGCGCGCTCCAGCTCGGCGAAGGGCGCGATGACCCGGCGGCACTCGTCCGCCAGCTCGTGGTCGACCTCCAGGAGCAGGGTCTTGTCGGACTGGACGATGAGTGGACCATTCACGCGCGCGTCCCCTTCTGCACAGCCGTGCGAAGTGCACGGCCAAACGTCCAGTGTGCCTGATCGCCGACCGCTCACGCCGTGGTCCGCCGCAGCGCCGCTCCTGTCCTACTGGATGTCTATTCATTCCAATGAGTGGTGTGAATTCAGATTTACGGTCCTGGACCCGAAGAATGGCGATCCCGCAGGTCACTGCCCCAGGTCGCCGCCCAGGGAGAGCTCACCCTTGCCCGGTCACAGCCATGCCCCGCCGCCCGTACCGCTGCCCGCCGTCTCCCAGCCGACCACGACGCTCGGATACGCCCTCTTCGCCACCCGCTGGCTCCAGGCCCCGCTGTACTTCGGACTGGTGGCCGCGCAGGGCGTCTACGTCTACAAGTTCTTCAACGAGCTGTGGAATTTAATCCTCCGGTGCGTGACCGGCCAGGCGAACGAGACGTACGTGATGCTCGCCGTGCTGAAGCTGGTGGACGTCGTCATGATCGCCAACCTGCTGATCATGGTGATCGTCGGCGGATACGAGACGTTCGTCTCGCGCATCGGTCTGCAGGGCCACCGTGACCAGCCGGAATGGCTCTCGCACGTCAACTCCAACGTGCTGAAGGTGAAGCTCGCCACCGCCATCGTGGGCATCTCGTCCGTCCATCTGCTCCAGATGTTCGTGGACGTGCACCACACCTCGCAGCACTCGCTGCTGTGGGGGACGGTCATCCACATGGCGTTCATCGCCTCGGCGGCGATCCTGGCGTACATGTCGGGGCCGATGGCGGAGCACGGGGACCGCCCGCACAAGGGGCACGGACAGGGGGGCGGGGCTCGCCGGGGAGGCGGCCTGGTCCGGGGCCGCCGTCTCGTCCGTACCGGCGGAGTTCGCGCTCCCGGTGGCCGCCCCGGCCGTCGCGTGGGCCGCCGTCCCGGTCCCGGCTCAGACGGCCACCGCCCCGTACGACTCCCATGACACCTACGGCTCGTACGAGACGGGCGCCGAGGCCCGGATCCGGGACGCAGGGTTTCCCGCCCGGAAGCTGCTGGAGGAGTTCGACGAGGAGCATCCCCGGGGCTTCGACCGGGAGACCGTGGCGCGGCTCGGCAAGCTGGACTTCGTCGCGGCGCGGCGCAACGTGGTGTTCGTCGGCCCGCCCGGCACCGGGAAGACGCATCTCGCCGTCGGCGTCGGGATCCGGGCCTGCCAGTCGGGGCACCACGTCCTGTTCGCGACCGCGGCGCGGTGGGCCGCGCGGCTGACCGCGGCACGGACGGACGGCCGGCTCGCCGACGAACTGGCGGCACTCGACGCCCACCCGCTGCTGATCGTCGACGAGGTCGGCTACACCCCCTTCGACGCCGACACCGCCCACCTCTTCTTCCAGCTGGTCGCGCACCGCTACGAGCGGGGCTCCCTGATCGTGACCACCGACCGCCCGCTCGGCCGCTGGGACGAGGTCTTCGGCGGCGCCGCCCCCGCGCTGGTCGACCGCCTCGCCCACCACGCGGAGATCGTCCGCCTCGAAGGGGACAGCTACCGCATGCGCCGGGCTACTTCAGCGTGGGCAGAGTGATGTTGTTGACCAGCGGCCCTTCGACGGTGACCCCCTCGGTGACGAGCGGTTCGAGGGCCGCCGCCGGGAGGGGCAGCGGCAGGGCGGCGGCCTGCGGGGCCAGGACGCCGATGAGCGCGGCCGACGCGAAGAGGGCGGCCGTGGCGGCGGAACGCGTGTGCGTGCGGCGCTTGGGACGCACGGGAATCGCGGCGTGCGCGGGCTGCGTGGCGCGGGTGGGACGCATGAGGACTTCGGAGCCTTTCGGAAGCTGCTGAGCCGGGGTGGGGCCCACGGAGGGGACGGGCCGGACTCGGACGCCGAGTCCGGCCCGCGGGGCGTGCGGGGGGCGACTCAGAGCGTCAGACCCCCGCCGAGATCGATACCGATCGCCGCGGCCTGTGACGCGAGTGCGCCGAGCAGCGCGGCGGTACCGATCAGCACGGTGGCGACACGACGAGCAGTACGCATGGGACTACCTCCAGGTCGGTGTGATCAGGCCGTTGCGTGATCACCACCCACTGGCTGCCCCACGACCCGCGCCCCGATGCGGGAGGCCCCGCAAGGTCCCTCATGGGTGGGAAGCGCCCGGCGTGGCGCGCATGAACCGCCACGTACACCCGGACGAGTGAGACCGTGGCGGCCCGCTGCGGCCCGCTGCGGCCCGGCGCGGATCGGCCCGGCGCGCGCGCGGGCTCAGGCCTGCTCGTCCGCCAGTTCCGCCACGCCCGTCACCCGGTGCAGGGGGTACGTACGGACCTCGTCCGCGGTGTGGTCGTACGCCGTGACGAAGCCGCCCTCCACCCGCACGGGCGCGATGACGCGCTGGCTGGCGGAGCCCTCGGCGTTCACGTAACCGATCCAGAGGGTGCCGCCGGTGAGGACGGCGGCCTGCATGGTGGCGAGGGTCTCGGCGGAGGTGGTGCGGGGCAGGGCGCCGTTCCGGCCGGGCGCGGAAGACGGCTTGCGCGGGGCCGTGGACGCCACGTCGCCCGCACGGATGGCGCGGATCGCGGCCCCCAGAAGGGTGGTGTCGGGAGACGGCGGCCCGTCGGGAACCGGCTCGGGCGCCGTGCGCGGGGGCGTGCGATGGGCGTGGGCGCGGGTGATCAGCACGTCACCCTCGGCGGACTCGGCGGCCGGGGCGAAACCCATCGCGCGCAGGCCGTCGAGAAGCGTGGCCGGGTCGGTCTGGGCGGCCAGGACCGTGGGCGCGAGGCGGCGCAGCCTGAGCCCCTGCGACCGTTTGTCGGCGACGATCTCGTTCAGCAGCGCGTCGTCGTCGCAGCGGACGTACGCCGAGGCCGCGCCGATCCGCAGGTGGCCGTGTCGGCGCGCCACGTCGTCGATCAGGTAGGCGAGCGGTTGCGGTACCGGCGTGCGGGAGTGGGCGGTCAGGAACGCCTGCAGGTCGGAGGCCGAGCGGCCCGCGTCCAGGGCCCGGCGGACCGAGCCCGGCGTGAAGCGGTACACCGTCGCCCCACCCTTCGACTCCACGTCCGCGAGGACACCCAGCACGTCCGCCAGGGGGCGTCGCAGCGGGCCCGGGGCCACCGCCGTCAGGTCCGCCTGGAGAAGGACGTGGTCGAGGGGCTCCGGAAGGAGGGGCGCCAGGAGACGGCCGGCCCGGGAGGCGGCGGCGGCCACCTCGGCGGGGGAACGGGGCTCCGGCGGGGGCGCCGGGTGGTGATGCCGGTGGTGGACGGGGAGCTTGTCGCCCGGACCGGCGGCCCGCTCCGGGGCGGGCGGGCGCGGCGCCGCCGCTCCCATGAGCGCCCGCCCGTGCGCGGACAGCGCGCCCCTGCCGGTGATCCCCAGCGACTCGGCCTCGGTCAGCGTCCACCGGGCGAGCCGGGCCCGCAGGTCGTCCGAGGAGGCGGTGCCGCGCAGGGCGCGCTCCCAGTGCAGTCGGGCGACGAGGGAGTCGGGGGACGCGGAGCCGCCCTCGGGCAGCGCGGCGAGCAGCGAGAGAACCCGGTGACGGACCTCGGGGGCCGCCGAGCGGTCCAGGCCGGGGCCCAGGGCCGACAGGGTGCGCTCCTTGGCGTCCCGGCCGCCGACCACACCCGCCGTGCGGGTGGCCGACAGCCACGCCGTGGCCAGCCGCGTCCAGCGCTCGGCGGCCGGCAGGTCCAGCCACTCGTCGTACGCGGGCGTCGCCGCGTACCGCTCGTCGGCCGCGCCGTCCGAGGCCAGCAGGCCCGCCGCGTAGGCGAGTTCCACCCAGAACGCGGCGACCGGCTCCGGCACGTCCAGGGCCACGGCCGTCCGCTTCAGATCCCGCACGCTCAGGCCGCCCGCGCGCATCACGGACGGGCCGCCCTCGTCCCAGTCCTTCAGCAGCTCCTCGACGGTGGCGAGCGCCGTGTACGCCTGGCCGGCCGCCGTGGCGTCCACAACCTGTGGACGGTGCACGGCCGTGGGCTCGACCGGCGGAGGAAGCGGTTCCGTCGTGCGGTGCGCCCGTCCCGCGCGCAGATGGAGGGCGACCTCGCGGGGCAGCACGACCGTGCCGGGTGCCGTCGGCAGGAGCAGCCCGCGGTCCAGGAGCCAACGCAGACGGGACGCCGGATCGGCGGTCACCTGGCCGTACGGCGGCCCCCAGACCAGCCGCGAGAGAACCTCGAGGGACTCCGGCGGGGCCGAGTCGAGCAGGGCGGACATCCGGGCGCGGTCGGTGAACAGTCCCGTGAGCGACTCCACCGCCGACACCGCGTCGTGGGTCGTGGCCAGCCCGGCCGCCGCGAGGATCTCCTGGATACGGCCCGGGGACATGCCCGCCGTGGCCTCCGCGACCGTCGGACCCAGCCCGGTCGGGGACGGGTGCTGCGGCGAGGGCGCGAGGAGTTCGCGGGCCGTGCGGACCAGCCGGAGCCGGTCGTCCGCGCCCCACACCAGCGCCTGCTCGCGCAGGACGGCCACGGCGTGGGGAAGGGCCTCGGTGACCGCCAAGTCGCCCGCGTCGCCCGCCAGCAGCTCCAGCAGCGCGCCGTACGGAGCCGGCTCCGGGGCCACGGCCAGTGCTTCCGCGCTCTGGAGGGCGAACCGGTCCAGGCGCTCGAGGGCACGGATCACGGAGGCGCGCGTACCGGCCCGGGTGGCCAGCTGGGTGAGGTCCGTCGGTACGGGAGTGATGAGGTCCGGGCGGGCCCGCAGCAGCGCGGACAGGGAGGAGTCGTCGCGGGCCCGCAGGTCCTCCGCGAGCGAACGAGGGTGTGCCCCGGCGGGAGCGGGCTCCTCTGCGGACACCCCGCCGGGCTCCTCTGGTGACTGCTCCTGGGCGCTCATCCGATCCACGGTAGCGGGTGGGCGGCCGCCGCCGTTCCCGTTGGTGTGAGCCACTGACGTGCCGGGGCCCGTCACGGGCGGCGGGCGCGGTACCGTCGTTCGCGCGGGGACATTTCAACGCGGGCGCCCCGGAGGGGACTTCGTGGGGATCGAGAGCGACCAGCTCGTATTCGACTATCTGAGCCGGGTCGGCGACCTGGCCCAGCAGAGGCAGCTGCCGTCCGGGACGCGCATGCGGCTCGTCACGGAGCTGCGTGGCGAGATCGACCGGCGCCGGGCCAAGGCGGTCGTCGACAGCCCGGCCGCGGTCCGCCGCATCCTCGACCGCCTGGGCACCCCCGAATCGGTGGTCTCGGCGGCGAACGCCACCGGTGGAGCGCAGGACCCGGCACAGCCGCGGGCCGCCGTCCCCACCCAGCGGGCCGAGGAACCGGAGCCCCGGCCGAAGGTCCGCCGCAGGGTCCCCCGGCCGCGCCCGGCGGAGCCGCGGGCCGCCGAGACGGCCGACGCCGCGCCCTCCCCGCCGCACCTCGCGAGCACGGAGGAGCTCGGCACGCACCAGCCCGACTGGTGGCGGGTGGAGAGCGGACCGCTCGGGTCGATGGACAGCGTGCCCGGGTTCGTCGGGGGCATCGAGATCCCCGAACTGCTCAGGCCGCCGCCCGGCGAGGAGGCCGACGAGCCCGAGCCGAAGCCCGTGACGGCGGTCGTCGAACCGGTGGCACCCGTCGAGGCGGCCGGCCCGGCCGGGCAAAGACGCCGCCGGTTCGTCCCGCGCCTGCGGCCCGTCGGCGGAGGCTGGACCAACCCCCTGCTGCTGCTCGCCGCCGCCCTCCTCGTCGCCGGCGCGGCCATCGGCAACCTCGTCATGCTGGGCCTCGGCTGGCTCATCGCCTACCTCTCGCGCCGCCTGAGCCCCACCGAGTCGAAGTGGGCGGTCCTCGGCGTGCCCGGCCTGGTCGTCTCGGCGGGTGTCGTCTGGCTCTGGGGCCGCACGGAGGGCCGCTGGGGCACACCCGTCGCCCAGGGGCAGATGAGCGACGCGGTCGCCGAGACCTGGCCGTGGGTCCTGCGGGGCGCGGCTATCGCTTCCGCGCTGTATCTGGTGTGGAGGTCGCAGCGCCGGAGTTGACTTGCTCCTCGCCCTGAATGGCGGGGATTCCGGCCTTCTCGATCGTTGCTGTGCCGCTACGCGGCACGGCTTCCGGTCGGGAATCGGTGGCTTCCTGTTTCTTCGCGCTGTGCCAGAACGAGTTCTGGTCCTACCCGCGCTCCGCAGGCCGATGCCGCCAGTGCGGCCGCCCGTCCGGCTTGCATGGGCTGGGGTTCCGGAGGCTGAAGGGCCGGCCGGTTCGGTAGGGCTCGGCTGAACCTATGTGGCCGATCCGGGCTGCTCGCCGGGTGCGGGTGCGGGTGCGGGTGCGGGTGGGCCGTGGCTGAGCGCGCAGTTCTCCGCGCTCCCGGAGGGGTGCCACCTGACGTCGTGACGTCCGCCGCAGGCCGTCATGGGCCGATCGCACAGTTCCCCGCGCTCCTGGGTATGCGGGTGCCGGAGCCGTCCGGACGGTTCGCCGCAGGTCCGTGCCCGGGAGCGCGGACGCTCACCGGAGCATCACAAGTGGGTCGTCTTCGCTGGGCACAATGGCCCATATGACTTCTCGTGCGCTGACCGTCGGGTTCGACCTGGACATGACCCTCATCGATTCCCGTCCCGGCATCCACGCCTGCTACCAGGCGCTCTCCGCGCGGACGGGGACGTACATCGATGCCGACCTGGCCATCACACGGCTCGGACCGCCGCTCGCGGACGAGCTGGTCCACTGGTTTCCGGCCGAGCAGGTCGAGGCCATGGCGGACGTCTACCGGGAGATGTATCCCACACATGCCATCGCGCCGACGCCCGCGATGGCCGGCGCCCGTGAGGCGATAGCGGCGGTACGGGCGGCGGGCGGGCGCGCGATCGTCGTCACCGCCAAGTACGAGCCCAACGCCAAGCTGCATCTCAGCCATCTCGGCATCGACGCCGACGCCGTCATCGGCGGCCTGTGGGCCGAGGGGAAGGCCGAGGCCCTGCGCGAGTACGGGTCGGGTGTCTACGTCGGTGACCACACCGGCGACGTACGGGGCGCCCGCAGCGCGAACGCCCTCTCGGTCGCCGTGGCCACCGGCCCGTGCGACGCGGACGAACTGCGCGCGGCGGGCGCCGACGTGGTGCTCAAGGACCTGACGAAGTTCCCGGGTTGGCTGGCGGGTCACCGGGGCGCGCTCCGATAAGCGTCCGGGAACCCGCGCGCGCCTCCCGACGCCCGCGGGCGATCGACTGGAACACCCCCGCTCCCGCGATGAGGAATCCGACTCCCATCAACATGCTCAGTCCGAACATGTACGTGGGAAAGGGCGTCGTACCCAGGAGCAGGGGGGCAACGGTGACCAGTGTGGCCGCGGCGCCGACGAAGAACACGATGGCACCGGCACGGATCAGTCCGTCTCCGGCCGCGGCGGAATTCGGTGGGGTTTTGTCACGCACCCGACCAGGGTAGTTCGGAGCCTCTGTCCTCACCGGGCGGGGCTCAGTCCTGTTTCCGGGCGTGATTAAGCCTGTGTGTCGTTGGGGAGAGCCTCGGTAGGCTGTTCAGCGGCATTCTGACTAGCGTCCGGCCCCGTCCGGGACCGATCGAGGGAGCGTGTGCTTTGCCGACTGGCAAGGTCAAGTGGTTCAACAGCGAGAAGGGCTTCGGCTTTCTCTCCCGCGACGACGGCGGCGACGTCTTCGTCCATTCCTCGGTCCTGCCCGCCGGAGTCGATGTTCTCAAACCGGGTCAGCGTGTGGAGTTCGGTGTGGTCGCCGGGCAGCGCGGTGACCAGGCGCTTTCGGTGACGATTCTGGACCCCACGCCCTCCGTCGCGGCGGCCCAGCGCCGCAAGCCGGACGAACTAGCGTCCATCGTCCAGGACTTGACGACCCTCCTCGAAAACATCACGCCCATGCTGGAGAGGGGCCGCTACCCCGACAAGGCCTCCGGCGCGAAGATCGCGGGCCTGCTCCGCGCGGTCGCGGACCAACTGGACGTCTAGTCGGCAAAAGACCGAGCCCTGCGTCCCTTCAAGGGCGCAGGGCTCAGTCTTTTTCCGGGGGCGCGCGGAAGTGCGCGAGCAGCCCTCACCGGGCCGCACTCCGCGAACGACCCCCATCGCACCCCCTACGCGGGAAACTCCAGCGCCCCCGGCGCGAGAGCCGGCACCAGTCCTTCCGCCGCGGCCCGGGTGAGCAGGCCGCGGACCGCCGCGTACCCGTCCTCGCCGAGGCCGGCGGTGAACTCGTTGACGTACAGCCCGATGTGCTGGTTCGCCACCGACTCGTCCATCTCCTGGGCGTGCTCCATCACATACGGCCGGGACGCCTCGGGATCGTCCCAGGCCGCCCGCACGGACGCCCGCGCGCTCTCGGCGAGCAGCCGCAGCGTGGCCTCGCCCAGCGACCGCCTGGCGATGATCGCGCCCAGCGGGATCGGCAGCCCCGTCGACTGCTCCCAGTGCTCGCCCATGTCCGCGAGCTTGTGCAGCCCGTAGTTCTGGTACGTGAAGCGGGCCTCGTGGATGACGAGCCCGGCGTCCACCTTGCCGTCCCGCACGGCGGGCATGATCTCGTGGAACGGCAGCACCACGATCTCGCCGACCCCGCCGGGCACGACGTCCGCGGCCCACAGACAAAACAGCAGGTACGCCGTCGACCGCTCGCTCGGTACCGCGACCGTGCGGCCGGTGAGGTCCGCACCGGGCTCCCGGGTGAGGACCAGCGGCCCGCAGCCCCGCCCGAGCGCGCCCCCGCAGGGCAGCAGCGCCCACTCGTCCAGGACGTACGGCAGGACGGCGTACGACACCTTCAGGACGTCGAGCTCGCCGCGTTCGGCCATGCCGTTGGTGAGGTCGATGTCCGCGAAGGTCACGTCCAGCGCGGGTGCTCCCGGGATCCGGCCGTGGGCCCAGGCGTCGAACACGAAGGTGTCGTTCGGGCAGGGCGAGTAGGCGATCCGCAGCGGCTCGGCGCCGCTGTCGGTCTCATTGAGTGCGCTCATGTCCGTTCCAACTCTCCAATACGGGCGGGAGCTTCCCGAACGCCGCGGTCAGTGCCGCGAGGGCCTCGCCGATCCGCCAGGCGGTGCGGTCCCGGGGGCCGACGGGATTGGACACGGCACGGATCTCCAGGACGGGCACGCCGTGCGCGGCGGCCGCCTCCGCGACACCGAAGCCCTCCATGGCCTCGGCGAGCGCCCCCGGGTGGCGCCGGCGCAGCTCCGCGGCCCGCTCCGCGCTTCCGGTGACGGTGTTGACCGTCAGAACTGCCCCGGAACGCGCCCCGGTGACGGCAGCGACCTCTCGTACGAGTGATTCCGGCGGCCGGTGGGTGACTGCTCCGAACCCCAGTTCGGTGACCGGGACGAATCCGTCGGCGGTCTCGGCGCCCAGGTCCGCGGCGGTGATCTCGTCGGCCAGGACGAGCGATCCGACGGGCGCGTCGGGCGGGAACCCGCCGCCGATGCCTGCCGAGACGACCAGGTCGTACGGCTCACCGGCCAGCGCGGCGGCGGTGAGCGCGGCGGCGGTCGACGCGGCGGCGGCCGCCGGACCCACGCCCGCGGCGAGGAGATCGAAGACGGCGGAACCGGCGTGGGGATCAGCGGCGGGCGGGGAACCGGCGAGAGCGGGATCGCCCACCGGGGAGCGGTCCGCCGGGACGGTCACCCTGCTCAGGGTCGCCCCCGGAAGCGTGTGCTCCCGCGCCGGGGGTGCGAACGCCGCGGCCACCGCGTCCCGTTCGACGGCGACCGCGGTGGCTACGAGGACACGCGTGAGCGGCGGCACGGGCGGACCGGGCGGCTCAGGCGTCCGCGTTCTTGAGCTTGAAGTTCCAGACACCCTTGACCTGCGTACCGGCCTTGTTCTGCTGGACGACGCTGATGTAGATCGTCTTCGGGGCTTCCTGGCCCTGCTGCTCGGCGAAGAGGTCGACGCCCTCGAAGGCGTAGTACGTCTTCTTGAACGGGGAGGTGACCTGCTGCCCGTTGAGCCACAGGGCCCAGCCCTCGTCGGCGATCTCGGGGTCGACACCGATCCGCAGCGTCTCGCCCTGCGGGACGCTGATCGTGTCGGAGGCCTTCTTGAGGACGCACTTGGTGGCTTCCGCCTTGCCGATGTCCTTGCCGTCCTTGTAGCACTCGGCCTCGGTGCTGACCGAGTGGCCGCCGACCGTGACGGTGGCCATCGGCGTCGGCTTGTCACAGGCGGACAGGACGAGAAGTCCGGCGGAAACGGCGCCGGCGGCGGCGACGGCGCGGCGACGGCGCGCAAGGGGACGCTGGGAGCTCATGGGCGAAGGTTATCGGGCGGGTCCGGTGGCCCGGCTATGTGGGTGGGGTACGCGGCGTGCCGCGGTCCGGCACATCGGCCCCGGCGGCCCCCGGACGGTTCACGCCACGCGCGCGTGCTGCCGTCCGCCGTGCCGGGCCGCGCTCAGCAGCCCGTGGACCGTGGTGAGCCAGCCGGCCGCGACGATCGCGGAGGCCACGGCCATGCCGAGCGTGCCGTTGAGCGGCAGCGCGATGCCGATCGCCCCGCCGACCACCCAGGCCATCTGCAGCAGCGTCTCCGAGCGCGCGAACGCCGACGTCCGCACCAGCTCCGGCACGTCCCGCTGGATCAGCGCGTCGAGCGACAGCTTGGACAGCGCCTGGGCGAACCCGGCGAACGCGGCGAGGACCGCCACCAGGATCACTCCGAAGAACACCGCGGCCGTGATCGCCACCGCGAGCACCACCGCGACGACCGTGACGATGATCAGCTCCGGCGCCCGGGATCTCAGCGCCGCCCCGACCGCCGTGCCCAGCGCGTTGCCCGCGCCCGCCGAGACGCCCACGATGGTCAGCGAGACGGCCGCGCTCGCGCCCGCCAGTGGGTGCTCCCGCAGCAGGAACGCCAGGAAGAAGATCAGGAACCCGGAGAGACCGCGCAGCGCGGCGTTCGCGGCGAGCGCGTGCGTGACCCCCGTACCGACCGTCCGCAGGCCCGGGCGCTTGGGCTGCTTCAGGTGCGGCCCGTGCAGGTGCTGCTCGTCCGCGGCGAGCAGGGCCTTGTCCTCGCCCTTCGCCGAGTCGACCTTGCGCGGCAGCGAGAACGACAGGAACGTACCCGCCACGAAGAGCAGGAAGGCGCCGTAGAGCGGATAGCGCGGGCCGAGGGCCTGGAGCCCCGCTCCGATCGGGGCCGCCACGCCCGTCGCCAGCAGGCCGCCCAGCGTGACCCGTGAGTTCGCCTTGACCAGGGAGAACGACGGTGGCAGCAGCCGGGGCACCACGGCGCTTCTGACCACGCCGTACGCCTTCGACGCCACCAGGACGCCGAGGGCCGCCGGATAGAGCTCGATGCTGCCCGTGACGACCGCGCCCGACAGCAGCAGGGCCATGAACGCGCGGGCCATGAACGCGCCCGCCATCGCGGCGCGGCGGCCGTGCGGGAGGCGGTCCAGGAGGGGGCCGATGACCGGGGCGAGCAGCGTGAACGGAGCCATGGTGATCGCCAGGTAGAGCGCCACGCGGCCGCGTGCCTCGTCCGTCGGGACCGAGAAGAACACCGTCGAGGCGAGCGCGACGGTGATCATCATGTCGCCGGCGCCGTTCACCCCGTGCAGTTCGATCAGCTTTCCGAGGCCCGACTCGCCCGCGCCGTGCGCGTGTGTCGCTTTTCTGATGCCCTTCGCCGTACCGGTGAACGGCAGGTGCAGGGCACGCCCGACGGAACGGAGGGCCCCGCGCACCGGGCCCGCTCCGCCTGTACTTCCCGCCCCGGCCCCACCGATCCCGGTGGCGCCTTGGGGCGACCTTGCTGCTGCCACTCCGCAATAGTGCCCCGAGAACGGCGGATGTAGCGTGGTTACCGCGCGTATAGAGGCTGAGTGGACGCTGTGGAACGGACGCCGGGCGGGCCCGGAGGACGCCCGGCCGGGGTCGCCGCGAAGCGGCGAAGGCAACGCCGGTGTAGGCCCAGGGCCGACAAGGCGGTAGCGTGCGTAGCGCGCCCGCGGCGGTTGTTCTCGGCCGCGCGCCTCTCGGTCATCCCGCAGAATGGATGGCGTAGGCGCGCCCGAGTGCGATCGGGCGCGGACGTCGACGCGGCCCACTGGTCCGCTCCGTCCGCACCCCCGTCGAGGGACGGCGCACTCGTGAGACGGCGTAGGAGAGAAGCGATACCTGTGAGCGCGACAACGCGAAGCCGAACCCCCGACCGTCTGTGTGCCGAGGCCGTGGACCTCGCCCGGGCAGCCGCCGAGGAGGCCGCCGCTCCCGGCGTCGTCGGGGAGCACGCGGGAATGGTCAGCGAAGGGGACCGCGTCGTCACGCACTTCTTCGAATGCAAGGAGATGGGCTACCGCGGGTGGCGCTGGGCCGTGACCGTGGCCCGGGCCTCACGGGCGAAGACCGTCACCCTGGACGAGACCGTGCTGCTGCCCGGCTCCGACGCCCTCCTCGCGCCCGAGTGGGTGCCGTGGAGCGAGCGGCTCCGGCCCGGCGACATGGGCCCGGGTGACCTGCTGCCCACGGACGCGGAGGATCTGCGCCTGGAGCCCGGGTACTCCGGCGAGGACGAGCCCGCTCCGAACGCGCCGATCTCCGAGGAGATGGCCGAGCTGGCCGAGGCGGAGGACGCCGAGGTCGTGCCCGGGACACCGGCCGCGCTGCCGCTGGTGCCCTCCCGCGGGTCGATCGCCTCCGTCGCCGAGGAACTCGGCATGCGGCGGGCGCGGGTGCTGTCGCGGTACGGGCTGCACGTCGCGGCCGACCGGTGGGAGGAGTCGTACGGGGCCAAGACGGCGATGGCGCAGGCGGCGCCCGCCACCTGTGTCAGCTGCGGCTTCCTGAACCCCGTCGGCGGATCCCTCGGGCAGGCGTTCGGTTTGTGTGCGAATGAGTTCTCGCCCGCGGACGGCCGCGTGGTCTCGCTGTCGTACGGCTGCGGCGGTCACTCCGAGGCCGCGGTGATGCCGAAGCCGCTGCGGCCCGCGCCGCCGGTCGTCGACGAGACCCGGGTCGACCCGTTCCCCCTGCGGCCGGCGGCCGACTCGGGGTCGGTCCCGGTGGGGCCGGACGAGTCCACGGCGGAATTCGGCCACAGTTAGGCTGCCGCTTGGCTGCCGCCGGCTGGGCTGGGATCGGCTGGGTCAGGCTGTGATGTGCGGGTTGTGTGTGGCTTGTCGCGCAGTTCCCCGCGCCCCTAGAAGAAGCCGGGGCCGCAGCGGCCGTCTTTTCAGGGGCGCGGGGAACTGCGCGCTCAGCCACCGCCGGCCCGCGCCCGTATCTCGGTGGGGCACCCCGAACCCTGGCCCCCTGCCAAGGGACACGCGCGGTACCTTCTTGCGGCGACCGGGCCACCGTGCGCGGCCGTACGACGTGAGATGGAGAGTGAACCGTGAGCAACTTCGTGGGGCCGGCTGCCGAGGGCGCGGATCCGTTCGGGACGGCACGGCTGCGACGCGGGGTGCTGGACGCCTGGGCGACGAGCCCGGCGCGGTTCCGTGAGGACGCCAACTCCGAAGAGGACCTCGTCCTCGGCGGATACCGGGACCGGCTGGTCGTCGAGCTCGCGCAGAACGCCGCCGACGCCGCGTCCCGCGCGGGCGTCCCGGGACGCCTGCGGCTCACCCTCCGCGACGGCGTCCTCGCCGCCGCCAACACCGGCGCCCCCCTGGACGCGACCGGCGTCGAGTCCCTCTCCACCCTGCGTGCCTCCGCCAAGCGGGACGACAGCGACAGCGCGGTCGGCCGCTTCGGCGTCGGCTTCGCGGCCGTCCTCGCCGTGACCGACGAACCCGCCCTGCTGGGCCGGCACGGCGGTGTCCGCTGGTCCCTCGCCGAGGCCCGCGACCTCGCCGTCGGCACCGCCCGCAACAGCCCCGGGCTCGGGGACGAGCTGCGCCGCCGCGACGGTCATGTGCCGCTGCTGCGGCTGCCGTTCGCGGCCGAGGGCGCCGCGCCGGCCCCGTACGACAGCGTCGTGGTCCTGCCGCTGAGGGACCAGGCCGCCCAGGCTCTCGCGGAGCGGCTGCTCGACGGGATCGACGACGCCCTGCTGCTCGCCCTGCCCGGCCTCGAAGAGGTCGTCGTCGAGACCGGCGACGGCGGCGTACGGACGATCAGGCGCCGCGCCGACGACGAGGGCGGCGTGGCCGTCGAGGACTCACGGGACGGCACGACGCACTGGCGCACCGTCTCCGCCCACGGCTCCCTGGAACCCGCGCTGCTCGCCGACCGGCCCGTCGAGGAGCGGCTGCGCCCCCACTGGTCGGTCACCTGGGCCGTCCCCGTCGACGACGACGGCACCCCCGGGCGCCCCCGCACCGGCCCCGTCGTGCACGCGCCCACCCCCAGCGACGAACCCCTCGGCGTGCCCGCGCTGCTGATCGCCTCGCTGCCACTCGACACCACCCGCCGCCATGCCGCTCCCGGACCGCTCACCGACTTCCTCGTGCAGCGCGCGGCGGACGCGTACGTCGAACTGCTGACCGCCTGGCGGCCCGTGACCACCGGAATCATCGGCCTGGTGCCGGGCCCGCTCGGCAAGGGCGAGCTGGACGGGGCCCTGCGCCTGGCGATCCTCGACCGGCTGCCGCGGGCCGCGTTCCTGCCGCCGGCGGTCGAGCCGGGCGACGACCCCGACCTCCCCGAGGCCCTGCGCCCCCGCGACGCCGAGGTGGTGGAGGGCGCCGGAGCCGAGACCGTACGGGTCCTCGCCGAGGTGCTGCCCAGCCTGCTGCCCGCCGGGCTCGAACGGCGTGCGGAGCTGCGCACGCTGGGCGTGGCGCGCGTGCCGCTGACCGAGGCCGTCGACCGGCTCGCGGGCCTGGAGAAGGCCCCCGAGTGGTGGCGGCGCCTGTACGACAGCCTCGCCGGCGTCGACCCGGACCGGCTGTCCGGACTGCCTGTTCCTCTCGCCGACGGACGTACGACGATCGGGCCCCGGCAGGTCCTGCTGCCCACCGCGGAGGGGGCCCAGGCCGCGCCTGACGCCCTCGCCCGGCTCGGCCTCAAGGTCGCCCACCCGGACGCCGTCCATCCGCTCCTGGAGAAGCTGGGCGCCCTGCCCGCCACCCCCCGGGCCGTCCTGACCACACCGCAGGTCCGCGCGGCCGTCGCCGCCTCCCTCGACGACGACCGCGGCGGCTGGGACGACGACATCCCCGACGCCGAGGAACTGGCCGACACCGTCCTCGCCCTGGTCCGCGACGCCGCTCTCGAACCCGGCGACGAATCCTGGCTCGGCGCCCTCGCACTCCCCGACGAGGAGGGCGAACTCGTCCCGGCCGGCGAACTCGTCCTGCCCGGCAGCCCCTTCGCCCGCGTGATGCGGGAGGACGAACTCGCTTCGGTGGACGGCGAGTTGGCCGAACGCTGGGGAGAGCAGCCGCTCGCGGCCTGTGGCGTCCTGGCGAACTTCACCCTCGTACGCGCCACGGACGTCGTCCTGGATCCCGACGAACTGGAGCCGCGGGAAGGGGACTTCGCCGAACCCGACGACGCGGGACTCCTCGACGCCGTGGACGTCTGGTGCGAGGACGTCCTCGACCGGCTGCCGGACTCACCCGTGCCGCCGGTCGCCACGGAACTCGTCGCCGTACGGGATCTCGACCTCGTGGACGACGACCGCTGGCCCGAGGCCCTGGCCCTGCTCTCCCGCCCCCCGCTGCGGGACGCCATCACCCAGCCGGTCCGGGTCCTGCTGCCGGACGGGACGCACGAGATCGTCCGGCCGTACACCGCCTGGTGGCTGCGCGGGCACCCGGTCCTCGACGGCCGCCGCCCGGCCGGTCTGCGCGCCGAGGGCGGCGACCCGCTCCTGCACGGCCTGTACGACGCCGTCGACGCCACCGGATTCGACGACGAGCAGGTCCTGCGGGCGCTGGGCGTCCGCACGTCCGTGAGCGCCCTGCTCGCCGAGCCCGGCGGCGGTGCCGAACTCCTCGACCGGCTCGCCGACCCCGACCGGGAGGTCTCGGCGACCCAGTTGCACGCCCTGTACTGCGCGTTGGCCGACCTCGACCCCGACCAGGTCACCCTGCCCGACGAGCTGCGGGCCGTCGTGGACGGGCAGGTGCGGGTCGTGGACGCGGCCGACGCCGTGGTCGTGGACTCGCCCGACCTGCTGCCCTTCACCGGCGGCACGCCCCTGCTGCCCGTACGGCCGTCGCGGGCCGCCGACCTGGCCGAGCTGTTCCAGGTCCGGCGGCTGAGCGAGTCCGTCACCGGCGAGGTGACGAGCGAGGGCTCCGAGCACGAAGTACCGGAATCCGTACGGGTCCTGCTGGGCCCGTCGACCCCCGCGACCTACGTCGAGCACGAGGAACTCTTCGTCGACGGCACCGAACTCGACTGGCGCCGCACCCGCGACGGCGTACTGCACGCCGCCACCCTGGAGGGCGTCGCCGCCGGTCTGGCCTGGGCGGCCGGCCAGTGGCCCCGCCGCTTCGAGGTCGCCGCCCTGCTGGAGGACTCGTCCAGGACGGACGAACTGGCGCGGGACCGCTGGTTCGACTGAGCTCGGCGCGATCCGGTTCGGCCGGGCCCGGTTCACCCGGGCCCGGTTCGTCCGGGTCCGGGGGTGAATGCCGATGACCTTGGTCACGCGTGTGCAAAAGATTCACCACACGTACAACCATTCACCCCTGACACGCATCTGATCATCCGAGTCAACAGACTCCCCGATCACTCGGGCCCCAACGTGAAGAACTGCCGTCGGGGTCCCTTTCTCCATCAGGGGAATGCATGCGTATACGTGCCACCGTGGCTGCCGTCTCCGGCGCCCTGGCTCTCTCCGCCTTCGCCGTTCCGGCCGCGCAGGCCGACGGTTCGGCGTCCTACCGCTCGGACGCCGCGAAGTTCCACGCCGCCGCGTCCGCGGACGCTTCCGGCAAGGCCGCGTTCCGCGCCTCCGCCGCGGCCGACGACCCGTACGCGCTGGACGTCACCTTCTCCGACGTGAAGGTGAACAACGGCAAGGCCATCCCCGTCGGCACCAGCAAGCACGTCGCCGTCCCGACGACGTTCACGCTCACGCACGGCGCGGACGTCGACATCACGGCCGACGACTTCGTCACCGGTGCCTACATCTACAAGGGCTCGTTCGACACGCCGGACAACATCCTCTTCGGTATCCTGCCGGCCACCTGCACCCCCGTCTCGGCGACGACCGCCACCTGCGCGGGTGACATCGACATCTACCCCGGTGAGGGCGAGCTGTCGAACACCGACGCCGGCGCCTGGAAGGCAGGCGCACTGGCCATCGCCTACAACGGCGAGGACCCGGCCAGCAGCGACTTCGACATCACCAAGGTGGGTCTGGCCGACCAGGGCGGCTTCGCCAGCCCCAATGTCCAGCGCTACTCCAAGCTGACGGTCAACGCCTCCCCGGAGCCCGTGAAGAAGGGCAAGACCATCACGGTCACCGGTGCCCTGACCCGCGCCAACTGGGACACGAACAAGTACGCCGGCTACACCGCCCAGTCGGTGAAGCTGCAGTTCAAGAAGAAGGGCACGACGACCTACGTGGACGTCAAGTCCGTCACCTCGGGCTCCGCCGGTGCGCTGAAGACGACCGTCAAGGCTGCCACCGACGGCTACTTCCGCTACAACTTCGCGGGTACGACGACGACTCCGGCGGTCAAGGCCGCGGGTGACTTCGTCGACGTGAACTAGTTTCTCGGTCTTCTCGGACTTCTCCGACTTCTCCGTCGACCGACGGCCCCATGCCCGGGTGGGTGTGGGGCCGTCGGCGTGTGCGGGTCGTGTGTGGCTTGTCGCGCAGTTCCCCGCGCCCCTGAAAACGGGCGCGGGGAACTGCGCGACAAGCCCCCACCGGGCCGCACCTGGCACACGGCCGTCGGCGCCCCTCCCCGGCGAAGCCCTACGCGGGGAACCTCCGGTCGACCAGCCTCCACGCGAGCTCCAGGACGGCCGCCCCGGCCACCGCGATGCCGACGGCGGTCCACGGCATCGTCGTCCCCACCAGCTTCAGCGCGAAGAACTCCTGCAGCCACGGCACCACGAGCACGATCAGGAACCCGAGCCCCATCGCGGCCACCAGACCCACCCGCCACCACGTGTACGGCCGGGCGACGATCGCCAGCACCCACATGGACACCAGGAACAGCGTCAGCGTCGCGGCACTCGTCTCCGCGTCCAACGCCCCCTCACCGGTGTAGTGGTGACGGGCGATCAGATACGTGCTGAAGGTGGCGACGGCCGCGACGACCCCGCCCGGAATCGAGTACCGCATCACCCGCCGTACGAAGTGCGGCCGTGCCCGCTCCTTGTTGGGCGCGAGCGCCAGGAAGAACGCCGGCACGCCGATCGTCAGCGTCGACAGCAGTGTCAGGTGCCGCGGCAGGAACGGGTACTCCACCTGCCAGCACACCACCAGCACGGCCAGCAGCACCGAGTACACCGTCTTCACCAGGAACAGCGTCGCGACGCGCGTGATGTTCCCGATGACCCGGCGCCCCTCCGCGACCACCGAGGGCAGCGTCGCGAAGCTGTTGTTGAGCAGCACGATCTGGGCGACCGCCCGGGTGGCCTCCGACCCCGAGCCCATCGCCACGCCGATGTCGGCGTCCTTCAGGGCGAGCACGTCGTTCACACCGTCGCCGGTCATCGCCACCGTGTGACCGTTCGACTGGAGCGCTCCCACCATGTCGCGCTTCTGCTGCGGGGTGACCCGCCCGAACACCGCGCCCTCGTCCAGGGCCTTGGCCATCTCCTCCTGCCCGGCGGGGAGCCGGCGCGCGTCGACCGTGGCGGAGGCGCCGGGCAGCCCGAGCTTGGCGGCGACGGCGCCGACCGAGACGGCGTTGTCGCCGGAGATCACCTTGGCCCGTACGTCCTGCTCCGCGAAGTACCGCAGCGTGTCCGCCGCGTCGGGACGCAGCCGCTGCTCCAGTACGACGAGCGCGGTCGGCAGCGCGCCCTCCTGCACCTGTGGGTCGTCGAGGTCCCGGTCGGCCCGGGCGAGCAACAGGACCCGCAGCCCCTGCTCGTTGAGGTGCTCGGTCTCGGCCAGCGCGGGATCCTCGGCGGGCAGCAGCACGTCCGGGGCGCCCAGCAGCCACGTACTCGATCCGTCGTCGCCCTCGTCGAAGGACGCCCCGCTGTACTTGCGCGCGGAGGAGAAGGGCAGCGCCCCGACGCAGCGCCAGCCCTCGCTGTCCGGGTAGGCGTCGATGATCGCCTGGAGCGAGGCGTTCGGCCGGGGGTCGGACGCGCCGAAGGCGCCCAGCACCTTCCGCAGGTACGACTCGTCGCCGCCGTCCAGGGGCCGCAGCGCGGTGACGTCCATGCCGCCCTCGGTGAGCGTGCCCGTCTTGTCGAGGCAGACCGTGTCGACGCGGGCGAGGCCCTCGATGGCCGGAAGTTCCTGCACGAGGCACTGTTTCCGGCCGAGTCTGATGACGCCGATCGCGAAGGCCACCGAGGTGAGCAGGACCAGGCCCTCCGGGACCATGGGCACGATGCCGCCGACGGCACGCGCGATCGAGTCCTTGAAGTCGTTGTCCTTGCTGACGAGTTGGGTGATGGCCAGGCCGACGGCGGCCGGGACCAGCATCCACGTCACGTACTTGAGGATGGTGGAGATACCGCTCCGCAGCTCGGAGTGGACGAGAGTGAAGCGGCTCGCCTCCTCGGCGAGCTGCGCCGCGTACGCCTCGCGCCCCACCTTCGTCGCGGTGAACGCACCGCCGCCCGCCACCACGAAGCTGCCCGACATGACCTGGTCGCCGGGCTGCTTGACGACCGGGTCGGCCTCACCGGTCAGCAGTGACTCGTCGATCTCCAGGCCGTCGGTCTCGGCGCACTCGCCGTCCACGACGATCTTGTCGCCCGGACCGATCTCGATCAGGTCCCCGAGCACGATCTCGGAGGTGCCGACCTCGGCGGCGGCCCCGTCCCGCCGGACGGTCGGCCGCGCCTCGCCGATCACCGCGAGCGAGTCCAGGGTCTTCTTCGCGCGCAGCTCCTGGATGATGCCGATCCCGGTGTTCGCGAGGATCACATAGCCGAACAGGCTGTCCTGGAACGGCGCGACGAACATCATGACCAGCCAGAGCACGCCGATGATCGCGTTGAACCGGGTGAAGACGTTCGCCCGGACGATGTCGGCCGTGGAACGACTGCTGCGCACGGGTACGTCGTTGACCTCGCCTCGCGCCACCCGCTCGGCGACCTCGGCCGAGCTGAGGCCCGCCGCCCTCGGCGCGGGGCCGGGTATGGGCCGGGGATGCACAGGGTCGAGTTCGGTGCCCGCGTCGATGTGCGTCATGCATCCGACGGTACGGGGGGATATACGGCTTCACCCGCCGAGTGCGGCAAAGATCCGACCAGGGGAGGACCCGGATGGTGCCGTGGTAGTACGGGGCGCTCCCGGGGCGGCATGCCTCGTCCGCGATGGGCGGTGGCGGGCACGGCCGGTCGCGCGGGTTCCCGGGCCCGGGAGGGCGTGGGCGTCCGGCGTTCCGGATCTACTGCGGGTCGGTCCGGGCCGGGTGCGTGGTCCCCTGCGCCTCTTGCGGGGTGTCCGGGGTGTCCGGGCCGGCGGCGTCCCGCTTGATCGCCGCGTCGCGTCCGCGCACGTACCAGATGCCGATCAGGCCGAGGCCGGATCCGGCCAGGCAGGTCCACAGCCACCACAGGTGTCCGTCGTCGTCGAGGCGGCCGTAGAACGGCAGCTGCGCCAGGAAGAGGACGAACCAGAGGATCGTGCCACCCGTGATGGTGGCGACCACGGGACCCTCCAGGGGTTCCGGTGCCTCATGTGTCGGTGTCCACTTCTCCATGGGGCACAGCTTACGAGGTGATCAGGTCTACGCGCGGAGATAGCGTTCTCCGTGACGTATGTTCATACTGAAACTGTTTACTTCTGGCCACTTACATTCGTATGAAACGCCAAATGGGCATCGGGATGTCCGCTGGTGATGAGGTCTTCACATGCCCACCTCGGCCCCCGCCAAGGCTCCCGCGCCCAAGGAGCCGGACCCCCGGTCCGCCCACGGCGCCCTCGACCGCTACTTCCGGATCTCCGAGCGCGGCAGCACCCTGCCGCGTGAGATCCGGGGCGGGTTCGCCACCTTCTTCGCGATGGCCTACATCATCGTGCTGAACCCGATCATCCTGGGCAGCGCGAAGGACATGTACGGGCACCAGCTCGACAACGGACAGCTGGTCACCGCGACCGCGCTGACCGCCGCCTTCACCACCCTCCTGATGGGTGTCATCGGCAACGTACCGATCGCGCTCGCCGCCGGGCTCGGTGTGAACACGGTCGTCGCGCTGCAGCTGGCGCCCCGGATGTCCTGGCCGGACGCCATGGGGATGGTCGTGCTGGCCGGCTTCGTGGTCATGCTGCTGGTCGCCACGGGTCTGCGGGAGCGCGTGATGAACGCCGTGCCGCTCGGCCTGCGCAAGGGCATCGCGATCGGCATCGGCCTGTTCATCATGCTGATCGGCCTGGTCGACTCGGGCTTCGTCTCCCGCATCCCGGACGCCGCACAGACGACCGTGCCGCTGCAGCTCGGCGGGACCGGGCACCTCGACGGCTGGCCCGTCCTGGTCTTCGTCCTCGGCACGCTCCTGACGCTGGCGCTGATCGTGCGCAAGGTGCCGGGCGCCATCCTCATCTCGATCGTCGCGATGACGGTGGTCGCCGTGGTGATCAACGCGGTCGCCAAGGTGCCCTCCTGGGGCCTGACCACGCCGAAGTGGCCCGGCAACCCGGTCGCCAGCCCCGACTTCGGGCTGGTCGGCGAGGTCAGTCTCTTCGGTGGCTTCGGCAAGGTCGGCGTACTGACCGGCGTGCTGTTCGTCTTCACGGTCCTGCTGTCGTGCTTCTTCGACGCGATGGGCACGATCATGGGCATCGGCGACGAGGCGGAGCTGACCGACAAGAACGGCAACATGCCGGGCATCAACAAGGTGCTCTTCGTCGACGGCATCGCGGTCGCCGCGGGCGGTGCGACCTCCTCGTCCGCGACCACCTGCTTCGTGGAGTCCACGGCGGGCGTCGGCGAGGGCGCCCGCACCGGCTTCGCGAACGTCGTCACCGGCGGTCTCTTCGGTGTCGCGCTCTTCCTCACCCCGGTCGCCACGATGGTCCCGTCCCAGGCCGCCACCCCGGCGCTGCTCGCGGTCGGCTTCCTGATCCTGTCCGGCTCGATCCGGCAGATCGACTGGAGCGACCACACCATCGCGATCCCGGCGTTCGTGACGATGATGATGATGCCGTTCACGTACTCGATCACGAACGGCATCGGCATGGGCTTCATCACGTTCGTCGTGCTGCGGCTGGCGGCCGGGCGCGGGCGTGACGTGCCGGTCGCGATGTACGTGGTCTCGGCGGTCTTCGCCTTCTACTACCTGATGCCGGCGCTGGGCCTGACCTGAGCCCCGGCCCGCCGCGGGCTCACGTGACCCCGCGGACCGTCCGGGTCACGTGGCCCGCGGAACGTCCTGGTTCACGTGACCCCGTAGAACTTTTCCGTCTCCTCGACCGCGGTCCGGAACCGCTCGTCGAAGTCGTCCCGGATGAGCGTCCCGGCGACGTAGTCCTGGACGCTCATTCCCCTTCTGGCCGCATGGTGCCGGAGCCGCTCGAGCAGCTCCCCGTCTATCCGCAGGCTGAGCACGCTGGTCCCCATGGAGTCGAGGGTCGCCGCACCCGGCGGGACATCGGGTCACTTTCTGGAACAGTCTCACTCGTATGAGTGATGTATGGGCGAGAGGAAGCGTCCGTGGCCCGTTTCACGCGCGCCACGCGCGCGTTGCGGTGGTCTTTAGTTAGGGTAATGAGTTACTCTAAAGAACATGCCTGACCTCACCCATGGCGACGACGTAGCCGCCGTGAACTCCCTGCGATCCGCCGTGATGCGCCTGTCACGTCGACTCAAGCACCAGCGGGTCGACGAGTCGCTGAGCCCGACAGAGATGTCGGTCCTCGGCACCCTCGCCCGCTGTGGCACCGCCACACCCGGCGAGCTCGCCCGCAAGGAGCATGTGCAGCCGCCCTCGATGACCCGCATCGTGGCGCTGCTCGAAGCCAAGGGCCTGGTCAAGCTGGAGCCGCACCCCGAGGACCGGCGTCAGAAGGTCGTCACGCAGACCGAGCGGGCCGAGGCCATGCTCGACGAGAGCCGCCGCAAGCGGAACGCGTGGCTGGCCGGACTGGTCGACAGCCTCGACGAGGACGAGTGGGCGAAGCTCCGCGAAGCCGCCCCCGTCCTGGAGAAGCTGGCCCACCTGTAGCCGAACACACGGAAGCCACCGAGCTCACCCACGCGCCCACCGGCCGAGCTCGCCGAAACACGCAAGGAGGCGAACGCCGTTGAGTACGGGATCCGGAGCCCACTCCGCCCCCGCACCAGCCGCCCACAACTCCCCGTCCGCACCCAAGACCCGTTCCACGATGTTCAGCTCGCTGAAGATCAGGAACTACCGCCTGTTCTTCACCGGCCAGGTCGTCTCCAACACCGGCACCTGGATGCAGCGCATCGCCCAGGACTGGCTGGTGCTGAGCCTCACCGGCTCCTCCGCCGCCGTCGGATTCACCACGGCCCTGCAGTTCCTGCCGATGCTGCTCTTCGGCCTCTACGGCGGCGTCCTCGTCGACCGGCTGCCGAAGCGCCCGACCCTGCTGGCCACCCAGTCAGCGATGGGCCTCACCGGCATCGCGCTCGCCTTCCTGACCCTCTCCGGCCACGTCCAGGTCTGGCACGTCTACGTCGCCGCCTTCGCCGTCGGCCTCGCCACGGTCATCGACAACCCGGCCCGGCAGTCGTTCGTCTCGGAGATGGTCGGCCCCGACCAGTTGCAGAACGCGGTCAGCCTCAACTCCGCCAACTTCCAGTCCGCCCGCCTGGTGGGCCCCGCCGTCGCGGGTCTGCTCATCACCGGCGTGGGCACGGGCTGGGCGTTCCTTCTCAACGGACTGTCGTTCGTCGCGCCCATCGCCGGGCTCCTCCTGATGCGCTCCCGCGAGCTGAACCAGGTCCAGCGCACCCCGCGCGGCAAGGGACAGCTCCGCGAGGGACTGCACTACGTCGCGGGCCGCCCCGACCTGATGTGGCCGATCATCCTCGTCGGCTTCATCGGCACCTTCGGCTTCAACTTCCCCGTCTGGCTCTCCGCCTACGCGGACGACGTCTTCCACGCCGGCGCGGGCGCGTACAGCCTCTTCAACACGCTGATGGCCGTCGGTTCGCTCGCGGGCGCGCTGCTCGCCGCCCGGCGCGGTACGGCCCGGCTGCGGGTGCTGATCGCCGCCGCCGTCGCCTTCGGTGTCCTGGAGATCGTGGCCGCACTGGCCCCCTCCTACTGGCTGTTCGCCCTGCTCATGGTCCCGATAGGAATCGCCGGCCTGACGGTCAACGTCACGGCGAACACCGCGGTCCAGATGGGCACCGACCCGGCCATGCGCGGCCGCGTCATGGCCCTGTTCATGATGGTCTTCATGGGCGGTACTCCGCTGGGGGCGCCCGTCGTCGGCTGGATCACCGACGCCTACGGCCCCCGGGTGGGCTTCGCGGCCGGCGGAGTCGTCTCGCTCCTGGCCGCCGTCACCGTCGGCCTGGTCCTGGCCCGAGTGGGCGGACTGCGTCTGTCGGTGGGCTGGCACCACGGCCACCCACAGGTCCGCTTCGTCCCGCGGGAGCGGGAACTGGCAACCGCGGCGTAGGCCGCGACCCCGGCTGCCATGAGACTCTTCGCCGCGGTGCTGCCCCCGAAGGAAGTGACCGACGAACTCGCCTCGGTGGTCGCCGGGTTGCGCAAGCTGCCTGGCGCGGACCGCGGGCTGCGCTGGACGGCCCGACCCGGCTGGCACTTCACGCTCGCGTTCTACGGAGAGGTCGACGAGGAGGCCGTGCCGGAGCTGTCGGTCCGGCTGGAGCGGGCGGCGCGGCGGACCGACCCGTTCCCCCTGTCCCTTCGGGGCGGCGGCCGTTTCGGGGGCCGCGCGCTGTGGGCGGGCGCCGCGGGAGACGTACGGACCCTGCGGCTGCTCGCCGAACGGACGGCGGCGGCCGGGCGCAAGGCGGGCGTGGACCGGGAGGAGCACCGCCGGTACCGGCCGCACCTCACGCTGGCCCGCAGCCGCGAGGAGGCGGACTTCGCTCCGTACGTGTCCGCGCTGGACGGCTTCGAGGGGCGGACCTGGACCGTCGGCGAGCTGTCCCTGATGCGGAGCCGGCTGCCCGCCTCGGGCGTGCCGGGGGAGCAGCCGCGGTACGAGTCGCTGGCCCGGTGGCCCCTGGGCGGGCCCCTCGGCGGGGATGCCTGAAGGAGCCGGTTACGCTCGACGCGTGGACCCGAAGACGCGGAACCGGATCATGGCCGGTGTGCTTGTGCTGATGTTCGTTGTGGTGGCGATGGCGGCGGCCGTCGGTAGATGACCGGCCGCCACCCCGCCGTCGTGCCCTCCGCGGTGCGCGTCCGCGGGCCCGTCGCGGCTGGTCGCGCCCTGCGGCGGAGCCGCACGATGTGACAGTCCCGCGCCCCCGGAGTGGCGTGGTCGCCGGGCCCCGCCACCGAGCGAGAACCGTCGGACACCCGGCGTAGGAACCCCGCTACCAGGCGAAGGCCTCCGGGGAGGGGCCCGGGCCCGGGAAGATCTCGTCCAGGCCGGTCAGGAGCTCCTCGCTCAGTTCGAGTTCGACGGCTCGCAGCGCCGACTCCAGCTGACCGGCGGTGCGCGGACCGACGATCGGACCGGTCACGCCGGGCCGGGTGAGGAGCCAGGCCAGGGCGGCCTCACCGGGCTCGATCCCGTGCTTGTCGAGCAGGTCCTCGTACGACTGGACCTGGGCGCGGATCGAGGTGTTCGCGAGGGAGTCGGCGGCCCGGCCGCTCGCCCTGCGCCCGCCCTCGACCTCCTTCTTGATGACGCCACCGAGCAGCCCGCCGTGCAGCGGCGACCAGGGGATCACCCCGAGCCCGTACTCCCGCGCGGCGGGAATCACCTCCATCTCGGCGCGTCGCTCGGCGAGGTTGTAGAGGCACTGCTCGCTGACGAGGCCGATCGTGCCGCCCCGGCGGGCGGCGATCTCGTTGGCCTGGGCGATCTTGTAGCCGGGGAAGTTGGAGGACCCGGCGTACAGGATCTTTCCCTGCTGGACGAGTACGTCGATGGCCTGCCAGATCTCCTCGAAGGGAGTGCGGCGGTCGACGTGGTGGAACTGGTAGACGTCGATGTAGTCGGTCCCCAGCCGCTTCAGGCTGGCGTCCACCGCCCGCCGGATGTTCAGCGCGGAGAGCTTGTCGTGGTTGGGCCAGGCGTCGCCGTCGGCCATGTTCCCGTACACCTTGGTGGCGAGGACCACCTTGTCGCGCCGCTCACCGCCCTTGGCGAACCAGCTGCCGATGATCTCCTCGGTACGGCCCTTGTTCTCGCCCCAGCCGTACACGTTGGCGGTGTCGAAGTAGTTGATGCCCGCGTCCAGCGCCGCGTCCATGATGGCGTGGCTGTCGGCCTCGTCCGTCTGCGGCCCGAAGTTCATGGTCCCGAGCACGAGTCGGCTGACCTTGAGTCCTGTGCGTCCCAGCTGCGTGTACTTCATGACTCATAGCCAACGGCGTGGAGTGCGCTCTAGGCAACACCACATGGTCGTACGGGTACGCCCCTGCCGGATCTCCGCCGCCTCGGCCAGCTTCGCTCATGCTCCAGCGGTGAGGTTGAGAAAGGCGGACCAGGTGTCCGCTGTGACCTTGAGGGTGGGAGCGGTGGGGGTTTTGGAGTCGCGGATGTGGATGGAGGTGGCGGCGGTGAGGGGGGGGTCGGCGATCGCTATCTCGACGCATTCGCCGCCCTGACCGCTGCTGTAGCTGCTCTTGAACCACTTCAGGTCTGCGCTCATAGTTCACCCGCCACTTCGTCGATCAGCTTCGCCGACTCCTCGGGGTTGAGGGCCTGCGCCCGCAGAATGCCATATCGCGCGAACGTGTTTCCCAGGTCGGGCTGTTCGCTGATGAAGTAGCCGTTGCTCGGTCCCTCGACGTAAGTGATCTGTTTGTGCGCATGCGTCTCCAGCAGGATCATCGGGCCGTCGAGTCCCGCGTGGATCTGCCGGTTGGTGGGCATCACCTGGATTGCGATGTTGCGCCGTTTCCCCACGTCGAGGATGTGGCCCAACTGCTCCTTGAGAGCCTGCTCACCTCCGAGGGGCCGTCTTAGGACGTGTTCCTCCAGCACAAAGCCGATGACCGGGGCGGGTTTGCGGTCCAAGACCCGCTGCCGGTCAAGGCGGGCAGCGAGTCGGGCCTCGATCTCGTCGTCCTCCAAGGGTGGGCAGTGGACGTCGAAGGTCGCCCGTCCATACACCTCGGTCTGGAGAAGGCCGGGGATCAGGTGGTTCGCGTACATGTAGATGGCGGTTGCCTTGGCCTCCAACCCGGCGTAGTCCTCGAACCACGAGGGGAAGCGGCTGGCCCTCAGGTGCTTGCCTGCCGCAAGAAGTGCACCTTGTGCACTCAGCGCCTCGTCCGCGATCTCGACGAGCTTCCCCTTGGGTGGACGCTCGCCCCTCTCCACCATCGCCACTTGGGACTTGGAATACCCGACCTGTCCGCCCAGCCCCTCCTGCGTCATCCCGGCCCGTTCGCGGAAGAACCGCAGCAACGAGCCGAACATCTCCAGGTTGCTCGAACCCTGATCACCGGAGTGCACAACGACCTCCCCAAGTGCACAGAGGTGCACGGACCTTGCGTAACCCTGGTCACAGTATGTGACCGCCCGTAAGCATTTGCTCCATGAACTCGGAAACCGCACCGGCCAAGGTGCACTCCTGGATCCCCGCCTCCGGACACGGCCTCCGCCATGCCGGCATCCACTTCGACGCCGTACGCATCGCGGGCGTACTCGCAGAACAAGTGGCGTACGAGCTGATGCAGTTCACGGACTTTCAGGCGGGACCGATCGTCCGTGAGGCGACCGGGTGCCGGTACATGTACTTCCTGTTGCCCCCGCAAAGCGTGGCGGGCCACCGCTGGCCCGCCGGGGTGCGTGCCCTGGGGCGGGACGCGCAGGGATGGGCGTACGTGGGGGTGCCCGCGTTGGGTGGGCTGACCTGGCCGTTGGAGTGGCGGTCGGAGCCGACGGCCGAAGTGCCGTTCGTGGAGGCGGGGTTGTTGTACGAGGTGGTGAGTCGCTTGATCGGTGCTGTACGGTGACCGCGACATCACACTCCGTGCACGTCTGTGTGCGGAGCGGTCCCCGGAGGTGCTACCAACACCCGCCGAGGACCTTCATCACTAGTGGATGGACGTCCACCAGAAATGCTTCGGCATGCTATCGCGCCGGTTCGGCGCTACACGAAAGCCTCGCACGACGTCGTACGGCACTCGCGGCTCAACAGCGACGCGAAGGTTCTGCTGCTGTACGTACAGGGGCTCCCCGAGTCCGAGGCCGCTGCCCCCAAGCCGCTCAGCGAACACGCGGCCAGGCTGGGCCTGAAGGGCCGGGCGTACCAGAAGGCCAAGCAACTCCTCACCGACTGCCGCTACTTGCACGAGTGGCGGGAGCAGGGTGCGCGGGGCCGCTGGGTCACGGAACAACTCCTCGCCAATGTCACCCTCACGCGTGACGAGGCGTCCCGGGTCCGAGAGGGAGGGGCGGACATGGGTGTGGGCGACGACGTACCGAGTGAGCGGCCACCGACGGTCGGCGGACCGAGGGAGCGGACGGTCGGTGACTCTCCCCAGAGAGAAGACCTGGGAGAGAAGAACCTTCCCCACCCACCACCCCAAGACCCGACTCCGGATGCGGATGAAGCTGCTGTCGGCGAGGAGCCCGAGCCCGGGACCGACTCCGGGACCGACTCCGAACTCGTCCAGGCAGAAGGCGTGTTGCTGTCCCTGCGCCACGCGCACCGGGATCTGCTCCTGGGCGTACGTGAGGCCCGTCTCCTGGCCGACGCGGCGGCGGAGTGGCTGCGACGGGGTGTCTCGGCGCCGGATCTCCGCCGGGCCCTGACGAGCGGCCTTCCCGCGGGCGGTGTCCGTTCGGCGGTCGGGTTCCTGCGGCACCGCCTGATCGAGAAGCTCCCGGCGGCGAGGTGCCAGGTGACTCCCACTCCACCGCCCGAGCGGGCCGTGGCCCCGGCCCGGCGGGGCCTGGTGACCTGCCCAGGGCCGGGTACCGAACACGTCTTCCGCCCCCGGAGCGAGGAGACCCACTGCCTCCGCTGTCGTACGGCCGCCGCGTTCGAGGTGACACTCCAGCCGCTATCTGACGGTTGGCGGACGCGCGTACAGGAGTGTGCCTCCGGTGCGTAGGGCGTCATACGCTGCTGCCGCAGCCCGGAAGGCGGCCTCGGGGCGCAAGGCGAGGCCGTCGCGCCTATTCCGGCAGGTCGCTGTCCCCGCCCAGGTTCGTGATCACCCGGCGCAGGACGTCGAGCGTGGCCACGTACTCCTCCTCGGTGATTCCGGCGTGCATCTGTTCGTGGGCCCGGAGGTTGCGTTCCCTGGCTCGGAGTCGGCCTGCTTCTCCCGCCTCCGTGAGGGTGAGGGTGCCGGAGGCCGTCTCGGTCAGCCAGTCGCGGCTCGCCAGGTCGTCGAAGACGTCACCGAAGTCGATGCCCTGGTCGTCGTAGCGGGTGAGCTTGGCGGTGAGTTCGGTCCGGGTCCAGTGGGCCGGGGCGGCCGCGACGTGGTTGAGGACCCACCAGTGGGGCTGGGTCAGCGACTCGGTCGCCAACTCCGTACGGATGCGGCCGACCACCTCGCGGTAGGCGGCGCCGGTCCAGTAGCCGATGGGCTGAGCGGCGAGGCGGGCCTGCGGGTACGGGGTGGGCTGGGCGGGGCTCTGTGTGGTCATGAACCGACCGTAGGAGCTCAAGTTTGGTTGAGGTCAAGAGGGCCGAGGGCGAGGTGGGGCGTCAGTCCCGGGGGAACTCGTCCGTCCTGAGCTTGAGGCCGAGGGGCGTGTTCGTCATGTCGACGTCCGCGCCGAAGGTGACGGAGAGTTCGCTGATGTACTCCCCGTCCTTGGGCTGGGTGAAGAGGTGGCACTTGCCCTGGTACGGGTCGGCGATGAGGTAGACGGGGACCTCGGCGAGGGCGTACGCGGTCTTCTTGGGGCCGTAGTCGTTGGGGGCGGTGCCCCTGGAGATCACTTCGGCGACGAACTGGACGTCCTGGCAGCGCCAGTACCCGTTGTCCGCCTTGGTGGCATCCTCGGCCACCAACGTGACATCACTCGCAAAGCCGTTGAGCTGACCCGGGTAGTCGACACGGACGTCGGACTTCACGCGCTTCCGCGGGTACTTGGTCCGGAGTTGCTCGAAGAGATCCGCGATGATCTCCCAGTGAGTGTCCCGCTGCGGCGACATGAAGATGGCCCCCTCGACGATCTCAACCTTGTATCCCTCGGGGACGGGCATCCGCTCCAGGTGCTCGAACAGCACGTCGAGCGTGAGCCCCTTGCTCTCGTCGGCCATCTCGATCCTGTCGTCAAGGACGGTCATCGTGGCGTTCCTCCCCGGCCGCTCCTCGGACGAGTGCAGCCGCGCAGTGCAACGATACGCACGGTGACCAGGGCACGTCGTGATCCGGTCAGGTGGTTTCGGCCCGGTACGGCTCGCCCACGCCCCACGCCTGATGCATCGCGTCGGTGAAGGCCGCCGCCAGTTTGTGTTCGCCGGAGGCATTGGGGTGCGTGCCGTCGTACGTGTCCAGGCTGATGTCGTACGACTCCGGGACCGAGGCCAGGAGGAGAGGGGACGCGGGCTCGTCCAGGTCCGCCACCGTCTTCGCGAGGAGCTCGTTGAAACGGGCGACCTCGGCGGCGAAGGGCGCGTCGGTCTCGGCGCGGACGTTCGGGATCACCGGCAGGAGCACCATCGACACGCGGGGATTCGCCGTGCGGGCCCGCGCCACGAACGTGCGGGCGTTCTCCGTCGTCTGTTCCGCGTTCGTGTAGAAGCCCAGGTCGATCAGGCCCAGCGACACGAGGAGCACGTCGGCGCGGGTCGTGCGGACCGCGTCGCCGATCAGCGGGGCCAGGTGCTGCCAGCCCTCGCCCCAGCCGGCGAGGTGGCCGCGGGGGAAGCCGGGGTCGGCGTACTCGTACGAGTCGGCGGCGGCCGTGGCCTTGTCGTAGAGCGTCTCCCGGGGGCCGACGATCTCGAACGGCCTCCCGTACGTCCCGCACAGGTGCTGCCACAGCCGGTAACGCCATGTGTGTTCGCCGGCGCTTCCGATGGTCATGGAGTCGCCGACCGGCATGAACCTGAGCATCCGCTCATGATGGACGATCACCGGTGGGGGCGGGGTGTGAAGCTGGACACGCCCCGCTGAACCGGCCGCGGGGATGGCAGTCTTGGGGCATGCGTCGCTCGCTCGTGCTCCTTGCCGGGGCCCTTCTCGCCGGGGTGCTCGCCGCGCCCGCCGTTGCCGCCGATGACGACGGGGCGGAGGGCGCGGACGGGTTCACTCTCAAGGACCCCCGGATCACCGAGTCCAGCGGGCTCGCCGCCTCCCGGGCCCACCCGGGCGTCTACTGGACCCACAACGACAGCGACGACGGCGCCTTCCTCTACGCCGTCGACAGCAGGACCGGCGAGACCGTCGCGACCGTCACCATGACGGGCGTCGGCCGGCCCCGCGACGTGGAGGCCATCTCCGTCGGGGCGAACGGCCATCTCTACGTCGGCGACATCGGCGACAACCTCGGCGGCAAGTGGGACCACGTGTGGATCTACGAGCTGCCCGAACCGAAGCAGCTGAAGGACCAGACCGTCCGGGCCACGCAGTACGACGTGAAGTACGCGGACGGGGCACGGGACGCGGAGGCGCTGATGGTGCATCCGAAGACCGGCCGGGCCTACATCGTCTCGAAGAACGAGAACGGGGGCGGCCTGTACGAGGGGCCCGCCAAGCTCTCCGCCTCCGGCACCAACATCTTCAAGCGCACCGCCGACATCGACCTCTGGGTCACCGACGGGGCCTTCTCGCCCGACGGCAAGCAGCTCTCCGTACGCGGCTACTTCAACGGCATCGCGTACAAGTGGAACAACGGAAAGCCCAAGCGGCAGGGGGGACTGAGCGTGCCGCTCATGGGGCAGGGCGAGTCGATGACGTACACCCGGGACGGCTCCGCCCTGCTGTACGGGAGCGAGGGCGCCGGGAGTTCCGTGGAGCCGGGGAACTTCCCCGGCGGCGGCGGAGACGGCAAGTCACCGTCGGGCGAGGGCGGTTCGGCCGGCGGAGCCGATGGCGACGACGGGTCGGGCATCGGCCTCAAGACGGGCGCGATCGCTCTGGCGGCCGCGCTCGCCGTCATCTACGGACTCAAGCGGCTGTTCCGCCGTCGCGGGTGAGCGGCTCCGCCGGAGGTTCGGCGCGCCGGCTGCGGGCCCCGTCGTGGCTGGTCGCGCGGTTTCCCGCGGCCCTTCGGGGGCGCTGACCCTGCGGCCCGCCGTACCCCGGTCCGCTCAGTCGCCGTCGCCGCCCGCGCCCCGGCGGTGGGTGACGAGGGTGTCGAGGCCGTCCAGGATGCGCTGGAGGCCGAAGCCGAAGTGGTCGAAGTCCGAGCTGAAGGAGTCCTCGGAGAGTGAGGCCATCACGGGGTAGCGGTCGCTCGTCATGATCTTCTCCAGGACCGGGGCCTGGGCGGCCCAGAACTCCGCGTCCGTCAGGCCGGTCCTGCGCTCCGCCTCCTGGGTGTAGAGCTGGGAACGGGCGGCCCCGATGACGTACGAGTCGATCATGATGACCACCGAGATCAGCTCCGGGTCGCTCAGACCCATGGGCCTGATGCAGGAGATCACCTTCTCCAGGCCGTCGATGGCGCTGGGGCCGAGGACCGGGCGGGACTGGTTGACCTTCAGCAGCCAGGGGTGGCGCCGGTAGAGGGCGAGGCTCTCGCGGCCCAGCGCCTCCAGGGCCGAACGCCAGTCGTCGCCGAAGACGGACATGTCACCCTCGGTGCGCTGGACGCGGTCCAGCATCAGGTCGAGCAGCTCGCCCTTGCCGGGCACGTACCGGTACAGGGACATCGTGCCGGTGCCGAGCTCCGTCGCGACCCGGCGCATCGAGACTGCCTCGAGGCCCTCCGTGTCCGCGACCCCGACCGCCGCTTCCACGATCCGGTCGAGCGTGAGCCCCGGCTTGGGGCCGCGGCTGGGCCGTGGGCCCATGTCCCACAGCAGGTGGAGGGTGCGGACGATGTCGCCGCTGCCGCTGGTGTCCGTGCCACCCGAACTGCTTGTCATGAGCCTCAGAGTAATCCCTTGGACCGAAACTGAGTACGGTGTACTCTCATTAGAGTACGATGTACTCAGTTTCCGGGATGGGGGAGTTCTGTGAGTGGATACGCGGTGCGGGCCGAGGGGCTCGAGAAGAGGTACGGCGAGAAGCGCGCCCTCGACGGTTTCGACCTGACCGTGCGGGAGGGCACGGTGCACGGCCTGCTCGGTCCGAACGGCGCGGGCAAGACCACCGCCGTTCGCATCCTCTCCACCCTGGTCAAGCTGGACGGGGGAAGCGCGTGGGTGGCCGGCCTGGACGTGGCCGCGCGGCCACGGGAGGTACGGGCGCGGATCGGTCTCACCGGTCAGTACGCGGCGGTGGACGAGGTGCTCACCGGCCGGCAGAACCTGGAGATGTTCGGGCGGCTCTTCCACCTGGGCGGGCGCCGCGCGCGGCTGCGGGCGACGGAGCTGCTGGAGCAGTTCGACCTGACCGACGCCGCCGGTAAGGGCGTCGGCAAGTACAGCGGCGGCATGCGGCGGCGCCTCGACCTCGCCGCGTCGATGATCCTCACCCCGAGCGTGCTGTTCCTGGACGAGCCCACGACAGGGCTCGACCCGCGCGGCCGGGGCGAGGTGTGGGACGCCGTACGGGCGTTGGTGACCGGCGGCACCACCGTGCTGCTGACCACGCAGTACCTGGAGGAGGCCGACAAGCTCGCCTCGCACATCACGGTCATCGACCAGGGGCGGGCCATCGCCGACGACACCCCGGACGGGCTGAAGAGCGCGGTGGGTGGCGACCGGATCGAGGTCGTCGTCGCCGAGCGCGCCGACGTCGCGCGGGCGGTGAAGGTCGTCGCCCGGGTCTCGGACGGCGAACCGGATTCGGACGAGACCGAGCTGCGGGTGCACGCGCCCGTGACCGACCGGGTCGCGGCGCTCACCGAGGTGGCGCGGACGCTTCAGGACGAGGGGGTGCGCGTGGAGGACATCGGGCTGCGCAGGCCCAGCCTCGACGACGTGTTCCTGCACCTGACCGGCCACCGCACGGACGTGCCCGGACAGGACGCGCAGGGTCCGGAAAGCGGCAAGGGCGCCAAGGGTACGGGGAGTCACGAGGGCGCCGAGCAGGCCAAGGAGGTCGCGGTATGAGCGGGACGCTTGAGGTGACCGCCCCGAGCGGGCGCGGCCGTACGTACTGGGTGCTGGCCGACTGCTGGAACATCGTCCGGCGCGGACTCACCCACTACCAGCGCCAACCGATCAACATCGCCTGGCAGTTGGGCTTCCCGATCCTGTCCGTGCTGCTGTACGGATACGTCTTCGGCAGCGCCATGCAGGTGCCGGGCGGCGGCGACTACCGGGACTTCCTCATGCCCGGCATGTTCGTGATGACGATGGCCTTCGGGTTCATCAACACGGCGACGCTCGTGGTGTACGACTCCACGAAGGGGGTCATCGACCGGTTCCGCTCCATGCCGATGTCGCCGTCCGCCGTCGTCGCCGGACGCGGGGTCACCGATCTCATCGTCGCCTGCGCGGAGTTGACGATCCTGATGCTCACCGCGCTGGCCATGGGCTGGCGCCCCGACGGCGGCTTCGCCTTCCTGGGGGCGTTCGGGCTGCTGCTGTGGCTGCGGTTCGCGCTGATCTGGCTCGGTGTGTGGCTCGGCCTGCTCGTGCCCAACCCGGAGGCGGCGGGCGGTCTGTTCGCGGTCGCGTTCCCGCTGACGATGATCTCCAGCATCTTCGTCGCGCCGCAGCTGATGCCCGACTGGCTCGGCCACGTGGCGGCCTGGAACCCGATCTCGTCCACGGCGGCGGCCACGCGTGAGCTCTTCGGTACGCCGGTGGGCAGTGGCGACTCGTGGGTCGAGCAGCACGCCCTGCTGATGGCGGGGGTGTGGCCGCTGGTCCTCACGCTGATCTTCGTGCCGCTGGCGGTCCGCAGGTTCCAGAAGCTCAGCAGGTGAGCAGTCGCGGCAGGCGAAGGGCTCGACGGGGGAGCGATCGCAGCGGCTGAGCAGGCTCGGCGGATGGTCCCGTCGGGATCGGGATCGGGTCGGATTCGAGGTCGGTTTCGGGGCTGGCTTCAGGGTCGTGCGGTGTCCGGGGCGTGTTCGTGTGTCCCGGATGTCGCACGACTTCTTGACGTGTTCACGCTGGCTTACTTCCATGGGGGTGCGTGGTGCGGTGGGAGCGCTCCCACCCGTTCCGGGTCCGCGCCTCCCGAGAGGAAGCAGCGACATGTTCCGCAGCTTGCGAAGAGCGCTGGGTGCTGCCGCCGCGGCGCTCCTGTTACCGCTTGCCGGTGTCCAGGCCGCACAGGCGGAGACGGCGGGCACGGCAGTCACCGCTGAGGCCGCCGTCCCCGGAGCCGGGTACTGGCACACCAACGGCCGTCAGATCCTGGATGCCGCGGGTCAGTCCGTACGGATCGCCGGCATCAACTGGTTCGGGTTCGAGACCGCCAACCACGCCGTCCACGGACTCTGGGCGCGCGACTACAAGAGCATGATCGACCAGATGAAGTCGCTCGGGTACAACACCATCCGGCTGCCGTACAGCGACGACATCCTCAAAAGCGGCTCCGTGCCCAACAGCATCGACTTCTCCGGCGGCAAGAACGCCGACCTCCAGGGCCTCTCACCCCTCCAGATCATGGACAGGATCGTGTCGTACGCCGGTCAGGACGGCCTGAAGGTCGTACTGGACCGGCACCGGCCGGACGCGGGCGGCCAGTCCGCGCTCTGGTACACGTCCGCGGTTCCCGAGTCGACGTGGATCACCAACCTCAAGGCGCTCGCCACCCGTTACAAGGGTGATCCGACGGTGATCGGCATCGACCTGCACAACGAACCGCACGATCCGGCCTGTTGGGGCTGCGGCGACACGGCGAGGGACTGGCGTCTCGCAGCCCAGCGCGCCGGGAACGCGGTCCTGTCCGTCAACCCGGAACTGCTGGTCTTCGTCGAGGGTGTGCAGACGTTCGACGGAGTGTCCGGCTGGTGGGGCGGCAACCTGATGGGGGTCGCGCGGTACCCGGTGCAACTGGACGTGCCCAACCGGGTGGTGTACTCGGCCCACGACTACGCCACGAGCGTGGCCCAGCAGAGCTGGTTCAGCGATCCGTCGTTCCCCGACAACATGCCCGGCATCTGGGACAAGTACTGGGGCTACATCTTCAAGCAGAACATCGCGCCGGTGTGGGTGGGCGAGTTCGGCACGACGCTCCAGTCGACCGTCGACCAGAAGTGGCTCGCGGCGCTGGTGAAGTACCTCCGCCCCACGAGTACGAACGGCGCCGACAGCTTCTCCTGGACCTTCTGGTCCTGGAACCCCAACTCCGGTGACACGGGCGGGATCCTGAAGGACGACTGGCAGACCGTGGACACGGTGAAGGACGGGTACCTCGCGAGCGTCAAGGCGCCCGGATTCCCGCCCGGGGGAAGCGACCCCGGCGATCCCGGGGACCCCGGTGGGGGCACGGCCGCCTGCACCGCCGCTTACACCGTCGGCAGCGACTGGGGCGGTGGGTTCAACGCCGAGGTGAAGGTGACCAACTCCGGTACGACCGCGCTCAAGTCCTGGAAGGTGACGTGGACCTGGCCCGGCGCACAGAAGGTCACGAACATGTGGAACGCGTCGTACACACAGAGCGGGGCGACCGTGACGGCCGTGAACGCCGGTCACAACGGGGCCGTCGCGGCGGGCGGTTCGGCGACGTTCGGGTTCGGGGGAGCGCCGGGGGGTGGGGGTGTGCCTTCGGTGAGCTGCACGGCTACGTGAGCTGAAGCGCACGTCCGGACGGGCTGCTGCCGACTGGCCGTGCGCACCGGCCTGCCCCCTGGGCCGGTTTCAGCCTAGGCTCCGCGAGTTTGGAGACCCTAACCTGAAGAGTGACGGAACAAGAGCGAGATTGCGTGATCGACGGCTCGGTTATGACGTGCTCTGCCCGCTCCAGCTGTCCTCCTGCGGAGACTCCCATTGATGCAATAGCGTGCGGGAGGCGGTGATAGCAGGAGATACTGGACTATCTCAAACATGCTTGCTCGACGTGTGCAGTCAACTGCCTGATGGCGGAGGAGTCGAGGGTGGCCGATGGGGACCTTCCCGAGCTCATCTGGCGCAAAAGCAGCGTCTCTGATCCGGGTGACTGTGTCGAGGTCGCCTTAGGGAGGGGGAGGGTCCGAGTCCGCGACTCCAAGCGGCCGGCCGGACCCAACTTGGCTTTCTGCGAAGCGAGTTGGAGTGGCTTCCTGTGCGATCTCCTCGGGAGGCGTCCGGACCGGACGACGGGATAAGCGATTTTCGGCCTTCGGGGTAGGGGGCCAGCGGGGCGGAAGGTGCATGTGGTTCGATTGGGGCTCTCGGCGACGCAGCATCCCGAACACCACCAGAGGCGCAAAGGAAGACTGGCTGGGGACATGATGGGGGATTCCACCGGACCATCGCATGTGACGCGGAATGGTGAAACGGACGGACCGAGGCCCTTATTGCCGCTGGCTGTCGTAGCGGTGGTTCTCTGTGTTCTGGCTGGCGGTACAGCGACCACGGCAGGGGTGCTTCTGTCGTTCACCGTTACAGCTGAGGCTCGGCCCTGGGTCTGGGCGGCTGTCGGCACGCTCACCGCCGGGGGCGCGGGGCTGCTCCTTGAACGTGGGACTACGGCTGCGGCTCGCCACTTCCCGAACCTGGTGGGCCGGGCTCCGGATGGCCGGTACCGGTCACCGGATCGGTAGGGGCGGGATCGGCAGGAGTCGGCGCGGCGGGCGGCGGGCCGGGGGGTGGTTCCTGGCGCAGTGCTCGTAGGCGCCGCCATGCGACAAAGCCGCTGAGTCCGCCCAAGCCGAGGATGCTCCCTGTCAGGTGGAGCGTGGAGGGGGCCGCGGCCGGGTCGATGGCCCTGGTGATGGCGGAAAGAACCACGGCCATCAGGTACGCGACAGCGGATCCCACTGATATGAGGCACACCAACCAGAGGCTCGCCCGCCGAAAGTTGATCTGGGCCGAGTCCTCGTACAGGACGTCACGTATCAGGTCGCGCCACGTCGGGGGGCGGCCCACCAGCGGTGGCGGACCGCGGAGAGCGGTAGGAGGAATATCGACATCATCCGTCTCCGTGTCGTCGCCATGTTGCTGAGCCGGTCCCTGCTCGGGCACGGCGAGAAGCTCGCTGAGCCGTATCCGTTGGTCCCGTATCCATGTGAAGAACCCCGTCACGGGCCTCTCCCGGTCTCTGCCCGACTGTTGCCAGTGGGGATGTCGCTTCCTACTAGGACGGACTGTCCGGCAGGCCTGCCGAGGGCTCGGCGAGGCCGTTCGGGTATTGCGTGATGATCTCGTCGACGAAGGCGGTCATCCGGTCCCCGTGGAGGGCGCGGGCGCGGGAGTTCTGGAAATCAGTCAGGTAGTCGTCGACGGCCGACTGATCGTTGCGGGTGGTCAACCCTCCGCTCGCCGTCTCCGTGAACAGCACGTCGTCGTCATCCGTGAAGGTCAGTGCGATCGATCCACTGCGCAGCACCGCGTGGGCGCCGACGCTGAACGGCACGACATCCAAGGTGACATGCGGGTGTTCCGCCGCGGACTTCAGATGCTGCAGCTGGGCGCGCATCACGGCTGGTCCGCCGATCCAGCGGCGCAGCGCGGCCTCGTCCACCAGGAAGTTCAGATCCGGCTTCTCGTCCCCGCGCAGCAGTCGGTCCTGGCGCTCGCCGCGCAGGCCGACGATGGCGTCCAGGCGCTCGGGCGAGTTGCGCTTCTCCAGCAGGGCGCGGGTGTAGTCCTCTGTCTGCAGCAGCCCCGGAATGAAAGTCGGGTGATAGGCGTACAGCGCGTCCGCGGTGCCTTCGAGTCCTAGATAGATCGCGAACTGCGGATCCACGATGTCCCGATAAGGGCTCCACCACGGGGGCCTGCGGCTGCCCCGGGTGGACTCCTCCAAGTCCTCACGGATCTTGGCGTCGTCGATGCCGTAGAGATCCAACAGGGCGCGCAGGTCGGTCACCGAGACTCCGACCGAGCCGCCTTCGATACGGATGACCTTCGACGGAGACCAGGACAGGGCTTCAGCGACATAGGGCTGGTTGAGGCCGGCCTTCTTCCGGAACGTGCGCAGGGCCAGGCGGACCTTGCGTCGTTCCAGTGCCGGGTCCTTGGGGGTGGCCATGGCCCTGTGCTCCTACCTCTCCGGGTCCTGCTCAGCTGGCGCGGCGCCGCGTCGACGAATGGGTGATGCGGAACCTGCCAGGTAGCAGATCGACCGTAGTAGATTGTCGGTGGCGATTGGGTACACGCATTCGTAACCTCGCCGACAGCTGTATGGCGCCAGCCTACCTTCGAGTGACGGCAAACGCGTAATGGCTCTTCCGGGGCCCGGTGATGACGGTGCGTCACGGTGTACGCAACCGGGGTCGTCGTTCGGCCGACTGACGGGGCGGAACCTTCCGGGGCACGGAAAAAGCCTGGTCCACCAGCCGGAACGGCTGGTGGACCAGGCCTTGAGGAGAAGTCGGCGGGCTGCGCCGACTACAGCTTCTCGATCACGTAGTCGATGCACTTGGTGAGTGCCTCGACGTCCGCCGGGTCGACCGCCGGGAACATCGCGACCCGCAGCTGGTTGCGGCCGAGCTTGCGGTAGGGCTCGGTGTCGACGATGCCGTTGGCGCGCAGGACCTTGGCGACCGCGGCCGCGTCGACGTCGTCCGTGAAGTCGATCGTGCCGATGACCTGCGAGCGCTTGGCCGGGTCGGTGACGAACGGGTTCGCGTACTTGACGTCCTCGGCCCAGCCGTAGAGCGTGCGCGAGGAGGCCGCCGTGCGGCGGACCGACCAGTCCAGGCCGCCCTGGCCGTTGATCCACTCCAGCTGGTCGTTCAGGAGGAACAGCGTGGCGAGGGCCGGGGTGTTGTACGTCTGGTTCTTGCGGGAGTTGTCGATCGCCGTCGGGAGCGAGAAGAACTCCGGGACGTGCCGCCCGCTCGCGTGGACGCGCTCGGCGCGCTCGATCGCGGCCGGGGAGAAGATCCCGATCCACAGGCCGCCGTCCGCGGCGAAGGACTTCTGCGGGGCGAAGTAGTAGACGTCCGTCTCCGCGATGTCGACCGGGAGGCCGCCCGCGCCGCTCGTCGCGTCCACGAGGACGAGGGAGCCGTCGTCGGCGCCCGCGACCCGCTTGACCGGGGCCGCCACACCGGTGGAGGTCTCGTTGTGGGTGAGGGCGTAGACGTCCACACCCGACTGGGCGACCGACTCCGGGTGGGTGCCCGGCTCGGAGGTGATGACGTCCGGGTCGGCCAGCCACGGCGCCAGCTTGGCCGCCTTCGCGAACTTCGACGAGAACTCGCCGAACGTGAGGTGCTGCGACTTGTTCTCGATCAGTCCGTGGGTCGCCACGTCCCAGAACGCGGTGGAGCCGCCATTGCCGAGGACGACCTCGTAGCCCTCCGGGAGCCGGAAGAGGTCGCTCACACCCTGGCGGACCCTGCCCACGAGGTTCTTGACCGGGGCCTGACGGTGGGACGTGCCCATCAGGGACGTGCCGGTGGCGGCGAGCGCGGTGAGCGACTCCGTACGCACCTTGGAGGGGCCCGCGCCGAAACGTCCGTCGGCGGGCTTGAGGTCTGCGGGGATCTGGATATCAGCCACGACGGGAGCGTATCCGTTTCCGGAAACCTGGGTGAAACGTCGTCCGTCGGATGAGACGCGTCGCGGGTGGCAACCGGTCCATGCGGGTGGCCCCCGGCCCGGGCGGCGCGGGACGGTCATCCGCGTGGCGCCGTCGGCGTGAAGCGGACCGGCAGGTTCGTCAGGCTGCCCAGCCACGGGGACGGGCGGCGCGTCAGGGCGGCGGCGGGCACCGCGAGATCGACGTCGGGCAGCCGGTCCAGCACCACCTCGACGGCCGTACGCGCGACGACCTCGGCGATCTCCTGCGCCGGGAACGGACACCGGTGCTCCCCGTGGCCGAAGGAGAAGTGCGCGCTGTTGCCACCGGTCAGGGCGGTCCCGTGAGTACGGACCTGCGGGTCGTGGTTGGCGGCCTGGAGGCCGAGCAGCAGCAGGTCACCGGCGCGGACGGGGCGGCCGCCGAGCCGGGTGTCGCGGGACGCCCACCGGCCGGCCACGTTCTGTGTCGGGGTGTCCTCCCACAGAACCTCGTTCATGGCCTCGGCGACACTGCGCCGGCCGCCGAACAGCGAGGCCGCGAAACGGTCGTCCGTCAGCATCAGCCGCAGCGAGTTGCCGATCCAGCCGGCGGTCGGCTGGTGGCCCGCGGCCATCATGACGATCAGGTCCTGGGTGACCTCCTCGTGGGAGAGGGCCGGACCCCGTGACGTACGTCCCGAGGCGAGCAGACGGCTGACCACGTCGTCTGCGGGCCGCGCCGCCCGGTCCGCCACCAGGTGTGCCATGGCGGCGGCCACGTGCCGCTGCCCGGCGACGGCCTCCTCACCCCCGTCGACCATGTCGTTCAGGGCGGCGACGAGGCCCGGCCCCTGCTCGTCGGCGAAGCCGTAGAGGGTGGCGAGGACGCGTACGGGGAGCAGGGCCGCGTAGTGGCCGACGAGATCCGCCTCCCCCTCGGCGCACACCGCGTCGATCAGCTCGTCGGCGAACCGCTCGGCGTGGGTGCGCAGTTCGTGGGAGCCGACCGCTTCGAGCGCGTCGCCGATCAGCGCCACGCGCTCGCGGTGGCGCTCGCCGACGGTGTGCAGGACGGAGGAGTGCCCGCCGCCGATCATCGGCAGCATCGGCCAGCCGTCGGGAACACGGGCCCACTGGTTCCAGAGCCCGGAGTCGCGGCTGAACAGCACGGGGTCACCGGTGACCTGGCGCAGCTCGCGGTAGCCGAGCACGAGCCACGCCGGGATGTCCGCGTCGAGCAGCACCGGAGCCACGGCGCCGTACTCGCGGCGCAACTCCCGGTACAGCGCGTCGGGTTCCGTCCGGAAGCGGGGCCCGCCGAGGGACACGGGGACGCTCACCGGGACAACTCCCCTGCGGGTGGGCCGGCTTGTACCGAGGCGGGACGGGCGGTGAGGCACCGGGCGGTGCCGGAACCGCCGGCGTCCACGATCCGCGGGCCGTCACCGGCCGTCGCCCGCGGCGGAGTACGGGTGCCAGGGGGGTCAGAGGCTTCAGAGGTTGCGGAGTCCAACGAGCACCTGCTCCAGGATATGAGGATCGGGACGGCCCGCGAGCATGACCCTGCGGGGATGACGGGCGCTGACGCGGCCCTCGGCGAGCAGGTCGGAGAGCATGATCTTCGTGATGCTGACCGGCAGCCGCAGCTCGGCGGCCAGCTCCGCGACGGCGGTCGGCCGTCCGGCGAGGCGCAGGATCGCCGCGTGCTCCGACTGCATGCCCGGCACCGGATCGCACTCGGCGACGATCAGTGTCACCAGGTCGAAGGGGGCTCCGGGAGTGGAACGGGTGCGCCCCTGGGTGAGGGTGTAGAGCCGGTCGGGGGCGTCGTCCCTGCCCGGCCGGCTCATGGCGTACGTGGCTGCGCGCTCAGTGACGTACGCGGCTGTGCGTTCAGGTGCCCGCCGAGCTGCTCCACGAGCTCGCCCATGTTGTGGCCGACGAGCCCGGGGTCCGCCTCCTCGGCCGTGACCACCGCCAGGTGCGCGCCCGCGCCCGCCTCGACGATGAACAGGACCCCGCCGTGGAACTCGGTCATCGTCGACCGCACGCCCCCGGTGCCGTCCCCGAACTGCAGGGAGGCCCCGTGGGACAGCGACTGGATCCCGGCGGCGATGGCGGCGAGCTGGTCGGCCTGGTCGGCGGAGAGTTCCGGCGTGCGGCACAGCTGCAGGCCGTCCCGGGAGAGCACGAGCGCGTGCCGGGCGCCCGGGGTGCGCGCCAGCAGGCCCTCGATGAGCCAGGTCAGCTTCTCGTCGGCGGTCGAGGTGGTGCCGATGGGGCCGGTCATGACGTGGGATCGCTTTCCGGGTGGGGGGTGGCAGGGCTCGTACGGGCCTGTACGGGCTCGTCCGCCGGAGTGCGGCGCACGGCTTGGCGGAAGCTGTTGAAGCGGGCGGCGCGGGTCATCACGTCATCGGGGGTGGTGGTGGGGGAGTCGGGGCTGCCGGGAGTGACGGGACTGGCGGGCATCCGGGTGCGGACGGGGTCGGACTCGACTTCGCCCGCCGCCCCGACGGAGAGCCCGGCTCCTCTCGCCGCTTCCGCCTCCGCCTCCGCCTCTGCTTCGGCCTCTGCTTCCGCGAGGGTGCCGCCGCGGTGGCGCCTGGGGAGGTTGTCGGCGGGGCCGGCCGGCCGGGACGGAAAGCCGTGCGACGGAAATCCGTGGGGCGGCACCGGCTCCGGATCCAGGTCGGAGACGGAGCGGGAGGCGCCGTACGACTCCCGGGGGCCGGACCAGGGGAAGGCCTTCGGGCTGAGCTGGACGGCGCTCTCCGGGGCGGACCCGGTCGGCTCGCTCGGGCCGGGCCGGGCGGAACCCTCCGGGGCGGGCCTGGAGGAATCGTCAGAGCTGGACCGGGCGGAGTCCTCGGGTACCGCCCAGGAGGGATGCTGCGAGCTGTACCAGGAGGTCTGTTCCGGAGCCGGCCGGGCGGGCTCCTCCGGGGCGGACCAGGGGGATTCCTGCGGGCCGGGCCGGGCGGATTTCTTCGGGCTGAGACTGAGTGGCTCTTTCGGGCCGGGCCAGGGGGTCTGTTCCGGGGCGGGCCGGGTGGACTGGTCCGGGGCGAGCCAGGTCGGTTCCTTCGGGTTCGGGCCGGACCGGGCCGTCTCCTCCGCGGCCGGCCAGGAGGGCTCCCTCCGACCGGGCCGGGCGGGCTCCTCCGGGGCGGACCAGGGGTGGTTCTCCGGGCCGGACCACGGGCCGGGCCGCGGGCCCGGGAAGGGCGACGCGGTCTCCCGCGCCGCCGCGTCCGGCTCCGGAGCCGGACGCGGAGCCTGTACCGGGTGCTCGGCGCGGGCCGAGGGAGAGGGCGGGGGCACGGGCGGGGCCTGGACCGGCGCCGGGTGGGGCGTCGGATGCGATGCCGGGTTCGCGAGGACGTCCTGGGGGACGAGGACCAGGACGCCCGTACCGCCGCGCGCGGAGGGGCGGAAGGAGATCCTCAGGCCGTACTTGCGGGCGAGGCGGCCGACGACCACGAGGCCGAGCCGGGTGCCGGCGAGGCCACCGGCCTCCACCTCCTCGCCGGAGACGGCCTGTTCGGCGCGGCGCAGCTGTGTCTCGCCCATCACCAGGCCACTGTCCTCCACGGAGACGATGACCCCCGCCGGGACCTCCTCCACGTAGACGTGGACCTCGGCCGTCGGGGGCGAGAAGTTCGCGGCGTTGTCGAGGACTTCGGCGAGCGCGTGCATCACGCCCTCGGCCGCGTGCCCGGCGACCGCCGCGCCGCTCGCCGAGTGGACGCGTACGCGCTGGTATCCGTCGATGCGGCCCATCGCGCCGCGCAGGATCGACTCCATGGGGATGGGCCGCGCCCAGCGGCGGCCCGAGCGCGCGCCCGAGAGGACGGCGACGGAGTCGGCGAGGCGACCCGCCTGCGCGGTGCGGTGGTCGAGGTGCAGGAGGTCGGCGAGCACGTCCTCGTCGGAGTACCGCTCCTCCATGGCGCGCAGGTCGGCGAGCATGCTCGTGGACAGGGCCTGCAACCGGGCGGCGGTGGCGGCGGCCGCCGAGACCACGGCGGCACGATCGGCCCTGGCCTGCCGCAACTCGTCGGCCACGCGCGCGTGCTCCGCGCCGAGCCGGGTGCGTTCCCGGTCGATCTCGGCGGCGAGGCGGACCTTCTGGTGGGCGTTCTGCTCGGTGAGCCGGGCGCGCTCCCGGGTGAACTCGTCGGTGAGTCGGGCGCGTTCCCGCGCGGACTCCTCCGTGAGGGCGTCCTTTTCCTCGAGCAGCCGGCCGGCGTCCTTGGAGACCGCTTCGAGGCGGCGGAGCAGTAATCGGGACGTCTGCACGGCACGGCCGGCCACGGCAACCACCGCGCACAGCAGAAGGACGGCCGCGCCAAGGCCCCAGGTGAGGGGCATGCGCACCGATTCGGGAGCCAGGGCGACCGCGGCGCCTGCGGCGAGCGCGGCCGGTACGGCCGTGAGGAGCGGGGCGATCGCCACAGCACGCAGGCGGGGGCGTGCGCCTACGGAGTGCGCGAGGGACGGCCGATCTTTCGTGGGACGCGCTTGCGGGGTGGGCGCGGTCATGAATCGTGTCCTCGGTCGTGTCCTGGGCGGGATGCGACACCTGGTGCTCAACTGGCGGTCACTATATGGGACTTCGTGATCGGAACGAGCAGGTTCCGGCCCACTCTCACAATTCGTCCGCGAATCGGCGGGTGCGCTTCCTCCCGTCACTGTCAGTGAGGGGAGGCATTCTTGGAGGCATGACGGAAACGGATCTCGGGGAGCTGCGGGCGGCGCTGGAGAAGACGGTGCGCGGGGAGGTCGCCCTCGACGCGACCGCGCGGGCGCTGACCACCATGGACGCGTCGAACTACCGGCGGGTACCACTGGCTGTGGTCGCCCCGAGAGACGCCGACGACGTGGCGGCGGCACTGTCCGTGTGCTCCCGGCTCGGGGTGCCGGTCGTCGCGCGTGGTGGTGGTACGTCGATCGCGGGGCAGGCGACCGGCACGGGAGTGGTACTCGACTTCACCCGGCACCTGAACCGGATCGTGTCGCTCGACCCCGAAGCGCGCACGGCGGTGGTCCAGCCGGGAGTGGTCCTGGACCGTCTCCAGGAGGCGGCAGCGCCGCACGGACTGCGCTTCGGACCCGACCCCTCGACGCACAGCCGGTGCACGCTCGGCGGCATGATCGGCAACAACTCCTGCGGATCGCACTCGGTGGCCTGGGGCACGACGGCGGACAGCGTGCGCGAGCTGTCGGTGATCACCGCGCGGGGAGCAACCGCCCGCCTGGGCGCCGACTGGTCGGGCGCCCCCGAAGGGCTGCGGGCCCTGGTGGACGGCGAGTCGGCGCTCCTGCGCACTGGCTTCCCCGACCTGCCGCGCCGCATCTCCGGGTACGCGCTGGACGCGCTGCTGCCCGAGCGCGGCGCTGACGTGGCGCGTTCCTTCTGCGGCTCGGAGGGCACGCTCGGCATCCTCACGGAGGCGGTCGTACGGCTGGTCGAGGCACCCCGCGCGCGTGCGCTCGCCGTCCTGGCGTACGCGGACGAGAGCGCGGCGGCGGAAGCGGCGGCCGGCCTGCTGCCGCACGGGCCCCTGACGGTGGAGGGGATGGCGGCGGACCTCGTGCCGGCGGACGCGGGGCTGCCGCGGGGAGGGGCCTGGCTGTTCGTGGAGACGGGCGGCGACACGGAGGCGGAAGCACACGCGCGTGCGCAGGCGATCACCCGTGTGGCGGACGTGACGGCCTCACTGGTGGTCACCGACCCGGCCGGCCGGCGCGCCCTGTGGCGCATCCGCGAGGACGCCAGCGGCACGGCGACCAGGATGCCGGACGGCACCGAGGCGTGGCCCGGCTGGGAGGACTGCGCGGTGCCGCCGGCCCGGCTCGGCGCGTATCTCCGGGACTTCAGGGGCCTGTTGGCGGCCCACGGGCTGCGCGGTTCGCCGTACGGCCACTTCGGGGACGGCTGCATCCACGTGCGCATCGACTTCGACCTGCTGACGCGGGCGGGCGTCGGCCGCTTCCGGACCTTCTCGCAGGAGCTGGCGGAGCTGGTCGTCTCGCACGGCGGTTCGCTGTCGGGGGAGCACGGGGACGGACAGGCGCGGGCCGAGCTCCTGCCGAAGATGTACGGCCCCCGGGTGGTCGCTCTGTTCGAGCGGGTGAAGGACCTCTGGGACCCGGACGGCCTGCTCAACCCGGGAATGCTCGTCAGGCCGCACGGGCTCGACGAGAACCTTCGGTTCGCGGTGCTCCCGCGCGAGCCGGTGGCCGTCGAGTTCGGCTATCCGGCGGACGGCGGGGACTTCTCGTCGGCGGTGCGCAGGTGCGTCGGAGTGGCCAAGTGCCGTACCACGCAAGCCTCCGGCTCCTCCGTGATGTGCCCGTCCTTCCGGGCCACCGGCGAGGAGGAGCACTCCACGCGAGGGCGCGCGCGGCTGCTGCACGAGATGCTGGCCGGCGAGGTCATCACGGACGGCTGGCGCTCGACGGAGGTCCGCGACGCGCTGGACCTCTGCCTGTCCTGCAAGGGCTGCCGGTCGGACTGCCCGGTGGGCGTCGACATGGCCACGTACAAGGCGGAGTTCCTGCACCACCACTACGAGGGCCGCCGCCGGCCGGCCGCGCACTACGCGATGGGGTGGCTGCCGGTGTGGCTGCGCCTGGTGGACCGCACGCGTACGGCGTGGCTGGTCAACCTCCTCGCCTCGGTACGGCCGTTGGCGACGCTCGCCAAGCGGCTGGGCGGGATCGCGCCCGAGCGGGAGATTCCGCGGGTGGCGCGGGAGACGTTCAGCCGGTGGCGGAGCCGCCGGGCCGCGGAACGGGCGGGATCGGCGGGGGAGGGTCCTGGGCGCGCGGGCCGCTCCGGCGACGGGGGTCCGCCCAAGGCGGTCGTCCTGTGGCCGGACACCTTCACGGAGTACCTCTCGCCGTCGGTCGGCAAGGCGGCTGTACGGGTGTTGGAGGCGGCGGGGCTGCGAGTGCTGCCGTTCCCTTCGGACCCGGGGCCGCTCGATGCCGGGCCGTCCGGTCCCGGCCGGCCCGAAGCCCGGTCCGGCCTCCGGCCCGGCGATCGGCCCCGCGGCCGGGTCTGCTGTGGCCTGACCTATGTCTCGACGGGCCAACTGGACCGCGCCCGCACGGTGATGCGCCGCACCCTGGATCTCACGGACCAGCTCCGGGACGGCGATGGCCCTCTCCCGGACCCGCTTCGGGGCCCGTCCCGGGACCCGGCCCCCGCCGCCCCGGAACTCCCACCCGTCGTCGTACTCGAACCGAGCTGTGCGGCTGCCCTCCGTACCGATCTGCCGGAGCTGTTGCCCGACGATCCGCGCGCGCGGCGCCTGGCCTCGGCGGTGGTGACGTTCGCGGAAGTGCTGGAGCGTCACGCGCCGCACTGGACGCCGCCTCGCCTGGACCGCCCGGTCGTGGGCCAGACCCACTGCCATCAGCACGCCGTCCTGGGCGACGCGCCGGACCGCCGTCTGCGCGAGGCGGCGGGTCTGACCGGCGCCCTGGCGGGCGGCTGCTGCGGCCTCGCGGGAAACTTCGGCTTCGAGAAGGGCCACTTCGAGGTGTCGACGGCATGCGCCGAGGAGCAGCTGCTCCCGGCGGTCCGGGCGGCGGGGGAGGACGCGGTGGTCCTGGCGGACGGCTTCTCGTGCCGCACCCAACTGCAACAGACGGCGAACGTGAAGGGGCGCCATCTGGCAGAGGTACTGGCGGAGGCGCTGCCGGAGCCCGAACCGGCTCCAGAGGTCCCCACGGACCTGCCCCACTCCTGAACCCCCGGCCTCGCGCACCCGCCGGCCTCGCGCACCCGCCGGCCTCGCGGGGCGAGATGCCCCCGGCCGCCAGGGCCGACCCGTCTCCTGACATCCGGCCCCCGCGTCCGCCCCCAGGGGCGCGGGGAACTGCGCGCTCAGTCCTCACGAACCCGCACACGGCAGAGACTCCGACCTCGAACCCCTCGGTAAGCTGCAAAATGGCTTCTCAGCCCTGACCGAGTCCATTACCATGGACCGAGAAGTCCATCATGATGTACGAAACGTGCATGCCGCGCGACCAACACCGCCCCTCGACCCGAACTTCCTGGACGGCCCCGTGAACATCCCCAGCGCTGACCGGTCCCCGACGGTCACCGACCCCACGGCCGCCGCCGCCGGTCCGGCCGCCGTGGCCGACGGCACGGCATCCGACCAGGCACCGGGCGCGGCCCCCCGCGGCCTGCGAGCCCTCGGCCCCGTAGGCCTCGTACTCGCCGGCGGGATCTCCGTCCAGTTCGGTGGCGCCCTCGCCGTGAGTCTCATGCCGCGGGCCGGGGCGCTCGGCGTGGTGACCCTCCGCCTGGCCGTCGCCGCGATCGTGCTGATGGTCATCTGCCGGCCCAGCCTGCGCGGACACTCGCGAGCGGACTGGGGCACCGTCGTCGTCTTCGGCGTCACGATGGCCGCGATGAACGGCCTCTTCTACCAGTCGGTCGCCCGTATCCCGCTCGGCCCCGCCGTCACACTCGAAGTGCTCGGCCCGCTGGCCCTCTCGGTCCTCGCCTCCCGTCGCGCCCTCAACCTCGTCTGGGCCGGTCTCGCCCTCGGCGGTGTCTTCCTGCTGGGTGGTGGCGGCGGCTTCGACGGTCTCGACCCGGTCGGCGTCGCCTTCGCCCTGTCGGCCGGTGTCATGTGGGCCGCGTACATCGTCTTCAGCGCACGTACGGGCCGTCGCTTCCCGCAGGCCGACGGCCTGGCGCTGGCGATGGTGGTCGCGGCGGTGGTCTTCTTCCCGCTGGGCATCATCGAGTCCGGCGACAAGCTTCTGAACCCGACCACGATCGCCCTGGGCGCCGCCGTGGCCGTCCTCTCCTCCGTCCTCCCGTACACGCTCGAACTCCTCGCCCTGCGTCGCCTCCCCGCCTCCACCTTCGCCGTCCTCATGAGCCTCGAACCGGCCATCGCCTCGGTCGCCGGCTTCCTGGTGCTGAGCCAGGCGCTGTCCATGACGGAGGCCATGGCGATCGCACTCGTCATCGGGGCGAGCATGGGAGCGGTACGGACGCAGATCGGACGCGGAAAGGCCAAGGGCCTGGACACCTAGCGGCGAGCGGGCGGCCGGAGACGCGATCCGGCCGCACCCACGAGCGGGCGGCCGGAGATGCGATCCGGCCCCGCCCGCGCGCGAATCCCCGCCGGGGCAGGCAGCCTCCCGAAGCAGGCGATCAGGCGATCAGGCGTTTGATCGATCGATCAAACGGCAGACTTCTCCCAGACCGAGACATGCTGCCCGCTCTCGCTCGTGAAGGGCTCCCGCGTCCAGTTGTCCCACCGGTCGCGCAGCCGCAGCCCGGCCAGGCGGGCCATCAGGTCCAGCTCCGCCGGCCACACGTACCGGAAGGGGATCGACCGGTAGGAGCCGCGGCCGTCCACGACCTCGACGTAGTTCGAGCTCATCGCCTGCGTCGCCACGTCGTACACGTCGAACGACCAGCGCGTCGGGCTCCGGTGGAACGGCACGACGGTCTGCCCGTGCGGAAGCCTGCGCAGTTCGGGCACCCCGACCTCGACGACGAACGTGCCGCCGGGCTCCAGATGCTCGGCGACATTGCGGAAGCAGGCCACCTGGGCGTCCTGCGTCGTCAGGTTGTTGATCGTGTTGAAGACCAGATACGCGACGGAGAAGGCGCCGTCCACCTTCGTCGTCGCGAAGTCGCCGATCGACACACCGACCGCGTCACCGCCCGGCTTGGCCCGCAGACGGGCGACCATCGCCCGCGACATGTCGATGCCGTGCACCGCGACACCGCGTCGCGACAGCGGCAGGGCGATGCGTCCGGTGCCGATGCCCAGTTCCAGGGCCCGGCCGTCCCCGGCCAGCTCGGCCAGGAGCCCGACCGCCGGATCCACGGCACCGGGCGCGAACATCTCCGCCGACGACTCGTCGTACCTCGCCGCGACGGGCTCTCCGAAATAGCCGTCCTCGTCATCCACCATCGGCCGACCGTACGTCGGCGACCGCGCGCGGCGCGTGCCAATTTCCGGGGCGCGTGACGGGGTGGCGCGTGACGGGGCGGCGTGACCGATCGGCCCGACGGGTCGGCGTGGCGGGTCGCTGTCACAAGCCGGAAATTCAAATGCAAGCACGCTTGCTTGTTTTCGTGCGGGCTGCCATGCTCCGGGGCACACCGTCGTGCCCCGAGGGGAGCGCATTGTGGCCGAGCCTTCATCGGTGATCGATGACCTGCGTCAGGAGAGTCAGCAACTCGACCTGATACTAGGGGAGTTGGGGGAGGAGCGCTGGGCGCTCGCCACTCCCGCCCCGGGATGGAGCATCGCGCACCAGATCGCGCATCTGGCCTGGACGGACCGGTCCGCCCTGCTTGCCCTGACCGACGCGGAGGCCTTCGCGAAGGAGGTCGAGAAGGCACTGGCCTCGCCCGACCGTTTCGTGGACGAGGCGGCCGAGGAGGGTGCCGCGCTGCCGTCGGCACGGCTGCTCGCCGAGTGGCGGGCTGGGCGCGAGGCCCTGGAGGACGCCATGCGAGCGGCACCCACAGGAGTGCGCTTCCCCTGGTACGGGCCGCCCATGTCGGTCGCCTCCATGGCCACGGGCCGGCTCATGGAGACCTGGGCCCACGGAGAGGACGTGGCCGACGCGTTGGGTGTGACGAGACCACCCACGGACCGGTTGCGGCATGTGGTGCGCATCGGGGTACGGGCCCGGAACTTCGCCTTCGGGGTGCATGGGCTCGCCGCGCCCGAGGAGGAGTTCCGCATCGAACTCACCGGGCCCTCCGGCGACCTGTGGGCGTACGGCCCCGAGGACGCCGACCAGCGCGTCACCGGACCCGCCCTCGACTTCTGCGTCCTCGTCACCCGGCGGGCCCACCGCGCCGACCTCGCCGTACGGGCGGAGGGCCCCGACGCCGACCGCTGGCTGGACGTCGCGCAGGCCTTCGCGGGCCCGCCCGGCACGGGCCGCCCGCCGAAGGGGACCACGGGATGACCACCGGCCGGACCTCCGCCGCGACCACGAGTGGCCCCACCGGAGTGCCCCCCGGCGAGACCCCCGGTGTGCCCCTCGGCGCGCCCGCCGACCGCAGCACCCGCACAGCCACCGGCACGCCGGGCCGGGCCCCCGGCCCGGCGGTCCGGCCCCTGCGGATCGGCAACGCCTCCGGCTTCTACGGCGACCGCTTCGACGCGATGCGCGAGATGCTCACCGGCGGCCCGCTGGACGTCCTGACCGGCGACTACCTCGCCGAGTTGACCATGCTCATCCTCGGCCGTGACCGGCTCAAGGACCCGGCCGGCGGCTACGCCCGCACCTTCCTGCGGCAGCTGGAGGAGTGCCTCGGTCTCGCCCACGAGCGGGGCGTGCGGATCGTGGCGAACGCGGGTGGCCTCAACCCGGCCGGACTCGCCGCCGCCGTACGGGAACTGGCCGGCCGCCTGGGCATCCCGGCCCGGGTCGCGCACGTCGAGGGCGACGACCTCAGCAGCCGCCACCCGAAGAGCCTCGCCGCGCACGCCTACCTCGGCGGCGGCGGGATCGCGGCCTGCCTGCGCGAGGGCGCCGACGTGGTCGTCACCGGGCGGGTGACCGACGCCGCGCTCGTCACAGGGCCCGCGGTCGCCCACTTCGGCTGGGCGCCGGACGCGTACGACCGCCTCGCGGGCGCCGTCGTCGCCGGGCACGTCCTGGAGTGCGGCACCCAGGCCACCGGCGGCAACTACGCCTTCTTCGCCGAGCACGACCCGGCCCGGCTGCGCCACCCGGGCTTCCCGGTCGCCGAACTCCACGAGGACGGCACGAGCGTCATCACCAAGCACGACGGCACCGGCGGTGTCGTGGACACCGGCACGGTCACCGCCCAGCTCCTGTACGAGACGTCCGGCGCCCGGTACGCCGGACCCGACGTCACCGCCCGCCTCGACTCGGTCCGGCTCACCCGGGAGGGCCCCGACCGGGTACGGATCGACGGGGTGCGCGGCGAGGCGCCGCCGCCCACGCTCAAGGTCGGGCTCAACCGGCTCGGCGGCTTCCGCAACGAGGTCGTGTTCGTGCTGACCGGGCTCGACATCGAGGCGAAGGCCGCGTTCGTCCGGGCCCAGCTGGAAAGCGTCCTCGTGGCCGCCGAGTCCCGGCCGGCTCAGGCCCGCTGGGACCTCGCGCGCACCGACCACCCCGACGCGCCCACCGAGGAGACCGCGAGCGCCCTGCTCCGGCTCGTCGTGCGCGACCCCGACCAGGACGCCGTGGGCCGCACCCTCAGCGGAGCCGCCATCGAACTGGCCCTCGGCAGCTACCCCGGGTTCCATGTGCTGGCGCCACCCGGAAAGGGTGCTCCCTATGGGGTCTTCGAGGACGAGTACGTCCCCCATGGGGACGTGGACCATGTGGCGGTCCTCCACGACGGGCGCCGGATCCCTGTGATGCCGGCCCAGGACACCCTACTCCGGCCCGTCGAGGAACCCCCGCTGCCCGCACCCCTGCCGGCCGGTGCGCCGGTGCGCCGCGCACCCCTCGGGCTCGTCGTCGGCGCCCGCAGCGGCGACAAGGGCGGGAACGCGAACGTCGGCGTCTGGGCCCGTACCGACGACGCCTGGCGCTGGCTCGCGCACACCCTCACGGCCGACCGGTTCCGCGAACTCCTCCCGGAGACGGCCGGCCTGGCTGTCGTGCGCCATGCCCTGCCCAACCTCCGCGCCCTGAACTTCGTCGTCGAGGGCATCCTCGGCGAGGGCGTCGCCGCGCAGCACCGCTTCGACCCGCAGGCCAAGGCCCTCGGCGAATGGCTGCGCTCCCGCCACCTCGACATCCCGGAGGAATTGCTGTGACGGTTCTGGCGTCCGCCCTTGACACCTCCTCCGCCGACTACGCGGCCCACCGCGAGGCGATGCTCGCCAAACTCACCGACCTCGACGCCGAGCACGCCAAAGCGCTCGCGGGCGGCGGCGAGAAGTACGTCGCCCGGCACAGGAAACGCGGCAAGCTCCTCGCCCGCGAACGCATCGAGCTGCTCCTCGATCCCGACACACCGTTCCTGGAACTCAGCCCCCTGGCGGCCTGGGGGAGCACCTCCCCCGAGTACACGGTCGGCGCCTCGCTCGTCACCGGCATCGGTGTCGTCGAGGGCGTCGAGTGCCTGATCACGGCGAACGACCCGACCGTGCGCGGCGGAGCCAGCAACCCCTGGAGTCTGAAGAAGGCCCTGCGGGCCAACGACATCGCGTACGCCAACCGGCTGCCGTGCATCAGTCTCGTCGAGTCGGGCGGCGCCGACCTCCCCTCCCAGAAGGAGATCTTCATCCCGGGCGGGGCCGTCTTCCGTGACCTGACCCGGCTCTCCGCGGCCGGAATCCCGACCGTCGCCGTCGTCTTCGGCAACTCCACCGCCGGCGGCGCGTACGTCCCCGGCATGTCCGACCACGTGATCATGGTCAAGGAGCGTGCGAAGGTCTTCCTCGGCGGTCCGCCGCTGGTCAAGATGGCCACCGGCGAGGAGAGCGACGACGAGTCCCTCGGCGGCGCCGAGATGCACGCGCGCGTGTCGGGTCTCGCGGACCACTTCGCCGTCGACGAGCGGGACGCCCTCAGGCAGGCCCGGCGCGTGGTCGCCCGCCTCAACCACCGCAAGGCGTACCCCGATCCGGCCCCGGCCGCCCCGCCCAAGTACGACGAGGACGAACTCCTCGGCATCGTCCCCGGGGACCTGCGCACCCCCTTCGACCCCCGTGAGGTCGTCGCGCGGATCGTCGACGCCTCCGACTTCGACGAGTTCAAGCCGCTCTACGGGACGAGCCTCACCACCGGCTGGGCGACCCTCCACGGCTATCCGGTGGGCATCCTCGCCAACGCGCGCGGCGTGCTCTTCAGCGAGGAGTCGCAGAAGGCCGCCCAGTTCATCCAGCTGGCCAACCAGCGCGACATCCCCCTGCTCTTCCTCCACAACACCACCGGCTACATGGTCGGCAAGGAGTACGAGCAGGGCGGCATCATCAAGCACGGCGCGATGATGATCAACGCGGTGAGCAACTCGAAGGTCCCGCACCTGTCCCTGCTCATGGGCGCCTCCTACGGAGCCGGTCACTACGGCATGTGCGGGCGCGCCTACGACCCGCGCTTCCTGTTCGCCTGGCCCAGCGCCAAGTCCGCCGTCATGGGCCCGCAGCAGCTCGCCGGCGTCCTGTCGATCGTCGCCCGGCAGTCCGCGACCGCGAAGGGGCAGCCGTACGACGAGGACGCCGACGCCGCCCTGCGCGCCATGGTCGAGCAGCAGATCGAGTCCGAGTCCCTGCCGATGTTCCTGTCCGGGCGGCTGTACGACGACGGCGTCATCGACCCGCGCGACACCCGAACCGTCCTCGGCCTGTGCCTGTCCGCCCTCCACACGGCGCCCTACGAGGGCGCGCGCGGCGGCTTCGGCGTCTTCCGGATGTGAGAGGCGGGACGGGAGTGACTGATGTGAGAGGTCCCATGATTGCGAGTCTGCTGGTCGCGGGCCGCGGCGAGATCGCCTGCCGTGTTTTCCGCACCTGCCACGAACTGGGCATCCGTACCGTCGCCGTGTACTCGGACGCCGACGAGAACGCCCTCCACGCGCGTGTGGCCGACACCGCCGTACGCCTCCCGGGCGCGTCGCCCGCCGAGACGTATCTGCGCGGCGAGCTGATCGTGAAGGCCGCCGTCGCGGCCGGTGCCGACGCCGTCCATCCCGGGTACGGCTTCCTCTCCGAGAACGCCGACTTCGCGCGGGCCGTCATCGACGCGGGCCTCGTCTGGATCGGACCGCCCCCCGAGGCGATCGAGGCGATGGCCTCCAAGACCCGCGCCAAGGACCTGATGTCGGCCGCCGGTGTACCGCTGCTCGCGCCCCTGGACCCGGACGCGGTGACCGCAGCCGACCTGCCGGTCCTGGTGAAAGCGGCGGCGGGCGGCGGCGGCCGCGGCATGCGGATCGTCCGCGAACTCACCGACCTGCCGAGCGAGTTGAGGGCGGCGTCGGCCGAGGCCGAGAGTGCCTTCGGGGACGGCTCGGTCTTCGTGGAGCCGTACGTCGAGCGGGCGCGGCACGTCGAGGTGCAGATCGTCGCCGACGGCCACGGCACCGTCTGGGCCCTCGGCACCCGCGACTGCTCCCTCCAGCGCCGCCACCAGAAGGTGATCGAGGAGGCCCCCGCGCCGGGCCTCGGCCCCGACACGGAACAGCGGCTGCGCTCCGCGGCGACGGCCGCCGCCCGCACGATCGCCTACACGGGCGCCGGCACCGTCGAGTTCCTGGTCTCCGGGGACCGCGTCCACTTCCTGGAGATGAACACCCGCCTCCAGGTCGAACACCCCGTGACCGAGGCCGTGTTCGGCATCGACCTGGTCGCCCTGCAACTGCGCGTCGCCGAGGGCGCCGCCCTGGAAGGAGACCCGCCGTCGCCGTCCGGGCACGCGGTCGAGGCCCGCCTCTACGCCGAGGACCCCGCCGAGGACTGGGCCCCGCAGACCGGCACCCTCCACCGCCTGTCCGTGCCCGGCGTCCGCCTCGACACGGGCTACGGGGACGGCGACACGATCGGCGTCCACTACGACGCCATGCTCGCCAAGGCCGTCGCCCACGCCCCCACCCGCGCCGAGGCCCTCCGCAAACTCGCCGGAGCCCTGGAGAGGGCGACCGTCCACGGCCCCACCACCAACCGCGACCTGCTCGTACGCTCCCTGCGCCACGAGGAGTTCACGACGGCCCGCATGGACACCGCCTTCTACGAACGCCACCTGGGCGAGCTCACCACACCCACCCCGGACCCGTACGCACCCCTGGCCGCCGCACTCGCCGACGCCCACGGCCGCTCCCGGTTCGGCGGCTGGCGCAACCTGCCCTCCCAGCCGCAGAGCAGGCGCTACCTCGTGGCGGGCGAGGAGCACGAGGTCCACTACCGGCACACCCGCCGGGGCCCGGCCGCCGACGGGGTCCACGTGGTGCAGGTCGGGCCCGGCCTCGTCGTCCTCGAAATCGGCGGCGTACGGCGGAAGTTCGAGGTGGCCCGGCACGGCGACCGCGTCCACGTGAACGGCACCACGCTCACGGCCCTGCCCCGCTTCCCCGCCCCGGAGGCCGACCACGCCCCCGGCTCCCTCCTGGCCCCCATGCCCGGCACGGTCGTCCGCCTCGCGGAAGGCCTGACCACCGGATCCGCGGTGGAGGCCGGCACCCCCCTCATCTGGCTGGAGGCGATGAAGATGGAACACCGGATCACCGCCCCGGCCGCCGGCACCCTCACGGCCCTGCACGCGGCCCCGGGCCAACAGGTGGAGATGGGCGCGCTGCTGGCGGTCGTCGAGCCCCTTTAGGGGCGTGAGGAACTGCGCGACAAGCCGCAACGAACCCGCACCCCCAGACGGACTTTCGCCCCTCCCCCTTAGGAGCCTCATGACACCCGTCCTGGAATCAGACGAGCACAAGGCCCTCCGCGCAGCGGTGTCGGCCCTCGGCAAGCGGTACGGACGCGCATACCTCGCCAAGGTCATCGCGGAGAAGGGCCACCCCGACGAACTCTGGGCGGAAGCCGCCAAGCTCGGCTACCTGGGCGTCAACCTGCCGGAGGCACACGGCGGCGGAGGCGGCGGAATCGCCGAACTGTCCATCGTCCTGGAGGAGTTGGGCGCCGCCGGCTGTCCCCTTCTCATGATGGTCGTCTCCCCGGCGATCTGCGGCACGGTGATCGCCCGCTTCGGCACGGAACAGCAGAAACAGGAGTGGCTCCCGGCCCTGGCCGACGGCACCCGCACCATGGCCTTCGGCATCACCGAACCCGACGCGGGCTCCAACAGCCACCGCATCACCACCACCGCCCGCCGCGCGGACGACGGCACCGACTGGATCCTCACCGGCCGCAAGGTCTTCATCTCGGGTGTCGACATCGCCGACGCCACGCTCGTCGTGGGCCGCACGGCCGACGCCCGCACCGGCAAGCTCAAGCCCTGCCTGTTCATCGTCCCCCGTGACGCACCCGGCTTCGGACGACGGCAGATCGACATGGAACTGCACGGCGCGGAGAAGCAGTTCGAGCTGACCCTGGACGACGTACGCCTGCCCGCCGACGCCCTCGTCGGGGACGAGGACGCGGGCCTGCTCCAGCTCTTCGCGGGCCTCAACCCCGAACGCATCATGACCGCCGCCTTCGCGATCGGCATGGGCCGTTACGCACTGTCCAGGGCCGTCGCCTACGCACGCGAGCGCACTGTCTGGCGGGAACCCATCGGCGCCCACCAGGCCATCGCGCACCCCCTGGCGCAGGCGCACATCGAACTCGAACTCGCCCGGCTGATGATGCAGAAAGCGGCCCTCCTGTACGACGCGGGGGACGACGCCGGCGCCGGAGAGGCCGCGAACATGGCCAAGTACGCGGCCGCCGAAGCCTGCGTGAAAGCGGTCGACCAGTCCGTGCACACCCTCGGCGGCAACGGCCTGACCGGCGAGTTCGGTCTCGCCTCGCTCATCACCGCGTCCCGCGTGGCCCGTATCGCACCCGTCAGCCGGGAAATGATCCTCAACTACGTGTCGCACCAGACCCTGGGCCTGCCGAAGTCCTACTAGCACTATCTCCCGTACGGCCACCGGCTTTCGTACAGCCACCGGCCTCCGTGCAACTCCCGGCTCCTGGAAAGGGCCCGCCATGGTGTTCCGCAGCGAGTACGAAGACGTTCCCGCCGTAGAAGAACCCATCCACGAAGCAGTACTGGGCCGTGCCGCCTCCCGGGGCGACACCCCCGCCCTGATCGACGGCGTGAACGGGATGACCCTCACCTACGCCCAACTCGACACGTTCCACCGGCGGATCGCCGCCGCGCTCGCCGAACTCGGCGTCCGCAAGGGTGACGTGCTGGCCCTGCACAGCCCCAACACGGTCGCCTTCCCCACGGCGTTCTTCGCCGCCACACGCGCGGGAGCCGCGGTCACCACCGTGCACCCGCTCGCCACGGCCGAGGAGTTCGCGAAACAACTGAGGGACTGCGCCGCCGAGTGGATCGTCACCGTGTCCCCGCTCCTGGACACGGCCCGGGCGGCGGCCGAACTCGCGGGCGGGGTACGGGAGATCCTCGTCTGCGACCAGGCCCCCGGGCACCGCTCGCTGCTCGACATGCTGGGCTCCACCGCCCCCGAACCCCAGGTCGACATCGACCCCGTGACGGACGTGGCGGCCCTCCCGTACTCCTCCGGGACGACCGGCAGCCCCAAGGGGGTGATGCTCACCCACCGGAACATCGCCACCAACCTGGCACAGCTGTCGCCCACCATGCCGATGGGCCCCGGCGACCGCATTCTCGCCGTCCTGCCGTTCTTCCACATCTACGGCCTGACGGCCCTCATGAACGCACCCCTCAGGCAGGGCGCCACCGTGGTCGTGCTGCCGCGCTTCGACCTCGAATCGTTCCTCGCGGCCATCGAGAAACACCGCATCACCGGCCTGTACGTGGCCCCGCCGATCGTGCTCGCCCTCGCCAAGCACCCGGCCGTCGAGGGCTACGACCTGTCGTCCCTGCAGTACGTCATCAGCGCGGCCGCACCCCTGGACGCCGAACTGGCGGAGGCCTGTTCACGCAGGCTGTCCCTGCCACCCGTCGGCCAGGCCTACGGCATGACCGAACTGTCACCCGGCACCCACGTCGTCCCCCTGAACGCCGAGAACCCGCCCCCCGGAAGCGTCGGCAAGCTCATCCCGGGCACCGAGATGCGCATCGTGTCCCTGGACGACCCCGCGAAGGACGTCGGCGCCGACGAGCGCGGCGAGATCGTCATCCGCGGCCCCCAGGTCATGAAGGGCTACCTGGGGCGCCCCGAGGAGACCGCCGCCATGATCGACCACGACGGCTGGCTGCACACCGGCGACGTCGGACACGTCGACGCGGACGGCTGGCTGTACGTCGTCGACCGCGTCAAGGAACTCATCAAGTACAAGGGCTTCCAGGTGGCCCCCGCCGAACTCGAAGCACTCCTGCTCACCCATCCCGGCATCGCCGACGCCGCCGTCATCGGGGTCTACGACACCGACCACAACGAGAGGCCCCACGCCTACGTGGTGCGCCAGCCGGCCGCGCCCGGCCTCACCGCGAGCGACGTCATGGAGTACGTCGCCGCACGCGTCGCCCCGTACAAGAAGATCCGGCACGTCGACTTCATCGCCGGAGTGCCCAGGGCGGCCTCCGGGAAGATCCTGCGGCGGGAACTGAGGGAGCACGCATGACCGAGGTGCGGCGGTCGTACGAGCGCGGGATCACCACCCTCGCGCTCGACGCGCCCGAGCGGCGCAACGCCCTCTCCGCCCGACTGGTGGGGGAACTGGCGGACGCGCTCACGGAGTGCGGCAAGGACGGCGACGTACGAGCCGTCGTTCTCACCCACACCGGCAACACCTTCAGCGCGGGCGCGGACCTGCGCGACCCGCCGCACCCCGACACGCTCGTCGCCCTGCTGCGGCAGATCGTCGAACTGCCCAAACCCGTCGTCGCCCGCGTCACCGGCCATGTGCGCGCGGGCGGCCTCGGGCTCCTCGGCGCCTGCGACATCGCGGGCGCCTCGGCCGCGGCCACGTTCGCCTTCACCGAGGTACGCATCGGGGTCGCGCCCGCCGTGATCTCACTGCCCCTCCTGCCGCGCCTCGACCCGCGCGCGGTGGCCCGCTACTACCTCACCGGAGAGAGGTTCGACGCGGCCGAGGCCGCCAGGATCGGCCTCGTCACGATGGCCGGCGACGACGTCGACGACGTACTCGCACCGGTGCTCGACGGGCTGCGCCGATCCTCACCCCAGGGGCTGGCCGAGACGAAACGGCTGCTCACGGCTAAGGTGCTGGACACCTTCGACCGGGACGCGGCCGACCTGACCGCGCTCTCGGCCCGGCTGTTCTCCTCCGAGCAGGCCCGCGAGGGAATGACGGCCTTCCTCGAACGACGGGACCCCTCATGGATGTGGTGAACGGCACGCCGCCGGCGGAGCGCGTCCCCAAACAGGACCGCAGCCGTGCCACCCGGCAGCGCCTCCTCGAAGCCGCCGTCGCCTGCCTCGCCGAACGCGGCTGGGCAGGCTCCACGGTCTCCGTCGTCGCCGAACGCGCCGGGGTGTCGCGGGGCGCCGCACAGCACCACTTCCCGACCCGCGAGGACCTCTTCACGGCAGCCGTCGAGTACGTCGCCGAGGAACGCTCCACGGCCCTGCGCGCCCTCTTCCCCGAGGGCGCCACGGACCGCCGAGCCGTCGTCGCCGCCCTCGTCGACCTCTACACGGGCCCCCTGTTCCGCGCCGCCCTCCACCTGTGGGTCGCCGCCTCGAACGAGGACCAGCTGCGCTCCCGCGTGACCGAGCTGGAGGGCCGGGTCGGCCGCGAGACCCACCACATAGCCGTGGAACTGCTCAGGGCCGACGAGTCCCGCCCCGGCGTCCGCGAGACCGTCCAGGGACTGCTCGACATGTCCCGGGGCCTGGGCCTGGCCAACCTCCTCACGGACGACAAGGCCCGCCGGGACAGGGTGGTCGCCCAGTGGGCACGGATCCTGGACGGGGCCCTGGACTGAGTCGCAGGCGCCCGGCGGCGGCGAAGACCGTCAGGGGCTGAGCCGCTCCACCCGCCACGACCCGTCCTCCCGCACCACGTACCGCAGCCGGTCGTGCAGCCGGTTCTCCCGGCCCTGCCAGAACTCGACCGCCTGCGGAGCGATTCGGAAACCGCCCCAGTTCGGCGGCACCGGCACCTGCTCGCCCTCCGGATACCGGCCGGCCAGCTCGGCGTACGAGGCGTCGAGCTCGGCCCGCGAGAAGACCACCGCGGACTGGGTACTGGCCCACGCCCCGAGCTGGGACCCGTGCGGCCGCGTACGGAAGTACGCGGCCGTCTCGTCACGCCCCGTGCGCCGCGCGATGCCGGTGACGACGACCTGCCGGGCCACCGGATGCCACGGGAAGAGCAGCGAGACGTACGGGTTCTCGGACAGGTCGCGCGCCTTGCGGGACCCGTAGTTCGTGTAGAAGACGAACCCCTGGTCGTCGTACTGCTTGAGCAGCACCGTGCGGGAACTGGGCCGCCCCTCGGCGTCCGCCGTGGAGACGACCATGGCGTTCGGCTCGTACATCACGCCCTGCGCCGCGGCCTGCGTGAACCAGCGCCCGAACTGCTCCATGGGATGGTCGGCCAGCTCGGTCTCGTCGATCCCCTCGGCCCGGTACTGCTTGCGCATCAACGCCGGGTCGAGGGCGGGGTCACGGTCGGTCACGCCGTCATCCTGCCGTATCCCGACGGGAAGCAGAGGGCGTCGGGCGGCACTCGGCGGGCGTGGGCTTCATCACTGCGTGGCACTGAGTGCCGCGTACTCTCCACAAAGGTGGCACCAACGGATATCGTCCTGGTTTCCGAAACGGTTGGGTGACCGCCGACCGCACGGGGCATCACCGGGACGACGCACGGACCGCGAGTCCACGAGGCGACCGCGGAACCGGACGATCGCAACCCATCACAGACACAAGGTCACGAGAACCCCGGCACCAAGCCGTCTGTCGCACACATCATGAGGAGCCGCCTGATGTCCGACTTCGTACCCGGACTCGAGGGAGTCGTCGCTTTCGAGACGGAGATCGCCGAACCGGACAAGGAGGGCGGCGCCCTGCGGTACCGGGGCGTCGACATCGAGGACCTGGTCGGCCATGTCTCCTTCGGCAACGTCTGGGGGCTGCTCGTCGACGGAGCCTTCAACCCCGGCCTGCCGCCCGCCGAGCCGTTCCCGATCCCCGTCCACTCCGGCGACATCCGCGTGGACGTCCAGTCCGCGCTCGCCATGCTCGCCCCCGTCTGGGGCCTCAAACCGCTCCTCGACATCGACGAGCAGGAGGCCCGCGCGGACCTCGCCCGCGCCGCGGTCATGGCCCTCTCGTACGTCGCCCAGTCCGCCCGCGGCCAGGGCCTGCCCATGGTCCCGCAGCGCGAGATCGACAAGGCGCAGTCCGTCGTCGAACGCTTCATGATCCGCTGGCGCGGCGAGCCCGACCCCAAGCACGTCGCGGCCGTCGACGCCTACTGGACCTCTGCCGCCGAGCACGGCATGAACGCGTCCACGTTCACCGCCCGCGTCATCGCCTCCACCGGCGCCGACGTGGCGGCGGCCCTCTCCGGAGCCGTCGGCGCCATGTCCGGCCCGCTGCACGGCGGCGCCCCCTCCCGCGTCCTCGGCATGATCGAGGAGATCGAGCGCACCGGCGACGCCGACGCCTACGTCCGGCAGGCCCTCGACAAGGGCGAGCGGCTGATGGGCTTCGGCCACCGGGTGTACCGCGCCGAGGACCCCCGCGCACGCGTGCTCCGCCGCACCGCCCGTGAACTGGGTGCCCCCCGCTTCGAGGTTGCCGAAGCCCTGGAGAAGGCGGCCCTCGCCGAACTCCACGCCCGGCGCCCCGACCGCGTCCTCGCGACGAACGTCGAGTTCTGGGCCGCCATCGTCCTCGACTTCGCCGAGGTCCCGGCCCACATGTTCACCTCGATGTTCACGTGCGCCCGCACCGCCGGCTGGTCCGCGCACATCCTGGAGCAGAAGCGCACCGGACGCCTCGTACGTCCCTCCGCGCGCTACGTCGGCCCCGGCACGCGGAACCCACGCGACATCGAGGGCTACGGAGACATCTCCCACTGAGATCGAGTGTGTGTACGGCACGTGTGGCGGCACTCCACGGAGTGCCGCCACACGTGTGTCACGCGGGGGTCAGCAGCTCCGCGTGATGACGGGCCGCGACCAGCGGATGCGCGCGCACCTTGCCCTTCAGCTCGTTGCGCCCGTACTCCGCGAAGAGCGGGTTGGCCGGATCGCTCGTCACCCCGGGTGCCGTCGAGGCGTACGGGAAGGGCAGCGGCTCGATCCGGGCGTCCAGCCGCGGGTTGTAGAAGAACGGCACGGAGAACCGCTCGGTGGCACCGGGCGGACTGACCACCCGGTGGTTGGTGGCCAGGAGGTACCCGTCGGTCGCCACTTCGAGCAGCTCACCGAGGTTGACGACGAACGCACCCGGGATCGGCGGCACGTCGTGGAACAGCCCGTCCTCCCGCTGCACCTGAAGCCCGCCCACCTGGTCCTGCATCAGCAGCGTCAGGAACCCGTAGTCCTTGTGCGCCCCGACCCCCTGGGCGGCCCCGTCCCCGGAGCTCCCCGGATACCGGACCAGCTTCAGATGCGGATGGGCCCGCTCCCCGAAGACCGGGTCGTAGAAACCAGCGGGCGCGCCGATGGCGACGAGCAGCTCGCGCAGGAGTCGCGCCGCGACCGAGCTGAGCCGGTCGATCCACGCCAGGGCGGCGCTCCGCAGCTCCGGCAGTGCGGCCGGCCACTGGTTGGGGCCCTCCAGCCACCAGTACGGGGGCTCACCGGGAGCGGGCGCGCGTGCGGGCCGCTCGGCGCCTATGTCGAGCTGGTCGCGCCAGTCGCGGCTGCCGCCCGTGCGCTCGTCGCCGGTCCGCGTGTAGCCGCGGAAGTGGGGCGAGTGGACGTTGTCGATCGCGAGCCGGTCGGCCTCGGGAAGCGCGAAGAAGCGGTGCATGGCGTCGAGCAGGGCGGAGGTCTCGGCCGCACCCACCCCGTGCCCGACGAGCTGGAAGAACCCCACGTCGTGGGCGGCGCTGTGCAACTGCGCGTGCAGCAGGGCACGCGCCTGAGGGCCGCGGTCGGCCGCGGCGAGATCGATGATGGGGAGCTGCTGGTACGACGGGTTCGTCGACAGGTTCGTCATGGTGTGCGTCCGCAGGGGTTACGGGCCCGGGCCGGCCGCCGGTAACGGGGTGGCGGGGCCGCAGGTGCCAGGTGAAGTGCAAAGGGGGCCGAGGTCAGGCGGAAGGCCGACAGCCCATGCTCGTGACGCGCACGTAGTCCACGTGACGGCGTCGGACGAGCATCGGAAGCATGGCGCAAGCGTACTGCGAACCGGCCGAAACGCCAGTGCCCCACCTCACACACCTGCGAAACGCAGACGACCCGCGCGCTCGGGTCCCCTCCGAGGAGGGAGCCGGCCGGACTTACCGGCGAGCACGCGGGTCGGGTGACTGCTTGAGATTGGGCCGGCTGCACGCTCGTCTCACGCGCTGGTCCGGCACCGCACTGAACGTGGTGACGGGCCGCTAGCCCGCAGCCACCTCTCCTGTCCGGTTTTCATACATATGCCGAACCACCTCCCTTCCGGATTAGCCACACTTTAGGAACTGCTCGCACTTCGCTCAACCGGTTTTCGAGATGGGGACGGCACGAGCTCATGCCTGGTGGAGTACCCGTATCCATCGCCACGCTGTACAAGCCGGAGGTTCCGGTGACGGACGTTGAAACGGCCTGTAGGTGTTGTGAGGCTGTGCTGTCCCATTGCTCGCACTGAGATACGCCCTGTCCATGTGCCCGCCCACTTGCCGGTCGGCACGACGGCTCGTACGAGATCCCCGGTGACGTATCCGAAGTGCTGCTTCGCCCGGGCCCGCCGGAGGCGAGGAAACCCGAACCGGTCCGGAGTAGTGCGGGAGTACGAGCCGCGTCCGGTGGCCTTGACGACGAGGACCTGCTTCGGCAATCGGACGATCGCGTCGCCGTCTTCGTGATCCAGACGCCCGACGCACAGGGCGTCCAAGGTGTGGGTCTTGCTGAGCCCCATGGCTGTGCGGTTCCACATGGTACGGCCGCCCGACTGCGCGTGGACCGGTCTCCCGAGGGGTTCCAAGGCCTCCGTGAGTCGCCAGCGGGTCGCGTTCATGGTGGCGGCGTCACGGAGTGGAGTCCTGACCTGTCGAAGGATCTTCGCCAGACGGTCTGGTCGGTTGGCAAGGAAGACGTCGACGGACGTGCTGCCTTTGGCCTGGTTGCACGGGGCGCAGGCGAGGACGAGGTTGGAGATGCGGTCGGAGCCTCCACGGCTTCGGGCCCGGAGATGGTCGATGTTCAGGGGTGGCCCGGTGGCGTCGCAGTAGGCGCAGGCGCGGTCCCACTTGACGTGAAGGTAGGCGCGGGCTTCGGTTCCGGCGAGCGTGCCCTGCTGGTACTCGGTTTCCGTGAGGGACCGGCCTGCGCTCATGGAGTGCGTGTCGAAGGCGACGCGTTCTACGTGGATCTCGGTGATGGGCGCGTATCGACACATGCGTCTTGCCAGGGAGACGGTGGTGTCGACGCGGTGGCGTAGTGAGGGAGGCAGCCAGCCTTCAGGTCGGGTGCGATTGTCCGAACGGGGTGCCCGATAGCGGCGATTGGCCGATCGGCGTCTGTGGCGGTAACCGGCGCGCTGTTGCATGCACCTGTGGATCTGGTCGCCACGGTGCTGGAGTTCGACGGAGACCAGGCCGCGCCTGACGGTGACAGCGGCCCCGTCTTCGCCAGTCTCCTTCTTCGCGTCGGTGAGGGTGAGGCCTGTGCCCTTGGAGCCGGGGTCGATGCGTAGCTGTACACCGTCCACCTCTGATTCGGCGAGCGTGCGGTCCTTCAAGCGGATGGTGAAGGGAACAAGCCGGGCGACCACGGCCCGTCCTTTGCCGAGGAGTTCGCGGGCGCGGGCAGGGTGGCAGGGCATGAGGGGCTGTCCGGCCTTGGCCAGGACGAAGACCCTGCTGGCGCCAATGCCACCCGCGTACTCCTGGTTGTGCGTGGGAGCGTCACCGCTCCCGTTCTCTGCCGTTTTCGTCGCCGAAGCGCCGGTTCCGGCGTGACGCCGACGGGGCCCGGTGCCGCGCCCGTCGGTCTCCCCTCGCCCATGTTCCCTGCCGGTGCCCCACGCGGTGGCGGGGTGTCCGTGAGCCGTTTCGTCCCTGCTCCCAGGGGTGTCTGCTCCCACGGATTCCAGAGCAGGCTGCTGAGGAAGCACAGCCTGGTGGGTCGGCTCGCCCACGGGAAACGTAGTCATCGAGGGCACCTCCCTGATGTTGCGGATCGCGATGACTTGGGCTGGTCACTCGGCCTGTCCGACACGCGGAACAGGATCCGACCTACTGCCGAGGAGCGAGTGACCTCCCTTCGGCGTGTGCAGCCGACGCTAGCGATCAAGCGCCGCAGGGGAGGGCGGTCTCCCTCAAAAGAGCCCATCTGTGCGAATAATCGCCATTGCCCGAACGCGCAACCGATCTTGCTGCTAGCGCCGCATAGCGCAAGCTGGGCAGAGGGGCCGTGGTAGGCGGCTCAGAGATCCGTACGTTCCCGCCAGGGGTGTCCGGCCATCCGATCGCGCCGTCGTGGTCGCGGACCTGGCCACCGCCACAGGTGAGGACGTATCCGATGATCGATCCGGAGGATGAAGCGACCGCGCACAACGATTTCCTCAATCTTGTGGGAACCAGATGTGGGCTGCGTCACGTTCGAGTTGAATGATTGCTAGTGAGTGATGCGTAGTGAGTGAACGGACGCGCGGGCGCACCGCGCAGGACACGCCGACACGGCCTGCAGGGGGTGCCAGGTGAGTGCTTCGCGGCGTAGCGGGACCACGGACGAGCTCGGGCCGCACGAGCCTGAGCGCGACGGGGCCGATCTGCTCGCCGCTCTGCTCGACGGGATGGACGCGGCGCTGTGCGCGTTCGACGCCGACGGAGTGGTGACGCACTGGAACCGGGAGGCGGAGCGGATCCTCGGCTGGACCGCGGCCGAGGCGGTCGGACGGCACGGGTTCGCCGGCTGGGCCGTACGGACCGCGGACGCCGAGGAGGTCGAGGGCCGGCTCCTGTCCGCGATGCGGGCCCCCGGACGCCAGGTCAACGAGTTCGCGCTGCTCACCAAGGAGGGCGGCCGGGTGCTCGTACGGACCCAGTCGGCCGCCGTGCCGGGTCCCGACGGCAAGCCGGCCGGGGTGTACTGCGCCTTCAGCGAGGTGCACGCGCAGATCGATCTGGAGCGGTCGATCGCCCTGAGCGAGGCACTCTTCGACGACGCCTCCTGGGGTGTCGTGCTCGTCGACGCCGATCTGCGGCCCGCCGTGGTCAACGCGCACGCGGCGCGGGCGCTCGGTACGGGACGGACGGCCGTCCTGGGGCGCCCGCTGGGTGAGCTGCTCGCCCAGGGCGTGGAGGAGCTGGAGAGCGCGCTGACGCACGTCCTGTCGGAGGGTGCACCGCCGGCGCCCGCCGAGATGTGGGTGACCGTGCGGACCGCGGACGGCGAGCAGCGCCGCTGCTGGCGCAGCGGTTTCCTGCGGCTCGCCTCGCCGCTCACGGAAGAACCGGTTCCGCTCGGTGTGGGCTGGCTCTTCCAGGACGTGACCGAGAGCAAGCAGACCGAGCAGGAAGCGGCGCTGCTGCGGTTCAGGACCAACCAGCTGCACCGGGCCGCGCGGGCCGCCGCCGAGTGCGAGGACCCTGCCGAGGCGGCGTCGGTCCACCTCGACTTCGCGCTGGCCGGATTCGCGGACCACGCGTTGATCGACCGGGTGGCGGGAGGCTCCGTGCCGGACGGTGAGGGGCCGGTGCGGCTCGTCCGGGCCGCCGCCACGCCTTCCGGCGCGCCGGGCCCGAGTCTGCCCGCGGGCCGCGCCGGTCTGCCAGTCCGGTACCGGGAGGGGCATCCGGCCCTCCAGTGCGTCGAGCGGATCGGTTCCGTACGAGCCAGTGCGGCGGCGGCCGAGCCCGACCGCGTCCGGGAGTGGGCCGTCGCCCGTCAGTGGCCCGCGGACTCGGTGCACGCCCTGTGCGTGGTCCTGCGCAGCCGCGGCCGGACCCTGGGCGTCGTCACGTTCCTGCGCGGCGCCAGTCGTACGCAGTTCGAGAAGTTCGACGCGACCTACGCGGAGGACGTCGCCGTCCGGATCGCGGCGGCCCTGGACCTGGCGGCGGTGCTGGAGCGCCCGTGATCCTGCCTGCCCTCGGCCCCGGCCACGGCCCCGTCGGTCCCGGCCGCGTCCCCTGCACTGACGGCACTGCCGGCGGGAAGCGGCGGCGGGACGAAGCCGGGACGAGTCAGCGCTGCCAGTAGAAGATCCTGTCCGAGTACTCCTCGAACACCCGGTCGTTCCACTCCAGGCCGCCGTCCACGTTCCCGGAGCGCAGCAGCGGGGGCTCGATCCCGCGGTCCGCGAGGGTGCCCGCCGCCGTGGCCATGACGGCCTGGAGGAGGGCCGACGTGACGACCGTGGAGGCGGAGGCGAAGGGGGCCGGGATGGTGTCCAGGGTGAGTTCCGCGTCGCCGATCGCGATCTTCGAGTCGAGGACGACGTCGCAGTGGTCCTTCAGGTAAGTGCCCGAGGTGTGCCGGGACCGCGTCTCGGAGGCGTACGCGACCGACGTGACCCCGACGACCTTGAGGCCGAGGGCGCGGGCGCTCATCGCCATCTCGACGGGGAGGGCGTTGCGCCCGGAGAGGGAGATGACCACCAGGAGGTCGCCGGAGCGGGCCGGACTGGCGTCGAGGACGGCGGTCGCGAGGCCGTCGACCCGTTCCAGCGCGGAGCCCAGCGTCGCGGGCATGACGTCGACGCCGACCGCGCCGGGCACGGCGAGCAGGTTCATCAGCGCGAGGCTGCCCGCACGGTAGACGAGGTCCTGCGCGGCCAGCGACGAGTGTCCGGCGCCGAAGGCGAACAGCCGCCCCCCGTCGGCGACCGTGTCGGCGATCATGGTGCCGGCGGCCTCGACGGTCCCGGCCTCCTCGTCGCGCACCCGCTGCAGCAGGCCGATCGCGGCGTCGAAGAACTGCCCGGCCAGCTTGCTGTCGCTCATCGGCGAAGCCCCTTCTCCCCGTCGTGTCGCGGATCACGTTGCGGTCTGGACCACTGCCGTGTCAATACGGTCCGCAGGGGCGACACTGGGTTCCGAGGGCGCCCTTGTCGCCCGGCCGGGAGCCGGGCCCGGCCGTTCGCGCAGGCACTCGTCACCACGTGGTTCCGACGGCGCGGCACGGTTGTCAGTGGGATGAGTCAGAATTGGTGCCAGGGCCAGCGCACACGCCGGTGAGCCACCCAGCCTCCGGCAGAGCTAATCGAGGGGCACGTATGTCCGGACTGATCGACACCACGGAGATGTATCTCCGCACCATCCTCGAGCTGGAGGAGGAAGGTGTGGTCCCCATGCGCGCCCGGATCGCCGAGCGGCTCGACCAGAGCGGACCGACCGTCAGCCAGACCGTGGCGCGCATGGAGCGCGACGGTCTCGTGGCGGTCGCCAGCGACCGGCACCTCGAGCTCACGGAGGAGGGCCGCCGGCTGGCCACGCGCGTGATGCGCAAGCACCGCCTCGCCGAGTGTCTGCTCGTCGACGTGATCGGTCTCGAGTGGGAGCAGGTGCACGCGGAGGCGTGCCGCTGGGAGCACGTGATGAGCGAGGCGGTCGAGCGGCGGGTGCTGGAGCTGCTGCGCCACCCGACCGAGTCGCCGTACGGGAACCCGATCCCGGGCCTGGAGGAGCTGGGCGAGAAGGACGGGGCGGATCCGTTCCTGGACGCGGGCATGGTCTCGCTGGCCGACCTCGACCCCGGGCTCGACGGCAAGACGGTCGTCGTCCGCCGCATCGGCGAGCCGATCCAGACGGACGCGCAGTTGATGTACACGCTGCGGCGGGCGGGCGTGCAGCCCGGGTCCGTGGTCAGTGTGACGGAGTCCGCGGGTGGGGTGCTGGTCGGCAGTGGCGGCGAGGCCGCGGAGCTGGAGTCGGACGTCGCGTCGCACGTCTTCGTCGCGAAGCGGTAGCGCGCCGCGCGGGAGCAGTCGCCTGGTCCGCGGGCGGTGGGGGCGATCGTGCCCACGCGGCGAAGCCGCGCACGTACACGCGCCGCGGCCCTGTCGGGGCCGCTCCCGTGTGCCCTGTTCGCAGAGGGCCTCTGGGGTCAACTCCCGTAACGCAAGACCCAGTTGCCCCACCTCGGTGTTCCCTCGGTAACGAAGATTCAGTGCGCGGAATCGCAGCGGTGGGGCCGTTCGCATGCGAGGCTGTCGCGAGAGGCATATGACCTGAGGGCTCTTGACCGTGCCGGCAGCGGCGCCGACGCGCGGTCGGGGAGGGGGCGCAAGGATGTGCCGCAGACATGAGGAGGGCCCCGGCGCCCTGAGGCGCCGGGGCCTGTCCTCCCCTGTGCTGACCCGGAGCCCCGAGCTCTCAGGGTCATCCCCTTCGGACCGTTTTCCCCGAGCGGCCCGCCCCCCGTTGAAGATCTCCCCTCGGCTGCGGCGGCCAACCCTTGAGCGGTGTCACTCGAAGGAGGGGTGTTACCGCCAAGGACCCCATTCTCGAATGTGCATTCGATAGCGTGTGGGTGACGGAACGACCACGGATCACGCAGTAACAAACAGCAGGAGTATCGGTACGACCAGCGGTACGAGTGGGCCGGCCGGCTCGTGCGGGACGACCCGGCCGCGCGGATCAAGGGGGGTGCCAACGTATGGTGCGGCGCATCGACGTGACCGGGGCGGGCGGGGTACGCCTGGCCGCCTGGGAGTTCGCCGATCCTCCCAAGTCCGATCCGGGCAGGGCCGGCCCGGCCGCGACGAGGGCGGGCGGGGCGAGGGCGGGCGGCATCGAGCGCACCCCCGGCGTGCTGTTACTGCACGGGCTCATGGGCCGTGCCTCGCACTGGGCGCCCACCGCCCGCTGGCTCTCCGAGCGGCACCGGGCCGTCGCGCTCGACCAGCGGGGCCACGGACAGAGCGAGAAGCCGCCGGAGACGGAGTACACCCGCGGGGCGTACGTCGAGGACGCGGAGGCCGCCCTCGAAGAGCTGGGCCTCGCCCCGGCCGTCCTCATCGGCCACGCCATGGGCGCCCTGACGGCCTGGCAGCTCGCGGCCCGGCGCCCCGACCTCGTGTGCGGTCTGGTCATCTGCGACATGCGGGCCTCGGCGCTCGGGGCCGCCTCGCAGCGCGAGTGGGAGGAATGGTTCAAGTCCTGGCCGGTTCCGTTCGCCACGCTCGCGGACGTACGGAAGTGGTTCGGCGAGGACGACCCCTGGGTGGAGCGGCCGAACCCGTCGCGCGGGGAGTTCTACGCGGAGGTCATGGCCGAGTCCGAGGACGGCTGGCGTCCCGTCTTCGAGGCCGAGCAGATGCTCAAGTCCCGCGAGACCTGGGTGTACGACGCGCACTGGGAGGAGCTGACACAGGTCCAGTGCCCCGCCCTCGTCGTCCGCGGTCTCGACGGCGAGCTGGGCCGGGCCGAGTCCCAGGAGATGGTCCGCGTCCTGCCCAACGGCCAGTACGCGGAGGTGGCCGAGGCCGGTCATCTCGTCCACTACGACCAGCCGGACGCGTGGCGGGCGGCGGTGGAGCCGTTCCTGGACGAGACGCTCCGCTAGGGCGCGCGGTCGGCGCCGTCGAGCCGCGGGTCGTTCTCGCCCGCGGCGGGGGCTGGTCGCGCGGTTCCCCGCGCCCCTTTCGGGGCGCGGGTCTTCGCGTTTCCGGTCCTCAGCCCTTGCTGACCGCCGCGAGGATCTCCGGTAGCCGCTTCGCCGTCCGCGGGGCGGCGAGACGCAGGCCCACCAGGGTGATCAGCGCGCCGTAACCGGTGCCCAGCGGCAGCAGCAGCCACGTCCAGTTCTCCCCGCCCGCCGAGACGTTCAGCCAGATGGTGAGGGCGATGACGGGTGCGCACAGCAGTGCGGCCGCGACCATGCCGCCGAAGATGGAGATCCAGGCCAGCCCCGCCTGCCCGGGAGCCACGCTCTTGTAGCCCTCCTGCGGGATCGAGTACGGGAAGCGGGCGGAGGACCAGGCCCCGGTCGCCAGCATCGCGCCGAGCAGCGCGAAGGAGAGACCGAGCACCTCGGGCAGGGCGGGCCAGTCGCCGAGCAGCGCCGTCGTCAGGACCGTCACGAGCGCCGCGTACGGAAGCGTGATCACCAGGAGGGCCAGGGCCCGCCCGCGCAGCTCGACGTACGCGTCCCGGGGCGAGGAGATCGTCATCGCGACCATCCAGAACGCGGACGTGTCCTGCCCGAACTGGTTGTACATCTGGATGCCGAGCATTCCCGCCGCGAAGCACGCGAAGTAGATCGAGCCGGTGCCCTGCAACGCGTTGAACAGCGGCACGATCAGGCCGATCGCCAGTGACGTCACCCACGCGGCCTTCGTCTTCGGGTCCCGCCACACGTACCGCAGGCTGCGCTCCATGACCGTGCCCGTGCGCCCCGCGGGCAGCAGCCGGCCGAGCCCGGAGGAGCGCCCCGCCCTGTCCCGTACCGGCTCGGCGGCCTGCAGTGTCGAGCCGTCGGGCGAGGTCATCAGTTGGGTGAGACTCCGCTGCCAGTAGCCGAGCAACGCCGCCAGCAGCACACCGCTCAGCGCGAGCTGGGCGACACCGACGGCGTACGAGCCCTCGCTGACGGAGTCCACCGCGCCGAGCGCGGACGCCGGAGGCAGCCACCGCAGGACGTCCGCCGCCGGATCCAGCGTGGACAGGCCCGACGCGCCGAGCTTCTGCGCCCCGAAGTTGACGACCTGGGCGCCCACGGCGATCACCAGACCGCTCAGCACAGCCAGGTCGCGCCCCTTGCGGCTGGTCAGCAGCCGGAGGTTGGCGGTCGCGACGGCCCGCGCGAGGGCCACGCAGACGAGGAGCGCCAGGGGGACGGCCACGACGCCGGTGACGTACGCCGCCACTCCGTGCGCCGTCGCGACGACCGAGCCGACGAGCATGCACAGCGTGAACAGCGGCCCTATACCGACCAGCGAGGCGACCAGCAGCGCCCGGACGAGAGGGCGTGGACGCAGTGGCAGCATCACCAGGCGCGTGGGGTCGAGGGTCTCGTCGCCGCCGGGGAAGAACAGCGGCATCACGGCCCAGCCGAGCGCCAGCACGGCCGTGAGCAGCACCGTGACGTTCATCGCGTGCGCGTTGCCGCGCAGGATGATCAGGCCGATCAGCTGGAGAGCGGCGAAGAGCAGGACGAGGACGAGCGACGCCACGTACGCCGCCCGCCGACCGGCCGACTGCCGCAGGCCGTTGCGCAGCAGGGACACCTTCAGCCGCACGACGACGGAGGTGACGGAGGCAGCGGAAGCCGTGGAAACGGTGGAAGCCGCGGAGGTCACGGACGGGGCACCGGTGGTCATCGTGCCCCGCCGCCCAGCCAGTCGAGGTCGGACCCGGTGTCGCGGCCGTTCGCGCCGACGAGTTCGAGGAAGGCCTGCTGGAGGGAGGGCGCCTCGCCCCGCACCTCGGCGAGCGGGCCGTGGGCGCGGATGCGGCCCGCGACCATCACGGCGACCCAGTCGCAGAGCGACTCGACGAGCTCCATCACGTGGGAGGAGAAGACGACGGTCGCCCCGGACGCGGTGTAGCGCTCCAGCACTCCGCGGATCGTCTGCGCGGAGACCGGGTCGACGCCCTCGAAAGGCTCGTCGAGGAACAGCACTTCGGGGTTGTGGAGCAGTGCGGCGGCCAGGCCGATCTTCTTGCGCATGCCCGTCGAGTAGTCGACGACCAGCTTGTGCTGGGCCCCGGCGAGGTCGAGCACGTCGAGCAGCTGCGTGGCCCGCTTGTCGACCTCCGTGCCGGGCAGCCCGCGCAGGCGGCCCGTGTACGCGAGCAGTTCACGCCCCGAGAGCCGCTCGAAGAGCCGCAGCCCCTCGGGCAGCACCCCGATGCGGGCCTTGACCTCGGTGGGGTCGCGCCACACGTCGTGCCCGACGACCTCCACGGTCCCCTGGTCGGGCCGCAGCAGCCCGGTCACCATCGACAGCGTGGTGGTCTTCCCGGCACCGTTCGGCCCGACGAGACCGATGAACTGCCCCGCGGGCAACTCCAGATCGATCCCGGCGACGGCCACCTGCTCCCCGAACCGCTTCCAGAGCCCCTGCACCCGCACGGCAACCGCACCCACCCGCACTCCCTCGGTCATGCGAGGCACGATACGGGGGACAGGGCCCGTTCAGGGGCGCGGGGCCGCGCGATCAGCCGTCGCGGACCCGCGGCCGAGGAACCGCGGTCGCCGGCCCGCAGCAGCTGACGCGCGGTCGAGGAACCGCAGTCGAGGAACCGCCCCCTCGGCGGAGCGCCGTCGCGCTACCGGCGGGCGTCCCGCCCGCAGGCGTAGGCGAGGGGCGAGATCAGCTCCTCCGCGTCCGGCAGCCACCGGTTCGCGGGGGTCGGCCGGCAGGCCCACTGCACGGCACCCCGTGCCCCGAACCGGGTGGGCGGCGCGGCCACGTACGTGCCCTCCCCGAAGACCTCCAGATCGAGGGAGGCGAGCGGCCACCCGAGCTTGCGCACGAGATCCGGCACCTTCGCGGCGGCACCCGGCAGCACGAAGAACTGCATCCGCCGGTCCGGAGTACAGGTGACGGGCCCGAGCGTCAGCTCCATCCGCCGCATCCGCGCGAGCGCCAGAAAACCCGAGGTCTCGGGGACGTCGATCGCGTCGAACGTGCGACCCGTCGGCAGGAGGATCGACGCCACGGGCTGCTTCGCCCACAGCCGCCGGGCGACGGTCGCACTGCCGGTGGCCAGGGTCGCCCAGTCCTCACGCGCCGGGTGCGCGCCGGGTACGGCGCACGAGGGCTCACCGCACGAGCAGCGCTGTACCCCGTCGACGGCTTCCAGCCACGTGCCGGGGAACACGTCCCAATGGCGCTCCTCGGCATAGCGCACGGCTGTGTCCTGCAGCGACTCGCCGCGCTGCTGGGGGATCTGGGCGGTCTCGGTGCCTGCGATCGTCTCTTCCACGCTGAACTCAACTCCCGCACCCACCAGGGGTTACGCCCACCCGTCTCCCACCGCGGCCCTTCTTGGGAAAGCGCTGCGGGCTCGCACCCCTTTTCCCTGCTTTTCCTGCGCGCGCGGGGGAGGAGCACCGAATCCACACGTGGGGCGCATGGATGCATGTGTGGGGGCGCGCACGGGAGGCGGCAGCGGGTGGTGGGTAGCCATGTGAGGGGCGGGCAACAGCCTTTACCCCGGCAATCCTCGCATGTCTCGCATCTTCGGTATGTCCGCGGGGCATTGATCTTCGAGGCCGGATCTTCTCGCCGCTCTCACGGGCGTGGAAGAGCCCGGCCACTGAGGACTCGTCAACTCGGTGCGTGGGCAGGCACCGCAGCCACAGGGGGTACGCCATGGCCGCAAGGCCTCTCGTCGCGCGACAGCCGAACGAACGACTGCAGGCGCTCATCCAGGAAGCGGGCTGCTCCAACGCCGGTCTGGCCCGCCGGGTCAACATGTGCGGCGCGGAGCACGGGCTCGATCTGCGGTACGACAAGACGTCCGTGGCGCGCTGGCTGCGCGGTCAGCAGCCGCGTGGGCGGGCGCCCGCGATCATCGCCGAGGCGCTCGGCCGCAAGCTGGGCCGGACCGTCACGATCGACGAGATCGGCATGGCGAACGGCAAGAACCTCGCCTCCGGCGTGGGCCTGCAGTTCTCGCCGACCGTTCTCGGGGCGATCGAGCAGGTCTGCGAGCTGTGGCGCAGCGACGTGGGGCGCCGGGACTTCCTGTCCGGCTCGTCCGTCGCGGCCTCCGCGCTCGTCGAGCCGAGCCGGGACTGGCTGATCTCCTCGCCGGACGCGCAGGTGTCGCGCTCGGCCGGACCGCGGGTCGGGCAGTCCGACGTGGCGGCCGTGAGCGCGATGACCCAGGCGCTGGTCGACCTCGACCACCAGTACGGCAGCGGACATGTGCGTCCGGTCGTCGTGCACTACCTGAACAGTGTCGTGTCGGGCCTGCTGGCGGGTTCGTACCGGGAAGCGGTCGGGCGTGAACTCTTCGCGGCGGTCGCGCGGTTGACGGAGCTCGCGGGCTACATGGCCGTCGACACCGGGCAGCCGGGGCTCGCGCAGCGGTACTACATCCAGGCGCTGCGGCTCGCGCAGGCGGCCGGTGACCGCGGATACGGCGGGTACGTGCTCGCCGCGTCCATGAGCCACCTGGCCGCGCAGCTCGGGAACCCGCGGGAGATCGCGCAGTTGGCGCGTGCGGCGCAGGAGGGGGCGCGCGGGCGGGTCACACCGCGCGCGGAGTCGATGTTCCACGCCGCGGAGGCCCGGGGCCACGCGTTGATGGGCGACGCGCGCTCCGCGCAGGCGGCGTCCGGGCGGGCCGTGTCGGCGCTGGAGCAGGCCGATCCGGAGGCCGGGGACGACCCGCGGTGGATCGCGCACTTCGACGAGGCCTACCTGGCCGACGAGTTGGCGCACTGCCACCGGGACCTGGGGCAGGCGGAGGCCGCCGCGCGGTGCGCGGAGGAGTCCCTCGCCGGGCACCCCGAGTCGCGCGCGAGGCGCCGCGCCATCGGGTACGTGCTGCTGGCGACCGCGCAGGTACAGAAGCGCGAGGTCGAGCAGGCCTGCCACACGGGCCTGCGCGCGGTCGAACTGCTCGGCACGCTGCGGTCGAACCGCGGCGCGGAGTACCTGGACGACCTCCAGCAGCGGCTGGATCCGTACCGGGACGAGCCCGTGGTGCGGGAGTTCGGGGCGCGCATGGACCTGCAGGCGGCGGCTTAGGGCGAGCCTGTCGCGGCACCGGCTCCGACGCGGCACCTGTCCGGGGAGTGAACGTTCGGGAAACGGGGCGTTCGTTGCGGAAGAAGGCGTGAAAAAGAAGGCACCGAGCGGCGTTCCGGGGGCGGTTTGTCACCGGCTGTCCCCGGCCGTGGGGGTCGCGTCCTGTGCTGCGTGGCACCGGCTCGTGAGGACCCGGTAGCGTGAACCGACGATTCCGAAGGTCCCCCATTCGTAGGAGTCCCGGTGACGCACAACGGACAGGGCGACGAGCCCTCGGCGCGACCTGCGCGCGAAGGCATCGTGCTGCCGTCCGACGGCGGCGAGCCCCTCCTGCCGGGCCAGACGGGCGACCGCGCGACTCCGGCGGACGGGCAGGCCTGGGACCAGCCGTGGGGCCCCCGGCCCGCTCCGCAGGCTCCTCAGGAGCCCGGACAGGACTGGACGCCCGAGGGCGAACGGTATGGAGCGGATCAGAGCCAGGGCGCACAGGGCCCCGGCCGGTCCCAGGGGCAGGAACCACAGATCTCGAGCTGGAGCGCCCCGCCCGCGGGCCCCGGCACGCCCGGGCCGGGAGCGCAGGCTCCGGGCTGGGACGGCTCCGCGCAGAGCCAGGGCGGACAGGCGCCGGACTCCGGGGCGCCGGCCTCGGGCTGGGGTGCGCCCAGCGGGCAGCCCTCGCCGTACGCCGAGCCCACGGCCCAGTACGGCCCGCAGGACCCGGGCGCCCAGTGGGACACCCCGCAGACACCCGGCGGCATGCCCCTCCCGCAGGAGAACGGGCCCGGCAACGGATACGGCGCCCCGCAGCCACCGGCCGCGTACGGCACCCCGCAGCCGCCCACCGGCCACACCGCGCAGCCACAGGGTCCCGCCGGTTCACAGGGCCAGGGCGCCTACGGCTATCCGCAGGGCCCGGGCGGTCAGGGGGCCCCTTCGCCCTCCGCGGGCCAGGGTGTGCCGCAGTCGCAGGGCGGCTACGGCTACCCGCAGGCCTCCGCAGCCGGGGCGGGTGGGCTGCCGCCCGCCGCTCCCGTGCACGAGGACGCGACCCAGTTCCTGCCGCCCGTCCCCGCGGCCGCGCCCATGGACGAGGGCGCCACGCAGTTCCTCCCGCCCGTGGCTCCGGGAGCGCTGCCGCCGGAGATGCCCGCCCCGGGCACGGCACCCGACCCGACGTCCGCCGAGTCGACGCGCTTCCTCGGCCGCGTACGGCAGGACGGCCCCGGGCCGATGCCCGGCGCGAGCGGCGCCGGACCGCTGCCCCCGGCCGCGGACCCCGACGCCCAGCCCACGCAGTTCATCGCCCCGGTGCCCGCGGAGCCCGCAGGCGCGTACGGGGTGCGGCCGGGCGCGCCGCAGGACCGGCAGCAGCAGCCGCCCGCCGAGTTCGACAACCTCTTCCGGGCGGACGCCGCAGGCTCCACCCAGCAGTTGCCCAGGTTCGAGCAGTCGCGGGCGAGACAGGCGGCCGCCTCACCCGCGTTCGGCTCCCCGGCCGGATTCGGTGTCCCGGGCGGTTCCGGCGTGCCGGCGGCCGGCCCCGAGGCCCCGGCCGGGCGCGGCGCGCGCCGCGCCGCGGCGGACGACGACCACGGCCGCGGCGGCCGGACCCGGTCCCGCGTTCCCGTCATCGCCGCCGTCGGTGTGGGCATAGCCGTGCTCGGCATCGGCGCCGGAGCCCTGCTCAGCGGCGGTGGCGGAGGCGACGGCAAGGGCGACGAGAACACGACGGTGGCGGCGACCGCGCCCGCCACGGACAGCTCCGCCTCCGCGTCGGCCGGCCCGGCCGAGAAGCAGGCCGCGGCCCTGGACAAGCTCCTGGCGGACAGCGGCAACAGCCGCGACTCCGTGGTCAAGGCCGTCGACAACGTACGCAGGTGCACCAACCTCGGCCAGGCGGCCACCGACCTGCGCAACGCCGCCGAGCAGCGCAACGGCCTGGTCACGCGTCTCGCGGGCCTCTCCGTCGACAAGCTCAAGAACCACACGCAGCTCACCGCCGCGCTCAACAGCGCCTGGAAGGCCTCCGCGTCGGCCGACACCCACTACGCGGCGTGGGCCGACCAGGTCGCGGGCAAGAAGGGCTGCCGCAAGGGCCAGGCCCGCTCCACGGCCCAGACCGCCGCGGGCAACCGCGAGAGCGGCACCGCGACCACCCAGAAGGCCAAGGCCGCCCAGCTGTGGAACTCCATCGCCCAGACGTACGGACTGACGGAGCGCCAGCCCGGCCAGCTGTGATCACGGGACGACCGTGATCGCGGGCCGACTGTGACAGGGACCCCCGCCCGTGATCGCGGGCGGGTTCCGCACACCGGTCGGCCGTGATCGCCAGGGGCGTCCGCGATCAGGACGCCTCGGTGTTCTCCAGTACCTTCGACACGTTCACGAAGCCCTTGCGCTCCGTGACCAGCTGGCCTTCGCGCACCACCTGGAACGTCACGTCCGAGTTCACCAGCCGCGGGAAGCCGCTCGCCCCGATCAGGTCCTGGAAGCTCCAGCTCAGGGTCGGCGTCAGACCGCCCGTGTCGATCCTCAGCCCCTCGTCGAGCGTGCGCCGCAGCGTCCGTGAGGACACCTCGCCGTCGCCGAGCGACTCGACGGCCTTCCGCAGCGCGGTGTACGCGACCCACGTCGTCTGCACGCCGGGGTCGGCCACGTCGATCCGGTTGTCGCCGAAGGCCTCCTCCCGGATGACCTCGCGCATCGGCTTCCACCGCTTGTCGCTCGACGCCGGATACCAGCCGGTGACGTACGAGCCCTCGTACATACGGCCTGTCGCGTCGATCATCGACTGGTCGACGCTGCCCAGCACCGAAGCGGTGTGCACCGTCGGATAGTCCTCGCGGGCCCGCCGGAACGAGTCCATGAAGGTGTCGGTGCGGTCGCCGAGCGCGGGCACCACACACCCCTCCTCCAGCGGATTCGCCGACACCCGCCGCAGGGCCCGCTGGGCGTGCCCCGCGTACTCGGAGGCGTCCTCGGCGGCCCGCTGGTCGACGGAGGCCGCGTGACCGCCCGAGGTCAGCCCGGAGTCGAGCAGCACGGGCAGCTCGTCGCCGGCGACGGTGTCGGGGCGTACGAGCGTGACCGGGCCGCAGGTCCTCGCGAGCTGCTGGCCGAGGCCGGCCAGCAGGGAGGGCTGGCCGCCGTTGACGGGGTAGGAGAGCGGGCTGGTGAACTCGTCGTCCGTGACGCCGTACCCACCCAGATACGGGATGCCGGCCGCCTCCAGCGGGGAGAAGAAGGAGCGGGCGTGCTGGCTGTAGGAACCGACGACCGCGACGACGTCCTCCTCGACCGCGCGGCGGGCACAGCTCGCGGCGGCCACCGTGTCGTTGTGGTCGTTGCAGGTGAGGACCTCGAGCCGGCGGCCGTTGATGCCGCCGTGGGAGTTGACCCAGCGCGCGTAGGCACGTGCCATGGCGGGCATTCCGGGCTTGTTGGTCGTCTTGGTCTTCTCCGGCGCCCACGTCATGACGGTCAGGGTGTCGCCCCCGGAGCCCCCCGTGGTTCCGGGGACGACACCGCACCCGACGGCTATCGACGCACACGCCGCCAGCGCGACCGCGGACAGCACTCTGGCCTTCGCGGGACGTGGGCGGGCGGGGAGGAAGGTGCGGGTGCGTCGCCGACCGGTCATGGACACGCACGATTCCGTCACACCGCGACGGCCGGTGTGACCCTTGGTCAACGCCCGGTGACAGGCAGGTGAACAGCGGGGTGCCGGGCAGGCTGTCCGGGCAGGAACGTACGATCGGTGACCGTGCAAGGTTCGGAGAACTCTTCCCGTCGCGGGCGTCGCTCATCCACCATGGGCGGCATGCCACTGAACGACATGCCGTGGTGGCGCTGGCGCAGCAATGTGCGCTCCGCGCTGCACATGCTCTCCGACACCGACTTCCAGCGGGGTATATGGCTCGCGGGGGCCGACGGGTACGGGGATGTGACCGACGCCGTCTACCGCCTCGTCGAGGACACCTGGCTGGACAACTGGTCCGCCGAGAAATACGTCGGGACGATCTTCCGGGACTCGCAGGAGGCGGCGCTCGTCGACTCCGCCGTGCTGCGGGTGCTGCGGATCATGCACCAGGTCGGTCCCGACGCCGCCGTCTCCGTCTATCTCGATCACCAGGGCTGGCCGGAGGCCGTGCGGGCCGCCCGGGACGCGCACGTGCGGATGGCCGTGAGCGACGGGGAGGACCCCGACGCCCCGCCGCGCACTCTCGAGGTGCTGCGGATCATGACGCGGTCGGCCTGAGGCCGTTCGGCGGGTGAGGTGCCGCGGGGCCGGGCGCGCGGCACGCGCGCCTGATGGGCGGCCGTCCGGCACGCGGGACGCGTGCTCGCCGGCGTTCCCGGATATGGGACCCTGGCGGGCATGAACGAGCAGTCCGCGCCCGAGCAGTACGTCCTCACGCTTTCCTGCCCCGACAAGCAGGGCATCGTGCACGCCGTGTCGAGTTATCTCTTCATGACCGGGTGCAACATCGAGGACAGTCAGCAGTTCGGTGACCACGACACGGGCCTGTTCTTCATGCGGGTCCACTTCTCGGCGGAGCCGCCGGTGACGGTGGACAAGCTGCGCGCGAGCTTCGCGGCGATCGGTGACTCCTTCCAGATGGACTGGCAGATCAACCGGGCCGAGGACAAGATGCGGGTCGTGCTGATGGTCAGCAGGTTCGGGCACTGCCTGAACGATCTGCTGTTCCGGGCGCGCAGCGGGGCGTTGCCGGTCGAGATCGCGGCCGTGGTGTCCAATCACACGGACTTCGCCGAACTCGTGGCTTCGTACCACGTGCCGTTCCACCACATTCCGGTCACCAAGGACAACAAGCCGCAGGCCGAGGCGCGGGTGCTGGAGCTGGTGCGGGAGCTGGACGTCGAACTGGTGGTGCTGGCGCGGTACATGCAGGTGCTCTCCGACGACCTCTGCAAGCAGCTGAGCGGACGGATCATCAACATCCACCACTCGTTCCTGCCCAGCTTCAAGGGCGCGAAGCCGTACCACCAGGCACACGCGCGTGGCGTGAAGCTGATCGGTGCCACCGCGCACTACGTGACGGCCGACCTCGACGAGGGGCCGATCATCGAGCAGGAGGTCGAGCGGGTGAAGCACCAGGTCACCCCGGAGCAGCTGGTCGCCGTGGGGCGTGACGTGGAGTGCCAGGCGCTGGCCCGGGCCGTGAAGTGGCACGCGGAGCGGCGGATCATGCTCAACGGCCGGCGGACCGTCGTCTTCGACTGAGGTCGCGCGTCGCGCCGTTTCGCGGGTGGTGCCGTTTCGTGTGCGGCGCCGTTTCGCGTGTGGTGACGCGCGGTCCTGTGGGGCGGGGCCGTGCCGGTACGCCGGGTCCGCCGCCGCCGGGTGTACGGCCGCAGACCTACACGGAACCGTTTCCTGGAGGAGCCCTACGCGGCGGACCTTCGGCGTACCGGCACGGCCCCTCCCGTTGTTTCGCGGGTGCGGGTCGTGTACCGGCTCGGGTGCTCCCGCCGTTTCGCGGGTGCGGGTCGTGTGGGGGCTCGGGTGCTCCCGTTGTTCGGTGGCCGGTGGCCGGTGGCCGGTGGCCGGTGGCTGCGGGGCTGGGGTGGGTTTCGGTCGTGGCTACATGCGGCTCAGTGACGCCGCGGCGAAGAGGACGTCGCTGATCGCGTCCCGGTCCCCCACCTGGCCCGCCGCCGCCTCCCGAGGAGATACGTGGCCCGCTGCCAGCTGGCAGAACTCGACGCCGTCCAGGGCCACGTGGGCCACCTCGTGGTCGGGGGAGGCCGACGCGCCGGGCGAGTCGAGGGGGATGAACCACTCGCCGCCGCCCAGTCCCTCGATCTCCAGGCGCAGACAGCGGCCGGGGGTGCCGGCCGGGACGAGGTGACGGGCCGGGCCGGGGGCCGCGAGACCTGCCTGGCGGCGGGCGGCCAGGGTCATGGGGAGCATCCGGGCACCCAGGTCGATCATCGCGTGCAGATTGCGGGGCGAGGGCGGCTCGTAGGGGTAGTCGACCGCGTCCGCGATGTCTCCCGCGTGGACCCAGGTCTCGAAGGCGCGGTCCAGCATCGAGTCCCGCAGGGGGAGTTCGAAGTCGCCGTACGGGACGGGCAGCCCGCCGGAGCCGCCCCGCCCGTCCTCGCCCGGGCGGGAGGCACCCCCGGCCGTGAAGGCCACCGTACGGACGAGGTTGTGGGCCTGCTCGCGCCACGGGCCGCGTACGGAACGGGTGGGCGGGAAGTGGGCGGCACGCCAGAAGGCCTCGGTGCGGGCCGAGGGCGTGGGCGTGTCCGCGGTGGTTTCCAGGGGGTCGTCCAGGCCGAGGGCGAGGGCGACGAGGCCGTCCACGGTCAGCAGGTGGGCGATCACTCCGGCGACGGTGGTGCGCCGGCTCGTCGGTTCGTCGCCCTCGAACCAGCGCAGCCGCACCGGGGCGTGCCACTCCGCGTCGCCGATGTCCTGGAGCAGGGCGTCCAGCCGGGCCGTTTCCGCGTCGTACGGAGTCGCCCAGGAGGGGACCGGAATCCGGGGCGGGCGGCGGCCCAGGCAGCCCTCCAGCACCCGGGTGCGCAGGGTCGGGTCGAGGTCGAGGCTCTCCGGCGGGTGCAGGAGGCCCACCGCCTCGCGCAGGCGCAGGGCCTCGTCCGCGCAGGCACCGCAGTCGCCGAGGTGTTCCTCGACGGCGGCCGTCTCCTCCGGGGAGCAGGCCGCCAGTGCCCAGGCGCCGAGCAGGGCCTTCAGGACCCGGTGTTCGAGGACGAGGGGCGTGGGGGAGTGGGCCGGCAGGGGCAGGCCCGTGTCCTCGACGGAGGCGCGCGGCATGGGTATGCGCGGCGGTTCGTCGGGGTTGCCGTCGCTCCCGCCCCGCGGGTTCGCGGGGTCTCGCGGGCCGCCGGGGGTGCGGTCCGGCCCCGGCGGTGTGTCGTCGCGGGGGCCCGCCCGGCCGTCGTCCTCCCGCGGGTCCGGCCGGTCGCCGAAGCCGTCCCGGTCGTACGCCCCGAAGGGGTCGGCGCTGTTCACCGGGCACCCCCGTGACCGGCGGGTGTCCCCGGGGGACCGGTGTCGTGGGCCGTGGACAGCAGTTGGAGGCCCAGGCGCAGGCGGCGGCGGGCCTCGTCCTCGGTGACACCCAGGTCGGCGGCGGTCTGGCGGTAGTCGCGGCGCTGGAAGTAGGCGAGGTCCAGGGCGGCCCGCAGCGGCGTGGGCATGGACGTGACGATGTAGTCGGCGCGGGCGGCCACCGAGGCGCGGCGGACCTTGCGCTCCAGCTCCTCCGTGCCGTCCGTGCCGTCCGTGCCGTCCGTGCTGCCCGGGCCGTCCGTTCCGCCGCGGGCGAGTGCGGCCGTCTCGGTGGTGCGCAGGAGTTGCACGGCGAGGCGGTGGGTCAGCGTGGCGACCCAGGAACGCAGGGGGCCCTGCTTGGGGTCGTACGACTCGGGGTTCTCCCAGACGTGGGCGAAGACCTCGCGCGTGATGCCGTCGGCCGCGCGCTCGTCCCCGAGCACGCGATGGGCGAGACCGTGCACGAGCGAAGCGAAACGGTCGTAGAGCTCGCCGAGCGCGGCGGCCTCCCCACGTGCGAGCCGCTGCTGCATCTTGCGGTCCCAGCGGGGCGGCGCGTCCTTCCTGGCCATGCGGCCCCCTCACCCCTTGCTCGTCCCCTGCGCCTGTCCCTGTGCCCACCGGATTCTCCTCTCCGGCCTCCTCCCGAATGTAGTCGGCACCTCGGGCGACGCACGCCCCTTTGTGGCAATGCGCGCCCCTGGAGAGGGCATGGATGGTAGTGCCCTGATCACACTGTGCGCGCACGTCCTCACGCTGTGCGTACGTCTATCCGGACTTGTCCTGATCAGGCCCGATCGGGCGGGAGCGGTCCCGACCGAAACTGGCCTTCCGGAGGACGCTTCGGTTCGGCATTCCGTGTTTCATGGAGTGAGGGTGGGGCAGCCACGCTCCAGGGAAGCGAAGGAAGGCCCTCCGCTTCCGTCTCCGGGTCCGGCCGTGTCGGGCCGTCCGGGTCCGACATCGTCGAGCGAGGGACAGACGCGTGACGCTCAGGGTGACCGAAGGCGACGAGCGCGGCTGGGCCGTGGTGCGGGTCTCGGGCGAGATGGATCTCGTGACGTCGCCGGTGCTGCGGCAACGGATGCACGAGGCGGTGGCCGACGGACGGCGGGACGTCGTCCTCGATCTGTCCGAGGTCCTGTTCTGCGACTCCAGCGGCGTCGGGGTTTTGATCGCCACCCGCCGCCTGATCCGCTCCTGTCAGGGACGCCTGCGTCTGATCCTGCCCGCGCAGGGCGCGGTGGACGGCTCCCACGTCAACCGGGTTCTCGGCGCCCTCGGTGTGCGCCGCCTCTTCGACGTGTACCCCGACGTCGATGCCGCCGTCGGGGACGAGTCGAGCTCGCTGTCCGCGTGATTCCCGCCGCACAGGGGGAAGATCATCCTGTGACGCCGCGACGCCGTTGTCGCGGATTTCCCCCGGTCTTGGCACAAGCGTCGTTTTCCCGCTCCCCGAGGGGGCCGGGCGTCGTACGCTCCCTGCCAGACGTACCCACGTGATGTAAGGCGGCCCGAAAAGACATGGTCAGCACCGAGTACGAGCGAAAGATCGCCGCCCGGTTCGCCACCTTCGACCAGGACGGCAACGGCTATATCGACCGTGAGGACTTCAACGCGGCGACGAAGGCGCTGCTCGCCGAGTTCGGCACGACGGCCCGGTCCGACAAGGGCCAGGCCCTCTACATCGGCGCGGAGGCCTTCTGGCAGGGCATGGCGGGCATAGCGGACCGTGACGGCGACCAGCGGATCACCCGCGAGGAGTTCGTGGGCGGCGCGGTGAAGCGGCTGCGGGACAACCCCGACCGGTTCGCCGAGATCGCCCGCCCCTTCCTGGACGCGACGCTCGCCGTGGCGGACGGCGACGGGGACGGTGCCGTGACGGTCGACGAGACCGCGCGGATCCTCAAGGCGCTGGGTGTGCCCGGGGAGACGGCCGCCGACGCGGCCGGCGCGCTCGACGCCGACACTGACGGCCTCGTCACGGAGCCGGAGATCGTGAGCGCCTTCGCCCGCTACTTCACGGTGCCCGAGTAGCGCTCCCTGAGCCGGTACTTGAGCACTTTGCGCAGGGTCTCGTTGCGCGGAAGGGCTTCCACCACCTCCAGTTGCTCCGGCAGCTTGTGCACGGACAGCCCTTCCGCGCGCAGATAGGACGACAGGTCCTCCAGGGTCGGCGCCGGGACTCCGGCGGGCTGTTCGACCACCGCGCACACCCGCTCCCCGCGCTCGGGGTCCGGCAGGCCGATCACCGCGACGTCACCGACGGCGGGGTGACGGTGCAGCAGGTCCTCGATCTCCTTGGCGGAGATGTTCTCGCCCTTGCGGATGATGACGTCCTTCAGGCGGCCCGTCAGGACGAGATGCCCGCTCCCGGTGAGATGCCCGAGGTCTCCCGTGATCAGGAACCCGTCGTCGTCGAAGGCCTCCGCGGTCTGCGCCGGGTCCAGGTATCCCCGGCAGACGGCCTCCCCGCGCAGCCGGACCTCCCCCTCCACGATCCGGATCTCCATGCCCTCCGGGGGCTTCCCCTCGGTCGTCGCGAGGTTCTCCTCGGAGTCGTCCGGAGACCCCATGGTGATCATCGGCACCTCGGTCATGCCGTACCCGTGGGTCAGCCGCACCCCCATCTCGCGTACGACGGCGTGGTGGACCTCGGGAGGCTTGGGCGCCCCGCCGCCCGCCAGCAGCCGCAGTGTCGGTACGAGCCTGGTGCCCGGCTGCTTGCGCTGCTCGGCGAGGAACATCGAGTAGAACGCCGTGGAACCGCCCGCCACCGTCACCCCGTGCTTGCGGAAGCCCTCCAGGGACTCCGGCAGCGCGAACTTCTCGAAGAGGACGGCCGGGAACCCGTACAGCAGCAGCATCACCAGGTAGTCGGGCCCGCCGATGTGCGCGAAGGGGAACGCGATCGAGCCGACGTCGTCGGACCTCAGGTGCAGGGCGTGGGCGAGGCAGGAGCCCCCGGCGATCAGTGAGCGGTCCGTGTGCAGCACGCCCTTGGGGTCGGACGTCGTCCCGGAGGTCCAGTAGATCCAGCGCACGTCGGTGCCGCTCGCCGGGGGCGGCGGCAGCACGGACGGGTCCCCCTCGGGCAGGGAGTCGTACGCCTCGAAGACGCCCCGTGCGCCGACGCGTTCCGCCATCGCGATGTGGTCGAAGCCGCGCCACCGGCCCGGTACGGCGAAGTGGGCGGCCCCGGACTCCCGCACCGCGAAGGCGACCTCGCGGTCGCGGTAGAAGGGGATCACCGGTGACTGGACGGCTCCGAGCCGGGCCAGGGCCATCGCGAGCACGACCGTCTCGATGCGTGTGGGCAACTGCCAGGCGACCACGCTTTTGGGGCGCACGCCCCTGTCGTGGAGGCCCGCCGCGGTCCGCTCCGCGCCGGAGCGCAGCTCGCCGAAGGTGAGGGTGCGGTCGTCCTGGAGGAGGACGGGGCGGTCGGGGGTGAGCGCGGCGCGGCGCTCGACGAGTTCCCAGAACGTGCGGGAGGCGCCCAGCGTGTGTGCGGTGTCCGTAGGCATGCCCGTACTCCTCATGGCTGACGGGTAGTCAGATTGGCTGGAGAGCGTAGGCCTCGGCGCCTTGTCGGTCCAGGGGTGCGGAGCTAGCCTGCCTTCTGACGGGTCATCAGATTTGCCGCGGAGAGGGCTGGACTCATGACCGAACTGCCTCGGATCATCAGCGTCGACGACCACGTGATCGAGCCCGCGCACCTCTTCGAGACCTGGCTGCCGAAGAAGTACCGGGACCGTGGCCCCAAGCCGCTGACGGCCGGCATCGGCGAGCTGGCCTACGTGGCCGGCAAGTACCGGATCACGATGGACCCGGACGGCCCGCCGACCGACTGGTGGATCTACGAGGACCTGAAGTTCCCGTACAAGCGCAACATCGCCGCCGTCGGCTTCGACCGGGACGAGATGACCCTGGAGGGCATCACCCGCGAGGAGATGCGGCCAGGATGCTGGGACCCGGCCGAGCGGCTGAAGGACATGGACGCGAACCACGTCGAGGGCTCGCTCTGCTTCCCGACCTTCCCGCGGTTCTGCGGACAGACCTTCGCCGAGGCGCACGACAAAGAGGTCGCCCTCGCCTGCGTGCGCGCCTACAACGACTGGATGGTCGAGGAATGGTGCGGCGACAGCGGCGGCCGGCTCATCCCGCTGTGCATCATCCCGCTCTGGGACATCGACCTCGCGGTCGCCGAGATCAGGCACAACGCCGCCCGGGGCGTGCGGGCCGTCACCTTCTCGGAGATCCCCACCCACCTCGGGCTGCCGTCCATCCACTCCGGCTACTGGGATCCGTTCTTCGCCGTCTGCCAGGAGACCGGCACGGTCGTGAACATGCACATCGGGTCGTCCTCACAGATGCCCGCCGCGTCCCCCGACGCGCCGCCCGCCGTCCAGGCGTCCCTGAGCTTCAACAACGCCATGGCCTCGATGATGGACTTCCTCTTCTCCGGCGTCCTGGTCAAGTTCCCCCGGCTCAAACTGGCGTACTCCGAAGGGCAGATGGGCTGGATCCCGTACGCCCTGGAGCGAGCCGACGACGTGTGGGAGGAGCACCGGGCCTGGGGCGGCGTCAAGGACCTCGTCCCCGAGCCGCCGTCCACCTACTACTACCGGCAGATCTTCTGCTGCTTCTTCCGCGACAAGCACGGCATCGCCTCACTGGACGTCGTGGGCCGGGACAACGCCACCTTCGAGACCGACTACCCGCACGTCGACTCGACCTTCCCGCACACCAAGGAGGTCGCCCTCGACCACGTGAAGGGCCTCGACGACGAGACGGTCTACAAGCTGATGCGCGGCAACGCCATCCGCATGCTCGGCCTCGACCTCGACCTCGACCGCGCCCGGTAATGGACCTCTCGTACACGGCCGAGGAGGAGGAGTTCCGCGCACGGCTGCGGCAGTGGCTGGCGAAGACACTCCCCGGCCTGCCGCCGAAGCCCTCACCCGACGACTGGCCCGGCAGACGCGCCTACGACCTCGGATGGCAGCGGACGCTGTACGACGCCGGGTACGCGGGACTCCACTGGCCCGCCGACGCCGGGGGGCGGGGTGCCACGCCGACGCAGCACCTGATCTTCCTGGAGGAGACGGAGAAGGCGGGTGCGCCCTACGTCGGGGCCAACTTCGTCGGGCTGCTGCACGCCGGGCCCACCATCGCGGCCGAGGGAAGCGCCGAACAACGGGCGCGCTGGCTGCCGCCCGTGCTGCGCGGCCAGGAGGTGTGGTGCCAGGGGTTCAGCGAGCCGGACGCCGGCTCCGACCTCGCGGCGCTGCGCACGCGCGCCCGCCGGGACGGCGACGACTACGTGGTGAACGGCTCCAAGATCTGGACCTCGCACGCCGAAGTCGCCGACTGGTGCGAGCTGTTGGTGCGCACCGATCCCGAGGCGCCCAAGCACCGTGGGATCTCGTGGCTCGCGATGCCGATGGACGCCCCGGGCATCACGGTCCGCCCGCTGCGGACCCTCGCGGGCTCCACCGAGTTCGCGGAGGTCTTCCTCGACGACGTGCGGGTGCCCGTCGCCAACCGGGTCGGCCAGGAGAACGACGGCTGGCGCGTGACCATGGTGACCCTGTCGTTCGAGCGCGGCACCGCCTTCGTCGGCGAGGTGGTGGCCTGCCGGCGCGTCCTGGACGAACTCGCCCGTGAGGCACGGAAGAACGGCCGCTGGGACGACACACCGCTGCGCCGCCGGCTCGGCAGGCTCAACGCCGAGTTCCGGGCGCTGTGGCGGCTCACCCAGTGGAACGTGAGCGAGTCGCAGCGGACCGGCGGCGTGCCGGGCGTCGGCGGCTCGGTCTTCAAGCTGCGGTACTCGCAGGCGCGTCAGGAGCTGTACGACGCGGCGGCGGAGGTGCTCGGACCCGAGGCGCTCGATCTCGGCAGGGAGTGGACGACGGACCGGCTGTCGTCGCTCTCGTACACCATCGCGGCCGGCACCTCGCAGATCCAGCGGAACATCGTGGCCGAACGGATTCTGGGCCTCCCGAAGGGACGGTGACCGGGTGGACTTCCAACTCACGGACGACCAGCGGGCCTTGCGGGCGGGCGTGCGCGAGCTGCTGGAGCGGCGGTTCGGACGGGAGCGGCTCCGGGCCGCCGTGGACCCTCCCCGGGACGCGGGTGCCGAGAGCGGGGAGGGCTCCTGCGTCCTCGACCGCGCGCTGTGGCGCGAGTTGGGCGAGGCGGGCTTCTTCGCGCTGCGGCTGCCCGAGGCGCGGGGAGGGGTCGGGCTGGGACTCCCCGAGGCGGTGCTGGCCTTCGAGGAGGCGGGCCGGGTGCTGCTGCCCGGACCGCTGGTGGCCACCCACCTCGCGGCCGGCGAAGTACCGGGAGCGGCCACCGGGGAATGCGTCGTCGCGGCCGTCGACGGCGCACTCGTCGAATGGCTGGACACGGCGGACGTCGTACGCGGAGACGTGACGGGCGCGGTCGCCCTGCGCTCGGCCGACCCGCTGACGCCACTGCACCGGGTGCCCCGGGCCGCGCCCCCCGATCCGGTGGCCGCACTGCTGACCGCCGCCGAGCAACTCGGCTCGGCCGCGCGCACCTGCGAGCTGGCCGTGCAACACGCCCGGACCCGTGAGCAGTTCGGGCAGCCGATCGGGGCCTTCCAGGCGGTGAAGCACCTGTGCTCGGAGATGCTGGTGCGCGTGGAGTTGACGCGCGCGGCGGTCTACGGGGCGTCCGTGACGGGCGATCCGCTCGACATCGCGGCGGCCGGGCTGCTGGCGGACGAGGCCGCCGAGCGCGGCGCCCGCGACTGCCTCCAGGTGCACGGCGGCATGGGATTCACCTGGGAGTCCGACGTGCACCTTCACCTCAAACGGGCCTGGTCGCGGGCCCGTCGGGGGCAGGGGGCCGCAGCGGCCGAGGAAGCGCTCGCGGAGGAGCTGGCGGCTGCCGCGGCGGAGCCCGGTAGATGAACTCCCGGAGGTGATTGCCGCCGATCGTGGCACACCGGAACGGGGCCGAAGGGGCGGATGGCGCGGAACGTGGCATACCGGAATTACCGAGCGTTGATATCGGGTTGTGTCCTATGCGTGACTCGTCACGGCCTGGAGTCGGCGCCCTGCTCCGGTACCTTGTGTGGGATGCGAGTGGTTCTGAGGCCGGGCCATCACGGTGTTGCCCCTGAGGCAGCCCCGGATCCGGCGATGCGCGCCACTCGCGAGGCAGGGAGCAGGACCGTTCCTGCCTGTTCGACTCCCCGTGGCGAGCGTCGCACAGTATGCCGCACGCGTACTCCTTCGCGCTGGAATATGCCCGAAGCGCTTGTTGGGGTGACTGTACGTCAACCATGCTGTCTCCTGAGGGAATCACGTTCCGTGAACCCTTTTCTGACCACGATCGTGGCCCTTGCGAGGCGCGAGGCGATGTGTCCGCCGGTTCGGATGGTGTGAGCGGTGCAGGTGCTTCAAGTGCAGCTGGAGATCCGGCCCGACCCCGCGGAGGTGGGGCGAGCCCGGAGGTGGGCCCGTTCGCGGCTCACGAGGTCCGGGATAGAGGTCGATGAGCCGCTGGCCGAGACGTTGATCCTGCTCGTCTCGGAACTCGTCACCAACGCCGTGGTGCACACCGGCCGTCCCGCGGTCCTGCGGCTGTCGCTGCAGGGTGCGGCGACGGTGCCGGCGGTCGGCGAGCGGGTGGTGGGCGAGGCGGTCGCGACCGTGCGGCTGGAAGTGGTCGACGGCAGTGCCCGGCCGCCGCGCCCGCGATGCGCGGACGGCGACGAGACCAACGGCCGCGGCCTCGCGCTGGTCGACGGCCTCGCCGACCGCTGGGGCTGGACCACCGAGGGCGCGGGCAAGCGCATCTGGTGCGAGGTGGACCGCTGTTCGTCGGTGGCAGCGGTCGCCACGACCTGTGACGCGGCTCCGGCGGCGTACGGCGATCTGGCCTTCGAGGCCGTGTAGCGCGCGGGAGCGGGCGCTCGGGCACGGGTGCGCCCGCTGGCGCAGGGGTCGCACGGACCCCGGGCCGGACGTCCGGGGCTGTCGAGTGCGCCGGGCCGTGCTTCCTCCCGTGGCGGCACAAAGGGTGCGTAAGGCGTGAATCCCCGAGCAGGTGTTGACGAGGCGTGTCCGTTTGATCACGCTTGTGTTCAGCGATTCGCCGCGAGGGGACGCCGAGGACTTCGGTGACGGGAGCCCTCGGCGAGTGCGGGTCGCGATTCGGCGTCGGCTCCTGCGGGGCCAGGGGCAGGGCGGGCGCGCCGGAGAGTCGGATGGCGGCGCGCGGTGCCGCGCCCGGGGCGAGGTGGGGGGATCCTCCCGTCCGGGCGGGGCGGAACATGGGGGAGACGCGCCGCCAACCGGCCCCCGGACCTCTCAGAGGATCGCCACCGGTGCCACGGGGGTTCCCGTGCCGCCGACGAACGGTTCGGGCATCGCCGACAGCAGGAACGCATGGCGTCCGACTTCTCCACAGGCTGTGGACAACTCTTCGAGATTCCAGTTCTGGCCCTGGAGCATGCCCATCTCGACCAGGTCGAGCGCGTGGACAGGCAGCCAAAGGTCCTCTATTTCGGGCGGAAATATCTCAAAGGTGAGGGTGTCGTTCGCGACCGCCGCGACATCGCGGGCGTGGAACCACTCCGGGGTGCGGACGGACAGGCCGGGGGAGGGGAAGGCGTACCCGTGGTTGTCCCCCGCGAGACAGAGCTGCATCTGGCCGGTGCGCACGAGGACGATGTCGCCCGGGCGGACCTTCGTCCCGCTCAGCTCCTCGGCCGCCTCCAGGTCCTCCGGGGTCACCGCGTGCCCGCCGTCGAGGCGCTCCTTGCCGAGCGCGCGGGCCACGTCCAGCAGGACGCCGCGCGAGACGATGTGCCGGGGCTTGTCGATGCCGCTGAACCGGGCACCCTCGTGGGCCGTGATGGTGGCGGCCGGGCGGCCGTTGTAGATCTTCCCCGAGTGCGAGACGTGGGTGATCGCGTCCCAGTGGGTGGCCGCCTGAAGGCCCATCGTCACGGCGTCGTCGCTGCACGCGACCGTGCCGGGGCCGAACAGCTCCTGGTTGATCTGCACCATCGTGTGCAGCGGATTGACCCGGCCAGGGATCATCCCGGTCTGCACGCCGTCCTGCCGCAGCGGGAGCGCGAGCGGCACACGGCGGCCCGAGCGGACGGTCGCGGCGGCCTCGCGGACCACCTCGTCGGTGATCAGGTTCAGGGTGCCGATCTCGTCTTCGGCGCCCCAACGCCCCCAGTTGTTCACGCGCTTGGCGATCTCGTGGAACTCGTCCGGCAGTGACATGAGTCCTCCCCGGGGCTTGTCTCCAGGTATCTGACGGGTCGTAGAATCCAGGGAGAATCTAACGGACCGTCAGAAACTGCGGGAAGGGGCCGGGGCGTGGGGAACTTCTTGGCAGGCAAGGTCGTCGCCGTGACCGGGGCGGGCCGGGGCATCGGACGCGCGGTGGCGCTGATGGCCGCGGCCGAGGGCGCGAAGGTCGTCGTCAACGACTACGGGGTGTCGATCGAGGGTGCGGAGCCGACGAGTTCGGTCGCCGACGCCGTGGTCAAGGAGATCGAGGCGGCCGGCGGCGACGCGATCGCGGTGGGCGACGACATCTCCACCATGGCGGGCGGACAGCGGATCGTCGACACGGCCGTGGAGGCGTACGGGCGGCTCGACGGAGTCGTCTGCGTCGCCGGGATCCTGCGCGAGCGGATGCTGTTCAACATGTCCGAGGAGGAGTGGGACCCCGTGGTCGCCACGCACCTGAAGGGCACGTTCACCGTGTTCCGCGCCGCCTCGGCGCTGATGCGCAGGCAGGGGTCGGGCACGCTGATCGGGTTCACCAGCGGCAACCACCAGGGGTCCGTCTCGCAGGCCAACTACAGCGCGGCGAAGGGCGGGATCATCTCACTCGTCCGCAGCGCCGCGCTCGGGCTCCACAAGTACGGGGTCACCGCGAACGCGGTCGCGCCGGTCGCCCGTACGCGCATGTCGGCGAACGTGCCCATGGAGCTGAAGGAGATCGGCGAGCCCGAGGACGTGGCCGCGCTCGTCGTCTACCTGCTGTCCGAACGGGCCCGCGAGGAGGGGATCACCGGGCAGGTCTACACGATCGCCGGACCGAAGATCGCGGTGTGGGCACAGCCGAGGGAACTCCGTGCCGGATACGCCGAGGGCGGCTGGACGCCGGAGCGGATCGCGGACTTCCTGCCGGGGACGGTCGGGGTGGATCCCATGCCGCTGCTCGCGCAGGTGGAGGAGATGGCGCGGGCCGCCAAGCGAGCGGCGCGCGCAGCGGAGGGCGGGTGAGGACGCGGCAGGGGCTGGGCCGGTCGGTGGGCGCGTACCGGCTGAAGCCGGTCGCGCAGTTCCCCGCGCCCCTGTGGGGGCGCTGTTGTGGGCGGAGGGGACATGGAGTTCGGGGTCACCGCGGAGGACGTGGCGTTTCGGGGCGAGGTGCGGTCGTGGCTCGCGGAGAACGTCTCGGACGGCCTGGACCGCCGGGCGTGGGAACGTACGCTCGGTGCGGCCGGGTGGATCGGGATCGGCTGGTCCGAGGAGGGGTACGGGAACCGGCGGGCCGGCCTCGGACAACAGGTCGCCTGGGCCGAGGAGTACGCCCGCTCCCGGGCCCCCGCCCGGACCGGGCACATCGGTGAGAACCTCCTCGCGCCCACCCTCCTGGCGCACGGCAGCGAGGAGCAGAAGTCCCGCTTCCTGCCGCCGATCGCCGCAGGTGACGAACTCTGGTGCCAGGGCTACAGCGAACCCGGCGCCGGCTCGGACCTCGCGGGGATCCGTACGGCGGCCGTGCGGGACGACGAGGCGGGCATGTACCGCATCACCGGGCAGAAGATCTGGACCTCCCTCGCCCACGAGGCCGACTGGTGCTTCGTGCTGGCGCGGACGGAGGCCGGCTCCCGACGGCATCACGGGCTGAGCTTCCTGCTCGTGCCGATGGACCAGCCGGGACGGATCGACGTCCGCCCGATCCGGCAGATGACCAGCACCAGCGAGTTCAACGAGGTCTTCTTCGACGGGGCCCACGCACGCGTGGAACACGTCGTCGGCGGAGAGGGGAACGGCTGGCAGGTCGCCATGAGCCTGCTCGGCTTCGAGCGGGGCGTCTCCACGCTCGCCCAGCAGATCGGCTTCGCCCAGGAGTTGGGTCAGGTGCTGGAAGCGGCCGTCGCCACCGGCGCGGCGGACGACCCGGTCGTCCGTGACCTGCTCGTGCGCCAGTGGGCCGAACTGCGCACCATGCGGTGGAACGCCCTGCGGACACTGGGGAGTTCGGCGGACCGGGGCGCCCCCAGTGTGGCCAAGCTGCTGTGGGGCCGGTGGCACCAGCGGCTCGGCGAACTGGCCGTGCGGGTGCGGGGCGCGGGGGCGGCGGTGGGACCGGCGGACTGGACGGCCGCGGCGCCGTACGAACTGGACCCGCTCCAGCACCTGTTCCTCTTCAGCCGTGCCGACACCGTCTACGGCGGCTCGGACGAGATCCAGCGCACGATCATCGCCGAGCGCGTGCTCGGCCTTCCCAGGGAACCGAAAGGCTGAGGTGGGCGCGATGCGGGGTGTGACATGCGGGGCGTGATCTTCGACGGCAGGCAGACCCAGGTGGTGGACGACCTGGAGGTACGGGACCCGGGGCCGGGGGAGGTGCTGGTCGCGGTCTCGGCGGCGGGGCTGTGCCACAGCGACCTCTCCGTGGTGGACGGGACCATCCCCTTCCCCGTACCCGTGGTGCTCGGCCACGAGGGCGCGGGAGTCGTGGAGGCGGTCGGCGCGGGCGTCACCCACGTCCGGCCCGGCGACCACGTCTCCCTGTCCACGCTCGCCAACTGCGGTACGTGCGCGGAGTGCGACCGGGGGCGGCCCACCATGTGCCGCAAGGCGATCGGGATGCCGCAGCGGCCGTTCGTACGGGCCGGGCAGCCGCTGTACCAGTTCGCGTCCAACTCCGCCTTCGCGGAACGGACGTTGGTGAAGGCCGTGCAGGCGGTGCGGATCCCGCAGGACATCCCGATGGCGTCGGCGGCCCTGATCGGGTGCGGGGTGCTGACGGGGGTCGGGGCCGTGCTGAACCGGGCGCGGGTGGACCGCGGGGACAGCGTGGTCGTCATCGGCACGGGCGGCATCGGGCTCAACGTCATCCAGGGCGCGCGGATCGCCGGGGCCCTCACCGTCGTGGCGGTGGACTCGAACCCGGCGAAGGAGGAGGTGGCCCGGCGGTTCGGCGCGACGCACTTCCTGACCTCGACGGAAGGAGTGAGGGACGTCCTTCCCACCGGCGCGGACCACGCCTTCGAATGCGTCGGCCGGGTCGAACTCGTCCGCCAGGCCGTCGACCTGCTGGACCGCCACGGACAGGCGGTCCTCCTCGGCGTGCCGCCCGCCACGGCCGAGGCGTCCTTCCTCGTCTCGTCGATGTACCTGGACAAGTCGATCCTCGGCTGCCGGTACGGGTCCTCGCGGCCGCAGCGGGACATCGCGCTGTACGCGGAGATGTACCGGGAAGGCCGGTTGCTGCTGGACGAGTTGGTGACCGGCACGTATCCCGTGGAGGACTTCGAGAAGGCGGCCGCCGACGCGCGGGCCGGACGGGTCGCCAGGGCCGTTCTCACCTTCTGAGCAGCGCCGCGCAGGGGCCCGTCCTCCTGGCCCCTACCCTTCCCGCCGCTGCGCGCCGGAGGGGCCGGAGGCGCGGAACGTGCGGCGGTACGCGGTCGGGGTCACGCCGAGCGCCGACTGCAGGTGCTGGCGCATCGACTGGGCCGTGCCGAAGCCGGAGTCCCGGGCGATCCGGTCGACGGAGAGGCCGGTGGACTCGAGGAGGTGACGGGCGCGCTCGACGCGCTGCTGGGTGAGCCACTGGCCTGGGCTGACACCGGCCTCCTCGCGGAACCGGCGCGTGAACGTGCGGACCGACATGGCCTCCTGCCCGGCCATGTCACGCAGCTGGATCGGCTCGTGCAGCCGGCCCAGCGCCCAGGCCCGGGCGGCGGTCGTGCTCGCCGACCGGGCCTCGGGGACGGGCCGTTGCACGTACTGGGCCTGGCCGCCGTCACGGTGCGGGGGCACGACCGTGCGGCGGGCCACGTCGTTGGCGACCGCCGTGCCGTGGTCGCGGCGCACGATGTGGACGCACAGGTCGATGCCGGCCGCGACACCGGCTGACGTCAGCACGTCACCGTCGTCGATGAACAGCACGTCCGCGTCCACCCGCACCTTCGGGAACACCCGCTGGAAGTGCTCGGCGGACGCCCAGTGCGTGGTGGCCGGGCGGCCGTCGAGATGTCCGGCGGCGGCGAGCACGTACCCGCCCGTGCAGATGGACACGAGCCGGGTGCCCGGCCGGATGTACGCGAGGGCCGCGGCCAGCTCGTCCGTGAGCACGCCCTCGTCGTACACCGGACCCAGCTCGTACGAGGCCGGGACGACGACGGTGTCGGCGGTGGCGAGGGCCTCCGGGCCGTTCTCGACGAGGATGGAGAAGTCCGCCTCCGCCTCGACCGGGCCGGGCGGCCGGATCGAGCAGGTCACCACCTCGTACAGACTGCGGCCCTTCGTGTCCTTGGCGCGGCCGAAGATCCGCTGGGGGATGCCCAGCTCGAAGGGAAGGACGCCGTCCAGGGCGAGGACGACCACCCGGTGGCGGCGTACGGAGGCGTGTGAACCCATGGCCCGATTCTAGCGAACACTGACCTTCCGGCCACTCGCTCGGAGAGAGCGCAGGCCGGAAGCTCGTGACGTGACACAGACAACCGATGCCGCGGCCGAGACGGCATCCGAGCAGAGCGCCCGAACCGGCCGGCGGCGCACCCGCGTGCACCGGGCGTGGTTCGTCGCCGCCGTGACGTTCGTGACGATCATCGGGGCCGCGGCCTTCCGCTCCCTGCCCGGCCTGCTGATCGATCCGTTGCACCAGGAGTTCCACTGGTCCCGAGGGACGATCGGGCTCGCGGTCTCCGTGAACCTCGCGCTGTACGGGCTGACGGCGCCCTTCGCGGCCGCGCTCATGGACCGGTTCGGCATCAGGCGGGTCGTCGCGCTCGCCCTGATCGTCATCGCGGTCGGCTCCGGCGCCACGGTGTGGATGACCGAGGCCTGGCAGCTGCTGCTCTGCTGGGGGCTGCTCGTGGGCCTGGGGTCCGGCTCGATGGCCCTCGCCTTCGCCGCGACCGTCACGAACCGCTGGTTCACCGAGCGGCGCGGCCTGGTCACCGGCATCCTCACCGCCGCCTCGGCCTCCGGCCAGCTGATCTTCCTGCCGCTCCTGTCCTGGATCATCTCGGAGCACGACTGGCGCCCGGCCGCCGTGACCGTGGCCCTGGCGGCCCTCGCGGTCGTCCCCTTCGTCTGGCTGCTGCTGCGCGACCACCCGGCGGACGTGGGCCTCAAGCCGTACGGGGCGACGGAGTTCGTCGAGAAGCCCCAACCCGTACCGGGAGCGGCCCGCCGGGCGGTGAGCGTCCTGCTCTCCGCCGCGCGCACCGGCCCCTTCTGGCTCCTGGCCGGTACCTTCGCGATCTGCGGTGCCTCGACCAACGGCCTGATCCAGACCCACTTCGTGCCCGCCGCCCACGACCACGGCATGCCCATCACGGCGGCCGCCTCGCTCCTCGCCGTCATCGGCGTCTTCGACGTCGTCGGCACGATCGCCTCGGGCTGGTTCACGGACCGCTTCGAACCGCGCCGGCTGCTGGCCGTCTACTACGCCCTGCGCGGCATCTCCCTGCTCTTCCTCCCCCTCCTGCTGGCCCCCTCGGTCCACCCGCCGATGCTCTTCTTCATCGTCTTCTACGGCCTCGACTGGGTCGCCACCGTCCCGCCGACCCTCGCCCTGTGCCGCGAGCAGTACGGCGACGACAGCGCCATCGTCTTCGGCTGGGTCCTCGCCTCGCACCAGGTCGGAGCCGCCCTCGTCGCCTTCCTCGGCGGTGTCGCCCGCGACACCTTCGGCTCGTACGACGTGATGTGGTACGCCTCCGGGGCGCTGTGCGCGGTGGCGGCGCTGATGGCGCTGGTGATCCGGCGCCGGCCGGTGCGGGCCGCCCTCGCCCGAGGGGTCAGCCCGTGAAGCGGCCGAACCGCCCCCGGTGGAACAGCAGGGGCTCCTGATCGCCGTCCGAGGCACCCAGGGCACTCACCCGGCCCACCACGATCAGGTGGTCGCCACCCGTGTGCACGGCGTGGATCGCGCAGTCGATCCACGCCGTGGCTCCCGCCAGGCGTGGTGAACCGGACACCGGGGCCGGGTCGTGCGCGACTCCGGCGAACTTGTCCGAGCCGCTCACCGCGAAGCCGCGGCACAGGTCCCCCTGGTGCGCGCCCAGGACGTTCACACAGAAGACGCCCGCGCGGGCGATGCGCGGCCAGGTCGTGGACGTACGCGCGACCATGAACGCGATCAGGGGCGGGTCGAGGGAGAGAGCGGCGAACGACTGACAGGCGAAGCCGGCGGGCCGGGAAGGCTCGCCCCCCACCCCGACGGCCGGAGCGGTGACGACGGTGACACCGGTCGCGAAGTTCCCCAGTACACGGCGGAATTCGGCCGGGTCGAGCGGCACGCGCTCGTCGTCGCCGACCGCGCGCAGGTCCGGGCGCGGGAGTGGTTCGACCGGTCCCGCGGCCTGCGGGTCCCCGGCCGACCTCAGGTAGCGGACTGCCGCCGCGGCCATTCCTGCGTGTCCCATCACACCGCCCATTGAAGCTGACGGGGTGTCAGATTGGAAGGGGTCCGGCGACCGGTTCAACGGCCCTTGAACTCCGCTCCGCGCCGCTCCACGAACGCCGTCACCCCTTCACCGGCGTCCGCCGTCGTCATGTTGATCTCCTGGGCGGTGGCCTCGGCGGAGAACGCGGTGGCGCGGTCGGAGTCCAGGGAGGCGTTCACCAGCTGCTTCGTGAGGGCGAGGGAGCGGGTGGGGCCGGCGGCCAGGCGCTCGGCCCAGGCGCGGACCGTCTTCTCCAACTCGCCGTCCGGTACGACCCGGTTGACGAGCCCGAGCCGGTGCGCGTCCGCGGCGCTCAGGGCGTCGCCGAAGAACATCAGCTCCTTCGCCCGTTGCGGGCCGACGAGCCGGGCCAGGAGGTAGGCGCCACCGCCGTCGGGGACCAGCCCCCGGCGCGCGAACACCTCGATGAACCTGGCCGACTCCGCGGCGATGACGAGGTCGCAGGCATAGGCGAGGTGGGCGCCGAGGCCGGCCGCCGTGCCGTTCACGGCGGCGATCACCGGCTTCTCGCAGTCGAGGACCGCGGCGATGAGGCGTTGGGCGCCGTGGCGGATGACGCGGGCCACGTCGCCGGGGACGCGGTCGCCCGGGGGCGGGCCGCCGCGCAGGTCCGCGCCCGCGCAGAAGCCGCGGCCCGTGGCGGTGAGGACGACCGCGCGGGTGCCGGGGTCGGCCGACGCGGCCTCGAACAGGCCGATGAGCCGGTCCCGTTGGTCGGGGGTGACGGCGTTCATGGCTTCGGGCCGGTTCAGGGTGATCCAGGAGACCTGGTTGTCGAGGGTGTGAAGCAGCACGGGGGACTCCGTTCCGCCCGGAGGCGAGGGGGCGTTCACGGTCGAAGGGGCCGCCTTGCGGCCGGTAGGTACGGGGGCAGGTGCGCCCGACGGGGGCGCCCCTTTCCAGGAGGTCGTCATCGTCCTGCGGCAGTCGCCGTGCGGCGTGAGGGGGCGGGGCGGGGCGTCCGATCGCAGCACGACCTCCCCTGGGCAACCGATCGGCCCGGGACGACACAGCTGCGATCGGATGTCCCGACGCGCCCCCGACCCGACGCCCACCGGCAGGCGCGTCCTTCAGGGGCGCGGGGAACTGCGCGACCAGCCACACACACCCCGCACCCGGCCACTCAGCGGCACACCGCCAGCGCGTCCAACGCCACAGCCCCCTGCCCCCGGGGCAGCACCATCAACGGGTTGATGTCCAGCTCGGACAGCTCACCGTCCAGTTCGAGCGCCATCCGCTGCACCCGCAGCACCACCTCGACCAGTGCGTCCAGATCGGCCGGAGGCCGCCCGCGGACGCCGTCCAGCAGCGCCCGCCCCCGAAGCTCGTCGAGCATCGTCCGGGCCTGGTCCTCACCGAACGGCGGCACCCGCACGGCGGTGTCCCGCAGGACCTCCACGAGCACTCCGCCCAGCCCGACCGTCACCGTGGGACCGAACAGCTCGTCGTGCGTCACACCGACGACCATCTCGACACCGGGCTCGACCATCTGGCACACCAGCACCCCGTCCAGCGACACGTCCTCGTAGCGGGCGATGTCGGTCAACTCCCGGTAGGCGTCCCTGACCTGACTCGCCGAGGTCAGGCCGATCTTCACCAGACCCAGCTCGGTCTTGTGGGCGAGCCGCGCACCGGACGCCTTCATCACCACGGGATACCCCACGAGCCCGGCCGCCCGCACCGCCGCGGCCGCGCTGGTCACCAACTGCTCCCGCGGCACACGGATCCCGTACGCGCGCAGCAACTGCTTCGCCGCGTGCTCACTGAGCCTGCTGCCCGGCCGCATCAGCGCCTGGGCCTTGCGGTAGGAGGGGGACGGACTGCGCGGCGCCTCGTCGAAGGGCGAGCGGTACGAGGCGACGAACCGGGCGTGGTCCAGGTGGGCACGGACCGCGGTGATGCAGTTCGCGAACGTACGGAAGGTGGCCACCCGCGACGACCCGAGCAGCGTCTCCCGGTACGCGGCCTCCGTACCCACGGGTGAGCCCCACACCACGCACACCAGTTTGTCCGTCTGCTCCGCCGCGTCCACCAGGTCCTGCGCGAGCTTGTCGCTCATGGGCGGGAAGGGGCCGGTGATCGGGCAGACCAGCACTCCGACGGCCGGATCGGCGAGGATCGCGTCGATGATCCTGCGTCCGCGCCAGTCGCCGACCGGATGGCCGCCGTTGTCGATCGGGTTGGAGACGTCCAGGTACTCGGGTATCCACTGGTGCAGTTCGGCCTGCTTGGTGTCCGAGAGCCGGGGCAGTGTCAGCCCGGCCTCCGTCGCCAGGTCCGAGAAGTGCGCGCCCGTACCGCCGGAGATGGAGTAGACGACGACCCCGTCGGAGGACGGCGGGCGGGCGCGCGCCAACAGGGCGGCGGTGTCCTGGAGTTCGTCGAGCCCGTCGACTCGCACGACGCCGTACTGGCGCATCGCGGCGTCCACGACCGCGTCGGCGCCGGTCAGTTTGCCGGTGTGGGAGGCGGCCGTCCGGGCGCCCGTCTCGGTGCGGCCGACCTTGACCGCGACGACGGGGACACCGCGCCGGGCGGCCCGGTCGGCGGCCAGGAGGAAGGAACGGCCGTCCTTGAGGCCCTCGACGTAGCAGGCGATGGCGCCCACCTCGGGCTGCTCGGCGAAGTACGAGATGAAGTCGGCGCTCTCCAGGTCGGCCTCGTTGCCGGTGGGCGCCCAGTGCGAGAGCCGTACGCCGAGCTCCTGCATCGTGAAGACGGGACGCCCCTGGTGCCCGGACTGGGTGATCAGCGCGATCGCCGGCCCGTCCAGGTCCTCGCGGAACCTCTCGAAGGCGTTGAGGTTGGTGTTCGGGCCGAGCAGCCGCAGCCCGGAGCGCTGCACGGCGGCGGCAAGGCGGGCCTGCGCGGCGGCGCCCTCCGCTCCGGTCTCGGCGAATCCGGAGGCGAAGGCGACCGCGAACCGCACCTTCGTCTCGCCGAGTTGCTCGATCACGGGCAGGGGGTCGGCGACCAGGAGCACGGCCAGGTCGACCTGTTCGGGCAGGTCCGTGACAGCGGCGACGCACGGGATCCCGAAGACGGACTCGCGCGTCGGATGCACCGGGTGCAGCCGGGCGCCGACCCGTTCGGCCCAGGCGAGCAGTTGGCGGGTGATGCCGGTGTTCGGGCGCCCCTCGGTGTCCGAGGCGCCGACCACGGCCACCGACTCGGGGCGGAAGAAGCGGTCCAGATCGGGTACGCCGGCGTACAGCGGCCGGCCGCTGACGTCCAGGTCGTCGGTGGCGGCGGGCCTGCCGTGCACGGCAGGGGCCGGTTGCTCGCCGCAGGCGATGACCCTGGCCCGGCGGGAGTCGGTGGTGAGGGTGCCGTGGGTTGATCCAAGCATCGGTCCGCCCGCTCCTGAGTGGCTGCCAATAACTGACGCAGTGTCAGATTACTGAACTGACGCCACGTCAGGAACGGGTCTGCATGCAAAGAACTTGTGGCCGCCACAGGGTTCGTACCCTCCGGGACCCGCTCAGGAACGTGCCTGGCCCGGCGCTCCGGGGTGTGAACCGGCGGTCGCTGCCGGACGCGGGACCGGCCAGGAGCCGCGGGGCCACGGCGCCGGACCCCAGGGGCGGGCAGGTCCATGACGCCGACGGACCCCGGCCCGGACAGGTCGAGGCACCTCCGAAGACAACGCAACAAGACCACGCCGCAAGGCCGCACCCCAAGGCCGCATCCCCAGGTCACGGGCGTGGCAGGACCTCAGCGCCGGGACGCCGTGCCCCAGGGGCCGGGCGGACGAGCCCCCGGGGCTGGACCGGCACCCCCGCCCCCGCCCGGTCCCGGCTGGATCGCCGGACGCGTCAGCGGGTGATGCGGGACGGGTGCCTGCGCTCCGCGTCCCGCGCGATCGACTTCGCGATCTTCTCGGCGTCGAGGGCCAGCTCGCGGAGCATCCCGCTGATCGGGTTGGTGAAACCGGTGAAGTAGAGGCCTGGCGCGTTCTTCGGCGCACGGGCGCCGTGGACGACCGGGCGTCCACGCGCGTCGAGTACGTCGAGATGGCCGACGACATCCTCCAGGGCGCGCCGGTAGCCGGTCGCGGCGATCACGGCGTCCGGACCGACGCGGTCGCCGTTCGCGAGGACGACCTTGCCGTCCTCGAAGGCCTCGACCGCGGCCACGATCTCGACCCGGCCCTTGCGGACGGCGTCGATGAGGCCGACGTCCTGTACGGGGATGGACCCCTCGTTGACCCGCGAGTACAGCCCGGTGTCGGGCCGCGGCAGCCCCTTCGAGGAGAGGTCCGGAACACTGATCCTGGCCAGCGGCCCGGCCATCCGGTCCACCAGGGCGACCGGCAGCCGCCGGCAGAGCACTCCGGTGTACTGGGCCGCCCAGCCGGCCGTCGACCGGCGCACGATGTGCGGCGCGGTCCGCACCGACAGGCGTACGCGCGAGGCGCCGCCCTCGACGAGGTCGACGGCGATCTCGGCGCCGGTGTTGCCCACGCCGACCACGAGGACGTCCCGGCCGGCGTAGGGGGCCGGGTTGCGGTACTCGCCGGCGTGCAGGAGCTCGCCCGTGTACGCGTCGCGGCCCGGCCAGTCGGGCACGTGCGGCGTGTGGTTGTAGCCGGTGGCGACGACCACGGCGCTGCCGGTCAGCTCACGCCCGCCCGTGGCGCGCAGCAGCCAGCCGGTGCCGTCGGCGGTGGGCTCCACGCGGGAGACCTCGACACCCGTGACGATCTCCAGCTCGTGGTGCTCGGCGTACTTCTCCAGGTAGCGCACCACGTTGTCGCGCGACACCCAGCGGCCGAACGAGCGCGGCATCGCGAGGCCGGGCAGCCCGGAGAGACGGCGGGTGGTGTGCAGCCGCAGCCGGTCGTAGTGCCGCCGCCAGGACGCTCCGACGTGGTCGGACTTTTCGAGCACGACGGCCCGGACTCCCTGTGCGCGCAGCGCGTGCGCCGCCGCGAGGCCGCCCGGGCCGCCCCCGATGACGTACACGGGTCGGTCCTGCTGCGGCGCGGGTTGCGGCGCGGACGCCTGGGATGTCGGGTCGGGAGAGTCGGCCATGTGCCAGAGCGTATTCAAGTCATCACTTGATGGGTCTCGGTCAAGCCCGGAATCGGTTGCGAATTGATCACGGCTGTAGGAGGCCCGTGTGGGGCCGGTGTCGTAGGTTCCCCGGTCTGTGTGCGGGAGGTGGAGCGGGCGGCGAGGCGGTGGGCGCGGGCGCTGCGGCGGGCCGGGCGGTCGTCCGGGGACTTTCGCCGTGCGTCTTGCGCGAGTGCCGCCGCATCGGCTGAACTGACGTACCGTCAGATGCCGTCGACGGCAGGGGGCTTCATGGACACGATCTGGCTCACCGGTGCGGAATGGGTCGCCGTGCTCCGTATCGGCCTGGGGCTGTGGTGGCTGGAGAGCTGGCGGCACAAGGACAAGAAGGGCTGGTTCGAGCGGGGGACCGGCATCGCCTGGGCGACGGACGTCGCGGCGAAGCACCGGTGGAACGCGGTGCGCAGCGGCTTCGACGTGGTGGTCGCGCCCCGGCCGCGCACGATGGCGTACGTCGTCGTGTACGCCGAACTCGCCCTGGGCCTCGGCCTCGTCATGGGGTTCCTGACGCCGATCGCCCTGGTCGGAGGACTGCTGCTCAACCTCCTCTACCTCGTGCTGATGATCCACGACTGGGCCGAGCAGGGGCAGAACGCGATGATGGCGCTGATCTCCCTGGTGGCCCTGTTCGCGATGTCCTGGCAGACGTGGTCGCTGGACAACGCCCTGGGAATCTTCTGATGGCGGCCCGTTTCGACCTGCCGGAGGCCGACGCCCTCACCCGGCCGTACTGGGACGCGGCCGCCGAGGGGAACCTGCTGCTGCGCCGGTGCGGCGCGTGCGGGCGCGCCCACCACTACCCCCGTGAGTTCTGCCCGCACTGCTGGAGCGAGGCCGTGACCTGGGAGCGGGCCGGCGGGCGCGCCACGCTCTACACCTGGTCCGTCGTCCACCGGAACGACCTGCCGCCCTTCGGGGCCCGCACGCCGTACGTGGCCGCCGTCGTCGATCTCGAAGAGGGGCCGCGCATGATGACCGAGGTGGTGGACTGCGCGGAGGAGGCACTGCGGGCGGGGATGGCGCTGGAGGTGACGTTCCGCGTGGAGGGCGTGGACGTGGAGGGCGTCGAGGGGATGGAAGGCCGGGAGAGGGCGGGGGAAACGGTCGCGGTCCCCGTGTTCCGGCCGGCGGCCGCGGCCTCCGGCTAGGCCGTCCGTCCCTGGCGGACGCCCCCTCGGGCCACCCCGCGACCGGTCGCCCGGGCGGCCGTTGTTGAATGGCTCGATGACCGACTTGTACGAGTCCTCCGCCTCCCTCCCCCTCCCCGAGATCCACGGCTACGGACTGTGGCTGCGCCCCTGGGACGCGGATGCCGAGGAGGACGTCCAGGCCTGGCTGCGGGGCTGCACGGACCCGGAGTTCCAGCGGTGGAACACGCCGATCAGGCCGATCGGGAGCAGGACCGACGCGCAGGAGTCGCTGCGGGCGCGGGCCAAGGCGGTCCAGGAGGGGTCAGGGGCCTCCTTCTGCGTCACCGACGCGACGAGCGGCACCCGGCTCGGACATATCGGCGTCAACGACATCGACCACGTCATACGGGTCGCCCGCGTCGGCTACTGGGTGCTCCCCGACGCCCGTGGCCGCCAGGTGGCCTCACGCGCACTCGCCCTGGCCTCGCGCTGGGCCTTCGAGGAACTCGGTCTGCACCGCCTGGAGTTGGGGCACGCACTCGGACATGAGGCGTCGTGCCGGGTCGCCGAGAGGTGCGGCTACCCGTACGAGGGAACCCTGCGCGGGGCGATGTTCGAGGCGGGCCGCCAGGACGCCTTCCGGGACGTGCATCTGCACGCACGGCTCGCCACCGACCCGGAAGCCGCACCCGTGACGTCGTGACACCCCGGCCCGGGGCGGCCGGCTAGGGCCACAGCAGTTCCCTGCGCCATGCGGCGCCGTCCGTGCGGCGGTAGGTGAGACGGACGTGCCGTCGCCGCGCGTCGCCCTGGAAGAACTCCACCTCGTCCGGGTCCAGGACATACACCGTCCACGACGGCGCGGACGCGTCCGGTTCGCGGTGGGCGCGGTCCCAGGCGGCGGCCGAGGCGCGCACCAACTCCTCGTGACTGTCCAGGACTTCGCTCTGGCGCCCCACCAGAGCGGAGGCGAGCGCGCCGGTCGAGCGGGCGTGCAGGTCGGCCCGCGCGACCTCGGGCGGGGCGACGGTCACCGGGCCGCGCACCCGGACCTGCCGGCCCTGCACGGGCCAGTAGAAGCCGAGTGCCGCGTACGGGCGGGACGCCAGGTGCCGCCCCTTCCGGCTGCCCGCGTGCGAGGCGAAGTGCCAGCCCTCCTCGTCGGCGCCGTGCAGCATCACGGTCCGCACGTCGGGCCGGCCCTCGGAGTCCGCCGTGGCCAGCGACATCGTGTGCGGCTCCGGCTGCCCGGCGGCGACCGCCCCCGCGAACCACTCCTCGAAGAGCGGCAGGGGCTCGGCGGGGGCCGTGGCGGGGGCGAAGTCCGGCAGCTCGGTGTCCCAGACCCGCTGGGACCTCAGCAGCCGTACGAACTCGGAGGACGGGGAGGACGCGTCGGCACTCATGCCTCGATTGTCACGCGGGACCGGGCCTCACACCGAACCGAGGTCGGCCGACACCCACCGTTCGGGGCGCATCCGGACGACCACGAGGTCGCCGTGCTCCTTCCAGGAGAAGTCGACGTACGCGTCGACCCTGTCGGCCGGGAGGTACCGGGCCGAGATCTCGTGGAGCTGTTCACGGGTGCCGGGGGTCGACTCGACGACCGGCCCCTCGAGGGACACGTACCTGATGGTCGGTTCGAGCCGGTCCACCATCAGGGAGAACCTGCCCGCCGCGCCGATCAGCTCGTTCTTGCGGGAGGTGCGCTCGGTCAGGATCCATACGTCGCCGCCGGGCTCGTACTGGTACCAGATCGGCACGGTGAGCGGAGCGCGGCCCGCCCCTGCGTCGACGGCGAGTGCGGCGATGTGCGGCTCGGCGAGAAACTGCTCGCGCTCTTCACGGGTCAGGGCCATGGAAGTTCCTCCGGAGTGCGGGCGGGCGCGGACGGCGGGTGTCTCCCTCGGTCTTCACAGCGTGTTCCGTCCCCTCGCGTATTCCGGGATCGCCGGGGGGAAACGCGTCACCGACCTGCCCGCCCGGAGGCCTGCACCGGCCAAGTTGCCCTGCTCGTCGGCGTGTTCGTCGTGGCCGGTCAGGGGGTGTGGTGCAGGGCGATGGTAGAGCTGGCACCACCATGGATCGGGGGGCGTGCTCTCTCGTGGGCGCGGGCGGGCGACGGCATTGTTGAACCCAGTTGATCGCAGGGGTTCACGGCCCCGCCCCCCCGGAAGGAAACCCCCATGAAGCCGCAGCTCACGTCGGAGCCGGAGCCGGAGACGGCGGGCGAGGCCGCTCCCGGGCCGTTCGCCTCCTTCGTCCGGTTCGTGGTGTGCGGCGGCGGCATCGGGGTCCTCGCCAGCGGTGCCGTGGCGTTGCTGGCCGGGGCGATGCCCTGGGTTGTCGCGAACGCGGTGATCACGGTCGTGTCGACCGTCCTCTGCACCGAGCTGCACGCGCTCTTCACCTTCGGGACGGGGAAGCGGGCCGGGTGGCGGCGGCACTGGCAGTCCGCCGGGTCGGCGTCCGCGGCGTACGGGGTGACGTCGCTTGCCGTGTTCGTCCTGCACCTGGTGCAGGCGTCACCCGGGGTGCTCACCGAGCAGGTCGTCTACCTCAGCGCTTCCGGGCTGGCCGGGGTGGGGCGGTTCCTGGTGCTGCGGTTGTTCGTCTTCGGCGGGGTGGGTGCCGGTCGAGGGGTGCCGGTTGGTCCGGTTGCCCTGGTGGTCCCGGTTGCGCCGGTGGCTCTGCGGCCGGTGGGTTCCGCGCCGCTGGCCCTCGCCGGGCCCTGACCGACGAGGCCCAGGGGGCCGCCTGCTCGGCACCGGCCGTCCCCGGCCGCGGGCTGCGTCCCGCTTGTGACTCCGCCCTGCTTGTGGCTCCGCCCCGCTTGAGGCTCCGCCCTGCGTGGGTCCGTTCGTCGGCTGCGGGCCGTCGTGGGCTGGTCGCGCAGTTCCCCGCGCCCCTGGGGGATGAGGGTTCGGCTGGTTCGTTGGCTGCGGGTGGCCTTGGGTTGCTCGCGCAGTTCCCCGCGCCCCTGAGGGGGTGGGGGCTTCGGCCGGTTCGTGGGTGCGAGCGACCCAGAACCACCCGCAGTCGAGAATCGGCCCCTACCGCCCCAGCACCACCGTCCCCGACGAGCAGAACCAGCCCCCCGTCCCCGACGCCACCGCCAGTTCGGGCAGGTGGCCGTCCGGTCTGCGGACCTGTCGGTCACCGGCCTCCCCCCGCAACTGCCGCACGGCCTCGACCAGCAGGAACAGCCCTCGCATCCCCGGATGCTGGGCCGACAGCCCGCCCCCGTCCGTGTTGACCGGCAGCTCCCCGCCCGCCACCCGCAGCCGTCCCTTCTCCACGAACGCCCCGCCCTCGCCCTTTCCGCAGAAGCCGAGATCCTCCAGCGTCACCAGCGTCATGTACGTGAAGGCGTCGTAGATCTCTGCCAGGTCCACGTCCTGCGGCCCGACCCCCGCCCGCTCGAACGCGAGCCGCCCGCTCACCGCGGCGGGCGAGACCGTGAAGTCCGCCCACTCGGACATCGTCGTGTGAGAGACGTGCTCGCCGGTTCCGAGGACCCAGACGGGAGGGACACGGCAGTCCTGGACGTACTCCTCCGCCACCAGCAGCACCGCCGCCCCGCCGTCCGACCGTATGCAGCAGTGCAGCTTGGTGAACGGGTCGGCGATCACCGGCCCCGACAGCACGTCGTCGACCGTGATCGGGTCGCGGAACATCGCGTCCGGGTTCAGCGCGGCGTTGTCCCGCGCCTGCACCGCCACCGCCGCCAACTGCTCCGGCGTCGTGCCGTATTCGTGCATGTGCCGGCGCGCGGCCATCGCGTACTTGGCGACGAGCGTGTGTCCGTACGGGACCTCGAACTGCAACGGCCCGCGCGCCCCGAACGAAAGGTTGCCCGTACGGCGGCCCGCCCGGATGTCCGCGCGGGCGGTGGACCCATACACCAGCAGGACCGCGTTCGCGTGCCCGGCGGCGATGGCGTCCGCCGCGTGCGCCGCCATGACCTCCCACGTCGATCCGCCGACGGACGTGGAGTCGACCCAGGTCGGGCGCAGGCCCAGGTACTCCGCCACCTCGACCGGCGCCAGCGTGCCGAGGCCCGCCGACGCGAAGCCGTCGATCACCGACCGGTCCAGGCCCGAGTCGGCCAGGGCCCTGCGGGCGGCCTGGGCGTGCAGCGCGTACGGCGTCGCCTCGTCCAGGCGCCCGCAGTCGGAGAGGGCCACGCCGACGACGGCGACCCTGCGGTTCCCTGACGTCACGATCCGGGGCGGAGTCATGGAATCTGACGGTACATCAGATACCGCGCGACGCGGGAGGTGTCGCGACCCTGTGCATCTGCTGATCGCCGCTCTAACATGACGGCCCGTCAGATCTGGGAACCGGACGCCGGTCACCCGGCCCGGGGAGGAGCCCGCCGATGGACGCCACCTTCACCGCGGAACAGGACGAGATCCGCCGCACCCTCCGTGAGCTGCTCCTCAAACGCTGCGGTCCGGAGGAGGTCAGGGCCGCCGTGCGGACCGCGGACGGCCACGACCCCGGACTCTGGGAGTCGTTGGCGCAGCAGCTCGGCCTGCCCGGCCTCGCGCTTCCCGAGGCGTACGGGGGAGTGGGCTGCTCCGTAACCGAACTGGCCCTTGCCGCAGAGGAGTTGGGGCGGGCGCTCGCTCCCTCCCCGCTGCTCGCGACGGCCGTCCTGAGCGCGCCCGTCGTGCTCGCCCTGGGCAGCGAGAGCCAGCGGGCCGCGCTGCTGCCCCGCATAGCCTCCGGTGAACTCACCGCCGCGCTCGCCGTGTCGGGCGCCGCGCTGACCACCGCCCTCGGGCTGACCGGCGACAACCGCGGTGACTGGGCGGGCGGCGGCCGGGCGGGAGGCGTTCAGGCGCGGCGGGCCGACGGCGTGTGGCGGCTGTACGGAGAGGCCGACCAGGTCCTCGACGGGCACAGCGCGGACCTGCTGATCGTGCCCGCGCACACCGGTGGATTCGCCCGCTCGCGCACCCTCTTCTTTCTCGTGAGGGAGGGCGCCACCCGCGTACGGCAGACCTCTCTCGACGAGACCCGCTCCCAGTGCCGCGTCCAACTCCGCGATGTGGAAGCCGAACTGCTGGGCGCCGACGGTGAAGTCCGCGGTGAAGTACGCACTGAAGTCCGCGGCGATATCGACGGCGCAGACGCGGGCGAACGGGGGAGGGCGGGTGCGGGTGCGAGTGCCGGGGGGTCCGCCGACGCGGCCGCGGTGCTCAGCGCCGTCGGCGACTCGGCCGCAGCCGTCCTCGCCGCGGAGGCCGTCGGCGCCGCCGACCGGGTACTGGAGCGAACGGTGGAATACGTGAGGCAGCGCGAGCAGTTCGGGCGGCCCATCGGGTCGTTCCAGGCGGTGAAGCACCGGCTGGCCGACCTGTACGTGGGGGTCCAGGCCGCGCGCTCCGCCGCCTACTACGCGGCCTGGGCCACCGCCGAGGGCCAGGAGCGGGTCGGCGGGCTGGCGCTCGCGCAGGCCCTGGAGGCGCTACGCGTCACTGCCTCCGAGGCCGTGCAGCTGCACGGCGGGATCGGGTTCACCTGGGAACACGAGGCGCACCTGTACTTCAAGCGGGCGGCCGGCGACGAACTGCTCTTCGGGCCGGCGCACCGGCTGCGCGCGTACGCGGCCGAGGAAGCGCGGCTGTTCGGCGGCGGGGAGGTGGCGGTCTGATGGGCGCCGGAGTCCGGATCGTGCAGAAGGTGTCCTCGGCACCCGCGTTCGCGAAGATCGCACCCCATCTCATTCCCGCCCTGGACCGCGCCGTCCACCGGCTCACCCGCGGAAAGGTCCTGCTCAGCGCCCAGATGCTGCCCGGTGTCATCCTCACCGCGCGGGGTGCGAAGAGCGGCCTGCCCAGGCGTACGCCGCTGGCCTGCATGCCGGAAGGGGAGCCGGGGGGAGGGAAGGGCGCGGCGACCACGAGCTGGATCCTGATCGGGTCCAACTTCGGGCGCACCGATCATCCGGCGTGGACCGCCAACCTCCTCGCCCACCCGGACGTGGAGATCAGCTGGAAGGGCAGGGACATCCCGGTCACCGCCCATCTCCTGCGGGGCCGGGAGCGGGAGACGGCCTGGAAGGCGCTGCTGGAGTTCTGGCCGCCGTACGCGACGTACCAGGCGCGGGTGGAGCGGGAGATCCGGCTGTTCCGGATAGTCCGGCGGTGAAGGACGGACCCCAGAACACCGTGCCGCCGCCGAGGCACCTGTGACGCCCGAAGAACCCATGGCGCCCAAAGAACCCATGGCATCCATGGCATCCATGGCGCCCACCACGACACCCATGGCGGCGCCCGCCCACGGCACCCCCGACTCCCACGACACCGGGAACGCGACAGGCGGCAGCCCACCGGAGTGAACTGCCGCCCGTGTGACAGGACGTGTGCCTGGAAACCCTGACGTACGACGCGCCGGGCTACTTGGTGGGCTTCTTGCCGGTCACACCCAGATGCACCAACAGGGCGAGGTTCGGCTTCAGTTCAGCCTGCTTCACGCCCCACGTCTGGAAGCCCTTCTGGTGCGAGGCCACTGCCGCGAGCATCGCCACGAGGGAGCCGGCCATGGCCGCCGGGCTGACGTCCTTGTCGACCTTGCCCTTCGCCTGGAGCTCCTTGACGGTGTCCGTGAGGGAGTTGTTCACGGAGTTCAGGATCTTCATGCGGATCTTGTAGAAGCGTTTGTCGCCCTCGGCGGCGCCCAGGTCGACGACGCGGAGGATGGCGTCGTTTTTGCGCCAGAACTCGAGGAATCCGTCGACCAGTTCCTGCGCGGTCTGCCAGCCGGCCTTGCCGACCCAGGAGCGTCCCGCGAGGAGCTCGGTCAACCCGGCTCCCTCCGCCGCCATTTGCTCGGCGACCTCCAGGACGGCGCCCTCGACGTCCGGGAAGTACTGGTAGAAGGTCGCCGGTGAAGTGCCCGCCTTCCGCGCGACGTCGATGACTTTGACGTCGCGGTAGGGCGAGGAGCTGAGCATCTCGCTGAGGCAGTCGAGCAGCTTCTGCCGCGTCGCCTGCCCGCGCCGACCGGCCACACGGCCGTCGACGGTACGCACTTGTCCTGTCATGCCGTCAGCTTACCGAGGGGTGATCGGAGCGCGATTCGGCCGACTGCAAATGGGGTGCACGGGCCTGCGGGGAGGGGTTCCGCCCGTCCTGCGGGATGAGTGAAACGCCGTTAGCTTGGCCGCATGGCTGGATCTGAGGCATCTGCCGCTTTCGCCGAGGGCGTCCCCTGCTGGATCGACGCCCAGCTTCCGGACGTCGAGGCGGGCAAGCGCTTCTACGGCGGACTCTTCGGGTGGACCTTCGAGCCCTTCGAGGGCGTGCGGGAGGCCGACAGCCCGTACGCGGCCGCCGTACGGGCGGATCTCGACGGTGACGCCGTCGCGGCCCTCGTGCCGAAGCGCGACGGCCGTATGCCCACCGTGTGGACGGTCTACTTCGCCACTCCGGACGCCCCGGACCTGGCCGACCGCATCCGGAAGGCGGGCGGCCAGATCATCACGGCACCCGTGCCGGTGGGCCCGTACGGCACCGCCGGTCTCGCCGCCGACTCCGAGGGCGCCGTGTTCGGGCTCTGGGAGGGCGGCACGCATCCTGGCTTCGGCAGGGGGCACCGGACGGGCGCCTTCGGCTGGACCGAGCTGTACGCACGGGACACGGCCACCGCCGACGCCTTCTACCCCGGCCTCTTCCGCGACGCGCTCTTCGGGCCCGGCACCATTCGCTCCTTCGGCCGCGCCCACATCTCCGACGTCTTCCCCGCGGAGATGCCGCCCCACTTCCTCGTGCACTTCGACGTGGCGGACTGCGAGGCCGAGCTCGGCACGGTGACCCGGCTCGGCGGCCGGGTCCAGGTGCCGCCCTTCGGTACGTCGTACGGTCGCGTGGCCGTCGTCAGCGACAATCAGGGGGCGTCCTTCGCGCTGCTCCAGCGCTGAGACACGGGTCGTGGCGTCCTCCGGTGCGGGAATTCTGGTTTCTCCGCTGCCGAAATGGGCGAGGCTCCAGGGCTGAAATGTGGGCGCGAAGCTCTGAAAGGCGCCAAAATCCACCGGCCGACGTTGAAAAGCAAGGCAGACCTGGGTTGTTTGCCCGTGAATAGTGGGAGACATCCCGATTCGGTCCCGGGTTCGCAACCGGAGCCCCGGCCAGGAAGAATCGGGGGTGCGTGCCGCCGGAGCGGCTCGGTGGTGAGACGCTGCGCAGTGGCTGCGACTGCGGCTGGAGCGGTGGCTGGAAGCGCGGCCGCGTACGGGGAGGTGGCAGGCAAGTGGTGGATCAGCTGACACAGCACGATCCGCGGCGGATCGGGCCGTTCGAGGTGCTGGGACGGCTGGGAGCCGGCGGCATGGGGCTGGTCTATCTCGCGCGCTCGGCCTCGGGCCGGCGGGTGGCGATCAAGACGGTCAGGACGGAGCTCGCCGAGGACCAGCTGTTCCGGGTCCGCTTCTCCCGCGAGGTCGAGGCGGCCCGGGCCGTGTCCGGCTTCTACACGGCCGCCGTGGTCGACGCCGACGCGCGCGCGGCCGTGCCCTGGCTGGCCACCGCGTACGTGCCCGCGCCCTCCCTCGAGGAGATAGTGACCGAGTGCGGGCCGATGCCGGCCCAGGCCGTCCGCTGGCTCGCCGCGGGCGTCGCCGAGGCGCTGCAGTCCATCCACGGAGCCGGCCTCGTCCACCGCGATCTCAAGCCCTCGAACGTCCTCGTCGTCGAGGACGGGCCGCGCGTCATCGACTTCGGTATCGCCTCCGGAGTGTCGAACACGCGTCTGACGATGACGAACGTCGCCGTGGGCACGCCCGCGTACATGTCGCCCGAGCAGGCGAAGGACTCCCGCAGTGTGACCGGCGCGAGCGACGTCTTCTCGCTCGGCTCGATGCTCGTCTTCGCCGCCACCGGCCACGCGCCCTTCCACGGCGCGAACCCGGTCGAGACCGTCTTCATGCTGCTCAGGGAGGGTCCCGACCTCGAAGGCCTCCCGGACGAGCTGCGCCCCCTCATCGAGTCCTGCATGCAGATGGAGGCGACGGCCCGCCCCAACCCGGCCGACCTCCAGGCCCAGCTGGCCCCGCACCTCTTCGGCTCGGGCTCCGACGACAGCGGTACGGCCTCCGCGTGGCTGCCCGAGCGGGCGGTGACCCTGATCGAGACGCGCCGCGGCGGCCGCCCGGCCCCGAAGCCGTCGTCCGGCCGCAGCGGCGGACGGGGCGCCCCCGTGGTGCCGCCCCCGCCGCCCCACGACCCGCCCATGCCCCCCGTGCCCGTCGGCGCGGGCCGGCACGGCTCCCCGCCCGACACCGGTCCCGTACGCCTGGCCGGCGGCCAGGTGCCGATCGGGCCCGGCCCGCGGGTCGCCGACGCCCGCGCGGCCGCTGTGAAGGCGCCTCCCCCGGAGGCCGGACTGGCGGCCTCCTGGTCCCGGCCGCGCCCCGGCGTGAACGGCGCCGACCTCGCGGCGGCCGGACCCGTCCCCGTACCCGCGCCCGGTCCCGGGCCGGACGGCGGCTCGTCCTGGCGGCCGTGGCGCTTCCGCATGTCGAACGACGTGTGGGGAACACCCGCCGTCGCCGGAGACCTCGTCTACGTCACCTCGTTCGAGGTGCACGCGCTGGACGTGGCCACCGGCCGGCGCCGCTTCAAGACCCGGGACGTCGCCTGGTCGATGGCGGTCGCCGACGGCCGCGTCCACGCCTCCGACGGCCCCACGCTCTTCGCCCTGGACGCCCGGGAGGGCACCGACCTGTGGCGGCTGCCGACGGACGCCTGGGTGTACTCCCTCCGGGCCGACCGCGGCACCGTCGTCACCGGCACCCGCGGTGGCGGAGTACAGGCCTGGGAGGCCGCCAACGGCCAGAAGCTCTGGGAGATCACCGGAGCCCAGACCGACTTCGAGTCGCCCGAGGCCGGTCCGTTCGTCCTCGACGGCACGGTCTACGTCTGGAAGGACGCCCGGCTGCGCGCCCTGGAGGCCCGCACGGGCGAGGAACGCTGGTCGTATCCCATCGGTGACGCGGCCTCCTGCGGGGGAGTCCCCGTCCGCGTCACCCAGGCCGACGACGGATACGTGTACGTGTCGGCCGGCACCCGGGTCCTCGCCATCGACATCGCCGGCGGGCACGTCCGCTGGCACTTCGAGGCGCCCGCCGTCTTCCTCAGCCCGCCCACCTTCGCGCCGGGCCCGGCCGTCACGGGCGGCGGGGTGTACCTCGCCGACTACCTCGGCACGGTGTACGCGCTCGACGCCACCGACGGCCGCGACCGCTGGCGCATCGCCACCGAGGCCCGCTCCTCCATCGAACCGGTCCTCGTCTCGGCCGGACACGTCCACGTGGGCAGCGGCAAGGGCCTCTACACCCTGGACGCCGTCACCGGTACGCCCAAGTGGCGCTTCCAGGCGGGCGGCGACCTCGTGGGCGCGCCCGCCGTGGCCGACGGACGCATCCACTTCGGCTCCACGGACCATCTCCTCTACACCCTGAAGGCCGACGACGGCCGGCTCCGGTGGAAGCTGGCCACGGGTGGCGAGATCACCGGGGCGCCCGTCGTCAAGGACGGCGTGGTGTACGCGTGCAGCAAGGACCGGTGCGTGTACGCGCTGGACGCGGAGAAGGGGACGGGCACGGCCCGTTCCTGAGCGGCGGGGTCACCGGGCTCCTGACGACGAGGGACAGGGACGCGGCGCCGTCTTTCGGCCCCGTTCCTCGGCCTCGTCTTTCGAGGGCGGCTGACAGGCGCGCGGCGAGCCGCGCGACCGGACGCGACGAACCCGCAGGTCACAAGGCGTCCGGCGGAAGCGGTCAGCGGTAGTCCTGCGACTGCGTCGGTTGGTCGAGCGTCGGCACCGTCGGATCCCACGGAGCTACGTAGTGGGAGTCCTCCCGGTTGCCGCGTCCCCGCAGGACCACGGAGGCCACCAGCAGCAGCGCTCCGCCGCCGAAGGCGAGCCCGGCCCCCACTCCCAACCCGTCGCCCGCGTCGCCGAAGACGACGAGGGTGCCCTCGGCCTGGCCCACCCGGACCATCCAGAGCACGGTGAAGCCGAGGACGACCACGCCGGCCAGGCCCACCAGCAGCCGGGACCTGAACAGCAGGCCGACCAGCGTGATCAGCGCGGCCACCGCGAACGGCAGGAAGAGCGAGGCGAAGAGCTCCGCGGACACGTTCGTTACGCCGCCTCCGGAGAACAGGTCCCCCAGGCGGTAGTGCCGTCCGAGACGGCCGTCGTACCAGGCGCGGAAGGGGCTCCATACGGCGGCCGTCGCTCCGGCGAGAGCGAGGAGGGAGCCGATCACGTTACGGACCATGCGCGGGCCTCCGTTCCCTGCCCCCGACGCAGACGCTACGCCGGGTGGGCGAGCCCCGCCATGCGACGACGGCGCTCCGGGACGGCCCCCGGAGCGGCCGTGGTCAGCGGGTCCGGAAGCCCGGGCGGCGGGCGCCGAACAGCTCGGCCTGCCCCTCGGCCGGCAGGTTCCCGAGGGAGACGAGGTGCGGCGCGTGCGACAGGGCCGCCGCCCGGGTCGCCTCCTGCGCGGCCCACACGGCCCGTACCGTCCCCTGGACGGCCGCGGTCGGGTAGGACGCGATGACGTCCGCGCACCGCACGGCGGCCGGCAGGGCCTCGCCCGGCGGGGTGATCTCGGAGACCAGGCCCACCTCGTACGCGCGCCGGGCCGAGATCCGCTCGGCCGTCCCCATGAGCGCCATCCGGGCCACCTCCCCGAACGGCATCCGCTGCGCCAGGTAGACCGACTCGTAGGCGCTGACCATGCCGTACGTGGTGTGCGGATCGAAGAAGGTGGCCGTCTCGTCGGCGACCACGAACTCCGCCTCGCCGATCAGGTAGAAGGCCCCGCCGCACGCCATGCCGTTCACGGCGGCGATCACCGGCTTCCACAGGCCGGCCGCCTTCGGCCCGATCGCGACGAGCGGATCGTCCAGCATGTAGGGCGAGCCGGGCTGCGGCACCTCGGCGTCCCGGTCGAGGCCGGTGGAGAAGGCCCGCCCGCCCGCGCCGGTGAGGACGACCGCCCGTACGGAGTCGTCGAACCTGAACTCCTTCCACGCGGCCGTCAGTTCGGTGGCGGTGTCGAGGTCGATGGCGTTGAGCCGCTCGGGCCGGTCGAGGGTGACGACGGCGACGCCGGTGTCCTTGTCGGCGGTGACGCGCAGGGTCATGGCCGCTCCAGTACCCATCGGGGCAGCCGGGTGCCGTCCCCGCCGTCCGAGAAGACCACCTGCACCTTCGCCCCGATCCGGATCCGTTCCCGGGCGACGGAGTTGAGTGGTGCGTCCGGCCCGCTGACGAGGTTCCCCACGAGCCGGATGCGGGGCGCGTCCGCCAGTTCGACGACGATCACGTTGTACGGGGCCTGCGCCGCGTAGTCCGGCAGGAGGGGCGGATGCGGGACGACGTACGACCAGACGCGTCCCCGGCCGCTCATCGGGCGCCACTCGCTGTCGAAGGAGTGGCAGTGCGGGCAGCAGGGCCGGGGCGGGAAGCGGAGCTCGCCGCAGTCGGGCCCCGCGCAGGCCTGGACACGCAGCTCTCCCCGGGCGGCGTACTCCCAGAAGGGGGCGCCGTCGTCGTCCACGACCGGTGTCAGCATGTCGGCTCCTCGGTTCGGTGGGGCTGGTGCGCTGTCAGGTCGGTCAGTTCCTCAGGAGGAGGGCGGACGTGGGCACCCCTTCGCCCGCCGTGACCAGGCAGGTGGCGGCGTCCGGGACCTGCGCGGTGCTGGTGCCGCGGAGCTGCTTCACGCCCTCGTTGATGAGGTTGAAGCCGTGGACGTACGCCTCCGAGAGTCCGCCGCCGCTCGTGTTCACCGGCAGGCGTCCGCCGATTTCCAGGGCGCCCCCTTCCGTGAACGCGCCGCCCTCGCCCCGGCCGCAGAAGCCGTAGCCCTCCAGGGAGAGCGGTATGAGGGGGGTGAACGCGTCGTAGATCTGGGCGACGTCCACGTCCTGCGGGGTGAAGTCGGCGTGTTTCCACAGGTGTCGGGCGGCGGTCCAGGCGGGTCCGGTCAGCGGGTCGTCGTTCCAGTAGTTGACCATCCCGTGGTGCTGGGCGGGCAGTCCCTGGGCGGCGGAGTGCACGTACACGGGCCGGTGCCGGCAGTCGCGGGCCCGCTCGGCGGAGACGATCACGCAGGCCAACGCCCCGTCCGTCTCGAGGCAGTTGTCGAAGAGGCAGAGCGGTTCGCTGATCCAGCGGGAGGTCATATACATGTCCCGGGTCAGCGGCCGCTCGTACATCATCGCCGCGGGGTTCTGGTTGGCCCGGTTCCGGCAGGCGAGGGCGACGTTGAAGAGGTGGTCGCGGGTGGCCCCGTACTCGTGCAGGTAGCGGCGGGTGAGCATGGCTATCTCGTCGGCGGGCCGCAGGAGACCGAAGGGGCGGGTCCACTGGGCGGGGGTGGGGAGCTGGACTGCCGTGTTCTTCCAGGGGCGGGGCCCGCTGCCCCGCTTCCGTGACCGCCAGGCCACGCCGACCGTCGCCTGCCCGGTGGCCACTGCGGAGGCGAGATGCGCGACCGTGGCACAGGAACCGCCGCCGCCGAAGCCGACCTTGCTGAAGAAGGTGAGGTCGCCGAAGCCCGCGGCCTTGGCGACCTCGACCTCGTCGGTCTCCTCCATCGTGTAGGAGGCGAGCCCGTCGACCTCGGCCGGGTCGATACCGGCGTCGTCGAGGGCGGCGAGGATCGCCCGGCACGCCAACGCCTTCTCACTTTCCGGGAGTTGCTTGGCGAAGGCGGTCTGTCCGATCCCGACGACGGCGGTGGCGTCCTTGAGTCCGGCCGCCCCCGTGCCTGCCCCTGTCCGTGCCATGGGCACACCTCCACCCCGGTCCGCTGATGCTGACAGGGCGTCAGGCTACAGCTAATCTGACGGGTAGTCAGCTAGTGGTGGGGAGGCCTGCTGTGCGCGGTGACTTGGAGTGGGGCACGATCCCGGGGCTCGTACGGGCGGCGGCCGAGCGGTACGCCGGCGTGGAGGCGGTCGTCGAGGGCCGTACGCGCGTCACGTACGCGGAGCTGGGCGCCCGGGTGGAACGCGCGGCGGCGGCCTGCGTCGCGAACGGCGTGACCCCCGGCGACCGGGTGGCGATCTGGGCGCCCAACACCCTGGACTGGATCGTCTCCTCGCTGGGAGCGGTGTCGGCGGGCGCGGTCCTCGTCCCGCTGAACACCCGCTTCAAGGGGACGGAGGCGGCGTACATCCTGTCCCGCAGCCGCACGAAACTGCTCTTCGTGACGGGCACGTTCCTCGGGACGTCGTACGTGGCGTCCCTGCGGCGGGCCTGCGCCGAGGGGGAGGGGAGCGAGGGGCCCCTCCCGGGCCTCCCGCACCTGGAGCAGGTGGTGGTCCTGTCGGACGACGCCCCCGCCGACTTCCGTACCTGGAAGGACTTCCTGGCCGGCGGGGACGGGGTGGCGGAGGCGACGGTACGGGAACGGGCCTCGGCGCTGGACCCGTCCGCCCCCTCGGACATCATCTTCACCTCGGGCACGACGGGCCGCCCCAAGGGCGCCGTGATCACCCACGCGCAGACACTGCGGGCGTACGACGTGTGGTGCGAACTGGCGGGCCTGCGCGAGGGCGACCGCTACCTGATCGTGAACCCCTTCTTCCACACCTTCGGCTACAAGGCGGGGGTGATCGCCTGCCTGATGCGGGGCGCGACGATGATCCCGCAGCCGGTGTTCAACGTGGACACGGTCCTCGCGAACGTGGCCTCGGAACGCATCTCGGTGCTCCCCGGCCCGCCCACCCTCCACCAGTCCCTCCTGGACCACCCGAAGCGCGACGCGTACGACCTCTCGGCCCTGAGGCTGGTGGTGACGGGCGCGGCGGTCGTCCCGCTGCGCCTGGTGCAGCGGTTGCGGGAGGAGCTCGGAGTGGGCACGGTCCTCACCGCCTACGGCCTCTCCGAGGCGAGCGGAATCGTCACCATGTGCCGCCGGGGCGACGCGCCGGGAGTGATCGCGTCCACGTCGGGCCGGGCCATCCCCGGCACGGAGGTCAAGGTGGTGGACACCCGGGGCGGCACGGTCGCCCCGGGCGATCCGGGGGAGGTCCTGGTCCGCGGCTTCAACATCATGCGCGGCTACTACGAGGACGCGACGGCCACCTCGGAGGCGGTCACGCCCGACGGCTGGCTCCGCACCGGCGACATCGGCGTCCTGGACGAGGCCGGCAACCTCCGGATCACCGACCGCATCAAGGACATGTTCATCGTCGGCGGCTTCAACGCTTACCCGGCGGAGATAGAGCAACTCCTGGGCCTCCACCCGGACGTCGCGGACGTGGCGGTGATCGGCGTCCCGGACGACCGGCTCGGCGAGGTCGGCAGGGCGTACGTCGTACGGCGGCCGGGGGCCGTGGCGACCGCGGACGACCTCATCGCCTGGGCCCGACGGGAGATGGCGAACTACAAGGTGCCCAGGACGGTGGAGTTCGTGGGCGAACTGCCGCGCAACGCGAGCGGCAAGGTCGTCAAGGGCGAGCTGCGGAGGCGCTGAGGGGCTGGTTCGGAAGCGGGAGTACGGGCGGACGCCCGGCCGGATCGTCCTGGCCGCGCGTCCGCCCGTACTCCCGCTTCCGTCGTCGTGGCGCTCCGCGCTATTCGCGGGCGGACAGCGCATGGGCGGGTGCCGTGCGCAGTGCCTGGCGGGTGGGGAGTTCGACCGTGACGAAGGCCGTGCAGATCACGGTCAGGGCGACCGCGGGGAGCAGCCACACCGGGCCCGCGGGCCACGGCCGGTCCAGGAAGCCGATGCCGAGCAGCGCGAGGGGGATCGCGGACAGCAGCAGGCCGGTGGTGACGGCGGCGACCCCGATCACCGCGGCCTCGCGGCGCATCATCGCGAGGATCTGGCGCGGTGTGGTGCCGTTGAGGCGGAGCGTGGCGATCTCGCCCTGCCGCTGGGCGGTGGTGGCGACCAGCTTGTTGGCGATGCTGAGGAGGAGATAGCCGAGGAGTACGACGATGAGGGCCAGGTTGATCCAGACCGTGGGCGGGGCGTCGCTCAGGCTGTCGCCCGATCCGGTGTCGGTGGGCGTGAGGGCCAGGCCCGGGCGGCCCGCGGCGAGGGCCGTGAGAGCGCGCCGGGACGTCTCGCTGCCGTCGGTGCGGACGAGGATGCTCTGGTCGAGGCCCGCGGTGGTGTGGCCCTTGGCCAGGTCGTGGGAGAGGGCGAGCGGGCCGAAGCCGAGGCCGCGGTCGTAGACGGCGACGACCTTGGGGCTGACCCGGGTGCCGTCCCCGAGGACCACGGTGATGCGGCTGCCGAGTCCCGAGCCGGGGGAGCGGGCGACCTCGGTGCTGACGGCGACCGTGTCGCCCTCGAGGCGGGCCAGGCTGCCGTCCCGTACGCCGAGGTCGAGGACGTCCGACGCGGCCGGGGTCAGGATCATCGCCGAGGCGGCTTCGACGACCGGGTCACCGAACTGCTTGTACTCCCGGATCACGGTGGTGTCGCTGACCGGGGCCGCCGCCTCGACGCCCGAGGTCCTGGTGACGGCGGCGAGGGTGCCGGCGGGCAGGCCGCCGAGGCCCGGCGCGGTCAGGCGCTGCTGGGCGAGGGTGCCGGTGCGGGTGTCCTGTGCGGTGGCGCTCATGACCGTCGTCTGGGCCAGCGTGTAGGTCAGGACGAACACGACCGCCATGGCCAGGGCACTGACGACCCCCGAGAGCCGCAGCGCGTATCCGCGGATGTTGGACACCGCGAGCCAGGTCGGTGCCGAGACCCCGGGCCGCAGCCGCCGGCCCGCCGCGTCGCCGATGCCCCGGACCAGGGCGGGTCCCGCCAGGGCCAGGCCGATCGCGCCGATGATCCCGGCCATGGAGGTGGCCGTCGCGCCGAGGACCGTACGGCTCAGCAGCGGTACGACCGACAGCGTGGTGGCGGCGACGATCAGCAGCAGCCCGCAGCGGGCCCGCGTCTTCGACGGGGTGCGGGGTTCGCTGCGCGACTCGGCGACCGCCTCGGTGGCCGGCATGCGCGAGGTGCGCCACGCGGCGCTGCGGGCCGACACCTGCACGGCGAGGCCGAGGAGCAGGACGGTGGCGAGCGCGGGCAGCGGACTGAACGTGAGCGGCAGGGCCTCCGGGATCACCTCGCGGTCGACCAGCAGCCGCCGGAACCGGCCGGCCAGCAGATAGCCGAGGCCGACCCCGGGCACGACCGCCACGGCGGCGATGACGGACGCCTGCCCGGCCGCAAGTCGCCTGATCTGCCGGGGAGTTGCGCCGACGGCCCGCATCAGGGCCAGGTCGCGGCGCTGGCCGCCGATCGACACGGCGAGCGCGCTCGCCAGCACGAACCCGATGACCAGCATGATGACCCCGGCGAGCGAACTGGCCAGCAGGATCAGCAGGGAACGGGCGGCGCCCGCGCCGGGAGAGGCGATGTCGCCGCGCTCGGAGCCGGTGGAGACGATCAGGGGGGCGGCGGCCTCGGTGTCCTTGCGGGCGGCCGTCTTCTTGCCGGTGTCCTTGATCTTCTCGCGGGCAGCTGCGGCCACCGAGGCCTCGGCGCCGGGCTCGGTGCGCAGGGCCACCAGGTCCACGGTCCCGGCGCGCTCTCCGTCGGCGCGGCCGGACAGCCGTACGGCCGTCGGGTCGGCGAAGAGGATTCCGGCGTCCGGTGCGTCGACCAGCGCCGTGACGCGGTACGCGGCGGCGGCCCGGCCGGCGGCGGCGACCTTGACGCTGTCGCCCACCCGGACTCCGGCGGTGGCGGCCGTGGCGCTGTCGAGGGCGACCTCGCCGGAGCCGGCCGGAGCGGAGCCGTCGACCTTCGCGTCCACGAGCAGCTTGGTCGAGGACCAGCCGTGCCCGGCCGTCCGCGGGTCCTCGGTCGGTACGACCCGGCCGTCGGCGTCGATGAGGCCGGCGGGGAAGCCGATGTCGCCGACCGCCGCGGTGACGCCGGGCAGTTGGGCCAGCTCGTCGACCAGCTCGGCCGGGACCGCGCCGCGCTCCGTGAACGCGATCGGCAGGTCGGGGCCCGTGTTGAAGCTCTGTTCGGTGGAGACCACGACCTGCGCGCCGGCCAGGCGCCCGGCCGGCAGCTGGGAGCGGAACCCGGACTCGGCCATCACACCGGTGCCGGTGATGAGGGCCGCTCCGCCGAGGACCGCGCACGCCACCGCCAGCAGGGCGGTGATCCGGTGTCCGGCCATCCGGACCGCGAGATACAGCATGGTTCTAGACCTCTCCGAGCTTGACGAGACGGTCGGCCAGTTCGGGTGCGGTGGGCTGGTACAGGCGCTCGACCACCCGGCCGTCGGCCATCACCACCGCGTGGTGCGCCTGGGCGGCGGCGGCCGGGTCGTGGGTGACCATCACCACTGTCTGGCGCAGTTCGTCGACGAGTTCGCGCAGCAGGCCGAGCACCTCGTGGGCGCTGCGCAGATCCAGCGCTCCGGTCGGCTCGTCGGCGAACACGACGGCCGGCTTGGCCACCAACGCCCGTACGATCGCGGCCCGTTGCTGCTGGCCGCCGGAGAGTTCGGCGGGCCGGTGCGACAGCCGGTCGGCGAGACCGACCCGCTCGACCAGTGCCCCCAGCCACTCCCGGTCGGGGGCCCGCCCCGCCAGGCGCAGCGGCAGCGTGATGTTGTCGGCGATGCTCAGGGCGGGGACCAGGTTGTAGGACTGGAACACGAACCCGATGTGCTCGCGGCGCAGTTCGGTGCGGCGCGTCTCGTTCAGTCCGCCGATCTCCTGGCCGCCGATACGGATGCTGCCCGAGGTCGGTGAGTCGAGGCCGGCGGCGCAGTGCATCAGCGTGCTCTTGCCGGACCCCGAGGGACCCATCACGGCGAGGAACGTGCCGTGCTCCACGGCCAGCGACACGTCGTCGAGGGCGTGGACGCCTCCCGCGTACGTCTTGCTGACGTTCACCAGCTCGATGGCCGGAGCGGTTCGGGTCGCCCTCGGGTGGCCGGCTCCCGCCTGGACGCCGCTCATCGCCGGCCCCGCAGGTGGCGGGTGACGAGCGCGGTCACGCACAGCGCGGTGACGACGCCGCAGGCCAGGTGCATCTCGGTGGAGGCGACGCCGTAGGAGGCCACCATGTTGCCGACGGTGCTGATGACCAGCACCAGCCAGAGCACCGTACGCCCGACGTCGTTGCGGGTGACGTCGGTCTTCGCCGGGTCCGTGCTCTCGACGCCGCTGGTGAGGCGGTAGGGGTCCATGGTGGCCATCGCTGTCCCTCTTCGGATTCTTCGAACTCTCCGGACCCTGGGGCGGGTCCCGCTGACATCACCGAAGTTACGGATCAGCACCCTGTGCGGCCGAGCCCGCCAGCAGCCCGACTCGGGGTACAGCAGGCTGTACCTCTACGCTCCTCATCGAGAGTGAACCGGCCGCTCGCACAGGGCTGTTGGCGAGGCAGAGAGGAGGAGCAGATGTCGATCTCGACCCGGCACGACGAGCCGGTCGACGCGGGCGCGGGACAGCCCGGGATCATGGCGAGCGCGATCCGGACCGCCGAGGCCGCGGGCGCCGCGCTCGGACAGCTCATCGGCGGGCTGGGGACCGCGATGCTGGCGCTGGCCGTGCTGTTCTGGCTGGCCGTCGCCGCGGTGACGTCCGTCGTGGGCGTCGGACTGCTCATGGCCCCCGCCGCGCTGCGCGCCCTGCACTCCCTCGCCGACCGTGAACGCCACCGGCTCGCCCGGTGGGGTCCCGAGATCATCGGGCCCGACCCGGCCCCGGCCCGGCTGCGGCTCGCCCTGGTCGACCCGACCACCCGGGCGGAGCTGCGCTGGCTGACCCGGCACGCCACGCTCGGGCTGCTGCTCGGCCTGATCGCGCTGCTGCTGCCGCTGATGGCCGTACGCGACGCGATGTTCCCGCTGTACTGGCGCTTCATGCCGGAGAACGCGACCAGCACGTCCGTGGGCCTCGGCCATGCCCAGGGCTGGCCCGACGCCCTGGCCGTGACTTTGCTGGGGCTCGGCTGGATCGCCATCATCGTGGGCCTCACCCCAGGCATGGCACGGCTCCAGGCGCGGCCGGGACGGGCTCTCCTCGCGGCCGGTCCCGACACCGACCTGTCCCTGCGCGTCGCGGAACTCACCGCCACCCGGGCCGCCGCCCTGGACGCGCACGCCACCGAACTGCGGCGCATCGAGCGCTCGTTGCACGACGGCACCCAGAACCGGCTCGTCACCGTCACCGTGCTGCTCGGCGCGGCCCGCCGGATGGTGGCCCGCGATCCGGCGGGCGCCGACGAACTCCTCGAACGGGCCCAGAGCGCCGCCGAGCAGGCACTCTCCGAACTGCGCTCGGTCGCCCGGGGCATCCTGCCGCCCGTACTGGCCGACCGCGGCCTCGAAGGCGCGCTCACCGGCCTCGCCGCGAGCTGCCCGGTGCCCTGCCGGATCGACGTCGAGGCACCCGAGCGGTGCGCCGCGTCCGTGGAGGCCAGCGCCTACTTCGTGGTCGCCGAGACGCTGACCAACATCGCCAAGCACAGCGGGGCGACGAGCGCCACCGTCACAGTCCGCAGCCGTGGCGGCCGACTGCGACTGGACATCACCGACGACGGCCGTGGCGGAGCCGACGAGGCCGGCGGCTCCGGGCTCACCGGCATCCGCCGCCGGATCGCGGCCCACGACGGCACCCTCGACCTGGCCAGCCCGCCCGGCGGCCCGACGACTCTCAAGGTGGACATGCCATGCGGATTGTGATCGCCGAGGACGACCCGTTGCTGCGGGAGGGGCTCGCGCTGCTGCTGCGCGCCGAGGGCCTCGACGTGGTGGCCACCGCCGGTACCGCCGACGGCATCCTCGACGCCATCGACACCCACAAGCCCGATGTCGCCATCCTCGACGTACGGATGCCGCCGACGCACACCGACGAGGGGATCGTCGCGGCCGTCGAGGCCCGGCGGCGCAGGCCCGATCTGGCGGTGCTCGTCCTTTCGGCGTACGTCGAGCACTCCTTCGCCACGGAGTTGCTCGTCGGCGGGGTCACGGGACTCGGCTACATGCTGAAGGAACGGGTCGGGAGGGTCGAGGAGTTCCTGGACGCGCTGAACCGAGTGGCGGCCGGGGGCACGGCCATCGACCCGGAGGTCGTCGCGCAGCTCTTCACCCGCAGCCGCCAGGACACCCGCCTGGAGCGGCTCAGCCCGCGCGAGCGCGACGTGCTCGGGCTGATGGCGGAGGGACTGGGCAACGGCGCCATAGCGGAACGGCTCGTCGTCACGGACGGCGCCGTCCACAAGCACATCCGCAGCATCTTCGCCAAGCTCGACCTGTCGCCCGCCGACCAGGTGGACCGGCGGGTCGCGGCGGTCCTGCGCTACCTCGACGACGCGCGACGCCGCACCTGACCGATCCGACGTACCGTCACCGGGCCCTGATTTCGGCGGTGTTGGCCGAGGTCGGGGCCGGTCAGGTACAGCAGGCGCTACCGGCACAGGGGAGTGGGCACCCGTACCGAACGGCCAGGCTGCCGGATCGTGACGTACGGCCGGAATTCCTAAGTTGGTGATCACACCGCAACGGCGGTACGACGACCGACCCGCTAGGAGCCCGCCCGCATGAAGACGAAGCTCACCTCCCGCATTGTGGCCACGACGCTGGTGACCGCCCTGGCCGGTATCGGACTGACCCTGCCCGCGGCGGGCGCGACGGGGCAGGCGGCGAAGCCGACGCTGAACAAGACGCACGGCAAGACGCACGACAAGGCGCTCCAGGCCGACGTGAACGCGATCCTCAGGACCGGGACCGTCGGTGTCGTGGCCCAGTCGACGGGTCCGCGGGGCTCCCGGTACGCCAACGCCGGGGTGGCCGACAAGGCCACCGGCGCCGCCGCCCGCTCCGGCGACCGGTTCCGGATGGCCAGCGCCAGCAAGACGTTCGTCGCCACGGTGGTGCTGCAACTCGTCGGTGAGGGACGCCTGTCGCTGGACGACTCCGTGGAGCACTGGCTGCCGGGAGTCGTGTCCGGCAACGGCAACGACGGCAGCCGGATCACCGTGCGGCAGCTGCTCCAGCACACCAGCGGACTGTTCAACTACACCGCGGACTTCGCCCCGTTGACCAGCGTGGACGCCTACCAGGCGGGCCGCTACACCACCTGGACCCCGGAGCAGTTGGTCGGCATCGCGATGCGGCACGCCCCGGAGTTCGAGCCCGGCGACAAGTGGTCGTACTCCAACACCAACTACATCCTCGCCGGGATGATCATCGAGAAGGTCACCGGGCACAGCTGGGAGCAGCAGGTCACCAAGCGCATCATCCGCCCGCTGGGCCTGCGCGACACCTCCGCGCCGACCACGGACACCCGGATACCCGGCCGCCACCTGCACGGCTACTCCGACTTCGGGAAGACCGGGCCGACGATCGACACCACCGTCTTCAACCCCTCCGCGGCGGGTGCTGCCGGCGCCGTGATCGGTACGACGGCCGACCTGACCCGCTTCTACCAGGCGCTCCTGGGCGGCAGGTTGCTGCGCTCCGCGGAACTGAAGGAGATGAAGACGACCGTACGGACCCCGGACCTGGACGTCGTGTGGCCCGGCGCGAGTTACGGCCTCGGCCTGATGCGGGTCCCGCTGACCTGCGGCGGCTCCTACTACAGCCACGCGGGCGACCTCCCCGGCTCCACCACCCGCAACGGCATCAGCCCGGACGGCCGCCGGGTGGTGGTCCTGCACGCGACCGGCGACGGCGCGTCCGACCTGTCCACCGAGCAGGCCCAGAGCGACCTGATCGACGGCGAACTCTGCGCCTGAGAAGCCGGGCCGGCTGCGGCCGCGCATGCCGATGGGGCCGAGCCTGGTGAGGCTCGGCCCCATCGGGGTGCTGCCTTACGGCGTGGGGTTGCCCGGCGCGGTCACGGGCATCGAGTTGTCCGGCGGAGGCGCGGGCATCGAGTTGTCGGCGAGTGCCGGGCTCGCGGCCGCGACGGTGACGCCGACTATCAGGGTGATCGTGGTGAGGATCTTCTTGGTACGGGTCATGTCGGCTCCGGTGGGGAGGGGACTTCCGGACAACAAGTGTCGCCAGCGAACCGTGCCCCGGACAGACCTCGGCCGCGGTGGCTCCCCCTCCGGGCCACCGCGGCCGATCCCCGTCGGGAGAAAGGTCTCTACTTGCCGCCGTCGAGGTCCAGGGCGGGCGGAGCGGGCATGCCGTTGTCCATGGTCCGCAGCTCGTTCTTCGCGGGCTCGCTCGGCATGCCGTTGTCCAGCGGGGCGACCTCCGGGTCCTGCGGCGGAGTCGGCATCCCGTTGTCGAGCGGCTTGACGACGGGGTCCTTGGCCGGTGGTGTCGGCATCCCGTTGTCCTGCGTGGTGAAGTCCGCGTCCCTCTTCTGGTCGCTCATGGGCTCGGGTCCCTCCGTTGTGGTGACGAGTGAGGAACGCCCGCCCAGAAACTCCCCCGAGGGCCGCTGGACGGGCGTTCGGAGCCGCACACTAACCGGTTGGGCTCCTGGTCAGACCGTCTGCCCCCCGACGCGACGGTGTGACAGGTATGAGAGTGCCGGTCGGCGATAAACGAATGCTGAACGTCCGCGTCAACCCGGTCGAAAGGCCGCCGCTCACGCCGCCTTGGCGGGCGTGAGCAACGCCCTGACCTCCTCGGCCTGCACCGCGCCGCCGTTCTGTTCGAGCAGGTTGAGCGCCTCGCGCCAGCAGGCCCTGGCCCGGTCCACCTGCCCCAGCATGGTGAGCGCCCGGCCCAGGAGTGTCAGGACGATGCCCTGCATCCGGTCGCCGCCGATGCAGCCGAGCGCGAGGGCCTGCTCGGCGTGCTGGGCCGCCTGCGCGGGCCGGCGGGCCGCCAGGTGCGCCTCGGCCATCCGGAAGTTGGTGGTCCCCTCCCAGAGCCGCTGCCGGTGGCTGCCGAACACGGACAGCGCGTCGGAGAACTGGCTGAGCGCCTCGGAATGCCGGCCGGCCCTCGTCAGCGCGATGCCCAGCGTGAAGTGGCCGTTGGCGAGGCGCAGGGTCTGGCCGATCTCCAGGTACGTCGCGAGGGCGCGCTGCGCGATCTCCACCGCCATGGTGATGTTGCCCATGCCCAGGTGGGCGCGGGACAGGTTGCACAGGCTGAGCGCTTCGAGCGGACGGTTGCCGATCGCGCCGTACCCCTCGATGGACCGCTCGAAGTACGGCTTGCCGCTCGCGAACTGTTCCTGGTGGAGGAAGGTGAGCCCCCGGTCGTTGGCCGCCCAGCTCATGGCCATGGCGTCCCGGGCGGTGGCGGCGAGGTCCATGGCGAGCTGCGCCTGTTCGGCGGCCTGCTGGATGCGGCCGGAGACCAGCAGGACGTTGGTGAGCGTGGTGCGCGCCCTGCCCTCCGCGCGGGCGTCCCCGGCGGCCCGGGTGGCGTCGCACATCGCCCTGGCCGTCGTCTCGTACTGGTGGGAGTTGGCCCCCGACTCGGTGAGGTCCTTGGCGGCCCACAGCAGGTCCACCGCCCGCGGCAGCAACTCCGTACCCGCCGACTGCCGTACGCACGCCAGCAGCGGCGAAGCCTCCGTGTAGAGCCAGTCGAGGGCGGCGCCGCCCTCGGTGAACCGCAGCCCCGGGTACTCCGTCGTCTCCAGGTGGTCCACCAGCAGGTCGCCCGGCCGCTCGATGGCGTAGACCCCCGAGGCCGTGGCCAGGTAGAAGTCGAGCAGCCGGGACATCGCGGCGGCCCGCTCCCCGGGCGGCTGTTCGTCCCGCTCGGCGCACGCACGCGCGTAGAGCCGGACCAGATCGTGGTACCGGTAGCGGCCGGGCGCCGCCGACTCCAGCAGCGAGGTGTCGACGAGCGACTCCAGTACGTCCTCGGTGTCCTCCGTCGAGAGGTCGAGGACGGCGGCGGCCGCCGCGAGGGAGATGTCCGGACCGTCCGCGAGCCCCAGCAGCCGGAAGGCCCGTGCCTGGGCGGGCTCCAACTGCCCGTAGCCCAGCTCGAAGGTGGCCTTCACAGCCAGGTCGCCGGCCTGCAGCTCGTCCAGGCGCCGCCGCTCGTCCGCGAGCTTCGCCGCCAGTACCGAGACCGTCCAGGTGCGCCGGGCCGCCAGCCGGGAGGCGGCGATCCTGATCGCCAGTGGCAGGAAACCGCAGGCCGCCACCACGTCCAGCGCCGACTGGCGTTCCGATGCCACGCGCTCCGCGCCCACGATCTTCGTGAAGAGCTGGAGTGCCTCCTCCGGTGACATCACGTCCAGGTCGACCAGGTGCGCGCCGGCCAGGTCGACCATCCGCACCCGCGACGTCACGAGCGCCGCGCACCCCTCCGTCCCGGGCAGCAGCGGGCGGACCTGGGCGGCGTCCCGGGCGTTGTCCAGCAGCACCAGGACCCGCAGGCCGTCCAGGGTCGAGCGGTACAGGGCCGCCCGCTCCTCCAGGGAGTCCGGGATGGCCGAGTCCGCGGTGCCCAGGGCGCGCAGGAAGGCGCCCAGTACCGTCTCCGGTTCGGCCGCCCGCCCGCCGGCTCCCTGCAGATCCACGTACAGCTGCCCGTCAGGGAAGGCGGCCCGCGCCCGGTGCGCGACATGCACGGCCAGCGTCGTCTTGCCCACGCCGCCGATGCCCGCCAGCGCCGACACCGCCATCACCCGGCCCTCGGCCGCCGACGCCGCCGAGAGCACCTCGCTCAGCTCGGACACGAAGGACGCCCGGCCGGTGAAGTCCGGGACCGTCGCGGGCAGTTGGGCCGGACGCACCGGGGTGGCCGCGGTCTCCGGGACCAGTGGGGCCGAGGGTTCCGCCAGCCCCGGGTCCGCCTGAAGGATGCGCTGCTGGAGTTCCTGGAGGCCGGGGCGCGGGTCCACGCCCAGCTCGTCCGCCAGCAGCCGCCGGGTGTCCGCGTACGCCGCGAGGGCCTCCGCCTGCCGGCCCGAGCGGTACAGCGCGAGCATCAGCAGCTCACGCAGCCGCTCCCTCAGGGGGTGGGTGGCGGTCAGGGCCGTCAGCTCGGAGACGGCCTCCGCGTGGCAGCCCTGTTCGAGGTCCATGTCCAGGCGTGACTCCAGCAGTTGGAGCCGCCATTCCTCGAGGCGCGTGCGCTGTGTCTCCGCGTACGGGCCGGGGACGCTCGCCAGCGCCTCCCCGTCCCACAGGTTCAGTGCCTTGTTGAGGAGAGCACGGGCGTGACACAGGTCACACGAGTTCCTCGCCTTCTCGGCGTCGGTGGCCAGCTCCTGGGCGACGGCCAGGTCCAGCGCCCCGTCGTGGAGGGAGCGGATCGCGTACCCGCCCGCATCGCTGACCAGGACGTCGGGGTCCAGCACCTTCCGGAGCCGGGACGCGTACGTGCGCAGTGCCGCCAGCGCCTGGGAGGGCGGCTCCTCGCCCCACAGGGCGTCGATCAGCTCGCCCGCCGTGGCCGTGCGGCCCTCGCGGAGCAGCAGGGCCGCCAGCAGCGCGCGTTGCTGGGGGGATCCCGTGGGCAAGGAATCCGCCCCACGCCAGGCGCGCACCGGGCCGAGCACGCTGAAGCGGAGGCTCGCCGATTCCTCGGGACGCCGCTGCTCCGGTACTCGCGGTACACCGTCCATCGCTGTCCCCCTGCCGAACCGTCATGACAACCACGCCAGTTTGCCTTGTCCATGGCGGATGCGTCAGCCGTGGGAGGTGCCGATCACAGGACGCCGTGCCAACTCGCGCAACCTCTCACAGGGCCCACACCCCGTCCTCGCAACCTCACGATGCGACTTCCGCATTCCAGAGACCGCCCTCCAGAGAGCTGACGCCCCGTCAGATCGGCGCTACCGTACAACGTATGGAGACCTTCCCGAAGATCATCTCGGTGGACGACCACACGGTGGAACCTCCCGACGTCTGGCGGGACCGGCTCCCGTCGAAGTACCAGGACCAGGGACCCCGCGTCGTGCGCGCCCCCCTGAAGGAAATGACCTTCCTGGGCGGCAAGTTCGCCCCCGTCATGGGCAGCCCCGGCGACGACGGCCCGATCGGCGACTGGTGGGTGTACGAGGACCTGCACCGCCCCCTCACCCGTCTCGACACCGCCGTCGGATACGACCGGGACGAGATCAAACTCGAAGTGATCACGTACGAGCAGATGCGCCCGGGCTCGTACGACGTCCCGCAGCGCCTCGCCGACATGGACGTCAACCACGTCCAGTCCGCCCTCTGCTTCCCCACGTTCCCGCGCTTCTGCGGCCAGACCTTCACCGAGGCCAAGGACCGCGAGCTGGGGCTCCTCTCGGTGCGCGCCTACAACGACTGGATGGTCGACGAGTGGTGCGGGCCCGACGCCCGGGGCCGGCTGATACCGCTCACCCTCATACCGCTGTGGGACGCGGAACTCGCCGCGCGGGAGGTCCGGCGCAACGCCGCCCGCGGGGTGCGGGCCGTCGCCTTCTCCGAGATACCTCCGCACCTCGGACTGCCGTCCGTTCACACGGACGACTGGGATCCGTTCTTCGCGGCCTGCGACGAGACGGGCACCGTCATCGCCATGCACATCGGGTCGAGCAGCCGGATGCCCTCCACATCCGCCGACGCCCCGCCCGCCGTCGGCTCCACCATCACCTTCGCCAACTGCTGCTTCTCGATGGTCGACTGGCTGATGAGCGGCAAGTTCGAACGCTTCCCGAACCTCAAGGTCATGTACGCGGAGGGCCAGATCGGCTGGATCCCCTACATCCTGGAGCGCGCCGACGTGGTCTGGGAGGAGAACCGCGGCTGGGGCGGCGTCGCCGACAAGGTCCACCGCCCGCCGTCCGAACTGTTCACCGAGCACGTCTACGGCTGCTTCTTCGACGACGCCTTCGGCCTGAAGAACCTGGACGCCATCGGCGTAGGGAACGTCCTGTACGAGACCGACTACCCCCACTCCGACTCCACCTGGCCCAAGTCGCGTGAGGTCGGCGAGGCCCAGATGGGCCACCTGGACGCGGACGTCGTCGACCGGATCGTCCGCCGCAACGCGATCGAGCTGCTGGGGCTGACGCGGGACGGGCTGTGGGCCGGACCGGGCGGTGCCCGGTGAACGCGCCCCCTGGCGACGCCCCTCCCGGCGACGCGCCCTTCAGCTACGGGATGCAGCTCCCGGTCCAGTCGCAGAGCACCCTCTACGCCGAGGCGTGGGAGGCCGACGCCGGGCCGGGGGATCTCGTGGAGATCGCCCGGGCCGCCGACGTCTCCGGCTTCGCGTATCTCGCGAGCTGCGACCACGTCGCGATACCGAGGCGGCTCGCCTCCGCGATGAGCACCGTCTGGTACGACCCGGTCGCCACCCTCGCCTTCCTGGCCTCGGTCACCGAGCGGGTGCGGCTGCTCAGCCATGTCGCGGTCGTCGGGCTGCGGCATCCCCTCGCCACCGCCAAGCAGTACGCGACCCTCGACCACCTGAGCGGGGGGCGCCTGATCCTCGGGGTCGGCGCGGGGCACGTACAGGAGGAGTTCGAGGCGCTGGGGGTGGACTTCGAGCGGCGAGGGGCCGTGCTCGACGAGTGCGTCGACGCCCTGCGGGCCGCGCTCGGGCCGGACGAGTTCCCGTCCCACCACGGCAAGTTGTACGACTTCGAGGGACTCGGGCAGCGGCCCCGGCCGGCGCAGGAGCGGGTGCCCGTCTGGGTGGGCGGCTCCTCGCCCGCGGCCGTCCGGCGGGCCGCCGTCAAGGGCGACGGATGGCTGCCGCAGGGAGATCCGCGCGAGCGGCTGCCCGAGCAGATCGCCCGCATCGGCCGGCTCAGGGAGGAGGCGGGGATCGCCGACCCCCTCACCGTCGGCGCCATCACCGAACCGCTGTACGTGGGGGAGCCGGACTGGGCCGTGGGGCGCCGCACCCTCACCGGCGCCCCCGAAGCGCTCGCCGAGTCGCTGCGGGCGTACCGGGCGATGGGGGTGCACCAGATCCAGGTGCGGTTCCGCAGCAGGAGCCGCGCCGAACTCACCGACCAGATGGCGGCGTTCGGGACGGAGGTCGCGCCGCTGCTCTAGGAACCCCTGGCCTCGCGGAGGCGGGTCTCCGTGGGGAACCTGTCTGACAGCCAGACAGTTTGTCGTTGAAACTTCGAACACATTCCGTCCGTGGCACGTACGTAGGGGCATCCCGGCTTCGGCGGAAGGACACGCGAAGTGCGATCGCCCCGGCACGTCCGAACTTCCCAACACGGTTCTCTGCAGGGCTCGTTGACCGGCGCCCGGCGTACGGGCGCCGCCGCCCCGACAGACCCCTCCCGCAAACTGACCGTCGCCCTCGCCTGCGCCGAGGGCGACTGGCCGCACGACGACTGGCCGGCTCCGGACGACCCGTACGTGGGTCCGGCGCAGCACGTTCCTGCGCCCTACCGCGCTCTTCGGGAGGGCCCGTTGCGCGGCGCGGTCGACGTCGTCGTCCTGCGCTGCGAGGAACCGTCGGCCGCCTTCGCGGAGCTGCTGACGGCCATGGGCGCGATGAGCGCCCCGGTGATCGTCGTCAGCCCCCGGCGGGACACCGAGGCGGTGGTCGAGGTGTTCCGGGGCGGGGCGGGCTATCTGGTCGAGGGCGACTACTGCGCCTGCATGCTGTCCTCGGCGGTCGTGGCCGCCACGATCGGACACACCTACCTCTCGCCGACCGCGTCCGTCGTCCTGCGGGAGGCCGCCCGGCGGATGCCCGACGGCGCGGAGGCGACGGAGCGGGTGCGCGCCCTGCTCTCACCCCGCGAGCGGGAGATCATGGAACTGCTCTCGACCGGCCTCGGCGCGCAGGACATCGGTCTGAGACTGGGACTGAGCGAGAAGACCGTCCGCAACAACCTCAGCAACATCTACGCCAAGCTGGACGCCCGGGGCGGCACGGAAGCGGTGCTGCGGTGGCTCGGCGCCCCGCACGGCGACGCCCCGGGCATGCAGGGATCACCCATCCACTGACGCGGGGGCGGGCACGGAAGAAGCCCCCGCGCGGATCGCGGGGGCCGTTCGTGCCGTGTCGCCGGCGTCGTTACGGCGCCGGGATCTCGGACAGCGGAATCTCGACGTCCGACACGTTCGAGCCGCCCTCCTCGAAGCCTGGTTCCGCCCTGAGGCTCTTCGACGAGTTCTGGATTCCGCCCGCCTCGGGAGTTCCGCACTTCACGTTGCGCAGCCAGAGGCGGCCGTCAGGGGTGCCGTTCTTCAGGAGCTGCGGGTAGAAGACGTGCACGCTCGTGCCGCCCTCGCCGGGCGAGAAGAACACCTTCTGACCGTCCTGCTCCTCCTTGTACGTGGCCCTGAGGAAGCCGCTCACGTCGGTGCGCTTCTCCGACCACATGAAGAAGCCGAGGTGGTCGGCCTTCACGGTGTCGGTCCTGGAGAAGTCGAACCCGGTCCCGGTGTCGTCCCGCTGGATACTGAATTCCGTCGTGTTGAACTTGGCGCCGATCTCGAAGAACGAGTTCCCCAGCTTCGAGTCCGCGGCGGCCGTGAACCCGTCCTCGAGGGTGATGGACCTCGTCACCGAAGCGGAGACGCTGAAGTTCTTCGTGGCGTCGGCCGTGGATCCGCAGTTGTCCGTCACGGTGGAGACGCGCTTGTTCGGGCCCAGGTTGTTCCTCTTCACCTGGACGTCGACGAACGCGCAGTCCTCCAGCTTCGCGGAGTCCTCCGCGCAGTCCTTGGACACCTCGGACGGGGTGGCGGCACCCGCCTGGTTCATCAGCGGAACGGCCACCGCGGCGGCCACCACCGGGGCCAGCATGAGGGCGATGCGCTTCTTCTTGCTCCGGTGATGTCCCTTGCGGCCGGTGCGTGTCATGGTGCGTCTCCTTGGAGCTTGAGGGGGGAAAGCAGGTGGGGGGAGCGTGTAGGGGGAGGTGTGCAGGGGGGAGGTGTGTGGGGCCGGCCGAGGGGGACGCGGGGGAGCCGGAGTGACGGAGGGGCCGTCGGAGTTCCGCCGGCGGTCCGTCGCAGACCCGTCAGCAGTCCGTCAGCAGTCCGTCAGGACGGGCTTGGCGACCCCGTCCGCGATGCCGGGCGCACCGGCGGCCGAGGCCAGGACGACGGGTCCCTCGATGACCTCGGGGGCCGCGAAGTTCTTCTCGGGGCTGGGGTTGACGGCGAAGCTCCCCGGGTCGGCGTCGATCCGTACCCGCCACTCGCCGGTCATCCGCTGCATCTTCGGCGTGAACTCCATGTGCAGGACCTTGCCGACCGGGACGTCCCGGGTCTCCGTGTCGCCGGCGGTCACCGACCGGACGGTCAGGTCGGTCGTCCCCTTGTGCTTGAGCCACGACCCGCTCAGGAAGCCGAACAGGCCTCCGCCGGCGCCCTGTTGGGTGGAGGTGTACTTGCCCTCCCCCTGGCCCACGGTCGCCTTCCAGGTGATCGAGACCTTCGCCGGCTCGGTGGCGTTCGGCTCGCAGTTGGGGAAGTCGATGGACGCCTTCTCCTTGGGGCCGTCGAAGGTCTCGAACTTCGTCTCGGCGAAATCGCAGTTGTCGGCCTGGAATCCGTCGGCGAAGGCGCCTCCGAAGTCCCTCACCGACCGTTGTTTGCCGCTGACGACCGCGGACCTCTCGCACATCGTCGTGATCTGCTCCGGCGTCTTCTCCTCGGCCGCGTTGGCCGAGGGCAGCAGGGTGACGACCGCCGCACCGGTGGCGAGTGCGGACCCGATGGCGACCAGCCGGATCTTCTTGTTCTTCAAGGCCCTCTTGGCCACGACTTGCTCCGTCCTTGGGGGCTTCTTTGCCTTGCCGAGAACGGATTATTGGGCCGCGCCGGGAACGCCGACAGAGTCAAATGTCCCTACCGGACAGTTACTTGACGTGTGCATTGCGACACACCCCGAAGCCCCCGACCCCTTGCCTGACGATGCGTCAGATACGACGATGGGCACGCTCGCCACATGTATGACGGCGCGTCAGCAGCGCCGCGGCCGTCTCCACGTCTCCATCTCCCGCACCTTCACGTCTTCACGTCTTCATGTCTCCGGAGGGAATCCCATGGGCAAGCTCGACGGGCGCGTCGTCCTCGTCACCGGTGCCGCGCGCGGCCAGGGCGAGCAGGAGGCGCGGCTCTTCGCGGCCGAGGGCGCCAAGGTCGTCGTCGGGGACGTGCTCGACGACCAGGGGGAGCGCCTCGCCAAGGAGCTGGGAGCGCTCTACGTCCACCTGGACGTGAGCCGCGAGGAGGACTGGAGGGCCGCGGTCGCCGTCGCCAAGGGGGCGTACGGAAAGGTCGACGGGCTGGTCAACAACGCCGGCATCCTGCGGTTCAACACGCTCGTCGACACGCCCCTCGAAGAGTTCATGCGGGTCGTGCAGGTCAATCAGGTCGGCGTCTTCCTCGGCATCAAGACCCTGGCCCCCGAGATCGGGGAGGCCGGCGGCGGGACCGTCGTCAACACCGCCTCGTACACCGGCCTCACCGGCATGGCGTACGTCGGCGCGTACAGCGCGAGCAAGCACGCGATCGTCGGCCTCACGCGCGTGGCCGCGCTGGAGCTGGCCTCCAAGGGGATCCGCGTCAACGCCGTCTGTCCCGGGGCGATCGACACCGCCATGAGCAACCCGGCCCTGCTCGACCCGGCGGCGGCGGACGCCGAGGCGGCCTCGGAGGGTGTCGAGCGGCTGTACCGCAAGCTCGTGCCGATGGGCCGCATCGGTACGGCCGAGGAGGTGGCCCGGCTCGCGCTCTTCCTGTCCTGCGAGGACTCCTCCTACATCACCGGCCAGCCCTTCGTGATCGACGGCGGCTGGCTGGCGGGAGTCAGCGCCATGTGACGCTCCATCAGGTATTGACGCCTCGCGGGTGCGGTGCAACAGTCGGCGGCAGATGGATCTGACGGTGCGTCAGGTCAGGCAGGGTGACGGACAGAGGACGGTGAACCTCCTTGGAATTCGGGCTCTTTGTACAGGGATACGTGGGCAAGCGGGCCGAGACCGATCCGCTCGCGGAGCACAAGGCGCTGATGGAGGAGACCGAGTACGTCATCCAGGCGGACAAGTCCGGCTTCAAGTACGCCTGGGCGTCCGAGCACCACTTCCTGGAGGAGTACTCGCACCTCTCCGCGAACGACGTCTTCCTCGGCTACCTGGCGCACGCGACGGACCGGATCCACCTGGGATCGGGCATCTTCAACCCCCTCGCCCAGGTGAACCACCCCGTGAAGGTCGCCGAGAAGGTCGCCATGCTCGACCATCTCACCGAGAACCGCTTCGAGTTCGGCAGCGGACGCGGCGCCGGATCGCACGAGATCCTCGGCTTCCTCCCCGGCATCACCGACATGAACTACACCAAGGAGATCTGGGAAGAGACCATCGCCGAGTTCCCGAAGATGTGGCTCCAGGACGAGTACGTCGGGTTCCAGGGCAAGCACTGGCAGCTCCCGCCCCGCAAGATCCTGCCCAAGCCGCACGGCAAGTCGCACCCCGCCATGTGGTACGCGGCCGGGTCGCCACCCTCGTACTCCATGGCGGCCCGCAAGGGGCTCGGGGTGCTCGGCTTCAGCGTGCAGAAGGTCTCCGACATGGAGTGGGTGCTGGAGCAGTACAAGACGGCGATCGTCGAGGCCGAGCCCATCGGGGACTTCGTCAACGACAACGTGATGGTGACGACGACCGCGATCTGCGCGCCGACGCACGACGAGGCGATCCGCGTCGCCGTGGGCGGCGGACTGCACTATCTGCCGTCCCTCGTGTTCCGGTACCACGACACCTTCCCGCGGCCGGAGGGTTTCCCCGTGTGGCCGGAGACGCTGCCCGAGTACAACGAGGAGTTCATCGAACTCCTCATCGCCGAGGAGCTGTTGATCTGCGGGGACCCCGACGAGGTGCTCATGCAGTGCAAGCGGTGGGAGCAGGCCGGGGCCGACCAGCTGTCCTTCGGGCTGCCTGTCGGCGTGCCCAAGGAGGAGACGCTGCAGACGATCCGGCTGATCGGGGAGCACGTGATTCCGAAGATCGACACGGATCCTGTCCATCGGACCACCCGGTTCCGTCAGGCGGGCTGAGGTCCGTCGCAGGGTGCGGCGCCGTCGTGGTCGCCCGCGCAGTTCCCCGCGCCCCTGAAAGAAGGGGCGCCCAGGTGCAGCGGCAGAAATCGCAGAGCCAGAGAGGGGTGTCGTCGTGCTTGACCATCTGATCAAAGGCGTGACCGTCGTCGATGGGTCGGGTGGGCCCGCCCACGTCGCCGATGTGGGGATACGGGACGGGCGGATCGCCGTGATCGGTCAGGTCACGGAGGAGGCGCGAACGAGTGAGGACGCCGCCGGGCTCGTACTGGCGCCCGGATTCGTCGATCCCCACACCCACTACGACGCGCAGCTCTTCTGGGACCCGTATGCCACTCCCTCCCTGAACCACGGGGTGACGACCGTGGCCGGCGGGAACTGCGGATTCACCCTCGCCCCCCTGAACCCGTCACGGCCCGAGGACGCCGACTACACCCGGCGGATGATGTCCAAGGTCGAGGGGATGTCCCTGGTCGCGCTGGAGGAGGGCGCGCCGTGGAACTGGCACTCCTTCGGGGAGTACCTCGACGCCCTGGAAGGACGGATAGCGGTCAACGCGGGCTTCATGGTGGGCCATTGCGCGCTGCGCAGGTACGTGATGGGTCCGCAGGCCGTGGGCGGACAGCCGACGCGGGAGCAGCTGTCGCAGATGGTCACGCTGCTCCGCGAGGCGATGGAGGCCGGCGCCTGGGGACTCTCCACCACGCAGTCGTCCACCCACTCCGACGGCGACGGGAAGCCCGTCGCCTCACGGCACGCGGGGCCCGCCGAACTGCTCGCGCTCTCCCAGGCGGTGGGCGAGCACGAGGGTACGCAGATCGAGGCGATCGTGGCGGGCTGCCTCGACCAGTTCAGCGACGACGAGATCGATCTGTTCGTGGAGATGAGCGCCGCGGCGGGACGCCCGCTGAACTGGAACGTCCTGACGATCGACGCGGCCGTTCCCGAGCGGGTGCCCCGGCAGCTGGCGGCGAGCGAGCGGGCCCGCAAGGCGGGCGGCCGGATCGTGGCGCTGACCATGCCGATCCTCACGCCGATGAACATGTCGCTGGGCACGTTCTGTGCCCTGAACCTGATCCCCGGGTGGGGCGAGGTGCTCGGCCTTCCCGTGCCCGAGCGGATCGCGAAGCTGCGGGAGCCCGACGTCCGCGCCGAGATGCTGCGCCGCGCCGACTCCAAGGAGGCGGGCGTCTTCCGGCGCCTCGCCGACTTCGGGCGGTACGTCATCGGGGACACGTACAGCGCGGCGAACGAGGGGCTCACCGGGCGGGTCGTACGGGACATCGCGGCCGAGCGGGGCCAGGAACCCTTCGAGTGCATCGTCGGGATCTGCGCCAACGACGACATGCGTACGGTCCTGTGGCCCATGCCCACCGACAACGACCCCCAGTCGTGGAGCCTGCGCCAGGAGACGTGGCGGCACGAGGACGTGATGCTCGGCGGCTCCGACGCGGGCGCCCATCTGGACCGGATGTGCGGGGCGCCGTACACGACCCGGTTCATCGGGGACTGCCTGCGGGGCCGGAAACTGGCGACGCTGGAGGAGGCCGTGAAGATGCTCACGGACGACCCGGCCCAGCTCTTCGGGCTGCGTGACCGCGGCCGGATCGCGGAGGGTTTCCATGCTGACCTCGTGCTCTTCGACCCGCAGCGGATCGACGCCGGCAAGGCCACCCTGGTGCACGACCTGCCGGGAGACAGCCCGCGCCTCGACTCGAAGGCGATCGGCATCAAGGCCGTGTGGGTCAACGGAGTCGAGTCGATACGGGACGACGTGGTGACCGGGGCCGTACCGGGGAAGGTGCTGCGGTCCGGGCAGGACACGCGGACGGTGAGCACCAGGTGACCGACGCCCAGCGGCTGTTCGTCGGCGGCTCGTGGGTGGAGCCGGACGGCGGCCACTACGAGGTGACCGACCCGGCGACCGAGGACGTCGTCGGGCTGGCCCCGGAGGCCTCGCGGGATCAGGTGCACGCGGCGGCCACCGCGGCCCGCGAGGCCTTCCCTGCATGGTCGCGCACGGCCCCCGCGGAGCGGGCCGCGATCCTCGGACGGGCGGCCGACGTGATCCGCCGCGGCCTCGCCCCGCACGCCGAGGTGGCCCAGGCGGAGACCGGCGCGACGACCGGCACCGCGCGCGCGATGCAGGTGAGCGTCGGGGCGGCCCGTTTCCAGCGGTACGCGCGCGTGGAGCCCGTCGAGGAGCCGCTGCCCCCGCAGATCAACGAGGCGGGCCCCTTCGGGAAGGCCGCCGTGATGGGCGCCCTGGCCGTCCGCCAGCCGGTGGGCGTGGTCACCTGCATCACCTCGTACAACAACCCCTGGGCGAACCCGGCGGGCAAGATCGCCCCGGCGCTGGCCATGGGCAACACGGTCGTGGTGAAGCCCGCCCCGCAGGACCCGCTCTCCGTGTACCGGATGGCCCGGGCGCTGGAGGAGGCGGGCGTGCCGCCGGGGGTCGTGAACGTCGTCAGCGGCTCGCGGGCGGAGGTCGGGGAGGCGGCCGTCGACTCGGACGACGTCGACATGGTGAGCTTCACCGGTTCCACCGCCGTCGGCCGGCGCATCGCCGAGGTGTGCGGGCGCGGCATGAAACGGCAGCTGATGGAGCTGGGCGGCAAGGGCGCGGCGGTCGTCTTCGAGGACGCCGACCTGGAGTCGGCGGTCCGCGGCATCGGGACCACGTTCTCCTTCTACAGCGGCCAGATCTGCACGGCTCCGACCCGGGTGCTCGCGCAGCGTCCGGTCTACGACCGGCTGGTGGCCCAACTGGCCGCCTACATCGGCTATTTGAAGGTGGGCGACCCACGGGCCGAGGGCACGGTCGTCGGCCCGGTGATCTCCGCCGCCCACCGCGACCGGATCGAGTCGTACGTCGAACTGGGCCGCAAGGAGGGCGCGCGGGTCGTGGCCGGCGGGGAACGCCCGCCGCTCGACAAGGGCTTCTACGTGGCCCCCACCCTCCTCGCGGACTGCACCAACGACATGCGGGTCGTACGCGAGGAGATCTTCGGACCGGTCGTCGTGGTCCTCCCCTTCGACGACGAGGACGAAGCGGTCGAGCTCGCCAACGACAGCGACTACGGCCTCATCGACTACGTCTGGTCCGGCGACGTGGCCCGCGCCTTCCGCGTGGCGCGGCGCCTGCGGGCCGGCGGGGTCGGCGTCAACACGGTCGGCCGGAACATGGAGGCACCCTTCGGCGGCTTCAAACAGAGCGGGGTGGGACGGGACGTGGGGTCGTACGCCCTGCACGCGTACTCGGAGCTGCAGTCGATCGTGTGGCCGGGCTGAGCCCGGGACCCGGCCGTGGCCCGCACCACGCCTCGGGGTGAGGCGGGGCTCGGGCCACACGGTGCCGGGCGGCGGCCGGGTGGCTCTGTCCTCGTCCGCGAAGCCGGGAAGACCACTCCGGCGGGAAACCTGTTCGACCCGGCAGGTCCTAGTACACGCTCAGCCCGTAGCGGGCCAGCACCCACTGCACCGGCTGGAAGAAGGTCCGGTACTGACCCTGCGCGCTGTTGCACGACGCGCCCTTCGGGGTGTTGGTCGCGGAGGTGATGCCGAGCGCGTCGGTCCCCGCCCACAGGGGCCCGCCGCTGTCTCCGGGCAGGGCGCAGTGCGAGGTCTCGATCATGTTCTTCATCACCTTGCCGCTGGGGAAGGTGAAGGTCACGCTCGGGTTGATCACCTGGCCCACCAGGTCGCTGCTGACGGCGCCGGCGCGCTTGACGGACTCACCGTCCTGCGGGTAGCGGGAGTCGGTGATCTCGAACGTGGCGCCGGCCGCCCTGACCGCCCCGTAGGCGGCGACGTTGTCGTTGAGGTACTCGATGACGGCGTAGTCCTTGTCGACCTCGCCGAAGTCCCACCACTCCGTGCGATTGCCGAGGTAGATACCGCCGGCCTCCCGGTGCCAGGGCACCTCTTGGCTGGTGCTCGCGCAGTGACCGGCGGTGATGAAGTACCGCTTTCCGGCGGAGTTGCGGACGTTGAACCCGAGGGTGCAGTTCGTGGGGCCGTACGGCGCGACGATGCCGATGCCGCCAAGGGATTCGTAGGCGGTCTCCTTGATCCCGCCCGGCACCTTCTCGACGCGCACCTTGTCGCCGTAGCCGGCGACGAGGTCGGTGAGGCGCTTCTGGTCGGCGGCGGAGACGCCGTCGAAGATCTCCACGGTCACCTGGTTGGTGCTCGGGTCGATGCCCCAGGAGGTGTTGGGGATGGCATCGGTCTCAGCGATGCGCTCGTCGAGGGCGGTGCGCACCGAGTTCAGGTCCGCGGTGCTGTGCTCGACGACCTCGGCGGTGCCGCCCTCGGCCCGGACGGTCCGCGCGGCGGCCTCGTCGGTGACGGCGACGACGAGCTGCCCGGCGGTGTCGTAGTAGACCCCGCCCGTCCGGTCGGGCCCGACTTCGGCGGCCAGCGCCCGCGCCCGGGCCGGGTCGGTGAGGGACGCCGGGAGCGGGGCCGTGGCCGCGTTCGCCATCGGCGAGGTGAGCGTCGCGAACAAGCCGCAGATCGCTATCGCCATGACTGTGGGACGGAGCGGGACTTTCCGCATACGGAGCACTTTCGCTGAGCAGGGAGCAGGGAGCAGGGAGCAGGGAGCAGGGAGCATGACGTGTCGGCAGGCCGACTTCCGCTCCAGGGTGCGGGACGGCTGCTCGGTCTGTCGTTGCCGGTGCGTGCACAGAACCTTGGCTCTGCGTTCACTCCCCTGCTCAGCCCTGTGCCATGTTCCGTGAGCTCACCTTGACCGGAACTCCGGGTCGGCCCTCGAACCGGCTCACGAATTCGGCGTTGTCGTGCTTGACTTTCCAGTCCGCACGATCTTGGCGGGGCGGCCGAGCTGTGTGCCTCCCGCTGCGACCGGCGGACAGGGGACGACCGTTGGGCTGACACCGCTGGTCAGCGCATCGGCCGAGGGGATCAGGGGATCAGGGGACGAGGGCCGATGAATCACGCGACCGAGGTGTTCCAGCCACTGCAGGCGGACGATCCGTCCATGGTGGCCGGTTACCGCCTCGCCGCCAGGCTGGGAGCGGGAGGCATGGGCCGGGTCTACCTGTCCCACACCCAGGGCGGCCGACCGGTGGCGATCAAGGTGATCCGGCCGGAACTGGCCGACGACCCGGTCTTCCGGCGTGGCTTCAGCCGGGAGATAAGGGCGGCTCAGCGGGTCCGGGGCGCGTACACCGCCGAGCTGATCGACGCCGACGCGGACGGCGTACCGCCGTGGCTCGCCACGCTGTACGTGCCCGGTCCCTCGCTGGCGGACGCGGTCGCCCGGCGCGGACCGCTGCCGGTGCCCGCGGTCCTGTGGCTGATGGCGGGAGTGGCGGAGGCGCTCCAGGCCATCCACTCCGCGGGAATCGTGCACCGGGACCTGAAGCCGTCGAACGTGCTGCTGGCCGCGGACGGGCCGCGGGTCATCGACTTCGGCATTTCGCTGGCCTCCGGCATCACCTCGCACACGGCCACGGGAGCGACCGTCGGCACGCCCCAGTTCATGGCTCCCGAGCAGGCGTCCGGCGGTGAGATCACGGCGGCGACCGACGTGTTCGCGCTCGGCCAGACAGCGGCGTTCGCGGCGCTGGGCGAGCCGCTGTACGGAGACGGCAACTCGGTCGGCGTGCTGTACCGGATCGTGCACTCGGAACCGGATCTGTCCCTGCTGCCCGCACAACTCCGACCGCTGATGGCCCGGTGCCTCGCGGCCGACCCGGGGGAGCGGGCCACTCCGGCGGAGATCGTCGAGTGGTGCCGTCAGCGGCTGGGCGGGGATGCCGACGCGGGCGCGGGGCCGGCCGTCTGGCGGGAGGTCATGGGACCGGAGGTGACGGTTCCGGCCCCGGTCCCGCATCCCACCCCGGTGTTGCCGATGCCGTTGTTTCCGCAGCCGCAACTGCAGGGGCGTCCGCAGCCGACGGTGCAGGACGAGCGGCGGGCCCGACGTCGGCGTACCAGAGTGTTCGCGGTCGGCGTGCTCGTGGCCTCGCTGCTGTCGGTGAGCGTGGCATGGACGAACCTGAACCTGTCGGACCGGCTCGGCGACCGGAACGCGGGGGCGTCCTCGACGTCCGGCCGGGAGTCCTCCGCGGGGTCGTCGGTCTCCTCATCGGCATCCGCGCCGTCCTCGGGCTCGAAGACCGGTGGCCGGGCAGCAGGAGGTTCGGACCCGTCCTCGGCCGCGTCGGGGCAGCCGGAGCGGATCCCGTATCCCGTGATGCTGCTGAACGCGACCGAACCCCTGGACATGAAGGATCCCTACCGCTACGCCACCAAGAAATCCAAGGGCTCCAAGGACACCAGGAGCGCCGAGGAACGCAAGGCGGACATCCGCTTCGTCTGCGGGCAGACCTGCGCGCTGGAGAGCGACACGAGCCTGATCGACTGGGTGCCTTCCGAGAAGCCCGGCGCCACCCTGGAATCCTGCCGCGCGACCCTCGCCGACGCCGAGCACAAGCTCCCGCTCGCCATTGTGGCGGCCGGCAGCGAGATCTGCTTCGAACACCCCTCCGGAGACATCGGGCTGTTCGTGATCGACGTGAAGTCGACAGCGCTGCCGGAAGCCGCCTTCTTGTCGGGGGACATGACGGTCTGGCGGGCGGGCTAGGCGGTTCTGCCCACCCGCGCTCAGTCGGTCAGATCGACCCGTACGGTCAGCAGGTTCGTGCCGACCGCCCGGACCGCGGTGCTGTTCAGGCGCGGCAGGGACTTCAGCCGGGTGCGGGCGTCGTCCTCGTGCAGCAGATGGGCGGTGCCGTGGTGCCACCGGCCCTTCACGCGGACCCTGACCTTCGGGTCCGCCTGGATGTTCCGCACGTACTGCGACTTCTCGCCGTACTCGGACACTATCCAGAACTCCTGCCCGACGCGACGCCCACCGACCGGCGTCCGCCGGGGGAGGCCAGACTTGCGCCCGGTGGTCTCCAGAAGCACCTGGAACGGCAGCAGCCTGGAGACCGGGTTCGCGATCCGTCGCTGGACCGTGGTGACGATCCGGAACTTGAGCTCGTGATGGCGGGACATGTCAGGCGTGGCTCCTCTTGAGTACGTGGAGGAGGGTGCCGAAGGTGGCCGGGTCGGTCGAAAGTATGGAGCGGGCGGGGTCGCTGCTTTCGGTGAGATGGATCGTTTTTGCGGTGGTGGTGACGTGGAGGCAGGCTTCGCCTTCCTGGCAGTAGGAGGACTTCTGCGCCGTCGCGGCGACATGGACGCAGGATTCGCCCTGGGCGCAGTAGGACGACTTCTGCCATGCGTAGGCTGTCATGCGGGTCCTCACAGTTCGGTGGCCAGGCTCTGGATGAAGTCCCGGGTCTTCTCCGGGGGAAGGGCTACGGACTCCATGCGTTGCAGCAGATTCCGGTACGTGTCCAGTTCGGCCTCGGCGTCGACCAGCGCGGGTCCGTGCGATTGGTCCAGGGAGACCGTGTCGAGCCGCGGAACAGGGCCCTCGATGTAGAGGAACGTCTGTCCGGAACCTGGGTAGGCGCCGATGGCAAAGGGGATCACCTGGATCGTGATGTTGTCGCGCTGGCTCTGGGTCAGCAGGTGTTTCAGCTGCCGCTTGGTGACCGGCGGCCCGCCCACGGGTACGCGGAGAGCGGCCTCGTGGATGATCGCTTGGTACGGCACCGGTTGGTCCTGGTCCAGTAGCGCTTGGCGCTGAAGTCGGTGGTTCACCCGATGCTCGATGTCGCGGCGGCTGAATTCCGGCACGGCCTGCTCGTAGATGGCACGGGCGTGGTCGGCGAGCTGGAGCAGGCCAGGGATGTGCGCTGTGTTGGCCGCCCGGAGTCGAAACGCGTGGTGTTCGATCTCGGCCAGGTCGAGCAGGGCTGTCGGGAGCACCTCCCGAAAAGTCTCCCACCATCCCCCCTTCCGCTCCGTGGCCAACTCGATCAGTCCATCCACGTAGGCGGCGTCGGCGCAGCGGTAGTTACGGGCCAACGCGCGCAGCCGGTCCGGGCTCACGCCGAACCGGCTGGCCTCGATGTTGCTCAGCTGTGCCTGGCTGACGCCGAGTTGACGGGCGCCCTCGGTGACGGTGAGTCCCGCGCGCTCGCGCAGCCGCCGCAGTTCGGTGCCGAGACGCAGTCGGCGGGCGGTGGTGGCGGTCCTGGGCGCCATGGCTGAACACTCCTTGCGCAACCGCACGTTGGAGTCACGCACACGAGCGAAAACCTCATGCAATTGCCAAAATGGGAAATGTATTAGGTGGTGAGCCGCTAGCTTACTGAGTGGCGCCACCCCCCCCAGAAGCACCCCGCTCGACGGAGCGGCACGGTCACTGGGTCCCGAACTCCCCTCGTGATCGGAGACTTCCGATGGCCACCGTATCGCCGCCCTGGGCCTACACCCTCCAACTTCCGCACGATCCACGCGCACCGGGGATCGCCCGCGCAACTCTCCGAACCGTCCTCGCCGCCCACGGCCTGACGGGCCTCACGCCCACCGCCGAACTGCTGGCCTCCGAGCTGCTCACCAACGCCCATCTGCACACCCAGGGCCCGTACGCCCTCCGTATCCGCTCGGCGGAGCCCGACCGGCTGCGGATCGCGGTGTGGGACTCAGGCTCCGAGATCCCCCCGGGCTTCGGCGCCCCCGGCCCCGTACCCGTAGGCCCGGACACCGCGGAGAACGGCCGCGGCCTGCATCTCGTACGGGCGTGCGCGGACAGGTGGGGCGCGCACGTGCTGGGGGACGTCCGGGGCGGCAAACTCCTGTGGGCCGAGTGCGGGGGTGGGTGACCGGCGAAATGATTGCGCGGTCACCCACCGGCCCTCCCACCCGTAACTCCCGCCCCTCCCCTATCCTCATGCGGACGCGCCGGGACGGGGAGAGGGAGCACGCATGGACGGGTTGGAGCCGGCCGATCCGGGCTGGATAGGCGGGTACCGGCTGCTCGGCAGGCTCGGTGAGGGCGGCATGGGGCGGGTGTACCTGGCCCGTTCCGAGCGGGGCCGTACGGTCGCGGTCAAGGTCGTCCAGGAAGAACTGGCCCGCAGGCCCGACTTCAGGCGGCGCTTCGCCCAGGAGGTGAAAGCGGCGCAGCGGGTCGGCGGCGAGTGGACCGCCCCCGTGCTGGACGCCGACACCGAGGCGCCGACGCCCTGGGTCGCCACCGGTTACGTCGCAGGTCCCTCGCTCGCCGAAGTGGTCGACGAGCAGTACGGGCCACTGCCACCGAAGACCGTACGGGCGCTGGCGATCGGGCTCGTCCACGCACTGCGGGCGATCCACGGAGCCGGCCTCGTGCACCGCGATCTCAAGCCCTCCAACGTCCTGGTGACGATCGACGGGCCCCGTGTCATCGACTTCGGGATCGCGCGCGCCCTCGACTCGGCCGTGCAGTCCGCCGACGGGCTCACCAAGCCCGGTGCCCTCGTGGGGTCCCCGGGCTTCATGGCGCCCGAGCAGGTGCGCGGGGAGCGGGTGACGTTCGCGAGCGACGTGTTCTGTCTCGGTGCCGTACTGGCCTACGCGGCGACGGGCCGGCTGCCCTTCGGCAGTGCCGAGGGCGGCATCCACTCGCTGCTCTTCCGCATCGCCCAGGAGGAGCCGAACCTGGAGGGGATACCGGAGCCGTGGCACGGCCTGGTCGCGGCCTGCCTGGCGAAGGACCCCGGTCAACGGCCCTCACTGGACACGCTGTTGAAGCGGGCCGAGGAAGCGGAGGGCGGCGGCGCGGAAGGCGGGCGCGGCGCGGCGAGCGGCGCGTGGCTGCCCGGCGCGGTGCTGGCGGAACTGGGCAGACACGCCGTGCGCCTCCTCGACAGCGAGGACCCGGAGAGCCATGCCCTCGCCGGGCGGGCGGCGGCTCCCGGACCCGGGCCGGGCCCCGTACAGGTGGCGAGCCCCCTCCAGGGCGCGATCCCGTCCCCGGCGAGCCCCGTACCGGGCTTCGGGCCTCCCATTCCGTACGCACCGGCCACGCCCTCGTGGCAGAGCCCGCCGCCCGACGGAGTCCACCCCTACCGGACGGCACCGGCCGATCTCCACCCGCACAGCCCGTTACCGGGTGCCGTTCAGCCCCCGCGCCTTTCCACTCCCGTCTTCGCCGGCCCGCCCCTCACGCCCCGCCCGACCCGGGGGCTCTCGATCGCCCTGGCCCTCCTGCTCGGCCTGTTCGTCGTGCCCCTGCTGCTTCGGAGCTACGTCCTCGCGACGGCCTTCTCCCGGCTGTCGGCGGCGGCGAGCACCTCCGACACCGACCTCATCCAGGACTTCAGGTTCCTGGGCACCGCATCGCTGGCGACCGAGGTGCTCGGCGTCTTCGCGGGCATCCCGGTGGTGATCGTGTGGGCGTTCTGGTTCCAGCGCACGCGGATCAACGCCGAGCTCTTCGCCCCCGGACGCGTCCGGTACGCCACCGGGCTGGCGGCCGGCTCCTGGTTCATCCCGGTCGTCAACCTCTACATGCCCAAACAGATCGGCAACGACATCTGGACGGCGACGACCGGCACGCCGAAGGGCGCCGGGCGGTGGCTGCTGCACACGTGGTGGTGGTTCTGGATCGCCTTCTTCGTGGCGTACGCGAACGACTCGACCGCCAGTTGGTACGACAGGGACCTCGCCGTCGCCGCCACGGACACCATCGTCACCTCGCAGGCGGCCAACGCCCTCGGGATCGTGGCCGCCGTCCTGGCCATCGTCTTCGTACGACGGCTCACGTCCCTCCAGCAGAACCGCATCAACGGAGCGTCCCGCTAGGCCCTGTCGGCCCAAGGGCCCCGCATCGACGCAGCGCCCGGTCCACGGCCTCCGGCCGGGCGCCTGCTCACCCCCGCCCGAGAAAGACAGGGTTCGTGAACGCGGCCAGCGCCCCCGGCAAGGGGCCCGCCGCCGTCTCGTGCCGCACCTCGGCCCGTACGTACGCGGCGTACTGGGCCGTCGTACGCCACTCCACCGTGCCGGAACCCGACACCGGCAGGACGGGGCTCGTGTGCAGCACGCCCTGGTCCGTGACGAAGCGGACCGTGCAGCGGGGGGTGCCCGAGACCTCCAGGCGGACCGTGACCGGGTCGTCGCGGTCCACCCTCAACCGGCCGCCGATACCCGCGTGTTGGCCCTTCGGTCCGGTGGCCGCGAACGACAGCGTCACCGCCTTCGACTCCGCCACGTAGGAGCGGCCCGCGCGGATGCCCTCCTGGATCGCCTCGCGGGTCAGATCGTCGGCGAGGACGACCGTCTGCGGGCTGCCGACCGGGTCGGGGTCGCGGTGGGCGTCGCTGTTGCCCATCGCCGGAATCCACTCCCGGCCGCCCCGGCCCTCCCGTACGGAGGCGACGAGCATGCTGTCCCAGTCGGCGAGCGACACCTCGTCGTCGGGCCCGTACGCGCCGTTCCACACCTCCACCGCGTCCGCCTCGCCGAAGCCGAACTTCCAGTTGCAGCCGACGCAGGTGGCGTGCGGATGGGCGGGCACGACGAGACCGCCGGCCTCGCGGATCCGGCGCGCGTACCGGCCGAAGCGGTTGTCTCGCGCCCGGTAGCGCCAGTCGACGAACGTCCCCGGGTCGGTGCCGAGCGCGACGACGTGACCGTTCCTCGTCGTCACCTCCTCGCCCAGCATGATCAGCAGGTCGTCACCGGCCTGGTCGGCCCAATGGGCGTGCGCGGAGTGCGTGTTGTGCTCGGACGTGTTGATGAAGTCCAGGCCCGCCGCCCGCGCGAGGGCCGCGATCTCCGCCGGGGTGCGGCGGCCGTCCGAGTACCAGGAGTGCAGGTGGCAGTCGCCCCGGTACCAGGCCCGGCCGCGGCCCTTCGCCCGCGACGGCGGATAGACCGGCTTGACGACCGTGCCCGGCTCGCCGTACGTCAGCGTGATCGTCACCTCGTACGGGAGCCCCTGCGGAGCCACCGTGTACGGGCCCAGCGCGATGTGCCAGGTGCCCGCGCGGACCGGGCCGGGGATGTAGCCGGGTGTCGCGTCGTCCGCCCGGATGAAGAACTCCGTGCGGGCCCCGCCCGACCAGCCCCGGAAGCCCTTGCCGCCCAGGTCGGTGCCGCGCTGGTCGAAGATGCCGATGTCGAGCGCGTTGCCCGCGGTGCCCGCCGGGACCGGAGGCTTCTCGTAGGTGTACGCGACCCTGATCTCCCGTACACCGGACGGGACTTCGACGGGCAGGTACACGAAGTCCGGCGAACCGGTGGGCAGGGTGCCGCGTACGGTCCGGGTCTCGGGGTCACCGGAACCGGAGGGACCGTCGGCCGCGTCGGCGCCGCTCGCAAAGCTCACGCCTCCCAACGTAAGCGCGGCGGCGGCTCCCGTCACGAACAGGGCGCGTCTGCCGACGTCGTGGCCGGCGCTGTGGTCGTCCTCGCACATGCTGCTGCTCCCCGGGTTGTCGTGAGTCACATGGCACGGGTGACGCTGGTGTGGCGGTCACCAGCCTCGTATTCAGCCGTGAACCGCGGTACAAGGGAAGGCGATCGGCGGATTTCGGGAACGGAGCATCCGTGCGATCCGGCCAGTACGGAGAACCCGGTGCGAGGCACCGAAAAGGCCGACTGGTCGGTATGGACACCTGGGTGTCGTGCCGGTAGAGATGACCCATGCGCATCTCCGTGACGATCTTCCTCACCGACGAGACGATCACTCCGACCCGGCTCGCCCGTGAGCTGGAACAACGCGGTTTCGCCGGGCTCTACCTGCCCGAGCACACGCACATCCCCGTCGAGCGGACCACCCCGTACCCGGCGGGCGGGGACCTGCCGCCCGAGTACGGCCGCACCCTCGACCCCTTCGTCGCCCTCGGCCAGGCGGCGGCGGTCACCGAGTCCCTCGCGCTCGGCACCGGCATCACGCTCGTCGCCCAGCACGACCCGATCGACCTCGCCAAGCAGGTCGCGACCCTCGACCACCTCTCCGCAGGCCGCTTCACCCTCGGCGTCGGCTTCGGCTGGAACGTGGAGGAGGCCGCCGACCACGGCGTCGAGTGGCGTACGCGCCGGGAGCTCGGCCGGGACCGGATGGCGCTGATGCGGGCCCTGTGGTCGGCCGAACCGACCGCGCACGAAGGCCCGTTCGGATCCGTCCGGGCCAGTCACGCGTACCCCAAGCCCGTGCAGAAGCCGCGCGGACCCGTCGTCGGGCCGCGCACCCTCATCGGCGGAGCCGCCGGCCCGAAGCTGTTCTCGCACATCGGCGAGTACGCCGACGGCTGGCTGCCGATCGGCGGCAGGGGCCTGACCGAGTCGATGCCCGTGCTGCGGACCGCCTGGGCGGAGGCGGGACGCGACCCCGGGGCCCTCCAGGTCGTGCCCTACGCCGTGCTGCCGAGCGCCGGCAAACTCGCGCACTACGCGGACCTCGGCATCGAGGAGGTCGTCCTGCAGCTGCCGCCCGCCGGTGAGGGGGACGTACTGCGCGTACTGGACGCGTACGCGTCGTACCTGTAGCCGACCCTGACGCGCGGCAGGTGTGCCGCTTGTAACGCGGCACACCTGTAATGCCTGATCAATCCGATCGTATGCTCGAAGGATGACGACTTCCGCGACCTCCGGAACCGGGCCCACCGCGAACGCCATGCGTCGCGCGCTCAAACGCGCCCGCGACGGCGTCGCCCTCGACGTCACCGAGGCCGCCGTGCTGCTCCAGGCCCGCGGCGCCGACCTGGACGACCTGACCGCCTCGGCCGCCCGGGTGCGGGACGCGGGCCTGGCGGCGGCGGGCCGCCCCGGCGTCATCACGTACTCGAAGAGCGTGTTCATCCCGCTCACCCGGCTGTGCCGGGACAAATGCCACTACTGCACCTTCGTCACGGTCCCCGGCAAACTGCGCCGGGCCGGACACGGAATGTTCATGTCGCCGGACGAGGTCCTCGACATCGCCCGCAAGGGAGCCGAACTGGGCTGCAAGGAAGCCCTGATCACCCTCGGCGACAAGCCCGAGGACCGCTGGCCCGAGGCCCGCGAATGGCTCGACGCGCACGGCTACGACGACACGATCGCCTACGTACGGGCCATCTCCATCCGCATCCTGGAGGAGACGGGCCTGCTCCCGCACCTCAACCCGGGTGTCATGTCGTGGACCGACTTCCAGCGGCTCAAGCCCGTCGCGCCCAGCATGGGCATGATGCTGGAGACGACCGCGACCCGGCTGTGGAGCGAGCCCGGCGGCCCGCACCACGGGTCGCCCGACAAGGAGCCGGCGGTCCGGCTGCGCGTCCTGGAGGACGCCGGACGCTCCTCGGTCCCCTTCACCAGCGGCGTCCTCATCGGCATCGGCGAGACGTACGAGGAACGCGCGGACTCCCTCTTCGCGCTGCGCCGCGTCTCCCGCGCCTACCACGGCATCCAGGAACTGATCATCCAGAACTTCCGCGCCAAGCCGGACACGGCGATGCGCGGGATGCCGGACGCCGAACTGGACGAACTGGTCGCGACGGTCGCCGTGGCCCGGCACATCATGGGCCCCTCCGCCTGCCTCCAGGCACCCCCCAACCTGGTCGACTCCGAGTACGGACGGCTCATCGGCGCCGGGATCGACGACTGGGGCGGGGTCTCGCCGCTCACCATCGACCACGTCAACCCCGAGCGCCCCTGGCCGCAGATCGACCTGCTGCGCGAGCAGTCCGCCGAGGCGGGCTTCGCACTGCGCGAACGCCTCTGCGTCTACCCCGAGTTCGTCCAGCGCGGCGAACCGTGGCTGGACCCGCGGCTGCTCCCGCACGTCCGGGCGCTCGCCGACCCGCAGACGGGCCTCGCGGTGGCGGACGCCGTCGTCGAGGGTCACCCGTGGCAGGAACCCGAGGAGGCGTTCACGTCCACGGGCCGTACCGACCTGCACACCGCGATCGACTCCGAGGGGCGCACGTCCGACCGGCGCGAGGACTACGACCACGTGTACGGCGACTGGGACGCCCTGCGGGAGGCCGCGGCGCCCGGGATGGTCCCCTCCCGCATCGACACCGACGTACGGGCCGCCCTCGCGACCGCCGCCGACGACCCGACCAGGCTGACCGACGACGAGGCCCTCGCCCTGCTCCACGCGGACGGCCCGGCGCTCGACGCGCTCTGCCGCATCGCGGACGACGTCCGCAGGTCGGCGGTCGGTGACGACGTCACGTACATCGTCACGCGGAACATCAACTTCACGAACGTCTGCTACACCGGCTGCCGCTTCTGCGCCTTCGCCCAGCGCCGCACCGACGCGGACGCCTACACCCTCTCCCTCGACCAGGTCGCCGACCGCGCCCAGCAGGCCTGGGACGTCGGGGCCGTCGAGGTCTGCATGCAGGGCGGTATCCACCCCGACCTGCCGGGCACCGCCTACTTCGACATCGCGCGCGCGGTGAAGGAGCGGGTGCCCGGGATGCACGTCCACGCCTTCTCACCCATGGAGGTCGTGAACGGCGCGACCCGTACGGGCCTGTCGATCCGCGAGTGGTTGACGGCCGCCAAGGAGGCCGGCCTCGACTCCATCCCCGGCACGGCCGCGGAGATCCTCGACGACGAGGTCCGCTGGGTCCTCACCAAGGGCAAGCTGCCCACCGCGACCTGGATCGAGGTGGTGACGACCGCGCACGAGCTCGGCATCCGGTCCTCCTCCACCATGATGTACGGGCACGTGGACCAGCCCCGGCACTGGCTCGGCCACTTCCGCACGCTCTCCCGCATCCAGCAACAGACCGGCGGTTTCACGGAGTTCGTGACGCTGCCGTTCATCCACACGAACGCGCCGGTGTACCTGGCGGGGATCGCCCGGCCCGGTCCGACGACCCGGGACAACCGCGCGGTCATCGCGATGGCCCGCCTCCTCCTGCACCCGCACATCCCCAACATCCAGACAAGCTGGGTGAAACTGGGCACGGAGGGTGCCGCGGAGATGCTCCGCTCCGGCGCCAACGACCTCGGCGGGACCCTGATGGAGGAGACCATCTCCCGTATGGCGGGGTCGAGTTACGGCTCGTACAAGTCCGTCAAGGACCTGATCGCGGTGGCGGAGGCGGCGGGCCGCCCGGCGAAGCCGCGGACGACGCTGTACGGGCCGGTCCCCGAGGAACGGCAGCGGGCCGCGGCGCTGTCGGACGGGCATCTGCCGGAGCTGCTGCCCGTCCTGGACTGACACGGCGGCCCCCTGGACCGCCCCGGCGGGCGCCGCCGGGGCGGGCCGGGCCAGGAACAGGCAGGGACCGCGTCGGAGTAGGATGATCCGACCCTCCGACGGGGTGAATCAGAGCTGAGGAGATGCGTGCCCGTGCCTGCCCGACGGCTTCCCTCGTGGGCCTGGGTCACCGGTCTGACCGCGGCCGCTCTGGTGCTGGTGGCCGTCCTGGCCGTCAAGGCCGACGAAGGTCCCGAGCCGACCGCGTCCGCGAGCCCGAAGCCGTCCGCCTCGGCCGGCGTCAAGCCCTCCGCCTCACCCGGAAAGTCCGAGCAGCCGACCGCCGTACCGGACGGCTCCGGCACGGGACGGCGCATCGTCTACTCCCTCGCGCAGCGGCGGGTGTGGCTGGTCGACGCGAGCGACGCGCCCCGGCGCACCTTCACGGTGTGGCCCGGGACGGTGAACCCGGAGCCCGGCAACTACACGGTCGGCACCCGGCGCGAGGCCGCGACCGGCAGTGACGGCGTGGAGATCGAGCACATCGTCTACTTCGCCGTGGCGTCCGGCGTGAACGTCGCCTTCTCCAACGCGGTGGACGGCTCCTCCCCGCCACCGCCCGCGTCGGGCGCGACGACGGGCGGCGTCCGCATGAAGGCGGCCGACGGGGACGCGGTCTGGAAGTTCGGCACGGCGGGGACGACGGTCGCGGTCGTGAAGTAGCGCTCGCCCTCCTCGGACGGACCCGGTGCACCGGTGACCTAGGATCACGCTGTTCTCTGGGGAGGGGATGGTGCGTGGGGGCGATGGGCCGTTGCGTGCGTGGCGATGTTGAAGCCGGCGGGGTGCGGGGAGCGGGCGGCTGCGGGGAACCCGAGGTTCGCAAGCACCGAGGAACCGCCGGACAAGCTTGGCAAGGACGGCGCCACCATTCCGGTGGGCGATCCGAGAGCGAAGCCGACCGTGCGCCCGGCCCTGGGTCCCGCCCGCCGGTCTGCTCCACACTGGAGTCCGGACTCGACGCGGGACGCGGCAAGGAGGCAGGCGGGTGGCGCAGGCAGGGCTGTCGAGGCAGGAGCTGATCCAGCAGGGCAACCGGGCCGGATTCGTGGGCCGGGACGCCGAACGGGCCGCGTTTCTGCGGAACTTCGACCTCCCGGCCAGTGACGCCCGGCAGCGCTTCCGCTTCCATGTGCACGGCCCCGCCGGCGTCGGAAAGACTTTCCTGGTACAGGAGTTGCGGCACCTCGCCCGCGACCGCGGCGCGCTGACGGCGTACGTCGACGAGCGCGCCGGAAGCGTGCCGGAGACGATGGCGGAGATGTGCCGTCAGTTCGCCGACCAGGGGCGGCGGTTGAAGGATCTGGAACGGCGGCTGGCCCTGTACCGCGAGCGGCGGCACGAGGCGGAGGCGGCCGCGCTGGCCGCGCTCGCGCCGGAGCCCGGGACACCGACGGCCGGCAGCAGGGCCGCGGTGGGGCTCGGCCTCGCCGCCGTGGAGGCCACCGTGCCGGGCGGCGGCCTCCTCACGAGTGCCCTCCCCGCCGACCTGCTCGCCCAGGGAGCGGACCGTCTGCGGGCCGGTCTGAGCGCCCGCTTCCGCAATCCCGACGACATCGAACTGGTGATGTTCCCGGAGAAGGTGCTCACACCCGTCCTGCTCCGCGACCTGCGCGCCGCGGCCTCCGCCGTCCCGAGGATCGTCCTGTTCTTCGACACGTACGAACGGACCGGGCCGTTTCTCGACCCGTGGCTGCACGACATGGTCACGCGCCACGAGGCGGACAGCGGACTGCCGGCCACCGTCGTCGTGGTCACCGCCGGCCAGCGTCCCCTGGACACCGTTCGCGGGAGCGGCCCGGGCTCCGTGGCGGACGTGCCGCTGGCGCCGTTCACCGAGTCCGAGTCGCGCGGGCTGCTCGCCGGGAAGGGGGTCGTGGCCGAACCGGTCGTCAAGGAGGTGCTGCGCCTCACCGGCGGCCTGCCCGTCCTCGTGTCCACGCTCGCGGAGGCCCGCCCCGGCGACCCGGACGACGTGGGCGATCCGAGCACGACCGCCGTGAAACGGTTCCTCCAGTGGGAAGCCGACGACGCCCGTCGCCAGGTCGCCCGGATCTGCGCGCTGCCCCGGCGGCTGGACGCGGACGTGTTCCGGGTCCTCGTCGACCGCCCGGACGACGAACTGGACGCGCTGTACGACTGGTTGACGGGACTCCCGTTCGTCGGCGAGCGCGGGTCCCGAGTGCAGTACCACGACGTCGTACGGGCGCCGATGCTGCGGCTGGAGCGACGCCGGTCCCCGCGCGAGTGGGCCGGGCGGCACCGACGGCTGGCGGAGGCGTTCGCGCGGTGGCGGGCCGAGGCCGGGGCCGGCCGGGAGACCGAGAACCTGTGGGCGGACGAGGAATGGCGCGAGCTGCGCCTGGAGGAGACGTACCACCTGCTCTGCGCCCGGCCCCCTGCGGCGCTCGGCGCGGCGCTGCGGGCGCTGGTCGAGGCCTGCCGTGAGGACGGCGTCGTCGGCCGCCGCTGGGCGCGGATGCTGGAGGAAGCGGGCCACGCGGCGGACAATCCCGGCCTCGCCGAGTGGGGCGCGCGGCTGGGCGAGGCCCTGGAGGAAGACGGGGGCGGGGTGGCCGGCGCGATGAACCTGCTCCTGGCCCGGCCGGGACTGGACACGGCCGGCCGGGCGCTGGCGCACACCCTGCGGGGCAGGGAACTGCGCCACGGCGGCGAGTACCGGCAGGCCCTGGAGGAGTACGGGCGGGCCCTGGAGCTCGACCCGGAGCTCGCCTGGGCCCACTACGGCCGTGGCTTCACCCACCAGCTGCTGGGCGACTTCCCGGCAGCGCTGGCCGCCCTCGACCGGGCGGACGAACTGGCCCCCGGCACCGGGTGGATCATCGCCGGGCGCGCGGAGACCTACCGGCTGGCGGGCCGATTCGAGGAGGCCGTCGCCGATTTCGACCGTGCCGTCGTCCTCGACCCGACCGATGCCGAATCCCTGACCGGGCGGGCCGTGTGCCGCCACGTCCTCGGACGGTACGACGAGGCGCTCGCCGACTTCGACCGAGCGCTGAGCATCGAGGAGGACGACCCCTGGGCGCTGGTGCGCAGGGCGCGCCTGCACCGCACCAGGGGGGAGCTGGACGAGGCGTTCGCCGATTTCGACCGGGCGGTGCACGTCGCGCCCGACGCGTCGTGGGTCGCGTCGGAACGGGGTGACGCCTACCGGCTGGCCGACCGGTTCGAGGAGGCCGTCGCCGAGCTCGGCCGGGCCGTCTCCCTGGAACCCGACTACGCCTCGGCCCTGGCGAGCCGTGGTGCGGCCCTGCACGGCCTGGGCCGCCACGACGAGGCGCTGGCCGACCTCGGCCGTGCTGTCGAGCTGCGGCCCGACTACGCGTGGGCGCTGGTGACGAGGGCCCGGGCGAAGAACGAACTCGGTGACCGGGCAGGCATGTTCGAGGATCTGGAGCGGGCCGTCGAGGCGGCTCCGGACATCGACTGGATCGGTCACGAACTGGGCGTGGAGTACCGGCTGGCGGGCCGGTACGAGGAGGCGGTCGCCGCCTTCGGGCGCGTACTGGAGCAGAGCCCGGACGACCACCACGCGCTGGCCGAACTCGGAGCCACGCACCGCCTGCGAAGGGACCACCAGGAGGCTCTGCGGTATCTGGACCGCGCACTGGAGGTGAGTCCGGACCACGGGTGGGCGTACGCGTCACGTGCGCTGGTCGGCCTGGCGACCGGGCGGACCGAGCAGGCGCTGGCCGATCTGGACCGCTGCGTCGTCCTGGAGCATCAGGCGCCCTGGGCGCGCCGCGCGGCCATCGAGTTGCTGACGCAGTGCGGCCGCTGGGACGAGGCGTCCGCAGGGCTGGCCGACGCCGACCGGGCGGCGCGGCCCGACGACGACCTGGACGATCTGCGCTGCGCGGTGCAGCGCCATGCCGGGCAGTGGTCGCAGGCCCGGCGTACGGCGGAACGGGTGCGCGGGACGGAACCGATCCCGGGCACCTTCGAACTGGCGGTGACCGTCGGCCGGTGCGAGGGGCTGCCCGCCGCGGAACCCCTCTGGCGTGAGCTGGCACGCCTGGTGCGCTCGGACGCCGAACCGGACGGGCCGGACAGCGTCCTGGGAGAGCTGGAACGCGCACAGGGAAGGTGTTTCATCGGCTGCGCCCTCGCCGACTGGACCGACGCCGACCGAGGTCTGGCCGAGGTCCTGGCCATGGACCCCGGCTGGGACGACCTGGCGAACCTCGCCGCCGTCCTCACCGAACTGCTGGACAGCCCCGGCGCCGACCGGGGCCGCCTCGCACCCCGCCTCGCGGAGATCACGGCGGCGCGCGACGCGATCCGGGCGCGCTGCGCGCAATGACCGGTCGCTGAGCCGCGGCGCACCTCCGCCACGGCGTGCCCCGCCGGGGGCGGGGAACCGCGCGACCGGCCACGGCCCGCAGGTACCGGACAACCCTTCCGCGGAGCAGCCGCCTAGACGCCGGTACGCGAGGCGGAGGCATCCCCGGCCCGGTCCATCGGAAGGTGGATGACCAGCAGCACGACCCCGCTCATCAGAAAGACCCGCATCGCCGCGTCCAGACCGTTCCAGTCCTCCGACTGCCACATCGCGAACCACTCGCCGCCGATCGCGAGGAATCCGGCGCCGAAGAGCAGCATCAGCATCAGCAGACCGATGGTGGAGGTCCGCCGGGCGTTGACGTGGTCGTGCCGGAACCACTGGACCGTGGCCCAGATCAGGACGAGTGCGGCGATCGTCTCCCAGACGATGATCGCCACGTAGGCCGCGTCCTGGAGCCCCTTCGACTCCACGGCCCGCCACATCAGGTCGTCGTCCTTGAAGGTCGTGTCCATGGACAGGACGTGCTGGACGAACTGTTGGTTGGTGCCGAAGTCCGTGATGTTCCCGAACGCCACGAACGTGATGTAGAGAGCGACCGTGCCGGTGAGCAGGGTCGCCGCGAGCGGTAGCGCGCGTACCGAGGTCATCCTCAAGTCCCTTCGCAGACAGGTGTGTTGGTCAACGACGGGACGCCGCGGAGTATGCCGCGTCCGGGTGACGGATCAGCGGGACGGCCACGGCCGAGTCGGCGGCGGTCAGCGGAGCCGGTCGACGTACCGGTCGGTCCCCGGCACGGTGGGGATGAAGGGGGCCACCAACTCGACGCGTCCCAGCCCGCCCGCGGCGGAGCCGCTCATGGATGCAGCGGCCACCGGGGCCTCCAGCCCCGTGAAGTACTCCTCCCAGCACTCCCGGGGGTCCGCCTCCAGGAACCACAGCAGCGTCAGCCGCGTGTCGACGCCCTCGACCTGCTTCACGTACGACATGCGGTCGCCGGGGAGCGGGGTCGGGCGGAAGACCGTGACCATGGCGGCGGGGGAGCCCGCGAGGTGCTTGGGCAGGTGGCGGGAGCGCAGCCACTCCAGCAACTCGGTGCGCTGTTCCGGTGATTCGGCGTCGATCACCTGAAGCACCAGGCCCGCGTACGGGTGGTCGAGGGCGTGGAAGTCGCGCGGCCCGGCCGCCCCGTCCCGGTACACCGTCGCCTCGTGGTCCTGGAACGCGGTGAAGACGTGCGTACGGTCCTGGTAGACCCGGCCGTCCCGGTTCAGCCGCTTGTTGATGCCGACCGTCCACTTCATGTGCTCGTCGTAGCGGCCGTCAGTGACCCAGTACGTCGAGAGGTAGCAGCCGGCGGTGACCGGCTGGGCGACCGCGGACTTCTCGGGGTAGCGCAGGAGCTGGAGGTCGCGGGTCGCGACCCAGCGGCGGCCCGCCGCCATCCAGGGCATGGCCATCGCGCCCGCGTAGTAGTGGTCGTCCTCGTACCAGCGGTTGTACGCGTACTCGTGGCCCGGATGCGGCTCCACCATCGTGATCAGGGCGTGGCCGGGACGGACGCCGTACGGGCCGACGGCGGCCAGTTCCGCGTACACCTCGCTGCGCGTGTCGACCGGTGTGTCATCGAGCATGGCGCTCCCCCTTCTCCGTGTTCCTAGGGTTCCTAGGGTTTCTCGGGCTTCTCGGGTTCTTCAGGCTCTTCGCGTTCCTCGGGGCCTGTGTCCTCCGGGCTTCCGTCCTCCGCCGGACGCACCTACTCTGACGGACCGTCAGATCAACCGCCAGAGCCGGGAGGCCCGCAATGTCACTGCTCCAGGGCAAGACAGTCGTCGTCTCGGGGGTGGGCGCCGGACTCGGCCACCAGGTCGCGGCGGCGGTCGTGCGCGACGGCGGCAACGCCGTCCTCGGCGCGCGCACCGAGGCGAATCTCGCCAAGGCCGCCGCCGAACTCGACCCGGACGGCACGCACACGGCGTACCGGGCGACCGACATCACCGACGAGGCCCAGTGCGAGGCGCTGACGGCGCTCGCCGTGGAGCGCTTCGGCCGGCTCGACGCGGTCGTCCATGTGGCCGCCTGGGACAGCTACTTCGGCGGCCTGGAGGACGCGGACTTCGCCACCTGGCAGGCCGTGCTCGACGTGAACCTGCTCGGCACGCTGCGGATGACCCGCGCCTGCCTGCCCGCGCTGAAGGAGCGCGGCGGGTCGGTGGTCGTCATCGGGACGCAGTCGTCGGTCGCCGCCCCCTCCCAGGTGCGACAGGCGGCGTACGCGGCCTCGAAGGGCGCGCTGACCAGCGCGATGTACTCCATGGCGCGGGAGCTCGGTCCGCATCGGATCCGGGTGAACACCGTGCTGCCGGGGTGGATGTGGGGCCCGCCGGTGGAGGCGTACGTGCAGTTCACCGCGTACACCGAGGGCGTGCCGGAGGCCGAGGTGCTGGAGCGGCTGACCTCGCGGATGGCGCTGCCCGAGCTGGCCACGGACGGAGACGTGGCGGACGCCGCGGTGTTCCTGGCGTCGGACCGGGCACGGGCGATCACAGGGCAGTCCTTGCTGGTCAACGCGGGGGAGCTGATGCGGTAGTCGCCACGCACCATGTTCAGAAACATGAACCGAGGTCAGTAAGCAGAACTATTTTACCTCCCTTTGACTGTACGAGTGGTTGTCGGAGTCATGCCATCAAACCCACGATGAGCGGGCGCTTCACGACCCTGGGAGGGGGCACATGAACGGTCTCGACTGGGCCGTGCTCATCGGCTACTTCGGTGTGATGGTCGCGATCGGCCTGTGGTCCCACAAACGTGTGGACGACGTCAGCGACTTCTTCACGGCCGGCGGCAAGATGCCGTGGTGGCTGTCGGGCATCTCGCACCACATGTCCGGCTACAGCGCCGTGATGTTCACGGGCTACGCGGCAATCGCCTACACGTACGGCGTCACTTCCTACGTCACCTGGTCCTTCCCGATCGCCATCGGCATCGCGATCGGCGCGAAGCTGTTCGCGCCCCGGCTCAACCGGGTGCGCTCTCGGCTGCACGTGGCCTCGCCACTGGAGTACCTGAAGAACCGCTACAACCTGCCCACGCAGCAGGCGCTCGCCTGGTCCGGCGTCCTGCTGAAGATCGTGGACGTCGGCGCCAAGTGGGCCGCCATCGCCACCCTGTTGTCCGTCTTCACCGGTGTCTCGCTCAACATGGGCATCCTCATCACCGGCGCGGTGACGGCCGTCTACTGCACGGTCGGCGGGCTCTGGGCCGACGCCCTCACCGAACTCGGCCAGTTCATCATCCAGTTCGTCGCCGGCATCGCGATGCTCGTCGCCGTCATGGCCGAGCTGAACGGCTTCGGCACCCTCTGGAGCGTCTGGGACGAGCCCGCGCTCGACGGCCACACCAAGCCGCTGGCCGGCCCGTACATGATGGTCTTCCTGATCGCGTACCTGTTCATCAAGACCTTCGAGTACAACGGCGGCATGTGGAACCAGGCCCAGCGCTACATGGCCACGGACTCCGCGAAGTCCGCCACGCGCTCGGCCGCGCTGTCCGCCGCGCTCTGGCTGGTCTGGCCGCTCGTGCTGTTCTTCCCGATGTGGGTCGCGCCGCTGATCATCAAGACGGACGCGCCGGGCGACTCGTACGCGCTGATGGCCGAACAGCTGTTGCCGCACGGGCTGTTGGGTCTGGTCGTCGTCGGATTCTTCTCCCACACCATGGCGATGTGCTCGTCCGACGCCAACGCGATCGCCGCAGTCGTCACCCGCGACATCATGCCCGCGGTCTCACGCAAGGCGCGCGAGTGGGACACCCGGATGGGACTGCTGGCCGCCCGCTGGGCCACGCTGCTCTTCCTCGGTCTGTCGATGGCCATCGCGACCCAGGTCAACTCCGCCTTCTTCGGCGACATCATCACCGTCGTCATCAAGTGGGTGGCGGGCCTGATGGGTCCGATCGCGATCCCGCTGATGCTGGGCCTGCTGCCGTGGTTCCGCAAGAGCGGCCCGACGGCGGCACTGATCAGCTGGGGCGTCGGACTGGTCACCTTCTGGCTGGTCAACTACCCGATCAGCTGGAACGTCGACGGCGGAGTCCCGCTCCAGTACCAGGTGTCGATCCCGCTCGCGGTGTCGCTCGTCCTCTACATCGTCGTCGGCTACGTGAAGCCGGAGGACACCCCGGAAAGGGACGCGCTCATCGCGAAGATCAACACGGATGACGGCGGATCCACCGCCGCGGCGGTACCGGCCCCGGCCGGACCCGTGGACGACGTGGTGGGCACGCCGGTCAAGGACTGATCCGCACACGCGAGGCAGGAGGGCGACCGCTCGGGAACGAGCGGTCGCCCCGACCTGTTCCGGGGCGCACCGGCCGTGCACCGGCCGCGTGGCGGCCGACGATCCGCGGAGGCGGCCGACGGTCTGCGTGATTCAGACCGCCGGGACCGGCGTGCCTCCCGGCAGGGCCGCGTACCCGCGCGGATACCGGGCCAGCCAGCCCGGTGAGGAGCCCGCCGGACCGTGCAGGGCCGGGCCCTGGGTCATCTCCATCGCGAAGTCGTCCGCGAGGACCAGCATGGTGGGGCGGCCCTCCAGCTCGGCCAGCCAGGACGGCGGAAGGGCCGTCTCGCCGTGCATGGCTCCGAGCAGCGCGCCGGTGAGGGCGCCGGCGGCGGCCGACGCGCCACCGTGGTTCACCGACAGGCACAGCCCGTGCCGGGTGTCCTCGCCGACCAGCGCGCAGTACACGGCCACCGAGAGCAGCCCGTCCGCCGTGCCGTCCCCGGCCAGGTCCTCGACCCGGGCCGGAGTCGGCATGCCCTGCCGTACGGCCCCCAGAGCCCGCTGCAGCGCCTCCGCGACGGGCTTCTGCCCCGGGCGGGCGGCCAGCAGCTGCAGCGCCCGCTGGACGGCGGTGTCGAGGCTCTCACCGCGCGCGAGCCCGTGCACGATGACGGCGTACGCGCCCGCCGACAGGTAGGCCAGGGGGTGGCCGTGCGTCTGCGCCGAACACTCCACCGCGAGCTGCATGACGAGCTGCGGCTCCCAGCCGACCAGCAGCCCGAACGGCGCGGAGCGGGCCGTGGCCTCCACCCCCCGCTCGTCGGGGTTCTTGGGTGCGTCCAGCGTGCCCATCAGCTCGTCGCCGAGGCCGATCAGACAGGCGCGCGCGGGCTCACGCCGGGCGTACAGCCACTCCTCGCGCGCCAGCCACCCGTCCTCCTTGCGCCGTTCGTCCGGGCCCCAGTCGCGCTGCGTGGAGGCCCACCGCAGATAGGCGCGGTGCAGATCCGTCGGCGGATGCCAGGCGCCGGTGTCCCGGCGCACCTGGGCCCGTATCAGCCCGTCGACCGAGAACAGGTTCAGCTGGGTGAGATGCGAGACGGCCCCGCGCCTGCCGTGGCCGAAGGCCAGGTCGGTGAGCCCCTCCGCGCCGTGCGCCTCACGGATCTGTTCCAGCGTGAGGCCCTCGACGGGCGAACCCAGCGCGTCACCGACCGCCGCGCCGAGGAGCGTGCCACGCACCCGGCTGCGGAAGTCCTGCTGTTCGGCGCGGCCCCAGACGGCACCGGCTGTCGCACCCACCGAGGCCTCCTGAGATCCCGATCCGATTCCGTCCGTACGGTCGACAGCTCAGCACTGTAATCGAACAGGAACGGTCGGTTGAGAGGCGGAACGGTATGTGAACAGTGAGGCGACTGATCATATTTGGCGGGGATCGGAACGCATTTCCGTCGGTCCGCCGCCGTGGAAAGAAAGATCCACGCGGACGATCACGGATTTCATGTGCGACATCTGCGCGGCATGCACACAAATGCAGGGGCCCTTCAGCGATCACCCGGACAGGGCCGAGCCCCCTCGGCCGGGACGGCGGGCCAGTCGAGAGGGCTCTTTCATGGTGCGTGTGCAGTTGTTGATCCAGTTGTCGGTGCTCTTGCTGTGCGTACCGCTTCTGCTGTGCGTACTGCGCGAGGCATCCGTTGAGATCAGACGGTGCCGCGGCTCACTTCTGAGACGAAGGCGTTCCACGACTCCGCCGGGAAGGCCAGTGTGGGGCCTTCGACGACCTTGGAGTCGCGGACGGCCATCGCCGCCAGGACAGGGGACTTGACCTCGACGCATGCGCCGTTTCCTTGGGAGTACGAAGACTTCGTCCACGTGTCCGAGGAGCCCTGCTTGATTGCCATGTTCGCTCCGGTAGCCAGTTGCTGAGTTGCTGTCACCGAGCTGAGGGTCCCCTGTGGAACCCACGGTTCGGATTGCGCCAAGGTCGTTGCTCCCTGGCGTGATCGACGCTACTCGCCAACATCGGCGTACGAAGAGACTATTCACTCGACCGGATGGCATATACCAGCTGGGTCTTCCGTCGTGATAGGCCGAGGGTGTATTGTCCCGCCCTTCTCGCAGGGGCGGTCGAAATCGGCCCCGAATCAGTTCAGTGCGCGTAGTCCTTCGCGACGTCGGCGATGAACTCACGGGACTGGTCCGCGTTGAGCGCCTGCGCCCGCAGATGCTCGTACATGACGCTGTACTTCTGGACGTCGTTCGCCTTCTCCAGGTACAGGTCGCTCGTGACGCCCTCGATGTAGACCACGCTGGAGTCGGCCGCGTCGGGGAACTCGAGGATCGCGTACTGACCGCTCACCCCCGGATGGGCGCCCATCGTGAACGGGATGACCTGCACCGTCACGTGCGGCACGTGGGACATCTCGACGAGGTGCTCCAACTGCTCGATCATCACCTGCTTGTTGCCCACGGTCCTGCGCAGCGCGGCCTCGTCCAGGACGGCCCACAGCCGCAAGGGGTTCTCCAGGTCGGAGATACGTTCCTGTCGCCGCAGCCGTACCTGCACACGCTTGTCGATGTCACCGGGGGCCGCCTCGGGGAGCGCGCCCTGGATCAGCGACTCGGCGTACGGACGGGTCTGCAGCAGGCCCGGCACGACCAGCGGGTCGTAGACGCGCAGACTCGCCGCGTCGGTCTCCAGACCGATGTAGACGCTGTAGGGGATGTCGCCGAAGGAGTGCCACCAGCCCTGCTGGCGCGAGTCCTTGGCCATCTGCATCAGCGAGTCGACGATCCGGACGTCCTCGACCTCGTACACCCCGCACAGGTCGCGGACGTCGCGCTGGCTGATGCTGCGCCGCCCGTTCTCCAGGCGGCTGATCTTCGACTGCGAGACGAGCAGCCGCTCGGCGACCTCTTCGGCCGTCATGCCCTTGAGCTCGCGGAGCCGTCGCAGCTCCTGGCCCAACCGGCGTCGCCTGACGGTGGGATTGACATTGGACGCCACGGGACGTGCACCTCCGGCTGCGTGCTGCCTGTACTTTGCGTATCTGCTGTTGAGCAGATTGCCACCAAGGCGCTTACTACCGCTGGGAAACAGCGGATATGCCGTGCGTACACGCCACTTGTCGCCACCTCGCGCCACCTTGCCGTCCGTACGGCGACGGACGACTGTGGACACACGGCCGCGCGGGGCGACGGGCCTGTCGTCGTCCCGACGAACGGCCCGTCGCCCCGCGCGGCCCAGCGGCTCCCGAACCGGGTACTGGCGACTGCGGTGCGGCGCTGACGTGCGTGACGCGCGAGCGCGGTGCACGTGGGTGCTGCGGAGTTACTGCGGATGCTGTGCGTACTGCGGATGCTGCGCGTACTGCCGTACTGCGGTCGTAACGGTGGGTGCCGTGGACCAGCGACTCAGTGGGCCACGGCGCGCGCCATCGAACCGCGGCGCGGTTGCATCGGAACGCCCCTGGCGGGCTCCGGTGCGGGCCTGGCTCCGGGTGCGGCCTGACGGCCGGCCGGTGCCGGGCTGCGGCGCGGCTGTGCGGCCACACCGTTCTGGACGTCCATCACGGCGTGTGCCACGAGGCCGCCCATGGGGTCGTGCCTGATCAGATCCCGGAGACGGGAGCGCGACGAACGCCCTTCGTTCCCCGGGTAGAGGTGCTTGCCCAGGCCGACGGCGTGCGCCAGCGCGGCCAGTGCGGCGGTCCGCGGGTCCGGCGGTACGCCGGTGCGGATCGCGCTGTCCAGCCGGGCCCTGATCTCCCGGCTGATCTCCGTGTCCGTCGCCTGATAGCGAGTTGTCGGAAGCACCCCGCACATCTGACCCGCCACGGCATGGACCATGCCGCATCGCTCCAGATGCGAGAGATATGTCTGGCGCAGCCCCAGTCGGGGCCCGCCGATCCAGTTCACAGCGCGTACTGGAGCACCCCGCCTGCGGAGTAGTTCCAGCGCACAGTCCAAGGTCGGATCTCCGGTCGGCCGTGGTGCCACCACGGCGATACGATCCCCGTCTGGGGCTATCCGTCCGGCCAGCGCCAGCTCCACTAGCTGTGCTCCGGCCAGACCGAGGTCGAGCGACTGTGGCTGTGCGGTGGTACCCGTGGTCGGGTCCAGCGCCAGCAACAGAAGCTCCTCCGGAATTGTTCTGCGGCTCCTGCCCATCCATGCCTCCCCGCGTGGATGAATGACAGGGTGACCCCTCTCACATTGGTCTGTCGAGAGTGCGTGACCGGTTCGTAGTGGAACCGATAGATATGTCGTTCTCGTCTACTGCAGGGGCTAAGCCCCCACACAGGACACTGGTACACGGTTCGGACACGGGTGTCCGGGCCGCGTGTGCACTGGTTCACGGGTTCATGGTTCGGTTGGGCGCACGGTGTGTGGCGCACGGAGGAGGCATCGGTGGCGGGCGAGTCCCCCGACAGGTCGAAGCAGCACGAGTCGTCGGCAGAACCGACGTCGGGGAGCAGGGCTCCGGTTCCGGACCCGCGGCTCGCGGTCGCACGGGAGGCCGTGACGGCGGCCTCCCGGGCGGACACGGCCACGGCGGTGTTCTCGACGAAGAGCGCCGCGGGTTCGGCGCGTTCCGCGGATTCAGCGGATGCGGCGGATGCGGCGGAGCCGGAGGGCTCCGACGGGCCGGCCGCCGGGAGTTCCCGGGGGAGTGACGGTTCTGCGGAGCCGGAGAAGACCGCGGAGGGCGGCGCCCAGGGCGCAGGGGGCGGCGACGCGCGCCTGCGGAACGCTGTGGCGGCCTGGGTCGCCACGGCGGACGAGAAGACGCCTGAGGGCGCTTCTGCGGACGAGGGCGCAGGCGACGGCGCTGATGACGGCGCGGGCGAGGGCGCGGCGCCGGAAGCGCCGGGTGCGGACTCGGCCTCGGGTGCGGACTCGGTCTCGGGTTCGAGTTCGGGCTCGGGCTCGACCGGGAGTGATGACGCTGCCGCCGATGCCGATGCCGATGCCGATGCCGATGCCGATGCCGATGCCGGCGACCCGGGCGCAGACGCGGAGGTCGAGTCCGAGGCCGAGGCCGAAGTTGGGTCCGAGAGTCATGTTTCGCAGGACGCGCAGGACGCGCAGGACGCGCAGGACGTGAGCGAGGCAGAGGCGGAGGCTCCTTCGTCCGGCGCGGACTCCGAGCCGGAGGACGCCGCCCCTGCGGACGCACCGGCCGAGGAGGTCGCTCCCGACAGCGCCACGCCCGACGCCGACTCCGTCACTGCTGCGAAGGACGCCGACGCCGACGCCGAGCGTGAGCCCGGCAGCAGGTCGACGGACGCGGTGACGTCGCAGCCGAAGGCCGAGACCGCGGCCGACACTGAGGCCGAAGCCGAAGCCGAAGCCGAAGCCGACGACGAAACCGACGACGAAACCGACGACGAAGCGCCGGGTGAGGCGGAGAGCGAGCCGAAGGACGCCGCTCCGAAGGACGCCGCTCCCGCCGACGCGCCGGCCAAGGCCACCGCCACGGATGCGGATGCCGAGGTCGAGGACGCAACTCCGGCTGCCTCCGCCGGGGCCGGAACTGTCGCGGTGGACGCCGCCGAGGACGAGGCTCCCGCCGCCGAGTCGGATTCCGCTGCGGACATGGCCTCCGGCGCGGACCGGGACTCGGGTGACGGCAAGGACGCCGGCGCCGCCAAGGATTCGGGCCCCGCATCGGACTCCGCCGCCGCCAAGGATTCGGACTCCGCCGCAGACGCGGACAAGCCCGAGCCCCGCGTCGACCAGGCCACCGCCGTCTTCAAGCGGCCGCCCACCGTGGATCAGCCCACGACCATGCTCAAGCTGGGCGGCGCCAAGCCCGCCACTGGTGACGGCAAGCCCGGTGAGCAGTCCGCCTCCGGAGCGGATTCCGGGGCCGGAGCGAAGGCCGGGGCCGGGCCGGACGCCGGAGCGGGCAAGGTCGTCGAGCCGGGCAAGGCCACCGGAACCGGCAAGGACGGCAGCGCGGAGGCCGGTGGCAAGGCGGCCGCCGAGGCCGAGGTCGAGCGCACCAGCAAGTTCGTGGCCCTCAAGCCGCTCGACGAGCCCGCGCCGCCGAAGGCGAAGCCCGCCGCCTCGCCCTCGGTGCCACCTGCCGCCGATACCACCGCCATCCCACAGGTCGGCCCCGAACGGACGACGCAGCAGCCCCTCCCGCCGCGGCCCCCGCTGGACCTGCTGGCGGAGCTGACGAACACGCCGGCGCCCCGGCAGACACCGGTGCGGACGCTCGTGCGCCGGGTCAAGATCTGGACCCCGTTGGTGCTGCTGCTGGCCGTGGTGTTTGCAGTCGTACAGGCCGTACGTCCACTGCCGGCCCCCACCCTCGCGCTGACCGCCGACAAGTCGTACGCCTTCGAGGGCAACAAGGTCGCCCTGCCGTGGCCCGAGGAGGGCCAGGGCTGGATGGACGTCAACGGCATCGGCACGGTCGACACGTTCGGGGAGCAGAAGCCCGTCGCGATCGGCTCGGTCGCCAAGGCCATGACGGCGTACGTGATCCTCAAGGAGCACCCGCTGAAGCCCGGCGAGGACGGCGAGAAGATCCCCGTCGACGCGAAGGCGGAGACGGAGGGCGGCTTCGACAAGGACGGCGAGTCGACGCTCAACACCGTCAAGGAGGGCGACACCCTCACCGAGAAGGACGCCCTCGCGGCCATCATGATCCCCTCCGCGAACAACATCGCGCGGCTGCTGGCCCGTTGGGACTCCAACGGTTCCGAGGAGGCGTTCGTCAAGAAGATGAACGACGCCGCCAAGGACCTCGGGATGACCAACACGACGTACACCGACCCCTCGGGTCTGAAGGAGACCACGGTCTCCACCGCCGAGGACCAGGTGAAGCTCGGCAACGAGCTCGTGGACATCCAGGCGCTGGTGGACATCACCAAGCTGCCGAGCTGGGTGGACCCGTCCGGCAAGAAGTGGGACAACTACAACCGCCTCGTGCCGTACAACAACGCCATCGGCATCAAGACCGGCTCCACCACCAAGGCCGGCGGCAACCTGCTGTTCGCGGCCACGCAGGAGGTCGGCGGCGAGAACGTCATCGTCGTCGGCGCCATCCTCGGCCAGCACACCCCGCCGATCATCGACACGGTCAACGCGGTCAGCAAGACGGCGATGATCGCCGCCCAGGAGGCGCTGACCTCGCGGAAGATCCTGAAGAAGGGTGACGTCGTCGGGTATGTGGACGACGGGCTCGGCGGCCGTACGCCGGTCGTCGCGACGAAGGACGTCTCCGCGGTGGGCTGGGCCGGACAGACCGTCAAGCTGAAGCTGAGTGAGGACGGCACAGCCATCCCGCACGAGGCGAAGGCGGGAACCAAGGTCGGCTCGCTGAGCGTCGGGGACGGTACGACGGGCGACGCGGTCGACGTTCCGGTCGCGCTCCAGTCGGACCTCACCGAACCGGGCTACGGCGCCAAGCTGACCCGGGTGAGCTGACAGGGAGTACGCCCCAGGAGCAGTCGAACCGACCGCACCCCGCCGACGAGCACCATCCAGGAGCCCTCCGGCGGGGTGCGTGCTAGCGTCGCGAGAACGGGGCAGGTCGCCCGCCCGCGGGGCCCGGCCGAGAGTGGAACAACGGGACACGGGAGTACCTTCACGTGGCGACAGCGGAGCCGACGCACGCCGACGACGCCGAGCCGAGCCGAGGGGCCGGCCCGCGAATAGGCGTGCGTACACGGCACGTCGAGAGCCCCGGCACCGCCGGGCAGACCGACAGTGCCGCACCGTCCGGCACCTCCGGACCTCAGGACGTCGGCGAGGAGCCCACCGGCCCGGACGAGGGCTCCACCGATCCCGGCCAGGGGTCCACCGATCCCCACGACGGGGCGACCGGGCCGCGCGAGGCTCCCGCCGAGTCCGAGGACGAGGACGCGAAGGCCGACGGGCATCCGAAGGCCGACGTGGACCACGACGGCCCGGACGACGGTGGGACCGGTGGTGAGGGCGGCGGCCCGGACGAGTCCGCCGACGGCGGCGCCGGCTCGGGCGATCGTGCGGCCGACGGCCCCGAAGCCACCCGCATGCACCGCTTCATCCGCCACCCCGCGGTCCAGGCCACCGCACTCTCCGGCATCCTGCACGTCATCTGGTTCTTCACGTTCGCGAACAGTGGGGGCGACCTCGCCGCGCAGGACGCGTGGGCCGAGTTCGTCGGGCGCAACCCGGGATCCGCGTACAACCTGGCCTGGTACGGCGGCATGCACCCGGTGTCGTACAGCGTGGTGTCCCCGTACCTGATGGCCGTGCTCGGCGTACGGACGACGATGATGATCGCCGGGACGCTCTCCGCCGGGCTGCTCATGCTGATCCTGATGCGCACCAGAGCCGTACGGGACCCGGTCTGGCCGGCGCTCGCCGGAGTGTTCGCGCTCCTGTGCAACGCGATCTCCGGCCGGGTGACCTTCGGTCTCGGCACGGTCTTCGCGCTCGGTGCGACCGCCGTCGTCTTCTGCTGGCCGTACCGCTGGCGCTACAAGCGCTGGGCCAAGGCGCTGTGCGCCGCCCCGCTCGCCGCGATCGCGACGGCCGCGTCCCCCGTGGCCGGGCTCTTCGTGGGGTTCGTCGCGGTGGCGCTGTTCCTGCAGAAGCGCCGCCCGGGCGCCTACGCGCTGGGGATCGCGCCGGCCGTCGTCGTGGGCGTCTCGGCCTGGATGTTCCCCTTCTCCGGCACGCAGCCGATGATTTTCGGGTCGGTCGTGCTGCCGTTCACGTACTCGGCGTTCGTCTTCTTCCTCGTGCCCAAGGAGTGGAAGACGGTCCGGATCACGGCGGCGGTGTACGGCCTGTCCGTCGTCCTCGTCTGGCTGATCAGCTCGCAGATCGGCTCCAACATCAGCCGCCTCCCCATGCTGTTCGCGGGGGTCGCGCTGATCGCCGCGCTGCCCTTCACCGTGCCGCGCTCGCGCAAGTGGTACACGATCGTCGTCGCCTTCGTGGGCATGAACGCCTGGATCAGTTTCAAGGCCGTGGACGACATCGTGCACACGACGCCCGCCGCGTCCTGGGCCCGCGAGCTGGCCCCCCTCGTCAACCAGCTCCAGGAGGCGGGCGCCGAGAAGGGCCGCGTCGAGGTCGTACCGGCCCGCTCGCACCGTGAGGCGTCCGCCCTCGCCCCGTACGTCAACCTCGCCCGCGGCTGGAACCGGCAGGCGGACATGGAGCGCAACCCGCTCTTCTACGACGACACCCTCAACTCCGCGAACTACCACGAGTGGCTGAAGCGCTGGGCCGTCCACTACGTCGTCCTGCCCAAGGGCGAGCCGGACGGGGACGGTGGCCAGCGCGAGCGGCAGCTCGTACAGCGCGGGATGCCCTACCTGAAGCAGGTCTGGGGCGACGCCAACTGGCAGCTCTTCCGGGTCGTCGACCCGACGCCGATGGCCGACCCGCCCGCCGTGGTCGACCGGGCCGAGCAGGGCGAGCTGACGATCGAGGTGAAGCGGGCGGGCCGGGTACTCATCCGGATCCCCTACTCGCCGTGGCTCGGCCTCGTCGACGCGGAGGGCAAGAGCGTCAAGCCGCCTCAGGAGACCGCGGAGTCGAAGCGGCGGGAGGACGACGAGGCGCCCAAGACGTACGAGAACGTCAACGGGTGTCTGATGGAGACGGAAGAGGACGTCAACGGGGACCAGTGGACGGAGCTGCTCGCTCCGCGGGCCGGCACGTATCGGTTGGCTGCGCCGTATCAGCTGCCTCGGGGTACGGGGTGTCCTGAGGAGATGCGGGAGGCTGTCCGCGGGGGCGAGTAGCGCTACCGCGGGTCGGGGCCGGGGCCGGGGCCGGGGTGCGGGTCCGCTGTGGCTGGTCGCGCAGTTCCCCGCGCCCCTGAACAGGCTGCGCTGGTCCCGCGTCCCTGAAAGAAGGGGCGCTCCGTCAGCCGGGGCTGATCGGGAACGCCACGTCGCAGACCTCGTCCTGCGGGGTCGCGGCGTCCCAGTCGGTGAAGTAGATCTCGCGGCAGGGTCCCGCGTAGGAGTGGGCCTCCCGTGCCATCCAGGCTTCCACCGCCTCGTACGCGGCGTGGATCTGTGGGGCGGCGACCTGGGCCTTGGTGATGCGGGTGTAGGCGAGGCGCCGGGCCGGTTCCAAGCGGGCCGCCGCGCCCCACGCGCGCGCGTGCTCCGCGGCCCAGGCGCGGGCCGCCGCCACGTCGGCGACGGGGACACAGCACTCGACGGGACCGTCGCTCTCGTCCGAGACCGCCGAGTGGTAGACGGTGAAGGGCGCGCCCGTCGAACCGCCGCACTCCCCGGCCGCCGCCTCCAGACGTCCCAGCGACGCCGGGATCCAGAGGGGCAGCTCGTCCACGAGGGTGTGCCGCATCTCCGTGATGACCCACTGCTCCGGTACGTCCACGGTGCGGATGTCGAACTTCGCGTACAACTCGGAACTCCTTCCGGAAAGCCGTCCACGGAGGTAGTGCGCGAGTGTCCGCTGCCCGGCGAGGCGTTCCTCGACGTCCGCCCAGTACGCGGCGACGAGATCCGCCGCCCCGGCCCCGTCGGCCTCCTGCCGCTCGATGACCTCGGCGATCCGCGCGAGGGGCATGTCGAGCCGGCGCAGCAGGAAGACCAGCCGCGCGCGTTCGATCTGGCCGGCCCGGTAGTAGCGGTAGCCGGTCACCTCGTCGACCTGCGCGGGCGCCAGCAGGCCGAGCCTGTCGTACAGCCGCAGGGCCTTCGGCGAGAGCCGCGCACGGGCGGCGAACGCGCCGATCGTGAGCAGCTCCCCGGCCGCGGGGGCCGGGCGTCGCACAGGTTCCGAGTGTTCCACCGGCCCCTCCTCCGTCACCGGGCGAGTGCCGCCCGGTGGTAGGACGCTGCGCCTTGTCCCAGGGGCAAGGTCAACCGGCGGGTGCCCACGCGGGAAGGACCGCTCAGCCGATGTGGGCCTCGATCGCCGACACGACCTCGGCGGACTCCGGCTCGGTCTTCGGCGCGAAGCGCGCCACGACCGTGCCGTCCCGGCCGATCAGGAACTTCTCGAAGTTCCAGCGGACGTCACCGGTGTGCCCCTCGCCGTCCGCGAAGCCGGTGAGCCGCTCGTACAGGGTGTGCCGCGCGTCGCCGTTCACGTCGACCTTCTCGGTCATCGGGAAGGTCACGCCGTACGTCGCCGAGCAGAACTCCGCGATCTCCTCGGAAGAGCCGGGCTCCTGGCCGAGGAACTGGTTGCAGGGCACTCCGAGCACGGTGAAACCCTGTGCCGCGTACCGCGCGTGCAGCCGCTCCAGGCCCGCGTACTGCGGGGTGAGCCCGCACTTGGACGCCACGTTGACGATGAGTACGGCCTGGCCCTTGTACTGGCCGAGGTCCGCGGAACCGCCCTGCAGCGCGTCGATGTCGACGTCGAGAACCGAGGCGTCTGAGGTACTGGTGTTGTCGTTGGTCATAATCGGATGCTAACTCCGGTCCGTCGGCACCCGGGCGGCGCCCTGGGCCCTGAGAAGAACCTCACCCGCGGCCGTCCGGTAGTAGAGCACCGACCGCCCGGCGCGACGGCGCCGGACCAGCCGGGCGTCGAGCAGGACCTTCAGATGGCGGCCGACCGAGCCGAGCCCCTGCCCGGTGACGGCGACCAGCTGGCTCGTACTCATGGGGGAGTCGAGGCGGGCGAGCACACCGGCCCGCGCGGTGCCGAGCAGCCGGCCGAGGCTCTCGGGGGCGGCCGACCCGGCGGAGTGCACGGCGTGCGCGGCGGACGGTTCGGTGTGTGCCAGCACACCCGAGCACGGGTACACGACCGCGTACCGGTCAGGCTCCTCCCACGACACCCAGCCGTGCCGCTGCGGCGTCACCGGTACGAAGAGGAGCTCGGCACCCGAGATCTCCCGGGGCGGGTACTCGTGCAGGTTGACCTGCAGCCGGTTCTCGCCGAGCCAGCGCATGCCCGGCCGCATCGCGTCGAGCGCGGCCGCCCAGCCGCCCTGGCTCAGCTGGGCGGTGCGGGCCACGACATCCGCTTCCAGTACGCGGCGGCGACGGGGCCAGTAGGGGCGTACGGCCTCGGTCCAGAGGTGGGTGAGCAGGTCGGCTGCGCGGCCGGGGAGGTCGTCGCGGCCCCGGAGAATCGCGGGGAGCGGGCCGCGCAGGGCGAGGACGAGGTGGGCCCGGGCGGCCTCGGGGGAGGCCTCGCGCACCCGGGCGACCTCCGTGGCGAAGTCCTCCTCGCCGCGCGGGGTGGGAGTGAGGAAGTCGGCTATCCACTCGGGTCCGAGACCGGCCCGGACCAGGGCGGCGGTGACGGGGTCGGCCGCCAACCGCCGCTGGTGGTCCGGCAGATGGGCGTTCAGCCAGGCCCGTTCGCCGGGGTGCGCGGCCGTCCCCGCACTCAGCGCCTTCAGGGAGGCGAAGGTCTCGGCGAGCGGCGAGATCACGAAGCGGCTGCCGGCCAGGGTGTCGGCGTTGACCTGCCACCAGCCCATCTCCGCGGCCCCCCCCGGGTTCGTCGTCGCGCGCGATGGTTTCGCACAGACGCGAAACACTAACGGCCGCTCCGGCACCGGTCCAAGACTCCGGTCCATGCGAACGACGTACCGCTCCCTCTTCCGCACCCCGGAGTTCACGCCCCTCTTCCTGGCCTCCTCGGCGCAGGTGGCAGCCCAGACGATGAGCGGCCTCGCGCTCGGCACGCTGGTCTACCGGGCCACGGACTCGCCCCTCCTGTCGGCCCTGAGCATGTTCGGCCCGTCGCTCGCCCAGGTCCTGGGCGCGACCACACTCCTGTCGGCCGCCGACCGCCTGCCGCCCCGCGCCACGATGACGGGCACCGCGCTCGCGTTCGCGGCGGGCACGGCACTCCTGGCGCTGCCCGTCCCGCTCTGGGCGGTCTTCGCCCTGATCCTCGCCCTCGGTCTGGTGGCCTCCCTGGGCGGCGGGGTCCGCTGGGGCCTGCTGAACGAGATCCTGCCCAAGGACGGCTACATCGTGGGCCGCTCGGTCTTCAACATGGCGAACGGGATCACGCAGGTCGCGGGCTTCGCCGCGGGAGGCGTCCTGATCGCCCTGCTGTCCCCGCGCGGCACACTGCTCGCGGCGGCGGCCCTGTACGCGACGGCCGCCGCGGTCGCCCGATTCGCCCTGACCCCCCGCCCGCCGAGAGCCACGGGCCGACCCTCGGTACGCGAGACCTGGCGCACGAACAGGACCCTCTTCTCCGCCGGCCCCCGCCGCCACCTCTATCTGGCCCTCTGGCTTCCCAACGGCCTGATCGTCGGCTGCGAGTCCCTCTACGTCTCGTACGCTCCCGGGCACGCGGGCCTGCTCTTCGCCTGCGCCGCCCTGGGCATGCTGATCGGAGACGTGGCGGTCGCCCGCTTCGTGAGGCCCCACCTGCGGCCCCGGCTCGGGGTACCACTGCTCCTGCTGCTGGCGGCCCCGTACCTGCTCTTCCTCCTGCATCCCCGCCCGTCCCTGGCTGCGGCACTCGCCGCCCTGGCCTCGGTCGGCTTCGGCGCGAGCCTGCTCCAGCAGGAACGCCTGATGGCCGTCACGCCGCCCGAACTGGCGGGCCACGCACTGGGATTGCACTCGTCCGGCATGCTGACGATGCAGGGAGTGGGGGCGGCGCTGGCGGGCTCACTGGCCCAACTGACGTCACCGGCCACGGCGATGGCGGCGACGGCAGCCGCGTCGATCACCGTCACGCTGGCCCTGGCCCGGGGACTCAGGCCCGTACGGCCGTCCTCCGTACCGGACTTGGCATGAGACCAGCAGCCGGTGACCAGCAACCAGTGACCGGCCACCAGCCGATGGCCGAACCGGCCGTACGGGGAGGCGGCAGACATCTGCCACGCCCTCGCCTACGCCCGTGCCGGTACGTGCTATCGCGCCACGAACTGGGTGAGGATCGCCTGGACCTCGTAGATGTCGACGCCCTTGGTGAAGGTCTTCTGGATCGGCGTCGGCGATCCGGAGATCCAGATCTTCAGCTCGGCGTCGAGATCGAAGGTCCCGGCGGTCTCGACGGCGAAGTGCGTGATGCTGCGGTACGGGACGGAGTGGTATTCCGTCTTCTTGCCGGTGATGCCCTGCTTGTCGACCATGATGAGGCGGCGGTCGGTGAAGAGGATGGTGTCGCGGATCAGCTGGAAGGCGGCGTACACCTGCTCGTTCTGCCCGAGCAGCCGCGCGTAGTCGTGCTGGGCCTTCCCCGGGTCGACGGTGTGCGCGTTTCCGAACAGTGCCATGACAAACCCCCCGTTGGGTGTGTGAAGTCCCAAGATCCTCGCACCACAGGCCAATCGGAGCAATGCCCGCCGGCCCGCGGGCGGGCGCCGGGGCGGATCCGGGCCGACGGGGCCCTTGGTCCCGCCGCCGTCGCAGCTGCCGCAGGCGCCGTCACAGCCTTCGCGGCCGTCGCCCCGTCGCCCCGTCGCCCGTCGTCCCGTCGTCAGGCGAGGTCGGAGAGGTCCTCCGGGGTGAGGGTGACCGACCCGGCGGCCATGTTCTCCTCCAGGTGCGTCAGGGAGCCGGTGCCGGGGATGGCCAGGGTGACGGGGGAGGAGGCGAGCAGCCAGGCCAGGGCGATCTGCGCGACCGTGGTCCCGTGCCGTTCCGCGACCTCGGCCGTGCGGTCCCCCGCGGGAGCGCCCATGCCGCCGCCCAGCGGGAAGAACGGCACGAAGGCGATGCCGGCCTCCTCGCAGGCGGCCAGGAGCCCGGCGTCGTCGCGCCGACCGGCGTGGAAGTGGTTCTGGACGGCCGCGACGGGTGTGATCGCACGGGCCTCGGTGAGATGGCCCGCGTCGACGTTGCTCAGGCCGAGGTGGCGGATCAGGCCCTCCTCGCGCATCGCGGCCAGCGCCTCGAAGCGGGCGGACACGGACTCCCCCTGCGGCGGGTCCATGAGGCCGATGCGCAGATAGACGAGATCGAGGCTGTCCAGGCCGAGGGTTTCGAGGTTCTCCTCGACCAACGGCCGCAGCGCCGCCGGGTCGTTGGTCTGTGTCACGCCTCCGTCAGGGGTACGGGCCGGGCCGACCTTCGTGGCGAGGACCAGGCCGGCCGGGTAGGGGTGGAGGGCCTCGCGGATCAGGGCGTTGGCACGGACTGTGCCGTCGTCGCTGGTGTAGAAGGCGGCCGTGTCGATGTGGTTCACGCCGAGTTCGACGGCACGGCGCAGGACGGCGCGACCGGTTTGCGGATCGCGGGCCGGCCCCCGGAAGCCGTTCGCGGACAGGCGCATGGCTCCGAAGCCGATGCGGTCGACCGGGAGATCGTCACCGAGAAGGAAGTCGTTGCTCATGAGCCACAGCCTGGGCAGTCAGGCACCCCGGCCGCCAACCCGTGGCAGCTTGCTGCCAGCGGGCACAACGCTCGCAGCAAGGCGTCATGTGCTCACGAGACGGGCCGAGGGCGGTGCCTGTTCTCGCGATCCGACGGGTCATACCAGGGTCTGACCCCGCGATTCAGCTCCTGGTCCGACGCCCCGCAAGGACGCTGAAGGCATCGTCGTCAGCATGACGAACCCGACGACATCCGTGGCCGCCCCGGTCACCCCAACCACCCCGGTCACCCCGATCGGTGTCCGACTGCGTGGCGCGCTGCCTGTGGAGCGGTGGGAGGCCACCGGCTTTCCCGGACGTTGGGTGGGCGGCACCTCCATGGTGCTCGGCCCACTCCTGATGCTGACCGGCGCGCTGCTGCGGGCCCGCTTCCCCTTCTTCTTCCCGGACCAACTCGCCGCGTACGAACACCATCCCGCCCTGATGGCCACCGCGTACGGCCTTTTCGCCGCAGGCAGCCTGATGCTCTGGCCCGCCGTGGCCGTCGTGGCCGCACGGATCGGGGCGCGAAGTGCCGGCTGGGGCCTGTGGGGCGGCGTCCTGGTGATGTTCGGGCTCTTCGCCCGCGCCTTCCACGCCGGGGTGGACCATCTCGCCTTTCAGCTGGTGCGTTCCGAGGGGGCCGGTCCCGCCACCGAGGCGGTCTCCGCCGGCTACGGCGCCTTCCACGTCTTCGCCACGCTGAACCTCGCCGTTCTCGCCGGATGGATCGTCCTCGCCCTCGGCGCCTGGCGCACCCGGGTGCTCGGCCCGGTCCGCGCTGCCGCACTCGCCCTCACCGCGGCACTGCCCCTCGGAGTGCTCAAGGGGACCACACCGCTGTCGCTGCTGGCGCTGGCCGGACTGTGCGCCGCACTGGTGCCGCTGGGCCTGGCGCTGCTGCGCGAGGCGCCCCGCCCCGGCCGGGCGGCGGTGCTGCGCTGGGTGCCGCTGACGCTGGTGACGTTCGCACTGATGCTGCTGCTCGGACAGGCTGGTTGAGTGCGCACGTCCCAGTACGGTCGGACCATGACGCCCAAGCGGCAGCGCCACCTCCAGGCCCTCGACCTCGGCGCGGCCCTGGCCCTGACCGCCGTGTACATCGGCTTCGCCCGGCCGAACACCGACGACGGCCAGCCCGTCTTCGAGGGACCGTTCTGGCTCGGCTGTCTGATCGCCGTCGCGGTCGGCCTGCCGATCGCCGTACGCCGCCGATGGCCCCTCGCGGTCCTGGCAGTCGTCCTGACCGCACTGGCCACGGCATCGCTCCTCGACATCACTCGTGAGCCGTACGCCGCCGCCGGGCTCGCGGCCTACCTCGTAGGACTGGCCGAGCCCGCCCGCCGCTCCGTACCGGCGCTCGCGGTGACGCTGACGCTGGCGTGCGGTGCCGTGTACCTCGGTGAGGCGGTGGTCACCCCCGCCGACGACGGGCGAGGCGCCTTCGGGGTGGCCGGGCTCGTGGCCCTGGTGATCGGCGGGGCCTGGGGCGCGGGGTTCACCGTGCGGGGCCGTCGGGACGAGGCCGCCCGGAAGCAGCGGCGCCGGTCGGAGCGCGCACTGGACGAGGAGCGCCTGCGGATCGCCCGTGAGCTGCACGACATCGTCTCCCACAACCTCAGCCTCATCGCCGTCACGGCCGGTGTCGCCGGGCACGTGGCGGAGGCCGACCCACGAGAGGCGCGGGCCGCCCTCAAGGTCATCGAGGAGACCAGCCGTTCCGCGCTGGCCGAGATGCGGCGCACGCTCGGTGTGCTGCGTACCGAGGGTGCGCCTCTGGGACCCGTACCGGATCTCGACGGACTCGAATCGCTGGCCGCGGAGGCACACCGGGCGGGCGTGGACGTCGACTTGAGGGTGCACGCCGTGGAGGGCCTGGCCGAGGGGACACGGCTGACGGTCTACCGGATCGTCCAGGAGGCCATCACCAACGTGGTCCGGCACGCGGCCCCGACCCGTTGCCGGGTGACGGTCGAGGCGGACGCGCGAGAGGTCCGCATCGACATCGTGGACGAGGGGCCACCGTCCGTACCCAGGCAAACGGCCCGGCAACTACCAGGAGGACACGGTCTTTTGGGGATGCGGGAGCGCGCGATGATGTACGACGGCAGCTTCGAGGCGGGCCCCCGGCCGGAGGGCGGCTTCGCGGTGTCCGTCCGCCTGCCGGCCGAAGGGAACCGACGACCATGACCGACGTGACCCCGGTCCGGGTACTTATCGCCGACGACCAGGCCATGGTGCGCGGCAGCTTCCGCGTCCTCGTCGACCACACGCCCGGCATGACGGCCGTCGGCGAGGCCGCGAACGGAGCGGAAGCCGTCCAACTGGCCCGCCGCGAACGGCCGGACGTCGTACTGATGGACATCCGCATGCCGGACCTCGACGGCATCGAGGCGACCCGGCAGATCTGCCTCGACCCGGCCCTGCCCGGCGTCCGCGTCCTGATCCTCACCACCTTCGACCTGGACGAGTACGTCTACGCCGCCCTGCGCGCCGGCGCCGCGGGCTTTCTCCTCAAGGACACCCCGCCGACCGAGGTCCTCACCGCCATCGGCGTCGTCGCCGCGGGCGAAGCGCTGCTCGCTCCGTCGGTGACCCGCCGCCTGATCGCGGAGTTCGCCCGCCGCCCGGAGCCCGCGCGTCCACCCAGCCGCACGCTGGACGGCGTCACCGAACGGGAGTTGGAGGTACTCGGCCTGATCGCACGGGGCCTGTCCAACACGGAGATCGCAGAACACCTCCACCTGAGCCTGGCCACGGTCAAAACCCACATCGGACGCCTGCTCGCCAAGCTGCACGCACGCGACCGCGCCCAACTCGTGATCGTCGCCTACGAGACCGGGCTCGCGGGCGACCGCGGACGCGGAATGTGAGGAACGGGCTGCGGCATCGCGGGCGTTCACCGCAATCCGGACCGGCGGCCGGCCGGTCATGCCGCTCGGAGCCTCTCCGACACACGACGACGCCGAAGGGCGGCCGGTTTCGGCGGTCCTGGCGTGAACGGATCGGGCCGCCGCTCCGTATCCTTATCCGATCGAGGTGCGTATCGGACGAATCACTCGATCTTCATGGGTTTTGTCCATTACGGGTCGCGCGTGCGGCGGCCACGGGGGATGTGAGGCGACCATGGCGACGGCTGGTGACGCGGTGCGCAGAGGCACCGTTCTTCCGGTGGACGCGGCACGCTGGGCGATGTGGACCTTCGTCATCGTCAACGCGGTGATCGTCGAGACGCTGTTCCTCAGCGCCGGTTCGGGCAAGAACGGGGTGCTCACGGTCGCCAAGTTCTTCGGACTGCACGCGGCCCTGCTGATGGCGTTCCAACTGCTGCTGGTGGCCCGGCTGCCCTGGCTGGACCGCCGCATCGGGATGGACAGGCTCACGGTGTGGCACCGCTGGCTCGGCTTCACCTTGCTCTGGACGGTCCTCACCCACGCCACCCTGGTGATCCTCGGTTACGCGACACTCGACGACGCCTCCATGGGGAAGACGTTCGTCGCGCTGAGCGGGGTGCCGGCCTCCCTGCTGGGCATGCTCGCCGCGGCCGTCATCGTCGTGATCGCCACGATCTCCACCCGGCCCCTGCGCCGGCGCCTGCGGTACGAGGTCTGGCACGGTCTGCACCTGCTGCTCTACGTGGCCCTCGGCCTGTCGTTCGTCCACCAACTGCAGGAGACCACGACGTTCACGTCCTCCGCGTTCGCCGAGGCCTACTGGTGGCTCCTGTGGCTGTTCGCCTTCGGCGCCCTGCTGACGGGGCGCGTCGTCATGCCGCTGTGGCGCAACGCCTACCACCGGTTCCGCGTCACGGCCGTGGTGCCGGAGTCGGACGACGTGGTGTCCGTCTACGTCACCGGCCGACACCTCGACAAACTCCCGGCCCGGGCAGGCCAGTTCTGCATCTGGCGGTTCCCCGGACACCATCACTGGTGGCTGGCCAACCCCTTCTCCCTGTCGGCGGCGCCGGGCCCACAGGGGCTGCGCCTCACGGCCAAGGCGGTGGGCAGCACGAGCGCCGGACTACGGAACGTCCCGGTCGGCAGCCGTGCCTTCGTCGAGGGACCGTACGGGGCGTTCACCTCGCTGCACCGGGCCCGGCCCGGCACCCTCCTGATCGCGGGAGGCGTGGGGATCACACCCGTACGGGCCATGCTGGAGGAGGAGACGACCGGCGACGTCGTCGTGCTGTACCGGGTACGCAGCGAGACCGACGCCGTGCTGCTGAACGAGGTGCGCCACCTGGTCGCGCTCCGGGGCGGACGGCTGCACCTCCTCACCGGCAGAACCGGCGAGGGCGGCGCCCCGTCGTTCGGCCCGGACAGCCTGCACCGGCTGGTCCCCGACATCACCGAACGCGACGTGTACGTCTGCGGCCCGCCCGCCATGACCGCGGCCGTGCTCTCCGGCCTGCGAGACCTACGGGTCCCCGCGCGACAGGTGCACGCAGAGAAGTTCGGCCTGGCTTGACCTGGCCTGGCCTGGCCTGGCCTGGCCTGACAGGGCGGGGCAAGGGACCTGAGGCCGGAGAGAGCGCTTCGACCGCGAGGTCGCCAGGTGCCGGGGACGGCGAAGGGTTGGCGCTCTCGAGTCGCCAGCCGTCCTCCGTGGCGGCCTGACGACAGAAGGTCAGCACGTCGGCTCGCGACGTCGTGAACCGGTAGGACTGCCCGGTGTAGGCGAATCCGTCATCCTCGTCGCATCCGGAGTACCGCTCGTCCTGCGGCCGGGTCCGGCTCGGGTGCGCGTTGAGGATGGACGAGGACGCCAGTGTGGGGGCGAGCCCTTCGTCAGCCTCTAACGTGTCACCAGAGGCAGGCCGGCCGCGGTGGCCGCCACCATGCGCTTCAGTGTCGGGCGAAACGGCGGGAACGCCCCCGCAATTTCCGGCTCGCGCGCATACAGTTCACGCAGCGCCTCGGGCGGGCGGGTGAGGGGAAACAGCTTCGCCACGAAAGCGCTGGCCGTCATCACCAGCGCGGCGCCGTCGGCGGGGGCCAGTTCGGGGCAGGCGACGGAGATGCGCCGGCCGATCGCCCAGTAGGTGTCGATCGCCCACCTCTTGAAGACCTTCAGCACCTCCACGGACACGTTGTGCTCGAGCATCGTCTCCGCGTGTGTGGTCAGATCACAGTAGAGCGGCCGGTCCACGAAGGCATCCGCGAGAACGCCCGCCGTTGCCTCCGTCCCGCTCACCTCCTGCAAGCGGGCATCTACCTCGCTCGCCCACTCAGAGCCTGCGCTCATCAGCAGATGCAGGTAGATCTCCTCGCGCGTGCCGAAGTAGCGCAACACGTTGGACTTGGCGAGTCCGACCGCGGTGGCGATGTCCTGCAGGCTGACCCTGGCCACGCCGGAGCGCTCGGCGAGTTCCCGAGCGGCGGTGAGGATGGCCTCACGGCGCTGGTCCTTCTGATCAGGGCGTCGAGCCCGCTGGAATGGCGCTGACATGAGCGTTCATCCTAGTCCAGAGCTATTAGAACACCCATCTCTTGTTAAGGAACGGGTGTTCTGTTAATGTCCCGGCATCCGCTGACTCCATCGCACTCTGGGAGTGAAAGACCATCTCCGCCACCTCGACCAACCTCAGTCAGACCGTCGACGACTTCGTTGCCGCCTTCAACGAGCCGAACCCCGATCTCGACAAGGTCATGTCCTTCTTCGCCGACGACGCCGTGTACCTGCCCGGCCACCTCCCGGAGCGGCGCGGCACAGAGGCGATCCGCAAAGAGTTCGAACCGCACTTCGCCGGGCGGTACGGCGCCATGCACTTCGCCGTGTACGACAAGATCATCGACGAGCCGAACCGCCGCGCCACGATCCGCTGGGCCTGCCGGCTCGACATGCGCGGAGAGTTCGGCCGCCGTGTACCGCTGCCGCTGCGCCTGTTCGCCCGTGCACGCTACGGCGGCTGCATGCAATGGCACGGCGTGGACGTGTTCCACTTCGACACCGCAGGACGCATCAGCGGCAAGTTCACCTACGCCATGTTCCGGCTGCCGCTGTGGGAGCGAGGCTGACACGGCTCCCCTCGGTGAACCGGCGGAAGGCTGCCACACCCGACAGGCCAAAGCCCGTTGGCAGTTGGTTCCATGTGCAGCCTGAGGTGGCCACAAAGATGATGGCGGCCAGCACCTCACGGTCCCCTCGCCGGCGATGCCCTCCGCCCGGCGGGCGAACCGGCGCCGGCGGCACCACACGCTGGAACAACATCCATGGGTCTTCCGGCGCCATCCGCTCGACAAGCGCAGCAGTCGTCACCCCAGATCGCCGCAAGATCACGCCAACTGAAATGCCGCCTTAGGGGAGCGGCTGGGGAGTGGGGGCGCTGACCTGGAGCTTCGATAGTGGTCAAGCCATCGAGAACTCGACCGCGAGACACCCCCGTTGACCGTGACTGACTCTTGTATCTGGCACGACTGTGGCACGCGGCGAGTAGACGGCTCGGAACCTGGCTGGCTCCGCCGGTGGCCGGTGATCAACCGCCGTAACGGCTGCGCAAATCCTCGGTGACTCGCGACATCAGCCCAATCGAGTCGTCCGGTGGCGTCTCCACCAGCGGACGTTCTGTCTGGGGATCGTAGGCAGTCAGCCCGGTCTCTTTCTCGATGATGGCCGCGAGGGCGGAGACCTGGCCGAGCACGACTGCAGCGTCGTCCCCCGCATGCCAGTAGGGCACAGTGATGGTCACCTCGTCACCGAAGACGGACAGGTCGATGCCGGTGCCCGAGTGGCTCAGGTCCCGTGACTCCTGCTCGTACTCCGTGATCTCTACTTCACCCAGCAAGGTCCGAGCCTGCGGCACTATTTGCTCCCAAGCTTCAAGGAGGTGCGTGGGGATCGGCTCGCTCTCCACGGCTGCGTCCTCCATCACCCCCAGGACCTCATCCCAGGACTGCCCGTCGCGCCGGCTCAAGAAGTAGATGTCGTAGCTCACCGCGCGATCGTAGGCACTTTGAACCTCGCGAGGACGACGAAGGGCCAGCCTGGGAGGAAACCCTCCTGAGCTGGCCCTTTCTCTGTGCCCCCGGCAGGATTCGAACCTGCGACACCCGCTTTAGGAGTTCGATCCGAGCCCGCTGCGGCGGCTGTCGTCGAGTGGTGCGACGGCCGGACAGGGGCGCTGGTGTACGCCCCCGTCCGGCGTCGTTGATGTCAGCCGTGGATGTCAGAAACCTTCTGAACGGTAGGATCGGGCGGACCGTTGAGCGGGAGCTCCGTCTTCCTTCCGACTGCTGACTGATGGTCGTAATCAATGGCCTCTACGTGTCGTCGTTGCCGTCAGGGTTGCCATCAGCTCGAACCAGAGGCAGGCGGCCCAACGAAGGTTGGTAATGGCAGTTCGCGTCAAGGCGGCCCGATCCAGCTGAGCCGGCGCCCCTGCCGCGCGCATAGCGAACAGCCACCGGAGGAAGGTGCAGGTATGTCGCATTTGGGGTGACGCTGCCGCTCACGACTGTGACTGATTGGCCAGGCTCCCGAGAGTGGATCGATTACCTTTGCCAGTCTTCGACTACACGCACGAACTGCACGTCGTGCCAAGGCTTAATCCACTCCGCCATGTACCTGACGTCACTTGACGAGGGGGCCGGGCGCGCCTGCTCCATTACCACTTTCGACGGCATGACCGCAGCGTCCCCCAACAAAAGGGCCTCACCCGAGCTCAATACGGGAAGCGACTCCGTTAGGGGCCCCAGAGAATCCGGCAAGAGACGTTTAACGTAATTTTGATCCTCGGGGTTCGTAAGCCGCATGGCAAGAAAGTTGCTGCATTGGGAGAAAATCGTTTCCGAAATCTCGGCTGGCCTCTGACTCACAATGGCAGCCGTGATTCCATACTTCCTCCCCTCCTTAGCGATCCTTTCGATGGAATTTCTAGATGCACTGAACTTGGCCAATCCGCTCTTCGGTACGTATTTGTGAGCTTCCTCGTAAACGAGCAGGAGTGGCGTCTCCACCAGGGATGAGGCGTTGTTCTTCTTGAAGTAGTACGAGTAGTCAAAGAGCAATCGCGACACCAGCGAAACCGTAATGCTCAAAACCTCAAACGGGACGCCGCTGAGGTCAATCACCGTTACATTGGCGAGCGAGTTCGGGTCATATCCGGTGAACTGGCGAAGAACGGTTTCAAGATTCACCTGCTTCGCTCGGGCCCCCAGCAGAAAATCCATTCTCCTGTCGAGCACGCGATTTTCAAGGCGTGTAATAAAGTTGTCGAGCTTACCAAAAAGCGGACCTGCCCGGTCTGTGGTCTTCCCTGGTGTACCAATGCGCTCGGCGTTTTTCGCCTTAATCGCATCGAGCACTTCTTGGATCTCAAAGAAGATTGGGGACTCGTAGTGGATCAGGTCACGCTTCTCCTCTGACCCCTTGAAGTGCAGCCGCTTGTTCTCCGTAATGGATTTCTTCAAGGTAGCGATCTGATTGTGTGATTGCTCCTCATTACTTTCGATGAAGAGATCCTGAAGTTCCTCCGCATTGAGCAACCAATAGGGCAGAATTAGTGATTCAACGGAAAGGTGATTCGCCTCCGGGAAGGCGGTTTTGTACTCTGAGTGGATGTCGAAAATTACAACATGCGCATTGTTTAGATGATACTCACCATAAGAATCATCTCGAATCTGAGTAGCAGTCTGGATGATCCTCGCAATAGCATGAGACTTCCCAGATCCCGTGGATCCCACGACCGCGATGTGGCGGCTGAAAAACTTGTCTCCGTCAACCGGAACGTCAACAGAAATGTCTTGAGCCAATTGAGCAAAGTGAAATCGCTTCTCGGTTTCCACCGTGTCGTAGATGCGCTGAACTTCATCCTTCACAGCGACTGACACCTTCTTAGGTGGAATAGCGATTCCGCCCCCACCGCGAGAGAATCTCCCATCACCATCAACGAACCCAAGCGGCACCGCTTCGATGACGTATACCTTTTGCCGATCCTCCGCCGCATCTTTGCTCGGTCGGAGCTCAATCGAATAGCTTTCAATAATCGCCACAATGGCGCCCTGAATGCTGTCATAGATTTTAAGATAGGAGCCGACTTCAACAGGATCGCCGCCGGCGAGTTCACCGATGTCGTGAACTGCAATCTTGATGCGGTTTGGGTAAACAGCAACTACTTCCGCACTGGACACTGAAATTCTCCTTATCGGAATACTTCGATCAGGTCACCATGAGATTGCAGAAATACGTGACTGGGACGCGAAACCAGGACCGGAGGCTCATCCTTCTCAACGAGGAAGAAGTCGTGGAACTCCTTGACAGCCACGCTGGTCATCAGCTCCTGCAGCCGCTCCGGCTCCACGATCTTAATGCGAGCGGCACCGAAGGGAGGATTGGTCAGAATGTTCATCCTGAAGGCTCCACCATGATACCCGCGGCCGTCATTGAAATATGCGCCTGCCTCCCACAGGCTTGCCTTTATGGAGCTATCTTCAAATTCGCCGCGGAACGTGAAATAAGGGACCGGAGAGTTTTCTTCGATACGATATCTATCACAGATACTCAGTACCGCCTCCGCAATTTCCTGGGGGTCGGTCTCTTGCGTGCACTCAAAAGAGAAAACCCGTTCGATATTCGGGATGTTCACGCGTCGTGGGAGGTACTGCCTCCTAACCATTTTCAGATATTTCTCGTACCCACAATGGGCCACATAGATCGACGTGAAGATGGCACTCTGTGCCTCCTTAACGGCCTTCTTCAAGTCGTTGAGTCCCACCCAGCGAGAACCCGGGATCTCTGTTAGAACCAAGTTTCTCAGGTATGCGTGAAGAATGGCGTGATAGGAGAGCGCCTCTACAGAATCCCTAGCGGAAAGTTCATCAGCGACACACTTCAAAACATTTTTGAACTGCGATTCATAGTCCTCGGAAAAGCTGATGTAGAAGGACTTCAAGAACTGCAACTTCAATTCTTTCTCAGCCTGATCAAATTGGCCAGCGAGCAAACCGTCCAATTCCTCGGCAGTGAGCGATCTGCAAGTCCCCGGAGCCTGGTCTGCAAAATGACAGTGCAAGATGTAGGAAGCAGAACGACTGCTCGTGAATTGAAGAAACATCTTGCGAACCGCTTTACCTACCACTGATAGGTAGAACCGTCCGGACCGATTCTTGATTTGCATGTGATAGTGCTCGCCACTCAAATCTTGCGCGCCTTCAATCTGAAGCCTCTGCCGCGGGCTCTGAAAGATCTCAATAAGGGTTTTGTCGAATTGGTAAGCAAACCCTTTGATGGCGTCGTGCCCACCGTCGTCCACGGGAAGGGGGCTACTCGCAAGATCGGTCAACAACTGCTCCGTGGTCGAGATAGAGCTGTGGCGCCTGAGGGGTCAACTACTCACAGCGCGCACCCTGGTGCACTTCATGCTAAGTGGTGCAGGTGTCGCCACAGGGGAAAATGATCCGATTGCTCCGACCTCAGTCAACCGCGCTGTCTCCCAACCGGACAGGGACTCCGCGGTGCGTGGCACTCGTACCGCGTCGAGCTACCGCCTGCCTGACCCGGGAGGTTTCGGCGCCCCCATGAGGCAAGCCTCCCGCAGCATCTCGTCAGTGTGACGTAAAAAGACCCGAACTTGCGCTGCCCTCTGCGGCGGTCTGAGATCCTGGAGACCGATCGAGAGGGGCCGCAGGTATGGAGTGGAAGACCCACGGTGAGCGACAGATCTACACCAACCCTTGGGTGAATCTGTGTCTGGTCGACGTCCAACAGCCTGACGGGCGCAGGTGGGAGTACCACGTCGTTCGCCTGCGGCACCTGGCCGTGGCGGCCGTGGTCAACGACCGCCAAGAGGTGCTGATGATGTGGCGGCACCGCTTCATCACGGACTCCTGGGCCTGGGAGTTGCCCATGGGCCTGGTGGAGGAGGGCGAGACTCCTGAAGAGGCGGCGGCCCGCGAAGTCTTGGAGGAGACGGGGTGGCGGCCTGGGCCCATCAAGCCCCTGATCTACGCCGAGCCGGCCAATGGAATCACCGACTCACAGCACCACGTCTTCCGTGCGGACGGGGCGACTTACGAGGGTCCGCCCTCGGAGAAGAACGAGTCCGACCGCATCGAGTGGATACCCCTCAGCGAGATACGGGGGATGATCGACCGCCGCGAGATCGTGAGCAGCGGATCCCTCGTCGGCCTGCTGTACGTGCTCATGGATGAAGCGATCCGCTGACCGGCGGCAGGAGCTCCCGTAGCCGCGCCTCGAAGGCCAGGGCTACGGGCTCCTGCCTGTGTGGGGCCAACTGGTCGTAGAACTCCCTGAGGTGGCCCGACACTCGTTCCGAAGCCACCGCCGATGCGGGCTCCAGGGCTTGCGTGGCCGTGTGGCACGCCTGGTCGAGCTTGCCTTGGTCCAGCTGCGTACGAGCCAGCCAGAACGCGTGAAACGCTCGGCCGCGCTGATTGGTGTGGGCTTCCCGACGCAAGGCGTCCGCGATCAACGGTTCAGCGGTCGCTGCTTCGCCGAGTCGGCCGTGGGCAATGCCGGTGTCCACGATGAGCTTCGGTTCGTTGAAGTAGGCCACCCACGACGGGTCCGGGTCGCTCGCCTGGATCTGCTCGAACTGGCGGTGCGCTTCCGTGATCGCCCGGTGCGTGGACGTCTGGCTGCCGAGCGTGGCATGGGCGAACGCTTCCCGCATGGACAGCATCGACAGAACGCGCGGGGTGGTGTCGATGGCTGAGCGGGCCTGGTCCTGGGCGGCGGTCACGAGTGCCAGGGAATCCGCGGGCTTGTCCTGGTAGGTCGCCTGCAAGCTCATGCAGGCAAGGACGTTGGCCATGAACTGGCGGTCGTCGATCGCCTTGGCGAGTTGCAGGGCCTCGGTGAAGTAGGCGCGGGCCTGGTTGTACTGGCGGGCGTCGAAGTAGATCCAGCCGGTGAGGCGTGCGAGCTCGGCCGCGATTCCGTACAGGCCGTTCTGGATGGCCGGCGGTCGGCTTTCCTTCAGAAGTCCGGCCACATACCGGAGCTGTCCGACGACGGCCGGCCTGAGAGCTTCCCCGCCGTGTTGGTCGTCTCGTCGCCAGTAGTCCTCGATGGATGACCGGAAGGCTGCAAGTGTGGCTGCGCTGAGGTTGGTTCGCGTGGTCAGCGCAAGGATGCTGTCCACGTCGGGGCCCGGCAGAGACGCGGGGGCCTGCTGTTCCGGCTCCGCCCCCTGGGATACCTCGCGCTCGGTGACGACGAGAGCCTGAGGCGTCTCCCACGTGCGCCGGGCAAGTCCGAGCATGTGCCCTGGGATGCGCAGCCCGTCGGCAATGCGCTCGACGACGTCCATGTGGAGCAACTGGCGCCGTCCCGCGATGACTTCACCGACACGGCTCGGCGTCAGCTCGCAGCGCCTCGCGATCATCGAGGGGTAGATGCCCGCTCTGGTTTTCACCAGCCGGAAGACTCTGCCGAAGTCCCGTACCCGGCACGCATTGATCATCTCGGGATCGGTGAGCAGCCGGGCAGGCAACTCCTGCGGCCGGTCGGCGTCGGGCATTGGGCAAGCTCCCACACTGCGAGGGCTACGCAACGTCGCGGATTCTCTACTTGCCGCGATGTTACCCAAGTTGGGTAATCAGCCTGACCTTTTGGCGGGGGTACCCGGCTCGCGATGCTCGTGTGCATGGCGAGCAATCAGCAGACCAGACCAGACATCGGTGAACTGGCGAAAGACAGTGTCACCGGGCATATCGGTGTCGTCATGGGTGAGATCGGTGGCCGAGTGCAGATGCGGCCGGTCCGTGGCGGCAAGGAGTGGGATGCCCTGCCCAGCAATGTGGTGGCACCCAGTGCGCGGGAAGAGCTGAGCGCACGTCTGGCCGCCCGGAACGGCAACAGTCAGGTCCCGCTGTGAAGCGCGTCATCGGCTTATGTGCCAGGGCCTTGTTCTTCCTCGGCGCCAGCCAGTAGACCGGCCGCCCCGAACGGGTGCCGATTTCCCGGCTCCCCGACCCGTTCGGGGCCGGCCTTCAAGCCCGCTTCCCGATCGTCCGCGCGCCGAGCTCGGCGATCAGGACGGGATGTAAGCGCCACGCACCACCTCACCTCAGGAGATGGCACATGACGGCAACGGCGAGCGATCAGAAGACCGGTCGCGCGGTGGCTGGTGAAGAGCTGTTCGAGAGCCTTGCCCGCTTCGTGGCGGTCCACGACGGGCAGTCCCCCGAGCGCGCTGAACGGATCGCGGACCAGGCGGTCGCGTTCCTCGTCGCGGCGGCCACGGCCACCGTGCCCATGGTTCCGTCTGACGACGTGGACCTCGGGCTGCACGCGCTCATCCTGCACACGAAGGAGTACGCCGAGCTGTGCACACAGCACGCGGGCCGCTTCCTGCACCACAACCCGAAGCCGGGCGGAGGAGCGCGCGACCCGGAGAAGGTCGCCGCCTCGGCGCGCGCCATGAAGGCGGCCGGGTTCGTGGTCTTCGATGACCTGTGGACCGTGGACGGCACGAACCTCGCACAGTGCGACTCGGACTGCGGCCGACCGTACGGTCAGGCGTAACCCTCGACAACAGCAACGCGGCCGGCCTCGCCTCGAGGTCGGCCGCGCTCGCCCGGAAGGAGAACAGACCTTGTCCGGCCCAACCCCTGAACTGCCGATCGTGGTGCTCGATGCGCTCATGCCCACGATTCAGCGCCTGGTCATCAACCGCCGGGGCTCCACGGTGTGGGAGGTGGAGAGCCATAGGGGCCACTTCGCCGTGAAGCTGGGCTATCCGATCGAGGCAACGGCCGAGTGGCCTGCCCAGCCCTGGACCGCGCTCGCGCCCGCACGTGAGGGCGCTGTCCTGCATCGCCTCGGCCTCGACGAGATCGCGTACGGCGAATGGGAACACGGCACGTGGAACTTCCAGCCGTGGCACGACGGGCCGGATCTCCACAAGCTGTGGGAGCCCTGCCGCAAGCAGGGCTCGTCCATCAAAGCCAGCACCAGCGTGGCGCTGGGATGCGTCGAAGCCCTGGCCGATCTCCACGTGAGGGGCTGGGCACACGGCGACGTGCAACCCGCCCACTTCATCGTCGGCCCGGAACGAACGCACCTCATCGACCTCGCCCTTGCCCGGGGCGGCCAGGTACCCCAGGGGTACGACTTCCCGTTCCGCGGCTGCCTCGTCCACTACGAGGCACCGGAGATCGCGCGCAGCGTGCTGGACACCGGAGAAGCGGAGCCGACGCAGGAAGCCGACATCTACGCGCTCGGGGCGTCGCTGCTCATCTCCGCCACGGGCTGGCGGGCGGTCGAGTACCCGGACGACGCTCCGCGCCCCGTGCAGCGAGAGGCAGTGGCCAACGGTCGGCGTCGGCCCGTGAAGGTGCCCGGTGAGCTGGGCGACCTGGTCGAAGCGATGCTCAGCCACGCGCCGGGGGACCGGCCCACCATCTACGAGGTGGGCAAAGCCCTGATCTGACCCCGAACCCCAACGGACCCGTCTGGCGCCACCTTCGCGCGGACGCCAACAGCAAAAGACCGGACCACCCCTCAGCCTCGACAGCATTCCGGGTGGTCCGGTCGCGGAAGCCCTGATCAGGACCCCGGTGCCGATGGTACCGGGGCGGTCGGCGTGCTCGGATTCGGGTGCGACTACAACCCCTGTCGGCTGTCGCAGAGTTGGAGAGGAGAGCAGTTGAAGCCCATTCATTGGCAGCGCAGTTCTGGCCTGCGCCACCGAAAGTCAGCCACGGCGGCGAGTGCGCCGAACGAGCACCCGTCACGTGTGTCTCCAGCAACCCCGTTCCGGTATCAGCCACGTCTCCCGCTTTGGGAACGGCGGCCATCTGGACGGCGGGGGCGTGCTGGCGCGGGCTCGGCCTGGACCTGGTCGTGCTCCTGGTGCTCGGGCTGGGCGAGTCACTTCCTGGCCTGGCTGTCTGGCTTGGCGGTACTGCGCGCTGAGTGGCCGGGGGCCGGCGCAGCGGTGGCGGAGACAGGGAGCGGCGGCGGCCCGTGGCCGCCAGCGCGCGCGGACCGCCGTAGGCGGGCCGCCTTGATCCAGTAAAGAAACTCTGAACAGCACCGCAGCGCAGTAGTCGATCAACCTGGGAGAGAAGCGGATGCCGTGGGCAAGTCCCGGCGGTTCGAGCAAGTGCGGCACGGAACGGCGGCACGGCAGCAAGCAGGGAGCGATGACCGAGCACATACCGGACAACGAAATGGGGTCGACCAGCATTCACGTCGGGGACACGGATCAGGTAGTCGCGCTGATCGAGGAGATGCGGGCCATGGTCGTCCGCCTCAGCAGGGAGACCAGGGAGCTGCGAGAGGAAGTGGCCCAGATCAGGACTACGGCTTCGGCTGCTGAGCTGTCTTCAGCTCCTCGACCTCACGTCGCAGTTCCTGATGATCAGCACTGAGAACACGGATCTCGTCACGTAGCGCGGTGAGTGCTTCAGCAAGGGTGGTCCCGGCGCCTTCGGCCGCTTCGGTGGCGTCGGGACCACCCTCCCCCTGCCCTGCCTGGCCGGGCTTCTCGTCCTGGTTCGCCAGGTACCAAGCTGGAGCGGTGTAGTTCGCCGAGAGCTCCCCGCCAGCGCTGTGGTCTGCGACGAAGCTGCCACGTCCATGGATCGTGTAGATCAAGCCCTCATCGCGCAGCACATTGAGTGCGGACCTCGCGGTCATGTTGGCCACGCCGAAGCGTTCTTGCAGCTCGCGAATGGACGGCATCTGCTCGCCCGGCTTGATCCGCCCTTGCAAGATGTCGCGCCGAAGCTCGTCGGCAGCGTGCTGATACGGCGGCCGACGGTCCTGCTTGCTCTCTGGCGCGGGGCTCATGGCCCAAGAGTAGCGATTTCTAGCACCCCTAGCACACCCCACTGACATAGGTGGCCTATGTCAGCTGACACCTAGCTCACCCGATTCACTTGACAGTGCTAGGTCAGCTATGTTCAATGGTGATCACGCCCCACCGCTCCGGTGGAGCGCAACCGAAAGGAATCAACTCCCATGGCACGCATCCGTGTTGGCCTGCTCCCCACCTCGTCGTTCATGGTCGGCACCCTGCCGGTGCCGAAGTACGCGGACCAGGAGAAGACGCAGTTCGCCACCGACCGTGAGACCGGCGCGAAGCTCTACACGATCACCCTCTTCTTCATGGAGGAGGACCGTGCCGAAGCTCTGAAGATCACCGTTCCGGAGACCGGACTGCCCAACGGCCTCCGGCCGGGTGTCCCGGTCATGCCGGTGGAACTGTTCGCCACCCCGTGGGCGCGGATCTTCAACGGCTCGCTCTCGGACGGCATCGCCTACCGCGCGGCTCGCCTGGACCTGGCGGCCCCGGCCGCTGAGGCGGCGTGAGCGTCACCACCTCCCGGTCCGGCGCTGAGCGCAGCTACCCGCTGCCTCACGCCGGGCCGGATGCCCGGTTCACCGAATCACTCGTGAACTCGGTGGCGGCCGTGCTCGTCGGCTACGGCTATCCCCGCCTCGACGTGTCGGCGGATCGGGCGGCCCTCGAATCGGCCCTGGCGGCCTTCCTCTATAACCCGTTGGAGAGCCACACATGAAGGACTCGAACTCCCCGGCGGAAGGGATCTTCGGTCAAGTCCCGCTCGCCGTCGCCCTGCCGCTCGTCGTGCTCGTCGGATGGGCGGCCTGGTGGGTGGTCCGCTACGTTCGCGCCGACGCCATGACCCGGCAGTCCATACGGCAGGCCGTACGCGTGCGTTGGGGCTGGAAGCGGCTCGCACCGATGCTCAAGCTGTCGGCCACGGACAAGACCCCGACCGCCCTGGCGTCGCTGGCGAACACGAACGGCAAGCCCATCAAGCCGCGCGTCCTCATCCCCTCCCTGAAGGTGAAGCACGACGCGTACGGAGTGATCGCGCGGGCCCAGTGCCTGCCTGGTGTTGGACTCCAGCAGTTCCAGAAAGCGGGCCCGCACCTCGCGGACGCCTGGCGGTGCACACGAGTGGCGGTCACCCAGGACAAGCCTGGGCAGGTCCTCATCCGGGGTGTGCGACTGGATCCGCTGAAGTTCCCCACCGAGCACCACCCCACAGGTGAGCCACCGGAGGAGACAGCCCGGTGGGATCTGGGCCTGGACGAGTACGCGCAGCCCGTCTCGGTGAACCTCACGCAGGTACCCGGCGTCACCGTGGCCGGCCTCCCTGGCTTTGGCAAGACCAGCCTGATCAACCGGCTTCTCTCCGACTGGGCACCGTCGCCCGCGGTGCAGTTCGCCTGCGCGGACGGCAAGGTGTCGGCTGCGTACGAAGGCGACTACGCCGACTGGGTCCAACGCATGTTCGCCTTCGTGGGCGATGACCTGGAAGAGGCCAACAAGCTGTTCCGTCACCTGGTGGAGCTCCGCCGCGTCCGCTCGGCTTCGGTGCGCCAGGTGCTCGGGGTGAAGTCGATGTGGGACGTCGGCCCGTCCGAGCATTGGCCCCTGGTCGTGCTGATCGTCGACGAAGCCCACACCTACTTCCGCGACCACAAGGGCAGCGACCAGCAGACGAAGAAACTGGCCGCGCTCGCCGCCGAGAACGCCCGGCTTGTGGAAGACCTGGTGAAGAAGGGCCGGTCCGTGGGACTGCTCGTCATCCTCACCACTCAGAAGTCCACCGGTGACGCGATCCCCACCTTCATCCGCGACGTGTGCCCCGTCGGCCTGAGCTTCGCCCAGAAGACCGCCGAAGCCGCTGTGGCCGCACTCGGCGACGAGATCCGGGAATGGCCGGACGCCAACCCGATCAACCTCCAGGACCCCACCTACGTCGGCGTCGCATCGATGAACCACCAGTCGCAACCCGGCTTCACCCGCATCCGTACGCCCTACGTGCCCGACGCGGAAGCGGCTCGCGTCGCCGAAGAGACGGCAAGTCTCACCGCTGACCCGAACGTCCTCCTGGAAGCCTTCCTCGGCCTTCGTCTGACGGACGTGGACCTCACCAAGCTCGACGCCTGAGCAGCCTGACCCACCGCGCTCGCACGTTCCCGACACCCCAGGAGAGGAGGTGAACACCCATGACAGAGGACCGGATCACTCAGCGCACCATTACCGCCGTCATGATCGTCATTGCCGCGCTGGCGTTCGTCTTCTCCTTCGGCAACGTCTGGTCGCTCGCCCTGCGCCTGGGCGTCCCCGGCCCGATCGCACCGCTCATCGCCCCGATGGTGGACCTGTCCGTGGTCGGCCTCCTGGTCGCCCTGCGCTACCTCTCCCTGCGCGGCCTGCCCGCCGACCAGATGACGGCTGCCACGCGCCTCATGCACTTCTCCGGGCTGCTGACCCTCGCCCTCAACGTCGCCGAACCGATCGTCGCCGGACACTACGGCCGCGCCGCCGTTGACGCGGTGGCTCCACTGCTCCTCCTCGGCTGGGGATCCGTCGGCCCGCAGCTCCTGCGCGCCTTCCACACGGTTGCGCGCCCCGCCGTACCGGCCTTCGTGCCGGACGAGATCGAGTCGGTGCCTGAGACGGCTTCCGACGCCATCCGCCCTGCGGCGCCGCCCACCCTTCCGGCCCCGGCCCCCGTCGCTCCTCACATCGCCCAGGCTGCCCCGGCTCCCGCTTCGCCTGCGGTCAAGGTGCCTGAGCCTCTGCTGACCGAAGCACGCTCCATCGCAACGTCCCACCGCACCGAGCATGGCGAACCGATCACAGCGGCCCAGCTCAAGACGCGACTCGGGATCGGCCTGCCCATGGCCACCGCGCTGCACGCCGCTCTGTAGGGCCACACCTTTCGCCGGCCTCTCCGGCACTTCCCACCACTGCCCACCCCTGGGCCCGCCCTGCCATGCCTGCGGGCAGCAGCCCGAGCGCACTGAATCGCTGCTGCCCGCAGGCTCCCCACCCTCGCGCCAGAAGGGACACCCCGCCACACATGCGCCGCCCCCTCGACCTGCGCCACGTCATCAGTCCCGGCCTGCGGGACCTGGTCGAACTGGCCAACACCGACGACTTCGACCGCGTGACGGAGCAGGTGCGCGACCTTCGAGGCTGCACCAGCCCCGTCAACCTGCACGGCTGGACCGTCACCACCGACCAGGCCACCAAGCAGGTGGTCCGCTCCTACCGCTCCGAAGACGAACCCACCGGCCGCCTTCTCACCACTTGCGGCAACCGCCGCGCCTCCCGCTGCCCGGCCTGCTCCCGCCTCTACGCCGCTGACACCTACCACCTGATCAAGGCCGGACTGTCCGGCGGCAAGAACGTCGCCGAAGCCGTCCGCGACCACCCCCGCGCCTTCGTCACCCTCACCGCCCCGTCCTTCGGCCCCGTCCACAACCGCCCTACCACCGAGATGGGCAAGCCCCGCCCCTGCGCGTGCGGCGAGAGCCACCCCCAGGACGCTCCCGAACTCGGAACCCCACTCCGCCCGGCAAGCTACGACTACACCGGCGCCGTTCTGTGGAACGCCCACGCCGGGGCCCTCTGGGCACGCTTCACCACCTACCTGCGCCGCGCCCTCGCCGAGCACCTCGGCATGACACAGAAGGCCCTCAACGCTGCCCTCCGCGTCTCCTTCGCCAAAGTCGCTGAGTACCAACAACGCGGCCTGGTCCACTTCCACGCGGTCGTCCGCTTCGACGGTCCCGACGGCCACACCACCTCGCCCCCGGCCTGGGCCACCTTCGACGCCCTGCGTGTCGCCGTCGGCCTGGCGGTCGAGCGTGCCCGGCTCTTCGTCGAGTCGGACGCGGTCGGCGAACGCGTCATCCGGTGGGGCGACCGCTTCAAGGTGGACCAGATCTCCGCCTTGGGGGACGGCGAACTCACGGACGCCAAGGTCGCCGGATACGTCGCCAAGTACGCCACCAAGAACGCCGAGGGCGCGGGCACCGTGGACCGCACCCTCATCTGCCGCCCCTGCGCCGGACGCGGCTACGTACGCGGCCCGGACAGCTTTCGCGACCTGTGCGACGACTGCGACGGCACCGGCCAGGCCGAGCCCCTCACGGATCTCCCCGTGCAGCAGCACGCCCGCCAGATGATCCGTACGGCCTGGGTGCTCGGCCACCTCCCCGAGTTCGCCGACCTGAAGCTCTGGAAGTGGGCCCACATGCTCGGCTTCCGCGGCCACTTCTCCAGCAAATCGCGCGCCTACTCGACCACCCTCGGCGCGCTCCGCGACGTACGCCGTGCCTGGCGCACCGCCCAGGCCGAAGCCGCCCGCATCCGCGCCGGCCTGCCCGTGGACGACGAGAACACCACCCTCGTCACCGCCTCCTCGTGGACCTACCTCAGCAGCGGCTACCGCCCCGGCGAAGAACTCCTGGCCGCCCAGGTCCGCCACGACATCGCCCACACCCAACGCGCCAAACAAGAAGGGCTGCTGCCTGCATGACGACGGCCTGGCTTGCCGCATCGCTCGAACCCGCACCGAAACGGAAGGAGGGCCCACCCATGCATGACGAAGAGCTGCTGACGGTCCCGGACGTCATGGCCCGGCTCAAGCTCGGCCGCTCCACGGTCTACGACCTGATCCGATCCCGTCGCCTGCCCTCGCTCACGATCGGCCGGTGCCGTCGTATCCCGGCGCGTGCTGTCCGCGACTACATCACCAACGAACTGGAGGCGGCGGCCTGATGGCCCAGCAACGCAAGCGCAACCCGAACGGCGCGGGCACCATCACGAAGCGCAAGGACGGTCGCTTCCATTGCGCGGTCTACGTGCTCCAGCCGGACGGTACCCGCGCCCGGAAGTTCGCCTACGGCAAGACGTGGGCCGAGTGCGACGCCAAGCGCCGGGAGCTGCTCGACAAGGTGGACCAGGGCGTGCCCGTGCCCACCAAGTCGGCCAAGCTCTCCGAGTGGCTGCCGTACTGGCTGGACAACGTCATCAAGCCCCGGCGGAAGCTCAGCACCTTCGACAAGTACGAGGCGCACGTCCGGCTGTACCTGGTGCCCCTCCTCGGTGCCAAGCGGCTCGAATCCCTCGGCGTCGCCGACGTCCGTCGCTTCCTCGTCCGTCTGGAAAAGGAGACCACTGCCGCAACCGCCAAGGAGTCGCATCGAGTTCTGCGCTCGGCGCTGACGTCGGCCTGCCGCGAGGAGCTCATCGCGCGCAACGTCGCCAAGCTCGTCGAGCCGCCGCGCACGGACACGCCCGAGCTTCATCCCTGGACCCTCGACGAGACGCTCGATTTTCTCGCTGTCTCCCGTAAGGACCCGCTCTACGCGGCCTTCGTCCTCGCCATCGCCATGGGGCTGCGGCGCGGTGAGATCGTCGGTCTCCGCTGGGCAGACCTCGACCTGGAAAACCGTGTCCTCTACGTCCGCCATCAGGTCCAGCGTCGGCGTGGCCTCCTCTACGACGACGACCCGAAGAGCCGTCGTCGTCGAGCCGTCCCGCTGCCCGCCCTCTGCATCGCGCCCCTGCGCTGGCACCGCATGCGGCAGACGGACGCTCGGGTCAAGGCGGGGGAGAGGTGGCAGGAGTCTGACTATGTCTTCGCCACCCGCAACGGTCGTCCCATCGAGCCACGGAACCTGTACCGCTCCTTCACGCGTGTCGCCCAGTCCGCCGGCCTCCGCGTGATCCGGCTGCACGATGCTCGCCATGGCACGGCCACGCTCCTCACAGCGGCCGGGGTCGCGCCCCGCGTCGTGATGGAGATCCTGGGGCACTCGCAGATCAGCATCACCATGAACGTCTACACGCACGTCGTGCAGGACACGCAGCGCGAGGCCATGAGCCACATGGATCGGCTGCTCAGGAGGCGTTCCGGTCGGCAGTAGCTGTCGCCGTTGATGTCAGATCTGGATGTCAGAAGGGGGTCACCTACCGAAATCGGTAGGTGACCCCCTTCTGAACTGGTGCCCCCGGCAGGATTCGAACCTGCGACACCCGCTTTAGGAGAGCGGTGCTCTATCCCCTGAGCTACGAAGGCGGAGCTTGAGCGGGCCCGTGGTGGTTGCTGCGGTGTGGGTGGTGTCGAATTGTGCGTACGCCGCAGCGTCTGCCAGGGACGCTCGGATCACAGCGTACCGGATCAGGGGTGGGGCGGTGAGGCCCCCGTGGGCCGGGCCGGCGGGGGTCGGTGTTCGTGAGGTGCCGGGGTCGGATCGGGCCTGTTCCGCGTGGCGTCCGGGGCGCTGTGCGTCGCCGGGGCCCGGGGCGTCGCGGCCCGGCTCTCCGGCGTCCTTCTGCCTGTCTGCCTGGCCTCCGGCGGTGAGGGCAAGGGCTCGGGGTCGTGTCGGTCAGCGCCAGTCCGGGGTGCCCGATGTCGACGGGAGCACGCTTTCGATCTTCGTGCGCATCTCCCGCATGACCGCGATCACCCGGGTCTCGTGCGCCTCGCTGAGCCTGGCCACCGGTACCGAGCAGCTGATGGCGTCCGTGGCCGGTGTGCCGTACCGCAGGGCGAAGCCGAAGCCCGCGATGCCGGTCACCGTCTCCTCGCGGTCGATCGAGTAGCCGCGCTCGCGTACCTCCGCCAGGTCGGCGAGCAGCGTGCTGCGAGTGGTATGCGTGTTCTCCGTGAGGGCCGCCAACGGGCCCTCGGCGAGGGGGAGTTCGTCGTCGGCGCGTTCGGCCAGCAGTGCCTTGCCGAGGGCGCCCGCGTGGGCGGGGATCCGGCGGCCGACCCTGCTGATCGTGCGCAGGTACTCGTGGGACTCGCGGGTCGCGAGGTAGACGACGTCCGGGCCGTCGAGCCGGGCCAGGTGGATCGTCTCGCCGAGTGCGTCCGAGGCCTCGTCGAGGTACGGGCGCACCACGCGGACGTGGGGATCGCTGTCGAGGTAGCTCGTGCCCGTGAGCAGGGCGCGGATCCCGATGCCGTAGAGGGACCCCGTCGTGTCGGAGCGCACCCAGCCGCACTCGATGAGGGTCTGCAGCAGCTGGTACATGCTGCTGCGCGGTACGCCCAGTTCCTCGGCCAGTTCGTCCAGGCGGGCGGGCCGGTCGCCGCGCGTGGCGAGCAGTTCCAGCAGCGCGACCGTGCGGGCCGCCGACTTCACTCCGCGGACTCCGCTGCTCTCCGGCATGCCCTCATCGTAAATCCGCGGTGCCGCACCCATTGACCATGCCGGTTCACCGACCTAACCTCCGTTCTCATACATGTACGCCATCTGCATATGGAGATGAGATTCGGAATGCGGTTCAGCGCGGATACCGAAGCCGTGGCCCAGCGGCTGCGCGACGGCATGGCGGGCGGAGTGCTGTCCTTCCCCCTGACGAGCTTCCGTGACGACGGCGGACTCGACCTGCCGGCGTACCGGGCCTACCTGACCGCCCAGTTGGCCGGCGGGCCTGACGCGGGAGCCCCGGGCGCCGTCTTCCCCGCCTGCGGAACCGGGGAGTTCTTCTCGCTCGACGAGGACGAGTACCGCGCCGTGGTCCGGGCCACGGTCGAGATCGTCGGCGGCCGCCTGCCCGTCGTCGCCGGCGTCGGCTACGGCTGGGCACAGGCCCTGCGGTTCGCCCGGATCGCCGAGGAGGCCGGCGCGGACGCCCTGCTCGTACTGCCCCACTACCTCGTCGGCGCCCCGCAGGACGGACTGGTCGAGCAGGTGCGCCGGATCGCCGCCGGCACCCGTCTGCCGCTCATCGCGTACCAGCGCGGGCAGGTCACCTTCACCGCCGACGGCCTGCGCCGCATCGCGGAGATCCCCACGGTCATCGGCCTCAAGGACGGGCACAGCGACCTCGACCGCCTGCAGCGCCTCACGCTCGCCGCCCCCGACGGCTTCCTCTTCTTCAACGGTGCCTCCACCGCCGAGATCCAGGCCCGCGCGTACGCCACCGTCGGCGTCCCCGCCTACTCGTCGGCCGTCCACGCCTTCGCCCCCGAGATCGCGGGCGCCTTCTTCACCGCCCTGTGCGAGGACGACGACGCCACGCTCACCAAGCTCCTGCGCGACTTCTACGTTCCGCTGGTCGAGTTGCGCGACCGCGTGCCCGGGTACGCCGTCTCGCTCGTCAAGGCCGCCGCCCGGCTGCGGGGGCTGCCGGTCGGCCTCGTACGGGCCCCGCTCACCGATCCCGGCGACGACGACCTCGCCGAGCTGGAGAGGATCCTCGACGCCGGCCTGGCACTGGTCGGAGCAGTGCGCCGACGCAGCGACGCCTGACACACGGCACCTGCCCCCCGGCACCAGTCACTGCCCCCCCGGCACCTGTCACTGCCGCACGGCACCTGACACGCGGCGCCTCACACACCGCTCGGGGTGCGTTGCGCAACCGTGCCCGCGCCCCCGCCCCGCCCATATCGGAACTCAGCAGCTCAGTACTCAGTAACGGCACAGCTCAACAGTTCAAAGGGGAACTGCCATGCCTCTGCTCGTAGTCGGGATCAGCGTTCTGGTGCTGCTGTTCCTCATGACCCGGACCAAACTCAACGGCTTCGCCGCGCTCCTGCTCGTGGCGGTGGGTGTCGCCCTGGTCAGGGGCATACCGGTGGCCGACATCCCGGACGTCCTCGCGGAGGGCATCGGGGGCCAGATCGGCGACACGATGCTCACCATCGGGCTCGGCGCCATGGTCGGCCGGGTCATGGGGGACTCCGGCGCCGCCCAGCGGATAGCCGGCAAGCTGCTGGACGCCTTCGGACCGCGCTGGGTCCAGGTGGCCATGGTGGTCACGTCCATGCTGATCGGCGTGACCATGTTCTACGAGGTCGCGTTCATCATCATCGTGCCCATCGCGTTCACGCTCGTCAGGGTCACCGGGGCCAATCTGCTGTGGGTCGGCCTGCCGATGTCGATCGCCCTGTCCACGATGCACAGCTTCCTGCCGCCGCACCCCGGCCCCACCGCCGTCGCCGCGACCTTCCACGCCTCCGTCGGACACACCCTGTTCTACGGCCTGTTCATCGCCGTCCCGGCCGGCGCGCTCATCGCCCTGCTGTGGCCGCGGCTGCCGTTCATCAGGGCCATGAACCCGTCCATCCCCAAGGGCCTGGTCAGCGACCGCGAGTTCGAGGACGAGGAGATGCCCGGCCTGGGCTGGTCGCTGTTCGTGGCGCTCTTCCCCGTGGTGCTGATCGCCGGCGCGGCCGTCATCGACATGGCGACCTCGGGCCACAGCCCGCTCCTGAACTTCGTCGCCTTCATCGGCTCGGCGCCGATCGCGCTCATGCTGACCCTGCTCCTGGCGATCTGGGCCTTCGGACCACGTATCGGCCGCAGCCTCTCCGACGTCAACGCGTCGTGCACCTCGGCGGCCCAGTCGATGGCGATGATCCTTCTGGTCATCGGCGCGGGTGGCGCCTTCAAGAACGTCCTCGTCGAAGGCGGGATCTCCGACTACATCAAGGACGCCACCGACAGCTGGTCCATCTCGCCGATCGTCCTGGCGTGGCTCATCGCGGTCATCCTGCGGGTGGCGCTCGGCTCGGCGACCGTCGCCGTCGTCACCGCCTCCGGCGTGGTGCTGCCGCTCCTCGCGGGCAGCGGGATCCACCCCGAGATCATGGTCCTCGCCGTGTCCTGCGGATCGATCGCCTTCTCCCACGTCAACGACCCGGGATTCTGGCTGTTCAAGGAGTACTTCAACCTCTCGGTCATCGAGGCGATCAAGGTACGGACCACCTATACGACGGTGCTCGCGATCCTGGGGCTGGGCGGCGTCCTGGCACTGGAGTGGACCCTCGACGTCCTCAGCCTGTGACGACCCGACCCGACCCGACATGACCGACCCGACATGACCGACCCGCCTCCGGCCGCCACCGCCACCGCCACCGACGCCGACGCCGATTCCGATTCCGGCCCCGCTCCCGCCCTCTCCGACTCCTCCCTGTCTCCCTCCCCGGGGTCTCCCCTCGCCTCCCCTCGCAGCCAAGGACTTCGATACGCATGAATCAGCCGACCGTCACCGAGTTCGCCGTCTACCCCGTCGCCGGCCGCGACTGCATGGAGCTGAACCTCTCCGGCGCGCACGGCCCCTACTTCACCCGCAACATCGTGGTCCTCAGGGACTCCGAGGGCCGTACGGGACTGGGCGAGGTACCCGGTGGCGAGAAGATCACCCGGACGCTGCGGGATGCCGAACCCCTGGTCGTCGGCGCGAAGTTGGGCGACTACAAGCGGGTCCTGCGCGGGATCGGGGACCGTTTCGCCGACCGTGACTCGGGTGGCCGCGGTGCCCAGACCTTCGATCTGAGGACCACCGTGCACGCCGTCACGGCCGTCGAGTCGGCGCTGCTCGACCTCCTCGGCCAACACCTCGGCGTACCGGTCGCGGCGCTCCTCGGAGACGGTCAACAGCGGGACTCCGTACGGGTCCTGGGCTACCTCTTCTACGTCGGCGACCCGGACCGCACCGATCTGGAGTACGTCCGTGAGCCCGACTCGGACGTCGACTGGTACCGCGTCCGGCACGAGGAGGCCCTCACGCCCGAGGCGATCGTCCGGCAGGCCGAGACCGCCTACGACCTGTACGGCTTCCGGGACTTCAAGCTCAAGGGCGGTGTCCTGGCCGGCCCGGCGGAGGTCGAGGCCGTACGGGCGCTGAAGGACCGCTTCCCCGGGGCGCGGATCACCCTGGATCCGAACGGCGCGTGGTCGCTGCGTGAGGCCGTCGAGCTGTGCGGGCCTCTGGTCGGCACGCTCGCCTATGCCGAGGACCCCTGCGGGGCCGAGGGCGGTTACTCCGGGCGCGAGATCCTGGCGGAGTTCCGCCGCGCGACCGGGCTTCCGACGGCCACCAACATGATCGCCACCGACTGGCGGCAGATGACACACGCGCTGGCGCTCCAGTCGGTGTCCATCCCGCTGGCCGACCCGCACTTCTGGACGATGCAGGGCTCGGTGCGGGTGGCGCAGCTCTGCAACGCGATGGGGCTGACCTGGGGCTGCCACTCGAACAACCACTTCGACATCTCGCTCGCCATGGTCACCCACTGCGGGGCCGCGGCGCCGGGGGAGTACAACGCCCTGGACACGCACTGGATCTGGCAGGAGGGGCTGGAGCGGCTCACCGTCGCGCCGCCGCGGATCGTCGACGGAGAGATCGCCGTCCCCGAGGCGCCGGGTCTGGGCGTCGAGCTGGACATGGACCGGCTTCTCGCCGCCCACGACCTCTACCGCGAGAAGGCGTTGGGCGCCCGGGACGACGCCGCCGGGATGCGGTACCTCGTCCCCGACTGGCAGTTCGACGCGAAGCGGCCCTGCCTGGTTCGTTGACCCTCACAGGGAGGGGAGGGGCAGTTCTGGTTCCGATTCCGGCTCCCGTCCCCCCCGTCTGTCGCGCAGCCGATGCGAGGAGGGCCGTTCGGCCGACGGTCAGGTGACCGGAACCCGGGTGAACCGCCCGGCCACACGCAGGTCCGCCTCGATGCGCCCGGCCGTCGCGGCCAGCTCCGGCAGTACTTCGCCGACGCACTGCTCGGCCGTGCGGCGCGAGCTGTGCATCGCCACGTTCACGGCCGCCACGACCCTCCCCGTACGGTCGCGCACCGGGACCGCGATGGATCGCAGACCCTCCTCCAACTCCCCGTCCACCAGGGCGTATCCGGCTTCCCGTACGTGGTCCAGGGTGGCCCCGAGGGCGGCCGGGTCCGTAACCGTGTGCGGGGTCAGCGGGTGGAGGCCGGTCAGGAACGGGGCCCGCTCGGCCGGGGTGAGGTCCGCGAGCATCACCCGGCCCAAGGAGGTCGGGCAGGCGGGCAGCCGTGTGCCGACCGTGATGTTGACGCTCATGATGCGGCTGGTGGCGACGCGGGCCGTGTACTGGATCTCGTCGCCGGCCAGGACCGCCAGGGACGCCGAGTCGTGCAGCAGGTCCGCGAGTTCGGCCAGATGCGGGGCCGCGAGCTGCGGCAACGTCGTACGGGACAGCGGCGGGAAGCCGAGGGACAGGACCCGGGGTGTCAGGGAGAAGGTCCGCCCGTGGGCCGTGACGTGGCCCAGGTGTTCCAGAGTGATCAGCGCTCGCCGGGCCGTCGCCCGCGCGAGGCCCGTCGCCTGCGCCACCTCCGTGAGCGTGAGCGCGGCGCGGCCCTCGCCGAACGCCGTGATCACGGTCAGTCCGCGGGCCAGCGACTCGACGAACTCCCGGCCCAGTTCCTGCTTCGAGGCCCCGGTCCAGGTGGCGAGCCCGGCGGGGGCGGCGGGCGGCTGGGCGGGGGCCTCGCGCAGATCCCGTTCCATCGCCTGTACGGTCGCCCGCAGCCGGGGCAGCAGGGTGTCCCGCAAGGAGTCGGCGGTGTGCCGGCTGGTGTGGCTCACCACGCTCACCACGCAGGCGACGCGTCCACCGCGGTCCCGTACGGGCACCGAGACCGCGACGAGGCCCGGTTCGATCAACTGGTCGTCGAGGGACCAGCCCCGGGCATCCGCCTCCCGTGTGCGCTCCTCGAACTCCTCGTCCCCGACGGGGTGTTCACGTGGGGGCAGTGTCGGGAACCCCAGGTCGTGCGGGTCGGCGGCCCGCCGGTCCCGCCATCCCGCCCAGTCCTCGGGAGTCCACTCGGTGGCGAACAGGGGGCCGGGCGCTGTCCGTTCGGCCGGGAGCAGGTCGCCGATGCGGAAGCTCAGGGACATCGCGCGGCGGCGGGTGGCCTGGTGGATGAAACGGATGCCGTCCCGGTCCGCGACGGCCAGTGACACCGACTCGTCCAGCTCGTCCGCGAGCGCGTCGGCCCGCGTGTCCAGCAGACGGGGCAGCCGCAGGGCGGCCAGGTAGGCGTTGCCCAGCTCCATCAGCCTCGGCGCGAGTACGGCGTCCCGGCCGTCGAGGCGCAGGTATCCCATGCGGGCCAGCGTCGCCGCGATGCGGTCCACCGTGGATCTGGCGAGGCCCGTGGTCCGCTCCAGGCCGCTGAGGCTCGAGGTTCCGCCCGCCTCGGTGAGCCGGCTCAGCACGGTGATGCCGCGCATCAGCGGGATGACGGCCTCGACGGGGACGACTGCGTCGGGCTGGGCGGGGACGACTGCGTCGGGCTCGGCGGGTGTGCGGTGGGTCGGTGGCATGGCTCCCCATTACGGTGTCCGCACCACGGTAATGAATGCGGCGGGGCGGTCGCGGGGTGACGTCGCGGTCCTGTGGCGTGGCCGCGACCGTGTCGGCGCCGGGCCACTGAAGGATTGCGCCGTTCCCCGCGCCCCTCAGAGGGACACGGTCGTATCCGAGCCGCGGGTCCGCTGTGGCTGGTCGCGCAGTTCCCCGCGCCCCTGCACATGTTCGGGGCGCGTCCCGGGGTTGTGGTTCATGATGTTGCCGGGCGGCCGCGGGTTACGTACACTTGGTGGTTTCCCTTGGCGTCGGTGCCCGCGATCGTGATGCGGATGCCGGTTCTCAGGTCCTTGAAGTACTGGCCGGGGGAGAAGGTGGCGTCGGAGAGTTCCGCGTGGACGTTCGGGCTGCGGGTGCAGCCGCCGCTGTCCTTCGTGGAGTCGATCACGGCGACCGGGCCGTGGCCGGTGTCGACGTCCGCGGCCACCTTGTAGATGAGCACGCCCGTCTTGCAGACCGCCTCGTCGTTGCCGGCCTGGGTGCGCAGTTCCACCGCGTACCCCGTCTTCGAGTCGACCGGGACGAAGACCAGTTTGCCGCCGGTGCCGGGCTCGGCCAGCGGGGTCAGTACGTGCTCGGTCGTACCGGGCGCCGAGGCGCAGCCGACCTGCGAGTCGTCGAGCCAGCCGAGCTTCCACTTGTGCCAGCCCAGCAGGTCGTTGTCGGCCCCCCAGTCCTCGCTCATGATGTCCCAGTGCCCGACCGAGCCGCCCCCTTCCTGGGTGTAGAGGTCGGGCAGCCCGAAGACGTGGCCGTTCTCGTGGGGGAGTACGCGGTAGCCGGTCTCCGCGTACGAGCCGGAACCGTCGTCCTGGCGGCTGTAGACGAAGGACGCGTTCGCGACGGGCACTCCGTCCGCGACCGGCGCCTCGGTGTTGCCTGCGAAGGTCACCGACAGGACCGTGTCGAGCGCGGAGGGGCCGGCGTTCGGGGTGATCAGGACGTTCAGCAGGTCGTACTCCCGGAAGTCCACCTTCGGGTCGGCGGTGGCCACGATGTCCTGGACCAGCTCGCGGTAGCCGGGGTCGAAGGGGGCGCCGCGTTCTATCCCGTACGCCTTGAAGGACTTGGGCATCCGCAGCCAGCGGTCCATCGGGGCCTGCGGGCGGTAGTCGAGGCGGCCGTACGAACTGGTGCGGAACCAGTCGGTGGTCTGCGGGAAGAACTCGCCGAAGCGGTCGAGCGCGCTGCCCTGGCCGGGCGCGTCGGAGAAGTCGATCATCAGGTTCAGGGCGCGGACGGTGCCGGTGGAGCGCGCGTAGCCCGCGGGGGTGGGGATGCCCTCCGACATCTGCACACCCAGCGGGCCACTGATCATGCAGGGGCTGAGCGGGGAGGACCGGGCCAGCGCGACGGGTCCCGCCGCCGTCGGCGCGCCTGCCATCAGATGTCCGGACCCGGCGGAGGTGCTGACCGCCAGGGTGAGGAGGGTGACCGATGCGAGGGCTGCGGCGCGGCGGCGCGGGCGTATCCGACAGCGGGTCGGCTGCATGCAGGGGCCTTTCGCTCCAGGCAGCCGGCCGTTCTGGCTGCACCCTGTTCGATCACCCTCTGCCGCCGAATGCGCGGGCGCGCGCTGGAGGAGACCGATCGTGTGGAGGCGGGCCGAACCCTGCCCGAAGCATGTGACTCAGGTCACATGGAATCTTTCCCGGGTCGGGAAATAACCGGGGACCGTTTCCCCGTTTAGCCCTGTGTCCGCAACGAAACGGGGAAAGGGTCCCCGGATCGCGTGGACGTCAGGACCACCGAGAGATCTTCGAAGGAGTACGCCGTGGAGACCGCAACCGCCGCACAGCGCAAGGTGCCCCGCCCGCGGGCCGATGCTCTGCGCAACCGGGAGCGGATCGTCGCCGCCGGGCGAGAGATGTTCGTCGAGTTCGGCGCCGAGGTGCCGCTGGACGAGATCGCCCGCCGGGCCGGCATCGGCAACGCCACGCTGTACCGCAACTTCCCCGACCGGGCATCCCTCCAGCGCGAGGTCGTCTGCTCGGTCATGGACCGTGTCTCCGAACAGGTGGAGCAGATGCTCGCGGAGACCGGGGACGCTTTCGAGGCGCTCTCGCGGTTCGTGCACGCGTCGGCCGACGAGCGGATCGGCGCACTGTGCCCGATGCTCTCCGAGGCCTTCGACAGGGACCACCCGGACCTGGTCGCCTCCCGCGAGCGGGTCGAGAGTCTGGTCGAGGAACTCATGGAGCGTGCCCGGCACGCCGGCCAGCTCCGCTCCGACGTCGCCGTCGGGGACCTCATGGTCGCCGTCAGCCAGCTCACCCGGCCCCTGCCCGGCACCGCGTGCCCGAACATGGACCGCTTCGTACACCGTCACCTGCAGCTCTTCCTGGACGGTCTGCGGGCACCCGCCCGCTCCGTGCTGCCCGGCGAGGCCGCGACCATGGAGGACCTGCGACGAGCGTGACCCACCAGCCCGACCGGACCGACCAGCCCGACCGGACCGCAGAGCGCCGGGCCGACTAAATACTCAGACCTCAGCCACCACCGTCACCACCGTCACCACAGCCACCGGTCGTCACCGACAGGGACGTCGAGGAGGGCGTCGACAACGAAGTCGACGAAGACGTCACCGGCGACGAGCCGTCCCCTTCCGTCACCTTTTTTCGCTACGAAGTCCTGAAGTGGGTATTCCCATGTCTGAAACAGCCCAGGCCACCGCCGCCAAGGCGTCGGCTCCCGACTCCAACCGCTGGAAAGCGCTGACCTTCATCGCGCTCGCCCAGCTGATGGTCGTGCTCGACGCGACCATCGTGAACATCGCACTGCCCTCGGCCCAGCAGGACCTGGGGATCTCCGACGGCAACCGGCAGTGGGTCATCACGGCCTACGCCCTCGCCTTCGGCGGACTCCTCCTGTTCGGCGGCCGCATAGCCGACCTGTGGGGCCGCAAGCGCACCTTCGTCACCGGCCTGATCGGCTTCGCCGGCGCCTCCGCCCTCGGCGGCGCGGCCACCAACGAGGCGATGCTGCTCGGCTCCCGTGCCCTGCAGGGCGCGTTCGGTGCCCTCCTGGCGCCTGCCGCGCTCTCCCTCCTCGCGGTGATGTTCACCGACGCCAAGGAGCGCGCCAAGGCGTTCGGCATCTACGGTGCGATCGCCGGTGGCGGTGGCGCCGTCGGCCTCATCCTCGGCGGTGTCCTCACCGAGTACATGGACTGGCGCTGGACGTTCTTCGTGAACATCCCGTTCGCGATCGTCGCGGCCCTCGGCGCGTACTTCGTCATCCGTGAGCCGCAGGGCGGCCGCAACCGCTCGCCGCTCGACATCCCGGGTGTCGTCCTGTCCACCCTCGGTCTGGTCGCCCTGGTCTACGGCTTCACGCGTGCCGAGTCCGAGGGCTGGAGCGACTCCGTGACCATCGGCATGTTCGTCGCCTCGGTCGTGCTGCTCGCCGCGTTCGTCGTCACCGAGTCCAAGGTCAAGGCCCCGCTGCTGCCGCTGCGCGTCATCACCGAGCGCAACCGCGGAGGCATCTACCTCTCCCTCGGCCTCGCGATCATCGCGATGTTCGGCCTGTTCCTCTTCCTCACCTACTACCTGCAGATCGTGAAGGGCTTCTCGCCGGTCAAGACGGGCTTCGCCTTCCTGCCGATGATCGCCGGCATGATCGTGGGCTCCACGCAGATCGGCACCCGGCTGATGACGCGGGTCCCCCCGCGCATGCTGATGGCTCCGGGCTTCCTGGTCGCCGCGGTCGGCATGCTGCTCCTGACCCAGCTGGAGATCGGCACCTCGTACGCCGGTGTGATCCTGCCGGCGATGGTGCTGCTCGGCCTCGGTATGGGTACGGCGTTCATGCCCGCCATGTCACTGGCCACCCAGGGTGTCGAGCCGCGTGACGCCGGTGTCGCCTCCGCGATGGTCAACACCTCGCAGCAGGTGGGCGGCGCGATCGGCACGGCTCTGCTGAACACGATCGCCGCGTCGGCCACCACGTCGTACATCAAGGACCACATCGGCGGGGCCACCTCCCAGTCCCAGCAGCAGCTCGTCCAGCTGCAGGGCCAGGTGCACGGCTACGCCAACGCGATCTGGTTCGCCGTCGGCATCCTCGTCGTCGCCGCGGCGATCGCCGCGACCTTCGTCAACGCCGGCCGCCCCGACATGAGCGCGTCCGCCGACTCGCTCGACGGGGCCGAGGACGACCTCCGGGTCCCGGTGGTCGCCCACTGACGGCGCCGCCGGAGGTGGGGTCCGAGACCGCGGGTCCGCCCGCGCCCCTTGAGGGCGCGGGACCCCGCCCCACCTCCACCGGCACACCTGACGGGAACACCCACTGACCTCGTACGTACGCGGGGGTGGGGACGCCTTCGTACGTACGGCCGGGATCTGCCCCGACTCCAGAACACCGGAGCCGGGGCAGATCCATGTCCCCCGGGCACCTCGGCGCCTGCTGACCCGCGCCCCGACCCCGCCTCGCACCTGCCGCCCCTCAGCCCAGCGCCCCGGTGGCCAACGGCGCAATCTTTTTAGGGGCGCGGGGAACTGCGCGACCAGCCCCCGCGAACCGGCACCTGAAAACTGCCCCACACCCCGGCGAAGCCAGCCCCCCCCGGGCGCCACCCCCCGGACCAAGCCACCCCGGCCAAGCCACCCCCGGCGGAGCCACCCGGCGGAGCCGACCGTCACCGAAGCCAGGGAAGATCCGCCCCCGCCTCCTCCGGCTGAAGCCCTTCGGCAATGACAAGCATGGCCTGCCCGAGAGCCCTCTGCTGCTCAGGAGTGAGCCGGTCGAACACGGCCTGACGCACGGCGGCCACATGCCCGGGAGCCGCCTGCTTCAGTACCTCCTCGCCCTCGTCCGTCAGCACGGCGAACTGCCCGCGCTTGTCCGAAGGGCAGTCCTCCCGCCGCACCCACCCGTTCTTCTCCAGGCGTGCGATCGCGTGCGACAGCCGAGACCTGGTGATCTTCGCCTGCATCGCCAGTTCGGTCATCCGCAGCCGCCGGCGCGGGGCCTCGGCCAGCTTCACCAGCAGGCCGTAGTAGACGTGCGGCATGCCCGCGTCACGCTGCAACTGGCGGTCGAGATGGTCCTCGAGAAGAGTGGTGGCGTGCATGAACGCACGCCAGGTGCGCTGTTCCTCGTCACTGAGCCAGCGCGGCTCGTCAGCGGATGCCTTGTTCATACACCTACTGTACGAGGCCCCTCCTTGAATCTTAAACAAGTAGGGAGTAAGCTCTGCGACATAAAGCTTGATACTTCAAGCAACAGCTTCGGGCCGAGCCGCCCGGGTCCTCGTCAGACAGGGAGCCGCAGTCATGTCCGCCGCCACCGAGGAACGTGCCGTCGTGGAGCGCATGCCCGCCCTCTACCTCTCGCACGGCGCCCCACCGCTGGCCGACGACCCGCTGTGGCCCGGCCAGCTCGCCGCCTGGTCCGCCGACCTCCCGCGCCCCAAGGCCGTCCTCATGGTCTCCGCGCACTGGGAGGAGGCCCCGCTCGCCCTCGGCGCGACCGCGACCGTCCCGCTGGTCTACGACTTCTGGGGCTTCCCCGAGCACTACTACAAGGTGCGGTACGAGGCTCCGGGCGCCCCCGAACTCGCCGAGTCCGTCCGCAAGTTGCTGCGCGCCCCCGGTATGCCGGTCCAGGACATCCCCGACCGCGGCCTCGACCACGGCGCGTACGTCCCGCTCGTGGAGATGTTCCCCGCGGCCGACATCCCGGTCCTGCAGATCTCCATGCCCACGCTCGACCCGGTCCGCCTCATGGACATCGGCCGCAAGCTGGCCCCGCTGCGCGACGAGGGCGTCCTCATCGTGGGCTCCGGCTTCTTCACCCACAACCTGGCGGCTCTGCGTCAGAGCGGCGTTCCCGGCTGGTCGTCCGAGTTCGACGCGTGGGGCCACCAGGCGCTCGACTCCGCCGACGTGGACGGCCTTCTCGACTTCCTCCGCAAGTCCCCGGCGGGCCGGCTCGCGCACCCGCGCACGGAACACTTCGCCCCGCTGTTCGTGACCATGGGGGCGGCGGACGCCTCCGGCGAACTGGACGCGCAGCGATCGGTGATCGACGGCTTCTGGATGGGACTGGCCAAACGCTCGGTGCAGTTCGGCTGACGGCCGACTGCCGACCTGGCCGGGGTACCGACGGCACTCCGGCCGGCGGTATTCCGGCCGGCGCCCGACGCGCCCCGCTGGCGCGGCGGACGTGCACCCGCTGACGCGACCGGCGGGCGCCGCCCCTCAGAGCTCTTTCTCGTACCAGGCCACGTCCCAGTACCGTCCGAACTTCCGCCCCACCTCCCGGTACGTGCCGACGTGCCGGAAGCCGAACCGCTCGTGCAGTCGCGCCGACGCCTCGTTCGGCTGGGCGATCCCCGCGTAGACGCGGTGGAGGTCCTCGTCCGCGAGCGCCTCGAACAGGGACTTGTAGAGGAGCGTGCCGACACCCCGGCCGCCCGCGTCGGGGGCGAGGTAGATCGCCACCTCCACGGACGTCCCGTACGCGGGCTTCGGACGGAACGCGCTCGACGTGGCATACCCCAGAATCCGTTGTGAGTCCCTGGTCACGGCAACCATCAGCCGGTGCGGGCCGTCTTCAGGGTGGGAGAGCAGCCAGGGGCGGCGCTCCTCGGGAGTGAAGATCACGGTGTCAAATGTGATCGGCGTCTCACGTACATAGTGGTTGTAGATGTCCGTGAGGGCGTCGAGGTCGCCTTCAACTCCCGGCCTGACCTGCACCTCTGTGCGTTCCGACGGCACCATGCCTCCTTTTACGGCGGCACAGGGTACTGCAAGATCAGAAAAATCGAGGGACCCGCCGGGAATTCTGTCCGGATTCCAGTCGTTGTTTCCATCGGAAGCAGGGCACTCGGGAGGGTGTCCGAGCGACCACCAGGACCCGCAAGCCCACCATCGCAAGGGAGCACGCATGGCAACCCGTGCCGTCGCCCGTCGTAAGTCCGCCTCAGGCCGGACCGACGCGGCGCGCAGTGTTCGCGTCGTAGGCGGCGAGATCGCCGACCGCGACCTGGTCGGCATGTATCTCGACGAGATCGCGCGCACACCGCTGCTCGACGCCGCCAAGGAAGTGGACCTGTCCCAGACCATCGAGGCCGGGGTGTACGCCCAGCAGATCCTGGACGGTGACGTCACCGACACCCAGGTGAAGGCCTCCCGTGAGGAGCTCGAAGCGCTGGTCGCCGACTCCGAGCGGGCCAAGGACGTCTTCATCCGGTCGAATCTCCGCCTGGTCGTCGCGGTGGCGCGACGCTACCCCCGCAGTGGCCTGCCGCTGCTGGACCTGATCCAGGAGGGGAACGCAGGCCTGGTCCGCGCGGTCGAGAAGTTCGACTACCGCAAGGGCTTCAAGTTCTCGACGTACGCGACCTGGTGGATCCGTCAGGCCATCACCCGCTCCATAGCCGACCAGTCCCGCACCATCCGCCTCCCCGTCCACCTGGTGGAGGAGCTGGGCCGGATCCGCCGCGTGCAGCGCGAGTTCAACCGCGAGCACGGCCGCGAGCCGGAGCCCACGGAGATCGCCAAGGAGCTCGGCTCGACGCCGGAGCGTGTGGTCGACGTGCTCGACTGGGCCCGCGACCCGGTCTCGCTGAACATGGCTGTCGACGACGACGGCGACACCCAGTTCGGTGATCTGCTGGAGGACACCTCGGCCGTGTCGCCCGAGCAGTCCGTGCTCACGCTGCTGCGCAGCGAGGAGCTGGACGACCTCATAGGCCGGCTCGACCAGCGCACCGCCTCGATCATCAAGATGCGGTACGGAATCGAGGACGGCCGGGAGCGCACGCTCACCGAGGTCGGCAAGGAGCACGGCCTCACCCGCGAGCGCATCCGCCAGATCGAGAAGCACGCGTTGCTGGAGCTGAAGAAGCTGGCCCGGTCCACGGGGTTCGACGCCGCAGCGTAGGCCCTCCGGGCGGCTGCCCGACCCGGCTCACCGGTCCCTTCCGGGGCCGCGCCACAGCTCGGTACGCGGTTTCGTGCCCGCGCCGCCCGCCCGTTACGGCGCGGGGCACCGAGGCCGTGTCACCGCGGCCACGAGGCCGCTTCCGCGGCGTTCCGGCGTCAGGGGCACCCCGTCCGGTGGCCCGGCCCGTGAGGGCTCCGGCTCCGGGAAGTCCGGCTCCGGGCTCCGGCGGCGCCCGTACTCCCTCGCGTGCTTCAGGGCGAGAAAAACTGGTCCTCGTGAGCAGGATTGGGTTCGCATTTCCGGGGCAGCCGACCCTACCCGGGGACGTACCGATGGGGTCGTAGTCGGCCATGCTGCACGGCATGGCTGGTCAGGGCCTCGCACCGGGTCGCACAGAAGTCCGTTTACAGCCGCTTCAACCTGCCGGACCCGGGGCACAAAACTCCAGGGTCCCCCCGGAGCCGAGTCCCGACGCGCTCCCCCCCAGCGCCGGGACTCTTCCAGAGCCGAGCTCCGGCGCCTCCCCCCCTGGCGCCGGAGCTCGGCTCCATCTGTATGGCTGTGTGCTGTGCGGCTGCGCCTTCGCGCGGGCACGGCTGCTGGGCCACCCCGAACCTGAACCCCGGGGTGACCCAGGTGGCACATTGTGCCATGGGGGCACATCCTGCCGAAGCGGCCCGGCAGCACCCCATGCGTCCCGATGCGGTCCGGTCCGGTGCGGCAGGTCAGCGCCCCAACGGGACGCGGGGAACCGCGTGCCGGCCACGGCGGGCCCGCAGTCGAGGCACCGGACGTCCAGCGGAGCGCTCAGCCCCCGGCGGCACGGCTCAGACGGCTGCCCAACCTGCCTACGCAGTCGACGAGTTCGGCCGGCCCGTGCACGGTGAACTCACAGTCCAGCATCGCGAGCCGCACCGCCAGCCACTCCACCGCGTCCCCAACCGAAGCACGCAACCGGCACCGCTCGTCGTCGATCGGCTCGGGCGCCCCGAGCCACCCGGGCAGCCGCGCCGCGACGAACTCCGCGGACGCGGCGAACGTCACCTCGAACTCGTACGTGTCCTGCCGCCGGTACATCGACTGCCGCAGGTACTCGGCCGCGTCCCCCGTCGGCAGCTCGCGCGGCGTGAAACGGGCCCCGGTCGCGAAGGGGTCGGCCACCCGGTCGACCCGGAACGTCCGCCAGTCCGCCCGGTCGAGGTCGTACGCGACGAGATACCAGCGGCGGCCGGTCGACACGAGCCGGTACGGCTCGATCTGACGCCGGCTCTCGGCCCCGTCCTTCGCCCGGTACGCGAACCTCAGCCGCTCCCGGCCCGCGATCGTCGAGGCCATCACCGTCAGAGTCTCGGGCGCGATGCTGGCGCCGTCACCCGTGGTCAGAGGAGTGGTGGCGGCCTGCAGTGTGGAGACCCGGTGGCGCAGGCGGCTCGGCAGGACCTGTTCGAGCTTGGCCAGCGCCCGTACCGAGGCCTCGTCGACGCCCTCGACGGCGTGCCCCGCACCGGCCCGCAGGCCCACCGCGATCGCCACCGCCTCCTCGTCGTCCAGGACCAGCGGTGGCATGGCCTTTCCGGCGACCAGCCGGTAGCCGCCGTCCGCGCCCTTCGTCGCCTGCACCGGATAGCCCAGCTCGCGGAGCCGGTCGACGTCCCGCCGCACGGTCCGCCGCGAGACACCGAGCCTGTCCGAGAGCTCGCCGCCCGGCCATTCACGCGGGGTCTGCAGAAGGGAGAGGAGCTGAAGGAGCCGTGCCGGGGTGTCGGTACTCATGGGGTCTCCCTCTCGTAAGGCTCCCGAGCCCCGTGGGGGGCGCGGGGAACTGCGCGACCGGCCACCACGCGCCCGCACCCTCCGAACGCGCCACGGCCTCTGCCAACGACTTCGAGGATGCCCCAGATGTAGGACACGATCTGACCTACATCCCTCCTACCTTACGAACATGACCTCGCCAAACAGCACCCCCGCACCCCTCGGCCCGGAGGCCGCCCCGACGGCGGACCGCCGCCGCTGGTACGCGCTCGCCATCGTGATGACCGCGGCCTTCATGGACCTGGTCGACGTCACGATCGTCAACATCGCGATCCCGTCGATCCAGCGGGACGCGGGCGCGTCCTTCAGCCAGATCCAGTGGATCACGGCGGGTTACGCGCTCGCCTTCGCCGCGGGACTGATCACCGGAGGGCGGCTCGGTGACATCCACGGCCGCAAGCGCCTCTTCCTCGTCGGCATCGGCGGCTTCACCCTCGCGTCGGCGCTCTGCGGCTTCGCGGTGAACCCGGACATGCTGGTCGCCTCCCGGATCCTCCAGGGCGCCATGGCCGCGCTGATGGTGCCGCAGGTCCTGTCGATCGTGCACGCCACGTTCCCGGCGCACGAGCGCGGCAAGGTCTTCGGACTGTTCGGCGCGGTCGTGGGTCTGGGCGCGGTCTCCGGCCCCCTCTTCGGCGCGCTGCTCACGGAGTGGAACCTGTTCGGTCTCGAATGGCGGCCGATCTTCCTCATCAACCTGCCGGTGGGCATCGCGGGCCTGATCCTGGGCCGGAAGTTCATCACCGAGTCCAAGGCCCCGCACGCCCTGAAGCTCGACCTGGTCGGCGTCGCGCTGGTCACGCTCGGTCTGCTGATGCTGCTCTACCCGCTCATCCGCGGCCGTGAGCTGGGCTGGCCGGCGTGGGGGTACGTCTCGATGGGCGGCGCCCTCGTGGTCTTCGGGGCCCTGGTGGCGTACGAGAAGAGGAAGGCCGCGCGCGACGGGTCGCCTCTCGTCGAACTGTCCCTGTTCAAGGTGAAGAGCTTCGCAGCCGGCATCGCCGTACAGACCGTCTTCGGGATCGGCCTCGGCATCTTCTTCCTGGTCTGGACGCTCTACATGCAGACCGGCCTCGGCTGGTCCCCGCTGCGGGCGGGTCTGACGGGCGTCCCCTTCTCGATCGCGGTCTCGCTGGCGGCCGGGCTGTCGGTGCAGCAGCTGGTGCCCCGGTTCGGCCGGAAGGTGCTCCAGGCGGGCGCGCTCACCATGGCCGCCGGCGTCCTGCTCTACATCTGGGAGTCGGAGCGGTACGGCATGTCCATCGCCTCCTGGCAGATGGCCCTTCCGCTGGTCGTCATGGGCCTGGGCATGGGCCTGATCGTCGCCCCGCTGACGGACGCGATCCTCTCCGAGGTACCGCGTGAGCACTCCGGCTCGGCGTCCGGCCTGATCAACACCGTCCAGCAGATGGGCAACGCCCTCGGCCTCGGTCTGGTCTCCGTCGTCTTCTTCGGCACGATGTCCGACCACCTGGCCGCCCCCGAGGTGGGTCCCGCGTTCGTCGACGCCTTCCAGTACGCGCTGGTCTGGGTCGCCGTGGTGATGACGGCCATCTTCCTCCTGATGTTCGCCCTCCCGAAGCGTCCCGCCCAGCACGTGGAGGGGGCGGAGACCGCCGAGGTCCTGCCCGCCAAGGAGCCCGAACTCGTCGGCTGAGCAGAGCGGTTCACCGACCCGGCGCTTCGAGGCCCGGCCCCTTCCGGGGCCGGGCCTCGCGTCACCTCAGGGCCCGGCTTCGCACTCCGCGGTCAAGCGGCAACCGTCTGATGTCCGTTCATGCCCACTCAATGCCCGAACCTGTTTACTTTCCCGAAATCCGAGCGTAGCCTCCGAGTGAAACCACAGGTTCGGGCACATGGTGGAGGCGAACGGGCATGTACGCACCTGAGCGGCAGCAGGAGATCCTCCGGCTCGCGCGTGACGGTGGCCGCGTGGACGTGGTGTCACTGGCGGAGGAGTTCCAGGTCACGGCCGAGACCATCCGGCGGGACCTGAAGGCCCTCGACCGCGCGGGACTGCTGCGCCGGGTCCACGGGGGCGCCATACCGGCCGGACGGCTCGACTTCGAGCCCGACCTCGCCGAGCGCGAGACCACCGCCGCCGACGAGAAGGACCGCATCGCCAAGGCGGCCCTCGCCGAGCTGCCCGACAAGGGCACGATGATCCTTGACGCGGGCACGACCACGGCCCGCCTCGCCGGGGCCCTCCCGCTGGAGGCCACGCTCACCGTCGTGACCCACAGCCTGCCCATCGCGGCCCGCCTCGCCGACCACCCCGGCATGCAGCTCCACCTCATCGGGGGCCGCGTCCGGCACCGTACGCGCGCAGCCGTCGACGCCTGGGCGCTTCGGGCCTACGGCGAGATCCGCGCGGACGTCGTCTTCCTCGCGGCGAACGGCTTCTCCGCCGAGCACGGCCTGACCACCCCGGACCTCGCCGAGGCCGCCGTGAAGCGCGCCGCCCTCGCCGCCGCACGCCGCGTCGTGCTGCTCGTCGACTCGGCCAAGCACGGACAGGAACACTTCGCACGCTTCGGCGACCTCAGCGAAGTGGACCTGCTGATCACCGACAGCGGGCTGAGCCCCGAAGACGCCACCGCCATCGAGCGCGGCGGCACGGAAGTAGTGCGCGCATGATCCTGACCGTCACCCCGAACCCCTCCCTGGACCGCACGTACGAGGTCCCCTCGCTCGACCGGGGCGAGGTCATCCGGGCCACCGGAGAGCGCATGGACCCGGGCGGCAAGGGCGTCAACGTCTCGCGGGCGGTCGCCGCGGCCGGCCGGCGCACCGTCGCGGTCCTGCCGCTCGGCGGAGCCCCGGGCGCGCTCGTCGCCGACCTCCTCGACGCACAGGGCATAGAGGTCGCGCCGGTCCCGGTCGCCGGGGCCACCCGCTCGAACATCGCGCTCGCCGAGGCGGACGGCGTCCTCACGAAGATCAACGCCCCCGGACCCGAACTGACCCCCGCCGAGGAGGAGTCCCTCCTGGAGGCCGTGCGCGAGCAGTCCCGCGACGCCGACTGGATCGCCTGCTGCGGCAGCCTGCCGCGCGGCCTCGCACCCTCCTGGTACGCGGAACTCGTCGCCCGTGCCCACCAGGCGGGCGCCCGCATCGCGCTGGACACCTCGGGACCGGCACTGCTCGCGGCACTGCGCGAGCGCCCCGACGTCGTCAAGCCGAACATCGAGGAGCTCGCCGAGGCGGTCGGCCGCCCGCTCGCCACGGTCGGCGACGCGGTCAAGGCCGCCGAAGAACTACGGGAGTTGGGCGCGCGCGCCGTGCTCGCCTCCCTCGGCGCGGACGGACAGCTGCTCGTCGGCGAGGACGGCGTGTGGTTCGCGAGCGCACGCGTCGACGTCGTACGCAGCAACGTGGGCGCCGGTGACTCCTCGCTCGCCGGATTCCTCATCGCCGGGGGAAGCGGGCCCCACGCGCTCGCCTCCGCCGTGGCCCACGGCGCGGCCGCCGTCCAGCTGCCGGGCAGCGAGATGCCGAGCCCGTCGGACCTGGACCCGGCCGCGGTGACGATCACCTCGGAAATCCCGGTGGACCGTGTACTGACGGAGCCCGCGCCATGAGAGCCGACGGCGTGAGAGCCGGCGTCGCGGAGAGCCCCCTCGCGAGAAACCGCGACGCGGAGGCCCACCGTCCGGCCGGCGCGAGCGGTTCACGTACAGCCGGCTCGCCGCCGACGACTCTCCAGGTGGACGTGCCGCGTACCGCCCTCCGCCGGAGCACCTCGCGAGTGCCTCTCGGCACCGTCCCGACGCGACGGGGACTCCCCTTACCCGCCGCGACCTCGACCGCGGTGACCGCAGAGGCAACAGCGGTAACAACGGCAACAGCAACAACGACAGCAGCGACCACGGCCGCGCGGGGGAAGGGCCACTCCGGCCCCGCCATATCCACCCACCCCGTATCCCCGCACCCCGCAGCCACCGCAGTCCACGACCGCAGCCTCGGCTGCGGCACCCCCGTCCCCACCCCCACCCCCGTCCCCACCCTCGCCCACAATTCTCCCCGGGCGACACGCGTGCGAAGGAGCCCGCGATGAGCGAGATGATCACCGCGGACCTGGTCGATCTCGACCTGTCCGCCGATACGAAGGAAGCGGCGGCGCGCGCCCTCGCCGAGCGCATGGTGTCCCTCGGGCGGGTGACCGACCTGGACGGATTCCTCGCCGACGTCGCCGCCCGCGAGGCCCAGATGCCGACCGGCCTCGACGGCGGCATCGGCATCCCGCACTGCCGCAGCGAACACGTCACCGAGCCGACCCTGGCCTTCGGACGCAGCGCGGCCGGGATCGACTTCGGCGCCCCCGACGGCCCGGCCGACCTGATCTTCCTGATCGCCGCACCGGCCGGGGCGGACGACGCCCACCTCACCATCCTGTCGTCGCTGGCCCGCCAGCTGATGAACGCCGAGTTCACGTCCGCCCTGCGGTCGGTGGGCGACGCGACGGCCGCGGCGGCCCTCATCCGCGGCGACGAAACCTCCGCAACCGAGGCCGGGACCGGCGCCGAGCCCGACACGGCAGAGGCCGCCAGCGCGGCTGGGACCGGGCCCGAACCCGCCTCGGCCGACGCGGAGCCGACTCCCCCCGCGTCCCCGGCCGCAGCTGCGCCTGCGGCACCGGCGGCACCGGCGGCCACGCACGACGCCCCCACCGCGGCCTCCACCTCCCCAGCCGCGCCCGCCGCATCCGCCGAGCAAAGCGGCGGCAGGCCCTTCCGCATCGTCGCCGTCACCTCCTGCCCCACCGGCATCGCGCACACCTACATGGCGGCCGAGTCGCTGGAGAACGCGGGCCGCGCCGCCGGTGACGTCGAGGTCGTCGTCGAGACCCAGGGCTCGGCCGGCTTCACCCGGCTCGACCCGGCGGTCATCGCCGCCGCGGACGGCGTGATCTTCGCGCACGACATGCCCGTACGGGAGAAGGACCGGTTCGCCGGGAAGCCCACCGTGGACGTCGGCGTGAAGGCGGGCATCAGCAAGGCCGCCGAGCTGATCGCGCAGGTCCGCGACAAGGCCGACCGCGGCGAGGTCACCGCGGCCGCCCGGCCCGGCGGCGGTACGCCCGTGCAGCGCGCCGGCGAACCCGGTGAGGGCTACGGCACGAAGCTCCGCAAGTGGCTGATGTCCGGCGTGAGTTACATGGTCCCCTTCGTGGCCGCGGGCGGTCTGCTCATCGCCCTCGGGTTCGCGATCGGCGGCTACCAGATCAACGAGGCCAAGCCGGTCACCGAAGTGTTCAACTGGGGCCAGATCGACAGCTGGGCCGCGCTGCTCTTCCAGATCGGCGGCGTCGCCTTCGGCTTCCTGATCCCCGTCCTCGCCGGATACATCGCCTACGGCATGGCCGACCGTCCCGGCCTGGTGCCCGGCTTCGTCGGCGGAATGATCTCGGCCAACATCGCCGCCGGCTTCCTCGGCGGCCTGGCCGCAGGTCTGCTGGCCGGCGGGGTCGTCCTCGCCATCCAACGGATCAAGATCCCACCGGTGCTGCGCGGCATCATGCCGGTGGTCGTGATCCCGCTGGTCTCCTCGATCATCGTCGGCTTCCTGATGTTCATCGTGATCGGCAAGCCCATCGCCGAGGCACAGAAGGCCATGACGGACTGGCTCTCCGGCCTCTCCGGCACCAACGCCGTCCTCCTCGGCGTGCTGCTCGGCCTGATGATGTGCTTCGACCTCGGCGGCCCGGTCAACAAGGTCGCGTACGCCTTCGCCACCGGCGGCATCGCGGTCCAGGACCCGAGCGGGTCCGCGATGAAGATCATGGCGACGGTCATGGCGGCCGGCATGGTCCCGCCGCTGGGCATGGCCCTGGCCACCACGATCCGCAAGAAGCTGTTCACCACGGCCGAGCGGGAGAACGGCAAGGCCGCCTGGGTCCTCGGCGCCTCCTTCATCTCCGAGGGCGCGATCCCCTTCGCGGCCGCCGACCCGCTGCGGGTCATCCCGGCCTCGATGGCGGGCGGCGCGGTCACCGGCGCCCTGACCATGACCTTCGGCTCGACGCTGCGCGCCCCGCACGGCGGCATCTGGGTCACCTTCCTGATCGGCAAGCCGTTCCTGTACCTGCTGGCCATCGCGGTCGGTACGGCGGTCACGGCCGGCCTGGTCATCGTCCTGAAGGGCATGCGAAAGCAGGCGCCGGGCGACGGCACGGAGAAGAACCCCGAGGCCCCCACGGCGCCCCAGGCGAAGGAGCCGGTCGCGGCCTGAACGCTCGCTGAGCGCTCAGCGAGGAGCAAGAAACGACTGTGGCCCGGGACTGCGAAGTCCCGGGCCACAGCGGCGCCCCGACAAGGAGAGCGGGGCCCTCCGGCGGAGTCCCGCCTAACCGCCGGAGGCCCTGCGCTCCATGGCCTGCCGTGCGTCCTCCTCCGAGGGATACACCTCGCACATGTGCCGCCCGTCGGGCGTGGCCGTGTGCTCGACCTCCCACAGGGACAGCTCACGGCCGTCGCGGAGCAGGAAGGCGTGCTCGTAGAGCGAGTAGCACAGCCCTCGCCGACCGGCCCGGCACGGCCGCCCGAAAGCCTGCGTGATCTGGTGCGCGAACGCCAGCCGAAGCAGCTCGGCCGTGTCCTCGCCCGGCCGGTCCGTGTTCTCCGCGCGGCGCAGCAGCCGCCGGCCGTGGTCCGCCGAGCCGTCCGCGACATACGAGTGCAGTGGCTCGGCGACGGCCGACAACCGCACCATCACGGGCAGCTCGAAGTCGGGCGCATCCGACGGCAGCGGCAGACGCGCCGTCGCGGTACGCAGCTCTTCCTCGTCCTCGTACACCTCGTGCTGGGTGTCACGGCCCGGCGCGGTGTTGTGGACCAGCTCCCAGAGCGTGGACGCGCTCCCATCGGCGAGCAGCCAGGTATGGCGGTACGTCTCGCGGTGCAGCCCCGCACTGTGGTGCGCGGAGTGCAGTGAACTGTCGTGGGCCAGCGCCCGGTCGAGCCGCCGTATGGTGTCGTCCGACAGCTCGAAGGAGTTCAGGGCGCGACCTAGGAGTCGCGCGAGATGCTCCTCCGGAGACTCGGGCGACTCGGGTGGCTCGTACGCTGCCGTCTCGTACGGAACGCTCAAGGCTTCTCCCGGCGTTGCTGCATGTCACCTTGTGGGTGCATACCGTAGCCCCTCGGTCGGACATCATGCCCGGGAACCGAGAAAACATACGCCCAGAAAACGCCGGGGCCGCGCGACAAGTTCCTACGCGGCCCGACGGAACCTCAAAACCCTGTGGTCAGAGGGCACTTCCGGCGGTCCAGGCACTCCATGCCATGTTCCAGCCGTTGAGGCCGTTGTCCGGCGCCACCGTCTTGTCGGGTGAATTCCTGACCGTCACGACGTCCCCGACGAGCGAGTTGTCGAAGAACCACTTGGCGGTCGTGTCGCCACCGGCCCCCCGCACATCCGCGAGCCCGACGCAGCCGTGGCTGGTGCCCTGCTTCCCGAAGGGCGGATTGCCCTTGTTGTACCAGTAGTTGCCGTGAATGAACGTCCCCGAGGTCGTCAGCCGCATCGCGTTCGGCACATCCGAGATGTCGTACTCCCCGCCGTAGCCGACCGTGGACCCGTTCATCCGCGTCTGCCGGAACTTCTCGGAGATCACCATCTGCCCGTTGTACGTGCTGCTCTCCGGGCTCCCCGCCGAGATGGGGATCGTCCTGACGGCCTTCCCGTCGCGTACGACCTTCATGGTCTGTGTGGCGACGTCGACCGTGGACACCTGCGAGCGGCCGACCGTGAACGTGACCGTCTTGTCCTGCACGCCGTAGACGCCGTTCGCACCCTCCACCCCGTCCAGGTCGACCTTCATCGTGACCTTGGAACCGGCCTTCCAGTACGCCTCGGGCCGGAAGTCCAGCCGCTGCGTGCCGAACCAGTGCCCGACCACCTTCTGGCCGCTGCTGGACGTGACCCGGATGTGCGACTGCACGTCCTTCCTGTTGCTGATCGCCTTGTCGAACGTGAAGGACACCGGCATCCCGACCCCGACCTTCGTCCCGTCGTCGGGCGTGTACGTCCCGATGAAGCTGTTGTCCGTCGACACGGTGGTGAAGATGGAGTTGGCCGCCGCCGTCTCCCCGTCCGCATCCTTGGCGGTGGCGGATATCTGGTACTTCGTCCCCCGCTCCAGCTGCTCCTCGGGCTTCCAGCTCTTCCCGTTCGCCGCGATGGTCCCCGGTACCGCCGTGCCCGTCGCCGACGCCGTCATCTTCACCTCGGTCAGCTTCCCGTCGCTGACCTTCACCCCGGTCGAGTTGATCGACGCCCCGGTCGAACCGTCCTTCGCGGAGATCACGACCTCGGGCGCGGAGGCCCCGGCCCCGCCGGACTTGTCGTCGGTCCTGTTGTCGGCCTTGGCGTCGCCGCCGCACGCGGTGAGGGCCAGGGCGCCGACCATCAGGGCGGCACATGCCGCCAGCGTGCGCCTCGCTGTTGTGTCCGGCGTTGTCACGGGCTGCTCCAGGAAGTTGCGGTTGGGGACGATCCGCTCCGGTCCGTGGAGAAGATTCGTGGAGAAGGAGGGCCACACGCACCGCCCGGGTTCCCTCAACCCGCCCCGAACGCCCTCACGTGACAGAGTCGGGACAATCCCACACCCGGCAACCACCTTGGCCCGGCAGCCCTGCAGCTACGTCTGCCAGCCGGCGCGGCGGCCGGTAGGTCAGCCGGGCAGCCGGCCAACCCGCCCTGTACCTTTCCCCGCCCCGCCCCGCCCCGCCCCCTCTCCTCCCCTTCCCTCCTCCCCTTCCTCCGCCTACTCCCTCCCGTACAAGTCGCGGTGGGCCCTCCACACCCCTCCCGGCCCTTCGGCCGACTCTGCGGCCAGCACCGCTCGCACGATCGCGCGCGTCACCAGGTCCGCGCCCGCCGCGAGGATCTCGTTCAACGCGAGAGGGTCCTCCGCCGCGAGCGGACGCACGCCCGTGGCGAGCGCGAACACCGTGTCGCCGTCATTGAGCAGATGCACCGGCCGGACGGCTCGCGCGATGCCGTCGTGGGCCGTGCCCGCGACCTTCTGCGCCTGCGCCTTCGACAGGTCGGCATCGGTGGCGACCACCGCCAGCGTGGTGTTGAGCGGCGGAACCGTGTTTCTCTTCATGGCCTCGGCCAGCCGCACCTGAGCCGCCCGGTGTACCTCCGTGGCGGGACAGTTGATCCGCCCCTGGACCAACTCCCCGTACAGTGCTCCTGTCTCCGGCTCCACCACCGATCCGGCCGCGTTGGCCACCACGAGCACCGCCACCGTGACGCCCGAGTCGAGCACGGCGCTCGCGGTGCCGACCCCGCCCTTCATCATTCCGACGGCCGCCCCGGTCCCCGCGCCCACGCACCCCTGCGGGACGGGCGCACCCAGCTCGCCGACCGCCGCGGCCTCCACGGCCTCGCGGCCCATCGCCGCGTCGGGCCGGGCCCGGAAGTCGCCGCCCCGGCCCAGGTCGAAGACGCAGGCAGCCGGTACGACCGGCACGACATGGCGCGGATCGGGCCCGACCCGTACCCCACGCCCCCGCTCCTCCAGCCAGGCCATCACGCCCGTCGCCGAGTCCAGCCCGAACGCGCTTCCGCCGGTCAGGACGAGTGCCTCGATCTTCCGCACCACGTTGCGTGGGTCGAGCGCGTCGGTCTCCTTGGTGCCGGGCCCGCCGCCGCGCACGTCCACGGCCGCGACCGCGCCACCTTCGGGAGCCAGGACGACTGTCGTGCCGGTGAGCCAACCGTCGCCGATCCGCGTGGCATGCCCCACGCGCAGCCCGGTCACATCGGTCAGAGCGTCAACTGTCATGCGCCCAGTGTCGACCCCCGGGGCTCCCGAGAACGGGACCCGGGGACGCGGCCCGGGGACTTGGAGGACTGCGGAAACGTGGAGGACTGCGGGAACGTGGAGGGCTCCGGACATCGGGTCTCCGGACATCGGGTCTCCGGCGGGGCCGCCATACTGTGGCAGTGTCCAGGCCCGCGGTCCGCGGCCGAAGCACCGCGATTCGCTGCGCGTACCCTGGAGGTATGAGCGAAGCGCCCACCCCTGAACCGCGTGACCCCAAAACCGCGCTGGTCTTCGACGACCCGCTGAGCCGGCCGTCCGCGGACGACACGGACCGCGGATGGAGCGAGCGGCCGACCGGCGACAGCGCCGCGGACCTGGCCCGCTTCCTCGACGAGAAGCCGCCCCACCACATCTGAGAAGGCCACCGGCCCCACCGCGCAGGCGGCTGCCACCACGCCTGCAGCCCCCACCGCCCAAGAGCCTCGCGCACCCGACGGACAGCGTCCCCTCCTGCTCCTGCCGCTGCTCCCGCTCCAGCTAGTGCTCGTCGTGTCCGGAGCCGCGCTGGGCCACCAGGGCGTCGCGGATCTCCTTCAGAACCTCCAGCTCGGTCACCTCGATGATCTCCTGGGTGCCTTCCTTCGCCTTCTGGCGGGCCACCTGCCGCGCGAGGTACTTGGACATCGGCAGCACCATCAGGAAGTAGACGACGGCCGCGGTGATCAGGAAGGTCAGCGTCGCGCTGAGAACGCTGCCCCACATGATCGGGATGCCGCTCGTCGCGGTCCCCGTCGCCTCGTCGAAGGTGCAGGGGTCCTTCAGACACGAGCTGTACTTGTCGAGGTCCTTGGTGCCGAAGGCGCCGACCAGCGGGTTGATCACGCCCTTCACCACGGAGTTGACGATGTTGGTGAAGGCGGCGCCGATGACCACCGCGACAGCCAGATCGACGACGTTCCCGCGCATCAGGAAGGCCTTGAAACCGTCCCAGAGGCTCGGGCCCTTCTTCTTCTCGCTCACCAGGGAGACCCTTCTCGGTCGCACAGACTGTGGAATGAACAGCTCCGCAACCTACGTCAGGGTGTGGCGGCCCTGTCCAATTCCCTGACTCCGACGAGGGACTTGACAGCCTGACGGCGACTGTCCTGGCCAAGCTCAGCACAGGGTCACCGCCAGGTGAGGTCGCGCCCGCACCGGCCAGGCGCGTCGCCGTCCGACGCGGGACGGACAGGACGACCAGCGCACCACCCTCGGAGACGCTGTCCAGGGACTCGGGAACCTTCGTCACCCGCGCTCCACGCGCCACCACTCGTGCGTCCCCCGCCGCCGACTGCTCCGCCGCGACCACGTCGACCCGGTCACCGGGCCTGAGCAGCCGCACCGTCGCCCCGTCGGCGATCCGCACCGGCGCCGTCACCATCTGGACCGGTGGCCGCTCCCGCACCGAATCCACCACCGGTCGGGCCCGCGGAGGCCCTGTGTCCCGCGCCACGGTGTCCGCCGGCCCCGCCGCGACAAGAGCCGCCGCGGTCACCGCCAAGCCCGCGGCCAGGGCCCGCCTTCGGTGCCGTACCAGCCGCCGCAGCCCGTACCGCCCGCCGCGCACCCGCACGGGAGCGAAGTGCGGCACCTCGCACGTGCCGGGAACGTCCGTGCCCAACGGACGCGGGAAGGAGGAGAGCTGCGACACGGGTACCACCGCCTGGAGTCGAAGACCGGCTTGCACCCCCAGACTGCGCCCTCACACCGATCCCCACCGCGCCCAGTGGACAGCCGCCCGATTGTGGACAACTCACTCACCCGAAGGGGAAGTTCCCCCCCACATACCAAGAGCGGCACCCAACCCAAAACAGGATTACCCCCTGCGACGGGACCGGCGCCTCGCACAACGGGACCGGGCGCCCCCGCACAACGGGACCGGGCGCCCCCGCACAACGGGAGCGGGCCGTGCCGGTACGTCGAAGCCCGCCGCGTAGGGCTCCTCCAGGAAACGACACGTACAAAACCAACAGCAGGACACCCGGCAGCGGCGGGCTCGACGTACCGGCACGGCCCCGACCCCGACGGCACGGCCCCGACCCCGACCCCGACGGGAGACCCCAACCCGACGGGACACCCGACCCCGACCCCGACCGGACCCCTCGACCCCGACCGGCCGCGCGCCCCCTACGGCAGCTCGATCCCCGGATCCATCCCGCCCAACGCCGACGCACACAGACAATCCCGCGCCCCACCGACGGGCAGCCCCGCCACCGCGTCGAACAACACCCCTCGCAACCGGTCCACATTCGCCGCGAACACCTTCAGCACCTCCTCGTGGGAGACGCCCTCCCCGGTCTCGGCGCCCGCGTCGAGGTCGGTGACCAGCGTCATCGACGTGTAGCAGAGCTCCAGCTCACGGGCGAGCGCCGCCTCGGGATGACCGGTCATGCCCACCACGGACCAGCCCTGCGCCTGGTACCAGAGGGACTCCGCACGGGTGGAGAACCGCGGCCCCTCGATCACGACCAGCGTCCCGCCGTCCACCGGCTCCCAGTCGCGCCCGCGTGCGGCCCGGAGTGCGACCTCGCGGCCGACGGGGCAGTAGGGGTCGGCCAGCGAGACGTGGACGACGTTCGGCGTGCTGCCGCCGGCCACCGGCAGCCCGTCGAAGTACGACTGCACCCGGGACTGCGTACGGTCCACGAACTGGTCCGGCACGAGCAGCGTCCCGGGCCCGTACTCGGGGCGAAGCCCGCCCACGGCGCACGGACCGAGCACCTGGCGGGCGCCGACGGAGCGCAGTGCCCACAGGTTGGCGCGGTAGTTGATGCGGTGCGGCGGCAGATGGTGGCCGCGGCCGTGCCGGGGCAGGAAGGCGACCCGCCGCCCGGCGATCTCGCCGAGGAAGAGGGAGTCACTGGGCGGCCCGTAGGGGGTGTCGACCTGTATCTCGGTCACGTCGTCGAGGAACGAGTAGAAGCCCGACCCGCCGATGACGCCGATCTCGACGTGCTCCGTGTTCGCCCCGACGTTCTCAGTGTTCGCCATGAACGGCACCCTAGCCGGGCCGGGAAACGCCGAAGACCCTGCCGTCCGCGACGACAGGGTCTCGTAAGAAAGAGGCGCGAGGAAGCCTTAGGCGGCGTTGCTGCCGGAGGACGAACTCGTGGACGACTTGGAGTCCGAGGACGACTTCGACCCCGAAGACGACTTGGAGTCCGAGGACGGCTTGGAGTCCGACGTGGACGATTTCGAGTCGGACGACGAACCCGACTTCGAGGCCGGGCTGCTGCTCGACGACGAGCCGCGGCTGTCGTTCCGGTAGAAACCGGAGCCCTTGAAGACGATGCCCACGGCGGAGAACACCTTCTTCAGGCGGCCACTGCAGCTGGGGCACTCGGTCAGGGCGTCGTCGGTGAACTTCTGCACCGCCTCGAGGCCCTCGCCGCACTCGGTGCACTGGTACTGGTAGGTCGGCACTTGTCTTCCTCCTGGCACTCTCACTCAATGAGTGCTAACGACGGTCCATAGTGACGTATTCCTCGGGATCAGTCCACTGTCACCGGCACGCGGTGACCCACGCCACGTGCGACGGTCCGGTTCACCACCGGTGGAACGAGCCGCGAGCGCAGGGCGAGCAGGGTCGCGAGGGCGAGCAGGGTGCCGCCCATCGGGACGAGGAAACCGGCGCCGTCCCAGAAGCGGTCCTCCAGCTGTCCGGCGATGGTGACCGCCGCCGCCTGGCCCAGCGCGACCGCGCCGGTCAGCCAGGTGAAGGCCTCCGTGCGGGCGCCCGCCGGAACCAGTCCGTCGACCAGCGTGTAGCCGGTGATCAGGGTCGGCGCGATGCACATGCCGACGAGGAGGCCGACCCCGGCGAGGACGACCACCGACTGCGCGGCCCACAGTCCGGAGGCGGCCAGGGCCAAAGCCGCGTACCCGATGACGAGGCGGCGGCGCGGGGCCACCTTCCAGGCGATCGCGCCGCAGACGATGCCGGAGAGCATGTTGCCCGCAGCGAACGTCCCGTACAGAACGCCGTTCAGGCCGGGCTCGCCGATCGACTCACTGAACGCGGCGAGCGAGACCTGCATGCCGCCGAAGACGGCGCCGATGCCGAGGAAGGCCACGATCAGAACGCGTACGCCGGGGACCGACAGCGCGGAGGCGTGCTTCACGCGCGCGTGCCCGCCGACACCGACGGACGGCTGACTGCCGCGCTGGGCGGCGAACAGCAGGCCGCCCACGAGGGTCAGCGCGGCCTCGGTGAGCAGTCCGGCTGCCGGGTCCACGGCGGTGCACAGGGCGGTCGCCAGAAGCGGGCCGAACACGAAGGTCAGCTCGTCCGTGACGGACTCGAAGGCCGCCGCGGTCGTCATGAGGGGGGAGCCCTGGAGCTTGACGCCCCAGCGGGCACGCACCATGGGCCCGACCTGCGGCACCGAGGCGCCGGTCGGCACGGCGGCGGCGAACAGCGCCCACAGGGGGGCGTCCGCGAGGGCCAGTGCGGTCAGGGAGAGGCCTGCCAGCGAGTGGACGACGACGCCGGGGAGCAGCACGGCTCGCTGGCCGTGGCGGTCGGCGAGGCGGCCGGTGAGCGGCGCGAACAGCGCCATGGAGACACCGGTCGCGGCGGCGACGGCGCCTGCGGTGCCGTACGAGCCGGTGGTGTGCTGCACGAGCAGCACGATGGAGATGGTCAGCATCGCGAACGGCTGTCGCGCGGCGAAGCCGGGGAGCAGGAACGCCCAGACGCCGCGCGTACGCAGCAGCCGGCCGTATCCCGGGCGGGAGGAGACCGGAGTCCTGGCGGACTCCGAGGTGACCGTGGATGCCACGGCCCGTGCCTTTCTGCCGCCTGGTAGCGCGGCCCCATTCGTGGGGCGCGGGGCGCCGAGAGCTGTCCTCTTGCGCGGAACTGCGGTAGATACCGGGCCGCCCACTGCGAGGGGCACCGCGGCCGCCATACGGTCGCGCCAGCACTGCGTCAGGCAGAGTTGGTCGATCAGTGTGCCTTGATGATACAGGGGCGAACGCCAGCCCACCTGTGAAAACCAGCACTCTTTCACCCCCTGCCTGCGTTTTCTCGCCGCTGCCGCTGCCGCTGCCGCTGCCGCTGCCGCTGCCGCTGCCGCTGCCGCTGCCGCTGCCGCTGCCGCTGCCGCTGCCGGCCGGGGTCGCCGGGGCTGCGGCTCAGTCCTCGGCGTCGTTGCCGCCCGTCCCCAGCCAGCCCGCCAGCTTGCCACCCTGCCCGACCGCGCGCAGCCGTCGCTCGGCGGCGTCCCGGACCGGGTCCGTCGCCACGACGAGCAATTCGTCCCCGCGTCTGAGCACGGTCTCAGGAAGCGGAACGAACGATTCTCCGCCGCGTACGACCAGCGTGACCGCGGCGCCCGCGGGCAGCCTCAGCTCGTTGATCTCGACGCCGTGCATCTTCGACCCCTCCGGGATCGCGACGGACAGCAGGTGCCCGCGCAGCCGCTCCAGCGGCGCGGACTCGATCCCCAGGTCGGCGGTCTCCGAGGACTTGGCCAGGCCCAGCTGCCGGGCCAGCCAGGGCAGCGTCGGGCCCTGGACGAGGGTGTAGGCGACCACCAGGACGAAGACGATGTTGAAGATGCGACGGCTGTCCTCGATGCCGCTCACCATCGGGATGGTGGCCAAAATGATGGGCACGGCGCCGCGCAGCCCGGCCCAGGACATCAGGGCCTGCTCCTGCCAGGGCATACGGAACGGCAGCAGGGCCAGGACGACGCTCAGTGGCCGCGCCACCATCGTCAGCACCAGACCGATGACGAGCGCCGGCCAGACGTCGTCGCCCATCTCGTGCGGTGTGACCAGCAGGCCGAGCAGCACGAACATGCCGATCTGCGCGATCCAGCCCAGCCCGTCGGCGAAGCCGCGCGTGGCGGGCCAGTGCGGCAGCCTCGCGTTGCCCAGCACCATCGACGCCAGGTACACGGCGAGGAAGCCGCTGCCGTGGGCGAGGGCCCCGGCCGCGTACGCCGCGACCGCGATCGCCATCACCGCGATCGGGTAGAGGCCGGAGGCGGGCAGCGCCACATGCCGCAGCCCGTACGCCCCCAGGAAGCCCACCGCGAGACCGATGGCCGCTCCGATGGCCAGCTCCAGCGCTATCACGCCGAGCAGGTGGTACCAGTGATCCACCGGACCCGCCGTGGAGAACGCGACGACGAGAATGACCACCGGGGCGTCGTTGAAGCCCGACTCGGCTTCCAGGATGCCCGTCACGCGGGAGGGCAGGGGCACCTTGCGGAGCACCGAGAAGACCGCCGCCGCGTCCGTCGAGGACACCACCGCGCCGATGATCAGCGCCTGCCGCCACTCCAGCCCGATCAGGTAGTGGGCTGCCGTCGCCGTGACGCCGACGCTCACCGAGACGCCGACGATCGCCAGTGAGGAGGCGGCCGCCAGCCCCGGCTTGACCTCTTTCCACTGCGTGCCCAGACCGCCCTCGGCGAGGATCACGACCAGGGCCGCGTATCCGATGACCTGGGTCAGTTCGGCGTTGTCGAAGTGGATGTCGCCGATGCCGTCCTGGCCCATGGCGACGCCGATGCCCAGGTAGACGAGCAGGCTGGGGAGCCCGCTGCGCGAGGAGATCCGAACCGCCGCCACCGCGACGAGCAGAACGAGCGAGCAGACGAGCAAGAGCTGGTTGAGGTGGTGGACAGTCAGCGGCTGTTCCCTTCTCGCCGTTCCTGGTGGATCAGTCTGACCAGTCGGATCACTGTGGCCGATCGGGCCGGTGGCACCGTCGGGTCACCGTGGGAATTCAACTGTGGCCGATTCAGCTGCTCCGATGCTTCAACTACTTCGTTACCTTACCTAACTCTTGACGCTTTCTTGACACTCGGCAAGGCAAGATCGAACTCCCGTCCGCCCGGGTTGCCGACTCCGCGTCAAGTCCGGGTTGGCCCTGCGCCTATGGTTGCTCCAGCGCTCAGTCAAATGGACAAGCCCGCCTGCCGCTCGCGTGAGGACAGCAAGGACAGCGATGCCCCCCAACACCACCGCATCTTCCGGTCAAAAGCCCGGCAAGTCCGGCAGGAAGAAGGGGCGCAGAGCCCGTCTGATCCTGATCGTCCTGGTTCTGGCCATCATCGGCGGCGTCGCCTACGGGGCGTTCTGGAGCATCAGCACCGTCCGTGCCTCCTTCCCGCAGACCAAGGGTTCCCTCACGCTCGACGCCCTGTCGGGCCCCGTGGACGTGAAGCGGGACGGCCACGGGATCCCGCAGATCTACGCCTCGACCGACGAGGACCTGTTCATGGCGCAGGGCTACGTCCAGGCGCAGGACCGGTTCTACGAGATGGACGTCCGCCGCCACATGACCGCGGGCAAGCTCTCCGAGATGTTCGGCGAGAGCCAGGTCGACGAGGACGAGTTCCTGCGCACGCTCGGCTGGGAGCGGGTGGCGGAGAAGGAGTACAGGACCAAGCTGTCCGCGGAGACGAAGAAGTACCTCCAGGCCTACGCCAAGGGGGTCAACGCCTACCTGAAGGGCAAGGACGGCGCGGACATCTCCCTGGAGTACGCGGCTCTGGGCTTCTCCAACGACTACAAGCCCAAGGCGTGGACCCCGGTCGACTCCGTGGCCTGGCTCAAGGCGATGGCCTGGGACCTGCGCGGCAACATGCAGGACGAGATCGACCGCTCCCTGATGACCAGCCGCCTCGGCCCGAAGCAGATCGCCGACCTGTACCCGGACTACCCGTACGACCGGAACAAGCCGATCGTGCAGGAGGGCCAGTACAACAGCGTCACCGAGGAGTACGAGCAGAGCAGCGGCACCGGAACCGGAACCGCTGCGGGCTCCGCGGCCGGCACCGGGCTGGCGAACGGCACCACGGCCCCCTCGGGACTCCAGAGCCAGCTGTCGGGTCTCTACAACGTGCTCGACGACGTCCCCGAGGCCGTCGGCGTGAACGGCAACGGCATCGGATCCAACTCCTGGGTCGTCGGCGGCGAGCACACCATCAGCGGCAAGCCCCTGCTGGCCAACGACCCGCACCTGTCGCCCTCGCTCCCGTCGGTCTGGTACCAGATGGGCCTGCACTGCAAGAGCGTCTCGGAGAAGTGCCGGTACGACGTCTCGGGGTACACCTTCGCCGGCATGCCGGGTGTGGTGATCGGCCACAACGAGAACATCTCCTGGGGCATGACCAACTCCGGCGCCGACGTCACCGACCTGTACCTGGAGAAGCTCACCGGGGACGGCTACGAGTACGACGACAAGGTGCTGCCCTTCACCACCCGCAAGGAGAAGATCGACGTCGCGGGCGGTGAGAGCAAGTCCATCGTCGTCCGGGAGACCAACAACGGCCCGCTGCTGTCCGACCGCTACGACGAGCTCGTGAAGGTCGGCAAGAAGGCCGGTGTCGACAGCGCGGCCCCCGACCGCGGCGACGGCTACGCGATCGCCCTGCGCTGGACCGCCCTGGATCCGGGCACGTCCATGGACGCCGTCTTCGCGATGAACAGGGCCGCGAACTGGACGGACTTCCGCAAGGCCGCCGCCCTCTTCGACGTGCCGTCGCAGAACCTGGTCTACGCGGACACCGAGAACCACATCGGCTACCAGCTGCCCGGCCGGATCCCGATCCGCGGCGAGGGCGACGGCTCGCTGCCGTCGCCCGGCTGGGACTCCGAGTACCGCTGGACCGGTTACATCGATCAGGACGAGCTGCCGTACGAGTACGACCCGAAGCGCGGATACATCGTGACCGCCAACCAGGCCGTCGTCGACAAGGACAAGTACCCGTACACGCTCACCACGGATTGGGGCTACGGCACGCGCAGCCAGCGGATCGCCGATCTGATCGAGTCGAAGATCAAGAACGGCGGCAAGGTCTCGACGGACGACATGCGCCAGATGCAGCTCGACAACAGCAGCGAGATCGCCAAGCTGCTGGTGCCCAAGCTGCTCAAGATCGACGTGGACGACAAGTACGTCCGCGAGGCGCAGAAGCTCCTGGAGGGCTGGAACTACACCCAGGACGCCGACTCGGCCGCGGCCGCGTACTTCAACGCGACCTGGCGCAACATCCTCAAGCTCGCCTTCGGCAACAAGCTGCCCAAGGAGCTGCGGGTCAAGGGCCAGTGCCTGTACGTCGAGCCGACCGACTCCACGGGCCCGGTCGACAACGAGGACGACAAGGTGCGCGAGTGCGGCCAGCGCGACGCGGACAGCGCGCAGCCGGACGGCGGTGACCGCTGGTTCGAGGTGGTCCGCAAGATCCTCGACGACGAGGACAACGACTGGTGGTCGGCGCCCAAGACGCGCACCGACCAGACCGTCGTGGACACGCGTGACGAGCTGTTCGCGCGGGCCCTCACGGACGCGCGCTGGGAGCTCACCGCCAAGCTCGGCAAGGACATCGACACCTGGAGCTGGGGCCGGCTGCACCGGCTGTACCTGAAGAACCAGACGATGGGCATCGAGGGTCCCGGCTTCCTGCAGTACATGCTCAACCGCGGCCCGTACAACATGGGCGGCGGCGAGGCGGCGGTGAACGCCACCGGCTGGAACGCGGCGGGCGGCTACTCGGTGGTCTGGGTGCCGTCGATGCGCATGGTGGTGAACCTCGACGACTTCGACAAGTCCAAGTGGATCAACCTCACCGGTGCCTCCGGCCATGCCTACAGCGCCCACTACATCGACCAGACGGGCAAGTGGGTCAAGGGCGAACTGCTGCCGTGGGTCTCCTCGGACCGGGCGGTCGACAAGGCCACGTCGGACACACTGGTGCTGCAGCCCTAGACGGCAGGTGAAACGGCCCTCCACGCGCGCGTGGAGGGCCGTTCGCGTACCCGGCCGCTCCAGGAGGGTCAGCGGAAGCGGTGTACTGCCGAAGGCGTCACCGCCGCGTGCACCGGCCGGTCGTGCGGCTCCTCGGGGACGCGGCCGACCACTTCGGAGTCGTACAGCAGCACCACCAGGGCCGGATCGGCGGCCGCCCGCTCCAGACGGGTGAGCACCCGGTCGTACGATCCGCCGCCGCGGCCGAGCCGCATTCCGCGCGCGTCCACGGCGAGGCCCGGCAGCAGCACGGCGTCGGCCGCGAGCACGGCCTCCGGGCCCAGCCGGTCGCCCGCGGGCTCCAGGAGCGTCATCCTGCCCCCGTGCCGGACGCCGACGAGCGAGTCCGGTCCGTCGTACGCGCCCCAGTCGAGGTCGTTGTCGGCCAGCAGCGCCGGGAGCAGGACGTGCACTCCGCGCGCGTGGAGCGCGTCGAGGAGCGCGCGGGTGCCCGGTTCACTCCCCACGGACACGTAGGCTGCCACCGTGCGCGCGTGCGCCAGTTCGGGCAGCTCCAGGGCGCGGGCGGCGAGTGCGGCCCCGGTTTCCCGCACGTCACCGGCCGTCAACCGGCTCCTCACCGCGAGGAGCTCCCGCCGCAACCATCGCTTGCCAGACTCGTCTTCGGGTCCCAGGCCGCTCATAGACTTGTTCCGTACCCTTCATAATGCGCTCATATGAGAGCGAATTAACCGGAGCCACAGATTCCCTACAAAGGCACCGGATATGGTGGCGTGCATGACTCAGGCACACCCAAGGATCAGCAAGGCTGTCATCCCCGCAGCAGGTCTCGGCACCCGGTTCCTGCCGGCCACCAAGGCCACTCCCAAAGAGATGCTGCCGGTCGTCGACAAGCCGGCGATCCAGTACGTGGTCGAGGAGGCCGCCTCCGCGGGCCTCGATGACGTCCTCATGATCACGGGACGCAACAAGCGCCCCCTCGAGGACCACTTCGACCGCAACTACGAGCTGGAATCCGCCCTTCAGAAGAAGGGCGACGCCAACCGGCTCGCCAAGGTGCAGGAGTCAAGCGACCTCGCCACCATGCACTACGTCCGCCAGGGCGACCCCAAGGGCCTCGGCCACGCCGTGCTCTGCGCCGCCCCGCACGTCGGCGACGAGCCCTTCGCCGTGCTCCTCGGTGACGACCTCATCGACCCGCGCGACCCGCTGCTCAAGCGCATGGTCGACGTCCAGGAGCAGCACGGCGGCAGCGTCGTCGCGCTCATGGAGGTCGAGCCCGAGCAGATCCACCTCTACGGATGCGCGGCCGTCGAGGCCACCGAGGACGGCGACGTCGTCAGGGTGACCGGCCTCGTCGAGAAGCCCGACCCGGCCGACGCCCCCAGCAACTACGCGATCATCGGCCGCTACGTCCTCGACCCGCACATCTTCGACATACTCCGCAAGACCGAGCCCGGCCGCGGCGGCGAGATCCAGCTCACCGACGCCCTCCAGCAGCTCGCGGACGACGAGAAGGTCGGCGGCCCCGTGCACGGCGTCGTCTTCAAGGGCCGCCGCTATGACACCGGCGACCGCGGCGACTACCTGCGTGCCATTGTCAGACTCGCGTGCGAACGTGAAGACCTGGGCCCGGACTTCCGGACCTGGCTTCGCAGTTACGTCACCGAGGAGATGTAGGAACTTGAGCAGTGCCGCGACCCGTGTCACCGGCCAGGACCACCTCTGGTCGGTGACGGAGCACCTGGAGGACATCCTCGCGACCGTGCGCCCCCTCGAACCGATCGAGCTGCAGCTCCTCGACGCCCAGGGCTGCGTGCTGGTCGAGGACGTCACGGTGCCGGTCTCCCTGCCGCCGTTCGACAACAGCTCGATGGACGGGTACGCGGTCCGGGTCGCCGATGTCGCGGGCGCCAGCGAGGAGTACCCGGCGGTCCTCACGGTCGTGGGCGACGTGGCGGCGGGCCAGTCCGAGCTGCTCCACGTGGGCCCCGGCCAGGCCGCCCGCATCATGACGGGCGCCCCGCTGCCGCCCGGCGCCGAGGCCGTCGTCCCCGTCGAGTGGACCGATGGGGGCCTCGGCGAGGGACCCGTCTTCGGCATGCGCGCCCGCAGCGCGTCCCCCGAGGGCGCGTCGGGACAGGTGCACGTCCACCGCCCGGCGCAGGCACGCGCGCACGTGCGCGCCAAGGGCAGCGACGTGAAGGCCGGCGACCGCGCGCTCTCCGCGGGCACCGTGCTCGGCCCGCCGCAGATCGGGCTGCTCGCCGCGATCGGCCGGGGGACCGTCCGCGTGCACCCGCGCCCCCGCGTGGTGGTCCTGTCCACCGGCAGCGAACTCGTCCAGCCCGACACGGAGTTGGCCACCGGCCAGATCTACGACTCCAACAGCTTCGCGCTGTGCGCCGCGGCCAGGGACGCCGGAGCGATCGCCTACCGGGTGGGCGCGGTCGCCGACGACGCCGACACACTCCGCGCCACCATCGAGGACCAGCTCATCCGCGCCGACCTCGTGGTCACCACGGGCGGCGTCAGCGTCGGCGCGTACGACGTCGTCAAGGAGGCGCTCTCCTCGGTCGGCGACGAGGACGAGGAGGGCGGCGGCATCGACTTCCGCAAGCTCGCCATGCAGCCCGGCAAGCCCCAGGGCTTCGGCTCCATCGGCCCCGACCACACCCCGCTGCTCGCGCTCCCGGGCAACCCCGTCTCGTCGTACGTGTCCTTCGAGCTGTTCGTGCGCCCCGCGATCCGCGCCCTGATGGGCGTCGACGACATCCACCGGCCCACCACCAGGGCGAAGCTCCGCACGGACAAGGCACTCACCTCACCCGCCGGACGCCGTCAATTCCTGCGCGGACAGTACGCGAACGGGGAGGTGACGCCCGTCGGCGGCGCCGGATCCCACCTGATCGCGGCCCTCGCACAAGCCGACGCGCTGATCGTCGTCCCGGAGTCCGTCGAGTCCGTGGAGCCCGGCACCGAGGTCGAGGTGGTCCTGCTCGGCTGAGAGCGCCGACTTGGGGGTACCGTGTCGCGCACAACAGGCCCGACCGGGAGCGCCGCCACAGCATGAGTACGCAGGACCGACTGACCCACATCGACGAGGCGGGCGCCGCCCGCATGGTCGACGTGTCCGAGAAGGACGTGACCGCACGCACGGCTCGCGCGAGCGGCCGCGTGCTGGTCTCGCCCCGTGTGATCGAGTTGCTGCGCGGCGAGGGAGTGCCCAAGGGCGACGCCCTCGCCACCGCGCGCATCGCGGGCATCATGGGCGCCAAGCGCACACCGGATCTGATCCCGCTCTGCCACCCGTTGTCGGTGTCGGGTGTCAAGCTTGACCTGTCGGTCGCGGACGACGCCGTCGAGATCCTGGCCACCGTGAAGACCACCGACCGCACGGGCGTCGAGATGGAGGCCCTCACCGCGGTCACCGTGGCGGCGCTCACCGTGATCGACATGGTCAAGGCGGTCGACAAGGGGGCGGTCATCACGGACGTGCGTGTGGAGGAGAAGACGGGCGGCAAGTCGGGCGACTGGAGCCGGGCATGACGGCGCAGCCCGGGCCGGCGGCCGAAGGCGCGCCGGCCGCCCCGTACAGCGCCCTCGTCGTGACGGCCTCGAACCGCGCGGCGGCCGGTGTCTACGAGGACAGGGGCGGGCCCCTGATCGCTGAGGGACTCACGAAGTTCGGCTTCGCCGTCGACGGGCCTCGGGTGGTTCCCGACGGGGACCCCGTCGAGAGCGCGCTGCTCAGCGGCGTCGAGGCGGGATACGACGTCATCGTGACCACCGGCGGCACGGGCATCTCGCCCACCGACCGCACCCCGGAGGCCACGCGCAAGGTGATCGCCTACGAGGTGCCGGGCATTCCCGAGGCCATCAGAGCGTTCGGAAGGGACAAGGTCCCGACGGCCGCGCTCTCCCGCGGTCTCGCCGGCGTCGCGGAGAGGACGCTGATCGTGAACCTGCCGGGCTCCACCGGCGGGGTCCGGGACGGCCTGGCCGTCCTCGAACCCCTGCTGGCCCATGCCGTCGACCAGATCCGCGGCGGCGACCACCCCAGACCCGGCGGCAGCGGGGGTGCGAGCTGAACACCCCATCCTGGCCGGTCGAGCTGGTGGACGGCGATGTGGTCCTCAGGCCCATAAAGCTGCGCGACCAGCGAGCCTGGCGTGACGTCAACCGGCGCAACCGCGACTGGCTGCGCCCCTGGGAGGCGACCATCCCGCCGCCCACGCCGAGCGGGCCGATCGCCCACCGGCCGACGTACCGCCAGATGGTCCGGCATCTGCGCACCGAGGCGAACTCCGGGCGGATGCTGCCGTTCGTCATCGAGTACCAGGGGCGGCTCGTCGGGCAGTTGACGGTTGCCGGAATCACCTGGGGCTCCATGTGTTCGGGTCATATCGGCTACTGGGTGGACGAGGCGGTCGCCGGTCGCGGAGTGATGCCGACGGCCGTCGCTCTGGCGTCCGACCACTGCTTCCGGACCGTTGGTCTGCACCGCATCGAGGTCTGTATTCGGCCCGAGAACGGACCGAGCCGGAGGGTCGTGGAGAAACTCGGATTCCGCGACGAAGGCCTTCGTCCCCGTTATCTGCACATCGACGGCGCCTGGCGTGACCACCTCGTCTTCGCGCTCACGGCCGAAGAGGTACCCGAAGGACTGCTGGCCCGCTGGCGGCGCACACGGTCGCGGAACACGTCTGAAAACTCACCGCGGGACACGCCCCGGAACACCGCGTAAATGAAATAGGTGTTCGAAAGTGATCGGTGATCGACCATCCTCAGGCATTGATTTCGCACTCCCGGTGGCCTGCTGATCGCATCGGTCACAAAAAAAGCTCGAAATATCAGCCAGATCGTGCGACACACCGGCTCAATTGGCAGATGGCCTCACGCAAACCCCTCTACCGTGTGAGGCGTGAGCAGCAGCGGCCTCATCTACGCAGTCATTGTCGGGGCCTGGGCCGCCTACTTGGTGCCGATGTGGCTCCGTAGGCAGGACGAGCTGAACGAAGCCCGTCCGACGGAACGCTTCAGCACCGCCATCCGGCTTCTCTCCGGACGGGCGGGCATGGAGCGCCGGTACGCCAAGGACCTGCGGGCGCGCTCCACCGAGGAGGGGGAGCAGCGTGCCGACCCGGACGGCGTCACCGACTCGGTGGACGTCCGGGCCTTCGCCATGCCTCCGACCCGCCGTGAAGTACGGGCCGATGTCGGCGATGCCCGGGACGCACGCGATGCCCGGGACGCACGCGATGCCCGGGACGCACGCGATGCCCGGGACGCCCGGGAGGACGCGCGGTCCGAGGCGCAGGCCCAGCAGGCGCAGGCCCAGCAGGCGTCGCGCCAGGCGTCTCGGCAGGCGTCCACGACGGCGCCGAAACCCGGCTCCCAGGCCTCGGCCCACCCGGCGCCGAAGCAGAGCCGTACGACGGGCGGCCGGCCCGTGCCCCAGCAGGGCGCCAAGTCCTCGCCGAACGGATCACCCGCGTCGTCTCCCGCGCGGCGGGCCGCCGCGGCGGAGGCCGCGGCCCGCGCCCGGCGTTCGAAGGTGCTCGCACGCAGGCGGCGTACGACCGTCCTCCTCTTCGCCGCCTTCACGCTCGGCGCGATCGTCGCTGCCGTCGGCGGGCTCGCGTTCTTGTGGGCGCCCGGCGTTCCCGCGGTGATGCTGAGCATCTACATCGCGTACCTGCGCTCCCAGGAGCGCCGGCGCTTCACCTACGTGATGGACCGCAGGCGCGCCGAGGTCGCCGCCCAGCGGCTGCGCGAGCGGCAGCCCCGGAGGCGGCCGCCCGTCGAGCCCGGCACCGCCGACGAACCGGAGGACGGACCCGAGCCCCGGACCGACCCCGGCCTGTCCGCGCTCGCCGCCGACCGCCGTGCCCTCGTCGAGCAGACCGACCATGCCGAGTGGGTCGACCAGCAGCGCGAGCGCCGCCACGGCCCGGCCCGGGGCGAGAGCTGGGACCCCGTCCCGGTGCCCCTGCCGACGTACGTGACGGCCCCGGTCGCCCCGCGCGCCACCTCCGACGTCGACCTCGGCGGGCCCGACGCGTGGAGCTCGGCCCGGTCCAGCACGGTCGAGCCGAACGCGGACTGCCCGACGGACGAGGCACCCGGTGCGGAGGAGGAGCTGGGCGAGCCCGACGAGGACGACAACTCGGACAGCGCCGCGGACGCCCGGCGCGCGGCCTCGGCCCGCCGCGCCCGCGAACGGGGCCGCACCCCCCTCTTCGACCAGTACGAGGACGGCGACCGGCCGCGCGCGGCCAACGAGTGACGACGCCTCAGAAGTCCCCCGGAAGCCCTGCCCCTGACCAGCGGGAGAGCGCCCGGGAACGGATTTCCAAGCACCCGGACGGGGATGCTAGAGTTTCACTCGTTGCAAGGGCCTGTGGCGCAGTCTGGTAGCGCACCTCGTTCGCATCGAGGGGGTCTGGGGTTCAAATCCCCACAGGTCCACGCAGCTCAGAGCCCCAGTCGGTTTCACCGACTGGGGCTCTGACGTGTGTGCGGCTAGTGCGCGTCGACCATCTGCAGGTGGTAGCCGGTGACGCGGACGTTCTTGCCGGAGGGCGGGACGACGGCCGTGGTGATCAGGGAGTTCGTGCGGGTGAGGCCGCTCGTGGTGGACCTGCCGTCGAGGTAGATGTCCGTGACCTCGGGCATGTCCTTGATGTTCAGCTGGGTCGAGCAGCGGGGGCCCTCGGCCTTCGGCCAGTTCCGGTAGTCCACCCCGAAGTCGTACAGGGCGATCGCGCCGCCGTCGGTGGTCCTCAGGCCGTACGCCGTCTCGGCCGCGGTGAAGCCCGTCTCGTACCGCCCGTCGACGCAGCCGTCGTCGAAGGCGGCGCGGTTCGCGTAGGACTTCTTCCAGGCCTTCACCGAGCGGGTGTCCGTGAAGACGGCGTCGGCCTTCCTGCCGCCCGTGACGTAGACGTCCTTCGAGAGGTCGCGCAGGTCGTCGAGCTTTGTCCCGCCCACGGAGTCCGAGGCCTTGAGGATCGTCGCGAAGCCGTCGTCGTCGAGCTTCACGGCCGGCAGTTTGCCGTCGGACTCGCCGACGGACACGGCCTTCCAGACGGCGCCCTTGTTCTTCGCCTTCTCGTAGTCCTTCACGTGCTCGAAGACCAGGAGCCGGCGGCGGTCCTTGCCGATGTCCTCGCCGGTGACCCGGGTGTCGACCATGAAGACCTGCGGCGAGCCCTTGCGGGGGATGTAGAAGCGCGCGCCCTCGACCGGGTAGTGGAAGGGGGTTCCGAAACCGGCCCGCTCCTTCTTCGGCAGGGCCTTGAACTGCGTGAAGGACGCCTGGCTCTGCTGGAGCAGGGCGCCGCCCTCCACCTCGGCGGTCCTGTCCGGGTTCTGCGTGGCGTTGGCCGCGTTGTTGACCTTCGTGTAGTTGCGCAGGACGGTCTGCGCCGACTTGAGGGAGATCACCCCGGCCGTCGCCGGGGACCCGCCCCGGGCGTTCGCGCCGGAGGTGTCCGAGCCGCCCTCGGAGCACGCGGTGAGGGCGAGTGCGAGGGCGGTGGCGGGCACGGCGGCTCGTACGAGTCCGGACGTGCGGTGGCGCGAAGTCATGAGTCCCCTGTCGTGGTTCCGGAGCCGTGCTCCGGTGCCGTGGTGCCGGTGGCGGAGGCGCGGGTCTCGTTCCGGTGTTCCGGTCCCGGCCGATGATCACGACAGGCTAGTGGCCCGGTCCGTGCCGGACCGGCGTCCTCACAGAAGCTTCGCGAAGCAGCGGCTGTCCTCGTGGAAGCGGTAGTGGCCGAACTTGACGCAGGGTTCGTAACCGCTGGACGCGTACAGGGCGATGGCCTCGGGCTGCTTGTTGCCGGTCTCCAGGACCATGCGGGTGCGGCCCGCCGCGCGGGCGTCGTCCTCCAGAGCGGCCAGGATGCGGCGGGCGAGGCCGTTGCCGCGGACCTCGTCGACCACGTACATGCGCTTCAGCTCCGCGTCACCGTCCGAGTAGCCCTCGTCGTTCTCGTCCTGGGTGCGCCAGCCGCCGGTGGCCACGGGGCGGCCCTCGGGGTCGTAGGCGATCAGGTACAGGCCGAAAGGCGGTTCGAACATCGACGCGTCGAGCGGGGTGACGTCGCCCTCGTCGCCGTAGCGCACGGCGTACTCGGCCTGCACCTGGTCGTTGAGCTTGACGGCGTCGGGGTGGTCGAAGGCGACCCGGCGTATATTCATGCTAGTCATCGTACTTCTATGCGTCCGGTGGGATGGAGCGGTTCGGTGTGCTCGTCCAGTGTGCCGGTATCGTGCCCGGGTGCTGACTGTGACCTCTGTGAATGTGAACGGGCTCCGGGCCGCGGCCAAGAAGGGCTTCGTGGAGTGGCTGGCGGGAACGTCCGCCGACGTGCTGTGTCTTCAGGAGGTGCGGGCCGAGCCCCAGCAGCTTCCCGAGGGCGTACGGCAGCCGGAGGGATGGCATGCCGTGCACGCGCCCGCCGCCGCGAAGGGGCGGGCCGGTGTCTCCCTCTACACGCGCCGCGAGCCCGACCGCGTCCAGGTCGGCTTCGGGTCCGCCGAGTTCGACGGCAGCGGGCGTTACGTCGAGGCCGACCTGCCCGGTGTCACCGTCGCCAGTCTGTATCTGCCCTCCGGCGAGGTCGGCACCGAGCGGCAGGACGAGAAGGTCCGGTTCATGGACGAGTTCCTCGCCCACCTGAAGGAACTGCGGGTGCGGGCCGCCGCCGACGGTCGCGAGGTCGTGGTGTGCGGCGACTGGAACATCGCCCACCAGCCGGCCGACCTCAAGAACTGGCGAGGGAACCGGAAGAACTCCGGGTTCCTGCCGGAGGAGCGGGAATGGCTCGGCCGCGTCTTCGACGAGGCGGACGGCGGGTACGTGGACGTCGTACGGGCGCTGCACCCGGATACGGAGGGGCCGTACTCGTGGTGGTCCTACCGCGGGCGGGCCTTCGACAACGACACCGGATGGCGCATCGACTACCAGGTGGCCACGCCCGGGCTCGCGGCCCGGGCCGTCAAGGGGTTCGTGGAGCGGGCGGCGACCCATGAGGAGCGCTGGTCGGACCATGCCCCGGTGACCGTCGTCTTCGACATGTGACGCGGCCCGGACGCGTGACAGGGCCGGGGGCCCGCGGCCTGGCCGGAGGGCTACGGCCGCTTCTGCAGGCGCCGGTCCAGGGCCATCGAGAGTTCCGCCTCCACCACGCTCTTCGCCAGGGGCCTCAGGCGCTGGAGGTCCTCCGGGGTGCGCTCCGGGGTGAGGACGAGACCGGTGAACAACTCGGCCAGGGCGTCGGCGTGTTCGCGCACGCGATGGGCGGCGGCGAGGATGTCCGTGAGGGGGACGCCCTCGCGGACGAGGGCCGCCGAGGTCTCCAGGAGCCGGCGGCTGATGTGGACGAGGTCCGTGCCGTCGGTGGCGAGATAGCCGAGGTCCAGGGACGCGGCGAGGTTCTCCGGTGTCGCCTGGCCCGCGAAGAAGTCGGCCAGTTCCTCGGGGGAGAGGCGGACCGGGGTCTCCTCGGTGGGCGCGCCGAGTCCGAGGAGTTCGCCCACGTCGCGGCCGTGGTCGAAGGCCTCGGCGAGCTCGGCGATGCCGTTGAGGGTGTGGCCGCGCTCCAGGAGTGCGGCGATGGTGCGCAGGCGGGCGAGATGGTCCTCGTCGTACCAGGCGATCCGGCCCTCGCGGCGCGGTGGCGGGATCAGCTTGCGCTCGCGGTAGAAGCGCAGTGTGCGCAAGGTGATGCCGGCCTCCCTGGCCAGCTCCTCCATCCGGTACTCCCGCTTGTCCGCCACACCGGCACCCTATGTCGTACCACCGGTAACTTTCGTGGGCGCAACCCCTACCCATCGGTACGGAGCTGCTCTACGCTCCCCATTGCGCCAGTGTTCACTGGCGCGGTCGTACGCGGCATGGAGGCATCGGGATGACCGAGCACGAGCATGTACGGGTGGCGGTGATCGGCTCGGGTTTCGGCGGCCTGGGCGCCGCCGTACGGTTGCGCCGCGAGGGCGTCACCGACTTCGTCGTCCTGGAACGGGCCGACAGCGTGGGCGGGACCTGGCGCGACAACAGCTATCCGGGCTGCGCCTGCGACGTGCCCTCCCACCTCTACTCGTTCTCGTTCGCGCCCAACCCCGACTGGCCGCGCACCTTCTCCGGGCAGGAGCACATCCGCGCCTATCTGGAGCACGTCACCGACGTCTTCGGGCTGCGGCCGCACCTGCGCCTCAACTCCGAGGTCAAGCGGATGACATGGGACGGCGAGCGGCTGCGCTGGGTGATCGAGACCAGCAGCGGGACCCTCTCCGCCGACATCGTCGTGTCCGCCACGGGGCCGCTCTCCGACCCCAAGGTGCCGGACATCCCGGGGATCGACACCTTCCCGGGCAAGGTCTTCCACTCGGCCCGCTGGGACCACGACTACGACCTGCGCGGCAAGCGGGTCGCGATGATCGGCACCGGCGCCTCGGCCGCCCAGATCGTGCCGGCGATCCAGCCGGACGTCGTGAAGCTCACCCTCTTCCAGCGCACCCCGCCCTGGGTGATGCCCCGCGTCGACCGGGCCATCAGCGGGGCCGAGCGCCTGCTGCACCGGGCGCTTCCCGTCACCGCGCAGCTGCGGCGCGGACTCCTGTGGGGCATCCGGGAGCTCCAGGTCCAGGCGTTCACGAAGCGGCCGGGCGAGCTGGGCCTCGTCGAGCAGCTGGCCAAGCGGAACATGTTCCGCGCCGTCAAGGACCCGGAGCTCAGGGCCAAACTGACCCCGGACTACCGCATCGGCTGCAAGCGCATCCTGCTGTCCAGCACGTACTACCCGGCCCTCGCCCAGCCCAATGTGGACGTGGTCGCGAGCGGGCTCGGCGAGATCCGCGGGTCCACCCTCGTCGCCGACGACGGCAGCGAGGCCGAGGTCGACGCGATCGTCTTCGGTACGGGCTTCCACGTCACCGACATGCCCATCGCCGACCGGGTCGTCGGCGTGGGCGGCAGGACGCTCGCCGAGGCATGGGCGCCCGGCATGAAGTCGCTGCGCGGCGCGACCGCGGCGGGATTCCCCAACTGGATGACGATCATCGGGCCCAACACGGGCCTCGGGAACTCCAGCATGATCCTGATGATCGAGTCCCAGCTGAACTACATGGCCGACTACGTACGCCAGTTGGACGTGCTCGGCGACCGCGCCGCCCTCGACGCGCGGCCCGCCGCGGTCGACGCCTGGAACCACCGGGTCCAGGAACGCATGAAGCGCACGGTCTGGTCCACCGGCGGCTGCAACAGCTGGTACCTCGACGAGAACGGCGTCAACACGACGGTCTGGCCGGGCACCACCACGGAGTTCCGCGGCGCCACACGGCGCGTGGACCTGGCGGAGTACGACCTGCTCCGCGCACCCGCCCCGGCACCGCCCGTGTCGTCCGAGCCGTCCGCCCGCGGTACGAAGAAGAAGGCCGAGGCAGGAGCATGAGCAGGCTGACACGGGTGGCCTTTGGCCCCTACGCCCCGCCCGTCCCCGCGCGCGAGCTGACGGCGGTCTCCGCCGACGGGGCGCGGCTGCACGTCGAGGTGCACGGAACCGTGGACGACGCCACGGCCCCGGCAGTGGTGCTCGCGCACGGATGGACGTGCTCGACCGCCTTCTGGGCGGCGCAGATACGGGACCTCGCCGCCGACCACCGGGTGATCGTGTACGACCAGCGCGGGCACGGCCGGAGCGCCGCGAGCCCCGTGTGCAGTACGGACGGGCTCGCCGACGACCTGGAGGCGGTGCTCGCGGCCACCCTCGCGCCGGGCGAGAAGGCGGTCCTGGCCGGGCACTCCATGGGCGGGATGACGCTGATGGCGGCGGCCGGACGCGCCGGGTTCCGGGAGCACGCGGCCGCCGTGCTGCTGTGCAGTACGGGCAGTTCGCGGCTGGTCGCCGAGTCGCTGGTGGTGCCGATGCGGGCCGGACGGCCGCGGACCTGGCTCACGAAGAGGATCCTCGGGTCCCGGGCGCCCCTCGGGCCGGTCACGCCGCTCGCCCGGCGCATCCTCAAGTACGGGACGATGGGGCCGGGTTCGGCGCCCGAGATGGTCGAGGCGTGCGCGCGGATCGTGCACGCCTGCCCCCGGCGGGTGCGGTACTCCTGGTCGAAGGTGCTCGACCTGCTCGATCTCGACCACGCGGTACGGGAGTTGGCCGTGCCGACCGCGGTCGTCGTCGGCACGGCCGACCGGCTGACGCCCGCCGTGCACGCGCGCGCCCTGGTCGCCGCGCTGCCCCAGTGCGTCGGCGTCACCGAACTGCCCGGGATCGGGCACATGACTCCGGTGGAGGCCCCCGAACAGGTCACCGCCCGGATACGGGAACTCGTCTCCACGTACGCAGTGATCAAGGAGGGCGCATGAGCCGGATCGGTCTGGAAGGGCAGGTCGCCGTCGTCACGGGGGCCGCGCGGGGCGTCGGAGAGCTGCTCGCCCGCAAGCTCTCCGCCCGTGGCGCCACCGTCGCGCTCGTCGGCCTGGAGGAGGAGGCGCTCAAGGGCGTCTCCGAGCGGCTGCACGGCGAGAGCGGCCACTGGTACGCCGACGTCACCGACCACGAGGCGATGGCGGAGGTCGCGCGGGAGGTGAAGGCGCGGTTCGGGAAGGTCGACATCGTCGTCGCCAACGCGGGGGTCGCGAGCGGCGGGCCGTTCGTCGACTCCGACCCGCTGGCCTGGCGGCGGGTCATCGAGGTGAACCTCATCGGGTCGGCCGTCACCGCCCGGGCCTTCCTGCCGGTCCTCATGGAGAGCCGCGGGTACCTGCTCCAGATCGCCTCTCTCGCGGCGATCACGCCCGCGCCGATGATGAGCGCGTACTGCGCGTCCAAGTCGGGCGTCGAGGCGTTCGCGCACAGTCTGCGGGCCGAGGTCGGTTACAAGGGCGTACGCGTCGGGGTCGGGTACCTGTCGTGGACCGACACCGACATGGTCCGCGGAGCCGATCAGGACGACGTCATGCGGGAGTTGCGCCAGCGGCTGCCGTGGCCCGCCAACAAGACGTATCCGCTGGGACCGGCCGTCGACCGGATCGTCGCCGGCATCGAGCGGCGGGCCGGCCACGTGTACGGGCAGTGGTGGCTGCGGGGGATGCAGGGGGTGCGCGGGTACCTTCCGGCGCTCATCGGGACGGTCGGACAGCGGGAGATGCGCCGGTTCGCGCCGCGGCTGGGGAGCGTGGGGACGGGGCTCGTCGGGGCCGGGGGAGCGGCTGACGAGTCGGCGCGCGACACCGTGCGTCACCGACCGTAACTGATCGAAATGCGCGCAATGTCCGTGCGTGTAAGTCTGGTCGAGCCCCGATCCCCTCACCCACAAACGGGAGTGAACCTCATGGGCATGAAGGACCAGTTCCAGGACAAGGCCGAGCGGCTTCAGCAGAACGCGAAGCAGAAGTCCGGCGAGCGGCGCGACGAGGCGAGCGAGCGCGGGCAGCAGATGCCCGAGCGCGAGCGGCCCGAGCGTGACCGTCCGGACCGTGAGCGCCCGGACCGTGAGCGTCCCGAGCGCGAGCGCACGGAGCGGGAGCGTCGGATGCCTGAGGAGTCGCAGCGGACTCAGCAGGACGCGCAGGGTCGGTTCGACCAGGACTTCGACATCTGACGAACGCGCCTGAAGCTCGGCCTTGGCCGGACTTGACGTGGGGTGCCCCTCTTCTCTGAGGGCGCCCCGCGTCTTTTTGTTGCCGCCGCTGCCGCTGCTGCTCCTGCTGCTCCCTGTCCCCTGCTCCCTGCTCCTGCTCCCGCTTCCTCGTTCTCGGGTGCGGGTCGGGTGTGGCTGGTCGCGCGGAACCCCCGCGCCCCTGACGGGGCGCGGGGGTTGGCCTCAGGCGCGTGGGGGGAGTTTCGGGCGGCTTCTGTCCGGGAGGCAGGTGTAGTCCGGTGGGGTGGCCGCCGGGTGGGCCGTCAGGAGGTCCAGGGCCAGGCGGACCGCGTCGTCCAGCTGGGCGTGGCGGCCTTCCGCCCAGTCCAGGGGCGTGCGCAGGACCTCCAGGTCCGGGACGACACCGTGGTTCTCGACCGACCAGCCGTACGCGCCGAACCAGGCCGCGTTCATCGGGACCGTGATGACCGAACCGTCGCCCAGACGGTGGCGGCCGGTCATGCCGACGACCCCGCCCCAGGTGCGCTGGCCCACCACCGGCCCCAGGCCGAGCAGTTTGAAGGCCGCCGTGATCATGTCGCCGTCCGACGAGGTCATCTCGTCGGCCAGGGCGACCACCGGACCGCGCGGCGCGTTCGACGTGTACGACACCGGTTCGGCGTTGCGGGTCAGGTCCCAGCCCATGATCGTCCGGGTGAGCTTCTCGATGACCAGCTCGCTGATGTGGCCGCCCGCGTTGCCGCGTACGTCGACGATGAGGGCCGGGCGCGACACCTCCATGCGGAGGTCGCGGTTGAACTGCGCCCAGCCCGAGCCGCCCATGTCCGGGATGTGCAGGTACCCGCACCGGCCGCCGCTCAGCTCCCGCACGACCTCGCGGCGTTTGGCCACCCAGTCCTGGTAGCGCAGGGGGCGTTCGTCGACGAGCGGGACCACGGCGACCCGGCGGGAGCGGCCCTCGCCGCCGGCCGGGGTGAAGGTGAGTTCCACGGTCGTGCCGCCCGCCGCCGCGAGCAGCGGGTACGGGCCGGTGACGGGGTCCACCGGACGGCCGTCCACATGAGTGAGCCGCGCGCCCTCACGGATGCCCGTACCGGCCAGCGGGGAACGCGCCTTCGAGTCGGAGGAGTCGCCGGGCAGGATGCGCTTGACGACCCAACCCCCGTCCCGGCACACGAAGTTGGCGCCCAGAAGGCCCTGGGGCCGCTGGTAGTGGGGCGGGCCCTCGTTGCGGCGCGCGGCGGAGACGTACGCGTGCGAGGTGCCCAGCTCGCCCAGCACCTCGCGGAGCAGGTCGGCGAACTCGTCGGGGGACGCGACCCGTTCGACCAGTGGACGGTACTGGTCGAGGACGCCGTCCCAGTCGATGCCGCACATGTCGGGTGCCCAGAAGTAGGCGCGGATGAGGCGGCCCGCCTCGGCGTACGCCTGGCGCCACTCGGCGGCGGGGTCGGCCTCGTGCAGGATGCGGCGCAGGTCGATCCAGACCGTCGTGTCGCCGTCACCGGACTCCGTGGAGGGGACCGCGCGCAGGTCGCCCTCGTCGACCACGACCAGCCGGCTGCCGTCACCGCTGAGCGCGAACCAGTCGAGATGGTCGACGAGTTCGGACTTCTTCGCCTTGGTGATGTTGAAGTACTCGAGGGTCGGACGGCCCGACGTGTCGTCGGGGTTGGCGAAGGTCTCCCCGAGCGCGCCCGAGATCGGCCACCGCAGCCAGACGAGGCCGCCGCCCGCGACCGGGTACAGGGCCGAGTACTTGGAGGCCGTGACCGGGAAGGGCGTCACGCGGCTCTCCAGGCCCTCGGTCTCGACGGTCGTCGCGCCCGCCCGGCCGCCCGTCTCGCCGTCACCCGGGCGGGAGGTGCCCGCGTCCGGGTCGTTCTCCGCCGGGTCCAGGCCCCCGGCCGCCGGGCGGCCCTCGGGGGTCAGGGCGAACGGGGACGGCGTCGCGGAGGACAGCGGCACGAGGTACGGGCGGCAGCCCAGCGGGAAGGACAGGTCGCCGGTGTGGACGTCGTACACGGGGTCGAAGCCGCGCCAGGACAGGAAGGCGAGATAGCGGCCGTCCCGGGTGAAGACCGGGTTCTCGTCCTCGAAGCGGCCGTTGGTGACGTCGACGACCGTGCGCGCGCCCGGCCCCTCGATCCGCGCCATCTTGATCTGCCGGAGCGTACGGCCGATGCCCGGGTGCGACCACGTCAGCCACGTCCCGTCGGGGGAGAAGGCGAGGTCGCGGACCGGCCCGTTGGCGGACCGGACGAGCTCGGTGACCTCAGCGTCCGCGGGCCCGGACGCGTCCGCGCCCCCTCCCGGGCCCCCGTCCGAGGCCCCTCCCGCGTCCCCGTCCGCCGTCGCGTCGATGAGGAGGAGCCGGCCGTCGTTGGAGGCGATCGCGAGCCGCTCGCCCTTCGGGTCCGAGACGAGTTCCAGGACGCGGCCGAGCTTCCCCGAGGCCAGCCGGCGCGGCTCGCGCGAGCCCGTCGCGCGCGGCAGGTACGCGATCTCGACGGCGTCCTCGCCGTCCGCGTCCGTCACGTACGCCACCTGCCCGCCCGAGCCGAGCATCTCGGGCAGCCGGACGCGGACTCCCGGGGTGTCCGCGATCGTGCGCGCCGGGCCGTCGCGGTGCGTGAGCCAGTACAGACTGCCGCGTACGACGACGGCGCTGGCCCGGCCCGTCTCGTCCACGGAGATCCCGTCGACGTGCTGGGCGGCCGGCACCTGGTACGGGCGGCGCCCCGCGCGCGGCCCGCCGAGCCGGACGTCGAGGTGGCGGGGCGGCGAGTCCCGGGCCAGGTCCTCGACGATCCACAGGTCGCCCGCGCACTGGTAGACGACGCGGGTGCCGTCGCTCGACGCGTGCCGGGCGTAGAAGGAGTCGTGGTCGGTGTGGCGCCGCAGGCCGGAGCCGTCGTGCAGGCACGAGTACAGGTTGCCGATGCCCTCGTGGTCGGAGAGGAAGGCGATCCGGTCGCCCACGAACATCGGCGAGTCCAGGTGGCCGTCGAGGTCGGCGAGGATGCGCTGCCCGTGCAGCCAGAGCCGCCCGGTGGCGCCGCCCCGGTAGCGCTTCCAGGCGGCGGGCTCGTGCGGGGGTGTGCCGGTGAGCAGCAGCGTCCTGCGTTCGCCGTGGAGGTTCGCGACGGCGATGTCGGAGACCGGGCCCCAGGGGAGCTTTCCGCCGGGGCCGCCGTTCACCGGCACGCTGTAGGCCCAGGTGAAGTACGAGAAGGGCTCGCCGTGCGAGGCGACGGCGAGGATGTCGCAGTTGCCCTCCTTGTCGGGGGGCGACCAGCCGCAGACCTGGGTGTCGGCGTTGCCCCAGTAGGTGAGCCGCCGGGCCGGGCCGCCGTCCACCGGCGCCAGATGGATCTCCGGCACGAGGCTGCGCCAGGTCGTGTACGCGATGTGCCGCCCGTCGGGGGAGAAGCGCGGGTGGCTCACCTTCGTGCGGTCGACGGTGAGCCGCCAGGCGCGGCCGGGCCCGTCCAGGGGTGCCACCCACAGGTCGTCCTCGGCCGCGAAGCAGAGGTGGCCGCCGCCGATATGGGGGAAGCGCAGGTAGGCGGCCGCCCCGCTGTCACCTCCGGCCTCTCCCGGCAGGGGCCCGTTCCCGTTCCTGGTCGCGTTCTCGTGCCTGTCCTCGTCCTGGTAGCTCACCCACCCATGCTTTTCCGGTGGGCGGGGCCCGGCAACTCGTGGTCCGGGGCACGGGAGCGCGCGGTCCGGGGGAGAGCCCGGTGGGAACTCGTGACCTGGAACACGTACGAAACGGTTTCGTTTCGCTTAGTGGTGCGGTACCTTCGTAGACGTACGAGACAGTTTCGTTCGAGTGGAAGAGGTGAGCGGGATGGCTGAGACAGTGACGACGCGTCGCAGCCGGATCACGCCCGAGCGCGAGGCCGAGCTGTACGAGGCCGTGCTCGACCTGCTCCGGGAGGTCGGTTACGACTCCCTGACCATGGACGCCGTGGCCGCCCGCACCCGGTCCAGCAAGGCCACCCTCTACCGCCAGTGGGGCGGCAAGGCCGAACTGGTCGCGAGGGCGATCCGGCACCACAAGCCGGTCGATCTCGCCCAGGTGGACACCGGTTCCCTGCGGGGCGACTTCCAGGCGCTGACGACCCGCCAGGACGACTGCCAGATGGAACAGGACTCCGCCCTGATGCGGGTCCTGGGCACGGCGGCCCACACCAACCCCGAGCTGCTGCGGGCCCTGCGCGAATGGCTGATCGAGCCGGAGCTGGCGGAGATGCGCCAGTTGGTGCAGCGTGCCGTCGACCGGGGCGAGGTCCGTGCGGACAACCCCGCGATCGACTTCGTGCTGCACATGATCATCGGTGCCTTCGTGGCCCGGACGATGATCGACGAAGAGCCACCGACCCAGGCCTTCCTGACCTCGTACATCGACGCTGTGGTCATCCCCGCCCTCGTCGCCTGACCCCCGTACCCGAGCCCGCCCCCGATCCTGACCCCTGGCCCCACCCCTCGAGCCTCCAGCCCCGGGGCTCGACACTCTGCGCACCCCTCCCCAGCTGCACCTGACGCGAACGCTCACGTCGTCGGGCCGATGACCCCTGCCCTGATGCCATCACCGACCTGATCGGGAGTACGCCCTCGTGGCCACGTTCCTCTACAAACTCGGCCGACTCGCCTTCCGGCGACGGCACTTCGTCGCACTGATATGGGTGGCGCTGCTGACGCTCGCGGGCGTCGGTGCGGCGAGCGCCCCCGCCGCCGGCACCACCTCCTTCTCGATCCCCGGCACCGAGGCGCAGAAGGCGTTCGACCTGCTGGAGCAGCGTTTCCCCGGCGCCAGCGCCGACGGAGCGACCGGGCGCATCGTCTTCAAGGCGCCCGAGGGGCAGAAGATGACGGACGCCGGCAACAAGGCGACCGTCGAGAAGACCGTCAGGGAACTGGGCGACGGCTCCGAAGTCGTCTCCGTCACCGACCCGTTCACCACGAACGCCGTGAGCAGGGACGGGACGGTCGCCTACACCTCGGTCAGGTACGACCTCCCCGGCATGGAGCTCGCGGACTCGACCAGGACCGCCCTGGAGAAGGCCGGGGACGAGGCCCGGGCCACCGGTCTGACCGTCGACGTCGGAGGTGACGCGCTGCAGGCCGCGTCCGACCCCGGGGCCGTCGGCGAGATCATCGGCCTCGCCCTCGCCGCGGTCGTCCTCGTCATCACCCTGGGCTCGCTGGTCGCGGCCGGACTGCCGCTGCTGACCGCGATCATCGGCGTCGGCATCGGCGTCTCCACCATCACCGCCCTCGCCAGCGCCCTCGACCTCGGCGACACCACCTCGACGCTCGCGCTGATGATCGGTCTCGCGGTCGGCATCGACTACGCGCTGTTCATCGTCTCCCGCTACCGGGGCGAGCTGGCCGAGGGCCGCGACCGTGAGGAAGCGGCAGGCCGCGCCACCGGCACCGCCGGCTCGGCGGTCGTCTTCGCCGGACTCACGGTCGTCATCGCCCTGGCGGGCCTCGCGGTCGTCAACGTCCCGATGCTGACCAAGATGGGCCTCGCCGCGGCCGGCACGGTCGTGGTCGCCGTACTCATCGCACTGACCATGATCCCCGCACTGCTCGGGTACGCGGGCAAGAAGATCCGGCCCGCGGGCGAGAAGCGCGGCGGCAAGCGCCTCGGCCGTGACAGGCCCGCGCAGGCCGGCACGGCGGGCAAGCCCGCCAAGCCCAACATGGGCACCCGCTGGGCGAGCTTCGTCATCCGCCGCCCGGTCGCCGTACTGCTGCTCGGCGTGGTCGGCCTGGGCGTCATCGCCGTCCCGGCCACCCAGCTGGAACTGGGCCTGCCCGACGACGGCTCGCAGCCGACGTCCACGACACAGCGCCGCGCCTACGACCTGCTGTCGGAGGGCTTCGGCCCCGGTTTCAACGGCCCTCTGATGGTCGTCTACGACGCCGAGGGCAGCGACGACGCCAAGGCCGGCGCCACCGTGGTGACCGACCGGATCAAGGATCTGAAGGACGTCGTGACGGTGACCCCGGCGACGTTCAACAAGGCCGGCGACACCGCGATGATCACCGTGATCCCGGGCTCCAAGCCGTCCTCGGCACAGACCGAGGACCTGGTGCACGCCATCCGTGACGCGGGCCCCGGCATCAAGGCCGACACGGGCGGCCAGGTGCTGGTCTCCGGCACCACCGCCATGAACATCGACTTCTCGCAGAAGCTCAACGACGCGCTGGTCCCGTACCTGGCCCTGGTGGTCGGCCTGGCCTTCCTCCTCCTGATCGTCGTCTTCCGCTCCGTCCTGGTCCCGCTGAAGGCGGCCCTCGGCTTCCTCCTCAGCGTGCTGGCCGCGCTCGGCGCCGTGGTCGCGGTCTTCCAGTGGGGCTGGCTCGCCGGCCTGATCGGCGTCGAGGAGACCGGCCCGATCATGTCGATGATGCCGATCTTCATGGTGGGCGTGGTCTTCGGCCTCGCGATGGACTACGAGGTGTTCCTCGTGACCCGCATGCGGGAGGCGTACGTCCACGGCGAGACGCCGAGCCAGGCGGTGGTGACCGGCTTCCGGCACAGCGCCCGGGTCGTCGTCGCGGCCGCGATCATCATGATGGCCGTCTTCGGAGGCTTCATCGGCGCCAGCGACGCGATGATCAAGATGATCGGCTTCGGTCTCGCGATCGCCGTCTTCTTCGACGCCTTCGTCGTCCGCATGGCGATCGTCCCGGCCGTCCTGGCGCTGCTCGGCAAGAAGGCCTGGTGGCTGCCGAAGTGGCTGGACCGCGCCCTGCCGAACGTGGACGTCGAGGGCGAGGGCCTGCGGGCGCTCGACGACCGGCCGAAGGACTCGGACGCCGACGAGGACCGGGAGCTGGTACGGGTCTGACGTACGCGTCCGACCTGACGGCCGTGCTCGCGCGGCCGCAATGAGAACCAGCCGGTGAGGGCTCCGTGGGGACGGGCGGCCCTCACCGGCTTCGTACGTACGGCGGGTGTGCGCGGGCCGCGACGCCGGAGCGGTGGCCGGCGGGGCGCCCCGGCCAGGGCGCCCCGCCGGGAACGGCGTGCGGCGACCGAGCTCGCCGGTCCGGCCGGGCGGCGGCCGGCCTCGACGCGCAGGGCGCTGTCCGGCGCGCCGCTCGGCTCGCCATCCGGAACCCGCTCGCGTGCCCCGTACACGCACCGCTAGCGTGCCGTGCATGACGACGACCGACGCGCACGACGCCCAGCAGGCCGGCGACTCCGGAGCCCATCCCCGTTTCGCCGAGGCCGTGCGGGAGCTGGGCCTCGACGACCTGCTGCCGCGCATCCGCCGCTTCCCGGACGCGACCAGGACCGCCGCGGAGGCGGCCGCCGCGCTCGGCTGTGAACTCAGTGAGATCTGCAAGTCGCTGATCTTCGCGGCGGACGGTGTCCCGGTTCTGGTGCTGATGGACGGGGCGTCCCGGGTCGATGTCGACCTCGTACGCCGGGAGCTGGGGGCCGAGAAGGTCACGCGGGCCAGGGCCGAGCTGGTCCGGGAGACGACCGGGTACGCGATCGGCGGCGTCCCGCCCTTCGGACACCGCACCAGGACCCGTGTCCTGGCCGACCGTTCGCTCCTGGACCACGACACCGTGTGGGCCGCCGCCGGCACCCCGTACACCGTCTTCCCCATGGCCCCGAAGACCCTGGTCGCCCACGCGGGCGGCACGCTGGTGGACGTACGCGAGCAGAGCGCGTGACGCCCCTGGTCGCCGCGGCGGTCCTGCTCGCCGCGGTGACGCACGCCAGCTGGAACGCCATCGCCCACCGGATCACCGACAAGCTGGTCGGCTTCACGCTCATCGCGGGCGGCGGGATGCTCATCGGCCTGGCGATGGTCCCGTTCGTGCCGGTCCCGGCGGCGGACGCCTGGCCCTACCTGATCGCCTCGGCGGTCATCCACGTCGTCTACTACGTGCTGCTGATGAAGTCCTTCCGGCTGGGGGACTTCGGTCAGGCGTACCCGATCGCGCGCGGCACCGCCCCGCTGGTCGTGACCCTGCTCGCCGCCGTCTTCGCCCACGAGGTGCCGGGCGGCTGGGCGGCGGCGGGCATCGCGGTGTCCTGCGCCGGTCTGACCGGCGTCGCGCTGTGGGGCCTGCGCGGACACCGGCCCAACTGGGCGGCGATCGGCGCCGCGTTGGCGACGGGCCTGTCGATCGCCGCGTACACGGTCGTCGACGGCCTGGGCGTCCGGGCCTCCGGCTCCTCCCTCGGGTACATCGCCTGGCTGATGGCGCTGGAGGGGGTGGCGGTCCCGGCGTACGCGCTGTACCGCTGGCGCGGTGAACTGCTGACCGTACTCAGGCCGTTCGCCGGAGTGGGGCTCCTCGGGGCCACGCTGTCCGTCGCCGCGTACGGCCTGGTCCTGTGGGCACAGACCCGGGCCGAACTGGCTCCGGTCGCGGCGTTGCGTGAGTCGTCGATCATCGTCGGCGCCGCCATCGGAGCCGTGTTCTTCAAGGAGCGGTTCGGGGCGCCGCGCATCGCCGCCGCGGGGCTGCTCGTGGTCGGGATCGGGCTGATGCTGCACGCGGGTTAGGCGCTCGGGTCACCCGGGGGCCGTACCGCCATCGCGTCGACCTCGAACAGCATGCCGGGCAGCGCGAGGGAGGCGACACCGCTCAGGGTCTGCGCCGGCAGACGGTCCCCGAAGCGGGCGTGCAGGGCCTTGCCGAGGACCTCCAGCTTGGCGAGGTCGTGGTCGACGATGAACGTGCCGAGCCGGACGACGTGTTCGAAGCCGAGTCCCACGCCCTCCAGCGCCGACCGCAGCCGCTCGAAGGACAGCTCCACCTGGGCGGCGAAGTCGCCGGGCACGGGGGCGCCGGTGACGTCCGAGGCGTACTGGCCGCCGATGACGACGAGTTCGCCGGGTGCGGAGACGGCGTGGCTGTAGCCGAACGGCGTCGGGTCGTGGAGGGCGGGCGGGTTGGTGATCGTGCGCTGATCGGACGTCATGCCATGGCGAACATCCCCCGCGGGGCGGATCATTCCGCGCGCCCCTGAGCCCCGGTCGCGGGCCCGGCGGGTCCCGCGAACCCCGTGTGATTGACTACGTGTGTGCTGCACGAGTCGGTCCTGCGAACCGTGGATCTGCCGGTGACCGACCGATTCGACGCCTGGACGCAGCAGTTGGGCCGCACGCACGCGCCCATGCAGCTCGCCAGCGACCGCGCGGCGGACTACCGCGGACACCAGCGCCTGATCGGGCTGGGGGACGTGACGGTGTGGCCGGCGACCTTCGACCACCTGGTCTTCCGCCGGACCCCGAAGCTGGTCCGCCAGTCCGACCCCGAGGTCTTCCACCTCTCCCTGCTGCTGCGCGGCGAGGGAGCGGCCGTCTGGGGCGGACAGCAGGCCGCGTACGGGACCAGCGACTTCCACGTCAACGGCTCCTCGCGGTCGTACGAGATAGTCACCGGCCCCGACCCGGTCACCATCGTCGGGGTCGAGATCCCGCGGGAACTGGTGGCACTGCCCGCGGGCCGCGCCGAGCGGGTCATCGGGCGCCGGATATCGGGCCGCGAGGGTATGGGCGCGCTGCTGGCGCAGTTCCTCGTCCAGCTGGCGTCGGACACGGGCCCGTACCGGCCGTCGGACGCGCCCCGCCTCGGCACGGTCGTCACCGACCTGGTCACCGCCGTCTTCGCCCACGCCGTGGACGACGACCTCCGCCTGCCGCCGGACACCCACGACCGGACCCTGGTCCTGCGAGCCAAGGCGTTCGTGCACCGGCATCTGCCCGACCCGGAGCTGACACCCGCCCGGATCGCCGCCGCGCACCACATCTCGCGCAGCCACCTGTACCGCCTCTTCCGGGCCGAGGGCATCTCCGTGGCCGCCTACGTCCGCGACCAGCGGCTGGCGAACGTCCGGCGCGACCTCGCCGACCCGGCCCTGCGCGCGATGCCGGTCCGCGCCGTCGCGGCCCGCTGGGGCTTCCCCCGCGCCGCGGAGTTCACGCGGGCCTTCCGCACCGCCTACGGCGTCCCGCCGGGCGAGTTCCGCCGGCAGGCACTGTCCGCCGGCTCCGGGGCGGCTGCGCGAGGCCGTGGACGCTCCGCCAAGTAGGTGTGGACTGTCGGCCAACGACAGACCCCGCCCCGCCGGGCATCCTTGTGTTCTCCGCGGATGTCGTACGAGCGGGCCGGGGAGCCGGAGGCGAGGTGTGCCAGGACCGTGGGGGAGTCCTGGCACACCTTTGCCATGGCCGGCTCCGGGACCGGAGCGCCCGAACGGCGCGGCGGCTAGGAGGACAGCGCGGTCCGTAGCGCCCGCACCAGTGCCTGTGCCCGTGGGTCCGCCGTCACCGTCTTGCGGAAGCCGTTCGTGACGTAGCCGAAGGCGATGCCCGACTCGGGATCGGCGAAGCCGAGGGAACCGCCGCGGCCCGGGTGGCCGAAGGAACCGGTGCCCAGGAACGGCGAGGCCGATCCGTGGAGCATGTGGCCGAGGCCGAACCGGGTGTTGATCACCAGGACGCGGTCCGGGCCCGCGGACTCCTCGGCGCGGGCCGCCGTCAGCGTCCCGGGTGTGAACAGGCGTGGCCCGCCGTCGGGTTCGCCGATCAGGGACGCGTAGAAGCGGGCCAGTCCGTCGGCCGTCGCGATGCCGTTCGTCGCCGGGAGCGCAGCCGCCCGGTACGCCGGGTCGTTCTGGTCGGGGAACGGGGTGATCGCGGCGAAGGCCCGGCGGGTGAGGGAGGCCGGGTCGTCGTAGGCCTCGGTGACCGACCGCTTCGGGCGGGACCGCAGACCCCCGGAGTTGCCCGGTGTCTCGACGCGGCCCACCCGGCCCACCCGGCCCGCCTCCTCGGCGGGCAGCCCGACCCACAGATCGGCGCCCACCGGCCCGGCGATCTCCTCGGCGATCCAGTCACCGATGCCACGGCCGGTGACGCGCCGTACCAGCTCGCCGACCAGCCAGCCGTAGGTCAGCGCGTGGTATCCGTGATCGGTGCCCGGCTCCCACACGAGGGCCTGGCGCGCGACCGCCTCGGCACCGAGCAGGGGGTCCAGCGCCTCCTCGGGCGTCAGCGGCCGGTCCAGGACCGGCAGTCCCGCCCGGTGCGACAGCACGTGCCGCACCCGCACCCGCTCCTTGCCCGCCGCCTTGAACTCGGGCCAGTACTCGGCCACCGGTGCGTCCAGGTCCAGCCGCCCGCGTTGATGCAGGAGAAGCAGTGCGGCCGCGGCGACACCCTTCGTCGCCGAGCGCACGATCTGGGCGGTGCCCCGCTCCCAGGGTGCCGAATCCGCCGTCCCGTCGACGTCCTTGACGCCGGCCCACAGGTCCACGACCCTGCGCCCGTCCCGGTACACGGCGACGGCCGCGCCCCGGTCCCCGAGCGTCTCGAAGTTCCGTACGAACGCCGCCCCGACCGGCTCGAAGCCCTCGGCCACTGTGCCGTTCACGTCCACGTCCGTGCTCCCGTTCCGCCTGTGCCTGCGACAGGCGGTGCAACAGTCGTGCAGCGCCTGCGATTCCAGGGCTGGGCTAGCCCAGCAGGATCGTGACCTCGATGTTGCCCCGGGTCGCGTTCGAGTACGGGCAGACCTGGTGGGCCGCGTCCACGAGCTTCGAGGCCACGTCCTGGTCGAGGACGGGGAGCGAGACGCTCAGGGCGACCGCGAGGCCGTACCCGCGCTGCTTGTTGGGGCCGATTCCGACCTTCGCCGCCACCGTGGAACCGGTCAGGTCGAAGCCCTCGCGGCGCCCGACCAGGACCAGGGCGTTGTGGAAGCAGGAGCTGAAGCCGGCCGCGAAGAGCTGCTCGGGGTTGGTGCCGTTGCCGTCGCCGCCCAGCGCCGGAGGCATCGCGACCTTCAGTTCGAGCTGGCCGTCCTGGCTGGTCACATAGCCCTCGCGGCCTCCGTGAGCGGTGGCCTCGGCCACGTACATGATCTTCGTGGGACGGCTGTCGAGTTCAACAGCGGCCTCGTTCATGGAACGCCTCACCCCCAGGCTCACGGAAACGCAGAAACAGCGTGCACAAACACATCGCACACAATGTATCCATGGATTCCGGCCACTTATTACCTGGGGGTAGAAACCGCCGGTAACATCGAGGTCAGCCGCCGGAGGTCCTCGCGCAGCCGCTCCGCCTCCGCCCCCGTCAGCCGCGTCCCGGCCAGCAGGGCCGACGGCACGCACTCCGCGCGCTCGCGCAGCTCCTCGCCCCGCCCGGTGACCGCGACGAGCACCGACCGCTCGTCCCGCGCCGAGCGCTCCCGGCGGACGAGCCCGGCCGACTCCAGCCGCTTGAGCAGCGGCGACACCGTCCCGTAGTCGAGCCGCAGGGCCCCGGCCAGCTCCTTGACGGTGAGCTCGCCGCGCTCCCACAGGACGAGCATGACCAGGTACTGCGGATAGGTGAGCCCGAGCGCGTCGAGGAGCGGACGGTACGCGGCGGTCAGGGCGCGCTGGGCCGCGTACAGCGCGAAGCACAGCTGGTCGTCGAGCAGCAGCGAACCGGTCGGCGCGCCCCCTTCGGGCGATCCCGCCGGAAGGTCCTCGGTCCCGTGGTCGTCGTTCGTCACGCGCCCATTGTCACGGAGCGCGGGTCGAAGCCGAAGGGCAACTCGAGACGGTGCTCCCGCATCAGCTCGTCGTCCGACAGCAGGTCGCCGGTCCTGCCGTCCGCCGCGATCACGCCCTCGCCGAGGATCAGCGCGCGGGGGCACAGTTCGAGGGCGTACGGCAGGTCGTGGGTGACCATGAGCACGGTCACGTCCAACGAGCGCAGGATGTCCGCGAGTTCGCGGCGCGAGGCAGGGTCGAGGTTGGAGGACGGCTCGTCGAGGACGAGGATCTCCGGCTCCATCGCCAGGACGGTCGCGACGGCCACCCGGCGCCGCTGGCCGAAGGAGAGGTGGTGCGGCGGGCGGTCGGCGAAGGCCTCCATCCCGACCTGTTCCAGGGCCGTGCGCACCCGTGCCTCCAGCTCCGGACCCTTCAGCCCGGCGGCCGCGGGCCCGAAGGCCACGTCCTCGCGCACGCTCGGCATGAAGAGCTGGTCGTCCGGGTCCTGGAAGACGATGCCGACCTTCCGCCGGATCTCCGCCATGTGCTTGCGGCCGACGGGCAGCCCGGCGACGGTCACGGTCCCCGCGCCGCCGGTCAGGATGCCGTTCAGGTGCAGTACGAGGGTCGTCTTGCCGGCGCCGTTCGGGCCGAGCAGTGCGACCCGCTCGCCGCGGGCGACGGAGAAGTCCACGCCGAACAGGGCCTGATGGCCGTCCGGGTAGGCGAAGGCCAGTCCGGCCACTTCCAGGGACGGGGGCGGGGCCGGGTTCGGCGCCGAGGGTGAGGGCGAGGGCGAGGTCACAGGGTCCATCCCAACAGGCATACGACGAGTGCGGCGAACGGCAGGGTGAAGGCGTACGACCACTGGGCCCGGGACGCCGTCACCTCGTCGATGACCGGCATCGAACCGGCGTACCCCCGGCTGACCATGGCGAGGTGCACCCGCTCCCCGCGCTCGTAGGAGCGGATGAAGAGCGCGCCCGCCGACTTGGCGAGGACGCCCCAGGAGCGGACGCCGCGGGCCTCGAAGCCGCGTGACTCCCGCGCGATCTTCATCCGCCGCATCTCGTCCGCGATGACGTCCCCGTAGCGGATCATGAAGGACGCGATCTGCACGAGGAGCGGCGGCAGCTTCAGCCGCTGGAGTCCGAGGAGCAGTTCCCGCAGCTCGGTCGTCGAGGCGAGCAGGACCGACGCGGCGACGCCGATGGTGCCCTTCGCCAGCACGTTCCAGGCGCCCCACAGGCCGTTCACGCTCAGGGACATGCCGAGTACGTCCACCCGCTCGCCCTGCGCCACGAACGGCATCAGCACGGCGAAGGCCACGAACGGCACCTCGATCAGCAGCCGCTTCAGCAGGAAGCCCGCCGGGACGCGGGCCGCGTACGCGACGGTCGCCAGCAGCAGTGCGTACAGCCCGAACGCCCACATCGCCTCGCGCGGGGTCGACACCACGACGAGCACGAAGGCGAAGACGGCGGCGAGCTTGGTGTGCGGCGGCAGGGCGTGCACGGGTGAGTGCCCGTGCCGGTAGAGCCTGTGCGCGTGGCCGGCGCCCATGTCAGACGGAGTCCCCGACCTGGGACGGCGAGGTCTCGGCCGTACGGCGCCTGCGGACGGCCCAGAAGACGCCGGTGCCCGCGACGACCGTGACGCCCACGCCGATCACGCCCGCGAGGCCGCCGGACATCCGGGCGTCGGTGAGGCCCTCGACGCCGTAGTCGGCGAGCGGGGAGTCGGCGGCGGCGTGGTCCTCGGCCTTGGCGTCGAATCCCTTGTCGGCGGCGACCTTCTCCAGGCCGTCGGGGTTCGCGGAGGCGTAGAAGCTCACGACGCCCGCGAGCACCAGGGAGGTCGCGAGACCCGCCAGCCACACCGTGCGGTGGGACCGGGCGGCGACCGGGACGGGCTCGGCGGCGGGCGTGTCGACCAGCTCGCCGCCGACGCGCAGCTTGAGCGGGGCGCTCAGGCCGCGGGCCCCGTACACGAGGTCCGGCCGCACCGCGATGACGGCGCCGACCGTGAGCGCGGTGATCGTGGCCTCGCCGATGCCGATGAGGGCGTGGACGCCGACCATCGCGGTGAGGACCTGCCCGATCGGGACGTCCGTGGTGCCGCCGATCGCGTAGACGAAGGTGAAGGCCGCGGCGGCGGCCGGCACGGAGAGCACGGCGGCGACGAAGGCCGAGACGGTAATGGACCGGCGCTTGCGGGGCAGGAGTTTTACGAGGCCGCGAAATACGGCGTACGCGACGACCGTGGTGACCACCGCCATGACCGTGATGTTCACGCCGAGCGCGGTGAGACCGCCGTCCGCGAAGAGGATGCCCTGCATGAGGAGCACGACCGAGACACACAGGACCCCGGTGAAGGGGCCCACGAGTATCGCGGCCAGCGCGCCTCCGAGCAGATGTCCGCTGGTCCCGGCCGCCACCGGGAAGTTCAGCATCTGCACGGCGAAGATGAACGCGGCGACCAGACCCGCGAGCGGGGCGGTGCGTTCGTCCAGCTCACGGCGGGCGCCGCGCAGGCTGACCGCGACAGCCGCGGCGGCTACGACGCCGGTGGCCAAGGAGACCGGGGCGTTGATGAATCCGTCGGGCACGTGCATGGAGGGCTCCGCTTCCGGGGGCAGGCCGGCTGGCTATAACCGTTCGATGATAGTGGCTTAATGCGAACGGCTTGCAAGAGCAAGACGACCTCGAACAATCCGGGAGCGCATTGCGGGAAATATGCGACATTGGAGAGGAATCATTTCAAAGAGGGAGCGATCGATGTCCGCCGTCGAGCAGTACGCGCGCGCCCACATCGTGACGGACGAGGCGCAGGATCCGCCCGCCGTTCCGGTGGCCCTTCGCTACGACCCCGAGGCCGACCCCCTCAGCGTGCACATCATGCTGCCCGGTCACCACGAGTGGGTCTTCACCCGCGACCTGCTCGAACAGGGCCTGCGGGCTCCGGCCGCCGCCGGTGACGTACGCATCTGGCCGTGCGGGCGGGTCCAGGCCGTCATGGAGTTCCACTCGCCGCAGGGGGTGGATGTGGTGCAGTTCGAGTCGAAGACCCTGATCCGCTTCCTGCGGCGCACGTACACGGCCACCCCGGTGAGCAACTGACCCGGCTGCCCGCCGTCAGCTGCCCGCCTTCAGCAGCGCGGCCACGATCGGACCGGCAGTCTCGCCGCCGTGGCCGCCCTGCTGCACCACTCCCGCGGCCGCCAGGTCGCCCTTCCAGGCCGTGAACCAGCCGTTCGGCTTCTTCTGGTTGTCGACCTCCGCGGAACCGGTCTTGGCGCCGAAGTCGGGGCCGAGCCCGGCCATCGCCTCGGCCGCCGTACCCGCCGCCGCCGTGTACTGGAGAAGCTCCTTGAGCTGGGCCTGCGTGTCGGCCGACAGCGAGCGGGACGCCTTCGCGAGGGTGCGGTCGTCGACGGTCGGCGAGACCAGATAGGGCTGGTGGAACGTGCCCGTCTTGGCCGTGGCGACGACCGAGGCCATGTTCAGCGGGTTCATCCTGACCCCGCCCTGGCCGATCAACGAGGCCGCCATCTGGGCCTGCGACTGCACCGGCACCGAGCCGTCGAAGGTCGGCACCCCGATGGCCCAGTTGTCCATGCCGAGCCCGAACACCTGCTGGGCCTGCTTGGTCAGGTCGTCGTTGCTCAGCTTCTTGGCCTGGCTGATGAAGGCCGTGTTGCAGGAGCGCGCGAAGCTCGCCTTGAACGTGCCGCCCTTGATCAGGAACTTGTCGTCGTTCTGGAACTTCCAGCCGCCGTACGTCGAGTACTTGGGGCAGGGATGCACCTTGTTCGTCGACGCGAGCCCCTTGTCGATGAGCAGCGAGGCCGTGACGATCTTCATGGTCGAACCGGGGGCCAAGGACCCCTGGAACGCGGTGTTGAAACCGTGCCCGGAGTTCGCTGCGGCCAGGATCTCGCCGGTGGACGGCCGGATGACGACGGCCGAGGACTTCTCCTTCGTGGACACCTGCTGCTCGGCGGCCGCCTGAAGGCTGGGGCTCAGCGTCGTACGCACCGTGCCCGGCGTGCCCTCGCTCAGCGCGAGGAGCGTCTTGTCGGGGTTCTTGTCGGAGGCATTCGCCCGGTCGGTCTTCTTGGTGTTCTTGCCGTCCCCGGCGTCCTCGGACCCGGCGCGGACGACCCGCAGCTCGACGCCCGCCTTGCCGCCGGCCTTCTTGCCGTACTTCTCCCGCAGGCCGTCCAGCACTGTCCCGAGAGAGGGGTACTTGGCCGTGGTCAGCTCGCCGCCGTCCCGGTCCAGGGCCTTGACCGGGGGAGTCCCGGCCGCCCCGGTGACCAGCTTGTCGCCGTCCTCCAGTTCCGGGTGCACGACCGCCGAACGCCAGTCGACCAGCGGTCTCCCGTCCTTGGCGCGGCGCACGACGGTGAGCTCGGACTCGTACGCCAGGGGCTTGGTGAGGCCCTTGTACGCGACCGTGCCCTTGACGGAGAACGGGACGGCGTCGCCCGCGCGCTTCCTGGCGGTGAGCTTCACGTCCTTGACGTGCGCGTCCTTGCCGTAACCGGTCAGCAGGGTGCGCGCCGCCGCGGTGTCGTTCGTCGCGGCGGCGGCCGCCTTGACGTCACCGCTCTGCCAGGCCGTGAGGAACGCCGTGGCCGTGGACCGCACCTCGGTCGCCGACAGAGGGCCGGTCTTCACGGGCTTCGCGTCGGAGGCCGAACCCTTGTCGTCGGCCGCGGCCCCGCCCCCGTACAGCGCGTAGACGCCGAACCCCGCACCGCCGACGACAACGGCGATCATCCCGCCGATGACAGCGGGCCTCGTCCTGCCGCGCTCAGGTGCGCGCCTTCTGTTCCCCACGGCTTCCGTTCCTTCGCTGCTACCCCGATGCCCTCGCGGTCCTCTTCGAGAACGACAGCACCACCCTAGAGTCCCGCCCTGTGAGGGTGAGCTCAGCCACCTGTCCGTAGCACAGCTGCGACAATCGGGCCCGCCGCGTCGCCGCCGTGGCCGCCCTCCTCGGTCATGGCCGCGGCCGCGACATCGCCCCGGAATCCCGTGAACCAGCTGTTGGACGTCTCCTGGCCGTCGACCTCGGCGGAGCCGGTCTTCGCGCCGATGTCGCCGCCGAGCGAGGACATGGCCCGCGCGGCGGTGCCGCCGGTCGCGGTCAGCCGCATCATCTGCTTCAGCTGGGCGACGGTGCCGCCCGGCAGGCCGCGCGCGGTGGCCAGCCGGCGGTCGTCGAGTTTCGGCGACACGAGATAGGGCTGCCGGAACGTGCCGGTGATCGCGGTCGCCGTGACCGACGCCACGTTCAGCGGGTTCATCTGGACGTCGCCCTGGCCGATGGCGTTGGCCGCGCGCTTCGGGCCGCCGGACGCGGGGACGCTCCCGTCGAAGGAGACGATGCCCGTCTTCCAGTCCTTGCCGAGACCGAACCGCTCCTGCGCCTCGGTGGTGAGCGACTCATCGGTGAGCGGGCGCTCGTCGGTGCCGTCGATGAGCTTCACGAAGGCCGTGTTGCACGAACGCATGAAGCTGTTGGCGAGCGTGGCGCCCTCGTCGGGTTCCATGCCTGTGAGGTTCTTGAATGGCACGCTCTGCCAGGTGGCGGTCGCCGGGCAGGGCGCCGGGCTGTTCATCGCGGTCACGCCATTGTCGATGAACATCGCCGCGGTGATGATCTTCATCGTGGAACCGGGTGCGGCCTTGCCCAGGAACGCCGCGTTGAACCCGTCCTCGCGGTGGTTCGCGACCGCCAGCACCTCCCCGGAGCTCGGCTTCACGGCGACCACCGACGACTCCGCGTACTGCTTGACCGCCTTCTCCGCCGCCGCCTGTGCGGTCGCGGAGATGGTGGTGCGCAGCTGTCCCGCCCTGCCCTTGGCGAGGGTCACCAGCGGGGTGTCGCCCGCGCTCTCGCTCTCGTGCCGGATCGCGAGCTCGACGCCGGGCGTGCCGCCCGCCTTGTCGCCGTACCGGTCGCGCAGCGTGTCCAGGACCGGGCCGAGCGAGGGGTACTTTCCCTTGGTCAAGGCGACGCCGTCGCGGTCCACCGCCTCGATGGGCGGGCTCGCCGACTCACCCGTGACCAGCGTGTCACCCGTTTTGAGGTCCGGGTGGACGACGGACGGCCGCCAGTCGACCAGCGCCCTGCCCGTGGTCTTCCCCCGTACGACGGTCAGTTCGCTCCGGTACGAGAGAGGCTTGCTCCTTCCCTCGTACGACACCGTGGCCGACACGGTGAAGGGCACGGTCGTGCCCGACGCCGTACCGGGCTCGATCTTCACCTTGCCGATGTGCGCCCGGCCGGAGTAGTCGGCCAGCAGGGCCTTGGCGACCGTCGCGTTGTTCGTCCGGTCCGCGGCCGTGGCGGCCTGGCCCTTCGCCCAGGCCGCGAGGAACTTCTCGCTGGTCTCCCGGACCTCGTCGTCCGAGGGCGGCCCGGTCTTCGCCGAGGTCGTCCGCGCCGAACCGCCGTCCCCGTTGACCGCGCTCACTATGTTGTACGCGCCGTACCCGGCGCCCCCCACCATCACAGCGAACACCCCGCCCACAATGGCGGCCTTGGCCCCGTTGCGCATCGCGCGCTCCCCTCCCCGTGAACCTTTCTGAACGCGTTCAGAATCTGTCCATCCATCGCACTGTATGCGGGAGGGGTGACGGATGGGGGTGGTGTTCCCTGATTGTTAGACCGAGCCGAACCGTCGGGCGGGGGAGTTACGGCACACGAAACGTTTCGCCGTACATCTCCCACCGCAGCGGCGTGCTCAGGTCGACATTGCCGTCATCGAGGAACTTCCGCAGTGTCGTGTCGATGCGCGTGGTGTCGCGCCGCGGCTCCTTGTACGTCATCGCCTCGCGGTGGACGTCCAGGAAGACGTCGAGGTAGGCCGCCTGCTTGCCACCCTCGGCCGGGGTGTCCGCCTTGGCCATGGCGGTCTCACGCAGGCCGTAGAAGCCACGCGGTCCGGTGCCGGGGCCGTGCAGCACCATCGCGTCGTAGTAGACGAACTGGCCGAGTGTGCCGAGCCCGTCGAGCTTCGCCAGGCGCACGGCGGGGTCGAAGTAGTCGCGGTCGCGCTGGGTGTCCTGGGCCTTGCGGAAGTCTGCCTTCTGCGCCTCCTTCACCCACGCCTCGGTGAAGCCCGGGTCCAGACCCTCGTGGGAGTCGGTGCCGTCGACCTTGCGCAGAGCGGGCAGATAGCGTGCGAGACCGTTGTCCGGATGGCTCTTCGTGTAGCGCTCGACCAGCGTGAGCAGGTCGCTGGTGCCGGTGCAGAAGCCGGCGATGCCTGCCGTGTAGCCGTTGCCGTCGCCGAGGTCCTCGATGTAGTCGTACTGGCCGCGCCAGTCGAGCGTGGAGTGCTCGGCCGTCGCCACGATCTGCTGCGCCAGTTCCTTCTTGCCGGGGGCGGCGAGGCCGGCCGGCAACGTGGCGATCAGCGCGTCGTCCTTCGCACGCTCCGACTCCGACGACGGACCGGCTCCCGGGCGGGACGACCCGGACGACAGGGACCCGTCGCTGCCCGGCGGGTCCGTCAGACCGCAGCCGGTCACGGTGAGGAAAGCGGCCGTCGTGGCCACCGGGGCGACGGCGCGAAGGAGACGACCAGGACGTTTCATGCCGCACAGGTTACGGGCGACCGGAAGCGGTTCGACTGCGGGATGCCCGGTCAGGCCGTGATCCCGGCCGCGGACGTACCCGGCTCGGGCGCCGGTCGGGCGCCGGTCGGGCGCCTGCCCGGCGTGCGGGCCGGGAGCGGGCCTGCCGACTACGACCACGACGGCACGGCGGACTCCCGGGCCGAGCGGGACGAACTCCCGCGCCGGCCCGCTGCGTCCGCCCAGCTAGACCCAGGTGTCCAGCCACATCCGCGACCGCCACGAGTCGATGGGGATCGCCTGGCCCGTGTAGATGGGCCAGAAGTAGATGAAGTTCCAGGCGATGAGGAGGACCAGGACGCCCGCCGTGGCCGCGCCCACCACTCGGCGGCGTTCGTCGGAGCCCGGGGAGCCGAGGATGGCGCCGATCATCATCGTCACCGCAAGGCACAGGAAGGGGAGGAAGACGACCGCGTAGAAGAAGAAGATCGTCCGTTCCTGGTAGAGGAACCACGGGAGGTAGCCGGCCGCGATGCCGCAGGCGATCGCGCCCGCGCGCCAGTCGCGGCGGAAGAGCCAGCGCCACAGGACGTAGAGGACCGCGAAGGCGGCCGCCCACCACAGGAGCGGGGTGCCGAGGGCCAGGACCTCGCGGGCGCACTTCTCGCCCGCGTCCGTGGGACAGCCGTCCTTGCCGGGCAGCGGGGACTCGTAGAAGTACGACACCGGGCGGCCGGTGACGATCCAGCTCCACGGGTTCGACTCGTACGTGTGCGGGGAGTGCAGGCCGACGTGGAACTCGTACACCTGGGTCTCGTAGTGCCACAGGCTGCGCCACCAGTCGGGGAACAGCCACGACCAGTCGCTGGTGCGGCCGTCGGCCGTGGCCCAGTTGCGGTAGTAGCCGCCCTTGCCGTCGGTGGCCGACAGGAACCAGCCGGTCCACGACACGATGTACGTGCCGATCGCGACCGGGACGGTGGAGAGGAACGCCCAGCCCACGTCGTGCTTGAGGACCGCCAGGTGGGGGCGGCGGGCACCCGCCACCCGCCGGGAGCCGACGTCCCACAGGACCGTCATCAGACCGAACGCGACGAGGACGTACAGGCCGTTCCACTTGGTGCCGATGGCGAGGCCGAGCATCAGTCCGGCCGCCAGGCGCCAGGGGCGGCGGCCCAGGAGGGTGTGCTCCGCGATGCGTGCGTCCGGGCGCACGATCCCGTCCGCGTCCGGCGGCAGCGCGGCCGCCAGGCGTTCGCGGGTCTTGTCCCGGTCGATGAGCAGGCAGCCGAAGGCCGCCAGGACGAAGAACATCAGCACCTGGTCGAGCAGCGCGGCGCGGCTCATCACGAAGTGCAGACCGTCCACGGCCATCAGCGCGCCCGCCAGGCAGCCGAGGAACGTCGAGCGGAACAGCCGGCGGCCGATCCGGCACAGCATCAGGATCGACAGCGTGCCGAGCAGGGCCGTCATGAACCGCCAGCCGAACGGCGTGAACCCGAACATCCACTCGCCGAGCCCGATGACGTACTTGCCGACCGGCGGGTGGACGACATAGGCGGCGTCCGCAGGGATTCTGACGTCCCCGCCGTTCTGCAGGATCAGCTCGTTGGCGTCCTTCGCCCAGTTGACCTCGAAACCGCGGTTGATGAGTGCCCACGCGTCCTTGGCGTAGTACGTCTCGTCGAATATCACCGCCTTCGGGCCGCCCAGGTTCCAGAAGCGCATCAGCCCCGCCATCAGCGTGATGAGCAGCGGGCCGCCCCACGCCGACCAGCGGACGACGCGCCCCGCGGCCTCCTGCCGGAGTCCGATCGCCGCCCACAGCCGTGGGCCGGGCTCGGTGTACGCGGGCACGAGGCGGTCGCGGACGTCGTCTCTGGGGCCGGCCGACCAGCCGAACCTGCGCAGTCGCTGCTGCCACGACGGCCGCTGCTCTTCGACGCCCTGTCCCTGCCGGGTGTCCGTGGAGGACGCGGTACTTGTCACCGCGCCATCGTAGGGAACAGGTCTGTGTGAGTCCCGTGGACCGCCCCTGCGAGGATGGAACCGTGACAGGAACCCTTGTACTCGCAGGCACGCCCATCGGGGACATCGCGGACGCCCCGCCCCGGCTGGCGGCGGAGCTGGCGGGGGCCGACGTCATCGCCGCCGAGGACACCAGGCGGCTGCGGCGGCTGACCCAGGCACTGGACGTACAGACGTCCGGGCGGGTCGTGTCGTACTTCGAGGGCAACGAGTCGGCGCGTACGCCCGAGCTGGTCGAGGCGCTGGTGGGCGGGGCGCGCGTGCTGCTCGTCACGGACGCCGGGATGCCGTCCGTGTCCGATCCCGGATACCGGCTGGTCGCCGCGGCCGTGGAGAAGGACATCAAGGTCACGGCCGTCCCGGGGCCCTCCGCGGTGCTCACCGCGCTCGCGCTGTCCGGGCTGCCCGTCGACCGGTTCTGCTTCGAGGGGTTCCTGCCGAGGAAGGCCGGCGAGCGGCTGTCGCGGCTGCGGGAGAACGAGGGCGAGCGGCGCACGCTCGTGTACTTCGAGGCGCCGCACCGGCTCGACGACACGCTCGCCGCGATGGCCGAGGTGTTCGGGACCCAGCGGCGGGCCGCCGTCTGCCGGGAGCTGACCAAGACGTACGAGGAGGTCAGGCGGGGCCCCCTCGGGGAGCTCGCCGCCTGGGCCGCCGAAGGGGTGCGCGGGGAGATCACCGTCGTCGTCGAGGGCGCTCCCGAGAAGGGCGCCGAAGGCCTGGACGCCGACGAGCTGGTGCGCAGGGTGCGGGTGCGCGAGGAGGCGGGGGAGCGGCGCAAGGAGGCGATCGCCGCCGTCGCCGCCGACGCGGGTCTGCCCAAGCGGGAGGTCTTCGACGCGGTCGTCGCGGCGAAGAACGCGACGCGCACGACCCCATGAGCGGGTAAAGGACCGTCTCGAAAAGCAAAGCGCGGACCGCGAACCGAGGGCCGTCCGACAAGGAACTCCCAAGACGGCTCCAACACTCGACAGGTCTGGTGCATTCACGCCCGCGGAGGCGTCCACTGGACACAGGACGTACCCGTCCTCGTCCAGCGGACAAGAGGAGCCGGCATGAGTGAGATCGCAGGGCAGAGCGGCCGGACCACCGGCGCAATCGCCCACCGCACCACGGCGACCGACACAGTCCACGAGTCCTACTCCTTCGCCTGCATGCGCTGCGGGCACGGCTGGGAGCAGTCGTACGAGATCGAGCACCACTTCGACGCCGAGGGCGCCGAGTTCGTGACGTACGTGGCCGACGGCGTGGTCGTGCCGTCGCCGCTGAGCCGGCCCACGTGCCTGAACTGCGACGGCCACGTCGTGCGCATCATGCGCGCCGGCCAGGTGTCATCGGTGCAGAACTCGATGCGTCGGCCGGTCGCCGTACAGCCGAGGAAGACCACCGAAGCCCTTGCGGGGGTGGAGGCGGCGGGGCCGGAGACAACGGCGGTGCCCGAGGAACACCACCACTGGCACCTCTCCGACCTGCTGCACCCGTTCCACCACCGCAAGGCGGGGTGACCTCCGGGCCCCCAGCGCCGGGTCTCACGCCCCACGGCTCCCCCGCTTCCCCGCGGTGACGTGAGACCCGGCGTTCTCGGTCCCCAGAAGCACCTTCGTAGGATCGGGGCATGCCTTCCAACGCCGAAGCCCCGCCCCCGCCGACCCCCCTGCGGGTGCCGGTCGCCGACTCGCACACCCATCTCGACATGCAGTCCGGCACGGTCGAGGAGGCCCTCGCCAAGGCCGCGTCGGTCGGCGTGACGACCGTCGTGCAGGTGGGCTGCGACGTGAAGGGCTCCCGCTGGGCGGCCGAGACGGCCGCCGCCCACGACGCCGTCCACGCGACCGTCGCACTCCACCCGAACGAGGCTCCGCGGATCGTGCACGGCGACCCGGACGGATGGTCCCGGCAGGGGGCCCGGACGGCCGGCGGTTCCGGCGCGCTGGACGAGGCGCTCTCCGAGATCGACCGGCTCGCCGCCCTTCCCCAGGTCAGGGGTGTCGGCGAGACCGGCCTCGACCACTTCCGTACGGGGCCCGAGGGCAAGGACGCCCAGGAGCGGTCCTTCCGCGCCCACATCGAGATGGCCAAGCGGCACGGCAAGGCCCTGGTCATCCACGACCGGGACGCCCACGCCGACGTGCTGCGGATCCTGAAGGAGGAGGGCGCGCCCGAGCGGACCGTGTTCCACTGCTACTCCGGTGACGCGGCGATGGCGGAGATCTGCGCACGGGCCGGCTACTACATGTCGTTCGCCGGGAACATGACCTTCAAGAACGCGCAGCCGCTGCGCGACGCCCTCGCCGTGGCGCCGCTGGAACTCGTCCTCGTCGAGACCGACGCGCCCTTCCTGACCCCCGCGCCGTACCGCGGACGGCCCAACGCCCCTTATCTCATTCCGGTCACGGTCCGTGCCATGGCCGCCGTACGGGGCGTGGACGAGGACGTGCTGGCGACGGCGATCTCGGCGAACACTGCCCGCGCGTTCGATTACTGAGCCATAACGGCCGACGCGCTCCGAGAGGTCCGGCCGGGACCGTTTCGCGACACTGCGTAGCCGCGATGCTTTGGAGAGTGACGAACGCTCCGCTAGGTTCTGTGCGCCCACCCGCCTCCTGCCACCCATCGAAAGAGCCCCGCGGGCGCACCTCTCTCCACCGGCCTTCTGGAGCGTGTCGTCGTGAGCAGTCCGCAGTACGAGACGTACGGCCCGACATACGAGCATCCCGAGCCGTACGGTCACGGACACCCGGACACGTACCGGCCCGCCTACGAGCACCAGCCCGCCCACGAGCACGACCGCGAGCCCGCGTACGGCCACGAGCCCGGGTACAGCCACGAGCCCGGGTACAGCCACGAGCCCGGGTACGGCCACGACTCCGCGTACGGCCACGACTGCGCGTACGAGGGTGAACGCGGCCACGGACGCGGGCACGAGCCCGTCCACGAGGCCTGGCCCCCGGACGCGCCGACCCTCCCGCGGCAGGCGGTGCCCCTCGCCCCGACCGCCGAGCTGCCTCTGCCGGGGGGCCGCGCCGAGGCCCGGCGGGCCGCCCGTCGCCGCAGGAGCGCCGAGCGGCCCGACGTACGGAAACTGTTGCCGCAGGCGCTGGTCGTGGCCTTCCTCGCGGGCGGCACCTCCGCGTTCGTCGCCGACGACAAGGCGATCGAGCTGACCGTCGACGGAAAGCCGCGCACACTGCACACCTTCGCGGACGACGTGAGCGAGCTGCTCGCCGAGGAGGGCGTCCCGCTGGGCGCCCACGACGTGGTGGCACCCGGCCCGGAAGCCGCGCTGGCCAGCGGCGACGAGATCGACGTCCGGTACGGGCGTCCCGTGCGCCTCACCCTCGACGGCCGGCGCAGCCAGGTGTGGACGACCGCCCACACCGTGGACGAGGCACTGCGGGAGCTCGGAGTGCGAGCGGAGGGCGCGTACGTGTCGGCGCCGCGCACCCGGCGGATCGGGCGGGCGGGGCTCGCGCTCGACGTCCGGACCGAGCGGACCGTGACGGTCATGGCGGACGGACGGGCACGGACGGTCCGGACGAACGCGGCGACGGTCCGCGAGACCGTGGAGGAGGCCGGGATCACGCTGCGCGGGCAGGACACCACGTCCGTGCCGCCCGGCAGCTTCCCGCGCGACGGGCAGACGGTGACGGTCCTGCGGATCACCGGTACGAAGGAGGTCCGCGAGGAGCCGATCCCCTTCGACGTGCGGCGGACACCGGACCCCGCGCTCTTCCGGGGCACCGAGGTCGTCGAGCAGGCGGGCCAGGCCGGGCTGCGGCGCGTCACGTACTCCCTGCGGACCGTCAACGGGGTCAAGCAGAAGCCGCGCCGGCTCAGGTCGGAGGTGGTGCACGAGCCGCGGACGCAGGTGGTGAAGGTGGGGACACAGCCACTCCCCACGTCCGTGCAGGGCGCGGACGGCCTGAACTGGCAGGGGCTCGCCCGCTGCGAGTCCGGCGGGCGGCCCGGAGCGGTGGATCCCTCCGGGACGTACGGAGGGCTCTACCAGTTCGACACGCAGACCTGGCAGAGCCTCGGCGGGGCGGGGCGCCCGCAGGAGGCGTCCGCCGCCGAGCAGACCCTCCGGGCCAAGAAGCTGTACGTGCGGCGGGGGGCGAGTCCCTGGCCGCACTGCGGGGGGCGGCTGCACGGGTGAGGGCTGCTCCGGGGCGCCGCTCCGGAGCAGCCGCGGAAGCGTCGGGCAGTGACGGCAGTGACGGGCAGGGCAGGCGCGGCGGGGGTGAGAAGAAGGTGCGGGGCGCGCCACCCGTACCCTTGGGGCGTGACCAGCCCCGCCTCCGACGCCCTCCTGGGCCCCGCCGACATCCGCGAGCTCGCGGCAGCCCTCGGCGTACGGCCCACCAAGCAGCGCGGTCAGAACTTCGTCATCGACGCCAACACCGTGCGGCGCATCGTCCGGACCGCCGGTGTCCGCCTCGAGGACGTGGTCGTCGAGGTCGGACCGGGCCTCGGGTCGCTGACCCTGGGGCTCCTGGAGGCGGCCGACCGGGTCGTCGCCGTCGAGATCGACGACGTCCTCGCGGGCGCCCTCCCCGCCACGATCGACGCCCGGATGCCGGCCCGCGCCGAACGCTTCGCGCTCGTCCACTGCGACGCCATGCAGGTGACCGAGCTGCCCGGGCCCGCCCCGACCGCCCTCGTCGCGAACCTCCCGTACAACGTCGCCGTCCCGGTCCTGCTGCACATGCTCGACACCTTCCCCACCATCGAGCGCACGCTCGTGATGGTGCAGGCGGAGGTCGCCGACCGGCTCGCCGCGCCGCCCGGCTCGAAGGTGTACGGCGTGCCCTCCGTGAAGGCGAACTGGCACGCCGAGGTCAAGCGCGCCGGGTCGATCGGCCGCAACGTCTTCTGGCCCGCGCCGAACGTGGACAGCGGGCTCGTCTCGCTGGTCCGCCGCGCGGAGCCGGTCCGGACGACCGCCTCCCAGCGCGAGGTGTTCGCCGTCGTGGACGCCGCCTTCGCCCAGCGCCGCAAGACCCTGCGGGCGGCGCTGTCCGGCTGGGCCGGCTCGGCGCCGGCCGCCGAGGCCGCCCTCGTCGCGGCGGGCGTCTCGCCCCAGGCGCGCGGCGAGTCCCTCACGGTGGAGGAGTTCGCACGGATCGCGGAGGCTGCGCCATCCCGGGGGGCGACCCCCGAACCCCCGAAGGAGCGGCAGTGAGCGTCACGGTACGGGTTCCGGCCAAGGTCAACGTCCAGCTGGCCGTGGGAGGCGCCCGCCCCGACGGGTTCCACGACCTGGCCAACGTCTTCCTCGCGGTCGGCCTGTACGACGAGGTGACGGTGACCCCCGCCGACTCGCTCCGGGTGACCTGCGAGGGGCCCGACGCCTCCCAGGTGCCGCTGGACCGTACGAACCTGGCGGCCAGGGCCGTGGAGAAACTGGCGGCACGGTACGGGCGCCGGGCCGACGTCCACCTCCACATCGCCAAGGACATCCCCGTCGCCGGAGGGATGGCGGGCGGCTCCGCCGACGGCGCGGGCGCGCTGCTCGCCTGCGACACCCTCTGGGGTACGGGGGCCTCGCAGGAAGAACTGCTCGACATCTGCGCCGAGTTGGGCAGCGACGTGCCGTTCAGCCTGGTCGGCGGGGCGGCGCTCGGCACCGGGCGGGGTGAGAAGCTGCGGATCCTGGAGGTCGGCGGGACCTTCCACTGGGTGTTCGCCGTCGCCGACGGCGGCTTGTCGACGCCGGCCGTGTACGGGGAGTTCGACCGGCTCAACGCCGGAATCGACGTGCCGGAGCCGGTGGCCTCCGGCGGGCTGCTCGGGGCGCTGGCGGCGGGGGACGCCACGGGTCTTGCCGCCGCGCTCTCCAACGACCTCCAGGCCGCCGCGCTCTCGTTGCGTCCGTCACTGGCCGCGACCCTGGCCGCGGGCACCTCCGCGGGGGCGCTGGCCGCGCTGGTGTCCGGGTCCGGGCCCACCACCGCGTTCCTCGTCCCCGACGCGGAGGCCGCGGAGAAGGTCGCCGACGCGCTGGCGGGTTCCGGGACGTGTCGCGCCGCGCGCGTGGCTGCGGGGCCTGTGCCGGGGGCTGTCGTGCTCTGACCGGAGCCGTGTCCGGCCCCCGCTGCCCTGTGCGGCCCACGGCGCACGGCGCCTGCGGCGCGGGGCCTGTTCCCGGGTGCGGGTCGGTGGGGGCTGGTCGCGCAGTTCCCCGCGCCCCTGTCGGGGCGCTGGTCCGTTTTGGGCCGTTGAAAGGATCACCTTTCCGGACGACTACCCTGGAAGGTCGATCGATCCCCCTTGTCAGGAGTGCGATGGCCGTCAATCTGGTCAATGTCGAGGCAGTCAGCAAGGTGTACGGAACCCGTGCGCTGCTCGACGGAGTCTCCCTCGGCGTGTCCGAAGGGGACCGGATCGGGGTGGTCGGCCGCAACGGTGACGGCAAGACCACGCTGATCCGGATGCTCGCCAAGCTCGAGGAGGCCGACACCGGGCGCGTCACGCACTCGGGCGGCCTGCACGTCGGCGTGCTCACCCAGCACGACTCCCTCGACCCGAAGGCCACCGTCCGCCACGAGGTCATCCGGGACATGGCCGACCACGAGTGGGCGGGCAACGCCAAGATCAGGGACGTCCTGACGGGCCTGTTCGGCGGGCTCGACCTGCCCGGCTTCCCGCAGGGCCTCGACACCGTGATCGAACCGCTCTCCGGCGGCGAACGGCGGCGCATCGCGCTGGCCAAGCTGCTCATCGACGAGCAGGACCTGATCGTCCTCGACGAGCCCACCAACCACCTCGACGTCGAGGGCATCTCCTGGCTGGCCCAGCACCTGCGCGAGCGCCGCTCGGCCCTCGTGTGCGTCACCCACGACCGCTGGTTCCTCGACCAGGTCTGCACGCGCATGTGGGACGTGCAGAAGGGAGACGTGTACGAGTACGAGGGCGGCTACACCGACTACGTCTTCGCGCGGGCCGAGCGGGAGCGCATCGCCGCCACCGAGGAGACCAAGCGGCAGAACCTCGTCCGCAAGGAGCTGGCCTGGCTGCGCCGCGGTGCCCCCGCCCGTACGTCCAAGCCGCGCTTCCGCGTCGAGGCCGCCAACGAACTGATCGCCGACGTGCCGCCGCCCCGGGACAGCAGCGAACTGATGAAGTTCGCCTCGACCCGGCTCGGCAAGACCGTCTTCGAACTGGAGGACGTCACCGTCCAGGCCGGGCCCAAGGTGCTCCTCAAGCACCTGACCTGGCAGCTCGGACCGGGGGACCGGATCGGCCTCGTCGGCGTGAACGGCGCCGGCAAGACCTCGCTGCTGCGCGCCATGGCCGACGCCGCCCGCTCCGACGGCGAGAAGCAGCCCGTCGCGGGCCGGGTCGTCACCGGCAGGACCGTCAAGCTCGCCTACCTCTCCCAGGAGGTCTCCGAACTCGACCCGAACCTGCGGGTGCTGCAGGCCGTCCAGGCGGTCCGCGACCGGGTCGACCTCGGCAAGGGCCGCGAGATGACGGCGGGCCAGCTCTGCGAGACCTTCGGCTTCAACAAGGAGAAGCAGTGGACGCCCGTCGGTGACCTGTCCGGCGGTGAGCGCCGCCGGCTCCAGCTGCTGCGGCTGCTGATGGACGAGCCGAACGTCCTGTTCCTCGACGAGCCGACGAACGACCTCGACATCGAGACCCTCACCCAGCTGGAGGACCTCCTCGACGGCTGGCCGGGGTCCATGGTCGTGATCTCCCACGACCGGTTCTTCATCGAGCGGACCACCGACCGGGTCTTCGCGCTCCTCGGCGACGCGACGCTGCGCATGCTGCCGCGCGGGATCGACGAGTACCTGGAGCGGCGGCGCCGCATGGAGGAGACCGCCGCGGCCTCGGCCCCGGCACCCGTCGCGGAGAAGAGCGCCTCCTCCGCCGACGCCCGCGCCGCGAAGAAGGAACTCCAGAAGATCGAGCGGCAGCTGGACAAGATCTCCGACAAGGAGAGCAGGCTGCACACCCAAATCGCCGACAATGCCACGGACTTCGGGAAAGTGGCGAAACTGGACTCCGACCTGCGTGAACTGGCCACTGAGCGCGAGGAGTTGGAGATGCGCTGGCTGGAGCTCGCAGACGACGCGTGAAGAGCGCGTGAAGGAGCGTAACGAGGGCATCACGGGCCGGTCCTCCCTTGGGAACAGGGGAGAACCGGCCCGCTGTTCGAATGCCGCAGGGTGATAGAAAGAGCCGTCTGGGAACAGTCCCAGGCCGTCTGACAACCACTGTGAGTGCATCGCCTGGTGCGGTGCGTACTGCAGGGCATGGCTAAAAATCAGTGAAGAGGGGGAACGCGCTGATGACTCAGCCGCCCAAGGAGCCGCCGCAGGGCGGGTTCGGAGCGCCGCAGGACCAGCCGCCGCAGGGCGGCTTCGGCCCGCCGCAGGACCCGCCGGCGGCCACGCCTGCGCCGCCCGCCCAGCCGCCGGCGGCCCCGCCGCCCCCGCAGGGTGCTCCGCAGACCCCACCGGGATCCGGTTACGGCTACCCGCAGCAGCCGGGCCCGTACGGTCAGCCGCAGCAGCCCGGGCCGTACGCCCCGCAGGGGCCCTACGGCCAGCAGCCGGGCCCGTACACACAGCCCGGCCCGTACGGACAGCCGCAGCAGCCGGGGCCCTACGGACAGCAGCCCGGATACGGGTACCCGACGCAGCCGCAGTTCCCGGGCGGACCCGGCACTCCGCCGGGGGGCGGCTCGCGCAGCCCCTTCAAGGGGAAGCCCGCCGTGATCATCGGGGCGGCGCTGGCCGCGGTGCTCGTCATCGGCGGCACCGTGTGGGCCGTCGCCGGCAACGGCGACGACGACAAGAAGAAGCCCGTCGCCGACAAGAGCCAGGACGCCAAGCCCTCCGGCTCGGACGCGCCGGTCAACCCCGGTGACGGCAACGGTGACGGCAACGCCGGGACCGAGGACCTCAACGAGGGCCGCCAAGCGGGCGAGTCGAAGGTGCTCTGGTACAAGGAGGCGCCCGACGCCCCCGGTTCCGGAGCCGACGCCCCCGGCATGTGGATCACGGACAAGGTCGCCGCGAAGGCCGCGTACAAGCAGCTCTTCGCCTACAACGTCGGTGACGGCGAGGTCAGCTGGCCCGCGATCACCTTCCCGCAGCCGATCTGTGCCGCCTCCAAGCAGAAGACCTCCGACGACAAGGTCTTCGTGGCGTACAAGGAAGGCACCAAGGACGCCGCCGAGTGCAACCAGCTCGTGGAGGTCGACCTCGCGACCGGTGAGAAGGGCTGGACCAAGGAGATCCCGGAGGGGGACCTGTTCGACAGCTCCCTCACCCTCAGCCTGAACATCGTCGGGGACACCCTGATGGTCGGCCGCTCCATGTCCGGCGTCGGCTACGACACGGGCAGCGGCGACAAGCTCTTCGACAAGAAGAAGTATGGTTCCGCCTGCTTCCCGTCGGCGTTCACCGGCGGCTCCAGGCTGCTCTCCCTCGCATCCTGCGGTGCGGGCGGCGACGACGAGCACGACGAGGTGCAGGAGCTCGACCCGGCGACCGGCAAGGCCAAGTGGACCAAGAAGATCCCCAAGGGCTGGCGCGTCGAGCGCGCGTACTCCGTCGACCCCGTCGTCCTCTACCTCACCAACGAGGACAAGAAGCAGTGGAACGTCACCGCGCTGAAGAACGACGGCACGGCCCGTTCGCAGCTCGACGTGGACGAGTCGTTCGCGCCGGAGTGCGGCTGGGCGATCCTCTCGCGCGACCTCCAGGGCTGTGAGGGCGTGACGGCCGACGCCAACACCCTCTATCTGCCGACCGAGGCGAAGAGCGGCGCCAACGAGATCGTCGCGGTCAGCCTGGACACCGGCAAGGAGAAGTGGCGCGCCAAGTCCCCGGCGGCCGAGTCGATGGTGCCGCTGAAGCTCGACGGCACGAACCTCGTCGCGTACGTGCAGCCCTCGTACGACGCGGGCGGGCGGATCGTCTCGATCCCGACCGGCGGCGGCTCGCACACACCGAAGACGCTGTTGCAGAACCCGCAGGGTGCGGCGGACATCGAGAACGGTTTCTTCTCGAAGGCCGTCGACTTCGTGGACGGGCGCTTCTTCCTCTCCACCACCCGGCTGACGGGCAACGACGAGTCGAAGGAGAAGTTGATGCTGGCCTACGGCAAGTGACCGGGCCCGCTCTTCCTCCTCTCCTTCGCGCGCGCCGCGTGCCCGTCCACCCGACCTTCGTCCCCTTCGCATCCGAGGTACTCACGCCATGAGCCAGCCGCCGCCCCCGCCGCCCAACCAGCCGCCCCAGGGAGGCGGTTTCGGCGCCCCGCAGGACCCGCCTCCCGGCGGGTTCGGCCCGCCCACACCGCCGGCCGGTCCGCCCGCCGGGCCCCCGCAGCAACCGCAGCCGGGCTACGGCTATCCGCAGGCCCCGCCGCAGGCGCCCCAGACCCCGCCCCCGGCCGCGCCGGCCGGCCCGCCGCAGCAGCCGTACGGATACCCGCAGGGCCCCGGGGCGCCGCAGGGTGCCCCGCAGCAGCCGCCGGCCCAGCCCGGCTACGGCTACCCGGGCCAGCAGCCCGCGCAGCCCGGCTACGGCTATCCGGGGCAGCAGCCCCCGTACGGCTACCCGCAGCCGAGCACCATGCCGATGCAGCCGCAGGCTCCGCAGGGCAGGCGGAAGCTCAACGCCCAGGCGGCCATCATCGTCGCGGCCGTCGTGGCGATCGCGCTCATCGTCGGCGGCGGCGTCATGTACGCGAAGTCGTCCGACAAGGGCGACGACAAGGACACGTCCGCGGGCTCCGGCGGCACCGAGGGCAAGAACGACAACGAGGGCGGCGAAGACGTCGGCGGAGGCGGCGGGACGGAGAAGGTGCCGTCCAGCACCAGCGCCAAGGTCCTCTTCCAGGTCCCGGCGGCCGAGGTCCCCAAGAAGGACGTCTGGAGCGTCGCGGGCTCCTGGCTGACGGACAAGGTGTACGCCAAGTCGGGCGTCAGCGAGGTCGTCGGCTACGACCCGGACAGCGGCAAGGAGTCCTGGACGCTGCCGCTCTCCGGCCTGACCTGCGCCGGGTCCCCCGAGATCACCAAGGACGGCGTCGCCGTGGTGGTCGCCGAGGACGCCAAGCGCACCAAGGCCAACCCGTACCCGGACTGCACCGAGGTCACCGCCTTCGACCTGGACACCGGCAAGGAGCTCTGGACGAAGTCCGTCGCTCCGGGCGGCGGTGAGAAGACGGCATTCAAGGAAGTCAGCATCACCGGCACCACCGTCGCGGCGGGCTCCGGCCTCAACGGCGGCGCCGCCTTCGACATCAGCAACGGCAAGATCCTGTGGCAGCCGAAGGTCGGCAGCTGCGAGGACGTCGGCTACGCCGGCGGCGAGCAGCTGGTCGCCGTCCGCAAGTGCGGTGACTACGGCAACGAGAAGTACGAGGTCCAGCAGCTGGACCCGAAGTCGGGCACCGTCAAGTGGAGCTACAAGCTCCCCGACGGCATCGACAACGCCAAGGTCATCTCCACCAAGCCGGTCGTCTTCGGCGTGGACTCGGGCGAGATCACCGCGTCCGGCGCGACGGACGTCTTCTCGCTGGACGACAGCGGCAAGCTGCGCGCGAAGATCACGCTGGAGGACGGCAAGTACGAGCACGACTGCGGCGTGAACGCCGTCCACAACTGCAAGGCCATCGCGGTCGGCAACGACAAGCTGTACGTGCCGACCAAGCAGCACGAGGGCGCCAAGCAGTACAGCAGGGTCAACGAGATCGTGTCCTTCTCGCTGGCCACGGGCAAGCCCACGAGCGACCGGGCCGACGCCGGCGAGGGCTACGAGATCTTCCCGATCCGTATGGACGGCAGCAACGTCATCGCGTACAAGAACGGCCCCTACGACAAGGGTTCGCAGGTCGTCTCCATCGATGGCAAGTCCTTCAAGGAGACCAAGCTCCTGGAGACCCCGGCCACCGACCAGGTCCGCAGCGCCATCAGCGGCATGGTGCCGAAGTCCTCGGAGATGCGGTACACCGGCGGCCGGCTCTTCATGGCCGAGGATCTGATCAGCGCCCCGTACTCCGCAGACGAGAAGGACTACGCGGCGATCGGGTTCGGCGCCAAGTAGTCCCGCCGAGGCGCGCGCCGATCAGGCGTTCGTCCGTCGATCACGGCTCCGTCCCTGCTCAGGGGCGGAGCCGTTCTCGTACCCCCCATCACTCGCGAATGCGAGGAATTTCGGTAATCCGGGGCACTTCTCTCCAGTAGGGGAAGCGCAACGTCGAACAAGCGTGTAGCTTCCGGGGGATGGAGAGCCGGGGGGCTCCGATTCCATGGGGTTTCCAGTGGGGAACCGTGGGGGGACTGGGGGGTTGGGCTCGATGGGAGTGCGGCTCATGGTGGTCGACGACCACCGACTGCTCGCCGAGGCACTGGCCTCGGCCCTGAAGCTGCGCGGGCACCGGGTGCTGGCAGCGGCCGCGCCCGCCGCGGGGGCGGCGGAGCTGGTGATCACCAGGGCGCCGGAGGTGTGCCTGCTGGGCACGGCTTCGCCCGCCGAACCGGGCATCTTCGATCCGATCGTGAAGATCAAGCGGGAGCGGCCGCAGGTCGCGGTGCTGGTCCTCGGACCGGTGCCCAACCCGCGGGGCATCGCCGCCGCGTTCGCCGCCGGTGCCTCCGGTTACGTACGGCACGACGAGCGGATAGAAGGGGTCGAGCGGGCCATCATGAAGGCCCGCGCGGGGGAGGCGGCCGTGGCGCCCCAGCTCCTGCAGGGTGCCTTCAGCGAGCTCCTCAACCCGGCCGCGCAGCCCGACGACGAGGGCCAGCGGCTGCTCCAGATGCTGACGCCGCGGGAGGTGGAGGTACTGGTGCGGGTGGCCGACGGCGAGGACACACGGCTCATCGCGGCGGGCATGGGCATAGCTCCCAGCACCGCGCGCACCCACGTACAGCGCGTGCTGATGAAGCTGGGCGTCGGGTCCCGGCTGGAGGCCGCCGCGCTGGCGGCCCGGACCGGCCTGCTCGACCGGGCGGGCCCGGTGCCTTCGCACTCGGTGCCGGAAGCGGGGCCGGGGCAGGACGCCTAGCGCACTCCTGCCCGCGGGGACTGTTCACCGCGGGGCGGGCGTACGTACGGTGCGGGTGATCGGTCGCTCGCTCGCTTCACGCGTGCCCCGACGCGGGCCGAGGGGCCTCGCGCTGTTCGCTGTTCGGTGGTGCCTGCTTCGGTCGGCCGGCGTCGGGCCCCGGCCCGCCCCGGCCCGTCGGCGACCGTTGTCGACACGCTCCGGTCCACGCGGGCCGGCACCGGACGCGGTGGTCCCGGCGACCCTCGCGACGACCCTGGAGACCGCGACACCACCACCCACCTCATTTGGTGTTCTTTGTTTGGTTGTGGTGATGACGGGCGTGGGGATTTGTGGTTTGATGTGTTCGGTTCTGTTTGTTGGTTTGATCGGGTACGGATGGGGAGTCCGGCGTGAAGAAGACCTCGACCCGGCTGGCCGACGGTCGCGAGCTCATCTACTACGACTCGCGCGACGACACGGTGCGCGACGCGGTGGACCGGCGCCCGCTCGACCGGACGGTCACCACCTCGGAGGTACGGCGCGACCCGCTCCTCGGTGACGCGGTGGCCATCGCCTCGCACCGTCAGGGCCGCACCTACCACCCGCCGGCGGACGAGTGCCCGCTGTGCCCCTCCGAAGGCGACCGGCTCAGCGAGATCCCGGACTCCTCGTACGACGTCGCGGTGTTCGAGAACCGCTTCCCGTCGCTGGCCGGGGACTCCGGCCGGTGCGAGGTCGTCTGCTTCACCTCGGACCACGACGTCTCCTTCGCCGGTCTCACCGAGGAGCAGGCGGGCCTGGTCCTGGAGGCGTGGACCGACCGCACGGCCGAGCTGTCCAACCTCCCCTCCGTGGAGCAGGTGTTCTGCTTCGAGAACCGCGGCGCCGAGATCGGCGTGACCCTCGGCCACCCGCACGGCCAGATCTACGCGTACCCCTTCACCACGCCGCGGACGGCCCTGATGCTCCGCTCGCTGGCGGCGCACAAGGAGGCCACGGGCGGGGAGAACCTCTTCGACGCCGTGCTGGAGCGGGAGCTGGCCGGCGAGCGGGTCGTGCTGGAGACCGAGCACTGGGTGGCCTTCGTGCCGTACACCGCGCACTGGCCGTACGAGGTGCACCTCTACCCGCGCCGCCGGGTCGCGGACCTGCTGGGCCTCGACGAGGACGCGCGCACAGAGTTCCCCAAGGTCTATCTGGAACTGTTGAGGCGCTTCGACCGGATCTTCGGCGAAGGTGAGCCTCCGACGCCGTACATCTCGGCCTGGCACCAGGCGCCGTTCGGCACGCTGGAGGAGTTCGACGGTGTGGTGCGTGAGGACTTCGCCCTCCACCTCGAGCTTTTCACCATCCGCCGTACGTCCGGCAAGCTGAAGTTCCTCGCGGGTTCCGAGTCCGGCATGAGTGTGTTCATCAACGACGTGCCGCCGGAGTCCGCGGCCCAGCGACTGCGAGAGGTAGCGAGTTCATGAGCGGGAAGTACCTGGTCACCGGCGGTGCGGGCTATGTGGGCAGTGTGGTCGCCCAGCACCTGCTGGAGGCGGGCCACGAGGTGACCGTCCTCGACAACCTCTCCACCGGATTCCGCGAGGGCGTCCCGGCGGGCGCCTCGTTCGTCGAGGGCGACATCCGCGACGCCGCCAAGTGGCTGGACGACTCCTTCGACGCCGTGCTGCACTTCGCCGCGTTCTCGCAGGTCGGCGAGTCGGTCGTGAAGCCCGAGAAGTACTGGGACAACAACGTCGGCGGCACGATGGCACTGCTCGCCGCCATGCGCGAGACGGGCGTCCGCAAGCTGGTCTTCTCCTCCACGGCGGCGACGTACGGCGAGCCGGAGACGACCCCGATCGTCGAGTCCGCGCCGACGTCCCCGACGAACCCATACGGCGCCTCGAAGCTCGCCGTCGACCACATGATCACGGGTGAGGCGGCCGCGCACGGCCTGGCCGCCGTCTCGCTGCGCTACTTCAACGTGGCGGGCGCGTACGGCTCCTGCGGTGAGCGGCACGACCCCGAGTCGCACCTCATCCCGCTCGTCCTCCAGGTCGCCCAGGGCCGCCGCGACGCCATCTCCGTCTACGGCGACGACTACCCGACGCCCGACGGCACCTGCGTCCGCGACTACATCCACGTGGCCGACCTCGCGGAGGCCCACCTGCTGGCGGTCGCCGCCGCGCAGCCGGGCGAGCACCTGATCTGCAACCTCGGCAACGGCAACGGCTTCTCGGTCCGCGAGGTCGTCGAGACGGTCCGCAAGGTGACCGGGCACGCGATCCCCGAGGTCGCGGCCCCGCGCAGGGCCGGCGACCCGGCGGTCCTCGTCGCCTCCGCGGCCACGGCCCGCGAGCGACTCGGCTGGAACCCGTCCCGCGCGGACCTCGCGGGAATCGTCGCGGACGCATGGGAGTTCGCGCAGCACGTCGCGCAGCAGAGCACCGCGAAGTCGAAGGAGCAGTAGTGGCGGCAGAGCAGGCGGAGCAGCAGGTCCGTGACGGCTTCGAGAAGCTGTACGGTACGGCCCCCGACGGGATCTGGGCGGCCCCCGGCCGGGTCAACCTGATCGGCGAGTACACCGACTTCAACGAGGGCTTCGTCATGCCGCTCGCGCTGCCGCACACCGCGGTCGCGGCGGTCTCGCGACGCGACGACGGCGTGCTGCGCATCCACTCGGCGGACATCGAGGGCCCCGTCGTCGAACTGCACGTCGACGAGCTGGCGCCACTGACGAACACGAGCTGGGCGGCCTACCCCGCGGGTGTCGTCTGGGTCCTGCGCGAGGCGGGTCACGCCGTCACCGGCGCGGACATCCACCTCGCGTCGACGGTCCCGACGGGCGCCGGCCTGTCCTCCTCGGCGGCGCTCGAGGTGGTCACGGCACTGGCCCTGAACGACCTGTTCGGCCTCGGGCTCACCGGCCCCGAGCTGGCCCGCGCCGCGCAGCGCGCGGAGAACGACTTCGTGGGCGTGCCCTGCGGGGTCATGGACCAGACGGCGTCCGCCTGCTGCACGGAGGGCAACGCCCTGCACCTAGACTGCCGCGACCTGTCGATCCGGCAGGTCCCGTTCGACCTGCCGGCCCAGGGGCTGCAACTGCTGGTCGTCGACAGCCGGGTGAAGCACGCGCTGGGCGACGGCGCGTACGCGGAGCGGCGGGAGGGCTGCGAGGAGGGGGCGCGACAGCTCGGCGTCCCCTTCCTGCGGGACCTTCCCCACGAGGACCTCGACGCGGCCCTCGCCCGTCTCTCCGACGAGCGGGTACGGCGATACGTGCGGCACGTGGTCTCGGACGACCACCGGGTCGAGCAGGTCATCGCGCTCCTCGACGCGGGGGACGTCCGTGCGATCGGGCCCGTCCTGACGGCCGGCCACGCCTCACTGCGCGACGATCTGCGCATCTCGTGCCCGGAGCTGGACCTCGTCGTCTCCACGGCGAACCAGGCCGGGGCTCTCGGGGCCCGTATGACGGGCGGCGGTTTCGGGGGCTCGGCGGTCGTGCTGGTCGAGGCCGCGGACGCGGACACGGTCACCAAGGCGGTCGAGGAAGCGTTCGCGGCGGCGGGGTACACCGCGCCGCGGGTGTTCCCCGCGGTGCCGTCCGCGGGGGCCCGGCGGGTGGCCTGACGGGCCGAAGGGTCAGCCCGTCAGTCTCAGGGCAGCCGCTTCGTCAGCGTGTACTCCGTGATCCCCGGCGGATAGTCGGGGACCACGCACACCACCTCGTAGCCCTGTTTGCGGTAGAAGTCCGGCGCCTGGAAGTCCCACGTCTCCAGGCGCACGGCCCGGCAACCCCGTGACGAGTGCGCCAGATCTTCCGCCCGGGACAGCAGATGCGACCCGAGCCCGGACCCGCGATGGCGTTCGTCGACCCACAGGTAGGCGACATGGAGCCACGTCGCCCAGGTGTGCCCGACCAGCCCGCCGGCGACCCGGCCGTCCTCCTCCAACGCCCAGACCTGGAGCGGAACTTCCCGTTCACCAGGCGTTCCGCGCAGCGAACGCAGCACGGGAGAAGCGGCCGTATTGCCCTCCCGCAGCCGTGATCGCAGGAATTGGCTACGCTCTTTGTCGACTTCTGTCTCAATACGAAACATACGGCTCACCATAAACGCGCTGGCCAATCAGTTCTGCAAATCACCTTCCGCTCCCGGCGCCCAGCCGTACTCTGATGAGCAGCACCGGTGGGGGCCGGTGCTGCTCAGGGGGCGAGACAGTCGGGTACGACGCCCGGAGTGGGGGTAGCAGTTCCAGCACGGCGGCGGCCGTGCGGACTGTGCGGTACCCCGTTTTCCGAGTCGACAGGAGGCTCGGGATCACCTCGGGCGCCGTACCCGCGACGGTCCGTCCCCCGACCAGTGGGGGTTTCAGTGGTTCGCATCCGTGTCCTGGTCGTCGACGACCACCGTATCTTCGCCGAGTCGCTCGCAGCCGCCCTGGCGGCGGAGCCCGACGTCGACGTCTCCGCGGCCGGCAGCGGCCCCGCCGCGCTGCGCTGCCTGGAGCGGGCGGTCGCGGAAGGCCGCAGATTCGACGTGCTGCTCGTCGACGCCGACCTCGGCGGCAACGTGCCGGGCGCCCGCCCTGCCGTGCCCGTGCACGACAGCAACGAAGAAGGCCTGGTCGACGGCATCTCGCTGGTGGCGGGCGTCCGTTCGGGCCAGCCCGGCGTCCGTACCGTCGTGCTCGCCGAGAAGGACGATTCGCGCCGAGCGGCACTCGCGCTCCAGGCGGGCGCCTCGGGCTGGGTCGCCAAGGACTGTTCGCTGTCCCGGCTGCTGACCGTCATCCGGGGTGTGCTGCGGGACGAGACGCACCTGCCGCCCGCCCTGCTCACCGGCGTCCTGCGTGAACTGACCGCCGCCCGCAAGCACCGCACCGAGAGCGAGCGGCTGGTGGAGTCGCTGACCCCGCGCGAGCGCGAGGTGCTGCGCTGCATGGTGGCCGGACTCGGGCGCAAGGCCGTAGCCGAGCGGCTGTTCCTCTCCCCGCACACGGTCCGCACCCACATGCAGAACGTGCTGGGGAAACTGGGCGTGCACTCGACGCTGGCGGCCGTGGCGCTGGCCCGCCGTGCCGGGGTCGGTCCGGTCGACCTAACCCGGGATGTTGTCGAACGGGGCGGTCAACTGGCGTAGCAGCCCGGCCAGTTCGCCGCGCTGGCCGCGGCTCAGTTCCGCGAGGATCGCCCGCTCCTGGTCGAGGAGTCCGGCGAGCGCCTGGTCGGCGCGGTCGCGGCCCTCCTCGGTGAGGCGCACGAGCACGCCCCGCCGGTCGCTGGGGTCGGGGAGCCGCTCGACCAGGCCCTTCTTCGCGAGCCGGTCGATACGGTTCGTCATCGTGCCCGAGGTGACGAGGGTCTGGGTGAGGAGCTGGCCGGGGGAGAGCTGGTACGGGGCCCCCGCCCGCCGCAGCGAGGTGAGCACGTCGAACTCCCAGGGCTCCAGGGCGTGCTCGGCGAACGCGATCCGCCGTGCGCGGTCCAGATGCCGGGCGAGCCTGCTCACGCGGCTGAGCACCTCGAGCGGTTCCACGTCGAGGTCAGGGCGCTCCCGGCGCCACGCAGCGACCAGCCGATCGACCTCGTCCTCCATGACGATCAGTGTAGTGGTTGTGTCGACATGAAGTCTCTTGATGTGAAGTCTCTTGACGTCGAGAGAGTTACGGTGTGAGGGTGGACGCATCCCGGCAGGCGCCTGCCCGCCTCACCGGTGGCCGCCGCCGGGACCGCGACCTCGAGGAGGACCCGATGCCCGCCACCACTCCCACCTGGGACCCGGGCCAGTACCTGCGCCACGCGGAGCACCGCGCCCGGCCCTTCGCCGAGTTGCTCGACCGCGTCCCCGTCCTGCCCGGCGATCCGGCCCGCATCGCCGACCTGGGCTGCGGTCCCGGCAACGTCACCGTCCAGCTCGCCGGGCGCTGGCCGGGCGCGCACATCACCGGATACGACAACTCCCCGCAGATGCTGGCAGGGACAGGCGCGTACGCGGGCCCCACGGCCGGCGGCGGACAGCTGGACTTCGCCCACGCGGACCTCACGGACTGGACGCCCACGCAGACGTACGACCTGATCGTCTCCAACGCGGCGCTGCAGTGGGTGCCGGGGCATCTGGACGCCTTTCCCGGCTGGCTGGACGCACTGGCCCCCGGCGGGACCTTCGCCTTCCAGGTCCCGAACAACATCGACGCGCCCCTGCATGCCCTGATGCGCGAACTCGCCGCGTCCGCCCGCTGGCAGGACCGCCTGGCCGGAGTCCTCCGCCGCGAGGACTCGGTCCACGCCCCGCTCGTCTACCTGGACCGGCTGGCGCGCCTCGGCTGCGAGGTGGACGTGTGGGAGACGACGTACCTGCAGCTCCTGGGGGGCGAGGACGCGGTCCTCGACTGGTCCAAGGGTACGGGGATGCGCCCCGTCCTCACGGCTCTCGCCGACGACCCGGAGGCCGCGGACGCCTTCACCGCCGAGTACCGCGACCTGCTCCGCACGGCCTACCCGGCGGCCCCGTACGGCACGGTCCTCCCGTTCCGCCGCCTGTTCGCGGTCGCACGGAAGGCGGCGTGACGCCATGCTCGCTGCCGTCGACCATGTCCAGCTCGCCGCCCCGCCGGGCTCCGAGGACGCTCTGCGCACGTACTACGTCGATGTCCTCGGCATGACGGAGGTCCCCAAGCCGCCGGTGCTCGCGGCGCGCGGGTGTTGGTTCCGGGCGGGAGCGATCCAGCTCCACCTGGGCGTCGAACCCGACTTCAGACCCGCGAAGAAGGCCCACCCGGGGCTGCGGGTCACGGGCATCGAGGCGTACGCGGCCCGCCTCACCGCCTGCGGAGCGGCGGTGACCTGGGACGGTGGGCTCCCGGGGCACCGCCGCTTCTCCTCCGAGGACCCCGTGGGCAACCGGCTGGAGTTCCTGGAGCCGGTCCTCAGGGCGTGCGGCCCAGGTGAGTGATGAGGATGCGGATCACGTCGTTGTCGATGACGTACAGACCCCGGTAGTCACCGATGTGTAGGCGGCCGAGGTCGGGAGAGCCGTATGGAATCGAACCTGCCGGACGAGGATCGTCAGCCAGCTTGTCGATGGTGTCCAGGAGAAGGGCGAGGCCGCTGGGGTCCTCCTTGAGGGACCTGGCTGCGGAGTTGAGGGCGTGCGGGTCGAAGCTGATCTCGTAGGTCACTGCTGTTCGAGCCCCAGCTGCTTGCGTACCTCTGCCATGGGGATGCCGGGTCCAAGCGTCCCCTCGGCCTTGCGCCGCTGGTAGTCGGCGACCGCGAGTGCGTCTTCGAGATCCTCTATCACCTGGGGCGAGACCAGGAGCGCGGCCACATGGCCGTGATCGGTGAGGGCGATGGTCTCGCGGCCGTGCGCCGCGCGCCGGACGAGGTCGCCGAGCTGGGAACGGGCCGCGCTGATCGCAATCTCGGTCTGGGAAGGTGCGCGGACCCGCGCATTCCCGCCGTAGCGCCTGCTAGGCCTTCCGGCGTCCTATCAGCCGCGGCTTCGCCTCCAGGCCGTCCAGGCCGTGCCACGCCAGGTTCACCAGATGGGCCGCCACCTCCGCCTTCTTCGGGCGGCGGACGTCCAGCCACCACTGGCCGGTCAGCGCGACCATGCCGACCAGGGCCTGGGCGTAGAGCGGCGCGAGCTTCGGGTCGAAGCCGCGGCGCTTGAACTCACGGCCCAGGATGTCCTCCACCTGTGTCGCGATGTCCGAGATCAGGGATGCGAAGGAGCCTGTGGACTGCGGGATGGGGGAGTCGCGGACCAGGATGCGGAAACCGTCCGTGTACTCCTCGATGTAGTCGAGGAGGGCGAAGGCCGCCTGCTCGCAGAGCTCACGCGGGTGGCCTGCTGTCAGTGAGCTCGTCACGCCGTCCAGCAGGCGGCGCATCTCACGGTCCACCACCACCGCGTACAGCCCCTCCTTGCCGCCGAAGTGCTCGTACACGACCGGCTTGGAGACGCCCGCCTTCGCCGCGATCTCCTCCACCGACGTCGCCTCGAAGCCCTTCTGGGCGAAGAGCGTACGGCCGATCTCCAGCAACTGGGCCCGCCGCTCCGCACCGGTCATCCGGGTGCGGCGGACGCGCCGCGGCTTTTCATTGCTGGGTGTGCTGGAGTCGGCCACGCCGTCAATCATGCCGCGTCGGCGGCCTCCGCCTTGCGTCGGGCGCCCTTCCCGTCCGGGTTGCGACGGGAATCGATACGCGAGCGTGACGGCCAGCGCACGTCGTACGCCCAGCCGAGCTTCTCGAACCAGCGGATGAGCCGGGCCGAGGAGTCCACCTGTCCGCGCTCCACACCGTGCCGCGCCGACGTCGGATCCGCGTGATGCAGGTTGTGCCACGACTCGCCGCAGGACAGCACCGCCAGCCACCACACGTTGCCCGAACGGTCACGCGACTTGAAGGGGCGCTTGCCGACCGCGTGGCAGATCGAGTTGATCGACCAGGTCACATGGTGCAGCAGCGCCACACGCACGAGCGAGCCCCAGAAGAAGCCCGTGAACGCACCCCACCAGGACATCGTCACCAGGCCGCCGATCAGTGCCGGGAGCATGAGGGACAGTCCCGCCCACAGGAGGAACTGGCGCGAGATCGTACGGATCGTCCGGTCCTTGATCAGGTCCGGCGCGTACTTCTCCTGCGGCGTCTGCTCCTCGTCGAACATCCAGGCGATGTGCGCCCACCACAGGCCCTTCATCAGGGCCGGCACCGTCTCACCGAAGCGCCACGGCGAGTGGGGGTCGCCCTCGGCGTCGGAGAACTTGTGGTGCTTGCGATGGTCGGCCACCCAGCGGACCACGGGCCCCTCGACGGCCATCGAACCGGCGATCGCCAGGGCGATGCGCAGCGGACGCTTCGCCTTGAAGGCACCGTGCGTGAAATACCGGTGGAAACCGATCGTGATGCCGTGGCATCCCAGGTAGTAGAAGAACACCAGCAGGCCGAGGTCCAGCCAGCTCACACCCCAGCCCCAGGCCAGCGGAACCGCCGCGAGGACGGCCAGGAACGGGACGGTGATGAAGAGGAGAAGGGTGATCTGCTCGATCGAACGCTTCTGCTCGCCGCCCAGTGTGGCGGAGGCGAGCGCGGAGTCGTCGTGCGCCTTCGGGGCGTCATCGATCACATCGGAACTCGTGGTCATGGGGCGTCCCCTGTGGGGTCGAGGATTGAGAGAGTGGCCGGTAATCGCACCCGTGGGTAGCCGAAAACAGCACCTACGGGTCCGTAACCTACGGCATCGTAAGTATGGCAGCGCGCCGCCCGGGGGCAAGAGCCCCAGAAACCGCGCGTCCGCACGGACACCTATCCTTGGTCTCGGTCGGACAGCGCGGTCCGCTCTGTTTCATTCCCGGATGCCCGGCCGCTGATGCGGCACTCGCCGCCTCGGGCCGACGGGTTCCCCTCCAGACGAGCTTCAACACTGCAAGGAGCCGCACCTGTGAGCAGTGCCGACGACCAGACCACGACCACCAGCAGTGAGCTGCGCGCCGACATCCGCCGCCTGGGCGATCTGCTGGGCGAGACCCTCGTACGCCAGGAGGGACCCGAACTCCTCGAACTGGTCGAGAAGGTCCGCCGCCTCACCCGCGAGGACGGTGAGGCCGCCGCCGAGCTGCTGCGCGGCACCGAACTGGAGACCGCGGCCAAGCTGGTCCGCGCCTTCTCCACCTACTTCCACCTGGCCAACGTCACCGAGCAGGTGCACCGCGGCCGCGAGCTGCGCGCCAGACGCGCCGCCGAGGGCGGACTCCTCGCCCGTACGGCGGACCGCCTGAAGGACGCCGACCCCGAGCACCTGCGCGCGACCGTGCAGCACCTCAACGTCCGCCCGGTCTTCACCGCGCATCCCACCGAGGCGGCCCGGCGCTCGGTCCTCAACAAGCTGCGCCGCATCGCCGCCCTGCTGGAGACCCCGGTCATCGAAGCCGACCGGCGCCGCTACGACACCCGTCTGGCAGAGAACATCGACCTCGTCTGGCAGACGGACGAGCTGCGGGTCGTGCGCCCCGAACCGGCCGACGAGGCCCGCAACGCCATCTACTACCTCGACGAGCTGCACGCCGGCGCCGTCGGGGACGTCCTGGAGGACCTCACCGCCGAGCTGGAGCGCGTGGGCGTCCGGCTCCCCGACGAGACCCGCCCCCTCACCTTCGGCACCTGGATCGGCGGCGACCGCGACGGCAACCCGAACGTGACACCCCAGGTCACCTGGGACGTCCTGATCCTCCAGCACGAGCACGGCATCAACGACGCGCTGGAACTGATCGACGAACTGCGCGGCTTCCTGTCGAACTCGATCCGCTACACGGGCGCCACCGAAGAGCTGCTCGGCTCCCTCCAGGCCGACCTGGAGCGACTGCCCGAGATCAGCCCCCGCTACAAGCGCCTCAACGCCGAGGAGCCCTACCGCCTCAAGGCCACCTGCATCCGGCAGAAGCTGGAGAACACCAAGCAGCGCCTGGCCCGGGGCACCGCCCACGAGGACGGCCGCGACTACCTCGGCACCGCCGAGCTGCTGCAGGACCTCACCCTCATCCAGACCTCACTGCGTGAGCACCGCGGCGCCCTGTTCGCCGACGGCCGCATGAACCGCACGATCCGCACGCTCGCCGCCTTCGGCCTGCAGCTCGCCACCATGGACGTACGGGAACACGCCGACGCCCACCACCACGCCCTCGGCCAGCTCTTCGACCGGCTCGGCGAAGAGTCCTGGCGTTACGAGGACATGCCCCGCGAGTACCGGCACAAGCTGCTCGCCAAGGAACTGCGCTCCCGCCGGCCCCTCGCGCCGACCCCGGCGCCGCTGGACGCGGCAGGACAGAAGACCCTCGGCGTCTTCGAGACGGTCAAGAAGGCGCTCCGGGTCTTCGGGCCCGAGGTGATCGAGTCGTACATCATCTCGATGTGCCAGGGCGCCGACGACGTGTTCGCCGCCGCCGTCCTGGCCCGCGAGGCCGGGCTCCTCGACCTGCACGCCGGCTGGGCGAAGATCGGCATCGTGCCGCTCCTGGAGACGACCGACGAGCTCAAGGCAGCCGACACCATCCTCGAGGACATGCTGTCCGACCCGTCCTACCGGCGGCTCGTGGCGCTGCGCGGGGACGTGCAGGAGGTCATGCTCGGCTACTCCGACTCCTCGAAGTTCGGCGGCATCACCACCTCGCAGTGGGAGATCCACCGGGCCCAGCGCCGCCTGCGCGACGTCGCCCACCGGTACGGCGTACGGCTGCGGCTCTTCCACGGCCGCGGCGGCACCGTCGGCCGCGGCGGCGGCCCCTCGCACGACGCGATCCTCGCCCAGCCCTGGGGCACCCTGGAGGGCGAGATCAAGGTCACCGAACAGGGCGAGGTCATCTCCGACAAGTACCTCGTACCGTCGCTGGCCCGGGAGAACCTGGAGCTGACCGTCGCGGCCACCCTCCAGGCCTCCGCGCTGCACACCGCCCCGCGCCAGTCCGACGAGGCACTCGCCCGCTGGGACGCCGCCATGGACGTCGTCTCGGAGGCCGCCGAGGCCGCCTACCGCCGGCTGGTCGAGGACCCGGACCTGCCGACGTACTTCCTCGCCTCCACGCCGGTCGACCAGCTCGCCGACCTGCACCTGGGCTCGCGACCCTCCCGCCGCCCCGGCTCGGGCGTCTCGCTCGACGGCCTGCGCGCCATCCCGTGGGTCTTCGGCTGGACCCAGTCGCGGCAGATCGTGCCCGGCTGGTTCGGCGTCGGCGCCGGCCTCAAGGCACTGCGCGAGGCCGGTCTCGACAGCGTCCTGGACGAGATGCACGAGCAGTGGCACTTCTTCCGCAACTTCATCTCCAACGTCGAGATGACGCTCGCCAAGACCGATCTCAGGATCGCCCGCCACTACGTCGAGACCCTCGTCCCCGAGGAGCTCCAGCACGTCTTCGCCACCATCGAGGCCGAGCACGAGCTGACCGTCCGCGAGGTGCTGCGCATCACCGGTGAGGCCGAACTCCTCGACGCCCACCCGGTGCTCAAGCAGACCTTCACCGTCCGCGACGCCTACCTGGACCCGATCTCCTACCTCCAGGTCGCCCTCCTCAAGCGCCAGCGCGACGCCGCCGCGGCCGGCTCCGAGCCGGACCCGCTGCTGTCCCGGGCCCTGCTCCTCACCGTCAACGGCGTGGCGGCGGGCCTGCGCAACACCGGCTGACCCGCACCGCCACGGCGCACGAAGGCGCCTGTCCGGCCCGTACGCAACCGTACGAGCCGGACAGGCGCCTTCGCGTGCGGGGAGAAAACCTCAGAGCGCCAGGAACGCGGCCGTCACCAGCGTCAGACCCGCACCGCCCAGCACCCATGCCGGCCGGCTCAGCCGCAGCCCGCCCGCCACCACCATCGAAGCGAGCATCAGCGCGCCTCCGAGCGGCACCCAGGCATAGAGAAGACCACCGGTGCCCGTGCGGACGACATCGTCACTGCCGGGCTTCACCACCACCGTGTACGTGCGGCCCTTCTCGACGGCCACCTCACTGTCGAGCACGACCAGGTCCCGCGCCGTGGACCCCGCCGACACCGGCCGGTACGGACCCGTGCACCGGTCCTCGGCACACCGGGTGACCGTCATCGTGCCGCGCTCGCGCCCCTTGGTGAGCATCACGTGCTGGGCAGTGCCCCAGGACGCCCAGACACCCGCGATCAAAATCAGCACCGCGACCGTACCCATCGCCGCGAGCCGCCCGAACCGCAGCGCCACGGACGCGTTCCGACGGGAGGCATGGGCAGGCATGGCGGCGATCCTTGGCCATGGCCCCGCGCCCGGTCAACTCCGGTGGGGGACAAGTCCCGCGTTGTACGGACCTTTCAACTGCCCCGGGGCACCCGCCGGGCCCACCCGGGAAGCCGCACGTCACACCTCACGAGTTGTACGTCGACTGCGCCCGCTCCAACCCCTCGATGACCAGCGCCTCCACCGCGTCCGCGGCCCGGTCCACGAAGTAGTCGAGTTCCTTGCGCTCGGCCGAGGAGAAGTCCTTCAGCACGAAATCGGCGACCTGCATACGCCCCGGCGGACGACCGATGCCGAACCGGACCCGGTGGTAGTCCGGGCCCATCGCCTTCGTCATCGACTTCAGACCGTTGTGGCCGTTGTCGCCGCCGCCCAGCTTGAGCCGCAGCACCCCGTAGTCGATGTCCAGCTCGTCGTGCATGGCCACGATGTTCGCCGTCGGCACCTTGTAGAAGTCACGCAGACCCGTCACCGGCCCGCCCGACAGGTTCATGTACGACATCGGCTTCGCCAGGATCACCCGGCGGTTCGCCGGACCCGGCGGGCCGATCCGCCCCTCGATCACCTGCGCCTGGGCCTTGCCCGCCCTCTTGAACTTCCCGCCGATCCGCCCGGCGAGGAGGTCGGCCACCATGAAGCCCACGTTGTGGCGGTTCATGGCGTAGTCGGGGCCGGGGTTGCCGAGCCCCACGATCAGCCAGGGGGCGCCTGGTTCCGTGGTCACGTCCGTGTCTCCCAAGGGTCCTTGACCAGCTGCTCTCGACCAGCGGTCGTCGATCGGCGGATACGCGCAGGCCGCCGCCCCCGGGCCCCGTCGTGACGACAGGGCCTACAGGAGCGGCGGCCGGCGAACAGTGATCCGGTGCGGGATCAGGCCTCGGCGGACTCGTCACCTGCGGACTCGTCCGCGGGCTCCTCGGCCTGGGCGGCCAGAACCTGCAGCACGACCGCGTCCTCGTCGATGGCCAGCGTGGTGCCCTCGGGCAGCGGGATGTCCTTGGCGAGGATGGCGGCACCGGCCTCCAGGCCCTCGATGGAGACGGTGACCGACTCGGGGATGTGCGTGGCCTCGGCCTCGACGGTCAGCGTGCTGAGCACGTGCTCGAGAAGGAAGGCGCCGGGGGCCAGGTCGCCCTCGGTGTGCACGTACACCTCGACGTTGACCTTCTCGCCGCTCTTCACCAGCAGCAGGTCGACGTGCTCGAGGAAGCCCTTGATGGCGTCACGCTGGACGGCCTTCGGGATCGCCAGCTGGGACTTGCCCTCGATGTCCAGGGTCAGCAGGACGTTCGGGGTACGCAGGGCGAGCTGGAGCTCGTGGCCCGGCAGCGTGATGTGGACCGGGTCGCCACCGTGGCCGTACACGACGGCGGGAACCTTGCTCTCACGGCGGATGCGGCGCGCGGCACCCTTGCCGAACTCGGTGCGGGTCTCGGCGGCGAGCTTGACCTCGGACATGTCACTCCTCGTAGTACAGGGGGAAGAAAGTCACCCGGCCACACAATCGGCCTGCTACGAAGAGCGCGTCGATAACGGACCGCCGCACCAAAAGAGTGCGGCCTCCCTCGCCGAGCAACTGTGACAGCTTACGCGGCGGGGAGGCCGTACAAGAAATCGATCTACGCGGACCCCGAGGAGGCCGCGGCCGGACTTGTTACTCGTCGAAGAGGCTGGTCACGGAACCGTCCTCGAAGACCTCACGCACCGCGTTCGCGATCGTCGGCGCGATCGACAGCACCGTGATCTTGTCGAGCTCCAGCTCGCCCGGGGTGGGCAGCGTGTCCGTGAAGATGAACTCACTGACCTTCGAGTTCTTCAGACGGTCCGCGGCCGGACCGGACAGCACACCGTGCGTCGCCGTCACGATGACGTCCTCCGCGCCGTGCGCGAACAGCGCGTCCGCGGCGGCACAGATCGTGCCACCGGTGTCGATCATGTCGTCGACCAGGACACAGACCCGGCCCTCGACGTCACCGACGACCTCGTGGACCGTCACCTGGTTCGCGACGTCCTTGTCGCGCCGCTTGTGCACGATCGCGAGCGGGGCGCCCAGCCGGTCGCACCAGCGGTCGGCGACGCGCACGCGGCCGGCGTCCGGCGAGACGACCGTGAGCTTCGTACGGTCCACCTTGTGACCCACGTAGTCCGCGAGCAGCGGCAGCGAGAACAGGTGGTCCACCGGGCCGTCGAAGAAGCCCTGGATCTGGTCCGTGTGCAGATCGACCGTCAGGAGGCGGTCCGCGCCCGCCGTCTTCATCATGTCGGCGATCAGACGGGCCGAGATCGGCTCACGTCCACGGTGCTTCTTGTCCTGACGGGCGTAACCGTAGAACGGCATGATCACCGTGATGCTCCGGGCGGAGGCCCGCTTCAGAGCATCGATCATGATCAGCTGCTCCATGATCCATTTGTTGATCGGAGCCGTGTGGCTCTGGATCAGGAAGCAGTCGGCGCCGCGGGCCGACTCCTCGTAGCGGACGTAGATCTCACCGTTGGCGAAGTCGAAGGCCTTCGTCGGGACGACCCCGACACCCAGCTGGTGGGCGACCTCCTCGGCAAGCTCGGGGTGGGCGCGGCCGGAGAAGAACATCATCTTCTTCTCGCCGGTCGTCTTGATCCCGGTCACAGCACTGTCTCCTCAGAGGTGTCTCAGCTGGATGTCGAGTCAGTTCTCAGATGCGGTCTCAGCTGGGTGTGCGGGTGTTCGTCTATCACGGTACGCCGAGTCCGGCCCGACGCTTTCCGGTCAGCTTTCGCCGCCCGCCTCCCGGGCGCTCGCCTCCGCGGCCTTCGCAGCCGCGCTCCCCGGACGCTTGCGGGCCACCCAGCCCTCGATATTCCGCTGCTGGCCCCGGGCCACGGCCAGCGAACCGGGCGGCACGTCCTTCGTGATCACGGACCCCGCGGCGGTGTAGGCACCGTCCCCGATGGTGACAGGCGCCACAAACATGTTGTCCGAACCCGTCTTGCAGTGCGACCCCACCGTCGTGTGGTGCTTGGCCTCGCCGTCGTAGTTCACGAAGACGCTCGCGGCCCCGATGTTGGAGTGGTCGCCGATCGTCGCGTCACCCACGTACGAGAGGTGCGGGACCTTCGTGCCCTCGCCGATCGAGGCGTTCTTCGTCTCCACGTACGTACCCACCTTGGCCTTCAGTCCGAGGCGGGTGCCGGGGCGGAGATACGCGTAGGGGCCCACGTTCGCCTGGGGACCGACCTCCGCGCCGTCCGCGACCGTGTTGTCGATCCTCGCGCCCGCGCCCACCCTGGTGTCCTTCAGGCGGGTGTTGGGGCCCACCTCGGCGCCCTCGCCCAGGTGCGTGGCGCCCTGGAGCTGGGTGCCGGGGTGCACGATCGCGTCCTGCTCGAAGGTGACGGTGGCGTCGACCCACGTCGAGGCCGGGTCGACGACGGTCACGCCCGCGAGCATCGCGCGCTCCAGCAGACGGTCGTTCAGGGTGCGGCGGGCCTCCGCCAGCTGCACGCGGTTGTTGATGCCGGCGATCTCGCGGTGGTCGCCCGCCACGGCGGCGCCGACGCGGTGCCCAGCCTCCCGGAGGATGCCGAGGACGTCCGTCAGGTACTCCTCGCCCTGGCTGTTGTCCGTGCGGACCTTGCCGAGCGCGTCCGCGAGCAGCTGTCCGTCGAAGGCGAAGACGCCGGAGTTGATCTCACGGATCGCGCGCTGGGACTCGGAGGCGTCCTTGTGCTCGACGATCGCCGTCACCGCACCCGAGGCGCCGTCCCGGACGATACGTCCGTAACCGGTGGCGTCCGGGACCTCGGCGGTGAGCACGGTGACCGCGTTGCCGTCGTCCGTGTGCGTCGAGGCGAGCTTCTGGAGGGTCTCGCCGGTGAGCAGGGGCGTGTCCCCGCAGACGACCACGACGGTGCCGTCGACGACGCCGCCCAGTTCCTCCAGGCCCATCCGCACGGCGTGCCCCGTGCCGTTCTGCTCGGCCTGCACCGCCGTCCGTACGCCCGGAGCGGTCCCGGCGAGGTGCGCCGTGACCTTCTCACGGGCGTGGCCCACGACGACGACCAGGTTCTCGGGCTCCAACTCGCCCGCCGCGGCGAGTACATGGCCGACGAGGGAACGGCCGCAGATGTCGTGCAGGACCTTGGGCGTGGCCGACTTCATACGGGTGCCCTCACCCGCTGCGAGGACGACGACGGCTGCGAGCGGGGTTCCCCCTGCTCGAGCGGAGCCGAAAGCTTGGGGAAGGTTGGCGCTCACGGGTGTGCCCTTCGGCTTCGGATGACTGGGGTTGCCCTTTGGGGTGTGGACATCCGCAGGATACCGGGGCGTTTCGGGGACGACATGAGAGCGGGCCCTGACAGGGATGTCAGGGCCCGGGGGTGCACGGCTCCCCCATCAGGATTCGAACCTGAACATACGGTACCAAAAACCGCAGTGCTGCCTGATTACACCATGGGGGATGGAACTAGGCTAAACCGGACATCAGGTCAGGTCGCCGAGTCGGCACCCAACACTATGCCGTACCAAGACCCTTCGATGCGACGGTACAAGTCGCCGAAGGCTGTGGCCCTCGCTTCGCAGAGCGATCGCCTGCTCCCGCGACCCTTCGAAGTCCGCGTACTTGCCACATGAATGTTCCATGGGCATACCGTCCGGGCGGAATGAGGCCTTCCGGGGTCGAACGGTCAGCGATTCAGCAGTTCGAGGGATTCCGGGCTGTTTCGCTTCTGTTCGATTGCGCGGAGTGGTGTAGGCCAGTCCGGGAAACTCACCGGAAAAGGGGCGGGGGGCAAACGTAGGCTGGAGTCATGACCACGACGGGGGAAGACCACACCGCGGCCCTGACCGGCCCGTGGTGGTGGGGGAGGTGGCGCAGTGCGGTGCTCGACGGGAGCCTCGCGCTGGTGTCGTCGGTGGAGTGCGCGATCGAGGGGTTCCCGTTCGCGGACGCGGCCGGGATACCGGTACCGGCGGGGATGCTCTTCGGGGCGGTCGCCGGGTCGGTGCTGCTGTTCCGGCGGCGGTGGCCCATCGCCGTCGTCCTGGTGTCGATCGCCATCACACCTGCCCAGATGGGGTTCCTCATGGGGCTCGTCGGGCTGTACACACTGTCGGCGTCCGAGTTGCCCAGGCGGATCATCGGGGCCCTCGCGGGCATGTCGATGGTGGGGATGCTCATCGTCACGTATGTGAGGGCGCACCAGGGGATGGTGCGGGGGGATGTGGCCCTGGGGGACTGGTTCGTGCCCTTCGTGTCGATCACCACCTCCTTGGGGATGACCGCGCCGCCGTTACTGCTCGGGTTGTACGTGGGGGCGCGGCGGCGGTTGATGGAGAGTCTGCGGGAGCGGGCCGACTCCCTGGAGCGGGAGCTGCAGCTGCTCGCGGAGCGGGCCGAGGAGCGGGCCGAGTGGGCGCGCAACGAGGAGCGGACCCGGATCGCCCGTGAGATGCACGACGTCGTCGCGCACCGGGTGTCCCTGATGGTCGTGCACGCGGCCGCGTTGCAGGCGGTGGCCCGCAAGGACCCGGAGAAGGCCGTGAAGAACGCCTCGCTCGTGGGTGACATGGGGCGTCAGGCGTTGACCGAGCTGCGGGAGATGCTCGGGGTTCTGCGTACGAAGGAGGGTGTGGTGCGGGGCGCGGGGGCCTCGTCCGCGTCGAGCGTGCCCCTGGCGGCCGTGGGTGCGGCCGCGGCGGCGGCCGCGTCCCGGGCCGTCGACGACGAGTCGGGGGACGGGCCCTGCATCGATGATCTCGACGAGCTGGTGGGGCAGTCCGCCGCCGCGGGAATGGTCGTCGACCTCTCCGTGGAGGGGGACCCGCGGGCGTACGCGGCTGTGGTGGAGCAGACCGCCTATCGCGTGGTGCAGGAGGCGTTGACGAACGTCCACAAGCACGCGGCGGGGGCGAAGACCCGGGTGCGGCTGGCGCACCGGGGGGCGGAGATCGCGATGCAGGTGGAGAACGGGGCGCCGCCGGAGCCGGGAGCCGCGTCCGACGCCAGGCTGCCGAGCGGGGGCAACGGACTGCTGGGGATGAAGGAGCGGGTCGTCGGCCTCGGCGGGGTGTTCGTGTCCGGGCCGACGGACGCCGGTGGGTTCCGGGTGTCGGCGGTCATTCCCGCCGAGGGGTGAGCCGCGGCTCACCGCTTGCGGCGCCGGACGGGTCCGCTCAGCCGGCCGTCAGGCGTACCGGTTCCCGGCCCGAGATGAGGGTGGTCAGGGCCTGGTCGATGTCCGTGCCCAGGTACCAGTCGCCCGTGTGGTCCAGGGTGTAGACGCGGCCTTCGGCGTCGATGGCCAGCAGGGCTCTGGTGTCGGTCTCCTCGCCGAGGGGGGCCACTTCGGTGCCCAGGGCCCTGCCGAGGTCGGCGAGGGTGCGGGCCATGTGCAGGCCGTGCAGGGGGTCCAGGTGCAGGGGGCACGGGGCGATCTGGCGGCCGGCGACGGTCGTGGTGATGTGGAGGCCGCCGAACTCCGCCCATGCCTCCACGGCCGCCGGGAACACGGCGTGGCGGTGGCCCGCGGGGGACTCGTGGCTGCGCAGGGCGTCGGCCCAGAACTCGGCCTGCCTTATGTCCCACCGGCCCGGTTGCCATCCGGAGGCGCGCAGTACGGCGTCGACCTGCACGGAGAAGCGGGTGGTGGAGGTGGCGGTGCGTTCGGTGTGCATCTGCCCTTCGCGATCGGTCTGAGCTGCCGCTGGGTTTATCGGCCGGCTGCTTCGGGTGGCGCCGGTGGCGCCTTCGTGCGGGTGGGAGGCGGCTGTCAGTTCTCCTGTGCTGTCGGGTCGACGACGCGGACGCCGAAGTGGGCGCTGAGCGCCGTGCAGGAGCGGCAGGGTGGCGCGAAGCTGCCGTGCAGAGGGTCGCCGTCCTCGCGGATGCGGCGGGCGGTGAGTTTGGCCTGCTTGAGGGATTTGCGTGCCTCGCCGTTGGTCATGGGTTTGCGGGCGGCCCGTTTGGAGCGGGCCGCGTCGGCCGCGCTGAGATGGCGGGAGATGAGGATCGCCTCGGCGCAGCGGCCCGTGAAGCGGTCGCGCTGGGCGCTCGTCAGTGTGTCGAGGAAGTCCCGTACCAGGGGGTGGAGGGGCGGCGGCTGGTCGCCGCGGCCCGCCGTGCCCGTGAGGGTGGCGCCTCGTACGGAGAGGGCGGCGGCGATGGTGGGCAGTATGCCGTCGCGGCGGTGGAGGAGGGCCGGGGCGGCGGGCGCCTCGGTGCTGCTCCAGCCGACCCGTGGATCTCCGGACGTACCCGTCTGTGTCGCGCTCATTGTCCTGTTCCCTCCCCTGTAGAGCCTGTGTCTGCACCCCGGCCGGGCGCACGCCGCCCGGCCGGGGTGCAGACACAGGCTCTTACCGCATCCCCCGGTGCTCGGACAGAGTGCCAAACTCCGTGGCTGGTGCGGAAGCTGGGGCGGTGCGACACGCGCGGTCTTCGTCGTACCGTCACGGCGCGATGACGGCAGGTCACGGAACCGGAGGGCCCTTGGCCGGTACGGAACCGGAGGCCCGGTGACCGGTGTCGTTCCACCGCATAGGCTGTCGACATCCGCGATCCATCAGAACGCCGCAGGGGGCAACCGCCATGACGACAGGTCGGCTCGGGCAGCAAGCCGCGCCGCCGAACGCGGCCTATGCCGGGCAGGTGGTGCACTTCCCGGATCCGGTCCGGGCAGCCCGTCACCCGAGAGGGGTACGCGTCGACGACGCCGGCCTTCCCGACTTCGCGCTCTACGCACGGGCGGCCGCGGAGATCGCGGAGCCGCCCGAGGGGTTCGGCGTCGACGAGTTGCGGCTGACCGACTACGTGTCCGCGAACGCCGCCATGGCGGCTTCCGGCCACGACCTGTGGGACACCATCCCGGCGGTCGCCACTCCGCACGGCTGGACCTGGCACCACGTGCCGGCGACGCGGCGGCTGGAGCTCGTGCCGGTCGAGGTGAAGGCGTTGCTGCGGCACCACGGCGGGCTCGCCACCGCGGCGGTCGACCAGGAGAAGCGGGGTACCCGGCCGCTGCAGGAGACCCGGCCCGCGCACTTCGGGCTGCCGAAGGCGGCGGTCGCCGTGACCGAGCAGCAGGTGGTGGGGGTCGAGGAGGATCTCGGGTACCGGCTGCCGGGGGCGTACCGGTCCTTCCTGAAGGCCGCCGGCGGGTGCGCGCCCGTCGGGGCCGCGCTGGACGCCGAGCTGGGGCTGCTGGTCGACCAGCCGTTCTTCACCGTGCGGGACGAGGCCGCCGTCAACGACCTCGTCTACGTCAACAAGTGCCTGCGGGACCATCTCACCAAGGACTATCTGGGAGTCGGGTTCGTGCAGGGCGGGCTGCTCGCCGTGAAGGTGAAGGGCGAGCGGATCGGCTCCGTGTGGTTCTGCGCGTACGACGACGCCCGTGACCAGGACGCGTGGCCGCCCGCGGAGCGCGTACAGCGGCTGCTGTTGCCCTGTGGTGACGACTTCGATCAGTTCCTGTCCCGGCTCGCGGGCAATCCGCCCGAGCTGGAGACGGTGGCGAACCTGATGGTGGACGGCGGCTTCGCGCGGGCCGTGCCGGTGTCCGCCGTGTCTTCGGTGGGGGAGTGAGCGTCCGATGGTGACCTTCGCGCAGGCGCAGGAGCGCGCGGAAGAGTGGATCAACGGGGACCTGCCCGGCTACCAGCACCGTGAGGTGCGGGTCCGGGAGTTCGACCTCGGGTTCGTGGTGTGGGCGGAGGACCGGGCCGACGGTCCGCGTTCCGACGGCGGGGCCCAGCGGCTCGTCATCGCCCGCGACAGCGGGGAGGCCACGCTGTGGCCCTCGCTGCCGGTCGGCGAGGTGATCCGCCGTTACGAGGAGGAGTACGGGTTGTCCGACTCCGTGTCCGACGCGACGCCCGCGCCTCCCGCGCGCGTCGACCTCAACCAGACGTCGTTCCTGCTCACGCCGCCGGAGTGGCTGCAGGAGGCCGCGGACCGGATGGGCATCCCGGATCGCCGGGACAGGACGTCCGGCGGGGCGTCCGAGGGGGCCGGGTCCCGGCCCGCTGCCGCCGTCAGCGACGCCGTCCCCTCCGCGGGCGCCACCCCACCCGTGGATGCCACTCCGCCTGTCCACGCCACCCCGCCCGTCGACGCGGCCCGTGCCGGTCGGGGCGGCGCCGGGGGCGGGAGCTCGATGCCCGAGACGCTGCCGGGACCTCCCGCCGGTCCGGTGGCCTCGTCCGGTGCGGCGGCACCCGCGGCTCCGGGCGGGAGTACGGCATGGCCCGCCGCCGCCGGTGACGCGTCCGCCGGATCCGGTGTGCCCGCCGACGCGACTCCGTGGGCCGGTACCGACACCAACGCGGAGCCGGAGGACGACCGTTCCGTTCCGTTGCCCACGACGGTGTACGCGCCGCAGATACGGGACGTGGGGGACGACACCACGCCGCCCGCGCCCGAGACGGCACCCGAGGCCAGGACCAAGCTGATCTCCGGAGGGAGCCGGCTGCCGAGCACGGCCGTCGCGCCCGCGGTGGACGGGCAGGCCCCGCCCGCCTTCCCGCAGGGTCCGGGGGCACAGGGCCCCGCGCCGCAGGGGGCGGGTGCGCCGGGCACGCCGCCGCCCGCGCACTCCTCGTACGGCCATCCGCAGAACGCCGGGCCCGGCACGCCGCCTCCCGGTGCCCCCGCCTACGGCTATCCGCAGGGCGCCCCGCAGCCGCCCGCCGCTCCCGACGCACCGCAGCAGCCGGCCCCTTCGGGTGCGGCAGGCCGGCCGCTGCCGCCCAACGCCGGTGACATCGCCGACGCCGCGACCAGCAAGGCGCAGGCTCCGCCGCGTGGCGCGCGGGGTGCGGTGTCGCCCGGTACGCCGCCGCCTCCCGGCGCCCCCGGTACGCCGGGCGCGCGGCCCGGCGGCCCGGCTCCGGCGTCCGGTCCGGGTGCGCCCGGCGCTCCGGCCGGCGGGTACGTGCCGACGCAACTCGTCTCGCAGCTCGGCCCCGACGGGCCCGAGGGATCCGCGGGTCCGGGCGCACCGGGTCAGCCGGCCGGCCCCGGCACACCGCAGCCTCCGGGTGCTCCGGGTGGTACGCCGCCCGGGGGTGTTCACCACGCGGCGACGATGTTGGCCGGTCCGGCGGTGGGTGGTCCCGCTGCTCCGCAGCCCCCCGGCGCTCCGGGTGCGCCCGGTGGTCCTCCCGGTGCTCCGGGTGGTACGCCGCCCGGGGGAGTTCACCATGCCGCGACGATGTTGGCCGGTCCGTCGGTCGGTGGTCCGGGCACGGCGCCTCCGCCGCCGCCCCCGGCCCCCGGTGCGCCGGGGATGCCGCCCGGCGCTCACGGAGCTCCCGGCATGCCGCCCCCCGCTCCGCGCGCGCCCGGGCAGCAGCCCTTCCCCGGCCAGTCGATGCCGGGCCGGCCCTTCCCCGGTCAGCCGGTGCCGGGTCAGCAGCCCCCGGCCTACGGCTACCCCCAGCAGGCCCCGCCCACGGTCGGTCCCGGCTACCAGGCGGTTCTGCGCTACCGCGCCCAGGACGGCAGCGAGCAGCAGCTGATCCGGCGGTCCGCGCCGGGCACCCCGCACCCGGAGTGGCAGATCCTGCACGAGCTGCGCGCGATGAACGTGCCGCCGCAGCAGGTGCTGGAGCTGCACACGGAGCTGGAGTCCTGCGAGCTGCCGGGCGCGTACTGCGCCCGGATGATCCGGGAGAGCTGGCCGCAGGCGCGGATCACGAGCATCGCCTCGTACGGCACGGACCATGCGAGCCGTCAGCAGGGCATGGCCCAACTGCTCGCGCACCAGGGCGAGTTGCATCAGGTCGCGGACGGCCCGGCGAGGCCCGGCCCCGTACGGGCGCCGTTGCCGCCGGTGCAGTCCGCGCCGCCGATCCCGCCGGAGGCGATCGCGCAGGAGCTGGCGGCGGCGTTCGGGCCGGGCCTGTTCCGGTTCGACCAGGCCGCCGTGTCCCGGCAGGGCGTGCCGCCGATCGTGGCGCACACCCTGGTGGTGGCCGGGCTGCCCGTCGACATGAACCCGTTCTTCTGGGCGCAGGCCCAGCCGGGCCGTCCGGTGCCGACGCTCGCCGAACTGGCGCAGGAGCGTGGCGTGCAGCCGGGCGCGGACGCGGGCTCGTACCTCGTCATGGGCAGTGACTTCGGCAAGGCGATCTGTGTCCAGTACGGGACGGCGAACATCGTGGCCGTGCCGGTGGAGGCGGGGCCGGGCGGTGCTTCCGTACCGCCGCAGTTCGTGAACACGGGGCTGCCCGAGTTCGCGCGCAGCCTCGCCCTGCTGGGCCGGATGTGGCGTCTGCGCTTCGGGCTCAACCAGGAGCAGGCGGGCCGCTGGACCGTCGACTTCCAGGCGCAGCTGGCCGCGATCGACCCGGCGGCCCTCGGGTCGCCGGAGAGCTGGTGGTCGGTCCTGCTGGAGCAGATGTGGGACGGCCTGCTCTGACGGGGCGTCAGAGCGCTGAGCCCGTGCGGCAGCGACGCGTGTGAGGGCCCGGCCCGGTCGACAGACCGGGCCGGGCCCTTTCCGTCGTGCCCCGGCCGGATGCCCTCCGGGAGGAATGCGCGGAGTGTCGCGTTATGAACACTTCCGTCTGATCCACCAAGATGTGCGGCACATCATGGCGTACGTCGTACGCCGTAGTCGTACGCCAGAGGGGATTCGAGGATGAGCAGCGCATCGGTGTCGTCTCATGGCTTCGAGGCGGTACGGGGGCGTGGTTACCGTCCCGAGCAGGTCGACGCGTACGCCTCGGCGCTCTCGGCGGGGCGTGACGCCGCGTGGGAGCGGGCCGCCCGGCTGACCGTGCTGGCCAGGGAGATGGAGTCCGAGGCGCTGCGGCTGCGCGAGGTCGTGCAGGGGCTCGCCCCCCAGACGTACGAGTCGCTCGGCGACCGGGCTCGCCGGCTGTTCGAGCTGGGCGAGGAGGAGGCCGCGGCGGTGCGCGAGAGCGCACGCCGGGAGGCGCGCCTGGTCGTGGAGGAGGCGGAGGCGGCGGCCGGGCGGGTGCGTGCGGACGCGCGTGCGGCCGCCGACGAGGTGCGCGGTGAGGCCGACGAGCGGGCCCGGCACCGGCTGCTGGCCGCGCAGGCCGAGGCCGACGAGATGCGGATCTCCGCGCGGTGCGACGTGAAGGAGGGCCGCGGTGAGGCGCTGGCCGCGCTGCGCGAGACGCGGCGGCGCGCAGAGGCCCTGCTCGCCGAGCAGGAGAAGGAGCACACCGAGCGCTGGGAGAGGGCCGGGTGCGAGGCCGCCGAGCGTGAGGCCGCGCTCGACGCGCGCCACGAGGAACTCGTCGCGCGCGCCGAGGAGGATCTGGCCGAGGCCGGGCGGGCCCTGGCCGAGGCCCAGGAGTCGACCCGCCACCTCCAGGAGGACGCGGAGGCCCGCGCCGCCGAACTCCTCGCCGAGGCCGGGGTCCGCGAGGAACGCGTCGCCCGCGAGACCGAACGCGTCCTGCGCGAACACAGCGAGGAGTGGGACGAGGTACAGGCCCACATGGACCACGTACGCAGCAGTCTCGCTGCGCTGACGGGGCGGGCGGCGGCGGAGTAGTCCGTGCGGGCCGTCCCCACCGGCCCGCACGTCACCAGTGCCCGCTCACTCCTTGCGCACCGCCCCCGCGAGGATCCAGCCCTCCACGGCCTCGTACTGCTTGCGGTGTTCCTCCGCCTTCTCCCGGCCCGAGGCCACCGTGCCGAGCCAGCCGAGGGCGAAGCCCAGCGGGATGGAGACGAGGCCGGTCGTGGTGAAGGGGAACCAGGTGAAGTCGTGGTCGGGGAACGCGGAGATGGGGGAGCCCGAGACGAGGTTCGTGCCGGTCATCAGGATGAGCGTGCTCAGCGAGCCGCCGATGAGCGTGCACATGAGACCGGCCCGGGTGTAGCGGCGCCAGAAGAGGCTGTAGACCAGCGCGGGCGCTATGGCCGAAGCACCCAGGCAGAACGACAGCGTGACCAGGGGCTGCAGACTGTGGTGCTGGACGAGGGTGGCCAGCACGATCGCCGGGATGCCGACCGCCGCCGCCGACGCCCGGGCCAGCGTCATCTCGCGGCGCGGCGAGAGCTGCTTCCTGCCGTGCGCGAAGACGTCGTGGGCGAGGGAGTTGGCGCAGGCGAGGATCATTCCGGCGACGGACGCGAGCACCGTCAGGAAGATCGCCGCGGTGACGGTGGTGAAGAGGAACGTCTCCGCCGTCGAGACGTCCGCCCCGAACGCGGCCCGCGCGCCCAGCAGGTACGCGGTGTTGCCCTGCGGGTCGGCGACCGCGATGGCCTCCCGCCCGATCAGTGCCGTCGCCCCGAATCCGACGACCGTGATGATGAGGACGAAGAGCGCCACGGCCGGCACCGCCCACGACAGCGACCGGCGCACCTGAGGGGCACTGCCCGCCGTGTACATGCGCATGGTGATGTGGGGCAGGCAGGCCCCGCCGAGCACGACCGTCAGCTCCGAACTGATCATGTCCAGGCGCGGACTGGGCCCGCTGGTGAACTGCAGACCGGAGCTCAGGAACGCGGAGCCGGCCCCGCTGTTTTGAGCGGCCTGGCCGAACAGGCCGCCGAGGTCCCAGTCGAACTTGTTCAGGATGAGCACGGCGATGACGGCGCCCGAGCCGAGCAGCATCACGATCTTCAGGATCTGGATCAGCGCGGTGCCCTTCATGCCGCCGATCGCCGCGTAGCTGATCATCAGGATGCCGAGACCGATGATGCAGCCCGTCTTCAGCCCGTCGCTGGAGAAGCCGAGGATGAACGCCAGCAGGTCGCCGGTGCCGGCCAGCTGTACGAGCATCAGGGGGAGCAGCGCGGTCAGCGTCGCCGCGCACGCCGTGATCCGCACCGCCCGGCCCGGCATCCGCCGGGCCAGTGCGTCGCCCATGGTGAACCGGCCCGCGTTCCGCAGGGGTTCGGCCAGCAGGAACATCAGGAGCATGAGGGACAGCGCGGTGCTCAGGGCGAGTACGACGCCGTCGTACCCGAAGAGCGCGATCACGCCGCCGGTGCCGAGGACCGTCGCGGCGGAGATGTAGTCCCCCGCTATGGCAAGGCCGTTGCGCATCGGGGACAGGCTGCTGTAGCCGGTGTAGAACTCGTCGAGGTCGTCCCGGTCGGGGCCGGTCATCACACAGAGCAGCAGGGTGATGGTGGCCACGACGGTGAACGCCACGAGTGACATCGCCTGGGCGGAACTGCTGAATCCGGTCACCGGCGTGCCTCCGCCCGCTTGGTGTCCAGCTCGGCCTGCTTCCTGATGCGCTCGGCGATCGGGTCCACGCCCCGGCGGGCGGTGTACTCGTACAGCGCGATGGCCCCGCAGGTCACGGGGACCTGGAGCAGGCCGAGGAGGAGTCCGACGGTCAGGCCCCCGGTCACCTCGCCCGCCATCATCGAGGGCGCGGACGCCGACAGGGCGAGGAACAGCGTGAAGTAGCCGAGCGCCGCCAGGGTGGCCACGCGCCGCTGCCACCGGTACGCGGTGCGCAGGACACGGAGGTCGCTGTGCCGGCCGAGAGCGGCGTGGCGGTGGCGCTGCGGCCCGGCGGATTCGGGTTCCGCCTGCTGCGGCGCCCAGGGGTACGTCGGCTGGGTGGGCTCGTTCGGATAGGTGGGGTACGACGGTGAGGAGTTGCGGGGCGGATGGTGCGGTGGAACGGGGTACGACGGGGACGTGTCGTAGGACATCCCGGTTCTCCTTGCGTGGTTCGGGCCCGGGTGCGGACCGCAGGGAGCGGGGGGTGAGCGAGCACGCACGCTACTCGGGGGTAGCCGGGATGCGCGAGGGTTTCGACAAACTGGTTGGTCGGTACGCGCTTGCTTCGTTGACCTGGGGTGTTACCCGCGTTAACCCATGCGTCTGCGTCTCGTACGACCCCTTGTGATCGAAGAGTGAGCAACTTGCTTGCCCCGGTGTGCCGTTGGGGTCGGTACTCTTCGTGTCGACCAAGAAATCGGCACCAAAAACACAAAACCCCTTGCCGCGCGGCCTCGTCGCCGACGGCCGCTCCGTCCGCGGCCGCCGCGCCCGTTGTGGTCGCTTCGACCGGGACAACGGCCAAAGCCGGCGCTGCGGAAGCGACGGTCATCGCTCCGCGCGGCCACCTGCCCCGACGGCGACATCGAGTTCGGCCTACGTCCGCCGTCGCATATGCCGCGAAGGCGAAGCCCGGAATCTGGAGGTGAGCCGGTCTCTTTGATCTGCGGCGGCCGACGCGACGATTTTGAAAGGTCCGATATGGCGGAACGTGACGCCGCGATCGGTGCGATCCGGAAATTCCTCGACGGGTCTCCGCGCGGCTTCGGTCCCGCGTGGGTAATCGAGTAGAGGGAGATGCCACTGTGGGACCCGGCACTGGCGGGGCCCACGGCGGCGACGCGGCGGACAGGTGAAGTTCGTCAGGTTCGCAAGGGCATATTCAGGTGGCCGAGAGCCTCTTGAGCGCCGTCGATCACGCTCACTCCGGTAAGTACAATGACGCGTCGAACTGTCCGGGGCCGGGGAGCTGCTGATGAGGGACGACATCCGTTTTCTGGAGGAACTCGTCGCCACTGTCCCTGAGTTCGCCGAACTCTACGAGATCCATGTCGAGAACAACGGCGAGCCGCTGCCGCACGTCTTCTTCGGGCCCGTCGTGGCGGCTGCGTTCCGGCGGGCCGGCCAGGGGGCGCGGTGAGCATAGGGAGCCGACGGCTGGCGGAACTCATCAGGGAACTGGTGAGCGCCGACGAGCGAGTTCGAGAGTCTGGAAGCGATCGCGTCGCGGACTGGACGAGAAGCTACTCGGCGCGGGAGGGCCACGTCATCGCCGAAGTACTGGCGGTGATGGCGTCTTTCGAGGAGTCCCGAGTATGCCTGGAGGCCCAACTGCACGCGCTGTCCGAACTGGACACCGAGGACAAGATAGGCAATGCGGACCTGGCTCCCCTGCGGGACATCGACGGTGCGGTCATCGGCGCGGAGCGCAGGGAATACCTGGAGTATCTTGAGCTCCGTCTCTGAATCAGTCGGAGTGAAACTATGGGCGTCGATATCCTTCTTGTGAAGGTCCGCAAAGACGGGACAAGTTCCAGGCGCCACCATCGGTCGGTTCTGGAAAATTCTGCCGACCACTCCGATGTCTTTGCCGAGCTTTGTGAGAGCAGTGGCAAGCCGATGCTGAGCAGGGTGGACCGATACGGGTCGCTGCTGCTGACGTCGCTGGACATGCCGCAGTTCATCACCGAGATCGGCCAGGTGCGAAGTGGTGCCGAATCGGCGGAGCAAGTGGCGATGCTGGACGAGATCGGGCGTCTCGCGCGGCAGTGCGGCGAGCACGGAGATCTTGAGCTCCATCTGGAGGGCGACTGACTGTCACTCAGATCGATGCCTCGTCCCCTGAAGCACTGGATGGCCGACGAGGCCAGAAGACAAGGAAGACCGTGAACTCTCCTGCAAGGACCACCGCCACGATGCCCCGGCAGGCGCGTGCCGCGCAACTGCTGTTGTTCGCGCTGGCGTTCTCGGGGCTCGTCGTCATGCTCGCCCTGTCGGACGGGCTGACGTCCTACGGGGTGGGCAACATGATCGCCCCGTGGATGCTGGTCTGGGTGTGCGCTCTGCTCGCCCTGACGTACGACGGCGGCGCGCGCAACGGCGTCCGGCTCACGACGTTCGTGGTGATGCTGTTCGTCCTCGTGGGGTCGTTCAACCAGGCCTTCGACGCCGCGGCGCCCGGAGAGTTCCTGGACGCCGCCCTGCGTATCGCACTCGGGGCACCCGTGATGGTGCTGCTGTTCCTGCCGGAGACCGTGGCCTGGTTCGACCGGGAGAAGTGACCAAGCCGTCGGGGCGGGCCGTTGGTCGTGCTCCGCTGTCGGCCCCTACTTGAGCTGGACCAGCGACACCGATGGCGGTACCTCCTCACCGTCGAGCGTCGCCGTGAACCTCAGGCGCTGGTCGGTCCGGCGGGTGACCCCGCTTGCCGCCGTGATCGAGAACTCCACCGTCGTACGGCCCCGGGGCGGGACCCCGACCCGCGTCGGGCCCTCCGCCCGTACCGACCAGCCTCCGCCGGGGCGTGGCACCCGCACCGTCACCGTCCGCGGGGCGGAGCCGAAGTTGTAGACGTCCAGGGACATCCGGGTGCGGCGCGACAGGCGGTAGCCCAGCGGGGGTTCCGCGTCGCCGTTGTCCTTGTTGGGGGCGGCGTTCCGGGCCGGGTAGCGCTGGCTCAGGACGATGTGTTCGGCGGGGGAGAGAGGGGCTCGGGGGTGAGGGGCCGGGCGGGTCTCAGGGCGGGCGGCCCGGGTGACCGCGTACACCGGGTCGAGGGAGACCGTCACGGCACCCCCGGACGTCGGCACCGGCCCGCCCATGACGTCGTACACGGTCGCCCCCGGCACGGGAACCCGCACCGGCTGTGCCGCCCAGAGCACCCGGACCGACTCGCCCCGGCCCGAGTCGAACTCGAAGCCGGCCGCCCCGGCGGGCAGCCCGCTCACCGGTCCGGCGAAGTGCGCCTCGCCCAGCAGTGATGTCAGTGCCGCGCACGCGCTGTACGCCGGCAACGGATGGAAGTCCCGGGTCAGCAGGCCGAAGTACACGCCGTCGTCGTGCAGCGGCGGGCCCGCGAACCAGAACTGGCGGCTGTTCCCCGCCGCCAGCCCCTCCACCATCGAGCGGACCAAGTAGCGGGCCTGGACCGCCTGTTGGGCGGGCGTGAGATCGACCCCGGGGCGTACCGCGAAGAACGCGCCGCATTCCGTCATCCACCGCGGCACGTCACCCGCGCCGAGCCGCTCGGCCAGTTCGCGCTGCTCGTCGGCCGCTCCGGGGAAGGCCGGCTCACCCTGCTCGGCCGGGTCCGGGTAGCCGTGGAAGGCCCACACGTCCGCGTACCGCACCACGCCGTTCGCCAGCATCAGGTCCTGGAAGTGGCCCGCCTGCGCGATGCCCGGCAGGACGACCAGCGGGCCGCCCGGGGTGTCCGCGATGCCGAGGGCCGCCGCCTTCACGAACGCCGCGTGCGCGTCGCCGGTGCTGCTGGTGACGTCCACATCGGGTTCGTTCGAGAGCTGGATCGCGGCGGGGTGGCGGGAGGCGATGCGGCGGGCGTAGCGGTACGCGTGCCGCAGGTCCGCAGGGAGGGGGAGCGAGGCGTCCGTCATGGCCCACTCGGGGGCCGGCGAGAGGACCTCCACGGGGGAGAGGCCGTGGCGGCGCATCGCCTGCGTGACCCGGTCGTGGTGGGCCGTGTCGTACGCGCCCGGTGCCGGCTCGGCGGCGGGCCAGGACCGGCCGTCCCGTGTCCAGCCCGCGCCCATGTCCTTCATCGCCGCGGCGAAGGTGTCCAGGCGGGAGGGCGGCACGAGGGAGGTGGCCCAGACGTTGACGCCGAAGCGGTTCGCGGGGCCGGACACGGCGGGGAGCGCGGGCAGGCACGCGAAGTGGCCCGTCACAGCGGCGACGGCGCCGACGCCGTCGACGCAGGCCGTCACGCGGTAGTTGCCGGGCGGGAGTTGGGGCAGCGGCACCTTCGTCGCCGTCTCTCCGGCCGGGATCGTCACGTGGCCCGATGACACCTGCTTCCCTACGTGGTCGACGACGGTGTAGCGCACGCTCCGCGGGCGGCCGGGGCGCCCGTCGAGGGTGAGGGTCAGGCTCGCGGTCCCGCCGTGGCGGTACGTGTTCAGCGTCCCGTCGCCCACGGACACCTCGCGCACCTCCACCCCGGCCCGCCGCTTCAGCGTGAAGCGGTCCAGCGCGAGCGCGTACGCCGTCCCGGACTCCAGGACCGCCGGCTCCGTCACGCGGAACGTCAACGTGTTCTCTCCGAGCCGGAGTTCGAGCTCACCGAGGTCGAGTACGGAGAGCTCGCCCCAGGCCGGCTTCGACTCGTACCAGTAGGGCTGGGAGCGGGCGAGCTCGCGGAAGGGGCCGTCGTTCAGGGCGAGTTGGAGATACGAGGCCGTCGCCTCGGTGTGCGGGGTCTCTACCGGGGCCGTAGCGACGGCGGTCAGCGCGTACACGCCCGCCTCGGGGGCCCGGACCGCGTACGTGGCGTACCAGCAGCCCTCCCGGCCGGGCCTCTTCCCTGTCCTCAGGGCCAGGTATCTGCCCCCGGACGCGCGGCGGTCCCGTACGACCGGGATGTTCGTCCGGGCCGCCGCCTCGCCCTGGACCGTGAGTGCCGGGGACGGCGAACTGCCCTGTGGACGCGCCGAGTTCAGGCCCAGTGCCGACACCGCGGCCGTCAAGAGGCCGGCCTTCATCGCCGTACGCCTGTTCAGTCCCATGGGTCCAGGACACCCGGGCGGGGCGGTGCCGGGCGTCCGCCGCGAGGAGGGCTGCACCCCTGACATGGTGTCCGGGATGTCCCTTCGGGGTCAGTCCTCGGGGTTCTTGAGCACCGGGAAGCGGCGTGGTGCGAGCAACAGCAGGACCAGGAAGGCGAGTCCGGCCGCGCAGGCCGCGCCGAAGTAGACGGAGTGCACGGCGTCGGCGACCGCGCGGCGCACGTGTTCGCCGGCGGTGCCGGAGTCGAGGGCCCGGGTCACCGAGTCCAGGTCGCCCGCGCCGCCGAGCCGGGCGGCCAGCACCGAGTTCGCGACCGCGCCGAAGAGGGCGGCGCCGAGCGTCTGGCCGGTCTGGCGGCAGAAGAGGACGGAGGCCGTGGCCGTGCCGCGTTCGGACCAGCCGACGGTCGACTGGACGCCGACGATCAGCGGGAGCTGGAAGAGGCCGAGCGCCGCGCCGAGCAGGAGCATCAAGGCCGTGGGCTGCCAGGCCTCGCCGGGATAGGGGAGGAAGGGGAAGGCGAGCAGGACGAGCGTGGCCGCGCCGATGCCGAGCATCGCGGTGTTGCGGAAGCCGATGCGGCGGTAGACGTGCTGGCTGAGCGCGGCGGACACCGGCCAGCTCAGCGTCCAGACCGACAGCACGAAGCCCGCGGCCGTCGGAGCCAGGCCGAGCACCGACTGCGCGTACATCGGGAGGAAGACCGTGGGGGCGACCATCAGCAGGCCCAGGGCGCCGAGTGCCAGGTTCACGGCGGCGATGGTGCGGCGCCGCCAGACCCAGCCGGGGATGATCGGTTCGGCGGCCCGGCGTTCGATGACGACGAGAGCGGCGACCAGGGCAAGTCCCGTACCGAACAAGGCGATTGAGGGGAGCGAAAGCCATGGCCAGGCCACCCCTCCCTGCACCAGGGCCATGAGGAGTACGCCGCCGCAGGCGAAGACCGTGAGCGCGCCCGCCCAGTCGACGCGGTGGCGCCCGCCGGTCCCGCGGTCGCTTTCGCGCCGGGGTTCGTGGAGGTGACGGACCAGGAGCCAGAGCGCGACCGCGCCGAGCGGCAGGTTGATGAGGAAGATCCAGCGCCAGTCGGCGTAGGCGGCGATCACTCCGCCGAGCGCCGGGCCCGCGACCGCCGACACGACCCACACCGTGGACAACCTGGCCTGGATCCTGGGGCGTTGTTCGAGCGGATAGAGGTCGGCGGCGAGTGTTTGGACCGTGCCCTGGAGGGCGCCGCCGCCGAGACCCTGGACGATACGGAACGCGATCAGCGCGGCCATGTTCCAGGCGAGCGCGCAGAGCAGGGAGCCGACGAGGAAGAGGATCGAGCCGGCGATCAGCACCGGCTTGCGGCCGAAGGTGTCGGAGAGCTTGCCGTACACGGGCAGCGTGACCGTCACGGCGAGCAGATAGCCGGAGAACAGCCACGAGAAGACGGAGAAGCCGCCGAGGTCGCCGACGATCTGCGGGACGGCCGTCGACACGATCGTGGAGTCGAGCGCGGCCAGTCCCATGCAGAGCATGAGGGAGGCGACGACGGCCCGGCGTCCACGAGGGGTCCGGGAGCGGTCCGCCGTCGCCTTCCGTATGCCGGGTGTCGCGCCGTCCACCGGATGCCTCCCCCTGTGTCCCGGACCCGGGTCCTGATTCGTTCCCCTTGCATCTATCTGCCGGTGGACACTCTCCCACTTGAGCCTCACGTGGGGGGAGGGTGGACGCTGACTGGACTCAAGGGTGGAGGTGCCCCTGAGAGGGCCTCCACCGTGGGGTGGACAGCCCCTAGGGGGACCTCCGTACTACGGCTCGGGGAGGGTTCGTACCGCCGGAGGACGAGAAGGCACCTGGGCCGTCCTTAACCTGGCTTTATGCCGCTGAGGGCGGTGTCCCGCACCTTCGGGGGTGGGGTTTTCCCCAGCAGAAGACTGCGCTGAGCACCAGCGCGGGGACAGCCCTCGGCCGCGAGACTTGTGGTCATCACTGCACCGCACGACCGCACCGCTCGGCCGCACGACGTAACCGCACGGCACGACCGCACTCCCGCACGACGCAGGCAACCGCACACCGTCGCTGTCTTTTCAGTGACCGACTTAGGAGACATACCGTGACATCGGCTGTAACCATTCCCAGGCACGGGGGCACTGGAGAGCGTACGGCCGTTGCCGCACGGGCACGGCAGGTCGTGAAGGCGTACGGCTCCGGTGAGACCCGCGTCGTCGCCCTGGACCATGTCGACGTGGACATCGCGCGGGGCCAGTTCACCGCGATCATGGGCCCCTCGGGGTCCGGCAAGTCCACTCTGATGCACTGCCTCGCCGGCCTCGACACGGTCTCCTCCGGGCAGATCCACCTGGACGAGACCGAGATCACCGGCCTCAAGGACAAGAAGCTCACGAAGCTGCGCCGGGACCGGATCGGCTTCATATTCCAGGCGTTCAACCTGCTGCCGACGCTGAACGCGCTGGAGAACATCACGCTCCCGATGGACATCGCGGGGCGCAAGCCGGACAAGGCGTGGCTGGCCCAGGTCATCGAGACCGTCGGGCTCGTCGACCGGCTGAAGCACCGGCCGAACCAGCTCTCCGGCGGTCAGCAGCAGCGCGTGGCCGTGGCCCGCGCCCTCGCCGCCCGCCCCGAGATCATTTTCGGTGACGAGCCGACCGGAAACCTCGACTCCCGCGCCGGCGCCGAGGTGCTGGGCTTCCTGCGCCGGTCGGTCACCGAGCTCGGCCAGACCATTGTGATGGTGACGCACGACCCGGTCGCCGCCTCGTACGCGGACCGCGTGCTGTACCTGGCCGACGGACGGATCGTCGACGAGATGCTCCGGCCGACGGCCGACGCCGTCCTCGACCGCATGAAGGACTTCGACGCCCGGGGGCGCACGTCATGACCGTCTTCAAGACCTCGCGGCGCAACTTCTTCGCGCACAAGGGGCGCATGGCCCTGTCGGCCGTGGCGGTCATGCTGTCGGTGGCGTTCGTGTGCGGCACGCTCGTCTTCACCGACACCATGAACACGACCTTCGACAAGCTCTTCGCCACGACCTCCTCCGACGTCACGGTCACCCCGAAGGCCGCCTCGAACAACGACGATCCGCAGAACGGCAAGCCGGAGTCGCTGCCCGCCTCGGTCATCGACCGCACGCAGAAGGCGGACGGCGTCAAGTCCGCCGAGGGCGCGGTCAGTTCGCTGAACGTGACCGTCGTCAACAGCGACAACAAGAACATGGGGTCCACCACCGGAGCCCCGACGATCGCGGGCAACTGGACGAAGAACGACCTGCGTTCGATGGAGATCACCTCCGGGCACGCCCCGCGCGGGCCCACCGAGGTGATGGTCGACGCCGACACCGCGGACAAGCACGACCTCAAGATGGGTGACGAGCTGCGCACCATCGCCGTCACCGGTGACTTCAAGGCGAAGATCGTCGGCATCGCCACCTTCAAGGTGACCAACCCCGGCGCCGCCGTCGTCTACTACGACACCGCCACCGCGCAGCGCGAACTGCTCGGCGCCACCGGCCGGTTCACACAGATCAACGTCACGGCGGCCGCCGGTGTGACGGACACCCAGCTCAAGCGGAACGTCTCCACGGTCCTCACGGGATCCGACGAGGCGCTCAAGGTCCAGACGCAGAAGGAGCTCTCGGACGAGAACCGCGAGGGCATCGGCGAGTTCATGAACGTCATCAAGTACGCCATGCTCGGCTTCGCCGGGATCGCCTTCCTCGTCGGCATCTTCCTGATCATCAACACCTTCTCGATGCTGGTCGCCCAGCGCACCCGCGAGATCGGCCTGATGAGGGCCATCGGCTCGTCCCGCAAGCAGGTCAACCGGTCCGTGCTCGTCGAGGCCCTGTTCCTCGGCGTCGTCGGCTCCGTCCTCGGGGTCGCCGCGGGCGTCGGCATCGCGATCGGCCTGATGAAGCTCATGTCGGGCATGGGTATGAACCTCTCCACGGCCGACCTGACCGTGAAGACCATGACCCCCGTGGTCGGCCTGGTCCTCGGCATCGTCGTCACCGTCCTTGCCGCCTACCTCCCCGCCCGCCGCGCGGGCAAGGTCTCCCCGATGGCCGCGCTGCGCGACGCCGGGACACCGGCCGACGGCAGGGCCGGCTGGATCCGGGGCATCATCGGCCTCCTCCTCACCGGCGCCGGCACCGCCGCCCTCCTCACGGCGGCGGGAGCGGACAAGGCGAGCGACGGCTCGATGATGCTGGGCGCCGGTGTGGTGCTCACGCTGATCGGGTTCGTCATCATCGGCCCGCTGCTCGCGGGCGGCGTGGTCCGGGCCCTCAGCGCGGTCCTGCTGCGCGGCTTCGGTCCCGTCGGGCGCCTCGCCGAACGGAACGCACTGCGCAACCCGCGGCGCACCGGGGCCACCGGAGCGGCCCTCATGATCGGCCTCGCGCTGGTCGCCTGCCTCTCCGTGGTCGGCTCCTCGATGGTGGCCTCCGCGACCGAGGAACTCGACAAGTCGGTCGGCACGGACTTCATCGTCCAGGGCAACCAGCGGATCGTGCCCCAGGCCCAGAAGGCCATCGAGTCGACACCGGGCATGGCGCACGTCACCAGCTACAAGCAGGTCGAGGCCGAGCTGACCTCGCCCGACGGCAAGACCGAGGACAGCGACGTCACGGCCGCCGACCCGACGTACGCGAGCGATCTGCGCCGCGAGACGATCGCCGGCCGGCTGTCGGCGGCGTACGGCAAGGACGCGATGTCGGTCGGCTCCGACTACGCCAAGAAGCACGGGGTGAAGGTCGGCGACACGATGACCGTCGCCTTCAAGGGCGGACAGACCGCCAAGCTGAAGGTCGCGGCGATCACGGACGACGACGTGGCCATCGACAAGGGCTCGCGCTACATGAGCATCGCCACGATGAAGCGGTACGTCCCGGCCGACAGGATTCCGCCGAACGACATCATGTTCGCCACCGCCGAGGAAGGCCAGGAGAAGACGGCGTACGCGGCCCTGAAGAAGTCGCTGGATCCGTACCCGCAGTACCAGGTCCGCGACCAGACCGACTACAAGCAGGAGCTCAAGGACCAGATCGGCCAGCTCCTGAACATGGTCTACGGCCTGCTGGCCCTCGCGATCATCGTGGCGGTCCTGGGCGTCGTGAACACCCTGGCCCTCTCGGTCGTCGAGCGGACCCGCGAGATCGGCCTGATGCGCGCCATCGGCCTCTCCCGCCGCCAGCTCCGCCGCATGATCCGTCTGGAGTCGGTCGTCATCGCCCTCTTCGGAGCGCTGCTCGGCCTCGGCCTGGGCATGGGCTGGGGCGCCACCGCCCAGCAGCTCCTCGCCCTGGAGGGCCTGAAGGTCCTCGACATCCCCTGGCCGACGATCATCGGGGTCTTCATCGGCTCGGCCTTCGTGGGCCTGTTCGCCGCACTGGTGCCGGCGTTCCGGGCGGGGCGGATGAACGTACTGAACGCCATCGCGACCGACTAGCCGCGCGGGCTGAGCGTCCACCACGGACGGGGGTCGTGGTGGGACGGGGGACGGGGAGCCCGGTGCCGGAGAGTCTGCGGACTCTCCGGCACCGGGCTGTTTGTCGGCTGCGGGCCGGTGGGGGCTGATCGCGCAGTTCCCCGCGCCCCTGAAGACCCAGGAGCGGCGGGGAACTGCGCAACGGGGGTTCGGGGGCGGAGCCCCCGAGTAGTGAAGGGAAGGGCAGGGGCGGCGGGGGCGTCGGAACCCTCGCTGTCCACAGGCGCGGGCGGCGAGGACCCCGGCGTCGTACCCTGGACACCCCCGGCCCGTCAGACGTGTCGGGCGGCTCGCGTTGCCCACCGGCCTCGCCCACCCCGCACCCACTCCTTCAGATCCTCGGACGGAAACCCCTTCATGAGCCTGCACGGTCTGCTCGACGCCGTCGTCAAGGACGCCGCACTCACCGAAGCGGTGAAGGCCGCCGGCGACGGCAACCGCATGCACGTCGACCTGGTCGGACCGCCCGCCGCCAGGCCGTTCGCGGTCGCGGCACTGGCCCGGGAGGCGGGCCGCACGGTGCTCGCGGTGACGGCCACCGGCCGCGAGGCCGAGGACCTGGCGGCCGCTCTGCGGTCGCTGCTGCCGGCCGACACGATCGTGGAGTACCCGTCCTGGGAGACGCTGCCGCACGAGCGGTTGTCCCCGCGCAGCGACACCGTGGGCCGCAGGCTCGCCGTCCTGCGCAGGCTCACCCACCCGCGCCCCGACGACCCGGAGACCGGCCCCGTCTCCGTGGTGGTCGCCCCCGTGCGGTCGGTCCTCCAGCCGCAGGTCAAGGGCCTGGGAGAGCTGGAACCGGTGGCACTGCGGACCGGCCAGAGCGCCGACCTCGGCGACATCGTGACGGCCCTGGCGGCAGCCGCGTACGCCCGGGTGGAGCTGGTCGAGAAGCGCGGCGAGTTCGCCGTACGGGGCGGGATCCTGGACGTCTTCCCGCCCACCGAGGAGCACCCGCTGCGCGTGGAGTTCTGGGGCGACGACGTCGAGGAGATCCGCTACTTCAAGGTCGCCGACCAGCGGTCCCTGGAGGTCGCCGAGCACGGGCTGTGGGCGCCGCCCTGCCGCGAGCTGCTGCTCACGGACGACGTACGGGAGCGGGCCGCCCGGCTCGCCGAGGAACACCCGGAGCTGGGCGAACTGCTCGGCAAGATCGCCGAGGGCATCGCGGTCGAGGGCATGGAGTCCCTCGCGCCGGTCCTCGTCGACGACATGGAACTGCTGATCGACGTACTGCCCAAGGGGTCCATGGCCCTCGTGTGCGACCCGGAGCGGGTGCGCACACGCGCCGCGGACCTGGTGGCGACCTCGCAGGAGTTCCTCCAGGCGTCCTGGGCGGCGACGGCGGGCGGCGGCGAGGCCCCCATCGACGTCGACGCGGCGTCGCTGTGGTCCATCGCGGACGTCCGGGAGCGGGCCCGCGAGCTGGACATGATGTGGTGGTCGGTGTCGCCGTTCGCCGCCGACGAGGCGCTCGCGGAGACGTTCGCCGGTGACGCGGCGGGGGACACGCTGAAGCTCGGGATGCACGCGCCCGAGACCTACCGCGGGGACACCGCGAAGGCGCTCGCCGACACCAAGGGCTGGCTCGCGGAGGGCTGGCGCACGGTCTTCGTCACCGAGGCGCACGGCCCCGCGGCCCGTACCGTCGAGGTGCTCGGCGGCGAGGGCATCGCGGCCCGGCTGGAGTCGGACCTCGGCGCGCTGACCCCCTCGGTCGTCCAGGTGGCCTGCGGCTCGATCGACTACGGGTTCGTCGACCCGGCGCTCGGACTCGCCGTGCTGACCGAGACCGACCTCACCGGACAGAAGGCCGCCGGCAAGGACGGCGCGCGGATGCCGGCCCGCCGCCGCAAGACCGTCGACCCGCTGACCCTGGAAATGGGCGACTACATCGTCCACGAGCAGCACGGCGTCGGCCGCTACATCGAGATGGTCCAGCGGACCGTGCAGGGCGCGACCCGCGAGTACCTCGTCGTCGAGTACGCGCCGGCCAAGCGCGGCCAGCCCGGCGACCGCCTCTACATCCCGACCGACCAGCTGGAACAGATCACGAAGTACGTGGGCGGCGAGGCCCCGACGCTCCACCGCCTCGGCGGCGCCGACTGGACGAAGACCAAGGCGCGCGCGAAGAAGGCCGTCAAGGAGATCGCGGCGGACCTGATCAAGCTGTACTCCGCCCGGATGGCGGCGCCCGGGCACGCCTTCGGCGGCGACACGCCCTGGCAGCGCGAGCTGGAGGACGCGTTCCCCTACACGGAGACGCCCGACCAGCTCACGACCATCGCCGAGGTCAAGGAGGACATGGAGAAGACGGTTCCGATGGACCGGCTGATCTGCGGCGACGTCGGTTACGGCAAGACGGAGATCGCGGTCCGCGCCGCCTTCAAGGCGGTGCAGGACGGCAAGCAGGTCGCCGTCCTCGTGCCCACCACCCTGCTGGTGCAGCAGCACTTCGGGACGTTCGGCGAGCGCTACTCGCAGTTCCCGGTCAACGTACGGGCCCTGTCGCGCTTCCAGTCCGACACCGAGGCGAAGGCGACCCTGGAGGGCCTGCGGGAGGGCTCGGTGGACGTGGTCATCGGCACCCACCGCCTGTTCTCCTCGGAGACCAAGTTCAAGGACCTCGGCCTCGTCATCGTCGACGAGGAGCAGCGCTTCGGCGTCGAGCACAAGGAGCAGCTGAAGAAGCTCCGCGCGAACGTGGACGTCCTGACCATGTCCGCGACCCCGATCCCGCGCACGCTGGAGATGGCGGTGACCGGGATCAGGGAGATGTCGACGATCACGACACCCCCGGAGGAGCGGCACCCGGTCCTGACCTTCGTCGGCCCGTACGAGGAGAAGCAGATCGGCGCGGCGGTCCGCAGGGAGCTGCTGCGCGAGGGTCAGGTCTTCTACATCCACAACCGCGTCGAGTCGATCGACCGGGCCGCGGCCCGGCTGCGCGAGATCGTGCCGGAGGCGCGCATCGCGACGGCCCACGGCCAGATGTCCGAACAGGCCCTGGAACAGGTGGTAGTCGACTTCTGGGAGAAGAAGTTCGACGTCCTCGTCTCCACGACCATCGTGGAGTCGGGCATCGACATCTCGAACGCGAACACGCTGATCGTCGAGCGCGGCGACAACTTCGGCCTCTCCCAGCTGCACCAGCTGCGCGGCCGGGTGGGCCGCGGACGGGAACGGGGTTACGCGTACTTCCTGTACCCGCCGGAGAAGCCGCTGACGGAGACGGCCCACGAGCGGCTCGCGACCATCGCCCAGCACACGGAGATGGGCGCGGGCATGTACGTGGCGATGAAGGACCTGGAGATCCGCGGAGCCGGAAACCTGCTGGGCGGCGAACAGTCGGGCCACATCGCCGGAGTCGGCTTCGACCTGTACGTACGCATGGTGGGTGAGGCGGTGGCGGACTACCGGGCCCAGATGGAGGGCGGGGTCGAGGAGGAGCCGCCGCTGGAGGTCAAGATCGAGCTCCCGGTCGACGCGCACGTCCCGCACGACTACGCGCCGGGCGAGCGGCTGCGCCTGCAGGCCTACCGGTCCATCGCCTCCGTGAACTCCGAGGAGGACGTCAAGGCGGTACGCGAGGAGCTCGTCGACCGCTACGGCAAGCTGCCCGAGCCGGTGGAGAACCTGCTGCTGGTGGCGGGGCTGCGGATGCTCGCGCGCGCCTGCGGTGTCGGCGACATCGTCCTCCAGGGGAACAACATCCGCTTCGCGCCGGTGGAGTTGAGGGAGTCGCAGGAGCTGCGGCTCAAGCGGCTGTATCCGGGAACCGTGATCAAGCCGGCCGCACACCAGGTGCTGGTCCCCCGCCCGAAGACGGCGAGGGTCGGCGGCAAGCCGTTGGTCGGACGGGAGTTGCTGGGGTGGACGGGGGAGTTCCTGGCCTCGATCCTGGGGTCGTGAGACCCCGGCGGGGCGGCGCACCACCGTGGTCACGCCGGTGGTGCTTCACTTGCCCGCCGAAGTCCATGTGACTCGGCCCGCCTGCTGTTCTTGCGCCGATCCCCGGCCAGTACGGTGAGTTCCAGGAATCCGCCCGCTCGGGGCGGCCATGGGCATGCAAGGGGAGGGAGCGCCTGTGACGCTCTGGACCAGGGTCGCCGGTGCCGCGTGCCTGCTGCTCGCCGCGACCGGCTGCACCGCGGAGACGGTCGGATCCGCCGGACCGGAGAAGACCGCGGGCGCGGGCGCGGGCGGGACCGCCCTCACCGCGGTCGACTCACTGACCGTCAAGGGACGGGCCCCGAAGACGGGATACGACCGGGACGAGTTCGGCAGCCCCTGGGCCGACACCGACTCGAACGGCTGCGACACCCGCGACGACATCCTCAAGCGGGACCTGAAAGAGGTGAAGTTCAGCGACGGCGACTGCAGTGTGAGGTCGGGGACGCTCGATCCGGACCCGTACACCGACAAGGACGTCACCTTCGTGCGCGGTGGCCGCAGCGAGGTCGACATAGACCATCTCGTCGCGTTGTCGGACGCCTGGCAGAAGGGCGCTCAGAAGTGGGACGCGAGCAAGCGGATCGCGCTGGCCAACGACCCGCTGAACCTCCTCGCCGTCGACGCCGGCCGCAACCGCAGCAAGGGCGACGGCGACACCGCGACGTGGCTTCCGCCCCACAAGGCGTATCGCTGCACGTACGTGGCCCGGCAGGTGGCCGTGAAGAAGAAGTACGGGCTGTGGGTCACCGCCGCGGAGAAGACCGCGATGAAGCGGGTGCTGTCCGCCTGCCCCGGGCAGCAACTCCCCTCGGGCGGGACCTCCACGCGGGCTCCGAGCCGGTTCCACGCGGGCTGAGCGGGCCGCGCCGCCCGGGCCCGGGCAAAAGCGGTTCGACGGAGGCCGGGTCGGTGCCTACGGTGTCCGGCATGGTGCTGAGAATCGCGAGCCTCGCCGAGTGTCCGGAGATGCACGGCCGGGTGACGGGGATGGCCGACACCTGGCCCGAGTTCCTGCGCAACGACCTCGTCGGCAACGCCCACTACGGCCGGATCGCCAGGGAACTGCCGGAGCATGTGCTGTTCGCGGAGGACGAGCGCGGCGAGGTGGTCGCGCACGCCTACAGCGTGCCGTTCGCGCTCGGGGACGAGGACCGGGGCGAGCTGCCCGCGCGGGGCTGGGACGAGGTGTTGCTGTGGGCGTTCGCCGACCGGCGCTGCGGCATCGCACCCGACACGGTGAGCGCCATCTCGATCGTCGTCGCCCCGCACGCCCAGGGCACCGGTCTGTCGGCCCGGATGCTCTCGGCGCTGCGGGACTCCGCCAGGGCGCAGGGTTTCGACGAGGTCGTCGCGCCGGTGCGGCCGAGCGCGAAGCATCTGGAGCCGCGTACGGCGATGGCGGAGTACGCGTTCCGCACCCGCGGGGACGGGCTGCCGCACGACCCGTGGCTGCGTGTCCATGTCCGGGCGGGCGCACGCGTCGTGGCGGTGGCCCCGGCGTCGATGACCGTCGCCGCGTCGCTCGACGAGTGGCGGGCATGGACGGGGCTGCCGTTCGACGAGGAGGGCCAGGTCGAGGTGCCCGGCGCACTGGTGCCGGTGCACTGCGAGCCCACGCGCGGGTACGCGGTGTATGTGGAGCCCAACGTGTGGGTGAGACACGCCCTGTGAGCCACGCCGTTCGGGAAGCGCCGTTCGAGACGCGTCCTTCGGCGCACGCCGTTCGCGACGGATCCTGGACGGTACGGTCCGGCGGGGAGCGCCCCGCCGGACCGTACCGTCCAGGATCCGCCCTGGCCCGTCAGCCGCCCATCGCGTCCAGGTCTATGACCTCGCCCTTGGGCTTCTGGACCGGGACCGGAGTGTCGAAGTCGCTGAAGGTGACCGTGCCCGGGTCCTTGGCGGACTTGCTCACGACCTTCAGCAGGTAGGGCTTGCCCTCGGTGGCGACGTACAGCGTGTACGTGTCCTTGCCGTCCTTCTCGTGCAGGACGATCGCCGGGGTTCCGTCGACCGTGGTCGCCTTGCCGCGGGTCGCGTCCGAGCTGACGTCCTCGAAGTCCGCGAGGACGGTGTCGAGGTCGCAGAAGCCCGCGACGTCCTTGGCGTCCGAGCCGGTCGCCGACATCTTGGTCCACTTGCCGGCCAGCATGGCCACCACTCCGTCGGTCTCCTCCTTGGGCGCACCGTCGCCCTGGGCGCGCAGGAACTTCTCGTCGTACTTCATGTAGAGGGTGTCGCCGGTCATGAGGAGGTCGGCCCTGCCCTCGCCGTCCGCGCTCATCGTGCCCGCGCACCGGCCCTTCTTGTCGAGGGCCATGTCCAGGTCGATGCGGCTGCCGTCGTCCTGGATGCCGCCCTTCATGCGCAGCGACGAGGCGTTCGACGTGGCCTCCACGGCCCGGTCGGCGATCTCGCCGCCGGTCAGCCCGGCGAACGGGTCCTTCGGCTTGCTCTGGGACGGCTTGCTGTCCGCCTTGCTGTCCGCCTTGTCGTCGCCGGGCAGACAGCCGGTGAGCGAGACGGTGGCGGCGGCGAGGCAGAGAGCGGCAAGTGCGGTACGGCGCATGACAGTTCCTTGGATGTCTAGGTGGAGAAGAGCGGTGGTGGTGGGGGAGGGGACGGTCACGACGATGCTCGCCACGCCCCCGGCGCGGCCTTTCCCTTGGCGCCCATGACGTCTCCTCCCCCGAAGGGCGACGGCCGCCTGCTCCCGGCGGCTGCTCACCCGGTGGGTCAATCACAGCAGAGGCTGTGAACCGAGTCAACACGGTTCACGGGGAAGGTTGCGTACACGGCCGTGAATGGGTAGATCTTGAGTGCGTCGCTATGCTCGGCGTCACATGACAGGACGAAAGGAGCCGGGGCCGGTGCAGGAGAACGGGACAGAGGTCACCGCGGCCGGAATCGCCAGGCTCGCCGGAGTCGGCCGCGCCGCCGTCAGCAACTGGCGCCGCCGGCACGCCGACTTCCCCAAACCCGTCGGCGGCACCGAGACCAGCCCCTCCTTCGCGCTCGCGGAGGTCGAGGACTGGCTGAGCGCTCAGGGCAAGCTGGCCGAGGTCCCCCTGCGCGAGCGCGTCTGGCAGCAGCTCGCCGGGCATCCGCAGGGCCCGGTCACCGCCCTGGTCCACGTCGGCTGCGCTCTCCTGCTCGTCCACGACCGCCCCCCGGTCTGGCTGGAACTGAGCGCGGGCTCCGACGACCGCCTCGCCGAACTGCTGCCCGCCTCCCTCGATCAGGTCCTCACCCCACGCTTCGGCGCGATCCGCAGGCGGGCCGTCGACACACCGGCCGCCGACCGACTGCGGCCGTCCGTACCGCTGTTGCGCGCCGCCGCCGACCTCGCCGCCGAGCTGGGCGCCCGCAAGGCGTACGAGTTCCTGCTCGGCCGGCACCTCGACGCGAACCCGCGCCAGTACACACTGACGCCGACCGGCCTCGCCGCCCTCATGGCCGACCTGGCCGGACCCGCCGTGACCGTCCTCGACCCGGCGTGCGGCACCGGCGCCCTGCTGCGCGCGGTGGCCGCCGCGCAGGACACCAAGGCCACCGGGGAACAGCACCTCCACGGTCAGGACAGCGCTCCCGAGCTGGCGGCCCTGACGGCACTGCGCCTCGCCCTCCACACCCGGGCCACCGTGCGCACCACCGCCGCCGACACCCTGCGCGCGGACGCCCACGGCAGCCTCCGGGCCGACGCCGTCCTGTGCCACCCGCCGTTCAACGAGCGCAACTGGGGCCATGACGAGCTCGCCTACGACCCCCGCTGGGAGTACGGCTTCCCGGCCCGCACCGAATCCGAACTGGCCTGGGTCCAGCACGCGTTGGCCCGTCTCAAGGAGGGCGGCGTCGCCGTCCTCCTGATGCCCCCCGCCGTCGCCTCCCGCCGCTCGGGCCGCCGCATCCGCGCCGACCTGCTGCGCCGCGGGGCCCTGCGCGCCGTGATCGCCCTGCCGCCGGGCGCGGCACCCCCGTACAGCATTCCGCTGCATCTGTGGGTGCTGCGCAGGCCCGCCGTGACGGCCCAGCCCACCCAGCCCGAGGTGCTGCTCGCCGACACCGGCGCCTTTACCGCGGACACCCGCGGCGGCCTCGACTGGCAGGCCGTGCGCACCGCCGTCCTCGACGCCTGGCGCCCGTTCGACCGGACCGGCACCGCGCCGGAGCAGCCGGGCCTCAGCCGCTCGGTACCGGTCATCGAACTCCTCGACGACGACGTCGACCTGGCCCCGGCCCGCCATCTGCCGCCCTCCGAGGCCGGTGGTGCCGAACGGCTCGCGGACGTGCGCGACCGACTGGGCGAGACCCTCCGGCTGACCGGCCGCCTCACCCCGCCTCCCGCCGACCCGCGCGGGCCCACCCGCTGGCCTCTCACCACGATCGGCGAACTCGCGCGCGGGGGCGCACTCCAGCTGCGTACGGGAGGAAACGGCGGCCACGCGCGCGTGCCCGTCCTCACCGACCACGACGTCCTCGCCGGAGCGGCACCGTCCGGAACGCTGCCCGAGAGCGACGAGGAACCCGTGCTCACCGAGCCGGGCGACGTCGTCGTGCCCGTGCTCGGCGGCGGCTCCGTCGCGCGTGTGGTCGACGGGGCGACCGCGGGCGCGGCCCTCGGCCGCAACCTCGCGCTGCTGCGGCCCGACCCGGCCGCGCTCGACCCGTGGTTCCTCGCCGGGTTCCTGCGCGGCACCGCCAACAACCGCCAGGCCAGCAGCTACGCGTCCACCGCGACCCGGCTCGACGTACGCCGTCTCCAACTGCCCAGGCTGCCGCTGGAACAGCAGCGCACGTACGGCGAACGGTTCCGCGCGCTCGCCGAGTTCGAGGAGGCGCTGCGGCTCGCGGGACGCCTCGGGGAGCAGCTGGTGCGCGGCATGTACGACGGCCTGACGGACGGCACCGTCGAGCCCGGCTGAGACCGGTGGGGCGGGCCGGGTGATCAGCACGACAACGGTTCGGTACAACCCGGGACCAGTTGTCCTTGTCGGCCTATACGCTCGGACTCCGCACTCGTACGTCCGTACCTCCGTCCGTCCCCATCAGGCCTCCAGGAGCAACCATGCAAGGCCACGGCCAGGCGCAGCCGGTGAAGCCGCCACCCCCGACCGGGTTGCTGGTCTTCCTGCGCGTGTTCTTCGTGGTGATCTCCGTGTGCAGCTTCGGCCTGCTGGGCTGGACGATGATGCTGCGCCTGGCGCTCGTGACCCGCAAGTCCCTCGACTGGGGCCTGTTCGTGGCCACCTTCGCGGCCGAGGTCCTCGGTCTCGTCCTGATCGGCACCGAGCCCGGCGAGGAGATCCACACGGTGGGCGGCTGGCTGGGTCTCGCCCTGCTCCTGGGCTCGCTCGTGGTCGTGATCTCGTACTACCTCGCGGCGGACATCCGCCACTTCCACCAGCTCGGCTACGCGGCAGCGGGATACGCCCCGCACCAGCAGACCCCGACGTCCACGTACGGCTACCCGCAGTCGCCGTACGCCTCCACGACCGGCCCGCACACGCCGGTGCCGCCGATGGCGCCGGTACCCCAGCCCCAGCCGGCCGCGCCGACCCCGCCGCCGCAGCGCCCCGCGCCCGCCCGTATCGACCAGGTGCGCGCCGAGCTCGACGAGCTGAGCGACTATCTGCGCAAGCACGAGGACGGCAGGTGACCGCGGCACCGGGACGCGTGATCACCGACCGCTACGAACTGTCCACGCTCATCGGGCAGGGCGGCATGGGCCAGGTGTGGACGGCGTACGACCAGCGCCTCGACCGGCGCGTCGCGGTCAAGCTGCTGCGGCCGGACAAGGTCGCGGGCCAGGAGGCCGACGAGCTGCGCCGCCGCTTCGTGCGCGAGTGCCGCGTCACCGCGCAGGTCGACCACCCGGGCCTGGTCACGGTCCACGACGCGGGCAGCGAGGGCGAGGAACTGTTCCTCGTCATGCAGTACGTCGACGGGGCCGACCTCTCCGACCACCTCGCCGAACACGACCCGTACCCCTGGCAGTGGGCCGTCTCGGTCGCCGCGCAGCTGTGTGCCGTGCTCTCCGCGGTGCACGCCGTGCCGATCGTCCACCGCGACCTCAAGCCACGCAACGTGATGATCAAGCAGGACGGCACGGTCACCGTCCTCGACCTCGGCGTCGCGTCGGTGATGGACACGGACACGACCCGCCTCACGCACACCGGTTCGCCCATCGGATCGCCCGCCTACATGGCCCCCGAACAGGCGATGGGCGGCGCGGTCGGCCCGTACACCGACCTGTACGCGCTCGGGGTGCTGCTGCACGAACTCCTCAGCGGGGACGTGCCGTTCTCGGGCTCCACGGCTCTCGGCGTGCTGCACCGGCACCTCTACGAGCCGCCCCTGCCGGTCCGCCGACTGCGCCCCGAGGTACCCGAAGCGCTCGAGGCCCTAGTGCTGCGGCTGCTCTCCAAGGACCCCCAGCACCGCCCGGACTCCGCGCAGGAGACGTACGAGCAGTTGTTGCCGCTGCTCCCCGCGCGCGGGGTCCCGACCGGCGGCCCGCTCGATCCCACCCGCCCCTTCCTGCGCCCGCACGCCCCCTGGCCGGACCGCGCCCGCACGCCCGCGGCGCAGCCGCAGGCCGCGCCCGCCGTCGACAAACCCGATGTCGCGGGAGCCGTCGACGAGGTCAAGCGCCTCCTCGGCGAGGGCCGCATCACCCAGGCCGTCGACATCCTCGGCCAGATCCTCCCGGCCGCCGCCGCCCAGCACGGCGAGCACTCACCGGTCGTCCGCACCCTGCGCAAGCAGTACGCGGCCACGCTCATGGACGACGGCCAGTACCGCCGCGCCCTGCCCGAGCTGCGCCGCCTCGCCGACGAGCGGGCCACCGAGGCCGGCCAGGCCGACCCCCAGTCCCTGCGCTTCCGCTACGAGGCCGCCCAGTGCCTCGAACAGCTCGGCGAACCCGCCGCGGCGCTCGCCGAGTACCGCGCCCTGCTGCCGTACTACGAGAACCAGTACGTCGCCCAGGACGCCGAACTGTCCTTCGAGGTGCGCCGCCGCATCGGACACCTGCTCCTCGCCCTCGGCGACCGGGCCGCCGCCCACGACACCCTGGCCCGGCTCCAGTACGACGTCGAAAGGCTGCGGGGCCCCGGCCATCCACTGGTCGCGGAGATCAGCCGGACCCTCCAGTGGCTTGGCCAGGTCCGGGGCTGACGCCTTCCGCCGGGGCGAGCGGCCCGATCCCGGCCCACGGGGACGCGCCGGTCGAGGTCACCGCCCGCAACCGCCGTGGCGCGTGAGGATGGAGACGACTCCGCAACGGTGCCCGAAGTCCAGGCGAATCGTTGGGTCGAATGGGTGGCCGAGAGCCGGTCCCCTGCCTACCATCGATCACCGCAAGACTTTGTGCACCGCCGCACAATCTCCTACAGGAGGTTCTCCTTGCACCGCCGCCGTCGCACCGCGCTCCTCCTCTCCGCCGCACTCGTCACCGCGGCCCCCCTCCTCGCCGCCTGCGGCAACGACGCGCACCCCGGTGCCGCGGCCGTCGTCGGCGCCGACCGCATCACGGTCTCCCAGCTGGAGAACCGGGTGAACGAGGTACGGACCGCACAGCGGGCCGCCACCACGGGCGAGGCGCAGTACGAGCAGGCCATCGCCAAGTCCGGCGGCCTCACCCGCGACACCCTGCACGGCATGGTCCTCGACCGCGTCCTGCACCGGGCGGCCAAGGACGCCGGTGTGACCGTCACCCGCAAGGAGATCCAGCAGGCCCGCGCGGGTCTGGAACAGCAGGCGGGCGACGCCAAGGCACTGGAGGTGGCCTGGCTCCAGCAGTACGGGGTCCCGCCGGAGCGGCTCGACGACAACCTCCGCGTCCAGATCGAGGCCCAGAAGCTGGCCACCGCGCTCGGCACGGAAACCAGCCGGCCCGCCTTCTGGAAGGCGCTGTCGGAGGCGTCCAAGAAGCTGGGCGTCGACCTGAACCCCCGCTACGGCACCTGGGACGTCGAGAAGAGCAGCCGCGTCGACGCCAAGCTGCCGTGGCTGCGCGAGGTCACGTCGGCGGGAAGCCGGGAATCGGCCTAGCCCCGGGGCGCCCCCGCGCCGTCCACAGTCATGACCATGTTGTCGGCGGCGTGGGTTACGTTCGGGGTGTGAACGCATCCAGCCCGGGGCGCATCGTCCTGCTCACCACCAGCCACCGCGTCGCGCCCGGACTGCTGTCCTGGCCCGCATGGCAGGCGCTGCACGGCGCCGACCGCGTCCTGTGCGCGGACGGCGCGCACCCCCAGCTGCCGTACCTGCGCGAGGCAGGCGTCCAAGTCGACGAAGTCGCGCCGGACGCCCAGGAGCTGGTCGACGCCTGCGCCGGAGGGCACACGGTCGCGGTGGTCGCCACCGGTGAGGGCGAACCGCGCCTGACCGACGGCCTGGCCCGCCTCGCCGGTACGGGCCGCGTCCCGATGCCCGACCTCGAACTGCTCCCCGCCTCCTACGACCTGCCGGGCGCCCGGCTCCTCGACCTCGTCCAGGTCATGGACCGCATCCGCGTCGAGTGCCCCTGGTCGTCCCAGCAGACCCACAAGGGCCTCGCCAAGTACGGCATCGAGGAGGCGTACGAACTCGTCGAGGCCATCGAGGAGGGCGACCGGCACGAGCTGCGCGAGGAGCTCGGCGACGTACTGCTCCAGGTCGTCTTCCACGCCCGGATCGCCGAGGAGGGCAGCCCGGAGGACGGATCGGAGCCCTTCTCCATCGACGACGTGGCGGCCGGCATCGTCACCAAGCTGATCCACCGCCATCCGCACGTGTTCGGCGACGAGAGCGCCTCGACCCCCGAAGAGGTCAAGGAGCACTGGCTGCGCACCAAGGCGGTGGAGAAGCAGCGGACGTCCGTCACGGAAGGCGTCCCCCTCGGCCAGCCCGGCCTCGCGCTCGCCGCCAAGCTGGCGTCCCGCGCCCGCACGGCGGGCCTCGAGGTCGCCCTGCCCCGGGGCGAGGGCGTCGGCTACGAACTGCTGGCCCTGGCGGTGCGGGCCGAGGAACAGGGCGTGGACCCGGAGGCGGCACTGCGCGCGGCGGCGCGGGTCTACCGGGACGCGATACGGGCCGGCGAGGCCTGACCGTCCGGCCCCGGAGGGCGGGCGCGGGCCGTGCAGACGCCGGGCGGGCTCACGTCACCCCTGCCGATACCGTCGAGGGGTGACCGAAACACCTGCCGAGCCGCCCGCGGGGGATCCCGCCCCCGAACTCTTCACCTGGGAGTTCGCCACCGACCCCTACCCGGCGTACGCGTGGCTGCGCGAACACGCGCCCGTGCACAGGACGAAGCTGCCCAGCGGAGTGGAGGCCTGGCTGGTCACCCGGTACGCGGACGCCAAGCAGGCCCTCGCCGACGCCCGGCTCAGCAAGAACCCCGCGCATCATGCCGAGCCGGCGCACGCGAAGGGCAAGACGGGCATTCCGGGGGAGCGGAAGGCCGAGCTGATGACGCATCTGCTCAATATCGATCCTCCGGACCACACCCGTCTCCGGCGGCTCGTCAGCAAGGCGTTCACGCCCCGGCGGGTCGCCGAGTTCGCGCCCCGGGTCCAGGAGTTGACGGACCGGCTGATCGACGGGTTCGCGGAGAAGGGGGAGGCCGACCTCATCCACGAGTTCGCCTTCCCGCTCCCCATCTACGCCATCTGCGATCTCCTCGGCGTCCCGCGCGAGGACCAGGACGACTTCCGGGACTGGGCCGGGATGATGATCCGGCACGGGGGAGGACCGAGAGGCGGCGTCGCCCGGTCGGTCAAGAAGATGCGTGGCTATCTCGCCGAGCTCATCCACCGCAAGCGCGAGGAACTCACGGACCGGCCCGCCCCGGGCGAGGACCTCATCTCCGGTCTCATCCGGTCCTCGGACCACGGCGAGCACCTCACCGAGAACGAGGCCGCGGCGATGGCCTTCATCCTTCTGTTCGCTGGTTTTGAGACAACCGTGAACTTGATCGGGAACGGCACGTACGCGCTGCTCACCCACCCCGAGCAGCGCCGACGGCTGCAGGGCTCACTGGCGGCCGGGCACACGGACCTCCTGGAGACGGGCGTCGAGGAACTGCTTCGCTACGACGGGCCCGTGGAGCTGGCCACCTGGCGTTTCGCCACCGAACGGCTCAGCATCGGCGGGCAGGACATCGCCGCCGGAGACCCCGTACTCGTCGTGCTCGCGGCGGCCGACCGCGATCCCGAGCGGTTCGGGGATCCCGACACCCTCGACCTCTCCCGCCGTGACAACCAGCACCTCGGTTACGGCCACGGCATTCACTACTGCCTCGGCGCGCCCCTGGCCCGGCTGGAGGGCCAGACCGCGCTGAACACGCTCCTGACCCGCCTCCCCGACCTGCAACTCGCGGTGGATTCGGCAGATTTGAGGTGGCGTGGGGGGCTCATCATGCGGGGATTGCGCACGCTTCCGGTGGAGTTCACCCCGGTCGCGAAGTCCTGAGAGGGCCGTCACCGAGCCTGACGAAACATGAGACGCCGTCAACTTTGTGATCTTCACGTTATCCGCCCTGCATCGACTTGTGACAAGAGTTCGAGTGCCTATACGTTCACCCATCAATGCGGCTGGTCCCACCCGTCGCAGCAGTCGCAAACGGCAGCATCCGCTTGCCCTTTGCGCATTCCCTGCTGTCACCTGAAAGGCCATCGCATGCTCTCCGGGAACGGTCGTCACCGTCGCCCCCGCCAGGCTCCGGCGCTCCTCGTCGCGGCGGGCGTGACCGGATCGGCCATCGCGATCCCCCTGCTCGGCGCGTCCGGTGCGAGTGCCGCCAGCGGTACGACCTGGGACGCGGTCGCGGAGTGCGAGAGCGGCGGCTCGTGGAGCGCCGACTCCGGCAACGGCCTCTACGGCGGACTCCAGATGAGCCAGGAGACGTGGGAGGGGCACGGCGGTCTCGACTACGCGCCGAGCGCCGACCAGGCCAGCCGCTCGCAGCAGATAGCCGTCGCCGAGAAGGTCCTCGCGGCCAAGGGGACGAGCGCCTGGGCGACCTGCGGTCTCGTCGCCGGCCTGACGCAGGGCTCCGACTCGGCCGACGTCGACACGGGCCTCGCCGAGGACTCCGCCAGTCCGTCGCCCGACCCGGACGCGACAAAGAGTGACAACAGTACGAAGTCCGACTCGTCCGCCGACAACGGTACGAGTTCCTCGAACGACTCCGGTAGCGACGCCGACGCGGACGCACAGGATTCGGACAGCTCTTCCAAGGGCAGCGCGGCGAACGGTGACGATTCGGACAAGTCGTCCCGCAGCGGCGACGCTTCGGCGGACGCGGGCGGATCCGGCCGCCATCGCGGCGGCAGCGCCGACGACGCCGCCGGTGCCCGCGGGGGCGACTCCACCGGCCGGCACGCCTCCCGCGGGGACAGCACCTCGCGCGTCGCGACCGAGGACGGCTCGTACGGGGTCCACTCCGGGGACAGTCTCTGGAGCATCGCCGACTCCCTTGACCTCAAGGGCGGGTGGCGCGCGCTCTATGCCGCGAACGAGGAGACCATCGGCTCCGACCCGGACCTCATCCTTCCCGGTCAGAGGCTCGACCTCGGCAGTGAGCCCGCGGCGAGCAAGTAGTGACCAAGGCGCCGAATCGGGCGAAAACCAGCGGTAGTTCGCGCTGAATGTCCGGTTTGGTGAAAGTGAGACATGGATCTCAAGAGCCTGATCGTCTTTGAAATCCGGTGGATTCCGTGTCTACGGTCGTGACCGCTCGCCACTCGTGAGCCCCGACGGTCGCAACGCCGAATCCTGCCAACGGCCGTACGGGAACAGTCGTCGCGTCAAGCGCCGTAGGCAGGAGCGGGGGACCCAAGGTAAGTGCCGGGCCCGGTCGTCGAGACCAGGTACGGCTTGGGGTTAAGCCGCGTGACAGCAGTGTCGCGCGGCCGGGCAACTCACTCGGCCCGAACCCGACAGCTCACCTCGCAGGCGTCGGTGAGGGGATCACTTCATGCTGCTTTACCGCAAGGGCAAGCACCGCCGCCCGTCCAAGGCCACCCGCATCGCCACGCTGGCCGGTGTCACCACCGCCGCCGTCGCCGTCCCGCTGATGGGCGCCACGGGAGCCTCCGCCGCCACCGCCTCCGAGTGGGACGCCGTCGCCCAGTGCGAGTCCGGTGGCAACTGGTCGATCAACACCGGCAACGGCTACTACGGCGGCCTGCAGTTCTCGGCCTCCACCTGGGCCGCGTACGGCGGCACCTCGTACGCCTCCACCGCCGACCAGGCCTCCAAGTCCCAGCAGATAGCCGTCGCCGAGAAGGTCCTCGCGGGCCAGGGCAAGGGTGCCTGGCCGAGCTGTGGCGTGGGCCTCTCGGGTGCCTCGACCGGCGGTGGCGCGGCCCCCTCCGGCTCGGGCGACTCCGGCCAGAGCACCTCGCAGTCGCAGCAGCAGGACTCGCAGTCCTCCGAGCAGCGTGCCTCGCGCTCCCAGGAGCGTTCGACCGCGAAGAAGACCGTCGAGACCCCGACCGGCAAGAAGGTCGAGAAGGGCGACGGCGAGTACAAGGTCGTCAAGGGCGACACCCTCAGCGAGATCGCCACGAAGGAGAAGGTCAAGGGCGGCTGGCAGAAGCTGTACAAGCTGAACGACGACATCGTCGACGACGCCGACTTCATCTTCCCGGGTCAGCAGCTCCACCTCAGCTGACATCCGGCGGCCGCGACCCCCACTTCGACCGTGCGGGCGCCCTGTCCCGGCCGAGGCCCTGGCCGCTCAGCCTCGGCCGGAACTGAGGCCCGCCGTCGAATCGCGGCTGAACCACAGCGCCCTCACATCCGTGTCCCCCATAGTGGAGGTCTCGTGAGGGCCACCCCCGTCCCCCACGGGCTCCCCGCCCCGGTGCGTGTTCCCCCGTACGCACCGGGGCGGGGCTTTTTTCGTTCTCGCTTTGTTCCGTTCGGAAACAATTTACTCTCGGTTCTGTCCAGGGGACGGTCGAAGGCCGGTCGATCCCCGGCGGCCGGTTAGGCTCGTCCCGCAGGGCCACCCCAGGCCTGCGCCCAACCGGGCCCCTTCGGCCCGGCGTAGCTTGCGTCACATCCCAGAAGGAGATGCTCGTGCCGTCCATCGACGTCGTCGTAGCCCGGGAAATCCTGGACTCCCGAGGCAATCCCACGGTCGAGGTCGAGGTCGGCCTCGACGACGGCAGCACGGGTCGTGCCGCCGTCCCGTCCGGCGCCTCCACCGGTGCCTTCGAGGCTGTTGAGCTCCGTGACGGAGACCCCAACCGCTACCTCGGCAAGGGTGTCGAGAAGGCCGTCCTCGCCGTCATCGAGCAGATCGGCCCGGAGCTCGTCGGTTACGACGCCACCGAGCAGCGCCTCATCGACCAGGCGATGATCGACCTGGACGCCACCGACAACAAGGGCTCGCTCGGCGCCAACGCCATCCTCGGCGTCTCCCTCGCCGTCGCCCACGCGGCCTCCGAGGCCAGCGACCTGCCGCTCTTCCGCTACCTGGGCGGACCGAACGCGCACCTGCTGCCGGTCCCGATGATGAACATCCTCAACGGTGGGTCGCACGCCGACTCCAACGTCGACATCCAGGAGTTCATGATCGCCCCGATCGGCGCGGAGTCCTTCTCCGAGGCCGTGCGCTGGGGCGCCGAGGTCTACCACACCCTCAAGAAGGTGCTGAAGACCAAGGGCCTGTCCACCGGTCTCGGTGACGAGGGCGGCTTCGCCCCGAACCTGGGCTCCAACCGCGAGGCCCTCGACCTCATCGTCGAGGCCATCAAGGAAGCCGGCTACACCCCCGGCACGCAGGTCGCCCTCGCGCTGGACGTCGCCGCGTCCGAGTTCTACAAGGACGGCAAGTACGAGTTCGAGGGCAAGTCCCGCTCGGCCGCCGAGATGACCGAGTACTACGAGGAGCTCGTCTCCGCGTACCCGCTGGTCTCCATCGAGGACCCGCTGTACGAGGACGACTGGGCCGGCTGGAACGTCATCACCGAGAAGCTGGGCGACAAGGTCCAGATCGTCGGCGACGACCTCTTCGTCACCAACCCCGAGCGCCTCGCCCGCGGCATCGAGGAGGGCTCCGCCAACGCCCTGCTCGTCAAGGTCAACCAGATCGGCTCGCTCACCGAGACGCTGGACGCCGTCGAGATGGCCCAGCGCAACGGCTTCAAGTGCATGATGTCCCACCGCTCCGGCGAGACCGAGGACGTCACCATCGCCGACCTCGCCGTCGCGGTGAACTGCGGCCAGATCAAGACCGGTGCCCCGGCCCGCTCGGACCGCGTCGCCAAGTACAACCAGCTGCTGCGCATCGAGGAGATCCTCGACGACGCCGCGGTGTACGCGGGCCGCTCCGCGTTCCCCCGCTACAAGGGCTGAGTCCGGCCCCGCGACATGGGGTGACAGCCCCGTCGTACGTACGTCCCCGTACCCGGTCCCGTACCGTGTGCGGGGACGTACGTACGTATCGGGGAGGCGGGACAGATGGCTGTGAAGGACCGTGACCGGTTCTCCACCGCGACCAGGCTGCGGGCGCTCGGTGAGCAGACCGCAGCCCGTGTCTACCGCTCCCAGACCAAACGGCAGGCGCACCGCTCACGGCTGACCGGCCGCGCGGCGCTCCTCGCCCTGGTCCTCTGCTCGCTCGTCGTGGCCCTCGCCTATCCCATAAGGCAGTACGTCTCCCAGCGTGCCGAGGTCGCCGACCTCCAGCGGCAGCGCGAGCAGGCCCGTGAGCGGGTCGAGCAGCTGCGTGACCTGAAGGCGCGGTGGCAGGACGACGCGTACGCCGAGCAGCGCATCCGGGAACGGCTGCACTACGTGATGCCGGGTGAGACCGGCTACATCGTGATCGACCCCGACGCGGCGAAGAAGACGCGTACGGATCAGACGGCGGCCGACCGGGCCTGGTACGCCAACGTCTGGGACGGCGTCGACAAGGCCGACGCCTCCGACCAGTGAACTGACCAGAAGGACACAGACCCCACAGCATGGAAACGCCCCCGCAGCCCACTCCGCGCACCGAGCCCACCGACGCGGACGTCGAGGCCTTCAAGCAGCAGCTCGGGCGGCCGCCGCGCGGGCTGCGCGCGATCGCGCACCGCTGCCCCTGCGGGCAGCCCGACGTCGTCGAGACGGCTCCCCGCCTCCCCGACGGCACGCCGTTCCCGACGACCTACTACCTGACGTGCCCGCGTGCGGCCTCCGCCATCGGCACGCTGGAGGCGAACGGGGTCATGAAGGAGATGACGGACCGCCTCGCCACGGACCCCGGGCTGGCCGCCGCCTACCGGGCCGCTCACGACGACTACGTCGCCCGCCGTGACTCCATCGAGGTGCTCGAAGGGTTCCCGAGCGCGGGCGGGATGCCGGACCGGGTGAAGTGCCTGCATGTCCTCGTCGCGCACTCGCTGGCCGCGGGGCCGGGGGTCAACCCCCTGGGCGACGAGGCCATCGCGATGCTGCCGCAGTGGTGGCGCAAGGGCGCGTGCGTGGTGCCGCCGGCGGAGTGAACGCCGGGCCGGGCGGGGCTGGGTGTGCCGGGTGCGGGTCCGCCGTGGCCGGTCGCGCGGTTCCCCGCCCCCCTGGAAAAGGCCGTGCAGCGGGGGGTCGGGGCGGAGCCCTCGACAGGGACGAACGATCGCAACAGGAGACCACGTCATGACACGCGTCGCTGCCGTCGACTGCGGTACCAACTCCATCCGGCTGCTCGTCGCGGACGCGGACCCGGAGACCGGCGAACTCGTCGATCTGGACCGGCGGATGACGATCGTCCGGCTCGGGCAGGGCGTCGACCGGACGGGACGGCTCGCCCCCGAGGCCCTGGAGCGCACCTTCGCGGCCTGCCGGGAGTACGCGGCGGTGATCAAGGAGCACGGCGCGGAGCGGCTGCGCTTCGTGGCGACCTCGGCCTCCCGGGACGCCGAGAACCGGGACGAGTTCGTCCGCGGTGTCCTCGACATCCTGGGAGTGGAACCCGAGGTCATCTCCGGCGACCAGGAGGCCGAGTTCTCTTTCACGGGCGCCACCAAGGAGCTGACGGGCCGCGACGACCTCGCCAGGCCCTACCTCGTGGTCGACATCGGCGGCGGCTCCACCGAGTTCGTCGTGGGCGACGACCACGTGCGGGGCGCCCGCTCGGTGGACATCGGCTGCGTACGGATGACGGAACGGCACCTCGTCCGGGACGGGGTGGTCACCGACCCGCCGACCCAGGAGCAGATCCGGGCGATCCGCGCCGACATCGAGGCGGCCCTCGACCTCGCCGAGGAGTCCGTGCCCCTGCGCGAGGCCCGCACTCTCGTCGGCCTCGCCGGATCCGTCACCACCGTCTCGGCGATCGCCCTGGACCTTCCGGAGTACGACTCCGAGGCCATCCACCACTCCCGGATCTCGCGCGAGCGCGTCCGCGAGATCACCGAGGGGCTGCTCGCCTCCACGCACACCGAACGGGCCGCGATCCCCTCGATGCACCCGGGTCGCGTCGACGTCATCGGGGCCGGCGCCCTCGTCCTGCTCGCGGTCATGGAGAGGACCGGCGCGCACGAGGTCGTCGTGAGCGAGCACGACATCCTCGACGGGATCGCGTTCCATACGGCACTCAAGTCGTGATGATGCGGTAAGTGGCGATCCTCGGTGGAGTCGGGTGGCTCAAGGCGCGCGGGCCCGTGAGGACCCGCGTGCCTCACAAGTTGCGGTAGATGTCGCGGCGGTTGCCCACCTTGACGACGAGGATGACGAGTTCACCGTCTTCCACCTGGTAAGCGACCCGGTAGTTGCCGACCCGGAGCCGGTAGAGCCCCGATGTGCCAGTGAGTTTCTTGACGTCGCCACCCTCACGGTACGGGTCGTCGCCGAGCGCGGTCAGCGCGGTCAGGATGCGCATGGCGTCGAGCCGAGCGATGTCCCTCAGCTGCCGCTGCGCCGCCGCGGTGAACCGGAACGCGTACTTCACGCGGTGCCTTCACCGCGCTCGGTGAACAGATCTGCCAGCAGCTCGGCCATGGTCACGGTGGGGCCGTTCTCGGCCAGGACTGCTTCGGCCTCTCGGGCCAACATGACGTCGGCCGCCTCTTCCAAGGCTTCGAAATCCGCGATCGGTACCACGGCCGCCACCGGAGTGCCGTTGCGAGTGATGACCGTCGGGGTGCCTTCCTCGGCCAGGTTGATGCGGTCCGCGAGATGGGCGCGGGCTTCCCGTATGGTCACGGTGTCCTCGGTCATGACGTCAGTGTACGCGCATGTGTGTACACATGGTCGGGATGAGTCGCGTTCGTGGGACACCCTCGACGGGATCGCCTGGTCCGTCGCCGCTGAGGTCTGAGCAGGTCCGGGCCGGTCTGAGCCGGGCCCTCTTTACTACCCGCTGGTAGCCTCGGCTGAGCAGGTCGGATAACGCATGAGCGCCCCCGGAAGGCCCTGAGAGCACTTCCGGACGCCCCCGGCAACACCCCGCCGGAAAACTTCGTGAAGTTCTTCACAAGAGAATCGGCCCTGATGGGCGATGTTTTCACCCCCGTAGGCCCCATGGGTGGCGCGGGCGGGCCCGGAGCATGATCAACAGGGCGTTCCGCGGGTGCTGCGATCGTATGAAAAAGGGGACTGGTTCAGGGGGTTCGAAGAGGCGGAGCGGCAGCTCACGCGGCATTGACAACGGCCCGAACCGGGCACTGGTTCCCCCGCTTACGCATGACCTGGGTCACGTGAGCGGCGGAGTGTAGCAGATGCTGTGAAGGAGCTTGTGAAGGGGCGCACGAGCGACCCCCCTGAGGCGGGTGGATACTCGATGGCATGAGCACCACGGAGCGTCCCAGGATCCTCGTAGTAGGCGGTGGGTACGTAGGCCTGTACGCAGCTCGGCGCATCCTCAAGAAGATGCGCTACGGCGAGGCGACCGTCACGGTCGTCGACCCCCGGTCGTACATGACCTACCAGCCCTTCCTCCCCGAAGCCGCCGCCGGCAGCATTTCGCCCCGGCACGTCGTCGTCCCGCTGCGACGCGTACTGCCGAAGGCGGAAGTCCTCACCGGCCGGGTCACCACCATCGACCAGGACCGCAAGGTCGCCACGATCTCCCCCCTCGTGGGCGAGGCGTACGAGCTGCCTTTCGACTACCTCGTCATCGCGATGGGCGCGGTCTCCCGCACCTTCCCGATCCCCGGCCTCGCCGAGCAGGGCATCGGCATGAAGGGCATCGAGGAGGCCATCGGCCTGCGCAACCACGTGCTGGAGCAGCTCGACAAGGCTGACTCCACGACGGACGAAGAGGTCCGGCGCAAGGCGCTGACCTTCGTCTTCGTCGGCGGTGGCTTCGCGGGCGCGGAAACCATCGGTGAGGTCGAGGACATGGCCCGCGACGCGGCCAAGTACTACACCAGCGTGTCCCGCGAGGACATGCGCTTCATCCTCGTCGACGCCGCGGACAAGATCCTTCCCGAGGTCGGCCCGAAGCTCGGCCAGTACGGCAAGGAGCACCTCGAAGGACGTGGGGTCGAGGTCTACCTCTCCACCTCCATGGACTCCTGCGTCGACGGCCACGTGGTCCTGAAGAACGGCCTTGAGGTCGACTCCAGCACCATCGTGTGGACGGCCGGCGTCAAGCCCAACCCGGTGCTCTCCCGCTTCGGTCTGCCGCTCGGCCCGCGCGGTCACGTGGACACGCGGACCACGCTCCAGGTGCAGGGCACGGACTACGTCTGGGCCGCCGGCGACAACGCCCAGGTGCCGGACCTCGTCGGCCGCAAGGCCGGCAACGAGAACGCCTGGTGCCCGCCGAACGCCCAGCACGCGCTGCGTCAGGCGCGGGTCCTCGGCGACAACGTGATCTCCGGTATGCGGGGCTTCCCGCAGAAGGAGTACAGCCACGCCAACAAGGGTGCGGTCGCCGGTCTCGGCCTGCACAAGGGCGTCGCGATGATCGTCATGGGCAAGATGAAGATCAAGCTCAAGGGGCGGCTGGCCTGGTACATGCATCGTGGTTACCACGGGCTGGCCATGCCGACCTGGAACCGGAAGATCCGGGTCTTCGCCGACTGGACGCTGGCCGTGTTCCTCAAGCGTGAGGTCGTCTCGCTCGGGGCCATGGAGACTCCTCGCGAGGAGTTCTACGAGGCCGCCAAGCCCGCGCCCGCTCCGGCCGTCGCGAAGACGGAGGAGAGGGCCAAGGCCTCCTGACCCTCCGGTCGCCGCACGCTTCTCCCGAAGGGGTCCCCGCCATCCGTGGTGCGGGGGCCCCTTCGGCGTTCCCAGGAGCGGCAACACGTCCTTTTGCCCAGACATAACCCTTTGGTGGGACTGCGCTCCGGGCCCGTTGGTGTTTACGTGGTGTTGGAGTCTGTGGGTTTCCCCGTCACGGAGGTGTGCCTCATGCAGGACGCGGCGCTGCGGCTCAAGGCGCTGACGGAGCAGTTGCTGGGAGCCCCGCTCCCGGTCCGGATCCGTGCCTGGGACGGCTCGGAATCAGGACCGCCGGGCAGCCCCGTGCTCGTCGTACGGAACCGGCGTGCCCTGCGCCGACTTCTGTGGAAGCCCGGAGAGTTGGGACTGGCCAGAGCCTGGGTCGCCGGGGACCTGACGGTGGACGGCGACCTGTACGCCGTTCTGGAGGTGGTGGCCGGGCTGGTGTGGGAGCGCGGCGAGGACACCAGGAGCCTGGGGGAGGCCCTGCGGGATCCCGGCGTACGGGCCGCCGTGCGCGGGCTCGTCCGGATGGCGGGGTCGCCGCTGCCGCCCGCCCCGCCCCGCGAGGAGGTCCGCGGACGCTCCCATCTGCACACCAAGCGCAGTGACAGACGCGCGATCAGCCATCACTACGACGTCGGCAACGACTTCTACGAGATCGTCCTCGGGCCGTCCATGGTCTACTCGTGCGCCTACTGGGAGTCCCCGGACGGCACACTGGAGGACGCCCAGCGCGACAAGCTCGGGCTCATCGCCCGCAAGCTGGACCTGAAGCCGGGCATGCGGCTGCTCGACGTGGGCTGCGGCTGGGGCTCGATGGCCGTCCACGCGGCCCGCGAGCACGGGGTGAGCGTCGTCGGCGTGACGCTGTCGCAGGAACAGGCCGCGTACGCCCGCAAGCGCGTCGCCGAGGAGGGGCTCACCGACCGGGTCGAGATCCGCGTCCAGGACTACCGCGACGTCACGGACGGGCCCTACGACGCGATCTCCTCCGTGGGTATGGCCGAACACGTCGGCAGTGAGCGCTACCTGGAGTACGCCCGGGTGCTGTTCGGTCTCCTCGGGCCGGGCGGGCGGCTCCTGAACCACCAGATCGCGCGCCGGCCGTGGCGGGACGAGTCGGGGTACGAACTCGACGCGTTCATGGACAGATACGTCTTCCCGGACGGGGAACTGGAGCCGGTCGGCGGGACCGTGAGCCAGTTGGAGAACGCCGGGTTCGAGGTCCGTGACGTCGAGTCGATCCGTGAGCACTACGGGCTGACGCTGCGCCGGTGGGTGGCCAACCTGGAGGCCGACTGGCCGACCGCGGTCCGTCTCACCAGCCCCGGCCGGGCCCGCGTCTGGCGCCTCTACATGGCCGCCTCTGCGCTCGCCTTCGAGCGCAACCGCATCGGCGTGAACCAGGTGCTGGCGGTGAAGACCCGGGACACCGGCACCTCGGGGATGCCGCTGCGCGCCCGCTCCTGGCGGTAGGCCGTACGTGAGTGGGGCCCCGGACGACGCTCGTCCGGGGCCCCAACTCCTGTGCGCACCGCCAGGAACTACTCGCTCTTGATCGCCATCAGCGGGTTCAGCTTCGCCGCGCTGCGCGCCGGCCACATCGCCGCGAGGACGCCGACCAGGCCCGCGATGCAGAGGAAGAGGGCGATCCGGCCGAACGGGATCTCCATGGTGTACGTCTTCACCGTGCCGGAGATGCTGTCGCCCGCCACCCAGCCCATGAAGAGGCCGAGACCGATGCCGAGCACCGCACCGAACAGGGAGATGATGATCGCCTCCAGGCGCACCATCTGCTTGACCTTCGCGCGGTCGAGACCGATGGCCCGCATCATGCCGATCTCGTGCTTCCGCTCGAAGACCGACATGGCCAGGGTGTTGATGACACCGAGGACCGCGATCAGGATGGCCATCGCCAGGAGGCCGTAGAGCATGTTCAGCATCAGGTTGATCGCGCCGGCGATCTCGTTGTTGATCGCATTCTTGTCCTGGATCTTGATGGCGGGGTTGTCGCCCAGGGCCTTGACGATGGCGTCCTCGGCCCGGTCGGAGACACCGTCCTTCATCTTCACCATGACCTGCTGATCGGTGACCTTCGACAGGTGTGGGTCGACCACGGCGAGCGGCGCGAACAGACCGTTGATCATCTCGTTCTGCTCGTAGACGCCGGCGACCTTCAGCCGGGCCGTCTCGCCGTCGTCGAACTTCACGGGGACGGTGTCACCCGTCTTCAGGCCCTCGTCGTCCGCGATCTCCTTGTCGACCAGGGTGGAGGCGCCGGTCAGGTTCGCGAGGGAGCCGCTGGTGAAGTCGAGGTTCACCAGCTTGCCGAAGGCCTTCTCGTCGACGCCGGAGACCTCGATGTACGAGTTGCCGAGCTCGCCGTAGGCCGGGCGCAACGGGCTGCTCGCCTCGACGTCGGAGAGCTTGTCCAGCTTCTCGCGGACCTCGGGGGCCAGCGGCTGGTAGTTCGCCATGGAGACGGTGTAGTCGGCCTTCAGGGAGTCCGAGGCCATCTTGTTGATGGCGCTGCCCATGGAGGTCGCGACCACCGTCATCGCCGTGATGAGGGTCAGGCCGATCATCAGGGCCGAGGCGGTGGAGGCCGTACGGCGCGGGTTGCGCACCGCGTTGAGCCGGGACAGCTTGCCCGTGACGCCGAACGGCTTCAGGAGCGGGGCCGACGCGGCGATGAACGGGCGCGACAGGAGCGGCGTGAGGACGATGACCCCGACGAGGATCACTCCGGCGCCGCCGGCCTTCACGTAGTTGTCGTCCATGAACAGCATGACCGCGCCGAGGGCGACGATGACCGAGCCGAGGGTGTTGCGGACGACGAGACCGCGCGTGGTCGGCGTCGCGTGGACGCTGTTCATCGCGGCGACCGGCGGGATCTTCGCGGCGCGGCGGCCCGGCAGCCAGGCGGCCAGCATGGTCACGACCACACCGATGACCAGCGCGACGACGATCGTGGTCGGGGCGATGACGATCGGCCCGTCGGGCAGGGAGGCGCCCGCGGAGTTCATCAGGGACTCCAGGCCCATGGCCACGCCGATGCCGAGCGCGAAGCCGGTCACCGCGGCCAGCAGGCCCACGAGGAACGCCTCGATGAGCACGGAGCGCGTCACCTGGCGGCGCGAGGCGCCGACGGCGCGCATCAGGGCCAGCTCCCTGGTCCGCTGGGCGACCAGCATGGTGAAGGTGTTGGCGATGATGAAGATGCCGACGAACAGGGCGATTCCCGCGAAGATCAGCAGGACCTGGGCCATCGCACTGGTCTCGTCCTCGATCATCGCCGCCTGGTCGGCGGAGAGCTGGGCACCGGAGAGGGCGACCGTCTCCTTCGGCAGGATCTTCTCGACCGAGCTCTTCAGCGCCGTCTCGGAGGTGCCCGCGGCGGCCTTCACGTCGATCTCGTCGTACTGGCTCTTGCCGAGGACCTTCATGGCGGTGTCGTTGTCGAACACCACCAGGCTGCCGCCCGCGAGGACGCTGCCGTCCTCGGTGTCGAAGACGCCGCTGATCCTCGCCTGCCGCACCGGTCCGTCGGTGGAGTAGCGGACCGTGTCACCGACCTTGTAGCCGGTGCGTCCGGCGGTCCTGGAGTCGAGCGCGATGTCACCGGCGGACTTGGGTGCCGCGCCCTCGGTGAAGTCGTAGCGGGGGTCCTTGCCGTCCTTGCCGGGGTAGTAGTTGGCGCCGGAGGTGCCCCAGTCGCCGCCGACGAGCTTGCCGTCCTTGTCGGCGAGCGCGGTGAAGTCCATGACGCCGCCGATCGCCGAGTCGGCGCCGGGCAGGTTCTCGGTCTTCTTCAGGAGGGCGTCGGTCAGCCGCGGCGGCTTCTTGGCCTCGCCGTCGTCACCGGACTCGTAGTAGGAGCCGCCTTCGGGCTGTATGGCGACCGAGACGTGGTCGAAGCTCTTCGCCGACTTGTTCTTGTAGGCGTTGCCGAAGGTGTCGGTGAAGACCAGGGTGCCGGAGACGAAGGCGACGCCGAGCATGACGGCGAGCACGGTCATCAACAGCCTGGCCTTGTGCGCGAGGACGTTGCGCAGGGCGGTACGGAACATGGGTTTCTGTCCTGGTGGAGGAGGAGGCGGGACGAGACGCGGCGGGGTGCGAGGGCGCGGTGGCGGCTAGCTCGTACGGCCCTTGGCGTCGAAGTCCTTCATCCGGTCGAGGACGCCGTCGGCGGTCGGCGAGAGCATCTCGTCGACGATCCGCCCGTCGGCCAGGAAGATCACGCGGTCCGCGTACGCCGCGGCCACCGGGTCGTGGGTGACCATGACGACGGTCTGCCCCATCTCCCGTACGGAGTTGCGGAGGAAGCCCAGCACCTCGGCACCCGAGCGCGAGTCCAGGTTTCCGGTGGGCTCGTCGCCGAAGATGATGTCCGGGCGGGACGCCAGCGCACGGGCCACGGCGACGCGCTGCTGCTGGCCGCCGGAGAGCTCGGTGGGACGGTGGGAGAGCCGGTCGGCCAGACCCACCATGCCGATCACCCTGTTCAGCCACTCCTTGTCCGGCTTGCGGCCCGCGATGTCCATGGGGAGGGTGATGTTCTCCAGGGCGGTGAGGGTCGGCAGGAGGTTGAACGCCTGGAAGATGAAGCCGATCTTGTCCCGGCGCAGCTTGGTGAGCTGCTTGTCCTTGAGGGAGCCGAGCTCGGTGTCACCGATGCGGACCGATCCGGAGGAGAAGGAGTCCAGCCCCGCGACGCAGTGCATCAGCGTGGACTTGCCGGAGCCGGAGGGACCCATGATCGCGGTGAACTCGGCCTGCCGGAAGTCGACGGAGACCTGGTCCAGAGCGACCACCTGGGTTTCCCCCTGTCCGTAGACCTTCGACAGTTCCGTGGCGCGGGCGGCGACCAGGGTGGTCCGGTCGGCGAGGGGAGTGGTGGTCACGGAAGGGTGCTCCTTGTCGGTACGACGACGAGTGGACGACAGGTTCCATCGTCGACGCTGATCCGCGCCGTGTAGTCACCCGCTGTTCCGGTTCCGAGGGGCGACTCCGGTCGGACCACGCGACGCCGAGTCATACCTGGGGATGACACCCACCCCTGAGTGGGAATCGGCGACGGTTCGTCAGGTCCCGCTCGTTCGGGCGGTGAAATCACGTCATTCCACATAGGCCGTCCGACGTTCGTCGAAGGGCATGTGGCAAGTGCGGATGGCTCGTACCGTGGGCTGATGCACCCTCAGACGTCAATAAAATAAGACAACATCGGTCCGACCTTCCGCTGTTCGGGGGATCTGTCCCGATAGGCTCGGAACACTCGACGCGGAGCCCATGGCCTGCCCGGATGGTGGAATGCAGACACGGCGAGCTTAAACCTCGCTGCCCCTCGCGGGCGTACCGGTTCAAGTCCGGTTCCGGGCACCTCCGACACTTCCGTTCTCCCGGCGTCTCCCGATGAAGGGTGCATCCTTCATTGAAGACTTCACTGCGTGACCGTTGACAGCGGGTCCCACCCGTCGGAAACTCACGTGAGCTAAATGGTGAAAATAACTTCACTCAGCGAACAACGCTGGCGGCGCTCACGGGAGTCGTCGGAGCGCGAAGGAGCGTGTCGATGCGTACCACCGTCGGGATCATCGGGGCCGGACCGGCCGGCCTGCTGCTGGCGAGGCTGCTGCACAACGCGGGGATCGACTCCGTCGTACTGGAGAGCCGCGACCGGGCCTACGTGGAGCAGCGGCAGCGCGCCGGGATCCTCGAGCAGGGGACCGTGGACGTGCTGCGGGCCGCGGGCGCCGGTGAGCGCATGGACCGGGAAGGGCTCCGCCACGACGGCATCGAGCTGCGGTTCGCGCGCAGGCGCCACCGGATCGACTTCCCCGCACTCACCGGCGGGCGGTCCGTGATGGTCTACGCCCAGACCGAGGTGTGCAAGGACCTCATCGCGCTGCAGCTCAAGGAGGGCGGACCGGTGCTCTTCGGGGCGGAGGCGCTGGCCGTCGAGGGGGCCGGCACCGACAGCCCCCGGGTGCGCTTCCGGCACGAGGGGCGCGAGGACGTCCTGGAGTGCGCGTACGTCGTCGGGTGCGACGGTTTCTGGGGTGTGGCCCGCAAGGCGATCCCCGAGGAGCTCACACGGGTCTTCGAGCGGACCTACCCCTTCGGCTGGCTGGGGATCCTCGCCGACGTGCCCCCCTCGCACGACGAGCTCGTCTACGCCCGCCACGACCGTGGTTTCGCCCTGCTGTCCATGCGGTCGCCGACCGTCTCGCGGCTCTACCTCCAGGTGCCCGAGGGCACGGACGCGCAGGAGTGGGGCGACGAGGAGATCTGGGACGAGCTGGAGCGCCGGTTCGAGACCGACGACGACTGGCGGCTCCGCAGGGGCCCCGTCACCGCCAAGTCCGTCACGCCCATGCGCAGCCACGTGCACGAGCCGATGCGCCACGGACGGCTCTTCCTGGCCGGTGACGCCGCCCACATCGTGCCGCCGACGGGCGCCAAGGGGCTGAACCTCGCAGTGGGGGACGTCGTGACCTTCGCGCGGGCGCTGGCGCACGAGAGGGAGACCGGGTCCGGCGAGCTCCTCGACGCCTACTCCGAGACCTGCCTGCGGCGGGTGTGGCAGGCCGAGCGGTTCTCGTACGAGATGACGACCCTGCTGCACCGCTCGCCCGACGCGACGCCCTTCGACGACCGCATCCAGCTGGCCCGGCTGGAGCGGCTCGCCTCCGCGCGCGGCGCCGAGCAGGACCTCGCCGAGGGGTACACGGGCTTCGCCCTGGACTGAACGCCACGGACGGGGGAACCGGAGGGGCCCGTACCGGCGTTGTAACGGTGCGGGGAATGCCAGGTCGAACCCTGGTGTTCCCGGTCACAAGAGGGGAAAGATCCTCCCCAGGCACTAGAGGCTTTCTTTTGCCTACCCATTACTCTTGAGCCAAGGCCACGCACGGTGGCTATGGAGGAGTGAAATGAGGAGCAGCAACCCGGTCTTCTCGCGACGGGGGTTCAGCCGCGACAACGGCCACGCGGGCTTCAACGCCCAGCCGCAGGCCGGGGGCCCCGCTGTCGGAACGCAGGGAAACCCGTACGCACAGGGCACCCCGCAGGGCGGCAGCCCGTACGCGCAGAATCCTTACGCTCAGAACCCGTACGCCCCGCAGGACCTGCAGCACGGCGCACCGCCGCAGGCCCCGCCCGCCGCCGGCCGCATGACGATGGACGACGTCGTCGCGCGCACGGCCATGACGCTCGGCACCGTCACCGTCGGCGCCGTCCTCGCCTGGGTCCTGCTGCCGGTCACGTCGAGCAGCTTCGGCCTGGCGATCGGCTCCGCGCTCATCGCGATGGTCTTCGCGCTGGTGCAGTCGTTCAAGCGCAAGGCCTCGCCCGCGCTGATCCTGGCGTACGCCGCCTTCGAGGGCGTCTTCCTCGGCGTGATCAGCGAGATGTTCAACAGCCGGTGGAGCGGAGCGCCCTTCCAGGCCGTGCTCGGCACCATGGCGGTGTCCGGCGCCACCCTGCTGATCTACAAGGCGGGCTGGATCCGCGTCACCGCTCGGTACGCGCGCATCGGTATGGCCATCGCGATCGCCTTCGTGCTGGTCATGGCGGTCAACCTGCTGCTGGTCGTCTTCGGTGTCGCCGATGACGGCGGCCTGCGCAGCATGGGCCCGCTGGGCGCGATCGTCGGCATCCTCGCGATCGTCCTGGGCGCGTTCTTCCTGACGCTCGACTTCAAGCAGATCGAGGACGGCATCGCCTACGGCGCGCCGCGCGAGGAAGCCTGGCTGGCCGCGTTCGGCCTGACCATGAGCCTCGTGTGGATCTACCTCGAGATGCTGCGTCTGGTCGCCATCTTCAGCGGCAACGACTAGCGGCGGCAACGATCTGCGTCGCTCCGGCGAGGGGCACCCCCTGAGGGGCGCGGGGAACCGCGCGAGCAGCCCCCACCGGCCGGTGGCGCAGTGACAACCGCTCAAGCACGACCGAAGGGCCCGCGAACCAAGGTTCGCGGGCCCTTCGGTATTTTCGGGTGGAGGAGCGGAGCGAAACCGCTCAGAGCAGTTTGCGCGCGGCCCTCCTCAGGTCGTACTCGTGAATGATGGCCTTGGCGTGGCCGTACGCGAGGTCGTGCTCGGCGCGGAGCCAGCTGACCTTCTCCTCGAAGCGGAAGAGAGCGGGGCCTTCGTCGACGGTGCGCAGCCAGTCGGAGATCTCACGACCGGTGCAGTGGGGGATGCGGGCGAGCAGATTGCGATGGGTCTCCGCGGAGAAGACTTGGGACATCGGCGCCTCCGGACGCATGGGATGTAAGCCGGTCCTTCAAATCACCGTGCCTGAGGGGCGGCCCGTTGGCAACAGTCCAGATGAGGCGCGTAGGGTCGGCGCGTGCTTGATACGACGCCTTTGACGCGGGCCGTGGAACATTTCGCCGACCGGTTGCGCGCCGCCCCGCAGAGCCGGCTTCAGCGGGGAGCCGCCGCCGAGGCGCTGGGGCTGGCCAGGGATTTGTCACTGCGTGCCCAGCGGCTGGAGGACCCCACGCGGGACCCCCTGGAGATGCCCGACGCGGGAATGTTCGCCGCGGCGGACCAGGTCACCGTGGCCGGGAACGATCTGGCCGAGGTGCTGACGGCCGAGGACGAGGTCGTGGAGGCGGTGAGCCTCGTGGAGGAGGCGCAGAAGAGGGCGGGGATCTGAAGGCTTCGCGGTCCGGCCGTGGGCGGTCGCGCCCACGCGGCGGAGCCGCGGACGACCGGAAAAAGCGCCCCTCGAAGGGGGCGCTTTCTGTCGGGGCGTGCCGTTACGACGAGGCCGTGACCCTCACAACGAGGCTATGACCCTGTCCGCCAGGACGTAGACGCTCTCCTTGCCGCACTCGAAAGTGAGGGCGTAGGCGCCCGAGACCCCCGAGCCGCCGAGCAGGACCGGCGGGTGGCCGGTGCGCAGCGACTCGGCGAGGCGTTCGGCGGTCTCGCGATGACCCGGGGTCATGCAGAGCGTGGTGCCGTCGGCGAAGACGTACACGTCGAGGGTGCCGAGCGGGCCGGGACGGACGTCCGCCAGCTCCGTGCGGGAGCCGGCGAGGTCCTCCAGGCAGGCCACCGTACGTTCGTGGTCGTTCGCCACGGGTGACTGGACCGGTACGAAGTCGGGGTGCGAGGGGTGGCGTCGGCGGGCCGCGGCCAGCTCGGGGGAGTCCCCGGCGAACTCGTCGGCGTCGGCGGCGGGCTCGGTCACCGGCTCCAGGTGTTCGAGACCCGCGAAGTCCGACTGGCGGGGCAGGAACAGCTCACTGTCGGGCAGACCGAGCAGGGTCGGCGCGTCGGTGACGTCACGCGCCTCCTGGGCGGCCCAGAACGCCCGGGCCTCGGCGAGCTCACGCTCGCGCTCCTCGGCGAGGGCCTCGGCCACGGCCGCGCGTATCTCGTCGGCGTCCGCGGTCCCGCGGGCGGCCGGCGCGAGGCCGCGTACGGCCGTGGCACGGCTCCGGGCGAGCTCGGTGTGCAGGGCGGCCACCTGTCGGCGCAGTGCCAGCAGGGTGCGCAGAACGGCGACGCCCACGGCCGTGGTGGTGGCTGTGGCGAGCAGCAGAGCAAGAGACGTGGTGCTCACTGACGTACTCCCGGTTCAAAGTCGACCCCCGACTTCCTACATCAGCTTGAAGGGCGGACTAACCAGCTGTCAGTGCGTAACGTCACGAAAGGGGCAGGACTTTCGGCCTGGTGTTTAGTCGCGTAACCGCCCTGACCTGCGTAAATCCCTTTCCGGAGGGAGATAGGTCACATCCTGGGGGAGATTGGATCACAAAACGACCCGGAGTCCCGGCGATTGCGGGACTTCGGGTCGTTTCGGTGACTGTGTGTTCAACTCCCGTCACGGAGCGGGGTCTTCGGCTCGGACGTGTTCCCGGGAACTAGCTCAGGCGCTCGATGACCATCGCCATGCCCTGGCCGCCGCCCACGCACATCGTCTCCAGGCCGAACTGCTTGTCGTGGAACTGGAGCGAGTTGATGAGCGTGCCGGTGATGCGGGCGCCGGTCATGCCGAAGGGGTGGCCGACCGCGATGGCGCCGCCGTTCACGTTCAGCTTCTCCAGCGGGATGTCCAGGTCGCGGTAGGAGGGGATCACCTGGGCGGCGAACGCCTCGTTGATCTCGAACAGGTCGATGTCGCCGACGGTCAGACCGGCGCGGGACAGGGCCTGCTTCGACGCCTCCACCGGGCCGAGGCCCATGATCTCGGGGGAGAGCCCGGTGACGCCGGTCGAGACGATCCGGGCCAGCGGGGTCAGGCCGAGCTCGCGGGCCTTCGTGTCGGACATGATCACGAGGGCGGCGGCGCCGTCGTTGAGGGGGCAGCAGTTGGCCGCCGTGACCATGCCGTCGGGGCGGAAGACCGGCTTGAGGCCCTGGACGCCGTCGAGCGTGACGCCGGCGCGCGGGCCGTCGTCCTTGCTGACGACCGTGCCGTCCGGCGTGGTCACCGGGGTGATCTCGCGCTCCCAGAAGCCGTTCTTGACGGCTTCCTCGGCGAGGTTCTGCGAGCGGACGCCGAACTCGTCCATGTCCTGGCGGGTGACGCCCTTGATGCGGGCGAGGTTCTCCGCGGTCTGGCCCATCGCGATGTACGCGTCCGGGACGACGCCGTCCTCGCGCGGGTCGTGCCAGGAGGCGCCCTCGCTCGCGGCGACCTCCGCGGTGCGGGCCTCCGCCTCCGCGAAGAACGGGTTGTGCGTGTCGGGCAGGCTGTCGGAGTTGCCCTTCGTGAAGCGGGAGACCAGCTCGACGCCCGCCGAGATGAAGACGTCGCCCTCGCCGGCCTTGATGGCGTGCAGGGCCATACGGCTCGTCTGGAGCGACGAGGAACAGTAACGGGTGATCGTGCAGCCGGGGAGGTGGTCCATGCCCATCTGCACGGCGACGATGCGGCCGAGGTTGTTGCCCTGCTCGCCGCCGGGGAGGCCGCAGCCGAGCATCAGGTCGTCGATGTCCCTCGGGTCGAGCTCCGGGACCTTGGCGAGGGCCGCCTGGATGATGGTCGCGGTCAGGTCGTCGGGGCGCAGGTCCTTGAGGGAACCCTTGAAGGCGCGGCCGATGGGGGAGCGGGCGGTCGAGACGATCACGGCTTCGGGCATCACGGCTCCATTGGCGTTACGAGGGTGTAGGCGGACCTGACTGGGAAGCTACCCGTAGGTATGGGCGGGGTCACGGGGGTGGGGGTGTGACTCGGGACGCACTTTCCAAGCGCTTGCTTTTTCCTCGCTGCAAGTCCCAGCCCCGGGGGCTTCGCCCCCCCCAGTCCCCCTTGGGCTTTGCCCCAGACCCCTTTGGGCTTCGCCCCGTGAGCCACCTGGGGGTTTGGCCCCAGGCCCCCTTGGGTTTTGGCTGCGGGTTCGGTGGGGGCTGGGCGCGCAGTTCCCCGCGCCCCTGGCGGGGCGGGGTCCCGGGCCCCTGGCGGGGCGGGGTCCCGGGCCCCTGGCCGCCACGCGGTTCCCGCGCCCCTGACGGGGCGGGGGAGCGTGGGGTCAGGCTGATGTGGGGGCCGGGTCTGTGGCTGGGACGCGCCGGCGGCGGCGGCGTTTGAGGAGGGCCCAGGGGCCGCGCGGGCCCGTGGGCATCGCGGCCGCCACCTCCGTGCCCGGCTCCGAAGCCGCCTCCGCGGCGGCTCGTGCCACGGGCAGGAAGCCCTCGCGGCGGGAGACGTCCGGGCGCTCCTCGTCCGCGGGCCACAGGCCCAGCGCGGCACAGACCGAGGGCAGCACGGCCATCGCCGCCGTCGCGTACCCCTCCGCCGAGGGGTGGTAGTTGTCGGGGCCGAACAGCTCCCGCGGGTTCGCCGCGAACTCCGGCCCCAGCAGGTCGCCCAGCGACACCGTCCGCCCGCCCTGCTCGACCGTGCCGATGGTCTGCGCGGCCGCCAGCTGACGGGAGGCGCGCTTCGCCAGCCACCGCAACGGCTGCTGGACCGGCTCGATGGAGCCCAGGTCGGGACAGGTGCCGACGACCACCTCGGCACCCGCCGTGCGGAGTCTGCGTACCGCCGCCGAGAGGTGCCGGACCGACCGCGTCGGCGGCATCCGGTGCGTCACGTCGTTCGCGCCGACCATGATCACGCATACCTCGGGCACCCCGTCCGGGTCCCCGAGAGCCAGGACGACCTGGCGGTCGAGGTCGTCGGACTGGGCGCCCGGCAGAGCCACGTTCCGCAGCCGCACCGGCCGTTCCGCCACCGCGGCGAGCCCGGACGCGATCAGCGCTCCCGGTGTCTGCCGGGCCCGGTGCACGCCCTGCCCGGCCGCCGTCGAATCACCGAGCATCGTCAGGCGCAACGGGCCCTGCGAGCCGGCGTACACATACCCGTACAGTCCGTCCGCGCTCGGCGGACGGGGGCTGTGCCCGTTTCCCACCTGCCGCTTCGCCAGCTGCACCTCGGCCAGCACCACGCCGACCGTCGCCGCGCCCAGCAGCCCGATCCCGCCGCCGCCGTACGCCGCGCCCGCGGCGATCCGCCGTGCCACCCTCGCTCTCGACAAACTCGTCATGCGAAGCCGCCACCTCCTTCTAGCCGTACACCCACTCCTTGCCCCGTACAGACCGTCGGCCAATCTCAACGCGACGTGAACGCCCAGGAGGGGGCTTAGGCTGACGACACCACCCCGACCACTTCTTTTCCAGCTCCGGAGACAACGGTGCAATTCCACGACTCGATGATCAGTCTCGTCGGCAACACCCCGCTGGTGAGGCTCAACAGCGTGACCGCCGGCATCCAGGCGACCGTCCTCGCGAAGGTCGAGTACTTCAACCCCGGCGGCTCCGTGAAGGACCGCATCGCCGTGCGCATGATCGAGGCCGCCGAGAAGAGCGGCGCGCTCCAGCCGGGTGGCACGATCGTCGAGCCGACCAGCGGCAACACGGGTGTGGGCCTCGCCATCGTGGCCCAGCAGAAGGGCTACAAGTGCATCTTCGTGTGCCCCGACAAGGTGAGCACCGACAAGATCAACGTGCTGCGGGCCTACGGGGCCGAGGTCGTCGTCTGCCCCACCGCCGTCGACCCCGAGCACCCCGACTCGTACTACAACGTCTCCGACCGGCTCGTGAAGGAGACGCCCGGAGCCTGGAAGCCCGACCAGTACTCCAACCCCCACAATCCCCTCTCGCACTATCACTCCACCGGCCCCGAGCTGTGGGAGCAGACGGAGGGGCGCATCACCCACTTCGTCACGGGCGTGGGGACCGGCGGCACCATCTCCGGCACCGGGCGCTACCTCAAGGACGCCAGTGACGGGAAGGTCCAGGTCGTCGGCGCCGACCCCGAGGGGTCCGTCTACTCCGGCGGGTCCGGGCGGCCGTATCTCGTCGAGGGCGTCGGCGAGGACTTCTGGCCGACGGCGTACGACCGGACGGTCGCCGACGAGATCGTCGCGGTCTCGGACAAGGACTCCTTCCAGATGACCCGGCGGCTGGCCAAGGAGGAGGGCCTCCTCGTCGGCGGCTCCTGCGGCATGGCCGTCGTCGCCGCGCTGCGGGTGGCCGAGCGGCTCGGGCCCGACGACGTCGTGGTCGTCCTCCTCCCCGACAGCGGGCGCGGCTACCTCAGCAAGATCTTCAACGACGAGTGGATGGCCGACTACGGCTTCCTGGAGGACGAGGGCCCCAGCGCGCGGGTCGCCGACGTCCTCAGCGACAAGGTGCACGGCGCCATGCCCTCCCTCGTCCACATGCACCCGGACGAGACGGTCGGCGAGGCGATCGAGGTGCTGCGCGAGTACGGCGTCTCGCAGATGCCCATCGTCAAGCCGGGCGCCGGACACCCGGACGTGATGGCCGCCGAGGTCGTGGGCTCCGTCGTCGAACGGGAACTGCTCGACGCCCTGTTCACCCAGCGGGCCTCGCTCTCCGACCCGCTGGAGAAGCACATGTCGGCGCCGCTGCCCCAGGTCGGCTCCGGTGAGCCGGTCGGCGACCTGATGACCGTGCTCGGCGGGGCCGACGCGGCGATCGTCCTGGTCGAGGGCAAGCCCACCGGAGTCGTCAGCCGACAGGACCTGCTGTCCTTCCTGGCCAAGGGTGGTCGACAGTAGGAAGTTCCGGTGAACTGCAGGCGTCGGAGGGGAACTTGCGGCGTGAGCGATCACGGTGGAACTTCGCGGAAGTGGTACGAGCACGTCACGTCCGCGCAGCACACGCTTAACACGCGTACGGCAGATTGACGATGTCGGCAAGGGCGGGAGCGGCTCCCCGCCCCGGCCGGCACCGAAACGGCGTCAAGGACCCTCCGGAGCGGCTCCCGGATCTCCATCGACGCCACGGACGCGCAAGCCCGGCCCTGACCCGGCCCGCGTCCCTCGCGGGGACCGCCGTCGTCCCGCCCCCCGGCAACGGGGGTGCGGCGGTTCCCGCGCAAGCTTCACGAAGGGCCCGGTACCCGACTGGTACCGGGCCCTTCGTCACGCCTGGACCGGCGCCGCTCCCGCGGGCGTGGCCGCCCGCCGCCGTGGTTCCTCGGCCGGGGGTTGCGCCGTCATCGCTTCGGGCGGATCAGCCCTCCCACTCGCTGTCCTTGGAGGACTTGCGGCGCCTGCTGAAGAAGTCCGGCGAGAGGCGCGCGGCCTGGACCACGTTGACCCCCACGATGCCCGCCCAGGCGACCAGGAGGCCGGGCAGCTCGGCGACACCGCCGCCGATGGCGGACAGGGGGATCGCGAGGACGAGGGAGACGATGCCGAAGCCGAAGCGCTCGCCCCAGGAGTCCGAGGACCCCTGGGGGGACCGTGCGTCGCGGGCCACCGCCATCTGCTGTTCCGCGAGCTGGCGGCGCACGCGGCGGTCGACCGTGCCGTCCAGGCGCTGCTCGACCTTTTCCAGGAACGAGTCGATCAGCGCGGACTCGTACTCCTCGCCCAGTTCCTTGCGTGCGTGCAAGGTGGCGTCGAGTTCCTTCTTGAGTTCGGCGTCGCGGGCTTCCATACCGGTCATGGTGTCCAAGGTAGGGAGCCGGAGCGCGATTGGCACGGGGGTTAGCCCCCCGGTCCGCACTGGGCTGTTCCCCACCGGGCCGGGCCGCGGCCGACGGGCCCTACGTGATCAGGCCCTTCTCCTTCGCGTACGCGTTCGCCACGTCCTCCGGGTCCTTCTTGTCCTTGTCGACCTTGCGGTTGAGCTCGGTCAGGTCCGCCGTGGTGAGGATGTTGCCGAGCTCGGCCAGGGCCTTGCGGACCGTCGAGTCGGCCTTGCGGTCCGCGATGAGGGGGACGACGTGCTGGCCGGGGATGAGGTTCCTGGGGTCGGTGAGAACGACCCACTTGTTGGCCACGATGTCGGTGTCGGTGGTGAAGAGGTTCGCCACGTCCACGTCACCCTTCTTCAGGGCGCCCTTCACCAGCGGGCCCGAGGAGTCGAGGGACTTGAACTCCTTGAACTCGACCCCGTAGACGTCCTTCAGGCCCACCGCGCCGACCTCGCGCTTCTTCACCTCGGGCGCGGCGCCGATGACGAGCTTCCCGTTCTGCTTCCTCAGGTCGGCGAGGGAGGCCAGGCCGTACCTGTCGGCCGTCTCCCGGGTGACGACGAAGGCGTCCGAGTCCTCGGCCATGCCGTACGGCAGCACCTGGAGTCCGGCGGGCAGTGCCATCGCGAGGGCGTTCTGCATCTCGCCCTCCTCCGTCGCCTTCGCCTTGGGGGAGACGTAGTGCAGGAGGGCGCCCTGGTACTCGGGGAGCAGGTCGATGTCGCCGCCCCTGAGCGCGGGTATGAGGATCTCCCGGGTGCCGAGGTTCGGGCGGACCTTCGTCTTCACACCGGCGGCTTCCAGGACGGCCGCGTAGAGGAACCCGAGGACCTGGTTCTCGGTGAAGTTGGCGGTACCGATGGTGACGCCGTCCTTGCTGGACCCGCCGCCACCGCCACCACCGCCCTCGCCGTCGAGCGAGGTGATCCCGCTGCTGCACGCGGCGAGCGCGGGCACGGACGCGGCGGCGAAGAGCCCGCCGAGGAGGGTACGTCGGTTCATGGGGGAAGCTCCTGAGGGGAGTTGCAGAGGTCTAGGGGGCGCCCTTTCAGGGGCGTGGGGAACCGCGCGGCCGCCACGGCCGGCCCGCAGATCCACGGCTGCACCGGCGAGCGGCGACGCTCACGCGGGGCGGTGCCGGAAGAGGACCCGTTGCAGGCCGCTCAAGGCCAGGTCGAGCACCACGGCAACCCCGGCCACGAGCACCGCCCCGCCGAGCACCTGCACAAGGTCCCGCTGGGCGAGCCCGTCGAACACGTACCGCCCGAGCCCGCCGAAGGACACGTACGCGGCGATCGTGGCCGTAGCCACCACCTGGATCAGCGCGAGCCGCAGGCCCGTCATGATCAAGGGGAGCGCGAGGGGCAGCTCGACCTGGAGGAGGACCTGGTGCCAGCGCATGCCCTGGCCGCGCGCCGCGTCCTTCACGTCCGGGTCGACGGCGGTCATGCCGGCGTACGTGTTCGTCACGATCGACGGGACCGCGAGGGCGACCAGTGCCACGTACACCGGCCACATCGACAGTCCGCTGGCCAGGAAGACGAGCACCACCAGGCCGACGGTCGGCAGGGCACGGCCGAAGGACGCGAGGTTGATGGCGAGGAACGCGCCGCGGCCGGTGTGGCCGATCAGCAGGCCCAGGGGGAGGGCGATCACGGTCGCCACGAGGGTGGCGAGCAGCGAGTACTGGAGGTGCTCGGCGAGGCGGTGGCCGATGCCGTCGGGGCCGGTCCACTGCTCGCCGCTGACCAGCCAGCCGCCGAGGTCCTTGAAGAGTTCGTACATGTCAGGCTCGCCGCCTCTTCCACGGGGTGAGTACGTACTGGACGCCGACCAGCAGCGCGTCCGCGACCAGGGCCAGCAGGAGCGTCAGGACGACGCCGACGACGACCGGGGTCGGGAAGTTGCGCTGGAAGCCGTCGGTGAAGAGCTGGCCGAGGCCGCCGTCGCCGATGTACGTGGCCACGGAGACCAGGGAGATCGACATGACCGTGGCGATCCGGACACCCGCCATGATCACCGGGAGCGCGAGGGGGAGCTCGACGGTGAGGAGGGTGCGCAGGGGGCGCGTGCCCATGGCCTTCGCGGCCTCCTTCGTCTTCGCGGGGACCGAGTCGAGGCCTTCGACCGTGTTCCGCAGGAGGACGACGAGGGTGTAGATCGTCAGGCCGACGACCGTGGTGGTGCGGGTCAGGCCGGAGACCGGAAGGAGGAGTACGAAGACCGCGATCGACGGGATCGTGAAGAGGACGTTCGAGAGGCCGAGGAGCAGGCCCCGCAGTGGGCGGATCCGGTGCGCCACCACGGCCAGCGGGAGAGAGACCAGCAGGCCGAGGAAGACGGCGGACAGGGCCGCCTGGAGGTGGGAGACCGTGAGGGTGGTGAGGTCGTCGGTGTGGTCGCCTATCCACGACCAGTCGATGGTCATGAGGCCACCCTGGCTTCCGTGTGGGCCCGGCCCGCGTGCTGGTGGATCTCGTCGCGCGAGGTCACCCCGGTGAGGGCGCCGTCGGTGTCGACCCGGGCCACGAGTCCGGTCGGGGAGGCGATGGACTCATTGAGGGCGGCGAGCAGGGAGTCGGTGTCGCGCAGGGGGCGTACGGGGAGTTCGGTGTCCCCGGTGCGCCAGTGCAGGGGTGTGCGGGCGCCGTCCAGGACCAGTTCCCAGGTGCCGCCCTCGGGGGCGGGGGCCTGCGGTATGCCCTTGAGCGACGTCAGGGACAGGAGCTTCAGGCCGCGCTCCGCGCCGAGGAAGTCCGCGACGAAGTCGTCCGCCGGCCGGGCCAGCAGTTCGGCCGGAGTGGCGCACTGGACGAGGTGGCCGCCGGTGCGGAAGACGGCTATCCGGTCGCCGAGCCGGACCGCCTCGTCGATGTCGTGCGTGACGAAGACGATCGTCTTGCTCAACTCCTTCTGGAGGCGGAGCAGTTCGTCCTGGAGTTGTGCGCGGACGACCGGGTCGACGGCTCCGAAGGGCTCGTCCATCAGGAGGACGGGAGGGTCGGCGGCGAGAGCGCGGGCCACGCCGACCCGCTGCTGCTGGCCGCCGGAGAGCTGGTGCGGAAAACGCTTCCCGGACTCCGCGGTCAGGCCGACCGTCTCCAGGAGCTCCGCGGCCCGGGCCCGCGCCCTGCGGCGGCCCCAGCCGAGGAGCAGTGGCACGGTCGCGATGTTGTCGAGGACCGTGCGGTGCGGGAAGAGGCCCGACTGCTGGATGACGTAACCGATGGAGCGGCGCAGGTCGGCGGCGTCCTGGTCCAGGACGTCGCGGCCGCCGACCCGGATGGTGCCGGAGGTGGGGTCGACCATCCGGTTGACCATCCGCAGGGTGGTCGTCTTGCCACAACCGGAAGATCCCACGAGGACGGTCACGCCCCCTTCCGGCATCTCCAGGGAGAGGTCGTGGACCGCTGTGGTGCCATTCGGGAAACGCTTGTGGACCGCGTCGAACTGGATCATGAGGTGTCCCTTGCCCGGCTGTATATAGTCATGCAGAGTTCTCTGTACTTGAATGGCTTGTCAACGGTGCGGTGTTAATCGCTGGTTACTTGTGGCCGCCAGGCAAGATCCGATGCCCGGATTGAGGGGAGTTTGCGCTCTATGTCGTCTCGGGATGTGGACCCGCCGCGTGCGGCAGCGACCGGCCTCGTGGTGCTGGACGGCCACAGCACCGGTGTCACCGACGTCGTACGACTCGCCGACGGGTCCGCGCGGCCCGTGCCCGCCGCCGATGCGATGAAGCGTGTCGAGGAGTCCTGGGACGCGGCCCGGCGCATCGCCGCGACCGGCCGCGTGTACGGCCGGTCCACCGGAGTCGGCGCCAACCGGAACGAGGACGTGCCCACCGAGGCGGCCGCCGAGCACGGCCTGCGTCTGCTGCGCAGCCACGCCGGGGCCATCGGGGAGGAACTGCCCGCGCGGCAGGTCCGGGCGATGCTCGCCGTGCGCGCCAACCAGCTCCTCGCGGGCGGGGCAGGCCTGCGCCCCACCGTCGTCACCGCGTTGTGCGAGGCGCTGGAGACCGGGGCGTACCCCGTCGTGAACGAGTTCGGCTCGGTGGGGACCGGGGACATCGCGGCGCTGGCCCAGCTGGGGCTGGCGCTGGCGGGGGAGCACCCCTGGCGGGGGGCGGAGGCGCCGACCGGTGTGCGCGAGGTCGTGGGCGCGGGCGCGTCGGCGGGAGCGGGCGGCGGTGTGCCCGCGGTCGCGCTCACGGGCCCGGCCACGGCCGCGCTCGCCGGTGTGCCGCGCCACGTGGGCGCGCCCGAGCCGCAACCGCTCGACAACAACGACGCCCTCGCGCTCATCAGCAGCAACGCCCTCACCCTCGGCCAGTCGGCGCTCGCCCTGCACGAACTGCGCGGGCTCATCGGGGCCACACAGGTCGTCGCCGCGCTGTCCCTGGTCGCGGTGGACGGCTCGCACGAGGCGTACGCGGCGCCCGTGCACGCCGCCCGCCCGCATCGCGGGTCCACCGAAGTGGCCCGCCGGATGCGGGAGCTGATCGGCGCGGCGGACCGTCCGACACCGCCGCTCGGGCGGATCCAGGACCCGTACGGTTTCCGGTGCCTGCCCCAGATCCACGGTCCCGCGCACGACGCGGCCGACGCCCTGGAGGACGTCCTCGCCGTCGAGATCAACGCGGCCGCCGAGAACCCGCTGATCCGCGCCGAGGACATGGCCGCCTACCACCACGGCGGCTTCTACCAGGCCCAGCTCGCTCTCGCCCTCGACCACTTCAGGCTCGCCCTCACCCAGGTGGCCCGGCTGTCGACCTCGCGCCTGTCCACTCTGAACGAACCCGTCTACACCCGGCTGCGCCCCTTCCTCGCCGACCACGAGCCCGCCTCCTCCGGCGTGATGATCCTGGAGTACGCCGCCGGGGCCGCCCTCGGTGACCTGCGGGCCTTCTCCGCGCCCGCCTCGCTCGGCCACGCTGTACTCTCCCGGGGCGTCGAGGAGCAGGCGAGCTTCGCCTCGCTCGCCGCTCGCCAGACCCTGCGCGCGTGCGACGCGTACCGTCTCGTCGTCGGCTGCGAACTCGTCGCCGCCGTACGGGCGTTGCGCCAGCGCGAGCTGCGTCCCGACCCGGAGCTGCCGGTGGGCCGGGCGCTGGAGATCGCCGAGTCGGTGCTCGACGCGGACCCGGCCGACCGGCCGCTCACGGACGACGTGACGGCGGCGGCCGCACTGCTCGACCGGTTCACGGACATCTGGAGGGGGAGCACGGCATGAGCGTGGACGGGAACACGAGCGTGAATATGGGCATGGACAGGGACATGGACACGGGCCCGGACGGCACAGCGCACACCGACAACGGCGGCACGGGCGGGGCGGACGGCCCCGCCGGACGCCTCCAGGCACTCTTCGAGGGGCACCGGCTGACCCCCACCCAGCGGCGCATCGCGCACAGCATGGTGCGGCGGGCCGCCGAGGTGCCCTTCCTGTCGAGCGTGGAGCTGGCCGAGCTCGCCGGCGTCAGCCAGCCCTCCGTCACCCGCTTCGCCGTCGCCCTCGGCTTCGACGGCTACCCGGCGCTGCGCAAGCACCTGCGCGAGGTCGCACCGGCCGGGCCCGCCGCGCACACCGGCTCGTACAACGAGTACCAGCAGGCCGTCGAGGCCGAGATCGAGAACCTCCGGCATCTTGCCTCCGTGCTGGCCGACCCGCGCCCCGTCGAGCGCGCGGGCCGGCTCCTCGCCGCTTCGCGTCCGCTGCCGGTGCTCGGGCTGCGGGCCGCCGCCGCCCAGGCGTACGGCTTCGCGTACTTCGCGGCCAAGGTCCATCCCGACGTGCGGCTGCTGGACGAGGGCGGGACCATGGCGCACGACCGGATCGACGCGGCGGTGCGGGCCGGGGCCACGACCTTGCTGTGCTTCGCGCTGCCCCGCCACCCGCGGGAGGTCGTGGACACCCTCGCGTACGCGAAGGAGGCCGGGCTGACCGTCGTCACGGTCGCGGACTCCGCGTTCGCGCCCGTCGCCAAGGTGTCCGACCTGCTGCTGCCCGCCGCCGTCGGAACCGGACTCGCCTTCGACACGGCCTGTGCGCCGATGCTGCTGGGGCGCGTCCTGCTGGAGGCGATGTGCGACGGGCTGCCGGACGCCCAGTCGCGGCTGGAGGAGTTCGACGCGCGGGCCGCCGCGCGAAACCTGTTCGTGGAGTAGCGGAGTGGCGGAGTAGCGGAGTGGCAGAGCGGCCGGATTTCTGCGGCGTTCTCAGACGTGTCTCACCTTCGGCCGCTAATCTGCGCGCCACAACAGGCGTCTGGTGAGGAGGCGGATCGTGGCGCGCGGAGGACAGGGACTGGCTCGGGTGGCCGTCGTCGTACGGGCCGGAGCGGCCCCGCTGGGGTGGCTCGGAGTCGTCGCGGCGGGGGTGGGCGCGCTGGTGCCCGGGTTCACGGGACGGCGGATCGGAGTGCTGGCGGGAGCCGCGCTCTTCCTGATCACGGCGGCGGCCGTGCTGCTCGCACGGCGGAAGCGGTACGCGGCGCTCGCCGCCGACGCCGTCCGCGCGAGCAAGCAGGACGTGCTCCAGGACCGCGCCGTGACCGTACGCAACTGGCGCCGGGGACACCGGTGGTGGGTGCTGCTCGCCTTCGCCGTGGCGCTCGGTTCGGCGTTCGCCGTGCCGGCCGCCGGCGGGATGCTCCTCGCGGGCGCCGGGGTGGGACTGCGCCTCAAGGCGGCCTGGATCGGACGGCTGGAGCGGACGGCCGAGTCGCTCCTGTGGGTGCGGGTCGACTGGCTCGGGCGTGGTGCGGGTCCCGCGGGCAAACGCGTCCGGGGCTACCGCGCCACCGGGATCGCCGCGGGCGACGCCGCGCCCGGTGGGGCGCGGCGTCGGGGCGGTGTCCTGGTCTGATCCCTCCCGGACCGCCGGGGTCCCGCTCTCAGACCTCCAGGTCGCTCTCGATCTTCTTCAACTGGTGGCGCGCCATCGCCAGGTTGGACCGCTTGGCGTCGAGCACCAGATAGAGGAAGAGCCCGTTGCCGCCGCGGCCCTTGATCAGCCGGATCAGGTGGTACTGGTCGGAGAGCGTGATCAGGATGTCCTCGATGTCGCTCTTCAGGCCCAGGTGCTCCATCGTGCGGATCTTGGCGCGTACGACGTCGGTGTTGCCGGCCGCCGCGACCGTGAGGTCGAAGCCCTTGCTGCCGCCGATCGTGCCCAGTGCCATACCGCTGGTGTAGTCGACGAGGGCCGCCCCGGTGGCGCCCTCGATGGAGGCCAGGGTCTCTTTGAGTGCGGTCTCGGTGTTGGTCATGGTCGTGCCTGTCCTTTCGTTCGGTGGATCCGGGCTCAACGGCTTTCGCCGGTCGGCCCGGTGGTGGTGCGCGCGGTGCGCGCGGTTCTGGTGCGGGGCGCGGTGGGCTTCGCGGTGGTCCGCGCCACCGGGGCCGGCTGGGCCTCGGCGGCGGCCTCGACGAGCTGACCGATCCGGGTGCCGGAGCGGCGTCCTTCGAGATGCAGCCGGCCGACGTTCGCCCGGTCACCGGCCAGCAGCGTCAGCACGGCGGACGGTCCCGCCACGTAGGTCGCCACGTAGCCGTGTTCGCCGTGCACCAGCAGTTCGCGGAAGTCGCCCTGTCCGGTCGCGTCCGCCATGCGCAGGGCGACTCCCAGTGCGGCGGCGGTGAGCGCGGCCAGCCCCTCCGGCTCCACGCCCGGAGTGTCCTGGGCCAGCACCAGGCCGTCGACGCTGGCCGCGAGCGCGCCCGTCAGCTGGGGCACCCGCGCCCGCAACCGGTGCAGTTCGTCGAGGACTTCGGCCTCGGCCGCCATCAGTTGTCTCCTCTCGGCACGCTGTCGGAGCGCGCGGATCACAAGGCCTCCAAGGCGTCTCTGAGCCGACGCAGCAGGGCGACGTCGGGATCGGCCGACGCCTGCGCGGCCTCCGCGGCCTGCGCGGTCACGGCGGAAACGGGGGGCGCGGGGGCCACGGGGGTCTCCGGAGTCCGGAGTTCGACGGTCCGCGCGCGCGTCGACACGATCCCGGCGGCCGCCAGCCGGCGGACGTCGACCAGGGTGTGGAACCCCGGGCGGCCGAGGACCAGCGAGATGTCGGAGGCCGTCCGCTCCCCGTCCACCTGGTCGAGCACCGTGCGCTGACGCGGCGGGAGGGCCGCGTCCACGGCACGGCCGGTCCGGACGAGTTCCCCGGTGTCGGTGTCCGGCTCCGGCCAGATGCGGTGCAGCAGGGCGCGGCGCCGCAGGGTCTCGCGCTCCACCGCGTCCACGGTCACCGGCCGTACGGGGCCGATCCAGTGCGCGACCCCGTATCGGAACCGGGCCGGGCCGCTGCTCGTGCCGAGGGTGAAGAACGCCGCGTCGTACAGCGCTCCCAGATGGCACAGCTCCAGGGCGCCCGCCGTCAGCCGCCCGCTGTCCACCAGGAACCGTCCGACGCGGCGCTCCGCCCCCGCCTCCGAGACCGCCTCCCACCAGCCCTCGGAACCCAGCGCCCCACGGCTGGTGAGCAGCACGTCGAGGCCGGGCGTCGCGGGGCTCTCGGCATGCACCACCTGCCCCTCCACCAGGTACAGCACGCCGCGTTCCCGCGTCAGGACGCCGGTGGCGCGCTCCTCCGCGAGACGGCTGAGCATGGGGCTGAGCACGGACGGGGCGCCGGACCGCGGGTCCGCGGGGTCCGACGGGCCGCGGTCGGGTCTGTCCGGTCTCGGCAGCGGGCGAGCCTCCATCGTGGTCACCCCACCACCAGCCGTTCCGCCATCTCGCCCAGGCGGATGCGGGCCAGCGCGAGATTGCCGTCCGAACGCCCCAGCCACAGATGCAGGAACACACTGCTGTCGAAGGTCGTCCGGACGAAACGCAGGACGTGATAGCTGTCCTTGTTGCAGATGATGAGGTCCTCCACCGGCGGCTGTCCGCCGGACCAGTCGGCTCCTTCCTCGGGGGCGAAGGCCTTGTGTTCCGCGGCGAGCCGGGCGAGTTCCGCCGCCTCGGCCGCGGTGGCCTCGTGGTCCCCGTTGGGTGAGTCCCCGACCGTGCCCAGAGCCAGTCCGCTGGTCCAGTCGACCACCGAGGCTCCCCGGGCTCCGGGCAGTCTCATGGCCTCCAGCAGGCACTCGTCGATTCCGGGCACGGTGCTTCCCTCCCGCCCGTCGGTTCAGCTGAGTGACGCCGAAGCTACGCAACGTGTGCGCGAGGGGTGAGGGATCCGGCATTTTCCTGAGGAACATGCCAACGGCTGGCTAGAGTTGGTTGATTGGCCTGTCGCTCCCCGGTCCTGCCAACCCTGTCAGGTCCGTGCTCCCGGAGCGGGTCTTCTCAGTCCTCGCCCCGTACACGGAGCACCACTTTGTTCACCGCCCACAGGGCCACGCCGATCGCCAGCAGCACGCCCGCGCGTATGTAGACGTCGGCCGGGCGGTCCGCCAGCGGACTGGCGAGGATCAGCGCCGTGAGGGCGCCGAGCACCGGGAGCACGGTCGGCGCCCGGAAGTGCCGGTGGTCGACGGGGTCGCGGCGCAGCACGAGAACGGCGATGTTGACCACCGCGAACACACACAGCAGCAGGAACGCCGTGGTGTCGCCGAGCCCTTCGATCTCACCGGTGGAGACCAGCCCGATCGCCAGGAGCGTCACGAAGGCGATGCCGACGACGGGGGTGCGGCGGCGGGGCAGGACGCGGCTCATGGCGCGCGGCAGGATGCGTTCGTTGGCCATGCCGTAGCAGAGCCGCGAGGCCATCATGATGTTGATCAGCGCGGAGTTGGTGACGGCGAACAGGGCGATGAGCGCGAAGAGTTCGTGCGGGAAGCCGACGCCGCCCGCCTTCACGACCTCGAGCAGCGGACCGCTCGACCCCTCCAGCACCCGGTGGTCGACCAGGAGCGACGAGATGAGCGCCACGAGGACGTAGATCGTGCCCGTCACCGCCACACCGACGAAGATCGCCCGCGGGAAGGTGCGGACGGGATCCTTCGTCTCCTCGGCCATGTTCACCGAGTCCTCGAAGCCCACGAAGGCGAAGAACCCCAGGGCGGTCGCGCCCAGGATGCCGGTGATCAGGGCGTAGCCGGTGCCGCTCGACTCGAACTCGCCCAGCCGGGACGGCTCCCCGTCACCCGTCAGGACCGCGTACGCGCCGATCGCGAGGATGATCAGCAGGCCCAGCAGTTCGACGAGCGTCAGGACCACGTTCGTCTTCACCGATTCCGACACGCCCCGCAGGTTCAGGGCGGCCAGCAGCACGATGAAGCAGATCGCCACGAGGGTGGGCGGCAGCGCGTCGCCCGTCAGCTCCGCCAGGTAGTCGCCGCTGAACGCGCGGGCCGCGGCGCTCGCGGACGACAGGCCCGAGCACATCACCATGAACGCGACGATGAAGGTCAGGAAGGGGACCTTGAACGCCTTCTGCGTGTAGAGGGCCGCTCCGGCCGCCTTCGGGTACTTGCCGACGAGCTCGACGTACGAGGCCGCGGTCAGGATCGCCACGACGAAGCCGATGACGAACGGCAGCCACAGGGCGCCGCCGACCTTTCCGGCGACCTTGCCCGTGGTGGCGTAGATGCCGGTTCCCAGGATGTCGCCGATCACGAAGAGGATCAGCAGCCTGGGGCCGAGGACGCGCTTGAGCCCCGGGTCCTCGGCCGGTGCCGGTGTACCCGCGGCGGTTTCTGCGGTGGACAAGGGAACCTCCCCCGATCGGTGACCCGACGGTGACCCGTCCGGGGGAGTTCTTCCCGCCGCCGCGCTCCGGATGCCTGTGCGGTTCAGCCCCGCCGCCCTGCCGCCCCGCCGCTCATCCGGTCCGGGCCCGGCGCGGGCGCCTCAGAACGTGCGGGTCAGCGCCTCCGCGTGTGCTCCTCCCGACTCCGCCACGATCTCGTCGAGCGTCTGCGCCGCGCGGACCAGCGCGAACCGCACCCCGCCCGACCCGTCCGGACCGAAGCCGTGGATGCCGGGCCGCGCGAGGGAGTTGTACCCGTAGTGGTGCGCGAAGTAGTACGCCCCCGTGTCCAGGGCGGCCGCGTGGTCGCCCTGTTCGAGCAGCGGCATCGACCGGCCCTCCGCCAGCAGGTCGCCCGCGAAGCAGGCGGGCCCCGCCACGTCCTGCACCACGTCGGGCCCCGTCTTCGGCCGTCCCTCGGCGTCGTACGCGGCCACCCGCAGCGGCCAGGACTCCGGCGCGTACACCGTGCGGGCCGCCACCTGCACCCCCGCGTGCGTCACCGCGATCGCTCGCCCGCCCGCCGACTTCGCGTACTCGACCCGCGCCAGCACCACCCCGTGCTTGGCGAGCAGCGATCGCCCGAACTCCGTGACCAGGCCGTACCGCCCGTCGAACAGTCCCGGCACCGTCGCCGCCAGGAGCCGCGCGTACTCCTCGTACGCCGGGGTGTGGTCGTCCGAGCCGAAGTTCACCGGCAGTCCGCCGCCGATGTCGAGCGTGTCGATCTGCCGCCGCCCGGCACGCTCGTTGATCTCCTCCGCGAGCCCGTACGTCTCGGCCACCCCGCGTGCCATCAGGTCCAGCGGCATCCCCTGCGAACCGGAGTGCGTGTGCAGCCGGGTCAGCCACGGCCGGTCCAGACAGGCCCGTACCACCCACTCGCGGGCTCCTTCGTCCCGCAGTGCGACTCCGAACTTCGAGGTCGCCGTCGCCGTGGACAGCGCGCCGATCGAACCCCCGCCGACCTGTGGATTCACCCGCAGTCCCACGGGCGAGCGGGTCGACGCCGACCTGATCAGCGCGTCGAGGCGCGCCAGCTCCTGGGGGTTGTCCGCGTTGACCGCGATGCCCAGCGCGAGTGCCTCCCGCAGCTCGGAGGGGGTCTTCGCGGGCGAGTCGAGGACCGTGCGGGACGGCGGCACCCCGGCCGCCCGGGCGAGGGCCAGCTCGCCCGGGCTCGCGACCTCCATGCCGATGCCCTCCCGGTGCAGCAGCCGCAGTACCGGCACGAGGGGGGTCGCCTTCACCGCGAACGCGTGCAGGACCGGCGTACCGGGCGCGGTCACCGCGTCGAAGGCGGCCCGCAGGCCGGCCGCGGAGTCGCGGATGCCGGTGATGTCGAGGAGCCCGACGATGGGAGTTGCGGGACCCACCAGTCCTTGTTCCACGGCCGCGCGCACGGCGGCGTCGCGCCGCACGGCCGTGGCCGCGCCCTCGTCCGTCCCCCCGTCCGCACTCCTGCCCGTACTCCCGCCGGTGCCTTCGGCCGTACCCAGGCCTGGATCAACGCTCGGGGTCCCGTGCGGATCCCCGCCCGGCTGTCCGTCCCCCGGATCCGCGTCCCCCGCGCCTGTGTATGCACCCATCCATCAAGCCAAACACCCGTCCGCCGCCCCCGCTGGCCCACGAAGGTATTGACTAGTTCTATTCAGGAGCCCAGGATGTGAATATCCACTGTATGAGTGGCACCGTCCGGAGTGCTCACCAGTCGCCAGGAGGCAGACCATGTCAGGACCCCGCCCCGTCCGAGCACCACGCGGCACGGAACTGAGCGCCCTGGGATGGCAGCAGGAAGCCGCCCTGCGGATGCTGCAGAACAACCTCGACCCCGAGGTCGCCGAGCACCCCGACAAGCTCGTCGTCTACGGCGGCACCGGCAAGGCCGCCCGCGACTGGCGCTCCTTCGACGCCATGGTCCGTACGCTGCGGACGCTGAAGCAGGACGAGACGATGCTCGTCCAGTCCGGCCGGCCGGTCGGCGTCATGCAGACCCACGAGTGGGCGCCGCGCGTCCTCATCGCCAACTCCAACCTGGTCGGCGACTGGGCGAACTGGGAGGAGTTCCGGCGCCTCGAAGCCCTCGGCCTCACCATGTACGGGCAGATGACCGCCGGTTCGTGGATCTACATCGGCACCCAGGGCATCCTCCAGGGCACCTACGAGACCTTCTCCGCCGTCGCCGCGAAGAAGTTCGGCGGGACGCTCGCCGGGACCATCACCCTGACGGCCGGTCTCGGCGGCATGGGCGGCGCCCAGCCGCTCGCCGTCACGATGAACGACGGCGTCGCGATCTGCGTCGATGTCGACCCGCGCGCCATCGAGCGCCGTATCGAGCACCGGTACCTGGACGTGCGCGCCGACTCCCTGGAGCACGCCCTCCAACTCGCCGTCGAGGCCCGCGACGCCCGCCGCCCGCTGTCCATCGGCCTGCTCGGCAACGCCGCGGAACTGCTGCCGCGCATGCTCGCCGAGGGCGCCCCCGTCGACATCGTCACCGACCAGACCTCGGCCCACGACCCGCTGGCCTACCTGCCCGTGGGCGTCGACTTCGACGACATGGCCTCGTACGCCGCCAAGGACCCGGCCGGCTTCACCACCAGGGCCCGTGAGTCGATGGCCCGGCACGTGGAGGCCATGGTGGGCTTCATGGACGCCGGCGCCGAGGTCTTCGACTACGGCAACTCCATCCGGGGCGAGGCCCAACTCGCCGGATACGAGCGGGCGTTCGCCTTCCCGGGATTCGTGCCCGCCTACATCCGGCCGCTGTTCTCCGAGGGCAAGGGCCCCTTCCGCTGGGCCGCACTGTCCGGCGAGGCGTCCGACATCGCCAAGACGGACAAGGCGATCCTCGACCTCTTCCCGGAGAACGAGTCCCTCCACCGCTGGATCAAACTGGCCGGCGAGCGGGTGCACTTCCAGGGACTGCCGGCCCGCATCTGCTGGCTCGGCTACGGGGAGCGGGACAAGGCGGGCGAGCGCTTCAACGACATGGTGGCCAGTGGAGAGCTGCAGGCTCCCCTCGCCATCGGGCGCGACCACCTCGACTGCGGTTCCGTCGCCTCTCCCTACCGCGAGACCGAGGCCATGCTCGACGGCTCGGACGCGATCGCCGACTGGCCCCTGCTGAACGCCATGGTGAACGTGGCGTCCGGGGCGTCCTGGGTCTCCATCCACCACGGCGGCGGGGTGGGAATGGGCAGGTCCATCCATGCCGGGCAGGTGTCGGTGGCCGACGGGACGAAGCTCGCCGGGGAGAAGATCCGGCGCGTGCTGACCAACGACCCCGGGATGGGCGTCATCCGGCACGTCGACGCCGGGTACGACATCGCGGAGTCCGTCGCCGACGAGCGCGGCGTGCGCATTCCCATGCGGGAGGGCGAGTGAACCAGCCGTCGCCCGGCGCGGGCGCTGCCCCCGGCCCCAGCGGGAGCATCCAGCCCCAGACCCCCGACGGGCCCGATCGGCCTCGTCCGCAGACGCCGGACGGGCTGAAGGGGGACTCCTTCCACGAGATGTGGCGGCAGCTGGCGCCCGTCGGACGGCACCCCGGCTCCGGCGGCTACCGCCGGTTCGCCTGGACCGGGGCCGACGCCGACTGCCGGGCCTGGTTCCGCGAGCAGGCCGAGGCGCGCGGGCTCGTCCACGAACTGGACCGCAACGGCAACCAGTGGGCCTGGCTGGGCGACCCCACGGCGGGGGACGCCGTCGTCACCGGGTCCCACCTCGACTCGGTGCCCGACGGCGGTGCCTTCGACGGACCCCTCGGAGTCGTGTCCTCCTTCGCCGCGCTCGACGAACTGCGCGGCAGGAACGCGCGGTTCACCAGGCCCCTCGCCATCGTGAACTTCGGCGACGAGGAAGGCGCCCGCTTCGGACTGGCCTGCGTGGGGTCACGGCTCGCGGCCGGGGAACTCACCGCCGAGCAGGCCCACCGGCTCAGGGACGCGGACGGCACCAGCCTCCCGCAGGCCATGGAGGCCGCCGGCCACGACCCGGACGCCATCGGGGCGGACCCCGAGCGCCTGGCCCGGATCGGCGCGTTCGTCGAACTGCACGTCGAGCAGGGCCGCGCCCTCGACCTGACCGGCGACCGGGTCGGCATCGCCAGCGCCATCTGGCCGCACGGGCGGTGGCGGTTCGACTTCCGGGGCGAGGCCAACCACGCGGGCACCACCCGCCTCGTGGACCGCCGCGACCCCATGCTGTCGTACGCGCAGACCGTGCTCGCCGCCCGCCGCGAGGCACAGCTCGCGGGTGCCGTGGCCACCTTCGGCAAGATCTCGGTCGAGCCGAACGGCGTCAACGCCATCCCCTCCCTCGTGCGCGGCTGGCTCGACTCCCGCGCCGCCGACCAGACGACCCTCGACACGGTCGTCCACGGCGTCGAGAAGGCCGCCCGCGAGTACGCCGACGCGCACGGCGTCCACCTCGACGTCGTCCGCGAGTCGTTCACCCCGGTCGTCGAGTTCGAGCACGCCCTGCGGGACGAGATCGCCCGCATCCTGGGCAGGGAGAAGGACACGGACCTGAGGATCCCCGTCCTGGGGACCGGCGCCGGACACGACGCCGGAATCCTCTCCGCCACGATCCCCACCGCCATGCTGTTCGTACGCAACCCGACGGGCGTCTCGCACTCACCGGCCGAGTACGCCGCCGAGGACGACTGCGTGGCCGGGGTGACCGCACTCGCCGACGTACTGGAAGGGCTGGCCTGCAAGTGAGCTCGCGAGGCACGACGTACTGGCTGGAGCACGCCTGGCTCGACTCCTACGTGGAGCCGGGCGTGGCCCTCGACGTGGACACGGACGGACGGATCGCCGCCGTCCGCACCGGCGCCGAGAGCCCACCGCCCGGCGCGGAGATCCTGCGCGGCCTGACCCTCCCGGGCCTCGCCGACACCCACAGCCATGCCTTCCACCGCGCCCTGCGCGGCACCGTCCAGGTCGGCTCCGGCACCTTCTGGACCTGGCGCGAGATCATGTACTCCGTGGCGGACCGGCTGACGCCGGACACCTACCACGCGCTGGCCCGCGCGGTGTACGCCGAGATGGCCCTCGCGGGCGTCACGGCCGTCGGCGAGTTCCACTACGTGCACCACGCGCCGGGCGGCACCCCCTACGCCGACCCGAACGCCATGGGCGAGGCGCTCGTCGAGGCCGCCGCGGAGGCGGGCATCCGCATCACGCTCCTCGACACCGCCTACCTCGCGGGCGGCCTTCTCGACGCCCGCAGGGGGCAGCCCCCGAACCGCCACCAGCTCCGCTTCTCCGACGGCACCGCCGAGGCCTGGGCGACACGCTGTTCACTTCTCAAGGACCGGGATCACGCGCGGATCGGGGCGGCCATCCACTCCGTACGGGCCGTGCCCGCCGAGCAGTTGGGCACGGTGGCGCGGTGGGCCGAGGAGCGGCGGGCCCCACTCCACGTGCACCTGTCCGAGCAGACGGCGGAGAACGACGCCTGCCTGGCGGCCCACGGCCGCACCCCCACCCGGCTGCTCGCCGACCACGGAGTGCTCGGCCCGCGCACCACGGGCGTGCACAACACCCACCTCACCGACGAGGACATCGCGCTGCTCGGCCGTTCGTCGACCGGCACCTGCATGTGCCCGACCACCGAGCGCGACCTCGCCGACGGCATCGGCCCGGCCGTCGCGCTCCAGCAGGCGGGCTCACCGCTGTCCCTCGGCTCCGACAGCCACGCCGTCATCGACCTGTTCGAGGAGGCGCGCGCCATGGAGCTGAACGAGCGCCTGCGCACCCGCACCCGCGGCCACTGGACCGCGGCGGCGCTCCTTCGCGCCGCCTCCGCCGACGGCCACGCGGCCCTGGGCTGGGCCGACGCGGGCACCCTCGAAGCGGGCGCGCTCGCCGACTTCACGACGATCGCGCTCGACTCGGTCAGAACCGCGGGGCCGGTGCCGCGGCTCGGCGCCGAGACGGCCGTATTCGCCGCGACAGCGGCGGACGTGCGTCACACGGTCGTGGGCGGCCGGCACATCGTGCGCGACGGGGCACACACCCTCGTCCCGAACGTGCCGCGGGCCCTCGCGGACGCCGTCGACGCCCTCCGCGCCTGAACCCCGGCCGGGACCCCGCCCCCGGGCCCGGCCTCGCCCCCGTCGCCCCGATCGCCCCCGAGGACGCCATGAGCAGCACGACCGGCACCACCAGCGGCAGCAACCCCGGCAGCACGACCCTCATCACCAACATCGCCAGTCTGGTCACCAACGACCCCTCCCTGGGTGACGGCTCTCCCCTCGGTCTGATCCAGGACGCGGCCGTCGTCATCGACGGCGACCGCATCGCGTGGACCGGTGAATCAAGAGAAGCACCCGCCACTGACAACCGGGTCGACGCCGGTGGCCGCGCGGTGATCCCCGGCTTCGTCGACTCCCACTCGCACCTCCTCTTCGCGGGCGACCGCACCCAGGAGTTCAACGCCCGCATGTCCGGCCGGGCCTACAGCGCGGGCGGCATCCGCACGACCGTCGCCGCCACCCGGGCCGCGAGCGACGAGGAACTGGAGCGCAACCTCACCCGCTACCTCCACGAGGCCCTCCGCCAGGGCACGACCACGTTCGAGACGAAGTCCGGCTACGGGCTGACGGTCGAGGACGAGGCGCGGGCCCTGCGCATCGCCTCCGCGCACACCGACGAGGTCACCTACCTCGGCGCGCACATCGTCTCCCCGGACCACGCCGACGACCCCACCGGGCCCGCGGAGTACGTCGCGCTCGTCACCGGCGAGATGCTCGACGCCTGTGCCCCGTACGCCCGGTGGATCGACGTCTTCTGCGAGAAGGGCGCCTTCGACGGGGACCAGGCCCGCGCGATCCTCACGGCGGGAAAGACGAAGGGCCTGCACCCGCGCATCCACGCCAACCAGCTCTCGTACGGCCCCGGAGTGCTGCTGGCCGTCGAACTCGACGCGGCCTCGGCGGACCACTGCACCCACCTGACGGACGCGGACGTGGACGCCCTCGCGAGCGGCGACACGGTGGCCACGCTCCTCCCCGGCGCCGAGTTCTCCACCCGCGCCGAATGGCCCGACGCCCGCCGCCTCCTCGACGCGGGCGTCACGGTCGCCCTCTCCACGGACTGCAACCCGGGCTCGTCCTTCACGTCGTCCGTGCCGTTCTGCATCGCGCTGGCGGTACGGGACATGGGGATGACACCCGACGAGGCGCTCTGGTCGGCGACGGCGGGCGGAGCGCGGGCCCTGCGCCGCACGGACATCGGCCGCCTCACCCCCGGCGCCTACGCGGACCTCGCCCTCCTCGACGCCCCCAGCCACGTGCACCTGGCCTACCGGCCGGGCGTACCGCTGGTCGGCCCCGTGTGGCGTCGGGGCGTACGCGTGGCCTGACCCGCCGGGGCACCCCGGGCCGAGCCCGCACCGGTGGCACCAGGACGCGGCCGCGCGGGTGAGGTCACGCAGGCCCCGCGCCCGCCCGCCACCGCTGCTCCGTGCGGCCCGTGTCCGGGGCCAGGTCCAGGCCGTCGTCGCCAAACGGCGTCAGCGCGTGGTCCGGGGCGACGGCCGGGCGGAGCACGCCGGAGGCGGTCACCGCGAACCGCAGGTTCGCGCCGTTGCGGCCGTCGAGCGAGTCGCACTCCCAGACGCCCACGCCGTCGTCGGTCGCGCCGCGGCTGTCCAGGCAGAAGTCGGGGTCCGCGTACGACTGCAGGGCTCCCCGGCCGGCGTCGACGCGCCAGCGCTGGGTGCGGGACGAGGTACAGGGGGCCGTGACGACGTCCGTGCCCTTCTCCAGGCCGTCGTCCGCGATGTCCAGGCAGCGGCCCGTGCCGAGGTTGACCACCTGGGCGTAGCCGTGGCCGGGAGGCGGCGGGGGAGGGGCGGGCTTCGTGCGGGACGGGCTCGGGGACGCCGGCCTCGACGGGCTCGGGCTCCTCGTCGGCTTCGGCGGCCCGGTCGTGCCGGCCGTGGCGGAGGGGGACGGCGCCGTGGGAACCGTGGCCGTCACCGTGACCGGCGGACGCACCGGGGGTCTCGTGCCGGCCGCCCCCTGAGGCCGTGAGCCGTCCGAGGCCACGAGGAGGAGCAGCAGAGGGGCGAGGGCGACTCCGAGAGCCGCCGAGGCCAGCACGAAGCGGCGGGACGGCGGCCAGGTGCCCAGCACCGCCCGGGGCCGCGACGCGGCGGGCGGGTGCGCGTGCGCCCGGCCCGCACCGGCCGTGCCTGCCATGGCGTACGCCGTGCCGCCCCACGGCAGCAGACCCTCGGCCAGTGCCGTGCGACGGTCGTCCCGCAGCGCGGAGAGCTGCCCGTACGCGAGGGCGCAGTGCCCGCACTCGGCCATGTGGGCGCGCAGGTCCGCGCTGTGGCGGGGGCTGTCGGGATGGACCGACTCCTCGATCAGCCGGCGGAAGTCCTGGCAGCGCGGATCACCGGAGGCGGCGAGGTGGGACTGCAGGAAGGCCGTGCGCAACGCCTGGAGGGCCGGCTCCGTCCCGTACGTCACGTCCTCGCGGGTGACGCCCAGGGCTCCGGCCGTCTCGTCCTCGGACTCCCGCTCGACGATCCCGTACCAGAGGAGGCCCTGGACCCGGGCGGGCAGCGACCGGAACGCGTCGAGCATCGGTGGGAGCGGCCCGCCGGGATGGCTCTCGCGCAGCCGCGCGAGCAGCCCGGGGTCGAGCCCGCCCGACCGCTCGTCCCCGGCCCACGCGAGGGCCACCCGCCCGGCCAGCAGCAGGAGTTGATGCCGCCAGGGCCCGCGGGGGTCGACACCGCGCACGGTCTCCTGGGCGGCGAGGGTGAAGGCGTGGGCGGTCAGCTCCCGGGCGGCCGCGTCACCGGTGGTGCACAGCCGGGCGTACGCGAGGACCGCGGGCCGGTGGCGTGCGCGCAGTTCCCGCAGCGCCGCGTAGCCGGTCGAGGCGTCGGCGCGCAGCAGTTCCGTCAGGCGTGCGTCGGACGCCCCCGTGTGCACGCCGCTCCCGGTCCCGCCGTCGTCGCCGACCCCTCTGCCCTCGCCCCGAGCCATGCGTCCGCCTTCCCCGCGCCCCGCGCCGTCACTCGAACACTCCTGACGTACCAGCCAGTTTGCCGGGTGACCATAGTGAGGGAAGGCAACCAGCGGGGAAAGGGGGTTGCCACCGGTAACCCGAGGCGGTCCCGCGGGCGGACCGGGAGTGAATCAAGGGGCCGCAAGGCCAGGGGCGACGAGCGGCCGACGGGCGAAACGCGAGGGGCCGAACCGGACAGTCCGGTTCGGCCCCTCGCATTCACCCGCGCCTGTGTGCGACGGAGGTGTCACTCCTCCACGGTCAGTCCCCTGCGCAGTCGCACCAGCGTCCGCGACAGCAGCCGCGACACGTGCATCTGCGAGATGCCGAGCTCGTCACCGATCTCCGACTGGGTCATGTTGGCGACGAAACGCAGGGACAGGATCTGCCGGTCGCGCTGCGGAAGTTCGGCGATCAGCGGCTTCAGCGACTCGACGTACTCGATGCCCTCGAGGCCGTGGTCCTCGTAGCCGATGCGGTCCGCCAGCGCGCCCTCGGAGTCGTCCTCCTCGGGCTGGGCGTCCAGCGAGCTGGCCGTGTAGGCGTTGGACGCCGCCATGCCCTCGACGACCTCGTCGTTCGACAGCCCCAGACGCTCCGCCAGCTCTCCCACCGTCGGAGCGCGGTCCAGCTGCTGTGCGAGTTCGTCGCCGGCCTTGGCCAGGTCGAGACGGAGTTCCTGAAGGCGGCGCGGCACGCGCACCGACCACGACGTGTCGCGGAAGAAGCGCTTGATCTCGCCGACGATGGTTGGCATCGCGAAGGTCGGGAACTCGACGCCACGGCTGAGTTCGAAGCGGTCGATCGCCTTGATCAGGCCGATGGTGCCGACCTGGATGATGTCCTCCATCGGCTCACTGCGCGAGCGGAACCGGGAGGCGGCGAACTTCACCAGGGCGAGGTTCAGTTCGACCAGGGTGTTACGGACGTACGAGTACTCGTACGTCCCTTCCTCCAGCGACTCGAGCCGCTCGAAGAGGGTCTTGGACAGGGCCCTCGCGTCCACCGGTCCCACCTCGGCGAAGGGGGGTATCTCCGGAAGACCGGCGAGGCCGGGATTCTCGTCGGCGGACTCGTCCGCCAGTTTTTCCGGAGGGCGCGTCGACGTCGCCCTCTGGGTCTGCGATGCGTCGAGCCGGGGTGACATGATGTCCTCCATCGTTCTCGGCATATGGCTGCCGATGCCAATACGTGCACTGCGGTGTGCGGCGCCTCCAAAGCCGGCCGTGTCGAAAACTGTCTCTCCTAGCCCTACCCGCTTTTGTGACTCTCTCGCAAGTGAGATTCACGGTGAAATGTCCGTTTCTTGGCGGTTGTTCGGGTGTCAGAGTGTGCAGGGAAGGCGTAGGGTTCGGGGGCGTCAGGCAACAACGTCAAAAAGCAATCACGACGGTCGGAAGAGAGAGACGGCATGGACCGCGGGACGGTCGGCAGCGCACAGTCGGGCCGGCTTCTGGTCGAGGTGCGGGAAGAGGGCACTAGTGCCGTCATCACCCCGGCGGGTGAGCTGGATCACCATACGGCGGACCTTCTGCGCGAACCGGTCGAGGACTGCCTCGACCGCGGGTTCGCGCGACTCGTCGTGGACTGTTCACGGCTGGAGTTCTGTGACTCCACCGGACTGAACGTCCTGCTCGGTGCCCGGCTTCGGGCCGAGGCAGCGGGCGGTGGGGTCCATCTGGCGGGAATGCTGCCGGTGGTGGCCCGGGTCTTCGAGATCACCGGGGCGGAGGCCGTCTTCACCGTGCACGACACGCTCGAGGCGGCGCTGGCCGGCAAGAGCGGAGCGGACGGCGCCGAGGCGGGTGAATCCGGGGCCACGGAACCCGGGGCCGACTCGTCCGGGTCCGCGCGACCCGCCGTCGACCCGGGTGACTAGTCGACTCGGAGCGGTGTGCTGCGGCACAGTTATGCCTCGGTTGCCTCTGTGTGATCAACGCGTTATCAGAGTCACGACATCCGTGGCGAATAAGTGGGTGTTCTGACGGTTCGGTCGGGCAGGAGACATCCTGAATATGTCAACAGACCGAACGGCAAGCGCGCGGCAGTCCAGGCCGACTCCTGATCCGGAGTGTCCTGAACCTTCCGAGTGTGCTGAATGTGCTGAGAACTGAGTCTTGAATCGTGAACTGGTGAATCGGTGAGGTGAAGCGCTGATGAGCACCACCCGGCCTTGTTCGCCGGGCGACCGCGGCCCGGAACCGGGCGACGGCGGCGCTTCCGGGACGCCTCCGGGCGGTACACCCGCCGGGCGTCGGGCCCGCCGGCTGAACTTCGACGGCGAGAGCGGTGTCGTCCCGATGGCCCGTGACTTCGCGCGGCAGGCGCTGTACGAGTGGGGCTGGCTGCCCGCGGCCTCCGCCGACCAGCGGGCGGCGGCGGAGGACGTACTGCTGGTCGTCTCCGAACTCGTCACCAACGCCTGTCTGCACGCGGAGGGCCCGGACGAACTCCGGATCGCCTACGACAAGAAGGTGCTCCGGGTGGAGGTCTCCGACCGGGGTACGGGCCAGCCCGCCCCGCGGACCCCGCACAGAGCCGGCCGCCCCGGTGGTCACGGCATGTTCATCGTGCAGCGGCTGTGCCTGGACTGGGGCGTGATCCGCACGGCCGGGGTCGCCGGCAAGACCGTCTGGGCGGAGCTCGGAGCACCCGCGTAACACCCGCGGGACGCGCCCTTCGACCCTCATCTCGGGTTACCCGCGGTTCGAACCCTTCTTCGCACATCACTCGACGCGCGTCGGATCCCCACGGATCCGGCGCGCACTTTGTCTTCCCTCGGCAAGGCCCCGGGCGTACCTTGACGGCCGATCTGATGTTCCGTCAGGAACTGTGTCGCGAACGTCTTCAGGAACGCCTTCAGGAATGAGGGGACCGTGTCATACCGGACGTACCAGAAACGAACCGCCGCGCTCGCGTCCGCCGCGGCCCTGGCCGGCTCGGCGGTGCTGATGGCCGCCCCCGCAGCCAGGGCCGACGTGGTGGACGTCAACTACCAGTGCAAGACCCCCATCGGTGACAAGTCCGCCGTCTCGCCCATCGACATCAAGGGCGTCAAGAGCGGCAGCGGCTACCAGCTCACGATGACCTTCCAGAAGGGCGTCTCGTCCAGCCCCGTGGAACTGGGCAAGGGCGCGATGAACCCGAGCGCGGTCATCAAACTCGGCGGCGCCGACAGCGGCACCGTGTCGGTCAAGGGCCCCGCCAACCCGGAGGCGGTTCCCGCCAACACCCCCATCAAGATCACCGACCTGACCGGGACGTACACCCCGAAGAAGACCGGCAAGGTCACCTTCACCCCGGGCGTGCTGACCATCAAGGCCCTCGGTACGACGACCACCTGCACGCCCAGCAACAGCCCGAAGGCCTCGCTGACCCTGGATGTCACGGCGGCCGGCGGCGGCACCACGGGCGGCTCCACGGGTGGCTCCTCGCAGGACACCCCGGCGGGCGGCGAGGAACTGCCGCAGACCGGTCCCGAGGACTCCGCGATCGCACTCGGCACCCTCGGCGGCACGGTGCTGCTGGCCGGCGCGGCCGGCGTGCTGTGGCTGACCAGGAGGAACCAGGCCCGCCACTGAGCCCCCGGCCCGCACACCGGCAGGCCGACCACCGCCCCTCGGCACGGCTCCCCACAGCCGCAAGCCCGGGGGCTCCAGCGCACCGCCCCTACAGCTTCGGAGCCGCCGATGCCGTTCGTCGTCCGTGCCCTCTGTCTCGCCTCCGTGACCGCGCTCGGCGTCGCCCCGGTCTCCGCCGCCGCCGACGACTGGTCCGTCGCGCCCTCGGCAGGCGGCCGGGACGGGCGGCCGTACTTCTACGCGGAAGGCGCGCCGGGCACGGTCCTTCAGGACAAGGTGTCCGTGCTGAACCCGGGCGGGCAGCCGCTGACGGTACGGCTCCGGGGCGCCGACGCCGACAACGGCGGGAGGGGCGCGCTGTCCGTACGGGCGAAGGCGAAGGACACCGGGGCCTGGATCACGTTCGCCGACCGGACGGTGCGGATCCCGGCGCGAACCCGCGCGGACGTGCCCTTCACCGTGAGCGTCCCGCCGGGCACCACACCCGGCGACCACCCCGGCGCGATCCTCGCGAGCGCCGGGAGCCGGACCGCGGCCGTACGGGTCCACCTGCGGGTCGGCGGACCGGCCCTCTCGGCGCTCACCGTCGAGCACGTGAAGGTCCGCGACGGCCGGATCTCCTACGAACTGGTCAACCGCGGCACCACCGTGCTGGCCCCGAAGCTCGCCGTACGCGCCGAGGGCCTGTTCGGAGAGGTGCTCGACCGGGCCCCGCGCGCCCTGCCCGTCGAACTGCTCCCCGGCCGCCGCGTCGCGCTCGACGAACCCTGGCCCGACCCGCCCGCCCTCGACGGGGTCGACGTCGAACTGGCGGTCACGGCGGCGGGCGGGGCGCGGGCCGAGGCGGCGGCCACGGCGTGGTTCGTGCCGTGGACGGCGGTGGCGGGTGCGGTGTCCGGGCTCGTGGTGTGCGCGGGCGGTGCCCACTGGTCCGTACGGCGCCGGCGGCGGTCCCGGCAGGCCGGGCGCACCGGACAGCCGCACAGGGAAGCCGAGTTGACGGGAGCGGTGACGTGAGCGGCAAGGTACGAGTCCCGGCGGTCCTGGTGGTGCTCGCGCTCGTCCTGTTCCCGCTGGCGGGGACGACCGCCTCGGCGGCGGACAAACCGGCGGTCGAGCTGTCCGGATCCCAGGCGGGGACCGGCGGTTCGATCACCGTGAGCGGCACCGGATGGCGGGCGAACGCCCTGCTGATGATGCTGATCTGCGGCCGGTCCTCGACCGACCGGGGCGTGATCGGCGGCACCAACTCCTGTGCCAACGCGGACGGGCGGGCCGTCACCGCCGACGCCAAGGGCAGGTTCACCAGGAAACTGCCGGTCTCCGAACCGCCCGTGCCGTGCCCCTGCGTGGTGCACGTCGCGACGGTCACCGGGGAGAAGGCGGAGGCGGACGCCGCGTTCCTGGTCGCGGGACACGACGTCGAGCCGCTGCCGAAACAGGACAGCGGCGGGCGGCTCTCGGTGCTCACCGACACCCGGCTCGACGGGTCGGGCGGACTGCTCACCTGGTTCGGCGCGCCACCGTCCCGCCGACTCGTCTTCACCGTCGGCAACGTCGGTACCGCCCCCGTGAAGGACCCGGTCTTCCAGGTCGGCACCTCCCACGGCGTGTTCGCCCCGCAGTGGGAGGAACAGCAGTGGCGCGGCACCATCGGGCCCGGCAAGAAGGCACGCATCAGCCTGCCGGTCGAGCTGACCGCCGGTGCGCACGGCGACTACACGGTCTCGCTCAAGTTCGGCGGCAAGGTGCTCGCCGAGCAGCCGTGGGGCGTGGGCCGCCCCTGGGGTGTGACGCTCTTCTGGATCCTGGTCTGTGTCGTCGTACCGGCCGCCCTGTTCCGGATCGGCATGGCCGTGGTGGACCGGATCAGGCCGCGCGGGCCCGCCGGCCGTGTCGGGCGCTTCGGCGCCGGCCGTCCCGGGCGGCCGACGCGTCCCGGGCGTGGCGCGCACGGCGTGCGGCGCGGCGGGCTGCGGCTGCCCGACGTCACCCTGCGGATGCCGAGGCCCGGCCCGGCGCCGGCGCCCCCCGAGTCCGGCGCCGACGACGCCGCGCGCACGGACTCCCGTACGAACCCGGCCCTGCCCTGGTTCACCCCCGACACCGATCCGGGGGCCGCCGAGGCCGACCGGCTCTCCGCACCGCACGAGAACACTCCGACGACCCCCACCAGAAAGGGAAACACGTGAGCACGCAACGGAGAGTCCGGCCGAGAGGCGGCCGGAGAGCGAGCGCGGCCGGAGTCGCGATGATGCTCGGTGGTGCGGGAGTCCTGCTGGGCGTGGCCGCGGCGCCCGCCCAGGCCGCCGAGGTGTCCTACGCGACCGACTGCGTACCGCCTCCGGTCGCCGGGCTGCCGACGGTCAAGGGCACCACCAAGGTGGAGATCACCGCGCCCGCCACGGCGAAGGTCGGCGACGAGGTCGAGGTGGTGTGGAAGTTCACGCAGGCCGCGTCGAAGAATCCCGACCTCATCGATCTGCCCGCCAACTCCGTCCAGCCGTCCGGCACCCTGAAGGCGGCCGGCGCGCAGACCACGTCCGTCGCGATGCAGGGGACGCGCCAGAACCCGGCGATCCCCAAGGGCGGGGCGATGATCCTGTCCGACATGAAGGGCAAACTGAAACTGACGACGGCGGGCGCGGTGACGCTGACGCCGGACGCGTACGCCATCAACGTCATGTCGACGGACACCAAGTGCGCGCCGACGGAGACGGTGCAGTCCGCTGCGACCATCAACGTCACGGCGGGCGGGGGCACTCCGCCCACCAGTCCGCCGCCCACCGGTACCGATCCGACGCCGACCCCGACCCCCACCCCGACGCCGACCGGGAGCGACAGCGGGGGCAGTGACACGGGAGGCTCCACCGGTGGCGGCGGGGAGACCGACTTCACGGGCAAGGCGGTCGAGATCGCCTACGCGTGCAAGACACCGATCGGGGACAAGAACGCGACCTCGCCGGTCCAGATCAACGCCAAGAAGAACGGCGGGAGTTACGACCTCACCGTCCAGTTCAAGGGGTCCGTGATGGACAGCCCCGCCGACATCCCGGCGGACTCGGTCAAGCCGTCGATGGAGGTCGTGCTGGGCGGCGCCGACACCGGAACGGTCCACGTCGAGGGAGCGACGAACGCCGAGGCGATCAAGTCCGGGGATCCCATGGTGATCTCCGACATGAAGGGCACGTACAAACCGGGGGCGGACGGGGAGTCGACGCTGTCACCGGGTGTGCTGACCGTGAAGGCGCTCGGTACGACGACGACGTGCACGCCGACGAAGTCCGCGGTGTCGTTGACGCTGGACACGTCGGCGCAGCCGGGCGGTGCCGCGGGCGGGAGCGGCTCCGCCGGGGGGACCGGTACGTCGGGCTCCGGCTCGGCCGGTGGTACCGGTGGAGGGCTGGCGGACACCGGGGCCGACGACAGTGGAGGGCTGCGGGCGCTCGGGCTCGTCGCCGGCACCGCGATCCTGCTCGGCGGGGCGGTGTTCACGTTCATGCCTCGACGGCAGGGGCGCGCTTCGCGTCGGATGCCGTAGCACTTGGCGGAGGGCGCCGCAGGGGAGGAGCGGCGCGGGGAACCGCGGGTCCGTCGTGGACGGTCGCGCGGTTCCCCGCGCCCCTGAAGAACGGCCTCCGGCCCTTCGGGGGAGCCTTACCGGACGTCGCCCATCAGTGACTTGACCTTGTTGCGGTACATGTAGACCGCGAAGCCGGCGACCACGGCGAGGGTGGCCTCCAGGGCGACGACGCCCATGCCGTTCAGGTCGACGCCCGCGATGGAGAGCAGGCCCGTCGTGGCGTCGCCGGCGGTGACGGCCAGGAACCAGACGCCCATCATCTGGGAGGCGTACTTCGCGGGCGCCATCTTCGTGGTGACGGAGAGGCCGACCGGGGAGACGGTCAGTTCACCGACGGTCTGCACGAAGTAGATGGCGACCAGCCACATCGCGGCGGCCTTGTGACCGCCCTCGGCGATCGACAGGGGAGCCAGGAAGAGGAAGAACGACGCACCCACCAGGACCAGACCCGAGGAGAACTTCACGATCGTGCTCGGTTCCCTGCCGGCGCGGTTCAGCGCCAGCCACGCCCAGGCGAAGACCGGGGCGAGGGCCATGATCAGCACCGGGTTCACCGACTGGTACCAGGAGACCGGGAAGTCCCAGCCGAACACGCTGTTCTCGGCCGACGACTCGGCGAAGATCGACAGCGTGGAACCGCCCTGGTCGTAGATCATCCAGAACACGGCCGCGGCGACGAAGAACCAGATGTACGCGGACATCTTCGACTGCTCGACGCTGTCCAGCGACTTGTCCCGCTTGATACGGGCGATGACCCAGACCGGGATGACCAGGCCGAGGACCGTGAGCGGAATCAGGACCCAGTTCAGCGTGTAGTGGCCGGAGAAGCCGACGACGGCGTAGAAGAACGCGGCGACGGCCAGCCACAGCAGGCCCTTGCGCAGGGTCGTGGCCTTCTCCTGGGCGGACATCGGCGTCGGGACGACGTCGGAGCGCGCGTCGAGGTGGCGGCGGCCCAGGAGGAACTGCGCCAGACCCAGCGCCATGCCGAGCGCGGCGAGCGCGAAGCCGAGGTGCCAGTCGACGTTCTCGCCGATGGTGCCGATGACCAGCGGGGCGGCGAAGGCACCGAGGTTGATGCCGATGTAGAAGACGGTGAAGCCGCCGTCACGCCGCGGGTCGTCCGGGCCGTCGTAGAGGTGGCCGACCATCGTCGAGATGTTGGCCTTCAGCAGACCCGAGCCGATCGCGACGAGACCGAGGCCCGCGTAGAAGGTGCCGGACGAGGGCAGCGCCAGCGTCAGGTGGCCGAGCATGATGACCAGGCCGGCGACGGCGACGGTCTTGCGGGGGCCGAGCACACGGTCCGCGAACCAGCCGCCGGGCAGGGTGAGCAGGTACACGAGCGACAGGTACACCGAGTAGATCGCGGTCGCGGCGGTCGCGCTCAGGTGCAGGCCGCCGGGGGCGACCAGGTACAGCGGGAGCAGTGCCCTCATGCCGTAGTAGGAGAACCGCTCCCACATCTCGGTCATGAAGAGAGTGGCCAGTCCGCGGGGGTGGCCGAAGAAGGTCTTCTCGGAACCGGGGGTGCCCGGAGAGACCGAGTCCTTCGTCAGGCTGGACGCCATGGTCGTTCCTTGCTGGTCGGGACGCGCTTCGAGAGCGAGTGCGCGCCCGGTGGGGGAGGCGGCCGGCACCGGCGGGAGAGCCGTCCCGCCCCACGCCCACGGGGAGTCCGCTCCGGAACTCGGAGCGGCGGACGACGACCACCGGGATCCACGCCCCTCGCGCGTCCTCGCGCTCGGGGCCCGGCCACAGGTCATTCCTTTCAAGGCTGGTGGGCACCAGCCCGCACACAAAAGAGACCTTCAGCATCGAACTCCCGCCAAAGGTCCCCGTGTGGTGCTACAGGCGTCCGGTCACCATAAGGCCCCACGTCATGGCAATGCCGCATATGACCCGACTTGAGAGATGGATCACAGGTATGGATGGAACTATGCATCTGAATCGAAGGTCGTTCATAGATTTACATCCGCAACCCACAGGGTGGCACGGTCCTTTCCCCGCCGGACCATCACGGAGGTCGATCACCCTCACTGCACTGGTCCGCGGCGGACTACCATCACTTCATGACCCGAGTACTGCTCGCCGAGGACGACGCGTCCATCTCGGAACCCCTGGCCCGCGCCCTGCGCCGGGAGGGGTACGAGGTTGAGGTACGCGAGGACGGACCCACCGCGCTCGACGCCGGCATCCAGGGCGGCATCGATCTCGTGGTGCTCGACCTCGGGCTGCCCGGTATGGACGGCCTGGAGGTGGCCCGGCGGCTGCGCGCCGAGGGTCTCACCGTGCCGATCCTCATCCTGACCGCGCGCGCCGACGAGGTGGACACCGTCGTCGGTCTGGACGCGGGCGCCGACGACTACGTCACCAAGCCGTTCCGCCTGGCCGAGCTGCTGGCCCGGGTCCGGGCCCTGCTGCGGCGCGGCGCGGCCGAGCCCCAGCAGCCGCCCGCCACGCACGGCGTGCGTATCGACGTCGAGTCGCACCGGGCGTGGATGGGCGACGAGGAGCTTCAGCTCACGGCCAAGGAGTTCGACCTGCTCCGGGTGCTCGTCAGGGACGCCGGCCGGGTCGTCACACGCGACCAGCTGATGCGTGAGGTCTGGGACACCACGTGGTGGTCGTCCACGAAGACGCTGGACATGCACATCTCGTGGCTGCGCAAGAAGCTGGGCGACGACGCCGCGAATCCGCGGTACATCGCGACGGTACGAGGCGTCGGGTTCCGCTTCGAGAAGAGCTAGCCGTTCCGCTCCGCGGAGTTGGCCGGGGTCGCCCTGTCGCCGGTGTGCCGCGGGCTGCGGGGCGGCTGCGGGCTGATGGGGGCTGGCCGCGCAGTTCCCCGCGCCCCTGAAAGGCGCCCCTCGGGGCGCCTCCCCCGGGCCACACTGGTCCGTCCAAGTTGTCTGCCGGAGGGCCCTGTGCGTCGCCGTCTCATCAACTCCACGCTGGCCGTCGTGCTGGTCGTGATCGCCGTGTTCGGGGTCTCGCTCGTCATCGTCGAGACCCGCACGATCAGCAACAGCGCCCAGGAGCGGGTGGACTCCGAGGCGGTGCGGCTGGTGAGCATCGTCGACAGCCGCATCCTCGGCGACGAGCTCATCAGCGCCGGTGTCCTCAAGGACCAGGTCACGGGCGACCGGTACGCGCGCATCGAGATCCCCGGCCGCGCCGACATCCACATCGGCACCAAGCCCACCGGTGACGTCATCAAGTCCACCCGCAAGGGCGAGCAGCGCGAGACGGTCACCGTCGAGGAGGCCCGCTCCGCGGTCACCCGCGAGGTCGGCCGCACGCTCCTGATCATCGCGGCGGTGGCCCTGCTCGCGGTGGTCGCCGCCGTGCTCCTCGCGGTCCGCCAGGCCAACCGGCTCACCTCCCCGCTGACCGACCTCGCGGAGACCGCCGAGCGGCTCGGTTCGGGGGACCCGAGGCCGCGCCACAAGCGGTACGGGGTCGCGGAGCTGGACCGGGTCGCGGACGTGCTGGACGGCTCCGCCGAGCGCATCGCCCGCATGCTGACGGCGGAGCGGCGCCTCGCCGCCGACGCCTCGCACCAGCTGCGTACACCGCTGACCGCGCTGTCGATGCGGCTGGAGGAGATCACGCTCACCGACGACCCGCACACGGTGAAGGAGGAGGCGACGATCGCGCTGGGACAGGTCGAGCGCCTCACCGACGTGGTGGAACGGCTGCTGACGAACTCCCGCGACCCGCGCACCGGCTCCGCCGTCACCTTCGATCTCGACGAGGTCATCAAGCAGCAGCTCGCGGAGTGGCGCCCCGCCTACCGCAACGCGGGCCGCGCCATCGTCAGCTCGGGCAAGCACCATCTGCAGGCCGTCGGGACGCCCGGAGCCGTGGCCCAGGTCCTCGCCGCGCTGATCGAGAACTCGCTGATGCACGGCGGCGGCACGGTCGCCCTGCGCACCCGCGTCACCGGCAACCAGGCTGTGATCGAGGTCACCGACGAGGGAGCCGGTGTTCCCGCGGACCTGGGCGCCCGGATCTTCGAGCGGGCGATCAGCGGCCGCAACTCCACGGGTATCGGCCTCGCCGTGGCCCGCGACCTCGCCGAGGCCGACGGGGGACGCCTGGAGATGCTCCAGGCGCAGCCTCCGGTGTTCGGGCTGTTCCTGTCGCGTACGCAGCTGCAGCGGTCGCGGGACGGCGGGGAGCCGACGGTGCGCTGAGTGCCCTCGGCCCCCGGCCGACCTCAGCGCACGCGCTGGACCTGGCGGAACTGGCGGGTCGGGATGTCCTCGTCCGGCAGGTAGGCCTGCGGGTGCTCCAGGAACGATTCGGCGCTGGCCACGGCCTCGCGGGCCGGGGCCGCCCGGAAGACCCAGGTGCGGTAGGACCAGAAGCGGAACAGCGTCGCGATACCGATGCCGACGAACTTGAAGACGTTGCTCGCCAGGGCGCTGTCGAGGCCCAGGCCGTACGTGGTGGCGAAGAGGAAGCCGTTCTCGATGACGAGGCCGATCGCGCTGAACAGCGCGAACAGGGTCAGCTCCTTGGTCCGGCCACTCTTGTCGCGGTCACGGTATGTGAAGTACCGGAAACCGATGTAGTTCGAGACGATCGCGACGACCGTGGCGATCACACTGGCCCGGACGACCTGGAGGTCGGTGGTGCTGCGCACCAGGTTGAACGTGATCAGGTTGACGAGCAGGCCGGCTCCGCCGACCGCGCCGAACTTGGCGACTTCCCTGGTCAGCCGGTCGATTCGCATGCGAACGGCGCTCGGTGGCCTGGCATGAGCCCTGCGTTTACCACCTTTGCCCATGGTGTCGCCCAGCCCCCGTCTCGTCGGATACGTCATTTTCGTCAACCTTCGTCGACTCCGCCATGCTAACCAGCGGTTCCCTTCCGTGCCTGGTCCGGACTCGAATATGTGGCCGGGATGTGACGAACATGCGGAACTTTCGATGATCATGCGCGCGACAGGAGTGGCCCGATATGGCCGATACCCTGGGGGTGTGACGTTCCCGGTAGTCGGCATGGTCGGCGGGGGGCAGCTCGCTCGTATGACACACGAGGCGGGCATCCCGCTCGGCATCAGGTTCAAGCTCCTCAGTGACACCCCCCAGGATTCTGCGGCGCAGGTGGTCAGCGATGTCGTCGTCGGCGACTATCGCGATCTCGCCACGCTGCGGGCCTTCGCGCGGGGTTGCGACGTGATCACTTTCGATCACGAACACGTACCCACCGAGCATCTGCGGGCACTGGAGGCGGACGGCATTCCCGTGCGCCCCGGGCCCGACGCGCTCGTGCACGCCCAGGACAAGGGGGTGATGCGCGCGAAGCTCGACGAGATCGGCGTGCCGTGTCCGCGGCACCGGATCGTGAGCGGCCCCGAGGACGTGGCGGCCTTCGCGGCGGAGGGGGACGGCTTCCCGGTCGTCCTCAAGACCGTCCGCGGCGGCTACGACGGCAAGGGCGTGTGGGTCGTACGGTCCGCGGCGGACGCCGAGGACCCCTTCCGCGCGGGCGTCCCGGTCCTCGCCGAGGAGAAGGTCGACTTCGTACGCGAGCTGGCCGCCAACGTCGTACGGTCCCCGCACGGCCAGGCCGTGGCCTACCCCGTGGTCGAGTCCCAGCAGGTCGACGGGGTCTGCGACACGGTGATCGCGCCGGCGCCCGGCATCTCCGAGGGGCTCGCGCTCCGGGCGGAGGAGCTGGCCCTGAGCATCGCGAAGGAACTCGGCGTGGTCGGCCACCTCGCCGTGGAGCTCTTCGAGACCCGTGACGGCCGCATCCTCGTGAACGAGCTGGCCATGCGCCCGCACAACTCCGGCCACTGGACCCAGGACGGCGCGATCACCTCCCAGTTCGCCAACCACGTCCGAGCGGTCCTGGACCTGCCCCTCGGCGACCCGCGCCCGCGCGCGCCCTGGACGGTCATGGTGAACGTCCTGGGGGGCGACTACCCCGACATGTACTCCGCGTACCTGCACTGCATGGCCCGCGACCCGAAGCTCAAGATCCACATGTACGGAAAGGACGTGAAGCCCGGCCGCAAGGTGGGCCACGTCAACACCTACGGCGACGACCTGGACGACGTGCTGGAGCGCGCCCGTCACGCAGCCGGCTATCTCAGAGGAACGATCACCGAATGAGCCCTGTCGTAGGCATTGTCATGGGATCCGACTCCGACTGGCCCGTCATGGAAGCGGCCGCCCAGGCCCTCGACGAGTTCGATATCGCGTACGAGGTCGACGTGGTCTCCGCGCACCGCATGCCGCGCGAGATGATCGCGTACGGCGAGGAGGCGGCCGGGCGCGGCCTGAAGGTGATCATCGCGGGGGCGGGCGGCGCGGCCCATCTGCCCGGCATGCTCGCCTCGGTCAGCCCGCTGCCCGTGATCGGCGTGCCGGTCCCGCTCAAGTACCTGGACGGCATGGACTCGCTGCTGTCGATCGTCCAGATGCCGGCAGGCGTCCCCGTCGCCACGGTCTCGGTGGGCGGCGCGCGCAACGCGGGTCTGCTGGCCGCCCGCATCCTCGCCACGCAGGACGAGGAACTCCTCGGCCGGATGCGCGAATTCCAGCAGGAGCTGAACGACCAGGCCACCGAGAAGGGCAAGCGGCTGCGCTCCAAGGTCGAGTCCGGCACGGGCAACGGCTTCGGCTTCGGGAAGTGACGCGCATGTCCTCCGCCGACGACGCCCGAGCACTTCTCGCCGAGTTCCCCGTGGTCGACGGGCACAACGACCTCCCCTGGGCGCTGCGCGAGCAGGTCCGCTACGACCTCGGCGCCCGCGACATCGCCGGCGACCAGAGCGCCCACCTGCACACCGACCTGGCGCGGCTGCGCGCGGGCGGCGTCGGCGCGCAGTACTGGTCGGTGTACGTGCGCTCGGACCTGCCCGGCGCGGTCACGGCGACACTCGAACAGATCGACTGCGTACGGCAGTTGATCGCGAGGTATCCGGCGGACCTGCGCAGCGCGCTGACCGCCGCCGACATGGAGGCGGCGCGCGGAGAGGGCCGTATCGCCTCGCTGATGGGCGCCGAGGGCGGTCACTCGATCGACAACTCCCTCGCCACGCTGCGGGGGTTGTACGAACTGGGGGTCCGCTACATGACCCTCACCCACAACGACAACATCGCGTGGGCGGACTCGGCGACGGACGAGCCGGCGGTCGGCGGCCTGTCGCCCTTCGGTCACGAGGTCGTCCGCGAGATGAACCGCCTGGGCATGCTGGTGGACCTCTCCCACGTGGCCGCCACGACCATGCGGGACGCGCTGGACACGTCCGTCGCGCCGGTGATCTTCTCCCACTCGTCCTCGCGGGCGGTCTGCGACCATCCGCGCAACATCCCGGACGACGTACTGGAGCGCCTGCCCGCCAACGGCGGTGTGGCGATGGTGACGTTCGTGCCGAAGTTCGTCCTCCAGGCCGCGGTCGACTGGACGGCGGCCGCGGACGAGAACATGCGCGAGCAGGGCTTCCACCACCTCGACACGACCGCCGAGGCGATGAAGGTCCACCGGGTGTTCGAGGAGTCCAACCCCCGCCCCGTCGCGACCGTTTCGACGGTCGCCGACCACCTCGACCACATGCGTGAGGTGGCGGGCGTCGACCACCTCGGCATCGGCGGCGACTACGACGGCACGGCGTTCACCCCCGAGGGCCTGAACGACGTATCCGGCTACCCGAACCTGATCGCGGAGCTGTTGGACCGCGGCTGGTCGAAGCCGGACCTCGCCAAGGTGACCTGGCAGAACTCGGTCCGGGTGCTGGGCGCGGCGGAGGACGTGGCCCGCGACGAGCAGTCCCGCAGGGGCCCGTCCAACGCGACCCCCGAGCAACTGGACGGTTAGTCCTTCGGCATGGCGGGGTGCCCCACGAGCATGGTCGGGGCACCCTGCACCCGGGTGAGGAACACGGTCGCCGAGTTCCGGCCCTGGGGCTTCACCTTGCGCCGCAGTTCCTCCGGCTCGACCGCCGACCCGCGCTTCTTGACGGTCAGGATGCCCACCTCGCGCTGCCGCAGGAGGGCCTTCAGCTTCTTGACGTTGAAGGGAAGCCGGTCGGTGATCTCGTAGGCGGTGGCGTACGGGGTGGCCGTCACCGAGTCCGCGGTGATGTAGGCGATCGTCTCGTCGACCAGCCCTCCGCCGTCCAGTTCCCCGGCGACCTCCGCGACGAGATGCGAGCGGATGACGGCCCCGTCGGGCTCGTACAGATAGCGCCCCACGGGCCGCACCGCGGGATCGGGCAGTCCACGGCCGACCAGGGTGCGCGGCCCGGGCAGCAGGGTCGCGCGGACCGATCCGGCCTCCCGCGTGCCGAACCACAGCACGGCTTCCTTCACGTCCCCGGAGTCCGAGATCCACTCGGCGCCGGCCTCGGCGGGGACGGCCTCGTGCGGAATGCCGGGCGCGATCTTCAGCGCGGCCAGGGGCGCCTCGAGTGCGGCCCGGACGGCCCACGACAGCGGCGGTGAGTACGCCTCGGGATCGAAGACGCGCCCACGGCCACCGCGCCGGGCGGGATCGACGAAGACGGCGTCGTACGCGGACGTGTCGACCTCCGTGACATCCGCCTCGCGCACCTCGATGAGCCCGCCGAGCCCGAGCGCGTGCGCGTTCGCCCGCGCCACGGCCGCCGTCAGCGGGTCCCGGTCGACGGCGAGGACCCGGATCCCGGCCCGGGCGAGCGCGATCGCGTCGCCGCCGATCCCGCAGCACAGGTCGGCCACGGACCGCACGCCGAGCTCCTGGAAACGCGCGGCACGGTAGGCGGCGACCGTCGCCCGGGTCGACTGCTCCACCCCGTTCGGCGTGAAGAACATCCGCTCCGCGTCCACCGCGCCGAACTTCACCGCGGCCCGCTGCCGCAGCCGGGCCTGCCCGAGCGCCGCGGAGACGAGCTCCGCGGGGTGCTCGCGCCGCAGCCGGGTGGCGACGGCCAACTCGCGGGCGGGTTCCGTACCGCGCACCTCGTCGAGCAGGGCGCGCCCGCGGTCGGTGAGCAGGGCGGCGAAGGACGACACAGGAGTGCCGGGCGCATCCCGTAGGTCAGGGACGGGGTCGGCATGGCGGGCGGGAGGATCCAGGTCGTTCACCGCCCCATTGTGGGCCAGTCGGTGGACGGCACGCGCGCGACGGCGGTGTCGGGGCGGGGAGAGGGCCTTGTCCTGGGAGTATCCGGCTCCATGCGACTTGTACGACAAAATGACAGCAACGACGGAGAAAGGGACAGGGGAGACGCCCTCGGGAGGGCCGGGGGAACCGCCGCGCGACCAGCCTTCGCCGGCCCGCGGGTGGGCGGCCGCCCGGCCCACGCGAAGCGGACCGCGCTCCTCCTGCTGACAGCCACCGCACTGGCCGCCGGCTGCTCCGGACCGGGGCCCGGCGCCGGCACCGCCCCGGCCGCGGGCCAGCAGCTCCGCAAGGCCGCCGAGCTCCGTCAGGCACAGCGCGCCCGGGCCGTCGCGGCGAAGAAGTGGGGGCTGGCGAAGGTCCCCCTGCCCGCACCGCCCGCCCCGGCGAAGAAGCCGCGCATCAGCACCCGCAAGGGCTTCGAGGTGGGCGACCACGAGGGCCTGCCCCCCGTCTTCACGACCGTCCCCACCAAGGACAAGGTCGTCTTCCTCACCATCGACGACGGCGCCGAGAAGGACCCCGCGTTCCTGCGCATGACGAGCGACCTGAAGATCCCGTACACCGCCTTCCTCAGTGACTACCTGGTCAAGGACGACTACGGATATTTCAAGAAGATGCAGGCCACCGGCGTGGTCCTGAACAACCACACGCTCCGCCACCGCTACCTGCCACACCTGTCGTACGCCGCCCAGAAGCGCGAGATCTGCGGCATGCAGGACGTGATCGAAGAGCGGTACGGCAGGCGCCCGACGCTCTTCCGCCCGCCCTTCGGCAACTACGACGAGGACACCCTGCGCGCGGCCGGAGCCTGCGGCATCAAGGCGGTCCCACTGTGGAACGAGGAGGTCTTCGTCGACCGCTGGGACTACCGGGAATGGGATCGGGACCTGCGGCCCGGAGACATCGTTCTCAGCCACTTCCGCGGCAGGGAGCACTGGAAGGGCACGATGCCCGACATGATCCGCCGCTTCCTGAAGCTGGTCACCGACAAGGGGTACGCGGTGGCACGTCTGGAGGACTACCTGTGAGGCGGCGGGGGGCCGCGGCGCTGCTCGCCGGCGTGCTCTGCCTCTCCGGCTGTGCCCAGTCCGTCGACCCCATCGAGAGGCTCGGCAAGAAGGCCGCGCAGAAGGTGCGCACGCACGCGCCCGCCGCGGACGCGTACCGGCGCTGGGGCCTGACCGCTCCGCTCGCACCGGCGCCGGCACCGGGCCCGCCCGGCCGGCGGCCCGCCGCACGCGCGGCCGAAGCCGGCCTGCCGCCCGTCGTGGACCGCGTCCCGACCCGCGACAAGGTCGTCTTCCTGACCTTCGACGACGGCGCCGAGAAGGATCCGCGGTTCGTCGACATGGTGCGTGAACTACGGCTGCCGGTCAGCGTGTTCCTCACGGACAGTGTCGTCGGACCGGGGTACGCGCACTTCGGGCGGCTGCGCGCGGTCGGCGCGAGCGTGCAGAACCACACCCTCGACCATCCGTACCTGCCGAGCCTCCCGTACGCGGGTCAGCGGGCCGAGATCTGCGGCCAGCAGGAGAAGATCAAGCAGCGCTTCGGCATCCGCCCCACGCTCTTCCGCCCGCCCTACGGCGCCTACAACGACGACACCCTGCGCGCGGCGGCCGGCTGCGGAGTCGCCGCGGTCGTCCTCTGGCGTGACGAGGGTCCGCTCCGCCCGGGCGACATCCTCCACTGCCCCGAGGGCCGGGGCGGGGCGAGCCTGACACGGACGACGGCCGACATCCTGAAGCGCGTCCAGAGGGCGGGCTTCACCGTGGCGCGCCTGGAGGACTACCTGTAGAGGGCTGCCGGGAGAAGGGCCGATGGCACGGTTCTCAGGGGTGCGCTCCCTGCGTTCCGACCCGCCGAGGACCCCCTGTCCGCCGACGTCGACTGGCACTCCGCTTGACCGAGTGCTAATCGCAGTCATAGTCTCGGCTCTGGCACTCACCACAGGAGAGTGCCAATAGCGACGGGCAGGTCCGGCACCCGCGACGACGGATCCACCTGGTCGCCACCTCAGACAGTTAACCCCGTGAGATCTCCGAAGGGGGAGGTCGGATCGTGACGACCACCAGCTCCAAGGTTGCCATCAAGCCGCTCGAGGACCGCATTGTGGTCCAGCCGCTGGATGCCGAGCAGACCACGGCCTCTGGCCTGGTCATCCCGGACACGGCGAAGGAGAAGCCCCAGGAGGGCGTCGTCCTTGCCGTGGGCCCGGGCCGCTTCGAGAACGGCGAGCGCCTGCCGCTCGACGTGAACACCGGCGACATCGTGCTGTACAGCAAGTACGGCGGCACCGAGGTGAAGTACAACGGCGAGGAGTACCTCGTCCTCTCGGCTCGCGACGTGCTCGCGATCATCGAGAAGTAATTCACCCGGTTTTACCAGCATTGCAGTGAACTGCGCCCCTGGCCCCAGCGAAGCATGAAGCCGGGCGCCGGGGGCGCAGTTCGTTTCACCCACGTTTTCCGAGAGGGCTGAACCGCTCCCATGGCGAAGATCCTGAAGTTCGACGAGGACGCCCGTCGCGCCCTCGAGCGCGGCGTCAACAAGCTTGCCGACACGGTCAAGGTGACGATCGGCCCCAAGGGCCGCAACGTCGTCATCGACAAGAAGTTCGGCGCCCCCACCATCACCAACGACGGTGTCACCATCGCCCGTGAGGTCGAGGTCGACGACCCGTACGAGAACCTCGGCGTCCAGCTGGTGAAGGAGGTGGCGACCAAGACCAACGACGTAGCGGGCGACGGTACGACCACCGCCACCGTGCTGGCCCAGGCGCTCGTACGCGAAGGCCTGAGGAACGTGGCCGCCGGTGCGTCCCCCGCCCTCCTGAAGCGGGGCATCGACGCCGCCGTCGCCGCGGTCTCCGAGGAGCTCCTCGCGACCGCGCGCCCGATCGACGAGAAGTCCGACATCGCCGCCGTCGCCGGTCTGTCCGCCCAGGACAGCCAGGTCGGCGAGCTCATCGCCGAGGCGATGGACAAGGTCGGCAAGGACGGTGTCATCACCGTCGAGGAGTCCAACACCTTCGGTCTGGAGCTGGACTTCACCGAGGGCATGGCCTTCGACAAGGGCTACCTGTCGCCCTACATGGTGTCCGACCAGGAGCGTATGGAGGCCGTCCTCGACGACCCGTACATCCTGATCCACCAGGGCAAGATCGCCTCGATCCAGGACCTGCTGCCCCTCCTCGAGAAGGTCATCCAGTCCAACGCCTCGAAGCCGCTGCTGATCATCGCCGAGGACGTCGAGGGCGAGGCCCTGTCGACCCTGGTCGTGAACAAGATCCGCGGCACGTTCAACGCGGTGGCCGTCAAGGCCCCGGGCTTCGGCGACCGCCGCAAGGCCATGCTCGGTGACATCGCCACGCTCACCGGCGCCACGGTCATCGCCGAGGAGGTCGGCCTCAAGCTCGACCAGGTCGGCCTGGACGTGCTGGGCTCCGCCCGCCGCGTGACGGTCACCAAGGACGACACGACGATCGTCGACGGCGGCGGCGACAGCGCCGACGTGGCCGGCCGTGTCAACCAGATCAAGGCCGAGATCGAGTCCACGGACTCCGACTGGGACCGCGAGAAGCTCCAGGAGCGCCTCGCGAAGCTGGCCGGCGGCGTGTGCGTGATCAAGGTCGGCGCCGCCACCGAGGTGGAGCTGAAGGAGAAGAAGCACCGTCTCGAGGACGCCATCTCCGCGACCCGCGCCGCGGTCGAGGAGGGCATCGTCTCCGGTGGTGGCTCCGCGCTCGTCCACGCCGTGAAGGTCCTCGAGGGCAACCTCGGCAAGACCGGCGACGAGGCCACCGGTGTCGCCGTCGTCCGCAAGGCCGCCGTCGAGCCGCTGCGCTGGATCGCCGAGAACGCCGGCCTGGAGGGTTACGTCATCACCTCCAAGGTCGCCGAGCTCGACAAGGGCCAGGGCTTCAACGCCGCGACCGGCGAGTACGGCGACCTGGTCAAGCAGGGCGTCATCGACCCGGTCAAGGTCACCCGCTCCGCCCTGGAGAACGCGGCCTCCATCGCCTCCCTGCTCCTGACGACCGAGACCCTGGTCGTCGAGAAGCCGGCCGAGGAGGAGTCCGACGCGGGCCACGGCGGCCACGGCCACTCCCACTAAGAGCATCTGCCCGGGCGGTACGTCCGGGCAGGCGCCCCGCGAAGGCCCGGCACCCCGTCTCGGGGTGCCGGGCCTTCGTGCTGCCGGGACCCGCCCGCTCAGACCTCCAGCTGGTCCAGCACCCCGAGCTGGGCCATCAGCCCCAGCCGGTCGTACTGCCACCAGCCCTCGGCGATCCTGCCGTTCTCGTCGAACCGGTGGATGTTCGTGCCGGTCATGGTGACCTGCCTGCCGGTGGCCGGGATCCCCATGAAGTCGCCCTTGTGGGTGCCGCTCCAGGTCCAGCGCGTACAGACCCGGTCGCCGTCGGCGATCTGGTCCTCGATGGTGAACGCGAGGTCGAATCCGGCCTGCCACATCTCCACCTGGCGGCGCATGGCGTCCCTGCCGATCACGTCCTGCTCGCTGGACGGATCGTGGTCGTGGTAGTTCTCCGCGACGATCTCGTCCCACGACGGCAGTGCGCCCTTGCCGGAGATCAGCCCGTAGAGATTGCGTACACCGGCCCGGTAGAGCCGCTCGTCGCGTACCACGTCCAGATCCGTGAACGTCGGCATCTCGTCGCAGAGCGCCACCATGTTGCGGAAGATCCTGTCCGTCTCGGGAAGGTTCGAGTTCCGCATCGCGTCCTCGTACGACGGGAACTCCACGATCTCGATGAAGTGCGACGCGTCCGAGCGGTCCTTGCCGATCACACTGTGCGTCGCGGTCCGCTTGCCCTTGGTCTGCTCGACCCAGGTGTCCATCAGCCGGTTCATCTCGTCGAACCGACTGGTCTTACAGTCGATCAACTGTACGAATGTCATGGCGCCGCCCTCCGACCCCCCAGGTCCGGTAGAATACGACCATATTAGTGAAAATCCCCTCCACCTGTCGGGCGAAGGGGATTCACCGGGGCCACCGCCGGACAGGGCCTAACGGCACCGCCGGGTTCACTTCGGCCCGTACTTCCGGCCCGTCCTCGAACTGATCCCGCCGAGCAGCCCCCGCGGGGTCACCTTCACCACGCCCATCATGACCTTGTAGCGCGGGTCCGGAACGGACAGCGTCCTGCCCCGCGCCAGGTCGGCGAGCGCGGACGTGACCAGCTTGTCGGCGTCCAGCCACATCCAGTTGGGGATGTTGTCCGTGCCCATCCCGGCCCGCTCGTGGAACTCCGTCCGCACGAAGCCGGGGCACAGCGCCATCAGCCGCACACCACTGCCGGCCAGGTCCTTCGCCGCACCCTGCGTGAACTGCACGACCCACGCCTTGGACGCCCCGTACGTGCCGCGGGGCAGGAACGCGGCCACCGACGCCACGTTGACGACACCCCCGCGCCCGCGGGCCCGCATGGAATCGGTCGCCGCCGAGGTCAGCCGCAGCACCGCCTCGCAGTGCACCTTGAGCATCTTCAGCTCGTCCGCCATCGGTACGTCCAGATAGACGCCCTTGTTGGCGAAGCCCGCGTTGTTGATCAGCAGGTCGACCGCGTGCTTGCGGTCCGAGAGGCGGGCGGCCACCGCCTCGATGCCGTCGTCCGTCGCCAGATCCGCGGTCAGCACCTCCGCCTCGATGCCGTGCCGGTCGTGCAGTTCCGTCGCCTGCTCGCCGAGCCGCTTGGTGTCACGCGCCACCAGCACGAGGTTGTGGCCGTCGGAGGCCAGCCGCCGCGCGAAGGCGGCACCGATGCCCGCGGTCGATCCCGTAATCAGAGCCGTTGTCATGGCCCAAGGTTAGTGACCTGGCCCATGCTCTCCGTGCGGCGAGTGACCCGAAAGAGCACCCGTCCGTTGTCCCTTCCCCACAACCGCGAACTGCCCCGCGGCCCCCGGCTCTCGGGGCAGGGCACGGGGCGGGCACAGTGGGGAAGCCTCCGGACCGGCTTCGCCGCCGAGGCGGAACACCGGTGTCACCGCCGCCCGTTCAGCTTTCGCCCCCGCCGTACTTCTCGACGTACTTCCGCGCCACCTCCCGCGCCTCCGGGTGCAGGGCGTCCCCCGCCGCCAACACCCTTGGCAGCAGCGTCCGTTCGAGCGTCACCGCGCGGAACTGGAAGGCGGCCGTCACCTCGTGGTCCGGCCGGTGCACGATCTCGACCGGATCGCCCGCCCGTATCTCCCCGGGCTCGACGACCCGCAGATACGCGCCGGACGCGCCCTTCCGCGTGAACCGCCTGACCCACCCCTTCTCACCCAGGTGGCCCTGGAAGGTGAGGCAGGGAATCCGCCCGGACGTGACCTCGAGCACGACCTCGGAGCCGACCCGCCAGCGCTCCCCGATTTTCGCGCCGGACACGTCGATGCCCTCCGTCGTGAGGTTCTCGCCGAACATGCCGCTGGTCAGAGGCCGTCCCAGCTCGCGCTCCCAGTCGTCCAGGTCCTCGCGCGCGAAGGCGTAGACCGCCTGGTCGTTCCCGCCGTGGTGCCGCAGCTCGCACACGGCGTCCCCGGCGAGACCGCTTCCGCCGACGCCCTTGGGTCCGGGCGCCGCCACCCGCACCGGGCCGTTCACCGGCCGCTTGTCGATCCCGGTCACGCCCTCGGCCTGGTCCGTGTAGCCGACGGTCTTGGGCCGCCCCAGATTCACAGAGAGAAGCTTCATGACGGCACGCTAGGCGATGCGGGCCAAAGCGTCGATGCAGTATTCATCGCCACATCCAAGAATCGCTTATGCTCGAAGGGTGATCGAGGCCCGCCATCTGCGCGTCCTGCGCGCCGTCGCCGCCACCGGCTCCTTCTCGGCGGCGGGGCGCGAACTGGGCTGTACCCAGCCCGCCGTCAGCCAGCAGATGAAGGCTCTCGAAGCCTCCGTCGGCACCCCGCTCCTGATCCGCACGGGCCGCGAGATGCGCCTGACCCAGGCCGGTGAAGCCCTCGTCCGGCATGCCGCGGGCATCATCGCCGGCCTCACCGCCGCGGAGGAGGAGGTCGCCGCGATCGCGGGCCTGCGCGCGGGCCGGGTGCGCCTGGTCTCGTTCCCCAGCGGAAGCTCCACGCTCGTACCGACCGCGCTCGCCGCCCTGCGCGCCGCGCACCCCGGCACACGCGTCTCCCTGGAGGAGGCCGAGCCGCCGCGCTCCGTCGGGATGCTGCGCGAGGGCGACTGCGACGTGACGCTCGCCTTCCGGTACGAGGGCGCGGCGGGCGCCGAGGAATGGGACGACCTGGTGGTCCGCCCGCTGCTCACGGACCGGCTCGTCGGTCTGGTCCCGGAAGGGCACCGACTGGCCCGGGCGGGATCGGTGGCCATCGGCGAGCTCGCCGACGAGCCGTGGATCGCCGGCTGCCCCCGCTGCCGGGGCCAGCTGGTCGAGGTCTGCGAGAGCGCGGGCTTCACACCACGCATCGACTTCGCGACCGACGACTATCCGGCGGTGGTCGGTCTGGTCGGCGCCGGTCTCGGCGTCGCCGTCCTGCCGGAGCTGGCCATCGAGTCCGTACGCCCCAAGGGTGCACGCACAGTGACGGTGGAGCCCGCGCTGCGACGGGAGATCGTCGCGCTCACGCTGCCGGACCTGGCCCAGGTGCCCGCGGTGGCGGCCACGCTGGACCAGCTGGCCAGGGCCGCGGCCCGCTGAGCGCTGTACGGATCCGGCGCGCGGGCGATCGTGCTCCGTCGGGGTCTTCGGGGCCCCTGCGGGGCGAGGGGTATGCCGTGGGGGACGAGAAATAGCCGCACGCGTGCGCGTGCCTGTTCGCAGGAACGTTCCTTCAGCTGTGGGACGGGTCGCCCCCGCTCGACGCCGAGACCAGGCGGTTGCGCGCCCGTCCCATGAGTTCCTCGCGCTCGTCCTCGGTCAGCCCGCCCCACACGCCGTACGGCTCGCGCACCGCCAGGGCATGGGCCGCGCACTCGGCTCGCACCGGACACCTCATGCAGACCTCTTTGGCCGAGTTCTCACGAGCGCTCCGTGCCGCACCGCGCTCGCCCTCCGGGTGGAAGAAGAGCGAGCTGTCGACCCCGCGGCAGGCCGCGAGGAGCTGCCAGTCCCACAGATCCGCGTTCGGTCCGGGAAGGCGGGAGAAATCTGCCATTGCGTTGTCCCCTTGTAGCCGTTTTGGTCGGTTACGTGCCCATGACCGTACATCTACGATCTAAGGAGATGAAAATATGACTCATTGCGAATCTAGCCTCAGACACCAGGAAAGGGGAAGAAAAGCGGCTAAATGGGGCATGGCTTGTGATGAAACCTTGAGGGTCTGTTGTGGGTGTCTGCACCGTGTCCGCCCCCTCACGTAGAGTGCCGAACGTGGCTCGCGGCCCCGTAACTCTTTCGAGTGACCGTCGTTGAGAGTGCGAGGCGGTTGAAAGAACAAGCGCTCGGGCAAACGTCCGAGGCGGTCGACCGCACAGGTGACGATTTCGTACCAGCCTGGAGGCTCAAGGTGACGCGCATCAGCTGCGGAGGACGGCCATGACATCCGTCCTCGTCTGCGACGACTCCCCGCTTGCCCGAGAGGCGCTCCGCCGCGCGGTGGCGACCGTGCCCGGCGTAGAGCGCGTGACCACGGCGGCCAACGGCGAGGAAGTCCTCCGCCGCTGGGGTGCCGACCGTTCGGACCTGATTCTGATGGACGTACGCATGCCCGGTCTGGGCGGCGTGGAGACGGTCCGGCGGCTGCTGTCCGCCGACCCCGGTGCGCGCATCATCATGCTCACCGTTGCCGAGGACCTGGACGGTGTCGCACTCGCGGTCGCCGCCGGTGCCCGCGGCTATCTCCACAAGGACGCCTCCCGCGCGGAGCTGCGTGCCACCGTCACCCAGGCCCTCGCCGACCCGACCTGGCGGCTCGCCCCGCGCAGACTGAGGTCGGCCGAGATGGGCGCGGCGCCAACGCTCACCGCGCGTGAGATCCAGGTCCTGGAGGGCATGAGCCACGGACGGTCGAACGCGGAGATCGGCCGTGAGCTGTTCCTCTCCGAGGACACCGTCAAGACGCACGCCCGGCGGCTCTTCAAGAAACTCGGCGCCTCGGACCGCGCGCACGCGGTGGCGCTCGGGTTCCGATGGGGCCTGGTCCGCTAGGTGAACCGCCGCGGGGGTACGGGTGTCCCCGCCCGCCGGAGGGCGGGCGGGGCCGGGCCCGACGGGAGATCGAATGCGGCCTTTCGGGCGTCCGATCCCCTTTTCCCGGCGGATGCCGCATCCTTGAGGTGTGGAGTTCCTCGGGAACGAGTCGGTCGAGCGGGAGGGGAGGGCGCAGGAGATGAGTTCCGGCGCACCTGCTCATAACGCTTCGGTGCACAACTACGGACGCGGTGCCACGGACAGGACGACGCCAAGGCACCATGGACCGATGCGTGACGACGATGCGGCTCATGCCCAAGGGGCGATCGGTTCGCTCGTTCATCGCGCGGTCGACGGAGACGAGCAGGCCACGCACGATCTGCTCGCGCATGTCCATCCCCTCGCGCTGCGCTACTGCCGCACCCGGCTGTCCCGACTTCCGGGTGACGCACGGCACTTCGTGGAGGACCTGGCGCAGGAGGTCTGCGTAGCGGTGCTGCTCGCACTGCCGCGCTACAAGGACACCGGGCGTCCCTTCGAAGCCTTCGTCTTCGCCATCGCCGCACACAAGGTCGCTGATCTGCAGCGTGCCGCGATGCGCCATCCCGGCTCGACGGCCGTGCCGTCGGACGAGATGCCCGAGCGGCCGGACGACTCGCTCGGGCCCGAGGAGCGTGCCCTCCTCAGCAGTGACGCCGAGTGGGCGAAGAAGCTCATGGCCAACCTCCCCGAGAACCAGCGGGAACTCCTCCTGCTGAGGATCGCGGTGGGGCTCACGGCCGAGGAGACCGGACAGATGTTGGGAATGTCACCCGGCGCGGTCCGGGTCGCCCAGCACCGGGCGCTCAGCCGTCTCAGGGCGCTGGCCGAGCAGTAGCAGGGTCTCCCTCGCGGATGCCGTTCCCTCGCGGGGCGGTGTTCCGCCGGGGCCCCGGACGAGGCGGCACCCGCCGGACGGCGACGAGTCGCCGTCCGCCCTGTCACCCCGCACTCTCACCTCTGCCGGGACGACGCACGATGCCCGGGCCGGACCGCCGGCAGGACATCTTCCGTCAAAGTTTTCCTCCCCCGCGGGCGACCTGCGAGAGGCTGAGGGAGGTGGCGGTGGCGGACGGAGAGCCGGTCGCGGCCCCGCCTCCTGGGGGCTCGGCGCGGGATGAACGGCGAAGGCCGTCCGCCCGTACGAACCTACGAAGCCCAGGGGTGCCCGTAACCGTGGAATGAGAGAGCCATGCTTCCCGTTAGCATGGACATCCGCACCGATCAAGGCCATTTGGGGAAGGTGTCATGACTGCAAACGTCGACGGAGTGCCCGAGAAGTTCGCGACACTCGGGCTGACCTACGACGACGTGCTGCTGCTGCCGGGCGCATCGGAAGTGCTGCCGGGCGCGGTCGACACCTCGTCCCGCATCTCCCGCAACGTGCGGGTGAACATTCCGCTGCTCTCGGCGGCCATGGACAAGGTCACCGAGTCGCGCATGGCGATCGCCATGGCCCGTCAGGGCGGCGTCGGCGTGCTGCACCGGAACCTGTCCATCGAGGATCAGGTCAACCAGGTCGACCTCGTCAAGCGCTCCGAGTCCGGCATGGTCACCGACCCGATCACGGTCAATCCCGACGCCACGCTCGCCGACGCCGACGCGCTGTGCGCCAAGTTCCGCATCAGCGGCGTCCCCGTCACCGACGGCAAGGGCAAGCTCCTCGGCATCGTCACCAACCGCGACATGGCCTTCGAGAGCGACCGCTCCCGCCAGGTGCGCGAGGTCATGACCCCGATGCCGCTGGTCACCGGCAAGGTCGGCATCTCCGGGAACGACGCCATGGAGCTGCTCCGCCGCCACAAGATCGAGAAGCTTCCGCTGGTCGACGACGCGGGCATCCTCAAGGGCCTCATCACGGTCAAGGACTTCGTCAAGGCCGAGAAGTACCCGAACGCGGCGAAGGACGCCGAGGGCCGTCTCCTCGTGGGTGCCGCCGTCGGCGCCAGCCCCGAGGCGCTGGAGCGGGCCCAGGCGCTCGCCGAGGCCGGTGCGGACTTCCTGATCGTCGACACCTCGCACGGGCACAACAGCAACGCCCTCAACTGGATGGCGAAGATCAAGTCGAGCGTCGGCGTCGACGTGATCGGCGGCAACGTGGCCACCCGGGACGGCGCCCAGGCGCTGATCGACGCCGGTGTCGACGGCGTCAAGGTGGGCGTGGGCCCCGGCTCCATCTGTACGACCCGCGTGGTCGCCGGCATCGGTGTCCCGCAGGTCACCGCGATCTACGAGGCCGCCCTCGCGGCTCGTGCCGCCGGTGTCCCGGTGATCGGTGACGGCGGTCTGCAGTACTCCGGGGACATCGGCAAGGCGCTGGCCGCCGGTGCCGACACGGTGATGCTGGGCAGCCTGCTCGCGGGCTGCGAGGAGTCGCCCGGAGAGTTGATGTTCATCAACGGCAAGCAGTTCAAGTCGTACCGCGGCATGGGTTCCCTCGGGGCCATGCAGTCCCGCGGCCAGGGCCGGTCGTACTCGAAGGACCGCTACTTCCAGGCCGAGGTGGCCTCCGACGACAAGCTCGTGCCCGAGGGCATCGAGGGCCAGGTGCCCTACCGCGGCCCGCTGGGCAACGTGCTGCACCAGCTGGTCGGCGGCCTGCGCCAGACCATGGGCTATGTGGGCGCCGCCTCCATCGAGGAGATGGAGACCAAGGGCCGCTTCGTCCGGATCACCTCCGCGGGCCTCAAGGAGAGCCATCCGCACGACATCCAGATGACGGTCGAGGCACCGAACTACAGCCGAGGCCAGTAGCCGTAAGCGTGCTCCACGCGCGCGTGGAGCACGCCCGAGGGCGGTACCGGAGGCTCCGGGACCGCCCTTGTCGTATGCGTCGGGGATACTGGAACGCGCAGAACCGAAGAGGGAAAGGCCACACACGTGACTGAGATCGAGATCGGGCGCGGCAAGCGCGGCCGCCGGGCGTACGCCTTCGACGACATCGCCGTCGTCCCGAGCCGCCGTACGCGAGACCCGAAGGAGGTCTCGATCGCCTGGCAGATCGACGCCTACCGCTTCGAGCTGCCTTTCCTGGCCGCCCCGATGGACTCCATCGTCTCCCCGCAGACCGCCATCCGTATCGGCGAGCTCGGCGGCCTGGGCGTCCTGAACCTCGAAGGCCTGTGGACGCGGTACGAGGACCCGCAGCCGCTTCTCGACGAGATCGCGGAGCTGGACTCCGAGACCGCGACCCGCCGCCTCCAGGAGATCTACGCGGCTCCCATCAAGGAGGAGCTGATCGGGCAGCGCATCAAGGAGGTGCGCGACTCGGGCGTGGTCACCGCGGCCGCGCTCTCCCCGCAGCGCACCGCCCAGTTCTCCAAGGCCGTCGTGGACGCCGGTGTCGACATCTTCGTCATCCGCGGTACGACGGTCTCGGCGGAGCACGTCTCGGGAGCCTCCGAGCCGCTGAACCTGAAGCAGTTCATCTACGAGCTGGACGTGCCCGTCATCGTCGGCGGCTGCGCCACGTACACGGCCGCCCTGCACCTGATGCGTACGGGCGCGGCCGGTGTCCTGGTGGGCTTCGGCGGCGGCGCCGCGCACACCACGCGCAACGTGCTGGGCATCCAGGTTCCGATGGCCACCGCCGTCGCGGACGTGGCGGCGGCCCGCCGTGACTACATGGACGAGTCCGGCGGCCGGTACGTGCACGTGATCGCGGACGGCGGCGTCGGCTGGTCCGGCGACCTCCCCAAGGCCGTCGCCTGCGGTGCCGACGCCGTGATGATGGGCTCCCCGCTCGCGCGCGCGAGCGACGCGCCCGGCAAGGGGCACCACTGGGGCATGGAGGCCGTCAACGACGAGCTGCCGCGCGGCAAGAAGGTCGACCTCGGCACGGTGGGCACCATCGAAGAGGTCCTCGCCGGCCCCTCGCACATCCCCGACGGCTCGATGAACTTCTTCGGCGCGCTGCGCCGCGCGATGGCCACGACCGGCTACAGCGAGCTCAAGGAGTTCCAGCGGGTCGAGGTCACGGTGGCGGACTCGCAGCACAAGCGCTGACACCGCGCTCCGCCCGAGCGGACCAAAGGGGCCCGGCCACTTGGTGGCCGGGCCCCTTCGCGTGTGCGAGTGGCCCGAGGGGGCTCGCTTCTGGATCGTCAGCGGGCGGTGGGCCGCCGAAGGAGACGGATGCCGCGGGCTCCGGACGGTGCGCAGCCGCCCCTGGTTCACAACCTGTGCGCCGCCCCCGTAGGAGTGACCCCACGTGTGTCCAGCAACAGCTGCGCCTTCACCGACAGGCCCTGCAGGTCGTAGGTGCGGTGTTGCTGGAGCAGGATCGTCAGGTCCGCGTCGGCTGCCGCCTCGTACAGGGAGTCCACGCGGGGGACCGGGCGGTCGAGGATGCCCCAGGACGGGACGTGCGGGTCGTGGTAGCTGACGGCCGCGCCCAGTTCCATCAGGCGGGTCGCGATCTCCTGGGCGGGTGAGCCCTGCTGGTCGGCGTGGTCGGGCTTGTAGGTGATGCCGAGGAGCAGCACGCGCGCGCCGCGGGCCGACTTGCCGTGTTCGTTGAGGAGTGCGGCCGCGCGCTGGATGACGTACTGGGGCATGTGGCTGTTGACCTGCTGTGCCAGCTCGATCATGCGCAGCGAGCGGGTCCGCGGGCCCGCGAGGTCCCGGGGGACGGCATGGCCGCCGACGCCCGGGCCGGGGCGGAAGGCCTGGAAGCCGAACGGTTTCGTCTCGGCGCAGCGGATGACGTCCCACAGGTCGACGCCCAGGTCGTGGCAGAGCACCGCCATCTCGTTGACCAGGGCGATGTTGACGTGCCGGTAGTTGGTCTCCAGGAGCTGCACGGTCTCTGCTTCTCGTGGTCCACGCGCGCGTACGACCTTGTCGGTGAGGCGGCCGTAGAAGGCGGCGGCCGACTCGGTGCAGGCGGGGGTGAGGCCGCCGATGACCTTCGGGGTGTTGGCGGGACCGTGGTCGCGGTTGCCGGGGTCGACACGGCTGGGCGAGTACGCGAGATGGAAGTCGCGCCCCGCACGGAGCCCCGAACCCTCTTCGAGGAGCGGACGGAGGAATTCCTCGGTCGTACCCGGGTACACGGGGGACTCCAGGATCACCGTGGTGTGCGGGCGCAGGTGTGCGGCCAGGGTGCGGGCGGCGGCGGCCACCTGCCCCAGATCGAGCGCTCCGTCCGCGCCGCGCGGGGTCGGAGCGCAGATGACGGCGGTGCGTACGCGGCCGAGTTCGCCCGGGTCGGTGGCAGGACGGAAGCCCGTGGAGAGCATTCGGCGCAGGTCGGCGGCGGCCAGCGGAGCGGGGTCGCCGCACTCGTAGCCGAGGGTGGAGATGCCGGTGGTGGCGGCGGCCTGGGCCAGGGGCAGGCCGAGCTGGCCGAGGCCGATGACGGCGAGATCTGCGGGCATGGCGGTGGGCCGTCCTTCCCTGTAGCCGGAGTGGGACGAGGGCGCAAGCCCTGTGGACAGAACGGACGAGCGCAATGTCAGACTAGGAGTAAATATGACCGATTTGCGGGATTGTTCGGTTGTGTTTCTCCGGAAGTCACCGAGAGATATCCACAGGCGGACGGCCGGTGGTGGCCGATGCCGGGCAACGCGGTCAGAATCTGGGCATGGGGGATGTGAGCAGGGCCTCGCCGGACGGGTGAGCCCAGCGCGACGGACAGCGGGAGGCAACGGTGAGGACAGCGACACTGGGACCGGCGGAGCGCGCCGAGTCACTCGCGGGAATGGCCGAGCGCGAGCTGGATGTGCTGGTCGTGGGAGCGGGCGTGGTCGGCGCGGGAACCGCCCTGGACGCCGTGACCCGCGGCCTGTCCACCGGCCTGGTCGAGGCGCGTGACTGGGCGTCGGGTACGTCGAGCCGGTCGAGCAAGCTGATCCACGGCGGCCTGCGGTATCTGGAGATGCTCGATTTCGCGCTCGTACGGGAAGCACTGAAGGAGCGTGGGCTCCTGCTGGAGCGGCTCGCGCCCCACCTCGTGAAGCCCGTCCCGTTCCTGTACCCCCTGCAGCACAAGGGGTGGGAGAGGCTGTACGCCGGTTCCGGCGTCGCGCTCTACGACGCGATGTCGATGGCGCGCGGGCACGGACGCGGCCTGCCCACGCACCGTCACCTGTCGCGGCGTCACGCGCTGCGCGTCGCTCCCGCACTGAAGAAGGACGCACTGGTCGGAGCGCTGCAGTACTACGACGCCCAGATGGACGACGCCCGCTTCGTGGCGACCCTGGTGCGTACGGCGTCGGCGTACGGCGCGAAGGTCGCCAACCGCGCGCGAGTGACCGGTTTCCTGCGCGAGGGCGAGCGTGTGGTCGGTGCCAAGGTGCAGGACGCCGACGGAGGCGGGGAGTACGAGATCCGCGCCAGGCAGGTCGTCAACGCCACCGGCGTGTGGACGGACGACACCCAGGCGATGGTCGGGGAGAGGGGACAGTTCCACGTCCGGGCGTCCAAGGGCATCCATCTGGTCGTACCGAAGGACCGGATCCACTCCACGACGGGGCTGATCCTGCGCACCGAGAAGTCCGTGCTGTTCGTCATCCCGTGGGGGCGGCACTGGATCGTGGGCACCACGGACACCGACTGGGACCTCGACAAGGCGCATCCGGCGGCGTCCAGCGCCGACATCGACTATCTGCTGGAGCATGTGAACGAGGTGCTCGCGGTGCCGTTGACACGCGACGACGTCCAGGGGGTGTACGCGGGACTGCGGCCGCTGCTCGCCGGGGAGTCGGACGCCACGAGCAAGCTGTCCCGCGAGCACACCGTGGCGCATCCGGTGCCAGGGCTCGTGGTCGTGGCGGGCGGCAAGTACACGACGTACCGGGTGATGGCCAAGGACGCGGTGGACGAGGCGGTGCACGCCCTCGACCAGCGGGTCGCGGAGTGCGTCACCGAGGATGTTCCGCTGATCGGCGCCGAGGGCTACCGGGCGCTGTGGAACGCGCGAGCGAGGATCGCCGCACGGACCGGACTGCACGTGGTGCGCGTGGAGCACCTGCTGAACCGGTACGGGGCACTCGCCGAGGAGGTGCTCGATCTCATCGCCGCGGACGCCTCGCTGGGCGAGCCGTTGCCGGCGGCCGAGGACTACCTGCGTGCCGAGATCGTCTACGCCGCCTCGCACGAGGGGGCGCGGCATCTGGACGACGTGCTGACGCGGCGCACGCGCATCTCGATCGAGACCTTCGACCGGGGCACGCGCAGCGCGCGCGAGGCCGCCGAGCTGATGGCGCCGGTCCTGGGCTGGGACAAGGACCAGATCGAGCGCGAGGTCGAGCACTACGAGAAGCGGGTGGAGGCGGAGCGGGAGTCGCAGCGGCAGCCGGACGACCTGACGGCCGACGCTGCCAGGCTGGGCGCGCCGGACATCGTGCCGCTGTAGGGGTTCCAGCCGTTGTAAGGGCTCCGGGCGCCGTGGGTGTTGCCGGAGGCAGGGAAGTGCGACAGGGCCCGAGTTCGTGCGAGCGCGACTCGGGCCCTGTCGGCTTCGCCCGGCGAGGGCCGAGGGGCGAGAGACGAGGGGTCGGCGGCGAAACGTGAGGGCCGAGGGCCGAGGGCTCGGGGGCGAAGGCCGGCGCAGATCGGCGCAGATCGGCGAGTGTCACCCGAACGAGTGTCCTGACCTGGGATCTCTGCTCGGAACCCGCTCGTTCTAAGGGGTGCGGGGGCAGAACTCGGCGGCGAGCAGGGCGGGTTCGACGGAGGGGTCTGCAATCGCGTCCGTGTTCACACGGAAGGTGAGGACACGGCGGCCGTCGGACGTGGCAGCGGTCCGGACGTAGCTGCCGGTGATGCGGCCGTTGTGTCCCCACACCGTGGTGCCGCACGGAAGTTTCACGGAATAGAGGCCCATGCCGTACGAGCCGTGTGCGGTGCGGGTGTCGAGCATCTCGCGCAGTTGGCGGGGCGGCAGCAGATCGCCGCGGAGCAGGGCCGCGTAGAAGCGGTTCAGGTCGGCGAGCGTGGTGACCAGTTCGCCCGCCGCGCCGGCCACGCGAGGGTCCAGGTCGGTGACATCGGTCCCGTCGGCGGAGTAGGCGCGGCCGTGCGGTTCGGGCAGCGCGTGACGGCTGCCGGGGAAGGAGGTGCCTGTCAGTCGGAGCGGAGTGATGAGGCGCCGCTCGGCCTCGGCGGCGTACGAGTGGCCGGTGACCTGCTCGACGACCATGCCGAGCAACACGTAGTTGGTGTTCGAGTAGGCGAAGCGGCCGCGGTCGGCCGGGGGATGGGTGAGTGCGATGCGTACGGCCTGAACAGGCGTGAGGGGGACGGCCCCCGCGGTGTCGGCGGTGAAGTCGGCGAGCCCGCTGGTGTGGGTGAGCAGGGCCCGCAGGGTCAGGACGCGACCGTCGTTGCCGACGCCGCGCACCAGGCCCGGCAGGTGGGCGTCCACCGAGTCGGACAGCGACAGGCGGTGCTCGGCGGCCAGTTGCAGCACGACCGTCGCTATGAACGTCTTGGTGATGCTGCCGGCGCGAAAGTGGTCGGCGCGGTGGAGGGAGGTGGCGGTGGGGGAGCCGGAGACGCGGGTTCCGGTGCGGCGAGGACTCGCGGACGCCGGGCTGTCGACGGGTGTGTTGCCCGCGGTGCCGTTCGTGCCGTCGTCCTCAACGCCGTCAGTGGCGCCGTTCGTCGTGAAGGGCTCGGTGTCGGGAGCGGTCCTCGGAGCTCCCGTCTTCGCGAGGGCTTCCGCGTGGGCGAAGTGGGAGCCGGATCCCTCGTCGGCCAGCAGGGCCGCGGCGGGGGCCCTGCCTTCGGTGACGAGCCGGGCGAGGGCGGTGTCCAGAGCGGAGGGCGCGGGCGCCGAGGAGACGGAGGTCAGGCCGAGGAGGGCAAGGGACAAAGAAAGAGCCGGCAGCGTCCTCAGCGGTGGCATCGAGATCCCCCTCGTCGCAGCTCATCATGGGGGACGGTCCGGTCGGGGCGCCGGTCGGGGGCCGGATGAGGGGCGGCTCGGGGAAGGAATGCCTCCGCGAGGGGCACCCGGGGCATCGGTCGGTGGCCGGGTGGGGGACAATGAAGGCTCTGTCAGGGCGGGTTGCATGAGGGGACGCATGTCGGAGGCGGAGCGGGCGGGAGCATCCCGTCAGGACGAGAGTGAACGTCTCCTCGCCGGGCGGTACCGGCTGGGAGGAGTCCTCGGCCGCGGCGGCATGGGCACCGTGTGGCGAGCCGAGGACGAGACACTGGGCCGTACGGTCGCCGTGAAGGAACTGCGGTTGCCGCCGCGCATCGACGAGGACGAGAAGCGGCGGCTGATCACCCGCACCTTCCGTGAGGCCAAGGCGATCGCGCGGATCCGGAACAACAGCGCGGTGACCGTCTTCGACGTGGTCGACGAGGACAACCGGCCGTGGATCGTGATGGAGCTCGTCGAGGGCAAGTCCCTCGCCGAGGTGATCCGCGAGGACGGGCTGCTCACGCCGAAGCGCGCGGCCGAAGTGGGGCTGGCCATCCTCGACGTGCTGCGTTCGGCGCACCGCGAGGGCATCCTGCACCGCGACGTGAAGCCGTCGAACGTGCTGATCGCCGAGGACGGCCGGGTCGTGCTCACCGACTTCGGTATCGCCCAGGTCGAGGGCGATCCGTCCATCACCTCGACCGGCATGCTCGTGGGCGCGCCCTCGTACATCTCGCCGGAGCGGGCGCGAGGCCACAAGCCGGGCCCCGCGGCCGACCTGTGGTCCCTCGGAGGCCTGCTGTACGCGTCGGTGGAGGGCGTGCCGCCGTACGACAAGGGGTCCGCCATCGCGACGCTCACCGCGGTGATGACGGAGCCGGTGGAGCAGCCGAAGAACGCAGGGCCGCTGGAGAAGGTCATCTACGGGCTCCTCGTCAAGGACCCCGAGCAGCGGCTCGACGACGCGGGCGCGCGGGCGATGCTCACCGAGGTGATCCACGCGCCCGAGCCCAAGGACGACGAGCCGGAGCCGGCGGACGCGACGAAGGTCGTGCCGTTGCCGGACCTCCCCGTGCAGAGCCCGTCCAAGAAGGCGGGTCCGGGCGGCAAGAAGAGTGAGGAGCCGGGAGACCGGCTGCGTGGGGCGCTGCGCTCCGTGCGGAAGGGAAAGGGCGCCGGGGCGGCCGGCGCTGCCGCGGCGGCCGGTACCGCGAAGGCGGTGGACGGACAGGCGGAGGCGAAGCCCGGCAAGGCGGTCCCGGCGGCGGACGCCTCCGTGACTTCCGCGTCCCCGGCCGATTCCGGCTCCGGGGCCGTGGCTCGGTCCGGTTCCGCCGCGGCCTCGGCAGGGGCCGATGTGCCGGGCTCCGCGAAGGGACGGGACACTGCTGCCTCCGCGTTGAACTCCAGTGCGGTGGTTGCTGGTTCGAGTGGTGCCGGCAGGCCGGATGGTGCCGGGGAAACGCATCCGCGAACCGTCGCGCCGAGGGCGCCGCTCACCGATGTCGTGTCCCGGCGGACGATGCTGATCGTCGCCGTCGTCGTGGTGCTGGCCGTGCTGGGCACGATTCTCACCGTCACGCTGAGTGGCGGTGGCGACTCGGGTACCAAGGACAACAAGGGCGGCGGCGACAAGTCGGCGTCCAGCGGGGCGAGCGCGGGAAGCGACACCAAGCAGGACGAGAACAGCGACACGGAGACGGACGGCGGCGAGAAGCCGGACGCCTCCGGCGGGGGCACGGCCAAGGACAGCTCGCCCAGCGCGAGCGCTTCCGGGGAGTCGGACGGATCGAGTGGTTCGAGCGGGTCGGAGGGCGGCTCCGGTGGCGGTTCGGCCGACGGAGTCGTGTCGACGCACAAGGACGGGCAGGGGTTCTCGATCGGGCTGCCCAAGGGCTGGAAGTTCCAGTCGACGAGCGCGGCCGGTGCCCGGTTCTCCGGTCCCGACGGACAGAAGCTGCTGGTCGGCTGGACCACGACGCCCAAGGACGATCCGGTGGCCGACTGGAAGAACCAGGAGCAGTTCATGCGGCGGCCGCAGTACCAGCGGATCCGAATAGAGAAGGTGGACTACCGCGGCTGGAACACGGCCGACTGGGAATTCACCTACGTGGAGAGCGGCACCAAGTACCGGTCCATAGACCGTGGGTTCGTCGTCGACGACAGCCTCGGATATGGCCTCATGTACACCGCGAAGGCCTCGAAATGGGACACCGGTCTCCGTAAAGACACGTGGCGGACGCTGACGAAGTCGTTCGAACCGAAGTCCTGAGGGGCACGAGACAACTGAGATCTCGTATCTCCTCACTGTGGGTTGCCTCCGGCACGTATCGTGAGTGGTTGCGGACCGTACGCAGGCACAACTGCAGCCACAACGGGACGCATGGCGAACGGAATTGACCAACCGGGCGGCCGGGGGAGGCTTCGTGGACGACTATGCGGGACGGGTACTCGCCGACCGCTACCGCCTGCCGCTGCCCCCGTCCGACGAGTTCGAGCTCGCCGAGACGCGCGCCTTCGACACGTACAGCGGGCAGGAAGTCCTGGTCCGTCAAGTGCCGTTGCCCGAGGTCGTCGAGGCGGAGGTGCTCGACGCGGACGGGCTGCCCGACGGTTTCGTGGCGCGGGACGCCGGTGTGCGGCGACCGGCCGCGCGCACCACACGGCGGCCCACCGAGCCCGCCGTGCGGCGGGCGATCGAGGCCGCGCAGGCCGCGGCGCGCATCCCCGACCATCCCCGGCTCGACCAGGTCTTCGACGTGTTCGCCGAGGGCGGGTCGTTGTGGATAGTGAGCGAGTTGGTGCCCTCGCGGCCGCTCGCGGCGCTGCTCGCCGAGCGCCCGCTGAGCCCGTACCGGGCCGCCGAGGTGGCCTCCGACGTGCTGACGGCCCTGCGCGTGCTGCACGCGCACGGGTGGGTGCACCGGAACATCACCGCGCGCACGGTGCTCGTCTGCGACGACGGGCGGGTGATGCTCACGGGGCTCGCCTCGGGAGCCGCGGAGGAGGCGCTGTGCGGGTACGACCCCGTGCCGGCCGCCGACGGCGAAGGTGACACGGACGGCCCCGGAGCGGCCGGCGGTCCGCCGGACCCGGCAGGGCCGGCGGGTTCGGCGGGCGCGCCCGGGCAGACCGGACGGCATACCGCGGCCGGCCAGTTCGGTCAGGCCGGTGCCGCCGGGCGGTCCGGGGCGCAGGCGGTACCCGGCGGGCGTGGGCCGGAGGGCGGTGGCCGTGCCGCGGTCGAGGCCGTGCGCGGCGGCGCGTTGCCTGTCACGCAGGCACAGTCGCAGGCCTCGGACATGGCACAGCGGGCGATGGACGCGGGCGGGGACGTACGGGCCGCGCGGGCCGGTGCCATCGCGGCCTACCGCGCGGGCGCGCGGGCGGCGGCCCGCGTCCAGGAGGAGCAGCGGGGCGGCCGGAGCCCCGCGCTGCCCGCTCCGCGGTCCGCCGGGAGCGATACGGACACCGGGCCGATCTCCGGGCAGATCTCCGGGCAGGGGATGGAGCACACCTCGCCGCCGGGGCAGATCGCCGACCCGTACGGGGTGGGCCTGCCGGGCGCCTGGCACGGTGCGGCGCCGCGCGGCGGTGCGCCCGTGGCCGGAGGAAACGGGCAGGACCGCTCGCCCGCACTGCCGGGCGGCCGCACCGGCGGCAGCGGCGGCAACGGAAACGACGTACCGGGCCGCGGTGACACCACGGGGTTCCAGGGGCACGGGACGGGCCCGGATTACGACGGGAACGGCAACGCGACCGGCGGATGGGCGACGGAGACCGCCGCGTACGGTGCCGGATACGGGTCGCCGACCGGCACGTCTGCGGACCCGGGTACGGGCGAGGCTCCCACCCGGTGGAGCCGGCTCACCCCCGCCCAAGCCCCCGCGTCCCGACGAGGACCGGCCACCGCGCTGGCGGCGGAGCGGGCCCGGCAGGCGCGGATGGCCGTCGTGGGGCCGGTCACCGAGCGCTGGGCGCCCGAGCAGGCCGGTCCCGTGCACGAGAACTGGCAGTTGGCGGCACCGATCGGTCCCGCGACCGACCTCTGGGCGTTGGGGGCGCTGCTCTTCCGCGCCGTCCAGGGCCACGCGCCCTACCCCGAGGAGAACACCGCGGAGCTGGTCCAGCTGGTGTGCGCGGAGCCGCCCGCGTTCGCGGAGGAGTGCGGTCCGCTCCGGCCGGTCGTCGAGTCGCTGCTGCGCCAGGACCCCACCGATCGACTGGACTTCGAGGAGCTCCGGGGCTGGCTGCGTTCGCTGGTGCGGTCGGCGCCCGAGCCGGAGGCCGGCACGTACGTCGTCGCCGCTCCCCCCATGGACCCGACCCGGCTGCCCGTCGTACGCCGTCGGGGCGAGCTCGTCCGCAGGCGCCGCGCCGGGCTGCCGGACACCAGTCCGCACGGCCGTCACAAGCGGGCCAAGCAGGGCAAGGAGGTCAAGCCCCGGCGGCTCGGCCGCACCCTGCTTCTGCTGATCCTGCTCGCCATGGCCGCCGCCGTCGCGTACGCCGTGGCCTTCATGCCCAAGAGTGACTCCGGCGGTGAGCGCACCGGCTCCGCGGGAGACGTCGTCAGCCCCGCCCCCGGTCACTCCGCGGACACCGGCACCGGCACGGACGGGAACAAGGGCAAGGATCCGCAGGACGAGAAGTCGCCGAGCAAGGACAGCAGCCCGTCACGCTCGTCCAGTTCGACGACCCAGACGACCGGACCGGAGCTCCCACAGGGCTTCACGCTGCGCAAGGACACCGAGGGGTTCCGCGTGGCGGTCGCCAACGGCTGGGAGCGCACCGGGAAGAACGGACGCGGTCAGGTCGTCTACTCGCACGGCGGCTTCGAGCTGCTGGTCGTACCAGGACGGGACACGACCGGGGAGTACGGCACCGACCCGATGGCCTACCAGCGCGAGGAGGAGCGCGAGTTGCAGCCGTTCCGCGACTCGACGTGGGCCACGTCCAGCGGGATGCGGCGGATCGACGTGGGCGGACGGGCCATGGCCGAGGGGCAGTTCACCTGGCAGGACTCCGCGGGCCGCGAGGTCTTCGTACGGAATCTCGCGATGATCGTCGACGGGCGGTACCACGTCGTGCAGGTGCGCGGCCCCGAGGCCGAGCGGGACGAGGTGACGCGCCTGTACGAGCAGGCGTCGTCGACGTACCAGGCCACCGGCTGACGTGCCGTTCGGATGCACGGCTCCGACCCGGTTCTCCGACTCGTTTCTCCGACCCGATTCTCCGAGGCGCTCCTTCGACGTGTCTCGCCGAAGCGTCTCGCCAATGCGTCTCGCCATCGTGTCCAGTGACTGACGTGTCCGGCTGATGGGTGTCTCTGATGTGACGTCATGACACTGTCCCGCACCGAAGCCTGTGCCGTCATGACGTCGACTCGGCAGAAGTCGCAATGCGGTCGGGGCGCCGGGGCGGTGGTCGACGCCTGATCACCGGACGGCAACGGCCCGTTCACGTACGCGGCAACCGTCACAGTGCTGTCCCCGTCGGACCCCGCCGGTTCCCTGGGCGCGGACCGGTCCTTAGTCTGACGCTGTCAAGAGCATTGCGGGGAAACGTGAATCAGATGCAGGGCCTGCTTCTGGCGGGCCGCTACCGGCTCGCCGACTCCATCGGCAGTGGCGGCATGGGCCGGGTGTGGCGAGCGCGGGACGAGGTACTGCACCGTGCCGTCGCGATCAAGGAACTGACGGCCGCGCTGTACGTGTCCGAAAGCGAGCGGGCCGTTCTCCTCGCCCGTACCAGGGCCGAGGCCCGGGCGGCGGCACGCATCAACCACTCGGCCGTCGTCACCGTGCACGACGTGCTGGAGCACGACGGCCGGCCCTGGATCGTGATGGAGCTGATCGAGGGGCACTCGCTCGCCGACGCCGTCAAGGAGTCCGGGCGCGTCGAACCGCGGGAGGCGGCCAGGGTCGGGCTGTGGGTACTGCGGGCGTTGCGGGCCGCGCACTCCGCCGGCGTGCTGCACCGCGACGTCAAGCCGGGCAACGTACTGCTCTCCGAGGACCGGCGCGTGCTCCTCACCGACTTCGGGATCGCGCAGGTCGAGGGGGACACGACCATCACGCGCACCGGTGAGATCGTCGGCTCGGTCGACTATCTGGCGCCGGAGCGTATCCGCGGTCAGGACCCGGGCCCGTCCGCCGACCTGTGGGCGCTGGGCGCGACGCTCTACACGGCGGTGGAGGGGAGGTCGCCGTTCCGGCGGACGACACCCCTGACCACCATGCAGGCCGTGGTCGGCGAGGAGCCCGACGAACTGGAGAACGCCGGCCCGCTCGCCTCCGTCATCACCGCGCTGCTGCGCAAGGACCCCGCCCGGCGGCCCGGCCCGGAGGAGGCCGAGCAGATGCTCGCCGAGGCCGCGGAGGGACGCACGCCGAACGCGGCACAGGCCTATGTGCCGACGCAGCACGTGATCAACCCGCACGAGCCCTCGGGCCGGCACGGGATGGAGCCCTCGGGCCAGTACGGGCAGGAGCCTCCGGGCACGCCCGGGCAGGAACCCGCGGGCACGTACGGGCAGGGAGCCGGTGCGTACGGGCCGAGTCCCCAGGGGGCGTACGGACCCGGGCAGGGCGTCGCTCCCGGGCCGCAGGGGGCCGTCCACCACGGCGCCCATGGCCACCCCGGCTTTTACGGGACCCAGGGCAGCCAGGGTCCGCAGGGTGGCTACGGCGGGCCGGGCGCCCACGACACCTACGGCAGCCATGGCGGGCCCGCCGTCGACCCGGCCGTCGCCACCGCGAGCCAGCCGGCGGCGGTGGGGCAGCCCGCCCGCCGCCGGTGGAACACCCTCGCCGTGGTCGTGCTGCTGGCCGCGCTCGTGGGAGGCGGTGGCGCCGCGGCGATGCTGTACGCGAACGGGTGGGGTGCCGGCACGTCGGCGTCCTCGGACCCCTCCTCGTCCCCCACGAAAGGGTCCCCCACGAAACCGACATCCTCGGCGGAGGGGGACGGGAAGCAGACCGGGGAGGCCCAGGCCGGTGGTGTGCCCGACGGCTGGGAGCGGGTCAACGACGTCAAGGGCTTCAGCCTCGTCCTGCCCAAGGGCTGGAAGCGGCAGGTCGACAACGACCAGATCGACTACTCGCCCGACGGCGGGGAGCACTTCCTGCGCATCGCCGTCGACGACGCCCCGGACTTCGACAGCCCGTACCGGCATCTCGTCGACCTGGAACAGCAGTTGCAGCGGCTGACCGACTACCGGCGGGTCGGTCTGGAGGCCAACACCTTCCGGGACCGCCCGGGGGCGCTGTGGGACTTCACCTGGACCGCGCTGCCCAAGGACACGGAGTTCCCCGGCCCGCGCCGGGCCATCGAGCAGGCGTATCTCGGCCGTGACGGGGTCGAGTACGTGATCTACATGTCCGCGCCCGCCGCGGACTGGGACACCGCGAGGGAACAGTTCGACGCGATCCTGCGCGGGTGGCGGCCGCCGGCCGGGGAGTGACGCCGGGGCCGGGGAGTGACGCCCCGGCCGTGCCGAGTCGACTCCGGCAGGGCGGAGGCAGTCCCGGCCGGCCTCCGGTCGCCCCGAAGCCCGGTGGCGGGTACGTCGCTTGTCGGCCACCCCGGACGCGTGGCCCCGGAAGGGTCCCGTCCGGTGCGGCATGATGGGGCGCATGGGGACCGAGGGGGAGAGACCGGAGGACAACGCCCGTGTCATCGCGGGCCGTTACCGCCTGGAGGCCAGACTCGGCCGGGGCGGCATGGGCGTCGTGTGGCGGGCCACGGACCAGTTGCTCGCCCGGCAGGTGGCCGTCAAGGAACTCGCCCTCGACACCTCGCTCTCGGCGGAGGAGTCCCGGTTGCAGCGCGAGCGCACGCTGCGCGAGGCACGCGCGGTCGCGCAACTGCGGCATCCGCACATCGTCGTCGTGCACGACGTCGTCGAGCAGGACGAACGCCCGTACATCGTCATGGATCTGCTCGAAGGGGGCTCGCTCGCCGAGCGGATCTCCCGGCACGGCCCCGTCGGCGCCGTCGAGGCGGCCCGGATGGGGGTCGACCTCCTCGGCGCGCTGCGCAAGGCCCACGGCGCGGGGGTCCTGCACCGCGACCTGAAGCCCGCCAACGTCCTCCTCACCGAGGAGGGCCGGGTCGTCCTCACCGACTTCGGGATCGCGCAGGTCGCGGGCGCGACGACACTCACCGAGAGCGGGTCGTTCGTGGGCTCGCCCGAGTACACCGCGCCCGAGCGGATGGCGGGGTTGCGGACCGGGCCCGAGTCGGACCTGTGGTCGCTCGGCGCACTGCTCTGCACGGCTCTGAGCGGTGAATCGCCGTTCCGCCGCGACTCGTTGGGCGGGATCCTGCACGCGGTGGTGGTCGACGAGATACGTCCGCCCGCCGCGGCCGCGCCCCTGCTCCCCGTCGTACGGGGCCTGCTGGAGCGCGATCCCGAACAGCGGCTCGACGCGGTGGAGGCCGAGAGGCTGCTGCGGGCGTTCCTCGACACGGGCCGCACACCGGCCGTCCCGCCCGGATACACGCCGACACAGCGGGACGTGCCCCGGCGGGAGCCCGGCGCCCCGGCTCCGACGCCACCGCCCGAACCGGCCGGGACACCTCCGCTGAGGCCCGCCGCGGCCGTGTCCACGTCGATGCGCAACGTGCTGATCGCGGCCGCCCTCGTCGCGGCGATGGCCGGGGCGGGCGTGTCCGCGGCCGCGCTGCTCATGCGGGACGACGAGGGCGACGGGCCTGCTCCGCCGTCGAGTTCGGTCTCCTCGCCCCGTACGGCAGCCACGACCACGAGTCCCGCTGCGAGCCCCGCGCCCACCGTCACCGTCACCCGCACCCGGCCCTCCACCTCCACCGGCCGCACCGCGCCCGCGGGATACCGCCTCGCCAAGGACGCGGCGGGCTTCTCGCTCGCCGTCCCCGAGGGCTTCACCCGCGAGGAGCAGGGCGAGCGGATCTTCTACCTGTCGGCGGGCAAGGTCTTCCGCATCGGCGTCAAGACGGCCGACCCGGAACCGGGCGGCCCGCTCGCGGTGATGGGGCGCGCGGACGCCAGAGGTCCGGACACCAACCCCGGCTACCGCGAGGGCCGTGTCACCGAGACCACCCGCTCCGGACGCACCGCCGCGCTCTGGCAGTTCACCTGGAACGGTTTCAGCGAGGCGGAGGGTGCTCGGCACACGTTCGACCTGTGCTGGGAGGAGGACGGCCGGATGTACGACGTGTGGGTGTCGGCCCCGGTCGGCAGCGCGCGGGAGGCGCGGGAGTACTTCGACGTCGCGGTCGACACGTTCGCCCGCACGGATTCCTGAGCCGCGCGAGTTCCTGAACGGCACGGATCGTGAGGCGCGTGAGTTCCTGAGCACCCCGAACTTGTGCGCCGCCGCACGGTCCGTGCGCCGCGTCGACCCGTCAAGCGCACGACGCCGCAGAAAGGCACATGTCGTAAAAGGCGCATAAGGAACGTCGTGCGTCACGGGTCTGTGACCGGAAAGCGCCCAGGGTGGAGCAGAAGCGCTTGCCACGATAAGGATGGTTCCCATGAGCAGCAACGGGGGAGCCCCTTACGGTCCCGACGAACCAACGAGTTTCGGTCTGCAACCGCCGCGCCCGCCGGCCGCCGTGCCGTACCCCGGGAATCCGTACGCCGCACCCACCCAGGTCGTGCCCGAACAGCAGGCGCCCCAGGAACCTCAGGCGCCCCAAGAACCCCAAGAACCCCAAGAACGCCAGGCATCCCAGGAGCCCGGCGGCGGCCGGCTCATCGCCGGGCGGTACCGGCTGCTCGACAAACTCGGCCACGGCGGCATGGGCACCGTGTGGCGGGCCAAGGACGAGACGGTGGACCGGGAGGTCGCCGTCAAGGAACCCCGCGTACCCGACCATCTTCCCGAACGTGAACGAGCCAATGTCTACGAGCGAATGCGGCGCGAGGCGCGCGCCGCGGCGCGGCTCGACCACCCGGCCGTCGTCAACGTCCACGACGTCGCGGTCGTGGACGGCCGGCCGTGGATCGTGATGGAGCTGGTCCGGGGCCGTTCGCTCGGAGCCGCCCTCCAGGAGGGCACGCTCGGCGCGCGCGAAGCGGCGAGAATCGGCCTCGAGGTGCTCGGCGCGCTGGAGGCCGCGCACGCGGCGGGCATCCTGCACCGCGACGTCAAGCCGGACAACGTCCTGCTCGGCACGGGCGACCGGGTCGTCCTCACCGACTTCGGCATCGCCCAGATCGAGGGCGAGACGAATCTGACGGACACGGGCGGCTTCGTCGGCTCGCCCGAGTTCATCGCGCCCGAAAGGGTGTTGGGGCAGCGCCCGGGCCCGGCGTCGGACCTCTGGTCGCTCGGCGTGGTCCTGTACGCGGCCACGGAGGGCGTCTCGCCGTTCCGCCGCAGCAACACGCCCGCGACGCTCCAGTCCGTCCTCAACGCCACGCCGGCGCCGCCCAGCACGGCCACGGGACCGCTCGCCGAGGCGGTCAACGGTCTCCTCGACAAGGATCCTGCCCACCGCCCGAACGCCGCACGGGTCCGCGCGCTCCTGGAGCAGACGGCGCGGCCGCCGCAGCCCGAGCCCACGCGGGTCGTCCGGCCCGAACCGCCCACCCGGAGACAGCTGCGGGTCGGCCGCAAGGGCTGGACCGGCATCGGCGCCGCGGTCGTCGCGGCGGCGGTGGCGGCGTACGTGGTGGTCGCGGACCCGTTCGCCGGGCCGCTGCCGGACGGCTGGAAGAAGGAGGACGTGAAGGCCCTGGGGGCGACGATGGCGGTTCCGGCCGGTTACCAGAAGACGGTGCCCAAGGCCGACGCGCCGGCGGAGGAGCACTGGGTCACGTTCACCGATCTGAGCGGCACCCTCTGGGTCAGTCTGTCGCTGGCCAGGAAGAGCGAGGACACCTCGGGCGAGATCGCCGCGTCGGCGCCGGCCGAGATGTACGACGACGACGCCACCTACAAGAAGAACGGCGCCTACGCCCTCGGTATGGACGCCGATCCGGCGCCGAAGAGCACGCCCGACAACTCCACGTACAAGGACCGCAAGGCGGCCCGGAACACCATCGTCTACTCCAGTCTGGACTCCGACTCCCCGCGTCCGCGCGAGATCCAGCTGCTGTACTACAAGACCAGTTCGGGCGACATGTACAAGCTCATGATCGGCTACCCGGGCAGGGGCGACTTCACCGAGCGGGGACGCGAGGTCGCGAGGACGGCCATCGCGAACCTGGACATCGACAAGCTGTGAACCGATGGATCCGAACCGACGGAGGAACGGATCCGAACCGACGGAGGAGGGAACCGGCGAGGGGACGGGCCGGTGCGCCCGGACCCGCCCCCGCGTCGGTCTCCCTCTTCCGTCAGCCGGCGTCCGGTCAGCCGAGCTTGGCCGTCTGGGCCTTGATCAGGGCAGCCGGCACCGCGTAGTCGGAGACCTTCGCGTCGTCGGCGAAGGCCGCCAGGCTGAACGTGAAGTACGTGGCGACCGTGCTCCCGTGCCGCGCGACCTCCGCGTGCACGACCGGGTCACCGTCGGTGTCCGCGGTCGCCGCGAACGCGAGTGACTCGTCGCCGCTGCCGGACGCCTTCTCACTCGCGATCTTCTTGAACTTCTGGGGCTCGCCCTTCGCCGTCGCCGTGAAGCCGCCGCCGCAGCCGTCGATCGCGGCGGAGACCGAGGCCATGGTCTCCTTGGCGCCGTCCCCCTCGTACGAGGAGAGCGAGACGATGCTCACCGTCGAACCGAGGGCGTCGGTGATCGAGTTCATCGCGTCGTCGAGCTCCTCCTCGGTCATGTCCTCCATGTCCTTGGTGGGGGACGCGCTCGGCTTGGCCGTGGGGTCCTCCTGGGCCATGCGGTTGACGTAGGAGGCCGAATCGCCCGGCGCGAAACCGGTGAGGACGTACACGAGAGGCGCGCACTTCTCGTCGACGACCTTGATGTCCTTCTTGGAGGAGGCGAACTGCTCGGCCCCGTCGGCCGGACCGACCTTGAAGCCCTTGACGTCCGCCGTGGCGATGATGAGCTTCTCCAGCTCACTGTCGCTCAGGACCTTCGCTGCCGCGGCCGGTTCCTTGGCCCCGGCCTTGTCGCCCGAGTCCGACGCGCCGTCGGAGCCGCTGTCGGAACACCCGGTCACCAGGGCGAGCGAGAGGACCGACACGACGGCGGCGGCACCGGTACGCGGCAGCGCGAATCTCTTCATTATTCGAATATTCCTTCGGAGTTATCGGGGTGGAGCTGGAGTCTGTGCGGCGGTCAAGGAAACGTCAAGTCGGGTCAGGGAGGGCATACTGCTGCCCCTGACGTGGAGAGAGGCGGCGGGCGTGGGCCTGGATCTTGACGGGCGGGCGCATGCCCGGCAGCGGTGGGCGGCGCGCGGCGCACTGGCCGCCGCCGGTCTCGCCGTGCTGCTGCCGCTCGGGTACGCGAGGGCCGCGAGCCTGCTGCTCGTCGCGGTCGGGGTGTTCGGCACGGCGGTGACCGTGGCCGCGCTGTGGTGGGTGCTGACCCTGCGGGGGACGGCCCGGGCGGCGGCCGCAGCCCTCGCCCTCGCGACACCCGCGGCCGTCGTCTGGATCTTCGCCGCCGCGAACCTGCTGTGGGTCGTCGTCGTGTCACTGGCGCTGTGGTGTTCCGCCCTGTGGGCCGGGAAGTTCGCGCTCAGCAGCACCAAGTCGCACGCCGTGAGCGTGGCGGAGTACCGGACTCCCGCCCCCACCAGGGCCTTCCTCATCATGAATCCGCGGTCCGGAGGCGGAAAGGTCGAGCGGTTCGGGCTGAAGGAGAAGGCGGAGAGGCTCGGGGCACGTGTCCATCTCCTCGACGCCGAACGGCAGGAGGACGTGACCGAACTCGCCCGGCGGGCCGTCGCGGACGGGGCCGACCTGCTCGGCGTCGCGGGCGGGGACGGTACGCAGGCGCTCGTCGCCGCCGTCGCCGCGGAGCACGACATGCCGTTCCTCGTGGTCTGTGCCGGGACGCGGAACCACTTCGCCATGGACCTCGGGCTCGACCGCGACGACCCGGCCGCCTCCCTCGACGCGCTCACCGATGCAGGGGTCGAACTCCGCGTCGACCTCGGCTTCGCCGACACCTACCCCTTCGTCAACAACGCCTCGTTCGGGGCGTACGCCGTCGTCGTGCAGAGCCCCGCGTACCGGGACGACAAGGTCCGTACGACGCTGGAGCTGCTGCCCGAGCTGCTGACGCACGAGCGGGGGCCCCGGCTGACCGCCCGGGTGGAGGAGGCGGACGGCGCCGCGGCGGCCGTCATCGACGCGCCCCAGGCGCTCCTCGTGAGCAACAACCCCTACCGCATGGACGATCCGGCGGGGCTCGGCTACCGCGAACGGCTGGAGTCCGGGGTGCTGGGCGTCCTCGGCATCCGGGTCGAGAACGCCGCCGACGCCGCCGGCCTGCTGCTGGGGCGCCATTCCACCGGGCTCACGGTGCTGACGGCCCGTGAGGTGGTCGTGGACGCCGACCGCCCCGGGATCGAGGTCGGCGTGGACGGCGAGGCCCTCGTCCTGCCCACGCCGGTACGGTGCCGGATCGAGCCCGGTGCCCTGCGCGTGCGCGTGCCCGGGAACCGCCCCGGCGTGCCGGAGGCCAGGCCGCCCATGGACTGGCGCCGGCTGCGCAAGCTCGCGGCGGCGGTGGGACGCACGGCCCTCCCCAAACACCGGTCGCCGCACAGGAAGGGACCCCTGCCCGGCGGTCGGACCCCTCCCACGGCCTGACACCGACGGGCCCGGCTCGGCCGGCGCGGGATCGTACGGCGGGCCGCCGGCGAGCTGGTGGGACGGGACGCGGCGGTCGAGGGGCGCGGCTGCCGGGGGACCTGGGGGACGGCCCGCGACCGTCTGAGGATCATGCCGTGACCATTCGCACCGATTCGTCGGCCCGTCCCTGATCATCGCCGGACAACACCCTGATCAGGCCATTTATTGCCAGTGATCACTGGCGTCGTGTGTGTACTCCGTGAATCCCTATTACCGCCGGGTACCCAAAGAGGCCGGGCGGGCATACCCTGCGGCTCATGACGGACTCGCAGGCCCCGGTACAGGCCCCGGAAAAGACCGGCACCAACCCCCTCGCGCCCGCCCCCGAGGGCGCCCGCACGGCTGCTGACGTGGTCACGCCGGAGCTGATCGCACAGCTCACGCGTGGCGTCGCAGGTTCGGGCCGGACCGCCAACCACACGCCGTTCACCGGCGAGAAGCTGGCCGACCTGCCCGAGTCCACCCCGGAGGACGTCGAGAAGGCCTACGAGCGGGCCCGCGCGGCCCAGGCGGTCTGGGCCCAGGTACCGGTCAGGCAGCGCGCGGCCGTCCTCCTCCGCTTCCACGACCTCGTGCTCGCCCGCCAGGCCGAGGTACTGGACCTGATCCAGCTGGAGACCGGCAAGGCCCGGCTGCACGCCCACGAGGAGGTCCAGGCGGTCGCCGTCGCGGCCCGCCACTACGGCCGCCGGGCACCCTTCTACCTGCGCCCCAAGCGGCACGCGGGCGCCATGCCGACCCTCACCAAGGTCACCGAGCTGCGCCACCCGCGAGGCGTCGTCGGCCAGATCGCCCCCTGGAACTACCCGCTGGAACTCTCCGTCGGCGACGCGCTGCCCGCCTTCGTCGCGGGCAACGCCGTCGTGATGAAGCCCGACACCGAGACCTGCCTCACCGCCCTGTGGGCCCGTGACCTGCTGATCGAGGCGGGCCTGCCGGCCGACGTCTTCCAGGTCGTCCTCGGTGAGGGACCCGTCGTCGGCCCGGAGGTCGTCAAGCACGCCGACTACGTCTCCTTCACCGGCTCCACCCGCACGGGCCGCCAGGTCGCCCAGGGCGCGGCCGCCCGGCTGGTCGGCGTCTCCCTCGAACTCGGCGGCAAGAACGCCATGCTGGTCCTGGCGGACGCCGACATCGACAAGGCCGCGGCCGGCGCGGTCCGCGCCTGCTTCTCGTCGGCCGGCCAACTGTGCATCTCCATCGAGCGGTTGTACGTCCACGAGTCGATCGCGGACACCTTCGTGGAGCGGTTCGCCGCGCGGACCAGGGCCATGCGGCTCGGCAGGTCCCTCGCGTACGGCGCCGAGATGGGCTCGCTGGTCGGCGAGCGCCAGCTGGAGACCGTGACCCGGCACGTCGAGGAGGCCGTCGCCAAGGGGGCGACGGTCGTCGCGGGCGGTGTCGCGCGCCCCGACATCGGCCCGTACTTCTTCGAGCCCACCATCCTCGACGGCGTCGAGGCGCCGATGGCGGTCTGCGGTGAGGAGACCTTCGGCCCGGTCGTCTCCATCTACCGGTTCAAGGACGAGGACGAGGTGATCGAGGCCGCCAACTCCACGGCGTACGGCCTCAACTCGTCGGTCTGGACGAAGGACGGCCGCCGCGGTGCCAAGGTCGCGGCCCGGCTGCGCACCGGGACGGTCAACATCAACGAGGGCTACGCGCCCGCGTACGGCAGCGTCCAGTCGCCGATGGGCGGCATGAAGGACTCCGGCCTCGGCCGCCGGCACGGCTCCGAGGGCATCCTCAAGTACACCGAGGCCCAGACGGTCGCCCAGCAGCGCCTGCTGCCGATGGCTCCGTCCCTCGGCATGGACGACGAGAAGTACGCCCAGTTCATGAGCCGCAGCCTGCGCCTCATGAAGGCGTTCCGGTTCCGCTAGGCGCGCCGATGGGGCGCGGGGCTGTATCGATTCGCGGCTCCGCCGCGTGAGCGCGAGCAACGGCAAACGACCCGCAGCAAGGAGACGACGTGCGGCAGCAAGACGCGTCCCACGACTACGACTACGACGTCATCGTCGTGGGTTCCGGCTTCGGCGGCTCGGTGACCGCCCTGCGCCTCACGGAGAAGGGCTACCGCGTGGGCGTCCTGGAGGCGGGCCGCCGCTTCACCCGCGGCACGCTGCCCAAGAACTCCTGGGACCTCAAGAACTACCTCTGGGCGCCGAAGCTCGGCATGTACGGCCTCCAGCGCATCCATCTGCTGGGCAACGTCATGGTGCTCGCGGGCGCGGGCGTGGGCGGCGGTTCCCTCAACTACGCCAACACCCTCTACGTACCCCCGAAGCCGTTCTTCGAGGACCCGCAGTGGAAGGACATCACCGACTGGCAGGCGGAGCTGAAGCCGTACTACGACCAGGCGCAGCGCATGCTCGGCGTACGGCTCAACCCGACCATGACCCCCTCGGACGTCCATCTCAAGGCGGCCGCCCAGCGGATGGGCGTGGGCGACACCTTCCACATGGCGCCGGTCGGTGTCTTCTTCGGTGACGGCGAGGACGCCGACGGGACCGTGAAGGCGCAGCCGGGACAGCAGGTCGACGACCCGTACTTCGGCGGCGCGGGCCCGGCCCGCAGCGCGTGCGCCGAGTGCGGCGAGTGCATGACGGGCTGCCGGCACGGCGCGAAGAACACCCTCAACGAGAACTACCTGTACCTCGCCGAGAAGGCGGGCGCGGTCGTCCACCCCCTGACGACCGCCGTGTCCGTCACGGACGACTCGCGGGGCGGGTACGCCGTCTCGACGCTCCCGACCAACCGCAGGCGGAGGGGCGAAGGGCGCGTCTTCACGGCACACCGGGTCGTCCTCGCGGCCGGTACGTACGGCACGCAGACCCTGCTGCACCGCATGAAGGCGGGCGGCCAGCTGCCGTACCTGTCGAAGAGGCTGGGCGAGCTGACCCGTACGAACTCCGAGGCGCTGGTCGGCGCGCAGACCAGCGACCGCCGCTACCGCAAGGTGACCGGCGAGGCGAAGGTCGACTTCACCCGCGGGGTCGCGATCACGTCCTCGATCCACCCGGACGCCAACACCCACATCGAGCCCGTCCGTTACGGCCGGGGGTCGAACTCGATGGGCGGCCTGTCGATCCTCCAGGTCCCCTACACGGAAGGCTCGTCGAGGGTTCTCGGCTGGCTGCTCAACGCGGTGCGGCACCCCGCCCTGGTGGCGCGCTCGCTCTCCAACCGCCGCTGGTCCGAGCGCACGATCATCGGCCTGGTGATGCAGTCCCTCGACAACTCCCTGACGACGTACCTGAAGCCGAAGGGTGCGGGCAAGGGCCTGCTGACGTCACGCCAGGGCCACGGGGCGCCCAACCCGAAGCAGATCAGGGCGGCTTCGGAGGGCGCCTCCGCGATCGCCGCGGAGATCAACGGCTTCGCCGGTTCGAACGTCGGCGAGCTGATGGGCACCCCGCTGACCGCCCACTTCCTGGGCGGCTGCCCGATCGGCGCGTCCGCGGACGAGGGTGTCATCGACCCCTACCACCGGCTGTACGGGCACCCGGGCATCTCCGTGGTCGACGGTGCCGCGGTGACGGCGAACCTGGGTGTGAACCCGTCCCTGACCATCACCGCACAGGCCGAGCGCGCGATGTCGTACTGGCCCAACAAGGGCGAGGCCGACCCGCGTCCGGCGTCCGGAGCCGCGTACGAGCGGCTGAAGCCGGTCGAGCCGCTCTCGCCCGCCGTCCCCGCGGACGCCTTCGGCGCGCTGCGGCTGCCGTTCCTCGGCATGCCGGTGATGCCCCCGAAGAAGTAGCGGCCACGCATCCCCGTACCTCCGGGAAACGACGAAGGACCTGCGCCCCCCTCCGAGTGCAGGTCCTTCGTCTCTTGCGTGAAGCGCTCAGGCCTTACGCGTCCTGCGCGGCCGGCTCCCACCGGCCCGCAGGCGAATCACACGCTCCGAGCGGAGCGCTTACGCGTCGGCGCCGGACTTGCGGCGACGGGCGACGAACACCGCGCCCGCACCGGCGACGAGGGCGACACCGCCGACGAGACCGATGGTCGGCAGGGCGGAGTTGGAGCCCGTCTCGGCGAGGTTGCCGGTCGGCAGCTCGGAGACGTTGCCCTGCGGCTTCTTCACCGGGTCCTTGTCGCCGTCGCTCGGCTTGGCGGTACCCGGCTTCGGGTTGGTGGAGCCGGCCTTCAGGACCTCGAAGTCGTACTGCGCCCAGCCCTCGGCGATGCAGTCCTGGCCCTTGACGTTGTCCAGGTAGGCACCGGAGCCGAAGGAGTACGAGTCGCCGGCCGGGGCGCCCTTGTCGACGCTGAAGCGCAGGCTGACCTTCTCGCTCGCCTTCGCCTTCAGGGACTCGACGTAGAAGAAGTAGTCACCGGCCCAGTTCTCGTCGCCGATCCGCTCCCACTTGCCGGACTCGGTGTTCTTGAACTCCAGCGTGACGTACGGGCTCAGGAACTTCGCCTCGTCGAGCTCGTAGTTCTCGATCTCCGCGTAGAAGGCGACACCCTTGATGTCGGCCTTCGACTCGTTGGTGACGACCAGGTTGAAGTTGTGGAAGCCGTCGCCCGCGACGATCTTGCCGGGCAGACCCTTGATGTCCGCGGACACCTTGGCGTCGCCGTAGTTCTCGTCGACGTCCTCGCAGTACGGGACGTCCGGGTCGGTCGGCTCCTCGCTCGGCCCGGGCGTCGTCGACGGCGTCGTGGAGGCCGTCGTGCCGGCGCTCGGGGTCGGCGTGCCCGAGGGGATCTCGGTGCTCGGCGGCGTCGTCGTGGGCGTCGCGCTGGGCGTCGTGGTCTCGGTGCTGGTCGCCGTCGCGGTCGGCGTCGTGGACGCGGACGACGTCTCGGTGGGCGTGGTCCCGTCGGCGAACGCGGCCGGAGCCGACAGCAGCGCGAGCGGGGCTATGACAGCCGTCGTGGCCGCAGCGGCCATGACACGGCGAAGCTTCATGAAGACCTCGGAAAGTCCGGTGCGCCGCAACGACGCGGCACGAGATTCGGGAGGCCTCCGCGTGCCGGGCACGGGCATGGCCGTTGGTTCCGCAAGTGAGACCTGTGACTCCTGTGAAGGGTTGTCCTCGAACTCACAGAATTCTTATGTGGGGTGGGTCACACCCGGGTTCGACTTGTGAACTGCCCCGCCCACGCCTTAGAACTGACCCTCGTTTGGCTGTCGAGCAGGCCGGACAGCGAGTCGTCAGCAAGCCGGCCCCCGGGCCGACGATGGGGGAGAGGCGCGAGCGCCGTGGCCGAGAAGCCGTCCGAGAAGTCACCCGAGGAGCCCGGGGAGTCCATACCGGACGAGATGTGGGAGCGGTTCGTCCAGGACAGCGAGCGGGACATCCGGACCTCCGAGGCACCCAAGGAGCCCTCGGCGCGCGCCCGCATGGTGACCGAGCGGCTGCGTCAGCAGGAGGCACGCGGCGAACTGCCCCCGGGCTGGCGTACGGGTCCCGCCTGGCAGGAGATGAACGGGCGTGCCGCCCGGCGCCGCAGGATGTGGGCGATCATCGGCATCCCGCTCGCCGTCGTGGTGGCCGTGGTGGCCATGAAGCCGTCCCTGCTGCCGGGCGACTTCTTCGGCACGGACCCGGGCTCGCGGAACGCGCCCCCGCTGCCCGAGGAGACCGCGCCGGAGACCACCGCCCCGGGTTCCGCGCCCGGCACCCCCACCCTGGACAAGCCCTTCGCGGGCTCCCCGGCCCTGCGCTACGCCGACGGCGCAGCCGGGATCGTCCTGCCGGATGCGAGGCCGGTCGGTTCGTTCTCGAAGGACCAGGTCGCCCAGGCCCTGGAGCGGACCAAGTCCCTGCTCGTCGACGCGAATCTGGACCGCGAGACGCTGCTCGGCGGCCGGCCCGAGACCGTGCTCGACAAGGTTCTCGACCCCCAGCAGCCCGAGATGCTCGACGACGCGAAGTCGTGGCTGCGCGAGCCCGGCAAGGACAACGACCCGCTCTGGCTCTTCAGCCGTTTCGACCCGGACGAGGTGCGGCTCGTCGGCGACGTGGTCAAGACCCGTGGCCGGACGACCTTCAAGGCGGGCCGGGACGGATCCGTCGCCATCCACGCCGACTACACCTTCGTCTACGCGCTGGCCCCGGCCGACCCGGACTCCACGGAGGTCACCCGCACCATCGTCCGCCGGGTCCTCGACCTGGAGCTCGCGGACCCGGCGAAGTACCGGGCGACCCCGGGCAGGCTCATGGTCATCCGACACGACCAGGACCTCTCCAACTCCGCCTGCGACGTCTACGACGGCTTCCTGCACCCGCAGTTCGACTCGGCCTCCGCCCCCTCGGGCGCACCGCCGAGCGGGCCCACCACCGACCCGTACGACCGCAGCCGGGACATCGGCGCGTCCGGTTCGGAGTCGTGTGGGACGGTGTCGCGGACATGATGAACAGGATGAGGACAAGGATCGCGCGGCCCCTGGTGGCCGCATCGGCCCTGGCGGCCCTCGGCGGCACCGCGGCGTGCGGCGCGGGCGGTACCGCGGGAGACGGGAAGGCCTCGCCGTCGGCGGCGGGCGAACGGACGGCCGACGCGGGCGAAAAGAAGGCACCCACCCGGCAGGCCGAGGCCGCCCCGGAGTCGGGCAGGGCGGACGGGCCCCTGCGCGAGGCGCAGTTGAAGAAGGCCGCGCTCGTGACGGGTGACGTCAAGGGCTTCGAGGTCAAGGCGTCGGAGGGCGCGGACCTGCTGGGACAGTCCGTCCCGGCGAAACCGGCGAAGTGCCAGTCGGTCGCCGACATGTTCCTCTTCACCACCGACCCCCCGTCGGCCGCCGGAGTCAGCCGTGGCGTCAGCCCGAAGGACGAGACGAACGCCTCGGTGACCACGCTCACCCTCCTGTCGTACGAGCCCGGCGAGGCCGACGAGGTGATCGCGGGGCTGCGTTCGGCGACCGAGAACTGCACCGCGTACCGGCACACCGGCTACGACTACAAGGACGTGAAGGCGCTGGCCGGCCCGGACCTGGGCGACGAGTCCGTCGCGTTCAGGCTGGTCGCCTCGATCGAGGGGGCGGAGGTGCCCGCCGCGTACACGGTCGTCCGGGACGGGACGACGCTGGTGGCCTTCAGCTCGATGAACATGCTGGACGTGGACGAGGTCGAGGTGCCGGACGAACTCGTCGAGGCGCAGCTCGCCAAGCTGGAGAAAGCGGCGGACTGACGGACCCGCCGGGACGGGCGAAGGGCCCCGCGGGACGATCCGCGGGGCCCTTCGTGGTCAGCACCGACGTCAGGGCAGCGCCGGTGCCTTGGAGGCGGCGCCGGGGGGGGTAGCGCCGCTTGGTTGTCTCGTCCGCCGGTCGGCGCCCCGGCGCACGGGGGGCGCGCACGTGGTGTCGACCAATGGCGGTGGGGCGGTGCGATGCGGTGGGGCGCAGGGACTTCGGGTGGTTCCAGGCATCGTGCTCGACGGGCCGCGGCCTCCGCAACCGTTTCGACCGCCCTTGTGCAGATTCCGCCGACCGGCTCCGGGCGTCCCCGGAGCCGGCCGTCTCTTGGGTGACCGGGCTGCTGTCCCCTGCCGACCGGTCACTTCTCTGGAACGAGGTCCCACGGCGTACGTCCGTACGCCTCATCGTCCCAGCGGAGCCACGCGTGGTTCTTCGGGCCCGCCCCTGGCTGACACGGACACCGGGACCAACGAAGCCTCTCGCGGGGCGGTCACGCGTCGTACGGGTGAGAGGGCATGGGCACGTGCGTGCACCGGACGTCCGTCGTACGCGGATGTCGTACCCGGGTGTCGTACGCGCTGCCGCAGGCGGCCTCAGACCCGGCCCCGGCACAGCTCCAGCAGTGTCATCGCGAGCGAGGTGCCGGGCTTGCCCAGGGCGTCCCTGTAGTGGCCGAGCACCTCCATCTCGCGCGACAGGTTCACCCGGCGGCCGCCCGACGTCATCCGGGCCTCCTGGATGACGGCCGAGACGGCCATGCGTTCCTGGACCAGGCCGATGATCCGGTCGTCGAGCGCGTCGATGCGTTCGCGGGCTCCGGTGATCACGCCGGCGGCTTCCTCGGTACGGGCGCCGGTCCTGTCCGTCGCGCCGGCCGGGTCCGTGGTGACTGTGCTCATCTCGTGGGCTCCTCTTCGAGTGGGGTGCCCCGGAGCGGCAAGGTCCGGAAAACGCAGGCGCCCCGGGCCTTGTCGGCCCGGGGCGCCTGGGAAGTCGCTTGTCAGTTGCTCAAGCAGCACGACCATGGCAGCCGGTGGGCCGGTTGCCATAGGTAAAGACGAAGGTCTGGTGCGTGAGCATGGGAGCAGTATGCCCGCGCGGACGGCACGCTCCAACCCGGTTCGGATACTGAGACGCCCTTTTTCACCCGTGGGCGCCTGCCCCGCGGCCCCCGTTAGACTCGGAACCACAGCCCGTTGAACCGCCGGAAGGCAGACCGTGCCAGAAGTGTCCCCCGTCGCCCCCGACACCGTGCTGGTCGTCGACTTCGGCGCGCAGTACGCCCAGCTCATCGCCCGCCGAGTCCGTGAGGCCCGGGTCTACAGCGAGATCGTCCCGAGCACCATGCCGGTCGACGAGATCCTCGCCAGGAACCCCGCGGCGATCATCCTCTCCGGCGGCCCCTCGTCGGTGTACGCGGACGGCGCGCCCCGCCTGGACCGCGCGCTCTTCGAGGCCGGCATCCCCGTTTTCGGCATGTGCTACGGCTTCCAGCTCATGGCGACCACCCTCGGCGGCACGGTCGACAACACGGGCGCCCGCGAGTACGGCCGTACGCCGCTGCACGTCTCCAAGCCGGGCTCGACCCTCTTCGAGGGCACCCCGGACGAGCAGCCCGTCTGGATGTCGCACGGCGACGCGTGCAGCGCGGCCCCCGAGGGCTTCTCGGTGACGGCCTCCACGGACGTCGTCCCGGTAGCCGCCTTCGAGAACGACGAGAAGAAACTGTACGGGGTCCAGTACCACCCCGAGGTCATGCACTCCACGCACGGCCAGCAGGTGCTCGAACACTTCCTGTACCGGGGCGCGGGCCTGACCCCGTCCTGGACCACCGGCAGCGTCATCGACGAGCAGGTGGCACTGATCCGCGAGCAGGTCGGCGACAGGCGCGCCATCTGCGGCCTGTCCGGCGGAGTGGACTCGGCGGTCGCCGCGGCCCTCGTGCAGAAGGCCATCGGCACGCAGCTGACCTGCGTGTACGTCGACCACGGTCTGATGCGCCAGGGCGAGACCGAGCAGGTGGAGAAGGACTTCGTCGCGGCCACCGGGGTCCAGCTCAAGGTCGTCGACGCCGAGGAGCGCTTCCTCACCGCCCTCAAGGGAGTCAGCGACCCCGAGGAGAAGCGGAAGATCATCGGCCGCGAGTTCATCCGGGTCTTCGAGCAGGCACAGGCGGAGATCATCGCGGACGAGGGCCCGGAGGTGGCCTTCCTGGTCCAGGGGACGCTCTACCCGGACGTGGTCGAGTCCGGTGGCGGCACGGGCACCGCCAACATCAAGTCCCACCACAATGTGGGCGGGCTTCCCGAGGACCTCGAGTTCGAACTGATCGAGCCGCTCCGCAAGCTCTTCAAGGACGAGGTGCGGATGGTCGGCCAGGAGCTCGGCCTGCCCGAGGAGATCGTCCAGCGCCAGCCGTTCCCCGGTCCGGGTCTCGGCATCCGGATCGTCGGCGAGGTCACCAAGGAGCGGCTCGACCTCCTCCGCGAAGCGGACGCCATCGCCCGCGAGGAGCTGACGGCCGCCGGCCTCGACCGTGACATCTGGCAGTGCCCGGTCGTGCTGCTCGCCGACGTGCGCTCCGTCGGCGTCCAGGGCGACGGCCGCACGTACGGCCATCCGATCGTGCTGCGGCCCGTGTCCTCCGAGGACGCGATGACCGCCGACTGGTCGCGGCTGCCGTACGACGTCCTCGCGAAGATCTCGACGCGCATCACCAACGAGGTCGCGGACGTCAACCGGGTGGTCCTCGACGTGACGTCGAAGCCGCCGGGCACCATCGAGTGGGAGTAGTCCCGCGAGCCCCGGGGACCTCGCGTCCGCCGGGGCTCCTGCTCCTGCCGGGGCCCGGTTCCGTCTGATCAGGTCCGCTTGAGAGTCCGCACCGGCTCTCCGGGCTGCCAGATCTCGACGACCAGATACGTGTCGTCCTCGACGTGGGTCCGTACGACCTCCGTCAGCTCGGTGCGGAAGAGGTGGAACAGCTCCGGCGGTTCCGCCTCTTCGGCGTACCGGGCCCTGTCCGCCGGGTCGTGGACCTCGACGGCCCGGCCCGCGATCCGTACGTCGCCGCCCCCCATCTCCGTGCCGGGACCCGGGTTCGCCTGCAGGGCGAAGCGCGGGTCGCGGCGCAGGTCCAGCGCCTTGAGGGAGTCCGGCATCATGCCGAGCCACAGCTCCCCCTGCGCGAAACGCACCTCCAGCCCGCAGGTGCGGGGCGACCCGTCCCTGCGCAGGGTCGCCACGGTGTGGTGGGTGAAGGCCGCGAACCGTTCCTCGACCGTCCTGGCGAGGTCCGGTTCCGCGGTGGTGAAGGCTGCCCAGTTCGGCGTCGTCCGAGTCATACGAGGAGTCTGGCGCCGTTACCCGACATCCGCTGTCGCCCTTTCGGCGGGAAAGAGCCTCAGATCAGTCCCGCCGACCGCAGGCGCCGGGCGAGCCGGTCCCTCCGTAACACCTCCAGGCGCAGGACGACCGTGAACACCGCGGCCATGGTGGCGCTCGCGGCGAGTGACGCCCTCCAGCCCGCGGGGATCAGCAGCAGAGCCATCAGGGCCGCGCTGGCGGTCATGAAGACGGCCTTGCGACGCCAGTCGAGGTCGTCGGCCAGGGCGTCGAACTCGATACGGGTCCTGAGCAGCCCCACCGCCGGTGCCACGTCCGGCAGGGGCTTGAGCGTGCCCGGCCGCATGCCCGGGGCGCGGCCCGCGGCGAGCCGGCCGAGAGCCGCCGTACTGCGCTCGCGGGCCTCGGGGCGCGGGTCACGGACCAGCCGGACCTGAAGTGTCTGGCCGAGTCTGCTCGTCTCCTCGTACCGGAAGCCGTACTGGACGGCGATGTAGGTGAGTGCGGCGAGGCGGCGGGGGGACCCGCCGGGGTCGTCCAGGACGACCACGTCGCGGGTGGCGACCTGTCGGAGCATGTCCGCGATGAGGCGCTCGGTTCTCTTCATGGGCGGGCGGGGGATGCGGTCGCGGGGCGCGGTCCGCGCAGCGTGTGGGGGTTACTGCGCAAGGGGGTCCTCCAGGGGGCGTCGGTGCAGGTGCCCGACCGATCGGTGTTCCAGTCAGGCAGACCAGTAACCCCGTACAACGGTTGTGCACTCTCTTCTCCTGCATCTCTGTTTTCCTGCGCGGACCGCCGGTAACTTCCCGCCCGTAACCACGTACGGAGTCCGTTCCTCAGGGCTGGAGGACATATGCACGGGCCCACCCCGCCCCTGCCCCTTCCCACCGACCGGCTGCGGTTCGCCATGCCGCCCATGCACGAGTCGCTCGACGACGAGCGCCGGCACCGCAAGGAACGGCTGGCGGGCGCGCTCAGGCTCTTCGGCCGGCTCGGTTTCGAGGACGGGGTCTCCGGTCACATCACCGCACGCGACCCCGAGTACAGCGACTGCTTCTGGGTCAACCCGTTCGGGATGCCGTTCAAGCACGTCACCGTCGGTGACCTCGTGATGGCCAACGGCGAGGGGCAGGTGCTCGAAGGCCGCTACCACGTGAACCAGGCCGCGTTCACCGTGCACGCCCAGGTGCACGCGGCCCGTCCCGACGTCGTCGCGGTCGCCCACTGCCACTCGGTCAACGGGCGCGCGCTGTCCGCGCTCGGCGACCTGCTCGACCCGATCACCCAGGAGAGCTGCGCCTTCTACGAGGACCACGCGCTCTACGACGCGTACTCGGGCGTCGCCGTGGACGCCGAGGAGGGACGGCGGATCGCCTCCGCGCTCGGCTCGTGCAAGGCGCTCGTGCTGCGCAACCACGGGCTGCTGACGGTCGGCGACTCGGTGGACGCGGCGGCCTGGTGGTTCCTGTCGATGGAGCGGTCCTGCCAGGTGCAGCTGACCGCGTGCGCGGCGGGGCGCCCCGTGCTGATCGACCACAAGCAGGCGGTCGCCACCCGGGAGCAGCTCGGCGGGGATCTGGTCGCGTGGATCAACTACCAGCCGCTGTGGCAGGACATCAGCCGCAGCGAGCCGGACCTGCTGTCCTGACGATGCCGTGAACCGCCCCGAGCGAGCGACCGCCCCGGTCCTAGAACCCGCGCAGCACGGCCGCCTTCGTCGTCGCGAACTCCTCGTCGGTGAGCACGCCGTCGCGGTGCAGTTCGCCCAGCTCCCGCAGCCGGCGCAGCAGGACGTCGTGGTCGTCCCGCGGGGACGGCCGGGACCGAGCGGTGTCGCCGGGGGCGGACGGCAGGCGCGGCGGATCGCCCTGTGCGTGGTCGCCGGCCCGCGTGGACGGGTGCGGGAGACGGGCCATGACCGCGGTGGCGACGAGGGCCGTGAGCAGGTCGCGGCGCGTGCTGCCCCACAGGTCGAGGGCGAACGGGTCCTTCTCCGGCGGCAGTTTGGAGAACACCGAGTCGTGGGTCACGAACCGCAGGAAACCGTCCTCGTAACCGGAGTTGGGCAGCCACTCCACCCGCACGAGATCCGGCAGACCGATGATGCGAGGGCCCGTCGCCCGCTTCACCCGGTCGGAGGTGTCGCTCCAGTCGATACGGACCTGGACGCCGTCGAAGGACACCGTGCCGTCGCTGGAGCGGACCGAGACGGGCACGGGCGGGCCGGGCAGGAGGTACGTCCGGGCGGCTTCCTCGGGGACCTGTTCGAGGAGCAGCGCGTGGCGGATCTCCTCGGCGACGTACTCGGCGACGCCCGAGCGGTCGATGTCCACAGACAGCCGGTACGGATCGGCCGCGTCGGGCAGCCGTCCCCCGGTCGCCTGGAGCAGCGGGTCGGCACCCTCGCGCAGCCTCAGACGCAGGCGGCCGCGCTTGCGTTCGGGCTCGTAGACGACCCCCGAGACCGCTTCGAGGGGCACGGCGACCTCGCCGTACGTCTGCCGGAACAGCGGCACGGAACGGTGCAGGCCCGGGGTGATCCGGACCGTACTGCCGTCGAAGGCCCAGGTCCCGTCGCGCTGGATGATCTCGGCCATACGGAAATTCTCGCAGCCGGGTCAACACGGGGGTGGGCGGTTCACCCGCGCTGACCAGACCTGGCGGCTGCGGGGGGTGTGGGGTACGGCACAATGCGCTGTCGTCACAAGGCGGTTGTGCGGCTGCGCAGATGTGCGGTGGGCGGTTGTACGCCCGATCAGGTTTTCGACGGAGCGGTGCGGAAGGCGGCAACGGGCGTGGCGGTGCAGGAGGCTGGACAGGGCATGGGGCGTGACCCCGGCCGGGGAGCCGGTCGGGGCGCGCACGAGGGCGGCTGCACCTGCGGGGGCTGTCCGCACGGGGCGCGCGAGGGCCATCGGCGGGCCGTCGCCGCGTTCCTCTCCAAGCGCGACGAACTGGCGTCGGGACACGGGCTGCCCGCCGCGGTCGCGCACTCGGCCGGGGCATCCCGGCAGTGGGTGTCCGACGCGCTGACCCAGTCCGCGGACCTCGTCGCCGAGCGTGGACGGGCCGAGGGAGAGGTGTGGCTCGGCCTCGTGTGGCGGCGGACCGTCATGGCCGTATGGGGCTTCGTGGGGATCCTGCTGCTGGTGCAGGCACTCACCGCGATCGGGGCGGGCTGGACGCCCGCGCGCACCGCGGGGCTGCTCGCCGCGGTCGTCGTGGGCGGGCTGCTGACTGCGGCCTCGTGGCTGCACCGGGCGCGCGGCGGGGTGCTGGCACCGGTCATCGGTGAGGACAACCGGCTGTCCACCTCCCGTGTGATGGCCGCCGGCTGGGTCCTGTTCGTCGTCTACGCGGTGTTGCTGCTGGCGGGACGGCTGGCCGGAGCGTCCTCGCACACGGAACGGGACGCCCTGATCGAAGGGCTCGAACTCGCCCGGGGCGCGGGCATCGTGACCGTCCTCGCCGTCGTGTGCGGGATCGCCGTCCTGGTGCGGCGGGTGGTGGGGCTGAGGGTTCTCGGACAGCGGCTGCAGAAGGTACGGGCCGACCGGCCCCGGGCCGCCGACCTGCTGACCGACGACTCCGGCCGCGGCAGTTTCGCGGACACGCAGTACGTCGTACTGGGTGCCGTCGCGCTGGTGTTCGCGGCGGTACGGCTGGCGCGGCGGCCCGACCAACTGCCGGACCTCCCGTGGGGTCTCGCGGTGGTGGTACTGGTGTCGGCCGCCACCTATGTCGCCGGGAAGTACGCCGAGGGCGGGCGGCCGGTGATCCTCTCGGTCGTGCGGGCGCGCGAGGCCGGGGACCTGGACGCGCCGATCCGGACCGGGGACGACATCGAGATCAGGGGCGCCGGGTTCGTGCCGCCCGGGGCGCAGAGCGCGGACCGGCTGTCCCGGATGGTGGTGCGGATCGGCGCGGTGCACGTGCATGTGCCGCTGGTGCCGGTGGCCGGAGGGTTCAGCAACCCGTCCGACGCGGTGCTCACCGTGCCGGTGCCCGCGGACGTGGAACCGGGGCGGGTCGAGGTGCAGGTCGTCACCGCGGCCGGGGTGGAGACGAACCGGGTGGAGATCGACGTGACGGACTGAGGGCAGGTCCCTCGGCCGCCCGGGGACACCCGGCCGGCCCCTCGCCGGGCGACCGGCCGCGTCGGCGGAACTCCCACCGGGCCACCGGGTCATCGAGGCCCAAAAGGGATGTTCGGGCGGACGTGGTGAAAATTTGTGCGTCCTGTCCTGAGCGGAGACTCGCAGTCGTACGTATTGTCTGTTGAGGGGTGAACCGTTCGGCGCGCTCGAGAGGTGGCGGAGGGCTATGGCTCACGGCATGCGGATGGACACACACTCCGGGTACACGGACGACGGCGGCGGCGGTGACTGGCGGGGAACCGCCACCCGGTACGCGCTGCTTCCGCTGAGGGTCTTCCTCGGTGTCACCTTCATCTACGCGGGGCTGGACAAGCTCACCGACAGTGCCTTCATGTCCGACGCCGGGGCGGGCTCCATCGGCGACATGATGCGTGCGGTCCGTGACTCGTCGGCCATTCCCGCCCTCGTCGACCTGTCCCTCAAGAACCCCGTCGGCTTCGGCTATGCCATCGCCCTGGGTGAGCTCGCCGTGGGGATCGGCACCCTGATCGGCCTCCTCACCCGCCTCGCCGCGTTCGGCGGGGCGCTGATCTCGCTCAGCCTCTGGCTGACGGTGAGCTGGGCCTCGGACCCGTACTACTACGGCAACGACCTCCCCTACCTGATGGCCTGGCTGCCCCTCGTCCTGGCCGGCGCGTCGGTGTTCTCCGTGGACGCCATGATCCGCTCCCGGCGCAGGCACCGGACGGGCGCCTACTAGCCACCCGCCCTCGCCGGGGTACAGCATTCCGCACGTCCGCGGCTCAGCCGCGGACGTGCTTGTCGTCCCGCCCGGGCAGCTCGCGGTGGTCGCCGCGCTGACGGCGCAGTCCGTGCGCCGCGCTGCCCGCCAGGGCCGCCAGGCACAGCCCCGCACTGGTGAGCGGGATCACCGCGAACCACGGGGTCTCCCAGAGGCCGCCCGCGTCGCCGGCGTAGACGACCCCCGTGAGGGTGAGGAAGAAGCCCGCGACGAGCCGGCCGGGCTGGAACTCATGACGCAGCACGGGCCACCTCCGCCTGTCCGATTCCGACTTCGAGAGTGAGGTCGAGCGTGCCGCCGTCCTTGCTCCCGTCCGCGGGCGCGAGGGTCAGCTCCTTGTGCTTGCCGGGAGCCACGTCCACGTCCTGCTTGTCGTCACCAGGCAACTGGATGTCACCGACACCCACCTCGATGAGCAGCTTCACCGTCGCGTCCTTCGGGACGACCACCTTGAGCTGCCCCATGCCCACCTCGGCGTTCGTCGTCACCGTCTGGCCCTTCTCCAGGTCGATCCCGCTGAGATCGAGTGTGCCGACGCCCGTGCCGACGTTGTAGTCGTCCAGTACGGCCGACGCCGTGGCCGGTGCCCAGTCCGTGCGCACCCAATGGGTGCTGATGTCCTTCGGCAGTGCCGCCGAACAGGCCAGCAGGGCCGCCGTGACGATCGCGAGGAAGACCGACCCCGCTCCCGTACGCCCGAGGAACGCGCTCACCGCGATGCCCAGGCCGAGCACGGCGAGCGCACAGGCCAGACCGGTCTGCAGACTGGTGCCGAGCGCGTGGTCCTCCCAGGTCAGGCTCGTACCGAGCCCGCCCGCGAGGAGGGCGAGCAGGAACACCCAGCCGCCGATCCAGCGGGAGCCGCGCGGTGTGGCCTCCCGCGACCGCGGATCCCTGCCGGAACCGCCGCCGTGCGCGATGGTGACCGCCGCCGCGATGTCACGCTCCCGCGCGCCCCTGGGGCCCCACAGATAGCCCGTGCCGCCCTCGTACGTGCCGTCCTTGACGATGGGCTCCCGCCACCAGGAGGGGAAGGAGGCGGGCACGGGCGGGGCCTGGGCCTCCGGCGGGGCGTCGGCGACGGCCTGGGCGGCGAGCGGGTCGGGGTCGTGGGCGCCGCGCTGCCGCGACCAGTAGCCGGCGCCCGCGAGCAGCAGCGCGAGCGTCGCCGCGAAGGTCAGCACGCCGCTGTTGTTCAGCATGGAGAGGAACACCCCGCACCCGACCAGGGCGAACAGCACGGCGGCCAGCGCATGGCCGTCCACGCGGCCGGTGAGGAGCTTGCGCACCTCGTTCTCCTCCTCGTCGTCGTAGGCGACGAAGAGCCAGGCGAAGCCGTAGAAGATGAGGCCGATGCCGCCGGTCGCCGAGAGCACCGCGAGCACGATCCGGAAGATCACCGGGTCCATGTCGCACTGCCGCCCGAGCCCCGCGCACACACCGCCCAGCATCTTGTGCCGCCGGTCGCGCCGGAACCCGCGCGCGACCCCGGGCACCTCCGGGTCCCCGCCCTCCCCGCGCTCCCCGGGCGGGCGCGGCCCCCCGCCCGCGGCCGCCGGGGCGCCCGCGGGCACGGCGTCCCGCGGCTCGGCACCCGGGGCCGGGCCCGCCGCGGCGTGCTGCTGATCTGTCATACGTCCATGGTGACGGCCGAGGCGGCCCGGCGGCAGTCGGTACGACCCTGGCCGAACCCTGAGATCGACCCCGGGAACAACCCTCATACGCGGCGTACAGGCCGTCACGGCCCCTCCGGCGCCGTCCGGGAGGCCGGGTTTCGAAGATCAGGGGAGTCTCGGGGGTGGACCCTGATGCCCGGCGGCGCCCGGCATGTGAACATCGATGGCATGCCGGAAGCCGCAACTCTGACCGTCGAGGACCCGCGGCCTCCGCGCAAGCTCTACCGCAGCAGCGACGGACGCTGGCTCGGGGGCGTGGCGCGGGGGCTCGCGGGGCATCTCGGCCTGCCCGTGATCTGGGTGCGGCTGGTCTTCGTGGGCCTGTTCATGGCGGACGGCCTGGGAGCCCTGCTGTACGCGTCGTTCTGGTTCTTCGTCCCGCTCGGCGTCGGCGGCGTGGACGCCCAGCGGCCTCCCGCGCTCGCCACCGAGACGGCGCCCGACGGCCGCCGCAGGCTCGTCGCCCGCAAGCCCGACAAGGGCCAGATCGTCGCGCTGCTCGCCATGGTCGTGGTGGCCATGATCTTCGTCGGGAACGTCGATCTGAGCGGCGGGGCCAAGGCCTACCTCTGGCCCACCGTCCTCGTCGGCGCGGGCGTGGCCCTGGTCTGGCGCCAGGCGGACAATGCGCGGCGGGCCCGCTGGATGGAGGCCGGCCGCCGCAAGCGCACGATCTCACTGCTCCGCTCCGCGGCCGGGGTCCTGCTCGTCGCCGCGGGAGTCTCCGGGATGTTCGTCCTGCAGGGCTCCGCCGCCCACCTCGGTTCGGTGCTGCAGGCCGCGCTCGCCGTCCTCGTCGGGATAGCGCTGCTGGCCGGTCCGTATCTCGTGCGCATGACCCAGGACCTCTCCGAGGAGCGCCTGATGCGCATCCGCGCGCAGGAGCGGGCCGAAGTCGCCGCGCACGTCCACGACTCGGTGCTGCACACCCTGACACTGATACAGCGCAACGCGGAGAACGCGAGCGAGGTCCGGCGCCTCGCCCGCGCCCAGGAGCGCGACCTGCGCAACTGGCTCTACAAACCGGAGGGCACCGGCAAGGACGAGGCGGAGGAGCCCGACACCCTCGCCGAGGCCGTCAAGCGCAGCGCGGCGGAGGTCGAGGACAAGCACGGGGTTCCCATCGAGGTCGTGGTCGTCGGCGACTGCCCCCTCGACGACAGGACCGGCGCCCAGATGCAGGCCGCGAGGGAAGCCATGGTGAACGCGGCCAAGTACGGTGGCGAGGGCGGCGCGGTGCAGGTCTTCGCCGAGGTCGAGGGAAGGACCGTCTTCGTGTCGGTCCGGGACCGCGGTCCCGGATTCGACCTGGACTCGATACCCGCCGACCGCATGGGCGTCAGAGAATCGATCATCGGCCGCATGGAGCGCAACGGCGGGACGGCGCGGCTGCGCGCGGTGCCGGGCGGCGGCACGGAGGTCGAGCTGGAGATGGAGAGGGCGGAGACATGAGCGACGCGAACGAACCGACCGGAGCGGCCGGGCCGGACGCCGGTGCGCCCGGCGCGGGCGCGGCCGGCGCCCCCGATCCGGCCGTCACCGGCCCCGGACGACACGTGCGCGTGGTCCTCGTCGACGACCACCGCATGTTCCGTACGGGAGTCCAGGCGGAGATCGGGCAGACCGAGCGGACCGGCGTCGAAGTGGTCGGCGAGGCCGCGGACGTCGACCAGGCGGTCACGGTCATCACCGCGACCCGCCCCGAGGTCGTCCTCCTCGACGTGCACCTGCCGGGCGGCGGCGGGGTCGAAGTCCTGCGCCGCTGCTCGCCGTTGATGGCCGACGCCGAGCAGCCGGTGCGGTTCCTCGCGCTGTCCGTGTCCGACGCCGCGGAGGACGTCATCGGTGTGATCCGCGGCGGCGCCCGTGGCTACGTCACGAAGACGATCACCGGCACCGACCTCGTCGACTCCGTCTTCCGCGTCCAGGACGGCGACGCGGTCTTCTCGCCCCGCCTGGCCGGCTTCGTCCTCGACGCGTTCGCGTCGACCGACGCCCCGCCCGTCGACGAGGACCTCGACCGCCTCACCCAGCGCGAGCGGGAGGTCCTGCGCCTCATCGCCCGCGGGTACGCGTACAAGGAGATCGCCAAGCAGCTGTTCATCTCGGTGAAGACCGTCGAGTCGCACGTGTCGGCGGTGCTGCGGAAGCTGCAGCTGTCGAACCGGCACGAGCTGACGCGGTGGGCGACAGCGCGACGGCTGGTCTGACGGCAGGGTTCCACCGCACGGTCTGGAAGTCCGTGCGGTCGACGTGCCGACCTGCTCCGCGGCGCGACGCAGGTCGGCCGGGCCGCGGTCCCGGCCGGTGGGGGCCGCGACGCCTGCGGCGAGGCAGGCCCGCTCACGCCACGCGAGTGGCCCCCGCGAACGGCATCTCGTCGATCGGCGCCACCCGCACCGGCGCCGACGGGTTGGGCGCGTGCACCATCTGTCCGTTGCCCACGTACAGCCCCACATGGCTGATGCCCGAGTAGAAGAACACCAGGTCCCCGGGCTGCAGTTCGGACCGGGACACGCGTCGGCCCGCGTTGATCTGCGCGTACGTCGTCCGGGGCAGCGAGAGGCCCGCGGCGCGGTACGCGGCCTGCATCAGACCCGAGCAGTCGAAGGCGGCGGGGCCCGTGGCACCCCACACGTACGGGCTGCCGAGCTTCCCGTAGGCGTAGGAGATCGCCGCCGCCGTACGGGAGTTGGGCGCCTGTGCGGAGCTACCCGCGCCCAGGTCGCGCGGCGCCGGGGCGGATCGTGAGGCGCGGGCGGTGTCCGCGTCGTCCGCACCGATCCGCGCCCGGTCCTCGTCCGACAGCCCCGACAGGAGCCGGCGCGCCTCGCCCAGCTTCCCGGTGACCGTCTTCTTGTGCCGCTTCAGTTCCGCCTGCTGCGCCTTCAGCGACGTGAGCTCGACGTGCGCGGCCCCGCGCAGCTGCTCGATCTCGCGCAGCTGGGTCCGTACGCGCGAAACCGTCGAGGCCTGCCTGTTGCCTGCGCGCTCGGCGAACGCGGCCCCCTCCAGGTACTGGTCGGGGTCCGAGGAGAGCATCAGTGCCAGAGAGGGATCGACGCCCCCGTCCCGGTACTGGGCGGTCGCCAGCGAACCGAGCGCGTCCCGCTCGGAGTTGAGCCGCTCCGTCTTGCGCGCGGCCTCGTCCTGCAGGGTGCCGAGCCGCCCCGCCGCCTTCCCGGACTTCTCCTTCGCCCCGTTGTACTTCTCGGTGGCGACCTCCGCCTCCTGGTACAACTTGTCGACCTTGGCCCTCACCTGAGCCGGCGTCAGCTCGGGCGAAGCGGCTCCGGTCCCGTCGAACCCGGTCGCGCTCGCCGCCCCCGCGAGGGCGATGGTGAAGGCGGTACGGGCCGTACCACCGCCGAGTGAGCGCTGTCTGGGCTTACGGTGCGCTGCCACGTGCGATCCACGTTCCTTCCGTACGGCCGCCGGGACACGATGTGTCCGAGGCGGCGGTTCTCAGGGGCCGGTTGCACGTCCGGCGGCGGCCCGCACAGGGGGAGCGGGACGCCGCCGGACCCTTCTCGGCGGTGGCGCCGGCAGCCGCCCCTGGCCCGGGCGGTTGTGGTGGGAAGCCGGTCACCTCGGGAAGGACGCTAAACCTGGTGATGTGCCCGGGGTAACGGCATGTACGGAAGTGGTGACAGTCGGGCACGGGCTGACCGGATGCGACCGCGATCCGGGCCAGGCGCCACCGACTTGGCGCGATGGGCTGACCGAAGCGCGGATTGCGGGGGAGCGGCACGCAGGACGGTGCTATGGGCTCCGCCAGGGGGTGCCGAGCAGGCTGCCGCAGGGGTGTCCGGACCGGGGTGGTGCGAGGCGGTATCCGGACGTCCGGTTAGGGTCCGGGCTCATGGACGTACTCATTCATGTCTTCGTCGCCCTGCACATCATCGGCATCGCCTCCCTGCTGGGCGGATTCCTCACCCAGATGAGGGCGATGGGCGACGGCACGGCCCGCTTCACCCCCGCGATGCTCCACGGCGCGCTGACCATGCTGGTCACCGGCGCGGTCCTCGTCGGCCTGAACCAGGCCGACGACCAGACCGTCAACAACATCAAGATCGGCGTGAAACTGGCGCTGCTGGTCGTGATCCTCGGCCTCGTCTACGTGAAACGCGACGAGGAGAGGGTGGAGAAGGAACTGTTCGGCCTGGTCGGGGCACTGACCACGGCGAACATCTTCATCGCGGTTCTCTGGACCTGATCTCCGGCCGGGCCTGATCCCGGGCCGGACCGGGGCACGCGCGCGTGCCGTGCCCCCCGTCGTGCCTCCCGCCCCGAGGGCCCCTGGGCCCCCGCCCCGAGCGGCGCCTCTACGCCGGCCGCACCACGCTGTGGATCGGCATGTAGTAGACCGACTCCTCGCGGACGTACGAGCCCGGCTTCGGGGCGTGGATCATCATGCCGTCGCCGATGTAGACGCCGACGTGGCTGATGTCGTCGTAGAAGAAGACGAGGTCACCGGGCTGAGCGCTGTTCAAGGAGACCGTCGAACCGGTCTTGACCTGGTCCCACGTCGTGCGCGGGAGGGTGACACCGGCGGCCTTCCAGGCGCCCTGGGTGAGGCCGGAGCAGTCGTACGAACCGGGGCCGCTCGCGCCCCAGACGTACGGCTTGCCGATCTGGGCACGGGCGAAGGCGAGCGCCTTGTCGGCCTTGGCGGTGGAGGCGGAACCCGGGCCGGCGCCCGGCACGCCTCCCGTTCCCGTGGAGGTCCCCGTGCCGGGCTGGGCCTGTGCGGCCGCCTCCTGCCGCCGGCGGTCCGCGTCGGCCGCCTGCCGCCGGGCCAGTTCGTCGGCCCTGCGACGGGCCTCCTCCTGCTTCTCCCGCTCGATCGCGGCGAGCCGGACCCTCTCCTCGGCGGTCAGCTTCGAGAGGAGCGCGCGGGCCTCGGCGAGCTTCCGCTGGACATCGGCCTTGGACGTCTTCAGCGTGCTCTGCGTCGTGGTGAGCGTCTCCAGCCCCTCGGACGCCTCCTGCCGCTTCTTGGTGGTGGCGGCCTGCTGCGTCGCGTAGTCGTCGACGGCCTGCTGCTGGCGGGCCGTCAGCCGGTTCATCAGCTGGGTCCGGTCGAAGTAGTCCTGCGGGTTGTCCGCGAGGAGGAGGGACGCCGAGTCGGGGGCGGAGGCTCCCGTGCGGTACTGCGCGGAGGCGAACGTCCCGAGGTCCTCGCGGGCGGCGTTGAGCTTCTCCGTGCGCTGCGCCACGTCGTCGAGCAGAGTGCCGACGCGCTTGCGCTGCTTGGTGGTCTTCTCCTTGGCCGCGTTGTACTTCTCGGTGGCCGTACCGGCCTGCTGGTAGAGGTCGTCGATCTTCTTCTGGACCTCCTCCGTGCTCGGCGTGGGCTCCGTGGCCGGCGAGGCGTCCGCCGTCTGGGAGAGCAGGGCCACCGAGGTCAGAGCCGCGGTGGCGAGGGCCGGGGTCCGTATGCCCATGGGACCGGGGGGCCGCGACTTGCGGTGTGGCGCCACGAGGGCGTCTCCTTCCGTGATCCGCCTACCGGGTTAGCTGTCGGGTTCGGGCGGGTGCTTCGGAAGGTTTGCCCTACGGTCCTTGTCCCGCGAGGGAGTCGGACCGATTCACCCCAGGATCGGTTGGGTCCCCGGTTCCGGCGGCCGCGAAGGCGTGCCGGATTCGGCGGAGTCCGCTCGGCCCGGCGATGTTCGCCGGTGCGGGTCGAGCGGCCTACAGGAAAGTTAGCCAATTCGTGTGGCTCCTGTGAAGTTTGATGTGCGAAATGCCCGATACATTTTCGTGACCTCGAAGTTTGATCTTGCCCTCCGGTGTCAATTGTCCCTGATATGTGCTGAGTTGTCCGGAGGGGTGGCTTCCGGTCGGCGAGGGCGTTGGCTTTCAATCAGCCAGAATTGGGCGGCAGCGCCGAACCGTGGAGGCGCGAGCGGGCAGGTGGTTCCACGTCGACGCGCAGGCCGGCTCGGCCCGCTCGGTGACGGAACGCGACTCGGTGACGGAACGCGACGGGCTCGATGGGGAGAGTGAGGGGCCGGGGGTGCCCGGTACCTGTGGGGCTCCCGCGTCCGGGGGGGCGTCGCCGGGTGAGGGCGGCCGCCGCGTTCGGATTCCGCCGAGTTTCCGGGGTGGCGGCGGGGTGTCAGTGGGGGCGCCTAGACTCGGAGAGCGATGAGCAGCCTCTTTGACGACAGCTTCCTGGCGGACCTCAAGCCCTCGCAGGCCCACGAGGAAGAGCCCCCGCCGCCGCCCGAGGACCAGGCGCCGGATCCCGTGCCGGACGACTTGTTCGGCGGTCGCTTCGACGTGCCGCCGAGCAGGGAGGGGTACTACCGGGACGGCGCCTCCAGGCCGCTCGTGGACCCGGCCGCCCTCCTGGACGGGCTGAACGAGAACCAGCGCGCGGCGGTGGTCCACCACGGCTCCCCGCTGCTCATCGTGGCCGGTGCGGGCTCCGGCAAGACGCGGGTGCTCACGCACCGGATCGCCCACCTGCTGGGCGAGCGCCGGGTGCACCCGGGCCAGATCCTCGCGATCACCTTCACGAACAAGGCCGCGGGCGAGATGAAGGAGCGCGTCGAGCAGCTCGTCGGCCCGCGTGCCAACGCGATGTGGGTGATGACCTTCCACAGCGCGTGCGTCCGCATCCTGCGCAGGGAGTCGAAGCAGCTCGGCTTCACGTCGTCCTTCTCGATCTACGACGCCGCCGACAGCAAGCGCCTCATGGCCCTGGTCTGCCGCGACCTGGACCTCGACCCCAAGCGGTTCCCGCCGAAGTCCTTCAGCGCCAAGATCTCGAACCTGAAGAACGAGCTGATCGACGAGGAGGACTTCGCCGTCCAGGCCACCGACGGCTTCGAGAAGACCCTCGCCCAGGCCTACGCGATGTACCAGTCGCGGCTGCGCGAGGCGAACGCGCTGGACTTCGACGACCTGATCATGACGACGGTCAACCTCCTGCGTGCCTTCCCCGACGTCGCCGAGCACTACCGCCGTCGCTTCCGCCACGTCCTCGTCGACGAGTACCAGGACACGAACCACGCGCAGTACGCCCTGGTGCGGGAGCTCGTCGGCACCTCCGAGCACCCGGTCGACGTACCGCCCCGCGAGGACGACCTCCAGCCCGCCGAGCTGTGCGTCGTCGGTGACGCCGACCAGTCGATCTACGCCTTCCGCGGTGCGACCATCCGCAACATCCTCCAGTTCGAGGAGGACTACCCGAACGCGACGACGATCCTGCTGGAGCAGAACTACCGCTCCACCCAGACGATCCTCACCGCGGCCAACGCGGTCATCGAGCGCAACGAATCGCGCCGCCCCAAGAACCTGTGGACCAACGCGGGCGCGGGCGCCAGAATCACCGGCTACGTCGCCGACACGGAGCACGACGAGGCCCAGTTCGTCGCCGACGAGATCGACCGTCTCACCGACTCGGGCGACGCGAAGGCGGGCGACGTCGCCGTCTTCTACCGTACGAACGCCCAGTCCCGTGTCTTCGAAGAGGTCTTCATCCGTGTCGGCCTGCCCTACAAGGTCGTCGGCGGCGTCCGCTTCTACGAGCGCAAGGAGGTCCGGGACGTCCTCGCGTACCTGCGTGTGCTCGCGAACCCGGAGGACTCCGTACCACTGCGCCGCATCCTGAACGTGCCGAAGCGCGGCATCGGCGACCGCGCCGAGGCCATGATCGACGCGCTCTCCCAGCGCGAGAAGATCAGCTTCCCGCAGGCCCTGCGCCGCGTCGACGAGGCGTACGGCATGGCGGCCCGCTCGACCAACGCCGTCAAGCGGTTCAACACGCTGATGGAGGACCTCCGGACGATCGTCGAGTCGGGCGCGGGCCCGGCGACGGTCCTGGAAGCGGTGCTCGAACGGACCGGCTACCTCGCCGAGTTGCAGGCCTCGACCGACCCGCAGGACGAGACCCGCATCGAGAACCTCCAGGAACTGGCCGCGGTGGCCCTGGAGTTCGAGCAGGAGGCCGGTGAGGGCGAGACGCCGGCCGGGCTCTCCGCGTTCCTGGAGCGGGTCGCGCTCGTCGCCGACTCCGACCAGATCCCGGACGAGGACGACGACGGGTCCGGAGTGATAACGCTCATGACCCTCCACACCGCCAAGGGCCTCGAATTCCCCGTGGTGTTCCTGACCGGCCTGGAGGACGGCGTCTTCCCGCACATGCGCGCGCTCGGCCAGACCAAGGAGCTGGAGGAGGAGCGGCGCCTCGCGTACGTCGGCATCACGCGCGCGCGGGAGCGGCTGTACCTGACGCGGGCGTCGATGCGCAGCGCCTGGGGGCAGCCCTCGTACAACCCGCCGTCCCGCTTCCTGGAGGAGATCCCGGACACGCATCTGGACTGGAAGCGCACCGGGTCCATGGGCGCGGTGCCCTCCGGTCCGGCCGGTGGCGTGGCGGCCTCCCTGTCCTCCTCCCGCTCCCGCTCGGCCGCCTCCGGCGCGTCCGGCTTCGCGACACGGCGGGGTGCCGCGGAGAAGCCGGTGGTGTCGCTGGCCGTCGGGGACCGCGTCACACACGATCAGTTCGGCCTCGGCACGGTGGTCGGCGTGAAGGGCACGGGGGCGAACGCGGAGGCGACGGTCGACTTCGGCGCGGAGAAGCCGAAGCGTCTGCTGCTGCGCTACGCGCCGGTGGAGAAGCTGTAGCCCTCCCCCGGGCCCTCGGAGCCGCCCGCGGGACTTGGGCTGCCTGACGGTCCGGGGATGCCGGGAGATCTGCGGGTCGCCTGGCGGTCAGGGGCTCTTCGAGGGCGGGATCGCGAGCCTGCGGCCCGTCCGGGATCCGAGGACGAGGCCGTTCAGACCGATAGACGGGTTCTGGAGGGTGGCGCCGCCGGAGGAGTCCGAGGAGTCCGCACAGTCCGACCCGGCTCTGACGGCCGCCTCGGCGGTCCTGCCGGAGGCCGGCTCAGGTCGGGCTGAGTCCGTGGCTGCGCAGCCACGGGAGCGGGTCGATCGCCGAACCGCCGGCGGGGCGTACCTCGAAGTGCAGATGCGGCCCGGTGGAGTTGCCGGAGTTGCCGGAGTACGCGATGGGGTCGCCGGCCTTCACGACGGTCCCCGAGGCGACCTTGTACGTGGAGAGGTGGCAGTACCAGGTCTCCGTACCGTCCTTGGCCGTCACGATGATCATGTTCCCGTACGCGCTGTTCCACTGCGTACGGACGGTCCCGTCCGTCGCGGCCATCACCGTCGTGCCGTACGAGACGGGGAAGTCGATGCCGGTGTGCACGGACATCCAGTTGATGCCGGCCTGGCCGTAGTAGGCGCTGAGCCCGTGCCGCGCGACCGGCAGCGCGAACTTCGGACGCAGCCGCTCCTTGCGGGCCGCCTCCGCCGCCGCCTTCTGCTTCTCGGCGACCTGCTGGGCCTTCAGGTCGATACGTTCCTGCGTCCGGCTCGCCCGGTCGGCGAAGTCGTCCGCGTCCGCGGAGAGGTTCTCGAGCTGGGTGTCCAGCTGGTTGTTCGCGGCCGACGGCTGCACGGCGCTCACATCGGGTGCGGCGGCTGTCGTCTGCACCTCGTCCTCGCCGCCGCCACCGGTCACGGATGCGGCGGCGATACCGGCGACGCCCATCACACACGCCGACGGAACGGCGATCGTCAGCAGCGCGGAACGCTTGGGCGGGGTGCGGCGGCGCGACCGGGAGGAAGCGGAACGGCCCGCCGCGCGGGACGCGGCACGGGAGCCCGGCGCGGCGGTGGCGGCGGGAGCGGTCTCCTCGGCGCCGTCAGGAAGGGGGGACTCGTCGTGAGCGTGGGTATCAGCGTCCGCGACGTCGTCGGCCCGGTCGGAGTGGCCGAAGTCGTCCTGCGCGGTGGCCTGTTCCTCATACGGAAGCTGCTCGAACGTGCTGGTGGCCTGCTGGTCGAACGGGACCTGACCGTCGTGCGTGTCCTGGTGGTCGTACGACTCGTGGTCCGTCTGCACCGGCTGGTGGACCTGGGTCCGGGTCTGGTGCTGCTCGCCGCCGTCCGAGTTCCAGGCCGTGGCGTCGTAGGTGCCCGTCTCGAAGGTCGGCGCGGTCCACTGCTGGGTGGGGTCGACCGGGTCGGCCTGCAGCCACGCGTTCGCGTCCCACTGCCCGGTGCCGTCCGGGTTCCCGGCCTGTGTCGGGATCTCGCCCAGCTGCTGATAACCGGCATCCGGCCAGACACCGCTCGTGTCATAGCTGCCGGTCTCGTAGGCGGCGTGGTGCTGGGCCGCGTACGGGTCGTAGTTCAGTGTCTGGTGGCCACCGGTGGAATGCGCCCAGCCACCGCCCTGCGACGCTCCCGTCGCGGCGTCGTACGAACCCGTACCGCCGCTTCCGTCGGTTCCACTCCCGTTGCCGGGAAGGTCGCCGAAGAGGGGATCGGTGTCGAACGTGGTCGTCGCGTAGGCGCCCGTTGTGTCGTAACTGCCCGTCGTTCCGTACGAGCCGGACGCGGAGGCATCAAAACCGGTGGCGGGGTACCCGTCGCACATGGTGAAGTCGCCGTACGGGACTCCCTGCTGGCCAGGGGACGCGTAATGCGCCGTGGCGGCTTCGGGAGCCGGAGCCGGGGGAGTTACGGTCCCCGACGGGTGACGGTCGTTCACCAACTTCTCTTTCGCCTCGACGACAGGGGCTGGCAGAGCAGTGCGGCGACTGTACCCGGCGGTATGAGGGCGCGACAATCTTCAGCAGGTTTCCTCTTCTCAGGAAAGGGGCATTCGGATGTCTTTCGGCGGAGGACGGGCACAGCCTTGGCCTTGCGTTCGATGAACGTTCGAAGAAACGGCGTCTCCTGAGCCCGATTCGGCTTCCGCTTACGGCACTTCCCCCCACGTGCCATTGCCCTGCTTCGGGGTGAGCCGTGCCCTGATGCCCGCTTCCGGTTACGCCACCGTCAGGCCGCCGGCATGAGCGGCGACGCGGGCGGTCGTCTCCTCGACGTCCAGGGCCTGTCGTACGCCGAGCGCGACCGCCGGGTGCACCGGCAGGGCGAGATGTCCGATTCCGGTCACTCGCACGTTCTGTGCGAGGAGGTCCGGATGCTCGATGCACGCCGTCTCCAGCGGGTCCATCAACTGGTCGAGGTCGCTCCAGAAACTGACGAACCGCGTGCGGCAGTGGGGGGCCGGCTTGCCCAACTCGTCGAGCACGCCGGAGCCCGGGCGCATCTGCCGGACGATCGGGTGGGCGTTCATCAGCGGAACGACCCGCGTGCCCCCGTGCGGCGTGCCCAGCGTGACGAGGGTCCGGACGCGGACGTCACCCCCGAGGCACTGCACGTAATAGCGCGCGATCAGTCCGCCGAGGCTGTGCCCGACGATGTCCACCTCGTCGCGGCCGGTGCGCTCGCAGATCTCCTCTATGTGCCGGCCGAGCAGCTCGGCCGCGGCCCGTATGTCGCAGGTCAGCGGAGAGTAGTTGAGCGACTCGATCTGCTGCCGGCCGTGCTGGGCCAGCGAGCGGCGCAGCAGCACGAAGACCGAGCGGTTGTCGATGAAACCGTGCAGCAGCACGACCGGGGGCTTCTCCGGGGTGGGGAGCCGGGTGGCGTCCGCGACGGGGACCGCGCCGAGATCGGTGTCGGGCAGTTCGGACAGGGGCCGGGGCGGGACCGGGGACGCGCGGCGCTCCGGGGTGATGCCGGAGGGGTAGAGGAGGAGGTGGCCCGCGAGGATCGCGATCTCCAGGGCCGTCGCCTTCAGCAGAGTCAGTGAGAAACCGGCCAGCCTGTCGGGAAGCAGACGCCGGCACAGTGGAAGCAGGGGCAGTACTGCCCTGGTGACCTTCATGGCCGACCTCCCGTCGGCGCACGGCAGGACCCCTCTGTCCCCCGTGTGCCCTCGTGGGAAGCCGGTGGTGAGAGACGGCGACAGCGCACGTGCGGTGTGGGTGACACCGGTGGAGCGACGGGGTGGCCCGTCGTCGTGCGATCACCGAAGCGCCGCACCACCCCGTCGCGCGTGTGACGGCGCGGAGGTGCGGAGACCTCTTAGCGGCTTCCCTTGCGCTCGTCCCGGGTGCGAACCGTTTGTCGCGGTGTACGGGTCGATGCGCGGCGAACTTGTCCCTTCGTGTGATTTCCCCCTCGGTCTCCACCGCGAAACTGCCGGTTGCGGGATGGTGGAGATAACGTTCGTTCACATTCCCGGACCGGGTGGCGTGAGGCGGCTGTGCCCACGGGGTACATCGGAGGTGGCGCGGCGGCGGTGAACCGCCGTCTCGGTCGCCGGGTGCGGTCGGTCGGTACGGGTGGCAGGTACGGGCAGCCGGTACGTGCGGTCGCGGTACGGGTAGTTTCTGCAGATCGGTGCAGTCGGTTCATGGAGGCAGTGATGGGTGTGGCAGCCGGTCCGATCCGCGTGGTGGTGGCCAAGCCCGGGCTCGACGGGCACGACCGCGGAGCGAAGGTCATCGCGCGGGCGCTGCGCGACGCCGGTATGGAGGTCATCTACACCGGTCTCCACCAGACGCCCGAGCAGATCGTGGACACGGCGATCCAGGAGGACGCCGACGCGATCGGTCTCTCCATCCTTTCCGGCGCGCACAACACGCTGTTCGCCGCGGTCATCGAGCTCCTCAAGGAGCACGAGGCCGAGGACATCAAGGTGTTCGGCGGCGGGATCATCCCCGAGGCGGACATCCCGCCGCTCAAGGAGAAGGGCGTCGCCGAGATCTTCACCCCCGGGGCCACGACGACGTCCATCGTGGACTGGGTGCGCGCCAACGTCCGGCAGCCTGCCGGCACGTAGGGCTCCGCCGGTTCGGCGGGACGTGTGGGGTGGATCGGATCGGTGCGCGTGCGGGCGTGCATGCGTGGGCGGGTGTGGGTCGCCTGTGGCTGGTCGCGCAGTTCCCCGCGCCCCTGGGGAGGCTGGGGCTGGGGGTACTTTCCCTCCGGGCTCGGCCGGTCCCACGCGGGTGGCTGCCGGTGCAATGCGCGGGCGCGGGCAGGCGAGGTACGGCCTCGCGAACATTCCGACGCACTGACGCACTGACGCACTGACGCAGTGCGCGGGTGCCGGCAGGCAAGGTGCCGGCCCGCGGACATCCGGGCGGCCGACTGGTACGAACGCCCACTCGCCCAGCGGCTCGCCCGCGACGAACGCGCGGACGCGGCAGGGCAGGCCGCGTCTCGGGGCGTTCCTGCGGCCTCGGCTCGACCCAGCCGCCATCCGCGCCTCGCGCAGCCCGTACCCCGCAGCCGGATCCCACGCTCACGCCCGCGTGAGTTCGCTCTGCATGGCCTCGCGCAGGCGCAGCGTGGTGACCAGGCGCTGGAAGGATTCGGCCCAGTAGCCTCCGGCGCCGGGAGCCGCGTCCTCCGGCTCGTCGGGGACGGCGGTCAGCGCTTCGAGGCGGACGGCCTCCGCCGGGTCGAGACAGCGCTCGGCCAGGCCCATCACCCCGCTGAAACTCCACGGGTAGCTCCCCGCGTCCCGCGCGATGTTGAGCGCGTCCACCACGGCCCGGCCCAAGGGGCCCGCCCAGGGCACCGTGCACACCCCGAGCAGCTGGAACGCCTCGGACAGCCCGTGCACGGCTATGAACCCCGCCACCCATTCGGCCCGTTCCTCGGACCCCAGCGTGCCGAGCAGTTTCGCCCGCTCGGCGAGGGACACGGCACCAGGCCCGCCCGCCTCGGGTGCCGCGGGTGTCCCCAGCAGCGCTCTGGACCAGGAGGGGTCACGCTGCCGGACCGCCGCGCGGCACCACGCGGCATGCAGCTCGTCCTGCCAGTCGTCGGCCACGGGCAGCGCCACGATCTCCTCCGGTGTACGGCCCCCGAGCCGCCGTGACCACGCGCCGAGCGGTGCCGCTTCCACCAACTGCCCCAGCCACCATGACCGTTCACCGCGGCCGGCCGGAGCCTTGGGGAGCACGCCGTCCCGCTCCATGCCGGGATCGCACTCGTGCGGCGCCTCCACCACGATCGCCGGTGTGTCCTGCGTGCGGTCGACCGCGACGCAGGTCCCCGCTCGCTCCGCCATCCGGCCGGCGAGCGCCGAACCGGGCAGCGCGGACAACAACTCCGCCGCCGTGGCCCGCACATTGCGGCTCCGGTCGGCCAACGCCCGCTCCAGGAACGGCTCGTCGGCCGCGCCCAGCCCCGTCCGCAACGAGTCGAGGAACATCAACCGGTCCTCGGCCCGCTCCGTCGCCCAGGTCGTGGCGAGCAGGTCCCGGGCCGCCGCCGCGTCCCGCGCCCGTATCGACGACAGGAGCGCCACCCGCTCGGCGAACAGCCCCTCCTCCCACAACTCGCGCATCCGCTCCGGCTCCTCGGGCCCGGGCAGGGCCGCACCGCCGCCCGGCGTCGACCGCAGCGCGAACCGCCAGTCCGTGTTCAGCCGGGCCAGCCACAGCGCGCGCGGTCCCGCGAACGCCAGCACCGCCGGCCGCAGATCCGTACGCCCCCGGGCCGCGTCCAGCAGCGCGGGCAGCGCCTGGGGAGGAGCCGCGAAGCCCTGACGGTTCGCCGTGGCCAGCCACTGCGGCAGCAGCTCCATGAGATCGGGGGCCGTCCCCCTGCGCCCGCCGCTCCCCGCTCCCGGCCGGTCGGCGAGGAGCATCGTCAGCCTGCGCGCCGCCGCCGGCGGCAGCGCGGGACGGGCGTCCTCCGCGGCCGGCTCGACCCGGGCCGCCGCCCGCCCCGGCCGCATCCCGGCCCGTCGCCGCACGGTCTCCACGGCTGCCGCGTCCAGCAACGCCGCCGGTGCGTCGCGCCCGGCCGTCACCCCCGGCGGCGTACGCCGAGCTGTCCCCAGCAGCGCCACGGTCACGAGCTCCTCCCAGTGATTTCCCTCGGGTGCCTCAGGGGGAGCGGGGTTCCTGGTCATGCGCGTCCCTTCCACAGGGGCCACAGGGGCCACAAGGGCTTCAGGGGGATGAGAAGGCTGGGTGCGGTGTCCGTCAGCACAGGGTCACCGCCTCGCCCGGGCCCTCGGGCCAGGCCGTGAGCGGGGAGAAGCCGCGGTGGCCGCACTCTCCGAAGACCGTCACCGGCGCACCGCCGGAGAGGGCGACCAGGCGCCACAGACCGGAGCGGGACCGGGCTGCCGGGGTGAGGGGCACGGCGAGCTCCCCGTCGGCGTCCGCCAGCTGCCAGCCGTCGCCGTCCGGAACCGGTACGACACGACCGAGCGTCACCGGGTGGGACTCCAGCCACGGGTCGTCCCGGAGCGCCTCGCCGTACCGGGCCACGGCCCGTGCCACGTCCACGCCGGGCGGCCGGAATTCCGTGGGCGCCGGAGGAGCGAACCGCTCGCCCAGCGCCGCCCGCGACTGCCCCACGCCGGGATACGCGGACACCTCCGCGTCCAGCGCCAGCCCGACGGGCAACGCCAGCTCCGGCGCCCGTCCGGCCGCCCCGTACGACAGGACCAGCGCCGCGCGGCCCGACCCGGCGCCGTACAACCAGATCCGGCGGGTCGTGAGGTGGCTGTCCGAGGTGTCGTACTGGGCCAGGACCAGCCAGTGGTCGCGCACCGGCGGGCCGTCCGCAGAGCCGGGCAGCCCGATCCGGGAACGGACCGTCGCGGCCAGGCCGTCGGGCAGCCGCTCACGGCGCAGCCATCCCTGGTCGAGGAGGTGGAGCAGCGCACACTCCTCCAGCAGCCGCACCGGCCAGCCGGAGCCGGACGACGGTATCGCCCCCAACTCCCGCACGCGCGCGGCCAGTCCCGGTGCCTGCGCGTCGACCATGCGGGCCGCCGTCTCCTCCCACAGCCCGTACCCCGTCTGTTCCGCCGAGGCCAGACCGCCCCGCAGCAGATCGCTCAGCCGCTGCTCCAGCTCGGCCGCCCCCGCGGTGATCCACTCGGCCCGACGCTCCGCCCTGCGCCGCGCCGCCTCCGGATCACCAGAAGGCGGGGAACCGGCCGCGCCCGCCGCCCGTTTGTCGTCCGCGCGCTTCCTCCGGCCCTCGATCCACTCGCCCGCCCACTTCGGCACCTGCCCCCGCGGCACCGTGCCGTCCTCGCCGGCCCAGAGCAGCAGCAGCCCCAGCGCGTGCTTGCACGGGAACTTGCGGCTCGGGCAACTGCACTTGTACGCGGGCCCCGTGGAGTCCGCGATGTCGATCACCGTCCGGTACGGCCTGCTGCCGCTTCCCCTGCACAGTCCCCACACCGTCCCCTCGTCGGAACTGCCCGCCTCCGACCACGGCCCGGCCGCGCCGAGCTTGCTGCCCGCCTTGCGTGACGCGGTGTCAGGCGCCAGTGCCAGCACCTGATCCGCGGTCCAGCGCACCCCCTGCTGAGTCATGTCATCGAAGGTAGATCCCACCACTGACAATCGACCGCGGTCAGTGCATTTCCGCAGGTCAGAGCCGATTGTCAGTGGCGTGGTGCACGGTGGAACCAGATCCGAACCGGCCGAGCCGCAAGGGGGACCGCTCCATGTCCGTGTCCGTCGATCCGACGTCCGTCGACCCGAGCCCGCACCAGTCCGAACCCGCACCCACGAGCGGGGGCGCGGCGGAGGCGGCAGGCGTGCGCACGGCCACGGCCACCGCCCCGTCCGCGCCGGACGCGGGCGAGGAGTTGCGGCCGCACGCCGAGGACGCGTTCGCCGCCGAACTCGCGGCGCTGGCCGCACAGGACGACCGCCCGCGGCCGGCCCGCTGGCGGATGTCACCGTGGGCCGTGGCGACGTACCTGCTCGGCGGCACCCTCCCGGACGGCACGGTGATCACGCCGAAATACGTGGGACCGCGCCGCATCGTCGAAGTGGCCGTCACCACGCTCGCCACCGACCGGGCACTGCTCCTGCTCGGCGTGCCCGGCACGGCCAAGACGTGGGTCTCCGAGCATCTGGCCGCCGCGGTCAGCGGCGATTCCACCCTTCTCGTGCAGGGCACCGCAGGCACGCCGGAGGAGGCGATCCGGTACGGCTGGAACTACGCGCAGCTGCTCGCGCACGGCCCGAGCCGTGACGCCCTGGTGCCCAGCCCGGTCATGCGGGCGATGGCGGAGGGCATGACGGCCCGAGTCGAGGAGCTGACGCGCATCCCCGCCGACGTACAGGACACGCTCATCACGATCCTGTCGGAGAAGAACCTGCCGATACCGGAGCTGGGCTCGGAGGTGCAGGCCGTCCGGGGCTTCAATCTGATCGCGACGGCCAACGACCGCGACCGCGGGGTGAACGACCTGTCGAGCGCCCTGCGCCGCCGCTTCAACACGGTGGTCCTGCCCCTGCCGGAGAGCGCCGACGCCGAGGTCGAGATCGTCTCGCGCCGGGTCGACCAGATCGGCCGCTCCCTGGACCTGCCCGCCGTGCCCGACGGCATCGACGAGATCCGCCGCGTCGTCACCGTCTTCCGCGAGCTGCGCGACGGCGTCACCGCCGACGGCCGTACGAAGCTCAAGTCGCCCAGCGGCACCCTGTCCACCGCGGAGGCGATCTCCGTCGTCACCAACGGCCTCGCACTGGCCGCCCACTTCGGGGACGGCGTCCTGCGAGCCGGTGACGTCGCCGCGGGCATCCTCGGTGCCGTCGTCCGCGATCCGGCGGCCGACCGCGTCATCTGGCAGGAGTACCTGGAAGCGGTCGTCCGTGAGCGCGACGGCTGGAAGGACTTCTACCGCGCGTGCCGGGAGGTGAGCGCGTGAGCGCGCCGGATACGGGGAGCCGGGCGCGGCGGGCGCCCGGGCCCCTGCTGCTCGGGGTGCGCCACCACGGGCCGGGCTCGGCGCGGGCCGTTCGTGCGGCACTCGACGAGGCGAGCCCGCGTGCGGTGCTCCTCGAAGGGCCGCCGGAGGCGGACGCGTTGATCGCGCTCGCCGCCGACGAGGACATGCGACCGCCCGTCGCCCTCCTCGCGCACGTCGTGGACGAGCCGGGACGGTCGGCGTTCTGGCCGCTCGCCGAGTTCTCACCGGAGTGGGTGGCCATCCGCTGGGCCCTGGAGCACGAGGTGCCGGCCCGCTTCATCGACCTCCCCGCCACGCACACGCTGGCATGGGGACGTGAGGAGGAGAACGAGAAGGAGGCGATGGGGGAAGGAGAGGAGGAGAGCGACGAGGAGGGGGCGCGGGACGGGAGCCGTCCGCAAGCCGCGGAAGCCGTGCGGATCGACCCGCTCGCCGTGCTCGCCGAGACCGCCGGGTACGACGACGCCGAGCGGTGGTGGGAGGACGTGATCGAGCACCGGGGGGTGCGGGGAGGCGACGCGTTCGCACCGTTCGAGGTGCTCGCCGAGGCCATGGGGGCGCTGCGGGAGGTCTACGGGGCGGGAGGACACGAGCGGGATCTGGTGCGCGAGGCCCACATGCGCCTCCAGATGCGGGCGGCACAGCGGGAGTTCGGGGACGACGTGGCCGTGGTGTGCGGTGCCTGGCACGTGCCCGCACTACGGCAGCGGACGAGTGTCACCGCCGACCGGGCCCTGCTCAGAGGGCTCCCCAAGGTGAAGACCGACATGACGTGGGTGCCCTGGACGCACCGGCGGCTCTCACGGGTGAGCGGTTACGGCGCGGGCATCGACTCGCCCGGCTGGTACGGGCACCTGTTCGCCGCGGCAGACCGCCCCATAGAGCGCTGGATGACGAAGGTGGCGGGGCTGCTGAGGGACGAGGACCGGCTGGTCTCGTCCGCGCACGTCATCGAGGCGGTGCGGCTCGCCGACACGCTCGCCGCGATGAGGGGCCGCCCCCTGCCCGGCCTCACCGAGACCACCGACGCCGTACGGGCCGTGATGTGCGAGGGCTCGGACGTGCCGCTCGCGCTCGTGCACGACCGGCTCGTGGTCGGTGACGTGCTCGGCGAGGTTCCCGCGGCGGCACCCGCGGTCCCGCTGCAGCGCGACCTCGCCCGGCTCCAGCGACGGCTGCGGCTCAAACCGGAGGCGCAGCAGCGGGAGTTGGAGCTCGATCTGCGCAAGGACACCGACGGCGGGCGCAGCAGGCTGCTGCACCGGCTGCGACTCCTGGGCGTCGGGTGGGGAGAGGCCGTCGCGTCACGCGGCAGCACGGGCACCTTCCGGGAGACCTGGCGACTGCACTGGGAGCCGGAGCTTGCGGTGCGCGTGGCCGAGGCAGGGGTGTGGGGGACGACCGTGGTCGCCGCCGCGACGGCGAAGGCCGAGGCGGACGCCGTCGGCGCCCGCTCCCTGGCCGACGTCACGGGCCTCGCCGAGCGCTGCCTCCTCGCCGAACTCCCGGACGCCCTCCCGGTGGTGATGCGGATCCTCGCCGACCGCGCCGCTCTGGACGCCGACGTGGGCCACCTCGCCCAGGCGCTGCCCGCCCTCGTCCGCTCCCTCCGCTACGGCGACGTACGCGGCACGGGTACACAGGCCCTGGCCGAGGTCGCCGCGGGTCTGGCGGAGCGTGTCTTCGTCGGGCTGCCTCCCGCGTGCGCGGCTCTCGACCCGGAGGCCGCAGAGGAGATGCGGGGGCACGTCGACGCGGTGCACGGCGCGGTGGGGCTGCTGGCCGAGGGCGGCAAGGACGACTCCCGGGCCGGCATCCGCGGCCGATGGCACGCCGTGCTGGGCACGCTCTGCGCGCGGGACACCGTTCCGGGCGTCGTCCGGGGACGGGCCGTCCGACTGCTGCTGGACGACGGGGAGTTGGGGCAGGAGGAGGCGGCCCGGCTCATGGGTCTGGTCCTGTCGCCGGGGACCGCACCCGCGGACGCGGCGGCATGGATCGAGGGATTCGTCGGCGGGGGGTCCGGGGGCGGGATGCTGCTCGTGCACGACGAGCGCCTGCTCGGGCTGGTCGACTCCTGGCTGACCGGGGTGCCGGGGGCCGCGTTCACCGACGTGCTGCCACTCCTGCGGCGCACCTTCTCGGCGTACGAGCCCGGAGTGCGCCGCACCCTCGGCGAACTGGTCCGGCGGGGGCCGACACCACGCGGCGGCCTCGCGACCACCACCTCCGGGACACCCGGCTTCGCGCCCGCCCTCGACACGGACCGCGCCGGCGCCGTACTGCCGGTGTTGCGTCTGCTGCTGGGGCTGGACGAGGCGGACGGCCGCGTCGGCGACGACAACGACCTTGTGGGGGTGGGCCGGTGAGTACGGGAACCGAGAACACGGGAACGGCCGGCCGGGTTGGCGCGTCCGGCCCGGCCGATGCCGTCGACGAACGGCTGCGGCGCTGGCGGCTCGTGCTCGGCGGGGACGACGCGGACGGCACCGGCCACACGCTCACGGGACAGGACGCCGCGATGGACGGGGCGCTCGGCGCGCTCTACGGGAACAAGGACGGAAAGAGAGGCAGGGCGCGGCCCGGACAGGACCGTTCGGCCGGGCTCGGGGCGTCCGCGCCGTCCGTCGCCCGGTGGCTGGGGGACATCCGGACGTACTTCCCGTCCTCCGTCGTCCAGGTCATGCAGCGGGACGCCATCGACCGCCTCGGCCTGTCCACCCTTCTGCTCGAACCGGAGATGCTGGAGGCCGTGGAGGCCGACGTGCACCTGGTCGGCACCCTGCTGTCGCTCAACAAGGCGATGCCCGAGACGACCAAGGAGACGGCACGGGCCGTCGTGCGCAAGGTGGTTCAGGACCTGGAGAAGCGGCTCGCGACACGCACCCGGGCCACCCTGACGGGCGCCCTGGACCGCAGTGCCCGTATCAACCGGCCGCGCCACCACGACATCGACTGGAACCGCACCATCGCGGCCAACCTCAAGCACTACCTGCCCGAGTACCGCACGATCGTGCCCGAGCGGCTCATCGGCTACGGACGCGCCTCGCAGTCCGTGAAGAAGGAAGTGGTCCTGTGCATCGACCAGTCGGGCTCGATGGCGGCGTCGGTCGTGTACGCGTCGGTGTTCGGCGCGGTGCTGGCCTCGATGCGGTCCATCGACACCCGGCTCGTCGTCTTCGACACGGCCGTGGTCGACCTCACCGACCAGCTCGACGATCCGGTGGACGTCCTCTTCGGCACGCAGCTCGGCGGCGGCACGGACATCAACAGGGCGCTGGCCTACTGCCAGTCGCAGATCACCCGCCCCGCCGACACCGTGGTCGTGCTCATCAGCGACCTCTACGAAGGAGGCATCCGGGACGAGATGCTGAAGCGGGTCGCCGCGATGAAGGCGTCGGGGGTGCAGTTCGTGACGCTGCTCGCGCTGTCCGACGAGGGGGCTCCCGCCTACGACCGTGAACACGCGGCGGCCCTCGCGGGCCTGGGAGCACCGGCGTTCGCCTGCACGCCCGACCTCTTTCCGGAGGTGATGGCGGCGGCGATCGAGAAGCGCCCGCTGCCGATACCGGACACCGGGAGCCCTGGGCGGTAGAGGCGCGGGACGAGGGAAAAAACGGACATGCGTATCCATCGGTAACGGGGGACTTGCGCAACCTCGGGAGTCCCGTGCGAGGATCGGCGGGCTTTCGGGGGCGTGCAGCGTTCGGCCGCGCCCCCCAACTCGCCCCACGCACGCCTTTTCACCTCAACACCAGTCACCTCTGCACCAGCTCTTGGCTTCACTCTTTCGTTCCACCGCTCTCGCCCGCTCGCCCGCTCGTCCCTCCGCACGGGAGGCTCTCCCCGCCGTGGCCGTGTCCGCCGCACTTCCCGGTGCCGCTCCGCGCGTGACGCGTACGGCGGCGGGGCGGCGTGCGCTGCACGTGGCACTGCTGGTGGGCGGGTTGTTCGTGCTGGGGCTTGTCTGCGGGGAGCAGGCACGCGCCGCGGACGGTGTCGCGCAGGGCTCGACGACTGTGGGGCTGCTCCGGTCGGTGGTCCTGGACTCCAAGCCCTCGACGGTCACGTCCCCGACCGCCATGGCCTTGAGCGGCAAGCTCCCTGCCGACAGGCCCTCGAACGCCGAGCTCCTGGACGCCAAGCCCGCGCACGGACAGCTCCCGGACGCCGGGCTCCCGAACACCGACGAGGTTCAGCGGGTCGTACGGCCGGTCACCGAGCGGGTCGTACGGCCGGCGGCCGAGCACGTGGTGCGGCCGGTCGAAGACCTCGTGGACCGCATGACCGGCGGGATCGCCGAGCAGCCCGCCCCGCCGCAGTGGTGGCCGCCCGTGCCTCCGCCGCCCACGTTGCCCGGCACTCCAGGGGTTCCGGGGACACCGGGGTTGCCGGAGTCGCCGGGGCTCCCCGGTGTGCCCGCGGTCCCGGGGCAGAGCTCGCCGGCCGGTTCGGCGCCGCGACAGCCGGGCCGGGCGGCGGAGAAGCACGAGAGCGCTGAGACGAAGGCGCGGGGCGAGACGGGGTGGGCGTACGGGCCGCGGCTCCTCGGCGGCTCCGCGGCGGCGGTCACCGTCACGGAGGTGCGTCAGGATGCCGACGCCCACGACGCCCACGACGCGCAGGTCCCGCAGACGCCCGCGCACCGGCTGCCCGATGGAGACCCCACGCCCACGGATGCGCTGGGGCGCCACTGCGCGGCCGACAAGGGATCGTCGCGGCACGGTGACGCGCAGGTCACCGGGTCGCATGAGGGGGTCAGGCCGATACTGGCGCCCGGCCCCACCACGGACGTCACCGCGTCCGGGACCCGGGACCGGTTCCGGGACGTCCCGGCGTCTCCAGGCTGAGGAGGACCTCCCCGGCTGAGACCTGCCCCGCGGAGGCGGAGCGGGCCTGCCGGCCCGGCCCGGACGCCTCGTGGACCTCAGGACACGCTCGTCAGGCCCGACCCCGAACCGGACCCGGACCGAGCTCGAGCCCTGTCCAAGCCCGAATCTGGACTCAGCCCAAGCCCGAGCCCGCCTCCCCGGGAGCAGGACGAAGCTCCGGACCCGGCTCAGGCTGTGGACCCGGGTTCAGGCTCCGGACCCGGGCTCAAGCTCAGGCTCCGCATCCGGGCTCAGCCCGGGCCAGGCGGACGGGAGCCCGGACAGCCGGGTCCAGGCGCAGGATCCGGCCGAAATCGCCGAGTCCTTCGCGGGGCCGCCGACCGGTGACGCGGTCGGCGAGGGCCGGGGCGGTGCCGACTCCGTCGCTCCCTCCGGAGCCGCCTGCCGCCCCTCCCGTGTCGCTTGTCGCCCCTCCTAGCCGTCTGCCGCCCCTCCTGGGCGGCTCCACCCATGGCGTCCGACGACGCCCGTCGTACGACCGAGCCTGACGGCCGGCCGTACGGCACCCTCCGACCCCGCAGGGCGCAGGCCCCGTACGGCCGAAATCCGTCGGTCCGTGCGACTGAAACCCCGCGGTCAGGGCGGAGCGGTCCTCATTGGGGTGGGGACCGTTCGCCCGACGCCCCCTCAGGTCACTGTCAGGGGCTGTTCAAGGGACCTCACCAGGCAAACCCCAGCCTGGTGAGGTCCTTTACACCGGCAATCTGTGACCGTAATCACCGCCCAGGTGTGATCTGCGATTTACGACCCCACGGTGAGCGGGGATAACCTGCGAGGCGGACATGCCGCGTGCCGGCCATCGTGCTCACGCCCTCCTTGTGACCGCGCAGTCACGTTGCCCTCGCGGCACGCCCACGCAGACAACGAACCGCGAATTACCTGATAGGGACGGACGCGCGTGGACCTGTTCGAGTACCAGGCGAGGGACCTCTTCGCCAAGCACGGAGTACCGGTGCTGGCCGGTGAAGTCATCGACACGCCTGAGGCCGCGCGCGCCGCGACCGATCGCCTCGGCGGCAAGTCCGTCGTCAAGGCCCAGGTGAAGGTCGGTGGCCGCGGCAAGGCCGGCGGCGTGAAGCTGGCGGCGGACGCGGACGAGGCCGTCGCCCGCGCGACGGACATCCTCGGGATGGACATCAAGGGCCACACGGTCCACAAGGTGATGATCGCCGAGCTGTCTCCCGAGATCGAGGCGGAGTACTACGTCTCGTACCTCCTCGACCGCACGAACCGCACCTTCCTCGCCATGGCGTCCGTACAGGGCGGCATGGACATCGAGGAGGTCGCGGAGAAGACCCCCGAAGCCCTCGCGAAGGTCCCGGTCAACGCCGTCGAGGGCGTGAACATCGAGAAGGCCCGCGAGATCGTGGCCCAGGCGAAGTTCCCGGCCGACGTGGCCGAGGGTGTCGCCGAGGCCATGGTGACCCTGTGGGACACCTTCGTCGCCGAGGACGCGCTCCTCGTCGAGGTCAACCCGCTGGTGAAAACCAAGGATGGCCGCATCCTGGCGCTGGACGGCAAGGTCTCCCTGGACGAGAACGCCGAGTTCCGTCAGGCGGACCACGCGGCGCTCGAGGACAAGGAGTCGGCCAACCCGCTGGAGGCCGCCGCCAAGGAGAAGAACCTCAACTACGTCAAGCTCGACGGTGAGGTCGGCATCATCGGCAACGGCGCGGGTCTCGTCATGAGCACCCTCGACGTCGTCGCGTACGCCGGTGAGAACCACGGCGGCGTGAAGCCGGCGAACTTCCTCGACATCGGCGGTGGCGCCTCCGCCGCGGTCATGGCGAACGGCCTGGAGATCATCCTCGGCGACCCGGACGTCAAGTCCGTGTTCGTCAACGTCTTCGGTGGCATCACCGCCTGTGACGAGGTCGCCAACGGCATCGTCCAGGCGCTGCAGCTGCTCGCGGACAAGGGCGAGGAAGTCACCAAGCCCCTCGTCGTCCGTCTCGACGGCAACAACGCCGAGCTGGGTCGCAAGATCCTCTCCGACGCCAACCACCCGCTGGTGCAGCGCGTGGACACCATGGACGGCGCGGCCGACAAGGCCGCCGAGCTCGCGGCCGCGAAGTAAGGGACGAGGGAAAACCACAGCCATGGCTATCTTCCTCAACAAGGACAGCAAGGTCATCGTCCAGGGCATGACCGGTGCCACGGGCATGAAGCACACCAAGCTCATGCTCGCCGACGGCACGAACATCGTCGGCGGTGTGAACCCGCGCAAGGCCGGCACGTCGGTCGACTTCGACGGCACCGACATCCCCGTCTTCGGCACGGTCGCCGAGGCGATGGAGAAGACGGGCGCCAACGTGTCCGTCCTCTTCGTGCCGCCGGCCTTCTCCAAGGCCGCGGTCGTCGAGGCCATCGACGCCGAGATCCCCCTCGCGGTCGTCATCACCGAGGGCATCGCCGTCCACGACTCCGCCGCCTTCTGGGCGTACGCGAAGTCGAAGGGCAACAAGACCCGCATCATCGGCCCGAACTGCCCCGGTCTCATCACCCCGGGCCAGTCCAACGCCGGCATCATCCCGGGCGACATCACGAAGCCGGGCCGCATCGGCCTGGTCTCGAAGTCCGGCACGCTGACGTACCAGATGATGTACGAGCTCCGTGACATCGGCTTCTCGTCGGCCGTCGGCATCGGTGGCGACCCGGTCATCGGTACGACGCACATCGACGCGCTCGCCGCGTTCGAGGCCGACCCCGACACCGACCTGATCGTCATGATCGGTGAGATCGGCGGCGACGCCGAGGAGCGTGCGGCGGACTACATCGCGAAGAACGTGACCAAGCCGGTCGTCGGCTACGTCGCGGGCTTCACCGCGCCCGAGGGCAAGACCATGGGCCACGCCGGCGCCATCGTGTCCGGCTCCTCCGGCACGGCCGCCGCGAAGAAGGAGGCCCTCGAGGCCGCCGGCGTCAAGGTCGGCAAGACGCCGACCGAGACGGCCAAGCTGGCGCGCGCCATCCTCGCCGGCTGATTCACCGGCTGATTCACCGACCGACTCGTCGACCGGTTCGCCGAGTGGTCATGCACTGATCCGGTACCTGCGCGGCCCCGCCGCCCGGTTCACCGGCCGGCGTCCGCGGACGGGCCCGCACCCCCACCAGGGGTGCGGGCCCGTCCGCGTGTCCGGCGCCCTCAGCGGAGCTGCGGCAGCAGCCTCTCCGGGCCCTTCCCCCACATCGCGCGGAGCCTGGCGCGCAGCTCGACGTCCTTCCCCGAGAGGGGGCCGGGGCCGGAGCGCGGCGGAACCCCGGGTACCGCCGAGGCCGGCGCCAGCGGGGCCTCGTAGTGGTCCGGGGCCGTACGGAGCGTGAACGCGGTGGAGCCGATGATCAGGACCGTGAAGGCGATGGCCGCGCGGGTCCACCGGCGGGCCCGGCGCTCACTGCCCGAGCGCACGACGACGGGCTTCGCGGCGGCACGCAGCCGGTCCGTGCCGCCGAGCTCCGTGAGCCGCCGCCGCAGTTCCTCCCGCTCCGCCAGTTCCGGGAGGCGCGCGGCGACGGTCGTGCGCGCGTACAGCAGCCGGTTCGCCGCCGCGGGCGTGCTCGCCTCGGTCTCGGCCGCGGTCTCCGGCAGCCCGAGCCCGAGCCCGTCGTGGAGGAGAAGGGTGCGCCGGTACGCGGGCGGCAGACTCAGCAGCACGGACAGCAGCCGGCGGTCGTCCAGGGCGACGGGCGGCGACTCCGGGGCACGGTGGCGAAGCCGTAGCCGGCGCCAGGGGGACATCGCGTACTCGTACGCCGCCGCACGCACCCAGCCGGCCGGATCCCGGTCCACCGCGACCTCGGGCCAGCGCTGCCACGCCAGTTGGAAGGCCCGCTCCACCGACTCCCGCGCCAGCTCACGCCGCCCGGTGAGCAGATACGCCTGCCGTACGAGGGAGGGGGCGGCGAACGCGTAAAGGGCATCGAACGCCTGAGCGGGCGTCAGGATCGGCGCCGTGGTGGAGGCCGGAGCAGGGGCAGCGGTCTTCGTCACCGGGCGCCCCTTCGGACGTAAAAGTACATAAAACGTATATTGGGCGACACATCCGAGCTTCGCCTGTTACGACGGGAAAGCGCGTGTCGTTGGGAGCATGGCGGGCGTGACCCAGATGACCGACCGCAGCCCGGACCGCAGCCCGTCGTTGCCGCCTCCGCTCGCCCGGTTGCGCAAGCGGTCGCCCGCCCTGGCCGCCGGCCTGGTGGGCGGCGCGCTCGCGGCGGGGCTGGGACTGGGCGCGTTCGCCGTCCTCGTGACGGTCCTGTGGATCAGTTCGCCCTATCCGGACAGTGGCCCCGACGGGGCGCTGCACGTCGCCGCCGCGCTGTGGCTGCTCGCCCACGGCACCGAACTCGTCCGCGCGGACACGCTGTCCGGAGTACCCGCACCCATCGGTGTGACGCCGCTGCTCCTGGTCGCACTGCCCGCATGGCTCCTGTACCGCGCGGCACGCGACGTGGCCGACGGCGACGACGGGTCCGCGCCGCCCGCCGTCCGGGCGGCATGGGGTGGGGTCGTGGTGGGCTACCTGACGGTCGGCGCGGCCGCCGCGGTGTACGCCTCGGGCGGTGAGCCCGGTCCCTCGTGGGTGTCCGTCGCCGTGTGGCCGCCCCTGCTCGCGGTGACGGCCGCGGGGGCGGGCGTGTGGACGGCGTACGGGCGACCGCTCGGGCCTCTGCCGCCGTCCCTGCGTGGGGCTCTCGACGCCCTTCCCTTCGCCGCGGGACTCCGGTTCCCGGCCGCCGCGCGCGCCGCGACCGCCGGCGCCGCGGTACTCGTGGGCGGCGGCGCGGTACTCGTCGGCGCCTCGCTGGCCTGGCACGGAGGCCCGGCGCGGCAGTCGTTCCTCCAGCTGACGGAGAGCTGGTCGGGCCGGTTCGCGGTGCTGCTGCTGGCGCTGGCCCTCGTCCCGAACGCGGCGGTGTGGGGGGCCGCCTACGCACTCGGCCCCGGCTTCACGCTCGGGGCGGGGCATGCGGCAGGGCCGTTGCTGTCGTCCCCCGGCTCGCAGCTGCCCGCCTTTCCCCTGCTGGCGGCTGTTCCGGACGCCGGACCCGGAACACCGGTGAACTGGGCGGTCGGGGCCGTGCCCCTGGTGGCCGGGGTGGTGGTCGCCTGGTTCACCGTCAGGGCCGGGGTGCCGGGGCGCAAGAGCGCGGGCGGGGCGGGTACGGGTCCGGCGGCCGGGGGAGCGGATGCCGCTCCGGCGGCCGCCCGGCGTGCCGCGGCCTGGTCGCGTGGCCGGACCGCCGGGACCGTGACGCTCGCTGCGGTGCTGTGCGGCCTGGCCCTCGCCGTGCTGGCCACCCTGGCGGGCGGGCCCCTCGGGGTGGCCGCGCTCGCCGACTTCGGCCCCGTCTGGTGGCAGACGGGACCGGCCGCGGCGGGCTGGATCGCGGCGGCGGGACTGCCGACGGCCCTGGTCCTGCGGGCCTGGCGCCTGCGCGAGCCACGGACGCGTGCGCCCCGCACAGGTGCCTCCGAGGCACGCGCGCTCGGCACCCGGACTCCCTGGGGCCGGCCGTCCGGGCTTCGAGGGCTCGGCGCACGGGGATCCGGCGTACGGGGAATGGGCGTACGGGGACTCCGGGCTCGGCGTGAACGAGCCGATGCACGGTCGGCCGAGGGGCCGGCCTCCGAGGGGGCAGCGCTCCACGAGCGGTCGGCCCGGGAGCAGTCGATCCACGAGTTCCTGGTCCATGAGTCCCCGGCGCCGTGGTCTGCGGCCGCTTCGGCCCACGGTCCTTCGGCCCACGGTCCTTCGGCCCACGGTCCTTCGGCCCACGGTCCTTCGGCCCACGGTCCTTCGGCCCACGGTCCTTCGGCCCACGGTCCTTCGGCCCACGGTCCTTCGGCCCACGGTCCTTCGGCCCACGGTCCTTCGGCCCACGGTCCTTCGGCCCACGGTCCTTCGGCCTCGTCGGGCGCGGCAGTTTCGTCGGGCCTGTCGGGCCTGTCGGTACCGGTGGGTCCACTGGCCCACGACTCTTCGCTGCCGTCGGCCCCCGGCCCGTCCGCCCCCTTGAGCCCTCCGGAGCATGAGGCCCCGACCCCGGCCCCGGACCTTTCGTTCCCTGAGCCCTCGGCGTACGAGCGCGCGTCCTCGGAGCTTCAGTTCCCTCCACCCGCGGTCCGTGAGACCCCGGCCCCGGAGCCTTCGTTCCGTGAGTCCGAGGTCGGTGAGGCCCCGGCCTCGGCGCCGGTTTCGTCCCGGGTGTCCCTCAAGGCCGGGGGAGCGGTGGCCGGCCCCGTGCCGCCCCTCGTCCCCGAGCCGGGGACGGCTCCTCGGACCTCCTGGTTCGCACGGTTCCGGCCCGGGAGGCGACCGCAGGGGGCACCCGGCGCGCCCGCCGACAGTCGTACGATCTCCGATCCCGACTTCGAGCCGTACGACTTCCTGCCACCAGCCGACTCCTACGGGGCCCTCTGGCACGACGACGTCTCGCGCGAGGCCCGCTGGGCCGCGCTGAAGCGGGCGTCCACCCCCGTCGACCGGGTCGATCCCCCGGACTGACGGATCGGCCGCGGTCCGGTCCGGCGGGAAACGGCGGCCACGCGCACGTGCCCGTCCTCACCGACGGCTCAGCGGCGGCGCACGCGGATGCGCCGCTCATCGGCTGGACGCTGCCCGCTGGGGGCGGGGTCCGGCCCCAGCGGGGCGGGCGGCGGTGCCGCCCGTCAGTCGCGCGTACCCAAGAACTTCTGGAGCGCATCCGGGAGCAGCTTGTCGCAGGACTTCTCCGCCGTGTTGGTGAGGGAGTCGTTCACGCACGTGTAGTAGTCGCGGTACACGAGCTGTGCCGTGAACGTCGCCGCGACCAGGGCGAGCGCCAGGGACGCGGTGACGAGGCCGCTGATCGCCGCGGTGGTCTGGGGTTTCGACCCCTTGGCCGCGGCTGCCGGGGTGTCCGGGTCCGACGAGCGCGGCTTGGCACGCAGGGCGCTGATCGCCCAGTAGAGGGCCAGCGCGCCGAGCAGCAGGGCCATGTAGGGCCAGCTGAAGAGAGCGAAGAAGAACGCCCACATGCCGGACAGCAGCGCGAATCTGGCACGCCGCTGCGCGGGGTCGGTCGGGTCCCAGCGGGTACCGCCTCCCGGGCCGCCGGACCCCTCCGGACCGCCCTGGCCGCCGCCGGAGCCGCCCGGGGAGCCGGGACCTGGCCGGTCACCGAAACGACCGCCCTGAGCGGGCCCCGGCTGCCGGTCGCTCCACTGGCTGCCCCAGGGGGAGTTGTCGTCGCCCTGGCCGTCCTGGCCCTGGCCGCCGGCGGGCCGCCGGGGCTGCCACGGCCGGTCGGGGGTGCCCTCCGGGGGCGGGGCGAAGGGGTTGTCGTCCGCGGGGGTTTCCGGCGTCCGGGACGGCTCGGGCCGCTGCCCGGAGGCCGGCGCGCCGGAGCCCTGGCCACCTGTGGAGCCCTGGCCGCCTGTCGAGTCCTGGCCGCCCTCGGGTACGTCGTCGCTCTCCCGCGGCGGAGTGGGAGAGGGGCGCCGCTCGCGCAGCAGGATCGGAGGGCGTCGGAGACTTCGGTCCGGCATCAGGTGTGCGTCTTCCCCTTGGTGGTGTTCGGCGGGCAACGTGTCCACAGAGCTGGCTACGCGTCCGGGCTCGCGCCCGGGCGTTCGTACCCGTCCCTGGTCAACGTCCCGTACGCATAAGGCGTTCCCCTGCGCGGACTGTCTTCCCCGGGCGGATCCTTCCCAGACGCTACCTTCCGGCCGCGCCCCCGTCCCGTGGGGGCCGCCCGGTGTGCCGGTATCGTTGCTGCCGGTCGGCCGCTTCGTAGACTTCCCCGTATCCGAGGGCGCGAAGCATTCGTACGACCATACAAAGGCACTCCCCGAGAAAGGGCCCCGCCGTGGCCAAGGCCAAGCGCCTCGTCGTGCTGGTCTCCGGATCAGGTACGAATCTGCAGGCACTCCTCGACGCGGTCGCGTCGCAGGGGGCGGCCGCCTACGGAGCCGAGATCGTCGCTGTCGGCGCGGACCGCGACGGCATCGCGGGCCTGGAGCGAGCCGAGCGCGCCGGACTGCCGACCTTCGTCCACCGGGTGAAGGACTACGCGACCCGTGACGAGTGGGACGCGGCACTGGCCGAGGCCACCGCCGCGTACGCGCCGGATCTCGTCGTCTCCGCCGGGTTCATGAAGATCGTCGGCAAGGAGTTCCTGGCCCGCTTCGGCGGCCGGTTCGTGAACACCCACCCCGCGCTGCTGCCCAGTTTCCCGGGCGCGCACGGCGTCCGCGACGCCCTCGCCTACGGCGCGAAGGTCACCGGGTGCACCGTCCACTTCGTCGACGACGGTGTCGACACCGGCCCGATCATCGCCCAGGGCGTGGTCGAGGTCCGGAACGAGGACTACGAAGACGATGGTTCCGCTCTCCATGAGCGCATCAAGGAAGTCGAGCGAAGGCTGCTCGTCGATGTCGTGGGGCGGCTCGCCCGCAACGGCTATCGCATTGAGGGACGAAAGGTAGTTATCCAGTGACCGCCGAGAGCACAGGCACGGCCGAGAGCACCAAGCGGGTCATCCGGCGCGCGCTCGTCAGCGTCTACGACAAGACCGGGCTCGAAGAGCTCGCCCGCGGCCTGCACGCGGCGGGTGTCGAGCTGGTCTCCACCGGCTCCACCGCCGCGCGGATCGCCGCCGCCGGGGTCCCGGTCACCAAGGTCGAGGAGCTCACCGGCTTCCCCGAGTGCCTGGACGGCCGGGTCAAGACGCTGCACCCGCGCGTGCACGCCGGCATCCTCGCCGACCTGCGGCTGGAGTCCCACCGGGAGCAGCTCGGTGAGCTGGGCGTCGAGCCGTTCCAGCTGGTCGTCGTGAACCTCTACCCGTTCCGGGAGACCGTCGCCTCGGGCGCCACCCCCGACGAGTGCGTCGAGCAGATCGACATCGGCGGCCCCTCGATGGTCCGCGCCGCCGCCAAGAACCACCCGTCCGTCTCCGTGGTCACCAGCCCCGAGCGGTACGCCGACGTGCTGGCAGCCGTCCGTGACGGCGGTTTCGACCTGCACGCCCGTAAGCGCCTGGCGGCCGAGGCGTTCCAGCACACCGCCGCGTACGACGTGGCCGTGGCCTCCTGGTTCGCGAGCTCGTACGCGCCCGCCGACGAGTCGGGCTTCCCCGACTTCATCGGTGCGACCTTCGAGAAGCGCAACACCCTGCGCTACGGCGAGAACCCGCACCAGGGCGCCGCCCTGTACGTGGACGGGACGGGCGGTCTGGCCGACGCCGAGCAGCTGCACGGCAAGGAGATGTCGTACAACAACTTCACGGACACGGACGCCGCGCGCCGTGCCGCGTACGACCACGACGACCCGTGCGTCGCGATCATCAAGCACGCCAACCCGTGCGGCATCGCGATCGGCGCGAACGTCGCCGAGGCGCACCGCAAGGCGCACGCCTGCGACCCGCTCTCCGCGTTCGGCGGTGTGATCGCCGTGAACCGGCCCGTGTCGAAGGAGATGGCCGAGCAGGTCGCCGAGATCTTCACCGAGGTCATCGTCGCGCCCGAGTACGAGGACGGCGCGCTGGAGGCCCTCACCAAGAAGAAGAACATCCGCGTCCTGCGCGCCCACCAGGGTCCGGCCGCGCAGGTCGAGGTCAAGCAGATCGACGGCGGCCGGCTCCTCCAGGCAGCCGACCGGCTCCAGGCCGACGGCGACAACCCGTCCTCCTGGACCCTGGCGACCGGCGATCCCCTCTCCCCGGGCGAGCTGGACGAGCTGGCCTTCGCGTGGCGGGCCTGCCGGGCCGTCAAGTCCAACGCGATCCTCCTCGCCAAGGACGGGGCGTCCGTCGGCGTCGGCATGGGCCAGGTCAACCGCGTCGACTCCGCCAAGCTCGCGGTCGAGCGCGCGGGCGCCGAGCGGGCCCGGGGCTCGTTCGCCGCCTCGGACGCCTTCTTCCCGTTCCCCGACGGCCTGGAGATCCTGACCGCGGCCGGCGTCAAGGCCGTGGTCCAGCCCGGCGGTTCGGTCCGCGACGAACTGGTGGTCGAGGCGGCCAAGAAGGCCGGCGTCACCATGTACTTCACGGGGACGCGGCACTTCTTCCACTGAGACCCGTCCGCTCGACCGCTCGACTGCCCGCCTGAGGAAGCCCGGCCGGTGCGTTTCCGCGCACGGCCGGGCTTTCTCGTGCCGCCGTCATGTCGAACTGCGCAACGCCGTCCAGGTGTCGGAGCCGACCTTGCCGTCGGGGGACAGTCCCTTGTCGCGCTGGAACGCCTTGACCGCGCTCACCGTGTCCTTGCCGTACCGGCCGTCCACCCCGGCGGCCCCGGTGCTGTAGCCGCGCCGGGTGAGCATGCACTGCACCTGCGTCACCCGCTCGTTCTCGTCACCGCGGCGCGTGAGCTCGCTGCCGGAGTAGTACGTGCACTCGGAGATCCAGGCCGGTGTGGCCGTCCCGGCGGTGGTGTCGGCCGGGGAAGGGCTCGCAGTGGTGCCGCCGCTGCCGCCGCCGGACTCCGTGGTCGCCGCGTCCGTGGGCGTGCCCCCGGCGTCACCTGTGCCACCGGCGGCCCCGGACGCGGACCCGCCGGAACCTTTCGCCTCGGTCGCCTGCTCCGCGTCCTTCTTCTCGGCCTCGTCCTTCTCGCCGCGGGGAGAGGCGGAGGTTCCGTCGGCCGAACCGGGCAGCGGAACCCGCGCCCCTTCATCGGCGGCGGTGGTCCCGGTGGCCGTCGGCGACGGGGAGGCTGCCCGGTCGGAGGGCGGACGGGTGAGCAGAAAGGCGCTCACGGCGACGGCGCACACGGCGAGACCCGCGACGACGGCGAAGTACGCCTTCTTTCTGTCGCGTCCGGCGGCCGGGATGCCGGGTTTGGCGGCCGGTGGACGACCGTCCGCGAGCGCGGGCGGACCGTCGGGTACGGCGACCGCCGGCGGAGCGTACCGGCCCGGTGGCATCGGTGAATCGTGCGTGCCCGGGGCGGGCGGCCCGAGGGCCGGACCCGGGGCGGGCGGGTCCACCCGCCGCGCGGGCGTGTGGACGTGGACGCTCTGCCCGGCGGAGGCGTGCCGCAGTGCGTCGCAGGCCTGGCGCCGCGCGAGCAGCCGGGACTCCAGCGGTTCCTGCCACGACGGTGTACGAGGGTGTGCCGCGGTCGCCTCGACCAGTTGGTGCGGGGTGGGTCGCCCGGCGGGGTTCTTGGCCAGGCATGCGGAGAGCAACTCGGCCACCGAGGCGTCCGCCGCGGCGAGCTTCTCCATGAGTTCGGGCTTGGGTTCCTCGAACGCGACGCGGTGCATGACGTCCACGCCCGTGCCGTTGCCGAACGGCGCGGTTCCCGTGGCGGCGTAGATCAGCGTGCCCGCGAGCGAGAAGACGTCCGAGGCGCTGTCGCAACGACCCTCCCTCAGGTACTCGGGGGCCATGAAGGCGGGAGTACCGACACGGTTGCCGGTCGTGGTGATAGAGCTGCTGTCGAGGGCCTGCGAGATGCCGAAGTCGATCACGTGTGCGCCCTGTCCGGACAGGATCACGTTGGACGGCTTGAGGTCCCGGTGCACGATCCCGGTCGCGTCCAGCACGGACAGGGCCCGGCCGAGCTCCGCCACGAGGCGCCACAGTCCGGCCGGTTCGAGTACGCCGCACTCGCGCACCGCGTCCGTGAGGCTGAGCCCGGGTAAGTACTCGGTGGCCATCCACAGCAGCTCGTCCTGGAACCCGGCGTCCAGCAGTTCCGGCGCGTACGGTGTGCCGACCCGGGTGTGCATGGTGGCCTCGCGCTCGAACCGCCGCCGGAAGTCGGGGTCCTCCGCGTACTCGGGTCTGATCACCTTGACCGCGGCGAGCCCGGAGCCGCCGTCGACGGGACGCGCCAGATAGACCCGGCCCATCCCGCCGCTGCCGAGCCGTCCCAGCGGTGTGTACGGACCGATGACTCCCGGGTCCGCCGATCCCAGCGGGGTGGCGCCAAGCCGCTTCAGCGGGGTGTCACCGGGCACAGGAGACTGCGGTGGCGTGCGCTGCTCGTCCGACACGGGTCCCCCGATGCGCTCTTCATTCGCAGCCGTGTTTCCCAAACTGCTGTTCGGCCACCCCAGTTGGCATGAGGCTATCGCGGCCTCGTGCGTCCCGCAGGTGTCTCGGACGTACGGCAACGGAGGCCGGCGCAAGGGGACTTGCCGGGTACATGTCGCGGCGGCGCCACGGGTCGGGCCCGGGCCGGCCGCCGTACCCGGTCACGGGGTCGGGGGTACGGAAACGCGGCAGGGCCGTGTCCCCCTCGGCGGGGTGAAACACGGCCCATGGCGTGAGCGGCGCGAACGCGCCGTTGCCCGAGGTCAGTACCGGGGGCGGTTGAACCAGGCGGTGGCCGCGCCGTTCACCATCGAGGCGAGGATGATGCCGGCCATGGCGAGTGAGATGAGGCCTCCGAACGTGACCGAGCCGCCCCCGCCCTGAACGGTGTTGACGAGACCGCCGAGGATCATCAGCGACGCGTACACGATCGTCGTGACGCGGATGCCGCTGCCGCCGTTCTTGAACTTGACGCCCAGGAAGATCGACAGGGCGCCCACGCCCACCAGGAACGCCGCGAAGGCGAAGCCCAGCCCGGCGAGGCCGTCGGTCGCGTCACCGCTGCCGACGCCATTCGACAAGTCCTGGGCGGCGCCGACGGCGATGCCCGTGAAGATGCCGAACAGGATCTGGAATCCGGACAGGATGAACAGCAGGACGCGCGCGGTCTTCATCAGACCCGGCATCTCCACCGGCATGTGGTTCCCGCCCGGGTAGCCGGGGTACGCCGGCTGCTGCGGGTAGCCGTAGCCGGGCTGCTGCGGCGGGGCGCCCTGCGGGTAGCCGTAGCCCGGCTGGCCCTGGGGCGGCTGGGGCGGATAGCCGGGCTGCTGACCCTGCGGCGGCGGACCGTAGGGGTTGTTCGGATCGCCGAAACTCATGGCGTCTTTCCTCCGTCGTTGCGTAAGTGCGGGGACGACGCGGCACATTTCGGAGGAAAGTTCAACAGATGCGGTTCGTCCCCCCGGTACTGTCCGCGGCACTGTGTGTTCATCGTCCTTAACGCCCCACTTATTTGTCCAGCCGGATACCGCGTGTGTTGTGCAAGTGCAACATCGCCGATCAGGGCCGAAGCGGCACGGAGAGCCGGGGCGGGGCGTCGGGAGGAGGCCGCGGGGGGCCGGATTGGAACCGGGACCCCGTCATCCGCGAGGATGGGCACATGACCGCCCAGATTCTCGATGGCAAGGCCACCGCAGCCGCGATCAAGTCCGATCTGACCGTCCGCGTGGCGGCCCTGAGGGAGAAGGGCATCACGCCCGGCCTCGGCACCGTCCTGGTGGGCGACGATCCCGGCAGCCAGAAGTACGTCGCGGGCAAGCACCGCGACTGCGCGCAGGTGGGCATCGCCTCCATCCAGCGCGAACTGCCCTCGACCGCCACGCAGGAGGAGATCGAGGCGGTCGTCCGTGAACTCAACGAGGACCCGTCCTGCACCGGTTACATCGTCCAGCTGCCGCTTCCCAAGGGCATCGACGAGAACCGCATCCTCGAACTGATGGACCCGGACAAGGACGCGGACGGGCTCCACCCGATGAACCTCGGCCGCCTCGTCCTGAATGAGCCGGCCCCGCTGCCCTGCACTCCGAACGGCGTCCTCACCCTCCTGCGTCAGTACGGCGTGGAGATCAAGGGCGCGGAGGTCGTGGTCGTCGGCCGTGGTGTCACGATCGGCCGGCCGATGCCGCTGCTGCTCACGCGGCGCTCGGAGAACGCGACGGTGACGCAGTGCCACACCGGTACGCGTGACCTGGCCTCGCACCTGCGCCGGGCCGACATCATCGTCGCCGCGGCGGGCTCCGCGCACCTGATCCGCCCGGAGGACGTGAAGCCGGGGGCGGCCGTCCTCGACGTCGGTGTCTCCCGCAGCGCCGAGGGCAAGATCGTCGGCGACGTGCACCCCGGCGTGGCCGAGGTCGCCGCGTGGATCTCGCCCAACCCTGGCGGAGTGGGCCCGATGACCCGCGCCCAGCTTCTCGTCAACGTGGTCGAGGCGGCGGAACGCAGTGCCGGCTGAGCACGGGCCGGAGACCCCGGCACGCCGGGCGGCCTCGGCTTCGACCTCGACCGAGGGCGAGGCTGCGGACGAGGGCACGGCTTCCGGCGGGAGCGAGGCTTCACGTGAAGGCGCCGCTTCCGGCGCGAACGAGACGTCCGTGGCGAGTGAGGTCCGGGGCGAGGGCGGCACCGCACGTACGAGTGACTCGGAGCCCGGCGCCGTCCAGCCGGAAAGGGAGGAGTCGGACCCGGAGCCGGAGGCCGGAGCCGAGGATTCTGCCGAGCCCCTCGTGCAGGACGGGGAGCTCACCGTCCGCGACGCCGTCAGCGCGCCCGGCCCCGACGGGGAGCCCCGGCGTGTCACGCGGCGCTTCCCGCTCTTCACGCGGGACACCGCGCGGCCCGAGGGCGGCGGCAGGGCGGCCCCCCGTGACGCACCCGCGCCCGCACGTCAGTGGCCGATCCTGGCGGTCACCGGCCTGGTCGGACTCGGTCTGCTGCTGACCGCGCTCGACCAGTTCAAGGTCGGCACCCTGCTGGTCGGCGTCGCCCTGCTCGTGGGCGCCGCGATGCGCTGGATGCTGCCCGACGTGGGCATGCTCGCCGTCCGCTCGCGGTTCACGGACCTCGTCACGTACGGCGTCCTCGGTGTCACGATCGCGCTCCTCGCGATGATGGCGCAGCCCAACCCCTGGCTGGAGCTCCCGTTCCTGGACGACACGCTCCACTTCACGATCAGGACCTAGCGGCGGGCGCACGGCAGGTGCCCGGCAGCGGCCCGGTCCATGAGAGCGGCGCCCGTCCTCTCCCCCGAGCGAGGGCGGGCGCCGCCTGGAACCCAGGGTCACGGAAGTGCCGACAGCGGTTCAATACCTGTCAGTTCCCTGTGGCACGGAGGTGACGGTTCCGGTGCGTCCCGCACGAACCGGCGCGCGCTGCGGGGCGTGTGTCATGCCGCACGCGCCCCCGGGAACCGGCAGGCCGAGAGTGACGCGTGAGATGGCACATGTGTTCCCTGCGTGTCGATGTGTTGACAAGTTCGGGGATGTACGGTGATCACCCCCGACACCGCGGATAACGTGGGCAAACGGGACTCTCCGGGACGTCCCGTGCGCGGGCCGGGAGATCTCGTCGGCCGGGCGGGGAAGTCGGTGGGACACTGGACCGCAGACCGAGGGGCATGCGACGGTGCATGCCCACAGGCCCGAATGCTCCCGTGCGCCCCCATCCCGGGAACTGAGATCCTGCCTGGTCGCATCCCTGTGGGTAGCCAGAGCGGGGACTCGGCAGAGGGCTTCACGCGCGGGAAAAGCCAGCACGTACGGGGGAAAGAGGGGGGTAGCAATGCCTCGTTGGAGGGCCTTGCCGGATGAACTCGATCCGCAGGTCAGGGAGTTCGCCAGTCAGCTGCGCCGACTGGTCGACCGCGGCGGACTGAGTATCGCCGCCGTGGCCGACCGCACCGGATACAGCAAGACGTCCTGGGAGCGGTATCTGAACGGCCGGCTGCTCGCGCCCAAGGGCGCGATCGTGGCGTTGGCCGAGGTGACCGGGACCAATCCCGTCCATCTGACGACGATGTGGGAGCTGGCCGAGCGGGCCTGGAGCCGCTCGGAGGCACGCCACGACATGACCATGGAGGCGATCCGGATCTCCCAGGCGCGCGCCGCGCTCGGAGAGTTCGGACCGACTCCCGCCAAGGGGGGACGGAACGGCAAGCAGGCGCGCGCCGGGGGGAGCACGACGGCCGCGCCCACGCCGGGTGTGGCGGGCCCCGCGGGCGTGGCGCCCACGGTGCCGCCGCAGAGCCCGGTGCAGGGCGACGAGCGCAGGTCGCCCTACGGGGCCGGTGCCGGCGGCGACGCGGGCTCGGGTGCCGGTACGGGTGTGCGTAGTGGCGGGTGGGGAGTCGTCGCCACACCTCCGGGATCGTCCGGGGCCGCAGGGCCCTCGGGCGCCGGTGCCTCCGGCCGCGGACCGTCGGGAGCCTTCGGGCCGTCCGGTTCCGCGGGTCCTTCCGGTCCGGCCGGGGGTCCGCCTCAGGACGCGCGGCCGCAGTCGGGCGGTTCGCCCGACGGGCAGCGGCGCAAGCGCCGGCTCACCATGTTCCTCGCGGGGGTCGTGGGCGCGCTCGTGGTGATAGCCGCGGCCGTGTTCCTCACGAACTCCGGCGGGGACGGCAAGGACAAGAACGAGGCCAGGCCGACGCCGAGCCCGACAGTGAGCAAGGAACTGCCGGCCGGTGTGGAGTGCAGCGGGGCGGACTGCGCGGGCAAGGACCCGGAGGAGATGGGCTGCGGCGGGACGCTGGCGCAGACCGTCGAGAAGGCCGTCGTCGGCACCGCCCAGGTCGAGGTCCGCTACAGCGAGACGTGCGGCGCCGCCTGGGCCCGCATCACGGCGGCCGGCCCCGGTGACACGGTCCGGATCTCGGCGGGCTCGGCTGCCGCCCAGACCGCCGAGGTCGACACGGACACCGACGCCTACACCCCGATGGTCGCGGTGAAGAACGCCACCCAGGCCAAGGCCTGCGCCACGATCCAGGGGGCCCAGGAGGGGTGCACGAAGTAGCCATGGGGGGTCTCCGCTGAACGCGGTCCCTGTGTCGGGCGCCCGGCTCCTCCGAGCCGGGCGCCTGCTTTCCTTCCGAGGGCGTGCGGACCGCGTGACCGGTCCACGAAGGCCCGCGCGTACCCGCCGGTCCGAGCCGTCTGCCGGCTTTTCGAGCCCACCCGCCCGAGCGTGCCGTCCGAGCCCGGCTCCGATCCGCCGGGGCGGGCCCGCCCCGGCCATCGGGCGGCCGCCCGCAGGAATTCGGCCGTAACAGGAATGGCCGGCTCCTGTCGGGGCAGGCGGACCGTACCCCCACGGGAGTCCGGCGTTGTCCGGCAGGGCGTACAGCCCGCCGACCGGCACCCCCACCTGGCGGCCGTCGGCCCTCTCTCCCGGATCGACGGCCGCCATTTTCTGACCCGACGAGGCGGGATCGTGGCCAGGGCCCGGCCTTGTGGGGTGGGCCACATCGGACCCGGCCGTCCGGGATCCCGGATGCGCGATAGCCTGACCGCTGGATCTCTCTTGACGCCAAGAGATCGATCATCGGTACCGGTGATCGATCATCGCGGCGACGGGCGGGGATTCCGTACCCCGGGGCAGGGACGCCCCACCGACAGCTGTCATACGGAGAACGCCATGACCCGCACTCCCGTGAACGTCACCGTCACCGGCGCGGCCGGCCAGATCGGTTACGCCCTGCTCTTCCGCATCGCCTCCGGCCAGCTGCTCGGCGCGGACGTGCCGGTCAAGCTGCGTCTCCTGGAGATCACGCCGGCGCTGAAGGCCGCCGAGGGCACCGCCATGGAGCTCGACGACTGCGCCTTCCCGCTCCTTCAGGGCATCGACATCACCGACGACCCGAACGTCGCCTTCGACGGCACGAACGTCGGTCTGCTCGTCGGCGCCCGCCCCCGTACCAAGGGCATGGAGCGCGGTGACCTCCTCGAGGCCAACGGCGGCATCTTCAAGCCCCAGGGCAAGGCCATCAACGACAACGCCGCGGACGACGTCAAGATCCTGGTCGTCGGCAACCCGGCCAACACCAACGCCCTCATCGCCCAGGCCGCCGCCCCGGACGTACCGGCGGAGCGCTTCACGGCGATGACGCGCCTGGACCACAACCGCGCGCTCACGCAGCTCGCGAAGAAGACGGGTTCGACGGTCGCGGACATCCAGCGCCTCACCATCTGGGGCAACCACTCCGCCACCCAGTACCCCGACATCTTCCACGCCACGGTCGCCGGCAAGAACGCCGCCGAGACCGTGAACGACGAGAAGTGGCTGGCCGAGGAGTTCATCCCCACCGTCGCCAAGCGCGGCGCGGCCATCATCGAGGCCCGTGGCGCCTCCTCCGCCGCCTCGGCCGCGAACGCCGCCATCGACCACGTCCACACCTGGGTCAACGGCACGGCGGACGGCAACTGGACCTCCATGGGCATCCCGTCCGACGGTTCGTACGGTGTCCCGGAGGGCCTCATCTCCTCCTTCCCCGTCACCACGAAGGACGGGTCGTACGAGATCGTCCAGGGTCTGGACATCAACGAGTTCTCCCGCGCCCGCATCGACGCGTCGGTGAAGGAGCTGGAGGAGGAGCGCGAGGCGGTCCGCGCCCTCGGCCTCATCTGAGCACCGTTCGCCGTCCGAACACCGTTCTGCCGCTGATCCCCGGGCGCCCGCCCGGGGATCAGTGCGTTCCGTCCCCGACGACGAGTGCGGCCAGATCGAGGAACGCGCGCGTGCACCGTCGCGTCGAGCAACCAGTCGGAACTGCCGTGGCACAGGGATCAGCCGGTCGGTGAGGCCGGGGCGGACGGCTGGGCCGTCGGCTCAGAAACTGCTCAACTGCCTTGCTCCGCGGGGAGACGCCCGTCGAGCATGGCTCCATGTTCGGACGATCCAGGGAACAAGACCTTCACGTCCTCGTCCTGCGGGACGCCGACGTCATCGCCGCGGCCGTTCGCCGTGCGCTCGAGGAAGCCTCACCGGAGGAGCGGCCCGGGCTGGAACGGGCGGCGGCGCTCGTCGAGCGGGCCGCCGCGACTCCGGACGCCGGTCTGCGGGCCCGCTGGGTGCGGGAGCGGATGGAGGCGGCCGGGATCACGGACTCGTACGACTCCGTCCACGCGATCAAGGCGCTGCGCCGGGAGGCACCGGGGCTCTCGCTCCTCCAGGCCGTGCAGATGGCGAAGGAGGCGGAGGCGGTGCGCTCGGCCGAGTAGGGGGTCGGGCCGACCGCCCGGCGGCCCGGGTCAGCCGCGCAGCCGCTTCTCGAACCAGTACCCGGCGTGCGGGTTGTCGTCGTACGCGGGAATCTCGGCGTACCCGCTCGTGCGGTACATCGCCGCGGCCTCCGTGAGGACCGCGTGCGTGTCGAGGCGTACGACGTGATGCCCGCGCCCCGCGGCCGTGCGCTCCAGGTCGGTCAGCAGCCGGCGCCCGAGGCCGAGTCCCCGGGCGTCCGGATGGATCCAGAGGTGCCGGATCTCGGCCGTCCCGGCGTCGAGCGCGCACAGCGCCCCGCAGCCGACGGCACGCTCCTCCTCGTACGCGACGAGGAGGACGGCGATCTCCTCGGGTGGTACGAGGTCCGCCGTGTCGTATCCCTCCGGGAACCGCTCGTCGAGTTCGGCGGCGAACCCGGCCAGGCAGGCGCGTGCGTCCGCCGACACGGCGTCCACGGCCCTGACCTCGACGGCGGCCAGCCGCAGCAGCCGCTCGGCCACCGCGACCGCCTCGGTCAGCCGCCCGCGCTGCTCCGCGCTCAGCCCGCGGAGCAGGCCCTCGGCCAGCCCGTCGGCCCGTCTGTTCTGCTCCGCGAGCTCCGCCCGCCCGGTCTCCGTGAGCTCCGCGAGTCGCAGCCTGCTGTCCGCCGGGTGCACGGTGACCCGCACGAGTTCCTGCCTCTCAAGCGCGCGCACCATCCGGCTCAGATACCCGGCATCCAGCCCGAGCCGGGTTCTGAGCTCCTTCAGTGACGCCCCCGCCCCGATCTCGAAGAGCAGCCGGGCCTCACCGAGCGGCCGGTCCTGCCCGAGGTAGTGATCGTCGAGCACGCCGATCCGGCGGGTGAAGTACCGGTTGAAGCGCCGCAGGGTCCTCACCTGCGCCGCGGACACCGACGCTGACTTTTGCCTCATGGTTCTTTGACTTTAGTCAAAGGAAAGCGAGGTGTCCATGGGACTGATTCATAGCGGTCGTCTGTCAGTTTTTAGCCTTGTTTCGACTGATTTTTCAGTGATCCCGCGCACTTCTCGTCACGAGGTGTGCATGCATTCCGGACTTGGGGGCATGTGCTCACGGCCCCCGAGAGTGACACGCGTGTGACACAGGGGCACCGCTCAGGAACGGAAGGCAACACCGATCATGTCGGGACACCAGGCGCAGCAGACGATTCATGTGGGCGGAGAGTGGCGTGCGGCCGCCTCAGGAGCCACACGGGACATCCTCGACCCGGCGGACGCGAAGCCGTTCGCCACGGTCTCCGAAGGCGGAGTGCCGGACACCGACGCAGCCGTCGAGGCCGCCCGGCACGCCTTCGACCACGGAACGTGGCCACGGACGCCCGTCACGGAGCGGGCCGCCCTCCTGCGCCGTGTCGCCGACCTCCTCGTCCGTGACCGCGAGCGGCTCGGGCTCCTGGAGAGCCGGGACGCCGGCAAGACGCTGGAGGAGGGGCGCGTCGACATCGACTGCGTCGCCGACGCCTTCCGGTACTTCGCCGACCTCGTCGTCGGAGAGGGCGGCGGGCGGGTCGTCGACGCCGGCTCGGACGACATCCACAGCGTCGTCGTGCACGAGCCCCTCGGCGTCTGCGCGATGATCACCCCCTGGAACTACCCGCTGCTGCAGGCCAGTTGGAAGATCGCACCCGCGCTCGCGGCGGGGGACACCTTCGTCGTCAAGCCCAGCGAGATCACTCCGCTGACCACGGTCGCCCTGATCGAGCTGCTGGTCGAGGCCGGGCTGCCCGCAGGAGTCGCCAACATCGTCACCGGCCCCGGGCACAGCGTCGGCGCCCGCCTCGCCGAGCACCCGGACGTCGACCTCGTCTCCTTCACCGGCGGTCTCATCAGCGGCACGAAGGTCGCGCAGGCCGCCGCCCTCACCGTCAAGAAGGTCGCCCTCGAACTCGGCGGCAAGAACCCCAACGTCGTCTTCGCCGACGCCTGCGCCACGGAGGAGGGCTTCGACACCGCCGTCGACCAGGCCCTCAACGCCGCGTTCATCCACAGCGGCCAGGTCTGCTCGGCGGGCTCCCGGCTCATCATCGAGGAGTCGGTGCGCGACCGCTTCGTCACCGAACTGGTGCGGCGGGCCGAGCTCATCCGCCTCGGACGCGGCACCGAGGAGGGCGTCGAGTGCGGGCCGCTCGTCTCCGCCGAACAGCGCGAGAAGACCGAGGCCTACGTGGCCGCCGCCCTCGCGGAGGGAGCGGTGCTGCGGACCGGCGGCGCCCGTCCCGAGCCGTCCGCCGTCCGCCCCGCCACCGGCTACTTCTACGAGCCGACCGTCCTCGACCAGTGCCACCGCGACATGCGCGTCGTACGCGAAGAGGTGTTCGGGCCCGTCCTGACGGTCGAGACCTTCCGCACCGAGGACGAGGCCGTCGCACTCGCCAACGACACGGAGTACGGACTCGCCGGAGGCGTCTGGACCGCCGACGCGGGCCGCGCCCGGCGCGTCGCCGGACGGCTGCGGCACGGCACCGTCTGGATCAACGACTTCCACCCCTACCTTCCGCAGGCGGAGTGGGGCGGTTTCGGCAAGAGCGGCGTCGGGCGCGAGCTCGGACCCGCCGGGCTCGCCGAGTACCGCGAGACGAAGCACGTGTACCAGAACCTCGCACCGAAGCCGGTCCGGTGGTTCGCGGGCTGACCCCCCGGCCCCGCCCCCCTCCAACCCCCCACCGCACAAGGCACCTTGGAGCGCCACGCCATGCCCGAAAATGAGAACACGTACGACTACGTCGTCATCGGCGGCGGCACCGCCGGATCCGTCATAGCCTCCCGTCTCACCGAGGACCCCGACGTCACCGTCGCCGTCATCGAGGGCGGGCCCAGCGACGTCGACCGCGACGACGTCCTGACCCTGCGCCGCTGGATGGGCCTCCTCGGTGGGGAACTGGACTACGACTACCCGACGACCGAGCAGCCACGCGGCAACTCGCACATCCGGCACAGCCGTGCCCGTGTCCTCGGCGGATGCTCCTCGCACAACACCCTCATCGCGTTCAAGCCGCTGCCGTCCGACTGGGACGAGTGGGAGGCGGCGGGCGCCGAGGGCTGGGGCGCGGCCCCCATGGAGACCTACTTCCCGCGCCTGCTCAACAACATCGTCCCGGTCGACGAGAAGGACCGGAACGCCATCGCCCGCGACTTCGTGGACGCGGCGCAGTCCGCGCTCGGCGTACCGCGCGTGGAGGGGTTCAACAAGAAGCCGTTCACCGAGGGCGTCGGCTTCTTCGACCTCGCCTACCACCCCGAGAACAACAAGCGCTCGAGCGCGTCCGTCGCGTACCTGCACCCCGTCATGGACCGGCGGCCCAACCTCCACCTCCTCCTGGAGACCTGGGCCCACAAGCTGGAACTGGACGGGACCCGGGCCCGCGGTGTGCACGTCCGCACGAAGGACGGCGAGGAACTGCTCGTACGCGCCCGCAACGAGGTACTGCTGTGCGCCGGCGCCGTCGACTCGCCCCGGCTGCTCATGCACTCCGGCATCGGACCGCGCGAGGACCTCGAAAAGCTCGGCATCCCCGTCGTCCACGACCTGCCGGGCGTCGGCGAGAACCTCCTCGACCACCCCGAGTCGGTCATCGTCTGGGAGACCGACGGGCCGATCCCCGAGAACTCCGCGATGGACTCCGACGCGGGCCTCTTCGTGCGGCGGGACCCCGAACAGGCAGGCCCCGACCTGATGTTCCACTTCTACCAGGTCCCGTTCACGGACAACCCGGAGCGCCTCGGCTACGAACGGCCCGCGCACGGCGTCTCGATGACCCCGAACATCCCCAAGCCGCGCAGCCGCGGCCGGCTGTACCTGACGAGCGCCGACCCGGCCGAGAAGCCCGCCCTCGACTTCCGTTACTTCACGGACGAGGACGACTACGACGGCCGCACCCTCGTCGACGGCATCAGGATCGCGCGCGAGATCGCGAAGTCAGAGCCCCTCGCGCACTGGCTCAAGCGCGAGGTGTGCCCCGGACCCGACGTCACCGAGGACGAGGAACTCGGCGAGTACGCGCGGAAGGTCGCCCACACCGTGTACCACCCGGCGGGCACCTGCCGCATGGGCGCGCCGGACGACGAGCTCGCCGTCGTCGACCCCGAGCTGCGCATCCGCGGTCTGGAGAACATCCGGATCGCCGACGCCTCCGTCTTCCCGACGATGCCCGCCGTGAACCCGATGATCGGGGTGCTCATGGTCGGCGAGAAGTGCGCGGACCTGCTGGGAGGTGGTGCGTGATGAGTACGTCCACCGCCCCCGCGCCCACCGCCGACGAACGCACGGGCGACGAGCCCGTCTTCTCCGTCGACGGCCTGTGGAAGGTCTTCGGCCCCAAGGCCGACCGGATCCCCGGCGACCCCGAGCTCACCTCCCTCACCGCCGCCGAACTCCGCTCCCGTACCGGCTGCACGGCCGCAGTCCGGGACGTCAGCTTCGATGTGCGCAAGGGCGAGGTCTTCGTCGTCATGGGCCTGTCCGGCTCGGGCAAGTCCACCCTCGTACGCTGTCTGACCCGGCTCATCGAGCCGACCGCCGGCACGATCGTCATCGACGGCGAGGACGTGCGCGCCATGGACAAGGCCCGGCTGCGCGAACTGCGCCGCCACCGCGCCGCCATGGTCTTCCAGCACTTCGGCCTGCTGCCGCACCGCACCGTGCTCGACAACGTCGCGTACGGCCTGGAGGTCCAGGGCGTGCCGAAGCGCGAGCGCCGGGAGAAGGCACAGGAAGTCGTCACGAAGGTCGGCCTGGAGGGCATGGAACAGCGGCGGCCCGGCCAGCTGTCCGGCGGCCAGCAGCAGCGCGTCGGACTCGCCCGGGCCCTGGCCGTGGACCCCGAAGTCCTGCTGTTCGACGAGCCGTTCAGCGCGCTCGACCCGCTCATCCGGCGCGACATGCAGGAGGAGGTGATCCGGCTGCACAGTGAGGAGGGCCGCACGATGGTCTTCATCACCCACGACCTGAACGAGGCCCTGCGCCTCGGCGACCGGATCGCCCTCATGCGCGACGGCCGCGTCGTCCAGCTCGGCACGCCCGAGGAGATCGTGGGCTCGCCCGCCGACGACTACGTACGCGAGTTCGTCCGGGACGTGCCGCGCGAGCAGGTCATGACGGTACGCAGGGCCATGCGTGCCGCGTCCGCGCAGGAGGCCGGCGAAGGCCCGGCCCTGTCGCCGGAGGCCACGGTCTCGCAGGCCATCGAGGCGGTCGCCCGCTCGGGCCAGACGGCCCGCGTGGTGGACCGGGGCCGCTGCCTCGGAGTCGTGGACTCGGACGCGCTCCTGGAGGTGGTGGCGGGCACGGACGGGCAGTCCACGGGACCGGCCACCGAGCCGGTCTCCGCCACCACCGGACCGGCCGACCCCGCCCACCGCGGATCGCCCGCCCACGCCGGATCGCCCGACCCCGCCCACGACGGATCGGCCGGACCGGCCCGCGAGGGGGTGGCCTGATGGCCACCGTCACCGCACCCGCTCCCCGGACCGCCCTGCCCGGCCTCCTCAAGCACCCGGCCGCCGGCAAGCTCCTCCTGCTCGCCGTCGCGGCAGCCGTCCTCGTCCCGCTGGCCGACGCCCGCTGGGCGAGCGGCGCCTGGCCCAACGCCCTCACCGTCGACCTCTCCGAACCCCTCGGCAGGGCCAGCGACTGGATCATCGACAACCGTGACAGCCACCCGCTGTTCCTCTACTTCTTCGGATACGTCTCCAACGCGGTCGTCCTCTCCGTACGGGCCGTCTACCTCGTCCTGCTCGCCGCGGGCTGGGCGGGCGTCACGGCCGTGGCCGCGCTCGTGGCCTGGCGGGTCGCCGGAGTGCGGCTGGCGCTCGGCACCGCCGTCGCGTTCCTGACCTGCGGGCTGCTCGGCATGTGGGTCCCCACCATGCAGACGCTCGCACTCATGGTCGTCGCGGTCCTCGTGTCCGTCGGGCTCGGCGCGCTGCTCGGCCTCGCCGCCGGACTCTCCGACCGCACGTACCGCGCGCTGCGCCCCGTGCTGGACACCATGCAGGTGCTCCCGGCCTTCGCGTACCTCCTGCCGGTCGTCCTCGTCTTCGGCATCGGCGTCCCGGCCGCGGTGCTCGCCACCGTCGTGTACGCCGCCCCGCCCATGGCCCGCCTCACCGCGCTCGGACTGCGCGGCGCTGACGCCGGAGTGATGGAGGCCGTCGAGTCCCTGGGCACCACCGCCCGCCAGCGGCTCCTCACGGCCAGGCTGCCGCTCGCCCGCAAGGAACTCCTGCTCGGCCTCAACCAGACGATCATGATGGCCCTCTCGATGGCCGTCATCGCGTCCGTCATCGGCGCGGGCGGCCTCGGAGACCGCGTCTACCAGGCACTCGCCTCGGTCGACGTGGGCGCCGCCCTCGCCGCGGGCATCCCGATCGTGCTGCTCGCCGTGGTCCTCGACCGGGTGACGTGCGCGGCGGGGGAGGGGCTCGGCCAGAGCGGTCCCCGCTGGACCGGCTGGGCCTACGCGGCCGTCGCGGCACTGGCCGTCGCGGTCGCCGGACGCCTGACCGGCCGGCTCGACTGGCCCGAGACCTGGGTCGTGGGCATCGCCGAGCCGGTGAACCGCGCCGTCGACTGGATGACCGACCACCTCTACTCCGGCGTCCCCTACGTGGGCGGCACCGCCGACTGGGCGGCCCACTTCACCACCTGGGTCCTGGACCCGCTGCGCGACGGCCTGCAGTGGCTGCCCTGGTGGTCGGTCCTGCTGATCGTCGCCGCGCTCGCCTGGCTGATCGGCACCTGGCGCACCGCCCTGACCGCGGTCCTCGCGATGGCCGCGATCGGCGTGCTCGGCGTGTGGGAACCCTCCCTCGACACCCTGTCGCAGGTCCTCGCGGCGGTCGCCGTCACGCTCGTCCTCGGCTTCGGCACCGCCGTCGCCGCGGCCAGGAGCGAACGCTGCGAGCGGCTCCTGCGTCCCGTCCTGGACGTCTTCCAGACGATGCCTCAGTTCGTGTACCTCATCCCCGTCGTGGCCCTCTTCGGCGTCGGCCGCGCCCCCGCGGTCGCCGCGGCGGTCGTCTACGCGCTGCCCGCCGTCGTCCGCATCACCACGCAGGGCCTGCGCCAGGTGGACCCGGCGGCCATGGAGTCCTCACGCTCCCTGGGCGCGACGAGCTGGCAGCAACTGCGCCAGGTCCAGCTGCCGTTGGCCCGCCCCGCCCTGCTGCTCGCCGTGAACCAGGGCGTCGTCCTGGTCCTCGCCGTCGTCATCATCGGCGGCCTGGTCGGCGGCGGAGCGCTCGGCTACGACGTCGTGTTCGGGCTCGCCCAGGGCGACCTGGCCACCGGCCTGGTGGCCGGCGCGGCGATCGTCTGCCTCGGCCTGATGCTCGACCGGGTGACCCAGCCGACGGACCGCCGAACGAAGAAGGGAGCCTGAGATGCGTACACGCACGAGCGGTGGTAGCCGCACGACCGGTGGTACGCGACTGACGGGCGCTCTGGCCGTCGGCTGCTCCCTGCTGGTGCTGACCGGCTGCGGAGCCGCCGACATGACCAAGCAGGCCTCACCCTTCGCCAACGCGCAGGGCTCGAAGACCGTGACCCTGTCGGTGCAGTCCTGGGTCGGCGCGCAGGCCAACGTGGCCGTCGCCCAGTACCTGCTGGAGCACGAACTCGGCTACCGCGTCGACACCGTCCAGGTCGACGAGGTCCCCGCGTGGGACGCCCTCAGCCAGGGCCGGGTCGACGCGATCCTGGAGGACTGGGGCCACCCCGAGCAGGAGCAGCGGTACATCAAGGACAAGAAGACGATCGAGGACGGCGGCGGCCTCGGCGTCACCGGACACATCGGCTGGTTCGTCCCGACGTACTTCGCCAAGCAGCACCCCGACGTGACGAACTGGAAGAACCTCAACAAGTACGCCGACCAGCTGCGCACCGCCGAGAGCGGCGGCAAGGGGCAGCTGCTCGACGGCTCGCCCTCCTACGTCACGAACGACAAGGCCCTGGTGAAGAACCTGGACCTCGACTACCAGGTGGTGTTCGCCGGTTCGGAGGCGGCGCAGATCACCCAGATGCGGCAGTTCGCCAAGGAGAAGAAGCCCTTCCTCACCTACTGGTACTCGCCGCAGTGGCTGTTCAAGAAGGTGCCCATGACGGAGGTGAAGCTGCCCGCCTACAAGGAGGGCTGCGACGCGGACCCGGAGGCGGTCGCCTGCGCCTATCCGCACACCCCGCTGCGCAAGTACCTCAACTCGGACTTCGCGAAGTCCGGTGGCGAGGCCGCCGCCTTCCTGGAGAAGTTCAAGTGGACGACCGAGGACCAGAACGAGGTCTCCCTCATGATCGCGGACCAGAAGCTGTCGCCGGAGGACGCGGCGCAGAAGTGGGTACGGGGCCATGAGTCGACGTGGAAGTCCTGGCTGGCCGGATAGCCCTCACCGGCCGCCGACCGATGGCCGCCGACCGATGGCCGTCGGCCGAGCAGCCGTCACCGGACGGGCAGACCCGCCGATGTCCGGGCCCTCATGACCGGGGGCCCGGACATCAGTGCGGTCACAGTCGTCCGGCGATCTCCCGGAGCGCCGCGGCCGCCGCGCGCTGGAGGCCCGGCCCGTAGGTGATGCGGGTCGCCCCCAGCTCGCCCCACTCCCGGGCGGAGAGCCCGTCCGGCGTCGCCGACGCGTTGACCGGGCCCTCGACGCCCGCCCGCAGCAACGGGAGCACGTCCGCCGGCACACCGATCGGGTACACGCAGTCGGCGCCGGCCGCGACGTACAGCGCGGCCCGCTCCACCGCCGGTCCCGGATCCGCGATCCCGCACGCGAACGTGTCGACGCGCGCGTTGACGAAGAGCCCGTCGCCCGCGGCCGCCCGCACCTCGGCGAGCCATTCCGCGTGCCGGGCGGGGTCCCGCAGGACGCCGGCGCGGGAGTCCTCCAGGTTGCAGCCGACCGCGCCCGCGTCGAGGAGCCGTTCCACCAGCTCCTTCGGAGCGAGCCCGTAGCCGTCCTCGACGTCCGCGGACACCGGCACCTCCACGGCCCGTGCGATCCGCGCGACCGCAGCGAACATCTCGTCGGCGGGCGTGGCCCCGTCCTCGTACCCGAGCGACGCCGCGACCCCGGCACTGGGCGTGGCGAGCGCCGGGAACCCGGCATCCACGAACACACGGGCGCTGGCCGCGTCCCAGGGGCCGGGGAGGACCAGCGGGTCACCGGGGAGGCGGTCGAGGTGCAGCGCGCGGAAGACCGCGGCCTTGCCCGCCGACGCCCCTGTCACTTGTACTGCCCGGCCGTGTAGTGGCCCGGCGTGAGGCGGCAGGTCACACCGAAGCGGTTCCAGGCGTTGATCACCGTGATCGCGGCGATCAGCTGGGAGAGCTCGGCCTCGTCGAAGTGCCGGGCCGCCGTCTCGAACACCTCGTCCGGGACGAAGCCGTCCGTCAGGACCGTCACGGCCTCGGTCAGCGCGAGCGCCGCGAGCTCCTTCTCCGTGTAGAAGTGCCGGGACTCCTCCCACGCGCCGAGCTGGACGATCCGCTCGACGCTCTCGCCCGCCGCCAGCGCGTCCTTCGTGTGCATGTCGAGGCAGAACGCGCAGTGGTTGAGCTGCGAGGCACGGATCTTCACCAGCTCCTGCAGGACCGGGTCGAGCCCCGCCCGGGCCGCCGCGTCGAGCCGGACCATGGCCTTGTAGACCTCCGGCGCGAACTTGGCCCATTCGAGCCGGGGGGCCTCCTCGGAGGCGTAGGGGGTGTCCTTGCGGGGGCCGCCGTGCGCGGCCCCGGTGGATGTCTGCGTGGTCGTCATGACGTCGACCCTACGAGCGGAGTAGCCCAGGAGTATGGTCCATTTCCATGGCTGGATCTTGGGCCACTTTCGGTGTGGACCTGCATGTCGACCTGTCGCGTACCGGCTCCGGCCTGCGCAGAGGCCTCACGGACGCGTTGCGGGAGGCGGTGCGCGGCGGGCGGCTCGCGCCGGGTACCCGGCTGCCGTCGTCGCGCTCCCTCGCCGCCGACCTCGGCATCGCCCGCAACACGGTCGCCGACGCGTACGCCGACCTCGTCGCCGAGGGCTGGCTCACCGCGCGCCAGGGCTCGGGCACCCGCGTGGCGCAACGGCCGGTGCCGGTCCCTGCCTCCGCCGCCCGGCGGCCGCGCCGGTCCTGGGGGCCCGCGTACGACCTCGTCCCCGGCACCCCGGACCTCGCCTCGTTCCCGCGCGCCGAGTGGCTCAGGGCGTCCCGCCGGGCACTCACGGCGGCACCGAACGAGGCCCTCGGTTACGGGGACCCGCGCGGCCGTGTCGAACTGCGCACCGCCCTCGCGGGCTATCTCGCCCGGGCCCGCGGCGTACGCGCCGACCCCGAACACATCCTTGTCTGCTCCGGGTTCGCCCACGGGCTGATGCTGCTCGGAGCGGTGCTGCGGCAGCGGGGCGCGCGGGCGCTGGCGGTGGAGTCGTACGGGCTCGACGTGCACTGGGGCCTGATCGAACGGGCGGGGCTGGGTTCGGTGCCTCTGCCCTTCGACGAACTGGGCACGCGGACCGCCGAGTTGTCCTGGCTCGGCGCGATGGGCGGCGGCCCGGGGGGCGCGGGAGGGGCGGTGCTGCTGACGCCCGCCCACCAGTTCCCCATGGGCGTGCCGCTGCACCCGGACCGCCGTGCCGCGGCGGTCGACTGGGCGCGCCGCACGGGCGGGCTGATCCTGGAGGACGACTACGACGGCGAGTTCCGCTACGACCGGCAGCCCGTGGGCGCACTCCAGGGCCTCGACCCGGACCACGTGGTGTACTTCGGCACCGCCAGCAAGTCCCTCGCCCCCGGTCTGCGCCTCGGCTGGCTGGTCCTGCCGCCGGCCCTGGCTTCCGAGGTCGCGGCTGCGAAGGGCGGGGCCGACTGGTCGTGCGGCGTCCTGGACCAGCTGACGCTCGCGGAGTTCATCACGTCGGGCGCGTACGACCGTCATGTACGGGCCTCCCGCCTCCGCTACCGCCGTCGCCGCGACCAGCTCGTCGCGGCCCTGGCGGCCCGCGCTCCGTCGGTCACGGCCACCGGCATCGCGGCCGGATTTCACGCGGTGCTCCGGCTCCCGCCCGGCACCGAGCGGTCGGTGGTCCGCGCGGCCGCCTGGCACGGCCTGGCCGTCCACGGCCTCACCAGCTACCGCCACCCCGCGGCCACGCCCCCACCACTGGACGCCCTGGTCGTCGGCTACGGCACCCCCTCGGACAGCAGCTGGCCAGGAGCCCTGGAGGCACTGTGCGGGGCTCTGCCGTGACGGGGCGGGGTGCGGGTCGGTGCACATGGGTGCCGCTGGCATCGGCACGGCCAGTGGGCAGGCGCGACTGATGGAGCGAGGGGCCGACGGGGCTGATGGAACGAGGGGCCGACGGGGCTGATGGAACGAGGGGCCGACGGGGCTGATGGAGCCAAGGACCGAGGGGGCTACGGGCCTGATGACTGGCGAGCCTGTGCACGGTCGGACCAGGCTGCTGCTCCGCCACTACCGCGTGACCGGATCCGACCCCGACCCCGACCCCGACCCCGACCCCGACCCCGACCCCGGCCCCGTCTCCGGTCCTGACTTCTCGGCCGGAGCCTCCCCGAAGCGTGCCAGTGCCAGCGCACCGGCGACCGCGACGGCGAAACCGAGTACGGCCGGCCACGCCAGGCCTTCGCGCGTACGGTCGCCGAGCCAGACGACTCCCACGACAGCGGGCCCGATGGTCTCGCCGATGACCAGCCCCGCCGTGGCCGTCGTCACCGAGCCGCGCTGGAGCGCCGAGGTGAGGAGGAGGAACGCGGAGCCTCCGCCCAGCAGGAGCGCGTACGTCGCCGGGTTGGTGAGGAGCGCCGAGGGGTCGAGGTCGTCGATCAGCCGGACCGACACCTCGACCACGCCGAACCCGAACCCGGCGCCCAGCCCGAGCGCGAGCGCCCGCCCCCGCCCGGACAGCCGCCCGGCCAGCGCCCCGACGAGCAGCACGGCGAAGGCGGTGCCGAGCATCGCGTACTTGAGTGCCGACGAGCCGGCCTTCTCCCCTTCCTCACCAGAAGCGAGCCCCAGCATCGCGAGCCCCGCGCACACCACCGCGACCGCCGCCCACTCGACCCCGCTCAGCCTTACGTCGAGGAGCCACGCCGCCACCACCGCCGTCACCGCGAGACTCGCGGCGAGGGCCGCCCCCACGGTGTAGATCGGCAGCGAGCGCAGGGCCGCGATCTGCAGCAGGAACCCGACCCCGTCGAGCGCGAGCCCGGCGAGATACCGCCACTCGCGCACGGCCCGCAGGAAGAGGGCGGCGTCCACACCGGACGGGCCGGAGGACTCCGTGACCGGCGCGGCAGCCCGCGCGGCCATCGCCTGCAACACCGTCGCCGCCCCGAAGCACACCGACGCACCGAGCGCGCACACCATTCCAAAGAGCACAAAGCGACTGTAGGGGGTGCAAGTTCAGGGCAGCCTCCCGCCCGACCGGGTCACTCGCTCTTCAGGCCCGGAGACCGGGAGGCCTAGAGGCCCGGCGGTCCGGCGGCCGGAAGCCCGGAGGTCCGGTGGCCGGCAGGCCCGGAGGCCCGGCGGTTCGCAGGAGGTCGTCGAGGGCCTCACACGCCCTATCTGTCTTCATCTGTCGTCGCTCGCATGATGGACGGCCGAACCTGTCTCCCGGGTGTGCCCGGTACGCTGATCCACGGGCCGTGACTGGCGCGCTGGGATGGGACCGACCATCGGGGAGCGGCCCAGCAACTGTGTGCCGTGCGCCTGGGCCGAACCGTGAACGCCGAACGCCACGTCCGGAGGCCGTCATGCCCGAGCCCCTTTCCACCGAATCCACCGCCTTCCGCAGCGCCCTCGAAGTGATCCGCGCCGTCGAGCCCCGGGTCGCCGACGCCATCGGGCAGGAAGTCGCCGACCAGCGCGAGATGCTCAAGCTGATCGCCTCCGAGAACTACGCCTCCCCGGCCACCCTGCTGGCGATGGGCAACTGGTTCAGCGACAAGTACGCCGAAGGCACCGTCGGCCGCCGCTTCTACGCCGGCTGCCGCAACGTCGACACCGTCGAGGCCCTCGCCGCCGAGCACGCCCGCGAGCTCTTCGGCGCCGAGCACGCCTACGCCCAGCCGCACTCCGGCATCGACGCCAACCTCGTCGCCTTCTGGGCCGTACTCGCCCAGCGTGTCGAGGCTCCCGCCCTCCAGAACGCCGGCGTCCGCAACGTCAACGACCTCTCCGAGGCCGACTGGGCCGAACTGCGCCGCGCCTTCGGCAACCAGCGCATGCTCGGCATGTCCCTGGACGCCGGCGGCCACCTCACCCACGGCTTCCGCCCGAACATCTCCGGCAAGATGTTCGACCAGCGCTCCTACGGCACCGACCCCGCGACCGGCCTCATCGACTACGAGGCCCTGCGCGCCTCCGCCCGCGAGTTCAAGCCACTGATCATCGTCGCCGGCTACTCCGCCTACCCCCGTCTCGTGAACTTCCGGATCATGCGGGAGATCGCCGACGAGGTCGGCGCCACACTCATGGTCGACATGGCCCACTTCGCCGGTCTCGTCGCCGGCAAGGTCCTCACCGGTGACTTCGACCCGGTCCCGCACGCCCAGATCGTCACCACGACCACCCACAAGTCGCTGCGTGGCCCGCGCGGCGGCATGGTCCTGTGTGACTCCTCGCTCGCCGACCAGGTCGACCGCGGCTGCCCGATGGTCCTCGGCGGCCCCCTTCCGCACGTCATGGCAGCCAAGGCCGTCGCGCTCGCCGAGGCCCGCCGCCCCGAGTTCCGCGAGTACGCCCAGGCCGTCGTCGACAACGCCCGCGCTCTCGCCGAGGGCCTGATGCGGCGCGGCGCCAAGCTGATCACCGGCGGCACCGACAACCACCTCAACCTCATCGACGTCGCCTCCTCCTACGGCCTCACCGGTCGTCAGGCCGAGTCCGCCCTGCTCGAGTCGGGCATCGTCACCAACCGCAACGCCATCCCCGCCGACCCCAACGGCGCCTGGTACACCTCGGGCATCCGCATCGGCACGCCCGCGCTGACCACCCGGGGCCTCGGCGCCACCGAGATGGACGAGATCGCCGGCCTGATCGACCGAGTCCTCGCCACCACGGAAGCGGGCACCACGGCGAAGGGCGCCCCCTCCAAGGCCCAGCACGTCCTGGACCCGAAGATCGCGGACGAGATCTCCCACCGTGCCACCGATCTCCTCACCGGCTTCCCGCTCTACCCGGAGATCGACCTCGGCTGAGGCCGCAGCCCGGCCCCGTCAGACATCTCTCAGCTCCTGGCGGGGCCCCGTCTCCCGCTCCCTCCACTGGCTCAGCCGCCGCACGCCCGGCCATCGTCCGACGAACGGCCGCAGCCCCAGGCCAAGCACAGCTCCCGTCACCAACCCCGGTATCGCCCACCACCAGTCGGTGTCGTCCGCCGTCGCGGCGACGGCTGTGCGGGACTGCTCCGTGGACGCGGGGGCAGGTGCCGCCGAGGCGTCCTCCGATGCCCAGGGAGCCGGATAGGCGTCCCCGACGCCCTTCCCGGACGGTTTGCCCAGCACGCCGATCTTCTTCAGCAGCGCGCGGATCGCGGCTGGTTGCTCTGCCGTGTGCCAGTAGCCGTTCATCGACTTATGGACGTTGGCCGCTGTGTGTATCCAGACCTTCTTGCCGCCACGCGTGTCCGGATAGACGCGGTCGACCCGCCACGGCGACACGTCGTGGAGCATCCAGGTGACATTGATCTGCTGACTGCTGCCCACGCCCAGGCCCGGCGGCTCTTCACTGGTGCCCCTGCCCGGCTGGCCGAGGAGCCGCTCCAACTCCCTGTACTCCTCACTCGTGGTGTAGAGCGCCGTGCTCAGCCCGCTCTCCGGCGAGACCACCAGCACACTCGTCGGGCCGCCGGCCGTGGCGGTCGTGGCGCTCGACACCACCAAGCCGAATCCCAGTACCCATCCCGAGACCGTCGCCCATCCCCGGCCCCCCTTCACCAGTGCTCGGACACTTCGCATCCAGCCCACCCCCAACCGGCCCCCGATGAGGCCGCCCGCACCTGCGTGTCACTTCTGGTACACCGCTCGACCCGCCGGGGTTCCCAACCGGCGCCGACGAAGTATTCCGGCCGTCAAAGCAGCCGAGAACCGTCGGACAGAGGTGCGGCCGCCCTCGCTAGCAGGGAAGCCCTTCAACAGCCCGAGGCACTGCCACCGGCCGAAGCACCCCCACCGCCCGACCGGCAGGCCCGCACCGGATCCCACCCCGGAGCCGGAGGGTCCGCGGCGCGTCCGTCAGGAGGCGGACGCGCCCAGTGACTTCGCGATGCCCACCGCCAGGGACTTCGATTCCACGCCCTCCAGCCTGAGCGTCATGTCGCCGCCGTGCGTCCACAACAGGGTGGGTCCCGCTGTCCGCTCGGTGCGGGTGAACTCGCCGTCCCTGTCCACCAGCCAGAGGCGCAGGAGGTGAGGGGCGGGGAACCACAGCGCGGTCCGCTCGACGAGGTCCGCGTCGGTGCCCAGCGGCACGTACTCCGGCTGTTCCTCCACGAGCTTGGTGAAGCCGGGACTGAGCATCGCCGGGAACTCGTCCAGCCGGACCGTCCGCCCCCGCTCGCGCCAGCACAGACTGATCAGGAACCGTTCCTTCGGCTCGCGGGTCACCGTCACCGCCTCCGGTGTCCCCAGGCCAGGGGGTACGAGGGGTGCGAAGCCCGCTCGCCGGCCGGCCTCCTCCAGCGTGAGGGCGGGTCCGCCGCAGCCGGGCACCTCGGCGCCGTGCGAAGGGGTCGCCGACGGGTCGTACCGCACCTCGACCCCGCCGAAGTCGAACCAGTCGACGACCGCCGCCCGCACCGGAGGCGTGAGCAGGAGGACCGCCAGCAGGGCGCACAGGCCCGTGGTGAGCGCGCGCCCGCGCGCCCGTGTCCAGCGGCGCACCGCCCTCAGCCGCTCCGCGAGTCCGGGCGGCTCGGCCACCGGGACCGGCACCCGCTCGGCGAGTATCCGCTCCAGGACCTGCTCGACCATCGACTCGCCGCCGGCCGCCCCGGGCCTGTCCAGCGAACGCCCGAGCGCCCGCAGCTCCTCGGGCAACCGCGAGCTCCGCTCACGGCCCGGTCCGTCTCCCCGCTCACGACCGGTCCGACCGCGGTCGCCTCCACCACCGGAGGACCGCGTGCCCCGCCCCTGGTCCGGTTCGTGCGGTCCGTGTGCGTCACTCATGCTCGTCACCTCCTCTCCGTGGATCGCGCGTCCTCCGACTCCCCGGCCTTCTCAGTCCGCGCAGCTCTTTCGGGCTCCCCGGCGCTCCCGGCGCGCCCGGATCCTCCGGCCCTTCCGGCCGGTCCGCGTGCTCCGCCGACTCGAAATCCGGCAGCAGTCTGCCCAGCTTCCGCAGCGCGCGGTTGAGCCGGGATTTCACCGTCCCCCTGGGCCAGCCCAGGGCCTGGGCCGTCTCCGGCTCGTCCATCTCCAGGAGATAGCGGTAGGTGACGACCAGACGGTGCTCCTCGCTCAGCCTCTCCAGGGCGGCGAGCAGGGCCGACCTGCGCTCGACCTCCAGGGCCGCGACTGCCGGATCGGCCGATTCCGGTATCCGCGGCTCCGCCTCGACGAGCGCGGCCTCGCGGCCGGCCAGCGTCCGCTGGCGCACCGCCGTCCGCACTGTGTTCCTCGTCTCATTGGCGACGATCGAGAGCAGCCATGGCCTGAAAGCCGCGCCGTCCCGAAAACGCCCCAAGGAGCAGTAGGCCTTGAAGAAGGCCTGCTGCACCACGTCCTCCGCGTCCGCACCCGCCCCCAGCGCCGCGGCCGCCCTGAGCGCGAGACCCGTATGGGCACGCACCAGCTCCGCATACGCCTCCGGCTCTCCGGCGCGCACGCGTGCGATCACCGCGGCCTCATCGACGATGCGGCCCCCCTCCCGCGTCCTCACAGTCTTGTTACACCGCCGGAGGCGGATCGGTTCCCACCCGTGTCACTTCTGTTTCCGACCAGTTCCGGAACGACCCCTGACACCTGAGAGAATGGTGAGCATGGCTTCAGACCGTCCCCGCGTGCTCTCTGGAATCCAGCCCACCGCGGGCTCGTTCCACCTCGGCAACTACCTCGGCGCCGTCCGCCAGTGGGTGGCCCTGCAGGAGTCCCACGACGCGTTCTACATGGTCGTCGACCTGCACGCGATCACCCTTCCGCAGGACCCCGCGGACCTGCGCGCCAACACCAGGCTCGCCGCCGCCCAGCTGCTGGCGGCCGGTCTCGACCCCGAGCGCTGCACCCTGTTCGTCCAGAGCCATGTCCCCGAGCACACCCAGCTCGCGTGGATCATGAACTGCCTCACGGGCTTCGGCGAGGCCTCCCGCATGACCCAGTTCAAGGACAAGTCCGCCAGGCAGGGCGCCGACCGTGCCTCGGTCGGACTCTTCACGTACCCGATCCTGCAGGTCGCGGACATCCTGCTGTACCAGGCCAACGAGGTTCCCGTGGGCGAGGACCAGCGTCAGCACATCGAGCTGACGCGTGACCTCGCCGAGCGTTTCAACGGCCGTTTCGGGCAGACGTTCACCGTTCCGAAGCCGTACATCCTCAAGGAGACGGCGAAGATCTTCGATCTCCAGGACCCGACGATCAAGATGAGCAAGTCGGCGTCCACGCCGAAGGGCCTCATCAACCTCCTCGACGAGCCGAAGACCACCGCGAAGAAGGTCAGGAGCGCGGTCACCGACACGGACACGGTGATCAGGTTCGACGTCGAGAACAAGCCGGGCGTCAGCAACCTGCTGGGCATCTACTCCACCCTCACCGGAACCGCTGTCGCGGAACTGGAGCAGAAGTACGTCGGCAAGGGCTACGGTGCGCTGAAGACGGACCTGGCCGAGGTCATGGTCGACTTCGTGACGCCGTTCCGGGAGCGCACCCAGCAGTACCTGGACGACCCGGAGACGCTCGACTCGATCCTGGCCAAGGGAGCGGAGAAGGCTCGCGCGGTCGCCGCCGAGACGCTCTCCCAGGCGTACGAGAACGTGGGATTCCTGCCCGCCAAGCACTGACCGGTGGTAAGGGAACCCCGTACGGCGGCCGGACGAGACCAGGACAACACCGGCACGACATCCTGTACGGGGCCGCACCGCCGTACAGTCGATAGCCGGACCGGCGCCAGCCTCTGTGCGCCGGGGACAACAGCACGACGGAACACCGACACAACGACAGGAGACGACGTGGGGACCGTAACGATCGGTGTGTCGATCGCGGTCCCGGAGCCACACGGCAGCCTGCTCCAGCAGCGGCGCGAGGGCTTCGGCGACCCCGCGGCTTCCGGCATTCCCACCCACGTCACGCTGCTGCCGCCGACCGAGGTCGACCGGTCGGCGCTGCCCGCGATCGAGGCGCATCTCGTCGAGGTCGCGGCCGCCGGCCGCCCCTTCTCGATGCGGCTGAACGGGACGGGGACGTTCCGTCCGCTGTCACCCGTCGTGTTCGTGCAGGTGGTCGAGGGTGCCGAGGCCTGCACCTGGCTGCAGAAGCAGGTCCGGGACGCCTCCGGGCCCGTGGCGCGCGAGCTGCAGTTCCCGTACCACCCCCACGTCACGGTGGCGCACGGCATCGCCGACGAGGCGATGGACCGCGCCTTCGAGGAGCTCGCGGAGTACGAGGCCCAGTGGCCGTGCACGGGCTTCGCCCTCTACGAGCAGGGGTCCGACGGGGTGTGGCGCAGGCTGCGCGACTACGTCTTCGGGGGCGCCATCGTGCCGCCGCAGGCGTCGCACGTGGAGCGGGGCCCGCTCCCGGCCCGCTGACCGGACCGCCCGCAGGGCCGGGCGGTCGCCGCGGTCCCGGGGCCGGGGACCTGGAGTCCGGTGCACATGGACCGGGCCGCCGGTGGCCGCTCGCACGGATCCCCGCTCTCCTGCCCTCCTGAAGGCGCGGCGCCCCCGGGCCCTCAGACGGGCAGGCGGCGGAAGACCCCCCGCGGTACGTGCCGCAGCGCCGACATGACCACCCGCAGCACCCCCGGCACCCACACCGTCTCGGAGCGTCGGCGCAGGCCCGTCTCGATGGCCGTGGCCACCGCCTCGGGAGTCGTCGCGAGCGGGGCCTCCGCCAGCCCCTCCGTCATCTTCGAGCGGACGAACCCGGGACGCACGACCATCACGTGGACGCCCGTGCCGTGCAGCGCGTCCCCCAGCCCCTGGGCGAAGGCGTCGAGGCCCGCCTTGCTGGACCCGTAGATGAAGTTGGCGCGGCGGGCCCGCTCGCCCGCCACCGACGAGAGCACCACCAGGGAGCCGTGCCCCTGCTCCTGGAGCGCCCGCGCGCACACCAGCCCCGACGACACGGCGCCCGTGTAGTTCGTCTGTGCGACCCGCACGGCGGCGCCGGGCTCGTTCTCGTCGCGCGACTGGTCGCCGAGGACACCGAACGCGAGCAGGACCATGTCGATGTCGCCCTCCGCGAAGACCTTGCCGAGAGCCGGCTCGTGGGCGTCGGGATCGAGCGCGTCGAAGTCGACGGTACGCACGTCCGCGCCGAGCTCGCGCAGCCCGGCGGCGGCCGCCTCCAAGCCGGGCGAGGGGCGGCCCGCGAGCCACACCGTGCGGGTACGGCGGGCGATCAGCCGCCGCGCCGTGGCGAGCGCGATCTCGGAGGTGCCGCCGAGGACGAGCAGGGACTGGGGGAGGCCGAAAGCGTCCTTCATGAAGCGAACTCCTGGGGAGAGGGTGGGAGAACCGGGCAGGCGGGGCGGCTCAGGTCAGAGCCCGAGGCGCCGGGACAGGTCGGAGGTGAAGACGGACCGCGGGTCCAACTCCGCGCGCAGCGCCCGGAACGCGTCGAGCCGCGGATACATCGCCGCGAGCAGTTCCGGCCGCAGCCGGGAGTCCTTGGCGAGGTAGACACGCCCGTCGGCCGCGGCCACCTCCTCGTCCAGCTCGTCGAGGAAGCCGCCGAGCCCCGGCAGGTTCGCGGGGATGTCCAGCGCGAGGGTCCAGCCGGGCATCGGGAAGGACAGCCAGCCGGGGTCGCCCGCACCGAACCGCTTCAGGACGGCGAGGAAGGAGGGGCAGCGGCGCTGCGAGATGCGGTGCACGATCCGGCGCAGGGCCTCCTCCCCGCCGTGTCCGACGACGAACTGGTACTGCACGAAACCGCCGCGCCCATAGATCCGGTTCCAGTGCGGCACGCCGTCGAGCGGGTGGAAGAAGGTGGACATCCGCTGCAGTTCACCGCCGCGCGCGCGGGGCGCCCTGCGGTACCAGAGTTCGTTGAAGAGACCGACCGCCGTACGGCCGAGCAGGCCCTCGGGGACGAAGGAGGGGGCCGCGGGAAGGCGCCCCGGACGGAACTCCAGCGGGGCTCTACGCGCGCGTGCGGCGTCGGGCAGCGCCTCCAGGGGGGCGTGGTCGCCCCGGGTCAGCACCGAGCGTCCCACGGCCGCGCCACGGGCCAGCAGATCGATCCAGGCGACCGAGTAGCGGTAGCGGTGGTCGGAGGCCGTGAGGCGGGCCATCAAGTCGTCCAGGTCCGTGGCCCGTTCCGTGTCGACGGACATCAACGACGTCTCGACCGGATGCAGTCGGACGGTGGCCGTGAGGATGACACCGGTCAGGCCCATGCCACCGGCCGTGGCGTCGAACAGCGGGGTACCGGGGCTCACCGTACGGATCTCGCCGTCCGCGGTCAGCAGCTCGAAGGACAGGACGTGCCGGGCGAAGGAACCGGCCACGTGGTGGTTCTTGCCGTGGATGTCCGCGCCGATCGCCCCGCCGACCGTCACATAGCGGGTCCCCGGGGTCACCGGCACGAACCAGCCCAGCGGCAGCAGGACTTCCATCAGGCGGTGCAGCGAGACACCGGCGTCGCACAGCACGGTCCCGCCGTCCGCGTCGATCGCGTGGACGCGGTCCAGGGCCGTCATGTCGAGCACGGCCCCGCCCGCGTTCTGTGCCGCGTCCCCGTACGCCCGTCCCAGCCCCCGGGCGATGCCCCCGCGGGTTCCGCATCCCCGCACGGCCGCCACGACCTCCTCGTACGTACGGGGGCGCACCAGGCGGGCGGCGGTGGGTGCGGTGCGGCCCCACCCCGTGACGGAAACCGTGTCGGTAGGCATGCAAGTGACCGTATCGACCAAAAGGGACTGTTAGTTCCCTAACATCACTTCTCTCCCCGAAATGGGTGATTAATGGGATGTCGCTCAATATTGCCGGAGTTCCAGCGGTGTTGACGTGAACAGTGAGTCCCCATGGATCACCACGACGAGCTCCCTGACCTGGACCACCGGATCCTCTCGGCCCTCCACGCCCGCGCCGCCGTCCCCAGCGTCGCCGCCGCCGCGCGGGTCCTGTCACTGGCCGGCGAGCACGGTGCGCTGTGGCTCGCGGCGGGCCTCGCGGGAGCCGCCGTGGACCGGGAGCGGCGAAGCGCCTGGCTGCGCGGCACGGCCCTGACCGCGGGCGCGCACCTCGCCGGCATGGGCGTCAAACGACTCGTACGCCGCCCGCGCCCCCAACACGTCGAGCCGCTGGTCCGCACCGCGGGCCGGCACTCCTTCCCCAGCGCGCACGCCAGCTCCGCCGCCGCGGCCGCCGTGGCCTTCGGAGCGCTCGGCGCCCGCGCGGTGCCCCCACTGGCCGCCGCGATGTGCGTGTCGCGGCTCGTCGTCGGCGTCCACTACCCGTCGGACGTGGCGGCGGGCGCCGCCCTCGGCGCGGTGACGGCCCGGCTCGGCGCCCGCTGGATGACAAGGGGCCGCGACCATGGCTGAGACGGCCCTCCTGGAGAGGACACGCGGGAAACAGACCGCTCCGCGGAAAAGTGGCCTCCTGAAGGGGCTGATCAGGACCGCCCGGCCCAAACAGTGGGTCAAGAACGTGCTCGTGATCGCGGCCCCGGCCGCCGCGGGCGAACTCTTCTCACGGCACGCCCTCACTCAAGTCGCGCTCGTGTTCGTACTGTTCACGGCCTGTGCGGCGAGCGTCTACCTGGTCAACGACGCGCGGGACGCCGACGCCGACCGCGCCCACCCGGTCAAGCGCCACCGGCCGGTCGCCGCCGGGCAGGTGCCCGTACCGGTCGCCTACTGCGTGGGCATCGTGCTCGCCCTCGTCGCCCCGACCGCGGCCGCCTTCCTGTGCTCGCCGGTGACCTCGGCGCTGCTGACCGCCTACCTGGGCCTGCAGTTCGCGTACTGCCTCAGCCTCAAGCACGTCCTGGTCGTCGATCTCGCCGTGGTGACCACCGGATTCCTGATGCGGGCCATGATCGGAGGGGTCGCGCTCGACATCCCGCTGTCCCGCTGGTTCCTCATCACGACCGGCTTCGGCGCCCTCTTCATGGTGTCCGCCAAGCGCTACTCGGAAGCCGTCCAGATGGCCGGCAAAGCGGGCGCCACGCGCGCGTTGCTCACCGAGTACACCACCGGCTACCTGCGCTTCGTCTGGCAGCTCGCCGCCTCGGTCGCCGTCCTCGGCTACTGCCTGTGGGCCCTGGAAGAGGGCGGTGTGCCGCACACCAGCGTGCTGCCCTGGAGACAGTTGTCGATGATCGCCTTCATCCTCGCCGTCCTGCGGTACGCGGTCTTCGCCGACCGGGGCACCGCCGGTGAACCGGAGGACGTGATCCTGCGCGACCGCGCGCTCGCCGTCATCGGCGTGGCATGGCTCACGATGTACGGCCTGGCGGTGGCCAACTGGTGAGCCACGCACAGCAGCTGGACGCCCCCCGGCCACGGGCCCGGCGCCCCAAGGCCCCGGAAGTGCTCGGCTTCGCCGCCGCCGGGCTCCTCGCGTACGCCGCCGACCTCGCCCTCTTCCTCTGGTTGCGCGGCCCGGCCGGCCTGGACCCGCTGACCGCCAAATCGCTGTCGTTCGTGGCGGGCTGCTCGGTCGCCTACGCGGGCAACGCGCTCGGCACCTACCGGCACGCCTCCAGGAGCCTCTCCCAGTACGGGATCTTCTTCGTCGTGAACATCGCGGGCGCCCTGGTCCAGCTGCTGTGCATCCTGGTCAGCCACTACGGTCTCGGGTTCACCTCCCCGCGCGCGGACACCGTGTCGGGCGCCGGAATCGGCATGGTGCTCGCCACCGTCCTGCGTTTTTGGGGTACCCGGACATTGGTTTTCCGAGGCGAGGGCAGAGTCGGATCATGGACTGGCTGAAAAAGCTCCCCGGTGTGGGCCCGTTGGTCGCACGGCTGATGACCACGCACGCCTGGCGCTCGTACGAACGACTGGACCGGGTGAAGTGGACGCGGCTCGCCGCTGCGATGACCTTCATCAGCTTCGTCGCGCTCTTCCCGCTGATCACCGTGGCCGCCGCGATCGCCGCCGCGACCCTCGACGAGAAGGGGGTGAAGACGCTTGAGGACAAGATCGCCGAGCAGATCCCCGGCATCGCCGAACAGCTCGACATCGGCGCCCTCGTCGACAACGCCGGCACGGTCGGACTGATCGCGGGCGCCCTGCTGCTGTTCACCGGCATCGGCTGGGTCGGCTCGATGCGCGAGTGCCTGCGTGCGGTATGGGAGCTGCCCGACGAGGAGGAGAACCCCTTCCTGCACAAACTCAAGGACGCCGGCGTACTCGTCGGCCTCGGCGGCGCCGCACTCGTCACGATCGCCGCCTCCACCCTCGCGTCGACCGCCGTGGGCTGGACCACCCGGCAGCTCGGCATCGACGAGGGCGGCTGGGGCGGGGTGCTGCTGAGGGTGGCAGCGTTCGCCGTGGCCGTCCTCGCCGCCTTCCTGCTGCTCCTGTACCTCCTGACGCTGCTCCCCGGCGTCCAGCCGGAGCGGCGACGGCTGATCGTCGCCGCGCTGATCGGCGCGGCCGGGTTCGAACTGCTGAAACTGCTGCTCAGCGGCTATATCCAGGGAGTCGCGGCGAAGAGCATGTACGGGGCGTTCGGTGTGCCCGTCGCGCTGCTGCTGTGGATCAACTTCACGTCCAAGCTGCTGCTCTTCTGTGCCGCCTGGACCGCGACACCGCACGAGGACACGTCCCCACCGGACGGGACGGACGAGACGGACGGGGCCGGCGGGGCGGACGGCTCAGCGGGGGTCAGCGGCGGCGACGCATCAACTCGGGCAGCGGCCAGCGGCGGTTGATCACGAAGACACCGGCGGCGAGGAGCACGAGGACGCCGCCGGTGATCGCCAGGGCGATCCCGACGCCACCGGAACCACTCGTCTCGGCCGAGGCCGCCACCGGCTTCGCCGAGCCCGCCTCTCCGTCGCCCGAACCCCCGGCCTCACCGGAGGCGTTCGCGCCCGGCTGGGAGCCCGTGTCCGCGCTCTTCGGCGGCACCAGCTCGCCCACCGGGTCGACCTTGCCGGACGCCTGGAAACCCCAGTCGAGGAGCTTGGCGGTCTCCTTGTAGACCTCGTCGTGCTCCTCCTTCTCCGGGTTCATCACCGTGACGAGCAGCACCTTGCCGTCGCGCTCGGCAACCCCCGTGAAGGTCGCACCCGCGTTCGTCGTGTTGCCGTTCTTCACACCCGCGATGCCCTTGTAGGCGTCGAGACCGTAGTCGCCGGTCATCAGCCGGTTGGTGTTCTGGATCTCGAAGGACCCGCGGGTGGTCTTGCCCTTCTTGTTCTTCTTGGTCTCGCCGGGGAACTTCGCGCGGACCGTCGAGCAGTACTCCCGGAAGTCCTTCCTCTGCAGGCCGGAGCGGGCGAACAGGGTCAGGTCGTACGCCGACGACACCTGGCGCTTCTCGTCGTAGCCGTCCGGGCTCACCACGTTCGTGTCGAGCGCCTGGAGTTCCTCGGCGTGCGCGTTCATGTCCTTGACGGTCTGGTCGACGCCCTTGTTCATGGCGGACAGGACGTGGACGGCGTCGTTGCCGGAGCGAAGGAAGACGCCGAGCCACAGGTCGTGGACCGAGTACGTCTCGTCCTCCTTGATGCCCACCATGCTGGAGCCCGCGCCGACGCCGGCCAGGTCGGACGACGTGACCTTGTGCTTCTGCGTCTTGGGGAACTTGGGCAGCAGCGTGTCGGCGAACAGCATCTTCAGGGTGCTCGCCGGGGGCAGCCGCCAGTGCGCGTTGTGCGAGGCCAGGACCGCGCCGGACTCGGCGTCCGCGACGATCCAGGAACGGGCGCTCAGGCCCTTCGGGAGGACCGGCGCGCCGGCGCCGAGGTTCGCCTGGGTCCCGGGCCGGCCGAGCTGGGCGCCGCCCACGGTCGACATGTTCGCCGGCGGTGTCGCCGAAGGACTGGTCGACGCGTCGCTCGACGCGCTGCTCGACGGCGATGCCGAGCCCGAGGGTGTCGCCGACGGGGTCGGGGTCGGCTTGTCGTCCGCTGCGGCGGGCCCGGTGGCGGTCACCGTGAGCGCGAGCGAGAACGACAACAGCGTGGCGGAGGTGACCAGCAAGGACGACTTGGCGGTCTTTTTCATGGCGGGCACGGTCGAGAACGTACATGGCGTCGGGCGTGAAGTCGCGCGGCCCTCCTGACCATGGCTCTTTCCGCCACGTTCTTTTCCGCCACGGCTCCGCACACCGTCGTCCTCCCCACCCCGGGCGCCGGTTCCGTTCGACGGCGGCGATACTGAACCCATGAAGCTCAGCCGTCCCGTTTCCTGGTTCCTGCTCGCCTTCGGAGTGTGGAGCTGGGTCATCTGGATCACTTTCGTCAAGAACCTGTGGAAGGACGGCAGCGGGCTCGCTTTCGACGACGCGGGCGACCCGACCGGGTACTTCTGGCTGCATCTGACGCTCGCTGTCGTCTCCTTTGTCTTGGGGACGGTTGTCGGGGGCATCGGGTTGCGCGGTGTCCGGGCCCTGCGCCACACGTCATCGTCATAACGGGGGAGTCACCGCGTGGTCATCGTGTTCCTGGTCCTGGTCCTGGCGGTGTTCGCAGGGCTGCACTGGTACCTCTGGCGCCGGATGGTGCGCGACACCACGGCGCGGCCGGGTGCCGCCAGACGGGTGGGCACGGCCGTCCTCGTGGCCGGGCCCGTACTCATGTTCGCGGGGTTTGCCTCCGAGCGGACCGGTGCGCCGTTCTGGCTGCAGCAGGTGCTGACCTGGCCCGGATTCCTGTGGCTGGCGCTGTCGATCTACCTCCTGCTGGCGCTGCTGGTCGGCGAGGTCGTCCGGCCGCTGCTGCGGAGGGCTCTGGACCGGCGTCCGGCTCCCGCGGCGGACCCGGTGGACGTACGCGAGGCCGCGCCCGTGCCCGCCGGAGCGCCCGCCCGGGAGACCGAGCACCGGTCCGCCGACGAGTCAGCCACGCCTGCCCTCACCTCCACCCCGTCCGGGACCCCCGCCGGAGCCGGGCCGTCGTCCGCGGCCGCGTCGCCGTCCGGCAGCGCGCCCGGGCGCGCCGACGGGCCGGCGTCCGCGACGACGGGCCCCTCGCGCCGGCTGTTCGTGTCGCGTGTGGTGGGCGGGGCCGCCGCGGCCGCCGCCGTGGGCACCGTGGGGTACGGGACGTACGGCGTCCTGCGCGGGCCCCGGGTGAAGCGCGTCACCGTGCCCCTGGCCAAGCTGCCGAGGTCCGCTCACGGCTACCGGATCGCCGTCGTCAGCGACGTGCACCTCGGGCCGGTGCTGGGGCGCGGATTCGCCCAGAAGGTCGTCGACACGATCAACTCCACCCAGCCCGACCTGATCGCGGTCGTGGGCGACCTCGTCGACGGCAGCGTCAAGGACCTCGGGCCCGCCGCGGCGCCGCTCGCGCAGTTGCGGGCGCGGCACGGGACGTTCTTCGTCACCGGGAACCACGAGTACTTCTCCGGTGCCGAGGAGTGGGTCGCGCACGTGCGTGACCTGGGGATGCGCCCGCTGGAGAACGCCCGCACCGAGCTGGCCGACTTCGACCTGGCCGGCGTCAACGACGTGGCCGGGGAGGACGAGGGCGAGGGCCCCGACTTCGTGAAGGCCCTCGGCGACCGGGACCGTGACCGGGCGTGCGTGCTGCTCGCCCACCAGCCGGTGCAGATCCATGACGCCGTGGACCACGGGGTCGACCTCCAGCTCTCCGGGCACACCCACGGCGGGCAGCTGTGGCCCGGCAACTTCATCGCGGACCTCGCCAATCCGACCCTCGCGGGACTGGAGCGCTACGGGGACACGCAGCTGTACGTGTCGCGGGGTGCGGGTGCCTGGGGGCCGCCCACGCGTGTGGGGGCGCCGTCGGACATCACCGTCGTGGAACTGGCCTCCAGGCAGGCCTGAGGCCGCCGGACCCGGCGGGAACGGGCTCGCGGGCACGAACGGGCCCGCGGGCCGGCAGACCCGGTCGCGCGGTTTCCCGCGTCGCTCAGGGAGCGCAGGCCTGCGCCGGCAGCGTCACCGTGACCGTCAGGCCCTCGCCCGGCGCCGTCCGCACCGTCACGTCCCCGCCGTGGGCCGTGGTCACGCCCTGGACGATGGCCATCCCCAGGCCACTGCCCGCGCCGCCGCCCGCCCGGAAGAAGCGGTCGAAGATGCGCACGGCGTCCTCCTCCGCCAGCCCCGGGCCCTCGTCGGCGACATGAAGCCGTACGACTCCGTCGGCCCTCTCCAGATCCAGGGCGACCGGGGTACCGGCGGGGGTGTGCGTGCGGACGTTCGTCACGAGGTTGCCCAGGATCTGCCGCAGACCCGACTCGTCCCCGCGGACGAGGAGGGCTCCCTCGGCGCTCACCGTCACCGGACGGCCGGGCTGCTGGGCCCGCAGATCCTCGGCCGCGTCGCGCACCAGGCGGCTCAGGTCCACGTTCTTGAACCGCAGTTCGGGCCGCTGGTCGAGGCGGGCCAGGGTGAGCAGCTCGTCGACCAGACGGCCCATGCGGTCCGCCTCCCCGGTCATCCGGTCCCAGGCGCGCTTGCGTTCGCCGGGCTCGGACAGCATGCCCTTGTCGTACAGCTGGAGGTAGCCGCGGATCGCCGCCAGCGGCGTACGCAGCTCGTGCGAGGCGTCCGCGACGAAGCGGCGCAGCTGGGCGGTGCTCCGCTCGCGGGTGCGGTACGCCGACTCGACCTGGTGGAGCATCGAGTTGAGGGCGAGCCGCAGCTGTTCGACCTCCTGGGTGGGGTGGTGGCTGGAGGGCACCCGGCGGGCCAGGTCTCCCTCGGCGATCGCCGACGAGGTCTCCACCATGTCCTCCAGGGGCCGCAGCCGCCGGCTCACACTGAGCATCGTCAGCACGGCGAGCAGCCCCAACAGCAGTACCCCGAAGGCCAGATCCAGTTTGAGCGCCTTGGCCATGCCCCGGTGCAGCGCGTCGGTCGAGCCGGCGATCAGGACGACGGCGCCGTCGGGCAGCGCGACACCGACGACCCTGAAGGGGACACCCTCCACGGTCACGTCGAGCGGGTCCGAGTCGCCGGTGAGGGCCCGGGGATCGTCCACGGCGTCCGCGAGGGCACGCTGGTTCGCCGTCGGCACGAGACCGCGGAGCGTGAGGGGGCGTCCCTTCGAGTCGACCAGGGCGAACAGGGAGTCCGCGCTCGGCGGGCCCTGCGCCTCCGGCACCTTCCCGTCGCGGACGAAGGCCAGCGCGCTCAACGAGTCGATCTGCCGCGCGGTCAGCTGCGTACTCCCCAGCGAGTCCCGCATCCGGAGCAGCTCCGAGTCGACCTGGTCGAGCAGGTAGTACCGCATGCCCATGAGGCTCACCGCCGTCGCCATGACGATGCCGAGCGCCAGCAGCGCCACGTTGGCCAGCGTCAGTTTGCCGCGCAGCGAGTGGATGCCATGGCCGGGGCGGTGCCGGAGGATCATGCGAGGCCGTATCCGACACCGCGCCGGGTCGTGATCACCGGGGCGCCGAGGGCTTCGAGCTTGCGCCGCAGATAGCTGATGTAGGTCTCCACGACGGTCGACTCCGCCGAGTGCTCGTACTGCCAGACATGCCGCAGGAGCTGCTCCTTGGGCACGATCCGCCCGCCGTTGCGCACGAGGAAACGCAGCAGGGCGTACTCGGTGGGAGTCAGCTCGACCGAGCGGCCGGCGCGGTGCACCGAGTACGTCGTCTCGTCCAGTTCCAGGTCGCCGTAGCGCAGCGGCGGGCGCTGCGGCAGGACGTCGGCCGGGCGGGTGCGGCGCAGCACGGCGGTGATCCGGGCGGTCACCTCGTCGATGTTGAACGGCTTGGTGATGTAGTCGTCGCCGAAGGCGAGGGCGCCGACGATCTCCGCGGGCGCGTCCCGCGCGGTCAGGAACACCACGGCCAGGTCGGGCTGGAGCGAACGCAGTTCGCGGCCCAGCGCCCGGCCGTCGCCGTCGGGGAGCATCACGTCGAGGAGCGCGGCGTCCGGGCGCGTGCGCTCGGCCAGCGTCAGCGCCTGGCGGACGGTCCCCGCCGTCATCACCTGGAAGCGGTGGTAGCGCAGGGCGATGGTCAGAACGTCCGCGATGCTCGGCTCGTCCTCGACGACCAGGACGGTCGCCCCCTCATGAGCGGTCATGCCCCCAGTATCGGCGCGCGCACCGGCAACGGGGCCGGGTCGTGCTTTGGAGTTCCTTGTGAGTCATGGCCGGGTCATGTGCACGCACCCGCGGCGCACCCGATGCTGAGCCGCAGGACCTGGGGGACCAACCGACCGCGAACTAAGGAGCGTTGAGGCGTGACGACATTGGCACGGTGGTGCTATCGGCACCGGCTGGTGGTCCTGTTGCTGTGGGTGGGGGCATTTCTGGGGCTCGGCTTCGCGGGCTCCGCCGCGGGCACGAACTACGCGGACACCTTCTCCCTTCCGAACACGGACTCCACGCGCGCGTACGACCTGATGGCCAAGGCCTTCCCGGAGAGGTCGGGCGACACCGACACGGTGGTGTGGAAGGTCGACGAGGGAACGGCCCGCGACGCGTCCGTACGCTCCCGGATCGAGCCCGCCCTCGAGAAGATCGGGCGGATGGAGGGCGTCGGCGAGGTCAGCAGCCCGTACGCCGCCCAGGGCGCCGCGCAGTTCAGCGAGAACGGGCGGATCGCCTACGCCCAGATCACCTTCACCGAGCAGGCCAACGGCGTGCCGAAGGCGCTCGTGGAGGACGTCGTCGAGACGGCTCAGGACGCCGAACGCGCCGGGCTCCAGGTCGAACTGGGCGGCCAGGCGATCACCCGGACCCAGGAACCGCCCACCGGCATCGCCGAGATGGTCGGCATCGTGGCCGCGGCGGTCGTCCTCTTCCTCGCCTTCGGCTCGCTGTTCGCGATGCTGCTGCCGCTCGTCGTCGCGATCGCGGCCCTCGGCACGGGCCTGATGGCGACCTCCCTTCTCAGCCATGTCACCGACGTACCCGAAGTGGCGCCGCTGCTCGGCTCGTTGATCGGCCTCGGCGTCGGCATCGACTACGCCCTGTTCATCGTGACGCGGCACCGCCGGGGCATCCTGCGCGGCATGAAGCCCGAGGAGTCCGCGATCACGGCCCTCAACACCTCCGGCCGGGCGGTGCTGTTCGCCGGTGGCACCGTGTGCATCGCGCTCGCCGGGATGCTGGTGATGAACATGCGCTTCCTGGACGGCGTCGTCGTCGCGACCTCGCTGACGGTCGTACTGAGCGTGCTCGCCGCGGTCACCCTGCTGCCCGCGCTCCTCGGGCTGCTCGGCATGCGCGTGCTCAGCCGCAGGCAGCGCCACCGGCTGGCCGCCGCGGGCCCGGAGTCGCATGAGGCGAGCGGACTCGCCGCGCGCTGGTCCATGTACGTGCAGCGGCGCCCGCGGTCCATCGCCGCCGGGGCGCTGGTCGTGATGCTGATCCTGGCGCTGCCCGTCCTGTCGATCCGGCTCGGCGCCACCGACCAGGGCAACCACCAGGACTCCACGACCACACGGCAGGCGTACGACCTGCTGGCCGAGGGCTTCGGGCCGGGCTTCAACGGCCCGCTCCAGGTCGTCGTGGACGGCGGGGACGCGGACGGGCTCGTCGCGGCCATCCGCAAGACCGAGGGCGTCGCCCAGGTGGCCACCGCGCCGCCCGCCGAGGGCATCACGGTGATCCAAGTCGTGCCCACCACGTCACCGCAGTCGCAGAAGACGGACCAGCTGATCGACCGGCTCCGCGACGACGTGATCCCGGCCTCCGGGGCCGAGGCCCACGTGGGCGGGGTGACCGCCGTCTTCAAGGACTTCGCGGCCGTCACGGGGGACCGGCTGCCGTACTTCGTCGCGGCGATCATCTCGCTCGGCTTCCTGCTGCTGATGGTGGCCTTCCGCTCGCTGGTGGTGCCCCTGACGGCGGCCCTGATGAACCTGATCGCGGCCGCCGCGTCCTTCGGGGTGCTCGTCGCGATCTTCCAGTGGGGCTGGGGCACGGAACTCCTCGGCATCGGCAAGGAGGGGCCGATCACGGCGTTCCTGCCGGTCATCATGCTCTCGCTCCTCTTCGGCCTCTCGATGGACTACCAGGTGTTCCTGGTGAGCCGGATGCACGAGGAGTGGGTGCACACGAAGGACAACGCGCGAGCGGTCCGCGTCGGCCTCGCGGAGACCAGCAGGGTCATCAACTGCGCGGCCCTGATCATGATCTGCGTGTTCTCCGCCTTCGTGCTCAGCGGTGACATGGAGGGCGCGATGGCGGGCATCGGGCTCGCCGCGGCGGTGGCGCTGGACGCGTTCATCCTGCGTACGGCCCTGGTGCCGGCCGCGATGCACCTTCTGGGCAACTCCAACTGGTGGCTCCCGGCCGGTCTGGAGAAGCGCCTGCCGCATCTGGCGGTGGAGCCCCGGGAGGAGGAGCTCTCCGAGGTCCACGCGCGCGTGCCCGACAGCGACGGCGGTTCCACCGTGATCCACGGCTTCGTCCGCACCCCGGACGGCGCGCCCGTGGAGGGCGCCGCGCTGACCCTGCTCTCCAAGGGCGGCCGTCAGCTCGACCGGGTGACGTCGCTGGCCGACGGCTCGTACATCGTCTCGGTGCCGTCCGCGGGCTCGTACCTGCTGGCCGTGACGGCCGCCGAACACCCGTCCCGGGCCCGCCACGTGATGGTCGGCACGGAACCGCTGGTGTACGACGTGGAGCTGGCGCAGGACGAGCTGGACGCGGTGAACTGACCGCGCGAGGCGCTACCTCGCGGATTTCCTGCCGGGGTCGGGCAGTGCGTTCGTCATCCCCGGCAGGAAGTCCGTGAACAGTTCGTGCACCTCGCGGACCAGGGGCCGCAGAACTCGGAAACGGGCCAGGGTCACGCCGAGCGAGGTGAGGCGGGCGCCGCGCTCGGCGAGGCGGTAGCTGCGCTCGCGGCCCTCCGTGCGGTCGAAGATCCAGTACAGGACCAGACCCATCTGGGAGAGCCACAGCAACTCGGGAAGGACCTCACGCAGTTCCTCCGGCACCTTCGCCTTCGAGCCGCTGAGCACCTCCCGGCAGACCCCGATGGCCTCCTCGCGCGCGTGCTCCGACTCGGCCGAGAACGGGCTGAGCGGGCTGTCCGGATCGGCGGCGTTCTTGAAGAACTGCACCGCGAACTCGTGGTACGGCTTCGCCACGTCCAGCCATGTCTTCAGGACTCCGGCGATCCGCGCCTCCAGGTCCTTCTCCTGCTCCAGGACCTCACGGACCGCGATCCGGTGCTCGGCCGCGAGCCGGTCGTAGAAGCCCTGGATCAGGTGTTCCTTGCCGGCGAAGTAGTAGTACGCGTTGCCGACGGAGACCCCGGCCTCCTTGGCGATGGCCCGCATCGTCGTCTTCTCGTAACCCCGCTCCTGGAACAGGCGCATCGCCGTCTCCAGGATCAGGGCCCGGGTCTGCTCGCTCTTGGCGGGCGTCCGCGCGGGGCCGGGGACCTCGGGCTCCGCGGGACCGTCCGGGCCGGGGGCGCTGTCATTCGTTGCTGGCACGGGACAGAGCCTAACGAGGCGGGCAGGTGCCGCTGTCGCAGGCGGGCGGATCGTAGGTCCAGCCCACGGCCTGGTCGTACGTCCACCCGTCGGCTGCGACGTACGTACGGCCGCCCCACTTGCCCTCCCAGCGGGCCCGTTGCCCCTCGCGCCACTTGGCGGCGGCGAGCACCGCGCCCCGTGCCAGCCGGGCCCCGGCCGGGGTGCTGAGCCGGTAGGACATCGGGCGGTGGTCGGCGAGCGCCCACAGGGTGACGACCCAGGCGGCGCTGCCCCGGTAGACCTGGCCCGAATCCCCGACCACGGTGATCTCGTCGAGGGTCGCGGCGTGGTCGAGCCCGGGGAAGCGGCGTTTCGCCTCCGTCGACCCGGCGGCCACCAGCTCCAGGCGCACCAACTGCCGCTGCCAGACGAGCCAGTCGCGCAGGAAGGAGCAGAGGGAGCACTGTGCGTCGTACAGGACGGTGAGCCCGCGGACCGGGACGCGCGTGGCGTCCCGGTCCGGGCCGGCGGCGGTGGCCATCGGGGTCACGCCCCGGCCGTCGGGGCGACCCAGCCCTGCGGCGGCACGGGCGGCAGCTGCTCGCGCTCCATGATGCCCCGGCGCCGGATCTTGTTGAGCACGTACACGTTCCCCAGGTGCATGGCGCCCAGCACGAGGAGCACCACACCGAGCTTCGTCGACAGGGCCTCGAACACCCCGCGGGCGTCGGCGATCTCGTCGTCCTGGTTCAGGTAGAGCGCCACGAAGCCGAGGTTCACCAGGTAGAAGCCCACCACCAGAAGGTGGTTGACGGCGTCCGCGAGCTTCTCGTTCCCGTGCAGTACGTCCGACAGGAAGATCCGCCCGTTGTGGCTGAGCGTCCGTGCCACCCAGACCGTCAGCGCCACGCTGACCAGCAGATAGATGACGTAAGCGACGACCGTGAGGTCCATGTCCCCACCCCTTCCCAACTTCTTGAACGCGTTCAAAACGCGCTGTCGAGGAAGAATGTAGACCTGTTTTTGAACACGTTCAAGTCGGAGTCCGCACGCTCTTGTGTGACGTGCGGCTCAGGGGAGGGTGAGGGGCGCCGGCGGACGGTTCAGCCGACGCGGGCCAGCTCCGGCCGCTTGCTGTAGTCCGTGAAGCCGATGACGTTCCCCCAGGGATCGGCGAACTCGACGGTCCAGCCGGTGGACACGGACAGGGGTGCGTCGAGGGGCTGGACGTCCGCGGCCCTGAGGGTGTCGGCCGTACTCCTGGCGTCCCGCACCTCCAGCCACACCCGGGGCGATCCCCACGGTGGCGGCCGGTGTCCGAGCCCTTCCTCAAGGCGCAGCAGCACCCCGGGTGTCTCCTTGCCGACCTTCAGGATGGCGATCCCGGCCTCGTCGAGCCGGAACCCGAGAGCGAAACCGGCCCGCCGGTAGAAGTCCACGGCCTCGTCGAGGTCGCCCACGGGGAAGAGGACGTTGTCGAAGCCGAGCAGTTCGTACGACTCTTTGTCTGACATGTCGTCAGATTAGGTCGCGGGGAGGGGGCACCGGGGGAGGCGGCCTGGCAGTCACCCGTGTGGCGCCGGGGCAGGGATGAGACGGCAGAGGGCCCCGCCCCGGTACGAAACCGGGAAACGGGGCCCACAGTGTCCTGCAGAGGGAGATCTCAGAAGCGGCGCGTGATCAGCGCCCGCTTCACCTCCTGGATCGCCTTCGTGACCTCGATACCGCGAGGGCAGGCGTCCGTGCAGTTGAACGTCGTGCGGCAGCGCCACACGCCGTCCTTGTCGTTGAGGATCTCCAGGCGCTGCTCCCCGGCCTCGTCACGCGAGTCGAAGATGAAGCGGTGGGCGTTCACGATGGCGGCCGGGCCGAAGTACTGGCCGTCGTTCCAGAACACCGGGCACGAGGACGTGCAGGCGGCGCAGAGGATGCACTTCGTCGTGTCGTCGAAGCGCTCACGGTCCTCGGCGGTCTGCAGACGCTCGCGCGTCGGCTCGTTCGTCTCCTTCGTGATCAGGAACGGCATCACGTCGCGGTACGCCTGGAAGAACGGCTCCATGTCCACGACGAGGTCCTTCAGGACCGTCAGGCCCTTGATGGGCTCGACCGTGATGGGCTTCTCGGGGCTCAGGTCCTTGATCAGCGTCTTGCAGGCGAGCCGGTTCTTGCCGTTGATCCGCATGGCGTCCGAGCCGCAGATGCCGTGCGCGCAGGACCGGCGGAACGTCAGTGTGCCGTCCTGGTCCCACTTGATCTTGTGCAGGGCGTCGAGGACCCGCTCCTTGGGGTCGATCTCCAGCTGGAAATCCTCCCAGGTCGCCTCGCCCGAGACCTCCGAGTTGAAGCGGCGGATGCGGAACGTGGCCGTGATGTACGGCGAGTCGGCGAAGCCGGCCTCCGGCTTGCCGGCGCCGTCCGTCTTGTCCAGGGTGGGGGTAGCCATCAGTACTTACGCTCCATCGGCTGGTAGCGGGTCTGGACGACCGGCTTGTAGTCGAGGCGGATCGACTCGGTGCCGTCGTCGCCGACCTCGCGGTACGCCATGGTGTGGCGCATGAAGTTGACGTCGTCGCGGTTCGGGTAGTCCTCGCGGTAGTGACCGCCGCGCGACTCCTTGCGGGCCAGCGCGGAGACGGCCATGACCTCGGCCAGGTCGAGCAGGTTGCCCAGTTCGACGGCCTCCAGGAGGTCCGTGTTGAACCGTTTGCCCTTGTCCTGGACGGACACGTTCCGGTAGCGCTCGCGCAGCTCGGCGATCTTCTCGACGGCCGTCTTGATCGTCTGCTCGGTGCGGAACACCATGACGTTGGCGTCCATGGTCTCCTGGAGCTCGCGGCGGATGTCCGCCACGCGCTCGTTGCCCGTGGACGTCCGCAGCCGCTCGATCTGGCCGACGACCAGCGAGGCCGGGTCCTCGGGCAGTTCGACGTGCGAGGTCGTGGCGGAGTACTCCGCGGCCGCGATGCCCGCGCGCTTCCCGAACACGTTGATGTCGAGCAGCGAGTTCGTGCCCAGCCGGTTCGCGCCGTGGACGGAGACGCACGCGACCTCACCGGCCGCGTACAGGCCCGGCACGACCGTCGTGTTGTCGGACAGCACCTCACCCTCGACGTTCGTCGGGATGCCGCCCATCGCGTAGTGCGCGGTGGGCTGGATCGGGATCGGGTCCGTGTAGGGCTCGATGCCGAGGTAGGTGCGGGCGAACTCCGTGATGTCGGGCAGCTTGGCGTCCAGCTGCTCCGGCGGGAGGTGCGTGAGGTCGAGGTAGACGTGGTCGCCCTCGGGACCGCAGCCGCGGCCCTCACGGATCTCCGTGTAGATGGAGCGCGAAACGACGTCACGGGACGCGAGGTCCTTCATGACCGGCGCGTACTTCTCCATGAAGCGCTCGCCGTCCTTGTTGCGGAGGATGCCGCCCTCACCGCGGGCGCCCTCCGTCAGCAGGATGCCCATGCGCCAGATGCCGGTCGGGTGGAACTGGAAGAACTCCATGTCCTCCAGCGGCAGCCCGCGACGGTAGACGGCCGCCTGGCCGTCACCGGTCAGCGTGTGCGCGTTGGACGTCACCTTGAAGAACTTGCCGGTGCCGCCGGACGCGTAGATCACGGCCTTCGCCTGGAAGATGTGGATCTCGCCGGTCGCCAGCTCGTACGCGACGACACCGGCGGACTTCCTGACGCCGTCGACCTCGGTGATCAGCTGGTCGAGGACGTAGAACTCGTTGTAGAACTCCACACCCTCCTTGACGCAGTTCTGGTACAGCGTCTGGAGGATCATGTGGCCGGTGCGGTCCGCCGCGTAGCAGGACCGACGGACCGGCGCCTCGCCGTGGTTGCGGGAGTGACCGCCGAAACGGCGCTGGTCGATGGTGCCGTTCGGGGTCCGGTTGAACGGCAGGCCCATCTTCTCCAGGTCGAGGACCGCGTCGATGGCCTCCTTCGCCAGGATCTCGGCGGCGTCCTGGTCGACCAGGTAGTCACCGCCCTTGACCGTGTCGAAGGTGTGCCACTCCCAGTTGTCCTCCTCCACGTTGGCGAGCGCGGCGGCCATGCCGCCCTGCGCTGCGCCCGTGTGGGAGCGGGTGGGGTAGAGCTTCGTCAGCACGGCGGTACGGCTGCGCTTCGTCGCCTCGATGGCGGCACGCATGCCGGCGCCGCCGGCGCCGACGATGACGGTGTCGTACTTGTGGATCTTCATGATTCTCGCAGCCCCGTGCCTAGCGGATGTTCGGGTCGAAGGTGAAGATCACCAGCGTGCCCAGCAGGATGGTGAACACCGTGGCGGTGTAGAGCAGGCCCTTGAGCCACAGGCGCGTGTTCGGGCGCTCCGCGTAGTCGTTGATGACCGTGCGCAGGCCGTTGGCGCCGTGCAGCATCGCCAGCCACAGCATCAGCAGGTCCCAGGTCTGCCAGAACGGCGAGGCCCAGCGGCCCGCCACGAAGGCGAAGCCGATCTTGGAGACGCCGCCGTCGAGAACCAGCTGGATCAGCAGGTGCCCGATGACGAGGACGACGAGGACGACACCGGACAGGCGCATGAAGAGCCATGCGGCCATCTCGAAGTTGCCGCGGGTGGACTTCGGGGTCTTGTTCGTCCGCTTGCGCGGGGCCTCGATCAGGGGCGCCGGGTTGTCGACGCTGTAGAGGGACTCACCCTCGACAGGGCCGATGCCGGATGCGGTCTTCTCAGTGGTGGACATTCGCGTCAGCTCCCGAAGACTTCACGAGCGGCGTGGCCGAGTACGGGGTAGAGGGCCCCGATCATCAGCACGACCCAGATGCCGACCACGGTCCAGAGCATCTGCTTCTGGTAGCGCGGGCCCTTCGACCAGAAGTCGACGGCGATCACACGCAGGCCGTTGAGCGCGTGGAAGAGGATGGCGGCGACGAGGCCGTACTCCAGCAGCGCGACGATCGGGGTCTTGTAGGTGGCTACGACCTTGTCGTAGTCCTCGGGGGAGACACGGACGAGAGCGGTGTCCAGCACGTGTACGAACAGGAAGAAGAAGATGAGGACGCCGGTGACTCGATGAGCCACCCAGGACCACATTCCTTCCCGGCCGCGGTACAGCGTTCCAGCCGGCACGGAAGAACCCTCCGGGAGCGGGGATTGGGGCCTGCCGGCTTCGATGTCGGTCGGCCCGGCCGGGTACGGTCCACCGGCCCTGGCCATCGTAGCGACGTGTTGTCGGAACGTTTACGGCGGGCCTACCGATGTGATCGAACTGGCAGGCAAACAGGCTCGTACGGGCTATTACGGGCGGGCCGCGGAGGGCGGGATCGCCGCTCCGGTGCCGGACACGCGGTCGCGGGGCCGGTCACGGCCCCGCGACCCTAAGAGATCGCGCAGTCGCTGCCGGCGGGGCTGAAGGACCGGGCGAGGCGGCCCCTTGCCAGGCGGCGCAGTTCCTCCGCCGTCAGGATCCGCTCCTCGTCGGGATCGTTCGTCAATCGTGCTCGGATACCGGCCAGGACCTGGTCGAGGGCCTCGTCCGGGGCCGTGTCGTCCAGGCAGATCACGAAGACGTGGCCGAAGCGGCTCTCGTACGCCGCGTGGGCCGCGCTCAGGGCGGTGTGGGCCGCGGAGTACGCGCCGTCCGGGAGGAGGGTGAGGGACTCGCAGGCCAGGGCCTCGGCGACATCACCGGGCGTCAGGTCGAACGCCGCCTCGTCGGCCGCGGCCAGCAGGGAGTCCAGGTCGGGGTAGGGGCGGTGCGCGGCGACCCGGCGGGCCCAGCGGTAGCTGCCGCAGCAGGCGAGGAGGGCGCGCTCGGCCTCGTCGGCGGGCAGGGCGTTGAACCGCTCCAGGCCGGTGGGACCCGGTGCCGGGCGGGTCTGCTCCGGCAGCCCCGGCGGTTCGGACGACTCCGGTGTGGCGACGGCCTGGCCGGGGAGGCGGGAAGGACGGTGCGCGGGCAGCGTGGGTTCCTCGGCGGTTCGGCGGCGCCCGGACGGGCGCCGCGCGTGGTTCGGCTGGGGGTCAAGTGAGAGATGTTTCATCACGCTATCGGGGCTTGACCGGAGCTGTCCGACAGATGCCCGATCTTCACTCGCAAGAGAGAGTTTCAGAACGTGACGTGGACGGCGGCACCGGATGACGGGGCTTAGGTTCACAACGGAGCTACAGCGTACGAGGACGGTCCGGAGGGTGAGTGGTCTGTGGTGAACGGGAGCAGGCGCAGGGGGCCGCTGTCGGTCGGCAGGAGGCCCCTGCTGGTCGGCGTGGGTGTGGCGGTCGTGGCGGGTACCGCGCTGACCGTCGGGCTCTGGCCGAGCGGCGACTCGGGCGAGCCCTCGACGCGGCGGCCCTCCGGCGGGAGAAGCGCCCTGGCACCGGAGCCGTCCCCGACCCCCACTCCGTCACCCGGTCGGACGTATCCGCTGTCGAAGGCTCCCCGCACGATCCCGGCCGTACGGGAACACGTACCGGCCCGCGGGCCCGGCTGGCGGCCCGGGAAGGGCGGGCGTGTCGTCGTTCGCGACGAGGCCCTCGCGGACGAGGGGCGGCTGCTCGCCGGGGAACTGGGGCTGACCTACGCGGGCTCCGGCGGGGCGCGGGCCGGGGACGTGGAGCTCGGCCTCACCGACGAGGACGCGAACGCCGAGTCGTACACGCTGACCGTCGGGGACGGGCGGGTGCGGATCACCGGTACGGCCGAGGCGGGCGTCTTCTACGGCACACGCACGCTCAAGCAGGAGGTCCGCGGGAACACCACGGCGCCCGAGGGGGTCGTACGCGACTCGCCGGCGAAGCCGCAGCGGGGGTTCATGCTGGACATCGCACGCAAGCACTTCACCGCCGGGTGGATCGAGGACCGGATCCGTGAGCTGGGCGACCTGAAGTACAACCAGCTCGGGCTGCACTTCTCCGACGACCAGGGCTTCCGGATCGCCTCCGACTCGCATCCCGAGATCGTGTCGAAGGAGCATCTGACGAAGGCGGAGGTGCGCCGCATCCTCGCGCTCGCGAAGAGCCGGCACATCACCGTCGTGCCCGAGATCGACTCGCCCGGCCATCTGGGCGCGGTGCTCGACGCGCATCCGGATCTCCAGCTGCGCAACGCCCAGGGTGTCGTCTCGCGGGGTGCGATCGACATCTCCAAGCCCGCGTCCGCGAAGATCGTGGACGACCTGCTGAACGAGTACGCAGGCCTGTTCCCCGGGCGGTACTGGCACCTCGGCGCCGACGAGTACCGGGCGCTGATGGTGTCGGACCCGGCGGCCTCCTACCCGCAGCTGGCCGCCGCCGCGAAGGCGAAGTACGGGCCGGGCGCCGGGGTCGCCGATCTGACGACGGGCTGGCTCAACGACCGGGCGGACACGATGCGCGGGCACGACCGGACGCTGCGGGCGTGGAACGACGGGTTCTTCTCCGGGGGCACCGTGGCGGCCGCCGACGACATCCACGTCGCGTACTGGACGGGCAAGGAGATCGGCGCACGCCCGCCGGCCGAGTACCTGCGGGCCGGGCGCGAGGTGATCAACTACAACGACGAGTACCTCTACTACGTGCTCGGGCAGCCCAACGCCTTCGTCTATCCGACCGGACAGCGCATCTACGAGCAGTGGACCCCCCTCGTCCTGCGCGGTACGACGCCGGTGCCCCGGGAGTACGGCGACCAGATCCTCGGCGCGTCCTTCGCCGTCTGGTGCGACCTCTCGGGCTCCCAGACCCAGGACCAGGTGGCGGCGGGGGTCCGGATGCCACTGCGGGCGCTGACACAGAAACTGTGGGACCCGCGGAAACCGGCGCTGTCGTGGACGGACTTCAAGGGGCTGGCCGGGAAGCTGGGATGAGAGCCGCCGGCCCCGACGGCCGCCCACCTCGACGGTGGCCGTCCGGGGGCCGGCGGCCGATTCCGAGTGGACGGGCGGGGCGCGTGAAACGTATGTTCCCCAGGCCGCGCGAGACCCCTGGGGAGGGGGCCGCCCGGCTTCTCCTTCCGGGCGCCCTGCCGGGCACCTTGGCCACGCACTTCCGGGGGACCGCTCACCCATGCTCTGCACGCACTGCCGTCAGCTCGCCGCGACGCCGGGGGGCACGCTCTGCCCCCACTGCGCCGGCGCAGTGACACAGGCGGCCCGACCGGGCCCCGCGCCCACGGGCCCGCCGTTCGCCGCCACACCCCCGCATCCGGCGTACGGCGCCGCTCCCGGGCCCGCTCCCGCGCCGGGGGCGTACGGCGGGGCGCCCATGCACCAGCCGCACGGTCCCGCCTGGCTGCGGTCACCCGTCGGGCTCGGGAAGGCGGCCGCCGCGGCACTCGGGGCGGTCGTCGCCACCGACCTCTTCGCGCTCTGGGCCGATCTCACGACGTACGACGTCGCGGACCGGCTGGCGAACGGCGGGTACAGCGCGGCGCTCCAGGCCGACGCCGACCGCGCGGACTCGGTCTACACCGTGGCCGGGCTCGTCCAGACGTCCGCCCTCGTCGTGGCCGTCGTCCTCTTCCTGGTCTGGTTCCAGCGGGCGCGGGTCAACGCCGAGGTGTTCAACCCCTTCGGGCACCGGATGAAGCGCGGCTGGACCTGCTGGAGCTGGTTCGTGCCCGTCGTCAACCTCTGGTTCCCGCGCCGGATCATGGTGGACGTGTGGGACGCGAGCCGCCCGGGCGGCCGGGCCGCGCACGGCCTGGTCAACGTCTGGTGGGCGTTCTGGATCGTCTCGCTGATCGCCGACCGGGCGGGCTTCAAGGCGTACCGCGACGCCGAGACGCCCGGGGAGATCCGGGACGCCGTGGCCCAGGTGATGTTCGCGGACGCCGTCGACATCGTCGCCGCCGTCCTCGCCGTCCTCGTGGTGCTCCGGCTCACCCGTATGCAGGACGACACAGCACGTCACGGGCCCCTGGCCGCCGTGGCGTAGTTGCGGCGGCTTGCCCGTACCGGTGGCGAACTACCGTACGTTTGTGGTGTATTCGGCGCTGGCCGAACCGATACGGCGGGGGGAGCGGCATGGGCTACTGGGGGTATTTCGTCGTCGGCAGGAGCGAGCGGCCGCTCGCGGAGCTCGGCGCGCTGTCGGGGGCGTCGGGCATGACGCTGCATCAGACGGCGGACGACGGCTGGCAGGTGTGGGAGTACCCGAACACTCCCGACGGCGCCGCCGGTGACGTCGGGAACATGAACGACCTGGCGGGGGAGACGGGCGCGCCCGCGCTCTTCGGGTACGTCATGGACAGCGACTGCGTGGTCGTCGAGGCGGCCGCGCCGGGCAGCGGAGCCTGGACGACGTGCCTGGACAGGGAGGCGATGGCCGGGTACCTGGGCGGGAACAAGGACGGGCTGACCGTCGACGACTTCTTCCTGGAACCGCACGACGCCCTCGTACGGGCCGTCGCCTGGGCCGCGGAGTCGGGCCGGGACGTGTCCGAGGAACCGGTCCTCGACGTGCTCACCTCCGACGCGGATCCCTCGGCCGAGATGCTTTTCTTCCGGTTCCTGGACCGGCTCGGCGTCATCCCCATGTAGATTTCGGCCATCTCGCAGTGTGACGATCCGGCCACTGTGCACGCAGTAAGGGGAAGTGCGGGCTCCGCAACCAGCGGCGGCCCCACCGAGGGAGGCGTGATGAGCCTGGTGGAACTGATCGCTCAGGCCGACGAACGAGGCCTGGCGGCCAGCGGTCTGGCGTGCCTGGACAGGTGCGTGCCCCTGTTGGGCGGCGACGACGAGATCCTGCGGCCCCTGTGGGCGAGCCTCGCCGAGCCCGGGCAGGGGGACCGGGACTGGGGCGAGTGCGTCGAACAGGCGCGCGCCGGACTCGACGTTCCCCCGGCCCCCGAGGGCGACCTGTCCGCCGAGGGCCGGGCCACCGTGCTGGCGCACCGCATGCTCGACGCCGCCCCCGTCGAGCGGACCGGCGCGAACCTCCGCGAGTGGGCCGACGCCTGCTCGGTGGCCGCGCTGCAGATCCACCGCCTGCTCGACGCCGCCTCCGACGGCGCGTCCTCGGTGGCGGCCCGGCGCGAGGGCCTCACGCAGGACATGTCACCCCTCGTCGCCGCCGAACTGCGCCGCCAGATCACCATCCTCGAACTGCTGTCGGCCCACGGCGTGGCCGGTCTGCGTCAGGCGCTCGGCCTCTCCACGGAGGGCCGGCGCGTGCTGCGCGCCGTCGTCTCCCGCCGGGCCCGCGGCCGGGTTTAACCCCGAAGTCCCCCCGGGGCGCAGCGAACCGCGTCTTCTGTGACCGTCCCGTGGGTGTCGCGCGAGCGGGCTGCGAGGGCTCTGCGCCCGTCCTGCGGCACTCCGGCGTACCGCCACGAGTCGGCGTGACGAATCCCGTCCGGGGCACGCTCTCGCAGGTGTGGACACCACGTGGACAGTCATGAGAACCACGCCGGCCGTACCGACCAGGCCCGCGGCCGCGACGAAGCCCCTCCGGTGGGCGGCGGACGCGGTCGCGGCGATGCGGGAAGGCGCCGGGCTCCGCCTCGACCACTCCACGCAGAGCCTGTGGAGAGTCGACCGGACGATCGAGGAGATACGCCGGGACGGGGCGCCGTACGCGGCCGTCGAGACCGCGCTGCGCGGCTTCGGCGCGTACGCGGGTGAGGTGATCGCCCGTCACACGGGCGCCGAGTGGCTGGACTCGGGCCAGGGCCCCCTGCTGCGTACCCCCGACGGGCGGATCTGGGATCCGGTGACCGAGGCGCGGCGCTGCTTCGAGGGGGACGGGTCCCTGCGCCTGCTGTGCCGGGACGCGGGCGGCTGAGGAGCACGCGGACACGCGGAAGGCCGGGGCCCTGTTCCGCACAGGGCCCCGGCCTTCGTTCGTCGCTGCTCGTCCGCCGGGCGGCTACGGGGCCAGGACCTGGCCCAGCCGCGCGCCCGCCGCCGTACCCAGCTGGGTCACGCCGTAGTACGCCGACTTGGCGACGGAGACGCCCGAGGCCGTGCTCGGCAGGAAGAGCAGGGTGCCGTTGCCCGCGTCCTCGCCCTCGGCGCCGATGAGCAGGTGGGCGCGGCCGTGGCCGGAGAAGTCCGTCAGTGAGACGGACGAACCCAGCATGTCGTCCTTCTCCGTGGACCCGGCGATACCCGCCGTGTCCTGGGAGAACGAGAGCGAGCCGGTGCCGGTGAGACCGGACGAGATGCCCTTGAGGAGCCAGATCGCGCCCGCGTTGGACCGGTTGCTGGTGCGGGTGATGTCCTCGTTCGGGGCGCCGGTGAGGACGTCCGCGAAGCCGTCGGCGTCCACGTCGCCCACGGAGACGGACCAGCCCATGGCGTCGCCCGACTCGGCGGCGCCCTCCACCCCGGCGGTGCCCTGGTGGATCGTCGTCATCCCGGTGGTGGTGAAACCGGTGGACGTGCCCGGGACCATCGTGACCTGGCCGCCGACCTTGGCGCCGGACTCGGCGGTGTACGGCTGGCCGATGACGATGTCGTCGTAGCCGTTGCCGTTCACGTCGCCCGCGGCGATGGAGCGGCCGCCCTTGATGCTCAGCGTGGACACCTTCACCAGGCCCAGCGACCTGGAGCCCTTGAACCAGGTGACCTTGCCGGCGCCGGACGCGTCGCGGTAGTTGAGCGCCACGTCCGCGTAGCCGTCCCGGTTGAAGTCGCCGGACGCGGCGTCCGCGTACGCGAGGGCGCCGTCGGCGGTGGTGAGGTCGCCGGCGACCTCGTGGCCGTCGTTGAAGCGGGCCGCCCAGTTGCCGCCCGTTCCGGTGGCCGCCGTGAAGACGTCCGCCTTGCCGTCGGCGTTGAAGTCGCCGACCGCCACCGTCGAGCCGAACCGCGCGGCGGCCGGCTCGTAGTCGTCGCCCAGCGCCATGGTGTCGGCGCCGGTGTCGAACTTCGGGCCGTACAGGATCGTCACCGCGCCGCGGTCCGCGTGGCCGGTCGTGTCGTCCTCGCCGGGGGCGCCGATCGCGATGTCCGCGAAGCCGTCGGCGTTGATGTCGCCCCAGGCCGTGGCCGCGCCCCACTGGTCGCCCGACTCGGCGGCGCCCGGGACCTCGGCGCTGCCCTGGTTGAGCTTCACCTTGGCGGCGGAGACGGGGCCATCCAGGCCGCCGGGCACGAGCGTGAGCCAGCCGCTGCCCTGCTTGGCCGTGGCGGCGATGACATCACCGATGCCGTCACCGTTGAAGTCGGCCGTCGGGACCGCGGCGTTCCTGCCGGGGCCGGACGCGTACCGGCGGACCTCGCCCAGCTTCGCGTACAGGTTCTTGCCGGGGCACAGGGTGGCGAAGCCGTCGCGGTGGCCGGAGACGGTGTTCAGCGTGGCCTGTTCGCCCGCCTTCCACACGCCGGTGTCGGCCGCGGCGGTCAGGGTGACCTGGCCGCTCGGATTGCCGCCGTACTGGCCGAGCTTCCACGCGGCGACGCGCGCCACGGACTCCAGAGCCGCACGGGACGGCTTGCCCGCGGGCTTCACCGGAGTGGTCGCGGTCGCGGCGGCACCCTCGAAGTCACCGAGGACGGCGATGCCCGCCGAGTCGCCGTTGAAGCCGTACGTGTGGGCGCCGCGCACCGGCAGGTCGCTGCCGCCCGCGCGGCCCTCGAAGACCCGGCCGCACTTGTCGACCAGGAAGTTGTAGCCGAGGTCGTTCCACTTCTCGGCCTCCACGTGGAAGGCCATGATGCCGCGGACCAGCGCCGGGGACTCGGCGCAGCTGTAGTCGTTCGTGCCGACGGTGTGGTGGACGAAGACCGCGCTGACCTTCTCGATGTACTCCACCGGGTCCTTGACCATCGACTCGTCGGCACCCCACTGGGCGCGCGGGACGATCAACGGCTGCGTCACGGTGGACGGCGGCGGGGACGGGACCGGGTCGGGGGCCGGGGCACTCTCCGAGGTGCTCTCGGTGGGCGCCGCCCGGGTACCGCTCGTGGGCTCCGTGCTCGTCGACTCCGTGGGCGACGGGGAGCCGGAGGCCGGATCCGTCGCGGTCGGGGAGCCGGTCGGGTCCTCGGCGACGAAGGCGGCGTTGTCCAGGGAGGTGCCCGAGGACGTGCCCAGCGCCTTGTTCCTCGCCTCGGCCGCGGTCACGCCGGGATCCACGAGATTGACCTCAAGTCCCTTGGGCAGACCGGAACTCGCCGACCCGTCGGCGGCCACGACACGCGCCTCGACGCCGTCGCTCGGGCCGACCCAGAGCGGATCGGACGCGCCACGCGCCTCCTTGGCGCCCGGCTCCGCCTTGTCGACGGGGTGCAGTTCCAGATCCAGGTTCTGCCAGCCGGTCCAGTCGCCCGTGTCGAGGCTGCGGGTCCGTACCTGGGCGGTGCCGTCGAGCTCGGTCCTCGCACCGGTCCAGGAGATGCCGAGCAGCGAGAACTGCTCGGTGCTCGTCCGCTCCACCTCGCGCCGGTCCGCGCCGTCGCTCCGCATCGCGAGCTCGTGCACCTTCACGGGCCGCTTGCTGCGCGCGGCGTCCACCGACGGGTCGGCGCTCGGGTTCGCGACGGCGTACGTCACGGCACCCGCCCCGCCCAGCACCACGGCCCCAATCGTCAGCCACGCTCTCCGCTTCATACTCAGCGGCTTGTACGCATGGGTCGTCCGGCGACTCAAATACCCCACCCCTAGAAAAGCCTCATAAAAAAACCCACCCGTCACAGGGGTGGCTGTTTAATTCAGCGCTAATTCCTGACTAAACATCACCCAACAGTGGTGTGGGGTACGTCACTTAAGGATGCACAAGACGCTTGAAGGGAGGGGATGGTTGTACGGGTTCCGGCGATTTGCCATGTGACCCTTGTCACTGCGGTGGCGTGTGACGTTCGGGGCGCCCGCCCCGCTTGGTGTTGCGGACCGGCCGTGGCTCTCGCGGCCCGGACGGGACCGAACAGGGGGCGCAAGCGGTGGAGAGGACGAGTGCGGAGCCGGAAGAGCGCACGCGCGCGGGCCGGAGACTGTCGGCCGACCTGAGGATGCGGCGGCACGCGGCGGAGTTCGTACGGGACGTCACGGCGCACAACCGGCTGCCGTTGGACTACTCCGTCGCGAGCCTGCGGGTGGTCGACTTCGTCATCGACGGACTGCGCAAGAGCGGCCGGGACCAGGCGGCCGTGGCCCATGTGCTGTTCGGGCTCGGGGTGTACGCCGGGGAGGTGCTGGTGCGGCGGGCCGGCGCCGAGTGGGTCGAGTTCGACCAGGGGCAGCGGGAGTTGTTCGGCCGGCCGGTGGGCGTACGGATGCCGGACGGGCGGCTGTGGAATCCGCTGGGCAAGGTCGTGAAGCGGTTCGAGCTGGGGGAGCGGGAGTCCCTGCGCACGTTCTATCTGCAGTTGCACGGGCGGGCGCGGGCCCAGGTTGCCGGAGCCGCGGGGGCGGACGGCGCGTCTGACGGGCTGTGACATTTCTGTGTCGCCCGACGCAGAGGGCCTTGAGGGTGCAGAGCACGGCGAGCCGTGACGCGTGGCGCGGACTCGGTACGAACTCGGTGCGAACGAGGACAGTGTTGGGTCAGGGAGGGGAATCCCGCCGCGGGCGGCCGTCCGACGGGGAACTGGGCGCGGCCGTCGCGCGGGCCCAGGAGGGCGACGAGGCCGCCTTCGCGGTCGCGTACCGGATCGTGCAGCCCGGACTGCTCGGGTATCTGCGAGGGCTGGTCGGGGACGACGCGGAGGACGTGGCGTCCGACGCGTGGCTGGAGATCGCCAGGGACCTCGGGCGGTTCCGCGGGGACGGGGCGGGGTTCCGCGGCTGGACCGCGACCATCGCCCGGCACCGGGCGCTCGATCACCTGCGGCGGCAGAAGGTGCGGCCGCGGGCGTCCGCGCTCGAACAGGACCTGCACGACCTGCCCGGCCCCCACAGCACGCACGACCAGGCCCTGGAGTCCCTCGGCACGCAGCACGCCCTCGACCTGGTCGCGCGACTGCCGCGCGACCAGGCCGAGGCCGTGCTGCTGCGGGTCGTCGTCGGCCTCGACGGACCCACGGCCGCCCGTGTCCTCGGCAAGCGTCCCGGCGCGGTGCGCACCGCCGCGCACCGGGGCCTGAAGCGTCTTGCCCGTCGGCTCGGCGCCGAGGGTGTGACGGATGACGGCCCCCGGACGCTGGGGGAGTCGGGATGATCGGCAGGCGGCTCCTGGGCGGCGAGGGTGGAACGGGACATGGGTGAACGAGAGGGCGGCGACGCCCGCCCGGACCGCCGCGCCCCGCACTCCGGGCGGGCCGCCCCGGCCGGGGGCCCCGAAGCGGCCGCCGGGCCGGTCGCGGGCGGTGGATCCGAACAGCCGTGGGGCCAGGGCGTGTTTCCCGCCACCGCCGGGAGCGGTGCGGCGGACCCCGCCGAGGAGCGTGCCCTCGCCGCGTTTCGGGCGGCGCGCGACGCGGGGGCGCACGGGGCGGCACGCACCCGGCGCCGGGACGACTGGCGCCCCCACGCCGAGCGGCGGCACGGGTGGTCGGTGCGGACGACGCTGGTCGCGCTGGCGGCGAGCGTCACGCTCGGCGGGGTGGCGGTCGCGGGCATCGGCTCGGGCGGAGCGTCGCGCGACGTGGGGGAGGAACGGGGCGGGCCCGTACCGGTGAGCAGCACTCCCGCCGACGCCGGCACGGGTGCGGGCCCCGGCAGGGCCTCGCCCGGTCCGTCCGGGTCCGCGCGGGCCGGCGGCTCCGGCGGTGCGGACGACTCATCCGGCCGTCCCTCCGCCGCCGGGGACGCCGAGGCGCACTGCCGCGCGTACGACTCCGTCAGGAAGCGGGGCAAGGCCCTCGACTCGACCGCCTGGCAGCGTCTGGTCAAGGCCGCGGGCGGTGAGGGGAACGTCGAGGCGTACTGCGCGGGCCGGCAGGCCGGGGCGAACGGTGAGAAGGGCGCCGGCAAGGTGAAGCCGGGCAAATCTGCGGGAACGGACAAAACCCCTGGTAAGGGTGCCACCAAGAGTGCGAAAGCCGTGGAGAGTGCAAAGCCCGCGAAGACCCCGAAGGCCAAGAAGGGCTGAGGAGTCGGGAGGGCCGATCACGCCGATGGCAACGACCGGGGCCGCCACCCCCCACAGGAGAGGCCCCGGCCGTCGCGCGGCACGGGCCGCGCGGCGGCCCGTACTTTCCTCAGCGTCGGCGGTGCGTTTTGTGTCACACCCAGGGCCGGGACGAGTTGGTTGCATGTTGTACGGACATGGACGCGCCCCGGTTTCAAGCCGTAACGTGCATTTCGCGCCGGATGCGGGGCAGGACCGCAACCATCAACGAGAAACCACGACAGCGAGAAACCGGTCCGCGAGAGCGGCACCGGCCGGGCACAAAAAGGGGCGCGGTGCTGGGGGACGACGCGGAGCTGACCGCCGCGGTGCTTGCCGCACAGTACGGGGACGAGACCGCGTTCCGGACTGTGTACCGAGCCGTGCACCCACGGCTCCTGGGATACGTACGGACGCTGGTCGGTGAACCGGACGCCGAGGACGTGACGTCCGAGGCCTGGCTGCAGATAGCCCGGGACCTCGAACGGTTCAGCGGGGACGCCGACCGCTTCCGCGGCTGGGCGGCCCGGATAGCCCGCAACCGCGCCCTCGACCACATACGCATGCGCGGGCGCCGCCCCGCGACGGGCGGCGACGAGACCGAGCTCACCGGCAGGGCCGCCGAGTCCGACACCGCGGGCGAGGCCATCGAGGCCCTCGCCACGGACAGCACCCTCTCCCTCATCGCCCAGCTCCCGCAGGACCAGGCGGAGGCCGTCGTGCTGCGTGTCGTCGTCGGCCTCGACGCGAAGACCGCCGCGGACACCCTCGGCAAACGGCCGGGCGCCGTCCGCACGGCGGCGCACCGCGGTCTGAAACGGCTCGCGGAGCTGATCGGCCCGGATCCGGAATCCGCCGGCTCCCTGAGCTCGGTACCCCCGCAGAGACCCCCGCACGCGCAACCGCGTACCCGCGCGGTGACGTCCGCCGGTGTGACGCATACGCGTATCCGGACGCAGAAGGACATGTGATGTCCGACGAGCGCTGCGTCTTCCCGGGGGACGACACCCGGCCCCCCGGCCGGTGGCTGGACCGCGACAAGGCGGAACGACTGCTGCGCGGAGAGCCCGTCGAAGCCGCCGACGCCGCCACCCGCGCCCAGGCCGACCGCCTCGCGCAGGCCCTCGGCACCCTGAGCGCGATGCCCGCCGTGACCGCGCCGACCAGCACCGAACTGCCGGGCGAGGCCGCCGCGTTGGCCGCCTTCCGGAAGGCCCGCACCGGAACGAACGGTTCGCAGGCGAGCCTCGGGCCACCCGTCCGCACGCGCTCCTCGGCACCCTTCCCGCCCCCGGGCGCCTCCTCGGACGCGGGCCTCATCCACCTCGGCCGCCCCGCGCCGGAGCGCCGCGCCCCCTCCTTCTGGGGACGCCCGGTGCGCTACGGCCTCGCCGCCGCGCTGGCCGCCGGGATGATCGGCGGAGTCGCGATGGCCGCCACCGCCGGTGTTCTGGCCTTCGGCGACGGTGAACCGGAACCCGGTGCCTCCCCGACGGTTTCCGTCACCCCGGACCGCCCGCTCCAGTCGCCGCCACCCGACAGGCCCCGGGACGTCCCGCGGCCCGAAGGCAGCGCCGGCGCCCCGGCCGACGGGAACACCGCCCCGCGCGGCGACTCACGCGGGGACAAGGACACGGGCGCGCAGCCCGGCTCCGGCGACGGCCGGCGCGAGAGCCGCCGGGCCCAGCACTGGGCCGCGATCGTGTCGGCCTGCCGGGACGACCTCGACGGCAAGAACCTCGACGCGGAGCGCAGACGCAGCCTGGAGGACGCGGCGCACGGCGCCGAGCAGGTCAAGAGGTACTGCAAGAACCTCCTGCAGAACTGGAGTCGCCGCCAATCCGGCGACTGGGGCGACCCCCGGGCCGGGCACGGCGATCCGGGCAGGGACCACAGCGGCAGGGGCGACGGGCACGGCGATGACGGCGGCGGTGGCCGCGGAGGCAACGACGGCGGCGGTGGCCGCGGTGACGGTGACGGCAGCGACCGCGGCCACACCGGCTCACGCACGCTCCGGGGCGACGGGGCCAGGACCCACCGGGACGACGCGGCCGCCGGGCCCACGGCCTCCGCCTCCGCCCTGCCCTCGGTGCCGCAGGCCCCCGCACGCACCCCGGAACCGCACGTCAGCGCCCTGTCGTAACCTCCGGACCGGTCGGCCTCCGGGGGCGTCCGTGACATCGCCGGTGTGCCCGCGCGACCTCCGCCCCACCCGGTCCGCGTCGGCGGCCCGGCTGCCCCGCGACGGCTCCCAAGGCCCTCGTCGCGTGCCTGAACTGCGGATTCGCCCCGGAGCCCGGCCCCGGCCTCCCGGGTGTGACGTTTTCAGCCGCCCCGGCGCAGTAGTAAGCGAGCCGACTGGTCATCGGCTGTCGCACGAGCCGGGGGTTCCCCCCGTACTCACGGCTCTGTGCACAAGGCGCGGGCGGGACACGTTCCCCCGGTCCCGCCCGCGCCCGCACCCTTCCGGCCGCCGGGCCGTCACCAGTGGACGACGACCTTGTCGCCGTTCCTCACCTGCGCGAACAGCGACGCGATCTTCCCCTCGTCCCGTACGTTCACACATCCGTGCGAGGCCCCGTAGTAGCCCGTCGCGGCGAAGTCCGAGGAGTAGTGGACCGCCTGGCCGCCGCTGAAGAACATCGCGTACGGCATGGGCGAGTCGTAGAGCGTCGACACATGGTGCCGCGACTTGAAGTAGACGTTGAAGACACCTTCGCGGGTGGGTGTGGACCGTGAACCGAAGCGCACGTCCATCGTCGAGACGGTACGGCCGTCGATCATCCAGCGCAGGGTGCGGCTGGTCTTGCTGACGCACAGCACCCGGCCGGTCATGCAGCGAGGGTCGGGCTTCGCGGCCGGCTGGCCGCCGGACGCGTAGAGCTCCCATCTGCCCGGCTCGCGCGTCATCCGCAGCAGCCGCTGCCAGGTCACCGAGTCCGTCTTCCCGGTCCTCGGCAGGCCCCGCTTCCCCTGGAAGCCCTTCACCGCGGTGACCGTCGAGGCGTCGTACGTCCCCGTCGGTCCCTCGAACAGCCACTGGACCTGGCGCAGCCGGGCCTGCAGCTCCCGCACGTCCCTGCTCCGGTCGCCCCGCGACCACAGGACCGTCGGCGCGGGCCGCTCAGCGGGCTTCTTCCGCGCGGGACTCCTCTCGGCCGGCTTCTTGCCGGCGGGCTCCGGGGGTTTCGCGTCGGCGGGGGAGCGGCCGGCCGGCGACGACGCCCCGCCCGGTGACCCGCTCGCCGACGGGTCGACGGTCTGGATGGTGCATCCGCTCACCGCGGCCAGCGCCGCCATCGCCGTCGCCGCCGCGACTGTTCTCCACATGCCTGGTGTACGCATCCGAACCCCCCGCTGCTCACCGAACCGGTTCTCGATGGGCCGTCGACGACGCCGGCGATGTGCCGTGGTGCCACCTGAGATGGTTCCCGCGCGTGCCTGGTTGCGAACTACGCGGCATTGTTGCGGGCGGGGCCCCGTCCACGCCGCGAGGAAGCTCCCCCGTGCGAGACTTCACCTCATGCTGGGCATAACCGACCTCCCCGCCTATCTCGTGGGGCTCGTGCTGATCGTGCTGCTGCCGGGGCCGAACTCGCTGTACGTGCTGTCCGTCGCCGCGCGGCGGGGGATCCGGACCGGATACCGGGCTTCCGCGGGGGTCTGGTGCGGTGACGCCGTGCTGATGACGCTGTCGGCGGCCGGTGTCGCCTCGCTGCTGCAGGCCAACGCCCTGCTGTTCGGGATAGTGAAGTACGCGGGAGCCGGTTATCTGGCCTGGCTGGCCTTCGGGATGCTGCGGACCGCCCGGGACATGTGGCGGAGCCGGCGGGAACCGGGCGGCACGGAGGAGGTCTCCTCGCCGGTCGCCGAGGAGCGGCCCTTCAGGCGGGCGCTCGTCATCAGTCTGTTCAACCCGAAGGCGATCCTGTTCTTCGTCGCCTTCTTCGTGCAGTTCGTGGACCCCGGGTACGCGTATCCGGCCCTGTCCTTCGTCGTGCTCGGTGCCTTCGCCCAGCTGGTGAGCTTCCTCTACCTCAGCGCGCTGATATTCGGCGGGACCCGACTGGCGGCGGCCTTCCGGCGGCGCAGGCGGCTCTCCGCGGGCGCCACCTCCGCCGCCGGCGCACTCTTCCTGGGTTTCGCCGTGAAGCTCTCGGTCTCCAGCTCCGCCTAGGCCCCGCTCCGGGCGAGGCCGCCGAGTCCCACGAGTGCCGCGTACTCCGCCAGCCCGTGTGTGGTCCGGCCCGCCCAGCCCACGTGACCGTCGGGGCGGACGAGGAACACCCCGGTGCCGTACGCCTCGTACGCGGGGATGCGGACCGTTCGGGCGCCGGGGAGGTCCGGCACACCGGTGTCCGTGCCGACGGTGAGCAGTGTCCAGTGCGGGCCGCGGAAGGCGTCGAAGAGGCGTACTTGGGCGCGGATGCCGTCCGGTGCCCGGTCGCCCGCCTGGAGGGCGCCCTCCGGCAGGTCCGTGCGGGTCTCCACCGCGAGCGCGGAGCCCCGGTAGCCGAGGCCGAGCTGCTGGGTGGCCGCGCCGCGCCGGACCTCGCCGCGGTGGACGCCGGTGGAGAGGCCGAGCATCCGCGCGGCGACGGGCAGCCGCTCCTCCTCGTACGAGTCGAGGAGGGCGGCCGGGGCGCCCTCGCGCAGTACGGCCGCGAGCTTCCAGCCCAGGTTGTAGGCGTCCTGGACACTGGTGTTGAGGCCCTGGCCGCCCGCGGGCGAGTGGACGTGGGCCGCGTCGCCCGCCAGGAAGACCCGGCCCTCCCGGAAACGGCCCGCCATCGCGGCACGCGGCCGGAAGCCGGACGCCCAGCGGACCTCGGTCACGTCGTCAGGGGCGAGATGCGTCCGGGTGGCGACCAGCTTGCGGATGCCGTCGAGGGACGGATCCGGCTCGGTGTCCGGATCCGTGAAGTTGCCCACCAGCTGGAAGTCCTGCGTGTGCGGCAGCGGGCAGATCGCCAGGAATCCCTCGCCGTCGGCGGGCGGGAAGACGTGCCAGTTGTCGCGGTCGAGCCCGGTCACCCGGATGTCCGCGACCAGGGTCGGAGCCGGGTCCACGGTCTCGCCGGTCATCGCGATGCCCAGGGCCCGCCGCACGGCCGAGCGGCCGCCGTCCGCGGCGACGGCCCAGCGGGCGCGCACCGGGGCGCCGGAGCCGAAGCGGGCCGTCACACCGTCGGTGTCCTGGTCGACGCCGACCAGCTCCCGGCCGAAGGTGACGCTCCCGCCCAGCTCCGCCAGGCGCGCGGCCAGGATCGACTGCGTCCGCCACTGCGGCACCATCCACGGGCCGCCCGCGTACGGTTCGGCCTCCGTCGCCTCCGTCCGGTCGAACATGCGGTGCTCGCCCTGGCGCCGCCCGTCCTGCCAGACCATTCCGACGGGGTACACGCCGCCCGCCGCCCGTACCGCTTCCAGTACGCCGAGGTCGTCGAAGACCTCCATCGTGCGCGGCTGGATCCCCTTGCCCCGCGAGCCGGGGAAGAGCGCGGCGGACCGCTCCACGACGAGTGCGCGCACCCCGCGCCGGGCGAGGTCGAGGGCGAGCGCGAGCCCGGTGGGCCCCGCACCCACGATCAGGACGTCGGTCGTCGTGGCGTCCGGAACGCCATCCATTTCCTTAACGTCGTTAAGTTTCATGCGCCGAGGGTCCCCTTAACAACGTTAAGCTGTCAAGGGGCAGTCGCCGGATAGGGTGCGACCGTGGCTGTGGGAAAGATCGACCGAGCGCTGGTGGCCGACACGGCGCTGCGTCTGCTGAACGAGACCGGCCTCGACGGCCTCAGCCTGCGAGCCATCGCCAAGGAGCTGGACGTCAAGGCGCCCGCCCTGTACTGGCACTTCAAGGACAAACAGGCGCTGCTGGACGAGATGGCGACAGAGATGTACCGCAGGATGGTCGCCGCTGTCCCGATCGCCCCGGACACCCCGTGGCGCGAGCGGCTCCTGACGGCCAACCGAGGCCTGCGCGCGGCACTCCTGAGCTACCGCGACGGCGCCAGGGTCTTCAGCGGCTCCCGCTTCACCGGCACCGAGCACGCCGTCCAGATGGAGGAGAACCTGCGCGCCTTCCTGGCCGCCGGGTTCACCCTCCGGCAGGCGGTGCGCGCCACCACCACCGCGTATCTGTTCACGCTCGGCTTCGTCACCGAGGAGCAGGGCGTGCATCCCCTGCCGGGGGAGCGCCGTGAGGGGTACGACCTGTCCGAACGTGCCGAACTGCTCGCCGGGTTCCCCCTGTCGGCGGCCGCGGGCGCGGAGATCTTCGAGGGCTACGACGAGCGGTTCGAGGAAGGGCTCATGCTGGTGCTCACCGGAATCGAGGCACGCTGTGGAATCACCTGAGACGCGGCCGCCGGCGGCCGGGGAACCGACGGGGCGGGAACCCTCCGCCGAGGCGCCCGCCGGACGGACCGAGCCGCTCGCCGACTTCGTGCCCGACCCGGCCGCCCGCGCGGAACTCGCCCGCCGGATGTCCGAGCTCGCCGACCTCATCGACGAGGCCGGCGACGCGCTCGGCGAGATCCTGGAGGACGTTCAGCGCGGTTTCGACAGCGCCGAGCGCAGCCGCGGGGTGAAGCGGTCCTCGACATAGCGGTTCAGCAGCCAGGCCAGGACCAGCATCGTCAGGACCGTCAGCGGCATCGTCACGTACGAGGGGATGCCCAGGCCCTGGTGGTAGGCCCTGATGGCGACCCAGCCCAGATGCTCGTGGACCAGGTAGAAGGGGTACGTCAGCGCGCCGGCCACCGTCAGCCACCGCCAGTTCACGCGGTTCAGCAGGCCCAGCGCGATCGCGGCGACCGCCACGAAGCCGAGGGTGACGACGAGGATGATGCCGGCCGAGCTCCGGTTCGAGAAGAACTGCGGGTCGGGCGGGTGCCACAGCTGCGCCACCGCGTAGTGCTGCCCGATCAGCCAGCTGACGCCCACGATGCCCCACGCGTACGCGTCCCGCCGGTCGCGGTGGACCAGGTAGAGACCGATGCCGCCGATGAAGAACGGCGCGTACTCGGGCATCAGGACCAGGTCGAGCAGCGGCTCCCGCGCCTCCTGGGCGATCACCGCGGCGAGCGTCCAGCCCGCGCAGAACAGGATCACGCGCTGCCGCGTCGCGCCCGGCAGGACCACACAGAGCGCGAACAGCGCGTAGAAGCGGACCTCCGCCCACAGCGTCCAGCAGACCCCCAGCACCCGGTCGGCGCCCAGCGGTTGCTGCATGAGCGTCAGGTTCACCAGCGCGTCACTGGGCGACACGGCCTCGTACACGACCACGGGCAGCGCGAAGACGGCCGTGACGAGGACGACCGCCGCCCAGTACGACGGCAGCAGCCGCGAGGCCCGCGAGGCGAAGAACGAACGCAGGCTCCGCCCCCAGCCGCTCATGCAGATCACGAAGCCGCTGATCACGAAGAAGATCTGCACGCCCAGACAGCCGTACGCGAACCACGTGTGCAGCGTGGGGAACTGGATCTGCGGCGAGGAACCCCAGGCCCGGCTCACCTCGCCGTCCCGGCCGCCGTAGTGGTACACGGCGACCATCAGCGCGGCGATCAGCCGCAGCCCGTCGAGCGCGCGCAGCCGCGGCGCGCGCTTCTGGGGAAGTATCCGAGGGGGGACGGGGGGCAGGGTGCCCGCCTCGGCGGTGGACGCCGGAGCGGGCGCCGATTCGACGAAACTCATCCCAGGGTGGCCCTCTTCAGGGAACGGGCGCGTTTGGCCACACGCCGTACGGTCGCGTTGCGCGGGATGAACGCCAGCTGGGCCGGCACCGCCCCGGGCAGCCCCAGCGAGGTGAGCCGCCGTCGCTTGAAGTAGCGCCAGGTGTGGGTGTCCAGACGCCGCGTCAGATAGTGCTCGGCGTCGGACCGCGCGTCCGGGTAGATCTTGGACTGCATGGCGTAGCCCACGGCCCGTACCAGCTCGGACAGTTCGTCCGGGCCCATGCTCCGGCGCTGCTCGGTGACCGCCGCGCGGTCCGTCAGCTCCGGCAGCAGGGCGTCCACGATCGTGACCGGGACGCGGTTGCTGTTCTCGTACGGCGTGAGGCGTTCCAGGAGCGGCCCGGTGCCGATGCGGGCGACGGGCAGGCCGTACAGCGCGGAGGCGGTGAGCAGCGCGGTCGAGAAGCAGCCGACGACCAGCGCGGGACGCATCCGCTGGTAGAGCACCTCGGCGAGGACGGGGGTGTCGAGCACCGTGAGGTCGGCGCCGATCCGCTCGGCCTCCTTCTCCAGGGCGCGCGACCAGCGGGCCGGTGCGCTGGGGTGCGGTTTGAACACCACCCGCTCGTGCCCGAGTTCGACGGCGCCCCTGAGCATCCGTACGTGGAGGTCCTCCTCCTCCTCGGCGGTGAGGATGCCGAGGGCGGAGAGGTACTGGCCGAGCAGCAGGGCCGGTTCGTCGATCGCGGGCAACTCGTCACCGGTGTCGACGAGTTCGGTGAGCACCTTCGAGAAGGCGTCGGTCGGAACGAGCTCCGGCCGCACCCCGAACTCGGTGAGCAGCAGCGGTGTCAGCCCCGGAACCAGGTCGAGGTGGAGGAGACGGTCGATGCGTGTGCCGACCAGCGGGTCGATCTTGCTGCGGGTGGGGCCGTAGCTCATCAGGCCGTCCGCGTAGACGGTGACGGGCGCGCCCGTGAAGATCTGTGCGACGCCGAGCGCCGGATTGACCTGGATCGACTCGACGACCAGCTCGACGTCGTCGTCGCCGAGACCCCAGGCGAGCCGCAGATGCCGCTCCCACAGCGGCACGTCGTCGGGCCGCGGGGCCCAACCGCCCGGGTGGAAGGGGGAGATGGTCTCGTTCCACGAGATCACGTCGTCGAACCGGCCGCGCAGCTGCCCGAACCCGGGCATCTCGTCGACCCCGGGTGTCGTCTCGGGCGTCGCCGAGTTGTTGGACACGAGGAGCACGCGCCGGTCCGCGGGACGGAAGCAGTCGGCGTCGACGGCCGCGGCGAGCGTCGCCGTGCCGTACAGCGTCGACGCCATGAAGATCCGGGTCGTCACGCGGTCACCCCCGCGGCCGCCGGACGGCGGCGCAGCCGGCGCAGCCGCGTCGCGCGCTGTATGTCCATGGAGTCGAGGGCGTCGTCGAGGACATCCTGCGGCATACGCCGCAATGCGACGGCACTCATCGATTTCAGTTTCCGTGCCACAGGTGGCTCGAACCTTTCGATGGATCCCAGATGATGGGAAATAATCGCACAGTAGGTCCGGACGGCTTTCGGCAGGAGTTTATCCGCATCCCGGTCCTGCGCCGTTTCCCTTACCACCTGGTCGAACGCGCGAATGAAATCCAGTTGCCGTACGTCACCGATCTGCGTCAGTGAGGAGGCGACACCGCGCCGGTAGAACACACCGAGCAGTCCCACCGCGGCGAACGATTCCGCCTCCCGGTGCAGCCTCCAGATCCACGGCCGGTCCTCGGCCGTGCGCAGCCCGTCGGTGAAGTGCAGCAGGCCCCGGTCGGCCAGCCGGCGGTGGTAGATGCCCGCCCACGCGTACGCGTAGTCGACGGACGTGGAGCGGTCGGCGGGCAGGATCGCCTCGCGCGGATCCAGTACGACGCCGCGCCTGCCGTGCGGGACACGGTGGACGGTGCGGGCCCGCGCGGTGCACTGGACATGGTCCGTGCGGACGAAGTCGCACCCCAGGTCCTCGATGGAGGCGAGGAGTTGCTCGTAGTACCCGGGGGCGAGCCAGTCGTCCCCGTCGAGGAACGTGAGGTACTCGCCACGCGCCGCGTCGATGCCCGTGTTGCGCGCGGTGGCCAGCCCTCCGTTCTTCTCGTGTCTGACATGCACCGCACCCGGGAGCTCGCGCTCCGCGCGCGCGAGGATGTCCGGCGTCTCGTCGCGGGAGCAGTCGTCGACGAGAATGAATTCGAAGTCGTCGCGTGCGTTCGCACGCAGACTCTTCAGGGTGTCGGGCGCATATTGCTGCACGTTGTAGAACGGCACGATGACGGAGAGCTTGACCACCCACGTGACGTTAGGCGGCGGCCCGGCATTCGTCTTGACCCCCGGTGAGATGCCAGGTGAACGACGCGTGGCGGAATGGTGAACCAGGCCTTTTGGCAAGCCGATCCGGGGCCGATTCGCCATTCGGCGACGTGCTGTTAACCCTTTGTTGCTTTCAGGTTGGGCCGGGGATCGAAATGGCTTCCTAGCGTCTTGGGTGTGCCAGCAAGTACCAAGAAGTCCCTGCGAGTGGCCGTCCTCGCCGATTCCGACACACGGTGGAAATGGGGCGCGCTCACCGCGAACCGTATCGCACCGGCCGATTCGGACATCAGGCTCGACGGCTACCTCCTGCGGGGCCGTGCGACCCCCACCGCCCGCCAGCTCGAAGAGGTCGGCGTCCGCGCGGACTCCCTGCGGGAGGTCACCGCCGCGGAGTTCCTGCGGGAGATGTCCCGCGCACGGTCCTCGTACGACGTCGTCGTGCTCTCCCTCGTCGGAGGCGGCGTCCAGGCGATGCTGCACGGGCTCTCCCACCAGTGGCGGGAGCGGCCCGCGACGGGCGGCGCGAAGCGGCCCGTGGTCGTCACCGGCTATGTCGGCGTCGTCTACGAGAAGCTCGCCGACGGGCTGCTGCTGCGGCACGGCGCGGACCTCGTCCTCGCCAACTCCCGCCAGGACGCGGACCGTTTCACCGCCGTGTACGAGGGAGTGGGCGCCGACGCCTCCTCGGTGACCGAGGTCGCGCTGCCGTTCCTCGGCGGCGACCCGTACGAGAAGCACGACCCGTCTGCGAAGCAAGGGCGCAGGCCCTACACGGTCGTCTTCGCCGCGCAGCCCTCCGTGCCGGAGAGCCGCAAGGACCGTACGTACCTGCTGAACCGGCTCGTGCAGCACGCCAGGCTGCACCCGGACCGCGAGGTCCTGCTGAAGCTCCGCTCCAAGCCGGGCGAGCACACCACGCACATCGAGGAGCAGCCCTACCAGCGCCTCGCGGAGCGGATCCCGGGCGGCCCGCCCGCCAACTTCCGCCTCGTGTACGGGCACATGGGTGAGGTCCTCGACCGCACCGACCTGCTGGTCACCATCAGCTCCACGGCGGCCCTCGAGTCCCTGCACCGCCGGATCCCCACCGTCGTCCTCACCGACCTCGGTGTGCGCGAGTCGCTCGGCAACCACCACTTCGTGGGCTCGGGCTGCCTCGCCTCCTGGGACCAGCTCGACGCCGGGCACGGGCCCCGGCCCGACGAGGAGTGGGTGGCCCGGCAGGGCGTCGCCGCTGGGGGCACCTCCCGGACGGAGTCCGGGCAAGGCTCCTACGAGACGGCCTTCGACGCGGCGCGCGAGCGCATCGCCGACCTGCTCGGCCGGGACGAACTCCCCGGTCTCGCCCCCTACTACACGCCCGCCACCGCGCCCGGCTATCTGCCCGGCATCCTCGCCCGCCACCACCTCGCCCCGGACGGCAGCCCGCTGCCCGGCGCGCCCGACGCCGACCGGGAGCCGGGCCCGGTCCGGCAGATCGTGCGCCGGGCGGCGCGGGGCGCCTACCGGCACGGGGTGCAGCGGGTCGCACCCGTCATCCGGCGGATGGGGGAGCTGTGACGTTCCCCCGCGCCGGAGGTGCCGCCTCCGATGCCGTCCTGAACCCGCGGGTTCGTCGCGGCCCCTCGCGCCCACCCGGCGCAGCCGTCCGCGACACAGCCCCGCGCCCCTTCGGGGCACCACGACCGTCGATCAAGGAGCACAGGTAATGACCAAGTCCGAAGCGGGGCGGCTGAGGCCGGTGCCCCGTGTGCTCGCGGTGATTCCCGCGCGGGGCGGGTCCAAGGGCGTGCCCGCCAAGAACCTGCTCCCCGTCGGCGGCGTACCGCTGGTCGCCCGCGCGGTGCGCGAGTGCCGCGCGGCCCGGCTCGTCACGGACGTCGTGGTCTCCACCGACGACCAGGCCATCGCCGCCGCCGCCCGCGAGGCCGGCGCCGAGGTCGTCCTGCGGCCCGCCGCCATCGCAGGCGACACCGCCACCTCCGAGGCGGCCGTCCTGCACGCCATGGAGGTCCACGAGGCACGGCACGGCTCCACCGTCGACGCCGTACTCCTCGTGCAGTGCACCAGCCCGTTCATCGTCCGCGAGGACATCGACTCGGTGGCGGGCGCGGTCGTGGAGAACGGCGCGGACACCGCGCTGACCGTGGCGCCCTTCCACGGCTTCATCTGGCGGGACGCGGACGACGCCCCGGCCGCGGTCGACACCGGGCGCACCCGGTCCGTCGGCGGCCCCGTGGCCGTCGCCGACACCACGGCCACGGACGGCGGTTACGGGGTCAACCACGACAAGTCCTTCCGCCCCCGCCGCCAGGACCGCCCCCAGGACCTCCTGGAGACCGGCGCCGCCTACGCCATGGACGCGGCCGGCCTGCGCGAGCACAAGCACCGCTTCTTCGGCCGGACCGAACTCGTCCGCACCGACCCCGCGCGGGTCCTGGAGATCGACGACCCGCACGACCTCGCCCGCGCCCGGGCCCTCGCGCCGCTCTTCGACGCGAACCGGCCCGGCACCCTCCCGACCGCCGAGGACATCGACGCGGTCGTCCTCGACTTCGACGGCACCCAGACCGACGACAGGGTGCTGATCGACTCCGACGGAAAGGAGTTCGTCTCCGTGCACCGCGGGGACGGACTCGGCATCGCGGCCCTCCGCAGGAGCGGCCTGTCGATGCTGATCCTTTCCACGGAGCAGAACCCGGTCGTCGCCGCCCGCGCACGCAAGCTCAAGATCCCCGTGCTGCACGGCATCGACCGGAAAGACCTCGCGCTGAAGCAGTGGTGCGAGGAACAGGGCATCGCGCCCGAGCGCGTGCTCTACGTCGGCAACGACGTCAACGACCTCCCGTGCTTCGCCCTCGCCGGCTGGCCCGTGGCGGTCGCGAGCGCCCACGACGTCGTACGCGGCGCCGCACGCGCGGTCACCACCGTCCCCGGTGGCGACGGCGCGATCCGAGAGATCGCCAGCTGGATCCTCGGCCCCTCTCTCGACTCCCTCGACAAGTAAGGAACTTCCTCACCATGAGCACCAACTCCCGTCTGCGCACGTTCGGTTCGAAGACCGCCGGCCCGGGTCACCCCGTCTACGTCGTCGGTGAGATCGGCATCAACCACAACGGCGACCTCGAGAACGCGTTCAAGCTGATCGACGCGGCCGCCGAGGCCGGCTGCGACGCCGTGAAGTTCCAGAAGCGCACCCCGGAGATCTGCACCCCGCGCGACCAGTGGGACATCGAGCGCGACACCCCCTGGGGCCGTATGACCTACATCGACTACCGCCACCGCGTGGAGTTCGGCGAGGACGAGTACCGCCAGATCGACGAGTACTCCAAGAGCAAGAACATCGCCTGGTTCGCCTCCCCGTGGGACACCGAGGCCGTCGCCTTCCTGGAGAAGTTCGACGTCCCGGCCCACAAGGTCGCGTCCGCGTCCCTCACCGACGACGAGCTGCTGCGCGCGCTGCGCTCCACCCACCGCACGGTCATCCTCTCCACCGGCATGTCGACGCCGAAGCAGATCCGGCACGCCGTCGAGGTACTGGGCAGCGAGAACATCCTGCTGTGCCACGCCACCTCGACGTACCCGGCCAAGGCCGAGGAGCTCAACCTCCGCGTCATCAACACCCTCCAGGCCGAGTTCCCGAACGTCCCGATCGGCTACTCCGGCCACGAGACGGGCCTGCAGACCACGCTCGCCGCCGTCGCCCTCGGCGCCACCTTCGTCGAGCGCCACATCACCCTCGACCGCGCCATGTGGGGCTCCGACCAGGCCGCCTCGGTCGAGCCGCAGGGCCTGACCCGCCTCGTCCGCGACATCCGCACCATCGAGGCCTCCCTCGGCGACGGCGTCAAGAAGGTCTACGAGTCCGAGCTGGGCCCGATGAAGAAGCTGCGCCGCGTCTCGGGCGTCGTCGCCGAGGCCGAGATCGCGGCGGCCGCAGGCGAGCCGGTCGCGGTCTGAGCCACTCCCACCCCTTCCGAGTCCAGGGAAGCGACGGTCGTACGTCGATGAGTCCCCGCGCCGGGTCCACCGGCCCCCAGTCACCCGCCACCCTGGCTTTCGTCGAGAGCCCGGTGCAGCTCCTGAACGTCCTGGAGTGGGCGCACGCGCACGCCCTGAGGGCGGCCGCCCTCAGGATCACGGGCGAGACCCCCGGCCTCCCGGGCCCGGAACTGGGGGCCGGCAGGCCCGGCGGAACCGGCAGGTTCGGCCGGTCCGGAAAGCCGGGCGGGGCGGGCAGGTCCGGCAGGTCCGGCGGGGCCAGGCCCGGCGAGGCAGGGGCCGGGCTCACCCTCGTCGTCCTGTCGCCCACCGACCCGATGACCCGCGGCCAGCTCAGGCGCATGGCCGAGCTGGCCCGCGACGAGGGCTACGCGGTGCGGTGGGAGGAGGCGCGGGGCGGTGCGACCGCGCCCTTCCACACGGTCGGCGGGCTCGCGCCCCTGCTGCGGCGCGCGCGGCGCATCGTGATGGGTGACCCCTTCTCGCGGTACGTGCAGCTGCTGCTGAACATCACCGGTGCCCGCGATCTCGTCGTCGTGGACGACGGGACCGCGACCATGGAGTTCGTCGCCCAGCTCGCCCGGGGTGAACGGCTGGTGCGGTGGCACCGGCGCGGCGGGCGTCCGGGAGCCCGGGACCTGGTCTTCGCGCCGGTCTCGGCCCGGGCCCGTCGCCGGCTCACCCCCGGCACCGGACGGCGGGTGGAGGTCTTCTCCTCCATGCCGATCACCGAGAAGCCCGAGGGCGTCACCATCACGGCCAACGACTTCGCCTGGACCCGGGCCCGGTTCGGCCCTCCCCGCATCACGAAGGGCGCCGACCTGGTCGGGACGTCCCTGGTGGAGACAGGGGTGGTGGACCCCGACCGGTATCTCGAAGCGGTGCGGGGGCTGGCCGCCACCCACGGCGCCACCCGGTACTTCGCCCACCGCAGGGAGAGCCCGGAGAAACTGCACCGGCTGGCCGTCGAGACCGGCCTGGAGATCGTCCGGCCGGACCTCCCCCTCGAACTGATCGCCAGGCGGGGCCCCATCGGCCGTACGATCCTGAGCTTCCCGTCGACGGTCGTGCACACGCTTCCGCTCGCGCTGGCCGGTACCGAGGTCAAGGTCGCCGTCTGCGACATCGACCCGGCCTGGCTCACCGAGAGCGCCTCACCGCGCGCCCAGGGTTTCCTGTCGGGCGTCACGGGCTCGGCGCGCGATGTCCACCGCCTGTCGGCGGTCACGGCCACCTGAGGCCCGCCCGGACGGCCGCCGGTCTCTCTCCGTAGTGGTTCGCACCCGTTTCCGTACGGGTCCTGTCCGGCTGGTGAACAAGAACCGGCCGGGGGCCCGTATGCGTGGTATGCGTAGAGAGCCTGTTGCCGGGAATCCGGGAATGGGCGTCGTCATTCGGAGGTTTTCCCGGAAGCGACGCCGGATCCCGGTCCCGCCGGGCCCGGTTCAAGATCCAATAGCCCGGAAAGCCGGGCGAGCTTACCCATCCCAGTCAATATCTATGCGCCACGCGGCCAGGGTTTCTTCCTCAATCGGGTTGAAGTTTTGTTGATCGTGGGTCAGTTGGCCGTCGCGTCGCCCTACCCTTCAGAGGGTGAACCAACTGATGTCCCGAGAGTCCGAGGCCGATTCGCCCGGGGAAGCCGAGCTTCCCGGCGCACTGTCCGAGGCGCTGCGCGCCGAACTGGTCGCGTTCCGGCGTGACTTGCACATGCACCCGGAGCTGGGCAACCAGGAGTTCCGTACCACCGCCGCGATCAAGGAGCGCCTGGAGCGGGCCGGCCTGCGACCCCGCGTGCTCGACACGGGGACCGGGCTCATCTGCGACGTCGGCGTGCCGGACCCCGCGCTCCCGATGCTCGCGCTGCGTGCCGACATCGACGGACTGCCCATCCCGGACATGAAGGCCGAGTGCGCGTACCGGTCGACCGTGCCCGACCGGGCCCACGCCTGCGGACACGACGTGCACACCACCGTCGTGATGGGCGCCGGCCTCGTCCTCGCGGACCTCCATGCGAAGGGCCAGCTCCCGAGGGCCGTACGGCTGATCTTCCAGCCCGCGGAGGAAGTGCTTCCCGGCGGCGCTCCCGACGTCATCAAGTGCGGCGGGCTGGACGGCGTCGAGCGGATCGTCGGCGTCCACTGCGACCCGAGGGTCGACGCCGGGCGCGTCGGCCTCCGTCACGGGGCCATCACGTCCGCCTGTGACCGGCTGGAGGTCTCGTTGGACGGGCCCGGCGGGCACACCGCGCGGCCTCACCTCACCACCGACCTGGTCACCGCGGTCGCCCGGGTCGCCATCGACGTGCCGGCGGTCGTCGCCCGGCGGGTCGACGCGCGGTCGGGGCTCTCCGTGACCTGGGGACGCATCGAGTCGGGCCACGCCTGCAACGTGATCCCGCAGCACGCCGAGCTCTCCGGCACCGTGCGGTGCCTGGACCTCGCGTCCTGGCACGCGGCACCCGACCTGGTGCACGCGGCCATCGACGAGATCGCCACCCTCCACCGGGCCAAGTCCGTGATCAACTACGTGCGCGGGGTTCCGCCGGTCGTCAACGACCCGGACACGACCGACCTGCTGCGCGACGCGATGACCGCCCGGCGTGGCGACCGGTCCGTGGAGGGCACCGAGCAGAGCCTCGGCGGGGAGGACTTCTCCTGGTACCTGGAGCACGTGCCCGGCGCCATGGCGCGTCTCGGGGTGCGCACGCCGGGCGAGCGGACCGTCAGGGACCTGCACCAGGGTGATTTCGACGTCGACGAGTCGGCCATCGCGGTCGGCGTCGAGATGTTCACCGCCGCCGCCCTCCTGCAGGCGCGGAGCTGACGCGCGGCCACGGACGGTGACGAGAGGCCGATCGACTAGGGGTGCCCCGATGGGTACCCCTTCGTCCTCTTGTGTCACTCGCACGTAACCCGCGACGGGCGTTCGTAACCGGTCGTCGGCACGAATCGATAACGGCAGTGAGGAATGGCGTTCCCCTGGACGTCTACGCGCGTTACTGTGCGCCGCAGTCAGCGTCGGCAACGGCGCCGTTGGGGAATGTGTAAGGGGTGCTCTCTCATGCGTCGGATTTCTCGGAGAAACAGGCTTTCACAAGCCGCTGTCGCCGTCGCGGTCGTCGTCGTCGCGGCCGCCGGTTGCGGCGAGACCAGCAACGAATCGTCGGGCAGTGACACCGAATCCGGCTCCGGCTACAAGGGCAAGGGCATCGGCCTCGCCTACGACATCGGCGGCCAGGGCGACCAGTCCTTCAACGACGCCGCCTACGCCGGGTTCGAAAAGGCCCGGAAGGAATTCAAGATCGGCGGCAACGACATCGAGCCGAGCGACGGCGAGTCGGACGCCGACAAGGTGCAGCGCCTGACCCAGATGGCGAAGACCGGCTACAACCCCATCATCGGCGTCGGCTACATCTACGCCCCCGCGGTCAAGGAAGTCTCCGCCAAGTTCCCGGACATCACCTTCGCCGTCATCGACGACGCCCAGGTGCAGGCGAAGAACGTCGCCGACATGGTGTTCGCCGAGGAGCAGGCCTCCTACCTCGCCGGTGTCGCCGCGGCCAAGACCAGCAAGAAGAACCACGTCGGCTTCATCGGCGGCGTGGACATCCCGCTGATCCACAAGTTCGAGGCGGGCTTCGTCCAGGGCGCCCAGTCGGTCGACCCGAAGATCAAGATCGAGAAGCGGTACCTCACGGAGAAGCCCGAGGACGGCGGATTCGCCAACCCGAGCATGGGCAAGGAGGCCGCCAGCGGCCAGATCGAGTCCGGCGCCGACGTGATCTACCACGCCGCCGGTCTGTCGGGCCAGGGCGTCATCCAGGAGGCCGCGGCCGAGAAGGTCTGGGCGATCGGCGTCGACTCCGACCAGTACAAGCAGAAGCCGCTCGCCGCGTCCAAGGACTGGATCCTGGGCTCCGCCCTCAAGGACGTCGGTGGCGCCGTCTACGAGGTCACCAAGTCCGTCGTCGACGGGAAGCCGCTCTCGGGCGAGCACCGCGGCGACCTGAAGTCCGGCGGTGTGGGCTTCGCCGACTCCAACCCGAAGTACAAGGCCATGACCGAGGTCGTCGCGGCCGTCGACAAGGCCAAGGAAGACATCATCAGCGGCAAGGTCACCGTCAAGACCGAGTGACCGCCCGACACCTACTGGCCGGTTGACCCGTCGGTAGACACCTTCGCAGGTCGTACGCCCCTTGCCTCCAGCAAGGGGCGTTCGACGTTCCGTAGTCTGTGCGGCATCTGCGGCCACAGCTCGATAACGGACCGGACAGAAGGGGTTTTCCGTCTGGTCTACGCGCGTTACGCTGCGGCGGAACCAGCGCCTGGTATGGGCGCTTGCACAAAGGAGTCACGTTCCATGCGCCGGGTGTCCCGAATCGCTGTCGCGGGCGTTGCGACCGCTACCCTCACCGCCGCCCTCGCTGCTTGCGGCGGCACGTCCAACGACGCCGCGGACAGCGGCGACGGCAAGAGCAAGGGCATCGCCCTCGCGTACGACGTCGGCGGCAAGGGCGACCAGTCCTTCAACGACGCCGCGACCGCCGGCATGGACAAGGCCGCCGCGGAGTTCAAGTACGGCTCCAAGGCCGTCGAGCCGACCGACGGCGAGTCGGACGCCGACAAGGTGCAGCGCCTGGAGACGCTGGCCAAGGCCGGCTACAACCCGGTGATCGGCGTCGGCTACGCCTACGCGCCGGCTGTCGCCGAGGTCGCCGACAAGTTCCCGAAGACGACCTTCGGCATCGTCGACGACGAGACGATCAACAAGAAGAACGTGGCCGACATGGTCTTCCACGAGGAGCAGGCCTCCTACCTCGCGGGTGTCACCGCGGCCCTCACGACCAAGTCGAAGACCGTCGGCTTCGTCGGCGGTGTGGACATCCCGCTGATCCACAAGTTCGAGGCCGGCTACAAGCAGGGCGTCGCGGACACGAACCCGAAGGTCAAGGTCGTCTCGCAGTTCCTGACCGAGAAGGCCGAGGACGGCGGCTTCGCCAGCCCCGACAAGGGCAAGACCGCCGCCGAGGGCCAGATCGAGGACGGCGCCGACGTGGTCTACCACGCGGCGGGCCTGTCCGGTCAGGGCGTCATCGAGGCCGCCTCCGCCGCGAAGGTGTGGGCGATCGGCGTCGACTCCGACCAGTACAGCCAGGACGCCCTGAAGGCGTACAAGCAGTACATCCTCACCTCGGCCACCAAGGACGTCGCGGGCGCGGTCTACAACCTCGCCAAGTCGGTCCAGGACGGCAAGCCCGCGACCGGTGTCGTGCGCGCCTCCCTCAAGACCGGCGGCGTGGGCCTGGCGGACTCGAACCCCGAGTTCAAGGGCAACGCCAAGCTGCAGGAGGCCCTGAAGAAGGCCACCGAAGGCATCAACGACGGCACGATCAAGGTCAAGACCTCGTAGTAACCGTGGTCAATCAGGCGCTGTAATGGCAGCGTTACGGTCGCGAAAACGGGGTGCGGGAAGGATGGCCTTCTCGCGCCCCGTTCGCGCGGCGGATGATCCGGGTGTACCCGAAAATCAGGGACATGCCTGGAACACTCGACTCCGCAGTAGTTGTTGAAGCAGGGGCGCTACGCGCGTAGATGGCCCCTTTTCCAAGGAGAGTGCGCCATCGACGCGTCCAGCAGCCCTCCGCTCGCCGCCAGTTCGACCGTGTCGGTCGAACTGGCGGGGATCACCAAGCGATTTCCCGGTGTCGTCGCCAACCACGACATCCACCTGTCCGTCCGCAAGGGCACCGTGCACGCCCTCGTCGGGGAGAACGGCGCCGGCAAGTCGACCCTGATGAAGATCCTCTACGGCATGCAGAAGCCGGACGAGGGCACCATCGCGGTCGACGGCGAGCAGGTGAGCTTCTCCAGCCCCGCCGACGCCATCGCGCGCGGCATCGGCATGGTCCACCAGCACTTCATGCTGGCCGACTACCTCACCGTCCTGGAGAACGTCGTCCTGGGCAGCGAGAAGCTCTACGGCATCGGCGGCGGCGCCCGCGACAAGATCAAGGAGATCTCCGAGCGGTACGGTCTCGGGGTGCGCCCGGACGCCCTCGTCGAGGACCTCGGGGTCGCCGACCGCCAGCGCGTGGAGATCCTCAAGGTCCTCTACCGCGGCGCCCGCATCCTGATCCTGGACGAGCCGACCGCCGTCCTCGTGCCGCAGGAGGTCGACGCGCTCTTCGCCAACCTCCGCGAGCTCAAGGCCGAGGGACTGTCCGTCATCTTCATCTCCCACAAGCTGGGCGAGGTCCTGTCGGTCGCCGACGAGATCACCGTCATCCGGCGGGGCACGACGGTCGGCACGGCGGTTCCCGCCGAGACCACCTCGCGCCAGCTCGCCGAGATGATGGTCGGCAGCGAACTGCCCACGCCGGAGACCGCCGAGTCGACGGTCACCGACAAGCCGGTGATCGAGGTCGAGAACCTCACCGTCCACGCCGGCGGCGGCGCCTCCCTCGGTGAGCCGGTCGGCGGCGGGCTCGCCGACGCGGCCGCCGGCGGCGAGGTGAAGCGCGTCCTCGACGACGTCACCTTCACCATCCACGCCGGTGAGGTCATGGGCATCGCCGGTGTCGAGGGCAACGGCCAGACCGAACTGGTCGACGCGCTGATCGGCCTCAAGGACGCCGACTCCGGCACCATCCGCTTCATCGGCGAGGAGATCACCTCCTGGCCCACCCGCAAGCGCCGCGAGCAGGGCGTCGGCTACATCCCCGAGGACCGCCACCGCCACGGCCTGCTCCTCGAGGCCCCGCTGTGGGAGAACCGCATCCTGGGCCATGTCACCGAGAAGCCCAACAGCAAGGGCTTCTGGCTGGACATCAAGGGCGCCCAGGACGACACCCGCCGCATCGTCGAGGAGTACGACGTCCGTACGCCCGGCATCGACGTCACCGCCGCCTCCCTGTCCGGCGGCAACCAGCAGAAGCTGATCGTCGGCCGCGAGATGAGCCACAAGCCGCGCTTCCTGATCGCCGCCCACCCCACCCGCGGTGTGGACGTCGGCGCGCAGGCCGCGATCTGGGACCAGATCCGCGAGGCCCGCCGCGAGGGTCTGGCCGTGCTGCTGATCTCCGCCGACCTGGACGAGCTGATCGGCCTCTCCGACACTCTCCGGGTGATCTACAACGGCAGGCTGGTCGCGGACGCCGACCCGGCGACCATCACTCCGGAGGAGCTGGGTTCGGCCATGACCGGCGCCGCCTCCGGCCACCTGGAGCACGTAGAGGAAGTCCCGGAGGACGACGCCCGATGAAGAAGTTCGACAAGGAGCGGGTGCTCCTCGCGGTGGCCGGACCGGTCATCGCGCTCGTCGCAGCCGTGGTGCTGACGTCGTTCGTGCTGCTCGCCTCGGGCAAGAGCCCGATCGAGCCGTACGCGCTGATGTTCGAGCAGGCCGGATTCGCCGACGTCCAGGTCCTGATCATCAACCAGGCCGGGGTCTACTACCTCGCCGCGCTCGCGGTCGCCGTCGGCTTCCGCATGAACCTCTTCAACATCGGCGTCGACGGCCAGTACCGCCTCGCCGCCATGATGACCGCGGTCGTCGGCGCGCACGTCTCGCTGCCCGCCGCCCTGCAGATCCCGTTCCTGATGCTGGTGGCCATGCTCACCGGCGCCTTCTGGGCCGGCATCGCGGGCGTCCTCAAGGTGACCCGCGGAGTGAGCGAGGTCGTCGCGACGATCATGCTCAACGCCATCGCCACCAGCCTCATCGGCTACCTCACCCTCACCTCGGTCTGGGGCGTGCCGCTCGGCAACAACCAGACCACCGGTGTGATGAAGGAGTCCGGCTGGTTCCCCGGCTTCGACATGGGCGACGCGGGTGAGATCTACGGCTTCACCCTGATCGCCGTGCTCGCCGGCATCCTGTACTGGCTGGTCCTGAACCGCACCCGGTTCGGCTTCGACCTGCGCGCCACCGGCGCCTCCGAGACCGCGGCCGCCGCCTCCGGTGTGGACGCCAAGCGCATGGTCCTCACCGCGATGCTGATCTCCGGCGGCATGGCCGGCCTCGCGGGCCTGCCGATCCTCCTCGGTGACGCCCACACGTACAGCCTGTCCTTCCCGACGGGCCTCGGCTTCACCGGCATCACCATCGCGCTGCTCGGCCGCAACAACCCGGTCGGCATCGCCTTCGCCGCCCTGCTGGTCGCCTTCCTCGACAAGGCCTCACCCGCTCTCGACTACGCGACCCCGGTGGCGTACGACAAGGAGATCGCGGTGATCATGCAGGGTCTCATCGTGATCGCGGTCGTCGTCTCCTACGAGGCCGTACGCGTCTGGGGCCTGCGCCGCCAGCAGCGGCGGGTCGGTGCGGAACTGGCCGCCGCCTCCAACGACAACTCCAAGAAGGAGGTGGCTGCCCGATGAGCACCTCGACCGTCGCCAAGGCGCAGGCGCCGAAGCCCGCCCGGGGCCGCCGCCGTATCTCGTTCCCGGTCCTGCTCCTGCTCATCGCGGGGCTGCTGATCCTGGTCTCCGCCGTCCGGCTCATCACCGACGCGAACGGCATCACCTCGACCGGCCAGATGTCCACCGCCCTGCGCCTGGCCGTGCCGATCGGCCTCGCCGGTCTCGGCGGTCTGTGGGCCGAGCGCGCGGGCGTCGTCAACATCGGCCTCGAAGGCATGATGATCCTCGGCACCTGGTTCGGTGCCTGGGCCGGCTTCCAGTGGGGCCCGTGGACCGGTGTCGCCTTCGGCATTATCGGCGGCGCGCTCGGCGGCCTGCTGCACGCGGTCGTCACCGTCACATTCAACGTCAACCACATCGTCTCCGGTGTGGCCATCAACATCCTGGCCCTCGGCGTCACCCGCTACCTGTCGACCTTCGCCTTCGAGGGCGAGGAGGGCGGCACGTCGAAGCAGTCACCGCCGGTCGACTCGCTCGGCACCTTCGACATCCCGGGTGTCTCGGACTGGCTCCAGACCCTCAACGGCAAGCACTGGTTCCTGGTCTCCGACCTCGCCGGTCTCGTCGGCGGTGTCTTCACCGGCCTGTCGCCGCTCACCGTGGTCGCCGTCGCGCTCGTCCCCGTCACCTGGTGGGTGCTGTGGCGCACCTCCTTCGGTCTTCGCCTGCGCTCCTGCGGCGAGAACCCGGTGGCCGCCGAGTCGCTCGGCGTCAACGTCTACAAGTACAAGTACCTGGCCGTGGTCATCTCCGGCGGCTTCGCCGGTCTCGGCGGTGCCTTCCTGTCGCTGGTCGCCTCCAACATCTACCTGGAGGGCCAGACCGGCGGCCGCGGCTACATCGGTCTCGCCGCGATGATCTTCGGCAACTGGATGCCCGGCGGACTCGCCCTCGGCGCCGGCCTGTTCGGCTACACCGACAGCCTCAAGCTGCGCGGCGGCGGCACCAACGTCCACGCGCTGCTCCTCCTCCTGGCGCTGCTGCTGATCATCGGCGCGGCCTACTTCGTATGGAAGAAGCGGTACGTCCAGGCGGCGATCACCACGCTCGTCGGCGTGCTGGTGTTCCTCTGGTACACCAGCACCAACGAGGTCCCGAACCAGGTCGTCACCGCCACGCCGTACGTCGTCACGCTGCTCGTCCTCGCGCTCTCCGCGCAGCGCCTGCGGATGCCGAAGGCGGACGGCATGCCGTACCGGCGGGGGCAAGGAAAGTGACGTCGGACGGGGCCGAGCCCTTGGCCGTCGACTGGGAGGCCCTGCGGGAGGTGGCCCGCGAGGCCATGTCCCGCGCGTACGCCCCCTACTCGGGCTACCCGGTCGGTGTCGCGGCCCTGGCCGACGACGGCCGGGTGCTCTCCGGATGCAACGTGGAGAACGCCTCGTACGGGCTCGGGCTGTGCGCCGAGTGCGGCCTGGTCTCGCAGCTGCAGAACACCGGGGGCGGCCGGCTCACGCACTTCACGTGCGTGGACGGCCGCGGCGCGATCCTGGTGCCCTGCGGCCGCTGCCGCCAGCTGCTGTACGAGTTCGGGGGACCCGAACTGCTCCTGGAGACCCCGGCCGGGATCGTGCCGCTCTCCGAGATGCTCCCGCAGGCCTTCGGGCCGGAGCACCTCACCCAGTAATTCATGTGCGGCCCCCCGGCGTCCCTGAGCCCCTGTGGCTCCGGGACGCCGGGAGGGCCGCTGCACTTCGGAAGGGAAGCCATAGTCATGGACGCCATCTCCGTCATCCGCACCAAGCGGGACCGCGGCGAGTTCAGCGACGAGCAGATCGACTGGGTCATCGACGCGTACACGCGCGGTGAGGTCGCCGACTACCAGATGGCCGCCCTCAACATGGCGATCCTGCTCAACGGCATGAACCGCCGTGAGATCTCCACCTGGACGGCCGCGATGATCGCCTCCGGCGAGCGCATGGACTTCTCGTCCCTGTCCCGCCCGACGGCCGACAAGCACTCGACGGGCGGCGTCGGCGACAAGATCACGCTCCCGCTGGCGCCGCTCGTGGCGGCCTGCGGCGCGGCCGTCCCGCAGCTCTCCGGCCGGGGCCTCGGCCACACCGGCGGCACCCTCGACAAGCTGGAGTCGATCCCCGGCTGGCGCGCGCTCCTGTCGAACGAGGAGATGCTCTCCGTACTGGACGGGGTCGGCGCGGTGATCTGTGCGGCCGGCGACGGCCTGGCCCCGGCGGACAAGAAGCTGTACGCGCTGCGGGACGTGACCGGCACGGTGGAGGCGATCCCGCTGATCGCCTCGTCCATCATGTCGAAGAAGATCGCGGAGGGCACGGGCTCGCTCGTCCTGGACGTGAAGGTCGGCACCGGCGCCTTCATGAAGACGATCGAGGACGCGCGCGAACTGGCCTCCACGATGGTCGGGCTCGGCACGGACCACGGCGTGCGGACGGTGGCCCTGCTCACGGACATGTCGACCCCGCTCGGCCTGACCGCGGGGAACGCCCTCGAAGTCCGTGAGTCGGTCGAGGTCCTGGCGGGCGGCGGCCCGGCCGACGTCGTCGAGCTGACCCTCGCGCTGGCCCGCGAGATGCTCGACGCGGCGGGCGTCAAGGACGCCGACCCGGCGAAGGCGCTCGCCGACGGCTCGGCGATGGACGCCTGGCGCCGCATGATCTCCGCCCAGGGCGGCGACCCGGACGCGCCGCTCCCCACCTCCCGCGAACAGCACGTGGTCAAGGCCTCCGCGACAGGCGTCCTGACCCGCCTCGACGCGTACGACATCGGTGTCGCCGCCTGGCGCCTCGGTGCCGGCCGCGCCCGCAAGGAGGACCCGGTCCAGGCCGCCGCGGGCGTCGAACTCCACGCCAAGCCGGGCGACACGGTGACCGAGGGCCAGCCCCTGCTCACCCTCCACACGGACACCCCGGAGCGCTTCGCATACGCGCTGGGGGCGGTGGAGGGTTCGTACGACGTGGCGGCGCCGGGCACGGCGTTCACGGCCGCCCCGGTGGTGCTGGAGCGCATCGCCTGACCTGCGGTCTTCTCATGCGGGCGAACGGGATCGGCGGACGGCCGCCGGTCCCGTTCGGCGTGCTGTGACGGAGGTGAGTGGTCCGCTCACCCCAACAACGCCGCGACCACCACCAGCACCGGCACCGCCAGCATCGTCGACAGCAGGATCGACTCGCGGGCCAGTACCTCCCCGACCCGGTAGCGCGAGGCGTACGTGTAGAGGTTCTGCGCGGCCGGCAGGGCCGACGTGACGACCACGTCCAGCAGGGGCGCGCCCCGCAGGCCGAAGACACCCGCCGCCAGGGACCACGCGGCCAGGGGCTGGCCGACCGACTTCAGGGCGACGGAGAGCAGCACCGGGGCCCGGTCGGCGCCGCGGCCCGGCATCGTGCTGCCGCACAGCGAGATGCCGAAGGCGAGGAGCACGGCGGGCACCGACATGTTCCCGATCAGGGTCAGCGGGTCCATGACCGGCCCCGGCACGGTCAGACCGGTCGCCGAGACGGCCACCCCGGAGAGGGAGCCGATGCCGACGGGGTTGCGGACGGGAGTGGTCACCCGCCGCCAGAGGGAGGCCTTCTCGCCCGAGCCCGTCAGGTCGAGGATCGTCAGGGCGACCGGAGTCATCACGATCTGCTGGAACAGCAGGACCGGTGCCACGAGCGAGGCGTCGCCGAGGACGTACACGGCGATGGGGATACCGAGATTGCCGGCGTTGACATAGCTGGAGCACAGGGCGCCGATCGTCGTGCGGCCCACTCCCCAGCGCCGCACCGCACCGACCGTGACGAAGACGCCGGCCACCGCGAACGTGCTGATCGCCGTCACCAGCAGGCGGTTCGACAGGATCACCGACAGATCGGCCTGCGCGAGGGTGGTGAAGAGCAGCGCGGGCGTGGCGACGTGGAACGCGAGCTTGGTCAGTACCTCCCTGCCGTTGTCGCCCAGATAGCCCCTGCGCCCGATCAGATACCCGACGCCGATGACGACGGCGATGACCGCGAAGCCGTTCAGCACCCCCTGCACGGCACCTCCCGCAGCCCCCCGGAGTGCCCGGCGAGGAGCAGGCGGCGGTCCGGTATGCGAGGGGCGGCGGGCGCTGGTTCGTGGGGCATACACCTAACCCTCCGGGGTAGGGCATCCCCTGGTCAATGTGACCTTGCGCGACGGAGCTTCGCGCTCCGCCACGGATCGGCGATGAGTTCCGCGCCGCCGCCCGGTCTACCGCACGTGGACGCCATGACACCCGCCGTACTCGTACTGCCCGGCCCCGTCACCCGAGACGAGGTGCCGAGGCTGTGCGAGGACGTGCGCGCACGCCTGCGGGGCAGCGGAGCCGACGTCGTGGTCTGCGATGTCGCCGGCCTCGGACCACCGGGTCTGACCACCGTCGACGCGCTGGCCAGGATGCAGCTCGCCGCCCGTCGAGCCGGGGGGCGGATCACACTGCGCGATCCGGACCCCGCCCTGCGTGCGCTACTCGCCCTTGTCGGGATTCCCTTCGAGGTCGAGGGGCAGCCCGAACAGCGGGAACCACCGCTTCGTGTCGAGGAAGCAGTGGAATCCGGTGATCCGCCCCTCTGACGTCTCCAGGACCTGCACGGCCCACGCCGTGTAGCCGCCCGTGTCCGGGTCCGGCTTGTACTGGGCGAAGCCCGGCAGGCCGTTCACCGCGACCGGGACCAGGTGGGAGTTCGCGCAGGGCGCGCCGAGCGTCGTCATGAAGCCCGTGATGTCCTCGGGGCCGGTCAGCCACAGGTCGAACGGCGGCATCGTCATCACGGCGTCCTCGTGCAGGAGGGCCGTCAACGCCGTCATGTCGTACCCCTCGAAGGCCGCCACATAGCGCTCCAGGAGCTTCTGCTGCGCCTCGTCGAGGGGGTCGGAGGTGGCGGCCCGGGCCGCGGCGCCGTCGCTCTCGGCGAGCGTCGCCCGGGCCCGCTGGAGTGCGCTGTTCACGGAGGCGACCGTGGTGCCGAGCAGCTCGGCCACCTCGCTCGCCTTCCACGCGAGGACCTCGCGCAGGATGAGCACGGCCCGCTGCTTGGGCGGCAGCTGCTGCAGGGCGGCCATGAAGGCGAGACGCACCGACTCCTTGGCCACGGCGGCCTCGGCCGGGTCGCCGACCGTCGGCAGTACGCGCGCGTCCGGCATCGGCTCCAGCCAGGTGTTGTCCGGGCGCGGGGTCAGGGCCGCCTGCGCGAGGGGGGTCGAGTCCGTCAGGTCCACGGGCCGTGCCCGCTTGTTCCCCGCCGTCAGCATGTCCAGGCAGACGTTCGTCGCGATCCGGTACAGCCACGAACGCATCGAGGAGCGGCCCTCGAACTTGTCGTAGCTGCGCCAGGCGCGCACCAGCGTGTCCTGGACCGCGTCCTCGGCCTCGAAGGACGAGCCGAGCATCCGGTAGCAGTACCCCGTCAGCTCGACCCGGTGCTTCTCCAGCCGGACGTCGAGGTCTTCCACCGTCGCCGTGCCGTCACTCATAGCCAACCCACCCCTGCGGCCTGTCCGTCAGTCGGCACCGCCCCATTGCGACGCCGGCACTCCGGAAGCTACCGCAGCCCACTGACAATGGCCCCCCGAGCCGCAAAAGGTGCAGGTCAGGACAGTAACTGTCCTGACCTGCACCCGTATGTTCGCGAACCGGTCCCCGGTTCGTCAGTGGTGGACGGCCACCAGGCGCCGCTGCGCCCGGGCCGCGTGCGACCCGACCACCGTGATCGCCACGACCCCGATCACGGCGAGCAGGCCGAGCGCCACCGTCCCCGCCCAGCCACCGGAGTGGAAGGCGACCGCGCCGAGCGTGCCGCCCGCGCTGGAGCCCAGGTAGTAGGCGGACTGGTACAGCGCCGAGGCCTGCGCGCGCCCCTCCTTGGCGGTGTGGCTGACCGAGGAGGACGCGACCGCGTGGCCCGCGAAGAAGCCCGCGGTGATCAGGACCAGACCCAGCAGCACCATCGGCAGGGAGTCCGCCAGCGAGAGCAGCAGGCCCGACGTCGTCGTGCCGCCCGCCAGGTACAGCGCACCGCGCCGGCCGAGACGGCCCACCAGCTTCCCGGCCGTCGACGCCGAGACCGTACCGACCAGGTAGACGAGGAAGATCGAGCCGATGATGCCCTGCGGAAGCGAGAAGGGCGCTTCGGTGAGGCGGTAACCGATCACCGTGTAGACGGCGCCGAACACCGTCATGAACAGCGCGCCGATCGCGTACAGCCTGCGCAGCAGCGGGTTCGCCAGGTGGCCGCGGACGGTGCGGGCGAGCACCGCCGGCCGCGGCGAGCCGGCCGTGAAGTGCTTCGGCGCCGGGAGCAGCAGCCGGAAGGCCACCGCGCAGCCCACCGCGATCAGGCCGATGGTCCCGACGGCGACCCGCCAGCCCCACTCCTGCGCGACCCAGCCGGTGATGACGCGGCCGCTCATCCCGCCGACGCTGTTGCCCGCGACGAACAGGCCGATGGCGGTGATCAGTGCCTTCGGACGGACCTCCTCCGCCAGGTAGGCCGTCGCCGAGGCCGGCAGCCCGGCCAGCGCCGCGCCCTGGACGGCCCGCAGCGCGATCAGCCAGCCGATGGAGGGGGCGAAGGGCACCAGCAGTCCGACGGTCACGGCGATCGCCAGGGACGCCGTCATCAACGTACGCCGCCCGAACCGCTCGGAGAGCGCGCTCAGCGGCAGGACGAACAGGGCCAGTGCGCCGGTCGCCGCCGACACCGTCCAGCTCGCCGTGCTCGCCGTCACCCCGAAGTCGCCGGAGATCAGGGGAAGAAGGGCCTGCGTGGAGTAGAGGAGCGCGAAGGTCGCGACACCGGCGAGGAAGAGCGCGAAGCTCGTCCGGCGGTAGCCGGGTCCGCCCGGGGTCAGCCGGGTGTCGACGGGAACGACTTCGGTGGGAACGGCGGCGGAGGAGGCGGCCACGGTGGTGGACGCCCCGGTACTGGCGGAAGGCATGCCTCGAACCTAAGGACCTCCCCTTCATCCGTCCAATGCATGGAATTGCCATAATCGTTCCTGTGATGCATCAGCAGAGGTCAGAGGACCGCCTGTCACCGTCCGGTGACACACAAGACAGTGCGGGCATGTCGAAGCTGCTCGCCCCGCGCCTGGCGTACTTCGCCGGAGTCGCCCGCATGGAGCACGTCACGCGGGCCGCGCAGGAGATGCGGGTACCGCAGTCGACCCTGTCCCGGGCGATGGTCCGTCTCGAACAGGACCTGGGCGTGGACCTCTTCGCCCGTCGTGGCCGCACGGTGTCGCTGACCCCCGCCGGCCGTACGTTCCTCGGTTCCGTCGAGCGGGCCCTCGCGGAGATCGAGCGGGCCGCCGACGAGGTGCGGGCCGACGCGGACCCGGCCACCGGCAAGGTCGCGTTCGGCTTCCTGCACACCATGGGCTCCGAGACGGTCCCCGCCCTGATCCGCGCCTTCCGTGCCGATCACCCGCGGGTCCGCTTCAGCCTCGTCCAGAACTACGGCGAGGCGATGATCGAGCGCCTGCGTTCCGGTGAACTCGACCTCTGCCTCACGTCCCCGGTGCCGGACGCCCCCGACCTGGTGGGCCGCCGCCTGGACGAGCAGAAACTGCGCCTGGTGGTCCCCGCCGACCATCGCCTGGCCTCCCGCCGCCGGGTCCGCCTCGCGGAGGCCGCCGACGAGACGTTCGTGACGCTGGAACCCGGCTACGGCATGCGCCGCATCACGGACGACCTCTGTCAGGAAGCGGGCTTCAAGCCGAGGATCGCCTTCGAGGGCGAGGAGGCGGAGACCCTGCGCGGCCTGGTGGCGGCGGGCCTGGGGGTCGCCCTCCTTCCACCACCGGCGGTGGCCCGCCCGGGAGTTGTGGAACTGACGGTGACGGCACCCCGGGCGGCCAGGGAGATCGGCGTGGCCTGGCTGGACGGCCACCCGGACACACCCCCGGTGGCAGCCTTCAAAAAGTTCCTCCTCTCCAAGAGAGGCAACTTGCTCCCCGACTAGAACCCGCCCCCGTCAGGGCGCGGGGAACGGCGCGCCGAGCCTTCACCGGGCCGGCAGGTGACGACAGTCCCCAGCCCCGTCAGGGGCGCGGGGAACGGCGCGCCAAGCCTTCACCGGGCCGGCAGGTCACGACAATCCCCGCCCCGTCAGGGGCACTCGAGCGCCTCAGCGGCGAAGGGACCGCCCGAAGCCGGAGGCGAGCGGCATCCGCAACCCCAGCGGCGGCGGAGCCGCGAGCGCGTCCTCGACGGGCCGGGCGAAGGCCCGCCCGAACAGCGTCCCCATCACGAAGTCCTCCGCGAGCGCGTGCACCTCGTCCCGGAACGCGTGCAGCGCGTGCCCGTCCGAGTGCACCTCGAACCGGCAGATGTCCCGGTTCGCCTTCTTCGCCCGGGCGGCGAGCCGGAACGACAACTCGGGATCGGTCCGCGCGTCATTGGTGCCGTGCACGATCAGCACCCGCCGCCCCGCCAGCTGCTTCACCGGTTCGGGAGGCGCCGCCACGTCCTCCTCGGGCAGCCAAGGGGCCAGCGCCAGCACCGAGTTGACGGCGGTGTGGCCTCCCGCGTGCACGGCGGCCCGCCCGCCCATGCCCACCCCGGCGAGACACACGGGCACATCCCCGTACCGCCGCACGACCTCGTCCGCGGCCCACGTGGCGTCCCGCGCCAGATGGGCCTCCGTACCGTTCCAGCCCCGAAACCGGTAGTGCACCACGTGCACCACCAGCCCCTCGTCCCGTCCCACGCGGCTGAGCCGGCGCCCCAACGCCCGTACGGACGCGGCCGCCAGCATCGGTGAGGGCCTGCGGGCCGAGGTCTCCTCGCCGCCCGGCAGCAGCAGCACCACGCCGCTCACCGCCGTCGGCTCCGTCCCGAGTGCCCGCCCCAGCCGTGCCGCGCGAACCGGCGTCGCTTGCTGTGCCATGACAGAACAGTGTCAGAAGCGATGGTGTACGCCATCCGTCCACACGGTCACCGTTACATATCGACGGATCCGCACAAGGAGAGATCTACGCGCGTAGGCGTTAGAGTGCGGAAATGACGAGCCAGACCAAGAACACCCCGAGCTCGGAGCAGATCCGCCGGGCGCCGAAGGTCCTGCTGCACGATCACCTCGACGGCGGCCTGCGCCCCGGGACGATCGTCGACCTCGCCCATGCCGTGGGCTACTCCGGCCTTCCGGAGACCGATCCCGACAAGCTCGGCATCTGGTTCCGCGAGGCCGCCGACTCCGGTTCCCTGGAGCGGTACTTGGAGACCTTCGCGCACACCTGCGCCGTCATGCAGACCCGTGAGGCACTGGTCCGCGTCGCCGCCGAGTGCGCCGAGGACCTCGCCGAGGACGGCGTCGTCTACGCCGAGGTGCGGTACGCGCCCGAGCAGCACCTCGAAGCCGGGCTGACCCTCGAAGAGGTCGTCGAGGCCGTCAACGAGGGCTTCCGGGAGGGCGAGCGGCGGGCCCGCGAGAACGGGCACCGGATCCGTGTCGGCGCCCTCCTGACGGCCATGCGGCACGCGGCCCGCGCCCTGGAGATCGCCGAACTCGCCAACCGCTACCGCGGCCCCGGCTCCCGTAGTGGAGTCGTCGGCTTCGACATCGCGGGCGCCGAGGCGGGCTTCCCGCCCACCCGTCACCTGGACGCCTTCGAGTATCTGAAGCGGGAGAACAACCACTTCACGATCCACGCGGGCGAGGCCTTCGGGCTCCCGTCCATCTGGCAGGCCCTCCAGTGGTGCGGTGCCGACCGGCTGGGCCACGGCGTGCGCATCATCGACGACATCCAGGTCCGCGAGGACGGCTCGGTGGAACTGGGCCGTCTCGCTTCGTACGTGCGCGACAAGCGGATTCCCCTGGAGCTGTGCCCCAGTTCCAACCTCCAGACGGGCGCCGCCGACTCGTACGCCGAGCACCCCATCGGGCTGCTGCGACGGCTGCACTTCCGGGCCACCGTGAACACCGACAACCGCCTGATGTCCGGCACCAGCATGAGCCGGGAATTCGAGCACCTTGTCGACGCTTTCGGCTATTCGCTCGACGACATGCAGTGGTTCACAGTCAATGCGATGAAATCAGCATTCATTCCTTTCGATGAACGACTGGCCATGATCAGTGACGTGATCAAGCCCGGTTATGCCGAGCTGAAGTCCGAATGGCTGTTCCAGCAGACCGTCTCCACCAGCGGTTCTGTGAGTGAAGAGGGCTGAATTCGAAGCGCGGGAAGCGGCCGGGTGATGACGACTCGGCCGCTTTTCGATGTTTGCGGGGCGAGCTCGCACGTGATTACCGTTTCGGACCGCTCGAATCCCCGTCACAGCATGCAAGGACGAAGATGAAGCAGTCTGCTGCCAAGACCCTCGGTGTCGCCGCTCTCGGTGCCGCCTTCGCCGCCGCCGGCGCCGGCGCCGCCAACGCGGCCCCGGCGGTCCCGGACGCCGTCCCGGCGCTCGGCACCGTCACCAGCGCGCTGCCGGTGGACGGGGTCACCAAGACCCTGCCCGGCGCGGGCGAGTCGCTCGCCCAGGGGCAGAACGCGCTCGGCAGTGGCGTCGCCGCCGCCCAGCCGGCCGTCGCGAACCTCCTCGCCGAGGGTCCCGCCGCGCCGGTCGCCGGTCTGCTCGGCGGTCTGCCGATCCAGGGTCTGCCCACGCACGGTCTGCCGGTGAACGGTATTCCGCTGGGCTGAGCAGGCTCCCGCACCGTCCTCGTACGCGCCGATGGGGCGCACCCCCGGTCGGGTGCGCCCCATCGGCGTCCGTGCGTGTGGTCACCAGGCCGGACGGGCCGCCTTGCCCTCGGAGGGGAAGAGGAGCCACAGCGCTATGTAGAGCAGGAACTGCGGGCCCGGCAGCAGGCAGGACACCAGGAAGACGACCCGCATCGTGGTCGCGGAGGTGCCGAAGCGCCGAGCCAGCGCGGCGCACACTCCGCCGATCATGCGGCCGTCGGTGGGGCGGGCAAGGCGGTTCATTGCGGCTCCTTCGTGAGCGTCGTCGGGTGGGCCGGGGCTTCCGGTGCGGTCGCCTCGTCTGACATCCAACGTACGGACGCGAAGGGGGCAAAGCGTCGCTCTACGGTGCGATACCGACCCTGGGAATCGTCGGGGTCAGACCCTGAGCCGCCTCCTCCGCCGCTGCCCTCAGGCGCAGTGCGGCGGCCCGGTTGCGCGTCGCGGCCCGGCGGCGCAGCACGGCCCGGGCGGCGGGCACCACGGCGAGGTGGGCCAGCGCCACACCCACGGTGTTCAGCAGCAGTGAGTCGACGTCCACGACCTGGCCCGGCACCCCGGTCTGCAGGAGCTCGATGGCCATCGACAGCAGCGCTCCGGCGGCGACCGTGCGCAGCAGGGACAGCAGCGGGGAGACGGCGAGTCTGCCGCCCGCCATGGGCAGCAGCACCCCGAGCGGGGCGAGCAGCAGCAGGCCCTTGCCGATGGCGCGGGCCGCCGCCTCGGGGCCCAGCGTCAGATCGGCCCTGATGCTGGCGAAAGGACGCAGGTTCGCCGCGCTCACCCAGGGCACGTCCAGGGGCCGCAGCGTGAACCAGGCAACAAGCGCGAGGTGTGCGACGAGGAGGAGACCTCCCGTCACACGGACGCGGTTCACGGCGGTGCCGCCGTTCGAGCCTTGACGCTGCACGAACCCCAAGACGCGACCACCGGCAGGATCGGTTCCGTGTGACGGCGGCGCTTGGTCCGCACGTGTGAGGCGTGCGCCACAGACGGGACCCCGGCCGGGCGCCTCAGCTCCCGTCGACCTCCGTCGACGGTGGGGTCTTCGTGCCCGGGCGGTCGCGCACGTCCTGCGTGCACTCGTAGCGGCGCGGGGCGTCCGTGCCGGGGCCGCCCAGGGTCACCGCGCTGTCGTCGGAGGCCGCCTCCGAGTCGCTGAAGGTGCAGATGATCTGCGCCAGGGCGTACGACGTCAGGTCCGCGGGCGCCGTGCTCAGACGCAGGGCGTCCGCCGGGTCGGAACGCTCCGGGCCACCCACCGACAGGCCCCTCGGCACGCCCGTCGAGTAGTTCGCCTGCCGCTCGGCGTCCGACGGGGGAGCGGAGAGCTCGTCGAGCAGGGCCTGCGCGGCGCGCACCCGGTCCGTCTCGGCGGGCCCGGCCTCGATGCGCACGGTCCGGTCGACCGGCGCGAGCTGGGAGGAGCAGAGGAGGAAGACCTGGACGAGGATGCCGCGCGAGGACTGTGTGCCGTCGTCGGGGCCGGTCAGCGCGCACGGCACCCGGGAGGGCGCGGGCCCGAAGTCGGTCGGCACCTCCGTGGCGCGTATCCCGCACCCGGCCAGCGCCACGGCGAGCAGCGGCACGGCGAGCGCCAGACGGGCCCCGCGCGACGTCCGGCGCACGGCCCGCGCCGGACGGGCCGCCTCCGGCGTACGGACGGCACGCGCCGCGCGTACGCCCCATGCGTCGCGTACGGACATCACACGCCCCCCTCGGTGCGGCCGGCGTCGGCGCCGGCCCGGTCCTCGTCGTCCGCCCCCGGGTCCTTCGGCTCGGAGGAGTCGAGCGGCAGGCGCAGGGTGAAGACGGCGCCGCCCTTCGGCGCGTTCGCGGCGGTGATCTCACCACCGTGGATGTGGGCGTTCTCCAGGGCGATGGACAGGCCGAGGCCGCTGCCCTCGGAGCGCGGCCGGGAGGCGCTCGCCTTGTAGAAGCGGTCGAAGACGTGCGGCAGGACGTCCTCCGGGATGCCGGGGCCGTGGTCCTGGACCTCGATGACCAGGTCGGCGCCCTCCTCCCGTACGCACACGCGCACCGGGGAACCGCCGTGTTTGAGGGCGTTGCCGATGAGGTTCGCCAGGATGACGTCCAGGCGGCGCGGGTCGACGTGCGCCATGATGCCGCGGCGGGCGTCCAGCTCCACCGCGTCCAGCCAGGCGCGCGCGTCGATGCACGCGGTGATCTGGTCGGCGATGTCAACCGTGTCGGAGACGAGCCGGGCGGTGCCCGCGTCGAAGCGGGTGACCTCCATCAGGTTCTCCACCAGGTTGTTCAGCCGCCGGGTCTCGCTGACGACGAGCCGCACCGCGGGCTCGATCATGGGGTCGACGCTGCCGGTCTCGGCGTCGAGCTCCTCCTCCAGCACCTCGGTCACGGCGGTGATCGCGGTCAGCGGGGTCCGCAGCTCGTGCGACATGTCCGCCACGAACCGCCGGGACGCCTCGTCGCGGGAGCTCATGTCCGCGACCCGTTTCTCCAGTGCCTCCGCCGTACGGTTGAACGTCCGTGCCAGGTCGGCCAGTTCGTCCGTGCCCGACACCCGCAGCCGGGTGTCGAGTTTGCCCTCGCCGAGCCGCCGGGCGGCGGTGCCCAGCCGGTGCACCGGCTTCAGGACGGTCGTCGCCGCGGCCTGCGCCAGCAGCGCCGAGCCGATCAGCGCGAGCCCGGTCGCGATCCCCAGCGACCAGGCGAGCGAGTTGAGATCCTTGGCCTCCGGCTCCAGCGACTTGAGCATGTACCCGGTCGGCCCACCGCCGATCACCTTCGCGCCGCCCACCAGATAGGGCTTGTCGCCCTGCACGGTCCGCTGCCAGTACAGGTGGTACGCGTACTTGTTGTTCGAGGAGAGCTCCTGCTCCTTGTTCACCGCTTTCTGCAGGGACTCCGGTACGTCCTCCAGCGTGAAGGTGTCCAGGTCGGAGTTCCCGCGCACGGTCTCGCCGTTCTCGTCCTCGGCGATCAGCAGGACACTGAAGCGCTGGCTGCTGTTCGCCATCTGCCCTGCGGCGCGCTGCAGTTCCTCCTGCGTGGGATGCGGCCGCAGCGTGCTGGCGCGGGTCTGCATCGCCTGCTGGAAGTCACCGAGCACCGCGTCCTGCGTACGGGTGAGGACGGCCTCGCGGTTGAGCCAGTACGCGATGCCGGACGCCGACACCGCGGCGGTGAGCGCGACGAGCCCGAACACCACGACCAGGCGCAGCCGCAGACTGGTGAAGCGCAGCCCCGCCATGACCGTCCTGCGGGCCGCGGCCCAGCCACGGAGCTTGTCCTGCGGTTTTGTCACTGAGGCGAGTCCAGCCGGTAGCCGACTCCACGCACGGTGCGGATCAGCGTCGGCGAGGACGGCACGTCCTCCACCTTCGCGCGCAGTCGCTGCACACACGCGTCGACGAGCCGCGAGTCACCGAGGTAGTCGTGCTCCCACACCAGACGCAGCAGCTGCTGGCGGGACAGCGCCTGCCCCGGCCGGCGGCTCAGCTCCAGCAGCAGCCGCAGCTCGGTGGGCGTCAGCTGCAGATCCTCGCCGTTCTTCGTCACGGTCATCGCGGCACGGTCGATGACCAGCGAGCCGAACGACGCCGCGTCGTTCGCCTCGCGCTCGCCACGCCGCAGCACGGCCCGGATCCGGGCGTCGAGCACCCGCCCCTGCACGGGTTTCACGACATAGTCGTCGGCGCCGGACTCCAGCCCGACCACGACGTCGATGTCGTCACTGCGCGCGGTCAGCAGGATGATGGGCAGTTGGTCCGTCCGCCGAATACGCCGGCACACCTCGAATCCGTCGATGCCTGGCAGCATCACGTCGAGCACGATCAGATCAGGCCGTTGCTCGCGCAGCAGCTTCAGTCCGTCCTCGCCGGTGGCAGCGGTGGCCACCCGGTGTCCCTGGCGCGTCAGCGAGAGCTCCAGGGCCGTCCGGATGGCGTCGTCGTCCTCGATCAGCAACAGGGAAGGCACGGACGTCATTCTGTCCCATGACATGGGCGGGAATCGACTGTTGGAGCGCTCCCACACATGTCCCGCGTACGAGTGCGTGGCGCGTGTGCCGTGAGTAGCCGTACGACGCTTCTCTGTGATCGGTCTGTGAGGTGCCCGGGACGAGCCCCTGTGACAGGCCTGTGACAGTCGGCGGACACGGTCATGAAGTGGCCCCGGCAAGCTTCTCGTCACAAGCAAGGAAGCACCACAGAGAAGTACCGAACAACCGGAACTCCACGACGGGGGGCGCGAGATGAACACGCTGCACAGCACCAGTACTGGCGCAGTTGTCACGCGGCTCCACGACGTCACGAGGAGCACGGAGAAGTCCGGTGCCGTGAGCGGGCGGGGGTGCGCTCGCGGCACCGGGCGTCAGCACACCGGGTCGTACATGACGGTGGTTGACGCACATGCGGGGGGAAGCGGTACGGGGGTTGCCCACGGGGGAACGGGGGCAGCGTACGGGGAGGTCACGGGGGAGCGTCGCTCGGTGTCGGAGGTGGAGTTCACCACCTACGTCCAGGAGCGCCGCGCCTCCCTGTACGCAACCGCCTACCACCTGACCGGCGACCGCTTCGAGGCCGAGGACCTGCTGCAGAGCGCACTGTTCTCGACGTACCGGGCGTGGGACCGGATCAGCGACAAGGCCGCGGTCGGGGGCTACCTCCGCCGCACGATGACCAATCTGCACATCAGCGCGTGGCGCCGCCGCAAGCTGAACGAGTACCCGACCGAGGAGCTGCCGGAGACGGCCGGCGACACGGACGCGATGCGCGGCACGGAGCTGCGCGCGGTCCTGTGGCAGGCGCTCGCCCGGCTGCCGGAACTCCAGCGCACCATGCTGGTCCTCCGCTACTACGAGGGCCGCACGGACCCGGAGATCGCGGAGATCCTCGACATCAGTGTTGGCACGGTGAAGTCCAGCATCTGGCGGTCGCTCCGCCGGCTGCGCGAGGACGACGTCCTCAGCTTCGGCCGTGACGAGGAGGAGTCCTTCGGCGAGCTCGTCGCCTGAAGGCTGGGGGGATGTCCGTCACTCCGGGGGGAGGCGGCGGGCAGTACGGGGGGAGTCCGTCACTTCGGGGGAGGCGGCGGACGGTACGGGGGAGGCCCGCCACTTCGGGGGAGGCGGCGGGCAGCACGGGGGGGAGCACCACCGGGGGGGAGCACCACCGGGGGGAACCACCGGGGCCGGGGGGCCGTGGGGGAAGCACACGGGGGAGCACCAGGAGAAGCGGGACCGGAGGGGCCGGGGGGCCCGTCCGGTCCCGCTTCTTTGTGCGCCGGGGGGCGACTCGACTCCGCGGGCCAGGCCGCGCGGCGGCGTTCCTGGTTAGGAGTGCGGGGCGGTGACGTCGTGCGGCTCCGCGGCGGGGCGCGGCGGACTCCCGGGCACCCGGACGTCACCTATGACCTCCCGCGTGGAGCGCGACGCGTCGGCGAGCCGCTCCAGCGCCTCGTCCCGGTCGCATGCGTAGGCGCCGAGCGCGGTCTGCCGGGCCACGATCGACCGCTCGTCCCGCATCAGCCGCCAGCCCCGCCGCAGCAGGAACGGCACGGACTTGCGGCCCTCGCGCAGATCCCGCAGGAACCGGCGGCGGAACGTGGTCACCGCTCCCCGGCTGAGGCACAGCGCGTCGGCGAGGACCCCGGCCTCCCGGCACCGCTCCACGATCTCCGCCGCGAAGATGCCCTCGGCGATGAAGACCGGGGCCCCCGTGAAGTCGATGTCCTCCGAGCCGGTACGCGCGCTCAGGGAGATGTCGTACACGGGAACGCTCGTACGCCCCGTCGCGCACAGCTGCGAGAGCGCGGCGACCGCCACGTCCGCGTCCCACGACAGCGGGTGGTCCCAGTCGATGTCCGAACTGCCCACCACCTGCGGCAGCGTGGGGTCGTCGCCCTCTTTGTAGAAGTCGTCGAGCCGCAGCACCGGAAGGCCGGAGCGGGCCGCGAGAAGGGACTTGCCGGAGCCGGAGGGGCCGCACAGCAGCACGACGCGGGCGCGTATCGGGAGAGGGGAACTCACGAGACACCAGTGTGCGGCATCCGACGCTCCAGGCAGACCCCGCGGGTCGCCTTTGGAGTGCGCGTCACACCTCAACTACCCTTCGTGTCGTCCTGATTACTTTGCGCATCAGAAGGTGGCAGCAGCGATGGCACGACACTCGGCCTCCCAGAACCCGACCGCCCGGCGCGCGTTGCTGGCCCTCACGACCGCGGGCATCGCGGTGGGCGCGGGTGCGACCTCCGCGGTCGCGGACACCGACCCGGTCCTGGACGTGGTCCGCACCCGGCCCACCTCCATGGGCAACATCGACCCGCAGGCCGGTCTCCAGGCGCTGACCGGGACCGTCGGATACGTGACCGGGCCGGTGGCGGGGCTGAAGCCCAACCCGCTGGCGGGCACGGGCGTCGACCCGCTCGACAACGGACTCGCCACCCAGGTGGCCGACTTCCCGCCGCTGGCGACGACCATGCTGACGGCGCCGGTCGCGCAGGCGCAGTCGCTGGGCAGTGTTCCCGTGCTGGGACCGGCGACGGGACTGCTGCGCTGAACCGCGGTCCCCGCGAGACACGGCAGGAGAGAGCCGCGCTTCCCCCGGACGGAGGGGAAGCGCGGCTCTCCCGTCGGACGGGACCCCTGGAACACAGGTCGGGATCCCTGGCCTCGGCCGCGGCCCGGCGGGGCGCGTACGGCCCGGTGGGCCCGGCGGGTCACGTGCGACGTCGCGACCCGGCCGGTCTCCTGCTACGGGCCGGCGGGGCTCAGTACGAGGAGCCGGACGCGCCCAGCGCACCCGTCGGGTGCCACACCGTCTTCGTCTCCAGGAAGGCCGTGAGGCGCTCGATGCCCGGCGTGTCGAAGTAATCCACAGGCTGTGGACGGACGACCCGCTTGAGGTTGTCCGCGGCCGCGATCTCCAGTTCCTTCGCGAGCGCCTCGTCGGCCCCGGCCAGGTCGATCGCGTTGACGTCCTGGTGTGCGGCCAGCGGGGCCGCGATCTCCGCCGTACCGCCGGACAGGACGTTGACCACGCCACCGGGGAGGTCCGAGGTCGCCAGCACCTCGCCCAGCGACAGGGCGGGGAGCGGGGACCTCTCGCTCGCGATCACGACCGCCGTGTTGCCGGTCGCGATCACCGGGGCGATCACCGAGACCAGCCCGAGGAAGGACGACTCCTGGGGAGCCAGGACCGTCACCACGCCCGTCGGCTCGGGCGTCGAGAGGTTGAAGAACGGGCCCGCCACCGGGTTCCCGCCGCCGACCACCTGGCCGATCTTGTCGGTCCAGCCCGCGTACCAGACCCAGCGGTCGATCGCCGCCTCGACCTGCTCGGCGGCCTTCGCCTTCGACAGGCCCTCGGCGTCGGCGACCTCGTGGACGAACTGGCTCCTGCGGCCCTCCAGCATCTCCGCGACGCGGTAGAGGATCTGGCCGCGGTTGTACGCGGTCGCGCCGGACCAGCCGCCGAACGCCTTGCGGGCGGCGACGACCGCGTCACGGGCGTCCTTGCGGCTCGCGCGCGGCGCGTTGGCCAGCCACTTGCCCTTCGAGTCGGTCACCTCGTACACCCGGCCGCTCTCGGAACGCGGGAACTTCCCGCCGACGTACAGCTTGTAGGTCTTGAAGACACTCAGGCGCTGCCGCTCTGCCTTCTCGGTGTTCTTCGGCTTCTCAGACATCGAGGTACGCCTCCAGGCCGTGACGGCCGCCCTCGCGGCCGTAGCCCGACTCCTTGTAGCCGCCGAACGGCGAGGTCGGGTCGAACTTGTTGAACGTGTTGGACCAGACGACACCCGCGCGCAGCTTGTTCGCGACCGCCAGGATCCGGGAACCCTTCTCGGTCCAGATGCCCGCCGACAGGCCGTACTGGCTGTTGTTGGCCTTCGCGACCGCCTCGTCCGGCGTACGGAAGGTCAGGACGGACAGCACCGGGCCGAAGATCTCGTCGCGTGCGACGGTGTGTGCCTGGGTGACGTTCGTGAAGAGCGTCGGGGCGAACCAGTAGCCGGAGGACGGCAGTTCGCAGGACGGGGACCAGCGCTCGGCGCCCTCGGCCTCGCCCCGCTCGACGAGCGTGGTGATGCGCGAGAGCTGTTCGGCCGAGTTGATCGCGCCGATGTCGGTGTTCTTGTCGAGCGGGTCGCCCAGGCGCAGGGTCGAGAGCCTGCGCTTGAGGGAGTCCAGCAGCTCGTCCTGGATCGACTCCTGGACCAGGAGGCGGGAGCCTGCGCAGCAGACCTGGCCCTGGTTGAAGAAGATGCCCGTGACGATGCCCTCGACGGCCTGGTCGATGGGCGCGTCGTCGAAGACGATGTTCGCGCCCTTGCCGCCGAGTTCGAGCGTGACCTTCTTCCTCGTGCCGGCCACCTGGCGTGCGATGGCCTTGCCGACCGCGGTGGAGCCCGTGAAGGCGACCTTGTTGACGTCCGGGTGCTCGACGAGGGCCGCGCCCGTGTCCCCGTATCCGGGAAGGATGTTGACGACGCCCCTGGGCAGGCCCGCCTGGCGGCAGATGTCCGCGAAGAACAGCGCCGACAGGGGGGTGGTCTCCGCGGGCTTCAGGACGACCGTGTTGCCCGTCGCGAGCGCCGGGGCGATCTTCCAGGCCAGCATCAGGAGCGGGAAGTTCCAGGGGATGACCTGGCCCGCGACGCCGAGGGGCGCGGGGTTCGTGCCGAAGCCCGCGTGGTCGAGCTTGTCGGCCCAGCCCGCGTAGTAGAAGAAGTGCGCGGCCACCAGGGGGAGGTCCGCGTCGCGCGTCTCCTTGATGGGCTTCCCGTTGTCCAGGGTCTCCAGGACGGCCAGCTCGCGGCTGCGCTCCTGGATGATCCGGGCGATGCGGAAGAGGTACTTGGCGCGCTCGGAGCCGGGCAGCGCGGACCACTTCCCGAAGGCCCTGCGGGCGGCCTTCACCGCGCGGTCGACGTCCTCGGCGCCCGCCTGGGCGACCTCGGAGAGGACCTCCTCGGTGGACGGCGAGACGGTCTTGAAGACCCTGCCGTCCGCCGCCTCCACGAACTCGCCGTCGATGAACAGGCCGTAGGAGGGGGCGATGTCGACGACCGACCGGGACTCGGGAGCCGGTGCGTACTCAAATACGGAAGCCATGGTGATCAGTCCACCGTCACGTAGTCGGGGCCGGAGTAGCGGCCGGTGGCCAGCTTCTGACGCTGCATCAGCAGGTCGTTCAGGAGCGAGGACGCGCCGAAGCGGAACCAGTGGTTGTCCAGCCAGTCCTCGCCCGCGGTCTCCTTGACCAGGACCAGGAACTTGACGGCGTCCTTCGTGGTGCGGATGCCGCCGGCGGGCTTCACGCCGATCTGGACCCCGGTCTGCGCGCGGAAGTCACGGACGGCCTCCAGCATGAGCAGGGTGTTCGCGGGCGTGGCGTTGACCGCGACCTTGCCCGTCGAGGTCTTGATGAAGTCCGCGCCCGCCAGCATGCCGAGCCAGCTCGCACGCCGGATGTTGTCGTACGTCGACAGCTCGCCGGTCTCGAAGATGACCTTCAGGCGGGCGGCGCCCGAGGCCTCCTTCACGGCGACGATCTCGTCGTACACCTTCGCGTAGTGGCCCGCGAGGAACGCCCCGCGGTCGATGACCATGTCGATCTCGTCGGCGCCCGCGGCGACCGCGTCCCGCACGTCGGCGAGCTTCACGTCGAGCGCGGCGCGGCCGGCCGGGAAGGCGGTCGCGACGGAGGCGACCTTCACGCCGGAACCGGCGACGGCCTCCTTCGCGGTGGTCACCATGTCGGGGTAGACGCAGACGGCGGCGGTGGTCGGGGCCGTACGGTCCGTGGGGTCCGGGTGGACGGCCTTGACGCCGAGTGCCCGGACCTTGCCCGGGGTGTCCGCGCCTTCCAGCGTCGTCAGGTCGACCATCGAGATGGCGAGGTCGATGGCGTACGCCTTGGCGGTCGTCTTGATCGAACGGGTGCCGAGCGAGGCGGCGCGCGCCTCCAGGCCGACCGTGTCGACGCCGGGCAGCCCGTGGAGGAAGCGGCGCAGCGTGCTGTCCGACGCGGCCACGTCCGTGAGTGCGTGAGCGCTGGGTGTGCCTCCCGCGCGCTCAGCGGCGGCGGAGGTTGCAGTGGTGGGCATGGTCACCAGACGAGCATATCTACGCGCGTAGCGGCTGTACAGCCCCGGTGCTCGTCCCGCTGTCCCGCCTTTCCGCCCCGCCGCCGGCGGCCCGCAGCCGACGTACGACCCCCCGCGGGGCACCGCCCACGAGCGCGTCCCACGGCGTCGGGCAGAATCGGCATCATGACGACCCCGGACCACCAGCCACCCGCACCGGAAACACCGGAACCCCAGTTCAAGGACCGGGTCTACCGGTCGCCCTCCGGCGTCGCGGGCGGTGTGCTGCTGCTCGCGATCGCGGGCTGGCTCGGCATCGACGCGCTGGTCACGGGCGAGGGCCGGGCGCCGTGGCTGGCGCTGGCCACGCTGCTCCTGCTCGTCCCGCTGGTCGCCGCCTTCACCCTGCGCCCGGCCGTGTACGCGAACGAGGAGCGGCTGCGCATCCGTAACCCCTTCCGGGTGATCGTCCTGCCCTGGGGGACGGTCGAGGCGTTCAGGTCCGGCTACTCGAACGAGGTGCTCGACCAGGCCGGCACCAAGTACCAGGTGTGGGCCGTCCCGGTCTCCCTGCGCGCCCGCAAGAGGGCGGCCCGCAAGGAGGACAGGGGTGACGCCGCGCGCACCCGCGGCGGGCAGCCCCGCCACCCCTCACCCGCGCACAACGGGCCCGTACGCGCCCAGAGCGACCAGACCATGCACGAGCTGCGCGAGCTGATGGACGCCCGCGGCAAGGACCCGCGGGCCCAGGGAGAGGTGTCGGTGCGGTGGGCCTACGAGATCGTGGGACCCGCCGCGGCCGGAGCCGTCCTGCTGGCGATCCTGCTGGCCGTGGGCTGACCCCGAGCCCCGCTCCGCACCACCGGAAACCGCGCGCCGACGGCGGGACGTCCCGGGGATCGACGCGCCGGGCTTGAGGCGATGGGCACGTTCGGCCGTACGAGAGGGTGGCACCTCCGTCGGGGCAGGGGCGTCCGCCGGTCGGGGCGGCGCGTTTCGGTCGCTACTGTCACCAGTGCCGCGCCGGTGCCGCCACCGGCGTTCCCACGCGATCCAGGAGTGCATGTGCCGTACGACGAGCCGCTGCGGCTGCCCGCGGCAGCGATACCCGACGACTGCCGGGACTGGACGTCCGGGCGGGCGGCGGGCTGGTCGGCCGCGCTGCCGCCGCGCTGGACGTTCCTGCGGGTGCGCAGGTCGATCGCCGGCGCCGTGACCACCCTCGCGTTCTGCGCGGGCGCCTGGGCCGCGATGCTCGGCGGACTGTGGCCGTTCGTCGCGGCGGGCTTCGCGGTGTACGTCCTGTGGGTGCTCGCGCGGCCCGAACTGGTCTGGGCCGGAGCGCCCGCGCTGCTCCTCGCGCTCGCGATGGAGGCACCGTCGCAGCCGTGGGTCGTGACCGCCGTCGTGGCGTTCGTCGTGGTGGTCTCCTGGGTCGTCGTCGCCGTACGCCTGCGGGCCCGGGGCGCACAGATCGACCAGGCGCTGGACGCCGCCTCAGAGGGCACGGCGCGGACTCCGGACGCGGACGCGAAGGTGCTTCGCGGCCGCTTCCTGCTCCCGCTCGGCCTCGTCGTGCTCGGCCTCGGAGTACTCACCGGCGCCACCGCCCGGCTGTGGGGCACGGCCGACGACCGCCGGGTCTCCTGGGTCCTGGCCTTCTACCTGGCAGGGCTCGGCGTGACCGCCATCGCCTCGGCGTGGCTCGGCCGCCACCGGGCCGTCGCGCTGCGGCGGACCCCCGCACCCGTACTGCGCGTCCTCGTACGCGACGACGCGCAGGGCACCACGGAGGTGTACGCGTCGGACGACCTCGCGGCGCTCCGGCCGCTGTTCACCGTGGACCTGACCTCGTACGACGGTGACGAGGAAGACGACGAGGCCGACGGCGACGACGAGCCGGGCGCCGACGAGGAACTGGAGCGGCTCCTCGACGCGGCCGACGACGACACCCCCGGCCCGGTCCGCGAGGCCGTCCTCTACGGCGCTCCCTTCGACGGCGCCGAGGTCGTGGTCCTCAGCGCCGACGAGGACTCCGACCAGCCGCCGCTGACGGAGTGGTCGACGGGACCGGTCCGGCCGCTGTCGCCGGGCGCCGGCGCCCGGCGCATCGCCAAGGAGAAGGCCCGCGAGGAGCAGAACCGCCAACTGGCCGAGCAGGCGAGGGAGTCGGTCGTGGACCGCGTCCCCGCCCCGGTGCGCCGCTGGAGTGCGGGCTGGCTGGACTGGGTGGCCGCCGCGCTGCTGGTGCAGTGGGGCGGCTGGCTCGCCTGGTCCGGCATCACCGGGTCGGACCTGTCGCTCTGGAAGCTGACCCTCGTCGTCGCGCTCGGCCTCTACGGGGCCGTCCGCGTCCCCGTGAAGCTCGCCTGGCGCATCACGGCGGACCGCTCGGGCCTGTGGGTCACCGGACTCGGCGGCCCCCGGCACGTTCCCTGGGACGACATCCGCTCCGTCCGCCGCCGGTCCTTCGAGCTGAAGCTCCGCTGGCGGGACGACGACTGGTCGGTCGCGGCGCCGCGCTGGGCCTGGTTCGAGCGACGGCGCGGCCTGGTCCACCCGTACGACGCGCTGGCGGCCGAGCTGTCGGCCATGCGCACGGACCCCGCGCTGCGGCCCACCGGGGAGAGCACCGTCCCCGAACGCGGCCGCCCGCTCTGGCCGCTGGCCGTGGTGCTGGCACTGGTGTGGGCGGCGTTGCTGGTCGTGCTGGGCTGACGGGCGCGGTCCCGGGCCACGAACGCCTGCCGGCTCCGGGCGGCGGGCCGCCGCGGAAGTCGCTCATGCGCGGCGGGCAACCCGCGAGGGGACCGGCGGCGACCAGGAGGTGAAATCCCGTCCCCCACCAAGGGAGTTCACCGTGCACAGACTCTTGGCGCGTCTGGCCACCCTGCTCGCCGCCCTGATCGCCCTGGTCGTCGCCCCCGCCACGACGGCGTCCCCGGCGCAGGCCGCAGAGGAGTGGAACCCGCCCGCGAACCTCGTACAGCCGCTGGGCGAGGTGTGGAACCACGTCTCGTCGACCTACCCCGACCTCCACGGCTTCCGCAACTACGGCTGGGACCAGGTCATGGCCAACCGGGGAAGCGTCAACTACTGCGTGCGCTGGGAGTCCGACGCCCCGGTCAGCGCGGCCCTGCGCGACCGGGTCCACACCGCGCTGAAGAAGCAGTTCGGCAAGTGGATGTCGGCCATGGTCGACAACGGCAAGGGCCACAACGCCTGGCCGTACACCAACGTGCCGGTCAACATCGTCGGCTGGGCGGTGAAGAACCGCTCCACACTCCAGTGGACCGACAACTCCGTCGACATCTACGCCGGAAACCTCGACGGGGGAGGCGCCCCGCAGTGCGCACCCGACTGCGGCCGCTTCTTCCACCAGGACGGCAACTACTCCCGCTGTCCGGGCGGCGCGGCCCGCCACTACGACCAGTCCCTCTGGCTCACCAAGGGCTTCCAGGGCGGCGCGGGCGGCGACTGGGGCCAGCGCGTCGGCCAGGAGTACTTCACGAACGCCCTGGCGCAGGAGAACATCCACATCTACCTGCACGAGGTCGGCCACACCTTCGGGCTGGACGACTTCTACGACTGGTCCCCGACCGGCCAGTGCTGCTTCCTCATGAAGGCGGGCAGCGCCGCCCAGATCACCGAGTTCGACAAGTGGATGTTCCGGGACTTCTGGCGCCACCTGAAGAGCCGGTACGGCCTCTGACGGCCGTCCCCCGGCAGGCGGCCGGGGATCGTCCCGGACCGGAGGTACCGGCGGGTGTCCGCGGCGGCGGACACCCGTCGGGCCCTCGGGTGACGCCGGCCGTCAGATGCCCGCCGCCGCCGACAGGTCCCGCTTGACCGCCGCCAGCAGCTCCGCCGCCTTCGCGCGCGCCGCCGGAAGGCCCTCGTGGGTGCCCACCGGCACCACGACCTCCAGGTAGCACTTCAGCTTCGGCTCCGTACCGCTGGGGCGGACGATGACACGGGCGCCGTCCAGCGTGTAGCGCAGCCCGTCCGTGGGCGGCAGCCTGTCCGTCCCCTGGGTGAGGTCCTCGGACCGGGTGACGGGCAGTCCCGCGAGCTGGGTCGGGGGCTGTTCGCGCAGGCGGCGCATCGCGTCCGTGATCAGCGACAGGTCGTCCACCCGGACCGCGAGCTGGTCGGTGGCGTGCAGACCGTGCTCCACGGCGAGGTCGTCCAGGAGGTCGAGGAGCGAGCGGCCGTCCGCCTTGAGCCCGGAGGCCAGCTCAGTGATCAGGAGGGCCGCCGTGATGCCGTCCTTGTCCCGGACGCCCTCGGGGTCGACGCAGTAGCCCAGCGCCTCCTCGTAGCCGTACCGCAGGCCCTCCACCCGGGCGATCCACTTGAAGCCCGTCAGGGTCTCCTCGTACGGGAGGCCCGCCTTCCCGGCGATCCGGCCGAGGAGGGACGACGAGACGATCGACTCCGCGAAGGTGCCCCGTACGCCCCGGCGGACCAGGTGCGCCGCGAGGAGGGCGCCCACCTCGTCGCCGCGCAGCATGCGCCAGTCCCCGGCGCCGTCCTTGACGGCCGCGGCGCAGCGGTCCGCGTCCGGGTCGTTCGCGATGATCAGGTCGGGGTCGGTCTCGCGGGCCTTCGCGAAGGCCAGGTCCATCGCGCCCGGCTCCTCCGGGTTCGGGAACGCGACCGTGGGGAAGTCCGGGTCCGGCTCGGCCTGCTCGGCCACGAGGACGGGCGCGGGGAAGCCGGCCCGCGCGAACGCCGCGAGGAGGGTCTCCTTGCCGACGCCGTGCATCGCCGTGTAGACCGTGCGGGCGATCCGGGGCGAGCCGGGGGCCAGCACCTCGTCCGTGCGGGCCAGGTAGGCGTTCAGGACGCCGTCGTCGAGGGTCTCCCAGCCGGAGTCCGGGCGGGGGACGTCCGCGAGGCGCGCCACCGCGGCGATCTCGGCGGCGATCTCCGCGTCCGCCGGGGGGACGATCTGGGAGCCGTCGCCGAGGTAGACCTTGTAGCCGTTGTCGCGCGGGGGGTTGTGGCTGGCCGTCACCTCGACGCCCGCCACCGCGCCCAGATGCCGTATGGCGTACGCGAGGACCGGGGTCGGGAGGGGCCGGGGGAGTACGGCGGCGCGCAGGCCGGCGCCCGTCATGACCGCGGCGGTGTCGCGCGCGAAGTCGGCGGACTTGTGGCGGGCGTCGTAGCCGATGACGACCAGGCCGCCCGTCTGTCCCTTCGCCTTCAGGTACGCGGCGAGACCGGCGGCGGCGCGGATGACGACCGAGCGGTTCATGCGCATCGGGCCGGCGCCCAGTTCGCCGCGCAGGCCCGCCGTGCCGAACTGGAGGGTGCCGCTGAAGCGTGCGGTGAGCTCCGCGGTGTCCTCGGCGTCGATGAGCTTGGCGAGTTCCTCACGGGTGTCCGCGTCGGGGTCCTCGGCGAGCCATGCCTCGGCCTGCGCGATGAGTTCGTCCTGCACGAGGGTCGACCTCTTTTCGTTCGTCGTACGTGTGGGTGTACCCCGAGCCCGGATTTCTTCGCCCCCGCCGCCCCGCGCTTCCCGTCCCTGGGGGCTGCAGCACCCGAGGAAGTGACGGGAAGGGCAGGGGCGGCGAGGGCGGCGGGGGCGAAAACGCTACAGCCGGCCCAGGACCTGGTTGAGGAGCGCTCCCATGCGCGTCGCCGAGTCGCGACCCGCCTGGAGCACCTCCTCGTGGTTGAGCGGCTCGCCGGTCATACCGGCGGCGAGGTTGGTCACGAGGGAGATCCCGAGCACCTCCGCACCGGCCTCCCGCGCGGCGATGGCCTCGAGGGTGGTCGACATCCCGACCAGGTCCGCCCCGATGACCCGGGCCATGCGGATCTCGGCCGGCGTCTCGTAGTGCGGCCCGGGGAACTGCGCGTACACGCCCTCTTCGAGCGTCGCGTCGATCTCCTTGCACAGTGCACGCAGCCGCGGCGAGTACAGGTCCGTCAGGTCGACGAAGTTCGCGCCGACGATCGGGGACGCAGCCGTCAGGTTGATGTGGTCGCTGATCAGGACCGGCTGCCCGGGGCGCATGCCCTCGCGCAGACCACCGCAGCCGTTGGTCAGCACGATGGTCTTGCAGCCGGCGGCCACGGCCGTACGGACGCCGTGCGCGACGGCGGCGACCCCGCGGCCCTCGTAGTAGTGGGTGCGGCCCAGGAACACGAGCGCACGCTTGTCACCGATCTGGTACGAGCGGACCTTGCCGCCGTGACCCTCGACCGCCGGCGGCGGGAAACCCGGCAGCTCGGTGACCGGGAACTCGGCCGCGGGGTCGCCGAGGGCATCCACGGCCGGCGCCCAGCCCGAGCCCATCACGAGGGCGACGTCGTGGGTCTCGGCGCCCGAGAGTTCCCGCAGGCGCACGGCGGCGGCGTCGGCGGCGACCCTTGGATCTGCTGGGGTGGCGCCCTGGATGTCGTCCGGAAGAAGAGATGCGTTCACGCGCATGAGGGTAGCCGCTCAGGGCCTACGCGCGTAGATGTTGATGGTCACGGGTTTGCGATCGTTGTCTTGTTGTTTCCGCCGAAGGTCCCCGCAGGGCGTCGGCGGGCGCCGGCCCGGGCGCTGACAGGGCGCCGCGCGGGTCAGCAGGGGCGCTTGCGCAGCTCCATCACGTAGTCGTGCGGGGCTCCCGCCGATTCCGCCGCGTCCGCGATCTCGCCGAGGTAGCGGGCCGAGGGGAGCCCTCCCTCGTAACCGTTGAGGACGTACACCCATGCGGGCTCCTCACCCTCCAGGGTGTGGATTCGCACACGCATCCGCCGGTAGATGTCGAGGCCGACACCCTCCCAGCGGTCCATGGACTCCTCGTCCGGGGGAGCGATGTCGTACAGGGTGACGAAGACCTGCGAGCGCGGGGCCTCGACGATGGTCACCAGCGCGCCCTCCCAGCCCATGTGCTCGCCGCCGAACGTCAGCCGCCAGCCGTTGAGCCACCCCGTGGCGCGCAGCGGCGAGTGGGGTGCGCGGCGCGTCATGAGCCGCGGGTCGAGATTGCCGGCGTACGCGGCGTAGAGCGACATGGGACCGAGGGTACGGCAGCCGACGCATGTGACTCTCCCGTAACCGGAGCCCCGGTCCACGCGCCCGCGACACCCCGGGAGAGCCCCCGGGCTGAAGCACCTTCAGGCGTGCGGGACAATGGAGTACGTGACTCGGATCGTGATCATTGGCGGCGGACCCGGCGGATACGAGGCGGCCCTGGTGGCAGCCCAGCTCGGCGCGGAGGTGACCGTCGTCGACTGCGACGGCCTGGGCGGGGCGTCGGTGCTCACCGACTGCGTCCCGTCGAAGACCCTGATCGCGACGGCCGAGGTGATGACCACCTTCGACTCGTCGTACGAGGAGCTGGGGATCATCGTCGCCGACGACACCCCCCACATCGACACGCCCGCGCGCGTCGTCGGGGTCGACCTCGGCAAGGTCAACCGCCGGGTGAAGCGCCTCGCGCTCGCCCAGTCCCACGACATCACGGCCTCCGTGACGCGTGCCGGGGCCCGGGTGCTTCGGGGCCGCGGGCGGCTCGACGGGCAGCAGGCCATGGACGGCTCGCGCAAGGTCGTCGTGCGGGCCGCGGACGGGAGCGAGGAGACGCTCGTCGCCGACGCCGTGCTCATCGCCACCGGCGGACACCCCCGCGAGCTGGCCGACGCGCAGCCGGACGGCGAGCGCATCCTGAACTGGACCCAGGTCTATGACCTGGACGAGCTGCCCGACGAGCTCATCGTGGTCGGCTCCGGTGTCACCGGCGCCGAGTTCGCCGGTGCCTACCAGGCGCTCGGCTCGCGGGTCACGCTCGTCTCCAGCCGGGACCGCGTCCTGCCGGGCGAGGACCCGGACGCGGCGGCCGTGCTGGAGGACGTGTTCCGGCGGCGCGGCATGAACGTCATGGCCCGCTCGCGCGCCGCGTCCGCCAAGCGGGTCGGCGACCGCGTCGAGGTGACGCTCGCCGACGGCCGTGTCATCACCGGCTCGCACTGCCTGATGGCCGTCGGTGCCATCCCGAACAGCCACGGGATGGGCCTGGAGGAGGCCGGGGTCAAGGTCCAGGAGTCCGGGCACATCTGGACCGACAAGGTCTCCAGGACCACGGCCCCCGGTGTGTACGCCGCCGGTGACGTCACCGGGGTCTTCGCGCTGGCCTCCGTGGCCGCCATGCAGGGCCGTATCGCGATGTACCACTTCCTCGGCGACGCGGTCGCCCCGCTCAACCTGAAGACGGTGTCGTCGAACGTCTTCACCGACCCCGAGATCGCCACCGTCGGCTACTCGCAGGCCGACGTCGACGGCGGGGTCATCGACGCCCGGTCCGTGAAGCTGCCCCTGCTGCGCAACCCGCGCGCCAAGATGCAGGGCATCCGGGACGGCTTCGTGAAGATCTTCTGCCGTCCGGGCACCGGGATCGTCGTCGGCGGTGTGGTCGTCGCGCCGCGCGCCTCGGAACTCATCCACCCGATCTCCCTCGCGGTCGACAACAACCTGACCGTCGAACAGATCGCGAACGCCTTCACCGTGTATCCGTCGCTCTCGGGCTCCATCGCCGAGGTGGCGCGGCAGCTGCACACGAGGAAGTCCGCGGGCGAGGGCTGAGCAGAAGGCGGTTCTCCGCTGGTCACGGGGAGTCGCCGGCTGCCGGTCACGGGGAGTTGCCGACCATTCGCGCGGCATACGCGTTGTGATTAGGCGTATACCACTTCCCACCCTGCCATGCGAACAACTTCTGTTATTCGGCGCAAACTGCTGAAAGCAGACGGTCGTTGGGGTTACTGTCAGTTTCGTGTTCGCTGCAGAACGTCGCCAATTGATCCTCGAAATGGTGCGAGCAAATGGAGCCGTGTCGCTCCGTGAGCTCGCCCGCGTCGTCCAGACCTCCGAAGTGACCGTACGGCGGGACGTGCGCGCACTGGAGGCAGAAGGACTCCTCGACCGCCGACACGGCGGTGCGGTATTGCCGGGCGGGTTCACGCGGGAGTCCGGCTTTCCGCAGAAATCTCATCTCGCGACCGCCGAGAAGACGGCCATCGCCGATCTCGCCGCAAGTCTCGTCGAAGAGGGCGAGGCCATTGTGGTGGGGGCGGGAACCACCACCCAGGAGCTGGCCCGCCGGCTCGCGCGTGTCCCCGGACTGACCGTCGTCACCAACTCCCTGCTGGTGGCCCAGGCGTTGGCCCACGCCAACCGCGTGGAGGTCGTGATGACCGGCGGCACCCTGCGCGGTTCCAACTACGCCCTGGTCGGCAGCGGGGCCGAGCAGTCCCTCCAGGGGCTGCGGGTCTCCCGGGCCTTCCTGTCGGGGAGCGGACTGACCGCCGAGCGCGGCCTGTCCACCTCCAACATGCTGTCGGCGTCCGTCGACCGCGCACTCGTCCAGGCGGCCGCCGAGGTCGTGGTCCTCGCCGACCACACCAAGCTCGGCACCGACACGATGTTCCAGACCGTGCCGACCGACGTGATCACCCGGCTGGTCACCGACGAGCCGCCCGCCCACGACGACCGCGCGGCCACCGAACTGCAGGCCCTGGCCGATCAGGGCGTGCAGATCGCGGTGGCCGGAGCCGGCGGTTCGGGCGGCGATACGGTCCCGGCGGGGCGCCAGCCGCCACGCCGGGACGTGCCGCTGCCGGGCCCCCGACGCGGCCAGGCACCCGGCGGAGGACCGCAGTTGCGCAGTGCCGCGGCGGTTCTGGGGGATCAGCCCCAGAGCGAGCGGGCTCGGGTCGCCGACCTGCGCCGACGCTGACAGAGCGGCGCCCCTGCCGACGGACGGCGGTCCAGTCCGTACGTCGGAAGGCGCCACGGCAGTTCGTACGTGCGCCGTGCGGGGCGTCAGGCCTTGAGGCCCCGCAGAGTCAGTGTCAGCAGGCGGTCGGCCAACTCCGGGTCACCGGGGGTCTCTTCGGCGGCCAGCGCGATCGCGTTGGTCAGCTGGAGCAGATCACCGATGGACACACCGGGGCGTACTGCGCCTGCCCGCTGGGCGCGCGTGAGGAGGGCACTGCCCGCCTCACGCATCGGGCCGCTGCATCGCGCGAGCGCCGAGGCGTCGTCGTGCGAGGCCGACATGAGCGCTCGCGACAGCCCGCGATACTCACCCGCATGAGTGATGACGGCGCGCAGCCACGTCACGAGCGCCGTGCACGGCTGCGGGTCGTCGAGCAGTTCGCGTGAGCGGTCCAGCAGATCACTCACCGCGTCCGCGAAGACCGCGCTCAGCAGTGCGTGCCGGTTCGGGAAGTGGCGGTACAGCGTGCCGATGCCCACGCCGGCGCGTTTCGCCACGTCCTCCAGGGAGGCGTCGGCGCCGTGTTCGGCGAACGTGGTCCGTGCTTCGGCCACCAGCCGCTCGTGGTTGCGCCGGGCGTCGGCGCGCATGCGTGTGCCTGCCGGCGGGTTGGACATGTGTCTCACCTGGCCTCTCTCGCCTCCTGCGACCGCCCCCTGGGGGGCCTGGAGCCGTCTCGTCCGCCCCATGATCGCCGTCCGGGCGTGCGGGCCGGATGTGGCTGGTCGCGCAGTTCCCCGCGCCCCTCTGGGGGCTGCGCCCCCAGAGGGGCGCGGTAACCCGAAGCGCCCGACGGACAGGCTGATCCTGTTCGTCGGGCGCTTCGGGATGCGGTGTGCGTCAGTCCTTGATCTCGCAGATCACGGCGCCGGACGTGAGGGAGGCGCCCACCTCGGCGGCGAGGGCCTTGATGGTCCCCGACCGGTGGGCGTTGAGGGGCTGCTCCATCTTCATGGCCTCCAGGACGACGATCAGGTCGCCCTCCTTGACCTCCTGGCCCTCCTCCACGGCCACCTTGACGATGGTGCCCTGCATCGGCGAGGCGAGCGTGTCACCGGAGGCGGCCGGGCCGGACTTCTTGGCGGAGCGGCGCTTGGGCCTGGCACCCGCCGCGAGCCCCGTACGGGCCAGGGACATGCCCAGCGAGGACGGCAGGGAGACCTCGAGGCGCTTGCCGCCGACCTCGACGACGACCGTCTCACGGCCCGGCTCGTCCTCCACCTCCGTGTCCGCGGGAGCGGTGAAGGCAGGGATCTCGTTGACGAACTCGGTCTCGATCCAGCGGGTGTGGACCGTGAACGGATCGGCCGAGCCGGTCAGTTCGGGCGCGAACGCGGGGTCGGCGACCACGGCACGGTGGAACGGGATGGCGGTCGCCATGCCCTCGACGGTGAACTCCTCCAGCGCGCGGGCGGCCCGTCGCAGGGCCTCCTCGCGGGTGCGGCCGGTGACGATCAGCTTGGCGAGCAGGGAGTCCCAGGCCGGGCCGATGACGCTGCCGGTCTCCACGCCCGCGTCCAGGCGCACGCCCGGGCCGGACGGCGGGGCGAAGTTGGTCACGGTGCCGGGCGCGGGCAGGAAGCCCCGGCCCGGGTCCTCGCCGTTGATGCGGAACTCGAAGGAGTGGCCGCGCAGCGGCGGGTCGTCGTAGCCCAGTTCCTCGCCGTCGGCGATACGGAACATCTCGCGGACCAGGTCGATCCCGGCGACCTCCTCGGTGACCGGGTGCTCGACCTGCAGACGGGTGTTGACCTCCAGGAAGGAGATCGTGCCGTCGACGCCGACCAGGAACTCGACAGTGCCCGCACCGACGTAACCGGCCTCCTTGAGGATCGCCTTCGAGGAGGCGTACAGCTCGGCGACCTGGGCCTCGGAGAGGAACGGCGCCGGGGCCTCCTCGACCAGCTTCTGGTGGCGGCGCTGGAGCGAGCAGTCACGGGTCGAGACGACCACCACGTTGCCGTGGGAGTCGGCCAGGCACTGCGTCTCCACGTGGCGGGGCTTGTCGAGGTAGCGCTCCACGAAGCACTCGCCGCGGCCGAAGGCGGCGACGGCCTCGCGCACCGCGGAGTCGAACAGCTCCGGCACCTCTTCGAGCGTGCGGGCGACCTTCAGGCCGCGGCCGCCACCGCCGAAGGCGGCCTTGATCGCGATGGGCAGGCCGTGCTCGCGGGCGAAGGCGACGACCTCCTCGGCACCGGCCACCGGGTCCGGCGTACCCGCCACGAGCGGCGCACCGGCGCGCTGGGCGATGTGCCGGGCCGCCACCTTGTCACCGAGGTCGCGGATCGCCTGCGGGGGCGGGCCGATCCAGACCAGCCCGGCGTCCAGGACGGCCTGGGCGAAGTCGGCGTTCTCGGAGAGGAAGCCGTATCCGGGGTGGATCGCGTCCGCCCCCGAGTCCTTGGCGGCCTGGAGCACCTTGGTGATGTCGAGGTAACTGCTCGCGGGGGTGTCACCGCCCAGCGCGAACGCCTCGTCCGCGGCCCGCACATGCAGTGCGTCCCGGTCCGGTTCGGCGTACACCGCCACGCTCGCGATACCGGCGTCTCGGCACGCCCGGGCGACACGAACAGCGATTTCGCCTCGGTTGGCGATCAACACCTTGCGCACGTTGGCTCCCTCTCCTTGAAACAAGCCGAGTTTAGGGACAGCCGACACGTCGTTTCGACCCGTCCCCGATGGTGAGCTTGCCCACACGGAGCGTGATACAAGGCCTGCTCTCCCGCGAAATCCCTTGTCGCACCTCGGTACGCAGGGGGCTTCCCAAGAACCCTAGTCCTCCGATGTGGTCAAGGTCTCTGTGAGAGGGTGCCGCGCGCCACTCCGTTTCTTTGTGGAGTCCCTACGAATGGCCCAATGATTCTTTGCCCTCCGCAGATCCCTTGTCCCCAGGTTTACCCGTTAGTAGCGTGCACGCTGTCTCGAACTCCAGGTAACAAGGCCCTGCTCGGGCAGTACTCGAAAGTGGGTGGGGGCCGGTGGTCCGCAGACCGGTGGCGTGGGTGACCGCGATCGTGCTCTTCGTGGAGGCGCTCGGCATCGCGCTGGTCAACTGGTTCATGGGGGTCGTCGTCGACCGGCAGGACATGTCCCTGGCGGGGCTCGACCCGGATGTGATGTCCACGTCCTCGAAGGTCGCCGGCCTGCTCTTCGGCCTCTACTTCGCGCTCTGCGGCTTCACCGCGCTGCGCGTCGGCCTGCGCGACCGCGCTCCCGCCGGCCTCGGCCGCATCCTGCTGATCAGCGCGGCGGTGGTGCACGCCCTGCTCGGCGCGTTCACGGTCGGCCTGGTGGGCTGGGGCGCGTTCGCCTTCATGATGGTGGTGCTCGGACTGATCGTGCTCATCTTCATGACGTACGACCGTCACGAGGCCGCGGTGGCCGGCGCGAAGCCGGACGGCGGCCCGGCGGACGGGGACAGCGCCGGGGCGCCCATCGTGCCCTCGCCTCCGGCGCCCTCGGCCACCTGACCGCCCCCGCGCGTCACTTCTCGCGCGGCGTCCACAACTGTGTGATGCCGACGCCCAGTTCGGCCAGCAGGCGGCGTACCAGCGGCAACGAGATTCCGATGACGTTGCCGTGGTCGCCGTCGATGCCGTCGACGAACGGGGCCGAGCGGCCGTCGAGCGTGAACGCCCCGGCGACGTGCAGCGGCTCGCCCGAGGCGACGTACGCGGCGATCTCGGCGTCGGTCGGCTCGCCGAAGCGGACGACGGTGGACGCGACCCCCGACGTGTGACGCCCGGCCGCCGTGTCCCAGACGCAGTGGCCGGTCTGCAGCGTGCCCGCCCGGCCGCGCATCGTCTTCCAGCGCGCGGTCGCCTCCTCGGCGTCGGCCGGCTTGCCGTACGCCACGCCGTCCAGTTCGAGCACCGAGTCGCAGCCGATCACCAGCGCCCCGTCGGCCTCGGGCCGGGCCGCCACCACGGACGCCTTCGCCTCGGCGAGGGCGAGCGCCAGCTCGGCGGGGGTCGGTGCGGTCACGGCGTCCTCGTCGAACCCGCTGACGATGACCTCGGGGGCGAGGCCGGCCTGCCGCAGCAGCGCGAGGCGGGCGGGGGACTGGGAGGCGAGGACGAGCCGGCGGCGTGGCTGATCAGTCATGCGGCCAGCGTATCGGCGGGGCCGGGGCGGCTCGCATCAGCCCGAAAGTCACGGCGGCCCGACGCCACATCGGGCCGGACTCACATCGGGCCGGGCTCACATCAGGCCGAGGATGATCATCGCGAACACCACGGTCACTGCGATGAGGACGCCGAGCCGCCGCAACATGTCCTGCATGTCGCGCAGCTCCTTCGGCGGCTCGTTCTCCGGGTCGGACCACAGCATGTCTCCGATCGTGACTCCGGCGGGCCCCGGGGCGCCTGAGTACGCGTACTCATCCTGACCTAAAGGGTCTGCAGTTCCGTTAGGGGTCGATCCTTGCTACCGTTCCCTTCATCATTAAAGGAACCCTGGTTCCATTAGAGAGGGAAGTGCCGTGTTCACCACCGCTTGGACCGCCTCTCCACAGCTGCCCAGTACCGGCTTCACCCCCAACTGGTCGCAGGAGGGCTTCTGGCGTCACTCCCTGCGCCAGGTCGTCCGCCTCGGCGCGGGCGGCGACCGCGTCCGCATCCGCCTCTCGAACGCGTACGGGACCTCGCCGCTCCGGGTCGCCGGCGCGACGGTCGGCCGTACGGCCCGCGGAGCGGCCGTACGGCCGGACTCGGTGCGGCGGTTCACCTTCGCGGGATCCCCGTCCGCTGAGGTCCCCGCACGCGGGACCCTCACCACGGACGCGGCCGAACTCGCCCTGGAAGCGGGCGAATCAGTGACGGTCACCCTCCACCTGGACGCCGTCACCGGGCCCGCGACGTTCCACGCGCAGGCCTTCACGACCAGCTACCGGGGCGCGGGGGACCTCCTGGAGGACACCGGGGGCGAGGGCTTCGACGAGGCCACCGAGTCCTGGTACTTCCTGTCGGGCGTGGACGTGTCGGCGGGGCGCGCCGACGGGGTGGCGCTCTTCGGCGATTCGATCACGGACGGGTTCGGGTCCACACCGGGCGCGGACCGCCGTTGGTCGGACGCCCTCGCCGAGCGCACCGGGCGGCCCGTCCTCAACGCCGGCATCGGCGGGAACCTGCTCCTCAACGACTCGGCCTGGTACGGGGAGAAGGGAATCCACCGCCTGGAGCGGGACGTGCTCGCCCAAGCCGGCGTCGACACGCTGGTCGTGCTGCTGGGACTCAACGACATCGGCTTCAGCGAGACCGACGAACAGCCCACGTACCGGCCCGCGCCGCGCGTCGAGGTGAGCGAACTCATCGCCGGGCACCGGGAGCTGATACGGCAGGCGCGAGCCCGGGGAGTGCGGGCCGTGGGCGCGACCCTGTTGCCCTTCGGCGGGTCCGACCACTGGGGGGAGCGGGCCGCGAAGGTGAGCCACGAGCTCAACGAGTGGATTCGCTGCTCGGGGGAGTACGACGGCGTGGCCGACCTGCACCGTGCGCTGGCCGGCCCCGGCGGCTCGGACGCGCTGTGCGGCGCGTACGACTTCGGCGACCACCTGCACCCGAACGACGCGGGATACGCGGTGATGGCCGAAGTCGTCGCGGCGGTTCTCCGCCCGCGGGGCGCGTGCTCCTAACGGGGCCAGTAGGTGTGGGCCCACGTCCTCGGGCCCGGTGCCGGCAGGCGGCTCTGGGCCAGCCGGGACGGGTCGGACCACGCGTCCCTTTCCTGGTCCGCGCCGTCCGGGGCCGTCGCCGCCGCCGCGGCGCGGGCCCGGACCACCGCCAGCGCGGCCGCCAGCTCCTCCGGAGTCGGGTTGCCCCGTATGACCTTGATCATGACCGCTCCCGCTCTCGACAGGCGTTCTACAGGGGGATGTTGCCGTGCTTCTTCGGCGGCAGGGACTCCCGCTTGGTGCGCAGGGACCGCAGACCGCGTACGACGTGGGAGCGGGTGTCGGACGGCAGGATCACACCGTCGATGTACCCGCGCTCGGCCGCCGTGTACGGATTGAGGAGCGTGTCCTCGTACTCCTGGATCAGGCGGGCCCGGGTGGCCTCCTGCTCCTCGGCGGGCGTCGCGGCGATGGTCCGGCGGTGCAGGATGTTCACCGCGCCCTGCGCGCCCATCACGGCGATCTGGGCGGTCGGCCAGGCGAGGTTGAGGTCCGCGCCCAGGTGCTTGGAGCCCATGACGTCGTACGCGCCGCCGAAGGCCTTGCGGGTGATGACCGTGATCAGCGGGACCGTGGCCTCCGCGTACGCGTAGATCAGCTTGGCGCCGCGGCGGATGATCCCGGTGTGCTCCTGGTCGACACCCGGCAGGAAGCCCGGCACGTCCACGAAGGTGAGGACCGGGACGTTGAAGGCGTCGCAGGTGCGCACGAAGCGCGCGGCCTTCTCGGAGGCGTCGATGTTCAGGCAGCCGGCGAACTGCGTCGGCTGGTTGGCGACGACGCCCACCGGGCGGCCCTCGATCCGTCCGAAGCCGGTGAGGATGTTCGGCGCGAACAGCGGCTGCGTCTCGAAGAACTCGGCGTCGTCCATGACGTGTTCGATGACCGTGTGCATGTCGTACGGCTGGTTCGCGCTGTCCGGGATCAGCGTGTCGAGCTCGCGGTCCTCGTCGGTGAGAGCGAGGTCCGCCTCCTCGGGGAAGGCGGGCGGCTCACTGAGGTTGTTCGACGGGAGGTAGGACAGCAGCGACTTGACGTACTCGATCGCGTCCTTCTCGTCGCCCGCCATGTGGTGGGCCACGCCCGAGACCGCGTTGTGCGTGCGCGCGCCGCCCAGCTCCTCGAAGCCGACGTCCTCGCCGGTGACCGTCTTGATGACGTCCGGGCCGGTGATGAACATGTGCGAGGTCTGGTCGACCATCACCGTGAAGTCGGTGATGGCGGGGGAGTAGACGGCGCCGCCGGCGCACGGCCCGACGACCAGGCTGATCTGGGGGATCACACCCGAGGCGTGGGTGTTGCGGCGGAAGATCTCGCCGTACATGCCGAGCGCCGAGACGCCCTCCTGGATACGGGCGCCGCCCGAGTCGTTGATGCCGATGACCGGACAGCCGGTCTTCAGCGCGAAGTCCATCACCTTCATGATCTTCTGTCCGAAGACCTCACCGAGGGCACCGCCGAAGACTGTGAAGTCCTGCGAGAACACGGCGACCGGACGGCCGTCCACCGTGCCGTAGCCGGTCACGACCCCGTCCCCGTACGGGCGGTTGTTCTCCAGGCCGAAGTCCGTCGAGCGGTGCTGTGCGAACTCGTCGAACTCGACGAAGGAACCCTCGTCCATCAGCAGCTCGATCCGCTCACGAGCCGTCAACTTGCCCTTGGCGTGCTGCTTTTCGACGGCACGCGCCGAGCCGGCGTGCGTCGCCTCGTCGATGCGGCGCCGCAGATCCGCGAGCTTGCCCGCGGTGGTGTGGATGTCGATCTCGTGCTGCTGTTCCGGCTCGGACATCGGGATGCGGCTCCCTGCCTGCTCAGTGGGGACGTGAGGGTGAGGTGCTCGAAGAGCTGATGCTGAAGAGGTGGTGCTCAGAAGGGGGGATGGCTACTCATCCGTAGCGTAGTGGCGTGCCTACCGTTCGGCAGTGCGGCGTTTACCACACCTAGGGTGGGTTGCATGACGCCGCGAGATGACTCAGACGCGAACAGCAATCGGTGGTCCGACCTGGACCGTCCGCCGCTCAATGCCGTGGCGCTGCGCCGCGCGCTCGTACGCAACGGCGGGCACGACGGACTCTGGTGCGATGTCGACGTGGTGGAGCGCACCGGCTCCACCAACTCCGACCTCGTCGCTCTCGCCGCCGCGGGAAAGGCGGAGGAGGGCGCGGTCCTCGTCGCCGAGGAGCAGGACGCCGGGCGCGGCCGCCTCGACCGCCGGTGGACGGCCCCCGCCCGCTCGGGTCTCTTCTTCTCCGTCCTGCTGAAGCCCACCGGGGTCCCCGTGGAGCGGTGGGGCTGGCTGCCGCTGCTCACCGGGGTCGCGGTCGCGGCGGGCCTCTCGCGGGCGGCGGGCGTGGAAACGGCCCTGAAGTGGCCGAACGACCTGCTGGCGACGGTGGGCGGCACGGAACGCAAGGTGGGCGGCATCCTCGCCGAGCGCGCGGGGCCCGACGCGGTCGTCGTCGGCATCGGCATCAACGTCACGCTCCGCGAGGACGAACTGCCCGTGCCGGGCGCCGGTTCGCTCGCGCTCGCGGGAGCGGTCACCACGGACCGGGACACGATCCTGCGGGCCGTCCTCCGATCGCTCGAACAGTGGTTCGAGAAGTGGCGGCGGGTGGAGGGCGACCCCGCCGCGTCGGGACTCCAGGAGGCGTACGCGGCGGGATGCTCGACGCTCGGGCGGACGGTGCGGGCCGAGCTGCCCGGCGGTGAGTCGATCACCGGGGAGGCGGTGGCCGTGGACCGCGACGGCCGGCTCGTGCTGGCCACGGCGGAGGGCGTGCAGCAGCCCGTGGGCGCCGGGGACATCGTGCACCTGCGTCCGGCGGGATCCCCGGAGAACGAGTGACGGACGGGACGAACGGGGTACGCGGGGTGTCCCGTGCCCGTTCGTGCTGGTGATGAGCAGGGGACGCGCGCGGGCCGTACGACTGGGAGTGGGCCGCCGGACGTACGGGTGCGGAGTGGTCCACGAGCCGTCCGGCCTCGGCACTCGGGAGTGAGCCACAGCACACCTGCCGTAGAGTTGAGGCCGGTCGATACCTGACCGCGGCAGATCGGAAGGGCAACAGGCGTGACCGTCGACGACAGCGGTTCCGGCATGGGTGACCCCGCCTCCGACGGCGAGTCGGGGCGTACCGCCGGGTCTGCCGCCGACACGGCGGCCGCACGGGTCGACCGCGCCGAGGCGCACGCGCGCGTGGAGGAACAGAACCCAGTGAACGCGCAGGACGGCCGGACCGGGGCGATCGACCGGACGGAGACGGCCGGCCGGGCCGAGGGGCCGGACCCGGCCGAGGCGGCCCACCGGGCGGAGGCGGTGAACCGGACGGGAGCGGCCGACCGGGCGGAGGCGGCCGGCCTGGCGGAGCCGCGCGGCCGGACGGACACGCAGGACGGCCGGGCCGAGCTGCCCGGCGACGAGCCCGACGAGGACCCGCTCGCACTGAGGCTCGAACAGCTCATCCTCGGCGCCGAGCGGCGCTACACCCCCTTCCAGGCGGCCCGCAGCGCGGGCGTCTCCATGGAGCTGGCGTCCCGTTTCTGGCGGGCCATGGGCTTCGCCGACATCGGCCAGGCCAAGGCGCTCACCGAGGCGGACGTCCTGGCCCTGCGGCGGCTGGCCGGTCTGGTCGAGGCCGGGCTGCTCAGCGAGGCGATGGCCGTCCAGGTGGCCCGTTCCACCGGCCAGACCACCGCCCGGCTGGCCGAATGGCAGATCGACTCCTTCCTGGAGGGCCTCACCGAGCCCCCGGAACCGGGCATGACGCGCACCGAGGTCACGTATCCGCTGGTCGAGCTGCTCCTGCCCGAGCTGGAGGAGTTCCTCGTCTACGTCTGGCGGCGCCAGCTCGCCGCCGCGACCGGCCGGGTCGTGCAGGCCGCGGACGACGACGAGATGGTGGACCGCCGGCTGGCCGTCGGCTTCGCGGACCTCGTCGGCTTCACGCGCCTGACGCGGCGCATGGAGGAGGAGGAACTCGGCGAGCTCGTCGAGGCCTTCGAGACCACCGCCGCCGACCTGGTCGCCGCGCACGGGGGACGGCTCATCAAGACGCTGGGCGACGAAGTGCTGTACGCGGCCGACGACGCGGGTGTCGCCGCCGAGATCGCCCTGCGCCTGATCGAGACCATGGCCAACGACGAGACGATGCCCGAACTGCGCGTGGGCATCGCCTTCGGCACGGTGACCACCCGCATGGGCGACGTCTTCGGCACGACCGTGAACCTCGCGTCCCGGCTGACCTCGATAGCTCCCAAGGACGCCGTCCTGGTCGACGGGGCCTTCGCGCAGGAGCTCATCCGGACGGGCGACGCACCCGCCTCCGAGGCCGTGGCCCTGGAGGAGGCCGTCACCGCGGAGAAGGAGGGCGAGGAACCCCCGACGTACCGCTTCGGCATCCAGCCGATGTGGCAACGGGCGGTGCGCGGCCTGGGCGTCGTCGAACCGTGGCTGATGAGCCGCAGGAGCTAGTGCCGCGGCACGTCCGGCCCGGACACCCGGGTCAGCGGGCGGCGGGCCCGTCGAGACACAGGCCCACGACCGGTACACAGATGCCGCCCGGTGAGGAGCCCTTGGGAGGACTGGTGGGCGCCACGGTCCGAGCGGGTGCCGACGGCCCTGCCGCGGGCGGCCGGGGTGCCGGTTGCTGGGCCGCTTCGGCGGGGGGCTCGGTGACGGCCGGCCGTGCGCCCTGGAGGGGCCGCGCCGACGTGGGCGCGGGGTGGGCGGCCGCGGGACCGGCGGTCGCCGCGGGCCCCCTCGCCGACGCGCCTGCCCCGGTGCCGGCCGCCCCGGGGGCCGGGCCCGTCCGGGAGCCGCGTCCCGCGGCCGCGGCGGCAGAAGGGGACGCGCTCGCCGCAGGCGCCCCGGCGGCCACCGGCCCGGCTCCCGCTTCTCCTGGCCCTGTCCCTCTCCCCGTCCCGGGTCCTTCTCCTGCCCCGGTGCCGTCCTGTGCGGTGTTCTCGACCGAACCGGCCCCGCTGGGCTCGAGGTCCGTGGCCTCCACGCTCTCGCCGCCGCCCGACGGGTGGGGGCCGGCCACGCGCAGCACGCTCAGCGCGCCCGCGGCCAGGGCGAGACCGCCGACCGCGAAGAGGACGCCGCGCCGGCGGGGTTTGCGGTGGCGGCCCCGCGGGCGGGGGAGAACGGGTTCCGGCAGGGACGGCTCCGATGAGACCGTCTCCCACTTCGTTGCCGTGTCCGGCATGCAGATCCCTCCCCGGGCGAGGGCGCCTCCCGGCGCGCTGTCGCGGTGCGCAGGCTATGCGCGTTCTCGGGAGGTCCGGGCGGTCTGCGGCCGCACATCACCCGAACGGGGAGTTGTGCGCCGAGGCAGGTTTGGCCGGCCTCACGGGGGCCTACGCGGGACTACTCCCCGGGCCACTCCGGGCGGCGCTTCTCGTTGAAGGCCGCCACTCCCTCCGCGCGGTCGCCGGAGAAGGCGACCGAACGCCAGGCCGCGTCCTCGATCTCCAGGCCCGCGCGCAGGTCGAGCCCGTGCCCGAGCCGCAGCGCCCGCTTGGCGGCCCGCAGCCCGACGGGCGAGTTCGCGGCGATGCGCCCCGCGAGGGCCAGCGCCTCGGCGCGGTCCTCCCCGTCGGCGACCAGGCTGTCGACCAGCCCCAGCTCCCTCGCCTCCACGGCCTCCACCCGCCGCGCGGAGAAGATCAGCTCCGCCGCCCGCGCCGCACCGACCCGGCGCGGCAGCAGCTGCGTACCGCCGCCGCCGGGGATGACGCCGACCGACACCTCGGGCAGGCCCACCACGGCCGTACCGTCCGCCACGATCAGGTCGCAGGCCAGGGCCAGCTCGAAGCCGCCGCCCAGCGCGAAGCCGTGCACGGCGGCCACGGTGGGCATCGGGAGCTCCAGCACACCGGTGTACGCCGCCCGCGCGACCGGGCGCTGACGGACCAGCTCGGCGTCCGTGAGGGAGTTGCGCTCCTTGAGGTCGGCCCCGACGCAGAAGGCCCGCTCGTGCGTCGAGGTCACCACCACCGCGCGTACGTCCCGGTCGGCGGCCAGCGCCTCGCACGCCGCGGCGATCGAGCGGGCCATCCCGGACGACACGGCGTTCATGGCCTTGGGCCGGTCCAGGGTGAGCTCCGCGACGTACGACGCGTGGTGCCGCACCGCCACGTACTCCCCGAACCGCTGTTCCGCGCCCTGCTCCGCCATGAAACCCTCCCGGTTAACGTGGGTTAACTTCCGTGGCCCGATCATCGCAGCCGGCCGCCTCCGGGGAAAGGCGCTCCGGGCCCACCCGCGGACCCCTGTTCGCCGCATCAACGGACCAAAACCTCCCAAACCTACCTAACCTGGGGTAATGGGTGGTGACGATGTGCGACTGAGGGCCGTGGTGGCGCTGGCGCAGGGCATGGCCGCCGCGCACGCCCCGCGGGAGTCGTGGCGGGCGGCGGCTGCCGGGGCGTGCCGGGCGCTGGGCGGCAGCTTCGCCGCGCTGTCCGTGTGGGAGCGGGAGCTGGGGCGGCTGCGCGTCCTGGTGAACGTGGGGGAGCGGGCCCGTGACGAGGAGGAGTTCCCGGAGGGCGAGGCGTACCCCGTGCACCAGTTCCCCGAGATCACCGAGTTCCTGCACGAGCGCTGGGTCGGCGGCGGTGAGCCCAACGCGTGGGTGGAGACGGCCGACGGGCCGGCCACGGGGCACGCCGAGTACTGCCACCAGAGGGTCGCCGCGCTCCGGCGGCGCGGACGCGGCTGCTGTGTCGTCGCGCCGATCGTCCTGCACGGGCGGGCCTGGGGCGAGCTGTACGTCGCCCGTCCTGCCGGTGCCCCCGTGTTCGGCCCTGCCGACGCCGACTTCGCGACCGTCCTCGCCTCCGTGGTCGCCGCCGGGATCGCGCAGACGGAACGCCTGGAGGAGGCCCGCCGCCTCGCCTTCACCGACGCGCTCACCGGCCTCGCCAACCGCCGCGCGGTGGACATGCGCCTGGACGAGGCCGTGGAACGCCACCGCGCCGAGGGGGTCGTCGTGAGTCTCGTCGTGTGCGACGTCAACGGCCTCAAGCGCGTCAACGACACCCAGGGCCATGCCGTCGGCGACCGGCTCCTGGAGCGTTTCGGGTCGGTGCTGTCCCTGTGCGGCGCGATGCTGCCCGGCACGCTCGCCGCCCGCCTCGGCGGTGACGAGTTCTGCCTGCTGTCCGTGGGCCCGGCCGCCGACGAGGTGGTCCGTGTCGCCGACGAACTCTGCCGCCGTGCCGCCGAGCTGGAACTGGGTGAAGGGGTGGCGTGCGGTGTCGCCTCGACCGGGGATCCGCTCGGTCCCGTCCGTTCCGCCCGCCGTCTCTTCCGCCTCGCCGACGCGGCCCAGTACCGCGCCAAGGCCGTACGGGCGGCCAAGCCCGTCGTCGCCGGCCGTGAGGGTCCCGACGACCCAGTCGTACGCCTGGCCGACGCGCCCCCGCCCGCGGCGGCCGAACGCCGGAGATTCCGCGGCCGCCGGTAGGGACGCACGCGGAGCGCCGGGCCGGGGTCCCGGGCGGAAATCCCGGGCGGAGGTAAGGACCCGGCCCGGCATCCACTAGTGACACCATCACATTCACTGCGTACGCTCCTGAATATGGATATGCACACTGTGGTGGTGGGGACGACCGGTGTCACCGCGTCCGACGTTCTCGCCGTGGCGCGCGGCGGCGCCCGCGTCGAACTCTCCGGCGAGGCGGTGGCGGCGCTCGCCGCGGCCCGCGAGATCGTGGAGGCGCTCGCGGCCAAACCGGAGCCCGTGTACGGGGTCTCCACCGGCTTCGGGGCACTCGCGACCCGGCACATCAGCCCGGAGCTGCGGGCTCAGCTGCAGCGCAACATCGTGCGCTCGCACGCCGCCGGGATGGGGCCGCGCGTCGAGCGCGAGGTCGTCAGAGCCCTGATGTTCCTGCGGCTGAAGACCCTCTGCTCGGGCCGCACCGGCGTACGGCCGTCCGTCGCGCGGACCATGGCCGACATCCTGAATGCCGGCATCACCCCGGTCGTCCACGAGTTCGGCTCGCTCGGCTGCTCCGGCGACCTCGCACCGCTCTCCCACTGCGCCCTGACACTGATGGGCGAGGGGGACGCCGAAGGCCAGGACGGCGAGATCCGCCCGGCCGGCGAACTGCTCGCCGCACACGGCATCGAGCCCGTCGAACTGCGCGAGAAGGAGGGACTGGCCCTCCTCAACGGCACCGACGGCATGCTCGGCATGCTGGTCATGGCCCTCGCCGACCTCGACACCCTCTACAAGTCCGCCGACATCACGGCGGCCCTCAGCCTGGAAGCGCTGCTCGGCACCGACAAGGTCCTCGCCCCCGAACTGCACGCCATCCGCCCCCACCCGGGCCAGGGCGTCAGCGCCGCCAACATGCTGGCCGTGCTGAAGGGTTCGGAGCTCACGGGCCACCACCAGGACGACGCCCCGCGCGTGCAGGACGCCTACTCCGTGCGCTGTGCCCCGCAGGTCGCCGGCGCCGGCCGCGACACGATGGCCCACGCCCGCCTGGTCGCCGACCGTGAACTCGCCTCCGCCGTCGACAACCCGGTCGTCCTGCCCGACGGCCGCGTCGAGTCGAACGGCAACTTCCACGGGGCGCCCGTCGCGTACGTGCTGGACTTCCTCGCCATCGCCGCCGCCGACCTCGGGTCCATCGCCGAGCGCCGCACGGACCGGCTCCTCGACAAGAACCGCTCGCACGGCCTGCCGCCGTTCCTCGCGGACGACGCGGGCGTCGACTCCGGCCTCATGATCGCCCAGTACACGCAGGCGGCCCTGGTCAGCGAGATGAAGCGGCTCGCCGTCCCGGCCTCCGCCGACTCCATCCCGTCCTCCGCCATGCAGGAGGACCACGTCTCGATGGGCTGGTCGGCCGCCCGCAAGCTCCGCACGGCCGTCGACAACCTGGCCCGGATCGTCGCCATCGAGCTGTACGCCGCCACACGGGCCGTCGAGCTGCGCGCCGGACTCACCCCGGCGCCCGCCTCGCAGGCCGCCATCGCCGCCGCCCGCGCCGCCGGAGTGGCGGGCCCGGGACCGGACCGGTTCCTCGCCCCGGACCTGGCCGCGGCGGACGCCTTCGTGCGCGGCGGCCACCTCGTCGCGGCGGTGGAACCCGTGACGGGCCCGCTCGCCTGACGCGCCTTCCTTTCCGTGCGGGCGGGGCTGTCGTGTCGGTCACAGCGGCCCCGCCTTCTCGTGTGCTAGGGTTCTTAACGAAACGTTTTTGGTACCCATTAACTTGTGCGCCTGAAAGGATTCCTCTCTCAGGCGCGTTTTGTTTTTCCGGTCATTTCCGGATGGGAGCCACACACCTATCCAAGGAGAAATGACATGGCTACTGGCACCGTGAAGTGGTTCAACAGCGAAAAGGGCTTCGGCTTCATCGAGCAGGACGGCGGCGGCGCCGACGTCTTCGCCCACTACTCCAACATCGCCACCTCTGGCTTCCGTGAGCTGCAGGAGGGCCAGAAGGTCTCCTTCGACGTCACGCAGGGTCAGAAGGGCCCGCAGGCGGAGAACATCGTCCCCGCCTAATTCCGGGACGCGCATCACGCGAGCCGGGGTCCGCACCTTCGGGTGCGGGCCCCGGCTTGTGCTGTCCGTGTGTCCTTTGCGCGGGAAACCGTGAGGCCCAGGAAGGAATTCCAGATCCAGCATGACTCGATCCGAACGTCCTGAACGACCCACCGGCGGGCGCCCGGTGAATTCCCGGGGTTCCCGCGGCTCTCGTGGCACACGCGGCGGAAGCCCGGCGGCTTCCGCGAACAACGGCGGCAGGAACGCACGCAAGAAGCCCGCCGCGCAGTCCACCGCGCCGCGCGAGTTCACCCTCCCGCAGACGCTCACGCCCGCACTGCCCTCCGTCGAGTCCTTCGACGCGCTGGACATGCCGGCCGCGCTCACCAAGACCCTCACTGCCCAGGGTGTGACCGAGCCCTTCCCGATCCAGGGCGCGACGCTGCCCAACTCCCTCGCGGGGCGGGACATCCTCGGCCGGGGCCGCACCGGCTCGGGCAAGACCCTCGCCTTCGGCCTCGCGCTGCTCGCCCGCACGGCCGGCCGTCGTGCCGAGTCCAAGGCACCGCTCGCGCTCGTCCTGGTGCCCACGCGCGAGCTGGCGCAGCAGGTCACCGACGCGCTCACGCCGTACGCCACGTCCGTGAACCTGAGGCTCGCGACCGTCGTCGGCGGGCTCTCCATCGGCAAGCAGTCCGGTCTGCTGCGGCGCGGGGCCGAGGTGCTCGTCGCCACGCCCGGGCGCCTCAAGGACCTGATAGACCGCGGTGACTGCACCCTCGCGCAGGTGGGCATCACCGTCCTCGACGAGGCCGACCAGATGGCCGACATGGGCTTCATGCCCCAGGTCACGGCGCTCCTCAACCAGGTCGAGCCGGACGGGCAGCGCATGCTGTTCTCGGCGACCCTGGACAAGAACATCGACAAGCTCGTACGGATGTACCTCACGGACCCCGTCGTGCACTCTGTCGATCCCTCGGCCGGCGCGGTGACGACGATGGAGCACCACGTGCTGCACGTCGCCGACGAGACGGACAAGAAGGCCGTCGCGATGCGGATCGCCGCCCGCGACGGGCGCGTGCTCCTCTTCGTCGACACCAAGCGCTCGGCGGACCGCTTCACCAAGCGGCTGCTCGCCAGCGGCGTACGGGCCTCCGCCCTGCACGGCGGACGCTCCCAGCCGCAGCGCACCCGCACCCTCGACCAGTTCAAGACCGGTCTGGTGACCGCCCTGGTCGCCACCAACGTGGCGGCACGCGGGATCCACGTCGACGACCTCGACCTCGTCGTGAACGTCGACCCGCCGACCGACCACAAGGACTACCTGCACCGCGGCGGCCGTACCGCTCGCGCGGGGGAGTCCGGCAGCGTGGTCACGCTGGTCCTGCCGGAGCAGAAGCGGGAGATGACCCAGCTGATGGTCAACGCGGGCATCAGCCCGCGCACGGCCCGCATCAAGTCCAGCGACGACGAACTCGTACGGATCACGGGTGCGCGGGAGCCGTCCGGCGTCCCGGTCGTCATCCCCGTGCCGGAGCCCGCGGTCGCCCAGCCTTCGCAGGCGAAGTCGCGGAGCCGGCGCGGTGGGGGCGGTGGTCGCGGAGCGGCCGCGGCCGGTACGCGCTCGGGCGGCGGTGCCGGTGGCGGCGGCCGGTCCGGGGCCGGTGGTGGTACCCGTACCGGTGCCGGCGGGGGTACACGCTCCGGATCCGGCGCGGTGGCGGCTTCCCGTGGTCGCTCGGGCGCGGGTTCGCGTACGCGCGGCGGGCAGGGCGGCGGCGGGCGCCGGTCCGCCTGAGAGTTCGTGGGAAGTGGCCGTCGGGCGGCCGCGTGTTCGACGCGGCCGCCCGCGCGGTGCCCCGCGCCCCCTTCGAGGGGGCGCCCCCGGCGGCCCGGCCCCGCTCAGTACTCAGTACAGGGTCGTGCGCTCCCTGCGGATCGAGTAGACGACGAACCCCGCCCCGAGGCCGAGGAACAGGGTTCCCCCGGCCACGTACGGGGTCGTGTTGAAACTTCCCGTGTCGGCGAGCCGGGTGCGGGTGTCCGTGGACGCGCCCCCGGTCGTCTCGGCGGAGGTCTCCTCGGACGCCACGGTGGACGTGTCCGCCGTGGTGCCGAGCATCGAGGTCGTCGTCGTCTGTGTTCTGTACTCCGCGGGTTTGTCGTCCGTCGCCTTGGCGGACGGAACGAACCACAGGGCACCCAGGAGGGTCCCCGCGGCGGTGGCGGTCAGCAACGATCGACGTGCGGACACGGAATATCGATCCCCTTGTGACGCTGGCGAATTGGCCGTGTGGGGCGATGTTAGTGAAAGGTGCGGGTCACGGGAAAGTCACGGTGGCCATGAGCCGTACGCTCCGACGTATGAGCACACCTGAGACATCACGTTTTGTGCGGTTGCGCGTCGAATTGATCATCGAGGTCGAGGACGAGAACACCCTCACCAAGGCGGCGCTGGGGCGCATCGCCGAGGACCCCGAGATCCCGGCCGACGAGCGGACCCACGCCGAGAGCGCAGTGACGGAAGACACGGCCGAGGCCCTGGCGTACCTGGTCGACCCGTTCGACCTGGTCGGGGACCTGCCGGGGGTCGAACTCGCGCAGGCGTCGTGGAGCAGCGAGCGGATCGACTACGACCCCGATTCGCCGGATTGGGATCTCGACGAGGATGATGGCGCCGGAGACGAGGAAGAAGCGACCGGCTGACGCCGCTTGGGAGAATCGTGACCCCGGGCGGCAACCGCCACCCGGGGTTCTGTCGTCTCACAGGACGCAGTGACCGACACCCGCACCAGGCGTATCCCCGTGGATCGACGTGGCGTGCCCCACACCTGTGATGGATGTGGAACGGGACGAACCGGTCGTAGCGTTGACAGGTGTTACGGGGACTCTCGGGCTTTTGGGGAATCGGCGACGATGGAGAAGCGTGTGATGACGGACAGTAAGCGGCGCAAGGGCCTCACGGTCGCGTCCGCACTGCTCGGCGGGGTGCTGGTGCTCTCTGCGTGCAGCGGAGGCGGCAGCGACGACCCGAAGGGTGAGGACGGGGGGAACGGCTCCTCGCAGTCCAAGGTCGACGAGGCGGCGGCCGAGAAGGCCTCCGAGGCCCAGATCAAGATCACACCCAAGGACGGCTCCGACAACGCCTCCATCAACAGTGCCGCCGCGGTCACTGTGACCAAGGGCACACTGACCGATGTGACCATGAAGACGAGCGCCGGTGCGGCGGTCGAGGGCGAGATATCCGCGGACAAGAAGAGCTGGAAGCCCAGCGGCCAGCTGGAGCGCGCCACCGCCTACAAGATCGCCGCGACGGCCAAGGACTCGAGCGGCCGCGCCGCCCACGAGAACGCGTCGTTCACGACGGTCTCGCCGGCCAACAGCTTCATCGGCAACTTCACGCCCGAGGACGGCTCCACCGTCGGCGTCGGCATGCCGGTCTCGATCACCTTCGACAAGGCCATCACCAACAAGGCCGACGTGCAGAAGGGGATCACCGTCTCCTCCAGCAGCGGCCAGGAGGTCGTCGGTCACTGGTTCAACGCCAACCGTCTCGACTTCCGCCCCGAGGACTACTGGCAGGGCAACTCCACTGTCACCCTCAAGCTGAAGCTCGACGGTGTCGAGGGCGCCGACGGCGTCTACGGCGTGCAGCAGAAGACGGTCACCTTCAAGATCGGCCGCAACCAGGTCTCGATCGTCGATGCGAAGACCAAGACCATGAAGGTCACGCAGGACGGCAAGACGATCCGGACCATCCCGATCTCCGCCGGCTCGCCCGAGAACAAGACGTACGAGGGCAAGATGGTGATCTCCGAGAAGTTCAAGGAGACCCGGATGAACGGCGCGACCGTCGGCTTCACGGACGACGACGGCAAGGGCGAGTACGACATCAAGGACGTTCCGAACGCGATGCGTCTGTCGAACTCCGGCACGTTCATCCACGGCAACTACTGGGGCGCCAAGTCCATCTTCGGCAGCGTCAACACCAGCCACGGCTGCGTGGGCCTGTCGGACACGAAGGGCGCGAACGACCCGAACACCCCGGGCGGCTGGTTCTTCAGCCACTCGATCCTCGGTGACGTCGTGGACGTGCGGAACACCGGCGACAAGACCGTGGCCCCGGACAACGGCCTCAACGGCTGGAACATGGACTGGGCGGCGTGGAAGGCCGGTTCGGCCGTCTGACCCGAACACGCCTCGTCCCGAGGGCGGTTGCTCACAGAGCAGCCGCCCTCGGCGTTTTCACAGCGGGCCCAAAGCGTCCACGAGGTCCGCACTCCTTCTCATCCTTCTCTTATGCGGGCCTTATCCCGCCATCACGCGGCGTCCCTAGCTTGCGGCCATGTTCTTCACCTACCTGAGGCGCGAACTGCGCCGCCGCAGAAAGGCGGCGCTCGTCGTCGCCTCCGGACTCGCCCTCGGCATCGCCCTGGTCATCGTGGTCAGCTCCGTGTCGTCCGGCATGGAGAAGGCGCAGGGCAAGGTCCTCCAGTCGCTGTACGGGCTGGGCACGGACATGACGGTCACCAAGGCGGCCCAGGCGCAGTCGAGCACGGGCGAGCGCCCGCGCTTCCAGTTCGACGCCCGGGGCAGTGACTCCGAGGACGAGCAGAGCAGCGACCGCGTCATGGTGCAGGGCTTCCAGACCCTGGCCGCGAGCACCGTCGCCGAGGTCGGTGCGCAGAACGGCGTCGCGGACGCCGTCGGCGGACTCAGCCTCCAGGTCGTCAAGGTCAGCGGCCAGTTCCGCCAGGGCGAGTTCCAGCAGGACCAGCAGCAGAACGGCGGCGGCGGGCAGGGCGGCGGACCCGGCGCCCAGCAGTCCCCGCAGGGCCGTGTCGAGGGCGGCGGCGCCGACTTCGACGTCAACAACTACTCCGTGTACGGCACGGACGTCACCGAGCCCGCGCTCGGCCCGCTCACCTCGTCGAAGATCACCAGCGGCCGGACGTTCAGGACCTCCGAGACCGACGCGAAGGTCGTGGTCGCCGACAGCTCGTACGCCAAGGAGAAGAAGCTGGCGCTCGGCGACAAGGTCACCGTCAAGGGCGTCAAGTACGAGGTCATCGGCATCGCGACGCCCGACAGCGGGGACGCGGCCGCCAACCTCTACCTCCCGCTCAAGCAGGCCCAGACGCTCAGCGACTCCAAGAACAAGGTCACCACGATCTACGTCAAGGCGTCCGACTCGCAAGCGATCGGCACCGTCAAGTCGACCATCCAGAAGAACATCGACGGTACGACGGTGACGACCTCCGCCGACCTCGCCGACACCGTCTCCGGCTCCCTCTCCACCGCCTCCGACCTCGCCTCGAACGTCGGCAAGTGGCTGTCGATCGCGGTGCTCGTGGCTGCCTTCCTGGTGGCGGGACTGCTCACCTCGTCGGCGGTCTCCCGCCGGGTACGGGAGTTCGGCACCCTCAAGGCGCTCGGCTGGAAGTCCGGCCGCGTCACCCGGCAGGTCGTCGGTGAGGCCGTCGTCAACGGCCTCGTCGGCGGCGCCCTCGGTATCGCCCTCGGCCTCGCCGGCGCCTACGCCGTCACCGCGGTCAGCCCGACGCTCCAGGCCGAACTCGGCTCCACGGGCGGGGGACCGGGAGCGGGCGGCCCCGGCGGCGGCATGGGCGGACCGGCCCGGCAGACGGCGTCCAAGGCCCTCGACGTGGCACTGACCGCGCCCGTCGCCCTCAGCACGATCGCCGTCGCGGTCGGCCTCGCCGTCGCCGGCGGTCTGATCGCGGGCGCTTTCGGCGGCTGGCGGGCCTCCCGGCTCCGCCCGGCGGACGCCCTGCGCCGCGTCGAGTAGCCGTAGCCCGAACGCCCCCGACGCGCCGCGCCCCGTCAGGGGCGCGGGGAACAAGCGCGACCGGCCACAGACGGCCCGCACCCCTCGCGCTCGCCCCGCGGAGCGCATCCGCACACCAGACCTCAGGAGTCGCACCATGTACGAACTCACCGGCGTGACCAAGCGCTACAAGCGGGGCAAGGAGACCGTCGACGCGCTCGACGGGGTCGACCTGACCATCGGGGACGGCGACCGTCTGGTCATCCAGGGCCCCACCGGCGGCGGCAAGTCGACCCTTCTCCAGATGCTCGGCGGCCTCGACCGGCCCACCTCCGGAAGCATCGAACTGGACGGAACGGATCTCGCCAGACTGTCCGAGACCAAACTCACCGGTGTGCGCAGCGAGAACATCGGATTCGTCTTCCAGAGCTTCAACCTCATTCCCACTCTCACCGCCCAGGAGAACGTGGAGACCGCCCTCGTACCTCTGCGGACGAAAGTGAAGGAACGGCGCGAACGGGCCGCCGCCGCACTGGAGTCCGTCGGGCTCGCCGAGCGGCTCGGCCACCTTCCGGCCGAACTCTCCGGAGGCCAGCAGCAGCGCGTCGCCATCGCCCGCGCCCTGGTCAAGCAGCCGAAGGTGCTGCTCGCCGACGAACCCACCGGCAACCTCGACGAGTCCATGCGCGACGAGATCATGGACGTACTCGACACCATGTGGAAGGAACACGGGCTCACTTTCATCATGGTCACGCACGATTCCGCGATCGCGAAAAAGGCGCCGAGGGTCGCCACGATCCGGAAGGGAAAGATCACCGTCCGGGAAAATGCGAACTCTTGACTCTCGTCTCACTATTGAGCACCTGTTCACCCCCCGGCATACTGAGTATTCCGGGGGGATGCGCGCGAGCATGCGTACGGGATGTCCCCCGGCCGGATGAACGGGGATTCATCCCGGACCTGATCTCCAGGGGGAGACTTGCGCAGACAAGTGAAAAGAGCGTGCGCGGCCACGATCGCCACGGCGGCGGCCGTGGCGCTGGCGGCGGGCATGACCAGCCCGGCGTCGGCGGAGGCCAAGCGCACTGGTGGTGACGCGGCCCTGCAGACCGTGCCCAAGCACCGCATCACCCTGATCACCGGCGACCGTGTCGTCGTCGACGACAAGGGCCGGGTCACCGGTCTGGAGCGGGCCAAGGGCCGCGAGGGGATACCCGTCCAGATCCGCAAGGCCGACGGACACACCCTCGTCGTGCCGGCCGACGCCGCGCGGCTCATCGCCACCGGCAAGCTGGACCAGCGGCTCTTCGACGTCACCGAGCTCAACAAGTCGGCGAGCCGCAAGGCCCAGAAACAGGGCCTCAAGCTGATCGTCGGCTACCGCGGCGCGGCAGCCGCGGCGAAGGCGGACGTCCGCGAGGCCGGTGAAACGAAGGTCCGCAGGACCCTCAAGTCGCTGAACGCGGACGCGGTGCTGACGCCGAAGGCCGACGCCTCCGACCTCTGGTCCGCGGTCACCGACTCGCAGGGCGGTGACGCGAAGACGGCCTCGGGTATCGCCCATGTGTGGCTCGACGGCGTCCGCAAGGCCAGCCTCGACAAGTCCGTCAAGCAGATAGGCGCCGACAAGGCGTGGGCCGCCGGGTTCGACGGCAAGGGCGTCAAGATCGCCGTCCTCGACACGGGTGTCGACGCGACCCACCCGGACCTCAAGGGCCAGGTCGTCGCAGAGAAGAACTTCTCGACCGCTCCCGACGCGACCGACAAGTTCGGCCACGGCACGCACGTCGCGTCCATCGCGGCCGGCACGGGCGCCAAGTCCGCGGGCAAGTACAAGGGTGTCGCGCCCGGTGCCACGCTGCTCAACGGCAAGGTGCTCGACGACAACGGCTTCGGTGACGACTCGGGCATCATCGCGGGCATGGACTGGGCCGTGGAGCAGGGCGCCGCGGTCATCAACCTCAGCCTGGGCGGCGGTGACACGGCCGAGATCGACCCGATGGAAGCCCAGGTCAACAAGCTGTCCAAGGAGAAGGGCGTTCTCTTCGCCATCGCCGCCGGCAACGACGGCGAGTTCGGCGAGCAGACGGTCGGCTCCCCGGGCAGCGCGGAGGCCGCGCTCACCGTGGGCGCCGTCGACGACGCGGACAAGCTGGCCGAGTTCTCCAGCACGGGCCCCGGCCTCGACGGGCAGATCAAGCCCGACGTGACCGCGCCCGGCGTGGACATCACGGCCGCTTCCGCCCCGGGCAGCGTCATCGCCGACGAGGTCGGCGAGAAGCCGGCCGGTTACGTGACCATCTCGGGTACGTCGATGGCCACCCCGCATGCAGCGGGCGCCGCGGCGATCCTGAAGCAGCAGCACCCCGACTGGACGTACGTCGAGCTCAAGGCCGCGCTGACCGGCTCCGCCAAGGGCGGCAAGTACACGGCGTTCCAGCAGGGTTCGGGCCGGATCCAGGTCGACAAGGCCATCAAGCAGACCGTGATCGCCGAGCCGTCGTCGCTGAGCTTCGGCATCCAGCAGTGGCCGCACACCGACGACACCCCGGTCACCAAGAAGGTCACGTACAAGAACCTCGGGACGACCGACGTCACGCTGAACCTCACCGCGGCCGGCACCGACCCGAAGGGGCAGGCCGCACCGGCCGGCTTCTTCACGCTCGGTGCCAAGACGCTGACCGTCCCCGCGGGCGGCACGGCCTCAGCCGACCTCACGGTCAACACCAAGCTGGGCGGCACGCTCGACGGCGGCTACTCGGCGTACGTGAGCGCGACCGGCGCCGGCCAGAGCGTGCGCACGGCAGCGGCCGTGCAGCGCGAGGCCGAGTCGTACGACGTCACGCTCAAGATGATCGGCCGTGACGGCAACCCCGCGAAGTACTACAACGCCGACCTGACCGGTGTCTCCGGTCTCGCCGCGGAGAAGTGGTTCGAGCCGTACGACGAGTCCGGCACCGTCAAGGTCCGGGTGCCCAAGGGCGGCTTCATCCTCAACTCGGCGTTCTTCGTCGACCCGGAGGACTTCACCAAGGGCGCCGACTGGGTGGCCCAGCCGAAGCTGAGCATCACCAGGAACACCACGATCACGGTGGACGCGCGGACGGCGAAGCCGGTGGACATCACCGTGCCCGACCCGGACGCCAAGTCGGAGTTCGCCTCGCCGGACTACACCGTCGACGTCGGCAACAACAGCTACGGGTTCGGCTGGTGGCTGGACACGTACGCCAACTTCCGTACCGCGCACGCAGGTCCGGAGGTCACCGACGGTTCGCTGTACCAGCAGTGGGGCAGTCACTGGGCCAAGGACGGTGAGGAGTACAACACCGTCGCGGGCGGCAAGGTGAAGAAGCTCGCCACCGGATACACCAAGCACTACAAGGCGAGCGAACTGGCCACGCTGAAGGTCGGCCTGGGCGCCTCGACGAGCGGCAAGAAGGGCGCGGTCACCACCTTGGGCTGGCTGCCGGGCAGCTCCAGCGCCTCCGCGATCGGTGTCCCGCAGACGCTGCCCAGCACGCGGAAGGTGCACGTCTCCACCGCGAACGGCGTGAAGTGGGAGCAGAACTTCGAGCAGCACGGCGGGGTCGACCCGGACGGCTTCCCGATCATCGAGGCCTACTACACGCTCGGCAAGTCGCAGACCTTCACGGGCGGCAAGAGCTACGAGAAGACCTACAACACGGCCGTCTTCGGCCCGCGTCTCGGCTCCGGCTTCGGCCTCCAGCGCGAGGGCAACGACATCTACGGTGTCGTCCCGCTGTTCGCCGACGGCAAGACCCACGCCGGCTCCTCGCTCTTCTCCTCGGTCACCACGACGCTCTACCGCAACGGCACCAAGGTCGGCTCGAACACGGACCCGCTGTTCGGCGAGGGAGTCTTCAAGGTTCCGGCCGGTGACGCCTCGTACAAGCTGACCACCTCGGTCAAGCGCAGCGTCAAGGTCGCGGCGGCCTCCACCCGCATCGACGCCAGCTGGACGTTCCGCTCCAAGAAGGTCGAAAGCGCCAAGCTGCCGGCCTCCTCGGTCCGCTTCAACGCGCCCGTGAGCCTGGACAGCACGGCCCCGGCGGGCAAGAAGGTCTCCGTCCCGGTCACCGTCCAGGGTTCGGCCGCGGGCAAGAACCTGAAGTCGCTCGCGACGTACGTGTCGTACGACTACGGCCAGACCTGGAAGAAGGTCACCGTCAAGAACGGCAAGATCAGCGTGACGAACCCCGCCAAGGGCAAGGGGATCTCGTTCCACGCCAAGATCACCGACAAGAAGGGCAACAAGTCGACGATCTCGATCTACAACGCGTACTACGGGAAGTGAGCCGCCGGGGCCGGCCCCTCGGGGCTGATCCCCTGGTTCGCTGAACGCTGACTTACGCGAACGGCCCGTCGGAAGCAGAGCCTCCGGCGGGCCGTCCGTGTTTGTGTGGGGGCATGACCGCGCACACCGTTGAGTACATCCGGTACCTCATTCCCGAGCAGCAGTCGGCGGAGTTCCTCGCCGCCTACACCCGGGCCGCCGCGCAGCTCGCGGCGGCCCCGCAGTGCGTCGACTACGAACTGGCGCGCTGTGAGGAGGACTTCGAGCATTTCGTGCTCCGCATCACCTGGACGTCCACCGAGGACCACATCGAGGGCTTCCGCGAGTCCGACCTCTTCACCGACTTCGTCGCCGAGATCGGCCCGTTCGTCGGGTCCATCCAGGAGATGCGCCACTACAAGCCGACGACCGTACGGGGCACGGGGGCGTCCGTGCCCACGCTGTTCTCCTGGGCCGGGGGCGCCGAGGCCTTCACACGGCTCACCGAGGTCTTCTACGACAAGGTCCTCAAGGACGACGTCCTCGCGCCCGTCTTCGAAGGGCTCGCCGCCGAGCACGCGTCCCATGTCGCGGCCTGGTTCGGCGAGGTCTTCGGCGGCCCGGCGGCCTACTCCGAGACGCAGGGCGGGCACGGCCACATGGTCGCCAAGCACCTGGGGAAGAGCATCACGGAGGTCCAGCGGCGGCGCTGGGTCAACCTGCTGCAGGACGCGGCGGACGAGGCGGGCCTGCCGACGGACGCCGAGTTCCGTTCGGCGTTCGTCGCGTACGCGGAGTGGGGGACGCGGCTCGCCGTGCACTTCTCCGGACCCGACGCGGCGCCTCCGGCGGAGCAGCCCGTCCCGAAGTGGACGTGGGGCGCCGCCCCGCCGTACCAGCCGTGACCGTGCTCATCGGATGCCGGACGCCGGACAGGCTGAATCCCTCAGCCTGTCCGGCGTCCGGCGTCCGGCATCGGGCGTCCGAGGACGAGCACGGGCGGGCGGCCCAGGCGGGCCCAGGCGGGCCCAGATGGACACAGGGAGAGCTACGCCCGAGGCGTCGAGGACCCCGCCCGGGTGGCGTCCGTGCCCCAGCTGGCGAGCAACCGCAGCCCCTCGGCCGACGGCGACCCCGGCTCCGCGTGATACGTCACCACCGACTGCTCATCGTCGTCGGGGAGCCGGAACGTCTCGAAGGACAGAGTGAGCTCACCCACCAGCGGATGATGCAGCCGCTTCACCCCGTGGCTCTTCTCCTTGACGTCGTGCGTCGCCCAGAGCCGCCGGAACTCCTCGCTCTTCACCGACAGCTCACCGACCAGCGCCGACAGCCGGGGATCGTCCGGATGGCAGCCCGCGTCCATACGCAGAAAACTGACGATGTCGGACGCCTTCTGCTCCCACTCCACGAACAGGTCGCGGTACTCGGGCTTGAGGAACACCATCCGCGCCCAGTTCCGCTCGTGCGCGGGCAGCTCCGCCCAGTCACCGAACACGGCGGCGGCCATCCGGTTCCACACGAGGATCTCGGAGCGCCGCCCCACGACGTACGCGGGCACACTGTCGAACGTGTCGATCAGCTGCCGCATCGCCACCCGCACCTGCTGCGGCCGGGCCGACGGCTTCTTCTTGTGCTGCTTGGGCTTCGCCAGATGAGTGAGATGCGCGTGCTCGGCCCCGCTCAGCCGCAGTGCGCGCGCGATCGCGTCGAGCACCTCCGCCGACACGTTCCGTCCGTTGCCCTGCTCAAGACGGGTGTAGTACGCCACGGAGACCCCGGCCAGCTGCGCCAGCTCCTCACGGCGCAGCCCCGGCACACGGCGGTGCCGCCCGAAGTCAGGCAGCCCCACGTCCTCCGGCTTCAGCCGCGCCCTGCGCGTGCGCAGGAACTCGCTGAGCTCGGCACGCTGGTCCAGCGGCCGCCCCGGCACCTGTCCGGCCGCGCCCGCGGAGTCCTGAGAGGGCTGTTCGTCCATACGTCCAGTATTCACGGTGGTACGCACACGAACCTGCCCCTGCCAGTAGTAGGACCAGCGAACGTACGCAGAACCGTGGTCTGGGTGACGGCCGGGAAAGAGGGCAGGCTGTAGCACGTACCCGGCTGGAAGGCAGGCCGGGCGCAGATCCACCTCTTAGGAGAACCCTCCGCATGACCACTGTCGCCGCATACGCCGCCCCCGCCGCCAAGGCTCCCCTGGAGCGCACGACCGTCGAGCGTCGTCCGGTCGGCGAGCACGACGTCCTCATCGAGATCAAGTTCGCCGGCATCTGCCACTCCGACATCCACCAGGCCCGCGAGGGCTGGGGCGAGGCCATCTTCCCGATGGTCCCGGGCCACGAGATCGCCGGCGTCGTCACCGAGGTCGGCCCCGGTGTCACCAAGTTCACCGTCGGCGACCGCGTGGGCGTCGGCTGCATGGTCGACTCCTGCCGCGAGTGCGAGAACTGCAAGGCCGGCCTGGAGCAGTACTGCACCCAGGGCAACGTCGGCACGTACAACGCCCTCGACAAGAACGGCGAGGTCACCTACGGCGGCTACTCGACCCACATCGTCGTCGACGAGGCCTTCACCGTCCGTATCCCCGAGGGCCTGGCCCTCGACGAGGCCGCGCCGCTGCTGTGCGCCGGCATCACCACGTACTCCCCGCTCAAGCACTGGAACGCCGGCCCCGGCAAGAAGGTCGCGATCCTCGGCATGGGCGGCCTCGGCCACATGGGCGTCAAGATCGCGCACGCGCTCGGCGCCGAGGTGACCGTCCTGTCCCAGTCGCTCCGCAAGCAGGACGACGGCCTGAAGCTGGGCGCCGACCACTACTACGCGACCAGCGACCCGAAGACCTTCGAGGAGCTGCGCGGCTCCTTCGACCTGATCCTGTCGACGGTGTCCGCCACGCTCGACCTGGACGTCTTCCTGTCCCTCCTCAAGACGGACGGCGCCTTCGTGAACGTGGGCGCGCCCGAGGAGCCGGTCTCCCTGAACCTCTTCTCGGTGATCGCCGGCCGCAAGACCCTCGCCGGGTCGGGCATCGGCGGCATCCAGGAGACCCAGGAGATGCTGGACTTCTGCGCCGAGCACGGCTTCGGCGCCGAGATCGAGCTGATCAGCGCCTCCGAGATCAACGAGGCGTACGAGCGGGTGCTGAACAGCGATGTGCGGTACCGCTTCGTGATCGACACCGCGACGATCTAGCTCCACCGGAGTCCGGGCGCCGGGTGCGGTTCCCGCCACGGTTTCCGACCGCGCCTCTGGAGGACAGGGCTGTGCTCTGTCCTCCAGAGGCGTTCGACGGTGCCGTGACCCGTCAGCCCAGCAGGCCGAGGGCCTCGCGGTAGTCGTCATGGGCCTCGCCGTACTGCTTGGCGGCGACAAGGAACATGGAACGGTCGGTCAAGGCCCGCGCCAGCGCCTCCCGGCTCTGCTCCTTGCCGGCCGTGCCGGCCTCGTCGGCTGCGGCTGCGGCTGCGTCGGCCGCGTCGCGTGCGAGCGCCACACCTTCGTCGAAGAGCGGGCGGAGGGGCTTGAGGATGAGGTGGGAGCGGTTCTCCCGGCGGACAGCCGCACGGATGGTGAGCCTCCGGTGCAGGGCCACCGCTTCGGGCAGACGTCCCGACGGCTCTGCCCGGGCGGCCTCCTTCAGTCCGGCGGCCTGTTCTTCGAGGGCGGCCAGGCCGTCGACGTAGGCCTGCTGGACGTCGGGCGACCAGTCGAGGAACGGGGAGCCGAACGGAGGCGCCGGGGACCCGGGACGCGGCGGGGGTTCCGCGGACCGGCCCGACAAGGCGTACAGGGTGACCCACCACGTCAGGATGTTGCTCCAGCTCTCGCGTTCCCCGGTCCTGTCCAGCTCGGACAGGAAGGCGAGGGCCTCCAGTCGGGCGGCCCGTGCCTCGACGCGCTGCCCGGCAGCGTCCAACATCCCTGCACGGTGGACGAGTTGCCATATCAGGATGGCCAACGCGGTGCCGTTCCGGGCGGCCTTGGCGCGGGAGACCGCCACGATGTCCGCGAAGACCTCCAGTGCCGCGTCGTGGCATCCGGCGGCGTCCAGTTCGGCCGCCCATTCGAGCAGCTCCCACGAAGAGGCCTCCGGGGCCTCCGAACTCTCCGAGGTCGCCCGGGATTCCGAGTCCTCTGCCGAGCTCTTCGAACGAGCGATTCGTACCGACTCCCCGCAGAGTTCCGCGGCCTCCCGGTGTCGTCCTTCCTCGGCCAGGACGACAGCCAGCGGTCCCTGCCCGTAGACGGGGCTCGACACCTGGCCGTGTGTGAAACCCCACCGCCCGGCCTCTGCCATCTCCTCACACACGGCGAGGGCCTCCGCCCGCTGTCCGGCGGCACAGAGCTGGCGCCGGTACGTGGACAGAGCACGCACCAGCAACTCGGTCCTGTTGTGTTCGCCCGCGTCGATGCGCCGGGCCGCGGCAGCCGCCTCGGCGTGCCGTGCCAGTCGTACGTCCGGCAGGTCCCGTACCTCCGGCTCGTATCCGTAGGAGAGCAGTGCCTCCGTCAGTTTCGGCAGGTAGGTCAGCGGACTCACCGCCGACAGCACCCGGTAGGCCTCGACCTGCCGGCCGACGTCCGGCCTGCCTGATCCGAGCAGCATCGTCCGTGCGCGCAGCACCGCATCCTGATCGACGTTCTCGGTGTGATCCATGTCGGCGATTCTGAGGGTCCGGTCACGGGCCCAACAAGGCGTGCGAGCTGTGCCGTTGGTCCTACGAAAACAGCCTCTGACCTGTCATGATGGGTACGATATCGCCGGTCGCGCCGCTGTCACGGAAGCGACTGTGAACGCCCGGAGTCCTCGCCTCGTCACAGGAGGCTCTCGTCCCGGACGACCCAGCCCGCGCCCAACTCTCGCCGCAGCGCGCTCAATGCCGCGTGCGCCTGCTGTTTGAAGAGCTGAAGCTCCTCGTCGGACCACGGCGAGGGATCAGGCGGGTAGTCCCAGTCGATCGACGACTGGTACCGCTCGGACAGCCTGGCCAACTCCGCCCGTGTCACCGGGCTGATCGGCAGCCGCTCCAGCCGGCAGGGGTAGCCGTACGGACTGGCCATGTCCTCCGGCCACAACGGCGTGTCCACGCCGGCCTCGAAGAAGAATCGCAGGTAGTGGGTCACGCGGCATTGTCCCAGGCACCCGCGGGCTCTGTACGGACGGAGGCCGCGGAGCGACCCGGTGATCCAGACCGAGTCGCGCTCATAGAACCTGCGGGGCACGGCCACCGCCGCGGACGGCGGCCACCTCCATGTCGACTACTGCCGCAGGCACTTCTACCTCGCCGAAGGATCACTGCCGTCGGTGGTCGGCAGCCCGCACGGAGGCATGCCGACCACCCGGTCACACGCGCAGGCGGGCCAGTACGTCGTCCCCGACGGCGTAGGGACGCTCCTGGGGCAGCAGACGGGCTGCGGAGTCCAGATCGCCGGCACGGACGAGTGCGTGGATCTCGTGGGCGAGCGGAGTCACGTCTCTGATGGCGACCGTCCACTCGTCCGCGTACCGTCGCACGGCCTCGCCGGAGAGACCGAGCTGCAGCGAGCGGTGGGGCAGTGGCCGGAGCCGCAGATCACGCTCGGGATCCCACTGCACCCGCGCCGACGCCTGCCGCAACTGCCGCTTCCAGTCGGCCTGGTCGGCATGCAGCCCGCGGACGTAGTGCGACAGACAGGCGTCACGCAGCGCCCACTCGAACCCCTCCCGGCGGATCTCAAGGCCCAGAACAGTCTCCTGCCCGGCCTTGGCGCCCCAGCCGCAGCGGTACATCATCCACAGGAAGGACGGCTTGATCCATGTCATCCGATCCCGCTTCCACGCCGCGGGGAAGCGTCCGTCCCGGGCCGCGGGCAGGCCGATCTCCGGGGAGTACGCCTGGTAGACGGTGATCGTGGACTCGGTGTGGAGCGCACGGATCATGCGTTGCGGTTCTTCCATGCGGTACAGGGTGGGGCCGGCGGATTCCTGCATGCCATCGGTTTTCGACCGTGTGACCCATCCCGGCAGCGACGGTTCGACGTTCAGCGACCCTGTCGGCGTGAGGGCGGACCACAGGGTGGTGCACTGATCGCGGTGGCCGGTGGTCGCCGGGGCACGGCCGGTGGGGCGGGTACGGAATCGCCTGGAACCCTCACGCGTTGTGGGGAGTGGGCAGGTAGTCGGCGGTGTGCGAGCCGAGAACAGCCCGAGTGACCGAGCTGACAGATATTGGAGGGGCCGCAATGGCTGCGCAGACGCAGAAGGCCGTGCTGGCGGGTGGGTGCTTCTGGGGGATGGAGGACCTGATCCGCCGGCTCCCGGGGGTGACGGCGACCCGGGTCGGATACACCGGGGGCGACGTGCCGAACGCGACGTACCGTAACCACGGTACGCACGCGGAGGCCATCGAGATCCTTTTCGACCCTGAAGAGACCAGCTTCCGCGCGATCCTGGAATTCTTCTTCCAGATCCACGATCCGAGCACCAAGAACCGTCAGGGCAACGACATCGGCCTCAGCTACCGCTCGGCGATCTACTACGTGGACGACGAGCAGAAGCGGACCGCCGAGGACACGATCGCGGACGTGGACGCCTCCGGACTGTGGCCGGGCAAGGTCGTCACCGAGGTGGAGCCGGTCGGCCCCTTCTGGGAGGCCGAGCCCGAGCACCAGGACTACCTGCTGCGTTACCCGGAGGGCTACACGTGCCACTTCCCGCGCTCGGGATGGCGGCTGCCGGCTCGCGCGGAGAGCTGACCGCGCGAGGCGGCCCGGAGACGACCGGGCCGCGGCTCCGCAGCCGGGCCTTCCCGCGCCCGCGGGGCCGGTGGTGACCCGGTGCCGAAGAAGGGCGCCGACCGCGGACAGAGCCGGGGAAGGGCAACAGCGAGTGGATGAGCGCCGTCCGGGGCGGCGGAGGGCGCGCCCCGGGCTCCGCTCAGTGCGACAGCGTGGCCGGGCTGCCGCCGTTCGCCTCGTATCCCGCCACCGCCAGGGCCCGGTACACCGCGTAGTCCGCCGCCGGGTCCGACGTCAGCGTCCAGGGGAGGGCGCCCACGTGGCCGTCGACGTGCACCAGCTGGTTCATCGCCTCCGACCAGCGCTCGCCGCGGACCAGGAAGAAGATCAGCAGATGGCGGACGTGGGCGAGCATCGGGTCGTCGGAGCGGGCCGAATGGACCGCGAACAGCCCGCCGTGGACCGCCTTGGTCACGACCTCGCTCTGGTAGAAGCCGCTGACGAGATTCACCTCGGGCAGGTGCTCGAAGACCGCGAAGAGCGGCATGGCGGCGAGGAGGGACCCCTGGGGGGCGCGCGCCGCGGCCGCCTCCGCGAACGAGTACGCCGTCTCCCGTGAGCCGTGCCACTTCTCGCACCAGTAGTGCAGCGCCGCCAGATGCGCCCCCATGTGCGCGGGCGTCCGGTCGAGGATCTTCAGCCAGAGCTTCTCGAACTCCGGCTGGGAGTACGCGAGCCCGCGGGCCACCGACAGCTCGATGACGTACGGGATCGGGTCGCCCGGCGCCAGCAGTGCCGCCTCGCCGCAGGCCGCCCGCGCCTCCTCCATGATGATCCGGAACTCGTCGGTCCCCGGTGTCGACGTGCGCCACGCCTGCTGCACCAGGAACTCGGCGTGCACGGCGGCGCCGCCCGCGTCCTTGGGCTTCTCGGCACGCCACACCCGCAGCCACTGGCCGCCGGGGCTGTCGCTCACCCCGCCGGGGCGCTGCTGCAGCTCGAGCGAGGCGGCGCCCGCGAAGGCCTGGACGCGCTGCCAGCGCCGCTCGCCCTCCGACTCGGTGCCCGCGAGGAGCTGTGAGGCCGCGCGGTAGTCCTGGCCGCGCTGCACCAGGTCGAGGACCTCCAGCAGATCCTGGTCGGGGCCGGGCATGCGGATGTCCAGCTCCTCCTGGCGCAGGAAGCCGTAGTTCGCCGGGTCGGCGGCGTCCGGGTCGCCGGGGGCGACCTGCGTGATTCCGGCACGCCTGCGCCTCAGGATCGGCCCCAGGGCGAACCCGATCATGAGCAGCGCCATCAGGACCCAGAGAATCTCCATACGACAAGCGAAGCAGACGCCTCCGGCAATTGGCCAACCAGGTCGGCCGCTTCTGTGGAAAACCTTGCCGGAGGGGCGGGAAGGGCGAGGTCGCCGAGCGGTCCGCGGCCCGGTGTCCGGCCGCTCGCCGTCACAATCCCCGCGGGCGCATTACCCTCGGTGCCCATGAGCGACAGGCACATCAGCCAGCACTTCGAAACCGTGGCGATCCACGCGGGCAACACCGCCGATCCCCTCACCGGCGCGGTCGTCCCGCCGATCTACCAGGTTTCGACCTACAAGCAGGACGGCGTCGGCGGTCTGCGCGGCGGCTACGAGTACAGCCGCAGCGCCAACCCCACCAGGACCGCCCTGGAGGAGAACCTCGCGGCCCTGGAGGGCGGCCGCCGCGGGCTCGCGTTCGCGTCCGGACTGGCGGCCGAGGACTGCCTGCTGCGTACGCTGCTCAGCCCCGGCGACCACGTGGTCATCCCCAACGACGCGTACGGCGGCACGTTCCGTCTCTTCGCGAAGGTCGTCTCGCGGTGGGGGGTGGAGTGGTCTGTCGCCGACACCAGCGACCCCGCGTCCGTGCGGGCCGCCATCACCCCGAAGACCAAGGCCGTCTGGGTGGAGACCCCCTCCAACCCGCTCCTCGGCATCACCGACATCGCCGCCCTCTCGCACATCGCGCGTGAGGCCGGCGCGAAGCTCGTCGTCGACAACACCTTCGCCAGCCCGTACCTCCAGCAGCCGCTCGCGCTCGGCGCGGACATCGTCGTGCACTCGCTGACCAAGTACATGGGCGGCCACTCCGACGTCGTCGGCGGTGCCCTCGTGGTGGGCGACCAGGCGCTCGGCGAGGAGCTGGCCTACCACCAGAACGCGATGGGCGCGGTGGCCGGCCCCATGGACGCCTGGCTGGTGCTGCGCGGCATCAAGACGCTCGCCGTCCGCATGGACCGGCACAGCGAGAACGCGACCAAGGTCGCCGAGATGCTCACCCGGCACGCGCGCGTGACGCGTGTCCTGTACCCGGGCCTCCCGGAGCACCCCGGCCACGAGATCGCCGCCAAGCAGATGAGGTCGTTCGGCGGCATGGTCTCCTTCCAGGTCGAAGGCGGCGAGGAGGCGGCCGTCGAGGTCTGCAACCGCGCCAAGGTGTTCACGCTGGGCGAGTCCCTGGGCGGCGTCGAGTCCCTGATCGAGCACCCGGGGCGCATGACGCACGCGTCCGTGGCCGGGTCGGCCCTCGAGGTCCCCGCCGACCTCGTCCGCCTCTCCGTGGGCATCGAGAACGCCGACGACCTCCTTGAGGACCTCAAGCAGGCCCTGGGCTAGGCGACCGCGGCCAGTGAAGCCCGCACGGCCTGCACAGCGCTGACCCGTGGCGTCCTGGGCGGCAGGCAGAGGCACGGGCCTTCGGAGGCCGGCGGGGGCTTCGGCGGGCCTCACCGGTTCGCCGTCGGCCGTCGGTCTCACCAGCCGGTCAGCGGTGGAGTCGTCTCCGACGGCGGCTCCACCCATGGCTGGGCGATCGACGCCCACACCACGAAGGCCACGGCCGCCGCGAGCAGCAGCAGCCAGACCAGCAGACGCGCGGCCCTTCGGCGGCGCAGCATCCGCCCGCCCCTGCGCACGGCCTCCGGGTACAGCTCGGGCGGTACGGGCGGCTGGGGCTCCTCCAGGATGCGCCGGACATCGGCCTCCCTGCGGTTCACCGGGCTCATGACGGCGCCACCTTCGCGATCACCGGGGCGGCCTCCCGCGGCGGATGCAGCAGCGTGGCCATGGCTCGGGCACAGATGGCCCGTACCCGATCGGTGGGCAGCCCCAGCAGTGCCGCGGCCTGCTCCTCGGCGACGCCCTCGTACATGCGCAGCACGAGGATCAGCCGTTCCTGCGGGGTGAGGCAGTACAGGACGCTGCCGTGGTCCGTGCGGCCGCGGGTGTGGGCCCGGCCGAGGCCGCCGTACTGGTGCCAGGCACCGCGCGCGAAGCGCACGGCCAGGTGCTGCCGGGTCCGGTCGTACGGGTCCTCGCCGTGCAGCCGGTCCCAGGTGGCGTACGTGTGGGCCAGGGCCGCGGTGAGCAGGCGCCGCGCGCGCGGGTTGTCGTCCGGGGGCTCCGCGGTGAGCAGCGTCGCGGCATGCAGCAGCCGCCCTCCCGCGCCCGCGACGAATGCCTTGAACTCCCGGGCACGGCGGGCGTTCCGGGACGCCTGCCGCTCTCGCACCGTGCCTCCCGACGGTGGGGAACCGGGCCCTGGATGCGTACGCCGAGGACAGCCGCGTACGACAGGACCCGGTCTCATATGAGGCCAGGCGTGGGCCCCGGGTCAAGAGGCCGGTACGAGACGGCGTGCGACGGCACGGGACGAGGAGGGAAGGCACCGAGGAATCCGCCGGGACGGCGCGGCACGAGCACGCAGTGGCGCCGTTCGAGTGGCCCGAGCCGTAGCCGGGCGCCGAGGCGGGGCGCCGGAACCGGACGGCTGGGCGGGCGCGGTCGCGGGCGGGGCACCGCGCGGCGGGCCGGTCAGGAAGGGGCCGGGGCCTCCACGGACGGCGACGCGGCCATCCGGGTGGAGAGCGCGGTGTTGAAGCGGGTGAGCAGCGTGCAGAAGGCCTCGCGCTCCTCGGGTGCCCACTCCTGGGTCAGTTCGGCCATCAACTGACGTCTTGAGGACCGCACTTCCTCCAGGCGGGACAGGCCGCGCGGCGACAGCTGGAGCACCACGGCACGCCCGTCCTCCGGGTGGGAGGTGCGCTTGACGAGCCCGGTGTCGACCAGCGGGGCCACCTGCCGGGTGACCGTCGACGAGTCGATGCCCATGCTCGCGGCGAGTGCCTTGACGCCCATGGGCCCCTCCTTGTCGAGGCGGTTGAGCAGCAGATACGCGGCGCGGTCCATGGAGTTGCGCACCTGCCCGACCCCGCCGAGCCGGGTCTGTTCGGCACGGCGGGCGAACACCGCGACCTCGTGCTGCAGCGTTTCCAGAAGACCGGTGTCACCGACGGTCGTCATGTCCATCGACATTTCAGGTGTTGTGGGCATGGCCGGGGGCTCTATTCATGCGTGGGGCTGGGTTGGGGGACAGAGTACGCGGACGGGGGGCGGGCCGTACCGGCGCTGAGCAAACCGGTCTCGGACGTTGGTCACGACCGATGTCGCGCGGTGTGAACTGCGAGACTGGTGGTCATGAGCTACCGCACGGCTGACTCCTTGCCGCTGGTGACCCTCGACGACGTACGCGGCGCCCAGAAGATGCTCACGGGCGTGGCGCGGGTGACCGCCATGGAGGGCAGCAGGCACCTGTCCGGTCTGGTCGGGGCCCCTGTCCACTTCAAGTGCGAGAACCTCCAGCGCACCGGTTCGTTCAAACTGCGCGGCGCGTACGTGCGGATCGCCGGACTCCTTCCCGAGGAGCGGGCCGCCGGGGTGGTCGCGGCCAGCGCCGGGAACCACGCGCAGGGCGTCGCCCTGGCCTCCTCGCTGCTCGGTGTGCGCTCCACGGTGTTCATGCCCAGCGGCGCCCCGCTGCCGAAGGTCGCGGCGACCCGGCACTACGGCGCCGAGGTGCGCACGCACGGCACGGTCGTGGACGAGACGCTGGCCGCCGCGCAGGAGTACGCGGCCGAGACGGGCGCCGTCTTCATCCACCCCTTCGACCACCCCGACATCATCGCCGGGCAGGGCACGGTCGGCCTGGAGATCCTGGAGCAGTGCCCCGAGGTGCGCACGATCGTCGTCGGGATCGGCGGCGGCGGGCTCGCCGCGGGCATCGCCGTCGCGGTGAAGGCCCTGCGGCCGGACGTGCGGATCGTGGGCGTGCAGGCGGCGGGCGCCGCCGCCTACCCGCCCTCGCTGGCGGCCGGGCGCCCGCTGTCGGTCGAGAACCCGGCGACGATGGCCGACGGGATCAAGGTGGGGCGGCCCGGGGACGTGCCGTTCCGGATCGTCGAGGATCTGGTGGACGAGGTCCGTACGGTCTCCGAGGACGCGCTGTCCAGTGCGCTGCTGCTCTGCCTGGAGCGGGCCAAGCTCGTCGTCGAGCCGGCGGGCGCGAGCCCCGTCGCGGCGATCATGAGCGAGCCGGACGCCTACGAGGGCCCGGTCGTCGCGCTGCTGTCCGGCGGCAACGTGGACCCGCTGCTGATGCAGCGCATCCTGCGTCACGGCATGGCCGCGGGCGGCCGCTACCTCGCGGTGACGCTGCGGCTGACGGACCGGCCAGGCGCCCTGGCCACACTTCTCGGGGTGTTGTCAGTGGTGGACGCTAACGTCCTCGACGTGAGCCACGTACGGACCGATCCGCGGCTCGGGCTCACGGAGGTGGAGGTCGAGCTGCACCTGGAGACGAAGGGTCCGGAGCACTGCGCCGATGTGAACGCGGCGCTGCGCCAGGCGGGTTACACGGTCATCGGCTGAGGTCGGGCGGCCGCGTGCGGCCGCCGGGACCGGACGGCATCCGGGCGGAGGAGCGGGTACGGAAAACCGCTTGAGGAAACGCGATACATCGCGTTATGGTGTGTCCCTCGTCACTGGACTGCCCGGGGTGCGCCGGATATTCGCTCGCCGTGCGAGGCAGGGCAGGGCAAAACTAATCACTTTCCGCTGGACCCCCAACCCCTTGGGAGACTCACATGCCTGGCGCCATCTACGCCGAAGGCCTGGTGAAGACCTTCGGCGACGTGAAGGCCCTCGACGGCGTCGATCTCGATGTCCCGGAGGGCACGGTCCTGGGCCTGCTCGGGCCGAACGGCGCGGGCAAGACCACCACGGTCCGCTGTCTCACCACGCTGCTCCGGCCCGACCGCGGCAGGGCGGTCGTCGCGGGCATCGACGTGCTCAAACATCCGAACGAGGTGCGGCGCTCGATCGGCCTGTCCGGCCAGTTCGCCGCGGTCGACGAGTACCTGACCGGCCGCGAGAACCTCCACATGGTCGGTCAGCTCTACCAGATGCGGGCGAAGCAGGCGAAGGTCCGCGCGGTCGAGCTGCTGGAGCAGTTCAACCTCACGGACGCCGCCGACAGGCCGGCGAAGACGTACTCCGGCGGTATGCGCCGCCGGCTCGACCTCGCGGCGGCGCTCGTCGTCTCGCCTCCGGTCATGTTCATGGACGAGCCGACGACCGGCCTCGACCCGCGCAACCGCCAGCAGCTGTGGGAGGTCATCAAGCAGCTGGTCTCGGGCGGTACGACGCTGCTGCTGACCACCCAGTACCTCGAAGAGGCCGACCACCTCGCGCACGACATCTGCGTGGTCGACCACGGCCGGGTCATCGCCCGCGGCACCTCCGACCAGCTCAAGGCCCGTACCGGCGGCGAGCGGGTGGAGGTCGTGGTGCACGACCGCGAGCACATCGGGACCGCCACCGAGGTCCTGCGGGGCTTCGGCAAGGGGGAGACCACCGTCGAGGACCACACCCGCCGGCTCACCGTGCCCGTCTCCGGCGGCGCGAAGCTGCTCGCCGAGGTCATCCGCGAGCTGGACGCCCGCGGTATCGAGATCGACGACATCGGCCTGCGCCGCCCCACCCTCGACGACGTGTTCCTGTCACTGACGGGCCACCTCGCCGAGGAGAAGGCCGAGGACAACGGCGACACCGTCGAAGACACCAAGGGTCACAAGCGCAAGAAGGAGGCCGCCAAGTGAGCGCCGTCAGCGATGCCGTGCGGACCGTGGCCCCGGGAGGCTCCCTCGGTCAGTCCGTCCGCGACTCCCTGGTCGTGGCCAAACGAAATCTGATCAGAATGTCCAGAATTCCAGAAATGGTAATTTTTGGGCTGATTCAACCCATCATGTTCGTGGTGATGTTCTCGTACGTGTTCGGCGGCTCCATGAACATCGGAGGCAGCACCGAATCGTCCACCTACCGCGAGTTCCTGATGGCCGGCATCTTCGCGCAGACCGTCACCTTCGCCACCGCCGGCGCCGGGGCGGGCATCGCCGACGACATGCACAAGGGCCTCATCGACCGCTTCCGCTCCCTGCCGATGGCACGCGGCGCGGTGCTGACCGGCCGCACGCTCGCCGACCTCGTACAGACGGCGCTCACGCTGTTCGTGCTGGCCGTCGTGGCCCTGCTGGTCGGCTGGCGTACGCACACCAGCATCGGTGAGGTGCTCGGCGCATTCGGCCTGCTGCTCCTGCTCGGATACGCCTTCACCTGGGTCGGCGCGCTCATCGGCCTGTCCGTCCGCACCCCGGAGGCGGCCACCTCCGGCGGGCTGATCTGGCTCTTCCCCGTCACGTTCGTCTCGAACGCGTTCGTGGACTCCAGCCGGATGACGCCCTGGCTGCAGCATGTCGCCGACTGGAACCCCTTCAGCGCCACGGTCCAGGCCTGCCGTGTGCTGTTCGGCAACCCGGGCGTCTCGCCGTCGGACGCCTGGCCCATGCAGCATCCGGTCTGGGCCTCGCTGATCTACTCCATCCTGATCATCGTCCTCTTCCGGACGCTGGCGGTGCGGAAGTACCGCTCGGCGTCGGCGTGACGCACGGCGAAGCCCCCGGCGCGCGGGCGCCGGGGGCTTCGCCGGGACGACGTGCGGGGCGGGCCTAGGCGGCGTACGGCTTGGCTTCGAGGACCTTCACCGAGGCGAGCTTGCCGTTGGGCAGCTCGTACTCCGCCTCCTCGCCGATCCGCTTGCCGTTCACACCGGAGCCCAGGGGGGACTGCGGCGAGTACGTCTCGATGTCCGAGCTCGCGTACTCGCGCGAGGCGAGCAGGAACGTGAGCGTGTCGTCCTTGTCGCCGTCGAAGGCGATGGTCACGACCATGCCGGGCGCCACCGCGCCATCGGCCGCCGGGGCCTCGCCCACCTTCGCGTTCTCCAGGAGCTGGGTCAGCTGGCGCACCCGGAGTTCCTGCTTGCCCTGCTCCTCCTTGGCCGCGTGGTACCCGCCGTTCTCCCGCAGATCGCCCTCCTCGCGCGCGGCCGCGATCTTGGCTGCGATCTCCGTGCGCGCAGGACCAGACAGGTGATCCAGCTCGGCCTTGAGCTGGTTGTACGCCTCCTGGGTAAGCCAGGTGACGTTCTCGCTGGTCTGGGTCACAGGTGCTCCTCGTAGGTACTGGGAATACAAAGCATCGCCCTACCCAGAAGAATGTTCCTTCTCGGGTGGGCGAAACCACGAGCCTAACAATTCACGACCCGAAGGGGGAGGACATAAGCCATCAGAATTACGTCGACGCAGGTCAGTGGCCAGGTGCCGGGGGTGACATCCGTCAGTGTCGTACGTAGTCCCGGGTAGACGCGGACGCCACCGTCCGGCGGGGCCGGACCCGCGCCCCTCCCGCGGTCAGTCCGCGTGACAGCCGAGGAGTTCCGCGGTCGTGCCGGGGGCCGTCGTGCGGAGCGTGAGGACCTTGTCGACGCGGTTCGAGTCCTGGTCGAAACGGAAGTCCGCGCGGCCCACCTCGGCGCCGTCCTCGGCCTGCGAGCGGATCGTGCAGTAACCCGTCACACCCGAATCCTTGCGGACTTCCAGATGCACCTTCACGGCGCTGCCGGAGGTGTCGAAACTGATGACCTCGGCGCTGATCTTGTTACCGCCCACGTAGTGGAAGGCGAAATAGCCGATCAGGGAGAGCAGTGCCACCCCGAGCACGGAACCGATGATCCTGAGCCTGCGGTCGGCGCGCTCGTCCGCGGAGCGGCCGTACCGGCCCTCGGGCAGCTGCACCGTGCTCATGATCGTCCTCTCCGGAGCGGGTGCGCGGGGCCGGGGCCCGGAATTTTTCACCCGCCGATTCGGTCACTATAGAAGCTCCCACCCGTCACCCGACCGCCGCCCCTCACCGACGTCCCCCGGGGCGACACCTATGGATTTGCGCCGTTTCACATCGGGGCGCCGACTTACTGAGGATTGAGTCTTGACTGATCAGTTGCGACTGATGGCCGTTCACGCCCACCCCGACGACGAGTCGTCCAAGGGCGCGGCCACCATGGCGAAGTACGTGTCCGAGGGGGTGGACGTGCTGGTCGTGACCTGCACGGGCGGGGAGCGCGGCTCCATCCTCAATCCCAAGCTTCAGGGGGACAAGTACGTCGAGGAGCACATCCACGAGGTACGCAAGAAGGAGATGGACGAGGCCCGCGAGATTCTCGGGGTCAAGCAGGAATGGCTCGGCTTCGTGGACTCGGGCCTGCCCGAGGGCGACCCGCTGCCGCCACTGCCCGACGGGTGCTTCGCCCTCGAGGACGTCGACAAGGCCGCCGGCGAGCTGGTCCGCAAGATCCGCGCCTTCCGTCCGCAGGTGATCACCACCTACGACGAGAACGGCGGGTACCCGCACCCGGACCACATCATGACCCACAAGATCTCGATGGTGGCGTTCGAGGGCGCGGCCGACACCGAGAAGTACCCGGAGTCGGAGTTCGGCCCGGCCTTCCAGTCGCAGAAGCTCTACTACAACCAGGGCTTCAACCGCCCGCGCACCGAGGCGCTGCACCAGGCCCTGCTGGACCGGGGGCTGGAGTCGCCGTACGGGGACTGGCTCAAGCGGTGGGACGAGTTCGAGCGCACCGAGCGCACGCTGACGACGCACGTCCCGTGCGCCGACTTCTACGAGATCCGCGACAAGGCCCTCATCGCGCACGCCACGCAGATCGACCCCGACGGCGGCTGGTTCCGCGTCCCCATGGAGATCCAGCGGGAGGTGTGGCCGACGGAGGAGTACGAGCTCGCCAAGTCCCTCGTCGATACCTCCCTCCCCGAGGACGACCTCTTCGCAGGCATCCGCGACAATGCCTGACATGAGCGCGAGCCTGGCACTGACGCACCACCTCGTCCCCTTCGCCAAGGAGGTCGACGAGAACAAGGTCACCCCCGGTGTCCTCGGCTTCATCGTCTTCGCGGTGATGGCCCTGGCGGTGTGGGGACTGATGAAGAGCATGAGCCGGCACATGGGCAAGGTCGACTTCGAGGAGGACGCCGGCCCGGAGGCGGCGACCTCCGAGAAGGCGACGGCCGGCCCCGGGGGGAAGGCCTCGCCCGCCAAGGGCTGAGCCCCGGGCGCGGGCGGACCGGCTCCCGTGCGGCGGTGAGCCCGCCGCGACGGCGCACGGCGGTGTCCTGGTCCGGTGATGCCCCGAAGGCATCACCGGACCACCGGCGCCCCCCTCGGCGCGGCCCGCCGTCCTCACGTCCGCGCGGCCGGTACCGGCACTCCCATGACCTCCCGCGCATGGCGGTTCGGGACCATGCCCAGACGCCAGGCCTGCCAGCCGGACTCCAGGTCCGCTCCCCGTTCCAGGAGGAGCTGGTACGCCTCGATGTAGTCGTCCAGCTTTCCGTCGCGGGTCGGATGGCCGGTGCGCGACAGCTGGGACAGCTCCTCCAAGGCGACGGCGGTGCCCACCTCGACGCCCCCCGGGGAGGCGTACGGCAGGAGGGTGCAGCGCAGGAAGCGGGCCCAGTCCTCGCCGCGGCGGTCGCCGTACGAGGCGAAGAGCGCGGTCGCCTCGTCGCACAGGGCCAGCGCGGGCTGCGTACGGGCGTTGCCCGCGTCCACCACCGCCAGCTCCAGGCAGGTCCAGGCCTCCCCGTGGGCGACGCCGATCCGCTGGAAGTCGGCCCGCGCGTCCACCAGGAGCTGCCGGGCGAAGCCCGAGTTCCGCAGGGAGCCGGTCTGCGCGGCCCGCTGGTCGCGCGTCACCCGGGCCGAGTGGTGGCGGGCGCACGCCAGGCCGTAGACGTCACGGATCCGCGAGAACATCGTCCGGGACCGCTCCAGCTCACGGACCGCCTGGTCGAGACTGCCCGTCTCCTCCAGCGACTGGCCCAGGTAGTACACCGTCCAGGCCTCGCCGCGGGAGTCCTCGTTCTCGCGGTGGCGGGAAGCCGCCTGGCGCAGGCCGTCGACGGCGGAGGACGGGTCGCCGTCGACCAGCCGGGCCCGGGCCAGCTGGGTCAGCGCCCAGGCCTCGCCGCGTGCGTCGCGCGTGCGCCCGTACAGGTCGAGAGCCGAGCGGAGTTCGGACTCGGCGCGCGGCACGTCGCCCATGCGCAGGCCCAGCTGGCCGAGCTGGAAGTGCGCCCAGGCCTCACCGTGCACGGACTCGCCCTCACGGTGCAGGACCAGGGCGTTCGTCAGCAGATCGAGCGCCTCACGCAGCCTCGCCCGGTCCCGCTCCACCGCGGCGAGCGCGTGCATCGTCCAGGCGCGGTCCGCCGCGAGGTCGGGGGAGGCCTGGAGGTCCAGCGCCTCCTGGAGCTTCACCGCCGCCTCGGTGAGGTTGCCCTGGTGGTGCAGGGTGATCCCGAGGGAGCACAGTGCCCGGGCCGCGCCCGCGTCGTGGTGGGCCTCGAAGTAGAGGTCGACCACCGATGTCAGCGTCGTACGGGCCTTGTCGAGTTCGCCGAGCTGACGGGCCGCGATACCCGTGCGCCACTGGACCGAGCGGACGAGCAGCCCCTGGTCGACGGACTGCGTCAACTCGCTGATCTCGCCCAGGCGGTAGAGGTCGCCGCGCAGCAGGCAGTAGTCGCACAGGGCGCCCAGGAGGTTGAGCACCGCCGCCTGGTTCACACCCTCCGCGTGCCGCAGTGCCGCCGTGATGAAGCTCGACTCGTCGTCCAGCCAGCGCAAAGCCGCGTCCAGCGAGGTGAAGCCGTGCGGCCCGAACTGATCCGCGCGCGTGGACGTCTTGCCGTCGACCAGGCGGATCACCGAGTCCGCGAGCTCGGCGTAGTTCACGATGAGACGTTCCTGCGCGGCCGTGCGCTCGGCCGGATCCTCCTCGTCGAGGAGACGGGCCTGCGCGAAGGCGCGTACCAGATCGTGCAGGCGGTAGCGGCTGCCGCGCACATGGTCGATCAGGCCCGCCCGGGAGAGCGCCTCCAGATGGCGGGTCGCCTCCGGCTCGTCCGTCGAGAGGAGGGCGGCCGCCGCGGCCGCGCCCAGCGAGGCGCGACCCGCCAGAGCCAGCCGCCGCAGCAGACGCCTCGCCGTGTCCGACTGGTCCGTGTACCGCAGCCACAGCACCCGTTCGACCGGCTCGACCGGGCCGTACGCCGCCAGGTCGGTGGCGAGACGGCGGGAGGTGCGCGGGCCGAGGGACGAACCCGCGATGCGCAGCGCCAGGGGGAGCCCGCCGCACAACTCCCTCACCTCGTCGGAGGCTTCGGCGTCGTACGGGGCGGAGTCGTCCTGCGCGCAGGCCTTCAGGAGCTCCTCGGCACCCGGCGCGGCCAACGGCTCCACCGCGTGCTGATGCACCCAGGCGGGGAGGTCGGCGGGCAGGTCCAGGGGTTTGCGGGCGGTGACCACGACGAGGCTGTCGGAGCGCTCCGGCACGAGCGTGCAGACCTGCTCCACGTCGTGGGCGTCGTCCAGCACGATCGTCACGGCCAGACCCGTCAGATGCTGGTGGTAGAGCTCGGCGAGCCGCCGGACCTGCTGGTCCTGCGAGGAGCGCTCACGGAACAGGAGCTGCTCGCGGGGCGCGCCCAGCCGGTTCAGCAGGTGGAGCAGCGCGTCGCGGGTGGTCAGCGGCGGCTCCTCCCGGCTGTCGCCCCGCAGGTCCACCACGCACGCGCCGCGGAACTGGTCCTTCAGCTCGTGCGCGGCGCGCACGGCGAGCGTGCTGCGGCCCGAGCCCGGCGCGCCGTGCAGGACGACCACCGTCGGCCTGGTCTCCGTGCTCGCGCGGGCCGCGTGCACCCACTGCGCGATCCGCAGCAGCTCCTGGCGGCGGCCGGCGAACGGCCCGACCGGTTCGGGGAGCTGACCGAAGGACTGCTCCAGGACGCTGCGTCTGCGGGCCGCCGCGCTCTTGTCCGTACGCCGCAGCTGGGGTGCGCCCTTCTTCGCCCCGGTGGCGGCGTTGTAGACCCGCTGCTGGTCGAAGAACGGGCGGATCCCGCGGACCTCGAGGGCGGTCAGCCAGGCCAGCCGCAACTGCTCCGGGCCGCCCGGCTGTCCGAGGGCGCCCGCCCGGCGGCTCGCGGCCGGCAGATGGGAGGCGGTCACCTTCGCCACCGTCGTGGCGGCGCCGGCGACGCCGACGACCGCCCCCGCGCCCACCGCCGCGCCCGCGCCGGTGCCGAGCGCCAGGTCCGCCACCACGGCCGTGAGCGCCGCGACCGCCGCCACCAGCAGGGGAGTTCCGGCGCCCTCGCGCGCGTACCGCTGCCCGAAACTCAGCCGGCCGGCCTCCGCCTCGTCCAGTGCGTGGGTGTAGGCCTCGTACTCCTCGGCGGCCGTCCGTGCCATGGAGTCCAGCGCGGCCCGCGCCCGCGACAGCAGGACGCTCGCGTCGGCCCGGCCGCCCGAGCGCCGGACCTCCTCCTCCACGGCCCGGACCAACAGCCGTTCGGCCTCCGCCCGATGGCTGTCCCGCATATCGGATCCCCCTTTGCCGGTAACGGCTTTCTTGGTCAAGTGTCCTGCGGATGAGCGGGGAAGGCGAGAGAGCCTCTGGCGTGCCCACGCCCGTCCTCGCAGCCCGGACCCGTGACCTACCCCTGTGGAGAGCGGGTGATCCGCCGCGCGTCCCGGTGATCCGCGCCGCCCCGTGGGTACTGCGGCAGGATGGACCCCATGCCGAACCGACTGGCCCACGAGACGTCCCCCTACCTCCTGCAGCACGCCGACAACCCCGTCGACTGGTGGCCCTGGTCGGCCGAGGCCTTCGAGGAGGCGGACAGGACCGGCAAGCCGGTCCTGCTGAGCGTCGGGTACAGCAGTTGCCACTGGTGCCACGTCATGGCGCACGAGTCGTTCGAGGACCAGGAGACCGCCGACTACCTCAACGCGCACTTCGTGAACGTCAAGGTCGACCGCGAGGAGCGGCCCGACGTCGACGCGGTCTACATGGAGGCCGTGCAGGCGGCGACCGGGCAGGGCGGCTGGCCCATGACCGTCTTCCTCACGCCGGGCGCCGAGCCGTTCTACTTCGGCACCTACTTCCCGCCCACGCCCCGGCAGGGGAGCCCTTCGTTCCGGCAGGTGCTGGAGGGGGTGCACAGCGCGTGGACCGACCGGCGGGACGAGGTCACCGAGGTCGCCGAGAAGATCGTGCGCGATCTCGCCGGCCGCGAGATCGGCTTCGGGGACGCGCAGGTGCCGGGCGAGGAGGACCTCGCGCGGGCGCTGCTCGGCCTCACCCGTGACTACGACGCCGCGCACGGCGGCTTCGGTGGGGCGCCCAAGTTCCCGCCGTCCATGGCCGTCGAGTTCCTGCTGCGGCACCACGCGCGCACCGGGGCCGAGGGCGCGCTGCAGATGGCCGCCGACACGTGCGAGCGGATGGCCCGCGGAGGTATCTACGACCAGCTCGGCGGCGGCTTCGCCCGCTACTCCGTCGACCGCGAGTGGGTCGTGCCCCACTTCGAGAAGATGCTGTACGACAACGCCCTGCTGTGCCGGGTGTACGCGCACCTGTGGCGGGCCACCGGGTCCGATCTCGCCCGCCGGGTGGCCCTGGAGACCGCCGACTTCATGGTCCGCGAACTGCGCACGAACGAGGGCGGGTTCGCCTCCGCGCTCGACGCCGACAGCGACGACGGGACCGGGAAGCACGTCGAGGGCGCCTACTACGTGTGGACACCCGGTGAGCTGCGCGAGGTTCTCGGCGAGCAGGATGCCGAGGTCGCCGCCGACTACTTCGGCGTGAGTGAGGAGGGCACGTTCGAGGAGGGTGCCTCCGTCCTGCAGCTGCCGCAGCGGGAGGGCCTGTTCGACGCGGCACGTATCGACTCCGTCAAGGCCCGCCTGAAGGAGGCACGCGACGGCCGCCCCGCCCCCGGCCGCGACGACAAGGTCGTGGCCGCCTGGAACGGACTGGCCGTCGCCGCCCTGGCCGAGACGGGCGCGTACTTCGACCGGCCCGACCTGGTCGACGCGGCGGTAGGGGCCGCCGACCTCCTGGTGCGCCTCCACTTGGACGAGCACGCGCGCCTCGTCCGCACCAGCAAGGACGGCCGGGCCGGCGCCCACGCGGGTGTGCTGGAGGACTACGCGGACGTCGCGGAGGGATTCCTCGCGCTCGCTTCGGTGACCGGTGAGGGTGTCTGGCTGGATTTCGCCGGCTTCCTGCTCGACCACGTCCTCGTGCAGTTCACCGACGAGGAGTCAGGAGCGCTGTACGACACGGCGGCCGACGCCGAGAAGCTCATCCGCCGCCCGCAGGACCCGACCGACAACGCCACGCCCTCCGGCTGGAGCGCGGCCGCCGGAGCGCTGCTGAGCTACGCGGCCCAGACCGGTTCGGAGCCCCACCGTGTCACCGCGGAGCGGGCGTTGGGAGTGGTGAAGGCGCTCGGTCCGCGTGTGCCGCGGTTCATCGGCTGGGGTCTGGCCACCGCCGAGGCGCAGCTCGACGGGCCGCGTGAGGTGGCCGTCGTCGGCCCGGCCGACGACCCGGCCACCCGGGAGCTCCACCGCGTCGCCCTGCTCGCCACCGCACCCGGCGCGGTCGTCGCCGTGGGTGCTCCGGAGAGCGGCGAACTCCCGCTGCTCGCGGGCCGGTCACTGGTCGGCGGTGAACCGACGGCGTATGTCTGCCGTAATTTCACTTGTGACGCTCCGACGACCGATGTCGAGCGTCTCCGGGCGGCATTGGGGCGCTGACCGGCGGAGGGGGGTGTGCGCACTGACCGTTAATGTGCGCACTTGTTCGGTTTCGTCTGACAACCGACCGACCATTCCGAAACACGATATTTATCAGAAGACCTCCCGGGCTTCACAGAACCCCCATAGTCTCTGTCCCGGACACGACAGGAGTGACTCGCTGTCGTGACAGGGGGTTTCGGGGATCCTGGGGGGATCTTTTGCTGACGTCTGTCTTCATCGCTGCCGTTTCGCTTGCCCTTTTCTGGATGGCCGCTTTCACCTTGTGGTGGCAGATGCACGCGTGGCGTACGCCCGAGGTGCTGGCCTCCACCCGGTTCAGCAGTCCGGACGGGGGCGGGCACCTGTCCTTCTCACTGCTGCTGCCCGCAAGGCACGAACAGGCCGTCCTGGACCACACCATCCAGCGACTGCTGGAATCCAGCCACACCGACTTCGAGATCATCGTGATCGTCGGGCACGACGACCCGGAGACCACCGAGGTCGCCTGCGACGCCGCGGAGCGTGACCCGCGGGTGCGTGTCGTCGTCGACACCCACGAGAAGAAGAACAAGCCGAGGGCCATGAACACGGCGCTGCCGCACTGCCGCGGTGACGTCGTCGGGGTCTTCGACGCCGAGGACCAGGTCCACCCGGAGCTGCTCGCGCACGTCGACCACGCCTTCCGCTCGACGGGCGCCGACGTCGTGCAGGGCGGTGTCCAGCTCATCAACTTCCACTCCAGCTGGTACAGCCTGCGCAACTGCCTGGAGTACTTCTTCTGGTTCCGCTCCCGACTCCACCTGCATGCGCAGAAAGGTTTCATCCCGCTCGGCGGCAACACCGTCTTCGTTCGCACGGACGTCCTGCGCGAGGCCGACGGCTGGGACCCCGACTGCCTCGCCGAGGACTGCGACCTGGGAGTCCGGCTCTCCAGCGTCGGCAAGAAGGTCGTCGTCGCCTACGACTCCGACATGGTGACCAAGGAGGAGACGCCCGGCAGCCTGATGTCGCTGCTCAAGCAGCGCACCCGGTGGAACCAGGGCTTCCTGCAGGTCTACCGCAAGAAGGACTGGAAGCAGCTCCCGGGCTTCGGACAGCGGCTCCTCGCCCGCTACACCCTGATGACGCCGTACCTCCAGGCCATCTCCGGTGTGATCATCCCGCTGAACGTGGCCGTCGCGCTCTTCCTCGACGTGCCGGTCGGCATCGCCTTCATCACCTTCCTGCCGGCCGTCACCGCGTTCGTCACCTTCGTCTTCGAACTGGTCGGGCTGCACGACTTCGGCAAGCAGTACGGGCTTCGTGTGCGATTCGTCCACTACCTGAAGCTCGTCGTCGGCGGCCCCTTCTACCAGGTGCTCCTCGCCGGTGCGGCCGTCCGTGCCGTGTGGCGCGAGCAGAGGGGCCACAACGACTGGGAGCTGACCAGTCACGTCGGTGCGCACCTCACCGACACCGAAGCCGCGGCCCTGACCCGCGGGTCCCGAGAGGACGTTCCTGCGTGACTTCCACCCTTCCCGCGGTGACCACGGTCAAGGTCCCCGCGCAGCGCACTCCTGTACCCAGCACCCCTCCGGCACCTCGGACAAGGCCGTCACGGCTGCGCCGTTCGCGGACCGACCTGATCCTGTGCGGCGTACTCCTCGCGGCCGTCATGACCGTGCAGGGCTGGAACATCGCCGACTACCCGACCCTCAGCGACGACGAGGGCACCTACCTCGCGCAGGCCTGGGCCGTGCAGCAGGGCGACGGCCTGGCCCACTACACGTACTGGTACGACCACCCGCCCCTCGGCTGGATACAGATCGCCCTGCTGACCTGGATACCGTCCCTGATCAGCCCCGAGTCGATGACGGTCGGCTCGATGCGGATCGTGATGCTGCTGGTCAGCGCCGTCAGCGCGATCCTCGTCTACGCGCTGGCCCGCCGCCTCTCGCTGCCCCGCTGGGCGGCCGGCCTCGCCCTGCTGCTCTTCGGGCTCTCGCCGCTGTCGGTGGTCCTCCAGCGCGAGATCTTCCTCGACAACATCGCCGTGATGTGGACGCTCTTCGCGTTCTTCCTGGCCGCCTCCCCGAGCCGCCACCTCTGGCACCACTTCGGCGCCGGACTCGCGGCCGCCGCGGCGGTGCTCACCAAGGAGACGATGCTCGTCGTCCTCCCGGCCGTGATGCTCACCATGTGGCGCCACAGCCACCGGGACACCCGCAAGTTCGCCCTCACCGGAGCCGTCACGGCCTGCGTGCTGGTCGGCCTCTCGTACCCCCTCTTCGCGCTCCTCAAGGGCGAGTTCTTCCCCGGCGCCGGACACGTGTCGCTCTGGGACGGCCTCAAGTACCAGATGACCAGGCCCGGTTCCGGATTCATCCTCGACGCGGGCTCCGGCTCGTACGGGGTCCTGCAGTCCTGGCTCTACTACGACCGCGTCCTGCCCCTCGGCGGGCTGGCCGGGGCACTGCTGCTCCTCGTCACCTGGCGCTGGTCGGTGACCGCGCGGGCCCTCGCCGGGCCCGCCCTGACCGTCGCCATCCTCGCGCTGGTCGCCCTGCGGCCGAACGGCTACCTGCCCGCGATGTACGTCATCCAGGCCCTGCCGTTCCTCGCGCTGGTCCTCGCCGGAGGCACGGCGAGCATCGCGCACGGGGTGCTGCGCAGGTGGCGCGACGTCGACGAGAAGCGGTTCGTCACCGGGGGGAGGTACGTGATCGCGGCGCTCCTCGTCGCCGCCTCGGCGGTGTACGTCGTGCCGCGCTGGTACGACGGCGCCCGCACCGCCGTCACCACCGACGCCAACGCCCCCTACCAGGCCGCGTCGAAGTGGCTGGCGACCGAGGTCGACAACCCCGAGGAGACCCGTGTCCTGGTCGACGACGCGCTCTGGCTCGACCTCGTGCACGCCGGATACCGGCCGGGCCTCGGCGTCATCTGGTTCTACAAGGCCGACCTCGACCCCGCGGTGACGAAGACGATGCCGCGCGGCTGGCGCGACCTCGACTACGTGGTCGCCTCCCCGACCGTGCGGCGCGACGCGGTCGACCTGCCCAACGTCAGACAGGCGATGGAGCACTCCACGCCGGTCGCCACCTTCGGCAAGGGCGAGGACCGGATCGAGATCCGGCAGATCAGGGGCGGCTCCGAGAGGAGCAGGGCGAGCACGGCGGGCACGCCCGGCACCTCCGGCGCGGCGGCCGGCGGAGACGGCCGATGACGTACGAGTCCGTCGTCCCCGAGGAGGTGGGCGAGCCCGCGCTGCGGGTCACCGCGGTCCCCGAACCCGGCGCCGTCACCATCGTCGTCCCGACCTTCAACGAGTCCGCGAACATACGGGAACTGCTGCGCGGGATCACCGAGTCGGTGCCCGCGCGGCTGCCCTGCGAGGTCGTGTTCGTCGACGACTCCACCGACGACACCCCCGAGGTGATCCGCGAAGCCGCCGGGGACTGCCCGTACCCGGTGACCGTGCTGCACCGCGAGAGCCCCGTCGGCGGTCTCGGCGGGGCCGTCGTCGAGGGGATGCGGGCCGCGACCTCCGACTGGATCGTCGTCATGGACGGCGATCTGCAGCACCCGCCGTCGCTGGTACCGGAGTTGGTGGAGGCCGGCGAGCGCACCCACGCGGGGCTCGTCGTCGCCTCCCGCTACATCAGGGGCGGCAGCCGCGCCGGGCTCGCCGGCGGCTACCGCGTCGCCGTCTCCCGCGGCGCCACCTGGCTGACGAAGACGCTGTTCCCGCGCAGGCTGCGCGGCATCAGCGACCCGATGAGCGGCTTCTTCGCGATCCGCCGCAGCGCGGTCACCGCGGACGTCCTGAAGCCGCTCGGCTACAAGATCCTCCTCGAAACGGCCGTACGCGCCCGCCCGCGCCGGGTCACCGAGGTGCCGTTCGTCTTCCGGCCACGGTTCGCGGGCGAGTCCAAGTCGACCGCGCGGGAGGGCGTCCGCTTCCTGCGGCACCTCGCCGGACTGCGCACGGCCTCGCCGGTGGCCCGGATGGTGGTCTTCGGGCTGATCGGCGCGACCGGCTTCCTGCCGAACCTCGCCGCGCTGTGGGCCCTGACGGCCGCCGGGATGCACTATCTGCCCGCCGAGATCGCCGCCAACCAGCTCGGCGTCGCCTGGAACTTCCTGCTCATCGAGCACCTGTGCTTCCCAGGCCGCCGGCAGTACCGGCGCTGGTGGGACCGGGCCGGCCGGTTCGCGCTGCTCGCCAACGCCGACCTGGTGGTACGCATCCCGCTGATCGCGCTGCTCGTGAGCCGGTTCGGCATGAGTGTGCTCGGCGCCACGGCGCTCGCTCTGGTGACCACCTTCGTCCTGCGGTTCGTGGGCACGGAGGCCCTGGTCTATCTGCCGCGGAAGGGAGGGCGCGCAGGTGACACGACGGCCGTCGAGACCGGCCGTCACGTTGGGAGCCGCACAGCAAGGAGACCCAGTTGATGTTCCGCAGATCCGCTCCGAAGTTCAGACGCCCGAACCGCCCCAGACGCCGCACCACCCTGCTGGCCGTGGGGGCGCTCACCTCGGGACTGCTCCTGTCCGTCCCCCAGTCCGCCTCCGCCGCCAACCTCGTGAAGAACCCGGGCTTCGAGACCGCGGGCACGGGCGGCGACGGCATGCCCTACTGCTGGGAGAAGTCCGGCTGGGGCGACAACGACTTCACCTTCTCCACGGTCGGTGACGCCCACTCCGGCTCCAAGGCCATGAAGGTCGAGCTGACCCGCCGCACCGAGGGCGACCGCAAGGCGCTGATCACCGAGTCCGCCCAGTGCGCGCCGGTCGTCGGCGTCGGCAAGCAGTACGACCTCGGGCTCTGGTACAAGTCGACGACCCCGGACACCTCGCTGACCCTCTTCCGGCATGACACGACCGCCGGCTGGCAGTACTGGACCGACCTCAAGACCCTGCCGGTCAGCGCCGGATGGGCCGAGGCGACGGTCCGTACCCCCGAGGTCCCCGCGGGCACCGACCGCATCAGCTGGGGTGTCTCCGTCTACGGGACCGGCTCGGTGACCACCGACGACTACACGATGGACCAGGTCGCCGACCCGATCCCCGACCCGGTGTGCACGGGCACGGCCGAGGAGTGCGCCAACGGCAGATGGGACGTGCTGCCCACGCAGAACCCGGTCCGCTCCATGCACTCCGTCGTCCTCAACAACGGCAAGGTGCTGCTGATCGCGGGCTCCGGCAACGACCCGGAGATGTTCAAGGCGGGTACGTTCACGAGCACGGTCTACAACCCGGTGAACGGCACGTACAAGCAGATCCCCACGCCCAAGGACATGTTCTGCGCGGGACACGTGCAGCTGGACGACGGCCGGGTGCTGGTGATGAGCGGCAACAAGGGCTACCCGTCCGCCGACGGCACGATCGGCTACCAGGGCTACAAGGACTCCTACACCTTCGACCCGGTCACCGAGACGTACACCAGGACGAACGACATGAACGACGGTCACTGGTACCCGTCGGCGACGATCCTCGGCAACGGTGACGTCATCTCCTTCGGCGGCCTGAAGGAGGACTCCACCGGGTCCGTGACGGCCGAGCGCTGGTCCGACGCCGAGAACAAGTGGCTGCCGACCTGGCAGGTCAACCAGACCTGGTCGTACTGGGGCCTGTACCCGACGATGGTCCTGATGCAGGACGGCCGCCTCTTCTACACGGGCAGCCACACCTTCGGCAACAACATCCCCGGCTCGGGCTCGGCGATCTACGACTACGACGCCAACACCATCACCGACGTGCCCGGACTGCGGCGCAAGGACGAACGCGACCAGTCCGCGAGCGTGCTGCTGCCCCCCGCCCAGGACCAGAAGGTCCTCACCATCGGCGGCGGCAACATCGACTCGAACCCCGACGCCAACCGACTCACCGACATCATCGACCTCAAGTCCGCCAACCCGGCGTACGTCGCCGGACCGCCGCTGCCGCAGGGCACCGTCGACCTGGGCAACGGCAGGGTCCCGCAGACCGGCGACCAGGGCAAGATGTACGTCTCCACCGTGCTGCTGCCCGACGGGAAGGTCCTGGAGACCGGCGGCGCCCTGCACAACCGCGCCGATCCGGTCTACTCCTCGTCGATCTTCGACCCGGCGACGGAGACCTTCGACCCGGTGGCCACCGACCCGGAGGCACGCGGCTACCACTCGTCCGCGTTCCTGCTCCCCGACGGCCGCGTGATGGCGACCGGCGACAACCCGGGCAACGGCTCCTGGAACCACGACGTGTCCGTCTACACCCCGCCGTACCTGCTCAAGGGCCCCCGCCCGACGATCACTTCGGTGATCGACAACGAGTGGACGTACGGCGACACGCAGCGCATCACGGTCGACCGGCCCATCGCCAGGGCGGAGCTGATCCGCCCGGCCGCGGTGACGCACTCCTCCGACCCGAACCAGCGCTTCGTGGACCTGCCGCTCTCCGTCGACGGCAACAACATCGACCTGAACGTGACGAGCAACCCGAACATCGCCCCGCCGGGCTGGTACATGCTCTTCGCGGTCGACGCGAACGGTGTGCCGTCGGTGGCGAAGTGGGTCCGTCTCCAGGGCCCGCCCGCCCTGGCCGCCGCGTCCGGGGAGGCTTCCTCGGGCCACGTCCACTCGTTCGCGGACTCCCTGGAGGGCAAGGTCAGGAAGCCCGGCAAGAAGCGTGACTCGGTGGAGGTCAGCCCGGCCGTCGCCGGCTGCGACCGCCACTACGGCACCGCCAACGTCTGCGTCCCGACGGTCTTCCCCGACGAGGTCAAGAAGACGACGGCGGCCCGCTGCGCCTGGCTGAAGGCGAACGACTACGGCCGCCTGAAGGTGAACGGCAAGGACGACCCCCTGCGCTTGGACCGCAACGGGGACGGCCTGGCCTGCGGCAAGGGGGACACGTCGAGGCGCTGACCCCGATTCCCTGAACGGATGTTGTCCCGTGCCCCGATGGGGGCGCGGGACAACGTCGTTCGCCGGGGCCGAGGACTGAGGGATGCGAGCTGCGGGGCGCCTTCAGGGGCGCGGGGAACTGCGCGACCAGCCCCCACCCGCCCGCACCGGACAACGAACCCGCAAGGCCCCGGCAGGCGTCCGCTCAGCCGGAGCCGAACTCCGCGAGCGCCCGCCCCACGATCGCCTCCAACTGCTCGTGGTGGGCGCCCCGCCAGTACGCCCGCCCACACTCCCCGCACTGGGCGAACACGTCGTACGACCGCCGCGTCCCCCCTTCGAGCTGCCCCGCGACCTCCTCCCTGGAGGCCTCCCGCAACAGCCCGTTGCACGCCGTGCACCGAGTCCACGGCCTCAGCTGGGGCGCGAACCGCCCCAGCACGTCCCGCAGTTGGTCATCGGGCTGCGTGCTGTAGACGAACGCTCCCGCCCACAGCTCCCTTCGCCGCAGCAGCCCCCGGTCCCGGCTGAGCAGCACCCGCCGCTCGGCGGCGGACCGCGAGGCCAGCGCGGGGTCCCCGATGTCGAGCGACTCGTACGCGGTGTCGACACCGAGCAGCCGCATCCGGCGGGCCAGCGTCCCCAGATGCACGTCGAGCAGGAACCGCAGCGGTGCGCCCGGCACCGGCTGGGGCCGCTCGACCGCCCGTACGAGAACGGACTCGTCCGCGAGCGGCACATGCGAGACGGCCACCGTACGACCGTCCACCACGAGCTCTCCGACCTCGGTGAGCGGGACGCCGAGCGACTCGACGACATGGCCGAGCGTGGACGAACCGTCGGTGGTGACGCCCGTGGCGCCCGCCCGACGCCCGTGCGGGACGAACAACCGCAGCTCGGGGGCGAATTCGACGTGGATCTCCGGTCCGTTCACCGGGTCAGGATGCCATGCGGACCGGGCGGCCGGCCGGTGCTTTTCGCCGCCGCGGTGTGTCCGCGATCAGCACTTCGGGAGGTCCTTGAAGGTGGCGAGGGTGCGGTCGACCAGGTCCAGCAGGTCACCTCGGCAGTCGCGCTCGGCCCAGTAGATGGCGGTTTCGAGGAGTGCGCCCATCAGCCCCATCGCGTAGACCCGTACCTCCAGGTCGTCCGCCTCCCTCCCCGTGCGCTCCGCCATCGCCCGGCACATCAGGCGGCCCGTGACGGACATGCTCTCCATGGCCCGGGTCCGCACGGCGGGCACCCGCGCCATCAGCATGATGCGCGGTTTCATCTCCCGTTCCACGAAGTCCGGACGGTCGGCGACCGCCATGGCCAGTCCCTGCCGGATCGCGAACCGCAGCGAGTCCAGCACGCTCTCCTGCGCCGGGCGTTCCCGCAGCAGGTCCTCGATCAGGGGGTCGTACTCGTCCGTGAGGACGATGTCCTCCTTGGCCGGGAAGTAGCGGAAGACGGTGCTCGGTGAGACCTCCGCGCGCTCCGCGATCTGCTCGACGGTCGTCGCGTCGTACCCCTGCTCCGCGATCAGCGCGTAGGTGGCGTCCCTGATGGCCGTGCGCGTCTTCAGTTTCTTCCGCTCCCGCAGGCTCATCCGGGCCTGCGGCGCGGCGGGGGTACGTGCCGTGGTCATACCGTTCATTGTCGGTCACGGAGGCCGGGGCCGGCCACATCCGTCCTTGCCCGGTCCGGGAGCACCTGGTCCGGGAGCGTCGGCTCGGCGGGGACCGGGTCCGCCGTCGGGCCGTCACCCGGCCCGGTCACGGCAGGTGGTTCGCCGTCGGGCCCGGCGGGCCGTACGTTCGGCAGCAGAGCCGCCGTCAGCAGCGCGGTCACGAGCGCCGCGACACCGCAGACCGTCAGGACCGCGCCCATGCCGTCCACGTACGCGGCGTCGGCGGAGTCGGCGAGGCGTGGCAGCCCGAGCCGCTCGGCGACCAGGTGCGCGCCGGTCAGGGAGTCGCCCGCCGCCTCGGCGGCCCGCGCGGGCAGGCCGGTGGTGTCGAGCCGGTCGTCGTAGGCACCGGCGAGGAGGCTGCCGAGCAGCGCGATGCCGATCGCCGCGCCCACCTGGCGCAGCGTCATGAGCAGCCCGGAGCCGCTGCCCGCGCGGTCCGCCGGGATCCCGCCGAGTGCCGCGTCCATCGCGGGCACCATCGCGAGGCCGAAGCCCAGCCCGGCGATCGTCAGCCACAGCGCGGTGAACGCGTAACCGCTGCCGGGTTCCGTGCGCGCGCCCAGGAGGGCGGCGAAGCACAGCACCGTCAGGCCGGCGGTCACCACCGGGCGCGGTCCCAGGCGTCGCACCAGCGCCGTGCTCGCCCGCGCGGAGACCATCAGTCCCGCCATCAACGGCAGCAGTCGCAGGCCGGTGCCGAACGCGTCGTTGCCGCCGACCTCCTGCAGATACGCCGGCACCATGAACAGCAGTCCCGCGAAGACGAACGTGCCGAGTGTCGCGGCCAGGCCGTTGCACAGGAAGCCGCGGTTCGAGAGCAGCGTCAGGTCGAGCATGGGCCGCGAGGCGCGACGCTCCCGCAGGACCAGGGCGGCGAGCAGCACCGCGGAAGCGGTGAACGAGCCGATGACGAGAGCGCTGCCCCGGCCGTGCTCCGGCGTCTCGATGATGGCGAGGACCAGCGCGCCGAGTCCCAGTGCGCTGAAGGCGGTCGACAGCACGTCGACCCGGGGCGAGGCGGGATCGCGGGACTCGGGCAGCAGGAAGAGGCAGGCGGTGACGCCGAGGGCCACCATCGGGATGTTGATCAGGAAGATCGAGCCCCACCAGTAGTGGTCGAGGAGCAGTCCTCCGACGAGCGGCCCGAGCGGCATGCCGGCGGCCATGGAGGCGGTGACGGCGGCGACGGCTCTGCCGCGCTCCGCCGGCCCGAACATCGAGGGCAGGACGGACAGTCCCAGCGGGATGACCAGCGCGGCGCCCACACCCATGACGGTGCGCGCGGCGATGACGAGAGCGGGGCTGTCGGCAAGGGTGCCGAACAGGGCTCCGGCGAGGAACACGAGGAGCCCGGCGATCAGCATCCTGCGCCGGCCGAAGCGGTCGCCGAGCAGTCCCGCGGGCAGCATCAGGGCCGCGAACACGACGATGTAGGAGTCGACGATCCACTGGAGCTGACCGCTGCTCGCCCCCAGCTGATCGGCCATCGTCGGCAGCGCGACGTTGAGGATCGTCATGTCGAAACCGAGCACGAGCATGCTCGCGACCAGGGCGCCGAGCGCCCACCAGCGACGGGGGTCGAGGCGCGCCCCGGCCTGCGTGGTGACAGTAACCATAAAATGAAAGTAACTATCAAAAGATAGTGTCTGTCAATGAATAGGACGGGGATGTCCCGAGGGAAGTGGCGGACCGGGCATGCGAAAGGGCCCCGCCGCGTGCTGCGGTGGGGCCCTCTCGTCGCAGGGCGGCCGTGGCCGTCCGTGGCTATCCGTACTGGTAGGCCACCATCGAGATGCCGATGTAGTGCGCGATGAACGCCGCGAGGGTCAGCGAGTGGAAGACCTCGTGGAAGCCGAACCAGCGCGGTGACGGATTCGGCCGCTGGAGCGCGTAGATGATGCCTCCCGCGCTGTAGAGGAGCCCGCCCGCGATCACGAGCACCAGGACGGCGACGCCGCCGGCCCGCATGAAGTCGGGGAGGAAGAAGACGGCCGCCCAGCCCATCGCGATGTAGCAGGGGGTGTAGAGCCAGCGCGGGGCGCCGATCCAGAAGACGCGGAAGGCGATGCCCGCGATCGCCGCGCTCCAGATGCCCCAGAGCAGCCAGCGGCCCTTGCTCTCCGGGAGCAGCAGCATCGTCAGCGGTGTGTAGGAGCCCGCGATGATGAGAAAGATGTTCGCGTGATCGAGCCTGCGCAGCACACCGTCCATCCGCGGACTCCAGGTGCCGCGGTGGTAGATCGCGCTGACGCCGAACAGCAGGCAGGCCGTGAGGACGAACACCGCGCAGGCGGCGCGGGCGCGGGTCGAGTCGGCGAGTGCGGTGAGCACCAGGCCGGAGACGAGGACCGCCGGGAACATTCCGGCGTGCAGCCAGCCGCGCAGTCTCGGCTTGACGGGGTGCGGCAGGGAGAGCGCTTCGGCGACGCGGTCGACGACCGGCGTGTCCGTGGAGGCGTCGGAGATGGGCGCAGTCATGCCGTCCATCGTACCTACGGAACCGTAGGTTACATATCGGTCGGCCGGTACGAGGGGCGCCGAGTGGCGGGTGTCTCACCGGGTGCCGGGCCGCGTGACGGGCGGGCCGGAACCGCCCTTTCGTAAACGGCCGGCAATAAGTGGCGATGCTCACGCTGCTCAGGTGTGAGGCCCTCTGGACATATGCGCGGGCCCGTCGGATGATCAAATGAGTGCGGTCGGCACCGGATGAGCGCCAGGAAGATCGATACGTACCGGAAAGATCGGTAAGGATCGGTTACGTGAAGCATCCGGGTCGCGGCCCCCACGGGGCACAAAAAACAAAAACCCCTCATCTAGGAGCGATCGTGGCGCGCGACATCGCGGCTCCCACTTCCACCGGCGTCCCCACCAACCATCAGGAACTGGTCTCGTGGGTCAACGAGATCGCCGAACTGACCCAGCCGGACAGCGTGGTCTGGTGCGACGGCTCAGAAGCCGAGTACGAGCGGCTGAGCGAGGAGCTCGTCCGCAAGGGCACCTTCAGGAAGCTCGACCCGATCAAGCGCCCCAACTCGTACTACGCGGCCTCCGACCCGACCGATGTCGCACGGGTCGAGGACCGGACGTTCATCTGCTCCGAGAAGGAGGAGGACGCGGGCCCGACCAACCACTGGAAGGACCCCGCCGAGATGCGGGAGATCTTCAGCGGCGAGCAGGGCGTCTTCCGCGGCTCGATGAAGGGCCGGACGATGTACGTCGTCCCGTTCTGCATGGGCCCGCTCGGCTCCGACCTCTCCGCCATCGGCGTCGAGATCACCGACTCCGCGTACGTCGCGGTCTCCATGCGCACCATGACCCGGATGGGTCAGCCGGTCCTGGACGAGCTCGGCTCCGACGGCTTCTTCGTGCGTGCTGTGCACACGCTCGGGGCGCCGCTGGCCGAGGGCGAGGCCGACGTGCCGTGGCCCTGCAACTCCACGAAGTACATCTCCCACTTCCCGGAGACCCGCGAGATCTGGTCGTACGGCTCCGGCTACGGCGGCAACGCGCTGCTCGGCAAGAAGTGCTACGCGCTGCGCATCGCCTCCGTGATGGCCCGGGACGAGGGCTGGCTCGCCGAGCACATGCTGATCCTCAAGCTCACGCCCCCGCAGGGTGAGTCGAAGTACGTGGCCGCCGCCTTCCCGAGCGCCTGCGGCAAGACCAACCTCGCGATGCTGGAGCCGACGGTCCGCGGCTGGACCGTCGAGACCATCGGCGACGACATCGCCTGGATGCGCTTCGGCGAGGACGGCCGTCTGTACGCCATCAACCCCGAGGCCGGCTTCTTCGGTGTCGCGCCCGGCACCGGTGAGCACACGAACGCCAACGCGATGAAGACGCTGTGGGGCAACTCCGTCTTCACGAACGTCGCGCTCACCGACGACAACGACATCTGGTGGGAGGGCATGACGGAGGAGACCCCGGCCCACCTGACGGACTGGAAGGGCAACGACTGGACCCCCGAGTCGGGCGTCCCCGCCGCTCACCCCAACGCCCGGTTCACCGTGCCCGCCGCGCAGTGCCCGATCATCGCGCCCGAGTGGGAGGACCCGAAGGGCGTGCCGATCTCGGCGATCCTCTTCGGTGGCCGCCGCGCCACGGCGGTGCCGCTGGTCACCGAGTCCTTCGACTGGAACCACGGTGTCTTCCTCGGCGCGAACGTCGCCTCCGAGAAGACCGCCGCGGCCGAGGGCAAGGTCGGTGAGCTGCGCCGCGACCCGTTCGCCATGCTGCCGTTCTGCGGCTACAACATGGGCGACTACATGGGTCACTGGGTCGACGTCGCCAAGGGCAGGGACCAGGCGAAGCTCCCGAAGATCTACTACGTCAACTGGTTCCGCAAGAACGACGAGGGCAAGTTCGTGTGGCCCGGCTTCGGTGAGAACAGCCGCGTCCTGAAGTGGATCGTGGACCGGCTCGACGGTAGGGCCGAGGGCGTCGAGACCCCGATCGGCATCCTGCCGGCCAAGGGGGCCCTGGACACGGAGGGTCTCGAACTCTCCTCGTCCGACCTCGACTTCCTGCTCACGGTCGACAAGGAGGTGTGGCGGGAGGAGGCGGCGCTGGTGCCGGACCACCTGAACACGTTCGGCGACCACACGCCGGTCGAGCTGTGGGACGAGTACCGGGCGCTGGTCAAGCGCCTGGGCTGACCTCCGCACACGCCGGACGGGCTGATGAACCAGCGCCCGTCCGGCGTCCGAGGACCGGGGGGTCACGCCCGGTCCTCCAGATACCGTGTGTGGGACTCCTGGCGTCGCGCCTCCGTCTCGCGGAGGTTCGACGCCAACGACGTCAGTTCGTCGTGCAACAGTCCGAGCTGCCGATCGAGATGCCGCTCGGGCGCCTCCGTACCGGGCGTCAGCCGAGCCCACCACCGCGTCCGTACGAACGTGTCGACGGCCTCCGGAACATCGAGCCGCACGGCCCGCGACAGCGCGTGCACACCCTCCGCGTCCCGGGCGAGGATCTCGGCGACCCAGCCGGGATCGAGCAGCGCGCCGAGCAGTTCGGTCAGTTCGGTCAGCCGCCCGGCTGCGGCGGGCGGCAGCTCGACGTCCGCCAGGTAGGCCCGCAGCTTCACGAAGTCGCCCCGCACCTCGTCCAGCTGGGCGGACGGATCGGGGAAGTCCGGCAGCGGCGGCCGCTCCGGCGGGGCGACCAGCGCGCCCGCGCCGTACAGCCCCGCGACGACGACCGGCCAGTACGGCCCCGCGACTCCCGCGAAGGTCAGCGCGAGGCCGACGACCCCGCAGGCGCTCCCGGTGATGTTCTTGCGGGACTCCAGGTAGCCCAGAAACCTATTGGTAGCCACGGATCTCCTCGAAGGCGCCGTCGAGCGAGCCCTTCCGGGCGTCGAAGAGGCGGCCGCCGGTCAGGTCGGCGATGTGTTCCAGCTCGCCGCGGTCGGAGTCGCCGAAGAGGATCGGGAAGACGGGGATCCGCCGCTCGTCCTCGGCCAGCCGGCGGTAGAAGCCGTCGAACTCGGCCGGGCCGGCGCCCGCCGTGTTCTCGCCGTCCGTCATCAGCACGATCGACGTGAACGTGTCGTCGTCGGCCCCGAGGTGCTCGTACGCCTTCTCGAGCGACGTGTAGATCGCCGTGTCGCCCTCGGCGGTGAGCTCCTCGGTGTCCCGGCGGATCGCGTCCAGGCCCGCCCGCGGGTTCCCGGGCCGCACCACATGCGTGCGTACGCTCTTGACCGCCGAGCCGAACGGCATCAGCGTCACCTCCTCACGCTCGCGGAAGTCGCCGGTGAGACCGGTGAGCGCCTTCTTCAGCCGGTCGAGCCGGCCTTCGTCGCCCATCGAACCCGAGGTGTCGAGGACGTACACCGTCCGGGAGGGCCGGCGCAGCTTGTTCTCGTACGAGTCGAGCAGCCCGTCGGCGACCGAACGGCTGCCCGGGAAGGGGAGTTCGCGGCGCCGGGTGGTGTCCAGGCCTGCCGCGGGCGGCACGGAGGGCACGACGGGGCGGCGGAGGGTGCGTTCGGTGATCAGCCGCTGGGTCGCCGGGGTGCGCAGGGCCTCGGCGAGGCGCCGGACGTCCTCGCGGACCTCCCGGCTCGTGGACGCCAGCGAGGAGATCGGGTAGTCGGCGGTGACGACTCCGTCGCGTGGCCGGATCACCGTCAGGCCCTTCTTCGACTGCAGCACCGACTCGTAGTTGAGCAGGGCGTCGACGTCACCGCGCCGGTCGTACGCCGCCGCCAGCCAGCCCGAGGAGCCGGACGTCAGCCGCTGGCCCCCGAAGAACTCCCGCAGCCTCGGCGCCGCCTGCCGCACGTCGGCGTCCGTGAGCGCGGACTGGGCGCCGGAGAGACCCGAGGCCACCGAAACGAGCGTGGAGAAACCGGAGTTGGAGCGCGCGGGATCGGTCATCCCGTAGGTCAGCCCGCCGTCCTTCACCGCCTTCTCGACGTCGGCCCAGGTGACGTCCTTTGGCTGCCAGCCGAGCTTCCGCACGGTGGCGTCCTTCACCCCGACGGCCAGCGGGCTGGACATGACCGGGGTCTGGGACACGACCCGCTTCGCGGCGGCCGGATCCAGCCGCAGGTAGTCGTTGGAGGAGAGCCAGACCGCGTCGTACGTGCCCTCGGTCCGGCCCTTCGCGAGGAGGCCGACGGCGTCGAGGGTGCCCATGTAGGTGGGGCGGACCGTGATGCCGGTGTCCTCGCGGACCTGCTCCAGAATGCCCTTCATGTCCGCCAGTTCACTGGAGGCGAGGACGCGGAGGGTGCCGGGTTCGTGCGGCGCGGGCCCGGTGGTGTCCTTCCCGGGAGCCGTGCACGCGGCCACCGCGAGCAGCAGGACCGCGCCGAGAGCCGTACGCCGTACTCCGGGATGAACCGGGTGAACGGGGTGGCCGGAGCGAGCGGGGTGAACTCTCATGTGAGACCCCCTTCCAACGCGCCCTTCGACCTCGACCGCTCCAGGTACGCGCTCGCGTGCTGGAGTTCGGAGGTCAGCGACTCCACCGTCGCGGCCATGGACTCGGTGGCCCGGGCCTTGTACGTGTCGATGGTGTCGAGGGTCCGGTAGATCTGCTGGAAGGCCGAGCGGAGCGTCTCCGCGCCGACGGCCGGGTCGGCGGCGATGCGCTGGATCTCGCCGGACTGCGTGGCGAGCATCTCCGCGTTGCCGCGGATGAGGTCCTCCGTCGTGCCCCGCAGGGCGTTGACCTGCTCGACCACCTTGCGCTGGTTGTCGAGGGCGGAGGCGAGCATCACGGAGATGCGCAGCGCGGAGACCGTCGTGGTGGCGGCGCGGTCGACGCCCTTGATCAGCTCCTCGTTGTTGCGGCGGACCACGTCCATCGCCAGGTAGCCCTGCGCGCACACCGCGAGCTGGGTCAGCAGGTCCTGGTGCTTCTGCCGCACGGGGAACAGGACGTCGGCGCGCAGGGTGTCCGCCTGGGCGGGATCCACCGCCTCCGCGCCGGCGATGTGCCGCTCGACGGCCGCGTCCAGGGCCTCCGTCAGGACGACGTACTCCTGGAGCTTGCCCATCGAGTCCCACAGGCGGACACGCTCGGTCTGCAACGCGGCGTTGTCGCGGCGCAGTTCGTCCTGGCCGCCGCGCAGTGAGCCCACGATCCTGTTCAACGTGCCCTGTGCGGAGGCGTACTTGGCGACGTGGTCGCGGAGCCTGTTGCCGCCCGGCAGCCGGGACAGCAGCTTGCGGGCCTTCCCGCCGGGCACGTCGCGCGGGTCCAGGTCCTCGACGGTGCGCCGCAGTTCGACCAGTGAGGACGAGACACGTGACTGGGCGTCCTCGCCGTTGGCGGGCAGGCTGCGGATCGTGCGGTCCAGCATGCGGTTCGACTGGGCGGCCGCGCCGCGCATCTCACCGGAGCCGAGGGCCACGATCTCCCCGATCCGCCCGGCGAACTCGGGGGAGCGGGCGTCGAGCGCGGCGATCCCGTCGACGTACTCGGCGGCTCTGCGGGCCATGTCGGTGCGGACCGACTCGTCGACCGGCACGAGTCCGCCGGCCTTCTCCTTCGGTACGGCCCCGACCGCCTCCGGAGGCGTCAGGACAAAGGTGTCTTCGGTGTCGCTCATGTGCGGTTCCCCCTAGCCCTTCGCCCGGTGCGCCATCTCGTGCAGCACCTTGGATGCGGGCACGGGCGCCTGCCGGACGCCGGTCAGCGTCTGGTTGAGATACGTGGAGTGGGCGTCGGTGGCCGTCGTGAACTCGACGGCCGCGCCCTGTGGCCTGAACCCGTGCCGGACCGCGAGCCCGCGCAACTCCTTGTCGGTGCCGAGGAGTTCACCGACGGCCCGGCCCTCGTCCGTGAGGGGGACGACGGTGTGGTCGCTGTTCGCGGTGGTGTCCGGGTAGAGGACCGTCAGGTCGCCGACGCCCCGGCCCTGGGTGAGGAGCGCGGCGACCTGGGACTCGTACACGAGGACGAGAGGGTTCCCCACTCCGCTCACGAAGTCCCTGAACGCCGCGTCCGTGCTGGTCTGCTGGGCGCCCTGGACACTGATCAGCTTGCGCATCAGGGGTGCCGTGCGGGCGACGGCGGCCTCCGAGTCGGCGACCCGGCCGCCGTCGGCGACGTACGAGGCCGCGGCGAGGTAGAGCGCGCCCGAGTTCGAACTGGCCGGGTCGGTGGTGGAGATGAACAGCGTGCCGCTCAACTCCCCGTAGCGGTCGGCTCCCTCGAGCTGCTGCCAGGTCCGGTCGGCCTCGGCCGCCTTGAGGAAGGCGCCCATCCTGAGGGTGCCGTTGCCCTTCTTCCCCAGGGTCGCGAGGCCGTTGCGGGCCAGCACCCCGGCGGCGCTCCGGTGTGCCACGACCACGAGGGGCGAGTAGAAGGGGCGCGGCAGGGGCTGCCGTACGTGGTACTTCGAGGCCAGTTCCCCGGCGGGTGCCTGGCTGGAGGGGAAAGCGAAGTCGTACCCCTTGAGGTCGAGTCCCTCCATGGCCCAGGACCCGGAGGTCTCCGTCTCCACGGTGTAGCCCCTGGCAGCCAGGGCCTTCACCACATCCGGGTCGGCGAAGAACTCCGCCTTCTCCGATCCGATCACTGCTCGCACGGTCTTCGTTGCCGTGCTCCTGCCCTGTTCTTCGCGGCCCACTACGACGGCTGCTGCCACTCCGCCGATCAGGAACACCGCCAGGACGATGGCGACTATTCGTCTCACACCCGGAGAGTGCTCCCGGAATCCAACGTTCCTCGCCGTTCCGGATGAACAGGGGGTGACGACCCGATCCCAGTACGCAACCGGAGTGGCGGTCTCCGGTGGCGGGCCGCTCCTGACCGGGCGGCCCTGGGGCGCGTGGGGCCGTGACCTGTGCGGCTCCGCCCGCGTGGGGGTGATCGGTCACGCCGGTCGGCGGGTTCGTCACCGCTTCCGGCGGAATGCGTGGCGCCCGGTCCGCGCGTCGCTGCGGGTGCGCGCGGACCGGGGCCGATCGGGGGGCCCGCAGGCTCCGGGAGCCCGGGGGCTCAGCGGGAGGTGAGGGTGGGTGTCCCGGTGGCCGCCGCGTGCGCGTCCATGCGCTCGGCGGCGAGGATCGCGGACGCCGTGTCCGCGCGGGACGCGGCGACGACGAGGGCGCGGCCGGCGAGCGCGTGGGCCCGCCGGTGGCGCGCGGCAGGACGCGGTTCGCGGCCGGCGGTGACGGCCGCACGGAGGGGCGGGCGGCCTCCGCGCAGGTGGGTCACCCGCTCGGTCAGCCGCTCCGCGGCGGTGTCGAGCTCGGCGGACGGTTCGAGCTCACGGAGCTCGTCCGTGACCGCGAGCAGCGCCGCCAGGTGACCGGCGAGCTGGATGTCCAGCTCCTCCTCGCGCGACCGGTGGGGGAAGTCGGCGGTGCCGGCCACCGTGTGGACCGACTTGGTGCGGATCGGTTCGTACATGGGAGATGGCCTCCTGTGCTCTGACAGGACGCCATCCTAGCTTAGATCTCGTCTAAAGTTGAGCAGGTTCGGGAAAAGGGGTCGGCCGATCGCGAAGGGTGACCGCGCCGCCCGGCAGGGCGGCAGGGGGTGCGGTCGGGCGGCACGGGGTGCGGTCGGGCAGGGGGGTGCGGTCGGGCGTCAGCGCTGCCCGTACCCGTCCAGGAAGTTCCCGATCCGCGTCACCGCGTCCGTCAGGTCCCGGGCCGTGGGCAGGGTGACGACCCGGAAGTGGTCCGGTTCCGGCCAGTTGAACCCCGTCCCCTGCACAACCATGATCTTCTCGGTGCGCAGCAGGTCCAGCACCATCCGCCGGTCGTCCTTGATCTTGAAGACCTTCGGGTCGAGGCGGGGGAAGAGGTAGAGCGCCCCCTTCGGCTTCACGCAGGTCACGCCCGGGATCTGGGTCAGCAGCTTGTGCGCCACGTCCCGCTGCTCGCGCAGCCGCCCGCCGGGGAGGACGAGGTCGTTGATCGTCTGCCGGCCGCTGAGGGCGGCGACCACGCCGTGCTGGCCGGGCATGTTCGCGCACAGCCGCATGTTCGCGAGGACCGTCAGCCCCTCGATGTAGGAGTCGGCGTGCGCCCGGGGCCCCGAGATCGACATCCAGCCCACCCGGTACCCCGCCACGCGGTACGCCTTCGACATCCCGTTGAAGGTGAGCGTCAGCAGGTCCGGGGCGACCTTGGCGGTCGGCGTGTGCGTGACCTCGTCGTAGAGGATCTTGTCGTAGATCTCGTCGGAGCAGACCAGCAGGTTGTGGCGGCGGGCGATGTCGGTGAGTCCCCGCAGCATCGCCTCGTCGTAGACCGCGCCCGTCGGGTTGTTCGGGTTGATGATCACGATCGCCTTGGTGCGGTCGGTGACCTTCCGCTCCACGTCGGCGAGATCGGGCATCCAGTCGGACTGCTCGTCGCAGCGGTAGTGCACGGCCGTGCCGCCGGAGAGCGAGACGGCGGCGGTCCACAGCGGGTAGTCCGGCGCCGGTACGAGCACCTCGTCGCCGTCGTCCAGCAGGCCCTGCATGGCCATCACGATCAGCTCGGACACGCCGTTGCCGATGAAGACGTGCTCGACGTCCGTCTCGATGCCGAGGGTCTGGTTGTGCATGACCACGGCCCGGCGCGCCGCGAGGAGGCCCTTCGCGTCTCCGTAGCCGTGCGCCGACGAGACGTTGCGGAGGATGTCCTCCAGGATCTCCGGCGGGCACTCGAAGCCGAACGCGGCCGGATTCCCGGTGTTCAGCTTGAGGATCCGGTGGCCCGCCGCTTCCAGCCGCATCGCCTCCTCGAGCACCGGGCCCCGGATCTCGTAACAGACGTTGGCGAGCTTGGTCGACTGGATCACCTGCATGCCCGTGAGCTTACGGCCGGGTAACGCTTCCCGCGGCGTGTTTCCCACCACGTGAGACGGGGTGATCCGGGTGATATCCGCCCCCGGCTGCCGGGCACGCCCCTCCTGTCGTCCGTGTCCGTCCCCGCAACTCGGCGTGGTGGCCGGGGATTTCGTGGCGGGGGCCGGGCGAGGCGTGAATACGCCGTGTGCGCGGCGACGTCAGGGAAGTGCGGGACCCCCGGTCCGCCGAGCGTGTACCGCCTGGCGGGTTCCCGGTTCGGCGGGCGGCTTGATTCGGCTCCTTGTCCGCCGGATCTCGTCCCTTCAGAATGCGCATGACAAAAACGGGAAGTGGCCGGAAGACCTCCGGTCGCTCACGTCGCAAGAGGGGACCCCCACATGAAGAAGCCTCTCCTTGCCGCGCTCGGAGCCCTGATGATCACAGGGACGGGCCTGGCAGCACCGGCGGTCGCCGCCACGGAGACCTCCACCGGCACCAAGGCGCCCGCCGCCGTCCAGGCCGTCACCTTCGCCGGCACCGTCTCGCTCAGCAACTGCTCCGGCTCCGTCGTGCGCCTGCCGGACTCGGAGGACAACGACCCGGCGCTGGTGATGTCGAACGGCCACTGCCTGGAGTCCGGCTTCCCGGGGCCCGGCGAGGTCGTCGTCGACCAGCCCTCCAGCCGCACCTTCGGCCTGCTCAACTCCGCGGGCACGAGAGTCGCCACCCTGCGCGCCAGCAAGATCGCGTACGCGACGATGACCGACACGGACGTCTCGCTCTACCAGCTCACCACCACGTACGGGCAGATCAGGAGCTCGTACGGCATCAGTCCGCTGACGCTCAACGACACGCACCCGGTGGCCGGCCGGGCCATCACCGTCGTCTCCGGCTACTGGAAGCGCACCTACGCCTGCAGCATCGACGGCTTCGCCCACCGCCTCAAGGAGGGCAGCTGGACCTGGAAGGACTCGGTCCGCTACACCTCCGCCTGCCGGACCATCGGCGGCACCTCGGGCTCACCCGTGATCGACAACGCCACCGGCAACGTCGTCGCCGTCAACAACACCGGCAACGAGGACGGCGGGCGCTGCACCGACAACAACCCCTGCGAGGTCGACCAGAGCGGCAACGTCACCGTCCGCGCGGGCATCAACTACGGGCAGCAGACCTACCAGATCCCCGCCTGTTTCGGGCTCGACAGCAAGCTCGACCTCGACGCGAGCGGATGCACCCTGCCCAAGCCGTGACCGTTCGGCAGCGCCCGGGCGGCGGGCGGTCAGCCGGTGCTCCGGCGGACCGCCCGTCCGGCCAGCACGTCCGTCCGGCGGCCGTCCTCGATGACGAAACGGCCGTCGATCAGGACGTGCGGGATGCCGGTCGGGAGCGTACGGGGAGCGTCGAACGTCGAGCCCGCGGCGACCGTCCGCGGGTCGAAGAGGACCAGGTCGGCACGGTAGCCCTCGCGGACCAGACCGCGGTCGGGCAGCCGGAGGCGGGCGGCCGGCCTCGACGTCAGGTGGGCGACGCACTCCTCCAGGCTCAGTACGCCCAACTCCCGTACGTACCGGCCGAGATACTGCGGGAACGTGCCATAGGCGCGCGGGTGCGGCTTGGCGCCGCGCAGGATGCCGTCGGAGCCGCCGGTGTGGACGCGGTGCCGCATGATCGCCCGCACGTTCTCCTCGTGCCCCACGTGCTGCAGGATCGTCGGGCCGAGACCGTCGTCGAGGAGCAGGCGGCGGGCGGTGGTCCACGGCGTCTCGCCGCGCGCGTCGGCCGACTGCCGGACCGTCCGGCCCACGTACGACGCGAGCGCCGGGTCGCTCACGCCCGAGATCTCGATGGTGTCCCATTCGATGGGGACGCCGTGGCAGCCGTCCGCGCCGACGACCTCCATGTGGTGGCGGATCCGCTCGGCCGTCCCGTCGTCCCTCAGACGAGCGAGGACCGCCTCCGGCCCGCCCTCGCCCGCCCAGCTGGGCAGCATCGCCACGAGTGTCGTACAGCCGGGGGTGTACGGATACGTGTCCAGGCTGATGTCCGCCCCGCCGGCGAGCGCCTCGTCGAGGAGCGCCAGCAGGTCCGGCCCCCGGCCCTTGTTCACGCCGAAGTTCATGGTGGCGTGGGCGAGATGGAGCGGGCAGCCCGCCTCGCGTGTCAGGTCCACCATCTCCCGGTACGCGTCGAGGGCGCCGGCGCCGTACGAGCGGTGGTGCGGGCAGTAGTAGCCGCCGTACTGCGCCACCACCCTGCACAGTTCGGTGAGTTCGGCGTCCTTGGCGTACATGCCGGGTGTGTAGGTGAGCCCCGACGACATGCCGACCGCGCCCTCCCGCAGGCCGTCGGCGACCAGCTGCCGCATCCGGTCCAGCTCCCGGGGTGTCGCCTCGCGGTCGTCCCAGCCGACGGCCAGCATGCGCACCGTGCCCTGGGGGACGAGATAGGCGGCGTTCACGGCGATGCCCTCGCCGTCGAAGCCGTGGTCCAGGCGGTCCAGGTACTCGCCGACCGAGCGCCAGGTGAAGTCGATGTCGTCGCCGTCGCCGTTCCAGCCGGTGATCGACCTGCGGACCTCCGCGAGCGTGCGGTCGTCCACCGGCGCGTACGACAGCCCGTCCTGCCCGACGACCTCCAGCGTGACGCCCTGCGCGGCCTTGGCGCTGTGGTCCGGGTCCCGCAGCAGGGCGAGGTCGCTGTGGGCGTGCATGTCGATGAAGCCCGGCGCCAGGACGAGGCCCTCGGCGTCCAGGACGCGGCGGGCGACGGGCCGCAGACAGCCGGCCGCCGCGGCCTCCTGGACGACGGTCGTGATCCTGCCGCGCTCGATGCCCACGTCGGCGCGGTAGGAGGGGCCTCCGCTGCCGTCGACGACGTCCACGTCCCGGATGACGAGATCCATCATGGCGGGCTCCTAGAAGTAGGTGCGGATGTAGTCGACGACCGTGCCGTCCTGCTCCACCACCGGGATCAGCTGCCACTTGTCGAAGGACGTGCAGGGGTGTGAGAGGCCCATGCCCACCCAGTCGCCGACCTCCAGGCCGCTGTCCGCGGGCGTCCGGAGCCAGGTGTGCTGGTCGGAGAGCCCGGTGACCGTGATGCCGTCCGCCGGGCGGTACGCGGAGTCCGCCCGGACCACCTGGACCTCCGGCAGGTCCAGGTCGTACGCCGCGTCGCGCTTGCCCGCGTTGGCGAAGGCCTGCTCGGGCGAGGGGCGGGAGACGACCTGCGCCCAGAGGCGGAAGGCGGGGTGCAGGGTGCCCTCCTCGGGGACCCGGGTGAAGGGGGTCACCTCGCGGTAGTGGCCGTCGTCGTGCGAGACGTACGCCCCCGAGCGCAGCAACTTGCAGACGGGCAGCGACAGTTCGGGCAGCTCGGCGAAGACGTCGGCCACCGCGTCGAACCAGGCGCTGCCGCCCGCGCTCACCACGATTTCGTCCGTCCCGGCCGAGGAGAAGCGGCCCGCCTTGTCGAAGTCCGCGGCCAGGGCGGTCAGCCGGCGCAGCCACGCGCGCACCCGCTGCCCGTCCGCGTCCGGCACCTCGCCCTCGTACCCCGCGACGCCCACCAGCCGCAGGGTGTCCACGGCCGCCACGGCGTCCGCGACCGCCGCGCACTCCTCCTCCGTCCGTACGCCGGTCCGGGCGCCGTCGCCCGCGGCCAGTTCGACGACGACGTCCACCGGGCGGGCCGTCCCGCGCAGCGCGGCGTCCATCAGCCCGACGCCGCGCACGGAGTCGACGTAGCAGACGAAGCGGAAGGCGGGGTCGGCGGCGAGCTCCGCGGAGACCCAGGCGAGGGCGGCCGGGTCCACCAGCTCGTTGGCCAGGAAGACGCGCCGGACGCCGAAGGCCCGGGCCACCCGCACCTGGTGGGGCACGGCGAGCGTGATGCCCCAGGCGCCGTGCTCGATCTGCCGCTGGAAGAGCTGGGGGGCCATCGAGGTCTTGCCGTGCGGGGCGAAGACGAGGCCGTGACGGGCCGCGTACGTCTCCATGAGCCGCAGGTTGTGCTCCAGGCGCTCGGCGGAGAGGGCGAGCACCGGTGTGGTGAACCCGCCACTGAACAGGTTGCGCCGCTGGGCGGCCAGCTCGCCCACGGTCAGCCCGTCGGCGTCCGGCGGGAGGCCCTTGAAGCGGTGGTCGACACGTTCGTCCGCGAGCGCGGCGAGACGCTCCGCGGGGGTGGCGGAGACGGGATCGGCGGCCATGAAGCCTCCCAGATAAGGGCCGTTGCACTCTCTGCAACAGTCATTGCGTATCGCGCTTACCGCTGTCTAACATCTCGGCCAACGCCGGGTCAACGGATCCGCCCGGCCCCCGCCGCAGCGACGAGGAGCCTCAACCATCGTGACCCCCACCGGACCGCCCGTCGGCACCGAACACGACCCCACGCGCCCGCCGGCCGCCGTGGCCGCCGTGGAGGTCGTCACGCTCGGCGAGTCCATGGTCACGTTCCTCCCCTCCCGCCCGGGCCGCCTGGCCGACGTGCCGTCGTTCGAGCGGGCGATCGGCGGCGCGGAGTCCAACGTGGCGTGTGTCCTCGCTGCCGCCGGCCACACCGCGAAGTGGGTCAGCCGCGTCGGCGCCGACGGCTTCGGCGACCACCTGGTCGAGACGATCGCGTCGTACGGCGTCGACACCTCCGCCGTACGGCGCGACCCCGCCCGCCCCACCGGCATCTACTTCCGCACGGCGGGCGACCGGGCCACCGACGCCCACGAAGTGGCCTACTACCGCACGGGATCGGCGGCCTCGGCCATGGCGACGGACACCGTCGACCAGGCCGCCCTCCGCTCGGGGCGCGTCCTGCACCTCTCCGGCATCACGGCGGCCCTCTCCGACGGCTGCCTCCGTCTGCTGCGCGAGCTGACCGCGCGCCGCCCCGGACGCCCGCTCGTCTCCTTCGACGTCAACCACCGCCCCGGACTGTGGGACACCCCCGAAGGGCCCCGCGTCCTGCTGGACCTCGCGCGCGGCGCCGACATCGTGTTCGTCGGGGACGACGAGGCACGGGCCGCGTGGGGGCTGTGCGGAGCGGCCGCCGTCCGGGAGGCGCTGCCCGAGCCGGACGTCCTGGTCGTGAAGCACGGCAGAGGCGGAGCGGTCGTCCACGAGCGGGTGCGGGACCGGGCCGACTTCGGCGAGGACGTCGTCGATGTCGTCACCTTCGTGCCCGCACTGCGCGTGGACGTCGTCGCGGCCGTCGGCGCCGGTGACGCCTTCGCCGCCGGATTCCTCTCCGCCACCCTGCGCGGACTCCCCGTCAGGGACCGCCTGCGCCACGGCCACCTCATGGCCGCCGCCGCGCTCACCGTCCCCGGTGACCTCGCCGCACCCCCCTCCCGCGACCACGCCGACCGGCTCGCGGCCCTGGACGACGAGGCGTGGGGGACACTTCGACTCGGCCCCGGCTGGACGCAAGCCGCAGACCGGGCCCAGGAGGAGGTATCCACCCCATGAGCCAGACCGTCGACCGCGCACTGAGCATCCTGCCGCTCCTCGCGGAGGGCCCCGCAGACCTCGGCCAGGTCGCCGACCGCCTCGGCGTCCACAAGTCCACCGCCCTGCGCCTCCTGCGCACACTCCACGAACACGGCCTGGTCTACCGCCAGTCCGACCAGCGCTACCGCCTGGGCGCCCGCCTCTTCGCACTCGCCCAGGAGGCCGTGGAGAACCTGGACGTCCGCGAGATCGCCCACCCCCACCTCGTACGCCTCAACGAGCAGTGCGGCCACACCGTCCACCTCGCCGTGCACGAGGACGGCGAGGTCCTCTACATCGACAAGGTCGACAGCCGCTACCCGGTGCGCATGTACTCGCGGATCGGCAAGCCCGTCGCCATCACGGTCGCCGCCGTCGCCAAGCTGCTCCTCGCCGACCTGCCCGAGCCCGAACGCCGCGCGCTCGCCGACAAGCTCGACTACCCCATGTACACGTCCCGTTCGACGCCCAGCGCGCCCGCCTTCCTGCGGGAGCTGGACAAGGTGCGTGACCAGGGCTGGGCCACCGACCTCGGGGGCCACGAGGAGTCCATCAACTGCGTCGCCGCCCCCATCCGCGGCACCGACGGACGGGCCGTCGCGGCCATGTCCGTCTCCGCCCCGAACGTCGTCGTCACCGCCGACGAACTCCTCACACTGCTCCCGCTGGTCCGCCGTACGGCCGACGCCATCAGCGGCGAGTACTCCGGCAGGACCCCGACGAAGGAAGCCAGTTCATGACCGAGAAGACCGCCCTCACCCCGAAGACCCACACCACCCCGCCCGCGAGGTTCTCGCACGGCGTCAGGAAGGGGAACATCCTCCAGGTCGCGGGCCAGGTCGGCTTCCTGCCCGCGGTCGAGGGACAGCCGCCCACGCCCGCCGGACCGACCCTGCGCGAGCAGACCCTCCAGACGCTGGCCAACGTCAAGGCCATCCTCGAAGAGGGTGGCGCCTCCTGGGACGACGCGATGATGATCCGCGTCTACCTCACGGACGTCGACCACTTCGCCGAGATGAACGCGATCTACAACACGTACTTCGAGGAGCAGGGCCTCACCGCGCCGCCGGCCGCCCGCACCACGGTGTACGTGGGCCTCCCGGCGGGCCTCCTCGTCGAGATCGACGCACTGGCGGTACTGGACAACTGAGCCCCACCCGCGCCCCGGAAGGGGCGCGGGGAACGGCGCGACCCGCCACGGACAACGCGCACCCGGCCACCACAGGCACCACCCCACCCCCCTCACCTCCCGGCCCCCCCACAAACAAACCCGCACGACGTACGGCGATACCCCCTGCCCGAAAACACCATGCCCTCCAGCAGAGGACCACCCCATGTCACCCCTCCTCGCAGCCGCACCGGCCCCCGAGACGCCACCTCACACAGGCGGCCTGCTCCTGCTCCTCGACGGCACCGCGGGACTCCTTACCGTCGCGGCCCTCGGCATCGTTCTGCTGCTCGTCCTGATCATCAAGGTCAGACTCCAGCCCTTCGTGGCGCTGCTGGCCGTCTCCATAGCCGTCGGCCTCTCGGCCGGCCTCTCCGTCACCGAACTCTTCGGCACCGTCCAGCGCTCGACCTCCGTCTCGATGATCGAGTCGGGCATGGGCGGCATCCTCGGCCATGTCGCGATCATCATCGGCCTCGGCACGATGCTCGGCGCGATCCTGGAGGTGTCGGGCGGCGCGGAAGCCCTCTCGACCCGCCTGCTCAACCTCTTCGGTGAGAAGCGCGCCCCGCTCGCCATGGGCCTGACCGGCCTGATCTTCGGCGTCCCGGTCTTCTTCGACGTCGGCATCTTCGTCCTGGCGCCGATCGTGTACGCCGCCGCCAAGCGCTCCGGCAAGTCGATCCTGCTCTACTGCATGCCCCTGCTCGCGGGCCTGTCGATGACCCACGCCTTCCTGCCGCCGCACCCCGGCCCGGTCGCCGCCGCCGGACTGTTCAAGGTCGACCTCGGCTGGGTCATCCTGATGGGCATCGTCGTCGGTATCCCGGCCGTGCTCGCCGCCTGGGCGTACGCCGCCTGGATCGGCAAGCGCCTCTTCGTCCCCGTACCGCAGGACATGCTCGAAGCGGCGGACGAGGCGAAGGCCGCCGTCGCCGAGGAGCGCGCCGCCCGCCGCGCCGCGGCCCGGTCCACGACCGCCACCGGAGCCGGAGCCGGAGTCAAGGGCCCGGGATCCGGCTCGGGACCGGACAGCGCCCCGGTCGCCCTCGCCGACACCCCGGACGAGGACCCCGCGGAGCAGCCGGTTCCCCTGAGCACCGTCTTCCTCATCATCGGTACGCCCCTGCTGCTGATCCTCGCCGCGACCTTCTCCTCGATCGCGCTGGACCCCTCGACCCTGCGCTCGGTCATCGAGTTCTTCGGGCACCCCTTCGTCGCGCTCACGATCGCGCTGCTCATGGCCTACTACCTGCTGGGCATCCGGCGCGGCTGGTCCCGCAAGTCCCTGGAGACGGTGTCCACCTCGTCCCTCAAGCCGGTCGGCAACATCCTGCTGGTCGTCGGTGCGGGCGGCGTCTTCGGCGCAGTGCTGAAGGGGTCGGGCATCGCCGACGCGCTCGCCGACACCTTCAACGACGTCGGGCTGCCGGTCATCGTGCTGGCCTGGCTGATCTCCGTCGTCCTGCGGGTCGCGCAGGGATCGGCGACGGTCGCCATCGTCACCACCGCCGGAATCGTCGTCCCGCTCGTCGAGGGCCAGGACCTCTCCCAGGCACATCTGGCACTGATCATCATGGCGATCTCGGCCGGCTCGATCTTCGCCTCGCACGTCAACGACGGCGGCTTCTGGATCGTCGCCAAGTACTTCGGCATCTCCGAACGCGACACCCTCAAGTCGTGGACGGTCCTGGAGACGGTGCTGTCGGTGGCGGGCTTCGCGATGGCGGCGTCGCTCAGCGTCTTCATCTAGCCGGCGTCCTCGTACGGCCGGGCGTCTTCATATAGCGGGACGAAGCGGAGCCCGGCTGTTCCTGGCACAGGATCGTCGACCATACTGCCCGCTGTGGAGCAGCGCATAGGACCCAACATCCAGCCCCTGCAAGGCGCCGCGGTCGACCCGGCGTTCGTGCCCGGCATCACGGGCCCGCGCCCCGCCGAGCCCAAGGACGCCGAGCCCAAGGACGCCGAGCCCAAGGACGCCGAGCCCAAGGACGCCGACCCGGACGCCAGGACGGCGGCGGCCGCCGAGGAGACCGCCTCGAAGGAGCCGGCCGCCGGTGAGCGCCCCGCCGCCAAGGTCTCGGTCTCCAAGGACCCGGCCCCCGAAGGCCCGGCCTCGAAGGAGGAACCCGGAACGGAGAGCGCGGGCGAGAAGCCCGAGGACGCCCACAAGGCCTCGGGCGAGAAGCCCGTACCCGCGCCGGACGGAGGACCCGTCTTCGAGGCCTCCGACCGCCGCGCGAAGATCGTCGCCGACCACAGCGGCGTACGGCTGCGCCTGGACGACCAGGAGGCCGAGTTCCGCTGGGACGAGATCGGCGCCGTCGAGACCGAGTCCCCGCGCTTCGGAAAGCGTTTCACCATCACGGTGCACACGCCCGACCGGCGCTGGTACCCGATCGAGATCGAGGCGACGGCCAGGTCACGCTTCGCGGAGTGGGAGACCCGGCTGGACGAGGTCCTGGACGCCTACTTCGAGGACGCCGAAGAGGCCGAGGCCGCCGACAAGCCCGAGGACAGCGACAAGCCCGAGGGCGCCGAGAAGACCGAGGGCTCAGAAAAGGCCTAGGAGAGCGCCCCGTTGAAGGGCGCGGGGAGCCGCGCGGCCGGCCAGGACGGCCGCGCGGCTCCCCCCACTCCTCGGATCACCCGGATCAACTGCAGTACTGCGCTTCCTTGCCGATGGAGCGGTACATGCAGTCGGCGTTCTCCAGCAGCTGGAGCACCGCGTCCCTGTTACGGGACGTCTCCCGCTCGATGACCTCGTCGGGCGGGTAGAAGCCGCCCCCGCCACTGGACCCCGGATACATCTCGAAGGTGTAGCCGAAGATCTTCTGGCTGCCCCAGAGGTAGTCGTCGATCGAACCGTCGGTGATGTAGAGGTCGCTGGACTGCTCGGGCGTGTAGCCGTTGCTGGCCGCCATCTTGCCGCCGACCGCGGCGAAGGCGTTGCGGTCGTCGGCCGTCATGCCGGTCGTGGTGTTGGCCGTGGTGTAGCCGAAGGGCCACAGCACCAGCTCGCTGTAGGTGTGGAAGTCCACGCCCGCCCTGATCTGCTGCTTGCCGCCGACGACCCGGCTGCGCACGAAGTCGGCGACGACCTTGACCTCGGGCGCCGACTCGGGCGCCGTGCCCCGGTAGGTCTCGGAGGACGTGGACCCCGAGGAGCCGCCGCAGCAGCCCCAGCGGTAGTTCCAGTTGCGGTTCATGTCCGTGCCGACGTACGAACTGCCGGTGTTGGGCTGGCGGTTCTTGCGCCACGAGCGGTACGCGCCGGACGCGATGTCGTACTCGCCGCCGTCCGGGTTGAGGTCCGGGAGGATCCAGATCTCGCGGTTGTTCACCATGTTCGTGACGCGGGAGTCCGAGCCGTAGCCGGCGCCCAGCTCGCGCAGCAGGTAGAGCGCCATCTCCACGGTCAGGTGCTCGCGCGCGTGCTGGTGGTGGGTGAACAGGACCTCGGGCTCGGACTCGTCGGTGGCGACGTTGTCGCTGATCTTGATGGCGACGATGTCCCGGCCCTGGTACGACTTCCCGATCACGCGCTTGCTCATGATGCCCGGGTAGGCGGCCAGGCGCTGGTTGATCTCCGTGTTCATCTCGGCGTAGTTGTGATAGCGCGAGTCGGCGGAGGGGAAGTCGAGGATGCCGACGTCCGCGGCGCTCGACCGGTCCGGGGCGGTGCCGAGGGGCGAGACCTCGTAGCCGAGTTGGCGCAGCTTCTTCGCCTGGGCCGCGCGGCCCGAGACGACGACGGTCTCCTCGTCGGCCTCGTCTATGGACACGCCGGTCTGCGCGATGGCCGTACGGGTGGCGGAGGAGCTGCCGTGCAGGTGGATCTCGTACTGACGGATGGTGTCCGTGTCGGAGGCGGGGGCCCCTCCGGGGGCGCCGCTCGCGTTGGTCGTGGCGGCGATGGGTGCCGCGAGGGCCAGGGCGAGGAGCGTGGCGAGGGCGGCGGTGCGTCGGCCGCGTCTGCCGGGGGAGGCGGTCGTGGCGGGAGCTCCGCCACTTCCTCTGCTGCGAAGTCGCATTGATTCTCCTAGTTTCTCCAGAAAATCCGGGATCACCGGAAGTGTGGGGATTGGAGCGGGGGGTGGATCGGTGCGACGTGCCGGGGTGACCGTCGAAAGAGCCGACGGGACCCTGTGTGCGGGTTGTGGCGCTCATCGTGAAGGTCTGGCATGTTCGGGTCAAGGGTAGGCCGGAAGCCGGTGGCGGGAACGGACCGAAACCGCGCCGGTCGCCCGCGCGCGCCCGCGAGGCGGCCGGACATGACACCGCCCTGCTCGGCGTACCCGCGGCGAGGTGCCGCCCGGCACTGTCTCCTCGCTGTGCACATCGGGTGGTGATCGGCGCACGCCCTCTTGTGCCCCGGTCGTCTTTACGCTTTCTTGATCGGCATGGCGGACACCACGGGCAACGCGGACACCACAGGAAGCCACGGGACCGGGGAGAGCATCCCGGGTCCCCGCAAATCCAGTTGGAAGTACATCGGGCCGGGCATCGTGGTCGCCGCGACCGGTGTGGGCGCGGGTGACCTCGTCGCCACGCTCATCGCCGGCTCGAACTTCGGCTACACCCTCCTGTGGGCCGCCGTCATCGGCTGCCTCGTCAAGATCTCCCTCGCCGAGGCGGCGGGCCGCTGGCACCTGTCCACCGGCCGGACGCTCTTCGACGGCTGGGCGAGCCTCGGCCGCTGGACCTCGTGGTTCTTCGGCGTGTACGTCGTGGTCTGGGGCTTCGTCTACGGGGCGGCGGCCATGTCCTCGTCGGGTCTGCCCCTGCAGGCGCTGTTCCCGGACGTCATGGACCTCAAGTGGTGGGCTATTCTCACCGGTCTTGTCGGTCTGGTCTTCGTCTGGTTCAACAAGTACGCGGTCTTCGAGAAGGTCATGACCGTCCTGGTGGGCGTCATGTTCGTCGTCACGGTGTACCTCGCGATCCGCGTCACCCCGAACCTCGGCGAGGCGTTCGCCGGCCTGCTGCCGGTCCTGCCCGACGAGAAGGACTCGATCCTCAACACGCTCGGCCTGATCGGCGGCGTCGGCGGCACGATCACGCTCGCCGCGTACGGCTACTGGGTCAACGCGAAGGGCTGGACGAACACCGGCTGGATGAAGGTGATGCGGTTCGACAACCGGGTCGCCTACGCCACCACCGGCATCTTCGTCATCTCCATGCTCTTCGTCGGGGCGGAGATCCTCCACTCGGCCGACATCGCCATCGCGAGCGGCGACAAGGGCCTGATCCAGCTCGGCGACATCCTGGCGGACGAGTACGGCACGGCGACCGCCAAGTTCTTCCTCATCGGCTTCTTCGCCACGTCGTTCACGTCGCTCATCGGTGTCTGGCACGGCGTGAGCCTGATGTTCGCGGACTTCGTGGAGCGCTACCGCCGTGGCCGGGCCGCCGCCTCGCCGGAGGCGAAGGACGGCCGCGGCGGGAACGCGGCCCCGGGCGAGCGGGCGGCCTCGGGCGAGGAGGTGGCGTCCGGCACCCACGAGAGGTCCTGGCCCTTCCGTGCCTACCTGCTGTGGCTGACCTTCCCGCCCATGGTCCTGGTCTTCCAGGGCCAGCCCTTCCGCCTGATCATCCTGTACGGGGTCCTGGGCGCGGCCTTCCTCCCGTTCCTCGCCCTCACCCTGGTCTGGCTCCTCAACTCCTCGCGCACCCCGGCCGAGTGGCGCAACGGCCTCCTCAGCAACGCCATGCTGACGATCGCGGGCCTGCTCTTCGTCGTCCTGTGCGTGAAGCAGGTCTGGGACCAGCCCTGGTCGGAGTTCTTCTGATCCCGCCTCCACCCCGGAGCGGGACCGGGGCCGGTCCTGCTCCGGGGTGACGCGCCGCCCTACGGCAGCCCGTGCACGTGCGGGCCCACCGCGTTCGACCACGCGTTGCCCGCGGTGGCGTCCCAGTTCGTCGACCAGGTCATCGCGCCGCGCAGGTCCGGGTAGGTCCTCGACGGCTTGAACGAGCCGCAGTTCGTGCCCTTGGCGAGGCAGTCCAGGGCGTTGTTCACGATCGACGGGGAGACGTATCCGCTGCCCGCGCCGCGCGTCGACGCGGGGACGCCGAGGCCCACCTGGGACGGGGCGAGGCCGCCCTCCAGCTGGATGCAGGCGAGGGCTGTCAGGAAGTCCACCGAGCCCTGCGAGTACACCTTGCCGTCGCAGCCGAGCATCGAACCGCTGTTGTAGTACTGCATGTTGACGACCGTGAGGATGTCCTTGATGTTCAGGGCCGTCTGGAAGTAGGAGTTCGACGTCGACTGCATGTCGATCGTCTGCGGGGCCATCGTGATGATCAGCGAGGAGCCCGCCTTCGAGGACAGGGACCGCAGGGCCTGCGTCATGTAGGTGGCGTTGAGGCCGTTCTCCAGGTCGATGTCGACACCGTCGAAGCCGTACGTCTGCATCAGCGAGTGGACGGAGTTCGCGAAGTTCGCCGCCGAGGCGGAGTCGTTCACCGCCACCGTGCCGCGCTCGCCGCCGATGGAGATGATGACCTTCTTGCCCGCGGCCTGCTTGGCGCGGACGTCCGCCTTGAACTGGTCGACGGTGTAGCCGCCGAGTCCGGCCGAGTCGAGGGTGAAGGTCACCGCGCCGGGAGTGGCCGTGGCGTCGGCGAAGGACACCGCGATGATGTCGTACTGGGAGGGGACGTCGGAGATCTTCTGGACGGCCGCGCCGTTGTTGAAGTTCTGCCAGTAGCCGGTCACCGCGTGCTTGGGCAGCGTGCCCCCGCCGCCGGAGGACGCCCTGGTCGTCCCGGTGACCGTCGCCGACCTCGCGGACTCACCCGCCGTGTTCGTCGCGGTGACCTGGAAGGGGTACGAGGTGGAGGCGGCCAGGCCGGTGACGGTCGCCGAGGTGCCGCTCACCGCGAGGACCTTCGTACCGCCGCGGTAGACGTTGTAGCCGCTCGCGCCCGACACCGTGTTCCAGGCGAGGGAGACGGACGAGGAGGTCGTGGACGCCACGTTCAGACCGGCCGGCGTGGACGGGACGACCGGGTCGGGGTCGCCGCCTCCGCCCCCGTCGGGCCCGAACACGGACACGTCGTCGGCGAAGTACGCCGCCTGCCCGTACCAGCCGTGCGTGTAGACGGTCACGGACGTCGTGTTCGCGCCCGTCGTGAAGGACGTCGTCAGCTGCTTCCAGGACGCGGAGTCCGGCGTCCAGGCCGACACGTCCGTCGTACCCGTGCCGCTCGCGCCGAGGTACGCGTACCCGCCCCGCACCCACGCGCTCAGCGTGTACGTCGAGTTGGCCCTCACCGCCACGGTCTGGCTGCACCGGGCGTTGTCCTGCCCGGCCGGCGTGGCCTTCAGGGCGCCCGCGCCCGCGTGCACGGGCGAGGAGACGGTGGCGCCGCTGCCCGCCGAGCAGGTCCAGTGGGAGAGCCCGGACTCGTAACCGGCGTTCTTGGTGTTGTTGACGTCCGCGGCCGAGGCCTGGCCGGCGCCGGCCAGGGAGAGGGCGGACGCGGCGAGTACGGCGGCGAGTGCACCCGCCCATGTCCTTCTGCGTCCGGGCATGCCTGATACGCGGTCCACTGGGGCCTCCGGTGGGGGAGTGGGGGTGAGGAGGGGGTGAAGGGGGACGAGCGCGATGGCCACCGCAGGACGTCCAAACTGGTCCAGACCAATCAGGTTGTCAAGACCTTTGACGAGCTCAACGCCCCTGCCGGACCGCTCAGTTGGGGCATATGCGCCTCACTCTGTGTGGATCACGTGGGCACCTTGTGTGAATTGATCTCAAGGATCCGGTGTTGGGTGGCGCATGCCGTGGATAAGGTGCAGTTGCGGATGGGTTCCATCGTGGCGATGTGTGTCCGTCCGTGAGGTTTTCATGGCGAAATAGGGGCGATCTGAGGCGGTGGCCGACCACCCCGCCGCAGTGAACGGGGTGGTGTGCAGCGTGCCGACCGCGATAGCCGTCACCAGTTCCGACCTGGTGCTCCCGCCGCACGACCGGCAGACGCCGCCCGCCGCCGTCCAGCCCCTCGAAACTCTCGAAAGCTCCCTCACCGGGATGCACGCGCTCATCGAGCAGCACGGGTACGTGATCGCGCTGTACCCGGCCTCCACGCGAGGTGACGTCACCCGGCGGCTGCACGCCGTGCGTTCCGTCCTGGAGAGCGACCGCATCGCGCTGCTCGGACTCGACCTGCCGCCCCTCGGACTCGCCCTGCTCGCCCAGCAGTTGCGGCAGCTCTCCGTCTGCGACTTCAGTCCCGGCGTGCTCGCCTCCTCGGCGCGGCTGCTCGCCCACTACATCTATGCGGGCGCCCTGCTGAACTCGGTGGCCAAGCTCGACCGGGTCCCGGTGTCCCTGAAGTCGCACGCCAAGTCGTGGATGCCGGGCGCCCAGTTCGCCGTACTGGCCACCCCGCGGCCCCAGCTGGTACGCGTCGGCCAGGAGGAGCTCACCGGGCCCGAGTTCGGGACGCGGATGCTCGTCGCGCCCGGGCAGCTGCCCGCCGAGTGGGTCACCGGGACGCTCGCACCCGCCTGGCGCGTGCAGAGCGTCGCGACCGTACCGCTGCCCGCCGAGTCGACCCGCTGGTGGGGCACGGGAAAGACCGTCGAGTTCGCCGCGGGCCTCCACGACGTGTCCGTGCTGTACCAACTCGTCTCGTCCGTACGGCGCGAGGAGTGCCACTGGTGCGGGCTGGAACTCATCGGCGACCGCTGCGGCTTCTGCGCGGCCCCCTTGCCTTCACCCTCGTCACGGGAGCTTTCGACGGCCACCGGGCGGGCAGCCTCTTCGGTACGCGCCCTGCCCCGAGGGGCCACGTGAGTCACGCATGTCCTGCACGTACACGTGAATAACGGTGCACAACAGGCACGTTGAACGAGTTACGAGGCACGCAGTACCCCGCACGACCGCCAGGCCCCGCTGTCCTCCCGCTTACCCGATCGAGGTTGTCCGCGTCATGCTGCATCACCCCGGGGGGCGACCCCCGGACCCCCAGCAGAACAGCAGGCCAGCTCAAGTACTCGGAACCGCCCCACGAGGTGAGATGTAGTGAACTCACGCCAGCGCCGCGGCGTCATCCTGCTGGTCCTCTCGGTCCTGTGCGCCGTGGGTGCCTTCGCCGGAGTGCTGTCGGTGATCCGCGACGTGAAGTCGAAGGTCGGCCCCGAGGTCACGGCGTACCGGCTGAAGGACGACATCGCGCCCTACAAGGAGCTGTCGGCCGACCAGTTCGAGAAGGTCTCCATGCCCGAGCGGTGGCTCTCGTCCACCGCGGTCACCAGGCTCTCCGAGGTGCGCGGCAAGATCGCCGTCACCCAGCTGAGGAAGGGCTCGCTGCTCCAGAGCGACATGATCGTCGACCGGCCCGCGCTGGAGGCCGGCCAGCAGGAGATCGCGATCCTGATCGACGCGGCGACCGGTGTGGCGGGCAAGATCAACCCGGGTTCGCGGGTCAACATCTACGCCACGTTCAAGGACGAGCGCGACAACGGCAAGGACCAGTCGAAGGTCATCGTGGAGAACGCCCGCGTCATCGACGTCGGCAAGCTGACCGCGCTCGACCCCGGCCAGTCCAGCAACGACCGCCGCCGCACCGCCAGCGAGGCCGTCCCCATCACGTTCGCCCTCGACACCGCCGACGCCCAGCGCGTCGCGTACGCCGAGTCGTTCGCCGAGCACGTCCGCCTCGCCCTCCTCGCGGACGGCTCCGACGCCACCGTCGCCCCCGGCGACCGCTCGTACACCCTCGACGAGGACAAGTAGGAGGCCGTGATGCGCTCAGCCCCCACGAAGTCGTCCCACGCGAGGACCTGCCGATGACCGTCCGCATCCTGCCCGCCGTCGGCGACATCGACTCGGCCCGCGCCCTCAGCACGCTCCTGAGTCAGCTCGCCGACGCCGAACCGGCCCCGCCGGTCGCCGACACCACGGCCCTGCTGGACACCCTGGCCCGGCTGGCCGCGGAATCCCTGGACGAACTGCCCGAGGTCGTCCTGGTCCACGAACGCGTCGGACCCGTCCCCGCACTCGACGTCATCCGCGACCTGGTGCTGCGCTTCCCGGCCGTCGGCGTCGTCCTCATCACCGCCGACACCAGTACGAGCGTGCTGACCGCCGCCATGGACTCCGGCGCACGCGGCATCGTCGGCCTGCCCCTCGGCTACGACGCCCTCGCCGAACGCGTCCAGGCCGCCGCCGCCTGGTCCACCGGCATGCGGCGCCACCTGGGCAGCAGCACCCCCGAGCTGTACGCGGGACCCGGCGGCACGGTCGTCACGGTGACCGGCGCGAAGGGCGGCGTCGGCGCCACGGTCACGGCCGTCCAACTCGCCCTCGCGGCACAGGCGTCGGGCCGCTCCGTGGCGCTGCTCGACCTGGACCTCCAGTCCGGTGACGTGGCCTCCTACCTGGACGTGCAGTTCCGCCGCTCCATCGCCGACCTCGCCGCGATCAGCGACATCAACCCGCGGGTCCTCCAGGACGCCGTCTTCACCCACGACACCGGGCTCGGACTGCTCCTCGCCCCCGCCGAGGGCGAGCGCGGCGAGGAGATCACCGACCGGGTGGCCCGGCAGGTCCTCGGCGCCCTGCGCTCCCGCTACGACGTCGTGGTCGTCGACTGCGGCGCCCAGCTGAACGCGGCGAACGCCGCCGCCGTCGAACTCGCCGACCAGGCACTGCTGCTGGTCACCCCCGACGTCGTCGCCGTCCGCGCCGCCAAACGCATGGTCCGCATGTGGGACCGCCTCCAGATCCGCAAGGCCGAGGAGACCCGCACGGTGGTCAACCGCTTCGCCCGCGGTACGGAGATACAGCCCTCCCTGGTCGAACGCGTCACCGGCACCAAGGTCGCCCGTACCACGGTCCCCGCCGCCTTCAAGGAACTCCAGTCCGTCGTGGACGCGGGCCGCATGCAGGACCTGGACGCCCGCTCGACGGTCAAGCAGGCGCTGTGGTCCCTGGCGGGCGAGCTGGATCTGGTGGCCGAGCAGCCCGCCGGGGGCGGCGGCCGTCGCCGCAGGTCCTCCTCGGACAAGGGCGCCCTCGCACTGCGCCGCAAGGGAGGCGACCGGGGCGCGGTCACCCTGGAGTTCGCGGGCATGTTCCCGATCCTGCTGGTCGTGATGACGATCCTGTGGCAGTGCGCGCTGTACGGCTACACGTACTCCCTCGCGGGGAACGCGGCGGACGAGGCGGCGCGGGCGGCCACGGCGGCGTACGCGGTCGACGGCGATGTCGGGGGAGCCTGCGAGACCGCCGGCGGGGAGAACCTGCCGGGCGCCTGGGACGACGCCCAGATCGGCTGCGCCCCGGCCGGGCCGGTCATGAGGGCCACCGTCACCGCCCAGGTGCCCCTGTTCTTCCCGGGCTTCGACGCCGGCTGGACCGTCGAGGGAGAGGCGGGCGCCGCACTGGAGGGGGACGACTGATGAAGCGGCTGACGAAGCACCTTCCGCAGCGCCTCTGGAGGCGGTTACGGGACCACCGGGACGACCGGGGTGTCTCCATGCTGGAGTTCGCCGGATTCCTGCCCATCCTCCTCGTCATCGGGATGGCGGCCATCCAGCTCGGCCTCATCGGCTACGGCATCAACCAGGCCGGTTCGGCGGCGCGGGCCGCGGCACGGGCCGCCTCACAGGGCGACAACGGCGCCGCGGCCGGGCAGGCCGCGGTGAGCGGATGGCTCAACCCGAACGTATCGGCTGCCGAGGGCGCCGACCTGACCACCGCGACGGTCACGCTCCAGGTGCCCGCCGTCATCCCCCTCCTGCCGAGCGTGACCGTGGAACGCCACGCCACGATGCCCACCGACGACTGACCGAGAGACCGAGCGAACCGCACGACCGAACCGCACGACCGAGACACCGAGAGGAGGCGACCCCATGAGCCTGCGAGCCCGTATCGCCGCACCCGAAGAGAGCGGACCCGGCCGCGAGGACGGCCACCTCGTCGCCATATACCGCGCCAAACTGCTCGAAGAGATCGACCTCGCGGAGATGTCGAGCCTCGCGGCGGCCGAGCGCCGCATACGCCTGGAGCGCGTGCTCGGGCACATCATCAGCCGCGAGGGCCCGGTCCTGTCGACCGCCGAACGCTCCCAGCTGATCCGCCGGGTCGTGGACGAGGCCCTGGGCCTCGGCGTCCTGGAACCCCTCCTCGCCGACGCTTCGATCACCGAGATCATGGTCAACGGCCCGGACTCCATCTTCGTGGAGCGCGCCGGGCGCGTGGAGCAGCTCCCGCTCCGGTTCGCCTCGAACGAGCAGCTGATGCAGACCATCGAGCGCATCGTCTCCACGGTCAACCGCCGCGTGGACGAGTCGAACCCGATGGTGGACGCCCGCCTGCCCACCGGCGAGCGCGTGAACGTCATCATCCCGCCGCTCGCCCTGACCGGCCCCACCCTCACGATCCGCCGCTTCCCGCGCGCCTACACCCTCCCGGAGCTGATCGGCCTCGGCTCGCTCGACGAGCAGATGCTGATGCTGCTCGCCGCGTTCGTCCGCGCCCGCTTCAACGTCATCGTCAGCGGCGGTACGGGCTCCGGGAAGACGACACTCCTCAACGCGCTCTCCGGACTCGTCCCGTCCCACGAGCGCATCATCACCATCGAGGACTCCGCGGAACTGCAGCTCCAGCAGGAGCACGTCATCCGCCTGGAGTCCCGCCCGCCGAACGTGGAGGGCAAGGGCCAGATCACCATCCGCGACCTGGTCCGCAACTCCCTGCGCATGCGCCCCGACCGCATCATCGTCGGTGAGGTCCGCGGCGGCGAGACCCTCGACATGCTCCAGGCCATGTCGACGGGCCACGACGGCTCCCTCGCCACCGTCCACTCGAACTCCGCCGAGGACGCCCTGATGCGGCTCCAGACCCTCGGCTCGATGTCCGAGGTGCAGATCCCCTTCGAGGCGCTCAAGGACCAGATCAACTCCGCGGTGGACGTGGTCGTCCAGCTCACCCGGCACGCCGACGGCTCCCGCAAGGTCACCGAGATCGCCCTGCTGGTCTCGCACGGCCGCGAACAGTTCCGCATCGTCCCGGTCACCCGCTTCGTGTCCCGCCCGACCGGCCCCGACCGCGTCGTCCACGGCCACTTCGAACACCTGCCGCTGCCCCGCTCGGTCGCGGAGAAACTGTTCGTCGCGGGCGAACCGCTGCCGCCCGCCTTCGGGGTGGCGGAGGCGATCGACGTCCTCAACACCCGCCAGGCCATCGGATGACGCCGACCCGCCGGGCCACCGGCGAGACGACGCCCACCCGGACCACGGGGGAGAGGGCACGGCTCCGGGTCGGCGGGCAACCGCCACCCACCCGGGCCACCACCGGAGACACGAGAGAGAGGAGCGAGCCGTGAACAACGCCGTCCCCCTCGCCCTCGGCGCCACCATGCTGTGCGGCACGCTCGCCGTGGCGGGCGTCCACACCTACGCGTCCGGCCGCGCCCAGCGCCAGGACCTCGTCGACCGCCTCTCCGGCGGGCCCCTGCGCACCGCCGCGGGCCGCGCCCGCCGCTTCGCCGCCGTCGACCGCCGGCTGCGCCGCACCCGCCTGGGCCGCACCATCCAGCTGAGGATCTCGGCGACGGGCCTGGACGTGACGGCGGGCGAGTTCTTCACGTACGTCGCCGCCGTGGTCGTCGCGCTGTGGCTGATCGCGGCCGCCGCCCTGGCGCCCTTCTTCGGCCCCATCGCGGGCCTCCTCGGCATGTGGAGCGCCGCGATCTTCCTCAACTGGCAGCGCCAGAAACGCATCGAGGCGTTCATCAACCAGCTCCCGGACGTGGCCCGCCTGCTGGCCAACGCGGCAGCGGCCGGCCTCGCCCTGCGCACCGCCCTCGCGATGGCGGCGGAGGAACTGGAAGCACCCGCCGGTGAGGAACTGGCCCGCGTGGCGGACCAGCTGACACTGGGCCGCTCGGTCGACGACACCCTCGGCGAGCTGGCCGAACGTCTCCCGTCCCGCGAGCTCGTCGTCCTCGTCACCACGCTGGTCCTCTCCAACAAGGCGGGCGGCTCGGTCGTCAACTCCCTGCGGAACCTGACCCAGACCCTGGAGGACCGCAAGGAGACACGTCGTGAGGTCCGCACGATGCTCTCCGAGGTCAACGCGACGGCGTTCACGGTCCCGCTCCTCGGCCTCGGCTCGCTCCTCCTCATCAACTCCTCGAACGAGGGCGCCCTCGCCAAGGTGACCGGCTCCCCGCTCGGCCAGACCCTGGTGCTGATCTCCATGGGGCTCTACACGATCGGTTTCTTCGTCATCCGCCGCCTCGGCAAGATCGAAGTATGAGGAGGGGATCACGGTGCTCGCTCTGCTGCTCGCCGCACTGATGGGCCTCGCGGTCGCAGGCATCCTTCTGGGCGTCCGCATGTACCGCGCGGAGGCCAAGCTTCCCGGCGACATGGCGCTCGCCCTGGAGGTCGGCGCGACCCGTGTCTCCACGGCGGAGTCGGCCGTCGACCGCCTCGGCATGCGCTTCGCCCCGCTCGTGCTGCGGGTGATGGGCCCGCGCCGCGTGGACGCCAAGCGCCGCCGCATCGACATGGCGGGCAACCCCGGCGGCCTGACCCTGAACCGCTACGCGGCCCGCCGGGCGGTGTACGGCGTCTTCGGCGTCCTGCTCTTCCTGATCTTCCTCACCAACGGGCGGCTCCTCTTCGCCCTGATGGCCCTCGCCTTCGGCCTGCTGGCCGCCGACGCCCTGATCTGGCAGGCGATCCGCGAACGCAAGGAGGTCATCGACCGCACCCTCCCCGACTTCCTGGACGTCCTGGCGGTCGTGGTGTCGGCGGGCCTCGGCTTCCGCCAGGCCCTGGACCGCGTCGCCGACCACTACGAGGGGCCGTGGGCGGACGAACTGCGCATCACCCTGCGCCAGATGGACATGGGCGTCAGCCGCCGCCAGGCGTTCGACGAGCTGCGCAGGCGCAACTCCTCCGAGCAGGTCGCCCAGTTCGTCTCGGCACTGCAGCAGGGCGAGGAGCTGGGCTCCCCGATCGCCGACACCCTCATCCAGCTCGCCACCGACATGCGCCGCACCGACGCCCAGAACTCCCGCCGCCGGGCCGCGAAGACGATCCCCAAGGCGACGATGGTCACGCTGGTGTTCATGCTCCCGGCCACGATGATCCTCATCGCCACGGGAATGTTCCTCGGCTCGGGCACGAACTTCGGCTCAGTCCTGGGGCGTTGAGATGACGGCCAGCTGGAAGCACCGGTGGGCGGAGCCCCCCTTCAAGGGGCGCCGTCAGGAGCGCGGAGAACTGCGCGACCAGCCACGACGGACCCGCAGCCTCCGCACGGCCCTCCCCACCGGCGGCTCCGCCAAGTGGGCCACAGGCTACTTCGCGGACGACGCGGCAGCGCCCGGCAGCGTCCGCCTCCAGCTCAACGCCCTACAGGCCCTGTGCCGCCAGGCGTTCGCCGTACGCCTCACCCTCATCGCGATCGGCGCGCCCTTCGCGACCGCCAACGCGACCGACGGCCTGCCCCGGCACGCCGTCCTCACCGCCGCGGTCCTGGGCGTGATGGGCTCGTACGCCATGCTCAGGGACTGGGACCGCTTCGCCCCCCGGCTCCTGGCCCACCCCACCCTCATGGCAGTGGACCTGGTCTTCGGCGCGATACTCCTGCTGACGGCGTCCCCGGCCTCCCCGCTCGCGTACGCGGCCGTCTGTACGCCCCTCCTGGCGGGCCTGCTGTACGGCTGGCGCGGCTCCGGAGTCTTCACGGGCCTGCAACTGGTGGTCCTGCTGACGGTGTTCAGGGCGTGGGAACAGCGCCCGGGCGCCGGTGCCAGCACCCTGCTGATCGCGGGCTTCTGCGTCGCCGCGGGCATCATCGGTGTCACCCTGCGCAATCTGATGTTCCACTTCGGCACGGCGAGTCAGGCCCTCGCGGAGGCGAACTCCCGCCTGGCCGTCGCGGAGGCCGTCGAGTCCGAACGGGCGCGCCTGGCCCGGGAGATGCACGACTCCGTGGCGAAGACCCTGCACGGTCTCGCGCTGGCCGCCGAGGCCCTGGCGGTGGCCGCGGACCACGACACCGACCCCCGCGCGCTCACGTCCCAGGCCGCGGCGGTGGCGGGTGCGGCACGCCGGGCGGCGGCGGAGTCCCGGGACCTGCTCACCGACCTGCGGGACCACACCACCCTGTCGAGCCCGCCCGCGGACCTGGCGACGGAACTGGCGTCCAGGGTGGCGGACTTCGAGTCCCGTACGGGTATCAGGGCGACCTTCACCCACCGGCCCGCCCCGGCACCGGCCCGCGAGACCGCCACTCCGGCCCCGACCCCGACACCGGCCTGCGAGGCCGCCACACCAGTTCCCACGCTCCCTTCCGAGGCGCCCAGACAGCTCCTGGCGATCGTCTCGGAGGCCCTGGAGAACGCACACCGTCACGCGGGGGCGACCCGCGTGGACGTGACCCTCGACGCCTCGCACCCTGTCCTGAGCCTGACCGTGCGGGACGACGGCGCCGGCAGCGCCGTGTCCCTCGACGACGTACAGGTCCTGGCGAGATCCGGCCACTTCGGTCTGCTGGGAATGCTGGAGCGCGCGGCGTCCGTGGGCGCGTGCCTGCACCTGCGCACAGCCGAGCGCGGAGGCACGGAGGTCACCGTGGACCTCCCGCCCGCCGCCCCCTTGCCCGCACCTTCCTCTCACACTCCTCAAGAGGAGGCCGCACATGCCTGACCAGGCACTTTCCGGCCCGCCCCTGCGAGTGCTCGTGGCCGACGACAACCCGGTCGTCCGGGCCGGCCTCGCGGCCCTGCTCGACGCCCACCCCGGCATCCGGGTCGTGGCCCAGGCGTCCAACGGCGCGGAAGCGGTCGCGGCCGCGACCCTGCACCGCCCCGACGTGATCCTGCTCGACGTGCGCATGCCCGGCACGGACGGCCTGACCGCACTGCCCCCGCTGGCCCGGCTCGCTCCCGTGATGATGCTGACGTACAGCAGCGAACCCGAGGTGGTGGCCGAGGCGTTGCGCCTGGGCGCCGTCGGGTATCTGGTCCACGGAGAGTTCACGACCCCCGAACTGATCACCGCCGTGCGGGACTTGCACTCCGGAATGGCCACTTTCACATCCTCCGCCGCCGATGTGTCGGATTCGCTCGGTGTTTCGTACGAACCGAACCAAAACTCTTCGCATGTGCAATCAGTTGTGGCACAGTCGTCGGAGGCTCGACCTGTCCATGCGGCGGGGCTCCACCGTCGCGGCCGCAACCGACGCGATTTCGGTCTGAGTTCACGGGAGGTGGAGGTCATGGATCTCATCGCGGCCGGCATGAGCAACCAGCAGATCGCCGCCACGTGCTTCATCAGCGAGAAGACGGTCAAGAATCACATCAACCGCATCTTCGCAAAGCTGCACGCTTCCACGCGCAGCGAAGCGATAGCCCACTGGCTGGGCACGGCCCACGGGGGGTGGAACCGGTGACTCCGACGACGGGAAGTTGGGCCCCTGGACCCACCCCCAGTAGGCGGGTTCTCACGTACGGTGCGCGGGACGGTAGTGGTTCTGGGTGGGAAGGAAGCGGTCGTGGTGGCGAAGGACTGGACGCTGAGGGCAGCGGTGGGCGTGGAGCGGGCCGTAGAGGCCTGGGCCCAGAACGTGTCCGCCCGGACGCGGGGGCAGGACCGCGACCGGGGAGCCGGATTCGTGGAGTACGCCGGCCTGATGATCCTCATCGCGGGGATCTACACCTTGATCGACCAACTCGGCCTGGACGGCAAGATCTCCCAAGCCATCGGCAACGCGGTCAACAAGGTCATCGCGGGATAGCGCTGTTCCGTTTCCGAGGAGACCAGGGTTCGACCCTTCCCATCTACATCTGGTTGACGGGAATCCTGCTCTTCGCCGCGTTCGCGTTCTTCGCGTTCGCCCAGGCGGCGTCCGCCCGCAACGGTGCGCAATCCGCGGCGGACGCCGCCGCGTTGGCAGCCGCGCAGGACGCCCGCGACGAACTGATGGAAGGCCTTGGGGGCGCCATCGGAACGGACGACCAGTGGCTGGACTGGCTCGACGGTGACAAGTTCGAGGGCGCCGGGGCCACGGCCGCGGCCCAGCAACTGGCCGCCGAGAACGACTCAACCGTCCAGGGCGGTGCCCAACAGGTCGCCATCAACGCGCTGCCCGGATTCCGGGTGGCCGTCGAGACGAACTACACGGTGGGCGACTCGATCATCCCTGGCACCGAGACAAAACATGCCAAGGCTGATGCCGTTGCCGTCATCGAACCCCGGTGTGACTTCGACCTCGACGCCGATCCCACGAAACTCATCACGTTGGACTGTGACGGCGAACCCGTGGACATCGACCCCGAAGATTTCGAATTGGACGACCTTCCCGACGCGTCCGTGCTGTTCTCTGTGCATCTGGCCGAGTGAAAGGAAGTCGTACCGATGAACGTTCGGCGCACCACGAAGGGCCGCACGGTACTGACCGCGGTGGCGATCACGACTGGGCTGGTCCTCACGGTGGCCGGCTGTGGCGGGGGAGGCGACGACGGCAAGTCGGACAAGACGGCGTCTTCCACCCCGGCCAAGAGCGACGACAAGGAAAATGGTCAGGACAAGGAGTCCGAAGCGGCCGAGCCGGACCAGGTCCTGGCCGAGGTGAAAAGCAACGGCATCACGCTCACGGTCACATCCGCCAAACGGGACGAAGGCGGATTCGTTACCGTCCAGGGCAGGGTGACGAATGCGACATCCGGGCTCTGGATCGCGAGTGAGTGGCAGAGCGACGAGACGGAACTGCAGAAGAACGGGGGTTCCCTGGCGGGCGCCAGTTTCGTCGACCAGAAGGGCAAGAAGAAGTACCTCGTCCTCAGGGACACCGAAGGCCGCTGCCTGTGCACGAAGTTCCAGGGCGGTATCGACCAGGGGAAGACCGCTGAATGGTTCGCCCAGTTCCCGGCGCCTCCGGAGGGCACGACGAAGGTGCAGTTCCAGGTGCCGACCATGCCGCCGGCCTCCCTCGAACTCTCCGAGGGCGAGTAGCCATGTCCCTCAGCCTCCGCGCCACGTCGGTCACCCTCACCGCCCTCACCACGCTCGTCTTCATGACTCCGCTGACCTCGGCCCATGCGGACGACGAGGACCCCAGTGCCCCGCCGGGCAGCGTCACCACGTCGCCGCCCCCGGAGGTCGACGCGAACAGCCCGGGGCTGAAGCTCGCCGACGGCGCCACGCTCGCCTCCGCGAAGGTGCTGGACATCAAGTCGGTCGTCGAGGACCTCGGCGGCGAGGAACGCCGCGAGGACACGAACGAGGACGTGACGTTCGCCCTCCAGGCCGAGGTCCTCTTCCCGAAGGACAGCTCGAAACTCAACCCGGAGGCACGCTCGCGCATCGCGGCGATCGCGGCCGAGATCAAGTCCCAGAAGGCCACGAACGTCCGCGTCTTCGGCTTCACGGACAACCTCGGCTCGTACGCCCATGGCCTCACGCTCTCCAAGAAGCGCGCGGAAGCCGTCCACGAGGAGCTCGCCGCCGGTGTCGGAGGGGCCAACGTCACCTTCGTGGTGCGCGGCTACAGCGAGGACTACCCCATCGCCGACAACACCTCGGAACAGGGCCGCCGCAAGAACCGCCGCGTGGAGGTGACGTTCCCGAAGGAGGCCTGAGCCGGTCCTGCAATGGGAGCCGACGCGACGGCCGCCCGGCCGGGTCTCCGGGGCGCGCACCACGTCACGCGACGGCTACCGCGTCCGGCAGCGTGGGCATCCGCACGGCGGGAACGCCGACGTACGCGACACCGGCAGGGCGCCGCCGCGGACCAGGACCTCGATCCTGTCGCGTTCCTCGGCCACGTTGCCGTCCGTGTCGACCCGGTAGACACGGAGCGTCAGGCGGGAGCGCCTGGAGGTGGATCCGAGGAGCTCGTACGGGTCGGTGCGGGGCGGGTAGTGATCGGCGCAGTCCGCGCACGCGTAGACGTTGAAGCCGGGACCCGTGGCGGCGTGCACCTCGTGCACCAGGACGGGCTCCTCCGTGGTGCGCTCGCAGCGGGCACACATCCGTACCGGTGGGCGCGTCATCGGGATGCCACGCGTACGCCGTGGATGCGGGCCGGGCCCACATCGATGCCGAGGGTCGCGAGGTAGGCGGCACGGCGGCGCTCACGCTGGAGCCGGTCTTCCGCGAAGCGGGGCGGTGGGAGGGGGACGAACCGCAGGGGCGGCACCGCACCGAGCCGGTGACGGCCCCGGGGGCGTGGGGTGCAGCAGCTCAGCACTCGGGCGAGGAGGCGAAGGGTAAGGTCCAGCACGTTGGCGCTCCTGATACAGCGTCGGCCATGCCCCGGGACGGTTGCCTCCGTCGCCGGGGTTCTTTCAGTTCTGTGCTGCAACTTATCTCGCCTTGTATCGCTTCGTATAGAGACGTATCTCAATGACAGGGTCCTTATCTGTACGAGTAGCTTTCTGATCATGGATTTTCAACCGGATGCCGAAATCGATCACGAGGGGCCGGTCACGCCCTACCGGCAGTTGGCGGGCATCCTGCATGCCCGGATCAAGCGGGGCGACTGGCAGCCGAACAGGCCCATCTCCAGTGAGACCCAGCTCGTGCAGCAGTACGGGCTGGCGCGCACGACGGTCCGTCGCGCGATCGCGGTGCTCGTGGAGGAGGAGTTGGTCTTCACTGTTCCGCAGCGGGGGACGTACGTCGCTCCGCTGCCGACGCCGAAGGCCCCCGACTCGGCTTGATCACGCCCGCTCCGCGCAAACAAGTTGTCCCCCGCCCACCCTCCGGGTAGGAAGACCGCATGACTGCACTCGGTGCTGTATTCCGACCTCAACTGCCCCCGGAGCGCCTACGAGCCGTGGTCCGCGCAGCGGACGACGCCGGGCTGGAGGAGCTCTGGCTCTGGGAGGACTGCTTCCTGGAGGGAGGCATCTCGACGGCGGCGGCGGCCCTCGCGTGGACGGAACGGCTGCGCGTCGGAGTCGGCCTGCTCCCCGTGCCGTTGCGCAACGTCGCCGTGACCGCGATGGAGACCGCCACCCTGGACCGGCTCTTCCCCGGCCGGGCCGTCCTGGCGGTGGGCCACGGCGTACAGGACTGGATGGGGCAGGTCGGCGCGCGGGCCGAGTCGCCCGTGACCCTGCTGCGCGAGTACCTCCTGGCGCTGCGCGCACTGCTGCGGGGCGAGCGCGTCACGACGGACGGCCGGTACGTGAAACTCGACGACGTGGCTCTCGACTGGCCCCCTCCGGCGCCGGTGCGGATCCTCGCCGGGGCCACCGGACCGCGTTCGCTCAAGCTCTCCGGGGAGGCCGCGGACGGGACCGTTCTCACCGCGAACACATCCCCGGAGGGGGTGCGCAGGGCCCGCCGACTCATCGACCAGGGGCGCGAGTCGGCGTCCCGCACCGAGGCGCACCAGGTGGTCGTCTACCTCCTCGCCGCCACCGGCCCGGACGCCACCGCCCGCCTCCGCGCCGAGCAGGAGACCGAAGGCGTGGCGTCGGTCCCGGACCTCGGGGTCGCCGGGGACGCCGACACCGTCGCCAAGGCCGTGCAACGCCTCGCGGACGCCGGCGCCGACACCGTGATCCTCCAGCCCACCGCCGACGAACCGGACCCCGAGGGCTTCGTCCGCTTCACGGCCGAGAAGGTACGCCCCCTCGTCCCCTGAGCCCCTGGCGCTGATGGGCCCGTGGCCCGGCAGCCGACATCGCTCGCGTCGGCTGCCGGTGCCCAGTGCCCGGCGGCCGGTGTCGGACCGGCCGCACTCGACGGCGCCCGGTCTAGGAACCGCCCGACTGCGGGCGGTACGCCCCGGTCTCCCCGTCGATCAGCTCCCGCACGATGTCCATGTGGCCCGCGTGCCGCACCGTGTCCTCGAGCATGTGGATGAGGACCCACCGCAGCGACACCTCGTGGTCGCGCCACGGAGCCTTGCCGGGTGCGTCCAGCGGCAGCTCGGTGATCACACGGTCGGCCGCCGCGCGGGCCCGGCCGTAGAAGTCCACGATCTGCGCCGTCGTCTCGCCGGGGCCGACCGACATGTCCTCGTCCGTGTACGGGTCGAACCACAGCGGCTCCACCTCGCGGCCGAACGTCGTACAGAACCAGCCGTACTCGACCGACCCGAGATGCTTCACCAGCCCCAGCAGATTCGTGCCGGACGGGGTCATGGGTCGGCGCAACTGCTCGTCGTCCAGCCCCTCCAGCTTCCAGAGCACCGCGTCCCGATGGTGGTCGAGGCTCGCGTGCAGACTTTCCTTCTCGCCGCCGGCGTACGGCATTCCAGCCCCAGGAGTGGTCATTCCGCGAACCTAACAGCGCCCACCGGCACCGCCCACCGGCACCGCCCACCGGCACCGCCCCGCTGGGCGCGGCGAGGGAGGCCGGCAGGGGGGTCGGCAGGGCGAAGGAGTGAGGGACGGCGGTCGGGGACAGCGGCCGGGGAAATCGGTCGCCGCACCCGGGCCCCGCCTGCCACCATCGCCCCATGAGCCCGACCACCCGCACCTTCCACGAACTCGTCGCCGAGGCCGAGGCCGCGCCCACGGAGGGGTGGGACTTCTCGTGGTTCGAGGGCCGGGCCACCGAGGAGCGCCCGTCCTGGGGGTATGCGCGCGCCATGGGGGAGCGCCTGGCCAAGGCCGAAGCCGCTCTCGACATCCAGACCGGCGGTGGTGAAGTCCTGGCGTCGGCGCGGGAGTTGCCGAGGGTCACCGTCGCCACCGAGGGGTGGCCGCCGAACGTCGCCAAGGCCACCGCCCTGCTCCACCCGCGGGGCGCGGTCGTCGTCGCCTCTGCCGAGGACGCCCCGCTGCCGTTCGCCGACGCGGCCTTCGACCTCGTCGTGAGCAGGCATCCGGTGACGGCGCACTGGACGGAGATCGCCCGCGTCCTGAGGCCCGGCGGCACGTACTTCGCCCAGCACGTGGGTCCCGCCAGCGCCTACGAGGTGGTCGAGTACTTCCTCGGTCCGCAGCCCGAGGCGCAGCGCGGCGCCCGCCACCCGGACCATGAGCGGGCCGGCGCCGAGGCGGCCGGCCTCGAAGTCGTCGACCTGCGCGCGGAGCGGCTGCGGATGGAGTTCCACGACATCGGGGCCGTCGTGCACTTCCTGCGGAAGGTGGTGTGGATGGTGCCCGACTTCACCGTCGACCGGTACCGCCCCCAACTGCTCAGCCTGCACGAGCGGATCGAGGCCGAGGGTCCGTTCGTGGCCCACAGCTCCCGCCACCTCTTCGAGGCCCGCCGCCCGGACGCGTAGGACGAGCAGGACGCGTAACCCGTACGTCGCGTCCGGCAGTCCCGGCGCGCGGCTCCTGCGCCTCGTCCCGCAGTCGGGTTACGCAGCCGGGTTACGCCTCGTCCCGCAAGGTCTCGTCCCGCAACCCCAGCCGCAGGTGCTCCACATGGTGCAGCGCCTGCTCCAGCAGCTCGGCCACATGGTGGTCGTACAGCGCGTAGACGATCGACCGACCGCGCCGCTCGCCCGTGACGAGCCCCAGATTCCGCAGCAGCCGCAGCTGGTGCGAGCACGCCGACTGCTCCAGGTCCGCCGCCTCGGCGAGCTCGCCGACCGCGCACGGGCCCTCCCGCAGGCGCGCCAGGATGCGCAGCCGGGAGGGCGTGGCCAGAGCCTGGAGCGTCGCGGCGACGTCCGCGGCGCCGACGGCGTCCAGACGGTCGCGGGTGCTGCTCTTCGCATCGACTCCATGGCCCATGCCGTCATCGTAGCGAGACGGCCCCGCCACGCATCGGAACGAATGAAGACCTATTCATGTGTTCCTGTATGGTGGCGCGCATGTCCGCCCCGACATCCACCCCCACAGCCCTGTCCGCTCCCGCTCCCGTGCGCGTGCGGCCCGTCCGCACGCGTCTGTTCGCCCTTCCCGAAGCCCGCTGGGCCGCCGCCTCCACGGCGGCCTTCCTGCTCGCGCTGCCGCTCCAACTGCTCGGCGCATCCGCCTGGTTGTGGGGCCCGCTGTACGCCGCCGCCTACCTGGCCGGCGGCTGGGAGCCCGCCCTCGAAGGGCTCAGGGCGCTGCGCGCGAAGACCCTCGACGTCGACCTGCTGATGATCGTCGCGGCGCTCGGCGCGGCCTCGATCGGCCAGGTCATGGACGGTGCGCTGCTCATCGTCATCTTCGCCACCTCGGGCGCGGTGGAGGCCCTGGCCACAGCCCGTACCGAGGACAGCGTCCGCGGCCTCCTCGGTCTGGCACCCCCGACGGCCACCCGTCTGCACCCCGACACCGGCGCGGAGGAAACGGTCGAGGCCGCCCGGCTCGCCGTCGGGGACGTCGTCCTGGTGCGCCCGGGGGAGCGCGTCGGCGCCGACGGCCGCGTCCTCGACGGCGCGAGCGACATCGACCAGGCGACCATCACCGGCGAACCCCTCCCCGTACCGAAGGGACCCGGCGACGAGGTCTTCGCCGGCACGCTCAACGGCACCGGCGCCCTGCGCCTCCGTGTCGAGCGCGACCCGTCCGACACGGTCATCGCCCGCGTGGTCGCCCTCGTCGAGGAGGCGTCCCGCACGAAGGCCCCGACGCAGCTCTTCGTCGAGCGGATCGAACACCGCTACGCGCTCGGCATGGTGGCCGCGACCGTCCTCGTCTTCGTCGTCCCGCTCGCCTTCGGCGCCGAGCTCACCGGGGCGCTGCTGCGGGCCATGACCTTCATGATCGTCGCCTCCCCGTGCGCGGTGGTTCTGGCGACGATGCCGCCGCTCCTGTCGGCCATCGCCAACGCGGGCCGCCACGGCGTGCTCATCAAGTCGGCCGTCGTCATGGAAGGCCTCGGCCGGACGGACCGGATCGCCTACGACAAGACCGGCACGCTGACCGAGGGCACCCCCCACCTCACCGAGGCCGTACCGGAACCCGGCTTCTCGGCGGACGAGTTGCTCTCGCTCGCCGCCTCCGCCGAGCACCGCAGCGAGCACCCCGTCGCCCGCGCGATCGTGGCGGCCGCCCGGGACCTGCCGCGCGAGGAGGCGTACGACTTCCGGTCCGCGCCGGGACGCGGAGTGGGCGCGACCGTGGGCGGGCGGAAGGTGGAGGTCGGCTCCCCCGAGCAGCTCGGCGAGCGGGACGCGGTCCCGGGCACCGACGGCACCGCGGTCGTCGTGCGCGTGGACGGCGAGCGGGCCGGCTGGCTGCTCCTCGCCGACCGGCTCCGACCGGGCGCCCCCGAGGCCGTCGCCGCCCTGAGCCGCCTCACCGCCGCCCCGTCCGTCCTCCTCACCGGTGACAACCGCCGCGCCGCCCACGCGGTGGCCGGGCGGACCGGCGTCCCCTCCGACGGCGTACGCGCGGGCCTGCTCCCGCACGAGAAGGCCGAGGCCGTACGGGACCTGGGCGGGCAGGTGCTCTTCGTCGGCGACGGTGTGAACGACGCGCCCGCCCTGGCCGCCGCCCACACCGGTGTCGCGATGGGCCGGGCGGGCTCGGACCTGGCCCTGGAGACCGCGGACGCCGTACTCGTCCACGACGACCTCACGGCGATCCCGAAGGCGGTCGCCCTCTCCCGTCGCGCCCGGCGTCTCGTCGTCCAGAACCTGTGCCTCGCCGGGGTGTTCATCACCGTCCTCGTCACCTGGGACCTGGTCGGCCATCTCCCGCTGCCCCTCGGCGTCGCGGGCCACGAGGGCTCCACGATCCTGGTCGGCCTCAACGGCCTGCGTCTGCTGAGGGAGAGCGCCTGGCGCGAATGAGTCCCCGGCGGCGGCATCGGGGCCGCGCCCCGGGAGGTCAGGCGTGCGCCCCCGTCGTCACCTTCCCCACCACCAGCTCCGGCCGCGCCTCCAGGACCTCGCCCACCCGCTCGACCTGCTCGCCCAGCTCCTTCTCCTGCGCGCCGGTCAGGGACCCCAGCGGCTCCACCGTCACCGTCGTCCGCTTCCCCCGGCGCCGCTGGTGCCAGACACCCGCGACGACCCCGTCGACGAGCAGCACGGGATAGTTCCCCGCCTGGCCGCCCGCCAGGGCGCGCCCGTAGGCGGCGCCGGGAAACATCCGCTCCCTCGGCTGGGCGGCGATGGCGTACGCGTCGAAGTAGGGGAGAAGCCGCACCCCCCGTACGGTCCCGTCCGGGAAGTCGGTGTCGCCCGCCACCACCCAGGCCGGCGCCCCCTCGAAGTCGACCTCCTCGATGTCGCCCGAGGAGGCAAGTGAGGCGAACAGGCCTCCGGCCCAACCCCGGGGCGCCGCGGCCCACTTGGCGAAGTGCTGCGGCGTCGCGGGTCCGTACGCGCGCAGGTAGTGGTGTACGAGCTCGGCGAGGGCCCGGTCGGCGGGGAGCGGGTCGAAGCGCGGCGGGCGGGTGTAGGCGGCCTTGCGGCCCCGGTCGGGGGCGAAGCACAGCGCGCCGGACTGGCCCGCACGGTGCATCACCTGGCGCCAGCGCGGCCACTTGCCCTGGAACGCCTCCATCACGAGGTCGCCCGCCCAGGGGCCGGTGCGGGCCACGACCTCCTCGCTCAGCTCGTCGATGGTCAGCTCGCGCCCGTCCAGCGCGTCACCGATCGCGGCGACGACCTGCTCCTCCTGCTCGGGCGTCATCCGCACGTCGGCCGGCGCCGACCCGGGACCGGAGGGGACGGCGGTCAGCGCGGCGCTCCAGAAGGGGAGTTCGGCGGCGGCGAGAAGATGGACCGTGCCCCGCGGGCCGTACGTCTTCACCAGGCTCCGGTCGTCCCACAGCGCCGACCGCACGTCCTGCCGGGTCGAACCGTCGAGCCGCAGCGCCACGGAGAGCTCGGCCGCCGACAGGACCTGCGCGTGGGTGGCCAGCAGGGTGGACACGACCTCGGCCACGGATGTGCCGGACTGCGCCGGTGTGCGCAGCAGTTGTCGCCCGTAGCGCCGCGCGCTCGCCTCGTCCCATGTGATCCTCGATGTCATGGCGGCGACGGTAGACCCGAAATAGGTCAGATCCTGTCCGCTGCCCGGTCTCGGGAGGAGATGACCATGTCGAGGGGCAAGGGTCCTTACAGCTGCGGTCTGGACGCGGCCGTGGACGTCGTGGGCGGCAAGTGGAAGCCGATGATCCTCTGGGCGCTGCACGATGGCGGGATCCAGCGCTTCGGGGAACTGCGCCGGAACGTCTCGGGGGTCAGCGAGAAGGTGCTGAGCCAGCAGCTGCGCGAACTGGAGGCGGACGGTGTGGTGCACCGCGAGGTGTACGGGGAGGTGCCGCCGCGCGTCGAGTATTCGCTCACCGAGCTGGGCAAGGCGCTGAACACCGCCCTTCTGCCACTGGGCGAATGGGGCGATCGGCACATGAGGGAAATTATCTCCCGTAAACACCCAGGTATGAGCAAAGAGTCATCAGCGGTCGCTCAGGCGGGGTGACGGGACCCCTGAAAATCCCGAGAATGCGCACAGGGTGTCCACATCGTTACCCCGATTGGCTCATTCGCCCCTCTCGGGTCGCGTAAGTTCAGACCAAGGCAATTCGCGCCAGCAAAGCTGCGCGGGGTGGTACCGCGCGGCGGAGGGGGCCGCGCGGTGCCTGCCGTCGCCCCGGCCGGTGAGGCCGGGGCGGGTGTGGATCGAGGGCCCGGCCGCGTCACCCTTGGGGCGTACGTCCGAGGCGGATGGCCTAATGCCCCATATTCGTGCGTGAACCCCCTGGTTCTCTCCGAATTCTCCTCGATCGCCTTGGAATCCGCTGTGATTCGGCCATGATCCGCCCTTGAATGAACGCTTCCGCACTCACCCCGGCGTCGCTGGGTGACTCCGGAGAGTAGTTGTGGCACGCCGATGCACGCAGCATCACTTACGAAGGGTTATGGTGGAAACCCCCCCTCGGGCCGGTCCGTCTCCCCCCCCACGGACCGGCCCGTTTTTTGTGCGCTGCCACGCGCTCGGCGTACGCCCCGCGGGTGCCGCGCTCCCGCGCCGGCCGCCCCCCGCTCCCGTACCGCCGGAGGGTCGGGAGGCCTTGTACCCCAAGGGGGAGAAGCGCTACGGCGGGGGTAGGGTGTCGCCCTCGGGGACTGCCATCTGCACGGAGGGGCTGACGAAAACGTGAACCTGCGCGACAACCTGCGCCGCTTGCTGGTCAGGTTCTATGCACGCAGGGTGGAAGGCCACCTTGACCACGACCAGGTGCCCAAGCACATCGGGGTCATCATGGACGGCAACCGGCGCTGGGCGAAGGCGGCGGGGAGCACCGCCGCGCAGGGGCACCGGGCCGGAGCGGACAAGATCGAGGAGTTCCTCGGCTGGTGCTCCGAGACCGACGTGAAGGTCGTCACCCTCTGGCTGCTGTCGACGGACAACTTCGACCGCCCCGAGGAAGAGCTCGTACCGCTGCTCGGCATCATCGAGAACGTCGTCAGTTCCCTCGCCGCCGACGGCCGTTGGCGCGTGCACCACGTGGGCACGCCGGACATCCTGCCGTCACGGATGCAGACGGTCCTCAAGGAGGCCGAGGAGTCCACCGCGCACGTCGACGGAATACTCGTCAACGTCGCCATCGGCTACGGCGGCCGCCAGGAGATCGCCGACGCCGTGCGCTCGATGCTCCTCGACCACGCCGACAAGGGCACCTCGATGGAGCAGCTCGCGGACGAGGTCGACGTCGACATGATCGGCAAGCACCTCTACACCAGCGCCCAGCCCGACCCCGACCTTGTGATCCGTACGAGTGGCGAGCAGCGGCTGTCCGGATTCATGCTCTGGCAAACGGCCCACTCCGAGTACTACTTCTGTGAAGTCTTCTGGCCGGCCTTCCGCAAGGTCGACTTCCTGCGCGCGATGCGTGACTACGCCGCACGCCACCGCCGGTACGGAGGCTGAGATTCCGGGCGCGCTCGCGCCCACGGGGGCGCCACCAGGTACGTACGTCATCTGGAGTTAACGCACGCGCCGTCCTGCGCTCTGGCATGGCATCGCGTGTTCGAGGGCATAAGCCTTGCAGGTCGACACCCGAACCACGGGTGTCGTATCTCAGCGGACGGCACGGGGCCGTCCGCCCGGGAGGCCCTTTGCACCAGCCCGACCGTGCGGTCAGTACGGACGAAGCGGAGAGGGCCGGTTTTCGGCCCGTGCATCGCGGCCGCAGACCGGTCCAGCTCTCCTCCGTCGCTCCCCGACCTCATCCGAGGGGGTACGTCCTTCCGTGGTGACAAGCACAAAGCGCCGTATGCCAGACCGGCGCACCTATGTTCTCGACACCAGCGTCCTGCTGGCCGACCCGCACGCCATGAACCGCTTCGACGAGCACGAAGTCGTGCTGCCGATCGTCGTGGTCACGGAATTGGAGGCCAAGCGGCACCATCCCGAACTCGGCTACTTCGCCCGGCAGGCCCTGCGCCTGCTCGACGAGTTCCGGGTGAAGTACGGCCGCCTCGATGCCCCCATCCCCACCGGGGAGCTGGGCGGGACGATTCGTGTCGAGCTCAATCACTCGGACCCCAGCGTGCTGCCCAGCGGCTATCGCCTGGGGGACAACGACTCCCGCATCCTCGCGGTCGCCCGCAATCTGCAGGCGGAGGGCTTCGACGTCACGGTGGTGTCGAAGGACCTGCCACTGAGGATCAAGGCCTCGTCGGTCGGGCTCCTCGCCGAGGAGTACCGCGCGGAGCTCGCCATCACGGGCTCCTCCGGCTGGACCGGAATGTCCGAACTGACACTCTCCGGCGAGCAGGTCGACCTCCTTTTCGACCAGGAGAGCCTGTACGTCCCCGAGGCGTCCGACTTCCCGGTCCACACGGGGCTGATGATCCAGTCCGAGCGCGGCAAGGCCCTGGGACGCGTGACGGCCGAGGGCAACGTCCGGCTCGTCCGGGGTGACCGGGAGGCCTTCGGCATCAAGGGCCGCAGCGCCGAGCAGCGCATCGCGCTGGATCTGCTGCTCGACCCGGACGTCGGGATCGTGTCCATGGGTGGCCGGGCCGGCACCGGGAAGTCCGCGCTCGCGCTGTGCGCGGGCCTGGAAGCCGTGCTCGAACGGCGCCAGCACCAGAAGGTGATGGTCTTCCGCCCGCTGTACGCGGTCGGCGGGCAGGAGCTCGGCTATCTGCCCGGTTCCGAGTCCGAGAAGATGGGCCCCTGGGCGCAGGCGGTCTTCGACACGCTCTCCGCGGTCGCCAGCCGCGAGGTCATCGAGGAGGTCACCGCACGCGGCATGCTGGAGGTCCTGCCGCTCACCCACATCCGCGGGCGCTCCCTCCATGACGCGTTCGTGATCGTGGACGAGGCCCAATCCCTGGAACGGAACGTCCTGTTGACCGTTCTGTCCCGAATCGGCTCGAATTCACGGGTGATCCTGACCCATGACGTGGCCCAGCGGGACAACCTCAGGGTCGGGCGGTACGACGGTGTCGTCGCCGTGGTGGAGAAGCTGAAGGGCCATCCGCTCTTCGCACACGTCACACTCACCAGGTCCGAGCGGTCCCAGATTGCGGCCCTTGTGACCGAAATGCTGGAGGACGGACACATCTGATCCTGCCTGCCCCACCCGTCCCGTCTGTCCAAAGGGTGGTGGCTACACGGTAGTTGGCGCCGTCCGGCAAAGGCGAAGAGCCTAGCCGGGCGGCGTCTTGGTGCGTGCTCGTTTCCGAAAAACTCCTGGGGCAAACGAGGTGTGAGCTTTCACACCCGACTCGGAATTGCCTCCCGGTGCCGGGTTACGGCAGAGTCTCATTCCTGTCAGGCCCCGCATACGACACATCTGTACCCCCAGCGGTGCAGCACAGCAGAACCACCAGAACTCCATAACGCCGTCGTATGCCGCCCGAGCACCACGTGGCGCTTCCTTCACGGGAGTTGCCCACCGGGCCCGTGCCTCCCGTGACCCCGCAGTTGGGAGGCCAGTGCCGGGGGCACGATTGCGTCCGCGAGGGTCACCTGTAGCGGTCGATGCTGGAAGGAAACCGTGTGAGCCGGATTTCGGTCCGGGGGCTCGCAGTGGCCTCGGCCACCGCAGTCACCGCTGTCGGCGCTGTCACCGGTGTTGCCTCGGGCAACACCGCGTCCTCGAGCGACGACGCCGAGGCAACGGCGAGCGGCGCGACGCTCCTCGCGGACATACCCGCGGGCGCGCAGGCGCAGGTGCAGACCGCCTCTCTGACACAACAGGCCGACTCCCAGGCCATCGCGGCCGACGCGACAGCCAAGAAGGACGCCGAGGCAGCCGCGCGCAAGCAGGCGGCCAAGGACGCTGTCGCCAAGCAGAAGGCCGCGGAGAAGGCCGAGCAGGAAGCCAAGGAACGCAAGGAAGCCCTCAAGGTTGCCAGCCGTTCCGCCACGCGTGACGCGTCCAGCTTCGCCACGCAGTCCTCGTACACCGTCGCCGAGATCCAGGCGATGGCGCGCCAGATCGTCCCGGCGGACCAGTTCCAGTGCTTCAGCACCATCATTGACCACGAGTCGGACTGGAACTACCGGGCGGACAACCCGACCTCCGACGCCTACGGTCTGATGCAGGCGCTGCCGGGTTCGAAGATGTCGTCCGCCGGAGCCGACTGGGCGACCAACCCGGCCACCCAGATCAAGTGGGGCCTCGGCTACATGAACGACCGCTACGGCAGCCCGTGCGAAGCCTGGAGCTTCTGGCAGGCCAACAACTACTACTGAGCCCAGGTCGAGCCCACGTCGGCTCAACCCCGCGAAGCCCTTCGCCGTCCTACGGTGAGGGGCTTTCGCCATGTACGGTCGATGCCGACGACTCCGGGGGAGTAGTGGGGCGCAACAGGGGCAAAGGACGGAACATGTCGCGAGTGCCAGGGTGGTTCGGCCGGATCGGTGCCGGACTCACCGAAGTGGGAGAGCGGTTGGACGCGCGACGCGCGGCCGCCGAGGAGGAGGACGGGGCGGAGAAGGACGAAGCGGACAGCGCGGACGCCCCGCCCCTGCCGCAGGCCGCTCCCGTGGTCCATGCCCCCCGCCCCGATCCCGCCGCCGCCGTCCCGTGGGGCGTGCGGGTCGCAGCCGAGGCCGGCTGGCGGCTGCTCGTACTCGCGGGCACCCTCTGGGTGTTGATGCGCGTCATCAGCGCCGTGCAGCTCGTCGTCCTCGCCTTCGTCGCCGCGCTGCTCATCACCGCGCTGCTCCAGCCCACGGTCGCCCGGCTGCGCAGGCACGGGGTGCCGCACGGGCTCGCCACCGCGATGACCGCCGTCCTCGGATTCGTGGTCCTGGGCCTGGTCGGGTGGTTCGTGGTCTGGCAGGTCATGGAGAACATCGACAACCTCTCCAGTCAGATCCAGGACGGCATCGACGAGCTCCAGCGGTGGCTGCTGGACAGCCCGTTCCATGTCACCGAGGACCAGATCAAGGACATCGCCAAGAGCCTGCGCGAGGCGGTCGGGGCGAACACGGACGAGATCACGTCGGCGGGGCTCGAAGGCGTCACCGTCATCGTCGAGGCGCTCGCCGGCATCCTCCTCACGATGTTCTCCACGCTCTTCCTTCTCTACGACGGCAAGCGCATCTGGGAGTGGTCGCTCAAGCTGGTCCCGGCGGCGGCCCGTCCCGGGGTGGCGGGAGCGGGACCGCGTGCCTGGCGCACCCTCACCGCCTACATCCGCGGCACGGTGGTGGTCGCTCTGATCGACGCCATCTTCATCGGCCTCGGCATCTTCTTCCTCGACGTCCCGATGGCCGTACCGCTCGCCGTCTTCATCTTCCTGTTCGCCTTCATCCCGCTGGTCGGTGCCGTGGTCTCCGGGGCGCTGGCGGTGGTGGTCGCGCTCGTGACGCAGGGCGTCTTCACGGCGCTCATGACCCTGCTGGTGGTGCTGGCCGTCCAGCAGATCGAGGGGCACATCCTCCAGCCGTTCATCCTCGGCCGGGCCGTGCGGGTGCATCCGCTCGCGGTCGTCCTCTCCGTCGCGGCGGGTGGGGTGGTCGCGGGGATCGGGGGCGCGGTGGTGGCCGTGCCCCTGGTCGCGGTCACCAACACGGTGGTCGGCTACCTGCGTTCGCACTCCCGTGAGGTGGCGCTCCGGCACTCGCCGGCACCGCACGGCGCGACGGCGACGTCGGCGGCCCCCGTGACCCCGCCGGCGGATCCACCGGCCCCGCCGCCGGTGGCGTAGAGGCCCGTCTTCGCCCCCGCCGCCCGTACCCTTCCCGTCCCTTCCGGGGGCGGAGACCCCGAAAAGAAAGCCCCGCTCACCCGGACCGAAGGTCGGGTGAGCGGGGCTTCACGGGCTGAGCGAGCCGCAGGCTACTCCGCGAGGACCGCCTCCGAGTCCAGCGTCACCCCGACGGCCTGCACGACCGACGCGATCTTGAACGCCTCCTGGATCGTCTCCCGGCCGACCCCGGCCTTGCGCAGGACCTGCTCGTGGGAGTCGAGGCACTGTCCGCACCCGTTGATCGCGGAGACGGCGAGCGACCACAGCTCGAAGTCGACCTTCTCCACGCCCGGGTTCCCGATGACGTTCATCCGCAGACCGGCCCGCAGCGTCCCGTACTCCGGGTCGGAGAGCAGGTGCCGCGTGCGGTAGAAGACGTTGTTCATCGCCATGACCGCGGCGGCGGACTTCGCCGCCGTGTAGGCCTCCGGCGTGAGCTTCGCGTTGGCCTCCTCCTCCAGCTCCCGCAGGACGCGGGGCGAGCGCGAGGCGATGGCACAGGCGAGCACCGTGCCCCACAGCTGCTGCTGCGGGAGCTCGGAGTTGCCGATCACCGAACCGAGGTTCAGGCGAAGGTCCTTGGCGTAGTCCGGAATCGCGGCCTTCAGCGCGTCGAGCGACATGGGTCACTCACCTGCCAGCAGCTTGACCGGGTCGAGGGTGTCCTCGCCCTGGGTCCAGTTGCAGGGGCACAGCTCGTCGGTCTGCAGCGCGTCCAGCACCCGCAGGACCTCCTTGGGGTTACGGCCTACGGAACCGGCGGTCACCATGGAGAACTGGATCTCGTTGTTCTGGTCGACGATGAAGACGGCACGCTTGGCGAAGCCGTCCTCGCCCTCGATGCCGAGGTCACGCATGAGCTCGTGGCGCGGGTCGGCGAGCATCGGGAACGGCAGGTCGCGCAGGTCGTCGTGGTCCTTGCGCCAGGCGTGGTGCACGAACTCGGAGTCGCCGGAGAAGCCGAGGACCTGCGCGTCACGGTCGGCGAACTCGTCGTTCAGCTTCCCGAAGGCGGCGATCTCGGTCGGGCACACGAAGGTGAAGTCCTTGGGCCACGCGAAGACGATCTTCCACTGACCCTCGTACGTCTTGTGGTTGATCTGCTCGAACTCCTTGCCCTTCTCCAGCGAGACACAGGCAGTCAGATCGAACTCGGGGAACTTGTCACCGACAGTGAGCACACGCACTCCTTGCAGCAAAGAAAACCCCCTTTTGAGGGGTTTTCCCATGGGTTGGACGTCCTTGATCGTGGCACAGAGTGCATTGATTACGGAAATAGCTACACTCGGTCGTGTTGATCGGAAGTGGCTATCAATGCCCTGAGCAAGAGGACCGCCGGTGGCCCCCACCAGGAAGAGACAGCCCAGCCTCTCGCAACTGCGCGCCTTCGCGGCGGTGGCCGAGCACCTGCACTTCAGGGACGCGGCGGCGGCCATGGGCATGAGCCAGCCCGCGCTGTCCGGCGCGGTCTCGGCGCTGGAGGAGACCCTCGGGGTGACGCTGCTGGAGCGCACGACCCGCAAGGTGCTCCTGTCACCGGCCGGCGAGCGGCTGGCCGTACGGGCGAAGGCCGTGCTCGACGAGGTGGGCGCGCTGATGGACGAGGCCGAGGCGGTGCGGGCGCCGTTCACCGGGGTGCTGCGCCTCGGGGTGATCCCGACGGTGGCGCCCTATCTGCTGCCGACCGTCCTGAGGCTCGTCCACGACCGCTATCCGGCCCTCGATCTCCAGGTCCACGAGGAACAGACGGCGAACCTGCTGGAGGGGCTCACCACGGGCCGGCTCGACCTCCTGCTGCTCGCCGTTCCCCTCGGCGTGCCCGGAGTCGTCGAACTGCCGCTGTTCGACGAGGACTTCGTCCTGGTCACACCCCTGGACCACTGGCTCGGCGGGCGGGAGGGGATCCAGCGCGAGGCACTGCGCGAGCTCAACCTGCTGCTGCTCGACGAAGGACACTGCCTGCGCGACCAGGCCCTCGACATCTGCCGGGAGGCGGGCCGCGCGGACGCCCCGGTCACCACGACCGCCGCCGGGCTCTCCACCCTCGTACAACTGGTCGCGGGCGGACTTGGCGTGACGCTGCTGCCGCGTACGGCGGTCAAGGTCGAGTCGGCCCGCAGCAACCAGCTGCTCACCGGCTACTTCGCGGAGCCGGCCCCGACCAGGAGAATCGCTCTCGCCATGCGGACGGGGGCGGCGCGCGGCGCGGAGTACGGGGAGCTGGCCGCGGCTTCGAGCGGAGCGGTGGGGTGCGCCGCCCCACCCCGCTACTCCGTGCGCAGCCCGTCCGGGCGCATCAGCCTGACCAGCGGCGGCAGGCTCAGCAGCGTCACCACCAGGACGACCGCGGCGCCCACCCCGGTCATCGCCAGCACGCTCGGCCAGTCGACGCGTACCGCCGTGCCGGTCATCCGCAGCAGGACCGCGCCCAGGGTGACTCCCACCACCAGGGCCAGCAGCAGGCCCAGCGTGATCGGGATCGCCGTCTGCCACAGCACCGAAAGGCTCAGTGTGCGCCGCCGGGTGCCGAAGGCGACCAGCGCCGACAACAGCTTCTTGCGCTCACGCAGTTGCTCCAGCTGCGACACCAGCAGACTCGCCCCGATCAGCGCCAGCACACACGCGGCGCCGACGAACAGCCCGGTGCGGATGGCGGTGAACTTGTCGGCCCGCTTGGCGGACTGCCAGACCATGGGCTCGCTCAGCGGGTCGATCCTGGCCGCCTCGTTGCGCACCAGGTCGCGCACGTCCGGTACGGATTCGTCGAGATTCAGGTAGAGCTGGCCGGCCATCGCCGTAGCGGCGGCGGCCGGCAGCGCCTCCGGGGTGATCAGGAAACCGCCGCGCTCCGCGCCGGTCGGGTCGATGCGGGGTTTGCCCCGCTTCAGGTCCGACGGCACCACCCAAGGGGTTGCGGCGCTGTCTGCGCAGCCCTGGCAGCCCGGGTCGATGAACAGGGTGCGGCCGGGCTTCGCGAGCGTCGTGACGGAGTCGTCGCCGGAGTTGTACGCGCCCCCGGGCACGGCGAACGCGTCACCGGGCCGGCACGAGGGCAGAGTCGCCACCTCGCGCAGCGCCGCGCAGTCCGCGACGGTCACCTGCGTGGTCGTGAGCGCGTCCTTCTTGCGGTCCCCGAGGTAGCCCTCCGAGTAGGCGTAGACGTGCCGCACGCCCTCGGTGCGCCGGAGCTTCTCGGCCGCCCGGTCGAGCGGCGTCCCGTCGTCCACGGTCATCTGCATCTGCGCCAGGTCGACGTCGTAGCCGGTCTCCTTCGTGTAGTCGCTGTCCACCCCGGCGAACAGCATCTGGAGGGCGATCGCCCCGGCCACCGCGACCGCGATGCCGTTGACCATGCGGGCCGCCGCGCCGCTGCTCAACTGCAGCCTGCGTACCGCCAGTTGCCAGGCCACACCGCCGCCACCGAGCCGGGCGACCACCGCCTCGACGATCCACGGCAGCAGCGCGGTCACGCCGACGAGCAGCAGGATGACGCCGCCGGTGACCAGGTACTCGTTGAACGCGCCGCCGTCGCGGCCCTGTCCGACCATCGGGTAGAGCATCGCGAGCCCGGCCAGTGGCACCAGCAGCCGCCACCACAGGCGCCGACGAGGCGGCTTGGCCGTGCGCACCACACCGAGCGGCTCGATCACCACGCCGCGCAGCGCGAGCAGGGTGACCAGTACGGCCGCCGCCGGTACCGCGAGACCGACCAGCAGGGCCAGCGCGGGAGAGGGGTTCAGATAGCTCGGGAACACGCTGATGTCGTACACCTCGACCGAACCGGCCACCTGACGGCCGATCAGGAAGAAGCCCGCGCCGAGGACGAGCCCGAGCACCGCGCCCGCGCCCGCCTCACCGGCCGCGATCCGCCGGGTCGTCCGGCCGTCGGCGCCGACCAGCCGGAGCGCGGCCAGCCGTCGGTCGCGCCGCTCGCCGCCGAACCGTACGGCCGCGGCGATGAACACGGCGACCGGCATCAGCAGCACCACGAACACGACCAGGATCAGCAGGAGCAGCACCGGGTCGGTGTCCTGCTTCGCCGGGTTCTCGTCCCCGAACCGGTCGATGCGGGTGACCCGGGCGTTGTTGACGCCCCGCTCCGCGAGCCCTTCGGCGCCCCGGTAGAAGGCGAGTTCGGCGGACCCGATCAGTCCGCTCTCGCCGATCGTCCCGACGATCCGGTCCGGCAGCCGCTGCCGCAGCAGCTTTCCGCTGTCCGACCCCAGCAGCTCCTTCAGCGCGGGGGAGACGACCATCTCGCCCACTCCCGGGAACTTCCCGACCCCCGGCGGCAGCGGCGCCCGTGCGCCCTCGGGCTCCAGGTCCCGCCCCCGGACGTCCTTCTCGCGGAAGGTGGTGCCCGACCGGCCGATCAGCAGCGTGTTGTCCGCCTTCGGAACCGTCTTGCCGCTGTAGGTGAAGTCGGCGCGCGCCGCCTCGCGGTCGTCGCGCACCGACAGGGCGGTCGGCAGCGCTGTCGTCAGCAGCAGCAACGCCACCCCGAGTCCGACCCCGACCGCCGTCAGCAGTGCCCGGACCCACCCCTCGCGTCCGCCGGCGAAGGCGAACCGGACCCCCATGCCGAGGTCCCTGGCCCCCTGCCGCACGCTCATACGACGCGCTCCATGTCCCGGGACTTCCCGTCCCGTACGACGATCTCGCGGTCGGAGTAGGCGGCCACCCGTGCCTCGTGGGTGACCAGCACGACGGCCGCGTTGGAGGACCGGGCGGCCTCCGTGAGCAGTTCCATCACGCGCTCGCCGTTGAGCGAGTCGAGCGCGCCGGTCGGCTCGTCGGCGAACAGCACGCGCGGGCTGGTGACCAGGGACCGCGCCACCGCGACCCGCTGTCCCTGACCGCCGGAGACCTCGCCGGGCCGCTTCTTCCTCAGGTCGTCGACCTCCAGGCGCTCCATCCACGACATGGCGGTGCGCTCGGCGTCCTTGCGGGAGGTGCCGTTCAGCCTCAGCGGCAGGGCCACGTTCTCGACGCAGGTCAGCTCCGGCACCAACTGGCCGAACTGGAAGACGAAGCCGAACGCGGAGCGCCGCAGCTGACTGCGCTGGGCGTCGTTCATGGTGGCCATCTCCTGGCCGTCGTACATGATCGATCCCGAGTCGGGTGTCACGATGCCGGCGAGGCAGTGCAGGAGCGTCGACTTGCCGGAGCCGGAGGGGCCCATCACGGCGACGATCTCGCCCGGGTGGATGGAGAACTCCGCACCGTCGAGCGCGTTCGTGGGGCCGTACGCCTTGCGCAGGTCGTGGGCCACGAGCAGGGAGCCTGCGGGGGTCATCGGGTCACCGCCTCGGCGAGTTTGCCGAGGCGCGCGGCGGTGAGTTCCAGCCAGCGCAGGTCGGCTTCGAGATGGAAGAGGGCGTGGTCGCAGATCAGCTGGTCGGCGAGATCGCCCCGGCGCTTGCGGTCGGTGAGGATGCGCATCATGCGCAGGTGCTCCGACCGCTGGGTGTCGAGGATGCCGGACGCGTCGCGGTGCGTCAGGAGTGCGAGGACGACCTTCGTGTAGAGGACCGACTGGAGATAGGGCTCCGGCTTCTCCGGCGTCGCGAGCCACCGCTGGACGTCGGTGACGCCCGCCTCGGTGATCGCGTACCGCTTCCGCTCGGGGCCTTCGCCCGCCTCTATGCCGTCGACCTCCACGAGGCCGTTCTTCAGCAGCCGGGACATCGTCGAATAGACCTGGCCGTAGTGCAGCGGCCGATCGTGACCGAACTTCTCGTCGAAGGCCCGCTTCAGGTCGTAACCGTGACGGGGCCCGGACTCCAGGAGCCCTAGGAGCGTGTGACCGATGGACATGCGGAGCACTGTACACACGGCGTATACACCGCATGTATACGCACGGTGGATAGTCCGATCCGGGCAGTACGGATCCGCAGGTCAGCGGGCATTGTCACGGTTTTGCTACTGGGGGAGGGGGTGGCTCCCGCGCCCCTCAGGGGCGCGGGGAACTGTGCGACCGGGCCGCCCTCCGACCTGCTGTCGAAGCCCAACCCGAAGCCGACCCCGACCCCGAAGCCGACCCCGACCCCGAAGCCGAGGTCGAGGTCGAAGGGGGCCTCGCTCCCTACTCCTCGGGATCGCCGGAAAGGGGAGGCCGCCCGCGCCGGGGAATCGGCCCGGTCCCGCCGGGCAGCCGGCCGGCCTCGCCGAGAGCCCGCCGCAGCAGGAACTCGATCTGCGCGTTGGCCGACCGCAGCTCGTCCCCGGCCCACCGCGCCAGCGCCTCGTACACGAGCGGGTCCAGCCGCAGCAGCACCTGCTTGCGCTGCTGCTGCGGCCTTCGCTGAGGGGGTGTCCCCTCCGGAGAGGAGCTCACTGGTAGAGGGATCCCGTGTTGAGGACCGGCTGCGGGGCCCGGTCGCCGCACAGGACCACCAGCAGGTTCGAGACCATCGCGGCCTTCCGCTCGGAGTCCAGCTCGACGATGTCCCGCTCGGCGATCCGGGCGAGCGCGTCCTCGACCATGCCGACCGCGCCGTCCACGATCTGGCGTCGCGCGGCGACGACCGCACCCGCCTGCTGGCGCTGGAGCATCGCCGAGGCGATCTCGGGAGCGTACGCGAGATGCGTGAAGCGGGACTCGATGATCTGCACCCCCGCGGCCTCCACGCGCGCGTGCAGCTCGACGGCGAGCTTCTCGGTGATCTCCTCCGCGTTGCCCCGCAGCGACAGGCCCGCCTCGTCATGCGCGTCGTACGGGTACTCGATGGCGATGTGCCGCACGGCCGCCTCGGTCTGCGTGGCGACGAACTCCAGGAAGTCGTCCACCTCGAAGCTCGCCTGCGCGGTGTCCTCGACCCTCCACACCACGACCGCGGCGAGCTCGATCGGGTTGCCGTAGGCGTCGTTGACCTTGAGGACGGCCGTCTCGTGGTTGCGCACCCGCGTGGAGATCTTCGTGCGGGACGTGAGCGGATTGACCCAGCGCAGCCCGTCCTCGCGGATCGTGCCGCGGTAGCGCCCGAAGAGCTGGACGACGCGGGCCTCGCCGGGCGCCACCATGTTCAGGCCGCACATGGCGACGAAGGCCGCGAGGCCGATCAGGATGCCGGTCACGATGAGCGCGGCCTTGGCGCCGGTGGCGTCCACCGCGGTGGCGGAGACGACCATGCCGGCGCCCGCCAGCAGGCCGAGGAGCCCGAGCAGCAGCGCGAGCCCGCCGCCGATGCTGTGCGCGGCGAACTCCCGGACGCGTGGAGCGGGCATCTCGGGTACGTCGGCGATGTCTGGAGAGTCGTGCGTGGCCATGGGTGTTCCCCCGTTTCGTGGTGCTGCCGCCCGGGATGCGGGCGCCTAGCTTCATTCTAGCTAAGTGATATCACTTTACCCGCCACGGCAACCTTCCACTCCCCTGAATCGTCGGTTCCAGAGGGACAGGTGCTGATTCTCACGTCCGTAAAAGGCCGGATCGGCCGACCTTTGTCCCGAGCGGCGGTGTTAGTTTGCTGAGCTGACCCGAGCGACGAACCTGTGAGACACCAGAGACGGAAGCGGAGCGGACGTACCCATGGGACGAGCGGAAGAGAGACGAGCGCGGCAGCGTGGTGGCCACCGCGGCGCGCCGAAACGCTCGTCCAGAGCCGGCGCCGAGGGCGGTGCCACCGGTGGCGCCAAGAGCGGCATACGCCGCCTCTTCACCTGGAAGAAGATCCTCGGCTCGTTCTTCGGCCTCTGCCTGCTCGGGATGGCGGCCTTCGTCGCGCTGTACCTGATGATCGACGTTCCCAAGGGGAACGCGGCGGCGGTGCAGCAGAGCAACATCTACAAGTACAGCAACGGCGACACGCTCGCCCGGTCCGGTGTCGTGAACCGCGAGCTGGTCGACCTCGACCAGGTCTCCGAGGGCGTGCGGATGACCTTCGTCGCCGCCGAGAACAAGTCCTTCTACAACGACGCCGGCGTCGACTTCAAGGGCACGGCCCGCGGTCTGATCAACACCCTCTCCGGCAAGGGCAAGCAGGGCGGCTCGACGATCACCCAGCAGTACGTCAAGAACTACTACCTCACCCAGGACCAGACCGTCACGCGCAAGCTGAAGGAACTGGTCATCTCGCTGAAGGTGGACCGCCAGCAGTCCAAGGACCAGATCCTCGCCGGCTACATCAACACCAGCTACTACGGCCGTAACGCGTGGGGCATCCAGGCCGCCGCGCAGGCGTACTACCGCGTCGACGCGGACAAGCTCAAGGTCGAGCAGGGCGCGTATCTCGCCGCGCTGCTCCAGGCCCCGAGCCAGTACGACTGGGCGGTCGCGAGCGACACCAGCAAGAAGCTGGTCAAGGCCCGCTGGAACTACGTCCTGGACAACATGGTCGGAGAGGGCTGGCTGAGCTCCGCCGAGCGCGAGGGCATGAAGTTCCCGGTGCCGAAGGACCCCAAGGGCGCGCCCGGCATGGAGGGCCAGGCCGGCTACCTGGTGGAGGCCGCCAACACCGCGCTGGAGAAGCAGCTCATCGCGCAGGGCACGGCAGCCGACCTCGACGAGGCCGAGACGATGGTCAAGGCGGGTGGCTGGACCATGACGCTGAACATCGACAAGAAGAAGCAGGCCCAGCTGGAGAAGGCCGTCAAGGCCAAGCTGACCAGCAAGCTCGACGGCAAGGAGCGGAAGGTCGACGCGGACGTCCAGGCGGGTGCCGCCTCCGTCGACCCGAAGACCGGCCGGGTCCTCGCGATGTACGGCGGCGTGGACTACGTGGAGCACTACACCAACAACGCGACGCGCCGTGACTACCAGCCCGCCTCCACCTTCAAGCCGCTCATCCTGGCCGCGGCCGTCGACAAGGACGCCACGACCCAGGAGGACCAGCCGATCACGGCGAACACGATCTACGACGGCACCAGCAAGCGTCCCGTCGTCGACGACGGCAGGAAGGTCGGCTTCTCCCCGCCGAACGAGGACGACGTCGACTACGGCGACGTCACCGTCCAGACCGCGATGAACAAGTCCATCAACTCCGTCTTCGCCCAGATGGGCGTCGACGTGGGCATGGACGAGGTCATGAAGACGGCGGGCGACCTCGGCATGGACGTCAAGGGCATCAAGTCGGTGCCCGCCCAGACCCTCGGCACGATGGGCGCGAGCCCGCTGGAGATGGCCGGCGTCTACGCGACCCTCGACAACCACGGCAAGAAGGTCACCCCCGCCCTCGTGAAGTCGGTCGAGCACAAGGACCGCCCGGTCGAGTTCCCGGACGCGATCGGCGACCAGGTCATCAGCCGCGAGGCCGCCGACACCGTCACCTCGGTGCTGACCGGCGTGGTCGACGACGGTACGGCCAGGACGTCCGTACGGGACAACCCGGCGCGTGACGGCCAGCAGGTCGCGGGCAAGACGGGTACGTCCGACTGCAACAAGTCGGCCTGGTTCACCGGTTACACGCCGAAGCTCGTCACCTCGGTGGGTGTCTTCGGTGAAGCGGCCAAGGCGGGCACCACCCGCTGCGGCAAGGAGAAGCCGGTCAAGGTCAAGGCGTTCAGCCAGGTCACGCTGCAGGGCGCGGCCGGTGGCGGCCGCGTCAACGGCGGTGGCTTCCCGGCCCTGGTCTGGGCGGCGTACACGTTCGACGCGATGGACGAGGTCTCCAGGTTCGACCTGGAGACGGACCAGGGGGCGGCCGTCCAGCCCACCCCGACGCCCACGCTCAGCCCGTCACCGACGGCTCCGACCGAGGAACCGTCCCCCGAGGACCCGACGTCGAAGCCGCCGACGAGCAGCGCTCCGCCGGAGAGCTCTCCCGAGACCACCCCGCCGGACGACGAGGAACCGACCCCGACGAGCAGCGCGCCGTCGCCGTCGGGCGACATCGAACTGCCGGGAGATCCGGACGACCCCCAGGCGTTCCGGTGACCGCGCCAGGGGGCGCCCCCTGAGGGGGCGCGGGGAACTGCGCGACCGGCCGCGGACACTTCGCGGCGTACGGCCCGCGGTTCCCCGGCGGCGCTTCGGCCCGCCGCCCGGACGGGCCCGACCATGGTTCGATACTGCCGACTGCCGACTGCCGACTGCCGACTGCCGACTGCCGACTGCCGACTGCCGACTGCCGGTGACCCGGGCCGGGTGGGCGGCCGTCAGCTGCTGTTCAGCTCGAACCAGACGACCTTGCCCGTACTGAGCCGGGTCGCGCCCCACCGCCGGGCCAGCTTGTTCACCAGATAGAGGCCGCGTCCGCCCTCGTCCGTGGCGCGGGCCTGCCGCAGGCGCGGCAGTTGCGGTACGTCGTCACCGACCTCGCAGCGCAGCACGTCGGTACGCAGCAGACGCAGCGTGACCGGCCGGGAGGCGTAGCGCACGGCGTTGGTGACGACCTCGCTGACGAGCAGCTCGACGGAGTCGGTCATCTCCTCCAGACCCCAGCGGGAGAGCGCCTTGCGGGCCAGCCTGCGGGCCCGGCCCGGCGCAGCGTCCTCGGGGTCCAGGTGCCAGAGCGCCACATCACTGGGCGCGATGCCGTCGAAGCGGGCGGCGAGCAGGGCGATGTCGTCGTCCCGGTCGCCCGGACCCAGCATGTCGAGGACCTCGTCGCACAGCGCCTCCAGGGGCGGCGGATGGTCCGGACCGGTCAACTGGGCGGTGGCCGCGATCCGTTCACGCAGTTGCTCTATCCCGGTCCACACGTCACGCAGCCGTGACTCGACCAGGCCGTCGGTGTAGAGCAGCAGGGTGGCGCCCGCGGGCGCGTCCAGCTCGACCGCCTCGAAGTCCACCCCGCCCACGCCGATGGGAGCACCCGGCGGTACGCGCAGCACCTCGGCACGGCCGCCCAGGTGCAGCAGGACGGGCGGCGGATGGCCGGCGTTGGCGATGGTGATGCGGTGCGCGACCGGGTCGTACACCGCGTACAGGCAGGTCGCCATGCGGTCGGTGCCCAGGCGCTGGGCCTGTTCGTCCAGGTGGTGCAGGACCTCCTGGGGCGGCAGGTCGAGGCCCGCGAGGGTCTGCGCGGTCGTGCGCAGCTGACCCATGATGGCCGCCGAGGTCATGGAGTGGCCCATGACGTCCCCGACCACCAGCGCGACCCGGCTGCCGGGCAGCGGGATCGCGTCGTACCAGTCGCCGCCGACCCGGGCCGTCTCGGCGGCGGGCAGGTAGCGCGACGCCAGCCGCACACCCGTGGGCCGGGGCAGCGTCTCGGGCAGCATGGTGCGCTGCAACTCGTCGGCGATGTACGCCTCGCGGCCGTACAGCACGGCCTTGTCGATGCCGAGCGCGCTGTGCGTGGCCAGCTGAGCCGCCACCAGCAGGTCGTCCGCCTCGAAAGCGGGCCGGTCCGGGCGGCGCAGGAAGAGCGCCGCACCGATCACGCGCCTGCGGCCGCGGAGCGGTGCGAGGATCGCGCGCTGGCCGCCCGGCACCGTCAGGTCGTCGCCGATCAGCTCGGGCAGCGCGGCCCGGGCGGCGGGCGCGTCCGCGAACACCGGCCGGACACCGCGCAGTACCTCGTTGAGAGCGCCGCCGGGCCGTACCGTGCACAGCTCGGCGGTGATGCCGACGTCGGGTTCGGGCTGGAGCGCGGGCAGCAGGAAGCCCTCGGTGTCCCGGTCCTCCGGGATCCGGTCCGTACGCCGCAGCCGCAGCACGACGGGCCCGGTGGGCCGCTCGTCGCCCACCGGCAGCGGGTCGCGCAGATAGACGAGGATCGCGTCCGAGAAGGTCGGCACGGTGGCCCGGCACAGCCCCATCACGATCTCGTCGAGGTCGATGCCGCGGGCGATCCGCCGGGTCGCGGCCCCCACGAAACGCAGCCGGTCTCCGTCACGGCGCATGGGCATGGGTCCTCCGGGCGCCGGGCCCTGCCCCGTTCGGCGCTCCTTGGCGCCCTGGAGGGCGGCCGTCTCGCTGCCGGGCTGGGCCGGAACCCCCTCGGGGGCGGGCCGCGGCCGGTGCGGATCGGATTCCGCGGAGTCGGATTCCGTGGAGGAGGGCTGGGAGTGCTCGGGCCCGGAGCCCGCGGGCGCACCGGTCGGGCCGTGGCCCCCGGAGGGCGCGGGCGGGCCCTGACTGCCGGCCGGGGGCCCCGACGCCGCGGGCGTTCCCGTGGCGGCGGCGCACGCGCCGGCGGGCTCGGACGGACCGGGCGGGCCCTGAGCCCCGTCGGGTCCGCTCATGCCGCCGGTCCCCGAAGAGGCGGGAGCCTGGGCCGGTCGTCCCTGTGCGGGTAAACCCGGTGAGCCCTGAACCGGCGGCTCCGGGGTACGCAGAAGCGCCCCGTGGTGGGGGTCCGCCGGGGCCGTGGGCCGGGCAGCGCTTGGCTGTCGGCGCTCATGGGAGGTGGGGTGCTCCGTCACGCGTGTCGAATCCATCCGTCCGGTGCTGCGCGCCGTGCGTGCAGTTCGTCCCGCAGGAAACCCGATACCCGGAATGTGTGCCCCAGGAACGGAATCCCCGCGTGATCAGACAGCCTCTCAGAAGAAGGGCCGTCCGGCACCGGCGGGAACAGCCTGTCCCGCCGCCTTAGGGCCGTGCCGCTGTGGCCCTCGTACCCCTCGCTCACGTCCTGCCGCCCCTCGGTGACGTTCGGTCAAGCACAGTGCCGTCTGCGGGAGTTGTTGTACCGCGCCCGCCCGCCACCCGACCACCACTCCTCAACGACGGTGCTGCGCACCGACCCTGACTGCTCGTTGCGGAGGACGATCCTACGGTTCTACCACGGGGGCGCATCAAGGGTCTCATGTGGACACGTGCGCGGGCGTACGATCCCAGTCGTCCGGCAACGACGGTACGGACCAGGCCGGATCCGGGCGCCAGTGCTGCCAGCCGTCCGAGAACGGCGGCCCCCAGTCGCTGATCACCTCCAGCACGGCCCGTCCGGCCTCCTGCACCCGCGCGGCCAGTCGCGCGTCCATCAGACCGTCCCGCTGGGCCTGCGCGAACTCGTCCTCGTCGTGCCAGCCCCAAGTCCGGTCCGGGTGGACCGAGATGTCGAGGAAGTGGTCCTCGGAGTCGACCCCGCCGGCCCATCTGGCCAGCGGTTCCTCCAAGTTGACGTACCAGTTCTTGAACTGCCAGCCGGGCTCCCAGAACAGCCACACCGACCACGGCTCGCCCGGCCTCGCGAGCTTCAGGACGCCCGTGCCGAACCAGCGGCCGCGCCGCACGGTCCGCGGTCTGGTGTAGCGGGTCTCCAGCGGCTCCACGTGCACCGGCGTGCCGTCGGCGAGGACGGGCTTCACACACTCCGTCCCCGGCGCCAGCCACACCGCGAGCAGCTCCTCGTCGTCCCGTACGACGGTCACGGGACGCACGATGTGGAAGCGCTCGCCGGCGTTCTCCCGGTAGCGCCACAGGATCCGACTCCCGGGCTTCCAGTACGCCGCCGGCCCGCCCGCTTCCACCTGTGTCACCGCTCCACCCTCTGCCATGAACAGATATTAGGTGCCCGTGGCATACGACGCTGCGGTACGCGTCATGGTTCGCGTGATGGCCGGATGACGTTACGGCCGTGTCATCCGCAGGACATCCAGGGCCTCGTCCAGCTGCTCCCGGGTGAGGTCGCCGCGCTCGACGTAACCGGACTCCAGGACGACCTCGCGGATGGTCTTCCGCTCGGCCAGCGCCTTCTTGGCGACCTTCGCCGCCTCCTCGTACCCGATGTACTTGTTCAGCGGCGTCACCACCGACGGCGACGACTCGGCGTACTCCCGGGCCCGTTCGCGGTCGGCCGTGATCCCGTCCACGGTCCGGTCGGCGAGCAGCCGGGAGACGTTCGCGAGGAGCCGGACCGACTCCAGGACGTTCTTCCCGATGACCGGAAGCATCACGTTGAGCTCGAAGTTGCCGGAGGCTCCGGCGACGCCGATCGTGGCGTCGTTCCCGGTCACCTGCGCGGCCACCATCAGGACGGCCTCGGGAATGACCGGATTCACCTTGCCGGGCATGATCGACGAGCCCGGCTGGAGGTCGGGCAGGCTGATCTCGGCCAGTCCGGTGCGCGGCCCGGAGGCCATCCACCGCAGGTCGTTGGCGATCTTCGTGAGTCCCACGGCGATGGTCCGCAGCTGCCCGCTGGTCTCGACGATCCCGTCCCGGGCGCCCTGCGCCTCGAAGTGGTCGCGCGCCTCGGTGAGCGGCAGCCCCGTGGTCCGGGCGACCTCGGCGATCACGGCGGCGGAGAAGCCGGGCGGGGTGTTGATCCCGGTCCCGACGGCCGTGCCGCCCAGCGGCAGCTCCGCGAGCCGGGGCAGGGAGGCACGGAGCCGCTCGACCCCGTACCGCACCTGGGCCGCGTACCCGCCGAACTCCTGGCCGAGCGTCACGGGGGTGGCGTCCATGAGGTGGGTCCGCCCCGACTTCACCACGTCGGCGAACTCGTCGGACTTGCGCGTGAGCGACGCGGCGAGGTGCTCCAGCGCGGGGATGAGGTCGCGGGTGACGGCGGCGGTCGCGGCGATGTGGATGGAGGACGGGAAGACGTCGTTGCTGGACTGCGAGGCGTTCACGTGGTCGTTCGGATGGACGTCCCGGCCGAGCCGCTCCGTCGCCAGCGTGGCGACGACCTCGTTGGTGTTCATGTTGGACGAGGTACCGGAACCTGTCTGGAAGACGTCCACGGGGAAGTGCGCGTCCCACTTCCCGTCCGCGACCTCGCCCGCCGCCTCCTGGATGGCCTCCGCGACGTCCTTGTCCAGCACACCGAGGCCCGCGTTCACCTTGGCGCCGGCCGCCTTGATCCGGGCGAGGGCCTCGATGTGCGCGCGCTCCAGGTGCTGGCCGGAGATCGGGAAGTTCTCGACGGCGCGCTGGGTCTGGGCCCGCCACTTCGCGTCCGCGGGGACGCGGATCTCGCCCATGGAGTCGTGTTCGATGCGGTAGTCGCTCATACCCCGTATATCGCCCCCGCCGCCCCTGCCCATTCCCGTCACTTCCTGGCGGGCGAACGCCGGACGGGCTGGGAATCCAGCCCGTCCGGCGTTCGAGGACCGGAGGTTCGGGGGCGGAGCCCCCGAGGGCGGGGCGGGGCAGGGGCGGCGGGGGCGGAAACCCTAGAGCCCGGGTCCCCGTACGGGAATCGACGTGAACGTGGGCGCCGGAGCAGGGTCCTTGAAGAAGTCGTTGCCCTTGTCGTCGACCACGACGAACGCCGGGAAGTCCTCGACCTCGATCTTCCAGACGGCCTCCATGCCGAGCTCCTCGTACTCGACGACCTCGACCTTCTTGATGCAGTCCTGGGCGAGCCGGGCGGCGGGCCCGCCGATCGAGCCCAGGTAGAACCCGCCGTGCGTGCCGCACGCGTCGGTGACCTGCTGCGAGCGGTTGCCCTTCGCCAGCATCACCCTGGACCCGCCCGCCGCCTGGAACTGCTCCACGTACGAGTCCATGCGCCCGGCCGTCGTCGGCCCGAACGAGCCCGACGCGTATCCCTCGGGGGTCTTCGCCGGACCGGCGTAGTACACCGGGTGGTCCTTCAGGTACTGCGGCATCTCCTCGCCCGCGTCGAGCCGTTCCTTGATCTTGGCGTGGGCGATGTCGCGCGCCACGACGAGCGGACCGGACAGGGAGAGCCGCGTCTTCACGGGGTACTTGGTCAGCTCGGCGAGGATGTCGTCCATCGGCTGGTTCAGGTCGATCTCGACCACGTCGGACGCCTCGTCGAGGTGCTCGTCGGTGGTCTCCGGCAGGAAGTGCGCCGGGTCGGTCTCCAGCTGCTCCAGGAAGACGCCCTCCGCGGTGATCTTCGCGACGGCCTGGCGGTCGGCGGAGCAGGAGACGGCGATGGCGACGGGGCAGGACGCGCCGTGCCGGGGCAGGCGCACGACGCGCACGTCGTGGCAGAAGTACTTGCCGCCGAACTGGGCGCCGATGCCGATCCGCTGCGTCAGCTCGAAGACCTTCTCCTCCAGGTCCTTGTCCCGGAAACCGTGGCCGAGCGCGGAACCCTCGGACGGAATCTCGTCCAGGTAGTGCGCGGACGCGTACTTCGCGGTCTTCAGGGCGTACTCCGCGCTCGTACCGCCGACGACGATCGCGAGGTGGTACGGCGGGCAGGCGGCCGTGCCGAGCGAGCGGATCTTCTCCTCCAGGAACTTCATCATGGAGGCCTCGTTCAGGACGGCCTTCGTCTCCTGGTAGAGGAACGACTTGTTGGCCGAGCCGCCGCCCTTGGCCATGAAGAGGAACTTGTAGGCGCCGCCGTCGGTCGCGTACAGCTCGATCTGGGCCGGGAGGTTGGAACCGGTGTTCTTCTCGTCCCACATGGTCAGCGGGGCCATCTGCGAGTACCGCAGGTTCAGGTTCCGGTACGCGTCGTGGATGCCGTGGGAGAGGGCCTCCTCGTCGCCTCCCGCCGTGAGCACGTTCTGCCCGCGCTTGCCCATCACGATGGCCGTGCCGGTGTCCTGGCACATGGGCAGGACGCCGGCGGCCGCGATGTTCGCGTTCTTCAGGAGGTCCAGCGCGACGAACTTGTCGTTGCCCGACGCCTCGGGGTCGTCGATGATGCGCCGCAGCTGCGCGAGGTGCGCGGGCCTCAGGTAGTGCTGGATGTCGTGGATCGCCTCGGCGGCGAGCTTCCGCAGCGCCTCGGGCTCCACCTTGAGGAACGTGCGCCCGTCGGCCTCGAAGGTGGAGACACCCTCGGAGGTCACCAGCCGGTAGGGGGTGGTGTCCTCTCCCTGGGGGAGCAGATCGGTGTACGCGAACGCAGGGCTGGGCGGGGGGGAGTTTTGCGGCATCTCGCCAAATCCTTCATCGACAGACAGCGGCCGGCATCCGTTGGCGGCGCCCACCAGCGTAGGACCTGGCTCGCAGGAGGAGCTTGTGAGGTAAGGCTCAGTTCGGCCGGTCTCGCTCGTCCCCACCCCTAGTCGCGATCTATCGCGTTTGGGTACGCTGCTGTCGTGGACCTTCAGAAGCACAGCGAACCAGGCCTTCGGAAGCACACCGACCTCCGGGCCTCCGACGCGGACCGCGACCGGACCGCGGACATTCTGCGCGAGGCCCTCGCCGAGGGCCGCCTCACCGCGGAGGAGCACGCGGAGCGGGTCGAGGAGGTCTTCCGCGCGAAGACCGTCGGCGAGCTGGAACCGATGGTGGCGGACCTGCCGGCGGCCCACCGGCCGCGCCCGGCCGCCTCCTTCGCGCCCGCCCCCAACCGTCCCGCCCCGGGATCGGTCCCCTCGGTCGCCGACGAGAACGTGGTGGCGGTGTTCAGCGCCGCCGTGCGCAAGGGCCGCTGGCGCGTAGGCCGCCGCACGCACGCGTACGCCATCTTCGGCAGTGTGGAGATAGACCTCAGCGAGGCGCTCTTCGAGCACCAGCAGGTCGTGATCAAGGCGATCTCGGTGTTCGGCAGCGTCGAGATCCGCGTCCCGGAGAACGTGTCGATGCGCGGCAGCGGCGGCGGCGTCCTCGGCACCTTCGAGGTGAACACGCTGGATTCGGGCGAAGAGGGCGCCCCCGTCGTGTACGTGGACGGCCTGGCCGTTCTCGGCAGCATCGAGGCAAGGCCCAGGCGGGGCAAGCTGATCGAGGACATCCTCGACCGGGTCGGCGACCGGGTGCACGCCAAGTTGCGCAAACACCTGGGGCATTGACGGTCGCGAATCCCTTCGGACGGAGGGCATCGGTCCGGCGATGAGGGTCCGGCGCCGACCGGGATCCTCCGCGCTCGGGAACTGAGTGCATAGGCGCGCGCACAGCGGGTAGGCCTTGCTGCATCGTCTCTCGCTCGCGAAGCCGTCGTCAGGAGTAGACCGTGCTGCATCCGCCGCATCAGTCCCTGCAGGTCGCCGCCGTTCCGCCCCAGCCGGTGCCGGTGCGCGACAGGGACCAGGACGCCCCATGGCACACGGAGGCCGTGTGCCGCCGGGACGAGGCCGGGCTGTTCTTCGCGCCCTCGAAAGAACCCACCGCGGCCAGGCTGTCCCGGGAGGAAGCGGCGAAGCGGGTCTGCGCGCGCTGTCCCGTGATGGTCGAGTGCCGGGAGCACGCGCTGCTGCAACCCGAGCCGTACGGCGTCTGGGGCGGCCTCACCGCCGCCGAGCGCCGCGTGGTCCTGGCCCGGCGCCGCCGCCGCGACGTCGAACTGCAGAAGGCGGCCCGCACCTCGGGGACGATAGCCGCGGCCGGCTGACCGTACGGCGATGGGGCGCCCCTCCGCACAGGGGGCGCCCCATCGCCGTACGCGAGCCCGGGTGAACGGCCCGGGCGGTGGAGCTACTTCCGGGGGAGCTACTTCGCGCGGTCGAAGTCGATCGCGCTGTAGGCCCGCAGCTTCGCCAGTCGGTGCTCCGAGGTGATCTGCCGGACCGTGCCCGACTTCGAGCGCATCACGATCGAGTCGGTGGTCGCGGTCTCGGGGCGATAGCGCACTCCCCGCAGCAGCTCGCCGTCCGTGATGCCGGTCGCCACGAAGAAGACGTTCTCGCCGGAGACCAGGTCGTCGGTGAGCAGGACGCGGTCGAGGTCGTGCCCCGCGTCCATGGCGCGCTGCCGCTCCTCGTCGTCCTTGGGCCACAGCTTGCCCTGGATGGTGCCGCCCAGACATTTCACGGCGCAGGCCGAGATGATGCCCTCGGGCGTGCCGCCGATGCCGAGCAGCAGATCGATGCCCGTGCCCTCGCGCAGCGCCAGGATCGAGCCCGCGACGTCGCCGTCGGAGATGAGCTTGATGCGCGCGCCGGTCTCCCGGATCTCGTTGATGATGCCTTCGTGGCGCGGCCGGTCGAGGATGACGACCGTGACGTCCTCGGGCGTGACGCGCTTGGCCTTGGCGACCCTGCGGATGTTCACGGACACCGGGGCGTTGATGTCGACGAAGTCGGCGGCTTCGGGGCCGGTGACCAGCTTGTCCATGTAGAAGACCGCGGACGGGTCGAACATGGTGCCGCGGTCGGCGGCGGCCAGCACCGCGATCGCGTTCGTCATGCCCTTGGCGGTGAGCGTGGTTCCGTCGATCGGGTCCACGGCGATGTCGCACTCGGGGCCCGTTCCGTCCCCGACCCGCTCTCCGTTGAAGAGCATCGGGGCCTCGTCCTTCTCGCCCTCCCCGATGACGACGACGCCGTTCATCGAGACGGTGGAGACGAGGGTTCGCATGGCTCGTACCGCCGCGCCGTCGGCGCCGTTCTTGTCGCCGCGGCCGACCCAGCGGCCCGCGGCCATCGCGGCGGCCTCGGTGACCCGGACGAGCTCCAGGGCGAGGTTGCGGTCGGGGGCCTCGGACGGGACCTCGAGTTCGGACGGCAAGTGATGCTCGGTCATCGGAGCGCACCTTTCTGATACGGCGACGGCCGGATGAGGGTTCGCGCCGACTCTATCCCCAGTCCGACAAAATGAGCAGGGGGCCCCACGGATGAGCAGACCAGTACACCTGCGACGATGGGGGCGTGGCAGGTATGAAAGGCAAGCAGTCGGTCCGGGACATGGTGTTGTCCCTGGGCCTGATCGGCATCGTCGCGGGCTTCATCTACGTCTTCATCCCCAATGACGACTCGGAGCCCCCTCTCGAACGGGTCGACTACCGCGTGGAGCTCCTCACGGCGCGCCGCGCGGCCGCCTATCCGGTGGCGGCGCCCGAGGGTCTGTCCCGGGAGTGGAAGGCGACCTCGGTGAGGTTCCGGGGAGACGACTTCGACGCGTGGCACCTCGGCTTCCACGACCCCGACGGGGAGTACGTGGCGATCGAGCAGTCCACTCAGAAGCCCGTCACGTTCATCGAGGACGCCAGTCAGGGTGCCGAGGAGACGAACGTCGAACAGCGCATCGGCGAGCGGACCTGGAAGCGCTACAAGGGCGCGAGGTACGACGCGCTCGTGCTCCGCGAGAAGAACTCCACGACCGTGGTCACGGGCACGGCGTCGTTCGCGCGGCTGGCGAAGATGGCTGAGGCCCTGAAGACGTCGTGAGCGCGAGGGCCCGGCAGTCGCACCCCGCCTGAGCCGGACACGCTACGGAACATGCGAGAAGCCCCCGGCCGCGCCGGGGGCTTCTCGCATGTCCGGGGCTCGGCCGGGGGCTGCCCGGCCGGCGCGGATCAGACCGTCGTGATGACCTGGTCGGCCTCCAGGCGCGGGGAGCGCGGGAACCAGGCGTCCTCGGCGGGCCGGCCGATGTTGACCACCATCAGCGGGGTGTGGTCGTCGTCGAGGAACTCCTTCTGGACGCCCGCGAAGTCGAAGCCCGTCATCGGACCGGCGGACAGGCCGGCGGCGCGGACACCGACGATGAAGTACGCGGCCTGCAGCGCGGCGTTGAGGGCGGCGGCGTTCTCACGCACCGGGCGCTCGGTGAAGAAGAGGTCCTTGGCCTGCGGGAAGTGCGGGAGGAGATGCGGCAGCTCGTCGTGGAACTCGTTGTCCGCGGAGAGGATCGCGACGAGGGGGGCGGTGGCCGTCTTCGGCTGATTGCCCTCGGCCATGTGCCGCACCAGGCGCTCGCGGGCCTCGGCGGAGCGGACCAGGGTGATGCGCAGCGGTGACTGGTTGAAGGCGGTCGGGCCGTACTTGACCAGGTCGTAGATCGCCTGCACCTGCTCGTCGGTCACCGGCTCGTCGGTGAAGGCGTTGGCGGTGCGGGCCTCGCGGAAGAGCAGGTCCTGGGCGGCGGGGTCAAGAACGAGAGACATGAAGAACAACCTTCTCGGGACGTGCGTCGGATCCCGTGGGATCAGCTGGCACGTCCGACGATACGGCGATTAGGTTTAAGCTTCAACCAAAAGTGGAGCATGGTGATCCGATTCACAGGTCACGGGGTCACGGCACGCGGATCACGGGACGCGGGGCGGCCCGGAGGGCTTCCGGACATTCGGGCCCGGCCCGGCCCGGCTGCTCGGAGCCGACCCCGGCCTCCTCGGACCCGGCCCCGGGCCGGACCACCCGGAGTCCGGGCCGGGGTGGTGCGGGGCTACCGGCCGTCGGTGTCCGTCGCCGTGCCCGCCGTCGGCGTCTCCTCCTCGGCCAGGGCCGCGTCGAGGCGCGCGCGGGCCCCTTCCAGCCACCGCCGGCACACCTTCGCCAGCTCCTCGCCCCGCTCCCACAGGGCGAGCGACTCCTCGAGTGTCGTACCGCCCGTCTCCAGGCGTCGTACGACCTCGATGAGCTCGTCCCGCGCCTGCTCGTACCCGAGCGCCTCGTCCGTCTTGCTGGTCATGCGCCCACCCTAGGGTCTGTCTCGGACATCGGCTCGTACCGTGAACTCGCCCTCGGCGACGCGCGCCCGCAGGGGCTCGTCCGCGGTCACCTCGTCGGGGGACCGGACGGCGTGGCCGTCGGACTTCTGCAGGACCGCGTAGCCCCGCTCAAGGGTCGCGGCGGGGGAGAGCGCCACCACGCGCGCGTGTGTGTGCGTCAGCTCCGAGTCCGCGCGGTCGAGGAGATGGCCGAGCGTGCGGCGGCCGCGGTCCAGCAGCGAGGAGACGTGGTCCGCCCGCTCGTCGACCATCCGGTGCGGATCCTCTATCGAGGGACGGGCCAGCGCGTGCGCGAGGCCCCTCTCCTCCCGGTCGACGAACGACCGGACGCTGCGCCGGGCGCGGTCCCGCAGGAGCCGTACGCGCTCGTACTCCTCGCCGACGTCCGGTACGACCTTCTTCGCCGCGTCGGTCGGAGTGGAGGCGCGCAGGTCGGCCACGTGGTCCAGCAGCGGGTTGTCGGGCTCGTGGCCGATGGCCGACACCACGGGAGTGCGGCAGGACGCGACCGCGCGTACGAGCTGCTCGTCCGAGAACGGGAGGAGGTCCTCCACGCTGCCGCCGCCCCGCGCCACGATGATCACGTCGACGTCGTCGAGGGCGTCCAGCTCCTTCACCGCCTGGACGACCTGGGGGACCGCGTGGACGCCCTGCACGGCGACGTTGCGCACCTCGAAGCGGACGGCGGGCCAGCGGTGCCGCGCGTTCTCCAGCACGTCCCGCTCGGCGGCGGAGGCCCGGCCGCAGACCAGCCCGACGAGCTGCGGCAGGAAGGGCAGCGGCTTCTTGCGGTCGGCCGCGAACAGCCCTTCCGCGGCAAGGGACTTCTTGAGCCGCTCCAGCCGGGCGAGCAGTTCACCGACACCCACGGGCTTGATCTCGGCGGCCCGCAGCGACAACTGCCCACGCGGCGCGTACCACTCGGGCTTCGCGTGGACGACGACACGCGCCCCCTCGCTCACCACGTCGGCGACGGCGTCGAACACCTGCCGGTAGCAGGTCACGCTCACGGAGATGTCGTGCGACGGGTCGCGCAGCGTCAGGAAGACGACGCCCGCGCCCGGGCGGCGCGACAACTGGGTGATCTGCCCCTCGACCCACACCGCGCCGAGGCGGTCGATCCATGACCCGATGAGCCGCGACACCTCACCGACGGGCAGCGGAGTGTCCGCGGACGTGTTGAGAGCCATGCCGCGAGCGTAGCGGCCACCTCGGACAGCGCCGCCCATGCGTGCGCGGCGGGGCGAAACCCCCGGCTCAGCCGGCCGCGGGCGCCCGCCCCCGCTGAACCAGCAGCACCACGAGCCCCACCGCGAACCACACCGCCCCCACCACCTGCGCCGCCCCGGACGCCTCGAAGATCACCAGGACGGTGATCCCCGCGCCGACGACTGGCACCAGCACATGCCGCCACCACACGACAGGCCCGCCCCGCCGCCGCACGGCGAACCAGCCGACCACGCTCGCGTGCAGCAGGGTGAAGGCGGTCAGCGCCCCGACGTCCACCACCGACACCAGGTGGTCCATCCCGTCGTCGCGCCGCGCCGCCCACACCGCGGCGACCAGGGTGATGAGGGCCGCACAGGACAGGGCGACGCGCGGCACCCCGGAGTCCGTCCTCGACAGGGCACGCGGCAGCCGCCGGTCCCGGGACATCGCGAACAGCAGCCGCCCCGCCGCGGCCTGCCCGGCCAGCGCCGCGAACGCCGCCCCGATCGCCTTGCTCACGGCCACCAGGTCGTGCAGCCACGTGCCGACCGAGGCGTCCACGGCGTCGTAGAAGGCCGACCCCTGCCGGACGGGATCGGCCGCGAGCTGCGCGGACGACACCGGCTCCAGGAGGGCGACCAGGTACGTCTGTGCGATGAACAGCACACCGGCGAGGGCGAGACAGAACAGCACCGCCCTCGCGACCTTCTCCGAACTGCCGGTGACCTCCTCCGCGAAGGAGGCGATCGCGTCGAAGCCCAGGTACGACAGCACGGCGATCGACACGGCTCCGAGGACCGCGGACAGCGCGAACGCCCCCTGGGAGCCGTCTCCGGAGAGGGGCGTCAGCCAGCCCCGCTGTGCCCCGTCGCGCGCGAGGACCACGACCGCCGACACGACGAAGACGAGGAGGACCACGATCTCCATCGCGAGCACCAGGAACCCGACACGGGCCGCGGCCCGTACCCCCCACAGGTTCAGCAGCGTCGTGACGACGACCGCGAGAGCCGTCCACACCCACCGCGAGACCCCGGGGACCAGGGCGTTCATCGCGATCCCGGAGAAGAGGTACGCCACCGCCGGGATGAGGAGGTAGTCCAGCATCGCCATCCACCCGGCGACGAACCCCGCCTCCTTGCCGAGCCCCGCGCGCGCGTAGGCGAACACCGAGCCCGCCTGGGGGACCACCCGCACCATCTGCGCGTAGCTGAATGCGGTGAACGCCATCGCGACCGTGGCGACGACGTAGACCAGCGCGACCGCCCCGTGCGACTTCGCGTCGAGGGCCCCGAAGACCCCGACCGGTGCCATGGGGGCGATGAACAGCAGGCCGTAGACGACCAGGTCGCGGAAGCCGAGACTGCGCCGCAGCCCTCTGCCCTCGTCGGCCGCGCGGGCCGGGGTCTGCGTGCCGGACATCCATTGCCTCCCGATGGTCGTGCCGTACCCCCTCCCAGCTCCCCGGCTTCCGACCAGTCTCCCCAAGGAGGTGATCTTTGACCCGTCGGGCGCGGCCTTACGATGGGAGGCATGACTGCTTCTGCCGGCCGCCGTGTCCTGCTCGCCGCCCCCCGGGGCTACTGCGCGGGAGTCGACCGTGCCGTGATCGCCGTCGAGAAGGCCCTGGAGCAGTACGGGGCCCCGATCTACGTCCGCCACGAGATCGTCCACAACAAGTACGTCGTGCAGACCCTGGAGAAGAAGGGCGCGATCTTCGTCGAGCAGACGGCGGAGGTTCCCGAGGGGTCCATCGTCATGTTCTCCGCGCACGGCGTCGCCCCCGTCGTCCACGACGAGGCCGCGGCCGGCCGGCTCGCCACCATCGACGCGACGTGCCCGCTCGTCACCAAGGTCCACAAGGAAGCCGTCCGGTTCGCGGACGAGGACTTCGACATCCTCCTCATCGGCCACGAGGGCCACGAGGAGGTCATCGGCACGTCCGGCGAGGCGCCGGACCACATCACGCTGGTCGACGGCCCCGGGGACGTGGCCAAGGTCGAGGTCCGCGACCCGTCCAGGGTCGTCTGGCTCTCCCAGACCACGCTGTCGGTCGACGAGACCATGGAGACGGTGGGCGCCCTCAAGGAGAAGTTCCCCCAGCTCATCTCCCCTCCGAGCGACGACATCTGCTACGCCACGCAGAACCGTCAGCTCGCGGTGAAGCAGATGGGCGAGCAGGCGGACCTCGTGATCGTGGTCGGCTCGCGCAACTCCTCCAACTCCGTGCGGCTCGTCGAGGTCGCCAAGCTCGCGGGAGCACGCGAGGCGTACCTCGTGGACTTCGCCGACGAGATCGACGAGAGCTGGCTGGAGGGCGTCTCGACGGTGGGTGTCACCTCCGGGGCCTCGGTGCCGGAGATCCTCGTCGAGCAGGTCCTGGAGTACCTCTCCACCCGCGGCTACGAGGACGTCGAACTCGTCAAGGCCGCCGAGGAGTCCATCACGTTCTCCCTGCCCAAGGAACTGCGCCGCGACCTGCGCGCGGAGGCGGCGGCCCTCGTGGCGGAGCGCACCGGTAGCACCCCCTCGGCCGAGTGACTGTCCGTCGTACGACGTAACGTAGAGCCATGCAGATCTTCGGCGTGGACATCGGCGGATCAGGGATCAAGGGCGCTCCCGTGGACCTGGACCGGGGCGACCTGGCGGAGGAGCGCCACAAGGTGCTCACCCCGCACCCGGCGACACCCGACGCGGTGGCGGACGGCGTGAAGGAGGTCGTCGACCACTTCGGCTGGACGGGCCCGGTCGGCATCACCTTCCCGGGAGTGGTCACCGACGGCGCCACCATCCGCACGGCTGCCAACGTGGACAAGGACTGGATCGACACCGACGCGCGCGCCCTGCTCGGCGACCGGCTGGGCGGCCTGCCGGTGACGGTCCTGAACGACGCGGACGCGGCGGGCGTGGCCGAGATGCAGTTCGGCGCGGGCCGGGACCGCCGCGGCACGGTCTTCCTTCTCACCTTCGGTACGGGGATCGGCAGCGCCCTCTTCGTGGACGGCGTCCTCGTGCCGAACACGGAGCTCGGCCATCTGGAGCTGAACGGCCACGACGCGGAGAAGCACGCCTCCACCAAGGCCAAGGAGGACCACGACCTCTCCTGGGAGCACTGGGCGCACCGCGTCCAGAAGTACCTCGCCCACGTGGAGATGCTCTTCTCGCCCGAGCTGTTCATCATCGGGGGCGGCGTCAGCCGCAAGGCCCAGAAGTTCCTGCCGCTGATCGAGGGCATCAGGGCGGAGATCGTGCCGGCCCAGCTGCAGAACAACGCGGGGATCGTGGGCGCGGCGATGCGGGCGGCGAAGGCCGGCTAGGGGACGGGCGGCCAGGCGACGGGCGGGCGCCCGGCTCGGGTGCCCGCCGACTCGCGTGACGGGCCGTTCCGGACGGTGCCGGAACCGCGCGGGCCCGGCCCGGGCGGAGCCGGTCGGCCGTCACGAGAGGCAGGCGGGCCGGGACGGCCCGAACCTCAGGGGGCCCGAACCTCAGGCGGCCCGGCGCCGCTGCGCGGCTCGGCGGCTCATCATCCGCACCTTGCGCACGGTCACGATGAGCCCCGCCACCAGCGTGCCCCCGTACAGCCATCCCGCGTGCGTCGCGAGCGCGGTGACCAGCCCCATCAGCCGGCCGCCGATGCCGCCGCCGCTGTCGGCGATCGGCAGCAGGCCGATGGCGAAGGCGATGGGCACGGCGACGACCGCAGTGACGAGGTCGGCCCGCCGCACCCACACCGCGGTCAGCGCGCAGACCGGCAGGAAGAGGACGCCGTAGACGACGAGCGACGCCCCGAACAGCAGCTGGTCGAGACAGGCCAGCGCGAACATCGAGGCGGCGCAGAACAGCCCGCTGCCGAGCCCGGTGAGCCGGGGGTTGGGAAACCGGCGCACCGCCTGCACGAGCGGTGAGACGGGCGCCGCGGTCCGCGGGACCCCGGCCCCGGCCTGCCGGGCCGTACGGGCACCGCCCCGCCCGGCCTGCGGGGGAAGGGGCGTGCCGCGCCGTGACGGCTGTGACTGGGGGGGACGCGTCCTGTGTTGCTCCACTGGTCCAACTTAGGTCGGGTTATGTGCGGAATGGGCCCCGAGACACGCCCTTTGGCTGACCTTGGGCAAGCGTTCGATACGTCGCAGGGGCGAGGTGCCGCACGCCGTAGACTGGTGGATCGGCCCGCGCATCACGAAGTGAGGGCCCCGGGCCCGTCCGAACCGCGGTTCTGTCGCCCCGGTCCTCGTCCTCCAACCTCACGTACGGGAAGTCGCAACGTGTCGCTCACGATCGGAATCGTCGGTCTGCCGAATGTCGGCAAGTCGACCATGTTCAACGCCCTGACCAAGAACGACGTGCTGGCGGCCAACTACCCGTTCGCCACGATCGAGCCGAACGTCGGCGTGGTCGGTGTCCCGGACGCGCGCCTCGCGAAGCTGGCCGAGATCTTCGGCTCGCAGAAGATCCTTCCGGCGACCGTCGACTTCGTCGACATCGCGGGCATCGTGAAGGGCGCCTCGGAGGGCGAGGGCCTGGGCAACAAGTTCCTCGCGAACATCCGTGAGTCCGACGCGATCTGCCAGGTCATCCGCGCCTTCCAGGACGAGAACGTCGTGCATGTCGACGGCAAGGTCTCGCCGAAGGACGACATCGAGACGATCAACACCGAGCTGATCCTCGCGGACCTCCAGACCATCGAGAAGGTCCTGCCGCGCCTCCAGCGGGAGTCGCGCATCAAGAAGGACATCGGGCCGAAGGTCGCCGCCGTCGAGGCCGCCAAGGAGATCCTGGAGAAGGGCGACACGCTCTTCTCGCAGGGCATCGTGCAGGGCTCCGGCAACGAGGAACTCCTCCACGACCTGCACCTCCTCACCACCAAGCCCTTCCTCTACGTCTTCAACGTCGACGAGGACGAACTGGTCGACGAGGACTTCAAGGCCGAGCAGAGCGCCCTGGTGGCGCCCGCCGAGGCGATCTTCCTCAACGCCAAGCTGGAGGCGGACCTCGCCGAGCTCGACGAGGAGGAAGCGATGGAGCTCCTGGAGTCGGTGGGCGTCGAGGAGCCCGGCATGGCGACCCTGGCCCGCGTCGGCTTCGACACCCTCGGCCTGCAGACCTACCTCACGGCCGGTCCCAAGGAATCGCGCGCCTGGACCATCCAGAAGGGCGCCACCGCCCCCGAGGCCGCCGGTGTCATCCACACCGACTTCCAGAAGGGCTTCATCAAGGCGGAGGTCATCTCCTTCGAGGACCTGGTGGAAATGGGCTCGGTGGCCGAGGCCCGCGCCAAGGGCAAGGCCCGCATGGAGGGCAAGGACTATGTGATGCAGGACGGGGACGTGGTGGAGTTCCGCTTCAACGTGTGAGCGGATGAAAGAACACCACGTTGGGGGCCTGGCGTACACACAGGCCAAATGGGGTCGACTCTTCCGAGAGCCGGCCCCTTGCTGTTTCCCGTGCTGGGTTTCCTGATAGGCCGCCACCTATTTGGTTCCGCTTGAGACGGCCGTGAGCGGTACGTTATCCGGTACCGCTTGATGTGGGGAGTCAGCCCATGTCCATAACTGCGAGCGAAGCCCGTAAGGCTCTCTTTCCACTGATCAAGAAGGTCAACGACGATCACGAAGCCATCGAGATCGTCTCCAAGCATGGCAACGCCGTCCTCGTCTCGGCCGAGGATTACGCAGCGTTGCGCGAGGGCTCGTATCTCCTGCGCTCGCCCGCAAACGCGCGGCGGCTGCTCAAGGCGTACGAGAACGCTCTGAGCAGCATCGATGTGTCGGAGCACGAGCTGATCGATCCGGATGTGGCGGCCCCTGCGTGCGGGTGCTGCGTGAGGCTCGTCTTCGACGATCAGGGCTGGGAGGGCTACACGTCCTGGGTCAAGAACGACCGCAAGATACTCGCGCGGATCAACAAGCTCATCGAGGACGTCAAGCGTGACCCCTTTCACGGGGATCGGCAGGCCTGAGCCGCTCAACTACCACTTGCCTGGGGCGTGGTCGAGGCGGATAGACGCCGCCTTGTCCACCTGGTCACGGACACGGAGATCGTGATCCTCGCAGCCCGCTACCGCTACTGACCTCAGGGGCCACCTGTGCCTGCGGTGGCGTGGGCACCTTGTTCCGGTGGGCTTGGGCGAGAGCGACGGGATCGGCGCGGGTGTCGCCGAAGGGCGGCCATCCGGTGACCATTTCGCACATCACGCAGCCGAGTGAGTACAGGTCGCTGCGTTCGTCGCCCGGCTCGGCGAAGCGGACCTTCAACACGGTCGTCCACCATGCGTCGCATCGTGGTGCGATCCGGCTCCGCCGTAAACACAGCATTCTCGGTGGCCAGGTGAAGAGATTCTGTGATCAGGTATGGCGGTTCGTCGACGGCGAGAGCGCATTCCTGGGCGCGTCCAGCGTCATGATCGGGCGTTATCGCTATTGCTTATCGCTACCGCGGAGCACGCATACCGGCTTCGTGGGCCATCGATTCGGCAGCCGGACCCGGCTGACCGCAGGGCACGGCACGTGGGGATCCGGAGGCGTGGAGACACGCGCCTCCGGTTCGGGCCGGCGGCTCGGGGAAACGGAGCGGCGGCACAGTCGTCACCGCGCCCCGAGCCGACCGCACAGGGGCACCCGCGAGTTTATGCGGGAACAGTAGGGTCGAGGAGGTCGTTGGTGCCGTGGTCGGGCATGGGCCCTGATGCCAGGACGGGCATCCAACAAGGGAACCAGGAAGGGCACCCAACAAGCGAACGGGGAACGGGGAAACATGGTCAAGAGCGGTAATCAAGGGGGAAGCGAACACGCTGTTCGGGTCTTCCGGGTCCAACGAGCTTTCACCGAGCTCGAAGGACAGATGCACGGCCCAGGTGAGCTGGCCGAGGCGACGGGACTGGACGACTCGACGGTTCACCGGATTCTGCAGTCCGGTATTCACGACGGCATATTCGTACGCGAGGGGCGTGGCCTCTACCGGCTCGGCTCCGGCGCCGCGCGTCTCGGCCTGAAGGCCCTCGCGCACGCGCCAAACACCGATGAGGCGCATGGGGTGTTGGAGGAGATACGCAGGGCCACCGACGGAGGGTTTGTGTTCCTCTTCGGGCTGGCTCCCTTCGGCGGCGCCAAGAAGCAGTGCCTGGACATGGCTGTCGGCGACTCGGACCTGTCGGAGCTCGGCATCAGCCAGCGTGCCATCCTGACGGTCTTTCAGTCATTACGTACGGGTGCCTGCGGGCGGGCGATCCTTGCCCACCTGCCGGAGGTCATCCAGGAAGGCGTCATGGCCGAGCCGACTCCCGTGGACGCGGGCCCGGGGGCGTTCCGGGACGAAGACACCCTGCTGGCCTCCCTCACGGCCGTGCGCGAACAAGGGGTGGCCATCGACTCGGATGAGTGCGCCGCCGGCTGGAACGGCCTTGCTGTGCCGGTCCGTTGGGATGGGCTGATCATGGGTTCCGTGGCGGTGCTCAAGCCCAAGGAGGCCATGCCTGAGTGGCCCGTCGGCATTCTGAGGGCGATGAAGGGGGCCGCCGCGGTGTTCACCGAGGCGGGCGGCCGCGGAGCCTGGTCGTCGGAGACCGCCAGCTCGTTCTGATCCCGGAGGTCCTGGAGGCCCCGCGTACGCGGGGCCTCCAGCGGAATCATCGCCGCAATCGCGATGTGATCCTGCTGTCACAGAACTTCGCGTCGGGGCATCCGGTGTGACCGGCGTTCACGAAACATTCGCTTCGCTGTACATGAGAAACCGGTGTCGTTTCTCATGTGTCGGGAATGGCGCGCCGCCCATTCTCGCCCTGCGGGAGAGGATTTGCGTTTCTTGACAGAACCCGGTGCCGGTGCCTAATACTCGAACGGTGATGAGCCGGAGTTCCGACGATCCGGATTCGCCGTCAGGGGGAGCTGTCTTGGTCTGCGCCGTCGATACCCGTTCGCATGCACCGCCGGAAGAGCGGCCGGACGAGGGGAAGAAAGCGGTTTACTGCGCGGCAGCCAGTGCCGCGGCAGGTGACACCGAAGGGCTTGCCGCAGTTTGTGTCGCAGGTCACGCCGCAGGTCGCCTCGCAGGCTCCGCCGGTGAAGGAGATGACGAACTACTCTCCTGGAAGCTGGAGTTGGAGCGGGTTCCGCTGCTCTCCGCGCGCGAGGCGGAAGTATTCGGTCTCCTCGGTGAGGGGTATTCCAACCGCAGTGTCGCGCGGGAGCTGGATATCACCGAACGTACAGTCAAGTTCCATGTGGCACGAGTGCTGAGCAAATTGCGCGTTGAATCCAGGTTGCAAGCAGGCCTTGTCGCCCATTCTTATCGCCGCCTGTACCAAAGTGCAGTTCCGTGCGGAATGGATGCAAGATAGTTTTGCCTGGAAGGAAGGTCGAGGCCACGGTCCCGGTTTTTCTCCGGAGCTTTTCCCGAGACGCACCCGGCGAAGGCCCCGACAGGCCCGACCTCATGGAATCTCGCTGCTCTCGCTCTCGCTCTCCCCTCCCCTTCTCGGTGACGGAGAAAGGACACGCCCATGCCGGCCCAGCCCGCCGCTCTCGCCGAGAGCCCCGCGCAGACCCGTACGGCGCATGCCCCCGAGCCCGCCCCGCCCGGCATGCGGGACAGCATCGACACCCTGCACGCCACTCGCCTGACCGCCGAGCAGGGGCCCGGCGCGCGCGCCACCGAGCAGCAGCACGCCCGGGGCAAGCTGACCGCCCGCGAACGCCTGGACCTCCTCTTCGACGAGGGTTCGTTCACCGAGGTCGAGCAGTTGCGCAGGCACCGCGCCACCGGCTTCGGCCTGGAGAACCGCAGGCCTCACACCGACGGCGTCGGCACCGGCTGGGGCACGGTCCACGGCCGCACCGTCTTCGCGTACGCCCACGACTTCCGCATCTTCGGCGGCTCGCTCGGTGAGGCCCACGCCATGAAGATCCACAAGATCATGGACATGGCCGTCAAGGCGGGCGCCCCGCTGGTGTCGCTCAACGACGGTGCGGGGGCCCGTATCCAGGAGGGTGTCTCCGCACTGGCCGGGTACGGCGGGATCTTCCAGCGCAACACCAGGGCTTCGGGTGTGATCCCGCAGATCTCCGTGATGCTCGGTCCCTGCGCGGGCGGCGCCGCCTACTCGCCGGCCCTGACGGACTTCGTCTTCATGGTCCGTGGGACCTCGCAGATGTTCATCACCGGACCTGACGTGGTCCAGGCGGTGACGGGCGAGGAGATCACACAGAACGGGCTCGGCGGCGCCGACGTCCACGGCACGGTCTCCGGCGTCGCCGGGTTCGTCCACGACGACGAGACCGAATGTCTGGAGGAAGTGCGCTACCTGCTGTCGCTGCTGCCGTCCAACAACCGGGAGCTGCCGCCGGCCCTCGAACCCGACGACCCGGCGGACCGCCGGACCGACGCGCTCGCCGACCTGGTCCCCGCCGAGGGGAACCGGCCGTACGACATGCGCGCGGTGATCCAGGAGATCGTCGACGACGGCGAGTTGATGGAGACGCACTCCGGCTGGGCGGGCAACATCATCTGTGCTCTGGCCCGGCTGGACGGGCGGACCGTCGGCGTGATCGCCAACCAGCCGGCCCATCTGGCCGGAGCACTGGACATCCACGCCTCGGAGAAGGCCGCCCGGTTCATCTCCACCTGCGACGCCTTCAGCATCCCCCTGGTCACCCTGATCGACGTACCGGGTTTCCTGCCCGGCGTGGACCAGGAGCACAACGGCATCATCCGGCACGGCGCGAAGCTGCTGTACGCGTACTGCAACGCCACCGTGCCGCGCGTCTCCCTCGTGCTGCGCAAGGCCTACGGCGGGGCGTACATCGTCATGGACTCCGAGTCCATCGGCGCCGACCTGACGTACGCCTGGCCGACGAACGAGATCGCGGTGATGGGCGCCGAGGGCGCGGCGAACGTCGTCTTCCGCCGGGAGATCGCCGCCTCGGACGCTCCGGAGGAGACCCGGGCCCAGCTGGTCAAGGAGTACAGGCAGGAGTTGATGCACCCGTACTACGCCGCTGAACGCGGCCTCGTCGACGATGTCATAGACCCCGCGCACACCCGCTCGGTGCTCATCGAGGCGCTGCGTGTCCTGCGTACCAAGGACGTCGACCTGCCGTCGCGCAAGCACGGCAACCCGCCGGCATGACGGGCGCCGCGGACACCACGGACAGCACGGGTACAACGGAGACCACGGACACCATGCTCACGGTGGTGCGGGGGCGTCCCGACGATCTCGAACTGGCCGCGGTCACCGCCGTCCTGGGGGCCATGGCGCAGCAGGCGGACACCACCGCGCCGCCGACGGCGCCGGGCCCGGTGGGCGTGCGTTGGGGCGGCGACGGCCGTACCCGCCCGGCCGGCTCCTGGCGCCGTGACGCCGGCAGACACCGGCCGGGCCCCGCGGGCCGCGCCCGGGGCATGTCATGAGCCGCCCCGCGAAAGCAGCCGGGGGCCGCGGCCCGCCCGTCCCTGGCCGACAGGGGATGGGGCCGAGCCCCGGACCGTACCCGCGTGCCGTACCGACGCCGGTTTCCCCGACACAATCGACTGGGAGCCGATAGTGAAGCATCCACTCAACCCGATCGACGAGGTCTTCCTCGCCATGGACCGCGAACTCAGCCTGGCCCAAGGGCAGTTCCTGCGGTTCCGTGGAGAGGCACCCTCGCTGGACGAGCTCCATGACCACCTGGCGGAGCGACTGCCCGGTCTGCCGCGGCTGACCCACCGGGCGGTGACCGGCAGGCGCGGCGCGTTCCGTGCCCCCAGTGCAGGCTTCGACCTGCGCGACCACGTACAGGAGATGAAGCTCCCGGCCGGCACCTCGCTGGACGAGGTGCTGACGGCCCTGGTGCGCCTGCCGCTGAGCGGGAGCGGCCCCCTGTGGTCGATCCGCCTCGTCCACGGATACGCGGACGGTGAGTACGCCGTCTGCTACCGGGTCCACCACGGCCTGGAGGACGGGATGGGCGCGGCTCACGTCGCCGCCGTCCTGTTCGGCGGCACTCCGCGCTCGGGGCCGACACCCCGGGACGGGCAGCGGGACGGGCTGCGCACGGGACCGGTGTGCACCGCCGGGCCGTTGGAGCTGCTGCACGGCACGCTCAGCGTGGGCGCCGGCATGGTGCGGGGGCTGGCGCCCGGCCGGCTCTGGCCCAGGACGTACCCCGGTCCGGAGAACCTGGCCATGTGCAGTACGAGTGCGACCCGGCGCGAACTGAGCGAACTGGGAAGGGGATTCGGCGGCACCGTCAACGACGCCTTCCTCATGGCGCTGTGGGGCGCGCTGTCCGCCTGGAGCGCGACGGGCGACGGCCGCCGCGACGCGCGCTCGGTGTTCCGCGCGTCGCCCGTACCGGTGCGGATGCCGCTGAGTACCCGGCAGGACGGTGAGGAGGACGCCGTCGGCAACCACCTCACGACGGCGGTCGTCACACTGCCCAGCCAGGAACTGCCGCCCGCCGAGGCGTTCGCGCAGCTCGTCGGCAGCACCCAGCGGATGCGTTCCAACGGTCTGCGGCCGGCCAGCAGGGCGCTGATCGCCCTGCTGCCGGCAGCCCTGATCCGCTGGACCGTGAGGCGACTGCTCAGCCCCCGCTCGTCCCCGCTGTACGCCTCCAACTACCTTCTGCCCGCCTCTCTTTCCTTCCGCGGCGACCAGGTCGTGGATGCGATTCCGCTCGGTGTGCTGCTGCCGGGCAACGCCCTGTCGGTGACGCTGCTGTCCTGCGGCTCGCGGGTCCAGGTGAGTTTCCTGTACGACCGCAGGCTGCCGGACGCCCAGCGGCTGGCCGCCTTGTGGCGTGAGGCCCTCGACGAGCTCGACGCGATCAACGTGCCGCACCCGGCGTAGCCGTCCGTGCCGCGCGCACCCTGTCCCGCCCCCCCCCACGTCCCGCACCCCCCACCACCCAGCCTTCGGAGGGCTTTCCATGTCGAGTCGGTCCAGTTCTCGCGGTCATTCCGTATGGACCCTGATCGTGACCGGACTCGCGGTCTTCATGGCGGCGTTGGACAACCTCGTCGTCATCACCGCTCTGCCCGCCATCCAGGAGTCGCTCGACACGAGCCCGCAGGACCTGGAATGGACGGTGAACGCCTACACCCTGTCCTTCGCCGTCTTCCTGATGGCCGGTGCGGCGGCCGGTGACCGCTTCGGCCGCCGCCGGATGTTCGTGGCGGGACTTGTCGTCTTCACCGCGGCGTCGGCGGCCTGCGCCCTCGCCGACACCTCCCAACAGCTGATCATCGCCCGTGCCGTGCAGGGCTTCGGCGCCGCCATCGTCATGCCGCTGACGCTGACCCTGCTGACCGTCGCGGTGCCGCCCCGCCGGCGTGCCCTCGCGCTGGGCATCTGGGGTGCGCTGAGCGGACTGGCTGTCGCGCTCGGGCCGCTGATCGGCGGCGCCGTCGTCGAGAAGATCTCCTGGGAGTGGATCTTCTGGGTCAACGTGCCGATCGGTGTGGTGGTGCTGGCACTCAGCCTGTGGAAGCTCGCCGAGAGCAAGCACCCACAGAGCACGCTCGACAAGACGGGCACCGTCCTGCTGAGCCTCGGCATGTTCGGAGTGGTGTACGCCCTCGTGCGGACCACCGAGCACGGCTGGGCCAGCAGCGAGGTGCTGACCTACCTGATCGGCGGAGTGGCACTCATCGCTGCCTTCGTCCTCTGGGAGCTGCGCACTCCCCACCCGATGCTGCCGATGCGGCTGTTCCGCAGCCGTTCGTTCAGCGCCGTCAACTCGGCCAGCCTCCTGATGTTCGCCGCCATGTTCGGGCTGGTGTTCCTGCTGACCCAGTTCATGCAGAACATCCAGGGCTTCTCGCCGCTCGAAGCGGGGGTGCGGATGCTGCCGTGGACCGCGATGCCGGTCCTGGTCGCCCCGTTCACCGCCCTGCTCACCGGGCGGCTGGGCAACCGGCTGGTGGTCGCCACGGGTCTGCTGTTCGAGGCGGTCGGCCTCGGCTGGCTCGCCCTGGTGACCGAGGTGAACACCGACTACGCCGACCAGGTTCCCGGGCTGGTGCTCGGCGGCATCGGACTCGGGCTGTTCTTCGCCCCCGTCGCCGAGATGGCCATGAACATCGTCGCCCCCCGTGACCAGGGCATCGCCTCCGGAGCCAACAACACCTTCAGGGAGCTCGGCGGTGTGCTCGGCGTGGCCGTGCTGATGTCGGTGTTCACCGCCCAGGGCGGCTACGGCTCGCCGCAGACCTTCGTGGACGGCCTGGTCCCGGCCACCTGGGTCGGCGCCGCGATCGCCGCCCTCGGCTGCCTCGCCATCCTCGCCGCACCGCGCCGGTCCAGGGAGCAGAACGACGCGTGGCAGGAAGAACAGGAAGAACGGGACGGGGAGCGCCCGGACACCGGGAGGACGGACCCGGCCGGCCCGTCGGACCCGACCGACCCGGCTGACGTGCTCGAGCCCTCGCAGCGCTGACAGCCGCCCGGAGCCCTCGGCCGCCCTGGGCAAGGACCCGGACCGTACGCATTCGCCCGACAGTCGACCAGCCAGTGGCAGGGAGTCGAGATGTACGACGCAATAGTTGTCGGCGCACGGATCAGCGGCGCTGCCACGGCCATGCTGCTGTCCCGGGCAGGCCACAAGGTGCTGTTGCTCGACCGGGCCGTGTTTCCGGGCGGCAAGGCGGCGGCGACCAACCTGATCCACCCGCCGGGCATACTCCGGCTCAAGCGCTGGGGTCTGCTCGACGAGCTGACGGCCACCGGCTGCCCGCCCATCACCGAGTACGGCCTGCGCAGCGGCCCGGTGGAGCTGATGGCCCGGCTGCCCGCCGTGGACGGGGTGGGCGAGGCGTACTCCCCGGAGCGCGCCAGGCTCGACCAGATCCTGCTGGACGCCGCGGTCAGGGCCGGGGCGGAACTGCGTACCGGCGTCTCGGTCCGGGAGCTGATCACCGACGACGCGGGCACGGTCACCGGTGTGCGGGGGGAGACGGCGAACCGCACCCCCGTCGTCGAACACGCCCCGGTCGTGGTGGGGGCCGACGGCTCCAACTCGACCCTGGCCAGGCTGGTGGACGCGCCGAAGTACGACGCGCACCCGGTCCTCAACAAGAGCCACTGGTCGTACTGGGAGGGACTGCCGCACGACGGACGGGTCCGCACCTACCGTCAGGCCGGCAAGCACGCGTTCACCTGGCCGACCCACGACGGGCTGACCATCGTGGGAGTGGCTCTGCCGGTGGCCGACTTCAAGGCGACGAGCGACGAGGACCGCGACCGTACGGTCATCTCCGCGTTCGACGAGGTGGATCCCGAGCGGGCCGATCTGCTGCGCACGACCAAGCGCGTCGACCGCTGGATGACCGGGTCCGTACCCAACTTCCTGCGCCGCTCGCACGGCCCCGGCTGGGCGTTGGCCGGAGACGCCGGCTACACCCGGGACCCGATCACCGCCGCCGGGATCACCGACGGGCTGCGCGGCGCCGAACTCCTCGCCGCCGCCATCGGGTCGGGCCTCTCCGGCAGCGAACCGCTCCCGGCCGCGCTCGCCCGCTACGCCCGCGAACGCGACGACCTGGTCACCGGCCATTACCGCTACACCCGGGACCACGCGACGATCGCGGACCACTCGCGCGAGGAACTGGCGTTCATCCGGGCCATGAACCGCAGCCCCACACACGGCCGCGCGATGGTCGGCATGTTCGCCACGATGATCCACCCGGCGGAGTTCTACTCGCCGGCCAGCGTCCACGCCCTGCTCGACCATCTGGAGCCGGGCAACGGGCCGGGCTGGAAGCTGCGCATGGTGCGCTGGCTGGCCCGCGGCGCGCCCCGGCACATCCCCGGGGCGACCCGTACCGCCGACCGGCTGGTGGCCAAGAACCTCGGCCCCATGGGCCAGTACCTGGCCTGACCCTCGCCCTTTCCCTCATCCTCCCCTTCGCCCTCATCCGATCCGCACCACCAGCTTGGAGGCACCACCATGACCGTCCACACGTCGACGGACCTGCACACCACCTTCCTCTTCCCCGGCCAGGGCGGTTTCGACAGTGCGGCCCTGCGCCTGGCCGAGAAGAAGTACCCGCAGGTCCGAGGGGTCCTCGAGCGTATCGACGCGGAGACCATGAGCCTGTTCTCGCGCCGAATATCCGACGTGGTCCTCGGGACGCACCCCACGGACCTGCGCGAACTCCTCGACGACGATGCCTGGGTCTCCCAGGTGGCCATCTACGCCGCCGGCCTGGCCGCGTACGAGATCCTGGACGCCCAGGGGGTACGTCCGGACGTCCTCGTCGGCCACAGCCTCGGCGAGATCACCGCACTGGTCGCCGCCGGGGCGTTCTCCGTCGAGGACGGGGTGCGGATCGTCGCCCAGCGCGTGGCGGTCATCCAGCGGCAGAACGGCGTCGAGGGCCGCATGGTGGCGCTGTCCGCAGGCGCCGAAAGGTCCCGCCGCCTGCTGGAACTGCTGGACGACCCGATGCTGGCCGTCGCCACCGAGAACCACGACGAGCAGACCGTGGTGAGCGGCCCGGGCGAGATTCTCGACCGGGTGATCGCGATCGCCGGGCAACTGGGCATCGGCGCCATCGAGATCGACGCCCCCTTCCCCTTCCACACTCCGGCTCTCGCCCCCGCCGTACCCGAATTCGCCGCCTACGTCGGCAAGCTGGACCAGCACCCGCTGCAGCGCCTGGTGTACTCGCCGATCCTCCAGCGGTACTACGAGCCCGACGACGCGTTGGCCGACCGTCTCGCCGAGCACTTCGTCACCCCGGTGCGGTTCGCCGCCGCCGTGCGCCACCTGCAGGCCGCCGGTGTCCACACGTTCGTGGAAGCGGGCGGGCGGGCCGCGCTGTCCAAGCTCGTCGTCCGGCTGACCAAGGGCTCGGACGTACGCGCCCTGCCGTCACTCGCGGTCGACGGCGACGGCGGCCTCGCACTGGACGCCACCCTGCGGGTCCTGAGGGACGCCGGTCTGGCCGGTGCGACCAGGGCCCCGGGCCTCGCCGAACTGCTGGCCCCCACCGTGCCTGCCGGCGTGTTCGAGGCGTACTGGGCCCGGCACGGCGACGAGGTGCTCCGGCGCATCGCCGACGACCTGGGCGACTTCACCCCGGAGCCGGCGGCGCAGGCACCCTCGCCCGGCACCGGCGCGACCACTCCTGCCGCACCGGCTCCTTCCTCGCCGGCGCCGTCCGCCGAGGCACCGGACCGTGCGGAGATCCACGCCGAACTGCGGACCCTGTACGCCGAGGCGCTGGAGTACCCGGAGGAGGTCTTCGAGGACGGCGTGCAACTGGAGGCCGAACTGGGGGTCGACTCGGTCAAGCAGGTCGAGCTGCTCTCCCGCGCCTCCAAGCGATACGGCCTGCCCACACGGGAGGCCGGCTTCCGCCTGGAGAACTACAACACCATGGACAAGATCGTCGACTTCGTGCTCGCGGAGCTGTCCGGCCGGGAGGCCGTCGCGGCCGGCTGACGGCGCGCAGGGGGCTGCTGTCGGCCTCCCGTTCCGCCGGCTCTTCGTTCCGCCGGCTTCCCCCTGCTTCCTCACTTCCTCCCGGCTTCCCCTCGCTCTCGGCTCCAGAAGGGCACGTGTTCCATGAAAGACCTCACAGGCAAGGTGGCCCTGGTCACCGGCGGATCGAAAGGGATAGGCAAGGCCATCGCGCGTGAACTCGCCTCGCGCGGCGCCTCGATCGTCCTCAACTACTTCCACTCGCACGACCAGGCCAAGGCGACCCGCGACGAGCTGACCGCCGAGGGCCACCGGGTCGACCTGGTCCGTGGATCAGTGGCCAGGCAGGAACAGGTCGACCGGATGTTCGCGGAGACGGACCGGCTGCACGGCCGGCTCGACATCCTCGTCAACAGCGCCGCCGACGGCGCGCTGCTGCCGCTGGACGAGATCACCGACGAGCACCTCGACAGGGCCATCGAGGTCAACTACAAGGGCGGGCTGCGCTGCGCACGCGCTGCCGCGCCGCTGATGGCCAGGGGCGGTGGCGGTTCGATCGTCACCGTCTCCGCCCTCGGCGGCTCCCAGATGGTGATGGCCAACTACCTGGCGTGCGCGCCGGCGAAGGCCGCGGCCGAGGCCGCGGCCCGGTACCTGGCCGTGGAGCTGGCACCGCTCGGCATCCGGGTCAACACGGCGTCCGCCGCCATGCTGAGCAGCGAGGTGGCGGACAAGTTCCCCCAAGCGGCCCAGATGCAGGACGTCATCGCGCGGGCCACCCCCTGGGGGCGGCTCGGCACACCGGAGGAGTTCGCCACCGTGGTGGCCTTCCTCGCCTCCGACGACGCCCGCTGGATCACCGGCCAGGTCATCCTCGCCGACGGCGGCCTCACGCTGGGCGCCGCCCTGCTCTCGCCTCCCGCCGCGCCTCCCGCCGCGCCGGAGGAGCAGCCGACGGCGCAGGCCCGGCCTGCTCCGGATCCCGCCGCGCTGTCCCCGGCCCAGCCGGCTGCCGTGCCGGAGCCGGCCTCGGTGCGGCGCGTCGAAGCCGTGGCCGAGACGCCCGTGGAGCCCTTGGAGCCCGTGGCGGCAGCCGAAGTGCCCTTCGCCGAGGCGGAGTTCGGGGACGACTCGATCGCCGTCGTCGGCATGGGCCTCGCCGTCGCCGGGGCGAACAGCCCGGAGGAGTTCTGGAAGCTCCGCATGACGGGGGACGAACTGTTCGTCGAGGTCCCCGAGGACCGCTGGCAGCACCGGAGCTTCCACTCGGCGGACACGGCCGCCGAGGACAAGGCGTACGCCGACCGCTGTGTGTTCATCACCGGCTTCCAGCCCGCCGACGGCGCCCTGGACGGTATGGAAGGGGGCCCCGACGAGCAGGAGTACACCACCCGGTGGCTCCGCCACAGCATGGTCCAGGCGCTCGACGGGGTCCGCCGCGGCGACACCGACCGCTGCTCCTTCGTGGTCGGTTACACCCCGGACGGCAGCCAGCACCTGGAGGAGGCCGGGGTCCTGGCCGGCGTGACCAGGATGACGCACGAGATCGTCGACGACCTGGCGATGTCCGACGACGAGCGTGCCGCGCTGCGCGCAGGCATCGACGAGTCGTTGACCCGCCGCTACCGGCGCGGCGGCAGCAACCCGTCCCGGTTCCTGCCGCACCGGGTCGGCGAACTGGCCATGCGGGGCATCCTGCCGTCGTCCACCGAGCTCCACATGGTCGACACCGCGTGCTCCTCGTCGCTCTACGCCATCGACATCGCGGCCAAGGGTCTGCTGATGGGCAAGCAGGACATCGCGGTGTGCGGCGGGGCCTTCGCCCTGGCGCCGCGCGGCACCGTGCTCTTCTCCAAGCTTCAGGGACTGTCCAAGAGCGGCAAGGTGCACGCCCTGGACGAGGCGGCCGACGGTGTGATCTTCGCCGACGGCGCCGCCCTCGTCGTACTCAAGCGCCTGAGCAAGGCCCAGGAGGACGGTGACCAGGTCCTCGGCGTGCTGCGGGCGTTCGGTTCCTCCTCGGACGGCAAGGGCAAGGCGATCTACGCGCCGAACTCGGCCGGCCAGAGCCTCGCCGTGCGGCGCGCGCTGGAGAACGGTGACGTGAACGGCGACGACGTGGACTGGATCAACGCGCACGCGACCGGCACCCCCGCCGGCGACCTCGCGGAGTTCTCCACGCTGCGGGAGCACTTCGGCACGGCCCGGCCCACCGCGGTCACCTCCAACAAGTCCCTGATCGGGCACACCGGCTGGGCGGCCGGAGTCGTCTCGCTCATCGAGAACCTGAAGGGCCTCGAAAAGCGGACCATTCCCGGCCAGTACCGCTTCACCAACCCCCGCGAGGACTTCCGCCTCGCCGAGACCCAGCTGGACATCCCGTCCGAGGCGGCGCAGTGGTCCGGGCGCGGTGACCGGCCCCGGCTCGCCGCCGTCTCCGGGTTCGGCTTCGGCGGGACCAACGCGCACCTGATCGTCGCCGAGAACCAGCCACGCGTGGCGCCGCCCGCCGCGGGCCCGTCGGCGGCGACCTCGTCGGAGGCCGTCCCCGCCGTCGCGGCTGCGTCAGCGGCAGCCGTGGCCGACGTGGCCGAGGCCGTCCCGGCCGACGCGGTTCCGGCAGGGGCAGCCGTGACCGGGGCGGCCCACACCCGGGCGACGGCGGTCCCCGCCGGGACGATCCCGGCCACCAAGAAGCCGGACCCCGACAGCCGGGTGGCCATCGTCGGGTGGTCGTCGCACCTGCCCGGCCTGGCGGACCACAAGGAGGTGTCGGGCTGGCTGGCCGGCGGGAAGCCGCCGCTGGACACCTTCGGCACCGCGTACCCGTCGCCGCCGTTCAACGAGGTCCGGCTGCCTCCCAAGACCATCAGGGCCCTGGACCGGTGCCAGCTGATGATCCTGCAGTGCGCCCACCGGCTCCGTGACCAGATGCCCGAGTTCTGGGGCAAGCAGGCCGCCAAGACCGGTGTCTTCGTCGGGCACATGGGACCGACCCGGGCCGCCATGCTGTACGCGAACCGCTGCTACCTCGACGACATCGGGCAGGCCCTCGCCGACTCACCGCTGGCCGGATCCCCGGCCGCCGCCCAGGTGCTGGAGCAACTGCGCGAGCAGGTACGGGCGTTGATCCCGGAGTCCAACGAGGACGCTTTCCCCGGCCAGATGCCCAACATCATCTCCGCCCGGGTGTCGAACTACTTCGACCTGCACGGCCCGAACATGACGATGGACTCCGGTTTCGCCTCCGCCCTGTCGTCGATCACCTCGGCCGGCCGCTATCTGCGCACCGGCGAGCTGGACTTCGCGCTGGCCGGCGGCATCAACGGCAACAGCCTCCCGGAGTACCGCGCCCTCATCGGCGACCTGCTCCCGGAGAAGGAGCAGCAACTGGCCGAGGGCGCCTTCCTGTTCGCCCTCGCCACCGAGGAGCGGGCGAAGCGCGAGGGCCTGCCGATCCTGGCGTACGTCGACGAGCCGCTCGGCAGCGCCGCCGCACAGGCCGGCGCCGTATCCGAGCGGGACTCCGTACGGGACTCCGTGCGGTGCACAGAGCCCGAGCACGCCCGTTATCTGGGCGCCGCCGGGGGACTTGCCGTACTGAAGGCCCTGCACAGGCCCGCCGGCACGGTGGAGGTCTCCTGCGACCAGACCGGCGGCGCACCGGGTGCCCGGCTCCGGCTGACCGTGCCCGGCCCCGCCGCCCTCGCCGGGCCCACCCCGGAGCAGGGCCGGTCACACGGCGCCGCCGTCACCGGCACCCTGCCGGAGCGCTTCGTGTCGGCCACGCACACCGGGGAGGGCGTCCCGCTGCGGGTGCGCCGCCAGATCCCGGTGCTCGAGGCGACCCCGCCCCGGCGGGTGCGCGAGCCGATTCCGTTCCTGCCGGACGGTGCCCTCGTCGTCACCGACGCCCCCGGCCCGCTGGCCGAGGCGGCAAGCGCCGACGCCGCCCTGACCGTGCTGTCCACCACCCCGCTGGCGGCGCCCCGCCCCGGCTGGCACCACCTGCCCGAGGTCACCGCCGACGCCGTCCGCGAGGCCCTGGCGGGCGCCGGGCGACCGGTCACGCATCTGCGTGTGCTGGCCGACCTGGGGCGCTCGGCACCCGCCGGGCAGTCGCTCACCGAGGCTTCTTCGGCTCTTCTCGCCCTGCACGACGCGGCGTATCTGGCTGTCCAGCACGCGTATGACGGGCTGTCCACCGCCGAGTCCACCCTCGTCATGCTGTTCCTCGACGCGGTGCCCGGCGGCACCCCGCACCCCTTCTCCGGGCTGTTCACCGGTCTGCTCAAGAGCGCCGGCCGGGAGCTCACCGACAGCACCAGTTTCGCGCTGCTCACCTCGGCCACCGAAGTGGGCGACGCGGTGAGGCTGGTGGAGGAGGAGAGCCGGGCGTACCGGGACTTCCCCGTAGTCGTCGACACCGACGGGGTGCGCCGCACCCACCGGCTGAACGACGAGCCGATCGCCCTGGACGCCTGTGCCCCGGCGGTCCTGGACCGGGACTCCGTGGTCGTCGTCGCCGGCGGCGCCCGAGGCATCACCGCCGAGGTGCTCAAGGCGGTCGCCGCTGAATTCGGCCCCCGCATCCATGTGTTCGGCAGCAACGACCTGGACAGCTACCCGCCGTCGGTCTTCGCCGGCAGCGACGAGGAGTTCGCGGCGGGCCGGGCGGCCCACATCTCAGCCGGACTCGCCGAGGCCAGGAACAAGACCAAGAACAAAGGCAAGGGCAAGGCGAAAGGCAAGGACTCGGGCACGGGCACGGGCAAGCGCCCTTCCGTGGCGGACCTCAACAAGTCCTTCGACCGGATGCTCAACGCCCGCGACGCCCGGCGCAACCTCGACGCGATGACGGAGCACAGCGGCGCGGGCCGGGTCACCTACGTGCAGTGCGACATGCGCGACGACGCCCAGGTGGAGAAGGCCATCGGCGAGGTGCTCCAGGAACACGGGCGGATCGATCTGCTGGTCAACGCCGCCGGGCTGCAGCGCTCGGCGCTCATCAAGGACAAGGACTTCGCGGAGTTCACCTCCATCCGTGACCTGAAGGTCGAGTCGTACCTCAACCTCAAGTACGCGCTGCGCGACGCCCCGCCCCGCATGTGGTGCAACTTCGGTTCGCTGCTCGGGTACTTCGGGCAGCTGGGCGAGTCCGACTACGCCTCGGCCAACGACTTCCTGGGCAGCGCGGCCACCTATGCGGCGGCCACCTCGGAACTCCACGAGTTCACCATCGGGTGGACACTGTGGGCCGGTGTCGGCATGGGCGCCAACGAGCTGACGAAGGCGTACTACGAGCGGGCCGGCTCCTACAGCAGCATGGCCGTCCCCGAAGGCGTGCACCACTTCGTACAGGAACTGCACGCGCCCGTCCGGCGGCCTTCCCTCGTGCACCTGGGGGACGCCGAACGCGTCACCGTCGAGGAGTTCTACCCCGGCTACCTCACGGGCGGAACGGCCACCGGTGCGACCGCAGGTACGGCCACCGGTGCGGATGCGGTCGCGTCGGCCGCCGGTACGGATGATGTCGCGCCGCAGCCACAGCCGCCGGCCCCCGGCTTCTTCCTGCGCCGTGTCGTCGAGTCGACGGCGACGTCCGCCGTGTTCGAGTGCCGCTTCGACCTGGACACCGACGGCTACCTGGAACACCACACCGTGCGCGGCGAGCCGACCCTGCCGGGCACGTTCGTCACCGAAATGGCCGCGGAGGCCGCCCGGCACCTGGCGCCCGACCAGCACGTCGTCGCTTTCGAGGACCTGCGGTTCGAGCACTTCCTGCGCGTCTACCGCGACCTGCCGACCGCCCCGAAGCGGCTGCACGCGCGGATCGCCGCGTCCTCGGGCGACACGACCACAGTCGAGGTGCGGATCACCGAGGACGTGGTGTCACCGGCCGGCGTCGTACTCGTCAAGGACCGGGTGCACTTCACCACCCGGGTGCTGCTCGCCGGCACCTTCCCCGCCGCTCCGCTGTGGGAGGCGTGGGACACCGCGGACGACACCCCGGTGCCCGACCCGTACCACCAGTCCGGCTCACCGGTGCGGCTGACCGGGCCGTTCGTGTCCACCACCGGCACCCGTGTCCACCCCAACGGCAAGCGGGCCCGCTACGCCCTGTCGCTCCCCGCCGACGACCCGACGTGGCAGCGGTTCACCGTTCCGAGCATCCTGCTGGACGGCCTGGCCAGGGTCGGCGTACTGGACCTCGTCGACGGTCATCTGATCCCCGTCGCCGCGCCGCTGTCGATCCGCCGCATCGACCTGTACGAGGAGACGAACGACCTGACCCTGTCCGGGGCCGGCGAGGACATCGACCTGTACGCCACCCCGCCCGGCTTCGACCTGGCCGCCGACCTGGTCGACAACCGGTTCATCGCCACCCGGCCCGACGGCCGGATGCTCCTGCAGATGAAGGACATGCAGGCGACGCTGATCGGCTATGTCGACGCCCGGACCGGCGAAGCCGTCGCGGCCACCCGTGACTGACAGGGAAGGAATCGCGGCCACCCGTGACTGACGAGGAAGGAAAACGCAGCATGACGCCCGTACGCGAAAGGCCGCCGGAGCCGGTGTCCACAGGCGTCGGCGGCAACGCCCCGGTGCAGGCGGTGAGCCGGATGGAATGGCAGCTCACCGCGCTGCCGACGGCCCCCGCCGACCCCGCGCGCCTCGTGGGCATGCGGGTGCTCCTCCTCGGCGGCGACCAGGAGACCGCCGCCGCCGTGGCACGTGAGCTGACCGGACACGGAGCCCTGGTACGCCGCCACCCGGCGGCCCCCGGGCCCGGGGACGACGGCGCCGTCGACGCGATCGTCGACCTCACCGTGGGCGGCCCGGCACCCGGCGCCGCCGTGTCCGGCACCCGTGACCCGGGCGAGGTCTGGCGCGAGCCGCTGCTGGAGACGGTCGCCGCGCTGCGCGAGCACTACGCCGACTGGGCCGCCGAGACATCGGCGCGACGCCTGTACTACCTGGCCGTGACCTATCTCGGCGGCGGCCTGGGGCACCACCCGCAGGACGACCTGGCCCAGCCGCTCGGCGGCATCTGGGCGGGACTGGCGAAGACGCTGCACCGCGAACTGCCGAACTGCAACGCACGCGTCGTCGACACGAGCCTGACCGCCGCCGACGACCTGCCGGGCATCGTCGCCGCCGAACTGGGCAGGCCCGGCGAGCTGGAGGTCGGTCACCGCGACGGGCAGCGGCTGACGCTCACCCCGGTCGCCCGGCCCGCCGGGGGTCCGGCCGTCCCGCTCGGCCCCGACGACTGCGTGCTGATCTCGGGGGGTGGCCGGGGCATCGGCTGGGAGCTGGCCCGCTCCCTCGCCACCACCTACGGCCTGCGGGTCGTGGTGACGGGCCGGGAGGACTTCCCCACCGGCGACGAACCGTGGTTCGGCGTCGGAGAGAGCGAACTCAAGGCGTACGAGCAGCAGTTGTGGTCCCGGCTGCGGCAGGGGACGACATTGGCCGAGATCCGGCAGGACATCGCCCGTGTCCGCAGCCGGTGGGAACTCGCCACCAACATCTCCGAGGCCAGGTCCCGCGGGCTGCGCGTCGACTACGCCCGGTGCGACTTCACCGACCTGGAGCAGGTGCGCTCCCTGCTGGCGCGTGAGGGCGCCGCACTGACCGGGGTCGTGCACAACGCGGGGGTGGACACCGCGGCGAGGCTTCCCAAGAAGACCGACGAGGAGATCCTGCGGACCGTCCGTACGAAGATCGAGGGCTTCCTCAACCTCTTCGGCGAACTGCGGGAGCACCGGCTCAAGTTCTTCTGCAGCGTCGGCTCCCTCACCGGCCGGCTCGGCGGGATGGTGGGCCAGCTCGAATACGCCGCTGCCAACGAGGGACTGGCCCGGCTCGGCCGGTGGGCCGGCCGCCGTGCGGACTTCCCCGTGATGACGCTGGCCTGGCCGACCTGGGACCGTATCGGCCTCATCTCCAACTTCTCGGCGACGCTGCGCTACATGGCGGCCATCGACGTCACCGACGGCCTCGCCAAGTGGCAGGCCGAGCTGCGCGCCGGCTCCGAGGGGGAGGTCACCTTCGTGGGGCCGCTGGGCAGGGCGATGAGCCCCGGCCAGGCGACCGACTACCCCGTCGTGCCCGACCTGCCGGGGTTCACCGGCACCTACCCGCGGATCTTCCACCTCGGGGAGGTGACCACGTACCAGCCGCACGTCCGCATGGTGTCGCGGGTGACGTTCGACCGTGACCGGGCACCGGTCCTGGGCGACTTCCTGCTGGACGGCGCCGCGGCCGTTCCCGTGAGCATCCTGCTGGAGAGCGCGGTGCGCGGCGCGGAGTGGATCGTTCCCGAGGACTTCCCCGCGCTGCGGGCCGGCTGTCTGGAGGAGGTCGTCGTACCGCTGGACCTGCTGCGGCTCGACGCCGGCCCGACCGTGTGGGAACGGGAGGTGCGCGGTGCCCACGAGGGGGACACGTGGGTGGTTGAGGTGCGATTCCGGCGGGTGTCGGACGGTGGGGACGGGCCGGAGGCACGCCTGCGTGTCGTCCACGAGCCGGGCGAGGCTCGCTCCCCGGCCCTGCCCCGGCCCTACGTGCAGCGGACGACCACCTGGCGATCCGGCCGGCCGCTGCTGAGCTGGCGCTCGTCGGTGGTGCCGGCCGCCGTCTGGTCCGAGGGCCCGGACGGCCGACGGTCGGCCGTGGTGCGGCCGTGCGTCCCCAACGACCTGTGGGCGACGCTCCACGCCCCGCGCACCGCGCTTTCCGTCTCCGCGCTGGAGAACGTGGTCCGGGCGGGCACGCGGCAGAGCGAAGGGATTTCGGTCGCTGAGGACCCGCTGGTTCTCGGCCGTATCGCACTCCATTCCGAGGAGCACGGAGATTCCCTCATCGAGGTGGATCCAACTCTCGGGGTATGGAAAGTGAAGAACGCGGAAACGAGGGCTCCCGTCATGACCGTCACAGGCCTTCGCGGGCCGATCGGAAACGGTTGACCGCTGCCCTTTCGAATGACACGGTTTCGAATGGCACGGTTGAAAGGTTCGCGGCTCGAATGTCGCGACTCGAAGGGTCCAGTGGATTACTCCACTTACCTCTGCTGATAAGAAACAGAAAACCAGGGAAGGTACAGATGTCGAAGCTGCTGGAGAACAAGGCCGTACTGGAGCGCTACTACGAGGAGTGCCTCAACAAGGGCAACCTCGATGTGATCTACGAGGGCGCCGGCGACGGCCACATCAGCCATGGAACGGCCCCGAACGGCAAGGAGGGCGTCGAGCACCTCAAGGAGTGGGTGCGGCTCCAGCGCGCGTCCTTCCCCGACCTCCACGTGACCGTCGACGACTGGATCCTGGAGGACGACAAGGTCGTCAGCCGGTTCACCGCACGCGGCACCCACACCGGGGAGCCCTACGAGGGTGTGCCGGCCATCGGCCGGGAGTTCGCCGTCAGTGGCATCGTGATCGACGCGTTCGAGGACGGGAAGATCGTGGAGAGCTGGTTCTCGCTGGACGGGCTCGAACTCGCCAAGCAGCTGGGCGCCCTGGGATGACGGCGTCGGCCCCGGCACCTGGTGGTGCCGGGGCCGGCCGGGTTCCCCGGGCTCCTCGGCTCGGAGTCCGGTGCCGCTCTTCAGTCCTGCTTGCCGGAGCGTGCGGCGTACGCGTCGGTGATGGGTTCGGCGTGTGCCTCCGCGTTGCCGGAGGCGGCGATGGAGTCGAGTGCCCGCTGGAGGACGACGGTGTCCTCCAGAGTATGGATCTCGGTGATCCTGCCCCACTTCAGATACATGAACTGGGTCATGATGTTGTCGTAGCGCGTGCCGTCGGGCAGCGGCCCGCCGATGCGTACGCGGGTCGCCACCTTGGTCAGCCAGGGGCCGCCGGAAATGACGATTTCCAGCGGCTCGAAACCGGCGTCGGGAATCAGCCTGAAGACCCGCTGCCACCACAGGCTCATCGCTTCGACCGTATGCCGCTCGCCCGAAAGAGCGTGCTCTCCGTAGAACACGTAGGTGAAATCGGGTGCCAGCGTGTCCACCATGGACTGCCAGTTTCCTGCATTGATGTCGGCAAAAGCTTTACGGAGCTTGGCGGCAACGATTCGATGGTACATAAACTACCTTTCCCTGGTGTGCGAGCGGCCCTTTTCTGCAGCCCCCTGAATGGTTTCCCGTCAACGTCTCAATTGATACCACGGTACCCCACGCAGAAATACCCCGGAGATCGGGCCAAAGAAATAGGAGAGTGGGATGACGACCCCCCTGCCCGTGCTCATCACCGGCTGTTCCTCCGGGATCGGCCGCGCCTGCGCACTGCGGATGCATCGGGCCGGTATGACCGTGTACGCCACGGCACGCAGGCCGGAAACCCTGACCGGCCTGGCAGCGGAAGGAATCCGGACGCTGCGCCTGGACGTCACCGACGAAGCGAGCATGCGTGCGGTCGTCGACCTCGTCGAGGCCGAGCACGGCTCGGTCGGCGCCCTGGTCAACAGCGCCGGATACGCCATGTCGGGTGTCGTGGAAGAGGCCGATCCGGACGACATGCGGAGGCAGTTCGAAACGAACGTGTTCGGGCTGGCCCGGCTCAGCCAGCTGGTGCTGCCGGCCATGCGGGCCGCGCGGCACGGAACCATCGTCAACATCTCGTCGATCTTCGGCCGTTACGCGGTTCCCGGCGGGGGTTTCTACCAGGCGTCCAAGCACGCGGTCGAGGCACTGAGCGACGCCCTGCGCCTGGAGGTTGCCGATTTCGGCGTCCGGGTCGTCCTCATCGAGCCAGGGCCGGTGCGTACGACCGACTTCGGAGCCACCTATGTGGCGAACCTCAAGCCCGTGAGCAAGGACTACGACGACTTCCGCCGGCGTACGGCCGAATTCTTCGACGCCATCTACACGGGCAGCCGCCGCACCCTGGCCGGCACGTTCGCGATCCAGTCCGACGACGTGGCCCGGGTGGTGGAGCGGGCGGTCCGCAGTGCCCGCCCGAGCGCCCGCTACCCCGTCGGGTTCCTCGCCCGCAGCACCCTCGCCCTGCGCCGGCTGGCCCCCGACGTCGTCTTCGACAACCTCTTCGTGCGGCGCGTGTTCCCGGTGCCGCGCAACGAGGCCCGCAGGCAGGCCCCGGCCACCGGAGTCCGCCCGGTCACCGGATCCGGCCCGGCCGCCGGCACCCGCGGGGTCACGCCGATCGACGACGCCCACCGGGCAAAGCCGCCGCACTCGCAGCCCCGCCACGAAGGAGACCGCCGATGAACGCCACCACAGCCCCCACGACCACCCCCCGTCGCGCCGCCCAGGCCCCCGGCCCGAAGGGCGTCCCGCTGCTGGGCAGCCTCGGCCCCTGGCGCCGCAACACCGCCGAGTTCCTGCTGGGTCTGCAGCGCGACCACGGAGAGACCGTACGCATGCGGCTCGGACCGATGACGGTCCACCAGATCACCGGCCCCGAGGCGGTTCAGCAGGTTCTGGTGAACAACCACGGCAACTACGTGCGCGGCCCGCTGTACGAGCAGTTCAGCGTCGTCATGGGCAAGGGGCTGCTCACCTCGGACGGCGATTTCTGGCGGGGGCACCGCCGGGCGGTCCAGCCCGCGTTCCAGAAGAACGCCATCCTCGACATCGTCCCCAACATCGTCACCGCCACGAACGAGATGCTCGACGCGTGGGAGGCCAAGGCCGCGCGCGACGAGCCCGTGGACCTGATGACCGAAATGCTCAGGCTCACCCTGATCACGCTCAGCCGCTCGCTGTTCGCCTACGACATCGAGCCCTCGTCGCGGGTGCTCAAGCACATCGTCGACGACGTGGTCGAGGTGATGTTCCGGCGCGGTACGCCGTCCGAGATGATGCCGTCCTGGCTGCCGACCGACCGCAAGCACAAGATCGCCCGGATCCACCGGGTCTTCGACAGGATCGTGGCCGACGTCCGGCAGAACTACGCGCGCACCGGCGAGGGTTCGCTGATATCGCTGATGGAGCAGGCCGAGGACCCCGTCACCGGTGAGCCCTGGACCGATCAGGAACTGCGCGACGAACTCCTGACCATCTACCTGGCGGGACACGAGACGACCGCGGTGTCGTTGTGCTGGACCCTGCTGTCGATCGCGAACCACCCGCCGGTGCAGGAGGAGTTGGACGCGGAGATCGGCCAGGTCCTGGGCGGCGGCCTGCCGGACAGGCAGAACACCGACGCGCTGACGTACACCCGCATGGTGGTGGACGAGAGCCTGCGGATGCACCCGCCCATCTGGATCTTCCCGCGTGCTGCCGTCGGCCCGGACAGCCTGGGCGGTTACGACATCGAAGCCGGCTCGTCGATCCTGCTGTCGCCGCTCGTGTCCCACCACAATCCGCGCCACTGGGACAACCCGCTGGCCTTCGACCCGTACCGCTTCACCGCGAAGGCCGTGAAGGAGCGCCCGCGCATGGCCTACTTCCCGTTCGGTGCGGGACCGCGGCAGTGCATCGGCAACACCATGGCACTGCTCGAACTGCGGACCATCGTGACGATGATCAACCAGCGGTTCAGGCTGAGCATGATCCCGGGCCACGCACTGCGGTACGGCTCGCCGGTGATCTCGCTGCGCCCCCTGCAGGACGTCATGGTGCGCCTGACGGCACGCGACCGCACGGTGACCGGGAGCCGCCCCGTAACCCCGCGCACCCCCGCCGCCGACACCGCCGACACCGCCGACACCGCCGCCGAAGGCGATGCCCACACCTACGCCGCCAAGGACGCGTCTTCAGCCCGTACAGCAGGATGCCCCGCTCACCGTGGCCCAGGCTCTGAAACACGGTGACGCCACCGATACGCAGACAGCCGGTCAGATAGGTCGGATCGGATCGGCTCGCTTGAGCCAGATCGTGTCCACCCCCCGGCCTCCTGGGAGGACTGCATCGCCACCGTCCGCAGCGAGCCCGGTGCTAACCCAGGGGAACCGGGCGGTCGTAGACGTTCTCCGGGGTCACGACCTCGGTGATCGCGCGGGCGACGAGCGAGGACGGCTCCTGGCCCTCGTGGGTGATGTCGGTGTTGAGGAGGATCACCAGGGTGGCCTTCTCCGAGGGCAGGTAGACCGTCACGCTCTCGTATCCGGGGATGGAGCCGTTGTGCCCGATCCAGCCGTCGGACTCGAAGATGCCGAGGCCGTACTTCGTGCCGGGGTGGCCGGTCGGCAGCATCCTGAGCCGCTCCCGCTGGGTCTCGGGGCTGAGCAGTGTCCCGGTGGCCACGATCCGGGCCCAGCGGCGCAGGTCGTGCAGGTTCGAGATCATCGCCCCGGCCGACCAGGCCCAACTGGGGTTCCAGTCCGTGGAGTCCTCGACCTCGCCGGTCAGCGTCTGGTTGGTGTAGCCGCGCGCGTGCGGCTCGGGGAACCCGGCGTCCGTGGGGAACAACGTGTGGCGCAGGTGGGCCGGGCGCAGCACCCGCCTGTCGATGAAGTCGGCGAGACGGTGACCGCTGACCTTCTCGATCACCAGGCCGAGGAGGATGAGGTTGCTGTTGGAGTACTGGAACTTCTGCCCCGGCGCGAAGGTGTTCCGGTGCTTGAAGCCGTACGCGAGCACCTCGCGCGGGGTGAACGAGCGGCTCGGGTCACTCAACAGGTCGTGCGCGAAGTCAGGGTCGGCGCTGTACGGGAACAGGCCGCTGCGCATCTCGGCGAGATGACGCAGCGTGATCCGGCGGCCGCCCGGCACGCCGCCGATGTACTTGGAGATCGGGTCGTCGAGCCGGATCCGGCCGTCGTCGACCAGCTTGAGCAGCGCGGTGACCGTGAAGGTCTTGGTCTCGCTGCCGATCCGCGTGTACAGGTCGGTGGTCATGGGCCTGCCGGTGGTGGTGTCGGCGACCCCGGTGGCGCGGACGTACCGGCCCTTGCCCGGCATCCACAGTCCGACGACGACGCCGGGGATGCCGGCCTCCCGGCGGACGTCCTCGACGGCCTTGTCCAGCCGGGCGGTCAGCTTGCGACCCAGACCGTCCGACGGGTGCCCGTCCTTGTCGAGCTTCTCGGACGTGTCGAGCTTCTCGGACCGGTCGACGCCCGCGGCGTGGACGGCCGTGGTGGGCATCGCCGCCATCGGGGCCAGCACGGACGCCACGAGGAGTGCCGCGGTGAACAGCCGTCGGGAGGGGGTACGTCGCATGTGGGGGCGCCTCTTCCAGGTCAGGGGCTCGGACGGCAACGTCACCATCCGGACCCCGGGCGGAGGTCTTCGTCCGGTACGCGCTCCCGCGAGTCCACTCGTTCGGAGCCACCGGGGTTCCGGGACGGTCCTCGCCCGGGCTCTGTCGGTGGCCCGTGGAAGGATGTCCGCTCGTTCGGGGTGTACGGCACGCGAGGGGTGTCATGGCGGAGGGTGAGGGGGCGGTCGGCAGCCCCGTACCGGTGGGGCGCAGGGCGCGTGAGGTCGTCGCGCGGGCCGAGCGGTTGTCCGGGCTCGCGCGGGGCGTCCTCGCCGATCACGCCCGGGCGGTCGACCAGGTGCGTACGGCCCTCGCACCGCTCCTCGCCGAGCTGGTCGCCCAGGAGCTGGAGGGCATTCCTGTCTCCCGGCTGAAGGACGTCACCGAGGGGCGGCTGCGGCTCGGGGCCCTGGAGACGGCTGGATTCGGCAGCGTACGGCCGGTGTTCGAAGCGAGCCGGCACGAGTTGCGGCAGATACCGGGAGTCGGGGCGCAGACCGCGGACCAGGCGCTCGCCGCCGCCCGGCAGATCGCCCGGGCGCTCGAGGAGACCGTGTCCGTGCGGATCGACGTCGATCACCCGGAGCCGCGGACCACCGCCCTCGTCATCGCGTTGCGGCGGATCGTCGAGGCGGGTCCCGAACTGCGCCGGGCCGTGGATGCCGCCGGGAAGGCGGAGCGCAGGATCGCGGCGCTCCTTCCGGTGGCACGGCCGGCGGGCGGGCGCCTGCGGATGGCCCTTGCGGGAGGGGCCGGGCGCCAGCGTGCGCTCACGGCGGTGGGCGAGCTGCGCGCGCTCGTCGCGGACGCCGTCGCGAGGGATGTGCCGATGCTGCTCACGCAGGCCTCCACCGACCTGCTCCGGGAGTCGGCCTCCGACGCCGAGGCGTGGGTGGACTTCGAGCTGCGGTCCACGGAGTACTACAGCCAGCTCGCCGGGATCGCGGGCAGCGCACCCGACGTCGAGGCCGCCGAGGGCTTCCTGCCGGCGGAGGTCGCGGACCGTGTGCACGCGCAGGGACTCGACGACACCCACCTCCGGGTCTCCCTGCGCGGCTACCAGTCCTTCGGCGCGCGGTTCGCGCTCGCCCAGCGCCGGGTGGTCCTCGGCGACGAGATGGGGCTCGGCAAGACGGTCCAGGCCATCGCGGTTTTCGCGCACCTCGCCGCCGACGGGCACCGCCACTTCCTGGTGGTGTGCCCGGCGAGCGTACTGATCAACTGGACGCGCGAGATCCGCTCCCGCAGCACTCTGCGCGCGGTGCCCGTGCACGGCCCCGACCGGCTCGACGCGTACGCCGAGTGGCGCGAGCGCGGTGGCGTCGCGGTGACCACCTTCGACGTGCTCCACAGCCTGCCGGACCCCAGGAAGGCCGAGAAGCACCCGCTGGACGCCCCCGCCGCGCTCGTCGTCGACGAGGCGCACTACGTCAAGAATCCCGACGCCCGCCGCTCCCGTGCCGTCGCGCGCTGGACGAACCGCTGCGAGCGCGTCCTGTTCCTCACGGGCACGCCGATGGAGAACCGCGTCGAGGAGTTCCGTACGCTCGTGCGCTATCTCCAGCCCGACCTGGTGCCCAGGATCCAGGGCAGCGACGCGGTGGCGGGGCCGCACACCTTCCGCAGGTCCGTCGCCCCCGCCTACCTGCGGCGCAACCAGCAGGACGTGCTCACCGAACTGCCCGCGCTGGTCCAGGTCGACGAGTGGGAGGAGCTCGGCGCCGCCGACCTGGACGCCTACCGCGAGGCGGTCGCCGCCGGGAACTTCATGGCGATGCGCAGAGCCGCGTACGTGCACGCCGAGAAGTCGGCGAAGCTCCAGCGGCTGCGCGAGCTGGTCGAGGAGGCCGCGGTGAACGGCCTGAAGGTCGTGGTCTTCTCCTACTTCCGTGACGTCCTCGCCACCGTCCGGCAGGCGCTGGGCGACGCGGTGCTGGGGCCGCTGGCGGGAGGCGTTCCGGCCGCCCGCCGACAACAGCTCGTCGACGAGTTCACGGCCGCGCCCGGCCATGCGGTGCTGCTCTGCCAGATCGAGGCCGGCGGGGTCGGGCTCAACCTCCAGGCCGCGTCCGTGGTGATTCTCTGTGAACCGCAGGTCAAGCCCACGCTGGAGCATCAGGCTGTTGCCCGTGCCCACCGGATGGGGCAGGTCCGCTCGGTCCAGGTGCACCGGCTGCTCGCGGCGGACAGTGTGGACGAGCGGCTGCTGCACATTCTGGAGAGCAAGGCCCGGCTCTTCGACGCGTACGCGCGGCGCAGTGATGTCGCCGAGGCGACGCCGGATGCGGTTGATGTCTCGGACGGCACGATCGCCCGGCGCATCGTGGAGGAGGAGCAGGTGCGGTTGGCTGTCGCCGGTGGGGGTGCGTCGCGGGGCGACCCGGAGTAGGGGAGTGGGGCCGTGGGAGGGGGGCGGTTCGTTCTTCGGGTGCGGGCCGGTGGGGGCTGGTCGCGCAGTTCCCCGCGCCCCTCACAGGCTGCGCAGTTCCCCGCGCCCCTGAAAGGACTGCGCCGTTCCTGGCGCCCCCGAGATGACCGCGCAGTTCCCTGCGGCCGCAACGGACGCGTCCCTGTCAGGGCGCCGTCGTCAAGCCCGTTTTCAAGCCTGCGCCGCACAGTGGTACCACCGCTGTGCGGGTGCCCAGGGGGCCCTCGCGTACTGCCGCCCAGCACGCCACGCCCGTCGACTCCACGTACAGGCCGCGGGAGGCCAGGTCGGTCTGGGCGTGGCGGATCTGGTCCTCCGTCACGGTGAGGAAGGTGCCGCCCGACTCGCGTACCGCCCGCAGGATCTGGCGGGCCCGCGGCGGGTGCGGGATCGCGATGCCCTCGGCGAACGTGGGGGCCGCGGGGGTGACCCCGACCAGATCGTCCGCGCCGTCGGCCCAGGCGTGGGCGAGTGGGGCGACGGCGGCGGACTGGACCGCGTACAGGGCGGGCCTGCGGTCGATCAGGCCCGCCGCGTGCAGTTCGGCGACGGCGAGGGCCGCGCCGAGCAGCAGCGTGCCGTTGCCGACTGGGACGACGATCACCTCGGGGAGCCGTCCGCCGAGGTCCTCCCACAGCTCGTGGACGTACGTCTTGGTGCCGTGCAGGAAGTACGGGTTGAAGACGTGCGAGGCGTAGAACGTGCCCTCCTCGTCCGCCGCCTCCCGGGCCGCACGGGAGGCGGCCTCGCGGTCGCCCGGGACCACTTCCGGCCGGGCCCCGTGCGCCCCGATCTGCTCCAGTTTCTTGGCGGACGTGCCCTCGGGGACGTACACCGTGCACGGCAGCCGGGCGCGGGCGCAGTACGCGGCCACGGCCGTGCCCGCGTTGCCGCTGCTGTCCGCGACGACCTGCCGGGGCCGCAGCCGCAGGGCCAGCTCGGCGAGCAGGACGGCCCCGCGGTCCTTGAAGGAGAGCGTCGGCATGAGGAAGTCCAGTTTGGCCGAAACACCCTCGGTCAGCGGGACCAGCGGGGTGCGCCCCTCGCCCAGCGACACCGAGGGGCCCGACAGCGGCAGGCACTCCGTGTACCGCCAGAGTGAGTTCACCCTCCCCGTCAGGGACTTGAGGGACGCCGGAGTGGGCGCGAAGTCCAGGTCGAGCGGGCCGCGGCAGACCGGGCAGCACCACGCGAGCGAGTCCGTGGGGACGCGCGTGCCGTCCACCGGGCAGAAGCAATCCGGCAAGGGAGTCATCCCCGCAGGTTAGATGCCCCGATTGGTGACGGACTGTCATGGCAGGCATATGGCAGCTGCGTTACGTGTGTGCAGGCCTCTTGTGCAATTCCTGTGGAAGCCCCAATCTTTCGGCTGAGCGCAGGGTCGGCTCGCCGAACATTTTGGCATGTACATGTCTTTGGCGTGCCCGTGTGCCCCTGTGCCCGTGCGAACCGCACCACCTCGTGAGTGCTCGACCGCACCACCGTGTGTGCCCCATCCGCACCACCCCCCACCAGCGCACCACCGATTGAGGAGGATCCTCAGATGGCAGTGATGCGTCATGCCCGGCGAAGACTTGCCGGTATCGGCTCGGCGGCACTCGTTGCCGGCATCGTGTCCGCGCTCCCGGCCCAGGCCGCGGACACCGAAGGCCGGATCCAGTACGCGGGCGCGCCCGGCGCGATCGCGAACAGCTACATCGTGACGCTCCACGCGGACGTCGCGAAGGCCGGTTCCGCCGAGGGCAGGGCCCTGGCGAAGGAGTACGGCGCCACCATCGAACGCACGTACAAGAAGGCGCTGAACGGCTACGCCGTCGAGGCCGGCGCGGCCGAGGCGAAGAAGTTCGCCGCCGACCCGGCCGTCGCCTCCGTCGTCCAGAACCGTGTCTTCTCGATCGAGGCGACCCAGCCCAACCCGCCCTCCTGGGGCCTGGACCGCATCGACCAGGCGGCCCTCCCGCTGAACCAGAGCTACACCTACGACGACACCGCCGGTGAGGGCGTCACCGCCTACATCATCGACACCGGCGTCCGCATCACCCACACCGACTTCGGCGGCCGGGCCACCTACGGCTACGACGCCGTCGACAACGACAACACCGCCCAGGACGGCCACGGCCACGGCACGCACGTCGCAGGCACCGTCGGCGGTACCGCGTACGGCGTCGCCAAGAAGGCGAAGATCGTCGGCGTCCGCGTGCTGAACAACTCCGGCCAGGGCACCACCGCCCAGGTCGTCGCGGGCATCGACTGGGTGACGACCAACGCCGTCAAGCCGGCCGTCGCCAACATGAGCCTGGGCGGTGGTGCCGACACCGCGATCGACACCGCCGTACGCAACTCCATCGCCTCCGGTGTCACCTACGCCGTCGCGGCCGGCAACGAGTCGACCAACGCCTCGACGCGCTCACCCGCCCGCGTCACCGAGGCCATCACCGTCGGCGCCACCACCAGCACCGACGCCAAGGCCAGTTACTCCAACTTCGGCACGGTCCTGGACCTCTTCGCCCCCGGCTCCTCCATCACCTCCAGCTGGGGCACGAGCGACAGCGCCACCAACACCATCTCCGGTACGTCGATGGCGACCCCGCACGTCGCCGGAGCCGCCGCGCTCCACCTGGCGGACAACCCCACCGCGAGCCCGGCCGCCGTCCAGAGCGCGCTGGTCAACGCGGCCACCACCGGAGTCGTCACCAGCCCCGGCACCGGCTCCCCGAACCGCCTGCTGAAGGTCGGCGGCGGCACGACTCCGCCGCCGGGCGACCTCTTCGAGAACACCGCGGACTACGCGATCGCCGACAACTCCACCGTGAACTCCCCGGTCACGGTGAGCGGAGTCACGGGCAACGCGCCCGCCGCCCTGAGCGTGCCGGTGAACATCGTCCACACCTACATCGGTGACCTCCAGGTCCAGCTGATCGCCCCCGACGGGACGGCCTACACGCTGAAGGCGTACGGCACGGGCGGTTCGACGGACAACATCAACACCACGTACACGGTGAACGCCTCGTCCGAGGCCGCCAACGGGACGTGGAACCTGCGAGTGAGCGACAACGCCGCACGCGACACCGGGTACGTCAACTCGTGGGGTCTGCAGTTCTGACCCCGCACGACCGCGCCCCGGAGCGGTGACGGTCGGTCGGGCCGCTCGTCGGCCCGACCGAATCGTCACGCTCGTCCCCCGCGTTCCGTGTCCGCCCGTCCCGCGCTTACCATGCGGCCTGTCGTACGTCGGCATCCCTCGTCGTACGCCGGTTCTGGCAGCGCTCGGATGCACCACACGGACGAGGAGCACGGTACTAGTGGAGATACCCCCGCCTCCTGGGCCACAGCAGCCCCAGGGGCAGTACCCGCCGCAGGGTCCCTACGGCGGGTATCCCGGCCGGCAGGTCCCACCGGGGCAGCCGGGGCATCCTCAGGGGCCGGGCCCGTACGGACACCAGCCCTGGGGGAACGGCTACGGCCACGGCCCGTACGGCATGGGCCCGGCGCCCGTCAACGGCCTCGCGATCGCGGCGCTGGTGCTCGGCATCCTGTGCTTCCTGCCACTGGTGGGCCTGGTCCTCGGACTCTTCGCACTGGCGCAGATCAGGAGGAAGGGCGAGCGCGGCAAGGGCATGGCCGTCGCCGGGATGGTCCTCTCCGGCATCGGCGCCGCCCTCCTCGCGCTCACGCTCGCCACCGGCGGCGTGGCCGGGTTCTGGGAGGGCTTCAAGGAGGGGGCGCGCGAAGCGAGTAAGGACGGCGCCACCTTCTCCGTGAACAAGGGCGAGTGCTTCGACACGCCGGGCGGCTCCCTGGAGGGCATGGCCTACGACGTGGACACCGTGTCCTGTGAGGACGAGCACGACGGTGAGGTCTTCGCGAATTTCAAGATGGCGGACAGCCGTTACCCCGGTGACGACGCCATCACCGAGGCCGCCGACGACAGGTGCTACACGCTCCAGTACTCGTACGCGATGGACTCCTGGGCACTCCCGGACGACGTCGACATCTACTACTTCACGCCCACGCGGGACAGCTGGAGCCTCGGCGACCGCGAGATCAGCTGCCTGTTCGGCAACGTCGACGGGAAGAGCGGCCTGACGGGATCGCTGCGCCAGGACGCCACCACCCTCGACGCCGACCAGCTCGCCTATCTGAAGGCGGCCCAGGTCCTCAACGAGGCGATGGACTCGGTGCCCGACGAGGAGTACGTCGAGGACGACCTGCCCGGCCACAAGCGGTGGGCGGCCGGCGTCTCGGGAGCCATCACCGAGCAGGTCGGCCTGCTCCGCGGGCACGAGTGGCCCGCCGACGCGAGAAAGCCGGTCACCGCGCTCGTCGGGCACCTGGAGTCGGCGAAGGAGGAGTGGGCCGAGGCGGCGAAGGCGGCCGACGCCGACGCCTTCCACGAGCACTACGACAAGGCCCTGGACCTCACCGACCCGCAGAGGACGGTGACGGCACGCAAGGCTCTGGGCCTCGCGTCGACGCCTCCGCCGTCCTACGAGGAGGGCGACGGCGGGGACGCCGGTACGGGGGACGGCTCGGGAGGCAGCGGCGCCGAGGTGTGAAGACGGCGGCAGTGGGGAGAAAGTGCCTGCGTAGCGCCCTCGACAGCGCTCCGTCATCACTTCGAGTGATTCTCTGGCCTTCACTTGCCTGGCACAACCCACGGTTGCCACCCTGTTGCTGTCTGTACAACCCGACGGGAGTGGCCAGTGACATTCGGTGAGCAGCCGGCGTATCTGCGCGTCGCAGGCGATCTTCGGAAGAAGATCGTCGACGGATCGCTGCCACCGCACACACGGCTCCCGTCACAGGCCAGAATCCGCGAGGAGTACGGGGTCTCGGACACGGTCGCCCTGGAGGCCCGCAAGGTGCTGATGGCCGAGGGGCTGGTCGAGGGCCGCTCCGGCTCCGGGACGTATGTGCGCGAGCGCCCGGTGCCACGCCGTATCGCCCGCTCCGGGTACCGGCCCGACAGTGGCGCGACCCCGTTCCGCCAGGAGCAGGCCGACCCGGCCGCCCGCGGCACCTGGGAGTCGCACAGCGCGCAGGCGGAGGCGAGCGGCGGCGTGGCCGAGCGTCTCGGCCTCCAGGCCGGTGAGCGCGTGATGTGCACGAAGTACGTCTTCCGGGACGCGGGCGAGGTCATGATGCTCTCCACCTCCTGGGAGTCCCTCGCCGTCACGGGCCGCACCCCGGTGATGCTTCCCGAGGAGGGGCCGCTCGGCGGCATGGGAGTGGTCGAGCGCATGGCCGCCATCGACGTGATCGTGGACAACGTCACCGAGGAGGTGGGCGCCCGCCCCGGCCTCGCCGAGGAGCTGTCGGCGCTGGGGGGCGTGCCGGGGCATGTCGTGGTCGTCATCCAGCGGACGTACTACGCGTCGGGCAGGCCGGTGGAGACGGCGGACGTGGTCGTGCCTGCGGACCGGTACCGCATCGCCTACCACCTGCCGGTGAAGTAGGGCGTACGGCCATCGGCTGACTGTCGGCGGGCCGCGGGGCTGCGGGGCCGCGGTGGTGACGGGGTGGCGGGCCGGAGGGGCGGCGCGCGGGCCGGTGGAATCCGGTCGTTCTCACGGGCGGCCGGTGCCCGGTCCCCGTGCTGCTGGCGGGACCCGAAGCCGGTGCGAGGGGGCGTGTCCATGAGGATGCGCCCCCTCCGTCCTGGCCGGTTGCTTACCTCGCGCGTACCTCTTTGTGAAATTCCGTATTCGCTGCGTGAAGGTTAGGCGTAGGCTCGGGCATATGCGGATTGCGGTTTCCTTATGGGACGGGGCTGGGCGCGAGCCGGGGGCGGGGAGCGGAGGGGCGCGATGAACGACAGCACGATCACACTTCCCTGGCTCGTCATACGACAGGACGACAACGGCAATCGCTACCGCGTCGGCAGGTACGCGACCAGGGCCGAGGCCCAGAAGATCGCGGACAGCCTCGACGACCGCGGGCACAAGCAGTTGTACTGGGTCGAGCGGATCGCGCAGAACGGCGCCAGGTGACAGGCGTGAAGGGCTGCGCGCGGCTCCCGTAGGCTCCGGCGCATGACCGAACGGATCGTGGTGGTGGGGGCCGCCGTGCTGAGCGACGGGCACCTTCTCGCGGCGCGTCGCAGTGCCCCCGCGGAGCTGGCCGGGCGCTGGGAACTGCCCGGCGGGAAGGTCGAGCCGGGGGAGACGCCCGAGCAGGCGCTGGTACGGGAGCTCCGTGAGGAGCTGGGGGTCGAGTCGGAGCCGGTCGGCCGGGTGCCGGGTGAGTTTCCCCTGAAGCCGCCGTACGTGCTGCATGTCTGGACCGCTCGCCTCCTGCCCGGTTCGCCCGCGCCCCTGGCCATCCAGGACCACGACGAGCTGCGCTGGCTGACGCCGGACGAGCTCTGGGACGTCGACTGGCTGGACCAGGACGTGGCCGCCGTCCTCGAAGTCGCGCGGAGGGCCTGGGGGAGCGGGGCTCCGGCGGTGTGAGAGCCGGCCCTCCCGTGTTCGAGGGCGGGGCGTCCGGGCCGGGACCCGGGGACCCGGGGGTGCGGCTCCGCAAGCGGAGGGCGTCACTCAGGTGTGACCATCGCAACTTCGTGCACTCGAGTCTGCGGGGTGCGGTACGCGCACCGTACGTGGGACGCTCGGCCTCGCGGGGCGCATGTGGTGACTGATGCGAGCTCCGAGTACGCCGTTCGTGCCACTGTGCGCCCTCGCGCACGGTACTCCGCCCGGGATATCGGGTATGTGCCAATTAACCCCACGAAACCGGACACGGTCCGCTTCTGGCCTGGGAGTGATCTGCGTGATCCACACCGAGGGCGATGTCGCCGAGTGGACCTTTCCCGCGGACCCGGGCGCCGTCAGGACCGCCCGCACCGCCGTCCGGGGCCAGTTGCGCTCCTGGGGCCTCGAATCCCTGCAGGACGTGACCGCGCTGCTGGTCAGCGAGCTGGTGACCAATTCCCTGCGGCACGCCACCGGCCCCATCGGCGTCCGCCTCGTACGGCCCTCGGAACCGCTCGACGCCCTGCTCGTGGAGGTCTCCGACCCCCTGCCCGACCCGCCCCGTGAACGTGCGGCCCGGGCCGAGGACGAAAGCGGCCGCGGGCTCCAGCTGGTGGCGAACTCCTCGCGCCGCTGGGGCACCCGGCCGGGCGTGACGGGCAAGACGGTGTGGTTCGAGCTGGCCCTGCCCGGCTGACCGGGAGTCCGTCGAAAGGGGTCCCGGGGCGGTCCGCCCGCCCCGGGCGTCGAGGACAGTCAGAGTCGGTGGTTCGACGGGGTGTCTGGTGGTTAGAAGACTGGAAGTGTTGGTCGCGGCCGGTCCTAAAAGCATCGGGACCGTGCTGTGATCGTGAACACCGTGTTGTGCGGCACCGTAGTGCTGGATACTGCGGGCAGCCGCTGCCGGTGACCGGTGCCGGGCGCGGTGAGCTGGAGGGGACGGTTCGCGTGAGCGAGATACCAGCGAAGGCCACGGAGTCCGAGGACCCGTCGGGCGGCGCGATGGCTGATGCGACGACAGGCGATGGCGGCACGCCAACCGCGGGCCGTGCGCCGGACGAACAGTGGGGCGAGGCGCCCGGCGAGGTCGTGTGGCAGAGCAGTCCGCCCGGGTCGATCTACGACTACATCAAGGTCGCCTCGTTCTCGATCGGCCCCGACGGCCTCGTCGACCAGTGGAGCCTGCGCGCCGAGCAGCTCTTCGGCATCCCGGCCGACCGCGCCGTGGGCATGGACCCCATCGCGGCCTTCGTCGCCGAGGACCGGCGCGACTTCGGCCAGCGGAAGATGGCCGAGGTGCTCGACGGCAGGGAGTGGACCGGCGTGGTCCCCTTCCGGCTGCCCGACCCCGAGGGCAGCGGCCGGGTCACCGAGGGACTCGCCGAGGTGTACGTCATGCCGACGCGGACCGAGGAGGGCGAGCGGGCCGCCGTGTGCATCGTCGTGGACGTGCGCACGCTGCGTCGCATCGAGACGGACCTCGCCGCCTCGCAGGCCATTTTCGGTCAATCTCCGTTCGGTTTCCTCCTGATCGACCCCGACCTGCGGATCCGCCGCGCCAACCAGCGGTTCGCCTCGACCTTCGGCGGCACCGTCGACGACCACCGCGGCCGCACCGTCAGGGACTATCTGTCGCCGGGTGAGGCCGAGCGCGTCGCGGCGATACTGCACCGGGTACTGGAGACGGGCGACTCCGTCACCGAGATGCTGGTCACGGGCACCGTGCCCGGCTCCACCGAGCGCCGCCACTGGTCCATCAACCTCTATCGCGTGCACAGCGGTTCGGGCCGTCCGATCGGCATCGCGTGGCTCGGCACCGACATCACGGCGCGCCGCGCCGCCGCGCGCGAGGCCGCGCAGGCCCGGCGCAATCTCGCCCTCCTGAACGAGGCGGGCGCCCGCATAGGTAACTCCCTCGACCTGGAGACCACCGCCCGCGAACTCCTCGACGTGGCCGTCCCCGGCTTCTGCGACCTGGCGTCCGTCGACCTCTACCAGGGGCTGCTGGCAGGCGACGAGACCCCGCCGGGCCTCGCCGACGGCAGTGCCGAGCTGCGCCGCGTCGCCTTCGCCAGCGCCGTGTCCGACGCCCCCTTCATCGGCGGCCCGGAGCCCGTGAACGTGGGAGCGGTCCACCACTACGCCTTCAACTCCTCCTGCGCGGACGCCCTGCGCACCGCGAAGCCGCAGACCGTCGCCGCCGAGGAGGGCGGCCTGATCCAGTCCACGCTCGCAGTGCCGATGGTCGCCCACGACACGGTCGTCGGCCTCGTCCAGTTCTCCCGTACGAAGGGCAGCGAGCCGTTCGGGGAGCGCGACCGGGCACTGGCGGTCGAACTGGCCGCACGGGCCGCCGTCTGCATGGACAACGCGCGCCTCTACCGCCGCGAGCACGAACGCGCCCTCATCCTCCAGCGCTCCCTCCTGCCCCCCGGCGACCCGGAGGCCTCCGGCCTGGACATCGCCTGCCGCTACCTCCCCGGGAACGCGGCCACGGAGGTCGGCGGCGACTGGTTCGACGTCATCGAACTGCCGGGCCACCGCACCGCGTTGGTCGTCGGCGACGTGATGGGGCGCGGCCTGCGGGCGGCCGTCGCGATGGGTGAACTCCGCACGGCCGTACGCACCCTGGCCCTCCTCGACCTCGAACCGGCCGAGGTCCTCTCCGCGTTGGACGAGATCGCCCGAGGTCTTGGCACGCCCGGCGGCACCCAGCAATCTACGCGCGGTGCCCGCCAGTCCCGGGACGCCGACCTCTCCGAGGTGTACCTCGCCACCTGCGTGTACGCGGTCTACGACTCCGTCACCCGACGCTGTACGTTCGCCAACGCCGGCCATCTTCCGCCGGTCCTGGTCGAGCCGGGCGAGAGCGCGCTCATGCTCGACGTGCCGCCGGGGATGCCGCTCGGCGTCGGCGGCGAGCCGTTCGAGGAGGTCGAGGTCGAACTCCCCGAGGGCGCCCTCCTGGCGCTCTACACGGACGGCCTGGTCGAATCGCGCGACCACCCCCTCGATGAGGGCCTGCAAGCCCTCGTGGGCGCTCTGGTCGACCCCTCCGACCCTCTTGAGGACGTCTGCGACCACGTCCTCAGCACCCTGGACACGCACCACGGCGAGGACGACATCGCGTTGCTGATGGCACGTGTCCAAGGGCTGCCCGCCGAGTCGGTGGGCGACTGGACACTGCCGCGCGAGCCGCGCAGCGTGGGCCGCGCCCGGGAGTTCGCCCGGAACCAACTGGTCGGCTGGGACCTGGAGCCGCTCGTCGACACGGCCGAACTGCTCGTCAGCGAACTCGTCACCAACGCGCTGCGCTACGGCGAGGGCGAGATCCGCCTCCGTCTTCTCCTCGACCGCACCCTGGTCTGCGAGGTCTGGGACGCGGGTCTCGTCCAGCCCCGCCGCCGCCGGGCCCGTGACACGGACGAGGGCGGCCGCGGGCTCCAGCTCGTCGGCCTCCTCAGCGCCGCCTGGGGCTCCCGCCGTACACCCCGCGGCAAGACGGTGTGGTTCGAACTGCCCCTGCCCAACGGCGGAAAGGGCCTCACGGACCCGGCGGAGGCACTGCTGAGCCTGTTCTGAGCCGCGGAGCCCGCCGGAGGAGGACGGCGGCGGGCCCCGCGAGGCAGGGCTCGCGGGCCGCCCCGCCCCGACGGTGCTCATCAAGACCGCACCGCGGCTGAACAGCGCGGTGGTCGGGCCTCAGGCCGACTCGGCGGTCGACGTCGATGAGGTGCGCCCGGCCGCCCCTACGCCGACCCGGACGGCCTCCTGCGGATCTTGCTGCCCAGCCAGACCAGCGGGTCGTACTTCCGGTCGACCGCCCGCTCCTTCAGGGGGATCAGCGCGTTGTCCGTGATCTTGATGCCCTCGGGGCAGACCTCCGTACAGCACTTGGTGATGTTGCAGTAGCCGAGCCCGTGCTCGTCCTGGGCCGTCTTCTTGCGGTCCAGGCCGCTCTCGTCGGCCGCGTCCAGCGGGTGCATGTCCAGCTCGGCCACGCGCATCAGGAAACGCGGACCGGCGAAGGCGGTCTTGTTCTCCTCGTGGTCGCGCACCACGTGGCACGTGTCCTGGCACAGGAAGCACTCGATGCACTTGCGGAACTCCTGCGACCGGTCCACGTCCTCCTGCATCATCCGGTACTCGCCGGGACCGACACCCTCCGGCGTTACGAACGCGGGCACCTCCCGCGCCTTCGTGTAGTTGAAGCCGACGTCGGTGACGAGGTCGCGTACGACGGGAAAGGCACGCAGGGGAGTCACGGTGATCGTCTCCTCCCGCGTGAACACCGACATCCGCGTCATGCACAGCAGCCGCGGCCGGCCGTTGATCTCCGCCGAGCACGAACCGCACTTGCCCGCCTTGCAGTTCCACCGCACGGCGAGGTCGGGTGCCTGGGTCGCCTGGAGCCGGTGGATGATGTCGAGGACCACCTCGCCGTCGTTCACCTCGACCCCGAAGTCCTCCAGGCCGCCGCCCTCGACGTCCCCGCGCCACACCTTGAAGCGGGCCTCGTAGCTGCTCACTCGTAGAGCTCCTCTTCGGCGAGGTACTTGACCAGCTCCTCCTTGTCGAAGAGGGCGAGCAGGTCGGGACGGATGGGCTCGGTGGTCTCCCGGACGAGGTCGATCTGGCCGTGCACCGGGTCCGTGGCGGCCAGGCCGCCCGTGGGATCGGTCAGCTGACAGAGCAGGTTGACGCGCCGCCACGCCCGGTCCATCGCCGGATGGTCCTCCCGGGTGTGGCCGCCGCGCGACTCCGTACGCTCCAGCGCGGCACGGGCCACACATTCGCTGACGAGCAGCATGTTCCGCAGGTCGAGCGCCAGGTGCCAGCCCGGGTTGAACTGCCGGTGTCCCTCGACCCCGGCCCGCCGCGCCCGTACGCGCAGGTCCGCGAGCTTCTCCAGGGCCGTCTCCATCTCCGCCTCCCTGCGGATGATGCCGACGAGGTCGTTCATCGCCTGCTGGAGCTCCTGGTGGAGGGTGTACGGGTTCTCCGGCGGCCGGCTGTTCTCGGCGCTCGGCTCGGGACCCTCGGCCGAGAAGGGCCGCAGTGCCTCAGCCGCCGCCGTGTCGACCTGCACGTCGTCCACGAGGGGACGTCCGCCGGCGAGCCCGGTGGCGTACTGGGCCGCGTGCAACCCCGCCCGCCGCCCGAACACCAGCAGGTCGGACAGCGAGTTCCCGCCGAGCCGGTTGGAGCCGTGCATCCCGCCCGCGACCTCGCCGGCCGCGAACAGCCCGGGCACCCCGCGGGCCGCCGCGGTGTCCGACTCGACCGCGATCCCGCCCATCACGTAGTGACAGGTCGGCCCGACCTCCATCGCCTCGGCGGTGATGTCGACGTCCGCGAGTTCCTTGAACTGGTGGTACATGGACGGCAGTCGGCGCCGGATGACCTCGGCGGGCATGCGGGTGGAGACATCGAGGAACACCCCGCCGTGGGGCGACCCGCGGCCCGCCTTCACCTCCGAGTTGATGGCCCGCGCCACCTCGTCGCGGGGGAGCAGTTCAGGCGGGCGCCGGTTGTGGTCCGGGTCCTCGTACCACCGGTCGCCCTCCTCCTCCGACTGCGCGTACTTCTCCTTGAAGACGTCGGGGATGTAGTCGAACATGAACCGCTTGCCCTCGGAGTTCCTGAGCACCCCGCCGTCCCCGCGCACCGACTCCGTGACGAGGATGCCCTTCACGGACGGCGGCCAGACCATGCCCGTCGGGTGGAACTGCACGAACTCCATGTTCAGCAGCGGCGCCCCCGCGAGGAGCGCCAGCGCGTGCCCGTCGCCCGTGTACTCCCACGAGTTCGACGTCACTTTGAAGGACTTGCCGATGCCCCCCGTGGAGACCACGACCGACGGGGCCTCCAGTACGAAGAAGCGGCCGGACTCCCGTTCGTAGCAGAAGGCCCCGGAGACCCGGCTCCCCGCGGCGGAGCCGCTGTCGGGCACAGTCTTCAGGATCCGGGTGACCGTGCACTCCTGGTAGACCTTCAGACGCGACTCGTAGTCGCCGGTCTCCTTGAAGTCCTCCTGCTGCAGCGACACGATCTTCTGCTGGAGCGTGCGGATCAGCTCAAGGCCCGTACGGTCGCCGACGTGCGCGAGCCGCGGGTACTCGTGCCCGCCGAAGTTGCGCTGGGAGATGCGCCCGTCCTTCGTACGGTCGAAGAGGGCGCCCCAGGTCTCCAGTTCCCACACGCGGTCCGGGGCTTCCTGCGCGTGCAGCTCGGCCATCCGCCACTGGTTGAGGAACTTCCCGCCGCGCATGGTGTCGCGGAAGTGGACCTGCCAGTCGTCACCGGAGTTGACGTTGCCCATCGCCGCCGCGATGCCGCCCTCGGCCATCACCGTGTGCGCCTTGCCGAACAGGGACTTGCAGATCACGGCCGTGCGGGCGCCCCGCTCGCGGGCCTCGATGGCGGCACGCAGGCCCGCGCCGCCCGCGCCCACCACCACGACGTCCCACTCCTGCCGGTCGACCACGGACATCAGAAGGCCCCACTCATCTAGAAAAACCTCGGATCGTCGAAGGCGCCGGACGCGACCAGGTACACGTAGAAGTCGGCGAGCGCCACGCTCACCAACGACGCCCAGGCGAGCTGCATGTGCCGGGCGTTCAGCTTCCCGACGAGCTGCCAGGTCCGGTAGCGCACGGGGTGCTTGGAGAAGTGCTTGAGCTTGCCGCCGACGATGTGCCGACACGAGTGGCAGGACAGGGTGTAGGCCCAGATCAGCACGATGTTGACGAGGAACACGAGCGTGCCGAGCCCCATGTGGCCCCACTCGTAGTGCTCGTCCCGGAAGGAGAGGACCGTGTCGTACGTGAGGATCCCGGCGACCGGCACCGCCGCGTAGAAGAAGTAGCGGTGGATGTTCTGGAAGATCAGCGGGAAGCGGGTCTCGCCGGTGTACTTCTTGTGCGGCTCCGCGACCGCGCAGGCCGGTGGCGAGGCCCAGAAGCCCCGGTAGTACGCCTTGCGGTAGTAGTAGCAGGTCAGCCGGAAGCCGAGCGGGAAGATCAGGACGATCAGGGCGGGGGACAGGCCCCACCAGCTGCCGAAGAGCTCCCAGTTGGGCCCGTTCCTCATCGGCTCGCAGTTCTCCGCCAGACACGGCGAGTAGAACGGGGAGACGTAGGGAGCCGCGTAGTAGTCGCTGTTCGAGAACGCCCGCCAGGTCGAGTAGACGACGAAGGCCAGCAGCCCGGCCGCCGTAGCGGCGGGCGCCAGCCACCAGCGGTCGGTCCGCAGATGCGGGGCGGTGATCGCGGCGCGCGTACGGTTCCGTACGCCGCCGCTCTTCATATGGGGTTCCGTACCAGTGGCCAAGGAGAGCTCCGGTCGGGATCAGGGTGCGTGGCGGTCGCGGGCGCCGAGTCCTTCGTCGTCGGAGTCCGTCCACAGGGTGTTGTCGTACGGGGTGTCGGGGATGGACACGAGGTCGGGGCGCCGGGGCTTGCCGAGGCCGGGTGCGGCCTCGCGCAGCAGCGCCACGCTCTCGCGCAGGTGGTCGGCGTCGGTGCGCACCCTGCGCATCTCCAGACCACCGCCACCCATCTGCTGTTCCAGTCGCTTCACGGACCTCACCAGGTCGTCGAGAGAGCGCTGTATCGATGTCAGGTCGTCGTGCACGGACATGGCGTGCCCTCACTTCCGCGGACCCATCGGCCCAAGGCGGCAACGTTCATGCGCCTGCGAGTGTCGCGCGTCACACCTGCTGGTGTGAAGGGATGTGCATGGATTGGCAGGGGCGTGCGGGTGCGAAGGGCTCCGCGCCGCGGGCTCGGGGCGTTGCGCCGCACGGGTGGGCTTGCCCGCCGCCGTCGCCGTGTCGCCCCCCGGTGCCGAACCCTTTCCTCTTCAGTGGCGGCATACATCTGATCAACTCCAAATACCGCCAAACGTGATCAGACACCCCGTGTTCACCTGTGGAGCGGCCCCCCGGAGGTACCAGTCATGTCCCACGACGGCGTCGGACTGCGCGCGGTGACGCGCTCGGTCGCGTTCCTCACGGCGGGTGTCCTCGCGGTGCCGGCTCTCGCCGGGTGCAGCGAGCAGGACGAGGCGGGCAGGCCCACCGCGGGCCAGGACATCGCGCCCGCGGGGCGTGATCTGATCGCGGACGGCGGCACCGCGCGCTGGGCCGTGGACAACGTCCCGGAGACCCTCAACGCCTTCCAGGCCGACGCGGACGCCGCCACCTCCCGGGTCGTCGGCGCCGTACTGCCCACCATGTACCGGCTCGACGCGAACGGCCGGCCGCAGCGCAACCCCGAGTACCTGGAGTCGGCGAAGGTCGTCGAGCGCGAGCCCAAGCAGGTCGTGCTCTACAAGCTCAACCAGCAGGCCGTCTGGAGCGACGGCCGCGAGATCGGCGCCGCGGACTTCTCGGCCCAGTGGCGCGCCCTGTCCGGCAAGGACACCGCGTACTGGACCGCCCGCAACGCCGGCTACGACCGCATCGAGAAGATCGAGCGCGGTGCGAACGACCTGGAGGTCCGGGTCACCTTCGGCAAGCCGTACGCGGACTGGCAGTCGCTGTTCTCGCCGCTGTACCCGAAGGACGTCATGGGTACCCCGGACAGCTTCAACGACAGTGCCCGCCGCAAGCTGAAGGTCACCGCGGGCCCCTTCGTGATCGACGCGATCGACCGCGAGTCCGGCGACCTCACCCTGAAGCGCAACCCTCGCTGGTGGGGCCGCCCCGCCAAGCTCTCCACGCTGGTCCTGCGTGCCGTGCCGCGGGAGAAGCGCGCCGCCGCGCTCGCCGCCGGCCGGCTCGACCTGGCCGAGATCGACGCGTCCGAGGCGCACCGCGTCACGCTCGCCGGCCGGGAAAAGAAGGCGGCCAAGGGGGCTCCGCTCATGCACGGCCCCGGCGCGGCCCTCACTGCGGGCAGGGCGCTGCGTTCCTGGGCGATCGCGCACGGCTCCGACGAGGAGGCGGCCGACGAGGAGATGGTGGCGCGCTCGAAGCGCCGCAAGGCCCTCGCGAAGTACGCCGACGAGCAGTCCTCCCTGCGCGGGTTCGAGGTCCGCAAGTCCCTCGAACCGGCCTTCACACAGCTCGCGTTGAACGGTTCCGAGGGCCCGCTCGCCGACGAGCGGGTCCGCCGGGCCGTGGCCCGCGCCCTCGACCGGGACGAGCTCGCCGAGGTGGTGCTGAAGCCCCTGGGCCTGCCCGCCGAACCGGTCGGCAGCCATCTCGCGCTCGCCGGACAGCACGCGTACGCCGACAACAGCGGAGCGCTCGGCGGACAGGACACCGGGGAGGCGCAGGCTCTGCTGTCCGACGCCGGATGGGTGGTGGGCGGGCCCGTCAAGGAGGAGAAGAAGGCGAAGAAGGCGGCCGGCGCGGAAGCCTCCAAGGCCTCGGACGGCTCGGACGGCAGCGGCGACTCCGCCGACGACGGCACGTACGTCGTCGGAGAGACGGACGGGAAGCCGGCCGGCCCGCACAGTTCCACGGACGACGACAAGCCCGGCGAGCACGGCGGCTCCGCCGTGCTCGCGCCCGCACCCCTGGTCGAACGCCAGCGGGCCGCGCTCCTCGACCAGGCGGCGGCGCTGGACGACCGCCGCATGGCCGAGAGGGAGAAGGACGGCCAGAAGGACAAGAAGGCGAAGAAGAGCAAGACGGGCAAGAAAGAAAAGAAAGACAAGAAGGAGGGGCGGGGGGAGCGGGACGGGGCCGGCGGAGCGGCGGAGAAGCACCTCGCCCAGGACGGGAAGCAGCAGCTCAAGCACGGTGGCGCCCCGGGCGCGTACGCACCGAGGGGCACCGCCGCGCCGGGCCGCGCCGCGGCGGGGCCGCTCGCCAAGAACGGCAAGGCGCTGTCGCTGCGCTTCGTGCTCCCGTCGGGCCCCGGCTCCCGGTCGCTGCGGACCGTCGGGGAGCGGATCGCCAGGATGCTGGACCGCGTCGGGATCCGTACGGAGATCTCCAAGGTCGCGGACGACAGCTACTTCAAGGACCACATCGCCTCGGGCGAGTACGACCTGGCGCTGTACTCCTGGCCCGCGTCCGCGTACCCCGCGACCGACGCCCGCCCCATCTACTCCAAGCCTGTTCCGGCGGCGGACGGCTCCCTGAGCGTCGAGCAGAACTACACGCGGGTCGGCACCGACCAGGTGGACCAGCTCTTCGACCAGGCCATCGCCGAACTCGACGCGGGCGAGTCCCGCTCCCTGGTCCGCAAGGCCGACGCCCGCATCTGGGCCGCCGCGGGGTCGATCCCCCTGTACCAGCGCCCTCAGCTGACAGCGGTCCGCACCCATCTCGCCAACGCGGGAGCCTTCGGTTTCCAGACCCCCCTCTACGAGGACATGGGCTTCCTGAAGAAGGCCCGAAGCCGCAGGTGACGAGTGCCACGTGAGGGAGGCGGGGAACGGCGCGACCAGCACCGACCGGCCGGGACCGAGGGCACCGGCCGGAGCCCTGTCGAGCCCCAGCGGCAGCGGGCCCGTACCATGGGGTAAGGCCGTGGCACGTTTCAGCCCGGCAAGGCCCCGCGCAGCGGATGGCCGTCCACTCACTCCGGGAGAAGCGCCTCAATATGGCCACGCGCCACGACATCCGCAACGTTGCCATCGTCGCCCACGTCGACCATGGCAAGACCACTCTGGTCGACGCCATGCTCAAGCAGGCCGGTGCCTTCGCCGCGCACGCCGCCGAGTCGCTCGACGACCGCATGATGGACTCGAACGACCTGGAACGTGAAAAGGGCATCACGATCCTGGCCAAGAACACGGCCGTGAAGTACCACCCGAAGGATGGCGGCGACGTCATCACGATCAACATCATCGACACCCCCGGTCACGCCGACTTCGGTGGCGAGGTCGAGCGCGGTCTGTCGATGGTGGACGCGGTCGTCCTCCTGGTGGACGCCTCCGAGGGGCCGCTGCCCCAGACCCGCTTCGTGCTGCGCAAGGCCCTCCAGGCCCGGCTGCCCGTCATCCTGTGCATCAACAAGACGGACCGCCCCGACTCGCGCATCGACGAGGTCGTGAACGAGGCCTACGACCTCTTCCTCGACCTGGACGCCGACGAGGAGCAGATCGAGTTCCCGATCGTCTACGCCTGTGCGCGTGACGGCGTCGCGTCGCTGACCAAGCCGGAGAACGGCACGGTCCCGGCCGACAGCGACAGCCTGGAGCCGTTCTTCTCCACGATCCTCTCGCACGTCCCGGCCCCCCAGTACGACGAGGAGGCCCCGCTCCAGGCGCACGTCACCAACCTGGACGCCGACAACTTCCTCGGCCGTATCGCGCTGCTCCGCGTCGAGCAGGGCGAGCTGCGCAAGGGCCAGACGGTCACGTGGATCAAGCGTGACGGCACGATGTCGAGCGTCCGCATCACCGAGCTGCTGATGACCGAGGCGCTCACCCGCAAGCCCGCCGAGAAGGCCGGCCCCGGTGACATCTGTGCCGTCGCGGGCATCCCGGACATCATGATCGGCGAGACCCTCGCCGACCCCGAGAACCCCATCGCGCTGCCGCTCATCACGGTCGACGAACCCGCGATCTCCATGACCATCGGTACCAACACCTCGCCGCTGGTCGGCCGCGGTGGCACCGGCAAGGGCGCGGAGAACAAGGCCGCGGTCAAGGACCGCAAGGTCACGGCCCGCCAGGTCAAGGACCGTCTGGACCGTGAGCTGGTCGGTAACGTCTCGCTGCGGGTCCTGGACACCGAGCGCCCCGACGCCTGGGAGGTGCAGGGCCGCGGTGAGCTGGCCCTGGCGATCCTGGTCGAGCAGATGCGCCGTGAGGGATTCGAGCTGACCATCGGCAAGCCGCAGGTGGTCACGCAGATCATCGACGGCAAGGTCCACGAGCCCGTCGAGCGCATGACGATCGACGTCCCCGAGGAGCACATGGGCGCGGTCACGCAGCTCATGGGTGTCCGCAAGGGCCGGATGGACAACATGTCCAACCACGGGTCCGGCTGGGTCCGCATGGAGTTCGTGGTGCCGTCCCGCGGCCTCATCGGCTTCCGTACGGAGTTCCTGACCGGCACGCGTGGCACGGGCATCGCCCACTCCATCCACGAGGGCCACGAGCCGTGGTTCGGCGTGCTGGCGACCCGTAACAACGGCTCGCTGGTCGCCGACCGCGCCGGCGCCGTCACCGCGTTCGCGATGACGAATCTCCAGGAGCGCGGCGTGCTCTTCACGGACCCCGGCACCGAGGTGTACGAGGGCATGATCGTCGGCGAGAACTCGCGCGCCGACGACATGGACGTGAACATCACCAAGGAGAAGAAGCTCACGAACATGCGGTCGTCGTCGGCCGACTCGTTCGAGGCGATCGTCCCGCCGCGCAAGCTCTCCCTGGAGCAGTCCCTGGAGTTCTGCCGCGACGACGAGTGTGTCGAGGTGACCCCGGAGTCCGTTCGCATCCGCAAGGTCAACCTGGACGGCCGCGAGCGTGCCCGCGCCGCGAGCCGCGCCAAGCACGGCTGACAAACAGGGTTCGACCTGCCTCTTCCGGCCCCGGGAACACGCTCCCGGGCCGGTGAGGGCCTCATCCGGACACCCGGTTCTTCGCACGGCGGGGAGCCGGGCCTTCGGTGTGCCCGTACGGCGAAACCGGTTCAGTTCGGGCGACGACGGGAACGACACGGCGGCGTTCGCATATCGGGCAATGCCCAATCAAGTTTCGGACACGTAAACGAAATTTTCCTCAATGATGTCCGTTTTGCCGGAGTCTCATCTCACCTGTCAAGCGCGCGTAGGTGTCATTCTCTGCAATTTTTGCTCAAAATTTCGACGGTAGGGAGATCCCTATGTCTTCCGCCCTTGACGCGCGTTGACCGACTTGGTGAAAGTTCCCTGAAACCACAGAACCTGCCGGTATCTGTGCTGCGCTCAACTCTCCATCCCCCGGGGGAAGAACAAAGATGACCAGTCCAACCAAGGCCGAGGGCTCCGGGCCGTCGGCGGCCTTGGACCCCGAGCTCGCGTCGAACACCGAGCCCGCCGAGGCCGAGAAGCTGGAAGGCCGTTCCCCCGGGCAGTTGATGTGGCATCGCTTCAAGCGAGACCGTACCGGAGTGATCTCCGCGTGCGTGGTGATTTTTTTCTTCGCGATCGCCGCCCTCGCCCCGGTCATCTCGTCGCTGTACGGCAAGAACCCCTACACGCTGTACGCACAGGAGCCCGACTACCCCTTCCTGCTCGACGACTTCGCCATGCCCACCGGCTCGTTCGGCGGGATGTCGGGCGACTTCTGGTTCGGGGTCGAGCCCAAGCTGGGGCGTGACGTGTTCACCATGCTGCTGTACGGCATGCGCACCTCGCTCTACATGGCTGTTCTGGTCACGGTGTTCAGCGTCCTGACGGGCGTCGTCATCGGCATGGTCAGCGGCTACTTCGGCGGCAAGGTCGACTACTGGCTCGGCCGGATCACCGACTTCTTCCTGGCCTTCCCGCAGCAGCTGTTCTTCATCGCCTTCATGCCGGTGGTCACCGCGCTGTTCGTCTCCCCGACGGACGAGACGCCCACCTATCTGCGCGCCGTGGCGATCATCCTGGTGATGTGGTTCCTCGGCTGGATGGGCATGGCCCGCCTGGTCCGCAGCTCCGTACTCTCCCTGCGGGAGAGGGAGTTCGTGGAGGCGGCGAAGGTCTCGGGAGCCTCTCCGTCGCGCATCGTGCGCAAGGAGATCCTGCCGAACATCGTCACGCCGATCCTCGTGCAGGGCACCTACATGCTGCCCAGTTCGATTCTCTCCATCGCGTTCCTCTCGTACGTCGGTGTGGGCTTCGTCGAGCCGACGCCGGACTGGGGCCGGATGTTCGCCATCGGGTCCGAGATCTATGAGCAGGACCCGATGTTCATGTTCTTCCCGGGCATCGCGATGGTGGTCTTCGTGCTCTGCTTCAACCTTCTCGGCGACTCCGTCCGGGACGCATTCGACCCCAAGACCGGACGCTAACCGTCCATTGGTGGGTGGGGGGGCTGCCACCCCCGTTCCGGGAGACCGGACCGTCAGGCAGCACTCGTGGACAACAATCGACAGGTAGGTGCATCGGCCTCATGAAGCCCATCAGAACGCGCACAGTGCGAGCCATAGCCGTCGCCATCGCAGCGGGGTCGCTGGTGCTGACCGGCTGCTCCAACGACAGTGGCAAGGGCAACGGCAAGGACGACTCCAAGTCCAAGGACGACGCCGCGTCGCAGTCGAAGCCTGTTGCCTACGGTGACGCCCAGGCGTCCAACGGTCCGGCCGAGCCGGTGGCCGGCGCCAAGACCGGCGGCACCATCAACGTCTACCAGCAGTCCGACCTGACCCACATGGACCCGGGCCAGATCTACGTCAGCGACGCCGGCCAGTTCGCCAACCTGATCCACCGCGGTCTGACGAACTTCCAGGAGGACGACAACGGCAACCTGACGGTCGTCGGTGACGTCGCCACCGACTCCGGCAAGTCGTCCGACGGCGGCAAGACCTGGACGTACACGCTCAAGGACGGCATCAAGGACGAGGACGGCAACGTCATCACGTCCGCCGACGTCCGCCACACCATCGAGCGGCAGTACTCGAAGGTCATCTTCGACGGTCCGACCTACGTCCAGAGCTGGCTCTCCGGCCCCGAATACCGCAAGGCGCTGCCCGACGGCCCGTACAAGGGCAAGCACCTTCCGGACTCCGTCCTGGAGACCCCGGACGACAAGACCGTCGTCTTCCACTTCAAGGTCGCCCAGCCGGACCTCCCGCAGGCCCTGGCCATGGCCGGTTACGCCATCGTGCCCGAGAAGCAGGACACGAAGGAGAAGTACGACAAGGCCCCGGCGGCGCTCGGCCCGTACAAGGTCGCGGAGTACAAGGCCGGCAAGTCCGTCAAGCTGGTCAAGAACGACCAGTGGGACGAGAAGACGGACTCGGTGCGCCACCAGTACGTCGACGGCTACAACTTCACCAACACCATCGACCAGGCCAGCCAGACCAAGCGCCTGATCGCCGACCAGGGCGAGGCCAAGAACGCCATCCAGTTCACGGACTCCGTGGACCCGGCCCAGCTGTCCTCGGTCATCGGCGACGCCGACGCGAAGAAGCGCACCATCCAGGGCTACCAGCCCTACGTCTGGTCGCTGACCTTCAACCTCGACAGCGCCAAGATGAAGGACAAGAAGGTTCGCGACGCGATCACCTACGCGATCCCGAACCAGTCCATGGTGCAGGCGGACGGTGGCCGGTACGGCGGCGAGGTCGCGGGTGGCCTGCTGGCCCCGACCCTGCCCGACTTCGACCCGAAGTACGACCCGTTCGGCAAGCTGAAGAAGCCCAACGGTGACCCGGCGAAGGCCAAGGCGCTGCTGAAGGAGGCCGGCTTCAAGCAGGGCACCAAGCTCAGCTACGCCTACTCCAACACCCCGCGTGGCCAGGCCCAGATGGTCATCATCAAGGACGCGCTGAACAAGCTCGGCTTCGATGTCCAGGCCAAGGAGATCGACCGCGCGACCTTCTACGAGCAGGTCGGCAAGCTCAAGAACCCGTACGACCTCTACATGACCGGCTGGGGCCAGGACTGGCCGTCCTCGTCCACGGTCATCACCCCCGTCTACGACGGCGAGCTGGTCGCCGATGGTGCGCCGAACTACTCGCACATCGACGACAAGCAGGTCAACGACCTCATCAAGAAGGCCGTGACGGAGGAGCCCGAGCAGGCGGCCAAGACGTGGGAAGCGGCTCACCACCGCATCGTGGAGGGCATCAACCCCGGCGCCCCGGTCTACTACTCGAAGCAGATCCAGCTCTACGGTTCGAACATCGGTGGTGCCCGGTACAGCACGGAGTCGAGCTACATCGACATCAACGACCTGTTCCTGAAGCAGCCGTAAACAGTCAGCTCGGCTGATCCGCGGGGGTGTGCGCCAGGCGGAGCGCACCCCCGCGGACGGTATCCCCCTCCTGCCGCCGCGTTTCGAAGAGAGCACCCACCCGCCATGCTTCAGTTCCTCATCCGCAGGCTGAGCGGCGCCGTCGTGATCATGTTCCTGATCGGCGCCTTCACGTTCTTCCTGTTCTATACGATCCCCCAGGACTTCGCGCAGCTGTCCTGCGGCAAGAACTGTTCCCCCGAGAACATCGCGGTCATCCGTGAGAACCTCGGCCTGGACAAGCCCATCACCACCCAGTTCTGGGAATTCATGATGGGTATCGTGTCCGGCCGGGACTTCCCGCAGGGACACTGCTCCGCCCCGTGTCTGGGTGTCTCCTTCGACAGCGGCGACTTCGTGTGGGACTCCATCATGGACCGCTTCCCGCTGACGCTCTCGCTGACCGTCGGCGGCCTGGTGATCTTCCTGCTGTTCGGCCTCGGTACGGGTCTGATGGCTGCCTGGAAGCGCGGTACGGTCATCGACAAGGTGGTCAGCGGCGCCTCGATGGTGCTCAGCTCGTTCCAGATCTACTTCCTGGGCCCGATCGTCCTTGGCATCCTGGTCTACCAGACCGGCTGGCTGGAGTTCCCCAAGTACGTCTCGTTCACGGACAACCCGGGTGACTGGTTCATGGGCATGCTGATCCCCTGGGCCGTGATGGCCACGATCTTCACCGCCCAGTACACGCGTATGGCCCGCTCGACGATGATCGAGCAGCTGCAGGAGGAGCACGTCCGTACGGCGCGCGCCAAAGGCATGCGGCAGCGGTACGTCTTCTTCCGGTACGCCTGGCGCGGTTCGCTCATCCCCATCGTCACCATCATCGGCATGGACCTCAGCGCGCTGCTCTCGGGCGCGGTGGTCACGGAGTTCACCTTCGACCTCGCCGGTATCGGGCGTCTGGCGGTCCAGGGTTCGCTGAGCAAGGACCTTCCGCTGACGATGGGCGTCATGCTGTTCGGGGCCTTCTTCATCCTGATCCTGAACATCATCGTGGACCTCGCCTACGCCTACATCGACCCGCGCGTGCGCCTCGCCTAGGAGAAATACCGTGACCACACTGACCAAGACCGAAGGCGAGAAGGCCCCGAGCGGGCCGGAGGCCTTCCTCTCGGTCCGCGACCTGCGCGTGCGGTTCTCCACTGAGGACGGCATCGTGAAGGCCGTCGACGGGCTCTCCTTCGACGTCGAACGCGGCAAGACACTGGGCATCGTGGGTGAGTCGGGCTCCGGCAAGTCCGTCACCAACCTGACCGTCCTCGGCCTGCACAACCCCAAGACCGCCACCGTCGAGGGCGAGATCGTCCTGGACGGCAAGGAACTGGTCACCGCGACCGAGAAGGAGATGGAGAAGCTTCGCGGCAACAAGGTCGCGATGATCTTCCAGGACCCGCTGACCGCGCTCTCGCCGTACTACACGGTGGGCCGGCAGATCGCGGAACCGTTCATGAAGCACACCGGCGCCTCCAAGAAGGAGGCGAAGGCGCGGGCCATCGAGATGCTCGACAAGGTCGGCATCCCGCAGCCCGCGATGCGCTTCAACGACTACCCGCACCAGTTCTCCGGCGGTATGCGCCAGCGCGCCATGATCGCCATGGCGCTGATCTGCGACCCCGACCTGCTGATCGCCGACGAGCCGACCACGGCCCTGGACGTGACGGTGCAGGCCCAGATCCTGGACCTGCTCAAGGACCTCCAGCAGGAGTTCGGTTCGGCGATCATCTTCATCACCCACGACCTCGGCGTCATCTCCAAGATGGCCGACGACCTGCTGGTGATGTACTCGGGGCGGGCTGTGGAACGCGGCAGCGTCCGCGAAGTGCTGCGCGCCCCCCAGCACCCGTACACCTGGGGCCTGCTGAGCTCGATGCCGCGACTCGGCGGTGACACGGCGCAGGCGCTCACCCCGATCCCGGGGTCTCCGCCCAGCCTGCTGAACCCGCCGTCGGGCTGCCCGTTCCACCCGCGGTGCGGCTTCACCTCCGAGGTCGGCGGAACGCGCTGCTCCAGTGACCGGCCGCAGCTGCCCGCGGGCCGCGGCGCCGCCTGTCACCTGGGCGATGAGCAGAAGTCGACCCTTTTCATCGAACAGATCAAGCCCCGGCTGGGCTAGGGAGAACGACACATGAGCGACAAACTCACCCTGCCGAAGCCGCAGGGCCCGGTGGACGGGGCGGCCGAGACGCTGCTCTCCGTCGAGGGCCTGACGAAACACTTCCCGATCTACGGCGGCTTCCCGATCAAGCGCAAGGTCGGAGCCGTACAGGCGGTGGACGGGGTCGACCTGACCGTCGGCGTCGGCGAGAGCGTCGGCCTGGTCGGCGAGTCCGGCTGCGGCAAGTCGACCACGGGCCGGCTCATCACCCGGCTCCTGGAACCGACCGCCGGAAAGATCACGTACGCGGGGCAGGACATCACGCACGCCTCGCGCAGGCAGATCGCCCCCGTGCGGTCCGAGATCCAGATGATCTTCCAGGACCCGTACTCGTCGCTGAACCCGCGGCAGACCGTCGGCACCATCATCAAGTCGCCGATGGAGGTCAACGGGATCAACCCGCCCGGTGGCCGCGAGACACGCGTACGCGAGCTGCTGGAACTGGTCGGCCTCAACCCCGAGCACTACAACCGCTTCCCGCACGAGTTCTCCGGCGGCCAGCGCCAGCGCATCGGCGTGGCCCGGGCCCTGGCGCTGAACCCGAAGCTGATCGTCGCGGACGAGCCGGTCTCCGCGCTCGACGTGTCGATCCAGGCGCAGGTCGTCAACCTGCTCCAGAAGGTCCAGGAAGAGATGGGCATCGCCTTCCTCTTCATCGCGCACGACCTGGCGATCGTCCGGCACTTCTCGCAGCGCCTCGCGGTGATGTACCTCGGCAAGATCGTGGAGGTCGGCGACCGGGACTCGATCTACAACCGGCCCCGCCACCCGTACACCCACGCCCTGCTGTCGGCGGTGCCGGAGGTCGCGCTCGACGACGAGACCGAGGACCGGGAGCGGATCCGGCTCTCCGGTGACGTTCCCTCGCCGATCCACCCGCCGTCCGGCTGCCGGTTCCGTACCCGGTGCTGGAAGGCCCAGGACAAGTGCGCCACGGAGGAGCCCCCGCTGGTGCAGATCTCGGGCAACCGCGAGGGCCACCTCACGGCGTGCCACTTCCCGGAGGACCCGACGACCGAGGCGCGCGGCGAGGACATCGTCCTCGACCCGGCGCTCGCGGCGCTGGAGAAGGACGCGGAGTAGGACTCGGGGCCACCGTCCCCGCGATCCCCGCTCCTCGAACGCCGGACGGGCTGAAGACCTGTCGGCCCGCGCCGGCGCCTTCAGCCCGTCCGACGTTCGAGGTCGAGGCCGGGGCCGTCCGGTCCGGCGGGGGAGCGGCCCTCAGGAGTGGACGGGGCGGGTGGGGGCCGCCCGGGCGAGAACCGTGACGAAGCTCCTGGAGGAGCCAGTTGGATCCCAGCATCCACAGCATCACCTTCGACTGCACTGGGGACCCGTACGATCTCGGGCTGTTCTGGAGCGAGCTGCTCGGCCGGCCCCTGGCCGACGACGACAAGCCCGGTGACCCGGAGGCACTGATCCAGGATCCGGCCGGCGGCCCGAGGCTGCTCTTCGTGCGGGTCCCGGAGGGCAAGACGGCCAAGAACCGTATCCACTTCGACCTGCGGCCGCAGGGACGCACCCGAGCGGCGGAGGTCGAGCGGGCCCTCGGTCTCGGGGCCCGGCTGATCGCGGACCGGACCCGCCCGGACGGCGGCGGCTGGGTCCTCCTGGCGGACCCCGAGGGCAACGAGTTCTGCGTGGAGCGGGGCGAGCAGGGCTGAGCCCCGCCCCGCTCAGGCCGCGATCCCGGGGCCCGAGGAGAGCCGGGGCCCGGGGACCGTGTCCCTGCCCTCCGGATGGTGGCAGGCCGTCAGGTGCCCCACCCCGTTCCCGTGGGCCCGCACCAGCGCCGGCACCTCCGAGGCGCACCTCTGCGTCGCCTTCCAGCAGCGCGTGCGGAACCGGCAGCCCGACGGCGGGTCGAGGGGTGAGGGCACGTCTCCCGTGAGGCGGATGCGTGCGCGGGCCGGGGCGCCACCGGACGCCGTCTCTGCGGTCGCCTCCGGTACGGCGGACAGCAGCGCCCGCGTGTACGGGTGGCGCGGGTTCGCGTACAGGTCGTCACGGTCGGCGGTCTCGACGATCCGGCCGAGGTACATCACGGCGACGCGCTGCGAGAAGTGCCGGACGATCGCCAGGTCGTGGGCGATGAAGACGAACGCGATGCCCAGGTCCTCCCGCAGGGTCTGCAGGAGGTTCACCACCTGGGCCTGGATCGACACGTCCAGGGCCGACACCGGCTCGTCCGCGACGATCAGTCTCGGGTTCAGCGCCAGGGCCCGGGCCACGCCGATGCGCTGGCGCTGACCGCCGGAGAACTCGTGCGGGAAGCGGTTGTAGTGCTCGGGGTTGAGGCCGACGGTCTCCAGCAGTTCGTGCACGCGCCGCTCGCGGCCGCCGGGCGGGTCGATGCCGTTGATCTCCATGGGCCCGGAGACGATCCGTCCGACCGTGTGCCGGGGGTTCAACGAGGCGTACGGGTCCTGGAAGATCATCTGGATCTCGGAGCGGACCGGTGCCAGCTCCTTGCGGCCGGCGTGCGTGATGTCCTGGCCGCGGTACGTGATCTTCCCGGCGGTCGGTTCCAGGAGCCGGGTGATGAGTCGGCCCGTGGTCGACTTGCCGCAGCCGGACTCGCCGACCAGGCCCAGGCTCTCGCCCTCGGCGACCCGGAGATCGAGCCCGTCGACGGCCCGGACCGCGCCGACCGTGCGGCGGAGGGGGAAGCCGCCCCGCACCGGGAAGTGTTGGGTGAGCCCGGTGACCTCCAGCAGGGGGTTCGTGCTGCTCATGAACGTGAAGTCCCATCTCTCGCGGGTCAGTTGGGCTGCGGCGTCGCGTAGTCGGTGAAGAACTCCCGGCGCTGCCCGGCGCTGAGGTGGCAGGCGGCGCCGCGCCCGGCGGTGATGCGCAACTCGGGGCTGTCCGTGGCACACAGTCCCGCGTGGACCTTCTCCACGAACGCGCACCGCGGGTGGAAGCGGCAGCCCGACGGCGGGTTGAGGAGGGAGGGCGGCAGGCCGGGGATCGGCGACAGCGGCACGTCGACCGGCCCGTCGAGGCTCGGCATCGAGCCGAGCAGGCCCCAGGTGTACGGGTGCTGGGGTGTGCGCAGCACTTCGCTCCGCGTGCCCCGCTCCACGCAGCGGCCGCCGTACATCACCAGTACCTCGTCGGCGACGTGGGAGATGACCCCCAGGTCGTGGGTGATGAAGACGATCGCCGTGCCGAACTCCTGCTGGAGGTCCTTGAGCAGGTCCATGATCTGCGCCTGGACCGTCACGTCGAGCGCGGTGGTCGGCTCGTCCGCGATCAGCAGCCGTGGATCGCAGACCAGGGCCATGGCGATCATCGCGCGCTGGCGCATCCCGCCGGAGAACTGGTGCGGGTAGTCGTCCACCCGCAGGTCGGGCTGCGGGATGCCGACGCGTCTGAGCATCTCCACCGCCCGCGAGCGTGCCGCGTGCCGGGACGCCCCGGTGTGCTTGCGGTACGTCTCGCCGATCTGCTTCCCGATCGTGTGGAACGGCGAGAGCGAGGCCAGCGCGTCCTGGAAGATCATCGACATGGTGTTGCCGCGCAGCCGCTCCAGCTGCCGCTCGGTCGCGGTCAGCAGGTCCTTGCCGTCGAGCAGGATCTCGCCGTCCACCGCGGTGTGTTCGCGGTCGTGCAGGCCGAGGATCGCCAGGTTGGTGACGGACTTGCCCGAGCCGGACTCGCCCACGATGCCGAGCGTCCTGCCCTCGGCCAGGTCGAAGGAGAGCCCGTCGACGGCTCTGACGACACCGTCCTCGGTGGAGAAGTGGACGCGCAGGTCGCGCACGGAGAGGAAGGGAGTGCTCATGGGGCTGTCTCTCCAGATGGTCGGACGGATCCGGCGAGGGGCCGGTGCGGAGCGCCCCGAAGGGGCGCGGGGAACTGTGCGACCGGCCACGACGGTCCCGCAGCCGGCGAACCGCCCGCTGCGGCGCAGCAGCGCCTACGCGAGCCGGACCCGCGGGTCGATGAGGGCGTAGACGGCGTCGACGACGATGTTGGCGACGACGATCGCGGCGGCCGCGGTGAGGACCACGCCGAGCAGCAGCGGCAGGTCGTTGTCCCGTACGGCCTTGATGGACAGGGCGCCGATGCCGTGCAGGCCGAAGGTCTCCTCGGTGATGATCGCGCCGCCGAGGAGGTAGCCGATGTCGAGCCCGAGGATCGTGACGATCGGGCCCATCGCACCCCGCCAGGCGAACCGGAAGAAGACCGTCCGGCGGGAGAGGCCCTTGGCGCGCGCGGTGCGCACGTAGTCCTCGTTCAGGGTCTCCACCAGCTGGGAGCGGGTCATCCGGGTGTAGTTGGCGGTGAAGATCAGCGCGAGGACCAGCCAGGGCAGCAGCAGGCCCTTGAACCACGCGGCCGGATCCTGGGTGAACCCCACGCTGTCCTGCGGCCGGGGCAGCAGATGCCACTGGTCGGAGAGGTAGTACATCGCGACCACGCCGACGATGTAGATCTGCAGCGACGAGCCGACCAGCGAGGCGGAGGACGCGATCTTGTCCAGCGGCCTGCCCTGCTTGACCGCCGCGATCATTCCGGTGCCCACCCCGAAGACCACGAACACGACCGTGCTGCCCAGCGAGAGCGAGAGCGTCGTCGGGAAGCGGTCGGTGATCAGGCCGAGCACCGGCTCGTGGTTGGTGAACGAGTAGCCGAGGCACGGGGCGGGGCAGTGCCCGAGCCCCGTGTAGTCGCGGCCGGCGAACACGCCGACGAGCCAGTGCCAGTACTGGACCGGCAGGGGGTCGGAGATCCCGAGGTTGTGCCGGACCAGCGCGAGTGTCTGCGGCGTGCACAGCTTGCCGCAGGCGGCGCGCGCCGGGTCACGGGGGGCGACGTAGAAGAGCACGAAGGTGAGGGCGCTGATGATCAGGAGGATCAGCAGCGCGCCGAGCGTCCGGCGGACGAGGAAACGGAACATGGCGATGCGATTCCCTGGTGGCCTCAGGCCTTGGCGTAGAGCTTGTAGAGGATGAACGCCGAGAACAGCGGGTCGAACTCGCCCCCGCCCACCTTGGATCCGTACAGGTAGTAGCGCCGCTGGTACGTCTCGGGGATGATCGGCGCCTCCTCCGCCATGATCCGGCGGTCCAGCGCCGCCCAGGACGCGTTGGCCCTGGTGGCGTCCGTGATGACGGCGTTCTTCTTGATCGCCGTGTTGACCCAGCTCACGTTCAGCTGCGAGACGTTGTTGGCGCCGTTGGCGATCGTGGTGCCGTCGAAGAGGGGCTGGATGAGGGTGTAGCCGGTCGGCCAGTCGGGGGACCAGCCGAACCACATCACGTCGAACTGGTTGTCGATCTGCTGGACCTGGTCGTAGTAGCTGGTCGACTCGACGGGCTTCACGACCGGATCGAAGCCGGCCTCCTTCAGGGCGTTCGCGATGACGACCTTGGTCTTGTCGTACGCGTCGTTCGCACCCTGCGGATACGTGTAGACGATCTTCTGGCCGAGCTTCCCGGCCTCCTTCAGCAGGGCCTTCGCCTTCGCCGTGTCACCCTGCGGCTTGGCCAGCTTGCCGTACACGTCGAACTTCACCCGCCCCGCGATGTCCGGGGACAGGATGGTGGTGGCGTACTCGCCCGCGGACGGGCCGCCGTAGATCCGGCGGATCTGCTCCAGCGGCCAGGCGTGGTTGAGCGCCTGGCGCACCTTGACGTCCTTGATGCGTTTGCAGTTGATGGCGTAGTAGTAGAGGCCGGTCAGCAGGCCGTCGACGGTACGGGCCTTCAGGTCGGCCGTGCCGAGCACCTTCTGGATGCGCTCGGCCGGTACCCCGCTGTAGGCCATGACCGCGTACTGGTCGTCCCCGGAGTCGGCGATCAGCCGGTCCGTGGCCTGCAGCCCCTCGGGACCGAACTCGAAGACGAAGGAGTCCGGGCAGGCGTTGCGGATCGCGTCCGTCGCCGGGTCCCAGTGGGTGTTGCGCACCAGGGTCAGCGACTTGTCGACGGAGTGCTGCTTGACGCGGTACGGGCCGCAGGAGAACGGGTCCTTGTCGTACTTCTCCTTGGTGTCGTGCTTGACGGGCACGGCGCCGTAGGAGTGCATGGCGAGGGTCCAGTTGAGGTCCGGACGGGCCGTCTTCAGGTGGAAGGTGATGGTCTTCTTCGCGGCGTCCGTGACGACCGAGCTGAGGTGCTTGCCGCCGTACGGGCCCTTGTAGACCGAGCGGAAGTCGTTCGTGCCGGTCAGCGCCGACTGGAGGTAGGTGGCGCCCTCGGTGGTGAAACTCGCGAAGCCGCGCTCGATGCCGTGGCGTACGTCGTCCACGGTGAGCTCGCTGCCGTCCTCCCACTTCAGGCCGTCCTTCAGCGTGAAGGTCCACGTCCTGCCGCCGTCGGACATGGTGCCGGTGTCGGTGGCCAGGTCGCCGACGAGCTTCATGCCACCGCCCGGGGCGATCTTGTAGCCGGTCAGGCAACGGATGTAGAGGTTGCCGACCGTGGAGTTCCACGAGTAGTAGATGCGCTGCGGGTCGAGGTGCGAGAAGTCGTCCGGGCCGATCGCGTGGATCGTGCCGCCCTTGCGTGAGCCGGTGATCTCGGGGGCGGGCCCGGTGGAGTCGTCCGCCGTGCCGATGGTCACCGCGGAGTACTTGGCGGTGCCGGCCGAGCCACTGCCTCCCGTACCGCCACCGCCCCCACCGCTGCTGCACGCGGAAAGGACCATCGACCCACCGGCCGCGACCGAGGTCGCGATGACGAAGTTTCTACGCGAAAGAGACATGGGTGTCCTGCCTGAATCAGGGAGAAGGGAGAAGGGAGAAGGGAGGGCGCCCCCATCGGGGGCGCGGGGCTGTATCGATGTGCGGCTGCGCAGCGTGGTCGCGATCAGCCACGACGAACCCGCGGGTCCGGGACGGCCTGTCCGGCGGAGCTACCGGCGTCGGGTCCTGGGATCCAGCGCATCCCGAACGGAGTCGCCGAGAAGGTTGAAGGCGATCACGAAGATCACCATCGCCAGGCCGGGGAAGAGCATGTAGGTGATGTCGATCTGGTAGACCTGCGCCCCGCGCTGGATCATCACGCCCCAGTCGGGCGTCGGGTCGCTGAGCCCGACCCCGAGGAAGGCGAGGGCCGCCTCCGTGGTGACGTACATGGGCAGCGCGAGGGTCGCCTGGATGAGGATCGGCGTCCACAGGTTGGGCAGCAGCTCCTTGAAGATGATCCGGGCCGGTGAGGCGCCGGTGACCTTGGACGCCTCCACGAACTCCCGCTCGCGCAGGGCCAGTACCTCGCCCCGCAGCAGTCTGGCGATGGGCGCCCAGCCGAACGCGGTCATCACCGAGATCAGACTGACCACCGTGAGCCAGGTCGGTGTGTTGTCCTCCGGCGAGACCAGGATCGAGATCATCACGGGCCAGAAGGCGATGAAGAAGAGCGTGGAGGGGAAGGCCAGCAGGATGTCGATGACCCGGCCGACCAGGTAGTCGGTCCGGCCGCCGAGATAGCCGGCCGTCAGCCCGACGACGATGCCCAGCAGGGTGACCAGCAGGGTCGTCACCGTGGCGATCAGCAGCGAGTTGCGGATGCCGTAGAGAAGCAGGGTGAAGACGTCCCGCCCGAGCTGCGGTTCGACGCCGAACCAGAAGTCGCCGCTGATACCGCCGTTGGGCCGGACGGGAAACCCGAAGTCGTTGAGCAGGCCCGCCGTGTTCTGGCCGTACGTCGTGTACGGGTCCTTGCCGTACACCCTGGCGATCAGCGGGGCGCCGACTCCGGCGACGAAGAAGAACAGCACGACGTAGGCCGAGACGACGCCCGTGCGGTCGCGCCGGAAGCGCAGCCAGGCGAGCCGGCCGGGGGAGCGGCTGTCACCGCCCCGAGGAGGGGGCGCGGGTGGGGTGCGTACGGCGGTGTCGGCCACCGCCGTGGGTGGGGCGGCCGCGGAGGGCGTAGGGGAGGTCATGGTGCTCCTGGCCCGAATTGATGGGGGTCGACAGGCTTCGACCCACGGGCTAGCGCGACCATTTCAACGCCGTTCGCCCGGCGTCAATGAATCGTTGACGCCCTTGATCTGGTCTTTTGCAGTTTGACCCGGGGCTGGTCGCCGCTTGGCCCGGCTTGGGAGTGCCATGACCAAAGTGCGGTTCGCTATGCGGTCCACGTGTCGCGCCATGCGTGCGTCCGTCAGGGGCGCGCGATGCGTACATCCGGCGGATGCCTCCACCCGGAAGGAGGGAGTGAATGTGCGCTATGAGAATTCTGGACCGATATTGGGCGCTAAAGGCTTATGGCTACGGCGCCGGAGCCGCAGCGCACCGAAGAGGAGGCACTCCATGCGTGGAGCCACGCACGCCAGATGGGCCGCATGCGCGGCGGCGGTAGCGCTCGCCGCGACGGCCTGTGGGGACGACGGGGGTGGCGACAGCGGCGGCAGCGGCGACGGCTCCGGCATCCTCAGTTCCTCGTGGGGCGACCCGCAGAACCCCCTGGAGCCGGCGAACACCAACGAGGTGCAGGGCGGCAAGGTCCTCGACATGCTCTTCCGCGGTCTCAAGCGCTACGACGCCAAGACCGGCAAGGCCAACGACATGCTCGCGGAGAAGATCGAGACCACGGACTCCCAGAACTTCACCGTCACCGTCAGGAGCGGCTGGACCTTCAGCAACGGCGAGCCCGTCACCGCCAAGTCGTTCGTGGACGCCTGGAACTACGGCGCCGGCCTCAAGAACAACCAGAAGAACGCGTACTTCTTCGGGTACATCGACGGCTACGACAAGGTCCACCCCGAGGACGGCGGCAAACAGACCGCCGACACCCTCTCCGGTCTGAAGGTCACCGGCGAGAACACCTTCACGGTCAAGCTCAACCAGAAGTTCTCGACCTTCCCCGACACCCTCGGCTACGCGGCCTTCTCGCCGCTGCCCAAGGCGTTCTTCGACGACCACGACGCCTGGCTGAAGAAGCCGGTCGGCAACGGCCCGTACGTCGTCGACTCGTACGCCAAGGGCTCGGTGATGAAGATGCGCAAGTGGGGCGAGTACCCCGGCGAGGACAAGGCCCGCAACGGCGGAGTGGACCTCAAGGTCTACACCGACAACAACACCGCCTACACGGACCTGATGGCCGGCAACCTCGACCTCGTCGACGACGTGCCCGCCTCCCAGCTCAAGAACGCCAAGAGCGACCTCGGCGACCGGTACATCAACACGCCCGCGGGCATCATCCAGACCCTCGCCTTCCCGTTCTACGACAAGGCCTGGGACAAGGACGGCATGGAGAAGGTCCGCACGGGCCTGTCCCGGGCCATCGACCGCAAGCAGATCACCGAGACCATCTTCCAGAAGACACGGACCCCCGCCACCGACTGGACCTCGCCCGTCCTCGGCGAGGCGGGCGGCTTCAAGGAGGGGCTGTGCGGTGACGCCTGCGAGTACGACCCCGACGAGGCCAAGAAGCTGATCGAGGAGGGCGGCGGGCTGCCCGGCGGCCAGGTCAAGATCTCGTACAACGCGGACACCGGCTCCCACAAGGAGTGGGTGGACGCCGTCTGCAACTCCGTCAACAACGCGCTGGACAACGACAAGGCCTGCGTCGGCAACCCCGTCGGCACCTTCGCCGACTTCCGCAACCGGATCACCCAGTCCAAGATGTCGGGCCCCTTCCGGGCCGGCTGGCAGATGGACTACCCGCTGATCCAGAACTTCCTGCAGCCGCTGTACTACACCAACGCCTCGTCCAACGACGGCAAGTGGACCAGCGCCGAGTTCGACAAGCTCGTCGACGAGGCCAACGCGGAGACCGACCAGGCCAAGGCCGTCGAGCTGTTCCAGCAGGCCGAGGAGGTCCTGCGGGACGACATGGGCGCCATCCCGCTCTGGTACCAGAACGGCAGCGCCGGCTACTCGCAGCGGATCACCGACGTGGCGCTGAACCCGTTCAGCCTCCCCGTCTACAACGAGATCAAGGTCAGCTGAGCCGCGGGGGCACCCGTCGGCACACGGGTGCCCCCGCCTACATCCGGAGCCCTCATGGGACGGTACGTGATCCGGCGTCTGCTGCAGATGATCCCGGTCTTCTTCGGCGCCACCCTGTTGATCTTCCTGATGGTGAACGTGATGGGCGACCCCATCGCGGGCCTGTGCGGCGACCGGGAGTGCGACCCCGCCACGGCCGCCCAGTTGCGCAAGGAGTTCGGCCTCGACAAGCCCGTGTGGCAGCAGTACGCGACCTACATGGGGAACGTCTTCACCGGCGACTTCGGCACCGCGTTCAACGGGCAGGAGGTCACCGAGCTGATGTCGACCGCCTTCCCGGTCACCATCCGGCTCACCGTCGTGGCGATCCTCTTCGAGGTCGTCATCGGCATCACGCTGGGCGTCGTCACCGGACTGCGCCGCGGCCGTCCCGTCGACACCGGCGTCCTGCTGGTCACCCTGGTCGTCATCTCCGTGCCGACCTTCGTCACCGGTCTGCTGCTCCAGCTGCTGCTCGGTGTCGAGTGGGGCTGGATCAGTCCGTCCGTCTCCCCGGAGGCCCCCTTCAACGAGCTGATCGTGCCGGGCCTGGTCCTCGCGTCCGTCTCCCTCGCGTACGTGACCCGGCTGACCCGGACGTCCATCGCGGAGAACCGGCGCGCCGACTACGTCCGTACGGCCGTCGCCAAGGGCCTGCCCCGGCGCCGGGTCATCACCCGGCACCTGCTGCGCAACTCGCTGATCCCGGTGGTCACCTTCATCGGCACCGACATCGGCGCCCTGATGGGCGGCGCGATCGTCACCGAGCGGATCTTCAACATCCACGGCGTCGGCTTCCAGCTCTACCAGGGCATCCTGCGCCAGAACACCCAGACCGTCGTCGGCTTCGTGACCGTCCTCGTCCTCGTCTTCCTGATGGCCAACCTGCTGGTCGACCTTCTGTACGCCGTACTCGACCCGAGGATCCGCTATGCCTGAACCGATGCCGCCCGAGCCGCACCTGTCGGGCGGGGGCCGCGCCCCGGAGGACGGTGCCATCGCCGCGACGGGCATGGGCGGCGCGATGGACCTGGCGACCCAGGAGGCCACCTCGCTGGAGAAGACCCCCGGCGGTCCGCACGGGCCGGAGCCCTCGGACGGACGGGCCCGCTCCCTGTGGTCCGACGCCTGGCGCGACCTGCGGCGCAACCCCGTCTTCATCATCTCCGGGCTCGTCATCCTGTTCCTGCTCTTCATCTCCCTGTGGCCCTCGGTGATCGCCTCCGGCAACCCCCTCAAGTGCGACCTCGCCAAGGCCCAGGAGGGCTCCCAGCCGGGGCACCCCTTCGGCTACAACGGCCAGGGCTGCGACGTCTACACCCGCACGGTGTACGGGGCCCGGGTGTCCGTCACCGTCGGTGTGTGCGCCACGCTCGGGGTCGCGATCCTCGGCTCGCTGCTCGGTGGCCTCGCCGGGTTCTTCGGCGGGGCCTCGGACGCGATCCTCTCCCGCGTCACCGACATCTTCTTCGCGATCCCCGTCGTACTCGGCGGCCTGGTGCTGCTCTCCGTGGTCACCAGCTCCACGGTCTGGCCGGTGATCGGCTTCATGGTGCTGCTCGGCTGGCCGCAGCTCTCCCGCATCGCCCGCGCGTCCGTCATCTCCACCAAGCAGAACGACTACGTCCAGGCCGCCCGCGCGCTGGGCGCCTCCAACTCCCGGATGATGCTGCGGCACATCACGCCCAACGCCATCGCCCCGGTCATCGTCGTCGCGACCATCGCGCTCGGTACGTACATCTCGCTGGAGGCGACCCTGTCCTACCTCGGTGTCGGGCTGAAGCCGCCCACGGTGAGCTGGGGCATCGACATCTCCTCGGCGTCCCAGTACATCCGCACGGCGCCGCACGCGCTGCTCTGGCCGGCCGGCGCCCTCGCTGTCACCGTCCTCGCGTTCATCATGCTCGGCGACGCGGTGCGCGACGCCCTCGACCCGAAGCTGAGGTGACCGCCGTGCTGCTCGAAGTACGCGATCTGCACGTGGAGTTCAGGACCCGCGACGGCGTCGCCAAGGCCGTCAACGGCGTCACCTACGGCGTGGACGAGGGCGAGACGCTCGCCGTGCTCGGCGAGTCCGGCTCCGGCAAGTCCGTGACCGCACAGGCGATCATGGGCATCCTCGACACCCCGCCCGGGAAGATCACCGCAGGCGAGGTCCTCTTCCAGGGGGAGGACCTCCTGAAGTTCAAGGAGGAGAACCGGCGCAAGGTCCGCGGCGCCCGGATGGCGATGATCTTCCAGGACGCGCTGTCGTCCCTGAACCCGGTGCTCAGCGTCGGCGCCCAGCTCGGCGAGATGTTCATCGTCCACCAGAGCATGTCCAGGAAGGACGCCAGGACGAAGGCGGTCGAACTGATGGACCGGGTGCGCATCCCGGGCGCGGCCTCCCGCGTGGGCGACTACCCCCACCAGTTCTCCGGCGGCATGCGCCAGCGCATCATGATCGCGATGGCGCTGGCCCTCGAACCCGCCCTGATCATCGCCGACGAACCCACCACCGCCCTCGACGTCACCGTCCAGGCCCAGGTCATGGACCTGCTCGCCGAGCTCCAGCGCGAGCTCAACATGGGGCTCATCCTCATCACCCACGACCTCGGCGTGGTCGCGGACGTCGCCGACCGCATCGCCGTGATGTACGCGGGCCGGATCGTCGAGTCCGCCCCGGTCCACGACATCTACAAGGCCCCGGCGCACCCCTACACCAAGGGCCTCCTGGAGTCGATCCCGCGGCTCGACCAGAAGGGCCAGGAGCTCTACGCGATCAAGGGACTGCCGCCGAACCTCATGAACATCCCACCGGGCTGCGCCTTCAACCCGCGCTGCCCCATGGCCCAGGACGTCTGCCGCACCGACGTGCCGCCCCTGTACGAGGTGACCGAGGCGGGCACGGACCGTGTGAGCGCCTGCCACTTCTGGAGGGAGTGCCTCCATGGCTGAGCGGAGGAGCGGAGCGGTGGCCGAGTACCGGGACGCCCCGGTGGGCGAGCCGATCCTCCAGGTGCGCGGCCTCGTCAAGCACTACCCGCTCACCCAGGGAGTCCTGTTCCGCAAGCAGGTGGGCGCGGTCCGGGCCGTCGACGGAGTCGACTTCGCACTCGGCGCCGGAGAAACCCTCGGCATCGTCGGGGAGTCCGGCTGCGGCAAGTCCACCGTCGCCAAGATGCTGGTCAACCTCGAGCGGCCGACCGCGGGCGAGATCAGGTACAAGGGCGAGGACGTCACCAAGCTGTCCGGCCGCGCGCTGAAGGCCGTCCGCCGAAACATCCAGATGGTCTTCCAGGACCCGTACACCTCGCTCAACCCCCGTATGACCGTCGGCGACATCATCGGCGAGCCGTACGAGATCCACCCCGAGGTCGCGCCCAAGGGGGACCGGCGCCGGAAGGTCCAGGACCTGCTGGACGTGGTCGGGCTCAACCCGGAGTACATCAACCGCTATCCGCACCAGTTCTCCGGCGGCCAGCGCCAGCGCATCGGCATCGCGCGCGGTCTCGCCCTGCGCCCCGAGATCATCGTCGCGGACGAGCCGGTCTCCGCCCTCGACGTGTCCGTGCAGGCGCAGGTCATCAACCTGATGGACCGGCTCCAGAGCGAGTTCGACCTCAGTTACGTGTTCATCGCGCACGACCTGTCGATCGTGCGGCACATCTCCGACCGGGTCGGCGTGATGTACCTCGGCCGGATCGTGGAGACCGGCACGGAGGCCGAGATCTACGGGCACCCGACGCATCCCTACACACAGGCCCTGCTGTCCGCCGTGCCCGTCCCGGACCCGGAGGCACGCGAGCACCGGGAGCGGATCATCCTCTTCGGCGACGTGCCCTCGCCGGCGGACATCCCCTCCGGCTGCCGCTTCCGCACCCGCTGCTGGAAGGCCAGGGAGAGGTGCGCCCTGGAGGTCCCGCTGCTCGCGGTGCCCGCGGAGTTCCGGTACGAGGGCGGTCCGGCCGCCCACGAGTCGGCGTGCCACTTCGCGGAGGAGAAGCAGGTCGTCCCGCCGGAGACGCCGGAGACGGACAGGGGCCCGGACGAGGGCAGGGGCGGAACTCCGTACACGACTCCGGGCACGAACCTGGGCAAGATCCCGGACGAGCCGGGGGACGAGCCGGAATAGCATGACAAATGCGCATCAACTTCGTTAACACGCAGGCAACTTGGCCGACCCGATTCCGATATACGGACGCGTCAGTCTGAACAGCGTACGGCCGTGCGGGTGCCGTAGACCGGCCGGGGCGCGCCATGTTTCCCCGGCCGGTCGCACCCCCCTTTGCGCCTGAACCGGCGCCGCTCTCGCGGACCTGGCCGGTGCTTCGTCGTGGTTCCTCAATTGAGGGTTGCCGTGCTCGGTGGAGTATCGCTGTTCAGGCCAGTTTGAGAGCGCGCCGCAGGAAGTCCACCTGAAGGAGCAGCAGGTTCTCGGCGACCTGCTCCTGCGGGGTCATGTGCGTGACCCCGGACAGCGGCAGCACCTCGTGCGGACGGCCGGCCGCCAGCAGCGCGGAGGACAGCCGCAGCGAGTGCGCGACCACCACGTTGTCGTCGGCGAGACCGTGCACGATCATCATGGGCCGGGCCGGTTCGGCGGCCCCCACCAGGCCGTTGTCGTCGAGCAGCGAGTTCGCCGCGTACACCTCGGGCTGCCGGTTCGGATCGCCCAGGTACCGCTCGGTGTAGTGGGTGTCGTACAGCCGCTGGTCGGTGACCGGCGCGCCCACCACACCCGCGTGGAAGACGTCGGGGCGGCGCAGCACCGCGAGCCCCGCGAGATAACCGCCGAACGACCAGCCGCGGATCGCCACCCGGCCCAGGTCCAGCGGGAAGCGCTCGGCGAGCGCCCGGAGCGCGTGGATCTGGTCGTCGAGGACGACCGCCGCCAGATCGTCCTTGATCACTTTCTCCCAGGCCGGCGAGCGGCCCGGCATGCCCCGCCCGTCCGCCACGACCACGGCGAAGCCCTGGTCGGCGAACCACTGCGGGGTGAGGTACGCGTTGTGCGCGGCCAGCACGCGCTGCCCGTGCGGCCCGCCGTACGGGTCCATCAGCACCGGCAGTGGGCCGTCCGTGTAGCCGGTGGGGAGCAGAACGGCGCACGGCACGCGCCGCTCGCCCGCCTCCGTGAGCGTCACGCGCGGGCTCAGCCCGGGGTGTTCGGCCAGCGAGGCCACCGTCGCCGCGCGCCCCCTGCCGATCGTCGCCCCGCGCCCCCTGCGGTCGCTGTCGCGCACCACCTGGACCTGGGCTCCCGGCCGGTCGGGCACGGCCGACACGAGGACCGTCACGCCGCCCGCCCGCACCGCCGAATGCACACCGGGCTCCTGCGAGACCCGCTCCACACCGAGGTCGTTGACCCGGTAGACGTGCACTTCTCCGATCTCCGCGTCGGCCGCCGCCTCGCCGGCCGACGCGGACACCAGCACGTCGTCGTCCGACACGTCGAGCACGGCGCGTACGTGCAACTGCGGTCCTGTGAGCGGCCGTTCGCCCACCGCGAGCACGCGGGCACCGCCCTCGTCGACGATCCGCACGAGCTGTCCGCTCGGGCTCCAGCTGGGCACACCGGGGAAAAGATCAAGCCATTGTGGATCTTCGTCCGCGTGCACCATCCGGGTCGCCCCCGTGTCCGGGTCGACGGCCAGATACAGCTGGCTGCACTGGTCGCGGGCCTGCACCAGCAGCAGCGGCGCACCGGCCGACGACCAGTGCACCCGCGCCAGGTAGGGGTAGCGGGCCCGGTCCCACCGGACCTCCGTACGCGCCCCTTCGAGCCCCACGACGAAGAGCCGCACGTCCGCGTTGTCGGTACCCGCCGCCGGGTACGCGACCTGCTGCGGCTCCCGTTCGGGATGCGCCGGATCGGCGATCCACCAGCGGCGTACGGGAGCGTCGTCGGCCCGCGCGACCAGCAGCCGGTCCGACTCGGGCGACCACCAGAAGCCGCGCGAACGGCCCATCTCCTCGGCCGCGATGAACTCGGCGAGCCCGTAGGTGACCGTGTCCGATTCGGGCTCCACGAGCGCCCGGTCGCCCTCGCCCTCGGCGCCGACGACGCGCAGGGCGCCTCCGGCGACGTACGCGACGAACCGTCCGTCGGGAGAAGGGCGGGGGTCCAGTACAGGCCCGGGAACCCGCAGCTCACGTGCCGTTCCGGCCCTCAGCTCCGCGGTGAACAGCCGTCCCGACAAGGCGAAGGACGCCAACTCCACGGCCGCGTCGGTGGCGTAGCCGACGATGCCCGCCCCGCCCTCGCGGCTGCGCTCGCGCCGGGCCCGCTCCGCCGCCGAGAGCCGCTCCGAGGAGCCTTTGAGCAGCGCCGCCGGGTCGGCGGCGGGACGCTCCTTGCCGCCCGCCACGTCGAGGACCCACAGCTGGTTCGCCCGGTCCGTGCCGGACGAGGACCGCAGGAACACGACCCGCGAACCGTCGGGCGCCACGGTGAACGCGCGGGGCGCGCCCAGCGTGAAACGCAGGGTGCGCGCCTGCCGGCGCGGAAAGGAGAGAGGCTCGGTCGTCATGCTCCGACCATATTGGCCATGCGCCCCCTTGTGCGGCCGTGCGCCGATCGATGCGCACGCACGAATAGTTATGATCACTAGCGCTGCGTGGGTATCAACCTGCTGGCCGCTGTATGGATTTACTGCCCCCATTGTCCGACCCCGCCCCCCGTGTCCCTGGGATCTTTGGAGGTGAGCCGCCGTGGCACTTTCGATTTCGGCGGTAGTGCTGCTGGCGATCATCGTCTTCATCCTGATCAAGAAATCAGGACTGAAGGCGCCTCACGCCATCGTCTGTGTCCTGTTCGGCTTCTACCTGGCCAGTTCGACGATCGCGCCGACCATCAACGACCTGACCACGAACATCGCCGGCATGATCGGGGACATCAAGTTCTGACCCGCCTCGTAGGGTGGTCCCATGACGGAACTGCCCTCCACCAGCCTCCGGCCGGGGAACGCCCCCTCCCGCCCCGCTGGGCGTCTGCTCCTGGTGCACGCGCACCCGGACGACGAGGCGATCAACAACGGCGCGACCATGGCCCGGTACGCGGCCACGGGAGCCCAGGTCACGCTGGTCACCTGCACGCTGGGTGAGCAGGGCGAGGTCATCCCGCCCGAGCTCGCCCAGCTGTCGGGCGAGGCCCTCGGCGAGCACCGCATGGCGGAGCTCGCCGGAGCGATGCGTGAGCTGGGGGTGCGTGACGCCCGCTTCCTCGGCGGCGCAGGCCGCTACCAGGACTCCGGGATGATGGGCGTCCCGGAGAACGACAACCCCCGCTGCTTCTGGCGGGCGGACGTCGACGAGGCCGCCGCCGAGCTGGTCCGGGTGATCCGCGAGGTGCGCCCCCAGGTCCTCGTCACCTACGACCCGGACGGCGGGTACGGCCACCCGGACCACATCCAGACCCACCGCGTCGCCATGCGGGCCGCGGACCTGGCGGCCGAGCCGGACTTCGGGCCCGGCCTCGGCGAACCGTGGACCGTCGCGAAGATCTACTGGAACCGCGTGCCGCGCTCCGTCGCCGAAGAGGGCTTCGCCCGGCTGAAGGACGTGCTCGACGAACTGCCGTTCCCGGCCTGTGCCGCGGTCGACGACGTGCCGGGCGTGGTGGACGACTCCGCGATCACCACGGAGATCGACGGAACCGCCCACGCCGCCGCCAAAGCCGCCGCGATGCGGGCCCACGCCACGCAGATCGAGGTCGCCGAACCGTGGTTCGCGCTCTCCAACCACCTCGCTCAGCCGCTGTTCACCACCGAGTACTACGAGTTGGTGCGCGGCGAGAGGGAGGGCCCGGCGCGGGAGACGGATCTGTTCGCCGGGATCATCGAAGAGGGTGTCCGATGAGTCGTGGGGGACACCTGATGCGTACTGAGGTGTATGTCCGATGAGCGCAACGAACAAGCCGGGCCAGGGAAGCCTGCTGGCCCAGCCGCCGGCACTGCCCTCGCTCTCCCGGGCCGCCGCTCACCTGGGGCTCTTCGTGCTCGGAGCCGTGGTCGCGGCGGCCGGGGCCCTGGTCCAGTCGGGCTGGTTCCCGGGCGGGCTGGTGCTCGCGCTGGCCGGCGCGGCGGGGCTGTTCCTGGGCGGGGTGCGCGCGACCGGCGGCCGGGGCGGGGCGGTCGCGCCCGCGGCCGGCTGGATGATCGCCGTCATCCTCCTCACCGCCAGCCGTCCCGAGGGCGACTTCCTCTTCGCCGCGGGAGCCGGGTCCTACCTCTTCCTGCTCGGCGGCATGGCCGTGGCTGTGATGTGCGCCACCCTTGGCGCGGGGCGGCAACCAGGCGGGCCCGCCGCCCGACTTGGCAAGTGACGTACCACTTCGCCACAGCGGGCAGGTGCAAGTCCGGTGTGGGTTTCCCCGACGGCCGTAAAGCGTGTGCGACAAGTGGCCAGTATGGTGGTGCGCGCCGCCGAGCCGCCCGAATCGAGGTCGAGTAACCGGGCGGTGGAGCCAACCAGGAGAACCTGCCTTGAGTCGTGAAACTGACAGTTCGTCCTCCGGGCCCAACGGGCGCGGCGGAACCGCATACCCGTCGGGGACTCCGCCGTACGGAACGCCCATGGCTTCCGACGCCGCCGCCGACGCGGCACGTTCCGCCGCCGAGCGGCCGGAACAGCCCAAGACCGAGACCACGCTGACGACGCGGATCCGGATCAACATCCCCGGATCCCGGCCCATTCCGCCGGTCGTCATGCGCACGACCGTCGCGAGCGGCGAGTCCTCCGACGCCACAGGTGCGTCGCGACCGGCCGCCGCGGACGCGGGGCCGCCCGCCGGTGTGGGCGGGCCCGTGGACTCCGACACGGGGTCCCACGCGCTGCCCGTCGCCGGTACCGACGAGAAGACGAGCGAGTGGTTCGCTCCCCGCAAGTCCGGTGCGCCGAAGGGCGGCCCGGGCGGTGGCGGTACCAACGGCGCCGGAATGTCCGCCGGTTTGAGTGCGCAGGGCCCGGGGACGGGCGCCGGTGCGGGAGTTGGCGCCTCCGGCGGGCCCGGAGCGCGGCCGGGCGGCAGCGGCGCGCCCAAGGGCCCCGGTGCCGGTGGCACGGCCCGGCCCGGTGGCGCCAGGTCCGGCGGTACCAACGGCGCGGGGCTGCCCGGCGCGGGCGGCACCGGCCCGGTGGCGCCCGGTCACGGCGGCGGTACCGGTTCCTTCGACGTGTCCGGGGCGCTGGCGTCGGGACCGCTGGGCTCCGGTCCGACCGGCTCCCCGTACCCGGCGGGCGACGGCGGCGGCGAGCCGCGACGCGACGGGCTCCCGTACTTCTCCAACGGCGGCCAGGGCGGGCCCTCGGGTCCGACCGGCGGCCCGGTCACCGGGGACATGCCACTGGCGGCGCCCGGTCTTCCGGGCGGTCCCGGCGGCCCGGGAACCCCCGGCGGCCCCGGTGGCGGCCCGCGCACCCGCGGCGGCGCGGGCGACCCGAGCGGTCCGGGCTTCCCCGGGGGCCCTGGCGGCTCCGGCGGCCCGGGTCACCCCGGCAGCACCGGCGGCGCGGCATTCCCCGGCGGTCCGGGCGGCCATCGTGCGCCCGGCGGCCCCGGCGGCCCCGGCGGGCCAGGCGCGCCCGGCGGTCCCGGTGCCCATCGTGCTCCCGGCGGTCCGGACGTCTCGGGATTCCCCGGTGGCAAGGGTGCCCAGAGCGGCTCCGCCTTCCCCGGCGGGCCCGCCGGGACCGGCCGCCCCGGTGGCGTGATGAGCGACGACACCGCGATCCTCACCCCGCAGAAGCCCGCGCCCGAACCGGGTGCGCAGGGCTACGGCGGCGCCGGTGAGAATGTCTCGGGACACACCCTGACCAGCGGCATCCCCGTCGTGCCCCCGGCCCCGAACTCTCCGTTCGGACCGGGCGCGCACTCCGACGGACCGCAGCCGCACCAGCCCCCGAAGCTGCCCGACCCGGTCTCGCCGGCCGCGCCCGCCGCCTCGCGGCCCAAGAAGAAGAAGGGGCGCAACAAACTGGTGCTCCTGGTCACCGGAGTGGTGACCCTGGGCGGCCTCGCGTACGGCGCCGGACTGCTCATGAACCACTCCGACGTGCCCAAGGGCACCAGCGTGCTCGGCGTCGACATCGGCGGCGGCACCCGTGACGAGGCCGTCCAGAAGCTCGACGACGCCTTCAAGGCGCCTGCGGCCAAGGCGCTCCAGCTCTCGGTCGACGGCGACACCGTCGCGCTCAAGCCGGACCAGGCCGGGCTCCAGCTCGACAGCCAGGCCACGGTGCGGGCCGCCGCGGGCAGCGACTACAACCCCGTCTCGGTGATCGGTTCCCTGTTCGGCAACGAGCGGGTCGTCGCCCCGGTGATGCCGGTCGACGAGGAGAAGCTCGCCGCCGCCCTGGAGCGGGCCGCGGGCGGCTCCGGCTCGGCGACCGAGGGCACGATCAAGTTCGAGTCGGGCAAGGCCGTCGCCGTCTACGGCAAGGCGGGCAAGGGCATCGACATCGGCCGCTCCACGGAGGCCGTCGAGACGGCGTACCGCACGCAGGTGGAGACCGGGAAGTCGGCCGCCGTGAAGGTGCCCACCACGGCCAAGGAGCCCAAGGTCACCAAGGCCGAGGTCGACCGCATGATGAAGGAGTTCGCAGAGCCGGCGATGTCGGGTCTCGTGACCGTCAAGGCGGGCTCGGCGGTGGTCCAGTTCAGCCCCGAGAACTCCCTGTGGAAGTTCCTCGGCGTCAAGGCCACCGACGGGGGCAAACTGGTCGACTACTACGACTTGGCCGCGCTGAAGGAGCTGTACGGCGGCGCGTTCGACGGTGTGCTGATCACGCGGGGCAACGGCAACAAGACCGCCGTGACCCCCCAGGACGTGGTGGGCGCACTGCGCCCGGCGCTCGTCGGCAAGACGGCGGCGGACCGTGTCGGCGTGATCGAGACCGACCCCAGCTAGTGCCGAGGCACTAGCTTTTCGGCCCGTCGAGGGGGCACCCGGTGATGGCCGGGTGCCCCCTTGTCCCGTCCGGACCTCCGCCTCGTCGTTGCCCGAGCGGGCCGCGCTGGGCGGGTGCCGTATGGGCTGGGAGTTCACGGACGACCGGGGGATCACGGTTCGACGCGCCGGACGGCCCGAGCGGGTCGCCGCCTACGTACGAGCGGGCGCGGCGCTGCGGGACCTGGGAGCGAGGCCCGTCGGGGTCCACGGATCCGGCCACGACCGTGACGACGAGCCGGACCGGGTCACGTCGGGTTCACTCGCCGAGGTCCCGTACCTGGGCACGGGTGAAGGGCTCGACGACCCGGCGGCGCTCCACCGGCCTTCCGCCGAGGGGACTCCCGGGTCGCTTCGCTCCGTACGGCCCGATCTGGTCGTCGACGTCACGTACGACGGCGAGAAACCGTACGCGGTCACGGAGGCGGCGGCCGGCCGGGCGGGCGCGCCGGTGGTCGCCCTCGCGGTCGGCGGCGACACCCCGCTGCCCCGCATCCTGGCGCGCTTCGCCGAACTGGCCCGGTCGCTCGGGGGTGAACAGGCCGATGGTGAGGACGAGTTGGCGGCCGCCGAGGAAGCCGTGCGGTCGGTGGTCCCGGTTCCGCTGAAGGTGCTCGCGCTGTCGGCGGCAGGGCCCGGTCAGGTGCATCTCGCCCGTCCCCGTGCCTGGTCCGAGCTGCGTCATCTGGCCGAACTGGGCGTGGAGTTCGCCGACCCCGGCGCGGGCGGCGCGAACTGGGCCACGACGACGTGGGAGCACGCGGTGGGGCTCGCCCCCGACCTGGTCCTGGCGGACGCTCGCGCAAACGCCACCCCACCAGACGAATTGGCGGCCGTGCCCGACTGGCGCGCCCTGACCTCGGCCGCCGCGGTGGAGTCCTGGAATCCGGAACTGCCGTGCAGCGCCCCCGCGTGCGCCGCCTTCCTCCGGTCGGTGGCAGGCGCCTTGCAACTGCTGGCGGCCAAGGCGTCGTGAGGGGGTTTCAGTTGAGCATCGCGCGGGCCGCGTGGGCCTGGCGTCGTACCCGGTCGGCCGCCGGTTCGTCGACGGCGGCCACGATCTCCGCGTACGAGTCCAGTTCCGTGGCGCCCGTGAGGAAGTCGCCGCGCTGGACGAGCAGTTGGGCACGCTCGTAGCGCAGGCGGGCCGGGTGCGAGGGCAGCAGGAGCGAGAAATCTACGGCCCAGAGGGCGACGTCCGAGCGCTCGGGACGGGCGGCGGCCCAGGCACGGATGTTGTTGAGGATGCGCAGGACGACGTCGAGCGGATCGGCGGGCGACAGCATCGACGGGTCGAGGGGTGCTCCGGTGGCCCCGGCCACCAGCAGGTCGGCGTCGGTCCCGGTCAGGACCCGGCCGCCGTCGAAGGGGTCGGCTAGGACCTGCTCCTCGGGCGGACCGAAGCCGACGACGAAGTGACCGGGCAGGGCGACCCCGTAGACGGGCGCCCCGGCCCTTCGCGCGACCTCCATCCACACCACCGAGAGCAGGATGGGCAGCCCGCGGCGCCGCCGCAGCACCTCGTGCAGCAGGGAGGAGTCCAGGCGCTGGTAGTCACCGGGCGTACCGCGGAACCCGAGACGGCCGCCGAGGTGCTCCGCGAGCACCGTGGCCCAGCGCCGCGTCCCGCCGGGCCGGAAGGGCAGCTGCCCGGCCAGCCGGTCCAGCTCGATCTGCGCCGCGTCCAGAGCGGCCTCGGTCACCTCCCCGTCCGCCTGCGCGCCCACCAGCAGACACAGGGCCGACAGGTCGGGGCGCTCGGCCCGTGCCTCGTCGCCGAACCGCCGCCGCCACTCGGCGCTCCGCTCCGGCCCGGGAGGATGAAGAGGACGCATAGCTGCTTCGTGCCCTTTCACGCCGATCGATACCGGTCCGTGGCTCCGCCACGCAGTTCCCCGCGGAGCGTGTCGAGGCCTGTGCGGGGTGCGTCCGCGGGGTGGCCGGGTGCGGGAGCGTCGTGGCCGGTCGCGCAGTTCCCCGCGCCCCTCGCGGAGGCTGCCTCCTGCGGGGCCGGGGCCCCCGCCGGCTCGCGGTAGTGGTGGTACGCGTGATGGGCGGCGAAACCCATCCCCGCGTACAGCGCCCGTGCTCCCTCGTTCCCGGCTTCCACCTGGAGCCAGGCGGCCGAGGCACCCTCGTCCAGGGCCCGGCGGGCCAGAGCGGTCATGACGGTGGTGGCGAGCCCCTGTCGGCGCAGCGCGGGGTCCACCTCCACCGCGGCGAACCCGGCCCAGCGGCCGTCGACCACACAGCGGCCGATCGCCGCCGGACTGCCCGGCACGTCACCGGGCACGGTCGCGAACCACACCGAGGGACCGCTGCCCAGCACCTTCAGGGCCACCTCGCTCACCCCCTTGCGCTGGTAGCGGCCCAGCCACCCCTCGTCCGCCTCGCGGGACAGCACGGCCCGCCGCTCCGGTCCGGGCTCCGGGAGGTCGCCCACCGGCGCCAGCGCGCCGGTCCACAGCTCCGCTGTCACCTCGCGCACCCACCCCCGGGCCTCCAGGTCCGCGCACAGCGACTCCTGTGTGCCCTCGGCGCCCGTCGCGGTCTGCGTGTAGGCGGGCAGCCCCCGGGCCGCGTACCACTCCCGCACGCGTGACAGCGCCTCGTCCAGGGGCACGCCCGGATCGCCGAGGGGCAGCACCGAGTTGGCGCGCCGGGTGAAACCGGACGCGGCCCGCAGCTCCCACTGCCCGAGCCGCTCCCGCTCCACCGGCTGCCAGGCCCGCGCGGCGATGCGCGCCAGCTCCTCGTACGAGGCCGCGGGGCCTCTGCGCCGGGCGGGCGCGGACGGTACGACCTTGCCCGCCACCAGCGCCGATTCCGGAATCCGGACGCTCTCGCCGGACCGGCGTGTGATCAGCAGCACACCGTTGTCCCATGATGTGAGAACACCGACCGTGTCGGTGAACTTCTCACCCTCGGGAGCCCCTTCGCGCAACCGTCGCACCGAGACGCGTTTTCCCACGTCAGCAGCGGTAACGCGAACTTCAAGCCGGAAGTGTGCGGAGAAATCCACAGCTCAGTCCAACCCTCCTGTTCGGATCATGCCCAGGAACGGAGATACTAGGTGCGGGCATCGACGACGCCGCGCTCCCGCGCGCCAGGTGGCGGAGCCTGAAGACGGCTCGCCAGCGCCCTATCGAGGAGGAACGACAGCGTGACCTACGTCATCGCGCAGCCTTGTGTCGACGTCAAGGACAAGGCGTGCATCGAGGAGTGCCCGGTCGACTGCATCTACGAGGGCTCCCGGTCCTTGTACATCCACCCGGACGAATGCGTCGACTGCGGTGCCTGTGAGCCGGTCTGCCCGGTCGAGGCGATCTTCTACGAGGACGACACTCCCGAGGAGTGGAAGGACTACTACAAGGCGAACGTCGAGTTCTTCGACGAGCTCGGCTCGCCCGGCGGTGCCAGCAAGCTGGGACTCATCGAGCGCGACCACCCCTTCGTCGCAGCGCTGCCGCCGCAGAACCAGTAGGCGGCCCGTGTGCTCGCGGCCCCGCCCGGCGGTGGCCGGGTGAGCGCCGCCCCGGTCCCGTACGGCCACACCGCCGTGCGGGACCGCCCTGTTTGCCGCACGCGCCACACGTGCGCACGGACGGGCCGTCCGTGCGGGAAAGTGAGCACCATCCGTGTCCGCAGTCTCCGACCGGCTTCCCGCCTTTCCCTGGGACAAGCTGGAGCCCTTCAAGGCGACGGCCGCCGCCCACCCGGACGGCATCGTCGACCTGTCCGTCGGCACCCCGGTCGACCCGGTGCCCGACCTGATCCAGAAAGCCCTGGTCGCGGCCGCCGACTCGCCCGGCTATCCCACGGTGTGGGGCACCCCGGAGCTGCGGGACGCGCTGGTCGGCTGGTGCGAGCGACGGCTGGGCGCACGGGACCTCACGCACCGCAACGTCCTGCCGGTGGTCGGCTCCAAGGAGCTGGTGGCCTGGCTGCCGACGCAGCTGGGACTCGGCCCCGGCGACAGGGTGGCGTACCCGCGTCTGGCGTACCCGACGTACGAGGTCGGTGCCCGGCTGGCCCGCGCGGACCACGTGGCCTATGACGACCCCACCGAGCTGGACCCGGCCGGCCTGAAGCTGCTGTGGCTCAACTCCCCGTCCAACCCGACGGGCCGGGTCCTCTCCGCGGGCGAGCTCGAGCGGATCGTCGCGTGGGCGCGCGAGCACGGCATCCTCGTCCTCGCGGACGAGTGCTACCTGGAGCTGGGCTGGGAGGCCGACCCGGTCTCGGTCCTGCACCCCGAGGTGTGCGGCGGCTCGTACGAGGGGATCGTGGCGGTCCACTCGCTGTCGAAGCGGTCGAACCTGGCGGGCTACCGGGCGGCGTTCCTGGCCGGCGACCCCGCCGTCCTCGGCGACCTCCTGCAGATCCGCAAGCACGGCGGCATGATGACGTCCGCGCCCACGCAGGCCGCCACGGTCGCCGCCCTCGCCGACGACACCCACGTCCGTGAACAGCGCGAGCGCTACGCGGCCCGCCGTCAGCTCCTGCGCGACGCCCTCGTGCGGCACGGCTTCCGCATCGAGCACAGCGAGGCGAGCCTGTACCTCTGGGCGACCCGCGGCGAATCCTGCTGGGACACGGTGGCCCACCTGGCCGCCCTCGGCATCCTGGTGGCCCCGGGCGACTTCTACGGCCCGGCGGGCGACACGTTCGTACGCGTGGCTCTGACGGCGACCGACGAACGCGTACGCGCGGCGGTACAGCGCCTGGCGCCTCGCTAGGGAAGTCCTTACCGGCGCCCCTTCCCGCGGGCCCCGGGGCCGGACCCGCCGGACACGGGCGAAGGGGCCCAGGGAAACTCCCTGGGCCCCTTCGCCGTGCCGTCCCGGTGACTAGCCGAGGGGCAGGCCCTTCAGCGGGAGCTGCTCGGTCGGCAGCCCGCCCTTGGAGACCGCGTCGGTCGGCAGGCCCCCGCCGGTGGCGGATCCCGCGGTGTCACCGAGCACGTCACCCGTGGTCCCGGCGACGTCCCCGGCGGTCTTCTGCGCGGCGGGCGTCGCGGTCTTGACGGCCTTGCCGCCCGTCTTGCCCGCGGTCGGGACGGCCTTCTTCACGGCCTTGCCGCCCGTGTTGCCGGCCAGGCCGGTGGCGTTCTGTGCGGCGCCGTCGACGGTGGTACCCGCGGTGTCCAGCGCGGTCACCCCGCCGAGGTCGGGGGTGGCCGGCAGCGCGGCCGCGCTCGCGGAGCCGGCCGCACCGACCACGGGCGCCACTCCCGCTGCGATGAGCAGCGCGGTACGGGCGATCCGACGGGTCAGGGGGAGGGACATGGTGCTCCTTTGACGGAAGAGAACGATGAAGTGTTCCGCCGTGCCCGGCAGTTGACCGACTGGCTGTCGGACTGCTGTCGATCGACCGGCTGTTGATCGTTCCGGGCTCGGACGCAGTGACTACCGCTCGAAGTCCGCGAAGGTTGCGGTGCCCCAACGTAAAGAGTTGGTAATGCGTCGCATTATCGGCTGTGGAGAAACCCGGGCAAAGAACACCCGGTGGGAAAGTCCGTCGAATCCCTACGGCCCTTTGTTCCCAAGGGATTTGCCGTGCACGGGACAGGAGCGGCGCAGGCCGGGGGAAAATCGGGGCGAGCCGTCGACATGGCGCGCCGGGAGTGACCCCAACGGGTGATCGTCCGTACTACTGCCCAGTGACGATTCGGACTTCGCCCGTGGAGTTCCGGGAGACCGAGTCGTCGTCCCGCCACTCGCTCCGGGTGTTCCCCGCCGTCCACACCCGGCCCGCGTACGAGACCCGCTCGAGGTGCAGCGCCGAGGAGTTGGCCACCGCCCAGTGCGCGAGGGCCCAGCCGCGCTGCCGCTCCCCGCCTCCGGCGGCCGAGGTCTTCGGGACGGGCACGGTCACCGTGCGCGCACTGCCCGAGCCGCTCGCCCCGGTGGACGGGGAGGCCGGGCTCGCGGCGGACGGGGTGGCGGCCACCTCGGCGCCCGCCTCCTGGAACACCCCACGTCCGAAGTCCCGTACGAGCGCCGTGCGCACCGCCTCCGGGCCGCCGGCACGGGTGTCCGGGCGGCCCTCGCAGGTTAGCGTGGCGGCGGCGCGCCCGGTCAGGGCCGCCGCGAGCAGCGTCGCGTCCGGCTCGTGCTTCGCGTACGCCTCCGGGTAGCCGCTGCGCTGGACGCGCTGGGCGGCGACGGTGAGCGGCAGCCGTGTGTAGTCCGGCACCTTGCCCAGGTGTTCGTAGAACTCACCCGCCGCGTACGTCGGGTCCATGATCTCCTTCTCGGTGCCCCAGCCCTGCGAGGGCCGCTGCTGGAAGAGCCCCAGTGAATCGCGGTCGCCATGGCTGATGTTGCGCAGGGCGGACTCCTGGAGCGCTGTCGCGAGAGCGATCGTGACGGCCCGCTCGGGCATGCGGCGGTTGGCGCCGACCGCGGAGATCGTCGCCGCGTTCACCGCCTGTTCCGCCGTGAACTCGTACGACGCGCCGTCGCCTCTGCCCGAGACCACCGTGCACTTGGGCACCCCGGTCCCTCCGGTCAGGTACTGCACGGTGAGGTACGCCGCGACGCCGAGCAGAACGACGAGGGCCGATCCGAAACGGAGGAAGCGACCGCGGCGCACGGGGGTGGCTGGAGTGGTGGACGGCTCTGGCACCCGTACAAGGTACTGGAGAGTACGGTCGGCGCTCTGTGAGGTTGTGGACAAGCCGGCGGGACGACGCCATCAGTCCGGTGACAGGCCCGGTGCGGGATCCGGGGGCAGGTCCGGTGGCGGCGCCGGGGCCGCGGCGGGCTCCGGGCCGGGGAGGCCCGTACGGTCCGGCGCGTTAGGGTCGACGGCATGGCCGACACCCCGCTTGACCTCACCCTGGACGCCGCCCGGCTCACCGCGCAGCTCGTCGACTTCCCCTCGGAGAGCGGCACCGAGAAGCCCCTCGCCGACGCCGTCGAGACCGCCCTGCGCGGCCTGCCGCACCTCACGGTCGACCGGTACGGCAACAACGTCGTCGCGCGGACGAACCTGGGCCGGGCCGAGCGCGTGATCCTGGCCGGACACATCGACACGGTGCCCATCGCGGACAACGTGCCCTCACGGCTGGACGAGAACGGCGTGCTCTGGGGCTGCGGCACCTGCGACATGAAGTCGGGCGTCGCGGTGCAGCTGCGGATCGCGGCCACGGTGCCGGCCCCCAACCGGGACCTCACCTTCGTCTTCTACGACAACGAAGAGGTCGCCGCGCACCTGAACGGCCTCAGGCATGTGGCCGAGGCCCACCCCGACTGGCTGGCGGGCGACTTCGCGGTCCTGCTGGAGCCGTCCGACGGACAGGTCGAGGGCGGCTGCCAGGGAACCCTGCGGGTGCTGCTGCGGACGAAGGGCGAGCGGGCGCACTCCGCGCGCGGCTGGATGGGCTCCAACGCCATCCACGCGGCCTCCCCGATCCTCGCGCGCCTCGCCTCCTACGAGCCGCGCCGCCCGGTCATCGACGGCCTCGAGTACCGCGAGGGTCTGAACGCCGTCGGGATCTCGGGCGGGGTGGCGGGCAACGTCATCCCCGACGAGTGCGTGGTGACCGTCAACTTCCGTTACGCGCCGGACCGCGGCGAGGAGGAGGCACTCGCCCACGTCCGTGAGGTCTTCGCCGACTGCGGTGTCGACGAGTTCGTCGTCGACGACCACAGCGGCGCGGCGCTGCCCGGCCTGTCCCACCCGGCCGCGGCCGCCTTCATCGAGGCCGTCGGGGGCACCCCGCAGCCCAAGTTCGGCTGGACCGACGTCTCCCGCTTCAGTGCCCTCGGTGTTCCGGCCGTCAACTACGGGCCCGGCAATCCGCACTTGGCACACAAGCGGGACGAACATGTCGAAACAGGGAAGATCCTGGCGGGCGAGGAGCGGCTGAGGGCCTGGCTGACTGCCTGACCCGGCCTCCCGGTCCGGCGGCCGTGCCGTGGCGGTTCGTGGCGGACATGCCCGCTTCCCCCCTCCTTGACCCGCGTAGATCTACGCTGAGGAAGAACGATCGCCAAGCGGAGGGAGCGGATATGGCTACCGGCAACCCCGAGGGCAGCAAGCAGCCACCGGAGGAGCAGCGGCTGGGCCCCGTGCTGCGCAGGCGGGAGCAGGTGCAGGCGAGTACGACGGACCAGCGCCTGCTGGACGCCGGCGGACCCTCGGACTGGGTGCACACCGATCCCTGGCGGGTCCTGCGTATCCAGTCGGAGTTCATCGAGGGCTTCGGCACACTGGCCGAACTCCCGCCCGCGATCAGCGTGTTCGGCTCGGCGCGCACGCCGGCGGACTCTCCCGAGTACGAGGCGGGGGTCGCGCTGGGCCGTGGACTGGTCGAGGCGGGCTTCGCCGTGATCACGGGCGGCGGCCCCGGTGCCATGGAGGCCGCCAACAAGGGCGCCTGCGAGGCGAAGGGCATCTCCGTCGGCCTCGGCATCGAGCTGCCCTTCGAGCAGGGGCTCAACCAGTACGTCGACATCGGCCTCAACTTCCGCTACTTCTTCGTCCGCAAGATGATGTTCGTGAAGTACGCGCAGGGGTTCGTGGTCCTTCCCGGCGGGCTCGGCACCCTCGACGAGCTCTTCGAGGCCCTCACCCTCGTGCAGACCCAGAAGGTGACCAGCTTCCCGATCGTGCTCTTCGGTACGGAGTACTGGGGCGGGCTGGTGGACTGGCTGAAGAACACCCTGATCGCCCAGGGCAAGGCCTCGGAGAAGGACCTGCTGCTGTTCCACCTCACGGACGACGTGGACGAGGCGGTGGCCCTGGTGTCGAAGGAGGCGGGGAGGTAGCACGGCCTCTTCCCTCGCCCGTCCCGCCCACCGGGGCGTGGCGGGCGGGGGCGGGACCGGGCTCTACGCCAGTCCCCGCCGGGCCACCGCCGGTGGCCGGTGCCCGGCGATCGACGTCACCATGTCCAGCACCTGACGCGTCTCGGCCACCTCGTGGACCCGGTACACCTGGGCCCCCAGCCACGCGGACACGGCGGTCGTCGCGAGCGTGCCGATCACCCGCTCCTTCACCGGCCGGTCGAGCGTCTCTCCCACGAAGTCCTTGTTGGACAGGGAGACCAGCACGGGCCACCCGGTCTCGACCATCTCCCCGAGCCGCCGCGTGGCCTCGAGGCTGTGCCGCGTGTTCTTGCCGAAGTCGTGCCCGGGATCGATGAGCACCGACTCCCGCGGCACCCCGGCCGCCACGGCCCGCTCGGCCAGCGCCGACGTCACCCGCAGGATGTCCGCCATGACGTCGTCGTACGCGATGCGGTGGGGACGCGTCCGGGGCTGGGTCTCACCGGCGTGCGTGCACACGAGGCCCACCCCGTACCGCCCGGCGACCTCCGCGAGCCGCGGATCGACCCCGCCCCACGCGTCGTTGAGCAGGTCCGCGCCCGCCTCGCACACGGCCTCGCCCACCTCGTGCCGCCACGTGTCGACGCTGATGACCACGTCGGGGAAGCGGCGCCGCACCTCGGCGACGAACCCGACGGTCCGCCGCGCCTCCTCCTCGGCCGTGACCTCCTCGCCCGGCCCGGCCTTGACGCCCCCGATGTCGATGATGGCGGCACCCTCGGCCACCGCCTGCTCCACGCGCGCGAGTGCAGGCTCGTCGCGGAAGGTGGCCCCCTGGTCGTAGAAGGAGTCCGGGGTCCGGTTCACGATCGCCATGATCACCGGCTCGTGCGCGCCGAACTCGCGCCTGCCCAGCCTGAGCATCCCCTGTGACCTCTCCCGGTAGCCGACAGCGGATGTCGCCGTTCCGCCGCCTGTGACCCTAACCGTCGGAGCGGCATGGCACGATCGGTGCCTGACACTTTCCGCGTCGGCGCGCCCCGCGTCGGCATCGATGCGTGGGGACCTCAGAGATGTTCATGTTCCTGTTCCTGGTCGTCGCCCTCGTCGTCGTGGTCGGCGCGGTGACCCTCTCCGTGGTGGGGGGCGGTGACAGCGGCCCCCTCACCGAGGTGCCGCCGGAGCGCCTGCGGGACCCGCTGCCCCCGGACCGCCCGCTGCACCGCGGCGACGTGGAGGCACTGCGCTTCCCCCTGACGCTGCGCGGCTACCGCATGACCGACGTGGACGACGCCCTGGGCCGCCTCGGTGCCGAACTGGCCGAGCGGGACGCACGGATCGCCGACCTGGAGGCCGCGCTGGCCGGAGCCCGCTCCGCCCGCTCGACCCCGGCCGCCTCCCTGGACAAGCCCGCGGACGAGGACCACCGGTGAGCGACGCCCTGCCGGGCCCGGACGGGGCACTGCGCTGCCCCTGGGCCCTGTCGGCCGAGGACTACGTGGCGTACCACGACGAGGAGTGGGGCCGCCCGGTCCACGGCGACGACGCGTTGTACGAGCGGCTGTGCCTGGAGGCCTTCCAGTCGGGCCTGTCCTGGATCACGATCCTGCGCCGCCGCGAGGGCTTCCGCACCGCCTTCGCCGGATTCAAGATCGCCGACGTCGCCGCCTTCACGGACGCCGACAAGGAGCGCCTCCTCGCCGACCCGGGCATCATCCGCAACCGCGCCAAGATCGAGGCGACCGTCGCCAACGCGCGCGTACTGGCCGAATGGACGCCGGGCGAGCTGGACGAACTGATCTGGTCCTTCGCCCCCGACCCGGCCGCGCGCCCGGCCCCGAAGGGGCTGTCCGACGTCCCGGCCGTGACCGACGAGTCGACAGCCCTCTCCAAGGCCCTCAAGAAGCGCGGCATCCGCTTCGTCGGCCCGACGACGGCCTACGCCCTGATGCAGGCCTGCGGCCTGGTCGACGACCACTTGACGGACTGCGTGTCCAGGAAAGGCGCCCCATAGGCGTCACGGGAGGCGCCCCGCAGGGGTGCGGGGAACCGCGCGACCAGCCCCGCCGGGCCGGTACTGCCCGATCCGGGCCGGCACCCCCTGATCCGGCCCGATCCGGCGAAGCGAAGCGTCACCGTCCCAGGTACTTCGGCTTCTCCTTGTTGACGAACGCCTGCACCGCGATCATGTGGTCCTCGGAGGACCCGGCCCGGGTCTGCAGTTCGTCCTCCTTCTCCAGGGTCTCCTCCAGCGAGTGGGCGAGCCCGTAGGCGAGGGACTCCTTGAGCGCGGCATACGCCAGAGTGGGCCCCTCGGCCAGGCCCCGGGCCACCTTCACCGCCTCGGCGGCCAGGTCGGCGGACGGTACGACGCGGTTGGCGATCCCCAGCTCGTACGCCTCCTGAGCGGTGATGCTGCGCGGGAAGAGCAGGAGATCAGCCGCACGCGAGGGTCCGACGACCCGGGGCAGCGTCCACGAGATCCCGGAGTCCGCGGTCAGCGCGACACCGGCGAACGACGTGTTGAAGGCGGCCGTGTCGGCGACGACGCGATAGTCCGCGGCGAGCGCGAACCCGAAACCCGCGCCGGCCGCGACACCGTTGACCGCGGCCACCACCGGCTTCGCCGCCCCGGTCAGGGCCAGCACGATCGGGTTGTAGTGCTCCTGGACCGTGCTCATGACACCCCCGCCCGAGCCGGACTCGCGCGCCGTCATCAGCCCGCCGACGTGTTCCTTGAGGTCCTGGCCCACACAGAACGCCCGGTCGCCCGCCGCGGTGAGCAGCACGGCCCGTACGGAGTCGTCCGCCGCTGCCGCCTGAGCCGCCTCGCGGAGGGCGACCTTGGTCTCGTTGTTCATCGCGTTCATCGCCTCGGGGCGGTTCAGCGTGATCGTCGCGAGTCCGTCGCTCACCTCGTAGAGCACGGTGTCGGCCATGATGGTCCCCTCCGGTGTCGCGGCTCCGGCGTACCCGTCGGTACGCACTGGTCTGAGGACAGCATGGCGGAGATCACGATGACCGGCGGCGTTCGTACATGTGACCTGCGTCAAAGAATTCCGGCGCCCGAAAGTCCATGCAGTGGCGGAGTATCGCAGCCACATCGCCGAATTGAGTGGTTTTGCTCAACTGCGTTGCGCAAGCGATGCCGACTGATGTTGGTCATCGGGTCCTGAGATGCGGGATAATGGCTGGGAAGCAATGTGTTCGATGCCGGTGACGCGTGTCCGACGGGTGGACGCGTGCCCTTCAGTGGGGCCGTCGGCGACGATGAGCTGGTTTCAGGAAGGGGAACGAGCATGGCGGCCATGAAGCCGCGGACGGGCGATGGCCCGCTCGAGGTGACCAAGGAGGGGCGGGGCATCGTCATGCGCGTTCCGCTCGAAGGCGGCGGTCGGCTCGTCGTCGAGCTGACCCCTGACGAGGCCGACGCGCTCGGCGACGCCCTCAAGAAGGTCGTCGGCTAACGCGGAACGCGACCATACCCTTCAGCTGCCCCGGCATCAACGCGATGCCGGGGCAGCTGTCTTTCGAGGGGTACGGAGCCGCCGCGCCGCCCTGTGGGGGATGCGGCGACAGCACAGGTCGGTGCGGATCGGTGCAGGTCAGAGTGGTTCGGTGTCGCTTCGGCGCTCGCCCGGGTGAGACCGGCTCAGCGCTTGACCGCGCACAGCAGGCCGTCGCCGACCGGCAGCAGCGAGGGGATCAGCTCCTGGCTCTCGCGGATCGTGCGCAGCAGCTCGCGCAGCCGCAGCACCTCGGTGGGCTGCGGGCCCGACTCCACCGTCCGCCCGTTCGCGAAGACGCCCTCGAAGACGACGAGCCCGCCCGACCTCAGCAGGCGCAACGATTCAGCGAGGTAGTCGAGGCATTCGAGCCGGTCACCGTCGCAGAAGACGAGGTCGTACCCCGCGTCCGCGAGCCGGGGCAGGACGTCGAGCGCACGGCCCGGAATGAAGCGGGCCCGGTTGCTGGCGAAGCCCGACGCGCGGAAGGCCTGGCGGGCGAACTGCTGGTGCTCCGGCTCCGGGTCCACGGTCGTCAGTACGCCGTCCGGCCGCATGCCGTGCAGCAGATGGATTCCGGAAACCCCGGTTCCGGTACCGATCTCCGCGACCGCCTTGGCGTCCACGGTGGCGGCGAGAAGCCGCAGCGCGGCACCCGTGCCGGGCGACACCGAGCGCAGCCCTGCTTCCCGGGCCCGGTCCCGGGCCCAGTACAGCGCCTCGTCCTCGGCGACAAAGGCGTCGGCGAACGCCCAGCTCGTCAGCCGGTTGCCGGTAATGGCCCTCTCCTGTCCCCGTGGTTGCCTGGGCGTGACTGTATCCGTTGCCGCCGGGAACCCGCAGATGGGACCGGGCGTTTAGAGGGGGTGGGGAACTACGCGGGGGTAGGGGATGGATGAGGACGCCGAGCAAGTGCTGACGCAGCCATATGAGCGCGTATCAATTTCTCGTAAAACCGCTTATCCGGAGCTAACGGGCGAGGTGGCTATGGTAGGGGCTCCGCTGGACACCACCAGAGCCGACAGGGGAGGTGCGGCTGTACCTGTGGATCGAGGAGGGGTGCTCCGGCGCCTGCTCAGATCGGCGGGTGAGCCGAAATCCGTGAACAACACTGCTGACATTTCCCACACTGCCGACTCCGCGCAGACAGCGACCTTCACGTCCGACGCGGATTCGCAGGCGTGGACTCCGCCCACCTGGGAGGAGATCGTCAGCACGCACAGCGGCCGGGTGTACCGGCTCGCCTACCGCCTGACGGGCAACCAGCACGACGCCGAGGACCTGACCCAGGAAGTCTTCGTCAGGGTCTTCCGCTCGCTGTCGACCTACACGCCCGGCACCTTCGAGGGCTGGCTCCACCGCATCACCACCAACCTCTTCCTGGACATGGTCCGCCGCAAGCAGCGGATCCGCTTCGACGCCCTCGGCGACGACGCGGCCGAGCGTCTGCCCAGCCGCGAGCCCTCCCCGCAGCAGGTCTTCAACGACACGCACTTCGACGCGGACGTCCAGCAGGCCCTCGACACACTCGCACCGGAGTTCCGCGCCGCGGTCGTCCTGTGCGACATCGAAGGACTGTCGTACGAGGAGATCGCCGCGACCCTGGGCGTCAAGCTCGGCACGGTCCGCAGCCGGATCCACCGCGGCCGCTCCCAGCTGCGCAAGGCGCTCGCCCACCGCTCTCCCGAGGCCCGTGCCGAGCGCCGCGGTTTCGCGGTCACCGGAGTGCCCGCTCTGGGAGGAGGGGGCGCGAGCTCGTGAGTGGATCACGGCTGAATCCCGCCGACGGGCCCCTTGCCGAGCAGCACCTCGGCGACCGGCTCTCGGCCCTGGTGGACGGCGAGCTCGGTCACGAGGCGCGCGAGCGCGTCCTGGCCCACCTCGCCACCTGCGCGAAATGCAAGTCGGAGGCCGACGAGCAGCGACGACTGAAGAACGTGTTCGCGGAGGCCGCCCCGCCGCCGCCGTCCGAGAGCTTCCTGGCCCGACTCCAGGGGCTTCCCGGCGGAGGCGACCAGGACGGCGAGGGCCCACGACTGGGCCGGGGATCGTTCGGAGCCTCCGGGGTCTTCGACATGACGCCGGACTCCTTCGGCTACGTGCCCTCCGGCCCCCACGCGGCCGCGCTGCCCTCGGAGCAGCGCGGGTTCCGCATCCATGAGATGGGCCGGCGCGAGGCCGAGCGGTCGGCCTCCCGGGGCCTTCGCTTCGCGGCCGCCGCGGCCGGTGCCGTCTCGCTCGCCGCGATCGCGCTCGGCGGGGTGTCGACCGGTGTACCGGCGGACACCGCGGACGCGCGAGGCGGATCGGGCTCCGGAAGCAACGTGACCCCGATGCGGACGTCGGGCACCGGCGGAGCGACCAACCCCGACTCACAGCGCCGCCGGTCCGTCGCGCCGCTCCTCGCACAGGGTCAGCGGTCCTTCGCCGGGGAGGGCGGCGCGCAGACCGAGATGTCCGCGCCGCTGTTGCCCGGTGTGCCGGCACCCGGGCTCCCCGCCCCGGCGGAGCAGGACAAGGACGCGCTGCGCACGCTGACCACCCCCGTGGTGGCGGGTGCCGTCGCCATGTCCCCGCTCATGCATCACCTCGCCCCGGCCCGGCCCGTCACCCTGACCACATGGTCGTCGAGCGCGGAGTTCGAGGCGTCCGTTCTGTCGGCGGTGCCGTCCGCCGACCCGTCCGCCTCACCGGTGCCTTCCTCCTCCGGCTGAACGGGCTCTCTGCGCGGCGGCCCGTGAACCTGGTTGAATCCAGGGATGGGCCGCGCCCGCCACAGTGATCCGGGCGCGGAGATCGACGTACCGCGGTGATCGCCGACGTGCCGTGCCGCGGGTCAGGTGTGGGGAGAACATGGACGAGGGGAAGCCCACGAAGCCGAAGTGGTGGAGCCGGCCACGGACCCACGTGCCGGATCCCGCTCCGGCGGACGCGGCTTCCGCGGGGGACGGGCCGAGTGGGTTTCACGGGGGCGACATGGACGGCGACTTCGAGCTGGAGAAGCCCGCGCGTGCGGGAGCGGCCACGGTCGCGGACAGCGACACCGGAGCCGGTCCGGGTCCGGCCGCCGGACCGCTCCCGGGCGACGTGAGCGACGACGCGCGGGCACCCGTGCCCGGTGACCGGCCCCAACCCCTGCACGATCCGGACCCCTACAGCACGCCGCCGTACGGCGGACCCGGCCCCTGGGCGCCCGCGCCGCCGGTGCAGCACCCCGGACCGGCTCCCGCGCACGGCACGGCGGTGGAGGCCGTCGCTCCGCCCCAGGACCCGGCCGGGCGGGCCGGGTCCGATGCCACCGACCCGCACGCGCAGGGTGTCCTCGGCCCGGAGCTGCCCGTCGGCTACCGGTCGGCGGCCCCCCTCCACCACGCTCCCGCCCCGGCACCGCACGCCCCCGCCCCGCACACTTCCACCCCTCACCCCGCCCCGCCCCACGACTCCACTGCCCCCCAGCACGCGGCCCCCGCGGCCGCTGGGCCCCCCGCTCCCCACATCCCCTGGCAGCACTACGACCCCTGGGCCGCCGCTCCCCTCCAGAACAGTGGGGCCGCCGTCGAGACACCGGGCGAGCGCCGCGGGCGGACCCGGCGCGGCCTGGTCCTCGGGGCCGCACTCCTCGCCCTCGTGTCCGGAGGCGTCGGCGGAGCCGTGGGCGCCTACCTGGAGCGGACCGGCGGGATCGAGGACGTCGAGCTGCCGCAGGCCGGTGTCGAGGCCAAGGGCCGGGCAGCGGACAGCGTGGCCGGGATCGCGGCCAGCGCACTGCCCAGCGTGGTGACCCTGCACGTGAGCGGCTCGGACGCGCAGGGCACCGGCACGGGCTTCGTGCTCGACCGGCGTGGCCACATCCTCACCAACAACCACGTTGTCGACCCGGCGGACGGCAGCGGCGAGATATCCGTGACCTTCAGCGGTGGCCAGACCGCCCGGGCCAAGATGGTGGGCCACGACAGCGGATACGACCTCGCCGTGGTCAAGGTCAGCGGCGTCAGCGGCCTCAAGCCACTCCCGCTCGGCAACTCCGACAACGTCCAGGTCGGCGACCCCGTCGTCGCCATCGGAGCCCCCTTCGACCTGGAGAACACCGTCACCGCGGGCATCATCAGCGCCAAGGAGCGCCCCATCACGGCGGGCGGCGAGGAGGGCGACGGCAGCGACATCTCGTACGTGGACGCGCTGCAGACGGACGCCCCGATAAACCCCGGCAACTCCGGCGGGCCGCTGGTCGACTCCAAGGCCCGCGTCATCGGCATCAACAGCGCCATCCGCTCCGCCGACAGCGGCTCCGACCTGGAGGGCGGCCAGTCCGGCTCGATCGGCCTCGGATTCGCCATCCCCATCAACCAGGGCAAGCGCGTCGCCGAGGAACTCATCAACACCGGCAGGGCGACGCACCCCGTGATCGGCGTGACCCTCGACATGGAGTACAGCGGTGACGGCGCCCGCGTCGGCACCAAGAGCAACGACGGCGGCCCGCCGGTCAACCGGGGCGGCCCCGGTGCCCGGGCCGGCATCAAGGCCGGCGACGTCATCACCGAGGTCGACGGGCAGCGCGTGCACTCCGGCGAGGAGCTCATCGTCAAGACGCGTGCGCACCGGCCCGGCGACGAGCTGGAGCTGACACTGGAGCGCGACGGCAAGGAACGGAAGGTCACCCTCGTCCTGGGCTCCGCCGACGGTGACTGACCCGGGCGGGGGCCGGCGCGGACGGTGACCGGCACGGACCGGGGCCGACGGGCCGGTGGCCGGCGGATCCGGCAGGAACCGCACGGGGAGAGGCCCGCCCCCTCGCCCTCCAAGGCAAACATCCTGGAAAACCCGCCCTCCACACGCGGTCGGGGGACCCGGGACAGTACCGGACAGACAGGATCGCCGGGTACCGTGGACCCGGCCCGGACCACGGAATGACCTGCCGAGCGCCGAGGACATCGCAAGGAGCTGCAAGGTGTTCAATGACATAGGACCGCTCGAGCTGGTGACGCTCGTCGTCCTTGCCGTGCTCGTCTTCGGCCCGGAGAAGCTCCCGAAGATGATCCAGGACGTCACGCGCACCATTCGCAAGATCCGTGACTTCTCGGAGAGCGCCAAGGCGGACATCCGTGAGGAGCTGGGCCCGGAGTTCAAGGACTTCGAGTTCGAGGACCTCAACCCCAAGACGTTCATCCGCAAGCAGCTGGACAACGACGAGCTGGGGCTCAAGGAGATCCGTAACGGCTTCGACCTGAAGAAGGAGATGGCCGACGTCACGGACGCCGTGCACGGCCGGGAGATCGAGTCCTCCGCTTCCTCGTCCGCTTCCTCCTCCTCGGGGGGCTCCACCGGCGGCTCCGTCGACATGACGAAGAAGCGCGAGAAGCTCGAACCGGACGAGCGCCCGCCGTTCGACGCGGACGCCACCTGAGCCACGGGCGGACCCGCCCCGCGGCCCGCCCCCCCCCCGGGGGGGCGGCACGCCCGCCGACCGGAACACGCTTCACTTTCAGTCGAACGCCGTCCGTCTCCCCGTACACAGCCCGGATTCCGTCCCCTCGGGGCGGGCCGGATGCGACGCGTACGAGGGCCAAGTGCCGACCGGTTTCCCGGCCTGCCGGAGACCTGTGGCTATCCTGCCTAGTTGTTGTGCGGACCGGAGGAACGCCCGAAGGGGGGCGGAGCGTCCGGTTCGACTAGAGCAAGGAGGCGTCCGGGCAGATGGAGACGACAAGTCGGGTAGGCGCGCAGGCGCCGGCCGCGGAGGGCGAACAGCAGGTTCCCTCCGCCCGGCGCACGGTCGACGGCTACCTGCTGGCGCCCTTCCCGTGGTACGGCCTCGACGAGGCCTTCACGGGGCCGCGCTGGCTGATGCAGGTCGGCGCCTCGGCCGACGGGGCCATTGAGCACGGCTCGATCGGGCACGGCGACGAGCCGTCGGTACGCAGCGAGTCCACCGAGGACAAGGAACGGTTCGCGGTCGTGGTCACCGTCGCGGCCAACCCCGTGCGGCGCAGTGCCGACGGCACGGGAATGCTGGAGGCCACCTCGGTGTCCTCCGCGGCCTGGCTCGCCGGGGTGGGACTGCTGTCCTTCACCTGGCCCGGCCAGATGGACCACACCCTGCGCGACGACTGGCTGGACCAGCAGACCGAGACGGCATGGGTCCTCGCGGACGACCTGACGGGTTCCGACTGGTCGACGCTGTCCCTTCCCGTGGACGGGGTGCCGACGCCCTTCCACTACCGGGAGTCCGAGTTCGGCTGGGTCCTTGCGGGCTCCACCCAGGAAGGGGTCCACCTGGGGGCGTACGGGCGGGGCATGAGCGCGTACGGGCTGGCCTTCGCCGTGATCAAGGACATCGGTACGTACGCCTGACCGGCGGGACCGGCCGAAGGGGGCACCGTCGAGTGACGGTGCCCCCTTCGGTGTGTGCGGTCCGCCGGGTGCGGCCGGAAGGTAACCGGTCGCCGGGGGCCGGGCGCCCCTGGAGGGTCGCCCGGCCCCCGGCGTCGCGCAGGGAGCCTAGAACTTGTTCCTCGGGGTGATTCCCAGGGACATGCCCGACAGGCCGCGCTGACGGCCGCCCAGCTTGCCCGCGATGGCGCGCAGCGCGGAGCCGGCGGGGGAGTCGGGGTCGGTCAGCACCACCGGGTTGCCGTCGTCGCCGCCCTCGCGGAGGCGGACGTCGATGGGGATGGAGCCGAGGACCGGGACGGTGGCGCCGGTGGTGCGGGTCAGCCCGTCGGCGACCGACTGGCCGCCGCCCGTGCCGAAGACGTCGACCATCTCGTCGCAGTGGGGGCAGGGCAGCCCCGCCATGTTCTCGACGACGCCGACGATCTTCTGGTGGGTCTGGACGGCGATCGAGCCGGCCCGCTCGGCCACCTCGGCGGCGGCCTGCTGGGGGGTCGTCACGACGAGGATCTCCGCGTTCGGGACGAGCTGCGCGACCGAGATCGCGATGTCGCCCGTGCCCGGCGGGAGGTCCAGGAGCAGCACGTCCAGGTCGCCCCAGTAGACGTCCGCGAGGAACTGCTGGAGTGCGCGGTGGAGCATCGGGCCGCGCCACACGACGGGCGCGTTGCCGGGGGTGAACATGCCGATCGAGATGACCTTCACGCCGTGCGCCGACGGCGGCATGATCATGTTCTCGACCTGGGTCGGGCTGCCGTCGGCGCCGAGCATGCGCGGCACGGAGTGGCCGTAGATGTCGGCGTCCACGACACCGACCTTGAGGCCGTCCGCGGCCATCGCCGCCGCGAGGTTGACCGTCACGGACGACTTGCCCACGCCGCCCTTGCCGGACGCGACCGCGTACACGCGCGTGAGCGAGCCCGGTTTGGCGAAGGGGACCTCGCGCTCGGCCTGGCCGCCGCGGAGCGCGGACGCCAGGTCCTTGCGCTGCTCGTCGCTCATCACGTCCAGCGTGACGTCGACGCGCGTGACGCCCTCGACCCGCGAGACCGCCTCCGTCACGTTCTTCGTGATGGTCTCGCGCATCGGGCAGCCGGAGACGGTCAGGTACACCGCGACCGCGACCGAGCCGTCCGCGCCGAGCCCCACCGATTTGACCATCCCGAGCTCGGTGATGGGTCGCTGGATCTCGGGGTCGTTCACCGTCGCCAGTGCTTCACGCACCGCGTCTTCCGTAGCCATGGGGTCGATGGTACGGCGCCCGGCAGGCGGGCCGGAAAGCCTCTCACCGGTCGTCTACGTCACGTCCCCGAGGGTGTTCTGCCGGGAATACGACACGACCGTCGCCGCGCCCGTCGGAACGCCGGTCCTCCAGCTCCTTGACCAGGTCCTCCAGCTCGGAGCGGATCCAGTCGCGGGTGGCGACCTCGCCGAGTCCCACGCGCAGCGCGGCGATCTCCCGGGTCAGGTACTCGGTGTCCGCGATGGACCGCTCGTTCTGCTTGCGGTCCTGTTCGAGGTTGACCTTGTCGCGGTCGTCCTGCCGGTTCTGCGCGAGGAGGATCAGCGGGGCGGCGTACGAGGCCTGGAGCGAGAGCATCAGGGTCAGGAAGATGAACGGGTAGTTGTCGAAACGCAGGTCACGCGGCGCCGACACGTTCCACACCACCCACAGGATGATGACGACCGTCATCCAGACGATGAACCGCCCCGTGCCGAGGAAGCGGGCGATCCGCTCGGAGAGCCGGCCGAAGGCCTCCGGGTCGTACTCGGGCAGGAAACGGCGCCGCGGCGGCTGCGGCTGGTCGAGCCGGATGCGCGGCCGGGTGGTGGCGGTCGCCCCGGTGGCGGCCCGTTCGCGGGCCTCGCGCTCAGGAGTCATGCGGGGCCCCCTCGCCGGACGCCTGCGCGGACGGCTCCTCGGCCAGGTGGAACTCCGTCTCGCGCCAGTCCTCGGGCAGCATGTGGTCGAGCACGTCGTCCACGGTGACCGCGCCCAGCAGCGAGCCGCTCTCGTCGACGACGGGCGCCGCGACCATGTCGTACGTCGCGAAGAAACCCGCCACGACGGGCAGCACGGCCTCCGGGTCCAGCGGCCGCAGATCGTCGTCGATCATCGAGCCCACGAGCGTGTACGGCGGATCGCGCAGAAGCCGCTGGAAGTGGACCGTCCCCAGGTACTTGCCGGTCGGCGTCTCGTCCGGCGGACGGCACACGTACACCTGGGCGGCCAGCGCGGGGGAGAGGTCGGGGTTGCGCACCCGGGCGAGCGCGTCCGCGACGGTCGCGTCGGGCCGCAGCACGATCGGTTCAGTCGTCATCAGACCACCGGCCGTGCGCTCCTCGTACGCCATCAGCCGCCGTACGTCCGCCGCGTCGTCCGGACGCATCAGCGCCAGCAGCCGTTCCTTGTCCTCCTCCGGCAGCTCACCGAGCAGGTCGGCCGCGTCGTCGGGGTCCATGGCCTCCAGGACGTCCGCGGCGCGTTCCTCCTTGAGTTTGCCGAGGATCTCGATCTGGTCGTCCTCCGGGAGCTCCTCCAGGACGTCGGCCAGCCGGTCGTCGTCCAGGGCCGCCGCGACCTCGGCACGCCGTTTGGGAGACAGGTGGTGCAGGACGTTGGCGAGGTCGGCGGGGCGCAGCTGCTCGAAGGTGGCGAGCAGGTTCTCGGCGCCCTGCCCGTGCTCCTCCAGCGAGAACCCGGTGACGGCCGACCACTCGACGGTCAGCGTCTCCCCCCTGGCCCGCCGGAACGTACCGCCCGGCTTCCCCTTCCGCACGAAGACCCGGTCGATCTCCCAGTCGCGGCGGGCGGGCAGCTGCTGGATGGACACGTCCAGGACGGTGACGGTCTCGGACGGCTCGCCGGCCTCGACGAGCGTCACACGCCGGTCCAGGAGCTCACCGAGCACGAGCCGCTCGGTGGGGCGCTGCTCGAAACGCCGGACGTTCAGCACGCCGGTGGTGATGACCTGACCCGACTCGATGCCGGTCACGCGGGTCATGGGCAGGAAGATGCGGCGGCGGGTGGACAGTTCCACGACGAGGCCGAGGAGCCGAGGGGGCCGCCGTCCGACGCGCAGGATGGCGACCAGGTCGCGCACGCGTCCCACCTGGTCACCGCTCGGGTCGAAGACGGCGATGCCGGCGAGGTGCGACACGAAGATCCTGGGGGCGCCTGCCGCCATCCCAGCGCCTCCTTCCTCGTACGCGCTCCGGTACGGGTGGTATGGGTTGCCATGTCCGCTCGGGTGGGCTTCAGGCTAGCCCGTCCCGGTCGGATACGCCCTGGTGAGCGGTCCGGACGGACTGACTCCGAGAGGCGTCGCGGGCCCCGGTACGCTGCGGTACGCCGTTGAGGACAACCGCACGAGAGGCAGCGCAACCTGTGACTGCGATTCCCCAGGGACGTACCCGTAAGGCCGCGTTGGCGAGCGCCGTGTGCGCGCTCGTCGTGGCGGGGACAGGGGTGACGGGGTGCGGCGGTGACGATCCGGACGCGGGGACCAACGGGGTCGGAAAGCTGCCCCCCGCCAAGATCCAGAGCAGAACCCAGGCGGCGGCCAAGGCCGCCGAGACGGTACGGCTGTCCGGAGCGGTCGTCAGCAACAAGCGCACCTACAAGCTGGACATGCAGCTCAAGGGCGACGGCGGTACCGGCTCGGTCACCTCGAAGGGTGTGACGTTCAGGCTGCTGCGGGTCGACGAGCACCTCTTCATCAAGGCCGACGCGGACTTCTGGAACCACCAGGACGGCAAGAGCGACGACAGCACGTCCGACACCGAGGCGGCGGGCAAGCTCGACGGCATGTACGTGAAGGTCCCCAAGGGCGACCCCGCCTACAAGCAGCTCAGCGTCTTCACCGACAAGGACGTCCTGCTCGGCGGTCTCCTCGCCCTGCACGGCGAACTCGCCACCGACGGCCACCACGAGCTGAACGGCGTCCGCACCATCCGCCTCACCGGCGACAAGGGCTCCGGCGGCGAGATCGACATCTCGCTGGAGGGCAAGCCCTACCCGCTGCTCCTCGTCCGCGCCGGCGACGCGGGCACGATCCGCCTGACGGACTGGGGCAAGGACTTCGAGCTCAAGGCACCGGAAAAGGACGAGATGGTCGACTACGGACAGCAGCTCCCGACCTCCTGAGAGCGGCCGCTCTTCAGGGGCGCGGGGGACTGCGCGCTCAACCCCCACTCACCCGCACTCGAGATCGACCCGCCGCGCCCCGACCCGCCCCACTCCCGCTTCGGCTCCCGCGCGGAGCGCTCAGCGCCTGCGCTTCTTGAACAGCAGCCGCGGCAGCCCCGCCGGGGCCGCCCGACGCGTGGTCGCCGACGTCGGCACGGGCGCCGCGGCCAGCGACCCGTCGGGCAGCGCCGTCGTGGAACCCGTCGGCGCGAGCCGCACCACCCGGCACTCGCGGGCCCACCGCTCCGGCATGGCCTCGCCGTCCGGGGCGTTCAGCCGCTTGCCCTTCAGCTCGCCGACCGTCACGTCCCACTCCTCGGACCCGGGAGCCAGCTCCACGACCTTCGCGGACCAGGAGACGAGGCGGCCGCCCTTGTCCTTGCTGCGGACGGTGACAACGGCGTCGCCGCCGTCCACGAGGTCCGGCAGCGGCTGTTCGCCGGGCCCGTCCCCGACCAGACACACGGCCCCGTCGTGCCACACGTGCCACAGGGCCCGGGACGACGCCCCGTCCTCCTGGCCCGGGAGCCCCCGCACCCAGACGAGCCCGGACTTCTTGGTGGCCTCCTCGACGAGGGCCTGGTCGAGCAGCTGATCCGTCATGGGGCCAGCGTAGCCGGGGCCTTCAGAGCCAGCCGTTGCGCTTCAGGGTGCGGTGGATGCCGAGGCAGAGCACCACCGTGATGCCCATGATCACGGGGTAGCCGTACCGCCAGTGCAGCTCCGGCATGTGGTCGAAGTTCATGCCGTACACACCGCACACCATCGTCGGCACGGCGATGATCGCCGCCCAGGACGTGATCTTGCGCATGTCCTCGTTCTGCGCGACGGACGCCTGAGCGAGGTTGGCCTGGAGGATCGAGTTGAGCAGTTCGTCGAAGCCGACGACCTGCTCCTGCACCCGCGCCAGGTGGTCGGCGACATCGCGGAAGTACTTCTGGATGTCGGGGTCGACCAGCCGCATCGGCCGCTCGCTCAGCAGCTGCATGGGGCGCATCAGGGGCGACACCGCGCGCTTGAACTCCAGGACCTCACGCTTGAGCTGGTAGATCCGCGCGGAGTCGACACCGCGCGAGACCCCGCCCCGGCGGCCGGGCGAGAACACCTCGGTCTCGACCTCGTCGACGTCGTCCTGCAGGGCGTCGGCGACGGCGACGTACCCGTCGACGACATGGTCGGCGATGGCGTGCAGCACGGCAGAAGGGCCCTTGGTGAGCAGCTCCGGGTCGTCCTGCAGCCGGTGCCGCAGCGCCCGCAGCGAGCCCTGCCCGCCGTGCCGGACGGTGATGAAGAAGTCCCGCCCGGTGAAGCACATCACCTCGCCGGTCTCCACGACCTCGCTGGTGGCGGTGAGTTCGTCGTGCTCGACGTAGTGGATGGTCTTGAAGACGGCGAACAGGGTGTCGTCGTACCGCTCCAGCTTGGGCCGCTGGTGGGCGTGGACGGCGTCCTCGACGGCCAGCGGGTGCAGCCCGAACTCGGCGGCGATACCGGCGAACTCGTCCTCGGTCGGCTCGTGCAGACCGATCCAGGCGAACCCTCCGTCGCGCCGCACCTGACGGATCGCCGCACGCGGCGTCAGGCTGTCGTCGGACGGGAGGCGGGCGCCGTCGCGGTAGACCGCGCAGTCCACGACGGCCGAACTCTCCGCGGCGGACCGGGTGGTGTCGTACGCGCCGCCGTCCTTGCGCATCGAGGGGCGGACCGCGGCACGCAGGTTGTGGATCATCGACATGGCTGGCTCCTTCGCGAACGAAGACCACCGACGACGGGTGGAACTACCCGGAATGGGGACGTCCTGACTTCGGATGTTTGGCACGTCCACAAAGCGGGGAGCACCGCACCGTCACGGTGGCAGCTTCGCTACTGATACAGATCAGAAAAACTCAGACAGATCAGGAAAAACGAAGTGCTCTTCCGTTGTGACCGGACCGGCCATGACGCGAGTGCGTGAGGTGGCAGCCAGGAGAGCGTGAGCTCTGGAGCTGAGCGGGACTCAGCAGCCGGAAGAGCGGGTGGTACTACCTGGTCGACTTCGATCCATGGAGCCCCACCTCCTCCGGCCGGTCCCCCGTGGGGGAGTCTCTTGCGTCGAGACTGTCGAGACGTGGGTCGGGACTCGAGAGCGACGCTTCTGCGTGCTGCCCCGACCAGCGGCCCAGAGTACCAGCCGCCTGAAGTGTCAAGCCGTGGCTTTGCCCGCTACCGACGAGTTCTATGCTCGGCGCATGGCTGATGTTCTTCCTCTGGTGGAGGCCCGGTTGCGCAGTGCGCTGGGCGAACCGGACGCGCGCGCCGCGGTGACCTTCCTCGGTACGGACCGTATCGAGGTGCTCCGCTTCACCGACGCGGGCACCGGCACGGGGATCGTCCGCTACGCGACGCTCGGCATGTCCGCCCAGCCGATGGCCGACCCCACGGCGGTCGTCGCCGACCCGGTCGCGGGCCCGCGCGCCGAGCTCGTCCTCTCCGTGCGGGCCGGTGCCGCCGACACCGACAAGGTGCTCCGCCCGCTCGCCGTACTGGCCGCCTCTCCGCAGGTGGAGGGCCTGGTCGTGGCCCCCGGTGCCTCGCTGGACGTGGGTGACCCGCTGTGGCCCGGAGCCCCCTTCACGTCCGTCCTGGTCGCCGAGCCGGGCGGCCTCGTCGAGGACCTCGAACTGGACGCGCCCCTCGATCCCGTACGGTTCCTGCCGCTGCTGCCCATGACACCGAACGAGGCCGCCTGGAAGCGGGTGCACGGTGCGGGAGCCCTCCAGGAGCGCTGGCTCGCGAGCGGAACGGACCTGCGCGACCCCTCGCGCAGGTCCGTGACCCTGGACTGACACCCAACGGCCGCCCGGGGAAGTCCGGTTGGGAATCTCACACTCCGGCCGACCGTCGTCCGGCCTGTGAACACGCAGGGCCTCAGCCCGCGAAGACGGTGACGCCGTCCTCGGCCGCGTGCCGCTCCTCCAGCTCCTCCGCCATGGGGGTCCCCCCGCTCGAGCGAAGCCGAGAGTGGGGGAGCGTGAGGGCGTTCCGGCGTACGAGGACGACGAGCGCGCCCAGCACCGCCGTGACCGCCGCGACGACGAACGGGACGTGGATGTCGGTCCACTCCTCGATCCGCGGTGCGAAGAAGGGGGCGGCGGCGGCCGCGAACCAGCGGACGAAGTTGTAGCCGGCGCTCGCCACCGGGCGGGGAGCGTCCGAGACGCCGAGGGCGAGTTCCGTGTAGACGGTGTTGTTCACACCGATGAAGGCGCCGGAGAGGATCGTGCAGACGACGGCCGTGGTGTGGCTGCCGTATCCGAGGACGAGCACGTCGGCCGCGAGCAGCAGCAGCGAGCCGCCGAGCACCTTCAGCGAACCGAACCGGGCCTGCACACGCGGTGCCACGAGCACCGAGAACACGGCGAGCAGCAGGCCCCAGGCGAAGAAGACCGCGCCGGACCTGTACGGGCTCATGTCCAGCACGAACGGCGTGAAGGCCAGCACGGTGAAGAACGTGTAGTTGTAGAAGAACGACGAGGCGGCGACCGAGGCGAGTCCGCCGTGACCGAGGGCCTTGACCGGGTCGAGCAGGCCCGTCTTCCGTGCCGGCTTCGGCTGCTCCTTCAGGAACACCGTGATGCACAGGAACCCGATCGCCATCAGGAACGCGGTGCCGAAGAACGGGTAGCGCCAGCTGGCGTCACCGAGCAGCGCGCCCAGCAGGGGTCCGCAGGCCATGCCGAGGCCCAGTGCGGACTCGTACAGCAGGATCGCCGCCGCGCTTCCGCCCGCCGCCGCGCCGACGATGACGGCGAGGGCCGTGGAGACGAACAGGGCGTTGCCGAGCCCCCAGCCCGCCCGGAATCCGACGAGTTCGCCGACCGAGCCGGACGTGCCGGACAGCCCGGCGAAGACCACGACCAGTGCCAGGCCGAGGAGCAGGGTCCGGCGGCCGCCGATACGGCTGGAGACGAAGCCCGTGACCAGCATCGCGAGGGCGGTGATCAGGAAGTACGAGGTGAAGAGCAGGGAGACCTGGCCGGCGGTGGCGTCCAGGCCCTTGGCGATGGACGGCAGGATCGGGTCGACGAGGCCGATGCCCATGAAGGCGACGACGGATGCCCCGGCGGTCGCCCAGACCGCCTTCGGCTGACGCAGGAGGCCGCCGGCTCCCGCGTCGAACGTGTCCCCTTCGGTGGGGCCTCCCGTGCTGCTGTTCATGTCCGCTCCTTCACTGCTCGCGGGGGGATCGTTGGCGTTTACACATAATAAGTTAGCTCGGCTAATGAATGCAAGTTACATCTAGTTTTTCGAGGTGGGGGAGCGGTGACAGGCACACGCCGGACGGGTGATCGTCCTTGACGCGGCGAAAGACGGAGAGGACCGTTGGGCTCTATGAGGGGCGAACCCAGTTGCCCGAAGTGTGGTGGCCGGGTCAGGGCTCCCGGCCTCTTTGCCGACTCCTGGCAGTGCGATGTGCACGGCATCGTGCATCCGCTGCAGCCCGTGATCCCGCCCAGCGTCGAGGCCCTCGGTGTGGTCGTGCACCGTGCGCGTGTACCGGTGTGGATGCCGTGGCCGCTGCCTGTCGGCTGGCTCTTCACGGGGGCGGCGTTCGCCGGGGACGACCGCAGCGGCGGCCGGGCCACGGCCGTGGCGTGCTCCGGACCGGGACCGCTCGGCGGCATAGGAGAGCTGGTGCTCGTCGCCGAGGAGCTCGGCGTCGGGCTCGGCGCGCGGTACGCGGGAATGGACGGCCCCGACCCGGGCCCGTACATGAACGTCGAGAAGCCCGCCCAGACGAAGGTGCTGGCCGCGGGGCGGCCCACGCCGCTGTGGCACGTCTCCGGGACGCCCGACGACCGCGCCGTCTTCGCGGGCGAGGCGCGGGGGCTGTGGCTGTGGGCCGTCGTGTGGCCCGAGCAGGCCGGGCTGCTGATGTACGACGAGCTGGTGCTGACCGACCTGCGGGACGCCGGGGCCGAGGTGGACCTGCTGCCCTGCGGGGCGCTGTCGCCGCGGATCCTCGAGCCGTGACGCCGCCCCTGCGGCGGGCTCGGTGGGTTCGGGAGGTTCGGCGGCCACCGGCGCGGGGCGTCTGCGGCCGCCCGGCTACGCGTCGGACGCGGCCGGGCGAGCGGTTCCCGCGGCCCTGAGGGGCGGTCGGGGCGCCGCGAGGCGGTTGTAGGGGGCACAGCCCCATTACGGGTGTGACAGAGCTGGTCGGGCGGGCCGCTATCCTTGAGCGGTCCCTCTTGTTCCGTCCGTGTCTGGAGCCCGCGTCGTGCGCATCGATCTGCACTGCCACTCCACGGCCTCCGACGGTACGGACACCCCGGCCGAGCTGGTGCGGAACGCGGCAGCGGCCGGTCTCGACGTCGTCGCGCTGACCGACCACGACACCACCCGCGGATACGCCGAGGCCATCGCGGCCCTGCCCGCCGGACTGACCCTGGTGACCGGCGCGGAGCTCTCCTGCCGCCTCGACGGCGTCGGCCTGCACATGCTCGCGTACCTCTTCGACCCCGAGGAACCGGACCTGCTGCGCGAGCGCGAACTCGTGCGCGACGACCGGGTGCCGCGGGCCCGCGCGATGATCGGCAGGCTGCAGGACATGGGCGTGCCCGTCACCTGGGAGCAGGTGGCGCGCATCGCGGCCGGTGGGTCCGTGGGCCGGCCGCACATCGCCACCGCGCTGGTCGAGCTGGGGGTCGTGCCCACGGTGTCGGACGCGTTCACGACCGAGTGGCTCTCCGACGGCGGCCGGGCACACATCGAGAAGCACGAGTCGGACCCCTTCGAGATGATCCGGCTGGTCAAGGCCGCGGGCGGAGTGACCGTCCTCGCGCATCCCGCCGCCGCCAAGCGGGGGCGGACCGTACCGGAGTCCGCGATCGCCGAACTGGCCGCGGCGGGCCTCGACGGGATCGAGGTCGACCACCTGGACCACGACCCGGCCACCCGGGCCCGGCTGCGCGGCCTCGCGGGCGAACTGGGGCTGCTGGCGACCGGGTCCAGCGACTACCACGGCAGCCGCAAGACATGCGAGCTCGGGGACTTCACGACCGATCCCGAGGTCTACGGCGAGATCACCCGGCGGGCGACCGGCGCGTTCCCCGTGCCCGGCACGGGCGGGACCGCGGGCGCGTAACGCTTCGCGGGCAGAAGCCGCGACCCGAGACCGCCGCATCAGGCCGTGGGCCGATCGTGCACCCCGCACCGGGCGGGCGGTCACCCCAGGCCGTACCCACGCGGCGGCGCCGCAACGACGTCCCGCACCGCCCCCCGAGGGGCACGCTCACCTCTTCTCCGACACTCCGCAAGGCCTCCCTCATGTTCGACCTCGCCGTCTTCGGCTCCCTCTTCCTCACGCTCTTCGTCATCATGGATCCCCCCGGGATCACCCCGATCTTCCTCGCGCTGACGGCCGGACGTCCGGCCAAGGTGCAGAAGCGCATGGCCTTCCAGGCCGTCTGCGTGGCCGGCGGTGTCATCACCGTCTTCGGGCTCCTCGGCCACCAGATCCTGGACTACCTGCATGTGTCGGTCCCCGCGCTGATGATCGCGGGCGGACTGCTGCTCCTGCTCATCGCGCTCGACCTGCTCACGGGCAAGACGGACGAACCCCAGCAGACGAAGGACGTCAACGTCGCCCTCGTACCGCTGGGCATGCCGCTGCTCGCCGGTCCCGGTGCGATCGTGTCCGTCATCCTGGCCGTGCAGAAGGCCGACAGTGCGGCGACCCGGGTGTCGGTGTGGGCGGCGATCGTCGCCATCCACGTCGTGCTGTGGGTGGTGATGCGGTACTCGCTGCTGATCATCCGGGTCATCAAGGACGGCGGTGTCGTGCTGGTCACGCGGCTCGCGGGCATGATGCTCTCCGCGATCGCCGTGCAGCAGATCATCAACGGGGTCACGATGGTTGTCCAGAACAGTTGAACACCTCGTGGAACGCGGCCGCACACGCGAAACCCCCGCCCGGCGTCGAGCCGGACGGGGGTTCCGAAGTCTGTCAGACGTCCGCTGTTACGAGGCCGAGGTGTCGGCCGGGCGGATCCAGAGGCGCTGCCCGATGGCGGCGGCCTGCTGGACGATCCGGTTGACGGAGGCGGCGTCCACGACGGTGCTGTCCACGGGCGTGCCGTCGACGTCGTCGAGTCGCATGATTTCGAAGCGCAAGGGCTTCTCCCTTCGTCTGGTCATCCTCCTGAAGGAGAACTACTGGTGGGTGGGTGAGTGGGGCGTCAGTGCCCCTCGTTCCCGTAGGAGTCAACGGGATGCTTGTTACGAACATTCCCTACGCTAAAGAAAATTTTCGAACGTCTAACTACTTGCGAGTACCGGGACCGACTGTGTTCACACGGTAACGTCCTGCGACAATGAGGCGCATATGAATGACGACTTCGCGGCAGCCGACGATCTCGCCGCCCTCGGCGCGCGCATAGACCGCTCGAACGAGCTGCTCCAGCGCGTGCTCGCCGAGGTGGCGAAGACGCCGTCGACCCACGCGATCTTCGTCGACGCCGGGTATCTGTACGCGGCCGCGGGCCGGCTCGTCGCCGGGACGGAGGACCGCCGGGCCTTCGAGCTGGACGCCGAGGGGCTCCTCGAGGCACTCATCGACCGGGCCCGCACGATCTTCGCGGACAGCAGGCTCCTGCGCGTCTACTGGTACGACGGGGCGCGGCGCCGCATCCACACCGCGGAACAGCAGTCCATCGCGGAGCTGCCCGACGTCAAGGTCCGGCTCGGCAACCTCAACGCCAACAACCAGCAGAAGGGCGTCGACTCCCTGATCCGTTCCGATCTGGAGTCCCTGGCCCGGCACCGCGCCATCAGCGACGCGACGCTCATCGGCGGCGACGAGGACCTGGTCTCGGCCGTCGAGGCGGCGCAGGGATACGGGGCTCGGGTCCACCTCTGGGGCATCGAGGCACCGGAGGGCCGCAACCAGGCGGAGCCGCTGCTGTGGGAGGTCGACAGCCAGCGCACCTTCGACCTGGAGTTCTTCAAGCCGTACGTCGCCCGGCGCACCGCCGCCTCGTACGACACGGCGGTGAGCAGGCCGACCCGCGAGGACGTGCGGTTCGTGGGAGCGCAGATCGTCGCGAAATGGCTGGCCGCGCGGGGACGGGAGTCGCTGGCGGAGCTGCTGCCCGGGCCGTATCTGCCCGGCCCGGTCGACCAGGACCTGCTGGTGGAGGCCGAGGGGCTGCTGCAGTACTCGCTGCGGGGGCAGGCCGATCTGCGCAGGGCGCTGCGGGACGGCTTCTGGGAGCACCTGCAGGGCCAGTACTGACCCTGCAGGCCTCTCAGCCGACGACGACCCGGTCCCAGAACGCGGCCAGGGCCTCGGCGGTCTCCAGGGGGCGGTCGGCGTTGGGGGAGTGCTCGGCGCCGGGGACGACCGTGCGATGTGCCTCGAGGCGTACGGCCATGTCGTCGAGGAGCGGGACCGGCCAGGTGTCGTCGCGTTCGCCCGACAGGACGTGCACGGGCAGCCGTACGGCTGCCAGCTCGGCCACCCGGTCGGGTTCCTCGCACAGCAGCCGTCCCGCGACGGTGAGCTGGGCCGGGCTGTTGCCGAGCCAGCGCCGCCTCAGGTCCTCCTGGTCGTCGAGGCCGGCGTCCAGGTCGCCCTCGGCGTCCTCCGGCGGGTCCAGCGCTCTGATCGCCTCCCACACCTGATCCATGTCCATCACGGCGAGCGCGTCCCGCAGGAGCTTCACCCGCTGCTGCTGGGAGGGGGAGATCTCCGCGGGCCCGGAGGCCACCAGGGTGAGCGACCGGAAACGGGCTGGGGCCAGCAGGACGGCCGCCCGGGCGACCTGGCCGCCGAACGAATGCCCCAGGAGGTGGAACCGTTCCCCGGGGCGGTCGGTCAGCGCGTCGGCCTGAGCGAGCACATCCTGCGCCAACTCGGCTTGCGCGTAAGGGGTTTCGTCGTCCCGGGGGCCCGGTGACTCGTACTGGCCGCGGCCGTCCACCGCGACGGTCCGGTACCCGGCCGCCGCCAGCGGTTCGTGCAGCGAGATGAAGTCCTCCTTGCTGCCGGTGAACCCGGGCAGCAGCAACGCGGTTCCCTTCACGGGAGTGCCCGCGTCGATCACGGCGAACTCCCCGCGCGCGGTGCCGAGGCGGTACGCGCGGGCTCCGGAGGGCGGGACGAAGGTGGCGGGCCTGCTCATGGGAAGGAGGCTATCCGGGGAACCTCCCTGGCGGCATACCGGGAGGGGCCGCGACGCGGTACCCACGGCGGGGCCGTGGAACGCCGACGGCCCGGCCCCCACCACGGGGACCGGGCCGTCGGTGGTGTGTCTCAGCTGTCCGCGGCCTCGACGGGCGCGGCCGTCTTGCGCGCACGGCGGGGCCTGGCCGCCGGGGCGGCCTCGGCCGGAACGGCTTCCGCGACCGCGTCCGTGGCCTTGGCGGCCGTCTTGCGGGTGCGGCGCGGCTTGGCCGGAGCCTCGGCCGGGGCGGCCTCGGTGGCCTGGGCCGGGATGCCGGCCTCGGCGACCGTGGCCTTGCGGGTGCGGCGCGGCTTGACCTCGGTGGCCTCGGCCGTGTCCACGGCGCTCTCCGCGGCCTCCGCGGGTGCGGCGGCCTTGCGGGTGCGCCGCGGCTTGGTGGCCGTGGCCTGCGGTGCCTCGGCCGTCGTGCCCTCGGCGGTGTCCACCGCGGTCTCGGCGGCCTTGCGCGTACGCCGGCGCGGCTTGGCCTCCGCGACGGGCGCCTCCTCCACCGGAGCGACGGGGGCGGCTTCGGCGACCGCGGCCTTGCGGGCGCGGCGCCGCGGCTTGACCTCGGGCTCCTCGGTCGCCTGGGCGGGGATTCCGGCCTCGGCGACCGGGGCGGCCTCGGCGGCCTTACGGGTCCGGCGGCGCGGCTTGGCCTCCGCGGCCTCGGCGGTGTCCAGGGCGGCCTCGGCGGCCGGGGCGGCGGCCTTGCGGGTCCGGCGCGGCTTGGCCTCGACGGCCTCGACCGGGTCCACGACGGCTTCCACCGCGGCTTCGGCGGCCTTGCGCGTACGCCGACGGGGCTTGGTCTCGGCGACCGCCGCCACCTCGACGGCCGTGCCCTCGGCGGTGTCCACCGCGGTCCCGGCCGCCTTGCGGGTGCGACGGCGCGGCTTGGTCTCGGTGACCTCGGCGACCTCGGCGACCTGGGCCGGCTCGGCCGCGGGGGCCTCCTCGACGACGGCGGCCTCGGGCTGCGCGACCTCCGCCGTGCGACGCGTACGACGGCGACGCGGCTTGCCCTCGCTGTCCACCGCCGCGGTCTCGGCGGCCGGTGCGGTGGCCTCGACGGCCGCGACCTCGACAGCCGTGCCCTCGGCCGTGGCGACCGCCGTCACGGCGGCCTCCGACCCGGATCCGGCACGCGTACGGCGACGCCGGCGCGGGGTGCGCGACTCCGTGGCCGGGGCCGACTCGGTGGTGTCCTGCGTGCTCTGCGGGGTCTGCGCGCTCTGCGGCTCCGCGGCGTCCAGCGCCGTGCCGTTGCGCGTACGACGGCGGCGGCGCGGGGTGCGCGCCGGACGCTCACGCTCGCGCTCGGCGACCGGGGCGGGACCGGCGGAACGGCCACCGCGGCCGCGAGCGCCGCGCCCGCCGGTCTCGCCGAGGTCCTCGACGGCCTCGGCCGAGAGACCGGCGCGGGTGCGCTCGCCACGCGGGAGGACACCCTTGGTGCCCGCCGGGATGCTCAGCTCTTCGTAGAAGTGCGGGGACGTGGAGTACGTCTCCGGCGGGTCGCTCAGGCCGAGGTCCAGCGCCTTGTTGATGAGCTGCCAGCGCGGGATGTCGTCCCAGTCGACGAGGGTGATCGCGATGCCCTTGGCGCCCGCGCGGCCCGTACGGCCGATGCGGTGCAGGTACGTCTTCTCGTCCTCGGGGGACTGGTAGTTGATGACGTGCGTGACGCCCTCGACGTCGATGCCGCGCGCGGCCACGTCGGTGCAGACGAGCACGTCCACCTTGCCGTTGCGGAAGGCGCGCAGCGCCTGCTCGCGGGCGCCCTGGCCGAGGTCGCCGTGGACCGCGCCGGAGGCGAAGCCGCGCTGCTGCAGCTGGTCGGCGAGGTCCGCCGCCGTCCGCTTGGTGCGGCAGAAGACCATCACGAGACCGCGGCCGTCGGCCTGCAGTATCCGCGAGACCATCTCCGGCTTGTCCATGTTGTGCGCGCGGTAGACGTACTGCTTGGTGTTGCGCACCGTCTGGCCGGCGTCGTCCGGCGAGGTGGCGTTGATATGCGTGGGCTGCGACATGTAGCGGCGCGCGAGGCCGATGACCGCACCCGGCATGGTCGCCGAGAACAGCATCGTCTGGCGGCGGGCCGGCAGCATGTTGATGATCCTCTCGACGTCGGGCAGGAAGCCCAGGTCGAGCATCTCGTCGGCCTCGTCGAGGACGAGGGACTTGATGTGCTTGAGGTCGAGCTTCTTCTGGCCCGCGAGGTCCAGCAGACGGCCCGGGGTGCCGACGATCACGTCGACGCCCTTCTTCAGGGCCTCGACCTGCGGCTCGTACGCCCGGCCGCCGTAGATGGCGAGAACGCGGACGTTGCGGACCTTGCCGGCCGTCAGCAGGTCGTTCGTGACCTGCGTGCACAGCTCGCGCGTCGGGACGACGACGAGGGCCTGCGGGGCGTCGGTGAGCTGCTCGGGCTTCGCCCGGCCCGCCTCGACGTCCGCGGGGACGGTCACGCGCTCGAGGAGCGGGAGGCCGAAGCCCAGCGTCTTGCCGGTGCCGGTCTTGGCCTGGCCGATGACGTCCGTGCCGGTAAGGGCGACGGGGAGCGTCATCTCCTGGATGGGGAAGGCACTGGTGATACCGACGGCCTCAAGGGCTTCGGCGGTCTCGGGAAGGATTCCGAGCTCTCGGAAAGTAGTCAGGGTGCTGCCTCTTCTGTGTACGCGGTGCGAGGCGAGCGCGGGGGTCGTGTTGGGACCGTGCCGGGGACGTCGGCCGCTCTTGACGGGCGGGCCGGGTGGCATGGGACCACTGCCGACGCTCGAGCGCTCGTACCGCTGAGGGTTCCCTCCGGGTGTCGTACGCAATGTGCCGTACCGACGGGGAGGGCTGTCGGGTCGGAGCCGATCGGGCCTCCGACCGGGCATCCTCATTCGTATCGCCCGTCGAGTTACGTAGATCAACTCAGCGAGCGCATTACCACCATACCCCGGAATCACGCATATGCGATGGCCGATTTGGTCACGTAGCCGTTGTCACACTGATTGACCAGGGCCTTCCGCCGTACGGCGGGCGGGCTATTGTGCGCTTCATGACGACCCCTGACAACGCTTCCGACGTACCCGCCGAACACACCGGAGTCGCCGCCCAGGACTGGGCGAAGGCCTCCGTCGACCCCCAGTACCGTGCCGCGGTCGTGGATCTGCTCGGGGCGCTCGCGTACGGGGAGCTGGCGGCGTTCGAGCGGCTCGCGGAGGACGCCAAGCTGGCGCCGACGCTCGCGGACAAGGCGGAGCTGGCGAAGATGGCCTCGGCGGAGTTCCACCACTTCGAGCAGCTCAGGGACCGGCTGACCGGGATCGGGGCGGAGCCGACGCAGGCGATGGAGCCCTTCGTCGCCGCGCTCGACGGGTTCCACCGGCAGACGGCCCCGTCCGACTGGCTGGAGGGGCTCGTCAAGGCGTACGTCGGCGACTCGATCGCCAGTGACTTCTACCGGGAGGTCGCGGCCCGGCTCGACTCCGACACCCGGCGGCTCGTACTGGGTGTGCTCGACGACACGGGGCACGCCTCGTTCGCCGTCGAGAAGGTGCGGGGCGCCATCGACGCGGATCCGCGGGTGGGCGGGCGGCTCGCGCTGTGGGCGCGGCGGTTGATGGGAGAGGCCCTGTCGCAGTCGCAGCGAGTGGTCGCCGACCGGGACGCGCTGTCGACGATGCTCGTCGGCGGTGTCGCCGACGGGTTCGATCTCGCCGAGGTGGGCCGGATGTTCTCGCGGATCACCGAGGCGCACACGAAGCGGATGGCGGCGCTGGGCCTGGCCGCCTGAGCCGTCTCGGCGCGGTCCGTCGCCCGCGGGTGGGCGGGAACACCCCAGGGCCGCGCTGTTTCCCGCGCACCCTCGGGGTGTACCTCAGCCGGCCGGGTCGTCGCCCTCGGAGTCGTCGCTCACACCGTCGCCGAGCGGCGGTGGAGTCTTCCCGCCGGGCGCAGGAGCAGCGACACGGAGGCCGCCGAGACGGCGACCGCGCCGAGCATCACCGGCAGGAAGCCGACGGAGCCCAGAGCGGTGTGGGTCAGGAAGGCGCCGAAGAGGGCGCCCGCGATGCCCGTCGACAGGACGAGGCGACGGACCGGCAGGCGGTGCGGCAGGCGGTGTGCCGCCGTCCAGGCCAGAGCCAGACCGAGGATCGCGGAGCCGAGCGCTTCCAACAACATAAGGGGTCCCTCCCGCACGGCAGTGTGCACTTCGGTCGTAGCCCGTCATACCCGTGACCTGCGGAATGCAATCCCCTCCGCGGACGGCATGTGCTCCATCCGTGAAGCCCGCGCGAGCGGACGCGACCGCCCCGGGGCGGCCGTGCGCGGGCACCGAAGCGGAGACGGCGGCGGGCATGGAAAAGGGGCTCGGCGGCCGATGCCGCCGAGCCCCTTCCCTCACGCCCTACAGCGCGCTGAAGCCCACCTTGCGGGTCGTCGGCTCGCCGAGCTCCACGTAGGCGAGGCGGTCCGCAGGGACCAGGACCTTGCGGCCGTGGTCGTCCACGAGGGTGAGCAGCTGCGACTTGCCTGCCAGCGCCTCGGACACAGCGCGCTCGACCTCTTCAGGGGTCTGACCGCTCTCCAGAACGATCTCGCGAGGCGCGTGCTGCACGCCGATCTTGACCTCCACGGCTATGTCCCTCCGACGGTCACTGATGTGCGCGTTCGTCCGCGCCGTACGCAGCACACACTAGCCCGGTGAGGGGACGTACATGCTCCGCCCGAGAACGCCAGGAGCGAACACTCTGTGGGAACAAAGTGGCCTCCGGTGATGACCCGCGGTGCTGGGTGCTCAGTGCTCCGTGCCGTGCAGGGGGAAACCGGCGATGCCGCGCCATGCCAGCGAGGTCAGCAGCTGGACGGCCTCGTCGCGGGGCACGCTGCGGTCGCTGTGCAGCCACGAGCGGGCCACCACCTGGGCGAGGCCGCCGAGGCCGGAGGCGAGGAGCATGGACTCGGCCTTGGACAGACCGGTGTCCTCCGCGATGACCTCGCAGATGGCCTCCGCGCACTCGAACGTGACCTTGTCCACGCGCTCGCGCACCGCGGGCTCGTTCGTCAGGTCCGACTCGAAGACCAGGCGGAACGCGCCGCCGTCGTCCTCCACGTACGCGAAGTAGGCGTCCATGGTGGCCCGGACACGCAGGCTGTTGTCCGTGGTGGACGCCAGCGCGGTCCGTACGGCCTGCAGCAGTGACTCGCAGTGCTGGTCCAGCAGCGCCAGGTAGAGATCGAGCTTGCCGGGGAAGTGCTGGTAGAGAACCGGCTTGCTGACGCCCGCGCGTTCGGCGATGTCGTCCATCGCGGCCGAGTGGTATCCCTGCGCAACGAACACTTCCTGGGCGGCGCCGAGGAGCTGGTTGCGTCGGGCACGGCGCGGCAGGCGTGTGCCCCGCGGGCGTGCTGCCTCTGTCTGCTCGATGGCTGTCACGCCGCCTCCCAAAATCGTCCACATGCGGTGAGCGCCGCGCGGCCATCGTACTTTTCGGTAACCGTGGTGTGCGCGGTGCGAGCGCAGAATTTCACGGACCGGACGCCGGTGAAATCGCGCATAACGCGCCATAGGGGGGTATGACGGGCTCGTCGGACTCCCGGTGAGTGTCCCGGAGCGGCCGCCGGAGCGGTCACCGGTGACCGCTCCGGGTCAGATTCACCGATAGTCGTCCTCGTCGAGTTCCACGACCCTCGCCTGTTCGACGAGGTCCGCCTCGCTGCCGCGAGCCGGGTCCACGCCGGTCAGCGGGTCGTCCCGCCGGGGTGCGAGATCCGTACGCTGCTCGGCGGCGTCGGCCTCGGGGGCCTCCACGCCGAACTCGGTCCCGCCGGTGTCGTCCGTGTCCTCGAGTGCCTCGGGGTCGGTGGGGTCGGCAGTCATGTGTCCTCTTCCCGAGTGGTGCGAGTGCGCTCTTGCGTGAGTACGAGTGCCCTCGTTTACGAAGCGTATGAGAGCCGGGATGGGGGCGCTATGTGATCCGGCCCCGACCGGATCACTCGTCGGCGCTGCTCCGGCGGCCCTCCGGCGGCATCGCGGCGGCGATCTTGCGGCGCCGCGACGGCGACGCGCGAGGTGCCCGGGCGGGGGTCGGCGGTCGTACGGCTGTGCTGCGGTCGGGCGTTGGACGCTCCTTGTGACGGCGAACACACGAACCACTACGTGATCGTCTCGTAACATTGCCGCATGTCTTCGACCGAACTGCCGTCAGTACTGGCCACTTCCGTCGTGCCGAAGGTCAGTGCCGTGCGGGTGGCGGCGGGGGAGCGGCTGCGTACGGTCGGCCTTCCCGGGATCACGCTGACGGTCCGGTCGAGGCCGCCGGCCCGGGACGGACTGCCCCCCGCGCTGTACGTGCACGGCCTGGGCGGTTCCTCGCAGAACTGGTCGGCGCTCATGCCGCTCCTCGACGGCCTCGTGGACAGCGAGGCGGTCGACCTGCCGGGCTTCGGCGACTCGCCGCCGCCGGACGACGGCAACTATTCGGTGACCGGGCACGCACGCGCGGTCATCCGCTATCTCGACGCGTCCGGGCGCGGCCCCGTGCACCTCTTCGGGAACTCGCTGGGCGGTGCCGTCACGACGCGCGTCGCCGCCGCACGGCCCGACCTCGTCCGCACACTCACGCTGGTCTCGCCCGCCCTCCCCGAGATCCGGGTGCAGCGCACGGCGGTGCCGACGGCGCTGCTGGCCGTGCCCGGCGTGGCAGCCCTGTTCACCAGGTTCACCAAGGGCTGGACCGCCGAGCAGCGCGTACGTGGCGTCACCGCGCTCTGTTACGGGGACCCCGGCACCGTCACGCCCGAGGGGTTCCGCAACGCGGTCGAGGAGATGGAACGGCGGCTCGCCCTCCCCTACTTCTGGGACGCCATGGCACGCTCGGCGCGCGGCATCGTGAACGCGTACACGCTGGGCGGCCAGCACGGACTGTGGCGCCAGGCCGAGCGTGTACTCGCGCCGACACTCCTCGTCTACGGGGGCCGCGACCAACTCGTCTCGTACCGTATGGCCCAGCGCGCCGCGCGCGCTTTCCGGGACTCCCGGTTGCTGACGTTGCCTCACGCGGGGCATGTGGCGATGATGGAGTCCCCGGAGACCGTGGCCACGGCCTTCCGCGAACTCCTCGCGGACACGGGTGAGTTGGCCGACACCGGCGCTACCAGCGCGAGGAGCTGAGGCGGGACGTGGGACGTCACAGCCGTCGCGGTCCCGCCCCCAAGGGCGACACCGCCGACCCGCCCGCGTTCCCGGCCGCCCGGCCGGACACGCGGACGACAGGGACAGGAACGGGGCGCCGCCGGCCCCCCGCGGGGCAGCAGCCTCCACCACCGCCGACAGGAGGGGCACCCGCTCGGGGGGTGCCCCGCCTGCCTGAGGGATGGGTGCCGCAAGGGCCCGGCGGCCCGCCCGGACAGGGAGCGTCCCGTCCGGGGGACGGGACGCCCGCGGGCGCGGCTCCCCGCTACACCGGCGGCGCCCCCTCCTACTCGGACCGGACGCAGGCCGGGGGAGGGCCCAGGCTTCCCGACGGCACCCCCGCGCACGGATTCCCGCGGCTGCCGGACGGGGCTCCCGCCCACGGCTCCTACCGGTTCCAGGACGGGACTCCCGCGCACGGCTTCCCCCGGTTGCCCGACGGGGCTCCGCCGCGGGGCGGTGCACCGCGCCACGCCGACGGCACCCCGCCTCGCGGCATGCCCGGTGTCCGCGGGGGACACCCCGAGCAGCGTGAGACCGGCGGTGGCTGGGGTGAGGCGAGGTCGGGCTCCGGGTACGGAATGCCCGGCGCGGCTCCACAGGCGGCCCCGCGCGGTCCGGGGCGGGGCGTGCCCCGAGACCGTCCGGGTTCCCCGCCCCCGGGGCAGCGGTACGGGCCCTCCGCGGCGGGCGCGGGCCCCCGCCAGGCCTACGTCGACGCTTTCGGCGACGACGACCGTTTCGCGTCCCGCTCCGCCGGGACGGCGACAGCGTTCCGGGCGGACCCCTACGCCCCTGTCACCGACTGGGACGAGGAGGTCGAGCACAAGGCGCCGCCCCGCGGCCCGGAGGCCGGGCCGGAGAAGGCGAGGGGCGGCAAGGGCCGGGCCTTCACCGGTATCGCGGCCGCCGCGGTCACCACCGTGCTGGCCATCGTCGTGGCCGGTCAGGTCGCCGGAGGGGGCGAGGACGACACCGCCGCGCGTCCGCCGGCGTCGGACGGCGCCGACCGGGAGACCAAGGACTCCGCCTCGCGCACCGACAACCGGGCGGTCCCGTCCACGAAGCCGAGCGCGGCCACGCTGTCGTACGTCCAGCAGATGGCGAAGAGGTACCCCCTGGCGGCCGGACTCAAGGGCGCCGGCGAATTCGAGGCGATCCCCGGTCTCGCCAAGGCGCCCGGCCCCGGGCAGAAATTCACCTACCGCGTCGACGTGGAGAAAGCCCTCGGTCTCGACGGGGAACTCTTCGCGCAGGCCGTGCAGAAAACCCTGAACGACGACCGGAGCTGGGCCCACGGCGGCGGCCGCACCTTCGAGCGGATCTCCTCCGGGAAGCCCGACTTCGTCATCACGCTGGCCAGTCCCGGCACCACCGCCTTCTGGTGCGCCAAATCGGGCCTCGACACCACCGAGGACAACGTCTCCTGCGACTCGGCCGCCACCGACCGCGTGATGATCAACGCGTACCGCTGGGCCCAGGGCTCCGAGACGTACGGCGACAAGATGTACGCGTACCGCCAGATGCTGATCAATCACGAGGTGGGCCACCGGCTCGGATACGGCCACGTGAGCTGCAGCGTCGACGGAGGCCTGGCGCCCGTCATGCAGCAGCAGACCAAGTTCCTCGACCACGACGGGATCAGCTGCCGGCCCAACCCCTGGCCCTTCCCCGGAAGCTGACAGGGAGCGGCGAGGGGGCGCACGGCCAAGGGGCGCACGGGTCGCGGGGGCGCCCGGGGCGCCGCTCGACCTCCTTACGCGGGACCAGGCGGGACCACGCGGGACGAGGCGCCGGATCGGTGCGCACGATTCCGTCGGTACGGGGCCGGGGCGCGGCGGGACCCGTACGGCGGGTGACTGTTCGTCCCCGCTTCCGCCCCGTCCCCGGCGCTGCCCCTGTTCCCGCGTCGGATCGGGTGACCGCGGCCACCCGATCCGACGCCCGCGCGGTCACCCGTCCCGCCGCCCGCGCGGGGACCCGTCGCGGGGCCCGCCGACGGCTGCCCGTCGTATGACGAAACGTGTTCGGGTGATCTCTTAGCGCTACGGAACGCGACCCGCACGGGAAAGTTACGACCGTTCACCCCTTTTGGTGGTACGACGGACAACCGTCCATCGCGCAACCGCCATGTCCGCATACGTTCGTCCCGCTGCGAGCCGCCGGGTCAACGGCGGCTCCCCATACGGGAGATCGGGGGTGCGCTCGTGCGCATCGGACTGCTTACGGAGGGTGGCTATCCGTATGTGAGCGGTGACGCCAGGCTCTGGTGCGACCGGCTCGTGCGCGGGCTCGGGCAGCACGAGTTCGACATCTACGCCCTGAGTCGCAGCGAGGAGCAGGAGGACGAGGGCTGGATCCAACTCCCGTCCCAGGTCAGCCGCGTGCGCACCGCACCGCTGTGGACGGCGGACGACGACGGCGTCGGCTACGGGCGACGGGCGCGTCGGCGATTCGCCGACTGCTACGGGGAGTTGGCGGCGGCCATATGTGCGGGCGATGCCCTGGGTGGCGCCACGGAGAGCGGATCCGGAGGTTCCGTCGGGGCCGCGGAGCGGACCGGGACCGCTTCGGCCGCCGTGGCGGACCGTTTCGGCAGTGCGCTGTACGGGCTCGCCGAACTGGCCCGCGACGAGGGCGGCCTGGTCGGCGCACTCCGTTCCGAAGGCGCCGTGCGCGCTCTCGAACGCGCCTGCCGCGCGCCCGGCGCACTGCGTGCGGCGCGCACCGCACGCGTGCCCGATCTGCTCACCGTCGCCGCCCAGGTGGAACGCGCACTGCGCCCCCTCTCGCTCGACTGGTACGAGGACGACGGACTCGGCTCGGTCGACCTGTGCCACGCCACCTCCGGCGGCGCGGCGGCCCTGCCGGGACTGCTCGCGCACCACTTCTCGGGCGTACCGCTGCTGGTCACGGAGTACGGAGTGCAGCTGCGGGCGCACTACCTGGGTCCGCGGGAGGACCTGGAGGGGCGCGCGGCGACGGCATCGGCGCGGGCGCTGCTCGCCGCCTTCCACGGCAGGCTCACCGCGGAGGCGTACCGGCAGGCCACGGTCATCACCCCCGGCAACACGCACGCCCGCCGCTGGCAGGAGCGCTGCGGCGCCGACCGGTCCAGGATCCGTACGGTCTACCCGGGTATGGAGGCGTCCCGCTTCTCCGAAGTGGGCGAGCGCGCCGAATCCGCCGATCCGGACACCCTGGTGTGGGTCGGGCGCATCGAGCCCGCCAAGGACCTCGTCACCCTGCTGCACGCCTTCGCGGACATCCGCAAGGAGGAGCCGAAGGCACGGCTGCGGATCGTCGGCGCGCCGGCCGAGGGCCTGGAGGGCGCCACGTATCTGGCGCACTGCAGGGCACTGGCCGCGCAGCTCTTCTCCGACGAGGCCGACGACGTACACGCCGTCGGCGACAACCCCGTCTCCTTCGAGGAGATCGGCGGACCTGAGGTACCGACCCTCCCGGAGGCCTACGCGGCGGGTGCCGTCGTGGTCCTTTCCAGCGTCGTCGAGGGCTTCCCCATCAGCCTTGTGGAAGCGATGTTCTCCGGACGCGCCACGGTGTCCACTGACGTCGGCGCGGTCGTGGAGGTCATCGGCGGCACCGGGCTCGTGGTCCCGCCACGCAACCCGCGGGCGCTCGCCGAGGCATGCGTCTCCCTGCTGCGCGACTCGCCACGCCGGTCGCGCCTCGGTGCCGCGGCACGCGCCCGGGCACTGGAACTCTTCACCGTCGAGCAGAACATCACGGCATTTCACAGCATTTACCTCGACATCGTCACGCGCTGTCCGGTCCCGCGGGTCCTGGTCGGCGAATCGGGTGAGCCCCTGCCGTTCGCCGTACCCGCCGAGGCCCGTGTGCCCGCCCGCTGGTCGGAGTCCGGGACGCGGCTGGTGACGGGGAGGCCGGGGCCCGGCTGGGCGGCGGGACCACCGGTACGCGGCGATTCGCTGGGACTCGCTCCTGGATCCGCCAGGGCCGCGTCCACCGCTTCGGGCGAGCCGGTGCCCGCCGGGGAGGGGGCGTGGTGAGCATCCGGCGTCGGATCGGGGACGGGCACCCGACCGACGGTGTCGACGGCGCCGACCGGGCCCACAGCGCTGACCGGGCAGGCCGGGCCGGGACTCCGAGCGATCCCGGTGAGTGGGACGCGCGGTCCGAGGGGTGGCTGCTCGGTGAACCCGGAGAGTCCGAAGAGCCGGGAGTGCCCGAAGAACTCGGAGTGCCCGGGCGGGAAGACCCCGGAAGCGGGGAGCCGGGGGACTTCGAGGACGTGCGAGGCACGCACGCAGAGGTGGGCGAGACGCGGGTGGTGAACGTCCGGCAGGGAGAGACACGCGTCGTGGACGTGCAGTTGGGCCAGTCGAGAACCGTGGACGTGCAGTCGGGCGAGCGGGAAATCGCGGGCGTGCGGTTGGGCAAGCCGAGGATTGCGGATGTCCAGCCGGGCGGGTCGGGGCCCCTGGACGCTCGGCCGGGTGCGTCGAGAACCGCGGACGCCCGACCGGACCGTCCGGCCCAGCCGGAGTCCGTGAGCGCGCCGTCCGGTTCGACGAAACTCGCGGACGCCCCGCCCGGTGAACCCGCCGACCGCGAAGCCTCCGCCCCACGCGGCGCCGCCGACCCCGTGAAGGCACTGATGCATCGCCATCGGGAGCTGTGCGAACGCGCGGTGGACCCGCTGGAGATCGCGGCGGGCCTGGAGGCGCACGGAGTGACCGACCGGACCGCCACACGCTTCCGGCACCGGGACGTCTTCTCCCTCGCCGAGGAGATGTACGCGCGTGTGCCCCGCGCCGACGACACGGCCCCCCTCTCCGAGGTACCCGAGACTCCCAAGGCGCGCGCCGACTGGGCCGTACTCGCGCTGCTGCCGGGCGCGCTGTGCGCGGCAGTCGTCGCCGGGCTGCGGTTCACCGAAGGGCGGCCGCGCCTCGCGGTGACCGTCGTGGGTGTACTCGTCGTGGCCTTCGGACTGCGCGCGGCACTCAGCCGTGGCCCCCTGCACGCCACACGGTCGTGGGCCCCGACACCGTCCACACGCGCGTGGACCTGCTGGCTCCTCGCCTACGCGATCCTCGGCGACGGCCTGCTCGCCGCGGGTATCGAGGGAGGACCCGCCGGGCCGCCCACCGGCGGCTCCGACAGCCCCTGGCCGATCGCCCTCGCCTCCGTCGTCGCTCTCACCGCGTCCTGCGCCCCGGCGGTGTGGTGCGCGCACCTCTTCGCCGTACGCGCCCGGCGCCGACTCGCCACCAGCCACGCGCTGAAGGAGTTTGCCGCCTCCGTGAGACCCCTCCTCCTGGGCGTGTTCGGACTGTTCCTCTGTGCCCTCTTCGGCCTGCTCACCCTGTGCGGGGCGGTACTGGACGAGCCCGCCGCGTACGCCGGAGCCGGCGCCCTCGGCGCACTCCTCCTGCTCGCCCGGCTCCTCACCGTGCACGGATTCACCCATGCCCCCGCCGTCGTCCTCACAGCCGCGGGCGTGACCGAGGCGGCCGCGCTGCTGAGCGTCTTCGCGGCGCGCCTGCCCGGCTGCGAAACGCTGGCCGTGCCCGTCGAGACCGTGGCCGGTGCCTGGGGGCCGGGCGCCGTCCCGGCCCTCGTGTGCGGTGCCGCGGCACTCGTCCTCCTGCTCCACGCGACCAGGACCCTCACCCGGGCCTCGGCCCACGCGGCACGCGGCGACACGCCGTGAACCGCCACGTTCGCCCGGCGTCCCCGCCGAGCGAACCCCTCCCCGCGGGGCGGACACCGCGAGCCTCCCGCACGATCCACGGCAACACCCTGAAGGAGAACGCCAGATGATCACCCTCCGCATCGGAGAATCCGCCCCGGGAGCCGCCCGATGAGGGTGCTGCTGATCGGAGCCAACGGATACCTGGGCCGGTTCGTCGCCGACCGCCTCCTCGCCGACCCGGCCGTGCAGCTCACCGCGCTCGGCCGGGGCGACGACGCGGACGTGCGCTTCGACCTCGCCAGCGGCAGCCCCGGAGCGCTCACCCGCTTCCTGGACGCGGTGCACCCCGGGGTCGTCGTCAACTGCGCCGGTGCCACCCGCGGCGGCGCCCGCGAGCTCACCCGGCACAACACCGTAGCCGTCGCCACCGTCTGCGAGGCCCTGCGCCGCAGCGGCTGCGGCGCACGCCTCGTACAGATCGGCTGCGGCGCGGAGTACGGCCCCAGCCAGCCCGGATCCTCCACGGCCGAGGACGCCGTGCCCCGCCCCGGCGGCCCGTACGGCGTCAGCAAGCTCGCCGCGACCGAGCTGGTCCTCGGATCCGGCCTGGACGCCGTCGTCCTGCGGGTGTTCTCGCCCGCAGGACCCGGCACCCCGGCGGGCTCCCCGCTCGGACGCCTCGCCGAGGCCATGCGCCGCGCCATGCAGTCCGGCGACGGCGAACTCAAACTCGCCGGCCTCGGCGTCCAACGCGATTTCATCGACGTACGTGACGTCGCCCGCGCCGTCCACGCCGCCTCCCTCTCCGCCGCGCAGGGCGTCATCAACATCGGATCCGGCCGTGCCGTACGCCTGCGGGACGCCGCCTCCGTCCTCGCCCGCGTCGCCGGATACGGCGGAGCCCTCCACGAACTCGACGCGCCTCCGGGCCCCACCAGGCCGTCCATCGGCCACCCCCGCTCCGAACCGGAGCACACGGCCCCGGCCGCGTACCCGTACCCGGACGGCTGCGGCAGCTGGCAGCAGGCCGACGTGCGCACCGCACGCGACCGGCTCGGCTGGCGGCCCCGGATCAACCTCGAGGAATCCCTCGCCGACATCTGGATGGAGGCGGCATGCCGCATCTGACCAGCACCACGGCAGGCACCGCGAGCACGGACCTGAGGATCGGCTTCGGTGTCCCCGGCTACGCCCACCCCCTGGTCGCCCCCGTCGAATGGGGCGAACTCACCCGCCCCGGAACCCCCTTGCACTGGGTCGTCCTGAACGTCTCCGACGGCCCCGGTGCGCGCCCCGACCCACACTGTCTGGAAGCCGCCGGACGTCTGCGCAACGCGGGCATCCGTGTACTCGGCCACCTGGATGTCACGTACGGCGCCCGCCCCTTTGGTGAACTCGTCTCCGACGCACACCGCTACCGCGACTGGTACCAGGTCGACGGCTTCCTTCTGGACCGCTGTCCCACAGAGCGGACAGCACTTCCGGAGATCCGGCGCACCACCGACACCCTGCGGGCCCTCATCGGCGGAGGCCACATCGTCCTCGGCCACGGCACCCACCCGTATCCCGGCTACGCCGAGGCCGCCGACCAGTTGGTGACCTTCGCCGGGCCCTGGAGCGACTACCGCTGGTCGCAGGTGGCGGAGTGGACCGCCGAATACCCGCCCGACCGCTTCTGCCACTTCGTGCACGGCATGCCCAGGGGTCATCTCGACGAGGCTCTGCGCATCGCCCGCTGGCAGGGCGCATCGACGATCTACTTCACCGACCGCACGGATCGCGGAGGTTCGGCCGACCCCTGGGAGAGCCTGCCCGGCTACTGGGACGAGATCGTCTCGCGGATCGGAACGGGTGTCTCGGAATGAAGAAGGGCGTGGCAGTGTTACGGGGAGAACAACTGTAGTGATTGACCGACCAACGGAGTCCCCGTGTCGCTGCCACCCCTGGTCGAGCCAGCTGCTGAGCTCACCGTAGACGAGGTCCGCAGGTACTCCCGCCACCTGATCATCCCCGACGTGGGCATGGACGGGCAGAAGCGGCTGAAGAACGCCAAGGTGCTCGCTGTAGGCGCCGGCGGTCTGGGCTCGCCGGCGCTGATGTACCTGGCCGCCGCGGGCGTGGGCACGCTCGGCATCGTGGAGTTCGACGAGGTCGACGAGTCGAACCTGCAGCGCCAGATCATCCACAGCCAGGCTGACATCGGCCGCTCCAAGGCCGAGTCCGCCCGCGACAGCGTGCTGGGCATCAACCCTTACGTGAACGTGGTCCTTCACGAAGAGCGGCTCGAGGCCGAGAACGTGATGGACATCTTCAGCCAGTACGACCTGATCGTCGACGGCACGGACAACTTCGCGACCCGCTACCTGGTCAACGACGCGTGCGTGCTGCTCAACAAGCCGTACGTCTGGGGCTCGATCTACCGCTTCGACGGCCAGGCCTCCGTCTTCTGGTCCGAGCACGGTCCGTGCTACCGCTGCCTCTACCCGGAGCCCCCGCCCCCGGGCATGGTCCCCTCCTGCGCCGAGGGCGGCGTCCTGGGCGTGCTGTGCGCGTCCATCGGCTCCATCCAGGTCAACGAGGCCATTAAGCTCCTCGCGGGCATCGGGGAGCCGCTCGTCGGCCGCCTGATGATCTACGACGCCCTGGAGATGCAGTACCGCCAGGTCAAGGTCCGCAAGGACCCGAACTGCGCGGTCTGCGGCGAGAACCCCACCGTCACCGAGCTCATCGACTACGAGGCCTTCTGCGGCGTCGTGTCCGAGGAGGCCCAGGAAGCGGCCGCCGGCGCGACGATCACTCCCAAGCAGCTCAAGGAGTGGATCGACGACGGCGAGAACATCGAGATCATCGACGTCCGCGAGATCAACGAGTACGAGATCGTCTCGATCCCCGGCGCCAAGCTGATCCCGAAGAACGAGTTCCTCATGGGCACCGCTCTGGCGACCCTGCCGCAGGACAAGAAGATCGTCCTGCACTGCAAGACGGGTGTCCGTAGCGCGGAGGTCCTCGCGGTCCTCAAGTCGGCCGGATTCTCGGACGCCGTGCACGTGGGCGGCGGCGTGATCGGCTGGGTCAACCAGATCGAACCGCAGAAGCCGGTGTACTAGCGGAAGCCTGTGTACCGACAGAAGCCGGTGTACCGGACGTACGCCTGCTTCGGAGGAGGGGCTCGGCACCATGTGTGCCGGGCCCCTTTCCGCTGCCCGGACCGGGACCGCCCGGGCCGCTACTCGCAGATCTTGCCGTCCTGCGGCACCTTGCCGTCCAGCAGGTAGTCGTCCACCGCGCTGTCGACGCAGTCGCTCCCGCTCCCGTACGCCCCGTGCCCCTCGCCCTTCCAGGTGAGCTGCACGCCGACGCCCTTGCCCAGCTCGTCCGCCATCTTGCGAGCCCCCTCGTACGGCGTCGCCGGGTCGCCGGTGTTGCCCACCACCAGGACGGGCTCCGCGCCCGGCGCACTCACCTCGGGAGTCTCGTGCTGCCCGGCCACCGGCCAGCCGTGGCACCAGCCGGCCGTGTCCCAGCCCATCGAGTCCCCGAACACGGGGGAGATCTTCCGGAACTCGGAGAGCCGCGCCTTCGCCTCCGCGGGGGTCGGCCGCTCCTTGTCGTCCAAGCACGATATGACCCGTTGGGAATGCGTGGTCGTGCCGTAGCGGCCCGAGGCGTCACGGTCGTTGTAGCTGTCGGCCTGCGCGAGCAGTTCCGTACCGTCGCCGTCCTCGGCGGCCTCGAGCGCGCCGGTGAGGGCGGGCCAGGACGACTTGCTGTAGAGCGGGTAGACGATGCCCGTGAGGGCCAGCTGCTGTGTGAGGTCGCGGCCGCCCGATGTCGGCAGCGGCTCGGAGTCGATCCGCTTCAGCAGGTCCGCGATCTTTCGTGAGCCCTCCTCGGGGTCCTGACCCGTGGACTTGAGGTAGTCCTCCAGAGCGCGCTGGAAGCCCCTGGCCTGGTTCTCCGCGTGGCCGACCGTGCCCGCGCTCGGGTCGACGACCGCGTCCAGGACCAGCCGGCCCACGTTCTTCGGGAACAGGTGCGCGTACACGCCACCCAGCTCGGTGCCGTACGAGATGCCGAAGTAGTGCGTCTTCGCGTCACCGAGGACATGCCGCATCAGATCCATGTCCCGGGCCGTGTCGGTTGTCGAGACATGAGCCAGAAGCTTGCCCGCCGACTTCTCGCAGCCCTTGCCGAAGTCGGCGGCGTCCTTCAAAAATGCGGTTTCCTCGGCGGAGGTGTCCGGCGTGGTGTCGACCGACTCCGCTGCCTGGATCGCCTTGTCGTTGCGGCAGCGCACGCCCTCGCTGGCGGAGACACCGCGGGGGTCCCAGCTGACCAGGTCGTACCGCTCGTGGAGCTTCGCGAACGTCGGTCCGTACGGAGGCAGATAATCGACGCCCGAGCCGCCGGGGCCGCCGAAGTTGAACAGCAGCGAGCCGATGCGGTCGTCCGAGGAGCCGCTCGACTCACTGCGGATCAGGGCCAGACCGATGGTCTCGCCCTTCGGCTTCGCCCAGTCCAGCGGCACCTTGAGCGTCGCGCACCGCCAGTCCCCGCCGGGCGCGGGACCGGTCGCCGTGGCCTTGCAGCTGTTCCAGTCGAGCTTCTGCGAGGTGAGCGAGGCGGGCAGACCCGGCATCGTCTCGGAGGAGGGGGCCGAGGCCGGCGGCCGGCCGTCGTCCTTGCTCTCCTCGTCGTCCCCGGACGAGCCGCTGCAGCCGGCCACCAGCAACGCGGCGGCAGCCAGTGCCGTCCACCCTGGGATACGCGCCATGAACACTTCCCCCCTCGCATCGTCGTCCGCCGGATGTCGCGGATGACAGTCAGGCCATAGTAGGCAGATGTCCGTGAGCCCCTGCGGAGCCCTGTGGATAACCGTCTGACCTGGAGATTTGCGAGTCCGATCCGGCAATGCGGTGTCCTGGACCAGGTCTGCTCGCCACCCGGCCCGGTGTTCACCACGAGCGGGGCCCGGCCCTTCTCAACGACGGGACTCCGGCCCTCTTTTCCGGCAGCAGCCCCGGCCTTCTCAGGAGCAGATCGTGCCGTTCGACGGGACCTTGCCGTTCAGCAGATAGCCGTTCACCGCGTCGCGCACGCACTTGTTTCCGCTGTCGTACGCACCGTGCCCCTGCCCCTTGTACGTCAGCTCGACACCGACACCCCTGCCCAGCGCTTGCGCCATTTTGCGGGCGCCCTCGTACGGGGTCGCCGGGTCGCCGGTGTTGCCGACCACGAGGATCGGGGCCGAGCCGGGCGCGCTCACGTCAGGGTGGTCGGCGGCGCCCGCCACGGCCCAGTCGGTGCAGCCGACCATGCCCCACGCCAGATAGTCACCGAAGAGCGCAGAGGCCTCTCGGAACTCCGGGAGCTTCGCCCGCACGTCGGCGGAGGTGTACCGCGGTTCGTCGTCCGCACAGTTGACGGAGATGTTGGCGGCGCTGATGTTGCTGTACTCGCCGTCCTGATTGCGCCCGTTCATCGAGTCGGACAGCAACATCAGATTCCTGCCGTCACCGTCGTACGCCTGCTGGAGCCCTTCGGTGAGGAACTCCCAGAAGTCCTGGGAGTACAGGGCCTGAAGGATGCCGCTGGTGGCAGCGGTCTGGGTGAGCTGGCGGGGGAAGTTCCCCGGAATCGGCCGGCGGTCGAGGTCCTTCAGCAGCTTGGCGATCCGGTCCTTCACGTCCTGCGCACTGTCGCCGATCGGGCACTCCTCGGGCTTCGAGGTGCAGTCCTCGGCGAAGTTGTCCAGTGCGAGCTGGAAGCCCCTGGCCTGCCCCAGAGACCCCTGCTCCGCGTTCTGTGTCGGGTCCACGACCGCGTCGAAGACGGCCCTCCCCACCTTCTTGGGGAACAGGTGCGCGTACACGCCGCCCAGTTCGGTGCCGTACGAGATGCCGAAGTAGTGCAGCTTGTCGTCGCCGAGGACCTGGCGCATCAGATCCAGGTCGCGGGCCGCGTCCGTGGTGCGCACGTGCGGGAGGACCTTCCCGGAGTTCTCCTCACAGGCCTCGTTGAACTCCTTCGTGCTGGCCAGGAGTGTCCGCTGCTCGGCGTCGTCGTCCGGGGTGGCGTCCTGATGGAAGTACTCGTCGAGCTGTTCGCTGTCCTCGCACGTCACGCCGGCACTGCGGCCGACGCCGCGCGGGTCGAAACTGACCAGGTCGTAGCGGGTGCGCAGCTGCTCGTAGTCCTGGCCGAACGCGGGGAGCGTGATCACGCCCGAACCGCCGGGACCACCGAAGTTGAAGAGCAGCGAACCGATGCGTTCGTCCTTCGCACCGCCGGCCTGCGCACGGATCAGTGCGAGTTCGATGGTGTCGCCCCTGGGCTCGTCCCAGTCGAGGGGCGCCTTCAGCGTCGCGCACTTCCACGTGTCGCCGTCCGGCAGCGGCGAGGGGGCCTCGCCGCCGCCCTCGGACGCGGACGGTTCCGGGCAGTCCTTCCAGCTGAGCTTCTGCGCCGACAGGTCCACGTCCTTCGAGCCACCGTCGTCTCCGCATCCGGCGAGGGCCGCGAACAACAGGAGGGCGGTGGCGGTCAGGGCTGTGGCACGCGGCGTGGAAGGGTTCGGCATGACCCCATCCTGAGGTCGCCCGGCACGGGCCGCTCGGGGCGCGGGCCGTGCGGGTGAGGACCCCGCGTCCGCCCCTAGAGCGCGCCCTTGCGCGTCAGGTGGTTGAAGAACAGCCATCCCGGCAGCACGGGCAGCCACAGCGTGAGCAGTCGGTACAGGAGCACGGCGGGCGCCGCGACCTCACTGGGGAGCCCTACGGCGATCAGACCGACCGTGAGGGTCGCCTCCACCGCGCCCACGCCGCCCGGGGTGGGCGCCGCGGAGCCGAGCGCGTTCCCGGCGAGGAAGACCACGGCGACGCTGGCGATGCTGAGCGAGGGCATGCCCTCGGTACCGAACGCCCGGACCGACGCGTCGAGACACATCACGAAGCACGCCGTCAGCAGGAGCATGCCGCCGATGCCGGTGAGGAGCTTCTGCGGCCGCTGCAGCACATCCAGCATGCGCGGCACGACACCCGCGAAGAGCGACCTCACGCGCGTGACGACGAATTTCCGCAGGAACGGCACCGAGGTCACCACGAGGACGAGGACCGCGACGGTCAGCAGCCCGGCGATGACCGTCCGGGACGGCGACAAGGAGGGCGTCTTCTCCGTACCGGTCAGATAGCCGAAGGAGAGCAGCATCAGGATGTGACAGCCGAGCCCGAACAGCTGCGACGCGCCGACACTCGCCACCGCGAGCCCCGGCCGCACCCCCGCGCGCTGGAGGAACCGCGTGTTGAGCGCGACACCGCCCACCGCGGCCGGCGCCACGATCTTCACGAAGGACCCCGCGACCTGCGCCGCCACGGTCCGCATGAACGGCACCCGCTCGGGCACGAAACCCAGCAGGCTCATGGCCGCCGCGAAGTAGCTCAGCATCGAGAAGAGGGCGGCCGCGGCGACCCAGCCCCACTCGGCGTTGTCGAAGAGCGTCGCGAACTCGATGTGCGTCAGCTGCGTCAGCAGGAAGTACGCGCCGAACGCGCCCGCGATGAAACTGATCAGCGTGCGCGGGCGGACGCGCTCGAGCCGGGCCGGCTCGACCGGTGCCAGCGGCCTGATCAGCAGCACCTGATGGCGGATCTGAGTGAGCAGATCCTCCTCGCGGGCCTCCTCCAACGCCTCGTCGATCGCCCGCTTCTCGGCCCGCTGCTCGGCGCGTACGGCCTTCTTGTCGGGCTTTTCGAGGACCGGACGCCTGGACTCCTCGGGCGTGGCCTCATGCTCCTCGGCGCGGACCAGTTTGGCCTGCCGGGACGCCTCCAGGACCGCCTCGCGTTCACGCTCCGACCGCTCCCGGGCCAGCTTCCGCAGCGTCGCGCGGTGGGAGCGGGTGAGCGCGATGGGCTGCAGCATGGGCAGGCAGTCGGCGACCGCGTCCGGGCCGAGCACGCCGACGGCCGAGGCCACCGCGCGCTCCGCGCCGACCCGCAGTCCGAGCGTGGTCACCAGCTGGGCGACGTCCATGCGCAGCAGCAGCTCACCCGCAGCGATCTCGCCGTTGCGCAGGTCCGTGAGGATCACCGTGCCGGAACGATCCACCAGAATGGCGTCACCCGCCAGTCTGCGGTGCGCGATGCGCCGCGACTGCAGTGCCTGCACCTGGTGCCAGGTATCACGCAGCAGGTCGTCGGTGATGTCCTCGTCCGCCAACGAGTCGAGGGTGCGTCCGCCGGTGTGCTCGTAGACCAGCATCACGGCGTCCGGGCCGAGCTCGGAGGTCGCGATCAGCTTCGGCGCGTTGGCACCGGCCGCGATGGCCGCGTACGCGAGGAGCGCCTCCTGTTCCAGGGCCTGACGCAGTGACTGGAGGCTGCGGCGCGTGGTGATGCCGCGCAGCGTCAGACGGCGCCACACGCGGTAGAAGAAGCCCTGCGCCTGCTGTTCCCGGTCCACCACCGTGACGTCCAGTGGGGGACCGTCCTGGAGTGTCACGAAGTACCGGCGGCCGCGGTCCCCGTCCGGGGCCTCCGGGGCCTCGTCCCGGGCCGCACTCACCGGGTGGAAGCCGACGTGCCGCAGACCCGCCATCAGCGTCCGCCCCGTGGGCCGGACGTTCGGCGAGCCGACCGCGTACAGCGTCCCGTAGGCCACGCTCCAGCCGATCAGCACCGTGAGGATGATCGAGAAGGGTGTCGTGTAGCCGGTGACCAGCATGGAGAACGCGTCGAGCAGCAGCACCACCCACAGGACCGCACGCCAGCGCGGCCGCCGGGACATGCCGACGGCCGTCATGTACGCGATGACCGGCGCGAGATAGCCGTGCACCGGGTCGGTCAGGGCGTTGATGTCGGCGGGGGAGGGCTGGGTGAGCGCCTTCTGGATGGAGTCCGGGGCGCCCTTGGCCACCCACAGGTCGGTGGCGAGTGTCACACCGTGCGCGAGGACCGCGGCCAGCACACCGTCGGCGATCCGCAGCCCGTCCCGTTTGATCAGCCGTTCGATGGCGAAGGCGACCGGTACGAGAAGGATCGCGATGCTCGACGCCAGCCCCGCGATCTTGATCAGCAGGTCGGGTGCCTCGTCGGTGCCCTTGTTGATGTCCTGCGCCAGCCCCGACGTCGTACCGTGCGCGAACGCGGCGATCGACAGCAGCAGGGCGACCGCGAGGACGCCCACCAGGAGACGCATCAGGTCGGAAGGACGGTGCACGCGCGCGGGGAGCAGCGGTTCGTCGCCCTCGACCTCTTCGGCATGGGCGTCGTCGGCCGCGCAGTCGGCCTCCTCGGCTCCGCTCTCCTTGCGCATGTCCGTCTTCTTCTGGGACGTGTCCGGGTTCTCGGGCGTCCCGGATCTCTCCGGAGGGCGCTCGTCCGTGTCGTCGCCGGTATCGGGGCGCGACGAAACCTCAGAGGTGCCCTCCGCGCCTTCGGGGTGCACACCCTGCTGTTTCATCGTCTCTTCTTGGTCTCGTATCACCAGTAACCGCCCGCACGATGGTGGCATGCCCCGCTGGGACAGGGGGGCATCAGGGTGCAATGCGGGGTCGCACAGTCTGCCCGAAGCGCTGATCCGGTGCGAGGAATACGCACAGTCGCCGCCGCGTCACGTTGTCGGCGGCGTGGGGCAGGATGGGCCGGATGAGCGAGCAGAGCCTCCCGGCGGACGCCTTGCCGGAGTACGCGGAACGAGTCCTCGACGTGGCCGAGGAAATTCCGCCCGGGCGCGTCATGACGTACGGAGACGTCGCGGAATGGCTGGAGGAGGGCGGCCCGCGCCAGGTCGGCAGGGTGATGGCCCTCTACGGAGGAGCCGTCCCGTGGTGGCGGGTCGTCCGCGCGGACGGGGTGCTGCTCCCCGGCCACGAACTGCAGGCGCTGGAGCAGTACCGGACAGAAGGCACGCCCCTGAAGGAGGCGAGCAGAGCCTCCGAAGGTCATCTCCCGCGCCTCGACATGAAACAGGCCCGGTGGGAGGGCGGAGATCGCGCGGAGGGTCACACCTGACAGGATCCGGCATGGGACCACCGAAAAGGGGACAGATGGCCCGTACGGGGGAACGCGGGCACACCCGTGACGTGCCGTACGTTCGTGAAGCGGGAGACGCCGGTGCCGGGAGGGAACACGAGGAAGCGCTGCTTCCACGTCATCCACCGGCGTAGCGTCGACGGCACGCAGCCCGTTCATCCCGCGGCCACCACCCTCCCCGTGCCATAGCTTCCCCACCCGTCGCCCGCGCACGATCCCTCAACGACGGCGTTCCGCGCCACCAGTGACAGCCCCAAGAACACCCACCAGGACCGGCGAACCACGTGAGCTCCTCTTCCTCCACCAGGCGCCTGTCGCACCCCCAGGGTCGACAGGGGGCCCGTGGCGCTTACCGACTGGTGCGTACCCCGCCGGCCCGGGTGGCCCCCCCTCTGCTGGACGCAGCACAGCGCGCGGTGGTTGACCATCAGAGCGGCCCACTGCTCGTCCTCGCAGGTCCGGGGACCGGCAAGACGACCACGCTCGTCGAGTCCGTGGCGGCCCGCATCGCGCAGGGCACGGACCCCGAGCGGATCCTGGTACTGACGTTCAGCCGCAAGGCCGCCGTGGAACTGCGCGACCGCATGGCACTGCGCATAGGAGCCGCCCGAGCGCCCCAGGCGACCACCTTCCACTCCTTCTGCTACGCCCTCGTCCGGGCCCACCAGGACACTGACCTGTTCGTGGAACCGATGCGGCTGCTCTCCGGCCCCGAACAGGACGTGGCGGTACGGGAACTGCTCGCGGGCCAGCCCGGCCTGGAGCGGCTCGGCCTCGCCCACGTGCGCTGGCCGGACGAACTGCGCGCCTGCCTGACGACACGCGGCTTCGCCGACGAGGTCCGCGCCGTCCTCGCCCGCAGCCGGGAACTGGGCCTCGGCCCCGACGCCCTCCAGACCTTCGCCCGGCGCATCGGCCGCCCCGACTGGCTCGCGGCCTCCGCCTTCCTCGCCGAGTACCTCGACGTGCTCGACATGCAGGGAGTGCTCGACTACGCGGAACTGGTGCACCGGGCGGTGATCCTCGCCCGTCGCCCGGGCGTGGCCGAACGGCTCGCCGAGCGGTACGACGCGGTCCTCGTCGACGAGTACCAGGACACCGACCCGGCACAGCTGCGGCTCCTGGACGCGCTCGCGGGAGGCGGCCGCACCCTGGTGGCCTTCGGCGACCCCGACCAGTCGATCTACGCGTTCCGCGGCGCCGACGTGAACGGCATCCTCGACTTCCCGGACACCTTCCCGCGCGCGGACGGCCGACCGGCACCGGTCGAGGTCCTGAGGACGTCACGCAGGTCGGGCGCGGACCTGCTGGCGGCCACCAGGCGGCTCACCCAGCGGATGCCCCTGACCCGGCTCCCGGCGGACAAGGTACGCGCCCACAGGGAACTCACCCCCGTACGGGACGGCGGCCGCGTGGAGGTCCACACGTACCCGACCCCCGGTACGGAGCTGGACAACATCGCGGACATCCTGCGCCGCGCCCATCTGGAGGACGGCGTTCCGTGGAACGAGATGGCCGTCCTCGTGCGCGCCGGCTCCCGCACCATCCCGACGATCCGCCGCACCCTCACCGCGTCCGGCGTCCCCCTCGACATCGACGGCGACGACCTGCCCCTGCGCCACGAACCGGCGGTGACGCCCCTGCTGACAGCACTCAAGGCGGTGGCCGCGGCGGAACTGGAGGAGACGGCACAGCACGCGCCGCCGGCCGACGAGGAAGAGCCCGAAGAGGCCGCCGGCGAGGAACCGGCCGCCGAGCGCCCGGAACCGGCCGAGCCCTCAGAGGAAGACACAGCGCCGGTCGTACCCGGACCCGGACCCGGACCTGAACCCGAAGCCACCGGACCGGCCGGCCCCCGCCCCTCCCAGGAACCTGCCCCGGAACAGCAGCCCGGCCCGCCGAAGCCGTGGCTCGACACCGAGACCGCCCTCACCCTTCTCGCGTCCCCGCTGGCCGGCATGGACGCCGCCGACCTGCGCCGCCTGGGCCGCGCCCTGCGCGAGGAGGAGCGCGCCGCGGGCAACCATGTGCCACCACCCTCCGACGAGTTGCTGGCACGGGCACTGGCCGAGCCGGAGCGGCTGATCGCCCACGACCCCTCCTACGCGCGCGGAGCCCAGCGCCTGGGCGCCCTGCTGCGCAAGGCACGAGAGCGCCTGGCAGGAGGCGGCACGGCCGAGGAGGCGCTCTGGGAGCTGTGGGACGGCACACCCTGGCCGCAGCGCCTGGAGCGGGCCGCCCGACGCGGCGGCGCGGCCGGGCGCAACGCGGACCGCGATCTCGACGCCGTGTGCGCACTGTTCGCGACCGCCGCCCGCGCCGAGGAACGCACCGGCGGCCGCGGCGCCCTCAACTTCCTGGAGGAGGTCGAGGCACAGGACATCGCCGCCGACACACTCACCCGAAGGGCCGTGCGCCCCGACGCCGTACGCCTGATGACCGCGCACCGCTCCAAGGGCATGGAATGGCGCCTCGTCGTCGTCGCGGGCGTCCAGGAGGGCCTGTGGCCCGACCTGCGCCGCCGCGGCTCCCTCCTGGAGGCCGACCGCATCGGACGCGACGGCCTCGCGGAGCCCCTCACCCCCGGAGCGCTCCTCTCCGAAGAACGCCGACTGTTCTACGTGGCCGCCACACGCGCGCGTGAGCGCCTCGTCGTCACCGCCGTGAAGGCCCCGGCCGACGACGGCGACCAGCCCTCCCGCTTCCTCACCGAACTCGGCACGGAACCCAAGGACATAACAGGCCGCCCCCGCCGCCCCCTGTCCGTCGCCGCACTCGTCGCCGAACTGCGCGCCACGACGGTCGACCCCCGCGTCTCGGACACCCTCAGGGCGGCAGCGGCCCGCCGACTGGGCCGACTCGCCGCACTCGGCGACGAGGACGGCCGCCCCCTGGTTCCGTCCGCCCACCCCTACCGCTGGTGGGGCATGTACGAACCGACCGAGAGCAAGGTGCCGCTGCGCGACCGGGACCACCCCGTCGTGCTCTCCGGAAGCGCCCTCGACCAGCTCGCCAACACCTGCGCCCTGCAGTGGTTCCTCGGCCGCGAGGTCAAGGCCGACGCCCCCGCGACCGTCGCCCAGGGCTTCGGCAACGTGGTGCACGTCCTGGCCGACGAGGTCGCCTCCGGTCGCACGCCCGCCGACCTCGCCGTCCTCATGGAGCGCCTCGACTCCGTATGGGAGGCGCTCGCCTTCGACGCGCCCTGGAAGTCGGCGCAGGAGAAGGAACACGCGCGCGTGGCGCTCGAACGCTTCCTGAAATGGCACGTCATGGACCGCGCCGAACGGACCCCGGTCGCCAGCGAGCACGACTTCGACGTCACCCTCGAAGCGGGCTCCTACGAAGTGCGCATCCGCGGCTCCATGGACCGCGTCGAGAGGGACGCCGACGGCCGCGCCTACGTGGTCGACTTCAAGACGGGCAAACAGGCACCGAGCGCCGCCGACGTGACCCACCACCCTCAGCTCGCCGTCTACCAGCTCGCCGTCCGCGAAGGCGCCGTCGACGACGCCTTCGACGGCACACGCCCAGAGTCGGGCGGCGCCGAACTCGTCCAGCTCCGCCAGGGCGCCCCCAAGAAGGACGGCGGCGAGACCCTGCCCAAGGTGCAGGCCCAGGAGCCCCTGGAGGGGGAGTGGGTCGGCGACCTGCTCGCCACCGCCGCGGGCAAGGTCCTCGACGAACGGTTCACGCCGACGACCGGCCAACACTGCACGCACTGCGCGTTCCGGGCCTCGTGCAGCGCGCGGCCCGAGGGGCGGCACATCGTCGAGTGACCCGAGACCGGGCACCACGTCGTCGAGCGGCGCCAGGAGTGACGCACGGCACCACGCGTGCTGACCAGCGCATCCTCCGACCCGGCCACCGAATCGGCACCGACTGTCAGTGGGCACGGCTAGCCTCTCTGACGTGCCAGCCCGTATCACCGATCCCGAGCAGCTCAAGGAGCTCCTCGGTATCCCGTTCACCCCGGAGCAGACGGCCTGCATCATCGCGCCGCCCGCGCCGCAGGTGATCGTGGCCGGAGCCGGCTCCGGCAAGACCACGGTCATGGCCGCGCGCGTGGTCTGGCTGGTCGGCACCGGCCAGGTCGCCCCCGAACAGGTCCTCGGCCTGACCTTCACCAACAAGGCGGCAGGCGAACTCGCCGAGCGCGTACGAAAGGCACTGATCAAGGCCGGAGTCACCGACCCGGACGTGATCGATCCGGACAACCCGCCGGGCGAGCCCGTGATCTCCACCTACCACGCCTTCGCCGGACGCCTCCTGACCGACCACGGGCTGCGCATCGGGCTCGAACCCACCGCGCGCCTCCTCGCCGACGCCACGCGCTACCAGCTGGCCGCACGCGTCCTGCGCGAGGCACCGGGCCCCTACCCCGCCCTCACCCGCTCCTTCCCCGACCTGGTCAGCGACCTCCTCAACCTCGACTCCGAGCTCGCCGAACACCTCGTACGCCCGGAGGACCTGCGCGCGTACGACGCCCGGCTGCTCAGCGACCTGGAAACCGCCAGACTCACCAACGCCGACCTGCGCAAGGTCCCCGAGACGGCCGCCACCCGGCGTGAACTGGCCGAACTGGTGAGCCGCTACAGAACCGCCAAACGCGACCGGGACCTCCTCGACTTCGGCGACCAGATCGCCCTCTCCGCGACCCTCGCGAGCACACGCCCCGAAGTGGGCGGCATCCTGCGCGACGAGTTCAGAGTGGTCCTCCTCGACGAGTACCAGGACACGTCCGTCGCCCAACGCATCCTCCTGGCAGGCCTGTTCGGCGGCGGCACCGGCCACCCCGTGACCGCCGTCGGAGACCCCTGCCAGGCCATCTACGGCTGGCGCGGCGCCTCCGTGGCCAACCTCGACGACTTCCCCGAACACTTCGCACACGCCGACGGCCGCCCCGCGACCCGCCAGGCACTCAGCGAGAACCGCCGCAGCGGCGGCCGCCTCCTCGACCTCGCCAACGGCCTCGCCGAGCCCCTGCGCGCCATGCACGCGGGCGTGGAGGCCCTCCGCCCGGCCCCCGGCGCCGAACACGACGGAACGGTGCGCTGCGCCCTGCTGCCCACCCACGCCGAGGAGATGGACTGGCTCGCCGACTCCATCGCCCACCTCGTACGCACCGGAAAGGCACCCGGTGAGATCGCCGTCCTGTGCCGCACCGCCACCGACTTCGCCGAGATCCAGGGCGCACTCGTCGCCCGGGACGTCCCCGTCGAGGTCGTGGGCCTCTCCGGCCTGCTGCACCTGCCCGAGGTCGCCGACCTGGTCGCCGTCTGCGAGGTCCTCCAGGACCCCGGCGCCAACGCCTCACTGGTCCGCCTCCTCACCGGCCCGCGCTGGCGCATCGGCGCCCGCGACCTCGCCCTCCTGGGCCGCCGGGCCCGCATGCTCGTGTCCCACGCGCGCGTGGGGGCCGACGACGACCCCGACCGGCGGCTCGCCGCAGCCGTCGAAGGAGTCGACCCGGCCGAAGTGATCTCCCTCGCGGACGCCCTCGACACGTTCCTGGAGACACCACTCGGCGGCGACGGTGACGACGACGGACTGCCGTTCTCGTCCGACGCGCGCGTACGGTTCGCCCGGCTCGCCGCCGAACTGCGCGACCTGCGCCGCTCGCTCGCCGACCCGCTCATGGACGTCCTGCACCGGGTCCTCGCCACCACCGGCCTGGAGGTGGAACTCTCCGCCTCCCCGCACGCCCTGGCCGCCCGCCGCCGCGAGACCCTGTCCAACTTCCTGGACGTCGCCGCCGCCTTCGCCGCCAACGACGGTGAAGCCAGCCTCCTCGCCTTCCTCGGCTTCCTGCGCACCGCGGCCCAGTACGAGAAGGGCCTCGACAACGCCCTCCCGGGCGGCGAGAACACCGTCAAGGTACTCACCGCGCACAAGTCCAAGGGCCTGGAATGGGACGTCGTCGCGGTGCCCGGCCTCGTCACCGGCACATTCCCCAGCAGCCAGGGCCGCGAGAAATGGACCGCCCAGGGCAAGGTCCTCCCCCACGAACTGCGGGGCGACGCCGAAACCCTCCCCGACATCGACGCCTGGGACTCCCGCGGCATGAAGGCCTTCCACGAGGCCATGAAGGAACACCAGCACACCGAGGAACTCCGCCTCGGCTACGTCACCTTCACCCGCCCCCGCTCCCTGCTGCTCGGCTCCGGCCACTGGTGGGGCCCCTCCCAGAAGAAACCCCGCGGCCCCTCCGCCTTCCTGCAGTCCCTGTACGACCACTGCGAGACCGGGCACGGCGAGATCGAGGCCTGGGCGGACGAACCCGAGGAGAACGAGGAGAACCCCGCACTGCACCGGGCCGGCGGCGACCACGCCTGGCCGCTCCCGCTCGACGACACCGCGATGGCCCGCCGCAGGGAAGCCGCGCAGACCGTCCTCGCGCACCTGGAGTCCGGCCACCCGCACGAGACCGCCCACCCGACGTCCCACGACGCCCCGGACTCGTACGACGACCCGGACTGGCCGCCCCCGCCCGAGGAGGACGAGCCCCCCTACGGAGAAGACGACTACGCGGACGAGCTCCACCACGCGGACGGCGATCTCACGAACCCGCCCTACGAAGAGGCGGCCCACGGAGAAGCCCCCCACGAAGAGACCGATCTCACAGACGGGACACCCCACGGCGACTGGGACTCGTGGACCACACAACGCCCCCGGGTCCCGCACCCCACCCCGTCCCCCGACGCGCGCCCCCACCCACCGGAAACGACACCTCCCGCCACCGGAACCACCCCCCTCACCCCGGAGGAAGCCCGCACCATCGCCTCCTGGGACCGCGACCTGGACGCCCTCACCGGAGAACTCCTGCGCGCCCGCGAAAGCGTCACGGACGTCCCCCTGCCGGCCTCCCTGACCGCCTCCCAGCTGCTGCGACTCGCCGCCGACCCCGACGGCTTCGCACAGGACCTGGCCCGCCCCATGCCCCGCCCGCCCCAGCCGGCCGCCCGCCGGGGCACCCGCTTCCACGCCTGGGTCGAAGCCCGCTTCGAAGAACTGCGGCTCCCGATGCTGGAACCCGGGGAACTGCCCGGCAGCGACGCCGAGATCGCCGACGAACGCGACCTCGAAACCCTCAAGACCGCCTTCGAACGCACCCCCTACGCCCACCGCACGCCCTACCGGGTCGAAGCACCCTTCCAGCTCGCCATCGCCGGACGCGTCGTACGGGGCCGCATCGACGCCGTGTACAAGGAAGAAGGCGACGGCGAAGCGCCGACGACATACGAGATCGTCGACTGGAAGACCAACCGCACCCGCACCGCCGACCCCCTCCAGCTCGCCCTCTACCGGCTCGCCTGGGCCGAACAGCACGACATCCCCCTGGAATCCGTACAGGCCGCCTTCCTGTACGTGCGCAGCGGCGAGATCGCCCGGCCCGAGAACCTCCCGGACCGGACCGCACTGGAACGCCTCCTCCTGGAAGAACCACCCGAAGGGGTCCCCGACGAACCGCCGGACCAGCACGCCCGCGTGGACGGCTAGGCTCGTGACCATGAGCAAGACTCCGGACAGCGCCGTCCGCACGTACATCGGACACCACCGCGCAGCCTTCCTCGACGACCTCGCCGAATGGCTGCGCATCCCGTCCGTCTCGGCCCAGCCCGAACACGCCGCGGACGTACGGCGCAGCGCTGACTGGCTTGCCGCGAAACTCCAGGAAACCGGCTTCCCGACCTGCGAGATCTGGGACACCCCCGGCGCACCCGCCGTCTTCGCCGACTGGCCCTCCGACGACCCCCAGGCACCCACGGTCCTCGTCTACGGCCACCACGACGTACAGCCCGCCGCCCGCGAGGACGGCTGGCACACCGATCCCTTCGAACCCGTCGTCCGCGGAAACCGCCTCCACGCGCGCGGAGCCGCCGACGACAAGGGCCAGGTGTTCTTCCACACACTCGGCGTCCGCGCCCACCTCGCCGCCACCGGCCGCACCACTCCCGCCGTCCACCTCAAGCTCCTCATCGAGGGCGAGGAGGAATCCGGCTCCCCCCACTTCCGCGCCCTCGTCGAAGCCCGCAGGGACCGACTGACCGCCGACGCCGTGATCGTCTCCGACACCGGCATGTGGTCCGAGGACACCCCCACGGTGTGCACCGGCATGCGCGGCCTCGCCGAGTGCGAGATCCAGCTGTACGGACCCGACCAGGACATCCACTCCGGCTCCTTCGGAGGCGCCGTACCCAACCCGGCCACCGAAGCCGCCCGCCTCGTCGCAGCCCTGCACGACGAGCACGCGCGCGTGGCCGTCCCCGGGTTCTACGAAGGCATCACCGAACTCACCGACCGGGAACGCGAACTCTTCGCCGAGCTGCCCTTCGACGAGGAACAGTGGCTGCGAACCGCCAGATCCACCGCCACCCACGGAGAGGCCGGACACACCACCCTCGAGCGCGTCTGGGCCCGCCCGACCGCCGAGGTCAACGGCATCGGCGGCGGCTACCAGGGCCCAGGCAGCAAGACGATCATCCCGTCCTCGGCGATGGTGAAACTCTCCTTCCGACTGGTCGCCGGACAGGACCCCGACCACATCGAGAAGGCCGTCCGGACCTGGGCCGCAGAACAGCTGCCTGCCGGGATCCGCCACGAGATCACCTTCGGCGCCGCCACCCGCCCGTGCCTGACACCCCTCGACCACCCCGCCCTGCAGTCCGTCGCACGCGCCATGGGCCGCGCTTTCGAGCAGGACATCCGCTTCACCCGCGAAGGAGGATCAGGGCCGGCCGCCGACCTCCAGGACGTCCTCGCCGCACCGGTGCTCTTCCTCGGCATCTCCATCCCGTCGGACGGCTGGCACGCCCCCAACGAGAAGGTCGAGCTGGACCTCCTCCTCAAGGGCGTCGAAACCACCGCCTACCTGTGGGGCGACCTGGCCCAGAACTGGCGCGATGCACACTGAAGAAGCCCCGCCGCACACGTCCTGCCGTACAACCGGCTGAACAGCCCGCCGAAACAACCGTTCCACCGGGGGAGTTGGAAGCACCCGTGACCACCTGGACCGACCACACCGCCGACCGACCCATCTCGCTCACCGCCCCGAGCGGCATCGACCGGGCCGCCCACCAGCGGCTCGACGAAGCCTGGCTCGCCGCGGCATGGAGCCACCCCTCCACCCGCGCCTTCGTGGTCTCCGGCGGCCAGGTCCTCATCGACGAGACACCCGACGGCACCACCGAACTCGTCATGACACCGTCCTTCGAAGCACCCCTCACCGAAGCACACCGCTACTTCCTCGGCACGGACGACGACGGCGTCAGCTACTTCGCCCTCCAGAAGGACACCCTCCCCGGACGCATGGACCAGTCCGCGCGCGCGGCAGGCCTGCGCGAAGCCGGCCTCCTCCTGTCACCGCGCGACGCGGGCCTCATGGTGCACGCGGTCGCCCTGGAGAACTGGCAGCGCCTGCACCGCTTCTGCTCCCGCTGCGGCGAACGCACCGTCATCGCCGCCGCCGGCCACATCCGCCGCTGCCCCGCATGCGGCGCCGAGCACTACCCCCGCACCGACCCCGCCGTGATCATGGGCGTCACGGACAGCGAGGACCGCATCCTGCTCGGCCGCCAGATGCACTGGCCCGAAGGCCGCTTCTCCACCCTCGCCGGCTTCGTCGAGCCCGGCGAGTCCATCGAGCAGTCGGTCCGCCGCGAGGTCTTCGAAGAGGCCGGCGTCACCGTCGGCGAGGTCGAGTACATCGCCAGCCAGCCCTGGCCCTTCCCCTCCAGCCTCATGCTGGGCTTCATGGCCCGCGCCACCTCGGCGGAGATCAACGTCGACGGCGAGGAGATCCAGGAAGCACGCTGGTTCTCCCGCGAAGACCTGCGGGCCGCCTTCGAGTCCGGGGAGGTCCTCCCTCCGTACGGCATCTCGATTGCGGCCCGCCTGATCGAGCTCTGGTACGGCAAACCCCTGCCGACACGCGGAGTGGCCGCCTGAGGCCCTAAGCGCCGACCTTCTGCTTGACCTGCGCCAGCGAAGGGTTCGTCAGCGTCGAACCGTCCGGGAAGAGGACGGTGGGAACCGTCTGGTTTCCGCCGTTCGCCTTCTCCACGAACGCCGCCGACTCCGGGTCGTGCTCGATGTTGATCTCGTCGTACGTGATGCCCTCGCGGTCCATCTGGCTCTTCAGCCGACGGCAGTAGCCACACCACGTGGTGCTGTACATCGTCACAGTGCCCGGCATGTGTCTCATGCTCCTTCGCTGCAGGGAGGTGCGTGTTCGCAGTCAGGGGAACGTACGAGACCAGGCCGCCATTCCCGCAACCGTCAGGGGTGAGAGCCGCCGCACACACCCGGCCGCGCGCGAGAGCGACGCCGGCGAACCGAACCGGGCAGCACGCCTGCCGCATTAGTACGACTACGAGTGCCCCCCTGTGGACAACCGGCGCACCCGTCTCCGCCGACCTGGCAGCATGGCGGGGTGACAGCAGCAACGCATTCCACCCTCTTCCCACAGGGCCCCCACGGTGGTTCCCAGTACCCGGCCCCGGCCGACGGAGCCGACGCGGTACTGGAAGGGCTCGACCCCGAGCAGCGCGAGGTCGCCACAGCCCTGCACGGCCCGGTATGCGTCCTCGCAGGAGCCGGCACGGGCAAGACCCGCGCCATCACCCACCGCATCGCCTACGGAGTACGAGCCGGAATCCTCCAGCCCTCCAGCGTGCTCGCCGTCACCTTCACCAACCGCGCCGCCGGGGAGATGCGCGGCCGCCTCCGCCAGCTCGGCGCCTCCGGAGTCCAGGCCCGCACCTTCCACTCCGCCGCTCTGCGCCAGCTCCAGTACTTCTGGCCGAAAGCAGTCGGCGGCAGCCTGCCCCGCATCGTCGACCGCAAGATCCAACTCGTCGCCGACGCCGCGGCCGCCTGCCGCATCCGCCTCGACCGCGGCGAACTGCGCGACGTCACCGCCGAGATCGAATGGTCCAAGGTCACCCAGACCGTCCCCGCCGACTACACCGCGGCGGCCGTGAAAGCCGGACGGGAAGCACCCCGCGACCGAGCCGAGATCGCACAGCTCTACTCCGCCTACGAGGACATCAAACGCGACCGCAGCGTCATCGACTTCGAAGACGTCCTCCTCCTGACCGTCGCCATCCTCCAGGACCAGCACGACATCGCCGAAGCGGTCCGCGCCCAGTACCAGCACTTCGTCGTCGACGAATACCAGGACGTCAGCCCCCTCCAGCAACGCCTCCTGGAACTGTGGCTCGGCGAACGCAACAACCTCTGTGTCGTCGGCGACGCCAGCCAGACCATCTACTCCTTCACCGGCGCGACCCCCGACCACCTCCTCGACTTCCGCACCCGCCACCCCGAAGCCACCGTCGTCAAACTCGTCCGCGACTACCGCTCCACCCCCCAGGTCGTCCACCTCGCCAACGGCCTGCTCGCCCAGGCCCGCGGCCGCGCCGCCGACCACCGCCTGGAACTGATCTCCCAGCGCGCCACAGGCCCCGAGCCCGGCTACGCCGAATACACCGACGAGCCCGCCGAAGCCGAAGGCGCCGCCCGCCGCATCCGCGACCTCATCACCTCCGGCACCCCCGCCAGCGAAATCGCGATCCTCTTCCGCACCAACTCGCAGTCCGAGATCTACGAACAGGCCCTCGCCGACGTAGGAGTGCCCTACCAGCTACGCGGAGCCGAACGCTTCTTCGACCGCCCCGAGGTCAAGCGAGCCATCCACGCCCTGCGCGGCGCAGCCCGCTTCGGAGGCAACGACTCACTCCTCGACGACGCCCCCGACCTGCCCTCCCAGGTACGAGCCGTCCTGTCGGGAGACGGCTGGACCCACCAGCCACCGGCGGGCTCCGGCGCCGTCAGGGAGCGCTGGGAATCCCTCGCCGCCCTCGCACACCTCGCCCAGGACTTCGCCGCCGCCAAACCCGACGCCACCCTCGGCGACCTCGTCGCCGAACTCGCCGAGCGCGCAGGCGCCCAGCACGCCCCGACCGTCCAGGGCGTCACCCTCGCCTCCCTCCACTCCGCCAAAGGCCTGGAGTGGGACGTCGTCTTCCTGGTCGGCGTCGCCGAAGGCATGATGCCGATCACCTACGCCAAGACCGACGAACAGATCGAGGAAGAGCGCCGCCTCCTCTACGTCGGCGTCACCCGCGCCAGAGAACACCTCTCCCTGTCCTGGGCGCTGTCCCGCTCACCCGGCGGCCGCCACAACAGGCGGCCCAGCCGCTTCCTCGACGGCCTGCGCCCCGGCTCCGTCACCACCACCACGAACCGCGGCACCACCACCGGTTCCGGCGGCTCCGGCGGAATCGAGCGCGGAACCCCCGGCAGCGTCCCCGGCGAGACCCGACGCACCAACCGCACCCCCGCCCGCTGCCGCGTCTGCGGCCGCACCCTCAGCGACGCCGGCGAAATGAAACTGATGCGCTGCGACGACTGCCCCTCCGACATGGACGAAGGCCTCTACGAGCGGCTGCGCGCCTGGCGAGCGGTCCAGGCCGCGCGCAGCGGACAGCCCGACTTCTGCGTCTTCACGGACAAGACACTCATGGCCATCGCGGAAGCGGTGCCGTCCACTCCGGTAGAGCTGGCCCGCATCCCAGGGGTCCGCGCCCGCAAGCTCACCCGCTACGGAACCGACGTACTTGCCATCTGCGCAGGTCAAGAGCCTGAGACCGGTGAAGGCGAGGATTGATTCAAACTCATCGAAAAAATAGTTTGCGCATGCCCCAGCAATCCCCATAGGTTTTAAAGCACGGAAACGGCGGCCTTCTCGAAGGCCCTGGTTCCGTGCTGTACTTAACAACCGACGGACCGGCTCGCCCGGTCCCAGAGACGCCGAGAGGAGGCGATTCCAGTGATCAGCATCAACGCCAGCTCCATCAGCACCGCCAAAATGACCGATCGCTCGGTCGTCTCCACCTGCCTGCTCGGTTTCTCGAACCTGGGCACCGGTCTGTCCGGCATCCCTGCCGTCCGGCCGACGTCCTCCGTGTCTCTCGCCGGACTCCCTGTCCGCGAGCGCAATGAGCGACCGATGAAGGCACTGGAAGCAGTAGAGGCACAGGCGCAGGCCTATGCCTTCGCGGCCACCGGTGCCGGAGCCGCCAAGCAGACGCACCACACGATGTGGGCCTTCCGTGGGCCTGACCCCTGGAGTGATCCAGCCTGATCGACGATCAGGCCGGCGCCTTCAGGGCCGCGGAACCCCACCCGGGATCCGCGGCCCTTCTGTTTGTCCCCGACCGGGGACAGCGGAGCGAAGGGGCCTCGGGACAAGAAAAAAGAACCCCGGTACCAGCCGCCAACCGGCCAACCGGCCGGCACGACCAGACGAGGAAGACCAACCGTGCAACTCGAAGCGCACGCCCCGTCCGTACCGCCTTCCGAAACGATCACCCCGCCCGGCTCCACGGAGGACTCCACCTTGACCCCGCTCACGGCGCTCACCGCGCTCGACGACGCCATCGAGAACCTCGGCGTACCCGTCCCCTGCCGTTCCTACGACCCGGAAGTCTTCTTCGCCGAGTCCCCGGCCGACGTCGAGTACGCCAAGTCCCTCTGCCGCACCTGCCCGCTGATGGAGGCCTGCCTCGCCGGCGCCAAGGAGCGGCGTGAGCCCTGGGGCGTCTGGGGTGGCGAGCTCTTCGTCCAGGGTGTCGTTGTCGCCCGCAAGCGGCCGCGTGGCCGCCCGCGCAAGAACCCGGTTGCGGCATGAAAACCACAGGAACGATCGATCGCCCCCTGACGCACGACCCCAAGAAACAGGCCCCGATGAAGCCGTCCACAGGCGAGCCCGCAGGCTCCGCGATCCCAGACTTCACCGCCACCGGCGCGATCGACTTGCGTCAGAACAGGACCCGAGAAATGCAACTCATCCCAGAAGCCCTCGCTCGTGCGCATATGCACGACCGAATGCACGAGGCCGAACAGGAACGCCGGGCCATGCGCCTGGTGATGGCCCGCCGCATGCAGCGCCGCGCCGAGCGCGCGTCACTGCGTGCCCGCCGCGCTCTGGCCATGGCGGTCATGCAGTAAGACCCACGCAACAGGGCCCATGCAGAAGGACCCATCCAACGAGGTCCATGCAGTCAGGCCCACCGGCCGAAACGCAGCAGACACAACCGCTCACCGCGGGGGCCGGTCCGAACGGACCGGCCCCCGCGGTGCGTTGTGACTCCCGTTGCCCAGCCCCGGAGCTATCGTCGGGCTGTGACCAGCCTCCGCGGGAACAGCGACGACGGCTCCACCACGGAGCCGGGCTCCATCACATGCGCGCACTGCGGCGCCACCTCGGAAGACCCACAACCGACCTGGACCTGCTCCCTGGAGAACGGCACCCGCCGCTACTTCTGCGACACCTGCGCCCGGACCAACCTCAGGGCGATCGAGGGGCGGCTGGACTCGGCTTGGTGGTGAGGCGGGGTTTTCTGCTGTTCCCTGTCTGGAGGGGGCTCCCCCCACCCCCTCCCACCCCTCCCCATCCCAAATGACAGCTCAAGCACCCTCCGCCCCGAACGCGTGACCAAGCCCATCCTCGGGCCCCCATACGCCGCTCGAGCATGCTCGCGCCCGCCCGCGCGCATGCGTCCGGGGACGGCTCGCGCCGGCCCGCGTCACATCAAGCCCCGGCTGCCGAATCCTCCGCGTCCATCTCGTCCATCTGATCCATTTCGTCCGGTTCCGCCTCCACGTCCGGCAGGAAGCCGGGAAGCCACTCCTCGAGTTCCTGGCGCAGTCGTACCGTCGCTCCCAGCTGGCAGAGCACGCCGATCGTGCTCAGGGTCACCCGGTGTATCAGCAGGTATGCGGGGGGCAGGTTGAGCTGTTTGCCGAGTTGGTGTGCGGGGGAGCGGAGGTCGGCGATCCGGGCGGCCTGGCTCCGCATCCAGCCTCGGCTGAAGGTGAACTCTTCGACCTGGGCCGGCTCGATGATGGGGAGCAGGTAGTCCAGGACGGCGTCCGGGTCCAGTTCTATGGACTCTTTGACGAAGCCTTCCTCGCAGAGCAGTTCGTAGACGGCTTCCGCGTCGCCGTCGAGGGTCATGCGCAGAGAGTTGCCGATCGTCGACGGCAGGCCGCCCGGCAGGCGGTCCACCGTGCCGAAGTCCAGGACACCCAGCCGCCAGCCGCTTCTGTCGGCTGAGCCGTCGGAGCCGTCGGAGCCGTCGGTGTCGTCCGGCATGAGGCGGAAATTGCCCGGGTGCGGGTCAGCGTGCAGCAGGCCGGTGCGGGACGGGCCGGAGAAGAGGAAGCGGGCGAGGAGTTGTCCCGCCCGGTCCCGTTCTTCCTGCGTACCGTCGGTTATCACCTCGGACAGGGGTATCCCGTCGATCCATTCCGTCACCAGCACCTGCTCGCACTGGTGGACCACGGCCGGTACCAGTACGTCCGGGTCGTCCGCGAACTCCTCCGCGTGTGCCCGCTGCGCCTGTGCCTCCAGGGCGTAGTCGAGCTCTTCTGACACCCGGTCGCGCAGTTCCGCGATGAGGGGCTTGATGTCCATGCCCGGAATCAGCGGTCCCAGCAGTCGGGCGAAGCGGCTCAGCTGGTTCAGGTCGGACAGGAGGGCTTCGCCTGCTCCGGGGTACTGGACCTTGACCGCTACCTCCCGGCCGTCGTGCCAGACCGCCCGGTGCACCTGGCCTATGGAGGCCGCCGCGGAGGGTTTGTCATCGAACTCCAGGAACAGATCCTGCCAGTCCTCGCCGAGCCGCTCCTCCAGTACGGAGTGCACCGTGCGCGTCGGCATCGGCGGGGCCGCCTCCTGGAGCTTGGTGAGGGCCGCGCGATACGGGCCGGCGACCTCCTCGGGCAGCGCGGACTCGAAGACGGACATGGCCTGTCCGAACTTCATCGCGCCGCCCTTGAGCTCGCCGAGCACTTTGAACAACTGGTCCGCCGTGCGCTGTTGCAGCTCGCGACCCACGAGTTCCGCGGACTTGCCGCCGATTCGTTTGCCGAGTCCCCAGGTCGCGCGCCCGGCGAAGCCGAGCGGTAGCGCGGCGAGTTTGGCGGTTCGGGTGACCGCCTTCCGGGGAAGATCAGACATGCGCCCTCCAAGTACCGGACAGCCGTGCCGCGTGCGGCTGTTGCCCGGCCATTGTCTCGTGCGGCCCTTCGTCGTCCGAGGTCTGCTCCCCCTTAGCCTTCTCCGCGGCCCCGCAGGGGCATCCGGGATGTTGCCACACCGGTCGCGCGTGCCAGTCGAATCCGGGTAGGGAAACCTCCCAGCGGGCTCCCACGCTGGACGGTGACCGGCCGTCCAGGAAGGCGAGCGCATGCCCTGCGGCCAGGCCTGCGACCGTGGCCGCCAGTGCCAGATCGCAGGCCGGCACCTGGCGGGACTGTACGGAGCGCCACTGTGCGAGCAGGCGGGGCCAGGTCGGATCCCGGTCGGTGCGTCCCAGGTCCAGGCAGCCCGCGCAGGCCGTGTCGCCGGGGAGGACCAGCGGGCCGACGACGCCCGTGCCCTCCACGACCCCCGCGTAGAGATGAGGAGTACCGGATTCGATGAGTGACTCGGATGATGCCGGGTCGGGTGCGTGGACGGCGAGGCCTTCCCGGGGCGCGATGATCACCAGGGTGAGGCCGGGATCCTCTGATCCGGGAGTTGAGCGTGTGCCGCCGCCGCGGCGGGGCGGGCGGCCGGGGGCCGCTCCGCGCACCGCGCGCCGGGCGGCCTCGTCCCGGCGCTCGCCGATGGACTCCACGGGCAGCCCGCCCGGCGCCACGTCCCATGGTTCGACGCGGCCGCCGTCCTGTACGTCGACCTGGCCCACGCCCGCGCCCGACAGGGTCGAGGCCAGCACGGCTCCGACTCTGCCCGCGCCCCGTACCTGTACGCGCAGTGAGCGGCGGGCGGCCAGCCGGCGCATGGCCTCGCCGGGTTCGGGAGCGACGAGGGACAGCGAGGCGGCGTCGGGCCGGAGCCGGTCGTAGACCGCCGGTTTGCCGCGCAGGGCGTCGGCGGCGGGTCCGCCGCCCGTCGCGTCGTCCAGCAGCCCGGCCAGGGACAGCCGCTCCACAAGGCCGTCGACGTGGCCGTCGGGCAGGCCCATGCGGCGTCCCTCGTCGCGCAGGAGGGGCAGCCCGCGTGTGCCGTCGAGCAAGGTCATGAGGCTGCCTGTCGCGGTGTCCATCGGGCCGAGCACCATCGCGTGTGCGGGCGCCATGCCGAACTGCACGGTGTTCAGATCCCGCCAGCCGCGCCGCAGCGCGGGTTTCACCATCGGATGCATGAAAACGACCCCCGTACGTCCCCGTGGTGCCGGCGGTGTTCGTCCTGCTCCGCCGGTCGAGTGCCAGGATGCCCGCATTGCCCGGCGCGTGCCGAAAGTTGTCCACAGGCAGTGGATTTCGTCGTACTAATCGAGCGCGTGGGGTGCGGTTCGGCATCGATGCGTCCCGGAGGCGGGACTTCCCCCATGTGCAACGGGTAACGTCGGGGCGTGCCCGCCGACCCACTGCACCGCGCCGGAAACCCACAGCGCAGCACGACGAGCCAGCCGCCAAGCGGCTCGGGGGGGAGCGCGATCGAGGTCCGCAGGAGCGCGCGACGGCGCAGAACGGTCTCCGCGTACCGTGAGGGCGATCGCACCGTCGTGCTCATCCCCGCCCGCATGTCGGAGGCGGAGGAGCAGCGCTGGGTCACCGTCATGCTCGACAAGCTGGCCGCCCAGGAGAGCAAGCGCGTGCTCGGCGACACGGAGCTGTCCGAGAGGGCCGCCCGGCTCTCCGAGCTCTACTTCGACGGGCGGGCCCGGCCCGCTTCGGTGCGCTGGGTCACCAATCAGAACACGCGGTGGGGGTCGTGCACCCCGGCCGAGGGCAGTATCCGCCTGTCGCACCGCTTGCAGGGCATGCCCGAGTACGTCGTCGACTACGTTCTCGTCCACGAGCTGGCGCATCTGCTCGTACCGGGTCACGGGCCTGATTTCTGGCGGCTCCTGGAGGCCTACCCGCGCACCGAGCGGGCCCGTGGGTACCTCGAAGGGGTGGTGGCCGCCGACCGGCTGCCCCACCTGCCCGTGGCGCGCGGCGAGTGACGTCGGCCTGACGCCGACACCCTGCCCGGGACGACTGGCGGCAGGGTTTGTGTACCGGGTCTGTACCGGCCTCGTCCGCGGCTGGAATTTGCCGTTAGCCTGACGCGACGTACTTGTATTCGGGATGGGGGACGGTCGTTACGCATGGCCAGGGAATTCCAGCGCGGCCACAAGGCCAGGATCAGTGACCTCACCGCGGGCACCGATCTGTACGTAGGTGTGCAGATCGCCGGCCCCGGGCTGACCTTCGACATCAGCTGCTTCGGTCTGGACGCCGACGAACGGCTGTCGGACGACCAGTACTTCATCTTCTTCAACCAGCCGAAGAGCCCCGAGGAGTCCATTCAGCTTCTCGGTGCGCAGGCTGGTGACACGGAGTCCTTCCGCGTCACCCTCGACAAGATCCCTCCGCGGATCCAGAAGCTGTCGTTCACCGCGACGGTCGACGGGGCCGGACAGATGTCCCAGGTCGCTCCTGGGTACATCCGTATCGTGGCGGGCGGCGAGGAGGTGGCCCGGTACTCGTTCACCGGCGCCGAGTTCTCCACCGAGCGTGCCGTGATGCTGGGCGACTTCTACCTGAAGGACGTGTGGCGGTTCGCCGCGGTCGGACAGGGCTTCGACGGCGGGCTCGACGCGCTGCTGAAGAACTTCGGCGGCGAGGTCGCCGAGGAGGAGCCCGCCGCAGCGCCCGCGCCGCAGGCCGGCGCTCCGTCGTTCGCGCCGCCTCCGCAGGGTGCCGCGCCGCCCGCGTTCGGAGCCCCCGCGGGCTCCGCCACGCAGGCTCCCGCGCCGCAGCCCGCTCAGGGTTTCGCACCGCCCGCGGCGCCCGCGCCCTCGGTGCATGCCGCGCCGACCATAGTCGCGCCCATGACCCCGCCCGGTGGCGCCCCGGTGCCGCCTCCGGCGCCCGCACCCGCGCCCTACGGTCAGCCGGGCCAGCAGCAGCCTCCGTACGGCCAGGCCCCCGGCCAGACCGCACCCCTGCCGCCCGGTTACGGACAGCCCCAGGCTCCTCAGGCACCGGTCCCGCCTCCGGGCTACGGCCAGCCGACTCCGCCTCCGGGCTACGGCCGGCAGCCGCCGTTCGGTCAGGCTCCGGGGCAGCCCGGCGCGCCGGGTGCGCCCGCCGCGTACGGAGTGCCGCAGGGCATCCCTCAGGGCGGTGCCGGTGTCACCGCGGCGCTGCAGGCGTACAAGGAGACGCCCACCGGGCAGCGCTGGACGCCGCAGAACAAGAAGATGGTCCGTGTCGATCTCGGCGCGGGCGGCGACCAGGCCGTACTCGCCCGTCAGGGCAGCATGGTGCTCTACCAGGGCAAGGTCGACTTCAGCTACAAGGGCGCCGGTTTCTCAGGGCGGATCGTGGGCAACGCGACCGGCCAGGAGATGCAGCTGATGCGCTGTTCGGGCCGCGGCCAGGTCTTCCTCGCGGAGAACGGCGCCATGCTCCACCCCATCGAGCTGCAGGGTGACGCCGTCTGCGTCTCCGCGGAGAACGTCCTCGCCTTCGACGAGACGCTCCAGTACGAGGTGCGCCGCGTCGAAGGACACGGCATCCCCGGAGGAGCGCTGTTCACGATGCAGTTCCAGGGGACCGGCACGGTCGTCGTGAAGACGCGTGGGGTGCCCGTAGTCCTGCCCGTGACGCCGACGACGTTCGCCGACTGCAACGCCGTCGTCGCCTGGTCCGCCGCCTCGCAGGTGATCGTTTCCAGCCAGGTGCGGATGCGCCGCAACGCCTACCCGGGTGACACCGGCGAGAGCGTGAACCTCCAGTTCCGCGGGGCGCCCGGCAATTTCATCGTCGTCCAGCCGTACGAGGTCTGAGGGAGCCCGTCCAAATGAACCAGCAACTCGCGGGCTTCGCCCCGGCACCCGTTGTCGCGCGCATGGAGAACCACGGCAACCACATGCTCAAGGTCGCCATGCAGACCGGAAACGACCTCCTCGCGCGCGTGGGGTCGATGGTCGCCTACGAAGGGTTCGTCCAGTACGAGCCCAACCCGCCGGCCGTGCGCCAGATCGCCAAGGACTGGATGACCGGCGAGGGCGCACCGTTGATGAAGTGCTCCGGAGACGGCCTGCTCTACCTCTCCGACTACGGGGCGAACGTCGTCGTCATCAACCTCAACGGCGACGCGATCTCCGTCAACGCCACCAACCTGCTCGCCTTCGACGCGCACCTCACCTGGGGCGTCGAGCGGGTCAAGGGCCTGGCGAAGTTCGCAGGCCAGGGCCTGTGGAACACCAAGATCTCCGGGCAGGGCTGGGTCGCGCTGACCTCGCGGGGCAAGCCCATCGTCGTCGACTGCGGTGGCGGCGAGGACGAGACGTACGTCGACCCGGACGCGCTCGTCGCCTGGTCCCCGAACCTGAAGGTGAAGGGCAAGCGCAGCTTCAAGGCACAGTCGCTGATCGGGCGGGGCAGCGGCGAGGCCTTCCAGATGGCCTTCTCCGGACAGGGCATCGTCGTCGTCCAGCCCAGCGAGGACAGCACCGACCGCCTCCGGGTCCGGGGCTGAGGGGGAGGACACACATCATGCAGAGCCCGCTTTTCGCCTACAACGACCGGCAGTCCCAGGAGCGCTACAGCCTGCAGAACAAGCAGATGCTGCGCGTGGTCCTGGAAGGCCACGACGACATGCTCGCCCGCAAGGGCACCATGGTCGCCTACCAGGGCCTCGTGGAGTTCGACGCCGAGTACCAGAACTCCGGTCAGCAGCGTTCGCGCGCGCACACCGGAGAGGGTCTCGACCTCATGCGCTGCCACGGGCAGGGCACCGTGTACCTGGCCAACCTCGCCCAGCACATCCATGTGGTGGACGTGGACCAGGACGGTCTCACCGTGGACAGCAGCTACGTCCTGGCGATGGACTCGTCGCTGCACCACGACGTGATCGCCGTGGACAGCCAGTACGGCATCTCCGGATCCGGCAAGTACCAGCTCAACATCACCGGGCGCGGCAAGGTCGCCCTGATGACATCGGGCATGCCCCTGATGCTGCAGGTCACGCCGGACCGGTACGTCAACTGCGACGCGGACGCGATCGTCGCCTGGTCCACGAGCCTGCGCGTACAGATGCAGGCCCAGACACACTCCTCCGGTGTGTTCCGTCGCCGCGGCAACACGGGTGAGGGCTGGGAGCTCAGCTTCATGGGCCAGGGATACGCGCTCGTCCAGCCCAGCGAGATGCTGCCGCCGCAGAACGCGGCGATCGGGTCGGGTGTCGCCGCCCAGTACGGAATGGGCCAGCAGGGGGCCCGGGGCCAGAACCAGGGCAACGCCTGGAGTTAGGACCTTCCGCGGGCACTCTGTCGAGCGCCCGCGTAAATCCCGGGGTGGGGCTGCCCGCCGGTCCGTGGTGACCGGTCGTGCAGTGTCCCGCGCCCCTTCAGGGGCGAGTGTGTAAGGGGCGGTCGCCATTGCGGCCGCCCCTTACAGATTTCTCAGAGCCTTGCTCGTGTCGCCCGCAGCAGGCGTACGACCGAGTCGTCGGCCACCTTTTCCACCTCGTCGTACGCGAACCAGCGGAGGTCGAGGGACTCGTCGCTGATCTCCTGGACAGCTCCCGGGGCGGCCACGACCGCGTACTGCACGTCGAAATGCCGGTGGCAGGGCGGCGGAATGGGATGCCGGTCGAGCCGTACCGGTCCGCCCGGGAGCAGTGTCAGGGCCGTGATGCCCGACTCCTCCGTGGCCTCACGCAGGGCCGCTGCCTCCAGGGTGGCGTCCCCCGGCTCGCAGTGGCCGCCCATCTGCAGCCACATCCGGAGCTTCTTGTGGAGCGTCAGCAGCACCCTGCCGTGCCCTGGATCGATCACCAGGGCGCTCGCCGTGACGTGCCCGGCCGTACAGGCCTTCCACATGCCGTCCGGATGAGCCTCCAGATGGCCGAGATAGGCCTGACGGAGCTCCTCCTGGCCCTCAATGCCCTTCAGGACCAGGACGGCGTCGTCGTACAGGGTCACTTGTCGTCGTCGCCCTTGTCCTCGTCCCCGCCCTTGTGCTCGCCCGAGGTCTCGTCCTTCGTGAGGTTCGGCTTCTCGGGTGAACCGCCCGCGGCCTCGCCCAGCATCTTGTCGAGCTCGGAGAAGTCCAGCTGCTCGCGGTGCACGAAGCCGTCCGGGTCGTCCAGGTCGGATGCGGTCGGCAGCATGTCCGGGTGAGCCCACAGGCCGTCGCGGCCGTCGACCCCGCGCGCGTCCGTGAGCGAGGCCCACAGGCGGGAGGCGTCCCTCAGGCGGCGCGGGCGCAGCTCCAGGCCGATCAGTGTGGCGAAGGTCTGCTCGGCGGGGCCACCCGTCGCACGGCGGCGGCGCAGCGTCTCCCGCAGCGCGTCCGCGGACGACAGGCGCGGCTTCGCCGCCGAGTGGACCACCGCGTCCACCCAGCCCTCGACGAGCGCGAGCGCCGTCTCCAGGCGGGCCAGCGCGGCCTTCTGCTCCGGCGTGTCCTCGGGCTGGAACATGCCCTGCTGGAGTGCCTGCTGCAGCTCTTCGGGGTTCTGCGGGTCGAACTGGCCGACCACGTCCTCCAGCTTCGCCGTGTCGACCTTGATTCCGCGCGCGTACCCCTCGACCGCGCCGAACAGGTGCGAGCGCAGCCACGGCACGTGGGCGAAGAGCCGCTGGTGGGCGGCCTCGCGCAGAGCGAGATAGAGACGCACCTCGTCCTGGGCGATCCCCAGGTCCTTGCCGAACGCCTCGATGTTCAGCGGAAGCAGCGCGGCCTTGCCGGCCGGGCCGAGCGGCAGGCCCACGTCGGTCGAGCCGACGACCTCGCCTGCGAGCACGCCCACGGCCTGCCCGATCTGCGTACCGAACATGGCGCCGCCCATGGAACGCATCATTCCGAGCAGCGGGCCTGCCATGGCCTGCATCTCCTCGGGCAGCACATCGCCCATGGCCGCGCCGACGCGCTCGGCGACCGGGTCGACGAGCTCCTTCCACACCGGCAGGGTCGCCTCGACCCACTCCGCGCGGCTCCAGGCCACCGCGGAGGCCGCGCCGGACGGCAGCGACGTCGCGTCGTCCAGCCACAGGTCGGCCAGCCGCACCGCGTCCTGGACCGCGGTGCGCTCGGCGGGGCCGACGCTCGAGTCCTTCGTACCGTCGGAGGTGCCCTGGGACACCGTCTGGCGGGCGATCTGCTTGGCCATGTCCCAGTTCACCGGGCCGCCCTCGTAGGAGAGCATCTGGCCCAGCTGCTGGAACGCGGCGCCCAGGTCGCCCGGGTTCAGCGAACCGAACATGGCTGCGAGCGGGTTGTCGCCTCCAGGGCCGCCGGGCCCGAAACCGAACGGGTTGGCAGGTCCCTGACCACCACCGCTCTGCTGGTCCTTCTTCTTGCCCTCGTCGCCGTCGTCCGGCTCCTCCGGCGGAAGGCCGAATCCGAATGGGGTGTCACTCACGGGATTCCTCGGCTGTTAAGGCCGCCGGTTCGCTCCGACGGCGGCTGCCCTGCATCACCACCCAGCGTAGACACCACAACCGGTTCGGGCCTCGGTGCGTCGCCGACTCGGCGGCTGCGGCAGGATGGATGCCACCTGGTACGTACGCGTCATGCGCGTTCTTACTGAAGACAACCGCTGGAGACGCCCGGTGAGTTCCCCAGATCCACAGGTTCGCGCAGCGCGAAACCCCTCGGCCCATCCGTCGCCCGACCAACGACCCTCGACGTCGGCAGCGCGTGCCGACGGGACCTCCGCCGTACGCGGCCCCGTCGTCGCGGTCACCGGCGCCGCGTCCGGAATCGGCGCGATGCTCACCGAGCGGCTCGCCGCAAGCGACGAGATCAAGCAGGTCATCGCCATCGACGAGCGGCGCGGCGAGTGCGCGGGCGCCCAGTGGCACATCCTGGACGTCCGGGACCCGGCCATCGCGGAGAAGCTGCGCGGGGCGGACGTCGTGGTCCACCTCGCGCTCGACCTCGACCTCGAAACGGACCCCGCCGCGCGTACGGCGTACAACGTGCGGGGTACCCAGACCGTGCTCACGGCCGCCGCGGCCGCCGGCGTCCACCGTGTCGTGCTGTGCACGTCGGCCATGGTCTACGGAGCACTGCCCGACAACGAACTGCCCCTCTCCGAAGACGCCGAACTGCAGGCCACCGCCGAGGCCACGGGCGTCGGGGACCTGCTGGAGGTCGAGCGGCTCGCCCGCCGGGCGCCCCGCGCACACCCCGGGCTCAACGTCACCGTCGTACGGCCCGCCGTGCTCGTTGGGGGCACCGACACCGCTCTGACCAGGTATTTCGAGTCCCCTCGGCTTCTGGTCGTCGCCGGGTCCCGGCCCGCCTGGCAGTTCTGCCACGTCGAGGACCTGTGCGGCGCGCTGGAGTACGCGGCCCTGGAGAAGGTCGACGGCGAGCTGGCCGTCGGATGCGACGGATGGCTGGAGCAGGAGGAGGTCGAGGAGCTCAGCGGGATCCGGCGGATGGAACTGCCGTCCGCCGTCGCCCTGGGGGCCGCGGCCCGGCTCCACCGGATCGGGCTCACGCCGTCGCCGGCCGGGGACCTCGCCTACACGATGTATCCCTGGGTGGTCAGCGGGAGCCGGCTCCACGAAGCCGGATGGCGGCCGCAGTGGACCAACGAGGAGGTGCTCGCCGAACTCCTCGGGGAGGTCGCGGGGCGGCACACCCTCGCCGGGCGGCGCCTCGGGCGCAAGGACGCCACCGCCGCGGGAGCCGCGGGCGCGACGGTCGCCCTGCTCGGTACGGCCGCGCTGGTGCGGCGGGCCCGGAAGGCGCGACGGCGGATCTGAGGCGTGGGCGGGGCCGTGTCCTCGCGGCCCCGTCGTCGGCCGGCCGGCGTGAGCGCCGCACGGACCTTCCGGAGCGGGGCGGGTCCAGCGGTTCCATGGGTCTGCCTCTGTAGACGGCTCCAACCGTGCGCGCGTGCGTGCGGGTGAAAGCGCTATTCCGGGGAGTCGGCGGGGTGGGGCACGATGGGGGTATGGCACCCATGAATGATCATCCCGGTGAGCAGGCCGCGCAGGAGCCCATCAAGCTTCTGGCGATTCGGGAGACCGACCTCTCCCTGGACGAGGTCTTCCGGGCCGTCGGTGACGACGCCTCCGGAGGGACCGCGCTCTTCGTGGGAACCGTGCGCAACCACGACGGGGGAGCGGACGTCGACGCGCTCGGGTACTCGTGCCACCCCACCGCCGAGGCCGAGATGCGGCGGGTCGCCGAGAACGTCGTGGCGAAGTACCCCGTGCGGGCGCTGGCCGCCGTGCACCGGATCGGGGACCTGCGGGTGGGTGATCTCGCGGTGGTCGTCGCCGTCTCCTGTCCGCACCGGGGAGAAGCCTTCGAGGCCTGCCGGAAGCTGATCGACGACCTGAAGCACGAGGTCCCGATCTGGAAGCACCAGACGTTCTCCGACGGTACGGAGGAGTGGGTCGGGGCCTGCTGACGCCACAGGACTCCCGCTCCCCGGAGCACATCCGCACCGGTCCCACCGGCCCGCGGCGGCGTCATCGGCCACACCGGCCACACCGGTTCTCCTGGCCCGGTTGGCCCTACCGGCCCCATCGGCACCACCCGTACGGCCTTCCGGTTGCGTAACCCGACCCCTGCCGTGAGCGTTGAACAAGCGGATGGTTAATCTGCTGATCAGTCAGTTGCGGTCGCTCATGGGGTTGGGAGGTCGGTATGGCAGCGCTCGCCTGGTTGCTGATTCCGCTTTTCGCCGCGATCGGCGCCGGAGCCTGGGGCAGTTGGGCAGGACGGAACCGCAAGACCCTCGGGGACGGCCACGAGCTCGCGGGCTACACACGCTTCCGCGAGGCCATGGAGAAGTCGCACTCGGACGCCTGACCGGCCCTCGGTCCCCGGACGGACGGCCCTGACGGTGCGCCGACAGTGGGGTCCCGTACTGTCGTTCCATGCCACGCCGCACCGCGACGATGCTCGCCTCCACCCTGATGCTGATCGCGCTCCTGTGCGCGGGAGTCTTCATCAAAGTGCCGTACTCGGAGATGTCACCGGGTCCGACGGTGAACACGCTCGGCGAGCACGACGGCGAACCGGTGCTGCGGATCTCCGGCCGCAAGACCTACGCGACGAGCGGCCACCTGAACATGACCACCGTCCGGGTCACGAGCGCCGACTACAACATGAACCTCGCCGAGGCCGTGTACGGCTGGCTGGCGCACGACCAGAAGGTGGTCCCGCACGACACGCTCTATCCCGACGGCAAGACGGAGGAGCAGTCGACGCAGGAGAACGCCGAGGAGTTCAGCCAGTCCCAGGAGAGCGCCAAGGTCGCGGCCCTCGAACAGCTGGACATCCCGGTGAAGTCCTGGGTGATCGTCTCCACCGTCGTCAAGGACACCCCCGCCGAGGGCAGGCTGCACGCCGGTGACGTCATCAAGGCCGTCGACGGTACGACCGTGAAGGCGCCCGGCGACGTCGCGGACCTGGTCACCAAGCACAAGCCGGGAGAGAAGGTCGTCTTCACGATCGTGCCGGCCAAGGAGCAGGCCGCCGCCGAGAAGGAGAAGAGGACACCCACCGGGGCGCAGGACGTCACGCTCACCACCGCCAAGTCCGACGACGACGGCGAGGAACGCGCGATCGTCGGTATCTCGGCCGGGACCGACCACACGTTCCCGTTCACCATCGACATCAAGCTAGCCGACGTCGGCGGCCCCAGCGCCGGCCTGATGTTCGCCCTCGGCATCGTCGACAAACTGACCCCGGGCAGCCTCACCGGCGGCAAGTTCGTCGCCGGCACCGGCACCATCGACGACGACGGCAAGGTCGGCCCGATCGGCGGCATCGAGATGAAGACGGTCGGCGCCCGCGACAAGGGCGCACAGTACTTCCTGACGCCCAAGGACAACTGCGCGGCCGCCGCCCGTGACGTCCCCGAAGGGCTCACGCTCATCAAGGTCGACACCATCGACGACGCGATGAGCGCACTCAAGGACATCCGTGGCGGCGACACGGCCGACCTGCCGAAATGCACCAGGTCCTAGCACACCGGCAGGCCGCCGACCCGCGGACTACTCCGCGAACGTCGCCGTGAGCGCCTCGGCCAGTCCCGGTACGAGATCGGTCCCGGTGAGCACGTCGGTCGCCGAGTCCTTCTCGCGCAACCGCAGCGCCGCGTCGCGCTTGCCGCCGCGCAGCACCGCCACGGTCATGCGGACCTCCTGGCGCTCCGGATGCTCGGCGACCCACTTCGCCAGCCGCTTCTCGTCGAGGCCGTCCGGCACGGACGCCTCCGCGGACGGCGGCAGCATCAGCCGCTCCACGGACAGCGCGCAGCCGACGACCGAGTCCGGCCAGGCGATGGTGCCGAGGAACTCGTCCAGCGGGCTGCCCGCGGGGAGTTCGTCCTGCTCAATAGGGGTAAGGGTGCCCTCGGGCACATCTTCGGTCAGACCCAGACGCTCGGCGAGTCCCGGTTCCTGGGAACGCAGGCGCGAGGTGTCGACCAGGGCGAAGAGCCGGGCGGGCTGGTCCCAGCCGAGCCCCGAAACGTACTCGTCGATCTCGAGGACGGCACGGGTGAGGGGCCCGGCGGCCATGGGGGTGCCTGAGGAGGCGGTGTTGGACATGGTCACAATCCTGCCTCGTTCGGCCCCGGAAGCGGGAACCGAGTAAAGCATCAGTAAGTTGCATAGATGTGGCCCGGCGTCTGCAGGGCCCCCAGATACCAACAGCGAACTTCGAGGTGCGCACCTTGGCTTTCCAGATGCCGGACCGCGGCGGAGGCCCGACAGGGCCGCGGATGAGAGTGGGCCGACCGTCCCGGCGCGTCCGGACCCTGCTCATGACACTCGGCGTACTGGCCGTGCTGGCCATGGCCTTCGTCATGTTCGCGGGGTTCTGGACGGACTGGCTCTGGTACCGGTCGGTGCAGTACTCCTCCGTCTTCACCACCACCCTGTGGACCAAGATCGGCCTGTTCTTCGTCTTCGGACTGCTGATGGCGGTGGCCGTCGGCGTGAACATCTGGCTGGCCCACCGGCTGCGGCCACCCCTCAGCGCCATGTCGATGGAGCAGCAGAGCCTGGACCGCTACCGGATGGGCGTGGCTCCGTACAAGAAGTGGATCCTGCTCGGGATCACCTCGCTCGTCGGACTGATCGCGGGTGCCTCCGCGGCAGGCCAGTGGCGTACGTGGCTCATGTGGGTGAACGGAGTGCCCTTCAACCAGAAGGACCCCCAGTTCCACCTCGACGTCGCCTTCTACGCCTTCGACCTGCCCTGGTACCGCTTCCTGCTGGGCTTCGGCTTCGCGGCCGCGATCCTCTCCGTGATCGCCGCAGCGCTGACGCACTACCTGTACGGCGGACTGCGCGTCACCAGCCCCGGAGCGCGCGCCACGGCCGCGGCCACCGGGCACCTGTCGGTGCTGCTGGGCATCTTCGTGGCGCTGAAGGCGGTCGCGTACTGGCTCGACCGGTACGGACTCGCGGTGAAGTCCAGTGACTTCAAGGCGACCGGCAACTGGACGGGCCTCAGGTACGTCGACGCCAACGCCTACCTGCCGGCCAAGACGATCCTCTTCTGCATCGCGGTCATCTGCGCCCTGCTGTTCTTCGCCACCCTGTGGCGGCGCACCTGGCAGCTGCCCGTCATCGGTTTCGGCCTGATGGTGCTCTCGGCGATCCTCATCGGCGGCCTGTACCCGGCGATCGTCCAGAAGTTCCAGGTCCAGCCGAACGAGCAGGCCAAGGAAGCGCCGTACGTCGAGAAGAACCTCAAGGCGACCCGCGACGCGTACGGGATCAACGGCACCGAGGTCACCGAGTACGCGGGCACGAGCACGACCGAGGACAAGACCAAACTGCGCGACGACGCCGACGGCGCCGCGAGCATCAGGCTCCTCGACCCGAACGTCGTCTCGCCCACGTTCCAGCAGCTCCAGCAGGTACGCAACTACTACGCGTTCCCGTCGAACCTGGACGTCGACCGCTACAGCAAGGACGGCAAGGACCAGGACACCGTCATCGGTCTGCGCGAGCTGAACCTCCAGGGCATCCCGAAGAACAACTGGATCAACGACCACTTCCGCTACACGCACGGCTTCGGAGCGGTCGCGGCCAAGGGCACCAACGCCGACGCCGAGGGCCGCCCGGAGTTCACCGAGTACGACCTGCCCTCCAAGGGCGATCTCGGGGAGTACCAGCAGCGGATCTACTACGGCGAGAAGACCAGCCAGTACTCGATCGTCGGCGGTCCGCAGAAGGAGATCGACTACTCCGACGACACCGGCGAGAAGACGACCAGCTACAAGGGCAAGAGCGGCGTCAACCTCTCGAACCCGGTCAACCGTGCCGCGTACGCGGTGGCGTTCAGCGAGCCGCAGATCCTCTACTCCGGTGCGATCGGCGAGGGTTCACGGATCCTCTACAACCGCACGCCCAAGGAGCGCGTCGAGGCGGTCGCCCCCTGGCTGACCATCGACGGCGACGCCTACCCCGCGATCGTCGGCGACAAGATCGAGTGGATCGTCGACGCGTACACGACGACCAACGGTTACCCGTACGCCTCGCGCACCACCCTCGGTGACACGACGGCCGACTCGCTGACCGCCGCCAACAACCAGCGGGCGGTGGTGGCCCAGCAGAACCAGGTCAACTACATCCGTAACTCGGTGAAGGCGACCGTCGACGCGTACACCGGCAAGGTAACGCTCTACGAGTGGGACACCAAGGACCCGGTCCTCAAGACCTGGAAGAAGGCCTTCCCCGGGACGGTCAAGGCGCGGACCGACATCCCGCAGGACCTCATGGACCACCTGCGGTACCCGCAGGACCTGTTCAAGGTCCAGCGGGAGCTGCTGACCCGCTACCACGTGAAGGACGCGGAGACGTTCCTCAGCGGCAGTGAGGTGTGGCAGGTGCCGGACGACCCGACCAACAAGTCGGGCAACGCGGTGCCGCCGTACTACCTCAGCATGAAGATGCCGGGTGAGCAGTCCCAGGCGTTCTCCCTGACGACGACGCTCACACCGAACGGCCGCGACAACCTCAGCGCCTTCATGTCGGTGAACGCCGAAGCCGACACGAGCGACTACGGCAAGATCAACATCCTCAAACTGCCCACCGGCAGAACGGTCGACGGACCGAAACGGGTGCAGAGCCAGTTCAACTCCGAACCATCCATCGCCGAGTCCATCAGGCTCCTGAGAGGTGGTGACTCGGAAGTCGAGTACGGCAACCTGCTGACGGTGCCGCTCGACGGGGGCCTGCTCTACGTGGAGCCCGTCTACGTGAAGGGCGGTGGACTCAAGTACCCCCTGCTGCGGAAGGTGCTGGTGACCTACGGAGGCGCCACAGCCTTCGAGGACACGCTGGACGAGGCGCTCAACAAGGTCTTCGGAGCCGACAGTTCGGCCACCGAACCACCGGACGAGGGCGAGACGAACCCACCGCCGGCATCCAACGACCCCACGGTCCAGGAAGCGCTCGACGACGCCCAGAAGGCCTTCGACCAAGGCCAGGAAGCCCTCAAGAAGGGCGACTGGGAGGCGTACGGAACAGCGCAGAAGGATCTTGAGGACGCCCTCGAGCGGGCCGAGGACGCACAGGCCGCGGCCGACAAGAAGGCCGACAGCGGCGACAAACCGAGCGGCTCCGGTGACAAGAACACCGAGGCGAGCGGCAAGCCGAGCAGTGAGCCGAGCAGCAGTAAGAGCCCGGACAGCGGCTGAGTCAGGAGCCACCTCGCGCCGTGGTACGGTTGCAACACAACGGCGCGGGGTGGAGCAGCTCGGTAGCTCGCTGGGCTCATAACCCAGAGGTCGCAGGTTCAAATCCTGTCCCCGCTACTGAAGTTGAAGGACCCGGATCCTCCAAGGATCCGGGTCCTTCTGCGTGTGCGGACTCCTGGCGGACCGCGGTTGGAGGCGCTTCTCGTTCACCAGTGCTGCCGAGGTGAAGGCCGCGCCGGACGGAGCGAGTTGAGAGAACTGTGTTTCACTTGTCTCTCTGTGGGCATGTCGACAAAACGCTGTAGTGACCTCACTGGCTGCGGTATACCAGGTGTACCCAGGTTGCAGGTGGTGCGACGATGGACGTTATGGGGGACAAGGCAACTCTGTTGGAGACAGGGCGGTTTGTGCAGCCTTCCGACCGGGACGAAACCGGTGAGGCTGTCGAGGAGGTTCGTCAACGGCTCGCCGCGGAAGAGGGCGACGCCGAGGCGATGAGTGTCCTCGGAGCCATGCTGCTTCGCAGCGGTGATCTCGACGGAGCCGAGCCTCAGCTGCGCGCCGCCACCGCGGCCGGTGACCGGGCCGCGGCCAACAACCTCGGTGTCCTCCTGCACCAGCGCGGATACGCGGAGGAGGCCGCCGGATGGTGGCGGATCGCCGCCGTCGCGGGCTCGGCGGCCGCCGCGCACGCGCTGGGCCGCCACCACCGCGAGCGCGGTGACGAACCCGCCGCCGAGTACTGGCTGCGGCAGTCCGCCGAGCAGGGCCACGCCCTTGGCGCGTACGCGCTCGCCGATCTCCTGGAGCACCGGGGTGACGTCGCGGCCGAGAGCTGGATGCGTGCCGCCGCCGAGCGGGGGCACCGCGAGGCGGCGTACCGGCTCGCGCGGACGCTCGACCGGACGGCCGCGGAGGCGGCCGGAACCGACACTGACAACGGTGTCGCGGAGACCACCGGAGAAGCAGCCGAACAGTGGTACCGCCAGGCGGCCGCACGCGGTCACCGCCGGGCCGCACTGCACCTCGGAGCGATCCTGGAGAAGCGTGGGCAGCTGAAGGAGGCCGGGCGCTGGTACCTGACCTCCGCCAAGGACGGCGAGGCGAGGGCCGCCTGCGCGCTGGGGTTCCTGCTGAGGGACGCGGGTGACACCGAGAGCGCGGCGGTGTGGTGGCTGCGGGCCGCCCAGGACGGGGACGGGAACGCCGCCAACGCCCTCGGCGCGCTGCATGCCGAGCGGGGTGAGACGCAGACCGCCGAGCGGTGGTACCGCGCCGCGATGGACGCCGGCGACGTGAACGGCGCGTACAACCTCGGGCTGCTCTGTGCCGAGCAGGCGCGGACGGCTCAGGCCGAGCAGTGGTACCGGCGCGCGGCGTACGCGGGGCACCGCGAGGCGGCGAACGCGCTGGCCATTCTGCTGCTCCAGGTCGGCGACGCGGCCGGGGCCGAGCCGTGGTTCTCCAAGGCCGCAGATGCCGGCAGCGTGGACGCCGCCTTCAACCTCGGCATCCTGCACGCGGGGCGCGGGGCGGACGCGACGGCGTTGCGGTGGTACGAGCGGGCCGCTGCCGCCGGGCACACCGAGGCCGCGCTCCAGGTCGGGATCGCCCGGCTCCGGGACGGCGACGAGGCGGCCGCCGAGCGGCATCTGCGATGCGCCGCGGGCGGCGGCAGTGCGGAGGCGGCCTACCGGCTGGCGACCGTGCTCGACGCCCGGCGCCCGCCCACGCCCGCCCACGAGCTGGGTGAGCCGACCACGGAGAAGAGCGAGTGCGAGGAGTGGTACGAGCGGGCCGCATCCCAGGGGCATCGGCGGGCCCAGGTGCGGGTGGGCATGCTGGCGTCCGCCCGCGGGGACGTTGTGGAGGCGGCCCGGTGGTACCGGGAGGCCGCGGAGGCGGGATCCCGGAACGGGGCGTTCAACCTGGGGCTGCTGCTGGCCCGTGAGGGGAGTGAGCCGGAGGCCGCCCTGTGGTGGACCCGGGCCGCCGACGCGGGGCACGGGCGGGCGGCGCTGCGGCTCGCCCTCGTCTACGCGCGTCGGGGTGAGCTTGCCGAGGGGCAGCGGTGGGCCGACCGTGCGGTGTCGCTCGGGCCGGACGAGGTGTCCGAGCGGGCGGCCCGGCTGCGGGACGCGTTGCGGCAGGAGCTGTCCGCGTGACGGGACGGCGGGCGGGGTTCCGCACCGCCGCCGTCCCTGCCTGCCCCGTCCCTGGCCGTCCCGCCCCGGCCCGTCCCTGAGGGCTGCCGCCCCAGGCCCTTGCCATCGGCCCGGAGCAGGGCCTCAGGGCTTCGTCCTGGTCCGCCGGACGGGCTGGAGGGGTGGGGGCGAAAGGGATTTGCGCTGGTCGGCGGTGGTGACGTAGTGTTCAGTTCATCGCCGCGGGGTGGAGCAGCTCGGTAGCTCGCTGGGCTCATAACCCAGAGGTCGCAGGTTCAAATCCTGTCCCCGCTACTGAAGACCGAAGGCCCGGAACCAATGGTTCCGGGCCTTCGGTGTTTTCCCGTGCGTGACGTGACCGAGGAGCGGGCGGCCTGGGCGGCGGGTACCGCGCGGTGGGTACGAAGAAGCCCCGGCGTCCCACAGGGGCCGGGGCTTCATGGTCCGTTCTTCGCGAAGGGCCGGCCGGTCAGGCCGCCGCGCAGTTCGGGCACACGCCGCGGTACGTCACCTCTACGTCCGAGACCGTGAAGCCGAAGCGCTCCGAGTCGGGGAGATCCGCCAGCGGATTGCCGCCCGGGTGCACGTCCTTGATCGCGCCGCACCGGGCGCAGACCAGGTGGTGGTGCGGCCGGTGGGCGTTCGGGTCGTACCGCTTCGCGCGCTTGTCCGTGGCGACTTCCAGCACCTCGCCGAGCGAGACCAGCTCGCCCAGCGTGTTGTAGACGGTCGCCCGGGAGATCTCCGGAAGCTTCACAACGGCCCGCGCGTGTACCTCGTCGGCCGTCAGGTGCACGTGATCGCCTCCGAGGACCTCCGCCACGACACGCCGCTGCGCTGTCATACGCCAGCCGCGTCCGCGCAGTCGTTCCAACAGGTCGCTCATGCGGCACAGCCTAACAGCAGCAGGACCAGAACCCGAACAGGTGTGACTTTGGAAGATAATTTGAATTGGACTGTGTCCATTGTAAGATCAGGCTCGGCTCTGGCCCAGAAGACGGGCAGGCCGACGAAGACTTCGGCAAGCGGCCGGAAGCCGCGGTCCCGGCACTGCGCGCGGCTGATGCCGGCACTGGAACGCCTGCCGTAGAGAGCGGGCAGGCTCCCCGTGTCCCGGGGGAGCCTGCCCGCTCGTCCTTCTGTTCCGGTTGCCGGTGCCGGTCTGCCGAAGTCCTCTCAGGCCGGGGCGGGCTGACGGAGCGGCGCCCAGCAGCGGATGATGTCGCGGACCGAGACGATGCCGACCGGCTCGCCGTGCTCGAGGACGATGAGATGACGGAAACCGCCGTGGGCCATGGCCGAAGCGGCCTCCTCCAGCGTCCAGGTCGGGGTGGCGAACACCACGTCGGTGGTCGTGTGGGCGTGGGCCCGCTCGGTGTCCGGGCTCTGGCCCAGGCCGATGGAGTTGAGGATGTCGCGCTCGGTGAGGATGCCGAGCGCGCTGTCGTCGGGGTCGAGGACCACGGCCGCGCCGATACGACGCGCGGACATCAGCGCGGCGGCCTTGCGAAGGGTGTGGGCGGGGCCGATGGTGAGGACCACCGTGCTCATGGCGTCGCGGACGAGCATGGACGGAGCCACCTCCTACGAATCCGTTAGTTAACGGATTCACAAGTTCACAAGTGGGGGGACTCTCAGAGTCGCAGGCGAAGAGAGGGTCAACAAGAGGGCGTGCGCGCACGGTTCGGGGCGCGCGCTGCGTCGTCCGGTGCCTCTGACGACTCCACACACCTCAGTAGCGCTGGTATTGAACTGGTCTTTCCCCGGGGTGCGGTGTTGGCTCGCACCCCTTCGGAGAGCTGCGCGGCAGCCGTTGTCGGTGGTCGTTGTTGGTCGTCGTGGGCCGCCCTCGGACGGCCCACAGGCGGCCCGGCCGGAGGCGGCTGCCTCCGTTGGTGTGAGTCCCGATGTCCGAAGCCCCTCGGCCTTGATTGGCTGGGGGGCTTCTTGCTGTTGGGGCGCGGACGACTCTTGGGCGTGCAGATGCCGGTGCTGGCGGTTCAGTCGGGGGGTGGCTGTGGGGGTGTCTGGCGCTGTATCGCAGTGCTCTGAGCTGGATGAACAGATGACGCCACTACTAGCCTGGGACGAAATAGTAGCTCGCTAGTAGTTCAGCGTGGGCGGTCGCCGAGGGGTCTTCGTGATGGCGTCAGTGGAGCCGGGTATGAGCTGCTGGCGGTTCAGTCGGGGGGTGGCTGTGGGGGTGTCTGGCGCTGTATCGCAGCGCTCTGAGCTGGATGAACAGATGACGCCACTACTAGCCTGGGACGAAATAGTAGCTCGCTAGTAGTTCAGCGTGGGCGGTCGCCGACGGTTCAGTCGGGGGGTGGCTGTGGGGGTGTCTGGCGCTGCATCGCAGTGCTCTGAGCTGCCCAGATGCGTGATTCTACTACTCTGGTGCAAAATAGTAGCTCGCTAGTAGTTTGCAACGACAGCTTCAAGGAGCGCCTGAGCCCGCGATGGTGGCAGGACGTGCCGACGTCTCTGCACCGCGCGCCTAGGCAGCGCCTGCGCGACGATCGAGCCTGCCCTTGCGATTGGAGACGTGTACATGAGACGGCCAATGCCGCCGCCACCACCGGACGAGACCATGAAGCTCATCGTGGAATCGGAGCCGGAGAAGATTACAAGGATTCTTACCGCTCCGGGTGCCGGGCCAACTGATCCATATCTACCCTGGGATAAGCTCCGGTACAAGAACCCTCCCGAAGATCTCACGCACGAGGAGTGGTGGGCGGGAATTAAGCTTGCCCGTCGCAGAGTGCAGCGGAGACTTCCATTGCTTGACATCGATGGGAAGCCGTTCGTTTTCGCACTCCCGGATGTCATTTTGAAGTCGCTGGAAGAAGTTAGCCGTGACGCCAGCGGGAAAATCACGATCAGCGAGCAGGTCACTAACCCTGCAACTCGCGACCGCTACTTGATTAACTCCTTGATTGAGGAGGCAATTAACTCTAGCCAGCTAGAAGGCGCATCCACTAGCCGGGCAGTGGCAAAAGAGATGATTCGAACTCAGCGTCAGCCGCGCGACCGCGACGAGCGAATGATCTACAATAATTACCAAGCAATGCGAATGATTGGGGATTTGCGAAATGAGCGCTTGACTCCGGAAATGATCTGCGAGATTCATCGAGTCGTTACCGATGGCACGCTGGACAATCCAAGTGCGTCCGGTCGGTTCCAGTTGCCGGACGAAGATCGTGTAAGTGTTTGGAACGGTGATCTCCTGCTGCATACACCCCCTGCGGCAGAGACTCTTTCTGCGCGCGTGCAAAAGCTATGTGACTTCGCAAATGGCGAATTGGATGATGCGTATATTCCACCCGTCCTACGGGCCATCACGGTCCATTTTATGATCGGATACGACCATCCGTTTGAGGACGGGAATGGCCGAACGGCTCGGGCTCTGTTCTACTGGTCAATGTTGAATCAGGGCTACTGGCTCACCGAGTATGTCGCCATCTCTCCGATTCTGAAGAATGCCCCTTCCAAGTATGCGCATAGTTACTTGCATTCTGAAGATGATGAGAATGATCTCACCTACTTCCACTTGTACCAATTGGGGGTTCTGCAGCGGTCCATTGCTCAGTTGCACGAATATTTGAGCAAAAAGGCGGAGGAGGTTCGCGAGCTGCAGCAGACTATCTCTGGAGCGCAGAAGCTTTTCAATCACCGGCAAATTGCCTTGCTCAATCATGCGATGAAGAACCCGGGTGCATCGGTCACTGCGCAGTCGCATATGGCGAGTCATAACGTTGTGTATGAAACGGCGAGGCAAGATCTAATTGGGTTGGAGAATTACGGGCTTTTCGCAAAAGGGAAGAGTGGTCGTTCGTTTAGCTGGAGGCCGGTGGAAGATCTGGCGCAGCGTCTGCGTGGGATGAATGAGGAAACTGAAACCGAGTAAAGAATCGCGATTCACGCTACGCCTGTAGTGCTCGCTTAGGGACTGTTCATACTGGTCAGGGCATGATCTAGACGTGCTCAGCGTCGTTCATTCCAGTACGGGCGCTGAGTCGACAGGCACGCGGCGAACGGCTCTGTCGGCTGCGTGCGGCGGTAAATGAGACGGGCGCGGCCTGACTGCGAGGCTGCGCCCGTTTCTTTTGCACTGGTCAGGGGGAAACACTGGCTAGCGGTGGTCACCATTGACAGAAGGCAACGGCGGCGTCGTCCCCCGACTTGTACCGAGGCCACCGCCGCCCTGTGGGATCCGTGGCCTCCACCTTGCGCACGGTGTCAATCAGCTCGCGCGGCCCCCCCGTCCGGAGCGTCGCGAACACTTCGGGCCACGTCGCCATCTCGTACTCGGTCACGAGCCGCGATGCGCCGTCGGACATGACGGCGGCGGCGTGCACCTCTCGAAGGGGAGTTGCGCCGGTCAGTGAGTGCTCAGCCGCGTCAGGCCTGGCTGCAGCGACCCAATACCCGTCCGGCGTATTGCGCACCTGTCGTTGAGCAAGCACGAAGCGTCGAAGAGCCTCTCTGTGTCCTTCGGTGTGGGTCTCGTGCCTCTCGACTTCGGCTTTCATCTCGGGAAGGACATCGTCAACGCGGAGATCGGTGATCACTGAGTAGCCACGGGGGCTGTTGAAGATGATGGGTGAGTCTGCGAGAACCAGGTGGTCAAGGGCGTCGTGTCTATGGCGCAGGATCGCGACTGTGGCTGATGGCGTTCCCGGGTTGTTGAGATCGCACTCGGGGTGCATCTTTGCCACGCGTTCGAGGGCGTCCGCCAAGCCATTTACGAGTGGTCGGTTTGGGTCTGTCAGAGCAGCTATGAGCTGACTTCCGAGGTGGGCGACATACCACGGGACGCCATGGCGGCACCCCGTGGTCAGGCCTGCAGTGCTGAGCCCGTCGAGCACGACCGCGAGCGTGGACGTGCCGGCCACCCAGTCTTCGTTCGGGTTGGTTCCCCCAGGGCGCGTATCAATGGAGACGCGCATGTTCAGCCCTCATGTCGGTACAGCGGAGTGACACGTCGACTCTCCAGCACGTCGAGTGTCTCGGGGTCGTAGCGGCACGAAATGAGTGTTGAGAAGCGTCGAGTGCGGACCTCTCGGTAAAGCTCGGCAAGGTTGTTCTCCAGGAAGTGAACGACTCCGTTGGCGCCTATGGCGTGGATTCCAGCGATGTAGAGGAACGTCCCTCGGCCGTCCAGGCGAGGGAGTCGCCCGAGGTAGCCGAAGTCACCCGCTGAGCCGTTCTCATCCATCGGTGACCGGTACGCCTTCCCGGCTTTTTGGTCCACCAAGTGCCAGGCTCGGTCCTTCTCAAACCGCAGGTTGTTATCGCCCTCCAGAACCTGAGCCACGATGGGCGACAGCCGTGGGCCGCAGACGACCACGTGGTTTTCGCGGTTCAGGTTGACGATGCCTGTCGAGGGGATCACCTCGTACTGAGCCTCAAGCTTCATGCCGCTCAGCAGCTTGCGCAGGTGCTCAAAGTTGTCGAGATCTTCCCTCGCGACGACGTCGCTGGGGTTTTGTTCGGGGGTCTTGTCTGCTTCCGGTTTGCCGCCGAGCGACACCGTCACCAGGTCCGTACCGAAGAACGCCCGCTCTGGCGGCGGGCCGGCGGACGCTAGCTGCCCTACTCGGCCTCGACTGACCCCGAGCCGCTTGGCGATCTCAGCCTGAGTCAAACCGGACGCCTGCGCCTCCTCGATGGCCTCGCGCCGGATGCGGGACAGCTCCAGCACCCAGCCCTGATACCTCGCCATCAGGTCGATTGCGGCTTTGGCTCGGTCGACTGGGTCCGCGATCCCAGGCACCTGCTCCATGTCGTCGTGCACGACTCTCCAATCATCGCCTAGGGGGGCTAACGAACTGTATCGCGAGAGGGGGTTGCGCGCAGCCTTGGGTTTGCCTACGGTACCTAGCAAGCGAAGCGGTAACCCCCCCTAGGCAGTTCGGGGAGTGGCTGTTTTGGCTGCTTGACCTGCAACAACGCATGACCAGGAGCCCCGCATTGGACGGGGGGAGGGCACCGGACAGTCGTCTGTCTCACGGCGGGCGATCCCTTGGCAGTCCGGATGGCAGACCGAAAGGTCAGGTCGCTGCCTGCAACGGGGCCCTAGCGAGCTGTTCCTTGATCCGGCAGTCGTGTCCCCGAAAGAGACCACTCATCCACCGCAGTTCGCTGCGGCCGGTTGCCTCCGCTGCTCGTCTCGTACGAGCAGCGCTGAGGGGAGCCGGACATCCGACTTCAACGGCGAGCGGTCCCCGGGGGGCAACCCGGGGACCGCGTTCGGGCCGTTCCTCTGTGAAGGGAACTACGACCCATGAAGCACATCGGTGCTGTTCAGGCGGTTGTTACCGCCGACTTTTTCGACCGCGAGCCGACGGCTGCGGAGCTGGACGCGATTGAGCGGGAGATGCCGGTCATCCTGGCCGGCGTCGAGCTGCTGGACGCGCAGATCATCGCCCTGAACCACGCCCCGAACGAGCTGGACACCCGCCGCATCCGGCGGGCCCACCGCCGGGTTCTGGCCGCCCGCCGCGAGCTGGCCAACCAGGCTGCGGACACGCACCGGGGCGGCACGGCGTGAACGGACAGAAGACGGCGCGGGAGTTCACCGCGCAGATGTCCGCCCGTGAGGGCTTCTGGCGTCTGTACGTGGTGCTGCTGAACACCTGCGAGAGGTGGCCGGAGCACCGGTTCGGGCACACGGTCCCGACGTTCACGGACCGTACGGACGCGCTCAGCGTGCTCGGCTTCGAGCCGGTACCAGGCGCTGAATGGACGTGGACCGAGGACCGCGAGACCCCCGACAACCCCGCCTCCCCGGTCGTCCTGATCGCCGCGATCCGGGTGCGTTCACGCTCGGGGGTGGGCGTATGAACGGCGTTCAGATCCGTTCAGCGGAGCGCGCGCTGTCGGTCGGCACGTGGCTGATCGTGGCGGGCGCCATGCTCTACTCGATCCTCACCGTCACCCCGCTCGCGGCCGAGCACACCCCCGACAAGTGGGACTGGACCGCACCCATCCTTCCCCTCGTGGTGGATGCCGCCGTGGTCATCGTGGTCCGGCTGGACGCGGTGCTCGCCCGGCTCGGGGGCAACGGCGGACGGTGGCCCATCGCCCTGCGGTGGATGACCGGCTGCATGACCCTCGCCCTCAACGTCGCCGACTCCGCGCTCAAGAACGACCTGGTGGGCGTGGCTGTGCATGCGGTCGCGCCGCTCCTGCTGATCGTCACGGCGGAGACCGGACTCGCCTACCGGCGGGCCATCACTGCCGCCGTTCTGGTACTGGAAGCCAAGCAGCAAGCCGAGCGGGAAGCCCGCGAACGCGCCGCCATCGAGCGGCGGGATGAGGCTACCCGGCGGGCCCGCGAGGAACGCGAGCATGCGGCGGCGCTGGCGCGTGAACAGCGTGAGCACGAAGCCCGCATGGTCCGTGAACAGGCCGAGCGGGAGGCCGCCGTCCGGCGCGAGGAACGCGAGAGTGAGCAGGCTCGGGAACGGGCCGAGCGCGAGCAGCGTGAACGCGTGGACCGTGAGCGTGAACAGCGTGAGCGGGACCGTGAACGCCGTGAACGAGTGGCCGCCGAGCACGCGGAACGCGAGCAGCGGGAGCGTGCCGAGCGCGAGAGCCGTGAACAGGCCGAGCGGGAGGAGCAGGCCGCGCGTGAACGCGCCGCTCTGCTGTCCGCCGGCCCCGTCACGGACAAGCTCCCCGAGGACGACGCGCGCGCCATCGTGGCCGCCGCCCGTGCGGAGGGCATGTCGGTGCGGACCGCAGCGGAGCTATGCGGCTGGTCGGTGGGCTGGGTCTCGACCCGGTATGCCGAACTGCGCGGGCCCGTCAACGGCGTGCCGGTTGATCTCGCCGGTACGGGCCGCTGATGACCACCGCACCGGCCAGTGGCTCTTTGCCTGTGTACCGGTGCCGACTCCAACTGATCGTGAGGGAGAGCCCTGATGGCACATCGTGACCCGCCGGGGATCATCGCCCCGCACATTCCCGCCGACGCCTACCGCCGCGCCGAAGCCACCGGTCAACCGGTCGTCATCGTCGTCCACACCACCGACCACACCGGCCGACCGCTGCGCCACTACCTGTTCCCCCTCGTCATCGCCGGTGCCGCCGCCGTGGGGTGCTGGGGACTGGTGGCCGCCCTGTGCGCGCTGCTCGACGCCGCCGCGCACACGGTCACGGTCATCGCCCAAACCGCCGGACCCATCGGCATCGGCGGCATCACGCTGCGCCTCGCCCGCCCCAAACACTGAACGGGACGGCGCCCGGCACGAGCCGTCTACGGCCCCGCTCGCCCCCGGGAAGAGCCGGGAGCCGTAGGCGGCCCGGAGAGCGCCCGGACCCCCTTCCGTGTGGGTCGAGATACCCCGGTCCGTGAACGGCCGTTCAGGGTCCCGTGAGGGGGTTGCACGGCCCGATTTTCCGCCGCCCTACGCGCGCGGGCGCGTAGGGCCCCCACCCCTCCCCACTGCTCAACTCTGCAACTTCGCAGGTCAGATGTGGTTGCGGGGGTTCAACCGGTGCTGTCGGCGCAACCGACAGCGCTGCTCCCTGCAACTCGGGCGGGCCGGTGACGCCATGCGACGGCGCACCGGCCCTCATCCACGGTCTAGGAGGACCCTTTCGTGGACTGGAAGCAAGCATGGTCGACCACCGCCAACACCACCAACAGCGCGCTGGATTCGCTCACCCCCGTGTGCGTGCCGTTCGCAGTCCGCTGGGATCTTGAGGCGGACCGGCGAAACAAGCTGCGCACCCCGGAGCACTTGAAGGCGCTCATGGGTGCTCAGAAGGAGCACAACGCCGCGCGGTCCACGCTGTCCACGGCCAAGTCGCAGAAGCTCACCGCGCGCGCCGCGTCGAACAATCCGTTCGCGGCCGGCCGCCGTGCCGCACGGGTGGCGAGCAAGGCAGCCGCGCGGCACGAGCGCGACACCCGCGCCAAGCTCAAGGCCGCGCGGGTGAACTACCCGAGCACGCTCAAGGCCCGCGCGATTCAGGCGCATGCGCTGCACGCCGTGCCCACGGTCGTCACGTCCGTGGTCATGTCCGCCTCGCATCTGACGCTGTGGCCGGCCGCCACCTCGGCCGCGCTGATCGGGGCGAACGTGGCCGGTCTCGCGCTCGGGCGGCGCAAGCTGCGGGTGGTGGTGGATGAGTCGGTGTCGCTGGAAGAGCGTCAGCTCATGGAGCGGCTCGACCCCTCGTACTGGGTGGAGCACGCTCCCGACCGTGGCTTGTCGGGCACGGTGACGACGCCTCCGGCGATGGAGCCGGGCGGCATCCGGTGCGAGATCCGGTTGGATGGGACGTGGACGGTCAAGACGCTCGCGGACAAGGCCGATTCGGTCCGTGCACTGCTCGGGGCCCGCACCGCGCTGCGCATCCGGATCACCTCTGCCTCGCGCGGCGGGTGGGCCGTCGTAACCCTGGCTACTCGTTCGGCAGCCGCGGGCGTTTCCTCGCTGTGGACCCCGGACCGCATCCCGTCCGACCCGCTCATGATGAGCCTCGCTCTGGACACCGAAACCGGGGATGAGGTCCTGATCCCGTTCGACGAGCGGCTGTTGGTGTCCGGCGCGTCCGGCACCGGCAAGTCCTGGTCGTTCCGCCCCCTCATGGCGACCGCCCACCTGCGCGGAGACCTGCTGCTCATCGAGGGCGAAGAAGCCAACATCTGGGAGCACTCGTGCCGCGTCGCCGTAGAACGCGACGAGATCACCGACGCCGTCGACGAGGCACACGCGGAGATGAACCGCCGCAAGGTCGACATGAAACAGCGCGGGATCAGCGTGTGGGACGGCCGACAGCTCACCGTCGTCGTCGACGAGGGACAGGTGATCCTGGCCCTGATCACCAAGGACAAGGACCGGCTGCAACGGTTGATCGAGCTGTCCTCACTCGGTCGCTCGCGCGGTGTCGTTCTGTGGTGGGCCACCCAGTACCCGCTCACCGACGGCGGGGCGCCGGGCGTGCACAAGCTGATCGCGCCCAACCTGCTGACGCGGTTCTCGCTGCGGGTGGCCGGCACGACACAGGCACAGGTCGCATTGGACGACTGCGCGCACTACGCCCCGCACCAGATCCCCGACGGCCGCGAGTACCGAGGCCACGGCTACCTCAAGGGCTACGGCCCGCGCATGCTGCGCACCTGGACCCTCGACGACGCAGGCGTCCGCGCACTGCCCAAGTCGATCTGGACCCCCGACCAGGCCTCCGGCGGACAGTCGCCGCGTGCGCTGCACCTGGTCAAGGACACGCCCGCACCGTCCGGGGCGGCATCCAACCGGGACAAGGTGCTGGCCGCCGTTCAGTCCGGGGCGCGCACCGCGAAGGACGTGGCGGATGCGACCGGGCTGAACAAGGGCACCGTCTCCCGCGAGATCAAGGCACTCACCGCGAGCGGAGCCCTGCACCGGACCGCCGACGGCAGGCTCCTGCCCGGCCAGCAAGCGGCCTGACCCCTCCAGCGAACGACAACGGCGGCCCCCATCCGACCAAGAACCGGGGCCGCCGCCAATCCAGCACGTCTAGGAACTGGAGACCTCCAGCATGACCCAACCGACCGACATTCGGCGAGAGCACCTGCGCACCGCCCTCGACCTGGCCGCCTCGCAGATCCCCGTATTGCCGCTGCGGGTGGGCAAGGTGCCGTTCGGCAACTGCCGCCGCTGCACCGACAACGCGTGTGGTGGCCGGCCGAACATGAAGACCCCCGGCCCCTGCACCTGCCCGTACCCGTGCCACGGCTGGGCCGCCGCGACCACGGACCCGGACGTCATCCAGTCCGGCATGTGGCGCCGTGCCTGGGTGCAGGCGAGCGCGGTTGCCTATCACCCGGGCGGAGCCTGGCTGACGGTCGTAGACCTGGACCACGCCGAAGCCATCGCATGGGCCCGCGAAACCCTGCCCGCCACGCAAACCATGCCGACGACGCGCGGTGAGCACTGGCTCTACCTGGGGTCCATGCCGTCCGCCAACGCCGTACGGCCCGGCGTCGACATCAAGTCGACCATGGCCTACGCCCGCTACCTCGGGCCCGGTACCGGCACCATGACGGCCCTGCCCGACGCCGTGCGCGCGCTGACCGTGAAAGAGCCGGGCCCGACCCGTCCGGTGTCCGTCACGGTGCCCGCGCCGGCCGGTGGCGGGGAGTGTCCGCACCGCACTCCCACCTATCTGGACCGTGGCATCGCCATGGCGGAGCAGCGCATCACCGAAGCCCGTAGTGCGGTGCACGCGACCGTCTACCGGACGTTCCTCGCGGTGCTGTCCACGCACGGCCGGTGCGGCTGCCTCACCGAAACGCACACCGCGCGCCTGTTCACCGCAGCGCAGGCCAAGGGCGAATCGCCCCGGCACTGCACGGATGCGTGGACCAACGCCCTGACCACGTTGGGACTTCAGCATGTCTGAGGACGAAAAGACCCCCGGCCGCGAAGTCATCACCGACTACGCACAGGCGCACTTCCGGTACTTCCGCACCCCCGACGGAACCGTCTACGCGCAGAAGAACGGGCACCCCGTGGCCCGCCCGATGCGCTCTCAGGGCACCACAGGCAGCCACCGGCAGGAACTCATGGTCGGCCTGTTCAAGGACGGGCGCGGCGTGTTCAACGGGTCCGCGATGAAAGAGGCGTTGGACCTCATCGAAGCCCTCGCGCTGGACGCGGACACGCACGCCGTGAACATCCGCGTCGCCCCCGGATTCGACGGGGCCACGTGGCTGGACCTGGGCCGCGACGACGGGCAGTCCGTCCGCATCCACCCGTCGGGCTGGGACATCCTCACCCCCGACCCGCGTGAAGTCTGCTGGCGACGCACCCAGCTCACCGGGGAACTCCCGTTGCCGGTCAAGGACACCGACGGCAAGGGCATCGATCTGCTGATGCGGCTGTGCAACTTCGCCAACGCCGAGACCGAATGCCTGGCCATCGCATGGCTGATCGGCTGCCTCGGGCCGTCCGTGCCGGTCCCCGCGCCGTTCCTCACCGGGCCCCAGGGAGCGGGCAAGTCCACCGGGGGTCGCATGCTCGTGCGGATCATCGAGGGCATGAGCGGTGACCTGCGGCGGGCGCCGAAGGATGAGGAGAACCTGATCGCGGCTGTTGCGGCGGGATGGGTCACCGCGCTGGACAACCTGTCCCACATGACGCCGGACCTGTCGGATGCGATGTGCTGCATCGTGACCGGAGCCGAGAGCGTCAAGCGGGCCCTGTTCACCGACGGGGACGTGTTCCGCGTCGGCTACCGCCGCCCCCTGCTCCTCACCGGAATCGACGTCGGCGTCATCCGCCCCGACCTCGCGGAACGGCTCCTGCCGCTGCGGCTGGAGCGGCCCCGCGTCCGGCGCACCGAAGCCGAACTGTGGGCCGACTACGCGGAAGTACTGCCCGTCGTCCTCGGCTCGCTCCTGGACCTCACCGTCAAGGTCCGCGCCGTGGACGCGGAGACCCCCACCGACCTGCGGATGGCTGACTTCGCCCACCTGTGCGCGCAGTTCGACGCCGCCACCGGCCTCGGGGCACTGCCCGCGTACCGGGCCAGTCTCGACGACCTCAACGACGACGTGATCGAAGGTGACCTCCTCGCGCAGACCGTCCTCCAGCACGCGGAGACCATCGAGCCGGGCGCAGCGCAGCAGATGACGTCCATCGAGTGGCTCGCCTGCCTCAGCCACCTCTACAGCGGCAACGACGGCCGTCCCCTGCCCAAAGTGGCCCACCACCGGCAAAGTCCTCTCCGACCGCCTCAAGCGCCTACAGCCCACCCTGGCCGCCCGGGGCGTCCTCATCGACTCGGGCCGCACCAAAGCGGGCCGCTACCTCGAAATGACCCGCACAGTCGCCCTGACCCTGCCTCCACCCGAGCAGACGCGGGCGTTCTGACCCACGACCCGCACGCTCAAGCGAACAGCAAGAAGAGCACGTGCTCCTCTTGCTGTTCGGCGGAACGCCGCCCCAAGGTCGCGCCGCGCAGCGGCTCCTTCTTCACGCTGTGAGGCGCACCGAAGTACTACAGGCAGCCCCTTCTTTGTCCTAAGTAGGAAGACGCTGCGTCATCTGCGTCACCCGGCCCGAAATCCGGCCGCTGACCTGCGCCAACAGCGATGACGCAGACGGCCGACTCTGCGTCATCCTGCGTCACCTGCGTCACCCGATGACGCAGCCGGTGACACACCGGTGACGCAGCCCTGAACGGTCGCGTCACCAAAACCCGCAGGTCAGAGCCTCGGGTGACGCTGGTGACGCGGTGACGCAGAAATCCGAACCTCGGACACACACAGAGCCCGAGAACCTCGAAGCCGACGTGCCTCAACCTCCGAGGAACCCCATGAGCCGAACCAGTTCCGCTCAGTCCGACCCCCGCGCCACCCTTCGCGGCGGCCTGCCCGATCGGTACCTCACCCCCGACGACATCGCCGAAATCTTCGAGGTGCCCAAAGAGACCGTCTACCAGTGGCGCAGGAAGCGCGTGGGGCCGCCCGGATTCCGCATCGGCAAGTACATCCGCTACGACCCCACCGACGTGCTTGCCCACGTGGCCGAGCGCAAGAGCACCGACCAGAACGCCGCTTGACCCAACACCCACCGCAGACAGCAGGGAGAGCCGTCATCCGGCGGCTCTCCCTGCTGCGTGTCGAGAGGACCGCCGCCACATGGCAGGCCACATCCAAGACCGCTGGTTCAAGACCGACACCAACGCCGAAGGCAAGACCGTCCGCGTCAAGAGCGACCGCCACGGAAGCGGCCTGCGCTACCGAGCCCGGTACATCGGCCCTGACGGCACCGAGAAGTCCAAGAGCTTCCCTGATGGGCAGAAGCGACTTGCAGAGAAGTGGCTATCTGGGATCGAGGCGGACATGTCGCGCGGGCAGTACATTGACCCGCGTGCCGGCCGCCTCACGGTGCGGCAGCACGCCGAACGGTGGTTGGCCTCCCTCACGATGGACCCGAGCACGTTTGTGAGTACCGAGACGCGCATTCGGCTGCACGTCCTGCCGCATTTGGGGAGCCGCTCACTCGACTCGCTGAGGCCGATCCACATCCGTGAGTGGCTGCGGAAGCTCGAAGATGGGGGATTGGCCCCCGCCTATCAGCGGGTCATCTTCGCGAACCTCAACGCGATGTTGGCGGCCGCTGTCGACGATCGCCTGATCCCACACAACCCGTGCCGTTCGTCGTCCGTGAAGGCGCCCAAGCCGGAACCTCGCCGGATCGCGCCGTGGGTGCCTGAGCGTGTGCTGGCCGTGCGGTCTGCACTGCCGGAGCGGTACCGGGCCATGGTGGATGTGGCCGGCGGGTGCGGCATGCGGCAGGGCGAAGTGCTCGGCCTGACCGTTGACGATGTGGACTTCGTTGAAGGGGTCGTTCACATCGTTCGCCAGGTCAAGCTCATCTCCACGAAGCAGGTGTTCGCGCTTCCCAAGGGCGGCAAGGCGCGTACGGTCCCTTTGCCGGAGAGCGTCGCTCGCGCGCTGGAGGCTCATATCGCGCAGTACTCACCTTTGGCCGTGACGCTGCCGTGGCGGTCGGTCGACGGTCCACCGGTCACGGCGCCCCTGCTCTTTCCCAATGCCGAGGGGCGCGCGGTGAATCGCTGCAGCTTCAACCTCAAGGCGTGGCGGCCCGCTCTAGACAAGGCGGGTGTCCCGCGCGGCAGGGAGAACGGCATGCACGCGCTGAGGCACTTCTACGCGTCCGTGCTGCTGGACGCGGGGGAGAGCATCAAGGCGTTGTCGGAGTACCTGGGACACCATGACCCCGGTTTCACCCTGCGGACGTACACGCACCTCATGCCGAGCAGCGAGAAGCGCACGCGGGAGGCGGTGAACCGCGCGTTTGAGGACGGCCCGAAGACCGATGACGGCCCCACGACGGCCCAGGAGGGGTGAGGATAGGAGGAACGCGCAGGTCAGGCCGTAAGTCGCGTCAGTAGCGCTGGTTCAAGTACCCCAGCAACTCGTCGTGCAGGATGCCGTTCGACGCCGCCGCGTTGCCGCTGTGCGGGCCCGGGCGGCCGTCGAGGCCGGTGAAGGAGCCGCCCGCCTCCGTCACCACGATTGCGGTCGCCGCCATGTCCCACAGCGAGAGCTCGGGCTCCGCGCAGATGTCGACCGAGCCCTCGGCGACCATCATGTACGGCCAGAAGTCGCCGTACGCGCGCGTGCGCCACACCTCGCGGGTCAGGTCCAGGAACCCGTCCAGCAGGCTGCGCTCCTCCCAGCCGCCCAGCGAGGAGTATGCGAACGAGGCGTCCTGCATGCGGGAGACCTCGGAGACCTTCAGCCGGGAGGCGGACGACAGGCTGCGGCCGGTGAACGCGCCGTGGCCCTTCGACGCCCACCAGCGGCGGCCGAGCGCGGGTGCGGAGACCACCCCGACGACCGGCTGGAAACCGCCCTCGCCCGCCTCCATCAGCGCGATCAGCGTGGCCCAGACGGGCACACCGCGGACGTAGTTCTTGGTGCCGTCGATCGGGTCGATCACCCAGCGGCGGGGGCCCGTGCCCTCGACGCCGTACTCCTCGCCGAGGATCGCGTCGCGTGGACGTGCCCGCCCGAGGTGGCCGCGGATCAACTCCTCGGCGGCCTTGTCGGCCTCGCTCACCGGTGTCATGTCCGGCTTGGTCTCGACCTTGAGATCGAGCGCCTTGAACCGGTCCATCGTCGCGGCGTCGGCGGCGTCCGCCAGGACATGGGCGAGGCGCAGGTCATCGCGATAGTCGAGCATGAGCGAACCGTATCTTCCGGGTCGGTCCCCGGGAAACGGGGGGAGAGGCCGAGGTTGTACCGCGACCGCGACCGCGGGCCGGTGCCGGCGGCCCGCGTCCCGTGGGCCCGCACCGCCCCGCGCCCGTGCAGGGGCGCACCGGGGTGCGGTCGCGCTCCCCGGTGATGCCGCGAACCCTTGACAGTGCCCCCGTCCGCGTCAACTCTGAAGCGCAGAGCCGATCGCCCCAGGGAGGCGACGATGCCTGCAGCGCGGGAATCCCTGCTGGACGCCGCCTACACGGCGCTCGGACGCCGTCCGTGGTCCGCCGTGCGGATGGTCGACGTGGCCGCCGTGGCCGGGGTGTCCCGGCAGACCCTCTACAACGAGTTCGGGAGCAAGGAAGGCCTCGCCCGGGCGCTCGTACGACGGGAGGCCGACGCCTATCTCGCGGGGGTGGAGCGGGCCCTGGTGAGCCGTGCGGAGCCCCGGGAGCGGTTGGCCGCGGCTGCCGAGTGGACGGCGTCCGCGGCCCGGGGCAACGCGCTGGTGCGGGCGATGCTCACGGGATGCTGGGGGGAGCGGCTGCCCTCGCCGACCCTGTCCGCCGTGCCGTCGTCCTCGGCGGTGCCGGCCCAGCGGCGGGCCGACGGGCCGCTGCCCTCGCCCGGGGACTTCGTGGCACTGGTGCGGGACCGGGCCGTCGCCTCGCTGGCGGGGCCCGGGGGGTCGAAGTCCGAGGCGGCGGAGCTGGCCCGCGCCTGCGAACTCGCGGTGCGGCTGGGGGTGTCGTGCGTGCTGGCCCCCGCCGGGGAGGGCGGCACGGCCGGGATGGTCCGGGACGCGCTCGCCACCGTGCGGTCCGTGGTCTGACGCGGCCGGGTGCGCGGCTACGGACCGGTGGCGGAGCGGTGCGGGCCTACTGGCTCGAGCCCGACAGCTGAAGGCCGATGACTCCTATGATCACCAGGGAGATCGAGACGATCTTCAGCGTGGACACCAGGTCGTCGAGGAAGATCATGCCGTAGATGGCGGTGCCCGCAGCTCCGATGCCCGTCCACACCGCGTAGGCGGGGCCCACGTCGAGCTTCTTCAGGGACAGGGTCAGAAGACCGAAACTGCCCAGCGCGAAGATGCAGAAGGCCACCGTCGGCCAGAGTCTCGTGAAGCCGTGGGAGAGCTTGAGGCAGACGGCGAAACCCGTCTCCAGGAACCCCGCCACGACGACCAGCAGCCACGCCATGTGATGCCCTCCCACGCTCCGTGACCGCTTCGTCTCGCTTGCGTACCGCTTGGTGCGATTATGCCTTTACCGTCGCAGCGGGGGCGCAAACAACACCGAGGTCACGCGACGATCAGGTGCCGGTCAGTCACCCTCGCGGCGCTCGCGCGTCGAGAGCAGCCGGCGCAGCGAGTAGAGGCGGGCCGGATCCGCGTGACCCTGTGCCACCCACTCGTCCAGCGCGCAGTCCTGCTCGTCGTGACTGCACGCGCGCGGACAGCCCTCAGTGCCGGGCTCCAGGTCGGGGAACGCCTTGATGACCCGCGACGGGTCCACATGGTGCAGCCCGAAGGAGCGGACGCCCGGAGTGTCGACGACCCAGCCGTCGTTGCCGGGCAGCGGGATCGCGCGCGCCGACGTCGTCGTGTGCCGGCCGCGGCCGGTGACCGCGTTGACCACACCCGTCGACCGCCGTCGCTCACGCGACACGAGCGCGTTGACCAGCGTCGTCTTGCCGACACCGGAGTGCCCCACGAACGCCGTGATCTTGCCGTCCAGCAGCTTGTGCACGCGGTCCAGCGCCTCGCCGCTCTCCAGCTCCTCGCGGCTCGTCACGACGTACGGGACGCCCAGCGCCCCGTACAGCTCCAGGAGTTCGTCGGGCGGGGCCAGGTCCGACTTCGTCAGGACCAGCAGGGGATCCAGGCCGCCGTCGTACGCGGCCACCAGGCAGCGGTCGATGAGGCGCGGGCGGGGCTCGGGGTCCGCGAGGGCGGTGACGACGGCCAGTTGGTCGGCGTTGGCGACGACCACCCGCTCGTACGGATCGTCGTCGTCGGCCGTGCGGCGCAGGACCGACGTGCGCGGCTCGATGCGGACGATGCGGGCCAGGGTGTCCTTCTCGCCGGACAGGTCGCCGACGATGGCCACCCGGTCGCCGACGACCGCGGCCTTGCGGCCCAGCTCGCGGGCCTTCATCGCCATGACGACCCGGTCGTCCACCAGGCAGGTCAGGCGGCCCCGGTCGACGGTGAGGACCATGCCCAGGACCGCCTCCTCGTGCTTGGGGCGGATGTTCGTACGGGGACGGTTGCCCTTGCGGTTCGGGCGGTGGCGGATGTCGTCCTCGTCGGTGTTCTTGCTGTATCGGCGCATGATCCTGGTCCGCCCGTCAGTTCCCGAGCATTCCGGCCCACAGGTCGGGGAAGTCCGGCAGGGTCTTCGCCGTCGTCGCCACGTTCTCGATCCGTACGCCCTCCACCGCGAGGCCGATGATCGCGCCGGCCGTGGCCATGCGGTGGTCGTCGTACGTGTGGAAGGTCCCGCCGTGCAGCGGGCGCGGGCGGATGTGGAGGCCGTCCGCGGTCTCGGTGACGTCGCCGCCCAGTTCGTTGATCTCCTTGGTGAGCGCGGCCAGCCGGTCCGTCTCGTGCAGCCGCAGGTGCGCCACGCCCCGCAGGGTGGAGGGGGAGTCGGCGAGGGCCGCGACCGCTGCGATGCCAGGGGTCAGCTCGCCGACCTCGCCCAGGTCCACGTCGAGGCCGTGGATCGAGCCCGAACCGGTGAACTCCAGTCCCCGGTCGGTCAGTTCGCAGGAACCGCCCATCTCGGTGAAGATCTCACGCAGCCTGTCGCCGGGCTGGGTGGTGCGGGCCGGCCAGTCGGGGATGACGACCCGGCCACCGGTGACCAGGGCGGCCGCCAGGAACGGCTGGGCGTTCGACAGGTCGGGCTCGACCGTCAGGTCACGGCCGAGGAGCGCGCCCGGCGTGACCCGCCAGACGTTCGGCTCGCCGCCCGACTCCGGGGTGTCCACCTGGGCGCCGACCGACCGCAGCATGTCGACGGTCATCCGGATGTGCGGCATGGAGGGGAGCGTCGAGCCCGTGTGCCGGACCTCCACGCCCTGGTTGAAGCGCGGGCCGGACAGCAGCAGCGCCGACACGAACTGCGAGGACGAGGAGGCGTCGATCGCCACCGGGCCGCCCTCCAGCGCCCCGCCGCCGTGCACGGTCAGTGGCAGCGCGCCGCGGCTGTCGTCGTCGATCCGGGCGCCGAGGGCGCGCAGGGCGTCGATCACGCCGTTCAGCGGGCGCTCGTACGAACGCGGGTCGCCGTCGAAGCGGATGGGCCCGTCGGCGAGGGCGGCGACCGGGGGGAGGAAACGCATCACCGTGCCGGCGTTGCCCACGTCGACGGTGGCCGGGCCGCGCAGACCCGAGGGGATGACACGCCATGCCTCGCCGGAGCCGTCGGGACCCACGCCCTCCTCGATGCCCACGCCCATCTCACGCAGGGCACCGGCCATCAGGAGGGTGTCGCGGGAGCGCAGCGGGCGGCGCAGCCAGCCGGGCTCGGCCGCCAGGGCGGCGAGGACGAGCGCGCGGTTGGTGACCGACTTGGACCCGGGCACGTGGACCGTCGCGTCGACGGTTCCGCTCGCGTGCGGGGCGGGCCAGAGGGCGGTGTGTGCGGGGTTAACGGGCATGCCTTCACTTTAATGGTCCGGCACTGGCCGGGATCTTGATCGAATCCGGTGAAACCGTGCCGCGGGGCGCGCCCGAGTGCTCGGCGGGAGGGGCGGCCGGGCGGCTGCGGGGCGTGGGCGGGCGCCCGCGCGGCTCGCGCGCCTGCGAGGGGAGCGGCTCACAGCGCCAGCAGCCACCTGCCGCCGCCTATCAGGGAGCACAGTGACACCGCGTGGAACAGGAAGAACCACATGCCCGCGGGGACATGCGTCAGGCGGGACAGCTGGTCGGCGTCCGAGTCGCCCGCCCCGCCCCGGCTGCGCTTGGCCTGGAGCTCGAAGGCCGGACGGACGCCGCCGAGGAGGAGGAACCAGACGACGACGTACGCGAACGCCGCCTGCACCTGCGGGCCGGCCAGCCAGGACACCACCACGAACGTGCCGCCGGTGAGCAGGACCGTGAGCGCGCCGTACGCGTTGCGGATCATCACCAGCATCGCCACGAGCAGCAGCGTGGCCAGCCAGAGCAGCGCGGTGATGTGGCCGGCGGCCAGCATCGCGGCACCGCCCAGACCGAGCAGCGGGGGAGCGGTGTAGCCCGACGCCGCCGTGAGGATCATGCCGAGACCGGTCGGCTTGCCGCGGCTGACCGTGAGGCCGCTGGTGTCGGAGTGCAGCCGGATGCCGCTGAGGCTGCGGCCGGTGAGCAGTGCGACCAGACCGTGGCCGCCCTCGTGGGCGATGGTGATGGCGTTGCGCGAGAGCCGCCAGAGCGGGTGCGGGACGACCACGGCCAGCGCGGCGGCCAGCGTGACGACGACGACCCAGGTGTCGGGGTCGGGCTGGCTCCCGAAGACCTCGTCCCAGAGGGTGGCCAACGAGGTGGCCGCGGTGCTGTCCATTGTTGCGTGGGCTCCCTAGGGGCATATGGAATCTGGCAGTGTGGCACGTATGTGCGGACGGTATGCAGCGAGTCGTGGACCCGAGGATCTCGCAGGAATCTTTGAGATCGAGAAGTGGGAGCCGGAGGAGACTCCGGACCCCGATTTCAACGTGGCTCCGACCAAGGAGGTCTACGCGGTCCTGGACCGCCCTGTTAAGGACGCGGAGGACCCCGGGCCGGTTCGGCAGCTGCGCCGGCTGAAGTGGGGGCTGATCCCCTCCTGGTCGAAGACCCCCGAGGGCGGCGCCCGGATGATCAACGCCCGGGCCGAGACCGTCCACGAGAAGCCCTCCTTCCGGCGGGCCTTCTCCTCCCGGCGCTGCGTCATTCCCGCCGACGGCTACTACGAGTGGGTGACCGGTACCGGCGAGCGCGACCTGGAGGTCGAGGGCAAGAAGAAGAGGCCCCGCAAGCAGCCGTACTTCGTGCTCCCCGCCGACGGCTCGGTCTTCGCGATGGCCGGACTGTACGAGTTCTGGCGGGACAAGACGCTTCCTGACGACCACCCGCGGGCCTGGTGGGTGACGTGCTCCGTCATCACCACGGAGGCGGAGACCGCCCCGCTCGCGGTCGCCCCGGAGGAGGGCCCGCGCACCCTCGCGGACATCCACCCGCGGATGCCGCTCATGCTCACCCCGGACCGCTGGGACGCCTGGCTCGACCCCTCCCGCACGGACGTCGAGGACCTGCGCGCCCTGCTCGCGCCGCCGCCGGAGGGTCTGATGCGGGCCTATCCCGTCTCCACGGCGGTGAGCAACGTCCGCAACAACGGCCCGGAGCTGCTGAAGGAGCTGGAGGGGCCCGAGGAGGGCACACTCTTCTGATGTGACGCATGTGACGGAGATCATCGAAACGGTCGACACCGACGCGGGGACGGCCCGCGTCACCTGGCACCGGGCGAAGAAGGCACGGCTGGTGCTCGCCGTCAGCCACGGCGCCGGGGGCGGGATCGAGGCACGCGACCTCCGGGCCCTCGCCGCCGCTCTGCCCGGCCACGGTGTGACCGTGGCCCTCGTGGAACAGCCCTGGCGGGTGGCGGGCAAGAAGCTGGCGCCCGCCCCCAGGACGCTGGACGCCGGGTGGCGGGGCCTGTGGCCCCTGGTCGCGAAGCCCGGGCTCCCCGTCGTCGCCGGCGGACGCAGCGCCGGGGCCCGGGTCGCCTGCCGCACGGCCGCAGAACTGGGTGCCCACGCCGTCCTCGCGCTCAGCTTCCCCCTGCACCCGCCGGGCAGGCCGGAGAAGTCCCGCGCCGGTGAACTGCTGGGAGCGGGGGTGCCCACGCTCGTCGTCCAGGGCGGCAACGACCCCTTCGGCAGGCCCGAGGAGTTCCCGGCGGGCTCGTACGAGCTCGTGGAGGTGCCCTACGGCGATCACGGGTTCGCCGTCCCGAAGCGTGCCCCGGTCGATCAGGACCAGTCCCTGCGGACCGTCACGGACGGTGTCCTGATGTGGACCTCGTCACTCGGATGAGCCGGGGAATGCCGAGCCCCGGAGCACTGTTGTGCGGATCAGACAGCACGGAGCGTGCTGTGAGAAGTCGTACGAGAGGAAGTCCGCCGCATGGGTTCGACCATCTGCCCGAGCCGTAGCAGCAGCGCTGACCTGGAGTGGTCCGTGCTGTCCGCGGCGAAGACCGCGCCTGTTCGGGCGGCGGGCGGACCGGATCGGCAAGCCGCCGCGACCGCCGGTCGTCTATTCTCCGATTCAGGTGGGACCGGTTTCGGCCCCGCCCAGACTCTGGAGGAGGTGGGTCCGGTCACAGGGACCGACGCAGGGACCGAAAACGGCCAGGCGGAGCAGCCCGAGGACACGGGCAGCAGTGAGTCGACCGCCGAGCGCAGTGCGCGCTTCGAGCGGGACGCGCTGGAGTTCCTCGACCAGATGTACTCGGCCGCGCTGCGCATGACGCGGAACCCGGCCGACGCCGAGGACCTGGTGCAGGAGACGTACGCGAAGGCGTACGCGTCCTTCCACCAGTTCCGCGAGGGCACCAACCTCAAGGCGTGGCTGTACAGGATCCTCACCAACACCTTCATCAACTCGTACCGCAAGAAGCAGCGCGAGCCCCAGCGCTCCGGCGCCGAGGAGATCGAGGACTGGCAGCTCGCGCGTGCCGAGTCGCACATGTCGACCGGTCTGCGCTCCGCCGAGTCGCAGGCGCTCGACCACCTGCCCGACTCGGACGTCAAGGAAGCTCTGCAGGCGATCCCCGAGGAATTCCGCATCGCCGTCTATCTCGCGGACGTCGAGGGCTTTGCGTACAAGGAGATCGCGGACATCATGGGGACACCCATCGGTACGGTGATGTCCCGGCTGCACCGGGGCCGCCGTCAGTTGCGCGGCATGCTCGAGGACTACGCCAAGGACCGCGGCCTGGTCCCGGCGGGCGCCGGAGAGTCGGACGGAACGAAAGGCTCGGGCTCATGAGCTGCGGAGAGCCGCACGAGACGGACTGCAGTGAAGTACTCGATCATCTCTACGAGTTCCTCGACCACGAGATGCCCGACGCGGACTGCACGAAGTTCGAGGTGCACTTCGAGGAGTGCTCCCCGTGCCTTGAGAAGTACGGCCTGGAGCAGGCCGTGAAGAAGCTGGTCAAGCGGTGCTGCGGTCAGGACGACGTGCCGACCGACCTGCGGTCGAAGGTCATGGGCCGCATCGAGCTGATCCGCTCCGGGCAGGCCGTGCCCGAGCACGAGATCACGGCCACCGACGTCCGCGGTGCCGCCGCCGAAGGCTGACGACTCCCGTCCGCCCGACGGTCGGTGACGACCCGTCGGGTGGCCGGTCGAGGGCCGGGCGTCCCGGCGCCGGACCGGTCGTCCCCGGTCCGGCTCCTGGGAGCGGTGTCAGACCTCCAGCCCGCTCTCGATCCTCTTCAGGCTGTGCCGGGCGAGCGCCAGGTTGCTGCGGGCCCGGTCCAGCGCGAGGTAGAGGAAGAGCGTTCCGCCGCTGGTGGTGAGCGGGCGTATCAGGTGGTACTGCCTGCCCAGCGTGATCAGGATGTCCTCGATGGCGTCGTCCATGGCGAGCGAGGACAGCGTGCGCATCTTCGCGCGCACCACCTCCGTGTTGCCCGCCGCCGCGAGTTCCAGGTCGAGCGACGGCCCGCCGCCGAGCGTGCCGAGCGACATGCCGCTGTCGTAGTCGACGAGGGCGACGCCGAGGGCGCCGTCCACGGCCATGGCTTCCTTGAGCGCGGTCTCGATGTTCATGTTGCCCCAATTCCTCAGTGACGCTGACCGGTCGTTGTCCGTACAACTACGATCGAACACAAGCGACTTGTGCGCCACAAAACATCAACTTTGTAGCCTGTTGCGTAAGTTGAAGCTCAAAGTACTGTGCGACGTCCGGACGTGAAGGGGGAAACGGGAAATGACGACCGCCGTAGGTGCCTCACTGGCCCGGCTCCTCGATTCCCCCGGAGTCACCGGCGTCGCCCTGGTCGACGCGGTCACCGGTCTCACCTACGGGGTGGCCGGGGACGCCGACGAGGCGGGGGACGGCGCGGAGTGCGCCGAACTCGTCGCCCTCATCGCCGAACGGCTGGGACGGGCGGGCGCCGAGGGGGAGTTGGAGAGCGTGGTCACCACCAGCAGGCTGCGTCATCAGGTGCTGCTCTCCGTCCCCCGGCCGGCCGGTGACCCGCTGCTGCTGGCCGCGGGCATGGACCGGGAGCGCGCCAACCTGGCGCTCGCCACACGCAGTCTCGGCGACCGGGTCGCCGAGGTGCTCGCATGACGGCAGCCGCTGCACGCAACCTGCCCGCGCTGCTGCAGAGTCTGCGCGAAGAGGGCTACAGCGGCACCGTGCGGGTCTCCGGTTCCCCCGGCGGAACGATTCACCTGAGGGACGGGCTGATCGGCGCGGTCGAGTCGCCGGGCGCGCCGACCGCCACGTCGGTGCTGCTCACATCGGGCCGCATCGACGACGAGGCCTGGCTGGCCGCCTGTGCGGCGCAGCGCGACACGGACCGTCTCGGCGGGCATCTGGTGGACGCCGGCCTGGTCGGCGCCGCCGAACTGGAGATCGTGTGCACGGCGGCCGTGTTCGACGCGGCCTTCGCCATGGCGCTGGGCCCGCCCGGCGGCTGGACGCTGGGCGACCCGGAGCCGACTCTCCTCGCCGGGCCCGGTGTGGAGCCCCGGCGGCTGACCGAGGAGACCACGCGGCGGATCGCACGGCTGGCCGGCCCCTGGGGGTCACCGGGGGAGCTCGCCCGGGTCCGGCCCGCTCCCGACGCCGGACAGCGCCATGGGCTGCCGCACCGCCACCTTTCCGTACTGAGCGCCGTCAACGGACGCCGTACCGCGCGGGACATGTCCTTCGTGCTCGGACGCGGCCTGTACGCGGTCATGCTGGACCTGACCCGTCTGGAAGCGCTGGAACTCATCCGGTGGGAGGCGGGCGGGCCGACCGGCGGGCGGCCGAGCACCGCGCCGCGCGTACTGCCCGGCCGGGACGCCGCCGTGACGCAGACACCGAACGGGTCGGCCGCGCCCGCCGCGAAGGCCGCGCCGCTGCCGAGGCGTACACCTGGAGGTGCCTCGCGGGCGGGGGGCGGCCGGGCACGGGAGAGCCCGTCGGGCAAGGGGTCCGCCGAGGGACGAGGCGCGGGCACCTTTCCCGCGGGGAAAAGCTGGGGGCAAGGGGGCCTGTGAGCTCAAGCAGACGTCGGGCGGCGCAGCGCCGCCGACGGGGCACGGACGCCGAACCGGGGCGCACCGCGAAACGCCGGACACGAGCAGCGGGGGACGGGCCGGGGCAGGAGCCTGGGCAGGCGGCGGCGCCGGGGCGGGAGACCGTGCCTGAGCCGGAGACCGGGCCGCATCCGGAGCCAGGGCCGGAACCGGACGGCGGGCCGAGTCCGGAGATCATTCCGGAGCCGGAGCCGGAGCCGGAGTCCGAGCCGGGACCGGAGTCCGAGCCGGGACCGGAGCCCGAACCGGGAGCGGAGTCGGAGTCCGAACCGGAGCCGAACCCGGCGCCAGTGCAGGACCCCGCTCCAGAACCGGACCCCGCGACGGGGCCGGGCGTCGGGGCGGTGCCTGAATCGGGCGCCGGTGCCGGATCGGGTCCTGGGCCGGAGGGGGCGACCGACGGTCGGGGCTCGGCCTCCGCGTCTTCCGGTGCCCCGGCGGCGGACAAGCCTTCGCTGCCCGTGCGGGGCGAGGCGGCGCGGGCCGGCGCCGGACCGGACGCGGACGGCGGGTCCGCCGGGGCGCCGCCGTTCGCCATGCCCCCGCTGTCGGCCGAGCAACTCGCCGCCGACCAGCCCTCCATCGACATGCTGCGCCGAGTCCGCCGGGGCCTGAGAGCACTTCCGGAACCTGACTGACGCCGTTCGGACCGCACCACGACCACACATGCCCGCAGCAAGGAGCCCCATGAGCGAGAAGCCGCCGCCCAATCCCCTCACCGAGATCCTGATCTCGCTGCGCGACCGGGTCATGGGGGTCTCCGAGAGCGTTCTGTCCACGGCGGACGGACTCCTGGTCGTCGCCGACACGGACTCCGTCCACGCCGAGTCGGTCGCCGCGCTCGCCGCGGCGACCCTCGGTGTGGGACGCCGCATGGCCGACCAGGCCGGTGTCGGCGCGCTGCGCGAGGTGGTGGCCAGGTGCGGCTCCGGGCACGTCATCGTGATGGCCGTCGGCGACCGGGCACTGCTGACCGTCATGGGCGACGACGGCCTCGACATCGCCGCGTTCCAACGGGAGTCGCCCGCCACGGTGGAGCAACTGAACCAGGCACTCGCGGCCGACGTGGCGCAGTGACCCGCCGGCGGGACGCACTGCACCGACAGGGCATTCGCGGCGGCCACGACCCGGCCCGCTGAGGGCACGGCCGCGCAGGAGCAAGTGGCCCCGCACGGGTGCGGGCGCCGTCTCGGACGGGCGTCGGGCCGCGCGGGGCGTGTGGCCCGAACAACCCTCGGGCCTGCCCCGCAGGAGGCCGGCGCGGTCGCGTTACGGGCGTCGGGCCGCGCGGGGCGTGTGGCCTCGTACAGGTCCCGGACCTGCCCCGTACGAGCTTCGGACCGCTCCGTAGGACCGTTGGGCCGCGCGGGGCGCGTGGCCTCGTACAACCTGCGGGCCTGCCCCGCACGACCCCCGGTCCATCCCGCAGATCCTCGGGCCGTGCGGTGGGGCATGCGGCCTCGTACGAGCTCGGGGCGTGCACGAGAGCGGCGGTCGGTCACGCCCGAGCTCGGGTCGTCCCGCACGGGCGTCGGGCCGTGCGGCGACGTGTGGGCTCGTACGAGCGTCCGGCCGTACAGGCGCTCGCGGCCTCGCACGAGCGCACGGCTCACTCGAACGGGCGAATCTGCTGCCCGCCGCCCAACCAATCGCCCGATGCCCGCCCCGGGCCGCGCCCGGCCGTCCTATCGTCCATGTCCCGAAGCCTGTACGGGGCTTGTGCCGGGCGGGCCTGCCCGGTCGGCACAACGAGTCCGGGCCACCGGGAGGGGAGCGCCATGCGGTCTGTTCCGCCGTGGGCGCGTGTCTACGTCGCCTGCACCGCACTCGGCGCGGTCCTCTGTGCCGTGCCGGTTTCGGCGACCCACGCCCCGTGGGGAGCCGTGGCGCTGTTCGCGGCACTCTGCGCGGGATGCGAACTGCTCGCCGGAAGCCGCTTCAGGGGTGACCACAAGCCCGAGGGCACCGGGGGCCCGGGCGACTCCGGGGCCTCTCTCAGGTGGCACACGCCGGTGATGCTGGCCGCGGCCTTCCTGCTGCCCCCGCCCGCCGCGGCGCTCGTGCCGTTGCCGGGGGCGCTGCTGGCCCGGGTCGAGCAGCGGCCGCGGTGGCTGCGACGGGTGTGGCGGGCCGCGCAACTGGCGCTCGCCGCGTGGGCCGCCTCGCAGGTCCACTGGGCACTGGGCGGGCGGGACGCGGTCGTCACCTCCGACTTTCCCTACGCCCTCGTGACCGCCGGGGCGGCCGTGGTGGCGTTCTGCGCGACCCTGACCCTGCTCGACGGGGGGATCCTGGCGCTCGCCGAGCGGGTGCCGGTACGGGCCGCATGGCGCGGACTGTTCCTGCGCTCGCTCGCCCCCGTCGTCGTGCACGGGCTCGCCGGACTGATGATGGCCGTGCTCTGGCGCAGCCCGTACGGGCCGGCCGCGGCGCTGCTCGTACTGCTGCCGATGTACGTGTCGTGGTGGGTGTTCGCGCAGTACCACCGGGAGCGGGCCGCCCACCGGGCGACCATCCGGGCGCTCGTGCAGGCCGTCGACATCAAGGACGGCTACACGCGCGGGCACAGTGAGCGGGTGGGGCAGGCGTCGATGATGATCGCGCGTGAACTGGGCATGGACGACGAACGGGCCGAGGTGCTCAGGTTCGCCGGGATCCTGCACGACGTGGGCAAGCTCGGGGTTCCCACCCGGCTGCTGCGCAAGGACGGGCCGCTGACACCCGAGGAACGCCGGGTGATCGAGCTGCACCCCGAGTACGGGCACGAGATGGTCCGGGGTATCGGATTCCTCGGGGAGGCCCGGTCGGCGATCCTCCACCACCACGAACGGCTCGACGGGAGCGGTTACCCGTACGGGCTGAAGGGGGGCCAGATTCCGGAGTTCGCCCGGGTGGTGGCGGTGGCCGACGCCTTCGACGCGATGACGTCGACCCGGTCGTACCGGCGGGCCCGGCCCGTCGCGGTGGCGCTGGAGGAGCTGGAGCGGTGTGCCGGGGCGCAGTTCGATCCGCGGATGGTGGAGGCGTTCGTGCGGGCTCTCGTCCGGCAGGGATGGCACCCGGTGGTGACGGCGGACGAGACACCGCCGCACGCCGAGCCCCGCGTGCCGGCCCCGCACGCTCCCGCCGGACCGGAAACCCGTCGGGGAACCGTCGGCGGGCCCAGGACATGACCGTCCCCCGCGCTCCGCTCGCCCTCACGCTCGTCCGGGCCGCCGCCGCGGTTCTCGCCGTCCTCGCCCTCGCCGTCACCCTGTGGCACGGCATCGACGAGCGCGGAGCCGCGCTCGCCTTCGGGGTGCTCATCGCCGTGGGGGAGCTCGCCCGGTGGAGCGGGGCCGAGGAGCGGGAGTCGGCGCCGCTCGCCGCCGCCGGAGCCCTCGCCTACGCGCTGCTCGGGGAGAACGGCGGACACCCCACCCACGACGGGGTCCCCCAGATCGTCGCCGTGGTCACGGGCGCCTCCCTGCTGGGCTGTGTACCGCACGTGGCCAAGGGCCGCGGACCCACCGCCGACCATCTCACCCGGCGCGTCCTGACCGTCGGATTCGCCGCCGTCTGCTTCCAGCCCCTCTACGGCCGGGGCAGGCTCCAGGAATGGGCCGGGGGCGGGCCCTCGTACGCGGCGCTGGTCGTCGCGCTGCTCGTGCTCACCGCACTGTGGGACGCCGTGCTGGCCGCGGCCATGGCACACGCGCGGACCCGGTGGCCCTTCGGACCGCTGCTGCGCGACGAGCTGCGGGGCACGCTCGGCATCGGGTCGGCGGTCTGCGCGACCGGAGCCGTGATGGCCCTCGCGGTCGCCGTCGCAGGTCTGTGGGCGCTGCCCGTCTTCTCCCTGCCGCTGCTGCTCACGCAGCTGTCCTTCCGGCGGTACGCGGCCGTGCGGACCACCTACCGGCAGACCATCGCCTCCCTTGCGCGGGCCACCGAGATCGCCGGCTACACCCCGGCCGGGCACGCCCGGCGGGTGGCGGCGCTCAGCCGGGCCGTGGGCCGTGAGCTGGGGCTCTCCGGACCCGAGCTGACCGTTCTGGAGTACGCGGCCCTCATGCACGACATCGGCCAGCTCTCACTCGTCGACCCCGTGCCCGCCGGCGCCACAGCCACCCTCGCCCCCGCCGACCAGCGGCGCATAGCCCTGCTCGGCGGGGCCGTGGTCCGCCAGACGGGAGTGGACGCCGAGGTCGCCGTCGTGGTGGAACGCCAGGCGGACCCGTACCGTGAACAGCCCGTCAGCGCCAGAATCGTGAGAGCGGTCAACGCCTACGAGGAGAAGGCCCGGGAAGCGGGCCCCGGCGGGCCCCTGAAGGCGCTGGAGGAGCTGCGGCTGGGCACCGCACGCGACTATCAGCCCGAGGTCGTCGAGTCGCTGGCCAGGGTGCTGGCGAGAGACGGTCTTACCTTGCCCCTGGCTGGGTAACCCATGGGTAATGAGCGCCCGTCCGACCGTACGTGGTTGGATGCGAGGAACAGGACATCAGGGGGCACAGTCCAGCCCGAGGCTGCACGCTCTTCAACGAACTGGCAGGCGGGAATCGTGAGGATCTTCGGCAAGGGACGGCACCGGCCCTCCGCCTCATGGCGGCAGGCCACCGACCGCGCGTTCACACTGATCGGCGATGGCCGGTACGAGGACGCGGGGGCGCTGCTGACGCGCGCCGCGGACCTGGAACCCTGGCTGTCCGAGTCCTGGTTCAACCTGGCGCTGCTGCACAAGTTCCGGCACGACTGGGAACAGGCGCGGGCGGCCGGGCTGAGGGCCGTGGCCCTGCTCGACCGGGAGACCGGGGCCCCCGACTGGTGGAACGTGGGAATCGCGGCGACCGCCCTCCAGGACTGGCCGCTGGCCCGGCGGGCCTGGCAGGCGTACGGCCTGCGGGTGCCCGGCAGCCCCTCCCGGCCCAAAGCCGGCGCGGGTGCCTTCGGCACCGGTGAGCCGGTCGGCATGGACCTCGGCAGCGCGGCCGTACGGCTGTCGCCCGAGGGCGAGGCCGAGGTCGTGTGGGGGCGGCGGCTCGACCCCGCCCGCATCGAGGTCCTCTCCATCCCGCTGCCGTCGTCCGGACGGCGCTGGGGCGAGGTCGTGCTGCACGACGGGGTGCCCCACGGGGAGCGGACGACCGCCGCGGGCCACTCCTATCCCGTCTTCGACGAGATCGAGCTGTGGGCGCCCTCGCCGGTGCCCACCTGGGTCGTGCTGCTGGAGGCCGAGACCGAGGACGACCGCGACGCCCTGGAGCGGCTCGCGGCCGACGCGGGCTTCGCCGCCGAGGACTGGTCGTCGTCCGTACGGCTGCTCTGCCGGATGTGCTCCGAGTCCCGGATGCCGTCCGACGAGGGCGACGGTGAGCACCTCGACCCGCACGACCACAGCGAGCCGGGGCATCCCGGCCCTCTCGGGCACCGTACCGACGGGCAGCTGTGGGTGCCGGAGCGCGAGTGCGGCCTCGCGGCGCCCGCCTCCCTGGTCAGGGGACTGCTGGACGGGTGGGTCGCCGACAGCCCCGACTCCCGGGACTGGCGGGATCTGGAAGAGGTCTGTTAGGGGTGCGAGGACCAGTTGCGGGCTGAGGCCGGTCCGCGGCCGGTCCGCAGTTCCCCGCGCCCCTGTCAGGAGGCGCCCCCCGTACCCTGTATCAGCATCACAACCCCCCCGTTTTTCCGAGGAAGGCATACGTCGGTCATGGCGCAGCAGGACACCGATCAGCAGCACGTGGGCGTGCTCCCCGTGGACGACGACGGTTTCGTCATCGACACCGAGAACCCGGAGGAGCGCGAGGCGGCCTACCGCGAGCGCGGCACCTCCCGGCCCATCACGGTCGTCGGGAATCCGGTGCTGCACAAGGAGTGCAAGGACGTCACGGAGTTCGGCGACGACCTCGCCGCGCTGGTCGACGACATGTTCGCCAGCCAGCACACCGCCGAGGGCGTGGGCCTGGCCGCCAACCAGATCGGTGTCGACCTCAAGGTCTTCATCTACGACTGCCCCGACGACGAGGGCAAGCGGCACACGGGCGTGATCTGCAACCCCGTGCTCGTCGAACTGCCCGCCGAGCGGCGCCAGCTGGACGAGAGCAACGAGGGCTGCCTGTCCGTGCCGACCGCGTACGCGCCGCTGGCCCGGCCCGACTACGCCGAGGTCACCGGGCAGGACGAGAAGGGCAACCCGATCAAGGTGCGCGGGACGGGCTACTTCGCGCGCTGCCTGCAGCACGAGACGGACCACCTGTACGGGTACCTCTACATCGACCGCCTCTCCAAGCGCGAGCGCAAGGACGCGCTGCGACAGATGGCCGAGAACGAACCGCGGTACCCGATCGTCGCGAACGACTGAACAACCGCCGCCACGGCCGGAGAACCGGTGCGAACGACTGAGAACGACTGTGAACGGCTGAGACAGAGCACGACAACCGGGGCGTGAGCGTCCCGCAACCACGGCGCCTGGACGGATCACTCTCCGACCAGGTGCCGTTCGTCTGTGCGTCGCACGTTCGATCCCTTGTGCGTCCGTAATGATCCATATTCAGTCACACAAGGGGAGATTCTCGGCATGGTGGGGTAGTGAGCGAAGCAAATCCGTTCCCAGAACGGTCAGTTGTGGTGCTGAATGGGAAGTGCGGGGATACGCAACGGCGCACGCCCGGCACAGCGGGAGGGGCGTGTCGCCAACAGGCGGCTGAGAGGGGTTTGTTCGTGCCTGCTTTCTCACAGAGCACCACAACGACGCACACCTCGGCCCTCGTTCCACCGGCGCTCTCTCTCCCGGTGATCGAGACCGAGTTTCCCCGTCAACTCCATCCGTATTGGCCCGAGCTCCAGGGGAAGACCAGGGCCTGGCTCCTGGAAAAGCGCCTCATGTCGGCGGACAAGGTCGAGGCATATGCCGACGGGCTTTGCTACACGGACCTCATGGCGGGCTACTACATTGGCGCGCCCGACGAGGTCCTCCAGGCGATAGCGGACTACAGCGCGTGGTTCTTCGTCTGGGACGACCGCCACGACCGCGACGTCATCCACGGCCGGCCGGCGGCGTGGGAGCTGCTGAGACTGCAGCTGCACACGGCACTCGACTCCCCGCGAGAGCACCTGCACCACCAGGATCCCCTGGTGGCGGGGTTCGCGGACAGCGTGCTGCGGCTGTACTCGTTCCTCGGGGAAGGGTGGAACGCCCGGTTCGCCGCGCACTTCCACGACGTCATCGAGGCGTACGACCGGGAATTCCACAATCGTGCGTCGGGAATCGTCCCGACCGTCGAGGAATATCTCGAACTGCGGCGGATGACCTTCGCGCACTGGATCTGGATCGACCTGCTGGAGCCAAGCACGAAGTACGAGCTGCCCGACACCGTCCGGGAGAATTCCGACTATCAGCGGGCCGCTCTGCTGTGCCAGGATTTCGCCGCCTGGTACAACGACCTGTGTTCGCTTCCCAAGGAAATAGCGGGTGACGAGGTCCACAATCTCGGCATCAGTCTCATTCATCACGAAGGAATGCGACTCGAAGAAGCAGTCAAGGAAGTGAGGCGCCGGGTCGAGGAATGCATCACTGAATTCCTCGACGTCGAACAGGAGGTGCTGAGGTACGCGGAAAGGATCGACAACGGGTCCGTGCGGGGCGCTGAATTGGCGGCTGCCGTGCGGGCGTGTCTGTTCAATATGCGGAACTGGTTCAGCTCCGTGTACTGGTTCCACCACGAGTCGGGCCGGTACATGGTCGACACCTGGGACGACCGCTCCACACCCCCGTACGTCAACAACGAACCGGCAGGTGAGAAATGACCGTCGAGTCCGTGCGGCCCGCTGCACCCCGAGCGGCAGAACCGACCATCCCGCCCCTCGCCGGGGGCGGTGTCCCCGGCCTGGGTCACGGCTGGAAACTGGCCCGTGACCCGCTGAGCTTCTTCGCCCGACTACGCACCCACGGAGAGGTCGTCCGGCTCAGGCTGGGCCCCAAGACGGTGTACGCGCTCACGTCGCCGGCCCTCACCGGAGCGATGGCACTGAGCCCCGACTTCAAGATCGCCGGACCGCTCTGGGAGTCCCTTGAAGGCCTGCTCGGCAAGGAGGGGGTGGCGACGGCCAACGGACCGCGCCACCGGCGCCAGCGGCGGACCATCCAGCCCGCGTTCCGGCTCGACGTCATCCCCGAGTACGGGCCGATCATGGAGGAGGAGGCGCACGCCCTCGCGGAGCGCCTGGGGTCCGGCGCGACGATCGACTGCACCTCGGAGTCGTTCCGGGTCGCCGTTCGGATCGCCGCCCGCTGTCTGCTGCGCGGCGACTTCATGGACGAGCGGGCCGAGCGGCTGAGCATCGCGCTCGCCACCGTCTTCCGCGGCATGTACCGCCGCATGGTGATCCCGGCCGGGCCGCTCTACAGGCTGCCGCTCCCGGCCAATCGCAAATTCGACCGCGCGCTGGCCGATTTGCACCTCCTGGTCGACGAGATCGTCGCCGAACGCCGGGCATCTGGTCAAAAGCCGGACGATTTGCTGACGGCATTGCTGGAGGCGAAGGACGAGAATGGCGATCCCATTGGGGAACAGGAGATCCACGACCAGGTGGTCGCGATACTCACCCCCGGCAGCGAAACCGTCGCGTCCACGATCATGTGGCTCCTGCAGGTCCTCACCGAACACCCGGAACACGCGGACCGTGTGCGTGAAGAGGTCGAATCCGTCGCGGGTGACCGTCCTGTCGCATTCGCGGACGTACAGAAGCTGTCCCACACGAACAATGTCGTCGTCGAAGCCATGCGGCTGCGCCCCGCTGTATGGATATTGACGCGCCGGGCCGTGACCGAAACCGAACTCGGTGGGTATCGCATTCCAGCCGGGGCCGACATTGTCTACAGTCCGTACGCGATACAGCGCGACGCGCGTTCGTACGACGGGCATCTCGACTTCGACCCCGACCGCTGGCTTCCGGAACGGGCCAAGGACGTGCCGAAGTACGCGATGAGCCCGTTCAGCGTGGGCAACAGGAAGTGCCCGAGTGACCACTTCTCGATGGCCCAGCTCAGCCTCATCACGGCTGCGGTGGCCTCGCGCTGGCGTCTCGAGCAGGTGTCCGGGTCGAACGACACGACACGGGTCGGCATCACGCTGCGGCCGCACCGGCTGCTGCTGAAGGCCGTACCCCGGTGACCGTGCGGCGCACGTTCAGGCGGCCTGCGGGCCTCTGAACGTGCGTCGGTACGCGTGCGGGGTCGTCCCCAGCGACCGTACGAACTGATGGCGCAGCGCGGCCGCGGTCCCGAACCCCGTGCGATCCGCGATGAAGTCCATCGTCTCGTCCGTGGCCTCCAGCAACTCCTGGGCCAGCAGCACCCGTTGCCTCAGCAGCCAGCGGTAGGGGGTGGTGCCCGTCTCCTGCTGGAAGCGGCGGGCGAAGGTCCGCGGGGACATGTGCGCGCGAGCGGCGAGCTGCTCGACGGTCACCTCCTCGCCGAGGTGGCGCTCCATCCAGACGAGCACCTCGCCGACCGTGTCGCACTGGGAGCGCGGCAGCGGGCGCTCGATGTACTGGGCCTGGCCGCCGTCGCGGTGCGGAGGCACCACCATGCGGCGCGCGATGGTGTTGGCGACCTCGGGGCCCTGTTCCTTGCGGACGATGTGGAGGCAGGCGTCGATGCCGGCGGCCGTGCCCGCCGAGGTGATCACGGGGTCCTCGTCGACGTACAGCACGTCCGGCTCGACGATCGCCCGCGGGTACTGCCGGCTCAGCTCGTCCACGTGCTGCCAGTGCACGGCGCAGCGCCGCCCGTCGAGGAGCCCGGCCGCGCCGAGCAGGAAGACCCCGGAGCAGACGCTGAGCACTCGGGACCCCCGGTCCACCACCTTGCGCAGCGCGGTGAGCAGTTCGGGCGGATAGCCGCGGACGGCATACGTGTTCCCGGCGGGCACGACGACCAGGTCGGCCTCGTCGAGCCGGTCGAGGCCGTACGGCGTGGAGACCGTGAGCCCCGGTACGTGGGTGCCGAGGTGCGGCCCCTCGGCCGAGGCGACCGCGAAGTCGTACACCGGCAGCCCCTCGTCGCTGCGGTCGAGGCCGAAGACCTCGCAGACGACGCCGAGTTCGAAGGGATGCACGCCGTCGAGGAGGACGGCGGCCACGTTGGTCAGCATGCTGCCAGTGTGCACCCGATCTGGCAGGAAATCGAGGGTGCACGGCAGTCCTGCCACTCACGGTAAGGAGCATTCGGCGCGACAGTGGTGTCCATGAATACGACACAGCTGGAAGGCCTGATCGGAATGCTCACCGTCCTCGGAATCCTCGTCCTGCTCGTCCTCCCCGCGGTGACCGGTGTCGTGCGCGACCGGCGCATCGACCGTCAGCTCAGGGAGGCCGAACAGGGCCGCTCGCAGGGTCAGAAGTCCTCGTCGAGGTCGACCGAACCCTCCACCGCCACCTGGTACGCCGAGGGGCGGCGCTCGAAGAAGTTGGTCAGCTCCTGAACCCCCTGGAGCTCCATGAACGAGAAGGGGTTCTCGGAGCCGTACACCGGGGCGAAGCCGAGGCGTTGCAGGCGCTGGTCGGCGACGCACTCCAGGTACTGCCGCATGGAGTCGGTGTTCATGCCCGGCAGGCCGTCACCGCACAGGTCGCGCGCGAACTGCAGCTCGGCCTCGACGGCCTCCCGGAGCATGTCGGTGACCTGCCGCCGGAGCTCGTCGTCGAAGAGCTCCGGCTCCTCCTTGCGGACGGTGTCGACCACCTCGAACGCGAAGGACATGTGCATCGTCTCGTCGCGGAACACCCAGTTGGTGCCGGTCGCCAGACCGTGGAGCAGGCCCCGGCTGCGGAACCAGTAGACGTACGCGAAGGCCCCGTAGAAGAACAGCCCCTCGATGCACGCGGCGAAGCAGATGAGGTTGAGCAGGAAGCGGCGGCGGTCGGCCTTCGTCTCCAGCCGGTCCAGCTTCTCCACCGAGTCCATCCACCTGAAGCAGAACTCGGCCTTCTCGCGGATGGAGGGGATGCTCTCCACCGCGTCGAAGGCCGCGGCCCTGTCCTTCGGATCGGGCAGATAGGTGTCGAGCAGCGTCAGATAGAACTGGACGTGCACGGCCTCCTCGAAGAGCTGGCGGCTCAGGTAGAGCCGCGCCTCGGGGGAGTTGATGTGCTTGTAGAGCGTCAGCACCAGGTTGTTCGACACGATCGAGTCGCCCGTCGCGAAGAACGCGACCAGCCGGCCGATCATGTGCTGCTCGCCCGGTGAGAGCTTCGCCAGGTCGGTGACGTCCGAGTGGAGGTCGACCTCCTCGACGGTCCAGGTGTTCTTGATCGCGTCCCGGTAGCGCTCGTAGAAGTCCGGGTAGCGCATGGGGCGCAGGGTCAGCTCGAAGCCAGGGTCGAGAAGGTTCTTCTCGCTCTTCTCAGGTGCGGTGGTCATTACTGGCAGGCCTCGCAGGACTCGGGGTTCTCAAGGGAGCAGGCGACGGCGTCGGGGTCGGCGGCCTGCTGTACGGGAATGGTCTTCTCGGGCCGCGCCTCGGTCCGGGTCTGGGCCTGGGCGGCGCGGGCGATGCGGGTGGCCGGGCGCGAGCGCAGGTAGTACGTCGTCTTCAGACCCGACTTCCAGGCGTACGCGTACATCGAGGAGAGCTTGCCGATGGTCGGCGTCTCCAGGAACAGGTTCAGCGACTGGGCCTGGTCCAGGAACGGCGTCCGGGCGGCGGCCATGTCGATCAGAGCGCGCTGCGGGATCTCCCACGCCGTGCGGTACAGGTCGCGCACGTCCTGCGGGACCCAGGTGAAGCCCTGCACCGAGCCGTTCGACTCACGCAGCGCCTCCCTGGTCTGCGCGTCCCACACGCCGAGCTCCTTCAGCTCGGCCACCAGGTAGGAGTTGACCTGGAGGAACTCGCCGGACAGGGTCTCGCGCTTGAACAGGTTGGAGACCTGCGGCTCGATGCACTCGTAGACACCGGCGATGGACGCGATGGTCGCGGTGGGGGCGATCGCGAGGAGCAGCGAGTTGCGCAGGCCCACCGAGGCGATCCGCTCCCGCAGCGCCGACCAGCGCTCCGGCCAGTTCAGCTCCACGTCGAAGTGGTCCGGGTGCAGCACCCCCCGGGCCGTACGGGTCTTCTCCCAGGCGGGCAACGGGCCGTTGCGCTCGGCGAGGTCCGCGGACGCCTCGTACGCGGCGAGCATGATCCGCTCGGCGATCCGGGTGGAGAGCGCGCGCGCCTGCGGGGAGTCGAAGGGCAGCCGCAGCTTGAAGAAGACGTCCTGCAGACCCATCGCGCCCAGGCCCACCGGACGCCACTTCGTGTTGGAACGGCCCGCCTGCTCGGTCGGGTAGAAGTTGATGTCGACGACCCGGTCGAGGAAGGTGACGGCGGTACGGACGGTCGCGTCCAGCCGCTCCCAGTCGATGTCCCGCGCGTCCGCGTCGACGAAGGCGCCCAGGTTCACCGACCCGAGGTTGCAGACCGCGGTCTCCCCGTCGTCCGTCACCTCCAGGATCTCGGTGCACAGGTTCGAGGAGTGGACCGTGTGGCCGGGCAGCGCCGTCTGGTTGGCCGTGCGGTTGGCGGCGTCCTTGAAGGTCATCCAGCCGTTGCCGGTCTGGGCGAGGGTGCGCATCATGCGGCCGTACAGATCGCGGGCCGGAATGGTCTTCTTGGCGAGACCCTGCTCCTCGGCCTTGCGGTACGCGGCGTCGAACTCCTCGCCCCACAGGTCGACCAGCTCGGGCACGTCCGAGGGCGAGAACAGCGACCAGACGCGGTCCTCGTTCACCCGGCGCATGAACTCGTCCGGGATCCAGTGCGCGAGGTTCAGGTTGTGCGTGCGCCGGGCGTCCTCACCGGTGTTGTCGCGCAGCTCCAGGAACTCCTCGATGTCGGAGTGCCAGGTCTCCAGGTAGACCGCGGCCGCGCCCTTGCGCCGGCCACCCTGGTTCACGGCGGCCACCGAGGCGTCGAGCGTCTTCAGGAACGGGACGATGCCGTTCGAGTGCCCGTTCGTGCCGCGGATCAGTGAACCGCGGGAGCGGACCCGGGAGTACGAGAGGCCGATGCCGCCCGCGTGCTTCGAGAGGCGGGCCACCTGGTGGTAGCGGTCGTAGATGGAGTCCAGCTCGTCCAGCGGGGAGTCGAGGAGGTAGCAGGACGACATCTGCGGGTGCCGCGTACCGGAGTTGAAGAGGGTGGGGGAGGAGGGCAGGTAGTCGAGGCGGCTCATGAGGGCGTACAGCGCCGCGACCTCGTCCACCGAGCGGCTCGTGGCGTCCTCGGCGAGACCGCTCGCCACCCGCAGCATGAAGTGCTGGGGCGTCTCGATGACGGACCGGGTGATCGGGTGCCGTAGCAGGTACCGGCTGTGGAGGGTGCGCAGGCCGAAGTAGCCGAAGCGGTCGTCGGCGCCCTCGGCGGAAGAGGCGTCGATCAGCGCGTCGAGACGGGCCGCGTGGACGCGGACGAACTCGGCCGTGCGGTCGGCGATCAGGCCCTCGCGGTGGCCGACGGCGACCGACTCGGAGAAGGAGCGCACGCCCTGCGAGGCGGCCTCCGCGGTGATGCCGACCGTCAGCAGGCGTGCGGCCAGCTTCGAGTACACCGGGTCCTCGGAGATGAGACCCGCGGCCGCCTCCGTGGCGAGCTCGCGCAGCTCCGGCTCGTCCGCGACGGCGGACCGGCCGCGCAGGGCCGCCGCGGCGACCCTGCCGGGGTCGGCGCCGGGGAGGTCGGCGGTGAAGGCGGTCAGGGTCCGCAGCAACGCGGTTCCCGGTCCGTCGGCCGCGGCCCTGTCCTGCTGGTCCTGTGTCGCTTCCGCTGAAACCGGATCGGCTGGCGCGATGGTCACGTGGGGCTCTCCCTCGCTCGGCACGGGGCCTGCGGGGAGAGGGGTTCGGGGCACACGGGGGTATCGGCTCCGCGCAGCGGTACCCCGCGTCCACCGGCCCACTCCGCGAGGCCCGGACGTCATGCACCCGGGCCGGACGGCCTGGGCGCGCTGTCGGCAGGTCCTCGGACTGACTCCTGTACGACGGCATGCGGGCATACGCGTACAAGTACACCGTTGCGGGACAGTTCCGGATTCACACCGGATTCCCCTGCGGCGACAGCGAGCATGAGCATACATCTTGTGCCGGGCTCCGGAAGCACCCCCACATGTTGTGTCGTGGCGGCTCCGGAGGGTGCAGCGGAGTGTGTCAGAGCGTCAACTCGTAGCTGAGGAGCATGATGTCGTCCAGCTGCGGGACGGGGTTCCAGTCGCGGCCGGGGGCGCGGGTGAAGCCGAGGCGCTCGTAGATGCGGTGGGCGCTGTGCATGGTGCGCTGGGTGGACAGCACGATGCCCCAACAGCCCTCCGTGGTCCGGGCGCGGTCGATGCACGCGCGGACGAGGGAGGTGCCCACGCCCCGTCCTCGGGCCTCTTTCGAGACCGCCAGCATCCGTATCTCGGCCTCGCCCTCGCGCGAGATCTCGGCCATGAGTCCGCCGGACGGCACGAAGGTCACCCCGCCGAGGACCCTGCCCCCGGAGGACTTGGAGGACTTGGAGGTCCCGGCGCTCTCCACGGCCACCAGCACGTCGGCCGCGGCGGCGCGCTTCGCGACGTTCCGCAGCTCGCCGAGATACTCGTCGCTCTCCCCGAAGTCGAGCAGCCCGTCCCCGAGATAGGCCTGCGCGGTGATCTCTCCCAGCGCCGTGTACTCCCCGGGCTCCGCCCGCCTGATCGCGATGTCCATGCCCCGCAGTGTGCCCGAGGAGGGCGACGGCGGCTCCCGGATTTTCCGCTCCTCCGGCTTCCGGGGAGCGGGGGAGCGGGGGGCGGGCCCTGGGCCCGGAGGAGAAGACGGGCAGGGGCGGCCGGGGGCGAGAACGCCCCCGGCCGCCCCTCGGGCCAGGCCGACAGGGCCTAGTGCCCCGCCCCGGCCGTGGCCGGCGGCAGCTCCACCTGGACGCCCTTGTCGCCGGCGTCCGCCGTGTAGTCCTCCGGCGACGTCTCGTCGATGCCGTCGGGGGCCTTGAAGGCCCTCAGCGCGAAGGTCAGGACGACCGTCACGACCACGTTCAGGACGAACGCCGTCAGGCCGATGTACCCGATCTCGCCGATCCCGGGGATCTCCTTGGCCGAACCACCGAAGTGCTTCTGGGTCGGCGAGGCCACCCCGTACGCCGCGACCGTGCCGTACAGCATGCCGACCGCCCAGCCCGCGAGCAGCGCCCACCGGTGGAACCACCGGGTGAACAGACCGCCGACCAGCGCCGGGAAGGTCTGCAGGATCCAGATCCCGCCCAGCAGCTGGAAGTTGATCGCCACGGTCTTGTCCATGGTGAGGACGAAGGCCAGCGCGCCCACCTTCACCAGCAGCGAGACCAGCTTGGAGACCTTGGTCTCCTGGGCGGGTGTCGCGTCGGGCTTGATGAAGTCCTTGTAGATGTTGCGGGTGAAGAGGTTCGCCGCCGCGATGGACATGATCGCCGCCGGTACGAGCGCGCCGATACCGATCGCCGCGAACGCCACGCCCGCGAACCAGGCCGGGAACATCGTCTCGAAGAGCTGCGGGATCGCCAACTGCCCGTTCTGCACCTTGATCCCGGCCGCGATCGCCATGAACCCGAGCAGCGCGAGCAGCCCCAGCATCAGCGAGTACAGCGGCAGGATCGTGGTGTTGCGCCGGATCACCTCACGGCTGCGGCTGGACAGCGTCGCCGTGATCGAGTGCGGGTACATGAACAGCGCCAGCGCCGAGCCCAGGGCCAGCGTCGCGTACGTCCACTGGCCGGCCTCGCTCGGGGTCAGGGCGCCACGGGGCGCGCCCGTCGCCGGGTTGGTCTGGCTGTAGGCCTCGCCCGCCTTGGCGAAGATCTCGTCGAAGCCGCCCAGCTTGATCGGGATGTAGATGATCGCGACCGCGATGACTATGTAGATCAGCGTGTCCTTGACGAACGCGATCAGGGCCGGTGCGCGCAGGCCGGACGAGTACGTGTACGCGGCCAGCACGCCGAAGGCGATGAGCAGCGGCAGGTCCTTGATGAACCAGTTGGTGTCCTCCCCGCCGCCGACGCCCATCACGTCCAGGACGGCCTGGATGCCGACCAGTTGGAGCGCGATGTACGGCATCGTCGCGAGGATGCCGGTCACCGCCACCGCGAGCGACAGCCCCTTCGAGCCGAAGCGCCCGCGTACGAAGTCCGACGTCGTCACGTACCCGTGCTTGTGCGAGACCGACCACAGGCGGGGCAGGAACGTGAAGATGAGCGGGTACACCAGGATCGTGTAGGGGACGGCGAAGAAGCCGGCCGCGCCCGCCGCGTAGATCGCCGCCGGGACCGCCACGAAGGTGTATGCCGTGTAGAGGTCGCCGCCGAGCAGGAACCACGTGACCCAGGTGCCGAACGACCGTCCGCCCAGGCCCCATTCGTCGAGGCTGTCGGTCTCGGCCCGGCGCCAGCGCGACGCGAGGAAGCCCATGACCGTGACGGCCAGGAAGAAGAAGATGAAGACGGCGAGTGCCACGCCGTTCACGCCGTCGTTCATGCGGACGCGCCCTCCTTCCGGGACTTGCGGGCGCGCTGGTCACGGTTCCACAGCGCGTACGCGACCATGGTGAGCGCGGTCGAGACGAACACCCACAGCATCTGGTACCAGTAGAAGAACGGGATGCCGATGAAGGCCGGGTCGACCTTCGCGTACGACCCCACCCAGAGCATCGCCACGAACGGCGCGATCAGACAGAGGGCGATCACCACACGGACCGGTGTCACCACCGGCGGTTTCTCTTCGGGCGCTCTCGGCGCGTCCGGTGTGTCCGGCATATGACGGCTCCGTCCCCTCACTGATCACCTGTGCGACGCGCAGGAAATCTAAGGGACGGCTTTGCTTTATGGAACCCCCCGTCCGCACACCGGAGATCGCGTACCCTTCCGCCGCCGGATCGGATGCCGGACCACGGCGGATGCCCTGCCGCGGATCCGCCTCCCGGCGGTCCGCGCACAGCCGCCCGCACACTCCCTGCGGACCTACTCCGTGGGCCGCTTGAGCCGTGCGACGAACTTGTAGCGGTCCCCCCGGTACACCGACCGCACCCACTCCACCGGCTGCTCGTCCTTGTCCAGCGAGTGCCGGGACAGCATCAGCATCGGCAGGCCCACGTCGGTCCCGAGCAGCCCGGCCTCCCGGGGTGTGGCCAGGGACGTCTCGATCGTCTCCTCGGCCTCGGCGAGATGCACGTCGTACACCTCGGCCAGCGCCGTGTAGAGGGACGTGTACTTGACGAGCGACCTCCGCAGCGCGGGAAAGCGCTTCGCGGACAGATGCGTCGTCTCGATGGCCATCGGCTCACCGCTCGCGAGCCGGAGCCGCTCGATACGCAGGACGCGCCCGCCGGCCGTGATGTCGAGAAGCTCGGCGAGGGTGTCGTCGGCGGTGATGTAGCCGATGTCCAGGAGCTGCGAGGTGGGCTCCAGGCCCTGCGCCCTCATGTCCTCGGTGTACGAGGTGAGCTGGAGGGCCTGCGAGACCTTCGGCTTGGCGACGAAGGTGCCCTTGCCCTGGATGCGTTCGAGGCGGCCCTCGACGACCAGTTCCTGGAGGGCCTGGCGCACGGTCGTGCGTGAGGTGTCGAACTCGGCGGCGAGCGTGCGCTCGGGCGGTACCGGCGTGCCCGGCGGCAGCGTGTCCGTCATGTCGAGCAGGTGCTTCTTCAGGCGGTAGTACTTGGGCACGCGCGCGGTACGGATGGGGGCCCCACCCTCGTTCTCCGCACTGCTGACGTCGGTGCTCATACTCTGCCTTCCCGGCTCCGGGTGCCGATGCGGCCGACGTGCGCGTCGGCCACGGCTCACATCGTGGCACGCCCAGCCGTGCGAGTGTCCTCCCGCACGCTGCGTGATCCCCTCTATATACCGTCGGGGTCCCTTTTGGTCTAGTCCACCGCGAGAGCGGGTGCGCCGTGGACACCGGCCGCGGCCTGCGCACGGGCGCGCCCGTTCTGTCGCCCCTGTAGTGAAAGGTCCCTTCATATGTAGGTCGCGTAACGGACGGCCGGGAGCGGCTTTTCGACCCTTGACACCCCTCTAGGTCTAGGCCAAGCTCCCCGTACTGGTCTAAACCATTGAGGACCAGGTCCCAGCCCCACGGGCAGTACTCGTCGTAAGTCACGCGGTGGGCAGGGGGGTTGCTGGCATCCCTGAGGAGGATGACGTGAAGCGCAAGCTCATCGCGGCCGTCGGTGTCGCGGGCATGTTGATGTCGGTCGCGGCCTGTGGCGGCGACGACGGTGACAGTGGTGACAAGACGGGGGCCGACGGTTTCAAGGGCCAGACCCTGACCGTCTGGGCCATGGACGGCTCCACGCCGCCCGGCTGGACCAAGGACGTCAAGGCCGCCTTCGAGAAGAAGACCGGCGCCAAGCTGAAGTTCGAGACCCAGCAGTGGAACGGCATCCAGCAGAAGATCACCACCGCGCTCTCCGAGGACAGCCCGCCGGACGTCGTGGAGGTCGGCAACACCCAGACGCCCGCCTACGCGGCCACCGGCGGTCTCGCCGACCTGACGGACCTCAAGGCGGAGATCGGCGCCGACTGGACCGAGGCCCTCAACGCGTCCTCGGTGTTCGACGGCAAGCAGTACGCGGCTCCGTGGTACTTCGCCAACCGCGTCGTCATCTACAACAAGAAGGTCTGGGCCGACGCCGGCATCAAGGACACCCCGAAGACCCGCGAGGAGTTCTTCGCGGACCTGAAGGCCATCGACAAGAAGACCGACGCCGAGCCGATCTACCTGCCCGGCCAGAACTGGTACTTCTTCGACGGCCTGACCATCGGCCAGGGCGCCGACCTGGTGAAGAAGGACGGCGACAAGTACGTCTCCAACCTCGCGGACCCGAAGGTCGGCAAGGCCATGGAGATCTACAAGAAGTACCAGTCCTTCTCCAAGGCCCCCAAGGACAAGGACGAGGCGACCCCGCAGCAGGCCGAGGTGTTCGCCAAGGGCAAGGTGGGCGCCTTCGTCGGCATGGGCTGGGAGGCCGGCACGGCCATCGCCGCCAACAAGAAGATCGAGAAGGACATCGGCTACTTCACCATCCCCGGTGAGACGGCCGACAAGCCGGAGGGCGTCTTCCTCGGCGGCTCCAACTTCGCGGTCGCCGCGGGCAGCAAGAAGCAGGAGCTCGCCAAGGAGTTCCTCAAGGTGGCCCTGTCCGACAAGTTCGAGGGCGCGCTCGCCAAGGAGAACGGCGTCATCCCGAACAAGGAGTCGCTGCAGTCCCACCTCGCGGGCAACGGCGCCGCCGAGGCGGCCGCCCCGGCCGCGGCCGGCGGAGGCACCACGCCGCTGATCCCCGAGTGGGCCGCCGTGGAGAACGACCCGAACCCGATCAAGGCCTACATGACCGCGGTCCTCAAGGGGAAGTCGCCCGCCGACGCCGCCGAGCAGGTCGAGTCCGAGATCAACAAGCGGCTCGCGCAGAGCAGTTGAGCACCCGCCGGGGGCGGCCCGCCCGCCCCCGGCGCCGGCGCATCGAACGACCTGTGACTCCTGACGGTGGAAGAGATGGCGAGCATGTCAGTGCAGACCGAACGCACGGACACAGGCACGGCCGCGGCGCCCGGTGCCCGTAAGACCGACGTACCCCCGCCCACCGACGCCACGGACCCGGCCACGGCCAGGAGGCGCGGCGGTGCGTCCGCCCCCTACCTGCTCCTGGTGCCCGCGCTGCTCGTCACCGTGGTGCTGCTCGGCTGGCCGCTGGTCAAGAACGGCATGCTGTCGTTCCAGAACCTCAACCCGCGCCAGCTGATCCTGCACCTCACCGAGTGGAACGGCGGCGACAACTACAAAGAGGTCCTCGGCAGCGCTGACTTCTGGAAGGTCGTCCAGCGCACGGTCGTCTTCACCACCGTGAACGTCGTCCTCATCATGGTGCTCGGCACCCTCGTCGGCCTGCTCCTCGCCCGGCTCGGCAAGCGCATGCGGTTGCTGCTGCTGCTCGGTGTGGTGCTGGCCTGGGCGATGCCCGTGATCGCCGCGACCACCGTCTACCAGTGGCTGTTCGCCCAGCGCTTCGGCGTCGTCAACTGGCTGCTCGCCAAGGCGGGCTGGACGTCGATGGCCGACTACAACTGGTTCGGCTCCCAGCTCTCCACCTTCTCCGTGATCACCCTGGTGATCGTCTGGCAGTCCATCCCGTTCGTGGCGATCAACCTGTACGCCGCCACGACCACCATCCCGAAAGAGCTGTACGAGGCCGCCTCCATCGACGGGGCCGGGGTGTGGAAGAGCTTCACCCACGTGACCTTCCCGTTCCTGCGGCCGTTCCTGTGGGCGACGACCTTCCTGGAGGTCATCTGGGTCTTCAAGGCGTTCCCGCAGATCTTCGCGATGAACATGGGCGGACCCGACCGGCTCACCGAGACCCTGCCGATCTACGCGTTCGTCGAAGGCCCCGGCAACCAGCACTACGGGATGGGCGCGGCGATCTCGTTCCTGACGATCCTCATCCTGCTCGGCCTGACGGCCTACTACCTGCGAACCGTTCTCAAGCAAGAGGAGGACGAGCTGTGAAGCGCCCCGTCTCTTCCGTGGCGTCCCGGATCTGGCCCAACGCGACGGCCCTCGCCCTCTTCGTCGTCTTCGCGTTCCCCGTCTACTGGATGTTCGCGACCGCGCTGAAGCCGACCGGCGACATCATCGCGGACGACCCGGTCTTCGTGCCGACCGACATCACCCTCGACCACTTCCGACGGGCCCTGGACGCCGACCACTTCTGGACACTGGTCGGCAACTCCCTGACGGTGACCGTCCTCGCGGTGGTCTTCTCCCTCGTCATCGCGCTGCTCGCGTCCTTCGCGCTGGCCCGGATGCGGTTCAGGGGCCGTCGCGGCTTCCTCCTGACCTTCATGATCGCGCAGATGGCACCGTGGGAGGTCATGGTCATCGCGATCTACATGATCGTGCGCGACGCCGACCTGCTCAACAGCCTCGTACCACTCACCCTCTTCTACATGATCATGGTGCTGCCCTTCACCGTCCTGACGCTGCGCGGGTACGTCGCCGCCGTGCCGAAGGAGCTGGAGGAGTCGGCGATGGTGGACGGCTGCACCCGCAGGCAGGCCTTCGTGAAGGTCATCTTCCCGCTGCTCGCCCCCGGACTGATGGCCACCTCGCTCTTCGGCTTCATCACGGCGTGGAACGAGTTCCCGCTCGTCCTGATCCTCAACAAGGACGCCGAGAAGCAGACGCTCCCGCTGTGGCTCTCCAGCTTCCAGACGACGTTCGGCGACGACTGGGGGGCCACCATGGCCGCGGCCTCGCTCTTCGCCATCCCGATCCTGGTCCTCTTCGTCTTCCTCCAGCGCAAGGCCGTCAGCGGACTCACCTCCGGCGCGGTGAAGGGATAACGCCACCCGATGACCACCATCGTCTCCGGCACGGACACGCTGACCCGCGACGCCCTTGCCGTCCTGCAGCCCGGCTTCACCGGGACCTCCGCCCCCTCCTGGCTGCTGCGGCGGCTCGGCGAGGGCCTCGCCTCCGTCGGCCTCTTCGGCCGCAACATCGCTTCACCCGCCCAACTCGCCGCCTTGACCGCCCAGTTGCGCGCGGAGCGGGGCGACGTACTGGTCGCCATCGACGAGGAGGGCGGTGACGTCACGCGACTGGAGGTGCGGACGGGCTCGTCGTTCCCCGGCAACCACGCGCTGGGCGCGGTCGACGACGTGACGCTGACCGAGGCCGTGGCCCACGAGCTGGGCCGCCGGCTGGCCGACTGCGGGGTGAACCTCAACTGGGCACCGTCCGCGGACATCAACTCCAACCCCGACAACCCCGTCATCGGCGTACGGTCCTTCGGCGCCGACACGGCCCTGGTCGCCCGGCACACCGCCGCGTACGTCCGCGGGCTCCAGTCCGCCCACGTCGCCGCCTGCACCAAGCACTTCCCGGGGCACGGCGACACCGCGGTCGACTCCCATCACGCGCTGCCGCGCATCGACGCGGAGCTGTCGGTCCTGCAGTCGCGTGAGCTGGCCCCGTTCCGCGCGGCCATCGAGGCCGGCACCCGCGCCGTGATGAGCGCGCACATCCTGGTACCCGCCCTCGACCCGGCCCACCCCGCGACCCTCTCCCGCCGCGTCCTCACCGGACTGCTGCGCGAGGAACTCGGCTACGACGGGCTGATCGTCACCGACGGCATGGAGATGCGGGCCATCTCCGCGACCCACGGCATCGAGCGGGGCAGCGTCCTCGCGATCGCCGCGGGCGCCGACGCCATCTGCGTGGGTGGCGGGCTCGCGGACGACGCGACGGTCCTGCGGCTGCGGGACGCGCTGGTCACGGCGGTCCGCTCGGGCGAACTCCCCGAGGAACGACTGGCGGACGCGGCGGCCCGGGTGCGGGCCCTGGCGTCCTGGACCGCCTCGGCCGCCGTGGGGCCGGCCTCCGCCGCCGACGAGCCCGACCCCGGGATCGGCCTGGTGGCGGCCCGGCGCGCGCTGACCGTCACCCGCGGCCCGCACTGCGCGCCGCTCACCGGGGCGCCGTACGTCGCGGCCCTCACCCCCGCCACCAACATCGCCGTCGGGGACGAGACCCCCTGGGGCGTCGGCGCCGAGCTGCGCCGCAGGCTGCCGGGCACGGAGACCGGGAGCTTCTCGGGGGAGGGGGCCGGGGCGGAGGTGCTCGCGGCCGCCGGGCCGCGCCGGGTGGTCGCCGTCGTGCGCGACGTCCACCGGCACGGCTGGATGGCCGAGGCTCTCGACGCGCTGGTCACCGCCCGGCCGGACACGGTCGTGGTCGAGATGGGCGTACCGCAGGCTCCGCCCCGGGGCGCCCTCCACCTCGCCACGCACGGCGCTGCCCGGGTGTGCGGCCTCGCAGCGGCGGAGGCCATCACCGCCCTGTGACCTTGCCGGGCCCCCGGAGCACCTGGAGCTTTTCAAGGGGCCGGAGACCGGGGCTTTCAGGGGCGCGGGGAACTGCGCGATCAGCTGCGGCGAGCCCGCACCCGACCTCGCACTGGCGGCAGCGCCGAACGACAGGCGCCGGACTCCCACGCGGGGAGCCCGGCGCCTTCCGCGTCCCCCGAGAACCGCTAGATCCCCTGCCAGGCCGGCTTGTTGGAGTACGTGTGCCGGAAGTAGTCCGCCAGCTTCAGCTTGGACGCGGCCGCCTCGTCCACCACGACCGTGGCGTGCGGGTGCAACTGGAGCGCGGATGCCGGGCACACCGCCGCGACGGGGCCCTCGACGGTCGCCGCCACGGCGTCGGCCTTGCCTTCACCGGTGGCCAGCAGCACCAGGTGCCGTGCCTCCAGGATCGTCCCGATCCCCTGGGTGATCACGTGGTGCGGCACCTGCTCGATGTCGCCCTCGAAGAACCGGGCGTTGTCGACCCGTGTCTGCTCGGTCAGCGTCTTGATCCGCGTACGGGAGGCGAGCGAGGAGCACGGTTCGTTGAACCCGATGTGCCCGTCGGTGCCGATCCCGAGCAGCTGGAGATCGACCCCGCCCGCGTCGCCGAGCGCCTTGTCGTACGCCTCGCACGCGGCACGTACGTCCTCGGCGGTCCCGTCGGGTCCCATGAACGCCGCCATGCCGATCCCCAGAGGCTCCAGCACCTCGCGCCGCAGCACGGACCGGTACGACTCGGGATGCTCGGCCGGCAGTCCCACGTACTCGTCGAGCTGTGCGACCCGTGTCCGCGAGGCGTCCACGGCCCCGGAGCCCACCTTCGCCGCCAGCGCCTCGTAGATGGGCAGGGGGGTCGAACCGGTGGCCACCCCGAGCAGGGCTTCGGGCTTGTGCCGGATCAACTCCGCCATGGCCTCGGCAATGAGCTCGCCACCCGCCTTGGCGTCCGGAACGATGACAACTTCCACGCTGGGCCTGCCGTTCTGAGAGGGAACTCACCTGCATATGTGGTATAGACCAATCTAGCAGAACGCTCCTTCCCGGTCACCGCTGCCCGGCCGCTCCTTCCGCCCGGCGTTTTCCCTGTCGCCCGCTCTGGAATTCGCCGCACGGTGAGCAGCCAGGACGTCACGGGCACCGCCGGGCCGGTCCCCAGGCCGCGCGGACGCCCCCGCTCCTTCGATCGCGAGACGGCACCGCGGTGGAGCGGATGCTGCGCGAGGCCGCAGCCGGGTTCACCGTGCCGGGCCGCCCGCTCGGCTGCCTGGTCCTCCACGCCGCGACCAACTGCACCACCCCCGAGGTGGAGGCCTCTCTGCGGGATCGGCGCAGGGCCGGCATCGCCGCCGTGGAGCGCCGCGTACGGGCCGGTGCCGACGCGGGCGAGCTGCCCCCGGACACGGACACGGACACGGACACGGACACGGACACGGACACGGACGCGGCAGCCCTGGCCCGCCGTGCCGGCGCCATGATCCAGGGCATGTCCCAGCAGGCGCGCGACGGTGCCACCAAGGAGGAACCGGAGGCGCTCGCCGAACTCGCGATGTGAATCTGGCCCCGCCCGTGAACCGCTCGGGGTTAGGCTGCGTGGTGGATGGAGGACGCGAGTTGTTGGATTGAGAGACAACAACAAACATCCGTCAACGCATGGACACTCACAGTGGTCTAGTCCACAATGCTTACGCGAAGCTTGAGAACGCAACTGCACGATCAAGCCAGCTGAACGACCAAGCCTCCGCCTTCCCCGCACAGGAAGGCGGATCGAGGAACCGGCGCTCTCTGCCCTGACTGCACCGGCTCCTCATCCTTCGGCCGATCGGGACCGCACACCCCGCGGCCGATGTTGCTCCGGGCTGCGGTGCCGGGAGGGTTGAGGGTCCCTCCCAGGCGCCGCGGCCCGCGGGTGTTCTCCGGGGCCGCGCGGGTGGCCGATTTCGGGCCTTGTCGCACGCGACGGGTACGCTCGCACACGTGCCCTCCATGAACGATCTCGTACGCCAGCACACGGCCCTCGGTGACTCCGACCTCGAGTGGCTGCATCTGCTGGTCTCGGAGTGGCAGCTGCTCTCCGACCTCTCCTTCGCCGACCTCGTCCTGTGGGTCCCCACCCGCGACGGCACCCGCTATGTCTCGGTCGCCCAGATGCGACCCAACACCGGCCCCACCTCGTACCAGGACGACATGGTCGGTCACCTCGTGCCGCGCGGCCGCCGCCCCATGCTGGACGCCGCCCTGGACGAGGGCCGGATCGTGCGCGAGGGCGACCCGGAGTGGCGCGAGGAGGTGCCCGTCCGGGTCGAGTCCATCCCCGTGCGCAGGGAGGGCCGCGTCCTCGGTGTCATCGCCCGCAACACCAACCTCCTCACCGTGCGCACGCCCTCGCGGCTGGAACTCACCTATCTGCAGAGCGCATCCGACCTGGCGCAGATGATCGCGGCGGGCTCCTTCCCGTTCCCCGACCAGCAGGTGGACATGGATGCCTCGCCCCGCGTGGGCGACGGCCTGATCCGGCTGGACGCGGACGGCGTCGTCCAGTACGCGTCACCGAACGCGCTGTCGGCGTACCACCGCCTCGGCCTCGCCGCCGACCTGGTCGGCCACCACCTGGGCATGACCACCGCCGAACTCGCCCCGTCCCGGGGCCCGGTGGACGAGGCGCTGGCCAAGGTCGCCAGCGGCTGGGCGCCCCGCGAGTTCGAGATCGAGAGCAACGACGGCGTGATCCAGCTGCGCGCCATCCCGCTCAAACCCAAGGGCACCCGCGTGGGCTCGCTGGTACTCCTGCGGGACGTCACCGAACTGCGGCGCCGCGAGCGGGAGTTGATCACCAAGGACGCGACCATCCGGGAGATCCACCACCGGGTGAAGAACAACCTCCAGACGGTCGCGGCGCTGCTGCGTCTCCAGGCCCGTCGCATCGAGTCGGACGGGGGCCGCGAGGCTCTCGAAGAGGCGGTGCGCCGCGTCGGCTCGATCGCCATCGTGCACGAGACGCTCTCCCAGAACCTCGACGAGCGGGTGGAGTTCGACGAGATCGCCGACCGGGTGCTCGCCATGGTCGCCGAGATCTCACCGGGCAAGGTCGTCGGCCGGCGCACGGGCCGCTTCGGCATACTCGACGCCGAGGTCGCGACCCCGCTCTCCATGGTCCTCACCGAGATCCTGCAGAACGCCCTGGAGCACGGCTTCCGGGAGGGTGAGCGGGGCACGGTCGAGGTGTCCGCGGTCCGCGGCGGCACGTCCAAGGAGTCCCGTCTCCTGGTCACCGTCCAGGACGACGGGGTGGGCCTGCCCGAGGGCTTCGACCCGCACCGCTCGGGCAACCTCGGACTGCAGATCGTGCGGACCCTGGTGGAGGGCGAGTTGGGCGGCACCTTCGACATGGTCCGGGCCCCGGAGCGGGGCACACAGGTCGTACTGGACATTCCGGTACGGGCCAACAAGTAACCCACGTCACTCGGGCCGCCTGAGTAATCCAGGCGGCCCGGGCCGCCACCGGGCCCTCGGAAGCGACCCGCACCATTACTTCACGAACACGCTACGTAATCCTCGCCCGAGGGAATCGGTCGCGGACCGACGCCAGGAAGCCCGGGCAGGACGCGATCGCAAACAGCAATGAGCCCCGGACCACTGGGTGGTCCGGGGCTCATAGTGTTCATGCGGTTGTGCGCATCGGGGGTACTGCGCGCTGCGGCTCGGGGGCGGGAGATGCGTACTCGCTGTACGCGCCGCCAAGCTCAGGCTGTTGTGGGGCGGGTTGTCAGGCGGAGGCCTGACGGGCCCTGTTGCGGGCGGCGCGGCGCTTCATCGCACGGCGCTCGTCCTCGCTGAGACCACCCCAGACGCCGGAGTCCTGGCCGGACTCAAGCGCCCACTGCAGGCACTGCTCCATGACGGGGCAGCGACGGCAAACGGCCTTGGCTTCCTCGATCTGCAGCAGCGCAGGACCGGTGTTGCCGATGGGGAAGAAGAGCTCCGGGTCTTCCTCGCGGCAAACGGCGTTGTGACGCCAGTCCATGGCTGCTACCTCTCCTTGGTATTACATGCACGTTGCTTGTGAATGTGAACGCTTTCACGAATCCCTCAACAAGTGAAGGGCCGACTGCCATACGGACTGGCATCGTCCTGTGATGTGAGGAGGGGTTCCGGCGCTCTGTGGGGGCGATGTTGCGGCCCGTCCCGAGCGCCACGTAGAGACTCGCAAACCTCAGCGGCGGATACAACCCCTACCGGAAAGTTTTTTTTGATTCCTCGGTGTCGACTAGGTCACAGCCGTACTTCCATGGGGTGGATCCTGGTCTAAACGTTCGAGTGGAAGGACTTTAGCCCGTTCCGCTCACACAATCACACGCAGTGCACGGCGAACGCCTGTGAACGCGACGCTCGTACGCAGTCCGAGGTGGTCGCCGTCCATCTGCAGGGGGAGTGGGACCTTCGAATGCAAGGTGAAGTCGGTCAGATCGTGCAGGGACACCGCGTGCTTGCCATGGGGTCCGCGCTCGGGGGACGAAGTGAGCAACTGGGTGCCATACCGGGCAACCGCACCCGTCGACATGCGGCTCAGGCCGAGCACGTCGAGGCCGGTATCGAACGAGGCCTTAGGTGACGCGTACACCGGGCGATTGCCCAGATACGTCCACGGGGAGGTGTTGCAGACTATCGAGAGCACCAGATCGGTCACCGGGTCGCAGCCGGGCCGCTCCAGTGTGATGGTGCCGCGGCGACGGTGGGTCTCCCCGAAGAACTGGCGCATCGCCTGGCGGAGGTAGAGAGAGTGGGTGGAGCGCTTGCCGCGCTCACGGTGCTGTTCGACGCGGCCGACCACGCCGGCGTCGAAGCCGAGGCCCGCGTTGAAGGTGAACCAGCGGGCGGGGACGCCCTCGTCCTCACTGCCCGGGGTGCCCGCGGCGAGACCCAGGCCCACCGTGCGCTCCCGGCCCTCCCGCAGGGCGTCCAGGAGGGCGCCCGTCGCCTCGACGGCGTCGTTGGGCAGGCCCAGGGCGCGGGCGAAGACGTTGGTGGAACCGCCGGGGACCACGGCGAGGCCGGGCAGATGGTCGGGGTCGGGGCCGTTGTGCAGCAGACCGTTCACGACCTCGTTGACCGTGCCGTCGCCGCCGAGGGCCACGACCAGTTCTATGTCCTTGCTCTCCGCGGCCTGCCGGCCGAGGTCCCTGGCATGGCCGCGGTACTCGGTGGTGACCGCTTCGAGTTTCATCTCGCTCGCCAGCGCGTGGATCAAGACGTCACGCGTGCGTGCGCTGGTGGTGGTTGCTGCCGGATTGACCACAAGAAGTGCACGCATGCGATGCAGCGTACCTACCGCTTGGTACTCGGCCCATACCGAGGTGAGGATCAGGTGAGAAGGCGAGCGCCCGGCGCGTGCGCCGGGAGTGCCCCGGGCGCAGGGGAGTGGACGGGGCGAGGGCTACCCTTCAGGGGTGAGTTCTGCGCAGAATCCCACCCCGGAATCGACCGACCCCGACCCCCGCCCCGGGCGGCTGACCGCGGCCGCGGCGCTCGCCGGGCTGGAGGGGCTCGCCCTCGTCGTCGGGGGCGTCTACATGCTCGTGATGGGCCTCACCGGCCACCCGGACGACCGGAGCCAGGCCGTCACCGGGGGTGTGACGCTGATCGTGCTCGCGCTGCTGCCCCTGCTTGCCGCGCGCGGGCTGCTCATGCGCCGCGGCTGGAGCCGGGGGCCGGCGATCATCACGCAGATCATGGCGCTGCCCGTCGCGTACAACCTGCTCCAGGCCGACAGCCTCGCCATTCCCGGGGGGATCGCCCTGGCGGTGGTGGCGGTCGCGACGTTGGTACTGATCCTGAACCCCGAGACGACGCGGGCGCTGGGGATCACCGGCCCCGGCGGGATCCGGGAACCGAAGTAGGACCCGAAAGCAGGACGGGGCGCCGCGAGCAGCACGGGCGGCACCCAGGGCGTAGTGGGTCCGCGCGTCGAGGCCGTGCCGGGTGCGCGGGCCGGTCGTCGCGGCTCGCGCGGTTTCACCGGGTCCCCGGAGGGCAGACGGTCTCCCGCGCCCCCTGACGGAAGGGCGCGGGGCTTCCTACTCCTCGACCAGCAGCTTTTCGCGGAGCTGGGCCAGCGTGCGGGCCAGCAGCCGGGAGACGTGCATCTGGGAGATGCCGACCTCCTGGGCGATCTGCGACTGGGTCATGTTCGCGAAGAAGCGCAGCAGCAGAATGCGCTTCTCACGCGGAGGGAGGTCCTCCAGGAGCGGCTTGAGGGACTCGCGGTACTCGACGCCCTCCAGTGCCTCGTCCTCGGAGCCCAGGGTGTCCGCGACGGCCGGCGACTCGTCGTCCGTGTCGGGGACGTCCAGGGACAACGTGGAGTACGCGTTGGCCGACTCCAGGCCCTCCAGGACCTCCTCCTCCGAGATGGCCAGTTTCTCGGCCAGCTCGTGCACGGTGGGGGAGCGGCCGTGCTGCTGGGAGAGCTCCGCGGTCGCCGTGGTCAGCGAGAGCCGCAGCTCCTGCAGACGGCGGGGCACGCGCACGGCCCAGCCCTTGTCCCGGAAGTGCCGCTTGATCTCACCGACGACCGTCGGAGTCGCGTAGGTCGAGAACTCGACACCACGCTCCGGGTCGAAACGGTCGACCGACTTGATCAGACCGATGGTCGCGACCTGTGTGAGGTCGTCCAACGGCTCGCCGCGATTGCGGAAACGGCGCGCGAGATGCTCCACGAGCGGCAGGTGCATGCGGACCAGCTGGTTGCGCAGCTCCGCGTACTCCGGACTGCCGGCATCCAGCTTGCGCAGCTCGATGAACTTGAGCCGCGCCCCGCTCCGGTTGTGGGGGTCGTGCTGTGCGCCCGACGCGCTGTTGTCGGCATTCCGCTCGTGCTCGTGCTGCTCGCTCATGATCCCGCCCGTCACCCGCCGCCGCCCTTCCACGGACGCTCCCCCAGACTCCGTCCGGGGGGACCCCCTTTGCGCGGCAACGTCTGGATCCTGTCGCCCGTCACTGCCGGAGGGCGCTTCGCGCCCGTCCTCCTCGATCGGCTCCGCCCCAGACGCCCCGGCCGCCGGGGACCCACCGTCCTCCGGATGCGGCCGGGCCTGCTCGGGGATGCCGTCGACCCCCTTCGCCAGGGGCCGGGGCGCGCCGGGGCCGTCCTCGCCCCCGGCGGCAGGTTCCCGTGTGCCGCGCTCTTCGTCCCGCACCGGCCCGTCCCCGTTCCTCACGCCGGCCCGGGTCCCGCGCCGCGCTGTTTGTAGAGGCTGATCGAAACGGTTTTGTCGTCGGCCACCGAGGAGGAGACCTTGCCCGCGAGGGCCGACAGCACGGTCCAGGCAAACGTGTCCCGTGCGGGGGCGTGGCCGTCGGTGGTCGGGGCCGAGACGGTCACCTCGAGCGAGTCGTCGATCAGGCGGAACACACAGCTGAGCACGGAGCCCGGCACCGCCTGTTGCAACAGGATCGCGCACGCCTCGTCCACGGCGATGCGCAAGTCCTCGATCTCGTCGAGGGTGAAGTCCAAACGCGCCGCGAGGCCGGCCGTGGCCGTGCGCAGCACCGACAGGTAGGCACCCGCAGCCGGCAGCCGGACTTCCACGAAGTCCTGGGTCGCGGGCTCGCCTGCGATCTGGGACACCCTCACCTCCAAGGTGGTACAAGCTCTTTCGGGGGCCGGGGGTTGCCCCCCGGGTAACGCGCCATGTGGTTCAGCGGTGACGCTACCGCGCTCTCAGCTTTCCTGTCCCCGGGACCCCAACCCCTTGCTGTCACTCATAGTAAACCTATGTATACGCACAGTGGCTAGGGGTCTGCGGGCCCAATTGGGAAGAGCGCGCGCCGGGTTGACGTACCCAGACGTCAGACGGTCGAACCGTCCGGATCCCACGTCACACCAGGACGTGGTCGACGAAGCACCAGCGCCAGCTCTCACCGGGCTCGAAGGTCCGCATGATCGGATGTCCCGAGTCCTTGAAATGCTCCGTGGCGTGCCGCATCGGCGACGAGTCGCAGCAGCCCACGTGGCCGCAGACCAGGCACAGTCGCAGCTGCACCGGATGCGAGCCGTCCGCCAGGCACTCCAGGCAGGTGTCGCTCAACGGTGCGGGTTCCGGACGGGGCAGCGCGTCGGCGTGCGTGCACTGTTTCATGATTGCCAGATTACGTCGGGTGTGCGGGAATCCGCGCGGAAACGAAAGCGGGCCGATACCGATGCATGTGATGCCCCTGCTCCTGCTGATCGCGGGCAGTGCCGCCGTGGCGGGGGCGGCACGCCGTACCCCGGTGCCCGCGCCCCTGCTCCTCGTCGCCGCGGGCCTGATCGTCTCGTACGTGCCCGGCGTGCCCGAGTACACCCTCGACCCCCACGTGGTCCTGCCGCTGCTGCTGCCTCCGCTGCTCTACACGGCCGCCACGGACAGCTCGTACCTCGATCTGCGGGCGCAGATCCGGCCGGTCGCGCTGCTGTCGGTCGGGTACGTGCTGTTCGCGACGTTCGCCGTCGGCTGGGCCGCCTACGTGATCGTGCCGGACCTGCCGCTCACCGCGGCGCTGGTGCTCGGCGCGGTCGTGGCACCGCCGGACGCCGTGGCGGCCACGGCGGTGGCGCGCCGCGTCGGCCTGCCGTCGCGGGTCACCACGATCCTGCAGGGCGAATCGCTGGTGAACGACGCGACCGCGATCACCGCCTACAAGGTAGCGATCGCCGCCGCCGTCGGCGAGGGCGCGACCTGGGCGGGCGGCATCGGCGAGTTCCTGATCGCCGCGCTCGGCGGCATCGGCGTCGGCATCGTCCTGATGGTGCCGATCCACTGGATGCGCACCCACCTGAAGGAGGCCCTGCTGCAGAACTCCCTGTCGCTGCTGACCCCCTTCTTCGCGTACGCGGTGGCCGAGCAGGTGCACGCCTCCGGAGTGCTCGCCGTGGTCGTCGTCGCGCTCTACCTGGGACACCGCAACTGGGAGGTCGACTTCGCGACCCGCCTCCAGGAGGAGGCGGTCTGGAAGATGGTCGCGTTCATCCTGGAGTCGGCGGTCTTCGCCCTCATCGGCCTGCAGCTGCCGGTCATCCTGAAGGGTCTCGGCGAGTACGAGGGGACGAGCGCCGCCTGGTACGCGGTGGCCCTCTTCGTGATCGTCGTCGTGACCCGGTTCGTCTGGGTGTATCCAGCGACCTTCCTGCCGCGCCTGCTGTCCGCGCGGATCCGGGAACGGGAGGTGAACCCCACCTGGAAGGGGCCCTTCATCATCAGCTGGGCCGGGATGAGAGGTGTGGTCTCGCTCGCCATCGCCTTCTCGATCCCGCTCACCGCGGACGGCGGCGAGGACTTCCCCGGCCGCAACATGATCCTCTTCCTGACCTTCACGACGGTGATCGGGACCCTCGTCGTACAGGGGCTGACACTGCCGCCGCTGATCCGCGTGCTGAGACTCCCCGCGCGGGACCGGCAGGCCGAGACCCTCGCGGAGGCGAACGCCCAGGCGCAGGCCTCCCGGGCCGCCGAACGGCACCTGGACGACCTCCTCTCCGACGAGCGAAACGCCCTTCCGCCGCCCCTCGCCGACCGGCTGCGCACGGTCCTCGAACGCCGCCGCAACGCCGTCTGGGAACGCCTCGGCCAGGTCAACAGCGTCACCGGCGAGACCGTGGACGACACGTACCGGCGGCTGTCCCGGGAGATGATCAGCGCCGAGCGCGAGGTGTTCGTGAAGCTGCGGGACGGTCTCTACATCGACGACGAGATGCTGCGGACACTGCTGCGGCGACTCGACCTGGAGGAGGCCGCGGCCTTCCGGGAGGCGACCTGAGCGCTCCGCCGGAGGGGGCATGGCATGCCGTCGGCCGGACGTTCGGGTCCGGACCTACCGGTCCGGCGGGTCGAGCGGACGGCCCGTGATCACCGCCGCGACCGTCGTCCCGCGCGGGAACACGCCCTCCTCCGTGAGGGTCAGGAGACCATACAGCGACTTGGCGACATAGAGACGTTCGACGGGCAGGTCGTGGCGGCGCTCGAAGTCGGCGGCGAACGCGTCGAGTTCGGGAGGCGTACGGGCGTAGCCGCCGAAGTGGAAGCGGTCGTCCAGGGACCAGTCGCCGCGCGGGCCGCCGAACGCCTCGTCCTGGAGGGCGCGTATCTCCGCGTCGAGGAAGCCGCCCCTGAGGACCGGTATGCCCAGCGCGCGCTGGCCGGGGGCGAGCCCTCCTGCCAGGCCCGCGAGCGTGCCGCCGGTGCCGCAGGCCAGCGCGACGACGTCGGCGCGCCCGCGCAGCTCCTCGCCCAGGGCCGTACAGCCGCGTACGGCCAGGGCGTTGCTGCCGCCCTCCGGGACCACGTACGCCTCCTCGCAGGCGGTCGCGCGCAGAAGGGCGGCCAGTGTTCCGGGCTCGCTCTTGCGGCGGTACGACGATCTGTCGACGAAATGGAGCCGCATGCCGTCGGCGGCGCACCGGGCGAGGGAGGCGTTGAGGGGGCGGTCGGCGAGCTCCTGCCCGCGGACCACACCGACGGTGGGCAGGCCCAGCAGGCGGCCGGCGGCGGCGGTGGCCCGCAGATGGTTCGAGTACGCGCCGCCGAAGGTGAGGACCGTGCGGCCGTCCGCCGCTCGGAGGTTCGGCGCCAGCTTGCGCCATTTGTTGCCGATCAGCTGGGGGTGGATCAGATCGTCCCGCTTCAGCAGCAGCCGCACTCCGTGCCGCGCGAAACGCTCGTCCACGGCCTCCCGCAGCGGCGACGGCAGCCGCGGCCGCAGAGCGCCGAGGCCGGCTGCTTCAGGGGTGTCGGGGCCGGTCACACCCTCATTGTCGGACACACGTCCGAGCGACACGCGGGGCCGGGCCGACACGCGCCGCGCCGGGACCTCCCGCCGCAGGCAGAGAGGTCCCGGGCGGACAGGAAGGCGCCCGTGGGGGACCGGCCTCCGACGGGCGCCTGTCCGTCACTGCAGACGGTCGCGGATGCGGGCCCGCATGGCGGCCATCGTGAAGCCGCGCGGGTCGATCTTGCCCGGCTGCCACTCGAGGTGGCCGATCACCGAGCGCTCCGTCCAGCCGTGCTGGCGGCAGACCGCCGCCGCGGCCCGCTCGATGGCCTCCAGCTGGGCCGCCGGCCAGGGGTCCTCGCCGTCGCCGAGGTTCTCGCACTCGAAGCCGTAGAAATGGCGGTTGCCGTCGGTGTTGGCCTCGTTGTCCGCCGGCAGGGCCGTCTCGGCGATGACCGCGCGCAGCACGTCGTCGTCGCCGAGGCCCGCGTGATTGGAACGGCCGTACCCGACGAGGTGGACGCGGCCGTCCTTGGTGATGACGCCGTGGCACAACGGGCCCGGTAACCCGCTGTAGCCGTCCCGGCAGAGCTCCACCGTGCGCTGGCTGCCCGATGTCACCGTGTGGTGGATCATGACGCCGTGGACCGGGCCCCACGGGCCCTTGTGGTTGCGGTTGTGATTTTCCCAGTCCCCGACCTCGACGACGGTGAGCCCTTCGTCCTTCAGCCGGTCCAGAAATCTGCCCGCGGACATGGGTGGGGCCATGGCCGCCTCCTTACACGGACGCGACGGCCACCTGTCGTGGCCGTCTCGTACCGGTGCTTGTACCCGCAACTTCCCGTCACGGACCACCTGTTCGCACGGCGTGCGAGGCGATCCGGTCGGCGGGGCGGGCCGAAGGCGTCAGGAGCGCAGGAAACCGTCACCGTGCGTCGCGATGTGGCTCTCCAGAGCCTGGAGGGCCTGCTGCGTGGCCTGCGGGGAGCCGCTGCCGCGCCGCTCCGCGAAGTAGGCCGCGCCGAGGTCCTTCAGCAGGTCGCCACCGGCCCGCTGCGCCTGGACCTCGTCGATCTTCTGCTTGCCCTGCGTGAGGCCGCGCTGCGCCTGTTCCTTGGCGCGGTCCAGGAAGCCTGCCATGACTGTCTCCATACGTCGTTCGTCCGTTTTGCCGGTTCAACGGACGGCCCGATCTTGGAGTTCCCGGCCGGAAGGATCCACGAGCCGCCGGGCAGGGTCCGCCGACCTGTTCGGACGCCCGCGCACATGCCCCGGTTTGCGAAGATCCATTCCCGCTCTTTCGTGTAATAGCACCAACACGGTCCGTGATGGAAGGGTTGTCGCCGCAGCTCGTTGCACGATGGGGAGGGCATTTTCATGTCGGTAGGCGAAGAGATCCGCGCGGACCAGGATCAGCCGCAGAAGAGTCTCGGCACATCCGCGGCGCGGAACCTGGCCACCACCACCAAGTCCGCACCACAGATGCAGGAGATCAGCTCACGATGGCTGCTGCGCATGCTGCCGTGGGTGAACGTGCAGGGCGGCACGTACCGCGTGAACCGCAGGCTCAGCTACTCCGTGGGAGACGGCCGCGTCACGTTCGTGAAGACCGGTGACCGGGTCCAGGTCATCCCGGCGGAGCTCGGCGAACTGCCGGCGCTGCGCACCTATGAGGACCAGGAGGTGCTCGCCGAGCTGGCGCAGCGCTGCGAGCAGCAGGAGTTCGCCCCGGGCGACGTCCTCGCCTCGTTCGGCAGCCCGGACGACGAGGTGTTCCTGCTCGCGCACGGCAAGGTGGAGAAGATCGGCACGGGCCCCTACGGGGACGACGCGGTGCTGGGGGTCCTCGCCGACGGCGCGTACTTCGGCGAGCAGGCGATCACGGACCCGGACGCCATCTGGGAGTACACGGCCCGCGCGGTCACCGCGTGCACGGTCCTCACGCTGCCCCGCGCGGACGTCGACCAGATCGCGGAGCGCTCCGAGTCCCTGCGCGAGCACCTCGCGCAGTTGCGCGCGATTCCCGCCCAGCGCGCCAACACGTACGGCGAGAAGGAGATCGACCTCGCGGCGGGCCACACCGGGGAGTCGGCCATCCCGGGGACGTACGTCGACTACGACGCCGCGCCACGGGAGTACGAACTCAGCGTCGCCCAGACCGTGCTGCGCATCCACACGCGCGTGGCGGACCTCTACAACCAGCCCATGAACCAGACCGAGCAGCAGTTGCGGCTCACGGTGGAGGCGTTGAAGGAGCGCCAGGAGCACGAGCTCATCAACAACCGCGAGTTCGGGCTGCTCAACAACTGCGAGTACGACCAGCGGCTCCAGCCGCACGACGGCGTCCCCGGCCCGGACGACCTGGACGAACTGCTCACCAGGAGGCGCGGCACCAAGCTGCTGCTCGCCCATCCACGAGCGATCTCCGCGTTCGGCCGTGAGCTCAACAAGCGAGGGCTCGTCCCCGAGACCCTGGACATGGCCGGCAACCGCATTCCGACCTGGCGCGGCGTGCCGATCTTCCCGTGCAACAAGATCCCGGTCACCGAGGCCCGGACGACCTCGATCATCGCCATGCGTACGGGGGAGGCCGAGCAGGGAGTCATCGGCCTCCAGCAGGCCGGCATCCCGGACGAGATCGAGCCGAGCCTGTCGGTGCGGTTCATGGGGATCAGCGAGCAGGCGATCATGTCCTACCTCGTGACGACGTACTACTCGGCCGCCGTCCTGGTGCCCGACGCGCTCGGCGTCCTGGAGAACGTCGAGATCGGCCGCTGGCGATGACGTCCGGTGTGCGGCCTGCCGGGCGCCCGCCCGCAGGGAGGGGCGGACCACAGGGGCACGCGCCCGGTGCCGGTGCGGCAGCCGCCGTCCGGGCATCCTCCAGGGCGGACCCGTGGGTGAGCTCATGACGGAGACGCAGCAGAGCCCGCTGCCGGCGGTGGGCGGGCCCGGCACCGGCGAGGGACCGGTACCCGCGGCACGGCACGGCCCGCCCGACGGGCAGGAGGCGGCCGTGATCCTGGAGCGGGCCCGCACATCGGTCGATCCCGAACTGCGCCGGGCCGTGGAGTCGCTCCCCGGCGAGCTGCGGCGGATCGCGTGCTACCACTTCGGGTGGGAGCACGCGGACGGCACCCCGGCGGCGGGGAACGGGGGCAAGGTCATCCGGCCCGCGCTCGTCCTGGCCGCGGCCGGGGCACTGGGCGGGCAGCGGACGACGGCCGTACGGGCGGCCGCCGCGGTGGAGCTGGTGCACAACTTCACGTTGCTGCACGACGACGTGATGGACCGGGACACCACCCGTAGGCACCGGCCCACCGCGTGGGCCGTGTTCGGCGACGCCGACGCGGTCCTCGCGGGGGACTCCCTGCAGGCGCTGGCCCATCGGCTGCTCGCCGACGATCCGCATCCGGCGTCCCCGGCGGCGGCCGCGCGGCTCGCGAGCTGTGTGGTCGAGCTCTGCGCGGGACAGCAGGCGGACACCGCCATGGAGCGGCGTGGTCCCGACGACGTCACGCTCGACGAGGTGCTCGCCATGGCCGAGGCCAAGACGGGCGCGCTGCTGGGGTGCGCGTGCGCGCTCGGCGCGCTGTACGCGGGCGCCCGTGACGAGGACGTCGAGGCACTCGACGCGTTCGGGCGCGAGGCCGGGCTCGCCTTCCAGTTCATCGACGACGTGATCGGTATCTGGGGGGATCCGAGGCGCACCGGCAAGCCGGCCGGTGCGGATCTCATGGCCCGGAAGAAGTCCCTGCCCGTGGTCGCCGCGCTCACCTCCGGCACGCCCGCCGCGGCCGAACTGGCCGAGCTGTACCGGGCTCCCTACCGCGACGGCGATCTGGAGCGCACGATCCTCGCCGTCGAGCGGGCGGGCGGCCGGGACTGGGCCCAGCTCCAGGCCGCCGACCGGATGGCGCGGGCACTGGACCATCTGTCCCGTGCCGTCCCCGACCCGGAGGCGGCGGGAGGTCTGCTGTCGCTGGCGGAGTACGTGACGCGGCGGAACACGTGAGCGCGCGGCGCAGGGCGTGAGGAGGAGGCGAGATGCGTGAGGAGCACGTGAGGAGGGGCGCCGGAGCGGAGCGACGGGCGAAGGACGGAGTCGCGAGCGGTGACGGGGGACCGGCGCCGTTCGCGCGGTGAGAGGTGGAGCGTGCGCAGGGTGAGCGAAGGGGTGGGGCCTGTACAGCGGTGAGAGCGGTCGGGGGGGGCGACGTCGTGCGGTGCCCGCGAGGACGCGGCAGCCCAAGCCGTACGACGCCGGGGACGAGAGCGGCCCGGACCGGCAGGCACCAGTCCGGACCGGCAGGCACCAGCCCGGGCGGGCAGGCACCGGCCCGGACCAGATCGGCCATGCGCCGGGCCGGATCCGTCGGCACCGGCCCCGTACAGGCCAAGCACGGCCCGGACCGGCGAGGCACCGGCCCGGACCGGTGGAGCGCTGTGCCGGACCGGACATGTGCCCGGCGCGGTGCCGTCCGGTCGTGTGGCATGCCGCGCCGGTCCGGGTGCGGGCGCGGACCGCCTTGTGTCCCGCCTGCGTCGAGTCTCCCGAGCGGTGCGGCTCTCGTGGCCGTACCGCGTCCTGGACGCCGGAACACCGTACGTCGCGCGGTACCTGACGAAGCGGCGGGGCGGAGGGGGTTCCGGTTGCGGCGGGCCCCGCGCATCCCCACGGTGCGCGGGGCCCGCCGCCCTTGTGTCAGGTGTGATCGCCTAGGCTGCAACGGCCGAATGGGCAGGGGCAGTTGAGGCGAAGGGGCGGGACATGGGAGTGGCGATCCGAAGAGCGGGCGAGGGCGACCGGGAGGCCGTGACCCGGCTCCTCGACGAAGCCTTCCAGGACGACCCGGTGAGCGGCTGGGTCTTTCCCGACGCGGACCACCGCCGGCGTACCCATCCGTTGCTGATGAGGGCCTTCCTCGACATCGTGCTCGACGCCGGGTACGTGGACGTCACCGAGGACGGCTCCGCCTGCGCGCTCTGGCTCTCGATGCCTGCGGAGGCCGACAAGGAGGACGAGGACGGGCCGGCCCAGCTGCGTGAGGCCGTCGATCCCGGTAACGAACGGGTCGAACTGATCGGCCGGCTGACCGCCGAGGCGCATCCGGCCGGCGCCGCCCACGAGTACCTGTGGATGATCGCCGTCAGGCCGGGCCGGCAGGGCGAGGGACTCGGCACCGCGCTCATCCAGCACGTGCTCGAGCGGTGCGACGGCGAGGGCCTGTCCGCGTACCTGGAGGCGAGCAGTGCCCGGAGCCGTGATCTCTACGGGCGGCTCGGCTTCGTCTTCACGGGCAGTACGGTCGACCTGCCGGCGGGGCCGGCGATGTGGCCGATGTGGCGTGAGCCGCTGAGCGAGCCGCTCCCCGAGTGAGGGCCGTAAGCCGCTCGGGGACCGAGGTGCATGGGTGGCGTGCCGGTCCGTAGGGGCTGGTTGTGCAGTTGTTCCCCGAGCGCCGATTTCTGCCCCCGACCGGAGGGTCGTTTCCCAGATCCCCGTTTCCCCGAGCCCCGGTGCCCCTGAAGGGGACCCTGCTCGTCAAGGGAGCGGGGTCCGCACGGCTGTCATTAGCGGACGGCCCGCGGTCGCGGAAGCTCGGCCCGTGAGTCCTTCGTGGCCTTTCGTGGGCCAGTACCTTCCCATCGACGTCGAGCGGTCCGGCTCGGTACTGCGGGTCGGCTCGGCACTGCGAGCCGGCCGCCGTCCGGAGCCCCGTCTCCCACTTGCGTCCCGGGGCCGTGAATCCTCGGGAATCGCCTTGCGACCACTACAACTGAAGCACTATGAAGGGAGTGGTTCATACGGCTTACGGAAAGAGACCGGCTTGCGAAAGCTCACATATTTCATCGCCTGCTCGATCGACGGCTTCATCGGCGACCCGAGCGGCGACGCGACGGCGATGCACTCCTTCGTGGACGAGGAGGTCTTCGGGTTCCTGAAGGCCGAGTACCCGGAGACGCTGCCCTCCCATGTCCGCCGGGCGACGGGCATCGACGACCTGCCCAACCAGAAGTTCGACACGATCGTCCAGGGCCGCCGGAGCTACGACCTCGCGCTGGAGATCGACGTCACCAGTCCCTATGCCCACCTGCGGGAGTACGTCGCCTCGCGCACCCTCGGGGAGTCGCCCGACCCGCACGTCGAGATCATCGCCGACGATCTGGTCGGCAAGGTCCGCGAGCTCAAGGCGGAGGACGGCCACCTCGGCATCTACCTGTGCGGCGGCTCCCGGATCGCGGGCGAGCTGATCGACGAGATCGACGAGCTCGTCGTCAAGACGTACCCCGTCGTGCTGGGTACCGGCATGCCGATGTTCGGCTCCGGGTCCGCGGCCGGGGAGTTCACGCTGGGCGAGGTGCGCACGTTCAAGAACGGGGCGACCGTGCGGGCGTACAGCAGGAACCGCTGATTCCGGGGCTGTCGCTCGCCTGTCGGCCCGACTCCTCCCGCAATATCCTGTGGGCATGGCCAGTGATGAGTACGTCTGTCCGGTCTGCAAGCAGTCCGTCGACACGGTCGTGCGTCGGCACAAGACGCTGGGTGTCTTCGTGCCCCTGTGGGGCCCCGGCTCCTGCCGCAACTCTCGGTGCGGGAGGTACGAGGAGGGCGAGGAGCCCGAGGCGGAGCCCGCCCTGACGGCCTCCGAGGCGGAGCCCGTGCTCATGGCGGAGCCGGGCCCGCCTCCCGAGGAACGCGGGGCAGGCACGGAACGGGACTCCTGAACGGCCCCCTTCGAACAGGCCCGCGGAGCCGTCGGCGTGCCCGCCGGCAGGCGTCGAGGACCGACGGGTGAAGGCCGCCGACGTGCCCGCGAGAAGTCGCGGAAAGATTTCTCCACCAGTGTGTAGAGAACCGCGGTCGCGCTCCGACGTCCCCTGTGAAAGCCGCCCGCCACGGGCGGACCGAACCGAAGGAGCGGACTCATGAAGTACCTGGTGATGATTCAGGGCACGCAGGCGGACTACGAGGCGCAGAGCGGCAAGGCCTCCGCCGGGGCGCCCGCCTGGACCGAGCAGGACATCCAGGCCATGTACGCGCACATGGGCGCGATCAACAACGACCTCGCCGAGACGGGCGAGATGGTCGACGGCAACGGCCTCGCAGAGCCGGCCCGGTCCCGGTTCGTCGAGCGGGGCCCGGACGGGAAGCCCGTGATCACCGACGGGCCCTACGGCGAGACCAAGGAGGTGCTCGCCGGCTACTGGGTCCTGGACTGCGCGAGCCTGGAGCGGGTCACGGAGATCGCCGCGCGCGTCCTGGAGTGCCCCGTCCCCGAGGGCACGACGGGCTACCCGGTGGTCATCCGGCCCATCCTCGACGGCGGCGGCGGGGACGTGTGAGCCGTCCCCCACGGCGCCCGTCGGGACGTACGGACGAGATCGAGGGCCTGCTGCGCCGACACGCGCCGCAGGTCCTCGGCGCGCTCGTACGGCGGTACGGGCATTTCGACGCCGCCGAGGACGCCGTACAGGAGGCGCTGCTCGCGGCGGCCGGGCAGTGGCCCGAGGACGGAACTCCCGACAATCCGCGCGGCTGGCTGATCAGGGTCGCCTCGCGGCGGCTCACCGACGTGCTGCGCAGCGAGGAGGCCCGCCGGCTGCGGGAGGAACGGGCGGCGGCGCTCACCCCGCGCGACGCGTTCACAGCACCGCCGCCCGGGGCGGACCGCGCACCGTCCGAGGACGACACGCTCAGCCTGCTCTTCCTCTGCTGCCACCCCGATCTCGCCCCCGCCGCGCGGATCGCGCTCACGCTGCGGGCCGTGGGTGGTCTCACCACCGCCGAGATCGCCCGCGCCCATCTCGTGCCCGAGGCGACGATGGCGCAGCGGATCAGCCGGGCCAAGCAGAAGGTGAAGGGCGCGGGCTTCGGGCGCCCCGAGAACTGGGAGGAGCGGCTGCCCGCCGTCCTGCACGTCCTGTACCTGATCTTCAACGAGGGGTACACGGCCACGTCCGGGGCGACGCTCCAGCGGGCCGAACTCGCGGGCGAGGCCATCCGGCTGACCCGGACGACGCACCGGCTGCTGCCCGGCGCGCACGAGGTGACCGGTCTGCTCGCGCTGATGCTCCTCACCGACGCCCGCCGGGCCGCGCGCACCGGCCCGCACGGCGAACTGGTCCCTCTCGACGAACAGGACCGGGGCCTGTGGGACAAGGCGGCGATCGAGGAGGGCGTGGCACTGGTGACGTACGCCCTGACCCAACGGCAGCCCGGGCCCTACCAGCTGAGAGCCGCCATCGCCGCCGTCCATGACGAGGCGGCCTCGCCCGACAGCACCGACTGGCGGGAGATCCTCGGCCTCTACGACATCCTCGTGCGGTTCGTGCCCGGCCCGGTCGAACGGCTCAACCGGGCGGTGGCCGTCGCGATGGTCCACGGGCCGACGGCCGGGCTCGCCGAACTGGCACCTCTGGAAGCGGAGCTGGCGTCGGGCCACCGGCTCGACGCGGTCCGCGCGCACCTCCTGGAGCGCGCCGGGGACACCGAAGCCGCCCGCGCCGCCTACGAGTCGGCGGCCGGCAAGACCCTCAGCCTCCCGGAACGGAACTACCTGCGGGTCCGCGCCGCCCGACTGAGGCCGTGACGCGGGACCACGCCCGGGCCTGCGCCGTCCTCCGGCCCGCTCACGGTGACCCGGGCTTTCGCCCCGATCCCGTCCGGCCCGCTCGCCCTACTTGCGCTGCGTGAAGCGCAGCAGATTGCCCGCAGGGTCGCGGACCGCGCAGTCGCGGACCCCGTACGGCTGGTCCGTCGGCTCCTGGAGGACGTCGGCATGCGCGGCGAGCAGGCGCTCGTACGTCGCGTCGCAGTCCTCCGTGGTGAAGATGACACCCCGGAGCATCCCCTTGGCCAGCAGCTCGGTCACGGCCCGCCGGTCGGCCTCCGGAGCGTTCGGATCGGCCAGGGGCGGCTCCAGGACGATCTCCACGTCCGGCTGCAGCGGAGGACCCACGGTGACCCAGCGCATGCCCTCGAAACCGACGTCGTTACGGACCTCCAGGCCCAGCACGTCGCGGTAGAAGGCGAGCGCCAGGTCGTGGTCGTCGACCGAGATGAAGCACTGCGAGATTTTGAGGTCCATGGCCTCACGCTAAGGGCTTCACCGCGGCACCGCGCACCGGCCGCGTGTACGTCTTCGCCACGCACGCCGGGATCGCCGCCCCCGGCTCGTGCGACCGCGCCCGGTACGCGCTCGGCGACTCTCCGACCAGCTCCGTGAAGCGGGAACTGAACGAACCGAGCGACGTACATCCCACCGCGAAGCAGACCTCCGTGACGCTCAGGTCGCCGCGCCGGAGCAGCGCCTTCGCGCGCTCGATGCGGCGGGTCATGAGATAGCTGTACGGAGTCTCGCCGAAGGCCGCCCGGAAGCTGCGCTGGAAGTGGCCCGGAGACATCAGCGCGGTGCGCGCGAGCATGGGCACGTCCAGCGGCTCGGCGTACTCGCGGTCCATCCGGTCGCGGGCCTTGCGCAGCCGGACCAAATCCTCCGGGGTCATGTCCTCAGCATCCCACGGCCCACTGACAGAGCCCCTGCCCGCAGTGCGGCCGGCCCGCGGGCACGGTGTCGTGAGCTCGGCGGGGACCGGTCCGACACCTCCGCCGCACCCGATCGCGGCCGCCGCCGGACGAACCCCGCCGGTCCGCGACCCGGAGCGCGGGGGCCGACGGTCGCGCGTCCTCGCGGGAGAGACTGCTCCGGTGCCCTCTCGGGACGGCCCTTCGCGTCCTCGCGCACGTCACTCGGCGGGCTCCGCCGACGACAGGTCGGTGGTGCCGTCCAGGACCTCCTGGGCCACGGCCGGGAGGCGGCGCCGCTGGGAGCGGGCGCGGCCGCGCAGCAGGACGAAGGCCTCGTCCACGCTGATCCGCCGCCGCTGGGCGAGGGCGCCCTTGGCCTGCTCGATGAGGACGCGGGACTGCAGCGCGGTCTCAACTGCTCGGCGAGCAGCGTCTGCCGGTGCAGCGCCCGCCGTTGCAGGATGCCGATGGCGGCGAAGTCCGCGAGGGCGTGACCCAGCCCGCGAGCCGTCCGTCGGCCGGTGTGCCGGCCCGGTCGAGGAAGAGGGTGAGGGCGCCGACGACCTGGTCCCTCAGCCGTAACGGGACGGCCGTCACCGAGTGGAATCCCAGTTCGAGGGCCCGGTGGGTGAAGCGGGGCCGGCTCGTCCGCGCGTCGGGATGGTCGAGGAGGACGCCCTCCAGGGGCCGGCCGGAGCGTACGCAGTCCCGGGACGGCCCCTCGTCCCGGTCGACGCCGTCGCGCTCCAGACCGCGGGCGTGGGCGTCGGATCCGGCGGACGTCGGACCGTCGCCCGGGGCGCCGGCCAGGACGACGCCCGCGGACGAGAAGTCGTTCGTCGTCTGTTCGTCGTCTGTCGCTTCGTCCGGTCGAGTCGGTACTCGTTGCTTTCGAAACTATGACGACGGCGACCTCTTTCGACGGTCATTCGCCCAACGGGTGCCCACGGAAGCCGCCCCGGGCGCCGGTGCCGGCGGACCGGCCGGGGCGGGACACGGAAGGGGCCCGGCCGGAACTCCGGCCGGGCCCCTTCCGGGAATGCCCGCTGACCTGCGAGGGTGCACCGCCCGCCGGTCATGGCGGGCCGGCGGCCGGCCCCGGGGCCGACAACCTGCCCTGGGTCAGGCCTTCTTGGTCTCCCAGAAGATCTTGTCGATCTGGGCGATGTAGTCCAGCGCCTTCTGGCCCGTGGCGGGGTCGGTCGAACCCTTCGCGGCCGAAAGGGCCTTGAGGGCGTCGTTGACCAGCTGGTGCAGCTCCGGGTACTTCTCGAAGTGCGGGGGCTTGAAGTAGTCGCTCCAGAGCACCGAGACATGGTGCTTGGCGAGCTCGGCGCGCTGCTCCTTGATGACGGTGGCGCGGGCCTGGAAGTGCGCGTCGTCGTTGGCGGCCATCTTTTCCTGGACGGCCTTCACCGACTCGGCCTCGATGCGGGCCTGGGCGGGGTCGTACACACCGCAGGGCAGGTCGCAGTGGGCGCTGACCTTGACCTTGGGGGCAAACAGGCGGGAGAGCATTGAGCTGTCCTTCCTCGTGATCGTCTTCTCAGGTGGGACATTACTCCGTGAGTGACGGGTTTTCGCGAGTGCCCCCATGGGCTTAGGACAAAAGTCCAGGGTGAGACTGGGACTCGTGGAGGATAGGACCGGGGAGGTGCCGGGATGCCGGAGCTGTCGCAGGAGACCGAGCGCGGGAGGGCCGTCCTGCCTTTCGGGACCGCCGAGGTGACGGGGCCGTCCATGGTGCCCACGCTGCATCACGGGGACCTCCTCGTCGTGCAGTACGGCGCCAGGGTCAGGCCCGGTGACGTCGTCGTGCTGCGCCATCCGTTCCAGCAGGACCTGCTGGTCGTCAAGCGCGCGGCCGAGCGGCGCGAGGGCGGCTGGTGGGTCCTCGGCGACAACTCCTTCGCGGGCGGCGACAGCACCGACTACGGGACCGTGCCCGAGGACCTGATCCTCGGGAAGGTGCGGTTCCGCTACCGGCCGTTCAAGAAGGGTCAGCGTTCGCCGTTCGCGGTCGCGCGCTGGGCGTTGTCCACCGCGAGGCCCGTACTGTCGGGCCGGTCCGCCTCCAGGCGCTTGCGGGCACGGTAGGCGGCGACGTTCGCCCGGGTCGCGCAGCGGTCCGAGCAGTAGCGCCGGGAGCGGTTCGTCGAGGTGTCGAGGTAGGCGTTGCGGCACGGCGCCGCCTCGCACAGGCCCAGACGGTCCACGCCGTACTCGGTGAGGTGGAAGGCCAGGCCCATCGCGGCGATCGCGGCGTACCCCGCGGTCGCGTTCGACGGGTGGTCCGACAGGTGCATGTGCCACAGCGGGCGGCCGTTGTCGTCCCGGAAGTCGTGGCCCGAGATCTGCGGGCTGACCGGGAACTCCAGCAGCAGCGAGTTCAGCAGGTCCACGGCAAGCGTCTCGTCGTCCCCGTCCGCCGCCTCGAAGACCGCGCGCAGCCGGGCCCGTACCCCGCGGAAGCGGGTCACGTCGGCGTCCGTGGCGCGCCGGGCCGCCGACGCGTTCCCGCCGAAGAGGTCGCGGACCGCGTCGACCGAGGTGAGCGCGTCCTTGCCCCGGGCCGGTTCCTCGCTGTTGACGAGACGCACGGCGTAATCCGAGTAATAGGCCAGTTCCACTTGTAGTCCTTACGGGGGCGCTCTATGGTCGTGCTGCGGACACGTAATGGCTAATTGTGCTTCCAGGGTATTACACGCTGGGCGGGAGAGGGGCTTTCATGACGACCACCACCGGGTCGGACTGGCAGGCGTGGCAGCAGAGCTGGGACCGGCAGCAGGAGTGGTACCTCCCGGACCGCGAGGAGCGCTTCCGGGTCATGCTCGACATGGTCGGGGCACTGGTCGGCCCCGAGCCGCGTGTCCTCGACCTCGCGTGCGGTACGGGAAGTATCACGGCCAGGCTCTTCGAAAGGTTCCCGAAGGCGGTCAGTACCGGTGTCGATCTCGATCCGGCGCTCCTGACCATCGCCGAGGGCACCTTCGCGGGCGACGACCGGGTCACGTTCGTCACGGCGGACCTCAAGGACCCCGACTGGACCTCCCGGCTGCCCCACGACTCGTACGACGCCGTCCTCACGGCCACCGCCCTCCACTGGCTGCACAGCGAGCCCCTCGCGGTCCTCTACGGCCAGGTCGCCGGACTCGTCCGCGACGGCGGGGTGTTCATGAACGCGGACCACATGATCGACGAGACGACCCCCCGGCTCAACGCGGCGGACCGCGCGCAGCGGCACGCGCGGATGGACGAGGCGAAGGCGGCCGGCGTCCTCGACTGGTCCGAGTGGTGGCAGCTCGCCGCCCAGGACCCCGTCCTCGCCGAACCCACGGCCCGCCGCTTCGAGATCTACGGGGAGCACGCGGAAGGCGACACCCCGTCCGCCGCCTGGCACGCGCGCGTGCTGCGCGAGAAGGGCTTCGCCGAGGCCCGCGAGGTGTGGCGCTCCCCGTCGGACGCCCTGGTACTGGCCCTCAAATAGCCGGCACGGAAAAGCCGGGCCCAGCCCCGCTTCTCAGGGGCGCGGGGAACTGCGCGACCAGCCCCCACCGGCCTGCAGACACCTGACCGAACCGGCACCTGACCGAACCGGCACCCGCCCGAACCGGCACCGAAACGACCGGCTAGGTCCGCACGGTCGCGGCACGCGAAGGGGCGGTACGAGGAATCCGTACCGCCCCTTCGAGAGTCGCCCGACCGCCGGAGGCTAGAGCACCTTGGACAGGAACGACTGTGTCCGCTCGTGCCGCGGATTCGTCAGTACGTCCCGCGGGTGACCGGACTCGACCACCACTCCCTCGTCCATGAAGACCAGCGAGTCGCCGACCTCCCGGGCGAAGCCCATCTCGTGGGTCACGACGACCATCGTCATGCCGGACTCGGCGAGGTCGCGCATGACGTCGAGGACGTCACCGACGAGCTCCGGGTCGAGCGCCGAGGTGGGCTCGTCGAAGAGCATCAGCTTCGGGTCCATCGCGAGGGCCCGCGCGATGGCGACCCGCTGCTGCTGGCCGCCCGAGAGCTGGGACGGGTAGTTGCCGGCCTTGTCGGCGAGGCCGACCCGTTCCAGCAACTGGTTCGCCCGCTCGCGCGCCTGTGCCCTGCTGACGCCCTTGACCTGAACAGGGGCCTCCATGACGTTCTCGAGCGCCGTCATGTGTGGGAACAGGTTGAAGCGCTGGAACACCATGCCGATGTCCCGCCGCTTCAGGGCGACCTCGCTGTCCTTGAGCTCGTACAGCTTGTCGCCCTTCTGGCGGTAGCCGACCAGCTCCCCGTCGACGTACAGCCGCCCGGCGTTGACCTTCTCCAGGTGGTTGATGCACCGCAGGAACGTCGACTTGCCGGAGCCGGACGGGCCGATGAGGCAGAAGACCTCGCTGGGCTTCACCTCGAGGTCGATGCCCTTGAGGACCTCGACCGGGCCGAACGACTTGTGGACGCCTTCGGCCTTCACCATGGGCGTACCGGAGCCTGCCGCGGTCGCGTTCTTGGTCACGTCGGCGCTCATGCGTTGGCCCCTCCCCCCGAGCGGTTGGACAGTGACAGCATGTTCGCCTTGATCTTCTGGAACGGCGTGGCCGGGAGCGAGCGGCTCGAACCGCGGGCGTAGTACCGCTCGATGTAGTACTGCCCGACGCTGAGCACCGAGGTCAGGACCAGGTACCAGGCGGCGGCCAGGAAGTACATCTCCACCGGTGCGCCCGAGGACTGGCCGATGTCCTGGGCGTATCTGAAGAGTTCGGCGAACTGGACCACCGACACCAGCGAGGTCGTCTTCAGCATGTTGATGACCTCGTTGCCCGTGGGGGGCACGATCACGCGCATCGCCTGCGGGATCACGATCCGCCGCAGGGTCTTGCTGTGGCTCATGCCCAGGGCGTGCGAGGCCTCGGTCTGGCCCTCGTCGACCGACAGGAGGCCGGCGCGGCAGATCTCCGCCATGTACGCGGCCTCGTTCAGGCCGAGCCCCAGCAGCGCCGTGAGCAGCGGCGTCATGAAGCTGGACCAGTAGTCCTTGTAGATCGGACCGAGGTTGATGTACTGGAAGACCAGGCCCAGGTTGAACCAGACGACGAGCTGGACCAGGACCGGGGTGCCCCGGAAGAACCAGATGTAGAACCAGGCGATCGACGAGGTCACCGGGTTCTTCGACAGGCGCATCACCGCGAGGAGGATGCCGCCCGCGATACCGATCACCATCGACAGGACGGTGAGGAGCATCGTCTGGCCGACGCCCTTGAGGATCCGGTCGTCGAGGAAGTAGTCCGGTACGGCACCCCAGTTGATCTTGCCCTGGGCGAACGCGTAGATGATCGATACGAAGAGCGCGATCGCGATGACGGCCGAGACGTACCGCCCGTAGTGCCGGACCGGGATGGCCTTGATGGCCTCCGGTCCGGCCGGGGGAGTGTCCTCGGGGCCGGCCGTCTTGTCGATGTCAACAGTCACGGATGTTGCCTTTCAGTGCCGCTGGGAACGCGGTCACTTGCCGCCGTTGAGGGTGGCTTCCTTGACGGCGCCGGCGTCGACGCCCCACTTCGCGATGATCTTGTCGTACTCGCCGTTCTTGATGATCGCGTCGAGCGCGGCCTTCAGGGCGTCCCGCAGCTCGGTGTTCGACTTGTCGATCGCGATGCCGTACGGGGCGGCCTCGACCTGCTCGCCGACGACCTCGAAGTCCTTGCCGCCGCCGGAGGTCTTCGCCGCGTACGCCGCGACCGGGAAGTCCGAGGAACCGGCGTCGGCGCCGCCGGCACGCAGCCGGGTCTGGGCCTGCTGGTCGTTGTCGAAGGCCTCGATGGAGAGCTTCTTGCCGGCCGGGCACTTCTTGGCCTGGGCCTTGGCCAGGTCGTTGGAGACGGTGTTGCGCTGCACCACGACCTTCTTGCCGCACAGGTCGTCCCAGGTCTTGATGCCCTGGTCGTCGCCCTGCTTCGTGTAGATCGAGACGCCCGCGGTGAAGTAGTCGATGAAGTCGACACCCTCGCCGACCTTCTTGCCGGTGTCGGCGTCGATGCCCTCCTGGCGGTCCTTGGTGTCCGTCATCGCCGACATCGCGATGTCGTACCGCTTGGAGCGCAGGCCGGTGAGCAGGGTGTCGAACGTGCCGTTCTCGAACTCGAACTTCACGCCGAGCTGCTTGCCCATCGCGTCGGCGAGGTCGGGGTCGATACCGACGGTCTTGCCCGAGTCGTCCTTGAACTCGACCGGCGCGTACGCGATGTCCGAGCCGACCTTGATGACGCCCTTGTCGCGGATGGCCTTGGGCAGCTGGTCGGCGAGCGGGGCCGCGCTGGAGTCAGCGGTGTCCGAGCTGCCGCTGTCCTTGTCCTTGGTCTGGTCACCGCAGCCGGTGAGCAGCAGGGCGCCTGCGACCGCGATCGCACCGACCGCGGCTATCCGGGACTGCACGGCGGTCGTACGACGGGTGGAGCTTGCGGTCATGGTGGGTTCCTCCGGCGGGTGGGTGAGTTGCCGATGGGTCGGCAGTAGCCGATGGGTCGACGAGAACACACACCTTCGGGTGTCGCGACCTCGTGTGATTACGGCATCTTGCCATTCGGACTCGGACCTTCAGGGCACTCGCCATGTCAAAATCGGATAACGGGTGACCCCCGAACCGGACCGAGTCGGTCCGCCATGACCGGATCTTGTGCGGAAAACCTTCGCCACAGCCGGAAGATCTTCGGTGAAACGCACGTTGCGGGCGACCGCTTCTGGGCACTTCCGGCACCACGGTGCTTGTCGGTGACTTGTTCGCGAAGCGTGTCTGTTCGACGCATTCGGTCACGTGTCACGTCACCGGTATGTGACCTTGCCTCTCCGGTATGCGAGCCGGGCTTCTCCGGTCTGTGACCTTCGGCCGCCCGCGTGTGACCTTCGCTCCATGGACTCGTCCGCGGTGCGGTCCGTCCGGTAAGAAGGTTCCTTACACCCCTCATCCGGGGCTCAGGGCGCGTGTGCGGCGCGCCCGTCGCGCACGTACCCGTACTTAACAGTCATCAGGGACATGCGCGGTGCCCGCCCGCTCCTCACCCGGAGCGGCAACCCTCAACCATTAAGACTTAAGGGGTAAAACAAAGTGGCAGCGGAGATCGTCAATCCTCGCAGCGACAGCAGTACGGATCAGGAAGGCGGGGCCGAGCCCCTCGATTCCTTCGACCCGGCGTTCGCGCTGCACCGCGGCGGCAAGATGGCCGTGCAGGCCACCGTGCCCGTCCGTGACAAGGACGACCTGTCCCTGGCGTACACGCCCGGCGTCGCGAAGGTCTGCACGGCCATCGCGGAGCAGCCGGAGCTCGTCCACGACTACACGTGGAAGTCGTCCGTGGTCGCCGTCGTGACGGACGGCACCGCCGTCCTCGGGCTCGGCGACATCGGGCCCGAGGCCTCGCTCCCCGTCATGGAGGGCAAGGCGATCCTGTTCAAGCAGTTCGGCGGGGTGGACGCCGTGCCGATCGCGCTGGCCTGCACGGGTGTGGACGAGATCGTCGAGACCGTCGTGCGCCTCGCGCCGTCCTTCGGGGGCGTCAACCTGGAGGACATCTCGGCGCCCCGGTGCTTCGAGATCGAGCGGAAGCTGCAGGAGCGGCTGGACATCCCCGTCTTCCATGACGACCAGCACGGGACGGCCGTCGTGACGCTGGCGGCGCTGCGGAACGCGGCGCGGCTGACCGGGCGGACGCTCGGCCAGCTGCGGGCCGTGATCTCGGGCGCGGGCGCGGCCGGGGTCGCCATCGCGAAGTTCCTGCTGGAAGCGGGGCTCGGGGACGTCGCCGTCGCGGACCGCAAGGGCATCGTCTCGGTCGACCGGGACGATCTGACCCCGGTCAAGCGGGAGCTCGCCGTCATGACCAACAAGGCGGGGCTGTCCGGCTCGCTGGAGGCCGCGCTCGCCGGGGCCGACGTCTTCATCGGCGTGTCCGGCGGCACGGTGCCGGAGCCGGCCGTGGCCTCCATGGCCGAGGGCGCGTTCGTGTTCGCCATGGCGAACCCGAACCCCGAGGTGCACCCCGACGTCGCCCACAAGTACGCGGCGGTCGTCGCCACCGGGCGGTCGGACTACCCGAACCAGATCAACAACGTGCTGGCGTTCCCCGGGATCTTCGCGGGAGCGCTCCAGGTGCGGGCCTCCCGGATCACCGAGGGCATGAAGATCGCCGCGGCCGAGGCGCTGGCCGCGGTCGTCGGGGACGACCTCGCCGCGGACTACGTGATTCCGTCGCCGTTCGACGAGCGGGTCGCTCCCGCGGTGACCTCGGCGGTGGCCGCGGCGGCCCGCGCCGAGGGCGTGGCCCGGCGGTAGGTCCGTTCGGCCGGTTGCGTGCGTGAGGTTCGGGTCCCGTCCTGGTGGGCGGGGCCCGAATTTTCCTGCGTGGGGATCTTTTACCTCGAGGTTCGGCCGGGTGGGTGAGCCGGGTGCGGGTGGGCGGGGGCTGGTCGCGCCGTTCCCCGCGCCCCCGAAAGACGGGGCCGCGCCCCTGTCCTTCGTCCCTGGGGCGGCGGTACCTGCTTCTGCCCAGGGGGACGCGTGTCACAGAGGGACGTGGTTCCGTGCGAGGGCGAGGGGCGCCTAGGGTCGGACCATGTTCGCTGCCTACGCTGCCCGTATCGACCGTGACCAGCCGTTGAACGGCCTTGAGTTGGGGGAGCGGCCCGCCCCCGGCGCCCGGACCGGCTGGACGACCGTGAACGTCAAGGCCGCCTCCCTGAACCATCACGACCTCTGGTCGTTGCGCGGGGTGGGGCTCGCCGAGGACAAGCTGCCGATGATCCTCGGCTGTGACGCCGCGGGGATCGACGAGGACGGCAACGAGGTCGTCCTGCACTCCGTCATCGGGCAGACCGGCCACGGCGTCGGCCCGAAGGAGCCGCGCTCCATCCTCACCGAGCGGTATCAGGGGACCTTCGCCGAACAGGTCTCCGTGCCCGCCTGGAACGTCCTGCCGAAGCCGAAGGAGCTCTCCTTCGAAGAGGCCGCCTGCCTGCCCACCGCCTGGCTGACGGCGTACCGCATGCTCTTCACCAACGCGGGAGTGCGCCCCGGCGACTCCGTTCTCGTCCAGGGGGCCGGAGGCGGTGTCGCCACCGCCGCGATCGCGCTCGGGAAGGCCGCCGGGCTGCGGGTCTTCGCGACCAGCCGGGACGAGGCCAAGCGCAAGCGGGCCCTGGAGCTGGGCGCCGTCGAGGCTGTCGAGTCCGGGGCCCGGCTGCCGCAGCGCGTGGACGCGGTCATCGAGACGGTCGGCGCCGCCACCTGGTCCCACTCGGTCAAGTCCCTCAAGCCCGGCGGCACCCTGGTCATCTCCGGTGCCACGAGCGGCGACCGCCCCTCGCACGCCGAACTGACCCGCATCTTCTTCCTCGAACTCAAGGTCGTCGGCTCCACGATGGGTACGAAGGACGAACTCGAGGACCTGCTGTCCTTCTGCGCCGCCACCGGCGTCCGCCCCGTCATCGACGAGGTGCTGCCGCTCGACCGGGCCCGCGAGGGCTTCGAGCGGATGGAGTCCGGTGAGCTCTTCGGCAAGGTCGTCCTGACCGCCCCTTGACCCTGTTCCGGCCGTCTTGCGGCGCCGGCAGGTGAGGTGAGCCGCCTCGCCGGGCCGGGCCGCAGGCTCGCCTCGCACACCCGGGCATGTCAACCGAGGTTGACACGCCCGGGTGTGTCAATCTAAGTTGACACCATGACCGAAGCAACGGATCTCGCCGAGCGCGCGGGCGACCGCGATCCGCGGATCGGGCTGCGGGCCGTCTCCGCGTTGCGGAGGCTGCTGGAGCAGCTCGAAGCGGTGCAGGTGCGCAGCGCGCGCAATCAGGGCTGGTCGTGGCAGGAGATCGCCGCGGAACTGGGTGTCAGCAGGCAGGCCGTGCACAAGAAGTACGGGAGGCAGTGATGTTCGAACGCTTCACCAAGGACGCCCGCGCGGTGGTGCTCGGCGCGGTCGGCCACGCCGAGCGACTGGACGCGGAGACGGTCGAGGAACAGCACCTGCTGCTGGCCCTCCTGGACCGAGAGGCCAGCCGTGCGTCGTTCGCCCTGATGTCTCTGGGGCTCACGGAACGCAGGGAGTCCGTCGAACAGGCGCTGGCCGAGGCGCGTCGTCGCGGCGGGCTCTCCCGCGCCGACACCGACGCGCTCTCGGGGCTCGGCATCGACGTCTCGGCGATCGTCTCGCGCGTCGAGGAGGCCCATGGGGAGGGCGCGCTGGAGAGCTCGCCGGACAGCAGGGGCGGCGGGCGGAACAAGGGATGGTGGTCCGGCTTCCTCGGCGGGCGCCGCCCCTTCGCCCAGGGCGCCAAGGATCTCCTCACGGAGTCCCTGCGCATCGCCCTTGCCCAGCAGGACCGGTACATCGGCGACGAGCATCTCCTCCTCGCCCTGACCGCCCGACCCGGTGTCCCCGCCGAGGTGCTGGCCGACCACGGAGTGACCTACGCGTCGCTGCGGCGCGTGCTGTACGGCGGGGGAGAGGCGAAGGCGGGCTGAGGGGGAGGGAGGGACCGAGGGGGCGAGGGGCCGCGCGAGCGGGCCCTGCGGCGGGGCGGGCGCGTCCCTGGCGCTGGTGGGTCGGCGATGGGGGCATGTCGCCGGGCCGCACTCCCTGGAGGCGCCCGAGGGTCTCTGGAGGTGCCTGGGGGCGCCTGGAGGTGCAATGCCTTCCGGTCCGGCGCGACCGGTGGCGGAACATCCGAGGAGCCGAGGCGGTCCCCGCCGGGCCGCCTCGGCCGTCGAGAACCGCCTCTGCCGATAGGAGGCTCCCTCGACTGCCGGGACGGCCGACTGCCGGGACGGCCGCCGGGCCGCCGCTCAGGCCTTCGGGGTCCGCAGCGCGGCGCCTATACGCGCCGCGGCCGACGACAAGTGGCGGCGGGCGTCACGCAGCTGTTCCTCCGTCACTCCGTGGTCGCGGGCCGCGTCACGGATGTCGTCGCGGAAGCGGTCCAGCAGGCGGTCGAGGTCCCGGGCGGGATCACCCGTGGAATCCTCGTGGGCCCAGGAGGGCTCGTACCCGGCGGGAAAGTCCTCGGGAGTGACCGTGTAGTCGGCCTTCTCCGTGCCGGACCCCCCTGCCTCCGCACCTGCTTCTGCCCGGGCCTCTGTCCCTGCCCCTGTCCCGGTGGCCGGCGCCGATCGGCCTCCGAAGCCGAAGTCCTTCCCGAACCCCTTGCCGAAGTCCTTGCCGAAATCGCCGAACTCCTTGGCGAGTTCGGTCAGGCCCTCCCGGACACCCGTCGGCCAGTCGCCTCGGGTGAAGTGGTCCTGCACCTGGTCCTGGACGTGCTTGGCGATGCGCTGGAGCTCCTCCTGCGCCTGCACCCGGACCTGCTCCTGGGCCTCCTTGGCCTGGTGGCGGGCGCGCTGGGCCTCCTCCCGGGCGCGGCGGCTCTCGTCCTTGGCGCGCCGGGCCTGTTCCTTCCACTCCTGCTTGACGCGGCGCATCTCCTCCTTGGCGACGCGCCACGCCTCCTTGTCCCCGAGGTCCGTGAAGTCCCCGTGGCCGCCCGGGTGTTCCTCGTGGTCGCGGGGGCCGGCTCCCGCGGAGCCCCGTCGCGCCTCGCTCGCCGCCGCCCGCATCTCACGGCGCAGGTCACCCGCTGCGCCCCGCACATCGGCACGGATCTCCGCGGCGAGCTCGGCGACGGACTCGCGGATCTCCAGCTCCAGATCGGCCAGTTCACCGCTGCGGTCGGCCAGCTCGGCACGGCCCGCGTCCGTGATCGAGTACACCTTCCGGCCGCCCTCGGTGGTGTGGGTGACCAGGCCCTCGGCCTCCAGCTTGGCCAGCCGCGGGTAGACGGTGCCGGCCGACGGCGCGTACAGCCCCTGGAAGCGCTCCTCCAGGAGGCGGATCACCTCATAGCCGTGGCGCGGTGCCTCGTCGAGGAGCTTCAGCAGGTAGAGCCGCAGGCGGCCATGGGCAAAGACGGGAGCCATGTCAGAGCCCCTTCTGGTGGGTCGGGCCGTCGGGTGATCCGCCCGTGGCGTCGGGAGCGGGGTGTTGCGTGGGGCGGGGGGCTCCGGCGCCGCTGACGCCGCCGGGCACCACGTCCTCGGGGACCGCGCTGTGCCCCTCGTCGGACGTGGACGTGGACGCCGCGGCTCCGGCGCCCGACTCGGACGGGTCAGGAACCGCGCCCTCCGGTACATCCTCCCCGACGTCCGGTCCCTTCTCGAAATCCGCTTCCTCGTCCCATGGTTCGTCCTCCGCCGGAGGACGTCGCAGCAGCGCGACCGAGCCGGAGACGGTGGTCGCCCTCAGGCGGCCGTTCCCCGCGCCGAGCCTCCCGGTGATCTTCTTGGCGCCCCACTGGCCGGTGATCCGGAGATCCTCGAAGGCGCTGGAGACGGCGCCGCTCGCCGAGTCCACCTCCACCTCCGCGTCGGCCGGATGCGGCAGCCGGACGGCGATCTCCCCCGAGATGCTGGTCAGGCTGATGTCGCTGGGGCGGCCGGCCGGATCGAGGTCGACGATCACCATGCCGCTGACCGACTCGACCCGTACCGAAGGGCTGGAGCCCTCGATGACGGTCAGATCGCCGGAGACGGAGTTGAGCCGGAGGTCGCCGGTGAGGGCCTGGGTCTCCACGTTCCCCGAGACGGTGTCCGCGCGGACCGGGCCGGAGAGTCCCACGAGCGTGGTGTCGCCGGAGATGCCCCTGACCATCGCGCGCCCGTCGATGCCGGAGACCACGGCGGTGGCGCTTACCACTCCCACCTCGACGCGCGTGCTCGCCGGCACGGCCAGGGAGACCACCGCGCTGCGGCGCCAGCCCTTGCGGTCCAGCCACTTGAGGAAGCCCTTCCAGGGCAGGTCCTCGTACGCGACCGTGAGCGTGCCGTTCTCCTGGGTCACCATCAGGGGTGGTCCCTCTATCGCGGACACCTCGAGGCGGGCGGAACCATCGTCGACCCCCACGACGTTCACCGTGCCACTGGCGATGCGCACGTGGAGGGCCGTCACCGGTTCGTCGAACGTGAGCTTTTTCGGCTCTGCGACGGACCACTCGGACATGGTGCAGACCTCCTCGGCAGGGATGGGGGCACGACACGTCATATCGCGTCTCCCAATAGACACGATATATCGCGGATTCGTGAAGTCAAGACACCCGTATCGGTGATCTGGACGGCCCCTGCGGCCTACTCCTCGTCCTCGTCGTCGTCCAAGCGCGCCAGCCAGGTCGCCAGCCGCTCCACCGGCACCTCGAAGTCCGGATTGAGGTCGACGAACGTGCGCAGCTGCTCGGAGAGCCACTCGAAAGTGACCTCCTCCTGGCCGCGCCGCTTCTCAAGTTCCTCGATACCGCGGTCGGTGAAGTACATGGTGGTTGTCTCCTGCGTGCGGACCCGGTCGTTCTCCTCCTCACAGCCTACGAAACCGGTCGTAGTCCTCCCGCACGCCGATCCCGTGACTAAGGTGTGCGCCTGGCACGGCACGGGTAACTCCCCTTTCCCGAAAGCTTGTTCAGCCCTGTTCAGCCGTGCGGTCCCGTTGCCGCCGAGCGGCGCGAGACGGAGGGGTGAGATGTCCGAACTGATGACGGCCGCCGGTCAGCTGGCCCCCTATCTGAGTGCCGCGGCCGCGTCCATGGGGACCGCCGTGCTCGTGACGGCCCGGGACCGGCTCGCCGAGAGCGTCGTCCAGGGCGGTCGTACGTTCCTGGACGCCGCTCTGGGACGCCGGGCCGACGGCGACGGCGTCACACCGCAGGAGGAGGACGCCACCGGGCCGAGAGCGGCTCTAGCGCAGCTGTCCCCGGCGGAGCGCGAAGCACTGGAGGCGGCGGTCGGCCACTGGCTCGCGGGCGACGACCTGAGCGCCGCCGCCCTCAAGGAGTGGATGGCGAAGGCCGCCGGGCTCCGGCCGGGCGGCGACACCCATGTGGAGGCCAACGGCCGGCACGCCGTGGCCGTCGGGCAGGTCCGGGGCGATCTCAACATCACCTTCGGACCCGACCCCCAGAGCGGCAGATGACCAAACCCGCCGACGGCGTCCGTGAGGGCGTCCGCGAGGGCGCCGCGGAGGTTCAGGGCGGCCCCAGCGCGCGTGGTGAGGGCACCTGGGTCACGGCGGTCGGTCAGGTGCTCGGCAACTTCGTCGTCAGCCTCGTCGTCGGCGACGCCCTGCGGAGCACCCTCGACAACGCCCGGAGCTGGCGGGTGTGGAACTGGCCGCCGTTCGCGGTGGTCCTCGGCCTCGGCGGTGCCGCCCTGCTCCGGGCACCCGAGGGGCCGGGCGGCCAGCTCCTGTGGCCGTACCTGATGATCGGCGCCGCCGCGCTGATCGCGCTCGTACGCGTCGCGGGCATACGGGGGCACGCCGCGGTCCAGGCCGTCGCCTCCGCGCTGTCCGTCGCCCTCGCCGTCGGCGCGACGGTGTGGGTAGAACAGCTGCGGGGCCACGGGGAGGTGGACGTCACGGGGCTCACGACGGTCGCGCCGTCCCGCCCGCTGGGTGACGGGGAGACGCTCGTCGTGGGCGTGGACGGCGGCCCGGTCCGTACCCACCTGCGTCTTGTCCTCAGGGTCGACGACGCGGACCCCGACATGCAGTCCTGCACTCCGGAGACCCGCCTCGGGCTCCGTCTCGGCGGCGGCCCGAGCACGGTCACCGAGGTCCGGTCGGGCCGGCCCGTCGAACTGCCGCTGGGAGGGGCCCGGGACGGCATCCGCGTCACCGTCACGGTCCACACCGACGCCGGCTGCCGGATGAACGTGTTCGTCGACGACGCCGTGCTGCACGGCTGAGAGGTACGGAGTGAGCTCGAAGACCCGTGTGTACGTGGCCGTGGCGGCGTTCTGCGCCATCGTCGCGGTCGGCCTGACGCTCGCCGTCAGTTCCGGCTCGGACGACCAGGACGAGACGTTCCTCGGCAAGGAGCGCATCAGCGTCGGCATGCACAACGACCTGCCCGGCATCTCCTACGAGGAGAACTACCGCCGCTCAGGCCTCGACCAGCTGCTGTTCGAGCAGATCAGGGAAGGACTGGGCATCAAGTCCGCGTCCCCGTCGAACGTGTCCTCCGAGGGGCGCATCCCGGCGTTGGAGAAGGGCGAGGTCGACATGGTGATCGCCGCGTTTTCCATTACGCCCGAGCGCATGAAGCAGGTCGATTTCGTGGGGCCGTACGCCACCACCCGGCAGGGATTCCTGGTCGGGCCCGCGTCGACCGTCCGCGAACTGAAGGACCTCAGGGGCAAGACCGTGTGCTCCTGGGAGGGCACCACGTCCGACGCGGCCCTCCAGGAGTTCGAACGCGAGGGCATCCAGACCCAGACGCTCGTCGACGCCTCCGACTGCATCGAGGCTCTCGAACGCGGCCAGGTGCAGGCGGTCTCGACCGACCAGATGATCCTCTACGGCTTCGCGCGCCACCACGTGAAGGACGGGCTGCGGGTCGTGCCAGGCGTCACCATCGGAGCCCCGCAGCACTACGGGATCGGCCTGCCGAAGGGGCACCGCAAGGACTGCCTCGAACTGCGCGAGTTCGTGAAGCGCTATGTCGAGAGCAGCGACTGGATCAAGGACATGGAGACGTCGCTGCCGGACATCCCCGCCAGGGAACCGGGCTGGATCAGCGACTACAAGCCGAGTGACGAGTCCATCGACGCGCGCTCCTGCCGGGACAAGCCGAGCGCCTGACCAGCGGGGAACGCCGAAGGGCCCGGTCCGCGACAACCGCGGACCGGGCCCTTCGCCCGTACGAGGCGACTCATGCGGGTCACCTCGTACGGGTCACTGACTGCGACAGCCGGTCAGGCCTCGAACACCTCGCGGACGAGCTGCTCCTGCTCGGCCTGGTGGCGCTTGGCGGAGCCCACGGCCGGGGACGAGCTGGCCGGACGCGAGATGCGCCGCAGCCGCTCCCCGTGGGGGACGTCCGCGCCGACCGCCAGGTCCAGGTGGTCGATGAGGTTGAGCGCGATGAACGGCCACGCGCCCTGGTTCGCCGGCTCCTCCTGGGCCCACAGGTACTTCTCGGCGTTCGGGTACTTGGCGATCTCCGCCTGGAGCTCGGCACCCGGGAGGGGGTACAGGCGCTCGATGCGGATGACGGCCGTGTCCGTGATGCCGCGCTTCTGGCGCTCCCCGTCGAGGTCGTAGTAGACCTTGCCCGCCGTGAAGACGACCTTCTTCACCGCCGCCGGGTCCACCGAGGCGTCCCCGATGACCGGACGGAAGCCGCCCGTCGTGAACTCCTCCGCCTTCGACGCGGCCGCCTTCAGACGGAGCATCGACTTCGGGGTGAAGACCACCAGCGGCTTGTGGTGCGGGTTGTGCACCTGCCACCGCAGGAGGTGGAAGTAGTTCGACGGGAGCGTCGGCATGGCGACCGTCATGTTGTTCTGCGCGCACATCTGCAGGAAGCGCTCCGGGCGGGCGGACGAGTGGTCCGGGCCCTGGCCCTCGTAGCCGTGCGGGAGGAGCAGCGTGACGCCGGACGTCTGGCCCCACTTCTGCTCCGCCGACGAGATGAACTCGTCCACGACCGTCTGGGCGCCGTTGACGAAGTCGCCGAACTGCGCCTCCCACAGCACGAGGGACTCGGGACGCGCCAGCGAGTAGCCGTACTCGAAGCCCATCGCCGCGTACTCGGACAGGAGCGAGTCGTAGCAGTTGTAGCGGGCCTGCTCGTCCGAGAGGTACTGGAGCGGGGTGAAGTCCTCGCCCGTCTCCCGGTCGATGAGGACCGCGTGGCGCTGGCCGAACGTGCCGCGGCGGGAGTCCTGGCCCGAGAGGCGCACCGGAGTGCCCTCCAGGAGCAGGGAACCGATCGCGAGCGTCTCGCCCATGCCCCAGTCGATCGTGCCGTCCTCGACCATCGACGCGCGGCGCTGCAACTGGGGCAGCAGGCGCGGGTGGACGGTGACACGCTCGGGGATGTTGACCTGGGACTCGGCGATCCGCTTGACGACCTCCTGGGAGACGGCCGTGGTGACCGCCACCGGGAACTCGGGCTTCACGTCCGGGGTGTGCGCCTCGGACGGCGCGGACGCCGCCTCGCGGACCTCGGTGAAGACCTTCTCGAGCTGGCCCTGGTAGTCCTGCAGCGCCTGCTCGGCCTCCTCCAGCGTGATGTCGCCCCGGCCGATCAGCGACTCGGTGTAGAGCTTGCGCACCGAGCGCTTCTTGTCGATCAGGTCGTACATCAGCGGCTGGGTGAAGGCCGGGTTGTCGGACTCGTTGTGACCGCGGCGGCGGTAGCAGATGAGGTCGATCACCACGTCCTTGTTGAACGCCTGGCGGAACTCGAAGGCGAGCCGCGCGACGCGGACCACGGCCTCCGGGTCGTCGCCGTTCACGTGGAAGATCGGGGCCTCGATCATGCGGGCCACGTCGGTGGCGTACATGGACGAACGCGAGGACTCGGGCGCCGCGGTGAAGCCGACCTGGTTGTTGATGACCACGTGGACCGTGCCGCCGGTGCGGTAACCCCGCAGTTGCGACATGTTCAGGGTCTCGGCCACCACGCCCTGGCCCGCGAAGGCCGCGTCACCGTGCAGGGCGACCGGCAGGACCGTGAAGTCCGTGCCGCCCTTGTTGATGATGTCCTGCTTGGCGCGGGCGATGCCCTCCAGGATCGGGTCGACCGCCTCCAGGTGCGAGGGGTTGGCGGCCAGCGAGACCTTGATCTGCTCACCGTCCAGGCCCGTGAAGACGCCCTCGGCGCCCAGGTGGTACTTGACGTCACCGGAGCCGTGCATCGACTTCGGGTCGAGGTTGCCCTCGAACTCCCGGAAGATCTGCGCGTACGACTTGCCGACGATGTTCGCGAGGACGTTCAGCCGGCCGCGGTGGGCCATACCGATGACGACCTCGTCCAGCCGGGACTCCGCGGCGCTGTCGAGGACCGCGTCGAGCAGCGGGATGACGGACTCGCCGCCCTCCAGGGAGAAGCGCTTCTGGCCGACGTACTTCGTCTGCAGGAAGGTCTCGAAGGCCTCCGCCGCGTTCAGCCGGCGCAGGATGCGCAGCTGCTCCTCGCGCTCCGGCTTGGAGTGCGAGCGCTCGATACGGTCCTGGATCCACCGGCGCTGCTTCGGGTCCTGGATGTGCATGAACTCGACGCCCGTGGTGCGGCAGTACGAGTCGCGCAGCACGCCGAGGATGTCGCGCAGCTTCATCAGGGACTTGCCCGCGAAACCGCCGACCGCGAACTCGCGCTCCAGGTCCCACAGGGTGAGCCCGTGCTCCGTGATGTCCAGGTCGGGGTGCTTGCGCTGGCGGTACTCCAGCGGGTCGGTGTCGGCCATGACGTGGCCGCGGACCCGGTAGGAGTGGATCAGCTCGAAGACGCGGGCGGCCTTCGTGACGTCGTCGTCGTGCGAGGCGTCGATGTCCTTGAGCCAGCGGACCGGCTCGTACGGAATGCGCAGGGCCTCGAAGATCTCGTCGTAGAAGCCGTTCTCACCGAGGAGGTAGTTCGCGACGACGCGGAGGAACTCGCCCGACGCGGCGCCCTGGATGACCCGGTGGTCGTAGGTCGACGTGAGCGTCATGACCTTCGCGATGCCGAGCTTGTTCAGGGTGTCCTGGGAGGTGCCCTGGAACTCCGCCGGGTAGTCCATCGAGCCGACGCCCATGATGACCGACTGTCCGGGCATCAGACGCGGGACCGAGTGGACGGTGCCGAGGCCGCCCGGGTTGGTCAGCGAGACCGTGACACCCGAGAAGTCGTCCATCGTCAGCTTGCCGTCACGGGCGCGGCGGACGATGTCCTCGTAGGCCTGCCAGAACTCGAAGAAGTTCAGCGTCTCGGCCTTCTTGATGCCCGCGACGACCAGCTGGCGGTCGCCGTTGGGCTTCACCAGGTCGATGGCGAGGCCGAAGTTGATGTGCTCCGGCTTGACCAGGGTCGGCTTGCCGTCCTTCTCCGTGAAGGAGTAGTTCATGGACGGCATGGCCTTGATGGCCTGCACCATCGCGTACCCGATGAGGTGGGTGAAGGAGATCTTCCCGCCCCGGGCACGCTTCAGGTGGTTGTTGATGACGATGCGGTTGTCGAAGAGCAGCTTCACCGGGACGGCGCGCACGGACGTCGCCGTGGGCACCTCGATGGAGGCGTTCATGTTCTTCGCGACCGCGGCGCTCGGGCCCCGCAGCGTCACGTACTCGGGACCCTCGTGGGTCTCGGACGCGGGCGCGGCCTTCGCGGCGGCGGGCTTGGCCGGAGCGGGCTTCGCCTGAGCCGGAGGGGCGGCGGCCGGTGCGGCCGCCTTCGCCGGCGCGGCGGGCGCGGGCTGCGCGGCCGCGGGTGCGGCCTGGGCCGGAGCGGCCTGGGCCTGAGCCGGGGGCGCGGCGGGAGCGGCCGGAGCCGCCTTCGCCGGGGTGGTGGTGCCCGCGGCCCCCGCGGCGGCGGTACCCGCCGGAGCCGACGCGGCTACGCCGCCCGGCTTGTAGTCGGCGAAGAAGTCCCACCAGGCTCGGTCCACCGAGTTCGGATCCTGGAGGTACTGCTGATAGATCTCATCGACGAGCCACTCGTTCGGACCGAACGCGGCGGCGGGGTTCTTCCCGGCCTGGTCCTCGGTCGAGATGCTCGAGTTACTGGGGGACTGTGGCGACACGGCGGCAACCGCCCTCTTCCGCTTCACAAGGTGATGGACAGCGGGAATAAAGGCTACGCCTCCCGGACCGCCTAGGTCAGGCCGGGCCTGGCCATCGTCGCGTAAGTCACATCGAAAAGCGTGTTTCGGTGCTGGAAATGGCGGGAAACAAGCCAGGTTCCGATGCAGAACGGACGCGTCGGCTCAGGACCGCGATCGCCAAAGGCCGGGTCTCCGTGCGAGGAACGCACGCTGACACGTGTCCTGCTGCCCGATCACGTGGATCTTGGGCTCTTGCTTCGAACCCTACGTCAACCTGTCCAGCGAAGGCACTCCCGGAAGAGTGACCTGGATCCGGCAGCCACCCTGGGATTCGGCCACGCCGATCCGGCCACCGTGCAGATCGACCGCCCAGCGGGCGATCGCGAGCCCCAGACCCGTACCGCCGTCACTGCCCGGACCGTGCGGGGCGACGACCCCGCCGCGGTTGAATCGCTCGAAGACCCGGTGCCACTCGGAACGCGGGATGCCCGGGCCCTCGTCCAGCACTTCGAGGTCCAGTGACTCGGGGCAGTCGCCGCGCCGGGCCTTCACCGTGACGCGGCCGTGCGGCGGGCTGTGCTTGACCGCGTTGTCGATGAGGTTGGCGACGACCTGGTGGATCCGCTCCGGGTCCGCGTGCGCGGTCAGCTCGGGCGGTGACACGTCGAGGTGCAGATGGACGTCCGTCCGCGTGTGGCTGCCCGAGCCGGAGGCGATGCCCGCGCGCGCGGAGGCCACCATGTTGGCCTCCTTCAGCACGCCGGACAGGTACGGCCACACCTCGAAGCGGCGCTTGCGCAGCGGCACGACGCCGTTGTCCAGACGGGAGAGGTCGAGGAGCGTCTCCACGAGCCGTCCCAGCCGCTCGGTCTGCTTCAGGGCCGTGCGCATCGTCTCGGGGTCGGCGGCGGAGACACCGTCCACCACGTTCTCCAGGACCGCCCGCAGGCCCGCGATGGGAGTGCGCAGCTCGTGCGAGACGTTCGCCACGAGCTCCTTGCGCTGACGCTCCTGGGCCTCCAGGTCGTCCGCCATGCGGTTGATCGTCTGGGCCAGGTCGCCCAGCTCGTCGCGGCGGTCGGCGCCTCTGACGCGGCGGGTGTAGTCGCCGTGCGAGATGCCCCGCGCGACGGTGTTCATCTCGTCCAGCGGAGCGGTCAGCGAGTGCGCCACGAACTGGGTGATCAGCAGCGCCGCGATCATCGAGAAGACCGTGATGAAGCGCAGCTCCGTCTCGGTGCGCACGGCGATCATCAGCAGGCCGGTGGTGATGAAGACCGAGACGACGACCAGCGTCCCCAGTTTCGTCTTGATCGAGAAGGGCCGTACGTCGCCCCAGGAACCCGAGCCGGAGCCGGTGCCCGAGACCGCGCTCGATCTCCTGCCGGCACCCGGGCTCTTGCCCGTACGCGAACCCGATCCGGCACCCGCCTTCGCGCTCCTGCGTGGCACGCCGAGACCGCTCATCACTTCCGCCCCCTCAAACCAGGGTGCCCGACACTACGGCGTCGGGGTCTCCAGCGCGTAGCCCACACCGTGCACCGTACGGATCCGCTCGGCGCCGATCTTCCGGCGCAGCGCCTTGATGTGGCTGTCCACGGTCCTGGTGCCGGACGCGTCCGCCCAGTCCCACACCTCGGCGAGCAGCTGCTCGCGCGAGAGCACCGCACGCGGTGTGTTCGCCAGGCAGACCAGCAGGTCGAACTCGGTGGGCGTGAGGTGGACGTCCTCGCTGCGCACCCGTACCCGGCGCTGCGCGTGGTCGATCTCCAGTTCGCCGAGGCGCAGGATGCCGGAGCGCGGCGTGGACGCGGCCAGCGCGGCCCGCTCCACCCGGCGCAGCAGCACGTGCACGCGCGCGGCCAGCTCACGCATCGAGAACGGCTTCGTCATGTAGTCGTCGGCGCCCACGCCGAGCCCGACCAGCATGTCCGTCTCGTCGTCGCGGGCGGTGAGCATCATCACCGGCACCGGACGGGCCGCCTGGACCCGGCGGCAGACCTCGAGGCCGTCGAAGCCGGGCAGCATGATGTCGAGGATCAGCAGGTCGGGCTGCCACGCTTCGGCCGTGTCGACGGCGGCCGGTCCGTCACCGGCTGTTTGCACGAGGAACCCCTCGGCGCGCAGCCGGGCGGCGATGGCGTCCACGATCGTGGGATCGTCCTCGACCACCAGCACCCGGCGCTGAGCGCCCGGCGTGGCCGCCGTGCCGTTGTGCGAGGTGTGTGTCTGCTCCATCGCCCGCCCCTGAGTGTGCTTTCCGGAACCAGTGGGGTGATTCCATGACTGCGATTGACGCTTGAATGATCGGCGTCAGAGCAGCAGGGTACGGGCAGTTACGGTCGCTCGGCTATCCAGGCCTTACCGCGAGATGCACCGCGTCCGGAACGCCCCGGGCAACGGGGATCTCTTCGGTACGCACCCGACGGAACCCGGCATTCCGCAAGCTACGCGCGAAACCAGGCGAAGGATTGGCCGACCAAACAGCGAGTACCCCGCCGGGCCTCAACACCCGTGCGCACGCGGCGAGTCCGGCCTTCGAGTAGAGGCTTTCGTTGCCGTCCGTGACGGTCCACTCGGGCCCGTTGTCGATGTCGAGGCACAGCGCGTCGTACGTGGCGGATGTCTCATTGACGTACGTGACGAGATCGACCTCGATGATCTCGGTCCGCGGATCCTCGAGCGCCGGGGCCGACAGTTCGGCGAGGGGCCCCGCCCGGTGCCAGTCGATGACGGCCCGCTCCCGCTCGACGACCGAGATCCGGCCCCAGCGCGGTTCGGCCGCCGCGTGTGCGAGGGAGAAGCCGACGCCGAGGCCGCCGATCAGAACCTCCGGCCCGGTGCGCCCGTCCAGCGCGCCGAGCGCGGCGTCGACCAGCCGTCTCTCCGACCGGCCGTCGGAGGTGTCCATGAGGAAACAGCCGTTGGAGATGATCTGCAGCACTCCGCCGTGGCGGCGCAGCACGACCTCGCCGTACGGGCCCTCGCGGCGGTCGATGACTTCGGGGCTGCCGTGCGGAGCGTCGTACGAGGCGGTCATGGGCCCATCCTGGCAAGTTCCCCCGGGCCGGGCAGTCGATTTTCGCCGTGCCGCACGGAGCACCCCTGACCGGGACGTGGGCGGCCTGTCGAACCGCTGTGAATCGGCTCGCACGCGGCCTCCGCCATGGACAGCGTGATCGCGTGCGCCGAGGGTGGGGTGGAACGGAAGGAGTCCCGGACGTGGAACGGAGAGCGACGGGCGCGTCCTCGGATGCGAACGCCACCGACGACGGCGCGGCCGGGCCGGGCGACGGCACGCCGGCCGGACCGGACGCCACCAGCGCGCCGGGGCCGGACGGTGCCGTCGTGCGCGGGCTCGACGCGGTGCCCCGGCAGCGGGGCGTCGTCGGCGGGGGCGCCCCGGCCGGCGGCCGGGGGCCGCGCCGCGCCGTCCGGGGTTCGCGCGCCAGGGAGGGGGAGCCCGGGACCGGTCCGCGACGGCGTCGCGCGCGGCCCCCGCGCCTGCTCCCCGGTCCCACCGGGACCCCCTTCACCTTCGGGTACGCCGTCGTGCTCGCCCTGACCTCGCTGTTCACCGAGTACGCCGACGCCGGGGTGGTGGACCGGGTGCTCCAGGGGTCGAGCACGGATGTGGCGCACCTGGCGCAGTCCCCGGTGCACGTGCTGGTCGCCAGCGCGCTGTGGGTCGCCGGCGGGATCACCTCGGTGTACGTGATCGCGTTCCTGCTGGTGCTCACCGCGCTGGAGCGGCGGATCGGCGGATGGCGTACAGCGGGTGTCTTCCTGCTGGGGCACGCGGTGGCGACCCTGGCCACCGAAGTACCCGTCGGCCTCGCGGTCCTCGTCGGCCACCTCCCCGAGAGCTCCCTCCACCGCTACGACTACGGCATCAGCTTCGGTGTCGCCGCGAGCGTGGGCGCGCTCGCCGGGCTCCTGCCGCCCCTGCCGCGCTGGACGCTGCTCGCGGTGGCCGGCTGGATGGTCGTCGGCGACCTGATCGCTTTCACGGACCCCCTGACGAACTGGGGCCATCTGATGGCGCTGGCCCTCGGGGTGGCGGCCTGGCCGCTGGTGCGGCGGTCCCGGGGGCCGGCGGCACCGGCTCCGCCCGCCCCGTCCTGACGGCACTCGGCCCCCGCGGCCCTCAGCCGCCGTGCCTCAGGTCTCGGACCTGGCCTCATGCTTCGGGGCCCGGCCTCGGGTGTCAGCTCCAGGACGGGGCCGGGAATCCCGCAGCGGCGCCGTAGGGGACGGGCCTGCCCGTGAACGCGTCGAGAAGCAGGCGGTCGCCCACCGGGCGGTCCAGCTTCACCGTCACCTTCCTCATCCGCAGATCGTCCGTGCACGGCCCGTCGGCGCGGTCCCGGATCCAGCCGGAGAACACCACGTTGTCGCCGGACTCCAGCACGTCCACCGCCGGGCCCTCGTCGCAGGAGCCGTGATGGGCCCGCAGCGTGACGGTGCGGCCGTCCCGCGACACGGTGGTCAGCCCGAAGAGCGGATACAGCGCGTCCGAGGCCTCCGCGACGGGCTTGACGGGCGGCCGGGGAAGCTTCGAGGGCCCGACAGCGACCCGCTTGAGCGGGGTGTCGTATCCCGCGACGGTGAAGTGCCAGGCCGGCACGGAGGCCGGGCCCCGGCCGGTGGAGAGGGTCATCCGGCCCAGCCGGGCGCCGGTCACGACGAGGGAATGCCCGGAGTCCCCGCCCCGGGCGAGCTTCTCGTAGGCGGCCCGAGCGGAGGAGACGACAACGGGGAGTGAGCCGCCGCTCCGCCACCGGACCTCCCCCTTCTTCTTCGGCGGGGCGCCGGGGAGCGGGCCGCGCAGCTCGAAGTTCTGGGCCTCGTAGGCGCGCTTGTCGGCCTGGTCGCGGAAGGCACCCTCGGGCAGCTGGACCGGGTCGTCCAGCGGGAAGTACCCCTCGCGCCAGATCCGCGCGGCCTCCGAACCCGCCCACGCGTCGGAGACCTGACGCGCGCGCTTCATGGTCTGTTCGGGATCGTGTGCCGCGCCCGGGCCGCCCCCCTTCCCGCCGCACGCGGCGGTCCCGGTGAACAGGGCCAGTACGACGAGCAGTCGCAGCAGCTGTGCGGTCCGCATGACGCCCCCGAGGCAGACGGCCGGAAGGAATCCGACGACGCACCTGTGACGCCGGGGTCCGGCGGAACGTTCAGTCCCCGTCCTGGGAACCCGCGAGGTCCCTGCCCGTGAACTTCGCGCTCGTCAGCCCCGCCTTCACGCTCCACCCCAGCGACTCGTACAGGGCCCGCCCCTCCGGTGTCCCCGCCAGGACGCCGGTCTCGGCGCCCCGGACGGCCGCCGCGTGCGCGAGGGTCCGCACGACGAACCGGCCCAGGCCCCTGCGCCGGTGTGCGGGTGCCGTCTCGATCTGGTCGGCGACCGCCGTGGTCCCGGTCGGGGCGATCTGTCCGCGCGCGGCCCACGCACCGTCCGCGTCCGCGAGGAGTACGCGGGTGACGCCGCCCCGGGACCAGGTGCGCAGCCGGTAGCCGTCCGGCACGGGCGGCGCGGGAACCGGGGTGAGAGGCGCCGACATCAGGTACCCGGGCTCGGGGTCCACCCACCAGCCGTCTCCGAGCCAGGGTGCGACGCGGGCGGGCTCCGCGAACACCTTGAGCCACACGCCGGCCCCGGTCACCGCCTCCGCCACCTTGCGGACCGTGGCCTCCTCGACCCGCTCCTGCGTCATGCCCAGCACATGCCGGGTGACGTGCTGCTCCTGGCCCACGTCCACCGTGTACCCCCAGGGCTCGGCCACCGGCGGCGCCGCCCCGCGCGAGACGACCCATCCGTCCACCCAGGCCCGCACGATCTCGTTCACGCCCACCTCGTAATAGGTCAACAAGTGCTTCAGTCATTACCGAGGGTGGACGATACGGGTCGACCGGGCCGGCCCGACAGAAGTGATCGCTCACAGCGAACAGGGCTGGGGGAACAATCGGCAGCCCTGGTGCATTGAGTCGGCATAGCTCAACTTGAATGCCGAAGGGGAGATCATGACTTTGACGTCCGCACCGCTCACTCTGCCTGTGCTGCCGCTCGACGACGAGGTCGTGCTGCCCGGCATGGTGGTGCCCCTGGACCTGAACGACGCCGATGTACGCGCCGCCGTGGAGGCCGCCCAGGCCGCCGTGCCTTCCAGTGGTGTCAGTGGGGCAAGCAAGCCGAAGGTGCTGCTTGTTCCACGCATCGACGGCACGTACGCGAACACGGGGGTGCTCGGCACGGTCGAGCAGGTGGGACGGCTCGCCGACGGCGACCCCGGCGTCCTGATCCGTGGCCGCGGCAGGGTGCGCGTCGGCGCCGGTACGACCGGGCCGGGCGCGGCCCTGTGGGTGGAGGGCGTGCAGGTCGAGGAGACCGTGCCCGATCCGCTGCCCGGCGCCGTGACCGAGCTGGTCAAGGAGTACAAGGCGCTGGCCACCAGCTGGCTGAAGAAGCGCGGCGCCTGGCAGGTCGTGGACCGTGTCCAGCAGATCGACGACGTGTCCGCGCTGGCCGACAACTCCGGCTACTCACCGTTCCTGACGACCGCCCAGAAGGTCGAGCTCCTGGAGAGCAGCGACCCGGTGGCCCGGCTGAAGCTCGCCACCGAGCAGCTGCGCGAGCACCTCGCCGAGCAGGACGTCGCCGAGTCCATCGCCAAGGACGTACAGGAGGGCGTGGACAAGCAGCAGCGGGAGTTCCTGCTGCGGCGCCAGCTGGACGCCGTGCGCAAGGAGCTGCGCGAGCTGAACGGCGACGCCGAGGGCGAGGAGTCCGACGACTACCGGACGCGCGTCGAGGCCGCCGACCTCCCCGAGAAGGTCCGTGAGGCCGCGCTCAAGGAGGTCGAGAAGCTGGAGCGCTCCAGCGACCAGTCGCCCGAGGGCTCCTGGATCCGCACGTGGCTCGACACCGTGCTGGAATTTCCGTGGAACGAGCGCACCGAGGACGAGTACGACATCCAGGGCGCCAAGGCGGTCCTGGACGCCGAGCACGCCGGACTGGACGACGTGAAGGAGCGGATCACCGAGTACCTGGCGGTCCGCAAGCGGCGCAACGACCGGGGGCTGGGTGTCGTCGGCGGTCGTCGCGGCGGCGCCGTGCTCGCACTAGTGGGCCCGCCCGGTGTCGGCAAGACCAGCCTCGGCGAGTCCGTCGCGCACGCCATGGGCCGCAAGTTCGTCCGGGTCGCCCTCGGCGGCGTACGGGACGAGGCGGAGATCCGCGGCCACCGGCGTACGTACGTCGGCGCGCTGCCCGGCCGGGTCGTGCGGGCCATCAAGGAGGCCGGGTCCATGAACCCGGTGGTCCTGCTGGACGAGATCGACAAGGTGGGCTCCGACTTCCGCGGCGACCCGGCGGCGGCCCTGCTCGAAGTCCTCGACCCGGCGCAGAACCACACCTTCCGGGACCACTACCTGGAGGTCGAGCTCGACCTGAGCGACGTGGTGTTCCTGGCCACCGCCAACGTGCTGGAGGCCATCCCGGAGGCGCTGCTCGACCGCATGGAACTGGTGCGGCTCGACGGATACACCGAGGACGAGAAGGTCGTCATCGCCCGCGACCACCTGCTGCCGCGCCAGCTGGAGCGGGCCGGTCTGGAGGAGGCCGAGGTCGCCCTGGACGAGAGCGCGCTGCGCAAGCTGGCCGGCGAGTACACCCGCGAGGCGGGCGTCCGGAACCTGGAGCGGTCCGTGGCACGGCTGCTCCGCAAGGTCGCGGCGCAGCACGAGCTGGGCGAGCGGGAGCTGCCGTTCACGGTCGGCGCGGACGATCTGCGCGGGCTGATCGGCAGGCCGCACCACGTGCCCGAGTCCGCCCAGGACCCGGCCGAGCGCCGCACGGCGGTGCCCGGTGTGGCGACGGGACTCGCGGTCACGGGCGCCGGCGGTGACGTCCTCTTCGTGGAGGCGTCGCTGGCCGACCCGGAGACGGGCGCGTCGGGCCTGACCCTCACCGGTCAGCTGGGCGACGTGATGAAGGAGTCGGCGCAGATCGCGCTGTCCTTCCTCCGCTCGCACGGTGCCGAGCTGGAACTGCCCGTCGCCGACCTGAAGGACCGGGGCGTGCACATCCACTTCCCGGCCGGCGCGGTCCCGAAGGACGGCCCGAGCGCGGGTGTCACGATGACGACGGCCCTGGCCTCGCTCCTGTCCGGCCGCCTGGTCCGCACGGACGTGGCGATGACCGGTGAGGTCTCGCTCACCGGCCGGGTCCTCCCGATCGGCGGCGTCAAGCAGAAGCTGCTCGCCGCGCACCGGGCAGGCGTCACCACGGTCGTCATCCCGAAGCGCAACGAGGCCGACCTTGACGACGTCCCGGCCGAGGTCCTGGAGAAGCTCGACGTCCACGCGGTGACGGACGTCCGCCAGGTCCTGGAGCTGGCGCTCGCGCCGGCGACGAACGGCGCGGCGACGAAGGTTCCGGTGGCGGCGTGACGGACGCGACCGGATGAGAGGGCCCGGGCTCCCCGTGAAGGGAGTCCGGGCCGTTTCGCGTCCGCCGTCCGCCGTCCGCCGTCCGCCGGCCCCGCTCGCAGGCCGCGGCACGAGCGGTGGGCCGTTTCGGCGTCGACTCGCCGGACCGGCTCCGAAGGGTCTGGCATAGGCATGACATATCGTGCGGGCCGGAGAAGCCGCGCCTGTGCATGAGGGGCGGGCTGGTGCGGGCGAGGAGCCCGGAGGCTGCCGCTGGTCCGTTCCTGCGAAATACTGGCCCAGCTGCGGCAATGGCGGTCTTTGGCGGAACTTTCAGGATCGGGAAAACCGGGTCATGGGTGCTGACGTGCACGAGGGCGGAAACGGCGAGGGGCACCGGACGGGATCCGGTGGCCCGGGGAGTGGTGTGGACCGGAGCGCTGTGAACCAGGAGTTCCTGGCCCTGGAGCGCGAACTGACCGTCCTCCTGCGGCGCGCCCGCTCCTCCTCCGGCGAGATGGTCCGCGAGGTCCACCCCGACCTGGAGTCCTCCGCGTACGGCCTCCTCGTACGTCTGGAGGAACGCGGCCGGCAGCGCGCCACCGAGCTCGCCGCTTACATCGGCGTCGGCAAGGCCACGATGTCGCGCCAGCTGCGCGCCCTCGAGGAACTGGGGCTCGTCGCCCGCGAACCCGACCCGGCGGACGGCCGCGCCTGGCTGGTCCACCTCACGGAGGAGGGGCGGGTGCGGTTCCGCACGGTGCGGGACGCCCGGCGGGCGCGGTACGTGCGGGAGCTTGCCAGCTGGGACAGCGAGGAAGTGGCCGAGCTGGCTCGGTTGCTGCATCGGTTGAACCGGGGTGTGGAGCAGGGCTGAGGGACCGCCGGGGAAAGGGTTGTTCGACGGCTGCCGGCCGGTTCTGGCTGGTCGCGCAGTTCCCCGTGCCCCCGGAGGGGCGCCCCGAGGCGGAGCCGCACAGGGCACGGCCCCGCACCCCCGAAGGGGCGGCCCCCGCGTGCTCGCGGCGCCCGTTCACAGCTCCACGTACACGACCGTCGCGTCGTCATGCCGTTTCGACCGGCCCAGGAACACCCGCTCCTCGTCCGCCAGTTCCAGTGCCCGCACCCGGTCGATCAGGGCCTGGCCGCCCTCCTTGCGGATGAGGGCCGACAGGGCCGCCCAGTCGCCCTCCCCGAACTTCTCCACCCAGCGGGTCGCGCCGTCGGTGAGCGCGGTGAGGGCGCGCACCTCGGCGCGGGGGAGGGCCCCCGTGACGGCGAGGGCCGCCACCGAGGGGTCCGCCGCGGCCGTGAAGAAGCCGCCCTCCTTGTTGCGCAGGGTCGCGTCGGTCTCGGCGTGCGAGGCCAGGGCGGCCCGCGGGACGCGGGAGAGGCGGTCGTCGAGGACGGGAGTGACCGTGCCCGAGGGGGATTCGACGAGGAGCGTCGAGTCCGACAGCACCAGGTACTCGACGGTCTCGGGGGACCAGCGGGCCAGCACCACCGTCGCCTGCGGAGTGCGTGGGTGAGAAAGGTCACAGGTGGCCCGGTGGGCGTCGGCGGTACGCGCGATGGCGTGCCCCAGGACCTCGGTGAGCGTCAGATCTCGCCGTGAAACGGACAGTTCACTCAGCGCGCCGCCGAGCCGGGCGGTGAACCAGGGGACGGAATGCAGACAGCCGTGATCGGTCGCGGGAGGCGTCACGCCGTCCAGGACGACGATCGAACCGCCCTGTCCGGAGGCCGGAAGTCCGACCGACGCGTAGTCCTCGTCGGGGCGGGCGGGGTCACCGGGTACCGAGATCAGTTCCGAGCGCATCCGGCCAGTCTGCACGAGCCCTTCACAAGCTTCGCCAAAGGCTGGCAACCGTCGCCGAATTGACCTGGACCAGCAGGTCAGGCGCCTGTTTTGGGATGGAATCACCGGCTCCGGTGAGGCGTGGCGGCGAATCTTGCCACCGGTCGTCGTGGACGTCCAACCGGCCTGCCGCGCAAGGATGTCGCGCCCGCCACAGGAACTTGCCGGGCCGCTCCCCGGCGATGTTCACTCCTTCGTGTGGCGGGTCAGGCGATGCGCGACCACTGCCCACCGGCACTGGGAGGGTCGGGAGCCGTACCGGGACGACACGCGAGTTGACGGACAGTCACCCGGGCCCATGGGGACACGAGTCAAGAATGCGAGCACCGGTGCAGAAGATGCGGCCCCGTCGCAAAGGCAGGCAGCCGGCCTCGGGTGAAGCCTCCGGGCACACACCGAACCCACCGGCACCGCAGGGCACTCCGGACCCCGCGGGACGCGGCCGCCCCGCCCACGTACGCAGTCGGCTGATCGTCGCCGTCGCCGTCGTGGCCGCCGCGATCGCCGGAGCGGGCGCTCCGTCCGTGATCGCCGCCTCCGGGCAGCTGAACGACTCCCAGAACCTGGTGACGCTCGCCGAGCGCACCCAGGACGCGCTGGCCCTCGCCCACTCGCTGGCCGACGAACGCGACGAGGTCACCTCCTACCTCGCGGCCGGCCGCCCCGACGGCGAAGGCCCCTCCGAACGCCGCAGCGCCCGCGTGGACCGCCAGGTCGACGAACTGCGCGCCGAGGCCGTCGACGCGGACGCCCCCGCGGCCTTCCTGAAGACGCTCGACGGAATCGCCGCCGTCCGCAGGGCGGCGCTCACCGGGGAGAGCAGCGCCCTCGAGGCACACCGGGCGTACTCGGCCGTGCTCACCGAACTCCACGGTCTCGCCGAGGAACTGGCCGAGGAGCTCCCGCCCCGCGCGGGCTCCGGCGCGCACGCCCTCGCCGACCTCGACACCGCCGTCCAGCAGGCCGCCGCGACCCGCGGCCTGCTCCTGGCGGCGCTGAACGTCCCCACCACCACCCGGACCACCACCGACCCGATCACGGGCCTGCCCACGACGACCACCACGTCGTCGGCCGCCGAGAGCAGGCAGCGCGACGCGCTCACCGCCGCGGCGCAGCAGGCACACGTCCGTGAGCAGGCGGCCCTGGCCGACTTCGGCGGCACGGCACCGAAGGCGGACCGCGCCTCGTACGACTCCACGGTGAACGGGCCCGACGTCACGTCCGCCGACAAGTACCTCGCGGCCCTGGCCGACCAGCCCACCCTCTCCGACTCCGAACTCGCCACCAGCACCAAGAAACTGGACGCGGCACTCTCCGCCCGCGTGGAGCTGATGCGCGGTGTCGAGGCGTCCCTCAACACCCAGCGCGCCAAGGAACTCGCCCAGTGGCGCGACGACGACGTCACCGGACTGGAGATCCGTATCGCGGTCCTCGGCGCGCTGATGCTGCTCGCCGTCGGTGTCTCCACGGGGATGGCCCGCTCGCTCACGCGCCCGCTGGCCGTCCTGCGCCTCGGCTCGGCCCGCCTCGCCGCGGAACCGGGCACCGGGGAGCCGGTCAAATTCACCGGTCGCAACGACGAGTTCGCCCAGGTCGTACGGTCCGTCAACACGCTCCACGCGCACGCCCTCGCGCTCAACGAGCGGCTCGCCACCCTGGAGGGCGACCGCAAGCACCTCATCGGCCAGCGCCAGAAGATGGCCGACGAACGCGACAGGTTCCGTACCGAACTCGCCGAGGCGACCGCCCACCTGGAGCAGGTCCGGCAGAGCATCCACGGCACCTTCGTCAGCCTGGCCCTGCGCACCCTGGGCCTCGTCGAGCGGCAGCTCGGCGTCATCGAGGGCCTCGAAGAGCGCGAGCAGGACCCCGACCGTCTCGCCACCCTCTTCCGGCTCGACCACTTCGCCACCGTCATGCGCCGCCACAGCGAGAACCTGCTGGTCCTCGCGGGCGCGGAGCACGGCCACCAGCACCCCGGGCCCGTCCCGCTGGTCGACGTCGTCCGCGCGGCCGTCAGCGAGATCGAGCGGTACGAGCGGGTACGCATCGCCGCACTGCCGCCGCACGCGCACCTCGCCGGGTTCGCGGCCGACGACATCAGCCACCTGGTGGCCGAACTCCTGGAGAACGCCTCCTCCTTCTCGCCGCCCGACATCCCCGTCGAGGTCTCCGGCTGGCTCCTGGAGAGCGGCGAGGTCATGCTCTCCGTCCAGGACGAGGGCATCGGCATGACCGCCGAGCGGCTCGACCGGCTCAACACGCGCCTGTCGGCCTTCGACCCGCAGGACGCGTACGACGAGGAGAGCGGCGAAGGCCTCGGGCTCGGCCTGTACGTGGTGGCCCGGCTCGCCCACCGGCACGGCGTGCGGGTGCAGTTGCGCGAGCAGAAGCAGGGGGGCGTCACGGCTGTCGTCGTCCTGCCGAAGGCCATGCTCGCCGCCGCTCCGGCCGTCGCCGTCCCCCCGGCGACCACCGCCCGCACCCCCGGGGGCGCGGCGGCGATGTCCCTGCCGGGCGCGGACGCCGAGGTCAACTCCAATGTGCTGTACGCCCGTTCGGGACGCGACCCGCTGATCTCGGCGGCGGAGGACTCCCTGCGGGGCCTCGACGCGCCGGAAGGGGAGACGCCGGGCGCCACCGGGGAGGCCGCACGCGGCGGAACTCCCCTCGCGGAGCCCACAGGCGAAGGCTCCGCGGCGGATTCCGGGACCGCGGAGCAGTCCGGGCAGAGGGGCCTTCCCGAACCGCGGGATGCCGCCGAGCCCGCCCGGTCGGCCGAGGCCGTCGAGCCCGCCGACTCCGTCGAGCAGTCCGAACCGGCCGACGGCACCGACTCCGCCGGGACTTCCGAGGTCCTTGGTGCCCCCGGCGCCTCCGAGTCCTCCGCGGCAGCCGGTCCCGAGACGACCATGGTGCTCATGGCGCCCGTTCCGCCGGTGGACGAGCCCTCCCGGCCCGGCGACGCCCGGACCGGGGCCGAAACCGGAGCCCACGAGCCCGGACCCGGTGTCCCGGCCGGCGATCCGGCGATCCGGCTCCCCGCCCAGACAGCCGCCGACCCCTATGCCATCGGACCCGACACCCACGAGCGTGTCCCCGACGCGGCGCAGCCGTCCGCGACGCCCGAACCGGCCGAGCGGGTCACCGACAAGGGGCTGCCCAAGCGGACCCCGAAGATCTCCGCGCCCGCCCCGGCCGCGGGCCCCCGCCAGACGTCCGTGGACGCCGAGGCACTGCGCCGCAGGCTCGGCGGATTCCACCGGGGCGCCAGCGAGGGCCGCCGCGATGTCGAAGCGGAGATCGCCGAACAGACGTCGGAGCTGCAGACACCGACCGCACATGCCGTAGAAACCAAGGGGGACACAGTCGAGGAGGCAAGCAGTTGACCGCGTCCAGTACCTTCGGACTGAGCCATGAAGCCCGTAATCTGCATTGGCTGCTGACGAACCTCGTCGAGGAGGTGCCGGGCCTCCTGTCGGTCGCGGTCGTCTCCTCCGACGGTCTGCTGCTGCTTTCCTCCGACCCCGGGAGAAACGCGCAGGCCCGGCGGGACACCGGGAGACCCTCGAGCCCCCGGGGCTCGGCGGCGGACCTGGCCACCATCGTCTCGGGCATCGGCAGCCTCGCCATCGGCGCCGCCCGGCTGATGGACGGCGGCGCCGTCAAGCAGACGATGGTCGCGATGGAGCACGGCGGGCTCTTCGTCATGTCGATCAGCGACGGTTCGCTGCTCGGCGTGCACGGCGCCCCGGACTGCGACATGAGCGTCGTCGCGTACCACATGGCGCTCTTCGTGGGCCGCGCCGGACACGTCCTGACTCCCGAACTCCGCAGCGAGCTGCGGCAGTCGCTGGAGGCCACGGCGATGGAGGCGGCCCAGTGAGCGACGTGAGCGGTACGCCCAAACTCCCGGTCCGCGGCGGCGACCGAAAGCCCGCCCGCGTACGCCCCTACTCGCTCACCGGCGGCCGCACGCGCTTCGGGCACGTGCTGCTCGTCGAGACGTTCGTCGCGGCGCTCGAGGCCCCGCCGGAGCGCCGTGAGCTGGAGAATGGTTCCCTCTCCACCCGGGTGATGCCGGAGATGCGGGCCATCGTCGAACTCTGCCGCCGGATGCGCACGGTGGCCGAGGTCGCCGCCCTCCTGAAGATGCCCCTCGGTGTGGTCCGGGTGCTCCTCAGCGACCTGGCGGACCAGGGGAAGATCCGCGTGTACGGAACAGGTCACGGCCCGGGACAGCCGGACCGCGCACTGCTGGAAAGGGTGCTGAGTGGACTCCGTCGTCTCTGACGTCTCCCACGTCCCGGACGTCTCCCGGTCGTCCGGGTTCCCCGAAGTGGTGGAGCCCGACGAGGAGTTGAAGGCCTGGCAGAAGGACCGGACGCGCGCCCCGATCGCCACGAAGATCGTGGTGGCGGGCGGCTTCGGCGTGGGCAAGACGACGCTCGTCACCGCCGTCTCGGAGATCACGCCTCTCCAGACGGAGGCGTTGATGACCCAGGCGAGCGAGGGCACCGACGACCTCAGCTCGACGCCGGAGAAGACGACCACCACGGTGGCCATGGACTTCGGCCGCATCACGCTCGACGACGATTTGGTGCTGTACCTGTTCGGGACGCCGGGGCAGCAGCGGTTCTGGTTCATGTGGGACGACCTCGTGCGCGGGGCGATCGGCGCCGTGGTCCTCGCCGACACCCGGCGCCTGAAGGACTGCTGGCCGGCCCTCGACTACTTCGAGAGCTGCGGGCTGCCGTACGTCGTCGCCGTCAACCACTTCGACGGCAGTGAGAGGTTCGAGCCGGAGGACGTACGGGAGGCGCTCACGATCCGCCCGCACATACCTGTCATGATCATGGACGCGCGCCACAGGTTCTCGGTGATCGAGACGCTGCTGGCGCTGGTGGGGCACGCGCTCGACGTCAGTCCCGGATAACCCGGCACCACCCGACGTCAGCCCCGAACAAGACGTACGCAGAGTGAGGACCAGCATGCGGAAGATACTCGTCGTCGGAGCCGGCCAGTCCGGACTCCAGCTCGCCCTCGGACTCCAGTCGAACGGGTACGAGGTCACCCTGATGTCCAACCGGACGGCGGACGAGATCCGTACCGGCCGCGTCATGTCCACCCAGTGCATGTTCCACACGGCACTGCAGCACGAGCGCGAACTCCAGCTGAACTTCTGGGAGTCCCAGGCCCCGAAGATCGAAGGGCTCGGCGTCTCGGTCGCGGTCCCCGGCTCGCACGACCCGGGGCCGACCCAGCGTGCGATCGACTGGGTGGGCAGACTCGACGGGTACGCACAGTCGGTCGACCAGCGCGTGAAGATGGCCGGCTGGATGGAGACGTTCGCGCAGCGGGGCGGCCAGCTCGTCATCCACGGCGCCGCGGTCTCCGACCTCGACTTCTTCGCCCGCACGTACGACCTGGTCCTCGTCTCGGCGGGCAAGGGCGAGCTGGTCTCGATGTTCGGCCGCGACGCCGCACGCTCCCCGTACACGGAACCCCAGCGCGCGCTGGCCGTCGCGTACGTCCACGGGCTCGGCCCGCGCCCCGAGCACCCGGACCACGACGCGGTCCGCTGCAACCTCGTCCCCGGTGTCGGCGAACTGTTCATCATGCCCACGTTCACCACCTCCGGCCGGGCGGACATCCTCTTCTGGGAGGGCATACCCGGCGGCCCGCTGGACGTCTTCCAGGGTGTCAAGGACCCGGCCGAGCACCTCTCCCTGACCCTGGAACTCATGGAGCGGTTCACGCCGTGGGAGTACGCGAGGGCCACCAAGGTCGAGCTCACGGACGCGGGCGGCACGCTGGCCGGACGTTACGCGCCCACCGTCCGCAACCCGGTCGGCCGGCTGCCCGGCGGCGGCCTGGTCCTCGGTGTCGCCGACGTCGTCGTGGCGAACGACCCGATCACCGGGCAGGGCTCCAACTCGGCGTCGAAGTGCGCGGCCTCGTATCTCGGCTCGATCCTCGCCCACGAGGACAAGGAGTTCGACGAGACGTGGATGCGGGGAACGTTCGAGCGGTACTGGGACACGGCCCAGCACGTCACCAAGTGGACGAACGCGATGCTCGGCGCCCCGCCGGAGCACGTCCTCAACCTGATCGGCGCGGCGGGCCGGCTCCCCCCGGTGGCTGATCGTTTCGCCAACGGGTTCAACGACCCCTCGGACTTCGAGAACTTCTTCTACGAGCCCGAGAAGACGGGGGCGTACCTGGCCTCCGTGGCGGGCGGCTGAGGACCGGCTCCCGGTGTGTGGCGGGGCTCGGCCGGGGCCACACGTCCCCTCACGGGGCGCTGTAGCCCTCGTCCGAGCCGTCCCGGGCGCCCTCGGGGAGCTTCGGCGGCGCGTACTGGCGCAGGGGCTCCTCGTCCGGGTCCGGTCGCACCGCACCCAGTACGGGATTGGCCGCGATCGGCGAGACCTTGATCCGCGCGCCCGGTCTCGGGGCCTGCACGACCAATCCGTCGCCCAGGTACATCGCCACGTGAGTGGCCTCCGGGAAGTAGACCACCAGGTCGCCGGGGCGCAGTTCGTCCAGCTCGACGCGGGGCAGTCGGGCCCACTGCTCCTGGCTGGTGCGGGGGATGGTGCGGCCCGCGCTGTCCCACGCCTGTGACGTGAGCCCCGAGCAGTCGTACGCGTCGGGGCCCTCGGCGCCCCACTCGTACGGTTTGCCGATCTGCTCCACGGCGTAGCGCAGGGCCTCGTCGCCCTGCCGGGAGGGCCTGCGCGTGCTGCTGAGCGCGCCGGACGCCACCAGCTCGTCCTGCGCCTCGGCCACGTCGGCCTCCTCCAGCTCGGCCACCCGCGCCAGCTGCTCGGCGGTCAGTGAGGCGAGCAGCTCCTCCACGTCCTCCAGCCGCTTCCGTACGAGGTCGCGGTCCTTCTTCCGCCGTTCGGTCAGGGTGAGTTGGCCGTCCAGGGCGGCGCGGGCCCGGCGTGCCAGCTCGTCGGTCCTCCGCTCGCTCCCCGCCAGCCGCTCGACCGTCCCGGCACGCTCCTGCGAGACCTGCCGGATCACCTGCCCCTGGTCGAGCGCGTGCTGCGGATCACGGGCGAGCAGCAGCCGGACGTACGAGGAGATCTCGCTCGTGCCCTGGTACTGCTGGCGGGCGAGCCGTCCGGCGGCGCCGCGGCTGTCCTGGAGGGAGAGCCGGGCCGCCGCGAGTCCTGCGTTGAGCTTCGCGACCTCGGCCCGCCGCCGCTTCAGCTCCTCCTCGGTCCTGTTGTACGCCTCGGTGGCCTCCTCGGCCTCCCGGTACAGCCGCTGCAGTTCGGTCAGCAACTCGGCCACCGACCGCCCGCCTTCGGCCGTCGACCCCCCGCCTTCGGGTGCGGGACCGTCGCCCGGCTCAGGAGCGGCGTCGTCGCCGGGCTCCGGCACGGCACTGCGGGCGGGGTCGGGTGCGAGGCTCTCGCCGGGACCGGGCACGGCCGAGGCCGGTACGGGCACGAGGACCGCGCCGGCCGCGATCGCCGCCGTACAGACCAGCCGCAGAAGCCTTCCTGACACGTCATCACCTCCGGTGCGGGGCGGCCCTTCCGCTCCTCCGCACCGCGAGCATCAGACGCCCGCGCGACCCGCGCGCGCCGACCGTGGGCGGTTCGGCCCAACAAGGTCACTCGTCGGAGTCCTACGGCTTGCCGTCCGGCGTGGCGTCCGGCCCGCCGCCCGCCTCGGTGCCAGGCCCGGGCTCCGGTGCCGGGTCCGGCTTGGACCACGGCCACCTGAGCCTGCCGCTCCCGCCCGTGGGGTCGTACTCGTACTTCCACCCCTGGTGCAGGCCCAGCCGCCTGCTCGCGCCCGCCTGCACGCGGCGGTAGACGAGGACCGTGGGCGGGCCGCCCGCGCCGTCCGGCACCGGGACCCGGTACACCTTCGGCGGGTGCCCGGTCGGGCCGAGCAGGATCGGCAGCACACGGCCGTCCAGGGGGCCGCCCTCGAAGGGGGTCTCTTCGCTCTTCACGGAGTCAGTGTCACAAACGACGGACCGGCCGGCGGCACAGGCCGTGCCGTCACAGCAGGTGCGCGGCGTCGCCCACCAGGGGCAGGACGCTGCGGGCCAGCGAACCCATGGGGCCGTCCGCGGACTCCAGCGCCAGCGCGGCCCGTACGACGTCCGCGGTCTGGGCGTCACGGGCGGCGGTCGCCACCAGGCACGCCACGAACTGCTCGACGAGCCAGTCGCGCAGCTCGTCCAGCGCGGGCTCCTTCTCCTCGTCCAGCCAGATCAGCGAGGCGGCCTCCACGGCCGTGATCCACATCCGGACGGTCATCCGCAGCCGGGGCCCCGGCTCCTCGGTGTCCAGATGGCTCAGGATGTGCTCGGCGGCGGCCCGTCGTACGCCGTCCACGATGGCCGTGGTCCTCGACGTCTCGACCACGCTGCCGCCCTGCAGCAGAGCGCTGAACCCGGCGTCGTGCTGGTCGACGAAGGCGAGGTAGCGGTCCAGCGCGTTGGAGAGCCGCCGGGTGAGCGGGCCGTCCGGCGGCTCCGCGAAGCACTGCTCCAGCTCCTCCGCGGCCGACCGCAGCGCGGCCTCGTACAACTGCTGCTTGCCGCCGGGGAAGTACCGGTACACCAGCGGTCGTGAGACGCCCGCCGCCTCCGCCACGTCGTCGAGGGAGACGTCCTCCGGTGCCCGCACCGCGAACAACGACAGCGCCGCGTCGAGAAGCTGACTGCGTCGCTCCTCGACACTGAGCCGCCGGTACGCGCGTGTGGGGGCCTCCGAGGTCATGCCTCGCAGCGTAACCCGGCCCGGGGGGTGCGCGGTGGGGTGGGAGTTCGCCGGGGGCCGGGGGCCGGTGGGCGGGTGCGGGCGGTGGGGGCTGGGTGCGCGGTGCTTCAGGCCAGCAGGCCCGACGACTTCCACAGGCGGCGGCCGGGGCCCCGCAGGACTCCGATGTCGTCCAGGAAGTCCGTCAGGCGCTTCGCGCCGGTCTGCATGATCTCCCGGCGGTGGCCGCTCGCCTTCACCTGCGCCATGGCCTCACGCCTGTCCAGGCCGATGTTGGTGTAGACGTCGGGATTGACGAAGGCGACCGAGAAGACGCGGGCGAACTCGCCGGAGGTGACCCGGGTGAACTCCTGCGACCAGCGCGGCGCGGTCACCATCTGGCGGCGCAGTTCCTCCCGCGCGTACCGGACGTGCCGGGCCTCCTCCACCACATGGATCCGCGTCACGCCGCGGACCAGGGTCTGCACCCGCTCGTCCGGGAACGTGAGCCGCTGCATCCAGTCGAGCACCTCCTCGCCCAGCAGCGTGGCCGTGAACGAACCGGGGGTCGTGGACACCGTCTTGAAGAAACGGCCCAGGTTCTGGTGCGCCCGGCTCACCGGGTAGTGGGGCGTCCCGCCCCGGCTGATCAGCCGGGCGAACATCTTCGAGTGCCGGCACTCGTCCTCGATCTCGGTCAGCGCGTACCGCACGTGTGCGCTCGTCGCCGCCTTGTCGTAGATGTGCCGTACCAGCAGCTGCATCAGGATGATCTCGAACCAGATCCCCAGCGAGGCCAGTGCCGCGGCCTCGTGCTGGGACAGCAGGATCCGCTGGTCCTCCGGCATCCGCTTCCACAGCGGTGTGTCGTAGAGCGACACGAGCTCCGGTGGCCAGAACCACTTGCCGTCCTCGAAGGGCGCGTCCCAGTCCAGCTCCTTGTCCGGGTCGAAGGAGTGCTTCGCGGAGGAGTCGAGCAGCCGCTGGGCCACCTGCTCCCGGTCCTTGAGCAGGCCGAGGGCGTCACGCAGCCCCTCGATGGCGCTGTCCTCCGTCACGGTCGTCATGGCTGTGCCCACCTCGTCGTACCTCGTCGTACCGAAAATCCACGGAGTTACCGCCGGTCACGTCTTATGAGACTGCTTGTCAGCAAGCTCGTCAATCCCTTCCGCGCAACTTGTTGACCCGTCGTCTACTACGTAGGAGCCTGCGAGACATGCCGACCTACGACCTGTACGCCATGGACCCCGGAGCTCCCCTCTGGCAGGTGCCCGCGACCGGCGCGGCACGCTTCAGCTGGGAGTACGACGAAGGGCGCGCCCGCCTCCTCGCCCTCTACCAGAAGGGCAAGGACAAGCAGTGGGACGGCCGGAAACGGATCGCCTGGGACCTGGAGGTGGACCCCTGCGATCCTCTCGGCACCCCCGACGAGTCGCTGTCGGTCTACGGCACCCCGTACTGGGCCAGGATGAACGACCGCGACAAGGGCGAACTCCGCAAGCACTACGCCTCGTGGCAGTTCAGCCAGTTCCTGCACGGCGAGCAGGGCGCCATGGTCTGCGCGGCCCGCATCGTCGAGTCGGTGCCCGACCTGGACGCCAAGCTCTACTCGGCGACCCAGACGATGGACGAGGCGCGCCACGCGGAGATCTACGGCCGCTTCCTCCACGAGAAGATCGGGATGCTCTACCCGGTCAACGACAACCTGCAGTCGCTGCTCGGCGACACCCTGCGCGACTCCCGCTGGGACATGCCGTACCTCGGCATGCAGGTCCTCATCGAAGGGCTGGCCCTCGCCGCGTTCGGCATGATCAGGGACACCACCGACAAGCCACTGCCCAAGCAGATCCTCGCGTACGTCATGCAGGACGAGGCGCGGCACGTCGCCTTCGGCCGCATGGCGCTGCGCGACTACTACCAGCAGCTCTCCGACGCCGAACTGCGCGAACGCGAGGAGTTCGTCATCGAGGGCTGCTACCTGATGCGGGACCGCCTGCGCGGGGTCGAGGTCCTGGAGAACTTCGGCATCCCGACGGCCGAGGCCGAGGAGTACAGCGAGCGGTCCGAATTCCTCGCCCTCTTCCGCCGGTTGCTGTTCTCCCGCATCGTCCCCTGCGTCAAGGACATCGGCCTGTGGGGCAAGCGCCTCCAGCAGGCCTACGTCGACATGGGCGTCTTCGACATGGGCAACTCCAACCTCGACCTCCTCATGGCCCAGGACGAGGAACTCGCCGAGAAGCTCGACGCGGAACGCTTCGCGGCGGAGGAACAGGCACGGGTCGCGGAGGTGGGCGAGGCGATCCGGGCAGGAGCGGAGTCCTGAGAGCCGCCGCGGCCCGGTGCCGCGACAGGTGTCAGACCGGGCACTCCAGCCCGGGGAGCGTGCGGGCCGCCCCCGCGGCCTGCGGCGGGGCGTCGGCCGACAGCGGGATCCCGGTGGGCAGCGCCTCGCCCGGGCCGGGCGGGAACGACGTCCGCAGTGTGAAGGCGTACGCCGTGGCCCCGTGCGCCCGCAGGTGCAGCAGCCGCTCCTCCGCCTCGGCCACCGTCGGCCGGTGCCCGGCCGGCACCCACCACAGGGCGGTCATCGCCTCCCGGATCCGCTCGAACCACTCGTTGCGCCGGGCGAGGAGCTCCCGGTGCTGCCCCTGGTACATGAAGGCGGTGAGGGCGTTGGTGTCCCGCCACACCGTCAGATTGATGATCAGCCAGTCGTCGCCGAAGACCGACACGTCCGTCGCGTTGCCTTCGTCGCTCTGCAGCCGCCAGACGAATCCGTCGGCGGCGTCGGCGACCGCGTTCACCGGGTCGAGGGCGTCGACGAAGTCCTTCAACTGCGGGGAGTCCAGCGGGGCTTGGAGTCGCGAGATGTTCACCTGGGCGAGTTCGTACGCGGCCTTGGGCTGAGTCATGACCGAACGTTAGGTCGGGCGGTGGGCGAGGCGCCACCCCCGTCTCACCGGTCGAGCACGGCCTTCATCACGGCCCGGGCGACCGGCGCCGCGTCCCCGCCGCCGCTGATGCCGCCCCGGTCGGCAGCCGACCCCTCGACGACCACCGCGACCGCCACCGCCGGCTCCATGGAGTCCTCGGCCCGGGCCCAGGAGATGAACCAGGCGTAGGGCGTACCGGAGTTGTGGACGCCGTGCTGGGCCGTGCCGGACTTGCCGCCGACCGTGGCACCGGGAATGGCGGCGTTCGTGCCGGTGCCCTCCCGCACCACGTCGGTCATCATCTCGCGCAGCCGGACCGCCGTGGCGGGGCTCATGGCCTGCCGGAGGGTGCGCTGCCCGGTGGTGGACACCGTGTCGCCGTCGCCCGTGGTCGTCCGCTCCACCAGGTGCGGCGTACGGACCGAGCCGTGGTTCGCGACGGCCGCGGCGACCATCGCCATCTGCAGGGGCGTGGCACGGGTGTTGTACTGGCCGATGGAGGAGAGTGCGAGCTGTGCGTCGTCCACCCGGGTGTCGAAGGTGCTGGGGGAGACCCGGAACGGAATCCCCAGCTTCCGGTCGTTGAAGCCGAACTCGGCGGCCTTCGACCGCATCGCGGCCAGACCCACCTCCACACCGAGTCCGGCGAAGACCGTGTTGCACGACCACTCGAAGGCATAGCGCAGTGACGCGTTCGCGCAGCCCTCCACCTCGTTCGTCAGCCGCACCGAACTGCCCGGCAGCCGGTACGGGTCCGGCGAGTCGGTGGGCGCGTCCACATCGCGCACCACGCCCGCGTCGAGGGCCGCCGCGGCCGTGACCACCTTGAAGGTCGAGCCCGGCGGATACGTCTGCCGCACCGCCCGGTTGAGCATCGGCCGGTCCGCCGCGCCGTTCAGCCGCGCCCACGCCCGGCCCACCTCCGCGTCCGTCCCGGAGAGCTCACCCGGGTCGTAGGAGGGAGTGGAGACCAGCGCCAGGATCCGCCCGGTGGACGGTTCGAGCGCGGCCACCGCGCCCCGCCGGGAGCCGAGTCCGGCGTACGCCGCCCGCTGCGCCGCCGGATCGAGCGTCGTGACCACGTGGCCGCCGGGGCTGCGAGCCCGGGTGAAGTCGTTCCACAGCGGGATCGGCGTGAGCGACGGATCGGTGCCCGCCAGGACCCCGTCCGCGGCACCCTCCAGGAAGGCCGTCCCGTACACCTGCGAGGCGAAGCCGGTGACCGGCGCGTACAACGGGCCGTCCCGGTAGGTCCGTTCGAAGCGGAACTGCTCCCCGGAGTCCCTGGAGCCGGTGACGGCCCTGCCGCCGACGAGGATGTCGCCGCGCGGCTGGCCGTAGCGGGCGATCGTGTGGCGGCGGTTGGCCGGACTCTCGTCGTACGTGCGGGCCTGGACGATCTGGAGGCGGGCGGCGTTCACCAGGAGGGCGAGCAGGAGGAGCGCGCAGAAGGCGGCGGCGTGGCGGATGTACCTGGTCATCGGGCGGCCGTTCCCCGTCATGGCGCTGCCTTCCTGTCGTGCCGCTCCTCCTCGGACCGGCCGCGTGCCGAATCGCTGAGGCGGATCAGCAGGGCCACGATGATCCAGTTGGTGACGACGGAGGAGCCGCCCTGCGCGAGGAACGGCATCGCCATCCCGGTCAGCGGGATCAGCCCCGTCACGCCGCCCGCGATCACGAAGACCTGGAGCGCGACGATCGAGGCGAGCCCGACCGCGAGCAGCCTTCCGAAGGGATCGCGGACGGCGAGGCCCGCCCGCAGTCCGCGCTCGACCAGCAGTCCGTACAGCAGGAAGATCGCGGAGAGGCCGGCCAGGCCCAGCTCCTCGCCAGCCGTGGCCAGGATGAAGTCCGACTTGACGGCGAAGCCGATGAGGGTGGAGTGGCCGAGGCCGAGTCCGGTGCCGAGGAAACCGCCGGCGGCGAACGCGTAGAGGGACTGGACGAGTTGGTTCGGGCCGAGGCCCGCCTCGACCGACGCGAACGGATGCAGCCAGTCCTCGACCCTGCTGTGCACGTGCGGCTCCAGCCAGCCGACGGCGAAGGCCCCGCACGCGGCCAGCAGCAGCCCCACCGCGATCCAGCCGGTGCGGCCCGTGGCGACGTACAGCAGGATCACGAAGAGGCCGAAGAAGAGCAGGGACGTGCCGAGGTCCCGCTCGAGGACCAGCACGCCGACGCTGAGCAGCCAGACCGCGACGATCGGGCCGAGCACGCGCCCGGTGGGCAGTTGGAGCAGCCAGATACGACGGCCCGTGTACGCGAGGGCGTTGCGGTTGGCGGCGAGGTAGCCGGCGAAGAACACCGCGAGCAGGACCTTCGCGAACTCGCCCGGCTGGATGGAGAATCCGGCGACCCTGATCCAGATCCGGGCGCCGTTCACCGAGGGGAAGAAGATCGGCAGCACCAGGAGGACGAGCGCGGTCACGACGGACACGTACGTGTAGCGCTGGAGCACCCGGTGGTCGCGCAGGAGCACCACCACCGCGATGAACAGGCCCACGCCCAGCGTCGACCAGACGAGCTGGGTGGGCGCCGCCCGGTCGGCCGGGGTCTCCAGGTCGAGCCGGTGGATGAGGACCAGGCCCAGGCCGTTGAGGAGAACGGCGATCGGCAGCAGCAGTGGATCGGCGCAGGGGGCGCGCAGGCGCACCGCGAGATGCGCGAGGAGTGCTAGCACGCCCAGCCCGGCGCCGTAGCCGGCGGCGCCGGGCGGGACGGATCCGGTCCTGGCGAGGCCGACGTCGCAGTAGCCGTACACGGAGAGCAGGACGGCCACGACGATGAGGGTGAACTCGATGCCACGGCGCCGGGGGAGGGGTACGACGGGGGCCGGCGGGTCGGCCTGCGCTGTCGTTCCGGGCGAGAGCATGTCCGGAAGTTAGCAAGCCGGTCGCCCGATGTCCTGTTATGTCGCGACAATCGGGCCGTTCCGGTGCTCCTTGCGGGCCGGAGGCCGGTCTCCCCGGGGGGCCCTCAGCACCAGCGGGGCACCGGGCCGATGTTGTCGATGAAGCGGGCCGTTCCCCAGGCCCAGGTGCCGTCCGCGAGGAGGTACCACAGGTGGTTGCCCTTGACGTTCTCGCCGGGCGTCTTGCAGAAGATGGAGACGACCTTGCCGTAGTGCGCGAAGCCGATGACGGCGCTGCCGCGGGTCGGCTTGTCGCGCAGGTTCAGTCCGCCGGGCGCGGTGACGCGGCCCTTGTAGAACTTGGGGTGGTGACCGTCGTGGTGGCCCCAGTCGTCACCGGCGAGGGCGGGGCTCGCGGCGCCGACGACGAGAGCGCCGCCGGCGGCGGCTATGCCGAGGCGGGTGAGAGCGGTACGCAGGGACATGGCGGGCTCCTCCGGAAATGGGGGACAGAGCTGACTAATCGCCACATTAGGAGCGCTCTTCGGTGCGCGCCCGCCACGCTGAGCCATCGGGGCGGCGGGGCGGGCGGAGCCGGTGGCGTCCCCGGACCGGCGCCTGTCCCGGCCGCGGCGGGTCTCGGAGCCCGGCCGTCCCGAGGCCTCCGGGCACGCGGCGGCCGCGCGACGAGCCACGACGCACCCCGCGACGAGCCACCCCGCGACCGGCGGACGGGTCCAGGAATCAGACGGGTCCAGGAAGCAGGCCGGTCCAGGAGCAGAGGGGCCTAGCAGCAGACGGGCCTAGGAAGCGGTCAGCGTCAGCGTGGCCACCGCGCCGCCGTCCGGCGCGTTCGTGAAGACGAGGCGCGCGCCCAGTACCTCCGACTGGCCCAGTGCGATCGTCAGACCGAGCCCGTGCCCCTTGGAGCCGCCCTCCGTGCGGAACCGCTGCGGCCCGTGCTCCAGAAGGTAGGGCGGATAGCCGTCGCCGTGGTCCCGCACCGTGATGACGGGCCCGTCGACCGTCAGTGCCACCGGCGCCCGCCCGTGCTTGTGCGCGTTGGCCACGAGATTGCCCAGCACCCGCTCCAGACGGCGCCGGTCGGTCTCCACGACCGCGTCCCGCAGGACTCTGACCTCGGTGCCGGTGTCCGCGTCCGCGTCCGTGCCGGTGCCGGTGCCCGCGTCCGTGCCTGTACCCGTGGCCGGGCCGGTGCCCGACGCCCGGACCACCCGCTCGGCCACCGGCCCGAGCCGTACGGCGTCCACCTCCAGCCGCTCGCTGCGCGCGTCGAGCCGGGAGATCTCCAGCAGGTCCTCGGTGAGTGTGCGCAGGGCGGCGACCCGGTCCCGCACCAGCTCGGTGGGACGGCCCGGCGGCAGCAGTTCGGCGGCCGCGTGCAGTCCCGTCAGCGGGGTCCGCAGCTCGTGCGCCACGTCCGCGGTGAAGCGCTGCTCGCTCAGCAGTTTGCCCTGCAGCGAGGACGCCATCGTGTCCAGCGCGCCCGCGACCGCGGCCACCTCGTCCTGCGGGCTCGTCGGGTCCCCGGCCCGCGGATCCCGTACCCGCGCGTCCAGGTCGCCGGCGCTGATCCGCCGTGCCACCTGGGCCGTCCCGTGCAGCCGCCGCGTCACGCGCGTCACCGCGAACGCGCCCACGAGCAGCGTCACACCGATGGCCAGCGCCGAGGAGCCGAGGATCGCCCGGTCCAGGCCGTCGATCGTGCGGGCGCCCTGCGCGTAGTCGACCCGCACGGCGAGCGTCCGGCCGTCGCTCGCGGGGCCGGCCGCCCACATCGTCGGCCGCGGGTCGTCGTCGCCGACCATCGTGCCGCGGTCCCCGGCCTCGGCGAGCGTCCGCAGTTCGGCGGGCAGCCCCGGCAGGTCGACACCCGCGCCCGGCGGCAGCCGGTCACCCGCCTCGAACGCCTCCGCGGTCCGGGTCAGCCGGTCGAGCGCCTGCGTGCGGGCCTCGCCGACGGTCTGGTCGGTCACCGAGACGTGCACGAGGATGCCGAGGAGCGCGGCGAGGCCGCAGCACATCACCGTGATGAACACGGCGGCCTTCCAGGTGAGGCTGGCGGTCCGGTGCCGCAGCCGCCGCGCGCGGTCCGGCCGGGGGCGCGGACCGGCCTGAGGGCGGCTCACCGGGCGTCGGCCGAGGGGCTCGCGGACGGGGTGCGCGCGGGTGCGCGGCCGGACGGCGGGGCCGTCGCCCCCACTCGCAGGATCTCGTCCTTGGCCGCGAGCATCGCCTTCTGGCGGCGGTCCCACGACCAGACCGTGCGGTACTCGTAGCCCGCCAGCTTCGACGGCGACCGGATGATCACGTCACGGCCGGCGATCTCGACGCCGAGGGTGCTGTCCGTCGTCGCCATGACCTCCGTCAGCGTGTGACCGATGACGGTGTACGTGCGCACGCCCAGCTGGTTGTCCGGCATCCGCACCCCGAGCACCATGTCGTCCCGGCCGTCGCCGGTGAGATCGCGGTAGTACGCCCGCAGGAGAGGGCACGCCCGGCCGCGCTCGCCCTTCCTGCCGCAGGCCGCGACCCGCCGGGCCGTCTGCGCGTAGGGCGCCTTGTCGCCGGTGTAGAGATCCGGATGGGCGGCGATCTCCGCACGGAAGACGGCGACCGGGTCGGCCTTCCGGATGTCGTCGCCCGGAGCCGTGACGCCCTTGACCGTCTCCGTGTCCGCCTCCCCGTAGTCGAGGGCGGGCGAGGTGGCGGGCGGGACCTCCGGCCACAGCCGCGCCGGGCCCACGGCGGTGGACGTCGGGCCCGCGCCGCGCAGACCGCCGGCGTCGCCGCAGCCCGCCAGCAGCAGGCCGGCGAGAGGCAGCACGAGGGTGGCGCGCGCGAGACCGCGGACGCCCGCGGGGCGGTTGTGGATCACTGCGCTCCTGTCGGGGCCGGCCCGCAGGGGCGAGATCGGCGTTGATGTTGCGGACACCTTATTCGTACGGAAGTCCTTTTTGTTCGCGGGGCGGAGGGGGCACCCGGCGTTATTCGGCGAGTTCCTCCAGGAGCCGGGCCGTGGCCAGCCCCGTCCGCAGGTACTCCACGAAGAGCTTGTTGTGCAGGGCCCACGGTGAGCGGCGGGAGCGGATCAGACGGATCGCGTCGTCGGCCGTGCGCCCCGCGCCGACCAGGACGTGGGCGACCAGCAGCCCCGAGCGGTTGTAGCCGTGGTAACAGCGCACCAGGACGCGCCGGCCGTCGTCGAGCGCCTCCTCCGCGGTCCGGGCGAGCCGTATCACGCCCGCCAGCTGGGTGCCGTCCAGCGGGCCGTCCGGGATGGGCCACACATGGTGTTCCACACCGGGGTCGGGGCCGTGGCCGGGTAGTCGCAGCAGGGTCAGAACCAGGTCGAACTCGTCACGTACGACGGCGAACTCCGGCGATCCCGTCCGGCCCGTGTACTCGTGACCGCCCATCCACAGGCCGGGCACGATCTCGCTCCACGGGCTGTCCGGGGCCGGCGCGTCGGGTCGCTTCCTGCTGTCCCGCAACGGCGCCTCCCCCTCAACTCCTCCCAAAGGTAACCGCCTTCTTGCCCCTGGAGCACCCCGCCTGTTCCCATGGTCGTGGGGTGATGGTGCATGAACGGACTGCGCGTCATACCGGCCTGGCGGCACGGCCAGGAGCGGCTGTACGTCCGCCTCGCGGACGGCAGGAACATCGCCTGGTACGACAGGGAGGCGGGCCGGGTCAACCTGCTCGGCGAGGAGCGGCGCGACGACGTGCTCGAGGCGCTCGGACCCTTCCTGACCGGCGCGGTGACGGTCGGGCCGCCACCCGTGCCTACCCCGGCGGAGCTCGCGCGGCTGTCCCTGCACCCGGACGACGACCTCGCGCCGAACCGGCCCGGGGAGGCGCTGCAGATCGCGCTCGACCGTGAGCCGGCCGCCCCACGGCGTCTGCGGCCCGATCCGCGGAGGCGGGCTCTGATCGCGGAGCAGGCGGTGGGAGAGGCCCTGGACCGGCTGGAGGGGGCGGGCTGGCACACCCTGCATTCGGTGCCGCTCCCCGGCGGTGACCGCATCCACCATCTCGTCATCGGCCCCGGCGGACTCTTCTGCGTCCGCACCCTCTATGCCCGCAAGCAGCGCGTCCTCGTGGCCGATCCGATCGTCACGGTCGGCCGCCGGGAGCCCTATCCACTGCTCCGCGCGGTCCGCGCCGACGCCGACCGGGCCTCGTACGCCCTGACCGCGGAGGTCCGCCCGGTCCTGGCGGTCTTCGGCCCGTCCGCCCTCGAGGTCACCGCCCCGCTGCGGGAGGCCCGTGCCCTGACCGACACGGACCTCCCGACCCTGGCCCGCCTCGGCGGGACCCTGAAGCCCGCGGACGTCGAGGCACTGCACGCGATGGCACGCGACCGGAACACGTGGACGAGGGTGTGAGCCCCGCGGTCGCCCGCGGGGCGTGATCAGCGCAGCGGCTTGAAGTAGTGGTCGAGTGCGAAGTCGCCGATGCGGTGACCGACGCGGCTGCCGACGACGTCCGCGGTGCGGAAGTGGATTCCGCTCCAGACCCGGGCGTTGATCACGTCACGGTCGAAGTCGGCCGACCTCGTGTACGTCCGGGTGGTGCCCGTCACCGCGGACGAGACGCGCAGGTCGATGTCACCGCCGGTCAGCCGGTCCAGTACGGCCATGACGGCCCCGTCGTTGGCGCAGTGGCCGCCCATGTACTCCGGGTACGGGGGAGTGTTGAGCAGGGGCTCCCAGGACCGGTCGGCCCGGGTGGCGGGGTTGCCGTCCGTGTCGGCGAGCCGGATCGCGTGGACCGGGCGCCACAGGGCGTAGGTGAACTTGGAGTTCCAGGTGGTGATCGTCGCGTCGGCCGACGCGGTGTTGGCGGCGGCGAACAGCCGGGCCGCCTCGACGATGTCCAGTCCGTTCCGCGCGGCGTGGTCGCGGTAGGCCGCCTGGAGCTGCTGTGGCAGCGGGTCGGAGAAGAAGCGCGCGGTCTCGGTCTGCCAGGCCGTCCGCCGCGTGCTGTTCTTCGAGCCCGTCGCCTTCACCTCGGCGAAGTCCCGGGCGTACTTCTTCGACGTCAGCGCGGGCGGCGGCCCGGGCATGAACCGGTCCGGCGAGTCGAAGAGCATCGGCCGCAGCTTGCCGAGCCACGGGTTCGTGAAAGGCCGGTGGCCGGGCGGGGCCGGGCGCCAGACACCGGGGGCGGGCTTCCTGTCGTACGTCACCCGGGCGTCGCGCCCGTCGTTCTCGCGCAGTTCGATGAGCCGGGCGGCCGCGCGCTCCCCGAAGCGGACGCCCCGGGCCTCGGCCCTTCCGTCCGGGACCTTCGCCAGTGAGGAGCCGAAGGCGGTCTCGATCCGCTGCTTCGAGGCCGGGAAGTACGTCAGCAGGACCCGGCGCGCGGCGGCCGCGGCGGCGGCTTCGGAGGAGGCGTCACGGGGACCGCGTTCGCGCCACTTGTACGGGGTGTAGCGGCCTTCGATGCCGACGACCGCGTTGTAGACGGCGGCCGAGACGAAGCCGTACCAGAGGAACGGCTCGGCCGTCGGGCGTCCGGCGTCCACGCTGACCACGGCGGCGGCGGTCTCGCTCCAGTCGTTGATCACCTGAGCGTTCGGGACGTGGTCCGAGGCCCGGTCGGGGGCGCCCGTGGAGGCCGGGGCGGCCGTGGGCAGCGCGCCGAGGGCGAGAGCCGTCAGCCCGACGACCAGTGTGCGGCGGACGGCACGGGAGGGTGGTGCTGCTCGCATGGTGCTCCTTTGTGATGAGGTGCCCCCCTCGTCTGTGGTGGGGCCCCCCGTCCGTTGCGAGGTGCCCCTCGTCCGGTCGGCCGGACGCGCTCGGGAAATCGTCCGGTCGTGCTCAGGGCAGCGAGCCGGCCTGGCGGGCGTCGAACAGCGGGGCCAGCAGGTCGCCGTGGTCCCGCAGCCGGGGCGCGATGTCCGGGGCCAGGAAGGTCAGTTGGCGGGCGGTCCGGCACTGCTCGACCTCGGCCCACGTCACCGGTGCCGACACCGTCGGCTCCGCCCGTGCCCGCAGGGTGTAGGGGGCCGCGGTCGTCTTCCGTGCCGCGTTCTGGCTCCAGTCGACGAAGACCTTGCCCGGGCGCAGGCTGCGCGTCATCCGGTGCACGACGAGCCGCGGCATCGCCCTCTCCGCCTCCACCGCGAGCGTCTTGGCGTACTCCGTCGTCCGGTCGGAGGGCGTCGGACGCAGCGCCGCCAGCAGATGCAGCCCCTTCGACCCCGAGGTCTTGGCGTACGCCTCGATCCCGTCCGACGCCAGCCGGCCCCGTAGCCACAGCGCGGCCTCGCAGCACTCGACGACCGTCGCGGGCGGCCCCGGGTCGAGGTCGAAGACCAGCCGGTCGGCGTCGCCCGGTGCGTCGATCAGCCACTGGGGCGTGTGGAACTCGGTGACGAGGTTCGTCGCCCAGACGAGGCTCGCGAGGTCCTGGACCAGGACCATGCGGGCGGGGCCCTCCGACCGTGGCACCTCCGCCGTGGTGACCCACTCGGGTGTACCCGGCGGCACGTTCTTGGCGAAGAAGACCTGGCCGTCGGGTCCGTCCGGGTAGCGCAGGAAGGAGAGCGGCCGGTCGCGCAGATGGGGGAGCAGGGCGTCGGCGGTCGTCGCGTAGTAGTGCAGCACCTCGCCCTTGGTGAAGCCGGTCGCGGGATGGATGACCTTCTCCAGATTGCTCAGCGCGAGCCTTCGCCCCTCCACCTCGGTGATCGGCGTCATACGATGACAATTCCACACAATTTAAAAAAATCATTGGAAAACGTCATCAGGTATCAATAATGGTCGGCAACCGAGTGGAAGGTGCTGCACGTGCGATCCATCTGGAACGGCGCCATCTCCTTCGGGCTGGTCAGCATCCCGATCAAACTGGTGAACGCCACGGAGAACCACTCGATCTCCTTCCGGCAGATCCACACCGAGGACGGCGGCCGCATCCGCTACCGCAAGGTGTGCGAGATGGAGGAGCGCGAGGTGACGGCGTCGGAGATCGGCAAGGGGTACGAGGACGCGGACGGCACGATCATCCCGATCACGGACGAGGACCTGGCCTCCCTGCCGATCCCGACCGCCCGGACGATCGAGATCGTGGCCTTCGTGCCGGCCGACCGGATCGACCCGCTCCAGATGGACACGGCGTACTACCTGGCGGCGAACGGGGTACCGGCGGCAAAGCCGTACACCCTGCTGCGGGAGGCGTTGAAACGCAGCCGGAAGGTCGCCATCGCGAAGTTCGCCCTGCGCGGGCGGGAGCGGCTCGGCATGCTGCGGGTCGTCGACGACGTCATCGCCATGCACGGCCTGCTGTGGCCGGACGAGATCCGGACGCCCGAAAGCGTCGCCCCGGACGCGAGCGTCACGGTCCGCGACAAGGAACTCGATCTGGCCGACGCCCTGATGGACACCCTCGGCGAGGTCGACCTCGCCGAACTCCACGACGACTACCGCGAGGCGGTGGAGGAGATGATCGCGGCGAAGGCCTCCGGCGGGACGGCGCCCTCCGCGCCCTCCACCGAGAAGTCCGGCGGCAAGGTCATCGACCTGATGTCGGCCCTGGAGAACAGCGTGCGGCAGGCGCGCGTCGCGCGGGGCGAGGACTCCGCCGACGCCGGACCGGACTCCGGATCAGACGCTGAATCCGGCTCCGACGCCGAGGTGAAGCCCCTCCGCAAGGGGGCGGCCCGGAAGTCCTCCCGGGCCGCCCCGAAGCCGCCCTCGGGGAAGAAACCGGCGTCCGCGGCGAAGAAGGCGGCCGCCAAGAAGACGACCGCGGGGGCACCGGCGAAGAAGGCCTCGGCCAAGAAGACTCCGGCCAAGTCGGCGGCCGGGGCCGACGCGAAGAAGGCTGCGGCGAAGAAGACGTCGGGCGGGGCGAAGAAGACTGCGGCACGGAAGAGGGCGTCGGCCTGAACCGGGGCAGGGCCGGGGGCCCTGCCCCGGTTCAGGCCGACGCCCGCGCCTCCGGGGTGTCGTCCGTCGGCTGGGGGTCTCGTGTGGCTGGGCGCGCAGTTCCCCGCGCCCCTTCGGGGCGCCCTCCTTGGGGTGCCCGCCTCGCTCGCGGGGCGGTGGCTACCCGGCGGCCCGGGCGGGCGTCAGCGTGTCCCCTGTCGCATCTCCCGGGGGCTCACCCCGAAGCGCTGCTTGAACGCCGTGCTGAGCGCGCTCGCGGAGGAGAAGCCAGAGGCGTACGCGAGGTCGGTGATCGTCATGTGCTCGCACTCGCCGCACCGGAGCCGGTCCCGGACCACACGCAGCCTTTCCTCGCGGATCAGCTCGCGAGGAGTGGTGCCCGCGCGCTGGAGGGCCAGCTGGATCTGACGCAGGGACCAGCCGAGGGACCGCGCCATGGAGGTACCGGTCAGACCGGGATCCGCCGCGTGCTCGCGCACATGGCGGCGCACCACCGCCTCGACCTCCGTCAGATGGCCGGGCGCGTCCGGCCGGTCGTCGCCGACGGCGAGCATGCACAGCAACTCGACCACGCGCTCGGAGACCGCGTTGAACTGCGGGTCGGTGAGCGTCTCGCGCTCCTCGTGCAGGTCGTTCAGCATGGAACCGACCACGCGCCCCAGCCCCCTGCCCAGATCCAGCGCGGCGCCCAGCGGGGACTTCCGGTGCAGCGGGCCGTCCAGCTCACGGGCCGGGATGGTGAAGATGAACGCCCGGGTGGACGCGTCCTGCACGCACTCGAAGGGCGCCCCGAAGGTCAGCAGCGTGCCGTGCCCCGGTGTCAGCCGCGCCTCCCGGCCGTCCTGCCGCAGCACGATCTCCCCGGTGAGGGGGAGCAGCAGCCGGTAGTCCTCGTCGGGGGCCTGGCGCACCTGGTGCGGTGTCCTGCTGTACTCGATCTCGTCCGACCGGAACTTGACCAGCTGGTAGACGTCGGTGCACTGACGGACCGTCTCCCCGCGGAAGTTGTCCGTATGCGTGTATCTGTAGCCCATCCGGGACTGGACCGACGCGATGTGCTCGCTCCAGAAGTCGGTCCGCTCCAGCGGATCCACCTCACCGGTCGTCTGCGACTCCACGACGTAGGTTCCCGCGGGCAATGTGCTTCCTCCGCCCAGAGTGCCCCGGCCGTTCCCGGCAGCCCTGCTCAACCGGCTTTCTGGACACGGCAGTTACGGGCAGTAAGCGTAGTACAGACGTTCCGTTTCCGTGGCTCGGAGCGAAAGGTGAAGTGGATCGCACACGGACGTGTGCCCGAAGGGGCGGGTGCGGCGGTCGGCGCGCAGGGTCGCGCGTGGTGCGTCTGAGGGCAACTTCCTTGCGCGCGCGGGCAAGAACGCGCGCCGGCTCGCGAGTACCGTCGGGCGCCGCGCCCCCCTGCGCCCCACCCCGCCCTTTCGCCCCGCCCGTTCCCGATCCGTGCCCGTCGCCCCTTCCCCGCACTTGAGGACCTCATGAAGGAACAGATACCGGAGGCGGTGTTCTGGTGCGTGGCCGCCGGGCTGCTCGCCGCCACCGTGCTGCTGGTGCGCCAGCGCGGCATCACCGCGCGGCTGCGCCGGCGCAACGCCGAGCTGGCGGAAGACCTGCGCACCCGGGAGGAGGAGGTGCGGCACCTGGTCGCCGTACGCCTCCCGGCGCTGGAGGACCACGGACCGCAGCAGCAGACCCCACCGGGCATCGGGCTCCTCGACGCGCGGCTGGCCGGAAGCGGCTTCGCGAAGTGCCTCGACCACGTCCTGGAGCGCTTCGCGAGCGCCGTGGAGCACGCGCAGGCCCGCGCCGACCAGTCCGCGAAGGCCGCCCTGAAGTCGTCGATGCGCTCGATCCAGGCACTGGCCAACGAACAGCAGGTCGCCATCTCCGACATGCAGGACCGGCACGACCGCCCCGACGTGCTGCGCGACCTGCTGGAGATCGACCACACCAACGCCCAGTTCGGCCGCCGCGCCCAGGCCATCGCCGTGCTGTGCGGATCCTGGCCCGGCCGCCAGCGCTCCACCTCCGCGGTCATCGAGGTCGTCCGCGGCGCCACGTCCCGCATCCGCGACTACCGGCGCGTCCAGATCCACGGACAGGCCGACATCGCCGTCGAGAGCCGGGCCGTGGAGCCGGTCGTCCTCACCATCGCCGAACTGCTCGACAACGCGGCCCGCCACTCGCAGCCCAACACCAAGGTCGAGGTCAACGTCCAGTCCGTGCACAACGGCGCCTGCGTGATCATCGACGACGCGGGCGTCGGCATGGACGCCCACGCGACCGACCGTGCCGAGGCCCTGCTGTCCGGCCGGCACGCGGTGGACGTCACCCGGCTCGACGACCCGCCCCAGTTCGGCTTCGCCGTCATCGGCGTCCTCGCAGCGCGGTACGGGTTCAGCGTCTCCGCCGACACCCGCTCCCCGTACGGCGGCGTCCGTGCCGTCGTGTTCCTGCCGTCCGCCCTGCTCACGCACCGGGACCCCGCGGAGGAGCTGCCACCCGTGACCGTGCCTCCCGCCCGTGCCTCCGCACGCACGCCGGCCGCGTCCGCGCCCCTGGCGGCCTCCGCGTCCGTGACCGAGGCCGCGCCCACGGCCGCGTCCGCCGGTACGGCCGGAGCGGCGCCCGAGCCGTCCCCCGCCGCCGAGCCGCAGCCGGGCCCGGCTGCGGAAAAGCCGCTCGCCGCCGAGCCGGCCACCACCCCGGGCGGGCTGCCCAAGCGGCGGCGCCGGAGCCCGGCACAGACACCGGACGAACCCGGCGGCGGTGCGCAGGCCGCGCCGGAACCCGTCGAGGAACCCGGTGCCCGGTCGGCCGAGGAAACCGCCCGTCGCATGGGCGCGTTCGCCCGAGGCACCCTCCACGGCCGCGCGGACCAGGCCGCGGAACCGGACTTTCCAGGCACCCCCCACGAAGACGAAGGGAACATCCAAGGATGATCGAGCCCGCGAACAACGAGCTGGGCTGGATGCTCGACGAGGTCCTGAAGGTCCCTGAGGCGCGGCACGCGATCCTGCTCTCGGCCGACGGCATGCTCCGGGCCCACTCCGCGGACATCGGCCGGGACGACGCCGAGCGGCTCGCCGCGGGACTCTCCGGCGTCCAGTCGATCAGCCGCAGCACGGCCGAGTTCTGCGGCAGCGCGCAGGCTCCCTGGCGGCAGACCCTGATCGAGTTCGCGCACGGATACGTCTTCCTCGTGGCAGCGGGGGAGGGCGCCTACCTCGCCGTGTCGACCACCGAACACGTCGACATGGAGGCCGTCACGTACCGCATGCACAAACTCGTCGACCGGCTCGGCAAGGAACTGACCAGCCCGGCGCGTCGGGACGCCGGCCACCCGGTATGACACCGCCGAGGCGTCCCGGAGGGAGGCTGGTGCGGCCGTACGTCGTCACGGAGGGCCGCTCCCACCCGACCCGCAACACCCTGGACCTGGTCACGCTGCTGATCGCCGCCGACGATCTGCCGCTGACCGGACTGAGCCCGGAGAAGCGGGCGTTGATGGAGCTGTGCCGGCCCGGCGCGCTGTCGGTCGCCGAGGTGGCCGGACATCTGTCGCTGCCGGTCAGCGTCACCAAGGTGCTGGTCGCCGACCTCATGGACAGCGGCCATGTCGTCACCCGCGCCCCCATCCCGTCCGCCCGGCCTTCCGAGACCCGCATCCTCCAGGAGGTCCTCGATGGGCTTCGCGCCCGCCTCTGAAGACAGCCCCGCCGGCGACAGCCCCGCCGGGTACGGGCACGCCGGAGACGGCTCTCCCGACACCGGCCACCGTCACACCGGAGGCGTCCACCTCGCGAGCGGTGTGCAGACCGCCGTCAAGGTCCTCGTCGTGGGGCACTTCGCGGTCGGCAAGACCACCTTCGTCGGCGCGCTGTCCGAGATCCGGCCGCTGCGCACCGAGGAGGTCATGACCCAGGCCGGCGCGCTCGTCGACGACCTCGCGGGCACGAAGGACAAGACGACCACCACGGTCGCCCTCGACTTCGGCCGGCTCACCCTCAACGACTCCCTGGTGCTCTACCTCTTCGGCACCCCCGGGCAGCAGCGCTTCACCGAGCTGTGGCAGGACATGACACGCGGGGCGCTCGGCGCGCTCGTCCTCGCCGACACCCGGCGCCTCGGCCAGTCCTTCGACGTCATGGGCGTCCTGGAGGACCTGGGCCTGCCGTACGCCGTGGCCCTCAACGACTTCGACGACTCCCGCGAACACGACCTGGCCGAGGTCCGCGAGGCCCTCGACCTGCTCCCCGAAACCCCCCTCGTACGCTGCGACGCCCGCGACCGGGTCTCCTCCACCCACGCGCTGATCGCCCTCGTCGAGTACCTCCTCACCCGCGACGGCAGCAGCGCCGGCGACAGCGAACTGGAGCACGCGTGACCTCCCCCGAAGCATCGGCCGCCGGATCTGCCTCCGTCGGTTCGGCTCCTGCCGGATCTGCCTCCGCCGGTTCGGCTCCTGCCGGTTCGGCCCCCGTCGGTTCGGCTCCTGCCGGTTCCGACGCCGCTCCGCCCGAGGGCTGTCCGTACCACCACCCCATGCACGGACCCGAGTTCGCCGCCGACCCCGGTGCCCTCTACGACGAGCTGCGGGCGCACGGCAGCACCGCGCCCGTCGAGCTCGCGCCCGGCGTCCGGGCCACCCTCGTCACCGGGTACGAGGCCGCGCTGCACGTCCTGCGGAGCCCCGAGACCTTCTCCAAGGACCCCCGCCGCTGGCGCGACCTCGCCGAGGGCACCGTCGCGCCGGACAGCCCCGTCGTGCCGATGATGATGTACCGGCCCAACGCGCTGTTCACCGACGGCGAGGAGCACCGCAGGCTGCGCGGCGCCATCACCGACAGCCTGGCCGGCGTCGAGCCCAGCACCCTGCGCGGATACGTCGAACGCAGCGCCGACACGCTCATCGACCTGATCGCCCCGCGCGGCCGGGCGGACCTGCTGGCCGAGTACGCCCAGGTGCTGCCGCTGCTCGTGTTCAACCGCCTCTTCGGCTGCCCGACCGACCTCGGCGAGCGGCTCGTCGAGGGCATGTCCGGGATCTTCGACGGCGTGGACGCGGAGAAGGCCAACGAGCTGCTCACGGTGACCCTGCTCGACCTCGTCGCGTTGAAGCGCGCGCGGCCGGGGCAGGACATGACGTCGTGGCTCATGGCCCACCCCGCAGCCCTCACCGACGAGGAGATGATCCACGAGCTCGTCGTCCTGATGGGCGCGGGCACCGAGCCCCAGCAGAACCTGATCGCGAACAGCCTGCGGCTGCTGCTGTCCGACGACCGGTTCGCGGGCAGCCTCGGCGGCGGCAGCCTGCCCGTCGAGGACGCCCTCGACGAGGTCCTGTGGACCGACCCGCCGATGGCCAACTACGCGGTGCACTACCCGGTCCGGGACGTCGTCTACGAGGGCACGCTGCTGCGCGAGGGCGATCCCGTGGTCGTCAGTCTCGCCGCCGCGAACACCGACCCGGCGTTGACGAACGACCAGCGGGCCGGGAACCGGGCCCACCTGGCGTGGAGCGCCGGCCCGCACAACTGTCCGGCGCAGAGCCCGGCCCGGCTGATCGCCGCAGTGGCGGTCGAGAAGCTGCTCGACCGGCTGCCGGACGTGCGGCTCGCGGTGCCGGTGGACGAGCTGGAGTGGCGGCCGGGGCCGTTCCACCGGGCGCTCGCCGCACTGCCGGTGCGGTTTCCGGCGGCGCCGGTCAGCGGGGAGGAGCAGCGGGTGGACGCCGTGCGCCGGCCTGTACTGCCCGCCGGCGCCGGGCCCGACCCGACGGGACCGGTGCCGGTGCGCCCGACGGGCGGTTGGGCACGGCTGAAGGCCTGGTGGCGCGGGGAGTAGAGCGAGGGCGGGGCGCCGGGGGTGAGGGCGGGTGCGGGTCGTGTGCGGTCGGGCGCGCAGTTCCCCCGCGCCCCTGGGTGGGCGGGGGGTTCGCCCCGTAAGGGGCGCGGGGAACTTCGCGAGCAACCCACGACGGCGGGCGGCCGAGGACGGCCGGTGTCGCCCCCTTGACGGGGGCGGCGCCTCTTCAGGGGCGCGGGGAACCGCGCGGCCAACCCCACCGACCCGCACCGGACATGCGGCGGACGCCGTCAGCCGGTCACATTCAGCCGCACGGGAAGCGCACGGTGCCCGTTCGAGATGAACGACGCCACCGGACTCAACTCGGCGTCAGAGACGGCGAGTTGCATCCCGGGAAACCGCTCGAAAAGCGCCGGCAGCGCAACCCGCGCCTCCATCCGCCCCAACGGAGCGCCGAGACAGAAGTGCACCCCGTGCCCGAACGCCAGATGCTCCTTGCCGAGCCGCGTGACGTCGAACCGGTCGGCGTCGGCCCCGTGGTCCTCGGGGCTGCGCCCGGCGGCGGCGTACGCGGCGAGAATCGCCTCACCCTTGCCGATCACCACCCCCTGCGGCCCGCCCAGTTCGCCCATCGCCAGGTCCTCGACGGCGTACCGCAGCGGCAGGCTGGCGACCGGCGCCCGGACCCGCAGCGTCTCCTCGATCACGTCGTCCCAGGTGGCGCGGCCCGCGCGGACATGCGCGAGCTGCTCGGGATGGGTGAGCAGGGCATGGATGGCGTTGTCGATGAGGTTGACCGTGGTCTCGTGACCCGCGCTGATCATCAGCACCAGCGTGTCGAGCAGTTCCTGCTCGCTCAGCCGGGTGCCGTCCTCGTCGTCACGCGCGGCGATCAGCCCGGAGGTGAGGTCGTCACCCGGTGACTCCCGCTTGGCGGCGACGAGTTCGCCGAGGGCCGCGTACAGCCTCGTGTAGATGTCCGTGACCTCCTCCGGCGTGGCGGCGGTGTTGAAGACGCCGTCCACCACGGCCCGCAGCTCCGCGCCCTGCTCCTCGGGCAGCCCGAACAGGTCGCTGATGACCTGGATCGGCAGCGGGTAGCAGAACTCCTCGCGCAGGTCGACGACCCCGCTCCGGCGTCCGGCCTCGTCGATGCGGTCGAGGAGTTGCTTGGTGATCTCCTCGACGCGCGGCTGCAGCGCGGCCGTCCGGCGGGCGGTGAACGCCTTCGCCACGAGGGTCCGCAGCCGTTTGTGCTCCCCGCCGTACGCCGTGAACATGTTCTGCACGGCGACCCAGGTGAACAGCGGCCACTCGGGGGAGATCTCCCCGTTGATCCACAGCGGCCAGTGCCGCCGCGGGTCCTTCGACACCCGCGGGTCGGTGAGCAGCTTCTTCAGTAACTCCGTACTGCTGACCGCCCAGGCCTCCACGCCGCCGGGGAGCTCCACGCGTGTCACCGGGCCGCGCCCGCGTATCCGCGCCGCCTCGCCGTGGATGTCGCGACCGGACGGGTCGATGACGATGGAGCCCTGCTCTGACATGGGAGCCTCCCGGTACCCGAACTCGAACCGTGCGAACGCCGATACGGCGAGTGACGTTACGCGGCGGCAGTGCGCGCCAACGAGGCCGCGAAAGGCCCGCTGCGCACGTCGGCAAGTTCCCTACGCGTACCGGCAAGTCGGCGGCCGGGTCCCGCCCGGTCCCGCACGCGCCCTCTTCTTCTTGGGCCGTGCTCCCGGGTGAGAGCCGGTGACCGCCGGTCCGTGCCGAGCGGCGGCGCGCCGAGGTGGTCGCGGCGGCCACTCGGCCGGGGCGCCCACGCGCCGTTCCGCCCCGCCGCCATCGCCGTACGCACTCCACCCGCACCGGTGGCAGCGCCGAAACCGCCGGTCAGGGCTGGACGTACCCCGCCCCCAGCGGCTCCGGATCCGCGCGCCCGGGGCGCCCCCGTCCGGACCCTCCACCGACCTGGTGCGGGGATCTTGACGACTTCGAGTTACCGGTAACATCATGGTTCTCGTAGCGCTGCCGCCGATGCCCCGGGCGGCTCGTCGCCCGCGGGATCGTGGGCCGTCCACTGGAGTCCGCGTGAGTGACCACGTGACAGACCCGTCGACCGCGCAGCCGGTCGCGAGCCTCTCGAAGCATGCCCGAACGGCCCCGGGAACTCCCGTGTTCAGCAGGGCTGCCGTCGTCGCGTCGTGCGTCGGGTTCGTTCTCATCGGTGCACTGCAGGCCCTCTACGGACCCGCGATCCCCGCCTTCCGCGAGGAGTTCGGGCTGTCACCCTCGGCCGCCGGACTGGGCCTGAGCGCGCACTTCGTCGGCGGTGTCGCCGGGGTGCTGCTCTTCGACCGGCTGTACGGCCGGCGCGGCAACCGGCAGATCCTCGGCGCCTCGTACCTGCTGATGGCCGTCGGCGCGGCGGGCTTCGCGCTGGCGCCGAACTGGCCCGTCGGCCTGGCCGCGGCCCTGCTCGCCGGACTCGGCTTCGGCGGTATCGACTACGGGCTCAACCAGCTGTTCGCCGTCGGCTTCGGCCGTCGCTCGACCGCCATGCTCAACATCCTGAACGCGCACTTCGGCGTGGGCGCGATCCTCGGCCCGGCCGTGATCGGCGCGGTCGGCTCCGACCACTACCCGGCCGTCTTCCTCGTCTTCGCCGCAGTCAACCTGCCGCTGCTGCTGTGCCTGAAGGGTGTACGCGACCGGGCGCCCCAGCCGGGCGAGGCGGCGGACGCGGACACCGGCAGCACCTCGGTCCTCGGCCGCAGTCTGGGGTCGGTGCTCGCCATGTTCGTCACGCTGTACGTCCTGCACGTGGGTATCGAGGCGGGCGTCGGCGGCTGGGAGCCCACGCACCTGGAGACGGTCGGTTACGGGGCCGGGGTCGCCGCCACCGCCACCTCCGTGTACTGGCTGATGATGACCGTCGGCCGCTTCCTCGTGGCCCCCATCGCCCTGCGCCACTCCGCCCAGTCGATCATCACCGTCTCGTGCGCGGGCATGACGGTCTGCCTGCTGCTGGCCACCGTGCCGGGACTCGCCCCCTACGCGTACGCGGGTGTCGGCCTGTTCATCGCGCCGATCTTCCCCACCGGGCTGCCCTGGCTCAACAGGGCCGCCCCGAGGGCCCGCAGGGCGGGCGCGGTGGTCATCGCCGCGTCCATGGCCGGCGGCGTCGTCGCGGGTCCGGCGCTCGGCAAGGCCATCGAGTGGTCCGGGGTCCGCGCCGTCCCGCTCCTGCTGTGCGCGGTCTCCGCGCTGTGCCTGGCGGCCACGCTCTGGCTGGTCCGCGCCACGCGCACGGCCACGGACCACTGACCCACCGCACCACCGACCCCATATCCGAGCCGAAGGGAAGCAGCATCCCATGTCAGCCCTGACGACGTCCTCCGACGGTTTCCAGCTCCACGGAGAGCCCTTCCGGATCATCTCCGGAGCGATGCACTACTTCCGCATCCATCCCGACCAGTGGTCCGACCGGCTCCGCAAGGCCCGTCTGATGGGCCTCAACACGGTGGAGACGTACGTCCCGTGGAACCTCCACCAGCCCGAGCCCGGCACGCTCGTCCTCGACGGCTTCCTCGACCTGCCGCGCTATCTGAGCCTCGCCCGCTCCGAGGGCCTGCACGTCCTCCTGCGGCCCGGCCCGTACATCTGCGCCGAGTGGGACGGCGGCGGTCTGCCCTCCTGGCTCACCACGGACACCGACATCCGGCTGCGCACCAGCGACCCCCGCTTCACGGACGCCCTCGACCGCTACCTCGACCTGCTGCTGCCCCCGCTCCTGCCGCACATGGCCGAGTCGGGCGGCCCGGTGATCGCCGTACAGGTGGAGAACGAGTACGGGGCGTACGGCACCGACACCGCGTACCTCGAACACCTCGCCCGGTCCCTGCGCACCCGGGGCGTCGAGGAACTCCTCTTCACCTGCGACCAGGCCAACCCCGAGCACCTGGCGGCCGGCAGCCTGCCCGGTGTCCTCACCACCGGCACCTTCGGCAGCAAGGTCGCCCAGTCCCTGGAGCAGTTGCGCGCCCATCAGCCCGAAGGGCCCCTGATGTGCTCGGAGTTCTGGATCGGCTGGTTCGACCACTGGGGCGAGCCGCACCACGTGCGTGACGCGGCCGACGCCGCCGCCGACCTCGACCGGCTGCTCTCGGCGGGCGCCTCGGTCAACATCTACATGTTCCACGGCGGCACCAACTTCGCCTTCACCAACGGCGCCAACCACGACCACGCGTACGAGCCGATCGTGACGTCGTACGACTACGACGCCGCGCTCACCGAGAGCGGCGACCCCGGCCCCAAGTACCACGCCTTCCGTGAGGTCATCTCCCGCCACGCCCCGGTCCCCGACGAGCCCGCCCCGGCACCCGCCTCCAAACTCCCGCACACGCCCGTCGAGCTGGACCGCCGCGCCCCGCTGCTGGCGCATGCGAACGTCCTGGCCAAGCCGGTACGTGTCGACGCCGACCCGGTGACGATGGAGGAGCTGGGCCTGCGGGCGGGCTACGTCCTGTACCGCACGACGGTCCCGGCGCCCGGCGACGGTGTGCTGCACTTCGCGGGCGGCGTCGGCGACCGTGCCCAGGTCTTCGTCGACGGCGCCCCCGTCGGCGTACTCGAACGCGAACGCCACGAGGAGGCCCTGCCCGTCCGCGTCCCACGGGCCGGCGCCACGCTGGACGTGCTCGTCGAGAACATGGGCGGCGTCAACTACGGACCCCGCATCGGCGCCCCCAAGGGCCTGCTCGGCCCGGTCACCTTCGAGGGCACGCCCCTGCAGGGCTGGGACTGCCATCCGCTGTCCCTGGACAACGTGGGCTCCGTGCCCTTCGCCCCGGCGGCGTCCCCGGAGGAAGGCGCGCCCGCGGACGCCGGACCCGCCTTCCACCACGGCACCTTCGAGGTCCGGGTGCCCGCCGACACCTTCCTGTCCCTGCCCGGCTGGACCAAGGGCCAGGCCTGGATCAACGGCTTCCACCTCGGCCGCTACTGGAACCGCGGCCCGCAGCGCACGCTGTACGTCCCGGCGCCCGTCCTGCGCCGCGGCACCAACGAGCTGGTCCTCCTGGAACTGCAGGCCACGACCGGGCCGCGCGTGCAGCTCACCGACACCCCCGACCTCGGCCCGGTGAAACCCTGATGCCCCTGCGCCTGCGGGTGTCCGCTCCCGCCGCACCCCCGCTCACCGGCCACCTCCCCTTCGCCGACGCCCCCGGCGTCCCCGACCCGATCGGGGTCACCAGCCGTTTCCTCACCAGGGGCGGCCGCCCGTGGTTCCCGGTCTCCGGCGAGTTCCACTACAGCCGCTACCCGGCCGGGGAATGGGAGGAGGAGCTCCTGAAGATGAAGGCGGGCGGGGTGACCGCCGTCGCGAGCTACGTCATCTGGATCCACCACGAGGAGACCGAGGGACGGATCCGCTTCGACGGCGACCGCGCCCTGCGGCGCTTCGCCGAACTCTGTGCGCGGCACGGCCTGGACTTCGTCCCGCGCATCGGCCCCTGGTCCCACGCGGAGACACGCAACGGCGGCCTCCCCGACTGGCTGCTCGCCCGCGACTGCGTCCCGCGCACCGACGATCCGGCCTACCTGGCACCCGTACGCACGTGGTACGAGGCGATCGCCGGGCAGTTACGCGGCCTCGACCGCGCCCACGGCGGCCCGATCGTCGCCATCCAGATCGAGAACGAGCTCTACGACCAGCCCGGCCACCTGCTCACGCTGAAGCGCATGGCCCAGGAGGCCGGCCTGAGCGCCCCGCTCTGGACGTCGACGGCCTGGGGCGGGGTGCGGCTGCCGCCCGACGAACTGCTCCCGCTCTACGGCGGCTACCCCGAGACCTTCTGGACGGAGGCGGACGGCGGCTGGCCCGACACCTGCCGCAAGCACTTCTTCTTCACCCACCAGCGCGACGACGAGGGCATCGGCGCCGACCTGCGCCCGACGACGGTACGCGGCGGCGACCCGGCCGCCCTCACGGACCGCTTCCCCTGGGCCACCTGCGAGCTGGGCGGCGGCATGGCCGTGTCCTACCACCGCCGCCCGCGCGTCGACGCGGCCGATGTCGGCGCCCTCGGCCTCACGAAGATCGGCTGCGGTTCCGTGTGGCAGGGCTACTACATGTTCCACGGCGGTACGAACCCGCCGGGCGAGCGGACGACCCTCCAGGAGTCCCACGCGACCGGCTACCCCAACGACCTCCCCGTCCTCACGTACGATTTCCAGGCCCCGCTGGGGGAGTACGGCCAGTACCGGCCCTCGTACGACGAACTCCGGCTCCAGCACCTGCTGCTGGCGGACTTCGGACATCACCTCGCGCCGATGGGGTCCTCCCTGCCCGAGCGGCGGCCGACGGGCCAGGACGACCGGGACACCCTGCGCTGGGCGGTGCGGGGCGCGGAGACCTCGGGCTTCCTCTTCGTCAACAACCACCAGCCGCACGAGCAGCTGCCGCCCCACCCGGACACCTCGTTCACGGTCGACTTCCCCGGGGCGCCCGCTCTCACGTTCCCGAGCACACCGGTCACGGTCCCGGCCGGCGCGTACTTCTGCTGGCCGCTCCGCCTCGACGTCGGCGGACTGCGCCTGGACTGGGCCACCGCCCAGCCCGTGTGCACGGTCGACGACGACGGCCGTACGGTCCTGATGCTGGCGGCCACGGACGGCATCCCGGTCGAACTCGCCCTGGACACACGCACGGTGACGTCGGTGAGCACGCCCTCCGGGGAATGCGCCACGCTCGACGACCGCGTCCTGGTCACGGGGCTGCGCCCCGGCACCGACGCCCTGGTCGAGGTGGACACGGCGGACGGCACCCGGGTCGGCCTCCTCGTCCTGGACGCCACGACGGCCCGTACCGCCTACCGGGGTCTCGCGTGGGGAGCCGAACGGCTGGTGCTGTGCGACGCGGGCGTCGTCTTCGACGAGCACGCCGATCAGGGGCGGGGCGAGGTCCGGATCCACACCTCGGCCGCCGACGAGCCGTCGTTCGCCGTGCTGCCCGCACCGCGACGGCCTCCGGTGGTGAAGGGGGCCGGGATGCGAAAGGCACAGAATGCGCGGCCGGAGACGGCGGACGTGTGGGATCTGGCGGTCGTGCGGGAGGCGGCGGACGGGGTGTTCACGAGGTACACCGTGCCGGGCGACGACCAGGACCTGGGGTTCACGGGGGCCGGGGAGGCGCTGCGGGTCCGGGACGCGGGCCCGCCACCCGAACCCGTGACCGGCGTCCAGGGCCGGGCGAGCGCCCCCGCCGACAAGTACTACGACACGGCCGCCGCCGAGTACGCCATCACCGTCCCGGACGGACTGCCCCTGACCGGAACCCTCCTGCGCGTCCACTGGACCGGGGACGTGGCACGGGCGTACGTGGACGACAGGCTCGTGGCGGACCAGTTCCACTCGGGCCGGGTCTGGGACATCGCCCTGGACCGGCTCCCGGCGTTCGCTCTCCGCGGGGAGGGGCTGCGGCTGAAGGTGCTGCCCCGGGCGGCGGGCGCCCGGGTGTACGTGGCCGCGGAGGCGACGGGTGCCGACGCCGCAGCGGAGGCGACCGGTGCCGACGTAGGTGCGGCCGCGGCGTCCGTCGGGCACGTCGAGTGGGTGCGGACCCGCACGTGCGTGGTCGGGGCGGGCTGAGCGCGCCACGCCGTCCTCCCGCCCGGCGGCCTATCCTGTGGGCCAGCCGGGCGGGGCCCGACCGCCGAGGACGAACCCGAAGGACATCACCCGTCATGACCCGAAGTGCCGGTGACGGCGCGCCGCCCCAAGGAACTCCTCCCAAGGACCTCCCCAAGGGCCGCAGCCGACGCAACTTCGCGGGAGCGCGCCCGGTGATGGACGACGTGGCGCGGCTGGCCGGTGTCTCCAAGCAGACGGTCTCCCGCGTACTGAACGACAACCCGGCCGTCCGCCCCGAGACCCGCGAGGCGGTGCGGACCGCCATGCGCACGCTCGGCTACCGCCCCAGCCGCAGCGCACGCTCCCTGGCCAGCGGCCGGACCCGCATGCTCGGCGTGATCTCCTTCGACGCGGCCCGCTTCGGCCCCGCCTCCATCCTGACCGCGATCAACACCGCGGCCCAGGACGCCGGTTACCTGGTGAGCTCCATCGCGCTCGACACGGCCGACCGGGCCACCGTCGTACGGGCCGTGGACACGCTGTCCGCCGAGGGCGCGGACGGCGTGATCGCCATCGCCCCGCAGCGCTGGGTGGGCAGGGCGCTGGCGGAGGCGCAGCTCGACACCCCGCTGATGGTCCTGGAGAACGACCTGGGCAAGGACGCGTCGTTCGTCACCGCGGACAACAGGGCCGGCGCCCGCAAAGCCACGGAACACCTGCTGGCTCTCGGCCACGCGACGGTCTGGCACATCGCGGGCCCCACGGGCTGGCTGTCGGCGGACCGCAGGGTGGAGGCATGGCGGGCCACGCTGCGAGCCGCGGGAGCCGAGATTCCGGAGCCCCTCGTCGGTGACTGGAGCGCCGACTCGGGCTACGAACTCGGCCGCCAGCTGGCCGGCCGCCCCGACGTCACCGCGATCTTCGCCTCCAACGACCAGATGGCCCTGGGCGTGCTGCGCGCCCTCAACGAGGCCGGCCGCCATGTCCCCGACGACGTCAGCGTCGTCGGTTACGACGACATCCCCGAGGCCGCGCACCTGCTTCCCCCGCTGACGACGGTCCGCACCGACTTCCCCGAAATCGGCACCCGCTCCCTGCGGCTGCTCCTGTCCCAGCTGGACGGCCCGCCGGAACCGGCGGTGGACCGGGTGGTGCCGGTCGAGCTGATCGTGCGCAGGAGTACGGGCCCCGCGCCGGGACGCTGATCGCGCACCCGGGTCATGGACAAGGAAAATCTGTGCGGATCAGGTGAGTGGGCAGGCACTTCGGCGAGATAGAAAGGACACATGCCGGAGAGCGAGACCCCTGTCGGACCCATGACCGACGTCGAAACAGATGTCGATGCCGACACCAATACCAACGCCGATGCCGATGCCATGGAGGAGCCGAACGCCGAGAACGAGTCGCGCGCCGAGAACACGGACGCTGCTGTCGGCACGGCCGCACGCGCGCAGGCGCACGAGGACCCGGGCGGGCCCGCGCAGGAGCGCGCGCAGGCCGCTGCCGCCGATGTCGACGACGTGGACGCGGTGACCCGCGCGGTGCTGACCGCGTCACGCGTGCTCGTGGCGGTCTCGGCCCGCTCGCTCGCCGAGGTCGAGGAGCGGGTGACACTGCCGCAGGTCCGGATGCTGGTCGTCCTGTCCACGCGTGGCGCCACCAAGCTGGTCACCCTCGCCGACCTGCTCCAGGTCGCGCCGTCCACGGCCATGCGCATGGTCGACCGCCTCATCGCCGCCGGTCTCGCCGACCGGCAGACCAACCCCGGCAACCGCCGCGAGACCCTTCTCCAGCTCACGGAGGAGGGGCGGCGCACCGTCGAGGACGTCACCGCCCGCCGGCGCACCGAGATCGCCACGATCGTCGAACGGCTCACCCCGACACAACGGACGGCGATCGTCGAGGCGCTGACGGCCTTCAACGAGGCGGGCGGAGAGCCCCCGGTCCCGGCCGTGTACGACGCGGAGCCGCACCCCCTGGGCTGGGGAGACGCGACAACGACGCACGACGCCTGAGTCCCCCTCCGGACCTCCTCCGGTTCCCTGCTCCCGGTTCCCCGACCCTGCCGGTGGCTGCGTGGATCACCCGGCGCTCGGGCTGGGCGTCGGGGAGGTCGTGTTGACGTCCAGCCCGGGCGGCTCGTTGAGGACGAGGACGGGCGAGCCCGGCTGCGGCGGGGGCGGGGTCATCTCGACCTTGGGGAGCTTCGGCGGTGTGGTCTGCTGGAAGTTGACCTGGTCGTAGTTGACCAGGTCGGTCTTCTCCAACACCGTGATGTGGTCGAGGACGGTGTCGTTGGCCAGGTCGGCCAACTGCCGGATCATGGTGTTCTGGGTGCTCGCGCGGATCTTGGCGATGGTCGGGAAGATCTGCCCGTGCGTCACGCGCATGATGTTCACGGCGGTGGTGTCGAACTGCTTGCCGGTGTTCCCGTCCACGGTCGCCACGAACTGCTGCTGCTGCGGACTGGCCTGGTTGGGCAGCGTGATGCCCAGCTCAGGAGCGATCTTGCGGCACAGCTCGTCGAGCCCGGAGTGCCCCGCGACCAGGTGCTCCCCGGCCTCCTTCATCTCCGGGGTCGTCCCCCGCTCCATGGCCATCAGACCGAGCGGATGCTCCCACAACCCGGCCGCACGAACCTTGATCACGAAGTCCCGGTCGGCCTCGGTCAACGGCCCGTACTGGGTGTTGGCGATGATCCGTTCCTGGTCGGTCGCCGTCTTCTCCACGCCGACCAGGGCCGGATACGCAAGCGCGGCAAGGGTCACCACCAGCCCACCGACCACGAATACGGTTCCTGCCGTGCGCTGCGAGATACCCATGCTGCCTCCTGAGATGAACGGCCCGTCCCCAGGAGTACGTACGAGACGCACAAGGCAATCATTGCGCAGGGTAAATTTTGCACTCTGCGGATCATGAAGGCCCGTCGCGGTGCCCAAGGGGCCACGCACCTGCCATGACTGCCGCGCCACCACCGCATCCGCCCCACCCGCCCGGGCTCCGGACGGACGGTCGGACAGCGACCGAGTGACGGTCGGGCGGCGGCGGCCGAGGGACGAGCGGCCGGAAGGCGCCCGCCGAGTCGGAGCCAGAAGACGGGCGGCCTCGCATCCCGCTTCCCCCTGCGGAGCAACGCCTTGTGCTCGCTCAGGCTTGAAAGGCGGGCGTGATCGGCCTCGGTGAAGCCCTTGCGCCGGCCTTTTGCGGGGCCGCGGTCGAGGTGGATCCGGTAGATCAGCCGAGGTTGGTGGCCGGACCTGGTGCAGATCAGCGCGGCCATCGAGACGCGTTGGGTGCCTGCGGCGGTGACCTTCGCGACGGGTGTGTAGCCGGTGCTGCCCCAGGTGCGGCCCTTGGGCGGCCTCAGGCCCTGGTCGGCTTCGTCCTCGAAGCAGAGCCGGGCGCCCAGGTCCGCCGCCCTCTCCTTATGACGGGCCACTGCTCGTCCTTCTAGGCGGCGATCTTCGCCTCGTCGCGCTACGGTGGCCCTGCGGGCCGGGACCTGCACGCTCCAGCCGATGCGGTGCAGCAGCAAGTCCAGCCCGGCCAGGGTGTAGTCGACCTCGAACCGGCGACGCACGATCTCGGCGAGCCGGGCCAGAGTCCAGCACTGGTCGGGCCAGTCGGAGGCGGCCGGCCCGCATCCAACACCGTCTCCAGCACACGCAGTTGATCCGCGTCGAGCTTGCGGCGAGCGCCACCGGGACCCTTGGAGACCAGAGCCTGCCGGCCACCCGAAGCCAACGCCCGCCGCCAGCGGTTCGCCGACATCCGCGTCACCCTGAAGCGCCAGGCCGCCTCCCGGTCACTGGCCCCGGCCTCGATCAGCTCGGTGGCCGCCAGCCGGACCCGCTCACGCCGGGCTCGCGCTGAGCCTGCGCTACCTGCGCCACCACTCGCCCCAGCTCCCATCCCGTCCACGCCTCGTCCACGGACCCCGATGTATGGCCGCTCCAGACGGCACACGCCTGTACATACGCCAAGACCCCGTCCTCAGCTAAAGCGCTGATGGCGGGGTCTCTGGGCACCTCATACAAGGTGCCCCCGGCAGGATTCGAACCTGCGCACACGGCTCCGGAGGACGTCGGCTTCCCAGGTGTTTTCGCAGTTCAGATGCTTGCCTGGCAGGTTGTCTGGCTCGCTGTCCCGCGCATGTCCCGTGAAAAGGTAATACCCCGTTTCACCGTCTTATGTGTAATTTCCGTCTGCTGCCCGCCAGTCCCGCCGTGTGGGAGGCCGCGACCCCCTCGGGTAAGTGCGGGAGGTGTATGGCGCGCCGTTCAATCGAGCGGGAAGGCGTTCCGGGGTGCGCGGGCAGGGCCCACAGGTTTTCGTCCTGATGGCTGGGGGCGGGTGCCCATGCCGAGTTTCCGGCTTCCGGGAGCCGATGGACAGAAGCTGGCCTGGCTGCATGTAGGCGCGGGCCTCGTGACTGATCGGGCGGACGGCGTGCCGTCAGACCTTGATGACGGTGACGCGCCCGCGGCAGAGCGTGGCGAGGTCCTCGGGGTCAGAGGTGAGGACGGTGACGGGTCCGGGGGCGGCCAGCGCCGTGGCGCTGAGCATGGCGTCGATGGCGTACTTGTGGCCGTGCAGGCTGGCGTCGGCGAGGAGGGCGGCGGCGTGGCGGGCGATGGGCTCGGTGACCGGTTCGATGACGAGGCGGGACAGGGTCCATTCCAGGGCTGGTCGATTGATCCGTGGGTGGATCACTTCCACGAGGGTGGCTGCGGAAGTGATCACCCGTAGGTCGTCGGCGCGGGCGAGGGCGAGCCAGCCGGTGACCGTGCGGTCGCGCAGGACGGCCTTGGCCAGCCCTTCGCTGTCGAGGACCAGGGTGCCGCCGGGGGCGGCGGGGGAGGGGGTCACGCGGCGTTCGCCCCGCCTTGGGTCTGCTGCTCTCGGGCTTGGTGGAGTTGGTCGCGCAGAGCCTGAACCTCTTCGTCGCTGATGGGGCCGTGTTCGGCCTCCGCCACCGTGATGAGCTCGTTGAGGTTGTCCCGCTCGATCTGGCGGGCGACAGCTGCGGCGACGTAAGCGGACAATCCGGAGGGACCACTGCGGGCCTTGGCGGCTTCGGCGATGTCGCGCGGCATGGTGATCGAGTACTTGCCGGTAGGCTCACTCATGCTACCTATCCTACCTTGCATCCTCCCTTGGTTGGGTGGAGCTGGCAGAGTCAGCCGTCGCGGTGCTGGTCCGACGTGAGCACGAATCTGGGTTTGGGCGTACGACGGAACTCAGGGGGCGTCCCAATGATCGACGCTGATAGGAATCATTGTTCCCTCGCGTGAGTCGGACATGGGGGCACACCGCTGTCGGGCGGGCGCGAACGCCTTCGCGGGACCGTGTCGAATCTGGTCCGGGAAAGTGCAACGGCCTGTTTCTCCGTGTCCCTTTCGCTGTCCCGCTTGGTAAACATGCAGGTCAAAGCGGCCTCTTGAGGATGACGGATCCACCGTGCGGCTTTCTGACTCACATTTGTCCCGCAGGAATTAATTTCGCGGGATCGGACAATTGGGATTTCATCCGATCGGCCATGGAAAACCCCTGATCAAGGCTATGAGGGGTCGAGTGGTCACGGTCAAGTAGGCTGTGTGTTTTGACATGCAAAAGAAAGGCCCTGACCGGCGTTTCCGCTGGTCAGGGCCTAAATTTCCGGTGCCCCCGGCAGGATTCGAACCTGCGCACACGGCTCCGGAGGGCACGCGGCTTCGTGAAGGCATTCCGGCGCTGACCTGCGGATACGCTGGAGCTTGATCGCTCACGGGGTGATCTCACTCGCCACCCACGCGGAAGGGGTGTCAACCCGTGGGCTGAGTGTGGCCGGCCAGGGGACTTGCGCACAGCCCCTGCCGCGCCGCGCTACCTGTCTCCGAGACACCTGGAATTCCCGATCTTTGAGCTATGTGTCGGTACCTGGCTCTAGTATCCGATTGAACCTCAAGTAAGAGTCCTCGGCCGGAGGGAGCCAGCCACGGTGACGGAGGGACGCTCGCCAGTCAGGCTCGGCCTGGCGGACGGTCCTGACCAAGCGGTCGAATGGGCTCCGTGGATCGGACCGTTCATCGTGCTTGGCGCGAGGCTCCGGCGGTTCACAACGAAGCTTGATGGACGGCAACTGGTCGTCGCCGTCTCGGTCCCGCAGCGCGACTATGCGGCTGCGCTCATCGCCAGTGGCTGGATGCTGTCGAGCCCGGCGCCCGAACTCGCGGACCCGATCGAGGTCTTCCGGGCGTCGACCCGGGCGACGTACCTCCGCGGGGTGACGAGCAACCGGATCAACACAGGCGTGTTCGCGTGGCTCCAGGGCGACGCCAAAGATGGGCGGGTCCTCGTAGCCGACAAGCTGTTGCCGGTCGCCCGGTACGAAGCGGTCAGCGAGCTCGACGGTCCGGTGGAGTCGTCGCACTCAACGCTGCCGACACCAGGCTTCCTGGCACAGCATGTCGGCGCGTCGGCCTCGTGGGCCCAGCGGATGGCCGCTCCGCCGTCGGACCTCGTCCTCATCGGCACCAAGAAATGGCTGCTGGATGACCTGGCTGCGTGCATCGGCAATGCCTCGGATACGACGGATGCGCCGTGCCCACTCTCGAACTACGTGCTGCCGGTCGTGAACGGGGCGGCGACGTGGTCGACTCCGGTGGTGTCCGCCCCTGCATTGGCAGATGCACCGCACCTCGTTGAGCAACTCCAAGCCGCCATCCTCGACGGCTATGGTGCGATCAAACACCTCAACGGCATCCCTGCGCCGATCGTTGTCTGCGTGATCGATCGGTCGGTTGCGGATGAGTCCGCAGCGGAGACAATCATGGAGGCCCGGAGTTCCAACAGCCGACCGATCAGTATGAAGGATGAGCTGCATTGGCTGCCGCCCGTCGGCGTCGAGGCGCTCGCGTTCACGGTGGCGCCATGAGCAGGGCACACGCCGTCATCAGGCGGTACAAGACGTGCGCCGAAGTCATGAAGCACGGCGTTGAGATCTTCGTTGTAGGCGATCCGGCAGGTGCGCGGCTCAATGCTGCGGCTCGCCGCCTCGCCCGTACCGTCAGCGAAAACGATAGCCACGTGTGGGGCGACCTGCTGAACGCAGCGAACGCACTGCGCTGGCGCCGTATGACGCAGCCGCAGCCGCGCGGATTCCATCCGGCGATCACCGAGGCCGGCGACGCGGTCGTCCGCGAGGCTCGCGTACTGCGTGGTGCAGTGGCAGACGAGGTGCTCCTAGAAGAGATCGCGGCAGCCGCCCAGGACGTGTGTCAGACCGATTCGCCAGTCGGCGCCGAGCTCCGGCGCTCGATCGAGGAGGCAGATCCGTCCATCTGCGCCGTCGTGGCCAGCAGCCATCGGGCCCGGGCTGGAATGCAGGAGTGGCTCGCCTCGCTCGCTGTCCCCGTTTTGCTGCCCGGCGAGCTTGGTGCAGTGGACGAGCGCATCGAGCAGCTGTATGTAGTTGGGCCGCCGTTCTTCTTTCCGCCGTCGTTGGTGACGGCACCAGCGACGGACGAGCTGACCTTCCTCATGCCGGCATGGTTCGGTCACCGAGCGATTCCAACGTCGCGATTCGCCGACCAGGCTGACGGCGCGATGAAGGCCAAGGTCAGGGAACGGGCTGTCGGCGATCTCAGCGAGCCAGAATCGTTTGTCTCCAACGATGAGCCGCTTGAGGAGACCTACTACCCGCAGCCGATGTGGCGCGGGCGCACTTCTGGTGACCGTGAGCCTGCACTAGACGAAGCCGAGGCGTGGAAGGTGCTGCTAGCCGGAAATCTTGCTATCTGGCTGGATGATGGCGACCGGATTCGAACGCTCGATCCGCGTCAGCCGGCGGGCGAACGGGTGACGTACGCCGCCGTCGGGGATGTCGTGCCGGGAACGTACCTAGTGCTGCGCAATGGAGAGACGGAACGCGGCGCCATGTATGAGGCCGCGCTACATCTCATGGGATCGCAGGCCGAGGCCATCAAGGCGACGCAGTGCGGATGGAAGGCGGCTTTGGAGGCACGGCTCGCGAGCAAGGGCGCGGTCGCGAGCATCGCAGAGCTGCGAGCGCGGGGCGTCAGGTCGGCGGCGCGTGTCCGGGCGTGGACCGAGCCGACACTCATCAGCCCGAAGCATGAGCGTGACCTGGTCCTCTTGCTTGAGTGGCTGGGACTGGCTGTAGAGCCCTCGCATCAGAACGCGATGGCGCTGCGCCGCGCGGTTTACCGGGCGAGCGCGGATCTGCGCGAAGAACTGGAGGACGCGGTGAGCCGGGCTGGCCTGGCGGCCCTCGAACGTGATGGCCATATGAGCCTGGAGATCGAGCGCGAGGGATTCCGGAGCATGGTGGTCGCACGCGTGCAGGCGCGTTCCCCCTACACAGAGATCGTGCCGCGGCCGCACGTGCGGGCCCCCTTCTCCGATCGGAGCGGCAAATGGCTCGAATGATTCCTTCGTACTTCCCGACGAGGACGCCGCCAGGGGAGCAGGCGCTGCACAAGGCACTCGCCGAGAGCGACGCTACCGACGACTGGATCGTGCTGCACTCGCTCGCGATTGCCGAGCATGTGAAGAAGCCCGAGGGAGAGGCCGATTTCATCGTCGTCGTGCCAGATCTCGGGGTTCTGGTCATCGAAGTGAAGTCGCACCTTACGGTCGACTATCGAGACGGACTGTGGAAGCTCGGCAACGACGCCCCGACTGCGCGAGGTCCGTTCAAGCAGGCGAGCGACGCCATGCACAGCCTGCGCAAGTACCTATTGAAGAAGAAGGTCAACCTCAGCTCGACCCCGGTGCTCAGCGCCGCCTGGTTCACCGCCGTGCGCGCGCGGACGATGCTTCCCGAGTCGCCCGAGTGGCACGACTGGCAGGTGCTCGATTCCGAGGACCTCAAGAACGGCGTCGCTGCTGCGGTCCTGCGCACGATCAAGGCAGGCACCGCGCACCTCGATAAGACCACCCATGTCGCGTACGGCGGGGTCGGCCCCGACGAGGCGACGGCCCGACGGGTCGCGTTCCTGCTGAGGCCCCAGTTCGAGGTGGGGGTGGTCGCCGGCGATCTCAGGCACGCCCGCCAGGACCAGCTCGTCCACTTCGTCGAAGAGCAATACGAGGCCCTCGACTCGATGGCCGACAACCATGCGGTGCTCTTCACCGGGCCGGCCGGGTCCGGCAAGACTCTCCTGGCCATGGAGGCGGCACGGCGTGAGCTCGCCCAAGGGCATCAGGGCCGTTTGCTCTGCTTCAACCGTCTGCTCGGTAGGCGCCTAACGGCCGATATGCCCGAGGACCCGGGCCTGAAAGTCGGTACCCTGCATCGCCAGCTGCTGGCGGTCACTGGGGTGAAGCCGCCCGCCGATCCACCGGCCGAGTTCTGGACCGAAGAGCTGCCGGAACGAGCGATGGAGAGCATCGTCGCGATGGGCGACGACGCGGCGGCGGACTTCCTCGTGATCGACGAGGTGCAAGACATCCTCAGCGAGCCGTATCTCGATGTGCTCGACCTGATGGTCAAAGGGGGGCTCCGGTCGGGGCGTGTGCTGCTGTTCGGTGATTTCGAGCGGCAGGTGATCTACGACGATGGCGCGGGCCGGGAACTACTTCGCGCGAGGATGCCACGCCTGCCGATCTGTCGGCTGACCATGAACTGCCGCAATCTGCCACGCATCGGTTACAGCGTCAACATGTTCAGTGGCCTCGAGCCTGGCTACAGGAAGTTCCGCCGCGGTGACGACGGGATGAATCCCGGATGGTTGAAGTACGAGGCCGGGAGTGACCAGACGCCGCTGCTGCTGGAGGCGATCCGGCGGCTCCGGGATGACCACTACCAGCTGCACGAGATCTTCGTGCTCAGCCCGCTGGCGGAAGGGTCAGTCGCGGCGTCCACGACCGATCAGTGGCTCCGGCAGATCCTGCAACCGGCGACCGGTCCGGCGCGGAGAAAGGGCGAAGTGCAGTACGCCACCATCCAGGCGTTCAAGGGACTTGAGGCGTCGGCGGTCGTGGTCACGGATCTCGACCGGAAGCTCGTGCCCAACTTCGAGGCGGTCATGTACGTCGGGCTTACCAGGGCGACCGACCGGCTGTACGGAGTTATTGAGGCTGACACACTACGCGCGGTTATGGAGGGCGAGCGGTGACCGGTGAGGGAGCGCGCGGCATCGTAGAGGCCGCAGTACGCCGAGAGTTGTTCGGACCGGAACCGGGGCAGCACTCGCTGGGCGCCCCGATTGACTGCTCAGGGCCCAAGTACATTTTTGCGACCAAGGAGGAGGGCAACGGGCAGTTCCATGACCGCGACACCCTAGAGGAGGTGCTGACACGCTCAGACCCGCTACGGCGGTACGGCGTGGGTGTCCTCTACAGCGGCGGGAGCGCCGGGGGCACGGCCATCGACGAGCACACAGTCGTGATCGACGGCGCTCCCCAGAGCGAGGAAAACCTCGACCAGCCGCCGGTCGAAGTGATGGGGCACGCCTCCCGGGATGAGGTTGACTCGGACGACTTTGACCTTTCCGATGCCAACCGGCGGAAGCCCTCGGCGATGGCGATCTCGTTCAAGGTCAGGGTGCCGTCGGACGGCTCGCTCGGTGTGCGGGTGACCGGCGCGTACTACGACCGGGTCGTTGTGACCATCCCCGGTGTGTCGGATCTCGACTGGTGGGTGCGCCGACCGTTCGAGCTCGACGCGACAGTATCCGGCGCCACGCTCCTGAATGAGGTGCACAAGATCAAGGTTGTGCCGACAGTACCGTCGGTGAGCGAGCCAAAGATTGCTCCCGCCAAGGTACCGACGCTCAGCGTTTTCAGCCGGATGGTGCCGGGCGAGCCTGATGCGGACCTCCGACTCATCACCCTTGCCGTGATCAACGAGGTGCCCGGCACGGGTCCGGGCAGCGCCTTCTTCCAGATGGGGTTCAAGGCAACCGCACAGGGAGGTCTCCAGATCGAGCCCTACCCGGACGTCGAACAACCCGATAGTGACGAGGAAGAGGAGTCGATTGCGCTGCTCTACCGCGAGCGTCTCACGTACGCGATCGGCCACGGCTGCGCCGCAGCTTGGGAGGAATCCCAGCCCGTGACCTGGGTCGAGGCGGACGCCATGCCCGCGTACGAAGTCGCGAGCCTGACGCCCGACGTCTACGAGGTGCATCAGGACGGAAGCCGTACCCCAGTCAGCGTGAGCATGGCCGAGCTCGCGGAGCAGACCCCTGCAGGCGATGCCCAGGTCGAGAAGGTGCTCAGGCTGTACCGCGAATGGATTGAAGGGCGGGAGGCCTCGATCCGCGATCTTGATGAGCGGATCCAGCCGGCGGCATTGCGGCACATGCGGCTCTGCCGCGAGGCGCTCAAGCGGATGGACGAGGGCTGGCAGCTCGTTCTGCACGACCCTCTGGCGGCGCGCGCATTCCAGCTCGCCAACTTCGCGATGCTTTATCAGCAAGTCCGTTCCCGCCTTGACACCCGCGAGGTCGTCAGAGATGAGCAGGGCGTCTATCGTCCTGTCGGCGTGCATCCGGACGCCGTGCCCGGGGCCCGTGACGGTCGGTGGCGTGCTTTCCAGATCGCGTTTGTGCTTGCGAGCCTGCCAGAGCTCGTCGATCCGACGCATGCGAAGCGGTCCGTCGTCGATCTGATCTTCTTTCCGACCGGTGGCGGAAAGACCGAGGCTTACCTGGGTGCTTCGGCGATCTCGCTCATCGCCCGCCGTCTGCGCAACTCGGCCGACGCCGGGACCGACACTCTGATGCGTTATACCCTTCGGCTCCTGACCGCCCAGCAGTTTCTTCGGGCGTCGTCCCTGATCTGCGTTCTTGAGGACATGCGCCTTGAGAACAAAGAAGAGCTCGGCAAGGCGCCGTTCGGCATCGGCGTCTGGCTCGGTGGCGACTCCACGCCGAACTCGTGGAAGGCGGCCGAACGGAGCCTTAAGAAGCTGCGTTCGGATTCCAACGCGCCGAACCCGTTCCTGCTCCTCAAGTGCCCGTGGTGCGGCACAAAGATGGGACCGGTCCGGCGTGCCAAGAAGGGGCAGGACACGCCGGGGTACGTATGGTCAGGCAATCGCTTTGTGTTCAAGTGCATCGACGAGCTTTGCCGCTTCGGCGGACGCGAGGGGCTGCCGGTGCATGTGGTCGACGACGACATCTATGAAGCAAGGCCGTCGATCGTGATCGGCACTGTCGACAAGTTCGCGACCATGGCGTGGCGGCCCAAGGCCCGCAACCTGTTCGGGTTCGGCGAGGATGGTGAGCGTCTGTACTCGCCTCCGGGCCTCATCATCCAGGACGAGCTTCACCTAATCTCTGGCCCGCTCGGGTCCATGGTCGGCCTTTATGAGCCGGTGATCGACGACCTTGCTACCGATCGTTCTGGAGGGGAGCCGATCCAGGCGAAGATCATTGCGTCGACCGCGACCGTCCGGCGCTATGAGGACCAGATCAAGGGACTGTTCGGTCGCACCGAAGTGGCGCTGTTCCCGCCGCACGGGTTGACCGAGGGGCATTCGTTCTTCGCTGAGCCCGCGACGCTGGAGGATGGAACGCTCGCCCCCGGCCGGAGGTACCTGGGGGTCATGAGCGCCTCGCTCGGCTCGACACAGACCGTGCAGGTCCGCGTCGCCGCCGCGACGCTTCAGGCGGGACCGCAGATCCCGGACGAGGCCGATCGCGACGGTTATTGGACGAACCTCAACTTTCTGAACAGCCTGCGAGAGCTAGGCAACACTGTTTCGCTGCTGGAGTCCGACGTGCCTGACTATCTCGTCGGCTTGCAGCGTCGTGACGGCATCACGCCGCGCTGGCCCCGCAATTCGATGGAACTGACGTCGCGTCGGCGTAGCGACGAGATCCCCAAGGCGATCGAGCAGCTGCAGGAGAAGCTCCCCTCGCCGGGCTGCATCGACATCTGTCTCGCATCCAACATCATCGAGGTCGGTGTCGACGTGTCCCGCCTCGGCCTCATGACGATCGTGGGTCAGCCGAAGACGACCGCACAGTACATCCAGGTCAGCGGCCGCGTCGGCCGCGATACGCGAGCGCCTGGCCTCGTCATTACGATCTACGGCGCTGCGAAGCCGCGCGACCGAAGCCACTACGAGCGGTTTCGAACGTATCACCAGCAGTTGTATGCCCAGGTCGAACCGACGTCCGTCACGCCGTTTGCCGAGCCTGTGCTGAAGCGTGCGCTCCACGCCGCGGTGATCTCCCGCATGCGGCAGCGTGAGCCCGACCTCGAGCCGTATCCCTTCCCAAAGGCCGCATACGACGCAGCGGTCGCGCTCCTGCGCCAGCGTGCAGAGCTTGTCGACCCCGAGGAGGTCCCCATGTTTGACTACTGGGCCGCGGAGCGGGCTCGTCAGTGGGGGCTGGGTGAGCGGACGGCGTGGGCCGCGAGCACGTTCTTTGATGGTGACCCCAAGCAGGGCCTGATGCGCCCGGCCGGTGAGCTCGCCGATCCCGACAACAAGACGATCACCTGGGACACACCCATGAGCATGCGCAGCGTTGACGCGGAGTGCCGACTGGAGATCACGCGGGCGTACGTCGTGGATGACCTGGCATAGGAGGACAGTGAGGCATGAGTAGCGGAAGCATCCGGCGGGCGCAGCTTGTGGCGCCGTTCGGCGTGGGTGCGATGAGCGTGCTCGTCGACGGCACGTCGGTGATCACGGCCGGTCTTGACCACTGGTACCCGAAGGACGACCCAAACCTCGCGCTGGAGGAATTCGTCGTCCACGACTGGCGCCTTGAAGCTCGTCTCAAGGTGGCCGGGTTCCGGCTACCACCGGACTTCCGGCCGGTCGGGAGCGACAAAGACCATCGCAACGTCAAGCTGACGGTTCCCGTTCTGCGGTTCCCCCGCTGGTGCTTTTGCATGTACTGCAAGCAGCTCAAGCGGACGACGCTGAGCTTCCAGGACGTCGTTCGCTGCGAGGATCGTGTCCACGAGGGGCGTCGTGGCAGTGGTCCGCGCATGTCGCAGGTGCCGTTCGTGGCCATCTGCGAGGACGGACACCTCGACGACTTCCCATTCGACAAGTGGGTGCACCGGTCGAAGAATCCGGCGTGCACTGGCGTGCTGCGGCTGTTCTCGACCGGCGGCGGAGGGCTTGAAGGACAGGTCGTCCGCTGCGGCTATGACAACAAGGGCCAGCGTGACGAACGGTTGGGGTGTGGGGCGTCCCGCACCTTGCAGGGCATCACGATGGGCGGCCGCCGCGGCGACGACGGCCTGGAAAGCACCGCCCTCACCGAGGACCTAGCCGGACGCAGCGACCCCTACCGCTGCTCGGGGGCCCGTCCGTGGCTCCATGAGGTGGACGGTCCGTGCGACAAGTCCGTCCGTGGTGCCCTCCGAGCTGCCGGCAACGTCTACTTCCCGCGGGTCGAGTCATCGATCTTCCTTCCACAGCAAGAGGGCGTCGTAACCGACGTCATGCGGGAGCTCCTTAAGCGGGCTGACGTCGGTGTGGTCATGGAGGTCGTCCACTCGTTCGCGGGTGCCGACGCGACCCCCGCGATGCTCCGCAAGCGACTGGCGCCCGAGCTCTTCGACTCATACAGCGACGAGCAACTTCTCGCCATGTACCGCGACCTGCACGGCATCGGAGCCGACGGCCAGGGCGGGGGAGACGGCTCGGACGATCTGACGAGTGACGACATCTGGCGCTACCCCGAGTTCAGGAGGATCCGCGAGACCCCCGATGACGACGCCCTGCGCGCGACCAACCCCGGCATCCACGCGGATCTGCGTTCACACATCGGCCGGGTAAGAAGCGTGACCGTCCTCCAGGAGACGCGGGCCCTGCGGGGCTTCACGCGGGGACGCGACAGCGAGCTCAAGCTGCCGGTAGGCAAGGCCATGCTCCGGCGCCGCCCGTTGCCGCCGGACAGGGACTGGCTGCCCGCGTATGTGGTGAAGGGCGAGGGCATCTACTTGGAACTCGCCCCCGACCGGCTCGCGAGGTGGGAGGCTCGGGATGAAGTCCAGGCGCGCGCCGGCATGATTGCGAACCGCCACTCGCAAGTGATCACGGACCGGGGCGGACGCCTCCGAGACCTCAGCGCAGGGTTCGTCATGCTGCACACGCTCGGACACCTCCTGATCAACGAGCTCGTATTCACCAGCGGTTACAGCTCAGCGTCACTGCGAGAGCGTCTCTACGTCTCGCAACAGAGCGGGCGTGACATGTCCGGTCTGCTGATCTATACCGCGGCTGGCGACTCTGAGGGCACCATGGGAGGCCTTGTCCGGATGGCCCGGCAGGAGCACCTGCGAGCCGTCTTTGCGTCCGCCTTGAGCGATGCACGCTGGTGCTCGACGGATCCGGTGTGTATGGATGCGGGGGAGAAGGGGCAAGGCCCCGACTCGTGCAACTTGGCCGCCTGTCATGGCTGCGCACTGCTGCCTGAGACGAGCTGCGAGGAGTTCAACCGTTTCCTCGACCGCGGCTTGGTAATCGGTACGTTCGATAACCCGGCCCTAGGATTCTTCTCTGACTTCGCGCTATAGCTGCTTCGCTCCTGCATCGAGCAGCCGCGACGGATGTGCCTCGCGGCCGACGTGGCAATGTCTACCTCCACGGGGAGCAACGGGATCCGGGGGCTGCGAACGGCGGACCCAGTCACGAGTGGGGTCCAGCAACCAGTGTTCCGAGGTGGTGCTGGGTGGCGGAGTCCGTTGAGTAAAGACGCGCGCCTTGTGTTCCCCGGGTGGCGAGGATGCGATAGGTGTTCAGGGCGTAGCGCAGGTACTGCTGCGGAGAAAGGCCACGAAGGCTCTGGTCGCGGCTCTTCTCTGGTCTGGCCTGCCAACCGGTGGGGGTCCAGGTGATGTCCTCGCCGAGAATGACGGCGCTGTAGTCGTATTCCATGCCCTGGGCCGTGTAGACGCAGCCGATCTGCTGGTGGCCGCCCGGGTCGGTGGCCCAGAATGCCCGTCCCGGGGTGTCGGTGCCTGCGAGGATGCCGCCTGCGCCGGAGTTCCAGGGCCGTTGCCACAGATGGTGGTCGCCGGTCTCGTCGGTCCAGGGGATGGAGACTTCTGGCGTGAGGGGCGGGGTGGGAGGTGAATCCCAGGGCCAGCAGAAGCCGGCGCTGATGCGTGCGCTGCGGCCCGCATGCTGGTGGGTGGTGACCCAGTCTTCGAGTTCGGCAGGGTTGCCGGCGATGGCGAGGTCGTAGTCGGTGCCCTGCCATACGGGTGCCTGGCCGTCCTCTTCGAGCAGGGCGTCGATCCAGTCGAGATAGGTTCGCGAGCCCCCGCACCGGAACTGGGTGGTCAGGTCGATGTGGGCGAAGGTGTAGCCGCGGGCGCGGGCCAGGCGGCGGAGTTCGTCGAGGGTGGTGCCTTCGCTGGGGCGGACGATCTGGCGTTCGTCGAGGAAGAGGACGAGTGCCGCGCAGTCGCGGATGAGCCGGGTGAACAGGTCGGGGAACTCGCTGCTGCGCAGCAGCGGGTCGGTGCGTGCCCGGTGGGCCTCGTCCAGCAGGACGATGCTGCTGTCTCTACTCAGGCCGCGGGGCAGCGTGGTGGTGAGGGTGCTGATGAGGCCCCTGGCTGTGTCCCCGACAGCGCGGGTGAGCTGCTGGGTGAGTGTTCCGGACGGGGACAGGAGCCTGGGGTTGGCGTTTTCTCTGAGGCAGAGGTCGCCCAGGACCCGGGCAGCGATCGCGGTCTTGCCTGTGCCCGGTCTGCCCGTGACGGCCACGATGTGGCCGGGCGTGCCCCGCTCGATGGCCGCGATCGCGCGATGGATGGTCTGGCGGACCTTGTCCTGGTCGCCGATGAGCCGGAACCCGTCGTGGCCTTCGATGGTGCCGGCGACCCTGGCCAGCAGGGATGCGGAGGGACGGTGTCGGGCCATCAGGAAGTCGCTGACCGCCTGGCGGCCAACGGGCTCTACGTCTGCGCACTGCAGCCGTCCGGCCAGCAGTGATGCTTCGGCGTCCTTGGGAAGGTCGTCGGCTCCCAGCAGCGGGAAGGCGGCGCTGGGGCCGCCAGCGGCGAGTGCGCTCAGGTGGCCGGTCAGTTCTGCGGATGCGTTGTGCAGGAAGGCCAGGCCGCGCACCTCGAGGTTCAGCTCGGCGGGAACCCAGTCGTTGAGGTAGGCGACGTATCCGCCGACTTGGCGCCCGGGGTGCAGAACCTCGCGGTCCCCCACCATGAGCATCCCGGCTCCCACCGGATGCGGTGCGGCGAACGTCCACTGCTTGAGTTCGACAACGACAGCCACGAGGCGGCCCGCACGCTGGCCAAGGAGGAGTGCATCGATCCGCTGGCTGGAGCCGGGCAGTTCGTACTCCAGCAGCAGATGCAGATCGTGCAGCCCGGCGCCAACCAGCACACGCACCAGCGCCGGCCAGCTCTCCGACCAGCTCCGCAACTCAGCTTCCCCCGGCGCCCGGCCGTGCGCGGCGGTATACCGCTTGGCGCACTGCGCGACGAAGCCCGGATTGGTGAGCCGGACCGTGGCTTCCTCCACGGTTCCCTCGAAGACATGCATGCATGATCTATAGCAGCCGCAACTGACAGTGCCCGCAGGCAAGTTCGCCGCCGGCCGGAACGACTGTCAGAGGCGCCTGGTAGGGATAGAGGCATGACGATCCGAGAACTCCAGGAAGAGCTAGCGCAGTTCGCCCGCGAACGCGACTGGGAGCAGTTCCACACACCGAAGAACCTCGTCATGGCGCTCGCCGGCGAGGCCGGTGAACTGGCCGAGATCTTCCAGTGGCTCACCCCGGAACAGTCGCAGGCCGTCATGGCCACGCCCGGCCAGGCCCAGGCGGTGCGCCAGGAGATGGCCGACGTCCTGGCCTACCTGCTGCGGCTGGCGGACGTCACCGGCGTGGACCTGGAGGAGGCCCTGGCCGAGAAGATCGAGCTGAACGGGCAGCGCTACCCGGTCGGCCTCGCCTACGGCCGCGCCGACAAGTACACGAAGCTGGGGGCCTAGCGAGCATGCGGATCCTTGCACAGCCGGCGAGACGCTCGGACAAGACCGTCGAAAAGCACTACCAGGACACCATCGCCAGCCCCGTCGTCTTCGACCAGCACGCCGACCTGCTGGATGCGGCCACCCTGGACGCGCTCAAGCAGCTCTTCCCGGACGGCACCGCCCCGATGTGGGGCGTCATGCCCGGCAAGAACGGGGCCAACCTCCCCGAGATCCGCAAAATGGGGCCCGGATCCTGGGTCTTCTTCAGCGGCGACAAGCGCCTCTACCTCGGCGGCACGGTCGCCCTGACCTGGCGCAGCCCACAGCTTGCGGCACGCCTGTGGGACACCGACGGCGACGGCGAGACCTGGGAGTACATGTACGCCCTCTCCGGCACCCGCGGCTTCGACATCCCCATCGAGGAAGTCCGCGCCCTGCTCGACTGGAAGCCGACCCGCAACATCATGCGCTTCCAGGCCTTCAAAGACACCGAGGCCGACCTCCTCCAGAGTCTCCTGACACTGGAACCCGCCCAGACCGTCCAGCCCGAGGACGAAGAAGCCGCAGCCCAGCAGGCCATCGCCGACTACACCGGCCCCCTGGAGCGCAGCGCCGAGCGCGCCCACCGAGGAGAACAAGCGCACCTCAAGCGCGCCCTGCTCCCCGGCCCCACCGGCGAGTGCGCCCTGTGCGGGCGCACCCTGCCGGCCGCCTTCCTCATCGCCGCCCACATCAAAAAACGGGCCGCCTGCACCGACGACGAGAAACGCGATCTGCAGAACGTCGCGATGCTCGCCTGCCTGCTGGGCTGCGACGGACTCTACGAACGCGGCTTCATCACCGTCTCCGAAGGCGGACAGCTCCAGGTCAGCCCGCTCGCTGCCTCATCACCAGCAGTAGCCCAACACGTCCAAGACCACCTGGCCAACTGCACAACCGCGTGGTGGACGCCGGAACGTGAGCAGTACTTCGCCTGGCACCGCGCACACACATTCCGAAGCGCCCCAGCACCTTGAGTCCGCAGAGTTCGCGTTGCAGGCCAGGTGGCGTGCTGGACGTTCACGGACTGGCGCGTACCGCACCGGATGGAGCGGCAATCGAGACTCGAACTGAGACTAAGGTCTTTCTCAGGAACCCGAGGTCTGCTTAAGCCTCCGCCGCACTGTCGGCGTCCCCCGCCTTTCCCCTATACCGGGCGAGGTTGTGCCGGGTGGAGAGGGTGTCGGGGTGGTCTGGGCCCAGCACCCGTGTCTGGTCGCTCAGCAGCGCGACGAGCTCGTTGACCGCACCCTGAACATCCCCCGCCTCCCCCCGATACCGGGCGAGGTTGTGCCGGGTGGAGAGGGTGTTGGGGTGGTCTGGGCCCAGCACCCGTGTCTGGTCGCTCAGCAGCGCGACGAGCTCGTTGACCGCACCCTGAACATCCCCCGCCTCCCCCCGATACCGGGCGAGGTTGTGCCGGGTGGAGAGAGTGTAGGGGTGGTCTGGGCCCAGCACCCGGATCCGGTCGGGCAGCAGCGCGGCGAACTCGTCGACCGCACCCTGAATATCCCCCACCACTCCCCGCCACCAAGCCAGGTTGTGCCGGGTGGCGAGGGTGTCAGGGTGGTCTGGGCCCAGCACCCGTGTCTGGTCGGTCAGCAGCGCGACGAACTCGTCGACCGCACCCTGAGCATCCCCCACCACCCCCCGATACCGGGCAAGGTTGTACCGGGCCGTAAGTGTGCCGGGGTGGTCTGGGCCCAGCACCCGGATCCGGTCGGCCAGCAGCGCAGCGCCCTCGTTGACCGCACCCTGAACATCCCCCGCCTCCCCCCGATACCGGGCGAGGTTGTGCCGGGTGGAGAGGGTGTCGGGGTGGTCTGGGCCCAGCACCCGGATCTGGTCGGGCAGCAGTGCGGCGAGCTTGTCAACCGCACCTTGAACATCCCCCGCCTCCCCCCGCCACCAAGCCAGGTTGTGCCGGGTGGCGAGGGTGTCAGGGTGGTCTGGGCCCAGCACCCGTGTCTGGTCGGTCAGCAGTGCGGCGCACTCGTTGACCGCACCCTGAACATCCCCCGCCACCCCCCGCCACCAGGCGAGGTTGTGCCGGGCAGTAAGGGTGTCGCGGTGGTCCGGGCCCAAGTGGTGGGTGGTTGTGTCGGTGAGGGTGCGGTAGTAGTCACGGGCGGCGGTGACTTGCCCGGTCTGGCCGAGGCTTTTGCCGGCCTCGAACAGGACGGTGTGGGCGTCGGGGTGGTAAAGGGCCGGGGTCGTCCCCTCGTACAGGGCGGTGGCGTTGGCGCGCAGGGTCTGTTGCAGGGCCGGGTCGCGTCCGTGGCCCGGCCACAGGGCCGCTAGGGCGTCGGCGGTGCGGCGGGCGAGCGGGTGGCGCTGCTTCTCGGGGGTGGTGTCGCGGGCTGCTCGGGCGGTGAGGGCGTGAATGCGCACCAATCCAAGGTCCGAGCTTTCCCCGGGGGGCTGGTGGGTGGTCAGGCTGTAGCGGTCCAGCAGGAGCAGACACGTGCGTATTTGCTCGGCGTGCACCCCGCGTAGTCCGGGACTGGCACGGGGGATGTTGCGGGACGTGCGCGGGCGGCTCAGGCGCTGCCACCACCGGGGGCCTGGCCCGGTCAGGGCGGCAAGCGCCTCGGGATCGGTCCACAGGGCGGCGGGGGAGCCGTTGGGGTCCAGCCGGGCGACGGTGTCCAGGACAGCGCGGGCCAGTCCGGGGTGAGCTTCTTGGGCTTGGACGGCGTCGAGGTTGATAAGCATGGTGGTGTGCACGGCCCGCGCGTAGCCGTCGGCCCCGTCTCCGGGCAGCACCTCGGCCAGTATCCGGCCGGGTTCGGCGAGCATCCGCGCGTAGGCAGCGGGGGTGGTGTCGCGGTTGTTGTCCAGGTAGGCGGCCGCGTGCGACAAAGCCAGCGGCAGCCGCCCCAGCAGGCTGGCGACGGACGCGGCCGGGCACCGGCAGTCGCTGCAGGTGCCGGGGTGGTCGGGCAGGCCGGGGACACGCTGGTGCAGGTAGGCGTGGGCCTCGGCCTCGGTGAAGGCGTCCACGTCGATGCGGGTGCGTCCGGCGGCCAGGGCCTTGCGCTGGCGGGTGGTGGCCAGCACCCAACCACGAGGGTGGGGGCGGGGCCACCAGTCCAGTACCTGGTCCAGGTCCTCGACGTCGTCGATCACCACCAGCCAGCTGCGGTCGGTGGCCTGCAGCCACTCCAGCAGGGCCTGTGCGTCGGTCCGGTCGTCCTCGCCGTGCGCGCCCGGAGCCCGGATCCGGGCCGCGGCCTCCGCGAAGTCCGCGACCAGTTGCCCCGTTCCGCCCTTGGCCGTGGTCCACACCGCCATGTCCACGTCGGAGGCCAGGTAGTAGGAGGCGGCCAGTTGGGACTTGCCGACCCCGCCCTCGCCCACCAGCACTCGCCCTGACTCGGCCGGCCGCGCGAGCACCACGTCTTGGCCGTCCGCGAGGGCCGCCTCCACCAGCGCCCGCAGAGAGGGCCGGGGCTGGAAGGAGGATGCCAGCGGCGGCACCGCTCCCACCCTCAACGGCCACCGCCCCTCCGGCAGGACGTTGTTGACGGTGGTGCGGTTGACCACGCGCGAGCCCGGCGCAAGCGCGGCACCTTGAGCGTCACCGCCGACCGCGACCTCCCCGGCCCGGACATTCCGGCGGCTCATGAAACGGGGCACGCCGCCGGTGCCGTCCTTGTCGTCCATGCTGGTGCCCCTGCTCAAGAGCGGGTTCGCTTGGATCGCTTGCCCAACGCCGCGTCGTTCGCGTCGCCGCCAACAGCAATACCGTCCGGCCCCGACTCCACGTCCACCTGCGCCCCACCCGCACCGGGCCCACGAGCGGAAGCCGGCCCGACGACGTGCGAGTCCTCACCCAGAGCAGCGCCGTTCGCATCACCGGCAACCGCCACACTGCCACCCCGTACCCTCCGCACCGGCCCGGGAGCGGTACGGAAGAACGCCACGACCGACACCACCAGACCCGCCGCCGACAGCACGGTCCCCGCTACCCCAGCCACCTGCGAGGCCGCATTCAACCGACCCATCACCAGCATGACCGCCAACCCAGCTGTCACGAGCAGAGCCGCCACCGCGCACACCCCCAAAACCCAACGAGCCACAACCACACCCCCGAAACTCCCCAGCGCGCCCGAAATCGGGCACCACCAACGCAGTCTCCCAACCCCACCAACCCAATGTCAGCCACATGGCGCGTCCCGCAGATAGATGCCCCGCGCCTCGGGAACGACGAAAGGGCCTGCGATCAGCATTGCTGCTGTTCACAGGCCCTTTCGGTCGTGTGGCAGCGCCGCGATTCGAACCTGGGAAGGTGAAGCCGGCAGATTTACAGTCCGCTAGCTCTGTACCACCTGAACAGGCCTTTCTCTGATTCTGGGACCTTTGGGGGGACACCTGGGGGTAGCGCGCCCTCAAATCGGATAACCAGCCCGACGCCCTACGAGGGCACCGGGGGTCATTGCGGACGGGGGAGCGCCACCCGCTCACCTGCCGCACCCTGGCCAGTGCTAGTCGGAGCTCTTCGTCCCGCCGAGGTCCCTGCGGTCACCTCCCGCGCTCTCAGGGAGAACCCAGGCACCTGCACCAGGCGCGGCGGAGGCCTTGCGAGCAGTGACGATGACCCCCAAGACCGCAGCTCCGGTGCTGATTGGCGTGGCGAGTGCCGGGACAAGCCAGACGCTCAGGATCACGCCGAGAGTAACCAGACCTATCGCGAGTGCTCTGGTGAGAGGAGCGAACCTCTGGGCGCGTTTACCCCGGAGGCGTACATTCATAGAGACACCTTCTTCGTGTGACAACTGAAACGACTTGGGTGTGATCGCGGCCTCCCGTTGCCCCGGGGGGCCGCTTGTCGTTCCGACGTGCCTCAACCTTGCTGTACCGAACGCCACTCTGAGCGAATGCATCCCAAACCCTTTGGCCCGCATGTAGCTTGTTTGGTCGTACGATCAAATCCGCAGGTCAGCCCGCATATGACCTTGCGGGCCAAAGGGTTGCCACTTCTTTCGCCTACGCGGCAAACCCTTTGGCCCGCATGTAGCTTGTTCGGTCGTACGATCAAAACCGCAGGTCAGAGCCTTTCAATCATGCGGGCCAAAGGGTCGAGGAGAGCAAAGGATGCCCCGAAACGCTGAACGCCGAACGCGTCGATTAGAGGCCCTCGATGCCACCGAATCGCGTCTTGAGCAGGCGCTACCCGCGCTGCGCCGCCTTCATCGTCGTGGTGGACGCTGGCCAACTCAGGTCCGGATCAGGTCGGCCTTCTTCGCCGGCGCCCCAGGCGTACCTCCGCCGATAGCCCGTCTCTCCGCCCCTCGCGGCGTTAATCTTCAGGTTTACTTACTGGCTCTATTTGAAGCACAGACCAGGAAACGCCAAGGAGTGCCGGGGCCGTGCCCTATTCCCATTTCGGGCGCAGGTAAGCTTGAGGCATCCTGGACCGCCATGGTGGCCTCAGAAGCCGTGCAGAACACGAAAGCTAAGACGCCAGTCACCGCAACACAAAACCGATCCCGGCAGATCCGCTCATCGATAAAGCGACTCAGTGAGGAAAACCTCGCACTGAGAAATGTGGGAGACCCTAAAAACCCTTTCCCTCTGATGTTGCTGCACGAGTCAGGCTCCTCAGAGGAGGAGAAGTATGGTTACGTCATACCTGACACCTACGAAGGTCCACCATCGATCGTATCTTTGCCATACTTCTTCTTCACACGTGGATGGGTTTACCTCTTGACGGATTCAGAGATCCGTATGTATCTCATCCTAAAACACTTGGCAGGCAGGTTTCCCCGGGAGCACGAAGAAAGAGGCATTTACTGCACCGAACGCGACCGCGAATGGCTGTACGCTATTTCGCGAGACGTATACGAGTCTCACCTTGCGTTAGCGCGTTTTGGCCTTATTGAACTAATCGAGAACCCGATTCGACACAAGGATGGAAAGGTCGTCAACTTCGATTCCTTCTTGAAGAAGGGTGGATTAATCTCACCTCACAGGTTCCGGGTGCTGGATGACCAGGTTCTCCTAGACGAACCTGGACCGAAAATCAGAAGAGCCCTACTCAACTTTCCCCCTAGCCGGGCCCAGATGGTCAATCGGAAAACCCAAGTCGACGCTAGGAATTGATTCGAGTTGCATCAGTCATCCACTGGAATGCCGAGAAAGTTCCCTTTTGAATTTTCGACTTGCCATCCTGATCCGAGGGTGATCGAGTGCAGCTCGTTGCTTCTCTCTGCTGATTCCCAGTTCAGTCATAAGCACGAGGCAAAGCAACGCATAAGTGGTCTCCAAGAGCCAGTATGCCGGAGTGGATTCCGGATTCTGCGATACACGCTCATTGGCGTGCGCGAGATCGTTCCGGGCATTCCTGAGCATTTTCGCCCAGGACTTCCTGTCGGTGAGAAGCAGGTCAACTGCCTCCGAGTCAGGAATTGACGCAAGTTCGAGCATGCGCTCGTTGTACGTAGGATTGTTGCGAAGTCCAGTCTTGACAAACTCCTGAAGATCCTCAGGCTCATCGGCGATGGCCGCGAGCAACTTCCGCTTGAGGGACCTATATTGAGCTTTAGGTAGGGGTGTGCTCGCAGACCTTAGGGAAGCATGGATACTCTCCGCCGCCGATGCCACCCCTAGGAGCCGCGTCCCCACATAGCCGTTACTGATGTATCGCAGCCCGAATAGAATGTCGCATCCCATACGTGACTTCTCTTTGAGGGCAAGCCACCTGGGCGCCAATTCTGCAAAATCAACCTCAGCAAGCGTGAACAAGAAGTCCCGGGACTGCGACTCTTCTTTATCTTTCTCGGTGCGATAAACTTGACGCCCTATAACCTCGACTTCTTTCAAGCGTTGACTTGAGTTTGATGTCGCCTCAGGCAACTCGTAAACAAGAGATCGACCATGAGATCCGCACGGGGCGTAGGAGCAGAGCGTGAGAAGATCCTGCATATCCTTGTGTATTTTGTCAAAGGAGTTGTAAGGCGTCGGCTCAGGCGGACTGAATGTTAGGGCGGCGCGCTCCGTGGCCTTCAGCAACCGCTCGTTCGAGATCGGCTTATGCTGAATATTGAAATCGTCGGTGAGTAAACGCAGAGAAATATTCATGCCGTTGTGTACGGCTGTAACGGGCTCCACGGCGTGAGTGTCGACTTGCCTCTCGCCAGTTGCTTTTCCGTCTTCCAATAGACGCGACAGGTCAAAGCTAGACCGATTTGACCAATGCAGCAGACGCTCCAGCCGCATATGGCTTCGAATGAAGAGTGACTCTTCTAGGCTTGGAAGGTGCACGCCCCGTAGCGCGCGATTAGAGCTCCAGTTCTGCTCTGTAATTTCTCCGCCCAGGAACCCCGATCCGCGAGTGTGAATCGCATGATTGCCGAGCAGAGTAAATAGCGTACTGCCCGACGTTCCATGGATTATTGGAAAATCGCGGGAATCTTCGCTAATGCCATAGCCGTTGCCGCTGGGGAGTGGCGTACGAACCGTGACATCGAAGCCGCCTATGAGTTCTAGCCGCAAATAACCGCCGTCGGCACAATGCAGAGTGCCGGGGCACGTAACCTCCGGTTCCTCCGCCGACCACCATGTTCCTCGCCAACTCAGCTCAGCCATAGGTAGATACTAGTCTTGTCGCGCTCCTCGCGGGCTGAGGGCCTCGTAATTTCACTCGCCATCTCTCGCTCGTCGTTGCTATTTCCATCGAGTGGATTGGCCCTAGCGCTGCGACACGACATCGGCTTACAGGAAACACCCGTCGCACGGCCTGGCGGCAGTGCGCTCCTTGCCCGCTACGCTGGTACGCACCACCTCAGGATGGAGAGTGCCCCGGGAATGGGACCGAAGACGGCGAAGGTCTACGAGACGATTCGTGCACGGCTCGCCTCTGGCGAGTACGCCAGCGGCGACAAGATGCCTTCCGAACGCGCGCTCGTGGAAGAACTCAGCATCGGCCGCACTGCCCTTCGGCAAGTGCTGGCTCGGCTCGTGGCGGAAGGCGCCTTGGAAGTTCGTGGCCGGAGTTCGTATCGGGTGCCGGGGGCAGTGAGCGTTCAGGCGCCGGAAGGGCTGGAGCCCTGGCGTATCCACGGCGAGCGCGACGTCTACGACAACCGTTGGGTCAAACTCCAGCTCTGGGACGTGGAACCGCCCGGTGTGGAGCGCTTCGAGCATCATGTGGTGAAGCTCCACCACGTCGCCGTCACCGCGGTTCTGGACGATCAGGACCGCGTACTGATGATGTGGCGGTACCGCTTCGTCCCGCAGCAGTGGGGTTGGGAGCTCCCGGGCGGCATCGTGGACGAGGGGGAGGACCCCGCGGACACGGCGCTAAGAGAAGTCGTGGAAGAGACGGGTTGGCGACCGAAGTCCGTGGAGCACATCGTCACGTATCAGCCCATGGTCGGCATGGTCGACTCACCTCACGAGATCTTCGTGGGCCACGGAGCCGACCAGGTCGGTTCGCCGACAGACCTGGAAGAGGCAGGACACATCGAGTGGGTGCCCCTAGCTGATATTCCACGGCTCATGGCGCGCGGTGAGCTGATGGGCTCCGGCACTCTCGTGGCTCTGCTCCACATCCTGGCGAGCCGAGGCAAGCAGGGGCTTACAGCCGCGCACTGAGCAGGTCGACACGGCGGCGCTGCCGGACCGAACCGGTGCGGCTGGCCAACAGCCGCGCCTGCCTCAGGTGGGTGTTTGCGTCGTCGTACTCGGCTCGCGCCATGTGCGCCTGTACGAGGTCAGCGTGAAGTCCCGCCTGCGCTCGGACAAAGGACGGGTCTACTACGTCCAGGGCGCCGTACAGGCTGGTGACCGCCTCGTCGTCGCCCAGCAGGGCAAGGATGTTGCCGCGCCATCGAGCCAGGTGGGCACCGTTGAGGAAGATGCTCAGCATGTCGGGGTCTCGGTCATCGGAGCCGGGCGGAATCGTCGCCATGGCCGCATCGAGCGCCCGTCGGCAGTCATCAGGCATTCCGGCATGGGCGCACAACTCGGCTTCAGCGGCGTACAGCCATGCCCGGAGACGGGGAGATCCGGCCTGGCCAAGAACGCGTTGCGCATCGCGCACCAACTCGACGCCGAGAGACGGCCGGCCAGCTTCGCACAGTACGTACGCCTGCTCTGCCATCGCGTGCGCGAGGTACATCGGAGCCTCAGCGTCGTGCGCTGCCCGCTTCGCAAGTTCGTAGTGTCGCCAGGCCCGTTCGACCGCCCCCGAGTCGATCGCTTGCCATGCGGCAAGGGTTGACGCCCCCGCGAGCGCGAGCGCCACGGGGCGGCGCGTAGTGGGCAACACCGCGAAGTTCAGTGCGTCTTCGAGACGGGCGAGATGCCCCGTCATCTGGTCCACAAGGCCCGAAGCGCCCAACTGGCGGTCCATGGTGCGCAGTAGCTCGGTCTGATCGTTGAACGTCTTCACCATGGATTCGCTGACACTGCTGGCCGAATCGATCCTGCTCAGCAGTTCGTCGTACCCGTCGGCCATCGACGGAGCAACCGCGAGCGGACCACCCCTCAGCTCTGCGTCCGTGACGCCGAGAAGCTGCCGCAGGATCGTCGCGTAGCGGTCCGAGAGGGCGCGCTTGCCGTTCTCCCACTCGGACACATACACCCGCAAACTCGCTGTCGACGCGACGTCGGAGAGGTGTCGTCGGGCGTACTGCTCGATCTCGCGAACCAGTCGCTCTTGAGACCAGCCATGCGCCGTTCGTGCGCTCCGAAGTCCTGTGCTCACAGGCCACCGCCCGGCGATAGGTCCACTCACTGACCTTTCCAGCATGCCTCACATCGCCGCAGGTCAACAGGGGTTAACAAGACGGGAGTTAAGTCCTGTTGGCTACCGGCTCCCCCACCTGGACCGGTCTTCTAGAGATGCACCGCGGAGGGCAAACGCCGCTCGACTCAGTGAACGCCCTTGACTCTGGTGCGCACCAGATGCTTACCTTCTGGTGCGCACCAGATGACGGAGTCGCATCCGATTCGCGGTGTGCAAAGGGACCCGGGACAGAGCGGGTCGAGGGCACCGGACAGTCGTCTGCTTCGCGGCGGGCGATCCCTTGGCAGTCCGGATGGCAGACCGAAAGGTCAGGTCTCTGCCTACAACGGGGCCCTAGCGAGCTGTTCCTTGAACCGGCAGCCGCGTCCCCGAAAGAGACCACTCATCCACCGCAGCACGCTGCGGCCGGTTGCCTCCTTCGCCCGTCCGGTGCCGCGCCTGCGACGCCGTACGGGCGGGGCCGAGGGGAGCCGGATTCCACTGGTTCCACGACGGCGCGCGGCTCCCGGGTGGCACCCCGGGAGCCGCTGTTCGGGCCGTCCCACCTTCGAGAGGACAACGACCCATGGAACACATCGCCACAGTTCAGAAGCTTGTTACCACCGGCGAGTTCGACCGCGAGCCGACGGCCGCGGAGCTGGAGGCCATCGAGACCGAGATGCCGCTCATCACAGCGGAAGTCGAGTTGCTGGACGTCCGCATCAGCCTGCTGGACCGGCAGCCGACGGAGCTGGACCAGCGGCGTATCCGCCGCGCCCACAACAAGGTGCTGGCCGAGCGCACGGTGCTGGCCAACCTGCTGACCCCGGAGGAGGCGGCATGATCCGCATCGTCACCGCGGCCCGTCTGCGGGAGTTCCGCGAAAGCGCGACCCGGGCCCGTGCCCGTACTGCCGAGGTGCAGCGGCTGGCGGATGTCGCACTGGTCCGCCATATCCACCAGGTCTGGGAGCTGACGGCCCGAGCCGAGAAGGCCGAAACCGCCACTTCCAACGCTCGCTGGGATGTGGACCTGGCGCAGGCTGAGGCCGCGCTGCTGCGCGAAGAGCTGGAGGCCGTGCGGCGGGACGGGCGGTCGCTGGTGCTGCTGGTGCACTACGGAGTGCCGCACAGCATCCACCGGGGCCGGGAGGCCGCCGAGGCTTACGCGGCCACGCTCGGAGTCGACCGCCACGGCTGGGGACCGCTGACGGACCGTCCGGCGCGTGAGGTGGCCTGGCGGATCCTCGGCTTCACCGCGAAGGAGGGCAGCAATGACTACCTGGCTGCCTGATCTCCCCACCGGGCCCTGGACATGGCTGCTGCCCCTGCTCGGGGCGGTGCTGGCGCTTGCGCTCGCTGCCTGGGCGCTGGGCCGGCTGCGGAAGTCGTCGTGGCTGTCCGGGATCGGCCCGCAGGCCGTTGTCGCGCTCGGAGGCGTCGCGGTCAGCGTGCACGGGCTGTGGGGGTTCGCCACCCAGACCTGTGACCTGCCGACGGTGCTGGCGGTGGCGTTCATCGCGGTGTTCGACGCTGCGGAGATGACGCTGCTGGTCATGATGTACCGCTCCGCCGATCCTGAGGCCGGCTGGACGCGGGAGCTGCGGCTGATGCACCGCACCGCCTGGCTGCTGGTGTCGTTCTCCGCGGCGATGAACGGGGTGCACGCGCCGAACTGGTGGGCCCGCCCCGTGCTGGCCGCGGTGCCAGCGCTGGCCGCGTGGCTGATCGAGCTGCAACTGCGCGGCAAGCTGCACCACGCCCGCCCCGGCCGGGAGGAGGACGACAGCGCGCGTCCTGGTCCGGCCCGGCTGGTGGCGCTGCTGTGGCAGCACGCGTGGGCCGAACTGTTCGCCCTGCTCGGTCTCGACGCCCGCACCTCGTCGTCTGCGATCGCACGGGCAGCGATGGCGCAGCGGGCCGCACTGCGCGTCTACCGGCTGCGCCTGGCCCTGGAGGCCAATAGGCCCCGTCGGGTGCGGCGTTGGCGCCGCAAGGCTCAGAAGGCACTGGACCGTGCGGATATCGCGACCGACCGGAGCCAGGCGCTGGCGTTGGTGCGCCGACTGGCCGCGCTGACCCGCGCGGACGAGGTCGCCCGGCTCAACTACGCCAACCCGACGGCCGTTCTCACGCTGATCGAGGATCTCGCGGTGACGCCGTCTGTGGAGCGCCTGGAGGCCTCCGCACTTGTGGAAGAGGCGGAGGCTGCGCGGCAGCGCGCGGAAGCCGCGCGGGTGGACGCTGAGGGCGCGCGGCAGCGCGCGGCAGACGAACTGGCAGCCGCGCGCACCGAGCTGGAAGCCGTCCGCTCCGAGCATGCCGCCCTGCTGGAAGAGGGCGACACGGTGTCGGGGCGCGCGGAGGCTGCGCAGCAGCGCGCGGAGAGCGCGCGGCAGGAAGAACAGGCCGCGCGGCAGCGTACGGCCAACCTCCTCCGTGAGGCCGAGCAGCAGATCACCGAGCGGCAAACCCAGCTCGATGGCCTCACTGCGAAGGCGCAGGAGGCGGATGCCGCCTATCGCACCCGAGCGGGGTCCTTGGAGCAGCTCAACGGTCAGATTGCTGAGGCCGGCCTGCTGTACGACCGGCTGTGCGGAGACCTCGCCGCCCTGCACCCGCAGGCCCCGGAAGGTGTCGCGGACGGTGGTGAGCCGGGGTGGAAGTCGCCCGCGAAGCAGCAGGGATGGACCTACTACCTGGCCGCGCTGAGCAACAACGCCACCGAGGAGCCGACCGCATCGGACCTCGCGGACCGCTTCGGTGTCGACCCCGGAAACGCGCGGAACTGGCTGCGGGACTTCCGTGCCGCGCGCGCCGCGCAGCTTGCCGCGCGCACCAGTCCCCAGCCGCGCGCCCTGGCCACGGTGAACGGCACACCGCGCGCCTGACACGCCCACGCTTCCGGCCGAGGAGGCCTTGATGAGCCAGCCCACTCAGATCCGCTACACCAGCACGCTGCCCGACGGCACCCCGCTGACGATGGATCACATACGGGCCGATGACCTGGTCCAGATCTACGTCGGCTCTTGGCCCTACGACACGGCCTTCGCCGTGGTCCTGGAAGTCCGCGAGCGCGTGCTGTGCCGCTTCGAGGTCGGGGGTCAGACGCGGTGGACCCCGCGCAAACGCATCGCCAGCCTGCTGCGCGCCGACCCCGACGACCGGTCCGACGCCGGCCCGCTTCCGGCGTAGCGGAGCGTGTCGTGACCCGGCCCCCGATCGCCGCCTCTGCCGTATGGCAGGCCGTGATGGACAAGGCAGGAGGTCGCTGCCAGTGCCACGGCGCATGCGGCAGCAAGCACGATCCCAACCGCCGTGGCCGACAGCACCGCTGCCCGCACTTCAACGGCCAACACCTCAGCAAACAAGGCGAGGTCAAGCTGATCGCCGCACCCCGCGACCTCGCCAACGAAGGCGCCTTCCAGATCGCCGCGACGCTGCCCGCTGAGCGGCTGGTCGCGGTCTGCCCGGACTGCTACGACGCCGTGCGCCGCGCCGCGGCCCGGACAGCCAAGCAGGCACCCGCGCAGGAAGCGGAGCTGTTCGACACCGCGCCGTTCTACGTCTCGCCCGGCAGCACCAAGCAGGCCGACGTCGGCGCCGCCTGACCCTTCAACTCCCCTTGGAGATCCGCCGTGAACACCTCACAGACGCGGCGTCGCCGCATCGCGTCACTGCTCATCATCGCCTGCGCGCTCGCGGTGGGCGCTTCCACCGGCGTGCGGCTGGCCGCTTACGGTGTCCCGTTCGCCCTGCTCACCGCCTGTGTCCTGGGGATTGCGTCGTCGTCCCTGTGGCTGTACAGCCACATCGATGCAGCGCTGACGTCGACCACGCACCGCTGCAGGGCCCCCTACTGCACGGTCCAGGTGCGGATGCGGCACGTCAGCGCCGCCGATTCCCTTCGGTGGCAGGAGATCGCAGCCGCCCACCCCACCCACGACACCCGCTGACCCCGCAGCACCGTTGGAGGTTTCCGCATGCACGACAACAGCACCCGGTGGACGTCGGACCACCTGACCAAACCCGGCGGGACCGCGCTGTACGCGGCTCAGCAGCGCGAGCGGCTGCGGCAGATGGCCGACCAGGTCCAGGCCCTGCTGGGCGAGTACCAGGCCGACCTGGAAGCGGTCCGTATCGACGGTGACAAGCCGTTCGAGCGGCGCCTGCGCGCCTACTTCGCCTCCCGCCCGCTGGCCAATCTGGAAAAGTCCCTGCGCGCCGCCGTCAACGCGATCGGCAAGCTGGACCCCGAATTCCAGCGCCGGTTCGTGGAACTGCCCGCGAAGCGGGAGCAGAAGGCAGAGGCCAAGGCCCTGGAAAAGGCCCGTTCGTCCGGGGCCTCCAGTTCCCGCTCCGTGAATACTGCCGCGCACCTCCAGAGCCTCTCGCAGGGCCTGCAGGAGCCTGCAGCGGGTGGAACGGGACTGGCCGCCACTAATTCGCCGGAGGGAGCGGAGCCGACGTTCCTGGGCTTCCTGGAGAAGGGAGCGTAAGCGGTGCTTTCCCCGAAGCAAGTCGCCTACTGGGAGGCCCGGCTGGCGGCCACGGCGACGAACAAGGACCGGGCCCGCGCGCTGTGGGACCTGGCCCGGACCCTGGCCGGCGACGACGAAGCCAGGTGGGCCGATCTGGTCCGGATGCTCCAGGCTTGGACGCAGGCCCACACGTCGTAACGCTCCGCGCTCATCATCATCACTTCACCGCCCGTCATCGGGGGTCGCAAGGCGCGCGTGCGCGCGTACGCGTGCCGCTTTGCGATCTTGATAACGGGCGGTGATGAACCGAAGGGACGGCCTATGGCCGACGACGGCCCCGGAGGGACGGTCCTGCGGCTGAGGGTGCCCGGGGCGGTGGGAGACGATCCGCCGCCCGCCCCGGACGGCTTCCCCGCCCTGACCCCCCTGCCCGACCTCTCCCCGCCCGCTTCTCTCTCGCTCCCCGAGCCGGTGAATATCGCCGGCAATCTGCCCGCCACGCACCCTGATTCCGGAATGCCGGACGATTCCGATAGTCAGGGCCATGGTGTGGCCGCTATGTCGGTGGTCATGATGACCGGCATCACGGTGGCCGCGATGCGCGGCGCCTATTACGTGGCCGCCTATCTGAAGGCCCGCCAGGAACATCATCGGGCCATCGCCGATCAGCAGAAGGCGGCGGCCGGTAAAGCGAAACTGGACCTGGAAATGGCGCGCATAGCGGCCAACGGGACACGGCAGAAGGCGCGTATTCAGTCCGGACCGGAATTCGGTCGGTCCCGGAGTTCCCAGGGCGGCGCCGGCCGCCATGGCTCCGCACGGAGTGCCGCCCCGGCAGCCCTGCGGGCTCCTGCGCCGTCCAAGTCACCTACCGGTAGTACTTCCCGTGCGGGTGGCAAGACGGCCGGCGGCCCCTCAGGCGGGCGCTTGCCCGCTCCCAGGGATCGGCGCACGCCGAAGCTCGACAAGCCGCGCAGGAAGGATCCGGAGACCCCCGGCAAGAACAAGAACAAGGGCAAGACGGACAGGGGCTCGGGGATCAGATCGGCCATCCGGGACCGTGCGGCCGGCCGCATCCGCTCCGGACCGGTGGCCAAACCCGAGCGCACTCCGGGCATCACGGACGCGGCCCGTAGCCGGGTCGCCGATCGGCTTCGCAACGGCCCTGCGCCCAAGCCGGTCAAGCCGGAGCGGCGCCCCGGGATCCGCGACGCCGCACGGGCCCGCGTGGCGGACCGCATCACCAGAGGCTCCTGGAAGCCGACCGGCCCCAAACCCGACAAGGCCCCGAAGACGATCCGCGACGCGGTGCGCGCCCGGATCGCTGACCGGATCCGCACCGGCCCGAAGTCCACACCGGACGCCCTGAAAGCCGACCTCAAGAAGGGGCCCAAGGCCGGTCCGAAGGGCTCCACGACCGCCCCCGGGGCCGACACCAAGACTGCCCGCGGCAAGGCCCGCAAGGCCAAGAGCAAGCGGCCCGGTGGACCCGGCCCGGCATCAGCCGCTCCCGGCAGCAAGAGCAAACGGACGTCCACGGCCAAGGGCGCCAAGCGCAAGACCGATGGGCCAAAAGCGCGGGGCAAGGGCCGCTCGACTCGGGACCGGTGGGAGCGGACCGGCGCGCGGCGCACTCATGGCAAGACCACCGGGCCGAAGACTCCCGGCGCGTCCGGCGGCGCCTCTGGTACTGGGGCGTCTGCTGGTCCGCCGCCGGGATGGGGCCACGCGCAGGGCGTCACCTGGACGGTGACGCGAGATGACGCCGGGCCTGGAACCCAGGCCCGGCGCTGGGAGCCGCAGGCCGTCACCCGCGGCCGTGCGGCTCTTCCCGCAGGAACGACGAAAGGAGGGCCTATGACAGCCCCCGTGCCCGCCCAGACGCCCAACACCCAGTACGCGGACGCCGAATTGACGATCTATGACGTCATCGAGGCCGACGCCGACATGGCCGAGGAGATCACCCAGGGCGCGGAGGAGGCCCACCAGGCTGCGGAGGGCTGCGATGCCCTCAGGGAACGACTGGAGGCCCTACACGCCAAGATCCTGGAGCTGAAGGTTCCCGGGGTCCTGGAAGGCCTGGTGCTCCTGCTCTGGGAGAAGGCCGCCAACGTCAAGGCCCACGCGGAGGCCGTGGCGGAGAAGATCCCCGCCGCTTCCGAGGCCATCGCGCAGGCCGGCACGAACGCGGAGACACGCCACCGGCCGCTGGCCGATGCGGTCCGCGACGCCGGCCACACCGCGCCCGCCGAGCGCGACTACCACAACGAATAGGAGGACACTTCGTGTCCGATCTTGTTCCGCGTACCGCGGACGTCCTGGCCAAAGCCGGTGGCGTCATCGCCGAAGGCGTGCGCTACGGCGTCGTCATCGTCCAGCTCACCGCAGCTGGAGCCAAGTTGCGTGGCCTGTCCGAACAGGTCCGTTCCACCTACCGCTACGTGGAGAACTGCGCGCAGTCGGTGGACCGGCTGGCCGACCAGGCCGCCGCACTGAATGTGGATCCCGACACCGTCAGCGAGCACCGTGACGCGGCCACCCTCATGCGCTCGGTGCTGGAGGAGGCCGAGGCCATGGCCGAGGAGACGGAAGAGCTGTCGACGCTCTTCCAGGAGACCGCCGACGCCCACCAGGCCGACTACGGCCCGGTGGCGGAGACGGCCAGCTCGATGGACGTCCCGATGGCCGAGCGGGAGTTCTACAGCAACCGCTGACCACACCACCGCAGTTCAAGGGCGGCGGACCGCACTTCGTGTCCGCCGCCCTTGGCCTGCCCGCGCGGCAAAGGAGCCCGCTCATGATTCGTCTTGGACCTGTGCGCGGCGGCATCGCCGTGGCCCGCAACTGCATCGGCCGTCTCGCCACCCTGACCGGCGCCGCCGCCCTGACCACCTGCGCCTTCACACCCGATCTGTATGGCGCCTCGCTGGCCGCGGCGATGGCGGCGGCCGGCTGGGGAGCTGTGTGGTCGGTCACGCTGCCGCCCGGCTACATCCGGGAAGCCTCCGCCTCGCTCTACCTCGCCCCGTCCGTGTCGATGGCCGTTCTCCTGACGGTGGAGCGGATCGTGCCCGGGGTGCAGTGGTGGGAGCTGACGCTGGACGCGGTGTGGGCCGCGGCCGTCTGGTTCATCCGGCCCGCCCGCCTGGCCCGCGTCTGGGCAGGCCGCGAACCCTCCCTCAACCCCCACCTCCTCCCTGTCCCCAAGCCCGTCACCGTGGCGGCCGGCTCGCAGCACCCGATGTCGCTGTGGTGGGCGCAGCACGTGGCCGTGCAGGGCGGTGCAGCGCCGGGGACGGTGCTGGAGGCGGTGGAGCAGACCGGGCCGAAGTCGCTGCGGGCCGTCATCCGCTCCACGCTGCCCGGCCAGCCGGTGCCGGAGGTCTCCCCGCACCACCTGTCCGCGCTGCTCGACTGGCCCGAGGAGGAGATCAGCATCCGTCCCGTGCCCCGCCGCGGCGCCGGTGTGCGGCAGCTGACCGTCGGGCACGGCGCGACCGTCGTGGACCTCTACAGCCTGTGGGAGGAGCAGATCGCCCCCAAGGGCATGCCCGGAACCCGCATCACCAAGGTCCGCACCGTCAACACCGGGACGGAGCTGGACGGGTGAGCACCATCCACGAACTCACCGTGGAAGGCGCGCCCGGCGACATCATCACCTTCGACCCCGTCCGCCTGGCCGGCGCCCTGCACATCGATGATCCGTCCCGGCTGGCGGTGGAGACCGACGGCATGCACCGGGCGCTGGTGACGATCTATCCCGCCGATCCGCTCGCCCACGTGCGCCTGGACGATCCGGGCCTGCTGGTGATGGACCGCCACGGCCGCCTGCCGGTGGGCCGCTACCACAACGGCCGCCTGACCCGGATGCGGCTGTACGATCCGCACACCGGCTCCGCACAACGCTCCTTCCTGTTCGGCACCACCGGGGCGGGCAAGTCGACCGCCAACCACATCCTGCTCGCAGGGGAGAAGCGCTCCGGGGTCATCACGTTCCTGGCCGACCTCAAGGGCGGTCAGTCCGTCCCCGAGGCGCGCGGCAACGTCGACTGGTTCGTGCGCACTCCGCAAGGGGCAATGGCGCAGCTACGGACCGCGTGGCTGGTCATGCACGAACTCCAGGACATCTACGCCGGCATGGGCCGCTCCAAGTTCCTGATCAACCAGCCCTACCGGCTGCTGTCGGTGCGCATCGACGAGGCCAACCGGCTGCTGGAGAAGGGCTCCCCCTACCGGGCAGAAGCCACCTTCTACATCCGCGACCTGGGACGCACCGGCCGCTCCCTGGGCATCGGCATCCACCTGTCCGCCCAGGCCAGCCAGCTCGATGAACTGGGCGGCTCCGACACCCTGCGCAGCATGCTCAAGGACGGCGACGTGGTCCTGCTGCGCTGGACGTCCTCGATGATGCGGCAGATCGTCACCGACGGCCTGCTCCCGGCCGGGCGGACGCCGGCTCCGATCCCGAAGTACGCCGGATCGCTGCGCCTGGTCTCGCAGTTCGACGACGAGACCGACGACGAAGACCTGCCCAGCACCGCCGGCGGCGGCTACCTGCTGACCGGGCCGCGGCCCGTCTCGCGGATGCGGTTCTTCACCGTCGGCTCCCCGATGCCGACCACGGGCCTGGACCCGAACATCCTCGCTCTGTACGGCGATGGCCCTGTGGCCGGCCTGGATGCCTCCCTGCACAAGGCGGCCGGTGACGCCTACGAAGGGCGCTTGGACGGCCCGGAGGCCATGGCCGCCATCTTCCCCAGCACCGACCCCGACGCCCCCACAGCGGCCCACGGGCCTGCTCCCGCGGCGATGCGACCGGGCCGTGCGCTCACCCTCGCGGACCGCGTCACGGCTGTCCTGGAGAACGCCGACGGGCCGATGGACGCACGCGCAGTCCTGGACGCCGTCAACGCCGACGGCGGACGCACCGTGCGCCTCGGCAGCGTCCGCAACACCCTCACCACCCTCAAAAGCTGACCCTCCCCACCTGCGCAGGACTCGAAGGGAGCACGTCATGCACCACACCAACCCACCACCCGGACACCTCGCCCCGCACATCCCCGCCGACGCTTGGCGCCGCGCCGACGCCACCGGAGAACGCCTCGTCATCGTCGTCCAGCCCACCGGCCAGACCGGCATCCCGTGGCGCCGAGTTCTGGTCCCGTTCGCCATCGCCGGCGCCGCCGCCCTGGGCGGCTGGGGCCTGGTCGCCGCGCTGTGCGTGCTGCTCGATGCCGCCGCCCACACCGCAACCGTCATTGCCAGCGCAGCCGGACCCCTAGGCATCGGCGGCATCACCCTCAAACTCGCCCGCCCCAAGGGCAACTGATCACACCGACGGAAGGAAGCACATGGGCACCACTGTGAACTCCCCCTCCCTCCCGATCCCGGACGGGCCGATCGACACCGAACCCCTTCCGGCCCCGGGGACCGGCACGGCGACACTCCACTGCGCGCTGCTGAACGAACTGTCCCGGGCCGGCGTCGAACTGGGCCGCTACGACCACCGGATCGTGGACTGGTTCGCCCACTGGGACCCCGCCACGGTCGCGGTCGTGGCCAGCTTCATCCGCCGCGCCTCCCGCCACCAGGAGCGGACGCTGTGGGAGCACGTGGGCACCGTCGTGGACTGGCTGGACGCCTCCAACGGCACCAGCGCCCACGAAACCTCGATGCGCCTGCTGAAGGTCACCGAAGAAGCCGGCGAAGTCGCCCAGGTGTACATCGGCATGCAGGGCCGGAACCCCCGCAAGGGCACCACCCACACCCCCGGCGACGTCGCCACCGAACTGGTGGACGTCATCCTCGCCGCGATGGTCGCCCTCCACGAGTTCCACGACGACCCCGCAACCCTCCTCACCAGCGTCGCCAAACAGCGTCAGGAACGGCTGGCCGCACTGCTCGAAGGCCGCACCAACACCGGATCCGCCTCCACCCGCGCCTGACCTCGAAGGAGTCACGCATGGCGTGCGAAGAGCCCGAGACCAGCACCCAGGAACCGGCGGAGCATCGGGCACGCTGCCTGATCTGCCGCACCGCGATCACCTGGATCGACTGCCCCACCGGCGGCTGGTGGGCCCACGACACCCACCCCGGCGACGACCACAACGCCATCCCCATCCCCGTCTCGGACACCCCGCTGGGCGCCGCCGTGGCACGCGTGGACGCCGCCCTGACGGTGGAGGCCGACCATGAGCGGGCCGCGCGGCTCTACGCGCTGCTGATCCGTCTGTCCGCGGCCGAGTTCGAGTTCACCGACGGTGCCGCCCTCGTTCCCGCCCGCACCGCCCACCCCGAAGCCTGAGGAGTCCCGCATGTCGTTCGGAGAAACCCCGATCACTGTCATCGGCAACCTGACCGGTGACCCGGAGCTGAAGTTCACCGACTCCGGAGCCGCGCTGGCGAAGTTCACCATCGCCGCCACCCCGCGCACCTACGACAAGGACTCCGGCCAGTGGAAGGACGGCACGTCCACCTTCTTCCGCTGCGCCGCCTGGCGCTCCCTCGCTGAACACGTCGCCGAGTCCCTGACCAAGGGCTCGCGGGTGGTCGCCTCCGGCCGCATCCGGCAGCACGACTGGAAGACCCCCGAGGGCGAGAACCGCTCGATGCTCGCCCTGGAGATCGACGACATCGGCGCCTCCTTGCGGTTCACCACCGTCGGCATCAACGCCAAGCGGCCCTCCCAGCCCGGCCCGTCCGGTGACGACCCGTGGGCCGCCACCGACACCCCCGTCGGCAGCGGCAAGCCGGACGCCAAGCCCCCGTTCTAGCTGCGCCAAGGGCGGCCCCCACCTCTCGCCAAAGAACGCGGGGCCGCCCTTGCCAGCCAGCACCCTTGAGGGAGCGGCAGTATCCATACTGGCGCGGACACATACGTCCAGCCAGCCAGAGAGGGCCTGTGACGGGCGCGCATTCAGGGGGAGTTGTTCACTCCCAGGTCTGCCCGCATGACAGCGCGCATCTCTTTCCACCGCTCCCAGATCCACTGAAGGTACGCCTGGATCACGTCGAAGGAGTCGTCCGGGTCCGGGTTGCCTTCCTCCAGGCACTTGGTCCTGCGGTATCCCTCGGACAGTGCCTTGGCCACGTCATCGAGCTGGGCCAGCACGGCGGCCGAGGCGACCATCTGGGCTTCGGCGAATGCGGCGTGGTGTGCGTGGCGGGCTGCTTCCAGTGCTTCCTTGCCTGCCTCTGTGACCTCGTCGCGGTGTACGTGCCATAGGTAGTTCATCAACTGGATGCGGTAGCGGCGGTAGGCCGCATTCGTTTCGACGTAGCAGGTCCGGCGCGCAGCAAGTTCTGCTTGCCGCTGTTCGCGCTCCCACTGTGCCTGGGCTGCCTGCTGCTGGCGTTCGAACTCTGCCCTCTGTCCCTTTGCACTGGATCTCTGGGCTAGGACCGGCGCAAGCAGGGTTCCGGTGACACCCACGACTGCTGCGACCAGTGCGATGGCAGTGCTTCCCACGGCATCTCCCTGGTTCGTAAGGGCTATGAATCGGCCCTGTGCGTGTTCCAGTGCGCCGTCAGCCACAGCCGGTGCTCGGGACGCAGGCTCAGTTCGAGCGGCTTGCCGTGGAGCTCCGCATACGCGGGATAGGCGTCAAGTCCGGGGTCGGTATCCAGCAGATCCGTCTCCGGGTCGACCGCTATGCGGCCGCTGTCGAACAGCCGGTGCAGATCCCGGCGCAGGAGCAGCCCTCCGAAGTCGTGGTGCTCACCGGTTTCGGCGTAGCTGTACAGGTGCGCTGCCTCGAGCACGTCGGCAGGGGCCGGTCCGCTGATGGCGCACTGCTCGCCCTGCTCGCGCAGCAGCGCGGCCCGGAAGGCCGCCTGCCCGACCCGGGTGCGGACCTTGGCGAACCGGTGGCCGCCCGGGATGGGCACCCGCTTGTACTGCTGTCCGGCCAGGCCTGAGACTGCGTCCGCCTGCTCGGTCGCCAGCAGCGCATCGCGCAGCTTCTCCCAGCGGGCCGGGCGCATGCTCAGCTGCGAGTTCGGCGAGTCACACAGCGCCCGGAGCTCTGCCCCGGCCAGCAGGCCGCGGCCGTCAATCCAGGTTCGCCCGTGCCGGGACCGGTAGGTGGTGACTGTCTTCACCTTGTGCCCGGGTGTGTCGAAGGTGGCACCGCACTGGTTGCAGCGGCAGGCCGGGGTCATCCGAGACCGCCGCTTGAAGTCGGCTTTCTTGCACTGCGGACAGAAGTAGACGGTCTTGTCTGCCGTGCCGGTGTCGATGCCGTGGATGACCGAGACGCCGATCAGTTCCTTCTTGTCCCACAGCGCGATCACGTCCCCCACCGCCAGATGCGCGTGATTGGGCACGGTGCTGTCCCAGCTGTAGTGCTGTCGCGGGTTGTCGTCGTAGCCGTCGTTCCCGCCGTGCTGCCGCGCCTCGCCCACCGCCAGCACCAGCCACGCCGTCGTCATACCGCCCCCTCGTTCAGTCACAGACCGGGGCAGCCGCTCTCTCGCCAAAGACCGCGGCTGCCCCTTCTCCAGAACCCCTACAGGACCGGAGAGGACCAGCATGACCTACCCCACTGACAACCGGCGAGCCCTCGGCCCGCCGCCGGGGATTGTCGCCTTGTGCGCCGGCTACGGCGGACTCGAAGCAGCAATCCGGGCCCGGATCGGCGGCCAGGTCGCCGCGTTCGCAGAGAACGACCCGCACGCCTCTGCGGTGTACGCCGCACGTCATTCCGGGGTGCCCAACCTCGGGGATATCACGGCCGTGGACTGGCGCCAGGTCCGGGACCTGTACCGGCCGGACGTGGTCGCCGCCGGTTTCCCCTGCCGTAACACCTCCAACGCTGGACGAAGGGACGGGATCAATGGCAAGTGGTCGCGGGTCTGGAAAAATGTCGCTGAGGCTGTGGGCGTCCTTCGACCGCGTCTCGTGTTCCTGGAAAACGTGGCGGCGCTCCGCTCGCGGGGGCTGGACGTCGTCGCCGCGGACCTGGCCGCGCTCGGGTATGACGCGCGGTGGACATGCGTACGAGCTGGTGACCTCGAAACCGGCGCGCCGCACCAGCGCGACCGCTGGTTCTGCATCGCCCATCCCGCTGCTGAAGACCCCGACCTCTCAACTTGGGACGAATGGCGGCCCTCAGCCCCCGGCGAAGCGCAAAGCGGGCGGGCACGGTCCGACACTGGAGGACGAAGTGGTCTTCCTGCTCCCTCCGCAGGAGCTGAGGGACTAGAACTGCTGCCCACGCCGGCCGCCCGCGACTGGAAGTCCGGCGCCTCCAATCTGCTGGAGGTCAACTCCCGGCCGCTCAACGAGTTCGTGGTCAACCGGCTGCCGTGGCGTGGCGACTGGATCGCCACGAACGGAGTCGACTACGGGCCCGCAATCCGCCGCTGGGAGACCATCGTGGGCCGCCCGGCGCCCGAGCCCACCGAGCCCGGAGACCGCGGCAACCGCCGTCTGTCCCCGCTGTTCGCGGAATGGCTCATGGGTCTGCCCGCCGGCTGGGTCACCGCTGTCCCGGGCATTCCCCGCAAGGAACAGCTCAGGATCATCGGCAACGTCGTGATCCCCCGACAGGCCCACCACGCCTACGGCCTGCTCCTCAGCGCTCACACGACCGCACAGCGTGAGTGGAGGACGGCCGCATGAGCCACCTGCGGATCGCCCTGGAGCTGGCAGCGGCTGGGGTCCCGCCGTTGCCGCTGCGGGCAGGGAAGGTGCCGTTCGGTAACTGCCGCTCCTGCACCGGCGGCGCATGCGGCGGACGTCCACACATGAAAAGCGTGGGAGAGTGCCGCTGCCTGGACGTTTGCCACGGCTGGGCCGCGGCCACCACCGACACTGCTGTACTCACGTCCCCCGCGTGGGCGGCGGCATGGCGCAAGGCTCAAGCAGTCGCTTACCACCCCGCCGGGGCAGGGCTCGCCGTCGTGGACCTGGACGACGCTCATGCCGTCGCGTGGGCCCGTCAGAGCCTGCCACCGACCAGGACCGTGCTCACGACTCGCGGAGAACACTGGATCTACCTCGGGACCATGCCGTCAGCCAACTCGGTCCAGCCTGGCGTGGACATCAAATCCCGCAGGGCATACGCCCGCTGGCTCGGACCCGGCACCGGCACCATGACGCACCTGCCGTCGGCCGTCCGCGCCCTGGTCGTAAGGGAAGAGGCCACCCCCGCACGTGCGGGGGTGGCCTCTTCGTCCCCCGTGCGTGCCACCTGGGATCGAACCGTCGCGACCGGCTGCCGCCACACCGAGCAGTACGTGCGCATCGGCCTCCAACGCGGCCTCGCCATGGTCCGCAGCCACACCGAATCTGGCGCGGGATCACAGGCATTCCAGGTGGCCCGGTTCCTGGGAGCCCGGCACGCACAGTGCCCCGGACCGTGCGCACTGGACGTCATCGGGGCGCAGATCATCGCCGCCGCCGTCTCCGTCGGCGTCCCTGAGGCGTACGCGGAACGCGCCGTCACCAACGGCCTCAACGAGATCTCAGGGAGGGCCGCATGAACTTCCGTCCTCACACGCTGTACAACGCCAAGCAGGCTGTGCCCCGGACGACCGTGGGCGGCCGAAGGAAGGTCGCCGAAGGCGTCCCTTCTGGTCCTTTCCCTCAGCGATCCCCGTCCCTTTACGCACCTCGTGACGCTGGAAGGAGGAACGCCTCATGACCGCACAGCCTGTGGACAGCCCCGACTTGTGGGCCGACCTGCCGAGCCTGCTCGATGGAGCTCTGCCGGACGTATGGGAGGACCCCATTCCTCTCTCCAGTCCACGCAAGCTGGCCGCCTTCCCACTGGACGCGCTGCCGGACTGGCTTGCGGAGTTCGTGGCCGCGGTCGCGGAGGAGACCCAGACCCCGGCCGATCTCGCCGGCTGCCTGGCACTGTCCGTACTGGCCACTGCCGCCGGCGGCCGGTCGGTCGTGCAGGTGCGCGGCAACTGGCGCGAGCCGACCAACCTGTACGTGGCCGTGGCGCTGCCGCCCGCCAACCGCAAATCGGCTGTCTTCGCACTGCTTTCCGACCCGCTGTTCGACGCGGAGAAGCGGCTCAAGGAGCTGGCAGGCCCGGCCATCATCGAGGCGGAGCTGACGGCCAAGTTGGCCAAGGAAGCGGCCGACAAGGCCACTGCCAAGGCCGCCTCTGCCAAGCCGGACGAGCGAGACGACCTGATCGCCAACGCCCTCGGACTGGCGCAGACGGCAGAAAGCGTCACCGTGCCGGCCGTGCCGCAGCTCCTGGCGGACGACGCGACCGCGGAAACCGTCACCTCCCTCCTGGCCGAACAGGGCGAACGCATCAGCGTCATGTCTGCCGAGGGCGAGATCTTCGACATCATGGCCGGCCGCTACAGCAGCGGCTCACCCAACCTCGGCATCTTCCTCAAAGGCCACGCGGGCGACCGGCAGAAGGTCAACCGGCAAACCCGCAAGGAGTACATCGAACACCCCGCCGTGACCATGGGTATCTGCGTGCAGCCGCAAGTCCTGGAGGCCATCGGCCGCAACGAGGTCGCCCGCGGCCGGGGCCTGCTCGGACGCTTCCTATACGCGCTGCCCGAATCCCTGGTCGGACGCCGCGACGTCGACCCCGACCCCATCCCCGAACCAGTCAAGGAGACCTACCGGCGCAACGTCATCGACCTGACGCTGTTCCTCGCCGACTGGACCGACCCCGCCCTCATCCAGCTCGCACCCGAGTCCGTAGCGGCTCTGCGGGACTTCCAGCAGCGAATCGAACCCCGGCTCGCTGCCCGTAGCGGCCAGTTCGGACACATCCAGGACTGGGCAGGCAAACTGGCCGGCGCCACAGCGAGGATCGCAGCCCTGCTGCATCTCGCCGCGCACCTCAATCAGGGCCACGCACTGCCCGTCGGCGAGGCCACGATGCACAACGCCATCGTGCTCGCCGAGTACTTCGCTAGCCACGCGCTGGCCGCGTTCGATGCCATGGGCGCAGACCCCACCACCGAACGCGCCCGCACCGTCCTGGAAGCTCTCCAAACCCACCGCTGGAACGAGGTGAGCAAACGCGACCTGATGGTCAAGCTCTCCCGCTCCGAGTTCCCCACCGCCGCGGACCTGGACCCGGTCCTGACCCTGCTGGAAGACCACGGCTACGTCCGCGCGCAATCCGTGGCCCGCACTGGAGGACGCGGCCGGCCGCCGTCTCCCCGGTACGCCGTCCACCCTCGCCTGGCTGACCCGACCACCTAAGAACCGCCACAGAAACCACAGAATCACAGAAATACCCCCGACAAGCTCCTGACCAGCACCGACAGTCGTCTCAGGGGCTCGCGGAGCGCTGCCACAGAAACCAATTGAGAAGCCACAGAAATAGCCCGGCACCGGCCCCATCGGCCGGCCTCTTATTTCTGTGGAACTTCCCGCGATTTCTGTGGCAGCACCCGCCAAGCGGCATCGCCGCAGGTCAACCAGCCAATCCCGGGTTTCTGTGTATTTCGTGGTTTCTGTGGCGGCCTCTTTCCCTTGCTCTCTTGCTCAAGGACTCAAGGAGGAGTCGTGGCCAAGCCACGCGACGAGATGTTGACCATCCCCGAAGTCATTGAAGAGATCGGTGTGCCGCGAGCGACGTTCTACCGCTGGCGTCAGCTCAGGAAGGGCCCGAAGGCCATCAAGCTCCCAAACGGCGCGGTGCGAATCCGGCGGTCGGACCTGGAGCGCTGGATCGAGACCCTGGAGGAAGCCGCGTGAATCACCGCAAGTCCAGCGAGATCTCGGGCGCCCGCATCGGTGGGCGCCCGTCCGGCCCCGAAACGCCCACGCTTTCCACCGACGTACGGGTGTGGAAGGTCAACAGGGTGAAGAGCAAGAAGGCGCCTTACCAGATCCGTTGGACGGTTGCGGGGAAGGTGAAGACGGCCAGCTTCGCCACCGTGGCGCTCGCTGAGAGCCGCCGCTCGGATCTGTGGCAAGCCATGCGCAAGGGCGACGCATTCGATGTGGACACGGGCCTCCCGGAGTCCGAACTCCGGGCTGCAGCCGCGAAGGAGAGCACGAAGCCCGATCCGTCATGGTGGGACTTCTGCCGCGAGTACATGGCAACCCGCTGGCGGACCACAGCAGCGAAGACGCGCGAGGGCATCGCGGACAGCATGTCCACGGTAGCGCTCGCCATGATGGGCGAAGGCACGAAGGCGCCGACGCTGGAAGAGGTGCGGTTGGCGGTGCGCTGGGTTGTTGTACCGGCTCACGAGGGCGAGGATCCCCCGCCTGAGCTTGTGGCCGCCTGCGCGTGGCTCGCCAACCGCTCGCTGCCCCTGTCGGCCCTCACAGAGCCGAAGGTGCTGCGCGATGTCCAGTACCGGCTCTCCTTCAAGCTGGACGACACCCCAGCTGCGGGGGAGACGTACAAGCGGCGCCGCCGGGGCTTCAACACGGCCATGGAGTACGCGATCGAGTCGGGCTATCTGGGAGAGAACCCGCTCGCCAGCGTGAAGCGGGCGGGGTCCAGGGGCGACGACGTGGTGGACCCTCGGGTCTTGGTGAACGCGAAGCAGGGGACCCAGCTGCTCACCGCCGTCTCGTACGTGGGGTCCGTTCATCGCAACCGCGGGCGCCGACTGGTCGCGTTTTTCGGCTGCCAGCTCTACGCGGCGATGCGGCCGGCCGAAGCGGTCGGGCTACGTGAGAAGGACTGCTACCTTCCTGAGAAGGGGTGGGGAACCCTCACCCTCCGTGAGACGCGCCCCGTGTCCGGCAAGAAGTGGACAGACTCGGGCAGGCGCCACGACAAGCGGGGACTCAAGTCACGCGCGGCCAAGGCGGATCGGCCCGTGCCTGTACCACCGTTGCTGGTCGCGATGCTCCGGGACCACATCGCGGAGTTCGGCACGGCCAGGGACGGCAGGCTCTTTTTCAACGAGCGCGGCGACGTGCTCGGCACCTCCAGTTACTGGAGAGTCTGGCAGGAAGCGCGCCCCATCGCGCTACCGCCCGACAAGGTGGCGTCCCCACTCGCGCGCAGACCGTACGACCTGCGGCACACCTGCATCACGAACTGGCTGAACGCCGGAGTCCCAGTCGCCGAAGTCGCTCGCCGCGCGGGCAACTCGCCGGAGGTCATCCACCGCCGCTACGAGGGATGTATCGACGGGCACGAGGAGCTGAACAACAAGAAGATCGACAAGGCGATGGGATGGGGCAGCGATGCTGAGGAGGAAGACGTGGGGGAGCCCGATCAGTGAGCCGTGATCACGGTTGACACCTCACTCGCCACTCACTCGCGATCAGCGATAGAGAACGATAAAGAGCCGGACTCAGTAGGACTGAGTCCGGCTCTTTATGCATGGCATTCGCCCAGCTCAGCGCTTGATTCGACTGGCTGATCAGCGAGTGCCCCCGGCAGGATTCGAACCTGCGCACACGGCTCCGGAGCACAATCAGAGTTCGGCTTGCGAATGGGCCCTGACCAGTAGGTTCCATGATCCCTGGAGGTGTGTGGTGCCCTCTTGTATCGCAGATAGTGCGAAGTAGGAAGTCGCCTCCGGCTCCTGCGCCCGATGAGAGGTCGGCTTCGCCGACGGGCTGCAACATCCGGGGTGTTGCAGCCCGTCGGTAGCTGGACAGCCGGACGACATCGGGGTGCTGGCACCGAAGCGTGATTGAGCCGATCAGGACTTGCCCCAGGTCCGCGCCCTTCCCGAGGCTCGCAGGGACAGGAATGATCGGTCTGACCGATCCGGCTAGAGCTATGGAGCAGAGTGCATGACCGAGCGGACCATCCACCTTGTCGCTGATGCGAGTAGCCGGGACACACGGAGGATCCATATCCGGCCCTCACGCCAGTTCGCCATCATCCAGCTTGACCGAGACAGCTACGTCGATGCGGAATCCTCACGGGGCGGCGAAAAAGATCTGCCGGCAGACTACTTAGCAGCAGTCGACAGGGTGCGTTATGCGGCAATGAACCGGATTCGGTACGAGGGTTACCAAGGGACCTTCTTCTGGGGGAACGGCCCTCGTTGGCTCGACTTGTGCGCTCGGTTTCGAGACGTTGAGGCTACGGTCGAAGCTTTGCGGGCCGCAGAACTCGAAAATGACTACAGCAAACTGCACGCCATCGCCGAGCGGCTCGCGCTGCCCGTCGATGAGTGGCTTGCTCCTGGTGAGCGAGAGCTGATCCGCGGAGTCGACTTCGATTCACCCCCAGGAGTGTTTCTGAAGTTCCTGCGAGCTAAGGCAACGGACTCCGGCCTGCGCCTCAATGGTCGGGCGACAGCTGGCAGCGTCTGGGTTCGCCCCACACTGCCAGCGGTTCAGAAGCAGATTCGGGAGATGTTCCCCGAGCAGCATCCGGGGTGGGTAGACCGTTGGACCGGTTACGTCGAGTCGGATGATGCACCCTTCCGGCCTTGGGTAGGAGGCGGTGGCGAGGACCTTAGCCGTGGCGCGATCCCAGTCCAGTTCCAGCAGTTGGAGACACCGAGTAGCGACAAGTGCCCCTGTGGCATGCGTTTTCGGGATGTAGACGACGATGACAACGTCCACCGCGTGCATCATGCGTCTTGGGCCCTAGGTGTTCGAGTGCCGAAGGGACTTGACTGGTGGGGTGACCTGGCAGTTGTCGCGACGCAGTCACCGATTTCGTGGCGGAGATTGGCCCACCAAGTGGCGCGTATGCCGCAGAGGGAGGACAGCTACGACTTCCCGTCGTGGTCCCATGTCGGTGAACCTGAAGTGACTACGGACAACTATCGTGCGTATCTGTTGAAGGTAGACGAGTGCATCATTGGCTACGTGGCCGCCCAAGACACTAACGAGCACCGCCGTTGGGATCTCATCGACGGGTCCCCGTACGGCGATGAGGACGCCACCCTGCGCCCTCGAATCGTCCTAATTTGGGTAGCGGACGTCTACAGGCGTCGTGGCATTGGTGCCACGCTCGTACAGGCACTCGCCACTGACTTTGGATGCAAGGTTTCGGATGTGTCCTGGTCGACTCCCGTAAGCGCCGCGGGCCGGCGTCTTGCTCGCCGTCTCTCACCCGATGGCATATGGGTCAGCTGAACAGTCGTACAACACTCCGGAGAGATTGTGCCGTTCAATGCTGATGCCTCATCTGACCTGCAACGCAATGCGATCCAGGCTGCACGGTGGCCTTGGTTGTGTCGGAGGTGTGTCGCAGAAGCGAGGAGGAGACGCCGAGCGGTTTAAGAAGGGCGAGTCACACAGGGCTGCCAGCACTTGGACCAGCAGGCGGTATGGGGGGTGCGCCAGCCGAGGTGGCCGCGTTCATTACTGACTGATGTGCCCGTGCAACAGCTCGCATCTGTGAGGCGTCATTGCGGCGCAGCACAAAGACTGACGCCAGTGCAATGACGCTAGGGCCAGACAGAATGCCTGCGAGGACAGGCTGGTTGTTGCTCCCCACCACGACGGCGCCAGCCAGCATGCCGATGGTCACTACGAAACCGGCGATGAGGCCACACATGTACAACCGATGTGCGCGACCAGCTTCCGATTCTTGCGCGGCAAGGCGCATGTGTTCCATCTGCGCTTCGTGTTCTCTTTGAAGCTGCGGTTCCAGTGCTTCCAGAGCAATCTTTAGGTGCTCGGCTGGCAACTCAGCCCACTGCTTGGCTATTCCGAACCCGGCTGGTTCTTGCTTCCAGTCTCTCCAACTTGCTGTCACCGGACCCCACCCCCGTCCTTTGCGCCAACAGGCTGCACGGAGAGTGAATCAGGGGGCGGTCCGAGACGTTGGAACAGAGCCTCAAGGCCGTCAGCGATGCCCGTCGAATCAGGTGTCTCAACTGCGGCTAGGCCCACAATAGGAGCAACTTCCGTTCGAGCTGCCCAACTTCCTCGGGCGTATAGCCGCGGTGTACCCATGTCGAGATGGGCGGAGTGAGCATGGGAAATTTGGATCGCTTCCATGGTCATGTCGTGGCGCATCTCTGAGCGGCTCCAGGCGCGCTCGGCCAGCTCCCACATAGTCGTGAGATGGACAGGGTTGGTACCGGTCACTTCGGCCAGGGCGACAATCGCGCCCCTAGTACTCCAGCCGTAGATCGTGATCTTCACGTCTGGCTTGCGGCTTGCCTCCGGTAATGGCCGGCCCGAGCACGGGCCTGGTGGCGACGTCGCCAGGCGGACCAGGCGAGCCGGTGGGCCACGTCGTGCACGGGCCGGACGACCAGCATCGTGAACAGTCGCTGGATCTCGTTGCAGGTGAGGGGGATCAACCCGTCCGGGGTGGGATGGCGAACGTGTTCGTCAGCGCGGACCACGGCGAGGAAGGCGTGGGCGAGCATGGCCAGGGTGACCCAGCGTGACCACGAGGTATAGCGGCGGACCTGGTGTTCGTCCAGTCCGGCCAGGCCCTTTCCGGCCTGGAAAGTCTCTTCCACCCGCCATCTGGACCCGGCGACGCGGACCAGCGTGGCCAGGGGCACCGGGGCGGGCGAGAAGCAGCGGTAGTAGGCGAGTTCACCGGTGGTGCGGTTGCGGCGGATCAGCAGCTGGTGACTTCCGGGCCGTACTTCGGCCAGGTCGATGACGGCCCAGTCGTAGAAGCGGTGCCCCTTGGCGCCAGACCCTGCTGACAGCTTCTGCCAGGCTCGCTTCGGCACCTTCGCGGCCAGGGCGTCCGCACGGAACTTCCCGGCACCGGAGGTGACTTCGTGAGAGCAGGCGATGGCAAGCACGTAGCCGATGCCGCGCTCCTGCAGCGCGGACCGCAGCGTCGGGTTGCCGCCGTAGACCTCGTCCCCCGTGACCCAGCCCACGTGGTGCCCGGCGTCGAAGAACCGGCTGATCATGCGGGCGGCCAGTTCCGGCTTGGTCGCGAAGACGGTGTTCTCGCCCAGCCCAGCGGCCCTGCAGCGGTCCGGGTCGCACGTCCACGAGCGCGGGATGTACAGCTCGCGGTCCACCGCCGCGTGCCCGCGGCGGCCGGCGTACACGAGGTAGACCGCTACCTGTGCATTTTCGATCCTCCCGGCGGTTCCGGTGTATTGACGCTGGACGCCCACAGTGTGTGTGCCCTTCTTTACGTCCCCGGTCTCGTCGACCACCAGCACCGCATCCTCGTCGTGCAGATGCTCCAGCACGTACTCACACACGTCATCACGCACGCGGTCGGCATCCCACCTGGCCCGGCCGAGCAGGTGCTGCATACCGTCCGGGCTCGTCTGCCCAGCCCACTCGGCGATCGACCAGCAGTTCTTGCGCGGGAGGTCTGACAGCAGCCCGAACAACATGGCCTTCGCCTGGCGCCGTGGTTCAACCCGCGCGAACCGGCCCGATATCCGGCCCATCAGGGCCTCGAACGCGTCCTGCCAGCGGGCAGGGTCTACACCGTGGCGCGCGGCCACCGCACTATCTTGAAGAGTCCACACACCTCACCAAGATCACGCGGTGGCCGTCCTGTTCCCGCGGCGAACGACGAGATCACGGAGTCGTCCTGATACTTGGGCCCGGCCCCGGCGGATCCCGAGCAGAAGATTGCCGGACGCTGGCAATGTGCGAAGGTCCGCCGTACATGCATGCTGATGTCCGCCGACAGAAACGGGGGCGTCAGTGGAAGCAACCACAACCCGCAGCGTGGCACGTGCCCGCATCGGATCGGGCCTGGCGGTGACGGTTCTTCTGCTGCCTCTCGGTGGCTACGGGCTGGCCAGGGCGGGGGTAGCCCCGGACGGCGCACCCATCGTGCTTGGCCTGCTGTCCATGATCACCGGCTTCGTCCTCCTACCCGCGTTGTGCGAGGAGCGAGCCCCGTTCCGGCACTCATCGTCGCACCTGACTGCGCGCACCTTGACCGGCGAGCGGTCCGTCGATCTCAACCAGATCACCTCCGTCCGACTGCTGACGACCTTCTCGTACGGCAGCGCGTACCGGACGCTGTGGGTGCGCGACGCCGACGGTGTGCGCCTGGGTATCACGACCGAGAGAAGCCGCAGGAAACTACGCCGAGCGATCGAGAAGGCGGACGCGAACGCCGCGCGAGGTGTCACCGGGCCCCATGTGAGCCGTGCGGCCCGGGCGCATCTGGGCCTTGCTCCAGGGCGAGGGCTCGTCGCCCATACGGTTCTTTCTTTTCTGCTTCTGACCGTGGCCGGGAGCCTGTACGTGGTTGCTGTGCTCCAACTCGGCGGACAGTAAGCCCTCCCCGTAGTGCCTGACGAGCCCGCCACAGCCACGCGTGATCACGATCTACGGCTGGAGTACTAGGCGCAAGGAGCCGGCCGTTGAGATACCGCTCCCAAGACGCCTTGCTGTAGCCCGTGCGGTCGGCTACTGCGGCGATGCTCAGCCCGCTGCGATCGACGAGCCGACGCAACTGACCGGCGAATTCTTTGACCTGCGGATCAAGTTCATCCGGCAACGCCCTCCATCGAGGCACGCCCCACCTCACCTCTCAGCTCCCCCACACACTGTGGCCGACAATGCTGATCCAGGGAAGGGCGCGACACCTTGACCCTTCAGTGTTCGTACCCAAGCTGGTATCAGGCCGACCGGCTGGCCTCGCACCGTCATCGCCGACACGCGACCAGGCGGTGTGTGAATGTCTCGGAGTGATCGTGCCGTTCAGGCTTCCTAACACCTCTGACCTGCGGTGACGGTCCGTGAGGAGCAAGCTATGGCGCAAGGTGTGTCGGAACTTCCTGGATCGCCCCGCTTCGATGTCCGTCCTGTGAAGCAGGCTGAGCATGGATCGTTGTTCCGAAGCGCCCGTCAGGACACGAGGCCCGCTTCCGGCGCGGTGAACGTAGGGGAATTACAGACCCTCACTCCTACCACCGCAGCGGACAGTACGATCTTCGATCGGGTCGGATGAACCGTCGTCGCTAGGGGGTACACCGTGGCTACTTCAATCACTCCGTGGTGGGCAACGCCCGCGCTGGCTGGCATGCTCGCGCTGATCGGCGTAGCCATCGCTCAGGCCATTGCACTGCGCACGGAGCGGCGCCGTCGAGATCGAGAAGACCATCACAGGCTGGCCACGCCTCTCCGCGAGACGTCGTTGAAGTACATTTCAGCCTTAGGGTCGTATGCCACCTACATAACCAGTCTGAACGTCGGCCGCGTGTTGATCACAATGCAACCGGCAAAGGTGGACGACCCTTTTTGTGTATACAGCGAACGCTCGCGCGCGGTCCATGATGCGATCGCAGATCTGACGCTAACAGCCACCTCTAGCCTGATCGCTGCTGCGGAGAGATTCAATGAACCGTGGAGCGAGTTCAATCGTGCTGCTCAGGGTGTCCCTGTAACTGAGCAGATGAAATATGCCCATGCTGATGATATCTACAATCTGATCGCTCCGTTTAGAAATGCGGTTCGTTCCCATCTGGGGCTTGATGCGTTGTCTGAGGTTTCGCGCAGTAGTCTGGCCGCGCCAGCGCCTGAAGCGTAGCGTTTAACACGGAAATCGTGACGACCTGTGGTGTGTTGTAAAGGAGGGTTGTGCGGGAATGGTAGAACCGGGGAACGTCTCTAGTGGTGGTTCCACTACTGATGCGCTAATCGGGCATCGCCGCGAGATCGCTGATCTGTTGCAGCGCATCAAGAATCGCCGCCTTCAGGTCTTCGGGCTTTATGGCACTCCGGTTGTTCTCGTTGTTACGCTCCTAGTGTGGGCGGGTTTGAAGGTGTTCATTTGGTTGGACTCGAACATGCCATCCGCGATAAATGGAATATTTACTGGTGCCGCATTCATTTTTTTGATGGCTGCGGTAGCCCAGGCGGTGGCCGAATTCGCGGATAGCAGTCCCTGGACAGATTCTGAGACGTCTGTCAGAGAACTCAAGCTCGACCTCACCTTGGCTGAGGAACGCCACATCCTTGAAGCCAGACGGCACACCCCTCCCGCAATGGACCGGCAGGCGTCGTATAAGGAGAGAATCCCGGGCGAGATTGTGCGATTGCGTAAAGAGTCGCGTCACTATCGGCGATTACACCTGCTAATGCAGTGGCTTCTTTTTATTAGCTCTTCGGCGATTTCTGCAGTCACCGCCTGGTATGATCCGCCGCAACCGGCAAAGGGAGTTCTCATTGGCCTGGGTTTCACGGTTACGGTGATTACGGCGGCGACTGGATATTTCAAGCCTCGTGAGAGAGCCTTCAATCTTCAGCAGACCGCTGACAGTATCGAGCAGCACACTACCGCCCTCGAACTAGGGATCGCCCCATATGGTGCGGCTAGCGAAAATGAGAATCTTGGACTATTCGCTGCCACCGTTGAGGGAATGCGTGCAGAGCAGCGTATGCGAGAACAGCAACTTGATCAGCCGCAGCAAGGCCAGCAGCAGGTCATCTAGCTGCCTGAGTGTGACGCTGCACTGACCGCGGTGTTCGGAAGTCGTATCCGGCTCCTACGCCCATTGAGAGGTCGGCTTCGCCGACGTGCTGCAACACCCCGGGTGTTGCAGCCGCTTGTGCCTCAATTTGCCACTCGCGCAGTCGGGTAGATCCGCTTGCTGACAGCGTCGCTGTCAGTGCGGCATCGTACGATCCCTGAACACGTGGAGGTCAAATGCCTGAAGGATTAGGTGAGTTCAGATGGTGGTGGATCAAGATGAGGAACCCGAGAGAAGAGAAGTTCTTCCTCTACTACCCGAACAGTGGGGTTGCAGATTCCCAAGTCTTGCGAGTATGCGAGCGAGACGGCGTTGAGCATGCAATCTTGATCTGGAACATCTGCCATGTGTGCCGCTGTGGTGTGATCGCGAAAATTTCAATGATTCCTGAATGGCAGCGCCAGGGGTTGGGGCGCCGACTCGTGCAGTGGGCCCTACGCGGCGGCCCTGGTTACAAGTGGGTCACATCGAGCCAATCACCGGAAGGCCAACAGTTCTTCCCGGCTTTGGCGAGCGAGACCGGCACCGCCCTTACCAACAGGGGGGAGGCCTGCGCGCATATCGACATCGCGAACCGGTCGTTCCCCAGGCCCCAGCTCGTACGCAGTATTTGAGTTCGCCTCCGACCGGACACCCCGGACAGTCGCTGTAGTGGCTGTCCGGACCGTTTATGCAGGTGAGAGGCTTAACCGGACAGTCGGACAGGTGGGACACTATGGGTTCGTCTGCCGGGTAGTGGGACGCTAGTAGGGGAAGCAGCCGCGTAACTGGAAAGGAAGGCCACGTGCCGCAGGCCAGTCCGCGAGGTAGGTACTTGGAGGTCTCTGATTCTCTGCGCCAGGAGATCAAGGAGGGCAAGATCACCGAGAGCCTGCCGTCTCAAGCGAAGCTCATGGGCACGCACCGCGTGAGCCGCAGCACCATCGAGCGGGCTCTTGGTGTGCTTAAGGGTGAGGGCCTGATCGAATCCGTCCAGGGGGCCGGTTGGTACGTGGCGGGGAGTGGTGACCGTCGCCCGCTGGTTGAGAGGGTGACCGACCTCTTGCGGGCCGACAGCGTCGGGGTCGGGGACCGCTTCCCGACTGAGAAGGAACTGTGCGAACTGTTCGGCGCATCGCGGACCGCTGTCCGCTCTGCCATCGCGCAAATGGAAGGTCAGGGGCTCATCGGCAGGGGGGCAACACGAGGGCGGGAAGTACGCGCTCTACCCATCGGACAGGGGGACGAGACGGCATGACCACGAGTGAGCGCACCGTGTTCGACGCGGACGCGGCAGAAGACATCTTGCGGAGGGCGTGCGCCCTCGCCGATGTCGAGCCGGACGGTCTCAAGTTGCTGAGGTTCGGGGACCACGCAGTGTTCCGTATCGACGGCGGCCGGATCGTCTCCCGCGTTGGCCGTAGCCCCGACCGGCTGCCGTCTGTGCGGAGGGAGGTGGCCGTGGCGGGATGGCTCGCGGCCGAGGGGTATCCGGCGGCGCGACTTGTCACGGAGGCTGAACAGCCCGTCGTCGTCGCAGGCCACCCTGTGACCTTTTGGGAAGGGCTCGCCGATGGCGACACGTACGCCAGTACGCGCAAGATGGGCGAACTGCTGCGGAGGCTTCACGAACTGGTTCCTCCGTCCTTTTCGCTGCCTCCGCTTCGCCCTTTCGACAAGGTCGCCCAGCGCTTGGAGCGTGCCGCGATCCCGGACCGGACCCGCGCGTATCTCGACTCTCTGACGGAGGAATTGGCAGCCGAGTACGACCGTCTGCGGTTCGCTCTTCCAGCGGGCGCCTTGCACGGAGACTTCAACGTCGGCAACGTCCTGCTTGACGCTGCAGGGGGCGCAAAGGTCATTGACCTGGACGGCTTCGCCACAGGGCCGCGTGAGTGGGATCTCATGCAGACAGCGATGTACTACGACAGCTTCGGCTGGCACACAGAGGCCGAGTACGTCGACTTTGTTGAGAGCTACGGCTTCGACGTTCGGCAGTGGTCGGGGTACGCCGTACTCCGCAGCGTCCGCGAACTGCTCATGGTCACGTGGCTTTCGCAGAACGCCGGCACGAATCCGCGAGCGGCCGAGGAAGTTGAGAAGCGGGTGGAGAGCCTGCGCTCAGGCGGCTCGCGCCGCGACTGGGCGCCGTTCTAGAACTGCTTCCCGACCTGTTGCCAGAGGCGGAAGCTGCGGGCCTGTTCCGTGAAATCGCGGAACTCCGCGGCCCGCTGCATGCTGTCAGTGATGCGCCCCTGGAGCTCTCGTACGTACTGCACACAGCGCGCAGACTTCAGCCCTTCGCCGAGCCGTAGAGCGCTCAGCGCGATGTCGAAGCCTTGGCTGGCCTCGCCTTGGTTGATGTAGGCCTCAGCTTGCACCATGGTCGCGAAGAAGTCGCTGCGGTTGTTCAGGCCGTCGCCGAAGATGGAGCCCGCGCCCCGTTCCGTGGCCTGTACGGAGCGCCCGAGGTCGCGGAAGCAGTGCCCGAACTCGGCTGCCAGCTCCACTTCGTCGAAGTAAGCGATGTATGCCGGATCGCTGTCCGCGGTGCGCATGCTCAGCTGACGTTCCGCCTCGGACAGGGCGAGGTCGCAGCCCTCCGCGTCGCCCAAGCGCGCCAGAGCCCGTGCTTCCATCGCGCGGAACTGTGCAGCCATTGTAGGTGTGAGTGAGGTTCCCCCTGTCGGCCGGACAGCTTGATACTGGGACGGATGGTCCCGGAGGAAGCAGTCAGAGGTAGTGGGTAACAAGAGCAACATGAGCAAGCGGTACACGGCCGAGTTCAAGCGGGACGCGGTCGCCCTGGCGTTGTCCTCGGAGAAGACGGTCACTGAGGTCGCGCGGGATCTGGGCGTGAGTCCGGAAGGGCTGCGCGGGTGGGTGAAGCAGGCGAAGGCCGACCGCGGTGAGGGGCCCGCCGGGGCTTTGACCACTGCGGAGCGTGAGGAGTTGGTCCGGCTGCGGCGGAAGGTTCGCGAGCAGGAGGCCACGATCGAGGTTCTGGGAAAAGCGACCGCCTTCTTCGCTCAGGACAAGATGAGGTAGACACCGCGGCACGGTGTCGTTTCATCGATGCGGAGAAGGCATCGGAGGGTAATCCTGCAGGTCAAAGCATTGCGTTTCTGTGCCGTGTGCTGGGAGTGCCCCGTTCCACCTACTACGCGCACAAGGCGTCACGGCCGGCCCGGACGGTGCGGGAGCGGGCCGAGGAGGTACTGGTGGGCGAGATCCGGGTGTTTCACGCCGGATCTCGCGGTGCCTACGGGGCCCCGCGGATCCACGCCGCCCTGCGGCGGGCCGGGCGGGTGGTGAACTCCAAGAAGGTCGAGCGGTTGATGCGCAGGCACCGGATCGTCGGGATCACCCGCCGCCGGCGGCGGGGCCTGACCCGGCAGGCGAAGCGGGCGGTGTTCGCGCTCGACCTGATCGGCCGGGACTTCACCGCGCCCCGGCCCGGGATGCGGCTCGTCGGCGACATGACTGAACTCAGCACGCTGGAAGGGAAGTTGTATCTGGCGACCTGTATCGATCTCGCGACGCGGGAGGTGGTCGGCTGGGCGGTGGCCGACCACCACCGCGCCGAGCTGCCGGTCAATGCCCTGCGGATGGCGGCCGGGCGTGGCGGCCTGGAACACGGTTGCATCATGCATACGGATCGCGGCAGCGAGTACACGAGTGACGAATTCCGCACAGAAATACGCAAGTTGCGCATGAGGCAGTCGATGGGGCGCGTCGGTTCTTGTTACGATAATGCCGCCGCGGAGAGCTGGTTCGCCCTCCTGAAAGCGGAGATCGGGACGACCATGTGGGAGACCCGCGAGGCCGCCCGGGCCGACGTTTTCCGCTACGTCGAGGTCGAGTACAACCGCAGTCGGCTCCGTCGGCACCCCGACTACGGGTACGTCACCCCGCTCGAAACGAGATCCTTGCTCAGGCAGAGCCTCGTCCCGGCAGCGTAAACACCCGCTGTCCAGTTCGCGGGGGGAACTTCAGAGGCTCGCGGCCGGACCCGTGAGCGCGGCACGTGCCAGAGTTGCGGCCTCGCGGTAGCGGCCGACGAAGGTAGCTTGATGGCTCATTGCGGAGAGGATGCTGCCACCGAGTAGCCGGTCACCGGCCGCTTGGGCCATGCGCAATGCCTGGATGAAGTAGCGCTGGGCGATGCCGTGCAAGCAGCTGTCGTACGACATCCATCCGGCGAGCATGAGCGCTTCGGCTACTGCCGAGTGGAGTTGCTTGCCCACGGCGTCGGAGTACTTGCCGTCGAGCATGGGCCGTACGTCCGTGTGCAGGTACTGAATTAGCGCGCGTCGCGCGTGGCCCCCGCCGAACTTGCCGTCGAGCATGCTGAACGCGTCGGCCGTCGAGCGGATCATGTCGACGTCCACGGCGCCGACGGACCGGTTGCCCAACCGCGTGAGTTCGCCGTCCGGCGGAGAGACGAGCCACCGCAAGGAGGCTTCGTTCCACGCGGCGGAGTCCGGCAGCGCTCGAACCAGCGGTTCGGCTTCGGCGAGGTCGGCGCGCCAGAGGTCCGCCACGGTGGCGGTGACCGACTCGGGACGGTCCGCGAAGTCGAGGCCAAGGTCAGGTTGTACGGCGGAGACCGCCGCCTCGCCCATCCCGATGTCATCAATTGCGAGTTGGCACCCCAGCTTGCGCCCGATGGCATCGGCGATGAAGCGAGGCATGTCGCCGCGCGGGATAGAGCCCTTGAGCCATCGGCTCACGTAGGTGTGGTCACAGGTGATGTCGGCACCGGATCGGGCAGCAGCGACGACCACCGCGCGGGCGAGTGACTTGTGTGAGAAGCCGCCCTCATCCATGAGAGCGGCCAGTTTGGCATTCCTGTCTGCCACGGATCCCCCAGGAGCGGCCGAAGTCTCAGCTTGACTCACCGTCACTCTACGCAGGTCAGGTCAGGTGTGCAGAGGGTTCGCCCACAGGGGTGCACGAGTGCACCCCCAAGTGCACGCTCCCGAAGTCCCTCCCCTTTGGCGATGGTTGAGTCACCGCCGCGGGGCAGATCGGCGGTTCCGAGATCGAAAGCCAGAGCGCTTGACGACGCGGAATCGATCTGTCAGCTTGAGTGGTAAGTAATACACACCACGCATTGTGGGGTGTGGCCACGGCATCGGGACTCCCCAGCAAGGTCGCCCGCCGCCGCGGCTCTCCCTGTTCCTTCGACTCAGGAGAGCAACTTGCGCATCTACATCGGCCACCAACAGGCCATCTCTGTCGAGGACTTCGCGGAGTTGGCGCTGGGCACCCCGGTTGAGCTGTGGCTCGGGGTCGAGGGCGAGACGGACGAAGAGCGCGCGGCCCGTGAGGACGCGGCGCGCGACATCCTCGCCGAGAACCCGGACCTTCCCGACGGCTTGATCCGCATGGCCGCGCAGGTCATCGAGCAGAACCCTGACCTGTTCGACGTCATCCCGCTGACCCGCCCCACCCATCGCCGCACAGCGCGCAAGGGGGTGGCGGCATGACGACCGTGCAGACCATCGAGTCTTCAGCCGTGCCGCCGTTGACGAAGCCTGAGATGGGGCTCGCCGGTATCGGCGCGCTCGCGGCGGCCGGTGTCGGTGCGCTCGGTCTGATCTCCTCCTTCGACGCCGTGTCCGAGGCTGCGACCCGTTGGGGGTTCAGCGAGGCGTGGATGCTGCCGGTCGGTATCGATGTGGCTATCCCGGTATTCACTGTGGCCAACCTGCTGTTGATCCGGATGGACATGGCGCTGGCGTGGGTGCGGTTCGTGCCCTGGGTGCTCACCCTGATCACCTGCGGGCTCAACGTCGCTGCCGGACACGACGTGTGGGCGAAGGTCGCGCACGGCACGATGCCGTTGCTGTGGGTGGTGTTCTCCGAGATCGGCGCCCACATCTACGCCGTCCGGATCGGCGCCGCCACCGGCCGCCGCATGGAAAAGATCCGGTTCTCTCGCTGGCTGCTCGCGCCGCTGTCGACGTTCGCGCTGTGGCGGCGGATGACGCTGTGGGAGGTCACCTCCTACAGCGTGGCACTCGCCTGCGAGCGGGAGCGGCTGCTGTCCCGCGCCGACCTGCATGAGCGGTTCGGCTGGAAGTGGCGTTGGAAGACCCCGCGGCGCGAGCGCGTGATGCTGCGGACGGGCGAACTCGCCCCCGCCACCGACCAAGACACGCCCGTACCGCCCCCGGTGGGGAATCGGCCGGCACAACCGCCCGTGGTCACGCCGCGCCCGCGCCGTCAGCCCAAGCCGAAGGGCAAGGGCAAGGGCACTCCACAGCGTTCCTTTGAGGAGCTGCTGAGCGAGGCGCGCACGCTCACCGCGGAGTGGACGGATGCGGAGCTGAACGCGGAAGCGGTCCGTACCGCGGTGCACTGCTCGGCCGCCAACGCCCGCAAGCTGCGCGACGCGTTGAAGGCCGAGCGTGCCGACGGGCGCCCGCTGCACGCCGTAGAGGCCGCACCCGGGGCGACCGACGAAAGTGGCGAGGGGGCGGCGGCATGAGCACCCTGACCACGGTCCTGCTGTCCACGCTGCCCCTGGCCGCGGGTTGGGCGTTTCATGTCTGGTGGCTGCGCGCTCGCCTGCACACCGCCCGCCGTGACCCGCTCACCGGCTTACGCACCCGCGACGGGTTCACCCGCCGCGCTACGGCGCTCCTGAAGGACCCGCGCGCGGTGGTGGTGCTGGCCGACGTCGACCGCTTCAAGCAGATCAACGACACCCACGGCCATGACGCCGGGGACGCCCTGTTGAAGGCGACCGCGGCGCGCCTCGCCCACCACGTCGGCCCGTCCGGAGTTGTTGGACGGCTCGGGGGTGATGAATTCGCCGCCGTCGTCATCGACGACCACGGGACCGCGGCGGATCTGCTCGCCGTCCTGCACGGCGTGCTCGCGCGCCCGGTCGACGGCCAGGACCCGGACATACACACCACGGTCTCGCTCGGCTGGGTCCGCGCCGCCGACTTCCCTGCCAATGACCTGTCCGGTCTGTTGCGGCAGGCGGATGAGGCGATGTACGCGGCCAAGCAGGGCCGTGCCGGTCTGCGCCGCGCGGGACTGGGACGGCTGTTCGCCACCGTCACCGGCCGCCGCTCCGGCCGCACCGGCGCCCGCACTGCCGGCGAGCAGTATGGGGCGGTGGCCGCCTGATGTCCGCCGTCTACGGCAAGTGCTTCGACCCGACCGGCGCCCGCTACGGCGTGCCCACCTACCCGTGGCGCCTCGCCCCGGACGGATACGCCACGCGTCGGCAGCTCCGCGTGAAGGGGTTGCGGCCGGGCGGGCAACAGATACAGGCGCAGGTGATGCGGGCCAACCGGCGCGCCGGTGGCGTCCGCGTCGCGTACCTCTACCGCGTCGACCTGGCCAAGCCGGTCCGACCGATGACGTCGCGCAAGTGGGGCGCGCTCGCGCTGGCGATGCTCGCCCGCCGCACCTGCCCGCGCTGCCGGATCGATGTCGGCTACTGCATCCCGACCTCGTACGGCATCTGCGGTCTGTGCATCGCCCTCGAAGAACAGCGCGTCGCCTGACCAGACAGGAGCCCCGGCAGCCATGCCGCGAGGGCGCCGGATCGAATCCGGCCCGGGGCACGCACGAACCGCACCACACGGGCCCGACCGCTCACCTCTCACAGCGTCGGCCGGGCCCGCTCACCCTCCCTTTCGGAAGGAACCCCCTCAGTGAACCAGCCCGACGACAACGAACTGTTCAACCGGCTCGAAGCCGAGATGGGCGCCGACTCCGGCGCGGACGTGGTCGACCTCGACAAGGCTCGATCCGCCCGCGACCAGTCGACCAACCCAACCGTCGCCCCGTCGCCCGACTCCCGCACGACCGAGTCGGGTACGGGGTCGGCCGACCCGGACGATGAGGAGTCGGGCGACCGAGTCGCCCGACGGGTTCCGGTCGACCGGCCCGACCTTCCGGCGCCGGGGATCACCACCTACAAGCGGCGGCCGATTCTGCCGAGTTGGCTCACCTCGAAGCCGGGGTTCGTGTCGACCGCGCAGCGGGCCACCGGTAACGCCTTCTACGCCACCGCGTTCCACGGCATCCGTACGCCCTGGTACGCCCTGCAGCTCACCCTCAACTCGCCGACCGGGGCGGCCCGTTTCGTGCGGGACACCAACCGGTGGGTGTGGGACGCCGAGGGTGCCCCGCTGCGTGCGTACGAGGTACTGCACGAGAACACCGCCGAGTACCTGAAGCTCTCCCGCCAGCGCGACGGACGGGTGCGGCTGCGGGTCCTGGTCACCACGGTCGCGGTCATCTTCGGAGCTGCGTTCGCGCTGACCCTGTACGTGATGGCCCCGGTCTGGCTGGGGGTGCTGGCCGCGGCTGCGGTGCTGGTCGCCGGGTTCTGGGGACAGCCCGCGGATCATCCCGTGATCGGGCCCGCGGTCCTGAAGACCGAGATTCAGAAGCTCACCGGCCCGATCGTGCTGCGAGCGCTGGACAACATCGGCAACCCGAAGCTGACGGCCGCCATCAAGAAAGGCGGCGACATGAACGGCATGCGCTTCACCAGCGAGATCACCCGCGACGGACCCGGCTACCGTGCCGACCTGGACCTGCCCTGGGGTGTCACTCCGGAGGACATCATGGAGGCGCGTAAGCCGCTCGCGTCCGGGCTGCGTCGCAAGGTCGGTTGCGTGTGGCCGTCGGCCGATCCGGATGAGCACGAGGGTCGGATGATCCTGTGGGTGGGCGACAAGCCCATGAACGAGACGACCAAGCCTGCGTGGCCGCTGCTGAAGTCGGGCAGCGTGGATCTGTTCAAGCCGGTCGTGTTCGGCAACGACCAGCGCATGGGCGACGTGGACGTGACCCTGATGTTCGCGAGCGTGGTTGTCGGCTCGATCCCGCGCATGGGCAAGACGTTCCTGATGCGGCTGTTCCTGCTCATCGCCGCTCTCGACCCGCGCGCCGCGCTGTACGCGTTCGACTTCAAGGGCACCGGCGACTTCGGCGCACTCGAACCGGTCTGCCACCGCTACCGGGCCGGAGACGAGGACGAAGACATCCTCTACGTCCTGGAATCGCTGCGGGAGCTGCGCGCGGAGCTGCGCAGGCGGGCGAAGGTCATCAAGTCCCTGCCGCGCTCGCGCTGCCCGGAGTCGAAGGTCACCCCCGAGCTGGCCAACGACAAGTCCCTTGGGCTGCACCCGATCGTGGCCGGGTTCGATGAGTGCCAAGTCCCCTTCGAGCACGAGAAGTACGGCGCGGAGATCGAAGCCATCGCCACCGACCTGGGCAAGCGCGGTCCGGCGCTGGGCATGGTGACGCTGTTCGGCACGCAGCGGCCGGACGCCAAGTCACTGCCCACCGGCATCAGCGCCAACGCCGTGCTCAGGTTCTGCCTGAAGGTGATGGGGCAGCCCGCCAACGACATGGTGCTCGGCACCTCGATGTACAAGCCGGATACCGGGCCACCATGTTCTCCCGCTCCGACCGCGGAATCTGCTGGATGGCCGGCGAGGGCGATGACCCGCGCATCGTCGCCTCCGCGTTCGTCGACGCGGTCGGAGCCGAGAAGGTCGTGATCCGCGCCCGCAAGATGCGCGAGGAGTACGGCAACGTCACCGGTCACGCGATCGGCCAGGCACCCGAGAGCGGCGAAGCTGCCTTCGACCTGCTCGCCGACATCCTCAGGGTCGTTGCGGCCGATGAGGACAAGGTGTGGAACGAGAAGGTCGCCGCCCGCCTCGCCACGCTCCGGCCGGAGATCTACGGCGGCTGGAAGGGCGAGACGGTCACCTCGAACCTCAAGCCGCACGGCGTCACCGTCCAGGACGTGTGGGGCACGACCGACAAGGGCAAGGGCACCACCCGCCGCGGCATCGCCCGCGCCGACATCACCACTGCCATCACCCAGCGTGACGGAAAGCGGTCCGGAGGCTGACCGCGCACCGCTGCTAGGTCTAGCACCCGCCGCTGCTAGACCTAGCAGCCTCTCTAGCACCCCAAACCGGCTCTGATCAGCAACCTCGCACCTAGCACCCCACCTGCGAGAACACCCGGAAACCCGCCTGGAAGGGCACCCCATGACCCTGATCCTCCTTGCTAGCGCCTGCCTGCTCACCGTCACTCTTGGTTACGTCAGTCTGTGTGCGTCGAGCCCGTACGGCGACTGCCGCAAGTGCCGCGGCTTCGGCTTCGCGATGAAGACCGACCGCAAGGGACGGCTCAAGCGCGGCAAGACCTGCCGCCGCTGCAAGGGCCACGGCAAGCGCATACGCGTCGGCCGCCACCTCTACAACCTCTGGCTGCACGTCTACCGCGACGGCAGCACCACCCCCGCCCCCGCCGCTGCCAAGCGGCCCGCCCCGAAGGGATAACCCGATGGCCGTCACCGTCTCCCTGGTCGCCCTGTTCGGCCTGGTCCTGTTCTTCCTGCTCCGCTCCAAGACCCTCGGCTACGGCTCCGCGTTCATCGCCGTCATGTTCGGCTTCTACCTCGCCTCCACCGGCGCCTCCGGCCCCATGAACGAGCTGAGCACCGCCGTCGTCAACGCCCTCGGCAACATCTAGGAGCCCGCCGTGAACGAGCAGATCGTGGCGCGCCACTGGCTCGCCCTCATCGCCCCCAAAGCCGCACCCGCCATCGCCACGTCCACCGTGCTGATCCTGGCCCGGATCTGGAACGCGAATGGCGCCGAACACTCCATTGGCAACGCGGTGTTGATGACCGCGCTGTCCCTCGCCGCCGCGGCGGCCGGGGCATGCGCGAGCGTCGGCCGCGCCGGAGACCCCGTCATTGCTGGAACCGCGTTCGCCGCCTCCGGCGGGCTCGCTCTGGCGGGCGTGGGTGGGTACGCCGACGGGCTGTCGCTGCCGTTGCTGCTGTGGGTGCTCGCGACCGCCATCGCCTACGGGCTCGCCGCCCGGTACTGGCGACAGGACCGCCGCACGGCGCTGTCGTACGAGCGGCACGTGAGCGAGCGGCGCGAGGAGCACGCCCACATCGAGCGCGTGGAAACCATCCGCGGCACAACACAGATCGAGGTGGCCCGCACCGGCGCCGCCTACGCCGAACAGCTCGCCGCCGCGCTCACCGCCCGCGCGATGCTGCCCGGCTTCGACCCCACCGCGCTGGACGCGGCTGGCCTGCCGGAGCTACCGACGCACCACCGCGCCGCATGAACGCGGGCGCGATGCGCCTACTGATCTGGCGCGAGGCACTGCACTTCGACCGGTTCGAAGACCTTCCCTGCGTCCTGTGCCGCAAGCCCACGCCGATGCGCTCGCACGCCGACGAGCCCGTCCACAAGGTGTGTGCAGAGCGGTGGAACCACACCCACCCCGACGCACCCCGCCACCGCGCCGGCACTCGCGATCTCGGCACCCACCGCTTCCACGACGACACCCCCACACCCAGCAAGACCAACGTGCGGTACCTGCCCGAGCGGACCGCACCCACCTCCCTGCCACTCCAACTCGGCACCCCTGAAAGGAAGTCCGCATGAGTACCGCTCTGTGGCCCGCAACCCACCGCATCGCCACCACCCTCAACGAGGCCAACGGCACCGACGACAAAGAGATCTCCGCACGCCTGCTGAAGGTGACGGAGGAAGCAGGAGAGGCCGCCGCCGCATACATCGGCATGACGGGCCAAAACCCCCGCAAGGGCATCACGCACAGCCGCGCCGACGTGGCCGACGAACTCTGCGACGTCATCATCGCCGCCACCGTCGCCCTTCACTCCTTCACCGACGTTGCCCCCGCCGTGCTGGACGCCAAGCTGCACGCCGCAACGCGCCGTCTGCACGAGGCCGAGGTGTGGCTGACGGCCTGGCCGACACCGAAGAACGCCTACGCCACCGCCCCCGACATCACCGAAGAGATCGCATGGACCGCAGCAGCGGCCAGGACAGTGATCACCCACTCACAGGACGACGATGTGAGCCGTGAGTACTGGCTGCGCAAAGCCGCAGTGCTGGACCGCATCGTCCTGAGCTACGAGGCCGACGGAGTCCCCAACGGCAGCGACGACATCGCAGCCAATGCCGCCCGGCAGCTCATCGCGGCCGACCGGGAAGGCCACGGTGACTACTACGGCGACCCATACGGGCCCGACGACCCGGCCACCATCGCCCACCCGCGCGGCTACGTCCGCCAGGAATACGCCCGTTGGGCCAAGAACCAGTAGCAACGCCGCGGCGGCGGGACTCCCCAGCAAGGTCGCCCGCCGCCGCGGTTCTCCCTGCCAATCCGAAGTCAGAAACAGGAGAACCCCCAGCATGACCCATCCCACCGCCGTGCCACCGGAAGGCGGCAACGTCAGCTTTTGCACCGGCTCCGCCGCGCTGGATCAGGCCGTAGAAGCGGCCACCGGCCTGCCCACCGTCCTGGTCGGTGAGAAGGACCCGGCCGCCTCCCGGCTGCTGGCCGCGCGCCTGCCACACGCGCGGAACCTGGGTGACATCACCGCGGTCGACTTCGCGGCGCTGGCCGCCACGATGCCGCGCCCGGCGTCGTTGACCGCCGGCTTTCCCTGCCAGGACATCTCCAACGCCGGACCTCGGGGAGGGATCGCCGGTGACCGCTCAGGACTCTGGAAAACCATCGCCCAAGCCATTCGCCACCTTCGACCCCGGCTCGTCTTCCTGGAAAACGTCGCAGCCCTGCGAAGCCGGGGACTCGACGTCGTCGCCGCCGACCTGGCCGCGATCGGGTACGACGCGCGATGGATGTGCCTACGCGCTGGAGATCCCGAAGTCGGAGCCTGCCACCGCCGGGACCGCTGGTTCGCCGTCGCGTATCCCGCTGCTGAAGACCCCCACCTCCCAGCTCGGCAGGAACGGAGGACCGCAGCACCCGGACAAACGCAAAGCCGGCGGACACGGGCCCACGCTGGAGGACGAAGTGGTCTTCTTGCTGCCCCCGACCGAGGCTTGAGGCTGCTGCCGACCCCGACCCCGGCCGCCGCCGACGGAGCCGGCGGCCCCGGCACCTCCCCCAAACGCCAGGGCGGGATGAACCTGCGCACCGCCGTCACCCTCCTGCCCACTCCCGCCGCGCGCGACTGGAAGTCCGGCGCCTCCAACCTCCTCGGCACCAACTCCCGCCCGCTCAACGAGGTAGTGGTGAACCTGCTGCCGACCCCCAAGGCATCCGACGGACCGCACGGCGGACCCAACCCGCGCGACACAGCGGGCAACTACTACCTCCCCGGCCAAGCCGTGCGCCTGGACGGGGAATGGGTCGCCACCAACGGCACCGACTACGGACCGGCTATCCGCCGCTGGGAGCAGGTGCTGGGACGCCCCGCACCGGAGCCGACCGAGCCCGGTACCAAGGGCAACCGGCGCCTGTCCCCGGCATTCGTGGAATGGATGATGGGCGCCGATCCCGGCTGGGTCACCAGCCCGGAGCTGGGCCTCTCCCGCTCCGACCAGCTCAAGATCCTCGGCAACGGCGTCGTCATCCACCAAGCCGCCCTCGCCTACCGCACCTTGCTCGCCGCCGGCTCCGCAACCGCGGACCTTGGCCCGGCCCAGCTCGCCCTGGACATCGCCTAGCAACGCCGCGGCGGCGGGACTCCCCAGCAAGGTCGCCCGCCGCCGCGGTTCTCCCTGCCCATCCGAAGACAGAACAGGAGAACCCCAGGATGCCGTACTCCGACGGCCCTGCCCAGCTCGCCTCAGCGCTTGACGCAGCGTCGCGAGACTGGCACGTCTTCCCTCTCGTGCCTGGTGACAAGCGCCCCGCCATCTCCGCATGGGAACAGCACGCCACCACCGACTGCGAGCGCATCACCCGATGCTGGTCACGCGCCGCGTACAACGTCGGTATTGCCGCCGGGCCTTCAGGTCTGGTCACCATCGACTTGGACCGGCCCAAGCACGCCGCAGACACCCCGCCGGCCGATTGGGCCGAGCATGGGGTCACGGACGGAGCCGACGTGCTCGCCCTGCTCTGCGAGCGCCACGGCCAGCCCTTCCCCGCCGACACGTACACGGTCCGCACATGGAGTGGCGGCACTCACCTGTACTTCGCCGCGCCCGGGGGCGAGCCCCTGCGCAACACCGCCGGGGACAGCGCCCGAGGACTGGGCTGGAAGGTCGACACCCGCGCCGTGGGCGGACTCGTGGTCGCCGCAGGCAGCACCTTTGCCGGACGCACGTACGAGGTGGCCCACAACGCCCCCGTGGCGCCCTTGCCAGGCTGGCTCGCCGAACTCCTTCGGCCCGCCCCGCTGCCGCCACAGAAGCCCATCAGGGTCGCCCTCACCGGTCGCGGACGACGTGCGGCCTTCCTGCGGTCCGCGGTCAACGGTGAAGTGGCGCGGGTCGCCGAGTCCGGAGAGGACCAGCACAACAATGCGCTGTTCATCGCTTCGGTCGCCCTCGGACAGCTTGTTGCCGGGGGAGAGCTGAGTGAAGCCGACGTGAGTGGCTGGCTGCTGACCGCTGCTCTCCAAGTCGGCCAGGGCGAGCGCGAGGCGCACCGCACCATCGCCTCCGGGCTCAGGACCGGAGCACGGCGACCCAGGACGGTCGCCGCGTGAGCGCCAACCCGATCCCGCCCCTGCACCTGTACTCCGTGCCCAGCGACTCTCAGCCCTCGGCAGTGGCACCGCCGAAGCGGGAGCGCCCGCGGACCGCGTGGACGGCCGATCAGCTCATGGCCACGCAGTTCCCCGAGCCGAAATGGGCCGTGCCCGGCATCCTCGCCGAAGGCGTGAGCTTGCTCGCCGGACCGCCCAAGGTCGGCAAGTCATGGCTGTCTCTCGGGCTCGCCCTCGCGGTTGCAGCCGGAGGGCAGGCGTTCGACTCCGTGCCTGTTCCGGGCGGACCGGTCCTCTACCTCGCTTTGGAGGACACCCCGCGTCGCCTTCAGAGCCGCATGGGCAAGCTCCTGGGGGGACAGCCGGCGCCTGCCGGTCTGACCCTGGTCACCGAGTGCCCGCCCTTCCCCCAGGGCGGCACAGAGGCCATCGCGCAGTGGTTGGACCGCAACCTCGATGCGCGCATGGTCGTCATTGACGTGTTCGCCAAGATGCGCGGACAGGCCCCGCAAGGGGTTTCGGCGTACGACGCCGACTATGTGTCCGTCAGCTATGCGAAGCGGCTCGCTGATCACTACAGCGTGGCTGTCGTCCTCGTCCACCACGTGCGCAAGGCTGCTTCCGAGGACTTCCTGACGGAGGTCTCCGGGACCAACGGCATCGCGGGCGCCGCGGACGCCACGCTCGTACTGAAGCGGGCGCGCGGGCAGGCAGACGGCATCCTGCACGTCACCGGCCGGGACGTGGACGAAGCGGAGTACGCGCTTCAGTTCCAATCTGCTTCCGGAGCCTGGCACTTGCTGGACGGTCCTGCGACCGACCACACCGTTGGGGACACCCGAGCCGCGATTCTGCGCTATGTCCGTGCTCATCCCGGAGCGAAGCCCAAGGACATGGCGGGCGAGCTGTCGCAGGTCGACATCGACACGATTCGGCGGACGTGCTCCCGCATGGCCGAGGCGGGACAGCTCACCAGGGACGGCAGCGGCCGGTATTACCCGGACACCGAGACCCGGACACAGGGCGTACCGGAGGTGTCCGAGCTGTCCGACTGTCCGGCTACCTCACCTGACCAGCACGAATACCCCGGACAGTCGGAATTGGAGCTGTCCGGGCTGTCCGGGTCGACCGAGGCCGAAGGGACGGCGGTATGAGTTCCCGCGCGCTGGACGAGAAGTTGACCGTCGCGGAGGTCATCACTGATCTGAAGGTGGCTCCGTCGACGTTCTACCGGTGGCGCCAACTCGGGAAGGCCCCTCGTTCGATCAAGCTTCCCAACGGTGACGTACGAATCCGCCGATCCGAGTACGAGCGGTGGCTTGCGGCGCGGGAGGACGCCGCGTGAGCACGACAGAAGGCACCCCGGCTCGCCGCCCCCACGGGTCGGCCCGACCGGGGTACTCCCTCGATGTCCGACTCTGGAAGGTCACGAGGGTTGACCGGAAGGCGCGTCCGTACCAACTCCGTTGGGTCGTGGGCGGGAAGGTCAGCAGCGCGACGTTCGCCACCTCAGCACTTGCCGAGAGTCGACGCTCGGAGCTGCGTCAGGCCATGCGACGGGGGGAAGCGTTCGAGATCACAAGCGGGCAGCCTGAGTCCGAGGTCCGCGCGGCGGAAGCGGCGGCCACCGTGGCCGAGGCCAAGCCGTCGTTGCGGTGGTTCGAGTTCTGCCGGAAGTACATTGCCGGGCGGTGGCGTCTGAGTGCCGCCAAGACCCGAGAGGGCATGGCGGACGGACTTGCGGCCGTGGCGCTCGCCATGGTGAAGCGCGGGGAGAACACCCCTGACGACACGGATCTACGACTGGCCTTTCGGTGGGGGATCGTCCCCACGAACGCGGGGCAGGAACCGCCGGCCGAACTGAAAGCCGCGTACGAGTGGCTCACAACGCAGGACCGGCCGGTTGTCGACCTGGTCGACTCCGAGGTGTTCGAGGACGTGGTTTACCGGCTTAGCTATCGACTGGACGGCACTCCGGCGGCAGGCGAGACACACAAGCGGCGACGCCGCGCCCTGAACACCGCTCTCGAACATGCGGTGGCCGCCAAGGAACTCCCGGAAAACCCCCTCCAAGGGGCCCACAAGAAGCGCGTGGGCTCCGGCGCGGTGGTGGACCGGCGCGTCCTCGTGAACGCCGTACAGGGCCGCCAGTTGCTCACCGCCGTCTCCTACGTCGGCTCATGGGACCGCAGCCGCGGGCGGCGCCTGGTCGCGTTCTACGCCGTGCTCTACTACGCGGGTCTCAGGCCCGCCGAGGCGGTTGGACTGCGGCTGTCCGACTGCCACCTCCCGGACGTGGGTTGGGGCACGCTGACACTGCGGGAGACACGTCCTGTCTCCGGCAAGCAGTGGACAGACTCCGGGGAGCGGCACGACCGCCGGGGCCTGAAGGCGCGGGAGGCGGACACGGACCGTCCGGTCCCCATCCCGCCCGTCCTGGTCGCAATCCTTCGGTCCCATCTGAAGGAGTTCGGGACCGCCAAGGAGAACCGTGTGTTCGGGAATGAGCGTGGGGGAGTGGTCGGCTCATCCACGTACTGGCGTGTGTGGGAGGAAGCGCGGCTGTTCGCCCTCCCGCCTGAGCGCGTCGACTCGCCCTTGGCCGGACGCCCGTACGACTTGCGGCACGCATGCATTACGCGGTGGCTAAACGCAGGGGTTCCGATCGCTGAGGTGGCCCGAAGGGTTGGCAACTCCCCGGAGGTGATTCACCGCCGGTACCACGGCTGTATCGACGGGCACGAGGAAGTGGCCAACTTGAAGATTTCGACTGCTTTGGAGGCAGACGGCGATGTTGTTTAACTCGCAGGCCGCTCTTGGTCCTTGAATCGGGGGTTCGAGGACCGCCCCCGGTCGCCCGGAAAGATCCGGAGGTTTTTCGAGGGTCGACCCAACTGGCAGACTCATGCCATGTTGTTACTGATGGTCGCCACAGAGCAGCAGAGCACGCTGCCCGCCGCCGCTTTCGTCGGAGCCTGTGCCCTTGTGTTCACGGTCGCCTCGTTCTGGTGGCTCAATGCTCGACAAGGTCGGCTGAAGTCATGGGAGCCTCTCACCTTCGCTGGGGCGGTGACTGTCTCCCAGTCGCGTATCCGGTTCCCTGTTGTTTTCTACAACACGGGCGCCAAGCCGATTGTCGTCAGAGACTTGCGGATTTCCTTCCGTGACGACGACCTGGTGTCAACGACGCCTTTGCCGTGGACGTCGTCGAGGTCTCATCTCCGTCCTGAGGAAGACGATGGGGTGAAGCTGCCTGCTGCTTTTGCGGTACCTGGCAGGTCAGCAGAACAGTTGTTCATCGAGTTCGGTACGAGCAAACCTCGTTACTTCGTCCCGGAAGCGCGCCCATGTCAGGTCGCAATCGAAGCGCTCCTAGGGCACAAGGAGGGCTGGCGCGAGCTTGTTGTCTTCACATGGCACGCTGATCGCCTCGTGAACCCATCCGCCTACATTGCATACCGCAATCTCGCAGAGGCAGTAGAAGGCGATGGCTCGGATGTAGCGGTGGCGGCACTCGATGCGGTGGCTGCCAGCGTGATCGCGAAGGGCGGCACCCCAGACGGCAGGAAGCGGAAGGACCCCTGAGCACTGTGTCGGAGGCGTGTCGCGTGTATCGCAGATAGTGCGCGAACAGTGAGAGACAACGAGAAAGAGCGGGAGTCAGTGAGACTGACTCCCGCTCTTTCATGTCGGCATCCGCCCAGCTCAGCGCCTTGTTCTTGCTGGCTGTGTGGCGAGTGCCCCCGGCAGGATTCGAACCTGCGCACACGGCTCCGGAGGCCGTTGCTCTATCCCCTGAGCTACGGGGGCGTGTCGGGCGCTGTGATTGCGGCGACGGGTAGAACCCTACCAGCTCTTTCGGGGTCGTCATGAACGGGTTTTGGGGGTCGGGGGAGGCGTGTCGGAGGGTGGTTCGATCTTGTTGTGGGTGTGGAGTTGAGGGGCCGCGGTGCGTCGGGTCGGGCGTCGGCCGACGGGGCCCCGGTACAGGGACTGAAGTCCCCCGCGTGGGGTGGAAGTGGGCAAAAGCCGGACGCGGCCCCGGGCGCCGACCTACTCTCGACTTGTGCCAGGCGCGTCGGGTCGGGTGCTTGTTGTGGACGACAACAAGGTCATCCGGCAGCTGATCAGGGTCAACCTCGAGCTGGAGGGTTTCGAGGTCGTGACCGCGGCCGACGGTGTCGAGTGTCTGGACGTCATCCACCAGGTTCGGCCCGACGTCGTGACCCTGGATGTGGTCATGCCTCGGCTGGACGGGTTGCGTACCGCCGCCCGGCTCCGGGCCGATCCACGGACGCGCAACCTTCCCCTCGCCGTCGTGAGCGCCTGTACCCAGTACGAGGTCGAGAGCGGCCTCGACGTCGGCGTCGACGCCTTCCTGGCAAAGCCCTTCGAGCCTGCTGAACTGGTGCGGCTCGTACGCCAGTTGATGGAGCGGCGGGAGTCCGCGGCCACCCGTTCCGGCAGTGGCTCCGGCGCGTCCTTCGAGAGTGCCGAGAGCCTCTACGGATCCGGCGGGGCAGAGTGCGCCGGCCGGCCCAGCGGCTGAGGGAAGAAGGCAAGGGGAGGAGAAGGGGAAGAGGGAGTGCGTTCGAGGGCCCGTCCTGTCGGCGTCTTCGTGGATTTCTCTCTGCGGAGCCCCCTGTGCGGTCCCCCTCATTGAGTTCGCTCGTGAGGTGACCCCAGGGGCGTCACCCGTCCACATCCCGGACCCCCTCCCAAACCAGTTCGCCTACCCACCCCCCTCCTCCCCTACGCTTGTCCCGTGACCCCCGTCGAGCTCTCCCGTACCGTTCTGCGCGCCGTGCGCCGTGCGGTGGACGCCGGTGAGCTCTCCGTGCCCGTGCCCGAGAGGGCGCAGGTCGGGCCGCCCGGGCCCGGCGGGCGTGGTGACTACGCCACGAATGTCGCCCTGCAGCTGGCCCGCCCCGCCGGCCGGCCGTCGTGCGAGGTCGCCGAGATCCTGCGGCCGCACCTCTTCGACGCGGCAGGGGTGACGCGGGTCGACATCACCGGGCCCGGTTTCCTCAACATCAGCGTCAGCGGCAGGAGCCAGGCCCTGGTCGCCGAGATCCTGCGCTGCGGGGAGCGCGGGAAGCCGTACGGGTACGCCGCGCGGCCCACCGGTGAGCTGGTCCAGCTGCACCATCCCGGTGAGGTGCGCGCCGCCGTGACCGGGCAGGTTCTCGCCCGGATCCTCCGGTCCCAGGGCGCCCTGGTCCGTACGTCCTGCGAGACAGAGCCGGATCCGGCCTGGGCGGGGCCCCTCGGTGTCACCGTCGACGCCCATGGCAGGCCCGGCTCGCCCGTCCCCCTCGAGATCAACGTGCGGCCCGTGCCCGCCGGCCAGGACCCCACCCCCCTCGGCCGCGACGCCGCCCGCTGGGCCCTGCTGCACCCCGCACCCCACGACCGCCCCCGCATCACCGGCGAGCACCTCGTCCAGCGGGAGAGCAATCCGCTCTTCAGGGTCCGCTACGCCCACGCCCGCGCCCGGGCCCTCACGCGTAACGCCGCCGATCTCGGCTTCACCCGCACCACAGGAGACGCGGACGGAGGCGGAGCAGGGGCCGGGGTCGGTGACGGAGGCGTACCGCTGGACGACGGCGGTCTTGTCGACGCTCTCGACACGTATCCGCGTGTCCTCGCCGCCGCGGCGCGGCACCGCGTGCCCGACCGTCTCGCCCGGCACCTGGTCGTCACCGCCGACGCGATGCTCGCCTTCCAGCACACCGTGCTCCCGCTGGGGGGCGAGAAACCCTCGGCCGCCCACCGCGCCCGGCTCGCGCTCGCCGAAGCCGCCGGGACGGTGCTGGCCGGCGGCCTGACCCTGCTCGGCATCGACGCACCAGAACATCTGTAGAAGATCTCTGGCACACCTCTGAGAAAGCCCAACAGACATGAGCCGTTCCGCACACCCCGCCGGGCCCCGTCACGCCGATGTCCTGCCCGAGGGCCACTACTCCGCTCCGGCGGCCGACCTCAACGCCCTCGACCCGAAGGTCTGGGCCCAGACCGTCACCCGTACCGAGGACGGGTCGGTCAGCGTCGGCGGGATCGACGTGGCCACGCTCGCCGAGGAGTTCGGCACCCCCGCCTACTTCGTCGACGAGACCGACTTCAGGGCGCGGGCGCGCGCCTGGCGCACCGCCTTCGGCCACGACGCCGACGTCTTCTACGCCGGCAAGGCGTTCCTGTCCCGCGCCGTCGTGCGCTGGCTGCACGAGGAAGGCCTCAACCTCGACGTCTGCTCCGGCGGCGAGCTGACCACCGCCCTCTCCGCCGGCATGCCCGCCGACCGCATCGCCTTCCACGGCAACAACAAGTCGACGGAGGAGATCACCCGGGCCGTCGAGACCGGTGTCGGACGCATCGTCCTCGACTCGTTCCAGGAGATCGTCCGCGTCGCGCACATCGCCCAGTCGCTCGGCAAGCGGCAGCGGGTGCAGCTCCGGGTGACCGTCGGCGTCGAGGCCCACACGCACGAGTTCATCGCCACCGCGCACGAGGACCAGAAGTTCGGGATCGCGCTCGCGGACGGGCAGGCCGCCGAGGCCGTACGGCGGGCGCTCGCCCTCGACGGGATCGAGCTCATCGGGATCCACTCCCACATCGGGTCGCAGATCTTCGACATGGCCGGGTTCGAGGTCGCCGCACGGCGTGTGGTGTCCCTGCTCGCCGAGATCCGTGACGAGCACGGCGTGGAGCTTCCCGAGATCGACCTCGGCGGTGGGCTCGGCATCGCCTACACCAGCGACGACGACCCGCGCGAGCCCCACGAGATCGCCAAGGCCCTCGGCGAGATCGTGACGAGGGAGTGCGAGGCGGCCCGGCTGCGGACCCCCCGCATCTCCGTCGAGCCCGGGCGGGCCATCGTCGGGCCCACCGCCTTCACCCTCTACGAGGTCGGCACCATCAAGCCCCTCGAAGGACTGCGTACCTACGTCTCCGTCGACGGCGGGATGTCCGACAACATTCGTACGGCGCTCTACGACGCCGAGTACAGCGTCGCCCTCGCCTCCCGGACCAGCGACGCCGAGCCCATGCTGGTGCGCGTCGTCGGCAAGCACTGCGAGAGTGGCGACATCGTCGTGAAGGACGCCTTCCTCCCCGCCGACCTCGCGCCCGGTGACCTCATCGCGGTGCCGGCCACCGGTGCGTACTGCCGCTCGATGGCCAGCAACTACAACCACGCCCTGCGCCCGCCCGTCGTCGCGGTCCGCGACGGCGAGGCCAGGGTGATCGTCCGCCGGGAGACGGAGGAGGACCTCCTGCGTCTCGACGTCGGCTGACGGAAGACAAACAAGCCATACGGAGGAGGGCGGAAGATCTCCTGTCTTCCGCCCCCGCACAAATGAAATAGACATCTCACGATCCGGACGAAGGGCAGAAACTCCCGTCCGGTGAGTGAGACTGGTCCCACCGTGACGGTATGAGGAAACGAGGTCGGATGATGCGTACGCGTCCGCTGAAGGTGGCGCTGCTGGGCTGTGGGGTCGTCGGCTCAGAGGTGGCGCGCATCATGACGACGCACGCCGACGACCTCGCCGCCCGCATCGGTGCCCCCGTCGAGCTGGCGGGCGTGGCCGTGCGGCGGCCCGCCAAGGTGCGCGCGGGCATCGACCCCGCGCTCGTCACCACCGACGCGACCGCCCTGGTCAAACGGGGTGACATCGACGTCGTCGTCGAGGTCATCGGCGGTATCGAGCCCGCCCGTGCCCTCATCACCACCGCGTTCGAGCACGGCGCGTCCGTCGTCTCCGCGAACAAGGCGCTCCTCGCCCAGGACGGTGCCGCGCTGCACGCCCTGGCCCAGGAACAGGGCAGGGACCTCTATTACGAGGCCGCCGTCGCCGGTGCCATCCCGCTGATCCGGCCGCTGCGCGAGTCCCTCGCCGGCGACAAGGTCAACCGGGTCCTGGGGATCGTCAACGGAACCACCAACTTCATCCTCGACAAGATGGACTCGACGGGCGCCGGCTATCAGGAAGCGCTCGACGAGGCCACCGCCCTGGGATACGCGGAAGCCGATCCCACCGCCGATGTCGAGGGGTTCGACGCCGCCGCCAAGGCCGCCATCCTCGCCGGTATCGCCTTCCACACGCGCGTACGCCTCGACGACGTGTACCGCGAGGGCATGACCGAGGTCACCGCCGCCGACTTCGCCTCGGCGAAGGCCATGGGCTGCACCATCAAGCTGCTCGCCATCTGCGAGCGGGCCGCCGACGGGGGATCGGTCACCGCGCGGGTGCATCCCGCGATGATTCCGCTGAGCCACCCGCTCGCCTCCGTGCGCGGCGCGTACAACGCCGTGTTCGTCGAGTCGGACGCCGCGGGGCAGCTCATGTTCTACGGGCCGGGCGCGGGCGGCGCCCCCACGGCGTCCGCCGTCCTCGGCGACCTCGTCGCCGTGTGCCGCAACAGGCTCAGCGGCACGACAGGGCCCGGCGACTCGGCGTACGCCCAGTTGCCCGTCTCGCCCATGGGCGAGGTCGTGACCCGCTACCACATCAGCCTCGACGTGGCGGACAAACCGGGTGTTCTCGCCCAGGTGGCGACCGTCTTCGCCGAGCACGGCGTGTCGATCGATACGGTTCGCCAGCAAGGACGGCAAGACGGAGGCGGCGATGCCTCCCTCGTCGTCGTCACGCACCGCGCGTCCGACGCGTCCCTCAACGGGACCGTCGAGGCGTTGCGCAACCTCGACACCGTGCGGGGTGTCGCCAGCATCATGCGGGTTGAAGGAGAGTAACCAGCAATGACCCACCAATGGCGCGGAATCATCGAGGAGTACCGGGACCGGTTGCCGGTGTCCGGCACCACGCAGGTCGTGACACTCCGTGAGGGCGGTACGCCGCTCGTGCCCGCGCAGGTGCTCTCCGAGCGCACGGGCTGCGAGGTCCACCTCAAGGTCGAGGGTGCGAACCCCACCGGGTCCTTCAAGGACCGCGGTATGACCATGGCCATCACGCGGGCGAAGGAGGAGGGCGCGAAGGCGGTCATCTGTGCCTCGACGGGCAACACGTCTGCCTCCGCGGCCGCCTATGCCGTCCGGGCCGGGATGGTCTCCGCCGTCCTTGTCCCGCAGGGCAAGATCGCGCTCGGCAAGATGGGCCAGGCCCTCGTGCACGGCGCGAAGATCCTTCAGGTCGACGGCAACTTCGACGACTGCCTCACCCTGGCGCGGAGCCTCTCCGACAACTACCCGGTGGCACTGGTCAATTCGGTGAACCCGGTGCGTATCGAGGGCCAGAAGACCGCGGCCTTCGAGATCGTCGACATGCTCGGCGACGCCCCCGACATCCATGTCCTCCCGGTGGGCAACGCGGGCAACATCACCGCGTACTGGAAGGGGTACACGGAGTACGCCGCCGACAAGATCGCCGGGCGCACTCCGCGGATGTGGGGCTTCCAGGCGTCCGGGTCCGCGCCCATCGTGCGCGGCGAGGTCGTCAAGGACCCCTCGACGATCGCCACCGCGATCCGTATCGGCAACCCGGCCTCGTGGCAGTTCGCGCTCGCCGCGCGGGACGAGTCGGGCGGCTTCATCGACGAGGTGACGGACCGTGAGATCCTGCGCGCCTACCGGCTGTTGGCCGCTCAGGAGGGTGTCTTCGTCGAGCCCGCGTCCGCCGCGTCCGTCGCCGGTCTGCTGAAGGCCGCAGAGCAGGGGAAGGTCGACCCGGGGCAGCGCATCGTCTGCACGGTGACGGGGAACGGGCTCAAGGACCCCGACTGGGCCGTCGCGGGCGCCCCGCAGCCGGTCACGGTCCCGGTCGACGCGGCCACTGCGGCCGAGCGCCTCGGTCTCGCGTAACCGCACCACCCGACAGGGGGTGCACAGGGGGCTTACGACACGCATCGTGCGCCTCCTGTGCGCCCTATGTCGCCACAGAACCTTCCTTCGATAGGCTGTACCGAACCCGCCCGCCGCATATGCCGCGGTGCCGCGCCGTCCCTGCGGCCTCCGGGTCTTCCGCATTCTCCGTACGTCTCGCAGGATTTCGAAAATCTCGCAGCTCAAGCTCAAGGAGAGTCATCGAGCGATGGCCGGTCCAGCGTTCCGCGCCGCCGCCGTCCGGGTGCGCGTCCCCGCCACCAGTGCCAACCTCGGCCCGGGCTTCGACGCCCTGGGTCTGTCACTGGGGCTCTACGACGACGTGGTCGTCCGGGTGGCCGACTCCGGGCTGAACATCGACATCGCGGGCGAGGGAAGTGAGACGCTCCCGCGCGACGAGCGTCACCTCCTCGTACGATCCCTGCGCACCGCCTTCGACCTGCTGGGCGGACAGCCCCGCGGCCTCGAGATCGTCTGCGCCAACCGCATCCCGCACGGCCGCGGCCTCGGCTCCTCGTCCGCCGCGATCTGCGCCGGCATCGTCGCCGCACGCGCAGTGACCATAGGCGGCGACTCCAAGCTCGACGACACGGCGCTCCTGGAGCTCGCGACCGAGATCGAGGGGCACCCCGACAACGTCGCTGCCTGTCTGCTCGGCGGGTTCACGCTGTCCTGGATGGAGGGCGGCGCGGCGCGCGCGATCAGGATGGAACCCGCGGATTCCATCGTTCCGGTGGTTTTCGTACCGGGGAAGGCCGTGCTGACCGAGACCGCCCGCGGACTGCTCCCGCGCACCGTCCCGCACGTCGACGCCGCCACCAACGCGGGCCGCGCCGCACTGCTCGTCGAGGCCCTGACCAGGCGCCCCGAGCTGCTGCTGCCCGCCACCGAGGACCGGTTGCACCAGGAGTACCGCGCCCCGGCCATGCCGGAGAGCCTGGCGCTGGTGGAGCGGCTGCGTGCCGACGGAGTTCCCGCGGTCATCTCCGGAGCCGGTCCCACCGTGCTGGCGCTCGCCGACGAGGCGACGGCCGACAAGGTCGCACGACTGGCGGGCGAGGGCTGGGCGGCCAACCGGCTGGACCTCGACGCCACCGGCGCGAGCGTGCTCCCGCTTGCTCCGGTCAGCGTCCATTGACTACGTAGTGTTGCCGGATTTCGAGAGGGGGAATGTTTGTTGGATCCGGTAGTGTTAACCTCAAGTCTGCACCCGACCCCACCATGGCGAGGTGCTTCACGTCCCCGTCCGGGACAACCATTCTTCCGGGAGCCCCCCAAACTGCTTTGTGCCATGCATTGGGTGCTACGCGCTGAGCGGTGCTGAGCACGCTCCGGAACCGGCGTGACCGAGCCGATGGACACCGCACCTCAGTGCCACGGCCACGGGAAACGTCATCCCAGAAATTCCCTCCGCCTTTTGGCGGACCACCGCCCCGGCACGGTCCACACATGACGGACCACTGTCGGACAGCACAACCGGTCGCCGAGCCAGACAGGCCGACGTCCGCTCCAGGGAAGGACCCTTCGTGAGCGACACCACCGATCTGATGGGCGCACGTGTCGAGGAGACCGCTGCCGCGCCCGCCACGGACGCCTCCGCGCCTGCCACCGGTGCCGGCTCCCGTCGGCGCCGCGGTACCGGCCTCGAGGGCATGGTGCTGGCCGAGCTGCAGCAGGTCGCATCCGGCCTCGGCATCAGGGGCACCGCGCGGATGCGCAAGAGCCAGCTGATCGAGGTCATCAAGGAGGCGCAGGGTGGGGGTACCTCCCAGGCCGCTTCAGGCTCTGGGGGAGGGAGTGCCCCGGCCAAGGCCGCGGACGCCACCGAGACGAAGCCCAAGCGCCGGGCCACCTCGAAGGCTCGTACGGGTGACGAGGCCGCCTCCGCCGCCGACAAGAAGGCGGACGCCAAGGCCGAGAAAGCCGTGGCCCAGCAGCAGATCGAGATTCCGGGCCAGCCCGACGGAGGCCCCTCGCGCGCGAGCGAAGCCGACCGTGGGGGAGACGACGCCCCGGTCGAGCGCCGCAGGCGGCGCGCGACCGCCGACGCGGGCAGCCCCGAGACGGTCACCGCCGAGGCGAAGAGCGAGCCGAAGGCCGAGACGCCCGCCCAGTCGCAGAGCGACGCCTCGGACGGCGGCGCCGACGGCCGTCAGGGCCGCCGCGACCGTCGTGACCGCGGCGACCGTGGTGAGCGCGGCGACCGTGACCGTGGTGGCCGCGACCGCGACCGCCGTGGCAAGAGCGACGAGCAGCAGGGTGGCCAGGGCGGTCAGGGTGGCCAGGGCGGCGGCAATCAGCAGCGCCAGGACCGTCAGGACCGGCAGCAGCAGGGCGGCGGCCGTCAAGACCGCCAGGACCGCCAGGACCGCCAGCGTGACAACGGCCCGCAGGACGACGACGACTTCGAGGGTGGCCGCCGCGGCCGCCGCGGTCGTTACCGGGACCGCCGTGGCCGCCGTGGCCGCGAGGAGTTCGGCCCCAACGAGCCGCAGGTCGCCGACGACGACGTCCTGATCCCCGTCGCGGGCATCCTGGACATCCTCGACAACTACGCGTTCATCCGCACCTCGGGCTACCTGCCGGGGCCGAACGACGTGTACGTCTCCCTCGCCCAGGTCCGCAAGAACGGTCTGCGCAAGGGTGACCACGTCACCGGCGCGGTCCGTCAGCCCAAGGACGGCGAGCGCCGCGAGAAGTTCAACGCGCTGGTCCGCCTCGACTCGGCGAACGGCATGGCTGCCGAATCAGGGCGCGGGCGGCCCGAGTTCAACAAGCTGACGCCCCTTTACCCGCAGGACCGGCTCCGTCTGGAGACCGACCCGGGCGTGCTGACGACCCGCATCATCGACCTCGTCGCGCCGATCGGCAAGGGCCAGCGCGGTCTGATCGTGGCCCCGCCGAAGACCGGCAAGACCATGATCATGCAGGCGATCGCCAACGCGATCACGCACAACAACCCCGAGTGCCACCTGATGGTCGTCCTGGTCGACGAGCGTCCGGAAGAGGTCACCGACATGCAGCGGTCGGTGAAGGGCGAGGTCATCTCCTCGACCTTCGACCGCCCCGCCGAGGACCACACCACGGTCGCCGAGCTCGCCATCGAGCGTGCCAAGCGCCTGGTGGAGCTGGGCCACGACGTCGTCGTGCTGCTCGACTCGATCACGCGTCTGGGCCGTGCGTACAACCTCGCCGCCCCGGCCTCCGGCCGCATCCTGTCCGGTGGTGTCGACTCGACCGCGCTCTACCCGCCGAAGCGCTTCTTCGGTGCCGCGCGCAACATCGAGGACGGCGGCTCGCTGACGATCCTGGCCACCGCGCTCGTCGACACCGGCTCGCGCATGGACGAGGTCATCTTCGAGGAGTTCAAGGGCACCGGCAACGCCGAGCTCAAGCTCGACCGCAAGCTCGCCGACAAGCGCGTCTTCCCGGCGGTGGACGTCGACGCGTCCGGTACCCGTAAGGAAGAGCTCCTGCTCGGCAGCGACGAGCTCGCCATCACCTGGAAGCTGCGTCGCGTGCTGCACGCGCTCGACCAGCAGCAGGCGATCGAGCTGCTGCTCGACAAGATGAAGCAGACGAAGTCGAACGCCGAGTTCCTGCTGCAGATCCAGAAGACGACGCCGATGCCGGGCAACGGCAACGACTGAGGTCGCAGCCGGCTCGGCCGGACAGCGGTACCGCGAAGGGCCGCCCCCGTCACACACGGGGGCGGCCCTTCGCGTTGCCGTGTGCCGGGGGACAAGCCGGTGTCGCCAGGGGCCGCACGCGAGACCTTCACCACAGGTGTGAAGGGCGTCACGGGGCGTGGGAACCATCGCGTCCGCCCCCGAAAGCGCAGGTGAGCCGTCGGTGACCGCCTGCGCCACTCACTCACCGTTGCCATCGGCGCACCGTACGGTCACAGCCTGTTGTGCAACCCTTTTTTCGGTTTCAACGTCTGAACAGACGGGTCCTGACAGAGACGTCACGGCACTTGACCACGCCTGACCCTGACCGCAGGGGGTAACCGAGCCAGCGAGGACTGAGGAGCACATGTCTGCCGAGAGCATTCCGGAACCCGGTATCCCGGACGATTCCGGTACCACCGTCCCGCGCCACCGCGCCACGGGCCGCCGCCGCAAGCCGCGCAGCAGGCGCCACAAGGCGCTCCTCGTCACGGCCTGGTCCGCTGCGGGCGTCCTCGTCCTGGGCGGTACCGGTCTCGGGTACATGTACTTCAGCCTCAACGACAACATCAAGAGCGTCGACATCAACCAGGCACTCGGCACCGACCGGCCCCTGGACGTCGACAACGGCTCGCAGGACATCCTCGTGCTCGGCTCCGACACCCGCTCCGGCAGCAACAAGAAGCTCGGCGGCGGCATCGACGACGGCAGCGCCCGCTCGGACACGGCGATGATCGTGCACGTCTACGAGGGCCACAAGAAGGCCAGCGTGGTCTCCATACCCCGCGACACCCTCGTGCCCCGGCCCGAGTGCACCGACAGCCAGGGCGTCAGGCACGACGCCGCGTCCCTGGCGATGTTCAACTCGGCGTACTCGACGGGCGGCGCCGCCTGCGCCGTGAAGACCGTCGAGTCGATGACCGGCATCCGCATGGACCACTACCTGGAGGTCGACTTCAGCGGCTTCCAGAAGCTGATCGACGAGCTCGGCGGTGTCGAGGTCACCACGACCAAGAGCATCACCGACAAGGAGAGCCACCTCGACCTGGAAGCCGGCACGCACCAGCTCACCGGCAAGCAGGCGCTCGGTCTGGTCCGTACGCGCCACGGTGTCGGCGACGGCTCCGACCTCGGCCGCATCCAGCTCCAGCAGGCGTTCATCAAGGCCCTCGTCAACCAGGTCAAGGACATCGGCGTGCTGACCAGCCCGACGAAGCTGTACGACCTCGCCGACACCGCGACCAAGACCGTCACCACCGACTCCGACCTCGACTCGGTCAAGGACCTGGCGTCGTTCGCGGGCGGGCTCAAGGGGATCAGTTCCTCGAAGATGAACATGGTCACGATGCCGGTCCAGTACGACCCGGCCGACGCGAACCGCGTCCTCCTCCAGAAGACCAAGGCCGAGCTGGTCTGGGACGCCCTGAAGAACGACCGGGCGATCCCGAAGTCGGCGACCGAGAAGACGGCGAGCGGCGACGCCAAGGGCGTGATCGCCTCGTAGTCCCGCAAGGGGCACGGGCACACCGCACGACGGCCCGGGACCGGGCCCGCACCGGCCCACGGCGACACTCGGGCACCCCGGGGCGCACCACTCCCACCCCCGGGGAATACCCGACGCCGTCCCCCGGTTTTGGGAGATGGCACCAGTCCTGGCAGACTGGACAGTCGGCCCCGGTTCACGCACCCGCATCCCGCGGCGGCGACCCGGCGCCCTCCCGAAACTAGGAGACACCTTGAAGCGCGACATCCACCCCGAGTACGTCGAGACGCAGGTCAGCTGCACCTGTGGCGCGTCGTTCACCACCCGCAGCACGATCTCCAACGGCACCGTCCGTGCCGAGGTCTGCTCCGAGTGCCACCCGTTCTACACGGGCAAGCAGAAGATCCTCGACACCGGTGGCCGTGTGGCCCGCTTCGAGGCCCGCTTCGGCAAGGCCAAGGCTGCCGCTGACAACAAGTAGCGAGCTCGCAGCGCCGGTCTCCGGCGCCTCCGACCAGGGGGCGCCGGGACCGGCGCTTTGCGGTGCAGCCCCCTCCCCCGAGCTCTCGACCCCGATCGAGCGGGGGGAACCCCCAAGCCGTACCTACGTCCCCGAGCCCGTGACGAGCCGGGGGCAGCCCATTGGAGCCGGAGATGTTCGAGGCGGTCGAGGAACTCATCGGCGAGCACGCCGATCTGGAGAAGAAGCTCGCTGACCCGTCGGTCCACGCCGACCAGGCCAACGCGCGCAAGCTCAACAAGCGTTATGCCGAGCTGACCCCGATCGTCGCGACGTACCGCTCCTGGAAGCAGACCGGGGACGACATCGAGACGGCCAAGGGGTTCGTCGCCGACGACCCCGACTTCGCCGCCGAGGTCAAGGACCTGGAGAAGCAGCGCGAGGAACTGACGGAGAAGCTGCGGCTGCTCCTCGTCCCGCGCGACCCCAGCGACGACAAGGACGTCATCCTCGAGATCAAGGCGGGCGCGGGCGGCGACGAGTCGGCCCTGTTCGCCGGCGACCTCCTGCGCATGTACCTCCGGTACGCCGAGCGTGTCGGCTGGAAGACCGAGATCATCGACTCCACCGAGTCCGAGCTCGGCGGCTACAAGGACGTCCAGGTCGCCGTGAAGACCAAGGGCGGCCAGGGTGCCACCGAGCCCGGCCAGGGTGTCTGGGCCCGGATGAAGTACGAGGGCGGGGTGCACCGCGTGCAGCGGGTCCCCTCCACCGAGTCGCAGGGCCGCATCCACACCTCGGCCGCCGGCGTGCTCGTCACGCCCGAGGCCGAGGAGGTCGACGTCGAGATCCTCGCCAACGACCTGCGGATCGACGTCTACCGCTCCTCCGGGCCCGGCGGCCAGTCCGTCAACACGACCGACTCCGCCGTGCGCATCACGCACGTTCCCACCGGAGTCGTCGCCTCCTGCCAGAACGAGAAGAGCCAGCTGCAGAACAAGGAGCAGGCGATGCGTATCCTGCGCTCCAGGCTGCTGGCCGCGGCGCAGGAGGAGGCGGAGAGCAAGGCCGCGGACGCCCGCCGCAGCCAGGTCCGCACCGTCGACCGCTCCGAGAAGATCCGTACGTACAACTTCCCGGAGAACCGCATCTCGGACCACCGCGTCGGCTTCAAGGCGTACAACTTGGACCAGGTCCTCGACGGTGACCTCGACTCGGTGATCCAGGCCTGCGTGGACGCCGACTCGGCGGCCAAGCTCGCCGCGGCCTAGGACGCGCACCAGCACAGCCGCAGTACCCATCCGCTCGACGGACAACAGCTCAGCCCCGGAGGACCAGCGTGCAGCAACATTTTGGGGGGCGAACCCCAAACCCCCGCGGAGTGCTGCTCGCGGAAGTGGCCCAGGCCACCCAGCGGCTGGCCGACGCCGGCGTGCCCTCGCCGCGCAACGACGCCGAGGAGCTCGCCGCGTTCGTGCACGGCGTGAAGCGGGGCGAGCTGCACACCGTCAAGGACTCCGACTTCGACGCCCGGTACTGGGAGACGATCGCGCGCCGTGAGGCCCGTGAGCCGCTCCAGCACATCACCGGACGGGCCTACTTCCGCTACCTGGAACTCCAGGTCGGGCCCGGCGTGTTCGTGCCCCGGCCCGAGACCGAGTCGGTCGTCGGCTGGGCCATAGACGCCGTCCGTGCGATGGACGTCGTGGAGCCGCTGATCGTCGACCTGTGCACCGGTTCGGGCGCCATCGCGCTCGCCCTCGCGCAGGAGGTGCCGCGCTCCCGCGTGCACGCCGTCGAACTGTCCGAGGACGCGCTGCGGTGGACCCGTAAGAACGTCGAGGGGTCCAGGGTCGACCTGCGGCAGGGGGACGCGCTGGACGCCTTCCCCGACCTCGACGGCCAGGTGGACCTCGTCATCTCCAATCCGCCGTACATCCCGCTCACGGAATGGGAGTACGTCGCTCCGGAGGCCCGGGACCACGATCCCGAACTCGCCCTGTTCTCGGGGGAGGACGGCCTCGACCTGATCCGCGGCCTGGAGCGCACCGCGCACCGGCTGCTGCGGCCGGGCGGTGTCGTCGTCGTCGAGCACGCGGACACCCAGGGCGGGCAGGTGCCGTGGATCTTCACCGAGGAGCGGGGCTGGGCCGACGCCGCCGACCACCCCGACCTCAACAACAGGCCGCGGTTCGCGACCGCCCGCAGGGCGATGCCATGACCGCGGCGACTTCTTGCGTGGACGACGTGGACATCGTTAGACGCGCGGCCAACGGGGCCCGCGTGTTCGAGGAGGCTTGCTGATATGGCACGGCGATACGACACCAACGACGCGACCGACCGCTCGACGGGTCTGCGCGAGGCCGCGTCCGCCGTCCGCCGGGGCGAGCTCGTCGTCCTGCCGACCGACACCGTGTACGGGGTCGGCGCCGACGCGTTCAGCTCGGAGGCCGTGTCCGACCTGCTGGAGGCCAAGGGCCGGGGCCGGAGCATGCCCACGCCCGTCCTCATCGGCTCCCCGAACACGCTGCACGGCCTGGTCACGGACTTCTCCGAGATGGCGTGGGAGCTCGTCGACGCCTTCTGGCCGGGCGCGCTGACCCTCGTCGCCAAGCACCAGCCGTCGCTCCAGTGGGACCTGGGGGACACCCGCGGCACCGTCGCCGTGCGCATGCCGCTGCACCCGGTCGCCATCGAGCTGCTGACCGAGGTCGGCCCGATGGCCGTCTCGTCCGCGAACCTCACGGGACACCCGTCCCCCGAGGACTGCGACGCCGCGCAGGAGATGCTCGGCGACTCCGTCTCCGTGTACCTGGACGGCGGCCCCACCCCCGGCATCGTCCCCTCGTCGATCGTCGACGTGACGGGCAAGGTGCCGGTGCTGCTGCGCGCGGGGGCCCTGTCGGCCGAGGAGCTGCGGAAGGTCGTACCCGACCTCGAGGTGGCGAATTGACAGCCCCTGACGCGGGGCGTGGCATAGGTACGGGGACGGGGAACACGGGGGCTTACGGCGACGGGGCCTCGGGCGACTCCTTCTTTCGCATCCTCCACGTCAGCACCGGCAACGTGTGCCGCTCGCCGATCACCGAGCGGCTGACCCGCCATGCCCTGGCGGACCGCCTCGGCGACCCCCTGTGGGGCGGCCTGATCGTGGAGAGCGCCGGCACCTGGGGGCACGAGGGCGCCGCCATGGAGGCCAACGCGGAGACGGTCCTCGCGGACTTCGGCGCGGACCCCTCCGGCTTCGTGGGCCGCGAGCTGCTGGACGAGCACGTCATCAGGGCGGACCTGGTGCTCACCGCCACCCGCGACCACCGCGCCCAGGTCATCTCCATGGGCCACTCGGCGGGCCTGCGCACCTTCACGCTGAAGGAGTTCACCCGCCTGGTCCGGGCCATAGACCCCGCGACGCTCCCCCCTCTGGAGGAGGGCATGGTCGCGCGCGCACGGGCACTGGTCCGTGCTGCGGCGGCTCTACGCGGGTGGCTCCTGGCGCCGACGGCGGAGGCGGACGAGGTGTACGACCCGTACGGGGCGCCCCTGCCGTTCTTCCGGTCGGTGGGGGACGAGATCCAGCAGGCACTGGACCCGGTGGTCACGGCGCTGACAGGGGTGCCCGCGCGCACCTGACCGGGGCCCCGGGACGACGCGAGGGGCCAAGCCGTACGAGGCGCGCGCCGGGGGACGGGACACCGGCTCGGACGTAACACCGGGCGCGGTGGAGAACTCGGTTCTACATTGGACGTAGGTCCCCCCCGCCGAGGTCCGGAGTCAGCCATGCCGGTCACACACATGCTTGAAGGTCCGCCGTCGGCCGACGTGCTCGGCCGGCAGGATCCGGAACTGGCCGAGATCATCCTCGGCGAGCTGGAGCGGCAGACGACGACGCTGCAGCTGATCGCTGCCGAGAACTTCACCTCGCCGGCCGTGCTGGCCGCCCTGGGCTCGCCACTCGCCAACAAGTACGCCGAGGGCTATCCCGGTGCCCGGCACCACGGCGGCTGCGAACTGGTCGACGTCGCCGAGCGGGTCGCCATGGAGCGTGCGAGGGCCCTCTTCGGCGCCGATCACGCCAACGTGCAGTCCCACTCCGGGAGTTCGGCCGTGCTGGCCGCGTACGCCGCCCTGCTGCGCCCCGGTGACACCGTCCTCGCGATGGGCCTGCCGCACGGCGGGCACCTGACGCACGGGTCACCCGCCAACTTCTCCGGCAGGTGGTTCGACTTCGTCGGATACGGCGTCGACCCGGAGAGCGGGCTCATCGACCACGAGCAGGTTCGGGCGCTGGCCCGTACGCACCGCCCGAAGGCCATCGTGTGCGGGTCCATCTCCTACCCCCGGCACATCGACTACGCCGCCTTCCGCGAGGTGGCGGACGAGGTCGGCGCGTACCTCATCGCCGACGCCGCCCACCCCATCGGGCTCGTCGCCGGGGGAGCTGCCCCCAGCCCGGTCCCGTACGCCGACGTCGTGTGCGCGACCACGCACAAGGTGCTGCGCGGACCGCGCGGCGGAATGCTGCTGTGCGGGAGCGAACTGGCCGAGCGCGTGGACCGGGCGGTCTTCCCCTTCACCCAGGGCGGCGCGCAGATGCACACCATCGCCGCCAAGGCCGTCGCGTTCGGCGAGGCGGCAACACCGGCGTTCACCGCGTACGCCCATCAGGTGGTCGCGAACGCGCGGATGCTCGCGGGGAGCCTGGCCGCCGAGGGGCTCGCGGTCACCACCGGCGGCACCGACACCCACCTGCTGACCGTCGACCCGGCGCCGCTCGGCGTGGAGGGCCGCACCGCCCGCGGACGTCTCGCCGCCGCCGGAATGGTCCTCGACACCTGTGCGCTGCCCCACCCCGACGTGCGCGGACTGCGCCTGGGCACGGCCGCCGTCACCACGCAGGGCATGGGCGAGGCCGAGATGACCCGGATCGCCGCGCTGTTCGCGACGGCCCTGCGGGACGAGGCGGCCGGCCGTCGCGTGCGTGAAGAAGTGCGGGATCTGACCGGGAGATTTCCCCCCTATCCCGGCTAGCGGGGGGTAGGCGGCCACAGGGGCACAGCCACTCGTGCAACCATCGGCTCTACCCGGAAGTCCCCAACCCTATGCGCGCAAAGCTAGGGTGTGGGGCTGAGATGGCCAGCGAGACCTGTGGGGAAGCCCGTGCGTGAATACCTCCTGACGCTCTGCATCACGGCCGCGGTGACGTACCTGCTGACCGGGCCGGTGCGGAAGTTCGCGATCGTGGCCGGAGCGATGCCGGAGATCCGGGCACGTGACGTGCACCGAGAACCCACACCGCGGCTGGGCGGCATCGCGATGTTCTTCGGACTGTGCGCCGGCCTGCTGGTCGCCGACCATCTGACGAACCTCAACGAGGTGTTCGAGAACTCCAACGAGCCGCGCGCCCTGCTCTCCGGCGCCGCGCTGATCTGGCTGATCGGTGTCCTGGACGACAAGTTCGAGATCGACGCCCTCATCAAGCTCGGCGGCCAGATGATCGCCGCGGGCGTCATGGTCATGCAGGGTCTGACGATCCTGTGGCTGCCGATCCCCGGCGTCGGCTCGGTGTCGCTGACCCAGTGGCAGGGCACGCTGCTGACGGTCGCGCTCGTCGTGATCACCATCAACGCCGTGAACTTCGTCGACGGCCTCGACGGCCTCGCCGCCGGCATGGTGTGCATCGCCGCCGCAGCGTTCTTCATGTACGCGTACCGCATCTGGTACGGCTACGGCCTGGAGTCCGCCGCCCCCGCGACCCTGTTCTCCGCGATCCTCATGGGCATGTGCCTGGGCTTCCTGCCGCACAACATGCATCCTGCCCGGATCTTCATGGGCGACTCGGGCTCGATGCTGATCGGCCTGGTGCTCGCGGCCGGTGCCATCTCCATCACCGGGCAGGTCGACCCCGACGCGATGAACCTCTTCGCCGGGTCCGAGAAGGAGGCCGTGCACCAGACGGTGCCGGTCTACATCCCGCTGCTGCTGCCACTGACGATCATCGCCGTCCCGGCGGCCGACCTGCTGCTCGCCATCGTGCGGCGCACCTGGAACGGCAAGTCCCCGTTCGCCGCCGACCGCGGCCACCTGCACCACCGTCTGCTGGAGATCGGGCACTCGCACAGCCGGGCCGTCCTCATCATGTACTTCTGGTCGGCGCTCATCGCCTTCGGCGCCCTCGCGTACTCGGTGAACTCGGGTGCCATGTGGATCGTGCTCGGCATCATGGCGCTCAGCGCGGTGGGCCTGGTGCTGCTCCTGCTGCCGCGCTTCACGCCGCGTGCCCCGCGCTGGGCCGAGCACTTCGTGCCGCCCCGCTACCGCCGGCGCAAGGCAGTCGACGTACCCGCGGAGGCCGCGACGCCGACCGCGTGCGCGGCCGACGGAGGGCCGCACGGCGAGGCGGACGACGCCGGCGCCCAGGGTGAGGAACACCGCACTCCGGTGGCCGTGGGTGTGTCAGGAGTCAACGGGGCGACCGCCGTCGGCCCTCGTTCACGCGTCCTGGAAGAGCGCAGGACCGGAACGTCGCGCTGACGCCGGGTAAGAATCGCGCAAGAGCCGCCTGCTGGGCGGCTCTTGGAAAACGCCCTAATACCAGACAAGACGGTCGCCGGAGTGCACAGACGCGCGCGTTCACTCTCATGTGTGACTCCAGGCACACCAACCAGGTAAAGACCTCATCAAATAGTTTGTGATACGGTTCACGAGAACCCAGGACGGAGCCGAAGGACCGCAGTGCGACGGTTCATCGGCGTGAGGTTCTCTCTCTGTCCGGGACTACGCTCGTCCATGACGACACCTGCCCCCTTGAACAAGCGGAGTTGCCGCCATGCCCTCCAACGACGTCCGGATCCTCCTCCAGGCCGCTGTGCCCACAGCTGTCGTCGGCGCAGTCGCAGCCGTCGTCAGTGGTGTGGTTGCCGGTGGTGAGGGAGCGGTCGGGGCGCTCGTGGCGACGCTGGTCGTGATCCTGTTCATGGGTATCGGGCTGTACGTTCTGCAGCGCACCGCCAAATCGCTTCCGCACCTTTTCCAGGCGATGGGTCTGATGCTCTACACGGCACAGATTCTTCTGCTGTTCATCTTCGTCGCGGCCTTCAAGAACACGACGTTGTTCAACCCCAAGGCGTTCGCCATCACGCTTGTCGCCACCACGCTCGCGTGGATCGGCGCCCAGGCGCGTGCCCACATGAAGGCCAAGATCCTGTACGTCGAACCCGACTCCTCGAAGGGCGACAAGCCCGAAAAGACGGGGCACTCGTCGTGAGGGGTAGGGCCGGGATAAGCGCACGTTGGGGATCCTGCTATCGTCCGGTGCCAACTGCGGCATCGCGGGCGCGGGCATCTGAGCTGACGCCTGCTCTAGCGCGAGGCTCGATGCCCTCTTGCCGCCCCCACATCCGTAACACCAGTCCAGTGCCGAACCGCGGCTGTTCGCCGCGCCGACACAACGAGGTTGCCGTACCCATGCGCCACGCTGAAGGAGCCCGCGGTGAGTGCTGACCCGACGCAGGTGCTCGCCTTCGAGACCGACTGCCACATCTTCGACGGCTGTGGCTTCCCGGCTCCCGGCCTGCATTCGTTCCTGTTCGAGCCCCTGGTGGGCGATGCGGACAGCAGCGTCTATTTCAACAAGACGATGCTCCTGGCGCTGCTCGGCTCCGTCATCATCATCGGCTTCTTCTGGGCCGCCTTCCGTAAGCCGAAGGTCGTCCCGGGCAAGCTGCAGATGGTGGCCGAGGCGGGCTACGACTTCATCCGTCGCGGTGTCGTCTACGAGACCATCGGCAAGAAGGAAGGCGAGAAGTACGTCCCGCTGGTTGTCTCGCTGTTCTTCTTCATCTGGATGATGAACCTCTGGTCGATCATCCCGGTCGCGCAGTTCCCGGTTACGTCGATCATCGCGTACCCCGCGGTCCTCGCTCTGATCGTCTACGTCCTGTGGGTCTCGCTGACCTTCAAGCGGCACGGATTCGTCGGTGGTTTCAAGAACATCACCGGATACGACAAGTCGCTGGGCCCGGTCCTCCCGCTGGCCATGTTCATCGAACTCCTCTCGAACCTGCTCGTGCGGCCGTTCACGCACGCGGTGCGGCTCTTCGCGAACATGTTCGCGGGCCACACCCTGCTGCTGCTGTTCACGATCGCCAGCTGGTACCTGCTCAACGGCATCGGGATCGCCTACGCGGGCGTCTCGTTCGTCATGGTGATCGTGATGACGGCCTTCGAGCTGTTCATCCAGGCCCTGCAGGCGTACGTCTTCGTGCTCCTCACCTGCACCTTCATCCAGGGCGCGCTCGCCGAGCACCACTGAGCCACCCCTCCAGTAGAACCCCCTAAGCGTCCGGTGGCCAACCCCCGCCGGTCCGTACAGAGAAGGAAGAATCAGCATGGCTGCCACTGAGACCCTCGCCGCTGTCTCCGGCTCCCTCGGCTCCATCGGCTACGGCCTCGCCGCCATCGGCCCCGGCGTCGGCGTCGGCATCATCTTCGGTAACGGCACCCAGGCCCTTGCCCGTCAGCCCGAGGCCGCCGGCCTCATCCGCGCCAACCAGATCCTCGGCTTCGCCTTCTGTGAGGCGCTCGCCCTCATCGGTCTGGTCATGCCGTTCGTCTACGGCGTCTGACGTCGGATTCACGACAGACCGCCCACTAGACGAAAGGCACTGATATGAGCCAGCTGCTCACTGTCGCGGCCGAGGAGATGGAAAATCCCCTCATCCCGCCGATTCCCGAGCTGGTCATCGGCCTGATCGCCTTCGTCATCGTCTTCGGCTTCCTCGCCAAGAAGCTCCTCCCGAACATCAACAAGGTTCTGGAGCAGCGCCGCGAGGCCATCGAGGGCGGTATCGAGAAGGCCGAGGCCGCTCAGACCGAGGCCCAGAGCGTGCTCGAGCAGTACAAGGCTCAGCTCGCCGAAGCCCGGCACGAGGCCGCGCGTCTGCGCCAGGAGGCGCAGGAGCAGGGCGCCACGCTCATCGCCGAGATGCGCGCGGAAGGCCAGCGGCAGCGTGAGGAAATCATCGCCGCCGGTCACACCCAGCTCGCGGCCGACCGCAAGGCCGCCGCGTCCGCGCTGCGTCAGGACGTCGGCCAGCTGGCCACCGAACTGGCCGGCAAGCTCGTCGGAGAGTCCCTCGAGGACCACGCCCGGCAGAGCCGCACCATCGACCGGTTCCTCGACGGTCTCGACGAGACCGCTTCGCAGGCCGAGGCCACGCGATGAACGGGGCGAGCCGCGAGGCCCTGGCTGCCGCACGTGAGCGTCTCGACGCGCTGACGGACAACACGTCCGTGGACGCGGCGCAGCTCGCATCCGAGCTGGCCGCCGTCACCGCGCTGCTCGACCGCGAGGTGTCACTGCGCCGGGTCCTCACCGACCCGTCGCAGGCCGGAGAGGCGAAGGCCGAACTGGCCGGACGTCTCCTCGCCGGCCAGGTCAGCGGTACGACCGCCGACCTGGTGGCCGGCCTGGTGCGTGCCCGCTGGTCGCGCTCGCGCGACCTGGTGGACTCCATCGAGGAGCTGGCCGACACCGCCGATCTCACGGCGGCGCAGCGCGCGGGCAAACTCGACGACGTGGAGGACGAGCTGTTCCGGTTCGGCCGGATCGTCTCTTCCAGCACCGGACTGCGGGCCGCGCTGACCGACCGCGGCGCCACGACCGCGGCCAAGAGCGAACTGCTGCGCAGTCTGCTCGGCGGCCGGGCCGACGCCGTCACCGAGCGGTTGGTCACGCGCCTTGTGACCGCGCCCCGGGGACGTAGCCTGGAAGCGGGACTCGAGTCCCTGTCCAAGCTCGCCGCCGAGCGTCGTGACCGCATGGTCGCCGTCGTCACCTCGGCGGTCGTGCTGAGCCCGTCGCAGAAGCAGCGCCTCGGCGCCGCCCTCGCGAAGCTCTACGGCCGTCAGATGCACCTCAACCTCGACGTGGACCCCGAGGTCCTCGGCGGAATCCGGGTGCAGGTCGGCGACGAGATCATCAATGGCTCGATCGCGGACCGGCTCGCGGACGCCAGCCGCCGCATGGCGGGCTAGCAGCAACTCAATACGCGTACACGGCAGTACCTAAGAAGTACTTACGGCCCTGGTTGGGCCGTGCAGAGGATTCCTGGGGGCTGACCCCAGACCCCCCAAGAAAACTTCGGGCCCAACAAGGAGAGCAGGGAACCCAGATGGCGGAGCTCACGATCCGGCCGGAGGAGATCCGGGATGCGCTGGAGAACTTTGTCCAGTCGTACAAGCCGGACGCGGCCTCGCGCGAGGAGGTCGGTACGGTCACCCTTGCCGGCGACGGCATCGCGAAGGTCGAGGGCCTGCCCTCGGCCATGGCCAACGAACTGCTGAAGTTCGAGGACGGCACCCTCGGTCTCGCACTGAACCTGGAAGAGCGCGAGATCGGTGCGGTCGTCCTCGGCGAGTTCAGCGGTATCGAGGAGGGCCAGCCGGTCACCCGTACCGGCGAGGTCCTGTCGGTCGCGGTGGGCGAGGGCTACCTCGGCCGCGTGGTCGACCCGCTCGGCACCCCGATCGACGGTCTCGGCGAGATCGAGACGTCCGGCCGCCGCGCCCTCGAGCTGCAGGCCCCGGGCGTCATGGCCCGTAAGTCGGTGCACGAGCCGATGGAGACCGGCTACAAGGCCGTCGACGCGATGACCCCGATCGGCCGTGGCCAGCGTCAGCTGGTCATCGGTGACCGTCAGACCGGCAAGACCGCTCTGGCCGTCGACACGATCATCAACCAGCGTGACAACTGGCGCACGGGCGACCCGAAGAAGCAGGTCCGCTGCGTCTACGTCGCCATCGGTCAGAAGGGCTCGACCATCGCCTCCGTGCGTGGCGCCCTCGAAGAGGCCGGCGCGCTGGAGTACACGACCATCGTCGCCGCCCCGGCGTCCGACCCGGCCGGCTTCAAGTACCTGGCGCCGTACACCGGTTCGGCCATCGGCCAGCAGTGGATGTACGAGGGCAAGCACGTCCTCATCATCTTCGACGACCTCTCGAAGCAGGCCGACGCCTACCGCGCCGTGTCCCTGCTGCTCCGCCGTCCGCCGGGGCGCGAGGCCTACCCGGGTGACGTCTTCTACCTGCACTCCCGTCTCCTCGAGCGCTGCGCGAAGCTCTCGGACGAGCTGGGCGCGGGCTCGATGACCGGTCTGCCGATCGTCGAGACGAAGGCCAACGACGTCTCGGCGTTCATCCCGACCAACGTCATCTCCATCACCGACGGCCAGTGCTTCCTGGAGTCGGACCTGTTCAACGCCGGTCAGCGCCCCGCGCTGAACGTCGGTATCTCCGTCTCCCGAGTCGGTGGTTCCGCGCAGCACAAGGCGATGAAGCAGGTTTCCGGCCGTCTGCGCGTGGACCTCGCCCAGTTCCGTGAGCTGGAGGCGTTCGCCGCCTTCGGTTCCGACCTGGACGCCGCGTCGAAGGCGCAGCTGGAGCGCGGTCAGCGGATGGTCGAGCTGCTCAAGCAGGCTCAGTACCAGCCGATGGCCACCGAGGACCAGGTCGTCTCCGTCTGGGCCGGCACCACCGGCAAGATGGACGACGTACCGGTCAACGACATCCGCCGCTTCGAGAAGGAGCTCCTCGAGTACCTGCACCGCAAGGAGCAGGGCCTCATGACCTCCATCAAGGAGGGCGGCAAGATGTCCGACGACACCCTGCAGGCCATCGCCGACGCGATCGCGGACTTCAAGAAGCAGTTCGAGACGTCGGACGGCAAGCTGCTCGGCGAGGACACCCCTGCCGCTGCGGGCAAGTGACGACGGAAGGGACCTGACTCATGGGAGCCCAGCTCCGGGTCTACAAGCGTCGCATCAAATCCGTCACCGCGACCAAGAAGATCACCAAGGCGATGGAGATGATCGCCGCCTCGCGCGTCGTCAAGGCGCAGCGCAAGGTGGCGGCCTCCACGCCGTACGCGACCGAGCTCACCCGCGCGGTCACGGCGGTCGGGACCGGTTCGAACACCCAGCACCCGCTGACCACGGAGGCTGAGACGGCGACCCGTTCCGCGGTGCTGCTGCTCACGAGCGACCGCGGACTGGCCGGCGCGTTCAACTCCAACGCCATCAAGGCGGCGGAGAGGCTGACCGCCCGTCTCGAGGCCGAGGGCAAGGAGGTCGACACGTACATCGTCGGCCGCCGTGGTCTGGCCCACTACAACTTCCGGGAGCGCAAGGTCTCGGAGTCGTGGGCGGGCTTCACCGACGAGCCCTCGTACGGGGACGCGAAGAACGTCGCGGTCCCGTTGATCGAGGCCATCGAGAAGGAGACGGCGGAGGGCGGCGTGGACGAGATCCACATCGTCTACACCGAGTTCGTCTCGATGATGACGCAGACGGCGATCGACAGCCGTCTGCTGCCGCTCAGCCTCGACGAGGTGGCGGAGGAGACGTCCAACAAGGACGAGATCCTTCCGCTGTACGACTTCGAGCCGTCGGCGGAGGACGTCCTCGACGCCCTTCTGCCGCGGTACGTCGAGAGCCGTATCTACAACGCGCTGCTCCAGTCGGCTGCCTCCAAGCACGCCGCCACGCGCCGCGCGATGAAGTCGGCGACCGACAACGCGGGAGACCTGATCACTTCACTCTCCCGATCTGCCAACGCGGCCCGCCAGGCCGAAATCACCCAGGAAATCAGCGAGATCGTCGGTGGCACCGCAGCCCTCGCCGACGCGACCGCGGGGAGTGACAGGTAATGACGACGACAGTTGAGACGGCCGTTGCCACGGGCCGCGTCGCCCGGGTCATCGGCCCGGTCGTCGACGTGGAATTCCCCGTCGACGCCATGCCGGAGATCTACAACGCCCTTCACGTCGAGGTGGCCGACCCGGCCAACGCCGGCGAGAAGAAGACGCTGACCCTTGAGGTCGCCCAGCACCTGGGTGACGGTCTGGTCCGCACCATCTCCATGCAGCCCACCGACGGTCTGGTCCGCCAGGCCGCGGTGACCGACACGGGCACGGGCATCTCCGTCCCGGTCGGTGACTTCACCAAGGGCAAGGTGTTCAACACCCTCGGCGAGGTGCTGAACTCCGACGAGACGTACGAGGGCGACCGGTGGACCATCCACCGCAAGGCCCCCGCGTTCGACCAGCTCGAGCCGAAGACCGAGATGTTCGAGACGGGCCTGAAGGTCGTCGACCTTCTCACGCCGTACGTCAAGGGCGGCAAGATCGGTCTGTTCGGTGGTGCCGGTGTCGGCAAGACCGTGCTGATCCAGGAAATGATCATGCGTGTCGCCAACCTCCACGAGGGCGTCTCCGTCTTCGCGGGTGTCGGTGAGCGCACCCGTGAGGGCAACGACCTCATCGCGGAGATGGAAGAGAGCGGTGTTCTCGACAAGACCGCTCTTGTCTTCGGTCAGATGGACGAGCCCCCGGGCACCCGTCTGCGTGTGGCGCTGGCCGGTCTGACCATGGCGGAGTACTTCCGCGATGTGCAGAAGCAGGACGTGCTGTTCTTCATCGACAACATCTTCCGCTTCACCCAGGCCGGTTCCGAGGTCTCCACGCTGCTCGGCCGTATGCCGTCCGCGGTGGGTTACCAGCCGACCCTGGCCGACGAGATGGGTCAGTTGCAGGAGCGCATCACCTCGACGCGTGGTCACTCGATCACGTCGATGCAGGCGATCTACGTCCCCGCGGACGACCTGACCGACCCGGCCCCGGCCACCACGTTCGCCCACCTCGACGCGACGACGGTTCTCTCCCGTCCGATCTCCGAGAAGGGCATCTACCCGGCCGTGGACCCGCTGGACTCCACGTCCCGCATCCTGGACCCGCGCTACATCGCGCAGGACCACTACGACGCCGCCATGCGCGTCAAGACGGTCCTGCAGAAGTACAAGGACCTCCAGGACATCATCGCGATCCTCGGTATCGACGAGCTCGGCGAGGAGGACAAGCTCGTTGTCCACCGTGCCCGTCGCGTGGAGCGCTTCCTGTCCCAGAACACCCACGCCGCCAAGCAGTTCACCGGCGTCGACGGGTCGGACGTCCCGCTGGAGGAGTCGATCGCGGCCTTCAACGCGATCATCGACGGCGAGTACGACCACTTCCCGGAGCAGGCGTTCTTCATGTGCGGTGGCATCGAGGACCTCAAGGCCAACGCCAAGGAACTCGGCGTCTCCTGAACCTCGTGTTCTCGATGAGGGGGCGGGCCCGTCCCGCCCCCTCATCCACACCTGCGCTGCATATCCCGGGGACCACCCCCGGACCCCCGGCCGAGAGGCCGGGCGGGGCCCGGCACCTCCGGTGCCCGGAGCCCTATTAGACTTAGACCCAACACCCGGCGGCAACGGCCGGGTGGTGACCCGAGGAGCCCACCTTGGCTGCTGAGCTGCACGTCGAGCTCGTCGCCGCGGACCGCAGTGTCTGGTCCGGCGAGGCCACCCTGGTCGTCGCGCGTACCACGTCCGGCGACATCGGCGTCATGCCCGGTCACCAGCCGCTGCTCGGTGTGCTGGAGTCGGGCCCGGTGACCATCCGTACGAGTGATGGTGGAACGGTCGTCGCCGCGGTGCACGGCGGTTTCATCTCGTTCGCTGACAACAAGCTGTCCCTGCTGGCCGAGATCGCCGAGCTGTCGGACGAGATCGATGTCCAGCGTGCGGAGCGGGCGCTCGAGCGCGCGAAGTCGGACGCGGACGCGTCCGCCGAGCGTCGCGCGGACGTCCGACTGCGGGCGGTGTCGGCGCACTGAAACCGGCGCGCCACAGGAACTGACTCAGCCGCGGCCAGGACCGGAGCTTCTCCGGACCGGGTCGCGGCTGAGGCGATGCAGGTGCTTTTTTCCTTTCCGTTACCTAGGAGACGAGGAGGTCGGTGTCGATGGTCCTCGCTCTGACTGTGGCCGGGTCGGTAGTAGCGCTGGTGGCGATCGGACTCTTCGTCTTCGGCCTGCGTCGCAGAGTGATCCAGCGTTCGGGCGGCACCTTCGACTGCAGCCTCCGCTGGAACGTCCCGGAGAAGAGCGACACCAGCGGCAAAGGCTGGGGCTACGGCATCGCCCGCTACAACGGTGACCGGATCGAGTGGTTCCGTGTCTTCTCGTACGCCCTCCGGCCGCGCCGCGTCCTCGAACGTTCGGCGATCGAGGTGGCGGGCCGTCGCGCCCCCGACGGCGAGGAGGAGCTGGCGCTGCTCTCCGACGCGATCATCCTCGCCTGCGTCCATCGTGGTACGCGCCTGGAACTGGCGATGAGCGAGGACGCGCTGACCGGCTTCCTCGCGTGGCTGGAGGCGGCCCCACCCGGACAGCGGGTGAACGTGGCGTGACCACGTGCACCCGCTGAGTGGGGGTCCCGGGACGAGCCCCGGGGGAGCGTGCTACTTCAGGCCGTTGCTGACCGCGCTCACCAGCTCACCGCCCGTGGTGTCGCCGCTGAACTCCCAGAAGAACGCGCCGCCCAGGCCCTGGTTCTTGGCCCAGGTCATCTTCGTGCCGATGGTGGCCGGGGTGTCGTAGCTCCACCAGTTGCTGCCGCAGTGCGCGTAAGCCGTGCCGGCGATGGTGCCGGTGGCGGGGCAGGAGTTCTTGAGGATCTTGTAGTCCTCGATGCCCGCCTCGTACGTGCCGGGTGCCGCGCCGGTCGCCGTGCCGCCGGGGGCGGACTGGGTGACCCCGGTCCAGCCGCGGCCGTAGAACCCGATGCCGAGCAGCAGCTTCTTCGCCGGTACGCCCTTGGCCTTGAGCTTGGCGATCGCGTCGGCCGAGTTGAAGCCGGCCGCCGGGATGCCCGCGTACGAGGTCAGCGGGGAGTGCGGGGCGGTCGGGCCGGCGGGGGTGAAGGCGCCGAAGTAGTCGTACGTCATCACGTTGTACCAGTCGAGGTACTGCGAGGCGCCGCCGTAGTCGGCCGCGTCGATCTTGCCGCCGGACGAGCCGTCCGCCGTGATGGCCGCCGTGACCAGGTAGTTCGGGCCGAACTCGGTGCGCAGCGCCTGGCTGAGCGTCTTGAACGAGCTGAAGCCGGAGGTGTCGCAGCTCAGGCCGCAGGCGTTCGGGTACTCCCAGTCGATGTCGATGCCGTCGAAGACGTCGGCCCAGCGCGGGTCCTCGACGACCGCCTTGCAGGACTTGGCGAAGGCTGCCGGGTTGGCGGCGGCCTCACCGAAGCCGCCCGAGTAGGTCCAGCCGCCGAACGAGTACAGCACCTTGATGTGCGGGTACTTGGCCTTCAGCTGGCGGAGCTGGTTGAAGTTGCCGCGCAGCGGCTGGTCCCAGGTGTCGGCGGTGCCGCTGACGGACTGGTCGGCGGTGTACGCCTTGTCGGTGGCCGCGTACGCGTCGTCGAGGACGCACTTGCCGCCCTTGACGTTGCCGAACGCGTAGTTGATGTGGGTGATCTTCGACGCGGAGCCGGAGGTGACCAGGTTCTTCACGTGGTAGTTGCGGCCGTAGACGCCCCACTCGGTGAAGTAGCCGAGCTTGACCTTGTCGCCGGTGGGTGGCGGGTCGGTGGTCCCGCCGGTGGTGCGCACGGCGGTCGAGCCGCTCACCGGTCCCGTCTGGTCGGCGGTGTCACGGGCCTGGACGGTGTACGAGTAGTCGCTGCCGGCGGTCAGGCCGGTGTCGCTGTACGAGGTTCCGGTCACCGTGGCGACCTTGGCGCCGTCGCGCAGGACGTCGTAGTTCTTGACGCCCTTGTCGTCGGTGGCCGCGCTCCAGGCGAGCTTCACCGAGGTGTCGGTGATGCCGGAGGCGGTCGGCTTGCCCGGCGCCGAAGGCGGGTTGTCGCCCGGAACCGTGGGGCCGCCGTCACAACTGCCGCCGTTGAGCTTGCAGTTGGCGGGGGACCCGGAGCCCGAGCCGTTGAAGCCGAAGGAGAGGGAGGCGCCCGGTGCGAGGGTGCCGTTCCAGGACTTGTTCCTGGCGGTCCAGTGGGTGCCGGAGCTGGTGACGTCGGCGTCCCAGGCGGAGGTGACCGAGGTGCCCGAGGGGAAGTCCCACTCGACGGTCCAGGAGCTGATGGCCGTGGTGCCCGTGTTCTTGACGGTCCACTTGCCCTCGAAGCCGGACCCCCAGTCCTGGGTCTTGGCATAGGTGGCGGTCGCCGACGTGGCGGCGGAGGCGGGGCTCGCGAGCCCGACCAGGGCGGCGAACGGCAGCAGCAGGGTGGTGAGCCCTGCCACGGCTCTGTGTCCAAGTCTGTGTCCGAGGCGCATCCGCGTCTCCTTGGGGGAGTTTGATGAGGTGCGCAGGACAATAGAAAGGTCTGGACCATAGGTCAATAGGTCCAGACCATTGAGGCGTTCCGGGGTGGCTACTTGTTACACGCCCAACTCCTGCGCCAGCACGGCCGCTTGGACCCGGCTGCGCAGCTCCAGCTTCCCCAGGAGGCGGCTGACGTGGGTTTTCACCGTGGCCTCCGCCATGTCCAGGCGTACTCCGATCTCCGCGTTGGACAGGCCCTCGCCGAGGCAGGAGAGGACCTCCCGCTCCCGTCGGGTCAGCGCGTCGAGGACGGCCGGGTCGACCGACGGCTCGCGCACCGGCTTCGCGGCGAACTCCGCGATCAGACGCCGGGTGACCGCGGGCGAGATCAGGCCCTCGCCGCGCGCCACCGTGCGGACCGCTTCGAGGAGTTGACGGGCCTCCGTGTTCTTCAGGAGGAAGCCACAGGCGCCCGCGCGCAGCGCGCCGAACACGTACTCGTCGAGGTCGAAGGTCGTCAGTACGAGGACGTCGGCGAGGTTCTCGCCGACGACCTGACGGGTGGCGGAGACGCCGTCGAGCCGGGGCATCTGGACGTCCATCAGGACCAGGTCCGGCCGCAGCTCCCTGGCCAGGGACACCGCCTGCTCGCCGTCCGCGGCCTCGCCGACCACCTCGATGTCGGGGGCGCTGCGCAGGATGAGGACGAGGCCCGCGCGAACTGCGGACTGGTCCTCGGCGACGAGCACACGGATCATTCGGTCTCTCCTTCGGTGATCGGCAGGGTGGCGCGGACCGTCCAGATCTTGCCGCCCTCCAGGTCTTCGGGGCCTTCGGGGCCGGCCTCGAACGTGCCGTGCAGCAGGGCGACCCGCTCGCTCATCCCGACCAGGCCCGCGCCGGATCCCGGAGCGCGCGGGCCGCTGTCCCGGGCGCCGCCGAACGGGCTGGTGACGCGCACGTCCAGGGCGTGCTCGCGCTGGACGAGGGCGACGGTGACCCGGCCGGGGGAGGCGTGCTTGAGGGCGTTGGTCAGGGATTCCTGCACTATGCGGTAGGCGGCCATCTCGACCGGGGCCGGCAGCGACGTGTGCGTGCAGTCGAGGTGCACGTCGAGGCCGTTGGCGCGGGCGTGGTCCACGAGCGCGCCGAGCCCGCCGAGAGTGGGCGCGGCGACCGGCTCCGTGTCGCCGCTGCTGTCGCGCAGGATGCCGATGAGGCGGCGCATCTCCGCGAGCCCCGCGACGCTGTTCTCGCGGACGACACCGAGGGCCTCCTTCGAGGTGTCCGGGTCGTCGAGGGAGAGCGCCGCCGTGGAGTGGATGGCGATCGCCGACAGGTGGTTGGCCACCATGTCGTGCAACTCCCTTGCCATGCGCGCGCGTTCGGCGCTGACGGCCTGGCTGCGGTCCATTTCGGCGAGCAGGGCGGTCTGCTGGGCGCGCAGGCGGGCGGCCTCGGCGGCGTCGCGGTGGTTGCGGACGATCCAGCCGGTGGCGGCGGGCGCGAGCGTCACCAGGCCGATGATCACGCCGATCAGCACCGCCTCCGGGACACGCCACACGGCGGTGGGCACCACGGTGCCGATCACCGAGAGCAGCCCCATGATCCAGGGGATACGGCGGGCCGAGGCGGGCGGCCCGTACAGCACGGACGCGTACACGAGGTCCGTGAACATGACGACGGTGACCAGGCTGCCCTGCGTGACGGTGTCGCAGGCCAGGGCGACCGTGCCGACCAGGAGGACCGTACGCGGGCGGACCCGGCGCAGCAGTTCGCAGCCGGCCATCACACAGAGCGGCAGCAGGACCGGCCAAGAGCCGGCCCAGAGCACGATCGGCTCGTCGTCCGGCCGGGTGCCGAGACCGATGGCCCACAGCAGGAGGCCGCCGAGCAGACCCGCGAGCGCGATCCGCACGTCGTCGCGGTGGGGGCGGGGGAGTCGTACGGCCATGACTCCATCCAACACGCAGTGCGCGCCCGGCGCCTGATCCCGGGGGACGGTCCTCCGCTACATCGAAGGATGCAGTGCCGTTTCGTCACTGGCGACGACGAGCAGGGCCCGGATCGACGGGAGCCTGGAAGGGTGACCGAGAGGAGCGAGTCGTGATCGTCACGCTGATCATCGTCTGTGAAGTCGGCTTCTGGGTGCTGCTGGCCGCGGGTCTGGCCTTCCGCTACCTGCTGAAGATGCCCCGCACGGGTATGACCCTGCTGCTGTGCGAGCCACTGCTGGAGATCGTCCTGCTGGTGGTCACCGCACTGGACCTGAAGGACGGCGCCGAGCCGAGCTGGAAACACGGACTGGCCGCGCTCTACATCGGCTACACCGTCGGGCACGGCCACCGGACGGTGAAATGGCTCGACGGCCACGCGGCCCACCGTCTCGCCGGCGCCGAGCGGCCGGCCGGCCCGCCGAAGTACGGCATGGCCCGGGCCCGGCACGAGGGCAAGGTGTGGCTCGGCACGGTGACGGCCGCGGCCGTTGCGACCGCCCTGCTGCAGATCGCCATCTGGTACGTCGACGACCCGGGCAGCACCGGATCGCTGGAGAGCTGGCGGTACATGGCGTGGCGGGCCGCGGGCATCCACGGCCTGATCGCCCTGACGTACGCGATCTGGCCGAAGAAGGCCCCCGCGGGCACGGCTCAGGAACAGCCGGCCCGGACGCTGACCAAGCGCTAGCGCTCACCGCCCGGGACCCACAGCACGTCCCCGACCTCCTTGTTCGCCGTCCTGGCCAGGATGAACAGGAGGTCGGACAGGCGGTTGAGGTAGGTCGCCGTCAGCGCGTTCATCACCTCGCCGTGGGCCTCCAGCGCCGCCCAGGTCGACCGCTCGGCCCGGCGGACCACCGTGCACGCCTGGTGGAGGAGGGCCGCGCCGGGCGTGCCGCCGGGGAGGATGAAGGAGCGGAGCTTCTCCAACTGCCCGTTGAAGTGGTCGCAGTCCGCCTCCAGCTTGTCGACGTAGAACTGCTCGACGCGCAGCGGCGGGAACTCGGGCTTCTCGACGACCGGGGTGGACAGGTCGGCGCCCACGTCGAACAGGTCGTTCTGGACGCGGGTGAGGACCTTCACGACCTCCTCGTCGAGGCCGCCGAGAGCGATCGCCGTACCGATGACCGCGTTCGCCTCGTTGGTGTCCGCGTACGCCGAGATCCGCAGATCCGTCTTCGCGGTCCGGCTCATGTCGCCGAGGGCCGTCGTGCCCCGGTCGCCGGTCCTGGTGTAGATGCGCGTCAGATTGACCATGCGGCCAGCGTAGTTACGCCCCCGTCGTCCGGAGCGCAGGTGTGCCCACCGTCACGGCGAGGCAGCCGCCGCCGACGACGCCGAAGCGGACGGGGGACCGGGCGCCGCTCCTCCGTCCGAGGTGTCCCGGGGGTGTCGGTCCTCCTTGCGGACATGGGGGACCTTTTGCGTGAGAAGGTCCTCAACTACGCCGTACGGGCGGCGCAATGAGCCTCTCGGTGTGATGTCCGTCAGATGAGACGTGACGCGCGTTACTTCCCGGTCACACAGCCCCTCACGGACGCTAGGGTCCGCCGAAGAGGCAATTTGAACAGCGTGTTAAGGGGAGTCGGACTGTGGCACGGAAGCTCGCCGTCATCGGAGCCGGACTCATGGGTTCCGGTATCGCCCAGGTCTCGGCGCAGGCCGGCTGGGACGTCGTCCTGCGGGATGTCACCGACGAGGCGCTGACCCGTGGCACCGACGGCATCAAGGCCTCGTTCGACAGGTTCGTGAGCAAGGGGAAGCTGGACGCGGACGCGGCCGGGGCGGCGCTGGGGTGCATCACCACGACCACCGATCTGGACGCGGCCGCCGACGCCGACATCGTCGTCGAGGCCGTCTTCGAGAAGCTGGAAGTCAAGCACGAGATCTTCCGGACGCTCGACGGGCTGGTGAAGGACGAGACCGTACTGGCCTCCAACACCTCCGCCATCCCGATCACCAAGATCGCGGCGGCCACCGGGCGCCCGGAGCGCGTCGTCGGCGTCCACTTCTTCTCGCCGGTCCCGATGATGCAGCTCTGCGAGCTCGTCCGCGGCTACAAGACGAGCGACGAAACGCTCGCCACCGCCCGGGAGTTCGCCGAGTCGGTCGGCAAGACCTGCATCGTCGTCAACCGTGACGTGGCGGGCTTCGTGACCACCCGGCTCATCTCGGCCCTCGTCGTCGAGGCGGCCAAGCTGTACGAGTCGGGCGTGGCCACCGCCGAGGACATCGACCTCGCCTGCAAGCTGGGCTTCGGTCACGCCATGGGACCCCTCGCCACCGCCGACCTCACGGGCGTCGACATCCTGCTGCACGCGACGGGCAACATCTACACCGAGTCCCAGGACGAGAAGTTCGCACCGCCGGAACTGATGCGCCGGATGGTTGATGCCGGTGACATCGGGCGCAAGAGCGGGCAGGGCTTCTACACGTACTGATGCACGTACTGACTCTGTTGGTGATCTTCGACCGGTCACGGCGCCACTCGTAGGAGTGAATTCGGTATCGGTTCGCTCACAGAGGGCAACTTCTGCCCCGGTACGGCAGTCAGTCCTGGCAACACAGGGCACGACGAAGACGCTGAGTACGAATACGCACTCTCGGGGAGCGCATATGCACATCAGGGGCGACCACGCCGAGCTGGTCGTCGGGGGCCGCCTCGACGTCCGCAGCGCGGCGGACGCCCGTACGGTCCTGCACTCGGCCGTCGACGACGGAGCCGGCGACCTGGTGCTCGACCTGTCAGAGCTGGACTCCTGGGACGCCACCGGGCTCGGTGTCATCATGGGGGCCCACCGGCGGGCGGGGCGGTGCGGCCGGAGGCTTGTGCTGCGCGGCGTCCCGCCGCAGATGCAGCGCCTGCTGGTGGCCACCCGCCTCCACCGGATCCTGGCGATCGAGGGCGGAATCGGCGTCGAATCGCTGCCCCGTGTGTGATTCCGCCCCTCTCCGGATGTGACACGGCGTCACTGTCGCAAACGGCGAAGATCGGATAGGAAGCCGCGTACGAACCCGTACCCGGTGAACAATCCTCACGAAGCTGTGACGTCTCGGACGGCGCGGTACCCCGTGTGTTCGTAGATACTGTGCGAAGGTTTAGGGTTCGGCTGCCCGCGTAATGACGAACCCGTGAGCGGGCACCGGACCAGAAGCGACAGCGCAGTGTGCGGCAAGGCCGGGAGGGGCTCGGCACACGACGCTTTTGGGGGGCTTGGACCTATGGACCCGATGAACCGGGGACCCGAAGAGTACGGCCACGACGACTCGGCGCCGCGACAGCGCCCACCACGCGATCCTCTGACGCACGTGCTGGGGCAGGGGAGCGCCCCGCACACGCCGGCACTGGCCCGCACCGTGCAGCTCGTCGCGGGCGATCACCTGCTCACCGTCAACCCCGTCGACGGCAGCGAGATCGAGCTCTGCCCGCCGGGCGAGCGGCCGCCGCGGCCCACGAAGTTCAGCGCAGCCGAGCGGGCCGAGGCGGCCCGCTCGAACCGACCGCCCGTGCCCCCCGGGGCCTCGCCGGCCAGACTGCCGCTCCTGGAGCGCCAGGAGGAGCGCGAGAGGCTCGTACGCCTGCTCGCGCGGGGACGCTCCGTACGGCTCACCGGGCCCTCGGGCTCGGGCCGGACCGTGCTCCTGGACGCCGTCGCCGACGACTGCGCGGACCTCGCGCCCGACGGCGTGGTCCGCCTCAGCGGCCACCGCCGTACGGCGGACGACCTGCTGCACGACCTCTTCGCGGCCGTCCACAACGCCCCGCTGCACCGGCCGGAACAGGACGAACTGCTCGCCCTCGTCCACGAGATCGGCGCGGTCGTCGTCCTGGACGACGTGGAGTTCGGCGGCAGCGCGCTCGACGACCTGCTCGACGCGACACCCGAGTGCGCCTTCCTGGTCTCCGCGACACCCGAGATCGCCGCACCGTCCACCGACTCGCTCCTCGAAGAGGTCTTCCTGGGCGGACTCGGCCGCGGCGGCGGTCTCGAACTGCTGGAGCGGGCCGTCGGCCGCGTCCTGACCGAGGACGAGGCCAACTGGGCCGGTGACCTGTGGTTCGAGTCCGAGGGGCTCCCGCTGCGCTTCGTCCAGGCCGGCGCCCTGCTGCGCCAGCGCGACCAGCTGCGCGCCGACCCGAGCGCCTTCGACGAGTTCGGCTACTACGAGGACGCGCCCGTGGACGCGCCCTTCGACGCCGAGGACGGCCACGACGTGCCGCTGCCCTCGCTCGCCGAGGGTGCCGCGCCCGCCGCGCTGCTCGCCTCACGGCTCAGCGAGTCGGCGCGCGCGACCCTGCGCTTCGCCGTCGCGCTGGGCGGCGAGGTCCCGCACCAGGCGCATCTGCCCGCCCTCGTGGGGGACACGCACGCGGACGCCGCGCTCGCGGAGCTCGTCGGCTGCGCGCTCGTCACCCCGGTCGGCTCGCACTACCGGCTCGCGGCCGGCGTACAGACCCAGCTGGAAGCGGCGGGCTACGCCTCCGACGTCGGGGAAACGGTCCACAGCGCCGCCCGGCACTACGCCTGGTGGGCCGGGCATCCGTCCGTCACCCCGGAGCGGGTCTCCGCAGAGGCGGACGCCGTGCTCGCCGCGCTGACCGCCCTGGCGCCGGTCACCGTCCCGCCCGCCGAGGACGAGGAGAGCTCCACCGCGGTGGAGCTGGCCCGGACGGCCGCGCCCGCGTTCGCCGCGGGACTGCACTGGAGCGCCTGGGAGCGTGCGCTGCGCTCCGGCGCCGAGGCGGCCCGGCTCTCCGGCGAGGTCTCGGATCAAGCCTATTTCCACCATGAGTTGGGCATCCTGGCGCTCTGCGGCGGACAGCTCGACCGGGCCCGCGCCGAACTGGAGGCCTCCATCGGCCTGCGCGGCGCCCTCGCGGACAAGCGCGGCGCCGTCGCGGGCCGACGTGCCCTCGCCCTGGTCGCGGACCGCTCGGGCACCACACCTCCGGCGGGCGCCACACCCCCGGCGGGCATCGGCCCGACCGCGGGCGAGGAGGTGCCCGACGCGCGGTACGAGGAGTCGGCGTCACCGCCCGGAGGCGTGCCGGCCGCGTTCGCACCGGTCCCCTCGCTGCAGGGGCCCGGCGAGCCCGCCACACTGATCACGCACCGGACCGGGTCCTCCTCCTCGGCGAAGACCGGCGGGGTCAAGGGCCTGGTCCACGGCACCCGGCGCAATCTGGTGGCGGCCGGGGCGGGCGCTCTGCTCGCCGCCGTGCTCGGCACGGTGGTGACGCTCGGAGCGACCTCCAACCCGGACGACAACACCCCGTCGGAGAAGGTCGGCGTCAACCCGTCGGCCAGCGCGGGCGAGGGCGGCGACGGACTCGGCGCGGAACGGCCGAGGAAGGGCAGCAGCGACGCGGACTCGACGAACCGGCCGGCCGACCCGGGCGAGGACGGTGTCCTCGGGACCGACGACGACCCGACGCCGACTGCGAGCACCGAGCCGTCGGACGACCCGAGCGGGTCGAAGGAGCCGAGCCCGAGCAAGTCCACGACGAAGCCGCCGACCTCACCCAGGCCGCCGACCTCGCCGAAGCCGACGCCCACGCCGACGCCCACCCCGACCCCGACGCCGACTCCTACGCCGACCGGGCCCTCCGGGGAGCCCAGCGAGACACCGCCGTCGACCCCGGAGACCTCGGACTCGGCCAGCGGCCCGGCATCCAGCCCGGCCGAGACCGGCAGCGTCGCGAGCAGCCCGGCGGACACCGGCGCACCCGCCGGCTCCGGCACGGTCGGCACGTCGCCGGTGATCTGAGCGGCGGGGCACGACGACCGCGTACGTACGGCATGACAGTGGGCCGGGTCCCTCCACAGGACCCGGCCCACTGTCATGCCGTACGAGCGGCCTCGTGGCCGTCAGAACAGCCGCAGCTTGTCGTCCTCGATGCCCCGCAGCGCGTTGTAGTCGAGGACCGCGCAGCCGATGCCCCGGTCCGTGGCGAGGACGCGCGCCTGGGGCTTGATCTCCTGGGCGGCGAAGATGCCGCGGACCGGCGCGAGGTGCGGGTCGCGGTTCAACAGCTCCAGGTAGCGCGTCAGTTGCTCCACGCCGTCGATCTCGCCGCGCCGCTTGATCTCCACGGCGACGGTACGGCCCTCCGCGTCGCGGCAGAGGATGTCGACCGGGCCGATGGCCGTCATGTACTCGCGGCGGATCAGCGAGTAGCCCTCTCCGAGGGTGTCGATGCGGTCGGCCAGGAGCTCCTGGAGGTGCGCCTCCACGCCGTCCTTGATCAGGCCGGGGTCCACGCCGAGCTCGTGCGAGGAGTCGTGGAGGACCTCCTCCATGGTGATGATGAGCTTCTCGCCCGCCTTGTTGATGACGGTCCAGACACCCGCAGTGCCTTCACCGTCCCCCGGACCCTCCTTCAGAGTGCAGGGCGGCGACATCCAGTTGAGGGGCTTGTAGGCCCGGTCGTCCGCATGGATCGAGACACTGCCGTCCGCCTTCACGAGGATGAGGCGGGGGGCCGACGGGAGATGGGCGGTGAGCCGGCCCGCGTAGTCAACGGAGCAGCGGGCAATGACGAGACGCATGGTCGGCAACGCTACTCGACCGGAACGGGTCGGCGCGATCCGCCCGGGTGGCTCGTTGACCGCGACTCTTCCGGTCGCCCCTGTTTCCCCGGATAAGCCCTGTTCGAAAGTGGCCGGTTGTGTGCACGTTGGGACTGGCCTGGTTTCTCAATGTCCTGGTGCGGCCACGAACAGTTGCCTACCGTATAAACGGGAGGTCGCGACGCGTGTACTCAGCGTGTTCGGCGTCACGGTCTCCTTACCTGTCCGTCAACCCCCTCGGCCGAGGGGGTGCGAGAGGAGAACCCATGTCGCTGGACGTCTCACCGGCCCTACTCGAAAAGGCCGAGCGAGGCGAGGTCGACGAAGCGGAATTCGTCGACTGCGTCCGGACCTCCCTGCCCTACGCATGGGAGATGGTCAGCTCCCTGGTGGCTCAGCTGAAGGTGGACGGCGGCAACTTCGCCGACAACCAGACGCCTCCGCCGGACGAGCAGGCGCGTGGCCAGCTGCTGCGTGCGCTCGCGAGCGACGCGATACGCGGTGCGCTGCAGCGGCACTTCGGCGTACGCCTGGCCTTCCAGAACTGCCACCGGGTGGCAGTGTTCCCGCTGGACGGCTCGGTGGACGACACTCTGGCCCGCTTCACGTCGGTGCGCAGTCAGCTGCTGAACCAGTCGCCGGAGTTCCGGGACTGCTGAGGCAGTGGAGTCGCACGGCTTGCCGCTCCGTACGCGGGAGGTGTTCTGTACCGGGGCGGCAAGCTTCCCGCGGACCGGGCCTGTTCGGCCCGGTCCCGGGCAGGCTGAGCCGGCGCGCCGCTCCCTTCGGGGGGAGTGCGGGCCGGTTCACCTCAGCCGTGGCAGTACCTCGCCCCCCAGGCGCCGGACGTTCTCCTCCGTGGCCGCGAGATCACCGGTGCCTTCCACGAGGAGGGCGAAGCGGGTGATCCCCGTGCGCTCGGAGGTCGCCGCGAGGCGGTCGGCGCACAGGCGGGGGGTGCCCACCGGGTGGAGGCCGCAGAGCAGTTCGGTGTACGCCAGGGGATCGCGCATCGAACGCTTTCGGTCGTCCACCGTCACATGCGCGTCGAGCCCCTGCTTCAGCCAGCCCGGCATGGTCTTCAGGAGCGTCTCCACCGCGTCCGTCCGCCGGTCCGCGATCTGTGCGACCCCGGCCGAGACGTGGGCGGCGTCCGCGATGTCGTCGGGGGTGTGCCCCGCGGCGAGCGCGCACGAACGCCACAGCGCGACCATCTCGGCCTTCTCCTCGTCCCCTACGTGCATGCCGAGCAGCATCGGCAGTTTGCGCTCGGCGGCCAGCCGGACGCTCGCCGGGGAGGTGCAGGCCACGACGACCTCGGGGCCCTCGCCGCCCGACAGGGCCTCCGACGGCCGTGGCACGACGGGGACTTCGCGGAAGTCGAAGCGCTCGGACCCGCCCGCGACGGACGGCCGGCGCAGCCACCGCACCAGCAGATCGAGTGATTCCGGGAACCCCTGCTCGTACGCCTCCAGGCCCATCCCGAAGACCTCGAGGTCGACCCAGGGGCCCCCGCGTCCCACCCCGAGCGAGAAGCGCCCGCCGGACGTCACGTGCAGCAGCGCGGCCTGCTCGCCCAGCGCCACCGGGTGCACGGTGGGCAGCACGCTGACCGCCGTGCCCACGCGGATACGGCGGGTGCGGCCGAGCAGTAACGCCGCGAGTGTCACGGCCGACGGGCACGTCCCGTACGGCACGAAGTGGTGCTCGGCAAGCCATACCGTGTCGAGGCCGGCCTCCTCGGCGACCTCCGCGGACCGCACCGCGCGGTGCAGCGCCTCGCCCTGGCCCTGTCCTGGGAACTGGGCCGCCAGAACAAAACTTCCTACGCGCATCGCACTCCTGCCTCCTTGTGCCGACGCGGCTCCCCCACCTCGCATAACCGTCTGACACGTGCCAAGGACACGGCTTGGCGGGGAGATTGGCGGATTGTCTGCAGAATGAGCCGGCCGTGCGGTGGATCTGTGGGGATTGGTGACGTCCGCGTACCCCTGGGCGCTCCGCGTAGGCTGGACGCCCCGTGCTCCCTGTATAGCTCCGTGAGGTGTCCCGTGTCCCCGCGTCGCAACCGTCCCAAGGGCGCGGACGGCTCCGGTCGGAGCGCGTCCGCAGACGGATCGGACCCCTCCGACCGCTACGGGGGCTGGCAGTCCTCGGAGAGCTGGCGGGGCGACTCGTGGAGCGTGCGGCACGTGGCGGGGGCGAGCGCGCAGGGCAAGACGTACCGCTGCCCCGGCTGCGACCAGCAGATCCCCTCCGGTGTCCCGCACGTGGTGGCCTGGCCCGAGCACTCCGGTGTCGACGACCGCCGTCACTGGCACAAGGCGTGCTGGAACGCGAAGGACCGCCGCACCACGCGGGTGCAGCGGTCCCGTAACGCGCCGAGGTTCTAGCCCCCGGTCCATGTCCCGCGCCTACACGTCCCGCCGCTCCAGCAGGACGTAGGCGCCCGCGATGGCCGCCGCGGTCACGCCGGCGAGCAGGGCGAGCTGTGAGCCGCCGCCCCCGTTCTCGCTGTCGATCTCGAAGATCTGGGCGAGCGCGTTCGGAGCGTTGTACTCCATCATCTTCTCGCCGATCGTGCGCATGCTCTCGGACATCAGCAGGAACGCGGGCAGGATCGCCGGCACCAGGACCACACCGAGCATCGCGGTGATCGCGCCCGCGGAGTGCCGCAGCATCGAGCCCACGGCGAGCGCGAGCACGCCGAGCAGCGACACGTAGAGCGAGCCCTTCAGGACGGTCCCGCCCCACTCGTTGTCCGACGACCCGCCGTGCATGCCCGAGGTGGCGAGGCCCACGAACCCGATGGCGAGGGCCGACACGACGAACGCGACGACGAAGAAGACCAGCAGCTTGGCGGTGAGCACCCGGTGACGCTGGGGCGAGGCCGTGAACGTCGTACGGATCATGCCCGTGCCGTACTCGGACGAGATCACCAGCACACCCAGGGTGATCAGGCAGATCTGTCCGAGGATCAGTCCGAAGAAGGCGGGGATCGTGTACGGGACGTTCCGGTAGTCCTCGTCGGTCGTCTGGGCGGCGACGAGCAGGCCGATCCCCACGACCAGGAGCAGGAAGACCCCGAGCGTCCACATCGTGGAGCGCACCGACTTGATCTTCGTCCACTCCGAGGTGAGCGCGTGACCGAGATGGGTGCGCGTGATCGGGATCGGCGAGGTGTACGAAGTCCCGGGCGCCGACTGCCAGTTCGGGGCAGGGGCGGCCTGCTGGTGCGTCTGCGGCTGGGGCGTGCTCATCGGGCGTCCTCGGGCTTGGTCAGGTCGGGGGCGGCGGCGGGCTGTGCGGGGGCGGCCGCAGGCGCCGCGGGAGCGGCTGCGGACTGCGCGGGGGCGGGCTGGGTGTACGGATTGGGCTCCCCGGCCCCGGGGGCGCCCGGAGCGCCGTACGGGCCCGCCGGGGGCTGTCCCTGCGGCATCGCGAACGGATGCCCGCCCTGCTGGGGCGGCGGCGGGGCGTACCAGCCCGGCTGGCCCTGTCCCGGCACCGGCATCTGCGGCGGCGGCACGGCCCCCGGCGGCAGCTCCTGCTGCAGGCCGGCGCGCTGGTCGATGCTGGAGCGGTAGTCGACGGCTCCCTGCGTCATCCGCATGTACGCCTCCTCCAGCGAGGCCTGGTGCGGCGAGAGCTCCCACAGGCGTACGTCCGCCTCGTGCGCGAGGTCGCTGATGCGCGGCAGCGGCAGACCGGTGACACGCAGTCCGCCGTCCTGCTCCGGCATCACCTGACCGCCCGCCTCCGTGAGCGCGGACGTCAGCTTCTCGCGCTGGTGGGGCTCGGTGTCGGGGGTCCGCACGCGCGCGAAGTCGGCGGAGTTGTGCGAGATGAAGGCGCCGACGCTCATGTCGGCGAGCAGCTGACCGCGGCCGATCACGATGAGGTGGTCGGCGGTGACGGCCATCTCGCTCATGAGGTGCGAGGAGACGAAGACGGTCCGGCCCTCCGCGGCCAGCGACTTCATCAGGTTGCGCACCCACAGGATGCCCTCGGGGTCGAGCCCGTTGACCGGCTCGTCGAAGAGCAGCACCTGCGGGTCGCCGAGCAGCGCGGCCGCGATGCCGAGCCGCTGGCCCATGCCGAGGGAGAAGCCCTTGGAGCGCTTGCGCGCCACGTCCTGGAGCCCCACGACACCGAGCACCTCGTCCACCCGGCGTGCGGGGATGCCCGACAGCTGGGCCAGGCACAGCAGGTGGTTGCGGGCGTGCCGACCGCCGTGCACGGCCTTGGCGTCGAGGAGCGCGCCGACCTGGCGGGGGGCGTTGGGCAGCCTGCGGTACGGGTAGCCGCCGATCGTCACCTGGCCGGAGGTCGGGTTGTCGAGCCCGAGGATCATCCGCATGGTCGTCGACTTGCCCGACCCGTTGGGGCCGAGGAAGCCGGTGACGGACCCCGGCCGCACCTGGAAGGAAAGGTTGTGCACGGCTGTCTTGTCGCCGTAGCGCTTCGTCAGGCCGACTGCCTCGATCATTCTCCGCACCCATCGAAAGCTTCAGGACGTCGGGGCACACGCCCCCGTAAGGGTTAGGAGGATATCGGGGCGCTGACGGTTCCCTTCAAGAGCGGGTAAAAAGACACTCCTACGCGTCTCTCCTCTTGAGCAGCACATACCCGCCGGCCACCGCGAGGACCACCCACAGCACCATGATCCCGAGGCCGCCCCAGGGCCCGTACGGCACCTCGTCGTCGACCGGGGTCACCACCTGCATGATCTTGCTGCCCGCCTGGTCGGGCAGGTACTGGCCGATCTTCTTGGTGGCCGAGACGTTGCCGAGGATGGCGGAGATGAGGAAGAAGAACGGCATCAGGATGCCGAGGGAGAGCATCGGACTGCGGAGCATCGTGGCGACGCCCATCGAGAAGACCGCGATGAGGGTCATGTAGAGACCGCCGCCGATGACCGCGCGCAGCACGCCCGGGTCGCCGATCGACGCCCGGTGGGAGCCGAGCATCGCCTGGCCGAGGAAGAACGCGACGAAACTGGTCACGAGGGCGACGAGGAAGGCGAGCCCGGTCGCCACCGCGATCTTGCTGAAGAGGAACGTGCCGCGCTGCGGGACGGCGGAGAGCGAGGTGCGGATCATGCCGGTGCTGTACTCGTTGGACACCACCAGCACGCCGAACACGATCATCGCCAGCTGACCGAGGCTCATTCCCGCGAAGCTGATGAACGTGGGGTCGAAGGAGAGCCGGTCCTTCGGGCTCAACTTGTCGAACTCGTTCTTGGACAGCAGCGAGATCAGCACGCCGAGCACGACGGTCACCACGGCGGCGAGACTCAGCGTCCACACCGTGGACGCCACGGACCGGATCTTGGTCCACTCGGAGCGGACGACCTGCGTCGCGGCCATGGGTTCAGCCCTTCTTCCAGTCGGTGCCCCACCGCGGTCCCCGCTGCTCGCCGGGAGGGGGCGGCGGCGCGGCGGCGAGCGGCGTGTCGGCGTGCGCGTGGTACTCCACCGACTCCGCCGTCAGCTGCATGAACGCCTCCTCCAGCGAGGCCTGCTGGGGGCTCAGCTCGTGCAGCACGATCCCGTGCTGTGCGGCGAGCTCACCGATGTGCTCCGACTTCGAACCGTCCACCTCCAGCGTCCCGTTGCCCGTCTCGACGACCGTGACCCCCGCCGAGTGCAGCACGTCGAGCAGCGATTCCCGCTGAGGCGACCGGATCCGCACGTACGACCGGGAGTTCTCCCGGATGAAGCCGGCCATGGAGGTGTCCGCGAGCAGCCGGCCCTGACCGATCACGACGAGGTGGTCGGCCGTCAGCGCCATCTCGCTCATCAGGTGCGAGGAGACGAAGACCGTACGGCCCTGGGCGGCGAGGGACTTCATCAGGTTGCGGATCCAGTGGATGCCCTCGGGGTCGAGCCCGTTGACCGGCTCGTCGAACATCAGGATCCGCGGGTCGCCGAGCAGTGCGCCCGCGATGCCGAGCCGCTGCCCCATACCGAGGGAGAAGCCCTTCGCCTTCTTCTTCGCCACCGCCGTGAGACCGACGGTGTCGAGGACCTCGTGCACCCGCGACCTCGGGATGCCGTTGCTCTGCGCGAGGCACAGGAGGTGGTTGAAGGCACTGCGGCCGCCGTGCATGGCCTTGGCGTCGAGGAGACCCCCGATGTACTTCAGCGGATCCTTGAGGCGGTCGTAGTGCTGCCCGTCGATCCGGACGTCACCCGCGGTCGGCCGGTCGAGGCCGAGCATCATCCGCATCGTCGTGGACTTCCCGGCGCCGTTCGGCCCGAGGAACCCGGTGACGACCCCGGGCCGCACGGCGAACGTCAGCTGGTTCACCGCCATCTTCTCGCCGTACCGCTTGGTCAGCCCCTCGAGCTCGATCATGGGCCCACGCTAGAACGCGACAAAGCCCCCTGCCACCGGAGTGGCAGGGGGCTGTGCGCTCGGTTCAGGAAGGCGCCCCCGTGAGGGGCGCGGGGCGGTGTCGATCTGCGGCTTCGCCGCGTGGGCGCGAGCAGCCACAGCCGGCCCGCGGACCCCCGACAACCGTTCCTGTCGCTCCGGTGCTATCGGGACTGCTGAGCCGGCACCCCACGGGTGATCGGCTCGTCCTCGGCGGGCGACCCGGCGGCGGCCACGGCCGCACCGGTGAGCGTCGCCAGCATCTCGCGCACGTTCGTCAGCTGGGCGTTGATCGAGTCGCGGCGGTTCGTGAGGGCCGCCAGCTCGCGCTCGGACTCCGAACGGATCCGGTCCGCCTTGGCGTTCGCGTCGGCCACGATGTCCTCGGCCTGGCGCTGAGCCGTCTCCACCGTCTGACGGGCGCGGCGCTCGGCGTCCGTACGCAGCTTCTCGGCCTCCAGGCGCAGCTGCTCCGCACGGTGCTCGATCTCCGCGAGACGCTTCTCGGCCTTGGCCTGACGCGAGGCCAGGTCACGCTCGGACTGCTCACGGCGCTTGGCGAGGTTCGTCTCGAAGTCGGCGGCGGCCTGCGCGGCCTTCGCACGGGTCTCCTCGAAGAGGGCGTCCGCCTCCTCACGCTTCGACTGCGCGTCCTTCGTCGCCTCCTGGCGCAGCTGGGAGGCGTCGGACTTGGCCTTCTCGACGATCCGGACGCCCTCGTCCTCGGCCTTGGACTTGCGGTCCGCAGAGAACGATTCTGCGTCGTTGCGCACCTGCTGGGCCGCCGACTCGGCGAGCTCACGGTGCTGTTCCGCCGCGCGACGGGCCTCCTCGCGCAGGTCCTTGGCCTCCTCCTCGGCGAGGCGGAGGATCTTCTCGACGCGCGCGCCGAGGCCGGCGTACGACGGCTCGGCGTCGCTTACCTGGGCCTGGGCGTTCTGCGTTTCGAGATGAAGTTCCTCGATGCGCTTCTCGAGAGCAGTGATACGGGCCAGAGCGCTGTCACGGTCGGAGACGAGCTTCGAAATGCGTTCGTCCACCTGAGCGCGGTCGTACCCACGCCGCACAAGCTCGAAGCCGTAGGGGGAAGTGTCGCTCATGGGGTTCCTGTCGAATGAGACCGGTGAGGTGATAGATGGAATCCTAGGGGCCAGAACGGTGTGTCATCGAGCAGTAGCCCGATTGATATGGAGAATGACACCCTTTTCGGTGGCTAACTGCCGGACCGCTTGCCAGAGACTTTGCTGAGCGCCCCTGACAAGCACGGAAGTTGGCTCTTGGCTAGCCCTCCGACGGCTTCCCACCCGAACGAGTCGCACCGGCCGCAGCGCCCGCCTTGACGCCCCCGTCCTTCGTGCTCGACGGGGCCTCAAACGACTCCAACGCCTCAAGGACGTCCTGGACACGGGAGATCTCGGCATTGATGTCCTCGCGGCGCCGGACCAGCACCTCCAGCTCGCGCCTGCCCTCCTCGACCGCGGCCCGCGCCTCACGGACCGCCTCGGACCTGATCGCCTCGGCCTCGGAGATGAGCGCGGCCTTCTTCTGCTCGGCCTCCTTGAGGAGCCCCTCCGCCTTCTTCACGGCGGCGATACGGACCTTGCCCGCTTCGGAGTTGGCCTCCGACACCAGGTCCTTGGCCTTCGCCTCGGCTTCCCTCAGCTGGTCCTCGGCGGCCTTGATGAGCGCGTCGCAGCGGTCGCCCGCCGCCTTCATCGTCTCGGCGGACTCCCGGCGGGCCCGGTCGTGCAGATCCTCGATCTCGCTGGTGATCCGGTCACGCAGCTCCTCGGCGCGCTCCCTTATGGCCGTGGCGTCCCGGCGCGCGCCGACCAGCAGCTCGTCCGCGTCCGTCCTGGCCCGCTCCACCAGCGAGTTGCCCTCGACCGTCGCCTCGGAGAGCAGCCGCTCCGCCTCGTTGCGAGCCGCGCCCACCATCGAGTCGGCCTGCGTCTCCGCGTCGGCGGTCGTCTTGTGCGCGCTCTGCTGCGACTCCGAGAGGAGCTTGTCCGCCTCCGCGGTCGTCTCCGTGATCAGCTTGTCGACCTGCTCGGCCGCCTCGGACCGCCGCTTGTTGGCTTCCTTGCGCGCCTTGTCCAGCGTGTCGTCGGCCTCGTCGCGGGCGTTCGACATGAGCCGGTCGGCCTCCGCGGCGGCCTCGGCCTTGACGCGCTGCGCCTCCGAACGGACCCGCTCGGCGTGCTGCTGCGCGGAACCGACCGTGTCGGCCGCCTCGGCGCGCAGCCGCTCCGCGTCGCCCGTCGCGTCCGAGATCAGCTTCTCGGCCTTCGCCACGGACTCGGCGCGGACGCGCTCCGCCTCCTGGTTCGTCTCCGCGATGAGCCGCTCCACCTCGGACGTCGTCTCCGTGAGGAGGGTGTCCGCCTGTGTCGCCGCGTCCGACCGGATGCGGTTGGCGTCCTCCCGGGCGTCGGCCCGGGAACGCGAGGCGTCCTGCTCGGCCGACGCGATGGCGTCCGAAGCCTCCGTGCGCGCCCGCTGGACGTACTCCGACGCGTCCGAACGCAACCGCTCGGACTCGGCGATCGCCTCCGAGACCGTGCGCTCCGCGAGGGACTTGGCGGCCTCCGACGCCTCCTGCGCCTCGCGCCGGATCCGGTTGCCGTCCTCGCTCGCCCGCTCCCGCTCCGCGTACGCGTCGGCGCGGACCCGGTCGGCCTCCTGCTGCGCCTCCGTGCGCATGCGCTCCGCCACGTGCTCGGCGGCGCTGCGCAGGCCGGTGATCTCCTCCTGGGCCTGCTCGTGCAGCCCGGCCACGGAGTCCCGCACCTGCTGCGCGGTCTGCTCGGCGGCCGACACCATCTCGGTCGCCCGGCGGTCCGCCTCCTCCACCAGCCGAACAGCCTCGGTCTGGGCCTCCTCCACGCGCTTGCGCGCCGAGGCCAGCAGCTCCTCGCTCTGCTCGCGCGCCCGCTCGCGCTCCTGGTCGGCCTCCTGGCGCGCGGCGCCGAGAAGCTCCTCGGCCTCGCGGCGACGCCGGGCCGCCTCCTCCTGGGCCGCGGACAGGGCCTCCGCGGCCTCCGTGGCGAGGCGCTCGGCGGCGGCCTGCGCCTCCGCCCGTACGCGGTCGGCGCTGTCCTGTGCCTCCGACTTCAGCCGCTCGGCCTCCGCAGCGGCCTCCGAACGCAGCCGCACGGCGATCGACTCGCCCTCGGCACGTGACGCGGACGCGTCGGCGGCGGCCTCCGTGCGAAGGCGCTCGGCCTCCGTCTCGGCCTGCGCCTGGAGCGTACGGATCCGCTCGGCGGCCTCGCCGCGCAGCCGGTCGATCTCCTCGGCGGCCTCACGGCGGATCCGCTCGGCCTGTGCGCGCGCGTCGGTCAGCGCCTGCTCGGCGGAGGCGAGACGCTCCTCCGCCTCCGTGTGCAGCCGGGCCAGCCCCTCGGCGGCCTCGGCCTGCCGGGCCGCTATGGCCCGCTCGGTGTCCTCGTGCAGTTCACGGGCGGCCCGCTCGGCGTCCGCCTGGATCTCCTCGGACTGCTCGACGGCCTCCGCCCGGTGCCGCTCGGCCTCCGCGCGGGTGCGCTCCAGGGTCTCCTCGGCCTGGCGGCGCAGTGTGGTCGCCCGCTCGATGGCCTCGGTGCGGACCCGCTGGCTCTCCGTCGTCGCGTTCGACCGCAGCTCGTCCGCGTCGGCCTTCGCCTTGGAGAGCAGCTCCTCGGCGGTCTTGGCCGCCTCCTCGATCTGCTGGACGGCCTCGCGCCGGGCCTCGGAGCGGATCCGCTCGCCCTCGGCGTTGGCGTCCGCGCGCAGCTGCTCGGCGTCGCCGCGCAGCCGGCGCGCCTCCTCCTGCAGCTCGACCGTCTTGGCGCGGTACTCCTTGGTGTCGTCCTTCGCCGTGCCCTTGAGCTGTTCGGCGATGTCGTGCGCCTCGGCGCGCAGCCGGTCCGCCTCGGCCTCGGCCTCGGCGCGGATCCGCTCGGCCTCCTCGGACGCGGCCTTGGTGGTCGACTTGGCTTCCTCGGACGCCTTGTTCAGCACGTCCTCGGCCGTACGGGCCGCCTTGGACAGCTGGGAGGCGGTCTCCTCGGCGGTGAGGCTGCGGGCGTTCTCCTCGGCCTCCGCGATGATCTTCTCGGCCTTGGTACGGGCGTCCGCGACGGCCTGCTCGGCCTCGGACTTGGTGGCCTCGGCCTCCTTGGTGGCCTCGCTGACCAGCCGGGCGACCTGTTCCTTGGCCGTGCGGGTGCGCTGCTCGTTCGCCGACTCGGCGCTGGAGAGCGCCTTGGCGGCGGCCTCCTTGGCCTCGGTGAGGACCTTCTCCGCCTCGGCCCGCGCCTCGCGCAGAGCCGCCTCGGCCTCCTGGATGCGCTGCTCGGCGGCGCGGCTCAGCTCGCCGGCCTGGCGGCGGGCGTTGTCCGAGTCGGACGCGGTCGAGGTGCGCAGCTGCTCGGCGTGGTCGGCGGCCTCCTGGGCCTGCGTCGACGCCGCGTTCAGGAGCCGCTCCGCGTCGGTGCGGGCCCGGCGCAGCAGCGCCTCGGCCTCCGCGCGGGCCTGCTCGGCGTCGCTCTGCAACCGCTGGCGGGCCTCGGCGGCGACCCGCTCGGCCTCCGCGCGGGCCGCGGTCAGGGCCTGCTCGGCCTCCGTGCGCGACTCGTCGACCAGCCGACGGGCCTGCTGCTCGCTGCGGGCCCGCAGCTGCTCGGCCCATGCCACGTTCTCGTTGACGTGGGACTCGACGCTCTGCCGGCGCTCGGACAGCTCCTGGTCGAGCTGCTGGCGGCGGGTGACCGCCTCCTGGTGCAGCTCGGCCTGGAGCCGGGCGGCCTGCTCGGCGTGCTCCTGGAGGATGCGCTGCGTCTGCGCGCGGGCCTGGCTCAGCTCCCGCTCGGCGTCCTGGCGCAGCTGATCTGCCTGGATCTGCGCGTTACGGAGCATCTGCTCGGCCTGGTAGCCGATGTCGGCGCTGTCGTAGGCAGGCCGGGTCGCCAGAGCGCGCCGCGCCTCGTGCAGCTTGGCGCGCAGCACCTCGACCTGATAGCCGAGGTCCTCGGCGTGCTGGACGGCCTTCTCCCGCTCGGTCTTCAGCCGTTCCATCTCGGCCTCGAACCGAGAGAGGTGGTCGACGTCAGCCGCCGGCTCTCGCTCCTGGCGTTCGTAGCCCCGCACTGCGCGGTCCCATCCGTCCCCTGGTCGCAAGTCTCTCCAAACGAGCACCGTCCATCCGCCGGACGGGGCCCCCGGGGAATGGTGTCAGATCAACGAGGGAGCACGGGCTGCTCCCCCGACGCTCGTCCCCCGAAACCTGGACCCCGGCCCTCGGATCCTGACGATGAGGACCCGGACCGCCCCGAAGAGGCGACGGCCGTGCCCAACCCTACCGGCCCAGATATACGGAGGTCAGTGCTCAGGTGACTCAACTGGTGCCGAAGTGACCAGTTCTGTCAGGACGCCATGGCAATCCTTGGGGTGCAGAAAGGTGATCCTGGAGCCCATCGAACCCCTGCGCGGCTCGTCGTACAGCACCCGTACGCCCTTTTCCCGGATGTCGGCCGCGTCGGCGTCGACGTCCGCCGTGCCGAAAGCGATGTGATGCACGCCCTCGCCGTTCTTGGCCAGCCACTTCCCGACGGCGGAGTCCTCGCGGGTGGGCTCCAGGAGCTGGAGGTAGGAGGCGCCGCCGTCGGACGTCTCGTTGATCTTGAGCATGGCCTCGCGTACGCCCTGCTCCTCGTTGACCTCGGTGTGGAACACCTCGAAGCCGTAGGTGGCCCGGTAGAACTCGACGGTTGCGTCGAGGTCGGAGCAGGCGATCCCGATGTGGTCGATTCGCGTCAGCATGGTGTCAGTGCAGCGCTCCGGGGACGGTTACGCAACGTGCGCGCGATCACACTTCGCGGCGGATGACGGGTGGCGTACCGCTCAGTACATTCTGAGTAAACCCTCGTTCACTCCTCAGCTGTGCAAGCTGGAAGGGGATCGCTCCTCATGTCCGGAACGAACAGCACGACCTCCGTCATCGTCGCGGGTGCCCGCACCCCGATGGGACGGCTGCTCGGCTCTCTGAAGTCCTTCTCGGGAGCCGACCTCGGTGGATTCGCGATCAAGGCCGCCCTCGACCGTGCGGGAATCGGTGGCGACCAGGTGCAGTACGTGATCATGGGCCAGGTGCTCCAGGCCGGCGCGGGGCAGATCCCGGCGCGCCAGGCCGCGGTCAAGGCGGGCATCCCGATGAGCGTGCCCGCGCTCACGATCAACAAGGTGTGTCTCTCGGGCCTCGACGCGATCGCGCTCGCCGACCAGCTCATCCGCGCGGGTGAGTTCGACGTCGTGGTCGCCGGCGGGCAGGAGTCCATGACCAACGCCCCCCACCTGCTGCCGAAGTCCCGCGAGGGCTTCAAGTACGGCGCGATCGAGATGCTCGACGCGATGGCGTACGACGGGCTGACCGACGCGTTCGAGAACATCGCCATGGGCGAGTCGACCGAGAAGCACAACACGCGCCTCGGCATCCTGCGGCCCGAGCAGGACGAGTTCTCCGCCCTCTCGCACCAGCGGGCCGCCGCCGCGCAGAGGAACGGCGTCTTCGAGGCGGAGATCACACCGGTCGACGTCCCGCAGCGCAAGGGCGAGCCCGTCGTCTTCAGCAAGGACGAGGGCATCCGCGGGGAGACGACCGCCGAGTCGCTCGGCAGGCTGCGGCCCGCCTTCGCGAAGGACGGGACGATCACGGCCGGCTCGGCCTCGCAGATCTCCGACGGGGCGGCCGCCGTGGTCGTCATGAGCAAGGCCAAGGCGCAGGAGCTCGGCCTCGAGTGGATCGCGGAGATCGGCGCCCACGGAAACGTCGCCGGACCCGACAACTCCCTGCAGTCGCAGCCGTCGAACGCGATCGAGCACGCGCTGAAGAAGGAGGGCCTGAGCGTCGGGGATCTTGATCTGATCGAGATCAACGAGGCCTTCGCCGCCGTCGCGGTCCAGTCAATGAAGGATCTCGGGGTGTCCACGGAAAAGGTGAACGTCAACGGCGGCGCCATCGCCCTCGGCCACCCGATCGGCATGTCCGGCGCCCGGCTCGTCCTGCACCTCGCCCTGGAGCTGAAGCGGCGCGGCGGTGGCGTGGGCGCGGCGTCGCTGTGCGGTGGCGGCGGGCAGGGTGACGCGCTGATCGTGCGGGTACCCAAGGGCTGACACGCGTTCCCTGACCGTGTGTGCCGCCCCCGGTGACCCGGTGACCGGACGACCCCGTGACCGAGTGACCAAGTGAACGGAGCTGTGATGCAGGACGTCGCCTCGCTGGTGGCCGCGGCCAGGGAAGGCAGGCCACGGGCCGTGGCCCGGCTGATCTCCCTGGTGGAGGGGGCGTCCCCGCAGCTGCGTGAGGTCATGGCCGCGCTGGCCCCGCTCACGGGCAACGCGTACGTCGTCGGACTCACGGGATCACCCGGTGTCGGCAAGTCGACGTCCACGTCGGCCCTCGTGAGCGCCTACCGGCGGCAGGGAAAGCGGGTCGGCGTCCTCGCCGTCGACCCGTCGTCGCCGTTCTCCGGCGGGGCGCTGCTCGGCGACCGCGTGCGGATGTCCGACCACGCGTCCGACCCGGGTGTCTACATCCGCTCGATGGCCACGCGCGGGCACCTCGGCGGCCTCGCCTGGGCCGCGCCCCAGGCCATCCGGGTGCTGGACGCGGCCGGGTGCGACGTGGTGCTCGTCGAGACCGTGGGGGTCGGCCAGTCCGAGGTCGAGATCGCCTCGCAGGCCGACACCTGCGTGGTGCTGCTCGCGCCCGGGATGGGCGACGGGATCCAGGCGGCCAAGGCCGGAATCCTGGAGATCGGGGACGTGTACGTGGTCAACAAGGCCGACCGGGACGGGGCCGACGCGACCGCCCGCGAGCTGAACCACATGCTGGGGCTCGGCGAGTCCCGCGGGCCGGGGGACTGGCGGCCGCCCATCGTGAAGACGGTGGCCGCGCGCGGAGAGGGCATCGACGAGGTCGTCGAGGCACTGGAGAAGCACCGGGCGTGGATGGAGGAGCGGGGCGTGCTCGCGGAGCGGCGGCTCGCGAGGGCCTCGGGCGAGGTCGAGGCCATCGCGGTCACCGCGCTCCGCGAGCGCATCGGCGATCTGCACGGGGACCGTCGGCTGAGCGCCCTCGCCGAGCGGATCGTCGCCGGCGAGCTGGACCCCTACCGGGCGGCGGACTCCCTGGTGGAGGGCCTGACGGAGGGCTGAGCCCCGCGTCTCCCCGCCCTCTGCCAGGCCTCCACCGCCGTCACCCGTACCCGTCACTTCCTCGGGGCCCCGGCCCCGAACCCCCCGCGCCGCGGACGCCGGCAGGGGCTGCTTCCCGGCTCAGCGGCCTGGTCGGCCGCACGGGCCGCTGATACCTTGATCCGCGTGTTCCTCCTCTTGGCATAGGGCCCGCCCCGGCCCGCGACGGGCAGCGCAGCAGGCGCGACCGCCGCGGCCCACAGGCGTCCCCGTAGCCAGGGCGCCCGACGAGGCGCCCCCTTCCTGAGGAACTCTTCGCATGTCTGCGTCTTCCACGCGGCCTTCGTACGCCGCGGTCCTGCGCATGCCCCACGCCACCCGCACCTTCACCGCGGCCCTCGCCGGCCGCCTGTCGTACGGAATGGTCTCGCTGGCCGTGCTGCTGGCGGTGAGCCGCGCCACCGGCTCGTTCGCCGCGGCCGGTGCCGTCGTGGCGCTCTTCGGCGCCGCGAACGTGTTCCTGTCGCCCCTGCGGGCGGCCCTGGTCGACCGGTACGGCCCCCGCCGCGCCCTGCTGCCGATGGCCTCGCTGTACGCGGGCCTGCTGTGCGTGCTGGCGGAGGTGAGCCGGCACCCGGGAGTGCCGGTGCCGGTGATCGCGGCGGTGGCCGTCGCCGCGGGAGCCTGCGCCCCGCCGCTCGGTGCCGCCATGCGGGCCGTCTGGAGCGAGCTCGTCACGGACCGGCGGCTGCTGCAGCGCGCGTACAGCCTGGACGGGGTCGCCGAGGAGCTGCTGTTCGTCTCGGGTCCCCTGCTCGTGGGGCTGGTCGTGGGGTTCGCGTCCCCGGCCGTCGCGGTCGTCGTGAGCGCGCTGCTGGTGGGGCTCGGCACCCTCGCGTTCGTCGCGTCCCCCGCGGTGAGGGGCGTCACCGTCCGCGCCGTACGCACCGGCCGGCGGACGCGTCCCGGGCGCGGGCTCGTACAGCCGGTCGTCGTCGCCGCGGGGGTGGGGCTCTCGCTCGGCGCCGTCGACCTGCTGGTGCTGGCCTTCGCCGAGCAGCGGGGCCATGGCGACGGCACCGTGGCGTGGATCTTCGCCGCGCTGTCGGCGGGGAGCGCCGTGGGCGGGCTGCTGTACGGCGCCGTCGAGTGGCGCGCCGGAGCCCGGCGGCGGCTGCCGGTGCTGACGGCGGGTCTCGGCCTCGCCCTGGCCGTCGCCGGGCTCGCCCCGGGCCTCGTGGCGCTCACCGGCGCCGTCGTGTGTGCCGGATTCTTCGTCGCCCCGGCACTGACCACCGCGTACCTCGTGGCCGACGAGTCCGCCGCGCCGGGCGCCCGCGTCCGGGCCGGCGCCTGGGTCAACACCGCGGTGAACGCGGGCGTTTCGGCGGGTGCGGCAGCCGGCGGACTGCTGGTGGACCGGGTGCCCCCGGAGGCGGGGTTCGCCCTGGCCGGCGGGGCGGCGCTGCTCGCGGCAGCCGCCGTCGGCATCGGAGCTGTGCGGCCCCGCGCGCTGCCGCAGGAGCAGGAGCAGGAGCAGGAGCAGGAGCAGGGGCAGGGGCAGAAGGGAGAGCAGGGGCGAGAGCAGGAGGCGGGTCCCGTGGAACAGGCTCCCGAACGCCGGTAAGGGCACCCGGAACCGGGTGCCCTTGCCTGAGGGGGAGGGGAGGAAACGTCAGTCGTTCGAGCGGTCCGCCGTGATCTTGCCGGAGTCGGGGGCGACCCTCCAGTCACTGCCGGTGCCGTTCGCGGAGGTGGTGTCGACCTCCCAGGCCTTGTCCCTGCTCTCCTCGTCGAGGTCGACGGAGGTGACCGTGCCCTTGGCGGCGCCGGCCTCCGCGGCCTCGGCGGCCGTCACGGAGCTGCCCTTCAGAGCGGCACGGATCTGCGCGGTCTCGGCGGCGTCGTCACCGTCGTCGTCCCGGTCGGTGTGGGAGCCGATGACCTTGCCGGTGGCGGGGTCGATCTGGACGCTGTGCCAGGCACCACCGTTGGTGAGGATGTCGACGTCCCACACGTGCTTGGTGCCCTCGTCGTCCAGGTCGGCCGAGACCGCCGTACCCTTCGTGTCCTTCAGCGCCGCCTTGATCGCGTCGGCGGCCGTGACCTGCGCGGCCTTGGCGTCGCCGGCGTTCTCGGCCCGGTCCTCGGCGTCCTCGCCGTTGTCCTTCGCGGCCTTGTCCTGCGCCGCGTCGGCCTTGTCCTCGGCCCTGTCGTCCGCGTCGTTGTCGTCCGCGTCGTCCGTCTGGGCGTCGTCGTCGCGGCCGGTGTCGTCGTTCGACGCCTGCACGCTGGACTTCTTCGCCGGCGCCTCCTCGTCACCCGAGACCGCGATGGCGGTCGCGGTGCCGCCGCCGATCAGGGCCGCTGCCGCGATGGTGGCGATGACGATGTTGCGCTTCATGGGATTCCTCCAGAATGCGACTGGTTGCAACCAGTAACGGGTGGTGTCGCCGGTTGCAGCTGGCTTGTGTGCCTCTCTGCTGTCGACAGGAACCAATCTGGACGACCGACGCTGAAGCGGACCTGAAGCCCCCTGAAGGTGTCTTCAGGTTCGGTTTGCCAAGCTGGGCGCATGCGCCTGTTGATCGTGGAAGATGAGAAGCGGCTCGCGGTGTCGCTGGCCAAGGGGCTGACGGCCGAGGGCTATGCCGTGGACGTCGCCCACGACGGCCTGGAGGGCCTGCACCGGGCGAGCGAGGGGACGTACGACCTCGTGATCCTCGACATCATGCTCCCCGGCATGAACGGCTACCGGGTGTGCGGCGCCCTGCGCGCCGCAGGACACGACGTGCCGATTCTGATGCTCACCGCCAAGGACGGCGAGTACGACGAGGCCGAGGGTCTCGACACGGGCGCCGACGACTATCTGACCAAGCCGTTCTCGTACGTCGTCCTCGTCGCCCGGGTGAAGGCGCTGCTGCGCAGGCGCGGCCCGTCGGGCGGTGCCTCGCCCGTGCACGAGGTCGGGAACCTGAGGGTCGACACCGCCGCCCGGCGCGTGTTCCTCGCGGACGACGAGATCACCCTGACCACCAAGGAGTTCTCCGTGCTGGAGCAGCTCGTCGTGCGGCCCGGGGACGTCGTGTCGAAGGCCGACATCCTGGAGCACGTCTGGGACTTCGCGTACGACGGAGACCCGAACATCGTCGAGGTCTACATCAGCACGCTGCGCCGCAAGCTGGGCCCCGCGCTCATCAAGACCGTACGCGGGGCCGGATACAGACTGGAGGCACGGACATGAGGCGCCGCATGAGGTCGGTACGGGCCCGGGCCACCCTCGCCGCGACCCTCGTCGTCGCCGTGGCCCTGGTCGCCGCGGGCGCCGCCGTGCTGCTCGCGCTGCGGTCCAGCCTCATCGACCAGGCGGACACCGAGGCCGACTCGGTGGCCCGCAACGCCGCCTCGGCGCTGTCGAACGGGTTCGCGTACAACGACCTCGACCTGCCGGACGGCGACGAGAACCCCGTCGAGGTACTGGACCGGAAGGGGAAGCCCGTCGCCGTCGCCGAGGACGTCGAGGACATGAGCCTGAGCGCCAGCGCCTCGGACCGGCTGAACTCCATCGCCAACGACGACGCCGGTGACACGGACGAAGGGGTGGCGGACGAGGAGGACCCCCTCGGCGCCGGCGACATCGCCGACGAGACCTGGTACGGCGAGGGCACCGCGACCGTCGAGGGGGAGAAGGACGACTACCGGTTCGCCGGGGTCGACGTGGTCACGAAGGGCGGTGTCCCGCTCACCGTCTACGCGGGCGCTCCGCTCTCCACCGAACACAACGCCGTCGGCACGGCGCTGACGGCCATGCTGATCGGCCTGCCCCTGCTGCTGGTGACGGTCGGCGGGATGACGTACCTCGTCACCAGGCGGGCCCTGCGCCCCGTGGAGGGGATCCGTGCCGAGATGGCCGCCATCACGGCTTCCGAGGACCTCTCGCGGCGCGTCCCCGAGCCCGCCACCCACGACGAGATCGCCCGCCTCGCCCGGACGACGAACGAGACGCTCGCGGCCCTGGAGACCTCGGTGGAGCGCCAGCGCGCGTTCGTCGCCGACGCCTCGCACGAGCTGCGCAGCCCCATCGCCTCGCTGCGCACCCAGCTCGAAGTGGGCGCCGCGCATCCGGAGTTGCTCGACGTCGAGGGCGCCGTCGAGGACACCGTGCGACTGCAGCGGCTCGCCGCCGACCTGCTGCTGCTCGCCCGGCTCGACGCGGGGGAGCGGCCGGCGGACGCGCGCTTCGACCTGGCGGCGCTCGTCGGACAGGAGACGGCGCAGCGGAGCGGGGACCGGATCGTCGCGTCCGTGACCGCGGAGCCGGTCGAAGTGGCCGGTTCCCGCCGGCAGTTGGCGAGGGTGCTGGGCAACCTGCTGGACAACGCGCAGCGGCACACGCGGTCGTCGGTCGCCGTGACCGTGCGGCGCGCGGGGAAGCATGCGGTCGTCGAGGTCGGCGACGACGGAGCGGGGGTGCCCGCCGCCGAGCGCGAGCGGATCTTCGAGCGGTTCGTACGGCTCGACGAGGCGCGGACCCGCGACGAGGGCGGAGCCGGTCTGGGCCTCGCCATCGCCCGTGACGTGGCCGTACGGCACGGTGGATCACTCACCGTCCGGGAGACGCCGACAGGCGGAGCCCTGTTCGAGCTCCGCCTGCCTGCCGTCTAGATCACGCCCGGACCCCGTAGGTCACGGACGTCCCCGCTGCCCCCGCAGTTGCTCCGCGATCGGGGTCAGGGACTTGTGGAGATCCTCCAGCGCCTCGGGCGACAGGAGGTCGATGAAGTGCCGCCGCACGGACCCCACATGGTGGGGCGCGACCTTCTGCATGGTCTCCATACCGTGGTCCGTGAGCACCGCGTACAGCCCACGGCGGTCGGACTCGCAGTTCTCGCGCCGGACCAGGTCCGCGTTCTCCATGCGGGTGATCTGGTGCGAGAGGCGGCTCTTGGACTGGAGGGTGGCGGACGCGAGGTCGCTCATCCGCATCCGAACGCCCTCCGACTCGGAGAGGTTCACCAGGATCTCGTAGTCGTTCATCGTCAGGCCGTACGGCTGGAGGTCCCTTTCGAGCTGATACGTCAACAGCCTGTTGACCTCCAGGTGGGTGCGCCAGGCGCACTGCTCCGCATCGGTCAGCCAGCGGGTGGCCGTCTCGGTCTCCATGAATGAAGTCTACCTAAAATGTTGAAAGGCGAACTAGTGAGGGTGGCGTGACGACGCGCACACGTTCGACGTCACACTCCGCAGACTACCGCTCACAGCCCGAAGCGACGCTGGAGGTCCCCCAGCTGTCCGGGAAGGCGCGGTGTGCCGGCCTGCTGTCCCTGGCGGCCGGGTACCCCGCCGCCGGGTACTCCCGGTTCGTTCGGGACCATGCCCGCCGCCTGCTCGGCCATCAGTACCTCGCTGGACTGCAGGAGTACCGTGCCGGCGCCCACGAACTCGAACTGGTGCTCCTCGCCGGAGGCTCCGCCCAGGCCCGTAAGCGCACGTAGGCCGCCCATCAAGCCTGTCATGTACCCGTGGTCGTAGTGATGGCACGGCGAGGGGCAGTCCGCCCAGCCGACCAGGGCCTGCGGGTCGACCCGGATCGGGGGTTCCATGAACACCACCGGGCCGTTCGAGGCGGCGACGAACTTGCCCGTCCCGATCAGTGTCAGAAAGCCCGGCACGATCGACTGCTTGAGGGCGAGACTTGGCTGAAAAGCGAGGAGATTGCCCGAGCGAATGGTCAGGTTCCCCTCCTCCAGGTCGAACGAGTTCACGTCGAAGGCCCGGTCGGCGAGGAGCATCTTGCCCGAGCCGGACGCCACGACCCAGTCGCTCGCGTGCAACGGCGAATGGAAACTCGTCCGCACCAGCCGGTCGAGACGACCGTGCCCGATGCCGTTGAACTCCATCGAGCCGTAGTAGGCGATCATCTTGCCCTTCTGCAGGAACCACTCGCTCCCCTTGAGCTCCACACAGAAGGTGTACGCGTTCACGTTGTCGTCGACCGGCAGGGTCGACGGGTCGTGGATCACGGGGCCCGCGCCCGGGTGGGTGGTCACAGCTTCTCCTCCGACGCCTGCACGTAGACCGCGCCACTGCCGCTCAGCTCCAGCTGGAAGGCCTCGCCCGAACCGCGGCCCACCAGGTCGCGCAGGCCCAGCGCGCTGGACAGCTTGTTGCGTACGTCGCCGTGGTGGGCCACGTACGCCTGCGGGTCGACATGGACCGGGCGCTGCGGGCCGATCGGCACCTCGATGACACCACCGTGCGCCATGACGGCCACCGCGCCGTGGCCCTTGAGGGTCGTGGTGAACAGCCCCTGACCCGTCACCTGGCCGCGCACCATGCCCATGACCCCGCCCTGCGAGCCCATGAACATCGTGCCCTGGTCCAGCGTCCCGTCGAAGGCGAGCAGCCGGTCCGCCTCCACGTACAAGGTCTCGCCGGTGAGGTTGATCACCTGGATGTGGTGGCCGCCGTGTCCGAACAGGACCGTGCCGGAGCCTTCGACGGACATCAGCGGTGTCGCCTCGTCGGCCACCCGGCGCCCGATCATCGACATCACCCCGCCCCGGCCGCCCTGCATGTTCGGGGTGAAGGACACCTCGCCCCGGTAGGCGAGCATCGCGCCGCGCTGGCTGAACAGCCGCTGCCCCGGCGTCACCGTGGCCTCGATCATCTTCGAGTTGATCTCACGGAAGGGCATGTCACACATCTCCCGCGATCGAGTTGCGCTCACTGGGCTGGACGTAGACGACACCGTCGCCCTCGAAGCGGATCTGGAAGGCCTCGCCGCCGCCCTCGCCCAGGAACGTGCGGAACGTCACGCCGGACTGGAAGGACTGTCGCAGGCTGCCCTGATGGGCGATGTACGCGCCCGGGTCGACCGTGAGCGGGTACTGCGAGCTGACCCGCAGCACCACCGCCGGCCCGTCCGACGTGATCGCCGCCTGGCCGTGGCCCTCGATCGTCGTCGTGAAGAGCCCGTTGCCCTGCGAGGCGCCCCTGAGGCCGGTGAAGGACGTGCCCGTGCGCAACCCCGAGTCGGTCGCGAGCAGATTGCTCGACTCGACGAAGAGCTTGTCGCCCCGGAGGTCCACGAGGTTGATCTCGCTCGCCCGGTCGGCGAACCAGCAGGTCCCCTGCCCCCTCACCTCCATGAGGGTCATCTGCTCGCCGGTGATCCGGCGCGTCACCATGCCGCGGACGCCCTCGCCGCCGCCGCTGAGCTTCTTGAAGGCCATCTGACCGTCGTACGCCACCATGGAGCCGTTCTTCGCCTTCACGGCGTCGCCGGTCATGTCGACGGCCAGCACCTTGCTGCCTTGGAGTCGGAACATCGCCACGGTCCGACGGTAGCCGTCGGCCGGGGCCACCGACAGATCCTCCGGGATGATCCGACCCCGAGAGGACCCCGAGGACGCCCCGGGACCCCGTGCCCGGGCGGCCGGGAACCGGATGCTTCAATGGAAATGCTTGTGCGCACGTTCACAAACCCGTGCCCGCACGGCAAAATCTCTCTTCCGCCCCCACCGGCCCGGCTCTGTGGCCCTCTCCTCACGAAGGTGACTCGTGGACATCAAGACCGCCTCCGCCCTCCGCCGACTCCGCCTGGTCTCCGCCCCGGAGGCCGTCTCGTTCCTGCTGCTGCTCGTCTGCTCGGTGCTGAAGCGCACGACGGACTTCAACGCGGTACCGGTGATGGGCATGGTCCACGGTGTCCTCTTCGTCCTGTACGTGATCTTCTGGGCCGACGCCTGGAACCGCGCCAAGTGGGACCTGAAGACCGCGGCCCTCTACTTCGTCCTCTCCGTGCTGCCGGCCGGCGGTTTCTTCGCCGAGCGCAAGCTCAAGCGTGAGGCCGAGAGCGCGGTCATCGCGTCCCGCGCCCGCAACGAGGGGATCGTCAACGCATGATCGTCGCCTTCTCCGTGACGCCCCTCGGTGTCGGTGAGGACGTGGGGGAGTACGTGGCCGACGCCGTGCGTGTCGTGCGGGAGTCCGGGCTGCCGAACCGTACCGACGCCATGTTCACGTCCATCGAGGGCGAGTGGGACGAGGTCATGGACGTCGTCGGGCGGGCCGTGGCCGCGGTGGAGGCGCGGGCCCCCCGGGTCTCCCTCGTCCTGAAGGCCGACATCCGCCCCGGCGTGACCGACGGACTCACGTCCAAGGTGGAGACGGTGGAGCGCCACCTGTCCGCCTGACCGGCGGAGCCGACAGCTCTCCCATCTCCGGTCCCACCCCTCCCGGGGGCCGGGGGCCCAAGGCCGGGCCCCCGGCCCCCGCGGCCGTGTGCATGCTGCGGGCCGGTGGGGGCCGGGTGCGCAGTTCCCCGCGCCCCTGTAGAGGCGCGTCTGACGGAGTGTGGGAGAAGCGGCGCCCCGTCCCTGCCGCGGGCGTGCCTGAGCGCACCCGACCGCCGACCCCCACCCGCCTGGACCCTCTCCGTTCGACACGCCGACCGAAAGCCACTTTTGTGTGGGTATCGGCTCGTTCGATCACTGGAGGGCACTGTGCGGCCGGAGGGCTACGACTACGACACCCACAGCCGACTTGCCGGACCGCTCACGGAGCCGTCCGGCACGGCCTACCGGGTGCAGTACACCAAGCTCCTGTCGCGCGAGCCCCACCGAATACGAGCCGTCCTGCTCATGACGCTCGCCCCGGTGCTCACGGGACTGCTCCTCGTCTACCTGGTGTGGCCCACGCACTGGGTGGCACGCGAGGGCGGCGCCCGCTGGCTGGTCGGCCTCGACATCACGATGCTCGTGGCGATCGGCCTGATCGAGCTGTTCATGGTCGTCAACGTGGCGTCCATCGCCCACGCGACGATGGTCGCCCGGGACCCGGTCCCCGTCACCCCCGAGACCGGCACCCGGGTCGCCTTCCTGACCACGTACGTCCCCGGCAAGGAACCGCTCTCCATGGTCCGCGCCACCCTCGAGGGCGCCGTCCGCGTGACCCACACGGGCCGCCTGGACGTGTGGCTCCTCGACGAAGGGGACGACCCGCAGGCCAGGGCGCTGTGCGAAGAGCTCGGCGTACGCCACTTCACCCGCCACGGCGTCCCGGAGTGGAACAGGGCCAAGGGCGTCCACAAGGCCCGTACCAAACACGGCAACTACAACGCGTGGATCGCCATGCACGGCGGCGAGTACGAGTACTTCGCCTCCGTCGACACGGACCACGTCCCGCTGCCGGAGTACCTGGAACGGATGATGGGCTACTTCCGCGACCCGGACGTCGCCTTCGTCGTCGGCCCGCAGGTGTACGGCAACTACACCGCTCCCGTCACCAAGGCGGCCGAGTCCCAGCAGTTCCTCTTCCACGCCCTGATCCAGCGGGCCGGCAACCGCTATCGCGCGCCCATGTTCGTCGGCACCAACAACGTCGTACGGATCGCGGCCGTGCGCCAGATCGGTGGCCTGTACGACTCCATCACCGAGGACATGGCCACCGGTTTCGAACTGCACCGGCACAAGAACCCGAGGACCGGTCACCACTGGCAGTCCGTCTACACCCCCGACGTACTCGCCGTCGGTGAGGGGCCCGCCTCCTGGACCGACTTCTTCACCCAGCAGATGCGCTGGTCGCGCGGCACCTACGAGACGCTGTTCAAGCAGTACTGGAAGGCGCCCTTCACCATGCCGCCCGGCAGGCTCTTCTCGTACACGCTGATGCTCGTCTACTACCCGATGACGGCCGTCAACTGGCTGCTGGGCATCCTGAGCTGCGTGCTGTTCCTGTGCTTCGGCGCGTCCGGCACCCAGGTCGCCGCCTCCATGTGGCTGATGCTCTACAGCGACGCCGCCGCCCTGCAGATCGGCCTCTACCTGTGGAACCGGCGGCACAACGTCTCCCCGCACGAACCGGAGGGCTCCGGCGGCCTCGCCGGCATGGCGATGTCGGCCCTCTCCGCGCCGATCTACCTCAAGTCCCTGGGCGCGGCCCTGATCCGCCGCCCCAGCCGCTTCGTCGTCACCCCGAAGGGCGGCGACACCAGCCCCGACCGTGTGCTGACCTTCCGCATCCACCTCTTCTGGGCGGCGGTCCTGACAGCCTCACTGACCGCGTCGTTCGTGCTCGGGCACACCCACGCGGCCATGCGCACCTGGGCGGTCCTCGCGCTCGGCATCTCCCTCGCCCCGGTGGCCGTGTGGTCCGCCACGCGGGCCAGGGAACGCAGGGCCGGCCGGCGCGTCGCGCCCGCCGTCCGGATCCCCGAGGGCGAGCCGGCCCCGGCGCTCGCGGGCAGCGCCGGCGCGGTCGCCGGCGGGACGGTCTCCAGCAGTACGACAGGAGGTAACTAGGCCATGGCCTACCGGCCCTCGAAAAAGACCCAGAAGCGGCTGCTCGGCGTCGGCGGCATCGCGCTGCTCGCCGGACTCAACGCCCCCGCCGCCATCGGCTTCGCCTCAAAGCAGTACTACGAATACAAGATCGCCCAGCCCGGCTACCAGGCGAAGTTCGGCTCCTGGAAGCAACTGGACATCCCTGAGGAGTTCCGCACCAACGCCATCCACGCGGCACTCCTGCACACCGGCAAGGTGCTGATCGTCGCGGGCTCCGGCAACGAGCAGAAGAAGTTCGACAAGGGCTCCTTCGACACCGTCCTGTGGGACCCGACGACCGACACCTTCAAGAAGATCCCCACCCCGGACGACTTCTTCTGTGCCGGACACGCCCAACTGCCCAGCGGCCGCATGCTCGTGGCCGGCGGCACGGCCCGCTACGAACTCCTCGACGGCGAGGTCGACCGGGCCGGCGGCGGCATGCGCGTGAAGAACGAGAACCCGGACAGGCCGATCGCCCTCAAGAAGGGCACCCGCTTCCGCTCGCCCTCCGGCGTCGAGTACGTCAGCCGGTTCGACGTCACCGTCCCCAAGGCCAAGCGCACCCAGGAGATCACCTACAACAGGGCCGGTGTCATGCAGCCCTGGAAGACGAAGGTCACCGCGAGCGAGGCCCGGGTCTTCGTCGAGGCCACCGAGGACGGCCCGGCCGCGGTCACGGACAAGCAGGCCCAGTACGAGATCCTCGGCCTCAAGGGCAAGGACGCGGACAACACGTACGGCATCTCCGAGAAGATCACCATGGAGAAGCAGGACTTCCAGGGGATCAGGGCCGCCTACGAGTTCGACCCGACGGCGGAGAAGTACGTCCCCGTCGAACCCATGGACAAGGCCCGCTGGTATCCGACGCTCGTCGGGCTGGAGGACGGGCGGGTGCTCGCGGTCTCCGGGCTCGACGACGTCGGTGTGATCGACCCCGGCGACAACGAGATCTACGACCCGAGGACCAAGAAGTGGACCCCGGGCCCCAAGCGCTACTTCCCCACCTATCCGGCCCTCTTCCTCACCAAGGGCGGCAAGCTCTTCTACCCGGCCTCGAACGCCGGTTACGGTCCCGCCGAGCTCGGCCGCGAACCGGGTCTGTGGGACCTGAAGACCAACACGTTCGAGAAGGTGCCCGGTCTGCGGGACCAGGACGAGACGGAGACGTCGGCCTCGCTGCTGCTGCCCCCCGCCCAGGACCAGAAGGTGATGATCCTCGGCGGCGGAGGCGTCGGCGAGTCCAAGAAGTCGACGTCGCGCACGGCCGTCGTCGACCTCAAGAAGGACAACCCCGTCTTCGAGGACGGCCCCGACCTGCCGCAGGGCACCCGCTACCTGAACAGCGTGATCATGCCGGACGACTCGGTGTTCACGTCGAACGGCGCCGAGGACTACCGCGGGCGCAGCTCCAGCAACATCCACAAGGCGCAGTTCTACGACCCGAAGTCCAACTCCTTCCGCACGGCCGCCTCGCCGAAGGTCGGCCGCAACTACCACTCCGAGGCGCTCCTGCTGCCCGACGGCCGGGTCGCCACCTTCGGCTCCGACCCGCTCTTCGACGACCAGCAGAACACCAAGCTCGGCCACTTCGAGCAGCGCATGGAGATCTACACACCGCCCGCCCTGCACAAGAACGGCAAGAGCCGCCCCGTGCTCGGGGACGGCCCGCAGGAGGTGGACGGGGAGGGCCGCGCCACCTTCGCCACCCGCCACCCGGAGCGGGTCGTGAGCGCGCGTCTGATGCGGCCCAGCGCGGTCACGCACACCACGGACGTCGAACAGCGGTCCATCGCGCTGGAGCTCACCAGGACCAAGGACTCGGTGACGGTGGACGTGCCGAAGGACCGGACCCTGGTGCCGCCCGGCTGGTACATGCTGTTCGTGACGGACGGCGACGGAACGCCGTCCGAGGCGAAGTGGATCCAGGTCAGGTGACGTGCGGAGCGGTGGCGGGCGGTGACGCCGGCTACCGCGCCGTGGAGTTGCGGGCCAGGCCCAGGGCGTAGTCCGCCCACCACTTCCCCGCCGCGGGGCCCCCGCGGCACTGCCCGTCGGACTCCCCGGGCCGCTTGATCCACAGGTACGCGTCGATGAGCGGGTCGCCGGTGTCCGTGGTGGGCGGGGTGCCGAGCGCCCGGCCCGGCGGGTTGCACCAGGCCTGGGAGGGGTCGCCGCCCAGCGGGCCGTTGCCGTTGCGGCTGGTGTCCACGACGAAGTGCTTGCCGCCGAGGGCCTCCGAGAGGCGGCGCCCGTACTGCCGGGTGGTCTCGTCCGTCTGGAAGTTGGAGACGTTGAGGGCGAAGCCGTCGGCGTTCGCGACACCGGCCCGGCCGAGGGGCTCGACGAGCTTCTCCGAGTCCTGGATCCAGGCCGGGTTGCCCGCGTCCAGGTACACCCTCGTGCCCGGCTGCTGCTTCAGTCGCACGATCGCCTCGGAGAGCAGCTGCTCGCGCTCGGCGTGGTACTCGCCGGGGGTGCAGCCGTCGACGATGTGGGCGACCGCGTCGGGCTCCAGCACGACCAGCGCGTCGCTGTCGCCGAGGGCCCCCGCGAACCGGTCGATCCAGTCCCGGTAGGCGTCGGCGTCGTACGCCCCGCCCGCCGAGTGCTGACCGCAGTCGCGGTGCGGGATGTCGTACGCGACGAACACGGCCGTACGTCCCTCCCTGGCCGCCGCCGCGGTCGCCTCCCTGATCCTCGGCTCGGGGCGGTCGGCGGGCGGCCACAGCGCGACGGGCCGGTCCGCGATGCGTCTGAGGAGCCGGGCGTCGTTCCCGCGCCCCTGCCGTTCCCACGCCCTGACCTGCCGGGCGGCCGGGCTCGCCGGGTCGATCCAGAACGGGGAACCGGCGGCGGGGCTCGCCTGGGCGCGGGTCTCACGGACGGCGGAGGTCGTGTCGACCTCGGGCGGGGACGAGCAGCCCGTCGCGAGTCCGAGCGCGGCGAGCGCCACGAGGGTACGGGTACGGGTCGGCCGGAACATCCTGCCCCCTTGGGCGAAGGTGACGGTCAGTGACGGTTTCCGGCCATCGTGACATAGCGGACCTATCGGTCATGGGTGCAACACCGTGCGCCGGCCGTCCCCCTGCCGGACCGTCAGGCTTCGCCGGACGCCAGAGCGATGCCGAGCGGTGTCCGCTCGTACAGCACCTGGTGTCCGTACCGGTGCGCCACGAGCAGGCCCGCGTCGCGCAGCGTCGACAGGTGCGCGGAGACGGACGAGGGCGCGAGGCCGAGCCGGTGCGCGAGGGCCGTGGTGGCCGCCGGTTCGTCGAGCGCGGCCAGCACGGCGGCCCGGCCGCGGCCGAGGAGCCGTACTAGGGCCTCGGGTGTACGGCCGGACGGCTCGGCCCACAGGCCGCCGATGCCACGCGCGGGATAGACCAGGGTCGGCTGCCAGGGCGGGTCGAAGCCGCTCACCACGTCCGGCCAGGAGAACACGCTGGGCATCAGCACCAGCCCGCGGCCGCCGAGTTCGCGTACGTGCTCGCCCCGCGAGTCGACCGTGAGCCGGCCCGCGTCCCAGGCGACCCGCCGGTCCAGTTCGGGCAGCAGTCCGGCGAGACCCACGGTGGCGAGGCGGCGCGAGTGGAAGGCGATGTCGGCCTCCAGGAGGGCGCGGAGCCTCGGCCAGACGGGTTCGACGAGGGTGTGCCAGGCCTTCTCCATCGTGCCCGCCAACTCCCGTACCGCACAGGCCGGTTCGGCGAGCATCGCCCGGCCGAGCGGGGACTCCGTGGCACCCGGGGTGTCCGCCAGCGAGAGCGCCATCTCGGCGCGGGCGAGCTCGGGAGCGGTGCCCCGTACGGCGGCGATCTCCTCCTCGAACGTGGCCGCGGGCCCGATCGGAGGCGGCATCAAGCAGTCCGGACTGTTCCCGCGCTGTGGCATGAGCAGCCACAGGGGCTCCAGGTCCAGCGTGGCCGCCGTGGCGCGGATGCGGCGCAGCCACGCGGAGTGGTAGCCCTGCCGCTCCGGGCGCCGCAGGGTGCGCACCGCCTCGTGGGTCTCCCACAGGGGGGACAGCGCGAAGCGGCAGTTGAGGAGGTCGTCCTCACCGAAGTGGAGGTGGAACGGCATGCACGCCTCCCGGCGGAAGATTCGTCTCCAGCCGAAACTCTATGGCGCCCGCCGCGTACGCGTGACGCTGCGACGCATGCCAGAAGAGACACAGGCCGTGACGACGGCGCCTGAGCGGTCCGCCGACGCGCGCGGCGGCGGGTACCGCGCCGTCTTCGCCGTCAGGGAGTTCCGCGCCGTCTTCGCCGCGCACGCGCTGTCCCTGCTGGGGGTCGTGGTCAGCGAGATCGCGCTCACCGTGCTCGTGTACGAACTGACGGGATCACCGCTGCTCAGCGCACTGGCCTTCGCGCTGGGCTTCCTGCCGTACCTCGTGGGCGGGACGCTGCTGTCCGGAGTGGCCGACCGCTTCCCGGCCCGGCGGGTGCTCGTCGCGTGCGACCTCGTGTGCGCCGGATGCGCGGCGCTGATGGCCCTGCCGGCCACCCCCGTCGCCGCGCTGCTCGGGCTGCGGTGCGTCATCGCGGCCGTGTCGCCGGTCTTCAGCGGCACGCGGATGGCCACGCTCACCGAGATCCTCGGGGACGGCGACCTGTTCGTGCTCGGCCGCTCCCTGCTGCGGATCGTGTCGCAGAGTGCCGTCCTGGTGGGCTTCGGCGCGGGCGGGATCCTGCTGACCTTCATGCCGCCGCGCGGGGCGCTCGGCATCACCCTGGGCACCTTCCTCGCCTCCGCGCTGCTCCTGAGGCTGGGCACCCGGCGCAGGCCCGCCCGGGCCGGGGGCGGACCGCTGATGCGGTACTCGCTCACCGGCACCCGGCAGGTCCTCGGCGACCGCCGGATCCGGGCGCTGCTGCTCCTCCTGTGGGTGCCGCCGATGTTCGTCGTCGCGCCGGAGGCCCTCGCCGCCGCGTACGCGGACGAGATCGGGGCCGGTACGGCCTGGGTGGGGCTGCTGATGTGCGCGATGCTGGTCGGGACGATCGCGGGGGAGCTGTACGCGGGCGCCGCCCTGTCGCCGGCGGCCCGCTCCCGGATCGTGCTGCCCCTCGCGGGATGCGGTCTGCTGCCGCTCCTCGTCTACCCGCTCCACCCCGGCCTCGGCTGGATCCTGCCGGCGCTGGTGCTCGCCGGGTCGGCCGGCGCGTACACCCTGGGGCTCGACCGCTGGTTCGTGGACGCGGTGCCCGAGGAGCTGCGGGGGCGCGCGATGACCGTCCACACGGCTGGCCTGATGACCATCCAGGGTGTGGGCATGGCGCTGGCCGGGGCGGCCGCGGAGTTCTGGGCGGTCAGCACGGTCGTGGGCGGGATTGGCGTGCTCGGGACGGTGTGCTGCCTGCTCCTGGCGGTGGAGGTGCGACGCACCGGAGGGGCCGTGAAAGGGGTGGGAAAGGGGGTCGGAAAGGGGGCGGGTTCCGAAACGCGAGACGGGGCTGACCACGATATGACCGGCCGGTAGGGTCTTTGCCGTGCCGAAGCCGCTCAGTCTTGCCTTCGATCCCATCGCCCGCGCCGACGAGCACTGGAAACAGCGCTGGGGGTCCGTGCCGTCCATGGGCGCGATCACCTCGATCATGCGCGCGCACCAGATCCTCCTCGCCGAGGTCGACGCGGTCGTCAAGCCGTACGGGCTGACGTTCGCCCGGTACGAGGCCCTGGTGCTGCTCACCTTCTCCAAGGCCGGTGAGCTGCCGATGTCCAAGATCGGCGAGCGGCTGATGGTGCACCCGACGTCCGTGACGAACACCGTGGACCGGCTCGTGCTGTCGGGGCTGGTCGACAAGCGGCCCAACCCCAACGACGGACGCGGCACCCTCGCCTCGATCACCGAGAAGGGCCGTGAGGCCTGCGACGCGGCCACCCGCGACCTGATGGCGATGGACTTCGGGCTCGGCGTGTACGACGCCGAGGAGTGCCGGGAGATCTTCGCGATGCTGCGGCCGCTGAGGGTCGCCGCGCACGACTTCGACGAGGAATAGCGCCGGAGGGCGCGCCCGGCCGTGCGCTGCCGCCCAGGCCCCGGGGCGCCCGAAGATCGTGCGAAACCGGTGGTTACGCTCGTAGCCATGAAAAACAGCGTGCTGACCCGCTACCGCGTCATGGCCTACGTCACCGCCGTCTGGCTGCTGGTGTTCACCGTCGCCATCATCGCCAAGTACGTCTTCGAGACGGGTGACACGATGGTGATCTCGCAGATCCACGGCGTCCTGTTCATCATCTACGTCGTCTTCGCCTTCGACCTCGGCTCCAAGGCGAAGTGGCCGTTCGGCAAGCTGCTGTGGGTACTCGCCGCCGGCTGCATCCCGGTGGCCTCCTTCTTCGTCGAGCCGAAGATCACGCGCGAGGCCAAGCCGCTGATCACGGACGGCCCGGCGTCGGCTGTCGCCAAGGCGTAGCGCGGAGGACCCGGCCGCCCGGCCCGAAAACGCCGGGCGGTCTGCCATCGACATTTACTAGGACGTCCTAGTAAATTCGGATGCATGGACGCTGATGCCATCGAGGAGGGCCGCCGACGCTGGCAGGCCCGGTACGACGCCTCACGCAAGCGCGAGGCCGACTTCACCACGCTCTCCGGGGACACCGTGGAGCCGGTGTACGGGCCGCGGCCCGGGGACACGTACGACGGGTTCGAGCGGATCGGCTGGCCCGGGGAGTACCCCTACACGCGAGGGCTCCACGCGACGGGCTACCGGGGGCGGACGTGGACCATCCGGCAGTTCGCCGGGTTCGGGAACGCCGAGCAGACCAACGAGCGCTACAAGATGATCCTCGCCAACGGCGGGGGCGGGCTCTCCGTCGCCTTCGACATGCCCACGCTCATGGGGCGCGACTCGGACGACCCGCGCTCGCTCGGCGAGGTCGGCCACTGCGGGGTCGCGATCGACTCCGCGGCCGACATGGAGGTCCTGTTCAAGGACATCCCGCTCGGTGACGTGACGACGTCGATGACGATCAGCGGGCCCGCGGTGCCGGTCTTCTGCATGTACCTGGTCGCGGCCGAGCGGCAGGGCGTGGACCCTGCCGTGCTGAACGGCACGCTCCAGACCGACATCTTCAAGGAGTACATCGCGCAGAAGGAGTGGCTCTTCCAGCCCGAGCCCCATCTGCGGCTCATCGGGGACCTGATGGAGCACTGCGCGGCGAAGATCCCCGCGTACAAGCCGCTGTCGGTCTCCGGCTACCACATCCGCGAGGCGGGCTCGACGGCCGCGCAGGAGCTGGCGTACACGCTGGCGGACGGCTTCGGGTACGTGGAGCTGGGGCTCTCGCGCGGGCTGGAGGTCGACGCCTTCGCGTCGGGCCTGAGCTTCTTCTTCGACGCGCATCTCGACTTCTTCGAGGAGATCGCCAAGTTCCGGGCGGCGCGGCGGATCTGGGCCCGCTGGATGCGGGACGTGTACGGCGCGCGGTCGGAGAAGGCGCAGTGGCTGCGCTTCCACACGCAGACGGCGGGCGTCTCGCTGACGGCCCAGCAGCCCTACAACAACGTCGTCCGTACGGCCGTCGAGGCGCTCGCCGCGGTGCTGGGCGGCACCAACTCCCTCCACACGAACGCGCTGGACGAGACGCTGGCGCTGCCGTCCGAGCAGGCCGCGGAGATCGCCCTGCGCACGCAGCAGGTGCTGATGGAGGAGACCGGCGTCGCCAACGTGGCGGACCCGCTGGGCGGTTCCTGGTACGTGGAGCAGCTGACCGACCGGATCGAGGCCGACGCCGAGCGGATCTTCGAGCAGATCAGGGAGCGGGGTCTGCGGGCCCACCCCGACGGCCGGCACCCCATCGGGCCGATCACCTCCGGCATCCTGCGCGGTATCGAGGACGGGTGGTTCACCGGCGAGATCGCCGAGTCCGCCTTCCAGTACCAGCGGTCGCTGGAGAAGGGCGACAAGCGGGTCGTGGGGGTGAACGTCCACCACGGTTCGGTCACCGGCGACCTGGAGATCCTGCGGGTCAGCCACGAGGTCGAGCGCGAGCAGGTACGGGAGCTGGGCGGGCGCCGGGCCGCCCGGGACGAGGCCGCCGTGCGGTCCTCGCTGGACGCCATGCTCGCTGCCGCGCGGGACGGGTCGAACATGATCGTGCCGATGCTGGAGGCGGTGCGGGCCGAGGCGACGCTGGGGGAGATCTGCGGCGTACTGCGGGACGAGTGGGGGGTCTACACCGAGCCGCCGGGCTTCTGAGCCGGAAATTGTGCCGCGAACCCCGTACATCGAGCGCCGGACGGGCCGAGTTCTCGGGTCCGTCCGGGGCGGCGGGGTTGTGGGCGGCCAGTTGTCAGGGGCCGGCCGCCGCGCCCGCGAGCCCCAGCAGGAGGACGCGGGTGAAGTCGTGGACCCAGGCCGGGTCCACCGGTTCCGCGCTGACGAGGGTGCGGTGCACCACCGCACCGGCCACCATGTCGAAGACGAGGTCCGCCGTGCGGGCGGCGGCCGAGGGGTCCGGCTCCTGGGGAAGCTCGCCGCGGGCCTGGGCGCGGGACCGGCCCTCCAGGACGAGCCGCTTCTGACGGTCGACGATCGACGCGCGGATCCGCTCGCGCAGGGCGTCGTCGCGGGTCGACTCGGCGACGACCGCCATCAGTCCGTTCCGCGCCTCGGGCATCGCCAGGATGGCCGCGAACTGGAGCACCACCCCTTCGATGTCCGCCGTGAGGCTGCCCCGGTCGGGCAGTTCCAGCTCGTCGAAGAGCTCCGCCACCGCGTCGACCACGAGTTCGTTCTTGCCCGCCCAGCGCCGGTAGAGCGTCGTCTTCGCGACCCCCGCGCGCATCGCCACGTCCCCCAGGGTCAGCTTGGACCAGCCCAGTTCGACGAGGGCCGTCCGGGTCGCCGCCAGGATCGCCGCGTCGGCCTCGACGCTGCGCGGGCGCCCGGTGCGGGGTGGGGGAGTGCTGCTCTGCATGGCGGCGACCATATCCGGACGTTCCGCAAAGGGGGATTGCGTGGAGAGGTGAGGGAGATCACCGGAACGGGGTTCCCCGGGCCACCCCGGCACAGTTACGCTACGACCCGTAGCGAAAGCACGGAGCGGGAGCCGTCGACCCGGCTCGTACGTGAGCGACGACCACGCGGCGCCAGGTGGGGACCCGGCGCCAACCACACGTATCAGGCCTGGCTTTCACAACGCTTTTCACACAGGCGCGCGGAGGGGGGAGGATAGGCGCATGCAGCCACGGAACATGTCCATGAGCGGAGTCGTCGACCTCGCCGCGGTGAAAGCGGCCCAGGAGGCCAAGGCGAAGGCGGAGCAGGCGCGCGCCGAAGCGGCACGGCAGGGCGGCGGGGCCGTCCCCGCGGTGTCCGCGTCGAGTCTCGTCATCGACGTCGACGAGGCGGGTTTTGAGCGGGACGTCCTGCAGCGCTCCACCGAGGTGCCGGTCGTCATCGACTTCTGGGCCGAGTGGTGCGAGCCGTGCAAGCAGCTCAGCCCGCTCCTGGAGCGCCTCGCCGCCGAGTACAGCGGCCGGTTCGTCCTCGCCAAGATCGACGTCGACGCGAATCAGATGCTGATGCAGCAGTTCGGGGTCCAGGGGATCCCGGCGGTCTTCGCGGTGGTGGCGGGCCAGGCCCTGCCGCTCTTCCAGGGCGCCGCCCCCGAGGCGCAGATCCGGGGCACCCTGGACCAGCTGGTGCAGGTGGCCGAGGAGCGCTTCGGGCTCACGGGTGTGACCGTGGACCAGGACGCCCGCCCCGGAGAGGCCGACACGGCCCCCGAGATGCCGGCCGGCCCGTACGACGCGCTGCTCGAAGCCGCCGTACGAGCCCTGGACGCGGGTGACTTGGGCGGCGCGATCCAGGCGTACAGGAACGTGCTGAGCGACGACCCGGGGAACACGGAGGCCGGGCTGGGGCTCGCCCAGGCCGAGTTGCTCCAGCGGGTGCAGGGTCTCGACCCGCAGCAGGTGCGCAAGGACGCCGCGGACCGGCCCGGTGACGTACCGGCGCAGATCGCCGCCGCCGACCTGGATCTGGTGGGCGGTCATGTCGAGGACGCCCTGGGGCGGCTCGTCGACGCCGTGGCGCGTACGGCGGGTGACGACCGGGACGCGGCGAGGGTGCGGCTGCTGGAGCTCTTCGAGGTGGTCGGCACCGACGATCCGCGGGTGACTGCCGCCCGCCGGGCGCTGGCCCGGGCCCTGTTCTGACCAGTCGCTAAACACCGGGAACCCTGGTACCCGAGTGGCGGAATGTGGCGAGAGAGCGACACTGCGGCCGCGCTTTACCAAATCTTGGTAAACGCGGCCGCTGTTACTTGGAGTAAGCCGGAGGCGATGTTCTGTCGGATTCCGTCCAAAGTTCGATCACTTTGTCACCTGCCCCGGGGCCACCCTGAGTTGTCGGCCGATACCGACGGGTCGTTGTTCGGTTATCCGGCCGTTACTAGCCAGTAACGAACCCCCTTGTGCGGGCGGCGAGAATGCACCACGATCGGCGACGCTCGGTCCATTACCCTCCCCCGACAACCACTCGGGTCAGCGGGTTGCCTTGGGTCCCCACCGAGCAGGGGCGGCGGCAGTGGCGCCGGTCCTTGGACAGGGGGGTCTTCGCCGCTCGGCGGAGCCTGTCCGGCAGGTTGTGCGTGAAGTGTTCAGGCGCGACCAGTGGTTGTCGCTCGGGGGTGATCGCCGGTGATTCGGGAGCGTTGCGCCTCCGGGTCGGGCGCTCTCCTTCCCGAGGACGTAGCACTTCTCCCATCCCTGCCCGGCTGAGCCGCCGTCTGGAGGCAGCCAGGGCCGGAGATGTACGTCCGAGAAGGAGGAAATATGGAGTCCCAGGTGCGTGGCGGGACCAGATGGAAGCGGTTCGCCGTCGTCATGGTCCCGAGTGTGGCCGCAACGGCGTGCATAGGCATCGCTCTTGCACAAGGCGCTCTCGCCGCGTCGTTCAGCGTGTCGGGTCAGTCGTTCAAGGTGACGGCTGACCGCCTCGACGGTACGGGCTTCTCGCAGTACGGAGCCATCGACCAGGGGTACACGCTCAAGGGCGAGAAGACGGCGCACCCGGTTGCGGTGTCGGCGTTCAAGAACGCCTCGATCAAGAACATGTGCCAGTCCGTTGTGACCCCGGACGTCCCGCTCATCGGTTCCGTCAGCCTGATGCTGAAGGCCGGCGGCGGTGACACGCCGGTGCAGGCCGAGAACCTGTACATCGACGTCGAAGAGCTGCAGGCCAACGCGACCTTCCGCAACATCGACATCGGTGTTGCGGCCAAGGACGCCAGCAAGGGTCCGGGAATCGCCAAGGGTGACCAGGCGAACCCCTACGGCTTCGCCCAGCAGGCCGACTCGGCCACGCTGACCGACGTGAAGCAGACGGCGTGGGCGACCACCGCCGGCACCTTCAAGCTCAGTGGCCTCAAGATGTCGCTGTCCAAGGGTGTCAAGGAGTGCTACTAAGCGCTCCCTGGGCGGGTGAGGGAGCCTGTGCTGCCTCGCCCGCCCGTCCCTACTCGTAGTACGTGAACCTCTCACAGCAACGCCGTTCCAGGGAGCTGTTTCCATGAGCGCCGAGACTCCTGCCGAGACTCCTGCCGCGCGCGGTCAAATCGTCTACTGGCGGCTGCGGTTCCGTGCCTGGCGGGGTGGCCGGCCGTTCTGGGCCGGTCTGTTCATCCTGCTCGCGGGATTCCCGATCGCGTACTTCCCGTACGCGAACCTTCAGATCGGGCATCTCACGCTGGCCATGGCGACGACCGCGGGCGCCGGTTCGCTCATCATCGGCGTGCTCCTGGGCGTTCTCGGAATCAGCCTCTGGTACCAGAAGCACGTGCGGGTCTTCGCCGGTGTGGCGGCGATCCTGCTCGGGCTTGTCTCCATTCCGGTGTCGAACCTCGGCGGCTTCCTGATCGGCTTCCTGCTGGCCCTGGTGGGCGGCGGCATGGCCGTGTCCTGGGTGCCGGGCGAGCAGTCGGCCGCCGGGCCGGCCGAGACGGACCGTGCGGACAAGGGAGGCGTTCCGGAGGCCGCGACGGCCGACGGGACGAGCGAGCCGAACGATCTGTCAGGAACGATCCCGACCAACGGGGCGAACGGGAGGCACAGTGCCGGCTGACGAGGTCCAATACGCGGACTCCGCGGGCGAGACCCGTGAGAGAACCGGGCCGCGGCACGCTGCCCCCAAGAAGCCCTTGTTCACCAGGCTCAACGTGCCCGCGGGCAAGGCGATAGCCATCGCTTCGATGCCGACCGCGATCCTCATGGGCATGGGGTTCACGCCGACGCTCGCCCAGGCCGACGACAAGCCGTCCTCGAAGAACCTGACGATCGACGAGTACAAGGACTGCGTCGAGGCGCTGGAAGCGAGCGACAAGGCCGACGAGAAGGGCAAGGACGACGAGGGCAAGGACCCCTCGGCGACGCCGTCGCCCTCCGCCTCGACGAGCGCTCCCGCGTCCGGCGACGAGGAGGGTGCCTCGGACGAGGACCCCGCGGACGACGGCTCGACGGACAACGGCTCTTCGCCGGATTCAGGTTCCGACGACAAGCCCGAGCCCAAGCCGTCCCCGTCCACGAGCGCGCCGGCCGAGTCCGCGGAGGACGGTGCGTCCACACCGACGCCCACTCCGTCCGAGACCGGCAACGTCCTGGACGACATCGGCAACGCGCTGGAGGACATCTTCACGCCCGGCGAGAAGGAGTCCGGGACTCCCACCGCGGAGCCGTCCGCCACCCCCACGCCGTCGGCCACGGAGGGCCCCTCCGACGAGGCCGGGGGCGCGAAGGACCCCGTCGAGGACACGGCCGGCAAGGCCGACGACCCGGTCGAGGACGTCACCGACACGGCGTCCGAGGCGGCCGAGGACACCGCGGACAAGGCGGAGGACGCGGCCGGCGAGGCCACCGCCTCCCCGTCGCCCAGCCCGTCCGCGAGCGCCACCACGGACCCGGACGACTGCCCGGCGGCCACGGACGACGAGAGCGGCGTCGAGAAGGGCATCCCCGCCCTGGCCGACGACCCCTGGGTGCTGGAGGCCAGCTCGCTGCTGCTCAAGGGCGCCGACTACCAGGGCATCGTCAAGGTGAAGACCGCCAACGGCACGGTCAAGGAGGTCCTGAAGTACGTGGTCTCCGACGGCACCGACATCGGCGATCTCCACCAGACCGTCGACGACAAGGACGCCGGGGTGAAGTACCACGTCCAGGCCGGCAAGGGCACGACGTCCACGATCACCGACGGCAAGACGGTCATGTACACGGAGAGCATCTCGGGCAACCTGCTCGGTCTGATCCCGGTCACGTTCGACCCGAAGCACCCGCCGCCGCTGAACATCCCGCTGATCTACTTCACCAAGGTGAAGGTCGTGCAGGCCGCCCAGTTCGGCGGAACGCTGACCGTCCCCGGGATGCACCAGTTCAACACGCCGCTCGGATAGGCCCCGAGGGCTGGTTCAGGAGCCGCACAGGGGTGTGCCCCGGCTTCCGCTCGCGCGGGGGCCGGGGCACACCCCTGTGTGGCGGGCCGGGCACGAGGCCCGGCAGCAACTCGCCGGCGACCTCCCGTGGCCGCACCGGAACGCCGAGGGCGCCCCCGCGCGGCGGGGGCGCCCTCAGTGACGCACGAGCGGTCGTACGGGCCGCACACGCCCGTACAGGCGGTTCAGCCGCCCAGGTGGTGCACGCGGACCATGTTCGTGGTGCCGGGGACGCCGGGGGGCGAGCCGGCGGTCATCACGACGATGTCGCCCTCGCTGAGGTGGTTGATCTTGTGCAGTTCGTTGTCGACCAGCTCGACCATCTCGTCCGTGCTCTTCACGAACGGCACGATGTACGACTCGACGCCCCAGCTCAGCGTGAGCTGGTTGCGGGTGCCCTCGTCCGTGGTGAAGGCCAGGATCGGCTGGGCGGCGCGGTAACGGGACAGCCGACGGGCGGTGTCGCCGGACTGGGTGAAGGCCACCAGGCCCTTGCCGCCCAGGAAGTCCGCGATCTCGCACGCGGCGCGGGCCACCGAACCACCCTGCGTACGCGGCTTCTTGCCGGGCACGAGCGGCTGCAGGCCCTTGGAGAGCAGCTCCTCCTCGGCCGCGACGACGATCTTCGACATCGTCTTCACGGTCTCGATCGGGTACGCGCCCACGCTGGACTCGGCGGACAGCATGACCGCGTCCGCGCCGTCCAGGATCGCGTTGGCGACGTCGGACGCCTCGGCGCGCGTGGGGCGGGAGTTGGTGATCATCGACTCCATCATCTGGGTCGCGACGATCACCGGCTTGGCGTTGCGCCTGCACAGCTCCACGAGGCGCTTCTGCACCATCGGGACCCGCTCCAGGGGGTACTCGACGGCCAGGTCGCCGCGGGCGACCATGACGCCGTCGAAGGCCGCCACGACGGCCTCCATGTTCTCCACCGCCTGGGGCTTCTCCACCTTGGCGATGACGGGGACCCGGCGGCCCTCCTCGTCCATGATCTTGTGCACGTCGTTCACGTCGTGGGCGTCGCGCACGAAGGAGAGCGCCACCAGGTCGCAGCCCATCTGCAGGGCGAAGCGCAGGTCGTCGACGTCCTTCTCGGACAGCGCGGGCACGTTCACCGCAGTACCGGGCAGGTTGATGCCCTTGTGGTCCGAGATCACACCGCCCTCGATGACGACCGTCTTGACCCGGGGGCCGTCGACCCCGACGCACCGCAGCTCGACGTTGCCGTCGTTGATCAGGATCTGGTCGCCCTTGGAGACGTCACCCGGCAGACCCTTGTACGTGGTGCCGCAGATCGACTTGTCGCCCGGCACGTCCTCGGTCGTGATGGTGAACTCGTCACCCCGCTCCAGCTCCACGGGGCCCTCGGCGAAGGTCTCCAGGCGGATCTTCGGGCCCTGGAGGTCGGCGAGGACCCCGATGGCGCGGCCCGTCTCCTGGGCGGCGGCCCGGACCCGGTCGTACCGGCCCTGGTGCTCGGCGTGCGAGCCGTGGCTGAAGTTGAAGCGGGCCACGTTCATGCCGGCCTCGATCAGCGAGACGAGCTGCTCGTGCGAGTCGACGGCGGGGCCCAGTGTGCAGACGATTTTGGAACGGCGCATGGGGGCGATCCTATCGGTTTGTTTCGCTTCGGAATATTCCGTCTGGCGGAAGATACAAATGGGCGGGTGTGCGCTCAGGCGTGGCCCTGACCGGCTTTTTTCCTCGGCGTTCTCATACCTGCTGTTTTGCTTCTTTTCACTGCTTCCGGGACCGGACGCGCCCGTTCAGGCGTTGCCGCCTCCGACGAGCGCGTACGTCTGGTCGGCGATCTCCAGTTCCTCGTCGGTCGGTACGACGGCCACCGCGACCCGCGCGCCCTCGGGCGAGATCAGCCGCGGCTCGGCGGACCGTACGGCGTTCAGCCCGTCGTCGACGGCGAGGCCCAGCGCCTCCAGTCCCCGGACGGCGGCCTCGCGCACCGGAGCGGCGTTCTCCCCGACCCCGGCCGTGAAGACGACCGCGTCGACCCGGCCGAGTACCGCGTAGTACGCGCCGATGTACTTCTTCAGTCGGTGTATGTAGATGTCGAAGGCGAGCTGCGCCTGTGCGGCGTCCTCGCCGCCCTCGTCGATGCGGCGGCGGATCTCCCGCATGTCGTTGTCGCCGCACAGGCCGATCAGACCGCTCTTCTTGTTGAGAAGAGTGTCGATCTCGTCCATGGACATCCCGCCAACGCGCGCCAAATGGAAAATGACCGCGGGATCCATGTCTCCGGAGCGTGTACCCATCACGAGCCCTTCCAAGGGAGTCAGTCCCATGGAGGTGTCCACGCACCGGCCCTTCTCGACCGCCGACGCCGAGGCGCCGTTGCCCAGGTGCAGCACGATGACGTTCACGTCCTGCGGGGCGCGGCCGAGAAGGCGGGCCGTCTCGCGGGACACGTACGCGTGCGAGGTGCCGTGGAAGCCGTACCGGCGGATGCGGTGCTCGTCGGCGGTCCGCACGTCGATCGCGTAGCGGGCGGCGGCCTCCGGCATCGTCGTGTGGAACGCCGTGTCGAAGACCGCGACCTGGGGCAGGTCCGGGCGCAGTGCCCGAGCGGTACGGATCCCGGTGAGGTTGGCCGGGTTGTGCAGGGGCGCCACCGGGATCAGGCGCTCGATCTCGGCGAGGACCGCGTCGTCGACGACGGTCGGCTCGGTGAAGGACCGGCCGCCGTGCACGACGCGATGGCCGATCGCGGCCAGCTCGGGGGAGTCCAGGCCGAGCCCGTCCCGGGACAGTTCCTCCGCGACGGCCCGCAGCGCCGCCTCGTGGTCGTCGATCCGGCCGGTCCTCTCGCGGGCCGCGCCCCCCGCGGCCAGCGGGGAGTGCTTCAGCCGGGAGGCTCCCTCGCCGATGCGCTCGACGAGGCCGGCGGCCAGCCGGCTGCCGTCGCTCATGTCGAGCAGCTGGTACTTCAGCGACGAGGAGCCGGAGTTCAGGACGAGGACACGAGTGGCGCTCACTGGACGGAAGCCTTCGGGGTCGGGGACGGTTCCTTGGACGCGGGCACGGCCGAGGGCCGCGCCTGGGCCTGGATCGCGGTGATGGCGACGGTGTTCACGATGTCCCCGACGAGCGCGCCGCGGGACAGGTCGTTGACCGGCTTGCGCAGGCCCTGGAGGACCGGTCCGACGGCGATGGCGCCGGCGGAGCGCTGCACGGCCTTGTACGTGTTGTTGCCGGTGTTGAGGTCCGGGAAGATCAGCACCGACGCCTGCCCGGCGACCTCCGACCCCGGCAGCTTGGTCGCGGCGACGGACGGCTCGACGGCCGCGTCGTACTGGATCGGACCCTCGATCCGCAGATCGTCACGGCGGGCGCGGACCAGCTCGGTGGCCGTGCGCACCTTGTCGACGTCCGCCCCCGAACCGGAGGTGCCGGTCGAGTAGGAGAGCATCGCGATCCGCGGCTCGACCCCGAACTGCGCGGCGGTGGCGGCCGACTGGACGGCGATGTCGGCCAGCTGCTCGGCGTTCGGGTCGGGATTGACCGCGCAGTCGCCGTACACGAGGACCTTGTCGGCGAGGCACATGAAGAACACCGAGGAGACGATGGATGCCTCCGGCTTGGTCTTGATGATCTCGAAGGCCGGGCGGATGGTGGCCGCCGTGGAGTGCACGGATCCCGAGACCATGCCGTCGGCGAGCCCTTCCTGGACCATCAGCGTGCCGAAGTAGTTCACGTCCGCGACGACGTCGTACGCGAGCTCGACGGACACGCCCCGGTGGGCCCGCAGCTCGGCGTACCGCTCCGCGAACCGGTGGCGCAGCTCCGAGGTCTGCGGGTCGATCAGCTGGGCACTGCCGAGGTCGATGCCCAGGTCGGCCGCCTTCTTGCGGATCTGGTCGACGGGGCCGAGCAGGGTCAGGTCGCAGACTCCCCGGCGCAGCAGCACCTCGGCGGCGTGCAGGACGCGCGCCTCGGTGCCCTCGGGCAGCACGACACGGCGCATGTCGGAGCGGGCCTGCTCCAGGAGCTTGTGCTCGAACATCATCGGCGTGACGCGGCCGCTGCTGGGCGCCGAGACGCGCTTGAGCAGGTCGCCGGTGTCCACGTACCGCTCGAAGAGCCCGAGCGCGGTCTCCGCCTTGCGGGGCGTGGCCGCGTTCAACTTGCCTTCCATGGCGAAGAGTTCGGACGCCGTGAGGAAGGAGCCGGTCTCGACCGCGATCACCGGGGTGCCCGGGGCGAGGCGGGCGGCCAGGGTGAGGACGAGGTCGCTGGGGCGTTCGTTCAGGGTGAGTACGACGCCCGCGATGGGCGGGGTGCCGGCGCTGTGCGCGGCCAGGGCGCCCACCACGAGGTCGGCGCGGTCGCCGGGGGTGACGACCATGCAGCCCGGGGTCAGCGCGCCCAGGAAGTTCGGCAGCATGGCGCCGCCGAAGACGAAGTTCAGCGCGTCGCGCGCGAGCCCCGCGTCGTCGCCGAGCAGCACCTTGCCGCCGAGGGCGTGGGTGATCTGGGCGACCGTCGGCGCGGAGAGCGCGGGCTCGTCCGGCAGCACGTAACAGGGCACCGGCAGGCGGTTGTCGAGCAGCTCGTGCAGGCCCGCGCGGTCGGCGGGGGCCACCCGGTTCACCACCATCGCGAGCACGTCGCAGCCGAGTCCGTCGTAGGCGCGGAACGCGTTGCGGGTCTCCGCGAGCACCGACTCCGAGGTCTGCTTGCGGCCGCCCACGACGGGGACCACGGCGGCGCCGAACTCGTTCGCCAGGCGGGCGTTGAGTGCCAGCTCGTCCGGGAACTGCGTGTCCGCGTAGTCCGTACCGAGGACGAGGACGACGTCGTAGTCGCGGGCCACCCGCAGGAAGCGGTCGACGAGCTGCGAGACCAGCTCGTCGGTGCCCTGCTCGGCCTGGAGCGCGGACGCCTCGTGGTAGTCCATGCCGTAGACCGTCGCCGGGTCCTGCGCCAGGCGGTAGCGGGCACGCAGCAACTCGAAGAGACGGTCGGGCCCGTCGTGGACGAGAGGCCGGAACACCCCCACCCGGTCGACCTGGCGGGTCAGGAGCTCCATGACTCCCAGCTCGATGACCTGGCGGCCGTCACCGCGGTCGATCCCGGTCACGTACACGCTGCGCGTCACGCGTGCTCTCCGTTTCCTCCGATATCGGTAAAAAGGCAGCCGTCATCGTCGGCTGAGCCCTCTTGACAATACCTCCGGGCCTGGTTAAGGCGCCCGTCAGTCCGGGGGCGGACGGCCTCTTCGGAGCGGGTGAGCAGGGGCTCCGGGGGGCGTGCGGGCGGTCAAAGGGGGCGCGCGGGGCACGGACAGCGGCCCCCTGCAGCCCGTGAAACAATCGGACTGGCTCTCAGGGACCACAGGAAACACAGCCCAAACAGCGAGCAGGAGACACAGCACGATGCGTATCGGAGTTCTCACCGCAGGCGGCGACTGTCCGGGGCTGAACGCAGTGATCCGGTCGGTCGTGCACCGGGCAGTCACCAACTACGACGACGAGGTCATCGGTTTCGAGGACGGCTACGCGGGACTGCTCGACGGCCGCCACCGCACCCTCGACCTGGACGCCGTCAGCGGCATCCTCGCCCGTGGCGGCACCATTCTCGGCTCCTCCCGTCTCCAGCGCGACCGCCTGCGCGAGGCCTGCGAGAACGCGCAGGACATGGCTCGTGAGTTCGGTATCGACGTACTGATCCCGATCGGCGGCGAGGGCACACTGACGGCGGCACGGATGCTGTCGGACGCGGGCCTGCCGGTGGTCGGGGTCCCCAAGACGATCGACAACGACATCTCGTCGACGGACCGCACGTTCGGTTTCGACACCGCTGTCGGGGTCGCCACGGAGGCGATGGACCGACTCAAGACGACCGCCGAGTCCCACCAGCGGGTGATGGTCGTCGAGGTCATGGGCCGCCACGCCGGCTGGATCGCCCTGGAGTCCGGCATGGCGGCCGGCGCCCACGGCATCTGCCTGCCCGAGCGGGCCTTCGACCCGGCCGACCTGGTCAAGATGGTCGAGGAGCGCTTCGCGCGGGGCAAGAAGTTCGCCGTCATCTGTGTGGCCGAGGGCGCCCACCCCGCCGAGGGCTCCATGGACTACGGCCACGGCGACATCGACCAGTTCGGCCACGAGCGCTTCCAGGGCATCGGAGCGGCGCTGGCGTACGAACTGGAGCGCCGCCTCGGCAAGGAGGCCAAACCGGTCATCCTCGGCCACATCCAGCGAGGCGGCACGCCGACCGCGTACGACCGGGTGCTGGCGACGCGCTTCGGCTGGCACGCGGTCGAGGCCGCACACCGGGGCGAGTTCGGCCGGATGACGGCACTGCGTGGCACGGACGTGGTCATGGTGCCGCTCGCCGAGGCGGTCACCGAGCTGAAGACCGTGCCGAAGGACCGGATGGACGAGGCGGAGTCCGTCTTCTAGCGCCGCGGCACCAGGGACTCCTGCGGGCCCGCGGCGCCGGCCTCAGCGGGCCGGGCCCGGGCCGGCCCGCGCCTCAGCGGCCCGGGCGGGGCTCAGTAGGCGCTGTCGCGCCGGACCGTCCACCAGAAACGGTCGACGATCCGGTCCAGGAAGTCCCGGCCCGCGTCGTCGGCGTCGGCGACCGCCGCACCGGCGCCCCAGGTCAGCGTCGCCACCATCCGACCCTGGTACTCGGCGTGCAGTGCCCGCAGTGTGTGGCCCACGAGCCGGCGCTCCATCGGCAGCAGCTTGCCCACCGGGCGGACGTACGCCTGCCAGCGCGTCGTCACCGCGCTGCGCAGCATCTCCGCCAGCTTCGACTCTCGCCCTGTGACCGTGACGAGGTCCGCCAGCGAGAGGTCGAGCACCTCGGCGAGCGCCGACGCCTGCCGCTCGCTGCCGCGCCACTCGTCGGCCTCCTCCATCCGTACGTACGCGAGGAGTTCGAGTCCCACGGCGCGCGCGACGTCCTCGGCCGCGAGGCCCCGGGCCGCGCGGTGCTCGCGCAACGTCCGGGGCGCGCCGATGAGATCACCCGGAGAACACCACAACACGCCTGCGAGCGCGGTGAGTTCACCGTGGCTGGGAGTGGCCAGGCGCCGCTCCCAGGCGGCGACCAGATCGGGCGTCACATGGGGCAGTCCGAACGAGGTCCGCATCCCGTAGGCGACGTGCTCGGGCCCCATGCCGAGGGCGTCGCGGAGCTTACGGGCGGCCGAGGCGTCGAAGGGCGGGGTGGGCTGATGGTCCGACGGTTGGTGCACGCGCACAACGTACGGGTGGCGGACTGCGGTGACTACGGTCTGTTCGGCCAGGATCACGGATTGTGCGAACCTACGGTTTCGGATGCCTGTCCGGGTCTGTTCGGGGTGGCTGGAGATCATCCGGCGGGCGGCCGGCGCGGGCGATCACGAGGGACGGCGAAGGGCCCGTACGGGCGGGCCGGAAGGTGGGTCCGCAGTTGGCAAGCGCCGTGAGCAGGATCGACGGGCATATTCACGAGCGGCTGCCGGGCGCCGGACTTCCGGCATCCGACGACCTTGGGCGCGCACGGGGCGCCGCGGGTGTCGCCCGTGTGGGCGGACATCGAAGACGAGTACGGCATGGTCGACACGTCGGCCGGCCGTGTGAAGGGGGAAAACCCGCGGCGCAATCCTTGCGCTCCGCTCTCCCGGCACGACGCCCGCGTCGGCCGGTCCGTCGCCCGGTCCGCCTCCACCCCTCGACGGACCGCACGCCCCGGCCGGCCGTGACCGGGGGCTCCTATCCCTTCACGGCCCCGCCCAGGGCGAAGCCCCCGCCCAGCCGCCGGGCCACCAGTACGTACAGCAGGATCACCGGTGTCGAGTAGATGATCGAGAAGGCCGCCAGCTGCCCGTAGACCACCGTCCCGCGGTTTCCGAAGAAGTCGTTGATGCTGACCGACGCCGGCATCTGGTCCGGTGTGAGCAGCAGCATGAACGGGACGAAGAAGTTCCCCCACATCATCACGAACGCGAAGACGGTCACCACCGCGACGCCCGGCCCCATCAGCGGCAGCACGATGCGCAGCAGCGACTGGAACGACGAGGCGCCGTCCGTCCAGGCCGCCTCCTCCAGCTCCTTCGGCACCCCGTCCATGAAGTTCTTCATCAGCCAGATGGCGAACGGCAGTTGGGACGCGGTGAAGAAGAAGATCGTGCCCCGCATCGTGTCGATCAGGTTCACCTGGACGAACAGCGCGTACACCGGAACCATGATCGCCGTGATCGGCAGGCTCGTCGCGAACAGGATCGTCAGAAGGAACGGCCTGTTCAGGCGTGAGCGGAAACGGGAGAGCGGATACGCGGCGAGGGCCGCGCAGACCACCGTCAGCAGCGTCGCGCTGCCGCACAGGATCAGGCTGTTGAGCAGGGGAGTGAAGGTGATCTCCGGCTTCAGGACCGCGTCGAAGTTGTCGAGGGTGACACCGTCGGGCAGCTTCACCTTCAGTCCGGCGCGTGGGTCCAGGGCGGACAGGACCACCCAGGCCAGCGGGAGGACGAAGGCCGCCGCCACGAACAGAAGGCCCGCGTCCGCGGCGTGACGGCGGGTGTCGCGACGGGAGTTGAGGGTCCGGCGCGCGGCCATCTCAGACCTCCGTCCGCAGCAGGCGCATGTAGACGAGCGAGAACAGGGAGCCCACCACCAGCAGCAGCAGGGCGACCGCCGTGCCGTAGCCGATCATGCTCTTCTGGAAGGCCTGTTCGTACATGAAGAGAGGGAGGGTCTGGCTGCGGTTTCCCGGGCCGCCCCGCGTCATGACCCAGATCAGGCCGAAGACCGAGAGGGTCTGGAGGGTGTTGAGCATCAGGTTCGTGCCGATGGAACGGCGGATCATCGGGAGCGTGATGTGCCACATGCGGCGCCAGCCGCCCGCGCCGTCCACCTCCGCGGCCTCCGTGATCTCCTTCGGGATCTCGTTCAGGGCGGCCGAGTAGACCAGCATCGAGAAGGCCGTACCCCGCCAGACGTTCGCGAACGACACCGCCAGGATCGGGAGCGTGAACAGCCAGTTCTGGGACGGCAGATGGAGCCAGTCGAGGACGGCGTTCAGGGTGCCCTCGCGGCGGAAGAACGCGTAGAGGAGGAAGCCGGCCACCACCTCCGGGAGCACCCACGCCGTGATGACGATTCCCCCCACGACCGTACGCACCGGCTTCGACGCCCGCTGCATCAGGGACGCCAGCGCGAGCCCCAGCGTGTTCTGGCCGACCAGCGACGACAGCACCGTGAACACCAGCGTCAGCCACACGGCGTTGAGGAACGCCTCGTCGCGGAAGGCGGTACGGAAGTTGTCGAAGCCCGTGAAGGACGACTCGGCCTGACCGGTGAGCTGGAGGTCGGTGAAGGCGATGTAGGCGCAGTACGCGATGGGACCGGCGAGGAACAGGATCAGCAGGACGAGGGCGGGGGCGACGGGAAGGGCCCGGGAGAGGGCGCGCAGCGGGCTGGAGCGGCTGACCGCTGCGACACCCGCTCCCCGCCCGCCGAGGCCAGGTTCCCGCCGGGTGACGCTCACCCGGCGCTCACTTCTTGATGATCTGGTTGTCCGTCGCCGTCTTCAGTTCCTCGTCGTAGCGGCTCGCCGCCTCCTCGACCGAGCTGTCACCCGTCGTCACACCCTCCATCGCCTCCTGGATGGCCGTGGAGACCCTCGGGTACGCGGGATACGCAGGGCGGTAGTGCGTGTTCGACACCAGCTCCGTGAAGAACTCGATGCCGGGCTGCGCCTGCACGTACGCCGGGTCCTCGGCCACGTCCGTGCGCACCGCGATACCGGAGTTGGCGATGTACCACTTCTGCGCGTTCTCCTTCGTCTGCATCGTCTTGATGAAGTCGAACGCCAGGTCCGGGTTGGCCGCCTTGCTCGGGATCGCCCAGGTCCAGCCGCCCGACATGCTCACCTTCCCGGGCGCCTGGCCGTCCTGCGTCGGCATGTACGCGAGACCCAGCTTCTCGGACCACTCGGGCCACTCGTGGCCGCTGCCCTCCAGCCAGTCCTGCGGGAGCCAGGAGCCGTCCAGGTTGATGCCGAGCCTGCCCTCGGGGAGGAGCTCACCGCGCACCCTGGTCGCGAAGTTGGGGTCGAGGGCGTCCGAGACGTCCGGGCCGAGCTTCTCCTCGAAGACGGTCTCGACGAACTCGAGCGAATCCCTGAAACCCTCGCTCCCGGTGATCCACTTCTCGGACTCCGTGTCGTACAGGGGGCTTTCGGTGGCGCCGGTGGCCGTCCCGTACAGGAGCATCTCGAAGCCCTGCATGGTGGCCGCCTCACCCGCGGGCTTGCCCGTGTAGACGTTCATGGGGATGACGCCGGGGACCTTCTGCTTGATCGTCCGGGCCGCCGTGAGGACGTCGTCCCAGGTCTTCGGCTGCCAGTCCGCCGGCAGACCGGCCCTCTTGAAGATGCCCTTGTCGAACCAGAGGCCCCGGGTGTCCGTGCCGTCCGGCACGCCGTACGTCTTCCCGTCCTGCGCCTTCGCCGCCGACTTCGCCGTGTCGATGAACTGGTTCCAGTCCTCCCACTCGTCGAGGTACGGGTCCAGGGGCTTGAGATACCCGCTCGTGATGTCGGAGTTGATGAGGAAGGTGTCCTCGTAGACCAGGTCGGGGGCCGTCTTCGGGGAGCGGAGCATCTGCTGCAGCTTCGTGTAGTACTCCGAGTCCGGGGCCTTGATCGGCACCAGCTCGACCTTCTTGCCCGGGTTGGCCTTCTCGAACTGCTCCTTGACGTCGGCGAGATACGTGTCCATGACACGGATCGAGTTGTCCGTCGACTGTTTGTAGGAGATCTTCACGGTGTCCGGATCGCTGCCGGACTCGCTGCCGCAGGCGCTGAGCACGGTGGCCGAGAGCACGGTCGCGAGAAGAAGGGGAACGGCGGTGGGGCGCACGGACAGGACCTCCTGCTGGCCGACGCCTTCGGCGTCGGGGTTCGGCTGCCCCGAGAACCTAAGAGGAGTGGTCGGCTCAGGTCAATGACCTTGCGCAGATGGCCGGTTACGGCCAGTGTCGGTGAACACCCGGCGTGCGGCTATCCCTTGACCCAGCGGTACTGCAGCTCCGGCCGTCCCACCTGCCCGTACTGGGGACTGCGGCCGGCCCTCCCGGCGTCCACCAGGTGCTCCAGATACCGCCGGGCCGTGATCCGCGAGATGCCCACCGCCTCGGCCACCCCCGTCGCGGTCAGCCCCTCCTCGGAGTCCCGCAGCGCGTGCGTGACCTTCTCCAGGGTGGGCGAGCTCAGGCCTTTGGGCAGGGCCGCAGGGCCGGGGGCCCGGAGCGTGGCCAGGGCACGGTCGACCTCGTCCTGGCCGCTGGCCTCGCCGGCCGCGGCGTGGAACTCGGCGTAGCGGACGAGCCGGTCCCGGAGGGTCGCGAAGGTGAACGGCTTGAGCACGTACTGCACGACCCCCAGCGACACACCCTCCCGCACGACCGTGAGGTCGCGCGCCGACGTCACCGCGATGACGTCCGCGTGATGGCCGGCCGCCCGCAGCGAGCGGGCCAGCTGCAGGCCGTGGACGTCCGGCAGGTGCAGGTCGAGCAGGAGGAGGTCCACGGGCATGCGGTCCAGCGCGCGTCTGGCCTCCGCGCCGGTGTGCGCCTTGCCGACCGCGGTGAACCCGGGCACCCGCCCCACGTACAGGACATGCGCGTCCGCCGCGACGGGGTCGTCCTCGACGACGAGGACGCGGATGTCCTGGGGCGGGGAAGGCGTGTTCATACGGTGCCTCCGTGTGGCGTCGGCGCGGGCTCGGAGTCGGACCCGGGCACACTGCCGGGCTCGGTCTCGGGACCGGGCTCGCGTGCCGGTCCGTGCCCGCCCGCCGACCGGGGTTCGCGCGCCGGTCCGGAGCCGGGTGCGGGGTCCAGAGCGGAGTCGGGTCCGGCGTGGACCTTAGTCCTTTCCCGCGCCGCGGGCGGCAGCGGCAGCCGTACTTCGAAGGACGCCCCGCCCCCGGGGGCCTGAGCCACGGTCAGCGTGCCGTCGTGACGGGCCACCGCCTGCCGTACGAGGGCCAGGCCGAGCCCCCGTCCACCGGGCCCCGAGGGCTTCGTGGACCACCCGCGCTGGAAGACCATCTCCGAGTGGGCCGGATCCACCCCCGCACCCGTGTCGGTGACCCGCAGGACGAGGCCCCGCGCGTCCGCGAGCGCGGTGACGGTCACCCGGGCGCCGACCGAGCCCTGCGCCGCGTCCACCGCGTTGTCGATCAGATTGCCCAGGACCGTCACCAGGTCACGTGCGGCGAGCGACTCCGGGAGCAGGCCGTCGTCGATGCTGCTGTCCTCGGAGACCACCAGTTCGACGCCCCGCTCGTTCGCCTGGGCGGTCTTGCCCAGGAGCAGCGCGGCGAGGACGGGCTCGCTGACCGCCGCGACCACCTGGTCGGTGAGCGCCTGGGCCAGCTCCAGCTCGGCCGTGGCGAAGTCGACGGCCTCCTGCGCCCGGCCCAGCTCGATCAGGGAGACGACCGTGTGCAGACGGTTCGCGGCCTCGTGCGCCTGCGAACGCAGTGCCGTGGTGAATCCGCGCTCCGAGTCCAGCTCACCCATCAGGGACTGGAGCTCCGTGACATCACGCAGGGTCACGACCGTGCCCCGGCGCTCACCGCCCGACACCGGCGAGGTGTTCACCACCAGGACGCGCGACTCGGTGAGGTGCACCTCGTCCACGCGCGGCTCGCCGGACAGCAGCGCCCCCGTCAGCGGCGTCGGCAGGCCCACCTCCGCCACCGAGCGGCCCACCACGTCGTCGGTCACGTCGAGCAGCTCGCGCCCGCCGTCGTTGATCAGCGCCACCCGGAACTGCCCGTCCAGCATCAGCAGCCCTTCGCGCACCGCGTGCAGGGCGGCCTCGTGGTAGTCGTGCATCCGGCTGAGCTCCGCCGCGTTCATCCCGTGCGTGGAGCGGCGCAGCCGGGCGTTGATGACGTACGTGCCGACAGCGCCCAGGGCCAGAGCGGCGGCCGCGACCCCGAACAGGGCCTTGACCTGGCCCTCGACCCGCTGGCTTATCTCGTCGACCTTGATCCCCGCACTGACCAGGCCGACGATGCGGTCGTCGTCGTATATCGGCGTCACGGCCCGCATGGACGCGCCGAGCGTGCCGGTGTACGTCTCGGTGAAGGGATCGCCGAGGAGCGCGCGCCTGGTGTTGCCGAGGAAGTGCTTGCCGATCAGCTCCTTGTTGGGGTGCGTCCAGCGGATGCCCTCGGGGTTCATGATCGTGACGAAGTCGACCTGGGCGTCGCGCTGCACCGCCTGCGCGTAGGGCTGCAGCGTCTTCGTCGGGTCCGCGGTGCGGATGGCCTCCCGTACGGAGGGGGAGTCCGCGACCGAGCGGGCCACCCCCATGGCCTGGCGGCCCGCCGCGTCCTCGGCCTGGCTGCGGTCGCTGACGTACGTGAAGAGCGCGCACCCCGCGACCACGACCGCGACGAGCACGGCCTGCATGGCGAAGAGCTGACCGGCCAGGCTGCGAGGTCGGGGGGCACGGGGGAGGCGCATGCAAACAGTGTGCCCCTGCAGATAAGTACGAACTAAATGAACGGAAGGGTGACGGCCCTCACAGGGCGGGAGATAGTCACCGACAACCCCCGGACGTGAGCCGCACGCCGGATGATGCCGACGACGTCGTCAAGGAGGGCAGCCGTGACCAGCAAAACCGATACGGCACCTGCCGCTCCCGCTGCCAAGCGGGACCGCACCCACTACCTGTACATCGCGGTGATTGTCGCCGTGGCCGCCGGAATCGCCGTGGGTCTGATCGCCCCCGACTTCGCCGTCGAGCTGAAGCCGATCGGTACCGGCTTCGTGAACCTGATCAAGATGATGATCTCCCCGATCATCTTCTGCACGATCGTGCTGGGCATCGGCTCGGTACGCAAGGCCGCCAAGGTCGGCGCGGTAGGTGGCATCGCGCTCGGCTACTTCGTGGCCATGTCGTTCGTCGCGCTGGCCATCGGCCTCGTCGTCGGCAACATCCTGGAGCCCGGTACGGGTCTCGCCGTGACCGACGCGGTCAAGGACGCGGGTCAGGGCCAGGTCACCGAGGCGAAGAACACCGAGGAGTTCCTGCTCGGGATCATCCCGACCACGATCGTCTCCGCGTTCACCGGCGGAGAGGTGCTGCAGACGCTGCTCATCGCGCTGCTCGCCGGGTTCGCACTGCAGGCCATGGGTTCGTCCGGCACGCCGATCCTGCGGGGCGTCGAGCACATCCAGCGCCTCGTCTTCCGCATCCTCGCGATGGTGATGTGGGCGGCGCCCATCGGAGCGTTCGGCGCCATCGCGGCGGTCACCGGTTCGGCCGGTGTGGACGCTCTGAAGAGCCTCGCCGTGCTGATGCTCGGCTTCTACGTCACCTGTTTCCTCTTCGTCTTCATCGTGCTCGGCGCGATGCTGCGGCTCGTCGCGGGCCTGAACATCTTCACGCTGTTCAAGTACCTGGGCCGTGAGTTCCTGCTGATCCTGTCCACCTCCTCCTCCGAGTCCGCCCTGCCGCGGCTCATCGCGAAGATGGAGCACCTGGGCGTCAGCAAGCCGGTCGTCGGCATCACCGTTCCGACCGGTTACTCCTTCAACCTCGACGGCACCATGATCTACATGACCATGGCCTCGCTGTTCATCGCCGACGCCATGGGTACGCCGATGTCGGTCGGCGAGCAGATTCCGCTGCTGCTCTTCCTGCTGGTCGCCTCGAAGGGCGCGGCCGGCGTGACCGGAGCGGGGCTCGCCACCCTGGCGGGTGGGCTCGCCTCCCACAAGCCCGCGCTGGTGGACGGCATCGGCCTGATCGTCGGCATCGACCGGTTCATGAGCGAGGCGCGCGCCCTGACGAACTTCGCGGGCAACGCCGTGGCGACCGTGCTGATCGGCACGTGGACGAAGGAGATCGACAAGCAGCGGGTCGACGAGGTGCTCGCCGGGCAGTTGCCGTTCGACGAGACGACGCTGCTGGACGACGGACACGGCGGGCACGACGACTCGGACTCCGCGTCGGTGGAGCTGCCGCAGCAGCCCGGCGGCGACAAGGCCCTCGCGAAGGCCTAGCCGCCCCGGTGGGCGGGGCCCGGAAAGTCCCGGGACCCGCCCCTCAGAACCCCGGGCGGCTGGGTGTTCCCCCGTCGCTCAGCCGCCCGGACCACACCCCCTCCCCGGCCACCGGCAGACGCCCAGGTTTTCCCCGACCTGGCCGCCTGCCGGTGGCTTTTCCCCGTTCCGACGGACGGGGCCCACTCTTCAGGGGCGCGGGGAACTGCGCGCCCCACCCCGACCGACCCGAGGTCAAGATCCCGCCGACGTCACCCCGGGTCGGATCGAGGCCACCTGCTCGCTTACCTCCAGCTCAGTATCTGAGTAAAAAGTGGGCTCTTGTGGGGAGTTGGGCCCACCCAGAGCATGGTCCCCATGACAAGTGACCTTGAGAAGACCCCCGTCGCGGTCCTGGGCCTCGGAGCCATGGGACACGCCCTCGCCACCGCCTTCCTGACGGCCGGCCACCCCACCACCGTATGGAACCGCTCCGCGGCCAAGGCGGACGGACTCGTCACCCGGGGCGCGGCCCGGGCCACGAGCGCGGCCGAGGCGGTACGTGCGGCCGAGCTGGTCGTGGTCTGCGTGGTCGACTACGACGCGGCCGAGACGGTCCTCGACGCCGTCGCCGACGAACTGCCCGGCCGCGTCCTGGTCAATCTCACCTCGGACACCCCTCTCCGCTCCCGCGCCACCGCCGCCTGGGCGGCCGAGCGCGGTCTCGACTACCTCGACGGCTCGATCATGGTGCCGGTCCCGATGGTCGGGCATCCCGAGGCGCTGATCTTCTACAGCGGTCCGCGGGCCGCGTACGACAGGTTCGAGCCGGTGCTGAAGGCGCTGGGCGGCAAGCCCGCCCACCTCGGCGAGGACCACGGGCTCGCCGCCGTCTACGACCTGGCCCTGCTCGACTACTTCTACTCCTCGATCTCCGGCCTGCTGCACGCGTTCGCGCTGGCCGGCGCCGACGGGGTGCGCGCGGCCGAGCTGCTGCCGTATCTGGACACCATCACCGGCATCCTGCCGCCCCTCGCCGTCGAGGCCGCCCGGGACGTCGACGCGGGCAGCCACCCCGGCGACGAGGCCAACCTCGGCATGATGGCGACCGGCGTCGGCCACGTCCTGGAGTGGGCCGAGCACCGCGGGCTCGACGTGAGCACCCTCCGCCCGGTCAAGGAGGCCTACGACAAGGCCGTCGCCCACGGCCACGCCGCCGACAGCTGGACGCGCACGATCGAGTTCCTGCGCGGCGACCGGGCGGCGCAGACCGTCTGACCCGTCCGCGGCTTCGGGTCGGCCCCCGGCTGCGGGTCCGGCCCCCGGCGCACGGGGTCAGGCGTGCGTGACGGGAGCGGGGTCCGTCGCCGCGTCCAGGCGCTCCATCTCCTCCCGGGTCAGATCCAGGTCGGCCGCGCCCGCCGAGTCCCGGATCGTGCTGGGGCGGCTGGCACCCGGGATGGGCACGATGACGGGTGAGCGTGCCAACAGCCAGGCCAGGCACAGCTGTTGGGGGCTGATTCCCCGGTCGCGGGCCACCGCGTGGAAGGCGTCCGCGATGCCCGTGCCGGCGCCGTCGGATGGCGTGTGTCTGTCCAGCGCGCTGCGTGAGATCCCGCCCAGCGGACTCCACGGCAGGAAGGCGATGCCCAGTGCGGTGCAGAGCCGCAGTTCGGGGTCGCTGTCGCGCACGGCGGGGGAGTACTGGTTCTGGACGGAGACCAGCCGGTCGCCGAGGAGGGCGTGGGCGCGGCGGATCTGGTCGGTGGTGGTGTTGGAGACGCCCGCGTAGCGGATCTTGCCCTCGTCGAGCAGCTCGCGCAGGGCGCCCACCGATTCCTCGAAGGGGACGGCCGGGTCGGGCTTGTGCAACTGGTACAGGCCGATCGCCTCCGTGCCGAGCCGCCGGAGCGAGGCCTCCGCCGCCGCCTTCAGGTGCCGGGGCGAGGCCGTCACCGTCCAGCTGCCGTCGGCGGGCCGGCCGCGGCCGCCCTTCGTGGCCACGAGGACGTCGGCCGCGCCGGAGCCGCGGGCCGCGAGGGCGCGGGCCACGAGGCGTTCGTTGTGGCCGGGCTCGTCGCCCGGCAGATGGTACGAGTCCGCGGTGTCCAGCAGGGTGACGCCCGCGTCCAGGGCGGCGTGCACCGTGGCCAGCGCCCGCGCCTCGTCGGGCCGGCCCTCGACGGACAGCGGCATGGCGCCGAGTCCGACGGCACTGGTCCGCAGGTCGCCGAGTGTGCGGTGGCGCATGTCAGCCGGCCGCCTTTGCGACGGTCTCGGCCACGGCGCGGGGGAGCCAGTCGCGTGCCCGGCCGAAGGAGAAGCCGAGGTGCGTGGCCCGCGCGTTGTCCATCCCGTACGAGCGGGAGAAGGAGAGGGGCGAGAAGGGCCCGATGTCCACGCCGCGGAACACGGCCTTTCCGTCCGGGAGGTACGCGGTCACCGCCTCGCACAGGTCCTCGGTGGTGAGCGGTCCGTGGGACGCGGCGTTCACGGGCCCGGTGAACTCCGCGGCGACCGTCCACGCGAGGAAGTCGGCGATCTCCTCGACGTGGATGTAGGTGGCCGGGTGGTTCACCGCCGGTACGGAGATCGGCTCGCCGGTGCGGATCCGCTCGGCGTAGTGGCCGAGCCGCCCCGTGAAGTCGTCGTCGCCCCCCAGCACATGGGCCACCCGCACGGCCACGTAGGGGAACGGCGGATCCGCCGCGAGGACGGCCTCGGCCTGTCGCTTGCCCTCGCCGTAGTGGGCGTCGAGGAACTGCGGGTCGTCCCAGGGCAGTTCGGTGTCGACCGGGACCGTACGCGGGTCGACGGCGTCCTCGCGCACCGGCTGGGCCGAGTCCTCGTACTCGTACACCTCGACCGTGGACGTCATGACGTACCGCCGGGTGCGTCCCGCGAAGACCCGGCGGGCGATCCGCGCCTGGACGGGGGTGTAGCAGACCTGGTCGACGACGACGTCGAAGGTGCGTGCACCGAGTGCCCGCTCCAGGGACTTCTCGTCATCGCGGTCGGCGATCAGGTGAATTGCCCCCGGGGGAGGCGCGGACGAGCCGCGATTGACGACCGTGACCCGGTCTCCGGCCATAAGCAGACGGTCGATCAACCGCTTGCCGAAATAGCGGTTACCGCCTATGACACACACCTCGCGCACGGTGTTCCTCCCGTAATCCCATTCATGGTGGCCCGGTCCTGCGGTCATAATTCTCGTGGCGTACGAGTGAGGTCTGAAGGGGGAGACATGGGAGATCCGGTCGCGGCACCGAAAGAACCACGGCATCTGCGGGCCGCCGCCCACGAAACGTCGGCGGGCTTCGATTCGCTGGACCGGCAGATCCTGGAGCTGCTGCAGAGCGACGGCCGGATCAGGCTCAGTGAGCTGGGCCGCCGGGTCCGGCTGTCCCCGGCGGCCGTCGCCGAGCGCGTCCGCCGCCTGGAGCAGGCCGGTGCCGTCACCGGCTACGGCGCCCACGTCTCACCCGCCCGGCTCGGCTACGGCATCCAGGCCTTCATCCGGGTCGATCCGCACGGCGGCTACACCCTGAAGCACCCGAGGACGCTGGAGCTCCTCGCCCGTCCCGAGGTCACCGAGGCCCATCACGTCGTCGGTGAGGACTGCTGGATCCTCAAGGTCGCGGTCGAGGACACCGTCCACCTGGAGGACGTCCTGGAGCAGACCTCGGCGCTCGGCCGCACGACGACCTCGATCGTCCTGTCGTCGCCGGTGGAGCGCAAACCGCTGCTGCCGCCCGTCACGCGCTGACGCGTGGGCCCGCGCTGTTTGCCTTGACGTCGGCGTCAAGGACTACCGTCGCGGCATGCGAATCGGCGAGCTCGCGGAGCGGGCCGGGACCACCACGAGGACGCTCAGGTACTACGAGTCACGGGGGCTGCTGCCCGCGCGGCGCGGGGGCAACGGGTACCGGACGTACGACGAGGACGACCTGAGGCTGCTGCGGCAGATCAGGACGCTGCAGGACTTCGGGTTCGACCTGGAGGAGACGCGGCCCTTCGTGGAGTGTCTGCGGGCCGGACATCCGGAGGGCGACGCCTGCCCGGCCTCGCTCGCCGTGTACCGCCGCAAGCTGGGTGAACTCGACACGCTGATCGACGAGTTGCGGTCGGTGCGCGCGCAGGTCGGCGAGCAGCTGGCGCGGGCCGAGCGGGCGATGGACGAGCTGGCGGCCGAGGCGGCGGTTCCGGGCGGTCCGGAACCCGCGTGTGCGGTGTTTCCCCGGGGGACGGCTCCCGGGGACCCGGCGGAGAAGACAGGAAGGCGGACGCGGTGATCAAGGCGGCAGGTGTGGCCGAGGTGACGGACGCGGACTTCGAGGCGGAGGTGATCGGGGCGGAGCTGCCCGTACTGGTGGAGTTCACCGCGGACTGGTGTCCCCCGTGCCGGCAGATGGCGCCGGTGCTGAGCGCCGTCGCCCGCGAGGAGGGCGACCGGCTCAAGGTGGTGCAGCTGGACGTGGACACGAACCCGCTGACCACGAACGCGTACGGGGTGCTGTCGATGCCCACCCTCATGGTGTTCCGCGACGGGCAGCCGGTGAAGTCGATGGTGGGCGCCCGGGCCAAGCGGCGGCTCCTGGAGGAGCTGGCGGACGTGCTCTGACCTTCCCGGTAACCACGGCACGCAAAGAAATCCCCCGCAGGGAATTGCCTGCGGGGGATTTCTTTGCGTATATTGAATGGTTCGCGACTTCAGGAAATCAAGTCGCGGAGAAGTTCAGTGAGCACAGTATATCCGGGCGGGAGCGGAATTGTCAAACAGGGCCTCAAACACAGACTCAACCACTGGATTTCCGGACGATGAATTGTGCCGTGAGCAGGAATTCATCGACGGCCTGTACGCGCGCGTCGACGCGCTGCGCGGCGGCACCGAGGCCTCGGTGACGGACGCTCTCGCGCAGGGCAGCACCCCCATGCAGGCCCGCCTCGAACGGGACGTCCTCGTCGCCGAACGCTCCGGCCTGCTCGCCGCCCTCAACGCGGTCGACGGCTCGCTCTGCTTCGGCCGGATCGACCTCTCCGCCGAGCCCTCGGACCCGTCCGGGCGGGAAGAGCTCCCCACCGGATCCACCCATCACATCGGCCGCATCGGCATCCGCGCCGACGACGCCGAACACACCCCGGTCCTGATCGACTGGCGGGCCCCGGTCGCCCGGCCCTTCTACCTCGCCACCGGCCACACCCCCATGGGCCTGCGCCGCCGCCGGCACATCACCACCGAGGGCCGTACCGTGACGGCCCTGCACGACGAGATCCTCGACCTGGGCGACCAGCGGCGCACCGGCCACGAGGATCCGACCGGGGACGCCGTGCTGCTCTCCGCCCTCAACTCCGCGCGCACCGGCCGCATGAGCGACATCGTGCAGACCATCCAGGCCGAACAGGACCGCATCATCCGCGCCCCGCACCGCGGGATCCTGGTGGTGGAGGGCGGCCCGGGCACCGGCAAGACGGCGGTGGCGCTGCACCGGGCGGCGTACCTCCTCTACGAGCACCGGGAACTGCTCGCCAAGCGGGCCGTCCTGATCGTCGGCCCGAACCCCGCCTTCCTCGGCTACATCGGCGAGGTCCTGCCCTCGCTCGGCGAGACGGGTGTCCTGCTCGCGACCGTCGGTGAGCTGTACCCCGGCGTACGGGCGAGCGCGTCCGACACCCCCGAGGCCGCCGCGGTGAAGGGCCGCGCCGGCATGGCCGACGTCCTCGCCGCCGTCGTGCGCGACCGCCAGAGCCTGCCCGACCCGGTGATCACCATCGAGCACGACCGGGACGTCCTGATGCTCGACGCCGGTCTCGTGGGCGTCGCCCGTGAGCGCACCCGGGAGCTGGACCTGCCGCACAACGTGGCCCGCGAGCACTTCGAGGGCCATATCCTCAACACCCTCACCGACATGCTCGCCGAGCGGATCGGCACGGACCCCTTCGACGGGACGAACCTGCTCGACCCCAGCGACATCACCCAGATCCGCGACGACCTCGCCGAGAACCGCGAAGTCTGGTCCGCCATCGACCGGCTGTGGCCCCGCGTCACCCCGCGGCGGCTGGTCGCGGACTTCCTCGCCGCACCCGACGCGTACCTCCCCGAGGCCGACGCGGACGCCGTGCGCCGTCCGGTGACACGGGCCTGGACCACCGCCGACGTCCCGCTCCTCGACGAGGCCGCCGAACTCCTCGGCGAGGACGACCGGGTGGCGCGGGCGGCCGCCGAGCACGAGCGGGACCGGCAGGTCGCCTACGCGCAGGGCGTGCTGGACGTCTCCTACGCGTCGAGGACGTACGAGTTCGAGGACATCGACGAGGAGGACGCCGAGGTCCTGTCGGCACACGACATCATCGACGCCGAACGGATGGCCGAGCGCCACGAGGAGGACGACCACCGCAGCGCCGCCGAACGGGCCGCCGCCGACCGCACCTGGGCGTTCGGGCACATCATCGTCGACGAGGCGCAGGAACTGTCGCCGATGGCGTGGCGGCTGCTGATGCGCCGCAGCCCCACGCGGTCGATGACGCTCGTCGGCGATCCGGCCCAGACCGCCGAGGCGGCGGGCGTCGGCTCCTGGTCGGACATCCTCCGCCCCTACGTCGAGGACCGCTGGGAGCACACCCGTCTCGCGGTCAACTACCGCACCCCGTCCGAGATCATGGACGTGGCCGCGGCCGTCCCGCGCGCCGAGCACGCGGACTTCGAACCGCCGAGTTCGGTGCGCTCGACGGGCGTACGCCCCTGGGTGCGCGAGAGCTCCGACCTGCCCGGTGCCGTGGAGAAGGCCGTCGTGGAGCTGACCCCCGCCGAGGGGCGGCTCGCGGTGATCGCGCCGCGCGATCTGCACGGGGCGCTGGCCGCACGGCTCGACGGCATCGTGGCGGGCGAGCAGCCCGATCTGACGCGCGCGGTCGTGCTGCTGGATCCCCGGCAGGCCAAGGGGCTGGAGTTCGACGCGGTGCTGGTCGTCGAGCCGGGCCGCTTCGGGACCAGCGACCTCTATGTGGCCCTGACCCGGGCCACGCAGTCGTTGGGCATCGTGCACGCGGAACCACTGCCGAAGCCGTTGGCGACGGCGCTGACGGAGACCGTCTAGGCCGTCCCTGCCGGGGGCTGCGCCCTCGGACCCCCTGTCGCGCTCGCGCGCTCGTCCTCGAACGCCGGGCGGGCTGACTCATCAGCCCGCCCGGCGTCGAGGGGCGCAAAGCCCTAAGCCGGCCGCAGCCACACCGTCGACAGCGGTGGCAGCGTGACGCGGATGCTCGCGGGGTGTCCGTGCCACGCCGTGTCGTCCGGCTTGAGGGGACCGGCGTTGCCGACGTCACTCCCGCCGTACCGCCCCGCATCCGTGTTCAGCACCTCGTGCCACGCGCTCACGTCGTCCGGCACCCCGAGCCGGTACTCGTGCCGCACCACCGGCGAGAAGTTGGAGACGGCCAGCAGCGGCGACCCGTCGGCCGCGTGCCGGAGGAAGGCGAGGACGTTGTCCTCCGCGGCGTCCCCGGCCACCCAGCCGAACCCGGCGGGATCGGTGTCGAGCTCCCAGAGCGCCGGAGCCTGCCGGTACACGGTGTTGAGGTCCCGGACCAGATCCCGCACACCCCGGTGGTCGGCCTCGGCCCCGTACGACGGGTCGAGAAGCCACCAGTCCGGGCCGTGCGCCTCCGACCACTCCGCGCCCTGCGCGAACTCCTGCCCCATGAAGAGGAGCTGCTTGCCGGGGTGCGCCCACATGAAGCCCAGGTACGCCCGTTGGGTGGCCCGCTGCTGCCACCAGTCGCCCGGCATCTTCGACACCAGCGACCGCTTCCCGTGCACGACCTCGTCGTGCGAGATCGGCAGCACGTAGTTCTCGCTGTACGCGTACACCATCGAGAACGTCATCTCGTGATGGTGGTACCTGCGGTGGACCGGCTCGTGGGAGACGTATCCCAGGGAGTCGTGCATCCAGCCCATGTTCCACTTCAGGCCGAAGCCCAGCCCGCCGAAGCCGCCCGGCCCGATGTGGTGGGTGGCACGGGTGACCCCGTCCCACGCCGTCGACTCCTCGGCGATCGTGACGACACCGGGCTCGCGCCGGTAGAGGGTGGCGTTCATCTCCTGGAGGAAGGCGACCGCGTCGAGGTTCTCCCGGCCGCCGTGGACGTTGGGCGTCCACTGGCCGGCCTCGCGCGAGTAGTCGAGGTACAGCATGGAGGCGACGGCGTCGACCCGCAGCCCGTCGATGTGGAACTCCTCGCACCAGTAGACGGCGTTGGCGACGAGGAAGTTGCGCACCTCCCGGCGCCCGTAGTCGAACTCGAGGGTTCCCCAGTCGGGGTGCGCGGCCCGCAGCGGGTCCTCGTGCTCGTACAGCGGCCGTCCGTCGAACTCGGCCAGTGCCCACTCGTCCCGGGGGAAGTGCGCGGGCACCCAGTCCATGATCACGCCGATGCCGGCCCGGTGCAGTGCGTCGACGAGGTACTTGAAGTCGTCGGGGCTGCCGAGGCGGGCGGTGGGCGCGTAGAAGCCGGTGACCTGGTAGCCCCAGGAGCCGCCGAAGGGGTGCTCGGCGACCGGCATCAGCTCGACGTGCGTGAAGCCCAGGTCGGCGACGTACCGGGGCAGCTGGTCCGCGAGTTGACGGTATGTCAGGCCCGGTCGCCAGGACGCCAGATGGAGTTCGTACACGGAGAACGGCGCCTCGTGCGCGGGCCGGTCGGCCCGTCGCTCCATCCACTCCTCGTCCTGCCACTCGTGACGCGAGGTGTGGATGACGGAGGACGTGGCGGGCGGGACCTCCGTGCGTCGCGCCATCGGGTCGGCGCGCAGCGTCTTCGTCCCGTCGGGCCGGGTGATCTCGAACTTGTAGAGCTCTCCCTCGCCGACACCGGGAGCGAACAGCTCCCACACCCCGGAGGAGCCCAGCGACCGCATCGGGAACGCGGTCGCGTCCCAGAAGTTGAAGGTGCCGGCGACCCGCACACCGCGGGCGTTCGGCGCCCAGACGGAGAAGCGCGTGCCGGTGACGCCCTGGTGCTCCATCGGCTCCGCGCCGAGGACCGTCCACAGCTGCTCGTGCCGTCCCTCGCCGAACAGGTGCAGGTCGAGATCGCCGAGCGTGGGGAGGAACCGGTACGCGTCCTCGGTGTCCTGCACCGCTCCTTCGTACTCCACCGTCAGCCGGTACTCCGGCACCTCCCGCAGCGGCAGCACGGCGGAGAAGAACCCGTCCCCGTCGTCGTGGAGCTCGGCGCGCAGCCCTTCGGCGACGACGGTCACGCAGAGCGCGTACGGCCGCAGCACCCGGAAGACCACTCCGTCGGCCACGGAGTGGGCTCCGAGTACGGAGTGCGGGTCATGGTGCGCGCCCCCGAGCAGCCGCTCCCGGTCCCCCCGGTCCAGCACGGCCAGGGACCGCACATCGCCCACAGGCTCCACCGCCGGAACCGCCTCCGCGGCCGGAACCGCCTCCGCGGCCGGAACCGGCTCCGCGACGAGAGCCGGCTCCGTGTCCCCGACCGGCTCCGGGAGGCCGCCGGGGCCCGCGACCGGAGAGGGGCCCGCGTCCGGCGCGGACTCCCGCGGTGGCGCGGACTTCGGGAGCGGCACCGGGGCCGGCCCCACGAGCGGAGAGTGGCCCTCGTCCGGCGCGGGCCCCGCGGTCGTGGCCCGCGCCTCCTCCGCGGGCTCGGCCTGCGCCTTGTCGGCGGCCTTGCCTGTGGCCTTGGCCTTCGCGCTCTTCGGCTTCTTGGCGGGCGGGTTCGGGCGGGGCGTCACGGGCGGAGCCTCCTCGGCGGGGGTGAGAGGTCGGACGGGGCGGGTCAGGTCGCTTCGGAAAGAGCCAGACGGCGGACCGCCGCCATCGGTACGGGCAGCCAGTCCGGCCGGTGCCGCGCCTCGTACACGACTTCGTAGACCGCCTTGTCGGTCTCGTACGCGCGGAGCAGCACCGGATCCGTACGCGGATCACGGCCGGCGGTCTCGGCATAACCGGAGCAGTACGCGGCCCGGCACATGTCGGCCCAGCCTGCGGCCGGCCCCGCGCCGTCGGAGCCGGCGGCCTGCGAGAGCGAGTGCGCCGCGTAGTCGAAGGAACGGAGCATGCCGGCCACGTCCCGCGCGATCGGCTGGGGCATGCGCCGCTCCGCGAGCGGCTTCGAGGGCTCACCCTCGAAGTCGATCAGCGACCAGTGTCCGGACGGCGACCGCAGACACTGCCCGAGGTGCAGGTCCCCGTGGATCCGCTGGGCCGTCCACGTCTCGCCCCCGCCCGCCAGATCGGCGAGCGCGTCGAACGCGGAACGCAGACCGGGCGCGTACGGCCGCAGCGTGGGCACCGCCTGCACGGCCGCCTCCAGCCGCTCGGTCATACCGTCCACGAGCAGTTCCATCTGCCCGCGTCCCATGGTCACCGTGGGCAGTGCCCGGGCCAGCGCCGTGTGCACCTCGGCCGTGGCCCGCCCGAGAGCCCGCGCCTCACCGCTGAAGTCCTCGCCCTTGGCGAGCCCGCGCAGCGCGAGGTCCCAGCCGTCCGTGGCGCCCTGGACGAAGGGCTGCAGGACCCCCAGTACGTACGGGTCGCCGGCCAGGTCCGCGTGCATCCATCCCACGGGCGCCGGAACCTGGTCACAGCCCTCGCGGGACAGCGCCAGCGGCAGCTCCAGATCGGGGTTGACCCCCGGCACGATCCGCCGCAGGAGCTTCAGGATGAACGTATCTCCGTAGACGATCGAGGAGTTGGACTGCTCGGCCGTGATCAGGCGCGGCACCAGGTCACCGCGGATCTCGTGACGCGTGTCCCGCTCGAAGCGCAGCTCGCCGACGCGGGCCCGCTCCCGCACGGCCTCCAGGAGGACATCGGCGGGCCGTGGATCGTGCAGCGCCTCGTACACGGTCCGCCCGGCCAGCGGACCCTGCGCCGGACGGCCGATCAGCGCGGGCGCCAGCCGTGGTGGCAGCGTCTCGCGCACGCCGAGCAACAGCTGGTAGCAGTCGGCGGGATGCGCGGGGGCACGCTGCGTGGGTACGAGCGGCTGGTGCGCCTGTACGAGCAGATGGAGCACCCCCAGCGTGGAGTCCAGCGGCAGCACTTCCGTCGCCGAGACCAGGGAGAACCCGGTGACGGGCCGGCCCTTTCCCGCGAACCACCGCTGCCGTGGCAACCACTCGCGAAGCAGTGGGTCGAGGGACGCAAGGAGGCCGGGGCTTGTCGAAGCGGAGTGCACGGAGCGGGTGACGGCTTCCGACATGGCGTCGCGTCCTTTCCCCGGAGTCGGGGTGTTACTGATGCGTGCCCAGGGCGGGGCGGCGGAAACCGCCCCGCCGTCCGTTGTACGCGCCGTTCTACACGGCGTCCCTGCGCAGTCGGAACCAGTAGAAGCCGTGGCCTGCGAGGGTGAGGAGGTAGGGGAGGTCGCCGATGGCGGGGAAGCGGACGCCGCCGATGAGTTCGACGGGGTGGCGGCCGTTGAAGGTCTGGAGGTCGAGTTCGGTGGGCTGGGCGAAGCGGGAGAAGTTGTGGACGCACAGGACGAGGTCGTCGCCGTGTTCGCGGAGGAAGGCGATGACGGCGGGGTTGGAGGAGGGGAGTTCGGTGTAGGAGCCGAGGCCGAAGGCGGGGTTCTGTTTGCGGATTTCGATCATGCGTCGGGTCCAGTGGAGCAGTGAGCTGGGGTTGCTCATGGAGGCTTCGACGTTGGTGACCTGGTAGCCGTGGACGGGGTCCATGATCGTGGGGAGGAAGAGGCGTCCGGGGTCGCAGGAGGAGAAGCCTGCGTTGCGGTCGGGGGTCCATTGCATGGGGGTGCGGACGGCGTCGCGGTCGCCGAGCCAGATGTTGTCGCCCATGCCGATTTCGTCGCCGTAGTAGAGGATCGGTGACCCTGGCAGTGACAGCAGCAGTGCGGTGAAGAGTTCGATCTGGTTGCGGTCGTTGTCGAGGAGGGTGGCGAGGCGGCGGCGGATGCCGATGTTGGCGCGCATGCGGGGGTCTTTGGCGTATTCGGCGTACATGTAGTCGCGTTCTTCGTCGGTGACCATTTCGAGGGTGAGTTCGTCGTGGTTGCGGAGGAAGATGCCCCATTGGCAGCCGGAGGGGATGGCGGGGGTTTTCGCGAGGATTTCGGAGACGGGGTAGCGGGATTCGCGGCGGACGGCCATGAAGATGCGTGGCATGACGGGGAAGTGGAAGGCCATGTGGCATTCGTCGCCGCCGGTGGTGTAGTCGCCGAAGTAGTCGACGACGTCTTCGGGCCATTGGTTGGCTTCGGCGAGGAGGACGGTGTCGGGGTAGTGGGCGTCGATTTCGGCGCGGACGCGTTTGAGGACGTGGTGGGTGGCGGGGAGGTTTTCGCAGTCGGTGCCTTCTTCGGCGAAGAGGTAGGGGACGGCGTCGAGGCGGAAGCCGTCGATGCCGAGGTCGAGCCAGAAGCGGAGGGCGGAGACGATTTCTTCCTGGACGGCGGGGTTTTCGAAGTTGAGGTCGGGTTGGTGGGAGAAGAAGCGGTGCCAGTAGTACTGCTTGCGGATGGGGTCGAAGGTCCAGTTGGAGGCTTCGGTGTCGACGAAGATGATGCGGGCGTCGGGGTATTGCTTGTCGTCGTCGGCCCACATGTAGTAGTCGCCGTAGGGGCCTTGGGGGTCGTTGCGTGAGGCTTGGAACCAGGGGTGCTGGTCGCTGGTGTGGTTCATGACGAAGTCGATGATGACGCGCATGCCGCGTTGGTGGGCGGCGTCGACGAATTCGACGAAGTCGGCGAGGTCGCCGAATTCGGGGAGGACGGCGGTGTAGTCGGAGACGTCGTAGCCGCCGTCTTTGAGGGGGGATTTGAAGAAGGGGGGGAGCCAGAGGCAGTCGACGCCGAGCCATTGGAGGTAGTCGAGTTTGGCGGTGAGGCCTTTGAGGTCGCCGATGCCGTCGCCGTTGCTGTCCTGGAAGGAGCGGACGAGGACTTCGTAGAAGACGGCGCGTTTGAACCATTCGGGGTCCCGGTCTTTGGCGGGGGTGTCTTCGAATGTGTCCGGGACGGGCTCGTTGACGATCATGTGGGTGACCCTCCGGTGGGCGGTGAGGACGGTCGCAGGACGGTGGTGACGTGCGCGGGCCGCTGTCCGGGCGTGAGGCGTACGTAGTTGGTCCTGCCCCAGTGGTAGATCTCGCCGGTGAGCTCGTCGCGCACCGGCACCGACTCGTGCCAGTCGAGGCCCAGTCGTGGCATGTCCAACGAGATGGTGGCTTCCTGGGTGTGGTGAGGGTCGAGGTTCACGACCACCAGAACCGTGTTCGATCCACGTGCGTCCGTGACGGACTTCGAATACGCGAGGACCGCCTCCTTGTCCGTCTCGTGGAAATGCAGGTCGCGCAGTTGCCGAAGGGCGGGGCTGCGACGCCTGATCGCGTTGAGTTCGGCGATCAGGGGGGCGATGCTACGACCCTCCTGTTCCGCCGACTCCCAGTCCCGCGGACGTAGTTGGTATTTCTCGGAGTGCAGGTATTCTTCGCTCCCCTCGCGCACCGGAACGTTCTCGCACAGCTCGAATCCGCTGTAGACACCCCAGGTCGGTGAGAGCGTCGCCGCCAGCACCGCGCGCAGCTCGAAGGCCGCCCGGCCGCCGTGCTGGAGGAATTCGTGCAGGATGTCGGGGGTGTTGACGAAGAAGTTGGGCCGCATATAGGCGGCCGCCTCACCGGAGAGTTCGGTGAGGTACTCGGTCAGCTCCTCCCTGGTGTTGCGCCAGGTGAAGTACGTGTACGACTGCTGGAATCCGATCGCACCGAGCGTGTGCATCATCGCCGGGCGGGTGAAGGCCTCGGCCAGGAAGATCACATCGGGATCGGTACGGTTGATGTCCGCGATCACCTGCTCCCAGAAGATGACCGGTTTCGTATGCGGGTTGTCGACGCGGAAGATCCGTACGCCGTGACTCATCCAGAACCGAAGGACGCGAAGCGTCTCCTTGATCAGGCCCGGCATGTCCTTGTCGAAGGCGATCGGATAGATGTCCTGGTACTTCTTCGGCGGGTTCTCCGCGTACGCGATCGTCCCGTCGGGGCGGTGGTGGAACCACTCCGGGTGTTTCTCCACCCACGGGTGGTCCGGTGAGCACTGGAGCGCGAAGTCGAGAGCGATCTCCAGGTCCAGCTCGGCGGCCCGGCGGACGAATTCGTCGAAGTCGTCGATCGTGCCGAGATCGGGATGGACGGCGTCGTGCCCGCCCTCCGGCGAACCGATCGCCCACGGAACCCCGACGTCGTACGGGCCCGGGTTCAGCGTGTTGTCCGGTCCCTTGCGGAAGGTCGTGCCGATGGGGTGGACCGGCGGCAGGTACACCACGTCGAAGCCCATCGCGGCGATGGCCGGCAGCCGTCGCGCCGCGGTCCGGAACGTGCCGCTGACCGGCGGCTTGCCCGGCTCGACCAGCGCGCCCTCCGACCGCGGGAAGAACTCGTACCAGGAGCCGTACAGCGCCCGCTCCCGCTCCACCAGCAGGGGGAGCGGGTCGGACGACGAGACCGGCTCGCGCAGGGGATGGCGCGCGAGGACGTGGTCCACGCCGGGAGTGAGCGCGGCGGCCAGGCGGGCCGCGGCGGGTCGGGCGGTGTCGCGCAGGGCGTCCGCGGCGGCCAGGACCGCGTCCCGGCGCCCCTTGCTCTTCGGCACTCCGGCCGCGGCGCGCTCGTACAGCAACGCGCCCTCCTCCAGGACGAGTTCGGTGTCCATGCCCGCCGGGATCTTGATCTGGGCGTGATGGCGCCAGGTGCTGACCGGGTCGCCCCAGGCCTCCACGGTGTAGGTCCAGTTCCCCGGCTCCGGTACGGAGACGGTGGCGCCCCAGCGGTCCGTGCCGGGGGCGAGTTCGCGCAGGGGTGTCCAGGGGCCGGTGCGGCCCTCGGAGTCGCGCAGGACGACGTTCGCGGCGACCGCGTCGTGCCCCTCGCGGAACACCGTCGCGGAGATCTCGAAGGACTCTCCCACCACGGCCTTCGCGGGACGGCGGCCGCCCGCGACGAGGGGGCGCACGTCCAGGACGGGGATGCGGCCGATCACGGGGGCGCTCGCCGGGACGAAGGAGGCGGGCGCGGCGGGGGTGGCGCGCGCGGCCGGCGGTTTGGCCGACTTCGGAGACTTCGGCGACTTCGCGGGCTTCGGCGGCTTGGCCGGGTCCGCCGCCCCGGACGGGTCCGCCGCCCCGGCCGGGTCCGCCGCCCCGGACGGGTCCGCCGTCCTGGCGGTCCTGGCCTTCGGCGGCTGTGGCCGGTCGGCTTTCTCCCCCGGGGCGGGGGGTGGGGTGGTGCCGGTCGTCGGGGGTTGTGACGGCTGGTGGTGCATGGCGGGCATGACCGCTCCTGTCCGCGTCAACGTGGGTGGGCGGATGAGGGTGTGGGGAGGTGGGTCCTGCAGTGCGTTACCGGTGGAGCCTTCCCACCCTTTTCGGGTAGGCAATCCGGCACTTTGTTAACTACTCGCGCGTATGTCTACACACAAGACCGGCCTCGCCCGATGAGAATCCGTCACTGATCTGTCAAGAATCTGCCAAGGATTCCCGGGACTGGGCCGGTCGGTGAATGCGCAATTACTTAGGGTCTGTTGACCTGCAACAGCTTGTCCGGTGAACCGGGGCCCTCATTGGACATCTTCCCGGTTTCCGCCCGCTTAACGAGAGCCTTGCCCACCTCGGCCGGGGTCGCCGAGGAATGGCCGGCAAGATACAGCGCGGCCGCGCCCGCCGCATGAGGCGACGCCATCGAGGTACCCGAGTAGGTCGACCTCCCGGTGTCGCTCGCGTTCGAGGTGGAAGTGACGTCCACGCCCGGAGCGAAGAGGTCCAGCCGCGCGCCCCAATTGGAGAAGTCCGCCCTGGTGTCCTTCTTGTCGCCCGCTCCGACCGTGATCGCCTCCTTGACACGGGCCGGTGAGTAGCGGCTCGCGGGGAGGCCGTCGTTGCCCGCCGCGAGCGTGTAGGCGACGCCGGACGCGATGGAGTTGCGCACGGCGGCGTCCAGTTGCGGGTCGGCGAGACCGCCGAGGCTCATGTTGGCGACGGCCGGTTTCCTGGCGTGCCGGGTCACCCAGTCGATGCCCGCGATGACCTGCGACAGCGTGCCTGCCCCGTCGTCGTCGAGCACGCGGACGGCGACGATCCGCGCCTGCTTCGCGACGCCGTACCGCGTGCCCGCGATCGTGCCCGCGACATGCGTGCCGTGGCCCTGGCCGTCCTGGGCGGTGGCGTCGTCGTCGACGAAGTCCCAGCCGGAGCGCGCCCGGCCGCCGAAGTCCTTGTGCGTGACGCGTACGCCGGTGTCGATGACGTACGCCGTCACGCCCCGCCCCGCAGGACCGGTCCAGGTGTACCCGCCGTCCAGAGGCAGGTTCCGCTGGTCGATGCGGTCGAGCCCCCACGGCGGATCCGGCTGCCGGCGCTCGACGGCCACCGCGGCGTCCCGCGAGACCGAGACCACCCGTGGATCGGCGGCGAGACGTCTGGCCTGCCGCTCGTCGGCCCGCACCGCGTACCCGTTGAGCGCGGTGCCGTAGGTGTGGCTGATTTCCGCTCCGTACCCGGTGGCGACGGCCCGGCCCGCCTCCGACGGAGCCCTCGTCCCCCCTGCGAGGGTCACGATGTAGCTGCCACTGACCGCGCCGGCTCCGCCACTGCCGGATATCCGCCCCTCGGGGGCGGCGTGGGCGGGCAGGGCGAGAGCCGACAGCACGCCGGCCGTCATGACCGCCGTCAGGCCTCCCGCCCGGCGCGGCCGCCGCGTGCGCGTCACTGCCATGGTGTGGGTTCCCCTCCTCGACTCGGCGTGCCCCGGCCGTTGTCGCCCCCGCCCCGTGAGGGTTCTGGCAGGCCTCGCAGGGCCCCTGGAAGGGCCGTGGAAGCGCCGCGCCGGATCGCCACTCGGCAGCCTCTCGTGCGGTGTGAAGTGCCACAAGGCCGCATGATGGGGTGGAATCGGCCATATCCCCCGTGCGTGCACATGGGGCACGCGGGGGGCGCGGGAACCGCGCGACCGGCCGAGGACCGCCCGCAGTCGTGGTGCCGCACGTCCCGCGGAGCACTTCGCGCCGTAGTTGCGAAGGCACCCTCGCCGCTACCGTCGTGGGTGACGAAGGGCGCACACCGACGTGTGCCCCTCGGGGTCCTGCCGTCGGGCTCCCGTCGTCCGCCCGGCGGGCGGCACGGAATCCCGGTGGTGGAACCAGTCCTGGTACGCCGCCCTGGTCCGTCCATCCGTGAAGGTGGAAGCTCGTGAAGGCCATCCGCAGATTCACCGTGCGTCCCGTACTCCCCGAAGCCCTTCACCCACTCAGCGATCTGGCGCGCAATCTGCGCTGGTCCTGGCATGCCGAGACCCGTGACCTCTTCCAGTCCGTGGACCCCGAGCGCTGGGCCGCCTCCGGCTGCGACCCCGTACGCCTCCTCGGCAGCGTGTCGCACGGACGGCTGGCCGAACTCGCGGAGGACCGGGACTTCCTCCACAGGCTGTCCACGGCCGCCGACGATCTGAACGACTACGTGACGGGAGACCGCTGGTACCAGTCCCAGACGTCCGAACTCCCCGCCGCCGTCGCCTACTTCTCACCCGAGTTCGGCATCACGGCCGCGCTGCCGCAGTACTCAGGAGGCCTCGGCATCCTCGCCGGGGACCATCTCAAGGCGGCCAGCGACCTCGGCGCGCCCCTGATCGGCGTCGGACTCCTCTACCGGCACGGCTACTTCCGCCAGTCCCTGTCCCGGGACGGCTGGCAGCAGGAGCACTATCCGGTCCTGGACCCGAACGAACTGCCCCTCTCCCTGCTCCGCGAACCGGACGGCACCCCCTCCCAGGTGTCCCTGGCGCTCCCCGGCGGCACGGCCCTGCATGCACGCGTCTGGCTGGCCCAGGTCGGCCGCGTCCCGCTGCTGCTGCTCGACTCCGACGTCGAGGAGAACGACCTCGGCGAGCGCGGTGTCACCGACCGGCTGTACGGCGGCGGCAGCGAGCACCGGCTGCTCCAGGAGATGCTCCTCGGCATCGGCGGGGTGCGTGCCGTCCGTACGTACTGCCGTCTGACGGGCCACGCCCGGCCCGAGGTGTTCCACACGAACGAGGGACACGCGGGATTCCTCGGCCTGGAACGCATCCACGAACTGTCGTACGAGGGACTCGACTTCGACGCGGCACTGGAGGCGGTCAGGGCCGGGACCGTCTTCACGACCCACACCCCCGTGCCCGCCGGGATCGACCGCTTCGACCGGGAGCTGGTGGCCCGCCACTTCGGCCCCGACGCGGAACTCCCGCGCATCGACGTCGAACGCGTTCTGCGCCTGGGGATGGAGACGTACCCGGGCGGTGAGCCGAACCTCTTCAACATGGCGGTGATGGGCCTGCGCCTCGGCCAGCGGGCCAACGGGGTCTCCCTGCTGCACGGGCACGTCAGCCGGGAGATGTTCTCCGGACTCTGGCCGGGCTTCGACCCGGACGAGGTGCCGATCACCTCCGTCACGAACGGCGTGCACGCGCCCACCTGGGTGGCGCCCGAGGTGTTCCGGCTCGGTGCCCGCCAGATCGGCGTGCAGCGCACCCAGGACGCCATGACGGTCGGCGGCTCCGACCGCTGGGACGCCGTCGCCGACATTCCCGACCAGGACATCTGGGATCTGCGGCGCGTCCTGCGCGAAAAGCTGGTCACGGAGGTACGGGAGCGGCTGTACGCGTCCTGGCGGCAGCGTGGCGCGGGGACCGCCGAACTGGGCTGGATCGACGGCGTGCTGGACCCGGACGTCCTGACGATCGGCTTCGCGCGCCGCGTCCCCTCGTACAAGCGGCTGACGCTGATGCTGCGGGACAGGGACCGGCTCATGGACCTGTTGCTGCATCCCGAGCGGCCCATCCAGATCGTGGTGGCGGGCAAGGCCCATCCCGCCGACGACGGCGGAAAACGCCTGGTCCAGGAGCTGGTGCGGTTCGCCGACGACCCGCGCGTACGCCACCGCATCGTCTTCCTCCCCGACTACGGCATGGCGATGGCGCAGAAGCTGTACCCGGGCTGCGACATCTGGCTCAACAACCCGCTGCGCCCGCTGGAGGCGTGCGGGACGTCCGGGATGAAGGCGGCACTGAACGGCTGCCTCAACCTCTCGGTCCTGGACGGCTGGTGGGACGAGTGGTTCCAGCCCGACTTCGGCTGGGCGATCCCCACGGCGGACGGCGCGGCGGTCGATGACGACCGCCGCGACGAACTGGAGGCGACCGCCCTCTACGACCTCCTGGAACAGCGTGTGGCCCCGCGCTTCTACGAGCACGGCCAGGAGGGCCTGCCCGACCGCTGGATCGAGATGGTCCGCCAGACCCTGACCCACCTGGGCCCGAAGGTCCTGGCGGGCCGCATGGTCCGCGAGTACGTGGAGCGCCTCTACACGCCGGCGGCCCTCGCCCACCGCGCCATGGACCGGTCCTCCGCCGGGGAGCTGGCGGAGTGGAAGGCGCGGGTGCGGGCGGCCTGGCCGCACGTCACGGTCGACCACGTCGAGACGACGGCCGCGACCACGACGGCCGAACTCGGCTCGACACTCTCCCTGCGGGTCCGCGTGGGCCTGGGCGACCTGGTCCCGGACGACGTCGAGGTCCAGGCGGTCTCGGGCCGCGTCGACCTGGAGGACCGCATCACGGACGGGTCGGCCGTGCCGCTGAAGCCGGTGGGAGGCCCGGACCTGGAGGGCCGCTGGCTGTACGAGGGCCCCCTGTCCCTGGACCGCACCGGCTCCTTCGGCTACACGGTCCGCATCCTGCCGGCCCACCGCCTGCTGGCGTCGGGAGCGGAACTGGGGCTGGTGGCGGTGCCTTCGGAGGAACTGGTGGAGGGGGCGGGGGTTTTGATGCGGTGACGTGCCGTGCCCGGCGGGGCCGCTTCTCTTCCTACGCCTCGTCGTCCCCCGCGCACATCCTCCGCAACACCACCCCGCACCTGCGCGCATAGGCATGCTGCAAGCCCCGCGTCGCGGCCCCGCCCGCCTTCGCGTACCACTTCGCCGGGCGGCTGAAGGCGGTCACGGTCAGCCAGACCGTGCCGTCGCCCGTGCGGTCGACCACGAAGGCCTCCTCGCCGGACTCCGGGTGGCCGGGCAGGGTGCCGTAGGCCCAGCCGGCGCGGCGGGGTTCGTCGAGCGTCCAGACGATGCGGCAGGGGGCCTGCAACGGGCCAAGGCCGACGGTCACGTCCACGCCGGGGGCCGCCTGCGGGGCGTCCGTGGTGATCTTGACGCCCACCGCTCTGTGGAGTTCCCAGGTCAGGACCGCCTGGGAGGCGGACGTGAAGACCTCGTGGCCCTCACCTATGCGGCTGCGGACGTGCAGGGGGTGGAAGCCGGGTGGGCACCGGCCGTCGCGGGTCGCACCCACGTCCTCGTACGTGAAGGGCATGGGACCCAAGAGTAGGGCGGTACCCGGGAATGCCTTCGTCCCGGGTACCGCCCACGCTCAACTGTCCGGTCGTCAGTTCACGTTCACGGCGGCCCAGGCCGCCGCGACCGCCTTGTACTCCGTGCTCGCCGTGCCGCCGTACAGCGCCGACGCCGCGTTCAGCGTCGCCGTGCGGGCGCCCGCGTACTTCGTCGTGGACGTCATGTACTCGGTGAGCGCCTTGTACCAGATCTTGACGGCCTTGTCGCGGCCGATGCCGGTGACCGTCGACCCGTTGGACGTCGGGGAGTTGTAGCTGACCCCGTTGATCGTCTTGGCGCCGCTGCCCTCCGAGAGGAGGTAGAAGAAGTGGTTCGCCGGGCCCGAGGAGTAGTGGACGTCGATGCCGCCCAGACTGGAGGACCAGCTGTCCTTGGACGAGCCGTCCTTGCTCGGCTTGTCCATGTAGCGCAGCGGGGTGCCGTTGCCGTTGATGTTGATCTTCTCGCCGATGAGGTAGTCGCCGACGTCGGACGAGTTGGCCGCGTAGAACTCGACCGCCGCGCCGAAGATGTCGGAGGTGGCCTCGTTCAGGCCGCCCGACTCACCGCTGTAGACCAGGCCCGCCGTGTTCGAGGTGACGCCGTGGGTCATTTCGTGGCCCGCCACGTCGATGGAGGTGAGCGGCTTGGTGTTGCCCGAGCCGTCGCCATACGTCATGCAGAAGCAGCTGTCGCTCCAGAAGGCGTTGACGTACGCGTTCCCGTAGTGGACGCGGGAGTAGGCGGCCTTGCCGTCGTTCCTGATGCCGCTGCGGCCGAGCACGTTCTTGTAGAAGTCCCAGGTGACCTGGGCGCCGTAGTGCGCGTCGACGGCGGCGGTCTGGGTGTTGGACGCGGCGCCCGTGCCCCAGGTGTCGTCGGCGTCGGTGAAGAGGGTGCCGGTGCCGGACGTGCCCCGGTTGAGGTTGTACGTCTTGTGGGCGCCCCGGCCGGTGTCGTTCAGCTGGTACGTCGAGCCCGAGAGCGAGGTGCCGATGGTGACCTTGCCGGCGTACTGGCTGTTGCCGGTGCCGGTCTGGATCGCCTCCCACTCGTACAGCTTCTTGCCCGTCTCGGCGTCGGTGACGACGTGCAGCTGCTGCGGGGTGCCGTCGTGCTGGAAGCCGCCCACGACCGTCTCGTAGGCGAGGGCGGGCTTGCCGCTCGCCGCCCAGACGACCTTGCGGGGTGCCTTGTCGGCGGCCGACTTCTTGCTGCCCTCGGCCTTCGCGGCCTTCACGGCCTGCTTCTCGGCGGTGGACCTGGCGATGTCCGGGGTGACGTCGGAGACCTTGATGGCGGCCTTCGTCGCCCTGGTGACGCTCTCGGTCTCGCCGGCCTTGGTCTCGTGGACGACCAGGTCGCCGCCGAGGACCGGGAGTCCGGCGTAGGTGCGCTCGTAGCGGGTGTGGACCGTGCCGTCGGCGTCCTTGACGACGTCTCTGACGACCAGCTTCTCCTTGGCGCCGAGACCTATCTCGTCGGCGGTCTCCGTGGTCGCGGCGTCGGCCTTCTTGATGAGGCTCGTACGGGCCGCCGCCGACAGCTGGACCGGCGAGGCGGCGAGGGCCGTCCCGCTGGATCTGTCGGCCGGGGACTGGGCGGAGGCGCCGGTGGTCAGTCCGGTGGTGAGGAGGGCTCCGGCCGCGACGGCGGTGGCGATGGCCAGAGTGGTGCGCTTGCGACGCGCGTAGAGGGGGGTCACACATGCTCCTTCGTGGGGGGTGACCGACCGGTATGGGGGACCGGTCGGGCGGTGGTGAAGTTGCGGTGCGGGTGCTGTGCGAGGTGAACAGTGCCAGTTAGGTCGCGTACATGTCAGCGGGGCGAATAAAGGTTGGCCGGAAATCGTCCGGTGCCCGAAGATCCGCGTACGCATTGCGGACTTGATCAGCAGTAAAGGCCCGGTCATGGAACCGGAAGGCGGCGGCAAGGTCACGGCAATGGAGAAGTAAAGAGGGTGCCGCCCAGGGGAGTCGGAGCCCCGGGGCGGCACCCTCTTCGTACGGGATCCGCGGCTACGTCTGCGGGAAGGTGATCTTCCAGCCGTTGATCCTGCCGACGTCCTGCGCCGCCTGGTCCTGCACCTTCAACTGCCACGTGCCGTTGGCGACTTCGGAGGACGCGTTGACCGTGTACGGCTCGTTGACGTCGTCCGCCGAGTCCGAGGAGCTGAAGGGCTTGAGGCGGTAGCTCGAGCCGTCCGGCGCCACCAGGTCGACGACCAGGTCACCACGCCAGGTGTGCGTGATGTCCGGCGTCACGATCAGGTTCGCCGGCGCGTTGCCTGCCTGGCCGGAGACGGTGATCGACGAGGTGACGGCGGCTCCGTTGTCCGGAATCGACACCGCGGTGTTGTTCTCGAACGACGTGCCGCCGCCCCCGCCGCCGCCGGGCCGGGCACCGACGTTGATGCCGGCCCAGGCGCTTTGCACCGCCGTGTACTCGGCGCTCGTGGTGCCGTACAGCTCACCCGTGACCGCGAGCGTGCCGGTGCGGGCCGCCGCGTAGTTGGTCGTGGAGGTGAACTTGGTGGTGAGCGCCTTGAACCAGATCAGCGCGGCCTTCTCGCGGCCGATGCCCGTGACCGGCAGACCGTCGGAGGTCGGCGAGTCGTAGGAGACCCCGTTGATCGTCTTGGCGCCGCTGCCCTCGCTGAGCAGGTAGAAGAAGTGGTTCGCCGGGCCCGACGAGTAGTGGACGTCGATCGAGCCGATGCCCGAGTACCAACTGTCCTTGGAGTCGCCGTCCTTGCTCGGCTTGTCCATGTAGCGCAGCGGGGTGCCGTCGCCGTTGATGTCGATCTTCTCGCCGACCATGTAGTCGCCGACGTCCTGCGCGTTGTCGGCGTGGAACTCCACCGCCGCCGCGAAGATGTCGGAGGTCGCCTCGTTCAGCCCGCCCGACTCGCCGCTGTAGTTGAGGCCCGCGGTGTTGGAGGTGACGCCGTGGGTCATCTCGTGCGCGGCCACGTCGATCGACGTGAGCGGCTTGGCGTTGCCCGAGCCGTCGCCGTACGTCATGCAGAAGCAGGAGTCCTGCCAGAAGGCGTTGACGTAGTTGTTGCCGTAGTGGACGCGGGAGTACGCGCCGACGCCGTCACCGCGGATTCCGTTGCGGCCCTGGACGTTCTTGTAGTAGTCCCAGGTCAGCGCCGCCCCGAAGTGGGCGTCCGCGCCCGCCGTCTCCAGGTTGGACGCCGCGCCGTTGCCCCACACGTCGTCCGCGCCCGAGAAGAGGGTGCCGGTGCCCGACGTGCCGCGGTTCAGGTTGTTCGTGCGGTGGTTGCCGCGCGCCGTGTCCGAGAGGGTGAAGTTCGACCCGGACTGGGCGGTGCCGAGGGTCACCGAGCCGCTGTACTGGGTGTTGCCGGTGCCGGTCTCGACGCCCTGGTACTCGTACAGCTTCTTGCCGGTGGCCGCGTCGGTGATGACGTGCAGTTCGTTCGGGGTGCCGTCGTGCTGCAACCCGCCGACGACCGTCTCGTAGGCGAGGGCGGGCGTGCCGTCGGCCGCCCAGATCACCTTGCGTGCGCGGTCCGCCTCGGTCTTCTTCGAGCCCTCCGCCGCGGCGGCCTTCAGCGCCTGCTTCTCGGCGGTGGCGGGCTTGACCGCGGCGCTGGTGGTGAGGTCCTTGAGCTGGGCCTTCACCGCGCGCGTGACCGCTTCGGTCTTTCCGGACCGGTCCGTGTCGACGACCAGGTCGCCGCCGAGGACCGGGAGTCCGGCGTAGGTGCGCTCGTAGCGGGTGTGGACCGTGCCGTCGGCGTCCTTGATGACGTCACGGACGACGAGCTTCTCCTTGGCGCCCAGGCCGAGCCGCTTCGCCGTGTCCGTCCTCGCGGAGTCGGCGTCGCGGATCAGCGCCGCGCGCTGGGCGGGGGAGAGCTTGACGGCCAGGGCGCCCTTGTCGAGCTTGCCGGGCGCGGGCCGGGTGTCGGCGGTCGCGGCGCCCGACTGGACGGCCGCGGCGAGCAGGGCGGCGACGGCGACGAGCGCGCCGGCCGCGGCCTTGCGCCGGGTGGAGCGGGAGGTGAACGCGGTGGGGGAAGCGCCTGCGCTGGGAGTGGTGCCTGTGGTGTGGGAGGTGCGTCTGTGGGAGGTGCGTCTCAACACGGACTCCTTCTGCGTGGCCACGGAACGCATGGCCAGGGGGGACCGGACGGTCGGGAGCCGCCCGGGCAGAACAAGGCGGAACGCAGAACCACTTGCGGGCAGAGCCACTTGCGTGGGGCACGTGCGGGCGTGCGTGGGGGGTGCGGCCACGCCACAGCGACGCATGTGGGGTTGCTGTGGAGCGGTCGTGGGAAGAGTGGCAGGAGATCGGCCCTCCTGTCAGGTGCGCATCAAGAAGTTGGCCGGAAAGGGTTCGTTGTCCGGGTGGTCATGTTCGGTATACGAACCCGTTGCCGAAGAGGGCCACCGCGACGGCATCCGGAGGGCGGCGCGGGCCGGGGGCGGCCCTTCAGGAAGGGCCCGTCCGCTCGCCGTGCCACGAGTGCCAGAGGGACGCGTACGCACCGCCGGCCGCCACGAGGGCGTCGTGGGTGCCCAGCTCGGTCAGACGGCCGTCCTCCATCACGGCCACCCGGTCCGCGTCGTGCGCGGTGTGCAGGCGGTGCGCGATGGCGATGACGGTGCGTCCTTCGAGCACGGCGGCCAGCGCGCGCTCCGTGTGACGTGCGGTCGCCGGGTCGAGGAGCGCGGTGGCCTCGTCGAGGATCAGGGTGTGCGGGTCGGCCAGTACGACCCGGGCCAGCGCCAGTTGCTGCGCGCGGGAGCCGTCCGTCACCGGCGCCTCTCCCGGCCGGGCGCCGCCCGCCACCGGGTGCGGGCCACCGCGGCCCAGCTCCGTGTCGAGCCCGTCCGGCAGTTCCCGGACCCAGTCGTCGGCGCCGACCGCCACCAGAGCCGCCCACAACTCGGCGTCACCGGCGGTCGGTTCGGCGATCAGCAGATTGTCCCGGACCGTACCCAGGAACACGTGGTGCTCCTGCGTGACGAGGACGACCTGCCGCCGCAGCTGCTCCGGATCCAGGTCGGCGATCGGCACTCCGCCGACCGTCACCGTGCCGGAGCGCGGTGCGTCGATGCCCGCGAGCAGGCGGCTCAGAGTCGTCTTCCCGGCGCCCGAGGGTCCGACGACGGCCAGCCGCTCCCCGGGCCGCACGGTCAGGTCGACCCCGCGCAGCACCTCGCCGCCGCGGTCGTACGCGTAGCGCACCCGCCGCATGTCGATCCGGTCGTCCACCGGGGCGGGAGAACCCGACGGCAGGGCCCGCGGGGCCCGGCCGAGGCCCTCCACCCGCGCGAACGAGGCGCCGCTGCTCTGCAGTTGCTCCACCCGCATCAGGACCGTGTCGAGCGGCGACTCCAGCTGGCGCAGGTACAGGGCCGCCGCGACCACCGCACCCAGACTCATCGCGCCCCGCGCGTGCAGGGCCCCGCCGACCATCAGCACGACGGCCACGGGAAGGACGTACGAGACCTCCACGGTCAGGAAGAACACGGACCGCAGGTACAGCGTGTGCATGCGGGTGCGGCGGGACGTCTCCAGGGCGTCCCGGCTCTCGGCGACGCGCCGGCGCTGCAGACCGAAGGCCTCGACCGTGCGCGCGCCGGAGGCGGTGGCCGAGACGATCTCGGCGACCTCCGAGGTGGCGGCGCCCTCGGCGAGGTAACCGGCGCGGGCCCGGCGCAGATACCACCGCAGGGAGAACCAGATACCGGCCTGGGCGAGCACCGCGCAGCAGCCCAGCAGCGGATCGAGCACGAAGACCGCGCCGACGAGGAACAGCGCCTGCACCGAGGAGACCAGCAGCTCGGGTCCGGCGTCACGCAGGGTCGTACCCACCGCGGCGACGTCGGCGGTGCCACGGGCCGTGAGGTCGCCGGTGCCCGCCCGCTCCACCACGGAGGCGGGCAGCGCCAGCGTCCGGTCCACGAACTCCTCACGCACCCGCGCCAGCGTCCGCTCGCCGAAGCGGTGCCCCACGAGCCGGGCGGCCCGCGCCAGCAGCAGCTGGGCCACCGCGCACACCAGGATGACGAGCGCCAGCCGGTCCACGACGGCGACACCGGCACCGGCCCGGACCTCGTCGACGATGCGGCCGAGCAGCCACGGACCGACCAGACCGGCCGCGGCCGCCAGCGCGTTCAGGACGAGCACGACGGCGAAGGCGCGGCCGTCCGCACGGATCAGCCGGGCGGCGGCCGCGCGCACGCCGGCCGGCTCGGCCACCGGCAACTGCGTGCTCATCGGACGGCCTCCTCGGCGTCGAACTCCTCGCTGTCCGCGTCGCGGGCCACCAGCGCGCGGTACCCCGGCTCCCCGTCGAGGAGTTCGCGATGGCCGCCGACGGCCGCGACCTTGCCGTCGACCAGGTAGTACACCGTGTCCACCTGGTCGAGCACGAGCGGCGACGTGCTGGTGACCAGGGTCGTACGGCCGGAGCGCTCGGCCCGCAGCCGGGCGGCGACCGCGGCCTCGGTGTGCGCGTCGAGCGCCGAGGTGGGCTCGACCGCGAGCAGCACCTCGGGGTCGGCGAGCAGGGCCCGCGCGAGGCGTACGCGCTGCCGCTGCCCGCCGGAGAGGCTGCGGCCCTGCCCGTCGACGGCCGAGTCGAGCCCGTCGGGCAGCCCGAGCACGATGTCCTCCGCGACGGCCGCGTGCACGGCCCGGGCGACGGCGCTCTCGTCGCGGTCCCGGCGGCCGGAGAGCAGGTCGCGCAGGGTGCCCGCGAACAGGTCGGCCTCGTTGTCCGCGACCAGGATGCGCTCCCGCACCTGCGGCAGGGCGATCGCGTCGAGGCGTACGCCGCCCCAGGTCGCCTCCGACGCCGTGTACCGGCCGAGCCGGTCGACCACGGCGGCGGACTCCGCCGGACGGGCGCCGACCAGCGCGGTCAGCGTCCCCGGCGCCAGCCGGACACCGGACCGCGGATCGTGCAGCACCGACGGCTCCGCCGGGGCGTCCAGCGCACGGCCGCCCGTCGTCAGGGGCTCCAGGGCCAGGAAGCGTACGACGCGCCGGGCGGCCACCACGCCCCGGCTGATCTGGTGGCCGCACTCCACGAAGAAGGCCACCGGTCCCACCAGGACCGCGGCATAGCCGTACACGGCCACCAGCTCGCCGACGGTGAGCGAGCCCTCGGCGGCGAGCCGGGCCGCCAGCCAGGTCACGACGGCCAGGAACACCGTCGGCAGCCCGACGCCCAGGGCCTGGATCCAGCTGGTCACCGACCCGACCCGGTATCCCTGCGCCCGCAGCCGCTGCGAGTCCCGGCGGAACGCGTCGGCGAACAGGCCCTTGCCGCCGAGGCCGTTGAGGACGCGCAGACCGCCGGCGAGGTCCCCGATCCGCGCGGTCAGCACGCCCTGCCGCTCGCGGTACTCCGACTCCGTGCCCCGCAGCCGCCCCAGCAGCGGACCGACGAGCACGACGATCACCGGCACTCCGAGCAGGACCACCGCGGCCAGCTGCGGCGAGACCGACAGCAGCAGTCCCGCCACCACCACATAGGCGGCTACCGCACCGACGCCGGGCCCGACGACGGTCAGGGACTGGCTGATCGTCAGCACGTCACCCACGCCGATCGTGACGACCTCGCCGCTCGCGGTCTGCCGGGACAGCCCGGCGCCCAGCCGGGTCGCCTGTCCCACCACGGCCTTCACCGTACGGAAGTTGGCGTCCATCCGGACCTTGGTCATCGTGCGGTGGCGCAGGACCCCCACCACGGAGTTGAACACGCCGAGACCCAGCAGCGCGGCCGACCAGCCGGTCAGCGCGGCCAGGTCGCCCGGCTCGAGACCGTCGTCGATCGCACGGGCCAGCAGATACGGCGTCAGCGCCATGAGCACCAGCCACACCGTGGCCAGCAGCGCGCCCGCCGCCGACCGGCCCGGCTGGCTGGCGACCAGCCACCAGAGGTAGCGGGCGCCGCCACGGCAGTCGGGCGTCCCCGGATCCCCGTACGCGACCTCGTTCTCGCGGCTCGTCCGCTCCCGGCTCACTCGGCGTGTCCTTGGACGAGGCTGTCCCGCCACGCCCGGTGCAGGTCCGCGAACCGGCCCGTGTCCGCGATCAGCCGCTCGGGACTGCCGTCCTCGACGATGCGGCCGTGTTCCATGACGAGGACCCGGTCGGCGATCTCGACCGTCGACAGACGGTGGGCGATGACCACCGCGGTACGCCCGCGCAGGACCGTGAGCATGGCGCGCTGGACGGCCCGTTCGCCCGGCACGTCCAGGGAGCTGGTCGCCTCGTCGAGGATGAGGACCGCCGGGTCGGCGAGCAACGCCCGTGCGAACGCGACGAGTTGCCGCTGCCCGGCGGAGATGCGTCCGCCCCTCTTGCGTACGTCCGTGTCGTAGCCGTCCGGCAGGGCGCCGATGAAGTCATGGGCGCCGATGGCCTTCGCGGCCCGCTCGATGTCCTCGCGGGAGGCGTCGGGGCGGCCGATGGCGATGTTCTCGGCGACCGTGCCGGAGAACAGGAAGGCCTCCTGCGTCACCATGACGACACCGCGGCGCAGTTCGGGCACCGGGAGCTCGCGCAGATCCACGCCGTCCAGGGCGACCCGGCCCTCCGTGGGGTCGTAGAAACGGGCCAGGAGCTTGGCCAGTGTCGACTTGCCCGCGCCCGTCGTGCCGACCACGGCGACGGTCTGGCCCGCCGGGAGCGTCAGCGAGAAGGCCGGGAGGACCTCGCCGCCCGTGCGGTAGGCGAAGCGGACGTCGTCGAAGACGACCTCGCGGCCCGGGTGTTCGGACTTCGGCGCGGGAAGGGTGCGGGGCCGCGCGGGCTCCGGCACCGTGGGCACCTGGGCCAGCAGGCCCGCGATCTTCTCCAGCGAGGCGGCCGCCGACTGGTACGAGTTGAGGAACATGCCGAGCCGGTCGATCGGGTCGTACAGGCGGCGCAGGTACAGCACCGCGGCGGCCAGCACGCCCAGCGCCAGTGAGCCGGAGGCCACCCGGTGGGCGCCCCACAGCACGATCCCCGCGACCGCCGTGTTGGCGACCAGACGGGAGCCGATGACATAGCGGGCCATCTCCAGGATGGCGTCGCCGTTGATGCGTTCGTGACGGCTGTTGAGCGCGCCGAAGTCCGCGTCGTTGACGGCCTCGCGGCGGAAGGCGCGGACCGGCCTGATGCCGTTCATCGTCTCCGCGAACTTCACGATGACGGCGGCGATGGCGGTCGAGCGGAGGCCGAAGATCCGCCCGGCGCGGCGCTGGTAGAGCCGGATGAGCAGGTACAGCGGCACGAACGACGCGACCGCGACCGCGCCCAGGCCGAGGTCCAGCCAGAGCAGCATCGCCGAGATGTAGACGAACGACAGGATGACGGTGATGAGCTCCTGGAGGCCCTCGCTGAGCAGTTCGCGCAGCGACTCGACGTCCGTCGTGGAACGCGAGATGAGCCGGCCCGAGGTGTAGCGCTCGTGGAAGTCGACGCTGAGCGCCTGCGCGTGGCGGAAGATCCTGCCGCGCAGGTCGAGCAGGACGTCCTGGTTGACGCGGGCGGACGCGAGGACGAAGCCGTACTGGAGGGCGCCGGCCGCCACCGAGCACAGCGCGTAGGCGACGGCCACCGCGATCAGCGGGCCGTGGTCGTCGTCGCGCAGGGCCGGTACGGCGCGGTCGATGGCATACGCCACGAGGAGCGGGCCCGCCTGCACCGCCGCCTGCTGGAGCAGGAGGAGGACCGCCGCGAGGACCACGCGGGCCTTCAGCGGCGAGAGCAGGGACCGCAGGAGGGTGGCCGTCGCACGCGGAGGCGCGGGGAGCGCGTCACGGTCGAAGGGGTCGCCGTCCTCGACCGGCGACGGCCGCGCCCCGCCCCGCCCGCCGCTCCGGTCGTTCTCGTCGTGGTCGTCCGTCGGCGCGGTGGTCGTGGGCGCCGTCATCGCGCCTCCCTCTCGGTGGTCTCCGTGCTTCCCGACATCAGCCAGGCGTACTCCGCGCTCGTACGCAGCAGTTCGTGATGGGTGCCGACGGCTGTGACGCGGCCACCGGAGAGCAGGGCCACGCGGTCGGCGAGCAGCACCGTGGACGGGCGGTGGGCCACGACCAGGGCGGTCGTCCCGGCCAGGACGCGGCGCAGGGCCGCTTCGACGAGGGCCTCCGTGTGGACGTCCAGGGCGGAGAGCGGATCGTCCAGGACGAGGAAGCGGGGGTTGCCGACGACAGCTCTCGCCAGGGCGAGCCGCTGGCGCTGGCCGCCGGAGAGGCTGAGGCCCTGCTCGCCGACCTGGGTGTCCGTCCCGTGGGGGAGCGCGTGGGCGAAGTCCGCCTGGGCGACGGCCAGGGCGCGGTGCAGGTCGGCCTCGCCCGCGGTGTCCGGGGCGCCCATCAGAACGTTGTCGCCGACCCCGGCGGAGAAGAGCGTGGGCTCTTCGAAGGCGACGGCCACGAGGGCGCGCAGGGACTGCCTGGGCATCGCGGTGATGTCCATGCCGTCCAGGGTGATCCGGCCCGCCGTGACCTCGTGCAGCCGGGGGACGAGCGCGGTGAGGGTCGTCTTCCCGGAACCCGTCCCGCCCACCAGGGCCATGGTCTCGCCCGGCCGGATGTGCAGGTCGATCCCGTCGAGGACGGGAACGCTGTCCGGGGGCGCGTCGGGGTAACGGAACCGGACCCCGTGAAAGCGGAGCCCGCCGGATCCGGTGGCCCCGTCGCCGTCGCCGTCGCCGTCGCCGTCGCCGTCGCCGACGCCCTCGGCCGTCGGTGAGGCGCCGGTGCGCGAGGCGGAGGCGAGCGGCGCACCGGTGTGCACGGCGGCCCGGGGCACGACGGCCGCCCCGAGGTCGGGCTTCGCGCCGGACGCCGACCCAGCGCCGGACGCCGACTTTGCGCCGGACTCCGGGTTCTTGCTGGGCTGCGGCTTCGCGCCGGACTCCGGGTTCGCGCCGGTCGACGGCTCGGCGTCCGGCTCCCGGTGCATACCGGTCGGCGGCTCGATGTCCGGCTCCCGGCCGGTCTGCGGCTCGGTGTCCCGCTTCTGGTCCGCGCCGGTCGGCGGCTCAGCTCCCGGCGGCCGCAAGCCGCCGGACGACGGCTCCGCGCCGGACCGCGGCGGTGCCTCGGACCGCGGCGGTGCCTCGGACTCCGGCTTCGCGTCCATCACCTCGAAGTAGCGCTCCGTGGCTGTCGCCGCTTCCTGGCTCATCGCCAGCAGGAAACCGATCGACTCGACGGGCCACCGCAGGGCGAGCGCCGTGGACAGGAACGCGACCAGCGTGCCGGCCGACAGGTCACCGTCGGCCACCTGCACCGTCCCGAGCACGAGGGCCGCGCCGACGGCGAGTTCGGGCAGGGTCGTGATGGCGGCGAAGATGCCCGCGAGCAGCCGCGCCTTGGCGAGTTCCGTACCGCGCAGCGTCCGGGAGAGCTCGCGGAAGGCGAGGGCCTGACTGCGATGGCGCCCGAACCCCTTGATGATCCGGATGCCGAGCACGCTCTCCTCGACGAGCGTCGTCAGGTCGCCGACCTGGTCCTGGGCCCGCCGGGCCACCTGCGAGTACCGCTTCTCGAAGAGCCAGCAGACGACCATCACGGGCAGCGCGGGCGCGAGCAGCACGAGTCCCAGCGTCCACTCCTGGGCCAGCATGATGAGGACGCCCACGAGAATCGTCACCGAGTTGACCAGCAGGAACGTCAGCGGGAACGCGAGGAACATCCGCAGCAGCATCAGGTCGGTCGTGCCCCGCGACAGCAACTGCCCGGAGGCCCAGCGGTCGTGGAACGCGATGGGCAGCCGCTGCAGATGCCGGTACAGGTCCGCCCGCATCGCCGCCTCGACCCCGGCCAGCGGCCGGGCCACCAGCCAGCGCCGCAGCCCGAAGAGCAAGGCCTCCACGATCCCGAGCAGCAGCAGGTACAGCGCCCCGAGCCACACGCCGCCGGTGCTCCGGTCGGCCACCGGGCCGTCCACGATCCACTTCAGGACGAGCGGGATGACCAGCCCCGTACAGGAGGCGACGACCGCGACGACGGCCGCCGTGAGCAGCCGTCCGCGCACGGGTCTCACGTACGGCCACAGGCGCAGCAGCGCGCGTACGGTGGAACGGCTCCTGGTGGGCTCGGTCTTGTGGGCTTCCTCGGTGGGCGCGGGTGTAGTCGGCATCAGCAGCGAGCCTACGGATCGGCACCGACATCGCCCACCGAGTTTTGGCCGGGTCCGGATCCGTCGCTGGTCCTACGACCTGCGTGTTCGAGGAGTCGTACAGCCGGGACCGCAAGGTGCACGGGCGCCGTCGGCAGTCGTCGGGGAGCCCGGGATCTTCGGCGTCCTCGACCCGTCCGGCGCGGGCAGGACCACCACAGTTCGACTCCCCGACGCGGTCCGGGCGACGCTCCCGCGCATCGCCCAGGACGCGCCGCCCCGTCACCGCACCCGCAGCAGCAGGACCGCCCGTGCCGGCACCGTGACCGTTCCCCCCGCCCGGTGCACCACCCCGGGCGGAGCGCCCTGCTCCTCCCGCGACGTGTCGACGACGACCTCGTACGCCTCGGCCCACGGCGGGCCCGGCAGGACGAAGTCCGCGGGCCGGTCGCCCGCGTGCAGCACCGCGAGGAAGCTGTCGTCCGTCACGGGCACACCCCGCGCGTCCCGCCCGGGGATGTCCCGGCCGGACAGGTACATCCCCAGCGTCCCCGCGGGCGCGTACCAGTCCCGTTCCGTCATCTCGGTGCCGCGTGCGGTGAACCACGCCAGGTCCCGCAGTCCGTCGGCCGAATGGGACCGGCCGGAGAAGAAGGCGCGCCGCCGGAGCACGGGGTGGGCGTGGCGCAGCGCGATCAGACGGGACGTCAGGTCGAACAGGGCCCGCCAGCCGGGGTCGTCCAGCAGGCTCCAGTCGAGCCAGCTGATCTCGTTGTCCTGGCAGTACGCGTTGTTGTTGCCGCCCTGGGTCCGCCCCAGTTCGTCGCCCGCGACCAGCATCGGGACGCCCGTGGAGAGCAGCAGGGTGGTGAGGAGGTTGCGCAGCTGGCGGCGCCGCAGACCGTGTACCCGGGCGTCCTCGGTCTCGCCCTCCGCCCCGCAGTTCCACGCCCGGTTGTCGTCGGTGCCGTCCCGGTTCCCCTCGCCGTTGGCCTCGTTGTGCTTGCGCTCGTACGACACCAGGTCCCGCAGGGTGAACCCGTCGTGCGCGGTCACGAAGTTCACCGACGCGTACGGCCGCCGCCCGCCCCACGCGTACAGGTCGCTCGACCCGGACAGCCGGTACCCGAGGTCCCGCACGTCCGGCAGCGCGCCCCGCCAGAAGTCCCGTACGGCGTTGCGGTAGCGGTCGTTCCACTCGGTCCACAGGGGAGGGAAGGCCCCCACCTGGTAGCCGCCGGAACCGACGTCCCACGGCTCCGCGATCAGCTTCACGCGGCGCAGCACCGGATCCTGCGCGATGACGGCGAGGAACGGGGACAGCATGTCGACGTCGTGCATGGACCTGGCCAGCGCGGCAGCCAGGTCGAACCGGAAGCCGTCGACGCCCATCTCCGTCACCCAGTAGCGGAGCGAGTCCGTGATCAGGCGCAGCACGTGCGGCTGGACGACGTGCAGGGTGTTCCCGCAGCCCGTGTAGTCCGCGTACCGCCGGGCGTCGTTCTGCAGCCGGTAGTAGCCGCGGTTGTCGATCCCGCGCAGCGACAGCGTCGGGCCCAGCTCGCCCGCCTCCGCCGTGTGGTTGTAGACCACGTCGAGGATGACCTCGATCCCGGCGGCGTGCAGCGCGCGCACCATGCGCTTGAACTCGCCGACCTGCTGGCCGTTGGTCCCGGAGGCCGCGTATCCGGCGTGCGGGGCGAAGTAGCCGATGGAGTTGTAGCCCCAGTAGTTCTTCATGCCCCGGCGCAGCAGATGGTCCTCGTGCGCGAACTGGTGCACCGGCAGCAGCTCGACGGCCGTCACCCCGAGCGCCACGAGGTGCTCGATCGCCGCCGGGTGCGCCAGCCCGGCGTACGTGCCCCGCAGCTCCTCGGGGATCCCCGGGTGCAGCTTCGTGAACCCCCGGACGTGCAGTTCGTAGATGACGGAGTCCGCCCACGGCGTCTTCGGGCGGCGGTCGTCCGTCCACTCGTCGTCGGGTGTGTCGTCGTGCACGACGACACCCTTGGGGACGTACGGCGCCGAGTCCCGGTCGTCGCGCACGGTGTCGGCGACCTGCTGCTGGGGCCAGTCCCGCACATGCCCGTACACCTGCGGCGGCAGGCTGCCGTACTCGTCCTGTCCGGCGCCGTCCACGGCACGGGCGTACGGATCGAGGAGCAGCTTCGCGGGGTTCCAGCGAGCCCCCGTCCACGGATCCCAGCGGCCGTGCACCCGGAAGCCGTACCGCTGTCCGGGCCGTACGCCGGGCACGAAGCCGTGCCAGATCTCGTGGGTCAGTTCGGTCAGCGGGACCCGGATCTCGGTGTCCCCGCCGTCTCCGCGGCCCTCGCCGTCCTCCGTGCCGAAGAGACAGAGCTCGACCGACTCGGCCCCGCCCGCCCAGAGCGCGAAGTTGGTGCCCGAGACGCCGTCGGGCCCGGTCCTGAAGCGCGCCCCGAGCGGGGTCGGCGTGCCCGGCCAGACGGAGACGCCCGGCTCCGTACGCGCCGTGCCGTTCAGCACGGGGCCGGGCTGGACGGGTCCGGGCTGCACAGGCAGCCCACGGCCGGGGACGAGCCCCTCCCGCACTGCCTCCTGATCGGCTGCGCTCGACACCTGACGCCCTCCCGCGGCTCGGTCGGAGCGGCACGAGGAGGGCCGCGGCGTCCCGGCCGCGGCTCCCTGTCGTGTCGTCCTCCCCACTGTTCTGCCCAGAGCCGGGCTCGCACTCACGTCTCCCGAGGCGGGGGCTGACCGGCCCCGGCAGGCGGGCCACACCACCTCACCCGTCACGGCGGGCCGCGGCACCACCCCACTTCCCCGGGGCCGCCTCGGTCGTTGGGCCCCACGTGATGCACGCACAGAGGCGCGCGCGGCGCGCAGGGGCCGCGCTGGCCGCCGTACTGACATGGGCGGGCCTGCTCGCCGGAGCCGCGGGATGCACCTCGCACGGCACGGACGGGATGCTCGGCAAGCCCCGGTCGGCCGAGGACACCATCCGCGTCTCGCCGGACGACGGGAGCCGGGGCGTACGCCCCGAGGAGGGGCTGAGGGTGCGGGTGCCGGCCGGGCGCCTGGAGTCGGTGAAGGTCGTGAAGTCGCAGGACGCGCAGGACTCCCCGGTGCCCGGCCGGATCGTCGGGGACGGCACGACCTGGAAGCCCGACGACCCGAGGCTCGCGCTGGCCGCCAAGTACGCGGTGGACGCGGTCGCGCTCGACGGCCACGGCCGGCGGGTGGCCCGGCACGTGACGTTCACGACGTACGTCCCCGACGAGCGGTTCATCGGCTACGTCGTGCCGGAGAACCGCTCGACCGTCGGCACCGGGATGATCGTGTCGCTGGAGTTCAACCGCCGGATCCGCGACCGGGCGGCGGTCGAGCGCGCGATCCGCGTGACGTCCGTGCCGAAGGCGGAGATCGCCCCGCACTGGTTCGGCCGGAACCGGCTGGACTTCCGCCCCGAGACGTACTGGAAGCCGGGCACGAAGGTCACCGTCGAGCTGCGGCTGCGGGACGTCGAGGCGGCTCCGGGCGTGTACGGGCTGCAGTACCGGACGTTCTCCTTCACGGTCGGCCGCAGTCAGGTCAGCGTCGTCGACGCGGCGGCCCACACCATGGAGGTACGCCGCGACGGAGCGCTCCTGTCCACCGTGCCGATCACCGCGGGCGCCCCCACGAGCACGACGTACAACGGGAAGATGGTCGTCACCGAGATGCTGGAGGTGACCCGGATGAACGGGGCCACCGTCGGTTTCAAACGGGCCGACGGCAAGGGCGAGTACGACATCCCGGACGTGCCGCACGCGATGCGCCTCACCTCCTCCGGGACCTTCCTGCACGGCAACTACTGGGCGCAGGGCGTGTTCGGCACCGCCAACGTCAGCCACGGCTGTGTGGGCCTGCGCGACGTGAAGGGCGGCAGCTCCGCGACCCCGGCGGGCTGGTTCTTCGACCGCAGCCTCGTCGGTGACGTCGTCGAGGTGGTCAACAGCGACGACAAGAAGGTCGCTCCCGACAACGGCCTCGGCGGGTGGAACATGGACTGGAAGGCGTGGAAAGCGGGCTCCGCGGTGAAGTAGACCGACATAGGGGTACGCACAGGGAGGGATCCGGTGGCGCGGCCGGCACCGTGAGTTGGGACGGAACGGTGACATTCCCGGGAGGCCATCACGCCTGGCAGTGTGATTAATTAGCGCGATGCGCGGCGTGGGACGCGCGGTAGTGCGGGCCTGACCAGGCCGTGCGAGGGGAGAACGAACTTGAACGGGCGACCGATATCGGGGGCGTCGGTTGGCGCGCGGACACGAAGCGGCAAGGGGGCCCTGGCACTTCTGCTCGGGGTGCTGCTGCTCTTCGTGGCCGCCTGCGGCGGGGGAGGGGACTCGGACTCCGGGTCCGGCGAGGGGAAGGGCAAGGGCGAGGATTCGAGCCGGACGGACACCAAGGTCTCGCAGGCGGTCGTCACCATAGCCCCGAAGAACGGCACGGACGCCGTGAAGACCAGCGGCGCGCTGAAGGTGACGGCCGCCAAGGGCAAGCTGACCGAGGTCAAGGTCGAGGACACCAAGGGCAACCCGGTCGAGGGGAAGATCACCGACGGGGGCGCGACCTGGACGCCCGCCACGCATCTCGCGGCGTCCACCAAGTACAAGGTCCACGCGGTGGCCAAGGACTCCGACGGCCGGCAGGCCGCTGAGGAGTCCGCCTTCACCACGCTGACCCCGAAGAACACCTTCGTGGGCATCTTCACGCCGGAGGACGGTTCCAAGGTCGGCGTCGGCATGCCCTTCTCGGTCCGCTTCACCCGGGGCATCACGCACCCCGAGGACATCGAGAAGGCGATCGACATCAAGACCGAGCCCGCGGTCGACGTCGAGGGCCACTGGTTCGGCAACGACCGCCTCGACTTCCGCCCGGAGAAGTACTGGAAGCCCGGCACGAAGGTCACCGTCACCCTCAACCTCGACGGGGTCGAGGGGCGGCCGGGTGTCTACGGCGAGCAGGCCAAGACCGTGAAGTTCACGATCGGCCGCAGCCAGGTCTCCACCGTCGACGTCAAGACCAAGAAGATGACGGTCAAGCGCGACGGCAAGGTCATCAAGACCATCCCGGTGACCACGGGCAAGCCCGGCTACGAGACCTGGAACGGCCAGATGGTCATCAGCGAGCGCCTCAGGGTGACCCGCATGAACGGCGAGACGGTCGGCTACGGCGGCGAGTACGACATCAAGGACGTGCCGGACGCGATGCGCCTGACCACGTCGGGCACCTTCCTGCACGGCAACTACTGGGCCGGCGGCGCCTTCGGCAACTACAACGCCAGCCACGGCTGCATCGGCCTGCGCGACCAGCGCGGCGGCGGTGACCGGGGTGCGCCGGCAGCATGGTTCTTCGACCGCTCGATCATCGGTGACGTGGTCGTCGTGAAGAACTCCAACGACCGGATCGTGGAGCCGGACAACGGACTCAACGGCTGGAACATGTCGTGGGAGAAGTGGACGGCGTGATCGCCCGGGGGCGCTGACTCCGCCCCCACGGCCTGCGGGTCCCCGGTTTCCCGGGCCTTCAGGTCCTCAGGACCCGTACGGCCCCGGTGTGCCGCTCTGTGACGGAGCACACCGGGGCCGTTGTCGTTAGTCACCGTTAACCTGCCCTCATGACTGTGCATCTCGAAGTCGCCGAAGGTGTCGGCACGATCCGCCTCGACCGTCCGCCGATGAACGCGCTGGACGTCGCCACCCAGGACCGCCTCAAGGAGCTCGCCGAGGAGGCCACGCGCCGCGAGGACGTGCGCGCGGTGATTCTCTACGGCGGCGAGAAGGTGTTCGCGGCCGGCGCGGACATCAAGGAGATGCAGGCCATGGACCATGCGGCGATGGTCGTACGCTCCAGGGCCCTGCAGGACTCCTTCACCGCCGTGACCCGCATCCCCAAGCCGGTCGTCGCCGCCGTGACCGGTTACGCGCTGGGCGGGGGCTGCGAGCTGGCGCTCTGCGCCGACTTCCGCATCGCCGCGGACAACGCGAAGCTGGGCCAGCCGGAGATCCTCCTCGGCCTGATCCCGGGCGCGGGCGGCACCCAGCGCCTGTCCCGTCTCATCGGCCCTTCCCGGGCGAAGGACCTCATCTTCACCGGCCGCATGGTCAAGGCCGACGAGGCGCTGTCCCTCGGCCTGGTGGACCGCGTCGTACCGGCCGCCGACGTGTACGCCGAGGCGCACGCGTGGGCCGCGAAACTCGCGCAGGGACCGGCGCTCGCGCTGCGCGCGGCCAAGGAGTGCGTCGACGCGGGTCTGGAGACGGACATCGAGACCGGGCTCACCGTCGAACGGAACTGGTTCGCCGGTCTGTTCGCCACGGAGGACCGGGAGCGCGGGATGCGGAGCTTCGTCGAGGAGGGCCCGGGCAAGGCGAAGTTCCTCTGACGAGGGACGGCCCGGTCGGGTGACGGAGGCCTTCCGCCTCCCTCGGAAAGGCCCTGCCGTGCCGCGAAACTCACACATCAAGTTCCGCTGATCCACTTGCAGTTGACGCGATGTCTTACCCGCGTCCCCCGAAGGGGCGGTTTGTCCGAGCCTTAAGTCAGCCTTAAGGGTTCCTTGTCGGGGAACGCGGGCGATTGCCCTCGCAGGGGCTGTCTGTGCAGGTCAGGTGGGCTGTACGGACTGCCGAACTGCCCCTGGCATATGCTTTTCGAATTCAGCGGAATGAATGCCTCCGGGGGGCGTATTCCTCCGGAACGCCCCCGGAACGCCCCCTGGGCGGCCATGATGGGGTCATGGCGGGGCTGGAGGGTATCGAACAGCCGCGGCGGCACGGGAGTGCGACCGCGGCACGCTGGTCGCCTGCTGTCGAGGACGAACACGCGCTGAAGGCGCTGGAGTTGTTCGGCAATCCGACCGAGGCGGAGGTACCCCTGCCGTCGCGGCCGGAGTCGGCCGCGACCGCGCGCCGGCTCGCCCAGGTCGTGGTGCTGCGCCACTGGGGACTCTCACCGAAGATGACCGAGGACGCGGTCCTGCTGGTCTCGGAGCTGGTGGGCAACGCCGTGCGTCACACGGGCGCCCGGGTCTTCGGCCTCCGTATGAGACGCAGGCGGGGCTGGATCCGGGTCGAGGTCCGCGACCCCTCCCGCGGCCTCCCCTGCCTCATGCCGGTCCAGGAGACGGACGTCAGCGGCCGGGGCCTCTTCCTCGTCGACAAGCTCTCCGACCGCTGGGGCGTCGACCTCCTCCCGCGCGGCAAGACGACATGGTTCGAGATGCGCGTCGCGGACCGTTAGGGGCCACCCCGGCATCCTCCGCCGAGGCAACGCCCGTCGGCGGACACGCCGCCGTACGAGTGAGGGTCCACGGCCCGCCTCCGCGGAACCGGGATCGTGCCCCGCATGATCACAACTCCCCTGCGGCGACGGGCCGCTGCCGTCGTCCTGTCCCTCTCGGCCGTCTTCGCGACCTCCGCCGCGACGCTCCCCACCGGGACGGCCGCGAAGGCCCCCGCCTTCGTGGCGAAGGCCGCCGCCCCGGCCTGCCCCCAGTTCGCCGACCGCGTCCACGCCGCCGCGGACCGCCGGGTGGAGGTCGAGCGCATCACACCCGAACCCGCCTGGCGCACGTCCTGCGGCACCCTCTACCGCAGCGACGGCCGCGGCCCCTCGACCGTCTTCGAGCAGGGCTTCCATCCGAAGGACGTCATCGACGGCCAGTACGACATCGAGCAGTACGTTCTGGTCAACCAGCCCTCGCCGTACGTATCCACGAGCTACGACCACGATCTCTACAAGACGTGGTGGAAGAGCGGCTTCAACTACTACATCGACGCGCCGGGCGGCGTGGACGTCAACAAGACCATCGGTGACACCCACAAATGGGCCGACCAGGTCGAGGTCGCCTTCCCCGGCGGTATCGCGCGGCAGTACATCATCGGCGTCTGCCCGGTCGACAAGAAGACCAAAACGGAGATCATGAGCGACTGCGAGAGCAACCCGCACTACGAGCCCTGGCACTGAGCGGGCTCCCCGGGGCCGGTCACCGGGCGCAGAGCAGTGCCTCCGCTCCCACCGCGCGGTAGCCGGCCGCCAGGAACGCCCGCAGACTGCGGGCGTTCCCCGGTGCGAGCTGGGCCCAGACCGGCTCGCCGCCGGACAACCGCCGCGCCGCCCCGGCGAGTTCCCGGCCGAGCCCCCGGTGCCGTGCCCCCTCGTCCACCTCGACCGCGACCTCCAGCCGCCCCGCGACCCCTCGGCCGAGGACGAGCACACCGCCGTCCGCGGCCCACACACGCACGTCGTCGCGGTGCTCACGGGCCCGTACCACCCGGTGGTGGTCCCGGCCGGTGACCTCCACCAGCGCGAGGGACGGTCCGCCCGGGAGCGGGGCGGCGACCGCCAGCAGGTCGATCGTGTCGTTCGTACGGCCCGTACGGTCCATGAAGGCCGTGAGGAACCGGGCGTTCATCGCCGCGGCGAGTGCGTCGCAGCCGGCCTGATCCAGAGTCCCGCGCACCCAGTCGGGGTCCTCGTCCGTGAAGACGACGGAGTGCGCGGTGAAGGCGAGGACACCGGCGTCACGGTGGGAGTGCTGGCGCACCACGGTGAGGGAGCCGTCCGCCGGCGGGAAGACGCCACGGGCCGCCGCGTCGAGAATGGTCCGCAGGCTCTCGGACACGCGACCACTCCTCCGCCTCGAGTTACGCCTTGAGTCTCCACCCGCTGGAAGGCCCAGACTCCCAGAAATGATCGACGACGGCACCGGACTCTTCACCATCGGCGAGCTGGCCCGGGCCACCGGGCTGACCGTACGCACCATCCGTTACTGGTCGGACGTGGACGCCCTGCCGCCCGTGACCCGCTCCGAGGGCGGCTACCGGCTGTACGACGCCGCGTCCGTGGCCCGCCTCGAACTCATCCGTACGCTGCGGGAGCTGGGCCTGGGCCTGGACGACGTACGCCGGGTGCTGGCGGGCGGGACGACGGTCGCGGAGGTGGCGGCGACCCATGTGGCGGCCCTGGACGCCCAGATCAGGTCGCTGAAGGTGACCCGGGCGGTGCTGTCGACCGTGGCGCGACGCGGCTCGACCGCGGAGGAGATGACCCTGATGAACAAACTGGCGCGACTGTCGGCGACCGAGCGCAAGCACATCATCGACCACTTCATGGAGGAGACCTTCCAGGGACTCGACACCGCGGACCCCGACATCCGCACCCGGATGCGGTTCGCCGTCGCCGACCTGCCCGAGGACCCCACCCCCGAGCAGGTGGACGCCTGGGTGGAACTGGCCGAGCTGATGCGGAACCCGGATTTCCGTCGGCGTATGCGCAGGACGGTCGAGTTCAACGCGGCGGACCGCGGGCCGGAGGTGCCCGCCGGGACGTCCCTGTGGTTCATGAGCCGCCTGGTGCAGCTCGCGGGCGAGGCATTGGAACAGGGCGTCGCCCCGGAGTCGCCCCGCGCCGCGGAGGTGCTGGACGGGCTCCTGGGCAACGCCGACCGGGCCGCCGTTCTGGAACGCATGGAGTCCGCGACGCACGTGGAGCTCGCGCGCTTCCGGGAGCTGACGGCGCTCGTCCGCGGAACGGGGCCCCTGCCCGCGCACGCCGAGGAGTTCGCCTGGGTGGTCGCCGCGCTCCGCGCCCGGCCGGAACGTTAATCTGACCTCGTCAGATAGGCACCAAGAAGGGGCGGGTCCGGTGGCGGACATCGAGGAAGCACGCAAGGCGTTCGAGCGCATCGACGTGGACGGGGACGGCTACATCACCGCCGCCGAGTTCAAGAAGGCTCTGGCCCAGGGCGGGGACTGGAACGTCACCGAGTCGGTGGCCGAGGCCGTCATCGCCGCCCGGGACCTCAACGGGGACAAGCTGCTCTCGTTCGACGAGTTCTGGTCCCAGGTCAACAGGTGACGTGAGTGACAGGGGCGCCCGCCGGTCCACGGGGGCGCCCCTTCGTCGTGTCCGCCCTCCGGGCGTGGCCCGGAATAGCCCGATCCGTCCGGAGGTTGTCACTCCGCACAGGAGTCATCCACCCCCGGAAAGGGCGAGTCGGACATGAGGATCGGCATCATCGGAGCAGGCAACATCGGCGGCAACCTCACCCGGCGGCTCACCGCCCTGGGCCACGACGTGTACGTCGCCAACTCCCGGGGCCCGCAGACACTCACCGAGCTGGCGCGGGAGACCGGAGCGACCCCGGTCACCGTGGAGGAGGCCCCGCGGGACGCCGAGATCGTCGTCGTCACGATCCCCCTGAAGGCGGTCCCCGACCTGCCGTCCGGGCTGCTGGACAAGGCGGCCGACGGGGTGACCGTCATCGACACCGGCAACTACTACCCCAAGCAGCGGGACGGCAGGATCGCCGAGATCCTCGACGAGGGCCTGACGGAGAGCCGCTGGACGGCCCGGCAGCTCGGCCACACCGTCGTCAAGGCGTTCAACGGCACGTTCGCCCAGGACATCCTGGACCGTCACCGCCCGGCCGGCGCCGCCGACCGCGTCGCCCTCCCGGTGGCCGGCGACGACGCGACCGCCAAGCAGGCCGTACGCGACCTCATCGACGAACTCGGCTTCGACACCGTGGACGCGGGCGGCCTCGACGACTCCTGGCGCCAGCAGCCCGGCACGCCCGTCTACGGTCTGCGGGAAGGCGTCGAGGGAGTGACGAAGGCGCTGGCCGAGGCGTCACCGGAGCGTACGGCGGACTTCAGGGCGTAGGGCTGCCGCTCAGACGATCTTCAGGGGCAGGTGCGGCCCCGCCGGCAGATCGACCTCGACGGGGTCGCCGGGCCGCACCACCCCGCCCGTGACGACCACGCTCATGATCCCGGCCCTGAACCGGGGCTTGCCGTCCCCGTCCCGGCCCACGACCTGCTTCATGAGCCCCTTCTGGAAGCCGTCGATCTGGGCGCAGGGATTCCGCAGGCCGGTGACCTGCACCACGGCCTCGTCACCGAGCCGCAGCAGGGTCCCGCCGGGCAGCCCCAGCAGGTCGAGGCCCCGGGTGGTGACGTTCTCCCCTAGCTCGCCGGCCGCGACCTCGAAGCCCGCCTCGCGCACCTCGTCGAACAGTTCCTCGTGGATCAGGTGCACCTGCCGCAGATTCGGCTGCGAGGGGTCCTTCGCCATCCGGAACCGGTGCTTCACCGTCGTCCCGGCGTGCACGTCCCCCTCGACCCCGAGTCCGGCGAGGAGCGTGATGCTCCCGCGGTTCGGCTTGGTGAACGCATACGTCCCGTTGCTGCTGACCGCAGCGACACTCCCACCCATGCGGGGCAGTCTACGGGGTCGCCCATTCCCGCAGGTCGGCGATGGTGTCGAAGCGTGCGACGTTCTTGTCCAGCGGGTCGTCGGTGTGCTGGTGGAAGCGCCACGTCGCCTGGATGCGGGGCTTGCCCGCGGTGACGTAGTCGGCGATCCACAGACCGTCACCGGCGTACGAGGTGTCGTCGACGTTCAGCCAGAAGTTCCGGTTGCAATACAGCACCACCCGGTTGTTCGGCCGGAGTTCCTTCACCTTGCGGATGAAGCGGTCCTTCTCGGCGTTGCTCGCGTGGGTGCCGTCGCTCGTCGTCTCCCAGTCGACGGCGAGGATGTCGCCCGCCCTCTCCGGGGCCTTGCCGACGAAGTACTCGGCCTGGGCCGTGAGGTTGCCCGGCCAGAGGAAGTGGTAGAAGCCGACCACGCAGCCGGCGTCGCGGGCCCTCTTCGCCTGCGCGCCCAGCTTCGGGTTGACGTACGTCCGGCCCTCCGTCGCCTTGACGAAGACGAAGGACAGGCCTTCGGTGCTGTACGAGGACGACTGGTAGGAGCTCACGTCGATGCCGCGCAGCATGGTGGTTCCTCCGTGCGGTGGGGGGATGGGGCTGATGGTGCGTGTGGGGTCAACTCCCCCTGCTCCTGCCCCTCTTCGCCCGTCCCACCCTCAGCACTCGATGATGTTCACCGCCAGGCCGCCCCGGGCCGTCTCCTTGTACTTGACGCTCATGTCGGCGCCCGTCTCCTTCATCGTCTTGATGACCTTGTCGAGGGAGACCTTGTGGGAGCCGTCGCCGCGCATGGCCATCCTCGCCGCCGTCACGGCCTTGACCGCGGCCATGCCGTTGCGCTCGATGCAGGGGATCTGGACGAGGCCGCCGACCGGGTCGCAGGTGAGGCCGAGGTTGTGCTCCATGCCGATCTCCGCGGCGTTCTCGACCTGCTCGGGGCTGCCGCCGAGGACCTCGGCGAGGGCGCCGGCGGCCATCGAGCAGGCGGAGCCGACCTCGCCCTGGCAGCCGACCTCGGCGCCCGAGATGGAGGCGTTCTCCTTGAAGAGCATGCCGATGGCGCCGGCCGCGAGCAGGAAGCGGACCACCCCGTCCTCATCCGCGCCGGGCACGAAGTTGATGTAGTAGTGCAGGACCGCCGGGATGATGCCCGCGGCGCCGTTCGTGGGGGCCGTCACGACGCGGCCGCCCGCCGCGTTCTCCTCGTTCACCGCCATCGCGTACAGCGTGATCCACTCCATGGCGTGGGCCAACGGGTCGCCCTCGGCGCGCAGTTGGCGGGCGGACATGGCCGCGCGGCGGCGGACCCGGAGGCCGCCGGGCAGGATGCCCTCGCGGGACATGCCACGGGTGACGCACGCCTGCATCACCCGCCAGATGGCGAGGAGCCCTTCGCGGATCTCCTCCTCGGTGCGCCAGGCCCGCTCGTTCTCCAGCATCAGGGCGGAGATGGACAGGCCCGTCTCCTTCGTCAGCCGAAGCAGCTCGTCGCCCGTACGGAAGGGGTACTTCAGAACCGTGTCGTCCAGCTTGATGCGGTCCGCGCCCACCGCGTCCTCGTCGACGACGAAACCGCCGCCCACCGAGTAGTACGTCTTCGACAGCAGTTCGGCGCCCGAGGCGTCGTACGCCCACAGCGTCATGCCGTTCGCGTGGTACGGCAGGGTCTTGCGGCGGTGCAGCACCAGGTCGTCGTCGAAGGAGAAGCCGACCTCGTGCTCGCCGAGCAGGGCGATGCGGCCCGACGCCTTGATCTTCTCGACCCGGTCGTCGGCCCCCTCGACGTCCACCGTGCGGGGCGAGGCGCCCTCCAGACCGAGCAGCACCGCCTTCGGCGTCCCGTGGCCGTGTCCGGTCGCGCCCAGCGAGCCGTACAGCTCGGCGCGTACCGAGGCCGCCGAGGACAGGACGTCCTCGGTGCGCAGGCGGCGGGCGAACATCCGGGCCGCACGCATCGGGCCGACGGTGTGGGAGCTGGACGGGCCGATGCCGATCGAGAACAGGTCGAAGACCGAGATGGCCACGGTGACTCCTCAAAACGGGGTGAAGCGGGTGGAACAGGGGTGGGGCGGGTGGGCCGGTGAAGGCCCGGGGGCGCGAGGCGCCGTGGCGGGGCGGTGGTGGGTGACGGGCGGCCGGGGTACCGCGCACACCTCCCAGTGTGCGCGGTACCCCCGTGAAGCGGGACTACTTGCCCAGACCGGGGTACAGCGGGTGCTTGTCCGCCAGTGCGGTCACCCGGGCCTTGAGCGCCGCCGCGTCGTAGGACGGCTTGAGGGTCTCGGCGATGACGTCCGCGACCTCGGTGAAGTCCTCGGCCGTGAAGCCGCGGGTCGCCAGGGCCGGGGTGCCGATCCGCAGGCCCGACGTCACCATCGGCGGCCGCGGGTCGTTGGGGACGGCGTTGCGGTTGACCGTGATGCCGACCTCGTGGAGGCGGTCCTCGGCCTGCTGCCCGTCCAGCTCGGACTCGCGCAGGTCCACCAGGATCAGGTGGACGTCCGTACCGCCCGACAGGACGTTGACACCGGCCTCGCGGGCGTCCGGCGCGGTGAGGCGCTCGGCGAGGATGCGGGCACCCTCGACCGTACGGACCTGGCGCTCCTTGAAGTCCTCCGAGGCGGCGACCTTGAAGGAGACCGCCTTGGCCGCGATCACGTGCTCCAGGGGACCGCCCTGGAAGCCCGGGAAGACGGACGAGTTCAGCTTCTTCGCGAAGGCCTTCTTGGCGAGGATGATCCCGCCGCGGGGGCCGCCGAGCGTCTTGTGGGTGGTGGAGGTGACGACGTCCGCGTGCTCCACCGGGTTCGGGTGGAGGCCGGCCGCGACCAGGCCCGCGAAGTGCGCCATGTCGACCCACAGGTAGGCCTCGACCTCGTCCGCGATCCGGCGGAACTCGGCGAAGTCCAGCTGCCGCGGGTACGCCGACCAGCCCGCGATGATCACCTTCGGGCGGTGCTCCTTGGCGAGCCGCTCGACCTCGGCCATGTCGACCAGGCCGGCGTCGTCCACGTGGTACGCGACCACGTTGAACTGCTTGCCGGAGAAGTTCAGCCGCATCCCGTGGGTCAGGTGGCCGCCGTGGGCCAGGTCGAGACCGAGGATGGTGTCGCCGGGCTGGGCCAGCGCGAACAGCGCGGCCTGGTTGGCGGAGGCGCCCGAGTGCGGCTGCACGTTGGCGTACTCGGCGCCGAACAGCTCCTTGACCCGGTCGATCGCGATCTGCTCGGCGACGTCGACGTGCTCGCAGCCGCCGTAGTAGCGGCGGCCCGGGTAGCCCTCGGCGTACTTGTTGGTGAGGACCGAGCCCTGGGCCTCCATGACCGCGACCGGAGCGAAGTTCTCCGAGGCGATCATCTCGAGGGTGGACTGCTGGCGGTCCAGCTCGGCGTCGACGGCGGCGGCGACGTCCGGGTCGAGCTCATGGAGGGACTGGTTCAGAAGCGACATCGGTCAGGAGTCCTTAGCTGCCGGAGAATTCGGTGTACTCGTCCGCGGAGAGCAGGTCCTTCGGCTCCTGCGAGGTGCGCACCTTGAACAGCCAGCCGCCCTCGAACGGGGCGGTGTTCACCAGCGCGGGGTCGTCCACGACGTCCTGGTTGATCTCGGTGATCTCGCCGGTGACGGGCGAGTACAGGTCGCTGACCGACTTGGTCGACTCCAGCTCACCGCAGGTCTCGCCCGCGGTCACCGTGGCACCGACCTCCGGGAGCTGGACGTACACGACATCGCCGAGCGCGTTGGCCGCGTGCTCCGTGATACCGACCGTCGAGACGCCGTCCTCGGCGCCCGACAGCCACTCGTGCTCCTTGCTGTAGCGCAGCTGCTGGGGATTGCTCATGGCCTGAATTCTCCTGTACGCCGGGGAGTGCTGATGCAGGGGGACTGGGGGTGGCCGGGCGGATGTGCCCGGGGTCACTTCTGATGCTGTCGAGCGGCGCTGTCGCGCCGTGTCACCTGGGGAGTGCGCGGGCCGATGCCGTGCGGGGCGCCCGGACCGGGTGCCTCACTTCCGGAGCCCGCGCACCAGTGTCACTTCTGGCGCTTGTAGAACGGCAGCGCCACGACCTCGTACGGTTCGTGGCTGCCCCGGATGTCCACGCCGACACCGGTCGTGCCGGGTGCGGAGTGCTCCGCGTCGACGTACGCCATCGCGACCGGCCTGCCGAGCGTCGGGGACGGCGCACCGGAGGTGACCTCGCCGACGACCCTGCCGTCGGCGACGACCGGGTAGCCGGCGCGGGGGACACGGCGGCCCTCGGCCAGCAGGCCGACGAGGACGCGCGGAGGCTGCGACTCGGCCCGGGCGGCGGCCGCGGACAGTGCCTCGCGCCCGACGAAGTCGCCCTGCTTCTCGAACTTCACGACCCGGCCGAGGCCCGCGTCGAAGGGCGTGAGCGAGGTGCTCAGCTCGTGCCCGTACAGCGGCATGCCCGCCTCCAGGCGCAGGGTGTCCCGGCAGGAGAGCCCGCAGGGGGCGAGCCCGGCCGGGGAGCCCGCGTCGGTCAGCGCCTGCCACAGCTTCTCGGCGTCGGCCGGGGCGACGAACAGCTCGAAGCCGTCCTCGCCGGTGTAGCCGGTGCGCGCGATCAGGGCCGGAACACCGGCGACCGTGCCGGGCAGGCCCGCGTAGTACTTCAGACCGTCCAGGTCGGCGTCGGTCAGGGACTTCAGGATGCCGGGGGACTCCGGGCCCTGGACGGCGAGCAGGGCGTAGGCGTCCCGGTCGTCGCGCACCTCGGCGTCGAAGCCCTCCGCGCGCTCCTGAACGGCGTCCAGGACCACCTGGGCGTTGGAGGCGTTGGCCACGATCATGTACTCGGTGTCGGCGAGACGGTAGACGATCAGGTCGTCGAGGATGCCGCCGTCGGCCCGGCAGATCATCGTGTAGCGGGCGCGGCCCACCTTCACGCCCCCGATGTTGCCGACCAGCGCGAAGTCCAGGAGAGCGGCCGCCTGGGGGCCGGTGACGGTGATCTCGCCCATGTGGGAGAGGTCGAAGAGGCCGGCCCGGGTGCGTACGGCGAGGTGCTCGTCGCGCTCGGAGCCGTACCGCAGGGGCATGTCCCAGCCGGCGAAGTCGGTCATCGTCGCGCCGAGCGAGCGATGCAGGGCATCGAGCGCGGTCCGGCGCGGCTGAACGGGGGCGTTGCTGCTCATCGGTGGGGCTCCCAAGGCATGACGGCGAGGTCGTTCCTCCCCATCTGTCATCGGAACCTGAGAGGTTCGCCGTGAACACCGGTGAACGTGGTGGTCACTGACTTGCACCTTGGGTGGAGCCGACGCCCTGACGGTCAGGGGGCGGCCCGCTTTTCAGATGTGCCTCGCCCGCGCGGTAACGGGGCCTGAGAGATTCAAGGGAGGGACTTGCTCCTTCGGCGCCCGGGCACTCGTACACCTGCGTGTACACGTACCCGGAACTCTCCCGCGCGGATTCAAGCGGCCGGTATGCAGTTGGCGGGCACATCATTGCACGCATCGGACCGGGGCGGCAGGGGCCTCGGCCGGGGGGGGGCGGACGGGCCCGTACCGGGCCGGACAGTGTCCGGACAGGGTCCACGGGCGTTCACAGTGATCTGTGACGGGGCTGTGGCAGGACGAGAACAGAAATGAGGGGACCGGCGCATTACCTTCTCTTTACACTCGACGGGGATGGGTCTCCCGACCCCATGGGGAGGACGATCAGGGTGAACAGGATCACGGCGTACGCGACCAGTACGGGCATCGCGCTGCCCAAGCAGCCCACCGCACCGGCCGGGGAGGCGTGCGACCCGCTTCCGGCGCCCGTCGTCCGTGATCTGCGGGAGCGCGCGGGTCACAGCCCTCACGGTCTGCGGTTCGGAGCGGCCGACCTGGTCGTCGTCACGGGCCTGCCGGGCAGCGGCAAGTCGACCCTGATGCGCCGGGCGGTGACCGGCCGCCGCATCGACTCCCAGGACACCCGCGACCGGTGGGACGGCAGGCTGGCGCGTTTCCTTCCGTACGCGGTCTACCGCCCCCTCGTGCGCGCCGCGCACTACGCGGGCCTGCGCGGGGCTCTGCGCTCCGGCGAGGGCGTCGTGGTGCACGACTGCGGTACGCAGGCCTGGGTGCGCAACTGGCTCGCCCGGGACGCCCGGCGCCGGGGCGGCACCCTGCACCTGCTGCTGCTCGACGTCGATCCCGGCACGGCCCTGGACGGCCAGCGCGAGCGCGGCCGGGGTGTCTCGAGGTACGCGTTCGCGCGGCACCGCGGCGCCGTCGCCAGGCTGCTGCGTTCCGTCGAGAAGGGCGACCTCCCGGAGGGCTGCGGCTCCGCGGTCCTCGTCGACCGTGCCGCGGCGGACGTGCTGCGGCGCATCGACTTCGGCGACTGAGCGCCCCTCCCGGCCGGCGGATTCCGGCTTCCACGGGTCTCGGACGCGGTGAACGGGCCGGCGGGCGCGTAATCTCGTCAACCGCAGAAGGCGGTTCGAGCAGGCGGTAGAGATGGACTTCCCGGCACAGGACATTCCGGCGCAGGATTTTCCCACACAGGACTTTCCGGCACGGGCGCACCCGCATCCCCATGCCGGCTGGCCCGGCAACGAGGTGGAGGAGGTGCTCGCCGCCTCCCTCGGGCTTCCCCCGTCGCCCTCGACGGGCGCCCGGATCGTGGAGGCCGTCGGGCGCGCCTTCCTCTGGGTGCCGCTGCCGGAGGGCGGCGGCCCGCACAGCGGCCCGCTCGACCTGCCCACGATGGAGCTCGGCGGGCAGGCGTACGTGCCGGTCTTCACCTCGGACCAGCAGTTCCGCCAGGTCGTCGGCGACCACATGGCGTACACCGTCGCGCCCGCCGTGGAGTTCGCGCGCGGCCTGCCGCCCCAGGTGGGCATCGTGCTGAACCCGGACGGCACGGTCGGTGTGCCGCTGCCCCCGGCGGCCGTGGCCGAGCTGTGCCGGACCGGGCGGACCCAGCTGGACGGGACCGCGAGCGGCGGCCGGGTCCGGCTGTTCCAGCCCGACTGGCAGGACGATCCGGTGGACTTCCTGGCCGCGGCCTCGGCGGAGTTCGCCGCGACCGGCGTCGTGCTGAGCGCCCGCCGCTGTCTGGCGAGCATCGAGGGCGGCGACCCCGTGATGTTCGTCGGCATCGAGGCGGTCCACTGGGACGAGAGCGCGCGCACGCTTCCGCTGGACGCCCTCGGCCGGGCGCTGGGACGCGTTCCCCTGGCACACCCGGTGAGCCTCGTCTTCCTCGACGTGGCCCAGGACCCGGTGGGCGACTGGCTGCGGGCACAGGTCCGCCCCTTCTACACCCGCACCTTCTGAGTCGCGCTCACAGGGGCGCGGGGAACGGCGCGCTCAACCACACCCGACCCGGGCGGTGAACAACAGAAAGCCCCGAGCTCTCAACACCAAACCCGGCGGAGCGCAACGGTGCTGTCGGGATCGCCACTTAAGCTGGTTTCATGGCTCGGTCGGGGTGGTGTCGTGTTCAAGCGAGCACAGTGCCCCGCCGAACGGACCCGTATGTCAGGGATGTCGCGAAGGGGCGGTAGAAGGTGAGCGCGTCGGGCACGGCCGCGGCCGGGCAGGTCGAGCACATGCTGCGCCAAGTGACGCCCGGGCGTTACGACGCCTACGAGGCGCTCCTTCGCGCGCTCGCGACCCCGTCGTCCGGCCAGGTCTGGATGCTGCTCTGGCACGGCCAGGCGGGCTCGCCCGACGCCCAGTACGGGAACATGCAGGTGGACGGCTTCGGTTACGCCCCCTGTGTGACCTCCGCGCAGGAGCTCTCGGCCAGCGGCTGGAACCGTTCGTACGAGGTGGTCGACGGGCTCGACGTCGCCCGGACCCTCTACCCCGACCACTACGGCCTCTGGCTGAACCCGCATGCGCCGGGCGGCGGCGTCGGTATCCCCTGGCTGGATCTGCGCCGTATCGCCACCGGTCTGGAGCGGCAGCCCGCGGGCCCGCTGAGACTGTCCGAGCCGGGCATCGAGATCCCGCAGTTCTACGCCCTGCTCACGCAGAACGCGCACCGGACCACCGCCGTCCGCTCGCTGCGCCGCGCCTGGGTGCAGCCCTCGCTCGGGGCGCCGTATCTCGCCATCGGGCTCGACGTGTACGACACCAGCCCGCCCGCCGTGGACTCGGTGCGGGCGATGATGCAGCAGTCCATCGGCGCGGTGCCGGACGGCCTGCCGGTGTCGACCGTCGCCATGTCGGACGAGTACGACCCGGTGGCTCTGTGGCTGCGGGCGCACGCCCGGCCGTTCTACGACCGGGAGGCGCACGCGGCGCCGGTCCAGGCTCCGGCGGCCGGCGGGTACGGGTTCCCCGGCGCGTACTGAGATGATCGGGGTGGACCGCGTCCACCTCGTGGAGTTCCTCCTCGCATTCCCACACCGCCTCCGGGCGGAATGTCCCGATCTACGCGGGTAAATGGGATGCAAGGCCCGTTCCGCACCAAATGTCATGCGTCCGACCCCCGTTACCCGGCGTTCGGATAACGGAACCCCCCAGACAGCATCACGTTTGCGCATCCATTCACCGTCAGGTCTGGCTACAGATCGCTGAGGCGTTGAAGACTCCCGGTCCAGGGGGTTTTCGCCCCTGTGTACGACGGACTGATCACGCCGCTACAGCGGCAAGCGTGGGCCGGCTACCGCCGGTTGAGAGGGGTCCCTGCCACGATGACGGCACCATTGCACGAGCCGACGGCCGAAGCCGCCCCGAGTGCGGCCGAGGAGGCGGCGCTCGCCGCGGGCTCCGCCGAGGCGAAGGCGGTACAGGGGCGTTCCCTCGGCCGCATCGCCTGGGAGCGCCTGAAGCGGGACAAGCTCGCCCTGACGGGCGGTGTCGTCGTACTCGTGCTGATCCTGATCGCGCTGTTCGCTCCCGTGATCACGAGTCTGGTCGGCCAGGACCCCGAGACCCACCACGAGGACCTGATCGACCCGCTCTTCTCGACTCCCACCGGGTCCTTCGGCGGCATCAGCGGGGACCACCTCTTCGGTGTCGAACCGGTCAGCGGCCGCGACATCTTCGCCCGGATCGTCTACGGCGCCCGGGTGTCGCTCCTGGTCGGCTTCCTGTCGGCGTTGGTCGCGGTGGTGCTCGGCACCGTCCTCGGCGTACTCGCCGGCTACTTCGGCGGCTGGCTGGACGCCGTCATCAGCCGGGTGATGGACGGCCTGCTGGCCTTCCCGCAGCTGCTCTTCATCATCGCGCTGGTCTCGGTCATGCCGAACGAGATGCTGGGCCTGACCGGCACGGGCGTGCGCCTGTTCGTCATGATCCTGGTGATCGGCTTCTTCGGCTGGCCCTATGTCGGACGTGTGGTGCGCGGCCAGACGCTGTCCATGCGCGAGCGCGAGTACGTCGAGGCCGCGCGCAGCCTCGGGGCGGGCCGCTTCTACATCCTGTTCAAGGAACTGCTGCCCAACCTGGTCGCGCCGATCATCGTCTACACGACGATGATGATCCCGACCAACATCCTGACCGAGGCGGCGCTGAGCTTCCTGGGCGTGGGCGTCAAGCCGCCCTCCGCCTCGTGGGGGCAGATGCTCTCCTCCGCGATCGACTACTACGACTCGGATCCGATGTACATGGTCATCCCGGGTGTAGCGATCTTCATCACCGTGCTCTCCTTCAACCTCTTCGGCGACGGCGTACGCGATGCGCTCGACCCGAAGGGTTCCCGCTGAACTGCCGTACCCCCAGGGCCCCGTCATCTGTCGACGGGCCGCTACACACACGGAGGATCCGAGTGATTACCCAACGCACCACAGGGCGGCGTAAGCAGGCTGCGGCCGCCGCAGCCGTGGTCGCTGCACTGCTGTCCACGGCGGCGTGCGGCGGCGGCGGCAACGACGACGACGGCGGCTCGAAGAACGGCGCGGCCGGCTTCAACGCGGCGAACAACAAGGTCGCGCAGGCCTCCCTCGCCAAGAAGGGCGGCACGCTGAAGTTCGCGGGCGTCCAGGACGCCGACTCGTGGGACACCACGCGTGGCTACTACGGCTTCGCCTGGAACTTCATGCGGTACTACAGCCGCACGCTGGTGACCGGCAACGCCGAGCCCGGTGCCAAGGGCGCCGAGCTCTCCCCGGACCTCGCCACCAGCACGGCGAAGATCAGCGACGACGGCAAGACGTACACCTACACACTGCGTGACGGGGTGACCTGGGAGGACGGCAAGCCGATCACCTCCAAGGACGTCAAGTACGGCATCGAGCGTCAGTGGGCGCAGGACGTGCTGTCCGGCGGTCCGGTCTACCTGAAGGACGTCCTCGACCCCAAGGGCGAGTACAAGGGCCCGTACAAGGACAAGTCCGCGGACAAGCTGGGTCTGAAGGCGATCGAGACGCCGGACGACAAGACCATCGTCTTCAAGCTGCCGCAGGCCAACTCGGACTTCGAGGACATGCTGGCGCTGGCCTCCTCCTCGCCGGTCCGCCAGGACAAGGACACCAAGTCCAAGTACGGCCTGAAGCCGTTCTCGTCCGGCCCGTACAAGTTCGAGTCGTACACGCCGAACAAGTCGCTGACCCTGGTCCGCAACCCGGAGTGGAAGGCGTCCTCGGACAAGATCCGCAAGGCGTACCCGGACAAGATCACGCTGACCCTGTTCACCAACGCCAATGACATGGACCAGCGTCTGATCAACGGCGACTACGACCTGGACATCAACCAGACCGGCATGTCCCCGCAGGGCCGCACCACCGCCCTGAAGCAGCACAAGGGCAACCTGGACAACCCGGTCTCCGGCTACGTCCGCTACGCGGTCTTCCCGCAGAGCGTCAAGCCGTTCGACAACGAGCACTGCCGCAAGGCCGTGATCTACGGCGCCGACCACGAGTCGCTGCAGACCGCGCGCGGTGGCCCGGTGGCCGGTGGTGACATCGGCACCAACATGCTGCCGCCGTCCGTCCCGGGCGCCGAGGGCCAGAAGTACGACCCGTACGAGTCGGCCACGACGAACAAGAAGGGCAACGTCGCCAAGGCCAAGGAAGAGCTGAAGGCCTGCGGCCAGCCGAACGGCTTCAAGACCACCATCGCGGTCCGCAACAACAAGCCGGTCGAGGTCGCCACCGCCGAGTCCCTCCAGGCCTCGCTGAAGAAGGTCGGCATCACCGCCGAGATCGACCAGTACGACGGCGCGCAGACCAGCGGCATCATCGGCAGCCCCGCGAACGTCAAGAAGAAGAACTACGGCATCATCATCATGGGCTGGGGTCCGGACTTCCCGACCGTCCAGGGCTTCGGTCTGCCGCTGTGGAGCGGCAAGTACATCCTTGAGAGCGGCAACAACAACTTCGCCCTGATCAAGGACAAGACGATCGACGGCCTCTTCGACGACTACGTCAAGGAGCTCGACGAGGCGAAGAAGGTCGAGCTCTCCACGGAGATCAACCACAAGGTCATGGAGGGCGGCTACTACCTGCCCTTCGTCTTCGAGAAGTTCGTCAACTGGCGTGGCAGCAACCTCGCGAACGTCTACACGACCGACAACTACAGCGGTCAGTACGACTTCGTGAACCTGGCTCTGAAGAAGTAATCCCGACCGGCGCACCCGCCATACGGCACGAAAGGCAGGTGAAGGCCGGCGCGGCGTGACCCGCGGGCCACCTGGGGGCACCTCCCACGCCTTTAAGGCAGTGGGGGAAAGACCTCCGGTGGCCCGCGGCCCCGCCGTCGGGCCGAGAGCAGTGCTCGCTTACCTCATCAGGCGGCTCTTCGCCGCCGCAGTGATGCTGGTGGTCATCATTCTGGTGGTCTTCTGCATCTTCTTCCTCGTCCCCCGCTGGGCGGGCGTGGACCCGGCCACGATGTTCGTGGGCAAGCAGGCCGACCCCGCGGCGATCGAGGCCGTACGGCAGAAGCTCGGGCTGGGCGAGCCGATCTTCGTCCAGGTCTGGGAGTTCTTCAAGGGCATCTTCGTCGGGCGCACCTACGCGTCGGGCGGCGACGTCACGAACTGCGCGGCCCCGTGCTTCGGTTACTCGTTCCGCAACGAGCAGGCCATCTGGCCCGTACTCACCGACCGCTTCCCAGTGACCCTGGCTCTCGCGCTCGGTGCCGCGGTCCTGTGGCTGATCTTCGGTGTCGCGGCGGGTGTGCTCTCCGCGCTCAAGCGCGGCTCCCTGTGGGACCGCGGTGCGATGATCGTCGCCCTCAGCGGTGTCTCGCTCCCGATCTACTTCACCGGTCTGCTGTCACTGGCGGTCTTCAGTTACGGCCTCGGATGGATCGACGGCCAGTACGTCCCGCTGGAGGAGAGCTTCAGCGGCTGGCTCGGGGGCATGATCCTGCCCTGGGTCACCCTGGCCTTCCTCTACGCGGCCATGTACGCCCGGATCACCCGCGCCACCATGCTGGAGATCCTGGGTGAGGACTACATCCGCACGGCCCGTGCCAAGGGCCTGCGCGAGCCGGTCGTCATCGGCAAGCACGCCATGCGTTCGACCATGACGCCGATCCTGACCATGTTCGGCATGGACCTGGGTGCCCTGATCGGCGGCGCGATCCTCACCGAGACCACCTTCAGCCTGCCGGGCCTCGGCCAGGCCGTGCTGACGGCGATCAACACCAAGGACCTGCCGATCATCCTGGGCGTCACGCTGATCACCTCGCTCGCCGTGATCTTCGCCAACCTGGTCGTCGACCTCCTGTACGCCGTGATCGACCCCCGTGTGAGGCTGTCATGACCGAACTCAGCAAGACCGGAGCGGCCATGACCGAGCCCGTCAAGGACTCGCCCGCCCCCTCCGCCTTCCTGGAAGTCCGCGACCTGAAGGTCCACTTCCCGACCGACGACGGCCTGGTCAAGTCCGTCGACGGGCTCAGCTTCACGCTGGAGAAGGGCAAGACCCTCGGCATCGTGGGCGAGTCGGGCTCGGGCAAGTCGGTGACCTCGCTCGGCATCATGGGTCTGCACACCGCCGGTCAGTACGGCAAGCGCAAGGCGCAGATCTCCGGCGAGATCTGGCTCGACGGCACGGAACTGCTCTCCGCCGACCCGGACTACGTGCGCAAGCTGCGTGGCCGCGAGATGGCGATGATCTTCCAGGACCCGCTGTCGGCGCTGCACCCGTACTACACGATCGGTCAGCAGATCGTGGAGGCCTACCGGATCCACCACAAGGTCGACAAGAAGGTGGCCCGCAGGCGGGCCGTCGAGATGCTCGACCGGGTCGGCATCCCCCAGCCGGACAAGCGGGTCGACAACTACCCGCACGAGTTCTCCGGCGGTATGCGCCAGCGCGCGATGATCGCGATGTCGCTGGTCAACAACCCCGAACTGCTGATCGCGGACGAGCCGACGACCGCCCTGGACGTGACCGTCCAGGCGCAGATCCTCGACCTCATCCGTGACCTGCAGAAGGAGTTCGGCTCCGCGGTCATCATCATCACCCACGACCTGGGCGTCGTCGCCGAACTGTCCGACGACATCCTGGTGATGTACGGCGGCCGCTGCATCGAGCGGGGCCCCGCCGAGAAGGTCTTCTACGAGCCGAGGCACCCGTACACCTGGGGTCTGCTGGGTTCGATGCCGCGCCTCGACCGTGAGCAGACCGAGCGGCTGATCCCGGTCAAGGGTTCACCGCCCTCGCTGATCAACATCCCGTCCGGCTGCGCCTTCAACCCGCGCTGCCCGTACGCGGACGTCCCCAAGGACAACGTCACCCGCACGGTCCGCCCCGAGCTGTCCGAGGTGGGCAGCCAGCACTGGGCCGCGTGTCACATGACGCAGGAGCAGCGGGAACGGATCTGGACCGAAGAGATTGCGCCGAAGCTGTGAGTGACAACGCAGAGGACAAAGCAGTGGCCATCCCTGCACAGAGCGACGGCTCGGCCTCGGGTGCGGTCCTCACCAAGGACGCCGCCCCCGGCGAGACGATCCTCAAGGTGACCGGGCTACAGAAGCACTTCCCGATCCGCAAGGGACTGCTCCAGCGGCAGGCCGGCGCGGTGCGGGCGGTCGACGGCATCGACTTCGAGGTCAGGTCCGGCGAGACCCTGGGCGTCGTGGGCGAGTCCGGCTGCGGCAAGTCGACGATGGGCCGGCTGATCACCCGGCTGCTCGAACCGACCGCGGGCACCGTGGAGTTCGAGGGCAAGGACATCACGCACCTCGGGGTGGGCGCGATGCGCCCGATGCGCCGCGACGTCCAGATGATCTTCCAGGACCCCTACTCGTCGCTGAACCCGCGCCACACCATCGGCACGATCATCAGCGCCCCCTTCAAGCTCCAGGGCGTCACGCCCGAGGGCGGTGTCAAGAAGGAGGTCCAGCGGCTGCTGTCGGTGGTCGGTCTCAACCCCGAGCACTACAACCGCTACCCGCACGAGTTCTCCGGCGGCCAGCGCCAGCGCATCGGCATCGCCCGCGCGCTCGCGCTCAACCCGAAGCTGGTCGTGGCGGACGAGCCGGTCTCCGCGCTCGACGTGTCGATCCAGGCGCAGGTGGTGAACCTGCTGGACGACCTCCAGCAGGAGCTCGGCCTCACGTACGTGATCATCGCGCACGACCTGTCCGTCGTACGCCATGTCTCGGACCGTATCGCCGTGATGTACCTCGGCAAGATCGTGGAGCTGGCGGACCGTGAGTCGCTGTACAAGGCGCCGATGCACCCGTACACCAAGGCGCTGATGTCGGCCGTGCCGATCCCGGACCCCCGGCGCAGGTCGGCCAAGAGCGACCGGATCCTGCTCAAGGGTGACGTTCCCTCGCCGATCTCGCCGCCGAGCGGGTGCCGCTTCCACACGCGGTGCTGGAAGGCCACGCAGATCTGCACGACCACCGAGCCGCCGATGCTCGAGCTGAAGCCCGGTCAGCAGGTGGCCTGCCACCACCCGGAGAACTTCGAGGACCAGGCCCCGCAGGACACGGTGCTGCTGACCGTCGCGAAGGAGGCGGCGGAGCTGGTGGCCGACGAGGTGCTCGCGGAGTCCGCGGAGACGTCGGCGGCCGTCGCGGCGGAGGTCGCGGATTCGGCCACCGTCACGGAGGCTCCCGCCGAGACCGCTCCCGAAGCCGACGCTTCCGAAGGCGACACTCCCGCCAAGGAGAAGTAGGCCACTGAGAAGTGAGCAGCACTGAGCCCCTGCCTTGCAACGCAAGGCGGGGGCTCAGTGCTGGGTGAGAATGTGCAGGTGCTCCAGCAACTCTTCACTCCCTCCGTTCAGCACACGCTCGAACTGATCGGCATCTTCGTCTTCGCGATCTCCGGGGCGCTGCTGGCCGTGCGCAAGAACTTCGACGTCTTCGGCATCGCCGTCCTCGCCGAGGTCACCGCGCTGGGTGGCGGACTGTTCCGGGACCTGGTCATCGGGGCCGTGCCGCCGGCCGCCTTCACGGACCTGGGGTACTTCCTCACACCCCTGCTCGCCACCCTTCTCGTGTTCTTCCTCCATCCGGAGGTGGAGCGGATCCAGCTCGGGGTGAACGTCTTCGACGCGGCCGGGCTCGGCCTTTTCTGCGTCGCGGGCACGACGAAGGCGTACGAGTACGGGCTGGGCCTCACCGCCTCCGCGACCCTCGGACTGGCGACGGCCGTCGGCGGCGGTGTGCTGCGGGACGTCCTCGCCAACGAGGTGCCCTCGCTGCTGCGCTGGGACCGCGACCTGTACGCCGTGCCCGCCATGGTCGGTGCCACGATGGTCGCCCTGTGCATCCGCTACGACGTGCTGACGCCCTACACGTCCGCGCTCGCCGTCGTCACCGCTTTCGCGCTGCGGCTGCTCGCGATGCGCTACCACTGGCGCGCGCCCCGGGCGTGGCACCGGCGCTCGACGGCGGTCGAGGTGCCGGACTGAGGGCCCCCGCTCCCGCGTCCGCTGTCGGCGTTCATGTGACAGAAACAGGGAAAGCTACCGCTTAGTAATTTCCTGTTGTAGCGTTCAGGCATGCCAGAAGCAGCTTCCCTGCACGCGACACGGGCCAGGATCGGCGACAGCGAGTTCGACCGCGACACCGCGGTCACCCGACGCGAACCCGGCGTCTACGACATCGACCTGTCCGCCGGGTGGACCATCATCAGCGCCGTCAACGGCGGCTACCTCCTCGCCGTCCTCGGCCGCGCGCTCGCGGACGCCCTGCCGCACTCCGACCCGTTCACGATCTCGGCGCACTACCTGACGGCGTCCCAGCCGGGCCCGGCGGTCGTCCGCACCGACGTCGTCCGCACCGGCCGCACCCTCTCCACCGGCCAGGCGTCCCTGTTCCAGTACGACGACGAGGGCCGCGAGACCGAGCGGATCCGTGTACTCGCCTCGTACGGAGACCTCGACAGCCTGCCCGACGACGTCCGTACGACCGCGAAGCCGCCCGCCATCGCCCCGATCGACCAGTGCTTCGGGCCCGCGGACAGCCCCGCGCCCGTCCCCGGCAGCTCCGCCATCACCGACCGGCTGATGCTCAAGCTCGACCCCGCCACGCTCGGCTGGGCCCTCGGGGCGCCGTCCGGCAAGGGCGAGATGCGGGCCTGGTTCGGCCTCGCCGACGGCCGCGACGCGGATCCCCTCTCGCTGCTCCTCGCGGTGGACGCGCTGCCGCCGACCGCCTTCGAGATCGGCCTGACCGGCTGGGTGCCCACCGTCGAGCTGACCGTCCACGTGCGCTGCCGCCCGGCGCCGGGCCCCCTCCGGGTCGCCATCACCACCCGCAACCTCGCCGGCGGCTTCCTGGAGGAGGACGCCGAGGTCTGGGACAGCGCGGACCGGCTCGTCGCACAGTCGCGCCAACTGGCCCGGGTGCGCCTCGGCTGACGACGCCTGGGCGGAGCGTCCGCGGTGTGTGGGGAACCGGGCGCGGGTGGCGGCCCTCGTCACGGAGCTGTACCAGCAGGGGAGTTGAACGGAGCCCGTAAAAGCGCAGGTCGGCGGCGGTTTGTAACGCCGCACCGCGCCCTGGCCACAGGTGGCGCACAGTGCGCGCCCATGCGGCACCCAAGGACCGTTGGTTGCATGCGCCTCTCAGAACCGGCTCATACAACGGGAGTTGCCCTCATGAAGCGTGTACGTCACGTCCCGGCCGTCGCCCTGCTGGCCCTCTCGCCGCTCCTGCTGACGGCCTGCGGCTCGGGCGACTCCTCGTCCTCGGGCAGCGGCAGCGGCAGCGGAACTTCGGGACAGCAGAGTTGCCAGGCTCCCTCGGGAATGCCGAGCGGCGCGCCCTCGGGAGCGCCGTCCGGCGGCCCGACGGGGGAGGTCCGGTCTGGCGCGCCTTCCGGAAAGCCGTCGGGTGCGCCCAGCGGCGGCCCCGGCGGGCAGGGGGGCGGCCAGGGCGGCGGCTGCGGCCCAGGCGGCGCCCAGGGCCAGAACCAGAACGGGAACCAGGGGCAGCAGACGCAGGGCTGACCTGCCCGCGCCAGGTCGGGCGCAGGAGAGGGCGAAGGGTGCGTACGGGGCGGTCCCCGTACGCACCCTTCGCGCGTGCCCGCCGACGTGCCCGGTGGATGCGGGCGTGGGGGTGAGTCGTGCGGCCGGAGGGCGTCAGCCCAGCCAGTGGCGGCGGCCGATGCTGATCAGGCGCATCCGGCGCACGGCCACCCGGGCCACCCGGTCCTCCTCCTCGGGAGCCGCCTCCAGGAAGGTGCTGGCGGTCATCAGCATCTGGTCGACGTACAGCCCGGCGAGCATCCGCAGATCGTCGTCGGTCCAGCCGGCCGACTCCGGCTGCCTGGCCAGTTCGGCCGTCACCTCGTCGGTGAAGCGGTCCATCTGCTCCGCGATCGCGGCCCGGACCTTCTGCACACCGCCGTTGCGCTCGCGGGCGATGAACCGGATGTGCGCCGGGTGCTCGCGTACGTGACCGGCGATCAGGGTGACGGCCCGGTCTATGCGTTCGTCGCTGTCGCCGGACGCGGACACCGTGCCGGAGATCATCGGATGCAGGCTGCCCAGCGCCTCCTCGACCAGGGCGACGCCCAGATCCGCGGTCGAGTGGAAATGCCGGTAGAACGCGGTCGGGGCGACGCCGACGGCCCGGGTGACCTCGCGCAGGCCCAGGCTGCTGAGGCTCTGCTCCTCCAGCAGGCCCAACGCGGCGTCCAGGAACGCCTGTCGGGTCTTCTGTTTCTGGGCCTGCCGGACGCCGAGACTGTGACTCATGCCATGCAGTTAACAACTGTTCTCTGTGATTGGAAAGTCGCCTGACAGGCTAGACTCTGGAGTCAGTGAACAACTGTAACCACAAGCGTTCACCGAATCGTCGGCTCCCTGAAACATCCGGGGACACCCGGACCGGGCACGGCGACTCGCCGGACTTCCACGGGAGGCATCTCATGCTGTTCCTCGTCGCAGCGCTGCTGCTGCTGGGCGTCGTGCTGGGCACCGTGGCCCACGCACCTCTGTCCTTCACCCTCGTCGCCGCCGCGGTCATCGGCGTCTGGCTGGCCGTCTTCGCGGTCCGCGAGCGCCACGGCCGACGGCGCCGGACCTCCAGCTGAACCGACCGCAACCTCCACCCGTCCCCGTACGACTGCCTGCTGGGAGCAGACACATGGAACTCACCACCGCCGCGCCGCGGCCCCGGAGCGCCGCCCGTGACGCCGACGGCATGGCCGTCGCGTCCTTCATCCTCGGCCTCGTCGGCCTGCTCGCGCTGAACATCTTCCTCGGCCCCGTCTCCATCGCACTCGCCTCCGTGGCCCTCTACCGGGGCACCACCCGCCGCGGGCGCGCCTTCCTCGGCCTCGGCCTGGGCGTCGCCGACCTCCTGGTCCTGGCCGCCTTCATGTCGGCGGACAGCACCCTGTCCTGGAGCTTCTGACGGCGGCGCCGCCACCGGAGCGGCCCCCTCGCGGCGAAGAAGCCGCCGGCAACCGCCGTGCGGCGGGCTGTCGTTCCGCGGACCGACGAGGCTCCGCCCCGGCGGACCCAGGAGCGGGGAAGGTGTGCGCGGCCATGTCCGGTCCCGGGTGCATGCCCGGCGGACCGGGCAGGGGCGCCGGCGGAGGCCCGAGGCCGTACACCCCCCGCCCGACCGGCCCGGCAGACGGCGGGCCATAGAATCGGGCCACCATGGCATACCTCGACCACGCCGCGACCACCCCCATGCTTCCGGAGGCGGCCCTGGCGATGACCGCCCAGTTCGCCGTCACCGGCAACGCCTCCTCCCTCCACGCCGCCGGCCGCCGCGCCCGCCGGGCGGTCGAGGAGGCCCGCGAGACCCTGGCGGACGCCCTGGGCGCCCGCCCCAGCGAGGTGGTTTTCACCTCCGGCGGCACCGAGGCCGACAACCTCGCGGTGAAGGGCCTGTACTGGTCCCGCCGCGACGCCGACCCCGCCCGCACCCGCGTCCTCGCCAGCCCCGTCGAACACCACGCCGTCCTCGACGCCGTCCACTGGTTGGGCGAGCACGAGGGCGCCACCATCGAGTACCTCCCCGTCGACCGGTACGGCCGCGTCCACCCCGACGCCCTGCGCGAGGCCGTCGCCCGCAACCCCGACGACGTCGCCCTCGCGACCGTCATGTGGGCGAACAACGAGATCGGCACGGTCATGCCGGTTCGTGAACTCGCCGACGTGGCAGGGGAGTTCGACATCCCGCTGCACGCCGACGCGGTCCAGGCCTTCGGTCAGATCCCGGTCGACTTCGGCGCCTCGGGACTCGCCGCGATGACTGTCTCCGGGCACAAGATCGGCGGCCCGTACGGCATCGGGGCGCTGCTGCTCGGCCGGGAGTACAGCCCCGTACCGGTCCTGCACGGCGGTGGCCAGGAGCGCCACGTGCGCTCCGGAACCCTCGACGTGCCCGCCGTCGCCGCGTTCGCCGTGGCGGGCCGGACCGCCGCCGAGCAGCGCGAGTGGTTCGCCCGCGAGATCGGCTCGCTGCGCGACGACCTGGTCGACGCGGTACGCGCGGCCGTGCCCGACGCGATCCTCGGCGGCGACCCGTCGGAAGGGGGCCGACTTCCCGCGAACGCCCACTTCACCTTCCCGGGCTGCGAGGGCGACTCCCTGCTCCTGCTGCTCGACGCCCAGGGCATCGAGTGCTCCACGGGCTCCGCGTGCACGGCGGGCGTGGCCCAGCCCAGCCACGTGCTTCTCGCCACCGGCACCGACCCCGACCTGGCCCGCGGCACCCTCCGCTTCTCCCTCGGCCACACCTCGACGGAGACGGACGTCGAGGCGGTCGCGAAGGCGATCGGCCCGGCGGTGGAACGGGCTCGGTCGGCGGGTCTGAGCTGACGGCTCCGCCGGTTCGCTTCGCTCGGGTGGCGTGCGTGGCTGCTGTCGTGTGTGGCCGCGGGCCGGTGGGGGCCAATCGCGCGGTTCCCCGCGCCCCTCGCAGGGCGTGACCTCGGCCGGCTATGCGCCGGCCGTCGGTGTGGCTGTCGCTGCCTGCTTCGCAGCCTTGCGGACGAGCGGTATGTAGCGGTCCCAGTCCCAGTGCGGTCCGGGATCGGTGTGGTCCGTGCCCGGGACCTCGACGTGGCCGATGATGTGCTGCCGGTCGATCGGGAGGTCGTACCGGGCGCAGATCCGGGCCGTCAGACGGGCGGACGCCTCGTACATCGCGTCCGTGAAGTCCTGGGGCCGGTCCACGAAGCCCTCGTGCTCGATGCCCACGCTGCGTTCGTTGAACTCGCGGTTGCCCGCGTGGAAGGCCACGTCCAGCTCGCGGATCATCTGGGTGATGCGGCCGTCCTGGCGGACGATGTAGTGCGTGGCGGCGCCGTGGGCGGGGTCCTGGAAGACCTTCACCGCGCTGTTGTAACTGCCCTGCGTGACATGGATGATCACGCGGTCTATGCCGAAGTCGTCGGGACGGTCGGCCCTTCGCCAGTTCCCCGAGGACGCCGCCACCCAGCGCGCACCCCGGAAGTCGACCTCGCCCTCCTTGCGCGGCTTCTCCACGCTCGGCAGCCGCCACCACAGGCGCCCCAGCTCGTCCCGGGCCAGCACGGCGGTGCCCACGGCGGCCGCGGCGCCGCCGATGAGCAGGCCGCGGCGCCCGATGCGCCGGTCCGAGTCGTTCGTCGAGTCGCCCATGTGATCGTGAACGGATACTCGCGGGCTCCGGTTCCCGGCGACCCGTACCCTTGAAGGGTTATGACTGAGACCACGCAGCGCCCCCGCCCCCTCCGAGTACTGGCCGCCATGTCCGGCGGTGTGGACTCCGCCGTCGCCGCCGCCCGCGCCGCGGAGGCCGGGCACGACGTGACCGGTGTCCACCTCGCCCTCTCGGCGAACCCGCAGTCGTTCCGCACGGGCGCGCGTGGCTGTTGCACCATCGAGGACTCGCGGGACGCCCGCCGCGCCGCGGACGTCATCGGCATCCCGTTCTACGTGTGGGACCTCGCCGAGCGGTTCCGCGAGGACGTGGTCGAGGACTTCGTCGCCGAGTACGAGGCCGGCCGCACCCCGAACCCCTGCCTGCGCTGCAACGAGAAGATCAAGTTCGCGGCCCTGCTCGACAAGGCCCTCGCCCTCGGCTTCGACGCGGTCTGCACGGGCCACTACGCCAAGGTCCTGGTGAACGAGGACGGCACGCGCGAGCTGCACCGCGCCTCCGACATGGCCAAGGACCAGTCGTACGTCCTCGGCGTCCTGGACGACCGCCAGCTCGCGCACGCGCTGTTCCCCCTCGGCGACACGGTCACCACGAAGGACGAGATCCGCGCGGAGGCCGAGCGGCGGGGCCTGGCCGTCGCCAAGAAGCCCGACTCGCACGACATCTGCTTCATCGCCGACGGCGACACCCAGGGCTTCCTGTCGAAGCGTCTCGGCAAGGCGGAGGGCGACATCGTCGACGAGTCCGGCGCGGTCCTCGGCAGCCACGAGGGCGCGTACGGCTTCACGATCGGCCAGCGCAAGGGCCTGCGCATCGGGACCCCGGCCGCCGACGGCAAGCCGCGGTACGTCCTCGACATCTCGCCGGTGAACAACACCGTGACGGTGGGCCCGGCCGACGCCCTGGACGTGAGCGGGCTGACAGCCGTCAAGCCCCGCTGGTGCGGCGCGGCCCCGACCGCCCCCGGCACGTACACCGCCCAGCTCCGCGCCCACGGCGGCGAGACGACGGTCACCGCCGAGCTCGTCGACGGCGAGCTCCGGGTGCGCTTCGCCGAGTCGGTCCGCGGCGTCGCCCCCGGCCAGGCGATCGTCCTCTACGACGACACCCGCGTGGTGGGCTCGGCGACGATCGCGACGACCACCCGGGCTGCGGCCGCAACGGTCTGAACCCGCCGACGGCCCGGGCGCGGGGCCCGGACCGGCCGACGGTTCAGACGACCTCCACCTCGTAGAAGCACAGGTGGTCCTTGATCTCCGCGACCTCCTGCTTCGGGTCGGGGTACGTCCAGACGAGATCGGGGGCGTCCGGCAGCGACCAGTAGGACGCGTCACCCTTGAACGGACAGTGGGTGTGGGTCTGCGACGGCGTCAGCAGGTCGAGGCGTACGTCCTCCACGGGGAGGTAGTAGCGCACGGGCAGGCCCGTCTCGCGCAGCAGCAGAGGGCGTGTGCTCTCCGCGAGCACCTGCCCTCCGTGGACGACGCGGACGTGCTCGGTGCCCTGCTCGACGGTGATGCGGTGGCCTGCGGTCACGGCTTCTGGGCCTCCTCGGGTAGCGGTCTCGCCCGGTACAGCGCAGGCTGCTGTCGTGTTCTTCCCCGGCTTCGGGGCCCGTTTTCGGGCCCTCACCCCGTCGTACTCCCCACTGGCATCTCTCCGCCGGAGGTCCTCATGGGCGCCACGAGCCTGACCCGCGACCGCGGGAGCCTCACCCACCGAGCGCGCTACGCCCTGCGGAACCCGGGGAAAGTGCCCGCCCACGCGCGCAGGGCCGCGCGGGACGCCTGGCTGCGGCTCCGGTACGGCCACGACCACATCGCCTACTACCGGGCCGTGATGGCCTCCGACGCCGCCCGCTGCACCGAGGCGGCGGTGGGCCACAACCCGTCCCCCGACCGGTGGGCGCAGATCGGCCGGATGCAGTTCGACTACCTGGTGCGGCACGGACTGAGGCCGGAGCACCGGATGCTGGAGATCGGCTGCGGGAACCTGCGCGCCGGACGGCTGTTCATCGACCACCTGGACAGCGGCAACTACTACGGGATCGACATCTCGCCCGACATCCTCATCGCCGCCCAGGACACCCTCGTACGGGAAGGGCTCCAGGCCAAGCTGCCCCATCTGACGCTGACCGACGACCTGACGTTCGCGTTCCTGCCGGACGCCCACTTCGACGTGGTGCACGCGCACAGCGTGTTCTCGCACTCGCCGGCGCACGTCATCGACGAGTGCCTCGCCCACGTCGGCCGGATCCTGGCACCCGGCGGCTTCTTCGACTTCACCTTCGACCGGACCGAGGGCACCGAACACCAGGTCCTGCACGAGGACTTCTACTACCGCACGGAGACCCTCGCCGGACTCGCCGCCCGGCACGGCCTGTCGGCCCGCTTCCTCGACGACTGGGAGGCACTCCCGCACCGGCAGTCCAAGCTGCGCGTCACCGCCGCTCCCGAGCGGGCCCGTGAGGCCGGATCCGTCTCGTGAGGCCCGCGCGGGCCCGTAGCGTGGAGCCATGAGAATCTGTGTCTTCCTCTCCGCCGCCGACCTCGACGAGCGCTACACCCGGCCCGCCCGCGAGTTCGCCGAACTGCTCGGCAAGGGCGGGCACACCCTCGTGTGGGGCGGTTCGGACGTCGGACTCATGAAGGTGGTAGCCGACGGCGTCCAGGAGGCGGGCGGACGGCTGGTGGGCGTCTCCGTCGAGTTCCTCGTCGCCAAGGCGCGGACGGGCGCGGACGAGATGGTGGTCGCCCGGGACCTCGCCGAGCGCAAGGCCCTGCTCCTGGAGCGCGCCGACGCCGTCGTCATCATGGTCGGCGGTACGGGCACCCTCGACGAGGCGACCGAGATCCTCGAGCTGAAGAAGCACGGGCACACGGACAAGCCGGTCGTCCTGCTCAACACGGCGGGGTTCTACGACGGCCTAAAGGAGCAGTTCCGGCGCATGGACGCCGAGGGTTTCCTGCCGAAGCCCCTCACGGACCTGGTCTTCTTCGCCGAGGAGCCGGTGGGGGCGCTGGCCTACCTGGAGGAGAGCCAGGGCACGCAGTGAGCCGGGGGCGGTCGGGCACCGGCCGCAGGGCCCGGCGGGGGCGGGACACGCGCGTGCGAGCATGGCGGGCATGGCTACTCATGTGATCACCGGGGCCGGCTCCGGCATCGGCGCGGCCGTCGCCCGCCGCCTCCACGCGCGCGGGGACGATCTCGTGCTGCACGCGCGCGACGCGGGCCGCGCGAAGGAGCTGGCCGCCGAGTTCCCCGGGGCTCGCACCCTCGTCGGCGACCTCGCGGAACCGGACCGGCTCTCCTGGGCGTTCTCCCACCAGACGCTGCCCGACCGGGTGGACTCGCTCCTGCATGTCGCGGGCGTCATCGACCTCGGCCGGGTCGGCGACCTGACCCCGAAGACCTGGCGCCACCAGCTCGACGTCAACCTGATCTCGCCCGCCGAGCTGACCCGCCACTTCCTGCCCCAACTCCGGGTCGCCCAGGGCCATGTGATCTTCGTCAACTCCGGTTCCGGTCTCAAGGCCGGCCACGAGTGGTCCGCGTACGCCGCGTCCAAGCACGGCCTGAAGGCCCTCGCCGACTCCCTGCGCCACGAGGAGCACGCGAACGGCGTCCGCGTCACCTCCGTCTACCCCGGCCGCACCGCGAGCCCCATGCAGGCCAAGGTCCACCAGCAGGAGGGCAAGGAGTACGACGCCTCGCAGTGGATCGACCCGGAGTCCGTCGCGACGACCATCGTGATGGCCCTGGACCTGCCGAGGGACGCCGAGGTCAACGACCTGACGGTGCGCCCGGGCCGCTGACCGGCCAGGGCGCCGGGCCGTCGGCCGGGCGTGGCACCGGCCCGCCGGTTCCGTAGGCTTCCCGGGTGAGCGAAAAAAGCAAGTTCAGGCCCGGCCCCGCGACCGGGATCGGGTCGATGCCGGGCGGCGACGCCCGGGAGGCCGCGAAGACCGTCGCCGGGACCTTCGACGGCCCGGAGACGGGCATGCCGTTCCTCGCGGAACTGCCCGCCCGCGGACCCGGCGCCGACATGATCGGCCGGACCGCCGGAATGCTGGCCGAGCTGTACGCGCGCGTGGAGCCCAGCGGCTGGCGCCTCGGTGACCGGCCGGGCCGCGACACCAAACGGGCCAGGTCCTGGCTCGGCGAGGACCTCGACGCTCTGGAGGAGTTCACCCAGGGCTACACGGGACCGGTGAAGGTACAGGCGGTGGGCCCCTGGACCCTCGCGGCAGCGCTGGAGCTGCGCAACGGCGAGGTGGCCCTCTCCGACGCCGGAGCCTGCCGGGACCTCGCCGGGTCGCTCGCCGAGGGCCTGCGCGAGCACCTGGCCGACGTACGGCGCCGCATCCCCGGCGCCGAGATCGTCCTGCAGCTCGACGAACCCTCACTCATGGGCGTACTGCGCGGCCAGGTGAGGTCCGCGAGCGGCTACCGCACCCACCGGGCCGTGGACCGGCAGCTCGTCGAGGCCACCCTGCGGGACGTCATCGGAGTGCAGGGCTCCGGCCCCGCCGTCGTCCACTCGTGCGCCCCCGACGTTCCGTTCGCGCTGCTGCGCAGGGCCGGAGCGACCGCCGTCTCCTTCGACTTCGCACTCCTCACCGAGCGTGACGACGACACGATCGGGGAAGCGGTGGAAGGGGGGACCAAGCTCTTCGCCGGTGTCGCCCCGGGCACGGACGGCCCGTTGTCGGACCCTGCCGGTAGCGTCATGGGTGTCAGGACGCTGTGGCGCAGGCTGGGGCTGAGTCCGGGGCTTCTCACGGACGCGCTCACCCTCACCCCGTCGTGCGGACTCGCGGGCGCCTCCCCCGAGTACGCGCGCAAAGCGCTCGCCCACTGCGTCCGGGCGGCGAGATCCCTCGCGGACAACCCAGAGTAACGGGAGGACGACACGGTGGCCGGCGACAAGGACGCACAGATGGCCTCGGCGGCGGGGCCCGTGCCCAGCGAGGCACGGGAGAAGCACGCGCAGCTCGCCGAGCAGATCGAGGAGCACCGCTTCCGGTACTACAAGAATGACGCGCCCATCGTCAGCGACGCGGAATTCGACACACTCCTGCGCGCCCTGGAGGCCCTGGAGGACGAGTATCCCGAGCTGCGGACCCCGGACTCGCCGACCCAGAAGGTGTCGGGGGCGGACGCGGTCGACTTCACGACGTTCTCGGCCGTACAGCACCGCGAGCGCATGCTCTCCCTGGACAACGCCTTCGACGACGAGGAGCTGGCCGCCTGGGCCGACCGCGTCGCCAAGGAGGTCGGCACGTCCGCGTACCACTTCCTGTGCGAGCTGAAGGTCGACGGCCTCGCGGTCAACCTCACCTACGAGCAAGGGCGTCTCACCCGCGCCGCGACCCGCGGCGACGGCCGCACGGGCGAGGACATCACGCCCAACGTCCGGACCATCGCGGAGATCCCCGACCGCCTCCGGGGCGAGCGCGTCCCCGACCTCGTGGAGATCCGCGGCGAGGTCTACTTTCCGATGGAGAAGTTCGAGGAGCTCAACGCCCGTCTGGTGGAGGCGGGCGACAAGCCCTTCGCCAACCCGCGCAACGCGGCGGCGGGTTCGCTGCGTCAGAAGGACTCCCGCGTCACGGCGACCCGCCCGCTGCACATGGTCGTGCACGGCATCGGCGCGCGAGGGGGCTTCGACATCGACTGCCTCTCGCACGCGTACGGCCTGCTGCGCGAGTGGGGCCTGCCGACGACCCGCTACGCGAAGGTCGTCGAAGGCCTCGACGGGGTGAGGGAGTTCATCGCCTTCTACGGCGAGAACCGCCACTCCGTGGAGCACGAGATCGACGGCGTCGTCGTCAAGCTCGACGAGATCCCCCTCCAGGGCCGCCTCGGCTCGACCTCCCGCGCCCCCCGCTGGGCCATCGCGTGGAAGTACGCGCCGGAGGAGGTCAACACCAAGCTGGTCAACATCCGCGTGGGTGTGGGCCGCACGGGCCGCGTCACTCCGTACGCGCAGGTGGAGCCCGTCACGGTGGCGGGCTCCGAGGTCGAGTTCGCGACGCTGCACAACCAGGACGTGGTCAAGGCCAAGGGCGTCCTCATCGGTGACACCGTGGTGCTGCGCAAGGCCGGTGACGTCATCCCGGAGATCCTCGGGCCGGTCGTCGACCTGCGCGACGGCAGCGAGCGGGAGTTCGTGATGCCCGCAGAGTGCCCCGAGTGCGGCACGGCGCTGGCGCCCGCCAAGGAGGGCGACATCGACCTGCGCTGCCCGAACGGGCAGACCTGCCCGGCCCAGTTGCGCGAGCGCCTCTTCTATCTCGGCGGCCGCAAGTCCCTGGACATCGAGAGCTTCGGCTACGTGGCCGCCGCCGCGCTCACCAAGCCGCTGGAACCGGCTGAGCCGCCCCTGAGGGACGAGGGAGACCTCTTCGACCTCACCATCGAGCGGCTGCTGCCCATCAAGGCGTACGTCCTCGACCAGGACAGCGGCCTGCCCAAGCGGGACCCGAAGACGGGCGAGGAGAAGATCGTCACGGTCTTCGCCAACCAGGAGGGTGCGCCGAGGAAGAACGCCCTCGCGATGCTGGAGAACATCGCGGCGGCCAAGGAGCGGCCGCTGGCCCGGATCATCACCGGCCTGTCCATCCGGCACGTGGGTCCGGTCGCGGCCGAGGCACTGGCCCGTGAGTTCCGCTCGATCGACCGGATCGAGCAGGCCACCGAGGAGGAACTCGCCGCCGTCGAGGGCGTCGGACCCACCATCGCCGCCTCTCTGAAGCAGTGGTTCGCGGTGGACTGGCACCAGGAGATCCTCCGCAAGTGGAAGGCCGCGGGCGTCCGCATGGAGGAGGAGGGCTCCGGCGAGGACGAGGGGCCCCGCCCGCTCGAAGGGCTCACCGTCGTCGTCACCGGCACTCTGGAACGTCACACACGCGACGGAGCGAAAGAGGCACTGCAGAGCCGGGGAGCGAAAGTGACCGGTTCGGTTTCGAAGAAGACGGCTTTTGTTGTCGTTGGTGAAAATCCTGGATCGAAGTACGACAAGGCGATGCAACTCAAAGTGCCGGTTCTGAACGAGGACGGCTTCGCCGTTCTTCTCGAACAAGGACCGGAGGCGGCGGCCGAAGTCGCGCTTCCGATCGAGGAGTAGCGGTTGAAGACCACCCGTTCGGCGCATACCAGATGCATACGGGTGGCCGGGTCGCATTCGGGCAACCGTGGACGACCGCTGCCCGTAGAAGCCTTCTGCGGCCTACTGTTGAGGTGTGCGCCTGCCGTGCCCAGCTGCGGTCGGGGCAGCCTCCTGCTCCTCAGGAGCCGGGGGAAGGGTTTTCAGACGCGGTGCCGCTGAGGGATTTGTCGGGCATCGGACCGCGTGGCGTGGGCACCGCCGGCTGTGAGAGGGACGGGAATGGAACCGACCGAGAGCGCCTCCCCGGACTCACGGCTGCGCCCACGCTGGATGACCGGCGTGCGGCGGTGGGGTCACCCCTTGCTCCAGCGAAGCCGGGAGTTCACAGCGGGTCTCGGGGTCGCCGGGCCCCCGGTGCGACCGGGCCCGCCGGGATACGCCGTCGGACAGCGGAGCACGATGCACGGGCAGGGCCCCGGCCGTCCCACCGCCGCCTCCGGATCCCACTCCCGGATGCCGGGCCAGGAGGCCGACCAGCAGTCCTGGCCCGCGCTGCCCGCGGCGGTCGTCACGGCCGCCGCCTTCGTGCTGGGCGCGGGGTTCTACCGGGCCTTCACCGGGCACCACGCCCTCTTCCCGTCGGGGTCCGTCGGCTGGGCGCTGGCCGTCCTGGTCGGCATCATCGTCGGCCACCTCGTCGCGCTCGGCCGTTCCCGCTGGTGGGGCGGCACCGGTTCAGGAGCGGCCCTCACGCTGGCCGTCCTGCTGCTGTACGGCTGGGTGCCGGCCGGAATGGTCAGCCTCACCGTCGTCGTCCTCGTCGGCATAGCCCGCCGCCACCGCTGGCGCCAGGGTGTCCTGCACGGCGCCGTGGACATGCTGGGCATCGGCGCCGGGGCGCTGGTACTGGCCGCGTTCGGCCGGGTGCCGTCCGTCGAGACGCCCTGGAAGCCGGAGACCTGGACCCTCTACACCGCGCCTTCGGTGGTGTTGGTGGCCGGGGCGTATCTCGGGGTCACCCGCGCGCTGCTCTGGTACCTCCATGCGCCGCGTACCGCCGGACTGCCGACCGTGGCCCGTACCGCCCTGGCCAGACAGGGGCTGGTGGCCGTCGCGCTGCTCGGCATCGCCCCGCTGATCTGCGTCGTCGCCATCGCACTCCCCGCGCTCCTGCCGCTCTTCTCCGTCCCCCTCATCGCTCTCGACTCCACGCTCTGGATAGCGCGCGCCCGGGCCGAGGAGCAACTGCGTGACCCCCTCACCGGGCTGCCCAACCGGCAGTGGCTTCTCGAACGGACCTGGCGGGCGCTGGACGATGCCGAGCGAATCGGTGCACGTTCGGCGCTGATGCTGATCGACCTCGACCGCTTCAGGGCCGTGAATGACACGCTCGGGCATCTCGCCGGGGACCGGCTGCTGTTGCAGATAGCGGACCGGCTGCGGGTCGCACTGCCGCGCGGGGCGGAGGCCGCGCGGCTCGGCGGGGACGAGTTCGCCGTGTTACTGCCGATCGTCGACTCGACGACGTCCGCGACGCGGGTCGCCCGCAATCTCGTGACGATGCTGGGATCACCGCTCGACCTGGACGGGCTGACGCTCGTCCTGGAGGCCAGCGCGGGGCTCGCGGTCTTCCCCGACCACGCACTCGACGCGGAGGGGCTGCTGCGGCGGGCGGACGTCGCGATGTACCAGGCGAAGAGGGACCGCACGGGGGTGGAGGTCTACGAGTCCAAGCGGGACTCCAACACCCCTGACCGGCTCGGGCTGCTGGGGGATCTGCGGCGGGCGCTCGACACGGGCGACGTCGAACTGCACTACCAGCCGAAGGTGCGCTTCGACGGGCAGGTGGCCGGGTTGGAGGCGCTCGTGCGGTGGGTGCATCCCGAGCGCGGGAAGGTACCGCCGGACGAGTTCATAGCCATCGCCGAGTCGTCCGGTCTGATGCCGCATCTGACCGAGTACGTGCTGGAGAAGGCGCTCGCGCAGGTGGCGAGCTGGCGGGCCCGTGGACTGCGGGTCCCGGTCGCCGTCAACGTGTCACCGCGGGACGTGCACACGCCCGGGTTCGCCGGATCGGTGGCCGCGCGGCTGGCCCGGCACGGGGTTCCCGCGGGGGCGCTTCAGCTGGAGATAACGGAACACGTGCTGCTGGAGGACCCGCAGCGGGCCGCGGACACCCTGGCCGGGCTGACCGCACACGGCGTGAAGATGTCGCTCGACGACTTCGGGACCGGGTACTCGTCGCTGGTGCATCTGCGGCGGCTGCCCGTGAGCGAGCTGAAGATCGACCGGTCCTTCGTGGCCCGGCTCGCGGTGGACACCGAGGACGCCGAGATCGTCCGGTGCACCATCGATCTCGCCCATTCGCTCGGGCTGGTGGTCGTCGCCGAGGGTGTCGAGGACGACGAGACGTGGGAGCGGCTGCGGGACCTCGGGTGCGACGCGGTTCAGGGGTGGCTCGTGGCCGCGGCGATGCCTCCGGAGGAGGCCACCGCGTGGCTGCTCGCCCGGGGCGCGCGGGGGTGGCAGCGGCCCGCCGCGGCGCTGCCCGCGGCGTTGCCCGCGGCGGCTGACGAGTAGGCGGGTGCGGGTCGGTGGGTCTTGCTTCTTTTCCCACCCGCTCCACTCGTGACCGGCGCCTGACAGGCGAAGGTCTGCCGCGGGGGTTCCCACCGCCGGCGGCTCCCGGTCCGTCGTACGCCTGCGCCCGCTGAGCCCGCGCCGCCCGCGCACGACTCCCGCGGCTCTCCGTTCGTGCTGCGGGCGCCCCCCCGCTGACGGGCGCGGCTGCCCGCGGCTCTCCGCCCGTCCTGCGGCGCCGCCGCCCGATGGCCGGGCTCCGTCGCCCCGGTTGCTCCCTGCGCGGCGTCCGGCCGGCGCCCCGTCGGCCGGGGCGCCGGCCTTCTCCCGTGCCGGTGGTGCGGTCCTCGTGTGTGCCGGGCCGGGTGGTGCGGGGAAACCGGTGTACGGGGATCGGCGTGCGACCCATAGGATTGGGCCAAACCACACTCACTCACCCCTGAGGATCGCTGCATGCCTGGCATCACGCGCGAGGAGGTCGCCCACCTCGCCCGGCTGGCGCGTCTGGAGCTGAAGGGCGAAGAGCTCGACCACTTCGCCGGCCAGCTCGACGACATCATCGGCGCGGTCGCCCGCGTCAGCGAGGTCGCCGACCAAGACGTACCGCCGACCTCCCACCCGCTGCCGCTGACGAACGTCATGCGCGCGGACGAGGTCCGTCCGTCGCTCACCCCCGAGCAGGCGCTCTCCAGCGCCCCGGCCCAGGAGCAGCAGCGTTTCAAGGTGCCGCAGATCCTGGGGGAGGACTAATCACCATGACGGACAGCAACGTCAACATCATCAGGCTCACCGCCGCGGAGATCGCCGCCGGAATCGCCGCCGGTGAGCTCACGGCCGTCGAGGTCACCGAGGCCCACCTCGCGCGCATCGAGGCCGTCGACGAGAAGGTGCACGCCTTCCTGCACGTCGACCGGGAAGGGGCGCTCGCCCAGGCCCGCGCCGTCGACGAGAAGCGGGCGAGGGGCGAGAAGCTCGGCCCGCTCGCCGGTGTACCCCTGGCGCTCAAGGACATCTTCACCACCGAGGGCATTCCGACGACCGTCGGTTCGAAGATCCTCGAAGGCTGGATCCCGCCCTACGACGCGACGCTCACCAAGCGGCTCAAGGCCGCCGACGTCGTGATCCTCGGCAAGACCAACATGGACGAGTTCGCCATGGGGTCCAGCACCGAGAACAGCGCGTACGGGCCCACCGGCAACCCCTGGGACCTGACGAGGATCCCCGGCGGCTCCGGCGGCGGTTCGTCCGCCGCCCTCGCCTCCTTCCAGGCGCCCCTCGCCATCGGCACCGACACCGGCGGGTCCATTCGCCAGCCCGCCGCCGTCACCGGCACGGTCGGCGTGAAGCCGACGTACGGCGCGGTCTCGCGGTACGGCATGGTGGCGTTCTCGTCGTCCCTCGACCAGGGCGGCCCCTGCGCCCGTACGGTCCTGGACGCCGCGCTCCTCCACGAGGTCATCGCCGGCCACGACCCCCTCGACTCCACCTCCATCGACGCGCCCGTACCGGCCGTCGTCGAGGCCGCCCGCAACGGCAGCGTGGCGGGCATGCGCGTCGGCGTCGTGAAGCAGTTCCGCGGCGAGGGCTACCAGGCCGGTGTCGTGCAGCGCTTCGACGAGTCGGTCGAGCTCCTCAGGGAGCTGGGCGCCGAGATCGTCGAACTGGACTGCCCGTCCTTCGACCTGGCCCTGTCGGCGTACTACCTCATCGCCCCGTCCGAGTGCTCGAGCAACCTCGCCCGGTTCGACGGCCTGCGCTACGGCCTGCGCGTCGGCGACGACGGCACCCGCTCCGCCGAGGACGTCACCGCCCTCACCCGTGAGGCGGGCTTCGGCGACGAGGTCAAGCGCCGCATCATGCTCGGCACGTACGCCCTCAGCTCGGGCTACTACGACGCGTACTACGGCAGCGCCCAGAAGGTCCGTACGCTCATCACGCGTGACTTCGAGAAGGCGTTCGAGCAGGTCGACGTGATCGTCTCCCCGACGACGCCGACCACCGCCTTCCCGATCGGCGAGCGCGCCGACGACCCGATGGCGATGTACCTCGCGGACCTGTGCACCATCCCCACGAACCTCGCGGGCAACGCCGCGATGTCACTGCCCTGCGGCCTCGCGCCCGAGGACAACCTGCCCGTCGGCCTGCAGATCATCGCGCCGGCCCTGAAGGACGACCGCCTTTACAAGGTCGGTGCTGCTGTCGAGGCCGCGTTCGTGGAACGCTGGGGCCACCCGCTGATCGAGGAGGCTCCGTCGCTGTGAGTGCCATGGGCAAGAAGGCAAAGAACTTCAAGAAGTCGAAGACCGGGCTGTACGTGTCGCTCGGCAGTACCGCTTTCGGCGTGATCAGTGTCGCCAAGCAGGCCAAGCTGGCCCGCAGCGACGGGGACATGCTGAGGCTCGTCGACGCCGCCGTATCCGCCGCCGCCATCGTCACCGGCCTCGCCATCCTCTACCGGGAGCTCAAGCGCCTGGGCGACGAAGACGTCCTGCTGGGCTGAGAGGGAATGTTTCACCGTGACTGCCACGACTGACCTGGTGTCGTACGAGGACGCGCTGGCGTCCTACGACCCCGTCATGGGCCTCGAGGTCCATGTCGAACTCGGCACCAGGACCAAGATGTTCTGCGGGTGCTCCACCGAGCTGGGTGCCGAGCCCAACTCGCAGACCTGCCCGACCTGCCTCGGCATGCCCGGCGCACTGCCGGCCGTCAACGCGATCGGCGTCGAGTCCGCCATCAAGATCGGTCTCGCGCTGCACTGCGAGATCGCCGAGTGGTGCCGCTTCGCCCGGAAGAACTACTTCTATCCGGACATGCCGAAGAACTTCCAGACCTCCCAGTACGACGAGCCGATCGCCTTCAACGGCTATCTGGACGTCCAGCTGGAGGACGGCGAGGTCTTCCGCGTGGAGATCGAGCGCGCCCACATGGAGGAGGACACCGGGAAGTCGCTGCACGTCGGCGGCGCCACGGGCCGTATCCACGGCGCCTCGCACTCGCTGCTCGACTACAACCGCGCCGGTATCCCGCTCATCGAGATCGTCACCAAGCCGATCGAGGGTGCGGGCGAGCGCGCTCCCGAGGTCGCCAAGGCGTACGTCGCCGAGCTGCGCGAGCTCATCAAGGCGCTCGGTGTGTCCGAGGCCCGCATGGAGATGGGCCAGATGCGCTGCGACGTGAACCTGTCGCTGCGCCCGCACGGCCGGGAGAAGTTCGGCACGCGCAGCGAGACGAAGAACGTCAACTCGCTGCGTTCCGTCGAGCGTGCGGCCCGCTTCGAGATCCAGCGGCACGCGGCCGTCCTCAACGACGGCGGAACGATCATCCAGGAGACCCGTCACTTCCACGAGGACACGGGCTCCACGACCTCGGGCCGGGTGAAGGAGGAGGCGGAGGACTACCGCTACTTCCCCGAGCCGGACCTCGTCCCGGTCGCCCCGTCCCGCGAGTGGGTCGAGGAACTGCGCGCGGGCCTGCCCGAGCAGCCGCTGGCGCGCCGCAACCGGCTGCGCGAGGAGTGGGGCGTCAGCGCCCACGACATGCAGTCGATGCTCAACGCCGGTGCCATCGACCTGATCGTCGCCACCATCGCGGCGGGCGCCGACGCGGCCTCCGCGCGCAAGCGGTGGATGGGTGAACTGTCGCGCACGGCCAACGAGTCGGGGGTCTCCCTGGACGCGCTGGCCATCACGCCCGAGCAGGTCGCGCGGGTGACCGCCCTGGTCGACGAGGGCTCCCTCAACGACAAGCTGGCCCGCCAGGTCATCGAGGGTGTCCTCAAGGGCGAGGGCACACCCGACGAGGTCGTCGAGAAGCGCGGTCTGAAGGTCGTCTCCGACGAGGGCGCCCTGACGGCCGCCGTCGACGAGGCCATCGCGGGCAACCCTGGCGTCGCGGACAAGATCCGCGCCGGCAAGGTGGCCGCCGCGGGCGCTCTCGTGGGCGCCGTCATGAAGGCCACGCGGGGTCAGGCCGACGCGGCCCGCGTCAAGGAACTGATCCTGGAGAAGCTCGGCGCCGAGGGCTAGCCCACGGTTCCCCCTGCTCTCCTGCCTGAAGGGGCGGTGCACCTGTGGTCAGGTGCACCGCCCCTTCGGCGTTCCGCCACAAGCGCGGCCGCATGTCGGCCGCGGGCCGGACGGGGGCGGCCGCGCAGTTCCCCGCGCCCCTGAACCGGTGACGGGGTCACGGGGTGACGGTTGCCCGGCCCACGGCGGCCACCTGGCGCAGGGCCGGCCCGTCCGGCCCCGGGGTCACGGGCGATGCCTCGGCAGGCGTGCCGCCATCGGCAGGGCCGACAGCATCAGGGCCGCCCCGCACAGGAGCGTCGTACGGAAGCCGTCCGTCGCCGTCAGGAGCAGGGCCGCCAGGGCCGTGCCGACCGACGCGGCCATCTGGAGGACGATGCCGAGCGCCGTGCTGCCGGCGGCGACCTCGGCGTCCGCGAGGCCGCGCGTGGCGGAGGCCATCACCGGCATGCTGGTCATGCCGACGCCGGTGCCCATGACGGCGAGGGAGGCGACCAGGCGCCAGTACGGCGTGTCCGGACCGGCCTGTACGGCGAAGGCGAGGAAGCCCGTGACGGCGACCAGGACACCGGGTACGACGATCGCGCGCGTCGCGACCCGGTCCGAGACCCGGCTGGAGATCTGCATCACCGTGCCGCTGAAGAGGAACTGAGGAGCCATCAGCAGCCCGGCCTCCGTGGCGGACAGGCCGCGCTCCTGCTGCCAGTACAGCGGTACGAGGATCATCGAGCCGAAGTACGCGGCCGAGAACGGCATCATCGTCGCCACCGCCCGGCCGACCGGCGCCCCGCGCAGCAGTCGCAGATCGAGCAGGGGGTGGTCCACCCGGAGGGACCGTACGGCGAAGGCCGTCACCAGTGCCGCACCGGCGACGAGCGGGACGACGACCCCCACCGAGTCCAGGCCGCCGCGCTCGCCGCCCAGCGTCAGCCCGTACAGCAGGGCCGCGAGGCCGGGGGAGAGCGTCAGCAGTCCGGCCAGGTCCAGCGGGCGGCGGGTCCGCTCGTCGTCGCCGCGCAGCACGCGTGCCCCGAGCAGCAGGGTGAGGGCGCCGACGGGGACGTTGACGAAGAAGATCCAGCGCCAGGACAGCGAGTCGGTGAGGAAGCCGCCCAGGACCGGACCCGTCATCGGACCGACGAGGACGGGAATCCCGAGGATGCCCATCATCGTGCCCTTGCGCTCGGGCGGGGCGGCGCGCAGGACCACCGTCATCGCGACGGGCACGATCATGCCGCCGCCGAGCCCCTGCACCACCCGGAACGCGATCAGTGAGCCGGCGTCCCAGGCGAGGCCGGTGAGCGCCGAGCCGAGCGTGAAGAGCGCGACGGCGGTGAGGAAGACCCGCTTGGCGCCGTGACGGCCCACCGCCCACGCGGTGACGGGGATGACGGTGGCGAGCGCCAGTGAGTAGCCGGTCACCGTCCACTGGACGACGGACAGGGGTGCGTCGAAGGCGCGCGACAGGCGGTCCAGGGCCACGTTGACGATGGTCAGATCGAGCACCGTCATGAAGGACCCGAGGACCACGACGCCCGCGAGGGCCAGGACGTCCCGGGGGATGGCGGGCAGGGGCGGAGCGCCCTTCTCCCCGCTGCCCCCGGTCCGCGTCGGCAGGGTGGCGCTCATCGTGCCCCGTACGGGGATGAGGTGACTGAGTCGGTCATGACGAGAAAGTACAACGGTGATGGCAATAAATGCAACGGTCGTTGTAATGGCCTTGATCCGGATACCGTGACGGGCGACAGGAAGGGGCAGGCGCGTGAGGCAAGGGCTCGCGGAGAAGCGGCAGGCGATCGTGCGGGGAGCCCGCCGTGTCTTCGGGCGCGACGGCTACACCCGCGCCGCCGTCGACTCCATCGCCGAGGAGGCCGGGGTCTCCTCCCGCACGATCTACAACCACTTCCCGGAGGGAAAGGCGCAGCTCTTCCGGGTCGTCGTCGTGGAGGGGTCGGAGGAGGTCGTACGGGCCCTCCATGACGCCGTCGACCGGCGGCTCCACAAGGTCACGGACCTGGAGGCCGACCTCGTGGCGTTCGCGCACGCCTGGACGTCGCCGATGCACCTGTATCCCGACCACTTCGCCGTCGTACGGCAGCTGCGGGCCGAGGTCGGCCACATCCCCCAGGAGTTCCTGGACGCGTGGCGTGCCTCCGGCCCCGACCGCGCCCTGGAGGAGGTGGCGGTCCGCTTCCGTGAGCTGTCCGAGGAAGGGCTCCTCGACGCCCCCGACCCGCGGCGGGCCGCCACGCACTTCCTCCAGCTGGCCGTCGGTGAGCTCAGTGACCGCACCTATCAGGGGGCCGTACCCGTCACGGACGAGGAGCGCGACGAGCTGATCGCGTCCGGGGTCCGGGCGTTCCTGCGGGGTTATGAACGGCGCTGAGGCCGCTCGCGTACTCCATGTCGGTCGATCGGGGGATGGGCCGACGCCGATGCGCGTCACTCCTGGCGTGCCTGCGGACGCCGGGAGGGGCGACAGAGTTCATCGGATTGTCGTGTGAACCTCCTCGCACTCTTGTGAGTAAACCCACGAATGAGGCCAACGATCATTTTCGGCTGCAAGAGTGACAACGCATCGGTCATGCGTTCTTTGCGGGCAGTTCCCGATAAAGATCCACAAAATACCCAGGGAGCTCGTCCGTGGCAGCCCTCGCACGTTGGTGTGTGCAGCACCGCCTCGTCGCCGTACTGCTCTGGCTCCTCGCCTTCGGAGGGACCACCGCCGCCGCCTCCGTGACCGGCGCCGCGTACTCGAACGACTACCAGGTGCCGGGCACCGAGTCGGGCAGTGCCGCCCGGCTCCTCCAGGACAACTTCCCCGGCCTCGGTGGCGACAGCGACACCGTCGTCTGGCACTCCGGCCCCGGCACGGTCCGCGCCGCCGACGTCGAGCAGACCATGACCCGCACCCTCGACAAGATCGCCGCCCTGCCCGGGGTGGCCGCGGTCGTCAGCCCCTACGGGGACCAGGGAGCCGGCCGGATCAGCGGCGACGGACGCACCGCCTACGCCACGGTCACCTTCGCCGACCCGGCCGAGGACATCGACCAGGGCGAGGCCGGCGCGGTCGTCGACACCGCGAAGGCCGCCGAGGCCGACGGACTGCGCGTCGAGCTGGGCGGCCAGGCGGTCGCCCTCACCGAGTCCTCCGGCGGGCACATCGCCGAGATCGTCGGCGTGGCCGTCGCCGCCGTGGTCCTCTTCCTCGCCTTCGGCTCCCTCGCCGCCTCGCTGCTGCCCATCGCCACCGCCCTGGTGAGCGTCGGCACCGCGTACGCGGGGATCGTGCTGCTCGGCCACGCGATGACCGTCGCCGACTTCGCGCCGATGCTCGGCATGCTGATCGGCCTCGGTGTCGGCATCGACTACGCGCTGTTCATCGTGACCAGGCACCGCCGCGGCCTGAAACGCGGTCTCCCGGTCGAGGAGGCCGCACGGAACGCGGTCGCCACCACCGGCCGCGCGGTCGTCTTCGCGGGCGCCACCGTCTGTATCGCCCTGCTCGGCATGCTCATACTGCGGCTCAGCTTCCTCAACGGCGTCGCGATCGCCGCCTCCCTCACCGTGGTCCTCACCGTCGCGGCCTCCGTGACCCTGCTGCCCGCGCTGCTCTCCCTCATCGGCATGCGCGCCCTGAGCCGCCGCGAACGCCGCCGGCTGGACGAGCACGGGCCCCAGCCGGAGATCCCCACCGGGCTCGCCGCCCGCTGGTCCGCCTTCGTCGAGCGGCACCCCAAACTCCTCGGCGGCGTCGCCCTCGCCGTCATGGCACTGCTCGCCCTGCCGACGTTCTCACTGCACCTGGGCACCTCCGACCAGGGCAACAACCCGGAGACGGCCACCACGCGGCAGGCGTACGACCTGCTCGCGGACGGCTTCGGACCGGGCCTCAACGGGCCGCTGACCCTTGTCACGCCCGTCTCCGGCGGCCAGGACCGGCTCGCCCTGGACAACCTCGACGCCACGCTCCGGAGCACCGAGGGCGTCCGCGCCGCGACCCCGGTGACGTACGACAACGACGGAGACACCGCCTATCTCACCGTCGTACCGGAGTCCTCGCCGCAGTCCCAGCGGACCAGCGAACTCGTCGACCGGCTGCGCACCGAGGTGCTGCCGCGGGCCGAGACCGGGACCACGCTCGACCTGCGGGTCGGCGGCATGACCGCCGGATACGACGACTTCGCCGACGTCATCGTCGGCAAACTGCCCCTCTTCGTGGGCGTGGTGATCGGCCTCGGCTGCATCCTGCTGCTGCTCGCCTTCCGGTCCATCGGCATCCCTCTGAAGGCCGCCGCGATGAACGTCGCGGCCGTCGCCGCCGCCTTCGGAGTCGTCGTCGCGATCTTCCAGTGGGGCTGGGGCAGCGAACTGCTGGGCCTCGGCCGGGCGGGCCCCATCGAGCCCTTCCTGCCCGTGATCATGGTCTCCGTGCTCTTCGGGCTCTCCATGGACTACCAGGTGTTCCTGGTCAGCAGGATGTACGAGGAGTGGCTGGAGACCGGCGACAACCGCAGGGCCGTCCGCGTGGGCCTCGCGGAGACCAGCAGGGTGATCAACTCCGCCGCCGTCATCATGATCTCGGTCTTCCTGGCCTTCGTGCTCAGCGGCGACCGCGTCATCGCGATGTTCGGCATAGCGCTCGCCGCCGCCGTCGCCCTCGACGCGTTCGTGCTGCGTACGCTCCTGGTGCCCGCCCTCATGCACATGCTGGGCGGCGCCAACTGGTGGCTGCCCGGCTGGCTCGACCGGCGCCTGCCGCGCCTGAGCATCGAGCCGCCGGAAATCCGTACCGCCGACGCCGGCCCGCGTGCGAGGATCCCGGGGGCGCGTGGCGACGCGCTCGCGGACGTACTCGTGAAGGAGCGACAACAGGATGTACGCGATATCCCTGGGTGACGACGGCGCCGAACTCAGGCCCCTGGAGCCGTGGCACGCGCAGGAGTTCCTCGCCCATCTGGACCGCGGCCGCGAGTTCGTCCAGCAGTACATCCCCTTCGGGTCACGCGCCACGGACACCGAGTCCGCCCGGGAGCTGCTCCAGGCGTACGCCGACAAGAAGGCCGCCGACACGGGCAGCCTGCACGGGGTGTGGCTGGACGGGAAGCTCGTCGGCGGAGTGCTCTTCCGGGTCTTCGACGCCGAGAACAACACCTGTGAGGTCGGCTGCTGGCTGGAGCCCGCTGCGGCCGGCCGCGGGCTGATCACGCGCGCGGTGGGCGTCCTCATCGACTGGGCGGTCGACGAACGCGGCATCCACCGGGTGGAGTGGCACGCCGCCTCCGGGAACGAGCCCAGCCTGAACGTGGCGCGACGGCTCGGCATGAGCCGTGACGGCGTCCTCAGGGAGAGCTACCCGTACCGGGGCGTACGGCAGGACACCGAGGTGTGGTCGGTGCTGGCGGGGGAGTGGCGGGCCGCACGCGCGCGGGGGAAGTGACGGCGCGGGCGCGTCCCCGGCGGCGGCCGGCGAGGCGATGTGACGACCGCCGCGTGACGATCCCGGGATCTTAAAGAAATTCTCAGACAGCGTCCGTACGGTGCGGAGCATGGGAACCAAGACAGAGACCGAGGCCGGAACCGAGACCGGCACCGAGGCACAGCGCGACGACGAGGCCGTGAAGCTCGGCAAGAGCGACGGAACGGCAGCGATCGGGAAGGTCGAGGAGACCGACGCCGCGCCGGATGACGACCGGGCCGACGCCGAGATCCTGGGCGAGGACGAGGACGAGCAGGCGGGGGCCGAACCCGCCGCCGGTTCCGGGGTGGGCCTGGGCGCAGCCGCCGTCGTCTCCGCCGGACTCGGCATCGTCTCGCTCACCGGCAGCTGGGTCGGCACGATCGCGCAGGCACGCGACTCGCTGTACGGCCAGCTGGAGACCGTTCAGGGCCAGCCCGTGGCCACGCAGATCAAGCAGGTGTACTCCGACTCCTGGAACGCCAACGCGCTGGTCGCCGGCTTCTTCGCACTGGCCGCGCTGATCGTCGGCGTCGTGGTGCTGGTCCGGCCCGCGTTCGGCAACCCCGACCGGATCCCCGCCCAGTCCCCGTGGGTCAAGTCCGTCGCCTGGGCGGGCGTCTCGCTCGGCGTCGTCGGCCTGCTGCTGGCCGTCCTCAAGTACTCCGACATCCTCCTGTCCATGCCGTCCGCCGGCTGACGAACCGCACGTTCTGAGGGGCCTTAGTCCCGCCGTAGGCCACTTACGGCGGGACTAAGGCCCTTCGTGCGCGCAAGATGCGGAACTCTCCCGATGTGGCGCACCCCCCTCGGAGACGAAGGTAGAGGCATCGCAAACGAGCGAAGCCGACAGTGACTCTCCACGAGTCACTCAGCCCGAGGGGTACCAGATGTTCGAGCACGAGCTCCAGCAGATCCGTTCCGCGGAAATGATCCGCAACGCCGACAACTACCGCATGGCCCGCGAGGCGGCCCGCAGCCGTCGCGCCGCCAGGCAGGCCGCGCGCTCCGGCCACGACGACAGCGAGGGGCGGGTGAACGGCCACAGCCACCGCAGGCCCCGGTTCGCGCGCGCCGCGTGAGCCCCGGGGCAGCGGAGGGCGGCCGCACGGGGGTCGGCCGCCCTCCGCGGGGCGGGGACCCGGTGACCGCTCTCCCGGCCACCGGCAGTTCCTCCTCGGGCCCGTCCGCGACCGCGGACGGGCCCGAGGCCGTGGCGGGACCCCGGATAACCAGTGCCGCGACATCGGACCCCTGTGCGATGCTCGGCGCTGTGGAGACCAGGTCCGTCAGTCCTGTCTTCGTCGGCCGGGCCGACGAACTGGACGTACTGAACGACGCGTTCGCCCGAGCAGCCACGGGCGAGCCGCAGGCACTGCTGCTCGGCGGTGAGGCCGGCGTCGGCAAGACCCGCCTCATCGAGGAGTTCGCGGTGAGGGCCTGCCGCGAGGGCGCCGTCGTGGCGGTCGGCGGCTGTGTCGAGATCGGCGCCGACGGCCTGCCTTTCGCCCCGTTCTCCACCGCCCTGCGGGCCCTGCGCCGCCAGCTGCCCGACGAACTGGCCGCCGCGGCCGCCGGACAGGAGGACGAGCTGGCCCGGCTGCTGCCCGAACTGGGCGAGACCTCCCGCGGACGGCACGACGAGGACGGCATGGCCCGCCTCTTCGAACTCACCGTCCGCCTCCTGGAGCGCGTCGCCGCCGACCGCCCGGTCGTCGTCCTCCTGGAGGACCTGCACTGGGCCGACGCCTCGACCCGCCACCTCCTCGCCTACCTCTTCCGGACGCTGCGCAGCGGCCGCCTCCTCGTCGTCGCCACCTATCGCGCCGACGACATCCACCGCCGCCACCCGCTGCGGCCGCTCCTCGCCGAACTCGACCGGCTGCGCACCGTCCGCCGCATCGAGCTCGGCCGCTTCAGCCGCACCGAAGTCGGCTGCCAGATCGCCGGAATCATCGCCTCCGAACCCGATCCGGCCCAGGTCGACGAGATCTTCGCGCGCTCCGACGGCAACGCCTTCTTCGTCGAGGAACTGGCCGTGGCCGCCCACGAAGGCTGCTGCGCCGGCCTCACCGACTCCCTGCGCGACCTGCTCCTCGTCCGCGTCGAGAGCCTGCCCGAGAGCTCCCAGCGGGTCGCCAGGATCGTCGCCGAGGGCGGCTCCACCGTGGAGTACCGGCTGCTCGCCGCCGTCGCCCGGCTCTCCGAGGACGACCTCATCGAGGCGCTGCGGGCCGCCGTCGGCGCCAACATCCTGCTCGCCACGGCCGACGGGGGCGGCTACCGCTTCCGCCACTCCCTGGTGCGCGAGGCCGTCGGTGACGACCTGCTGCCCGGCGAGCGCTCCCGCCTCAACCGCCGGTACGCGGAGGTCCTGGAGGCCGACCCCGCGCTCGTCCCGGCCGACGAGCGAGCCGCCCGGCTGGCCAGCCACTGGTACCACGCGCACGACGCCGCCAAGGCTCTGCCCGCCGTCCTCGAAGCCTCCGTTGAGGCCCGCCGCCGGCACGCCTACTCGGAGCAACTGCGGCTCCTGGAGCGGGCGATGGAGCTGTGGGACACGGCCCCCGAGGACGTACGCGCCGAGCTGCGGCCCGTCGACTACGCCGAGGTCTACCCCCCGTGCGGCTGCGACCCGCAGACCACCCCGCTGCGGTACCTCGACCTGATGGCCGAGGCCGCCGTGGCGGGCCGGTTCAGCGGGGAGCGCGAGCGCGCCCTGAAGATCACGAAGCGGGCCCTGCACCTCCTGGAGGACGAGGGCGACCCGCTGCGCGCCGCCTGGTTCTGGATCCAGCGCTCCCGGCTGATGGAGGCACGCTCCCGGGGCGACGGCTGGAAGGAGCTGTCCACCGCCCAGGACCTGGTCCGCGGACTGCCGCCGTCCGCGGTGCACGCCGACGTCCTCGCCAACGTCGCCAACTGGTCCATGCAGCACCGCCCCGGCCCGGAAGCACTCCTGGCCGCCGAGCGCGCCGTGGAGTACGCCCGCATGGTGGGCGCCCGTGACATCGAGCTGCACGCACGGCTCACCCTGGGTGGGCTCCTCGTCGAGTCGGGGGACATCGAGGCGGGGCTCGCCGAGGTGCACGAGGTCAAGAAGCAGGCCTCGGAGGCCGGTGCCGCCTACGTGGTGGGCCGCGTCCACATCAACCTGCCGTCCCACCTGGAGGGCCTCGGCCGCTCCCAGGAAGCCGTCCGCATCCTCCGGGAGGGGGTCGAACTCGCCCGGAGCTTCGGCCTGGTGTACTCCGAGGCCTGGGTCTGGGGAAACCTCAGCGAGTCCCTCTTCTCCCTGGGCCGCTGGGACGAGGCGGGTGAGGCCGGGGTCAACTCGGAGCGCATCGGCCAGAGCGAGAAGCCCCGCGGCTTCAACGCCACCGTCCACTCCCGGCTCGCCCTCGCGCGGGGCGACCTGGCCGAGGCGGGCCGCCAACTGGCAGCCGCCCGGGGCCACTTCGGCACCCATGACGTCGTGCCCCAGCATCTGCTTCCGCTGACCGCCCTCGCGATCGGCGTCGCCGCCGGGGAGGGCCGCCTCCTCGATGCCCGTGCGGAACTGAACGAGGCTCTGGGCATCGGCTTCCCGCCGGGCACCCACCGCTACGGCTGGCCCCTGCTCCTCGCCTCCGCGACCGCGGAGGCCGACGCCCGCGGGCGCCCCGGCGCCGACGAGGGCCGCGCCGACGTCCTCGAACGCCTGAGAGGCGCCGCCAAGGGCCTCGCCACGAACGTACCCGTCTGGCAGGGGTACGAGCGCTGGGTGCGGGCCGAGCTGCTGCGCGCCGAGGGCCGGGACACCCCGGACGAGTGGGCCGAGGTGCTCGACGCCTTCGAGCCCCTCGAACGCCCCTACGACCTCGCCTGCGTCCGGTACCGCCTGGCCGAGTCCCTGCTGGTCGCCGGAGGCGGCGAGGAGGAGCGGGACCGCTCCAGGGAACTGCTGAGGCTGGCCCGGGCCGCGGCCGACCACCTCGGCGCGCGCCCGCTCGCGGAGGCCGTCTCCCTGCTCGCGCAACGCGCCCGCCTCACCCTCTCCCGCACCCCCGAGCGGACCTCCACCGCTCCCGCCGACCCGGCCGAGGCGCTCGGCCTCACCAGCCGGGAGCGGGACGTCCTGCGCCTGGTGGCCGCCGGCCACAGCAACCGCCGGATCGCCGAGGAACTCTTCATCTCCCCGAAGACGGCCAGCGTCCACGTCTCCAACATCCTCGCCAAGCTGAACGTCTCGGGCCGCGGCGAGGCCGCTGCGCTGGCGCACCGGCTGCGGCTGTTCCCACCGGAGACGGTGGACGCCCGGACGACAGGGTGAGATCCACCCGCCGAGGTCCTCTCGGTGAGATCCGCCCGGGGACGCCTACGCTGGAGGAGACCCCGGGCCGAGGGAGGCACCGTGTTCAACATGATCAACGAGCTCTTCGCACCGGGCCGCAAGCACACCGACGAGGAGCGCAAGCGGCTGGAGCTGACGCGCGTCGACCTGAACGACGGTGACCCGGGCAGGGGACCGATAGACCTGACCTCAGGCAAGGTGATCGTGCGCCTGCCGGGACAGCCCGCGGGCGGCGCCCCGGACGGGCATGACCGTCAGGGTGATCCGGACGGCCAGGACGGCCAGGACGGCCAGGACGGCCAGGACGGTCACGGCGACCAGGACGGCCCGGGCGACCACGACGGTCGTGACGGTTAGGACGACCGCGACCCCTCGGCGGCATCCGGGGATTCCGGGGCCCGGAGCGATCCGGGTGCCCCCGCCTAGGCGCCTCTACGTCACCTCCAGCTGCAGAATCCGGTCGTCCCCGCTGCCGGGGGTCCCCCTGCCGTCCGTCTCGCTCGTGACCAGCCACAGCTTGTTGCCGCCCGCCGAGACCACGGTGCGCAGACGGCCGTAGTCGTCCTCCAGGAAGGCCTGGGACTCCGCCGACGCCTCGGTGCCGTCGAGCGGGATGCGCCACAGCCGCTTGCCGCGCAGGCCCGCCATCCAGATCGAGCCCTCGGCATAGGCGATGCCGCTCGGGGAGGCCTCGTCGGTCTTCCACTGGTCGACCGGGCTGTGGTACTCGGAGTCGTCGGACTTGCCCTCCGCGTCCGGCCAGCCGTAGTTGTCACCCGGCTTGATGTGGTTCAGCTCGTCCCATGTGTCCTGGCCGAACTCCGAGGCGAACAGGCGCTGCTTGCTGTCCCAGGCCAGGCCCTGCACGTTGCGGTGGCCGTACGAGTACACGGGTGAGTCGAACGGGTTGCCCGGCGCCGGTTCGCCGTCCGGCGTCAGACGCAGGATCTTGCCGCCCGTCGACTTCTTGTCCTGGGCCAGCTCGGTCACGTACGTCTCGCCCGTGCCCGCGTAGAGCATCTTGTCCGGGCCGAAGGCGATCCGGCCGCCGTTGTGGTTCGTGCCCTTCGGGATGCCCCTGAACACCGTGTCGGGTGCGCCCAGCTGCTCACCGGCCGGCCTCTTCTCGTCGTACAGCATGCGCACGATGCGGTTGTCGGAGTCCGACGTGAAGTACGCGTAGACCATGTGGTCCGACGCGTACGACGGGGACAGGGCCAGGCCCATCAGGCCGCCCTCCCCGGCGGGAGCGACTCCCGGGACCGAGCCCAGCTCGGTCTTCTTCCCGGTCTCGCCGTCGACCCTGGTGATCGTCCCCTCGTCCCGCGAGGACACCAGGAGGTCGCCCTCGGGAAGCGGCGCGAGCCCCCAGGGTGTCTTCAGGCCTTCGGTGACGGTCCGCACGACCTTCACGGAGCCCTTGGCGGGAGGCGGCGCCTCCTCGCCCGCCCGTCCGGAGGCCGAGGCCGACGTCCCCGGCTCCGGGCTGCTCGCGGGCGCGCTGTTGCCGTCGCCCGGATCCTCCCCGTCACCGGAGGAGCACCCGGCCGTCAGCAGGAGCGCGGCCGCGGCCAACACAGCCGTCACAGCTCGACGTTGCACGATCAGGATCCCTTCGACGCGGCAGGTTCTACTTTTCATACACCGCTCGGGCCCCACGAGTTCCCGATCACGGAACACCGAATCGCCGGACCCCGCCCGAACCGGGCGATACAGCCCCGAGAACCCTTCCGGCAGCCGTCCCGGCCAACCGGCCCGGAACCTGCCGAGGTCCGGCGGGCCCGCTCAGTCCCAGGATCCCAGCGCCGGCGGCAACCCCGCCACCTCGGCGAGGTCCTCCGCCGTCAGGCGCAGCCCGGCCGCCCCCGCGTTCTCCGCGGCCCAGCACGCCCGCTTCGTCCCGGGCACCGGAACCACGTGCCGCCCGCGCGACAGCACCCACGCGAGCGCCACCTGAGCGGGGGTGACGCGGGCTTCCTCCGCCGCGGCCGAGTGACGGGCGGCCACCCGTCGCAGGCCGACGACGATGGACTGGTTGGCGGCCATCATCTCGGCGGTGAAACGGGGATGCCGGGCCCGTAGGTCGTCGCGCTCGAACCCCTCACCGGGGGTGAGCGTCCCGGTCAGGAAGCCGCTGCCGAGCGGCATCGCCGCGAGGAAACCGACACCGCGGGCCTCGCACCACGGCAGCAGGCTCTCCAAGGCCTGCTGCGACCACACCGACAGTTCGGCCTCCACCGCGCTCACCGGGAAGACCTGCTGCACCCGCTCCAGCCGGCGGATCGTTTCGTCGTGCAGCCGTGCCCCCGGTCCGCGGCCGGGGCGCGCGCCCATCGCGCACAGCCCGAGCGCCCGCACCTTCCCGGCCGTCACGAGCTCCGCCATCGCGCCCCACGTCTCCTCGACCGGCACCTCCGGATCCTCGCGGTGCAGCTGGTAGAGGTCTATGACGTCCGTCTGCAGGCGGCGCAGCGAGGCGTCGCACGCCCGCTTCACGTAGCCGGGACGGCCGTTGGCCACGATGTGCTGCTCGCCGACCAGCAGACCGACCTTGGTCGACACGAAGGCCTCCGAACGCCGGTCCTTCAGTGCGCGCCCGACCAGCAGCTCGTTCTTGAAGGGGCCGTACATGTCGGCAGTGTCCAGGAGGGTCACACCCCGGTCGAGGGCCGTGTGCACGGTCCGCAGCGACTCGTCACCCCGCTGCCGCGAACCCGAGTACGCCCAGCTCATCGGCATGCACCCGAGGCCGACAGCCCCCACCTCGAGCGCCGCTGCCCCGATCGTCCTGCGCTCCACCTGGCCGCGCCCTCCCTCTCCTGGCCCCCCAAACTAACCTCTGCGTCCGCAGGCGCTTCGCATAGCCTCCTGACCATGACGTACGAAGTGTGGCTCCCGTTTCCCGCAGACGAACTCGAAGGCCTCCCCGCGGGCCCCAACTACCGCTACTGGAACGGCGAGAGGGACTTTCCCGCCGACCCCGCCGACTGCGCCTTCTACGTCGTCCCCTATATGAAGGGCGGCGACATCTCGGTGCGCCCCCTGGCCGACATGACGTCCGTACGGGTCGTGCAGACGCTGTCGGCCGGTATCGACCACGTCCAGCCGGGCCTGGAACTGCTGCCCGGCGGCGTGCAGTTGTGCAACGCGCGCGGTGTGCACGACGCCAGCACCGCCGAACTCGCCCTCACCCTGATCCTCGCCTCGTTGCGGGGCGTCCCCGACTTCGTCCGCGGGCAGGACAGCGAGGAATGGCGGTCCGGCTTCCGTCCCGCGCTCGCGGACAAAAGCGTCCTGATCGTCGGCTACGGAGCGGTCGGCTCCGCCATCGAGGACCGGCTCGTACCCTTCGAGCTCGCGCGGGTGGCGCGCGTCGCGCGCTCCGCACGCGAGACGGCGCGCGGCCCTGTGCATCCGATCGCCGCACTGCCCGAACTCCTCCCGGAAGCCGACGTGGTGGTGCTCATCACGCCCCTCACCGAGCAGACGAAAGGCCTGGCGGGCGCCGATTTCCTGGCCCGTATGAAGGACGGGGCACTCCTCGTGAACGTGGCCCGCGGTGGTGTCGTCGACACGAAGGCGCTCCTCGCCGAGCTGGAGAGCGGCCGGCTCCGGGCGGCCCTGGACGTCACCGACCCCGAACCACTGCCCCCGGGGCACCCCCTGTGGCACGCGCCCGGCGTACTGATCAGCCCTCACGTCGGCGGCCCGACCTCGGCGTTCTTCCCGCGCGCCCAGCGGCTCCTCGTGGACCAGTTGCACCGTTTCGTGAACCGGGAGCCCCTGCGGAACGTGGTCCTTACGACGGGCTCGTAGTCCTCCCCTCTCCCGGCAGCGGCAGGGCGGGGACCCGCACGGGTACCCTCCGCAGTCCCTCGAATGCGCGCCGTGTCCGCGGCCCCGCTGATCGTCACGGAGCGTAGAGGAACTATGTCCCTGAGTGACGAGACTGGTGTATCGTCCCGACAGGGGCTGCGCCGCGCATCATTCGGCGCCGGGGATCGAGAGACAGCAACAGCGAGGGGGGCGACGGGCGATGCACGGCCTATGGACCAACGATCCGACGCGGCGGGGCCGCCGACGGCGACCCTGGTGTCCACCCGCGCGCAGACGCGGCCACAGCGGCCATCACCATCGAAGGCCGAGCGGTCGCAGGAGGCACGCGCATCCGGCCCGCCGGGACCAGAGGGACTCGGGGGCGGGGCGGACCGGAGAGGCACAGTGAGCTCCCCGGTGGCGTTGCAGGCCCGCCGCCCGGCCACCGGAGGCGGACCCGGCACGGTCCCGCAGCTCATGCTCGCCCTGATGTGCGCGGCATACGCGGTCGGTTCCGCGCTCGGCTGGGGCTCGCACCGACTCGCTCTGATCATGGGCGACTTCGGGCTGAGCGCGGCGGCCTCCGCGGCGGCCGTCTCCTGCTTCCTGTGCGCCCGTGCCCGCCGCAGCCGCTTTCGACCTGCCTGGCTTCTCTTCTCGCTCTCCTCCGCGATGGCGGCGGCCGGCAACCTCGTCTGGGGCTGGTACGAGGTCGTCCTGAACCGCCCGGTGCCCAGCCCGAGCTACGCCGACCTGTTCTTCCTGTGCTTCGCACCGCCGGCCATCGTGGGACTGCTCGTCCTCGCCAAACGGCCGGTGAGCAAGGCCGGGTGGGTCTGTCTGGGCCTCGACGCCTGGCTGATCGGCGGCTCGCTGCTCACGCTCTCCTGGAGTCTGGCGCTCGCCCAGGCGGCGAAGGCGGAGGGGCCGAGCGTGCCCCACACCGCCCTGTCGCTCGCGTATCCGCTGCTGGACATCGCCCTCGTGAGCATGGTGCTCGCACTGCACTTCAGGCGCTCGGCGGTGAACCGCTCCGCGGTGAACACCGCGATCGGGGCGCTGGCCCTGACGGTGATGTGCGACGCCCTGTTCACCTCGCCACTGCTGCACAACGACTACCGCTCGGGGCAGTTGCTCGACGCCGGCTGGTTCGCCGGATCGCTGCTGCTCGCCTACGCCCCCTGGGTGGGGCACCGGAACGGACCCACGGAAGAAGAGGGGCACACGCGCGTGGTGTACGGCTACGTGCCCGGGCCCCGGCAGGGAGAACCGGCACTCGTGCCCCTCCAGGAAGGAGGTCACAGTCGGTATCCGGCCAGCAGGCCCATCACCAGTTCGCTGGCGGCACTCACTCCCTACCTGGCCGCCGCGGTCTGCACGCTGGGGATTCTCTACAACGTGCTCAACGGCCGCAGCGTCGACCGCGTCGTGCTCGTCACCGGCGGCACGGTCGTGCTCGCCCTCGTCGTGCGCCAGGGCATCATGCTCATCGACAACATCACCCTCACCCAGGAGCTGGCCCAGAAGGAGAACCACTTCCGCTCCCTGGTGCAGGGCTCCAGCGACGTCATCATGATCGCCGCCCCGAACGGCATCCTCCGGTACGTCAGCCCGGCCGCGGCCGGGGTCTACGGGCGGCCCGCCGAGGACCTGGTCGGCTCCGAACTCGCCTCGCTCATCCACCCGGAGGACCTGGGCTGCGTGGTGCACGAGGTGCGCCGCTTCCTCGCCGCCGACCCCGCCGAGGAGCCCACCACCCGCATCGAGTGCCGTTTCAGGTCCGGTGAAGGAGGCTGGCTCAACGTCGAGTCGACCGTCAACCGCCACCACGGCGGCCTCATCTTCAACAGCCGTGACGTCACCGAGCGGGTCCGCCTCCAGGCCCAGCTGCAGCACAACGCCGAGCACGACCCGCTCACCGACCTGCCCAACCGCGCCCTGTTCACCAAGCGCGTCGGACAGGCGCTGTCCGGCCGCCGCTCCTCCGACCACGGCACCGCCGTGCTCTTCATCGACCTCGACGGATTCAAAGCGGTCAACGACACGATCGGGCACCAGGCCGGTGACGAGCTCCTCGTACAGGCCGCCCGCAGGCTCCAGGACGCCGTCCGGTACGGGGACACCGCCTCCCGGCTCGGCGGCGACGAGTTCGCGGCCCTGATCGTCGGTGACGGCACCCGTGACCGCACCGCGCGCGAGCGCCACATCTTCGAGCTGGCCGACCGCCTCCGCAAGACCCTCTCGCAGCCGTACCTCATCGACGGCAACGATGTCCGGGTCGCCGCCTCCATCGGTGTGGCCTTCTCCGAGCCGGGCCTGGGAGCCGGTGAACTGCTGCGCAACGCGGACCTGGCGATGTACCGGGCGAAGGCGGCGGGCAAGGGCCGCGTCGAGCTGTACGCGCCACAGATGCAGCAGGACGTCGTACGGAAGGCGGAGCTGGCCACCCGGCTGCGCGCCGCCCTGCACGACGGCGAGTTCGCACTGCTGCACCAGCCCGTGGTCTCCCTGGACACCGGCCGGATCACGGCGGTGGCCGCACAGGCGCGCTGGCGCTCCGCCCAGGGCGTGCTGTTCACCCCCGCGGAGTTCCTGCGCGTCGCCGAGGACAACGAGCGCACCGCCGAGCTCGGCCGCTGGATGCTGGAGGAGGCCGTCGAGCAGGCCGCCGAGCGCGCCGCCACCGGGCTCGCCGTACCCATCGCCGTCCGGATGACCGCCCGCCGGCTCCTCGACCGCTCCATGCCCCTCAGCTCGGTCGAGGCCCTGCTGACCCGGCACGGCCTGCCCTCCGGCGCACTGATCGTGGAACTGGCCGAAACCGATCCCAAGATCTCCCTGGACGAGCTGGAGCGCCGGCTGAACACGCTCAGGCGTCTCGGCGTCCGGATCGCCCTGGACGGCTTCGGCAGCGGCTACGCCACGATCACCGCGCTGCGCCGCCTGCCCGTGGACATACTGAAACTCGACCGCGGTCTGGTCGAGGGCGTCGTCGAGTCCGCCCGGCTCCACAAGATCACCAGCGGGCTGCTGCGCATCGCCAACGACCTGGGACTGCAGTCCGTGGCCGACGGAGTGGATCTGCCCGAGCAGGTCATCGCCCTGCGCTCGATGGGCTGCACCCACGGACAGGGTGTCGCCTTCTCCGGGCCGCTGGACGAGTACCGACTGCGCCGGGCCCTGGCGGGGGGCGCCTACCCCATGCCCCACGGCCCCGTCGAGCCCGTCTTCGTGGGAGGCGGTGCAAGCGGCATCTACGCAGGTGGGAGCACGAACGTCTACGCGGCCGGGGCGGCCTCGGGCGGCTACGGAACCGGCATCGCGCTCCGTTCACATAATGAGACTCCCGTCCCACCCACTTGACACGCACTGCGTGCCGGGGGGAGGGTCTGTGCCATGCGCACCCGAATTCTCGTACTTGGAAAGCGCGTCGGCTGAGCTGGGACGCACCGGATCGATGACCCGGAACTCCCAGCGACCGCACCCGACGCGCTCCCCTCGCCTGCCTCACGGCACGAGGGGTTTTTTGTTGCACAGGTGACAGTCGATCAGCAATCGCACACCGTACAAAACATGCAAAAACCCTCAGCATCGAGAAGAGAATGCCGATGACCGAGCAGGCCACCGGGGCCCACCACCCGCAGCCGCGGCCCCGTTCCGGAGGACAGCACTCCGCACCCGAGCAGGTGACGGGAGCGCAGTCCCTCATCCGTTCTCTCGAGGAGGTCGGGGCCGAGACGGTATTCGGCATTCCCGGCGGCACCATCCTCCCGGCCTACGACCCGCTGATGGACTCCAAGCGGGTGCGGCACGTGCTGGTCCGCCACGAGCAGGGCGCCGGCCACGCGGCCACCGGATACGCGCAGGCCACCGGCAAGGTCGGGGTGTGCATGGCGACGTCCGGGCCGGGCGCCACGAACCTGGTCACCCCGATCGCGGACGCGCACATGGACTCCGTGCCGCTGGTCGCGATCACCGGGCAGGTCGCGTCGAAGGCGATCGGTACGGACGCCTTCCAGGAGGCGGACATCGTCGGCATCACCATGCCGATCACCAAGCACAGCTACCTGGTCACCAAGGCGGAGGACATCCCCCGGGCGATCGCGGAGGCGTTCCACATCGCCTCCACCGGCCGCCCGGGCCCGGTCCTGGTCGACATCCCCAAGGACATCCTCCAGGCGAAGACCACCTTCAGCTGGCCGCCGACCATGGACCTGCCCGGCTACCGCCCGGTGACCAAGCCGCACGCCAAGCAGATCCGCGAGGCGGCCCGGCTGATCACCCAGGCCCGGAGGCCCGTCCTCTACGTCGGCGGCGGCGTCATGAAGGCCGGCGCCACCGCCGAGCTGAAGGTCCTCGCAGAACTCACCGGAGCGCCCGTCACCACCACCCTGATGGCGCTCGGCGCATTCCCCGACAGCCACCCGCTGCACGTGGGAATGCCGGGCATGCACGGTGCGGTCACCGCCGTCACCGCGCTGCAGAAGGCCGACCTGATCGTCGCCCTCGGAGCCCGCTTCGACGACCGCGTCACCGGCAAGCTGGACAGCTTCGCCCCGTACGCCAAGATCGTCCACGCCGACATCGACCCCGCGGAGATCGGCAAGAACCGCGCCGCCGACGTGCCGATCGTCGGGGACGCCCGCGAGGTCATCGCCGACCTGATCCAGGCCGTGCAGAAGGAGCACAACGAGGGGCAGCAGGGGGACTACACCGCATGGTGGAAGGACCTCAGCCGCTGGCGGGAGAGCTACCCGCTCGGCTACGAGCAGCCAGTGGACGGCTCGCTCTCGCCCCAGCAGGTCATCGAGCGCATCGGGCAGCTGGCGCCGGAGGGCACGATCTTCGCCGCGGGCGTCGGCCAGCACCAGATGTGGGCCGCGCACTACGTCCAGTACGAGCAGCCCGCGACCTGGCTGAACTCCGGCGGCGCCGGGACGATGGGCTACGCGGTGCCGGCCGCGATGGGTGCCAAGGCCGGAGCCCCGGACCGCACGGTCTGGGCGATCGACGGCGACGGCTGCTTCCAGATGACCAATCAGGAGCTCACCACCTGTGCCCTGAACAACATCCCGATCAAGGTCGCCATCATCAACAACGGCGCCCTCGGGATGGTCCGCCAGTGGCAGACCCTCTTCTACAACCAGCGCTACTCCAACACCGTGCTGCACTCCGGGCCGGGCGCGGACGGCAAGCAGCCGAGCGCCGGCACCCGCGTCCCCGACTTCGTGAAGCTGTCGGAGGCCATGGGCTGCTACGCGATCCGCTGCGAGTCGCCGGACGACCTCGACAAGGTCATCGAAGAGGCGAACTCGATCAACGACCGGCCCGTCGTGATCGACTTCATCGTCCACGAGGACGCCATGGTGTGGCCGATGGTCGCCGCCGGCACCTCGAACGACGAGATCATGGCCGCCCGGGACGTCCGCCCCGACTTCGGCGACAACGAAGACGACTGAGAGCCGTAGGTAAAGGAAGCAGACCCATGTCCAAGCACACGCTCTCCGTCCTGGTGGAGAACAAGCCCGGTGTCCTCGCCCGGATCACCGCGCTGTTCTCCCGCCGCGGCTTCAACATCGACTCGCTGGCGGTCGGTGTCACCGAACACCCCGACATCTCCCGCATCACGATCGTGGTCAACGTGATCGAGGCACTGCCACTCGAACAGGTCACGAAGCAGCTCAACAAGCTCGTCAACGTCCTGAAGATCGTCGAACTGGAGCCTGCGGCGGCCGTTCAGCGCGAACTCGTCCTGGTGAAGGTGCGCGCCGACAACGAGACGCGCTCGCAGATCGTCGAGATCGTCCAGCTGTTCCGCGCCAAGACGGTCGACGTCTCTCCGGAGGCCGTCACCATCGAGGCCACCGGCGGCAGCGACAAGCTGGAGGCCATGCTCAAGATGCTGGAGCCGTTCGGCATCAAGGAGCTCGTCCAGTCCGGCACGATCGCCATCGGCCGCGGCGCCCGCTCGATCACCGACCGGTCGCTGCGTGCGCTGGACCGGTCCGCGTAGGCCCCGTAACAGGATTCCAGCACGACCGGAAGCGGGCGGTCGGCCGTCGTCGGCCGCCCGTATGCCGAGACCCCGGAACTTCCCCTCATCCCACCGGCATACGGTGGGACGCAACACCTGCACTCCAAGGAGAGAACCCAAAGTGGCCGAGCTGTTCTACGACGCTGACGCCGACCTGTCCATCATCCAGGGCCGCAAGGTCGCGGTCATCGGTTACGGCAGCCAGGGCCACGCCCACGCGCTGTCGCTCCGTGACTCGGGTGTCGACGTCCGGGTCGGTCTGCACGAGGGCTCCAAGTCCAAGGCGAAGGCCGAGGAGCAGGGCCTGCGTGTGGTGACCCCGTCCGAGGCCGCCGCCGAGGCCGACGTCATCATGATCCTGGTCCCGGACCCGATCCAGGCCCAGGTCTACGAGGAGTCCGTCAAGGACAACCTCGCCGACGGCGACGCGCTGTTCTTCGGCCACGGCCTGAACATCCGCTTCGGCTTCATCAAGCCCCCGGCCGGCGTCGACGTCTGCATGGTCGCCCCCAAGGGCCCGGGCCACCTCGTCCGCCGCCAGTACGAGGAGGGCCGCGGCGTTCCGTGCATCGCGGCCGTCGAGCAGGACGCGACCGGCAACGGCTTCGCGCTCGCCCTCTCGTACGCGAAGGGCATCGGCGGCACCCGTGCCGGCGTCATCAAGACGACCTTCACCGAGGAGACCGAGACCGACCTGTTCGGTGAGCAGGCCGTCCTCTGCGGTGGTACGGCCGCGCTCGTCAAGGCGGGCTTCGAGACGCTGACCGAGGCGGGCTACCAGCCGGAGATCGCCTACTTCGAGTGCCTCCACGAGCTGAAGCTCATCGTCGACCTCATGTACGAGGGCGGCCTGGAGAAGATGCGCTGGTCGATCTCGGAGACCGCCGAGTGGGGCGACTACGTCACCGGCCCGCGGATCATCACGGACGCCACCAAGGCCGAGATGAAGAAGGTCCTCGCCGAGATCCAGGACGGCACGTTCGCCCAGGCCTGGATGGACGAGTACCACGGCGGTCTGAAGAAGTACAACGAGTACAAGACCCAGGACGAGAACCACCTCCTGGAGACCACCGGCAAGGAGCTGCGCAAGCTCATGTCGTGGGTCAACGACGACGAGTGACTCCGTCGGTCCGGTCGTGGTGCCGGGGCGACCCGGCACCACGACCGTGCCCGTCAGTTCGAGGCGCGGCCACGGGGCTCCGTCCCCGGACCCGCTCCTCGTTCGCCGAAGGAGCTGAACGCGCGTGCCGGTTCGTACGCGCTGATGTGCACGTGCGGGTGATCCTTCTGCGGAGGCGCGTGAACACGGCGTGCCACCACTAGACTGCTCCACTACATACGCGTCGGGCCCACAGCGTCGTGCGTCTAACACGCGGCAACCGCGACACCGAGGAAAGAGCGGGTGCGTTCCCGCGACTTCCCGGCGCCGCTCCCTCCACCGCCTGCGGCCGTCGGGACGGCCGTCCGCAATGGACCTGTGAGGACTCACGTGAGCTCGAAACCTGTCGTACTCATCGCTGAAGAGCTGTCGCCCGCGACCGTCGACGCCCTGGGCCCGGACTTCGAGATCCGGCACGCCAACGGAGGTGACCGGGCCGAGCTGCTGCCCGCCATCGCCGATGTCGACGCGATCCTGATCCGCTCCGCCACCAAGGTCGACGCGGAGGCCATCGCCGCCGCGAAGAAGCTGAAGGTCGTCGCACGAGCCGGCGTCGGCCTGGACAACGTCGACGTCTCCGCCGCCACCAAGGCCGGCGTGATGGTCGTCAACGCCCCCACCTCGAACATCGTGACCGCCGCCGAGCTGGCCTGCGGTCTTCTGCTCGCCACCGCGCGCCACATCCCGCAGGCCAACACCGCCCTGAAGAACGGCGAGTGGAAGCGCAGCAAGTACACGGGTGTCGAGCTCGCGGAGAAGACCCTCGGTGTGGTGGGTCTGGGCCGCATCGGCGCGCTCGTCGCCCAGCGCATGTCGGCCTTCGGCATGAAGGTCGTCGCCTACGACCCCTACGTACAGCCCGCGCGAGCCGCGCAGATGGGCGTCAAGGTCCTCTCGCTGGACGAGCTGCTCGAGGTCTCCGACTTCATCACCGTGCACCTGCCCAAGACGCCCGAGACCGTCGGTCTCATCGGCGACGAGGCGCTGCACAAGGTCAAGCCGTCGGTGCGGATCGTCAACGCCGCGCGCGGCGGGATCGTCGACGAGGCCGCGCTGTACTCCGCGCTCAAGGAGGGCCGCGTCGCCGGCGCAGGCCTCGACGTGTACGCGAAGGAGCCCTGCACGGACTCCCCGCTCTTCGAGCTCGACGAGGTCGTCTGCACCCCGCACCTCGGTGCCTCCACGGACGAGGCGCAGGAGAAGGCCGGTATCTCCGTCGCCCGCTCGGTGCGCCTCGCGCTCGCCGGTGAGCTGGTCCCGGACGCGGTGAACGTCCAGGGCGGTGTCATCGCCGAGGACGTCAAGCCGGGTCTGCCGCTCGCCGAGAAGCTCGGCCGCATCTTCACCGCGCTCGCGGGCGAGGTCGCGGTCCGCCTCGACGTCGAGGTGTACGGCGAGATCACCCAGCACGACGTCAAGGTGCTCGAACTCAGCGCCCTGAAGGGTGTGTTCGAGGACGTCGTCGACGAGACCGTCAGTTACGTGAACGCCCCGCTGTTCGCGCAGGAGCGTGGCGTCGAGGTACGGCTGACCACGAGCTCGGAGTCCTCGGACCACCGGAACGTGGTGACCGTGCGCGGCACCCTCGGCGACGGCCAGGAGGTGTCGGTCTCCGGCACGCTCGCCGGGCCCAAGCACCACCAGAAGATCGTCGCCGTCGGCGAGTACGACGTGGATCTGGCGCTCGCCGACCACATGGTCGTCCTCAACTACGCCGACCGTCCCGGTGTCGTCGGCACCCTCGGCCGGATCCTCGGCGAGGCGGGCATCAACATCGCCGGTATGCAGGTCGCGCGTGCGGACGTGGGCGGCGAGGCGCTTGCCGTGCTGACCGTGGACGACACGGTGCCGCAGCCGGTGCTGACGGAGCTGGCGGAGGAGATCGGGGCCACGCAGGCTCGTTCGGTCAACCTGGTCTGAGGCTGCCCGAACCTGCTGGGGGCTGCCGCCCCCAGGCCCCCGCGTCGCGCTGTGCGCTTGTCCTCGAGCGCCGGACGGGCCGAGTGTTCGTCTGCGGGTGCGTGGGGGCTGGTCGCGCAGTTCCCCGCGCCCCTGAAGGACTGCGCCGTTGCCCGCGCCCCCAGATGGGGGCGCGGGCAACGGCGCAGTGGGGGTCAGACGCAGACCTTGTCCTGTTCGGTGGGCTTCGGTTCGCGTACGTGTACCTGGCGCAGGCTCACCGTCGCCAGGACCGCCGCGCCGAGCAGAAGCAGCGCTCCCGCGACCGCCGCCGCCTGCATCCCGCTCGTGAACGCCTCCCGCGCCGCGGCGGTCAGCGCGTCGCCCGCCCGCGATGGCATTCGTGCGGCCTCCGCGAGAGCGGCCCCGAGCGTCTCGTGCGCCGCGGCCGGCGCCGAGTCCGGCACCTCGTGGCGGTACACCGCCGTGCCGATCGACCCCAGCAGCGCCATCCCCAGCGCGCCGCCGAACTCCGCGCCGGTCTCCAGGACCGAGGACGCGGTCCCCGCCTTCTCCGCCGCGACGGTGCCCAGCGCCAGGTCCATCATCTGGGACATCACGGTGACGATTCCGGAGGCGATGACGCCGGCCCCGCCGAGCACCAGCCACATCGAGTCCGTACCGGCCGCGGTGAGCATCCCGTAACCGCAGGCGGCGAGCACGAAGCCGCCGGAGACGACGTACGCCCTGTGCACGCCCCGCTGTACCAGGTGCGCGGCGACCGGCGCGGCGACACCGACGAGCACGGTGGGCAGGAGCCCCCACAGCGCGGCCTCCATGGAGCTCTTGCCGAGCACCGACTGCAGGTACTGCGTGGTGAAGAACGCCGAGCCCATCATGCCGAACGACGACAGCAGGTTCAGTGAGACGGCGGGCGCGAAGCCCCGGCCGCGGAAGAGCGCGGGCGGGATCATCGGCGACTCGGCCGTCCGCTGGCGGTGGACGAACAGCGCGGCGAAGAGCAGGCCGACGGTCACCGGGACGACGTAGCGGACGTTCCAGCCCTCGGAGGGGATCTCCTTGAGGCCGTAGATCACCGGCAGTACCGCCGCCATGGACAGCGGCACGCTCAGCAGGTCGAAGCGGCCCGGCGCCGGGTTCCTGGACTCCGGGAGCAGGAACGGCCCGATGAGCAGCAGCAGCGCCATCGCGGGCAGGTTCACCAGGAACACCGAGCCCCACCAGAAGTGCTCGACGAGGACACCGCTCATCACCGAGCCGAGCGCGACGCCGGCCGTCATCACGCCGGACCACATGCCGATCGCTGTGGAGCGCTGGGCCGGGTCCGTGAAGAGCGTGCGGATCATGGCCAGGGTGGACGGCATCAGGGTCGCGCCGCCGATGCCGAGCAGCGCGCGGGCCGCGATGAGCGTTTCCGCGCTGTTCGCGTACGCGGCGAGCAGCGAGGCCGCGCCGAAGGCACCGGCGCCGATCAGGAGCAGTTTGCGGCGGCCGATGCGGTCGCCGAGCGACCCCATCGTCATCAGCAGCCCGGCGAGCACGAAGGCGTACATGTCGAAGATCCACAGCTGCTGGGTGCCGGTCGGCTCCAGGTCGGCGCTGATCTGGGGGATCGCGAAGTAGAGGACCGAGACGTCCATCGAGACGAGGAGCAGCGGCAGCATCAGGACCCCGAGTGCGGTCCATTCACGGCGTCCCGCCCGAGGGCCTGCGGAGGGTGCTCGGTCGGCGTCGGCGCTCGCCAGGTTGGTCGGGTTCGTCATGCCGAGGACTGTACGAGCGTATTAAACGCCTGTCTAGTACGCATGTTTAATACGGCGGTCTGGGACGGTTGTCTGTCGCGGAGGTACGCTGGCCGGCATGGGACACCGTGAGGATCTGCTCGAAGGCGCCAAGCGCTGCCTGCTGGAGAAGGGCTTCGCGCGGACGACGGCGCGCGACATCGTCAAGGAGTCGCGGACGAACCTGGCGTCGATCGGCTACCACTACGGGTCGAAGGACGCGCTGCTCGCGGAGGCGTACATCTCCATCGTCGAGGGGCTCTCCGACGACTTCGACGAGGGAGGGCAGGTCGCGGCCGGTACGGAGCCGGGTTCGCTGGAGAGGTTCCACGAGGTCTGGACGAACATCATCGGGACCATGCGCACGCCCGGCTCGCCGTGGCATCTCAGCATGGAGATCGTCGCCATGGGCGACAAGCTGCCAGGGGTGCGCGACCACCTGGCGAAGGCCCAGCGCGAAGCGGCCCGCGGCATCATCCCGGTGCTGATGGGAGGCCTGGAGGAGGACGTGCCCGAGGAGGACGTCGACACGCTGGGCAAGTTCTACATGACGCTGATGATGGGTCTCATCGCGCAGTGGACCTTCGACCCCGAGACCGCGACCGGAGCAGACGAACTCACCGAAGGGCTGCGGCGGGTCATCGGGGCGACGGGCGGGACGACGCCGCCGGGGAGGGTCAGGCAGCCGGTGGAAGAGCCGGCGAGGGAGACCGCGGTGGAGTCGTCCTGACGATCCGGCCGTCGCGCATCTGCGCGACGCGGTCGCAGAAGTGGCGTACGAGCGCCATGTCGTGACAGATGAACAGATAGCCCAGCCCGAGGCGTTCCTGCAGCTCCGCCAGGAGGTTGAGGACGCCCGCGCGCAGGGACGGGTCGAGCGCGGAGACCGGTTCGTCGAGGACCAGCAGTTTCGGCTCGCAGGCCAAAGCGCGCGCGACACCGGCGCGTTGGCACTGCCCGCCGGACAGCTCGTGCGGACGCCGGTCCCCGTGGGAGGGGTCGAGACCGACCTGCTCCAGCAGCTCGGCCACGCGGTCCGGTCCGGTCGTCCGGTCCCATCTCCCCTGTGCGCGCAGGGGTTCCGCTATCGCGTCCCGGATGCGGTGGCGGGGGCCGAGTGAGCCGTACGGGTCCTGGAACACGGGCTGCATCGCCGGTCGCAGCGGCCGCAGCCGCCGATCGTCCAGCGAGGTCAGCTCCTGTCCGTCGAACCAGACCTCGCCCGCGTCGGGGCGGCGCAGCTGCAGCACGGCCATGGCCGTCGACGACTTGCCGCAGCCCGAGGGACCGACGAGGCCGAGGGTCTCGCCGGGGGCGATGTCGAAGGACACGTGGTCCACGGCGGTGCGGGGGCCGTGGCGCACGACGAGGCCCCGTACGTCGAGGAGCGGACTCGCGGACGTCGAGGGGGTGGCGGGGCCGGCGGGGGGCACGGGGTTCACGCGGACTCCAGGAACAGGTCGGCCGGCTGGGCGGGGAGTTCGCGCCAGCGGTGGCAGGCGACCGAGTGGCCGTCGTGCGTCTGGGGCTCGGGGCTCTCCGTGTGGCAGCGGGTCGCCTCCGCGAGGGGGCAGCGGGGGGCGAAGGCGCAGCCCGGGGGCAGGTCGGCGGGGTTGGGCGGGGTGCCGGGGATCGAGGGGAGTCTGCGGCCGCGCCTCTGCAGGCGGTCCCCGGGCCGGGAGAGTTTTTCCGCGTACTCCTGCGGGAGCGACGACGACAGCAGGCCCGCGGTGTACGGCGCCCGGGGGCGGGCGAACACCTTGTCCACCGGGCCCTCCTCGGCCAGGCGGCCCGCGTACATCACCAGCATCCGGTCGGCGTGCTCCCGTACCGTCGCCAGGTCGTGGGTGACCAGGACGAGAGCGGCTCCCGCGGCCTCCGTACGGTCGGCGAGCAGGCCGAGGACCTGCCGCTGGGTCTCCGGGTCCTGGGCCGTGGTCGGTTCGTCGGCGACCACGAGAGCGGGGGAGTGGAGCATCGCCATCGCGATGACGGCCCGTTGGCGCATACCGCCCGAGAACTCGTGCGGGTAGGACCGGGACTGGGCCGCCGCGATACCGACCTCCTCCAGCGCGGCCACCGCCCTGGCCCGTGCCGCCTTGCGGGAGACGCGCTCCACCGACCGTACGGCCGCGGCGAGTTGGTCGGCGACGGGGTGCACGGGGGAGAGCGCCGAGAGGGCGTCCTGCGGGACCAGGGCGAGCCGGCGGCCCCAGAGGGCGGCCCGTACGGAACGAGGAGCGCCCACCAGCTCGTACGGACCCGTCCGCACGCTGCCCGTCACCGTGGCCTCCCGTGGCGGCATCCCGAGCAGCGCGCGGGCCGTGAGGGACTTGCCCGCGCCCGACTCGCCCACCACGGCGAGTACTTCGCCCTCGCGCACGTCGAAGGAGAGGCCCCGCACGGCTTCGACCGGGCCGAAGGAGACGCGCAGGTCCCGCACGGAGAGAAGGGGTTCGGGGGTCGGGGTCAACGGACTGGTTCCTTGCGTGGGCGGAGGGCGGGCAGGGGGAGGGCGCGGCGGATGACGCGGGCCGTCGGGGCGGATCCGGCCCCGGCGGACCCGGACCTGCCGGACCTCGTGCCGCCGGACCCGGCCCCGCCCTGCGCGTACGACGCCGACGACACCGCGAGGCCCGCCAGCAGGGCCAGCGCCACCGCCGGTGCCAGGGCCGCCCAGGGAGCGCGTTCCACATAGGCGCGGGACTCGTCCAGGAGGAGGCCCCACTCCGGGGCCGGCGGCTGGGCGCCGAGGCCGAGGAAACCGAGGGAGGCGAGGGCCAGGGCGATGCCCGGGAGGCGCAGGAGGGCGTGGCGGGTCACCGGGGCCGCCACCGAGGGCAGTACGTGACGGGTGAGGATCCACGACGGGCTCGCCCCGATGGCCCGTTGGGCCAGCAGGAACGTGGACGCGCGGACCTCCTGCACCAGCGCCGCCGCGTGCGCCGCCAGCGGGGGCCACGAGATCAGGGCGACGGCCAGCGCGGCGCCACCCGTGCCGGGGCCCGCCGCCGCGGCGACCAGGATGCCGACGATCACCGGCGGCAGCGCGTTGGCGATGTCCGAGGCGCCGGCGGACAGGCTCGGCAGGAAGCCCAGGGCCAGCGCGAGCAGCAGGCTGACCAGGCACACCGCGACCGCGGTGCCGACCGTCGACGCGGCGCCGTGCCCGAGCCTGGCCAGCACGTCACGGCCCAGCCCGTCCGTGCCGAGCGGGTTCGCCCAGGACGGGGCCCGCAGGCGTGCGGTCGTGTCCACCGTGTACGGATCGCGCAGCAGGCCCCAGCCGACGCAGGTCAGCAGCACGACTGCGAGCGCCGCCGGAACGGCCGGGTGCGCGCGCACCGGGCGGGCCGCGGGCAGCGTCAGCCCCGCGTCGCGCAGGGCCGGGCCCAGCAGCCGACGCCGGACGACGGCCGCCGCCGCGCCCGTGACGAGGCCGAGCGCGAGCAGAGCCAGCACCGATCCCTGGAGCAGCGGCAGGTCCTGCGACTTGGCCGCCCCGAGGGCCGTACGTCCGATGCCCGGCACCGCGAACACCGTCTCCACGGCGACGGCTCCGCCGGTCAGGCCGACGGTGACCATCGCGAACTGCGGTACCAGCGGCGGCAGTACGCGGCGCAGAGCCGCGGCCGAGACACGGGCCCGGCTCACTCCGGCGCCCCGCCACAGTTCCACCCACCGCTCGTCCAGGACGGCGGGCAGCGCGTCGGCGACCAGGCGGCCGAGCAGTCCGCCGGCGGGTATGCCGAGCGCGAGGGCGGGCAGCACCATGTACTGCGGACCCTGCCAGCCGGAGGTCGGCAGCCAGCCCAGCCACACCCCGAACGCCAGCAACGCGACGGTGGCCAGCAGGAATTCGGGCAGGGCGGCGAGCATCGCGGCGAACGCGCCGGCCGACCCCCGGCCCCGTACGAGGACGGGAGCCACCAGCGCGCAGGTCACCAGGACCGCGACCCCGAGGGCCGCGCCCATCAGCGCGAGCGACACCTGGAGCCCGGAGACGACCGACGGCAGGACGTCGGTGCCCGAGACCCAGGACGTGCCGAAGTCGCCGCGCGGCAGACCCGAGAGCCAGTCCCCCAGCAGGGAGAGGGGGCCCGCGTCGAGCCCGAGATCGCGGCGGATGGCGGCCAGCGCCTCCGGCGTGCCCTCCTGTTCGGCCGAGCGGGCGCGCAGGACGGTGAGCGCGGGATCACGGCCGGAGAGCCAGGGGAGCAGTCCCACGGTGGTGAGGACCACGGCGAGGCAGCCGAGCCGCGTCAGGGCGGCCCGGCTGCCTGGAGTGAACAGGCGTGCCACGGCGCTCACTTGACGTAGGTGGCCGCGGTGATCAGCGCCCGCTCGCGCGGGTCGTGCTCGACGTCCACGACACCGGCCGCGTCGCCCTGGATCACACGCTCGTGCAGCATCGGGATCGCGGCGTCGGTGCCCAGCACCGCGGCCTCCGCGTCGATGACGGCCTTGCGGCGGGCGTCACCGGCCTTCGTCCCGGCGGCCTTCTCCAGCGCCGCGTCGACCGTCTTGTCCGACAGCTGGGAGATGTTGAAGGACCCCTTCGACCCGAAGTCGCTGTAGAGGTACGCGGCGGGATCGCCCGAGTCGAGGACGGTCGCCCGGGAGAGGATGAACGCGTCGAACTCGCCCGCCAGTGCGTCGGACTCGATGTTCGCGTACTCACGCACCTCCAGCTTGACCTTGAACCCGGCCTTCTGGAGCTGCTGCTGCAGCGTCTGGGCCACCTCGGGCAGCTCGGCGCGGTCGGTGAACGTACCGATCGTGATGGTCTTCCCGGCCGGGTCACCGGGCTTGGCGTGCGACACCGGCTCGCGCAGGTCGGCGGCCCAGGGGAGGGCCGGGCCCAGCAGGCCCTTCGCGACGTCGGCCCTGCCCTCGTACACGCCCTCGACGATCGACTCGGCGTCGATGGCCTCGCGGGCGGCGGCCCTCAGGGAGGCGTCCTCGAAGGGGCCCTTCCGGGTGTTCAGATAGAGGGTGTTGGTGCGCGGCATCGGGACCTCGGTGACCAGGTCCTTGTCGAGCAGCGCGGCCTGCGACACCGGTACGGCCTCGACGATGTCGGCCTCGCCGCTGCGCAGGGTGGCCGCGCGGGCGGTGCCGTCGGGCACGAACTTCACGTCGATTCCGGGGGACTTGGCCTTCCCGCCCCAGTAGCCGTCGTAGCGGTCGAGGGTCGCGGACGAGGTGCCGTTCACCTTCGTCAGCTCGAAGGGGCCGGTGCCCGCGCCGACCGGGTCGACGGTCTTCCCCCGGTACGCCTTCGCCGCCAGGACCGACAGCTGCGGCGAGCTCAGCCGCTGCGGGACCAGCGGGTCCTCGGTGGCGGTGGTGACGGCGACGGAGTCACCGTCGGCCTTCACGGTCAGGTCCACGCCGTCGAGGATGCGGGGCTTGGGCGAGGCGGTCGCGGCCTTCGTGAGGGAGCGGACGACGGCCTCGGCGGTGAGCTTCGTACCGTCGTGGAAGGAGACGCCCTTGCGTATGCCGAAGGTCCAGGTGCGGCCGCTCTGCTGCCACTTGGTGGCAAGGGACGCCTCCGCGTCGCCGTCCTCGTCGAGCGTCACCAGGGTCTCGGCGGTGGACCAGCGCGAGAGCTTGAACGCGTCGTCGGACAGCGGCGAAAGGCCGGAACGCGGCGGGAGCATCATCGCGACGCGTACGCGCTTGCCGTCGCCGCCCGCCGAGTCGTCCGACGCGGATCCCGAGAAGCAGCCGGTGAGCAGCACCGCGGACGCCGTGGTCAGCGCGGACAGGGGGAGAAAGCGGGCGGGCAGGCGCACGGAGCACTCCGGGTAAAGGGATGGTCAATGAAGGCGTGCGCCGACCGTAGCACGATGACAATCGTTTTCAGTACTGGTGTCCGGATCCCGATCACCCGGGGCCGTTTCGTCGAATCGGACGACATCGGACGGGACCGTGCGGAGACGGACAGGGGTGGACGAACCCGGTGCGGTCGGGCCGGCGCGGGTGCCGGGCCGGGCCGGGCCGGAGGTGTCGTCACAGGGCGTCGACGGGGCGGCCGACCACGTAGCTGATGGCGGACGCGGTGTCGTCGGTGATGTGCGTGGGCCGACACGTCCCGTCGGTCCACGGCCGGCCGGCCGACACCCACACACTGCGTACACCGTCCAGGGCGGCCGCTCCGGCGATGTCGGCGTGCGGTGAGTCCCCGATCATCCAGGCCCCGCGCAGGGTGGCCCCGAGGGTGGCCGCCGCGGCCCGGAAGATCTCCGGCGCGGGCTTCGAACACCCGACCGCCTCGGAGACCACCCACCCGTGGACGATCCCGTCCAGCCCGGTGCGGCGGATCTTCGCCTCCTGCTGCGCGACACGGCCGTTGGTGACGATCACGCACGTCCATCCGGCGCCGACGGCTCCGCCGAGCGCCTCGCGCACGCCCGGGGCCGGCACGACCCGATCGGCCGCGCCCCGGTCGAGGAACTCCCGGACGGCGGCCCCGGACACGGTCTCCCCGTACCGGCCGACGAGGGCGCGGGCGACGTCCTCCCGCGGCGCGTACCCGCCGGCGTCGACGGACAGCAGCCACGCAAGGTCGTCCACGGGGAGCCCGCCGGTGGCGAGGAACGCGCGAGCCGCTTCCCGGAAGGCGGCATCGCGGTCGACGAGGGTGTTGTCGAGATCGATCATCAGGAGGGGCATGCCCGGGAGTAGAGCACGACGGGACGTGGGGCGGGCCGTCCTTTCCGGCCTCGTCCTGGAGGGCGTCGGGCGATCCGCGCACCGCCGAACCGCGGTCCGCGGTGGCCGGGAGGCGTCGGGGCCAGGGGGTTTCTGGTGGATCTCCGTGGGAGGAGGAGAGGCGTCCGGTGCGTGCTCCGGGAGTCCCCCCGGCCGGAGGCGGGGGAGTGCCGGGCGTCGCGACGCCGCGGAGATCCACCAGAAGCCCCCTAGAGGCGCTGTGCCTTGAGCGCCATGTGCAGGAGCAGGCGGGCCTCGCCGTCGTCCAGGTCGAGGCCGGTGAGCTGTTCGACGCGGGACAGGCGGTAGTAGAGGGTCTGGCGGTGGATGCCCAGCGCGGCGGCGGTGCGGCCGGCCTGGCCCGCGCAGTCGAGGAACACCTCGGCGGTACGGGCGAGTTCGCGGTGGGCGGGGGCGAGCAGGGGCCGGACGGCCGGATCGTGGGAGGCGGCCGGGGACAACGTCGACAGCAGGCGGTACGGGCCGATCGACGACCAGTGCGCGAGAGGGCCCAGCCGGGGCTCGGCCAGGGCCGCGCGGGCGGCGGCCGAGGCCTCCTGCCAGGCGGCGCCGAGGTCGGTGAGGCCGCCGCGGGGCACGGCGATCCCGGCCGCGGCCGGACCGGGCCGGAGGCCGTGGGGCTCCGCCGTCCGGCCGGCCCCGGCCGGACGGGACCGGTCCGGCGACCGCGTACGCGCAGGGTCCGGGGCCGGGTCGGACGGCGGAGGGCCGCCGTGCTCCGGGACGGCGTCGGTGACCTGCGGGGCCGCCGGTCGCCCGGGTCCGTCGGAGGCTGGCGGGCGGCCCGGTCCCCGTACGCCTTCGGTGGCCCGCCGAATCCCGGGGCCCTCGGAACCGTGCGCCGCCCGTGCGGGACCGGACGCGCGCGGGCCACCCGTCGGCCGGGGGCGCGCGGGCCCCGGGACCTCGGTGGCCGTCCGCCCCGTTCCCCGTACCTCCTCGGCCCTCTCCAGCAGGCGCGCGGCCGCCGTCGTCGCCGGGGTGAGGGCCTCCGGGGAACGGAGGCGGACCAGCAGGGCCAGGCTCTGGCCGGCGGGTTCCCAGGGGAGGGCGCACAAGGCGGTGGCGCCCGGGATGGTGCGGACGGACGGGGCGTCGTCGGGGTCGGCCGACGGCCAGGGGGCCACGCAGACCAGCGTGTGGAGGCCCTCGCCGCGGGGCCCGAGGGCCGTGCGCAGTTCCGTCACCGCCATGTCCCGCTGCCACCCGCTCCCGGCGGTGAGGACGGCGCGGAGCTCGCGGCTGAGGTCCGCACCCGCCTGGGCCTCGTCCGCGAGGAGGTCGCCGATGCGCGGCGTCACCTCCATGGCCGCGGCGAGCTGGCGCTCCGTGGGGCCCGGCTCGTCGGCCAGGAGCCACACATAGCCGAGGGCGACCCCCCGATGGCGTACGGGGAGACACACCCGGCCCCGGTGGACGCCCGCCTCCGGAGTCGGCGGGATGCGCACCGGACCGGTCGCCCGCGCGATGCCGAAACTCTCGAACCACGTGCGGACCGCCGCCGTGGAGCGGCGCGTGAGGATCGAGCGGGTGCGCACGGGGTCCAGCGCGGAGGCGTCGAGCTCGCCCTCGCTGTCGTACGCGCCGAAGGCGATCAGCTCGAAGTCGCGGTTCTCCAGCGTCGCGGGGGCGCCGAGGAGCTCCGAGATCTCGTCGACCAGTTCCTGGTAGTCACCTTTGTGTTCCGGCGTCACCCGGGCATTCTCCCCCATTTTCCCGCGCCTTCATACATCTGTCTGAGATCCAGGGCACGGATGCGTGACAGCTGTCGATGGCCGACGATCGGAGCGATCCTTAGGTTTCACGGTGGTTCTCCGTGCCGTATCCGACCGCCGCACACGGGCGGGTACGGCCTTCCGCCGGCCTTGTTGTGGAGGTGCCCCGTGTTGGGTCCCGTGATTCTCGCCGCCTCGCGCAGCGACCGGATGCGCCGTTTGATCTCGGCGGCCCCGGTGACCAGGCCGGTCGTCGACCGCTTCATCCCGGGCGAGAGCGTCGACCAGGTCGTGCCGATCATCCAGGACCTCGCGGGCAGGGGTCTGGAGCTCACCATGGACGTCGTCGGCGAGGACGTCACCACGCCCGAGCAGGCCTCCGTCGCCCGGGACGCCTATCTGGAGCTCATCGACCGTCTCAAGGGGCTGGACCTCGGGACGCGGGCCGAGATGTCCGTGAAGCTGTCCATGTTCGGGCAGGCCCTCCCCGGCGGTCACGAGATCGCCCTCGCGAACGTCCGTCCGGTCGTCGAGGCCGCCGCGGCCATCGGTACGACCGTCACGCTCGACGCCGAGGACCACACCACCCTCGACTCGATGTTCGCCATCCACGAGGAGCTGCGGAAGGACTTCCCGGAGACCGGCTGCGTCATCCAGGCCTACCTCTTCCGCACCGAGGCCGACGCCCGCCGCCTCGCCGCGAACGGCAGCCGCGTACGGCTCGTGAAGGGCGCGTACAAGGAGCCCGCGGAGGTCGCCTACCAGCAGAAGCCGGAGATCGACAAGGCGTACGTGCGGGTCCTGCGCATCCTGATGGAGGGGGACGGGTACCCGATGGTCGGGTCCCACGACCCGCGCCTGATCTCCATCGCACAGGAGCTGGGCCGGCGCGCCGGCCGCAAGCCGGACGAGTACGAGTTCCAGATGCTGTACGGGATCAGGAGCGACGAGCATCTGCGGCTCGCCGCCGAAGGGCACCGGATGCGCGTCTACACCGCGTACGGCACCGACTGGTACGGCTACTTCATGCGCCGCCTCGCCGAGAAGCCGGCCAACCTCCTCTTCTTCGCCCGCTCGATCCTCACCAAGGACTGACGTTGAAGGCGAGCGGTAGCTGTCGGCACCCAGGTGCATCCTGGGCGACGGCAGCTACCGCCCATCGGTCGGCTGAGCCGACCCGGCTCCGGAAAGGAGTTACGGAACCCGTGACTCCGCCCCCGTGGGGGCTTCTCACTCGCACGCCGCAGCGAGCTCATGACGGTCAAGCCCTGACCGCCGCCAAACATACGGACACGACTTCGGCTCTCACGGGCCGAAACCAGGCATTCACTCGGAAGAGGTAGCTCATGGACGCCGTCACCCAGGTCCCCACCCCCGTCAACGAGCCGGTGCACGGCTACGCCCCCGGCTCTCCCGAGCGCGCCCGCCTAGAGGCGAAGCTCAAGGAGCTCGCCGAGAACCCCGTCGACCTGCCGATGACCATCGGCGGCGAGAAGCGGATGGGCGGCGGCGAGCGCTTCGACGTCGTACAGCCGCACAATCACAAGGCGCGGCTCGGCACGTACGCGAACGCCACCGAGCAGGACGCCCAGGACGCGATCGACGCGGCCCTCGCCGCCGCACCCGCCTGGCGCGCGATGTCCTTCGACGACCGCGCCGCGATCATCCTGCGCGCCGCCGAACTGCTGGCGGGCCCGTGGCGCGAGACCCTCGCCGCCTCGACCATGCTCGGCCAGTCCAAGACCGCCCAGCAGGCCGAGATCGACTGTCCCTGCGAGCTCGTCGACTTCTGGCGCTTCAACGTCAGTTACGCCCGTGACCTGCTCGCCGAGCAGCCGCCGGCGAACTCGCCGGGCGTGTGGAACCGCCTCGACCACCGCCCGCTCGAAGGCTTCGTCTACGCGATCACGCCGTTCAACTTCACGGCGATCGCGGGCAACCTGCCGACGGCCCCGGCTCTCATGGGCAACGTCGTCGTCTGGAAGCCGTCCCCCACGCAGACCCACGCCGCCGTGCTGCTCATGCGGCTCCTGGAGGAGGCGGGCCTGCCGAAGGGCGTCATCAACCTCGTCACCGGCGACGGCATCGAGGTCTCGAACGTCGCCCTGGAGCACCGCGACCTCGCCGGCATCCACTTCACCGGTTCCACGAAGACCTTCCAGTACCTGTGGAAGACGGTCGGCAACAACATCGAGAAGTACCGCACGTACCCGCGGATGGTCGGCGAGACCGGCGGCAAGGACTTCGTCGTCGCGCACCCGAGCGCCGACCGCGCGATCCTCAAGACGGCGCTCACCCGGGGCTCCTTCGAGTACCAGGGCCAGAAGTGCAGCGCCACCTCGCGCGCCTACATCCCCGCCTCCATCTGGAACTCCGGTTTCAAGGAGGAGTTCGCGGCCGAGATCGACGGCATCACGATGGGTGACGTCACCGACCTGTCGAACTTCATCGGCGCGGTCATCGACGAGCGGTCCTTCGCCAAGAACAAGGCCGCGATCGACCGGGCCGTCGAGGACCCGAGCTGCACGATCGTCGCGGGCGGCACGTACGACGACTCGGTCGGCTACTTCGTCCGCCCGACCGTCGTCGAGTGCTCCGACCCGGCCAACGAGGTCTTCACGACGGAGTACTTCGGCCCGTTCCTCGCCGTGCACGTCTACGAGGACGACCAGTACGAGGAGATGCTGACCCAGATGGAGTCGGTGTCGGACTACGCCCTCACCGGCTCGGTCGTCGCGGGCGACCGCGCTGCCGCCGCGTACACGATGGACAAGCTCCGCTACGCGGCGGGCAACTTCTACATCAACGACAAGTCGACCGGTGCCGTCGTCGGCCAGCAGCCCTTCGGCGGCGGCCGCGCGTCCGGCACCAACGACAAGGCGGGCGCCCCGCAGAACCTGATGCGCTGGACGCTGACCCGCGCCATCAAGGAGACGCTGGTCCCGCCGACCGACTACCCGTACCCGCACATGGGCTGAGACGTCCCCGTACACGGGCAGACGTCTCACTGAACCGCCCCCGCCCCGGACGCATCCCTCCGGGCCGGGGGCGGCGTGCGTGCGCGACCACCCCTGCCCGGGTCCTGGCCAAAACCACCGGCGCCCCGCGCGGGCGTTCCTTCGCGCGGGGCGCCGGTCGGGCGGGTGTCAGCGGTCGCAGCTCGTGCGGCCCGCGTACCAGCGGCAGGCCAGCGCCGCGAAGCCCCCGTCCGCCACGACGGGCACGGTGAGGGTGCCGCCGCCGCGGACGACGTGCGGTGCGCGGACCAGCCCCGACGGACCGTCGGTGACGGTCTCCACGAGCCACCTTCCCGCCCCCAGCCGCATCGGTACGTCCACGCTGCGGGCCGCGCCGGCGAACGTGCCGCCGACGAACCAGCGGCCGTCGGACGCACGGCGGGCCAGGACGGCGGAGCGTCCCGGGTCGCCGGTGAGCAGGCGCGTCTCCTCCCAGCCGGTGGGCAGTTCCTCCAGGAAGCGGCGGGCCTGAGGCCGGGCCTCGTACGACTCCGGGGTGCCGGCGAGGTTCTGGATGCCGGACTCGTAGAGGACGGTCAGGCCCAACTCGCCCGCGTCGGAACCGGCGTTGGGGCGGAACGGGCGGTGGAAGGCGCCCGGGGTGAAGTCCATGGAGCCGATGACGTTGCGGGTGAAGGGGAGCACGGCGAGCTGCTCGGCGGTGTTGTTGCGCTTCTCCTCGCCGCCGACGCCCTCCAGGGTCATCACGTGCGGCCAGGTGCGCTGGATGCCCTTCGGGATCGTGGAGCCGTGGAAGTTGACCAGCAGGTGGTGCTTCGCGGTGGCCGCGAGGATGTCGTCGTACCAGGCCATCCGCTCCTGCGACTCCGAGTCCATGAAGTCGATCTTCACGCCCTTGACGCCCCAACGCTCCAGCGTGGACAGCCACTTCTCCCGTTCGGCGGGGTCGGTCAAGAGGGTGTAGTGGAGCCAGACGTGGATGCCGACACCGCGCTCCTCGCCGTGGCGCACCAGCTCGGGCATCCAGCTGTTCGTCTGCCAGTCGGGGTCGATGACCTCCCATTCGCCGGGCTTGAAGTACCAGCCCGCGTCGACGACTTCGTACGGCCAGTTCCGCTCGGCCGCGTAGTCGACGTACTTCTTCTGCGCCGCCAGACTCTGGCCCGCCTCCTTGCCGCCCGCCAGCCATGTCCACAGGGCCGCGCCGGGCTTGATCCAAGAGGTGTCGCGGACACGGGACCCCGCGGCGAGGTCGTCGGTGAACGTCGACTCGGTGACCGTCGCGAGGTCGCCGGTGACCACCGCGCGCCAGGGGGTCGTGAGTCTGCCGGACACCCGGACCGGCTCGTCGTTCCACAGACCCACGCCGAACGTCGGCGAGCCGGCGGCGTGGGTGAGGTGGGCGCCCGCGTAGCTGCCGGAGAGATCCGACTCGGCGATCAGCGCATGGCCGCCGTCCGTGGTGAACAGGGCCTGCATCGAGTACGCGCCCGCCGGCGCCGAGGCCGCCGACGGGTAGCGGGTGAAGGGGAGTTCGTTGTCCGCGCGGTAGCGGCTGACGACCGCCTCGGCGGTGGCGGGGAGGGTGAAGGCGGAGGCCTCTCGGACCACGTCGCCCTGGTCGTCGGGCAGGACGTAACGGTAGGCGACGCCGTCCCGGGCGACGTGGGTCAGCAGGTCCATGCGGGCTCCGGCCGCCGTGCGGAAGCGGAAGCGGGACTCGGTCATCCGCACCGAGCGCTCGTGGGACTTGCCCGTCGGGACGGTGTAGCGCTCGGTGACCGTCCGGTCGGAGCGGCCGGTGAGGGTCAACCCCCGGGAGAAGTCGGCCCGTTCGGTGACCAGGCCGAGGGGGGACGGTTCGAGGACCGTGCGGCCGGCACGTCCCACCGCGAGGGCCGGGCGGCCGTCCGCCGGGTCCAGGGAGACCACCGCCGTGGGGGAGCCGTGGGGGCCGCGGACCTCCCAGGAGGTGGCGGGCGCCGGGTTCTCCGCGCGGGCCGGGAGCGTTGCCGCGGCGGTGGCGAGGAGTGCGGAACAGAGCGTCAGTGCGATCGTGCGGGTCCGGGATGGGACCGCCATGTGGAACCCCTCCTGTCGAAGTCATCCGATGACTGACCGGTGAATGTGAGAGTGGAGGGGGTGCTGGGGCATGTCAAGGAATCCGACAGCATCAGACATCGGATTGCTGATGCGCCGTTCAGTAAGAGGGGACGGCAGGCGGGTCGCAGGGTCTTCTTCGCGGCTTCCCGCGAGACCGAGGGGGAGGGGCAGCGCGTCCACGACGGTGGAGCGGCTGACCGCTCCACACCGTAAGTGCAGGTCGGAGCGGTGTGACCCAAGTTGCCGTCTCAGATAGTAGGAAGTCCGAGTAACTGTGCAGACAGATGCGCGGTCCTCACCTAGCTTTGTAGGAGCCGAACGTCTCGCTAGACCAAGCGAATGGCGGTCGTGAGCCGGAGCCCCTGGCAGGCAACCCCTGCGGCACCGCTCCCCGCCCCTTCCGGCGTCTCGTAACCCCTCATCGCATTTCCGGCGCCCGCTGCCGGAGGCAAGGAGTCGATTCACCATGGCCGAGACGACCGTCCGCCGAGTCCGTCACGTCTCCCGTACGAGCGAGTCCGACCGAAAGAACGCCGCCGCGGCGCTGCAGCGTGCCCTCGACCGCAGGGACAACGGCGGCTCGACGGGCCACTGAGCGCCGTCGGCCACTGCCGAGGAGCCGGGAGCCGCACCCGCACGGGGTGCGGCGCGGGGCCTCACGCCCCGCGCCGCACCTCGAAGTGGTCGATGCGCCTGCCGCTCTCGGCGAGCGCCGACACCTTGAGCCGGGGAGCCGGGCCCGCCTCCGCCTCCACGGAGAGGAACGAGTAGCCGGTGTACCGCACCCGTGACCACTCCACGGTGTCCGGGTTCTGGTCGCGCGACCTGGTCCAGTGGTAGGTCTCCACGGACTCCCGGTCGGCGGCCTTCCCCTCGTAGCTGTCCTTCACCCCCGAGGGGAAGCTGTACAGACTCTTGCCCGCGCCGCCGGCCGTGACGTACACGATCCCGTCCCGTGTCGGGTCGGTCGAAGCGCCGACCGGCACCGGCCTGCCCACTTCGCCGTTCTTGATGGCGTCGGTCCGCTCGTACACGTGGTTGTGGCCGTTGATCACCAGGTCCACCTGGTGCTTGGTGAACAGCGGCAGCCACGCGTCCCGCACGCCGCCGTCCGAGGCGTGCGTCGACGTCGAGTAGGCGCAGTGGTGGAAGAAGACGACCACGAAGTCCACCTCCTTGCGCAGTTCGCCGAGCCGCTTGTCGAGCCACGCCGTCTGCCGGCCGTCCGAGTAGCCCTTGTTGGCGGGAATCTCGTACGACACGTCGTTCGCGTCCAGGGCCACGATCCCGACGTTGCCGTAGGTGAAGGAGTAGACGCCCGGGGCGTTCTTCGCGTCGAAGCCGTTGTCCGGGAGCGAGAAGCGCGCCGACTGTCCGCCGTACCCGTTCGGCGAGTACCACGCCTCCATGTCGTGGTTGCCGGTCGTCACCATCCACGGAACCGTCTTCGCCACCGTCTCCGTCTGCTTGAGGAACAGGTCCCAGGCAGAGGGGTCGTAGACGTCCGACTCCTTGCCATGACCCGTCACGTCCGCGTAGCAGATGTCGCCCGCGTGCAGGTGGAAGGCCGGTTCCCGGCCGAGGATGAGCTTGTCGTTGGCGAGCGCGTCGGGCGTGACGCCCTGGTCGCCGAACGCCGTGAACACGAACCTCTCCGCGCGGGCCGGGGCCGTGGTGAACGAGCCGACCGTGGAACGCCGTTCCCTGGACGCCGGGTCGAACCCCTCGTGACCGACGCCGTAGTAGTACGTCGTCCCGGGCCGCAGGCCGTCGAGCGCCGCGTGCAGGTAGTACTGGTCGAGGGCGAGCCGTATGCCTTCGAGGCCGGGCGTGTGCAGGCCGCGGACCTCGGCGTCGATCTTCCGGCTCAGCTCCGTGGGCCGCAGCCCCACCCGCACGTACGGCTTCCTGACCGCGAGCGGCACCTGCCAGGAGATCCGCATCTGGGTCTTCGGGTCCGCGCCGAAGGCGAGATGACGGCCGAAGGGCGTGACGACCGCTCCGTCCACCCGCTCGGCGGGAGAGGGGGAGGCCGACAGGGGCGAGGCCGTCCGGCTCGCCGTGTCCGTACCGGAACCCGGGCCGGAACAGCCGGTCAGCAGCCCGCCGGCCACCGCGCCCGCACCCACCAGGGCGCGGCGGCGGGAGAACTTCGTCCGCAGGTACTCGTACTGCTCCGCCATGCTCATCCGGCGTGCGAGACGCGGCGGAATGCCGACGTCGGGGACGGGGGGTCCGGGGGGCGTCCCCCAGGAAGGCGCGGTCATGACGGTGAACTTCCCAGCACACCCCAACAACCGCCATACGTACAGGTGAACGGGAACCGACAGATTGATGCGCTCCCCTCCGGCGGACGCCCGGTCGTGTCCGTATGGCGGACGCACCGTGTCATCCCGTGGGACGAGGAGTAGGGTGCCGACATGTCTCGCAGCATCAATCTCGCAGTGATCCCCGGTGACGGCATCGGTCAGGAAGTCGTGGCCCAAGGCCTGAAGGTCCTCTCGGCCGTCCTCCCGCAGGATGTGAAGCTGGAGACCAAGGACTTCGACTTCGGTGCCCAGCGCTACCACGCGACCGGTGAGACCCTCACCGACGCCGACCTGGACGCCCTGAAGAAGCACGACGCCATCCTGCTCGGCGCGATCGGTGACCCGTCGGTCCCGTCCGGCGTCCTGGAGCGCGGTTTCCTGCTCAAGCTCCGCTTCGCCTTCGACCACCACGTCAACCTGCGCCCGTCGAAGCTCCTGCCGGGTGTCGCCACCCCCCTCGCGGGCCAGCCGGAGATCGACTTCGTCGTCGTCCGCGAGGGCACCGAGGGCCCGTACACCGGCAACGGCGGCACCATCCGCAAGGGCACCCCGCACGAGGTCGCCACCGAGGTCTCCGTGAACACGGCCTTCGGTGTCGAGCGCGTGGTCCGGGACGCCTTCGCCCGCGCGCAGGCCCGCCCCCGCAAGAAGCTCACGCTGGTCCACAAGAACAACGTGCTGACCTTCGCGGGTCACCTGTGGACGAACGTCTTCAACAAGGTGGCCGAGGAGTTCCCCGAGGTCACCACGGACTACATCCACGTGGACGCCGCGACGATCTACCTCGTCACGGACCCCGCCCGCTTCGACGTGATCGTCACCGACAACCTCTTCGGCGACATCATCACCGACCTCGCCGCGGCCGTCTCCGGCGGCATCGGTGTCGCCGCGTCCGGCAACATCAACCCGAGCGGCGAGTTCCCGTCGATGTTCGAGCCGGTGCACGGCTCGGCCCCGGACATCGCCGGCCAGGGCAAGGCCGACCCCAGCGCCACCGTCCTGTCCGTCGCCCTCCTGCTGCGTCACCTCGGCTTCGAGGCCGAGGCCGCCCGCATCGAGGACGCCGTCTCCGTCGACCTCGCGGAGCGCGGCACCACGGCCCGCACGACCGAGGAGATCGGCGACGCGCTCGCCGCCCGAGTATCCGGCTGACCCGCCGGTACCACCCAAGCCGCCGGGTCGCATCCGCACCCGGCGGCTTTTCGTATGCCTCGCCGGGTGCCACCATCAACCCCTGGGCCGCATTCACACCGTTTCGCCCCCCAAGGCCTCCGTGGCACGGGTGGTGACCCCATTCCGCTCATCTCGCGCGATAATCGAACGCGAAGCCGCGGAATGAGGGAATGCTCGGACGTCCTAACACTGGCCACTGGCAGTACAGGCGTGAGCGCGGCCCGACACACACAACCGGTGAAGGACACCACTCATGACGACGCCCACGATCGAGCTCAAGCCCTCCTCGGCCCCGCTGTCCGAAGCGGATCGCGAGGCGATCCTGGCCGGCCCCGGATTCGGCCGCCACTTCACCGACCACATGGTGACGATCAAGTGGACGGAGGGCCGCGGCTGGCACGACGGCCAGCTCGTCCCGTACGGCCCGCTCGCCCTCGACCCCGCGACGAGCGTCCTGCACTACGCGCAGGAGATCTTCGAGGGACTGAAGGCCTACCGGCAGCCCGACGGCTCCGTCGCCACGTTCCGTCCGGACAGGAACGCCCTGCGTTTCCAGGCGTCCGCCCGCCGGCTGGCCATGCCCGAGCTGCCCGTCGAGACCTTCATCGAGGCCTGCGACGTGCTGATCCGGCAGGACAGCGCGTGGGTGCCGGCGCACGGCGGCGAGGAGTCGCTCTACCTGCGCCCGTTCATGATCGCCACCGAGGTCGGTCTGGGCGTGCGGCCCGCGAACGAGTACCTCTTCCTGGTCATCGCCTCTCCCGCGGGCGCCTACTTCCCCGGCGGCGTGAAGCCCGTCTCCATCTGGCTCTCCGAGGACCGGGTGCGCGCCGTCCCCGGCGGCATGGGCGACGCCAAGACCGGCGGCAACTACGCCGCGTCCCTGCTCGCGCAGGCCGAGGCGGCCGCCAAGGGCTGCGACCAGGTCTGCTACCTCGACGCCGTCGAGCACAAGTGGGTCGAGGAACTGGGCGGCATGAACCTGTACTTCGTGTACGGGGACAAGATCGTCACGCCCACCCTCACCGGCTCCATCCTGGAGGGCGTCACCCGCGACTCGCTCCTCTCGGTCGCCCGTGACCTCGGCTACCGGTCCGAGGAGGCCCGCGTCTCCAGCGAGCAGTGGAAGCGGGACGCCGAGAACGGCACGCTCACCGAGGTCTTCGCCTGCGGCACCGCGGCGGTCATCACCCCCGTCGGCACCGTCAAGAGCAACGCGGGGGAGTGGCAGCAGAGCGGTGGCGGACCCGGCGAGGTCACGGTCAGGCTCCGCGAGGCGCTCCTCGACATCCAGCGCGGTGTCGCCGAGGACAAGCACGGCTGGATGCACAACCTGGGCTGACCTGCCCCGAAGCGCATTCCCGCCCCCGCCCCTGCCGAAAGGGGCGGGGGCTCTGTCCTCGGACCGGCAGGGGCGCCCGGCGCGGTCGGATAGAACATACGAGTGAACGAAATATCCTGTGCCGCCTGCGGGCGCCGACTGACCGCACCCGTCCGGCGGCTCGACGAGATGCCCGAGCGTCAGGGCTGGGACGGCGAACCCGACGCGGAAGGACGCCGGCACGGTCCGGCGACGGTGCCGCGCGGTACCTACGTGGTCGATCCGCAGCCGTTCGGGGCGCCCTTCGAACCGTACGAGGGCGACGAGGACGCGTACGACGGGATCGTGCCCGGCGGCATGTGGATGTCCGACGAGCGGGGCTCGCTGGTCGCCGCCGGGCCGCGCGACACGTACGTCCTGCACCCGCTCGACGTGGTCGGCCTCGACTTCCACCCCGACACCTCCCGATGGGGCGGCTGCTGCGGCGCGAGCCCCTTCCACGGGGTCAACCGCGTCTGCTCCTGCGGCGCCGAGGTCGCCGTCGTGGCCAGTGACTGCTCCGGCGGCTACGAGACCCGGCTCGTCCCGGACGCCGTCCGGGTGGAGGCCGCCGGCTGATTTCCCGCCGACGCGACACCGGTCGTCCCGCCGGGACGTGCTCGCCGCCGGCCCTCCCGGACGCCTGACACCCCGTCCGGGTTGTACTCAATCCGACCGATTGACCCGTCTGCTCGCCGTGCGTTTGCATGGCCGAGGGCCCCGGCTTCGGGCCGGGGGAGAAGTGACCACGGGGAACACGGGGAGAACCATGACCACTGCACAGAGGGCCGCGCTCGGCGCTGCCCTGATCATCGGGCTGACCGGCGTCGCGCTGCCCGCGTCCGCCGCGCCGCAGCCCGCGCCGCGCACCGAGAAGGCCAGCGTGGCCCCGGACGGCGCCGACGGGGACGGCTGGTCGACGGCCAGGGGGCTGAGCGCCGACGGACGGTACCTGGCCTTCGTGTCGCAGGCGGACAATCTCGTCGCGGACGACACGAACGGCGAGAGTGACGCCTTCGTGCGGGACCTGCGCACCGGTGTCACCCGGCGGGTGAACACCACGGCGGGCGGCGGCCAGAGCGACGCCCGCGTCTTCGACCTCTCGCTCAGCGCGGACGGCCGCTACGCGGCGTTCGGTTCGGATGCGACCGACCTGGTCCCGGGCGACACGGGCGGCCGCTCGCACGTCTATGTGAAGGACCTCCGCACCGGCGCGATCGAGCGGATCGAGGACGGGTTCGCGCCCGGCTACGACACCGCCGGGGCCCCCGTGATCAGCGCGGACGGCCGCTATGTCGCCCTCGTCGCGAGCCGCTCGGAGCTCTCTCCGGAGGCCGACGGGGACGGCCGGGTCTACCGGGTCGACCGCAGGACGGACACGGCGGTCCGGGTCAGCGAGGTGCCCGACGCCGATCGGCGCAGGTCCGTCACGAACCTGTCCATCAGCGCCGACGGCAACCGGGTCGGCTACCAGTTCTTCGTGCCGTTCCCCTCCCGCGGGGACTGGAGCGACATCCACGTCCGCGACGTACCGAGCGGCAAACTGTGGCAGGTGGACAAGGCGCCGGACGGCGCGGTCTCCGACGGCCAGTCCGAGTACTCGTCCCTCAGCGCGGACGGCCGCTACGCGCTGTTCCGCTCGCTCGACTCCCAGCTGACACCGGGCGACACCAACGGCACCCAGAACGCGTTCATCCGCGATCTCAAGACGGGTGACCTGCGGCGGATCGATGCCGCCGACCCCGCGGAGGCGACCGGCTCCGCCGCGCTCAGCGCCGACAACCGGCGTCTCACCTTCGTCGCGTCGGCACCGGCCGCAGGTGACCACACGAACCGCGTGTACGTACGCGATCTGCGGACCGGCGCCACCGAGCTGGTCAGCGCCGACACCGAGGGCGGACCGAACGACGACGAGGCGCACTCGCCGGTGATCGACGCGCACGGCCGCCGGGTGGCGTTCAGCTCCTCCTCGGCCGACCTGGTGCCCGCAGACAGCTACGACCACCAGCACGCGTACGTCCGCCACCTGCGATGAGGCGGCCGCACCCGGCGGACGGTCGCGCCGAGTGACGTGACGTTCGCATACTGAGACACCCGTGGGCGCGGGGGCGGTGCTGTGCCAGACTGCCTCCGTGCTCTCGTTCGCCACGATTATTGGCAGCAGGCGCGCCGGTCCGCAGTGACCGCCCCGTACGACCACGTACAGGCGGCCACCCTCGCCCTGACCCGCGCGCAGACCTCTCGCACCCGCGAGAGGTTTTTCTGTTTCACGGCCCACCTTCAGCCGGAACCGGAGCGCGAGAGATCATGGACGGTGGAGCCGGTCATTCCGGTAGACCGAATCCGATACAGGAGCCACAAGAGATGACGGACGCAACCGACGAGAATCGCGACTCCTCCCGTCGCGGCCCCTCCCGTGTCGACGACGACTTCCACGTCTTCGACACGACGCTGCGCGACGGTGCGCAGCGAGAGGGCATCAACCTCACCGTCGCGGACAAGCTGGCCATCGCACGGCACCTGGACGACTTCGGCGTCGGCTTCATCGAGGGCGGCTGGCCGGGGGCCAATCCGCGCGACACCGAGTTCTTCGCCCGCGCCCAGCAGGAGATCGACTTCAAGCACGCCCAGCTCGTCGCCTTCGGGGCCACACGCAGAGCGGGCGGCAAGGCCGACGAGGACCCGCAGGTCAAGGCGCTGGTCGCGTCCGGCGCGCCCGTCGTCACGCTCGTCGCCAAGTCCCACGACCGCCATGTCGAGCTGGCGCTGCGCACGACCCTCGAAGAGAACCTGGAGATGGTCCGCGACACGGTCTCCTACCTCCGCTCCCAGGGCCGCCGCGTCTTTGTCGACTGCGAGCACTTCTTCGACGGCTACCGGGCGAACCCGCAGTACGCGAAGGCGGTCGTCCGGGCGGCGTCGGAGGCCGGCGCCGACGTGGTGGTGCTGTGCGACACCAACGGCGGCATGCTGCCCGCCCAGATCCAGGCCGTCGTCGCCACCGTCCTCGCCGACACCGGGGCGCGCCTCGGCATCCACGCCCAGGACGACACGGGCTGCGCCGTCGCGAACACCCTCGCCGCCGTGGACGCGGGCGCGACCCACGTCCAGTGCACGGCGAACGGCTACGGCGAGCGCGTCGGCAACTCGAACCTCTTCCCGGTCGTCGCGGCCCTGGAGCTCAAGTACGGCAAGAAGGTCCTTCCCGAGGGCGCGCTCTCCGAGATGACCCGCATCTCGCACGCGATCGCCGAGGTCGTGAACCTCACCCCGTCCACGCACCAGCCGTACGTGGGTGTCTCGGCCTTCGCCCACAAGGGCGGCCTGCACGCGTCGGCCATCAAGGTCGACCCGGCGCTGTACCAGCACATCGACCCCGAGCAGGTCGGCAACACCATGCGGATGCTCGTCTCCGACATGGCGGGCCGCGCCTCCATCGAGCTCAAGGGCAAGGAGCTGGGGGTGGACCTGGGCGGCGACCGCGAGCTGATCGGCCGCGTCGTCGACCGGGTCAAGGCACGCGAGCTCAAGGGCTACACGTACGAGGCCGCGGACGCCTCCTTCGAGCTCATGCTCCGCGAGGAGGTCGAGGGCAGGGCCCGCAGGTACTTCGAGGTCGAGTCCTGGCGTGCCATCGTCGAGGACCGCCCCGACGGCAGCCACGCCAACGAGGCCACGGTGAAGCTCTTCGCCAAGGGCGAGCGGATCGTCGCCACGGCGGAGGGCAACGGTCCCGTCAACGCCCTCGACCGGGCCCTTCGGGTCGCCCTGGAGAAGCTCTACCCGCAGCTCGCCAAGCTGGAGCTGGTGGACTACAAGGTCCGCATCCTGGAGGGCAAGCACGGCACGCAGTCCACGACGCGGGTCCTGATCTCCACGTCCGACGGCGCGGGCGAGTGGTCCACGGTCGGCGTCGCCGAGAACGTGATCGCCGCGTCCTGGCAGGCACTTGAGGACGCCTACACGTACGGGCTCCTGCGGGCCGGGGTCGAACCGGCCGAGTGACCTGGCGCCGGGTGCCCTCGGCGGGCGGGGGATCGCGCGGAGTCCCCGAGCGGTGACCAACGGCTGGCGGCGGGGGCGGAGCAACCCCCGCCGTGGCCCGCGGCGTTCACAGCTTGAACCGACAACCGGCCTGATTCCGGCGGGAGTTGCCGCCGCACCGGTTCTGGCGTGAACTCTTGACGGCTCCTCGGGGCACCAGTTGACTCACGGCGTGATCTAAGTCGTACGAGCACTCAGACATGAGGCAACAAGACTTACGAGAGCCGAGGGAAGGTCCATGCGAAGAACCGCCCTGCTCGTCTCCGCCACCCTGCTCACCGGTCTGCTCCCGTTCGCCACGGCGGCCCCCGCCGCCGGAGCGGACGACCCGGCCCCCACCCCCGTCGACCACTTCGAGGGCGAGGTGCCGTTCGCGAACCCGCCCGCCGAGGGCATCTTCACCTGGGGCAGCGACACGGACGACCCGCCCACCCTGGAACTCGCCGCCCGCGACGACGCCCCGCAGGGCGACAAGGTCCTCGCCGGCACGTACGACATCAGCGGCTACGGCGGCTTCACCCACGACTTCGCCTTCGACGCGCCCGCCCACGACTGGTCCGCGCGCAAGGGCATCCGCTTCTGGTGGGACGGCCGCGACAACGGCAAGAAGGTCAACTTCGAGCTCAAGGACGGCGGCGCCAACGGCGAGGCCTCCGAGCTGTGGACGACGTCCTTCACCGACGACTTCACCGGCTGGAAGCAGCTGGAGATCCCCTTCACCGACTTCACCTACCGTACGGACTACCAGCCTGTCGGCGGCATCGACCAGATCCTCGGCCTCACCGAGATGTGGGGGTACGCGCTCACGCTCCCGGTCGGCGTCAAGGACCGGTTCGCGATGGACGGCGTGGAGCTGTACGGCAGGGCCGACCAGTCCCTGCGGGCCAACGTGGTCACGGACGCCGCCGTGTACCCCGTGAAGGAGGGCCGCTCGGCCTCGGTGAAGATCACCGTCGCCACCACCGGCTCCGCGCCGATCGAGGAGCCGGTCACCGTCGCGTACGAGACGGCCGGCGGCACGGGGGAGCCCGGCAAGGACTTCACCCCGGTCGAGGGCGAGCTCACCTTCCCGGCGGGCACGGCCTCCGGCACCTCGCGGACCGTGACGGTGGCGACCCTGCGCGACGGCGCGGGCGAGTCCGCCGAGACCGTCCCGCTGAAACTGACGGTCACCGGCGCGAAGCCGCCCGCCGAGAACCCGCAGGTGGTCGTCGACGCGCACGGACTGCCGTACCTGGACGCCAGGTTGCCGGTGAAGAAGCGCGTCGCCGACCTGCTCTCCCGGATGTCCCTCGCGGAGAAGGCCGGGCAGATGACCCAGGCCGAGCGCGGCGCGCTCACAGCGCCGGGCGACATCGCCGCGTACGACCTCGGCTCGCTGCTCTCCGGCGGCGGCTCCACGCCGACCCCGAACACGGCCGAGGCCTGGGCGAAGATGATCGACGGCTTCCAGCTCCGGGCGCAGGCCACACGGTTCCAGATCCCGCTGATCTACGGCGTGGACGCGGTGCACGGTCACAACAACCTCGTCGGCGCCACGATCATGCCGCACAACATCGGCATCGGCTCGTCGCGCGACCCCGAACTCGCCCACGAGACGGGCAGGGTGACCGCCGCCGAGGTCCGCGCCACCGGCATCCCGTGGGACTTCGCGCCCTGCCTGTGCGTGACGCGCGACGACCGCTGGGGCCGGACGTACGAGTCGTTCGGCGAGGACCCGGCGCTCGTCGAGTCCATGGAGACCGTCATCCAGGGCTTCCAGGGGGCGCCCAGCGGCAAGGACCTGAAGAGGAACGACAAGGTCCTCGCCACCGCCAAGCACTTCGTCGGCGACGGAGGCACGGAGTACGGCTCGTCCACGACCGGCACGTACACCATCGACCAGGGCATCACCAAGGTCACCCGCAAGGAACTGGAGGCCGTCCACCTCGCGCCCTACCAGGACGCCGTGGACCGGGGCGTCGGCACGGTCATGCCCTCCTACTCCTCGCTCGACGTCCTCGGCGACGCCGAGGGGCCCGTGAAGATGCACGCCGACGCGGCGATGATCAACGGCGTGCTGAAGGGCCGCATGGGCTTCGACGGCTTCGTGATCAGCGACTGGCAGGCCATCGACCAGATCCCCGGCGACTACGCGAGCGACGTCCGTACGTCGGTCGAAGCCGGCCTCGACATGATCATGGTCCCGTACGCGTACAAGGACTTCCACAGCACGCTGACGGACGAGGCGGCCGCGGGCCGGATCACCGGGAAGCGGATCGACGACGCCGTGTCCCGCATCCTCACGCAGAAGTTCCGGCTCGGCCTCTTCGAGAAGCCGTACGCCGACACGAGCGGGGCCTCGGCGATCGGCTCGGCCGAGCACCGGGCCGTGGCCCGGGAGGCGGCCGCGAAGTCGCAGGTCCTGCTGAAGAACGCGGGCGGAGTGCTGCCGCTGAAGAAGTCGCAGAAGGTGTACGTCGCCGGCTCCAACGCCGACGACATCGGCAACCAGAGCGGCGGCTGGACCATCACCTGGCAGGGCTCGTCCGGGAAGACCATGGACGGGACGACGATCCTGGAGGGGATGCGGAAGGCCGGGGGCCCGGTCACCCACTCCAAGGACGCGACCGCGCCGACGGACGGTCACGACGTGGGAGTCGTGGTCGTCGGCGAGACCCCGTACGCGGAAGGTGTCGGAGACGTCGGCAACGGCCACGACCTGCTGCTCTCCGACGCCGACCGCGCAGCCGTCGACACGGTGTGCGGCGCCATGAAGTGCGCGGTGCTCATCGTCTCCGGGAGGCCGCAGCTCGTCGGCGACCAGCTCGGCGACATCGACGCCCTGGTCGCCTCGTGGCTCCCCGGTTCGGAGGGCGACGGCGTCGCGGACGTCCTCTACGGGAAGCGGGCCTTCAGCGGACAGCTGCCCGTCACCTGGCCGAAGTCGCAGGCTCAGCTGCCCATCAACGTCGGCGACGCCTCGTACGATCCGCAGTTCCCGTACGGGTGGGGCCTCACGACACGGACCAAGGTGCCGGAGGGCGGCCGGGCCACGCTCAAGGCCCTCGCCGTCGCCGCGGCCCTGGCCGAGAGGACCGGCTCACAGGAGGCGGGCCGCGTGATCGTCACCAAGGCGCGGCTGCTCGTCCAGCAGAAGGTCGGCCAGGACATCACGGCGGCGGTCTCGAAGCCCTTCGCCGACGCCGACCACCTGCTGCTCACCGGGCGGTACGGGGAGGCGGTGGCGAAGCTGACGGCCGCGTACTCGGCGGCCTGACCTGGCTTCCGGTGGGGGCCGCGCGCCCTGCACGGTGCGCGGCCCCCACCGGGCCGGAGTCCTGACTGGGGCAGGCCCGCAGGGGCGGCGGCGGGAGGGACAGGAGGGGCAGGCCGCCAAAAACGGCGGCCAGGAGTAGCTTCGAAGGTATGAAGGCCGCACTGACACGAGCACTGTCCGTACTCCTGATCGCGTTCGCGGCCTTGGCGGTGCTGTCCGTCGGGGCCACGGACGCCCGCGCCGCCACGGACGTCTCGACGGTGGCGGACGCCCTGCGCGAGAGTCCCGTGTACGTCGATCCGTCCATGTCCGGGCAGCTGTCCGACACGGACGCGGACGCCCTGGCCGAGAAGATCGAGCGGGCGGACAAGCCGGTCTTCGTCGCCGTGCTCCCCGCGGACTTCCCCAAGGAGAACCTCTTCCGGAACCTGCGCACCGCCACCGGCATCACGGGCCTGTACGCGGTCCGGGTCGGCGACGACTTCGACGCGAAGGCCGACTCCTCGGTCATGCCGGTCGACGCCGTACGCAACCTCGTGACCAGTGTCCAGGGCGAGAACACGAAGGCCCAGCTGGACGACTTCACGGACCGGGCCCTCGCCAACGTCGGTGGCTCCGCGCCCAGCGGCTGGAGCGAGGGCGATGGCGGCGTCGACACCGGCGCCCTGATCGGGGTCGGCGCGGTGGCCCTGGCGGGCGGCGCCGGCGCGTACACCCTCGTGCGGCGCAACCGCCGCAGGAAGGACGCGGAGCGGCAGGCCGCACTCGACAAGCTGCGGGTCGTCGTGGACGAGGACATCACCGCCTTCGGCGAGGAACTCGACCGGCTCGACTTCCACCCCGCGGAGCCCGGCGCGGACGACGCGATGCGCGCCGACTACGAGCGCGCCCTCGACGCGTACGACAAGGCGAAGTCCTTCATGGCCGCGGCCACCCGCCCCGAGGAGGTGCGCGCCGTCACCCAGTCCCTGGAGGACGGGCGCTTCTCCCTCGCCGCGCTCGCCGCGCGCCGCGAGGGACGGCCCGTCCCCGAACGGCGGGCACCCTGCTTCTTCGACCCGCGCCACGGGCCGTCGGTCGCCGACGCCACCTGGACGCCGCCGGGCGGGGCCACCCGCGAGGTACCGGTCTGCGCCGCCGACCGGACCCGGCTGGACGACGGCCACGACCCCGCCGTCCGGGAGGTCGACACGGACTCGGGCCGCCGCCCCTACTGGGACGCGGGCCCGGCGTACGGGCCCTGGGCGGGCGGCTACTTCGGCGGCGGCATCCTGCCGGGCCTGCTCGTCGGCACGATGCTCGGTTCCATGATGGCCGGGCCGGCGTACGCGGCCGACTACGGCTCCGGGTACGGGGACTTCGGCGGGGGAGGGTACGAGGGCGGGGACACGTCCGGTGCCGACTTCAACTCCGACGACTTCGGCGGAGGCGACTTCGGGGGCGGTGGAGACTTCGGCGGGGGCGGCGGCGGGGACTTCGGCGGGGGTTTCTGAGCCCTCTCGCACCGGGCACGGCGGTCCGTGACACGGGCGGCAGGAGTACGACACGTCCTCGGGCCCGGCGCCGTGTCGGCGCCGGGCCCGAGGACGTCGTGGTCACACAAGACGAGCGGACGGGGCACGGGGTGCGGGATGCGAGGCGTATCGCGGCGCGTGCCCCGCGCCCCGTCCGGTGGGTCAGAGTGTGGCTGCCGCCGACGCGATGGCGGACGAGAAGGTCGAGACCTCGCTGTAGACACCGGGGGCGTTGGCCCCGGCGCAGCCTATGCCCCAGCTGACGATGCCGACCTGGACCCAGGCATTGGCGTTGTCCTTGCGGAACATCGGGCCGCCGGAGTCGCCCTGGCAGGTGTCCACGCCGCCCGCGGCGAACCCGGCGCAGATCTCCTCGTTCGCGACGAGACCGCTGTACCCGCTGTAGGAGCGGCAGGTGGCGTCGCTGACGAACGGCACGTTGGCCTTCAGCATGTAGCGCTGCTGGGCGCCGCCCTCCCGGGCCGCACCCCATCCGGCGACGGTGAAGGTGCCGGTGTTGTACTGCGTGGTGGTGGCGATCTTCAGCGTTGGCAGGTTGATGGGCTGCGCGAGCTTGATGAGCGCCCAGTCCTTGCCGGTGCCGTTGTAGCCGGGAGCCCGGTAGATCTTGGTGGACCTGACCTGGACCCGGCCGGCGGTGGACTGGAGGTCCACGACGCCGGCGGTGGCGGTGATGCTCGTGTTGTTGCCGGTGGCGCCCACACAGTGCGCGGCGGTGAGCACGATCTGCTGGGTGTAGAGCGCGCCGCCACAGCCCATGGAGAGCCGGACCATGAACGGGAACTCGCCCTGCGCGGCACGGGTTCCGCCGACGACCGGCGCCGGGGCGGCCTGCGCGGGGGAGACGGGCTGAAGGCTGACGACCGCGAGGGCGGCCGCACCGGCGACCGCGCATCTCTTGAGCGTCTTGAGGAGGTTCTTCAACGTGATGCCTTCCGTGGGGGGTGGAAGTGACAGGCGCATGCCAAATCCAGAAGAAAAAGTCACGTCGTACCTGGCATGAGCCGGTCAATTTCTGTTGAGGGATTATGCGAACGCTGTGAGCGCCGCCACAAGGGGTGGGAACCGGCCGCTCCTATCCGGTCAGCCGACGTTCCCCGACCGCGGCACGACCAGACCCGTCTCGTACGCCATGACCACCGCCTGCGTCCGGTCTCGCAGCCCGAGCTTCGCCAGGACCCGGCTGACGTGAGTCTTCACCGTCTCCTCGCCCACGTGGAGGCGTCCGGCGAGTTCGGGGTTCGACAGCCCTTCGGCGAGCAGTCGCAGCACCTCGGTCTCGCGGGGGGTGAGGGTGGCGAGCGCGTCCCCGTCCGGCCCGTCCGGCGCACGGGGCCTCAGCCGCGCGAACTCCGCGATGAGCCGGCGGGTCACGGCCGGCGCCAGCAGGGCCTCCCCGGCGGCGACGACCCGCACGGCGTCGAAGAGCCGCTCCGCGGTGACGTCCTTGAGGAGGAAGCCGCTCGCCCCGGCGGTGAGGGCGTCGTACACGTGCTCGTCGAGGTCGAAGGTGGTGAGGATCAACACGCGTGGCGTGTGGGCGGGTTCGGCCCGGCGCATCAGCTCCGCGGTGGCCCGGATGCCGTCCGTCACCGGCATCCGTACGTCCATCAGCACCACGTCCGGCCGCTGTTCACGGCACACGCGGACCGCCTCGGCGCCGTCCCGGGCGGTGCCCACGACCGCGAAGTCCCGCTGGGTGGCGAGGAGTCCGGCGTATCCGGCCCGGACGACCTCGTGGTCGTCGGCGACGACGACGCGCACGGGCCCGCCCTCGGCGGCCGGTCCGGGAGCCTCGGCAGCCGCTCCGGAATCCGGCGGGGCGGCTGCCACGGAGCCCGGCACGGCGGCGGCCGTGGAACGCCGCGCGGTGGTTCCTCCGGGGTCTGTCACGCCAGGGCCTCCGCCCGGATCGGGAGCCGTGCCTCGACCAGGAAGCCGCCGCCGGGTGCGGGCCCGGTGCGCAGGGTGCCTCCCACGGTCGCCGCCCGCTCCCGCATGCCAAGAAGGCCGTGCCCCGCCCGGTCCGCGGCGTGGGCGGTGACGGACCCGGGACCGGCGCCGAGCCCGGGGCCCGGGCCGTTGTCGCGCACGCGGAGCTCCAAGTCGTATTTCCCATACCGGAGTTCGACGTCGACAGCGGCACCAGGAGCATGCCGGCGGACGTTGGTCAGGGCCTCCTGGACGATACGGAACGCGGTGACCTCGATGCCCGGGTCGAGCGGCGCGACCGTGCCGCTGACGATCAGCCGGGTGCCGGAACCCGCGGCGTCCCGGGACTCGTCGATCAGCTCCATCAGCTGGCGCAGCCCCGGCTGGGGGCGTCGGGTGACTTCCGCGTCCGCGTCCTCGCGCAGCACTCCGAGCAGCCGCCGCATCTCCGTCAGCGCGGCCCGCGCGGTGTCCCCGATGGCCAGCAGCCGGGTGGCGCCGTCGGCGGGCATCCCCTGCGTGGTCAGCCGTGCCGTCTCGGCCTGCACGGCGATCATCGAGATGTGATGCGCGACGACATCGTGCAACTCCCGTGCGATACGGGCCCGTTCGCCCCGCGCGGCGTGTTCGAGGAGCGTGTCGGCGAAGGCCTGCTCCGTCTCGCTGTGGGCCTGCGCCGTGGTCCGTACATGCCGGGTGATGCCGGTGGCCGCGGCGGCGGAGCCGAGCGTGGCGACCAGGACGGTCACGACGCGGACGGTGGAGCCGCCGGGGCCCGCGGCCGCCGCCAGGGCCAGCCCGACGTACGGGAGTACGAGGAGGCCGCTGAGCAGTGGTGCCCCGGCCCGTCCGAGCAGGTGGACGGCCGCCAGCTGGGCCACCGATCCCGAGAGGGTCAGGACATGGAAGGGTTCCAGGGCCAGGACGCAGGCGGTCGTGAGCGCGATCGCGGCGGCGTTGCGGGTGCCCGTCCCGCGCTCCGGCGCGAGGAGGAGGCCCACCGGCAGGGTCGTGCACAGGGTGAGCAGCACGGCGAGCGCGAGGTTGCCGCGCAGACCGGCGGCTCGTACGAGGATCTCGACGCAGGCGAGCAGCGCGAGACCGACGGAGAACACGAAGGGGGAGAAAGGGGAGAGGGGCCCCGGACCGGCAGAGGGCCGGGGCGCGACGGAGAAGCGCCCGGCGAAGGAGGCGGAGGCGAGGGCGCCCGTGCCGTGGGAGGCGTCGCCCGGGGCGCGGGCGGCACGGGCTGTTCGAGCGGCACGGCCACGGGCGGGCAGTCGGCCGTCGCCGGACGCCCTCCGGCGACGCGGTACCAACTGCCTCACTCTGCCCGCGAGTTCCGCGGAATCCGGGACCGTCCTCGCCGCTCTCACCTCGTCCTTCTCGTCCACGCCCGCCATTGTGCCGTCGTCGGCGCCGGACCGCGTCCCTCTGGTCAGCAGTGTGCGTGTCCCCCATACGAGGGATGCCGTCCCCCGGGCCGGGGAGGCGAAGACCGCTCGCGGCCGGGACGACGCCACGAACCACGGTCCCTAACCTCGCTGAGCATGGACGCAACCATCGAAGTCCTGGACCTGCACAAGAGGTTCGGGCGGACCGTCGCCGTCGACGGGCTCTCCTTCTCGGTCGGACCGGGCCAGGTCACCGGCTTCGTCGGCCCCAACGGGGCGGGCAAGTCGACGACCATGCGGACCGTACTCGGTCTGGACGCCCCCGACACGGGCACCGCCCTCATCGGCGGACGCCCCTACCACGACCTGCGCTCCCCGCTGCTGGAGGTGGGCGCGTTGCTCGACGCGGCCGCGCTGCACCCGGCCCGCCGGGGCCGCGACCACCTGCGGTGGCTGGCGCACTCGCACGGCCTGTCCCTGCGCCGGGTCGACGAGGTGCTCGAACAGGTCGGCATGGCGCAGGGGGCGCGCCGCAGGGCGGGCGGCTACTCGCTCGGCATGCGCCAGCGCCTCGGCGTGGCCGCCGCCCTCCTCGGGGACCCACCCGTCCTCCTGCTCGACGAGCCGGTCAACGGCCTCGACCCCGAGGGCATCCAGTGGATCCGCGGCCTGCTGCGGAGCCTGGCAGCCGAGGGCCGGGCCATTCTCGTGTCGAGCCACCTCATGAGCGAACTGGAAGACACCGCCGACCACTTGGTGGTGGTCGGCCGGGGTCGCCTGATCGCCGACACGGCCGTCGCCGACCTGCTGGCTGCGGCGTCCGGCGACCGCGTCGCCCTGCGCACGAGCGCGCGCACCGAGGCGATGGAACTGCTCACCGGCCGGGGCGGCACGGTCGCCGTCACCGGCCGGGACACCCTGACCGTCACCGGGCTGCCGTCGGAGCGGATCGTGGCACTCCTCGCCGAGGCCGGGATTCCGTTCGCCGAAGTGGGCGCCCACCGAGCCACCTTGGAGGAGGCGTACATGGAACTGACCCGCGACGCCGCGGAGTTCACCTCCACCGCGAACGGCGAGGCGGCACGATGACCGCGCCTTGGACGCATGCCCCCTACCGTTCCCGGCTCCAGCCGGGCCGGGCCGGGTTCGTCCGGCTGCTGCGCGCGGAGTGGAGCAAGTTCTGGACCGTACAGAGCTGGCTGCTGATCCTCGTGCTGGCGGTTGCCGCAACCGTCGGCATCTCGCAGCTCGGCGCGAGCGGCACCACCGACGACCCCAACGGCCGGCCCAGAACCGCCTTCGCGCCCGACGGCACCCGCGTGGACGACAGCTTCCGCTTCGTCCACCGGCCGCTCACGGGGAACGGCAGCGTCACGGTCCACGTGTCCGGCGTCGAGGGACAGGAGGACCACTCTCCCGAGCCGTGGGCGAAGGCCGGCGTCATCATCAAGTCGAGCACGGAACCCGGCAGTTCGTACGTGGCCCTGATGGTGACCCCGGACCACGGCGTCCGCCTGCAGTGGGACTTCACCCACGACCGGGCAGGCTCGTCCGCCACCGCTCGCTGGCTCAGGCTGACACGTTCGGGCCAGGAGCTGACCGGCTACGAGTCGCCGGACGGCCGCAGGTGGACGAAGATCGCGACCGTACGCCCGGCGGACCTCCCGAAGGCGGCCCGCGCCGGTCTGTTCGTCGCCACCCCGGCCCATCACACACTGCGCCGCTCCTTCGGCGGCACCTCCGAGACCGCGGGAAGCGCGACCGCCACCGCGGCCTTCGACCACGCCGGGCTGCGTGGCGCCACCGCGGGCACATCCTGGACCAGCACCGACGTGGGCGCCCCCGATCCGGAGGACCCGGACCTCCCGGAGTCAGGCCCGGCCCGGCCGGTGCCCGGCAGCACACAGATCACCGGCGGCGGCGTCTTCACGCTCACCGGGCAGGGCGACATCGCCCCGAACCAGACCGGCGGCGACACCGTCCAGATGAGCTTCCAGGGTGTCTTCGTCGGCGTTCTGTTCATGGTGACGCTCGGCGCGCTCTTCATCACCGCCGAGTACAAGCGCGGCATGATCCGTACGACGTTCATGGCGAGTCCGCGCCGGGGACAGGTCCTGGCGGCGAAGGCCCTGGTGATCGGGGGAGTGACGTTCACAGCGGGGCTCGTGGCGGCGGCCCTGTCGTTCCCGCTCGCGCAGGACCGGCTGCGCTCCAACGGGTTCAGGCCTCCCGCGTACCCGGACCTCTCCCTGCTGGAGGGACCCGCCGCCCGGGCGATCGTCGGCAGCGCGATCCTGCTGTCGCTGGTCGCGGTCCTCGCCCTGGCCCTGGGTGCGGTACTGCGCAGCAGTGCGGGGGCGATCACGGTGGTGGTGGTCCTGGTGATCCTCCCGCAGATCCTGGCGTTCGCTCTGCCTCTGCCGGTCGCCGAGTGGCTGCTTCGGCTGACTCCCGCGGCGGCGTTCGCGATCCAGCAGGGAGTCACCTACTACCCGCAGGTGGCCCACAACTGCCTCCCGGAGAGCGGCTGTTACCCACTGGATCCCTGGCACGGCCTGGCGGTGATGTGCGCGTACGTGGCGGTGGCGCTGGCACTGGCCGTCCGGCGCCTGCGCGGGAGGGACGCGTGAGCCGCACGGGGATGCTCCGGCCGTTCCACGCCGAGTGGACCAAGTTCCGTACGCTGCCCAGCAGTTGGTGGCTCCTGGCGGCCACCGTGGCTCTCACGGTCGCGGTCGGTGCGGCCGCGGCGGCCTCCGTCGGCACCGGCCTCTGCGCGTCGGCGGAGGCCTGCCGCGAGGACACGGTGAAACTGAGCCTCACGGGCGTCTGGCTCGGCCAGGCGGCGGCCCTGGCCCTCGGCGCGCTGTCGATGGGCGCGGAGTACGGCACCGGCACGATCCGTACGACTCTGACGGCCATGCCGCACCGGGTGCCGCTGCTCGCGGCAAAGGCGGCCGTCCTGGCCGCCGCGACCGCGGTGGCCGGAGCGGTGGCGGTCCTCGCCTCCCTCTCCCTCGGCAGGCTGCTCCTTCCCGGTGACGTCTTCACCGCGGAGTCCGGCTACCCGCTGCCGTCCCTCGCCGACGGACCCACCCTCCGCGCGGCCTTCGGCTCGGTCCTCTGCCTCACCCTGATCACCCTGCTGGGCCTCGGACTGGCCGCCCTGCTGCGGGACAGCACAGGCGCCGTCACCGCGGGTCTTGGCCTGCTGTACGTGGTCCCGGTGGTGGCGGACCTCCTGAGCGACCCGGCCTGGAGCCGTCGTCTGGAACGCTGGGCCCCCATGCCGGCGGGCCTCGCCATCCGGGCCACGAAGGATCTGTCCCGCCTGCCGATCGGCCCGTGGCCGGGCCTCGGCGTCCTGGCGGCGTACGCGCTGGGCACCCTCCTCGTCGCGGCGGCGGTGTTCAGGGCCCGGGACGCGTAGGGGACGTACGGCCGGGAGCCGGGAGCCGGCCCGTGCCCGTGTCGGCGCCGTTGTTCGTGCGGGCGTCGCGGTCCGGGGAGTCGACAGGTGTGGTCCGGGGTCCGTCAGGTGTGGTCCGGCAGGGCCAGCCACTCCTTCCACGACAGGTCCCGCCCGATGAACCGCGGCCGCTCGAAGGGCCACGCCTCGGCGATCCACCGCGGCACGAACGCGTCCAGGTCCCGCTCCAGCGAGGTCCCCACCTGGTCGTCCACGACCCACCAGGAGATCTCGGCGTCGGCACCGGCCTTCTCCGGCGGATCGATGTAGACGCACCCGTACTCGGTGGTCTCCGCCTCGTCGAACAGCACGTAGTTGAAGGACTCGTGAGCGGCGATCTCGGCCTCGTGCCGTTCCAGGTCAGCCTGGTTGGCCTCGTAGGTGATCGTGGCGGCGGGCCAGCCCCAGGCCTCCCCGAAGACCGACCACAGCCGTTCCCGGGATCCCATCACCGCCGGGTAGTCGATCGCGGCGTCCGCCCCGGTGATCGGGCGGAGGTGACACCCGCCGGGCACGTCGACGCGCAGGGGATGGACGAAGTCAGCAGGCAGCCAGGTCATGCCCGGAGGCTAGCGCCCGGCCCACCGGCCCCGCACCGGGATATTCCCGCCGCGGGCCGGGTCCGGCAAGGGCGCCCGCCCACGCGCGTACCGCTCCCCGGCCGCATGCCACCAGCCGGGCGGCGAGGTCCCGTCGATGCGGGAGGACGCCTGCCGGGGATGCAGTCCGAGCCGCCCCAGGGCGTCCGCCGCCACGTACACGGTGAACCACCCGCGCGGGCGCCCGTCCTCCCCGCGCCCGCACGTGTGGTCCCACCGCATCTCGTCCGTCACGAACGGCATCCAGTCGACACCGCGCTCCCGCAGTCAACTCCGCACGGCGGCAAGGGGCTGAGGGCGCCCGGGCGCGTTCTCGTACGCGGCGACCCTGATCCATTCGTACGCGTCGTGACCGCTCATACGGTCCATGATGCCCGAGCCGGCCCGGCGGCCCTCCTCCGTAGGCTCGTGACGCCCACGGCCAGGGCGAGCCCCACGAGTGCGGTACTGACCCACACCGGAGACCGGTAGCCGAGGCCCGCCCCGATCACGACACCGCCGAACCAAGGCCCCAGCGCACCACCCACGTTGAACGCGGCCGTCGCGAACCCGCCCGCCAGGGTCGGCGCCCCGGCCGCCGCGTACAGCACCCGTGAGATCAGCGTCGAGCCGACGCCGAACGACAACGCGCCCTGTACGAAGGCGAGTACGACCGCCGCCACCGGGTTCCCCGCGGTGAGGCCGAGGACGGCCCACCCCAACAGCAGCGCGGCCCCGCCGCCGACGAGGACCGGGCCGGGCCGGGAGTCGGCGATCCGCCCCGCGACGGCGACCCCGGCGAACGAGCCGAGCCCGAAGAGCGCCAGCACGAGGGGCACCCACCGCTCGCCCAGCCCGGTGACGCCGGTGACGAGCGGCGCGAGATAGGTGAAGGTGCAGAAGGTGGCCCCGTTCACCAACGCCCCCAGAAGCAGCGCCACTTGGAGACGAGGTGTGCGCAGGACCCGCAGCTCGCTCCGCACACTCACGTGCGCGGCAGTGGGGGACCCGCCCGGCACGGACCGCACGATCGCGAAGAGGGCCGGCACGGACAGGACGACCACGGCCCAGAACGCCGACCGCCATCCCCACAGCTGCCCCAGGAGGGCGCCGCCGGGCACGCCGGCCACACACGCGACCGTCACTCCGCCCAACAGCACCGACGTGGCCCGCCCCTTGGCGTCGGCCCCGACCATGCCGACGGCCGTCATCACGGCCACCGCCAGGAACCCGGCGTTGGCGAGCGCACCCACGACCCGGGTGGCCAGCAGCACCGCGAAGCTGTCGGTGACCGCACCGACGACGTGCACGACCAGGAAGGCGCCCAGGAACCCCAGCAGCGCCGCACGCCGCGACCACCGCCGGACCAGCACGGCCATGAGGGGCGCCCCCACGACCATCCCCACGGCGAACGCCGAGGTCAGCGACCCGGCCGCCGGTACGGACACCCCCATGTCCCGCGCGATGTCCGGCACGAGCCCGGACAGCATGAACTCCGAAGTCCCCTGAGCGAAGACAGCGAGCCCCAACAGATAAAGCCCCAATGGCATGACACGACTCCGCACACCCGTAACACCCGAAAATGGACACGGCACGCTGTACGGCGTTCCGGTGACGGTGACAGTGGCGGGGGCCTGGACGCGCTCGACCGCGACGCTTCAGCCCGACATCCCGAACAGCCACCGGAGAGCCGGTGGCCGGAGTCTTGACGCCTCGGGGCTGGACATGAGGGGCAGGTTAGTCACCCCCGGCCTTCCGGAGCCACCCGATTACCGGAGCCCTCCGACTGCCGGAGCCACCCGATGACGGAGCCACCCGATGACGGAGCCACCCGATGACGGAGGGTCCGGGTCACGCCGTGCCCGGCGCCCCGGGACACCCGGACGGGCGGGATCGCAGGGCGTCCTCACGCTCCCGGGTCCGACCGGTCGAGGGTCCACCGGCCCGAGTGCCCCGGCGGAAGGGCCAGGTCGCTTCGGACCGCCACGTAGTACCGGTCCCGGGCCACGCGCTGGCGCGCCAGCAGGGCCGACCAGCCGTCCGGGTCGTGGACGCCGGCCTCCAGGAAGCGTTCCATCTCGATGGCCGCGAGAACCCACTCGCGCGCCCGGTCGACCACGTCGGGCGCACCGAGCATCAGCAGGGCCTCCCAGGCCGGATCGCGGGCGTCCAGGGCGGCCGCCAGCTGCGGCGCCGCGTCCTCGGGGGTCAGGGGATGCCGGTTCGGGTCGTTGCCGAGGTGGGCCGCGACCCGGTAGTTCAGGGTGATGGTCTTCTTCAGCGTCCGGGCGTAGTCGGAGTACACGGCGAGGCGCCGCTCGTCCCACCGTGCCGTCTGTTCGCGCCGGAACCGGACCCGGTCCCCGCGCACGATCGCGAGATACGAGCCCAGAGCACCGATGACCACGCCTATCAGGGCCGGGAGTTGCTGTATGAACGAGGACACCGGCGCACGGTAGCGCCGACCTCCCGCACGGCCAACCCGGCCCGTTCGGCAGACCATCCGGCCGTCCGGACCATCTAGGACAGTATCTGTCCTACTGCCGTCCTACTGTGTCCTCATGGATGACACCCTCGGCAGTGCCGGCACGATCGACGGCGTGGAGATCAGGGCCTTCGCGGACACCGCGCAGCTGGACGCGTGGGTGTCCGCTCATCCGGGCCTCAAGGGAGGGGTCTGGCTGAAGATCGCCAAGAAGGGCTCCGGCCTGCCGTCGATCACGGTGACGGAGGCCCTCGACGTGGCCCTCTGCCACGGCTGGATCGACGGCCAGCGGCGAGGGCTCGACGCGTCGTACTACCTCCAGAAGTACACCCCGCGCAGGCCGGGCAGCCTGTGGTCGATGGTCAACGTGCGCAAGGTGGAGGCTCTCACCGCGGCCGGGCGGATGCGCCCCTCGGGTCTCGCGGAGGTCGCCGCCGCCCAGGCGGACGGCCGGTGGGACGCGGCGTACGAGTCGCAGCGGACCGCGACGGTCCCGGACGACCTCGCCGCCGCGCTGGACCGCAGCCCCCGTGCGAAGGCCTTCTTCGACGGCCTCGGCAGGACGGACCGGTACCTGGTCATCCTGGGCCTGCTGAAGGCGAGGACCCCCGAGGGGCGGGCCGCCCGGCTGGGGAAGGCGGTCGCCGGGCTGGAAGCGGGGCGGCCGGTGAGGTGACCGGACCCGCGGCACCCGTCTCCGGCCCGGGCTCGTCCCGCCCGCCTCGGACCTGCCTCGACGGTCTCCGGCCCGGGCCCCTCACGGCCGAGCGCCCGCCTTCCGCTCACAGGGAGCAGGAGGGCGGGCGCGCTCGACGGACGGGACGAGATCCGGCACTCGGATGGGCCCGGTATCCGGATCCGTCAGGTACCCGGATCCGTCAGGTACTCAGGCCGGCCCGTACTCGGACCGGTCGGGTGTCCTGATCAGTCGGCGTTCCGGATCGCCGAGATGTCGAAGCTCAGCTTGATCTTGTCGGAGACGAGCACGCCACCGGTCTCCAGCGCCGCGTTCCAGGTCAGGCCCCACTCGGAGCGCAGGAGCTCCGCCTTGCCCTCGAAGCCGATCCGCTCGTTGCCGAACGGGTCCTTCGCGGCGCCGTTGAACTCCAGGTCGATGGAGAGCGGCTTGGTGGTGCCCAGAATCGTCAGGTCACCGGTGATGCGGTAGTCGTCGCCGCCGAGCGCCTCCGCCTGGGTGGAGCGGAACGTCATCGTGGGGAACTCCTCCGTCTTGAAGAAGTCCGCGCTCTTCAGGTGACCGTCACGGTCGGCGGAACCGGTGCTGATGCTGTCCATCTTGACGTCGATGCTCGCCGTCGACAGCGACGGGTCGCCACCGTCCAGGTGCAGGCTTCCGACGAAGTCCTCGAAGCCGCCCTTGACGTTCGTCACCATGGCGTGGCGCGCGACGAAGCCGATCGTCGAGTGGGCCGGGTCGATCGTGTAGTCGCCGGTCAGGGCGGCCAGGTCGGGGCTCACGGCGGTGGTCGCCGCGGCAGCGGTGTCGTTCGTGTCCTTGCGGCCGAAGATGCCCATGACTAGCTCCTTTGGGGACGTGCCCCGGCTCTGCGCCGAAGCTGTTTAACGTTCAACTACGACGACCATAGACCTATTCCGTACAAGTTTCAACCTTAAGCGCGACGTGCCGGTCCGGTTACTCCTGGTCGTTATTGGTCTATACCTAAGGTCGTCCGTCGGCCCCCTGGTGGACCCGTGCAGCGCTCGTGCACCATCGCCTTGCCCCACCTGCACCGCCGTCCGACAGGCAGCACGGTCAACCGCAGGAAGGACCCGCATGAAGCTCAGCTCCGGGACTCCCACCCGCCGTACGTTCCTGCTGGCGGCGGCGCTCACGTCGAGCGCTCCGCTCCTGACGCCCGCCATCCCCGCGTACGCGGCGAACGACGACGCGTACGACACGCTCCGGCGCCGCTGGCTGGAGATCGCGCTCGGCGCCGGTTACGATCCGGCCGCCGAACCGTACGCCTCCCGGCTCGCCGAGACCGGTGAACTGGCCCGCGGCTTCCGGGAGTCCATGGCCCCGACGGCCGGTTCGCTCTGGCCCGGCCACCCCTACGACCCGCCGACAGGCATCACCCAGAGCTACAGCAGGCTGTGGACGATGACGCAGGCGTACGTCCAGGAGGGCACCGGCTCCACCGGCGACCCGGGCCTGCGCGCCGACCTCCTGCGCGGCCTCGACCACCTCTCCGCCACGGTCTACAACCCGTCCACCACCCGGTACGGCAACTGGTGGGAGTGGCAGATCGGCAGCCCCCGCCTCCTCACGGACATCGTGGCCGCCCTGCACGGCGAGCTCACCGGCACGCAGGTCGCCGCCGCCTGCGCCGCCGTCGACCACTTCGTCCCCGACGCGGTGCTCCGCGACTACACGGGCATCTCGACCGGAGCCAACCGCGTCGACCTGTGCCGATCCGTCGCCCTGCGCGGCATCGTCGGCCGCGCCCCGGAGAAGATCGCACTCGCCCGGGACGCACTCTCACCCGTCTTCCCGTACGTCACCGAGGGCGACGGGCTCTACGCCGACGGGTCGTTCGTCCAGCACACCTGGGTCGCGTACTCGGGGACGTACGGACAGGTCCTGCTCGACGGCCTTGGCCGTCTCTTCGCGCTGCTCGCCGGTTCGCCCTGGGAGGTGACCGACCCCGCCAGGCAGATCGTCCTCGACAGCGTGGAGAAGGCCTACGCGCCGCTGATCCATGACGGGTTGATGATGGACAGCGTCAACGGACGTGCCATCAGCCGTGGTTACCTCAAGAGCGACGACCGGCGGATCATGCGCAGCGACCACTTCCACGGCCAGGCGCTGATCGCGGCCATCGCGCTTCTCGCCCAGGGTGCGAGCGCCACGGAGCGAGACCGCTGGCACGGGCGGATCAAGGGGTGGATCGAACGGGACACCGTCACACCCATCTTGACGGGGCGTCAGTTCGGGGTGGCCGATCTGGCCCGGCTGCACGCCGTCGCCGGCTCGGCGGTCCCGCCCGCCCCCGAACCGGCCGGTCACCACCTGTTCGCCGCCATGGACCGGGCCGTGCACCGCGGCCCCGGCTTCACCGCGAACATCGCCATGGCGAGCGAGCGCATCGCCCACTACGAGTGCGGCAACGGCGAGAACCCGCGCGGCTGGCACACGGGCGCCGGAATGCTCTACTGGTGGGCCGCCGGCCGGGCCGACCAGTACACCGACTGGTTCTGGCCGACCGTCGACTGGTACCGGCTCCCCGGGACGACCGTGTCCACCAGGCGGCTCGCCGACCGGGCGGGCGGCGAGTGGGGCGAGCCCAAGCCCGCCACGCGCTGGGTCGGCGGCACGACGGACGGGGAGTTCGCGGCGGTCGGACAGCACCTGAAGGGCCTCGGGTCGACCCTGGAGGCCCGCACGTCGTGGTTCTGCCTCTCCGACGCGATCGTCTGCCTCGGCGCGGGGATCACCGCCACGGACGGCGTCCCGGTCGAGACGGTCGTCGACAACAGGAACCTCGGGGAGAGCGGCACGCAGACCCTCGTACGAGGTCCCGGCTGGGCGCATCTCGAAGGCCACGGCGGATGGGTCGTCCTGGACGGACAGCGCCTGCGGACCCTCCGCGAGGACCGCACCGGCTCCTGGTCCGACATCAACACCACCAGCACCACCGAACGCCGGACCCGCCGCTGGCAGACGCTCTGGCTCGACCACGGCACGGACCCGGTGGACGCCACGTACGCGTACGCCGTGTTCCCCGGGGCCTCGCGCCGCACCGTCGCGGTCCGCGCCGCGGACCGTCGCCGGCTGTCGGTCCTCTCCAACGACGCCGACTGCCAGGCCGTGTCCGTACCGGCGCCGGGGCTGCTCGCGGCCAACTTCTGGCGGCCGGGAGCGGTGGGCCCGCTCGCCGTCTCCGGCCCCGCGAGTGTGCTCGTACGCCGTCGGGGCCGGACCGCCACCCTCTGCGTGAGCGAGCCGCCGCGTACCGGAGAGGCCCTGGAAGTCGTCTGGGACCATCCCGTACGCCGGGTCGTGCGCGTCGGACCGGGCGTCGAGGTGCTCGCCGCCGGCCGCCGGCTGAGGCTGCGTGTCACCCCGGGGACGGCATGCGCCACCCATGAATGTGAGGTGACTCTCAGCTGACGGCTTTGTGTGACTCCTACAAGCCGCAGCCCCCCTGAGCAGTCGGATCGCCTGCACGCCGATGGGGTTCTGTTCAGGGGTACCAGTAAAACGGGCCGGAGACTGTACGGAGTCGACGGCCCGCTTTGCTTGGTGGACTTCGTAAGGTCGCTACATGACCGTTTTGGACGAGACCGAATCCTCGGCCGGTGAACCCGCGGACGCCCGTGGGCGTGTGGCCGAGCTGCAGGCGATCCGTACGGAGGCTCTTCGCGGCCCCAGCGACAAGGCGACCGCGGCACAGCACGCCAAGGGCAAGCTGACCGCCCGGGAGCGGATCGAGCTGCTGCTGGACGACGGCTCGTTCAACGAGGTCGAGCAGTTGCGGCGGCACCGGGCCACCGGGTTCGGCCTGGAGACCAAGAAGCCGTACACCGACGGTGTCATCACCGGGTGGGGCACGGTCGAGGGCCGCACGGTCTTCGTGTACGCGCACGACTTCCGCATCTTCGGCGGCGCGCTGGGCGAGGCCCACGCCACGAAGATCCACAAGATCATGGACATGGCCATCGCGGCCGGGGCGCCGCTGGTCTCGCTGAACGACGGCGCGGGCGCCCGCATCCAGGAGGGCGTGAGCGCGCTCGCCGGCTACGGCGGCATCTTCCAGCGCAACACCCGCGCCTCGGGCGTCATCCCGCAGATCTCGGTCATGCTCGGCCCCTGCGCGGGCGGCGCGGCCTACAGCCCCGCCCTCACGGACTTCGTGTTCATGGTCCGCGAGACCTCGCAGATGTTCATCACCGGTCCGGACGTCGTGAAGGCGGTCACGGGCGAGGAGATCACGCAGAACGGGCTGGGCGGCGCGGACGTCCACGCCGAGACGAGCGGCGTCGCGCACTTCGCGTACGACGACGAGGAGACCTGCATCGCGGAGGTCCGCTACCTCCTGACGATGCTTCCGCAGAACAACCGCGAGAACCCTCCGGCCGCCCAGTCCGAGGACGCGCCCGACCGCCGCTCCGACGTGCTGCTGGACCTGGTGCCGGCGGACGGCAGCCGGCCGTACGACATGACCAGGGTCATCGAGGAACTCGTCGACGACGGCGACTTCCTGGAGGTCCACGAGCGCTGGGCCCGCAACATCATCTGCGCCCTGGCCCGGCTCGACGGCCAGGTGGTGGGCATCGTCGCCAACCAGCCGCAGGCCCTCGCGGGCGTCCTGGACATCGAGGCGTCGGAGAAAGCTGCGCGTTTCGTCCAGATGTGCGACGCTTTTAACATCCCCATCATCACGCTGCTGGACGTGCCGGGCTTCCTGCCCGGTGTCGACCAGGAGCACGGCGGGATCATCCGCCACGGCGCGAAGCTGCTGTACGCCTACTGCAACGCGACCGTGCCGCGGATCTCGCTGATCCTCCGCAAGGCCTACGGAGGCGCGTACATCGTCATGGACAGCCAGTCCATCGGCGCGGACCTCACCTACGCATGGCCGACGAACGAGATCGCCGTGATGGGCGCGGAAGGCGCGGCGAACGTCATCTTCCGCCGCCAGATCGCCGACGCGGAGGACCCCGAGGCCATGCGCGTACGCATGGTCAAGGAGTACAAGGCCGAGCTGATGCACCCCTACTACGCGGCCGAGCGCGGCCTGGTCGACGACGTCATCGACCCCGCGGAGACCCGCGAGATCCTCATCCGCTCGCTCGCCATGCTCCGCACCAAGCACGCGGACCTGCCCTCCCGCAAGCACGGCAACCCGCCGCAGTAGTAACCCGCCGGACCCGTCGCGGCAACCCCGCGGACCTCTCTCTCACGGAGACTGACACCCATGGACATTCCTGATATCCGCGTCGAGAAGGGCCACGCCGAGCCCGAGGAGGTCGCCGCTGTGACGGCGATCCTGCTGGCTCGCGCCGCCTCCGCCCCGGCTGACGCCCCCGCCCACCGGGGCCGCGCGAAGGCCGGCTGGCGCCGCCTCGAGCGCGAGCCCGGCTTCCGGGCGCCGCACAGCTGGCGCTGAGCCTCACGAAGGGCTCCCTCTTTCTCTTTGGAAAGAGGGAGCCCTTTGGCATGTCTGCGGGCGCCGGTGGGGAGCGGGGGCCTTCATCGGCTGCGGGTCGTCGGGGCCGGTCGCGCCGTTCCCCGCGCCCCTGAAGGCCTGAAAGCCGGGGTGCACGGGGCTGTCCTTGAGGGGCGCGGGGAACGGCGCGAGCAACCACGACGGACCCGTGCTCGACGACGCGAAGCACGACGGTGCTGAACACACGACGAAGGGGGCCCTCTTTGGCAGAGGGCCCCCTTCGTACGGTTGAAGCGCCGCGGGCTAGCGCAGGCGCGCCATCAGCGCGTGCTCCACGAGCGTGATGAGCGCCGACTTGGCGTCGGCCCTGTGCCGGGCGTCCGTCGTGATGATCGGGGTGTCGGGGCCGATCTGGAGCGCCTCCCGGACCTCGTCCGGGTTGTACGGCTGGCTGCCGTCGAAGCCGTTGAGGGCGATGACGAACGGCAGGCCGCTGTTCTCGAAGTAGTCGACCGCGGGGAAGCAGTCGGCGAGACGCCGGGTGTCGACCAGGACGATCGCGCCGATCGCGCCGCGCACCAGGTCGTCCCACATGAACCAGAAGCGGTCCTGGCCGGGGGTGCCGAACAGGTACAGGATCAGGTCCTGGTCCAGGGTGATACGGCCGAAGTCCATGGCCACCGTCGTGGTGGTCTTGTCCCCGGTGTGGGTGAGGTCGTCGATGCCCGCCGAAGCGGACGTCATCACGGCCTCGGTACGCAGCGGGTTGATCTCCGAGACGGCCCCGACGAACGTGGTCTTGCCCACGCCGAAGCCGCCCGCCACCACGATCTTCGCGGACGTGGTGGAGCGGGAAGGCCCTCCGCTAGAGCTTGCGAAGTCCACTGAGCACCCTTTCGAGCAAAGTCACGTCTGGCTGACCGCCGGCGTTCTCGTCGCCGCCGGGCTGATGAATGGCGACCAGGCCCGCTTCCGCCAAGTCGGCGACGAGGATCCTGGCCACACCGAGAGGGATCGTGAGCAGGGCCGAGATCTCGGCCACCGACTTGATCTCCCGGCAGAGGTTGCAGATCCGCTGATGCTCGGGCAACTGGCCCTGCATCTGGTGCGGCTGCGCGGTGGTGTGCACCAGTGCCTCGATGGCGAGCTGGTACCGCGGCCTGGTGCGGCCGCCCGTCATCGCGTAGGGGCGTACCAGCGGATTGCTGGCGCCTCCCGCGGGTGAAGGTTCGGGGGAGCGCCGATGGGGCTGCACGGGCTGGATGCGCGGCGCCTGCGGCTGGTCGTACGGCGAGGGCCCGGGCCCCTGGGGTGCGTAGGGCTGCTGGTGCCGCGGGGTCGGTGCGGAGGGGAAGTTGTACCGGTTCGGCGAGTCGTTGCCGCCCTGGCCCTGGCCAGGGCCATAGGACCAGTTGCCCGAAGACGAACCGCCTGGGGGTGTTGCCACTTTCTCCTCCTCCGACTGTGCCGGGCCCATCACTGTGGAGCCGTCCCGAAACCTTACGGCCACGGGACGCCAAAATGCATCGCTTGTCTGCTAGTTGAGAAGGCTCCCCTGGAGCTCCGCACGCAGATCCGGCGTGAGGACCGTACCGGCTCGGTCCACCAGAAGGGCCATCTCGTACCCAACGAGACCGATGTCCGCTTCCGGATGTGCGAGAACGGCGAGCGACGAACCGTCGGAAATGGACATGAGGAAGAGGAATCCCCGCTCCATCTCCACAACCGTCTGGTTCACGCTCCCGCCCTCGAAGATGCGGGACGCGCCCGCGGTCAGGGAGGTAAGGCCCGACGCGACGGCCGCCAGCTGGTCGGCACGGTCACGCGGGAACCCGTCGGACATCGCCAGAAGGAGTCCGTCGGCGGAGACCACCACCGTGTGGGACACCCCGGGGGTGTTGTCCACGAAGTTGGTGATCAACCAGTTCAGGTTCTGTGCCGCCTGGCTCATCGGGCTCACACTAACGCTCCTGGTTGTAGGTGCTGTCAGAGCCGAAGCCCTGACCGTTCGTATCGCTGCCTGCATTACGTCCCCGCTGCACGCCCCGGCGCAGGTTGCTCAGCCTGCCCCGGACGTCCTCGGGAGCGCGGGAGACCGAAGGGCCGCCCTGTGGGGTCGATTCAGCGGTGCCCTCGACCAGATTGGCCTTGGGTACCCGCCGTGGCAGGCCCGAGGAGGTGACCCCGCCCGCCTTCGGCTTCTTCAGCTGCTCGGCACGCTGCCACATCTGGTCGTTGTTCGACCGCCAGTCGCCCTTGCCGGAGCCGTTGCTGCCACTTCCGTTGCTGTCGTTGCCGCCGAAGGGTGCCGGCGACTCCTGGCCCACGGACTGCTGGCCGCCGACCGCGGTGGATCCGCGGCGGGGGAGCCCGGCGTCGGTGGATCCGCGGCGCGGAAGCCCGGCGTCGGTCAGCTCGTGGGCGTTGGAGGGGGCCGGTCCCGGAGAGTCGAAGCCTACGCGGTCCTGCTCGGCCACGTCAGCGGCCTGCGGGGATTCCGCTTCGGGGGCGTACTCGGCGCCGTAGCCGTTCTGGTACGTCTCCTGCTGCGGCCAGTCGTCCCGGTAGGGCTGCTCCTCGAAGGCCGAGAACGTCTCCCGCGCGGGGGCGTGGGCCGGCTGGTGCTCCTCCTGGGCCGGCTCCGCGTAGGAGGGTTCCGGATACCCGCCGTTCGCCGGGAAGTACGTCTCGTCGTACGACGTCTGCTGCTGCTCCTCGTACGGCGTCTGCTGGTCGTACGAGGGTGCCTCGGTGTACGCGGCAGGGCTGCTGTCGAACGCGGCAGCGCCGTTGTCGAACGCCGCTGCGCCGTTCTCGTAGCCCTGCCCGCCGTTGTCGTAGCCCTGCTGCGGGGCGAAGCCGTCCGGGAAGGACGGGGTCTCGCCCTCGGGACCGTCGTGCGCCTGGGCCTCCAGGGCCGCGCGGCGCTCCTCACGCATCAGGGAGCGGCCCACCGGGTCCAGCTCGCGTATGTCGTCCGGGACCTCGGTGTAGCGGCTGTCGTCGAAGCCCAGCTCGGCGGCCGTGCGCAGTGAGGGCTGACCGCTCTGGAACTGCTCGCCCTGGAACGCCTGCTGCTCGTGCTCCGGGATGATCTGCGACACCGTGAAGTCGTCGCGCTGCTGGTGCTCGCCGCCGCCACCGTGGGTGATCGCGTCGGGGAGCATGACCAGGGAGGTCGTGCCGGCCTGCTCGCCCGAGGGGCGCAGCTGGACACGGATGCCGTGCCGGTCGGACAGCCGCCCGACCACGAACAGACCCATGCGCTGGGAGATCGCGGCGTCCACGGTCGGCGGGTTGGCCAGCTTGTGGTTGATGTCCGCGAAGTCCTCGGCGGTGAGGCCGATGCCCTTGTCGTGGATCTCGACCATGATGCGGCCGTCCGGCAGCCGGGTCGCCGTGACGCGGACCTTGGTCTGCGGGGAGGAGAACGTGGTGGCGTTCTCCAGGAGCTCGGCGAGCAGGTGCACGAGGTCGGTCACGGCACGGCCGTGGATCTCGGCCTCCGGGACGCCGGAGAGCTCGACGCGCTCGTACTGCTCCACCTCGGAGGAGGCGGCGCGCAGCACGTCGACCAGCGGGACCGGCTGGTCCCAGCGGCGGCCCGGCTCCTCGCCCGCGAGGACCAGGAGGTTCTCGCCGTTGCGGCGCATACGGGTCGCGAGGTGGTCCAGGCGGAAGAGGTTCTCCAGCTGGTCCGGGTCGGCCTCGTTGTTCTCCAGCTCGGTGATGAGGGTCAGCTGGCCCTCGATCAGCGACTGGTTGCGGCGCGAGAGGTTGGTGAAGATCGCGTTGATGTTGCCCCGCAGCATGGCCTGTTCGGCGGCGAGCCGCACGGCCTCACGGTGGACCTGGTCGAAGGCGCGGGCGACCTCGCCGATCTCGTCCGTGGTGGTGATCGGGATGGGCTGGACACGGGTGTCCACCCGGCCCGGGTCGGTGCGCGAGAGCTGGTCGACCAGCATCGGCAGGCGCTGCTCGGCGACACCGAAGGCCGCGTTGCGCAGCTGGCGCATCGAGCGGCTCATCTGGCGGGCCATGAGCCCGGCGATGATGAACGCGGCGAGCAGGGCGACGATGACGATCGCGCCGTTGATGAACGCGTCGCGCTGGGCGTCGGTGGCGATCTGGCCCGCTTCGTCGACCGCCCGGTTGATGAGCTCCTTCTCGACCTCGCCGTAACCGTCGAACTTGAGGGTGGAGGCCGCCATCCAGGTTTCGGGCGTGATGCCCTGCTGAGCCAGGTCGGTCGGCGAGGTGCCACTGCCGATGGCCTGGATCATGCCGGTCATGGAGGGCGGGGCCTTGTAGGTGCCGCCGGCGGCCTCGGTCTTGCTCTTCGCCGCGGCGGCCAGCTGCTTGCCCTCGGCCTCCTTCTCGGCCATCGCCTGCTTGAGACGTGCGGCGTCCGCCTCCGTGCCACCGGAGACGTACTCCTGGATGGCGATGTTCTCCAGGTACGCGTACGACGTGAACGCGGTGACCTGCTGCTTGAAGACCTTGTCGTTCGAGGCGGGCTTCACCAGGAGGTGCATGCCGATCGAGCGCTGCAGGGACTGGGCACCCTTGGCCAGGGTGATGGCGTACACGGTGCGGCCGTAGCTCGTGATGTTGCCGGTGCCGAGTCCCAGCTCGTTCGAGAACTCCGCCAGGAGGTGCTCGACGGTGACGTAGCCCTCTTCGGTCTTCGTCGGGTCCATCGCGGTGGTGTAGGCGGTCTTGCGCAGCTGGCCCAGCGTGGGCTCGGCGTCCTCCACCAGCTTCAGCCGGCGCTCAAGGCCCTGGCCGGCCGGCATGCCGACGACTTCCTGGTGGAAGGCCTTGGCCTTCTGGTCCGTCAGGGTGCGCGCCTGCTTGACCGTGGCGCTGTCCCGGTCGCCCTCCAGCAGTGGCTGGGCGGAGATGTCCCGCTCGTTGAGGAGCGCCTCGGCGTACTGCCCGGCGGCGTCGACGATCTTGGCGACCTTCTCCGCGTCCTGAGCCTCCCGCCAGGTGTCGATGGAGCTCTTCACCTGGAAGCCGCCCATGACGAGCCCGACGATCACGGGTATGAGCAGAATCGCGTTCAGTCTGGTCGGTACACGCCAGTTGCGCGGAGAGAGACGGCCGCCGCTGGGAGCGGGTGGGGCCGTCGGCTCCGAGCCGGGCACATGTGCGGGTGCCGCTCCGCGCGGCGGCGGGGTGAAGTTGCCCCGTGCCGACGGCTCGGGACCGTTCTTGCTTCGCCTCACTCGACCAACAACCTCTCGGCTCGGCACCTTCGTCGTGCCGCGTGTGTCTTTCGGCCCTTACTACTGGGCAGTTCTGGCATTCCAGCACGTCAGTGTGTGCTGGTCCAAACACTCGGAACTGAAGATTCCGAGTGACGTAAGCCCTAGATAAAACGGTCATAAAGAACGAGCCCCGCCAAAAGGCGGGGCTTTTGTGAGCACAGCGGCATCAGACGACCGCGACGCGTGGCGGTACCACCCGATATCTCTGTCGAAACGTTATGAACACCGAGGCCGACCGTGTCAAACGACACAGCCGGCTCCAATGCGTCTACGACAACTTCCGTATGGCGTTGCCGACTTGAATGACAGGACATGGCCCTCCGGACGAGTCCTACCGAAGACGGGCCATCAGGGCGTGCTCGACCAGCGTGATCAGCGCGCTCTTGGCGTCCGAACGGTGCCGGGCGTCCGTCGTGATGATCGGGGCGTCGGGCCCGATCTGCAGCGCCTCGCGGACCTCTTCGGGGGTGTAGGGCTGATGTCCGTCGAAGCCGTTGAGGGCGATGACGAACGGCAGGCCGCTGTTCTCGAAGTAGTCGACCGCGGGGAAGCAGTCGGCGAGACGCCGGGTGTCGACCAGGACGACGGCGCCGATCGCGCCGCGCACCAGGTCGTCCCACATGAACCAGAAGCGGTCCTGGCCGGGGGTGCCGAACAGGTACAGGATCAGGTCCTGGTCCAGGGTGATACGGCCGAAGTCCATGGCCACCGTCGTGGTGGTCTTGTCCCCGGTGTGGGTGAGGTCGTCGATGCCCGCCGAAGCGGACGTCATCACGGCCTCGGTGCGCAGCGGGTTGATCTCCGAGACGGCACCCACGAATGTGGTCTTGCCGACGCCGAAACCACCCGCCACCACGATCTTCGCGGAGGTGGTCGCCCGCCCTCCGTCAGAGCTTGCGAAGTCCACTGAGCACCCTTTCGAGCAGTGTCACGTCCGGGGCGCCGCCGTTGCCCTCGTCGCCACCCGGCTGGTGGATCGCGACAAGTCCGGCCTCCGCGAGGTCCGCGACGAGAATCCGTGCCACGCCCAGGGGCATGGACAGCAGGGCCGACACTTCGGCCACCGACTTCACTTCACGGCAGAGGTGGCAGATCCGCTGGTGCTCAGGGAGCAGTCCCATGAGCGCTGCCGGGTCGGCCGTGGTGCTGATCAGTGCCTCGATGGCGAGCTGGTAGCGCGGCCGGGTCCGGCCGCCGGTCATCGCGTACGGACGTACCAGCGGCTGGTCGCCCTCATCCTCGTACGTGTGAGCGTACGGATCATGAGAGGCGGTGGGCGGGGTCATGTAAGTCCTCCGGGCGGGACAGCAAGTCGGTCAGTCGTGCCGTCTGACGGGGCCGGTGGGGGGAGGGCGGCCGGACGGGTTTTCCTACATTCGGTAATGCCTTACTAGTGGAGCAGGCTGCCCTGGAGCTCGGCGCGCAGATCCGGTGTGAGCACAGCGCCCGCACGGTCCACGAGCAGAGCCATCTCGTACCCGACGAGGCCGATGTCGCAGTCGGGGTGGGAGAGGACCGCGAGGGACGAACCGTCGGACACGGACATCAGGAACAGGAAACCCCGTTCCATCTCGACGACGGTCTGGGCCACCGTGCCGCCCTCGAAGATCCGGGAGGCGCCGGCGGTCAGGGACGTGAGTCCGGAGGCGACGGCCGCGAGCTGGTCGGCGCGGTCGCGCGGAAAGCCCTCGGACATCGCCAGAAGGAGTCCGTCGGCGGATACGACGACGGTGTGGGACACCCCGGGGGTGTTGTCAACGAAGTTGGTGATCAACCAGTTGAGGTTCTGTGCCGCCTGGCTCATCTGGCTCAACTAACGCTCCTGCTGGTGAGTGGGGCTGGGGAAGCTTCCGGTCTGGCCGGTACCGGCCTGGCGACCCTGCTGGATGCCCCTACGAAGGTTGGTCAGCCGGCCGCGTACGTCATCAGGCGCACGCGAGACCTGCGGACCGGTTTGGTGCTGTTGCTGCTGAGCCGTCCCGGCGACGAGGTTCGCGCGGGGAACCCGGCGCGGCAGACCCGAGACGGTCACGCCACCCGCGGAGGGCTGGCGTACCCGCTCGGCCTGACGGCCGAGTTCGTCATTGGGGGTGCTCCGCCAGGAGGCGGAAGCGCCGGCGGGCGCCGGACGCTGCGGTGCCGCGGGAGCCTGTACGGGCTGCTGCGGTGCCTGCTCGCTCGGGGCGCCGTCGCCGCCCTGAGCCTGGTTGAACCAGTTGGTCTCCAGGGTGTCGTACAGCGGCGTGCGCCCGTCACCGGGACCCGTCGCCGGCGGCAGCTCCCAGCCGTCCGAAGGGCTCCGCCCCTCGTCGGGCCGCTGTGCGGCGCCCCTGCCGTCCGACTCCTGGGGGAGTTCGGGGCGTCGGCGGGCCTGCGGGGGCCGGCTGCCGTTGCCGTTGGCGGGCCGCTCGAACTGCCCGGTGCCACCGCCCTGACGCTCGCCGTAGCCCTGCGCCGGGAACTGACCGGTGTCCTGTTGAGCATCCTGGCGCGGCGCCGCGTACTGACCGTTGGAACCACTGTCGTAGCCGGACGCGGCGAACTGGCCGGTGGCTGCGGGGTCCTGACGGTTGTACTGGCCGCCCGCCGGCGGGGCCTGCCCCGTGCCGGAAGGATTCGGCGTGCCGAACACGTCCGGGCGGACGAACTGCCCGCTGCCCTGCTGCGCACCCGCGCCGGGGCGCTGGGCGTCGTGCTCGGGCCGCTGGAACCCCGAGGTGGACGCGGGTCCGCCCGGCCGGTCGTTGATGCGCGGCAGCTGCGAGGTGGCGTCCGGCTCGTCGTGGCCGCGCGGGGCGTCCGGCGCGGAACGCGGCACCGGCGGCTGCGCGTTGTCGTCGCTCCAGCTGGGCACGCGCGGCTGCGGGTTGCCGCCCGGCAGCTCGGCGCGCGGACCGCCACGGGGCGGCAGCTGCGGCGACTGCTGCTGGGGCCGACGGCCCTGCTCGCCGTTGCCGGCCGGCCGCTGCTGGGGCTGCGGAGGCACGGGGCCGCGGTTGCCGCCCATCGTGTCCTGGCGCCCGCCACCGAACGCGTCCTGCCGCCCGGAGTCGTTGCTGAAGTCGTTGAAGGCCTGCGGTCCGCCCGTGCCCGCCGACTGGAGGCCCTGCGGGGCACCGGCGGAGGCCGGCCTGCCCTGCGGGGGCTGCGGAGCCTGCGGGTTGCGCGGCCCACCGGGCGCACCCGGCCCACCCGGACGACCGCCCGCGTCGGGCCTGGGCAGCGCGGCCCGCGGTCCCGTACCGGAACCGACCTGTCCACGCTGCGGGCCGGAGTTCAGCCGGCCGCCGTTGCCCTGCGGAGCGCCACCACCGAGCGCGGGACCGCTTCCGGCACCGCCCCGGCGGGCCGCCGCGACACCGGCCGCGGCCTGCGCCGCCGCCGGACCGCCGACGCCGGGGGCACCCTGGCCCTGCTTGTTGCCCGGAACCTTCTTGCCGCCCTGGGCGACGTCGACGGGGAGCATGACCAGTGCGGTCGTGCCGCCGGAGTCGGACGGGCGCAGCTGGATGCGGATGCCGTGCCGCTGCGACAGACGGCCGACCACGAACAGACCCATGCGGCGGGAGACGGAGACGTCCACGGTGGGCGGCGAGGCGAGCCGCTCGTTGATGGCCGCGAGGTCCTCGGGCGAGAGGCCGATGCCGGTGTCGTGGATCTCGATCAGTACGCGGCCGTCGGGCAGCGCGTGACCGGTGACCTTGACCTTGGTCTGCGGGGAGGAGAACGAGGTGGCGTTCTCCAGCAGCTCGGCGAGCAGGTGCACGAGGTCGTTGACCACACGGCCGGCGACCTCGGTGGTCGGAACCGAGGAGAGCTCGATGCGCTCGTACTGCTCCACCTCGGAGGCGGCGGCACGGAGCACGTCGACCAGCGGGACCGGACGGGTCCAGCGGCGGCCGGGCTCCTCACCGGCGAGGACGAGGAGGTTCTCGCCGTTACGGCGCATGCGGGTCGCGAGGTGGTCGAGCTTGAACAGCGAGGACAGCTGGTCAGGGTCGGCCTCGCGGGACTCCAGCTCGGAGATGAGCGAGAGCTGACGCTGGATGAGGCCCTGGGAGCGACGCGAGAGGTTGGTGAACATCGCGTTGACGTTGCCCCGCAGCAGGGCCTGCTCGGCGGCCAGTCGTACGGCCTCGCGGTGCACGTCGTCGAAGGCCGCGGCCACCTGGCCGATCTCGTCCTTGGAGTGCACACCGACCGACTCGACGGACGTGTCGACGTCCTGCGGGTCCGACTCGGAGAGCTGCTTGACCAGCTCGGGCAGACGGTCCTGGGCGACCTTCGTCGCGGTGTCCTGCAGGCGGCGCAGCGAGCGGATCATCGAGCGGGCCACGACGAACGCGCCGACCAGCGAGACACCGAGCACCAGCAGGATCAGCGCACCGGAGATGATCGCTTCCTGCTCGGCCTCGTTGCGCAGCTCGCGGGCCTTCTGCTCCATCTGGTCGAGGAGCGTGAGCTCGATCTTCGACATCTCCAGGATCTTGGAGGAGTCGGCGTCGACCCAGTCCAGGTACGAGCGCTTGGCCTGCAGCTGGAGACCGTTGTTGCGCTGGAGCACACGCCCCAGGTAGCCGTCCGCGTCCTTGATGGTCGGGCTCGGCTCGTCGAGGGGCTTGGTGATCTGGGCCGCGTTGCCCTCGTAGATGCTCGCGAAGCTGGTGAGCTCGAAACGCTGGTTCTCGAAGGCGGAGAGGCCGTACTGCCGGTCGTTCGGCGAGAGCTCGCCGGTCGTCTTGTCCGTGGCAGGCAGGGCCGCGGCGATGATCGCGCGCTGGATGGACGCGTACTCCTTGGCGGTGGAGAAGGCCGCCAGGGCACGCGTGCGCTGGATCATCTCCGGGTTGCTGGTCGCCTCGGCCATGTCCTGGGAGAGGCCGAGCAGCTGCTCGATGAGCCGGTGGTACGCCTCGACCGTCTGGGAGGCGTTCTTCTCGTCCTGGAAGGCGTTGTTGCGGATGCCGCTGAGGGTGTTCAGCTGGGTGGCGATGGCCACCACGTTGTCCCGGACACCGTCGAGGTTCTCGTTGTTGTCCGCGTCGTCGAGCTCGTGGGTGCCCTCCATGAAGGCGGCACGCGCACGGTCCGTCTTGTCGCGGAGGCCCTTGATCGAGACGTCGGTGGCCTTGGTGCCGTTGGCGAGCGGGCCGGCCGACTTGTCGCGCTCCTCCTGGAGCGCCGCGGCGAGCTCGGTCGCCTGCTTGGTCATGTCGGTCAGCAGCTTCATGTTCTCGAGCTGCTGGATCTCGTCCATGGTGTCGCTGATGCGCAGCGCGCCCAGCGAGGTGGCGGCGACCACGGGCAGCGCGAGCAGCGAGACCAGACGCGTGGAGATGCGCCAGTTGCGCAGGGCTATTCGCGAACCGGGCCCACTGGGAGCCTTGGGCTTCGGTGGCGCGGAGGACGAGGTGCCGGGAGCACCGCTCGCCCCGTTCGGGCCGCCCTTGCCCTGGGCGCCCTTGGGCGCGCCGGGGCGCGAGGAGCCACTGTCACCGGCCTGCGCCGGTCCCGGGTTCTGGGCGTGCTGGGGCGAGGAGCCGACTGCCCTGGAGCCAGTCCCGCCTTGCGGCTCCGGCTCCGCCGAAGCGCTGCCATCCCTCTTGAAACGTCCCTGCACTAGCGTCGCAACCTCTGGACCAGGCGCCTCTCCGCGTGAACGGCGAGACGGTGTCGGCGTCTTGGAAGCGCCCTGAATGCGCTCCCATGGTGGTCGTGAGTGACCGGCGCAGGTTTCCCCTTTCCGCCGCCACTCGGCGCTGCGTTGCGCCCTTGCGCGCCGGTTCGTTCCTGCGGCGGTCCGAGGAATTCCAGCACAGTGCCGGATCTCCAACAAGGCCCATGGGTCATGCTGTGACCACCGTGACACGTTGTGAGGGCGGAGTCACGAGACGTAGAGCGAGACCTCATCCATAAGGGGCACATGCGGACGAGTCCCTCACGGGTAAGCGGTGTCCCAGTCGCCATGATCAGGAGCGGAATGATGTCTTCCGTGGCGAAAAGCCCGTTTTGGTACGGGCGCTTGGGGGCCCGGATTGACCGGTTTGCCTGCTAGTAAGTGAGGAAACTCACACGACGATCACGGCGTCTTCACGGCTTCGACAGGGAAGCGCATGTTTAGCCTGACGCTTTACAGGGATGGCAAATCCGACAACCTGCGCCTGCGTGAGGGTTCTTGAACCCGCCAGGGCGCCCTACCGAACAGGGCCCGTAACCCCAGATGAAGACGACGACGATGTTCCTCAACATAGCCAACCCGCGACGCACCACGCTGGCGCATCTCGAGGACGCCGAAGAGCTGCGTATGCCGGAGCGGCAGGAGCAGCCCGTCGAGTTCACCGAGCTCCCCGCGCAGACCGCCAACCCCCGGCGCACGATCCTGATGGACGTCCCGGTCGCGGCGGCGATCGCGGAGTAAGCCTCCCACGGGCCCCGGTCCCGATGCGCGAGAGGGCCGCCCCTTGCCGCGTTAGCCTGGAGCGTCAGACTCCGGCCAGCTCAGTGAGGGGCGCAAGGATCCCGTGCGCATCGCCAGGTTCTCCATCGACGGCAACGTCGCGTTCGGTGCGGTCGAGGGCGAGAGCCCTCCTGGATCGACCGACGGGCTCGTGCTCGACATCATCAAGGGCCATCCGTTCACGGACTTCGAGCTCTCCGGCACGAAGGTTCCGCTGAGCAAGGTCCGGCTCCTGCCGCCCGTGCTCCCCAACAAGGTCGTGGCATTCGGCCGCAACTACGCGGAGCACGCCAGGGAGCTGGGCAACGAGGTGCCCGACACTCCGTTCGCCTTCTTCAAGCCGTCCACCTCGGTGATCGGCCCCGGCGACGAGATCGCGTACCCCTCCTTCTCGAACGAGGTGCACCACGAGGCCGAGCTGGCCGTCGTCATCGGCCGTATGTGCCGCGAGGTCCCGCGCGAGCGTGTCAAGGACGTCATCCTCGGCTACACCTGCGCCAACGACGTCACCGCACGCGACGTCCAGAAGCGCGAGAAGCAGTGGGCCCGGGCCAAGGGCTTCGACTCCTCCTGCCCGCTCGGCCCCTGGGTGGAGACGGACCTCGACCCGTCCGACCTGACCATCATGTGCACGGTCAACGGCCAACAGCGCCAGCTGGGCCGCACCAGCGAGATGATCCACTCCATCGAGGATCTGATCGTCAACATCACCGAGGCCATGACGCTGCTCCCCGGCGACGTCATCCTCACGGGCACCCCGGCAGGGGTCGGCCCGCTCAGTGTCGGCGACGAGGTCGCCGTCACCATCGAAGGCATCGGCACTCTCACCAACAAGGTGATCAAGCGTGGCTAACGCGAACGTCCGCGTACGTTTCTGTCCGTCCCCGACCGGCAACCCCCATGTGGGTCTGGTCCGCACGGCCCTGTTCAACTGGGCGTACGCCCGCCACACCGGCGGCACGTTCGTCTTCCGCATCGAGGACACCGACGCGGCCCGCGACTCCGAGGAGTCGTACGAGCAGCTCCTGGACTCGCTGCGCTGGCTGGGCTTCGACTGGGACGAGGGCCCCGAGATCGGCGGCCCCCACGCGCCGTACCGCCAGTCGCAGCGCATGGACCTCTACAAGGACGTCGCCGGCAAGCTCCTGGACGCCGGGCGCGCGTACCACTGCTACTGCTCGACGCCGGAGCTGGACGCCCGCCGAGACGCCGCCCGCGCCGCCGGCAAGCCGTCCGGCTACGACGGCCACTGCCGCGAGCTGACCGCCGAGCAGAAGAGCGCGTACGAGGCCGAGGGCCGCGCCCCCATCGTCCGTTTCCGCATGCCCGACGAGCCGATCACCTTCACGGACCTGGTCCGCGGCGAGATCACGTACCTCCCGGAGAACGTGCCGGACTACGGGATCGTGCGAGCCAACGGCGCGCCCCTCTACACGCTGGTCAACCCGGTCGACGACGCCCTGATGGAGATCACCCACGTCCTGCGCGGCGAGGATCTCCTCTCCTCCACCCCGCGTCAGATCGCCCTCTACAAGGCGCTGACCGAGCTGGGCATCGCCAAGGAGACCCCGGCCTTCGGTCACCTCCCGTACGTGATGGGTGAGGGCAACAAGAAGCTCTCCAAGCGCGACCCGGAGTCCTCGCTGAACCTCTACCGGGAGCGCGGCTTCCTCCCGGAGGGCCTGCTGAACTACCTGTCGCTCCTCGGCTGGTCGCTCTCCGCGGACCGCGACATCTTCACCGTCGAGGAGATGGTCGCCGCCTTCGACGTCTCGGACGTGAACCCCAACCCGGCCCGCTTCGACCTCAAGAAGGCCGAGGCCATCAACGCCGACCACATCCGGCTGCTCGACGTGAAGGAGTTCGCCGAGCGCTGCGCCCCGTGGCTGCGGGCCCCCTTCGCGCCCTGGGCGCCGGAGGACTTCGACGTGGCCAAGTGGGACGCGATCGCCCCGCACGCCCAGACCCGCCTCAAGGTCCTCTCCGAGATCACCGACAACGTCGACTTCCTGTTCCTGCCGGAGCCGGCCTTCGACGAGGCGTCCTGGACGAAGGCCATGAAGGAGGGCAGCGACGCGCTGCTCCGTACGGCCCGCGAGAAGCTCGACGCCGCCGACTGGACGTCCGCCGAGTCCCTCAAGGAAGCCGTGCTGGCCGCCGGAGAGGCCCACGGCCTCAAGCTCGGCAAGGCCCAGGCGCCGGTCCGCGTCGCCGTCACCGGCCGCACGATCGGCCTGCCCCTCTTCGAGTCCCTGGAGATCCTGGGCAAGGAGAAGTCGCTGCGGCGCATCGACGCCGCTCTGGCGAAGCTGACCGCGTAGGCATCGCGCGGGAACACGCGAAGGGGCGGCGTCCGAAGCGGACGCCGCCCCTTCCGCATGCCCGGGCCGGCCGCCGGAGCACGGTCCGGCCCGAATCCCGCTTCCCGCAAGAATCCCGGACACTCTGAGCGCACAGGACGCGCGCGTGCACCGCGTTCCGGGGAAGGCGTCGCGGGAAAAGGGTGCCGGGACGGGCGAAGTGATCCGTTGAGGCGACGGACACGGACGGACCTTTTGGCTACCGTCGGAGCATGACGATCAGAGCCGTGGTGTGGGACGTCGACGACACGATCTTCGACTACACCACTGCCGACCGCGCCGGCATGCGCGGACATTTGGCGGCCGAGGGCCTGCTCGACAGGTACGCGTCCGTCGAGGAGGCCCTCGGCCGCTGGCGCGAGCTCACCGACCTGCAGTGGGCGAGTTTCGCGGCGGGGGAGGGAGACTGGGAGAGCGGCCGCCGGGACCGGGTGCGGGCGTTCCTGGACCAGCCCCTGACCGACAGGGACGCGGAGGGCTGGTTCGCTCGGTACCTGAGTCACTACGAGGCGGCCTGGGCGCTGTTCCCGGACGTCCTGCCCGTCCTCGACCTCCTGGCGGGCAGCCACCGCCACGCGGTGCTCTCCAACTCCAGCCTCCGCGTCCAGGACCACAAACTGCGCGTCCTCGGCGTACGGGAACGCTTCGAGTCGGTGCTCTGCGCGGCCGAACTCGGCGTCTCCAAACCCGCCGCCGAGGCGTTCCACGCGGCCTGCGAGGCCCTGGCCCTGCCGCCGCACGAGGTCGCGTACGTCGGGGACCATCCGGAGATCGACGGGCGGGGCGCCGCCGACGCCGGGCTCTTCTCGGTGTGGATCGACCGCACGGGCGTGAGTGCCGTCACGGCCCCCGGTCCGGACCCCGCACCGGGCCTTCCGACGGATCGGCTCGCCCGCCTGCGCCGGATCGCCTCGCTGGCCGAACTCCCCGGGATCCTCCGGCCCGATACCCGTTTTGGAGCGCCGTCCACCTTCGGGTAATGTTCTTCCTGCGCCGCCGGAGTGCGGGCCGAAAGGCCACAGGTCGGAGGCGCAAGCTAAAACAAAATCCCCACGGGGGTTGAGTTTCAGTGGCCTATGGTGTAATTGGCAGCACGACGGTTTCTGGTTCCGTTAGTCTAGGTTCGAGTCCTGGTAGGCCAGCTCGCAGAGCTTATCTGCATCGCAGAGACCAGCTCTGCAAGGCCCCCGTTGTGTAGCGGCCTAGCACGCCGCCCTCTCAAGGCGGTAGCGCCGGTTCGAATCCGGTCGGGGGTACAGATCCTTCCCAGGGGGACAGTTCGGGTCGCACCCGCTGACTCTCATGCAGGATCGCTAGGGCCCCCGTTGTGTAGCGGCCTAGCACGCCGCCCTCTCAAGGCGGTAGCGCCGGTTCGAATCCGGTCGGGGGTACAAGGTGGTCTAGACCACCATTGGGCTATGGTGTAATTGGCAACACGACGGTTTCTGGTTCCGTTGTTCTAGGTTCGAGTCCTGGTAGCCCAGCAGGATCATTCGTGATCTCAGGCCCCCGTTGTGTAGCGGCCTAGCACGCCGCCCTCTCAAGGCGGTAGCGCCGGTTCGAATCCGGTCGGGGGTACTCACAGAAGAAGCCCTCCCCACCAGGGGAGGGCTTTTTTCGTGCCGGATGCCCGCCGGCTCCGTGCTGCGCACCATGAGGACATCAACTCCGGCCGTTCGCTGCGGCGTTGAAGCGACCGGCCGGGGAGTCGAGACGGGTGTCAGCCTGTCCGGCGCAGCGCCTCCGACAGGCGCGCGGCCGCGTCGATGACCGCCTGGGCGTGCATCCGGCCGGGGTGGCGCGTCAGACGCTCGATCGGTCCCGAGACCGAGACGGCGGCGACCACCCGGTTCGAGGGGCCGCGCACCGGCGCCGAGACCGACGCGACGCCCGGCTCGCGCTCGCCGATCGACTGGGCCCAGCCCCGGCGCCGTACCCCTGACAGGGCCGTCGCCGTGAAGCGGGCGCCCTGGAGGCCGCGGTGCAGACGCTCCGGCTCCTCCCAGGCCATCAGGATCTGGGCCGAGGAGCCGGCCTTCATCGTGAGCGTCGAGCCGACCGGGACCGTGTCCCTGAGGCCCGACAGGCGCTCCGCCGCGGCGACACAGATGCGCATGTCGCCCTGGCGGCGGTACAGCTGTGCGCTCTCGCCCGTGATGTCGCGGAGGTGGGTGAGCACCGGACCCGCCGTCGCGAGGAGACGGTCCTCGCCCGCGGCCGCGGCCAGCTCGGCCAGCCGGGGGCCGAGAATGAAACGACCCTGCATGTCGCGCGCCACCATCCGGTGGTGTTCAAGTGCCACGGCGAGGCGATGTGCCGTGGGCCGTGCCAGTCCGGTCGCCGCGACCAGGCCCGCGAGGGTGGCCGGACCGGACTCCAGTGCGCTCAGGACAAGGGCTGCCTTGTCCAGAACGCCGACGCCGCTACTGTTGTCCATGAAACGATACTCGCGTCTCACTCTGTGAAACGCAAGTTCAATTTTCCGTGGAACGCGCCACTCTGGTAGTACAGCGGCCCGCGGACCAACGGGCCCGGCGGAAGACGTCCGGTACGAGGGGTAACGGACGGCGTCCCGCACAGGAGATCTCTAGTTGGGCCGGCGCCACACAGGCCGGCCGGAGGGAAAGCGATGGGTAGGACACTCGCGGAGAAGGTCTGGGACGACCACGTCGTCCGGCGCGCGGAGGGCGAGCCCGACCTTCTCTTCATCGATCTGCACCTGCTGCACGAGGTGACCAGCCCCCAGGCCTTCGACGGCCTCCGCCAGGCGGGGCGCCCCGTGCGCCGTCTCGACCTCACCATCGCGACCGAGGATCACAACACCCCCACCCTCGACATCGACAAGCCCATCGCGGACCCGGTCTCGCGCGTCCAGCTGGAGACGCTGCGGAAGAACGCCGCCGACTTCGGTGTGCGCCTGCACTCGCTGGGAGACGTCGAGCAGGGTGTCGTCCACGTCGTGGGACCGCAGCTGGGCCTGACCCAGCCCGGCACCACGGTCGTGTGCGGTGACTCCCACACCTCCACGCACGGTGCCTTCGGCGCGCTGGCGTTCGGCATCGGCACCTCGCAGGTCGAGCACGTGCTGGCCACCCAGACGCTGCCGCTGGCCCGCCCCAGGACCATGGCCATCACGGTCGACGGCGACCTGCCCGAGGACGTCACGGCCAAGGACCTGATCCTGGCGATCATCACCAAGATCGGCACGGGCGGCGGGCAGGGATACATCCTGGAATACCGCGGCTCCGCCATCGAGAAACTCTCGATGGAGGCCCGGATGACCATCTGCAACATGTCGATCGAGGCCGGCGCCCGCGCGGGCATGATCGCCCCCGACGAGACCACCTTCGCGTACATCAAGGGCCGCGCCCACGCTCCCGAGGGCGAGGACTGGGACGCCGCCGTCGCGTACTGGAAGACCATGAAGTCGGACGAGGACGCGGAATTCGACGCGGAGGTCGTCATCGACGCCGCCTCCCTCGCGCCGTTCGTCACCTGGGGCACCAACCCCGGCCAGGGCGCACCGCTTTCGGCAGCGGTCCCCGACCCTGCTTCGTACGAAGACGCATCGGAGCGCCACGCCGCAGAAAAGGCCCTGGAATACATGGGCTTGACCGCCGGACAGCCGCTGCGCGACATCAACGTCGACACCGTCTTCGTAGGTTCGTGCACCAACGGCCGCATCGAGGACCTGCGCGCCGCCGCGGCGATCGTCGAGGGCCGCAAAGTCGCCGACGGCGTACGGATGCTGGTGGTCCCCGGCTCCGCGCGGGTCGGTCTGCAGGCCGTTTCCGAGGGTCTGGACGTGGTCTTCAAGGAGGCCGGCGCCGAATGGCGGCACGCGGGCTGCTCGATGTGTCTGGGCATGAACCCCGACCAGCTGGCACCCGGTGAGCGCTCCGCGTCCACCTCCAACCGCAACTTCGAGGGCAGGCAGGGCAAGGGCGGCCGTACGCACCTGGTGTCGCCGCAGGTCGCCGCGGCCACGGCGGTCCTGGGCCATCTGGCGTCGCCCGCCGACCTGTCCGACACCGACGTTCGTACGCCCGCTGGAGTCTGAGAGTCATGGAAGCATTCACCAAGCACACCGGCCGGGCGGTCCCGCTGCGGCGCAGCAACGTCGACACCGACCAGATCATCCCCGCCCACTGGCTCAAGAAGGTGACCAGGGACGGCTTCGAGGACGGGCTCTTCGAGGCCTGGCGCAAGGATCCGTCCTTCATCCTCAACCAGCCCGAGCGCACGGGCGCCACGGTCCTGGTCGCCGGACCCGACTTCGGGACGGGCTCCTCGCGCGAGCACGCCGTGTGGGCCCTGCAGAACTACGGCTTCAAGGCCGTCGTCTCGTCCCGCTTCGCGGACATCTTCCGCGGCAACTCTCTCAAGAACGGCCTGCTCACAGTGGTTCTGGAGCAGAAGATCGTGGACGCGCTGTGGGAGCTCACCGAGAAGGACCCCGAGGCCGAGGTCACGGTCGACCTGGAGGCCCGTGAGGTGCGCGCCGAGGGCATCACGGCCGCCTTCGAGCTCGACGAGAACGCCCGCTGGCGCCTGCTGAACGGGCTGGACGACATCTCCATCACCCTGCAGAACGAGGCGGACATCTCCGCGTACGAGGCCAAGAGGCCCTCCTACAAGCCGCGGACCGTTCAGGTCTGATCGGACCCCGGTCCGCAAGGCTGATTCCGGCCAGGACAACAGGCCTCTGTACCCCCAATCGTGCACGGTTGGGGGTACATCTGTGTCTGCCGCCGGAAGGGGGGTTCCGGCCTTTGTGATTGGCCTCAACTACCCTTGTTTCAAGGGACCTTGCTGGGGTAGCCGAACCTCGGCAGAGCCTTGTGGGGAGATGCGCAGGAGGCCCTCGGGAGGCGGTAGTTACCCCCTGCGCAGGCGACAACTCGCCCCAGATGGCACAATCTGTGCATGGAACACGACGGCCAACTCGAGCTCTATGCGGCGGTCGCGTCCCAACTCAAGGAAGCGCACACAAGGGTGCGCGCACTGCAAGTCCCGGAGGGCGTACGAATGGCGCTGACCCGGAAGCTGCTGGTCATTACGGCCGTGGCCAAACACGATCTCGCCGATGCGACAAGGCGTCTGGAGCGGTTCACGGTGGACCTCGACGAGGGTCGAATCCCCGAAGAGGAACGCTGAGGAACTTCACGCCAGCTCTAGTTCGTTGCGGCACAAGGGTGATTAGCCCGTTTCGTGTTTGATTTGCGGTATATATCTGCCTAACGTGCGAAAAGCTTGAACACTTTCGTTCTGGCAATGTCTCCGAAGGGGAAGACGTGAACAAGGCGCAGCTCGTAGAAGCGATTGCCGACAAGGTCGGCGGGCGTCAGCAGGCCGCCGACGCGGTCGACGCCGTACTGGACGCCATCGTCCGTGCAGTTGTCGGCGGGGACCGGGTCTCGGTCACCGGCTTCGGATCCTTCGAGAAGGTGGACCGTCCGGCCCGTTACGCCCGCAACCCGCAGACCGGGGAGCGCGTTCGGGTCAAGAAGACCTCCGTGCCCCGCTTCCGTGCGGGTCAGGGCTTCAAGGACCTGGTGAGCGGTTCGAAGAAGCTCCCGAAGAACGACGTCGCGGTCAAGAAGGCCCCCAAGGGCAGCCTGACCGGCGGTTCCTCCGCCACGGTCAAGAAGGCCGCCGCGAAGAAGGCCACCACCGCCAGGAAGGCGACCGCGGCCGCGAAGAAGACCACGGCCACGGCCAAGAAGACCACGGCCAGGAAGACGACGCCGGCCGCGAAGAAGACCACGGCCACGGCCAAGAAGACGACCGCCAAGAAGACCTCGGCGGCTGCCAAGAAGACCACGGCCAAGAAGACCACCGCCAAGAAGGCGGCGGCGAAGAAGGCCCCCGCGAAGAAGGCGGCGGCGAAGAAGGCCCCGGCCAAGAAGTCGGCGGCCCGCAAGACCACCGCCAAGAAGGCCACCGCCCGCAGGTAGGCAGGGGTGCAGAGGCACACACGCGCCGGGCCGGGCTCCCACGGGGGAGCCCGGCCCGCGGCGTTCTCAGAAGGTCTGCAGAGTCACCAGGGTGATGCGGTGCCGGTCCCCGCCCTCGACCTCGATCCGTACGCGCTGACCCGGACGGAGCAGTCTGAGGCCGCCCTTGTCGAACGCCGGGGCGTCGAAGGGCACGGGGGTACCGTCGTCCAGCAGCACTTGGCCGGTGCGGGTCTCGGGGTCGTATGTGTACGCGGTCGCCTGCATGGGGGAAGGGTATGCGGTCCGTCGGCAGGAGGGGTCCTCGCGGCCGGTGGGTGATGTGCGGGCCGGAGGCGGCCGGGCGGCCAAGCCGTGCACCGGAACGGGCCCGCCCCCCCCCGGAGGAAGCGCGCGTGCGCGGCGGGCCGGGCGGCTCAGGCCGCTTTGAGGCGCTCCACGGCCGCCGCCGTGCGCGGGCCCACGCCCAGGGCCAGTGCCGCTTGCAGGTCCGCGCCCGTGTCCACGTCCTGGCGCACGGAGGGCACGCCCGGCAGGAGGAGTTCCACGGCGCCCGAGGCACGGTGGCGGGCGCGGGAATCCGTACCGAATGCGGGGAGCAATTCCCGGCCGGGGGATGCGGCCAGGAGAGTTGTTCCCAGTCCGGCCGCGTCCGGCAGGAAAGCGCGGGGGAATTCGGCGGCCCCGGACAGGACGCGCGCCAATTCCGGCGGGCGCAGGGCGGGCAGATCGGCGTTCAGAGCGGCCAGCGGGCTGTGGGGGTTCGCGGTGCGTACGGCTGCCGCCGCGTGCCGCAGTGCGGCGTTCAGACCGCCACCGGGTTCGTCCGGGACGATCCGGGCGCCCAGGGCGGCCAGCGCCCGCCCGGCCCGCACGTCACCCGTGACTACGGCCACATCTCCGACTCCGGGGCAGGCCAGAGCCGCGGTCACCGTGTCCTGCGCGAAGGCGAGGGCCAGTCCCGGGCGAAGGCCGTCGGCCGCCGTGTCCGAGAGCCTGCTCTTCGCCCGCGCAAGGGCTTTGAGGGGTATGACCAAGGTCCACTGCACGAGCGCTCCGTCCCTCTCCTGTCGCGCCCCATTGTCACCCGGCCACCGGAACGGCCCCGAGGCCGGGGCGTACGGTGTTCTCGACAGACAGGCGGCCCGGGGCGACACTTGTGCGGCCCCCCAGGCCCAAGAGGAAGGTGTACCGCGTGTCCCGCCGCAGAATCGGCTTCTGGTACCGCTTCGCAGCGTTCCTCTGCAAACCGCCGCTGGTGGTTCTTCTCAAGCGGGACTGGCGCGGAATCGAGAACATTCCCGCCGAGGGCGGATTCATCACCGCGGTGAACCACAATTCACATGCGGATCCGTTCGCGTACGGGCACTTTCAGTACAACACAGGCCGCGTTCCGCGTTTCCTGGCCAAGAGCGGGCTTTTCAAGAGCGGTTTCGTGGGGGCGGCCATGCGCGGCACCGGGCAGATCCCGGTGTACCGCGAGAGCACCGACGCGCTCAGCGCCTACCGGGCCGCGATCGACGCCGTGGAGCGCGGGGAGTGCGTCGCGTTCTATCCCGAGGCCACTCTCACCCGCGACCCCGGTCTGTGGCCCATGGTCGGCAAGACGGGTGCCGCGCGGGTGGCGCTGCAGACCAGGTGCCCGGTGATCCCGGTGGCCCAGTGGGGCGCCAACCTGCTGCTGGCCCCGTACGCCAAGAAGCCCGACCTCCTGCCGCGCAAGACGCACCGCGTGCTCGCGGGCCCGCCCGTGGACCTGTCGCGCTTCTACGACAAGGAGATGACCCCCGACCTCCTGAAGGAGGCGACCGAGGTCATCATGGCCGCGGTCACCGCGCAGCTCGAACTGATCCGCGGTGAGAAGGCGCCCGGGACGCGGTACGACCCGCGTCAGGTGCGCGTCGACCAGCGGAGCAGGACGCCGGCGCAGGAGGAACCGGAACAGGCCGCGCGGGACGTCGGCGTGCGGGAAATGACCAGGACAGAGCACGAAAAGGGGCACGGCAAGTGACGACATCCGGCAAGCCCGTCAAGGCGGCCGTCTTCGGGACCGGATCGTGGGGAACGGCCTTCGGCATGGTCCTCGCCGACGCCGGGTGCGACGTGACGCTGTGGGGACGGCGGGCCGGACTCGCCGAAGCGGTCAACTCCACGCACACGAACCCCGACTACCTGCCGGGCATCGAACTCCCGGAGAACCTGCGGGCCACCACGGACGCCGCCGAGGCCGCCCACGACGCCGACTTCACGGTGCTGGCGGTGCCTTCGCAGACGCTGCGCGGGAACCTGGCGCAGTGGACGTCACTTCTTGCTCCCGGCACGGTTCTCGTCTCCCTCATGAAGGGCGTCGAACTCGGTTCGGCGATGCGGATGAGCGAGGTCATCGAGGACGTCGCCAAGGTCGGCGCCGACCGGATCGCCGTGGTCACCGGCCCCAACCTGGCCCGAGAGATCGCCGCCCGCATGCCGGCCGCCGCCGTCGTCGCGTGCACTGACGAAGCCGTGGCCCAGCGACTTCAGGCCGCCTGCCACACCCCGTACTTCCGCCCGTACACCAACACCGACGTGGTCGGCTGTGAACTCGGCGGCGCCGTCAAGAACGTCATCGGTCTCGCCGTCGGCATCGCGGACGGCATGGGCCTCGGCGACAACGCCAAGGGGTCCCTCATCACACGGGGGTTGGCGGAGACGACCCGGCTCGGCCTCGCGATGGGCGCCGACCCTCTGACCTTCTCCGGGCTCGCGGGCCTCGGCGACCTCGTGGCGACCTGCTCCTCGCCGCTCTCGCGCAACCACACCTTCGGCACCAACCTCGGCAGAGGCATGACCCTCCAGGAGACCATCGCCGTCACCAAGCAGACCGCCGAGGGCGTCAAGTCGTGTGAGTCCGTACTGGACTTGGGACGCCGGCACGGCGTCGACATGCCCATCACGGAGACCGTCGTCGACATCGTCCACGACGGCAAGCCGCCGGTCGTCGCCCTCAAGGAGATGATGTCGCGCAGCGCCAAGCCCGAACGGCGCTGAGCGGGGCCCGGGCGACGCTGAGCGACCGGCCGCGCGACGCTCAGCGACGGGGGCCCTCGGACGCTGACTCAGCCCCGTACCAACGGGTACTCTCAACCCGATATGAGCACCGAGAACCTCCCCCAGAACACCGAGCAGCAGCTCCGCAAGCCGCGCGTGGCCGTCGTGTTCGGCGGCCGCAGCTCCGAACACGGAATCTCCGTGGTCACCGCCGGCGCGGTCCTGCGTGCCATCGACCGTACGAAGTACGACGTACTGCCGATCGGCATCACTCAGGACGGCCGCTGGGCGCTCACCGCGGACGACCCGGAGCGGATGGCGATCGTCGACCGGCGCCAGCCGAACGTCGAGCAGCTCGCGGAGTCGGACGAGGGCGGCGTGATCCTGCCCGTCGACCCCGCCAACCGGGAAGTGGTCTACAGCGAGCCCGGTTCGGTGCCCAAGGCGCTCGGCGAGGTCGACGTCGTCTTCCCGGTGCTGCACGGCCCGTACGGCGAGGACGGCACCCTCCAGGGCCTGCTGGAGCTCTCCGGCGTCCCGTACGTCGGGTCCGGCGTGCTCGCCTCGGCGGTCGGCCAGGACAAGGAGTACATGAAGCGGGTGTTCACCTCCTTCGGGCTGCCGGTCGGCCCGTACGTGGTGATCCGTCCCCGTGAGTGGGAGCAGGACGAGTCGGCGTCCCGGAAGAAGATCATCGACTTCGCGGGGGAGCACGGCTGGCCGCTCTTCGTGAAGCCCGCGCGCGCGGGGTCGTCGATCGGCATCACCAAGGTCGACGACCTGTCCGGTCTCGACGAGGCGATCGAGGCCGCCCGCCACCACGACCCGAAGATCCTCGTGGAGGCGCTGCTGCGCGGCCGCGAGATCGAGTGCGGGGTCCTGGAGTTCGAGGACGGTCCCCGGGCCTCGGTACCGGCCGAGATCCCGCCGGTGCAGTCGCACGCGTACTACGACTTCGAGGCGAAGTACATCGACTCGACCCCGGGCATCGTGCCCGCCCCGCTGACGCCCGAGCAGAGCGCCGAGGTCCGGCGCCTCGCCGTCGACGCCTTCGAGGCCGCCTCCTGCGAAGGTCTCGTCCGCGCGGACTTCTTCCTCACCGAGGACGGCGAGTTCGTGATCAACGAGATCAACACGATGCCCGGCTTCACGCCGATCTCCATGTACCCCAAGATGTGGGAGGCGACGGGAGTGTCCTACCCGGAGCTGGTGGACCGCCTGATCCAGGCGGCGCTGCGCAGGCCGACGGGCCTGCGGTAGCGCTGTGCCGGTCTGCGCGGTCCGGAGTCCGCGGGCCGCCTGCGGCCGGCCGCTCGGTTCCCCGCGTGCCTTCGGGGCGCGTCAGTCGGCGATCCCCTCGGGGATCGCCTTCTTGATGGGCGCAGCGAAGTCGACGAGAGGTCCGGCGCCCTTACCGGCCTGCTCCTTGCTGAACCGCACCTCGACGTAGGCCCTGCGCAGGCCCGTGGTGAAGACGTACGAACCGTTGTCCCGCTCCTGCACGAGCCAGGCCACGCCGTTCACCACGGTCGTGGAGGCCTTCGGGTCGAGCATCTCGGCGGGCCGCCGTACACCGCAGCGCAGTATGATCGCCGGGCTTCCCCAGCCCGCGGTCAGCGCTGACCGGGGCTCGGGATCCTCCCGATCGAGGCCGTCCACCTTCCGTGGCAACGACTTGTCCAGGTTCTGACACAGCTTGGTGGCCTTCGTGCCCGGACTGGGAACCGCGGCCGATGCGTTGTCGTCTGCTGGGGAGCAGCCCGTGGCAGCGATCAGCAGGACGAGGGCGGGCGACCCGATGAAAGAAGCACGCCGGTGACGGAAGAAGTCCACCGGCCCAGGGTAGACGGGGGCTACAGGTGCACGACCGGGCAGGTCAGGGTACGGGTGATGCCGTCCACTTGCTGGACCTTCGCGACCACCAGGCGGCCGAGCTCGTCCACCGTGTCGGCCTGGGCCCGCACGATCACGTCGTACGGCCCTGTCACGTCCTCGGCCTGGATCACCCCCGAAATCTTGCTGATCGTGTCGGCGACGGTCGACGCCTTGCCGACCTCCGTCTGGATCAGGATGTACGCCTGTACCACGGAACCTCCAGGGCGGCCACGAGGATCATGTGGGGAAAAGGAACGCCACGGTATCGCGTCGCCGCGTACCGCGGGGAGACCCGCGGGGGGCGGGGCTTGCGCGTTGGGGTACACGGACCGCGCTGGTTGACGGCCGACTCGACCGTATCGAGGTCAAGGACCGCCCGCGACCGGGCGCAGGAACAGCAGGAGACGACTCGGTTCATGGGCACGAAGGGAACAGGTGAGACTCGGTGAAGGGAACCGTGGGCGAGTTGGGGGAGTTCGGGCTCATCAAAGAGCTCACCTCACGGCTCACCACCACCCCGGCGGTACGCGTCGGGCCGGGCGACGACGCCGCGGTGGTGGCCGCCCCCGACCGCAGGGTCGTGGCCAGCACTGACATCCTCCTGGAGGGGCGGCACTTCCGGCGCGACTGGTCCACGGCGTACGACGTCGGGCGCAAGGCGGCCGCACAGAACCTCGCGGACATCGCCGCCATGGGCGCCGTGCCGACCGCACTGCTGCTCGGCCTGGTCGTGCCGGCCGAGCTGCCCGCCACCTGGCCCTCCGAGCTGATGGACGGCATCCGCGACGAGTGCCAGGTCGCTGGAGCGGCCGTGGTCGGCGGCGACGTCGTACGCGGCGACACGATCACCGTGGCGATCACCGCGCTCGGCGATCTGCGCAACCACGAGCCGGTGACCCGGGCCGGCGCCCAGCCCGGCGACGTGGTGGCCGTGACGGGCTGGCTGGGCTGGTCCGCGGCCGGGCACGCCGTGCTCTCCCGGGGCTTCCGCTCACCGCGTGCCTTCGTCGAGGCCCACCGGCGCCCGGAACCGCCGTACCACGCGGGTCCCGCGGCCGCCGGACTCGGCGCGACCTCCATGACGGACGTCAGCGACGGGCTGATCGCCGACCTCGGGCACATCGCGGAGGCCAGCAAGGTGCGCATCGACGTCCGCTCGGGTGCCGTCGACATCCCCACGCAGATGAACGACATCGGGCAGGCCGTCGGCGTCGACCCGATCCAGTGGGTGCTCACCGGCGGCGAGGACCACGCGATCGTCGCGACCTTCCCGGCCGACGTGAAGCTGCCCGCCCGGTGGAAGGTGATCGGCGAGGTCCTCAACCCCTCGGCGCTGCCTCAGGTCACGGTCGACGGAGCGCCGTGGACCAGCAAGGGCGGCTGGGACCACTTCGGGGACATCGAGTCGTGAGCGCCCCGCCCCGGGTGCTGACGGTCGCGGGTTCCGACTCCGGTGGCGGGGCCGGGATCCAGGCCGACCTGAAGACCATGCTCGCGCTGGGCGTGCACGGCATGAGTGTGCTCACCGCCGTCACCGCGCAGAACTCCCTCGGTGTGCAGGGCGCCTGGGAGCTGCCGGTGGAGGCGGTGCGCGCCCAGTACCGCAGTGTGGTGGACGACATCGGCGTGCAGGCGGTCAAGACCGGCATGCTCTCCTCCGCCGGACTCGCCGAGACCGTCGCCGAGTTGATCGGCGGCACCGACGCGCCCGCCGTCGTCGACCCGGTCGGTGTCTCCAAGCACGGCGACTCCCTGCTCGCCTCGTCCGCGCTGGACTCCGTACGGACCAAGCTGCTGCCCGTGGCCACGGTGGCGACGCCGAACCTCGACGAGGTGGCCCAGCTGACGGGCGTACACGTCGAGTCGGAGGACGGGATGCGGCGGGCGGCGGCGGCCGTGCTGTCGTACGGGCCCGCCTGGGTGCTGATCAAGGGCGGTCACCTGCGCGGGGACGCCGTGGACTTCCTCACCGACGGCTCCGAGGAGCTCTGGCTGCGCGCGCCCCGGCTCGACAACCGCCACACCCACGGCACGGGGTGCACGCTCGCGAGCGCGATCGCCTCGCAACTCGCGAAGGGAGAGGCGGTGCCGGAGGCGGTCGTGGCGGCGAAGGAGTACGTCACCGGGGCGATCGCGGCCGGATTCGTCCTCGGGGGCGGGATCGGGCCGGTGGATCACGGGTGGCGGTTCAGAGCGGCCCGCAGCTCAGGCACGCAGGGCACGTAAGCGTGTGCGCACGCGCTCGCGTGCCTGGGCGCGACCCCGGCCGTCCCCGCGTCCGAGCACAGCAAAAAGCCGGTACACCGCGAGGTGGACCGGCTTTGAGCAGCGAACCAGCAGTGGCCGCGCGCTGGCAGAACGTCAGCGCGAAACCTTGCCGGCCTTGATGCAAGAGGTGCAAGCGTTCACGCGCTTCGGCGTCCCGCCCATCACGGTACGGACGCGCTGGATGTTCGGGTTCCAGCGACGGGACGTACGGCGGTGAGAGTGCGAGATGTTGTTGCCGAAGCTCGGCCCCTTGCCACAGACGTCGCAGTTGGCAGCCACGGGTCACTCCAAAGACTTCAGATGCTCTTACGGTTGATCCCGGCATGCCGAGATCAAGATCTAGGATCTGAGTGGCGGTGCCAGGGGGAAGGCCCGATGAGATCGGGCAACCGGAGCAGCATACAACGACTGCGTCCGTACAACGAAACTACCATGGCCGGGGTGGGTGACCTCCCCGGCCCTCTTCCGGCGGGAACCCGCTCCGGGTCTACGCTGCGTCCGGGATTCGGCTGCTCAAGGAGGCGCAGGTGCCGCAGGTGCCGCAGACATTGGACGCATCCGCGGTACGTGCCTGGTGCGGATTCGCGCTGGCGGCCCTCGGCCGCGCGCGCGAGGAGATCGACGCGATCAATGTCTATCCCGTCGCGGACGGGGACACCGGCACCAACCTCTATCTGACCGTGGAGTCGGCGGCCGCGGCGGTCGAGGCCGTCTTCGCGGGCCACGCCACCGTCTCCGCCGGCCGCGCGGCGCCCGGCGCCGTCCCCGGGGTGCCGGTGGTCGATCGGCCCTCGCTCGCCGACGCCGTGCACGCCATGGCGCACGGCGCGCTCATCGGGGCCCGGGGGAACTCCGGGACGATCCTCGCGCAGCTCCTGCGGGGCATGTCCCAGGTGCTCGCCGCCGACAGTGACGCCGCCCACGCCGACGGCCCGGGCCTGGGGCTCGCCCTCCGGCACGCCGCCGACGCGGCCCGGCTGGCCGTCGCGCGCCCGGTCGAGGGCACGGTCCTCACCGTCGCCACGGCCGCCGCCGACGCGGCCTCCGGCGCGGACGGGGACTGCGCGGTGGTCGCGCGGGCCGCCTACGAGGGCGCGCGGGCGGCCCTCGCGGCGACTCCCGGGCAGCTGGCGGTCCTGGAGCGGGCCGGCGTGGTGGACGCCGGCGGACGCGGACTCGTGGCCGTGCTCGCGGCACTGGTGGAGACGTTCACCGGCGAGGCCCCCGCGGCCGGAGCGGTGCCCGTGCTGGCGTCCCCCGCGCGCGTGGGGGACATACCGGACGTGACCGCACCGCACGCGCGCGTGGACGCCGCCGTGACGGAGCCGCCCGCAGACCCGGGCGACGCGGGGGAGTGCGCAGCCGGCCCCGAGCAGGAGGAGAGCGGCCCCGCGTTCGAGGTGATCTACCTCCTGGAGGCGGACGACGCTGCCGTGGTCCGGCTGCGCGACCGGCTCGACGCGCTCGGGGACTCGCTCGTCGTGGTCGGCGGCGACGGCCTGTGGAACATCCACGTGCATGTCGACGACGCGGGCGCGGCCGTGGAGGCGGGCGTCGAGGCCGGCCGGCCGTACCGGATCCGGATCACGCACTTCGGCCTGGACGACGCGCACACGACGGGCTCGACCACCCGGCCGGTCCGGGAGCGGACCCAGCGCGCGGTCGTGGCCGTCGTCCCCGGCGAGGGTCTCGCGCGGCTCTACGCCGAGGCCGGGGCCACCACCGTCCTCGCCCGACCGGGGGAGCCGCCGGCGAGCGGGGAGCTCGTCGAGGCGGTACGGCGGGCCCACGCGGTCGAGGTGGTGCTCCTGCCGAACGACGCCGAGCTGCGCCACACCGCGGCCGCGGCGGCCGAGCAGGCCCGGGCCGAGGGCGTCAGGGTCGCGCTGATCCCCACCCGCTCCGCGGTGCAGGGCATCGCCGCACTCGCGGTGCACGAGCCCGAGAGGCGCTTCGACGAGGACGTGGTCGCGATGACCTCGGCCGCCGGAGCGACCCGGCACGCCGAGGTGGAGGTCGCGGAACGGCAGTCCTGGACCATGGCCGGCATCTGCCAGGCCGGTGACGTCCTCGGCCTCATCGACGGGGACGTGGCCGTGATCGGCTCCGACGTCACGGCCACCGCCGAGGCGGTCCTGAACCGGATGCTCTCGGCGGGCGGCGAGATGGTCACCCTGGTCCTCGGCGACGAGGCCCCGGACACCATCGCGGCCCACCTCGAAGCCCGGGTCCGGGAGTCCTACCTGGCGGTGGACACGGTCGTGTACCGGGGCGGACGCCAGGGAGCCCTGCTGCTGATCGGCGTGGAGTAGGCCCGCGCCCGGCCACGGCCGACCCGAGGCCGAGGAACGGCCCCGGGGGCGAGGCCCCTGCGACCGGCCCTGCGACCGCCCCTGCGGCCGAGCGCTACTCGGCCGGCTCCGTCGCCCGCAGCAGCCGCTCCGCCTCGGCCCGTCGCGCCGTCACCGTCTCGTCCGCGTCGTCGTGCCCGGCGTACGCGGTGAGTACCGCACGCGCGCGGGCGGCCGCCCGGCCGGGGTGCTCCAGGTCGGCCTCCAGCCGACCGGCGGCGAGTTCGGCACCCGTACGGCTGTGGAGCGCGTCCTCGCCGAGCGAGAGGAAGCCGGAGACGGCCAGGGCGATGTGGGCCAGCGCCTCCTCGAACAGGGCGCGGATCGCGTCGTCGTCGGCGTCGTCGGATACGGAACGGGCGACCAGATCGCCGAACTGCCGGTGCGTGTGGGCGAGTTCGGTCACCAGCAGCTCGCGCGCGCCGTCGTCCTCGGGCTCCGCGGCCTCGCACGCGCGGACGGCCGTGCTCATCAACTCCCTTGCCGCGTCGAGCCCGGCGGCCTCCCTGTCACCTCCGTCGTCCGTGCTGTCCGCGTCGTCGGCGCCGTTCACGCGGTCCGCCCGCACCACGAGCCACGCGCGGGCCCGCAGCGCGCGGATCAGCCCGTGGACGTTGCCGAGGGACCGCCACAGGTCACCGGCGCGCTCGTACGCCTGCTCCGCCTCGGAATCGAGCCCCGCGTGGCCCAGGGCCTCGGCGGCGAGATGGGCGAGCATCGCGTGGTCGTGCTGCTCGGGCCACCGCCGCGCGATCTCGGCGGCCCGCAGCCAGTGTTCGGCCGCCTCACGGTGCTCGCCGAGCTCGGTGAGGCAGTCGCCGAGCCACCACCGGGTCTGCACGACCGCCCCGTCGCCGTGCGTCCGCGCGTCCAGTTCCGGCAGCACCGACTCCAGCACCACGGCGGCCTCCGCCCACCGCCCCTGGCGCAGCAGGAAGCCACCGAGCTGATGCCTGGCCCAGGCGCCCAGAGTGGCCCCCTCACCCCCCTCGTCGGCCCAGTGCGACGCCTCCAGGGCGTGGTCCGCGGCAGGCCCGAACCGTCCGGTGGCGCCCAGCGTCTCGGCCAGCTGGAGGTGCAGCTGGGCCTGGCCCGTCGCCTCCATGAAGGGCGCCCCGTGCTCCAGCGCCGCCCGGGCCGCCCGCTCGGCCGCCTCGGCGTCGCCCAGATGACGCGCGAGCCCGGCGAGCCGCGCCTCGTACTCCACCGCGAACCACGGCAGCCCGGCCGCGACGAACGCCTCCGCGGCCCGCGTGAGCAGCTCCGCGGCCCTCTCCGCGTCCTGGGCGTGCGCCGCGAGCATCCCGAGCATGGCCTGGGCCTCGGCGGCGCGTGCGGCCACCAGGAGATCGTTGCCCGCTTCCGGCTCGGCGAGGGCCAGCAGCTCCCGGGCGGCGGTCTCCGCGGCGGCCAGGACCTTGGACCCGTCCCCCGCCCCGTTCGTCTCGGCCGCCTCCTGCACCCGCTGCAGCAGGATGCGTGCCCGTCCCACCAGCACCGAAGCGGCCTGCCGGACCCCGGTGCCGCCCTCCGCGAAGAGCGCGAGAACCAGCTCGTACGGCTCCGAGACCGCGGCCAGCGCCTCCTTGCTCCGGCCGGACAGGGCCAGTACGTACGCGCCACGCGCGCGCGTGGCCAGCGCCTCGCCCGGGTCGCCCGCCTCCTCGTACAGCTCGGCGGCGCGGGCGAACAGCTCCACGCCCTCGGGCCCGAGGCCCATCGCCCGGTGGTCGGTCATCTCGGCGCGGTCGCGCGGAGACAGTTCCCCGTCCCCCAGCGCCTCGGCCACCGCCGCCCACGCCGTGACGGACTCCGGGTGCAGGGACTCCGACAGCCGGCGGGCCTCGGTGAGCAGCGCGGGCAGATCCGGCCCGGTGGCGGCCGCGGGAGCCGGCACGGGCCTGACGGGAGCGGTCACGGCCCGTGCCGACCGGACGCCCAGCGGCAGGCGCTCCACCAGAGGCCGCTGGTCCATGCGCCGGCGGACCCGCCCGCTCACGTACGCCGTGCCGTTGCGCTCGTCGAAGCGCCCGGCCAGCAAAAGGGCCTCCACGCGCGCGTGGGCGGCGAGTTCGCTCGCGGTCCAGGTGCGGCCGGCCGGACCCGGCACGTCCTGGGTACCGAACCCGAGGGCGGTCAGGCGGTCCGCCAGCAGGGCGACCACGGCCAGGAAGTCCATCCGGCTGCGTGGCTCCCCGCTGTCCGTGAAGTACGCGGGACGCTCCGCGAGCAGCTCCAGGGCACGTGCCTCGTTCCCGGTGAGCGCGCAGAACTCCACGTGGTCCGCGTACGCGCCGCGCATGCTCTCCATGGGGCGCACGAGCCGGAAACCGCGCAGGTGGTGGGCCCGCGCCTCGTCCAGGCGGCCGAGCCGCAGCAGGGGCAGCAGAGAGGACGCGAGGACCGCGTGCGGTTCGTGGGCGCACGTGTACTCGCCCTCCAGGACGGGCCGCCACAGCTCCAGGGCCTCGGCGTCGGCGCCCCGCTCGGCCCGCCACCAGCCCTGGTCGTGCAGTTCACAGGCGTGGCAGTCGGCCATCCGGTCCCGGTCCGCGGCCAGCCACGCGGTGTACGCCCGCTCGGCCCGGGCCATGTCCCCGATGGACCGCGCCACCGTGAACTCGGTGCTGCGGACCGCCCGTTCCGAATGCCCGGCGAGCCGGTAGCGGTGCTCCATCTCGCCGAGCCACTTCTCGATGGAGGCGAGCGGGATGTGCGGCTGGCCGATCATGCCCGAGGACACCCACTTGAAGACCCAGTGCAGGGAGTGGGTCTCGTACTCGTCGAAGTCCTCGGGCCGTTCGTCCCACATGCGCAGCAGGCGCGCGAAGGGGACGAACATCCTGTCCTTCTCGGAGCTGTAGTTGTAGACCTTCAGCTGGTGGCCGAGCGCCTCGATCACGGCCAGCGGGATGTTCAGCTTCTCGGCCTCGGCGAGCAGCTGCTCCGCGCGCGCGTTGCGGGCGGGCCCCTCCGGCTGCTCGTAGTTCTCCTGCATCGCCCGGCGCAGCGTCTCGAAGTCCATGCCTGAGTCCATGGGACGGCTCATCGGGGACCCTCCTCCGGGGGGTTGCTGTGGGTGGCCCACTCCAGGAGCCCGATGAACGCCCGGTTCAGGAGCGCCGAGTCCGCCGGCCGCAGCGGGCGCTGCGCCATCAGAAGGGCCTGTCCGTAGAGCGACTCCGTGGCCGTGCCGATCAGTTCGCGGTCGTCGAGCGAACTGATCCGCCGGATCAGCGGGTTCAGGTGGTTGAGCACCAGACGCGCGCGCGGGGCGCTGCCGCGCAGGGAGCCGAGGATGCCCGCCCACAGGTCGTCGGCCTGCTCCTCGGCGTCCGCGCGGGCCTGCTCGTGGCGGGCCGACCGGTCGTCCAGGTGCAGGGCGGGCACGGACAGCGGATGGAAGGCCCGCAGGACGACGTCGCACCCAAGGGGGTCGAGTTTCGCCCGCGCGGCTCCCAGGAAGGCCGACAGAGCCAGTTCCTCGGCGGGGTCCACCGCGTCCAGATGCGCGGTCACCGTGTCGGCGTCCAGCTCCGCCACGACCGTCCCCGGGCGCACCGAGGGCAGCGCCTCGACGAGCTCGCTGTCGTACGTGTAGCCGCCGTTCACCACGCCCACGCCCTGCGCGGACGCGATCGGCGCGACCTGGCGGTACTCCTCCACGGTCCGCGTGAAGTGCACCACCGGGTGCCGCTGGGCGAACTCCTCCAGCGACAGATGCCCGTCGGTGGTCTCGAAGGGCAGCCACGGCAGCATCGTGCGCAGCATCTCGCTGTCGTGCCGCGCCAGGGACTTGACCCCCAGGTGGTGCACCGACAGGAAGGCGGCCAGCCGCTCCGGATCACCGGCCGCGAGCCCCGTCAGCCAGGCCCGGATCCGCTCGCCCAGCGCCTCCCGCACCCCCGCCAGGGTCTCGTCCTCGTACAGCGACTCCCTCGACGCGGTGGGCCGCAGGCTGTCCGTGTCGAGGACACAGCGCACGAAGAACGCCCAGTCGGGCAGCAGTTGTTCGGCCCGCTCGGTGAGCAGCATGCCCTTCAGGTGCACACGATGACCGGCGCGCTGGGCGGGGCTGACCGCGGACGGCAGCACGTACGCCGTCCCGCGGATCCCGGCCAGCGGCACGTTCAGCTCGATCGAGTCCAGCGGCGTGAACCCGAACAGGTCGTGGCAGTGCCGGGCCAGGGCCACCCTCCGGGTGGCTGGACTGGGGTAGGCGCGGTCCCAGGGCGCCGGAAGGTCCGTCACCGTCTCGTCGCCCACCCGGACGTCGTACGGCAGCAGCGATCCGAAGTCCCGGGCCAGCGACAGCACCCGGTCCGCGGCCAGCCAGTCCGCGGCGCCCGGGCGGGCCTCCAGGTACACGGTAGTGCCCGGTTCGGCGCGGGCCGCGTGCGGCAGCGTACGGACCGTGTAGGAGCCGTCGTCGGTCGCCGTCCACTCGACGGGCGGCGCGTCGGGCGTGCGCGCGCTGCGGCTCACCACGCGGATGCGCTCGGCGACCACGAAGCAGGCGAGCAGGCCGATGCCGAACTGGCCGAGGAAGTCGGAACGGGCCGACTCCAGGCCGTCGGCCCGCTTGGAGCTGCGGCCGATGGTCGCCAGGAGGCTGTGCACGTCCGTCTCGGTGAGCCCGATCCCGGAGTCCTCCACGCGCAGGGTGCCGCCCCCGGCGAACAGCCGCACCAGGGCAGGCGCGTCCGGCTGCTCGGCGCGGCGGGCGGTGATCGCGTCCACGGCGTTCTGCAGCAGCTCCCGCAGGTAGACCTTGGGACTGGAGTAGAGGTGATGGGAGAGAAGGTCCACGAGGCCGCGCAGGTCGACCTGGAACGTACGAGGTGACTGGGATGCCTGAGATGACTGTGAGGTCTGGGAGTCCATACGTCGCTGCGCCGGTGGGGGGACGTGCGACGGCGCGGGGTCGGGCGGTCCCGGGACGAGATGACCGCGAACAGGGCCGGAGCGGGTCATCCTAGGCCCCGAACGAGCCGTCTGACCAGCGGATTTCCGGGACGTATACGGCATTGTCAGTGCCGTGGTGTGCAATGGATCTCGTGCCCGTGCTCGAAGAACCACTGAAGAAGGTGCTCGGACCCGCCACCGCGAAGGTGATGGCCGAGCATCTCGGCCTGCACACCGTCGGCGACCTGCTGCACCACTATCCGCGCAGGTACGAGGAGCGGGGACAGCTCACCCACCTCGCCGACCTCCCTCTGGACGAGCACGCGACGGTGGTCGCCCAGGTCGCCGACGCCCGCCTGCTCACGTTCGCCTCGCCCAAGGCCCCCCGCGGCAAGGGCCAGCGCCTCGAAGTGACCATCACGGACGGCAGCGGCCAGCTCAAGCTGGTCTTCTTCGGCAACGGCGTGCACAAGCCCCACAAGGAGCTCCTGCCCGGCACCCGCGCGCTGTTCGCGGGCAAGGTCTCCGTCTTCAACCGCCGCCTCCAGCTGGCCCATCCCGCGTACGAGCTGCTGCGCGGCGACGCCGAGTCCGAGACGGTGGACACCTGGGCCGGAGCCCTGATCCCGCTCTATCCGGCGACCGCCAAGCTGGAGTCCTGGAAGATCGCCAAGGCGGTGCAGACCGTACTGCCGAGCGCGCAGGAGGCCGTCGACCCGCTGCCCGACCCGCTCCGGTCCGGCCGGGGCCTGGTCTCCCTCCCCGAGGCCCTGCTGAAGATCCACCGCCCGCACACGAAGGCGGACATCGACGACGCCCGCTCCCGCCTCAAGTGGGACGAGGCGTTCGTCCTCCAGGTGGCCCTCGCCCGCCGCCGCCACGCGGACGCCCAACTGCCCGCCGTGGCACGGAAGCCCAAGAAGGACGGACTGCTGTCCGCCTTCGACGCCAAGCTCCCCTTCACCCTCACCGAGGGCCAGCAGAAGGTCTCCAAGGAGATCTTCGACGACCTGGCCACGGACCACCCGATGCACCGGCTGCTCCAGGGAGAGGTCGGAAGCGGGAAGACGATGGTGGCCCTGCGCGCCATGCTCGCCGTCGTCGACGCGGGCGGGCAGGCGGCGATGCTGGCGCCCACCGAGGTGCTCGCCCAGCAGCATCACAGGTCGGTCACCGAGATGATGGGGGAGCTGGCCGAGGGCGGCATGCTCGGCGGCGCCGAGGACTCCACGAAGGTGGTGCTCCTGACCGGTTCCATGGGGACGGCCGCCCGCCGTCAGGCGCTGCTGGACCTGGTCACGGGCGAGGCCGGGCTGGTCATCGGCACACACGCGCTGATCGAGGACAAGGTGCAGTTCCACGACCTGGGGCTGGTCGTGGTGGACGAACAGCACCGCTTCGGCGTCGAGCAGCGCGACGCCCTGCGGGGCAAGGGCAAGCAGCCGCCGCACCTCCTCGTGATGACCGCCACGCCCATTCCCCGCACGGTCGCCATGACCGTCTTCGGCGACCTGGAGACCTCGGTCCTGGACCAGCTCCCCGCCGGGCGCTCACCCATCGCCAGCCATGTCGTCCCGGCGGCCGACAAGCCCCACTTCCTCTCCCGCGCGTGGGAGCGCGTCCGGGAGGAGGTCTCCAACGGACATCAGGCGTACGTCGTCTGCCCCCGCATCGGTGACGAGGACGACGACCCGAAGAAGTCCAGGAAGAAGCCGTCTCCCGAGGACGAGGCCGAGAAGCGCCCGCCCCTCGCGGTCCTCGACGTCGCCGAGCAGCTCGCGAAGGGCCCGCTCCAGGGTCTCGGGGTCGAGGTGCTCCACGGCCGTATGCCCCCGGACGACAAGGACGCGGTGATGCGCCGCTTCGCCGCGGGGCAGACGCAGGTTCTGGTCGCCACGACGGTCATCGAGGTCGGGGTGAACGTACCGAACGCGACAGCGATGGTGATCATGGACGCCGACCGGTTCGGCGTGTCCCAGCTCCACCAGTTGCGGGGCCGTGTCGGCCGTGGCTCCGCCGCGGGCCTGTGCCTCCTCGTCACCGAGATGCCGGAGGCGAGCCCGGCCCGCCGACGGCTGATGTCGGTGGCGGCCACGCTCGACGGCTTCGAGCTCTCCCGCATCGACCTCGAACAGCGGCGGGAGGGCGACGTCCTCGGCCAGGCCCAGTCCGGCGCCCGCACCTCACTGCGGATGCTCGCCGTCATCGAGGACGAGGAGATCATCGCCGAGGCCCGCGAGGAGGCGACCGCGGTGGTCACCGCCGACCCCGACCTGGAGCACCTGCCCGGCCTGCGTACGGCCCTCCAGGCCCTGCTGGACGAAGAGAGGGAGCAGTACCTGGAAAAGGGCTGAGCGCCGGGGCGAGCCTTCCGGGGCACGCCTCCGGGCGCGGGGCTGTCTGCGTGTGCGGCTCCCGGCGGGCGCGAGCGATCGGGAACGGCCTGGCGGTCGCCGCCCCCACGCGAACCGTCCCCCACCTGCCAGACTGAACCCGTGACCACCCCCTCGACCAAGGACCCCAGATGACCCGCGTGATCGCCGGCACCGCCGGCGGACGACGCCTGGCAGTCCCGCCGGGCACCGGCACAAGGCCCACCTCGGACCGGGCCCGCGAGGGGCTCTTCTCCACCTGGCAGTCCCTGCTCGGCGGCCCCCTGGACGGCGACCGCGTCCTCGACCTGTACGCGGGCTCGGGCGCCGTCGGCCTGGAGGCGCTGAGCCGCGGCGCCGGACACACCCTCCTCGTGGAGGCCGACGCCCGAGCGGCCCGCACCATCCGGGAGAACGTGAAGGCGCTGGGTCTGCCCGGCGCCGAGGTCAGGTCAGGCAAAGCGGAACAGATCATCCGTACCGGCGAGCCGACGGCCCCGTACGACCTGGTGTTCCTCGATCCGCCGTACGCGGTCACGGATGACGATCTTCGGGAGATCCTGCTCACACTCCGGGCCGGGGGCTGGCTCACGGGCGACGCACTCGTCACCGTTGAGCGCAGTACCAGAGGCGGCGAATTCCGGTGGCCCGACGGCTTTGAGGCACTGCGGTCCCGTCGTTATGGCGAGGGAACGTTTTGGTACGGTCGCGCCGCCTCTACGTGCGAAGACGCACGATGACCGGACCGGAGAGCGAGGGATCTGAAGTGCGCCGCGCCGTCTGTCCCGGGTCGTTCGACCCGATTACCAACGGACATCTCGACATCATCGCCCGAGCCTCCAAGCTGTACGACGTCGTGCACGTCGCGGTGATGATCAACCAGTCCAAGAAGGGCCTCTTCGAGATCGAGGAGCGGATCGACCTGATCCGTCAGGTCACCGCCGAATTCGGGAACGTCGAGGTGGAGGCCTTCCACGGCCTTCTCGTCGACTTCTGCAAGGAGCGCGACATCCCGGCCATCGTCAAGGGGCTGCGGGCGGTCAGCGACTTCGACTACGAGCTGCAGATGGCCCAGATGAACAACGGCCTCTCGGGTGTCGAGACCCTCTTCGTCCCGACCAACCCCACCTACAGCTTCCTCTCCTCCTCGTTGGTCAAGGAGGTCGCGACCTGGGGCGGAGACGTCTCCCACCTGGTGCCGCCGCTGGTCCTCGAAGCGCTCTCCGAGCGCCTCAGGAAGGACTGAGAAGTCCCCGTGTGCCTGACAGTCCGTCATCCGGTGTCGGGCGGGGCAGGTGTGGTCGTACAGTCGAACCGTCCGTCTCCATCACAGCTGTAGAGAGTGGCGAGCACACGGTGGACGTGCAGAAGAAGCTCGATGAGATCGTCTCGGCGGTCGGCAGCGCCCGTTCCATGCCCATGTCGGCCTCGTGCGTGGTCAACCGCGCCGAGCTCCTCTCCCTGCTCGAAGAGGTGCGCCAGGCACTGCCGGGCTCTCTCGCCCAGGCCCAGGAGCTGATCGGCGGCCGCGAGCAGATGGTCGAGCAGGCCCGCCTGGAGGCCGAGCGGATCATCGAGTCCGCGCACGCCGAGCGCGGTTCGCTGATCTCCGACACCGAGGTCGCCCGCCGCTCGCAGAGCGAGGCCGAGCGGATCCTCGCCGAGGCCCGCAAGGAGGCCGAGGATGTCCGGGCCGAGGCCGACGAGTACGTCGACTCCAAGCTCGCCAACTTCGAGGTCGTCCTCACCAAGACCCTCGGCTCGGTCGGCCGGGGCCGCGAGAAGCTCCTCGGCACCGGACCCGGCACCGACGAGCGGGGCTACGAGGACGAGGACGCCCCCGAGCGCAGCCACGACCCGGAGACCCTGCGCCGCAACGCCGACGAATACGTCGACGTCAAGCTCGGCGCCTTCGAGGCCGTCCTCGCCAAGACCCTGGACGCCGTCGGCCGCGGCCGCCAGAAGCTGCACGGCAGGATCGCCAGCGACGACCTGGGCGAGCTCGGCGCCTTCGGGGAGGACGGGACGACGGGGCACACCACCGACGCCGAGTACCTGGAGGGCCTCGCGGAGATCCCCGAGCGGTCCGCCCGGGTCCAGCCCGCCGCCCGGCCCCAGCCCCCGGCGGTCCCGGCCCAGCAGCAGTACGCGCAGCAGGACGCCTACGCCTACCAGCAGCAGGCCACCGACCCCTATGGCTACCAGCAGCAGTACGCGCAGCAGGACGGGTACGGCTACCAGCAGGCCGACCCGTACGCCGCCTACCCGCAGCAGGGTTACGACCAGCAGGCCCCGTACGACCAGGGCCAGCAGCAGGGCTACGCGCCGGCCCCCCAGACGCCCCAGGCGCAGGGGAACACGCTCGACGAGACCAGCCTCTTCGACACCACCATGATCAGTGCGGAGCAGCTGAGAGCGTACGAACAGGGCCGCTGAAGCCGGATTGGGCCGAGAGCGAAAGGTCCAGTATCCTGGCTCTTCGGTCGCGTGTACGTCCGCGATCACCGCTGCCCTGGAACTTCGGGGGCAGCCTCCCGAGTTACTAGATCGAAAGCAGGAACGGCTCTGAACGCCCGCCTCGACCACCGCAACCCTCTCGTGTTCGACACACACGAGCTGGGGCGGCGTCCCGGTGCGCTGCAGCGCCTGACCCGTGAGATCGACACTCCCAAGGACTTCGGTATCCAGGGAGTCATCGGAGTGCCGGAAGGCGCGCCGCTGAAGCTCGAGCTCCGTCTTGAGTCGGTCATGGAAGGGGTGCTTGTCACAGGCACCGCCCGTGCACTGGCCAAGGGGGAGTGCGTAAGGTGTCTGGAGCCGATCGAGCAGCAGCTCGAAACGGATTTCCAGGAGATGTTCTCGTACCCTGACGCCGACGACCGGGGCCGTGTGAAAGCGGAGCCGGCCGACGACGCCGAGGAAGACGAGGACACGCTCTTCATCGAGGACGGTTTGTTCGACCTCGAACCAGTGCTGCGTGATGCGGTGGTGCTCGCACTGCCGATGCAGCCGGTGTGCCAGGACGACTGCCCGGGCCTGTGCTCCCAGTGCGGAGCCCGGCTCGCGGACGACCCGGACCACCACCATGACGCCGTCGACATCCGTTGGGCGGCACTGCAGGGACTCGCCGGTTCACTCGAAGATGGCGAGAAGGACGAGATCAGCGGCGCCGAAGCAGGCGTCGACGAGAAGCAGGAGAAGTAGCCGTGGCTGTTCCGAAGCGGAAGATGTCGCGCAGCAACACGCGCCACCGCCGGTCGCAGTGGAAGGCTGCGGTCCCCACCCTGGTTGCGTGCGAGCGCTGCCACGAGCCCAAGCTGCAGCACATCGCGTGCCCTGCTTGCGGCACCTACAACAAGCGCCAGGTCCTCGAGGTCTGAGCGGCTGGTGAGAGGCACTGTGTCCAGCCCCAAGAAGGCAGACGACGCCAAGGCGGACGTCAACGCCAAGAAAAAGGCGGAGAACACAGCCTCGTCCCACACGCTTCTGGAAGGGCGGCTCGGGTACAAGCTCGAGTCCGCCCTTCTGGTGCGTGCACTGACCCACCGTTCGTACGCGTACGAGAACGGCGGTCTGCCGACCAACGAGCGCCTGGAGTTCCTCGGGGACTCCGTGCTCGGCCTCGTGGTCACGGACACGCTGTACCGCACCCACCCCGACCTGCCCGAAGGCCAGCTGGCCAAGTTGCGGGCCGCGGTGGTCAACTCGCGTGCGCTTGCGGAGGTGGGCCGTGAGCTCGACCTCGGCTCCTTCATCCGGCTCGGCCGGGGCGAAGAGGGCACGGGCGGCCGGGACAAGGCGTCCATCCTCGCCGACACCCTTGAAGCGGTGATCGGCGCTGTCTATCTCGACCAGGGTCTGGAATCGGCGGGCGAACTCGTCCACCGTCTCTTCGACCCGCTGATCGAGAAATCCTCGAATCTGGGCGCGGGCCTGGACTGGAAGACCAGTCTCCAGGAGCTCACGGCGACCGAAGGGCTCGGTGTTCCCGAGTACCTGGTCACCGAGACCGGCCCGGACCACGAGAAGACCTTCACAGCTGCTGCCCGCGTCGGAGGCGTCTCGTACGGCACCGGCACCGGCCGCAGCAAGAAGGAGGCCGAGCAGCAGGCCGCGGAGTCCGCCTGGCGGGCCATCCGCTCCGCCGCGGACGAGCGGGCCGCTGCTGCGGCAGCCGCCGAGGCTCAGGCCCCGACGGTTGCAGAGCCGGTCGAGCCGGTCGAGGACGAGGCGGTCGACGCCTCCTCACCGGCGGCGTCCGACCCGGCTTCGGCCTGACGAACCGACCTTCGCCCGCCCCCGGTCACCGGGGGCGGGCGAAGTCGTTCACCGGCACGGAAGCCGGCGGGCCGGTCCCGTGGAGAGCCCGCCGCGTCCCTGTCGTGTGCGCGACCAGCCCTCACCGGCCCGCCGCCGCCGACAACGCCGCCGCGGGCAGGGGCGGGCGACCGTGTTCCGCGCACCCGGAGGTACGCTGCGGGCGCGCGCCGCAACCATGCCGCCCGCCCAGTCGGCTGCCGCTCCCAAGGAGAAACCGTGCCCGAACTGCCCGAGGTCGAGGTCGTACGGCGGGGCCTCGAACGATGGGTCAGCGGCCGGATCGTCGCGGACGTCCAGGTGCTGCACCCCCGCGCGGTACGCCGGCACATCGCCGGCGGCGAGGATTTCGGAGCCCGGCTGAAGGGCCACCGCGTCGGACTGGTCCAGCGCCGCGGCAAGTATCTCTGGCTGCCGCTCGCGGACTCCGCGACCGCCGTGCTCGCACACCTCGGGATGAGCGGACAACTCCTCGTCCAGCCGCAGGACGCCGCCGACGAGAAGCACCTGCGCATCCGCGTCCGGTTCGCGGACGACCTCGCCACGGAACTCCGCTTCGTCGACCAACGCACCTTCGGCGGGCTCTCGTTGCACGAGACGTCGTCGGACGGGCTGCCCGACGTCATCGCGCACATCGCCCGCGACCCCCTGGACCCCTTGTTCGACGACGACGCGTTCCACGAAGCGCTGCGACGCCGGCGCACGACCGTCAAACGCGCCCTGCTCGACCAGTCGTTGATCAGCGGTGTCGGCAACATCTACGCGGACGAGGCACTGTGGCGTGCGCGGCTCCACTACGAGCGCCCCACCACCGGGTTCACACGCCCGCGCACGGCCGAACTCCTGGGCCACGTACGGGATGTGATGAACGCGGCCCTCGCCGTCGGCGGCACCAGCTTCGACAGCCTCTACGTCAACGTGAACGGGGAGTCGGGCTACTTCGACCGCTCGCTCGACGCATACGGCCGCGAGGGGGAGCCGTGCCGGCGCTGCGGCACCGTGATGCGGCGCAGGCCCTGGATGAACCGGTCCAGCTACTTCTGTCCGCGCTGTCAGCGTCCGCCGCGCGCGGTGTCGTAGCGCTCACGCGCCCCGAGCACGTCCGCCATGCGCCCCTCCACGAAGTGGATGAGGGCCAGCAGCCGCCCGGCGACCTCGCGGCCGAGCGGCGTCAGCTCGTAGTCCACCCGCGGCGGGTTCGTCGGCTGTGCCTCCCGGTGCACCAGCCCGTCGCGCTCCAGCGCGTGCAGCGTCTGGGAGAGCATCTTCTCGCTCACGCCGTCCACGCGCCGACGCAGTTCGTTGAAGCGCAGCGAGCCCTCGTACAGCGCTCCCAGCGTGAGCGCGCCCCAGCGCCCCGTGACGTGCTCAAGGGTGCCCCGGGACGGGCACGCCCTGGAGAACACGTCGAACGCGAGGTCGGGCCGATCCGTGAGGTCCATGTTCCGAGCCTACTCCTGGACAGCGCTGTCCAATAGGTTGCGCTAACCAGAATCGGGCAGACCGGTGCCGGTGCCGGACACGGCTGTGCCCCGGTCCGGGGCTTCCGGGCCGGGGCACAGCCGTACGTCCTGGCTAGTAGCCGAAGGCCTGCGTCCACCAGGGGCCGCCCGACGCGAAGTGCGCGCCTACGCCCAGGGTCTTGAAGTCGCAGTTCAGGATGTTCGCGCGGTGGCCGGGGCTGTTCATCCAGGCCTCCATCACCGCGGCGGCGTCGGCCTGGCCGCGGGCGATGTTCTCTCCGCCGAGGTCCGAGATGCCGGCCTTCTCCGCGCGGTCCCAGGGCGAGGCACCGTCCGGGTCCGTGTGGTCGAAGAAGCCCCGCGCGGCCATGTCCTCGCTGAAGGCCTCGGCCAGCGCGGCCAGCGGGCCGGACGCGGTCACCGGGCTGCAGCCGGCCTTGGCCCGCTCCTGGTTGACCAGCGACAGGACCTGGGCTTCGGCGTTGGAGACCGTGGACGCGGCCTTCGACGGTGTGGTGTCGGGCGCCTTCGCCGCCGGAGCCTTCGCGGCCGACTCCGTCTTCGAGTCCTTGACCGGGGCCTTGGTCGACGGCTTCGCCGAGGGCTTCTTCTTCTCGGTCTTCTCCGGGGCCTTCGTCGGCGAGACCGACGGGGACGCGGAGCGCTCCAGGTCGCGGCTCGTGCCCGAGTCCGCGCGGTCGTCCGCGGTGCCGTCCGTGCCGCCCTGGGTCTCCACGTCGCTCGGAGTGTCCTGGGCGCGTACCTTGTCCGCGCCGCCGCCGATCGAGAGGCTGTCGCTGCCCGGGATCAGCCCGGAGGCCACGGCGACGGCACCCATCGCGACGGCCGCCGAGACACCGAGCAGGCCGGTACGGACGGGCGTCACGCCCTTCCTGCGACGGCGCTGGCCGCGCCGGGCGCCGCGGTCGGGGGCGTAACCGTCCGCACCGTGGGCGGAGGCGTCGTCCGGCTCGAAGAGGTAGGCGTCGCTCTTCGCGTAGACGTCGCCCGTCTCGTGTATGCCGCCCGGCGAGTCGTACATCCCCGCGGTCGAGTACGGACCGCCGGTCAGGTAGTCCCCTGCGGTGCGGTGGTCGCCCGCGGTGGCGTAGTCGCCCAGGCCCGCGTCGTGGCCCGAGCCGTCCGTCGCGTAACCGCCCGTGTACGTGTCGTACGTTTGCGTGACCCCGGTGGCGCGGCCTGTGGCGGCGCGGCCGGCGGCGGAGCGTCGGTGGCGTCCCATCTCCTGGCCTTCCTCATCCTTGCGGTCAACGTTCCTCACCCGAACGAGTGAGGCTCATTGGGTCGGGACGGTACCCCATGGCGCAAGGGGGAGAAGTGTTACGAGTGCAATTGGCCGGTTAGCGTGCAGCCATGAACGAGGATGTAAGGCTGGTCGCCTGGGTACGCGGACGGGTGCAGGGTGTGGGTTTCCGCTGGTACACGCGAGCCAGGGCCCTGGAGATCGGCGGCCTGAGTGGTTTTGCTCTCAATTTGGAGGACGGACGGGTCCAGGTGGTCGCGGAGGGCCCCCGAAGTGGGTGCCAGGGGCTGCTCGACTGGCTGGCCGGAGACGACACGCCGGGCCGCGTCGACGGAGTCACTGAGATCTGGGACACGCCCCGGGGCGGCTACGAGGGCTTCGCCATCCGGTGAGATCCACTCCGCCGCTCCGGTCGCGACACCCCCGGTCGTGAGCGCGGGGCGTGCGCCGGGCACCTGCCAGAGGCAGAAAGCGCCTGGTGGTTGCCAAGAACCCCTTGCCGTGGCAGGCTCCGCCGATAAGAATGATCTCCACGCCCCCAGGGCCCCGAAAGCGAGGCCGCGCCGCCCCTTCTCAGGCCGCGCGCCCAGGGTTGCCCCCCAATACGGGGCGTGATCGTGTTGACCGTCAAACTTTTTGGTGAGACGCTGAAAGTCCCCGCGCACCTTAGCTGTTTGGCATGTAAGAGCGGCAGCAGAACTCGACAGTGCCAAGCATCGCGGGTGCGATTCCCTCACGACCCACACCGCTTCGGTCGGTCATCAGTGTGGAGGACCATCCATCATGGCAAAGGCGCTTCTCGGTTACGTCGGCGGTTCCGACCCGCGACTCATTGCCGAGATGCGACGGCTCCAGCAGCGCGTCCAGGATCTGGAATCCGAGCTCGGACGGATCCAGGCTGAGAACGACGCGCTCGCGGCTGCCGCTTCTCATGACTCGCTTCTCGAGAGCATCGACGTACCCCAGGCGGAGCCTGCGCTCACCTGATCACTGAAGAGCACAGTCACCACCACCAGTGAACAGGCTGCCCGTGTCAGCCGCTAACACAGTTGCAAGGGACGCTTCGGCGTCCCTTCTTTCTTGTCCCCGCGCGCTCTTTCACTCGCTCTTCACTCTCTTTAACGTCTGGTGTGCCCTGCACGTTCATGGGTGAAACCGCGCGTTCATGGAGTGAGACCGACCCGGAAGGTAGAGTCCGGCCGCGTGCACCTCAAGGCCCTGACCCTGCGTGGGTTCAAATCGTTCGCCTCGGCGACCACCCTGCGGTTCGAGCCGGGCATCACGTGTGTCGTGGGGCCCAACGGCTCGGGCAAGTCCAACGTCGTGGACGCCCTCAGCTGGGTCATGGGCGAGCAGGGCGCCAAGTCGCTGCGCGGCGGCAAGATGGAGGACGTCATCTTCGCCGGCACCACCGGGCGGCCCCCGCTCGGCCGTGCCGAGGTCTCGCTGACGATCGACAACTCCGACGGCGCGCTGCCCATCGAGTACGCCGAGGTCACCATCACGCGGATCATGTTCCGCAACGGCGGCAGCGAGTACCAGATCAACGGTGACACGTGCCGGTTGCTGGACATCCAGGAGCTGTTGTCCGACTCCGGCATCGGCCGCGAGATGCACGTCATCGTCGGCCAGGGCCAGCTCGACTCCGTTCTGCACGCCGACCCGATGGGCCGGCGCGCCTTCATCGAGGAGGCCGCGGGCGTCCTCAAGCACCGCAAGCGCAAGGAGAAGGCGCTGCGGAAGCTGGAGGCGATGAAGGCCAACCTCGCGCGCGTGCAGGACCTCACGGACGAGCTGCGCCGCCAGTTGAAGCCGCTCGGACGGCAGGCGGCCGTCGCGCGCCGGGCCGCCGTGATCCAGGCCGACCTGCGGGACGCCCGCCTCCGGCTGCTCGCCGACGACCTCGTACGACTGAGGGGCGCGCTCCGGGCCGAGGTGGCCGACGAGGCCGCGCTCAAGGAGCGCAAGGAAGCCGCCGAGGCCGAGTTGAAGAAGGCCCTGCAGCAGGAGGCGCTGCTGGAGGACGAAGTACGTCGGCTCGCCCCGCGCCTCCAGCGGGCCCAGCAGACCTGGTACGAACTGTCGCAGCTGGCCGAGCGGGTGCGCGGGACGGTCTCGCTGGCGGACGCCCGGGTGAAGAGCGCCACCGCCCAGCCGCCGGAGGAGCGGCGCGGACGCGATCCCGAGGACATGGAGCGCGAGGCCGCGCGGGTGCGTGAGCAGGAGGCCGAGCTCGAAGCGGCCCTGGAGGCGGCCGAGCACGCGCTGGAGGACACGGTCGAGCACCGGGCCGAGCTGGAGCGCGAGCTGGCGGTGGAGGAACGGCGCCTGAAGGACGTGGCCCGGGCCATCGCCGACCGCCGCGAGGGGCTGGCCCGGCTGAACGGGCAGGTCAACGCGGCCCGTTCGCGTGCCGCCTCCGCCCAGTCCGAGATCGACCGGCTGGCCGCCGCCCGCGACGAGGCCGAGGACCGCGCGGTCGCCGCCCAGGAGGAGTACGAGCAGCTCAAGGCGGAGGTCGACGGTCTGGACGCGGGCGACGAGGAACTCGCCGCACGGCACGAGGCGGCCAGGAGCGCCCTCGCCGACGCCGAGTCCGCGCTGACCGCGGCGCGTGAGGCGGTCACCTCGGCCGAGCGCAGGCGCGCGGCCACGCACGCCCGCCGCGAGGCCCTGGCCCTGGGCCTGCGCCGCAAGGACGGTTCCGGGGCGCTGCTCGCGGCGAAGGACCGGCTGTCGGGCCTCCTCGGTCCCGCGGCCGGACTGCTCTCGGTCACCCCCGGCCACGAGGTCGCGGTGGCGGCAGCCTTCGGCGCCGCGGCGGACGCGATCGCGGTGACCACGCCCGCTTCGGCGGCGGAGGCCATCCGCATGCTCCGCAAGCAGGACGCCGGGCGGGCGGCGCTCCTGCTGGCGGGAGCCCCCGAGCCGACGGACGCGCCGGGAGGTCCGGCCTCCTCGACCGCCGACGGGACCGGGCACGCTCCGGCGCCGGACGCGCTCGCGGGGAGCCGAGGGTCCGGCGGCGTACGCGGAGACGGCGCCGGGGGCGAGGACGGACGCGGGGGCGAGGTCGGCGGAGGAGCCGGAAGGCTGTCCGGTGAGGGAGTCGGCGCGAGGTACTCGGGGGCCGCTCCCGACGACGTCGGCACCGCCGGCGTACATGGGCAGGCGCGTGCGGACGGTCCGCCGTTCGCCGCCGATCTCGTCCGCGGCCCCTCGGACCTGATGCCTGCCGTACGTCGGCTGCTGCGGGGCATTGTCGTGGTCGGCACACTCGAGGACGCCGAGGACCTCGTCTACGCGCGGCCCTGGCTGACCGCGGTGACCGCGGAGGGGGATCTGCTCGGGGCGCACTTCGCACAGGGCGGTTCCGCCGGGGCGCCCAGTCTGCTCGAAGTGCAGGCCTCCGTCGACGAGGCGGCTGCCGAGCTCGCCGAACTGGGCGTGCTGTGCGAGGAGTTGGCCGGGGCCCAGCGTCGCGCCACCGAGCTGCGCGGGGAACGGGTCGCTCTCGTCGAGGAGTTGGGCGAGCGGCGCCGGGCCGGCGAACGGGAACGGTCCCAGGTCGCCCAGCAGCTCGGACGGTTGGCGGGGCAGGCGCGGGGCGCGGCGGGAGAGGCCGAGCGGAGCGCCGCCGCGGCCGCACGGGCCCAGGAAGCTCTCGACCGGGCCGTCGAAGAGGCGCAGGAGCTGGCCGAACGGCTCGCCGTCGCCGAGGAGATGCCGGTGGAGGAGGAGCCCGACACCTCCGTACGGGACCGGCTCGCGGCCGACGGCGCCAACGCGCGGCAGACCGAGATGGAGGCCAGGCTCCAGGCGCGTACGCACGAGGAACGGGTCAAGGGCCTTGCCGGGCGGGCCGATTCGCTCGACCGGGCCGCGCGCGCCGAACGCGAAGCGCGGGCGCGGGCCGAGCAGCGCCGGGCGCGGCTGCGGCACGAGGCCGCCGTCGCCGAGGCCGTCGCCGCGGGCGCCCGGCAGTTGCTCACCCACGTGGAGGTCTCGCTCGGCCGCGCGGACGAGGAGCGCACGGCTGCGGAGAGCGCCAAGGCGCGACGGGAGCAGGACCTCGTCGTCGCCCGGAACCAGGGCCGCGACCTCAAGGCCGAGCTCGACAAGCTCACGGACTCGGTGCACCGCGGTGAGGTGCTCGGGGCCGAGAAACGGCTGCGGATCGAGCAGTTGGAGGCCAAGGCGCTCGAAGAGCTGGGCGTCGAACCGGCCGGACTGATCGCGGACTTCGGGCCCGGACAGCTCGTACCGCCCTCCCTGCCCGCCGAGGGCGAGGAGCTGCCGGACGACCCGGAGCATCCGCGCAACCAGCCCCGCCCGTTCCATCGGGCCGAGCAGGAGAAGCGGCTCAGGTCCGCCGAGCGGGCCTACCAGCAGCTGGGCAAGGTCAATCCGCTCGCGCTGGAGGAGTTCGCCGCGCTGGAGGAGCGCCACAAGTTCCTCAGTGAGCAGCTGGAGGACCTGAAGAAGACGCGGATCGACCTTCTGCAGGTGGTGAAGGAGGTCGACGAGCGGGTCGAGCAGGTCTTCAGCGAGGCCTTCCGGGACACGGCGCGGGAGTTCGAGGGGGTCTTCGGCCGGCTGTTCCCGGGCGGGGACGGACGGCTGGTCCTGACCGATCCCGGCAACATGCTCACCACGGGCGTCGATGTCGAGGCGCGGCCGCCCGGGAAGAAGGTCAAGCGGCTCTCGTTGCTCTCCGGCGGGGAGCGGTCGCTGACGGCCGTCGCGATGCTCGTGTCGATCTTCAAGGCGCGGCCCAGTCCGTTCTATGTGATGGACGAGGTCGAGGCGGCGCTCGACGACACCAACCTGCAGCGGCTGATCCGGATCATGGAGGAGCTGCAGGAGGCGTCGCAGCTGATCGTGATCACGCACCAGAAGCGGACGATGGAGGTCGCCGACGCGCTGTACGGCGTGTCCATGCAGGGCGACGGGGTGTCGAAGGTCATCAGCCAGCGGCTTCGCTGACACTCGCCCGAACGGTCGCAGCGACCGCCGCCGGATCGGGGTCACCGCGACTGCCCTCCGGCGGCCGCCCCCCGGCTCCGTGCCCCGCACCGGTCCCGGTCCCGGCAAGCCGTACGCCCGAGGTTGGCGCGATCACGGAGTTCTCCGCGGCGCTTCCGGGGTACTCCAGAGTTCATGCTGTTTCTGTCTCTTCAAGACTTGAACACAATTTCGTTACCTGGGGCATCTTTCAGGACGGCAGGCCCGCCTCTTGACTACGAAACTTGAAGGCATAGTCTCTGCATCGATGCTTTTACCTTCAGGTGGTGGGTGGCGTAAACGTGTGCGCCACTGGAGACACCGTCCCGAAGGGCTCGCCCCCACCCCCGGCAGTGAGGCCGGTGGCCCGAGGAGTTACACGTGACCAGCACAGCGCAGCCATCCCCGTCAGGAGCCCAGGTGGCTCACCCCGAACATCTCGGGCACGTCATCTTCATCGCGGCGGCGGCCGCGATGGGCGGCTTCCTTTTCGGCTACGACAGTGCCGTGATCAACGGCGCCGTCGAGGCCATCCGGCACCGGTACGACATCGGCTCCGCGGCCCTGGCCCAGGTCATCGCCATCGCGCTGATCGGCTGCGCGATCGGCGCCGCCACCGCCGGCCGGATCGCCGACCGCATCGGCCGCATCCGCTGCATGCAGATCTCAGCCGTGCTGTTCACCGTCAGCGCCGTCGGCTCCGCGCTGCCCTTCGCCCTGTACGACCTGGCCTTCTGGCGGGTCGTCGGCGGATTCGCCATCGGTATGGCCTCCGTCATCGGCCCGGCCTACATCGCCGAGGTAGCCCCCGCCGCGTACCGCGGGCGGCTCGGTTCCTTCCAGCAGGCCGCGATCGTCATCGGCATCGCCATCTCGCAGCTCGTCAACTGGGGCATCCTGAACGCCGCCGGCGGTGACCAGCGCGGCGAGATCATGGGTCTGGAAGCCTGGCAGGTCATGCTCGGCGTCATGGTCGTCCCGGCCGTCCTGTACGGGCTGCTCTCCTTCGCGATCCCCGAGTCACCGCGCTTCCTGATCTCCGTGGGCCGCGACGAGCGCGCCCGCGAGGTGCTCCGGGAGGTCGAGGGCGACAAGATCGACCTGGACGCCCGCGTCGCCGAGATCGAGCACGCCATGAAGAGCGAGCACAAGTCGGTCTTCAAGGACCTGCTCGGCGGCACCTTCTTCTTCAAGCCGATCGTCTGGATCGGCATCGGCCTCTCGGTCTTCCAGCAGTTCGTCGGCATCAACGTCGCCTTCTACTACTCCGCGACGCTGTGGCAGTCGGTCGGCGTCGACCCGTCCGAGTCGTTCTTCTACTCGTTCACCACGTCGATCATCAACATCATCGGCACGGTGATCGCCATGATCTTCGTCGACCGGATCGGCCGCCGGCCCCTCGCGCTCATCGGTTCCGTGGGCATGGTCATCGGGCTCGCCCTGGAGGCCTGGGCCTTCTCCTTCGACCTCGTCGACGGCAAGCTGCCCGCCACGCAGGGCTGGGTCGCCCTGATCGCCGCCCACGTGTTCGTCCTCTTCTTCGCCCTCTCCTGGGGTGTCGTCGTCTGGGTCTTCCTCGGCGAGATGTTCCCCAACAAGCTCCGCGCCGCCGCCCTCGGTGTCGCCGCCGCCGCGCAGTGGATCGCCAACTGGGCCATCACCGCGAGCTTCCCGTCGCTGGCCGACTGGAACCTCTCCATGACCTACGTGATCTACACCGTGTTCGCCGCGCTCTCCATCCCGTTCGTGCTCAAGTTCGTGAAGGAGACGAAGGGCAAGACGCTGGAGGAGATGGGCTAGCCCATGAACCCGGGGAGACGGGCCAAGTCCCCGCTGTCCTTCTCCCCGTACTCGTAGGAGGGCGTGCCGCCCCGGTTCGAAGGCCTACCGGTCCTTGAGCCGGGGCAGCACGTTCTCGCAGAACAGATGCATGCTCCGCCACCCCTCGTCGACGGGCATCCCACCGGACAGCGGATGCAGTACGTAGTTGTCGAGGCCCTGCTTCAGGCACTCGTCCGGCGTCACGATCCGGTAGACGCCCTCGGCGCGCAGCTCGTCGACCGTCGTGGCCGCCGACCTCACCGCCGAGCGGATGTCGGAGGACTGCCACGAGGCGTACGTCCGCGCCTCGTGCAGGAAGTGCTCACCGTGCTCGGCCCAGGCACGGTCCGGGTCCTCGGCGAGGTGCAGGAGCGGAGTCACCGCCGGGGGCATCATGGTCCAGCCCTGCGTGCCGTACTCGACGAGCCGCTCCTTGTAGTACGCCTCGAGTTCCGGCAGGTGCGCGCTCGGGAAGAACGGCAGCCCGAGCCGGGCGGCGCGCCGGGCCGCCGCCTTCGAGGAACCGCCCACCAGCAGCAGGGGGTGCGGATCCGAGAAGGGGCGCGGAGTGACCCGCACCGTACGGCCGCGGTACTCGAACTCCTCGCCGGACCACGCCTTCAGCAGTGTCTCCAGAAGCTCGTCCTGAAGGCGGCCGCGCCGCTTCCACTCCACGTCGAAGAGCTCGTACTCCTCGGGCCGGTAGCCGATGCCCGCCACCGTGACGAGCCGGCCGCCGCTGAGGAGGTCGAGTACGGCGATGTCCTCGGCCAGGCGCAGCGGATCGTGCAGCGGGCCGATGATCGCCGAGACGGTGACCGCGATCCTGCGGGTCGCGCCGAAGACCGCGCCCGCGAAGGTGAACGGTGACGGCAGCCAGTTGTTGGCCGCGCCGTGGTGCTCCTCGGTCTGCACGGTGGTCATACCGCGGTCGTCGGCGTAGGCGGCCATCTCCAGCGCGGCCTTGTAGCGGTCGCTGAGCGAGGCGGGTGTGGCGCCGGGTTCGACGAGGTTGAAACGTACGACCGTTACGGGCATGGGAAAGTCCCCCTTCGCCGAGCGGGCGGGGTGCCGGTGGATCCGGTGCAGGGGGACGGTAGCTGACGGATCGTCAGACGGCCATAGTCCCGGAGCGGTCATGGCCCCGGACCGCCGGTCGCCCCGGACCTTCCGGCGGGTGCCGGCGGTTCCGTGGGGGCCGAGCCGTGGCATCCCGGCGGGCCGGGGCGGCACGGTCGGGATCGTGCCCGTCGTGAGCGGCGGCTCGCCGGCGACGGGGGCGTGTCATGGGCCACGCCACGCACACCGCGCCACGGCCTGTCGGTCGGCGTGGTCCATGACACGCCGCGGGGACGCTGTGCGTACCCTGACGCATTCGATACTGGGCGCGCCGTGACCGTGCCCCCGAGGGGCACGCGGCCCCACCGGCCGTGACGGACGGCCCGGCGGGAGGTCACGCCATACTGGAGCTGTTATGGAAATCGTCATCCTTGCTGTAGTCATCGCCGTGGTCGTGATCGGCGCGCTCGGCGGGCTCGTCGTCGGCAGCCGCAGGCGCAAGCAGCTGCCCCCGCCGCCCCCCGCCGCCCCCGACATCACCGCCCCGCCGGCCGAGCCGCACGTCGGCGACGAGGCCGAGACGCCGCGCGACGAACCGCGCCGCACGATAGAGGAGGTGGATCTTCCGGACGCCTCGGCGACCGCACCGGTCGTCGAAGCGCCCCCGGTCGAGGTCCCGGAGCCGACCGCGGGCCGTCTGGTGCGCCTGCGCGCCCGCCTCTCCCGCTCACAGAACGCGCTCGGCAAGGGGCTCCTCACGCTCCTCGCGCGCGAGCACCTCGACGAGGACACCTGGGAGGAGGTCGAGGACACGCTGCTCACTGCCGACGTCGGCGTGCAGCCCACCCAGGAGCTGGTCGAGCGGCTGCGCGAGCGGGTGAGGGTGCTCGGCACACGGACGCCCGAGGAACTGCGCACCCTGCTGCGTGAGGAGCTGCTCGCGCTGCTGGTGCCCGAATTCGACCGCACCGTGCACACCGAGTCCGGTCTGGACACCCCCGGCATCGTGATGGTCGTCGGGGTCAACGGCACCGGCAAGACCACCACCACCGGCAAGCTCGCGCGCGTCCTCGTCGCCGACGGCAAGCACGTGCTGCTAGGCGCGGCCGACACCTTCCGTGCCGCCGCCGCCGACCAGCTGCAGACCTGGGGCGAGCGCGTCGGCGCCCGTACCGTACGTGGTCCGGAGGGCGGCGACCCCGCGTCCATCGCCTTCGACGCCGTCAAGGAGGGCATCCAGGAGGGTGCCGACGTCGTCCTCATCGACACGGCGGGCCGGCTGCACACCAAGACCGGCCTCATGGACGAGCTCGGCAAGGTCAAGCGCGTCGTCGAGAAGCACGCCCCGCTCGACGAAGTGCTGCTCGTCCTGGACGCCACCACCGGCCAGAACGGCCTGGTCCAGGCGCGTGTCTTCGCCGAGGTCGTCGACATCACCGGCATCGTCCTGACCAAGCTGGACGGCACGGCCAAGGGCGGCATCGTCATCGCCGTCCAGCGCGAACTGGGCGTCCCCGTCAAGCTCGTCGGCCTGGGTGAGGGCGCGGACGACCTGGCCCCCTTCGAGCCGGAAGCGTTCGTGGATGCCCTTATCGGCGAGTGACATCGCGTACGAGAGGTACGCGCACGAGGAAGGGCCCCACCGCATGGTGCAGATGCGGCGGGGCCCTTCCGTGCGGGTGGCGCTAGGCGCGTGAGCGGTGCGCCACGTAGGCCAGCGTCCCGAGCAGCAGCCGTGCGGCCGGCGGCTTCGTGGCCGAGTCGAGGGCGGGGGAGCGGAGCCAGCGGACCGGGCCGAGTCCGCCGCGGTCGGAGGGCGGGGCCGTGATGTGCGTACCGGACCCCAGGCCGTGCAGGTCGAGCGACGCGTCGTCCCAGCCCATGCGGTAGAGCAGCTCGGGCAGTTCGGCCGCCGCGCCCGGCGTGACGAAGAAGTGGGCGCGGCCCTGGGGGGTGACCGCCACGGGACCCAGCGGGAGGCCCATGCGCTCGAGCCGGACCAGGGCCCGGCGGCCCGCGGACTCGGCCACCTCGATGACGTCGAAGGCGCGGCCCACGGGAAGCATCACCGCGGCGCCGGGGAACTCGCCCCAGCTCTCCGAGACCTCGTCCAGCGTGGCGCCGGCGGGGACGACCGGTGCGAAGTCCAGGGGATGCGCGCCGCGTTCGCGGCAGCCCGTCCGGCCGCACGAGCAGACTCCCGCGGCCGTCCGGGCGCCGGGCACCACGTCCCAGCCCCACAGGCCGGTGTACTCGGCCACGGTGGTGCACTCTGACGTACGGCCGCGGCGACGCGAGCCGGACCGGATTTCGCGGATGCCGCCGATCGTGAAGCCCATGCCCCCTCCAACGGGTCCGGCGCACCGGTGGTTACGTGACGGAATCGGAACGTAACTCTCAGTTCCCCTGGGTGCGCAGTCCATGCGGCGCCCGGTAGTGCCGCGGGTGGTGCGCCCGGCTTCGCGCGCCCCGATGTGCGTCACTCCGCCCACTCCCGGCCGTCATGTGTCAAGTGAATCGCGTACGAGCGGACGCGAGTTCATTCGAAGGGGTGGCGAATGGTGGCGTTTCCGGGATCGCCATGGCTGGAGGGGTGATCGTGGGATTACTGTGAGTGCACGAGTCCTGGGGACGCATGCACCAGTGGGTATGCCGGAGGCAACCCGGCTTCCCGTTCGATGGGTGAGAACGGCCGGACGGACGGCCCTGTGTACCGGCATTCTGGTAGGGCTTGGCGCACACAGCGCACAAGTGGGTTCAGGGATGGGGGCGTTCCGGTGGGCGACAACGGCGGAAGCGGGACGACCGCATCTGGCACGGACAAGCGCCCCAATGAGCTGTTGGGCTCCTGGTTCGTGCGCAGCGGCTGGTCCAAGGGTGAGCTGGCGCGCCAAGTGAACCGCAGGGCACGCCAGTTGGGAGCCAACCACATCTCGACGGACACGTCCCGTGTCCGCCGCTGGCTCGACGGCGAGAACCCCCGCGAGCCGATCCCGCGCATCCTCTCCGAGCTGTTCTCCGAGCGCTTCGGCTGTGTCGTCGCCGTCGAGGACCTGGGCCTGCGCGCCGCCCACCAGTCACCGTCGGTCTCCGGCGTCGACCTGCCCTGGACCGGCCCGCAGACGGTCGCCCTCATCAGTGAGTTCTCGCGCAGCGACCTGATGCTGGCGCGGCGCGGCTTCCTCGGCACGTCCCTGGCCCTCGCCGCGGGACCCACGCTCATCGAGCCCATGCAGCGCTGGCTGGTGCCCAGCCCCGCCTCCCCGCGCGAGGAGCCCGTTTCCGCCGCCGCCTCGCGCCGCCCCGGCCGGCTCTCCCAGCCCGAGCTGGACCTCCTGGAGTCCACCACCGTCATGTTCCGCCAGTGGGACGCCCAGTGCGGCGGCGGCCTGCGCCGCAAGGCGGTCGTCGGTCAGCTGCACGAGGTGACCGACCTCCTCCAGGAGCCCCAGCCCGAGTCCACCACCAGGCGGCTGTTCAAGGTCGCCGCCGAGCTGGCCGAGCTCGCGGGCTGGATGAGCTACGACGTGGGGCTCCAGCCCACCGCGCAGAAGTACTTCGTCCTCGCCCTGCACGCCGCCAAGGAAGCCGCCGACCGGCCGCTGGGCTCGTACATCCTGTCCAGCATGAGCCGCCAGATGATCCACCTGGGCCGGCCCGACGACGCGCTGGAACTGATCCACCTCGCCCAGTACGGAAGCCGTGACTGCGCGAGCCCGCGCACCCAGTCCATGCTGTATGCGATGGAGGCCCGCGCCTACGCCAACATGGGACAGCCCGGAAAGTGCAAGCGGGCCGTCCGGATGGCCGAGGACACCTTCGGCGACGCGGTCGAGTTCGACGAGCCCGAGCCCGACTGGATCCGCTTCTTCTCCGAGGCCGAGCTGCACGGCGAGAACTCCCACTCCTACCGTGACCTCGCCTACGTCGCGGGCCGTAGCCCCACCTACGCCTCGCTGGCCGAGCCCGTCATGCAGAAGGCCGTCGACCTCTTCGAGAAGGACACCGAGCACCAGCGTTCGTACGCGCTCAACCTCGTCGGGATGGGCACGGTGCACCTGCTCCGGCGGGAGCCCGAGCAGAGCACCGTCCTGGTGCGCGAGGCCCTCAGGGTCGCCAAGAAGGTGCGCTCCGAGCGGGTCAACACTCGTATCCGAAAAACCGTCGACACGGCCGTACGCGACTTCGGTGACCTCGCCGTCGTCGTGGACCTGACCGAGCAGCTCGCCGTCGACCTGCCCGAGACCGCCGAGGCGGTCTGACCCCAGTACGCCGGCCGCGGCCGCCGTCCTTACCGCCCGACTCGGCTCCCCCATGCCAGGTCATCGGACGGACGGCCGTGGTCGGTCACCTCTTTGCGCCTGATCCGGCGCCGCTCTCGTGGAGGCGGCCGATCGCCGCAGGGGATTCTCGAGCGGTGGTTGCGGTCGCACATGTCAAAGGTTGCGTCACGATAACGATCGAGATCGCTGCTTTCCGGCGGTTCATCGAGGCGTAACACGCAAGTCCTCTTCGTCACCCGGGCGAAACATTCAGGGGCGCCGGTCGAAACCGCGCTGCGCCAATCTCTGGCGCATAACCGGCCCACCCCTCATGACCCGCTCATGGCTTCGCCCGCACGGGGCCGTACCAAAGACGAGGAGACGCCGATGGCACCAGCCATCACGATCGCCGCAGACGCTCCCACGCTGTCTGCCGCCAACACCGGGTTCATGCTCATCTGTTCCGCCCTGGTGCTGATCATGACGCCCGGTCTCGCCTTCTTCTACGGAGGCATGGTCCGGGTCAAGAGCACCTTGAACATGTTGATGATGAGCTTCATCAGCATGGGGATCGTCACGATCCTGTGGGTGCTCTACGGCTTCTCGCTCGCCTTCGGCACCGACTCGGGCAGCGTCATCGGCTGGTCCTCGGACTACGTGGGCCTCAGCGGAATCGGCATCACGCAGCTCTGGGACGGGTACACCATCCCGATCTACGTCTTCGCCGTCTTCCAGCTGATGTTCGCGATCATCACGCCCGCCCTGATCAGCGGCGCGCTCGCGGACCGCGTGAAGTTCACGGCCTGGTCGCTGTTCGTCGCGCTGTGGGCCACGGTCGTCTACTTCCCGGTCGCGCACTGGGTGTGGGGCACCGGCGGCTGGGCCTTCGAGCTCGGCGTCATCGACTTCGCCGGTGGTACGGCCGTCCACATCAACGCGGGTGCCGCGGCACTCGGTGTGATCCTCGTGATCGGCAAGCGCGTCGGCTTCAAGAAGGACCCGATGCGCCCGCACAGCCTGCCGCTGGTCATGCTCGGCGCCGGTCTCCTGTGGTTCGGCTGGTTCGGCTTCAACGCCGGCTCCTGGCTCGGCAACGACGACGGCGTCGGCGCGCTGATGTTCGTCAACACGCAGGTCGCCACCGCCGCGGCCATGCTGGCCTGGCTCGCCTACGAGAAGATCCGCCACGGCGCGTTCACCACGCTGGGCGCCGCCTCCGGCGCGGTCGCCGGTCTGGTCGCGATCACCCCGGCGGGCGGCGCGGTCTCCCCGCTCGGCGCCATCGCCGTCGGAGCCATCGCGGGCATCCTCTGCGCCATGGCCGTGGGCCTGAAGTACAAGTTCGGCTTCGACGACTCCCTCGACGTCGTCGGCGTCCACCTCGTCGGCGGTGTCGCCGGCTCCCTGCTGATCGGCTTCTTCGCCACCGGCGGCGGCCAGTCCGACGTCGCGGGCCTCTTCTACGGCGGCGGCCTCGACCAGTTCTGGAAGCAGTGCGCCGGTGTCTTCGCGGTCCTCGCCTACTCCCTCGTGGCCTCCGCGGTGCTCGCCTTCCTGATCGACAAGACGATCGGAATGCGCGTCTCCGAGGACGACGAGATCGCCGGCATCGACCAGGCCGAGCACGCCGAGACCGCATACGACTTCAGCGGCGCCGGCGGCGGTGCCGCCCGGACCGCAGTCCCGGCCCCGGTCGCCGGTACCGCGAGCAAGAAGGTGGACGCATGAAGCTCATCACCGCCGTCGTCAAGCCCCACCGGCTCGACGAGATCAAGGAGGCCCTCCAGGCCTTCGGCGTGCACGGCCTGACGGTCACCGAGGCGAGCGGCTACGGTCGTCAGCGGGGTCACACCGAGGTCTACCGTGGTGCCGAGTACACCGTCGACCTCGTTCCCAAGATCCGTATCGAGGTACTGACCGAGGACGACGACGCCGAGCAGGTGCTCGACGTGATCGTGAAGGCGGCCCGTACCGGCAAGATCGGAGACGGCAAGGTCTGGTCCGTCCCGGTCGAGACGGCGGTCCGGGTCCGGACCGGCGAGCGCGGACCCGACGCGCTCTAGTCAGCAGACGAACAGGAGCCACTGGGTGACGAGTACGGACATGCGTACGGAAGCAGAGGACTCGGGACCCAGCGGCTATGCGGCGGCCCGGCTGCGTCTCCTCCAGGAGGGGGCGCGGTCCGGGCCGCCGCGCCGTGCGGCCCTCGCCGAACTGACCGACGACTGGCTCTCCGGTCTCTTCGACGCGGGCGCCGACCAGGCTCGCGGCATCTCACTCGTCGCCGTCGGAGGCTACGGCCGCGGCGAGCTCTCCCCGCGCAGCGACCTCGACCTGGTGCTCCTGCACGACGGCAGCGCCGATTCCGGCACGGTGGCCGCCCTCGCCGACCGCATCTGGTACCCGGTCTGGGACCTCGGCCTCGCCCTCGACCACTCCGTCCGTACTCCGGCGGAGGCACGCAAGACGGCCGGCGAGGACCTCAAGGTGCAGCTCGGGCTGCTGGACGCCCGGCACATCGCGGGCGATCTCGGTCTGACCGCCGGACTGCGTACCGCCGTCCTGGCCGACTGGCGCAACCAGGCGCCGAAACGTCTCCCCGAGCTCCAGGAGCTGTGCGCCGAACGCGCCGAGCGGCAGGGCGAGTTGCAGTACCTCCTCGAACCCGACCTCAAGGAGGCCCGCGGCGGCCTGCGCGACGCCACCGCGCTGCGCGCCGTCGCCGCCTCCTGGCTCGCCGACGCACCTCGCGAGGGCCTTTCCGACGCCCGCAAGCGCCTTCTCGACGTCCGTGACGCCCTGCACCTGGCCACCGGCCGCGCCACCGACCGCCTCTCCCTCCAGGAGCAGGACCAGGTCGCCGCCGACCTCGGCCTGCTGGACGCCGACACCCTGCTCCGCCAGGTGTACGAGGCCGCCCGCGTCGTCTCGTACGCCAGTGATGTCACGTGGCGCGAGGTGGGGCGCGTGCTGCGGTCGCGCGCCGTCCGTCCGCGTCTGCGCGCCATGCTGGGCGGCGGCAAACCGGCACCCGAGCGTTCCCCGCTGGCGGAGGGCGTGGTCGAGCAGGACGGCGAGGTCGTCCTCGCCCGCGCCGCCAGGCCCGAGCGCGATCCCGTGCTGCCGCTGCGCGCCGCCGCCGCGGCCGCCCAGGCGGGTCTGCCGCTCTCACTGCACGCGGTCCGCCGGATGGCCGCCGCGACCCGTCCGCTGCCCACGCCGTGGCCCGCCGAGGCCCGCGAGCAGCTCGTCACGCTGCTCGGCTCGGGGCCCTCGACCATCGAGGTCTGGGAGGCACTGGAGGCGGAAGGGCTGATCACCCGGCTGCTGCCCGACTGGGAGCGCGTCCGCTGCAGGCCGCAGCGCAACGCCGTGCACATCTGGACCGTCGACCGCCACCTGATCGAGACGGCGGTCCGCGCCGCCGAGTTCACCCGCCGCGTCCACCGCCCCGACCTCCTGCTGGTCTCCGCCCTGCTGCACGACATCGGCAAGGGATGGCCCGGCGACCACTCGGTGGCCGGCGAGATCATCGCGCGTGACGTGGCGGCCCGGATCGGCTTCGACCGCGCGGACGTGGCGACCCTCGCCACGCTCGTACGCCATCACCTGCTGCTCGTCGAGACCGCGACCAGGCGCGACCTGGAGGACCCGGCGACCGTGACCTCGGTCGCGGAGGCGGTCGGCTCGCAGGGCACCCTGGAGCTGCTGCACGCGCTGACCGAGGCGGACGCGCTGGCCACGGGGCCCGCCGCCTGGTCCTCGTGGCGCGGCTCCCTCGTCGCCGACCTGGTGAAGCGGGTCTCCGCCGCGCTCGCCGGGGACGACCCCGAGGAGCCCGAGGCCGCGGCGCCCACCGCCGAACAGGAGCGGCTCGCCATCGAGGCGTTCCGCACCGGCGGTCCCGTGCTCGCGCTGCGCGCCCAGACCGAACCGCCCACCGAGGAGCCCTCCGGGGACCCGGAACCCCTCGGTGTGGAACTGCTCGTCGCGGTGCCGGACCAGGAAGGCGTCCTGCCCGCGGTGGCGGGTGTCCTCGCCATGCACCGGCTCACCGTGCGGACGGCGGAACTGCGGGCGCTGGACCTGCCCGACGGCGTCCCCGGCTCCGTCCTGCTGCTCGACTGGCGGGTCGCCGCCGAGTACGGCTCGCTGCCCCAGGCCACCCGCCTGCGCGCCGATCTCGTACGCGTCCTCGACGGCTCCCTCGACATCTCCGGACGCCTCGCCGAGCGCGACGCCGCCTACCCGCGCCGGCGGGGCATCGTGGCGCCGCCGGCCCGGGTGAGCGTGGCCTCCAGCGCATCGCGGCTCGCCACCGTCATCGAGGTTCGTGCCCACGACGCCCCCGGGCTGCTGCACCGCATCGGCCGCGCGCTGGAGAACGCGCACGTCCGGGTGCGCAGCGCGCACGTCTCCACGCTGGGCGCGAACGCGGTGGACGCGTTCTACGTGACGGGGCCCGAAGGTGCCCCGTTGCCGGGGGAGCAGGCGGCCTCGGTGGCCCGGACGCTGGAGGACATGTTGCGGGAGTGAGCGCTCGCGCCGACGCCCGATCGCTGTCGCGGTGCCTCCGGCCGTCCGTGGCCGGCCGCACACTTCCCCACGCCCCTGAAGGGTGCGGACCCGGAACCTCGTGACGGGGTGGAGACCCTTCCTGGCGCGGGCAGATACCCTGGAGGGCGGACCTGCCCCCCCGCCCCCGACTTGAGGATTCGCGACCGCCGTGTTCGACACTCTCTCCGATCGCCTCGCAGCGACATTCAAGAACCTTCGCGGCAAGGGGCGCCTGTCCGAGGCGGACATCGACGCCACCGCGCGCGAGATCCGTATCGCCCTGCTGGAAGCGGACGTCGCGCTTCCGGTTGTGCGGGCCTTCATCAAGCAGGTCAAGGAGAGGGCCCTCGGAGCCGAGGTGTCCCAGGCGCTGAACCCTGCCCAGCAGGTCGTCAAGATCGTCAACGAGGAGCTCGTCGGCATCCTCGGCGGCGAGACCCGGCGGCTGCGGTTCGCGAAGCAGCCGCCGACCGTGATCATGCTCGCGGGTCTGCAGGGTGCCGGTAAGACCACGCTCGCCGGAAAGCTCGGCAAGTGGCTGCAGGGCCAGGGGCACGCCCCGCTGCTCGTCGCGTGCGACCTCCAGCGTCCGAACGCGGTGAACCAGCTGAGCGTCGTCGCCGAGCGGGCAGGCGTCGGCGTCTACGCGCCCCAGCCGGGCAACGGCGTCGGTGACCCGGTCCAGGTCGCCAAGGACTCCATCGAGTACGCGAAGCAGAAGCAGCACGACGTCGTCATCGTCGACACCGCGGGCCGCCTCGGTATCGACCAGGAACTGATGCAGCAGGCCGCGGACATCCGTGACGCGGTCTCGCCGGACGAGATCCTCTTCGTCGTCGACGCGATGGTCGGTCAGGACGCGGTCAACACCGCCGAGGCCTTCCGCGACGGCGTCGGCTTCGACGGCGTGGTCCTCTCCAAGCTCGACGGTGACGCCCGCGGTGGTGCGGCGCTGTCCATCGCGCACGTCACCGGCCGCCAGGTCATGTTCGCGTCGAACGGCGAGAAGCTGGACGACTTCGACGCGTTCCACCCGGACCGCATGGCGTCCCGCATCCTCGGCATGGGCGACATGCTCACGCTGATCGAGAAGGCCGAGCAGACCTTCTCGCAGCAAGAGGCCGAGAAGATGGCCGAGAAGCTGGCCTCCAAGAAGGGCCAGGACTTCACGCTCGACGACTTCCTGGCGCAGATGGAGCAGGTCAGGAAGATGGGCTCCATCTCCAAGCTGCTCGGCATGCTTCCCGGCATGGGCCAGATCAAGGACCAGATCAACAACCTCGACGAGCGCGACGTCGACCGCACGGCCGCCATCATCAAGTCGATGACCCCGGCCGAGCGCCAGGACGCGACGATCATCAACGGCTCGCGCCGGGCCCGTATCGCCAAGGGTTCGGGCGTCGATGTCAGTGCGGTCAAGGGCCTGGTCGAGCGGTTCTTCGAAGCCCGCAAGATGATGTCCCGCATGGCCCAGGGTGGCGGCATGCCGGGTATGCCCGGGATGCCGGGCATGGGCGGTGGCCCCGGCCGGACGAAGAAGCAGCCCAAGAAGGCCAAGGGCAAGCAGCGCTCCGGCAACCCGATGAAGCGCAAGCAGCAGGAGGAAGAGGCCGCCGCGCGTCGCGAGGCCGCGGGTCAGGCCGGCGGCGCCTTCGGGCTGCCGGGCGGCCAGCAGCCCCAGGACTTCGAACTGCCGGACGAGTTCAAGAAGTTCATGGGCTAGGACCTTTTCGTCCCCGCACCCCGTTCCGTCCCCGCACCCCGTTCCGTTCCACGGAAGCCGGGCGGGCTGAGTCCTTCGGCCCGCCCGGCTTCCGGCGTACGAGGACGAGAACGAGAACGAGATCGAGACCGTTCGGGCCATAGAGATCCGGGGCGTACCCGCAGGGACGGTTCGGACGGCTGGTCGGGGGCGACGGGGGCGAGAACCACCCCCGCCCCGCCCTTGTGCCTCAGACCGTCCGCGCGACCAGATACCGGAAGACGTTGGGCATCCACACCGTTCCGTCCCGCCGCCTGTGCGGATGCAGGGCCTCGCGCATCTCCTTGTCGACCTGAGCCTGGTCCGTGGCGGCGACGGCCGCGTCGAAGAGCCCGGTGGACAGCAGCCCACGGACCGCGTTGTCCACGTTCGCGTACCCGAAGGGGCAGGCGACCCGCCCGGACCCGTCGGGACGCAGACCGGCCCGGTGGGCGACCTCCTCCAGGTCGTCACGGAGGGCCGGACGCCAACCGCCCGTACCGTGCAGGGGTTCCGCCAGTTTGGTCGCGACCCGCAGGACCGAGGACGTGGCACAGCGCTCCGGAGGCCCCCAGCCCACGAGGACCACGGGAACACCCCGGGCGACGAGCGGGGTCGCGGCCGCCAGCGACTCGGCGAGCCCTTCGGAGTCGCCGGCCACGCACCCGATCGGCTCGAAGACGGTCACCAGGTTGTACGCCCCCGTCGCCACGTCCACGACGTCCGCGGGCCCTCCGTCGGTCAGCCGGGCACCGGCGCGCCCGCGCGTGCCCCGCGGCTCGGGCAGTAAGCGCTCCCGCGCGAGAGCCAGCCGCTCCGGCGCGCGGGCCTGGGTACCGGCGACCGAGGCCCCCCGCGCCGCCGCCATCAGCAGCGCCAGGCCGGACCCGCAGCCGAGCCCCAACAGCCGGGTCGAGGCGCCCACTTCGAGTCGCTCGTAGACGGCCTCGTAGAGCGGTACGAGCATCCGCTCCTGAATCTCGGCCCAGTCACGCGCGCGTGCCCACTGATCCACCCGGGGTGTCGTCCCCGAGTGACGTAGGTGCTGCCGCACGAGCGTAGGTGTCATCGAATGCGCCCCAATCGCCGAGAGTTGCTTCTGTGCCCAGTTTCTTCGCCCCCGTGCAGTGCGCTCACGCTTCCCCCGTATGCCAGGAAACTCCGCGCTCGTCGTGGCGTCCAGGGGTTGCGGCGCCCGGTTTGTGTGCCACCGGCGTGCGACCCGGAAATTCACATACCGGCAACATGTGCCCCCATCAACACGCCATGGCAAAGGCACCTGTTGGACGGGAACGGCCGACGCGGACCGCATGTCCGAAGGCCCTGAGGGCCGACGGGAAGACGTCCCGCAGGCTTCTTGGGGGGCTTCTTCTCGCGAGGCGGGTGGCCTGATCGCGTCGCACGGTGATGACAGTGGGTTGCGGACGCCGCCGCGCCACGCACCCGCGCGGGCCGTGGCCCCGCCCTCGAAGGCGGCGAAACGGTTCCGGCCAAGGTCCACGACCTCTGCGCCGGCTGAGGGCCGCGAGGTCTCCGTGTCCGGGGCGACGACCGCCCCGGCATCCCGTTCAGCCGCAGTACCGTCGACCGGGAACTCGAGGGTGCGCCCTCCGCGCGTCGGAACCGCCCCGTGACCTGGGGAACGGCGCCGCGAAGCCGCCCCGCCGCATCCCCGGCCGCGAGAAACCTGTGGCGAGCGGCTCCCTCGTACGCCCCCTGCCCGCTGTCCCCGAAGAGGACCCGGCGCCGCTCCCGGCCCGGTCCTGCGAGCGGGGGAGGCCCGGACGTCCGGGGCGCCGACGGCAGAGGAGGCCGCCGCGGCCGGTGCGCGTGTTCCGTGCACCCCGGCGAATAGGGCCACCGTCGGAGAAGAGGGATGCCGAGCTCGCCGCACGCGCGGCGACCGCAAGGTGCCCGTGGCCGAGAGCGGGGCGGTGCCCGTGGCCTATGACCCACCCGGTAACGTCACCGTCGTGGCCCGCGCCCAAAGAGCCCCGGCATTCCGCCGCAAGAAGGACCGAAACGCCTCTTGCGTACCCGATGACCGCAGGTGCCACGGCGTGCAGACGGTGCCTACAGGCCGGGACGTACGTGGTACTACGTACCGGCTGGGTGGGAACTGTGAGGCTTCTCCGCAGATCAGCGCACCCGCCCTCGTCAGGACGCATCAGCGGCAACTGACGGGTACGTGCAAATTATTTGGGATGCCCCGGAATAGGAACACGGAGGCACCCCGGCTCGTTGTCATTACGTGAGCACGACACCACCTGTTCTCGCCGCAGAGCTGGCAGGGGCGTGGGCCGACATTCAGCGGCACCACCCCGAGCTGCCAGATCTTGCCGCGCCAGAGTCCCTGATCGGGGAGTCGTCGTCCGCCTGCGGACACGAACTCTCCTTCGAGCGACTGCTTCACGAGGCAGTCCACGGCATCGCCGCCGCCCGAGGAGTCCGTGACACCTCCCGCGCCGGCCGGTACCACAACCGCAGATTTCTCGCGATCGCCGAGGAGCTGGGCCTGGACCACCCCGAGGAGCCGCATCCCAGCAGCGGCTTCTCGCTGGTCACGCTCAACCCCGAGGCGAAGCGGCGCTACCGCCCGACCATCGAGCGACTGCAGCGCGCCCTCAAGGCGCACACGGTCGCGACCGCCGCGGACACGGCCCGCAGCTTCCGGGGGCCGGCCGCCCGGCACGGCTCCTCCGGAGGGGGCGTGCGCGTGAAGGCGGTGTGCGACTGCGGACGGAACGTCCGTGTCGTTCCGTCGGTCCTCGCACAGGCGCCGATCATGTGCGGAGGGTGCGGGAAGCCCTTCCGTATCCCGGAGGTGGTCGGCGCGGCAGCGGTCTGAGCGGACAGCCGACACAGCGGCGGGCGTCGTGCCGCCGGGGCGGTGCGGAAGGGCGCGGCGGCACTTCGTGGGTGCCGGTTCGCGCGGCGGCCCACCTCGACGGCAGCACCCGCGGGGGCTCCTGCCCTGCCGCGGGCCGGCCGGAGACAGCCCGGGTCGAGGCGTCTGTCAGGGTGTGGCAGAATGGCCAGCTGTACTCGACAGCCGCACAGGACCCCTCTCTCCTCCGGCTGACGCGTCCATCGGGCACTCGGGTACCGCAACCCCACGCGGCAATCTCGCCGTGCCCAACCACGTCAAGACCAGGAGACACCACTTCCGTGGCAGTCAAGATCAAGCTGAAGCGTCTGGGCAAGATCCGTTCGCCTCACTACCGCATCGTCGTCGCCGACTCCCGTACCCGCCGTGACGGCCGGGCCATCGAGGAGATCGGCCTGTACCACCCGGTACAGAACCCCTCGCGCATCGAGGTCGACTCCGAGCGTGCGCAGTACTGGCTGGGTGTCGGCGCGCAGCCGACCGAGCCCGTTCTCGCCATTCTCAAGCTGACCGGCGACTGGCAGAAGCACAAGGGCCTGCCGGCCCCGGCGCCGCTGCTCGTCGCGGAGCCGAAGGCCACGCGCCCGTTGTTCGACGCCCTCGGCGGCGACGACGAGAGCAAGGGTGAGGCCATCACCCAGAAGAAGAAGGCTGAGAAGAAGGACGAGGCTGCTGCCGAGTCCGCGTCGACCGAGGCCTGAGCATGCTCGAGGAGGCTCTCGAGCACCTCGTGAAGGGCATCGTCGACAACCCGGACGATGTGCAGGTCGCCTCGCGTGACCTGCGCCGCGGTCGAGTCCTCGAGGTCCGGGTCCACCCCGACGACCTCGGCAAGGTGATCGGCCGCAACGGCCGCACGGCGCGCGCCCTGCGCACCGTCGTGGGTGCCATCGGCGGTCGCGGTGTCCGCGTCGACCTCGTCGACGTGGACCACGTCCGCTGACGTACGCGCAACACCGGCTCGGGCCGGGGAGGGCCACTGGGCCGTCCCCGGCCCGTAGTCGTCTACGCAGGAATGCAGTAGGCACACGACAGGAGATCAACGAAGTGCAGCTCGTAGTCGCGCGGGTGGGCCGCGCCCATGGCATCAAGGGCGAGGTCACCGTCGAGGTACGTACCGACGAGCCGGAGCTGCGGCTCGGCCCCGGCGCCGTCCTGGCCACGGACCCCGCTTCGGCCGGCCCCCTGACCATCGAGACGGGACGGGTGCACAGCGGCCGCCTCCTGCTGCGCTTCGCGGGCGTACGCGACCGCAACGCCGCCGAGGCGCTGCGCAACACCCTGCTGATCGCCGAGGTCGACCCGGACGCGACGCCCGAGGACCCGGACGAGTACTACGACCACCAGCTCATGGACCTGGACGTCGTCCTGAAGGACGGCACCGAGGTCGGGCGGATCACCGAGATCTCGCACCTGCCCTCGCAGGACCTCTTCGTGGTCGAGCGGGCCGACGGGACCGAGGTGCTGATCCCCTTCGTCGAGGAGATCGTCGTCGAGATCGACCTGGAGGAGCAGCGGGCCGTCATCGACCCGCCGCCGGGACTGATCGACGACCGGGCCGAGATCGCCTCCTCCAGGGATGCCGACGACGCCCTCCCCGAAGACGCCGGAAACGGCTCGGCCTCGGACAGCGCCCCGGGGGCGGACGCCTGATGCGGCTCGACGTCCTCACGATCTTCCCCGAGTACCTGGACCCCCTGAACGTCTCGCTCGTCGGCAAGGCACGCGCGCGTGGACAGCTGAATGTGCACGTGCATGATCTGCGGGAGTGGACCCACGACCGGCACAACACGGTCGACGACACACCGTACGGCGGCGGTCCCGGCATGGTCATGAAGACCGAACCCTGGGGCGACGCGCTGGACTCCGTCCTCGCGGACGGCTACGAGACGGGCTCCCACGGGCCTGTCCTGGTCGTCCCCACGCCCAGCGGCCGGCCCTTCACCCAGGAACTCGCCGTCGAGCTCTCCGAGCGCCCGTGGCTGGTCTTCACGCCCGCCCGCTACGAGGGCATCGACCGCCGCGTCATCGACGAGTACGCGACCCGCATGCCCGTCTTCGAGGTGTCCATCGGCGACTACGTGCTGGCCGGCGGCGAGGCGGCCGTCCTCGTCGTCACGGAGGCCGTGGCCAGGCTGCTGCCGGGTGTCCTCGGCAACGCCGAGTCGCACCGGGACGACTCGTTCGCGCCCGGCGCCATGGCGAACCTCCTCGAAGGGCCGGTCTACACGAAGCCGCCCCAGTGGCGCGGCCGCCAGATCCCGGACGTACTGGTCAGCGGCCACCACGGCAAAATCGCCCGCTGGCGCCGGGACGAGGCCCTGCGGCGCACGACCGCCAACAGACCGGACCTCATCGAGCGCTGCGACCCCGCGGCCTTCGACAAGAAGGACCGCGAGATGCTCTCCATCCTCGGCTGGCAGCCCGGCCCCGACGGCCGATTTGGGCGCAGGCCGCAGACCGTGGAAGAATAGGCGGCTGTTGTACGTCGTCCGGCGTGCGCCCCTGCCACAGGGGGACACGACGCCCGCCCCGACGACGGCAGCCCCCTTCTTTCACCACCTACTTCCGTTGATGACCTGTGGCATCAGCGAAGAAAGCAGACGATCATGTCCCAGCTGCTCGACTCCGTCGACTCCGCGTCGCTGCGCAGCGACGTCCCGGCCTTCCGCCCGGGTGACACCGTCAACGTCCACGTCCGCGTCATCGAGGGCAACCGCTCCCGTGTGCAGCAGTTCAAGGGCGTAGTCATCCGCCGCCAGGGCGCCGGTGTCCGTGAGACCTTCACGGTCCGCAAGGTCTCGTTCTCCGTGGGCGTCGAGCGCACCTTCCCGGTGCACACCCCGATCGTCGAGAAGATCGAGCTCGTCACCCGCGGTGACGTGCGTCGCGCGAAGCTCTACTACCTCCGTGAGCTGCGCGGCAAGGCCGCGAAGATCAAGGAGAAGCGCGACAACTGAGCTCGCGCCGGGTCCATATGAAGGCCGGATAGCATCTGGCTCACATGGACGCCCAAGCACAGCAGACGGAGCGCGACCGCTCCTCCCACCCCGCCGTGCCCGAGGAGATCTCGGACACAGAGGGGGCGGAGGGACGGTCGCGTTTCGCGTTGGCGGGCCGGGCCGCCGACTGGCTTCCGGGCGGACGGATCAGTCTGACCGTGCTGTTCTGTCTGTTCTCCCTGCTCCTCCTCACCCGCTTCGTGATCCAGCCCTTCGAGATTCCCAGCGGCTCGATGGAGCCCGGATTGAGGATCGGGGACCGCGTTCTCGTAAATAAGTTGGCGTACCGTTTCGGTGCTGAGCCGAGGCGCGGTGACGTCGTCGTGTTCGACGGCACCGGTTACTTCGGCGACGCCGACTACATCAAACGTGTCGTCGGCGTGGGGGGAGACCATGTGGTCTGCTGCGACAGGCAGGGGAGGATCGAGGTGAACGGCCGGTCGGTCGACGAGTCGACGTTCCTTCACGAAGGGGACGAGCCGTCCGAAGCAGCCTTCGACGTCGTCGTACCCGACGGCACCCTCTTCGTCCTCGGTGACCACCGCGGCGACTCCAGCGACTCCCGCGACCACCTGGGCTCCCCCGGCGGCGGCATGATCCCCGTCGGCGACGTGATCGGCAGAGCCGACTGGATCGCCTGGCCCCTCGGCCACTGGACCCGGGTCGAGCGCGCCGACGTCTACGCGCGCGTGCCCGCCGCCACGGGCCGGATCGGCCCGGGCGCGAGCGGGCCGAAGACCGCGGACGGTGTCCATGGGTAACCGCGGCAAGCCCCGCAGCGCCCGCAGTGCCGCCGAGGACCTCCTGCCCACCGGCTCCCGGCGTACCGGCGGCCCCGTACTGCCAGGCCGGGCGGAGCGGCGCAAGCTGGCCCGGAGAGTCAAGCGGCGCAGGCAGCGCTCCGCCGTCAAGGAGATCCCCCTCCTGATCGGTGTCGCGCTGCTCATCGCACTCGTCCTCAAGACGTTCCTCGTCCAGGCCTTCGTGATTCCCTCGGGCTCCATGGAGCAGACGATCCGGATCGGCGACCGCGTCCTGGTCGACAAGCTGACCCCGTGGTTCGGTTCGAAGCCCGAGCGCGGCGACGTCGTCGTCTTCAAGGACCCCGGCGGATGGCTGGAGGACGAGCAGCCGGTGGCGAAGACGGACGACCCGATCGTCGTCAAGCAGGTCAAGGAGGCGCTGACCTTCATCGGTCTGCTGCCCTCCGACAACGAACGGGACCTGATCAAACGGGTCGTCGCGGTCGGCGGCGACACCGTCAAGTGCTGCGACACCCAGGGCCGCGTCACCGTCAACGGCATGCCGATCAACGAGCCGTACATCAACCCCGGTGACAAACCGTCGTCGCTCGTCTTCGAGGTGAAGGTCCCCGCGGGGCGCCTCTGGGTGATGGGCGACCACCGGTCCAACTCCGCCGACTCCCGTTTCCACCGCACCGAGAAGTACAACGGCACCATCTCCGAGGACGTCGTGGGCCGCGCCATGGTCATCGCCTGGCCCATCGGGCACTGGAGCCGCCTGGAGGAGCACGACACCTATGTGTCCGTGCCCGACGCGTCAGGCGGGTCGACCGCCGCACTCGGCGCGTCGCATAGGGTGGCCACCGCGGATCGATACGGATTGATCCCGCTCCCGACCCCTGCGGAACTCCCGCTCGTTATGGGAGTGGTGGGCCTGCGTCGTATCCGTCGCAGGCGGCGGCACGGAGTGAGGAGTGGGTGTGGGGGATTTGGCGGTCGGCGCACGATCCGGACACGAGGGCCCCGAAGGGCGACCGGGACGATCCGAAGAGGCGGTCCCCCCGGCCGCAGAGGACGCCGTGACCTCCGGGGATGACTCCGGTGACGACGCCGGCCGGGACGAGCGGGACACCGACGGCGCCGCGGCGGCGCCGAAGAAGCCGCGGTCCTTCTGGAAGGAACTGCCGCTGCTCATCGGCATCGCGCTGGTTCTCGCGCTGCTGATCAAGACTTTCCTGGTGCAGGCGTTCTCGATTCCCTCGGACTCGATGCAGAACACCCTCCAGCAGGGCGACCGCGTCCTCGTCGACAAACTGACTCCGTGGTTCGGCTCGGAGCCCGAGCGCGGCGAGGTCGTCGTCTTCCACGACCCCGACAAATGGCTGGCGGGCGAGCCTGCGCCGAATCCGAACGCGATCCAGACGGCTCTCAGCTGGATCGGCCTGATGCCCTCCTCCGAGGAGAAGGACCTCATCAAGCGCGTCATCGGAGTCGGCGGCGACACCATCGAGTGCAAGGGGACCGGCCCGCTGAGGGTCAACGGCAAGGCGCTGAACGAGCCTTACGTGTACCCGGGGAACACGCCCTGCACGGTGGACGACGGCGGCGGCCAGTTCAAGCTGAAGGTGCCCGAAGGCAAAATCTGGGTCATGGGCGACCACCGGCAGAACTCGCTGGACTCCCGCTACCACCAGCAGGACGCGCACAAGGGCTTCGTGCCCGTGGGCAACGTGGTGGGCCGCGCCATCGTCGTCGCCTGGCCGCCCACCCGCTGGTCCACGCTTCCCGTGCCGGACACCTTCGACCAGGACCTCGGCGCCGCCGCTCCGGGTGCGCTCGGGCTCGCGGGGGCGGTGCCCCTGGTGCTGTGGCGCAGGCGTCGCCTTACCGTCGGGAACACCAGGGTGTCCGGGCCGGGTACCGCCGGGTAGGGTGCCGTCCCAGATCGCCGATCTTCCGCGGCCCGGACCTGGGCCGCGGGGTCGAATCTCCGAGTTGGGGAGCACTGGGATGAGCGGGACAAGTCGTACGGACGAGGGCCACGGACGGCTCGGCAGCACGCTGTCGGGGCTGGCCGTGGCCCTCGGCTGTGTGCTCTTCCTCGGTGGTTTCGTGTGGGGAGCGATCGTCTACCAGCCGTACACCGTGCCGACCGACTCCATGTCGCCGACCATCGTCGCCGGTGACCGGGTGCTCGCCGAACGGATCGACGGCTCCGAGATCGGGCGCGGCGACGTCGTCGTCTTCAAGCAGGCCAGCTGGGGCAACCTCCCCATGGTCAAGCGGGTCGTCGCCGTCGGCGGGGACACGGTCGCCTGCTGCACGGAGGGCAAGCTGACCGTCAACGGCAAGAAGATCGAGGAACCGTATCTGCCGAAGGGCAGCGAGGCCGAGTCGTCCGCGATCCCGTCCATCAAGGTCCCCGAGGGCCGGCTGTTCCTGCTCGGCGACGAGCGCAGCGGCTCGCTGGACTCCACCGCCCACCTGACGGAGGCCGGCAGCGGCACGGTGCCGCGCAGCTCGGTGAACGCGCGCGTCGACGCGGTGGCCTGGCCCATGAACGGCATGCTGATCCGTCCCACCGGCTTCGAGGCGCTCGGTGGCATCTCCGAGCCGGGGCCCCTGCGACTGGTTCTCACCGCGGTCGTGGTGGGCGCGGTGCTCGTCCTCGGCGGCGGGGCGTACGGGCCGATCGCCAAGCGGGCGGGGCGCCGACGGACCCGTACCGGGTCGAGGGAGCGGGCTCTTGCCGGCTGAGACACCTGGACCGGCGGGGGAGCGGTGGCCCTCCGGACCCGAGAGCCCGGGCGAGCGGTCGGCCTCGGGACCCGGTGGGCTCGGGGAGCTGCGGAAGGTCGCCCGGGTGGTCCTGCTCGACCCGAGGGACCGCATTCTGCTGCTGCACGGGCACGAACCGGAGGACCCGTCCGACAACTGGTGGTTCACGCCGGGCGGTGGTGTGGAGGGCGACGAGACACGGGAAGAGGCCGCGCTGCGGGAACTCGTGGAGGAGACCGGCATCACCGAGGTCGAGCTGGGGCCGGTGCTGTGGCGGCGGACCTGCTCGTTCCCGTTCGCGGGGCGCCGCTGGGACCAGGACGAGTGGTACTACCTGGCCCGGACGGCGGACACGCGAGAGGTGGTGCCCGAGGCCACGGGGCTGACCGAGCTGGAACGGCGCAGTGTCGCCGGAGCGCGCTGGTGGACGTGCCAGGAACTTCACCAGGCACATGAGACGGTGTATCCGACCAGACTCGCCGAGCTGCTGCGCAGGCTGCTCGACGAAGGGCCCCCGGCCAGGCCCGAGACCCTCGACACGGAAATCGTCTAGGGGCTCGCGGGGCTGGCGCACAATAGGGGGACGCACGGCTGAAGGGGAACATGCCATGAGCGCCGAGGACCTCGAGAAGTACGAGACCGAGATGGAGCTGAAGCTCTACCGGGAGTACCGCGATGTCGTCGGTCTGTTCAAATATGTGATCGAGACCGAACGGCGCTTCTACCTCACCAACGACTACGAGATGCAGGTGCACTCGGTTCAGGGTGAGGTGTTTTTCGAGGTGTCCATGGCGGATGCCTGGGTGTGGGACATGTATCGGCCTGCTCGGTTCGTCAAGCAGGTGCGCGTCCTCACATTCAAGGACGTGAACATCGAGGAGCTGAACAAGAGCGACCTCGAACTGCCGAGCAGCTGAGGAGCCCACGGCGACCGCTCGTGTGGGTGACTGAGTTGTCCACAACCGGGCGGTCGTCCACCAAGATCCACTAGCGGATCGTGGTGGGCCCAGTGTTGGCGCCGGAGGTGGTGCCGACATGAATACGTCCAAGGCACGCTACGCACTCGGCCAGTACGGCGAGGACCTGGCCGCCCGGCGGCTGACCGAATCCGGAATGACGGTCCTGCAGCGCAACTGGCGCGCGGGCAGGACCGGCGAGATCGACATCGTGGCCCGGGACGGCGACGCGCTGGTCTTCTGCGAGGTCAAGACCCGCCGCGCCGGGGTCTTCGAGCATCCGATGGCCGCCGTGACCCCCGTCAAGGCCCAGCGCCTGCGCCGCCTGGCCGAGCGCTGGCTGCAGGAACACGGAGGGGCACCACCCGGCGGCGTCCGCATCGACATCGTGGGCGTTCTGCTGCCCGGCCGCGGCGCACCCGTCGTGCAGCACGTGCGAGGGGTGGCCTGATGGGCTTCGCGCGTACGTGCTCGGTGGCCCTCGTGGGCGTGGACGGAGTCGTCGTCGAGGTCCAGGCGGATCTGGAGCCCGGGATCGCGGCGTTCACCCTGGTGGGGCTGCCCGACAAAAGCCTGACGGAGAGCAGGGACCGGGTCAGGGCGGCCGTGGTCAACTCCGGCGCCGAGTGGCCTCAGAAGAAGCTCACGGTCGGGCTCAGCCCGGCCTCGGTGCCCAAAGCCGGGAGCGGCTTCGACCTCGCCATCGCCTGCGCCGCGCTGGGCGCCTCCGAGCGCATCGATCCTCGTGTGCTGACCGACATCGTGATGATCGGCGAACTGGGTCTGGACGGACGGGTCCGTCCCGTACGGGGTGTGCTGCCGGCGGTGCTGGCCGCGGCCGACGCGGGATACGAACAGGTGGTGGTGCCCGAGTGCTCTGCCGCCGAGGCGTCACTGGTGCCCGGAGTGTCCGTGCTCGGGGTCCGCAGCCTCCGGCAGCTGATCGCCGTCCTCACGGACGAACCCGTGCCCGAGGAGCACCCGGACGGGGAGCGCCGGCCCGACCCGCTCGCGGGCCTGCGCATGCCGGGCACGGGCGCGGCCACTGGCATGCACGGCATGGGCGCCACCCAGAACGACCACGGACACGACCTGGCCGATGTCGTCGGCCAGCTCTCGGCACGGACCGCGGTGGAGGTCGCCGCGGCCGGTGGACATCATCTGTTCCTGGAGGGGCCCCCGGGAGCGGGCAAGACGATGCTCGCCGAGCGGCTGCCCGCCGTCCTGCCGCCGCTCAGCCGCGGCGAGTCCCTGGAGGTCACTGCCGTCCACTCGGTCGCGGGCCTGCTGCCGCCCGGCAAGCCCCTGGTGGACGTCGCCCCCTACTGCGCCCCGCACCACTCGGCGACCATGCAGGCGCTGGTCGGCGGCGGCCAGGGGGTGGCACGGCCGGGCGCGGTGTCACTCGCCCACCGAGGAGTGCTCTTCCTCGACGAGACACCGGAGTTCAGCAGCCATGCTCTCGACGCGCTGCGCCAGCCCCTCGAGTCGGGGCACGTGGTGATCGCCCGCAGCGCGGGTGTCGTGCGCTTTCCGGCGAGATTCCTGATGGTGCTCGCGGCCAATCCCTGCCCCTGCGGGCGGTTCTCGCAGCGCGACACTCTCTGCGAGTGCCCGCCCTCCGCGATCCGCCGCTACCAGGCCCGGCTCTCCGGACCGCTGCTCGACCGCGTGGACCTCAGGGTCGAGGTGGACCGCGTCACCCGTTCCCAGCTGACGGAGCGGGGAGCACGGGGTGAATCCACCGAGACGGTCGCCGACCGGGTCCGAGGGGCCAGGGAGCGGGCCGCCGCGCGTCTGGCAGACACCCCCTGGCGGACGAACAGCGAGGTGCCGGGGCGCGAGCTGCGCAACCGGTGGTTCGCTTTCCCGGGCGCCATGGACGACGCGGAGCGCAGCCTGGAGCGCGGGGTGCTCACCGCCCGAGGGCTCGACCGTGTCCTGCGCGTCGCCTGGACGGTCGCGGATCTCGCGGGCCACGACCGGCCCGACGCCGGCGACGTGACCCTCGCGCTGCAACTGCGCACCGGGGTCCCCCGGGGTGTGCCGATGGCGATCGGGGCGTCCTCGTGAGCGGGGACGAGGAGCGGTTCCACCGGGCTTTCCTCGCCCGCGTCGTCGAGCCGGGGGACGAGGTCTGTGGACGGTGGCTCCGCGAGGCCGGAGCGGGGGAGGTGGTCCGACGCCTCACGGGAGCCGGACAGCAGCTGCCGGGCGTGACGGACACGAGATGGGCCGGTCTGCGGGCGCGGGCCGAGCGCGCGGACCCCGAGCGGGACCTACTCCTGGCGCGGGACGCCGGGACCCGGTTCGTGTGTCCCGGAGACCCCGAATGGCCCGCGCAGCTCGACGACCTCGGGGATTCGAAGCCCATCGGGCTGTGGGTGCGAGGGCGGCCCAGTCTGCGGATATGGGCTCTGCGTTCCGTCGCGGTCGTCGGGGCGCGGGCCTGCACCGAGTACGGCGCCCACATGGCGTCCACGCTCGGGGCCGGGCTCGCGGAGAGAGGGTGGGTCGTGGTGTCGGGGGGTGCCTACGGCGTCGACGGCGCGACACACCGAGGCGCGCTCGGAGCGGGCGGGGCCACCGTCGCCGTGCTCGCCTGCGGGGTCGACCGGCCCTACCCGCGCGGCCACACACAGTTGATCACAAGGATCGCCGAACAGGGTCTGGTCATCGGTGAGTTGCCGCCCGGGGAGCATCCGACACCGAGCAGATTCATCCTGCGCAACCGCGTCATCGCGGCGTTGACCCGCGGCACGGTGGTCGTCGAGGCGGCGTACCGGAGCGGCGCTCTGGTGACCGCCCGGGCCGCACAGAGGTTGGGCCGATTCACGATGGGAGTACCGGGGCCCGCCACCAGCAGTCTCTCGGCCGGCGTGCACGAACTCCTGCGCGGGGACGCGGTGCTGGTCACCGACGCCGCGGAAGTCGCCGAGCTCGTCGGCGACATGGGGGAGCTGGCCCCGGCCCGACGAGGGCCGGTGCTGCCGCGCGACCTGCTGGATCCGGCGGCCGCCCGTGTGCTGGCCGCGTTGCCGGCCAGGGAGGAGAGGACACGGCAGGAGGTCGCCAGAGGCGCCGGGACGACCGAGGACGAGGCGATCGCGAGGCTGTACGAACTCCGCTCACTTGGCTTCGTCGAACGACACGGCGACGGCTGGAAGTTGACACGCCAGGCCACGATCTCTGTCGGTCAGGATCGGGGATGACGCTGACCGAGAGTGTTCGGCCGTCCGGGCGACGCCCCGAAGTCCTTGGAGTTTCCCGCAGTTGGCGCCTCGCAGTGATTACACAGGGCGACGGCAGAGCCCCTGGGAGGCGTCCAGCGGAACGTATCTGCGCACGGTGAGTCCCTCGATTTTCGCGCACTGCGACTCCTCAGTCACGCTACGCTCACGAGGACTCCGCTCAGACAGGCAACTCGACACCAGACAGACAGCTCACGCAGGTACCCCCAGTTCACTGCAGAACGGCACAAGGCGACGAATGCCCCAGCACACCTCCGGGTCCGACCGGGCGGCAGCTCCCCCCGCCGCCCGCGACGGCGTGCGGCCGCCCGCCCCCTCGACGCTCGACGAGCTGTGGAGGTCGTACAAGACCACCGGCGACGAGCGGCTGCGCGAACAGTTGATCCTGCACTACTCGCCGCTGGTGAAGTACGTCGCGGGCCGGGTGAGCGTGGGGCTGCCGCCCAATGTGGAGCAGGCGGACTTCGTGTCGTCGGGTGTGTTCGGGCTGATCGACGCCATCGAGAAGTTCGACATCGAGCGGGAGATCAAGTTCGAGACGTACGCGATCACGCGGATCCGGGGCGCGATGATCGACGAGCTGCGGGCGCTCGACTGGATCCCCCGGTCCGTGCGGCAGAAGGCACGCAACGTCGAGCGGGCCTACGCGACGCTCGAGGCGAAGCTGCGGCGCACGCCTTCGGAGTGCGAGGTGGCCGCGGAGATGGGGATCGCGGTCGACGAACTGCACACGGTGTTCAGCCAGTTGTCGCTGGCCAACGTCGTGGCCCTGGAGGAACTGCTGCATGTCGGCGGCGAGGGCGGCAACCGGCTGAGTCTGATGGACACGCTCGAGGACACCGCGGCCGACAACCCCGTGGAGGTCGCCGAGGACCGTGAGCTGCGGCGCTTTCTGGCACGGGCCATCAACACGCTGCCCGAGAGGGAGAAGACCGTGGTCACCCTCTACTACTACGAAGGTCTCACGCTCGCCGAGATCGGCAACGTACTCGGGGTGACGGAGAGCCGCGTCAGCCAGATCCACACCAAGTCCGTGCTGCAGCTTCGGGCGAAGCTGGCGAGCTTCGGGCGCTGACCTGGCCCGATGATCCTGCTCCGGCGCGAGGCGGTCGGCGGTGCGGTCTCGGCGGGGCTTCTTGCGCGCGGCCGGGCGCGGCCGGTTCGGCATCCCGCTTCGAGGTGTCTTGACGGGAGGAGGGCTTCGGGCCCGGGGCCATGGACCAAGCCCTCATGGACGAGAGACTCCCGTCCTGGGCGGGGCGTCCGTAAAGTGGGAGCGTGCCAAGGATTCGAGCGGCCTCCGTGGCCGAGCACCGGTCGATGCAGCGAGCCGCTTTGCTGGACGCGGCACGGTCACTGCTGTCCGAGGGCGGGACGGAAGCGCTGACGTTCCCGGCGCTCGCCGAGCGGACGGGGCTGGCGCGGTCCTCCGTGTACGAGTACTTCCGGTCCCGGGCGGCTGTCGTCGAAGAGCTCTGCCAGGTCGACTTCCCGCTCTGGGCTGCCGAGGTCGAGTCGGCGATGTCGCTGGCCGGGACGCCGGAGGGCAAGGTCGAGGCGTATGTCCGCCGGCAGCTCGCGCTGGTCGGGGACCGGCAGCACCGGGCCGTCGTGGCGATCTCCGCGAGTGAGCTCGACGCGGGTGCGCGCGAGAAGATCCGCGCCGCCCACGGGGGACTCGTCGCGATGATCGTGGAGGCGTTGCGGGAGATGGGGCACGAGCAGCCCCGGACGGCCGCGATGCTCCTTCAGGGGATCGTGGACGCGGCGGTGCGCCGGATCGAGACCGGGCTGGCCGAGGATCCCGGAGCGATCACCGACGCCGCGGTGGCGATGGCCCTGCGAGGCGTCAGGGGCTGAGCCTGCCCGCCCGCGAGGCCGCCTCCCGAGGGCGGCGGCCCGACATCTCGCCCGCTCACCTGTGCGTACGACGGCATACGACGGCATGTACTTCGGTGGCCGTTGTCCACCGCCCGCCCTGGCCCTCGCTGAACCAGACAGCCCCGCCTCTCGCCGAATCAGACCGACCGCGAAGCCCCGCGCTTTCCAGTGGGCGTCACCTGGTGGGCATCGCGAGGTGGTCATCGGCGTCGACGAGCTGATGGCGTCCTCGATACTCGCTCCGCGACGCTGGAGCCCTCGCTCCGCGATGCTGGAGACCCGCTCGCGACGCCGGAACCTCCGACCCGCGAAGCCACGGATTCCCAGCCCCGCGACCGGATCCGGCAGATCCGGTCGGGAGACCGCAGGGCTCTGGAGGCGGAGTGGTCGCTCGTCATGGCCGGTACTCCGGTGGGCCGGTGACCGGCAGCAGGCGGGAGGGCCCCCGGTCGAGCAGCCACGGCGGCAGCAGGGACAGCGGGTCCAGATAGGTGTCCGCCCGGCGCAGTCCCCAGTGCAGGCACGAGGCCGGACAGTGGGATCCCGCTGGTTCGAGTACGCCGACCACCTCGCCCGCGGCCACTTCGGCGCCCTTCTTCGCCGTCGCCCGCACCGGCTCGTACGTCGTGCGCAGGGGTGGGTCTCCCGTGCCCGTCAACTCGACCGAGACGACGCCGCGACCCGCGACCCGGCCCGCGAAGGAGACCCGGCCGGGAGCGGCGGCACGGACCGGGGAGCCGGGGGCCGCGGTGAGATCGACGCCGCGGTGGCCGTGACCGTAGGCGGTCGCCGGAGGTTCCCAGCCGCGCACCACTGACGGACGCGATCCCACCGGCCAGGCGCGGCCGACCGTCGGGACCGGTGGACCTGCACCGCCTGAGCCGCCGCCCGGGTCGCCGTCGCGGGCGGCGGCCGCCGGCCCCCCGGCGACAAGCGCGGCGGCCACCGACAGCGTCGACAGCAGGGCCATCGGCACGGCCCACAGTGCCACCCGCCACGTACGAAGAAATCGTTCTGCTCGCATACGAGAACGGTCGCGTGTGCGGCGCGAAAAAGTGGATCACGACCGGGATCTGTGGAGTACCCGTCGGTTGTGGACATCGGCGTCACCCAGCGCCTCGCGGGTCCCGTACACTTCTTGTGGCGATCCGGGTCACCGGGTCGACTTCGCACGCCCCGACATCAGGCCGTCAAACAGTCGATGTCAGCGCCCCTCGGTCCCTTGTGGCAAGGCGCAACGCGGGCGTCAGGCGCGACCGCCGTCCGGCGGACGCGGCACAACCGAGAACACCAAGGAGTACGGCCATGGCCGTCGTCACGATGCGGGAGCTGCTGGAAAGCGGCGTCCACTTCGGTCACCAGACCCGCCGTTGGAACCCGAAGATGAAGCGCTTCATCTTCACGGAGCGCAACGGCATCTACATCATCGACCTGCTCCAGTCGCTGTCGTACATCGACCGCGCCTACGAGTTCGTCAAGGAGACCGTCGCCCACGGCGGCACGGTCATGTTCGTCGGCACGAAGAAGCAGGCGCAGGAGGCGATCGCCGAGCAGGCGACCCGCGTCGGCATGCCCTACGTCAACCAGCGCTGGCTGGGCGGCATGCTCACCAACTTCTCGACCGTCTACAAGCGTCTGCAGCGCCTCAAGGAGCTCGAGCAGATCGACTTCGAGGACGTCGCCGCGTCGGGTCTCACCAAGAAGGAGCTTCTCGTGCTCTCGCGCGAGAAGGCCAAGCTGGAGAAGACCCTCGGTGGTATCCGCGAGATGTCCAAGGTGCCCAGCGCCGTCTGGATCGTGGACACCAAGAAGGAGCACATCGCGGTCGGTGAGGCCCGGAAGCTCAACATTCCGGTCGTCGCCATCCTCGACACCAACTGCGACCCCGACGAGGTCGACTACAAGATCCCGGGCAACGACGACGCGATCCGCTCCGTCACCCTGCTCACCCGCGTGATCGCCGACGCCGTCGCCGAGGGCCTCATCTCCCGCTCCGGCGCCGGCAAGGCCGCCGAGGGTGACAAGGCCGCGGGCGAACCGCTCGCCGCGTGGGAGCGCGACCTGCTCGAGGGTGGCGAGAAGAAGGCCGACGAGACCACTGCCGAGGCGCCCGCCGCCGAGGCTCCGGCCGCCGAGGCCGAGACCGAGGCTCCCGCCGAGGCTGAGGCTCCCGCCGAGACCGAGGCCCCCGCTGCTGAGGCTCCGGCTGCCGCCGAGGCCCCCGCCGCCGAGGCCGAGAAGCCGGCCGCGGCCGAGCAGGCCTGACGATCCAGCGTCACGGTTGAGTGACGGCGGGCGGCGCCGAGTGCGTCGCCCGCCGTTCACCCCCAGCCCGTAGATCTTCGGTGGACGCCCGCCCGATCAGCGGCGGACGCCGACCTCGAGACTTCGAACTCCGAGAAGAGATTCACAGATCATGGCGAACTACACCGCCGCCGACGTCAAGAAGCTCCGTGAGCTCACCGGCGCCGGCATGATGGACTGCAAGAAGGCGCTGGACGAGGCCGACGGCAACGTCGACAAGGCCGTCGAGGCGCTGCGCATCAAGGGCCAGAAGGGCGTCGCCAAGCGCGAGGGCCGCTCCGCCGAGAACGGCGCCGTGGTCTCCATCATCGCTGACGACAACACCTCCGGTGTCCTGGTCGAGCTGAAGTGCGAGACGGACTTCGTCGCCAAGGGCGAGAAGTTCCAGGCCGTCGCCAACCAGATCGCCCAGCACGCCGCCGCGACCTCCCCGGCCGACATCCAGGCGCTGCTCGCCTCGGAGATCGAGTCCGGCAAGACGGTCCAGGCGTTCGTCGACGAGGCCAACGCCAACCTGGGCGAGAAGATCGTCCTGGACCGCTTCGCGCAGTTCTCCGGCGCCTACGTGGCCACGTACATGCACCGCACCATGCCCGACCTGCCCCCGCAGATCGGTGTCCTGGTCGAGCTGGACAAGGCCGACGCCGACCTCGCCAAGGGCATCGCGCAGCACATCGCCGCCTTCGCGCCGAAGTACCTCTCCCGTGAGGACGTTCCGGCCGAGGTCGTCGAGTCCGAGCGTCGCGTCGCCGAGGAGACCACCCGCGCCGAGGGCAAGCCCGAGGCCGCGCTCCCGAAGATCGTCGAGGGTCGCGTCAACGGCTTCTTCAAGGAGGCCACGCTTCTCGGTCAGCCGTACGCGCTCGACCAGAAGAAGTCCGTCCAGAAGGTCCTGGACGAGGCCGGTGTCACCCTGAAGCGCTTCGCGCGCATCAAGGTCGGCATCTGAGTCCGTACCGCGATCGACGCGCGATCCCGCTAGGGTCGACAGCAGTCGTCCGTGCTGGTCGCGTATCCCGTTACGCGCGGGCGTGACGGACGACAGCAGAGCAGACGAGGAGGCCATTGCCGAGCATGGGATGCGAACAACACCCCACCGGCAGTGGCCTTCTTCGTATGTGCGACACGTGCGACACGTAGAAGAGGCGAGATCTCCATGACCACCACCAAGGCCGCCGACAAGGACGAAAAGGGCGATACCGGCAAGGGTGCCGGCCGTTTCCTGCTGAAGCTTTCCGGTGAGGCGTTCGCCGGTGGCGGGGCACTCGGCGTCGACCCCGACGTGGTGCACAAGATGGCCCGGGAGATCGCCGCGGTGGTCCGCGGCGGTGCCCAGATCGCCGTCGTCATCGGCGGCGGCAACTTCTTCCGCGGGGCCGAACTCCAGCAGCGCGGCATGGACCGGGCCCGCTCCGACTACATGGGCATGCTCGGCACCGTCATGAACTGCCTCGCCCTCCAGGACTTCCTGGAGAAGGAGGGCATCGACTCACGCGTGCAGACCGCCATCACCATGGGGCAGGTCGCCGAGCCGTACATCCCGCTGCGCGCCGTGCGCCACCTGGAGAAGGGCCGTGTGGTCATCTTCGGCGCCGGCATGGGCATGCCGTACTTCTCCACCGACACCACCGCCGCCCAGCGCGCACTGGAGATCGACGCCGAGGCCCTGCTCATGGGCAAGAACGGTGTGGACGGGGTCTACGACTCCGACCCGAAGACCAACCCGGAAGCGGTCAAGTTCGACTCGCTCAGCTACGGCGAGGTCATCACCCGCGACCTGAAGGTCGCCGACATGACCGCGATCACCCTGTGCCGCGACAACAAGCTCCCGATCCTCGTCTTCGAGCTTCTGACAGAGGGCAATATCGCGCGGGCGGTCAAGGGTGAGAAGATCGGCACGCTTGTGGGTGACCAGGGCGGCCGGGCCTGACCGGGGGATGGACAATGTCCTGCCGGTCGGGAACCGTGCAGGAACAAGACGCGACGCAGCCGGCCGCCTACCCGTCAAGGAACCGCAGCCGGGCCTACTCAAGACACGCAGGAGCAAGTGGTGATCGAAGAGACCCTCCTCGAGGCCGAGGAGAAGATGGAGAAGGCCGTCGTGGTCGCCAAGGAGGACTTCGCCGCGATCCGCACCGGCCGTGCGCACCCGGCGATGTTCAACAAGATCGTGGCGGACTACTACGGCGCGCTGACACCGATCAACCAGCTGGCCTCGTTCTCGGTGCCCGAGCCGCGCATGGCCGTGGTGACGCCGTTCGACAAGAGCGCGATGCGCAACATCGAACAGGCGATCCGTGACTCCGACCTCGGGGTCAATCCGAGCAACGACGGCAACATCATCCGGGTGGTGTTCCCCGAGCTGACCGAGGAGCGCCGCAAGGACTACATCAAGGTCGCCCGGACCAAGGCCGAGGACTCCAAGATCTCGATCCGTTCCGTCCGCCGCAAGGCGAAGGACGGCATCGACAAGATGATCAAGGACGGCGAGGTCGGCGAGGACGAGGGCCGCCGTGCGGAGAAGGAGCTCGACGACACCACCGCGAAGTACGTGGCCCAGGTGGACGAGCTGCTCAAGCACAAGGAAGCTGAGCTGCTCGAGGTCTGATGAACGACTCTTCCTGGGGGGCGCCGCCGCAAGCCGGGTACTGGGGGCCGTCCGACCAGGGGCCTGTCCAGGGGGTTGCCCCGGCGGGTCCCGCGTACGATGCGCACAACGCGCAGCAGACTCGCCCCATGCCCGACGTACCCGCACACGGCGGAGACCAGGACGACGACCGGGGGGCTGCTCGGACGGGCGGCCCCCTGTTCCGCGACGAGACGCCGACGCCGCCTCACCGGGCTCCGTCGCAGAATCCGCAGGAGCCCATGTCCAGCGCCGCGCAACCCGCACCCGCGCCGCAGAAGAAGAGCGCGGGCCGCGACCTGGGCGCTGCCATAGGAGTCGGGGTCGGGCTCGGCGCGGTGATCGTCGCCTCGTTGTTCGTCGTCAAGGCCGCCTTCATCGGCGTCATAACTGTCGCCGTCGTGGTGGGCCTGTGGGAGCTCACGTCGAGGCTCGCGGAGCGCAAGGGCATCAAGGCGCCGCTCGTGCCACTGGCGTTGGGCGGCGCGGCGATGGTCGTCGCCGGTTACGTCCGCGGTGCCGAGGGCGCATGGGTGGCGATGGCGCTCACGGCGCTCGCGGTCCTGGTCTGGCGGATGACGGAACCGCCCGAGGGCTACCTCAAGGACGTCACCGCGGGGGTTTTCGCGGCTTTCTACATCCCGTTCCTCGCCACGTTCGTGGCGATGATGCTCAGCGCGGACGACGGTGCGCGGCGGGTTCTCGTGTTCCTGCTGCTGGCCGTGGTCAGTGACACGGGTGCGTACGCCGTCGGCTGGCGCTTCGGCAAGCACAAGCTCGCTCCACGCATCAGCCCCGGCAAGACCCGCGAGGGTCTGTTCGGCGCGGTGGCCTTCGCCATGGTGGCGGGCGCGCTGTGCATGCACTTCCTCATCGACGACGGCACCTGGTGGCAGGGACTGGTCCTCGGTGTCGCGGTCGCGGGCAGTGCCACGCTCGGTGACCTCGGTGAGTCGATGATCAAGCGGGACCTGGGCATCAAGGACATGGGCACCCTGCTCCCGGGCCACGGCGGGATCATGGACCGGCTGGACTCCCTGCTTCCCACGGCCCCTGTGGTGTGGCTGCTGCTGGTGATCTTCGTCGGCTCCGGCTGACGGCTGACGACCACTCCTGTGCGCGGAGACGGCTGCCGGGTCCCGCGGACGGCTGCCGGGTTCGCCTGACGGTCGCGGTGGTCCGGTCGACGGGCGCCGTGGTCCGGCCGACGGTCGCCGAAGGGTGTCGCCGAGCTGCGGAAGGTACGTGAGGGACCCGCCGTCCACAGGACGGCGGGTCCCTTTTCGTGTGTCCGCAGCCGAGCTCCTCCACGTCGGCGTCCCGTCCGTCATGCCCGGGGGCGCTTGCCGCAGGACCGCCCGCGGCGTCGTCATTCCGCGCCGTACTGGTGCGGTCGGTCGCCCTGCCATTCCACCCACGACGGATCGTCCAGCAGCTCCGACGCGTCCGGCAGGCCCGCGCGGCGCAGAAACTCGATGAGGTCGGCGTCACTGTGGGCGAGGCCGGCCCTTCTGGAGTGGATCGTGACCCGCCGTCCAGCGGCGCCCGTCAGGCGGTGCACGACGATGGGGGCGGTGCTCTTTCCCTGCGGCCGGGACTGTTCGCGGCTCACAGCACACCGGAGTCGGTGTGGGGTCGGCAACGGGGGTATGCCGCGGCGCCGCGTCCCGGGGCCGCCCGGAGGGCCTGCTCGCGGGACCGCGGCTTCGTGTTCTCGCCCGTCACGCCGCGGTGGCCTGGGCGGGCGGCGCCGGGGGCGGCCATGCCGCGTGTTCGCCGCACGGCGAACTCCCGGCCGGGCGCGGCCAAGGGCAGCGTGTGCGCGGGGCGGGCGGCGGCTTCCTGCCGCTCCGACCCGGAGACGGGGTCATCTGCGCTGCGCGGCTGCCGGGCCGGCCCCGTACGGACGTTGTGCTGAGGATCCAAGTGAGACGCTTTATCGGACACGCGTTCGATTCTAGGTCCAGGGGTGACCTATATGGCAATGCCCTGCTCCAGCGGACCCGTGGGCGCGATGCCGCGGCCGGAACGGCCCGAAGGGGGTCGACAGTGCGTCGGCCAGGGGGAACGCCTCTCGCGCCGAGCCGTTCATGGCCGTCGCAGGCGAGCCGACCACGACCGCTCGACCCCGGACGACCTCCCTGCGGGACTCGGCGGCCCAGGTCACATGATTTGATCTGCGACACTGGGAGGGTTATGCCTGCACCCGGAGAACTGATGTCCTCCGGGCACGAAGAAGCCCCCCACCAGCGATGATGTCGCCAGTAGGGGGCTCTCTTATGTCCGGTGGGCCGTCCCTGGGCCGTCCGGCAGGCTCATCCCTGGGTTAGGCGACGGCGTATCGCTCCACTGCTAGCTGCGATGAACTCTGCCTTGACTGCGCGATGGCGCTCCCAGAGTCTGGCGCACTCGTCGTCATCGACGTTCCCCCGTCGCCAGTAGATACCAAGGCTCTCAGCAGCCTTGTTCAACTCGCTCAGCGCCGTGAGTAGGGCTTGATCCCTGGACAGGATCTGTATACGTGCGCATGCGAGCTTGTGGGCCGACAGATCCCATCCGCTGACGCGTCCTTCCATGTGTAGAACCCGTTCTTCCCACACTCGGTTCTGGAAGTCTGAAGCTGTGGCCGCCACCAAAGCGCACTGTTCCAACAGCAGTTCGGAGACGCGCGCCTTGTTCTCAGCCCGTTTCGCGAGATGCTGTCCGATCAGAGCGATAGCGGCACCGGCCACGGTTGCGAGTAGCGTCCCCCATGCGCCCATAGTCGGTAGTATGCCCAGATTTTCACGCACCGAATGCACGCTCGCAGGGATCGGCTTACAGGGATGCATCGTCGCCGAAGACCCCATCCAGGGCCCGGCGGGCACGCTCACTGCTGCTCGGCATCAAGTGCGCGTACACCCGCAGCGTCATCGCCGGATCGGAGTGCCCGAGGTATTCGCTCACGGCCTTGATGCTCTCGCCCGCGTCTAGGAGGACTGAGGCGTAGAAGTGGCGCAGGGCGTGCATCCCGTGGTGCCGGGCCGACGCGTACGGCTTGCCGGATTCGGGTGTCGGAATAAGGCCGGCGGCCGCAAGAGCGCGCTTCCACTCGTAGACGTTGAAGTTGCTGCGCCAGACGATCCCGTCGGCTGTGTTGGTGAAGATCAGACGCCGTTCGGTGAGCGGGCCATCCGGTCGCATCCACGGCAGCTTGATCGCCACGGGCGGGTGACTCTTCACATGCTGCTGCAGGGCGGAGGCGACCGAGGACGGCAGCGGTACGTCACGCTCCTTGTTGCCCTTGGGCGGAGCGAAGACGGCGACGCCCCGGACCAGCTTGACCTGAGTGGTGACCCGAAGGGTGTCGCTGTCGAGCTGAGAGGTGTCTTCGGCCAGGCCGATGATCTCGCCCTGTCGGAGGCCGCAGCCGCTGCCGACGTCGACCATGGCTCGGTAGCGCTCGGGCAGAGCGTCGCGGACCGCACGCACCTGGGACGGGAGCCAGGGCACGACCCGGGTGGCCGAGACGGAGGGCGGGCGGACGGACGCGGCCGAGCATGGGTTCCGGGCGAGGTGGCCGTCATCCACGGCGGCCGAGAGCACCGCGCGGACGTTGGCGTAGATGTTGCGGGCGTAGGCGCCACCTATCGAGTCGTTCTCCAGGTCGCGCACGAACTCGCGGATGTGGACCGGGCGGAAGGACCCGAGCGGACGCGCCCCGATTCGAGGGAAGGCATGCAGCCGAAGACGGGTCTCCGCTCCGATGCGTGTGTTCAGGTCGGTCGTCTGCCCAGCGAGCCAGCGTTCCGCGTACTGCTGGAAGGTCGTCCGGGCAGCCTTGGGGTCGACGTACTGACCACGGGACATGTCGGCAGCTGTCTCGGCCAACCACTCTTCGGCACGGCGCTTTTGACGGTCCGGGAAGGACTTGCTCTTCTCGGTGCCGTCCGGCCCGATGTACCGGGCCCGGTAGCGGAGCCCGTTGCCGTAGCGGTCGCTCTTGCCCTTTACCGGCTTGCCGTCCGGACCGGGCGCGGTCTTGTACCAGCGATCTTGGATGTGGCCAGCCATCAGGCAGCCTCCCCAAGCTGAGAATCCACCCAAGCCCGTACGTCGTTCGGGTCGAAGCGAAGGTGCCGACCGACTCGGAATCCGCGGGTGCCGGTGCGCTTGCGGCGCCACTGGTAGACCGTCTCGACGCTGGGAAGTTCGAACATGTCCACCAGGTCGTCAGGGGTCAGGGGTCAGGAAGCGGCTTGGCAGCTCTGAGGCCAAGGTCAGCACTCCCTTTCGTCGGCGAGCTGGTCGCGCAGGGCTTCGCGTGCGGTTTCGCGGTTGTGCTGGAGGTTGCGGGCGATGGTGGCGGCGAGGGCGGATTCGCCGGGGGTGTGGCCGTGTCCGGCGTACTGCCAGTCGGTGAGGACGAGGACGGTGTCGGGCTCGCGGTGCTCCAGGCCGAGAGCTGCGCGTTCTTGCGCGGCGCGGAAGTCGGCACGGGCTTGGCGGAGTTCGCCGAGGGTGGTCGAGTAGCGGCGGGACTTGGAGGAGAAGTGGCCGCGGAAGCCGAGCATGTGCGCCCAGGCCCACAGGCGCCGGTCCGGGTACAAGGGGTCGAGGTCCTTGCAGGCCTTGATGAGTCGGCGGGTGTGGCCGGGGACCTGGTGGCGGTCGAGTTCGGAGAGTTCACCGATGCGGCGGTCGAGGGTGCCGGTGCTCTCGGCGGCCTTGGTGGCGTACTTGGCGACGTAGGAGGCCACGGCCTGTTCGGTGATGTCGGAGCCGTCGCCGAAGGCCTTCACCGGGCGAACGTCTAGCTGAGTGCCCCACCGGAAGGTCCGGGCAGGCTGGTCCTCGGCAGCGGGAACGGAGACCGAGGTGTAGGAGTGCGCGGCGGCGGCATGGATCGCGTCGTCGAGCAGCTGCACGGTGGCCCAGGCCGGAGGCGGCGTGTCTGGTCCGTCGGCGCCGTCGATGCGGATCACGGCGTGGAAGTGCAGGGCTCCGCGCTTTTGGAACTCGGCGACCTTGCCGTACGAGACGCGTACGTGGTCGGCGAGTTCACGACGGGTGACTCGGCCTGTGGGCAACGGTAGGGCCGAAAGAAGTCACCGACCCGGAAGGATTTCCCCCCCCCAGAAAATTCTTCCGGGTCCGCAGAGACAGGCGGGTGGACGCTCTTCCCATGCGAGGAATGACGACGAACCTGACGATCGGTGAGCGAGTTGCTTGGTACCGCCGTAGGCGCGGCATGTCCCAAGAGGTGTTGGCCGGATTCGTCGGCCGCACGGTCGACTGGCTGAGCAGAGCTGAGAACAACCGGATGGAGCTCGACCGACTCTCGGTCATCAAGACGTTGGCCGATGCCCTGGACGTGTCCCTCGGTGACCTGCTTGCCGAACCGACTCTCATGGAGTGGACCGCCGACAGCGGCAACCGCACGGTGCCGGCACTTCGGTCGGCGCTGATGAACTACCGCCAGCTGACGCCGTTGTTGGGGGTGCCGACCGAGGGCGACCCCGCGCCCCTGGACGAGCTTCGCGCCAGCGTCAAGGACATCATGGGTGCCTACTAGGCTTCCCGCTACGGCTTCGCGACCCGGCGCTTGCCCCTGGTGCGGGCGGACGCTCTCATTGCGGCGAGGTCGTACGACGGCCGTGAGCGTGAGCAGGCCAACGAGCTGCTTGCGCTGACGTATCAGAGCACTGCCATGGTCCTCGGGAAAGTGGGCGAGGTGGACCTCGCCTGGATTGCTGCCGATCGCGGATTGGGCGCGGCGCAGCAGTCCGGCAACCCCGCCGTCATCGGCTCACTCTTCCGGTCCGTGGGGCACTGTCTCCTGTCGACTGGCCGCTTTGACGCCGCAGTACAGCTCATCGGTGATGCATCCGACTACCTTCGCCCGGGCCTCTCTGGAGCCAGTCCGGAGTTCCTGTCGATCTACGGGACGCTCTTCCTCGCTGGCTCGATAGCAGCCGCCCGGGCAGAGGAGCGCTCGACCGTGCGCGAGTTCCTCGCCGAGGCCGACCAGGCAGCCCGCCAACTCGGGCAGGATGCGAACCACATGTGGACCGCTTTCGGCCCGACCAACGTCGACATCCACCGTGTGGCCACCGCGGGTGAGCTGGGCGACATGCAGGTAGCCGTCGATCTCGGGCCGCGGATCGACACCAGCGGCCTCCCGACGGAGCGCCGGACGCGGCACAACATCGAGGTAGCCCGTGCCCTCAGCGCACACAATCGTGTCGACGACGCCTTGGCGATGATCCTTGAAGCCGAGTCTTGGGCACCGGAGCAGGTACGGAGCCACTACCTGGCCCGAGAACTCGTACTCACCTGGGTACGTAACCAGCGTGGCCGGCCGAGCCGGGCCATGGCGGATCTCGCCGATCGGCTGCATGTGGTCTAGGTGGGTACGCTCGGCTGCATGGCAGCGAACGAGCACGAAGCGAAGATGGCGCATCCGCGTATGGCAGCGGGTGCGCTTTTCTTCGATGCCGACGGGCGCGTCCTCATGGTGGTGCCCACGTACAAGGACTACTGGGACATCCCCGGGGGCTACGTCGAGACCGGTGAGTCTCCGCTTCAGGCTGCCAGCCGCGAGGTACGGGAAGAACTCGGCATCACGCCGACACTCGGCCGCCTCCTGGCCGTCGACTGGGCGCCGAGCGCTACCGAGGGCGACAAGGTGTTGTACCTGTTCGACGGCGGCGAGCTTGCGCCGGAGGCCGTGGAGGAGATCCGCCCACAGGCCGAGGAGCTGAAGCGCGTCATGTTCGTGGCCCCGGGCGAGATCCCGGATCGGACGATCCCTCGTCTAGCCCGACGCATTCTCGCGGCGATCGATGCCCGAGCGGCGAGCGCCCCGGTGTACCTCGAGCACGGCCAGGCGCCGGGCGATGTAGCGGTGTAGCCGAGACCGAAGGCCCTCATCCCAGCGGGATAAGACTTTCCCTACTTCATCAAGGCCCGCGCACGGCGCGGGCGCGCGCCGCCTCTGCGGCGCGGCCTGCCTCCTGTCTGCGCCCCGGCTGGCCGCGCCCGGCGGCGCGCTACGTGCATGCGGGCAGAAGCGAGGAAGTCACCCGCGGGTCAAAGACATGCCTCCGGCGGGGGCGCTCAGGCTCCGAGATGGCGGGGGCGCCGTTCGCCAGTGCCGGCCGATTGGTGGCGTGCGCGGGGAGCTCCCATCCCGCCTGCCATCGACCCAGGCAGAGCCGAGCAGTCGCGGTCCAGGGCGTCAAGGTCGTTCGTACAGTGGCGCGCTCCACCTTGACGCCCTGGACCACGCCCGCTCCACGGTGTGTGGGTCGACGGCGGACGGGACGGAAGCTGGGGTGAGTGGTGGGTGAAGGTGGGTGGCAAAGCAGGGACGGAGATTGGGGAACCGTCAGGAGAGCTTCCTCATCACCCTCAGTCCGACCGAACTCAGGGCCAGGCCCGTCAGTGCTTGGCGATCCCCACACCGAGGAAAATGCCCGCCAGCAGTGCGACGCTGCCGACGCCCATCACTGCCCAGGTGCCGCTCTGAGTGGCGGCGAAAGTTGTGGTCATTCCTGCTTGAGTCGCTGCCTGAGTGGCTTGAGCCCCGGCCATGGCTGCTTCTTGCACCGCAAGAGCCGTCTCCAGCGTTTGGACCTTGGTCTCCAGTTCAGATGCTTCCATCGTCATTCCCTTCTGCATTGTGCCACTACCGGCTCAACGTCGATCAGTGCCCGCCGACGCGACACAGCCCCGTCGGCGGGGGGCTGACACTCGTGATGAGTGCCGGTCTTCGGAGGATGGCGGCGATCACCTGTGCGTGGACGAGCGGTCGCCGGACGCCTGATCCACCCGGCGGGCAGCTGCAGCGGCAATGAGGGCCAGCAGTAGTGCGATCACGCCGACGATGATGTTGTTGACGATGGTCCTGGTGGTGCTGACGTCGCCTGCCACCACCCACGGCGCAAAGATCGTCCACACGCTGAGTGCGCAAGCGGCCCACGCCATGCTGTGCGACCGCTCGTATGCCCGGCCGAAGCCGCCGCTCATGATCACGGCGTACGCGATGCCGACGATCAGATTGTTGACCGCCAGGGTGGAGAACTCGTTGAAACCCGCGATCCACGGTGAAGCCGCCAGGTAGAGGCCTGTGATCAGGGCCATGGCCTCGACGGCCTGTGCCTTCGGAGTTGTCGCGACATGCTCGGCCATCTCGTGCCGATTACGCATCGCGAGGATGTCGGGATGCGTTGCCATGTCGGGCCGGGGTTGTGTCGTCATTCCGATACCTCCGCTTTGCCCTTTATGTGCACTTCGTGGAGCGAGTGCCCCACGGGGGACGGGGTAACCGTCACCGACTGAAGATGCTGCGGAGGGCTGGCTTGCGGGGCACTCCAATCAGCGCCTGAGGTCTCGTTGTGGCGCTGGAGTCGAAAGGGAGCCTGTGTCAAGACCGCGTACGGTCGCTGGCACCAGCGGCTGACACCAACAAGCACGAACAGCGGCGGTCGGCGCCGGACCTCGGTGGACGATCGACTGAGGCGCGGAGCAGGTTGGTCGACGTCGGCGGCGCCGCATGATCGACCTGATAAGGATGAGGCCACCTGGTTAAATCCTGTGCCCAACCGAGGGCGCCGTCCTTGACCTATGGACGGCGCCCCGATGGGCCCCTGTCCGGGAGGAACTCATGGCAGAACCGATTCACTACACGAGCTTCCCTGGCTTCGACGGCACCAGCCTGGAGGACAGCTTCGTCCTGGAGATCCAGGCAACACCAGGCCGACTGAACATCACGCTGGACCTCATGATCGGGTGGGCCCATCCGTCATGCCGGGACCCACTCGAAGGTGAGGTTGCCTGCTTCCGTAAGGCCGTGATCGAGTTTCCTGCGGTTCAGGAGCTCACCTGGACCCGCCAGAGCAGCATCAGGCCGGCAGTGGATGCCAGCGGTGAGCAGGACTGGGGCGGGATCGATGCGCTGCGACAACTCGGGGCCGTCTACCAACTCGAAGGCGACTGGGGAGCGATCGAAGTCGCGTCTCGGGAGCCGATCGTGCGGATCATCGGCAGTTGATCTGCGGTACAGCAGAGAAGTACAGCAACCGTGGCGACCGCAGGCGACCGGCACGAACCATTGCCACCCCCGTGACCAGGTCGGAAGACCTCAGCGACCTCCCCGCCCGTAGTTCGCACCGAGGGGCGCAACCGGTAGGGGTCGCCTTCAGCCATTGAGACTCCGTCGACCTCGCGAATGCCTTACGGTTACTCGTCGGATCACGTCTCATGCATTCTTAGAGGAGCGGGCAGTGAGCCCCTGGGCTATCGCACTTATTATCTATTCCTCTTTGGCTCTATTGTCCTTTTTGCCGGTTCTGCGCGTTCTTGTTAGATGGGTTGATCTTAACCCCGGTGGTCCGTCATTTGATCAGTCGCCTCATTTCTCGGACGACGGGAAGTTGCTGCTAGCGCAGAACTTTGAACGCATGCAAGGGACGCTCAAATTCTGGAAGACACAGGCGGAGCGCTACCGCATGTTTCACATCTACTCCCTGGCTTGGATCAGCCTTTCCACTGTTGGTGTTCCCCTTCTGGCGCAGGCAACCACCGAAGACCCCTGGTCCAAGTGGCTTCTGACAGTCGTGGCTACTCACTCGGCTGTACTGCTCGCCGTGTCGCGTGCGTTCCGAGTGGAAGCGCACTACAAGGCATTTAGGAGCGGTGAATCAGAGTTCTATGATCTGTATCGTCGAATGCTCGACCGCCCTAGAGTTTTTGGGACTGGCCAGCACGAGCAGATTGATAGGTATTTTGAGAACGTAGAAACAGTGCGAAGAGTTGTCCGTAGTGCGGAAACCGATAACTTTCCGTCAGTCGAAGATGCGCAGGGGACTGCCGTGTTGCGCACCGATTCTCAGTCCTCTCAGTCCGGAACGCGTCAGCAGTAACGCAGCGTGGATCACATTCCGTGCCACCCCATGCATGGAGCTACGGATCACTAGGTGGAACAGGATGCGCGCGAAGAGTACTGGTCGCGACCGCCGAGGGCTCTGGGCCGTCCCTGGGCCGTGCGAAGCCGACCAACGCCGACAGACGCCACCCACGGGTGACCACCCCCACCCCCCTGTGGCCTGGGCTACTGGAGTTGATCTGCGACACTGGGAGGGTTATGCCTGCACCCGGAGAACTCACATTCGTCGCCCCCCGCGGAGCCAAGAAGCCGCCGCGGCACCTTGCCGATCTCACGCCTGCCGAGCGTAAAGAGGCCGTTGCCGCGATCGGTGAGAAGCCGTTTCGTGCCAAGCAGCTCTCGCAGCACTACTTCGCGCGGTTCGCGCACGATCCGGAGCAGTGGACCGACATCCCGGCGGGATCGCGCGCCAAGCTCCAGGAGGCGTTGCTGCCCGAGCTGATGACGGTCGTGCGGCACCTGTCCACCGATCAGGACACCACCCGCAAGACCCTCTGGCGACTCTTCGACGGCACCCTCGTCGAGTCCGTGCTGATGCGCTACCCGGACCGGGTCACCATGTGCATCAGTTCGCAGGCCGGCTGCGGGATGAACTGTCCGTTCTGCGCGACCGGACAGGCGGGCCTCGACCGGAATCTCTCCACCGGTGAGATCGTGCACCAGATCGTGGACGGGATGCGGGCCCTGCGGGACGGCGAGATTCCCGGCGGTCCTGCCCGGCTCAGCAACATCGTCTTCATGGGCATGGGCGAGCCCCTCGCCAACTACAAGCGGGTCGTCCAGTCCATCCGGGCGCTCACCGACCCCGAGCCGGACGGGCTCGGACTGTCGCAGCGCGGGATCACCGTCTCGACCGTCGGTCTCGTCCCCGCCATCCACCGGTTCTCCGACGAGGGCTTCAAGTGCCGCCTCGCCATCTCGTTGCACGCTCCTGACGACGAGTTGCGCGACACCCTCGTCCCGGTCAACACCCGGTGGAACGTGCGCGAGGTACTGGACGCCGGCTGGGAGTACGCGGACAGGTCGGGGCGCCGGCTGTCCATCGAGTACGCGCTCATCCGGGACATCAACGACCAGGCGTGGCGCGGTGACCGGCTCGGCCGGATGCTCAAGGGCAAGCCCGTGCACGTCAATCTCATCCCGCTGAACCCCACCCCGGGGTCCAAGTGGACCGCTTCGCGGCCCGAGGACGAGAAGGCGTTCGTCGAGGCGATCGCCGCCCATGGCGTGCCCGTCACCGTCCGGGACACCCGTGGTCAGGAGATCGACGGAGCGTGCGGGCAGCTCGCGGCCACCGAGCGGTAGTCTGGCGGTCGTACGTACATCTTCATATTCCGACAGGGGAGCGCCACAGCGCTGAGAGTGCGGGAGAGCCCGCAGACCCTCTGAACCTTGCCCAGGTCATTCTGGGTAGGAAGTTCGGTCACTACTCAAGCTGTTGCGCCCTGCCCGGGACCCGACCGAGGTCCCGGGCAGGGCCGCGTCTCTTCCTGGTCACCCAGGAGGAATCCAGTGAGCACCACGAGCACCATCCGCACCACGAGCACCACCCGCAGAATCACGGCCGTGGTCGCGGCCACCGGTCTCGGCCTTGTCGTCGCCGCGTGCGGCTCGTCCGGCTCGGGCTCCGGCGACGAGGGCTCCGGCTCCAGGACCGTGACCCTCGTCAGCCACGACTCCTTCGCCTACACCAAGGACGTGCTGAAGGAGTTCGAGAAGAAGTCCGGTTACAAGGTCAGGGTCCTCAAGGACGGCGACGCCGGGCAGGCCGTCAACAAGGCGATCCTCACCAAGGACAACCCGCAGGGCGACGTCTTCTTCGGCGTCGACAACACCCTCCTGTCGCGGGCACTCGACAACGGGCTGTTCCAGTCGTACGAGGCCAAGGGCTCGGACCTGATCAAGCCCGAGTACCGGGCCGACCAGGACAAGCACCGGGTCACGCCCATCGACTCCGGCGACATCTGCGTCAACTACGACAAGGTGTACTTCAGCGAGCACGACCTGGCCCCGCCGACGTCCTTCGACGACCTGATCAAGCCCGCGTACAAGGACCTCCTCGTCACCGAGAACGCGTCCACGTCCTCGCCCGGCCTCGGCTTCCTGCTCGGGACCGCCGCCAAGTACGGCGACGGGGGCTGGCAGGACTACTGGAAGAAGCTCAAGGCCAACGGCGTGAAGGTCGTCGACGGCTGGGAGCAGGCCTACAACGAGGAGTTCTCCGGGTCCGCCGGCGGCAAGAAGGCCAAGGCCGACCGGCCGCTCGTCGTCTCGTACGCGTCCTCGCCGCCCGCCGAGGTCATCTACGCCGACCCGAAGCCGAAGACCGCGCCCACCGGCGTCGCGACCGGCACCTGCTTCCGTCAGGTCGAGTACGCGGGCCTGCTGAGCAACGCGAAGAACACCGAGGGCGGCAAGGCGCTCATCGACTTCCTGGTCGGCGAGCCGTTCCAGGAGGACATGCCGCTGAACATGTTCGTGTACCCGGTGGTCGAGGGCGCCGCGGTGCCCGAGTCGTTCACCAAGTACGGTCCGGCGGCCGAGAACCCCGAGACCCTGGACCCCGCCAAGATCGCCGACAACCGTGACGAGTGGGTCAAGTCATGGACCTCGCTCGTACTGAAGTAGAGCCGCGGGCCGAGGCCGAGGCCGAGGCTGCGGTTGAGGCCGAGCGGCGCAAGCGCCCGCGTGCGCGACAGCGCTCGCGCCGGGGGAGCGCGGCTCGGCTCGGCCTCATGGCCCTACCCGTCGCGTTCTTCGGGGTCTTCTTCGCGTACCCGGTCGCCGCGATCACCGCCCGAGGGCTGAAGACCGACGGGGTCTGGCGGTTCGGGCGGATCTGGGACGTGCTCGCGCAGCCGGACATCCGGCACGTCCTGTGGTTCACGACCTGGCAGGCGCTCGCCTCGACCGCGCTCACCCTGCTGATCGCGCTCCCCGGCGCGTATGTCTTCGCGCGCTTCGATTTCAGGGGCAAGCAGATCCTCCGGGCCGTCGTCACCGTGCCGTTCGTGCTGCCGACGGTCGTCGTGGGCACGGCCTTCCTGGCGCTGCTCGGGCGGGGCGGGCTGCTGGACGAGCTGTGGGGCGTACGGCTCGACACGACCGTGTGGGCGATCCTGCTCGCGCACGTCTTCTTCAACTACGCGGTCGTCGTCCGCACGGTCGGCGGGCTGTGGTCGCAGCTCGACCCGCGTCAGGAGGAGGCCGCGCGGATGCTCGGCGCCTCCCGGTTCGCGGCCTGGCGCACGGTGACCCTTCCGGCGCTCGGCCCGGCCGTGGCCGCCGCCGCGCTCATGGTCTTCCTCTTCACCTTCACCTCCTTCGGTGTGGTGCAGATCCTCGGCGGACCCACCTTCTCGACGCTTGAGGTGGAGATCTACCGGCAGACCTCGGAGATCTTCGACCTCTCGACGGCCGCCGTGCTGACGCTCGTCCAGTTCGTGGCGGTGGGCGCGATCCTCGCCGTCCACGCCTGGACCGTACGGCGACGGGAGACGGCCCTGCGCCTGGTAGACGCCGCCACGACCGCGCGACGACCGCACGGGGCGGGGCAGTGGGCGCTGCTCGCCGGCGTCCTCGCCGTCATCACCGTCCTGCTGGTGCTGCCACTGGCCGTCCTCGTCGAGCGGTCCCTCGACGCCCCGGGGTTCGGCTACTACAAAGCGCTGACCAGCGACGAAGGCGGCCTTTTCCTGGTACCGCCGATCGACGCCGTCGGCAACTCGCTGCGGTACGCCCTCGCCGCCACCGCCATCGCGCTGCTGATCGGCGGACTCGCCGCGGCCGCCCTCACCCGCCGGGACGCCGGACGTCTCGTACGGGGCTTCGACGCGCTGCTCATGCTGCCGCTCGGCGTCTCCGCGGTGACCGTCGGCTTCGGATTCCTCATCGCACTCGACGAACCGCCGCTGGACCTGCGGAGCACGTGGATCCTCGTACCGCTCGCGCAGGCGCTGGTGGGCGTCCCCTTCGTCGTACGGACCATGCTGCCGGTACTGCGAGCGGTGGACGGGCGACTGCGCGAGGCGGCATCGGTGCTCGGTGCCTCGCCCTGGCGGGTGTGGCGCGAGGTCGATCTGCCGATGGTGCGGCGGGCGCTGCTGATCGCGGCCGGGTTCGCCTTCGCCGTGTCCCTGGGCGAGTTCGGCGCGACCGTCTTCATCGCACGGCCCGACAACCCGACGCTGCCGGTCGCCGTGGCACGGCTGCTCGGGCGGGCCGGCGAGCTCAACTACGGGCAGGCCATGGCCCTTTCGACGATCTTGATGCTGGTGTGCGCGGTGGCCCTGCTGCTCCTCGAACGCCTTCGCACCGACCCTCGCTCCGACCGGACGGGAGAGTTCTGACCATGCTCAAGCTCGATGGGGCGACCGTGCGGTTCGACGGGCGGGCGGTGCTCGACGACGTCGGCCTCGAGGTCACCGAGCACGAGATCGTGTGCGTTCTCGGACCCAGCGGCAGTGGCAAGTCGACGCTGCTGAGGGCCGTCGCCGGGCTCCAGCAGCTGGACGGCGGGCGGGTGTTCCTGGACGGCCGGGACCTCGACGGGGTGCCCGCGCACAAGCGGGGCGTCGGCCTGATGTTCCAGGACCACCAGCTGTTCCCGCAGCGCGACGTGGCCGGCAACGTGGCCTTCGGGCTGCGGATGCACGGCGAGTCCAAACACCAACAGGCTTCGAGAGTGAGGGAGTTGCTGGAGCTCGTGGGCCTGCCGGGCTCCCACCGGCGGGCCGTCGCCTCCCTCTCCGGCGGTGAACAGCAGCGCGTCGCGCTCGCCCGTGCCCTCGCGCCACGGCCCCGGCTGCTCATGCTCGACGAACCGCTCGGCCAGCTGGACCGCTCGCTGCGCGAACGCCTCGTGGTGGAACTGCGGGAACTGTTCGGCGAGTTGGGCACCACCGTGCTCGCGGTCACCCACGACCAGGGGGAGGCCTTCGCGCTCGCCGACCGGGTCGTGGTGATGCGGGACGGGCGGATCGCCCAGTCGGGTACGCCACTCGAGGTCTGGCAGCGCCCTGCCGACGAGTTCGTGGCGCGTTTCCTCGGCTTCCAGAACGTGGCCGGGGCGACTGTCGTAGGGGAGGCGGCGGACACCCCTTGGGGCAAGGTGCCGGTACCCTCCGACGCGCCGCAGGGCGAGGTCAGCCTGCTGGTCAGGCCGGCCGGAGTACGGCTCGTACCGGCCTCGGAAGGGCTGCGCTGCACGGTGGCCGCGCGGACCTTCCGGGGCACCCATGTCGCCGTACACCTGCAGCCGCGCAACGCGCCGCGCCTGGAGGCGGCGTGCGCGCTGCGGGACGCTCCGGAGACCGGGGACGAGGTCGGGGTGGCCTTCGACGCAGCCGAAATCGTCGTACTCGAAGGGGCCCGGGCCGCCTAGGGCGCGGCTCATGACGCCACTGGGGCACGACCGCCACTGCGACGAAGTCGTCGGCCAGACCGCGCTGCTCAGGTCCCACCTCGCCGGAGCCGATCTCACCGCGACCGTGCCGACCTGCCCGGACTGGACGCTGTGGGAGCTCGCCGTGCACGTGGGCGAGGCGCACCGCTGGGCCGAGCACATCGTACGGACGGTAGCGGCGAAGAACGTGCCGGTCGAGAACGTGACCGGCGTCGGAGGGCCGCAGGACAGCGACCCGGCCGCGCTCGACGCGTGGCTCGCGGAGGGCGCCGCCCCGGCCGCCGGGACCTTCCGCACCGCCGGGGCCGACGCCGCGGCCTGGGGTCATGGGCCTGGGAGCACACGGCAGGCTTCTGGGCGCGGCGCATGGCGCACGAGACGCTGATCCACCGGGCCGACGCGGCCGTCACGGCCGGGGCGGCGTACGAGGCAGCGCCGGATCTCGCCGCCGACGCGATCGACGAGTGGCTGCAGATCGTCCGGTTCGCGCAGGAGACGTATCCCGGCGACGCCGCCAACGAACTGCGCGGGGCGGGCCGCAGCATCTTCTGGCTGGAGCGGGCCACGTTCGGCTAGGCCGCACAGGCAGGCAGGCAGGCAGGCAGGCAGGGCGAGGCAGGCAGGGCGAGGCAGGCTCGCCCGGGGCCGGAACGGCGGAGGGCCCGCCCCCTCGGTGAGGGGACGGGCCACAACGGGTACGAACAGGCTGGTCTCAGCGGCCGTTCGACGCGCCACGACGGCGCAGCGCGAACATCACACCGGCACCGGCCGCCACGAGCGCGGCCGCTATCCCTGCGATGGCCCCGGTGTTGGAGCTCGAACCGGTCTCGGCGAGGTTCGACTCGCCCGCGGGCGACGGGGTGTTGTCCCCGGTCGACGCGGCCGGAGTGCTCTGCGCCTCCGACGGCTCCGGGGACTCCGGAGTCGCCGAGGGGGTCGCGGGCGAGGAGGGCTTCTCCGAGGGCGACGGGGTCGCCGGAGGCGTCGACGTGTCCGAGGACTTGCACGCCTCGGACGGGGTGACCAGGTTCGGCTTGATGTCCTCGTCGACCTGCTTGCCGGCCTTGACGTGGATCCGGTACGTCGCGTTCGGCTTCCAGTCCTCCGAGAAGTCGATGGTCACGCCCTCGCGGGAACCCTTGACCTCCTGGCTGCCGACGAGCCTCTCGTCCGCGCCGTTCGACTCGAGGTAGACGGTGACCGTGGCCGGGACGCCGGTGGGGTCCTTGTCGGTGACGCTGATGACGCCCTTGGCGCCGTCGCACTTGGCGACGGCGGAGAACTCACTGATGTTGCAGGCGAGCGCGTTGCCGGCGAGACCCAGCGTGAGCGCGGCCGAGGCGGAGGCAACTCCGAGAATGCGCACGGAACGTGCGGTACGGCGAGATGTGGACACGATTGCCCTTCACGGGATGCACAAGAACGAGGGGGGTGGTGGGAGCGGCTGCGAAACAGCGATCCCAGACGCCTCACAGGTTTATTGGGCTCCGTCTCCGGTTGTCAATCCGTGTGTCCGTCTTGACCCCTTGGCTTTAGCTTTCGTTTACATGGGCCAGCCGGACCAGCGCCTCCGGTGCCTCCTCGATCCGGTCGACCAGCGCGATCCGGGACTCCATGGACCGCTCGCGGGCGAGAGCCTGGAGAAGAGGCCAGGTGGGGAGGCGCTCCGTCCAGTGGGTGCGGTTGACCAGGACCATCGGGGTGGGTTCGCCGCGGGACTCGTAGTAGTTGGGAGTCGCGTTGTCGAAGATCTCCTGGACCGTTCCGGCGGCGCCGGGCAGGAAGACCACACCCGCGTTCGAGCGGGCCAGCAGGCCGTCCTCGCGGGTGGCGTTGGCGAAGTACTTGGCGATGTGCGAGGCGAACGCGTTCGGCGGTTCGTGCCCGTAGAACCAGGTCGGGATGCCCACCGAGGTGTTGCCCTCGGGCCAGCGGGCGCGCACCTCGAAGGCGGCCCGCGCCCAGTCCGTCACCGACGGGACGAACGAGGGGGCCTTCGCGAGGAGTTCGCACGCCTCGTCCAGCATGGTGTCGTCGTACGGGGCCGCGTACGCGCCGAGGTTCGCCGCCTCCATCGCGCCGGGGCCGCCGCCCGTGGCCACCGTGAACCCGGCGCGCGCGAGCGCGCGTCCGAGCCGGGCCGCGCCACCGTACGCGTCCGTGCCGCGCGCGATCGCGTGGCCGCCCATCACGCCCACCACCCGTGACCCGCGCAGGAGTTCGTCGAGGGCGTCGGAGACGGCGTCGTCGTGGACGGAGCGCAGCATCGACGCGTATATGTCGCCGTCGGCCCTGGTCCGCTGGAACCAGGTGTAGGCGAGGGCGTCCGGCGTCTGTTCGTACCCCTTGTCGAGCGAGCCGAACAGCTCGTCGGGCGTGTAGAGGAGCCCGCGGTACGGGTCGAACGGCAGGCCGGGAACAGGAGGGAAGAGCAGGGCGCCGTCGGCGCGGACCTTCGCCGCCGCGTTCTCCCGCATCAGGCAGCCGAGGAAGACGGCGCCCGCGGTGTCACTGGCCAGCAGCTCTCTCGTACGGTCCGTCAGATCGACGGCCTGGACGCGGAATCCGGCGAGGGTGCCGCGTGCCGAGACGGTCGCGTCGAACTCCTCGAGCGATTCGATCTCGCGGTCACCGTGGTGGGCCACATGGGCGGGGCTCGTCTGCACCCGCCCATGTAAGCACGGGCCGGTTCAGCCCTGGACGGCCGCCGGGTCCATCCACATGACCTCCCAGGAGTGGCCGTCCGGGTCGTCGAAGCCGCGCCCGTACATGAAGCCGTGGTCCTGGGGCTCGCCGCTCGCCGAACCGCCCGCCGCGATCGCCCTGTCGACCAGCTCGTCCACCTTCTCGCGGCTCTCGGCGCTGAGACACAGGAGCACCTCGCTCGTCCTCGTCGAGTCCGCGATCTCCTTCTTCGTGAAGTCCGCGTAGCGCTGCTTGCTCAGCAGCATCGCCACGATCGTGTCGCTGATCACGACGGAAGCGCAGTGCTCGTCCGAGAACTGCGCGTTGAGCGTGTAGCCCAGCTCCGTGAAGAACTTCTTCGAGGCGTCGAGGTCGTTCACGGCCAGGTTCACGAAGATCATCTGCTGGTACATGCCTGGTCTCTCCCGTCGTGGTGATGTGCTGTTCGAAGGGGTAGACCGGAGGGCCGCCGGAAAGTCATCGGCCCGTGCGAACTCTTTCCGTACGCGCGGTCGATCTCTTCGTGTACGGGGGTCAGTGGGCCAGCGGCAGTGCCGCGAGCTCCGCGATCACCCAGGTCAGGGGGCCGAGGACGGCCAGCAGGATGCCCGCGCGAAGGGCGGCCGCGGCGCGCAGCGTCGTGGCGGGCGCGCCGATCCGCAGCAGGGCGGCCGTGGTGTCGGCGCGCGCGTTCCTCGCCTCGACCGCGGCGGTCAGGAGCGTCGCCACGGCGCACCCCGCGACGAGGAGCGCGCCGAGCGTGGTGAGGGGCCCGACGTCGGGACGCGTACCGGTGTGGAGCACGGCCATGGCGTACGCGCCCGACGCCACCGCGCACACCACGCCGAGGGGGCGTCCGACGCGGGTCGCCTCCTCCATGAGCACGCGCCCGGCCAGCAGCCGCAGGGCGCCGGGCCGTACCGCCTGGAGCAGCCTGCCGCAGAGGTGGGTGATCGCGGGGCCGGCCAGCGCCAGCCCGATCGCGGTGAGCGCCCAGCCGACGAGCACCCCCAGGGGCCCGCCGGTGAGTCCGCCGGGCAGCGCGGTCCCGTCGGCAGCGGGAGCGGTGCGGCCGGCGTACGTCTCCACCGCGAGACCGGCGGCGAGCACGGCGGCGCCCCAGGGGAGACCGGTGGGGGCGGGGAGCGGGGCCAGTGGGTGGTGGGGGTCCAGCGGGTGGCCGGGGCGACCGGGGTGGTGCGGGAGCCCGGTGCGGTCCGTGTGGCCCGTGAGGTCGGTCCGGTCCGCTCTGTCCTGGCCGCCGGGGCCGCGGGGGTGCTGCGGGGCGCCGCGGTGGCCGGGCGCGGCGAGCCCGTCGTGCGGGGGCGAACCAGCGGCGACGGGCTCGCCCGAAGAGGTGTGCGTATCGGCGAGAGCCCGGCTGTCGGTGCGGGCAGCGGAGCGGCGGGGCACGTCGAGTCCGGCGGTGGTGGCGGCCGCTCCGGGGCTGTTGTGCCCGGCGCGCGCGGCGTGTTCGTCGAGGTCTCCGTGTGCGCTCCGGGCGTGGGCGGCACCGGCCTGCGCGAGGGCGCCGGGGGCGTCCTGCCCGGGACCGTCCACGCCATCGGCGTGGCCGCCTGTCCGCGCGCCCCCTCGTGCACCGAAGCGTCCGTAGGCGCCGAACCCGACGCGCTCGGTGGAGCGTCCGTAGCCGCCGAAACCGCCCAGCCGTCCCGGGCGTCCGCCCGGCCTGCCGGCCGGCCGGTGGTCCCGCGGGCGCAGCACCACCGCGCCGGCCACCGACGCGATGACCGGGACGAGCGCCAGGAGCGTGAGGGCGGCGGGCAGGGGCAGCGACTCGTCCGCGGCGAGGAGGCCGGCCGCGTCGCCGTCGAAGGGGAGTCCGGTCAGATCGCCGCGCAGGTGCAGGAAGAACAGCAGGGCGACCATCGAACCGAGCGTGCAGGACACGGCGGTGGAGACGGCAGCGAGGACCATCAGCCGGCCGGGGCCCAGTCCGATCGCCGAGAGGCCGGGCCGGGGCCGGGTGGCCGGGTCGGTCCGGGCCACGGCGACCGCGAACTGCACGGTGGCGGCGAGCGGCGCGAGGCACCAGGCGAGCCTGAGCACGGCCGCCGCCGACGCGTCCGGGTGCCCCATCGCGTATCCGAGGGTGCACAGCAGCAGGAAGCCCGTGCCCGCCGACGCCGCGGCGACGAGGAGCCTGCGGAACTGGACGGCGGGGTGGGCACTGCGGGCTAGGCGGAGAGCGAGCACGCCGCCCGGCCTTCCGACTCGGTGACCGGCGGCAGGTGGACGGTGTTCACGCGCCGCCCGTCGAGCAGCGACACCGTGCGGTCGGCGAGCGCCGCGGTGTCCGCGTCGTGCGTGGCCAGGACGACGGTGATCCCGTGCGAGCGGGCCGCCGTGGTGAGCGTGCGCAGCACCTGGGCGCGGTCCGCGCGGTGCAGCGGAGCGGTGGGCTCGTCGGCGAAGAGCACGGTCGGCGCGGGGGCCAGCGCGCGGGCGATGACCACGCGCTGACGTTCCGCCTGCAGCAGGGCGTACGGGCGCTTGCGGGCGCAGCCGCCGACGTCGAGGCGGTCCAGCCACTCCAGGGCGGTGGTCTTGGCCCGGCGGCGGCCCACGCCCCGCAGCATCAGGGGCAGGGCCGCGTTCTCCCAGGCGTTCAACTCGGGGACCAGGACCGGAGCCGGGTCGATCCAGCCGAAGCGGTCGCGGCGCAGCCGCTCGCGGGTCAGCGGACCCATGGTGTGGACGGGCGTGCTGTTGAACCAGACCTCGCCCTGCTGGGCCAGCAGCTGCCCCGACAGGCACTGGAGCAGGGTCGTCTTGCCGCTGCCGCGTGGGCCGCCGACGGCGAGGATCTCGCCCTCGCGAACTCCGAGTGACACGCCGGTGAGTGCGGGTGAGCCGTTGTGCTTGACGTGCAGGGCGCGTGCCCAGAGCACGTCGTTGTCCGGCGGAGCCACCATCGCGTACACCTCGGTTCAGATCTGACGTGCGCTGCCCGCGCGCCTCCGGGAAGGTCGCTCGGTCCCCCGGTCGGGGGAACGAAGGCAGGGCCGATCGGTCACTGGGCACGCTAGGGAGTCGGGGCCCGGAGGCCGGACAGCACGCGGCCCCGGGGCCCCCATTCTCACTCGAACGGGCGGCACCGGGGCCGGTGTTGATCACAGGTTCAGCTCATCGGAGCCGAGCCGGGCCGAACGGGGATCAGAGCTTCGCCCAGGCCTCCGTCAGCACCTGGCGGACGATCCCCTCGATCTCGTCGAACGTCGACTGGTCGGAGATCAGCGGCGGCGACAGCTGGATGACCGGGTCACCGCGGTCGTCGGCGCGGCAGTACAGGCCGTACTCGAAGAGCTTCTTGGAGACGAAGCCGTAGAGCACGCGCTCCGACTCCTCGTCCGTGAAGGTCTCCTTGGTGGCCTTGTCCTTCACCAGTTCGATGCCGTAGAAGAAGCCGTTGCCGCGGACGTCGCCGACGATCGGCAGGTCGTGCAGCTTCTGGAGGGTGGAGAGGAACGCGCCCTCGTTGTCCAGCACGTGCTGGTTGAGGTTCTCGCGCTCGAAGATGTCGAGGTTCGCGAGGCCCACGGCCGCCGACACCGGATGGCCGCCGAAGGTGTAGCCGTGCAGGAAGGTGTTGTCGCCCTGGTAGAACGGCTCGGCGAGCCTGTCCGAGATGATGCAGGCGCCGATCGGGGAGTAGCCCGAGGTCATGCCCTTGGCGCAGGTGATCATGTCCGGTACGTAATCGAACTTGTCGCAGGCGAACATCGTGCCGAGCCGGCCGAAGGCACAGATGACCTCGTCCGAGACCAGCAGTACGTCGTACTGGTCGCAGATCTCGCGCACCCGCTGGAAGTACCCGGGCGGCGGCGGGAAGCAGCCGCCGGCGTTCTGCACGGGCTCCAGGAAGACCGCGGCGACCGTCTCCGGGCCCTCGAAGAGGATCTGCTCCTCGATCTGGTCGGCGGCCCAGCGGCCGAAGGCCTCGGGGGAGACGCCGGACCCGTGGTCGAGGAAGGCGGGCGCGCGGTAGATGTTGGTGTTCGGGACCTTGTGGGCGCCCGGGACCAGCGGCTCGAAGGGGGCCTTCAGAGCCGGCAGCCCGGTGATGGACAGGGCGCCCTGGGGGGTGCCGTGGTAGGCGACCGCGCGCGAGATGACCTTGTACTTGGTCGGCTTGCCCTGGAGCTTGAAGTACTGCTTGGCGAGCTTCCACGCGGTCTCGACGGCCTCACCGCCGCCCGTCGTGAAGAAGACCTTGTTCAGGTCGCCCGGGGCGTGGTGCGCGAGCCGCTCGGCCAGCTCGACGGCCTTCGGGTGGGCGTAGGACCAGATGGGGAAGAAGGCCAGCTCCTGCGCCTGCCGGGCGGCGGTCTCGGCCAGCTCTGCACGCCCGTGGCCCGCCTGGACCACGAACAGGCCCGCGAGGCCGTCGAGGTAGCGCTTGCCCTTGTCGTCGTAGATGTAGGTGCCCTCGCCACGGACGATCGTGGGGACGGGCGCGTTCTCGTACGAGGACATGCGGGTGAAGTGCATCCACAGGTGGTCGTACGCGGTTCGGCTGAGGTCCTTGGCAGTCACGGCTATCGGGTTCCCCACATGTAGGTCTGCTTCTTGAGCTTGAGGTAGACGAAGCTTTCGGTGGAGCGCACGCCGGGCAGGGCCCGTATGCGTTTGTTGATGACCTCCAGCAGGTGGTCGTCGTCCTCGCAGACGATCTCGGCGAGGATGTCGAACGAGCCCGCGGTCATCACCACGTACTCGACCTCCGACATCGCGCTCAGCGCGTCCGCCACCGGTTCGAGGTCGCCGTCGACGTTCACACCCACCATCGCCTGCCTGCGGAAGCCCACGGTGAGCGGGTCCGTGACGGCGACGATCTGCATCACGCCCTGGTCGAGCAGCTTCTGGACGCGCTGGCGCACGGCTGCCTCGGAGAGGCCCACGGCCTTGCCGATCGCGGCGTACGGACGGCGGCCGTCCTCCTGCAGCTGCTCGATGATGGCGAGGGACACGGCATCCAGCTGAGGAGTGCCGCTCCTGGACTCGCGGGAGTCCCTGGGGTCTGCGCTTCGACTGGCCACCAGCTCACTGTGCACGAGGGCTCGACAGTTCCGCAAGGTCTGATCGATGAAATTCGTTGTCTGGGTGCGTGCAGTCTGCGGATTTCGCAGTTCTGGGGCGATCGGGGGTGTTGAAAACGTCGGGGTGAGGATTAGGGTGGGAGCCCAGGCGTCTCAGGTAGTGGACACCTGAGCCGTAGGACATCCGACAGGAGGGCCGGGCAGTGAGCACCGAGCTGCGTCGTCTGCGCAATTACATCGCCGGAGAGTTCCGCGATGCCGCCGATGGACGGACCACCGACGTGGTCAACCCCGCGACGGGCGAGGCGTACGCCACCGCGCCGCTGTCCGGTCAGGCCGACGTCGACGCGGCGATGGAGGCCGCCGCCGCGGCCTTCCCCGCCTGGCGCGACCAGACCCCCGCCGAGCGCCAGAAGGCCCTCCTCAAGATCGCGGACGCTTTCGAGGAGCGGGCCGAGGAGCTCATCGCGGCCGAGGTCGAGAACACGGGCAAGCCCATCGGACTGACCCGGTCCGAGGAGATCCCGCCCATGGTCGACCAGATCCGGTTCTTCGCCGGCGCGGCGCGCATGCTGGAAGGCCGGTCGGCCGGCGAGTACATGGAGGGCCTGACCTCGATCGTCCGCCGCGAGCCGGTCGGCGTCTGTGCGCAGGTCGCGCCGTGGAACTACCCGATGATGATGGCCGTGTGGAAGTTCGCCCCGGCCCTCGCCGCGGGCAACACGGTCGTGCTCAAGCCGTCCGACACCACCCCGGCCTCCACGGTCCTGATCGCCGAGATCATCGGCTCGATCGTCCCCGAGGGCGTCTTCAACGTCATCTGCGGCGACCGTGACACCGGCCGCCTGATGGTCGAGCACAGGACCCCGGCCATGGCGTCCATCACCGGATCCGTACGGGCGGGCATCTCCGTCGCCGAGTCCGCCGCCAAGGACGTCAAGCGGGTGCACCTGGAGCTCGGTGGCAAGGCGCCCGTCGTCGTCTTCGAGGACACCGACATCGCCAAGGCCGTCGAGGACATCTCGGTGGCCGGATTCTTCAACGCCGGCCAGGACTGTACGGCCGCCACCCGCGTCCTCGTCCAGGAGTCCATCCACGACGAGTTCGTGACCGCGCTCGCCAAGGCCGCCGCCGACACGAAGACCGGTCAGCCGGACGACGAGGACGTGCTGTACGGGCCGCTCAACAACCCGAACCAGCTCAAGCAGGTCACCGGCTTCATCGAGCGCCTCCCCGCCCACGCCAAGGTCGAGGCGGGCGGCCACCGGGTCGGCGAGAAGGGCTTCTTCTACGCTCCGACCGTCGTGTCGGGCCTGAAGCAGGACGACGAGATCATCCAGAACGAGGTCTTCGGACCGGTCATCACCGTCCAGTCCTTCTCGGACGAGGCGCAGGCCGTCGAGTGGGCGAACGGCGTCGAGTACGCCCTCGCCTCCTCCGTCTGGACGAAGGACCACGCGCGCGCGATGCGCATGTCGAAGGTCCTCGACTTCGGCTGTGTGTGGATCAACACGCACATCCCGCTGGTCGCGGAGATGCCGCACGGCGGCTTCAAGAGGTCGGGCTACGGCAAGGACCTGTCGGGCTACGGGTTCGACGACTACACGCGCATCAAGCACGTGATGACGTCCATCGAGGGCTGAGTCCCTCGGTCCGTCCCTCTTCGGGGACGGAGAGGGGGCCGGGGCCGTCCGGGGCGCAGCGGGCCCGGGGCGGCTGTCCCCTACGTCTTCCCGTCCCGGCCGCCCGGGACGTCGTGGCCTCCGCCAACAACGAGGAGGGCACCGCCCTGGCCGAGGATCCGCTCATCTTCCCCGAGGGCGCCATGCGCGGGCGGCTCGCCGTGGCCCGCGACATCACGGCGAAGGAGCGCACGGAGTACGCGAAGCGGTGGAACGCGATCGCGCGGGGCAGTAGGAGCAGCGCCGTTCGTGTGACGCGGAGTTCCCGTGGGCGCGAGGATGGGCCGGGCACGGCCGCCGGGTCGGCGCGTCGTGCCGCGGAGCATTCACCCACCACGTCGCGGAGTGGCCCATGACCGCTGTCGCCCCACCGCCGCTGGATCACCGGCTGCGCGCTCTCGTCACCTCGGACCGGGCCGTGTCCGACCTCCGGCAGTACTTCGGCACCGGCGGGCAGCCCGGAGCGGTGCCGTTCACGGGCAGTCGATTCGAGTACCTGGCCGGCGGGGGCGACCGCCCGGCGGTCGCGAACGCGGTGACCGCCGACGACCTGATCGCGGTGCAGACCCTGTCGGTCAGGATTCCCGTGCGGGCCGCACTCGACCTCCTGGAGGGCGACCTCGGTGCCGAGGTGGGCAGGCTGCTGAGCCGAGTCCCCCTCGGCCTCGACATGGCCGAGGCCGGGGCCGCCGACCTGGCCGACGGGTCACCGGCGCACACGGCCTGGCAGCTGCTGTGCGACCAGCCCGGAATCGGGTGGGTCACGGCAGGCAAACTCCTCGCCCGGAAGCGTCCACGGCTGCTGCCCGTCTACGACCAGGTCGTCCGCTGTGTCCTCGGCCGGCCCGCGTCCTTCTGGCTGGACCTGCACACCGCGCTGCGTCTCGACGACCGGGCGCTGCACCACGAGCTGACCGCTCTGCGGCGGTCCGCCGGCCTCCCCGGGACCGTCGGAGCGCTGCGGGTCTGTGACGTGGTGCTCTGGATGCGTCACCGTGCGGACCATCAGCGGAGGAACTGCGCAGGGACCTGAGCCCGGGCCGGGCCGGGTGAGCCTGCCGGGGGCGTCCGGGCGGCACACATCACGTCACCGGCCCGTCCCGTCCCTTGTCTTATTCAACAATGTGAATAGGGTACTAGTGGGCTATGGGGAGTGGAGGTCATGCCGTGCCGGACAGCGGATACCTGCGGTACGTCGCCCTCGGTGACAGTCAGACCGAGGGGCTGGGGGACGGCGACGACGTGCGAGGGCTGCGCGGATGGGCCGACCGGCTCGCCGAGCAGGTCGCGAGCGCGACCCCCGGACTGCTGTACGCCAACCTCGCCGTACGGGGGCGCCTCGCGGGGGAGGTGCGTGCCGGACAGCTCGAGCCCGCTCTCGCGCTGCGGCCGGACCTCGCGACGGTCGTCGCCGGGGTCAACGACCTGCTGCGGCCCGCCTTCGACGCGGACGAGGTGGCCGCCCACCTGGAGGCGATGTTCGCCGCGCTCACCGCGCAGAACGCCCGCGTCGCGACCGTCACCTTTCCCGACATCGCCAGGATCGCCCCGCTGGCCCGCCCGTTCGGCCCGCGGGTCCACGCGCTCAACGACCGCATCCGCCGGGCGGCCGTCCGCCACGGCGTGGCGGTGGCCGAGACGTCTCCGTATCCTGTCGTCGTCGATCCCCGGCTGTGGAGCCCCGACCGGCTGCACGCGAGCCCGCTCGGTCATGCGCGCATCGCCGCCGCGGTCGCGCACGCGCTCGAACTGCCGGGAAGCGACGACGCCTGGACGCGCCCGCTGCCCGCGGTCGCGCCGCCGCTCTCCGGACTGCGGGCCGCCGGCGCCGAACTGCGCTGGGCCGGTTCCTTCCTGGGCCCGTGGGTCGTCCGCCGGGTCCGGGGCCGCTCGTCCGGCGACGGGCGCGAGGCCAAGCGGCCCGCCCTGCTGCCGGTGACGGTCCCCGTCGTGCCAGGTCGGAGCGGGTCCGGCAGCGATAGTCGCGCCCTTGACTAATCAACACGGTGCTAGCTTGTGCTCATGGCGTTGCGCAACGCGGTGATGGCCGCTCTCCTGGAGGGCGAGGCGTCCGGGTACGACCTCGCGAAGGGCTTCGAGGCCTCGGTCGCCAACTTCTGGATGGCCACGCCCCAGCAGCTCTACCGCGAGCTGGAGCGCATGGAGGGCGACGGACTGGTCCGCGCCCGCGTCGTCCAGCAGGAGCGCAGGCCCAACAAGCGGCTCTTCTCGCTCACCGAGGAGGGACGCAGGGTCCTGCGCGCGTACGTCGCCGAAGGCCCGGCCAAACCGCCGGCCATCAGGGACGAGCTGATGGTCAAGGTCCAGTGCGTCGACATCGGGGACGCCGCCGACATCGAGGCCGTACGGACGGCGGTCGCCGAGCGCGTCGAGCGGGCCACCGCCAAGCTCGCCCGCTACCGGCGCATGAGGGAACGCATGCTGGCCGGGCGCACCGAGGACGAGTACCTCGCCACCGCCGAGCGCGTCGGCCCCTACCTCACCCTCCAGGGCGGCATGGCTCTGGAGCGGGCGAACCTCCAGTGGGGCGACACGGTCCTCAAGCGCCTGGAACAGCGCATCGCGGCACTCGGCGGACCGGCCCGCGCCCACGGCTGACCCGGCCGCGCGCCGTCCGCGCCGGGCGGGCCTCACCCTCCGGGCGCCATCCTCACCCTCCGAACGCCGCCCGGACGATCCGCTCGGCCACCGGATTCATGCCCTCCCCCTTGGCGTCGGTCGCGTTGACCGAGTACACGAGCGTGCGGGACAGGTCGCGCGTGGCCGCGACGAGCGTGCTGTACCCCGGGCGGGCTCCGGACTTCAGCCAGAGGACGGTGCCGTTGCCCATGTCGTACCGCTGGAGGCCGGCGCTCATGGTCGCGCCGGGCACGTCGGGAAGCGTGAACATCTCCCTGTCCAGGAGCGGCCGGGGTACCAGCCGGCCCCGGAACAGCGCGAAGAGGAGCCGCTCCAGGTCCGCCGTCGTGGAGATCATGTCGCCGGCGGCCCACCGGTCCGACATGTTCCACTCGGTGGCGTCGACCAGCCTGCCGTCCGTCAGCTTCTGGTACCCGCGGTTGTGCGGTCCGTGGAGGCGCGGGTCGGGGCCGCCGGGGAAGGACGTGTGCCGCATCCCGGCCGGCCGCAGGACCCGCACGGCTGCCTGGTGCTCGTACGAGTCGCCGGTGACCTTCTCGACGAGCAGGCCGAGCACGGTGTAGTCGATGTTGCCGTACTGCTGCCGGTCGCCGGGGCGGAAGGCCGGCCCCTGGGCGACCGAGGCGGCCACGACCTCCTCGGGAGTCAGCGTCTCGTACCGCCGCTCGTAGCCCTCGCCGGCCACGTCCCCGAGCGACGAGCCCGGCTTCAGCCCGCTGGTGAAAGTGAGCAACTGCCGTACGGTGATGGGCTCGAAGTCCTTCGACAGGAGGCCGGGGAGGTACGTCTGGACGTGTCCGTCCAGATCCACCCTGCCCTCGGCGGCGAGCTGCAGCACGACGGCGGCCGTGACCACCTTGGTGGTGGAACCGGCCCGGAAGCGCCCGTTCTCCAGCGCCTTTCGGCCGCTCGGGAGATCGCGCACCCCCGCGCCGCCCCGCCAGGTGCCGTCCGTGCCGGCGACGCGTACGAGTGCGGCCGTGGTGTGTTCGTCCGGGATCCCCTCGAGCGCGGCGCGCAGAGCGGTGTCCAAAACCGCGCTCTCCCGTACGACGGCCGCGGGGGAGGGGGCGGCGAGGGCGGTCCCGGCCAGGGGGACCGCGGTCAGGCCCAGGACCACGAGGGCGGCACAGGCGGTACGGACACGGGCATGCATCAGTCGACTCCCGGAGTGATCGGTGACCTTCATCGTCCGCGCGTACGCCTTCTCGCGGATCCTCTTCGAGGAGGGCGGTGACCCTGGGCCGGACTCCGGGCAACTGCCGTTACGGCTAGGGAAGTTGTCAGGGGTTTTCCTTAGGGGGACGCGCCCCCGCACGAAAAAACTGTTATCCCGAAAGCCCTTCCCCCGTCTCCTGTGCACGCGCTCCACAGGGCGCACATGCCCCCTCACCCGCACAGGAGTTGTCCGTGGCAGAGCACAACAAGCACCGCGTCGGCCGGCGCGGCGTCCTCCGGATCGCGGGTGGTGTCGCCGCCGCCGGAGCCGTCGGCGGCCTCGCGGTCTCCCTGGGCGGGCGTGACTCGGCCGACGCCGCACAGAGCGGCGCCGTCGCGGGCCCCGGCCCCCGTCCGGCCGCCGCGAAGCGCGAGTTCGCGCACCCCGGGATGCTGCACAACCCGGGAGATCTCCACCGCGCGGAGGTACGGGTCGCCGCGGGCCGGGACCCCTGGCTGGCGGGCTGGCGGCGGCTGACCGCCAACCGGCACTCCGCGAGCACCTGGAAGCCGAATCCGCGGGCCACCATCGTCCGCGGCGGCGCCGGCCAGAACTACGGCGTCCTCTACAACGACGTGCACGCCGCCTACCAGAACGCCCTGCGCTGGAAGATCGCCGGCACGCGGGACAACGCCGGGGCCGCCGTCGCGATCCTGAACGCCTGGTCGGCCGAGCTCACCGCGGTCACCGGCAACTCCGACCGGTTCCTGGCGTCGGGCATCTACGGCTACCAGTTCGCCAACGCCGCCGAACTCGTCCGCGACCACCCGGGCTTCGACCTGGCCCGCTTCCAGAAGATGATGCGCACGGTCTTCCACCCGCTCAACGAGGACTTCCTGAAGCGCCACAACGGCGCCGTCATCACCAACTACTGGGCGAACTGGGACCTCTGCAACGTCGCCTCGATCATGGCGATCGGCATCCTGTGCGACGACACCGCCCTGTTCGACCGTGCCGTGACGTACTTCAGGACGGGCCCGGGCAACGGCTCGATCAAGAACGCCACCCCCTTCGTCTACGAGGACGAGGGCCTGGCCCAGTGGCAGGAGTCGGGGCGCGACCAGGGCCACACCGTGATGGGCATGGGACTGATCGGCGCGATCTGCGAGATGGCGTGGAACCAGGGCGTCGACCTCTACGGATACGACGGCAACCGGCTGATGAAGGGCGCCGAGTACGTCGCCCGGTACAACCTCGGCGGCGACGTCCCCTTCACCAGGTACTCCTGGCGCAACGGCACCAGGGGCGCCCACCAGCAGCAGACCGTGATCTCCGACATAGGGCGCGGGCAGATCAGGCCGGTCTGGGAGCTTTTGCACAACCACTACGCGCGGCGCCGCCGGCTCTCGGTCCCCCATATCTCGGCCATGGCTGAGAAAGTACGTGCCGAAGGCGGCGGTGGGGACTACGGGCCCAACAGCGGCGGCTTCGACCAGCTGGGCTTCGGGACGCTCCTCTACAGCAAGTGACCTTCGGCGGCCCCGGCGGGCGACCTCGGCAGGGAAGGGACGTACGTGGACGGCCGGCAGTGGCGTACGACGATCGCGGCAGCGCAGGCCGGTGACCGGCGCGCGCTCGACGAACTCGTCGAGGGCTGGCTTCCGCTGGTCTACAACATCGTCGGCCGCGCGCTGAACGGCCACGCCGACGTCGACGACGTGGTGCAGGAGACCATGCTGCGCGCCGTCGGCAACCTCGGCACACTGCGCGATCCGGACAGCTTCCGCTCCTGGCTGGTAGCCATCGCCATGCGGCAGATACGCGACCGCGCCAGGCGGCGCACCTCCGAGACGCTCGCCGACGACGCGGCCCAGGAAGTCACCGACTTCGCCGAACTCACCGTCCTGCGCCTTCAGTTGGAGGGACAACGACGTGAGGTCGCGGAAGCGGTGCGCTGGCTCGACGAGGAGGACCGGCAGCTGCTGTCGCTGTGGTGGCTGGAGGTCGCGGGCGAACTGAGCCGACGCGAACTGGCGGCGGCCGCCGGCATCAGCCGCCAGCACGCCGCCGTACGCGTCCAGCGGATGAAGGCCCGGCTGGAGGCGGCGCGCGGCATCGTGCGGGCCCTCGACTCCTCCTGCCCCGGGCTGCGTGAGCTGACCGCCCGCTGGGACGAGCGGCCCGACTCGGTGTGGCGCAAGCGGCTGGCCCGGCACATCCGGGGCTGCCGCCACTGCGCCGAGCCCGGCGAGGCGGTCGTCCCGGCGGAGAGGCTGCTCGTCGGCATCGCACTCGTCCCCGTCCCCGTCGGTCTCACGCTCTCGCTCGCCCTCGGCGGCAAGACGGCGGCCGCCGCCACGACCGCCGCCACCGGCATCGGCTGGTCCGCCAAGGCCGTCGCCGCGCTGACCAAGCCGGCCGTCGCCATGACGGCCGGGGCGACCCTCGTCGCGGGCGGCGCCTACGTCGTCACGCAGCCGGAACCACCGCCGCGGGCCGCCGCGCCCCCCACGGCGCCGAGCACGGCGTCGAGCACCGCACGGCCGAAGGTGCCCGGCCGCACCGCGACACCGGCCCCGTCGCCGCCGGCCGCCCGAACGCGGACGGACCTCTACGGCACGGTCGTCGACGCCGTCGACGAGGCCCCGGACCCGAACGCGCGGCCCGGGAACCTGCCGCGCCGACCCGAGTCCGGACTCACCAGCACCGGCGGCCCCAAGGCCGTGATGCAGCACCGCGGGGACAGTGTGACGCTCAGCGGCCGGGGCTATGTCCTGGTGCGCTGGCAGATCTCGCCGAAGTCGCGGCCGGGCGCCCTGGTCATGCCCGCCTGGACCGGCCTCAGGGGAAAACTGTTCCACGTGGCGTCGGGCGGCGGCCGCCGGATGGACGACACCTTCGCCCCGGACGCCGACGGCTACACCTCCGGCATGGGCGGCCCGGCCGTCGGACACGCCGTCCTGCCGGCCGGCGCCCAGCAGATGTGGCAGAACGAGTACTTCTACGTCGACGGCACCGTCACCCTCACCCAGAACGAGCGGGGCTGCGACTACGGGCTGATCGTCTTCCCGTCGAACCGGGACGCCGTGACCAGGGACGTCATGACCGGCCCCGGCCAAGGCGCCATCCGCTACGGCCTCGTCCGCGACACCGGACAGGACACGGCACCGACCCCTCAGTACGTCACCCGCGAGACGCCGGCCGACCCGGCGACGGTTCGGCAGAGGTCCCGGGTGACCGGCGAACGCGGCTGAACCTCAGTCCCTGCGCAGGGCGCACAGGGTGTCGATGCGGTTCGTCGTGATCGAGTCGACTCCCGCGTCGAGGAGGCGCCGCATGGACCGCCGGGTGTCGGGCGTCCACACCGACATCAGGTAGCCGTCCCGGTGGACGCGGGCGACGAGGTCCCGGTCGACCAGCCCGAACCGGTAGTTGAGCCAGCGCGGGCGCACCGCGTCGAGCAGCGCGGGCCGCGGGGGCGCGAGGCTCGTCCAGGTGAGGGCGATCTCCGCGGCGGGGTCGGCCGCACGGACCGCGAGCATGGTGCGGGCGCCCGCGCAGTAGTACACGCGCTCCTCGGCGCCGAGGTCATGGATGACGCCGACGATCCGGCGGACGGCACGCGCGTCCACCGGACCCGGCACGTCGACCATCAACCGGTCGTCGTCCGTCTCCTTGAGGGCCTCCTCCAGGGTGGGTACCCCGTCCGAGGTGAGGCCCCGCACCTCGTCGCAGGAGAGCGACAGCAGCGGCCGGTCGTGCTCCCACAGCCGCTTCAGCGAGACGTCGTGCAGGAGCACGGGCACGCCGTCGCGGGTGAGCCGGACATCGATCTCCACCGCGTCCGCGCCCTGGCGGAGCGCGGAACGCAGTGAGTCGACGGTGTTCTCACGGACGCGATAGGGGTCGCCGCGATGGGCCACGGCAGTCACGGTACGCATCGGCCCATTGTGGCTGGTTCAGGGTGCGAGCCAGCCAGCGGTGTACGTGTCGATCTCCGCGGTGAGGGCCGCCTTGCCGGGGCCGTCCAGGAAGGAGGCCTCGACGGCGTTCCTGGCGAGCGCCGCGAGACCCCGCTCGTCGAGGTCGAGGAGGCGGGCGGCCACCGCGTACTCGTTGTTGAGGTCCGTGCCGAACATCGGCGGGTCGTCGGAGTTGACGGTGACGACGACGCCGGCCCGCACGAACTCCTTGATGGGGTGCTCGTCGAGGGTGCGGACCGCGCGGGTGGCGATGTTGGAGGTGGGGCAGACCTCCAGAGGAATCCGGTGCTCGGCGAGGTGCGCGAGCAGCCTGGGGTCCCGGGCGGAGCTCGTACCGTGACCGATGCGCTCGGCACGCAGGTCCGTCAGCGCGTCCCAGACGGTCTCCGGCCCTGTCGTCTCGCCCGCGTGCGGCACGGAGTGCAGGCCGGCCGCGATCGCACGGTCGAAGTACGGCTTGAACTGCGGCCGGGGCACGCCGGCCTCGGGCCCGCCGAGCCCGAACGCGACCAGGCCCTCGGGGCGGATCTTGTCGGTGGTGGCGAGCCGGACGGTCTCCTCGGCGGATTCCAGTCCCGCTTCACCGGGGATGTCGAAGCACCACCGCAGGACGGTCCCGAAGTCGGCCTCGGCGGCCGTGCGGGCGTCCTCGATCGCGTCCATGAAGGCGCCCTCGTCGATGCCGCGCCGGGTCGACGAGAACGGCGTGATCGTCAGCTCGGCGTAGCGGATCTGCTGCCGGGCCATGTCGCGGGCGACCTCGTACGTCAGGAGGCGTACGTCCTCGGGGGTGCGGATGAGGTCGACGACGGACAGGTACACGTCGATGAAGTGGGCGAAGTCCGTGAACGTGAAGTAGTCGGCCAGCGCCTCGGGGTCCGTCGGCACCTTGGAGTCGGGGTGGCGGGCGGCCAGCTCGGAGACGATCCGGGGGGAGGCTGAGCCGACGTGGTGCACGTGGAGTTCGGCCTTGGGCAGTCCGGCTATGAAGGCGTGCAGGTCACGCGGGGTGCCGGAGGCGATCGGGTCGAGGTGGTCGGTCAAGGGTTCCTCCCCAGGAACGGCGCCGGGCCGGTGTGCGGCGGCGCGGGTGATCGGCTGATCGGTGGTTCGGGGATCATCGTAGGCCGCCGTCCGCGCGGGCAGGGCTCGGGCCGTAGCATGACGCCACGTACGACAGAACAGAGGGGACTCCGCGCATGTCCGACGACGCGCAGACGCCGGGTGCGCCGGGCGAGGAGCCGCGGGACCGCCCCGAGGATGCCGGTCCGGGGGCGGGGGTTCCGCTGGACAAGGCCCCTGCCGAGCCGAATCTTTGGGCTCCTCCGGCGGACGCGGGCCCGCTCCCGCCCTCGGTCCACGACCGGCAGACGGTCACGTCCTTCCCTGCCGCGGGGACGCCGTCGCCTCCCGGTGCCGGGTACCCCGCGGGTCCGCCGGCCTGGACCAACCCTTCCGCGCCCGCGCCGGGCGCCACCCCCGCCGACCCCTTCGCGCCCCCGGCCGCCCCGGCGCAGGGGAACCCCTTCGCACCTCCGGGCGCTCCGTACCCGGATCTTCCGGGCAACCCGTTCGCGCCCCCGGCCGGCCCCTACCCGCAGCCGCACCAGCACGCCCACCCCGCTCCGGGGTCGCCGGTGCCGCCGCCACCCATCGCGCCGGGAGGGCCGGGCGAGGTGCCCTACGGATACGGCTACCCGGGGTACCCCGGGTACGGCAGCCAGGGCGCCGCCTACGGAATGGGCCCCGGCGGTCCTGGTTACGGCTGGCCCGGGATGCCCATGATGCCCAGCAACGGGCTGGGCACCGCGGGGCTCGTGCTCGGCATCATCGCCGCGGTCGGCTTCTGTCTGTGGCCGGTGGCCCTCGCCTGCGGAGTCCTCGCGGTGATCTTCGGCGCGATCGGCCGGGGCAAGGCGCGCCGCGGGGAGGCCACCAATCCGGGCCAGGCGCTGGCCGGCATCATCTGCGGCGCCGTCGGCATGGCCCTGGCCGTCGCGTTCGTGGTGGTCTTCCTCGTCATGCCCGACGAGTCGGACGGCGGAGGCTCGGAGACGACCGACGACGGGTACAGCGCGGCACTGACCGTCAACGGCTGACCCGGACGCAGGCCTGGGCTCCGCCCCGCCCTCCCTTGTGCCTTCAGCGTGACCTGCCTTCAGCGTGGCCCGCCCCCTGCGGGGCTCGACCAGTGGCCGGGCGGGGCGTCGTGGGTCGCGCGCGCTTCCCCGCGCCTGCTCAGGCCCGGGCGGGCCGGCCGTCAGGCGGGGAGGACCGCAGCCGGTCCCGCGCCTCCATCAGCGCGAACCCCAGCAGGTTCGGCCCCTGCCACCGCTCGGGGTCGAAGGCCCGCTCGTCGTCCGCGGCCAGTCCGATCCCCCACACGCGATCCACGGGGCTCGCCTCGACCAGTACCCGATCGCCCGTACCCATCAGGAACGATCCGAGCCGAATGTCCGAGGCGAACTTGCGCACGCTGCCCTCGACCACGATCGCGAAGCGCTCCCGCTCCCAGACGGCATCGTCGAACCCCCGCACCAGTCTCCCGGCCTTCTTCGCGAGCGCGGGGCTCGACGCGTCCAGCGCATGCCGCTCCGCCTCCGCGTCACCGAACAGCCGTGCCTTGTGCGCCATCATCCAGTGCTCGGCCGTCCGGTACTCCACCCCGTCCGCCGTGAAGGGAGAGGGCCACCACTGGCTCAGACAGCTCGCCCCGACCCGCCCGTCCGCGCGCGGCCGATGGCCCCAGAAGTGCAGGTACGTGACTCTCGCCCCCGAGCGGACCGCGCTGACCAGCGTGTCCCGACAATCGATCTTCCCCATGCACGCGAGTGTGGCACGCACCACTGACACTCCGTCCTGCCTTTTCGCGGACGACTCGACACCTGGTCGACAGATTCCGTTGCGTAACCAAAAGGCAACAACGGAATCACTTGTTGGAGCACCGTTGCTCTGTCAGGATCGGCACTCAAATCGAGCTGGAGCTACGCCGACCCCCGGGTTGCGGGGAGTGCGGCGGAGGAGAGCGACATGCACAATCCGGGCCATCGCTTCCAGGCGCAGGACCACTTCGCGGACGGCGCGCAGTACATCGCCGGCCGGCTGACCAAGGGCACGTCCGGCCGCGGCCACACCGTCGTCGACCCCGCCACCGGCGACGAGGTCTACACGTACGAACTGGCCAGCACCGTGGACGTGGACGCGGCCGTGGAGGCGGCGCGGGAGGCGTTTCCCGGCTGGGCCGGGGCCACCCCCGGTGAGCGCTCCGACGCCATGCACCGATTCGCCGCGGTGCTCGCCGACCGTGCCGAGGAGTTCGCGCAGGCGGAGTCCCTCCAGTGCGGCAAGCCGATCAAGCTGACCCGGGAGTTCGACGTCCCGGGCACGATCGACAACGCGGCCTTCTTCGCCGGCGCGGCCCGCCACCTCCAGGGCCAGTCCGCCGGCGAGTACTCCGGCGACCACACCTCGTACGTACGCCGTGAACCCATCGGCGTCGTCGGCTCCATCGCCCCCTGGAACTACCCCCTCCAGATGGCCGCCTGGAAGGTCCTCCCGGCGATCGCCGCGGGCAACACCATCGTCCTGAAGCCCGCCGAGCTCACCCCGCTGACCTCGCTGCTGTTCGCCGAGGCGGCCACCCAGGCGGGCATCCCGGACGGCGTCGTCAACATCGTCACCGGCGCGGGCAAGGACGCGGGCGAGCACCTCGTCGGACACCCCGACGTCGCCATGACCTCCTTCACGGGCTCCACGGCCGTCGGCAAGCGGGTCGCCGAGATCGCCACCGCCACCGTCACACGCCTCCACCTGGAGCTCGGCGGCAAGGCTCCCTTCGTGGTCTTCGACGACGCGGACCTGGAGGCCGCCGTGCACGGCGCGGTCGCGGGCTCGCTCATCAACACCGGCCAGGACTGCACGGCCGCCACGCGCGCGTACGTGCAAAGGCCCCTCTACGAAGAGTTCGTCTCCAGGACGGCCGACCTCATGGCGACCGTCCGGCTCGGCGATCCCTTCGCGCCGGACACCGACCTCGGCCCGCTGATCTCGGTCGCCCAGCGCGACCGCGTCGCCGGGTTCGTCGACCGGGCACGCTCCTACGCGCGCGTGGTCACCGGTGGCGAGATCCCGCGCCACCTCGGGCACGGCGCCTACTACCGCCCCACCCTCGTGGCCGACGCCGCGCAGGACAGCGAGATCGTGCAGGCCGAGATCTTCGGACCGGTTCTGGTGGTGCTGCCCTTCGACAGCGACGACGAGGGCATCCGGCTGGCCAACGACACCCCGTACGGCCTCGCCGCGTCCGCGTGGAGCCGTGACGTGTACCGCGCGAACCGTGCCACACGCGAGATCAAGGCGGGCTGCGTGTGGGTCAACGACCACATCCCGATCATCAGTGAGATGCCGCACGGCGGCTCCAAGGCGTCCGGCTTCGGCAAGGACATGTCCTCGTACTCGTTCGAGGAGTACACGCAGATCAAGCACGTCATGTTCGACAACACCGCGGTGGCCAGGAAGGACTGGCACCGCACGATCTTCGGGGACCGCTAGTCACCACCGGCCGAGACCGGCCGAACCCTCCCGAAAGGGCACCACGAGCATGGAGCAGTACGAGCCCGACCGCCTGTCCCCGGCCCGGCCGGCCGCCGTGCGGCGCAGCCTCGGCAACGGCAGGGCCTCCCTCACCCGCCGTTCGCTGTTGCGCGCCTCGACGGGCGGCGCGCTCGCCCTGGGCGGGCTCGGGACGCTGAGCGCCTGCGGCATCCCCGCGGCGAAGAACACCGCGGGCGTCTCGTCCGAGGACCACTCGGCCAAGGAGAAGCGGATCAGCTTCTCCAACTGGACCGAGTACATGGACGTCGACGACAGCGAGAAACGGCACCCCACGCTCGACGCGTTCACCGAACGCACCGGCATCAGCGTCAAGTACACCGAGGACATCAACGACAACGTCGAGTTCTTCGGGAAGATCAAACCGCAGCTCGCGGCGGGCCAGGACACCGGGCGCGACCTCATCTGCGTCACCGACTGGCTGGCCGCCCGCCTCATCCGCTTCGGCTGGGTGCAGAAGCTGGACGCCTCCAACCTGCCGCACGCGTACGCCAACCTCTCCCAGCAGTTCCGCACCCCCGACTGGGATCCGGGACGCGCGTACTCGTATCCCTGGACCGGTATCTCCACCGTCATCGCCTACAACAAGAAGGCGCTGGACGGCGTGGAGGTGAAGTCGCTGTCGGACATGCTCGACAACCCCAGGCTCAAGGGGCGCATCGGCTTCCTGTCGGAGATGCGCGACAGCATGGGCATGACCCTGCTCGACATGGGCAAGGACCCGGCGAAGTTCACGGACGACGACTTCGACGCGGCGATCGCCCGGCTCCAGAAGGCCGTCGACAAGGGCCAGATACGCCGCTTCACCGGCAACGACTACACGTCCGACCTCACCAAGGGCGACCTCGCGGCCTGTGTCGCCTGGGCCGGTGACGTCGTGCAGCTCAAGGCGGACAGCCCGGACGTCGACTTCGTCATCCCGGACAGCGGCTACCTGACGTCCACGGACAACCTGCTCGTCCCCGTCAAGGCACGGCACAAGACCAACGCCGAGCGGCTCATCGACTACTACTACGAGCCCCGTCCGGCCGCGCAGCTCGCCGCGTACATCAACTACGTCTGTCCCGTCGACGGCGTGAAGGCCGAGCTGGCGAAGATCGACAAGTCGGCGGCGAACAACCCGCTGATCATTCCCGACGCCGCCATGGCGGCCAAGTCCCACTCCTTCCGCTCCCTGAGCACGAAGGAAGAGACGTCGTACGAAGAGAAGTTCGCAAAGCTGACGGGGGCGTGATCACCGTGACCACGAAGAACGACACAGACACCGGTGGCGACGTCCGTCTCTCCGGGATCAGCAAGACCTACGGCTCCTTCACCGCCGTCCAGCCCCTCGACCTGACCGTCCCGCAGGGCTCCTTCTTCGCCCTGCTCGGCGCCTCCGGCTGCGGCAAGACCACCACCCTGCGCATGATCGCCGGCCTGGAGGAACCTTCCTCCGGCTCGGTCTCGCTCGGCGACCAGGACGTCACGAACCTGCCGCCGTACAAGCGGCCCGTGAACACCGTCTTCCAGTCGTACGCCCTCTTCCCGCACCTGGACATCTTCGAGAACGTCGCCTTCGGTCTGCGCCGGCGCGGCATCAAGTCGGTGAAGAAGCAGGTCGGGGACATGCTCGACCTGGTCCAGCTCGGTGAGCAGGCCCGCAAGAAGCCCCACCAGCTCTCCGGCGGCCAGCAGCAGCGCGTGGCCGTCGCCCGCGCGCTGATCAACACCCCCAAGGTGCTCCTCCTCGACGAGCCCCTCGGCGCCCTCGACCTCAAGCTGCGCCGCCAGATGCAGCTGGAGCTCAAGCGCATCCAGACCGAGGTCGGCATCACCTTCGTCCACGTCACGCACGACCAGGAGGAGGCCATGACGATGGCCGACACGGTCGCCGTGATGAACGCGGGCCGCGTCGAACAGCTCGGCTCGCCCGCCGACCTCTACGAGAACCCGCACACCACGTTCGTCGCCAACTTCCTCGGCACCTCCAACCTCATCGAGGCCGAGGTCGACAGCAGGAGCGGCGACGAGATCGTCCTCAAGGCGGGCGGCGGCAAGCTCGTCCTGCCCGCGGCCCGGTGTTCCGCGCCCACGACGACCGGCGGCAAGGTCCTGGTGGGCGTACGTCCCGAGAAGATCTCGCTCACGCACGCCGACGCCGCGGGCGAGATCCCGGCGGGCCGCAACCGCATCACCGGCACGATCGCCGACTCCAGCTTCATCGGAGTCTCCACGCAGTACGTCATCGACAGCCCGGTCTGCCCGGAGTTCGAGGTCTACGCCCAGAACATCGACCGCGACGCACGGCTCGTGCCCGGCGCCGAGGTGGTCCTGCACTGGAACCCCGCGCACACCTTCGGTCTGGACGCCGCTCAGGACATCGACGCCGGTATCGAAACGGTCGAGGAAGAGGCGGCCTGATGACGACCGTCACCGACGCGCCACCCCTGGCGCCGGCCCCCGCACCGAAGGAGCGCCCGCCTCGCAGGAGAGGCCGCCTCACCCCGTACTGGCTGCTGCTCCCCGGCCTCCTGTGGCTGGTCGTCTTCTTCGCCCTGCCCATGGTCTACCAGGCCTCCACGTCCGTGCAGACGGGCTCCCTGGAGGAGGGCTACAAGGTCACCTGGCACTTCGCGACCTACTGGGACGCGGTGGCCGACTACTGGCCGCAGTTCCTGCGCTCCATCGCGTACGCCGGCACCGCCACGATCCTGTGCCTGCTGCTCGGTTACCCGCTCGCGTATCTGATCGCGTTCCGTGCGGGCCGCTGGCGCAACCTCATCCTGATTCTGGTGATCGCGCCGTTCTTCACCAGCTTCCTGATCCGTACGCTGGCCTGGAAGACGATCCTCGCGGACGGCGGCCCGGTCGTCGGCGCCCTCAACTCGCTGCACGTCCTGGACGTCACGAGCTGGCTCGGCGTCACGGCGGGGGACCGGGTGCTGGCGACCCCGCTCGCGGTGGTCTGCGGTCTCACGTACAACTTCCTGCCGTTCATGATCCTGCCGCTCTACACCTCCCTGGAGCGCATCGACGGGCGGCTGCACGAGGCGGCGGGCGACCTGTACGCGAAGCCCTTCACGACCTTCCGCAAGGTGACGTTCCCGCTGTCGATGCCCGGTGTCGTCTCCGGGACGCTGCTCACCTTCATTCCGGCGAGCGGCGACTACGTGAACGCCGACCTGCTCGGCTCCACGGACACCCGCATGGTCGGAAACGTCATCCAGACGCAGTTCCTGCGCATTCTCGACTATCCGACGGCCGCCGCCCTCTCCTTCATTCTCATGGCGGGAATCCTCGCCATCGTCACGCTCTACATCCGTAAGTCCGGGACGGAGGATCTGGTCTAGATGGCCCTCTTGCGCTGGTTGAAAAGCCGTCTCGTCGTCATCGCCGGTCTGCTGACGCTCGGTTATCTGCTGCTGCCGAACATCGTCGTCACGGTGTTCTCCTTCAACAATCCGAAGGGGCGCTTCAACTACGAATGGCAGCAGTTCTCCACGGACGCCTGGACCGATCCCTGCGGGGTCGCCGACCTGTGCGGCTCGCTCTCGCTGAGCCTGCAGATCGCCGGCTGGGCGACGCTGGGCGCCACCGTCCTCGGCACGATGATCGCCTTCGCGCTGGTCCGCTACCGCTTCCGCGCGCGCGGCGCCGTGAACTCGCTGATCTTCCTTCCGATGGCGATGCCCGAGGTCGTCATGGCGGCCTCGCTGCTCACGCTCTTCCTCAACCTGGGCGCGCAGCTGGGCTTCTGGACGATCCTGATCGCGCACATCATGTTCTGTCTGAGCTTCGTGGTCACCGCCGTCAAGGCGCGCGTGATGTCGATGGACCCGCGCCTGGAACAGGCGGCGCAGGACCTGTACGCGGGTCCCGTGCAGACCTTCGTCCGCGTCACCCTGCCCATCGCGGCTCCCGGAATCGCCGCGGGAGCGCTGCTCGCGTTCGCGCTCTCCTTCGACGACTTCATCATCACCAATTTCAACGCCGGTTCGACGGTCACGTTCCCCATGTTCGTCTGGGGCTCGGCGCAGCGCGGCACACCCGTTCAGATCAACGTCATCGGTACGGCCATGTTCATCGTCGCCGTACTGTTCGTGCTGGCCGGAATGGTCATCGGCAACCGCAGGAACCGCCAAAAGGCATAGCGGCACAAGGAAACCAGGAAAGCAGCAGTCGTAGGGAGTTGAAATCATGGCCCCAAGCGCCATGAGCCGTGACAAGAACTGGGCGAAGTCGCTTTCGGACGCCCAGCCGGTCTCGTACTGGCTGGACGACCCCGGCAGGCCGCGTCCCGAGCCCGCCCTCACCACCGCCGAGACCTGCGACCTGCTCGTCGTGGGCGGCGGCTACAGCGGACTGTGGACCGCGCTTCTCGCCAAGGAGCGCGACCCCGGCCGCGAGGTGGTCCTGGTCGAGGGCCGCGAGGCGGGCTGGGCCGCCTCGGGCCGCAACGGCGGCTTCTGCGCGGCCTCCGTCACCCACGGTCTCGCCAACGGCCTGACCCGCTGGCCCGACGAGATCCACCGGCTGGAGGAGCTGGGCGCCCGCAACCTCGACGCCATCGAGGCGGCCGTCGCCCGCTACTCCCTCGACTGCGACTTCGAGCGCACCGGCGAGATCGACGTCGCCACCGAGCCGTACCAGGCGGCCGAACTGCGCGAGTGGCACGAGGAGTTGAAGGGCCGGGGCCTGGCCGACGGCGTCGAGTACCTGGACGCCGAAGCCGTACGGGAACAGGTCGACTCACCGACCTTCCTCGCCGGCCTGCACGACCGCCGGGGCGTCGCTTTGCTCAACCCCGCCAAGCTCGTCTGGGGCCTCAAGCGTGCCTGCGTCGAGCTGGGTGTCCGCGTGTACGAGAACACGCCCGCGCTCGGCCTGAAGCCGTACGGCGCCGGTATGGCCGTGCGCACGCCGTACGGCAGTGTGCGCGCCCGCCGGGTCGCCCTCGGCACGAACATCTTCCCGAACCTGGTCAGGCGCGTGCGCCCGTACACCGTCCCGGTCTACGACTACGCGCTGATGACCGAGCCGCTGACCGCCGGCCAGCTCGCCTCGATCGGCTGGAAGAACCGGCAGGGCCTCGGGGACTCGGCGAACCAGTTCCACTACTTCCGGCTGTCCGCCGACAACCGGATCCTGTGGGGCGGCTACGACGCGGTCTACCCGTACGGCGGCCGGGTGCGCGCCGAGTACGACGACCGGCCCGAGACCTACGCGAAGCTCGCCGGGCACTTCTTCACCTGTTTCCCGCAGCTGGAGGGCGTGCGCTTCAGCCACGCCTGGGGCGGTGCGATCGACACCTGCTCCCGCTTCTCGGCCTTCTTCGGCACGGCGCACCGGGGGCGGGTCGCGTACGCGGCGGGCTACACGGGCCTCGGTGTCGGGGCGACCCGGTTCGGCGCGGACGTGATGCTCGACCTGCTGTCGGGGGAGCGCACGGAGCGTACGTCGCTGGAGATGGTCCGCAGGAAGCCGGTGCCCTTCCCGCCGGAGCCGTTCGCGTGGACGGGCATTGCCCTCACCAAGTGGTCGCTCGCCCGGGCGGACGCACACGGTGGCCGGCGCAACCTGTGGCTGCGGACGATGGACCGGATGGGCCTCGGCTTCGACAGCTGAGCGCCGGGCTGACCGGGACGGCCGGGGCGACCGCGTGCGGCCCGAGGGCGTGCGCGTCCGTATGTGATCCACGGGCGTACGCCCAGCTCGCTCCCGTGATCCGGTTCACCACCAACACGCAGCCGGAACCCGCGTAATGCCCGGCCCGAACCTCCCTCTCCCCTGTGACGCGACCAGCGTCGACACGAGAGAGGGAGGTTCCGCCATGACTGGGCCCAAGACGGCGGTCGAGTGGCTGGCATCCGTGGCACCGGACCCCGAGGCCTGCCGCTGGGAATGGGAGCGCAATCCGATGGGGGTCGCGCTGCTGCCGGCGGGCAAGGCGTGGGACGTGCTCATCCTGCCCGGCCGGCTCGGCTATCCGACGCTCGACGTGCTGACCCGTGTGCTCGACCAGCCCGGGCCGGTGCTCGTCGACTTCGGTGACGCGCGGATGGGTTTCCTCGTCCCGCCGGGGACGGCCGCGCGCTGGCTCGGCACGGGGGTGCGCACTGCGGGGCGCGGTACGTGGATCGTGGTGCCCTACCCCGGGCGGTCGACCGGCGGGGTCCGCTGGCTGGTCCCCCCGGACGGCTCCGGCACGCTCACCGACCCGGCGCTGCTGGAACTGGCGATGCACGAGGCGGCGGCGGGCCTCGCCGGGAACGGGGAGCGATAGCCGTGCCGGTCCCGGTAACGGGCGGCCGTACGCGGCCCGGTGGGTGTCACAGGTCTTGACAACCGGATTGGTCTGGACCAAGTTGGGCGCACTCCTCCCTCCTCTTCCCCCATGCTCTGGAGGCAGTTGTGGACCGCACCGGACGTGCCGGACCGTTCCCGCGTCACAGACTTCTCGCCGTGTGCACGGCCACCGTCCTGGCCGTACCCGGCCTCGCCGCACTCTCGTCGGCCGCCCGTGCGGCCGACGCGGACCTGGTCCGCAACGGCGGATTCGAGGCAGGACTCGACGGCTGGACCTGCACGGCGGGCACCGTCGTCGGCTCACCCGTCCGCAGCGGTGCTTCGGCGCTGAGGGCGACCCCGGCCGGCGGCGACAACGCGCGATGCGCGCAGACCGTGACCGTCCGGCCCGACTCCCAGTACGCCCTCGCCGCCCACGTCCGCGGCGCCTACGTGTACGTCGGCGCGAGCGGCACCGGCACCACCGACGTCTCCGCCTGGACGCAGTCCGCACCCGACTGGCAGCGGCTCGCCACGACCTTCCGCACCGGCCCCTCCACCACCAGGGTCACGCTCTACACGCACGGCTGGTACGGCACCGGTGCGTACCACGCCGACGACCTCTCCCTGGTCGGGCCCGGCGTCGACGCGGGGCAGCCACCCGCCGCACCCACCGGTCTCACGGTCGGCACGGTCACCTCCACCGGCGTCGGGCTGTCCTGGCCGGCGGTGCCGGGCGCGACGGGCTACGCCGTCTACCGCGACGGAGCGAAGGTCCGGACACCGGGCGGCACCTCGGCCACCGTCGACGGGCTGACACCGTCGACCGCCTACTCCTTCCAGGTCGCCGCCGTGAACGCCGCCGGAGAGTCCTCGAAGTCCCCGGCCGTCACCGCGACCACCGAGGCCGGGCCGGGCGGCGGCGACCCCGTGGACCTTCCCGCCCACGCCCTGGTCGGCTACCTCCACGCGAGCTTCGCCAACGGCTCCGGCTACACGAGGATGGCCGACGTCCCGGACAGCTGGGACGTGATCGACCTGGCCTTCGGCGAACCCACCACCACGACCTCCGGCGACATCCGCTTCGACCGCTGCCCGGCCGCCGAGTGCCCGGGGGTCGAGACCGACGCCGAGTTCAAGGCGGCGATCAGGGCCAAGCAGGCCGCGGGCAAGAAGGTCCTCATCTCCATCGGCGGCCAGAACGGCCAGGTGCAGCTGACGACGGCGGCGGCCCGCGACACGTTCGTCTCCTCCGTGTCGAAGATCATCGACGAGTACGGACTCGACGGCCTGGACATCGACTTCGAGGGGCACTCCCTCTCCCTGAACGCCGACGACACCGACTTCAAGAACCCGACGACCCCGGTGATCGTGAACCTCGTCTCGGCCCTGAAAACCCTGAAGGCCAGGTACGGCGACGACTTCGTCCTCACGATGGCCCCGGAGACGTTCTTCGTCCAGCTCGGACACCAGTACTACGGAACCGGCAAGTGGGGCGGCCAGGATCCGCGGGCCGGCGCCTACCTCCCGGTCATCCACGCCCTGCGCGACGACCTGACGCTCCTGCACGTCCAGGACTACAACTCCGGCCCGGTCATGGGGCTCGACAACCGGTACCACTCCATGGGCGGGGCCGACTTCCACATCGCCATGACGGACATGCTCCTGACCGGCTTCCCGGTCGCGGGCGACGCGGCCAACGTCTTCCCGCCCCTGCGCCCGGACCAGACAGCCATCGGCATGCCGGCCTCGACGAACGCGGGCAACGGCCACGTGCCGTCGTCGGAGGTCGACAAGACCCTGGACTGCCTGACGAAGGGAACGAACTGCGGCTCGTACACCCCGCACGGCACCTGGCCCGCCCTGCGCGGCCTGATGACGTGGTCGATCAACTGGGACCGGTACGGGGACTGGCAGTTCTCGAGGAACTTCGACCGCTACTTCGGCTGAGGCCGCACGCCGCGGCGGCGCGATCAGCCCGGCGCCGCCGCGAACACCCTCGCGAGCACCGGACCGCGCTCGGCGCCGCCCAGGCCGGCTACCGCTTCAACGACCCCTGACCGTATCGCGCGACGGCCGACGCCATGAGGTGAAGCAGGATCAGGGACAGGCACCAGCTCCCCGCCACGTCCAGCGGCCAGTGATAGCCGCGGCGGATCAGGCCGTAGCTCACGGCCGCCACCAGGACCAGGCAGGCGATGGCCAGTTCGCGGCGCAGATAGCGGTTGTGGAGCCAGGGGAGCAGCAGGAGGACGGCGGCCCCGTAGGCGACGGCAGCCGTGGCGGTGTGGCCCGAGGGGTAGTAGCCGTCGCCCGCCATGCCGGGCGGGCCGGTGCGTCCCACGGCCTCCTTCAGCGGGACGACCAGGACCGGTACGGCGGCCATGGCGGTCAGGGCCGCGAGCGGCGGAAGCCACCAGCGGGGGAGGGCCGCGCGCAGGGCACGCCACGCGACGTACGTGGCGACCGCGAGCAGGACCGGGACGGCGACCGTGACGTTGCCGAGGTCCGCGAGGAACTCGGCGGCACCCTCCGGGAGGCGGCTGCCCGCGATCGCCGTGGCGAGGCGCTCGTCCGCGCGGCGCAGCGGGGTGTCGACGGCGGCCTGCCAGGTGAGGAAGGCGAAGAGGATGCCGAGCGGGCCGAGGATCCACACCGGCCGCACCGCGACGGGGGCTCTCCCGGCGGGCTCGGGAGGCTCGGGCTGCGGCTGGGGCGGGTCCTGCTGGTCCGGCACGGTCGGCATGGCACCCAGCGTGGCAGGAACGACCGGCCGTGCGTACGCGAGGGGTCCGAAGGTGTTCCCGGATACGCCGAAGGGCTTGCACCAGGGGGGGTAGGTGCAAGCCCTTCGGTGGTACCGGCGCTCCACGCTGTCCGCTGCGACCCGCTTGCGCGGATGGTCACGGAGTGGCGCCGAGGCGTCAGATCGGATCGGGTTGTCGCGCGCCCCGGGGGGTTTGGGGCGAGCGACTGTCCGATCGGTGAGGAGACCCGGAGCCAAAGGCCCCGGTTGTGTGCGCGAAGGCACGACCAGGGCGAAGCTGGGGAGGCCCCGTCCCGGTGTCGCCCACAGTCCCCTGTGGGCGGGGTGCATCTCTCATCTGCGTAGAACCTACGACAGGGAAAGAGCGTCCGACAGGCCCAATCGGATCCCGCCATGCACCTCGCACACCTTCTTCACACGCCCCGCTCCTCGCGACCCCGAGACCGGAACCGATGAGACAGACGCCGCTCAGATGCGGGCAAAAGCCTGCTCGATGATGTCGAGACCCTCGGTCAGCAGGTCCTCGCCGATGACCAGCGGCGGCAGGAAACGCAGCACGTTCCCGTACGTGCCACAGGTCAGGACCAGCAGGCCCTCCTGGTGGCACGCCTTGGCGAGCGCGGCGGTCGCCGCCGCGTCCGGCTCCTTCGTCGTACGGTCCTTGACCAGCTCGATCGCGATCATCGCGCCCCGGCCGCGGACGTCGCCGATGATGTCGAACTTCTCCGCCATCGCGCCGAGGCGCGCCTTCATCGTCGTCTCGATCGCCTTCGCCCTGGCGTTGAGGTCGAGCTCCTTCATCGTCTCGATCGAGCCGAGCGCACCCGCGCAGGCCACCGGGTTGCCGCCGTAGGTGCCGCCCAGGCCGCCCGCGTGCGCGGCGTCCATGATCTCGGCGCGGCCGGTGACGGCGGCGAGCGGCAGACCGCCCGCGATGCCCTTGGCGGTGGTGATCAGGTCCGGGACGATGCCCTCGTCCTCGCATGCGAACCACTGGCCCGTGCGGCAGAACCCGGACTGGATCTCGTCGGCGACGAAGACGATGCCGTTGTCGGACGCGAACTCGCTGAGGGCGGGCAGGAAGCCCTTGGCGGGCTCGATGAAGCCGCCCTCGCCGAGCAGCGGCTCGATGATGATCGCGGCCACGTTCTCCGCGCCGACCTGCTTGCTGATCTGGTCGATGGCCTGCGCGGCGGCCTCCGGGCCCGCGTTCTGCGGACCGGTCGGCCAGCGGTAGCCGTACGCCACCGGAACGCGGTACACCTCGGGCGCGAACGGGCCGAAGCCGTGCTTGTACGGCATGTTCTTCGCGGTCAGGGCCATCGTGAGGTTCGTCCGGCCGTGGTAGCCGTGGTCGAAGACGACGACGGCCTGCCGCTTGGTGTACGCCCGCGCGATCTTGACGGCGTTCTCGACGGCCTCGGCGCCGGAGTTGAACAGGGCGCTCTTCTTGGCGTGGTCCCCGGGCGTCAGCTCGGCGAGCGCCTCGGCGACGGCCACGTACCCCTCGTACGGTGTGACCATGAAACAGGTGTGGGTGAAGTCCTGCAGCTGGGCGGCGGCCCGGCGCACGACGGCCTCGGCGGAGGCGCCGACGCTCGTCACCGCGATGCCGGAACCGAAGTCGATGAGCCGGTTCCCGTCGACGTCCTCGATGATCCCGCCGCCCGCGCGCGCGGTGAAGACGGGCAGCACGGACCCCACACCGGCGGCGACCGCGGCACTGCGGCGGGCCTGCAGCTCCTGCGACTTCGGGCCGGGAATGGCGGTGACGAGGCGGCGCTCCTGCGGAACTGCGCTCATGAGGGGCTCCCTGGGGTCTGGCGAACGGCTGGCGTACGGCTGGCGGGCGGCTTGCGGAACGGCTTGTCTTCGCACGCTCGGCTTCCTTCCTCGCAGGCTAGGGCCGGGAGCGGGGAGCGGGCATGCTCCATCTGGGCGTTGTCACGGGATTCGCTTGTCCGACTTGGACAGGGCGCGGCCGGGGCACGCCGAGGGGCCGGGCGCCGGTATCGCCGCGCACCCGGCCCGGTAAGCGGTGAACTCCCCTTGTGAGGGCGTTAGATTGACTCGCAGACGACGTACGGAGCGGCTGGTCAGGGGTGGCAGAGGCGATGGACAGCGACGGCACGCACGACGCACGGGGCACGCACGCCGATCGTGTGCCGCGGCCTGCCGGGCCGCCCCAGGTGCCGCCGAGGCCCGCGCAGGCGCCCGGGGCGCCGCCGCTGCCGGACGGCTCCGCCTTCCTCACCTGGCTGCGGACGCCCCGGCCCGAGGCCGCGCCGGGCGTGTGGCGGTTCGGGCACCGGCCCCGGCCGGACGAGGAGCCGGACGAGATCCCCACGCGCCAACTGCTGAGCGGGGCACTGATCGCCTTCCTCGTGGGGTGGCTGATCTGGTCACTGCTGCAGAACCGCTACCTGGGCGACTGGTGGTGGGTGCCGCTCTACCTGATCACGCCCGACTCCTGGCGCGGCGGGGACAGCCAGATCGGCAACTTCCTCGTCTACCGGGGTTATGAGCTGCTCGTCGCCCTGGCCATCATGGTCGCCGTCGGGCGGGTCGGCCGCTGGAGCGAGGTCTGGCGCCGCTTCGCGGCCCCCCACTTCCGGCGCCGACAGCCCCAGCAGGCGGCGCCCGCGCCCGAGGAGGACCCCGCCCAGTGGAACCAGCTCCGCGCCGCCGGGGCCGCCGACGCCGCCGAGCGGCTCGGCGCCGACGCGCGGGCCGGGCTCATGCGCGACGTCGACCACGCCCGGATCACCCGGGCCTGGCAGGGCGTGCGCAGCGGGCGGCACAGCCTCGCGACCTTCACCGCAGCGGTGCTCAGGGAAGGCGCCGCCGCCTGTCTGCACCCCTCCGGCGAGCGGGACCTGCCGGGCCGGCTCGCGCGGCACGACCTCGTCACGGGGCAGGTGCGGCTCGGTACGACCGCCGACGACCCGCGCAACCCGTACGCCTACCGCGGCACCGGGCTGGCGCTCGGGCCCGAGCTGCTCGGGACCTCGCTGCTCGCCGTCGGACCCGCCGGATCCGGCAAGACCGGCGGCGTCGTCTGGCCGCTGGCCGAGTCGCTGTGCCTGCACGCGCTCGCAGGACGGGCCGCCGTGGTCGTCGTCGGGGCCGCGGGAGCGGGCCTCGGCCCGGTGGACGCGTACGACGTCGTGGTGCGGGTGGGCAACCCCGAGTCCGTGTACGACCTCGACCTGTACGGCGGCACCACCGACCCGGACGAGGCCGCGGCCGTGCTCGCCGAGGCGCTCGTCGGGGATCTCACCGATCCGCATCCCAGCGGGGAGAGCCGCCGGTCCACCACCGTGCTCGCGCAGCTGCTCGGGCCGTACCGGGCCGTCCACGGGCGCTTTCCCTCCGTGCCCGAGCTGAGGCAGCTCCTCGACGGCGCGCCCGGTCCGCTCGCGGCGCTCCGGAAGGCCCTGACCGAGGGCGGCCAGGAGTCGCTGCTGCGGGAACTGGACGCGCGGGAACGGCAGCTGGGACATCCCGGCGACGTGGGGAGCGTCCTCGCGGACCGGGTGGCCCTGCTCGACCGGCCCGCCTTCGCCGGCTTCTTCGACACGTCCGGCCAGTCCCGGCCCTTCTCGCTGCGGGCCCTCGACCATCCCGTACGCGTGCGGATCGATCTTCCCCAGCGCGGGCACGCGGACGCCTCACGGATTCTCGCGCGGCTCGTGCTCGCCCAGTTCGCGGCGAGTGTCGCGGTACGCGAGGACCGGTCGCTGTTCGCCTGCCTGGTGCTCGACGACGCCACGGGCCTCGTCACCCCCGACGCGGTACGGGGGATCCAGCGGCTGCGGTCCGCCAACGCCGGGGTCGTGATGACGCTGCGCACCCTCGACGACGCGCCGCGGCCGCTGCGGTCACCGCTGCTGGGTGCGATCGGGTGCCGGGTGGCGCTGTCCGGGCTCACGCCGTGGGACGGCCAGGACTTCGCCGAGGTGTGGGGCAAGGAGTGGACCGAGGCACGGGACGTCACCGACCGGCAGATCATCGCGGAGACACCGGCGGGGAAGGCCGTGCACATGCTCCGGCGGGTGATCACGGGGAACGCGCCCACCGCCCGGGCCGTGACCGTGCGGCAGGTCGAGCGGGAGCGGTGGTCGGCGTCCGAGCTGGCCCACGGGGTTCCGCCGGGGCACGCCGTGCTCTCGCTCACCAGCGTGCAGGGCGAGCACGCGCCGCCGCTGCTCGTGGATCTGCGCAACCCGGGCGGCTGAGGAGCCGCCGGAGTCGGCAGGGGCTCGGTATGACAGGTGCGCCGAGCAGGACGTCTGGACATACGGTCACGGGCCGACCGTACGGTGAGGCAGAATCGGCATAGGTCGTTCATACATCGCGGCCAAAAGATCACACCGTCCGTGACCGTCGAAGAACCTGTGAAGACCTGAAGGCCCTGATGCCCCCCACGCTCGCCTCGCTCGTCCATCACTCGGCGCTCAAGCTCACCGTGCGCGCGGGCGGGGACCGCCTGGACACCCCTGTCCGCTGGGTCCACGCCAGCGAGCTCACCGACCCCGTGCCGTACATGGAGGGCGGGGAGCTGCTGCTCATCACCGCCCTCAAGCTGGACGCCGAGGACGCCGACGCCATGCGCCGGTACGTGAAGCGGCTGGTCGGGGCGGGAGTGGCCGGGCTCGGCTTCGCCGTCGGCGTGCACTACGAGGAGATTCCCGGGGCGCTGGCCGACGCGGCGGCCGAGGAGGGCCTGCCGCTGCTGGAGGTCCCCCGGCGTACGCCCTTCCTCGCCATCAGCAAGGCCGTGTCCGCGGCCATCGCCGCCGACCAGTACCGGGCGGTGACCGCCGGGTTCGCCGCGCAGCGGGAGCTGACGAAGCAGGCCCTGAGCGACGGGCCCGAAGGGCTGCTGTCCGCACTGGCCTCGCAGGTCGACGGATGGGCCGCGCTGTACGACGCCTCCGGGGCCGTCGTCGCCACCGCGCCGGAATGGGCGGGACGCAGGGCGGCCAGGATCACCGGGGACGTGGAGAGGCTGCGGGAGCGGGCCGCGCCCGCGAGTTCCGTCGTCGGCGGGGACCCCGCGGACGGCGAGGACCGGGTCGAACTGCACTCGCTGGGCACCGGACGGCGCGCTCGCGCCGCGCTCGCCGTCGGAACCGCAGCCGCGCTGGGAACGGCCGAGCGGTACGCCGTGCACTCCGCCATCGCCCTGCTGACGCTGACCACGGAGCGGTCCCGGTCGCTGTACGCCGCCGAGCAGCGGATCGGGGCGGCCGTGCTGCGGATGCTGCTCGCCGGGCAGCCCGACCACGCCCGGGGAGTCGCCGGGGACCTGTACGGGGGACTGCTGGACGCGCCCTACCGGATGATGCTCGCCGAGGCCGCGTCGGCGTCCGCCGGGCGGGCCCGGGCCGGCAGCGGCGACGGTGGCGGCGACGGTGAGGTGGACGCGTCGGGGATCGAGGCCGCCGCGGCCGTGCTCGCCGACGCCGGGGGCGATCTGGTGGCCGGCCTCGTCGAGATCGTGGAGTCGGCGGCCGCCCGGTCCGGCGAGGCCGTGCTCGTGGTGCCCGACGGGGAGCGGCTGGTGGTGCTCGCCGCGGACGGGGGTGCGGTGGTCGCGGCCTGCGCCCGGTACGCGGAGACCGTCGGCATCGCGCGGAGCGGTTCCGAACAGGGGACCGACGAGGACGAGCTCGTCGTGGGGGTGTCCGCGCCCGCGGGTCCCATCGCCGCCGGGGCCGCCTACAAGCAGGCCGAGCAGGCCTTGTCCGTCGCCCGGCGGCGGGGGCGGGTGCTGGTGGAGCACGAGGAGGTGGCGACGGGGTCCGTGGTGCCGTTGCTGGCGGACGACGCGGTGCGGGCCTTCGCCGACGGGCTGCTGCGGGCGCTGTACGAGCACGACGCGACGGGGCGGGGAGATCTCGTCGCCTCGTTGCGGGCCTGGTTGTCGCGGCACGGGCAGTGGGACGCGGCCGCGGCGGATCTCGGGGTGCACCGGCACACGCTCCGGTACCGGATGCGGCGGGTCGAGGAGATCCTCGGGAGGTCCCTGGACGATCCGGATGTGCGGATGGAGCTGTGGCTGGCGCTGAAGGCCACGAGCGCGGCGACGACGGTGGTGGGGGCCGGGTCGGAGTAGGCCTCCGCCCCAGCCGGGGGTGGGGTGCGGTGCGGTGGTGTTGTGTCCGCGGGCGGGTGGCGGGCCTGGTCGCGCAGTTCCCCGCGCCCCTCAGATGGGCGCCGAGCCTCCACAGGCCGGCCGCGGCCCAGGACGCCGAGCCTCCCGGCGATCGGCGATCGGCCATCGGGAAGCGGCTCTCTCGGGTCGCCGCGATTCCCGGAGCCCCCGGCTACGACAAAGCGGAGCGAGAGCGGCACGGAGTGCTCCGGGTCGGACAAGCGACCTCGGGGGGTCGCAGGCCTACCGTGGGGGTGGAAAGCCCCAGACACACCAACGGAAGGGCCGGGAACTCGATGACTTCCACCCATGCCTTCTGGCTCGCCGGTCGCCAGGCCACCGGTGAGGCCACCTTCGACGTCACGTCGCCCTGGGACGGGCGCCTCGTCGGCACGGTCGCCGTGCCGAGTGACGCTCAGGTCGAGGAGGCCGTCGCGGCCGCGTACGCCGTGCGGGACGAGTTCGCCGCCACGCCGGCGCACGTGCGCGCCGCCGCCCTGGACCACGTCAGCAGGCGGCTCGTCGAGCGGACCGAGGAGATCGCCCGGCTCATCTCCGCCGAGAACGGCAAGCCGCTCAAGTGGGCCCGCGGCGAGGTCGGCCGGGCCGTGTCCGTCTTCCGGTTCGCCGCCGAGGAGGCCCGCCGGTTCAACGGCGGAGAGGCGCAGCGGCTCGACACCGACCTCGGCGGCCAGGGGCGGCTCGCCCTCACCCGGCGCTTCCCGAAGGGCGTCGTCCTCGGCATCGCGCCCTTCAACTTCCCGCTCAACCTGTGCGCCCACAAGATCGCTCCGGCGATCGCGGCGGGCGCGCCCATCATCCTGAAGCCCGCGCCCGCGACCCCGCTGAGCGGCCTGCTCATCGGGGAGCTGCTGGCCGAGACCGAGCTGCCGGCCGGCTCCTGGTCGGTGCTGCCCGTCGCGAACGACAAGATGCCCGCGCTGGTGCAGGACGAGCGGCTGCCCGTCATCTCCTTCACCGGGTCCGACAAGGTCGGCTACGCGATCATGGACTCCGTGCCGCGCAAGCACCTCACCCTGGAGCTCGGCGGCAACGGGGCGGCGGTCGTGCTCGCCGACTGGGCCGGTGACGAGGACCTGGACCGGGCCGCGGCGCGTATCGCGACCTTCAGCAACTACCAGGGCGGGCAGTCCTGCATCTCCGTGCAGCGGGTGATCGCGGACGCGTCGGTGTACGACCGGCTGCTGCCCCGAATCGTCGCCGCGGTCGAGGCGCAGGTGACCGGTGACCCGTCCGACGACGCGACCGATGTCGGACCCCTGGTGAGCGAGGAGGCCGCCCGGCGTGTGGAGTCGTGGGTCGAGGAGGCCGTCGGGGCCGGGGCCCGGCTGCTCGCCGGCGGCAAGCGCGACGGTGCCTCGTACGCGCCGACCGTGCTGGCCGACGTGCCGGCCGACGTGACGATCTCCTGCGAGGAGGTCTTCGGGCCCGTGCTCACCGTGCAGAAGGTGCAGGGGGAGGCCGCCGCCTTCGCCGCGGTCAACGAGTCCAAGTACGGGCTGCAGGCAGGTGTGTTCACCCATGACCTGCAGACCGCCTTCCGTGCCCACCGGGCGCTGGAGGTGGGTGGCGTCGTGATCGGCGACGTGCCCTCGTACCGTGCCGACCAGATGCCGTACGGCGGGGTGAAGCAGTCCGGTGTGGGGCGCGAGGGCGTGCGGTTCGCCATGGACGACTACACGTACGAGCGTGTGCTGGTGCTCACGGGGCTCGCTCTCTGAGACCTGGCGCCGGAGCGACGGCCGGAGCCCGCTGTGCGGGGGCTCCGGCCGTCGTCGTGTGACCTGGGTCCCCAGGGGCGGAACCCCTATAGCTAGTGACAATCATTTTCAGGTAGAGTGCCGGGCATGGCCGTCCCGAAGCGCAAGATGTCCCGCTCCAACACCCGTCACCGCAGGTCCCAGTGGAAGGCGGCGACCCCCGATCTCGTCCCGTTCCACGTCGACGGGCGGGAGTACGCGGTGCCCCGCCGCCTGATCCGTGCCTACGAGCGCGGGCTCATCCGGCCCGAGGGGTGACCTCCCGCCTCCCCCGGACGAAGGGGCCCGGCACCGATGCCTTCCGGTGCCGGGCCCCTTCCTTTCCCGTCGGGCTGGTCCGGACCCTCAACCGGAGAAGCCGACGTGCGCGAGCCTCAGCGGGCCGCGCAGTCCGATGCGCAGGTCGCGGACCCCGGAGGCCTGGAGCGGGGTGCTGACAGAGGTGTAGGCGTACGGGCCCGCCGTGGGCGCGATGTGGAGGCGGGCGATCACCCGGCCGTCGTCCAGGGTCAGTTCGACCGTGCCCTCGCCCGACGCCTCGACCGTGACGGAGTGGGTCCCCGGGCCGAAGTCGCAGGCCCGGTAGAGCAGTTCGGCCGTGACGGCGTTCGCGGGTGCGACCGCGTCGCCCGAGAGCTTCGTGCGGTCGACGATCTCCGCGCCCCGCTGCTCGTCGAAGTCGACGGCGGCCAGGCCGTGTTCGAGGACCGGGCGCGGGAGGGCGGGGGTGCCGGCCAGTTCGACCGTCCCGCGGAGGCGGACGTCCTCGCTGGACGCGCCCACGAGGAGTTCGTGGCCACCGGGTTCCAGACGCCACGTGCCGTGGGCGACGTCCCAGAACTCGAAGGCGCCGAGCGGGAGTTCGAAGGACAGCTCGGTGGAGGCGCCCGCGGCGAGACGGACGCGCCGGTGGGCCAGCAGGGCGCGGCGGGGGCGCGGGACGGACGGACTCACGGGGCGGCCGTAGAGCTGGGCCACCTCGTCGGCCTCGGTGTCACCGGTGTTGGTGACCGTGAACGTGACCCGCACGGACTCCTCCCCGGCACGCGCCGAGAAGTCCCCGTACCCGAAGGACGCGTACGACAGGCCGTGGCCGAACGGGAAGAGCGGGCTGCCCTCGAAGTACAGATACGTCTGGCGGCTGCCGATCACGTCGTAGTCGAGGAGAGCGGGCAGATCCGTGTCCGAGGCGTACCAGGTCTGGGGCAGACGGCCCGCCGGGGAGACGTCCCCCGCGAGAACACGGGCCAGGGCGGTACCGGCCGCCTGACCGCCGTGGGCCGTCCACAGGACCGCGGGCAGGTCCGTGGGGTCGAGCGCGTAGGGGTAGGAGGACGTGACGATCAGAGCCGTGCGCGGGTTCGCGGCCTTCGCGGCGGCCAGCAGGCGGCTCTGATGGGCGGGGAGCGCCAGCGTGGTGCGGTCCTCCGTCTCGCGCCCGTTGATGTGCGGGTCGTTGCCCGCGACCACGAGGACGACGTCGGCGCCGGCCGCCGCGCGCGTCACCGCGACCTCGCCGCGCTCCGAGAACTCCAGCTCCAGGATTTCCGGATTCTCGTCGGCAACCTTCACGCCGTCGGCGGTCACAGAGACGTAGCGACCCGTAGCGACGTGCCTCAGGAGGTGACCGTTCTCGTGGGAGTCGTGCGGTTCCAGGCGGAACGTCTCCTGCACGAACCAGCCGCCGGGCTGGTCGGCGGAGGCGCGTACGAAGCCGTCGTCGGCGACCGACAGATAGCGGCCGTCGGGAGCGCGGAACGTGAGGACGCCGTCGCCCCAGTCGATCAGCGCGAGCTCGGTCCCGGTGTCGTCGGCGGTCAGCGGAGGCAGGTCGGTGCGGCCCGCGAGAAGGGCCGGGTCCAGCGCACCCTCGGCGCCGCGGACCTCGTCGGTCGCGTCGTCGGCCCGCGGGACGCTCAGGTACGTACCGGCGGAGGTCCTCAGACGTACGCGGTCCACGCCCTCGGCGAAGTCCACCCGGTCGGCGCCGAAACGCTCGTACAGGCCTTCGAGCGGTGTGGAGCGGTGGATGAGGGTGCCGCTGTACCAGTCGAGCTTGCACTCGTCGGCGAGCAGGCCGACCACCGCGACGCGGGTCGCCGGGTCGGTGAGGGGGAGCAGGCCGTCGTTCTTGAGCAGGACCACCGCCTGTTCCGCCGCCTCCAGGGCGAGCGCCCGGTGTGCAGGGGTGTCGAAGTCCTTGCTGTCCGCGTACGGGTCGAGGCGCGGGTCGAACTCGCCGAGGCGGAAGCGGACCGCGAGCTGGCGGCGGACCGCCGCGTCGATGTCGGACTCGGTCACCAGGCCCCGGTCCAGGGCCCCTCGAACCCGTTCGACGATCTTCGAGCTGTCCGTCCCGTGGTCCGTGAAGCTGTCGACACCGGCGAGCAGCGACGCGGCCGTCGCCTCCTCGTGCGTGTCGAAGTAGTGCTCGGAGTCGACCAGGTTCGAGGGCGCGCCCGCGTCCGAGCAGACCAGCAGCTCCTGGTCCGTCCAGGCGCGCAGGTGCTCGTCCAGGTACGGCGACACGTGGTTCGGGCGGCCGTTGACCAGGTTGTACGCGGGCATCACGCCGGCCACCGCGCCCGCCTCGACCGTCTCACGGAAGGCGCGCAGATCGTACTCGTGCAGCACGCGGGGGCGGACGGAGCTCGACCCGGTGGCCCGGTCCGTCTCGTTGTTGTGCGCGAGCCAGTGCTTGAGGACCGGCGCCGTGCGCCAGTACGCGGGATGGTCGCCGCGCAGCCCGCGGGTGTACGCGGTGGCGATCGCCGAGGTCAGCTTCGGGTCCTCCGAGTAGCCCTCCTCGTTCCTGCCCCACAGGGGGTGGCGCAGGAGATTGACCGTGGGTGCCCAGACGTTGAGGCCGACGCGGTCGTCGCGCGAGCGCATCGTGCGGGTCTCGGTGGCGACCGCCTCGCCCACCCGGCGTACCAGTTCCCCGTTCCAGGTCGCGCCCAGGCCGACCGCCTGGGGGAACACCGTCGCGGGGCCCATCCAGGCGACCCCGTGCAGCGCCTCCTGGCCGGTGCGGAAGGCGGCGATGCCGAGCCGCTCCACCGCGGGCCCGAACTGGTGCAGCATCGCCACCCGTTCGTCCAGGGTGAGCCGCGACAGAAGATCGTCGATGCGCTTCGCGAACGGCAGCTGCGAGTCGCGGAAAGGCGGCGTTTGTGCAGTCACGCGAGGATCCCTTTACGGAAGACGAGGAAAAGCCGCGAAGAACTTTCGAAGCGCTTCGATGCTCATTCGACGGATGGCCGGGTGTCAAGACACCCCGACGCAACAACTCCGAATCCTCACCGACATCCCAAGAGTTGAAAGGCACTGGTTCAGACCTCCATACCTCCCAGGAATGTTGGAATCGGCTCTTGTGCACCCCCAGGCGTTCACTTAACCTCGCAGCAACATCGAAGCGCTTCGACTGTCGAAGACGCCGCTCCTGGGTGTGCACTCCTCCTGGGTCCGCTTCAGCTCAGCCAGTTCCACTCAAGACACCGCAGCCGACGGCCGAACCGCCGGGTGTCCTGCTGTGCGCCATGAAGGGTTGACGCAATGACGCCGAACTCCCCCTCCTCCGCTCCCAGCCGGAGAAGCTTCCTCGGCTCCACGGCGGTCGCTGCCGCCGCGGTGACCGGCGGGATGCCGCTGCTGGCCGCCTGCGGTGGCTCCGACAGCGGCTCCAAGGAGGGCACGACCTCGGGCAAGGACGCGAAGAAGATCCTTCCCGCCTTCGTGGCGCAGAACGTGGTGACGCCGGACATCGCGTCGAAGAACGGCTCCGCTGTCGGGTTCACCGGCAAGCTCTCGCTCGCCGGCCTGAAGACCTCGGTGCCGCGGAAGCTCGGCAAGGGCAGCACCATCAAAATCATCTCGCCGTTCTGGGGCTCGCCGCCGAAGGGCGGCAACCCGTACTACTCGGCGATGAACGCGATGATCGGCGCCGAGATCGTCTGGCAGAACCAGGACGGCAACACGTACGACGAGAAGCTGGGCGCTGTCCTCGCCTCCAGTGACATGCCGGACGTCGTGGTGATCCCCAGCTGGAACATGGGCGGCAAGATACCCAGCGCCATCATCAGCAAGATGGCGGACCTCGGCCCGTACCTCTCGGGCGACAAGGTCAAGGAGTACCCGAACCTCGCGGCCATCCCGACCGACGCCTGGCAGCGCTCCATCTTCGGCGGCAAGCTGCGCGGCCTGCCGCAGCCCTCTCCCACCGTCCAGGGCATCGTGCCCTTCTACCGCAAGGACGTCTTCGACAAGGAGGGGTACGAAGTCCCCACCTCCGCCGACGAGTTCCTGGCCCTCGCCAAGGAGATCACCAACGCCAAGGCGAAGGTGTGGGCCTGCGACGACATGAAGTGGACCGCCTTCAACAGCTTCGGCGTGCTGTCCGGCAGCGAGAAGTCGCTCGGCTGGAACCTCGTCGACGGCGAGCTGATCTACCGGGTCGAGACCGAGGAGTATCTCGAAGCACTGGAGTGGACCCGCAAGCTGTACGCGGCGGGTGTCGTCCACCCCGACGCCAGGGCGGCGAACCAGGGCAACGCGGGCCAGCGCTTCACCGACGGCCAGGTCATGATGTACAACCAGAACATCTCGGACTGGTGGGGCAAGATGGCCGAACAGGCCACCCAGAACAAGGAATTCCGCATATCCGGCATGGACATCTTCGGCCATGACGGGGGCGACCCCCAGCTGTGGGCCGCCTCGCCCGCCGGCATCTTCGCCTTCATCAACAAGAAGGCGTCGAAGGCGGTGATCCACGACGTGCTGGCCGCCGCGAACGTCACCGCGGCCCCGTACGGCACCAAGGAGTTCATGCTCACCAACTACGGGGTGGAGGGCACGCACTACACCATCAAGGACGGCGTGCCCACCAAGAACGACAAGGGCAACCAGGAGGTCCTGAACGCCTTCGTCATGCTCGCGAGCCCGGCCCCGACCATCGCCCACCCCGACTTCCCGGACATCGCGAAGGAGCAGGTGGAGTGGCAGCAGCGGATGGGGGCCTTCACCAAGAAGTCCTCCTTCTTCGGGCTCCAGATCACCGAACCGGCCCGCTACACCAGCCTCTCCAACGACTTCGAGGACCTGGAGGACAGCGTCGTCCGCGGCCGCAAGAAGGTCAGCGACATGCAGCAGGCGGTGTCGGAGTGGAAGAGCCAGGGCGGCGACAAGCTGCGCGACTGGTACAAGAAGCTGCTGGACGACAGCGGCTCCGCGCAGGGGTGACGAAGTGGCACACAGCACCACTCCGGGCGCCGCCCCGCGCACAGCGCCTTCGTCGACGACGGACGACACCGCCGAACCCTCCGCCGGGGGGCACCGGTCCGCCCGACCCGGCAGACCCGCCAGGCCCGGCGGGGTCACCCGAGCCGAGAAGAAGGCCCTGAAGAAGGCCGCGAACGGCGGCACGCTCAGGACCCGCCTCAAGCGGGACCGCACGCTGGTCCTGATGACCCTGCCGGCCGTCCTGCTGGTCCTGGTCTTCAACTACATACCGATCCTGGGCAACGTCGTCGCCTTCCAGGAGTACGACCCGTACGTCAGCGACAACGGCTTCGTCGCCATCTTCCACAGCCCCTGGGTCGGCTTCGAGCAGTTCTCACGGATCTTCGAGGACTCGGCGTTCTGGGACGCCGTCCAGAACACGTTCGTCCTGTTCTCGCTCCAGCTGCTGCTGTTCTTCCCGATCCCGATCGTGCTCGCGCTGCTCATCAACAGCGTGCTCAGGCCCCGGGTGCGGGCGATCTCGCAGGCGATCCTCTACCTCCCGCACTTCTTCTCCTGGGTGCTGGTCATCACCGTCTTCCAGCAGATCTTCGGCGGCGCCGGCATCATCGCGCAGACCCTGCGCCGGCACGGCCACGAGGGCTTCGACCTCATGACCGACCCGGGGGTCTTCAAGTTCCTGGTGACGGCGGAGGGCGTCTGGAAGGACGCCGGCTGGGGCGTCATCGTCTTCCTCGCGGCACTGGCCTCCGTCAGTCCCGACCTGTACGAGGCCGCGGCGATGGACGGGGCCGGCCGGTGGCGCCGGATGTGGCACGTCACGCTGCCCGCACTGCGGCCGGTGATCGCCCTGCTCCTGGTGCTGCGGGTCGGTGACGCGCTCACGGTCGGCTTCGAACAGATCCTGCTGCAGAGAGACGCGGTGGGACCGGGCGCGGCGGAAGTGCTCGACACCTTCGTGTGGTGGAACGGCGTCCGCAACCAGGAGTTCAGTTACGCGGCAGCCGCGGGCCTGATCAAGGGCGTGGTCAGTCTCGGTCTCGTCCTCGCCGCGAACAAGGTCGCCCATCTCATGGGCGAGCAGGGGGTGTACAAGAAGTGAGCGCTGTCACCGAGGAACGGCCGAAGGCCCCCGGCCCGAGGACTTCCGGACGCTGGGCCGCCCCGCCGAGGCCCGCCTGGGAGGAGGAACCCCACAAGGCCGGACTCGCCGGCAAAGGCATAGTCCTGGCCGTCGCCTGCCTCGCCGTCCTGTTCCCGCTGTGGATCGTCGTCGTCACCAGCCTGTCCTCGAAGCAGGCCATCAGTGAGGCCGGCGGACTGGTGGTGGTCCCCAAGGGCATCACCTTCATCGCCTACCAGGAACTGCTGAGCGGCGGCCAGGTCACCCGTGCCACCCTCGTCAGCCTGGGGGTCACGCTCGTGGGCACGGTGTTCTCGATGACGGTGTCCATCCTCGCGGCGTACGGGCTCTCCCGCATCGGGTCCGTCGGGCACCGCTGGTTCCTGATGATCCTGCTCGCCACGATGTTCTTCGGCGCCGGCCTCATCCCCACGTACCTGCTCGTGCAGTCGCTGGGGCTGACGGACACGTATCTCGCGCTGATCCTGCCGAGCGCGATCAGCGTCTTCAACATCCTGGTCCTGCGGGCGTTCTTCATGGGCATCTCGCCGGAACTCACCGACAGCGCGCGGATCGACGGAGCGGGGGACTGGCGGATCCTCTGGCAGATCGTGATGCCGCTCTCCCGCGCCGTCATCGCGGTGATCACGCTCTTCTACGCCGTCGGCTACTGGAGCGCCTGGTTCAACGCGTCGATCTACCTCAGCGACCAGGACATGATGCCGCTGCAGAACGTCATGATCCAGCTCGTCCAGAAGCAGGAACCGCCGGTCGGCATGGGCCAGGCCATCAAGACGGGCCAGCTCTCCGCGCTCGCCGTCCAGATGGCGGTCATGGTGCTGGCCCTGCTCCCCGTCGCCTTCCTCTCGCCCTTCGTCCAGAAGCACTTCAAGAAGGGCATGCTGACCGGCGCGGTCAAGGGTTGACCTGCCGGTCCGCTCGGTTCAGCCGGGGAACCGCGGGTCGGCCGTCGACCGCGGGTCCCTTGTGGCTGGTCGCGCCGTTCCCCGCGTCGCTCAGAGGCGCCCCTCGCTGGGCTGTCTCCGCCGCTCCCGCCCCCCTCTCGCAGAACGAGGTATGTCATGCGCACGTCCCGTCCGAATAGACGCGCCGTCCTTTCCGGGACCGCTGCCACGGTTGCCCTCACCGCCATCTCCGTCGGTTCCGGCCCGGCGCTGGCGGCCACTGACGCGGACGAGAACGCGGACGGATCCGCCTACCGCTGGCGCAACGTCGTCATCGGCGGTACCGGGTTCGTCACCGGGGTGCTGTTCCACCCCTCCGTACGGGGTCTGGCCTATGCCCGTACCGACATCGGCGGCGCCTACCGCTGGGACGACCGGGCAGGCCGCTGGATCCCGCTCACCGACCACCTCGGGTGGGACGACTGGAACCTCCTCGGCGTGGAGGCGATCGCCGTCGACCCGGCGCACCCGGACCGGGTCTACCTCTCCCTCGGCACGTACGCCCAGTCGTGGGCCGGCAACGGCGCGGTGCTGCGGTCGGAGGACCGGGGCGCGACCTGGCGCCGGACCGACCTCGACGTGAAACTCGGCGCCAACGAGGACGGGCGGGGCGCGGGGGAGCGGCTGCTGGTCGATCCGCGGGACAGCGACACGCTGTGGCTGGGGACCCGGCACGACGGGCTGCTCCGGTCCACCGACCGCGGGGCGACCTGGGCGCCGGTGAGCGGCTTCCCGGGGAAGCCGAGCGCCTCCGGGCAGGGCGTCATGTTCCTCGTCGCCGCCGGGCGGGCCGTCTACGCCGGGTGGGGCGACGGCGACGGCACCCCGGGGACGGCGAACCTGTACCGCACGGCCGACGGGACGGCGTGGGAGGCCGTCCCCGGGCAGCCCTCCGGCACCTCCGCCAAGGTGCCGGTCAGGGCGGCCTACGACCGGCACACGCGCGAGCTGTACGTGACGTACGCCAACGCGCCCGGACCCAACGGCCAGTCCGACGGCAGCGTGCACAAACTGCGGACCACGACCGGCAAGTGGGCCGAGGTGACTCCCGTGAAGCCGGGCGGGACCACCTCCGACGGGTCCACCGACACCTTCGCGTACGGCGGAGCCGCCGTGGACGCCCGCCGCCCGGGCACCGTCGTCGTCTCCACCAACAACCGCTGGGCCGACATCGACACCGTGTACCGCAGCACGAACGGCGGCCGCACCTGGACGTCCCTCAAGGACACCGCCGTGTTCGACGTGTCCGAGACCCCCTACCTCAAGTGGGGCGCCGACAAGCCGAAGTTCGGCTGGTGGATCCAGGCGCTCGCCCTGGACCCGTACGACTCGAAGCACCTCGTCTTCGGGACCGGCGCGACCCTCTACGGCACCCGTGACCTCAAGCACTGGGCGCCGCAGATCCGCGGCCTGGAGGAGACGTCCGTACGCCAGCTGATCTCGCCCCCGGCCGGGAAGGCGCACCTGCTCAGCGGCCTCGGGGACATCGGCGTGATGTACCACGAGAAGCTCACGGCTTCCCCGTCGCGCGGCATGGCGTCGAACCCCGTCTTCGGGACGGCGACGGGGCTCGCCCAGGCCGCGGCCGAGCCGTCGTACGTGGTCCGCACGGGCTGGGGCGACCACGGCAACGGGGCCCACTCGCACGACGGCGGACGGACCTGGGCGCCCTTCGGGGCCCAGCCCGCCATCGCCAAGGAGGCGCCGGGGCCGATCGCGGTCAACGCCGACGGCAGCGCGCTGCTGTGGTCGTTCGTGCACTGGGACGGCACGAAGTACGCGGCCCACCGCTCCACGGACAACGGCGCGACCTGGTCCGAGGTCGCCTCCTTCCCGAAGGGCGCCACACCGGTCGCCGACCCGGCCGACCCCGCCCTCTTCTACGCGTACGACACCGACAGCGGAACCCTGTACGCCAGCACGGACAGCGGTCGCTCGTTCACGGCCCGCGCGACCGGGCTGTCCTCCGGTGACACCCAGTTCGAACTGGTCGCGGCGCCGGGGCGCAGCGGAGACCTGTGGCTGAGCCTGAAGTGGAACGGCCTCCACCGCTCCACCGACGGCGGGGCGACCTTCTCGAAGGTGGACAGCTGCTGGGCCTCGTACACGCTCGGATTCGGCAGGGCGGCCGACGGCGCCGGCTATCCGGCGGTCTACCTGGTCGGCTCGACGGAGACCATCACCGCCGTGTACCGCTCCGACGACGAGGCGAAGACCTGGACGCGCATCAACGACGACGCCCACCAGTGGGGCTGGACGGGCGAGGTGATCACGGGCGACCCGCGCGTGTACGGCAGGGTGTACCTGGCGACCAACGGACGCGGCATCCAGTACGGGGAGCCCGCCCGATGACCGCCCACGAGGCGCCCGCCCGGCCGGGCCTCGCCGACGTCACCCGCGGGCGCATCCTCTTCGGCGGCGACTACAACCCCGAGCAGTGGCCCGAGGAGACCTGGCACGAGGACGTACGCCTGATGAAGGCGGCCGGCGTCAACTCCGTCACCCTCGGCGTCTTCTCCTGGGCGAAGCTCGAACCGCGGCCGGGAGAGCGGGAGTTCGGCTGGCTCGACCGCCTGATGGACCTCATGCACGAGAACGGCATCGGGGTCGTCCTCGCCACCCCCACCTCCTCGCCGCCGCCCTGGCTGGGCCGCCTCCACCCGGACACACTGCCCCGCGACGAGGACGGGCGCACCGAGTGGTGGGGAGGCCGCCAGCACTTCTCGCACTCCAGCGCCACCTACCGCCGCCACGCCGCCGCCATCACCGAGGACCTGGCCGCCCGCTACGGAAGCCATCCCGCCCTCACGATGTGGCACATCAACAACGAGTACTGCACGTTCGACTGGGGCGACGAGGCCGCCGTCACCTTCCGCCGCTGGCTGCGGAACAGGTACGGCACGCTCGACGCCCTCAACACCGCGTGGGGCACGGCCTTCTGGAGCCAGGGCTACGGCGACTGGGAGGAGATCCTGCCGCCGCGCCACGCCCACTACATGAAGAACCCCACGCAGGTGCTGGACTTCAGGCGCTACACCTGCGACATGCTCCTGGAGTGTTACGCCGCCGAGCGTGACATCGTCCGCCGGTACTCCCCGGACCTCCCGGTGACCACCAACTTCATGCCGATGTGGGTGGGCCAGGACGCCTGGAAGTGGGTCCAGGAGGAGGACGTCGTCTCCGTCGACATCTATCCCGACCCGCGCGACCCCTTCGGCGCGCAGAACGGCGCGCTCATCCAGGACATGACGCGCTCCCAGGCCCGTGGACCGTGGATGCTGATGGAGCAGGCCGCGGGACCGGTGAACTGGCGGGGCGTCAACCATCCCAAGCCGCGCGGCCTCAACCGTCTGTGGTCCCTCCAGGCCGTCGCCCGGGGCGCCGACGCCGTCTGCTACTTCCAGTGGCGGCAGTCCAGGCAGGGCGCGGAGAAGTTCCACTCGGGCATGGTCAGCCACGCGGGGGAACAGGGGCGCACCTACCAGGAGATCAGGCAGCTGGGCACCGAACTAGTCTGCCTCAAGGGCGAGGTGACGGGCCGTCACTCCGTGTCCGAGGTGGCGATCCTCCACGAGTGGAACGCCTGGTGGGCGGGGTCCCAGGACGGCCGGCTCTCCTCCGAGGTCGACCATCCGCAGGTCGTGCGCGCCTGGCACCGCGCCCTGTGGGAGGCCCATGTCACCACGGACTTCGCGCACCCCGAGCGCGACCTGTCCGCGTACAGGCTGGTCGTCGTACCCCAGCTGTACCTGCTCACCGACGCTGCGATCGACAACCTCGTCGCGTACGTACGGGGCGGCGGCACCCTGGTCTGCGGCTTCCTGACCGGGGTCGCGGACGAGGACGACCGGGTGCGGCCCGGCGGCATGGACGGGCGGCTGCGAGAGCTCTTCGGGATCCGGACCCTGCACGAGTGGTGGCCCCTCGACCGCGGGGAGCACGCCGAGTGCGACGGCTTCCGGGGCACGCTGTGGTCCGAGGAGATCGAGGCCGGGGAGGGTGTCGCGGAGGCCGTCTACCAGGGCGGTGAACTGGACGGGCTCCCGGCGGTACTGCGCAGGGGCCGCGCCTGGTACGTCTCCACGCTGCCCGAACCCGCCGCGCTGCGAGAGCTGTTGGAGGGCGTGGCCGCCGAGGCCGGGGTGCGGCCGGTGCTCGAAGGGCTGCCCGCACAGGTCGAGGCCGTGCGCCGGGGAGACCTCCTCTTCGTCCTCAACCACGGGCGGGACCCAATCACGGTGGCCGTGCCCGGAACGTACCGGGACCTGCTCGGCGGCCGACAGGTCACAGACTCCGTGGAGCTGGGCCGCTACGGGGCGGCGGTGCTGTCGCCGTGAGCGCCGACGCCCCGCCGCCCCCGCCGCACGGCACCTGGGAGCCGAGCCCCGCCGCCCGCTGGGAGGACGCCTTCCTGAGCGGCAACGGCCGTCACGGAGCGCTGGTGTTCGGCGATCCCGGCGACGACCGGGTCATCGCCACGCACCACACCCTCGTCCGCCCCAACGGCGGCGAGCACGCCCGCCCACCGGAGCTGGCGGCCGAACTGACCGCCCTCCAGGACCGGTTGCTGGCGGGCGACCGAGCCGCGGCCGAGGACTTCACGGACGGGCGCCCCCTGCAGTGGGTGCAGCCCTTCCACCCCGCCTTCCAGGTACGGCTGCGACGGACGTCCGACGGGGAACGCGGCTACCGCCGCTCGGTCGACTTCACCACGGGCGTCGCCGAATCGGTCTGCACGGGCTGGCGCAGCCGGGTCTTCGTCTCGCGCGCCGACGACGTGATCGTCCAGTACGTGACCTCGCCGGGGCTCACCCTGGACATCGCGCTGGACCACCGACTCCCCGGTGCCCCGGGCGGGCTGGGCATCAGCGAGGGCGCGGTCCTCACCCCCGAGGGCGCCGTACTCACCCTGCGCGCCCGCTACCCCGGCAGCGACCGCGCGTACACGGGGGTGATGCTGGCCGTGGTCACCGGCGGCCGTACGACGCTGGCCCCGCCGGGCATGCGCGTGACGGGAGCGGAGTCGGTCCTGCTGCTGACGCGCCTCGCCCGGCACAGCGGGGAACTGGACACGGTGGCAGGCACGCAGGCCCTGCGCGAGCTGCTGCCGGACGACGAGGACCCGTACGGGACCCTCCTGGAGCGCCACCTGCGCCTCCACCGCACCGCGTACGCCCGCGCCTGCCTCGTCCTCGACGCCGACGACACCGAACGCGCGCTCCCCGGCTCCGAGCTGCTGAAGCGCCCCAAGAGCCCGGCCCTCCTCGAACGGCTCTTCGCGGCCGGCCGCTACCACCTGCTGTCCGCCAGCGGGATGCTCCCGCCGAGGCTCACCGGGCTGTGGACCGGCGACTGGGACACGGCCTGGTCCGGGGCGTTCACCACGGACGCCAACCTCAACCTGCAGACCGCCTCGGCCGTCGCCGCCGCGCTGCCCGAGGTCGTCGAGGCCCACGCCACGCTGATCCACGGGCAGTTGCCGCACTGGAGGGACAACGCCCGCGCCGTCTTCGGTGCCCGAGGCGTCGTCGCCCCGCCCCACACGGACGGCGAGTCCGGGCACACGTACCACTTCAGCCGCGAATACCCCCTGCACCTGTGGACGGCGGGCGCCGACTGGCTGCTCAAGCCCCTGGTCGACCACGACGAGACACGGGGGGAGCGGGACCTGCGACTGGCCGGCGCCCTGGCCGAAGTCGCCCTGTTCTACGAGGACTTCCTCACCCGGACCGACGAGCGGGGCCGGCTCGTCGTCGTGCCCTCCTACTCACCCGAGAACCGCCCGGCGAACGCGAGCTGGGGCGCGGTCAACGCCGCCATGGACCTCTCGGCGGCCCGGCACGCCCTGCTCACGGCGGCCGCGTACCACCCCGGCCCCGACGCGGACCGATGGCGGGACCTCGCCGAGCGGCTGCCCCCGCACCGCGTCAACGACGACGGCGCGCTCGCCGAGTGGGCGTGGCCCGGCCTCGACGACACGTACGACCACCGGCACCTCAGCCACCTGTACGGCGTGTGGCCGCACGACGAGATCAACCCCTACGAGACCCCCGGGCTCGCCGCCGCGGCACACCGCGCGCTCGAACTGCGGGGCGCCGAGAACGACTCCGCGCACGGGCACCTGCACCACGCCCTCGTCGCGGCCCGCCTGCGCGACGGCGAGCGGGTCGCGCACGCGCTCGGCCGGGTACTGGAGGGCGACTTCTTCCACGCCTCCCTCATGAGCGCGCACTACCCCCACCGCGACGTCTACAACGCGGACGCCGCGCACACCCTCCCCGCCCTGATCGTCGAGGCGCTGATCCAGTCGACCCCCGACCGGCTGGTCCTCCTCCCCGCCCTGCCCGCCGCCCTCCCGGCGGGTGAACTCCTCGGCGTGACCACGAGGTTCGGCGCGGTGGTCGATCTCAGCTGGCACCCGCGGGAGGCCCGGGCGGTGGTGCGGCCCACCCGCACCTGCCGGGTCGACCTCAGAACTCTCTCCGGAGCGCGACAGCTCTCCCTGCGCGCCGGAGAGGACTGCGTCCTGACCCTGGGGCCGCAGTAGATCCACCGCAGTCACATCCCCCACATCCCCCCACCCATGGAAGGGACACCATGGCAACACGCACGCTGAACAGGATCACCAAGGCCCTCCTGGCCCCCGCCCTCGCACTCGGCGCCACCATCGGTCTCGCTTCGGCCCCCGCCTCGGCGGCCGTCTGGAACTCCTGCGACCAGTGGGGCAACACCAGCCTCAACGGCTACACGCTCTACAACAACATCTGGGGCGGCGGCGCCGGCGGCCAGTGCATCTGGGCCAACTCCGGCACCAACTGGGGAGTCAACGCCAACCACCCCAACACCGGCGGCATCAAGTCCTACCCGAACGCCAAGAAGGTGATCAACAAGTCGATCACCTCGCTCGGTTCGCTCAGCAGCAGCTACAACGTCACGGTCCCGTCGTCCGGCGCGTACAACACGTCGTACGACATCTGGGACACGGACTACGACTACGAGATCATGCTCTGGGTCAACTACAACGGAGCCGTGGGCCCGCTCGGCACCTCGCAGGGCAACGTCACCCTCGGCGGCCACACCTGGTCCGTCTACAAGGGCAGCAACGGCGCCAACGAGGTCTTCTCGTTCCTGCGCACCTCGGACTCCAACTCCGGCACCGTCAACGTCCTGCCGATCCTCAAGTGGATCAAGGACACCAAGCACTGGATGGGCAACGAGACCATCGGCGACGTCCAGTTCGGCTTCGAGATCACCTCGTCGTCCGGCGGCCTGGACTTCCGCACCAACAGCATGTCGGTCTCCAGCAGCTGATCCCCGCGCGACGCAGGTGAACGACGGTGCGGCCGGCCCCTCCCGGGGAGCCGGCCGCACCCTCACGTCTGCGGGGTCACTCCGCCACCGGCAGCCGTGCCCCGTCCCGCAGGAACAGCGGAATGCGGTCCAGCGGCGCGTCGACGGTCACGGCCGCGCCTCCCTCGTACGACTCGCCGGTCCACGCGTCGGTCCAGCGCGCGCCCGCCGGAAGGTACGCCGTCCGGGCCGTCGCCCCCGCCGTGAGCACCGGCGCGACCAGCAGGTCCCGGCCGAAGAGGTACGCGTCGTCCACGGACCACGTCGCCTGGTCCTCGGGGAACTCCAGGAACAGCGGCCGCATCACCGGCAGCCCCTCCTCGTGGGCCTCCCGCATGACCTCCAGCACGTACGGCTTCAGACGCTCACGCAGGTGGAGGTACCTCTCCAGGATCGCGCCGGCCTCCTCGCCGTACGACCACACCTCGTTCGGGCCACCGGTCATCTCCGGGCCGAGCGGCGTGCCCGGGTCCCGGAAGCCGTGCAGGCGCATCAGCGGGGACAGCGCGCCGAACTGGAACCAGCGGATCATGACCTCGCGGTACGCCGGGTCGTCCGGGTCACCGCCGTGGAAGCCCCCGATGTCGGTGTTCCACCAGGGGATGCCGGACAGCGAGGTGTTGAGACCCGCCGCGATCTGGCGGCGCAGCGTCGCGAAGTCCGTGCCGATGTCGCCGGACCACAGGGCGGCCCCGTAGCGCTGACTGCCCGCCCACGCCGACCTGTTGAGGGTGATGACCTCTCTCTCGCCCGCCGCCAGCATGCCCTCGTGGAAGGTGCGGGCGTTCTCGCGCGGATACATGTTGCCCACTTCGAGTCCCGGGCCCGCCCAGTAGCGCAGGTTCTCCTGGAAACCCGGCTTCAGCTCCGGCTCGCAGGCGTCCAGCCAGAAGGACGTGATCCCGTACGGCTCAAGGTAGTTGTCCTTGATCCGCGACCAGAGGAACTCACGCGCCTCGGGGTTCGTCGCGTCGTAGAAGGCGACCTGGACCGTGGAGGCGACCTCCTTGTCCGGCCAGTCGGCGTGTGCCATGGGCCCGTACTGGGTGCCGATGAACCAGCCCCGCTGCTCCATCAGCTGATGGTTCTCGGAGAGCGGGGAGACGGACGGCCAGACGGACACGACGAGCTTGATGCCGAGTTCCGTGAGCTCCCGCTGCATCGCCGCCGGGTCCGGCCACTCGGCCGGGTCGAACTTCCACTCGCCCAGATGCGTCCAGTGGAAGAAGTCGCAGACGATGACGTCGATGGGCAGGCCGCGGCGCCTGTACTCCCGTGCCACGCCGAGGAGTTCGTCCTGGGTGCGGTAGCGCAGCTTGCACTGCCAGAAGCCCGCCGCCCACTCGGGCAGCATCGGCGTGCGCCCGGTCACCGCGCTGTACCGGCGCTGCGCGTCGGCCGGACGGCCCGCGGTGATCCAGTAGTCGATCTGCCGGGCCGAGTCCGCCACCCACCGCGTGCCGTTGCCCGCGAGCTCGACGCGGCCGATCGCCGGGCTGTTCCACAGCAGGGTGTAGCCGCGGCTGGAGGTGAGGACCGGGATGGTCACCTCGGCGTTGCGCTGGACCAGGTCGAGGACGGCGCCCTTCTGGTCGAGCAGCCCGTGCTGGTGCTGTCCGAGGCCGTACAGCTTCTCGCCCTCGTACGCGGCGAAGCGCTGCTCCAGACGGTGGTGGCCGTTGCCGACGGGGGTGTAGAGGCGCGGCCCCGGCCACCAGAAGTGGGCGCGCTCCTCGGCGAGCAGTTCGGTGCCGTCGTCGCTGCGGACGAAGCGGACCAGGCCCTCGGCGTCGACCTCCACGGTCAGCGCGCCGACGGTCAGCAGTCCCCGCCCGTCCTCGATCTTGACGGTGGCCTCCGTGGCGGGCGGCTCGTCGAGCACGGCGGCGGGCAGACCCTCCAGGACGGGCCCGCCGAGCCTGGCCCGGACCCGGACGGCGTCCGGGCCCCACGGCTCGATGCGTACGGTCTCCTGGCGGCCGCTCCACTCCAGCGCGCCGTCGCGTTCGCGGAACGTGCCGACGGTGGGGGAGGACTGGGCGAGGCTCGCGGACCCCTGCCCGGGCCTTCCGTGCTCTCCGGGCTGGTTCTCGGCAGGCTGATTCATACGGGGTGCTCCTGAAGGAAGGAGTGGCGACAGGACCCGGCGGCACGGCCGGCCGGGACAGGCGGGGTTCCCCAACTCCCCTCATGTGTACGGGAGATGGGGTGGTGTGGTGAGGTCAGGAAGCGGCGGGAGCCGGACCCGTGCTCGCCCGGACCGTCAACTCGGGTGCGATGAGCACGACTTCGTCCTTGCCGTGCCCCTCCAGCTTGGCGATCAGCTGCTCCACCGCGTTGCGGCCCATCTCCTGGGCGGGGATGGCCACCGAGGTCAGCCGCACCGACGCCTGGACGGCGACCTGGTCCGGGCAGATCGCGATCACCGACACGTCCTCCGGCACCGCCCGGCCCTGCCTGCGCAGCAGCGCGAGCAGCGGCTCGACGGCGGACTCGTTCTGCACGACGAAGCCCGTGGTGCCGGGGCGCTCGTCGAAGACCCGGGCCAGGGTCAGTGACATGGCGTCGAAGCCGCCCTCGCACGGGCGGTGGAGCACCCGCAGGCCGAGCTCCCGCGACCGGGAGCGGAGTCCGTCGAGCGTGCGCTCGGCGAAGCCCGTGTGCCGCTCGTAGACCGCGGGAGCCTCGCCGATGACAGCGATGTCACGGTGACCGAGCATCGCGAGATGCTCGGCGCACAGCGCGCCCGTCGCACGGAAGTCGAGATCCACGCAGGTCAGGCCGCTGGTGTCGGCGGGGAGCCCGATGAGGACGGACGGCTGGTCGGTGCCGCGCAGCAGCGGCAGCCGCTCGTCGTCGAGCTCGACGTCCATCAGGATCATCGCGTCGGCGAGCCCGCTCCCGGTGACCCGGCGCACGGCGTCGGGGCCCTCCTCGCCGGTGAGCAGCAGCACGTCGTACCCGTGGGTGCGCGCCGCGGTCGTCACCGCGATGGCGATCTCCATCATCACGGGTACGTACATGTCGGTGCGGAGCGGGATCATCAGCGCGATGATGTTGGACCGGTTGCTTGCCAGCGCCCGGGCTCCCGCGTTGGGGTGGTACCCGAGCTCCTGGATGCTCTGCTCGACCCGCTGGCGGGTGTCCACGGAGATGGACCGCTTGCCGCTGAGGACATAGCTCACCGTGCTCGCCGATACTCCGGCATGCTGGGCGACCTCGGCGAGGGTGACCATCCAGCTCTCCAAGCATTGTGTGAAGCGCTTCGACAGTGCGCGTTACGGACAAGGGCGAGTGAGGGTGGCTCGACAGTAGCTTGACGGCGAGTGGGTGTCCATAGGTTGTCGAAGCGCTTCGACTCCGTCGGTCGCGCGAGGGCTCCCACCGGGGCGGGAGAAGGGCCTGATGCGCGGGTGCGGGCGGGCGGGGGCTTGGCGCGCCGTTCCGCGCGCCCCTGTCGGGCGGCCCTGCGGGCCTGCCCTCCGGATCCCGGCGCGGGCACGTCCGTGGAGTGGGCCGAATGGTGCGCGAGGACTGGTGGGTGGGTCCGGAATCGGGTACATACGATCGAGTAGCACCGGTGAGTAACGGAACGGACCAAGATCCCTATTCGCGGCGAGGTGAGCCTCTTGTCCGCAACACCCCACCAGCCCGCTGTCTCCGAACGCGAGGCCCGACAGGTCGCCGAGGCCGCGCGAGAGCAGGACTGGCGCAAACCCAGTTTCGCCAAGGAGCTGTTCCTCGGCCGCTTCCGGCTCGACCTCATCCACCCCCACCCGATGCCCCCCGACGAGGACGCGCGGCGCGGCGAGGAGTTCCTCGCCAGACTGCGCGACTTCTGCGAGACCAAGATCGACTCAGCGCTCATCGAGCGCGAGGCGCGGATCCCCGACGAGGTGATCAACGGGCTCAAGGAGCTCGGCGCCCTCGGCATGAAGATCGACACGAAGTACGGCGGCCTGGGCCTGACGCAGGTCTACTACAACAAGGCGCTGGCCCTGGTCGGCTCCGCGAACCCGGCGATCGGCGCGCTGCTCTCCGCGCATCAGTCGATCGGCGTACCGCAGCCGCTGAAGCTCTTCGGCACCCAGGAGCAGAAGGACGCCTTCCTCCCGCGCCTGGCCCGTACCGACATCTCCGCCTTCCTGCTCACCGAGCCCGACGTGGGCTCCGACCCGGCGCGCCTGGCCACCAGCGCGGTACCCGACGGCGACGACTACGTCCTCGACGGGGTGAAACTCTGGACGACCAACGGTGTCGTCGCGGACCTGCTGGTCGTGATGGCGCGCGTGCCGAAGTCCGAGGGCCACAAGGGCGGCATCACCGCCTTCGTCGTGGAGGCCGCGTCGGAGGGCGTCACGGTCGAGAACCGCAACGCGTTCATGGGGCTGCGCGGTCTGGAGAACGGGGTCACCCGCTTCCACCAGGTCCGGGTGCCCGCCGCGAACCGCATCGGACCGGAGGGCGCCGGGCTCAAGATCGCCCTCACCACGCTCAACACCGGACGGCTCTCGCTGCCCGCCATGTGCGTCGGCGCCGGCAAGTGGTGTCTGAAGATCGCCCGCGAGTGGTCGTCCGTGCGGGAGCAGTGGGGCAAGCCGGTGGCCCACCACGAGGCCGTGGGCGCGAAGATCTCCTTCATCGCGGCGACCACGTTCGCCCTGGAGGCCGTCCTCGACCTGTCGTCGCAGATGGCCGACGAGAACCGCAACGACATCCGCATCGAGGCCGCCCTCGCCAAGCTGTACGGCTCCGAGATGGCCTGGCTGATGGCCGACGAGCTGGTCCAGATCCGCGGCGGACGCGGCTTCGAGACCGCCGACTCCCTCGCGGCCCGCGGCGAACGGGCCGTCCCCGCCGAGCAGATCCTGCGCGACCTGCGCATCAACCGCATCTTCGAGGGCTCGACGGAGATCATGCACCTGCTGATCGCGCGGGAGGCGGTCGACGCCCACCTCTCCGTGGCCGGCGACCTCATCGACCCGGAGAAGTCCCTCTCGGACAAGGCGAAGGCGGGCGCGAACGCCGGCGTGTTCTACGCCAAGTGGCTCCCGAAACTGATCGCGGGCCCCGGTCAACTGCCGCGTTCCTACGGGGACTTCCATCCGGCCGGACACGTCGACCTGTCCGGCCACCTCCGGTACGTGGAGCGCTCCGCCCGCAAGCTCGCCCGGTCCACCTTCTACGCCATGTCCCGCTGGCAGGGCCGGATGGAGACCAAGCAGGGCTTCCTCGGCCGGATCGTCGACATCGGCGCCGAGCTGTTCGCGATGAGCGCCGCCTGTGTCCGCGCCGAACTCCTGCGCTCGACCGAGGCGCACGGCCGGGAGGCGTACCAGCTCGCCGACGCCTTCTGCAGCCAGTCCCGCGTCCGGGTGGAGGAGCTCTTCGGCCGGCTGTGGTCCAACACCGACGATCTCGACCGCAAGGTGGTCAAGGGCGTCCTCGGCGGCGCCTACACCTGGCTGGAGGAGGGAGTCGTCGACCCGTCCGGCGAAGGTCCGTGGATCGCCGACGCGACACCGGGAGCGACCGAACGGGAGAACGTCCACCGGCCCGTCCGCTGACCCTCCCCCGGGAGGCGCCGCCGTCCCCGGCCCCGTGCCGCCGCTCACCGCACCGACGTCGTGCGGCGAGCGGCGGCACGGCGAACGGGGGAACATCGCGCGCCGGGCGGTCCGCCCACCGCGGCGCCCTGCGGCGCGGCGGGCGCGCGCGGGTCGTGCCGGGCCGCCGGCCGCGCGGTTCCCCGCACCCCCGAAGGGGACCCTCCGTGACCCTTACGAGGCACTCGCGGGACGCCCCTGTCCCGTCGGTGCGGTGTTGCGGCAACAATGGAGGGATGAGCGACAGTCCAGCCCCCCTCGCCGATCCGCATCTAGTCTTCGATCCCGTGCACGGAGTACGGGACGTCGTGATCCTCGGATCCACCGGATCGATCGGCACCCAGGCCATCGACCTCGTGCTGCGCAATCCCGACCGGTTCCGGGTGACCGGTCTCTCCGCGGCGGGCGGGAGGGTGGAGCTTCTGGCGGAGCAGGCGCACCGGCTCCGCGTCAAGACCGTCGCCGTGGCCCGCGAGGACGCCGTACCGGCACTGCGCGAGGCCCTGTCCGCCCGGTACGGGCCGGGGGAGGCCCTGCCCGAGCTCCTCGCCGGAGCGGACGCCGCCACCCACCTCGCCGCCTCCGCGGGCCACACCGTCCTGAACGGCATCACCGGCTCGATCGGCCTCGCCCCCACGCTCGCCGCCCTGGAAGCGGGCCGCACCCTCGCGCTCGCCAACAAGGAGTCGCTCATCGTCGGCGGCCCCCTGGTGAAGGCGCTGGCCGCGCCGGGCCAGATCATCCCCGTCGACTCCGAGCACGCGGCCCTGTTCCAGGCGCTGGCCTCGGGCACCAGGGCCGACGTACGCAAGCTGGTCGTCACCGCTTCCGGCGGCCCCTTCCGGGGACGTACGAAGGCCGAGCTTGCCGCCGTCACCCCCGCGGACGCCCTCGCCCACCCCACCTGGGCCATGGGCCCGGTCATCACCGTCAACTCCTCGACCCTCGTCAACAAGGGGCTCGAAGTCATCGAGGCGCACCTCCTCTACGACATTCCCTTCGAGCGGATTGAGGTGGTCGTGCACCCGCAGTCGTATGTCCACTCGATGGTGGAGTTCACGGACGGATCGACGATGGCCCAGGCGACGCCCCCCGACATGCGCGGGCCGATCGCCATCGGTCTGGGCTGGCCCGAGCGCGTCCCCGACGCGGCGCCCGCCTTCGACTGGTCGAAGGCGTCGAGCTGGGAGTTCTTCCCCCTCGACACCGACGCGTTTCCGGCCGTGGGGCTCGCCCGGCACGTCGGGGAGCTCGCGGGCACGGCTCCCGCGGTGTTCAATGCGGCCAACGAGGAGTGCGTGGACGCGTTCCTGAACGGCTCACTGCCGTATCCCGGGATCATGGAGACCGTCACGGAGGTCGTCGCCGAGCACGGCACACCCCGTACGGGAACCTCGCTCACCGTCCCGGACGTCCTCGAAGCGGAGACCTGGGCGCGCGCCCGGGCCCGCGAACTGACAGCGCGGGCGACAGCCCGGACAACAGCTCGGACGACAGCCATGACAACGGCGGAGGCTCGTGCATGACGACCCTGATGATGATCCTCGGCATAGTCGTCTTCGCGATCGGCCTGCTCTTCTCGATCGCCTGGCACGAGCTGGGACATCTCTCCACGGCGAAGCTCTTCGGCATCCGCGTGCCGCAGTACATGGTCGGCTTCGGTCCGACGATCTTCTCGCGCAGGAAGGGCGACACGGAGTACGGGATCAAGGCGATTCCGCTCGGCGGCTACATCCGCATGATCGGCATGTTCCCGCCCGGTCCGGACGGCAAGATCGAGGCCCGCTCCACCTCACCGTGGCGCGGCATGATCGAGGACGCGAGGGCCCAGTCCTTCGAGGAGCTCCAGCCGGGCGACGAGAAACGCCTCTTCTACACGCGCAAGCCGTGGAAGCGCGTGATCGTGATGTTCGCCGGCCCCTTCATGAACCTGATCCTGGCCGTCGCGATCTTCCTCGGCGTGATGATGACCTTCGGCATCCAGACGCAGACCACCACGGTCGGCAAGGTCTCCGACTGCGTCATCGAGCAGAGCGAGAACCGCTCGGAGTGCCGGAAGAGCGACACGGCGGCGCCCGCCAAGGCCGCCGGACTCCAGGGCGGTGACAAGATCGTCGCGTTCGACGGCAAGAAGGTCACCGACTGGTCCGCCCTCCAGTCCGACATCCGCGCCAACCCCGGCAAGGACGTCACCCTCACCGTCGAGCGCGACGGCAAGCAACTCGACCTGTCCGCCCACCTGATCCGCAACCAGGTCAGCAAGACGGACGGCGACGGCGGCTACGTCGAGGGCAAGTACGTGTACGCCGGCTTCCTCGGCTTCACGCCCGCCTCCGGCATCGTGCAGCAGTCGTTCGGGCAGTCCGTGGACCGCATGGGCGACATGATGCAGAACGGCGTCGAGTCGCTGATCGCCCTGCCGTCCAAGGTCCCCGCCCTGTGGGACGCGGCCTTCGGCGACGGCGAGCGCGAGGCGGACTCACCGATGGGCGTGGTCGGCGCGGCCCGCGTCGGCGGCGAGGTCTTCACGCTCGACATCCCGCCGGAGAACCAGATCGCGATGATGCTGTTCCTCGTCGCGGGCTTCAACCTCTCCCTGTTCCTCTTCAACATGCTCCCGCTGCTCCCGCTCGACGGCGGGCACATCGCGGGCGCCCTGTGGGAGTCGCTGAGGCGCAACGCGGCGAAGGTACTGCGGCGGCCGGACCCCGGTCCGTTCGACGTGGCCAAGCTGATGCCCGTCGCCTACGTGGTGGCCGGAATCTTCATCTGCTTCACGATCCTGGTGCTGATCGCCGACGTGGTCAATCCGGTGAGAATCTCCTAGCCGTACGCAGTTCACGACGGCCGGGCATGCTGCATGCCCGGCCGTCCTCCTATGGGTGGACCTGCCTGCGTGATGTGCTCCCGTCTGCGGGGGTGCCGTAATCTCGATGACTGGAGCCCGTCAGCTTTCGGGACCGACCGAATCCTTACCTTGGGGTTGCACAGCAGATGACTGCGATTTCACTCGGCATGCCGTCCGTCCCGACCAAGCTCGCCGAGCGCCGCAAGAGCCGGCAGATCCAGGTCGGAACCGTGGCGGTGGGCGGAGACGCACCCGTCTCGGTGCAGTCGATGACGACGACGCGTACGTCCGACGTCGGCGCCACCCTCCAGCAGATCGCCGAACTGACCGCGGCCGGCTGCCAGATCGTGCGGGTGGCGTGCCCCACGCAGGACGACGCCGACGCGCTCGCCACCATCGCCCGCAAGTCGCAGCTCCCGGTGATCGCGGACATCCACTTCCAGCCGAAGTACGTGTTCGCCGCGATCGAGGCCGGCTGCGCCGCGGTCCGCGTGAACCCCGGCAACATCAAGCAGTTCGACGACCAGGTCAAGGAGATCGCGCGGGCCGCCAAGGACACCGGCACGCCGATCCGCATCGGCGTCAACGCCGGTTCGCTCGACCGGCGCCTGCTCCAGAAGTACGGAAAGGCGACGCCCGAGGCGCTGGTCGAGTCGGCGCTGTGGGAGGCCTCGCTCTTCGAGGAGCACGGCTTCCAGGACATCAAGATCTCGGTCAAGCACAACGACCCGGTCGTCATGGTCAACGCCTACCGCCAGCTGGCCGCCGCGTGCGACTACCCCCTGCACCTCGGCGTGACCGAGGCGGGCCCCGCCTTCCAGGGCACGATCAAGTCCGCGGTGGCCTTCGGCGCGCTGCTCTCCGAGGGCATCGGCGACACCATCCGCGTCTCCCTCTCGGCCCCGCCGGTCGAGGAGATCAAGGTCGGCATGCAGATCCTGGAGTCGCTGAACCTCAAGCAGCGCCGCCTGGAGATCGTCTCCTGCCCGTCCTGCGGGCGCGCCCAGGTCGACGTCTACAAGCTGGCCGAAGAGGTCACCGCGGGTCTGGAGGGCATGGAGGTGCCGCTCCGCGTCGCGGTCATGGGCTGCGTGGTGAACGGACCGGGCGAGGCCCGCGAGGCCGACCTCGGTGTCGCCTCCGGCAACGGCAAGGGCCAGATCTTCGTCAAGGGCGAGGTCATCAAGACCGTCCCCGAGTCGAAGATCGTCGAGACGCTGATCGAGGAGGCGATGAAGATCGCCGAGCAGATGGAGGCGGACGGAATCGCCTCCGGCGAGCCCTCGGTGTCGGTGGCGGGCTGACCTCACGGTCCTCCCACTCCGGACGGGCTGAAGGATCCAGCCCGTCCGGCGCTCCGGGACGAGCGCGTGCGCGTACCGGCGGGGCCCGGTGGCGTGACCCCCGGGGCCGCGCCAGGAAGCGGCGGCGGGGCGGAGAAGAACCTCCCCGGAGCCACTGTGCGGCGTGGCACATTTTCCCCAGGTACAGTGCGGAGATCAGCAGACCTGATGGTGAAGGCCCCGTACGTGTTGACGCAGACGACCACCAGGGTCCTCGAGCCGAGTGACCTGGACGCCGCACTCGCCGTCCTCGACCGCGAGCCGGTCGCGAACGCCTTCGTGTCCTCCCGTGTACAGGTCGCGGGCCTGGACCCCTGGCGCCTCGGCGGCGAGATGTGGGGCTGGTACGAGGACGGCATGCTCACGTCCCTCTGCTACGCCGGCGCGAACCTCGTCCCGATCTGCGCGACCCCCCGTGCCGTACGGGCCTTCGCGGACCGCGCCCGCAGGGCGGGCCGCCGCTGTTCCTCCATCGTCGGCTCCTCCGAGGCCACGGCCCAGCTCTGGCGCCTCCTCGAACCGAACTGGGGCCCCGCCCGTGAGATCCGGCCGCACCAGCCCCTGATGGTCGCCGACCGGCTCCCCTCCGACATCGCCCCGGATCCGTACGTCCGCCGCATCCGCAAGGACGAGATGGAGGCGATCATGCCGGCGTGCGTGGCGATGTTCACCGAGGAGGTCGGCGTCTCCCCGCTCGCGGGCGACGGCGGTCTCCTCTACCAGGCGAGGGTCGCCGAACTCGTCGGCTCCGGACGCTCGTTCGCCCGTCTCGACCGCGACGGCCGAGTCGTCTTCAAGGCGGAGATCGGCGCCGCGACCTCGAAGGCCTGCCAGATCCAGGGTGTCTGGGTCGCCCCCGAGTACCGCGGCCAGGGCTTCGCGGCCCCCGGCATGGCGGCCGTCCTGCGCTACGCCCTCGCGGACGTCGCCCCGGTCGTCAGCCTCTACGTCAACGACTTCAACACGGCCGCCCGGGCCACCTACCGCAGAGTGGGCTTCCAGGAGGTCGGCGCCTTCATGAGCATCCTCTTCTGAGGAGTGCGGTCCCCGCCGGGGGGGAGGAGCCGTGACCTCCGCGGCTCGGCCGCACGGGCACTACCGGCCACCGCGGACCCGCGCCAACAGGACAACCCTCGGTCCGCCACGCCCCCGGACGAATACGCCCGGGTAGTCTCCGGGCATGCTGTCCTTCCCCGGTCAGGGCCCCCTGACGCCCGACGATGTCGTCATCGGCCCGCTGGACCTGGCCGCCCGGATCGACGAGGCGCTGACCGTCCAGGCCGTGGCCTTCGGACTCGGCGCGGACGAGATCGCCGTACGACGCCAGATCGTGCTGCGTCACCTCACCTTCCCCGGCGCCCGCGCGCTCGGCGCGACCGGCGCCGGTGACGGACGGCTCGCCGGCTTCGTCTACGGCATGCCCAACGACCGTACGCACTGGTGGTCCACCGTCGTCGAGCCGTACCTGCGAGGCCAGGGGTACGACGACTGGCTGGACCACTCCTTCGTGATCACCGAACTGCACGTCCACCCCGACTTCCAGAACCGCGGGATCGGCCGCGCCCTGATCACCACCATCACGGACAGCGCCACCGAACCGCGTTCGATCCTCTCGGCCATCGACACGGAGAGCCCGGCCCGCGGCCTGTACCGCTCGCTCGGCTACGAGGACCTGGCCAGGCAGGTCCTGTTCCCCAGCGCACCGAAGCCGTACGCGGTGATGGGCGCCCCGCTGCCCCTGCGGCGCCCCTGAGGCCCCCGGCCGCCGACAATCGATTTCCGGCGACGGCGGACCCCCGGCTAACCTCCTAAGCGGTCCCCGGGGAAGTGGGGCACGCCCCCCGCACCGCCCGGCACGGCTTAGCCATCACCCTTACGCAGCAGGAGTCGAGAACCATGGCCCAGGTCCAGCGCATGTCCCGTTTGATGGTCAAGACACTGCGTGACGACCCGGCGGACGCCGAGGTGCTCAGCCACAAACTGCTGGTGCGCGCCGGCTACGTGCGCCGCACCGCAGCCGGCCTGTGGTCCTGGCTGCCGCTGGGCAAGAAGGTCCTGGCCAACGTGGAGAGGGTGGTCCGCGAGGAGATGGACGCCATCGGCGCCCAGGAGGTCACGCTGCCCGCCCTGCTGCCGAAGGAGCCCTACGAGGCGACCGGCCGCTGGGAGGAGTACGGCCCCGAACTGTTCCGCCTGAACGACCGCAAGGGCGGCGACTACCTCCTCGGCCCCACCCACGAGGAGATCTTCACCCTCCTGGTCAAGGACCAGTGCACGTCCTACAAGGACCTGCCCGTCATCCTCTACCAGATCCAGAACAAGTACCGCGACGAGGCCCGCCCGCGCGCCGGCATCCTGCGCGGCCGCGAGTTCCTGATGAAGGACTCGTACTCCTTCGACACCGAGGACGAGGGCCTGGCCCAGTCGTACGCCCTGCACCGCGAGGCGTACCAGAAGATCTTCGCGCGCCTCGGTCTGGACTACCGCATCTGCGCGGCCACCGCGGGCGCCATGGGCGGCTCCAAGTCCGAGGAGTTCCTCGCTCCGGCCGCGGCCGGCGAGGACACCTTCGCCGACTGCCCGAACTGCGACTACGCGGCCAACACCGAGGCGATCACGTACGCGCTTCAGCCGGTGGACGGATCGGCCGTCCCCGCTCTCGAAGAGATCCCCACCCCCGAGACCCCGACCATCGAGACGCTCGCCGCGTACCTGGACGTGCCCGCCTCCGCCACCCTGAAGAACCTGCTGGTCAAGGTGGACGGCGAGATCGTGGCCATCGGCGTGCCCGGCGACCGCGAGGTCGACATGGACAAGGTGGAGGCGCACTTCGCCCCCGCCGCCGTCGAACTCGTCACGGCCGAGGACTTCACGGGCCGCGACGACCTCGTACGCGGATACGTCGGCCCGCAGGGCCTGGAGAAGGTCCGCTACCTCGCCGACCCGCGCGTCGCTCCCGGCACCGCCTGGATCACCGGCGCCAACAAGGAGGGCGTGCACGCGAAGAACGTCGTCGCGGGCCGTGACTTCGAGGTCGACACGTACGTGGACGCGGTCGTCGTACGCGAGGGCGACCCCTGCCCGTCCTGCGGCACCGGCCTCAAGCTGGACCGCGCCATCGAGATCGGCCACATCTTCCAGCTCGGCCGCAAGTACGCCGACGCCCTCCAGCTCGACGTCCTCGGCCAGCAGGGCAAGCCCGTCCGCGTCACCATGGGCTCGTACGGCATCGGTGTCTCGCGCGCCGTCGCAGCGCTCGCCGAGCAGCACGCCGACGAACAGGGCCTGGTCTGGCCCGCCGAGATCGCCCCGGCCGACGTCCACGTCGTCGCGGCGGGCAAGGCCCTCCAGACCGAGCTGGCGCTCGACGTCTCGGAGAAGCTGGGCGCGGCGGGCGTACGCGTCCTCGTGGACGACCGCGCGGGTGTGTCGCCCGGCGTGAAGTTCACGGACGCCGAGCTCATCGGCGTACCGAAGATCCTGGTGGCCGGCCGGCGTTCGGCCGACGGCGTCCTGGAGCTGAAGGACCGCCGCACCGGTGAGCGCGAGGAGCTGACGGTGGACGAGGCCATCGCCCGTCTGACGGCGAAGTGACCCCGGCGCCCGGGGGCCGCCCCTGAGCGGGCGGCCCCCGGGCCGGCAGGGCCTACAGCCAGTCGGCGAACTCCAGCAGCAGCTCGGCGTCCCGCGCCCGGCCCACGCGCCGGGCCCGTACGCCCGATTCCACGGCCCGGAACAGGGTCCAGCCGCGCAGCCGCTCCTGGTCCACGTCCAGGGACTCCGCGAGGCGCTTCACCCGGCGACGGGTGGTCGCCGCACCGGACGGCGAGGCGATCAGGTCCTCGACCCGGTCACGGACCAGCCGAGCCAGGTCGAAGGCGCACTCGCCGACCACCGGGTCGGGACCGACGGCCAGCCACGGGCTCCGCTCGCCGGCCAGGACCTTGCTCTGGCGGAAGGTGCCGTGCAGCAGGTGGGCCGCGGGCGCGGACGCCAGCAGCTCCTCGCGGACCGCGAGAGCCGCGTCCACCAGGGGCATCGCCTCCGCGTCGGCGCCCGCCCGCATCGCCCCGGCCTGCCGCCCGGTCCGCTCGGCCACCGTCTCGAAGACATGCCCGGCCGGCGGCTCGACCCACAGCCTGCGCAGCGCCCCCGCCGCCTCCAGCATCGACTTGGCCTCCGGCAGCGACCGCACCGACACATCGGGATGCAGCCGCTCCAGCAGCAGGACGCCCTCGGCGCCGGCCGGCTCCAGGAGGCGTACCGCGCCCAGGCCGTCCCAGTGCGCCAGCGCGGCCCGTTCGCTCTCGGGGCGGGCGCGGCGCGGAGCGAGCTTCAGGACGGCGGGAGTGCCGTCCGGCAGCCGGACGAGGACCACCAGGCTGCTGCGTCCGCCGGGAACCTGCACACGCTCCACGGTCGACTCGCGTAGCGCGACGGCCTGTTGGGCCGCCTGTGGCAGCTCCTCCAGCCAGTCGTCAGCGCCCGGTGCCGCCTCGCCGAGCGCCTTGACGAGACGCTGCGGCGGTTCGAAAGCCATGCGCGAGTCGTTTCCTTCCTGTATGCGTCACCCGGTCCCGGTCGCCGACGCGGTGGACGTGGCCGACCGCTCGGCGAGACCAGGGAAGGCTACGCTCTCGCCGCGCCAGCGCACCGCCCGCACCGCCGCTTCCCGCAGGGCGCCCGCCGCCGCGCGCCGCCGGCCACCGTCGGCGGCCCGGACGAGATCGGAGTACACCCCGGCCACGCGGTCCTCCAGTTCGGCGGCGAGCCGCACCGCCGAGTCCGAGTCCGTCACCGGGAACGGAAGCGCGTAGGCGGCCGCCGCCGGCTCGGGCTTCCCACCCAGGTCGCGCACGTCCCGCGTCAGCTCGTCCCGGCGTGCCCGGTGCGCGTCGTACGCGGCCCGCGCCTCGGTCCGCCGAGCCTCGATGATCCTGCCGCCCACGACTCCGTAGCCGTACACGGCGGCGTGCTCGGCCCCGAGCGCGGCCTGTACGGCCTTCAGCTCCGCCGACGCCTTCGCTTCCACCCGGGCTCTGCCGGAACCGCTCACTTCTCGTCCTCCGTCAGCAAAAACGCGTGCACCGCACCAGCCGCCGCCACCGACGCCAGCAGCCGGGCCAGCTCTCCCGGCACCTCCATGAGCGCCTTCGTGCGCCGGTCCGAGACCTCGCGCTCGGCCGCGGCGAGCCCGGTGAGGGCGTCCTTCTCCACCACCGGTACCTCGGGGGAGGGGGAAGTGCCCGGGGAGGGGGGCGTCGACGCGGACCTCGACGCGGACGCCGCGTCCGAGGCCCGCTCGCCGCCCCCGAACGCCTCGGCGTGCCGGACGACCTCCGCCAGCAGCGGTGACAGACGACCGGTCAGCGTGGGATGCACGGCGAGCACGGCCTCGTACCGCTGCGCGAGCCGCTCGCTGTCGCGGGCCGCACGCGCGCGTGCCCGCACGGCGGCGGCCGTGCTGCCCTTGGTGGTCTCGGAGGGGGAGCCGGAGGCGGAGCAGCCGGCGAGCAGCGCGGTGCCCGCACCGGCGGCCCCGGCGAGCAGGCTCCTTCGGCGCGGCCCCGAAGGGGTGCGCGACGGCAGGGTGAACGGCACGGCAGACGTCCTCGGAGGGCTCGTTCGAACGAAAAGGGCGGCAGGCCCTTGATCACGGTACCCGCGTACCGCCCCCACACCCACCAGCGGCGCCGCCCCGCCGCCCGACGGGCCACGGTGGACGGCAACACCCCCCGGGACCGGATACCCTTTGACCTGACACGCGACCTACCCACAACAGCACACGCGGCCGAGGAGTCACCCGGATGAGCACCACCCAGAGCGAGAGGCTGCGAGAGCTCCTGGAACCGCTCGTCAGCTCGCAGGGACTCGATCTCGAGGAGATCGAAGTGGACTCGGTCGGACGCAAGCGTGTGCTGCGTGTCGTCGTCGACTCCGACGAAGGGGCCGACCTCGACGCCATCGCCGATGTGAGCCGCGCGCTCTCGGCGAAGCTCGACGAGACCGACGCCATGGGCGAGGGCGAGTACACCCTCGAGGTGGGCACCCCCGGCGCCGAGCGCGAACTCGCGGAACACCGTCACTACGTGCGCGCCACCGACCGTCTCGTGAAGTTCCAGCTGGGAGACGGTGACGAGCTGGTCGCCCGGATCATCACGGTCGACGACGAGGGCGTGGACGTCGAGGTGCCCGGCGTGAAGGGGCGCAGGCCCACCGCCAGGAGACTCGCCTTCGAGGACATCGCCAAGGCGCGCGTCCAGGTCGAGTTCAGCCGCAAGGACAAGAAGGACGAGAAGGACATGAAGGAAGAGGAGGAGGCGTAGCCGTGGACATCGACATGAGTGCCCTGCGGGGCCTGGTGCGGGAGAAGGAGATCTCCTTCGACCTGCTGGTCGAGGCGATCGAGTCGGCCCTCCTCATCGCCTACCACCGCACCGAGGGAAGCCGCCGCCACGCGCGCGTCAAGCTCGACCGGGAGACCGGCCACGTGACCGTGTGGGCGAAGGAGGACCCCCAGGACCTGGAGGAGGGGCAGGAGGCACGCGAGTTCGACGACACTCCGTCGGACTTCGGCCGGATCGCCGCCACCACCGCCAAGCAGGTCATCCTGCAGCGCCTGCGGGACGCGGAGGACGACGCGACGCTCGGCGAGTACGCGGGCCGCGAGGGTGACATCGTCACCGGTGTCGTCCAGCAGGGCCGCGACCCGAAGAACGTGCTCGTCGACATCGGCAAGCTGGAGGCCATCCTGCCGGTGCAGGAGCAGGTCCCCGGCGAGTCGTACCAGCACGGCATGCGGCTGCGGTCGTACGTCGTACGGGTGGCGAAGGGTGTGCGCGGTCCGTCCGTGACGCTCTCCCGCACGCACCCGAACCTGGTGAAGAAGCTCTTCGCGCTCGAGGTGCCGGAGATCGCCGACGGGTCCGTCGAGATCGCCGCCATCGCCCGCGAGGCCGGCCACCGCACGAAGATCGCCGTCCGGTCCACCCGGTCCGGCCTGAACGCCAAGGGCGCCTGTATCGGCCCGATGGGCGGCCGCGTGCGCAACGTCATGGCCGAGCTGAACGGTGAGAAGATCGACATCGTCGACTGGTCGGACGACCCCGCGGACATGGTGGGCAACGCGCTCTCCCCGGCCCGGGTCTCCAAGGTCGAGGTCGTCGACCTCGCGGCCCGCTCCGCGCGCGTGACGGTCCCCGACTACCAGCTGTCGCTGGCGATCGGCAAGGAAGGGCAGAACGCCCGGCTCGCCGCCCGTCTGACCGGCTGGCGCATCGACATCCGCCCGGACACCGAGCAGACCGGTGAACAGGGCGGTGAAGGGCCCGGCGAACGCACCCGGGAACGTACCGGGGAATAGATCCAAGCCGCAGGTGGCTCAGATCACGACAGTTTCGTGCGCGGCAACTGTTCGATACCTGCCCCAAAGGGGTGGGGTCGGTGCAGGGAGGTAGACTTAAGAGTGTCTGGCCGGACGCATGCCCGAGCATGCCCTGAACGCACCTGTGTGGGGTGCCGGGAGCGAGCGGCCAAGACCGATCTGCTGCGTACCGTTGCGGCCGAGGGCGAATGCGTCCCCGATCCGCGCGGTACGCTGCCCGGCCGGGGTGCGTACGTACACCCCGCCCTGGTCTGTCTCGACCTGGCGGTCCGCCGCCGGGCGTTCACGAGGGCGCTGCGTGCCCCGGGAGCGCTCGACACAAAGGCGTTGCGCCATTACGTCGAGCGACAGACAGTTGCTGAGCAGGCAACACCGTAAAACGTGTCGCACGGAACCCCGTGCGGCCCTGGTACCCCGCGAGTTGGAAGTAGGTCGAGATTGCGATGAGCACTCGATGAGCACGCGATGAGTACGCCCATGAAGTAGCGACGGTCCGGACGCAACCCGGACCTAAAAGGAGCGAAGTGGCTAAGGTCCGGGTATACGAACTCGCCAAGGAGTTCGGGGTGGAGAGCAAGGTCGTCATGGCCAAGCTCCAAGAACTCGGTGAATTTGTCCGTTCGGCGTCCTCGACGATCGAGGCGCCCGTAGTACGCAAGCTGACCGACGCCCTGCAGCAGGGCAACGGCGGCGGCAAGCCCGCCCCGCGCAAGGCCGCACCGGCCAGGCCGGGTGCCCCCTCTCCCGCGCAGGCCGCCCGTCCGGGTCCGGCAGCACCGCGCCCGCCGGCCCCGAAGCCGGCCGCCGCGGAGACGCCCGCGTCCCCGGCGGCTCCGGCCACCGGTGCGCGTCCGACGCCGGGCCCCAAGCCCGCGCCGAAGCCCGCCCCGGCCTCTCCGGCCCCGGCTGCGCCCGAGTTCACGGCGCCGCCCGCGGCTCCCGCCGCTCAGGCTCCGGCAGCCCCGGCCCCGGCGGCGAACCCGCGTCCGGCCGGTGCCCGTCCCGGTGCCCCGAAGCCCGGTGTCCGTCCGGCCGGCCCCGCACAGGGCGGTCAGGGTGGTCCCGGTCAGGGCCGTGGCGAGCGCAGTGACCGCGGCGACCGCGGTGACCGTCAGGGCGCCCCGCGTCCCGGTGGCCAGGGCACGCGTCCCGGCGGTCGTCCCGCCGGCCCGCGCCCGGGCAACAACCCGTTCACCTCTGGTGGCTCCACCGGCATGGCGCGCCCGCAGGCGCCCCGTCCGGGCGGCGCCCGTCCCGGTCCCGGTGGGCCCGGCGGCGCCGGTGCCCCGGGCGCTCCGCGTCCCCAGGGCGCGGGCCAGGACCGTGGTCCCCGTCCGCAGGGTGGTCCCGGTGGCGCTCCGCGTCCCGGCGGCGGCCCCGGCGGCAACCGTCCGAGCCCGGGCGGCATGCCCCGTCCGCAGGGTGGTCCCGGTGGCGCTCCGCGTCCCGGCGGCGGCCCCGGCGGCAACCGTCCCAACCCCGGCATGATGCCGCAGCGTCCCGCTGCGGGCAGCCCGCGTCCCGGCGGTGGCCCTGGTGGCCGCGGTCCCGGTGGCGGCGGTGGCCGTCCCGGTGGCGGTGGTGGCGGCGGTCGTCCCGGTGGCGGCGGTTTCGCCGGCCGTCCGGCCGGTCCCGGTGGCGGTGGCGGCGGTTTCGCCGGTCGTCCCGGTGGTCCCGGTGGCGGTGGCGGCGGTTTCGCCGGTCGTCCGGGTGGCGGCGGTGGCGGTCGTCCCGGCTTCGGTGGTCGTCCCGGTGGTCCGGGTGGCCGTGGTGGCACGCAGGGCGCCTTCGGCCGTCCCGGCGGTCCCGCGCGTCGTGGCCGCAAGTCGAAGCGGCAGAGGCGCCAGGAGTACGAGGCCATGCAGGCCCCGTCGGTCGGCGGCGTCATGCTGCCTCGCGGCAACGGACAGTCCGTCCGCCTGTCGCGCGGTGCCTCGCTCACCGACTTCGCCGAGAAGATCGGCGCCAACCCGGCGTCGCTCGTCGGCGTGATGATGAACCTCGGTGAGATGGTCACTGCCACGCAGTCCGTCTCCGACGAGACGCTGAAGCTCCTCGCGGACGAGATGAACTTCGTCCTCGAGATCGTCAGCCCCGAGGAGGAGGACCGCGAGCTGCTCGAGTCCTTCGACATCGAGTTCGGTGAGGACGAGGGCGACGAGGAGGACCTGGTGGTCCGCCCGCCGGTCGTGACCGTCATGGGTCACGTCGACCACGGTAAGACCCGACTGCTCGACACCATCCGCAAGACGAACGTCGTCGCGGGCGAGGCCGGCGGCATCACCCAGCACATCGGTGCGTACCAGGTGGCCACCGAGGTCAACGGTGAAGAGCGCAGGATCACCTTCATCGACACCCCGGGTCACGAGGCGTTCACCGCCATGCGTGCCCGTGGTGCCAAGTCGACCGACATCGCGATCCTCGTGGTGGCGGCCAACGACGGTGTGATGCCCCAGACGATCGAGGCGCTGAACCACGCCAAGGCGGCCGACGTGCCGATCGTGGTCGCGGTCAACAAGATCGACGTCGAGGGTGCGGACCCGACCAAGGTGCGCGGTCAGCTCACCGAGTTCGGTCTGGTGGCCGAGGAGTACGGCGGCGACACGATGTTCGTCGACATCTCCGCCAAGCAGGGCCTCAACATCGAGAGCCTGCTGGAGGCCGTGGTCCTCACCGCGGACGCCTCGCTCGACCTGCGGGCCAACCCGGAGCAGGACGCGCAGGGCATCGCGATCGAGTCCCACCTCGACCGTGGCCGTGGTGCCGTCTCGACGGTCCTGGTCCAGCGCGGCACGCTGCGCATCGGCGACACGATGGTGGTCGGCGACGCGTACGGCCGTGTCCGGGCGATGCTCGACGACAACGGCAAGAACGTCGAGGAAGCGGGTCCGTCGACCCCCGTCCTGGTCCTGGGTCTCACCAACGTCCCCGGCGCCGGCGACAACTTCCTGGTCGTCGACGAGGACCGCACGGCGCGTCAGATCGCCGAGAAGCGCGCGGCGCGTGAGCGCAACGCCAACTTCGCCCGGCGCGGAGTCCGGTTCTCCCTGGAGAACCTGGACGAGGCCCTCAAGGCCGGTCTGGTGCAGGAACTCAACCTCATCATCAAGGGCGACGCGTCCGGTTCGGTGGAGGCTCTCGAGTCCTCGCTGCTCCAGCTCGACGTCGGCGAAGAGGTCGACATCCGCGTCCTGCACCGCGGCGTGGGTGCGGTCACCGAGTCGGACATCGACCTGGCGACCGGCTCCGACGCGATCGTCATCGGCTTCAACGTCCGCGCTGCGGGCCGCGCGGCGCAGATGGCGGAGCGCGAGGGCGTCGACGTCCGCTACTACTCGGTGATCTACCAGGCCATCGAGGAGATCGAAGCGGCCCTCAAGGGCATGCTCAAGCCGGAGTACGAAGAGGTCGAGCTCGGTACGGCGGAGATCCGCGAGGTCTTCCGCTCGTCCAAGCTGGGCAACATCGCCGGTGTGCTGGTCCGCTCCGGCGAGGTCAAGCGCAACACCAAGGCGCGGTTGCTGCGCGATGGCAAGGTCATCGCGGAGAGCCTCAACATCTCCGGTCTGCGTCGCTTCAAGGACGATGTCACCGAGATCCGCGAAGGGTTCGAGGGCGGTATCAACCTCGGAAACTTCAACGACATCAAGATCGACGACGTCATCGCGACGTACGAGATGCGCGAGAAGCCGCGCGGCTAGTCAGCGGCTGGCTGAACCGGTGCCGGGGTTGGCCGGCGAGGACACGTCCTCGCCGGCCGGCCCCCGCCGGGTTTCTGGGGCTCTGCCCCGGGCCCCGTTCGTTCGTGCCGGGTGCAGGTTCGTTGCGGCCGGTCGCGCAGTTCCCCGCGCCCCTGGAGGGCGCGGGCTGCTGTGCCCCAGGAATGGGACGGGCAGGGGCGGCGGGGGTGAAAACCCCGTCGAGCGGATCGGTCGTTCGTTGTACGGTTCTGGTGTCGCCGCCAAGAGTTTGGCGGGGCCACCTATCCCGTACCGGCGGGACATCCGGACACACCTATGTACGTGGGGACTCTGTCCTTCGATCTCCTCCTCGGCGACGTACGGTCGCTGAAGGAGAAACGCTCCGTCGTCCGCCCCATCGTGGCCGAACTCCAACGCAAGTACGCGGTGAGCGCGGCGGAGGTGGATCTCATGGACCTCCATCGCAGGGCCGTCATCGGACTGGCGGTGGTCTCCGGGGACACCGGGCACCTGACCGACGTACTGGACCGGTGCGAGCGCCTGGTCGCCGGGCGTCCCGAGGTGGAGCTGCTGTCCGTGAGGCGGCGGCTGCACGGGGAAGACGACGACTGAGCGTATGCAGCGTGCGGCGACGTGGATCGGCCGTACACAGAACAGTAAGAAAGAGGGAGACGGACCAGTGGCCGACAACGCGCGGGCGAAGAGGCTGGCGGACCTCATCCGAGAGGTGGTGGCCAAGAAGCTGCAGCGCGGGATCAAGGACCCGCGGCTCGGTTCGCATGTGACCATCACGGACACCCGGGTCACCGGGGACCTCCGGGAGGCGACCGTCTTCTACACGGTGTACGGGGACGACCAGCAGCGTGCCGAGGCCGCCGCGGGCCTGGAGAGCGCCAAGGGCGTGCTCCGCTCGGCGGTCGGCGCGGCGGCGGGCGTGAAGTTCACGCCGACGCTCACCTTCATGGCGGACGCCCTGCCGGACACCGCCAAGACCATCGAGGATCTGCTCGACAAGGCACGGGCCAAGGACGCCGAGGTGCGCGAGGTCTCGGCCGGCGCCGCCTTCGCCGGTGACGCCGACCCGTACAAGAAGCCGGACGACGAGCCCGACGACGACACGGACGGCGACGAGACGGACGGCGACGCCGCTAAATGACGCAGAAGCAGAAGACGCCCGACGGCCTTGTCATCGTCGACAAGCCGTCGGGCTTCACTTCGCACGACGTGGTCGCCAAGATGCGCGGGATCGCGAAGACCCGCCGGGTCGGACACGCGGGCACCCTCGACCCCATGGCGACGGGCGTGCTCGTCCTCGGTGTCGAGAAGGCGACCAAGCTTCTCGGGCACCTCGCGCTGACCGAGAAGGAGTACCTGGGCACGATCCGGCTCGGGCAGAACACCCTGACGGACGACGCCGAGGGCGACCTCACCTCGTCGACCGACGCCTCCAAGGTGACGCGGGACGCCGTCGACGCCGGGATCGCCAAGCTCAGCGGCGACATCATGCAGGTGCCGTCCAAGGTCAGCGCCATCAAGATCGACGGCGTGCGCTCGTACAAGCGGGCCCGCGAGGGCGAGGACTTCGAGATCCCGGCCCGTCCGGTACGGATCTCCTCGTTCGCCGTGTACGACGTCCGGGAGGCCGTGGCCGACGACGGCACAGCCGTCCTGGACCTGGTCGTCTCCGTCGTCTGCTCGTCCGGTACGTACATCCGTGCCCTCGCCCGTGACCTGGGCGCCGACCTGGGTGTCGGCGGCCATCTGACGGCGCTGCGGCGCACCCGCGTCGGCCCGTACAAGCTCGACTCCGCCCGTACCCTCGACCAGCTCCAGGAGGAGCTGACCGTGATGCCGATGGCGGAGGCCGCCACCGCCGCGTTCCCCCGGTGGGACGTGGACACGAGGCGCGCGCAGCTGCTGACGAACGGCGTGCGGCTGGAGATGCCCGAGGAGTACGCCGGGGCCGGTGCCGTCGGGGTGTTCGATCCCCAGGGCCGGTTCCTGGCGCTGGTGGAGCAGCAGAAGGGCAAGGCCAAGAGCCTCGCGGTGTTCGGCTGACAGCTGGTGGCCGGACCGGCCGGGGCCGGTGGCGCCCGGTCGCCGCTCTCGTCGGCCGGAGCGCTTGTCATCGTCGTGGAGCGGCGTTCACGGGGTCGCTTGTGCCCGCCGCTCCACTGTCCCCCTCGGTTCCCCCACCCAGAGGTGTATCCATCCACCCTCCTCTATTCACCCGTCCGGGCAGGCGCTCGGAGTGAACCGGGGGAGCGGGAGGGGGCTCGTTCGGCTCGGGATCTGTCGCGTCTGATCACCTCGCGCCTACCGTCGGAATCGAAGCGCCGATAGCACGGTGCGGCGCGCGCGGCGGGGAGGTTCGAGCATGGCGGGACGGGGCCCGCGGGCCGGAGGCCGTCATCAGGCACCGGACGCCGCCCGGGAGGGGCCGGATCGCGTCGGGGAAGCACCGGACCGGTCCCTGGTGCGGATCTGCGACCTGGCCGGACGGCCGCGCGGCGCCGGGTTCGTCGCGGACCACCACGGCACGGTGGTCACCAGCCACGAGGCGGTCGACGGTCTCGCCCGTCTCCTTCTGTACGTCCCCGCCGGGAACCGCACCTGCCTGGTCACGGCCGACTCGGTCACCGCTCTCCCCTCCCTCGGCCTGGCCCTCGTCCGCTGTGACGGCCTGGGCCTCCACCCGCTCCCGATCACCGTCCGGGACTCCGTCGAGACCGGCAGGTACGTCCGTATCGCGGCGGGCGGCTGGCGGGAGGCCCGTGTGCTGGGCTCGTCCGCCGTGACGTACACGGCGACCGACCGCTTCCACCTCCTGGACACAGCGCTGGAGCTGGCGATCGGCACGGCCGGCAGCGACGCGCTGCGGCTCGGGGGCGGCGCGGCCGGGGGACCGGTCGTCGACGCGGCCACCGGTGCGGTGGTCGCCGTCCTGGGCACGGCACTTCACTCCGGGCGACAGGTCGGGGGCTTCGCCGTGCCGCTGTCCGCGGGCCGCCCGGCTCCCGGCGGTGCGCTGGCCGAGCTGCTGGCCCGCAACGCCGCGACGGTGCCCGCGTACGGGGACGACCTCAACCTCGCGGGCGTACTGGAACTGACGGCCGCGGTGCCACCCCCGCCGGGTTCCGAGGGACTTCCGCACGGCGTCGAACGGCCCTGTGCGGCAAGGGAGTTCACTGCCTTCGCCCAGAGCCCGTGCACCGTCCTGGGGCTCGTCGGCGCGCCCGGCAGCGGTCGTACGACGGAACTGGCGGCGCTGGCCGCCGGGCGGGGCCAGGGTCCCGAACCGGCCCCGACCCTGTGGTTGCGCGGAGCCGATCTGCTGGCCACCGACTCGTCGGTGGCCGACGCGGCGCGCAGGGCCCTGGAGCGGGCGGGACGGATCGTGGCGGCGACGACGGCGACAGCCACGACTACGGCGACGGCGACGGCTAAGGCGGCCGCGGATGGGGATGCGATGGGGGCTGAGGCCGTGACCGTTCCTGTGCGGGCAGGAGGTTCCGCGCATACGCCTGCGTCGGCGCCTGGTGGTCCGTCCGTGATCGCGGCCGAGGCCGAGGCCGAGGTCGCGGTCTCCGGTGACGGGGCGGCGGGCGTGGAGGCCGGGCGCGGGCGAGGAGAGCTCCCGGACATCGGTCCCGAGCGGCTGGCCCGTCTCTCCGTGGACGCCGGGAGGCCTCTCCTGCTGCTCCTCGACAACCCCGAGGAAATGCCGCCGGGTCTCGCCGACCGCCTGCCGGACTGGGCCGCCGGTACCGCCGTCTGGCTGGGGGAGCACGGGGTGCGTCTCGTCATGGCCTGCCGGGACGAGTACTGGGAGCGGGCAGGGGCCGCGTTCCCGCAGGAGCTGTTGTACGGGGCGCGGTCGGGCGCGGACGAGGTCCCCGGCGGGTTCCCCTGCGTCCGACTCGGGGACCTGGAGGAGGACGAGGCACGCGAGGCGCGGGCCTGGTACGGGATTCCGGAGGGGGCCCTGGACGGAGCCGACGCGCGGCACCCGCTGACGCTGCGGCTGCTGTCGGAGGTACGGGCCGCGATGCCCGGCGCCCCGGTCGGGAGGACGGACCGGGACCAGGTCTTCGCCGCCTACCTCGACCTGATGTGTCTACGGGTGGCCGTGCGGCTCGCGACGGTGAACGGGCTGCGGGGGACGGCGGTGCGGCGCCTCGCGGCCAGGGTCTCGGGGCAGGTGCACGTGGCCGCCCGGCGGTGTCTGGGCCCGGGGGAGGGGGAGCTGGACCGGGCGGCGTTCGAGACCGTGTTCCCGTGGGGCCCGGTGCCGGACCGGCGGCTGGGCGGATGCGCCGGATGGGCGTCCGCCGTGCTCACCGAGGGCCTGCTCATGCCCGCCGGGGACGGCTACCGCTTCGTCCACGGGGAGTTCGCCGACTGGCTCCAGGGCATGCACCTCGACCTGGACGCCGCGCTCCAGGCCCTGACGCGGCGCCACGACACCGACCGCCGGGACGGCCCCGAGCACGTCGCCGCCGTCCCACGCCACCGCATCGGCCCCGTACGGCAGGCGCTGCTTCTCCTGCCGGGGCAACAGGGACACGACCACCTCACCCTCCGGCTGCGCGAACTCCTCCACGCGGTCGACGAACCGGCCGCCCTGGCCGACGACACGGACGCGGAGTCGGACGTGGAGTCGGACGTGGAGTCGGACGCGGACTCCGGGGCCGGGACCGGAACCGGGAAGGAGGACGGGGCCTGGTGGCCCACCCGTCTCCTCAGGGACGTACTGCTCGGGGTGCCCGACGCGACCCCGTATCTCGGTGTGCTGCGGCATCTCGCCGAGCATGTGGTGAGGTGGCGGGCCGAAGGGCGTGCCGTGCCAGGGGAGTTCGGCCCCGGCTTCTGGCGCCGGCTGCCCCTGCCGCAGGCGCACCGCTTCGACCTGCTGAGGCGCCTCGTCGTCGCCGACGAGGCACCGCCGGCCACCCGACCGCGCTACCTGGACGCCGTGTCCGAGCTCCTCGTCGCCGACCCGGCCGGTGTTCAGCCGCACCTCACCCACTGGTTCGACGACGACCGCACGCTCCCCGCGACCCCTGACGCCACCGTCGCCACCGCCGCCCAGGCACTGCTCCACACTTACCGGCGCCGCGCCCTGGACGACCTGACCGAGGCGCTGGCCGACAGCGGGCACGCGCGCGCGGACGAGCTGCTGGACGTCCTCGCGGAGGACGAGCCGTCCGCCCTGTGCCGCGCGGTCGACCGCTGGGCGCACGACGAGCGCCCGGCCCGGCGAGCGGCGGCGATGACGTACGGGCTGCGCGCCGCGCCGCACGTACGCACCGACGCCGACCGGGAGCTGCTGCGCTATGCCGCCCTCACCCTGCTCACCCACCCCGGCGACCGCGCCCTGCACGGGAGCGCCCTGGCGCTGCTGGTCCGCGATCCGCACACCCGGGCCCGGTACCTGCCGCAGGCGCTGGCCCGCTTCAGGGCCCGCGACCCGCGGTTGCCCCCGAGCGCGCTGGTCACCGCGCTGGAGACGCACCCGGACCCGGTGCTGGCCGCGTTCCACGACCGCCTGGGGGAACCGGACGCCGGTGATGCGCTGCGCACCCTCGCCGAGGTCACGACACCCGCACCGGCCCGCCGTGTCGCCGCCCTCGTACGCGACGTCGTGGCGCGGCGCCCGGAGACGGCCGCGCACGTGGCGGTGTACGTCGAGCGTCGGCTCGAGCAGGGGCATGACGCCCGTGCCCTGCTCCTCCCCCTCGTGACGGGGCTGCTCGACGACGGCGGGCCGCGGTTGCGGGCCGCGCTCGCCGAGGTGTTCGCGGCACCGGGCACGCCCGGCTCACGCCCGCTGCGGCGCGAGTTCCTGGACCTCCTGCTGACGCACGAACGCGATCCGGTGGTCCTGGACGCGCTCGTACGGGCCGCCGCGGAGGGCGCCGTCCACAACGGCGAGGAGTACACCCGTGCCCTGATCCACAGCGTGGGCCTGCTGCTCGTACGCACCCCGGACGGTGCCACCCGCTTCGACCGAGCGCTCGTCGACCTCGGCCGCGGTGTCCCCGGTTTCGCTCCTCTCGTCATCCGCTGGCTGACCGCCACGCCCGAGGACTGGTCCACCGTGATCGGGCCCAGCACGGGTCGCACGATGGAGAACCTCGCGGGGGCACGGGTCCCCGTGTGACCCCCGCTCCTGCCGCCGTCACGTGCCCCCTGTCACAGGGCCCATGCCGATGCGGGGCGAGAGGGCGCGGCATGGCACCCTTAGAGCTGCGTATGAGGCAGACACGGACACGGGTTCGACGAGGAGCGGTCACAGTGCAGCGCTGGCGTGGCTTGGAGGACATCCCCCAGGACTGGGGGCGCAGCATCGTCACCATCGGCTCGTACGACGGAGTCCACCGCGGACACCAGCTGATCATCAGCCATGCCGTGGAGCGGGCGCGTGGCCTGGGAGTTCCGTCCGTCGTCGTCACCTTCGACCCGCACCCGAGCGAGGTCGTCCGCCCCGGCAGCCATCCGCCGCTGCTCGCCCCGCACCACCGCCGTGCCGAGCTGATGGCCGAACTGGGCGTGGACGCGCTGCTCATCCTGCCCTTCACGACCGAGTTCTCGAAGCTGTCGCCCGCCGACTTCGTGGTGAAGGTCCTCGTCGACAAGCTGCACGCCAAGGCCGTCGTCGAGGGCCCCAACTTCCGCTTCGGTTACAAGGCCGCCGGCAACGTCGCCTTCCTCACCGAGCAGGGCAAGACGTACGACTTCGAGGTCGACGTGGTGGATCTGTACGTGACCGGCGAGGCCGGCGGCGGCGAGCCCTTCTCCTCGACCCTCACCCGGCGACTGGTCGCCGAGGGCGATCTCGAAGGGGCCCACGAGATCCTCGGCCGCCCGCACCGCGTCGAGGGCATCGTCGTCCGCGGCGCCCAGCGAGGCCGCGAACTCGGCTTCCCCACTGCCAACGTCGAGACCCTCCCGCACACCGCGATCCCCGCCGACGGCGTCTACGCGGGCTGGCTGCACGCGCAGGGCGAGGCGATGCCCGCCGCGATCTCCGTCGGCACGAACCCCCAGTTCGACGGCACCGAGCGCACGGTCGAGGCGTACGCCATCGACCGCGTGGGGCTCGACCTGTACGGCCTGCACGTGGCCGTCGACTTCCTGGCCTTCGTGCGCGGGCAGGCGAAGTTCGACTCCATCGAGGCGCTGCTCGTGGCGATCTCCGACGACGTCAAGCGGTCGCGGGAGTTGATCGAGGCGTACGACGGCGGGCGGTAGGCTCGCCGCCTCGTGGTTGGTCTGCCGACGCTGCTGGGTTTTCGGCTGCGGGTTCGGCGGGGCTTGTCGCGCGGTTCACCGCGCCCCTAGAGGGGCGCCTTGGTCCGGGCCCAGTGGCACGCCACCTGCGCCCCACCGCCCCCGTCCAGTACCGGCAGGTCCTTCCCGCGGCACGCGTCCGCGACCCCCGCGCGCTCGGCCTCCCCGCCCGCCAGGACCTGGCAGCGCGCGTGGAAGCGGCAGCCGGAGGGGATGCGGGACGGGTCCGGGGGCTCGCCGGTGAGGACGACCGGATCTCCGGGAGCCTCGGGCAGGACCGACAACAGGGCCTGCGTGTAGGGGTGCTGAGGTGCCGTCAGGACGTCCTCCACCGCTCCCGTCTCGACGATCCGGCCCAGGTACATCACCGCGACCCGGTCCGCGATGTTCCAGGCGAGACCCAGGTCGTGTGTCACCACCAGGGCCGACAGGCCGAGTTCGGAGCGCAGCCGCAGCAGCAGGGCCAGGATCTCGCCACGCACCGACGCGTCCAGCGACGCCACCGGCTCGTCCGCGACGATGAGTTCGGGCTCCAGGACGAGCGCGCCCGCGATGACCACACGCTGGCGCTGACCTCCCGAGAGTTCGTGCGGATAGCGCAGGAAGAACCGCTCCGGCGGGCGAAGTCCGGCCCGTGACAGGGCAGTCGAGACCGCCTCGCGTTCGTCGCCTCCGTACGCGTGGATGCGCAGCCCCTCCGCCACCGCGTCGTACACCGTGTGCCGGGGGTTCAGCGAGCCGCTCGGGTCCTGGAGCACCAGCTGGGCGCGTCTGCGGTACGCCTTGAGGGCGCGCGAGGAGTAGTCGAGGGGGCGGCCCGCGAAGGTGACCCGGCCCTCCGTCGGCGGGACGAGACCGAGGAGCGAGCGTGCCAGGGTCGTCTTGCCGCAGCCCGACTCGCCGACCAGCGCGACGATCTCACCGGGCCGGACGTCCAGGTCCACACCGTCGACGGCCCGCGCCCGGGCGCTGTCGCCGCGCCGGGCGGGGAAGACGACATGAAGGCCCTGGGCGCTCAGCAGGGGAGCCGCTGGGTCCGAAGCGGTCGTCCTCGTCATGTGGTGCTCCTCGCTTCTTCCGCCACGGCCACCGGACCGGCGTGTACGCAGGCCGCCGAGCGGCCCGGGTCTGCCGCCCGCAGCGCCGGGTCCTGCACGGCGCACGAGTCAAGTGCCACCGCGCACCGCGGGTGGAACGCACAGCCGGACGGCAGCGCGGACGGATCGGGCGGATCCCCCGGCAGCCCGCGCGGCGCGAACCGCGACCCGGCGTCCCCGATCCGCGGGAAGGCCGCCGACAGCGCCTTCCCATAGGGGTGCCGGGCGTCCTCGTACACCTGCCGTGCCGGGCCCTCCTCCACCACCCGTCCCGCGTACATCACCGCGAGCCGGTCGCAGGTGTCGGACAGGACGGCCAGGTCGTGGCTGATCATCACCAGGCCCAACTCCTGTTCGGACACGAGCTGTTGGAGAAGCCTCAGGATCTGCGCCTGGATCATCACGTCGAGCGCGGTGGTCGGTTCGTCGGCGATGACCAACCGGGGGCCGCAGGCCAGGGCCATCGCGATCATCACGCGCTGACGCTGGCCGCCGGACAGCTCGTGCGGGTACGCGGACGCCCGCGCCGCCGGAAGACCCACCTGCTCCAGCAGTTCGCCGGCCTTCTTCCGGGCGCCCGCCGGGGTCGCCTTCCTGTGCAGCAGGACGGGCTCGGCGATCTGGTCCCCGACGCGGTGCACGGCGTTCAGCGAGTGCATCGCGCCCTGGAAGACGATCGAGGCCCCGGCCCAGCGGACCGCCCGTACCCGCCCCCATTTCATGGTCAGCACGTCCTCGCCGTCGAGGAGGATGCGCCCGCTGACCCGGGCCCCGGGCGGCAGCAGCCGCAGCAGGGCCAGCGCCAGCGTGGACTTGCCGCAGCCGGACTCGCCCGCGATGCCGACCTTCTGGCCGGCGTCCACGGTGAGGTTCACGCCGCGCACGGCGGCCACCCCTCCGGCGTACGTCACGTCGAGGTCCCGTACGTCCAGCAGGTGTCGTGCGGTCGGCGCGCTCAACGGGCCACCCCCAGCTTGGGATTGAGGACGGACTCGACGGCCCGCCCGCACAGGGTGAAGGCGAGGGCCACGACGGCGATGGCGATGCCCGGCGGCACGAGGTACCACCACTTCCCGGCGCTGACCGCGCCCGCCTCTCGCGCGTCCTGGAGCAGGCCGCCCCACGAGACGACCGTCGGGTCGCCGAGGCCGAGGAAGGCGAGCGTCGCCTCGGCGAGGATCGCGGAGGAGATGATCAGGGTCGTCTGCGCCAGCACCAGCGGCATGACGTTGGGCAGGACGTGACGGGACATGACGTGCCAGTGGCCGCCGCCGAGGGCCTTCGCCCGTTCGATGTACGGCCTGGCCTCCACGCCGAGGGTCTGCGCCCGCACCAGCCGTGCCGTCGTCGGCCACGTCGTGACACCGATCGCCAGGATGATCGTGCCGAGCGAGCGGGACATCACGGTCGCGAGCGCGATCGCGAGCACCAGCGTCGGCATGACCAGGAACCAGTCGGTGATCCGCATCAGCACCGTCGCGTACCAGCCGCGGAAGTGGCCGGCGGTGATACCGATGAGCGCTCCGATCGCGACCGAGAGGACGGCCGCGAGCAGGCCCACGAGCAGCGAGATACGTGACCCCCACACCACCAGCCCGAGCAGGCTGCGCCCGAACTGGTCGGTGCCCAGCGGGAATTCGAGGCTGGGACTCTCCATGGGCCGCCCCGGCGCGTCCGTCACGCTCTGCACGCCGGAACCGACGGTCAGCGGCGCGGTGAGCGCGATCAGGGCGAACAGCGCGAGCGCCGCCAGGCCGAAGAGCCCCGAGCGGTGCGTGCGGTACCGCTGCCAGAAGCGGGCGGCGGAGGCACGGCGGCGCTGCCGGGCGAGGGCGCGGGGCCCGGCCTTCGCCGCCGGGGCGGCGCCCGGGGAGGGCGGCGAGGCCGTCCCCGGGGGAGCCGGTGAAGGAGAAGGCGGGGGAGCCGCGTCGGACGTCATCGGCTCGTCCGGGTCCGTCGTCGTCATCGGCCCACCCTCGGGTCGAGCAGTGGATAGATCAGGTCGGCGAGGGTGTTCATCACGATCACCGCGGCGGCGAAGACGAAGAACAGCCCCTGCACCAGCGGCAGGTCCGGCACGCTCAGCGCCTGGTAGAACAGGCCGCCCAGCCCCGGCCACGAGAAGACCGTCTCGACGAGGATCACGCCCGCGACGGTCCGGCCGAGGTTGATGAAGATCAGCGTCATCGTCGGCAGCAGGGCGTTCGGCACGGCGTGCCGTCGGCGTACGAGATCGTCCCGCAGCCCCTTGGCCCGCGCGGTGGTCAGATAGTCGCTGCCCATCTCGTCGAGCAGGGCCGAGCGGGTGACCAGCAGCGTCTGCCCGTACTCGACCGCGACCAGTGTCACGACGGGCAGGACGAGGTGATGGGCGACGTCGAGGACGTACGCGAAGCCCTCCTGGTCGCCGGACTCCATGCCGCCTGTCGGGAAGAGGCCGGGGATCGGCCCGACACCGACGGAGAAGACGATGATCATCAGCAGCCCGAGCCAGAACGACGGGATCGAGTAGAGGGTCAGCGCCAGGCCGGTGTTGAGCCGGTCCCCGAGGCCGCCGTTGCGCCAGGCGGCCCTGGTGCCGAGGTAGACACCGAGCACCGTGTAGAGCACGAACGACGTGCCCGTGAGCAGCAGCGTGTTCGGCAGAGCCTCGGTGATCTTGTCGATGACCGGTGCCCGGAACTGGTACGAGGTGCCGAGATCGCCGGTGAGGGCCTTGCCGCAGTAGTCGGTGAACTGCTCCCACAGCGCCAGATCGAGCCCGAACTCCCGTCGGTAGGCCGCCAGTTGCTCGGCCGACACCTGGCGCCCACCCGTCATGAACTTCACCGGGTCGCCGGGGATCAGCCGGAAGAGGAAGAAGCTGGTGACGAGGACGGCGAGCAGGGAGACGGCCGCGCCGCCCAGCTTGCCTGCCACGTACCGCGGGTACGCGGAGCCGCGTACCCGTGGCCCGCGGACCGTCGGCGGCCCGGCCTCCGCCGGACCGCCGGTCTTCCCGACCAGCGAGGGTGTCGCTTCAGCGGTCATGAACGGCTCTCACTACTCGGCCACTCCCGGCTATGCGGTGGTGCGGCGGTTCGGCTGTGCGGGGTCCGGCTACTCGCGGTCCTCGGCGGTCGCGCGACGGCGCATCGCGAAGAACACCCCGATGCCCGCGAGGACCACGACTCCCGCGACGATGCCGATGATGACGCCTGTCTGGCTCGAGTCGTCGGAGGACTCGCTGGCGGCGGCCGGAGTCGCCGACCACCAGCTCCAGTAGCCGTCCTGGCCGTAGATGTTCCCCGCGGCCTGAGGCATCTTCGTGATCGACGCGATCTGGTCGGTGCGATAGGCCTCGACCGCGTTCGGGTACGCCATGACGTTCATGTACCCGGTGTCGTACAGCCGTGACTCCATCCGCTTGACGAGCTCCGCCCGCTTGGCGGGGTCGTACTCGGCGAGCTGCTGCGCGTACAGGTCGTCGTACTTCTTGTCGCAGATGAAGTTGTCGGTCGCGCCGATGTCCTCGGGCGTCGCCGGGAGCGCGGCGCAGGTGTGGATGGAGAGGACGAAGTCGGGATCGGGATTCACGGACCAGCCGTCGAAGGCGAGGTCGTACTCGCCGGCCAGCCAGGGATCGCTCACGTTGTCCCGGCAGTCCAGCGCGACGCCGATGCCGAGCTCGCCCCACCACTCCTGGAGGTACTTCCCGACCGCCTTGTCCTGGGGGTCCGTCGCGTGGCAGAGCACGCGGTAGGTGATCGGCTTGCCGTTCTTCCCTACGCGCTTGCCGTCACCGTTCTTCTTGTATCCCGCCTCGTCGAGGAGCTCGGCAGCCTTGTCCGGGTCGTACGCGATGCGCTGGGCGTCCGACGGCTCCCAGTAGTACGGGGAGAAGCGCGGCGGGATGTACCCCTCGCCCTCGGCCGCGTGCCCCTGGAAGACCTTGTCGATGACCGTCTCGCGGTCCACGGCCATGAACAGCGCCCGGCGGACCTTCTGGTCGAGCAGCGACTCGTGACCGTCGCCGAACTTCTTGCCGTCCTTCGCCTGCGCGCCCGGGTTGGTGGCGAGTGCGTAGAAGCGGCGCCCCGGCGCGTCGTTGACGGTGACGTCGTCCTGGCCCTTCAGCGCCGCAGCCTGAGCGGGCGTCAGGCCGGAGACGAACGACACCTCACCCTTCTGCAGGGCCGCCACCGCCGCGTCACCGTCCTTGTAGTACTTGAAGACCAGCTCGTCGAACTTCGGAGCCCCGCGCCAGAACGACTCGTTGGGCTTCAGCCGCACGTAGCTGTCGGCCTTGTAACCCGTGAGGATGAACGGACCGTTGCCGACGACGGGGAACTTCTTGTCGTTGTTGAACTTCGAGAAGTCGCCGACCTTCTCCCACACGTGCTTCGGCACGATCGGCACGTCCAGCGCGGCCATCGTGGCCTGCGGCTTCTTCAGCTCGATGACGAGCTTGGTGGGGCTCGGAGCGGTGACCTTCTCGAAGTTCGCGACGAAGCTGCCGTTCGCGGTGGCCGCGCCCTCGTCGGTCATCATCGTGTTGAACGTCCACGCCGCGTCCTCGGCGGTCGCCTGCTCACCGTCCGACCACGTGGAGTTGTCGCGGATCGTGTAGGTCCAGGTGAGCTTGTCGGCGGAGGGTTCCCACTTGGTGGCCAGACCCGGGATCGCGTGGTTGTCCTTCGGGTCGTAGTTGGTCAGGTACTCGTACGTGAGCCGGTGGATGCTCGTACTGACCAGCCGGGCCGCGAGGAACGGGCTCAGGGAGTCGACGCTCTGCGCCACCGCGACCGTGAGGACCTCTTTGTCGTCCTTCGCCTCGGCCCGCTGGGGCGCCGGGTTGAGCGGGGTCACCAGACCGACGGTGAGGGTGAGGGCGGCGGCGCCGGCGGCCGCGAGGAGGCGGAGGACGGTACCTCTCGCGCCGTACTGGTCGTGTGTGTCCATGGCTCGCTGACCTCGCGTCATCACTCGCACGAAGATGGGCTGTTGCACTGCTCGATCCGGTGACCGCGGCCGGGTTGATGTGAGTGTCTATCAGCGGTGGTCGGCATGCGTCAACGGCCGGTGAACCCCGTGTGGCCTGCGGAAATAACGAGTTGACGCGAATTTCACGGTCATTGGTTCAGACCGGTGAAGGGGGCCTGGTCGAGGGCTGGCGACGGAGAACGGGGCTGGTACGGCGGTGTTTTGGCGCCGGGCACGCGGGGTCCGTCCACGGGTACGCCGAGGGCCCGCGCCGTGGGTGTACGGGGCGGGCCCTTCGGGTGGAACGAAGGCCGAGGGTTCGGCCGGACGGGTTACGTGAGGAGCCGGTTACTGGTGGGGCGGAGGGGGCGGCGGGGTCTGACCCTGCGAGTCCTGGCCGCCGTGACCGTTCTGGTCGCCCTGCGGAGGCTGATAGGGCGCGCCCGGCTGGAACTGCTGCCCCGGAGCCGGCGCCGGGGCGTTGGGATTGAACGGCTGGCCCGGCGCGGGCGCGGCCGCAGGCTGTTGGAAGGGCGCGCCCGGCTGAGGCTGAGCCGGCTGCTGCTGCTCCGGCTGGGGCTGCCAGCCCTGGGGAGCGGCACCCGGGTGACCCGCGTGGCCTTGCTGCCCCGGCTGCCCGGCGGGGCCGGGCGGGCCGTGCTGCTGAGGCGGCTGCGGGTAGCCGCCGGGCTGCTGCGGGGCTCCGTGCTGGGGCGGGGCCCCGTGCTGCGGATACGGCTGCCCGGGATACGGCTGGTGGGGCTGGGGCTGCTGGTAGGGCTGAGCCGGCTGTGCTGCCGGCTGGCCCTGCTGGGGGTACTGACCGGGATGCTGCTGGCCCGGGACGGGCTGGCCGGGCAGCGGCGGGGCGGCGACCGGCGGCGGGTTGCCGTCCGACGTCCACAGGCCCTGCGACTGCTGGTGCCGTGCGATGTCCTCCGCGACCAGCGCCGAGAGGTTGAAGTACGCCTCGCGCACCTTCGGCCGCATCATGTCGAGGTTGACCTCGGCGCCCGCGGCGAGGTGCTCGTCGAACGGGACGACGATGACGCCCCGGCAGCGCGTCTCGAAGTGACTGACGATGTCGTCCACCTTGATCATCTTGCCGGTCTCGCGCACCCCGGAGATGACGGTGAGGGACCGGGACACCAGGTCCGCGTACCCGTGGGCCGAGAGCCAGTCCAGCGTCGTACTGGCGCTGCTGGCACCGTCGACGGACGGCGTCGAGATGATGATGAGCTGGTCGGCGAGGTCGAGTACACCGCGCATGGCGCTGTAGAGCAGACCTGTACCGGAGTCCGTGAGGATGATCGGGTATTGCTTGCCGAGGACGTCGATTGCGCGCCGGTAGTCCTCGTCGTTGAACGTCGTCGACACGGCCGGGTCGACGTCGTTGGCGATGATCTCCAGCCCCGAGGGCGCCTGGGACGTGAACCGCCGGATGTCCATGTACGAGTTGAGGTACGGGATCGCCTGCACGAGGTCACGGATGGTGGCCCCGGTCTCCCGGCGCACACGGCGGCCGAGCGTACCGGCGTCCGGGTTGGCGTCGATGGCGAGGATCTTGTCCTGCCGCTCGGTGGCGAGCGTGGCGCCGAGCGCGGTGGTCGTGGTCGTCTTGCCCACACCGCCCTTGAGGCTGATGACGGCGATCCGGTAGCACGACAGCACCGGAGTGCGGATCAGCTCCAGCTTCCGCTGCCGCTCCGCCTCCTCCTTCTTGCCCCCGAGCTTGAACCGGGAGGAACCGGCGGTGGGCCGGCCGCTCTTCGCCTTCTGCTTCTTGTTGTTGAGCAGCCGGTCCGACGACAGCTCCACGGCCGCCGTGTAGCCGAGCGGCGCCCCCGGGTTGGTGGGCTGCCGCTGATCGTGCCGCACGGGCTGCGGCCAGGCGGTACCGGTACGGGGGTCGACCGGGGGCTGCTGCCCGGGCTGGTGCTGGGGCTGCTGGCCCTGAGGCGAGTGCGGCTGCGGCTGCGCCTGGGGTTGTGCCTGCGGCTGGGGTGCGCCGTGGGCACCGGCGTCGGCGCCGGGCTGCTGCGATACGGGCTGTTGCGGAGCAGGCTGCTGGTAGGGCTGCCCCTGCTGGGGGAACGGCTGCGCGGCGGACGGCTGGGGGGCCGCCGCCTGCTGAGCCGGGGCCTGCGGGGCAGGAACCTGCGGAGCAGCGGACTGGGGCGCGGGCGCCTGGGGAACCTGAGCGGCCTGCGGCTGCGGGAACCCGTACCCCCCGTGCTGAGCGGGCGGGTTGGGGGTGCCCGGCTGCGGGAAGCCGTAACCGGGCTGCGGGCCGGGGGCGTTGGGTGTGTTCGCGGCGGGTGCGGCGGGGCCGGGCTGGGGGAAGCCGTATCCCGCGTGCTGGTCAGGCGTGTTGGGTGTGTTCGCGGCGGGTGCGGCGGGGCCGGGCTGGGGGAAGCCGTAACCCGCCTGCTGGCCGGGCGCGTTGGGCACGGCCTGGGCCGGAGCGCCCGGCTGCGGGAACCCGTGACCGGGAGGCTGCGTGGGTGCGTTCGGAGCTGCCGGGGCGGGCTGAGCCGGAGCAGGCTGAGCGGGCGCGGGCTGGTTCGGCTGCTGGAGGCCGTAACCGTCCTGAGGTGCCGGGGCGGCGGGCTGCGCGGAGTTGGGGGCGGACTGCGGGAAGCCGTAACCGCCCTGAGCCGGATGCGGAACCGGCGCGGGACCCGGAACAGGTGCCTGAGCCGGCGGCGCGGTCGAAACCCCGGGCTGCGGCTGCGGGAAGGCGGGGGCCGCCGGGGCCGTACCGGGAACGCTGTCCTGCGGCCCCGGAGCCGTACCGGGAGCGCTGAACTGCGGGAACCCGTAACCCCCCGGCTGTCCAGGAGCTGCCGGAGCACCGGCGGCGGGCGCCGGAGTGGACGCCTCGGCGGTCGGCGCGGACGCCGGGACGGCCGCCGAACTCTCGTTGGCAGCCGCCGAGGCGGGTGCGGCCGACGGCTCGGCGTCCGCGGGCGTGGAAGCAGCGGCGGGCGGGGCAGGCGTACCGGCCGCCACGGCAGGCGCATCAGGGGCGGCGGGCCAGGCAGGCGGGGAGGGCTGCGGTGCCTGCGGCTGGAACGGCTGCCCCTGCGGCGGCACGATCGGCTGAGCCGGGGCCTCCGCCTGTGGCTGCGCCTGCGGCTGCCCACCCTCGTTCTCCGTCGACGCGGGCCACTGCCCGGCCGAAGCAGGCGCGGCAGGCTGGTACGACGGCGGCAGCGGAGGCAGTCCGCCCTGCGGCAGCGGCGGCGGAGTCCACGCGGGAGGCGTGTCCCGCACGGCGTCGGCCACCTCCGCCGCGGGCTCCGGAACGGCGACCGGCGGTACGAGGTCCTGGGGCTCGGCGTCTTGAGGCTCCGCGTCCCGGGGTTCGGCCGCGCCCGTCGGCTGCGCGTCCTGCGGCTCGGCATCGTGCGGCCGGGAGTCCTCGGGCTCCGTGCCCTGAGACTCGGGGGACTCGCCGGGCACGGAGCCGCCGACAGCAGCGGAGTCCTGTGCGGGGCTGTCGCCCTGAAGAGGCTCGGCCTCGTCCGCGAACGTCTCCACGACCTCGTCCGCGGCCTCGTCGGCCGCGACAAACGGCGCGGGCGCCGCGGGCACATCCTCCGGGGACGCCACCTCGGCCTTCCCGGTCTCTTCCGCCTCTTCCGCGCCCTCGGGTTCCTCGGCTCCCTCGTCCACGTGGTCGTCGTCCTCGGACGGGCGCCCGAACGCGACCTGGACGACCTCCGCGTCAGGCCCTTCCGCACTGTGGTCGGAGACCGCGACATCGTCGGAAGCCGCTGCTTCGTCCGCGTCCGCGTCCGTGTCCGCCCCCGCTTCCGCAACCGCGGCCGGATGTGCGGGCTGGGAGGAGGCCTCGGGCTCGGGCCGGGACTCGGTCTCGGGCGCCGACGAGGGCTCGGGCGCAGCCTCGGCCTCGGCACGCTCCGCGATCTCCCGCTTCACGGCGACCGCCGAAATCCGCATCGTGGCGCCGCTCTCGATGTCGCCGTCCCCGCCGTCCTCGTCGGCATGAGGCGCGTCAACCACGGGAGCCGCCGGTACGCCGACCGGAGGACTCGACGGCGCGACCGGCGGAGCCCACTGCCCCTGAAGGTTCGGCAGGTTCGGCAGGGCGGTGGGCCCGGAATCAGCAGCCTGCGCCTCGGGAGCCGGACCCAGAGGCTCGAACCCACTGCCCACCGGCAGCTTCGGAACAGAGCCCGGTCCGCCACTGGGAGCAACAGGAGTGACAGGGGTCACGGGAGCGTCAGGAGCCGCAAAAGCGGGGGAAGCAGGGGGAACGGGCGGAGCGGGCGGCACGAAGGGCGCCCCAGGAGAAGGAGCAGGAGCGGGGGGAGTGAAAGGCGCCCCGGGAGCAAAGGAGGGCACAGGCGCTGCCGGAGCCACGGGTGCTTCCGGCGCTCCCACCGCCCCCGCTGCTCCCGTCTCCTCCGCCTTGCCCCGCGCGCTCGTGTCGCCCTCCGCGTCCGGCTCTTCCTCGGCCGCGGCGGAGGAAGCCCCCTCCGAACTCCCCGACGCGTTCTGCGTGTACCAGGCCGGAGGGGCGTAGTCGATGGTGAACTCGCCCGTCGTCTCGACGGCGGACTCCGCGTCGGACTGGTCATCGCCGGGCGTGGCCCAGCCCCCGCGGATCCCGTCCCGATCGCTGTTCACAATTCCTCCTGGTGTGGTCGAGCACCCTCAAAGCCGTGCTGGGGCGACCGTTCTCGTCGTCCGGGGCTGTGCGACGCGCCCCGGCTCCCCCTGTCGGTGCGGCGGTCCCGTCCACGGGTTCTGCTGCCGCGCCCACCCCAGCCTAATCACCACAACCACCCCCACGGCAGGCCCGTCCACACCTCCGCTCCCACCCACTACGTCACACCCTGCCCAGAAGTGGCGTATGAACGGCCTTGTACGGAAGGCAAAGTGGACAAAGAGCGCTAAAGCGAGAAGGGCCGGTGGCATCCGTGCCACCGGCCCTTCCCGCTTCGGTTCAGTGCTCTTCGGTTCAGTGCGCTTCCGTGCGGTGTCCACCGCACGGCGTTCCTCCGCGCAGTGCTCCGCCGCCGCGTCCGACGCGGCTGCTCCGCCGCTCCGCCTACTCCGCCGCAGCCCCGCCGTTGTGCGGCGCCGGCTCCAGGTCGAACTCCCCGTCACGTGCGCCGAGCACGAAGGCCCGCCACTCCGCCTCCGTGTACCGCAGGACCGTGTCCGGATCGAGGGACGACCGCATGGCCACCGCGCCCGCGGGGAGATACGCGATCTCGACCCGCTCCTCGTGCTCCTCCGTGCCCGGCGCGCTCAGCCAGTCGACGCCCGAGATGTCCAGTGCGTAGAGTTCGTCCTTCTCCCGCTCCTTGCGCGCCTTGACGTCCTTGTCCTCTGCCCCGGTCATGGCGAAGCGACCCCTTCCCGACTTCCGACGTACGGACCCGACCTGCGAACGATCTGTCGCGTCACCCTACTGGGACCGGCCCTGGCCTCCCCGGACTCCCGGAACCCCGGTCGGTGGGGCCCTCACCCCCTGGTACGCTGTGTGACGGCCGTATGTGTACGCACCCCCGGACCGCCCCTAGGGGCCCTGGAGGACGCGCCCAGCGGATCCCGCCTCCCGAGTTACGGAAGCTCCCCTGAGAAGTGGACCAGGGGCACTCGGTGGCCATCAGAAGACTACGAGGAGTACGCGTGCCGCTCGATGCCGCTACGAAGAAGCAGCTCATCACGGAGTTCGGTCAGAAGGAGGGCGACACCGGCTCTCCCGAGGTCCAGGTCGCGATGCTCTCGCGCCGTATCTCGGACCTGACCGAGCACCTCAAGACCCACAAGCACGACCACCACTCCCGTCGTGGTCTGCTGATCCTGGTCGGTCAGCGCCGTCGCCTGCTGCAGTACCTGGCGAAGAAGGACATCCAGCGCTTCCGTGCGCTGGTCGACCGTCTGGGCATCCGCCGCGGTGCGGCGGGCGGCGCCAAGTAAGACATCGTGAAGGGAGCGGTTCCCACTCATAGGGGACCGCTCCCTTTGCTGTACGTGCGGAGTGTCACCACCCCTTTGTAGTGTGGTAGCACAACGCAATACGCAGGACACAGGGTGGCACCGCGACAGCGCACAGCGATGCGCGGCCGCCACACCGCACGAACACGAGGAAAAGCGCACCTCGCCGTCGCCGGTCCTCGGTAGTGGCCCCCGGGCGATGCGACCCGGGTGCTTCGATCGAAGACCGGCCCGCACCAGAAGGCGCGCTTCTCCGCAGAAGCGTCCCCCTGCCACACGGGCAGGCCGGGACGAAAGACGAAAAGTATCGGAGAAAACGCTAGTGGAGAACGAGACCCACTACGCCGAGGCCGTTATCGACAACGGATCCTTCGGCACCCGCACCATCCGCTTCGAGACGGGCCGCCTGGCCAAGCAGGCCGCCGGCTCCGCCGTGGCGTACCTGGACGACGACACCATGGTGCTGTCGGCCACCACCGCCTCCAAGAAGCCCAAGGAGAATCTCGACTTCTTCCCCCTCACGGTGGACGTCGAGGAGCGTATGTACGCGGCCGGGAAGATCCCCGGTTCCTTCTTCCGTCGTGAGGGCCGGCCCTCCGAGGACGCGATCCTCACCTGCCGCCTGATCGACCGCCCGCTGCGCCCGTCCTTCAAGAAGGGCCTGCGCAACGAGATCCAGGTCGTCGCCACGATCATGGCGCTCAACCCCGACCACCTGTACGACGTCGTGGCGATCAACGCCGCGTCCGCGTCGACGCAGCTGGCCGGCCTGCCCTTCTCCGGCCCGATCGGCGGCGTCCGCGTCGCGCTGATCAACGGCCAGTGGGTCGCGTTCCCGACGCACACCGAGCTCGAGGACGCCGTCTTCGACATGGTCGTCGCCGGTCGCGTCCTGGAGGACGGCGACGTCGCGATCATGATGGTCGAGGCCGAGGCCACCGAGAAGACCATCGCGCTGGTCGCGGGCGGCGCCGAGGCGCCGACCGAGGAGATCGTCGCCGCCGGTCTGGACGCCGCGAAGCCCTTCATCAAGGTGCTCTGCAAGGCCCAGGCCGACCTCGCCGCGAAGGCCGCCAAGCCGACCGGCGAGTTCCCCGTCTTCCTCGACCACCAGGACGACGTCCTGGAGGCCCTGACCGCCGCGGTCAAGAGCGAGCTCTCCCAGGCGCTCACCATCGCCGGCAAGCAGGACCGCGAGGCCGAGCTGGACCGCGTCAAGGAGATCGCCGCCGAGAAGCTGCTCCCGCAGTTCGAGGGCCGCGAGAAGGAGATCTCCGCCGCGTACCGCTCGCTGACCAAGTCCCTGGTCCGTGAGCGCGTCATCAAGGACAAGGTCCGCATCGACGGCCGCGGCGTCACGGACATCCGTACGCTCGCCGCCGAGGTCGAGGCCATCCCGCGCGTGCACGGCTCGGCGCTGTTCGAGCGTGGCGAGACCCAGATCCTGGGCGTCACCACCCTGAACATGCTCCGGATGGAGCAGCAGCTGGACACCCTTTCCCCGGTGACCCGCAAGCGCTTCATGCACAACTACAACTTCCCGCCCTACTCCGTGGGCGAGACCGGCCGCGTCGGCTCCCCGAAGCGCCGCGAGATCGGCCACGGAGCGCTCGCCGAGCGCGCGATCGTCCCGGTCCTGCCCTCGCGTGAGGACTTCCCGTACGCGATCCGTCAGGTGTCCGAGGCCCTCGGCTCCAACGGCTCGACGTCCATGGGCTCGGTCTGCGCCTCCACCATGTCGCTGCTGAACGCCGGTGTGCCGCTGAAGGCCCCCGTCGCCGGTATCGCCATGGGTCTGATCTCCCAGGAGATCAACGGCGAGACGCACTACGTCGCCCTCACCGACATCCTCGGTGCGGAGGACGCCTTCGGCGACATGGACTTCAAGGTCGCCGGCACCAAGGAGTTCGTGACCGCCCTCCAGCTCGACACCAAGCTGGACGGCATTCCGGCCTCCGTCCTGGCCGCGGCCCTCAAGCAGGCCCGCGACGCCCGCCTCCACATCCTCGACGTGATGATGGAAGCGATCGACACGCCGGACGAGATGTCCCCGAACGCCCCGCGGATCATCACGGTCAAGATCCCCGTGGACAAGATCGGTGAGGTCATCGGCCCGAAGGGCAAGATGATCAACCAGATCCAGGAGGACACCGGCGCCGACATCACGATCGAGGACGACGGCACCATCTACATCGGTGCCCAGCAGGGCTCGCAGGCCGAGGCCGCGCGCGCCACGATCAACTCGATCGCCAACCCGACCATGCCGGAGGTCGGCGAGCGCTACCTGGGCACCGTCGTGAAGACGACGACCTTCGGCGCGTTCGTGTCGCTGCTCCCGGGCAAGGACGGTCTGCTGCACATCTCGCAGATCCGCAAGCTCGCCGGCGGCAAGCGCGTGGAGAACGTCGAGGACGTCGTGGCCGTGGGCTCCAAGGTCCAGGTCGAGATCGCCGAGATCGACTCCCGCGGCAAGCTCTCCCTCATCCCTGTGATCGAGGGCGAAGGCGACAGCGACGACGAGAAGAAGGACGACACCGACAAGTGACGTCGAGCAGCTCCACGGCGACGGCCCGCACCTCTTCGGAGGCGCGGGCCGTTGCCCGTACCCAAACCCTGATCAAGGGCGAGAACGGCATCGGTACGGTCCGCAAGACCACCCTCCCCGGAGGCCTGCGCGTCGTCACCGAGACCCTGCCCTCCGTGCGCTCCGCCACCTTCGGCATCTGGGCGCACGTCGGCTCGCGCGACGAGACGCCGGCTCTGAACGGCGCCACGCACTACCTGGAACACCTCCTCTTCAAGGGCACGCGCAGGCGCAGCGCCATGGACATCTCCTCCGCGATCGACGCGGTCGGCGGCGAGATGAACGCGTTCACGGCGAAGGAGTACACCTGCTACTACGCACGGGTGCTCGACTCGGACCTGCCGCTCGCCATCGACGTCGTCTGCGACATGCTCACGGGCTCGCTCATCCTCGAAGAAGACGTGAACGTCGAGCGCGGGGCGATCCTCGAAGAGATCGCGATGACCGAGGACGACCCGGGCGACTGCGTGCACGACCTGTTCGCGCACACGATGCTCGGCGACACCCCGCTCGGCCGCCCGGTCCTCGGCACGGTCGACACGGTCAACGCCCTCACCGCGGACCGCATCCGCCGCTTCTACAAGAAGCACTACGACCCGACGCACCTCGTGGTCGCCGCGGCGGGCAACGTCGACCACAACAAGGTCGTACGCCAGGTCCGCGCCGCCTTCGAGAAGGCGGGCGCCCTCAAGCAGCAGGCCGCCACCCCGATCGCCCCGCGTGACGGCTCCCGCGCCCTGCGCACCGCCGGACGGGTCGAGCTCCTCGGCCGCAAGACCGAGCAGGCCCACGTCGTCCTCGGCATGCCGGGCCTGGCCCGCACCGACGAGCGCCGGTGGGCCCTGGGCGTCCTGAACACCGCGCTGGGCGGCGGCATGTCCTCCCGCCTCTTCCAGGAGGTCCGGGAGAAGCGCGGTCTGGCCTACAGCGTGTACTCGTACACCTCGGGCTTCGCCGACTGCGGCCTCTTCGGCGTATACGCGGGCTGCCGTCCCAGTCAGGTCCACGACGTGCTGAAGATCTGCCGCGACGAACTGGACCAGGTCGCCGAACACGGCCTGTCCGACGAGGAGATCGGCCGCGCCATCGGCCAGCTCCGCGGCTCCACGGTCCTCGGCCTGGAGGACACCGGCGCGCTGATGAACCGTATCGGCAAGAGCGAACTGTGCTGGGGCGAGCAGATGTCCGTCGACGACATGCTGACCCGCATCGCGTCGGTCACCCCGGACGACGTACGGGACGTGGCCCGCGATGTCCTGGGGAAGCGGCCCTCGCTGTCGGTCATCGGGCCGCTCAAGGACAAGCAGGCGTCCCGTCTGCACGAAGCGGTCGCGTAGTCCGCCGTGGGCCGGCCCACGGCGGAGCGAGTCCCCGACTAAGGAATCAAGAACATGAGCAAGCTGCGCGTGGCGGTCCTCGGTGCCAAGGGCCGTATCGGATCAGAGGCGGTGCGGGCGGTCGAGGCCGCCGAGGACCTGGAGCTGGTGGCCGCCCTCGGCCGCGGCGACGAACTCGAAACCCTGGCCGAGGCCGGCGCCCAGGTCGTCGTCGAACTGACCACGCCCGCCTCGGTCATGGACAACCTCGACTTCTGCGTACGCCACGGCATCCACGCCGTGGTCGGTACGACGGGCTGGACCGACGAGCGCCTCGCACAGCTGAACACGGCGTTGGCCGCGTCGCCGCGGACGGGTGTCCTCATCGCCCCGAACTTCTCCATCGGCGCCGTCCTCACCATGAAGTTCGCGGAGGTGGCCGCGCCGTACTTCGAGTCCGTCGAGGTCATCGAGCTGCACCACCCGAACAAGGTGGACGCCCCCAGCGGTACCGCCACCCGCACCGCCCAGCTCATCGCAGCCGCCCGGCAGCAGGCGGGCAGTGCCCCGCAGCCCGACGCCACCGCCACGGGCCTGGACGGCGCCCGGGGCGCGGACGTCGACGGTGTCCCGGTGCACGCGGTCCGCCTGCGCGGCCTGCTGGCCCACCAGGAGGTCCTGCTCGGCGGCGAGGGCGAGACCCTCACGATCCGCCACGACTCCCTCCACCACAGCAGCTTCATGCCGGGCATCCTGCTCGGCGTACGCCGCGTCGTGGACACCCCGGGCCTCACCTTCGGCCTGGAACACTTCCTGGATCTGAAGTAACCGCCATGACTGCGAAGATCACGTACGCCGTCACGGCCGCCGTCCTGGTCGTCTACTTCGTCCTGGTCGGCAGCCGCGGGGTGATGCTGATACAGAACGGCACGCTGATCACGGTCACCTTCGGGGTGGCCGTCCTCATCCTGCCGGTGATCGGCGTCTGGTTTCTCTGGAAGAACACCCGGTTCGTGCAGCGGGCCAACCGGCTCGCCGCCGAGCTCGACGCCGAAGGCGGGCTGCCCGTCGACGAGTTGAAGCGCTCGCCGGGCGGCCGCATCGACCGCGACTCGGCCGACGAGGTCTTCGCCCGGCGCAAGGCCGAGACGGAGGACTCACCCGACGACTGGCGCAGCTGGTTCCGGCTCGCGATCGCCTACCACGACGCCCGTGACACCCCGCGGGCCCGCAAGGCGATGCAGCACGCCATCGCCCTCCACGACGGAAGACCCGCACGGACCTGAGCGGCGATGCCTCGATCTCGACAGCGGTATGGCGAAGGGGCCCCTCCTGTGATGTGGAGGGGCCCCTTCGCCGTACGACGACTCAGGCGTGCTGCCGGTACTCGTCCGCCCACACCTCTATGCCGTCCGCGGCCCGGTCGAAGGCCTCGGGGCGTCCCAGGAAGTCCGCGTTGTGCGTGGTCAGCAGAGGCGTCGGCTCGTCACCGGAACGGTCGCCGCGGACGAGGACGAGCGCCTGCCCCTGCACCGTCCGAGGCAGCCCGAGCCACCGCACCGGCTGCTGCACGGTCCGCACCACCCGGACCTGCGCCCACGGCACCGTACGTGTGGTGAGGAACCGGACCCGGCGAAGTCCGGCCGCGCTCACCCACGCACCCATACGCAGCAGGCGCAGGGCACACGCGATGAGCACCGCCGCGACACCCAGGCACACCGCGCCCCCCGACGAGTTACCGGCCGCCGCGGTGATGACCGCCGCGAACAGCACGTACGACGCGAGCAGCAGCAGAAGCGCGGCCGCGCCGACCCGCCACGGACCGGGCCGGTAGGGACGCCGCCACTGGTCGCGGTCGTCGAACGGCAGCGCGAGATCCTCGCCCGCGTCGTCGAAGGCGCGGTCGGCGGTCAGAAAGGGCAGGGGCACGGCTGGTCCTCACACTCAATCCACGCATGGACTATGCCCGGTGAGGCTACCTAGCCGGATCTCCGCTCACCACCCGCGGGGGTCCGTAGGGGTACGCCACAGGCCATCCGACCGGCGGAGAACGGTCAACGGCGCTGGGACGCGTCGGACTGCTGCGTGTGCGCGGGCAAGACGTCGGCCGAAAGGGCGGGCGATCCGACGAGCAGTGACCCCGCGAGGCCCGCGACCACGGTGAGGCCGACGAGCCATCGGCCGGCCAGCTCTCCGGCGGAGGGGCGCTGACGCGGTGGGGGAGTGACGTTGCTGCGGAACTTGTCGGCTTCGGCGATGAAGGCGAACGGAACGGGCTCGCGCCGACGGAACATAAAGCGTGCTTCTCCTCTGGAGACTCGAAGGGACCTGACGGAACAGGCGAATCGAACGAATCGCTGTCACCGATACAGACGATCGAGTGCCCCAAACGGTGCCCTGTTTCACCGACTTCGCAGAAGTTCGGCAAAGAATGTCGCGGCACGGCACCGAACGCCCCGTTGTCAGTGCCGGGCCGTAGAGTGGTCGCCGCCCGAGCCAGTGATGGGAAGGACCCCGCAAGCCGTGACCGACACCCCCGCCGACGACCTCAAGCCCCGTTTTCGCAGTGACGTCACCGTGGAGCTGGTCAAGCACACCGCCTCCGACTCCGACGTGCTGTTCGCCGCCCGCGTCTCGACCGCCGGGGAGCAGTCCCTGGGCGAGCTGCAGAAGGACCCGGAGCGCTCCAAGGGCCTGATCAACTACCTGATGCGGGACCGGCACGGCAGCCCCTTCGAGCACAACTCGATGACGTTCCTCGTCAGCGCCCCGATCTTCGTCTTCCGCGAGTTCATGCGGCACCGCGTGGGCTGGTCGTACAACGAGGAATCGGGCAGGTACAGGGAGCTCCAGCCGGTCTTCTACGTCCCGGACGAGTCCCGCAAGCTGGTCCAGGAGGGCCGCCCCGGCAAGTACGTCTTCGTCGAGGGCACGCAGGCCCAGCAGGAGCTCACGGGCCGCGTCATGGAGGACTCGTACCGTCACGCGTACGAGGCGTACCAGGAGATGCTCGCCGCCGGCGTCGCCCGCGAAGTGGCCCGTGCGGTCCTCCCGGTGGGCCTGTTCTCCTCGATGTACGCGACGTGCAACGCCCGCTCGCTCATGCACTTCCTAGGCCTGCGCACACAGCACGAGCTCGCCAAGGTCCCGTCCTTCCCGCAGCGGGAGATCGAGATGGTCGGCGAGAAGATGGAAGCGGAGTGGGCCCGGCTCATGCCCCTCACGTACGCGGCCTTCAACGCCCAGGGGCGCGTCGCGCCGTAGCGCACCCCGACCACCCGATCGGCCGCTCCCTCGGGCACATCTGTACGGGCCGACCGAGCGAAGTGTCCGTATTGCGGCATTTCGAGAAGTTCATCTAGCCTGATCAAACGGACCCGGCACTGCTTGAACCCCCGAGCAGGCAGTGCCGGGCTCCACCTTTGTCAGGACTTGTCGCCTCCCCCGAGGGCAGACCGCACGTTGAGCAGCGAGTAGCGTGTTACCCATGGCTCCGACCTCCACTCCGCAGACCCCCTTCGGGCGGGTCCTCACCGCAATGGTCACGCCCTTCGCGGCGGACGGCGCACTCGACCTCGAAGGCGCTCAGCGGCTCGCCACCCACCTGGTGGACGCAGGCAACGACGGCCTGATCGTCAACGGCACCACCGGCGAGTCCCCGACCACCAGCAATGCGGAGAAAGCGGATCTCGTACGAGCCGTCCTGGAGGCCGTCGGCGATCGCGCCCACGTCGTCGCGGGCGTCGGCACGAACGACACGCGTCACAGCATCGAGCTGGCCCGAGCCGCCGAAAAGGCGGGCGCGCACGGCCTGCTCACCGTGACGCCGTACTACAACAAGCCCCCGCAGGAGGGCCTGTACCAGCACTTCACGACGATCGCCGACTCCACCGGCCTGCCGGTGATGCTCTACGACATCCCCGGCCGCAGCGGCGTACCGATCAACACGGAAACGCTGGTGCGTCTGGCCGAGCACCCGCGTATCGTCGCCAACAAGGACGCCAAGGGTGACCTCGGTCGCGCCAGCTGGGCCATCGCCGGCTCCGACCTCGCCTGGTACTCGGGCGACGACATGCTGAACCTTCCGCTGCTCTCCGTGGGCGCGGTCGGCTTCGTGTCCGTGGTCGGTCACGTCGTGACCCCCGAGCTCCGGGCGATGATCGACGCGTTCGTGAGCGGCGACGTCCAGAAGGCCACCGAGATCCACCAGAAGCTGCTCCCCGTCTTCACCGGCATGTTCCGGACCCAGGGCGTCATGACGAGCAAGGCCGCGCTCGCCCTCCAGGGGCTGCCCGCCGGACCGCTGCGTCTGCCCATGGTGGGCCTGTCTCCCGAGGAGACCGCCCAGCTCAAGATCGATCTTGCCGCCGGCGGGGTACAGCTCTAACCACAGACTTCACAACTGAATACGTACGACCACGCAGGCCGAGCGCCTGCTTCACCAGACAACTGCTACTGCACGAACGTCATGCGCGCCACGTGCCCTGCCAGGTACGTGGCGCGTGTGGTGAGGAGAGTCTTTTGAGTCATCCGCATCCTGAACTCGCTCCGCCGCCGAAGCTCCCCCAAGGGGGCCTCAGGGTCACCCCGCTCGGCGGTCTCGGCGAAATCGGCCGAAACATGACGGTCTTCGAGTACGACGGCCGTCTCCTGATCGTCGACTGCGGCGTGCTCTTCCCGGAGGAGGAGCAGCCCGGAATCGATCTGATCCTGCCGGACTTCAGCTCCGTCAGGGATCGCCTCGACGACATCGAGGGCATCGTCCTCACGCACGGCCACGAGGACCACATCGGTGGTGTCCCCTTCCTCCTCCGCGAGAAGCCGGACATCCCGCTCATCGGCTCCAAGCTGACCCTCGCCCTCATCGAGGCGAAGCTCCAGGAGCACCGCATCCGCCCGTACACCCTCGAGGTCGCGGAGGGCCACCGCGAGCGCATCGGCCCCTTCGACTGCGAGTTCGTGGCGGTCAATCACTCCATCCCGGACGCCCTCGCGGTCGCCATCCGCACTCCGGCGGGCATGGTGGTCCACACCGGCGACTTCAAGATGGACCAGCTTCCGCTGGACGGCCGCCTCACGGACCTGCACGCCTTCGCGCGTCTGAGCGAGGAGGGCATCGACCTCCTCCTCTCGGACTCCACGAACGCGGAGGTCCCGGGCTTCGTCCCGCCCGAGCGCGACATCTCGAACGTGCTGCGGCAGGTCTTCGGGAACGCCAGCAAGCGCATCATCGTGGCGAGCTTCGCCAGCCATGTGCACCGCATCCAGCAGATCCTCGACGCCGCCCACGAGTACGGCCGCCGGGTCGCCTTCGTCGGCCGCTCGATGGTCCGCAACATGGGCATCGCACGAGACCTCGGCTATCTGAAGGTCCCGCCGGGCCTGGTGGTGGACGTCAAGACACTGGACGATCTTCCGGATCACCAGGTCGTCCTCGTCTGCACCGGTTCCCAGGGCGAGCCGATGGCGGCTCTGTCGAGGATGGCGAACAGGGACCACCAGATCCGCATCGTCCAGGGCGACACCGTGATCCTGGCGTCGTCCCTCATCCCCGGCAACGAGAACGCGGTCTACCGCGTCATCAACGGCCTGACCCGCTGGGGCGCCAACGTCGTCCACAAGGGCAACGCCAAGGTGCACGTCTCGGGCCATGCCTCGGCCGGCGAGCTCCTGTACTTCTACAACATCTGCAAGCCGCGCAACCTGATGCCCGTCCACGGTGAATGGCGCCACCTGCGCGCCAACGCCGAGCTGGGCGCCCTCACCGGCGTCCCGCACGACCGGATCGTCATCGCCGAGGACGGCGTGGTGGTCGACCTCATCGGTGGCAAGGCCAGAATCTCCGGCAAGGTCCAGGCCGGGTACGTGTACGTCGATGGCCTCTCGGTCGGCGATGTCGGCGAGCCCACGCTCAAGGACCGCAAGATCCTCGGTGACGAGGGCATCATCTCGGTCTTCGTGGTGCTGGACACCAGCACGGGCAAGATCACCGGTGGGCCGCACATCCAGGCCCGCGGCTCGGGCATCGACGACTCCGCGTTCGTCGGCGTCCTCCCGAAGATCACCGAGGTTCTGGAGAGGTCGGCCCAGGACGGCGTCGTCGAACCCCACCAGATGCAGCAGCTCATCCGCCGCACGCTGGGCAAATGGGTCTCGGACACCTACCGCCGACGGCCGATGATCCTGCCTGTCGTCGTCGAGGTCTGAGGCGCCTCGCACGCGTCACCCCGGAGCGGAGCACCCCGATTTGCATCGGAGCGCTCCGCTCCAGTAGGTTTACGGCTCCGCCTGAACGGGAACCCGACACAACTGCGTGTCAGGACCACCCCGCGGGGGCGGGAATTCCGACTCAGAACTTCTGATAAAGTCGGAATCGCCGGAAAGGGAAACGCGAAAGCGGAAACCTGGAAAGCACCGAGGAAATCGGATCGGGAAACGGTCTGATAGAGTCGGAAACGCAAGACCGAAGGGAAGCGCCCGGAGGAAAGCCCGAGAGGGTGAGTACGAAGGAAGCGTCCGTTCCTTGAGAACTCAACAGCGTGCCAAAAATCAACGCCAGATATGTTGATACCCCGTCCATCACTTTGTGGTGGGTGGAGGTTCCTTTGAAAAAGTCCTGCCGGGCATTGTTCCGGTAGGCGCATCAGCGAGGACGCTGTGAACAGTCTTCCTTATTCCGGTTGACTGTTCCGCTCTCGTGGTGTTCTCCCGATTACGGGAATACATTCACGGAGAGTTTGATCCTGGCTCAGGACGAACGCTGGCGGCGTGCTTAACACATGCAAGTCGAACGATGAACCACTTCGGTGGGGATTAGTGGCGAACGGGTGAGTAACACGTGGGCAATCTGCCCTTCACTCTGGGACAAGCCCTGGAAACGGGGTCTAATACCGGATGATACTTCCACTCGCATGGGTGGGGGTTGAAAGCTCCGGCGGTGAAGGATGAGCCCGCGGCCTATCAGCTTGTTGGTGAGGTAGTGGCTCACCAAGGCGACGACGGGTAGCCGGCCTGAGAGGGCGACCGGCCACACTGGGACTGAGACACGGCCCAGACTCCTACGGGAGGCAGCAGTGGGGAATATTGCACAATGGGCGAAAGCCTGATGCAGCGACGCCGCGTGAGGGATGACGGCCTTCGGGTTGTAAACCTCTTTCAGCAGGGAAGAAGCGAAAGTGACGGTACCTGCAGAAGAAGCGCCGGCTAACTACGTGCCAGCAGCCGCGGTAATACGTAGGGCGCAAGCGTTGTCCGGAATTATTGGGCGTAAAGAGCTCGTAGGCGGTCTGTCGCGTCGGATGTGAAAGCCCGGGGCTTAACCCCGGGTCTGCATTCGATACGGGCAGACTAGAGTGTGGTAGGGGAGATCGGAATTCCTGGTGTAGCGGTGAAATGCGCAGATATCAGGAGGAACACCGGTGGCGAAGGCGGATCTCTGGGCCATTACTGACGCTGAGGAGCGAAAGCGTGGGGAGCGAACAGGATTAGATACCCTGGTAGTCCACGCCGTAAACGGTGGGAACTAGGTGTTGGCGACATTCCACGTCGTCGGTGCCGCAGCTAACGCATTAAGTTCCCCGCCTGGGGAGTACGGCCGCAAGGCTAAAACTCAAAGGAATTGACGGGGGCCCGCACAAGCAGCGGAGCATGTGGCTTAATTCGACGCAACGCGAAGAACCTTACCAAGGCTTGACATCGCCCGGAAAGCATCAGAGATGGTGCCCCCCTTGTGGTCGGGTGACAGGTGGTGCATGGCTGTCGTCAGCTCGTGTCGTGAGATGTTGGGTTAAGTCCCGCAACGAGCGCAACCCTTGTTCTGTGTTGCCAGCATGCCCTTCGGGGTGATGGGGACTCACAGGAGACTGCCGGGGTCAACTCGGAGGAAGGTGGGGACGACGTCAAGTCATCATGCCCCTTATGTCTTGGGCTGCACACGTGCTACAATGGCAGGTACAATGAGCTGCGATACCGCAAGGTGGAGCGAATCTCAAAAAGCCTGTCTCAGTTCGGATTGGGGTCTGCAACTCGACCCCATGAAGTCGGAGTTGCTAGTAATCGCAGATCAGCATTGCTGCGGTGAATACGTTCCCGGGCCTTGTACACACCGCCCGTCACGTCACGAAAGTCGGTAACACCCGAAGCCGGTGGCCCAACCCCCTTGTGGGGAGGGAGCTGTCGAAGGTGGGACTGGCGATTGGGACGAAGTCGTAACAAGGTAGCCGTACCGGAAGGTGCGGCTGGATCACCTCCTTTCTAAGGAGCATCTAGGCCGCCAAGCTTGCTTGGTGGTCCAGGGCCATTACGTCGGCACACGTTCGACGGTGGTTGCTCATGGGTGGAACGTTGATTATTCGGCACTCTTGGTCGTCTTCTCCTTCCAGTACTGTCCTTCGGGGCGTGGAAAGAATGAGGGAAGCGGCGAGGGTGCCGGGCACGCTGTTGGGTGTCTGAGGGTATGGCCGTATGGCTGCCTTCAGTGCCGGCCCCAGTGCACTCGCCTGTGAAGGCGGGGTGATGGGTGGTTGGTCGTTGTTTGAGAACTGCACAGTGGACGCGAGCATCTGTGGCCAAGTTTTTAAGGGCGCACGGTGGATGCCTTGGTACCAGGAACCGATGAAGGACGTGGGAGGCCACGATAGTCCCCGGGGAGCCGTCAACCAGGCTTTGATCCGGGGGTTTCCGAATGGGGAAACCCGGCAGTCGTCATGGGCTGTCACCCACATCTGAACACATAGGGTGTGTGGAGGGAACGCGGGGAAGTGAAACATCTCAGTACCCGCAGGAAGAGAAAACAACCGTGATTCCGGGAGTAGTGGCGAGCGAAACCGGATGAGGCCAAACCGTATGTGTGTGAGACCCGGCAGGGGTTGCGCATGCGGGGTTGTGGGATCTCTCTTTCACAGTCTGCCGGCTGTGAGACGAGTCAGAAACCGTTGGTGTAGGCGAAGGACATGCGAAAGGTCCGGCGTAGAGGGTAAGACCCCCGTAGTCGAAACATCAACGGCTCGTTTGAGAGACACCCAAGTAGCACGGGGCCCGAGAAATCCCGTGTGAATCTGGCGGGACCACCCGCTAAGCCTAAATATTCCCTGGTGACCGATAGCGGATAGTACCGTGAGGGAATGGTGAAAAGTACCGCGGGAGCGGAGTGAAATAGTACCTGAAACCGTGTGCCTACAAGCCGTGGGAGCGTCGCTCACAGAGTTTACTCTGTGGGTCGTGACTGCGTGCCTTTTGAAGAATGAGCCTGCGAGTTTGCGGTGTGTTGCGAGGTTAACCCGTGTGGGGAAGCCGTAGCGAAAGCGAGTCCGAATAGGGCGATTCAGTAGCGCGCTCAAGACCCGAAGCGGAGTGATCTAGCCATGGGCAGGTTGAAGCGGCTGTAAGAGGTCGTGGAGGACCGAACCCACCAGGGTTGAAAACCTGGGGGATGACCTGTGGTTAGGGGTGAAAGGCCAATCAAACTCCGTGATAGCTGGTTCTCCCCGAAATGCATTTAGGTGCAGCGTCGTGTGTTTCTTGCCGGAGGTAGAGCACTGGATAGGCGATGGGCCCTACCGGGTTACTGACCTTAGCCAAACTCCGAATGCCGGTAAGTGAGAGCGCGGCAGTGAGACTGTGGGGGATAAGCTCCATGGTCGAGAGGGAAACAGCCCAGAGCATCGACTAAGGCCCCTAAGCGTACGCTAAGTGGGAAAGGATGTGGAGTCGCACAGACAACCAGGAGGTTGGCTTAGAAGCAGCCACCCTTGAAAGAGTGCGTAATAGCTCACTGGTCTAGTGATTCCGCGCCGACAATGTAGCGGGGCTCAAGCGTACCGCCGAAGTCGTGTCATTTCAGCATATAGGGCCAACGCCCGCTGGGATGGGTAGGGGAGCGTCGTGTGCCGGGTGAAGCCGCGCCGGAAGGCAGTGGTGGACGGTTCACGAGTGAGAATGCAGGCATGAGTAGCGATACACACGTGAGAAACGTGTGCGCCGATTGACTAAGGGTTCCTGGGTCAAGCTGATCTGCCCAGGGTAAGTCGGGACCTAAGGCGAGGCCGACAGGCGTAGTCGATGGATAACCGGTTGATATTCCGGTACCCGCTGTGAAGCGTCAAACATTGAACCAGGCGATGCTAAGTCCGTGAAGCCGTTCCGGACCCTTCGGGGAAAGGAAAGTGGTGGAGCCGACGGACCAGACCTGCAGTAGGTGAGTGATGGGGTGACGCAGGAAGGTAGTCCATCCCGGGCGGTGGTTGTCCCGGGGTAAGGGTGTAGGACGTCAGGTAGGTAAATCCGCCTGGCAATAGTCTGAGACCTGATGCCGAGCCGATTGTGGTGAAGTGGATGATCCTATGCTGTCGAGAAAAGCCTCTAGCGAGTTTCATGGCGGCCCGTACCCTAAACCGACTCAGGTGGTCAGGTAGAGAATACCGAGGCGTTCGGGTGAACTATGGTTAAGGAACTCGGCAAAATGCCCCCGTAACTTCGGGAGAAGGGGGGCCATCACTGGTGATAGCACTTGCTGCTTGAGCTGGGGGTGGCCGCAGAGACCAGCGAGAAGCGACTGTTTACTAAAAACACAGGTCCGTGCGAAGCCGTAAGGCGATGTATACGGACTGACGCCTGCCCGGTGCTGGAACGTTAAGGGGACCGGTTAGTCAAACTTCGGTTTGGCGAAGCTGAGAACTTAAGCGCCAGTAAACGGCGGTGGTAACTATAACCATCCTAAGGTAGCGAAATTCCTTGTCGGGTAAGTTCCGACCTGCACGAATGGCGTAACGACTTCTCGACTGTCTCAACCATAGGCCCGGTGAAATTGCACTACGAGTAAAGATGCTCGTTTCGCGCAGCAGGACGGAAAGACCCCGGGACCTTTACTACAGTTTGATATTGGTGTTCGGTTCGGCTTGTGTAGGATAGCTGGGAGACTTTGAAGTCATGGCGCCAGCCATGGTGGAGTCGTCGTTGAAATACCAGTCTGGTCGTGCTGGATGTCTAACCTGGGTCCGTGATCCGGATCAGGGACAGTGTCTGATGGGTAGTTTAACTGGGGCGGTTGCCTCCTAAAGAGTAACGGAGGCGCCCAAAGGTTCCCTCAGCCTGGTTGGCAATCAGGTGTTGAGTGTAAGTGCACAAGGGAGCTTGACTGTGAGACCGACGGGTCGAGCAGGGACGAAAGTCGGGACTAGTGATCCGGCGGTGGCTTGTGGAAGCGCCGTCGCTCAACGGATAAAAGGTACCCCGGGGATAACAGGCTGATCTTCCCCAAGAGTCCATATCGACGGGATGGTTTGGCACCTCGATGTCGGCTCGTCGCATCCTGGGGCTGGAGTCGGTCCCAAGGGTTGGGCTGTTCGCCCATTAAAGCGGTACGCGAGCTGGGTTTAGAACGTCGTGAGACAGTTCGGTCCCTATCCGCTGTGCGCGTAGGAATATTGAGAAGGGCTGTCCCTAGTACGAGAGGACCGGGACGGACGAACCTCTGGTGTGCCAGTTGTCCTGCCAAGGGCATGGCTGGTTGGCTACGTTCGGGAGGGATAACCGCTGAAAGCATCTAAGCGGGAAGCCTGCTTCGAGATGAGTATTCCCACCAACTAGATTGGTTAAGGCTCCCAGTAGACGACTGGGTTGATAGGCCAGATGTGGAAGCCCTGTAAGGGGTGAAGCTGACTGGTACTAATAGGCCGAGGGCTTGTCCTCAGTTGCTCGCGTCCACTGTGTTGGTTCTGAAACCACGAACAATCCCATACCCTTGTTTGGCCACGGGGTATGGTGCCGCAGTTTGAGTGTTTCATAGTGTTTCGGTGGTCATAGCGTGAGGGAAACGCCCGGTTACATTCCGAACCCGGAAGCTAAGCCTTACAGCGCCGATGGTACTGCAGGGGGGACCCTGTGGGAGAGTAGGACGCCGCCGAACAACTTTTGATAGAGCTGGTCCCTGAACTTAGGTTCAGGGACCAGCTCTTTTTTGTTTTGCGTCACTTGGAGTTCACGTTGTGCGACCACCATCGGCGGCATGGGTACTGCTGCAATGCTCAGGGCCGCGGGTGTCGGAGCCGGTGACGAGGTCATCGTGCCTGCGTTCGGAAACGCCGAGGTCGCCGAGGCTGTGATCCAGGCCGGCGCGCTGCCGGTGTTCGCCGACATCGACCCGGCCACATACTGCCTGGACGCCGTCGAGGTGGACGCCGCCGTCGGACCACGGACGGCCGCCCTCGTGGCCGTGCACCGCTTCGGGCGACCCGCTGACATGACACGTCTGTGGGAGGTCGGTCAGCGGCGTGGGCTCCTGGTGCTCGAACAGGGTGAGTCCGAGGCGTCGTACGCCGAGATCGAGGAGCGCAGGGCACACGCGGCCTTTCTCGACGGGCGGTTGAGGGGCGTACGGACTCCGGAGCGAGGCGCCGGGCACACGTACCAGCAGTACGTCGTACGGGTGCCGGGGAACGGGCGGCCCGATCGGGACGCTTTCGCGCGGGCCGTGCGGGCCAAGGGCGTCGAGTGCAGGGTGCCTGTGAAGACTCCCGTGCACCGGATGCCTGCCTTCCGGCAGGACGTTTGCCTGCCGGAGACCGAGCGGGCCGCCGACGAGACGCTGACGCTGCCCGTCGACGCGTCGTTGACGAAGCGCGAGATGCAGCGGATCGTGTCCACGTGCAATGCCCTCGGTGGACTGCTCCAGCCTGCCTTCTAGTTGCTCGAACGCGGTTGGGAGCACGCAGACGTTCGGGGTATGATCTATTCCGTTGCAGCGAGGGAGACCTCGAAAGCAACAGGCCCCTATAGCTCAGTCGGTAGAGCGTCTCCATGGTAAGGAGAAGGTCAACGGTTCGATTCCGTTTGGGGGCTCAGACAGAAAAGGCCTCCGCCCTACAGGGCGGGGGCCTTTCGTGTGTCCCGGGGTCGGTTGCGCTTTTCGGGGTCAGTCCTTCTGGAGGCCAGGTACGCGCATCGCCAGGATGGCCATGTCGTCGGACGGGGCATCGCTCGCGAAGCGCTCCACCGCGCGCATGATGCGGGCGGCCACCGCACCGGCCGTCAGACCCGTGCACGTGGTGAGGACGTCCGTGAGTCCGTCGTCACCCAGCATGCGAGTGCCCTCGCGGCGTTCGGTGACGCCGTCCGTCACACAGAGCAGGACATCTCCCGGGTCGAGCGTCACCGTCTGCTCGTACAACTCCAGGTCGTCCATGACGCCTAGGAGCGGCTGGGGATCGGCGGCCGGTTCAACGGTGCCGTCCTGACGGAGGCGCAGGGGGAGCGGGTGACCGGCGCAGACCACCTTCAGGATCGCCGAGCCGTCCTCCTGGGGCCACAACTCCCCGTACAGGAGCGTCAGGAAGCGGCTGCGGGCGCCCTCGTCGAGGATCGCGGAATTCAAACGCTCCAGGACCGCGGGGCCGCCGAAGCCCTCGCGGGCCAGCAGGCGCAACGCGTGCCGGGCGAGCCCCGTGACCGCGGCCGCCTCCGGTCCCGTACCACACACGTCTCCGATGGCGAAGCCGTAGGCGCCGTCGCGGATGGGGAAGAGGTCGTAGAAGTCGCCGCCGACCTCGTTGCCCTCGCCTGCCGCGCGGTAGATGACCTCCACCTCGACGCCCTCGATGTGGGGGAGCTCCGGGGGCAGGAGGCTGCGCTGGAGGGACTGGCTGATGGCCGTGCGCTCCGAGTACAGGCGGGCGTTGTCCAGGGCCAGAGCCGCCCGGCGGCTCAAGTCCTCGGCCAGCTCCAGGATTTCCTGGCGGAAGTGCTCGTCCGTCGGCTTGCCGAGTGTCAGCATGCCGATGACGCGGTTGCGGGCCACCAGGGGAAGAACGACCGTCTCGCCGCCGACCGCGCCGGCCGTCGCCAGTGTCGTACCGATCCCGGAACTCACCGTCGCCTGTCCGCCCAGGCCTAGGCTGCGCATCGAGGTGCGCAGGGCGGCCTGGTGGGCCGCCTCCGCCGGGGCGGCCCAGACACGGGCGCCCGGAGTGGGCACCGGGTCCGGAGGGGAGATCTTCGACAGGAGGGCCTTGAGACCGTCGATGCGTTCCTCGTCCTCGTGCAGGACGTACGAGAGGTAGGGGTCCGAGGCCTGGTCGGCGATCGTGTAGACGGCACACCAGGTGGCCAGCGTCGGGACCGTCATCTGGGCCATGAGAGCCAGCGTCTGGTCGCGGTCCAGTGTGCCCGCGAGGAGGTCCGAGGCCTCGACGAGGAACGACAGCGAGCCGCGGCGCAGACGCTCCAGCTCTCCCAGCCGGGCCGACTCCACGGCGAGCGCGATGCGGTCGGCGGCGAACTGGAGACGCAGGGCCTCCTCGTTCGAGTAGCGGCCGGGCGACTCGGCCGCCACGCCGAGCGAGCCGGTGAGCCGGCCCTCGACCTTGAGGGGGACCATGACGACCGAACGCATGCCGGTGCCGCTGAGGAGCGGGACGGCGCCGGGGACGGCCGTGAGGTCTTCGTGGACGGCCGGCATGCGTGCCGAGCCGTAGCGGCCGGTGCCCGCCTCCACGGGGACGCGGGCGAACCGCTGGCGGGCGGAGGGGAGCCCGGTGGAGGCGCGCACCTCCAGCTCCGTTTCGTCGTCCGTCGCCAGGAGCAGGAAGGCGGAGTCGGCGTCGAGCATGTCGCGGGCGCGCTCCACCGTGCGCTGGAGGAGGCCGTCGAGGTCGTCCGGGGCCGGTGAGCCGATGAAGACCTCGAAGGAGTCCGACGCGTGGCCCTCGGAGCTGGTGGTCGTGTCGGTGGCCGAGACGCGCAACGGGGTCTGCAGAACCGCCCGTTCGTGGTCACGCACCAGGAGACAGACCGTCGAGGGCTCCCCGTCCGTGTCCCGTACGCGCAGGTGCGAGGCGTAGACGGGCGTGACGCGGCCGGAGGCGCCGCGCAGGCCGTAGCTGCCCTCCCAGCGGGAGAGCTGGAGGGCCTCGACGATGCCGGTACTGGTGCCGGGCGTGTGCGGCCAGGCCGCGAGGTCGGTCAGCGGCTTGCCGATGACCTGCTCCGCCGCGTACCCGAAGAGCTCCTCCGCGTCCTCGTTCCAGGCGTTGATCGCGCCCGTGCGGTCGATCTGGACGACCGCCACGCGTACCCGGCCGTCGGCGAGCGGGAGCAGATGGGAGGGGAGGGAGGGGCCCGCGGTGCGGGTCCCCACCGCGCGCTCGGGAAGGTCCAGCAGGAACCAGACCTGTTTCCGGGTGGGCGTGTACTCGACCCCCCAGCGGTCGGCGAGGGCGGCACAGAGCTGGAGACCGCGACCGCCCTCGCGGTCGGGGTTGCCCATGCTCAGCGTGCTCGCCTGGAGTGGAATCTCACGTTCCGGGTAGCGGTCCGCCACCTCGATCCGTACGCCGTCGTCGCTGCGCAGGCACAGAACGTCCGCTGCCGTGCCGGCGTGCACCACGGCGTTGGTGACCAGCTCGCTGGTGAGGACCACGGCGTCGTCGACGATGTCGGCGAAGCCCCATCCCTGGAGGGTGTCACGGACGAAGGAACGAGCGGTCGCGACGGACCGCCCGACAGGGTCGAAGCTGGCGGCCGCGCGCGCGGTGATCACAGAACTCCTTGTCCGGTCGTCGGCGGGCAGTGCTCCGTGGCCGACTCGCTCCTGCCGGGGCAGGAGCTCGTTCCCGGTCGGCCGGGGATCCTGGGGTGGTCCCCCGGGATGCAGTCCGGTGGTCATGGTGCGGTGCCCCTCCGATGCCTGCCCGCTCGTGCTCGTGCCACCGCCCAGGCCGGAAGGACCGGCGTGGCTGGACAGCCGCATGCAAGGTTACTTACCTTCGCGGTCCATGCGGATGCCGGTCGCCAGTGTTTACGTCCCGCGGGTGTGCGGACCGTGTGCGAAGCTGCCGAACTGTTATGGCCTGGTTCAACCATGGTGAAACACTGGGCAAGCTTGAAGGGAAGGTTCGGGCAGGCCGAGTGCCTGCCGGTTCGCGGAGCAGTAGTACCCGAGTACGCCGAGCAGTAATGGTCGACCCTTGCGGGAGGGACACAGTGGAGTCTGGCGCAGCGACGCGGGGCACTAAGACGCGCGCGAAAGGCGGACAGTCCCTGAGTAACCAGCGCAAACCACGCAATGGCACCACGGCGGTGGACACGGCGGCCATGAACAGGCTGCTGGCGGCCCTGGTGTCGATGCGGGACGGCAACTTCCGCAAGCGGCTCACGGTCTCCGGCGACGACGTGATGTCCGAGATCGCGGCGGTGTTCAACGAGGTGGCCGACCGGAACCTGCAGCTGACGGGTGAGCTGTCGCGGGTGCGGCGCATGGTCGGACGTGAGGGGAAGCTCACTGAGCGGCTGGAGACGGGCGCCTGTGAGGGCTCCTGGGCCGCGGCGATCGACGCGTCCAACGCGCTCGTCGACGACCTCGTACGGCCCGTCTCCGAGGTCGGCCGGGTGCTGTCCGCGGTGGCGGAGGGCGACCTGTCGCCGCGTATGGAACTGCGGGCGCAGGCCGCGGACGGGAACGGGCATCCGCTGCGTGGTGAGTTCCTCAAGGTCGGGCGCACGGTCAACAACCTGGTCGACCAGCTGTCCACGTTCACCGACGAGGTCACGCGGGTGGCCAGCGAGGTCGGCACCGAGGGCAAGCTCGGCGGTCAGGCCCGCGTGCGGGGGATGTCCGGTTCGTGGAAGGACCTCACGGACTCCGTCAACACGATGGCGTACCGGCTGACGGCCCAGGTGCGGGACATCGCGCTGGTGACGACGGCGGTCGCCAAGGGTGATCTGTCCCGGAAGGTCACGGTTCACGTGGCCGGCGAGATGCTGGAGCTGAAGAACACCGTCAACACGATGGTGGATCAGTTGTCCTCCTTCTCCTCCGAGGTGACGCGAGTCGCCCGCGAGGTGGGTACCGAGGGCGAGCTCGGCGGGCAGGCCCAGGTGCCCGGTGTGGCGGGTGTGTGGAAGGACCTCACCGATTCGGTGAACCTCATGGCCGGCAATCTGACCGCGCAGGTGCGCGGCATCGCCCAGGTCACGACGGCGGTCGCCAATGGTGACCTGTCGCAGAAGGTGACGGTGTCCGCGCGTGGTGAGGTCGCGCAGCTCGCCGAGACGATCAACCAGATGACCGAGACGCTGCGGACGTTCGCGGACGAGGTCACACGCGTCGCCAACGAGGTCGGTGGCGAGGGGCGGCTCGGCGGACAGGCGAACGTGCCGGGTGCGGCGGGTACGTGGAAGGACCTCACCGATTCGGTGAACACGGTCTTCCGGAATCTCACCACCCAGGTGCGCGACATCGCCGCGGTGACGACGGCGGTGGCCAACGGCGACCTGTCGCAGAAGGTCAGCGTCGAGGTCGCCGGCGAGATGCTGGAGCTCAAGAACACCGTCAACACGATGGTCGACCAGCTGTCCTCCTTCGGTGTCGAGGTCACGCGCGTGGCGCGGGAGGTCGGTGTCGAGGGTGAACTGGGCGGCCAGGCGCAGGTGCCGGGTGTGGCCGGTACCTGGAAGGATCTCACCGACTCCGTCAACACGGCGTTCCGGAACCTGACGGGTCAGGTCCGCAACATCGCGCAGGTGACGACGGCGGTCGCCAACGGCGATCTGTCGCAGAAGGTCACGGTCGACGTCTCCGGAGAGATGCTCCAGCTGAAGAACACCGTGAACACGATGGTCGACCAGCTGTCGTCCTTCGCCGATCAGGTGACCCGGATGGCCCGGGACGTGGGCACGGAGGGCCGCCTCGGCGGTCAGGCCCGCGTGGACGGCGTGTCGGGCACCTGGAAGGAACTGACCGACTCCGTCAACTTCATGGCGGGGAACCTGACCTCGCAGGTACGGCAGATCGCGCAGGTCACGACGGCGGTGGCCCGGGGCGACCTGTCGCAGAAGATCGACGTGGACGCGCGCGGCGAGATCCTGGAGCTGAAGAACACCATCAACACGATGGTCGACCAGCTCTCGGCGTTCGCGGACCAGGTGACGCGGGTGGCCCGCGAGGTGGGCACCGAGGGCCGTCTCGGCGGGCAGGCGCAGGTGCCCGGCGTCGCCGGTGTGTGGCGGGACCTGACGGACTCCGTGAACGGCATGGCGGGCAACCTCACCGCCCAGGTGCGCAATATCGCCCAGGTCGCGACGGCGGTGGCCAGGGGTGATCTGTCGCAGAAGATCGACGTGGACGCGCGCGGCGAGATCCTGGAGCTGAAGAACACCCTCAACACGATGGTCGACCAGCTGTCGAACTTCGCCGAGCAGGTGACGCGGGTGGCCCGTGAGGTGGGCACGGAGGGCATCCTCGGCGGGCAGGCCGAGGTGCAGGGTGTCTCCGGCACCTGGAAGGACCTCACCCAGTCCGTGAACTTCATGGCGAACAACCTGACCATCCAGGTGCGCAACATCGCCGAGGTCACGACCGCCGTCGCCAAGGGCGACCTGTCGAAGAAGATCACCGTCGACGCGCGGGGCGAGATCCTCGAACTGGTCACCACCGTCAACACGATGGTCGACCAGCTGTCGTCCTTCGCCGAGCAGGTGACGCGGGTGGCCCGTGAGGTGGGCACCGAGGGCATCCTGGGCGGCCAGGCGCACGCGTCGGGCGTCACGGGCATCTGGAAGGACCTCACCGACAACGTCAACCTGATGGCCAACAACCTGACCGTGCAGGTGCGGAACATCTCCCAGGTCGCCGCGGCCGTCGCCAACGGGGACCTGACCAGGACGGTGACGATCGAGGCGCGCGGCGAGGTCGCGCAGCTCGCCGACACCTTCAACACCATGGTGAAGACGCTGAGTTCGTTCGCCGACCAGGTCACCAAGGTGGCCCGCGAGGTGGGTACGGACGGCATCCTGGGCGGCCAGGCCCGCGTACCCGGAGTGGCGGGCACGTGGAAGGACCTCACCGAGTCCGTGAACGGCATGGCGTCCAACCTGACCGGACAGGTGCGCAACATCGCGATGGTCACCACGGCCATCGCCAAGGGCGATCTGACCAAGAAGATCGACATCGACGCGCGCGGCGAGATCCTGGAGCTGAAGACGACCATCAACACGATGGTCGACCAGCTGTCGTCGTTCGCGGAGGAGGTCACCCGAGTCGCCCGCGAGGTGGGCACGGAGGGCCAGTTGGGCGGCCAGGCGCGGGTACGCGACGTCGACGGCACCTGGCGCGACCTCACCGAGTCGGTGAACGAGATGGCCGGGAACCTGACCCGGCAGGTGCGTGCCATCGCCCGCGTGGCGACCGCCGTGACCCGCGGTGACCTCAACCTGAAGATCGACGTGGACGCCTCCGGCGAGATCCAGGAACTGCAGGACTACATCAACAAGATGATCGCGAACCTCCGCGACACCACCATCGCCAACAAGGAACAGGACTGGCTGAAGGGCAACCTCGCCCGGATCTCCGGTCTGATGCAGGGCCGCCGCGACCTCGCCGACGTGGCCTCGCTCATCATGGGCGAGCTGACTCCGGTGGTCTCCGCACAGCACGGCGCGTTCTTCATGGCGATGCCGCTGGACGACGGCAAGGACGTGGGCGCCGCGCACGACGACTCGTACGAACTGCGCATGCTCGGGTCGTACGGGTACTCGATGGGCTCCATGCCGACGTCGTTCCGGCCCGGTGAGACGCTGATCGGGACGGCTGCCAAGGAGAAGCGCACGATTCTCGTCGAGAACGTGCCGCCGGGGTACCTGAAGATCGCGTCCGGGCTCGGTGAGGCGCCTCCGGCGCATGTCATCGTGCTGCCGGTGCTCTTCGAGGGGACCGTCCTCGGAGTGATCGAACTGGCGTCGTTCCACTCGTTCACGCACATCCAGAAGGACTTCCTCAGCCAGATCGCCGAGATGATCGCCACGAGCGTCAACACCATCGCGGTCAACACGAAGACCGAGGTGCTGCTCAAGCAGTCGCAGGAGCTCACCGAGCAGCTCCGGGAGCGGTCGGCCGAGCTGGAGAACCGGCAGAAGGCCCTCCAGGCGTCCAACGCCGAACTGGAGGAGAAGGCCGAGCTGCTGGCCCAGCAGAACCGCGACATCGAGGTCAAGAACACCGAGATCGAGGAGGCCCGCCAGGTCCTGGAGGAGCGCGCCGAGCAGCTCGCGGTCTCCATGCGTTACAAGAGCGAGTTCCTCGCCAACATGTCGCACGAGCTGCGTACGCCGCTCAACTCGCTGCTGATCCTGGCCAAACTGCTCGCCGACAACGCGGACTCCAACCTCACTCCGAAGCAGGTCGAGTTCGCCGAGACGATCCACGGCGCCGGGTCCGACCTCCTCCAGCTGATCAACGACATCCTCGACCTGTCGAAGGTCGAGGCGGGCAAGATGGACGTGTCGCCGACGCGTATCGCCCTGGTCCAGCTCGTCGACTACGTAGAGGCCACTTTCCGCCCGCTGACGGCGGAGAAGGGGCTCGATTTCTCCGTACGGGTGTCGCCTGAGCTGCCGGCCACGCTGCACACGGACGAGCAGCGGCTCCTCCAGGTGCTGCGCAACCTGCTCTCCAACGCGGTGAAGTTCACCGACTCCGGAGCCGTCGAACTGGTCATCCGGCCCGCGGGCGCGGAGGTGCCGGTGGCCATCCGCGAGCAGCTGCTGGAGGCGGGCTCGCTGCGGGACGCGGACGCCGACCTGATCGCGTTCTCCGTGACCGACACCGGTATCGGCATCGCGGCCAGCAAGATGCGGGTGATCTTCGAGGCGTTCAAGCAGGCGGACGGCACGACGAGCCGCAAGTACGGCGGTACGGGCCTGGGGCTGTCCATCTCACGGGAGATCGCACGGCTGCTGGGCGGCGAGATCCACGCGCAGAGCGAGCCGGGACGCGGCTCGACGTTCACGCTGTATTTGCCGCTGCACCCGAGCGAACTGCCGCCGCAGGGCTACCCGCAGCTCTCCCCGTCCATGGAGAGCGGAGCGCTGCCGGCGGGCTCGGGTGACGAGGCCGACGCCCGGGTGGAGACACCGGCGGAGGTCAAGTCGTACCAGGAGACCCAGAACGGGGCCGCCGCGCTCTTCAGGCGGCGTCGCCGGACGGTACCCGCGGCCGAGCAGCGGCCCGCGCTGCCGGGGCACCGGACGCAGGCGCCGGACGCCTGGGACACGGGCGACGAGGAGGTGACCGTACGGTCGCGCGAGGTCTTCCGGTTCGAGGGCGAGAAGGTACTGATCGTCGACGACGACATCCGTAACGTGTTCGCCCTCACCAGTGTTCTGGAGCAGCACGGTCTGTCGGTGCTCTACGCCGAGAACGGCCGCGAGGGCATCGAGGTGCTGGAGCAGCACGACGATGTGACGGTCGTCCTGATGGACATCATGATGCCGGAGATGGATGGATACGCGACCACGTCGGCGATCCGCCGGATGCCCCAGTTCGCGGGGCTGCCGATCATCGCGCTCACCGCGAAGGCGATGAAGGGCGACCGGGAGAAGGCCCTCGAGTCGGGTGCCTCCGACTACGTGACGAAGCCGGTCGATCCCGATCACCTGCTCTCCGTGATGGAACAGTGGATGCGTGGGCAGTGAGCGGGCGGCGGGGTTTGATCGTGCGGCGGGGGATGATTGAGTGGCAGGGAAATGATCGCGAGCGTCACTTGCACGGGGCGATCGGCCAACGGTCCGGGGTGCCGGGTTGCTGACTGACTGTGCCCGGAGCCGTGTAGAAACCCGGTATTCGGGGAACCTTCTGGTCTCCCACTGCGTTTCTGCTACGTGCACAGTGACATCGCGGTGACAGGGTGTGGCGACAGGCGGGGTGCGGCTACCATGACCGGCACAAGGACGGGCGGCGCAAGGGAGTCGTCCCCTGGGGCGGCGCCCGGTGCACTGCCGGGACGAGGAGGGCGGGCCATGGTGCAGAAGGCCAAGATCCTCCTGGTCGATGACCGGCCGGAGAATCTGCTGGCGCTGGAGGCCATCCTCTCTGCGCTCGATCAGACACTGGTTCGGGCATCTTCCGGGGAGGAAGCGCTCAAAGCACTGCTCACGGACGACTTCGCGGTCATTCTGCTGGACGTCCAGATGCCGGGCATGGACGGTTTCGAAACCGCCGCGCACATCAAGAGGCGAGAACGGACCCGGGACATCCCGATCATCTTCCTCACCGCGATCAACCACGGCCCGCACCACACCTTCCGGGGATACGCGGCGGGCGCGGTCGACTACATCTCCAAGCCGTTCGACCCGTGGGTGCTGCGCGCGAAGGTCTCGGTCTTCGTCGAGCTCTACATGAAGAACTGCCAACTCCGGGAGCAGGCGGCGCTGCTGCGTCTCCAGCTGGAGGGCGGGGGCGGCAAGGCGGCCCTCGGCGACGGCAAGGAGCCGGCCGGACTGCTCGCCGAACTCTCCGCACGCCTCGCGGCAGTCGAGGAACAGGCCGAGGCTCTCTCCAAGCAGTTGGACGACGATTCGGCGGACGCGGCGGCGGTGGCGACAGCGGCCCATCTCGAACGCAAACTCACGGGGTTGCGCCGCGCACTGGACGCCCTGGAGCCCGGGACGGGGAGCGGGGCGGCTTCGCTGCCCTCCCAGAACTGACGACGAACGCGCGGGTCCGGCCGGAAGTGTGCGCCGGACCGCGCGTTGTCGGCCTGCCCGGGCCAATTTCCTGTTTCCGCCCGGGCCGAACGCGCTTCGGGAGGCGGTCGCCTTGGCGTGCGTCGGTGAAGCGTGCGGTGCCGTTCCTGTGCGGCACGGGTCAGGTGAACGGGCAAGGGCGGCGCGGCTTCGAGCCCGTGCGAGACGGGCGAGTCGGCGGTGCCGGCCGCACGGTTGCCCTCTTCAGGCAGGCCTGCCGCTGTTGAGGCGGCGTCAGTTCGGTGCCTGGGACGGGCGACACGAACGGGTGAAGCAGTAGGCACACGTGTCCGCAGTGGTCTCCACCGGTAACCTCACACCCATGGCCCCACGTCAGCCCGCAGCCAAGAAGCCGCCCGCGAAGAAGGCGGCTGCTCCGACGAAGGCTGTGGCGAAGAAGGCCCCCGCGAAGAGAGCTCCCGCGAAAAAGGCGCCTGCGAAGAAGGCCGCAGCCAGGAAAGCAGCACCCCCGAAGCCGGCGCCCAGCCCGACCGGGGGCGTGTACAGGCTCGTACGCGCCCTCTGGCTCGGAGTGGCGCACGCCGTCGGCGCCGTGTTCCGCGGCATAGGGCGGGGCGCGAAGGGGCTCGACCCCGCGCACCGCAAGGACGGCCTCGCGCTGCTGCTGCTCGGCCTCACGCTGATCATCGCCGCAGGGACCTGGTCCAACCTCCGCGGTCCGGTGGGCGACCTCGTCGAGATGCTGGTGACCGGCGCCTTCGGCCGCCTCGACCTGCTCGTGCCGATACTGCTGGCCGTCGTCGCCGCCCGGCTCATCCGGCATCCCGAGCAGCCCGACGCCAACGGGCGCATCGTCATCGGCCTGTCCGCGCTCGCGATCGGCGTGCTCGGCCAGGTCCACATCGCCTGCGGGGCGCCCGCACGAAGCGACGGCATGCAGGCGATAAGGGACGCGGGCGGGCTCATCGGCTGGGGTGCGGCGACTCCACTGACGTACACGATGGGCGACGTCCTCGCCGTGCCGCTCCTCGTGCTGCTCACGGTCTTCGGGCTGCTGGTGGTCACCGCGACCCCGGTCAACGCGATTCCGCAACGGCTGAGGCTGCTGGGCGTCAGGCTCGGCGTCGTACAGCCGCGGGAGAGCGACGAGGTCTTCTACGAGGACGACGAGCGCTACGACGAGCAGTGGCGCGAAGCACTGCCCGCGAGCCCCCGGCGCCGCCGGGCGGCGCCCGAGGCGTACGACCCGGACGACGCCGAGCAGGAGGCGCTCTCCGCGCGCCGGAGCCGCCGCAGGCGGCCCGCAGTGCAGCAGCCCGCCCTGGACCGGCCCATGGACGCCGTCGACGTGGCCGCGGCCGCCGCGGCGGCGCTCGACGGCGCCGTGCTGCACGGGATGCCGCCCTCGCCGCTGGTGGCCGACCTCACGCAGGGCGTCGGCGCGGACCGGGCCGAGCGCGAGGACTCGGGCCCGGTCGAGGAGCCGACACCGGTGCCCGCCGCCCGCGCCAAGAACACCAGGCCCAAGCAGGGGATGCTGAAGGCCGAAGTCGCCGACCTGACCAAACCCGCTCCCGACGCGCCCCGGGACCTGCCCGCGCGGGCCGAGCAACTCCAGCTCTCCGGCGACATCACGTACTCGCTGCCGTCGCTCGACCTCCTGGAGCGTGGGGGCCCCGGCAAGTCGCGCAGCGCCGCCAACGACGCCATCGTCGAGTCGCTGACCACCGTCTTCACCGAGTTCAAGGTCGACGCGGCCGTCACCGGCTTCACCCGCGGTCCGACGGTCACGCGGTACGAGGTCGAGCTCGGCCCCGCAGTGAAGGTCGAGCGGATCACGGCGCTCGCCAAGAACATCGCGTACGCCGTCGCCAGCCCGGACGTGCGGATCATCAGCCCGATCCCCGGCAAGTCCGCGGTCGGCATCGAGATCCCCAACACCGACCGCGAGATGGTCAACCTGGGTGACGTACTGCGCCTCGCGGACGCCGCAGAGGACGACCACCCGATGCTGGTCGCGCTCGGCAAGGACGTCGAGGGCGGCTACGTGATGGCCAACCTCGCGAAGATGCCGCACGTCCTGGTGGCTGGAGCGACCGGTTCCGGAAAGTCCTCGTGCATCAACTGTCTGATCACCTCGGTCATGGTGCGGGCGACCCCCGAGGACGTGCGCATGGTCCTGGTCGACCCCAAGCGCGTCGAGCTGACCGCGTACGAGGGCATCCCGCACCTGATCACGCCGATCATCACCAACCCGAAGCGGGCCGCCGAGGCGCTGCAGTGGGTCGTACGGGAAATGGATCTGCGCTACGACGACCTGGCGGCCTTCGGGTACCGGCACATCGACGACTTCAACGACGCCATCCGCAAGGGGAAGGTCAAGCTGCCCGAGGGCAGTGAGCGGGAGCTGTCGCCGTACCCCTACCTGCTGGTGATCGTGGACGAGCTCGCCGACCTGATGATGGTCGCGCCGCGGGACGTGGAAGACGCCATCGTGCGCATCACGCAGCTCGCGCGCGCGGCCGGCATCCACCTGGTGCTGGCCACGCAGCGGCCGTCCGTCGACGTCGTCACCGGTCTGATCAAGGCGAACGTGCCGTCCCGGCTCGCCTTCGCCACCTCCTCGCTCGCCGACAGCCGCGTCATCCTCGACCAGCCGGGCGCCGAGAAGCTGATCGGCAAGGGGGACGGGCTCTTCCTGCCGATGGGCGCGAACAAGCCCACCCGCATGCAGGGTGCCTTCGTCACCGAGGACGAGGTCGCCGCAGTGGTACAGCACTGCAAGGACCAGATGGCGCCGGTCTTCCGGGAAGACGTCACCGTGGGCACCAAGCAGAAGAAGGAGATCGACGAGGACATCGGCGACGACCTCGACCTGCTGTGCCAGGCGGCCGAACTCGTCGTCTCCACGCAGTTCGGGTCCACCTCGATGCTCCAGCGCAAGCTGCGTGTGGGCTTCGCCAAGGCAGGGCGGCTCATGGACCTCATGGAGTCCCGCAACATCGTCGGTCCCAGCGAGGGTTCCAAGGCACGTGACGTTCTTGTGAAGGCTGACGAACTGGACGGAGTGCTCGCGGTGATCCGTGGGGAGGCTCAACCGTAGGGAAACAGGGCGGGCCGCTCCCTTCCACGGACGGGCGGGCCACTCGGGTGACCAGGCCGGGGCCACTCGGGTGACCAGGCCGGGGCCACTCGGGTGATCCGAACGTGACTTACCCGTAAGGGAACGGTGAGCAACCGTTTCCGTTCGTCGCACGTCAAGTTGAGGGAAGGTACAGAGACCTGTCCCGGCATCAGGATGACCGGCCATTCCGATGGCGTACAAAGTCCCACCGCCCGGTTGCCCCACCCTTTCGCACCCCCCCTAGACTGAACCTCCAGCACAGGTGGCTTAACGCTCGAAAGGCGCCCCCGTGTCCATCGGCAACTCCCCTGACGACAACTCCCCTCAGGACGAGCGTCCCTACGAAGAGGACGATCGCCCCTCGATCGGCCGTGCGCTGCAGCAGGCGCGCATCGCGGCGGGGCTGACCGTCGACGACGTCAGTAACGCCACCCGGGTCCGTATCGCCATCGTGCACGCGATCGAACAGGACGACTTCGCCCCCTGCGGTGGCGACGTCTACGCGCGCGGTCACATCAAGACGCTCGCCCGTGCCGTCCACCTCGACCCCGACCCGCTGCTCGCGCGCTTCGACGCCGGGCACGGCGGGCGGCCCGCGCCGACCCCGGCGGCACCGATGTTCGAGGCGGAGCGGATCCGTCCGGAGCGCCGGGGCCCCAACTGGACCGCGGCCATGGTCGCCGCGATCGTCGCCGTGATCGGCTTCGTCGGGTTCACGCTGTTCAGCGACGACGACGGCAACAGCAGGAAGACGCAGGTCGCCGAAGGGTCCACGCCCACCGCCAGCAAGCCCGTCAAGACCAAGCCGACGCCTACCAAGCCGCAGGACCCCAAGTCCGACCCGTCCGACAGCGCCATCGCGGCCGCTCCGCAGGACAAGGTGACCGTCCAGGTGACCGCCCCCGACGGACGCAGCTGGATCTCGGCCAAGGACCACAACGGCCGGCTGCTCTTCGACGGCTTCCTGCAGCAGGGCGACTCCGAGACCTTCCAGGACAAGGAGAGGATCGACCTCGTCCTCGGTGACGCGGGTGCGCTCCAGCTGTACGTGAACGGCAAGCAGATCGAGGACGAGTTCCAGCCGGGACAGGTGGAGCGCCTCAGCTACACGAAGGGCGACCCCGAGGTCGGCTGAGCCGGGCGGCTTCGCCGGCACGTACCGGTTGACGTGCAGCGGCTTTCGCCCGGCCTTTCGGGCATGCGGGAACGGGGTTGGCCAAGATCGGCCAACCCCGTCGACGTGGGGTGTCAGTGGGACGAAGTAGTCTTGAGCCCATGCCTGAACGCCGTACCGTCGCACTTGTCACTCTTGGCTGCGCCCGCAACGAGGTGGACTCGGAGGAGCTCGCAGGCCGCTTGGAGGCGGACGGCTGGCATCTCGTGGAGGACGCCGAGAACGCGGACGTCGCCGTCGTCAACACCTGTGGCTTCGTCGAGGCCGCCAAGAAGGACTCCGTCGACGCACTCCTGGAAGCCAACGACCTCAAGGGTCATGGCAGAACCCAGGCGGTCGTCGCCGTCGGCTGCATGGCCGAGCGGTACGGCAAGGAACTGGCCGAGGCCCTGCCCGAGGCGGACGGCGTGCTCGGCTTCGACGACTACGCCGACATCTCCGACCGGCTCCAGACGATCCTGAACGGCGGAATCCACGCCGCCCACACCCCGCGCGACCGGCGCAAGCTGCTGCCGATCAGCCCCGCCGAACGGCAGAGCGCCGGTGCGGAGGTCGCCCTCCCCGGACACGGTCCCGCGGATCTGCCGGAAGGCCTTGCTCCGGACTCCGGCCCCCGCGCGCCCCTGCGCCGGCGGCTGGACGGCTCCCCGGTGGCCTCGGTGAAGCTGGCCTCCGGCTGCGACCGGCGCTGCTCCTTCTGCGCCATCCCGTCCTTCCGCGGCTCCTTCATCTCGCGGCGCCCCAGCGACGTACTGGGCGAGACGCGCTGGCTCGCCGAGCAGGGCGTGAAGGAGGTCATGCTGGTCTCCGAGAACAACACGTCGTACGGCAAGGACCTCGGTGACATCCGGCTCCTGGAGACGCTGCTGCCCGAGCTCGCCGACGTCGACGGCATCGAGCGGGTGCGGGTCAGCTACCTGCAGCCGGCCGAGATGCGGCCCGGGCTCATCGAGGTGCTGACCTCCACGCCGAAGGTCGCCCCCTACTTCGACCTGTCCTTCCAGCACTCCGCCCCCGGCGTGCTCCGCGCGATGCGGCGCTTCGGGAGCACGGACCAGTTCCTCGAGCTGCTCGACACCATCCGGTCCAAGGCCCCGCAGGCCGGTGTGCGGTCCAACTTCATCGTGGGCTTCCCCGGTGAGACCGCGGACGACCTGGCGGAGCTGGAGCGCTTCCTGAACGGCGCACGGCTCGACGCCATCGGCGTCTTCGGCTACTCGGACGAGGACGGCACCGAGGCGGCGACGTACGAGAACAAGCTGGACGAGGACGTCGTCGCCGAGCGTCTCGCGCGCGTGTCCCGGCTCGCGGAGGAGCTGGTCTCGCAGCGGGCGGAGGAGCGCGTCGGCGAGACCCTGCAGGTACTGGTCGAGTCCACCGGCTCTGCCGCCGAGGACGAGGGTGCGTACGGCCGCGCCGCGCACCAGGCTCCCGAGACCGACGGCCAGGTGCTGTTCACGAGCGGCGAAGGACTGACCGTCGGCCGTATGGTCGAGGCGAAGGTGGTCGGTACGGAAGGTGTCGACCTGGTGGCCGAGCCGCTCCCGGGCTCGCTCGGGTGTACTGAGGAGGCGGCCAGATGACCGGAGTCCCGGCATCCGCGGCGGGCGGCCCCGGTGCGCCCGGCACACGCGGTGCTGCGGGACCTTCCGGTACGGGAACCTCGGGTACGGGCGCTTCCGGCGCTCGGCCGACCGGCGCGGGTGCTTCCGGTGCCCGCACCTCCGATACGGCTGCTTCCGGCGCCCAGAACTCGAAGACGCCGCGGGGCGGAAAGCTGACCGCGGTGGCCGTGAACCAGGCCAGTCTGTGGAACGTCGCCAATCTGCTCACCATGCTCCGGCTGGTGCTCGTACCGGGCTTCGTGGCGCTGATGCTGGCCGACGGCGGTTACGACCCCGTATGGCGGGCCTGGGCCTGGGCCGCCTTCGCCGTTGCCATGATCACGGACATCTTCGACGGTCATCTCGCGCGCACGTACAACCTCGTCACCGACTTCGGCAAGATCGCCGATCCGATCGCCGACAAGGCGATCATGGGGGCGGCGCTGATCTGTCTCTCCTCGCTCGGCGACCTGCCGTGGTGGGTGACCGGGGTCATCCTCGGACGTGAGCTCGGCATCACCTGCCTGCGATTCCTGGTGATCCGCTACGGAGTGATCCCCGCCAGTCGCGGCGGCAAGCTGAAGACGCTCGCTCAGGGCACGGCCGTCGGCATGTACGTCCTGGCGCTGACGGGGCCGCTGGCGACCCTGAGGTTCTGGATGATGGCTGTGGCGGTCGCTCTGACCGTTATCACCGGCGCCGACTATGTGAGACAGGCCATTGTGCTGCGGCGCCAGGGACTGGCTGAGCGGAAGGCCGCCGCCGAGGAGGCGGAAGCGTGACCTCCACCGCCGCCGAAGTGCTGCGACTACTCACGGTGAACGGTCAGACGCTCGCCGTTGCCGAGTCCCTGACCGGCGGACTGGTGGCCGCGGAGCTCGCGGCGGTGCCGGGGGCGTCCAAGGCCTTCCGCGGCTCGGTGACCGCGTACGCCACCGACCTCAAGCGTGACGTGCTCGGTGTCGACGCCACTCTGCTGGATCAGCGCGGAGCGGTGGATCCGCAGGTCGCGGCCCAGATGGCGGCCGGCGCGCGCAAGGTGCTCGGCGCGGACTGGGGGATCGCGACCACCGGTGTGGCGGGGCCCGAACCTCAGGACGGGCAGCCGGTCGGCACGGTTTTCGTCGCCGTCGAAGGACCATCCGGAGCGCTCAACGGAGACGCTCATGGCGGGAAAGTGTCGGCGCTGCGGTTGAACGGCTCCCGGACGGAAATCCGTAAGGAGAGTGTACGGAGAGTGCTCGCACTGCTTCTGGAGCGGCTCGTGGGCGAACACACTGGGAATGAGCGGGCACAGGATACGGAACAGAACGGGGGGTTTTGATGTTTGCAGCCCTGAGTGAACACGACATCGCTCCCCGCACGGCCGCGGCGCAAGGCGGTACGGTGGGGCGTGAAGGATGCGGCTACGCGGTCCGAGGAGGGAGCCACCGATGATTCTGCTCCGTCGCCTGCTTGGTGACGTGCTGCGTCGGCAGCGCCAGCGCCAGGGCCGTACTCTGCGCGAAGTCTCCTCGTCCGCCCGAGTTTCACTCGGCTATCTTTCCGAGGTGGAGCGGGGGCAGAAGGAGGCCTCCTCCGAACTGCTCTCCGCGATCTGCGACGCGCTGGACGTACGGATGTCCGAGCTCATGCGGGAAGTGAGTGACGAGCTCGCTCTCGCCGAGCTGGCCCAGTCGGCAGCGGCCACCGACCCCGTGCCCACGCCGGTTCGCCCGAGGCTCAATGCTGTCTCGGTGACCAATGTGCCGCCGGAACGGGTGACCATCAAGGCGCCTGCGGAGGCGGTAGACGTCGTCGCCGCCTGATGGCCCACGGGCTCGCGCCCCTGGGCTGAGAAGAACGTCGTGAGAGCCCCGGCCGGGGCTTCTCCGGGGAGACCTGGAGGAGCGCGGCCGGGGCTCTTGCGTTCGGTCGGCGGCGGTCCCGTCCTTCACGGCGGGTGTTTGGGTGGACGCGGTGTCTGGGAGCGGGTCGGTGCCGCACGGAATCTCGGATGCGGCCACGGAGGCGTGTTTGTCGCGTTTGCCGGTATTGGTTGAGGCGGCCATGGTGGAGGGGCAAGGCCGGGGGTCGCCGCTGACCGGAGGATGTCGATGTACGTCGTGAAGAGCTCGTTGTCCGATGCCGATCTGAAGACCGTGTCCGAGGCGCTGCAGGGTGCGCTCGTCGACCTGGTGGACCTGTCGCTCGTGGCGAAGCAGATCCACTGGAACGTGGTCGGGCCGCGCTTCCGGTCCGTCCACCTCCAGCTCGACGAGGTCGTCGACACCGCCCGGCTGCACTCCGACACCGTGGCGGAACGTGCCTCCACGCTCGGTGTCTCGCCGGACGGACGGGCCGCGACCGTAGCGAGCAGCAGCGGTATCGGCGCCGTCCCGGACGGGTGGGTGAAGGACACCGACGCGGTGGGCGCCCTCGTGGACGCGCTCGGCGCCGTGATCGGACGGATGAGGGAACGGGTGGCGGCGACGGGGGACGCCGATCCGGTGAGTGAGGACATCTTCATCGGGATCACCGCGGACCTTGAGAAGCACCACTGGATGTTCCAGGCGGAACACGGGTGACTGCGGGTCTGCCGGGCGGCGGGTTCGCAAGCGGGCGCGGTACGGGGTGCCGGCTCCGACTCCGGCGTGGACGCGGGCGCCGGTGCGGGCTCGGGCGCCGGTTCCGGCGCGGGTTCGGTCCGGTCGGCTGTGGTCCGGCTGGGGACGGTTTTCCCGGGGGCGGGCTCGAGGCTGCGGTCGGGATAGAGGGCGCGGTCCGTGGCGGTGATGGTTTCGGCGTCGGTTCTTGTTCTGGCGCGGGGCGCGCTGTGGTGGGGCCGGAGTCGAAGGTGCGCCTGTGGCGCCCCTGGCGTGCCGGTGCGCCCTGTCGATGTGGGAACGCGGCGGTCTAGCGTCGGGCTGGAGGCGGTGCCATGAAGGGGCGGATGGGGCGAATAGGCCGGTGGGGGCTGGCTCTGGGCGCCGGTGGGCTGTGGTGGTGGGCGGTGCTGCGGCTGGCGTTCACAGCCGAAGCCGGAGTGCTCGAAGGGGCGGTCGCGGCCGGCGGGTGGGGGCTGAGCCTGCTTCCGGTGCACTGTGTGCCCAAGTCGCGGGCCGCGGGGGCAGCTGGATCGGACCAGTGGATGCGGCGGGCCTCGGAGGCATGGCGAAGGAGGCGCGGGCCGCTCCTGGGGCGGGGCGAGTCCTTCTGAGGTGCGCCGAGCGGGACTTCTCGGGCGGGCGGCAAGCGGCAAGCGACGAGGGGCCTAGGAGGCTCTTTGCGGGGAGAGCCGTTTGTGGGGCGCGAGGGCTTGCCCGTGCGTCGGGGCTTGCTGGTGGGCGCGGGCCGCTACCAGGGCATCGCCACGCCCCCGTTGGGGCGGAGGATCTGGCCCGTCGTGAACGCCGAGGCGTCCGAGGCCAGGTGCAGGACCGCGTGGGCGATGTCCTCCGGCTCGCCGACTCGGCCCAGCGGTGACATCCGGGCCATGAAGGTCTCCGTCCGGGCCTGGGCCTCACCGTCGTGGCGGTCGGTCATCGGTGTACGGATCCAGCCCGGAGCGACCGCGTTGACGCGGATGCCGTGCGGTCCCATCTCGGTCGCCAGGGTCTTCGTCAGCTGTACGACGGCCGCCTTCGCGGCTCCGTAGCAGAGCAGCCCAGGCCCGCCGGTGTCCACCGCCCCCGAGGCCATCGTGATGATGCTGCCGCGCGTGTCGGAGGCCAGCATCGAGCGGGCCGCCTCCTGGCAGGCGTACAGGACGCCCTTGAAATTGACCCCGAACACCCGGTCGAGATCCTCCTCCCGGGTCTCCAGGACGGGACTGCTGTGCATGATCCCGGCGACGGCGGCCATGACGTCCAGGCGCGCGCAGGCGGCGACCGCTTCACCGAGCTGGAGGCGGTCGGTGACGTCGAGGGTGTGGACGTGGGCCGTGCCGCCCTTGTCCTTGATCAGCGCGGCCGTCTCGTCGAGGCCCGGGGCATCGCGGTCCGCGCAGTGGACGGTCGCACCTGCCTCCGCGAGCAGTACGGCACAGGCGCGGCCGATGCCGCTGGCCGCGCCTGTGACGAATGCGGTGCGTCCGGTGAGGTCGTACGCCGTGACGGGCATGAGGGGACGGTACGAGCATTTCTGACGGGTCGTCAATTAGCTGTGGTGTGTGCAAGCCACTGGGGTTGTATGTCGCGGGGCGGTCGTGGTGGCCGGCGGGGCGGGATGACCGTCGTGGTCGGGGTGACCGTTGTTGGGTCGGTTCGCGGGCCGGGGGAGTGGTCTGCCGTCACCGGCGTGTGCGCTCAGGGCAGTGTCACCGGATGGTGCCGGGGCGTGAGGAGGGGGCCGGGCCCGACTGGCAGAGCGGGCACCAGTACGTGGGACGGTCGCGGGAGCCGTCGCCCTGGCTCGCCACGCGGATCGGGGTGCCGCAGCGCAGACAGGGGCGGGGTGCACGGCCGTAGACGTACAGATTCTGGTCGCGGCGGCCGGTCGTGATGCGGGTGGGACGGTCGCGATTGACCTCGAGGAGCTTCTTGGCGAGCGTTGGAAGGTGGGTGGTGTGCTCGGCGGAGAGCTCGCCGACGGGGAGCCAGGGCGTGACGCGGAGCAGGAAACACAGCTCGCTCTTGTAGACGTTGCCGATGCCGGCGAGATTGCGCTGGTCGAGGAGCGCCTCGCCGAGGGACCGGTCCGGGGCTCCGAGGATGTTCGCGAGGGCTTTGTCCGGGTCCCAGTCGGGGCCGAGGAGGTCGGGGCCGAGATGGCCGACCGCGCGGTCCTCGTCGGCGGTGCGGAGCAGCTCCAGGACGGGGAGCCGGTAACCGACCGCTGTCCGCTCCGCGGTGCCGAGAATCGCGCGGATCTGGTGGCCGGGGCCGCCGCGCCAGCGCTCACCCGGGGCGTAGACCTTCCAGGAACCGTCCATCCGCAGGTGCGAGTGCAGAGTCAGGCCGCCCTCGATACGGGTGAGCAGGTGCTTCCCGCGCGGGGTGACGTCCAGGACCGTGCGCCCGGTGAGATCGGCCGTGGCGTACTTGGGGACGCGGAGGTCGGAGCGCGTGAGCACATGGCCCGCGAGGGCCCGGTGCAGGCGCCGGGCGGCCTGCCAGACGGTGTCTCCTTCGGGCATGGGATCCAGGGTGGCACGGAGTGGGCGGGTGGTCCTGCGGGTGGGCGGGCGCACTCACGCGCGCAGGCGCAGACCGCGTGGGGTCGCGTGGAAACCGGCTCCTTCCAGAAGGGTGCCGAACGGAGATGTCAGTGCGGAGGCGCCGTTGACCCGCTCCACCGTGACCGTGCCGAGAGAACCCGCGCGGGCACCTGCGGCGAGGGCCTCGGCAGCCGTGCGCAGGCGTGCGTCGTGCAGGGGCGACTCGTCCGGTGCGGAGGGCCAGGCCAGGAGCGTCTTGCCGCCGCGCTCCATGTAGAGGGTCAGCTCGCCGTCCACCAGCACGACCAGGGAGCCTGCCTTGCGGCCCGGCTTGTGACCCGCGCCGGTCGGAGGTTCGGGCCAGGAGAGGGCCGCGCCATAGGCGTTCGCGGGGTCGGCGGCGGCCAGCACCACGGCACGGTCCGCGCTGCCCGCCCGGGTGCGGGAGGCAGGTCCGCCGGGGAACGCCTGCGGGGCCGTACGAGGTGAGTCGCGGAAGGCAGGCGCGTAACCCTGCTCGGAGCCGGGCGCGGAGGAGTCGGGGAAGAACGGTCCGGAACCGCCGCCCCTGGAGCCGGAACCGGCGCCCAAGGAGTAGGGGTCGCTCTCGGGCCCTAGCGCGTCGGCGGACGGGAGGCCCATGTCGTCGTCGAAGGGGTCCGGGTGCCCGGCGGGGCCGTCGGCGTGGCCCGGGCTGTGCGCACCCGGGTGACCGAGTGCGGGAGCAGCCGGGACACCGGTGTCGGGCAGGGCCTCGCCCCGCTCACGGGCGGTGGCCGCCGCGCGCAGCCGGTCGACGGCACCGTCCATCGCGAACTGCGCTGCCCCGAGCCCTTCCACCACATAGCCTCGGCGGGCCTGACCGCTGTCCTCGAATGCGGACAGGATGCGGTAGACGGCGGAGAAACCGCCCTCCACGCCCTCTGCGGCGACCGCGCCCCGGGTGACCACGCCGTGCCGGTCGAGCAGGGTGCGGGCCAGGGCGTGCGCGCGCACCGTGGCATCGGGCTCCCGGTCCGGCAGCAGTGACCAGCGGCCCGCGACGGTGGGCGGGCCGGTGCGCGAGGTGGGGCGTGCACCGGCCGCCAGGCCTCCGTACCGACCGCGGGGCATCGTGCGCTTCGCCCGGTGCGCGGTGGAGCCCGCGGTGCGGCCCGAGCCCAGCAGGGAACGCATCGGACCGAGTGTGTCGTTCGTCAGGCGGCCCGACCATGCCAGGTCCCAGATGGTGTCGGCCAACTGGGGGTCGGTGGCATCCGGATGCGTGGTGGCCCGGACCTGGTCGGTGATCTGGCGGAAGAACAGGCCGTAGCCACCGGAGAGGGAGTCCAGCACCGACTGGTGGAGCGCGGTCAGCTCCAGGGGATGCGCAGGAGGCAGGAGGAGCGGCGCCGAGTCCGCCAGGTACAGGGAGACCCAGCCGTCCTTGCCCGGCAGCGCGCCGGCTCCGGCCCAGACCACCTCGCCGGCGGCGGTCAGCTCGTCGAGCATCGCAGGGGCGTAGTGCGAGACGCGGGACGGCAGGACGAGCTTCTCCAGCGCCGACGCGGGCACCGAAGCGCCCTGCAACTGCTCGATGGCGCGCACGAGTCCGTCGAGACCGCGCAGCCCGTGCCCGCTTCCCAGGTGCTGCCACTGCGGCAGGAACTGCGCGAGTGCGGCGGGCGGTACCGGCTCCAGTTCGTGACGCAGCGCGGCGAGCGAACGGCGTCGCATCCGGCGCAGCACCGCCGCGTCGCACCACTCCTGGCCGATTCCGGCGGGATGGAACTCGCCCTGTACGGCGCGGCCGCTCGCCGCGAGCCTCTGCAGGGCACCTTCGGTGACCGCCGTGCCGAGGCCGAAGCGTGACGCAGCGGCGGTGGAGGTGAAGGGGCCGTGCGTGCGCGCGTAGCGGGCGAGGAGGTCGCCGAGGGGGTCCTTGACCGGCTCGGTGAAGGCCTCGGGGACGCCGACGGGCAGGGCGGTACCGAGCGCGTCGCGCAGGCGGCCCGCGTCCTCGATCGTCGCCCAGTGGTCGGCTCCGGCGATCCGGACCCGGATGACGCGGCGGGCCGCGGCCAGCTCCCGGGCCCACTCCGGGAGGGCTCCGCGCTCGGCCAGTTCGGTTTCGGTGAGCGGACCGAGCATCCGCAGCAGGTCCGCGACGCTTTCGGCGTCCTTGGCCCGGCGGTCCTCGGTGAGCCACTGCAGTTCGCGCTCCAGCTCGGTCAGGACGTCCGCGTCCAGGAGCTCGCGCAGCTCCGCCTGGCCGAGGAGCTCGGCGAGCAGGCGCGAGTCCAGGGACAGGGCCGCGGCGCGGCGCTCGGCGAGCGGCGAGTCGCCCTCGTAGAGGAACTGGGCGACGTAACCGAACAGCAGCGAGCGGGCGAACGGTGACGGCTCGGGCGTGGTGACCTCGACGAGCCGCACCTTGCGGGACTCCACGTCGCCCATCAGCTCGACGAGGCCAGGCACGTCGAAGACGTCCTGGAGGCATTCGCGGACCGCTTCCAGGACGATCGGGAACGAACCGAACTCGCTCGCCACCTGAAGCAGTTGGGCGGCCCGCTGGCGCTGCTGCCACAACGGGGTGCGCTTGCCCGGGCTGCGGCGCGGCAGAAGCAGGGCGCGGGCCGCGCATTCACGGAAGCGGGACGCGAACAGCGCTGAGCCGCCGACCTGGTCGGTGACGATCTGGTCGACCTCACCCTTGTCGAACGTGACGTCCGCCGCGCCCAGGGGTGCCTGCTCCGCGTCGTACTCCGTGCCGGCCTTCACGGGCTCCTGGTCGAGCAGGTCTAGGCTCATCAGATCGGCGTCCGGGAGGCGCAGCACGATGCCGTCGTCGGCATGCATGACCTGCGCGTCCATGCCGTACCGCTCGGAGAGACGGGCACCGAGCGCGAGCGCCCACGGGGCGTGGACCTGTGCGCCGAAGGGGGAGTGCACGACGACCCGCCAGTCGCCCAGCTCGTCGCGGAACCGCTCGACGACGATGGTGCGGTCGTCCGGGATGTGGCCGCAGGCCTCTCGCTGCTCCGCCAGGTAGGAGAGGACGTTGTCCGCCGCCCAGGCGTCCAGGCCTGCGGCGAGGAGCCGCAGCCGGGCGTCGTCCTTGGGCAGCGACCCGACCTCTCGGAGGAACGCCCCGAGCGCACGGCCCAGCTCGAGAGGACGCCCGAGCTGGTCGCCCTTCCAGAACGGCAGCCTGCCCGGCACCCCTGGCGCGGGGGAGACCAGGACGCGGTCGCGCGTGATGTCCTCGATGCGCCAGGAACTGGTGCCCAGCGTGAAGACATCCCCGACACGGGACTCGTAGACCATCTCCTCGTCGAGCTCACCGACCCGGCCGCCGCCCTTCTTGGGGTCGGAGCCGGCGAGGAACACCCCGAAGAGGCCACGGTCCGGAATCGTGCCCCCGGAGGTGACGGCCAGGCGCTGTGCGCCGGGGCGCCCCGTGACCGTACCGGCGACCCGGTCCCACACCACGCGCGGCCGCAACTCGGCGAAGGCGTCCGACGGGTAGCGGCCCGCGAGCATGTCGAGCACCGCTGTGAACGCCGACTCGGGCAGTGAGGCGAACGGCGCCGCCCGGCGGACCGTGGCGAGCAGGTCGTCGTACTGCCAGGTGTCGAGCGCCGTCATGGCGACGATCTGCTGGGCCAGCACGTCCAGCGGGTTGGAGGGCACGCGGAGGGACTCGATGGAGCCGGTGCGCATCCGCTCGGTGACGACGGCGGCCTGTACGAGGTCGCCCCGGTACTTCGGGAAGACCACGCCCGTGGAGACCGCCCCGACCTGGTGGCCCGCGCGGCCCACACGCTGGAGGCCGGAGGCCACGGAGGGCGGGGACTCGACCTGGATCACGAGGTCCACCGCGCCCATGTCGATGCCGAGCTCGAGGCTGGAGGTGGCCACCACCGCGGGCAGGCGCCCCGCCTTCAGATCCTCCTCGACGAGGGCGCGCTGCTCCTTGGACACCGATCCGTGGTGGGCGCGGGCGATGACCTGCGGGGCGCCCTGGGCCGCGCCCGAGCCGCCCATCAGCTCGGCCGGCGCGTGGTGCTCCCCCAGGGGCTCACCCGTCGCCCTCTCGTACGCGATCTCGTTGAGCCGGTTGCACAGGCGCTCCGCCAGGCGGCGGGAGTTGGCGAACACGATCGTCGAGCGGTGGGACTGGACGAGGTCGGCGATCCTCTCCTCGACATGCGGCCAGATGGACGGCTTCTCGGCGCCCTGGTCGGAGTCGGCCACCGGAGAGCCGCCGAGCTCGCCCAGGTCCTCGACGGGCACGACCACGGAGAGGTCGAACTCCTTGTCGGACGGGGGCTGGACGATCTCCACCTTGCGGCGCGGGGAGAGGTAGCGGGCGACCTCGTCGACCGGGCGGACCGTCGCGGAGAGACCGATCCGGCGAGCCGGCCTCGGCAGCAGCTCGTCGAGCCGCTCCAGGGTCAGGGCGAGGTGGGCGCCGCGCTTCGTGCCCGCGACCGCGTGCACCTCGTCCAGGATCACCGTCTCGATGCCGGTCAGAGCGTCACGCGTGGCCGACGTGAGCATCAGGAACAGCGACTCGGGGGTCGTGATCAGGATGTCCGGCGGGCGGGTGGCCAGGGTGCGGCGCTCGGCGGGAGGGGTGTCGCCGGAGCGGATGCCGACCTTCACCTCGGGCTCGGGCAGGCCCAGGCGCACCGCCTCCTGCCGGATACCGGTCAGAGGGCTGCGCAGATTCCGCTCCACGTCCACCGCGAGGGCCTTCAACGGCGACACGTACAGAACCCGGCAGCGCTTCTTCGGGTCGGCCGGTGGCGGTGTCGAGGCCAGCTGGTCCAGCGCGGCGAGGAACGCGGCCAGGGTCTTGCCGGAGCCTGTCGGGGCGACCACCAGGACGTCCGAACCTTCTCCGATGGCCTGCCACGCGCCGGCCTGTGCCGCTGTGGGCGCGGAGAAGGCCCCCGTGAACCAGGCGCGGGTCGCGGGGGAGAAGCCGTCCAGGGCTCGGCGTGCGGAGCTGACCATGCGTCCATCCTGCACCCGGGCACTGACAACGCGCCTGACCTGTGGAAACACGGGCGGTGGGGGTTTGCCGCGCCTGCTGCCGGCGCTGGCGGGATCCGCCGACGTCCGTTTCCCGGCCACGTCCGGGCGGCACGGGGTGGCCGGGCGGGGGCAGGTGTCGTCCGGGCCACGCCGTGGTGGCGGAGAATGGTGGCATGGCGGGCACGGGGAAGGAGCGGGCGCGGCACTGGCAGTACGCGGATCTGCCCGGTGTCGATCTCCTGCGGGCCCGGTACGTCCACAAGACCTTCGTCCGGCACACGCACGAGAACTTCGTCATCGCCGCCATCGCCGACGGCGTGGAGGTCTTCCACCACGGCGGCGCCGATCAGTACGCGGGCGCCGGCTCTCTCGCCCTCGTCAATCCCGACACCCCGCACACGGGGCGCGCCGGTGTTCCCGAAGGCTGGCGGTACGGCGCGGTCTACCCGTCGCCGGAACTGGTCGCGGAGATCGCCGCCGAGACCACCATGCTCCGTGGCGCTCCCGGATTCATGAGCCCGGTGCTCGACGACCCCTACGCCGCGGGACTGGTTCACCAGGTGCTCCGCGCCGCCGAGGAGGGCAACGCGCTCGCCGCCGACACACTGCTGCGGGTGGCCGTGACCCGGCTGCTGAGGTTGAACGGCGGACAGCTGCCGCAGCGGGCCCCGCGGACGGCGGGCGCCCGGGTGGCCGCACGCGCGCGTGCCCTGCTCGAGGAGCGGATCGTGGAACCACCCACTCTGGAACGGCTCGCCGACGACCTCGGGACCAGCCCCTTCGCCCTGTTGCGCGCCTTCCGGGACACCTACGGCATGCCGCCCCACGCGTGGCTCACCGACGCCCGTGTGCGGCGAGCGCGCCGGCTGCTGGACGCGGGCGTCGTACCGGCCGAGGCGGCCCTCACCGTGGGATTCACCGACCAGCCGCACCTCAACCGGCACTTCACCCGGATCGTGGGCGTACCGCCGGGGGCCTACCAGCGCGAGCGCAAGAACGTACAAGACCCGCGGCAGGACCCGGTCTACGGTCCGAGGCGTGGCAGAACAAACAGCTTTCGCGGACATACGAAGTGAAGACGGCGGAAAACCCGACGCCGCCGTCGTACGGGACGCCCTCGGTGTCGGAGTGGCCGTCGGACTGTCCGGCTTCGCCTTCGGGGTGACCTCGGAGGGCAGCGGGCTCACCGTGCTCCAGACGTGTGCACTCAGCCTTCTGGTGTTCACCGGAGCCTCACAGTTCGCCCTCGTGGGAGCGCTGGCCGGCGGGGGCAACCCGTTCACGGCCGCTGCGGGCGCCTTCTTCCTGGGAGTGCGCAACGCCTTCTACGGGCTGCGGCTGTCGCAGCTGCTGGCCCTCCCGCGCGCGGTGCGCCCGTTCGCCGCCCAATGGGTCATCGACGAGACCACGGCCGTGGCGCTCGCCCAGCCCACGCGGCGCAGCGTGCGAATCGGGTTCACCGTCACCGGCCTGTCGCTCTACGTGCTGTGGAACCTGACCACGTTGCTCGGCGCGCTGGGCGCCGAGGCGATCGGTGACACCGACGCGTGGGGCCTGGACGCGGCGGGACCCGCGGTCTTCCTGGCACTGCTCGCGCCGATGATCAAGACGGCCAGGGAACGGGTGGTCGCGGGACTCGCGGTCGTTCTCGGGCTCGGCCTGCTGCCCGTGCTGCCCGCCGGTGTCCCCGTCCTGGTGGCCGCGCTGGCCGCCCCGGCCGTCCTCTGGGCGGACGGTCGCCGCACGGCGCGTACGAAGGCGGCCGGCGAGCGTGACGCGGCGGAGGAGGAGCGTTGAACATCTGGATCGCGATCGGTGTCACCGCGGTGGGCTGCTACGCCGTAAAACTTGTCGGGCTGCTGATTCCCGCGGGCGTTCTGGAGCGGCCGCTCGTCCAGCGGCTGGCCGCTCTGCTGCCCGTCGCCCTGCTGGCCGCACTCACGGCCCAGCAGACCTTCGCCGACGGCCGCGTCCTGGTGCTGGACGCGAGGGCCGCGGGGCTCGCGGCGGCCGCCTCGGCGCTGTTGCTGCGTGCTCCGTTCCTGCTGGTCGTGGCCGTGGCGGTGCTGGTCACGGCGGGGGTGCGGGCACTGGCGGGCTGAGAGGGACGCTCGCCGCGTCGTGTCGCTGGTTCGGGCCGCCCCGTGCCGGGACTCGGGCGCCCGAAGGCGTCAGCCGACGGACAGCCCGTACGCCCGCAGAGTGCGCAGCGCCTCGATCGTGACGATCGGGCGTGCCTCCAGAGCGGTGCCCGGTGCCCACTGACGCCAGCGGACCGGCCAGCCGCCGTCCTCCTGCTGCTGGGCCTTCAGGAACTCCAGGGACCGTGCCATCTCCTCGTCGGTGAACCACGCGCGCGCGAGGGAGCCCGGAGTCTTCGCGTAGTCGTGGGGCAGATGGTGTTCCCCCGGTGCGTAGCCGGGTGCCACGGGGAACGCCTCGACGCGCTCGGGATCCAGTACCGCGAGCCGCTGCTCACGCACCAGGCGGCCGAGCCGGTCGGCGGCCGCCTCCGCGCGCGGGCGGTCGGTCGCGGAGTCCAGGAAGGTCACGGCGGCCTCGATCTCGTACGGATGCGACTTCGCCAGGGACTCCACCGCCTGCCAGCAGAAGTCGGTGGCCCGGAACAGCCAGGCGTGCCACACCTCGTTGCGATGCAGCAGACCCACCACGGGGCCGGTGGCGAGCAGTTCGCTGGGCGGGTCGTCCACGACCGGCACGAAGGGTGCCGACGGATAGCCGCGCTGGCTCGGATGGATCGCCGGCAACGCGCCGTCCTGCGTCGACACGGAGGTCAGGTAGCGGCACACGCGTTCCACCCGCTGCCCGCCACAGCGACCGATCGAGTCCAGGACACGCAGCGCGTGCCCCACATGCAGGGGCTGGCTGACCGGGCCGCGCAGATCGGGTTCCAGCGCGTGGCCGTACCCGTCGTCCTCGTTGCGGTAGGCGGCCAGCGCGGTCTCCACCGGGTCCGCACCGCCGCCCAGGAAGTGGTACGCGAAACGGCGCTGCTCCAGCACGCGCGCGGTGAGCCAGACGAAATGCTCGGCGCGCGCGACGGAGGTGTGCGCCGGGGGCGTCGGGGGGAGTGGGGATGCTCCTGATTCGGCCATGGGTCAGACCGTAGGGCGGAAAGCGTTCTCGGCAAGCGGTCCCGGCTCGGGCCCACTCTCAGGGGCGGGATACTGGAGTCATGCGGTTGACGGTCTTCTGGGAGCGAATGGCGGATCACTTCGGTGCGGGGTACGCCGAGACCTTCGCGTGCGACCACGTCATGTCGGAGCTCGGCGGGCGCACGGTGCAGCAGGCGCTGGACGCGGGCTGGGAGGCGAAGGACGTGTGGCGCGCGGTGTGTACGGCGGTGAACGTTCCCCACGAAATGCGCTGACAGACCGCGAAGATCCGATGGCGGGGGTCGATTGTCGGTGGCGTGGGCGAGACTTGGGCCGTGGCATCGACAGATGAGACCGCGCAGGTCGGACAGCACGCATCCCCGCTCGGCACGACACCTCCCGGGCCCCCGGCCGGAGGCACGGTCGCGGGGGGCAGCCGCATGCCGCGCTGGCTGCCGCGGGCCATGGTGCTGGCACTTGCCCTGATCGCCTGTTTCCAGCTGGGCAGTTGGGCCTTCCACCAGTTGACCGGCCTGCTGATCAACATCCTGATCGCGTTCTTCCTGGCCCTCGCCATCGAGCCCGCGGTGAGCTGGATGGCCTCGTTCGGCATGCGCAGAGGGCTGGCCACCGGTCTCGTGTTCCTCATCGTGATGATCGTGAGCGCCGGATTCGTCACGCTGCTCGGCTCGATGCTGGCCGGGCAGATCATCGACATCGTCGAGGACTTCCCGAAATACGTCGACTCGGTGATCAGCTGGGTCAACACCACCTTCCACACGGAGCTCAGCCGCGTCGACATCCAGGACAGCCTGCTGCGCTCCGACTGGCTCCGGAAGTACGTGCAGAACAGCGCGACCGGCGTCCTGGACGTGTCCGCGCAGGTGCTGGGCGGACTCTTCCAGCTCCTGACGATCACACTGTTCGCCTTCTACTTCGCCGCCGACGGCCCGAGGCTGAGGCGGGCGCTGTGCTCGGTGCTGCCGCCGGCCCGGCAGGCCGAGGTCCTGCGCGCGTGGGAGATCGCCGTCAACAAGACCGGCGGGTACCTGTACTCACGCGGTCTGATGGCCCTCATCTCCGGCTTCGCGCACTACATCCTGCTGGAGTCCCTCGGCGTGGACTACGCACCCGTGCTCGCCGTCTGGGTGGGACTGGTCTCGCAGTTCATCCCCACCATCGGTACGTATCTCGCGGGCTCCCTGCCCATGCTGATCGCCTTCACGGTCAACCCCTGGTACGCGCTGTGGGTGCTGATCTTCGTCGTGATCTACCAGCAGTTCGAGAACTACGTGCTGCAGCCCAAGCTGACCGCGAAGACCGTGAACATCCACCCGGCGGTCGCCTTCGGATCGGTCGTCGCGGGCACCGCCCTGCTCGGAGCCGTCGGTGCGCTGATCGCCATCCCGGCGGTCGCCACACTGCAGGCCTTCCTGGGGGCGTACGTGAAGCGGTACGACGTCACGGACGATCCGCGGGTCCACGGGCGCCGGGAGCGGGGCTCGGGCACGCTCCTCAGACGCGTCCGACGCCTTCTGCGAGGCAGCTCCGGGGAGCCACGGCGGGCAGAGGACGACACGCCCAGGGCCTCGTCCTAGCGTCTTTCCGGCCCGCCTCGCGCTCCCTTGGACAGCCGGGCGGCACAGCCGCGACACGCTGTCGCCCGAGGGCGTGGTGCGCTTGACACCAAAATCGAACATCCATTCTCATGGAGGTTCCGGCGAGGCCCGAGACGGGATTCAGGCGGGGATTTCATGCGGAAGTGCCCGAGTTATCCACAGGCTGGACGGGCGTCGGGGCGCATTGTCAGTGGCAGGCGTTAGCGTCTTTGACGTGAAGCGATCGACTCAAGCAAATCGGGTGGAACCCATGGCAGGAACCGACCGCGAGAAGGCGCTCGACGCCGCGCTCGCACAAATTGAACGGCAATTCGGCAAGGGTGCGGTGATGCGCCTCGGCGAGCGGCCGAACGAGCCCATCGAGGTCATCCCCACCGGGTCGACCGCACTCGACGTCGCACTCGGCGTCGGCGGCCTGCCGCGCGGCCGAGTGGTGGAGGTGTACGGCCCGGAGTCCTCCGGCAAGACGACCCTGACCCTGCACGCGGTGGCGAACGCGCAGAAGGCCGGCGGCCAGGTGGCCTTCGTGGACGCGGAGCACGCCCTCGACCCCGAGTACGCGAAGAAGCTCGGCGTCGACATCGAGAACCTCATCCTGTCGCAGCCGGACAACGGCGAGCAGGCTCTGGAAATCGTGGACATGCTGATCCGCTCCGGCGCTCTCGACCTCATCGTCATCGACTCCGTCGCCGCCCTGGTGCCACGCGCGGAGATCGAGGGCGAGATGGGCGACTCGCACGTGGGTCTGCAGGCCCGTCTGATGAGCCAGGCCCTGCGGAAGATCACCAGCGCGCTCAACCAGTCGAAGACCACCGCGATCTTCATCAACCAGCTCCGCGAGAAGATCGGCGTGATGTTCGGCTCGCCGGAGACCACGACCGGTGGCCGGGCCCTGAAGTTCTACGCCTCGGTGCGTCTCGACATCCGTCGTATCGAGACCCTGAAGGACGGCACCGACGCGGTCGGCAACCGCACCCGCGTCAAGGTCGTCAAGAACAAGGTCGCACCGCCCTTCAAGCAGGCCGAGTTCGACATCCTCTACGGCCAGGGCATCAGCCGCGAGGGCGGCCTGATCGACATGGGCGTGGAGAACGGCTTCGTCCGCAAGGCCGGTGCCTGGTACACGTACGAGGGCGACCAGCTCGGCCAGGGCAAGGAGAACGCGCGCAACTTCCTCAAGGACAACCCCGACCTCGCCAACGAGATCGAGAAGAAGATCCTGGAGAAGCTGGGCGTCGGTGTGAAGCCGGAGCAGCCCACCGCCGAGCCGGGCGCGGACGCGGCGGTACCGGCCGCTGCGGGCGAGACCGCGAAGACGGTTCCCGCTCCCGCGGCCAAGGCCGTCAAGCCCAAGGCCGCGGCGGCCAAGAGCTAGTCCGTGACACGACGATCGGACTGGGCCGAGCACGTCTACCCCGTCGCCCCCGAGGGGCAGGGCTACGGGGAAGGCATCGGTTGTGCCGGAGACAGGGACAGCGAAGGGGGCGAGCCGTACGGCGGTGACGAGCCGTACGGCCCGGACGCCTCGGACACCGGTGGGGGATACGGCGATCACGGGGGCGACGGCCGACCGGTCGGCGCCGCACGCCGTGGCGCCGGCTCGTCCCACGGTGACGATCCGCGGGACGGTGGCGGTTCACCGGGCGGCGGATCACGGCGTGGTGCCGGCCGAGGCGGTGGCGGTGGCGGTGACTGGCCGTACGGGGACGACGAAGCGCGGGGCGGCGGGTCACGGGACGAGAGCGGCCGGAGTCGCGGAGGCCGCACCGGCCGGGCGCGCGGTCGCCGGCGCGGCTTCGGAGAGGCTTCCGGCGGCCCACAGGACGGAGGCCCCCCTTCCTCGTCGAGGGCCGAGAAGGGGGAGCCCCCAGGGGACCCGGCTGAGCGGGCGCGGGCGATCTGCCTGCGCCTGCTCACCGGGACCCCGCGCACGCGAAAACAACTCGCGGACGTACTGCGCAAGCGTGAGATCCCGGACGACGTGGCGGACGAGGTGCTGTCCCGCTTCGAAGAGGTCGGGCTGATCAACGACGGTGCCTTCGCGGACGCCTGGGTGGAGTCCCGCCATCACGGCCGGGGCCTCGCCCGGCGGGCACTCGCCCAGGAGCTGAGGAACAAGGGTGTGGACGCCACACTGATCGACGAGGCGGTCGGGCAACTCGACTCCGACCAGGAGGAAGCGACCGCACGCGACCTCGTGGCGCGCAAGCTGCGCTCCACACGCGGCCTCGACCGCGACAAGCGCATACGACGTCTCGCGGGCATGCTCGCCCGCAAGGGCTACTCCCAGGGCACAGCCCTCCGCGTGGTCCGGCAGGCGCTCGAAGAAGAGGGCGAGGACACGGAGTTCCTCGGCGACGAGGCGTTCTGAGAGGGATCCCGGACGGGCCGTCCAGTGCGGCGGGCGCTGCCCGCCTCAGGGCCGGGCGGCCGACGCCCGTCGGCTCTGGGCCGGTCCATAGCGGCCCGCCGACTCCGGGCCCGCGTACGGCGCTGGAGCTTGGGCACGGTGGACGCGCGGGGGCGCCCACCGCGTTCGGGTCCGGAGCCGTGGGGCGGGCCCGGAGTCGGCGAGGCGGCTCCGGAGATGCCGGGACGCTGAGGGATGGTCCGACTGCGGGCGAGAGGGTCTTCGCTGCCTGCCGAGGGCCGAGGGTCTCAAATAGCCGGAGCCGGAGCCGGAGCCGGAGCCGGAGCCGGAGCCGGAGCCGAGGACGCGGGTGTGGGTGCATCCGCGCCGTCGGCCGTAGCGGCAGTCACCGGCAGTCCTGCCCTCCGCCAGGACTGGAAGCCTCCCACCAGGTCAGTGGCCCGATGGAGTCCCAACTGCCGCAGGGATGCGGCCGCGAGGCTCGACGCGTACCCCTCGTTGCAGACGACCACGACGCGCAGGTCGTGGCCCGTTGCTTCGGGAACGCGGTGGCTGCCCACTGGATCGAGCCGCCACTCCAGCTCGTTGCGCTCGACGACGAGTGCCCCGGGAATCAGACCGTCGCGCTCACGCAGCGCCGCGTACCGGATGTCGACGAGCAGCGCCCCGCCCGCACGAACGGCCTCGTACGCGGCCATGGCCTCCACACGATCCAGACCCGCACGCACCTGCTCCAGCAACTCGTCGATCCCTGCGGGGCCTTCGGCCGCCACGGTGCTTTCGGCCGCCTCGGGTCGCTCGACCGTCACTGCCAGTCCTCGGGGCGCTCGACCTGCTCGAGGCGCAGGACCTGTCCGCTGCGGCTGTAGCGGCTGATCCGCGGCAGCGGCGGGTAGTAGGCGTGAACGGAGACGGCGTGCTCCTGCGTGGACTCGTTGAGCACCTCGTGCACGTGGTGGCGGCCGAAGGAACGGCCCTTGCCCGCCGACAACCGCCGCTCACGGTCGATCCCCTCGGTGAGTTCGAGGGTTTTCCAGCCGTCGGTGGGAAGCCGCGCGACCAGTGAGTTCTCCTTGAGCTCACCCGACGCGGTGAGGAAGGCGCCCACCGACTCGGCGTGGTCGTGCCAGCCGGTGCCCGTGCCGGGTGGCCAGCCGATGAGCCAGGCCTCGCTGCCGCCGGGCCCCTCGAGCCGTACCCACGTACGGCCCTCGGGATCGAGAGGCAGCGACGCGATCAGCTCGGCGTCGGCGGCCGTGCGCCGTACGAAGTCCAGCAGCTCGGCCTGGGTGGGCCTGCGGACCTGAGCGGAGGCCGCGGAGTAGGCGGATGCGGGGACAGAGGGTGACACAGACACAGGTACCGTCCTGAGAGGCGTTCGCGTGGGGGCGCCGCAGCACAGAGGTGGCAGGCGCAGGGGGAGCGATGCGAATTCAGCAGGACGGGCGACACACGCAGCCCGCATAGCGGACGAGGTCCATATGGACCCTCCGCCACAGGCGCACACAGGTGTCGGTCACGATCCGGAGTACACCATGACGGTGCGGACCGGTCAACTCAGTGTCACCGACTGGACAAACAGTCGGCAGAGGGTCGACAACGGGCTCTCAGAGGTCGTTTTCATCCGTACTGCTCATATATAAACCGGTTCCCAGGGCGTGGGACTGTGGTGCGGAAGGGGCAGCGGGAGTGATTGGGGCCTGTGAATCGGATGGGGTGACGGGCGGTGCGGGATGAGGCTTGTTCCTGTCTCATCCCAGGACGCCCGGTTCTTCTGCGTGCTTCTGCCGTCACCGATGTGCGCCTGGGCGCACTTGGTCCGGAGCGGTATGCCGGAAGCATGTCTGCGCGACGTCCGTATCCGAGTGATCTGTCCGATGCCCGCTGGGGGTTGGTCGAGCCGGTGTTGTCCGCCTGGCGCTTCGAGCGCCGCGGCAGGGCCCTGGACTTCGGCCGGCCGCCCGAGCATGATCTGCGCGACATCATGGACGCGATCTTGTATGTGGACCGGACCGGGGTTCAGTGGCGCTACCTCCCGCACGACTTCCCGCACTGGAACACGGTCTACGGCTACTTCACGAAGTGGCAGCAGGAAGGTGTGTTCGCCCAGCTCAACGGTCTGCTCAGGCAGCTGTTGCGACAGAAGGAAGGACGGGAGTCCGAGCCGTCGGCCTGTGTGATCGACGCTCAGAGCGTCAAGACCTCCTCCAGCGTTCACGCCTCCAGCCAGGGCATCGACGCCGGCAAGAAGATCGTGGGCCGAAAGCGGAGCATCGTGACCGACACGCTCGGCCTGCTGCTGGCGGTGCTGGTCACCGCGGCCAGTGTCCAGGACTCCGTGGCCGGCACTCAGCTCCTCGACCAGGTTGCCGCCGGCCATCCCGGCATCCGCAAGGTGTGGGTCGACGGCGGCTACCGCCAGCACCTCGTCGAGCACGCCGCCACCCTCGGCATCGACATGGAAATCACCGCCCGCACACCCGGGACCAGGGGTTTCACCCCGATCCCGAAGCGGTGGGCGGTCGAGCGGACCTACGGATGGCTCATGCTCCACCGCCGCCTGGCCCGCGACTACGAAACCCTTCCCGCCCGCTCCGAAGCCATGATCCATCTCGCCATGACCGACCTGATGGCCCGCCGCCTCACCGGCGAGAACACCATCTCCTGGCGCGACCCGACACCGCAGACCAAACATCTGATTCCGGGATAAAACACTGGAAGAAAACGACCTCTCAGGAGGTGCCCGCGGTGGCCTCCGCCGTGGCCCGCGGGCCACCCAGTGTCGCCTCCGCCGCCTCGTACAGATCCGCCGGGCGTACGCCGCTCAACGCCGTGACCAGGTGCCCGTCCGGGCGGATCAGCAGCACCGTGTGCGGGGCGGCGCCCGGGTAGCTCTCCGCCACCAGCAGCTCGGCCCGGTGCGGCAGTGCGGTCACGGCGGCGGCGAGACGCGGCATGATCCCGGCCGTCACCCAGTGCTTGCGCTCCCATACCACGGTCCCCGGCGCGATCAGCAGGACAAGAAGGGCTCCCCGGCCCAGCCGGTCCCGCAGCGACACGGACGAACCGTCCTCCGCCGTCACCTGCGCGTCGGCGACCGGAGCTCCGAGCGCCGTGTCGACCTCGACCGAGGACTCGGCGTGCGGAGGCGCAAGCGGCGAATCGGCGTACGCCCCTGGCTCACCCAATGGACCGCGCCCCAGATGGCCGTCCGTGAGCAGGGCGTCATGGCCGCGTGCCGACCCCGGCACCGCGGACCGCAGGCCCCCGGCACGCAGCACCGGCAAGGCCTGGTCGGCGGCGCGCAGCCGGGCCGCGACGACCGAGCGACGCTCCACCTGGTAGCTGTCGAGCAGCGGCTCGTGCGGACCGTGGTGCCAGGCGAGAGCCAGCTTCCACGCGAGATTGTCGGCGTCCCTCAGCCCCTCGTCGAGGCCCTGAGTGCCGAGGGCGCCGAGCAGATGCGCCGCGTCCCCGGCGAGGAAGACACGGCCGGACCGCCACCGGCGCGCCAGCCGGTGATGGACCGTGTGGACTCCGGTGTCGAGCAGCTCGTACGGCGGCGTGGTGCCCCCGCTCCAGCCCGCGAGGGTCTCGCGGACGCGCGCCACCAGCAGGTCCGGCGTGACCAGGTCCTTCCCCGGCGGCAGCAGCCAGTCCAGACGCCAGACGTCCTCGGCGAGCGGTCGTGCGGTCACCTCTCCGGCCGAGGGGCCCGACATACGCCACGGCGGCATACGGTGCAACAACGCCTCACCCGGCCACGGGAGTTCCGCCCGCAGCGCCGCGACGGCGTGTCGTTCCACTGCGGTGCGGCCGGGGAAGCGGATGTCCTGGAGCTTTCGCACCGTCGAGCGCGGTCCGTCGCAGCCGACCAGATAGCTGCCGCGCCACCACGTCCCCCGGGGTCCCCGCGTGTGCGCCGTCACGCCCGCGGTCTCCTGCTCGACGGAGTCGAGACGGCTCTCCACGGCGACCTTCACCAGGCGCTCGGCCTTGATCGCCTCCCGCAGGGCAGCGGTCAGTACGTGCTGGGGGATGTGCAGGAGGGCGGGCTCGTCCTCGCCGAACGTGATCTGACGCATCACCTGCTTGCGCCGCAGCGACCGCCATCCGGCCCAACGAAAACCGGCCTCGGTGACAGGGATGCCCGTCAGCCGCTCGACCAGAGCGGCCGTGTCCTCGCGCAGGACGACCGTGCGCGCGAGCCGCTGTTCGTCCTTTCCGGGGCCCTCGTCCAGAACGACCGACGGAACCTCCTGACGCGCCAGCGCCAGGGCGAGCGTGAGTCCTACGGGCCCCGCTCCGACAATGATCACCGGGTCCACGGCGCGGTGCCCCCTACCCGGAGCGGCGTCCTGAGTGTCCTACCGGGACTTGCAGGTGGAGCGGGGTACACGATCACAGAACGTATGCAACCCATTGCCGCTGCTTGCGTCAAGTGACGGAGGCAGTGGCTTACTCCTGCTGGTCGGCAAGGGCTACCGAATCAGGACCGAGCCATGCGGGAAGCCGCAGAGCTATGACTCCAGGCAACCTACATCGGTGTGGTCACCAGGGCTGCGCATCCTCACTTGGCGCGATGAGAAATCTTGAGAGTTCGTCGCAAAGTCAAGCAGAGACGTCGAGTTCGTTGGCCTGCCATGCGATGCGAGCAGCGTGGAGGCGGCTGCCGACATTCAGTTTCGAGCACAAGGACCGTACGTGATCCTTCACAGTCCCCGGACTGATGGTCAGGGCGTTGGCTATGGCTTGATTTTGGAGTCCCTCACTCAGTAATTCTAGGACTTCGCGCTCCCTTGTGGTGAGGGTGTAGATTTTTTCCTGTGCAGCTCTCTTCTGTACCGACTCTGTGATTGGTGCAGTGTATTCATGAATAACCTGTTTGGAGATCTCAGGTGAGAGGGCGCAGCCCCCGCGGGATGCCGCAGTAACTGCCCATGGCAGATGCTGTGACGCGCTTTCTTGCAGCAGTATTCCGGCTGCGCCAAGGTTGAGTAGATGGCGCGCCCCTATTTCTGAGATGAACTCCGTTATGACGAGGGCGGCCGGAGATTGTACAATCCGCTTAAGTTGAATGAGGGGCTGGATTGCATCCTTGTATGAAGAAAAGAATGCCAGGATAAGCTCAGGGCGTGTGATTTTAATCAAGGATGGCATCTCGCGTGTTTTCCCTTCGGCCACCACGCTCAGTTTGAGCTGAGATTCCAACATAGCCCGCACGCCTGCTCGGAAAAAGCACCGATCGTCAATAAGTGCGACTCGCATCATTTAACCCCCCGGTCAATTCCTGCCCTGCAAAGGCTGCCGCTCTGGTCATGAGGGAGCTCGAGAAGATGTACTGCCCTCAGTCTATCAATCTGGCTGGAGAATTTCGGGTGTGATCAAATAAAATTGAGCCTGCCTTGAGCTTCTACTCTTGCTGTTTTGGGCATTCTTCATTTATCACCCATCGCGTATGTGCCCCCTTTGCGTCGTAGGGGGTGATCGTTTGCAATTGTGCCAGTTGGCGCTGAGTGCGGAGTCTTTCCTGGAGGATGTCAACCCCCTATGTAGGGGGGAGCGAGTGCGACTTCCGTCCATCAGGGGGTGTCATGCGTGCGACAACTCCGAGAGATTAGTTGGAGAAGGCGAGCCTCCTGCAGGGGTCCTCAAGCTGTGTTACGACTGAAGAAGTAGTGAGGGTGAAGGAAAATGTTTAAGAGTACTCGTGTCCGACGCGCCGTCGTTGTGCCGGCACTTGGAGTGCTTCTCACCGGTGCGTTCTCGCTCGGTGTCAGCGCCACCGCATCAGCCAGCACCACCGGCGCACAGGCGCACCCAACCGGCTGCACCTCCGGAATCGCTGACGCATGGCGAACCTACGCCAAGTGTCAGAACAGTAATGGCGGCCACTACCGTGCCATCGCGAATTGTAAGGATCCCGAGACCGGGAAGGTGACGGCGGTCGTGGGTAATTGGCTGAAGAACAACACGCCTTCCTATGCGTATTGTCACGGAGCCAGCCGGCCTTCGGTTGCGGGCTTTGAGACCAAGCCTAACTAGGGCCTTATGAGGTATCGAGGCGCCGTACGTGGCATGATCCAAAAAATACCGTTGAGAGGAAGTTCAAAGAAATGAAGAAGCATTGGTCAGCGCTGGTGTCCGCCGGTTTTATCGCGGCATCCGTCATGGGGTTTCAAGGCGCGGCTGCGGCAGCTCCCGCAGGTCCGGTCGCTGTAAAGGCCCATCCCACCGGATGCTCGGCGCAAATATTCAACCCGGATGGGCAGCAGGGTGCTACCGCCAAGTGCAACAAGAGTAATGGCGGACACTATAAGGCGATCGTGGTTTGTAAAAGGCTGCTCACTGGTGAATTGATTGACCGCGAGGCGGGGGTCTGGAAGTCCGGCGGCAGCCCTTCTATTGTTTGGTGCCCGCCGGAGTCGGCATCGCTAACGGCCGGGTTCATGACGAAGGCCTCTTAGTCTCGATAGTTCGTTATCGGCCGTCAACTTCGGTTGGCGGCCGATTCGCGTTGTGGGGGAAAGCAGAGACGTAGGCGATGGGGATACCAGAGGAAGGACTTCCCGGTCGGGCGAGCGTAGGCCAGCGTGGCAGCAAATATAGGGCGGGTTGGGTGGCGGTGAGCTGGTCTGCTGCGGATTTCCTCCGCCTGCGTTTCGAGCCGACCAGGCGGCCGCCTGCTCTCCGCTTCCGCCGAAGCAGTGGTCCACGAACCTCATCAGCGGGTGACGTAAATATTCTTCCAGGCTGCCGCGGAGTCCTGCTTCTCGAATTACTTCAAGGCGAGTACACCATGCAGATGTCAATGTGGCGGATATCGCTTGATTCAGAGGGTCTCTCTGACCGTCTCCACCTACACCACCCCAGTGGCCTGGAACACCACCCTGCGGCCGAACGTACACCAACTGGCCATTGGAGTACGGTGCACGCTCCCGAGTGCGGGCCCAGTCTTCTACGGGTGCTTTCGTCCAAGCAGCGGAGGCAGTGGCATCACACCACTGCCTCCGTACGGATCAAACAGTTTTCCTGCCACTCAGGCACCGCGGGCGCCGGTCGCCGCCGTGCCCCCCACCTCGCCGGCGTTGATGTCGTCAACGTCGTCGACCCCAAGGACCGCGCCCGTGCCCTTCTTGCTCCGCCGCAGCCTGCCCTCAAGCCAGCTCGCAAAGCTGGTGAGGATGAAGTTCAGCACGATGTAGATGACCGCCACCACGATGAAGCTGGGGATGACGTTGGCGTAGTTGGCCGCCAGCGTGCTACGCGAGTTGAGCAGCTCAGTGAACCCGAGCATCACGCCACCCAGCGCGGTGTCCTTCACGATGACGACGAGTTGGCTGACGATGGCCGGCAGCATCGCGGTGACGGCCTGCGGCAGCAGGACGTTGGTCATCACCTGGCCCTTGCGCAGACCGACCGCCATGGCGGCCTCCGACTGCCCCTTGGGAAGGGAGAGGATTCCGGCCCGTACGATCTCGGCGAGCACGGAAGCGTTGTAGAGCACCAGGCCGGTGACGACCGCGTACAGGGGGCGCTGTTCACTGCTGATGTCCGTGTAGCGGACGTAGAACTCGTTGGCGAACAGCATCAGCAGCAGAACCGGGATCGCCCGGAAGAACTCGACCACCGTGCTGGCCGCCCCCCGTACCCACCGGTGGTCGGAGAGGCGTGAGATACCGAAGAACGCGCCCAGCGGAAGGGCGATCACCATGGCGAGCGCCGCGCCCTTCAGCGTGTCGCCGAGGCCCGGCAGCAGATACGTCGTCCAGGCCTGTGACGTGGTGAACGGCTCCCACAGGGACCACTCAAGCTGCTTCTTGTCGTCCATGGCCCGCCAGATCCACCACAGGAAGAGGGCGAGCAGGACGAAGAAGACCACTGAGAAGATCACATTGCGCCGCTTGGCCCGGGGGCCGGGAGTGTCATAGAGGACGGAGGTCATCGCTTCACCGCCAGTCGCTTGCTCAGCCAGCCGAGGATGAGGCCGGTGGGCAGGGTCAGTACCACGAACCCGAAGGCGAACACCGCGCCGATGGCCAGCGTCTGTGCCTCGTTCTCGATCATTTCCTTCATCAGGGCGGCGGCCTCTGCCACGCCGATCGCCGCCGCCACGGTCGTGTTCTTGGTCAGCGCGATCAGCACGTTGGCCAGAGGTCCGATGACCGAGCGGAAGGCCTGCGGCAGGACGATGAGGCGCAGGATCTGGCTGAAGCTCAGCCCGATGGCGCGTGCCGCCTCGGCCTGGCCGACGGGCACGGTGTTGATGCCGGAGCGGATCGCCTCGCAGACGAAGGCCGCGGTGTAGGCGACGAAACCGAGCACGGCCAGCCGGAAGCCCTGCACATCGAAGTCGTCGGAGGCGCCCATCGTCACGCCGAAGATGTCGGCTAGGCCCAGCGAGGTGAAGACGATGATGACGGTCAGGGGGATGTTCCGGACGATGTTCACGTAGGCGGTGCCGAACCCGCGCATGAGCGGGACCGGGCTTACCCGCATCGCGGCCAGCAGGGTGCCCCAGACGAGGGAGCCGATGGCGGAGAGGACGGTGAGTTTCACCGTCATCCAGAACGCCCCTAGGACGTCGTAGCCTTCAAGAAAGTCGAACACAATCTCCCGCGCTTCCGGGTATGTGGCGTACGTGGAGGGCGCAGCGCGCCGCCGCCGCGATCGTGGCGGCGGCGGCGTGCCTGCGGGTTCCTGCGTTAGGAAACGATGTTGCCGATCTTCGGGGCGGGCTCGTTCTTGTAATTGGCCGGACCGAAGTTCGCGTCGACGGCCTTCTGCCAAGCGCCGTCGCTGACCATCTTCTCCAGGGCGGTGTTGACCTTGTCCGCGGTCGCGGTGTCGCCCTTCTTGATACCGACGCCGTAGTTCTCATTGCTCAGTTTGAGCCCGGCGAGCTTGAACTGGCCCTTGTACTTGTCCTGGGCGGCGAAGCCCGCAAGGATCGAGTCGTCGGTGGTCACGGCGTCCACGGCGCCGCTCTGCAGGGCGGCGATGCACTCCGAGTAGCCGCCGTACTCCTTGAGCTGGGCCTTCGGGGCGATCTCCTTCGTGACGTTCTGCGCCGAGGTGGAGCCGGTCACGGAACACAGTTTCTTGCCGTTGAGGTCCGTGCCCTTGCTGATGTCGGAGTCCGCCTTGATCAGCAGGTCCTGGTGGGCCAGCAGATAGGGGCCGGCGAAGTCGACCTTCTCCTTGCGCTCATCGTTGATCGAGTAAGTGGCCGCGATGAGCTTCACGTCGCCGCGGGCGAGCGCGTTCTCGCGGTCGGCGCTCTTGGTCTCGACCCACTCGATCTGGTTGGGCTCGTAGCCGAGCTCCTTGGCCACGTAGGTGGCCACGTCGACGTCGAAGCCGGCGAAGGATCCGTCCGGCTCCTTGAGGCCGAGACCGGGCTGGTCGTACTTGATGCCGATCTTGATCTTGTCGCCGCCGCCAGAGCCCGAGCCGGTGTCGCTGTCCTTGTCGTCGCCGCCGCAGGCGGTCGCGGTCAGAGAGAGAACCAGCGCGGCGGCAGCCGCAGCGCTGACCTTGCGAAGCTTCATGGTGAACATCCTTTGCGGTGAAGAGGAACGGGCCCTCGGTGTCGATGCCGCAGACCGGCGGGTGCGGGTGAAGCGGGTCATGAATGACGCAGGTCGTCAGTGGTGCAGGATCTTCGACAGGAAGTCCTTCGCCCGGTCGCTGCGCGGGTTGCTGAAGAACTGGTCCGGCACAGCCTCTTCGACGATGCGTCCGTCCGCCATGAAGACGACGCGGTTCGCGGCCGAACGGGCGAAACCCATCTCATGTGTGACTACGACCATCGTCATACCGTCACGCGCGAGCTGCTGCATGACTTCCAGGACCTCGTTGATCATCTCCGGGTCGAGAGCCGACGTCGGCTCGTCGAAGAGCATGACCTTGGGGTCCATCGCCAGCGCCCGTGCGATCGCGACACGCTGCTGCTGTCCGCCGGAGAGCTGCGCGGGGTACTTGTCCGCCTGGGCGGTGACGCCCACACGGTCGAGCAGCCCGCGCGCCTTCTCCTCGGCGGCCTTCTTGTCGGTCTTGCGGACCTTGAGCTGGCCCAGCACCACGTTCTCGAGCACCGTCTTGTGCGCGAACAGGTTGAAGGACTGGAAGACCATGCCGACGTCGGCGCGCAGGCGGGCGAGTTCCTTGCCCTCCTCCGGCAGCGGCTTTCCGTCGATCGAGATACTTCCCGACTCGATCGACTCCAGGCGGTTGATGGCGCGACACAGGGTGGACTTTCCGGACCCGGAGGGTCCGATGACCACGACGACTTCACCACGAGCGATGGTCAGGTCGATGTCCTGGAGCACGTGCAACGCGCCGAAGTGCTTGTTGACGTTCTTCAGCACGACCAGATCGTCGGCCGCGGGTACGGCGTCCTTGGTCACCGATACTTCGGTCATCGGCCTCTTGCTCCGTCCTCCTCGGTTGCGAGGACAGTAGTAACGCGGCACGACCAGCGTCATTACATCTGAGGGGAAATTGAGCATAACGATCCGGCAGCAAACGGACACTCTTCGTGAAGGCCGCTCCGGGCGCGTACCGGCTGCGTAACGGAACGGGGCCGCGCCCCGAACATGCTTGACGCCGTCCGCGTCCATCGGCCTGACTTCCAGGGTGCACGCGCGCGTGCTGCACGTCTATCCGCCGAGAACGTACGACCGATGAACCGAAGGGGGCCAAAATGAGACTGCTCCTCGTCGAGGACGACAACCACGTGGCGGCCGCTCTGTCCGCGGTCCTCGCACGTCACGGCTTCGACGTCACGCACGCCCGCAGCGGCGAGGAGGCCCTCCAGGCGCTCGTCCCGGAAGGCGCCGGCTTCGGAGTGGTGCTCCTCGACCTCGGTCTGCCCGACCAGGACGGGTACGAGGTCTGCGGCAAGATCCGCAAGCGGACCAGCACGCCCGTGATCATGGTTACCGCGCGCGCGGACGTACGCTCCCGCATCCACGGACTCAACCTCGGCGCCGACGACTACGTGGTGAAGCCGTACGACACCGGCGAACTCCTCGCCCGTATCCACGCCGTCGCCCGGCGCACCGTCGCCGACGACGCCGCGGCGTCGGGCGACACCGCGCTGCACCTCGGGCCCGTGCGCATCGAACTGCCCACACGGCAGGTCAGCGTCGACGGTTCCGTCGTCCAGCTGACCCGCAAGGAGTTCGACCTGCTGGCGCTCCTCGCGCAGCGCCCCGGAGTGGTGTTCCGGCGGGAGCAGATCATCAGCGAGGTCTGGCGCACCAGCTGGGAGGGGACCGGCCGCACCCTGGAGGTGCACGTCGCGTCGCTGCGCTCCAAGCTGCGCATGCCGGCCCTCATCGAGACCGTGCGCGGCGTCGGCTACCGGCTCGTCGCGCCCGCCGCGTAGCGGGCCCAGGTGCGCACACGCCTTCTCCCGCTGCTCATCATCCTGATGGCGGCCATTCTGCTCGCCCTGGGCGTCCCCCTCGCGGTGAGCCTGGCGGCGGCCCAGCAGCAGGAGGTGGTCGTCGACCGGATCGACGACACGGCGCGCTTCGCGTCCCTCGCCCAGTTCGTGGCCGACCGCCCCGAGGGGTCACGGGTCAGCCCCACGGAACCGCGCGGCAAGACGCTTCTGCAGGAACTCCACACATACCAGGATCTGTACGACATCAGCGCCGGCGTCTTCTACCGCGACAAGAAGGTCATGGCGAACGCGCCGCAGAACTGGTACCTCCCCGGGGCCGGTGAACTCCACGACTCCTTCGAGGAAGCCCTGCAGGGCCGCCGCAGCCACGACCCGGCGCAGGTCTGGCCGTGGCAGCGGGACCGTCTCGTCGTCGCGTCGCCCGTCGTCCGGGACGGTGACGTTGTCGCGGTGGTGGTCACCGACTCGCCCACCGGGCCCATGCGCTCGAGGATCCTGCACGGCTGGCTCGTCATCGGTGCCGGCGAGGCCGCCGCGATGCTTCTCGCGCTCGGCGCCGCGCTGCGCCTGACCGGCTGGGTGCTTCGGCCCGTACGCGTCCTCGACGCCACCACCCACGACATCGCGACCGGCCGCCTGAAGTCCCGGGTCGCCGCGGCCGGCGGACCACCGGAACTCAGGCGCCTGGCCCGGTCGTTCAACGAGATGGCCGACAACGTCGAGGACGTCCTGGAGCAGCAGCGCGCCTTCGTCGCCGACGCCTCGCACCAACTGCGCAACCCCCTGTCCGCCCTGCTGCTGCGTATCGAACTGCTCGCCCTGGAACTGCCCGAGGGCAACGAGGAGATCGCCTCCGTCCGTACGGAGGGCAAGCGTCTCGCCCATGTCCTGGACGACCTCCTGGACCTCGCCCTCGCCGAGCACGCCGAGGCGGACCTGCGGCTCACCGACATCGGCGAGCTCACCGCCGAACGCGTGGCCTCCTGGTCGCCGGTCGCCGACGACAAGGGCGTCCGACTCGTCGGAACCTGCCCCGCCACGACCGCCTGGGCCGACCCCGTCGCCCTCTCCAGCGCCCTGGACGCGGTCATCGACAACGCGCTGAAGTTCACGCCCGAGGGCGAGTGCGTCGAGGTCGAGGTGACCTCGAACGGCGAGGTGTCCAGGATCGTCGTGACCGACCGCGGACCCGGCCTGAGCGACGAGGAGCTGACCCGTGTCGGCGACCGCTTCTGGCGCAGCGCCGGCCATCAGAACATCAAGGGGTCGGGCCTCGGCCTGTCGATCTCCCGGGCGCTGCTCTCCGCGGGCGGCGGCTCCATCACGTACGCCTCCCACGACCCGCACGGGCTGAAGGTGACGGTCACCGTGCCACGGACGGTACCCGGCGCCTGACCGGGCCTGCACGGGCCCTCAGCGGGCGTACACGGCGTCTGCCGGAGCCGTTTCGCCGTCCAGGGCCGGGCGGGGCCCCGCGCCGCGGCCGGACCGCCTCACAGCTCGATCGCCGCTACGGCTTGACCGAGCGGTAGTAGCGGCGTGCGCCCTCGTGAAGTTGCAGAGGGTCGGTGTAGATGGCGGTCCGCAGGTCCACGCGCTGGGCGGCGTGCACCTCCTCACCGATGCGGTCGCGGCTGTCGATCACCGTGCGGGTGATCCCCTCGGCGAGTGTCGCGTCCGTACCGGCCCGCGTCACCAGAAGGTTCGCCACCGCCAGCGTCGGTACGCCGGCATCGTTCTCGGCCCCGTCGGTGTAGGTGTCGGCCGGCATCAGGGCGGCCCGGTAGAAACTGGACCTCCCGTCCGGCTTGTGCAGCTTCTGGACCAGGTCGGCCCCGATCGGGACCAGTTTGATGTCGAAGCGGTCCGAGAGTTTGCTGACGGCGCTGGTCGGGAGCCCGCCGGACCAGAAGAACGCGTCGATCTTCCCCGATTCGAGCAGCTTCGGCACTTCCTGGATGCCCTTGGGCACCGGCTGGATGTCCTTACGCGGATCGAGGCCGGCCGCCGCCAGTACATGGTCCGCGATCAGGCGCACGCCGGAAGCCTCCTGCCCCACCCCCACCCGCTTGCCCTTCAGCTGCGCGATGGAGTGCACGGGGGACTTGCGGGGAACGACCACGTGCACGTAGTCGTCGTACAGACGCACGCAGCCGCGCAACCGGTCCGCGCCGCGTCCGCCCTCGTCCTTGTACTTCTCCACCGCGTCGGACGCCGCGATGGTGAAATCGGCCTTTCCTGTGGCCACCTTCTGCACGTTCTCCTGCGAACCGTCGCTTTGCTCCAGGTCCACGTCCAGGCGCGGCATGTCCTTGGCGAGCGCCTCCTGCAGCAGCTCCCCGTACAGCTGGTACACACCGCTCGGAGTCCCCGTGCTGAAGACCACCTTCCCGTCCGGAGAGCTCTCGTCCAGGGGCAGCAGCCACCACAGCAGCAGCCCGAAGGCCACGAAGGCGGCGGCCGAACCCTGCAGGGCTCGGCGTCTGCCGATGGAGGGGATCGCCTGGAACATGCGCGCGATCCTGCCAGCTCACCGGCCCCGATGACCAGGCCTGGCTCTTCGGACGCGTACACGGCCCCGCAGCGGCGGCCGCGGGAAGCGCGACAGGCCTCCACGAGCCGGCCCGCCGCTCCGGGGCGGGACGTACTCCGGGCACCACCTACCCTTGTCGCATGAGCAGCAGCGACCGGAGCCGGGCAGTGGACCTGACGAGAACGTATGAAGTGCGCACTTACGGATGTCAGATGAACGTCCACGACTCCGAGCGGCTCTCGGGCCTCCTGGAGGACGCCGGTTACGTACGCGCCGCCGAGGGCTCCGACGGTGACGCCGACGTCGTCGTCTTCAACACCTGCGCGGTGCGAGAGAACGCCGACAACCGTCTCTACGGGAACCTCGGCAGGCTCGCCCCGATGAAGACGAAGCGGCCCGGCATGCAGATCGCCGTCGGCGGCTGTCTCGCCCAGAAGGACCGCGACACCATCGTGAAGAAGGCGCCCTGGGTGGACGTCGTCTTCGGCACGCACAACATCGGCAAACTCCCCGTCCTCCTGGAGCGCGCCCGCGTCCAGGAAGAGGCGCAGGTCGAGATCGCCGAGTCGCTCGAAGCGTTCCCGTCGACGCTGCCGACCCGCCGCGAGAGCGCGTACGCCGCCTGGGTGTCCATCTCCGTCGGCTGCAACAACACCTGCACCTTCTGCATCGTCCCGGCGCTGCGCGGCAAGGAGAAGGACCGCAGGACCGGCGACATCCTCGCCGAGATCGAGGCCCTGGTCGGCGAGGGCGTCTCCGAGATCACGCTGCTCGGGCAGAACGTGAACGCCTACGGCTCCGACATCGGCGACCGCGAGGCCTTCAGCAAGCTGCTGCGGGCCTGCGGGAAGATCGAGGGCCTGGAGCGCGTCCGCTTCACCTCGCCGCACCCGCGGGACTTCACGGACGACGTCATCGCCGCGATGGCCGAGACACCGAACGTCATGCCGCAGCTGCACATGCCGATGCAGTCCGGCTCGGACACGGTCCTGAAGGCCATGCGCCGCTCGTACCGCCAGGAACGGTTCCTCGGAATCATCGACAAGGTGCGCGCCTCGATCCCGCACGCCGCGATCACCACCGACATCATCGTGGGCTTCCCCGGCGAGACCGAGGAGGACTTCGAGCAGACCCTGCACGCGGTCCGCGAGGCCCGCTTCGCCCAGGCCTTCACGTTCCAGTACTCCAAGCGCCCCGGCACCCCCGCGGCCACCATGGAGGGGCAGATCCCCAAGGAGGTCGTGCAGGCGCGCTACGAGCGTCTCGTCGCCCTTCAGGAGGAGATCTCCTGGGACGAGAACAAGAAGCAGGTCGGCCGCACCCTGGAGCTGATGGTCGCCGAGGGCGAGGGCCGCAAGGACGGCGCCACGCACCGCCTCTCCGGCCGCGCCGCCGACAACCGCCTGGTGCACTTCACCAAGCCCGACACCGAAGTGCGCCCCGGCGACGTCGTCACCGTGGAGATCACGTACGCCGCTCCGCACCACCTGCTCGCCGAGGGCGCCGTCCTCGAAGTGCGCCGCACGCGCGCGGGGGACGCCTGGGAGAAGCGCAACACCGCCGAGGCCGCCAAGCCCGCCGGCGTCATGCTGGGGCTCCCGAAGGTCGGCGCACCCGAACCGCTGCCCGTCGCCGCGGGCGGCGGCTGCGGCCGCGACTGACCGCGTCACGGGCCGGAAAGGGGTCCCTCATGCCGTACAGCGTGGAGTTCACCGAGCGCGCAGCCCGCGTGCGGGACAGCCTCCCCGTCGAACGCCGGGAGATCCTGGACCGCGGGCTGGCCATACTGGTGACGGACCCGAGGCACAAGCTGTCGCACTCCGTGGGCGGTGACGAGGCGACCCGCGAGATAGCCCTTTCCCGGAACCTGTTCGTCGAGTACGTGATCAGTGACGGCAAGCTCGTGGTGCTCCTCCTGACCGTCATCGACCTCACGGACGTCCTCATCGAGGAGTGACGCTCGGCCGTTGTACGGGGTTACGCTGCCGATCATGCTTGTCGCCGCCGCCGTGTGCCCCTGTCCGCCCCTGCTCGTGCCCGACGTCGCCGCGGGGGCCGCACCCGAACTGGACGCCGCGCGTGCCGCGTGCACGGACGCCCTGGGGGTGCTGGCCGCCGCGCGCCCGGACCGGCTGGTGGTAGTGGGGCCCGCCGGGCAGGACGGGCGCGGACCGCACCCCGAGGGCTCACGTGGTTCGTTCCGCGGCTTCGGAGTGGATCTCGACGTGCGGCTCGGCGGGAACAGCGCGCGTCTCGGCGGGGACCGGGCCACAGCGTCGGAGGACCCGGCCGCGTTCACGTCCACGCCCTCGCTCTCGCCCGAGCGCGCCGGACGCGTACTGCCTCCCTCGCTGGCGGTCGCCGCGTGGCTCCTCGCTCGTACCGACTGGTCCGACGCCCCCGTGGAAGGCCTCGGCGTGGGGGAACCTCTCGCCGCCGAGCGGTGTATCCAGGCAGGGAGGGACATCGCCGCGCAGACCGGGCGAGTGGCCCTGCTGGTCATGGGCGACGCCAGCGCGTGCCGCACGCTCAAGGCGCCTGGCTACCTGGACGAGCGGGCGGCGGGCTTCGACGCGGAGGTCGCGCGCGCCCTGGGCGCGGCGGACGTGGCCGCTCTCAAGGCGCTGGACGCCGAGCTGGCGTACGTGCTGCAGGCCTCCGGGTGGGCCTCCTGGCAGGTCCTCGCGGGCGCGGCGGAGGAGGCGGGACTCGGGGGCGCCCTGTTGTACGTGGACGCGCCCTACGGCGTGGGGTACATGGTGGCGGCCTGGTCGTAGCGTCCCCCGGGAGCCGGGAGCCGGGAGCCGGGAGCCGGGAGCCGGGAGCCGGGAGCCGGGAGCCGGAAGGGGGCGCGCGGCTTGAGCGCAGGGCCCGCTCATCGCGTCCCTGAACGGGCACGAAGGTCCTCGGGCCGTGACGTACCGCATGAACACGGCGGACGGCCCGGAGCCGTACGTGCTCCGGGGCCGTCCGCCGATGTGGTGTCGCTCAGGATGCCGAGGGCGGTGCCGGCGGGGGCGACGGAGGCGTCGCGCCACCGTCCGGGCCGCCGTTCTCCTTGTGCGCGAGCCGGTCCAGGGCACCCTTGGCCTTGCCCGTGCCGGTCTGGATCCTGTCGCTGTACTTGCCCTTGGTCTTCTCGTCGGCCAGTTTCGCGGCCTTGTCGAGACCATGTTCGATCTTGACGATCCTGCCCTCGTGCTGCTGCGCGAAGTCAGAGACCTTCTCCCTGGCCGGCACGAGCCTGGCCTTCAAGCTGTCCAGGAGACCCATGGTTCACCTTCCCTCGCGGGAACAGTCACTTGCGGGCGCCCTCGCCGGCCTCGCTGTCGACCGCCTCCTCGGCGGACTGCTGCTTGGGAATGTCGACGGCCTCCGCCGCGGACTCCTCGGCCTCCGCAGTCACAGTCGCAGCTTCCGCTCCGGCTTCCGCCGCGGCCTCGGCGGGGGCCTCGGCCCCCTCCGACCCCTTGGCCGCTTCCTCGGCCTCCGCTTCGGATCCGGCTGTCAGGGTGTCGCTCTGCGACTCGGCGGTTGACGTTTCCTTCGATTCCTTGGACTTGGACCCATCCCTGCCAAGAAGCCGTGCAAAAACACCCATATCGTCTCCATACCCTACTCGTGTGGGCGAAATTCCGCGTCGCCCGGTGCGTCCCATTGCGTCGCCCGGGGTCACCGGCCCTCAAAACCGGCGGCTGGAACCTCGAACAGGCAACGACCCCGGACCCCCGCCGTCACGTAGCTCGTTCGAGAAGTGGTCCCGAGGTTTGCGAGACTGTTGCGGTGAGTAGTGCAGCCCCCGCTCCGCGGGTCATCGCCGTCGTGGGTCCCACCGCGGCAGGAAAGTCCGATCTCGGCGTCCACCTCGCTCAGCGCCTCGGCGGTGAGGTCGTCAACGCCGACTCGATGCAGCTCTACCGGGGGATGGACATCGGCACCGCCAAACTGACGCCCGAGGAACGCGGTGGCATTCCCCACCATCTCCTGGACATCTGGGACGTGACGGTGACGGCGAGCGTCGCCGAGTACCAGCGGCTCGCGCGCGGCCGCATCGACGCCCTGCTCGCGGAGGGCCGCTGGCCGGTCCTCGTCGGCGGCTCCGGCCTGTACGTCCGGGGGGCCGTCGACAACCTGGAGTTCCCCGGGACGGATCCCGAGGTGCGGGCCCGCCTGGAGGAGGAGCTCACCCTGAGGGGCTCCGGCGCCCTGCACGCCCGGCTGGCCGTCGCCGACCCCGAGGCGGCCCACGCGATCCTGCCGAGCAACGGCCGTCGTATCGTCCGGGCCCTCGAGGTCATCGAGATCACCGGCAGGCCCTTCACCGCCAACCTCCCAGGACACGACTCCGTCTACGACACCCTGCAGATCGGCGTCGACGTGGCGCGCCCCGAGCTCGACGAGCGCATCGCCCGCCGCGTGGACCGCATGTGGGAGGGAGGCCTCGGCGAGGAAGTGCGCGCACTGGAGGCGCAGGGGCTGCGCGAGGGGCGTACGGCATCGCGCGCCCTCGGCTACCAGCAGATGCTCGCGGCGCTCGCCGGGGAGTGCACCGACGACGAGGCGCGCGCCGAGACGGTCCGTGCCACCAAGCGCTTCGCGCGCCGTCAGGATTCCTGGTTCAGACGCGACCCACGGGTGCATTGGCTCAGTGGGGCTGCGGCGGATCTCACAGAACTTCCGCAGCTCGCACTGGCGTTGGTCGAACGACCGGTCACAGCCTGATCACGTCATGGCATCGGGACGCTCTGGCCGTCATCCGGGCCTCCGGGACCGTGCCATCATCGAGCTTCGATCGACCAAGTGGAGTCCGAGTTGGGAGGGCGCGTGGCGATGGAGGCCGGCCCCCGTGACACCACACAAGGCGCGGAACCGAGCACCGCGGGCAGCGGAGCGCACGACACCGCACAGGATCAGCAGGACCCCGACGGGGACCGGCTGAGCCCGGACGGGCCCGACGAGAGCACCGATGGTGTCACCGCCGACGGACCCGAGCCCGACGAGATGTTCGCGGGTCCCGAGGTCGAGGTCGAACTGCGCCCGCAGCGCCGTATGCGGATCTGGCAGCTCGCGCCCATCGTGAGTCTCGCCGCGCTCGGCTCCCTGATGTTCGCCTTCCCGCTCGCCTTCGACTTCGGCGACAGCGGGGCCATGATCGCCATGCTCGGCCTGCTGATCTCGTCGTGCGCCGCCGGCTGGGGCATGATGGCCGCCCGCCGCGTGGGTTACACGTGGCCCGGCCTGCCGCAGCGCGGTTCCGGCCGCCGCCCGGACTGGCGCGTCGTGATCGCGTACGCCGTGGTCGTCGCCGCGGTCGTGGTCCTCGCCGTGTGGCGCGTGGCCCGCCTGCGCTGAGCGTCGCCGCCCGCTGGTTCGCCCGGGCGCGGTCCGCCTGCCGGACCGCCAGGCCCGGCTGTCCTGCCGAGCCCTTACGATCGAGGAATGAGCACGCGGATCGCCTTCCTCAAGGGCCATGGGACCGAGAACGACTTCGTGATCATCCCTGACCCCGAGAACACCGTCGCCCTGCCTCAGGCCGCCGTCGCGGCTCTGTGCGACCGCCGCGCGGGCATCGGCGGTGACGGTCTCCTGCACGTCGTACGGTCCGCCGCGCACCCCGAGGCCCGGTCGATGGCGGCCGAAGCGGAATGGTTCATGGACTACCGCAACGGCGACGGCTCGATCGCGGAGATGTGCGGCAACGGAGTGCGTGTGTTCGCCCGCTACCTCCAGCGTGCCGGACATGTGGCCGAAGGCGACATCGCGGTCGCCACGCGCGCAGGCGTGAAGAGCGTGCACATCGCCAAGGAGGGCGACATCACCGTCGCCATGGGCAAGGCACGCCTCCCCGAGGGGAACGTCACCGTGTCCGTCGGCGAGCGCAGCTGGCCCGCACGCAACGTGAACATGGGCAACCCCCACGCGGTCGCCTTCGTGGAGGACCTCGACCACGCCGGGAATCTGTACGCCGCTCCGCCCTTCACCCCGGCCTCCGCGTACCCGGACGGTGTGAACGTCGAGTTCGTCGTCGACCGTGGCTTTCATCACGTTGCTCTGCGTGTCCACGAGCGGGGTTCCGGCGAGACCCGGTCGTGCGGTACGGGCGCGTGTGCCGTGGCGGTGGCGGCGGCGCGCAGGGACGGCGCCGACCCCGCCGTGACCGGTGTCCCGGCGACATACACCGTCGACGTGCCCGGCGGCCGACTCGTGATCACCGAGCGGACCGACGGCGAGATCGAGATGACCGGGCCCGCGGCGATCGTCGCAGAGGGTGAGATCGACACCGGGTGGCTCGAAAACGCGACCCCCTGAACCTTCGCTCGAATGGGTGATCCGTTTCACGCTCGGCGAGAGGCGGTCGGTCGGGCGTGGTGGGCTCGGTAGCATCAAGGACCGGCCCGGACGGGGGAACGACGCCATCCCCAGAGCCGCACATGCCATGGGGCACCCCGTCCGCCGGTCGACGCAGCCGGAGGTGCCCATGAGTGCGGAGGCCACGAACCCCGCGACGCCCGGCCCCATCACGCCCGGGGCTCAGCGCAGGCGGGGCCGCCCCCGGATCGATCTGCGACGTCTCGGCCGGGCCGCTCTCCTGGGGCCCGCGGCCCGCCACCGGCTGCCCGACGCGATCGGCCACGTGGTCGAGGCCCATCGGGCCCACCACCCCGACGCCGACCTGGACCCGCTGCGCCGCGCGTACGTGCTCGCCGAGTCCTCGCACCGCGGCCAGATGCGCAAGAGCGGTGAGCCGTACATCACCCACCCCCTCGCCGTGACCCTGATTCTGGCCGAACTCGGCGCGGAGACCACGACGTTGACCGCGTCCCTCCTCCACGACACCGTCGAGGACACGGACGTGACGCTCGATCAGGTGCGCGAGGAGTTCGGCGAGGAGGTCCGCTACCTCGTCGACGGCGTGACGAAGCTGGAGAAGGTCGACTACGGAGCGGCCGCCGAGCCCGAGACGTTCCGCAAGATGCTCGTCGCCACCGGCAGCGACGTACGCGTGATGTCGATCAAGCTCGCCGACCGGCTGCACAACATGCGCACCCTCGGAGTCATGCGCCCCGAGAAGCAGGAGCGCATCGCCAAGGTGACGAAGGACGTCCTGATCCCGCTCGCCGAACGTCTCGGCGTCCAGGCGCTGAAGACCGAACTCGAAGACCTGGTCTTCGCGATCCTGCGGCCCGAGGAGTACGCGCACACCCGCGAACTCATCGTCAAGAACGCCTCACGCACCGACGACCCCCTCGCCGAGATCTCCGAAGAGGTGCGCGGCGTCCTGCGCGAAGCCGGTCTGCAGGCCGAAGTCCTCATCAGGCCCCGGCACTTCGTCTCCGTGCACCGCGTCTCCCGCAAACGGGGCGAGCTGCGCGGCTCCGACTTCGGACGCCTGCTGGTGCTCGTGAACGAGGACGCCGACTGCTACGGGGTCCTCGGCGAGCTGCACACCTGTCTCACGCCGGTGGTCTCGGAGTTCAAGGACTTCATCGCGGTCCCCAAGTTCAACCTGTACCAGTCGCTCCACACCGCCGTCGCCCGCCCCGACGGGCAGGTCGCCGAAGTCCTCATCCGTACGCACCAGATGCACAAGGTCGCCGAGGCCGGCGTCATCGCGCTCGGCAATCCCTACGCGTCTCCCGCGGAGGAGCAGACCGACGGCGACGGCTCCCGCCCCGCCGACGGTGAGCGCGCCGACCCCACCCGTCCCGGCTGGCTGTCCCGCCTCCTCGACTGGCAGGAGGCCGCGCCGGACCCCGACACGTTCTGGTCCACCCTGCGCGAGGACCTCGCCCAGGACCGGGAGATCACCGTGTTCCGCCCCGACGGGGGCACGCTCGGGCTGCCCGCGGGCGCCAGCTGCGTGGACGCCGCGTACGCCCAGTACGGCGAGGACGCGCACGCCTGTATCGGCGCCCGCGTCAACGGCCGCCTGGCGAGACTGAGCACGGTCCTGAGCGACGGCGACACCGTGCAGCTGCTCATGGGGCAGGACCCGTCCTCGGAGCCCTCCAGGGAGTGGCTGGAGCACGCGCACACTCCCGTCGCGCGGATCGCCATCACCCGCTGGCTGGCCGCGCACCCGTCACCGGCCACGCCGTCCGAAGCCCCTGCCGCGACCCGCCGCCCCGCCGCGGACGGGCCCGCCGCGCGTCCGGCCGCCGCGGACGTCGTCGTCGACCAGCCCGGCGCGACGGTACGCCTCGCGGGCTGCTGTACGCCGGTACCGCCCGACGCGATCACCGGATTCTCCGTACGCGGGGGAGTGGTGACCGTGCACCGCGTCGAGTGCCCCGCGGTGGAGCGCATGAAGAGCGTGGGGCGTGCGGAGGTCGACGTGCGCTGGGGCGACACCACCGAGTGCCGTGTCACGCTCTTCGCCGAGTCCTTCGGCCGGCCCCACCTCCTCGCCGACCTCACCGAGGCCATCGCCCTGGAGGGCGTCGCCATCGTCTCGGCGACCGTCGAACCGCCCAGCCAGCAGCGCGTACGTCACACCTACACGCTGCAGCTCCCGGACGCGGCACACCTCCCCGCGCTCATGCGGGCGATGCGCGATGTGCCGGGCGTGTTCGACGTGAGCCGCGCCCAGCACCCGTCGACGACTCCGTAGAGGACCACCGGGCGGCCGCGGCACCGCGACCGTCGGACATCCGACGGCCCGCGCGTCGGCCCTGCGGCCGCCCGCCCGCACATCCGTCCGATCAGCGACCCTTCGGCCCGCTCGGCGCACCCTCGGCACATCCGCCCATGCGGTGTCGCGACCGGCATCCCGTCCCCGCTCCCGTCCCGGACCTCGGAGGTCACGCCGAAGAGCCCGTTCGGGTGGGCCCGACGCGAGTCGTCACCGCGAGGCGGGCGGGCGCTGATAGCCGTGGTCCATGCTGCGCACCCTCACGACCCCCCGCACCGCGACGCCACGCCCGCGGCCTTCCCGACAGCTGAGGACGGCGTTCCTCGCCTCCGCCGTCTCCGTCTGCCTCGTCGCCGCGAGCGCCCCGGCCCCGGTACCGCTCGGTATCGGCGACCGTCTGTTCCCGCACCTGGGCAACCCCGGATACGACGTCATGGCGTACGACCTGGCCTTCACCTATCCCGGCAGCAACAGCAAGCCGCTGCCGGCCGTCACCACCATCGACGCCCGGACGACAGACCGGCTGGAGCACGTCAATCTTGACTACTCGCACGGGGCAGTGCGATCCGTCGAGGTCGACGGAGAGCCCGCGGAGTTCCGCAGCGCGGGCGAGGACCTGGTCGTCACACCCGCCGAACCACTGCCGTCAGGCGTCCGGACGCGGATCACCGTGAGCCACGACAGCAACCCGGTGTCCACGAAGGACCAGCAGAGCGGCTGGGTGCGGACCGCGGACGGGCTGGCGATGGCCAACCAGGCCGACGCCGGACACCGTGTCTTCCCCGGCAACGACCACCCCTCGGACAAGGCGATGTTCACCATCCGGGTCACCACGCCCGAGGACTACACGGCCGTCGCCAACGGGCTGCCCGCCGGTGCGACCCGCCGCGGCACGGACACCACCTGGGTGTACCGCACCGAGCACCCCATGGCCACCGAACTGGCCCAGGTGTCCATCGGCCGGTCCTCCGTGCTGCGCCGAAGCGGCCCCGACGGTCTCCCCCTACGGGACGTGGTGCCCACCAAGGACCGCGAACGGCTCGAACCCTGGCTCAAGAAGACACCCGCCCAGATCGCCTGGATGCAGGAGAAGGTCGGTGCCTACCCCTTCGAGACGTACGGGCTGCTGATCGCCGAGGCGCGGACCGGATTCGAACTCGAGACGCAGACGCTCTCCCTCTTCGAGAGGGAACTCTTCACCCGGTCCGAGTACCCGAAGTGGTACGTCGAGTCGATCATGGTGCACGAGCTGGCCCACCAGTGGTTCGGCGACAGCGTCTCCCCGCGCACCTGGTCCGACCTGTGGCTCAACGAAGGGCACGCCACCTGGTACGAGGCCCTCTACGCCGAGGAGACGGCGGACCGGCCCATGGAGACGCGGATGCGGGCCGCGTACCGGTCGTCCGACATCTGGCGCGCGGCCGGTGGTCCGCCCGCCGCACCCAAGGAGGCCGAGCCCGGCGAGAAACTGAGCATCTTCCGCCCGAACGTGTACGACGGCAGCGCCCTCGTCCTCTACGCGCTGCGCCAGGAGATCGGCCGCCCCGCCTTCGAGCGGCTGCAGCGCACCTGGGTGAGCACCCACCACGACGGCGTCGCCGACACCGCGGACTTCGAACACCTCGCCTCGGGCATCGCGGGCCGTGATCTGAGAGGCTTCTTCAAGGCGTGGCTCTACGGACAGAAGACCCCGCCCATGCCGGGACACCCTGACTGGCGCAGCACGGCGCCGGCGGAGAAGACCGGGACGGGCACCCGGTAACCCCCGGAAATACGAGTGACGAGACGGGGCGTGCCGTGCGAACATCTTCACGTCGACGACGCCTCAGGTCGGCGGCACGGCGCTCCGGCCCCGGGCGGGAATCTCCCGGCGGCCCCGGACGTTCTGAACAGTGACGGGCCACAAGTCCGTCGCCCCAGGTATCCCCATCGACGTAAGGACCCAATGACCTCCTCTTCTTCCCCTTCCCAGGACACACAGAGCCTCGCGCAGAACAACCCCGACGGTCTTCGGGCCGATGCCCTGATGGAAGAGGACGTCGCCTGGAGCCACGAGATCGACGGAGAGCGGGACGGCGACCAGCTCGACCGCTCCGAGCGTGCGGCCCTGCGCCGTGTCGCCGGACTCTCCACCGAGCTCGAGGACGTCACCGAGGTCGAGTACCGGCAGCTCCGTCTGGAGCGTGTGGTGCTCGTCGGCGTGTGGACCTCGGGGACCGCGACCGACGCGGACAACTCGCTGGCCGAGCTGGCCGCCCTCGCGGAGACCGCGGGAGCGCTCGTGCTCGACGGAGTCATCCAGCGCAGGGACAAGCCCGACGCGGCCACGTACATCGGTTCCGGCAAGGCCAACGAGCTGCGGGACATCGTGCTGGAGACCGGCGCCGACACCGTCATCTGCGACGGTGAGCTCTCGCCGGGCCAGCTGATCCACCTCGAAGACGTCGTCAAGGTCAAGGTCATCGACCGTACGGCCCTGATCCTCGACATCTTCGCCCAGCACGCCAAGTCCCGAGAGGGCAAGGCGCAGGTCGCCCTCGCGCAGATGCAGTACATGCTGCCGAGGCTCCGGGGCTGGGGTCAGTCGCTGTCCCGTCAGATGGGCGGCGGCAAGGGCGGCGGCCTCGCCACCCGTGGTCCCGGTGAGACCAAGATCGAGACCGACCGGCGTCGTATTCGCGAGAAGATGGCGAAGATGCGCCGGGAGATCGGCGACATGAAGACCGGCCGCGAGATCAAGCGCCAGGAGCGCCGTCGCAACAAGGTGCCCTCGGTGGCGATCGCCGGCTACACGAACGCCGGCAAGTCCTCGCTGCTCAACCGCCTCACGGGCGCGGGCGTCCTGGTGCAGAACGAGCTGTTCGCCACCCTCGACCCGACCGTCCGCCGTGCCGAGACGCCCAGCGGGCGGATCTACACACTCGCGGACACCGTCGGCTTCGTACGGCACCTGCCGCACCACCTCGTCGAGGCGTTCCGCTCCACGATGGAGGAGGTCGGCGACTCCGACCTGATCCTGCATGTGGTCGACGGTTCGCACCCGGCGCCGGAGGAGCAGCTGGCCGCCGTGCGCGAGGTCATCCGCGACGTGGGCGCCACCAAGGTGCCCGAAATCGTGGTGATCAACAAGGCGGACGCGGCCGACCCGCTGGTACTCCAGCGGCTCATGCGGAACGAGAAGCGCTCCATCGCGGTCTCGGCCCGCACCGGCCAGGGCATCGACGAGCTGCTCGCGCTCATCGACGTCGAACTGCCGCACCCCTCGGTCGAGATCGAGGCACTCGTGCCGTACACACTCGGCCGGCTGGTCGCGCGCGCCCACACCGACGGCGAGGTGATCTCCGAGGAGCACACCCCGGAGGGCACGCTGATGAAGGTACGGGTGCACGAGGAACTGGCGGCGGAGCTCGCTCCGTACGTTCCCGTGCCCGCGGCCTGATCCACGGAGCGAAGGCCCGCCCCCTCTCGCAGGGGGCGGGCCTTCGTCGTACGCGCGACTCGGTTGTGTCGTACGGCGCCTACTTGTCGCCGTACTCCTCGCTCATGGTGTCGTAGATCGCCTCGGCGCCCTTGCCCAGCTGCGGTCCCGCCAGCCAGGTGTTGTCGGACGGGCCGATCGACGTGTTCGAGACGAGCACGGTCTTGCCGTCGACGACACGGAACCAGCCGCCGCCGGACGAACCGCCGGTCATCGTGCACCCGATGCGGTACATCGTCGGCAGCCCCGGGCTGAGCGAGAGGCGGCCCGGCCGGTCGACACACTTGTGCATGATCAGACCGTCGTACGGCGCCGCGGCCGGGTAGCCCCAGGCGCCCATGGAGCCCGCGTCCGCGGCGGCGGGCGTGGAGAAGTCCACGTCCAGCGCGTTGCCGACCGTCTCCTCAAGGGACTTGGAGCCGGACTCGGGCTTCACGTGCAGCACCGCGTAGTCGTACGCGGCACCCGCGCCGCCCGACTCCGAGCCGCCCTCGATCCACTCGTCCGAGGTCGAGGCCCAGTCCGCCCAGTACTGGCCGTAAGGGGCGATCTCCTGCTGCGTGGCCCTGCCGAGCTGGGCCTCGGACTTGCCGAGGTCGTTGTAGGCGGGCACGAAGGCGATGTTGCGGTACCAGCCGCCGCCACCGCCCGCGTGCACGCAGTGGCCCGCGGTCCACACGAGGTTGGATTTGCCCGGGTTGCGCGGGTCCTTGACGACCGTGCCGGAGCAGACCATCGAACCCTCGGGGGAGTCGAAGAAGACCTTCCCGACCGGGGCGGCGTTCTCGTGGTACGGGGTCTTCTCGCGCGTCGCCGTGACGGGGGCGGGCGCCGGGTCGCTCCCGCCCTGCTGGGCCGCGGCGTCCTTCGCGGAGATCGTCTTCTCCGGGTCCTCGGCGGACTTCATCCGCTCGGGCTTCCAGAGACCCGCGATCACCGGGTTGACGAAGTCCTCGGCCTCACTGAGCCACTTGTCCCTGTCCCAGTTCTTCCATTCGCCGTCCTTCCACTGGTCGACATCGATCCCGTGCTCCTTGAGCCGGTCGGCGATGTCGGCGGGAATCTCGATCTTGTCCGCGCCCGAGGCTCCGGAACCTGTGGCGGCCGACTTCTCGGCGGCGGCCTTGTCGTCACCCGAGTCACAGGCGGTGGCGGTGACCATCAGAGCCGCCGCGAGTCCGGTGGCGGCAAGGAAGCGGCGCCGCCCGCGGCTCCCCGCGAAGGACGGACGTGTGGAACGCATGGTGTTGTTACCCCCGATAGAACGTGCATCTCTCACCTGCGGGACAGGCGCGGAGAGCTCGAACAGGGCTCTCCGCGGGGCCTGTGTCACCGCGACACCCCACTATGCCCGGGGAGTCGGGGACGAACGGCGGTCGGGTGGTGAAGGTTTCCGTGAGGCCCACCCTGCCGCCGTCCGTCCTCATACCGCTACCGCTGCGCGGCGAACTTCTTGCTCACCGAGTCGTAGATGCCCTTGGCCTCCGTGCCCAGGTGCGGGCCCGCCAGCCAGCCGGCGGTCACCGGGCCGATGGAGGTGTTGGACACCAGGGCGGGACTGCCGTCCGAGCCCGTCGCGACCCAGCCGCCGCCGGACGAACCGCCGGTCATGGTGCATCCGATGCGGTACATCGTCGGCTCGGACTTGGCGATCGAGAGCCGGCCAGGCTTGTCCGCGCATTGGTACATGGTCTCCCCGTCGAACGGCTTCGCCGCCGGGTAACCGGTCGCGGTGATGTCCCCGACCTGCGACACGGGCGGAGCGTCGAAGTCCACCGGGAGGGCCGAACCGACCGTCTCCTCCAGGGACTTGCCGCCGCTGCCCTTCTCCGGGGTCACATGAATGACGGCGAAGTCGTACGAGGCGCCGTCACCGCCCGTCGCGCCACCCTGCTCGATCCACTGGTCCGAGGTCTGCGCCCAGTCACCCCACCAGACGCCGTACGGAGCGACCTCCTCCTTGGTGGCACCCGTGATCTCCGTCGCCGACATGGCGTCGTTGTTGTACGAGGGCACGAAGGCGATGTTGCGGTACCAGCCGCCCTTCTTGCCCGCGTGCACACAGTGGCCCGCGGTCCACACGAGGTTGGACCTGCCCGGGTTGGCCGGGTCCTCGACCACGGTCGCCGAGCAGACCATCGTGCCCTCGGGGGAGTCGAAGAACACCTTGCCCGCCTCGGGCGCGTTCTCGTGATAGCGCGCCGGAACCGCCTTCGCCTGCACGGGTGCCGGCTCCGGGTCGGTCACGCCCTGGTCGCCCGAGAGGTCGTTCTCGTCGACGCCCTTGCCCTGGTCCGGGTCCTCGGCCTCACGCATACGGTCCGGGTCCCACAGCCCCTGGATGATCGGGTTGATGTAGTCACCGGCCTCGCGCAGCCAGTCCTCCCGGTCCCAGTTCTTCCAGGCGCCGCCCTTCCACTGGTCGACATCGATCCCGTGCTCCTTGAGCCTGTCCTTGATGTCGTCCGGGATCTGGATCTTGCCGTCGCCGGCCGCGGCGGCCGACGTCTCGGCGCTCGCGTCGGCGTTCTCACCCGAGTCACAGGCGGTGGCGGTCAGCGCCAGCGCGGTGGCCAGGCCGACCGCGGCAAGCACGGGGGAGGTTCTGCGGCGCGGGCTCCTCCCTCGACGGGCGGTGAAGAGCGGGCGTATCGGTCGCATGGTGTGACTCCCCCTGGAGGTGAACGAACAACTCTGTGCTGCCACACGGGACTTCGTACGGATCCGGGGACCCGGCCGTGTCCGGCGTGGACCGTGGTGCTGATCAGCGAGGATCGCTGAGCGGCACACAGACTATGCCGTTGCTGTGGGGGACTTCCGACGGGCCCGCAACGGTTCCGTCACGGCAAGGATCTACGTTCCGCCGTTGCCCCGCGCGGTCCTCGTCGTTGGTACGTACGGGGGACGTTCCGGCTGCGTTCATCCCCCTGCCGCCTCCCACCGGGCGGACCGGCAACTCGCCTCTGGACAGCGGGAGGACCGACAGACGTGGCGGTGACGGAGTCTGCGCCCGAGGTGGCGCCCGCGACGCAGGAAGCGGCGGGCGCGCGCACGCTGCACGAGGACGCCGGAGCGCGCGCGGCGCACGAGGGGATCCTGCGGCGGCAGTCGGCGCGCGAGTCAGCGGCGCGCACCTATGCGCGCGCCCTGCCGATCGTCCCCGTACGAGCCCGTGGACTGACGATCGAGGGCGCCGACGGGAGCCGCTACCTCGACTGTCTCTCAGGGGCGGGCACTCTGGCCCTCGGCCACAACCACCCCGTCGTTCTGGAGGCCATCCGCAAGGTCCTCGACTCGGAGGCCCCGCTGCATGTCCTCGACCTGGCCACACCCGTCAAGGACGCCTTCACCACCGAACTGTTCCGCACGCTGCCGCCGGGTCTCGCCGACCGCGCGCGCGTGCAGTTCTGCGGCCCCGCCGGGACGGATGCCGTGGAGGCCGCGCTGAAACTGGTGCGCACCGCGACGGGGCGCGGCGGGATCCTCGCCTTCGCCGGCGCCTACCACGGGATGACCGCGGGGGCGCTCGAGGCATCCGGGGGCGCGCCCGACGTGCGGGTGGCGCGCCTGCCCTACCCGCACCCCTATCGCTGCCCCTTCGGTGTCGGAGGCGAGCGTGGGGCGGAACTCGCCGCGCGCTGGACCGAATCCATCCTCGACGACCCCAAGTCCGGGGTGCCGGGCCCGGCGGGCATGATCCTCGAACCGGTGCAGGGCGAGGGCGGTGTGATTCCGGCCCGCGACGACTGGATGCGGCGGATGCGGGAGATCACGGCGGCGCGCTCCATCGCACTGATCGCCGACGAGGTGCAGACGGGGGTGGGCCGGACCGGCACCTTCTGGGCGGTCGAGCACAGTGGCGTCACTCCCGACGTGATGGTCCTCTCCAAGGCCATCGGCGGCAGCCTGCCCCTGGCCGTGGTCGTCTACCGCGACGACCTCGACGTGTGGGAACCCGGCTCCCACGCCGGCACGTTCCGAGGCAACCAACTCGCCATGGCGGCAGGCGCCGCGACCCTCGCGTACGTCCGTGAGAACCAACTCGCCGAGCGGGCCGCCGCACTCGGTGCGCACATGATCACCCAACTCCGCGCTCTGGAGACCGACTTCGGCTTCGTCGGCGACGTACGCGGCCGGGGACTCATGATCGGCGTCGAGCTCGTGGACCCCGACAGGCCGCCCGCCGCTCCCGGAGGACCGCCTCCCGCCGCGCCCGAACTGGCGGCCGCCGTCCAGCGGGAGTGCCTGCGCCGCGGACTGATCGTGGAACTCGGCGGCCGGCACTCCAGCGTGGTGCGGCTGCTGCCACCGCTCACGATCACCGACGAGCAGGCGACCGCCGTCCTCGACCGGCTCGCGGACGCGGTGGCGGAGGTTGCGAAGGAGCCCACCGGTCCACGTGTCGCGGAGGCCCGACGACCGGTGTCCGGGCACCCCGAACAGTCGGAACGCTCCGGATAGGGCGGCGATCCGGTGCACGACCGGGCCCGGAGCCCGGGAAATGCCGCCGCGCGGTGATACCCGCCAGGTATCCCCAAGAGGCAGGTGCCTCCCCGCGCACCGCGCCCCTCCGCCGTCTTCGGAACGGGTCGGCCCCGCACCGACCAGGAAACGCACAGGTACCACCACGCCGGAACAGCCCCGGTTCGTCGCCGTACGAGCCTGAACCATCCCGAGGAACACTCTTGAATGCCACTCCCGCATCCGACGGCCGTCCCCACACCCATGAGCGAGGAGCCCACGGCACGCAGTTCCCGCTAGGGAAGGGGACCGAATCGGTCCCCCGGCAGAAGGGAGGGTCAGAGAAGTCCGAAGGGTTGCACGGCGCCACCACCGACCTGCTGGAACACCCCGATCCGCACACCGCCGCCCAGGCCGCGGCCATTGAGAACCTGCTGCGCTGCTGGGTACGCGAGCACGACCTCACCGCTCCCGCCGACGGCACCCTCCGCATCCCCCTCCCCGCCAGTGGCTCAGCCCTCCTCGTGCCGGTCCACTACTGGTCCCCCACGGGATGGCACCGCCTGGGCCCTCCCCATCTCTCCGACGCCTCGGACCAGGATCCGCCCACCGACGCCGTCACACTGGCGGCCCTGCTGGGACGTGAGACCCCGACGCACGGGGCGCCCACCCAGGCCGTCGCCTCCGCCGCGCCGGGTGCGCCGGCCGAGACCCCTGCCTCCGCCGAAGGCGGTGACCTGATCGGCCGGGTCGCGGACTCCCTGCGCCGGACCGTCGTGTTCATCACGGACCGCAGGGAGAACCCCGCTGACGGGCCCGACCTCTTCCTCTCCGCCGAGCAGTCGCTGCTGCTCGGGCACCCGCTCCACCCCACCCCCAAGAGCCGCGAAGGACTCTCCGGGGCCGAAACCCGGCTCTACTCGCCAGAGTTGCGCGGCTCCTTCGCACTGCACTGGCTGGCCGTCGCCCCCTCCGCCTTCGCCACCGACTCGGCATGGACCGAGCGCGGCCGTCCCGTAGCCGCGGAACAGCTCACCTCCCGGCTCGCCGGCGCCGGACTGCACCTGCCCGACGGGTACGCCGCGCTGCCGATGCACCCCTGGCAACTCCAAGAAGTCCGCCACCGCCCCGAGACGGCGGAACTGCTTGACGCCGGACTGCTCCGCGAGCTCGGTTCCCACGGCTCCCCGTGGCACCCCACCTCCTCCGTCCGCACCCTGTACCGCTCAGGCGCCCCCGCGATGCTGAAGCTGTCGCTGGGCCTGCGCATCACCAACTCCCGCCGGGAGAACCTCCGCAAGGAGTTCCACCGCGGGGTCGAGGTCCACCGCCTGCTGCGCGCCGGTCTCGCCGAACAGTGGCAGGCGGCCCACCCGGGCTTCGACATCGTCCGCGACCCGGCGTGGCTCGCGGTGAACGACCCGGACGGCGCCCCCGTGCCCGGTCTCGACGTGATGATCCGGCACAACCCGTTCACCCCGACGGACGACGTCTCCTGTATCGCCGGACTCGTCTCACCCAGGCCCCGAGCCGCGTCCACCGGACATCGGCATGGCGAGCAGAACAGGCCCACGACGCGATCCCGGCTCACCGATATCGTCACCCGCCTCGCCGGCCGCACGGGCCGGCCGCGCGGCGCCGTCGCCACGGAGTGGTTCCTGCGCTACCTCGAACACGTCGTCCGCCCCGTGCTCTGGCTGGACAGCGAGGCCGGCATCGCGCTGGAGGCACACCAGCAGAACACCCTGCTCCTGCTGGACCCGGAGGGCTGGCCGGGGGGCGGCCGCTACCGCGACAACCAGGGCTACTACTTCCGTGAGTCACGGCGCGCGGAACTGGACAAACGACTGCCGGGCATCGGCCAGCACAGCGACACCTTCGTCTCCGACGAGGTCACCGACGAGCGGTTCGCCTACTACCTCGCCATCAACAACGTGCTCGGCCTCATCGGCGCCTTCGGCTCCCAGCGCCTGGCCGACGAACGACTGCTGCTGGCCGCCTTCCGCCGCTTCCTGGCCAACGTCGCCTCCGGGCCCGCCCGGCTGCGCACCACCCTGCCCGCCCACCTGCTCGACTCGCCGGTCCTGCGCTGCAAGGCCAACCTGCTGACCCGGCTGCACGGACTCGACGAACTCGTCGGCCCCGTCGACACCCAGTCCGTCTACGTCACCATCGCCAACCCCCTTCATTCCTGAGGAACATGACCCACCCCGTCTCCTGAGAGGAGCGTCGCCGTGCCTCCCACCGATGCGAGCACCGACGCCGGAACCGCCCCCCGCACCGACGCCCGTAGCCGTACGAGTCCCGGTGCGGACAGCGAGGACACCCTCGACCTGCGCCTGCCCGACGAATTCCTCGCCCTCTTCGCCGAGAGGACCGGAGCAGCCGGAACGCTCGAAGGGGCGGGGGACGCCGGAGCGACCACGGAGCGGAGTGAGCAGAGCGGTGGGGAGCCGGGCCCCTGGGCCAGGGGCCCGGGACGGTGCGAGGCGAGGCCCACCCCGGCCGCCCCGGCCGGTGACGACCTGCTCGACCGCGTCGGTGACTGGGGGCCGACGGCCACCGCCGCGGGCGTCCTCCAGCTGGTCCCCGTGCACATCGACCGTGACCTTCCGCTCATCGGCCGCTGGATGGACGACCCCGCCGTCGCTGCCTTCTGGGAGCTCTCCGGTCCCGGGACGGCGACCGAGGATCACCTGCGCGCCCAGCTCGGCGGCGACGGGCGCAGCGTCCCCTGCCTCGGCATGCTCGACGGCACACCCATGAGCTACTGGGAGATCTACCGCGCGGACCTCGACCCCTTGGCCCGCCACTACCCGGCGCGCCTCCACGACACCGGAATCCACCTCCTCATCGGCGGCGTCACCAACCGGGGGCGAGGGCTCGGCACGATCCTGCTCAGGGCTGTCTCCGACCTCGTCCTCGACCGGCGCCCCTCCTGCGCTCGCGTCGTCGCGGAGCCCGACCTTCGCAACACCCCTTCCGTGTCCGCCTTCCTCAGCGCCGGCTTCCGGTTCTCCGCCGAGGTCGATCTGCCAGACAAGAAGGCAGCCCTCATGGTCCGAGACCGGGCCCTGCGCGATCTGTTGTAGCGCCGTCACTTTTAGTACACCGCTCGTCCCGATCAGGTTCCCAGTCGAGGAGTCCCCGTGCCGAACCCGTCCGCCGCCCCGGCTCCCGGAGAGCCGTCATGCCTCTACGACCCACCCGAACTGAACCCTCAACGATGGGAGCGAGCGGGGCGCCGCCTGCTCGCGAAGATGATCGGTGAATTCGCCCACGAGGAGATCCTGGTACCGGAGCCGGAGCCGGAGCCGGAGCCGGAGCCGGGACAGGAACGCACCCTCGGCGCCGTGGACCGCTCCGGCGGAACGGCGGCAGGCACCCTTCCTTCCGACCCGCCCGTCGCCACGGCTCCGGTCGGATCCCGGAGATCCGGAAGAGACGATTCACCGCAGCTGCCCGGCGCGGACGTGCTGAGACGACCGACCGCGCCGCCCATCCCCGGCCCCCCTTCCCCGCCGCCCAGCGAGACGGCCGAGGCCGCGCCCGACAGCGAGCGCTCCTACACCCTCCGCCTCGACGCCGGCGGCGTCCTCGCCTTCCGCGCCCGCCGCGGCGCGTACGACAGCTGGCAGGTGGACCCGTCATCGCTCACCTTGACCGACCCGGCTGACATGGCCGGCTTAACCGGAGCCGCGACCGCGGCCGTCCCGGGCGAGAACCCAGGTGAACCCGCACACAGGGCAGCAGCCGACCGCGGCGCCGCAGCCCCCGCCACCGGCGCGGCCGGACCCGGTGAAGCCGCAACAGTGCCGAACCCGCGCCCCTACACCGACCCCCTCGACTTCCTCTCCCGCGCCCGTGCCACCCTCGACCTCGACGGCGCCACCCTCGGGCACGTCATCCGCGAGCTGACCACGACACTGGCCGCGGACGCCCGTCTCGACCACACCGCACTCCCGGCCGCCCGCCTCGCCGACCTCGGATACGCGGAACTGGAAGGCCACCAGACCGGTCACCCCTGGATCGTCCTCAACAAGGGCCGCCTCGGCTTCTCCGCCGCCGACGCCGCCCAGTGGGCGCCAGAGGGGCGCAGAGCGACAGCCCTGCCGTGGATCGCGGTTCACACCTCGCTCGCCACCTACCGAGGTGTGCAGGGTCTGGACACCGCCGACCAGCTCTACGCGCGTGAGCTCGACCCCGCCGTCAGGGAGTCCTACGACACCGCACTGCGCGCGCGGGGGCTCACTCCGGAGTCGTACCTCTACCTGCCCGTGCATCCCTGGCAGTGGAACGACGTCGTGCTGCCGCTCTTCGCGCCCTCCGTCGCGGAGGGCGCGATCGTCCCGCTGCCCCCGGACGGCGACCTCCGCCTGCCCCAGCAGTCGATCCGTACGTTCCTCAACACCTCTCGCCCGGACCGGCACACCGTGAAACTGCCGCTGTCCGTCCTCAACACCCTCGTGTGGCGCGGTCTGCCCACGGAACGCACACTCGCGGCCCCCGCGGTCACCGCCTGGATGCACGGCCTGCGCGACACCGACCCCTTCCTCCACGACACCTGCGGGGTGATCCTGCTGGGCGAGGTCGCGTCCGTGACGGTCGGGCACCCCGTGTACGACACGCTGCCGGAGGTCCCGTACCAGTACAAGGAGCTGCTGGGCGCGATCTGGCGCGAGCCGCTCTCCCGCCATCTCGCGTCCGGTGAACGCGCCCGCACTCTCGCGGCCCTCCTGCACACCGACCCGGAGGGCCGTGCCTTCGCCGCGGAGCTGGTCGAGCGCTCGGGCCTGGACCCACGAAGCTGGCTGTGCCGCCTCTTCGCCGCGCTGCTGCCGCCCCTCCTGCACTTCCTCTACCGCTACGGCACTGTGTTCAGCCCCCATGGCGAGAACGCGATCGTTGTCTTCGACGACCACGACGTACCGGTCAGGCTCGCGGTCAAGGACTTCGTCGACGACGTGAACGTGAGCGCCGAGCGGCTTCCCGAGCACGCTTCCATGCCCGACGAGGTACGGGCTGTTCTGCTCACGGAACCGGCGGCCTTCCTCACCCAGTTCATCCACTCCGGGCTCTTCGTCGGAGTCTTCCGCTACCTGGCCCCGCTGTGCCAGGAACAACTGGGCGTTCGAGAGGCCGAGTTCTGGTCACTCGTCCGGGCCGAGATCCTCCGGCACCACAGGCTCTTCCCTGAGCTCAAGGAGCGCTACGAAACGTTCGACCTGCTCACTCCACGTATCGAGAGGCTCTGCCTCAACCGCAACCGGCTGCATCTGGACGGCTACCGGGACCGGCCGCAGCGCCCGCACGCCGCCGTGCACGGCACCGTCCCCAACCCGCTGCACCAGCCGTGATCACCCGCCACGTCACCGACGGCGCACTCGTCTTGATCACGTCCCTCCCCTCCGCGGTGATCGCCCGGTTGTCGGTGCCGCCCCGTAGGGTGGGCGGGCTATGACAGAGCCCTCACTCCCCGAACTCCTGCATGCCGCCGTCACAGCCGTCGGCGGTACGGAGCGCCCTGGCCAGGTGACCATGGCCGAATCCGTCGCGCAGGCCATCGACGACGGTTCCCATCTGCTGGTCCAGGCGGGCACCGGCACCGGTAAGTCGCTCGGCTACCTGGTTCCCGCGCTGGCGCACGGGGAGCGTGTCGTCGTGGCGACGGCCACCCTGGCACTCCAGCGGCAGCTCGTGGAGCGGGACCTGCCGCGCACGGTGGACGCACTGCATCCGCTCCTGCGCCGCCGCCCCGAGTTCGCGATGCTCAAGGGCCGGTCGAACTACCTGTGTCTGCACCGTCTCCACGAGGGAGCGCCGCAGGACGAGGAGGAGGGCCTCTTCGACCAGTTCGAGGCGGCCGCGCCCACCAGCAAGCTGGGCCAGGACCTGCTGCGGCTGCGGGAGTGGTCGGACGAGACGGAGACGGGTGACCGCGACAATCTCACCCCGGGCGTCTCGGACCGGGCCTGGTCGCAGATCTCCGTCTCCTCCAGGGAGTGCCTCGGCGCCTCGAAGTGCGCCTATGGTGCGGAGTGCTTCGCCGAGGCGGCCCGTGAGCGCGCCAAGCTCGCCGATGTCGTTGTCACCAATCACGCGCTGCTGGCGATCGACGCCATCGAAGGTGCTCCGGTCCTCCCGCAGCACGAGGTGCTGATCGTCGACGAGGCCCACGAACTGGTTTCCCGGGTCACCGGCGTCGCGACCGGAGAGCTCACCCCCGGCCAGGTCAACCGTGCCGTGCGCAGAGCATCGAAGCTTGTCAACGAGAAGGCGGCCGACCAGCTCCAGACCGCCGCCGAGGGCTTCGAACGCCTGATGGAGCTGGCGCTGCCCGGCCGCCTGGAGGAGATCCCGGAGGACCTAGGCTACGCGCTGATGGCCCTGCGTGACGCCGCCCGCACGGTGATCTCGGGGATCGGAGCGACCCGCGACAAGTCCGTCACCGACGAGGACGCGGTCCGTAAGCAGGCCCTCGCCTCCGTGGAGAGCGTCCACGACGTGGCGGAGCGCATCACGAACGGCTCGGAGTGGGACGTCGTCTGGTACGAACGGCACGACCGCTTCGGGGCATCCCTGCGGGTCGCGCCGATGTCCGTGTCGGGCCTGCTGCGCGAGAAGCTCTTCACGGACCGTTCCGTCGTCCTGGCCTCGGCCACCCTGAAGCTCGGGGGCGATTTCAACGGCGTGGGCGCCTCGCTGGGCCTGGCACCGGAGGGCACCCAGGGGGAGGACATCCCGCCGTGGAAGGGCATCGACGTCGGTTCGCCCTTCGACTACGGCAAGCAGGGCATCCTCTACGTCGCGAAGCACCTGGCCCGGCCCGCCCGGGACAGCGACCGTGGGGACATGCTCGACGAGCTCACGGAGCTGATCCAGGCGGCCGGCGGCCGTACGCTCGGCCTGTTCTCCTCGATGCGGGCCGCCCAGCTCGCCGCGGAGGAACTGCGCTCCCGCATCCCGGAGTTCCCCATCCTGCTCCAGGGCGAGGAGACACTCGGCGAGCTGATCAAGAACTTCGCGGCGGACCCGAAGACCTGCCTGTTCGGCACACTCTCACTCTGGCAGGGGGTGGACGTCCCGGGCGCCAGCTGTCAGCTGGTCGTCATGGACAAGATCCCCTTCCCGCGTCCCGACGATCCGCTGATGAGCGCCCGGCAGAAGGCGGTCGAGGACGCCGGGGGGAACGGTTTCATGGCCGTCGCCGCCACCCACGCCGCCCTCCTGATGGCCCAGGGTGCCGGCCGCCTCGTCCGGGCGACGGGGGACCGGGGTGTGGTCGCCGTGCTCGACCAACGGCTTGCCACCGCGCGCTACGGCACCTACCTCAAGGCCTCACTGCCCGAATTCTGGTACACGACGGACCGTAACCAGGTGCGACGGTCACTGGCCGCCATCGACGAGAAGGCGCGGAAGGCCGAAGAGGCCCACGAGGAGGCCTAGACACCCGTGGGCTGCTCCCGGCGAATGTCGGGGGCAGCCCACGGGGGTGCGCGCGGCGGACAGCGCAGGGCCCCGGAACCGGCGCAGGGGTTCCGGGGCCCGGTCTGGGGCGGATGCTCAGATCCGCCGGAGGACCGCCACGACCTTGCCGAGGATGGTCGCCTCGTCGCCGGGGATCGGCTGGTACGCGCTGTTGTGCGGCAGCAGCCACACGTGGCCGTCCTCGCGCTTGAAGCGCTTCACCGTCGCCTCGCCGTCCAGCATGGCGGCCACGATGTCGCCGTTCTCCGCGACCGGCTGGCGGCGGACGGTCACCCAGTCGCCGTCGCAGATCGCGGCCTCGATCATCGAGTCGCCGACGACCTTGAGGACGAACAGCTCGCCGTCGCCGACCAGCTGCCGGGGCAGCGGGAAGACGTCCTCGACCGATTCCTCGGCGAGGATCGGACCACCGGCGGCGATCCGGCCGACCAGCGGGACGTACGACGCGGCCGGCTTGCCCGCCGTGTCGGTGGGCTGCGCGGTGGACTGGTCGGAACCGCGGACCTCGTAGGCCCTGGGGCGGTGAGGATCGCGACGCAGGAAGCCCTTGCGCTCCAGTGCCATCAGCTGATGCGCCACCGAGGACGTACTGGAAAGGCCGACGGCCTGCCCGATCTCCCGCATGGAAGGCGGGTATCCCCGTCGCTGCACCGAGTCCCTGATGACCTCGATGACCCGGCGCTGCCGGTCGGTGAGTCCGGAGCTGTCCGCCCGGATGCCCGGAGGTCGACCCGGCAGGGAGCGCGCAGGCTTGGGCCCCTCCTGGTTCGCGGTTTCATTCATGGCATGCACCGGCTCAAATCGGCCCTGGGAGCGGTCCTGGGCAGTGATGGTGGCACTGTCTGCGGTGGTGGTCACGTCGGCCCCTCTCGTTCGTCTCCCTGCTGGACAACGGTAGTTGCTTTCGAAAGGTTGCGCCAAACACACGTTCGAGTGAAAAAACGCGGATGGCCTGACGTGATCATGCATCTGGGTGTATGGCTCACGCTGCGCGAGGTGGACGAAAGTACTCGTCGCCGCACTCTTCGCCGTCGATGCCGTCGCCTTGTGGGCCGGAGCGAGGCGTGGGTCAGTCTGCCATCAGGTGCCCATCAGGTCGGGAACCGGCCCCCGTCGCCATGGCGCCCACCGTATCCCCGTACGCTCCTGGCCGGAATGGCCGCGCGGCACATGCCCCTACGGATGCGACACGCGCGCCGGGTGTGAATTTCCGGGCCAAGCCCCACATGTAGTGGTTGGATTGCTGCAGTAGCCCAGAAGTTGTGGTCCCCCGGTCCTTCAGGTCCTTGGTCATCGCCTATGCTTGGGGCTGCTTCGAGGGGTCCAAAGGGCCTGTCGAGGCTATCGAGTCGTGCTGTGAAGGAGGGATGGAGCCGATGCACTGCCCCTTCTGCAGGCACCCCGACAGCCGTGTCGTCGACAGCCGTACGACGGATGACGGTACGTCGATCCGCAGGCGCCGCCAGTGTCCTGACTGTTCCCGTCGGTTCACCACCGTGGAGACGTGCTCCCTCATGGTGGTCAAGCGGTCCGGGGTCACCGAACCGTTCAGCCGTACGAAGGTCATCAACGGCGTTCGGAAGGCATGTCAGGGGCGGCCCGTCACGGAGGACGCGCTCGCCCAGCTCGGCCAGCGGGTCGAGGAGGCGGTGCGGGCCACCGGAAGTGCCGAACTGACCACCCACGACGTGGGGCTGGCCATACTCGGCCCGTTGCAGGAGCTCGACCTCGTCGCCTACCTGCGGTTCGCGTCCGTGTACCGGGCGTTCGGCTCGCTGGAGGACTTCGAGGCCGCCATCACGGAACTGAGGCAGGCGCAGCACCCCGCCGCGGCCGACGACGACGCGGGCGAGGGGTGCGAGGGAAGCGACCGTGGGTCCGCAGGGGCTGTCGAAGTCCCCGTGCCCGCCAGCGCCGCCGACTGACGAGAGGGGCCGGTACCGGCCCCGCCGACCGGCGGCGACCACAGACCTGCTGCGAGCGGACGCTCATGCGGCGCGCGCAGTGCAAGACACACACCGTGCCACGGGAAGAACGAGGCACTTCTGGGCGTTTTAGCCCGATACAGGGAGGCGGCATGACAGAGACGGCGAGCGGTCCGGCACGAGGTTCCCGCGCCAAGGGCACCAAGGCCAGCAAGGGGCTGCGCATCGAGCGCATCCACACCACCCCCGGCGTGCACCCGTACGACGAGGTGGAATGGGCGCGCCGTGACGTCGTCATGACCAATTGGCGCGACGGCTCGGTCAACTTCGAGCAGCGTGGCGTCGAGTTCCCCGACTCATGGTCGGTGAACGCGGTCAACATCGTCACCAGTAAGTACTTCCGGGGTGCCGTCGGCACCCCGCAGCGTGAGGTGAGCCTCAGGCAGCTCATCGACCGGATCGTGAAGACGTACCGGAAGGCCGGAGAGGACCACAAGTACTTCGCCTCGCCCGCCGACGCCGAGATCTTCGAGCACGAGCTGGCGTACGCCCTCCTGCACCAGATCTTCAGCTTCAACTCTCCGGTGTGGTTCAACGTCGGCACGCCCCAGCCGCAGCAGGTCTCCGCCTGCTTCATCCTCGCCGTCGACGACTCCATGGAGTCGATCCTCGACTGGTACAAGGAAGAGGGAATGATCTTCAAGGGCGGCTCGGGCGCCGGCCTGAACCTGTCCCGGATCCGCTCCTCCAAGGAACTGCTCTCCTCGGGCGGCAACGCCTCGGGCCCCGTCTCCTTCATGCGCGGTGCGGACGCCTCCGCAGGAACGATCAAGTCGGGCGGCGCCACCCGCCGCGCGGCCAAGATGGTCATCCTCGACGTGGACCACCCCGACATCGAGGACTTCATCCAGACGAAGGTCAAGGAAGAGGAGAAGATCCGCGCCCTGCGCGACGCGGGCTTCGACATGGACCTGGGCGGCGACGACATCACGTCCGTCCAGTACCAGAACGCCAACAACTCGGTCCGTGTGAACGACACGTTCATGAAGGCGGTCGAGGAGGGCGGCAAGTTCGGCCTGACGTCCCGCATGACCGGTGAGGTCATCGAGGAGGTCGACGCCAAGGAGCTCTTCCGCAAGATGGCGGAGGCTGCCTGGGCCTGCGCCGACCCGGGCATCCAGTACGACGACACGATCAATCGCTGGCACACGTGCCCGGAGTCCGGCCGTATCAACGGCTCGAACCCGTGCAGCGAGTACATGCACCTGGACAACACGTCCTGCAACCTCGCCTCGCTGAACCTGATGAAGTTCCTGAAGGACGACAACAAGGGCCGCCAGTCCTTCGACGTCGAGCGCTTCTCCAAGGTCGTCGAGCTCGTCATCACCGCGATGGACATCTCCATCTGCTTCGCGGACTTCCCGACCCAGAAGATCGGCGAGAACACCCGCGCCTTCCGTCAGCTGGGCATCGGCTACGCCAACCTCGGCGCCCTGCTGATGGCGACCGGGCACGCGTACGACTCCGACGGCGGCCGCGCCCTCGCGGGGGCCATCACCTCGCTGATGACCGGCACCTCGTACAAGCGTTCCGCGGAGCTCGCCGCGGTCGTCGGCGCGTACGACGGCTATGCCCGTAACGCGCAGCCGCACCAGCGGGTCATGAAGCAGCACTCCGACGCCAACGCCGTGGCCGTCCGTGTGGACGACCTGGACACGCCGATCTGGGCCGCCGCCACGGAGGCCTGGCAGGACGTACTGCACCTCGGTGAGAAGAACGGCTTCCGCAACGCGCAGGCCTCGGTCATCGCCCCGACCGGCACCATCGGTCTCGCGATGTCCTGCGACACCACCGGCCTCGAGCCCGACCTCGCCCTGGTCAAGTTCAAGAAGCTGGTCGGCGGCGGCTCGATGCAGATCGTCAACGGCACCGTCCCGCAGGCCCTGCGCCGCCTGGGCTACCAGGAGGAGCAGATCGAGGCGATCGTCGCCCACATCGCCGACCACGGCAATGTGATCGACGCCCCCGGCCTCAAGAACGAGCACTACGAGGTCTTCGACTGCGCCATGGGCGAGCGTTCCATCTCCGCGATGGGTCACGTCCGCATGATGGCCGCGATCCAGCCGTGGATCTCCGGTGCGCTCTCCAAGACGGTCAACCTGCCGGAGACGGCGACCGTCGAGGACGTCGAAGAGGTCTACTTCGAGGCGTGGAAGATGGGCGTCAAGGCGCTCGCGATCTACCGCGACAACTGCAAGGTCGGCCAGCCCCTCTCCGCGAAGACCAAGGAGAAGACCGCGACGGACACGGTCACGGCGAAGGCCGAGGAGACCATCCGTACCGCGGTCGAGAAGGTCGTCGAGTACCGCCCGGTGCGCAAGCGCCTTCCCAAGGGCCGTCCCGGCATCACGACGTCCTTCACGGTCGGTGGCGCCGAGGGTTACATGACCGCCAACTCCTACCCGGACGACGGTCTGGGCGAGGTCTTCCTGAAGATGTCGAAGCAGGGCTCGACCCTCGCCGGCATGATGGACGCCTTCTCGATCGCCGTCTCCGTGGGCCTGCAGTACGGCGTGCCGCTGGAGACGTACGTCTCGAAGTTCACCAACATGCGCTTCGAGCCGGCCGGCATGACGGACGACCCGGACGTGCGGATGGCGCAGTCGATCGTCGACTACATCTTCCGCCGCCTGGCGCTCGACTTCCTGCCCTTCGAGACGCGCTCCGCGCTCGGCATCCACTCCGCCGACGAGCGTCAGCGTCACCTGGAGACCGGTTCGTACGAGCCGACCGACGAGGAGCTGGACGTCGAGGGCCTCGCCCAGTCCGCTCCCCGCACGCAGGAGCTGAAGGCCGTCGTCACGCCCAAGGCCGAGGTCGAAGCGGTCAAGCCCGCTCCGCAGCAGGCCCACACCAGTGCCGAACTGGTGGAGATGCAGCTGGGCATCCAGGCGGACGCCCCTCTGTGCTTCTCCTGCGGTACGAAGATGCAGCGGGCCGGGTCCTGCTACATCTGCGAGGGCTGCGGCTCGACCAGCGGCTGCAGCTGATCCCGGGCACCGCTCGGGTGTGAGAATCCCTGGTCAGGGCGGCGGTGTCGATCACTCGACGCCGCCGCCCCGGCGTTTTCCGGCACCCGGCTCCGGGGCGTGACGCGGCAGGGGCCGGGTCCGCGGGGTCATGGGCACCGCACGAGCAGGGGGCGGTACGGCACAGGCCGCACCGCCCCCTGCCGCATGAGTCGGTCAGGAGTCGTGGGCCTCGCCCATGGCCCTCGCGAAGGTCGCCGGGTCCGTGTCGAAGCCGCGGATGCCCGGATGGAAGGTCCACTCTCCGGAGTCGTCGCGTACGAACTCCGCGACCGTCGTGGCCGTCGCCCCGAGGACGCCTCCGAAGTCGTCCTCGGCCAGGACGGTGTAGCCCTCACGGATCCGCAGAGCCGGGTTCTGCACGCCGACGAACGTGCGCCGTCCGGTGCGCTGTTGGATGGCGACACCGACCATCACGCGCGCGTAGCGCTTGTCGAGACGGGTGAGCTCCAGGGTCATCACCTCGTCCCAGCCGAAGCCCTTGCCGTCCTTGCTGTCCCGGTTGAGGTAGATGGTGCCGTCCGGGGAACGGCTGTCGAAGTGCACTACGTAGTCGGGGTTCTCCTGGGTGTCGGTCGCGAGATAGGTGGCGGCGACGATGTCCAGATCGATGGCCGGCTCACCGGCGGGACTGGGATCCCACTTCACCGAGACCTCGACCTTGCTGATGCCCTTGTTGAGGCCGTTCACCGCATCTCCCTCCTGGTCCCCTGCGTCGGCGCCCCAACTGACGGACAGTTGAGGCGTGTTGCCCATCGTGTCACGCGCGCGGGGCGCTCGTGCGGATGCAGTCCTCCCGAGCGGGACCGACGCCACGTTCCTGGGCCTTACGATGGCGCCGTGCTGGTCAAGTGGATTCGCTGCACCGTGGTGGACCGCCGCGGTTTCGAACGGGGGCAGCGGAAATGGGCGGGGCTTCTGGGGGAGCCGGGATTCCGGGGGCAGGGCGGGGGATGGAGCCGGGGAAGGTCCGGAGTCGCCCACATCTTCGCCTTCTGGGAGAGCCGTGCCTTCTACGACTCCTTCATGGCGCGTTCCCATGACCGGCTGGCCACCTCCCAGGCAGGCACCTTCAAGGATCCGCACGTCAAACTCTTCGATCACCGATTCGACGTGAAGACGGGCTTCGAACCCCGCTTCACGGAGGCCGATCTCGTACGGGTGGCGCACTGTCGCGTCCACGAGGAGCGCGCCGAGCATTTCGCGCTGATGCAGGAGAAGGTCTGGAACCCCGCGATGGCCGGTTCGCCCGGCATGGTGCGAGGGCTGTTCGGGGAGGCGCCCGGCCACGAGTTCCTGGTCCTGTCGATGTGGAAATCCGCCGCCGAGCACGGCAAATACCGGGTCGAGCGGGTGGAGCGGCTCGCCCTGCGGGCCCAGATCGAGGCGGACGTCGCGGCGCTCACGGGGGACATCGTCCAGCTGGAACCGGCCTGGACCGTCTGAAACGGTCGCGATTTATGTGACCTGCGACGTATGCAGCCCGTACGAGTGCTCGATCGGCCGCGACCCGATCTAGGGTTTCGGTATGGCACGTCCACGGCGCATCGTCCTTGTCCGGCACGGCGAGTCGGTGGGCAATGCCGATGACTCCGTCTACGAGCGTGAACCCGACCACGCCCTGGCGCTCACCGAGAAGGGGTGGCGGCAGGCGGAGGAGACGGGCAAGCGGATCCGAGAGGTCTTCGGCGGCGAGCAGGTAAGCGTTTACGTCTCCCCGTACCGCCGCACCCATGAGACCTTCCGCGCCTTCCACCTGGATCCCGGCCAGGTACGCGTCCGGGAGGAGCCACGGCTGCGCGAGCAGGACTGGGGAAACTGGCAGGACCGGGACGACGTACGCCTCCAGAAGGCCTACCGCGACGCGTACGGGCACTTCTTCTACCGCTTCGCGCAGGGCGAGTCCGGTGCCGACGTGTACGACCGGGTCGGCAACTTCCTGGAGAGCCTGTTCCGGAGCTTCGAGGCGCCCGATCACCCGCCCAACGTGCTCCTGGTGACCCATGGTCTGGCCATGCGGCTGTTCTGCATGCGCTGGTTCCACTGGACGGTCGCCGAATTCGAGTCGCTGTCGAACCCGGGGAACGCGGAGATGCGGATGCTCGTTCTGGGGGAGGACGGCAAGTACACGATCGACCGTCCCTTCGAGCGTTGGCGTGATCCGGAGTCGTACGGGTTCACCGGATAGACGCCTCACGGCCTCAAGCCGTCAAGCAGGTGGCGGCGATGTCTGTGTAGCTTTGCTGCCTGTTCGATTACGGGCGCAAGGGGAGTTTCGGTGGACGTGGTGCGCATCATGGAGTCGCTGGCCGAGCAGGGGGTCACGGTGCTCTTGAAGGCAGACGCTGAGCGCATGCGCGAGGGCATGAAGCCATGGACATTCGTCGCGAGCGGAGCCCCGTTCCACGAGGACCTGCTCGTGCGTACGGACGCGGTTTCCGTCGAAGCGTGCCTGGACACCTGCGTGCCCCGGCTACGCAAGTTCGGCCTGGTCATCGCAGAGTGAGGGCTCAGGCTTCCGCGGCTATGCGGCGGCCGGTTCGAGTCCTTCCGACGGGGACGGGAAAGCCAGTGCCTCGTCATAGCGCTGCCCGTGCTGGAGACAGTGATACATCTGGCCGACCATGCGGTTGAACAAGTTCCGCAAGGCGGAGGCGTGCCAGTCACCGTGCTTGTCGCGTCGTCGCCGGTAGTGGACCTTGGCTCCGGGCGAGGCGGTCAGAGCTGCGAAGGCCCACAAATGGCCGGCGTGGTTGAGTCGATCGTTCTTCACACGCCGCCGGGTGACGCTCGACTTCTTGCCCGAGGCCCTGGTAATCGGCGAGGAGCCCGCATAGGCCTTCAGGCCGCGGGCGTCCGCGAAGCGCGTGTGGTCGTCCCCGATCTCGGCCAGCACCCGGGCGCCCAGCTGGACACCGAGCCCCGGGAAGCTGAGGAGGATGTCAGCGTCCGGGTGCTGAGGGAAGGCCTCCTCCACCGCCTTGGCCAGGTCGTCAGCGGCGGTGCAGGCGGCTTCCAGCTGGCCCAGGAGCGCCAGCATCTGCTTGCCGAGTGCGTCCTCGACCACGGGCAGATGTCGGGCCCAGTTGCGTCGTAGCGCTTCGCGGAGCCGCTCGGTGTCGGCCTCGATTCCGCGCTGGCGGCCGGACCGCTTAAGGGCAGCCGTGATCTGTGCGCGGGTCAGCCGCGCGGCTTTGGCGGGGGTGGGCGCCAGCTTGAGGAGTTCGCGGGCCTCGGGACGGCACAGACCGTTGGCCCAGACTGCGAAGGCGTCCAGGGCAGCGGGGTAGTACTCGCGCAGCAAGGACCGGAGCTGGTTGGACATCTGCTGCCGGTTCCAGGTCGCGTCCTGCTGTGCCCGGGCCAAGACGGCGATGGCGCGGGCAAGGCCGGAGTCGTCGGGCAGCGGCCGGTGGGCGTGCATGTCGGTCCGCAGGACGTTCGCCAGGACCAGGGCATCGCCGGGATCGGACTTCTTGCCAGAAACGGAGTGCCGGTCGCGGTAGCGGGCGGCGGCCATCGGGTTGATGGCGAAGACCCGCCGCTTGCCGGTTCGCAGCACGGCGACGAGCAGGCCGCGGCTGGTCTCGATCGCAACCGGGATGGGAGTCTCCTCGGTGTCGCCGTACTCGGCGAGCAGGTCCAGCAGGATTCTGTAGCCGGCCGGGTCGTCGGTGATGTGTCGTTTGGCGAGTAACTGGCCGGTGTCGTCGACCAGTGCGACGTCGTGGGTCTTCTCCGCCCAGTCGATTCCGCAGTAAATCAAAGTTGTTCCCTCCCTGAAGTGCGTGTGTTTGCACTGGTCACGAGCGCATGCGGGCCACTCGGCTCCCTAATTCCAGGCCTCGACCACGAGGGTCGGACCGACGCCTCACTAGCCGTGTTCGTGGCACCAGCGCACCGCGCGGGCCTCGGTCTATGCGAGAGCTCAGCTGGCTCGCCTGCAATGAGAAGTCACCGTGCGGTGGGCTCGTCCCACCAACACCAACGAGGGATCAAGGCGGCGGGTGTTGACGCGCGACAGCCCGGGCGTCGCCAGTCTGTGGAAAGGCGTCAGGACCCGATCCAGCGCAGGCATCCGCCCGGAACCGACGGCCGCCAACACCACACCGTCTGGTGGTGGTCGCGAAGACACCGAGTGCCACCAGCCTCAAACGAGGCATCCATGCCAGTTGCAGCCCAGGCATCCACCCGGTGTCCGCGCGACCGCCACCACCACGAGCACCAGAACATTGCATCCGTCTATCCGGAGGCCTTCATCAGCCGGAGTGGCAGAAGATGTCACAGTCCCAGGACTCGAACAGGCCCAGCAGAACCCTCTGGATAATGCTGGATCCGTTAACAACGAATTAGAGTGGCAGGGCGATGACCGCTGACTCCTCTCCCGACGGGCGCCTCGATCGCGCCCTGGCCAGCCTGCGTGGACTCGCGGTGGGGGATGCGCTGGGCTCCCAGTTCTTCGTGCCCGCGAACTACCCGCTGCTCAAGGACCGCGTACTGCCGCCCGGGCCCTGGCAGTGGACCGACGACACGGAAATGGCCACCTCCGTAGTGGCCACTCTGGCCACCCATCACCGCATCGACCAGGACGCCCTGGCCCACTCCTTCGCCGAGCACCACGACTTCGACCGTGGGTACGGACCCGCGGTCAACCGACTGCTGCGGCTGATCCGGGAGGGCGGCGACTGGCGCGAGCTGTCCTCGGCCCTCTTCAAGGGCCAGGGTTCCTGGGGCAACGGAGCGGCGATGCGCATCGCCCCCCTGGGCGCCTGGTACGCGGACGACCCGGAGCAGGCCACGCACCAGGCCGAGATCTCGGCGTACCCCACGCATCAGCACCGCGAAGCGGTGGTCGGCGCCATGGCCGTGGCGGCCGCCGCCGCGCTGGCCGCGGCGCCGGGGGGCCCGCCCAGGCCCGACGCGCTGCTCGACGGAGTCATCGCCCTCGTGCCGCGCAGCGCCGTCGGCGCGGGCCTGCGGCGCGCCAGGGACATGCTCGACTACGGAGACACGGCCACCGTCGCCGCCGTCCTCGGCTGCGGGCGGCGTACGACCGCGCACGACACGGTGCCGTTCGCCCTCTGGTCGGCGGCGCGGACACTCGGGGACTACGAAGAGGGTTTCTGGGCGACGGCCCAGGTGGGTGGCGACATGGACACCACCTGCGCCATCGTCGGGGGTGTCGTGGCCGCCGGGAAGGCCGGGGCACCGCCCGCCGCGTGGGTGCAGCACACGGAGGCGCTGCCGGGCTGGCTGACACCGGGGGACGACGGCTAGGGCCGGCGCAGGGGCGTCCGGCGCCCTTTCGGCGGGGGCCATGTCCTCTGCCCCGCGCAGGGCTCGGTGAGACGCGGCCGGCCGTGCGCGCTGACGGCTTTCCTCGAGCGGCTGAGATGAGAAGCGACCACATCTCTGCCCTCGGCGGCGGCCGCTCGGCTCGCATAAGTGCCGCACGCGCGCGTGCCCCTGTTTCTCCTGGCCCAAGCGGCGACCACTGTCACAGCCCTGCCACAGAGAGCTCGTGACCCGCTGGGCCGACCGTCCCGCGGTTACCCTTTCCGCCACGCCGCTCGTTGATCATCGCGGGCGTGCGCCGACGAGAAGCCGGTTTCTGGGCTCCCCCGCAGCCGTTCCGGGCTGCGAGCTGCCCGGACCGGTCGGGAGGGGGTCCCGTGTCCGACACGCCGTCCGAGGCCGAGCCGAGCGGCTCGAAAGCGGAGGATCGAGCACTGAAGTCCGGCATCGAGGCCGAGGAGCCGGAGGGCACCCTTCCAGCGGCCCGCTCCGGGGACGACGCCGCAGGTGCGTCCTCGGGCAGGAGCAGGGCCGGACGCCGATCCGACGACCGCGGCGACTCCGACGGCCGCGGCAGCTCGGAAGAGGACTCGGAGGAGGACGAAGGCTGGGACGGTCCCGCCGTCGAGTCCTGGTTCGCGGACATCCAGGCGGGCACCCCGGCGCCGGTCCGCACCGAGACCCTCTGGGCCGCACTGGCCGCAGGCCTGCTCAGCATGCTCCTGCTCGGAGAAGGGCTGGCGCTCAACCTCCTGATGGTGGCGATTCCGGTCACGCTCGGCGCGTACTTCGCCGCTGGGACGGCGGGCCGGCGTCCGCGCCCCTGGACGCTGGTGTGGGGCGCCGGAGGGCTCGCCCTGCTCATCGTTCCGGCTCTGAGGGACGCCGACTGGCCGTCGTTCCTCGCCGTCGTCGCCGCGGTGGCGGTGGGCTCGCTCGCCCTGCACGGCGGCCGTACCTGGCCAGGGATGCTGTTCGGCCCGATAGGCCTCTACACGTCGCTGATCACCGGCCCGGGCTGGGGTTGGCGCGGGCTGCGCGAGCGAACCGGCGGCGCCCGCGGCAACGTGGGCCCGGTGCTGCGGGCGCTCGTGGTGGCCGCGGTTCTGCTGGTGGTCTTCGGCACGCTGTTCGCCGGGGCGGACGCGGCCTTCGCGGACCTCCTCGCGGGTCTCGTGCCGGACGCTTCCGTCTCCGGTGGTCCCTGGCACGTCGTTCTGTTCGTGCTCGGTGCCGTCGGCGCTCTCGCGGCGGCACACACGGCCGCGGCACCCGTCCAGTGGGACCGCGTCGAGGTGCCCCCGGGCCGCGCCCGTGGCCGCGTCGAGTGGGCGCTGCCCCTGATCGTGCTCGCCGTGCTCTTCGCGGTCTTCAACGCCGTCCAGCTGGCCGTCCTGTTCGGCGGATACGACGCCGTACTGGAGAAGACCGGCCAGTCCTACGCCGAGTACGCGCGCCAGGGTTTCTGGCAGCTGCTCCTGGTCACACTCCTCACCCTTCTGGTCATCGTCTTCGCCCTGCGCTGGGCCCCGCGGGACGGCTCACGCGACTGGACACTGGTGCGCGCCGTCCTCGGGACTCTCTGCGCCCTCGCCCTCGTCGTGGTGGCAGCGGCGGTGCGGCGTATGGACATGTACGTGGAGGCGTACGGACTGACCCGGCTGCGGATCTCGGTGGTGGGCGTCGAGCTCTGGCTCGGCCTGGTCATCGCGCTCATCATGGTGGCCGGTGTCCTCGGTGCCCGCTGGCTGCCGCGCGCCGTGATGGCCAGCGCCGCCGCGGGAGTGCTCGTCTTCGGAATCGTGTCACCGGACGGCCTGATCGCCGAGCGCAACGTCCAGCGGTACGAGGAGACGGGCACGTTCGACCTCGACTACGCGCGCGGGCTGTCCGCCGACGCCGTGCCGGCCCTCGACAAGCTGGAGGAGCCCCTGCGGTCCTGCGCTCTGAAGTCCATGGCGGAGGACCTGCAGGCGGAGACCGAGCCGTGGTTCGCGACGAGCTGGGGCGAGGCTCGGGCCCGGGACATCCTCGACGGGCGGGGCCTGTCCTCCGAGGCCGACTGGCAGGAGTGCGGTCGGCTGAACACCGAGCTGGCGTTCCGCGGAGGCAGCTGAAACAGCTGAGGCAGGCGCGCAGGCGCGCGCCGACCACGTACGCGCCTGCCGGCGTCGAGGACGCGCCGCTTCGGCCGCGCGTCCGAGGCACGCACGGCCTCGGACGCTCGACGGCAGGCACGGCTCGGGCGCGGGGCGCAGAGCCGCGACTTCGATCGCGTACGAACCGGGCAGGCCGGGCCACCGTCTCCCGTACGGCGGCCCGGCCTGCTGGTCAGCCCGCGGCGGGGCCCGCCGTGCCCGACAACGCCTCGAGGTCGCTCTTGCGGACCTTGATCACCACCGTGGCGGTGACCAGGGCGAGCAGGGCCATCGCGACAGCCGGGATGAAAGCCGTGGAGATGCCCTGGGCGAGCACCTCGTGACTCCAGGGAGCGGGCAGTTGGTGTGTCCTGGCGAACTCGGCCTTCTGCTCGGCCGAGGCACTGGCCATGAAGTCCGTGACCTGCTGCTCCGCCTCTTCGCGGCTCGCCGTGCCGAAGACGGTGGTCAGGATGGAGAGGCCGAGCGAACCGCCCACCTGCTGCGTGACGTTGAGCAGGCCAGACGCGGCACCCGCCTCGTGTGCGGCGACCCCGGAGACCGCGGTCAGGGTCAGCGTCACGAAGTTCAGCCCCATGCCGAAGGCGAACAGCAGCATCGGGCCGAGCACCCCGCCGAGATACGTACTCCCGGGGTCCATGAAGGTCAGCCAGCCGAGCCCGACCGCGACGAAGGCCGACCCGACCACCATGAACGGCTTCGGGCCGAGAACCGGCAGGAAACGCTGCGACAGGCCCGCGCCGACGATGATCGCGAACGTCACGGGGAGGAAGGCCAGGCCTGCCTCGATCGGCGTGTACCGCAGCACGTTCTGCACGAAGAGAACGATGAAGAAGAACATGCCGAACATCGCCGCGGCCAGGCTCAGCATGATCACATACGTACCGGAGCGGTTGCGGTCGGCGAACATCCGCAGGGGCGTGATCGGTTCCTTGGCCCGGGACTCGATCAGTGCGAACGCCGCCAGGAGGACGACCGCTGCGCAGAAGGACGCGATGGTGAGACCGTCCCGCCACCCCTCCTCCGCGGCCCGGATGAAGCCGTAGACGAGCGATGCCATACCGGCCGTCGACGTCAGCGCGCCCGCGATGTCGAAGCGCCCGGGATGCCGCTCGGACTCGCTGATGTAGAGCGGTGTGACCACGGCGATCAGCACGCCGATGGGTACGTTGACGAAGAGGACCCAGCGCCAGTCGAGCCACTCCGTGAGCATTCCGCCGGCCAGCAGGCCGATGGCGCCGCCACCGGCAGAGACGGCGGCGAAGACACCGAACGCGCGATTGCGCTCGGGCCCTTCGGGGAACGTCGTGGTGATGAGCGCCAGCGAGGTGGGCGAGGCGATCGCACCACCGACGCCCTGCAGGGCGCGTGCGGCCAGCAGCTGCCAGGGTTCCTGGGCGAAGCCGCCGAGGAGCGAGGCGGCCGTGAAGAGCAGGATGCCGGTCATGAAGACCCGGCGCCGGCCGAGGATGTCACCGGCCCGGCCGCCGAGCAGCAGCAGCCCGCCGAAGGTGAGTGTGTACGCGCTGACCACCCAGGTGAGATCGGTGGTCGAGAACTCGAGCGCGTTCTGGATGTGCGGGAGGGCGATGTTCACAATCGTCGCGTCGAGTACCACCATGAGTTGGCAGGCCGCGATGACGGTGAGCGCGATGCCGGGATGTCCCTCCCGGCGGGCCGCCCCTGGCTTTTGATCCTGGGTCAACGGAGAGGTTGTCACTATTGGGTCCCCCACGAGTGCGTTAGTGAACGCTCGCGTTCACTGCCGCGTCAAACGGTAGTGAGTCCCCGACAGTGAACGCAAGCGTTCACTGAAGTCGCTGCCGCTTTGGGCCACTTGACCGCCAACGGACCCCCGGGTCCGGGGCGGCACGCGCGCGTGCCGCTCGCCCGCTCACACGGAGACACGCTCATGGTTACTTCGGGTTGGACGACCGCCCCCGCTCGGGCGGCCTCCCCGCGCCGCCGCGGCGCCGTACTCGAACGTGCGATCCTCGAAGCCGCACTGGAACAGCTCAGCACGGTCGGCTGGAACGGCCTCACGATGGAGGGCGTCGCGGCCGGCGCCCAGACCGGCAAGGCCGCGGTCTACCGCCGCTGGCCGTCCAAGGAGGACCTCGTCGCCGACGCGCTCCAGGCGGGACTGCCGCCCCTCGCGGACGTGCCCGATCTGGGAAGTGTGCGGGACGACCTGCTGGAGCTGTGCCGACGGGCGCGCGAGGCGATGTTCTCGCGCCCCGGTTTCGCGCTGCGCTCGGTGATTCACGAATGCGACTCGTCCCAGGCCCGGCGCTTCCAGGAGGTGATCATGGAGGGGGTCGTGGAGCCGACCGTCCGTCTGCTCGGAGAGGTCGTCGACCGGGGGATCCGTCGAGGGGAGGTGCGGCCGGACGCGGCGAACCCCTACGTCTTCGATGCCATTCCGGCCATGATGATGTACCGCTCGAAGATGTGCGCGAGCGAATGGAGCGAGCGCGATCTCGAGGAGATGATCGACCAGTTCATGGTTCCGCTGCTGCGTCCGACACGTGTCTGACCGGCCTGCGGGCCGGAGGGTCGGAGGTGCTCGGTGTACTCCTGGGACCGGGGTGTCGCGTGGGGTCGAGGGCGGCGTAGGCTGAGCACGCCATGCCGTACGAACCACCTACCCACACCGTCGAGCGCTCCCTGCGCGCCACGACCGGAGCGAAGGTCGTCGCCGGCGTCGACGAGGTGGGGCGCGGCGCCTGGGCCGGCCCGGTCACCGTCTGCGCGGCGGTCACGGGCCTGCGTCGCCCGCCCGAAGGCCTCACCGACTCCAAGCTGCTCACCGTCAAGAGGCGTACCGCGCTCGCCGAGATACTGGCGACGTGGGTGACCTCGTACGCCCTGGGGCACGCCTCTCCGGAGGAGATCGACCACATGGGCATGACGGCCGCACTGCGACTGGCGGCCGGCCGGGCCCTCGAAACTCTGCCGGTGCGTCCCGACGCGGTCATCCTCGACGGGAAGCACGACTACCTCGGGAACCCGTGGCGGGTCCGTACGGTGATCAAGGGCGACCAGTCCTGTATCGCCGTCGCGGCCGCCTCGGTGATCGCGAAGGTCCAGCGCGACAAAATGATGGCCGAACTGGGTATGGACCATGCAGACTTCGGTTTTGCGGCCAACGCCGGGTATCCGTCACCGGTTCACAAGGCCGCGCTGGAGATGCGGGGACCCACCCCGTACCACCGGCTGTCGTGGGCGTATCTTGATGCGCTGCCCCAGTGGCGGCACCTCAAGAAGGTCCGCAGTTGGGCGGACGGAAGCGTTCCGGAGATCGAAGGGCAACTCGGCTTCGATTTCTGACGATCCCGTTCGCACTCATGTGCCACCCGCCTTCGCGAGTCGCACCGGCGTTTGATAAAAATCAGCTCATGCCTCTCATTCCCGAGGAGCCTCAGATTCACGAGAGTGCCCAGGGTCCCCGTGTCAGTCCGGCCACAAACCGGACCGCGCCGACCCCCCGTCCTGTACCCGGTCCCCGTCCCGCGGCTCCGCCGCGTCCCGGCCGTCCGGGTCCTGTCCGGCCGACGCCGCCTGTGCAACGCACTGCGCGCGACACGGCCGTGGCCAAGCCGGGGCCGTCCGCCCCGGCGGCCCCCACCGCAGCCTCGACTCCGCAGATCCAGCTGATCCCGGCCTCGGCCGAGGGCGCGCTGGACGCCGCCGAGGAAGCGGTCGACCTGCTCCTTGACTCGGGCAGGGTCCCCGGTGAGGTGCTGGTGATCACCACCGGCGAACCGCACCCGTGGGCCGCGCACGAGCTCTCCTTCGGTGAGGCCGCGTACTGGGCCCAGCACGACGCGGGAGACGACGTGTTCTACGCCGATGCCTCCGCAGTCGGTCGTGCCGCGTCCCGGCCCGTGGTCGTCGTCGCCGTCAACGGTGGGCCCGACACCATTGCCGCCACCGCCCTGCCGCTGGCCCTCGGCCGAGCCGGCGCCCTGCTGATCGTCTGCGGGGACCCGCAGCAGATCAACTCGGTGCTGGGCGCGGGGGTCTGAGGTCCCCCGCTCTTCCAGGGGATCTCGCGACGCAGAGGCCACCGCGGTGGCCTCTGATCGGAGCGATGCACAGAGGACGGTCCGGCGTGTGCCGGGACGGGTCGCGTAGCGCCCCCATCACAATGGCGGCGGTACGCGACCCGTTCCGGCGAGCCGGGCCAGGCCGTCGGCCAGGCGCGGCTCGCCCTCGCCGGTGCGTGACCGTGTTCGCGGTCATGCTGGCAGGGCGTCGATGTCCGTAGCGATGCGCTGAGTGTGCCTGCCCGAACTGCGTGAGGTGCTGCCACTGTGCCCGCCATACCTGTTCGTGGCGTGGCGGTGGTGCCTGCCGGGCCTGTGTGAGGCGTGACAGTTGTGCCTGCCGGAAGCGCGTGCGGCGGTGGCGCAGCGATTGCCGCACCTGTGCGAGGCCTCGCTTCTCACGCCCGCGTGATGCACGTAGCCGGGTGCGACCGGCCTCCGCGGCGCTCGTGAGAAGCGCTCCCCGCCCGTTTGCCCGTGTCCGCGGCAGCCGCAGACTCAGCGGGCGGCAGCGCGGCGCAGCATCTCCGAGGCGGCGCCACCCGTGCGTGGCTGCACGGTCTCGGCCGCCGCGAACGACTCCAGCGACTCCGGCGGCGAGTCCGCGCTGGGGCGGCGCCCTCCCCGTCCCTCACCGAGCACCTGCCAGCCGTCACGTGTCAGCGTGATGTACGCGCCACAGCGCAGTCCGTGCAGTGTGCAGGCGTCCCGCAACCCCCACATCCACGCCCCGTCCTCCTCGGTCCAACGCGCGTCGCCCTCACGGCAGTAGAGCAACACCGCCGTACGCACCGGGGTGCGGCGCCGCAGGTCGTGCGGAATGACCCGCCGCAGCTGTGCGAGCAGCGCGTTCCGGAACACCCATCCGTCCGCCGGAGCCTGCCGCCGAGTGAAGGAGGCGCTCGCGTTCAGCCGTTCGTCGGGGTCGAGCACCGCCACAATCGCGGTCGCGGGCCCGGGCCGATGCCGCGCGTGCAGCCCGCTGACGACCTCACGAGGATTGCGCAGCAGCGGAATCCCGGCGGCGGCCCATTCGGCGGGCTCGAGCATCCGGGCCAGTGGGTTGGCGGAGTTGGCGGACGTCGACATCGATGCCGCCGAGGACGGAGCGAATCCGAAGGTCACGGTCCTCCCTTCGGCTACGCGCCCACACTGCGGGCGGGGGTCGGACTGGGGGAGCGCGCCGCAGCACAGCCCGAACGGGCGGCCTCGGGAGGCCACGCGGGGCGCGTAGCCAATTCTTCCTGTCGAACTTGGTTGCGGCAACGAGCAATTGGGGCCACCGACCGTTATCTGGCGATCCGCCGCATATATCCCTGCCCGGTGTCCACACGACTACACGTTGATCACCCTTGCACGGCGAGGACCAGCGGCAACACCCCCTGTGCGCCGGCTCGCCGGAGCAGGCGCGCGGCCACCGCGAGCGTCCAGCCGGTATCGGTCGAGTCGTCCACGAGGAGGACGGGCCCTTCGGACCGGGCGAGCGCCGCGCTCAGGGACGGCGGCACCACGAGTACGCCGTCGAGGGCCTTCAGCCGCTGCGCGCTGTTGCTTCTGGAGACCTGCGCGCCATCGGCGCCCGGGGCGTATTCGATGGAGCCCAGCAGGGGCAGGCGGCCGACCTCCGCGATTCGTGCGCCCAGCGACTGGACCAGGCGTGGCCGCCGGTGCGACGCCATGGTGACGACACCGACCGGGCGCGGCTGCGCGTCGGAACTGCCCGACGCCCAGCCGCCCGGGCCTTTCGCCCAGTCCGCCAGCACACCGACGACGGCCTGCGCCACATCGTCCGGAACGGGTTCGTCCGAGGCCTGCGGTCCGAGCATGGGCCGCAGCCGGTTGCCCCAGCCGATGTCCGACAGGCGTCCCAGCGCCCGTCCGGTCGAGGCCTGTTCGCCGGCCGGGATGCGTCCCTTCAGGTCGACTCCCACGGCGGGCAGACCCGTGGGCCACATCTTCCGGGGCTCCACCTCGACACCCGCGCGGCCGAGTTCTCCACGCGCCGAGTCCAGGGCGGACGAGGACACGGCGACGGAGAAGCGCGGCTCCGTGCAGGTGTCACAGCGACCGCACGGGGCCGCTCCCTCGTCGTCCAGCTGCCGGCGCAGGAACTCCATCCGGCAGCCCGTGGTCGTCACGTAGTCGCGCATGGCCTGCTGCTCGGCCGCGCGCTGCTTCGCGACCCACGCGTAACGCTCGGTGTCGTACGCCCATGGTGTGCCTGTGGAGATCCAGCCGCCCTTGACGCGCTGAACGGCGCCGTCCACGTCCAGGACCTTGAGCATCGTCTCGAGCCGTGACCGGCGCAGCTCCACCAGTGGTTCGAGCGCGGGGAGCGACAGGGGGCGGCCCGCCTGGCCGAGAGCGTCCAGGGTGCGCCTGACCTGCTCCTCCGGAGGGAAGGCGATCGATGCGAAGTACTGCCAGATCGCCTGATCCTCCTTGCCCGGCAGGAGCAGCACCTCGGCATGCTCCACGCCCCGGCCCGCACGCCCCACCTGCTGGTAGTACGCGATGGGGGAGGACGGCGACCCCAGGTGCACCACGAAGCCGAGGTCGGGCTTGTCGAAGCCCATGCCCAGCGCCGACGTGGCCACGAGGGCCTTGACCCGGTTGGCCAGCAGATCCTCCTCCGCCTGCTGACGGTCCGCGTTCTCCGTCTTCCCCGTGTACGAGGTCACCGTGTGCCCGCTCTGCCGGAGGAAGGCGGTGACCTCCTCGGCGGCGGCCACGGTGAGCGTGTAGATGATTCCGGAGCCCGGCAGCTCGGCCAGGTGCTCGGCGAGCCAGGCCATCCGGTGGGCGGAGTCCGGCAACTGCAGCACACCGAGGCTCAGGCTCTCCCGGTCCAGTGGGCCGCGCAGGACGAGGGCGTCCGTGCTGCCGCCGGTCCCCAGCTGCTCGGCCACGTCGGCCGTCACGCGCGCGTTTGCCGTGGCGGTGGTGGCGAGGACCGGGACGCCCGGGGGGAGATCGGCGAGCATCGTCCGCAGGCGGCGGTAGTCCGGCCGGAAGTCGTGGCCCCAGTCGGAGATGCAGTGAGCCTCGTCCACCACGAGCAGGCCGGTCGCCGCGGCCAGTTTGGGCAGTACCTGGTCACGGAAGTCCGGGTTGTTGAGGCGCTCCGGGCTCACCAGAAGGACATCGACCGCACCCGCGGCCACCTCGTCCTGGATCGTGTCCCATTCCTCCGTGTTGGACGAGTTGATGGTCCGCGCCCGGATGCCGGCGCGGGCGGCAGCCTCGACCTGGTTGCGCATGAGAGCGAGGAGCGGGGAGACGATGACAGTGGGACCTGCCCCCTGCTCACGCAGCAGCGCGGTCGCGACGAAGTACACGGCGGACTTGCCCCAGCCGGTGCGCTGCACCACCAGGGCCCTGCGCTTGTCGGCCACCAGGGCCTCGATGGCGCGCCACTGGTCCTCGCGCAGCCGGGCGTCGCCCGCCGGCGCGCCGACGAGGCGGGCGAGGACGATGTCGGCCGCGGCGTGCAGCTCTTCGTTGCTCATGGCTCCATGCAACCCGATGGGTCGGACATCGCGCGAATGGGTCCGCCTGCTGTGGACAACTTCTGACGTGATCATGGTCGTGGTTATCCACAGGGCAAAGCGGAATTCTGGGATCCGCGGGATGGTCACGACATGACGAACCACAGCGAACCGGCCGGGAACCTCGGCGACGGTGACATCGACGGATGCGATGAGAACGGCGGACTGGACGAGCAGGACGGATCGGGCGGGGAGGGCGGCCAGGGCGTACGAGGTGCGCAGAGCGGACCCGGCGTGCTGGGCGGGAAGAGCGGGGGCGGCCGGTTCGGGGAAGCGGGTGGAAGCAGTCGTGGAGACGGGCCGGCGCGCCGTGAAGCCGGCTTCGGGGACGACGCCTCAGGGCGAAGCGGTCACGGCCGGGAGCGTGGTGGACACGGGGAGAGCCGTGACGGACACGGGGCGAGCCAGGACGGTACGAGTTCCGCCGATCTGGTCCATGGCCCGCCAGGCACCCCGTACCCCGAGCACCAGGTCACCCTCCGCACCCCCGCTGAACTGGCCGATGCCCTTCCCTACTTGCTCGGATACCGCCCTGAGGACAGCATCGTGCTCGTCGCTCTCCACGACAGGGACGGGCGAGGCCGTTTCGGTGGACGGGCCCGGCTCGGTATCCCCGGCAACGCGGACGACTGGCCGTCCGTCGCGGAGCAACTGACCCACGGCCTGGTGAAGGGCAGCGAACGAAGGGGCGCGCTGCCCGAGAGCATGGTCGCCTTCCTCTGCCAGGATCCCAGGGAAGGCGAATCGGGCCGAGCGGTCATGGAACGCCTGCGTCCGCTCGCACAGTTGCTGCGCACGGCATGTGGAGTGCTCGACGTCCCGGTCATCGAGGCTCTCTGCATCTCGGACGGCCGCTTCTGGTCGTACTGCTGCCCCAGCGAGCACTGCTGTCCCCCTGACGGCACGTCCATGGGACTGCCCGGTACCTCAGTGCTGGCCGCGGCCGCCACCTATGCCGGACTCCAGGTCCGGGGCACCCTGCGGGAGCTGAGGGCCAGGCTCACCCCGTGGGAGACCAAGGCGGCCGGGGCGCAGGAGTCCGCCCTGGACGCGGTGAGCATGGCGCTGATTCCCCGAATTCTGGACGACGAGAGCCGTGCCGTCGTGGCGGTCCAGACCCTGGAGCTGGCTCACCGGGCGATGCGCCGATTCGCCGACGCCACACCTGCGGCCGGCAAGCCCGGCAGTCTGGCGGCGGATCTCCGGGACGACGAACTGCTGCGCCACGACGAGGCGGCCACGTTGATTCTCGGCCTTCAGGACCGCACGACTCGGGACCGGGCAGCCGCGTGGATGGAGGGCGACGAGGCCGGACCGGCCCTGCGGCTCTGGCGGGCACTGGCCCGCCGCTGCGTCGGACCGTACGGCGAACACGCCGCGGCGCCGCTCACGCTCGCCGGATGGGTGGCCTGGTCCTCCGGCGACGAGCTGGAAGCCCGCGAAGCCCTGGCCATGGCGCTGGGAGCGGATTCCGAGTACCTCTTCGCCCGTCTCCTCCACCAGGCGTGCAACGAGGGCCTGGACCCGGAGTCGATTCGCCGCTGCCTCCGCGGGGAGCGTGCGGACCGGGTGGAGGACAAGGCGGCCGCTTCTTCACTGCCGCCGGGCGCGTCCGACGGAACGTCCGGGCATGCCCGGACGCGGCCGTCACGGGTGCCTGCCCGTCGCCGACGCAGGTCGCGGACCACGGAGAGCGCCACCGACCGGCCCGGCTCCCGACCGTCCGGTACCGGGCACACGCGCCCATCGCGATCCGCCCCTGCTGGTGCTCCGGGGACGGACGGACCGGCCGCGGGCAGCGACGGTACGAATGGCGCGGCCCGCTCCCGACGGGTCGCCGGGCGGCCAGGGACGAAGAAGGGAGACGTATGAGCGCACTGCCAAGGACGATCGGTGGAGTTCGGTGAAACGGGGCGTGACCCGGGACTGGCCCGCCCCGTTCACCAGAGTGGCGCAGCTCTCGACCGGGCCGTGCCCTCGCACAGGCCTCGCCCCGTCAAAGCCCTCACACTTCGCCGAGCCCTCACTCTTCGCCGAGCACCCACTCAGCGCACGGAGCACAGAAGAAGCCGCCCCATGCCCCTGCCCACCCAGTCCTCCATGGCCCCTGTTCCGAACAGTGGCTCCCCTGCCCTTCGCAGGTCCGCGCAGCCCTCCACAGACCGCGGCGGCGCCCCGGCCGCGCAGCCGGCGCCTACCGCGCAACGCGGCCCGGCGAACCTTCCACCCGCGCACACCGCCCTGATCTGCGTCGCCCTGCCGGGGCTCGCGATCTCCACGAAGGAGGGGCAGCTGACCGGCCACGGACTGGAAGGCTTCTACCGATCGGGCCGGCGCATGCTGTCCCGATGCCGGTTGCGGGTGGCGGGGCGTGAGCCGCTCGCTGTCCAGGCCCGGATGATCGCCGCCGACCAGGCACGCTTCGTGGCCACGCTGAGCCTGTCGGCCGACGGCGGACCCGATCCGGATGTCATGGTCGAACGGACGCGGTACGCCGACGGCACGGAGCGGATCACCCTGCGCAGCGCCGCCCACCGCCCTCTGCGCCTTCCCGTCGAGCTGGCGCTCGGCACGGACCTGGCCGAATTGGGCGCGGTCGCCGCGGGGAGGGCCGGACCCGATCTGCCGGCCAGCGTCCACGACTCCGGCATGCGGTGGTCGTGTGCCACCGGGCACTCCGTCGTCACCGCGGACCCGCCGCCCATGGATGCGCTGGCCTCCGCCGGGCTGCTGCGATGGGAGCTCGAACTGCCGCCAGGCGGCACCCGAAGCGTGGAACTGAGAGTGGGCCCGGCCGGAGCGGGCCCCATCCGGGCCGTCGCGCGCGGTGCCACGAGTCCGCTCGCCCCGGCACGGGCCGTGGGCGACGACCCCAGGGTCCCGGCGCTCCTGCGTACGAGCATCGAGGACCTCGAGGCACTCCTCCTGCGCGATCCCGTGCAGCCGACCGACACGCACCTCGCGGCCGGGGCGCCCTGGCGCTGCGGCATGGCACCGGCCGAGGCACTGGCGGCAGCACGCATGACCCTGCCCCTGGGTACCCGACTGGCCGCAGGCACCCTGCGCACCCTCGCCCGCACCCAACTCGTGGGTGCGGGGCCACGGTCCGGCCTGATTCCCGGCCCGCGACGGCAGGCCGGTGCCCTGCTGCCCCCGAGTTGTACGGGCCAAGAGGCGACCCTGCTGTTCCCCGTGGTCCTCGCGGAAGCCCGGCGCTGGGGGCTTTCCGAGCCGGAGACGGAAGAGCTGCTGCCCACGGCCGAGCGTTGTCTGCACTGGCTGCGCACGGCTCTCGGTGACGGCACGTATCTGTCCGACCCGCACCCGGGCGGGCCGTGGCGCTGCGAGACCCAGGCACACGCTCACCGGGCCGCCCTGCTGGGCGCCGACCTCCTCGACGCGTACGGCAGGGGAGGCGGCGCCGAGTTGCGGCAGCGGGCGGGGAAGATCCGGACCGCGTTCCAGGAGGACTTCTGGATCGAGGACAGAGGCGGCGGCAGACCTGCCGCCGCCCGCCTGCCGGGAGGGCGGCTCGTGCCCCACTTCGGTGCAGGCAGTGTCCATCTGCTCGACACCGGCCTGCTCGGCGCCGGCGCACCGGCTTCGGGGCTGCTCGACAGGGTGCAGACGGAACAGCTCGCGCGTCTGCTCGGCGGGCCCGCCATGGACTCGGGCTGGGGCCTGCGCAGCCTCGGCGCGAAGGAGGCGGCGTACAACCCGTTCGGGCATCGGAGCGGGGCCGTGCGGGTCCATGAGACGGCCCTGGCCGTGGCAGGGCTGGCCGCCGCGGGCTACGAGAAGGAGGCTGCTTCACTGCTGCGGGGCCTGCTCGCGGCGGCCGAGGCCTTCGGCCACCGGCTGCCCGAGATGTATGCGGGGGAGCAGCGCGCCGAAGGCGGCGCCCCGGTACCGCATCCGACGGCCTGCAGACCGTCGGCCACATCCGCGGCCGCCGGCGTCCTCCTGCTCACCTCCCTTGCCGGGATCCGCCCCGACGCCCCAGCGCGCACGGTGACACTGCGCCCGGTCCGCGGCGCTCCCCTGGGGGAGATCGGACTGACCGGCCTACGGGTCGCGGGTGCAGCCTTCTCCGTACGCGTCAGCAGGCTCGGCCTGGCCATGGTGGAGGAGGCGGCCGAAGGGCTTCAGCTGGGGGCCTGACGGCTGCTTGCCGTCGAGCCCGAGTCGGCGGAGGGCGGGCGGTGTCCCGTCCGGGAAGCAGCGGACCAGCCACTGAAGCGACCGGCGAAGGGAGTGTTTATCGTCAGGCAGACGACTATGATCTCGGCATGCCCTACGACCCGTCAGCCTTCGCGCCGTTCGCTGTCACCGTCGACCTGGTCGTGCTGACCGTGCGTCGTCACGCCCTGTGCGCGTTGGCGGTACGAAGGGGTGAGCCGCCCTTTCAGGGACGGTGGGCGCTGCCCGGCGGCTTCGTCAGGCCGGACGAGGACCTCTCGCAGGCCGCGGCTCGGGAATTGCTGGAGGAGACGGGTCTGCGCGCCCACGACCCCGATGCCCCGGTACAGGCGAACGGCGCGCACTTGGAACAGCTCGCGACCTACGGCGATCCCAAGCGCGACCCGAGGATGAGGGTCGTCAGCGTCGCCCACCTCGCTCTCGCGCCCGATCTGCCCGCGCCGCGCCCGGGCGGAGACGCACACAGCGCACGCTGGGCTCCCGTCGAGGAGCTGCTCCAGCGGGGCGGTTACGGCCGTGACGGTGAACAGGCGGCACCGCTCGCCTTCGACCATGCCCAGATCCTCGCGGACGGTGTGGAGCGCGCCCGCTCCAAGATCGAGTACTCGTCGCTCGCCACCGCGTTCTGCCCGCCCGAGTTCACGGTCGGTGAACTGCGCCGGGTGTACGAGGCGGTGTGGGGAGTGGCCCTCGACCCCCGCAACTTCCACCGCAAGGTGACCGGCACACCGGGCTTCCTCGTCCCCACGGGCGGAACGACGACCCGGCAGGGCGGCCGCCCCGCCCAGCTCTTCCGCGCGGGCGGCGCCACGCTGCTCAATCCGCCGATGCTCCGCCCCGAAGTCTGACCCCGTCCGGGACGGCCGGTCTCGAGGCCCGCGGTCCGGCCAAGTGGCCGGACCGGTAAGGAGTCTGCTCCGGAGCGCACTCACGGTTCCCGAAAAACGGTACATATCGCGCTATCTTGCTTTGGGTGATCCAGGCCATCGGACTGACCAGCAGCGCCCGCAAGGAACTTCCCCCCGCTGTCGACGACGTCTCCTTCGAGGCGCCCGCGGGCCGTGTCACGGCGCTCCTGGGAGCCCCGGACGCAGGCAAGACGACCGTACTCAAGCTCATGCTCGAACTCCAACAAGGTCGTGGAATCACCTACTTCAGAGGCCGCCCGCTGCACCGCATCGCCCATCCCTCGCGGGAGGTGGGCGTGCTCCTCGGCGAGGTTCCCGGTCATCCGGCGCGCACGGTCCGCGGTCAACTCCGCATGCTGTGCGCCGCGGCAGGCGTACCGGCTCGGCGAGCCGACGACGTCTTGGAGGTCGTGGGTCTGGTCGGTCTGCGCGACGAACGTCTGGGCACCCTCTCGCGCGGCATGGACCGCCGCCTGGGCCTGGCCTGTGCCCTCCTGTCCGACCCGCACACCCTGGTGCTCGACGGCGCCACCGACGGGCTGTCCGCCCGCGAGGCGCGCTGGCTGCACGGGGTTCTACGTGCCCATGCCGGCGCGGGCGGCACCGTGCTGTTCGCCACGGACGACCCCAAGGAGGCCGCGCGGGCCGCCGACCGGGTCGTCACCCTGGAGAAGGGCAGGCTCGTCGCCGACCAGGACGTGGCCGACTTCTCACGAACCCGGCTCCGGCCCCGTGTCGCCGTCCGCAGCCCGCACGCCGCCCGGCTGGGTGCCCTGCTCGCCACGGAGGCCCGCTCCGCCCAGCGCTCCGTGGAAGTCGTCCGGGAGGACGGCAATCGGCTTTCCGTGTACGGCAGCACCTGTGCCGACGTCGGTGAGGCCGCCTACCGCCACGGCATCCTCGTACACCAACTCGCGGACGAGGTCGGTGACATGGGAGCGGTCCCTGGACGGGAGCCCGAGGGTGGCGCTCGCGGGACGGCGGCACCCGGACCGGCCGCGGAGGGGGAGAGGACGCGCGAGTTGTCTCCCCTCCCGCCGCCCATCGCCGTTCGTCATGGCGCCGGCCCCTTGCGTCCGCTGCGCTACGAACTGCGCCGCGCGGCGGGGATCGGTACGGGTTACCTGACCGCGGCCGCCGTACTCCTCGCCTCCGCCCTCATCTCCGTACTCCTGGCCAGAGCTGGGCACACGCCGCATTCACGGCTGCTCGCCGCATGGCCGCGGGACTTTCCCCTGCCGCCCGCGGCGCTCGGTGCCGGGCTGCTCGGCGCCTTCGCCTTCGGCGACGAGTTCCGTCACCCCGCCCTGGCCGTGGACCGCGGCACCGTTCCCCGCCGCCTGGGACTGCTGGCCGCGAAACTCGCCGTCGCCGCAGCCACCGGGCTGACGCTGGCCCTCGTCACGGTGGGTGTGAACGCCGAACTGCTCCACATCGTCTACGGACGGGAACTGACAGGGGTTCCTCCGGACTGGGTCGTTCTGAGCGCGAGTTGGATCGGTCTCGTGGTCGGCTGCGCCTGGGCGGGTGTTCTGGCAGCGGGCATCTTCCGGTCGACGACCGCCGGGCTCGCGGCGGTTCTCGCCGTGCCGATCCTCGTCGTGCCGGTCGTACAAAAGGTCCTGGAGGGGCCGTCGGTTCGAACGGCGGCAGGATTCTCGACCCGGCTGCGTGAGCTCGTGCTGGTGCAGTGGCCGTTCGGGGGTGAGCACTATCTGGTGGCCGTTGCGGGTGTGATCGCCCAACCCGTCGGAGGTGCGCTGATGTTGTCGCTCACCGCTCTGCTCTGCGCGTATCTGCTCACGACTCTGCGGAGCAGGGTCCGATGACGACCGTCCGTGCACGCGTGTTCCCCTCGTGTGCACAACTCCATGCAGAACGCCCATTTCTTTCCGATAAGGCGTCAATTGCGACGCGGTGAGCGATCACCCTTTCGTGTGCTTTTCACCAAAGACCTCAAGGGAGTTGGAGGCAACGCCGACAAAGGATCCGTGACTACCCTTGCGCACACCATGATGACCGCCGCCCGTTCCGCAGACTCCGGCCTCGCCGGCCCGGGCGAACTCGATCGCTACCCCTACGGGGAGGTTCCTGGCGCGGACCGCGTCAGTCCCTCCGTGTGGGACGCCACGGATCCGGAGCTGGGCCGCGTGGGCCGACGAGCCGCCGGCAGTCGCGGACGCGGCCTGCATGGCCAACTGGTTCAGCAGCTGGGTCAGATGATCGTCTCGGGCGACCTGGGTGCCGACCGCCCGCTCGTGCCCGAGGAGATCGGGCAGCGGTTCGAGGTCTCCCGCACCGTCGTCCGTGAGTCGCTTCGTGTCCTCGAGGCGAAGGGGCTGGTCAGTGCCCGCCCCAATGTCGGCACGCGCGTACGGCCCGTCAGCGACTGGAACCTCCTGGACCCGGACATCATCGAGTGGCGGGCCTTCGGGCCGCAGCGTGACAACCAGCGGCGTGAGCTGAGCGAGCTGCGCTGGACGATCGAGCCGCTGGCCGCCCGCCTCGCCGCCGGCCACGGGCGGCCCGAGGTCCAGCAGCGCCTCACCGACATGGTCGAGATCATGGGCCACGCGATGGGCCAGGGTGACGCGCTGACCTTCTCGCGGGCCGACGCGGAGTTCCATTCCCTGCTGATCCAGGTCGCCGGCAACCGCATGCTGGAGCACCTCTCCGGGATCGTGTCGGCCGCGCTCCAGGTCTCCGGCAATCCGGTCACGGGCTGCGACCGTCCGACCGAGGCGTCCCTCACGCACCACGCGCGCATCGCCGAGGCCCTCGCTGAGGGCGACGGCTCGGGCGCCGAGACGGCCATGCGGCAGCTGCTCACCGTCCACCCCGAGGTGGAGCGCGTCGTTCCCGCGCCGCGCGAGCACTGATCGCGTACCGCGGATGGCGCGGTCGGGGGCCGTTCCCCCGGCGTGGCATCGCTCGGCCGGCGGATCATCGGCCGCCGGGCCCCGCCCGACTCCAGGAGGATTCGGCGGGGCCCGGCGGTGTGATGAGACCCTGGAATGGTCGGCTGACCTCCTCTGACCGTGTCTGGTTGCTTTTGATCGCTCACAAGATGTGACTCGGGCCACGCAGATTGGGCGTAACGCTCCTCGGGACAGCGCGATGACCTAAGAGGTGAACAGCCGAGTAGGGAATACGGGCGCCGCTCCAGGCGCTGTGACTCTTCCCGGCCCCCGCCCGCGCCGTCGGCCCATACCCAAGCCGGCGGTCGTCGGTCCCTGTCCGCACCGGACGGGGCCGGAAGCCGTTTTCCAACGTTCCGAGAGGTTGTTCGTGTCGGCCAGCACATCCCGTACGCTCCCGCCGGAGATCGCCGAGTCCGTCTCTGTCATGGCGCTCATCGAGCGGGGAAAGGCTGAGGGGCAGATCGCCGGCGATGACGTGCGTCGGGCCTTCGAAGCTGACCAGATTCCGGCCACTCAGTGGAAGAACGTACTGCGCAGCCTCAACCAGATCCTCGAGGAAGAGGGTGTGACGCTGATGGTCAGTGCCGCGGAGCCCAAGCGCACCCGGAAGAGCGTCGCAGCGAAGAGTCCCGCCAAGCGCACCGCCACCAAGACCGTCGCGGCGAAGACGGTGACAGCCAAGAAGGCCACCGCCACCGCCACGCCGGTGATGCCTGACGCCGACGCTCCCGCCGAGGACGCGTCCGCCAAGAAGGCCGCTGCCAAGAAGACGACGGCGAAGAAGGCCGTCGCCAAGAAGACCGTCGCCAAGAAGACGACGGCCAAGAAGACCACCGGCAAGAAGGACGACGCCGAGCTGGGCGACGACGAGGCGGCCGAAGAGACCGTCGGCGCCGCCAAGCCCGGCGAAGAGGAAGAAGAGGGCGGGGAGAACAAGGGCTTCGTCCTGTCCGACGAGGACGAGGACGACGCCCCCGCGCAGCAGGTCGCCGTCGCCGGTGCCACTGCCGACCCCGTCAAGGACTACCTCAAGCAGATCGGCAAGGTCCCGCTGCTCAACGCCGAGCAGGAGGTCGAGCTCGCCAAGCGCATCGAGGCCGGCCTGTTCGCCGAGGACAAGCTCGCCAACGCCGACAAGCTGGCGCCGAAGCTCAAGCGCGAGCTGGAGATCATCGCCGAGGACGGCCGCCGCGCCAAGAACCACCTCCTGGAGGCCAACCTCCGCCTGGTGGTCTCCCTGGCCAAGCGCTACACCGGCCGCGGCATGCTCTTCCTGGACCTGATCCAGGAGGGCAACCTCGGTCTGATCCGCGCGGTCGAGAAGTTCGACTACACCAAGGGCTACAAGTTCTCCACGTACGCCACCTGGTGGATCCGTCAGGCGATCACCCGCGCCATGGCCGACCAGGCCCGCACCATCCGTATTCCGGTGCACATGGTCGAGGTCATCAACAAGCTCGCGCGCGTCCAGCGCCAGATGCTCCAGGACCTGGGCCGCGAGCCCACCCCGGAGGAACTGGCCAAGGAACTCGACATGACCCCCGAGAAGGTCATCGAGGTCCAGAAGTACGGCCGTGAGCCGATCTCCCTCCACACCCCCCTGGGCGAGGACGGCGACAGCGAGTTCGGTGACCTCATCGAGGACTCCGAGGCCGTCGTCCCGGCCGACGCGGTGAGCTTCACGCTCCTCCAGGAGCAGCTGCACTCCGTCCTGGACACCCTGTCCGAGCGCGAGGCGGGTGTCGTCTCGATGCGCTTCGGGCTCACCGACGGCCAGCCGAAGACCCTCGACGAGATCGGCAAGGTGTACGGCGTGACGCGCGAGCGCATCCGCCAGATCGAGTCCAAGACGATGTCGAAGCTGCGTCACCCCTCGCGCTCGCAGGTCCTGCGCGACTACCTCGACTAGGTCTCGACCTCAGCAGGTCACCGAGGGCCCGGCTTCCGACAGGAAGCCGGGCCCTCGGTGCGTGCGGAGTGCGAGGTGCCTCACCCTGGATCACTCTGGGTTTCTCGTGACAACCGCAGAGTGAGGAGTGCGCATGAGTCGTCCCTTCGCCCGAGCGCTGGCCCTTGTGGCCGCGGCGGCCGTGATACCACTGGCGGCCCCTGCCCCCGCGACGGCCGATGTCGTCATCGGTGGCTACCCGGTCGAGATCTCCGCGGCCCCTTGGACGGTGGCCCTGTCCAGCCGTGACCGGTTCGGGGGTACACGTGCGGGGCAGTTCTGCGGGGGCGTGGTGATCGGGCCGTCCACGGTGCTGACCGCCGCCCACTGCCTCAGTGAGGACGTACTGGGTGCGCCTGCGCGTCAGATCCGGGACCTGCGGATCGTCGCGGGCCGCGGGGACCTGCGGGCGGACGGGGGCAGCGAGATCGCCGTACGCGACATCTGGATCAACCCGCGCCACGACAGCTACACGAACGCCGGGGACTTCGCCGTGCTCACGCTCGCGGCGCCGCTCGCCGCCGAGGCGGTTCTTCGTATGGCGAGCGCCGGAGACGCGGCGTACCGGCCCGGTACGGGCGCTGTGGTCTACGGCTGGGGCGACACGACGGGAAGCGGCGACTACGCGAGCGCTCTGCGAGCCGGCCGTGTCCAGGTTCTGTCCGACGCCGTCTGTGAAAAGGCGTACCCGGGCAGTGCGGACGGAACGTACTTGTCCCGCTCCATGCTGTGTGCGGGGGAGGAGAGCGGAGGCCGGGACGCCTGCCAGGGGGACAGCGGTGGGCCCCTGGTCGCCGAGGGTCGGCTGATCGGCCTCGTGTCGTGGGGGAGCGGCTGCGGGCGGGCCGGCAGCCCAGGGGTGTACACGCGGGTCTCGGAGGTCGTCACGACGCTCGGAGACGGCCGCTGAGGGCTGTCTGACGGCTTGGCCAGACGCGAGCAGGGCGGCCGCCCCTGAAATCCAGGGGCGACCGCCCTGTCACCGGCCTGTGCCGGAGATGGCTCGTCGTCTGCGCGAAGTGTCAGTGCTCTTCGTCGTTGGCGCTTGCCGGGGCGGCCGTGAGCCGCTCCGTCTCGTCCTGTATCTCAGCGGCGATCTTCTTGAGTTCCGGCTCGAACTTGCGCCCATGGTGGGCACAGAAGAGCAGTTCACCACCGCTGAGGAGGACGACGCGCAGATATGCCTGGGCGCCGCAACGGTCGCAGCGGTCAGCGGCCGTCAGCGGGCTCGCGGGGGTCAGAACAGTAGTCACGTCGCCTCTTCTCTAGCTCGACGAGCTGTCGTACCAGGGTCAACATCCAACCAGGCCGAAAACGTTCCCGCTCTGGCTCTTCCTCGAAAAAAATCTTTCCGAGTCGGCTGTCTGCTGCCGGTTGGCGGCGAATGAGCCGTATTGCGTGTCTTCGTGCCTTACGGGTTTCGCGCTCTGTCAGGTTCAGTCCTCCCGGCTGGCTTGCCGGTTGTTCTTGAGGACGTGCCCGGAGCCTAAATGGTTCATGCCTGGAAGGGAACGTGATATGTACTTCACTCCAACGAGGGATCGAACACGCATACGACTCTGGACTAGTCTGAGTTTAGGACGAGGGTGGCGTTACAACGGCTCTACCAGGCCTCGGTACCCTCGGACCGGTGACCGAAGCCGGACCCTTACCCAAAAGGGCCCCAACTGAAATTCAGCGAGGAGCGAACCGCGTGACCGCCGAGACGTCCGTGCCGTCCACAGCCCTGCTGACCGGAGCAGATCGGGACGGTTCCAACTACACCGCGCGGCACCTGCTCGTCCTCGAGGGCCTCGAGGCCGTGCGGAAGCGCCCGGGCATGTACATCGGATCGACCGACAGCCGCGGTCTGATGCACTGCCTCTGGGAGATCATCGACAACTCCGTGGACGAGGCCCTCGGAGGCTACTGCGACCACATCGACGTGACCCTCCACGACGACGGCTCCGTCGAGGTGCGGGACAACGGCCGGGGCATCCCGGTCGATGTCGAGCCCAAAACAGGCCTTTCGGGCGTCGAGGTCGTGATGACCAAGCTGCACGCCGGAGGCAAGTTCGGCGGCGGCTCGTACGCGGCCTCCGGCGGTCTGCACGGCGTGGGCGCCTCCGTGGTGAACGCCCTCTCGGCCCGCCTGGACGTCGAGGTGGACCGCGGAGGCAACACCCACGCGGTGAGCTTCCGGCGGGGCACGCCGGGCGCCTTCAAGGGCGACGGCGCCGAGGCCACGTTCGACGCGTCGGCCGGGCTGCGCAAGCTCAAGAGGATCCCCAAGACCCGCACCGGCACGCGTGTGCGCTACTGGGCCGACCGCCAGATCTTCCTCAAGGACGCCAAGCTCTCCCTGGAGAACCTCCACCAGCGCGCCCGACAGACCGCCTTCCTGGTTCCCGGCCTCACCATCGTGGTCCGTGACGAGCTCGGGCTCGGGGAGGGCGGCAGCAAGGGCGAGGAGTCCTTCCGCTTCGACGGCGGCATCAGCGAGTTCTGCGAGTACCTGGCCTCGGACAAGCCCGTCTGCGATGTGCTCCGCTTCTCCGGCCAGGGCACCTTCAAGGAGACGGTCCCGGTCCTCGACGACCACGGCCAGATGACCCCGACCGAGGTCACCCGTGAGCTGGGTGTCGACGTGGCGATGCGCTGGGGCACGGGCTACGACACGACGCTCAAGTCGTTCGTGAACATCATCGCCACCCCCAAGGGCGGAACCCACGTCGCGGGCTTCGAACAAGCGGTCATGAAGACGATCAACGAAGTGCTGCGTACCAAGAAGATGCTGCGCGTCGCCGAGGACGACGTCGTCAAGGACGACGCTCTGGAGGGACTCACCGTCGTCGTCACCGTGCGCCTCGCCGAGCCCCAGTTCGAGGGACAGACGAAGGAGGTGCTCGGCACCTCCGCCGCCCGTCGCATCGTGACGAACGTCGTCTCCAAGGAGCTCAAGGCGTTCCTGACCTCCACGAAGCGGGACGCGGCCGCACAGGCCCGTGTCGTCCTGGAGAAGGCGGTCGCCGCCGCGCGCACGAGAATCGCCGCCCGCCAGCACAAGGACGCGCAGCGGCGGAAAACGGCCCTGGAGTCCTCCTCGCTGCCCGCCAAGCTCGCCGACTGCCGCAGCGACGACGTGGAGCGCAGCGAGCTGTTCATCGTCGAGGGAGACTCGGCGCTCGGCACCGCCAAGCTCGCCCGGAACTCCGAGTTCCAGGCCCTGCTGCCGATTCGCGGAAAGATCCTCAACGTTCAGAAGTCGTCCGTGTCGGACATGCTGAAGAACGTCGAGTGCGGCGCGATCATCCAGGTCATAGGGGCAGGCTCGGGCCGTACGTTCGACATCGACGCCGCCCGGTACGGGAAGATCATCCTGCTGGTCGATGCCGACGTCGACGGCGCGCACATCCGCTGCCTGCTCCTGACGCTCTTCCAGCGCTACATGCGGCCCATGGTCGAGGCCGGCCGGGTGTTCGCGGCCGTGCCGCCGCTCCACCGGATCGAGCTGAGCCAGCCCAAGAAGGGCCAGGACAAGTACATCTACACGTACTCGGACCGCGAGCTGCGGGACACCCTGCTCGAGCTCCAGCGGAAGAACGTGCGGTACAAGGACTCCATCCAGCGCTACAAGGGCCTGGGCGAGATGGACGCGGACCAGCTGGCCGAGACGACGATGGATCCGCGCCACCGCACGCTGCGCCGGATCAACATCTCCGACCTTGAGGCCTCCGAGCAGGTCTTCGACCTGTTGATGGGCAACGACGTCGCTCCGCGCAAGGAGTTCATCTCCAGCTCCGCGGCGACTCTGGACCGCTCGCGCATCGACGCGTAGGCCGTCGGACGGGGCCGGTCGGAACGCAGACGGGCCCCGTCGCGATGGAGAGGCGGGAGCTGCGCGTGACGACGCGGCAGAGGCAGGAGCCGCCCGTGAGGACGTGGCAGATCGTCTCCACCCCCGGGTGGAGACGGACCGGTCCACGGATCCACCCATGATCCACCCTGGCGCCGATCTGCCGGCCGGTCCGTCTCCGTAGCGTCGAAGGTGTCGACAGCGCCCGCCGTCGGCACCCGCTTCTCCTCGCTCACGGAGGCCGCGATGTCCGGGCTTGTCGATGTCCTGGCGATTCTCGCCGTTGCCGTCCTGGTGATCGCTCGCCAGTTCCGCCCCCGTCGGATCGAGACGGACCGGCGTTGGTGGGTCGTGCCCGCGGTGCTGGTCTTTCTCGCCCTGCGCGAGCCCGGTCTGCTCGACCCCCGCCATCAGACGGAATCAGTCCTTTTGCTCGGCGCCGAGCTCCTCATCGCCCTGGCCACAGGCGCCGGCTGGGCGTGGACGACACGGATGTGGACGACACCGGACGGAGCGGTGTGGACCAGGAGCAGCAAGGCCAGTGCTCTCGTCTGGATCACCGGCATAGCGCTGCGGGCGGGCCTTTTCGGCCTTGGCGTCGTGCTCGGTCTACGTCAGGGCACCTCCGCCCTGCTCCTCGGGCTCGCGCTGACGCTTCTGGCCCGCTCGCGCATCCTGGCCTGGCGGGCGCACGGTCTGCGCCCGGTGACCGGGCAGAGCACGGCCTACGGTGAAGACCTGCCTCGTCCCTTGCGCAAGGAGCGGGTGTGACGGAGAACGTCTGGCAGCGCTGGCCCTCCCGCGAGGCACTCTCCCGAGCGGGAGTCCCCAGGGCGCGGCGCGGGCTCGCCACAGCCGCGCGCGTCGTCGCCGTCGGTGTCCTCCTGGGTACGACCTTCACGGGCAGTGAGCTGCATGGCTGGGGCGTCGCGGTGGCCGTTCCGGCTGTCCTCGTGTGCGGGGCCGGGCTCTGGGGCTTCCGGAGGACCACGCTCGAGCACCGGCTCCTGCCCTCTCTGGGACTGCTCGCACTGCTCCTCGGTGTCGGGTTGGTGGCACAAGGCGCAGGCGTACGAGTGCCGGCGCTCGTCCTGTGGTGCGTGTGCGGCATCACCGCGATGGAGCGGCTGCCCCTCGTGGCCGCACTGCCCGCCACCTCGGTGGCACTGGGGGCTTACGCCGTGGTCAGTGACGACAGCCGGCCGGCCGTGGTGGCCACGACCGGAGGGCTCGCCCTGCTCGGTTACGTGCTCCGGCTGGATGCCGAGGCCCGCGGCACCGCCCAGCGGCTGCTCGTCCAGGAGCGGGCCGCGCGGGCGGCCGAGGCGGAGACGGCGGCGCTCGCGGAGCGGGCCAGGATCGCGCGGGAGATCCACGACGTACTGGCGCACAGCCTCTCGGCCCAGCTCGTGCACCTGGAGGCGGCCCGGCTGCTGATCCAGAAGGGGGCGGAGAAGGGCCAGATCCTCGACCGGGTCGTCGCCGCACGGGGCATGGCCCGTGAAGGGCTGGCCGAGACCCGGCAGGCACTCTCCGCGCTGCGCGGAGAACTGTCCCCCTTGGAGGAGTTCCTGACCGAGCTCGTAGCCCAGGCCGACGAAGCGGATGTCACTGTCACGGGTGAACGGCGGCCGCTTCCCGCCGAGGTGTCCCAGGCGGTCCGCAGAGTCGCCCAGGAGGCTCTGACGAACGTCCGCAAGCATGCGCCGGGCGCCAAGGTACGCATACGGATGGACTACGGCCGGAGCGAGGTGACGCTGCACGTACGGGACTCGGGTGCGCCGCCGGGAGAGTTCACGCACTCCGGCGCCGGATACGGTCTGCTCGGAATGCGGGAACGGGCCGAGCTGCTGGGAGGCTCGCTGGAGGCCGGCCCGTACGAGGAGGGATTCGCGGTGACGCTGAAGGTGCCCGTATGACGGAAGTGGACGGCACGCCGCCGGCCCGTGTCGTCGTGGCGGACGATCAGACCGTTGTGCGCGAGGGCATCGTGACGCTGCTCGGTCTGCTGCCAGGGATCGAGGTCGTCGGTGCGGCCGCCGACGGGAACGAGGCCGTGCGACTGGTGGCCGAGCTCGACCCGGACGTGGTGCTGATGGATCTGCGGATGCCCCGGTGCGACGGAGCCGAGGCAACGGGACGCATCAGGTCGGAGTACCCGAGAACGCAGGTCGTCGTGCTCACCACGTACGCGGACGACGCGTCGCTGTTTCCCGCGTTGAAGGCCGGGGCCCGTGGCTATCTCACGAAGGACGCGGGCGGCGACGAGATCGTACGAGCCGTGCACAGCGTGCTGTCCGGGGACGCCGGACTCTCGCCGGGCATCCAGCGACGGCTGCTGGAGCGTCTGTCGGAACCGGAGCCCACCGTGCCCGCCCAGGAGACTCTGGACGGGCTCACCGCGCGGGAGACGGAGGTGCTGGTGCTGATCGCCGACGGCCTGACCAACCAGGAGATCGCCCGCAAGCTGCATGTGTCCACCGCCACGGTGAAGACCCATATCAACAACCTCTTCGCCAAGACCGGGCTCAAGGACCGTGCACAGGCCGTCCGTTACGCCTTCGGGAAGGGACTTGTGCGGCCACCAGGGGGGTGAGTCACCTGATGGGGTGAAGTACTTGGAGAGAAGAGTCAGGGATCTTCCCATTCTGTCCATCCTTGGGCACGCGGCCGAAACGGGCGGCGGACAAGGAGAGTTCGGTGGAGAAGCACGACGGTCCCGACTCCGGCAAGGTCCGGTTCGACGACCCCTGGTACGACGCGCTCGCCTCCGGGTGGGGAGAGTTGGACAGCACGGGCGCGCCCGCCTCCGCTGTGCCGACCGCGCGCAGGGAGCAGGAGGACCGGAGCGCCCGCGCAGCCGATGTCTATCTGGAGGTGCAGCGCAGTGCGGCCTTCCAGGAGGTGCGCAGCCGGTACCGGCGGTTCGTGATTCCGGCCGTCGCCGTCTTCTTCACCTGGTATGTGGGGTATGTCGTGACGGCGACCACGGCACCGGCCTTCATGGCGCGGCCCGTCGCCGGCGCGGTGAACGTGGCCATGGTCGCGGGGCTCGGACAGTTCCTCACGACGTTCCTGTTCACGTGGGCGTACGCGCGGCACGCACGGTTGCGCAGAGACCGCGCCGCACTCGATCTGCGTTGGGACACCCAGGAGCTGACGCGCAGCGTCACGGGCGGTGAGAGGTGACCGGCAACCATCAGACGTTGGCCCTGCTGCTCTTCAGCGTGTTCGTGGCGATCACCCTGGGAATCACGACCTGGGTGAGCCGTCACCGGCACGGTTCGGCGGAGGAGTTCTACGCGGGCGGTCGGCTCTTCTCACCGATGGAGAATGGTTTTGCCATCGCGGGCGACTACATGTCCGCCGCCTCCTTCCTCGGAATCTCGGGGCTGATCGCGCTCTTCGGCTACGACGGGCTGCTGTACTCGGTGGGTTTTCTCGTCGCCTGGCTCGTCGTGCTGTTCCTGGTCGCCGAACTGGTGCGCAACTGCGGGCGGTTCACGCTCGCCGACGTCGTCGCGGCGCGCATGAGCGAGCGGCCGGTACGGATCGCGGCGGGAACTTCCTCGGTGACCGTGTCCGTTCTGTATCTGGTGGCGCAGATGGTGGGCGCGGGCAGCCTGGTCGCACTGCTGTTGGGAGGCACGAGCGAGGCGGCGCAGGCCTGGACGGTCATCGGTGTCGGCGCGCTCATGGTCGTCTACGTGTCGTTCGGAGGCATGCGGGCCACCACCTGGATCCAGATCGTCAAGGCGGTCCTGCTCATGGGCGGGGCGATCGCGCTGACCGTGCTCGTACTGATGCGGTTTCACGGGGACTTCGACCAGTTGCTGCGTACGGCGGCGGGGCGGAGCGGGCACGGGGATTCGTTCCTCGCGCCGGGGCTGAAGTACGGCGGGGACTGGACGGCGCGTCTCGACTTCATCAGCCTGGGCCTCGCCCTGGTGCTCGGCACGGCCGGGCTGCCGCACATCCTGTCGCGCTTCTACACCGTGCCGACCGCGCGGGCCGCACGCCGCTCGGTCGTCTGGTCGATCGGCCTGATCGGCGCGTTCTACCTGATGACGATCGTGCTGGGGTTCGGAGCGGCGGCGATCGTCGGCCCCGACGCGGTACGCGGCTCGAACGCGGCCGGAAACACGGCGGTTCCGCTACTGGCGCTCGACCTGGGCGGCGGTGCGGCGTCCACAGGCGGAACGGTTCTTTTTGCGATCGTCGCCGCCATCGCCTTCGCCACGATTCTCGCGGTGGTCGCTGGGATCACGCTGGCCTCCTCCGCGTCCGTGGCCCACGACCTGTACGCGTCACTGCGGCGGCGGCGTTCGAAGCCGCGCAGCGAGGTCTCCGTCGCGCGGACGGCCGCGGTCGGGATCGGTGTCGTGGCCATCGCGCTCGGTCTGCTCGCGCGCGACCTCAATGTGGCGTTTTTGGTGGGACTCGCCTTCGCGGTCGCGGCGTCGGCGAATCTGCCGGTGCTGCTGTACTCGCTGTTCTGGCGGAACTTCACTACGCGCGGTGCGGTGTGGTCCGTGTACGGGGGGCTGGTGCCGGCCCTGGTGCTGGTGGTGCTGTCGCCCGTGGTGTCGGGCAGTCCCGCCTCGCTGTTCCCCGGCGTCGACCTCCAGTACTTCCCGCTGGAGAATCCCGGTCTGGTGTCCATTCCGCTCGGTTTCCTGGCGGGATGGCTCGGCACGGTCACTTCGGCGGAGCCGCCGGACGAGGCCAAGCACGCGGAGACCGAAGTACGGGCGCTCACGGGCGCGGGGGCGGTCTGAGGCCGTCCCACGGCTCGGCCCGCAGGGGTACGGGGGCGCGCCCCCGTGCCGTACTCCGCCGGTGTTTTCAGGCGCGGGTCGCCCAGACGTAGCGGTGTTCGGGGCGGCCCGCGTCTCCGTACTTCAGGCTCAGCGTGGCCCGGCCCGTGCGCTCCAGAAGCTTCAGATAGCGCTGGGCGGTCTGTCGGCTGAGGCCGGTCCGGTCGGCGATCTCCTGGGCGGACAGGGGGCTTTCGGCGGTCACCAGAGCCTGGCGTACGGCCTCCGCGGTGGTGGGGGAGTGCCCTTTGGGCAGATCAGGTTCGGAGCCCGCCGAGAGGGCGCCGAAGATCCGGTCGACCTCGGCCTGTTCGGCCTCGCCGCCCCCGTCGAGGGTGCGGCGCAGTTCGGCGTACGCCTCCAGTTTCGCGCGCAGTCCGGCGAACGCGAAGGGCTTGACCAGGTACTGGAGGGCGCCGTGCCGCATCGCCGCCTGGACCGTGGTGACGTCACGGGCAGCGGTCACCATGATCACGTCGGTCTGGTGGCCGCGCCGCCGCATCTCCTGCACCACCGCGAGACCCGTCCCGTCGGGCAGATAGTGGTCGAGAAGCACCAGGTCCAGCCGAGGCAGCTCCTCCACCTGCCGCAGCGCCTCCGCCGCCGAATGGGCCTCGGCCGCGACATGGAAGCCCGCGACCTTCTCCACGTAGGCGGCGTTGACCCGGGCGACCCGGACGTCGTCGTCCACGACCAGTACCTCGATCATCGCGGCTCCTCCTTGGTGGTCGTGGCGGCTCTTCCCGGTGCGGGACCGGGCTCCGGACCGGAGGTGAGCCCTGCCTCCGCGAGTGCCTCCGGCAGCACGATCGTGAACTCCGCGCCCCCGCCCTCCGCCTCCGCGACGCGTGCGCTGCCACCCTGCCGCTCGGCGAGGCGACGCACCAGGGAGAGACCGATCCCGCGCTTGCGGTGGGCCGGTGGCTTCTTGGTGGACCACCCGTCCGTGAAGATCAACTCACGCTGCTCGGCCGGGACCCCCGGCCCCGTGTCCCGCACCCTGAGCACAGCCGTACGCCCTTCCGCGCGCAATTCGACCTCCACGCGCGCGTGGAGGGTGCCCGCGACGGCGTCGAGCGCGTTGTCGACGAGGTTCCCGACGATCGTGACCAGCCCCCGGGCATCGACCAGCCGGTCGGGGAACAGTGTCCTGTCGGAGATCCGCAGGGCCACTGCGCGCTCCGCCGCGACGGTTGCCTTGCCCACCAGGAGAGCGGCGAGCAGCGGATCGTGGATCTTCTCGGTGACCTGTTCCGCGGTGGCCCTGTGGTCGCCGACGACCTCGCCGACGAACTCCACGGCGTCGTCGAACATCTCCAGTTCCAGCAGGCCGAGCAGTGTGTGCATGCGGTTGGCGTGCTCGTGGTCCTGGGCGCGCAGGGCGTCGATCAGGCCGCGGGTGGAGTCGAGTTCGCGGCCCAGCTGTTCCAGCTCCGTGCGGTCCCGCAGTGTGGCGACTGCGCCACCGTCGTCGGTCGGCATGCGGTTGGCGACCAGGACCCGCTGTCCGCGGACGGTGAGCAGGTCGGTTCCGCTGACGGTTCCGGCCAGGACGTCGGTCGTACGCCCCGTGCCGAGCGCCGTGCCGAGAGGCAGGCCCACGGCTTCGTCGCCGATGCCCAGCAGGCGCCGGGCCTCGTCGTTGAGCAGCCTGATCCTGCCCTCACGGTCCAGCGCGACGACGCCCTCCCGGATGCCGTGCAGCATGGCCTCGCGTTCCGCCAGAAGCCCGGCGATGTCCGAGAAGGCCAGGTCACGAGTCTGCCGGTGCACCCGTCGTGAGATCAGATAGGCGGCCAGCGCGCCGACGGCCATCGCCCCGCCCGCGTAGGCGAAGAGTCCTGGGATCGCATGGATGAGACGGGCACGCACACTGTCGTACTCGATGCCGACGGAGACCGCGCCGACGATGTCGCCGTCGGCGTCGCGCAGAGGCACCTTGCCGCGCGCCGAGCGGCCCAGGGTGCCGCTGTCGATCTGCATGACGTCTCGGCCGGCCAGGGCCTGCGCAGGGTCGGTGGAGACGCGTCCCCCGATCTCGGCGGGGTTGGTGTGCGACCAGCGCACGCCGCGCATGTCCATCACCACGACGTACTCCGCTCCGCTCGCCTCGCGGATGCGCTCCGCCTCGGCCTGGACCGGCCCGTTCGCGGAAGGGCGCGTCGATGTCAGATCCTCGGCGAGCTGCGGCTGGGCGGCCGTGGTCTGCGCGATCGCGAGCGCGCGGCGCATCGCCTGGTCGTCCAGCTGGTCGCTGAGCGGCGCGAGGAACAGGCCCGTCGCGAGTACGGCGACTCCGGCGGCGATCGCCACCTGCATCAGCAGCACCTGCGAGAACATCCGTTTCGGCATGCCGAGGCGGAGTCGTCGGGCAGGGGGAGTGGGGCTCATGCCTATGACGGTACGGGGACGGGCGCGCCGGGCCGTAGGGGGTGTGGCGTGGATCTCGTGGTCGAACGCGTGGTCAGCGGGCCGCGTGGCTCGCTGCGCCCGTACGGGACAGCTCGCGCACCGCCGTCACGTCCATTCGCGCAGGGGAACCCAGAGCCGAACCGCAGCTCTCCGCCCGGGGCGGCGACGAGGGGCCCTCGGTGACCGTGACAAGCCAGCGGCGGCCGTCGGTGTGGGCGACGGTCACCTCCCGGTGAGGTGCCTCGCCCTCGGTGCGGATCACGCTCAGCGCGTCCACCGCGTCCTCACGCACCGCGGCGCGCACAGCCAGCTCGGCAGCCTGGCCGGGCCGCTCCCAGGCGGAGCTCCCTCGACACCCCTCGGTGACTACGCGCCCGTCCCGTACGCGCTGGAGTACCTCCTTGACGGCATGGGCCTCGGCGCGTCCGTACGCGTAGCCGGAGGGCAGCACGAGAAGGGTGGGCGAGAAGCGATGGCCTCCCAGATGTGTGACCTCCCACGCTCCCTCCACTCCGGAAGCGGCGAGTTCGGCGGCGAGGGGGCGGCCGAGCAGGGCACAGCACCGGTCGCGCTTGCCGTTGGTGCACACCAGGGCGAGCGGGTTACCGGCGTGGGGAGTGCCGTCGAGTGTGGCGTCGAAGGTGCCGGACAGGCCTCTGCCGAGCTCCGTGAAGTCAAGTTTGAGCAGTTTCTCGGGGTCTGACGTGATGGCGTGGTGCAGCCATACGTTCCCCGGAAGGGTGTGGGCCGCGTACACGTGACGCCGGGCGACTGTGTGGCAGTCCGCGTGGCGCCCAGGGCGCCGAATCAGGGCGATGCGTACGCCGGTGCCTTCGACGGCCTGTTCCAGGGCGCGGCCCAGGGCCCGATCCAGGTGGCTCGAAGTCAGCGCGTTGGCACCCCAGGGACCGGGCTGTTCGACCAGCAGCCACGTCCTCGCCGTCGCGGCGGTCCCCGCGAGGGGCTCCGCCAGGTCCCGGGAGACCTTCGCGCACGTACTCACACAGGTGAGCCTAACCTGACTTGGCTTCCGGTGACTCGTGGGGCCGTGGTGTCACTGCTCCGGCAGGGGCTGAGGGGGCCGTGCCCTCATGCCGTGCTCGCTGGGACGCATCCGCAAGCGTCGGGGATCTCCCCAGGAGGCCGACACAGCGCCCGCGCGCGGGAGTCCTCGCCCGGGTACGGACGTCGTTTCACGCGGGCAATGGCCGGATCGTCCGCCCCGTCATGGACATCTCCGGGTTCCCCGGAAAATAGTCATCCCGACGTTCGCCGTGGGACGCGTGGTCGGCTGGAGCACCTACATCCTGGCAAGGCAGAAGACCCGAAAGACCATTCGGCCCACAACGCGGTGCGTGGGGGCCGATACCGCCGGTTGCAGTGCCTGCGGTGGCCTGAGTCTCACGCATCGGGCGTAGGCGTATGCCATGCGGTGAGTACGCGTGGAGTCCGACACCGTTCCGGTGTCGGACCTCCAGAAGGTCGGATCGAGTGGTCGGCTGGGTTGGCGCCGGCCTGCTCGGTTGGCCCCGGTCGTCACGGTGTGGCGCGAGGGGCGGTTGGCGGGTGGGTGCGGGCGGAGTGGAACCGTCTTCCGGAGGTGAGCCTCAACGGGGTGACCGGATGGATTTCAACGGTTGACAGGTTGATCCCTACGACAGCCCAGAGCTTGCTCTACGTGTCTGGAATGTCCGCCTTGGCGCGCACCAGCGTTTCTCTGCTGACGATGACGATGCGTTCGTAGTCGGCCCGTGCTGCGTCAGAGGGAAGCTCTTTGTCGAGCGCCGCTGTAGCTTCTGTTCCGATGACGGCGAAGTTCCCATCGCTGAGTTCGAAGATGTCCGGGCATGAGTCACCGGACAAGCTTCCTCGTTCGCGTGGGGACGCACCGATGCGGCGCACGATTTTCAAGTTCCCTGCCTCGTGTCTAGACATGGAGACCCCGTGGGCCTCACGTCTGGACGGTTGAGGACAGAGTTGAGGGCGGGGTCAGGATAGCCCGTTGGGGCGGGGAAAGATTACTCGTTTTTTGTTGCCGCCGATGTTCCTTCTTCCTCATGTTGACAGCGAGATGAACCGCTCACGGCCCGTCAACTGGGCTTATTCCGCAGGTGGTTCACCGACGACCCACCATGCTTCCGTATCCGACTCGTCCAGATCGCGGATCAACACGTCCACCATTCGGCCCACCCTGGCCTCCTCGGAGTCGTCCTTGAGGCTGGCCCGATGCGGCCGGTGCGCGTCCCAGTAGTCGCGAAAGATGGGGTTGTGGCAGACCATGCGGAGGTGGCCGTGCAGCTCCTCCCAGTTGACGACTCCGACGCGGTAGGCGAGCAGGGCGTTGGTGTAGAGGGCGTTCGCGAACAGGTACTGACGCCGCTGGGTGGGGGAGTCGACTTGGACGTTGCTGTACACGGCGGCCAGGTCGGGATCCTCCATCGCCCTGCTCAGCAGGTAGAACTGGAGGCGCTGCTGCTCGGTCAGCATGGCCTGCCGCTCGCTCCGCTCGACTTCCGCGACTCGGAGCCGCAGATCCTCGTACCGGCGTTGCTGGGCGGCCAGTGCCGCGAGTGCCCCCGCTGCGAAGGCGAGCCCCGCTGCGGCCGCGGAGCCCAGCTGTCGCTTCCCAGAGTTCTGTGTGGCCATGTCAACCCCCGAATCAGGCGGCCGTCCGCCGGTCGTCGGTTGCGGGTCGACTGATGGGGACCGGCGAGCGTTGGGCGGCGCTTGCCGTCTCCCAGGGTGCCCGAGCGGCTCTGATCGGCTGGGAGGCGGAGAGGAGGCGCACGGAGGGAAACGCGGGTCGCGCAACTCGGCGCCATGCCTGACGTGTGCCCCGCGAGCGCCGCTAACAATCGTTCACTCCGAGGGCTTTCCACCGGCTCGTATCCTGTGATGAGCATTCGTTCCCCGTCGTGAGAGCCGGTCCGTGAGCCGGTGTACGCAGAGGTGAGAGAGGTCGCGCGTTGAGTCAGGCGAGCCCCCAGCAGATCCCGGTCCTCGTCCTCGCCGGCTTCCTGGGCTCCGGGAAGACCACCCTGCTCAATCACCTCCTGCACCGCGGCGGAGGCAGCCGCATCGGTGCCATCGTCAACGACTTCGGTGCCATCGAGATCGACGCCATGGCCGTGGCCGGTGCGCTCGGCGACTCGACGGTCTCACTGGGCAACGGGTGTCTGTGCTGCGCCGTGGACGCCAGTGAACTCGACCTGTACCTGGACCGGCTCGCCCGGCCCTCCGCCGGGATCGACGTGATCGTCATCGAGGCGAGCGGTCTCGCCGAGCCGCAGGAGCTGGTGAGGATGCTCCTCGCCAGCGAGAACCCGCACATCGTCTACGGCGGTCTGGTGGAGGTCGTCGACGCCGCCGAGTTCGACGCCACCCGTGAGAAGCACCCCGAGATCGACCGGCACCTCGCCATCGCCGACCTCGTTGTCGTCAACAAGGCGGACCGCGTGACGGACCCCGACCGCGTGATCCGGCTCGTGCGGACGCTCGTTGACGGTGCCGCCGTCGTACCCGCCGCGTACGGGCGGGTCGACCCCGAGTTCCTCTTCGACTGCCGGCCGTCCGAGGAGCGGATCGGTCAGCTGTCCTTCGACGACCTCCACCGGCACGAGGAGGGCGAGCACGGTGACCCCGACGCACAGGGCGGCCATCTGCACTCCGCCTACGAGTCCGTGTCCTTCACCTCCGAAGTGCCTCTTGGCCCACGGCAGTTGATGGAGTTCCTCGACAGCCGGCCCGCGGGCCTGTACCGCATCAAGGGGTACGTCGACTTCGGCGCCGCCGACCCGCGCAACCGGTACGCCGTGCACGCCGTGGGACGGTTCCTGCGCTTCTATCCGGAGCCGTGGAGCGGGGGCGAGCGGCTCACCCAGTTGGTGCTCATCGGGTCCGGCATCGACGCGCTCGCGCTCGGCAAGGAACTGGAGGCGTGCAGGGACGATGCCCCACACGCCGACGAGCGCAGCATGTGGGGCGTCCTGCGCTACGTACAGGAGCAGGAGCAGAGCTAGGAGCGGGGCTCGGGTCGGGGACGGTCGGGGCGGTGGACCCGACCGTCCCTCCTGCCTCTAGACCGGTCCTGCCACCACCGAGACCGTCTTCGCCAGTGAGACCCCCGAGCCGTCCCGCCGCGGGTCCATCTCCGGCAGGTCCGCGGGTGTCCCGTCCTTCTGAGCGGCGCGCGCCGGGGCGGGACCGGCCCATGCCAGGCTCAGGCAGTCCTCCCCCTTGAGGAACCGCTGGCAGCGCACGCCGCCTGTGGCGCGGCCCTTGCGCGGATACTGGTCGAAGGGCGTCAGCTTCGCGGTCGTCTGGACCGAGTCGTCCAGCGTGCCGCGCGAACCCGCCACCGTGAACACCACGGCGTCCACGGCCGGGTCGACCGCCGTGAACGAGATCACCTTGGCGCCGTCCGTGAGCTTCATGCCGGTCATACCGCCCGCCGGCCGGCCCTGCGGGCGGACCTGGGACGCCTGATACCGCAGCAACTGCGCGTCGTCGGTGATGAAGATCAGGTCTTCCTCTCCCGTGCGCAGCTCGGCCCCGCCGACGATCCGGTCACCGTCCTTGAGCGTGATGACCTCCAGCTCCCCCTTGTTGGAGGGATAGTCGGGGACCACACGCTTCACCACACCCTGCTGCGTGCCGAGGGCCAGGCCCGGCGACGACTCGTCGAGGGTCGTCAGACAGACCACCTGCTCGTCGTCCTCGAGGGCCAGGAACTCCGAAATCGGCGCTCCCCCGGAGAGGTTGGGCGCAGCCGCGGTCTCCGGGAGCCGCGGGAGGTCGATGACGTTGATCCGCAGGAGCCGTCCGGCGGACGTGACCGCGCCGATCTCGCCCAGCGCCGTCGCCGGGACGGCGGAGACGATCAGGTCGTGCTTGACACGCCGGCCCTCGCTCTCCCCGAAGGGGTCGCCGTTGGCCGTACGGGCGAGCAGCGCTGTCGACGACAGGAGGACCCGGCACGGGTCGTCCGCCACCTGCAGCGGGACGGCCGCAGCGGTCGAACCGGCGGACTCCAGCAGCACCGTGCGCCGGTCGGTGCCGAACTTCTTGGCCACCGCGGCCAGCTCGCCCGACACCAGCTTGCGCAGCTCGGCGTCCGAATCGAGGATGCCGGTCAGCTCGTCGATCTCGCCGTTGAGCCGGTCGCGCTCGGTCTCCAGCTCGATGCGGTCGAACTTGGTCAGGCGGCGCAGCGGCGTGTCCAGGATGTACTGCGTCTGGATCTCGCTCAGGGAGAAGTGCTCGATCAGGCGCTGCTTCGCCTGGGCGGAGTTGTCGCTGGAGCGGATGAGGCGGATGACCTCGTCGATGTCCAGCAGGGCGACGAGCAGACCCTCGACCAGGTGCAGCCGGTCGCGCTTCTTGGTGCGACGGAACTCGCTGCGGCGGCGCACGACCTCGAAGCGGTGGTCGAGGTACACCTCCAGCAGTTCCTTGAGGCCGAGGGTGAGCGGCTGGCCGTCCACCAGGGCCACGTTGTTGATGCCGAAGGACTCCTCCATCGGCGTCAGCTTGTAGAGCTGCTCCAGGACGGCCTCCGGTACGAAGCCGTTCTTGACCTCGATGACCAGCCGCAGGCCGTGCGCACGGTCGGTGAGGTCCTTGACGTCGGCGATGCCCTGCAGTTTCTTCGAGCCGACCAGGTCCTTGATCTTCGCGATCACCTTCTCCGGGCCGACGGTGAAGGGCAGTTCCGTGACGACGAGACCCTTGCGGCGCGCTGTCACGTTCTCGACGGACACCGTGGAGCGGATCTTGAAGGTGCCACGGCCCGACTCGTACGCGTCCCTGATGCCGGAGAGGCCGACGATCCGGCCGCCCGTGGGCAGGTCGGGGCCCGGGACGTGCTTCATGAGCGTCTCGAGGTCGGCTCCCGGGTGGCGGATCAGGTGCCGGGCGGCGGCGATGACCTCGCCGAGGTTGTGCGGCGCCATGTTCGTCGCCATGCCGACCGCGATGCCCGACGCGCCGTTGACCAGGAGGTTCGGATACGCCGCAGGAAGGACGGACGGCTCCTGCTCCTGGCCGTCGTAGTTCGGGCCGAAGTCGACCGTGTTCTCGTCGATCGACTCCGTCATGAGGGAGGTGGCGTCGGCCATCCTCGCCTCGGTGTACCGCATGGCGGCCGGCGGGTCGTCGTTGCCCAGAGAACCGAAGTTGCCGTGGCCGTCGACCAGGGGCAGGCGCATGGAGAAGGGCTGGGCCAGGCGCACCAGGGCGTCGTAGATCGACGCGTCGCCGTGCGGGTGGAGCTTACCCATCACCTCGCCGACGACACGGGCGCACTTCACGTAGCCGCGGTCGGGGCGCAGCCCCATCTCGTTCATCTGGTAGACGATGCGGCGGTGCACGGGCTTGAGGCCGTCGCGGGCGTCCGGCAGGGCTCGGGAGTAGATGACCGAGTACGCGTACTCGAGGAAGGAGCCCTGCATCTCGTCGACGACGTCGATGTCGAGGATGCGCTCCTCGAAGTCAGCGCCGTCGTCGGGTCGCGGGGTCTTCGTGCTGCGGCGGGCCATCGCTGCGGCGACTCCTTCACAGTCTCTGCCGGGGCATGAACGGGTTCTGACGGGCTCCATTGTGGACCGGCCCACTGACAACGCGGACCACGACCCGTCCGGACGGGCCTGACGGACCTCGTGCCCGACCTGCCAGGCCTGCCTCGTGGGAAGTGTCGCCGACGCAGCCCACGGGACCCGGAAGACGTGAGCCGAGTATCCGAACAGGTGTTGGAGAGCGCGAGCCCACCCGCCCGCACACGACTTCGGGAGCCGTGTGATCGCACGACCGTACAGGCTCCCGACGGCGGACGCGTGCTCGCTCTCGGCGTACGGGACGCGGGAACTTCGCCAGCTGTCCGCGCGCTTGCATACAGTGGCACGACTAGCAGGAATTGAGCAGTTTTCCGCGATCGAAGGGACGTACATGCCCATGGGTCACACGGCCACAGCTGAGGCCGGCTCCGGCGGCCTGACAGCGACCGAGCACCGCCTGGCCAACGGCCTGCGTGTGGTGCTCTCCGAGGACCACCTGACCCCGGTCGCGGCGGTGTGCCTCTGGTACGACGTCGGCTCGCGTCACGAGGTCAAGGGCCGCACCGGGCTCGCCCACCTCTTCGAGCACCTGATGTTCCAGGGGTCCGGCCAGGTCAAGGGCAACGGCCACTTCGAACTGGTGCAGGGCGCCGGCGGTTCGCTCAACGGGACGACCAGTTTCGAGCGCACCAACTACTTCGAGACCATGCCGACGCACCAGCTGGAGCTTGCCCTCTGGCTGGAGGCCGACCGGATGGGCTCGCTGCTCGCCGCGCTCGACGAGGAGTCGATGGAGAACCAGCGGGACGTCGTCAAGAACGAACGCCGTCAGCGCTACGACAACGTCCCCTACGGCACCGCTTTCGAGAAGCTGACCGCCCTCGCGTACCCGGAGGGCCACCCTTACCACCACACCCCGATCGGGTCGATGGCCGACCTGGACGCGGCCACTCTCGAGGACGCGCGCGCCTTTTTCCGCACCTACTACGCACCCAACAACGCCGTGTTGTCGGTCGTCGGCGACATCGACCCCGAGCAGACGCTCGCCTGGGTCGAGAAGTACTTCGGCTCCATCGCCGGCCACGACGGAAAGCCCGCCCCGCGCGACGGTTCGCTGCCGGAGAACATCGGTGAGCAGCTGCGCGAGGTCGTCGAGGAGGAGGTCCCGGCCCGCGCGCTGATGGCCGCCTACCGGCTGCCGGAGGACGGCACGCGCGCGTGCGACGCGGCCGACCTGGCCCTGACCGTCCTCGGTGGCGGCGAGTCGTCCCGGCTCTACAACCGGCTCGTACGCCGTGACCGCACCGCCGTGGCGGCCGGGTTCGGCCTGCTGCGCCTCGCCGGAGCGCCCTCCCTGGGGTGGCTCGACGTGAAGACGTCGGGCGATGTCGAGGTGCCGGTGATCGAGTCCGCCGTCGACGAGGAGCTCGCCCGGTTCGCCGAGGAGGGGCCCACGGCCGAGGAGATGGAGCGCGCCCAGGCACAGTTGGAGCGCGAGTGGCTGGACCGTCTCGGTACGGTCGCGGGCCGCGCCGACGAACTGTGCCGGTACGCGGTCCTGTTCGGTGACCCCCAGCTTGCCCTGACCGCCGTCCAGCGCGTCCTGGACGTCACCGCCGACGAGGTCCGGGAGGTCGCCAAGGCCCGCCTGCGCCCCGACAACCGCGCGGTGCTGGTCTACGAGCCGGTCGCCCCCGAAGAGGCCGAGGCCGCCGACGGCACCGACGCCGCCGCTGAAGACACCGACGAGGAGGCGGCCAAGTGACCGAGCTCGCCACGATGGACTTCCACCCGCAGCCCCAGGCCGGCGAGGCCAGGCCCTGGGCCTTCCCGGCACCCGAGCGCGGCGCGCTCGGCAACGGCCTGACGGTGCTGCGCTGTCACCGCCCCGGCCAGCAGGTCGTCGCCGTCGAGATCCTCCTGGCCGCCCCTCTGGAGGCCGAGCCGAAGGGACTGGACGGCATCGCCACGATCATGGCGAGGGCCTTCTCGGAGGGCACCGACAAGCACTCCGCCGAGGAGTTCGCCGCCGAGCTGGAGCGCTGCGGCGCCACGCTCGACGCCCACGCCGACCACCCGGGCGTGCGGCTCAGCCTCGAAGTCCCCGTCTCCCGGCTGCCCAAGGCGCTCGGCCTTCTCGCGGACGCGCTCAGGGCGCCCGCGTTCGACGACGGCGAGATCGAGCGGCTGGTGCGCAACCGGCTCGACGAGATCCCGCACGAGACCGCCAACCCGGGCCGCAGGGCCGCCAAGGAGCTCTCCCGGCAGCTCTTCCCGGCGACCTCGCGCATGTCGCGCCCCCGCCAGGGCAGCGAGGAGACGGTCACCGCGATCGACTCCGCGGCCGTACGTGCCTTCTACGAGAAGCACGTACGCCCCGCCACGGCCACCGCGGTCGTCGTCGGTGACCTCACCGGCGTCGACCTCGACGCGCTGCTCGCGGACACGCTCGGTGCCTGGACCGGATCGCAGGCCGAGGCGCGCCCCGTGCCGCCGGTGACCGCCGACGACACCGGCCGGGTGATCATCGTCGACCGCCCCGGGGCCGTCCAGACGCAGTTGCTGATCGGCCGCGTCGGCGCCGACCGGCACGACCGGGTGTGGCCCGCCCAGGTGCTCGGCACGTACTGCCTCGGTGGCACCCTCACCTCCCGCCTGGACCGCGTCCTGCGCGAGGAGAAGGGATACACCTACGGCGTGCGGGCGTTCGGCCAGGTGCTGCGCTCCGCCCCGGACGGGACGGGCATCTCGATGCTCGCCATCAGCGGCTCCGTGGACACCCCGAACACCGGCCCGGCGCTCGACGACCTGTGGAAGGTGCTGCGCACCCTCGCCGCCGAGGGACTGACGGACGCCGAACGCGACGTCGCCGTGCAGAACCTGGTGGGCGTGGCGCCCCTGAAGTACGAGACCGCGGGCGCCGTCGCGGGCACGCTCGCCGACCAGGTCGAGCAGCACCTGCCGGACGACTTCCAGGCGACGCTCTACCAGCAGCTCGCCGCGACCGGCACCGTGGAGGCCACGGCGGCCGCGGTGAACGCCTTCCCGGTGGACCGTCTGGTGACCGTCCTCGTCGGAGACGCCGCGCAGATCGAGGAGCCCGTCAGGGCCCTCGGTATCGGTGAAGTCAGCGTCGTGACAGCGGAGTAGGGACCGGCAGTCGCAGCAAGGACCGTCGGCAGGCCGGGGCCCGGGTGACTCAGGAGTCGCCCGGGTCTCTTCTTGCGCCGAGTCTCCTGTGGTTTGTCCGTATTGGTAGAGAGGTTGCCTGTCTGCCCTGTGGCATGCGCTACAAAACCCGTGATCCGTTTGTCTATTGAAAGTGGCGACGTTTAGCTTCAGTCCGGCTGTTCGTCAGGCAGTGCGCCGCGTCCGCGGCACCGGACAGTCATCGCCGAGTCCCCGTACGGCGCGAGCCAGGGGAGCCGGGGACCCATACGTAGTCCCTGGGGTGAATCGGACGCCCTTCCCGAAGGGGGTCCGTAGGAGACCTTCCTGCTCCGAACCCGTCAGCTAACCCGGTAGGCGAGAAGGAAGGAAAGGATCAGCCACTTCATGGCGTTCACTCGCGCCACCGGGAAGCACCGTCGTCCCAGCAGCATGAAGCGCGCGACCCGCAGGACGGTGGGCGTCGCCGCACTCGCCACCACCGGTGTCGTAGGCACTCTGGCCGCCCCGGCGTTCGCCGCCGAGAGCTCGGTCGAGCAGACCGGCCTCACCAAGGCCGTCATCATCGGCGACTCGGTCGCCGAAGAGATCGACGCGCAGGCCGCCGCCCAGCAGCAGGCCGCCGACGAGGCCGCCGCCCGCGAGAAGGCCGAGGCCGACGCGAAGAAGCGGGCCGAGGAGGCCGCGGCGAAGGCCAAGAAGGAGCGCGAGGTCAAGGTTCGTGCCGCCCGCGAGGCCGAGCGCAAGCGCCTCAACGCGTACGTCTCGCCGATCACCGGTTCGTACGTCTCCACCGGCTACAAGGCCGGCGGCGCCGTCTGGTCCTCCGGCAGTCACACCGGCATCGACTTCCACGCCGCCAGCGGCACCGCCGTGCGCGCGGTCGGCTCCGGCACCGTGGTGGAGGCCGGCTGGGGCGGCGCGTACGGCAACCAGGTCGTCATCAAGATGACCGACGGCACCTTCACCCAGTACGGGCACCTCTCGTCCATCGGCGTCTCCGTCGGCCAGACGGTCACTCCGGGACAGCAGATAGCCCTCTCCGGGGCGACCGGCAACGTCACCGGAGCGCACCTGCACTTCGAGGCGCGCGCGACCGCGGAGTACGGGTCCGACATGGACCCCGTCGGATACCTCCGCTCGCACGGCGTGAACGTCTGACGGCACGACGCGTCGGCGCACCTCCGTCGAAGGCCCTGGCTCATTGAGCCGGGGCCTTCGCGTGCTCCGGGGCCTTCCGGGCTTCTTCCCGACCGTTCCCGGTCTCTTTCGCACCGGACGACTGCCTGTTCAGAGACGTGATGTGTCCAAAAAATAGCCATGGATTCCGGGCTGCCATCGGAATTTCCCGCTCACTGCAATAGAGTCACCGAACAAGCGTCGATCGACCGCGTTTCGCGGGGATTAAGGCGGAGGTCCGGTCATGCGTATTCCCGCGCGCTCGGTATGCACGGCGATTCGTGACGACATCGTCGCGGGTGTCTACGAGCGCGGCAGCCGGCTCACCGAAGAACTGCTCGCGCGTCGTTACGGCGTCTCGCGGGTCCCCGTGCGCGAGGCGCTGCGCACACTGGAGGCGGAGGGCTTCGTGGTCACCCGCAGACACGCGGGCGCGTGCGTGGCGGAGCCCACGGAGCAGGAGGCCGCGGACCTCCTGGAGATGCGCATGCTGCTGGAACCGCTGGGTGCCGCCCGTGCCGCGCAGCGCCGCACCGAGGCGCACCTCAAGGTGCTGCGCGGCCTGGTCAGACTGGGCCAGGAGCGGGCCAGGAGGGGTAACAGCGAGGATCTGCGCTCACTGGGGGGCTGGTTCCACGAGACGCTCGCGCAGGCCTCGGGCAGCCCGCAGCTGACCTCGACGCTCGCCCAGCTGCGGCACAAGATCGCCTGGATGTACGCGGTCGAGGCGCCCGCGCATCCCGCCGAGTCCTGGACCGAGCACGGGGCCATCGTGGACGCCGTGGCCCGGGGCGACAGCGACCGTGCCCGGGCGGTCACGGCACTGCACACCGAGCGGGCGACGACCGCGCACCGGCTGCGCTTTCCGGGCCGAGACCGCGTCGAGCGTGTGAGGACTTCGCAACATCCCGTAAACACGGCGGGCCTGCGGCATTAACAGTGGCGCCGTATACAAAGAGGGATATTCGGCAGGGGCATATTTCTGATGCCCATTTTCCCGCGTGCCCGGAATTGCCGAGCACGTGATTTCTGCGTGCACGGAAATCGAGTCCCGGATTGCACGCGAATAGCGCCGACGGGAAGATCTGTGACGGATGCCGACGGCACTCCACCAGGGCCGGACGTCGTGCGCAGCCGGGGGCCGGTCGTCTCCACGCGGGCCGGGACCGGACCATGGTGCGGAAACGGCGGAGCCGCGTCGCCCGGGGTGGGGGGACGCGGCTCCGCCGCACGTGATGCGTGGGGTCAGACCGTCTCGGGGAGCTCGTCGAGACCCTCGGCGACCAGCTTCGCCAGGCGGTCGAGCGCGGCGTCAGCGCCCTCGGCGTCGGACGCGAGGACGATCTCCTCGCCGCCCTGGGCGCCCAGGCCGAGGACCGCGAGCATGGAAGCGGCGTTGACGGGGTTGCCGTCCGCCTTGGCGATCGTCACGGGGACGCCGGAGGCCGTGGCCGCCCGGACGAAGATGGAGGCGGGACGGGCGTGAAGGCCCTCGGCCCAACCGACGTTGACGCGGCGCTCAGCCATGTGATGCTGCCCTTCAGGTGTCTCACGGTTGTCTAGACCATTGTTTCATACGGTGGAGCCTGCTTGAAGCGACCAGGAGCCCGGCCCGGCCAGACCCCGGCCCGACGTGGCCCCGGGCGGCTCCGATCCCCAAGACTGCCCCGCGCCCTGCCCGGACGCGAGCCCGCCCGCGCGGGACGAGAACCCTGGGAATCCGGGGGGACGCGAGCCCGCCGTTGTCGGACCCGAGCCGTACTCTGGGCCCCATGCAGACCTCGTCGGACCGGCACGAGTACCCCGCTCACTGGGAGGCCGACGTCGTCCTGCGCGACGGCGGCACCGCGCGCATCCGGCCCATCGCGGCCGACGACGCCGACCGCCTCGTCAGCTTCTACGAGCAGGTGTCCGCCGAGTCGAAGTACTACCGCTTCTTCGCGCCGTACCCGCGCCTGTCCGCCAAGGACGTCCACCGCTTCACCCACCACGACTTTGTGGACCGGGTGGGACTCGCGGCCACCGTCGGCGGCGAGTTCATCGCCACCGTACGCTACGACCGCATCAACGCCGACGGCCTGCCCGCGTCCGCCCCCGCGGACGAGGCGGAGGTCGCGTTCCTCGTCCAGGACGCCCATCAGGGCCGCGGTGTGGCGTCCGCGCTGCTGGAGCACGTCGCGGCCGTCGCCCGCGAGCGCGGCATCCGCCGTTTCGCCGCCGAGGTGCTGCCCGCCAACAACAAGATGATCAAGGTGTTCACGGACGCCGGGTACCAGCAGAAGCGCAGCTTCGAGGACGGCGTCGTACGCCTGGAGTTCGACCTGGAGCCCACCGACCGCTCCCTCGCCGTGCAGCGCGCGCGGGAGCAGCGCGCGGAGGGACGCTCCGTCGCCCGGCTCCTCGCACCCGGCTCGGTCGCCGTCATCGGCGCGGGCCGCGCGCCCGGAGGAGTGGGCCGCAGCGTCCTGGACAACCTCCGCGGGGCGGGGTTCACCGGGCGCCTGTACGCGGTGAACGGGGCACTTCAGGAGAAGGAGCTCGACGGCGTCCCGGCGTACCGCTCCGTGCGTGACATTCCCGAGCCCGTCGACCTCGCCGTCGTCGCCGTTCCGGCCGAGCGCGTTCCCGCGGTCGTCGCCGAGTGCGGTGAACACGGCGTGCAGGGCCTCGTCGTGGTCTCCGCGGGGTACGCCGAGAGCGGCCCCGAAGGCAGGGAGCGCCAGCGTGAACTCGTGCGCGAGGCGCGTACGTACGGGATGCGCATCATCGGACCGAACGCCTTCGGCGTCATCAACACCTCCCCCCGGGTACGGCTCAACGCCTCGCTCGCACCCGAGATGCCGCGCGCCGGACGCATCGGGCTGTTCGCCCAGTCCGGCGCCATCGGGATCGCGCTGCTGTCCCGTCTGCACCGGCGCGGCGGCGGGGTCACCGGCGTGACGGGCGTGTCCACCTTCGTGTCCTCGGGCAACCGCGCCGACGTGTCCGGCAACGACGTCCTTCAGTACTGGTACGAGGACCCGGACACCGATGTCGCGCTCATGTACCTCGAATCGATCGGGAACCCGCGGAAGTTCACCCGGCTCGCGCGACGCACGGCGGCGGCGAAGCCCCTGGTCGTCGTCCAGGGCGCGCGGCACGGAGGGGCAGCGCCCCAGGGGCATGCCGTACGGGCGACCCGTCTGCCCCACGCGACGGTGTCCGCCCTGCTGCGGCAGGCCGGCGTCATCAGGGTGGACACGATCACGGAACTGGTCGACGCGGGGCTGCTGCTCGCCCGCCAGCCGCTCCCCGCCGGGCCGCGCGTGGCGATCCTCGGAAACTCCGAATCGCTCGGGCTGCTCACGTACGACGCCTGTCTGGCGGAAGGGCTGCGCCCGCTGCCCCCGGCCGATCTGACCACGGCCGCCTCGGCGGGGGACTTCCACGCCGCGTTGTCGCACGCGCTGGCCGACGACGGCTGTGACGCCGTGGTGGTCACCGCGATCCCGGCCGTGGGGGAGGCCTCGGCGGCCGACGCCGCCCTGGCGGAGGCCCTGCGTTCCGCCTCGGCGGCGGCTCCGGCGAAGCCGGTGCTCGTGGTGCACGTGGAGCTCGGCGGCCTGGCGGAGGCCTTGTCCGCAGCCGCCAGCACCGCTCCACAGCCAGGGGAGCCGTCTGGCGATCAGCCGGCCGTCCAGTCGGCCGGCCGGTCGGCCGAACAGCCGGCCGGAACGGGACCGGACGCCGGGGGCGGCCCCCACCCGTTCCGCTCCGCGGAGCGCCCGTCCGCACAGGGCGAGCGACGGACGCCCGACGTGGCGGCCCCCGAAGCGGAATCCCGTCTCATCCCCGCCTACCCGGCTGCCGAGCGGGCCGTCCGCGCCCTCGCGGAAGCCGTGAAGTACGGCCAGTGGCGGCGCGAGGCCACGGATCCCGGGCGCGTGCCCGAGTACGAGGACATCGACGAGAAGGGCGCGGCCGATCAGATCGACCGGCTCCTCGGCGGCGGTGGCGAAGGAGCCGCGGCGGAGCCCGCGGTGGGGGAGGCCGGGCTCACGCTCGGCCCCGAGGACACCTGCGTGCTGCTCGGCCGGTACGGCATCGGCGTCCGACGTGCCCTGCCCGCGCCCACGCCCGGAGAAGCGGTGGCTGCGGCGGAGAGCCTCGGCTACCCCGTGGCGCTGAAGACCACCGCCCCGCACCTGCGGCACCGCGCCGACCTCGGCGGCGTACGGCTGGACCTGGCGGACGAGGAGCAACTGCGGCGGGCGTACGCGGAGTTGACCAGCCTCTTCGGGAAGCCCGAGGAGCTGCGCCCGGTGGTGCAGGGAATGGCGCCACGCGGCGTGGACACGGTCGTACGCGCGGTCATCGACCCGGCGGCGGGAGCGGTGCTCTCCTTCGGGCTCGCCGGAGCGGCGTCGGAACTGCTCGGGGACACCGCGCACCGGCTGATTCCGGTCACCGACCGCGACGCGGCCTCCCTGGTCCGGTCCATCCGGACCGCACCGCTCCTCTTCGGCTGGCGGGGCTCGGCCCCGGCGGACGTCGCGGCACTGGAGGAGCTGCTGTTGCGCCTGTCACGCCTTGTGGACGACCACCCGGAGGTGGTTTCCGTGTCCCTGGAGCCCGTCGTCGTCGCCCCGCGCGGGCTGAGCGTGCTCGGCGCCTCCGTGCGGCTCGCGCCGCCGCCCGCCCGCGACGACCTCGGCCCACGCACGCTTCCTGTGTACTGAGCGGTGCCACGCAGTCAGTACGCCCCCGTAGGATGGACATCATGGCCAAGACCAGTACGACGACCCAGGGGCTGCGAGCGGCGATCGAGCGCAGCGGCTACTACCCGGCCCTCGTGGCCGAGGCGGTGGAGGCCGCTGTGGGCGGCGAGCCCATCCGGTCGTATCTGGTGCACCAGGAGACGACGTTCGACGCCAACGAGGTGCGCCGGCACGTGACGGTGCTCGTCCTCACGGGCAACCGTTTCATCGTGAGCCACACGGACGAGCAGGCGGCGGACACCACGTCGCCGACGCCGTACGCGACGACGTCCACCGAGTCCGTGAAACTCGGGCGGATCTCGTCGGTCGTGCTCAGCCGGGTCGTGGCGAACCCCGAGAAGTACGTCGTGGGGACGCTGCCGCGCGAGGTCGTCCTGACCATCGGCTGGGGCGCGGTCGCCCGTATCGACCTGGAGCCCGCGGCCTGCGGCGACGCCAACTGCGAGGCGGACCACGGCTACACCGGCAGCTCGACGGCGGACGACCTCAGCCTGCGGGTCAGCGAGGCCGGTGACGGCCCGGACGCCGTGCGCCAGACGCTCGCCTTCGCGCAGTCGCTCTCCGAGGCGACCGCGGACGTCACCCGCTGATGGCCCAGCCCGTCTGGGACCACCCGGAACCACTCACCATCGGCTCCGCGCCCGTCCCCGAGTACGGGACCGGTTCGCTCGCGGACCTGCTGCCCACGCTGGCCGCGGGCATGGATGTACCGGACATGACCGCCTCACTCGCGGAGCTGAGCCCGGCCGACCGGAACTGCGTCTTTCTGATCGACGGCCTCGGCTGGGAGCAGCTGAAGGCGCACCCGGACGAGGCCCCCTTCATGAGTTCCCTGCTGGGCAGCTCGCGTGGCGGCACCGGCCGGCCGATCACGGCGGGCTATCCCGCGACCACCGCGACCTCGCTGGCCTCGGTCGGCACCGGGCTGCCGCCGGGCGCCCACGGACTGCCCGGCTACACCGCCCGCAACCCGGAGACCGGCGAGCTGATGAACCAGCTCCGCTGGAATCCGTGGACGCAGCCCCGCAAGTGGCAGCCCTACCCCACGGTCTTCCAGCTGGCGGACGCGGCGGGCGTGCACACGGCCCAGGTGACGGCCCCGCACTTCCAGAACACCCCGCTGACCAAGGTCGCCCTCAGTGGCGGGACGTTCCACGGACGGCTGACCGGCGAGGACCGTATGGACCTGGCCGCCGAGCAACTGGCCGCCGGGGACCGCTCGTTGGTCTACACGTACTACGCGGAGGTGGACGGCAAGGGCCATGGCTTCGGCGTCGACTCCGACCCCTGGCGCGGACAGCTCATGTACGTGGACCGTCTGGTCCAGCGCCTGGCCGAGCAACTGCCGCCGCGTACGGCCCTGTACGTCACGGCCGACCACGGCATGATCGACATCCCCTTCGGTGAGCAGCACCGCATCGACTTCGACGAGGACTGGGAGCTGCGCGCGGGAGTCGCCCTCCTCGGCGGCGAGGGCCGGGCCCGGCACGTCTACGCGGTCCCGGGCGCCGAGTCGGACGTCCTGACCTGCTGGCGCGAGGTGCTCGGCGAGCAGTTCTGGGTGGCGTCCCGCGACGAGGCGATCGCGGCGGGATGGTTCGGACCGCGGATCGACGAGCGGGTGTACGCGCGGATCGGCGACGTGGTCGCGGCCGCCCGTGACGACGTGCTGATCGTCGCGTCCGAGCGGGAGCCGAAGGAGTCGGTGATGGTCGGCAACCACGGCTCGATGACTCCGGCGGAACAACACGTCCCGCTCCTCGAAGTACGTTCCTGACCCCCTCCCCGCCCGCCAGTCACTCTTGCCGAAAGGTGCTCAACCTCCCATGTCCGAGCTGGTGTTCTTCTCCGGAACCATGGACTGCGGGAAGTCGACGCTGGCTCTGCAGATCGAGCACAACCGCTCGGCGCGCGGTCTGCAGGGCATGATCTTCACGCGGGACGACCGGGCGGGCGAGGGCAAGCTGTCGTCCCGCCTCGGCCTGGTCACGGACGCGGTGGAGGTCGAGGACGACCAGGACGTGTACGCGTATCTCGTCGACCACCTCTCGCAGGGCGGCCGTGCGGACTACGTCATCGCCGACGAGGCACAGTTCCTCGCCCCCGAACAGATCGACCAGCTCGCCCGCGTGGTGGACGACCTGGACATCGACGTCTTCGCCTTCGGCATCACCACCGACTTCCGCTCCAAGCTCTTCCCGGGCTCCCAGCGCCTCGTCGAACTTGCCGACCGGGTCGAGGTCCTCCAGGTCGAGGCGCTCTGCTGGTGCGGCGCCCGCGCCACCCACAACGCCCGCACCATAGGCGGTCGGATGGTCGTCGAGGGCGCCCAGGTCGTCGTCGGAGACGTCAACCAGCCGGAGGACATCGGCTACGAGGTGCTGTGCCGCCGGCACCACCGCCGCCGGATGACCGCGGCCAGTGCCCGGGCGGGCGCACTGTCCCCGGACGTGCTCCCGGTGGACGCGGTGGCGCGGCGCTGACGTGTGAGCGCCCGGCCGAGCGGCATGCGCATGCCGTGGGAGCACGGTGCGGCCCGTTCGCCCCGGTCGGCTCAGTGGCGCGTGCGTACCACGGAGAACACCGCGCCCTCGGGGTCCGCCACCGTCGCGACGCGACCGTGCGAGGCCTCGTGGGCCGGCCGGAGCACATGACCGCCCAGGTCGAGGACCTGGACCACGGCCGAGTCCACGTCGGTGACCTCGAAGTACGTCATCCAGTGGGCCCCGCGGTCGCGGGGAAGAGCGTTGCCGACGCCGTGGATTCCGGCCACCGGGCGGCCCTTGACGTGGAGGGTGATGTAGTCGTAGTCGGCGGAGACGACGGGCTCCTCCTCGAAGCCGAAGACCGTCTCGTAGAACTTGGCGACGCCGGCGGAGTCACGGGTGATGAGCTCGTTCCACGTGGGCGTCCCGGGCACGCCGGTGATCCCCGTACCGAGGTGGGCGGCCGCCTGCCAGACGCCGAACACGGCCCCGGAGGGGTCGGAGGCGATGGCCAGACGACCGGCGTCGTCGGCGACCAGCGGACCGACGCCGACCGTGCCACCGCAGTGCCGGACCGTCTCCGCCGTCAGGTCCACGTCGTCCGAGGCGAGGTAGGGCGTCCACGCGACGGGCAGATGACGGTCCGGCGGAAGCTGGCCGATACCCGCCACCTCCTGCCCGTCCAGCTGCGCCCGCACGTAGGCGCCCAGCTGCTGTGGACCGGGCTGGAACTCCCAGCCGAACAGTTCCCCGTAGAACTCCTGGGTCGCGGTCATCCCGTGCACCATCAGACTCACCCAGCAGGGTGTGCCGGGCGGGTACGCAGTGCCGTTCAGGCCGGCCGACCCCCGTGCCTCGGTCATCGTCACCCTCTCCTCGGCGCCTCGTGGGGCCGCTTCACTTCCGCTTCCGAACCGGGCGTGCCGTCGCCGCGGACTTGAGTGCCCGATGCCGATGGTCGCACCACCCGGGGCATGCCGCGCCCCGGTCGAACGGCCCATGGCGGGAGAATGCCCGAAAACCTGTTGCCCATCGGCTTCCCCGCGACGGCCCGGCCATGCCTGCAGGCCCGTACGGTGTGTGTCCGGTCCTGCACGCCGTGTGGTCGGTCCTGTCCGGCCGAGCAGAGTAGCCGGACCTGGACGATGTGGCCACTCCGTACGCGAGGATGGTGGCCATGAACGACATCATCTCCGCATCCCGGCTCGCCGGTGACCTGGCGGGCCCCAACCCCCCGGTCGTGCTGGACGTCCGCTGGCAGCTCGGCGGCCCGAACCTGCGCCACGCCTACGAGGAGGCACACATTCCGGGGGCGGTCTACGTGGACCTGGACACCGAACTGGCGGCTCCCGCCGGCGCGGCGGGCCGGCATCCGCTGCCCGATCCGAAGGTCTTCGGAGAGGCCATGCGCGCGGCCGGGGTGTCCGAGGACCGTGATGTCGTGGTGTACGACGGTGGCCTCGGCTGGGCCGCCGCGCGGGCCTGGTGGCTGTTGCGCTGGACGGGGCATCCGTCGGTGCGCGTCCTTGACGGCGGCCTCGCCGCCTGGAGCGGTCCGGTCGAGGGCGGCCACCCGGCCCCGGCCGCCGGCACCTTCGTACCGGCTCCCGGAGCGCTGCCCCTGCTGGACGCCGACGGCGCCGCGGCGCTGGCCCGCAGCGGTGTCCTCCTCGACGCCCGGGCTGCCGAGCGCTACCGCGGCGACGTCGAGCCGATCGACCGTGTCGGCGGACACATCCCCGGCGCGGTCTCGGCGCCGACCACCGGGAATGTGGCCGAATCCGGCTGCTTCCTCCCGGCGGGCGAACTCGCCGACCGCTTCAGGTCCCTGGGCGCCGACGGCACTTGCGAGGTGGGTGTCTACTGCGGTTCGGGTGTCTCCGGCGCGCACGAGGTGCTCGCTCTGGCGGTCGCGGGCATCCCGGCCGCGCTGTACGCGGGCTCCTGGTCGGAGTGGTCCCAGGACGAAGCGCGCCCGGTGGCGACGGGGCCCGACCCGCAGTAGCTCCCCGGCGGCGGCCGGCCGCCGCCCGACGGGCGCGGCGGCACGGGGCGGCGAACGGCGGACGGCGGCACAAAGGGCTCGCACCGAGATGGCGCGAGCCCTGTGCTGCATGTTCTCAGTCCTGCTTCTTCCGGCGTGTCCCGAAGACGATCTCGTCCCAGCTCGGCACGGCCGCTCTGCGTCCGGGACGGACCCCGTCCGCCTCCGCCTGCCGGTCGGTGGCACCGACCAGACGTTCGCGATGGCTGGCCACCGAACGCGGCATGAGCACGTCGGCGTAGGCGGAACCGGCCGAGGCGGCGGGAGCCGGGGGCTCCTCCACCTCGGGCTCGGGGTCGAGCGGTTCCTCCGTCTCGGGACGCTCCGTGGTGGAGGTGGTCGAGGCGGCGGGAGCGGTCGAGGGACGCTCGGGCACCACCATGTCGCCGCGGAAGCTGGGAACCGCCTCCAGGAGACTGGTGAGCGAGTCGCGCTCGCGCTCGCCGGTGCTCTCGTCCAGGTCGGGCTCGGGCGACGGCGAGGGCAGGCTCGGTCGCTCGATCTGCCGGTCCAGGGCACGGTCCAGCGGGCGGTCGCGCGGCAGGCGGGCGATGCGCGGAACGAACGGGAAGCTCGGCTCGGCAGCGGCGAGGTCCTCGGACTCACCGATCAGCGAGCGCGCCTCGTCGTCGACGGCCTGGACGAGCCGCCGGGGCGGGTCGTACGTCCAGCTCGCCGAGTGCGGTTCGCTCGCCACCCGGTAGACCAGCAGGACTTCCCAGGTGCCGTCGTCCCGGCGCCAGGAGTCCCACTGGACGGTCTCCTTGTCGGCGCCGCGCATCAGGAGACGTTCCTGCACCGCCTCACCGAGCTGGGGACCGGTCGTTTCTCCGGGGCGGCGGACCGGGGTCTTACGGGCCCGCTCGGCCATGAAGGCACGCTCGGCGAGTACGGGTCCCTCGAAGCGGCGCACACGGTCGACGGGGATGCCGGCGAGCTGGGCCACCTCTTCGGCGGATGCTCCGGCACGTATACGCGCCTGGATGTCTCGGGGGCGGAGATGGCTCTCCACCTCGATCTCGATCTGGCCGAGGCGGGGACGGTCGCCGCGTACGGCGGCGCGTAGACGCTCGTCAATCGGAAGCGTGTACTCCGTGCTGTCCGCAGCCTTCAGCACCAGCCGTGTGCCGTCGTTGGAGACGGCCACGACACGCAGTTCGGGCATGGGGACCTCCCGGGTGGTGCCTGCCGACGTCACGTGCGTCGCTGCTTCCGCTAGTCGAGTGTGGCCTGCCCGGGTGCAGCCTGCCACAACCTTGCCGAGTTGCCCGGCGTGTCGGGCGTGGGCCCTGGATCGCCGTTATGGCACGGTTACCTATTCGCAACGCTAAGTGACGAACCTCATCACCCTGTGCAACGAGCCCCCTCCCGGCGGTCCTGGAAGGCCCCGGACGCCCTGGCGAGTGTCCGGACCCAGGGCTCGCAACAGTACTCCATTCGGGCCACTTGCGTGGATCGGCACGCCACCGAACTTCTGTCCGGAAGCGGGAGTTGACCGCTCCGCGTGACGCTCCGTCGACCATGGCCAGCCTCGTGCTTCACATGCCCGGCGAAAACGGAAACAATCGTTTCGCCCGCATGTCCTGTGCTCGGGCAACCGGTCGGAGCGAACGGCTACTCGCCCAGGATCCGGCGCAAGTAGTCGTTCCCGAACCGCCGTTCCGGGTCGAGCCGGTCCCGCAGCTCGGTGAACTCGCCGAACCGCGGATAGACGCCGGCGAAGTACTCCGCGTCGCGGGTGTGCACCTTGCCCCAGTGCGGCCGCCCCTCGTGCGCGGTGAAGATGCGCTCGGCGGCGCTGAAGTACGCCTGGTACGGCGTGCCCCGGAACATGTGGACCGCGATGTACGCGCTCTCCCGGCCGGACGCGGTGGAGAGCGTGATGTCGTCCGCGGGGGCCGTGCGCACCTCCACCGGGAAGCTGATGCGCAGCGGCGAACGGTCGACCATGGCCTTCAGTTCACGCAGCGTCTCGACGAGGGCGGCGCGCGGAACGGCGTATTCCATCTCCGTGAACTTCACCCGGCGTGGGGAAGTGAAGACCTTGTAGGGAATGTCGGTGTAGGTGCGTGCGGAGAGCGCGCGGCTGGAGATCCTCGCGATCGAGGGGATCGTGGCGGGCACGGCCCGGCCCACGTAGTTGGCCGCGTGGAAGACGCCGTTGGAGAGGAACTCGTCCTCGAAGAGACCGCGGACGGTGCCGATCGGGTTCTCCGGGCCTGCGCTGCGGTTGTTGCGCTTGGTGCTGCAGTTGCCGGTGTGCGGGAACCAGTAGAACTCGAAGTGCTCGTTCTCCGTGAACAGTTCGTCGAAGGAACGCGTCACCTCGTCGAAACTCATCGGCTCCTCACGGGCGGTGAGCAGGAAGAGGGGCTCCACGGAGAAGGTGATCGCGGTGATGACGCCCAGGGCCCCCATTCCGACCCGGGCGGCCGCGAAGACCTCGGCGTTCTCCTTCTCTGAGCAGGTGAGGACCGAGCCGTCGGCGGTCACCAGTTCAAGGCCCTTGATCTGGGCGGCGATCGAGGCGGAGTCGCGGCCGGTGCCGTGCGTGCCCGTGCTGGTCGCGCCGGACACCGTCTGCTCCATGATGTCGCCCATGTTCGTGAGCGACAGTCCCTCTCGGGCCAGGGCCAGGTTGAGGCGCTTGAGGGGCGTGCCGGCCTCCACCGTGACGGTGCCCGCTTCGCGGTCGATCCGGCGGATGCCGGTCAGCAGTTGAGGACGGATCAGTACGCCGTCGGTCGCCGCGGCCGCGGTGAAGGAGTGGCCGGCGCCCACGGCCTTGACCCTGAGCCCGTCCTCCGCGGCCTCGCGCACGGCGGCGGAGAGTTCCTCCACGGAAGCCGGAGTGACCTCCCGCGCAGGCCGGGCGGTGACGTTCCCCGCCCAGTTACGCCAGGTGCCGCTCTTCCCGCTCACTGTGCTCCTCATGGGTCCCTCCCCGCTGCGGAACCGGCCTGCTCAGCCGGCGATACCCCAGGAAACCCACCGCGACCGCGACGGCCCCGGCCGCGACCGGAACCCCGTACCCGGCCCGCGCCCCGGCCGTGTCGATCACCCAGCCGGACAGGGAGGAACCGAGCGCGACCCCGACCGCGAGCCCGGTGCTCACCCATGTCATGCCCTCGGTCAGTTTCGCGCGTGGTACGTGCAGTTCGACGAGGGCCATCGTCGTGATCATCGTCGGCGCGATGGACAGGCCCGCAACGAACAGCGCCACGGCCAGGAACGGCAAGTTTCCGACCAGTAGGAGGGGGATCATACTCACGGCCATGGCGCATATGCCCAGCACCCACCTGCGGGCGGGCGCCCCGGCGAAGCGCAGCAGCCCGAAGACCGCCCCCGCCGCGCAGGACCCCGCCGCGTACACGGCGAGGACGACGCTCGCGGCTCCCTTGTGCCCTTCCTCGTCGGCGAAGGCCACGGTGACCACGTCGACCGCGCCGAAGATCGCGCCGGTCGCCACGAAGGTGGCCACCAGTACCTGCAGTCCGGCCGAGCGCAGGGCCGAGCCTCCCTTGTGGTGCTCACGCGGATGCGGCGGGGGCTCGGTGGCGCGCTGGGACGTCAGCCAGAAGACGCCGGCCGCCAGGAAACAGGCCGCGAGCAGCGGCCCGGCCTCCGGGAACCACACGGTGGACAGGCCGATGGAGATGATCGGCCCGAAGATGAAGCAGATCTCGTCGACGACGGACTCGAAGGCGTACGCGGTGTGGAGCTCGGGCCTGCCCCGGTAGAGCAGCGCCCAGCGAGCCCTGGTCATCGCCCCGACGCTCGGTACGCAGCCGATGCCCGCCGAGCAGACGAACAGCACCCAGTCCGGTCCCTCGAAGCGGACCGTCAGCAGAAGTCCGGCGGACGCGGCGAGCGCGCACATCGTGGCGGGCCGCAGCACCCGCCGTTGCCCGTACCGGTCGACCAGCCGGGACACCTGCGGACCGAGCACCGCCGCGGACAGCGCCATCGTCGCCGAGAGAGCGCCCGCGAGCCCGTACCGCCCCGTGACCTGGGAGATCATCGTGACCACGCCGATGCCCATCATCGACAGCGGCATCCGGCCGAGGAGGCCCGCGGTGGTGAAGCCCTTCGAGCCTGGAGCTGCGAACAGGGCGCGGTACGGGCTTGGCACGGGTGGTCTCCGGTGACGGTCCGGTAAGGCGTGAATCTGGCCGATACAGCTTACGAGTCAGGTGACCCTAACGCATATGGGGATTTCCTCGGTCGCCGTGTCCGTGCGCTGTCCGTCTGCTGTACGGCCCCCGCCGTCGCCCGGCTGTCAGCGGCGGATGGCAGGATCGAGGCATGCGAGACGCGCTCGATGCCACCCCCTACGACGCCCTGCTCCTGCTCTCGTTCGGCGGCCCCGAGGGCCCCGACGACGTGGTCCCGTTCCTGGAGAACGTGACGCGGGGTCGGGGCATCCCCAAGGAACGCCTCAAGGAAGTCGGACAGCATTACTTCCTGTTCGGCGGGGTCAGCCCGATCAACGACCAGAACCGCGCCCTGCTGGACGCCCTCCGCAAGGACTTCGCGGACCACGGCCTGGATCTTCCCGTCTACTGGGGCAACCGGAACTGGGGCCCGTACCTCACCGACACCCTGCGCGAGATGGCCTCCGACGGCCGCCGTCGCGTCCTGCTCCTCGCCACGAGCGCGTACGCCTCGTACTCGGGCTGCCGGCAGTACCGCGAGGACCTCGCCGGGGCCCTGGCGACCCTGGAGGGCGAGGGTCTGGAGCTGCCGCGCATCGACAAGCTCCGGCACTACTTCAACCACCCGGGCTTCCTGGAACCGATGGTCGAGGGCGTCCTGAAGTCCCTCGCCGAGCTCCCCGAGGACGTCCGAGCGGGCGCGCACCTCGCCTTCACGACGCACTCGATCCCGGACGCCTCGGCGGACACCTCCGGACCCGTCGAGGCACACGGCGACGGCGGGGCGTACGTGAAGCAGCACCTGGACGTCGCCCGGCTCGTCGCCGACGCGGTGCGCGAGCGGACCGGGACCGACCATCCCTGGCAGCTCGTCTACCAGTCGCGTTCGGGAGCCCCGCACATCCCGTGGCTGGAGCCGGACATCTGCGACCACCTGGAGGACCTGCACGGCGCCGGCGTCCCGGCCGTCGTCATGGCGCCCATCGGGTTCGTCTCGGACCACATGGAGGTCCTCTACGACCTCGACACGGAGGCCAGGGCCAAGGCCGAGGAGCTGGGACTGCCGGTGCGCCGGTCGGCCACCGTGGGCGCCGACCCGCGGTTCGCCGCCGCGATCCGCGACCTCGTCCTGGAGCGGGCCGCCACCGAGAGCGGCAGGGACGTGACGCCCTGCGCCCTCGGCGCCCTGGGCCCCAGCCACAACCTCTGCCCGGTGGGCTGCTGCCCCGCCCGCGCACCCAAGCCCGCCGCCGCGGGCGCCGACAGCCCGTACGCGTGATGAGGAGCCCCGTGACCGCCACAGCGGACGACGAGCTGAAGGCCGAGCTCCTGGAGATCGCGCTCGACGCGGCCCGTCGGGCCGGCGCCTTCCTGCGGGACGGCCGCCCCGACGACCTGGGTGTGGCGGCGACCAAGTCCAGTGCCGTCGACGTCGTCACCGAGATGGACATCGCCTCCGAGAAGATGATCACCGGTCTGCTGGCCGACCGCAGGCCCGACGACGGTGTCCTCGGCGAGGAGGGCGCCGACATCGAGGGCACCAGCGGTGTCCAGTGGGTGATCGACCCGATCGACGGGACCGTGAACTATTTGTACGGACTGCCCAGCTGGGCGGTGTCCATCGCGGCCCGCAAGGACGGTGAGACGCTCGTCGGGGTCGTGCACGCCCCGATGCGCGCGGAGACCTGCCGGGCCGTCCTGGGCGAGGGAGCCTTCCTGAACGACCGTCCCGCGCGCGTGCGGCCCGCTCCCGACTTCGGGCTGGCGCTCGTCGGCACCGGCTTCGGCTATCTCGCGGACCGCAGGGCCCGCCAGGCGGAGGTCGTCGGACACCTGATCCCACAGGTCCGGGACATCCGCCGGGGCGGCTCGGCCGCGATCGACCTGTGCGACGTGGCGACGGGCCGTCTGGACGCCTACTACGAGCGCGGGCTGAACCCCTGGGACTACGCCGCCGGCGACCTGATCGCCCGGGAGGCGGGCGCGCTGACCGGCGGGCGTCCAGGACAGCCCTGCTCGACGGACCTGACGATCGCGGCCCCGCCCGGCCTCTTCGAGCCGCTCCAGTCCCGCCTCGAGGAACTGGGCGCCTGGCACGACTGACAGCACGCGCCCGGCTCCCACCGACAGCGCGTACGACACGCGACGGACAGCGCGTACGCCATCGTCCGGGGCACCCCGGACGACAACGACGAAGCGGGGCCCCGGACTGGATCCGCCGGGGCCCCGCTCTCGTGACGAGCTGGATCAGACGTGTGACACGCCGACCTGAACCCCGTGCTCGGCGGCAAGGCGGTGCAGGTCGTCGAGCTCGGCCTGCTCGACCTCGGCGAGGAAGTCGTCGCCGGTCTCGCGAGCCATCGTCAGGTCGGACTCGGTCGCCCTTATGCGCTGCAGAAGTCCTGCGGTGAAAGCGTCCATGCTGCGCCCCCTCGTCCTGGGTCGTGGGTCGGTGGCACGGGGGTGTGCCGATCGGGAGGGGCGATCACGTCTCCAAGGTGCCCAGCGCAGCCCCGCTGGGCGGCGACGGTGCCGGACACCCACGCCCGCCCTGCGGAAGTGGACCATGACATACCGCATGGTGGTGCGGCACAAGCAGAGCGTGATCGCGGGGTGTAAAGCCGTCCTCCCCCCGCTCCCTTCCACGGAAACCTCAACCGCACGAGAAAATCTGGCATTCCCGGCCCCCGCACCCGCCTTACAGCCGACTTATGGCCGAAAAGGGCAGGATGGAGGCCAACCAGCGACAGACCCTGCCCGTGTGCGCCGACAAGGCGCCACGCGGGCGGACAGAGGAAGGACAAGCGACGTGCGCGTACTCGTCGTCGAGGACGAGCAGCTGCTCGCCGATGCGGTGGCCACCGGACTGCGCCGGGAGGCCATGGCCGTCGACGTCGTGTACGACGGCGCGGCCGCTCTGGAGCGCGTCGGAGTCAACGACTACGACGTGGTGGTCCTCGACCGCGACCTCCCCCTGGTGCACGGCGACGACGTCTGCCGCAAGATCGTCGAGCTGGGCATGCCCACCCGCGTGCTGATGCTCACGGCCTCCGGAGACGTCAGCGACCGGGTCGAGGGTCTGGAGATCGGCGCCGACGACTACCTCCCCAAGCCCTTCGCGTTCAGTGAACTGACGGCACGCGTGCGTGCCCTCGGCCGGCGTACGAGCATGCCACTGCCGCCCGTCCTGGAGCGTGCCGGGATCAAGCTCGACCCCAACCGCCGCGAGGTATTCCGCGACGGCAAGGAGGTCCAGCTCGCGCCCAAGGAGTTCGCCGTCCTGGAGGTGCTGCTGCGCAGTGAGGGGGCGGTCGTCTCCGCCGAGCAGCTGCTGGAGAAGGCATGGGACGAGAACACCGACCCGTTCACCAACGTCGTGCGCGTCACGGTGATGACCCTGCGCCGCAAGCTCGGCGAGCCGCCGGTGATCGTCACCGTGCCCGGCTCCGGCTACCGGATCTGATCGTGGTGGCCACGACGCCGGCGCCGCCCAAGGCGCCCCCGAAACCCACCTGGGATCCCCGGAGGCCGCAGCAGCCGTTCCCCTGGTTGCGGCCCACCATCCGGATAAGGCTCACGCTGCTGTACGGCGGGATGTTCCTCATCGCGGGGATCCTGCTGTTGTCGATCATCTATCTGCTGGCAGCCCAAGCGCTGAACACGGGCAGCGATCCGCTCTTCAAGATCGCCGGCGGCACCGACATCAAGGTCAACAGCGAGAACTGTCCTGCGGTCAACGTCAATCAGAGGCTCGACGAGTTCAATGCGGCGATCAGCAACTGCATCGACCACCAGCGTCAGGTAGCCCTGGACAACCTGCTCAGTCGTTCCCTCCTCGCCCTCCTCGGGCTCGCCGTGATCGCGTTCGCCTTCGGTTACGCGATGGCCGGCCGGGTGCTCGCGCCGCTCGGCCGGATCACTCGCACGGCCCGCTCGGTCGCAGGGTCGGACCTCTCGCGGCGGATCGAGCTGGACGGTCCCGACGACGAGTTCAAGGAGCTGGCGGACACCTTCGACGACATGCTGGAGCGGCTGCAGCGGGCCTTCACGGCCCAGCAGAGGTTCGTCGGCAACGCCTCTCACGAACTGCGGACGCCTCTCGCGATCAACCGCACGCTCCTGGAGGTGCACCTGTCCGATCCGGGTGCCCCCATGGAGCTGCAGCAACTCGGCAAGACCCTGCTCGCCACGAACGAGCGCAGCGAGCAGCTCGTCGAGGGCCTGCTCCTGCTCGCCCGCAGCGACAACCAGATCATCGAGCGCAAGCCGGTCGACCTCGCCGAGGTCGCCTCGCAGGCGGTCGACCAGGTGCGGGGCGAGGCGGACGCCAAGGGCGTGGAGATCCGCGGAGAGCAGGCCGCCGCGGTCGTGCAGGGAAACGGGGTCCTCCTGGAGCGGATCGCCCTGAACCTCGTCCAGAACGCCGTGCGGTACAACGTGGCGGACGGCGGCTGGGTCGAGGTCGTCACGCGGGTGCGGCACGGCCAGGCGATCCTGACGGTGTCCAACACCGGGCCCGTGGTCCCCGCGTACGAGGTCGACAATCTTTTCGAGCCCTTCCGACGGCTGCGCACCGAGCGGACGGGTAGTGACAAGGGCGTGGGACTGGGACTGTCGATCGCGCGGTCGGTGGCCCGTGCCCACGGCGGTCACATCGTCGCCGAGCCGCGTGAGGGAGGTGGCCTGGTGATGCGAGTCGCCCTACCTATCTGAGATCATGTCGCCGACACACGAGGATGTTCGCTTTGCGCGGAATTTTCTGGGCAGGAGAAAGGCACACTCGTGTGTGATCGATCACAAGGGCGAATTTCCGGCCATCTACCCTCCGTGATCAATACGCCTGCCGAAAGCCGGGATAATCCGGGTTTTCGGGGGTCGAGATCACGGGAAGTACACGGTGAGACGCCTTTGAAGTGCGGCATTCGGACCGTGTACGGTCCCGTTCGCCATCCAAGCCGATCACTCTCGAGGGGTCCGGTTGGGTGTCGATTGAGTAACAGACCTTGATGTGAGGCAAAATCTCCGCCTCAGGTCGGGCACAAGTCCGGCCTCTCACGCGTTACGTGCGCTGAGACACTGCAGACACCCAGAGGGGGAGAGCGACATGGCAACGGATTACGACACCCCACGCAAGACCGACGACGACGTCGATTCGGACAGCCTTGAAGAACTGAAGGCTCGCCGGAACGACAAGTCGACTTCGGCGGTCGACGTGGACGAGTTCGAGGCCGCCGAAGGCCTGGAACTGCCCGGAGCGGACCTCTCGAACGAGGAGCTGGCCGTCCGGGTCCTGCCGAAGCAGCAGGACGAGTTCACCTGCATGAGCTGCTTCCTGGTCCACCACCGCAGCCAGCTGGCCCGGGAGAAGAACGGCCAGCCGATCTGCCGCGACTGCGACTGAGGCAGGGTCGGCCGTGACAGGCTCGACCCCGCCCTGGAAGCGCCGCTTTCGTGACCGGGGAGCGGCCGGTCCGTCTCAGGACGGCTTGCAAGACGACGAGCGGGGCCGCCCGGCCTCGCTCGAAGCGGTGGACGCGACAGGCGCCTCCGGCGCCCTGGAGGTGCCGGAGAAGAAGGCGCCTGTCGCCAAGCGCCGGGCGGCCGCCGTCGGCCACGGGGTCAAGGAGGGCGTCCGCAAGGGCGGCAGCCGGGCCAGGGCCGGCCTGGCGTACCTCACCGACCGGATCATCGAGAGCGCCCCTCGGATCCCCGTACGCGACCTCGCGGCGCTCCGGAAGCAGTTCCCGGGCCTCGGCCCCGAGCAGCTCGCGGACAAACTCGTCGCGGGCGCGTGCAACGCGACGTCCACCGTGGGCGCCGGAGTCGGCGCCGCCGCGATGATGCCCATACCGCCCGCGATGCCCACGGAACTGGCCGCCGAGATCACCGGCGTCGCGGCGATCGAGCTGAAGCTGATCGCCGAGCTGTACGAGGTCTACGGCCTGCGGCCGCCGGGAACCCTGAAGCAGCGCACCACCACGTATCTGAGCTCGTGGTCGGAGGAGCGCGGCATCGACGTGACCAAGCCGTCGACGCTCAACGCGGCCCTCGGTGGACACATGAAGCGCGAGCTGCGCCAGCAGATCATGAAACGCACGGTCAGGAACCTGCCGAACCTGATGCCGTTCATGGTGGGCGCGGCCGTCGGGGCGGTCATGAACCGCCGCGACACGAGAAAACTCGCGGACCGGGTCCGCAAGGACCTCCGCAAGGTGCAGGTGCCCTGGGACGCTCTTCCGGCGCTGCCTCCGCTGGAGAAGCCGGCCGATCCGCTCACCATGGGTGACCTCCCCGGAGAGCTGGGGCGCTGATCCCGTCCGGGACGAACCCGCTTCTGGTCCGGGCCCGGCAGCCCCGTGATCCGTTGTCGCCGTCGCGCGGTGTCGTGGGGCGGGCAAAGTTCTGGCCCGCGGCAGGGAAAGTTTCCGTGCGGCCCGGCCCGGCCCGAGCCGGAGGCGGAGCTACGCGGGCGTCCGTGCCGCGGCCAGGGCCGCCGCCAGCCGCTCCGGCTCGCGGGTCGACAGGTACACGTACGGCGTCGGGTCCGTCGGGTCGGTGACCTCCACGCGCAGGGCCGTGGGGATGTAGGCACGCAGGAGCATGAAGGCGCGTGCGTCCGCCTTGAAGGAGCGCCAGGCGCGGGCCTCTTCGGGGTCGAGGACATGGGCCTCGCCCAGCGCGGAGACCGGGATACGGGCGTCGCCCGCGATCAGGGAACCGGCCACCACACGGATCCGTACGGAGCCGTACGAACTCGCCGCCACCGCCGCCACCGCCGTGCCACCCACGAACCCGCCCAGCAGGGGCAGCGTGCCGAACGGCAGCACGATCAGGGCCATCGACAGACCCACCAGGAGGGAGATGAACCACCAGGAGCGGGGTGCGGTGAGACGTTCTTCGTACGACGAGGCGGAGGGCTGCATACGGCCAAGCCTGCCACGGTGCGTGCGGCGCGCTGACGCGGAGGTAAGGTCTGCGCCTGTGAGTGGTACATCTTCGGCCCTGCGGCCCCCGGCCGACGCGGTGGCACCGGTACGGCATCCCGACGCGCCTGCCCCGGGCGAGCTGCTCGGCGCGCACTACGACCAGTGTTTCGGCTGCGGTGGCGGACAGCCGCACGGGCTGCACCTGGAGGCCCGGGCGGGTGAAGGGGTGAAGATCACCGCCGAGTTCACCGTGCAGCCCGCGCACCAGGGTGCTCCCGGCCTCGCGCACGGCGGAGTCCTCGCGAGTGCCCTCGACGAGACCCTCGGCTCGCTGAACTGGCTGCTGCGCACCATCGCCGTGACCGGGCGGCTGGAGACCGACTTCGTACGGCCCGTGCCGGTGGGCACCGTGCTGTACCTGGAGGCCGAGGTCACGGCGGTGGCGGGACGCAAGATCTACTCGTCCGCCACGGGACGCGTCGGGGGGCCCGGCGGGCCCGTCGCCGTCCGCGCGGATGCTCTCTTCATCGAGGTGAAGGTCGACCACTTCGTCGACAACGGCCGCCAGGAGGAGATCCGGGCGGCCATGGACGACCCCGACCAGGTCCGCCGTGCCCGTGCCTTCGAGGTGAACCCGTGACCCCGTCCCCGGCCCCCGTGGGCGTACTGATCAAGCGCGTCGACCCGGACGTACCGCTTCCGGAATACGCGCATCCCGGTGACGCAGGCGCGGATCTGCGGACCACGGAGAGCCGCGTACTGGAACCCGGTGAACGTGCCGTGCTCCCCACCGGGGTGTGCATCGCGCTTCCCGAGGGGTACGCGGCCTTCGTGCACCCGCGTTCCGGGCTGGCCGCCCGCTGCGGTGTGGCTCTCGTGAATGCCCCGGGGACGGTTGATGCCGGGTACCGTGGGGAGATCAAGGTGATCGTGGTGAATCTCGACCCGCGCGAGTGCGTGCGGTTCGAGCGCTTCGACCGGATTGCTCAACTGGTCGTCCAGCAGGTCGAGAAGGTGCGCTTCCGGGAGGTGGCGGAGCTTCCCGACTCGGCGCGGGCCGCAGGGGGCTTCGGTTCCACCGGCGGCCATGCCGCGGTGGGCGGCACAACGGGTGGGAATCGATACGCTTCGGTCGTATCCGACCGGGAAGGACAGTGACGTGTTCGGACGTCGCAAGAAGGGCAGTGCCGCCGAGGACGCGGCGGGCGAGGCCGAGCAGGTCGTCGACGGTGTCGACACTGAGGCGGAGCGCGAGCGCGTGAGGCTCGAGCCGGAGCCGCGTCCCGACGGTCCCTGGGACAGCGCCGAGGTGCGCGACCCGGCCGAGGGCCGGGTCGACCTGGGCGGCCTCTTCGTGCCCGGGGTCGACGGCATGGAGCTCCGGGTGGAGGTCGCGGGCGACGCGATCGTCGCGGCCACGGTGGTGCTGAAGGACAGCGCCGTCCAGCTGCAGGCTTTCGCCGCTCCCAAGCGTGAGGGCATCTGGGGCGAGGTGCGCGAGGAGATCGCCACCGGCATCACCCAGCAGGGCGGTGTCATCGACGAGGTCGAGGGCCCGCTGGGCTGGGAGCTGCGCGCGCAGGTGCCGGTGCAGCTGCCCGACGGCACGGGCGGCTTCCAGGTCGTCCGGTTCATCGGTGTGGACGGTCCCCGCTGGTTCCTGCGCGGAGTGATCTCCGGCCAGGGCGCGGTGCAGCCGCAGGCCGCCGGTCTGCTGGAGCAGATCTTCCGGGACACCGTGGTGGTCCGCGGAGAGGGCCCGATGGCCCCGCGCGACCCGATCGTCCTGAAGCTGCCGGACGACGCGCAGATGGTCGCCGAGGGTGTGCAGCAGGAGGAGCAGGCCGGGTCCCGCTTCTCCGGCGGCATGGGGCAGCTGCAGCGCGGACCGGAGACCACCGAGGTCCGGTAGCAGCACAGCCGGACGCAGGGCCGCGTACACGCACGTGCGCGACGGGCCGCATTCCCTTCGGGGAGTGCGGCCCGTCGTCGTTTCCGGCGGATCGGTGCCGGGCGGCGTCCGGGTCCCACGCCCGTGGACCGCCGCCGCGTACCGGAGCGTGGGCCGAACGAGTGAAGAAGGGCCCGAGTCGCTCCCCGGCAGCGGCCCAGCTGGTCACCCTAGGTTCGGTGGAAAAGGGATGGATCGGTCAACTCCCTTGCACCGCACATGACTTACCGATCAAGGAAGACCATGGGGCCCGGGCATGAGCACCAACTGGATCGAGAAGGCGCAGCGGTTGGGCGACGGGAGCATCGGAGGCGCGATGGATCATCCGACGGTTCCGGGCCGCGTCGTCTGGCACACCACGGAGAGCGGCACCGGCGATGACGCGTTCCGTGCCGTGGCGGCGCATCTGATCCGGGTCGCCGCCGAACCGCATCTGCTGTACGACCCGGTGACCGACCGGCTCGGCCAGTTCGGCCCGCTGAACCACAGCGCCCGCGCGCTGCGCAACGACGGTTCGACGAGGACGAACCGCGTCGGGAAGGTCTGCATCCAGATCGAGGTGCTCGGGCGGGCGGGCAAGCCGTTCACCGACACCTGGAGGCCGGGCCCGAACTACAGGGCTGTGATGGCCGCGATCAGGTCGTGGAGAATTCCGGACACCTTTCCGGCAGGACGTCTCGCGACCTCGGGCGCCGACGCGACCAACCGGCCCCGCGCGGTGTGGATGAGCAAGGGCGGGCACTACGGTCACGCGAACATCCCTGGCAACGACCACTGGGACCCGGGCAGCATCGACAGGGCCGCCCTCTTCGCCGCGGCCCCGGTCGCCGGGGCGGCGCCGGGCGTCGTAGCCGCTCCACCGGACTCGTCGCCGGCCTCGGCGAACTGATCGCCCTCACCCGTCGAAGGCCGGGCGGGGAGTACGACTCGTGGCCGAGGTCTCACAGCGGTCCGCCGGAGTTCCGGGTGCTGAACGGCCCCGGTGCGCGGCCCCTGGGCTCCGGAAGCCGTTCGGACCCCAGAGGCCGCTGCATGCCCGACTGCTGCCGTTTCCCTTGACGTGAACTTGGTCTGTACCTATGGTCACCGGCCAACGCCTGTGTTCATAAAGGCATTCCGCGTTCACATACTGGAACGGACGGCCCCCCATGATGCCGAACACCCCGGTTCCCCCGGCCCCCTCACGCCGCCGCGGGAGATCACGCTTCGCGCTGCTCGTCACCGTCGCGGCCCTGCTGGCCGGTGCCCTGGCCTGGCCCGCCGCGGAGCGCGCGGAGGCAGCGCCCGCCACCTTCGCGCACCCCGGAGTCACCGTCTCCCGCGGCCAGTTGGACTTCGCCCGGCAGCAGGTCAACGCGGGCGCCCAGCCCTGGAAGAGCGCCTACGACCAGATGATGTCGAGCAGGTACGCCTCGCTCACACGCACCGCCAAGCCCCGCGCGGTCGTGGAGTGCGGCTCGTACTCGAACCCGAACAACGGCTGCACGGACGAGCGCGAGGACGCGATCGCCGCGTACACCCAGGCCCTGGCCTGGTACGTCACGCGGGACGCCCGCCACGCGAAGAAGGCGATCGAGCTGATGGACGCCTGGTCGGCGACCGTCCGGGACCACACCCACAGCAACGCCCCGCTGCAGACCGGCTGGGCGGGCTCGTCCTGGCCCAAGGCCGCCGAGATCATCAAGTACACGTACGACGGCGGCTGGCCGAACTCCGGTCGCTTCGCGACCATGCTCCGCGGCGTCTACCTGCCCGAGGTCATCAACGGCTCGAACTCCAACGGCAACTGGGAACTGTCGATGATGGAGGCGGCCGTCGGCATCTCCGTCTTCCTGGAGGACAAGGCGTCCTACGACAAGGCCATGGCGAAGTTCCGCACCCGCACGGCCGCGTTCGTGTACCTGTCCTCCGACGGCGCCCTGCCGAAGACCGTGCCGAGCCAGAACCTCGACACCAGGCAGAAGATCGTCAACTACTGGCAGGGCCAGTCCACCTTCGTCACCGGGCTCACCCAGGAGACCTGCCGCGACCTCACCCACACCGGGTACGGCCTCTCCGCGATCTCGCACATCGCCGAGACCAGCCGCATCCAGGGCCAGGACCTGTACGGCACGGACGTCGGCGAGCGGCTGCGGCACGCGCTGGGCTTCCAGGCCAGATACCAGCTGGGCGAGGCACCCCCGAGCTGGCTGTGCGGCGGGTCGCTGCACCTCGGCCTCGGCCCGGTGACCGAGGTCGGCCACAACGCCCTGCACAACCGCCTCGGCCACGGCATGACCAACACCGAGCGGCTCACGGCACAGAACCGCCCGGCGGGGAGCAACAACCTCTTCGTGGCCTGGGAGACACTCACGCACGGCGACAACCCCAGCTGAACCGTTGCCGGTCCGGGCGCCGGACGGTGATACTGGCGCCCGGTCCACGGGGGAGGGTCATGAGTACTCAGGTCGTCACGGACACCATGGTGCGGGTGGAGAACGTCCACCGCTCGTACGGGAGCGGCACCACCGCCGTACACGCGCTGCGCGGGGTGTCGTTCGACATCCCGCGCGGTGAACTCGTCGCGCTCAAGGGACGTTCGGGCTCGGGCAAGACCACACTGCTCAACCTCGTCGGCGGGCTCGACGAGCCGGACGACGGACGGATCACCGTCGACGGGCTCGACCTCTCCGGACTCGGGGAGAACGGACTGCTGGAGCTGCGCCGGGACCGCATCGGCTTCGTCTTCCAGTCCTTCGGGCTCATCCCGATCCTGACGGCCGCCGAGAACGTGGGCGTGCCCATGCGGCTGCGCCGGGTCGACCCGCGCGAGCGCGAGGAGCGCGTCGAGCTGCTGCTCTCCCTGGTCGGGCTTGCCGACCACGCGGCACAGCGGCCCGGTGAGCTCTCCGGCGGTCAGCAGCAGCGTGTCGCCATCGCCCGCGCCCTCGCGAACAACCCGGCGCTCCTCATCGCCGACGAACCCACCGGCCAGCTCGACGCCGAGACGGGCATCGGGGTGATGGAACTGCTGCGGGCGGTCGTCCGCAGCGAGCAGGTCACCGCGCTCGTGGCCACCCATGACGCGGCCCTCCTGGACCTGGCCGACCGGGTCCTGGAGCTGGGCGACGGCGAGATCGTGGAGAGCTGAGGCCCCGGGCCCTCTCCCGGGCCCGCTCCCGGGCCCGCTCCCGGGCCCACTCCCGGGCCCGCTCCCGGAGCCGCGCCGCCGGCGGGACGGAGCCGGGGCGGCTCCGGCTCCGCCCGGCACGGCAGATCGCTGCCCGGCGCGCCGGGGTGGCGTCCGGTGCGTCAGAGTTGCGTCAGAGTTGCGTCAAAGACGCCTCCGCCCGCGCCTCTCGCCCCATTCGTCCGGATCATCGGCCGTAGGGTCTACGCAGCGTACGCAGTGCGTCTGGGAAGACAATGAGGCCATGGGACGAGGCAAGCTCCGGATCTACCTCGGTGCGGCACCGGGCGTCGGCAAGACCTACGCGATGCTCTCCGAGGCGCACCGCCGTGTCGAGCGGGGCGCGGAGTGCGTGGTGGCCTTCGTCGAGCACCACGGGCGGCCGCGTACGGAGGTGATGCTGCACGGTCTGGAGCAGATCCCCCGCAAGGACCTCGCCTACCGGGACACCGCCTTCACCGAGATGGACGTGGACGCCGTACTGGAGCGCGGCCCGGCCGTCGCCCTGGTGGACGAACTGGCGCACACCAACATCCCCGGCTCGCGGAACGCCAAGCGCTGGCAGGACGTCGAGGAGCTGCTCGCCGCCGGGATCGACGTCGTCTCGACGGTCAACATCCAGCATCTGGAGTCCCTCGGCGACGTCGTCGAGTCGATAACCGGTGTACGGCAGCGTGAGACCGTCCCGGACGAGGTGGTGCGGCGGGCCGACCAGATCGAGCTGGTCGACATGTCGCCCCAGGCGCTTCGCCGCCGGATGGCGCACGGCAACATCTACAAGCCCGACAAGGTCGACGCGGCCCTGTCCAACTACTTCCGCCCCGGCAACCTCACCGCCCTGCGCGAACTGGCCCTGCTGTGGGTCGCCGACCGCGTCGACGAGTACCTCCGGCAGTACCGGGGCGAGCACGGCATCCGCTCCACCTGGCAGGCCCGCGAACGCATCGTCGTCGGCCTGACCGGCGGTCCCGAGGGCCGTACGCTGATCCGCCGGGCCGCCCGGCTCGCCGAGAAGGGCGCCGGCGGCGAGGTGCTCGCCGTCTACATCGCCCGCAGCGACGGCCTGACGTCCGCCTCGCCCAAGGAACTGGCCGTCCAGCGGACCCTCGCCGAGGACCTCGGCGGCACCTTCCACCACGTCGTGGGCGACGACATCCCGTCCGCGCTGCTGGAGTTCGCGCGCGGTGTCAACGCCACCCAGATCGTGCTGGGCTCCTCGCGGCGCAAGTCCTGGCAGTACGTGTTCGGACCCGGCGTCGGCGCCACGGTCGCCCGGGAGTCGGGGCCGGACCTCGACGTGCACATCGTCACGCACGACGAGGCGGGCAAGGGGCGCGGCCTGCCCGTCGCCCGGGGCGCGCGCCTCGGCCGGTCCCGGATCATCGCGGGCTGGCTGGTCGCGGTGGCCGGCCCGGCACTCCTGGCGCTGCTGCTCACCCACGGCGCCGCGGATCTCGGGCTCGCCAACGACATGCTGCTCTTCCTGACGCTGACCGTGGCGGCGGCCCTGCTCGGCGGGCTGCTCCCGGCGCTCGCCTCGGCGGCCTTCGGCTCACTGCTGCTGAACTACTTCTTCACGCCGCCGCTGCACCGGCTGACCATCGCCGACCCCAAGAACTTCGTCGCCATCGTGATCTTCGTCGGGGTGGCCATCTCGGTCGCGTCCGTGGTGGACCTGGCGGCCCGCCGCACCCACCAGGCCGCCCGGCTGCGCGCCGAGTCCGAGATCCTCTCCTTCCTGGCGGGCAGCGTGCTGCGCGGGGAGACCAGCCTGGACGCCCTGCTGGAGCGGGTCCGCGAGACGTTCGGCATGGAGTCGGTCGCGCTGCTGGAACGGGCGGGCGACGTGGACCCGTGGACCTGCGCCGGCAGCGTGGGGCCGCACCCGCCGACGCTGCCCGAGGCCGCGGACGTCGACATGCCGGTCGGGGACCACACCGCGCTCGCCCTCTCCGGCCGGGTGCTGCCCGCCGAGGACCGCCGGGTCCTCGCCGCCTTCGCCGCCCAGGCCGTCGTCGTCCTGGACCGCAAGCGCCTCCAGGCGCAGGCCGAGCAGGCCCGCACCCTCGCCGAGGGCAACCGCATCCGAACGGCGCTCCTGGCCGCCGTCAGCCACGACCTGCGCACCCCGCTGGCCGCCATCAAGGCCGCCGTGACGTCCCTCAGGTCGGACGACGTGGCCTGGTCCGAGGAGGACGAGGCCGAGCTCCTGGAGGGCATCGAGGCGGGCGCCGACCGGCTCGACCACCTGGTGGGCAACCTCCTCGACATGTCCCGCCTGCAGACCGGCACGGTCACCCCGCTGATCCGCGAGATCGACCTCGACGAGGTCGTGCCGATGGCGCTGGGCGGCGTACCGGAGCGCAGCGTCGAACTGGAGATCCCCGAGACCCTGCCCATGGTCGCCGTCGACCCGGGGCTGCTGGAGCGGTCGGTCGCCAACGTCGTCGAGAACGCCGTCAAGTACAGCCCTGCCGGAGAACGCGTCCTCGTCGCCGCCAGCGCGCTCGGTGACCGGGTGGAGGTGCGGGTCGTGGACCGTGGCCGGGGCGTTCCCGACGAGGCGAAGGATCGTATCTTCGCGCCCTTCCAGCGCTACGGCGACGCCCCGCGCGGAGCCGGGGTGGGCCTGGGCCTCGCGGTCGCCCGTGGTTTCGCCGAGGCCATGGGCGGCACTCTCAACGCCGAGGACACCCCCGGCGGCGGCCTCACCATGGTCCTCACGCTGCGGGCGGGCCCCTCCCGCCCGCAGCCTCTGGTGGAAGCAGTGGAACCCGTACAACCGGAAAGGCAGGCTTCATGACCCGCGTCCTCGTGGTCGACGACGAGCCGCAGATCACCCGGGCCCTCGTGATCAACCTCAAGGCACGCAAGTACGAGGTGGACGCGGCCCCCGACGGCGCCACCGCGCTGCAGCTCGCTGCCGCCCGCCACCCCGACGTGATCGTGCTCGACCTGGGCCTGCCCGACATGGACGGCGTCGAGGTGATCAGGGGACTGCGCGGCTGGACGCGGGTACCGATCCTCGTGCTGTCCGCCCGGCACTCCTCCGACGAGAAGGTCGAGGCGCTCGACGCCGGAGCCGACGACTACGTGACCAAGCCCTTCGGCATGGACGAGCTGCTCGCCCGGCTGAGAGCGGCCGTCCGCCGGGCCGAACCCAACGGGGGCGGCGAGGACGACGTGATCGTCGAGACGGAGGACTTCACCGTCGACCTGGCCGCGAAGAAGGTCGGCCGGTCGGGCCGCGACGTGCGTCTCACCCCGACCGAGTGGCACCTCCTGGAGGTGCTCGTGCGCAACACGGGCCGCCTGGTCAGCCAGAAGCAGCTGCTCCAGGAGGTCTGGGGCCCCTCCTACGGCACCGAGACGAACTACCTGCGGGTCTACATGGCCCAGCTCCGCCGCAAGCTGGAGGCGGACCCGTCCCATCCCCGGCACTTCATCACGGAGCCGGGGATGGGGTACCGGTTCGAGAGGTGAGTCCGGAGTCGGCCGGGGGTCCGGGGGTCGCCCCCCGGGGGGGTGCGGTATCACGGAGCCGGGGATGGGGTACCGGTTCGAGAGGTGAGCCGGTTCGGGGCGTACGCCGGTTCGGGCGGTGGCACCACGGGTACGTACCTCTCAGCGGCCCCCGGTACGCTTCAGACATGAGTGCTGTCCCTCGTTCCGAAAAGCCGGCGGGCCGGTTCCGGCGGATGATCGACCGGCTCTCCTCGTCCCAGGAGGACCTGGAGTCGGAGGAGCTGCGCGAGGACACCGAGACCGCGGGCTGCACGCGCATCGGTGACTGCCGCGACCGACAGGTGGTCACGGTTACTGGTACCTTGCGCACGGTCACTCTGCGCCCGAGGGCCGGTGTCCCGGCCCTGGAGGCCGAGCTGTTCGACGGTTCGGCCGCCCTGGACGTGGTGTGGCTCGGCAGACGCTCCATAGTGGGGATAGAGCCGGGGCGCAAGCTGATCGCGTCGGGCCGGATCTCGATGAGCCGGGGCCGCCGTGTGCTGTTCAATCCGAAGTACGAACTCAGACCCCTCGGACGGGAGTAGCCGGTGACGTCGCTCGACAAGCCGACCGAAGACGCCCAGCGGGATTCGCGGGCGGTGACCGAGGCCGCGCTCTTCGAGGCGTTCGGCGGTCTGCGGGGCATGATCGAGACGGTCCTGCCGGGCCTGCTCTTCGTCACGATCTTCACGATCAACAAGGACCTGCACTCGGCGGCCATCGCGGCCCTCGGTGTCTCCATCCTGCTGGTCGTGGTCCGCCTGGTCATGAAGGACACCGTCAAGCACGCGTTCAGTGGCGTCTTCGGTGTCGCCTTCGGCGTGGTCTTCGCGATGATGACGGGCAACGCGAAGGACTTCTACCTGCCGGGCATGCTCTACACGCTCGGCCTCGCCCTCGCCTACATCATCACCACGCTCGCCGGAGTCCCCCTGATCGGCCTGATCCTCGGCCCGGTCTTCAAGGAGAACCTCTCCTGGCGCACGCGCAACCCGGGCCGCAAGAAGGCGTACGCGAAGGCCAGTTACGCATGGGGCCTGATCCTGCTCGCCAAGTGCGCGATCCTCTTCCCGCTCTACTGGTGGGCCGACACCACCCAGTTCGGCTGGGTCCTGATCGCCCTGAAGATCCCGCCCTTCCTGCTCGCCGTCTGGCTCACCTGGGTCTTCCTGGCGAAGGCGCCGCCGCCGATCGACGTGTTCGCGGAGATGGAGGCGGAGGAGCGCGCGGCGAAGGAGCGGGAGTCCGCCGCACGGTCCGCCGACTAGACGCCGCGGCAAGCCGACAGAAGGAGGGGCGCCCGGAGACATCTCCGGGCGCCCCTCCTTCTGTGTCCGCGGACGTCAGCCCGTCGCGTCCTCGCGGCGTACCGACAGCAGGTCCTCCAGCTGTTCCTCGCGGGCCTGGGCCGCCACGAACAGCAGCTCGTCGCCCGCCTCCAGGGAATCCTCCCGGGTCGGGGTGAGCACCCGGGTGCCGCGGATGATGGTGACCAGGGAGGTGTCCTCGGGCCACGCCACGTCTCCGACCTGGGTGCCGGCGAGGGCCGACTCCGGGGGCAGGGTCAGCTCGACGAGGTTGGCGTCGCCGTGGCTGAAGCGGAGCAGCCGGACCAGGTCGCCGACGCTCACCGCCTCCTCGACCAGGGCCGACATCAGCCGGGGCGTGGAGACGGCGACGTCCACACCCCACGACTCGTTGAACAGCCACTCGTTCTTGGGGTTGTTGACCCGGGCGACGACCCGCGGGACCCCGTACTCGGTCTTCGCGAGCAGGGAGACGACGAGGTTGACCTTGTCGTCCCCGGTGGCAGCGATGACCACGTTGCAGCGCTGCAACGCGGCCTCGTCCAGGGAGGTGATCTCGCAGGCGTCGGCGAGCAGCCACTCCGCCATCGGGACGCGCTCGACCGAGATGGCCGTCGGCGCCTTGTCGATCAGCAGGATCTCGTGCCCGTTCTCCAGGAGCTCGCCCGCGATCGAGCGGCCCACGGCGCCGGCACCGGCAATGGCGACCCTCATCAGTGACCGCTCTCCTCTTCGGGGCCCTCGGCGAACGACGCCTCGACCTTCTCGATGTCGTCCGTGCGCATCATCACGTGCACCAGGTCGCCCTCCTGCAGCACCGTCTGCGAGCTGGGCAGCACCGCCTCGCCCAGCCGGGTGAGGAAGGCCACGCGCACGCCGGTCTCCTCCTGGAGCCGGCTGATCCGCTGGCCCACCCACGCCGTCGACGCGTGCACCTCGGCGAGCTGCACTCCGCCGGTGGGGTCGCGCCACAGCGGCTCGGCGCCCGACGGCAGCAGCCGGCGCAGCATCTGGTCGGCCGTCCAGCGGACGGTGGCGACGGTCGGAATGCCGAGGCGCTGGTAGACCTCGGCGCGGCGCGGGTCGTAGATACGCGCCGCCACGTTCTCGATGCCGAACATCTCACGAGCCACCCGGGCGGCGATGATGTTCGAGTTGTCCCCGCTGGAGACGGCGGCGAACGCGCCGGCCTCCTCGATGCCCGCCTCGCGCAGGGTGTCCTGGTCGAAGCCGACGCCGGTCACGCGACGGCCGCCGAACCCGGAGCCCAGTCGTCGGAAGGCGGTGGGGTCCCGGTCGATCACGGCGACCGTGTGCCCCTGTTGCTCCAGGGTCTGGGCAAGAGCGGAACCCACTCTTCCGCAACCCATGATGACGATGTGCACGACCGTCCTTCCGATGTGAAAAGTTACTGCTCAGGCTGAATCAGGGTCTCAGACCGACGCCCAAGCTACACACGCGCGGTCCGTCGGCGGCACCCCCGTGCAGATTCGCCCATTTCCCGCCGACGATCAACGGCGGCTGATGCTGCGCACGCTGACCATGGTCAGGATCCCCAGGCCGACGAGTCCGGCCGCGGCGCCGATGAGTTCAGCGGTGGCGTGCATGGAACCTCCATGAATTGGCAAAGGGCGGCAAAGTTTTGGCCTTTTTCATATAGGCATGGGGATTCACCCGGCCAGGGAATCCGGAAGCGCGCCCGCACCGTATTTCACTCGTAGAGCAGATCGCGGCCGAGGATCCCGTCGATCGGCCGCGGCGGAGGGCGGGGGAGGGTGGGCGTGGGCATGTTCGACCGCTTACGATCCTCTCCGTGTCCAAACTGACCGACGTGCCCAAACGGATCCTGATCGGGCGCGCACTGCGCAGTGACCGGCTCGGAGAGACGCTCCTGCCGAAGCGCATCGCACTCCCCGTCTTCGCTTCCGACCCGCTCTCCTCCGTGGCCTACGCACCGGGGGAAGTGCTCCTCGTCCTGTCCATCGCGGGCGTGTCGGCCTACCACTTCAGCCCCTGGATCGCCGTCGCGGTCGTCGTGCTGATGTTCACCGTCGTGGCGTCGTACCGGCAGAACGTGCACGCCTACCCCAGCGGTGGCGGCGACTACGAGGTGGCCAACACCAACCTCGGCCCCAAGGCGGGCCTCACGGTGGCCAGCGCGCTCCTCGTGGACTACGTCCTCACCGTCGCCGTGTCGATCTCGTCGGGCATCGAGAACCTCGGCTCGGCCGTCCCGTTCGTCGTCGAGCACAAGGTGTTCTGCGCGATCGCCGTGATCGTGCTGCTCACGCTGATGAACCTGCGCGGGGTCAAGGAGTCCGGAAAGCTCTTCGCGATCCCGACGTACGTCTTCGTGGTGGGTGTCTTCCTGATGATCGCGTGGGGTGCCTTCCGCGGGTTCGTCCTCGACGACACGATGAAGGCGCCGACCGCCGACTTCGAGATCAAGGCCGAGCACCAGGGGCTCGCCGGTTTCGCCCTCGTGTTCCTGCTGCTGCGTGCCTTCTCCTCGGGCTGTGCCGCGCTCACCGGCGTCGAGGCGATCAGCAACGGCGTCCCGGCCTTCCGCAAGCCCAAGTCCAAGAACGCGGCGACCACGCTCGCGGCGATGGGCCTGCTCGCCGTCACCATGTTCTGCGGGATCATCGGCCTCGCCATGGCGACCAACGTCCGCATGGCCGAGAACCCAGCGCACGACCTGCTGGAGAACGGTGTCGCGGTCGGCTCCGACTACGTCCAGAACCCGGTGATCTCGCAGGTCGCCGAGGCGGTGTTCGGTGACGGCAGCTTCCTGTTCATCGTGCTCGCCGCGGCCACCGCGCTCGTGCTCTTCCTGGCCGCGAACACCGCGTACAACGGCTTCCCGCTGCTCGGTTCGATCCTCGCGCAGGACCGCTATCTGCCGCGCCAGCTGCACACCCGCGGCGACCGGCTCGCCTTCTCGAACGGCATCGTCCTGCTCGCCGGCGCGGCCATCCTGCTCGTCTGGATCTACGGCGCCGACTCGACCCGCCTCATCCAGCTCTACATCGTCGGCGTGTTCGTGTCCTTCACGCTGAGCCAGACCGGCATGGTCAGGCACTGGAACCGCCACCTGGCCACCGAGAAGGACCCGGCCAAGCGCCGCCACATGGTCCGCTCCCGGGCCATCAACGCGTTCGGCGCCTTCTTCACCGGCCTGGTCCTGGTCGTCGTCCTCGGCACCAAGTTCACGCACGGCGCCTGGGTCGCGCTGCTGGGCATGGTGATCTTCTACGCGACGATGTCCGCGATCCGGAAGCACTACGACCGGGTGGCGGAGGAGATCGCCGCGCCCGAGGGCCCGTCCGACGACAGCGTGCGCCCCTCCCGCGTCCACTCCGTCGTCCTGGTCTCCAAGATCCACCGGCCGGCACTGCGTGCCCTCGCCTACGCCAAGCTGATGCGCTCCGACACCCTGGAGGCGCTCAGTGTCAACGTCGACCCGGCGGAGACGAAAACCCTGCGGGATGAGTGGGAGCGACGTGGCATCACCGTGCCGCTGAAGGTCCTCGACTCGCCGTACCGCGAGATCACCCGGCCTGTCATCGAGTACGTGAAGGGCCTGCGCCGGGAGTCCCCGCGCGACGCGGTGTCGGTGATCATCCCCGAGTACGTGGTCGGCCACTGGTACGAGCACCTGCTGCACAACCAGAGCGCGCTGCGGCTCAAGGGGCGGCTGCTGTTCACGCCGGGCGTGATGGTGACGTCCGTGCCCTATCAGCTGGAGTCCTCCGAGGTCGCCAAGAAGCGGGCCCGCAAGAGGCAGGACTGGAACGCGCCGGGTTCGGTGCGCCGCGGTCCGGCGGAGGAGCGGCCGAGGGAGTCCTCCACTCCGAAGAAGTGAGAACACCCCGGGGCCGGTGGTGCCGACGGCCTTGTGGCGAGCGGCCGGGCGGCGTCCACGTAGACTGGTGGGCTGTTGTCCGGCCGTTCCCCATCTCGCATCTGGAGTCACCCCGTCATGCAGGCAGAACCGAAGAAAACGCCGGCGGGGTCGCTCGTGGGACAGGAGTACGAGGTCGAGATCGGGCCCGTCGCGCACGGCGGCCACTGCATCGCCCGTACCGACACCGGTCAGGTCCTCTTCGTACGGCACGCGCTGCCCGGCGAGCGGGTCGTGGCACGGGTGACGGACGGTGAGGAGGACTCGCGCTTCCTGCGCGCCGACGCGGTCGAGGTCCTGGAGGCCTCCAAGGACCGTGTCGAGGCCCCGTGCCCCTACGCCGGTCCCGGGCGCTGCGGCGGCTGCGACTGGCAGCACGCCAAGCCGGGCGCGCAGCGGCGGCTGAAGGGCGAGGTCGTCGCCGAGCAGCTCCAGCGGCTCGCGGGCCTCACGCCGGAGGAGGCCGGCTGGGACGGCACGGTCATGCCGGCCGAGGGCGACAAGCTGCCCGCCGGTGAGGTGCCCTCCTGGCGTACGCGTGTGCAGTACGCGGTCGACGAGGACGGCAACGCCGGTCTGCGCCGCCACCGTTCGCACGAGGTCGAGCCGATCGAGCACTGCATGATCGCCGCGCCCGGAGTCTCCGAACTGGGCATCGAGCAGCGGGACTGGTCCGGCATGGAGTCCGTCGAGGCGATCGCGGCGACGGGTTCGCAGGACCGCATGGTCATCCTCGAACCGAGGCCGGGTGCCCGACTGCCCCTGGTCGAACTCGACAAGCCCGTCTCCGTCATGCGCGTCGAGGAGCACGACGGCGGCATCCACCGGGTCCACGGCCGTGCCTTCGTCCGTGAGCGTGCCGACGGCCGTACGCACCGGGTCGGCAGCGGCGGCTTCTGGCAGGTCCACCCGCAGGCCGCCGACACCCTCGTCAAGGCGGTCATGCAGGGCCTGCTCCCGCGCAAGGGCGACATGGCGCTCGACCTGTACTGCGGCGTCGGCCTCTTCGCCGGTGCCCTCGCCGACCGCCTCGGTGACAAGGGCGCGGTCCTCGGCATCGAGTCCGGCAAGCGCGCGGTGGAGGACGCCCGGCACAACCTCGCCGCGTTCGACCGCGTCCGCATCGAACAGGGCAAGGTCGAGACGGTCCTCCCGCGCACCGGCATCACCGAGGTCGACCTCATCGTCCTGGACCCGCCGCGGGCCGGCGCCGGCAAGAAGACGGTGCAGCACCTGGCTTCACTGGGGGCGCGCAAGATCGCGTACGTCGCGTGCGATCCGGCGGCGCTGGCACGGGACCTGGCGTACTTCCGGGAGGGCGGGTACCGGGTGCGGACGCTGCGGGCGTTCGATCTGTTCCCGATGACGCATCACGTGGAGTGCGTGGCGATTCTTGAGCCGGTGAAGAAGGACAGCTGAGACGTCCTGCGTCCCCGTCCCGTCGGCGGACGTCGAGCGGAAAGGGCGATGCCCGGGCCGGTCCACGTGGACCGGCCCGGGCATCGCCCTTGTGCGGGTGGGGTGATCAGACGAGGTCGAAGCGGTCCAGGTTCGAGACCTTGACCCATGCCGCGACGAAGTCGTTCACGAACTTCTCCTTCGCGTCGTCGCTCGCGTAGACCTCGGCGAGCGCGCGCAGCTCGGAGTTCGAGCCGAAGACGAGGTCGGCGCGGGTGCCGGTCCACCGGACCTCGCCCGTGGCGGCGTCGCGGCCCTCGAAGGTGGTCTGGTCACCGGAGGTCGAGCTCCACGTCGTGCCCAGGTCGAGAAGGTTGACGAAGAAGTCGTTCGTCAGGGTCCCGGGGGTGTTCGTGAAGACGCCGTGCGCCGACTGCCCGTGGTTCGCGCCCAGGACACGCAGGCCGCCGACGAGGACGGTCAGCTCGGGGGCGCTCAGGTTGAGCAGGTTCGCCTTGTCGAGCAGTAGGAACTCGGCGGGGAGGCGGTTGCCCTTGCCGAGGTAGTTGCGGAAGCCGTCGGCGGTCGGCTCGAGCGCGGCGAACGACTCGACGTCCGTCTGCTCCTGCGAGGCGTCCACACGGCCCGGCGTGAAGGGGACCTCGACCGCGTGACCGGCGTCCTTGGCGGCCTTCTCCACGGCAGCGGCGCCGCCGAGCACGATCAGGTCGGCCAGGGAGACCTTCTTGGCGCCGGAGTTGAACTCCTGCTGGATGCCCTCCAGGGTGCGCAGCACCGTCGCGAGCTGGTCGGGGTTGTTGACCTCCCAGCCGCTCTGCGGCTGCAGACGGATGCGCGCGCCGTTGGCGCCACCGCGCTTGTCGCTGCCGCGGAAGGACGAGGCGGACGCCCACGCGGTGGACACCAGCTCGGACACGGTCAGCCCCGAGTCGAGGAGCTTGGCCTTGAGGGCCGCGATGTCACCGGCGTCGATGACCTCGCCCTCGGCCGCCGGCAGCGGGTCCTGCCACAGCAGCGTCTCCGACGGGACCTCCGGGCCGAGATACTGCGACTTCGGGCCCAGGTCACGGTGGGTCAGCTTGAACCAGGCGCGGGCGAAGGCGTCCGCGAACTGGTCGGGGTTCTCGTAGAAGCGACGCGAGATCTGCTCGTAGGCCGGGTCGAAGCGCAGCGCGAGGTCCGCCGTCAGCATCTTCGGGGCGTGGCTCTTCGACGAGTCGTGGGCGTCGGGGATGGTGCCCGCGCCCGCGCCGTCCTTGGCCACCCACTGGTTGGCTCCGGCGGGGCTCTGGGTCAGCTCCCACTCGTACTCGAACAGGTTCTTGAAGAAGCCGTTGCTCCACTGGGTGGGCGTGCTCGTCCAGGTGACCTCGAGGCCACTGGTGATGGTGTCGCCGCCCTTGCCGGTGCCGAACGTGCTCTTCCAGCCGAGGCCCTGCTGCTCCAGCGTGGCGGCCTCGGGGTCGTCGCCGACGTTGTCCGCCGGGCCCGCGCCGTGGGTCTTGCCGAAGGTGTGACCGCCCGCGATCAGGGCGACCGTCTCCTCGTCGTTCATCGCCATCCGGCGGAACGTCTCACGGATGTCGCGGGCCGAGGCCAGCGGGTCCGGGTTGCCGTTCGGGCCCTCGGGGTTGACGTAGATGAGGCCCATCTGGACGGCGCCGAGCGGGTTCTCCAGCTCACGGTCGCCGGTGTAGCGCTCGTCGGCGAGCCAGGTGGTCTCGGGGCCCCAGTACACGTCCTCGTCGGGCTCCCACACGTCGGCGCGGCCGCCGGCGAAGCCGAAGGTCTCGAAGCCCATCGACTCCAGGGCGACGTTGCCGGTGAGGATCATGAGGTCGGCCCACGACAGGCTCTGGCCGTACTTCTTCTTGACCGGCCACAGCAGACGGCGGGCCTTGTCGAGGTTGGCGTTGTCCGGCCAGCTGTTCAGCGGGGCGAAGCGCTGCTGGCCGGCGCCGGCGCCGCCGCGGCCGTCGCTGATCCGGTAGGTGCCGGCGCTGTGCCAGGCCATGCGGATCATGAGCGGGCCGTAGTGGCCGAAGTCGGCGGGCCACCAGTCCTGGGAGGTCGTCAGCACCTCGGCGATGTCCCGTTTGACCGCGGGAAGGTCGAGGTTCCCGAACGCCTCGGCGTAGTCGAACTCCTCACCGAGGGGGTTCGCCACCGCGGGGTTCTGGGCGAGGATCTTCAGGTTGAGGCGCTCCGGCCACCACTGACGGTTTCCGCCGCCCTGGGTCGGGTGGGGGGCGCGCCCGTGCGCGACCGGGCAGCCTCCCGTCTCCTCCGGCTTCGGGTCCGTGACGATCGCGTCGTGGTTCTCGGTCATGGGGGAATCCTTCCGAACGTGGTGGATCACAAGCTCAGGAACTGCGGGCGGTGGAACAGTCGGGGCACTGGCCCCAGTAGATGACCTCGGCCTCGTCGACGGAGAAGCCGCGGTCGTCGGAAGCGGTCAGGCAGGGGGCGTGGCCGGTCGCGCAGTCGACGTCGGCGACGGCCCCGCACGTCCGGCACACGAGATGGTGGTGGTTGTCCCCGACGCGCCCTTCGAACCGGGCCGGGCTGCCGGGCGGTTCGAGGCGGCGTACGAGTCCTGCCGCGGTGAGCGCGTGGAGCGCCTCGTACACGGCTTGGAGGGAGATGTGGCCCACGCGGGTGCGTACCCCGGAGGCGATGGCCTCGGCATCGAGGTGATCACCGTCCCGGACGGTCTCGAGCAGCGCGACGCGGGCGGCCGTCACCCGCAGCCCGGCACCACGGAGCTCGCCGGCGGTGGTCGGAGTCCCGGATGCGGTCATGGGCCAAACCTACTTCCATAAACACGAACAGTTCAAGTAAACGAATGATGCAAGTTTTGGCGTGTCGCGTTGGGCGGGTGTTCGCCGGTCCGTCGTCTCGTGTCCTGGACGGGTGGTGAATCCGGGGTGGGGCACGGCTGTCGGGTGTTCGCGCGCCCCCTCCGGCCCGTGCGGCCTCCGGCCCGTGCGGTATGGGCGATGCACTGGATATGTAAGATGCACATTCTGTGCATGATGCATTCCGGGGTCCGGCGCGTGGCGCCATGGCCCGGAAGCCCTGGAGGGGAGCCCCGTGGAGAGTTCTGACAGTCCCAAAGCCGAGAACCGCTCAGGCGGTGTCATCGGCATCCTCGCCTTCGCCGGCATCGTCGCCGCGGTCACGCAGACCCTGGTGGTGCCACTGATCGGGGAGCTGCCGTCGCTGCTCGGCACCAGCGCCTCGAACGCCTCGTGGGTGATCACCGCCACGCTGCTGGCCGCGGCGGTGGCGACACCCGTCGCCGGACGCCTCGGGGACATGTACGGCAAGCGGCGCATGCTGCTGGTCTCGCTGATACCGCTCGTCGTGGGCTCGGCGGTCTGCGCCCTGTCCTCCTCCGTGGTCCCGATGATCGCCGGGCGCGGCCTCCAGGGCCTCGGCATGGGCGTGGTGCCCCTCGGCATCAGCCTCCTGCGTGACGTGGTGCCTGCGGAGAAGCTGGGCTCGTCCATCGCGATCATGAGCGCATCCATGGGGGTCGGCGGCGCGCTCGGCCTGCCGTTCTCCGCGGCGATCGCCGAGAACGCGAGCTGGCGGGTGCTGTTCTGGGTCGTCGCCGCCCTGGCCCTCGCGGTCGCCACCCTGATCTGGTTCGTCGTGCCGGGCGGCCGGGTGAACACCGCCGCGGGCCGCGGCTTCGACCTGGTCGGCGCGGTCGGCCTGGGCGCCGGACTCGTCTGCCTGCTCCTCGGGGTGTCCAAGGGCGCCGACTGGGGCTGGGGCAGCGCCACCACCCTCGGCCTGCTCGGCGCCGCGGTCGTCGTGCTGGCTGCCTGGGGCCGGTGGGAGCTGCGGACGAGCGAGCCGCTGGTCGACCTGCGGGTGACCGCCCGCCCGCAGGTGCTGATGACGAACGCGGCGTCGGTCCTCGTCGGATTCGCGATGTACGCCCAGTCGCTGGTCGTGCCCCAGCTGCTGCAGCTGCCCGAGGCCACCGGCTACGGACTGGGCCAGTCGATGCTGGCCATGGGGCTCTGGATGGCCCCGGCAGGCCTGATGATGATGGTCATGTCGCCGCTCGGCGCCAAGGTCTCGGCCGCGCGCGGACCCAAGGTCACGCTGACCGCCGGAGCCCTGATCATCGCCCTCGGCTACGGCCTCTCGCTGCCGCTGCTCGGCTCCACCGGTGGTCTGCTCGTCGCGACCATCGTCTGCAACACAGGCGTGGGCTTCGCCTACGGTGCGATGCCGGCCCTCATCATGGGCGCGGTGCCCCAGTCGGAGACCGCTTCGGCGAACAGCTTCAACACGCTGATGCGCTCGATCGGCAGCTCCGTGTCGGCCGCCGTGATCGCGGTGGTCCTGGCCCAGATGACCACGGACTTCGGCGGTTTCGCCCTGCCCTCCGAGGGCGGATTCCGCGTCGCCATGCTGATCGGCTGCGCGGTGGCTCTCGCGGCCGCGGCCGTCGCCTTCCTCATCCCCGTCCCCAAGGCGGACGCCTCCGAGTCCGGAACGGCGCCCCGCCCCGCCGCTCCCGAGGCGGCCGGAGCCGAGGCCAGGGCCTGACTTCCCTGGCTCCGGCTTCGACCCCACAGCCTTGACGCACCTGCCCGGGCCGGACTCAGGCCGGGCAGGCGTGCGCGGAGGCACCACCGGCTCAGGCCGGAGGGCATACCCGGCGGGCCGTGCCTACGGAACTCGGTCCGCGGTCGCCGGAGCAGGAGCAGGAGCAGGAGCAGGAGCGGGAGTGGCCGAGTCCGGAGTTCGGAGCACTGGGCCACCGGTGTCGCACGACCCGCGACCTGTACCGCACCTGCCATGGACAATCGATGTGTGCATTGCAGATGAAAGGGTTCACGGCCTAATCTGTTGCATATGCAGTCCTATACCATCGGTCAGGCGGCGCGTCTGCTGGGCGTGAGCCCCGACACCGCGCGCCGCTGGGCGGACGCCGGCCGGGTCACGACCCACCGTGACGACAGCGGCCGTCGCGTCATCGACGGCCGGGACCTCGCCGCCTTCTCCGTCGAGCTCGCGCAGAACGGCACCGCCGGTACCGGCGAGGACGAGACCTCCTACACCTCGGTCCGCAACGCGTTCCCCGGCATCGTCACCGCCGTCAAACTCGGTGACGTCGCGGCCCAGGTCGAGATCCAGGCCGGCCCGCACCGGCTGGTGTCCCTGCTGACCCGGGAGGCAGTCGAGGAACTGGGCCTGGAGGTCGGCATGCGGGCCACCGCCCGCGTGAAGTCGACCAACGTGCACATCGACCGCACCTGACCGCAGCCCTCCGCGGCGCGTCGCCGTCCCGGCGCGGCCCCGTCCCATCCGCTCGGACGGCGGCGCCGCCAGTCCGCAGTCCCAAGGAGCCCGCCACCGTGTTCCCCACCCGCCGCCGCGCCGCCACCGCGGTCCTCGCCTCCGCCCTGCTCGTCACGCTCGCGGCCTGCGGCGCCGACGACGGCGACAGCGGCAGCGGTACGCAGGCCGCCGCGGGCTCCTCGAAGGCCGAGCTGACCGTGCTCGCCGCCTCCTCGCTCACCGACGTCTTCAGGACCGCGGGCGCGGTGTACGAGAAGGAGCACCCCGGCACGAAGGTGACCTTCTCCTTCGCCGGATCGCAGGAACTGGCCGCCCAGGTGCGGCAGGGCGCCCCCGCCGACGCGCTCGTCACCGCAGACACCAAGACGATGGACGGGCTGGAGTCCGACACCGGAACACCGGTCGTCATCGCCAGGAACCGCCTGGTCATCGCCACCGGCAAGGGCAACCCGGAGAAGATCGAAGGCCTCGACGACCTCGCGGACACCGGGCTGAAGGTCGTGCTCGCGGCCCCCGAGGTCCCGGTCGGCCGCTACAGCCGGCAGATCCTCGACGCCCGGAAGATCACCGTGAAGCCGGTCTCCGAGGAGCCCAACGTCCGCGCCGTGCTCAGCAAGGTCGAACTCGGCGAGGCGGACGCAGGCATGGTCTACAAGACCGACGCGGCCGCGGCGACCGGCAAGGTCGACGCCGTGGCCATCCCCGACGGCCAGAACGCCATCGCCTCCTACCCGGCCGCGACGCTGAAGGAGTCGAAGCACTCCGCGGCGGCCGCCGCCTTCGTGAAGTGGCTCTCCTCCGCCGAGGCCCGGAAGATCCTCACCGACGCGGGCTTCGAGAAGCCGTAACCGGCCATGAAAGCCGTACGCACACACGGGCCGGACCACGGAAGCAGGCGCTCCCGCGGCTTCCGCGCGCCTCTCCCGCTGGCCCTTCCCGCGCTGCTCGCCATCGTCTTCCTCGTCCTTCCGCTGGCCGGCATCCTGGCCCGCACCGACTGGGCGGATCTGGGCGGGCACCTGAGCGACCCGGACGCCAGCGAGGCGTTGCGCCTCTCGCTGGTCGTCTCCTTCTGGTCGCTCGGCCTGTCCCTCGTACTCGGTGTCCCGCTGGCCTGGCTGCTGGCCCGGGTGCCGTTCCCGGGCAAGGCGCTCGTCCGCTCTCTGGTGCTGCTGCCGATGGTGCTGCCGCCGACCGTCGGCGGTGTCGCGCTGCTGCTCGCGTTCGGGCGGCGCGGGCTGCTCGGACCCTGGCTGGAGGACACGTTCGGCGTCACGCTGCCGTTCCACACCTCGGGAGCGGTCCTCGCCGCCACGTTCGTCGCGATGCCCTTCCTGGTGATCAGCCTCGAAGGGGCGATCGCCGGGCTCCGGCCGCGTTACGAGGAGACCGCGGCCTCGCTGGGGGCCTCCCCGGTACGGGTGTTCGTGACCGTCACCCTGCCCATGGTCGCCCCGGGCCTGATCGCCGGGGCCGCACTCACCTGGGCCCGCGCCCTCGGGGAGTTCGGCGCCACCATCACCTTCGCGGGCAACCTCCCCGGCACCACCCAGACCCTGCCCCTCCAGGTGTATCTGCTCCTCCAGGACGACCCGCAGGCCGCCACCTCCGTCTCCCTCCTTCTCCTCGCCATCGCCATGGCGGTCCTCGTCGCCCTGCGCGGCCGTTTCACGGGCACCCCGGGCGGCACACGCTCGTACGCGGCCAAGCCGCCCCCGGAGGAGGACCCACCGGCGGCGACCGAGGCCGGTACGGCCCCCGCCGACGGCCTCGCTCCCGGTTCCGCTCCCGGACCCGACGGGACGCTCTGGTCGCTGCACGCCGACGTCACCGGTTTCAACACGCTGGTCCTGGACGCCGACCCGGGCACCACCATCGCCGTCGTCGGACCCAACGGCGCGGGCAAGACCACCCTCCTGCGCGCCCTGCTCGGCCTGACCCCGCGAGCCCACGCCGACCTGCGCCTGGGCGGCACGGACGTCACCGGACTGCCCCCGCACCGCAGGAAAGTCGCCTGGGTGCCCCAGGACGGCGCGCTGTTCCCGCACCTCACCGCGCTCGCCAACACCGCGTACGGGCTCCGGGCGCAGGGCGTGCGCAGGGCCGAGGCCCGTCGGGCCGCACAGGAGTGGCTCGACCGGCTCGGCGTCGGCCACCTCGCGCACCGCAGACCTGCCCAGCTCTCCGGCGGACAGGCCCAACGCGTCGCCCTGGCACGGGCGCTGGCGGCCCGCCCCCGGCTCCTGCTCCTCGACGAGCCGCTGGCCGCACTCGACCAGAGCACCCGCGCGCGAGTACGCCACACCCTGCGCCGACACCTCGACGGCTTCGGCGGCGTCTGCCTGATCGTCACCCACGACCCCGTCGAGGCGGTGTCCCTCGCGGACCGTGTCCTCGTACTCCACGAGGGCCGCGCCCTTCAGGACGCGCCGCCCGCCGAGGTCACCCGGCACCCCCGCTCGCCGTGGGTCGCACGGATGCTGGGCCGCAACGCCTGGCCCGGCACGGCGAGCGCCGAAGGACTCGAACTCGCCGACGGGGGAGGCCTGTTCGTCATCGCCGAACCGCTGCCCGTGGGGACGCCGGCGCTGGCGATCATCGCTCCCGAGGCGGTCTCCGTCCACCGGGACAGACCCACCGGCAGCCCCCGCAACGTCTGGCCGGGCACGGTGCGCGAGATCACGGCCAGCGGCAGCCGGCTGCGCGTACTGATCGGGTCCGACCACGCGCCCGACGTCGTCGCGGAGATCACCCCGCAGGCCGCCGCCGAACTCGGCCTCGCGGACGGCGTGCCGGTGTGGACCAGCGTCAAGGCGACCGAGACGACCGTGGTGCCCCTCTGAGCCGGCCTCCTGGGCAGTGCCGGACGCCCCTGGTCAGTACACGTCCCTGACGTACCGCTTGTCCGCCGCGAGCTGCTTGACGTACGCGGCGGCCTCGGCCTCGCCCAGGCCGCCGTGGGCGACCGCGATGTCCCGCAGCGCCCGGTCGACGTCCTTCGCCATGCGGGAGGCGTCCCCGCAGACGTAGAAGCGGGCGCCGTCCTGGAGCCACGACCACAGTTCGGGCCCGTGCTCGCGCATCCGGTCCTGGACGTAGACCTTGGCGCGCTGGTCCCGGGAGAACGCCGTGTCCAGGCGGGTCAGGGTCCCGTCGTCGACGAAGCCGGTCAGCTCGTCCTCGTAGTAGAAGTCGGTCGCCCGGTGCTGCTCGCCGAAGAACAGCCAGTTGGGCGCCCGGTGGCCGAGGGCCCGCCGCTCCTCCAGGAAGCCGACGAAGGGCGCGACTCCGGTGCCGGGCCCCACCATCACCATCGGGGTCGCCGGATCCGCCGGGGGCCCGAAGTGCGGGGAGCGCTGCACGAACACCGGTACCGGCGTGTCCGGTTCGGCGTCGGCGAGGAAGGGCGAGCAGACCCCGCCGCGCGCCTGTCCGCCGAGGCTCTCGTAGCGCACGACGGAGACCGTCAGCGACACGAGGTGCGGGTCGGTGAGCGGGCTGGAGGATATGGAGTACAGGCGCGGCTGGAGCCGCTTCAGGGTCCCGGCCCACTCCTGGGCGCTCGCCCGCACGGGGTACTCGGCGATCACGTCGACGGCCTGCCGCCCCCAACTCCACTTGGCCAGCCCGTCCTTGTTGTCCGGACGCAGCAGCCTCTTCAACTCCCGGTTGTCGGCGGTGTGTTCGGCGACGAAACGCAGCAGGTCGGGGGTGATCCTGGTGATGTCGAAATGCCGCTCCAGCGCGTCGGCGAGAGAGGTGTGGCCAACTCCGCTCACCTCCACCATCGTTGCCGCGTCGAGTCCGGCCGCCTCCAGCCATTCGGCCACCAGGGAAGCCGAGTTGACCGGCCGCACGCCGAGCGCGTCCCCGGCCTCGTACGTCAGCGGCGTATCGCTGCCGCGGGTGTCGAAGGTGAAGCGGCGCACCTCCTTGTCCGCGCCGGGCAGGCTGAGCAGCCGGTTGCCGACGAGCCGGGCGGTGACGGCAGCGGGCCTCCTCGACGGGGGAGCGGGCGCGGGAGCGGTCTCCTTGCCCGGTGCGAGCGCGGTGACCACCTGGTCGAGCCAGGCGTGCGCGGACGGCTCGTAGTCCGGTTCGCAGTCCGTGCGGGGAGCGAGCCGCACTCCGCCCAGCTCGTCCAGCCGCTGGTCGAGCCGGCGGCCGTGCCCGCAGAAGTCGTCGTACGAGGAGTCGCCGAGCGCCAGTACGGCGTAGCGCACGCCGTCCATGCGCGGGGACCCCGGCTCGTCCAGGGCCGACCAGAAACCGGAGCCGTTGTCGGGGGCGTCCCCGTCGCCGAACGTACTGGTGATGAGCAGCAGGTCCGCACCGGGCGGCAGCGCGCGCGGGTCGGCTTCGTCCATCCCGACGAGCGTGGCCCGATGGCCGGTCGCGGCGAGCCGCTCTGCGGCGGCGGTGGCGAACTCCTCGGCGTTCCCGGTCTGCGAGGCCCACAGGACGACGACCTCGCGAAGAGGCGTGGCCGGGCTCTGCGGGGTGGCCGCGGCACGCGAGTACATCCCGGCGAGAACACCGTTCACCCAGAGTGCGTGGTCGGGGTCGAAGGGGGCGTCGGCCGGCAGCACGGGCACCCCCTCGGCGCCGGCGGGAAGTCCGGCGAGGAACCCGGTGAGGTACTGGCGCTCCTGGGCGGTCAGGACGGGGGGAGGTGCGGGGGCGAGCCCGAAGACCTCGCCGACGGGGGCCGTCGCGGGAACACCGGCCAGGCGGGCTGCGGCCGAGTGGTCCTCGGCCCGTCCGGCGCCGGAGGAGCCGGGGCCCGGAGGCAGAGCACCCAGCGGAGCCCGGGGCGGCGCCCCGCTCCCGGAGGGGGACGGAACGGGGGAGGACACCCTAGCCACCGCGACCGCGCAAACCTTCAGCTCGGGCTGGAACGACACGGGGTCGACGGCGTCACTGGTGACGGCGTTGACGCTCAGGTACTCGCCGAACAGGTCGTTCCAGTGGAACGGAGCGAACAGACACCCCCGCCGCACCCGGTCCGTCACCACCGCGGGCAGCACGGCGCGCCCCCGCCGGGAGGCGACCTCGACCCGGTCCCCGTCGGCCACGCCCAGCTCCGCGGCATCCTCCGGATGCACCTCCACGAACGGCCCCGGATCGAGCTTGTTGAGCTTGGCCACCCGCCCGGTCTTGGTCAGCGTGTGCCACTGGTGCTGGAGCCGACCGGTGTTCAGTACGAAGGGGAAGTCGTCGTCGGGCAGTTCGGCGGCCGGCAGGTGCGGCCGGGCGTGGAACACGGCCCGCCCACTGGCCGTGGGGAAGACCGGCCCCCCGTTCACGGCCCCCGCCCCCTCACCGGAACCCGCCTCGTCACCGTCCCCGGAACCGACGTACCGGATCGGGTTGCGGTCGGGTCCGTCCTCCCGCGCGGCCGGCCACTGCACGGACGTGTCCCGCAGCCGCTCGTACGTCACACCTCGCAGGTCCCACCCGGTCGCGGGGTTCCACGCCCGCTTGATCTCCTCGAAGATCTCTTCCGCGCTCTCGTACGAGAACCCCTGTTCGTAGCCCATCTCGCAGGCCACCCGGGCGATGAGACGCCAGTCCGCGAGCGCCTCGCCGGGCGGTTCCACGGCGGCCCGGGCGAGCGTGAGGTTGCGCTCGCTGTTGATGAGGACGCCCTCGGTCTCGGTCCACATGGCGCCGGGCAGCACGACATCGGCGTACGCGTTGGTCTCGGTCTCGGCGAACACGTCCTGCGTGACGACGAACTCGGCGGCCTCCAGACCCTCGATGACCGTGCGGCGGTTGCCCACCGAGGCGACGGGGTTGGTGCAGATGATCCAGCAGGCCCTGATCTCGCCGTCGGCCATCTTCCGGAACATCTCGACCGTGCCCTTGCCGACCCCGTCCTTGCGGAGGGTGCCGGGCGCCAGCTCCCACAGCTCCTCGACGAAGGCGCGTTCGTCGTCGACGAGTACGGACCGCTGGCCGGGCAGGCCGGGCCCCATGTACCCCATCTCGCGGCCGCCCATGGCGTTGGGCTGTCCGGTGAGCGAGAAGGGGCCGGACCCCGGACGGCAGATCGCGCCGGTGGCGAGATGCAGGTTGACCAGCGCGTTCGTGTTCCAGGTGCCGTGCGTGGACTGGTTGAGGCCCATGGTCCACAGGCTCATCCACTCGCCCGCCTCGCCGATCAGCCGGGCGGCCTCGCGGAGGTCGTCCTCCGCGATGCCGGTGATGCCGGCGACGGCGGCGGGCGGGTAGTCGGCGAGGAAGCCGGGCATCGCGTCCCAGCCCTCGGTGTGTGCGGCGATGAACGCGGGGTCGGTGTGCCCGTTCTCGTGGAGCAGGTGCAGCAGTCCGTTCAGGAAGGCCAGGTCGGTCCCGGGCCTGATCCGCAGGAACAGGTCGGCCTTGTCGGCGGTGGCGGTGCGCCGCGGGTCGACGACGATCACCTTCGCGCCCGCCGACCTCACCCGGTCCACCATCCGCAGGAAGAGGATCGGATGGCAGTCGGCCATGTTCGAACCGATGACGAGGAAGACGTCCGCCTTCTCGAAGTCCTGGTACGAGCCGGGCGGCCCGTCGGCGCCCAGCGACAGCTTGTAGCCCGCGCCCGCACTCGCCATGCACAGCCGGGAGTTCGACTCGATCTGGTTGGTCCGTACGAAGCCCTTGGCCAGCTTGTTCGCCAGGTACTGGGCCTCCAGGCTCATCTGCCCCGAGACGTAGAAGGCGAAGGCGTCGGGACCGTGCTCGTCGATGACCGCCCGCAGCCGCCTCGCGGTCTCGGTGATCGCCGCGTCCACGGGAGCCGGCTCCGGCTCGGCCCCGCGGTCCTCCCGTACGAGCGCGGTGGAGAGCCGTCCCGGGGCCGCGAGCATGTCCGCGGTGGTCGCCCCCTTGGTGCACAGCCGGCCGTGGTTCGCCGGGTGCGTCTTGTCCCCGGAGGCCTTCAGGACCGTACGCCGCCCGTCGGGGCCCATCCCGATGTCGAGGACCATGCCGCAGCCGACGCCGCAGTACGAGCAGACCGTGCGCACCTGGGTCGTGGGGGAGGTCGTGCTCACACGCTGCCTTTCTCCGGCCTTCTCGGATCAGTCTGCGGCGTTCTCGGAACGCTTCCGACAGAACCTCGGTACGTGAGCGTACGAATTGCCCGTTACGCCTGTGTCACGTGGCGCGATCATGAGGAGTTACACCCGTCACACAGTCGCATCCGATCCCGTGTGAGGGGCCCTGAACTGGTCGCGGCCGGTCGGCTGCGGACCGTGTCGCATTGGGCCGAACGGGTGACCATGCGCAACAATGGTCAGTGCAGGGCAATCAATGCGATTCAGGTCGGGGGGAGCCGGTGAACAGCCACGACGTCACCGATGAACAGTGGGAAGGGCTCGCCCAGGTCGTTCCGTTGCGCGGCCGCGATGCCTGGCCGTCGGCGGTCGGCCACCGGTCGATGCCGGAGGCGGAGACCGAGACGCGGCGCCGCTTCGTGGTCCTGCGGATCAACATCTTCGCGGACGCCCGTGAGGTCGCCGAGACCCTGATGGCCGGCATCCCGGTCCTCCTGGACCTCACCAGCGCCGAGACGGACGTCGCCAAGCGGGTGCTCGACTTCAGTACGGGCGTCGTCTTCGGCCTCGCGAGCGGGATGCACCGGGTGGACCGGAACGTGTTCCTGCTCACGCCGCCCGGGACCGAGGTGCGCGGACTGATGGAGGGGGCGGGGATTCCCGGCGTCTGACGGGGCCGGAAGCCGGGCCCGGCCCGGTGCGCGGGGAGTGCGCCCGTCCACCACGGCGGCCGGGTACCTCGATCGTAGGAAGGTCCGCGGGCGAAACGGTTCGGCCTCCGGGCGGAGCCCTACCGTCCGGATATGACCTTGTCATCGCCCGGGACCCGCGCGGAAGCCGAACCACGACCGGACCGGCCGAGCGTCACCGAACTGCGGCTCTCCGCGTTCGCCGCCCACCGCCGCGCCGGATTCCCGCTCGGCCCCCTCAGCCTCTTCTCCGGACCCAGCGGCAGCGGCAAGTCCAGTGCCCTGCGCGCCTACGAGGCACTGGCCCGGCTCGGCGGTGGCGCCGAACTGGACGAGGTGTTCCCGGACCCGGTGGCCTGTGTGCCCGAGCGGGCCCGGCCCGACTCCCAGCGGCGGCGCGGGTTCCGCATCGGCTGCACGGCGGACGGCCCCGAGGGCCCCGTACGGCTCGACGTGGCCGTGCAGGCCGAACCCGAACTGCGCATCGTGGGCGAGCGGTTGACCGCCGGCGGGCTCACCCTGCTGGAGACGGCCCTGCGCGATCCGGGCCGCCGTACGGTGCAGGCGGCCTGGCACACCGCCGGTTCGTCCCCGGTGACGAGGGCGCCGCTCCCCGACGACCGGCTCGGCACCGCGCTCCTCCCCCTGCGCGTCGCGGGCAAGACGGACGGCCAGCGGCAGGTCCTCGCCGCCGCCGAACAGATGGTGGTCGCCCTGCGCTCGGTCTACGCCTGCGATCCGCTGCCCCGCTCCATGCGCTCCGCCGTACCGCTCGGCGCGGGACGGCTGCTGCGCGGCTGCGGCAACCTCGCCGAGGTGCTGTGGCGTACGCGCGCCGAGTGCGGGCGGCGGCACGGACTTCTGGTCGACGCGGTGCGGGCGGGCTGCGCGGGGCCGGTCCGCGACCTGCTGGCGGAGACCGCGACCGGCGGGGTGGACGGGACGGTCCGGGCGCTGCTCGACCGCGGCGACGGTCTGCGGACACCGCTCGGGCGGCTGGGGGACGGGGAGTTGAGATACCTGGCGCTGGCCCTGGTGCTGCTCACCGGTCCCGGTGTGCTGGAGGTCGACCCGGCGGGGGAGGTGCCCGCGGCGCTGCAGACGCTCACCGTGCTCGCCGACGGATTCGACCGCGACCTGGACCTACGGCAGCGGGTGGGGCTCGTGCGGCTGGCCGCCCGGATGTGCGAGCGCGGGCACATCCGGCTGGTGGGGGCGGTCAGTGACGCGTCCTGGGCGGCCGGGGTGGGCGGGGTGACGGTGGTAGACCTGGAGCCGTGACCGAACTTGATGTGGCGACACTGCAGCGCAGGCTGGCCGCGTTCGCCGCCGCGCGGAACTGGCAGCCCTACCACACGCCCAAGAACCTCGTGGCCGCGCTCAGTGTGGAGGCGTCCGAACTCGTCGAGATCTTCCAGTGGTTGACACCCGAGGAGTCGGTCCGGGTGATGGACGACCCGCAGAAGGCACCTCGTGTGAGGGACGAAGTCGCGGACGTGCTCGCGTACCTGCTGCAGTTGTGCGAGGTGCTCGGGGTCGATCCCCTCGCGGAGCTGGACGCGAAGATCGACCGGAACGAACGGAGGTTTCCGGTGGGGGAGTGACCCGGGCCGCTCCGGCGTTCAGCCCCCTCCATCCCCGGGAACGGGCTCGAAATCCCCGATTGTCACTCTCCGGAGTTGTTGATCTGTCCACATTCGATTCCGTGTCCACAGATTTCAGGCTTCCTCTGGCTTTTCGTCCCGAGGCACTTCACTCTGGGTAGTGGACAGGTGGAGTTCGGGCAGGCGTGTGAAAAGCGCGTCGGGACAGAGGGGCAGCGCATGGACGCGGTGCGGCTCATCGGAGCGAGCAGGTGTGCCCTGATGGGGAGCGGCGACGCCCCCGAGATCATGGCGGAGGCCTGGCAGGCACAGGCCCTCGCCCAGGCGATAGGCAGTCGGCTGGCGGTGTCCGGGCCGCCCGAACTACGAGGGGAGGCACTGGGGCTGACGGAGCTGGCCGGCCGGGGATGCGGGGTGCTGGACGCTCCCGTGCTCGACATCAACAGACTGCGGGCCGCGCAGCTCACCGAGCTCGGTGACGCGCGCCGGGCGCTGCTCGACCTCGGTGGCCTGCTCGGCGAGGTCGGTATCGCCCTCGTCGGTATCGCCTGCGGAGCGGCCGACGAGGGGACGTACTGGCAGTGCATGGAGGCCATCGACGCGGCGGACGAGGCGCGCGACCGGGTGCTGGAGATGCTCCGAAGACTCGCGGTACGGGATCAGGAGGCGGCGGCTGGGTAGCCGGGGTCCGATTCGCCCCCCGGCTCTCGCCCTCCCCTTGCACTGTGCGCGGCACCTGCTCGGGGACGCTGCAACCGGACCCGCGCGCCCCGAACGCGAACGCCGGAGAAGCGGGCAGGGGCGGCGGGACGAACTGTTCGGGCGAACTCTTCAGACGCAGTCGGGACGGTCGGCCGGAGCCGGAGACGGCCGAGCGCCCGACTGCTGGAACTCGGCGTCGAGTTGCGACAGATCAGCGTTGAGCGTCGTCATCAGCTCCTCCATCTGCTGCAGCAAACCCTTGGGCTGCGACGAGGGAACGGCTTCCTGGGACATGACGGCCTCCTCGGCCTACGCCCTCCCTAGGAGGGAGAATCAGCAACGCGCCGGGCCGGCCGCCGGCGACGGGTGCCGGGCGGTCAAGACTCCGCCCGAGCCAACGATCACCGTGGAGCCGGGTAACTGGCGCCGGTCCGCGCCGGGCGCACTGTTGACGGATTTCACCCGACGGGGGACGAGAAGGACCCCCGGTACCGATGGGGTTGACCGGCGTTCGACCGTGCAGGATGGAGGCATGGATCTTCGAATCTTCACCGAGCCCCAGCAAGGGGCGACCTACGACACCCTGCTCGCCGTGGCGAAGGCCACCGAAGACCTGGGGTTCGACGCCTTCTTCCGCTCCGACCACTACCTCCGCATGGGGTCCGTGGACGGGCTTCCCGGGCCGACGGACGCCTGGATCACCCTCGCCGGACTCGCTCGCGAGACCAAGCGGATCCGTCTCGGCACACTGATGACGGCCGGTACCTTCCGCCTCCCCGGCGTCCTGGCGATCCAGGTCGCCCAGGTCGACCAGATGTCCGGCGGCCGCGTCGAACTGGGCCTGGGCGCAGGCTGGTTCGAGGAGGAGCACAAGGCGTACGGCATCCCGTTCCCGAAGGAGAAGTTCGCCCGCCTTGAGGAGCAGCTGGCGATCGTCACCGGGCTGTGGGGGACCGGCATCGGCGAGACCTTCAGTCACGACGGCACCTACTACCAGCTCACCGACTCGCCCGCGCTGCCCAAGCCCGCGCAGGCCAAGGTGCCGGTGCTCATCGGCGGCCACGGAGCGACCCGCACACCGCGTCTCGCCGGCCGGTACGCCGACGAGTTCAACATGCCGTTCGCGTCGGTCGAGGACAGCGAGCGCCAGTTCGGCCGGGTGCGGGCCGCCGCGGTGGAGGCCGGCCGCAAGGGCACCGACCTCGTCTACTCCAACGCGCTCGTCGCCTGTGTGGGCAAGGACGACGCGGAGGTGGCCCGCCGGGCGGCCGCGATCGGCCGGGAGGTGGAGGAGCTGAAGGCGAACGGCCTGGCGGGTTCCCCGGACGAGGTCGTCGACAGGATCGGCCGCTTCGCGGAGATCGGCTCCCAGCGGATCTACCTGCAGATCCTGGACCTCGACGACCTGGACCACCTGGACCTCATCTCCTCGCAGGTCCAGTCGCAGCTGTAGCGGTGACGGCCCGCTCCCGCCGGGTCGGCCGACGCCACCGGGCGGCCCGGCGACCGGCAGTGCCGGGCTCGGACCGCGTGGTCGCTCCCGCCGGGACGCGGCGCGGGCGCGCGCTCCGAGGAGCAGCCGAGGGGACGAAAATGCCTGCGTGCGGCACGGGTGTTCGCTGTACGTTGAGCGGGCGCGCCGACGAAGGGGCGCCGCGCGGGCGGCCTGCCGCGGCGCGGCGTACACACCGCTGCGAGGGCGAGTGAGGGCCAGGAGCGGTGATCCCGGGCGCGCACTCCCGTCGCTGTGGTTCGCCGGTCTTTGGCGCGTGCGTGCCCCGGCGCGCGGTGATCGGGCAGCACGGTAGGTTCCCGCAGTTCAGAAGACGTTTCGAGGCAGAACAGTGTTCCTGACGATCAGTACCACCGGCTCCCCGGAGCGCCCCGCGACCGACCTCGGTTTCCTGCTGCACAAGCATCCCGACAACGCGCAGGCGTTCTCCACCTCCTACGGCAAGGCGCACGTCCTCTATCCCGAGGCGAGCGCGGAGCGCTGCACGGCGGCGTTGCTCCTGGAGGTCGACGCGGTCGCACTGGTCCGGCGTGGCAAGGGCAAGGGCCGTGGCGGCGCACCGGACGCGGCTCTCGCGCAGTACGTCAACGACCGCCCCTACGCCGCGTCCTCGCTGCTCGCCGTGGCGCTGAGCAGCGTGTTCTCCAGCGCGATGAAGGGTACGTGCCACGCCAGGCCCGAGCTGCCCGCGCGACCGCTGCCCCTGCGCATCGAGGTGCCGGCCCTGCCGGCCCGCGGCGGCGCCGGTCTCGTGCGCGCGCTCTTCGAACCGCTCGGCTGGACGGTGGCTGCCGAACCCGTGGCGCTGGACCCGCAGTTCCCCGAGTGGGGCGACTCCCGGTACGTGAGCCTCGTCCTGGAGGGCGAGCAGCGTCTCGCCGACGCGCTGCGGCATCTGTACGTCCTGCTGCCGGTGCTCGACGACGCCAAGCACTACTGGGTCGCCGGCGACGAGGTCGACAAGCTGCTGCGGGCGGGGGAGGGCTGGCTGCCGGACCACCCGGAGCAGAAGCTGATCACCAGCCGCTATCTGTCGCGCCGCTGGTCGCTGACGCGGCAGGCCATGGAGCGGCTGGAACTCGTCCGGCTCGCCGAGACGGACGACAGCGCGGTCGAGGAGATCGACAACGCCGTCGACGAGCGGACGGACACCGAGGAGAAGCCCGTACCGCTCGCCGTCCGGCGGCGCGACGCGATCGTCGCCGCGCTGCGGGCCGCGGGCGCCGCCCGGGTGCTCGACCTCGGCTGCGGGCAGGGCCAGTTGGTGCAGGAGCTGCTGAAGGACACGCGTTTCACCGAGATCGTCGGTGTCGACGTCTCGATGCGGGCGCTCACCATCGCCGCCCGGCGGCTCAAGCTGGAGCGGATGGGGGAGCGGCAGTCCGCGCGCGTGCAGCTCGTCCAGGGATCGCTCGCGTACACGGACAAGCGGCTCAAGGGATACGACGCCGCGGTGCTGAGTGAGGTCGTCGAGCACCTCGACCTGCCGCGGCTGCCCGCCCTGGAGTACGCGGTGTTCGGTTCCGCGCGCCCGAGGACCGTGCTCGTGACGACACCGAACGTCGAGTACAACGTCCGCTGGGAGAGCCTCCAGGCCGGCCACGTCCGGCACGGCGACCACCGCTTCGAGTGGACCCGCGCCGAATTCCGGGACTGGGCGGACGCGGTGGCCGCACGGCACGGGTACGGCGTGGAGTTCGTACCGGTCGGCCCCGACGACCCGGAGGTGGGGCCGCCGACCCAGATGGCCGTCTTCACCGCAACCACCGACACCACCACAACCACCGCCACCACACGGAACGCGAAGGGGGAGAAGGCCGCATGAGCGACGACCACGAGACCAGGGTGCGCACGCTGCCCGTCACCGACCTCTCCCTCGTCGTGCTGATCGGCGCGTCCGGTTCGGGCAAGTCCACCTTCGCGCGCAAGCACTTCAAGCCGACCGAGGTGATCTCGTCGGACTTCTGCCGGGGACTGGTCGCCGACGACGAGAACGACCAGAGCGCCAGCGGGGACGCCTTCGACGTCCTGCACTACATCGCGGGCAAGCGGCTCGCGGCGGGCCGGCGCACGGTCGTGGACGCGACCAACGTGCAGCAGGAGGGCCGCAGGCAGCTGATCGAGCTCGCCAGGAAGCACGACGTGCTGCCCATCGCCATCGTCCTCGACGTGCCCGAGCAGGTGTGCGCCGAGCGCAACGCCTCGCGCACCGACCGCGCGGACATGCCGCGCCGCGTCATCCAGCGGCACACCCGCGAACTGCGGCGCTCCCTGCGGCACCTGGAGCGCGAGGGGTTCCGGAAGGTGCACGTCCTGCGGGGCGCGGAGGAGGCAGAGAGCGCCGAGGTCCGCACCGAGAAGCGGTTCAACGACCTGACCCACCTCACCGGCCCGTTCGACATCATCGGCGACATCCACGGCTGCGCGTCCGAACTGGACGCGCTGCTGGGCAAGTTGGGCTACGCCGACGGTGTGCACCCGCAGGGGCGTACGGCCGTCTTCGTCGGCGACCTCGTCGACCGCGGCCCGGACTCCCCGGGCGTCCTGCGCCGGGTGATGTCCATGGTCGACTCGGGCGACGCGCTGTGCGTGCCGGGCAACCACGAGAACAAGTTCGGCCGGCACCTCAAGGGCCGCAAGGTCCAGCACACCCACGGGCTGGCCGAGACCATCGAGCAGATGGAGGGCGAGAGCGAGGAGTTCAGGCAGCAGGTACGGGAGTTCGTGGACGGACTCGTCAGCCACTACGTCCTCGACGGCGGCCGTCTCGTCGTCTGCCACGCCGGGCTGCCCGAGAAGTACCACGGGCGTACGTCGGGCCGGGTGCGCTCGCACGCGCTGTACGGCGAGACCACCGGCGAGACCGACGAGTTCGGGCTGCCGGTGCGCTACCCCTGGGCCGAGGACTACCGCGGCCGGGCGGCAGTGGTCTACGGCCACACCCCCGTCCCGGAGGCCACCTGGCTGAACAACACCATCTGCCTGGACACCGGTGCCGTCTTCGGCGGCAAGCTCACCGCGCTGCGCTGGCCGGAGCGCGAACTCGTCGACGTACCGGCCGAGCGGGTCTGGTACGAGCCGGTCAAGCCGCTGGCCTCCGAGGCGCCGGGCGGTCACGAGGGACGGCCGCTCGACCTCGCGGACGTGCACGGCCGCCGGGTCGTCGAGACCCGGCACGCGGGCCGGGTCTCCGTGCGCGAGGAGAACGCGGCCGCGGCCCTGGAGGTCATGAGCCGCTTCGCCGTGGACCCGCGGCTGATGCCGTACCTGCCACCGACCATGGCGCCCACCGCGACCTCCAGGGCGGAGGGCTACCTGGAGCACCCGGCCGAGGCCTTCGAGCAGTACCGGGCGGACGGCGTCGCCCGGGTCGTGTGCGAGGAGAAGCACATGGGGTCGCGGGCCGTGGCGCTGGTGTGCCGGGACGCCGGGACCGCGCGGGAGCGGTTCGGAGCGGCCGGCGTCTCGGGCGCGCTGTACACCCGTACCGGACGGCCGTTCTTCGCGGAGCCGGCCGGCGGTTCGGCCGAGGGTGTCTCCGTCACCGAGGAGATCCTCGGGCGGGTGCGGGACGCGGTCACGGAGGCCGGCCTGTGGGCGGAACTGGAGACGGACTGGGTGCTGCTCGACGCCGAGCTGCTGCCCTGGTCGCTGAAGGCGTCGGGGCTGCTGCGCTCGCAGTACGCCGCGGTGGGCGCGGCCGCCGGTGCCGTGTTCCCGGGAGCGGTCGCCGCGCTCGAAGGGGCGGCGGCGCGGGGCGTCGACGTGGCGGACCTGCTCGCCAAGCAGCGTGAACGGGCCGTCGACGCGGCCTCCTTCACCGACGCCTACCGGCGGTACTGCTGGACCACGTCGGGCCTGGACGGAGTGCGGCTCGCGCCCTTCCAGATCCTCGCAGTCCAGGGGCGGAGCCTGGCGGGTGTGCCGCACGACGAGCAGCTCACGCTGATCGACCGGCTGGTGACGGCCGACCCGTCCGGGCTGCTGCAGACCACCCGGCGTCTCTTCGTCGACACGGACGACCCGGCCTCGGTGGAGGCCGGCGTCGACTGGTGGCTGGAGATGACGGGCCGCGGCGGCGAGGGCATGGTCGTCAAGCCCGTCCAGGCCCTCGCGCGCGGCAAGGAGGGACGCCTGGTGCAGCCCGGGATCAAGTGCCGGGGCCGCGAGTACCTGCGGATCATCTACGGGCCGGAGTACACCCGGCCCGAGAACCTCGACCGGCTGCGGGGCCGCTTCCTCAACCACAAGCGCTCGCTCGCGCTCCGCGAGTACGCGCTGGGGCTGGAGGCGCTGGACCGGCTGGCGGAGGGGGAGCCGCTGTGGCGGGTCCACGAGGCCGTGTTCGGGGTGCTGGCCCTGGAGTCGGAGCCGGTGGACCCGCGGCTGTAGAGGTCTGCGGGGGTTGCCTCGCCCTGGAGCCCGCACTTTCGGAACGCCGGACGGGCTGAGAGCCTCAGCCCGTCCGGGGGGCCGGGGACCGGGGTGGGGGTCCGGGCGGGCAGGAGCGGCGGAGGCGAAAACCTCCGCACTTCGGTGGGTGAACGCGCGTCCGGATGGTCAGGATGGAGACATGGCATTCCATGTCGACTCCGAGGCCGGGCGCCTGCGCCGCGTCATCCTGCACCGGCCGGATCTGGAGCTCAAAAGGCTCACCCCCAGCAACAAGGACGCCCTGCTCTTCGACGACGTGCTGTGGGTGCGCAGGGCCCGCGCGGAGCACGACGGTTTCGCGGACGTCCTACGGGATCGCGGAGTCACCGTCCACCTCTTCGGTGACCTGCTGACCGAGACCATGGCCATCCCGGCGGCCCGGTCGCTCGTCCTGGACAGGGTCTTCGACGAGAAGGAGTACGGGCCGCTCGCCACCGACCACCTGCGGGCCGCCTTCGAGACGCTGCCTGCGGGCGAGCTGGCCGAGGTGCTGGTCGGCGGGACGACCAAGCGGGAGTTCCTGGAGGCCCACGCGGAGCCGACGTCCGTGCGCTTCCACGTCATGGACCTCGACGACTTCCTGCTCGGACCGCTGCCCAACCACCTCTTCACCCGCGACACCTCCGCCTGGATCTACGACGGCGTCTCCATCAACGCCATGCGCTGGCCCGCGCGCAGACGCGAGACCGTGCACTTCGAGGCGATCTACCGGCACCATCCGCTGTTCAGAGAAGAAACGTTCAACGTGTGGTCCGAGGGACAGGCCGACTACCCGTCCACCATCGAGGGCGGCGACGTACTCGTCATCGGCAACGGCGCCGTGCTCATCGGCATGAGCGAGCGGACCACCCCCCAGGCCGTGGAGATGCTCGCGCACAAACTCTTCGCCACCGGCTCGGCACAGACGATCGTGGCCCTCGACATGCCGAAGAAGCGGGCCCTCATGCACCTCGACACGGTGATGACGATGGTCGACGGCGACACCTTCACCCAGTACGCGGGGCTCGGCATGCTCCGCTCGTACACCATCGAACCGGGCGTCGGCGACAAGGAACTGAAGGTCACCGACCACCCGCCGGAGCACATGCACCGCGCGATCGCCGCGGCACTGGGGCTCGACAGGATCCGCGTACTGACCGCCACGCAGGACGTCCACGCCGCCGAGCGCGAACAGTGGGACGACGGCTGCAACGTCCTCGCGGTCGAGCCGGGCGTCGTCGTCGCCTACGAGCGGAACCAGACCACGAACACGCATCTGCGCAAGCAGGGCATCGAGGTGATCGAGATCCCGGGGAGCGAACTGGGGCGGGGGCGCGGCGGACCGCGCTGCATGAGCTGCCCGGTCGAGCGGGACCCGGTGGGCTAGGCCGACAGGGCCTGGGCCCGGCCTGGGGCCGCCGACTCCTAGGCGCCCCCCGAGCGGGACCGATACCCGGGGAGCGGGGCCGACGTCTCGAGAACGAGACCGTATAGAAATGTGGAGCGTCGTATAGAATTCCAAGAGTCCCTGTTTACGTAACCCTGGAGCGCCCCCATGGCGACAGTCCCGTACGCCCTCGCCGGCCGACACTTCCTGAAGGAGCTGGACTTCACGCAGGAGGAGTTCCGCGGCCTGATCGAGCTCGCCGCCGAGCTGAAGGCGGCGAAGAAGGCCGGGACGGAGATCCAGCACCTGCGGGGCCGGAACATCGCGCTGATCTTCGAGAAGACCTCGACGCGCACGCGCTGCGCCTTCGAGGTCGCGGCGGCGGACCAGGGCGCGTCGACCACGTACCTGGACCCGTCCGGCTCGCAGATAGGGCACAAGGAGTCCGTGAAGGACACCGCCAGGGTGCTCGGCCGGATGTTCCACGCGATCGAGTACCGGGGGGACAGCCAGGAGGGCGTCGAGGAGCTGGCGGCCCACGCCGGCGTGCCCGTCTACAACGGCCTGACCGACGCCTGGCACCCGACGCAGATGCTGGCCGACGTGCTCACCATGGCCGAGCACTCGGCCAGGCCGCTCGACGAGATCGCCTTCGCCTACCTCGGCGACGCCCGCCTCAACATGGGCAACTCGTACCTGGTCACCGGCGCACTGCTCGGCATGGACGTACGGATCGTCGCGCCCAGGGCCTACTGGCCCGCCGAGGTGGTCGTGGAGCAGGCGCGTGAGCTCGCCGTGCGCAGCGGGGCGCGGATCACGCTCACCGAGGAGGTCGCCGAGGGCGTCGCGGGCGCCGACTTCGTCGCCACGGACGTGTGGGTCTCCATGGGGGAGCCCAAGGAGGTCTGGGACGAGCGCATCGTCGCCCTGGGCCCGTACGCCGTGACGATGGACGTCCTGCGCGCCACCGGCAACGCGGACGTCAAGTTCCTGCACTGCCTGCCCGCCTTCCACGACCTGGGCACCAAGGTCGGCCGCGAGATCCACGAGCGGCACGGCCTGGACTCCCTGGAGGTCACCGACGAGGTCTTCGAGTCGGCCCACTCGGTCGTCTTCGACGAGGCGGAGAACCGGCTGCACACGATCAAGGCGGTCCTGGTGGCGACGCTGGCCTGAGTGCCCGGCGTCGTGACCGGCTCACGCGTGGGGTGTGAGCTGCGAAATCACTCGGGCGGCGCTATGCCGGCTTCCGCTGGTGCGGTACCACCGGCAGTCGGAACCAGACCGCCTTCCCGGACTCCGTCGGGCGATGGCCGCACGACGAGCTGAGGGTGCGGATCAGCAGCAGCCCGCGGCCGTGCTCCTGCCAGGGGTCCGGCTCGTCCGACGGATCGGGGACCGTGAGATCGCCCGGCGGGGCCGGATCGGGGTCGTGCACCTCCACCTGACACCCGGTGGGCAGCAGCTCCACGACCAGCTCTATGGGGGCGTCGCCCCTGGTGTGCTCCACGGCGTTGGCCACCAGCTCCGCGGTGAGCAGTTCCGCGGTGTCGCTGTCGGCGGTGTACTCGATCTCGGCGAGTGCGGTACGGACCAGGGCGCGGGCGACGGGCACGGCCGCTGCGGTGTGCGGCAGGGCGATGCGCCAGGAGGCTGGGGCGTGTGGCTCGTGCAAGGCGGGTCCGTTCATGGAGCAGGATGTCCTGCTTTCAACTTTAGGAATGGTACGACGCAACCGGACAGAGGCGCTCGGCGGGCACTTTTCGGGACGTTCGGCCTGCTGTCGGGCTGCTTACCCGGATGAACGGTCCGCCTCCCGCGGTCTGCTCCCGTCGTTACCGTGCTATCGACGAGTCGTGACCCGGCGAACGGAGTCGTGACCCGGTGACCCGTTCTGTCGCGTGTCCATGACGGGAGTCATGGAGGGCTGACAGGCCCGTGGTGTAGCGCGCCCCCACCCCACTTCCGGCACTCGGCCGGCGCACCCCACGCCCTGGTGATCATGTGTGGCGTCCTGTCGTGGCGTCCGCCGTCCGGTGCCGCAGGCCCGGGAGGCCGCCCGGTTCGGTACGCCCGCAGAGTTCGCCGAAGAGGGCCTCCCAGTGCGGGCGCACGGCGTCCGGGCCGTACGAGGCGGCGGTCAGCAGGGCCGCGACGCCCAGGTCGGCGCGCAGGGCCCGGTCACCCATCAGCCTGGCCATGGCATCGGCCAGCGCGTCGGGGTCCTCGGGCGGCACCAGCAGGCCGTCGACCTCATGGGTCAGCACGTCCGACGGCCCGGTCGGACAGTCGAAGGCCACCACCGGCAGCGAATGGCTCATCGCCTCGATCATCACCATCGGCAGCCCCTCGAACCGCGAACTGAGCACGTGGAACGAGGCCTTGGCGAGCTCGTCGTCGAGCCGGTCCGTGTAACCCATCAGGAACACGTGGTTGTAGAGGTGGTGCTGCTCGATGAGCGCCCGCAGCTCGGCCTTCCTCTCGCCGCTGCCGTAGATCCGCAACTGCCAGTCGGGATACGTCCCGACGAGCTTCGCCCACGCGGGGATCAGCAGGTCGAAGCCCTTCTGCGGGAAGAGCCGCCCGGCCGCCACCGCGATCCTGGAACGGTGGTCCGAGGGGACCTGGTCGAGGGAGTGCACGGCGTTGGGGATACGGACCACCCGGGTGCCGGGCAGCAACCGTGCGTACTCCTCGCGGTCCCGTTCCGTCAGGACGGCGACCGCGTCGAAGCGCGGATAGGTCTCCCGGATGCGCCGCCGCACGTCACCCCTGTGCGTGCCGTGGTTCATGTGCTCCTGCGCCACCCGCACCACGCCGCCCGTCGCATGCTCCGCGGCGAGGAAGTTGAGCGCGGGCCGGGTGGTCACGAGGATGCCGTCGCGCAGCGAGGAGAGATACGCGATCAGCCGTAGCTCGACGTACCGGTTGAGGTGACGGTGGCCGGACTCGCCCGGCGGGACATGCCGCGCGGGCCGCCCGGTCAGCCGCCCGCGGCGCCAGTCCTGCCACCGTGCGGCCACGCCCCGGACCGGGGTCCGGGTGTCCTCGCGCTGATCGACGACCGTGGTGACGCCGACGCGCGGGTCGAGCGGGAACCGGAGGTCGTCCCGGCGGCGCAGCGCGCTCACCAGCTCGACCTCCCAGCCCGCCCGCACAAGGGAGTTGGCCTGGTTCACCACCGTGCGGACGGTGCCGCCGCGACCGTACGCGTGCAACAGCAGATAGCGGACCTTCGGCCGTCCCGGCACGTGTGTCCGATGGACCGTCATATGGCAGCTCCCGTACGGCATTCCAGCGAAAGGTTGTCCTTCACCGTGTAGTACGGACGCCCGCTCAGGCCCTGTACGCGCTGCTCCGGAAAGACCATGATCTTCTTCTTGCCGTGGATGTCGTCGAGTTGACGTCCCGCCCTCGACCGGGCCTCGCCGGCGGTGAGACGGATGTCCCACTCCTCGACGTCGTCGGCGTCCGGGACCGCCAGGCCGGCGAGGGGCAGAAGAGGGCCGGAGCAGCCCGAGCGTTCCCTCAGCGACGGGGAACGCGGCCGCCCCGCGCCGCTTCAGGCCCGGGGCGGCCTCGCCGGTACGCCCGCGAAGGCCGCCCCGGCGTCCCGCAGCCGCTCGTGCAGGGCCCGGAACACCGCCGCCGAGCGGACGCCGGGCCAGTCCTGGGGCAGCAGCGCGGGAGGCAGCCCCGGATCGGCGTACGGGAGATGGCGCCAGGAGTCGAGAGCGAACAGGTAGTCGCGGTACGCCTCCTCCTCGGGGGTGTCGGACCGTGCCTCCCAGTCGCGCAGCACGCGCGCGTGGCGGTCGAGGAACGCCTCGTGCTGCTTGGCGATCGCGGCCAGGTCCCACCAGCGCGCGACCGCCTCGGCCGTCGGCGCGTACCCCAGGTGCGTCCCGCGGAACAGCTCCACGTACGCGTCGAGTCGCAGCCGCTCCAGCGTGTGACGGGTCTCCTCGTAGAGACGGGAGGGGGCGAGCCACACCCCCGGGGCGGCCGTCCCGAAGCCGAGACCGGACAGGCGGGAGCGCAGCACGTGACGTTTCTGCCGCTCGGACTCCGGCACGGAGAACACGGCGAGCACCCAGCTGTCGTCCGCGGGGGGTGAGTCCGCGTAGACCCGCCGGTCGCCGTCGTCGAGCAGCTGCCGCGCGTCCGGCGACAGGGCGTACCCGGCGGCGCCCGTCGCGGTGCGGGCCGGCAGGAGCAGTCCACGGCGTTTGAGCCGGGACACCGACGAACGCACGGAGGGCGCGTCCACGCCGACCGCGGCCAGAAGCCGGATCAGTTCGGCCACGGGTACGGGACCTGGGGCGAAGCGGCCGTACGCGCCGTAGAAGGTGACGATGAGGGACCGGGGGGCGTGCTGCTCGGACACGTTGATCACTCTAGATCGTCACCGTCACGAGAGATCACCATCCGGGGGCAGGGGATCACTTTCCGTTCGTACGGAACGACCCTCCGTGCGTCCCGGGTTGACGCCCCGGGGGTGCCTGAGCTCCAAGGTCATCCGCTCCCTGTCGTGGTGGGACGGTACCAGGAGCGTATCGATGTCATGACGACAGTCGACAGGGCGCGATACCCGGCTTTCGCCGCCCGGCGGCTCTCATGGCCCGGCGGCTCTGACGGCCCGGTGGCTCTCATGGCCGGCGGCTCGCGTGCCGCAGTCGGCGCCCGTCCTCGTGTCGTCGACGAAGTCCGAGAGTGGTCAGGCGGCGATGGCCAACTGCGCGGCCGGCACCCGGTGCGGGCCGACGACCCGTCCGTCGGGCAGCAGCGCGCCGGTGTCGTCGAAGACGATCGCGCCGTCGCACAGCAGGTACCAGCCCTGCTCGGGGTGGGCGGCGACGATGTGCGCGTCGTCGCGGTCCGAGCGGCCGGCGGAGGGGCACGAAGTCTGGTGAGAACACATGATGGGCCTCCGCCTGCGAGGAGTTGGTCGGCGTTGTCGCCGCTCGTATGGATAGACCATGCGCCTGTCGGGAACTCATCGGAACAGCCGGAAGGGAAACGTGACAACACGCGGACAACACTCGGACGAGCCCAGGACGGACGGTGCGGACTCGCCACCGAAGGGGTGATGATCACGCTCGCGGGCGCGCCGGGCCGGTACCTGTGGAGGCCCCACTTCCAGGAGGTACTCCGATGACATTGCGCCAGGTCATGGGCACAGCCGCCGGTTCGGCCCTGCTGCTGCTCGCCGCCCCTTCCGCTCACGCCCTGTCCCAACCGCCCGCGTCCGCCGCGCCGTTCGAGACGGTGACCGTCGACCCGACGGGCACCGTCACGGCGGACGGCACGGTCACGCTCTCCGGCACCTACCGGTGCACGGGCGGTACCGGTCCGGTCTTCGTGAGCTCCTCCCTGGGCCAGGGCGAGAGCGGCGTCCGCAAGGGTGTCGGCGGCACCAGTGCGGTCTGCGACGGCGCCGAGCACCGCTGGACGAACACCGACCGCACGGAGCCGGGCCGGTTCAAGCCCGGCGCGGCGCGGGTCGAGGCCTCGCTGATGGAGCTGCGCTCCGGTGGCGGCCTTCCGCTCCCGTACTTCCACGCGGCCCAGAAGCAGGACGTCACGCTCGTCGGCTGACACCGCCGAGCGCGCCACGACCCGGCCCGCCCCCTGGAGCCCGAAAGGGCCGGGGCGGGCCGCGTCGTCAGCCGTCCCTCCGTTCCCCGCCCCGCTCCGGCAGGCAGCCACCGTCCTCCAGGGGCCCGTCCACATAGCTGGAATCGAGCCGGTAGACCCCCGCCCGCCGCACGGTCAGCCGCGTCCAGGGCCCGTCCGGTCGTACGCAGGCCCCGTCGGCCCGCAGCCACGGCGAGTACCGCACCCGTACGGTCACCGTGCCGGCGCGCGGCACCCTCAGCACCACGGCGGCCTCGCCCGCCCGCACCACCCTGGCCGGTGCCGAGACGAGCGGCTCCGCGTCCCGGACGCGGTAGATCCTCCAATGAGCGTCGCGCCAGACGGGCTTCAGCCAGTCCTGCCCGGAGGTGACCAGGGCCGCCTCGTGCTCGGCGGGCCCGTCGGGCGTCCCGTTCGGCACGACGACGTGACCGACGGCCCAGTGACGCAGCCAGGCGTGATAGCGCGGCGCGTCGAGGGCCTCCTCGTAGAACAGGCGCCCCCGCTCGACGTCCAACTGCCGGTTCCAGCCCCGCATCAGCTGTGCGTGCGGGGCGAAGAGGGCGGCTTCACGGTGGTTGCGCGCGGGCACCACCTCGACCCGGTCGCGATCCGCGCCCAGCCGGTCGAGTTCCTTGAGCACACCCTGGGTGTGGACGGCCCAGGCCGGTACGGACGTGGCGACCCGCAGGTCGCTGACGGTCGTCATGGTGGTCCAGACGAGCGACGCGGCGAGCGCGAGGGCGAGCGGGCGCGCCCGGGGCGCGACGGCCCGGGGGCCGCCGGGCCGCGCGGCGGACCGCAGGCACACGAACAGCAGCGCCGGGGCGAAGAGCGCAGCGAGCCGCTCCACGTTGGTGCCGATCGGCGAGGGGACGAGACAGGTCAGCACCACCCCGACGGCGTAGACGGCCGCCCCGGCCCGCACCACCCGCCACGCACGGGGAGCCGTCCACACCACGGCGGCGGACAGGACCACCGGCATCACCATGCGGCCCGCGGCCATCGGCTGCTCACCCTGGAAGGGGAACAGAACGGCCGTCAGTGCGACGACGGCGACGGGCGGCACGCAGAGCACGAGGCACTTGGCGTAACGCCGGTCGAGCAGATACGCGGCGCCGGCCACCAGCAGGAAGAGCCCGGCCACCGGGCTCGCCAGGGTCGCGAGCAGCGCGCCCAGCGCGCCCGCGGTCAGCCGGTCCGCCCGGTCCGGCCGTCCGGCCAGCGCCAGCAGCCCTCCGAGACCGAAGGCCAGCCCGAGGGCGAACGTGGTGCGCCCCGAGGCGACGTTCGCCCACAGCCCGAACGCACCGAGCAGCGCGGGCCACAGTGGCGCCCTGTCCACGGTCCGCTCCAGCAGCGCGCCCAGCAGCCAGGTGGCCGTCACCCCGGCGAGGACGGAGACGGTGCGCACGCCCAGCACCGCCATCAACGGAGGCGACAGCACGCTGTAGTTGGCGGTGTGCGTGCCGCCGTACCAGAAGAGCCCGTACGCCGTGTCGGGGTTGCGGGCGACGAAGCCCGCCCAGGCGTACTGGGCCGCGAGATCGCCGCCGCCCGTCGCGAGGAAGGCCGCCCACACCCCGTACAGCGGAAGAACGGCGAGGACCGCGAGCGACGCGGCCCGCCGCGACCACGGCCGAGGCGGCAGCGGCCGGTACCCGGCTGTCCGGCGGACCTCACGGACGCGGTCCGGCGCGGGCGGAGCGGGCGGAGCGGGGACCGGCACGGACAACGGCTGAACGGACATGGAAACGGTTCCTGAGGCAGGGCGGAGACGGACGGGGAAGCGGTCCGGTGACCGGTGCAACGACCCGCCGCCACCGGCCGTCACGCTCCGCGGGCGCCGCCCCCCCCGGATGCCCCGGAAGAGCCCCGCGAGCCCCGTGACCTGCTGCGTCGGGCGGCCCGGACGCGCTGACCCGTCCCGATGCCCGACGGCTGCCGCCCGCCCCCGCCCGCCCGTTCCCGGCTGTGGCCCGAGGCTCCGGGGAAGGCCCACCGCCGCGGGCACTCTTTTGGTTCACGTCTCCCCGTTGCGCGATGCGGTGCCAGCGGTTCATTATCAGGAATCCTGTTAATTTAACGTTGCAGTGATTGGTGGCCGAGCCATGCCATTCAGCCCCGGAATCCAGGCCAGAGCGATCCAGCTGCTGCTCGGCCGGATGATGTCCCGCGTACACAAGGACCTGCGCTTCACCGACATCCCGAAGCGGACCGAGGTCCTTCGCGTGGAGACCGGCGCCGGACCGGTGACCTGCACCGTCTACCGTCCGCCGGCCGGCACGGCGGCCCCCGCCCCCGTGTACGTCAACTTCCACGGCGGTGGGTTCGTGGTCGCCCGCCCCCAGCAGGACGACCACATCTGCCGCTACATAGCCGCCACGGCCGGCTGCGTCGTGATCAACGTGGACTACGCCGTGGCCCCGCAGCGGCCGTTCCCCGCTCCCCTCACCCAGGCGTACGACGTCACCGAGTGGATCGCCGGGAACGGTGACACGGGCGGCTGGGACGGTTCGCGACTCGCCGTGGGCGGACACAGCGCCGGAGGCAACCTGACCGCCGCGGTCTGCCGCACGGCCCGCGACCGCGGCACCTTCACGCCCCGGCTCCAGATCCTCGACTCGGCGCCGTTCGACCAGCTCGCCGACCCGGCCACCAAACCGTCACCCCTCGCCAAGCCACTGCTCACGCCGCAGCTCATGCGGATCTTCACCGCCGCCTACGTCCCGGACCCCGCGGACCTCACGCATCCTCTCGTCTCGCCCGGACTCGCGGACGACCTCGCCGGACTGCCGCCCGCCCTGGTCATCACCGCGCGGAACGACCGGCTGTGCGAGGAGGGCGCCGCCTACGCGAAGGCCCTGGAGGCCGCCGGCGTCCCGGTCACCCACCGCGTCTTCGAGGGCGTCGACCACTACTTCACCCACACCGGCCCGGTGCCCGAAGGGAAGGAGGCGATCGACCTGATGGCCACCACCCTGCGCACGGCTCTGAGCGCCTGACGCGGGTCGGCCGCCGTCAGGCGACCGCCCCCTCGTCCGAGAAGGGGCGGTCGGCGAAGAAGGCGACGGCACCCGCGCGTCAGATGTCCCGGAAGATCTCGATCTGCGCCCCGACCGAGTTGAGCCGCTCGGCGAGTTCCTCGTAGCCACGGTTGATGACGTACACGTTCCGCAGTACGGACGTGCCCTCGGCTGCCATCATCGCCAGCAGGACGACGACCGCGGGGCGCAGGGCGGGCGGGCACATCATCTCGGCGGCGCGCCAGCGGGTCGGGCCCTCGACCAGCACGCGGTGCGGGTCGAGGAGCTGGAGGCGCCCGCCGAGGCGGTTGAGGTCCGTGAGGTAGATCGCCCGGTTGTCGTAGACCCAGTCGTGGATCAGCGTCTTGCCCTGCGCGGAGGCCGCGATGGCCGCGAAGAACGGAACGTTGTCGATGTTCAGGCCCGGGAACGGCATCGGGTGGATCTTGTCGATCGGCGCCTCCAGCTTGGAGGGCCGGACGGTCAGGTCCACCAGGCGCGTACGGCCGTTGTCCGCGAAGTACTCGGGCGTACGGTCGTGGTCGAGTCCCATCTCCTCCAGGACCGCCAGCTCGATCTCCAGGAACTCGATCGGCACGCGGCGCACGGTCAGCTCGGACTCGGTGACGACCGCGGCGGCCAGCAGGCTCATCGCCTCGACCGGGTCCTCGGACGGTGAGTAGTCCACGTCGACGTCGATGTTCGGCACGCCGTGCACGGTGAGCGTCGTGGTGCCGATGCCCTCCACCCGGACACCCAGCGCCTCCAGGAAGAAGCACAGGTCCTGGACCATGTAGTTGGAGGAGGCGTTGCGGATGACGGTCGTGCCGTCGTGGCGGGCGGCCGCCAGCAGCGCGTTCTCGGTCACCGTGTCGCCGCGCTCGGTCAGCACGATGGGACGGCCCGGGGTCACCTTGCGGTCCACGCGCGCGTGGTAGAGACCCTCGGTGGCCGCGATGTCCAGACCGAACCGCCGCAACGCGATCATGTGCGGCTCGATGGTCCGCGTCCCCAGGTCGCAGCCGCCCGCGTACGGCAGCTTGAAGTTGTCCATGCGGTGCAGCAGCGGGCCGAGGAACATGATGATCGAGCGGGTGCGGCGGGCCGCCGCCGCGTCGATGGCCGCCATCTCCAGCTCGGCCGGCGGCACGATCTCCAGATCCACGCCACCGTTGATCCACCGGGTGCGTACGCCGATGGAGCCGAGCACCTCCAGAAGGCGGTACACCTCCTCGATGCGCGCGACGCGGCGCAGCACCGTGCGGCCCCGGTTCAGGAGGGTCGCACAGAGCAGCGCCACGCACGCGTTCTTGCTGGTCTTCACGTCGATCGAGCCGGAGAGCCGGCGGCCGCCGACCACGCGCAGATGCATCGGGCCCGCGTAGCCGAGCGAGACGATCTCGCTGTCCAGCGCCTCACCGATTCGAGCGATCATCTCAAGGCTGATGTTTTGGTTGCCTCGCTCGATGCGGTTCACCGCACTCTGACTGGTGCCGAGCGCCTCGGCCAGCTGCGTCTGTGTCCAGCCCCGATGCTGACGGGCGTCACGGATGAGCTTGCCGATGCGTACGAGGTAGTCGTCTGCCATGGCGGCAGGCTATCTCACATATGAGATGCGGCATCTCGGGTGAGTCGTTGGAGTGACGGCGCCTCAGCGGCGCTTGGGGCGCTTGCTGGTGGTGGTGCGGCGCCAGCCGAAGGGGCCGGGCAGGTCCATCGACGTGGTCCGCCGTCCTGTGCTGCTGTGCGTCTGCCGGGGTCCGTTGCGGCCGCCCGTGGTGATGGACCAGGACTTCCTGTTGATGTTCAGTCGCACCCCGGGCAGGATCCGGAAGCTCTTGCGGAAGGTGAGGGCCATGAGTGCCTCCTTTCGTTCGCCCTCAGGTACCCCGAATGCCGGTCGGTACGCCGAACGGCCTTGCGCCCGGGCCCGGTTCGGCTCCGGAGTCGCCGGCGAGGGTCCGCGCGGAGTGTCCGCCGGGGCAGCATTCGTCCTGGAGGGGAACGGGTCCGCCCGGCCCCGATGCGTGACAGGACACACCCTCGGGGCATGACCGCCCAGCGGTCATGTACTAGAGTTATCTCGACATCGAGATATCTGCCGAGGTGTGCCGCAGCCGCCCGGGACCGGTAAGGGTTACCTAACTTAGCTTCACCTTAGCGGATCGGCCAAGAGGGCGTGGCGGCAGGATGCGGTGGTACGCGCACATGAATGAAGGAGACTGTCGTGTCGGCGAACAGCTTCGACGCCCGTAGCACGCTCAGCGTGGGCGACGAGTCGTACGAGATCTTCCGGCTGGACAAGGTGGAAGGCTCGGCCCGCCTTCCGTACAGCCTGAAGGTGCTGCTGGAGAACCTGCTCCGGACCGAGGACGGCGCGAACATCACCGCCGACCACATCCGGTCCATCGGCAACTGGGACTCCCAGGCCCAGCCCAGCCAGGAGATCCAGTTCACGCCCGCCCGCGTGATCATGCAGGACTTCACGGGTGTGCCCTGTGTCGTGGACCTCGCCACCATGCGTGAGGCCGTCAAGGAGCTCGGCGGCGACCCGGCGAAGGTCAACCCGCTCTCCCCGGCCGAGCTGGTCATCGACCACTCCGTCATCGCCGACAAGTTCGGCACCAGCGACGCCTTCGCGCAGAACGTCGAGCTGGAGTACGGCCGCAACAAGGAGCGCTACCAGTTCCTGCGCTGGGGCCAGACCGCGTTCGACGACTTCAAGGTCGTCCCGCCGGGCACCGGCATCGTCCACCAGGTGAACATCGAGCACCTGGCCCGTACCGTCATGGTCCGGGGCGGCCAGGCGTACCCCGACACCCTCGTCGGCACCGACTCGCACACCACCATGGTCAACGGCCTCGGTGTGCTCGGCTGGGGCGTCGGCGGCATCGAGGCCGAGGCCGCGATGCTCGGCCAGCCGGTCTCGATGCTCATCCCGCGCGTCGTCGGCTTCAAGCTGACCGGTGAGCTGCCGGCCGGCACCACCGCCACCGACCTCGTGCTCACCATCACCGAGATGCTCCGCAAGCACGGCGTCGTCGGCAAGTTCGTCGAGTTCTACGGCGAGGGTGTGGCCGCCACCTCGCTGGCCAACCGCGCCACCATCGGCAACATGTCGCCGGAGTTCGGCTCCACCGCCGCGATCTTCCCGATCGACGACGAGACCCTGAAGTACCTGCGCCTGACCGGCCGTGACGCCCAGCAGGTCGCGCTCGTCGAGGCGTACGCCAAGGAGCAGGGCCTCTGGCTCGACCCGGCCGCCGAGCCCGACTTCTCCGAGAAGCTGGAGCTCGACCTCTCGACGGTCGTCCCCTCCATCGCCGGCCCGAAGCGCCCGCAGGACCGCATCGTCCTCGCGAACGCCGCCGAGCAGTTCAAGACGGACGTCCGCAACTACGTCGACGACGTGGACGAGGCCGGCAAGGAGTCCTTCCCGGCCTCCGACTCCCCGGCCGTCGCCCTGAACGGCGCCCCGTCCAACCCGGTCACGGTGACCGCCCCCGACGGCTCGACCTACGAGATCGACCACGGTGCGGTGACGGTCGCGGCCATCACCTCCTGCACCAACACCTCGAACCCGTACGTCATGGTCGCCGCCGCGCTCGTCGCGAAGAAGGCCGTGGAGAGGGGCCTGACCCGCAAGCCGTGGGTCAAGACCACCCTCGCCCCGGGCTCCAAGGTCGTCACCGACTACTTCGACAAGGCGGGGCTCACCCCCTACCTCGACAAGGTCGGCTTCAACCTCGTCGGCTACGGCTGCACCACCTGCATCGGCAACTCCGGCCCGCTGCCGGAGGAGGTCTCCAAGGCCGTCAACGACCACGACCTGGCCGTGACCTCGGTGCTCTCCGGCAACCGCAACTTCGAGGGCCGGATCAACCCCGACGTCAAGATGAACTACCTGGCCTCCCCGCCGCTGGTCGTCGCGTACGCCCTCGCGGGCTCGATGAAGGTGGACATCACCAAGGACGCGCTCGGCGTCGACCAGGACGGCAAGCCCGTCTTCCTGGAAGACATCTGGCCGACCGAGGCCGAGGTCAACGACGTCGTGGCGAACGCCATCGGCGAGGACATGTTCAACAAGTCCTACCAGGACGTCTTCGCGGGCGACGCCCAGTGGCAGGCGCTGCCGATCCCGACCGGCAACACCTTCGAGTGGGACGCCCAGTCGACCTACGTGCGCAAGCCCCCGTACTTCGAGGGCATGACGATGGAGACCACCCCGGTCTCCGACATCACCGGCGCGCGCGTACTGGCCAAGCTGGGCGACTCGGTCACCACCGACCACATCTCCCCGGCCGGCGCGATCAAGGCCGACACCCCGGCCGGCAAGTACCTCACCGAGCACGGTGTGGAGCGTCGTGACTTCAACAGCTACGGCTCGCGCCGAGGCAACCACGAGGTCATGATCCGCGGCACGTTCGCCAACATCCGCCTGCGCAACCAGATCGCGCCGGGCACCGAGGGCGGCTACACCCGCGACTTCACCCAGCCGGACGCGCCGGTGTCGTTCATCTACGACGCCTCGCGCAACTACATCGAGCAGGGCACCCCGCTGGCCATCCTGGCCGGCAAGGAGTACGGCTCCGGCTCGTCCCGCGACTGGGCCGCCAAGGGCACCGCGCTCCTCGGCGTCAAGGCCGTCATCGCCGAGTCGTACGAGCGCATCCACCGCTCGAACCTCATCGGCATGGGCGTTCTCCCGCTCCAGTTCCCGGAGGGTGCCACGGCCGCCTCCCTCGGCCTCACCGGCGAGGAGACCTTCTCCTTCACCGGCGTCGAGGAGCTGAACAACGGCACCACCCCGCGCACGGTCAAGGTCACCACGGACACCGGCGTCGAGTTCGACGCGGTCGTCCGCATCGACACCCCCGGCGAGGCGGACTACTACCGCAACGGCGGCATCATGCAGTACGTCCTGCGCAGCCTGATCCGCAAGTAGGCGCACAGGCAGGCGCTACGGCACGGCAGTCGAGGGGCCGCATTCCCGAACGGGGGTGCGGCCCCTTGCCGTCGGCGACCGCAGGCCGCTTCGGCCACCCCGTCACCGCGCCCGCCGCCCCCACCCGGAGGCGACCCCCGCGCGCCAGACGTTTACAGCTGTACCGGTCCGCGCTAGCTTCGAAAGCACGTGGGGTGGGAGCGCTCCCACATTTGGTGGACCGGAACCCGCCCCGGGCGCGCTCCCACCTCGCGCATCCGCACACGCACCCCACACCGCGCGTGAACGAAGGGACGGACAGACCTGTCATGATCCTGACAACTTCATCAACTCCCCGCCCCCCACGGCGATTACCGCTTCCCGCCCGCGGCAGAGCCTTCCTCCTCATCCTGCTGGCCCTGGTCGTCACGTTCCCGGCTCTCGGCCTGGTCGTCTCGGCGGGTGGCGAGGCGGAAGCCCACGGCACCCCCATGAAGCCCGGCAGCCGCACCTTCCTGTGCTGGCAGGACGGACTCACCGACACCGGTGAGATCAAGCCGATCAACCCGGCCTGCAAGAAGGCACAGCAGACCAGCGGCACGACCCCGTTCTACAACTGGTTCTCGGTACTCCGTTCCGACGGGGCCGGCCGTACCCGCGGCTTCGTACCCGACGGCGAGCTGTGCAGCGGCGGCAACACCAACTTCACCGGCTTCAACACCCCCAGCGCCGACTGGCCGTTGACCCATCTGACCTCGGGCGCGACGGTCGACTTCTCGTACAACGCCTGGGCCGCACACCCCGGTTGGTTCTACGTCTACGTCACCAAGGACGGCTTCGACCCGACCAGGACGCTCACCTGGAACGACCTGGAGGAGCGGCCGTTCCTGAGCGTCGACCACCCGGCGCTCAACGGATCGCCGGGCTCGGTCGAGGCCAACTACTCCTGGTCCGGCAAACTCCCCGCCGGCAAGTCGGGCCGCCACCTGATCTACATGGTCTGGCAGCGCTCCGACAGCGCGGAGACCTTCTACTCCTGCTCCGACATCGTCTTCGACGGCGGCAACGGGGAGGTGACGGGCATCCACGAGCCGGGCAACCCGAGCGAGCCGGTACCCGGTGCCTGCTCCGCCACCCGCCGGACGACGGGCACCTGGTCCGGCGGCTACCAGTCCGAGGTGACGGTCACCAACTCCGGCGAGGTGCCGCTGCTCGGCTGGATGGTCGACTGGACACTGCCGGGCGGTCAGTCGGTCGCCAGTCTCTGGAGCGGCAACGCCACCTACACCGGCCAGAACGTGATGGTCCACAACGCCAACTGGAACGGGTCGCTCGATCCGGGAAAGAGCACCACGTTCGGGTACGTCGTCCAGGGGTCCGGAGGTGATACGGCGACCGCCCTCCCCTGCCGGCCGGGCTGAGCCGAGCCGACGGGCCCCAGGCGCCCGGACCCGGACGCCCTGACCCGACGAGCCTGAGCCCCCCACCGCTCAGGGCGGACCCGGTGGCTGCGCGCCACCGGGTCCGCGAGCCGGGCAGGCCAGGGGGAGGCCTGCCCGGGCGGAACGCGGCCCGGGGTGGCCGCGCAGTCACGACACCGTTGTGGAGAGGCAGCCGTCCCGGCGGCACGGCACCGGTCACCGTCCTGTCGTGACCGGTGCCGTGTGCCGCGCCGGGCGCCTCCTTGCGCGGCCGGGCGTCAGGCCAGCAGTTCCACCTCCGCCAGCGTGGCCTCACCGTCCAGGACCAGGCGGTACTTCGTGTACGCCCCGGGCGCCGCGACCGAGAACGCCCGCGTCTGCCGGTCCCAGGTGAACGACTCGCCGGACCGCTTGTCGAGGTCCTTCCACGTGGAGCCGTCGGACGAGCCCTGCAGCACCCAGCCCTTCGGAGCCTTGGCACGGTCGGACGACGTCAGCGTGTACTGGACGGCCTCCACCCGGCCGGCGGTCGGCAGATCCGCGGACGCGACGGCCGCGTTCGTCGCCGACGTGTCGTCGAACAGCGCCCCCTCACCCTTGACGACGTCGGCGCGCGGCGACGGCACCTTGTCGTCCTGCGTGATCGACGGGGGCGCCGCGTTCTTCCCGGTGCCCCACGAGGACGGCTTCGACCCCATGTCGAACTCCAGCACGCCACCCCGGGAGACGATCGAGTGGGGGAGTGAAGTCGACTTCCACGCCTTGCCGTTGACCCTGAGCCCCTGCACGTACACGTTCTTCGCGCTGTTCTTCGGAGCCTTCACCACCAGCTCCCGGCCGTTCTCCAGGTGCACGGTCGCCTTGGTGAACAGCGGTGAGCCGACGGCGTATTCGCCGCTTCCCATCACCAGGGGATAGAAGCCGAGCGAGGAGAAGAGGTACCAGGCCGACTGCTCGCCGTTGTCCTCGTCGCCGTGGTAGCCCTGCCCGATCTCGCTGCCCGTGTAGAGGCGGGAGAGCACCTCCCGCACGTTCTTCTGCGTCTTCCAGGGCTGACCGGCCGCGTCGTACATGTAGTTCACGTGGTGGGCCACCTGGTTGGAGTGCCCGTACATGCCCATCCGCACGTCACGCGCCTCGGTCATCTCGTGGATGACGCTCCCGTACGAGCCGACGAAGTCGGGCGAGGCGGTCTCGGGGGTCGCGAAGTACGTGTCGAGCTTCTTCGCGAGCCCGGAACGCCCGCCGTACAGGTTGGCGAGGCCGCGCGAGTCCTGGGGCGCGGTGAAGGCGTAGCCCCAGCCGTTCGTCTCGGTGTAGTCGTGACCCCACACCCGCGGGTCGAACTCGGACGACCCGACGCGCCAGTCGCCCTTGAGGTCACGGCCCTGGAAGAAGCCCGCCTTGTCGTCGAACAGCTTCACGTAGTCCTGGGCGCGGTTGAGGAAGTACTCCGACTCCTCCTTGTAGCGCTTGTCTCCCGTCTTCTTGTAGAGGGCCCGTCCCATCTTCGAGATGCCGAAGTCGTTGAGGTAGCCCTCCAGCGCCCACGACAGGCCCTCGTGCGTCTCGGTGCTCGTGTAGCCGATGAAGGGCGAGGTCGCCATCCCCTTGCGGCCGACGCCGGCCGAGGGCGGCACGACGGTCGCGTTCTTGACCGCCGCGTCGTACGCCGACTTCGCGTCGAAGTCGACGCCCTTCACGTACGCGTCGGCGAACGCCACGTCCGACGAGGTGCCGGTCATCAGGTCCGCGTAGCCGGGCGAGGACCAGCGCGACGTCCAGCCGCCGTCCTTGTACTGCTGCACGAACCCGTCGGCCATCTCACCCGCCTGACCGGGCGTCAGCAGTGAGTAGGCGGGCCAGGTCGTCCGGTAGGTGTCCCAGAATCCGTTGTTGACGTACACCTTGCCGTCGACGATCTTCGCGCCGGTGTGCGTCGGCGTGTCCGGGCCGGGCATCGGCGAGAACGGCGAGGCGTACTGGTACTTCGAACCGACCTTCTCGAAACCGGAGTTGGGGTACAGGTACAGCCGGTACAGGCTGGAGTACAGGGTCGTGAGCTGGTCCGGCGTCGCGCCCTCGACCTCGACCTTGCCGAGGATCCTGTCCCACTGCTTCTGGGCGCGCGACCTGACCGTGTCGAAGGACGTGCCGTCCGGGATCTCCTGACGGAGGTTGTCCTTGGCCTGGTCGACGCTGATCAGGGACGTGGCGATGCGGAGCGTGACCGTGCGGTCCTCACCCGCGTCGAACCGCAGATGCCCCTTCACACCGGAGGAGTCCCCCTCGACGACCGGCGCGTCGAACACCCCGTACACGAAGAGCCGGGTCGCGCCCGTCGACAGGCCGGACTTCACGTCCGAGTAGCCGGTGAACGTCCCGCTCTCCTTGTCGAGGGTGAGACCCGCCTGGTCCGTGACGTTGTCGAAGAGGACACTCGCCTCGTCACCGGGGTAGGTGAACCGCAGGGCCGCCGCGTGGTCCGTCGGCGTCATCTCCGTCCTCAGCCCGTTCTCGAACCGCACCCCGTAGTAGTACGGGCGCGCCGTCTCGTTCTCGTGCCTGAAGGGCAGCGCGCGGGCGGTGCGGCCAGTCGCCGGTGTGCCGGCGGCGGCCGACGGCATCACCTGGAAGGTCTGCCGGTCCCCCATCCAGGGGCTGGGCTCGTGGCTGGCGCTGAACGCCTGGATGGTGGGCAGGTTGTCCGCGTTGTTGGCGCGCGCGTAGTCGTACAGCCAGCTGAGCGAACCCGCGTTCGTCACCGGCGTCCAGAAGTTGAAGCCGTGCGGCACGGCCGTCGCCGGGAAGTTGTTCCCGCGGGAGAAGCCCCCGCTGGAGTTGGTGCCGCGTGTCGTCGACGCGTAGTCCGAGAGATGCGCCTTGGGCTTCTCGGGCTTCTCGACCCTCAGGCTCACGTCGTCCAGCCAGCCGCGGAACTTCGCCGGGCCCTTCGGTGAGTCGTACGCGACCAGGATCCGGTCGACCGTCCGGCCGGCCGCGACCGAGCCGATCCGCGAGACGACGTTGTTCCACTGGTTGACGTACAGCACCTTCGACGCGCCCTGCCCCTGGGGCGTCAGCGCGAACCCGTGCTGGTCCTGGGCGCGCAGGTCGCTCAGGTGGGTGCCGTCCGTGAAGGCCAGGTCCACCGACACGTTGGTGGCGTCGTAGTCCAGGTCGCCGTCCGCCATCGACGGAAAGATCCGGTAGGCCAGCTCGGTGTCGCGGCCCACGGCCACGTTCACGTCGAAGACCTTGTTGTACGAGTAGGCGCGGCCGTCGGTCTTGTGCGTGCCCGCGTACCGCAGGGCCCGCTTGCCGGTGAAGCCCGCGCCCGCCTTCGCGGTCGGGGAGCCGCTCGGGCCGCGGTCCACGAGGGAGATCATGTCCTTGGGCGTGGGGGCCTCGTCGCCACCCGTGGAGAACTGGACGTCGCCGAGCTGCGTGGCGCCGGCCCCGCCGTTGTTCCTGGTGATGTCGAGCCGGAAGTGCCGGTACTGCGCCGGCTCCGCGAGCTGGTACGACTTCGTCTGGAACCGCTCGCCGAAGGTCTGGCCGGTACGGCTGTCGAGGGTCTTCCAGTCCTTGCCGTCCGTGGAGCCCTGGAGGGTCCAGTCGGCCGGGTCGCGCTCGTCGTGGTCGTTGGCGGACGTGAGCGCGTACGTGACCAGCTCGACCGGGGCGTCCAGCTCGAACTCCACCCAGCCGGTGGGCGCGAAGGTCAGCCACTTCGTGCTGGGTTCCACGTCGACGAGGTTCTCCTTCACCTCGCCCCCGCCGGGGTTCTCGCCGCTCGCGCGGACGTCGGTGACATGGTCGGTCACGTTGCCCGGGATGCCGGTGCTGTAGCCGCCGTCGACACCCGACGACCGCTTCGTGCCGTCGGGCGAGGTGTCGACCGTGTTGAGCCAGTCGGGTGCGGGATCACCCGCCTCGAAGGAGGAACCGAACTCCCGCTCCGCAGCCGCCGCTTCACCTGGACGGGCTACGGCGGCGCCCTGCGAGGCCACCACCAGTGCGAAGGTGGCCGCTCCGAGAACCGCCGTGGAACCCCATCCGTGCCGTCTGAGCCGAGATCTGTGCAGAGACCCTTGCCGAGATCTGTGGTGCATGCGCCAGCACCCTCCCTGTCACGTGCGCCTGGACAACGTTGTCAGCTTCGCTGCGCAAGGTCCAGTAGGGAGTCAAGTGTCCAGCGATGTCAAGGGTGTTGGACGTGGCGTACGGGGGTAATCGCGACAGCTGCCCGAATGGTCCGTCCGGGGGTCCACCTGTCGGCTTCCTGTTCGGGCGCTGATCGTTCCCTGAGTGCTCGCTGTGCGGCGGGCCTGCGGGCAGTTCATATTTCCGCGAGGTCTCACTTCGGGAAAGAGTGTCGGCCAACTGTGCATTCGATCTTGCTCCGCTGGCGGGAAGTGGACTATACCTGTCGGCGTCCGCCCAGTCGTTCGACCGGTCGTGGACAGACACGGCCCGGGGAGACGAGGGGGTGCGGCGACGAGCGACAGCCGCGCATTCCCGCGGAACCCGGTATTCCACGCACGATCCAGCTCTACTGACGTCCCCTCGCGGAAGCGCCGGGCAACCTGTCCGACCTGATTTCCCGCCGGGGGCCGGGGGTTTCCCCCGGGTAATGCAGTACCAATCGCGGTGCCGGGGAGGGTCCGGTTCACCGCCTGAGTCCTGATGAAGGCGAGGACTTGAGCATGGGATCCACTTCCGCCCACAACAACCGCGAGGGTGTCGGCCGCCGAGACCTGATCAAGCGGTCCGCCGCGCTCGGTCTGATTTCCGTACCCACGATGAGTTTCCTGTCGGCGTGCGCAAGCGGCGACAGCGGCAGCGAGGACAAGGTCGAGAAGGGAAAGAAGAGCAAGGAGAACCCGCTCGCGGTCAACGAGAGCGCTCCGCTGGAGATCGTCATCTTCGACGGCGGTTTCGGCACCAAGTACGCCGAGGACGCCAAGGCGGTCTACGAGAAGAACTTCCCCAAGGCCAAGGTCAAGTTCTCCTCCACCCAGAAGATCCAGTCGGTCCTGCAGCCGCGCTTCAACCAGGGAACCCCGCCGGACCTGATCGACAACTCGGGTGCCGAGCAGATGGACATGGGCGTCCTCGTCGGCAAGAAGCAGCTCTCGGACCTCACCCCGCTGCTGGACGCGCCGTCCGTCGACGACCCGGGCAAGAAGGTCCGGGACACCCTGCGCCCCGGCATCGTCGAGATGGGCCAGTTCGACGGCGACCCGGTCTGGATCATGTACTACGCGTACACCGTCTACGGCGTGTGGTACTCCCAGAAGGCGCTGGAGTCCCTAGACGCGACGTACCCGGAGACCTGGGACGACATGCTCGCGGTCTGCGCGAAGGCGAAGAAGAAGGACATCGCGGGCTGGACGTACGCGGGCAAGCACCCGTACTACATCCCCTTCTCGCTCTATCCGATGATCGCCAAGGTCGGCGGCCGCGAGGTTCTCGACGCCATCGACAACCTGGAGCCGAACGCCTGGAAGCACCCTGCCGTCAAGACCTGCTTCGAGGCGTACTACGAGCTCTACAAGAAGGGCTACATCCTCAAGGGCACCCCGGGTCTGGACCACATCCAGTCCCAGACGGCCTGGACCGAGGGCAAGGCGCTCTTCATCCCGAACGGCTCCTGGGTGGAGAACGAGGCGGCGAAGACGATGCCGAAGGACTTCGACCTCGCGGTGAACGCGCCCAGCGGCATCGACGGCTCGGACAAGATGCCCTTCGGCACCATCTGGGCGTCGGGCGGCGAGCCCTTCATCGTGCCCGCCAAGGCCAAGAACACCGACGGCGGCATGGAGCAGCTGCGCATCATGCTCAGTGAGGCCTCGTCGAAGAACTTCACCGCGTCCGTCAAGTCGCTGACCGCGTTCAACGGCGGCACCGACGGCATCGAGCTGACGCCGGGTCTGAAGTCCGGTGTCGCGGCCCTGGAGAAGGCCGGCGACAACGTGGTCAACCCGCGTATCCAGGACTGGTACGTGGCGTTGCAGAAGGAGAAGATCGGCGTCGGCGGCCTCGGCGAGATGATGGCGGGGCGGCTCACGCCGGTCGAGGCCATCAAGAAGATCCAGGGATACGCCGACGAGGCGGCCAAGGACGACAACATCCAGCACTACAAGCACCAGTGAGCGCGGCCGGGGCCCCGGGCGGTGACCGGGGCCCCGGCTCCAGGCACTGTCTCCCCGGTCTTCGGGGGCGCACGACGTCTGGCACGGCACCTCGCCGCACGGCCGCATCACCCGAGTACGTCCCATGCGAGGGCGATGCGGCCGCACGCCGATGCGCCGCACCGGACGCCGCACGCCGATCCGCGAGGACCGGGGGGACAGGACCTGGATGTGCGGCGTCGACGGCAGCCCTCGCGGGAAGATCGGGTCGGTAGGAATGCAACACGGCAAATACCGTTTCATCGTGGGGTTCTTGACGGCCCCCCTGGCCATTTACGGCCTCTTCGTGATCTGGCCCTTCGTCCAGTCCATCTACTATTCGTTCACGGACTGGAGCGGTCTGAGCCCCGAGTTCAAGATGGTGGGCTTCAAGAACTACACGCGAATGCTCGACGACGAGGTCTTCTGGAAGTCGTTGCAGCACAGCGTGCTGTTCGTCCTGCTGCTGCCGTTGGTGACACTCACCATGGCGCTCTTCTTCGCCTTCATGCTCAATGTCGGCGGAATGCGCCGGAAGAATGCCGCCATCTCCGGAGTCCGCGGCTCGTCCTTCTACAAGGTGGTCTACTTCTTTCCCCAGGTGCTGTCGATCGCGATCGTCGCCCTGCTGTTCCAGTTCGCCTACAACCCCAACAGCGGTGCGATCAACTCCGCTTTGAAGGCGGTGGGTCTGGACAGCGTCCAGCCGGACTGGCTCGGTGACCCCGACCTCGCCCTGTGGTGCGTCTTCGCGGTCCTCGTCTGGTGCACCGTCGGATTCTTCGTGGTGCTCTTCTCCGCGGGAATGGCCTCCATTCCCAAGGACTACTACGAGGCCGCGCTGCTGGACGGCGCGAACCGCGTCACGACGTTCTTCAAGATCACCCTGCCGCTGCTCTGGGACACCGTGCAGTCCGGCTGGGCCTACGTGGGCATCCTGGCGCTCGGTGCCGAGTCCTTCGCGGTCGTGCAGATCATGACCGTGGGCCCGAACGGCGGCGGTCCCGACTACTCGACGACCGTCCTGCCGCTGTACGTCTACCAGAAGGCGTTCCGCGACGGTCAGGCCGCCTACGCGACGACGATCGGTGTCGCCCTGCTCGTCGTGACGCTGCTGTTCGTGGCGGTCGTGATGAAGCTGGGCCGGCGCGAGCGGCTGGAGTACTGATGCAGACCGAGCTCACCGAGCCGCGAGGAGGCCACGAGTGAAGACGACCGACACGCCTCCCCCCGCCGAGACCACCGGGGAGAGGGCGCCCGTCACCAAGTCGGTGTCCGTGTCCGCGCCGCGGGAGAAGGCCACCGGCAGGACCCTCAACATCTTCTCGCACGGCTTCCTCGTCCTCTGGGCGTTCATGGTCGTGCTGCCGCTGCTCTGGGCGGTGATGACCTCGTTCAAGACGGACAAGGACATCTTCAGTTCGCCGTGGGCGCTGCCCGACTCGCTCCACTTCGACAACTGGTCGCGCGCCTGGACCGAGGCGAACATGAGCGACTACTTCCTCAACACGATCATCGTGGTGGGGTTCTCGCTCCTCGGCACCATGCTGCTGGGCTCCATGGCCGCGTACGTCCTCGCGCGCTTCGAGTTCCCCGGGAACCGTTTCATCTACTTCCTGTTCATCGGAGGGATGAGCTTCCCGATCATCCTGGCGCTGGTCCCGCTCTTCTACGTCATGCAGAACCTCGCGCTGCTGAACACGCTGCCCGGCCTGATCCTGGTCTACATCGGCTACTCGTTGCCGTTCACCGTGTTCTTCATGACGTCCTTCTTCCGCACGCTGCCGACCTCGGTGGCCGAGGCGGCCTTCGTGGACGGCGCGTCGCACACCAGGACGTTCTTCCAGGTCATGCTGCCGATGGCCAAGCCCGGCCTGATCAGCATCACCATCTTCAACTTCCTGGGGCAGTGGAACCAGTACATGCTGCCGACGGTGCTCAACACCGAACCGGACAACAAGGTCCTCACCCAGGGACTCGTCCAGCTGGCCGTCAGCCAGGGCTACAAGGGTGACTGGTCCGGCCTCTTCGCCGGCCTCGTGATGGCCATGCTTCCGGTGCTCGCCGCGTACATCGTCTTCCAGCGCCAGGTCGTGCAGGGACTGACGGCGGGCGCGCTCAAGTAACGGTTCGGCCGTCGGTTCGGTTTGCGAGGGTGGTCCCGGATTGGAGCCGGGGCCACCCTGGTGTGTGCGGGCGTCGGCAGGCCCCTCTCTTGCTCAACCTCTTGACGGGAGGCAACCCAAACGGCTCAGCTTAGAGTTCACTAGTTGGACATAGACGGGGTCTCACCGAGGCGACCCCGTACGCAGGAGGTCGTCGTGGAGACTCCGGGGTCGCAGTCGTCGCTGCACCGAGCCAATCTCGAACGGGTCGTACGCGCGGTGCGCCTGGCCGGATCGCTCACGCAGGCGGAGATCGCGAGGACGACGGGGCTGTCCGCGGCCACGGTCTCCAACATCGTGCGCGAGCTGAAGGACGGCGGAACGGTCGAGGTCACACCCACCTCGGCAGGCGGCCGAAGGGCCCGCAGCGTCAGCCTCAGCGGTGACGCCGGCATCGTGATCGGGGTCGACTTCGGCCATACGCATCTACGGGTCGCGGTCGGGAACCTGGCGCACCAGGTGCTCGCCGAGGAATCCGAGCCGCTCGACGTGGACGCGTCCGCCGCACAGGGCTTCGACCGGGCGGAACAGCTGGTCAGCCGCCTGATCGCGGCCACCGGCGTGGACCGTACGAAGATCGCGGGGGTGGGCCTCGGCGTGCCCGGGCCGATCGACGTGGAGTCCGGGACGCTCGGCTCCACCGCGATCCTGCCGGGCTGGACCGGCACCAAGCCCGCCGAGGAGCTGGGCGGGCGGCTCGGCGTGCCGGTGCACGTGGACAACGACGCCAACCTGGGAGCCCTCGGTGAACTCGTCTGGGGGAGCGGCCGGGGCGTGCGCGACCTGGCGTACATCAAGGTCGCGAGCGGTGTCGGCGCCGGACTCGTGATCAGCGGCAAGATCTACCGCGGCCCGGGTGGCACAGCGGGAGAAATCGGGCATATTACTCTTGACGAGTCCGGCCCCGTCTGTCGCTGCGGCAACCGGGGCTGTCTGGAGACCTTCGCGGCGGCGCGCTATGTGCTGCCGCTCCTCCAGTCCAGCCACGGTACGGACCTGACCATGGAAGGTGTCGTACGGCTGGCACGGGACGGAGACCCTGGCTGCCGTCGGGTGATCGCCGACGTCGGCCGACACATCGGCAGTGGAGTGGCCAATCTCTGCAACTTGCTCAACCCGAGCCGTGTGGTGCTCGGCGGTGATCTCGCCGAGGCCGGAGAGCTCGTACTAGGACCCATAAGGGAGTCTGTCGGCCGCTATGCGATCCCCAGTGCGGCGCGTCAACTATCCGTTCTGCCAGGGGCACTTGGCGGTCGGGCGGAGGTCCTCGGGGCACTCGCCCTCGCACTCAGCGAGATGGGCGATTCAACCCTTTTGGACGGATCGCTCACTGCTGCCACGCCTGCCTTCACTTAGAGAACGGATGGCACCGTTGCCATCTCGTTAAGGATTTACTTCTTGACGTCGCACTTGCGGCCGAGTTGACTTCCAGCCACCTCGGCCGCAACGTCGCGGCCTCGTCAGGGAGGTTTCTGAAGTGAACACGCGTATGCGTCGCGCCGCCTTTGCCGTTGTCGCTGGTGCGATGGCCGTCTCGCTTGCTGCCTGTGGCAGCGCCGAGGAGTCCGGCGACAAGAGCGACTCCACCAAGTCCGCCGCCAAGGGTGACGACATCAAGGTCGGCCTCCTCCTTCCGGAGAACCAGACCGCGCGGTACGAGAAGTTCGACAAGCCCTTGATCGAGAAGAAGGTCAAGGAGCTCACGAACGGCAAGGGCGAGGTCGTCTACGCCAACGCCAAGCAGGACGCCACCACGCAGTCCCAGCAGGTCGACACGATGATCACCAACAAGGTGGACGTGCTGATCGTGGACGCGGTGGACTCCAAGGCCATCGCCAACGGCGTCAAGAAGGCCAAGGACGCCGGCATCCCCGTCGTCGCGTACGACCGTCTGGCCGAGGGCCCGATCGACGCCTACACCTCCTTCGACAACGAAGAGGTCGGCCGCGTCCAGGGCAAGGCACTCCTGGAGGCCCTGGGCGACAAGGCCAAGCCCTCCGCGAAGATCGTCATGATGAACGGCGCGGTCACCGACCCGAACGCCGCCCTCTTCAAGAAGGGTGCGCTGTCCGAGCTCGAGGGCAAGGTCGACATCGCGAAGTCGTACGACACCAAGGAGTGGAAGCCGGAGAACGCCAACGCCAACATGGAAGGCGCGATCTCCTCGATCGGCAAGGACAAGATCGTCGGCGTCTACTCCGCCAACGACGGCATGGCGGGCGGCATCATCACCGCCCTGAAGGCCGCGGGTGTCTCCCCGCTCCCGCCGGTCACCGGCCAGGACGCCGAGCTCGCGGGCGTGCAGCGCATCGTCTCGGGCGAGCAGTTCATGAGCGTCTACAAGCCCTACCCGCAGGAGGCGGACGTCGCCGCGGAGATGGCCGTCGCCCTCGCCAAGGGCGAGAAGCTCGACTCCATCGCCAAGGACTCGGTCGACAGCCCCACCACCAAGGGCGTCCCGTCGGTGCTCGTCCCGGTCATCTCGCTGACCAAGGACAACATCAACGACACCGTCATCAAGGACGGCATCTACACCGTCAACGAGATCTGCACCGCCAAGTTCAAGGCCGCCTGTGACAAGGCCGGCCTGAAGTAGGTACCGGCAAGTCCCTCACCCCGTACGGGAATGCGCGCCACTGGATTCCCGTACGGGGCGTGACGCACACGAGGGACGGTCGTACTCGAAGCCCATCCGGCGCCCCGCAACCACCAGCCCCGCAAGCTAGGGCGGGGCGCCGGACGGAACGCTTCATCCCCCAAACTCTTCTGCACAACCTCCCGCCGGGTCAGGCGGCGAAGGAGATGGTTCACGTGTCCGCTACGCCTGTTCTGGCGTTGCGCGGGGTCTCGAAGCGGTTCGGTGCCGTTCAGGCGCTCACCGACGTAGAGCTCGAGGTCCACGCCGGCGAGGTGGTCGCCCTGGTCGGCGACAACGGCGCCGGAAAGTCCACGCTGGTCAAAACGATCGCCGGCGTGCACCCCATCGATGAGGGTGTCATCGAATGGGACGGCAAGGCCGTCCAGATCAACAAGCCGCACGACGCCCAGAGCCTGGGAGTCGCGACCGTCTACCAGGACCTTGCGCTGTGCGACAACATCGACGTCGTCGGCAACCTCTACCTGGGACGCGAGCTGAAGAAGCGCGGCATCCTGGACGAGGTCGAGATGGAGCGACGCTCGCGCGAACTGCTCCAGACGCTGTCGATCCGCATCCCCAGCGTGCGCATCCCGATCGCCTCGCTGTCCGGCGGTCAGCGCCAGACCGTGGCCATCGCCCGCTCCATGCTCGGTGAGCCCAAGCTGGTCATCCTCGACGAGCCCACCGCGGCCCTCGGTGTCGAGCAGACCGCCCAGGTCCTCGACCTGGTCGAGCGGCTGCGCGAGCGCGGCCACGCCGTCCTCCTCATCAGCCACAACATGGCCGACGTGAAGGCCGTCGCCGACAAGGTGGCCGTGCTCCGGCTCGGCCGCAACAACGGCGTCTTCGAGGTCAAGGCCACCTCACAGGAAGAGATCATCTCCGCCATCACCGGCGCCACGGACAACGCCGTGACCCGTCGTGCGGCGCGCAGCAACGGGGAGGCTCAGAAGTGAGCACCGACAAGACCTCCGTCACGAAGGACGAGCACGTCGTCGCGAACCCCGAGGCCGCCGCCGACGCGGTGACCGTGGTCGACCCCCGGCTGCTCGTGCGCGAGCAGGGCCTGGCCGGCTACGTCGGCGAGTTCAAGCGCAAGATGCGGGCCGGCGACCTGGGATCCGTCCCGGTCGTCATCGGCCTGATCATCATCTGCATCATCTTCCAGAGCCTGAACTCGGCCTTCCTCTCCGCCGAGAACCTCAACAACATCGCCGTCGCGATGGTCGCCACCGGCATGATGTCCGTCGGCATCATCTTCGTGCTGCTGCTCGGCGAGATCGACCTGTCGGTCGGCTCGGTCAGCGGTGTGGCCGGTGCCATCACCGCCGTGCTCAGCGTCACCCACGGCGTGAACGAGTGGCTGGCCGTCCTCGTCGCCCTCGCGAGCGGCGCGCTCATCGGTGCGCTGCACGGCTTCTTCTTCGCCAGGATCGGTGCACCCGCGTTCGCGGTCACCCTGGCCGGCCTGCTGTTCTGGCTCGGCTTCATGCTCCAGATCCTGGGCGAGAACGGCACCATCAACATCGACGGCGACGGCGTGGTCGGCAAGCTGACCACGTACTACTTCTCGGACGTCGCCGCCGCCTACGGCCTCGCGACCGTCGCCGTGGTGCTCTTCTTCGTCACCAGCTTCCTGGACAGCCGCCGCCGCGAGGCCGCGGGCATCCCGTCCCGGCCGCTCGGCGACCTGATCCTGCGCACGGCCCTGCTCGCGATCGTCGCGTTCGCCGCAGCGATCATGTTCAACCAGTACAAGGGCCTCCCGCTGGCGCTGCTGCTGTTCGTCCTGGTCCTGGTCGTGACCGACTTCGTGCTGCGCCGCACGGGCTACGGCCGCAAGATCTTCGCGCTCGGCGGCAGCGTCGAGGCGTCCCGTCGTGCCGGCATCAACGTCACCGCGGTCCGGGTCTCGGTCTTCGCCCTGGCGGGCTTCTTCGCCGCCGTCGGTGGTCTGTTCTGGGCCTCGAAGATCGCCGCGGCCAACCAGAGCGCCGGCGCGGGCGACCTTCTCATGAACGTCATCGCGGCGGCGGTCATCGGCGGAACCAGCCTCTTCGGTGGCCGCGGACGCACGTGGAACGCGCTGCTCGGTGTCATGGTCATCACCTCGATCCAGTACGGCCTGGCCCTCGAGGGCATCGCCACGCCGGTCCAGTACATGATCACCGGTGGTGTGCTTCTCGCCACGGTCGTCATCGACTCGGTCACCCGCAAGACGCAGAAGACCGCCGGGCGCGCATAACGCTTCGCGGTTGCGCGGCTGGACCGCGGGGCTTGCCGGTCATGAAGTGCTGCGGGGCCGTCGTGGCTGGTCGCGCAGTTCCCCGCGCCCCTTACGGGCCACGCCCCCAGGGGCGTGGCCCTTCGGACAAGTGCCCGACACCAATGGCGGTGTCGGGCACTTTCGTGCGTCCGTACGCGTTTGGCGGCAGGGGCCATGGGCGAGATGTCCTACGGCCGATCGCGTGATGTATGACGCGCAGCCCGGGCGCCGCCGTGAAAGGCGGAACATTAGACTCGACAGGCCCGGCAAAGCTCGATCAGCTCTACTGCAAGGAGGCACGGGTGCCGCTGCTGACCCGCATCAAGGGACCGCGCGATCTGGACCGGCTCAGCCTGGAGCAGCTGGACCAGCTCGCCGAGGAGGTCAGGACCTTCCTCGTCGACGCGGTTTCCAAGACCGGCGGCCACCTCGGCCCCAACCTCGGCGTCGTCGAGCTCACCATCGCCCTGCACCGGGTCTTCGAGTCCCCGAAGGACCGCATCCTGTGGGACACGGGACACCAGTCCTACGTCCACAAGCTGCTCACGGGCCGCCAGGACTTCTCGAAGCTGAAGATGAAGGGCGGCCTGTCCGGCTACCCCTCGCAGGCCGAGTCCGAGCACGACGTCATCGAGAACTCGCACGCCTCCACGGTCCTCGGCTGGGCCGACGGCCTCGCCAAGGCCAACGAGGTCCTGCGCAAGGACGACCACGTGGTCGCCGTCATCGGCGACGGGGCGCTCACCGGCGGCATGGCCTGGGAGGCCCTCAACAACATCGCCGACGCCAAGGACCGCCCGCTCGTCATCGTCGTCAACGACAACGAGCGTTCGTACGCCCCCACCATCGGCGGCCTCGCCAACCACCTGGCGACCCTGCGCACCACCGACGGCTACGAGCGCTTCCTGGCCCGCGGCAAGGACCTCCTGGAGCGCACGCCCGTCGTCGGCAGACCCCTCTACGAAACCCTGCACGGGGCGAAGAAGGGCCTCAAGGACTTCATCGCCCCGCAGGGCATGTTCGAGGACCTCGGTCTGAAGTACGTCGGCCCGATCGACGGCCACGACATCGAGGCCCTGGAATCCGCGCTGGCCCGCGCCAAGCGCTTCGGCGGCCCGGTCATCGTGCACTGCCTCACCGAGAAGGGCCGCGGCTACCAGCCCGCCCTCCAGGACGAGGCGGACCGCTTCCACGGCATCGGCCCCATCCACCCCGACACGGGCCTGCCGATCAAGGCCTCGGGCGCCGACTGGACCTCCGTCTTCGGCGAGGAGATGGTCAAGCTCGGCAACGAGCGGGAGGACGTCGTCGCCATCACGGCGGCGATGCTGCAGCCGGTCGGCCTGAAGAAGTTCGCGGACGCCTTCCCGCACCGCATGTACGACGTCGGGATCGCCGAGCAGCACGGCGCGGTGTCGGCGGCGGGCCTCGCCACCGGCGGCCTGCACCCCGTCTTCGCGGTCTACGCGACCTTCCTCAACCGCGCCTTCGACCAGGTCCTGATGGACGTGGCCCTGCACAAGTGCGGGGTCACCTTCGTACTCGACCGGGCCGGCATCACGGGCACCGACGGCGCCTCCCACAACGGCATGTGGGACATGTCGATCCTCCAGGTCGTACCGGGGCTGCGGCTGGCCGCGCCGCGTGACGCCGACCAGGTCCGCGCCCAGCTGCGCGAGGCCGTCGACGTCACGGACGCGCCGACCGTGGTGCGCTTCTCCAAGGGCGCCGTCGGCCCCGCCGTACCCGCCGTGGGCCGCGTCGGCGGCATGGACGTCCTGCGGGAGCCCGGCACCGACGTCCCGGACGTGCTCCTCGTCTCGGTCGGCGCCCTCGCGCCGATGTGCCTGGAGATCGCCGGCCTCCTCGACAAGCAGGGCATCACCACCACCGTCGTCGACCCCCGCTGGGTCAAGCCCGTCGACGAGGCCATGGCCCCGCTCGCCGAGCAGCACCGCGTGGTCGTCACCGTCGAGGACAACTCCCGCGTCGGCGGTGTCGGTTCGGCGGTCGCCCAGGCCCTGCGCGACGCCGGTGTGGACGTCCCGCTGCGCGACTTCGGCATCCCGCCGCGCTTCCTCGACCACGCCTCCCGCAAGGAGGTCATGGCCGAGATCGGCCTGACCGCACCGGACATCGCCCGGCAGGTCACCGGCCTCGTCTCCAAGCTCGACGGACGGTTCGACCAGGCCCACGCCCCGGCGGAGTCCGTCCGCGACTGACACGGCCGAGTGGGCCGGTTTCCCCACCCTTTACGGTGGTGAGACCGGCCCATTCGCGTGAAAACCCACGTGCCGGGGCATACGGACTACGCCCCCTCTCGATCATGTCGAGGACGACAAGCGTGGGAGGTACGCCCGTGAGCAGCACCCTCTTCAGGACGAAGAAGGTCGAGCAGTCCATCCAGGACACAGAGGAACCGGAGCACGCGCTCAAGAAATCCCTGTCCGCCCTGGATCTGACCGTCTTCGGCGTCGGCGTCATCATCGGCACCGGCATCTTCGTCCTCACCGGCACGGTCGCCAAGAACAACGCCGGTCCTGCCGTCGCCCTGGCCTTCGTCGTGGCCGGGGTCGTCTGCGCGCTCGCCGCGCTCTGTTACGCCGAGTTCGCCTCGACGGTCCCGGTGGCCGGTTCCGCGTACACCTTCTCGTACGCCTCGCTCGGTGAGCTGCCCGCCTGGATCATCGGCTGGGACCTCGTGCTGGAGTTCGCTCTGGGCACCGCGGTGGTCGCGGTCGGCTGGTCCGGCTACATCGCCTCGCTGCTGGACAACGCGGGCTGGCAGCTGCCGGCGGCGCTCAGCGGGAGAGAAGGGGCCGACGGCTTCGGGTTCGACATCCTCGCCGCGGCCCTCGTGCTGGTGCTCACCGGCATCCTCGTGCTCGGCATGAAGCTCTCGGCGCGGGTCACCTCGGTCGTCGTCGCCATCAAGGTGACCGTCGTCCTGGTCGTGATCATCGCCGGTGCCTTCTTCATCAAGGGCGACAACTACGACCCGTTCATCCCGAAGGCGCAGGAGGTCGACGCGGGCGGCGGGATCCACTCCCCGCTCATCCAGCTGATGTTCGGCTGGGCGCCCTCCAACTTCGGAGTGATGGGCATCTTCACCGCCGCCTCCGTCGTCTTCTTCGCCTTCATCGGCTTCGACGTCGTGGCCACGGCCGCCGAGGAGACCAAGAACCCCCAGCGGGACATGCCCCGGGGCATCCTCGGCTCGCTGGTCATCTGCACCACGCTGTACGTCGCGGTGGCGATCGTGGTGACCGGAATGCAGCACTACAGCAAGCTGTCCGTGGACGCCCCGCTCGCCGACGCGTTCAAGGCCACCGGACATCCCTGGTTCGCGGGCTTCATCAGCTTCGGCGCCGCCGTCGGCCTGACGACCGTCTGCATGATCCTGCTCCTCGGCCAGACCCGGGTCTTCTTCGCGATGAGCCGCGACGGACTGCTGCCGCGCTTCTTCTCGCGCGTCCACCCGAAGTACAAGACCCCGCACCGGCCGACCATCCTGCTCGGCGTGATCATCGCGATCCTCGCGGGCTTCACCAGCCTCAGCGAGCTCGCCGAGCTGGTGAACATCGGCACGCTGTTCGCCTTCGTCGTCGTCGCGATCGGCGTGATCATCCTCCGTCGCACCCGGCCGGAGCTGCCCCGCTCCTTCCGCACGCCGCTGGTGCCGTTCCTGCCGATCGTGTCCGTCCTCGCCTCGCTGTGGCTGATGCTGAACCTGCCCGCCGAGACCTGGCTGCGGTTCGGCATCTGGATGGCGCTCGGCATCCTCGTCTACTTCGTGTACGGCCGCACGCACAGCCGTCTCGGACGGGACCAGGCTGCTGCCGCCGACCAGGCCGCGAAGCCGTCGGGACCGGACGCCCGATAGCCGACCCGCGTCATCGCCCGGCCCCGTGCGTCCCCGTTCACCGGGGGCTGCGGGGCCGGACGGCTCTCTCCCCGCGCGTTCACGGCGGAGGGCTACGGACGGACGGTCCGCGGGCCCGTGACCTCGGCGCCCAACTCCGCCACCCGGCGCCGCAGTTCACGGTCCGCCGTGACCACGAGGCGCGCCCGGTCCGGGTGCTCGGCGACCAGCTCCACGATGCGGTCGTCACCGCTGCCGGGCGCCGCGTCGACGCGCACCCCCGGGACGGACGCCACGTCGCGGGCGCTCCCCTCGACCACGAGGACCAGTTCCAGGGGACCCGGGAAGCCCGGGAGCCCTTCGGCGGCGTACGGGACGAGCCGGTCCCGTACCCGCTCCGCGGCGCCCCGGCGGTCGCGCCACCAGCCGTCGGGCACCGACCCGACCACGTTGGCGGCGTCGACGATCACAAGAGGAGGAGCGTCCATGAGGCCAGGGTCGCACGGAGAGGTCTCACGCGGCCCGATTAGAGTGGGGGAGTGTCAATGGTCCGCACAGTGAACGGCGACTGGCTCATACGCGGCCGGGACGGCAGGCTCAGCGCCTACGCTCCGCAGGAGGAAGCGGTGTGGTGCTGGGCCGAGCAGCACCCCGGCGGCCCCTGGACGGCACCCCGCACGGTCGGCGGCGACCAGCGCGTGAACCAGGTGCTCGCCGTGGGGCAGGGAACCGACGACTACGCCCACCTGGTCTCCTGGCGGCCCACCGGCGCGGGCGAGGCGGGGCTCGTCCACTCGACCCACTTCCGGCCGCAACTCGCCGCGCTCGACTGGAACCGGCTCGGGCACCCCAACGAGAAGGGCAAGCAGACCGGCGTACCGGCCGTCGCCGTGGACGCCGAGGGCCGTGCGCACGTCTTCGTACGCAACAAGGGCGGCGGGGTCAGCATGCGCGGCCAGAAGGAGCGCGGCGGCTGGGGGCCCTGGCGTGACCTCAAGGGCCGTGAGGTCGAGGGCGAACTCGCTGCCGTGACCCGGGCGTCCGGGCTCGTCGAGCTGTACGCGGCCTCGCCGGCCGGCATCCTGCGCTGGACCCAGGCGGGCCCGGGCCACGTTCCCGCGCTCGACGACGAGCCACTGAAGGCGGCGGTGCGGCCGGGTACGCTGCGGGCGCTGGCCACCTCCGACGAGCACGTGACCCTGTTCTTCACGGACGAGACCGACACCGTGTGCGCCTGGCGGCCCGGTGCGGAGCCCGTGGAGCTGGTCGGCTGCGCCGGACCGGGCCCGGTGTCCGCGATCCGCTGCACACTCGACGACATCGACTGCACCCTGCTCGCCCAGCGCTCCGCCAGTGGCCGGGTCGCCTTCGCCGCGTACCCCACCGAGCAGGAGTCCGCGGGCGCCTGGTGGACCGACTCGGGTCCCCAACTCCCCGCCGACGTCCAGGTTTCACTGGCCGAGGACAGCGAGGGCCGGGTCGTGGCGGCCACCCTCCAGCCGGACGTCGGCCGGCTCCTGCTGACCCGCCGAAAGGACGAGCCGGGCCTCGCGCTGGAAGCCTGGCGAACCGTTTAGCCGCCCCTGCTGCCCTGCTCGTCCTCGAACGCCGAGTGCCCCGCACACCGAGTCGGTGTACGGGGCACTCGCTTAGCCCGGTGAAACGCCTACGCGGGGACGGAAGCCACGCCCGGCGCCAGGAACGGCTTGCCGTTCACGCGCTGGGAGACACCCTCGCGGTCCAGGTACGGCGTGATGCCACCCAGGTGGAAGGGCCAGCCGGCACCGGTGATCAGGCACAGGTCGATGTCCTGGGCCTCGGCGACGACACCCTCGTCGAGCATGATCCCGATCTCCTGGGCGACGGCGTCGAGCACCCGCACCCGCACCTGCTCCTCGGTCAGGACGACATCGCCCTGCTTGAGGAGCGCCGCGACCTCGGGGTCCAGCTCCGGCTTGCCGCTGTCGTACACGTAGAAGCCGCGCTTGCCCGCCTTGACGACGGCCGCGAGGTTCGGGGAGACCGTGAAGCGGTCCGGGAAGGCCCGGTTGAGGGTCTCGGAGACGTGCAGACCGATCGCGGGACCGACCAGCTCCAGGAGGACCAGCGGCGACATCGGCAGGCCCAGCGGCTCGACCGCCTTCTCGGCGACCGCGACCGGTGTGCCCTCGTCGATGACGTTCTGGATCTCGCCCATGAAGCGGGTGAGGATGCGGTTCACGACGAACGCCGGGGCGTCCTTGACCAGGACCGCGGTCTTCCTCAGCTTCTTGGCGACGCCGAAGGCCGTGGCCAGGGAGGCGTCGTCCGTCGCCTCGCCCCGCACGATCTCCAGCAGCGGGAGGATCGCGACCGGGTTGAAGAAGTGGAAGCCCACGACCCGCTCGGGGTTCTTGAGCTTCGACGCCATCTCGGTGACCGACAGCGAGGAGGTGTTGGTGGCGAGGATGGCGTGCGCCGGGGCGACCGCCTCGACCTCCGCGAACACCTGCTGCTTGACGCCGATCTCCTCGAAGACGGCCTCGATGATGAAGTCGGCGTCGGAGAAGCCCTCCGCCTTGTCCAGGACACCGGTGACCAGGGCCTTGAGGCGGTTGGCCTTGTCCTGGTTGATGCGGCCCTTGCCGAGCAGCTTGTCGATCTCGGCGTGGACGTAGCCCACACCCTTGTCGACGCGCTCCTGGTCGATGTCGGTCAGCACGACCGGCACCTCCAGGCGGCGCAGGAAGAGCAGGGCGAGCTGCGAGGCCATCAGACCGGCGCCGACGACACCGACCTTGGTGACCGGGCGCGCGAGCGACTTGTCGGGGGCGCCGGCCGGACGCTTGCCGCGCTTCTGGACGAGGTTGAACGCGTAGATGCCGGAGCGCAGTTCACCGCCCATGATCAGGTCGGCGAGCGCCACGTCCTCGGCGTCGAAGCCCTGCTGGAGGTCGCCGTTCCTGGCGGCGGCGATGATGTCCAGCGCGCGGTACGCGGCCGGGGCCGCCCCGTGGACCTTGCTGTCCGCGATGAAGCGGCCCTTGGCGACGGCCTGGTCCCAGGCCTCGCCGCGGTCGACGGCCGGGCGGTCGACGACGATCTCGCCCCGCAGGACGGCCGCCGTCCAGTTCAGCGACTGCTCCAGGAAGTCCGCACCCTCGAACAGGGCGTCGGCGATACCCAGCTCGTAGACCTGGGCGCCCTTGAGCTGCTTGTTCTGGTTGAGCGAGTTCTCGATGATCACCGAGACGGCCTTGTCCGCGCCGATCAGGTTCGGCAGCAGGGTGCAGCCGCCCCAGCCGGGGACCAGGCCGAGGAAGACCTCGGGGAGCGAGAAGGCGGGGAGGGCCGCGGACACCGTGCGGTAGGTGCAGTGCAGACCGACCTCGACGCCACCGCCCATGGCCGCGCCGTTGTAGTACGCGAAGGTCGGTACGGTCAGCGCGGCGAGGCGCTTGAAGACCTCGTGGCCGCCCTTGCCGATGGCGAGCGCGTCCTTGTGGTCCTTGAGGAGCTCGACGCCCTTGAGGTCCGCGCCGACGGCGAAGATGAACGGCTTGCCGGTGACGCCGACGCCGACGATCTCGTCGGCCGCGGCCTCCCTCTCGACCTGGTCGACGGCGGCGTTGAGGTTCGCCAGCGAGGCCGGGCCGAAGGTGGTCGGCTTGGTGTGGTCGAGGCCGTTGTCGAGCGTGATGAGCGCGAAGCGCCCGGCTGCGAACGGCAGGTCGAGGTGGCGCACGTGCGCCGACGTCACGACCTCGTCGGGGAACAGCTGGGCCGCACCCTTCAGGAGTTCAGTGGTGCTCACTTGTCGCCTCCGGCGTCCTTGTGGTGCGGGTTCTCCCAGATCACCGTGGCGCCCATGCCGAAGCCGACGCACATGGTGGTGAGGCCGTAACGGACCTCCGGCTGCTCCTCGAACTGGCGGGCCAGCTGAGTCATCAGGCGGACGCCGGAGGAGGCCAGCGGGTGGCCGTACGCGATGGCGCCGCCGTACTGGTTGACGCGCGCGTCGTCGTCGGCGATGCCGTAGTGGTCGAGGAACGCGAGGACCTGGATGGCGAAGGCCTCGTTGATCTCGAACAGGTTGATGTCCTCGATGGAGAGGCCGGCCTTGGCGAGAGCCTTCTCCGTGGCCGGGATCGGGCCGTAGCCCATCACCTCGGGCTCGACACCCACGAAGGCGTACGAGACCAGGCGCATCTTGACCGGCAGGTCGTGCTCGCGGGCGAACTCCTCGGACGCGATGATCGAGGCGGTGGCGCCGTCGTTCAGACCGGCCGCGTTACCGGCGGTGACCCGGCCGTGCACGCGGAACGGGGTCTTGAGGCCGGAGAGGTTCTCCAGGGTCGTCCCCGGACGCATCGGCTCGTCGGCGGTGACCAGGCCCCAGCCCGTCTCGCCCGCTTCCGCGTTCGTGCGGCGTACGGAGATCGGGACCAGGTCGGCCTGGATCTTGCCGTTCGCGTAGGCCTTGGCGGCCTTCTCCTGCGAGCGCACGGCGTACTCGTCCGCGCGCAGCTTGGTGATGTGCGGGTAGCGGTCGTGCAGGTTCTCCGCGGTCATGCCCATGAACAGGGCGGACTCGTCGACCAGCTTCTCGCTGACGAACCGCGGGTTCGGGTCCACGCCCTCGCCCATGGGGTGGCGGCCCATGTGCTCGACGCCACCGGCGATGACGGCGTCGTACGCGCCGAAGGCGATGGAGCCGGCGGTCGCGGTGACCGCGGTCAGCGCACCGGCGCACATGCGGTCGATCGAGTAGCCGGGCACGGACTGCGGCAGCCCGGCCAGGATTCCGGCCGTGCGGCCCAGCGTCAGGCCCTGGTCGCCGATCTGCGTGGTCGCGGCGATGGCGACCTCGTCGATCTTCTTCGGGTCGAGACCGGGGTTGCGGCGCAGCAGCTCCCGGATCGCCTTCACGACGAGGTCGTCGGCACGGGTCTCGTGGTAGATGCCCTTCGGGCCCGCCTTGCCGAACGGGGTGCGGACGCCGTCGACGAAGACGACGTCCCTGACGGTACGAGGCACGATGGCTCTCCTCCAGATGCGGGATGGCACTGCTGCGCGACACACACGCCCTGAGCGCGCGCTCACCTCCCATGCTACTTACGAGTAACCAGCCTGCCCAGTCCCAGGGCGGGGAGCGGCGAAGGTCACATGCTCGTACCGGTCCACGCGGGCCTGGTGGGGGCCGGGCACGCAGGTCCCCGCGCCCCTGAAAGACGGGGCTGAGCCCCTGTCCTTCGTCGTCCTCGGGGCGGCAGCCCTGCTGCCGGGTGTCACTCCCCGGGCGGCGCCGTGGACCCCCGGGGGGTCAGCACGGGCGTGGGCACCGGGTGCGACCCCGCCCCCTCCTCCCCGGTGATCACTCCGAACAGCGTCCGTGCCACCTCCGCGCCGAACCCGTGCACGTCATGACTCATCGCGGACAGCGTCGGATGCGTCAGCCGGCACAGCTGGGAGTCGTCCCAGGCGAGCAGCGAGACGTCCCCGGGCACGCTCAGCCCCATCTCCGAGGCCACCGAGAGCCCGGCCACCGCCATGATGTCGTTGTCGTACACGATCGCGGTCGGCCGGTCCGGGGCGGCCGCGGTCAGCAGGGACCGCGTGGCCCGCGCCCCCGCGTCCCCCGAGAAGTCGGTGGCCACCTGCCGGGCCCCGGCCAGCCCCAGCACCCGCGCCGCCTCGTCGAAGGCGGCCGTACGGATCGACGTGTGCCCGAGAGCCGCGGCACCGCCGACCCGGGCGACACGCCGGTGCCCGAGCGCCGCGAGATACCGCACGGCCTCGGTGACGGCGGTGGCGTCGTCGGTCCACACCGAGGTGAGGCCGCCGGTGAGAGAGGGATGTCCGACGGCCACGACGGGCATGCCGAGCCGTTCGACGGCGGCCGTGCGCGGGTCGTCGGCCCGGAAGTCCACCAGGATCGACCCGCTGATCTGCCTGCCCCGCCACCAGGTGTCCTGGAGCCCGACCTCCTCCTCCACCGTGCGCACGAGCCGCAGCAGCAGGGAACAGGAGTGCTCGGTCAGTACGCTCTCCACGCCCGAGATGAACTCCATGTAGAACGGTTCGAGCCCGAGGAGCTTCGCCGGTCGGCAGATCGCGAGGCCGACGACGTCCACGCGCCGGCTGGACAGGGACCGGGCGGCGAGGTTCGGTGCCCAGCCCAGGGCGCGTGCCGCCTCGAAGATCCGGTCCCGGGTCGCGTCGGACAGCCCCGGTTTGTGGTTGAAGGCGAGTGACACGGCCCCCTTGGACACCCCGGCGCGGGCCGCGACGTCCTTGATCGTGACGCGGGGTGGTGTCGTCATCGTGCGGGCTCCACGCAGTACAGGGCGGATCGCGCGCTCGTCGCGTCCAGGTCGTCGGCAGTCTCCCAGCCGCGCACCCCGATGGTCACCTGTTCTCCCGGGAGCAGCGTGACGAGCCCCCGGTCGGCCGAGGCCGAGGGTGACAGCCGGTCGGCCTGCAGCAGCAGATCCCGTACGAGCGTGTGGGCCGTGACCGTCACCCTGCCGCCGGCGGCGACCGAGACGTCGAACCGCGGCCGGGGGTAGGGGACTTCACGGTCGGGCGCCGGGAAGTGCACGGCCCGCAGTCCGTCCGCGTCGGCCACCAGGAACTCCTTGGGCCCCACGGGCTGCAGCTCCCCGGGCACGCGCAGGTCGGCGACCGACCGTGCCCCGGCCGCCGCCACCGGACGGGATTCGGCCAGGAGTTCACCCTCCACCGACATCCGGCGCAGCGTCGGACGGCAGTTCCAGGGCTCGGCCGACTGGTTGACGGCCGCCAGCACGAGCCCTTCCGGCCGCGGCCGCAGCGTCAGCAGCCGGTCCGCGTACAGCCTCTTCAGCTCGTGGTAGAGCGGCTTCTCGCGGCCGTCCCCGTCGATCGCCGCCCAGGAGGTCACCGGCCAGCAGTCGTTGAGCTGCCACACGATCGTGCCCGCGCACACCGGCCAGTGCGAGCGCCAGTGCTCGATCCCGGTGGCGACCGCTCGTGCCTGGTTGACCTGGGTGAGGTAGTGCCAGCGGTCGAAGTCGCTCTCGGAGAAGCCCTGTTCGGGCACCGCGAAGTGACGGGCGAGCCCGCGGGCCAGCTTTCCGTTGCCGTCGTCGGCCTTCTGGTGGTGCAGCATGCCGGGGGAGTCGGGCGCGAGATCCTCACCGGGCAGGGCGCGCCGCAGTGTCGCGTGGGCGGGCGGTGCCTGCCAGCCGAACTCGGCCACGAACCGCGGCACTTCGAGCCGGTAGTCCGCGTAGTCCTGCCGGTTCCACACCTCCCACGAGTGGTGGGTGCCGTGTGCCGGGTCGTTCGGGTGGTGGTCCCACGAGCCGGACCACGGACTGCCCGCCGTGTACGGCCGGGTGGGGTCCGACTCGGCCACGATCCGTGGCAGCAGCCCCAGGTAGTAGCCCTCGCCCCACGAGTCCCCGGCCAGCCGCCGCTCCCAGCCCCAGTCCCTGAAGCCCCACAGGTTCTCGTTGTTGCCGTTCCACAACACCAGCGAGGGATGCGGCATCAGTCGTACGACGTTCTCGCGTGCCTCGGCCTCCACCTCGCCGCGCAGCGGTTGTTCCTCGGGGTAGGCGGCGCAGGCGAACGGGAAGTCCTGCCAGACCAGCAGGCCCAGCTCGTCGCAGGCGTCGTAGAAGTGCTCCCTCTCGTAGATGCCACCGCCCCAGACGCGTACGAGATCCACGCCCGCGTCGGCCGCCTGCGTCAGCCGGGTGCGGTAGCGCTCGCGGGTCATCCGGGACGGGAGGACGTCGTCCGGGATCCAGTTGACGCCCCGGGCGAAGAGCCGCTCGCCGTTGACGACGAAGGTGAAGCCGGAGCCGTGCTCGTCCTCGCGGCGGTCGAGCTCGACGGTCCTGAAGCCGATCCGGCGCCGCCAGACGTCGAGCAGCCCTTCGTGACTGAGCCACAACTCGACGTCGTACAACGGCTGTTCGCCGTAGCCGCGCGGCCACCACAGTTCGACGTCCGGGACTTCGAGACGTACGACCCCACTGCTGCCGTCGATCTCCGCGCGCGCCTCCACACCTCCGACGCGGGCGCAAAGCGCGAGCCCCGCCTCGACCCTGGTCCGCTCGACGTCGACGTGCAACTCGACGTGACCCACGCCCTGTTCGACCGTCACGACCGGGCGCACCCCGGCGATCCTCGCCGTGGTCCAGTGCTCCAGCCGCACGGGCTTCCAGATGCCCGCCGTCACCAGCGTCGGACCCCAGTCCCAGCCGAAGGAGCAGGCCATCTTGCGGATGTACTGGAACGGCTCCGGATAGGCGTTCGGCCGCTCGCCGAGCCGCCCGCGCACCGCCTCGGCCTCGCCGTAGGCCGACCTGAAGTGCACGGAGAGCAGGCCGCTGAGGCCCGTGACGTCGAAGCGGTGCGAGCGGTGCATGTTCCGTACGGAGCCGAGGAGCCGGCCGTCGAGCCGGATCTCCGCCGCGGTGTCGAGACCGTCGAACACGAGGTCCGTCTGCTCGTGCCCGCCCGGGACCGGGACGAGTGTCGTCTCGTACGTCCAGTCGCGCCGGCCCACCCACGCGACCTCGGCCTCGTTCCGCCCGAGGAACGGGTCCGGGATGATCCCCGCCGCCAGCAGATCCGTGTGCGCACAGCCCGGAACCGAGGCGGGGAGCGCGGCCCCGTCGTGCCGCAGGACCCATCCCTGGTGGATCGGCGTGACATCCAGCATGCGCACTCCTAAACCGGTATAGGCCATTGAAGGCCTGGGGTGGTAAAGGCTTCTGAATCCTTGGCGGAATAAGGACTTTACCGGTTTAGTAACGGCTGCCAGAGTGCGGAACCAGCCATCCCACTCGTGCTCATCCGTCCCGAACGGAGCTGGTGCAGATGAACCGCCGCACGAAACTCGCCGGAAGTCTCTTCGCCGCCGCGCTGCTGGCCGCGGGCTGTACCGGAAGCGGAGGCGCGTCGAAGGGCGCGGACGCCAAGGCCCCCGTCGATCCGGACAAGGTGTCCGGCACGATCACGGTCCTCACGCACCGGACCGACCTCGTGCAGGACGGCACGATGAAGAAGTACGCCGCCGAGTTCAACAAGACCTATCCGAAGGTCAAGGTCGAGTTCGACGCCCTCACGGACTACGAGGGCGAGGTCAAGATCCGGATGAACACCGAGAACTACGGCGATGTGCTGATGATCCCCGCCGTGATCAAGAAGAGCGACTACCCGAAGTTCTTCGCCTCCCTCGGCACCGAGACCGAGCGCTCGAAGAAGTACCTGTTCACCGACTTCACCGCGGTCGACGGCAAGGTCTACGGGCAGAGCCCGATGGGAGCGCTCCCGGGCTTCCTCTACAACAAGCGGGTCTGGAAGGAGGCGGGCATCACCGACTGGCCCACCTCACCGGCCCAGTTCATCGACGGTCTGAAGGCCATCAAGTCCAGGACCGACGCGATCCCGTACTACACGAACTTCAAGGACATGTGGCCGCTGACGAACTGGACGTACGCCGACGGAGCCGTCAGCTGTGACCCGAAGGCGACGAGCAGGCTCGCCGAGGGCGACCCGTGGGCGGAGGGCGAGGACCTGCGCGTCGGAGACAGCATGCTGTACGACATCGTGCGCGGCGGGCTGGCCGAGAAGGATCCGACGACCACCAACTGGGAAGGTTCCAAGCCCAAGCTGGCCAAGGGCGACATCGCCACGATGTGGCTCGGCTCCTGGGCGATCACCCAGTTCCGGGCGGCGGCGAAGCAGGCCGGCGCGAACCCGGACGACATCGGCTTCATGCCCTTCCCGGCCCAGAAGGACGGGAAGTACTGCGCGACCATGTCGCCCGACTACAACCAGGCCGTCAACATCAACTCGGACCACAAGGGGGCGGCCCGTGCCTGGGTCGACTGGTTCACCGACAAGTCCGGCTACGCGGCCGACAACCTGACCCTCTCGCCGGTCAAGGGCGCCCCGCTGCCCGAGGTGCTTCAGCCGTACGAGGACGCGGGCGTGAAGCTCATCGAGCTCGACGACGCGAAGGGCGCGGAGGTCAAGGAGATCGACAACCAGTCCGAGGTCGGCATCTACAAGCCCGACTACCGCCAGGATCTGGTGGACCTCGCCCGCGGCGCCAGGAAGGGCAGCCTCGACGACTTCCTGGCCGACCTGAGCAAGCGCTGGGAAGAGGCACGGAAGTCCTCGGGGTCCTGATGACGGACACGACCGAGAAGGCGGCGCGGCCGAAGGAGGCCGCGCCCGCCGCGACCACGGCACGCCCGAGGGCCCCGCGCGGCCTGCGCCTGAGGCGGGGCCTCACCCCGTGGCTCTTCCTCGCCGCCCCGCTGGTCCTGCTGATCACGTTCACGTACGCGCCGGTCGCCAACATGGTCGCGTACAGCTTCACCGACTGGGACGGCGTCAGCCCCGAGCTCAGCTACACGGGCGCCGAGAACTACGTCGAACTCTTCACCCGCCCCGAGCTGTTCGAGGTCTTCTTCGTCAGCGGCTACTACCTGGCCGCCTCCGTGGTGCAGATCGTCCTCGCGCTCCACTTCGCGACGGTCCTGAGCTTCAACGTGCGCTTCCGGAACTTCTTCAAGGGCGTGCTCTTCTTCCCGTACCTGATCAACGGTGTCGCGATCGGCTTCGTCTTCCTCTACTTCTTCCAGGACGGCGGCACTCTCGACTCCGTCCTGAGTCTCGTCGGCGTCCACTCGGACCGCGCCTGGCTGGGTACGCCCGAGTCCGCGAACGTGTCGCTGGCCGGAGTGTCCGTCTGGCGCTACACGGGCCTGAACTTCGTCCTGTTCCTCGGCGCGATCCAGTCCGTCCCGGGGGAGCTGTACGAGGCCGCAGAGCTGGACGGGGCCACCCGCTGGCACCAGTTCCGGTACATCATCGCGCCCGGCATCAGGCCCGTGCTCAGCCTGACCGTCATCCTCTCCGTGTCCGGCTCGCTGTCGGCCTTCGAGGTGCCGTTCATCATGACCGGCGGCGCGACCGGCACGGAGACCTTCGTGATCCAGACGGTGAAGCTGGCCTTCCAGTTCAACAAGACCGGGCTCGCCTCGGCGGCCGCGGTCGTACTGCTGCTGATCATCCTGGCGGTGACGTGGGTGCAGCGGCGCCTCGTCCCGGACGACAAGGTGGATCTCGTATGAGCCGCAGAGGCGTGTCCCGCGAAGGCGTGTCCCGCGAAGGTGTCGCCCGGAGCCTCACCCACCTGTCGCTGGTCGCCGCGAGCGTGGTCGTCCTGCTCCCCCTGCTCGTCGTCCTCCTCACCTCCCTCAAGTCCGAGAAGGAGATGGCGAACGACAGTGGGGCACTCCAACTCCCGGACGACCCGCTGAACTTCGACAACTACGTGACGGCGTTCCAGGACGGCGGGATGCTCTCGGCCTTCGGGAACACCGCCTTCATCCTGCTGTTCTCCGTCACCGGCACGGTGATCATCGGGTCGATGGCGGCGTACGCGATCGACCGCTACACCTTCCGCTTCAGGAAGCTGGTCGTCGCGCTCTTCCTGGTGGCCACGCTCGTACCCGGCGTGACCACCCAGGTCGCGACCTTCCAGATCGTCGACAGCTTCGGCATGTTCGACAGCCGCTGGGCACCGGTCGTGCTCTACATGGGCACGGACATCGTCTCGATCTACATCTTCCTGCAGTTCGTCCGGTCGATCCCGGTCTCCCTCGACGAGGCGGCGCGGCTCGACGGCGCGGGCGCCTTCACGATCTACCGGAAGATCATCTTCCCGCTGCTGAAGCCGGCGATCGCCACGGTGGTCATCGTGAAGGGGATCACCGTCTACAACGACTTCTACATCCCGTTCCTGTACATGCCGTCCGAAGATCTTGGCGTGATATCAACGTCCCTGTTCCGCTTCAAGGGCCCCTTCGGAGCGCACTGGGAGACGATCGCGGCGGGCGCGATCCTCGTGATCCTGCCGACCCTGATCGTCTTCCTGTTCCTGCAGCGCTACATCTACAACGGCTTTTCGAGGGGGGCCACGAAGTAGGGCGCCCCGCCGCGGCGCACGAGCAGCCGCCGTGAGTCCGAACCACTCACGGCGGCCGGCACCTCTCGTTCAGTCCTGCGTCGGGGCCTTGGCCCTGGCGGCCAGCGCGGCCACCAGCACCGGGGTGACCTGCTCGACCTGCCAGGGACGGGCCCCGAACCCGGCGAGCGAGGCCGCCACGGACGCGGCGTCCGGCGTCGAGGGCGGCTCCCAGCAGACCCGCCGGACCGTGTCCGGAGTGATCAGGTTCTCCTGCGGCATGTTCAGCGTCTCCGCCAGCGCGGACACGGCGGCGCGCGCCGCCGACAGCCGGGCGGCCGCCTCCGGGTCCTTCTCGGCCCAGGCGCGCGGCGGCGGGGGCCCCGCCAGCGGCTGCCCGGGCTGCGGCAGCTCGACGTCCGGCAGTTCCTTCGCCCGGTCCACGGCCGCCTGCCACTGCTCCAGCTGACGTCGGCCCATGCGGTGCCCGAAGCCGTTCAGCGCGGCGAGCGCGTGCACGTTGGCCGGCACGGCCAGCGCGGCCTCGACGATCGCGGCGTCGCCGAGGACCTTGCCCGGTGAGATGTCCCGGCGCTGCGCCACCCCGTCCCGGGTCTGCCACAGCTCCCGCACCACCGCCATCTGCCGGCGACGGCGCACCTTGTGCATGCCCGAGGTGCGGCGCCACGGGTCCTTGCGCGGCTCCGGCGGGGGCGCCGAGGCGATCGCGTCGAACTCCTCGCGGGCCCACTCCAGCTTGCCCTGCCGGTCGAGCTCCTTCTCCAGCGCGTCACGCAGGTCGACGAGCAGCTCCACGTCGAGCGCGGCGTAGCGCAGCCACGGCTCGGGCAGCGGCCGGGTCGACCAGTCGACGGCGGAGTGTCCTTTCTCCAGTACGAAGCCCAGGACCCCCTCGACCATCGCGCCGAGGCCGACCCGAGGGAAACCGGCGAGCCGGCCGGCCAGCTCGGTGTCGAACAGCCGGCTGGGGACCATACCTATCTCGCGCAGACACGGCAGATCCTGCGTGGCCGCGTGCAGCACCCACTCCACACCGGAGAGTGCTTCGCCGAGGCCCGACAGGTCGGGGCAGGCGACGGGGTCGATCAGCGCGGTGCCCGCGCCCTCGCGGCGCAGCTGCACCAGATACGCGCGCTGGCCGTAGCGGTAGCCGGACGCCCGCTCGGCGTCCACGGCGACGGGGCCGCTGCCGGCACCGAACTTGGCGATCACCTCGGCGAGCGCGTCCTCGTCGGTGATCACCGGCGGAATTCCGTCGCGGGGCTCCAGCAAGGGGATCGGCGCCGGTTCGACGTCGTCCGGAGGAGCGCCTCCGGTGGTTCGCAGTGAACTGTCTGCTGCGGTCTCTTGGGCGTCGGTCACCTGTCAAGGGTATCTGTGTATGCACGACACCCGTCGACGGAACGTTCCGTCGACGGGCGTCAGAGGGTCGTAAACCAGTCAGGTCAGTGAATCCTGAATCAGCGGCGCGTCCTGGTTCGTGTGAAGGGGCGGGTTCCGTGGGCGGTCAGTGGATGATTCCCGTGCGCAGGGCCACCGCCACCATGCCGGCGCGGTCGCCCGTGCCGAGCTTGCGGGCGATGCGGGCGAGGTGGCTCTTGACGGTCAGCGCGGACAGGCCCATCGAGACGCCGATGGCCTTGTTCGACTGGCCCTCCGCCACCAGCCGGAGCACCTCGACCTCACGGCCGGACAGCTCGCGGTAGCCGCCCGGGTGGTTCGGGGAACCCGGGGGGCGGCGGTGCATGCGGGCGGCGGCCGAGCCGATGGGAGCGACGCCCGGCCGGGTGGGAAGCCCGACGTTCGTACGGGTGCCGGTGACGACGTAGCCCTTGACGCCGCCCGCGAGGGCGTTGCGTACGGCGCCGATGTCGTCGGCGGCGGACAGGGCCAGGCCGTTCGGCCAGCCGGCGGCCCGGGTTTCGGACAGGAGGGTGAGGCCGGAGCCGTCGGGGAGATGGACGTCTGCGATACAGATGTCGCGGGGGTTGCCGATGCGGGGACGAGCCTCCGCGACGGACGAGGCCTCGATCACGTCGCGAACACCGAGCGCCCACAGGTGGCGGGTCACGGTGGAGCGCACGCGGGGGTCGGCCACGACCACCATCGCGGTGGGCTTGTTCGGGCGGTAGGCGACCAGGCTTGCGGGCTGCTCGAGGAGAACGGACACCAGGCCTCCTGGGGTGCGGGACGGGGGACCGGCTGTGGGGATGAAGCCGGGACGAACCGTGCTTTCAAGGTCACAGAGGTCTTCGGCATCAAACACGTCCGCCTTTAGAGAATGATCACGATTTGGTGAGTAATAACTCGTGCAATTCGGACGGGCGATCGATCATCCGAAGATCGAAACGAGTTCGCTCCGCTTCGTTACGCGGCTGAAAGTGGTCGTATCGATAAAGGGTCAGAGCGTGTTCGGGGCAGGGCCCGGTGTCGCGGGGGTGGGTCGGGACGTGTGGGGCGCGGGTCGTGTGTGGCTGGTCGCGCGGTTCCCCGCGCCCCTGAGGGGCGCGGGCAGGGGTCGGAGTGCGTCCGCGGGTGGGATGTGGCTGAGCACGCAGACGCCCCGGGACCGCCCCTGGTGGGGCGGTCCCGGGGCGTGGAAGCCGTGGCCCCGACAGGGAAAACCCCGCCGTGGCCCGAAGCCGGGCCACGGCGGGGAGTGCTGTGCGGTGTGGGAGGGCTTGGTGGGGTGGGTCAGCGGGGCTGGGGGCCCCGGCGCTGGGGGAGGGTGACGATCGAGGCGTCGCCGGGGGAGGCCGGGGGGAGGCCGGCGATCTGGGCGAGGAGGTCGCACCAGGAGGCCAGGTGGGAGGCCGTGTCGGGGACACCGCCCAGTCCTTCACGGGGGGTCCAGGAGGCGCGGATCTCGATCTGCGACGCCGAGGGGCGGTCCGCGAGACCGCCGAAGTAGTGGGAGCCGGCCCGGGTGACCGTGCCGCTGGGCTCGCCGTACGAGAGGCCGCGGTTCTGGAGGGCGCCGGTCAGCCAGGACCAGCAGACCTCGGGAAGCAGCGGGTCGGCGGCCATCTCCGGCTCCAGCTCCGCGCGGACCAGCGTCACCAGACGGAACGAGCCCTGCCAGGCGTCGTGCCCCGCCGGGTCGTGGAGCAGGATGAGGCGGCCGTCCGCCAGATCCTCGTCACCGTCGACGACCGTGGCCTCCAGCGCGTACGCGAACGGCGCGAGACGCCGCGGGGCCTTCGTCGGGTCGATCTCGATCTGCGGCCGCAACCGCGCGGCCCTCAGCGCATCGACGGCGGCTCGAAAAGGAAGCGGAGCCGCTTCCGTCGCATCCCGCTCCCCCTCCTTCGAGTCGTCCATTCCGCCAGCGCCGTCCGACAGTCGTCCCTGAGCCGCAGCCATGCGGGGAAGATTAAGGGGAACGGAGCCTCCGTGCAGGGAGAGACACCCGTGCGCCGGACCACTGTCCGGATCGTGTTGCCGAAAACGCCCCCGAACGCGCCGGTTCGCGGTGACCCGGGCCGGGACGTCCACGTGTCCGGCCCGGGCTTCCGGTGCCCCCGGGCCGTGCGAGACTTTTCGTCGTGAGTGCCATTGACCGCCCCAAGGGCCAGCAGCCGACCGCGACATACGACTCCGCCTTCCTCAAGGCGTGCAGGCGTGAACCCGTGCCGCACACGCCCGTGTGGTTCATGCGGCAGGCCGGGCGCTCACTGCCCGAGTACCTGAAGGTGCGCGAGGGCATCCCCATGCTGGAGTCCTGCATGCGGCCCGAGCTGGTCGCCGAGATCACCCTCCAGCCGGTCCGGCGGCACGACGTGGACGCGGCGATCTACTTCAGCGACATCGTCGTACCCCTGAAGGCCATCGGCATCGACCTGGACATCAAGCCCGGCGTGGGCCCTGTCGTCGAGAAGCCGATCCGCACCCGTGCCGACCTCGCCCAGCTGCGCGACCTGACGCCCGACGACGTCTCGTACGTCACCGAGGCGATCGGGCTGCTCACCCGTGAGCTCGGTCCGACGCCCCTCATCGGTTTCGCGGGCGCCCCGTTCACCCTCGCGAGCTACCTCGTGGAGGGCGGTCCGTCCCGCAACCACGAGCACACCAAGTCGCTCATGTACGGCGACCCGCAGCTCTGGGCCGACCTGCTCGACCGGCTCGCCGACATCACGGCCGCCTTCCTGAAGGTGCAGATCGAGGCGGGCGCCTCCGCCGTCCAGCTCTTCGACTCGTGGGTGGGCGCCCTCGCTCCCGCCGACTACCGGCGTTCCGTGATGCCCGCCTCCACCAAGGTGTTCAAGGCCGTCGAGGGATACGGCGTCCCGCGCATCCACTTCGGTGTCGGCACGGGCGAGCTGCTCGGGCTCATGGGCGAGGCGGGCGCGGACGTCGTCGGCGTCGACTGGCGGGTGCCGCTCGACGAGGCCACGCGGCGGGTCGGCCCCGGCCGGGCGCTCCAGGGCAACCTCGACCCCGCTGTCCTCTTCGCCCCGACCGAGGTCGTCGAGGAGAAGGCACAGGAGGTTCTCGACGCCGCCGCGGGGCTGGAAGGGCATGTGTTCAACCTCGGGCACGGTGTGCTGCCGTCGATGGATCCGGACGCGCTGACCCGGCTCGTCGAGTACGTCCACACGCGCACGGCGCGCTGACGCTTCGCGTGTGCCGTCCGTGACGGGCGGCCTGCTCGGGCCCGCGGGCCGCCGGCCGGTGAGCGTGGTTCCCCGGGCCCGTGACGGGGCGGGACCGGCTCACCAGCGGGGGCGGGCCCGTCTGCCCCACAGCAGGCCCCGGGGTTCGGGTGGGGGCGGCGTGCCCCGGCGCAGGGGCCAGGCGAGGAGCATGCCCGCCAGGAAGCCGACCACGTGGGCGACGTACGCGACGGTGCCGGCCGCCGAGACGCCGCCGCCGGACGAGTACACCGCCTGAAGGGCGAACCAGAAGCCCAGCACGATCCAGGCGGGCAGGCGCAGGGGCAGGAAGATCAGGAACGGGACCAGGACCCAGACCCTGGCCTTCGGATAGAGCACCAGATAGGCGCCCAGCACTCCGGCGATCGCGCCCGACGCGCCGATCAGCGGGTCGGCCGAGTCGGCGTTCACGAGGGCGAAGCCGTAGGCCGCCGCGTAACCGCAGGCCACGTAGAACAGCGTGTAGCGGATGTGGCCGAGACGGTCCTCGATGTTGTTCCCGAAGATCAGCAGGAAGAGCATGTTGCCGAGCAGGTGCACCCAGCCGCCGTGCAGGAACATCGCCGTGAGGACCGACAGTTGGGGCGACTTGTCGTAGCCGGGCGGGCCGACGACGCAGCCCGGGCCCTCCGGACCCACGCCCACGTCCCCGGTGGGGACCGTCGGCGGTGTCCGGCCGTGGATCAGCTCCTGCGGCACCGCCGCCCAGTGGTCCAGGAACGCCTGCAGATGGCACAGCTGGGCCAGACCGCTCTCGCCGGTGAGCGAGCTCGCCACCCCCGGAGTGGCCAGGAAGACCACGAAGTTGGCGGCGATGAGCGCGTACGTCACATACGGCGTGCGGCGTGCCGGGTTCACGTCATGAACGGGGATGACCACGGGGAAATCCTGCCCCCGTTCGAGGACTCTGAACGGGGGCGCGGATGTGTGCGTATGTTTCGGCAACCGCCCGTGATCCCAGCAATACGTGAGGAACAGGTCATGAACGACCGAGTCACTCAGCCGTTGATCGCCACGCCGGACGGCGAGGCGGAGCTCGCCGTCGTACTCCGGCTGTCGTGGGAGGACGTGGCCGCGCTCGGCCAGGAGGCCGGCCGGCTGGCCGTGAGCATGCAACGGCCTGTGTCCTTGGACGAGGCCGCGAGCCATCGGCTGCGGAGTCGGCAGGCCGGGTCGCACGCGCGTCCGCAGGCCGCCGCCGCGGCGATGCCGCCGCCCGCGGTGTCGGCGGTCTCTTCGCTGCAGCGGTCGCCGGGGGAGCAGGCGCGGCAGGCGATAGAGAAGATCAACGGCAACGGGGCGGGGGCGGCACAGGGGGCCTGAGGGGTGGCCCCCTCCTGCTGACCGGGGTGTCGGGCTGGGATCCGGCTCTCCGCCGGTGGGGGCTTGTCGCGCAGTTCCCCGCGCCCCTTTGGGCGCGGGTGGGGATTTGCGTGTTACGTGGTGCTTCTCACCGCTGCTGTCGCCTTGCGGGCTGCTACCAGGATGGGGTCCCAGACCGGGGAGAACGGTGGGGCGTAGCCGAGGTCCAGGGCTGTCATCTGTTCGACCGTCATGCGGGCGGTGAGGGCCACCGCGGCGATGTCGACGCGTTTGGCGGCGCCTTCCTGGCCGACGATCTGGACGCCGAGGAGGCGGCCGGTGCGGAGCTCGGCGAGCATCTTCACCGTCATGGGGTCGGCGTCCGGGTAGTAGCCCGCACGGCTCGTCGACTCGATGGTGACCGACTCGAACCGCAGGCCCGCCCGGTGCGCGTCCTTCTCGCGCAGGCCGGTACGGGCGATCTCCAGCTCGCAGACCTTGCTCACCGCCGTGCCGACGACACCGGGGAACGTGGCATAGCCCCCGCCGGCGTTCGAGCCGATCACCTGGCCGTGCTTGTTGGCGTGGGTGCCCAGCGCGATGTGGCGTTCGCGGCCCGAGACCAGGTCGAGGACCTCGACGCAGTCCCCGCCCGCCCAGATGTTCTCGTGGCCGCGCACCCGCATCGCCAGGTCCGTCAGCAGCCCGTCGTGGTCGCCGAGCGGCAGCCCCGCGGCCTCGGCGAGCGTGGTCTCCGGACGGACACCGATGCCGAGGACCACCACGTCCGCCGGGTACTCGGCGTCCTCCGTGACGACCGCGCGGACCCGCCCGTCCTCACCGGTCAGGATCTTGGTGACCTCGGCGTCGTTCACCATCGTGATGCCGAGGCCCTCCATCGCCTCGTGCACCAGACGCCCCATGTCCGGGTCGAGCGTGGACATGGGCTCCCGGCCACGGTTGACGACCGTCACCTCGTACCCCCGCTTGATCAGCGCCTCGGCCATCTCCACGCCGATGTAGCCCGCGCCGATCACGACCGCGCGGCGGCCCGCCGTACGGGACAGCGTGTCGATGAGGGCCTGCCCGTCGTCGAGGGTCTGCACCCCGTGCACCCCGGGGGCGTCGACGCCGGGCAGCGGCGGCCGCACCGGGCGGGCGCCCGTCGCGATCACGAGCTTGTCGTACGACGTCCACACCTCGGCCCCGGACTCCAGGTCCCGGGAGCGTACGCGGCCGCCCTCGACGTCGAGTTCCGTGACCTCCGTACGCATCCGAAGGTCGATGTCGCGGGCCCGGTGCTCCTGTGGCGACCTGGCGATCAGCTGGTCCCGGTCCGAGACGTCACCGCCCACCCAGTAAGGGATGCCGCACGCCGAGAAGGAGCTGAAGCTGCCCCGCTCGAAGGCGACGATCTCCAGCTCGTCGGGGCCCTTCAGACGGCGTGCCTGGGACGCGGCGGACATGCCCGCCGCGTCCCCTCCGACGACCACCAGACGTTCCTTCGTGCGGCTCGCGCGACTCATGCTCATGCGAACACGCTACGGCGGCCCCGCATTTCGCTCCCGCCGCGGCTTGCTCAGTCCTTGTCGTCGTGCTCCGGGCGGACGGGCGGCGCGACCGGCAGCGAACCCGTGCCGGTGCCCGCACCCGGGGTCGCCGCGACCGGGCGGCCCGGCGTCCGGCCGCGCAGGAAACGCACCCAGAGGAACAGCAGCAGCGCCGCGCCCACCAGGAAGGGCAGCACCGCGCCCAGCGCCAGCCCGATCCAGCGGAACATGGTGACGAACGCGTCCCAGCCGCCCCCGAGCGCGTCCGCGAAACCGGGATCGTCGTCCTCGGCGGCCTTCTTCACCGGGGTCTCCGACAACGACAGTGTGATCGTGGCCAGACTCGTACGGTCCTTCAGCGAGGCCTGCTGGGCCAGCAGCGACTCCAGGTCGGCCTGACGGGTGCTCAACTCGCCCTCGAGAGTGACCACATCGCTCAGCTTGGTCGCCCGGTCCATCAGCTCGCGGATCCGCGCCACGCTGGCACGCTGCGTCTTGACGCGGCTCTCCACGTCGACGACCTGCTCCGTGACGTCCTGCGCCTTCGCCTTGAGGTCGATGAGCCTGCCCGAGCCCTCCAGCTCCTTGCGCACCGCCTCGTACTCCTCCGCCGGGACCCGCAGGACGACCCGGGAGCGCTCGCGGCCCTTGGAGTCGCGGTCGGTGGTCTCGTTGCCGACCATGCCGCCCGCGTTCTCGACCACGGTGCGCGCCTCGGCGAGGGACTTCGGCACGTCCTTGACCTGCACGGTCAGGGTCGCGGTGTGGATGACGTGGGTGGTGAGCCTCGTCGGTGCGGAGGCCTGCTCTCCCTTGCCGCTGCTCGCGGCGCTGTCGGCGGCGCCGGCGCCCGCCTCCGCCTGCGCCTCGTTCGGCGCGGCGGCGTCGGCGTCCGATGCCGACTTCGCACCGCCGTCGCTGTCGTCTGCGCCGGTGCACCCGGTGAGCGCGAGGGCGCCGGCGAGCAGAAGCCCCGAAAGGATCCGGACAGGTCGTGCTGACCGGCGCCCGGTCGTACCACTGCCACGTGTCTGCATGTCTGCTCCCCCGAGGGTGTCGTGATGGCTTACGTTCCTTCGACGCCGGAGCCCCGCCAGACGTTGGGCGGATCCGGTCCCGAAGCGGTCACGGTCCGGACTCGGCATGGACACCCCCGGCCGGCACCGGGGCCCGCGGGACTGTCGGCGGGGTCTGGGACAGTTGGGGACATGCACGCAGACACACGTACGGGCACGGGTCACGTCGTCGTCGTCGGGGGTGGCATCGCCGGTCTGGCCGCCGCCCACCGGCTGCTGGACGGCGGCGCGCGCGTGACCGTCCTGGAAGCCTCGGACCGGCTCGGCGGAAAGCTGCTGCCGGGCCGGATCGCGGGCGCCCGCGTCGATCTCGGCGCCGAGTCGATGCTCGCGCGACGGCCCGAGGCGGTGGCGCTCGCCCGCGAGGTGGGCCTCGCGGACCGGCTCAGGACACCGGCGACGGCGGGCGCCTCCCTCTGGACGCGCGGGGCACTGCGGCCCATGCCCAAGGGCCATGTCATGGGCGTCCCCGGGGACGCGGCCGCCCTCTCCGGGGTCCTCTCCGACGAGGGCCTGCGCAGGATCGAGCGCGACCGCGACCTGCCGCGCACCGAGGTCGGCGACGACGTGGCGGTGGGGGAGTTCGTCGCGGAGCGCCTCGGCCGCGAGGTCGTCGACCGACTCATCGAGCCCCTGCTCGGCGGGGTCTACGCGGGCGACGCGTACCGCATCTCGATGCGCTCGGCCGTCCCCCAGCTCTTCGAGGCGGCCCGCACGCACACCTCGCTCACGGAGGCGGTCCGCGAGATCCAGGCGAAGGCGGCGCGCAGCCAGCAGACGGGCCCGGTCTTCATGGGCATCGAGGGCGGCATCGGGCAGCTGCCGCTCGCCGTCGCCGAGTCGGTGCGCGCCCGGGGCGGCGAGATCGTCACGGGGGCGCCGGTCACGGAGCTGCGGCGGACCGAGGACGACTCGGCCGGGTCCTCGGGCGGCCCTGGCCACGGCGGGGCCGGACCGGACGGCGCCGAGCGTCCCGGGCGCTGGCGGGTCGTCGCGGGCGGCCGCGTGCTGTCGGCCGACGCCGTCGTCGTGGCGGTGCCCGCCGGGGCCGCGGCCGCACTGCTCGGCGCCGAGGCCCCGGCCGCCGCGGCCGAGCTCGCGACGGTCGAGTACGCGTCCATGGCGTTGATCACCCTCGCCTACCGCCGCAGTGACGTCTCCCTTCCCGAAGGGAGCGGATTTTTGGTGCCGCCGGTCGACGGGCGCACGATCAAGGCGTCGACGTTCGCCTCCCAGAAGTGGGGCTGGATCGCCGACGGGAACCCGGACGTGGTGGTCCTGCGGACGTCCGTCGGGCGGTACGGCGAGACGGAGATCCTCGGCCGCGAGGACCGGGACCTCGTCGACGTGTCACGGCACGACCTGCGCGAGGCCACCGGCCTGGCCGCGAAGCCCCTGGAGACCCGGGTGACGCGCTGGGACGACGGACTGCCCCAGTACCCGGTCGGGCACCACGCGCGCGTGGCCCGCATCCGCGAGCACGTCGCCGGACTGCCGGGCCTCGCCGTCTGCGGAGCGGCGTACGACGGCGTCGGCATCCCGGCGTGCGTGGCGAGCGCGAACGCCGCCGTGGACAGGCTGACCGGCGGCCGCGCGGGACTCACGGACGCGCTGATCGCGAACCCGGTGCAGAGCCTTCACGGCGGAGCGGGAGAATAGCCCCATGAGCGACGACGCCCCCACCACCGGCCAGGCCAGGACTCCGAACGCCGGCAAGAAGGCCAAGGACCTCAACGAGGTCATCCGTTACACCCTCTGGTCCGTGTTCAAGCTGCGCGATGTCCTGCCCGTGGACCGCGCCGGCTACGCGGACGAGGTGCAGGAGCTGTTCGACCAGCTCGCCGCCAAGGACGTCACGATCCGTGGCACGTACGACGTCTCGGGGCTGCGCGCCGACGCCGACCTCATGGTCTGGTGGCACGCCGAGACCGCCGACCAGCTCCAGGAGGCGTACAACCTCTTCCGCCGTACGAAGCTGGGCCGCGCCCTGGAGCCGGTCTGGTCGAACATGGCGCTGCACCGGCCGGCGGAGTTCAACCGCTCGCACATCCCGGCGTTCCTCGCCGACGAGACGCCGCGGAACTACATCAGCGTGTACCCGTTCGTCCGCTCCTACGACTGGTACCTGCTGCCGGACGAGGACCGTCGCCGGATGCTCGCCGACCACGGCAAGATGGCCCGCGGCTACCCGGACGTGCGCGCCAACACGGTCGCCTCGTTCTCCCTCGGCGACTACGAATGGCTCCTCGCCTTCGAGGCGGACGAGCTGTACCGCATCGTGGACCTCATGCGGCACCTGCGTGCCTCCGAGGCGCGGATGCACGTCCGTGAGGAGGTTCCCTTCTACACCGGGCGCCGCAAGTCCGTGGCCGAGCTGGTCGAGGGCCTCGCCTGACGAGCTCCGTGAGGGCTCGTCGTGCCGGTTCCCCGCGCCGCTAACGGGCCGGGACCGGCTCCTTGTGCGGCGCGCACACCGCGCGCCGCACCGGATGCCTTCCCTCCAGCAGATACGCGTCCAGGTGGGCGTTGACGCACGCGTTGTCCCCGCCGCCGATCCCGTGCGAGCCCGCCGCCTGCTCGGTGACGAGGGCCGAGCCGGACAACCGCCGGTGCATCTCCAGCGCGCCGGCGTACGGCGTCGCCGCGTCCCGCTCGGCGGCAAGGATCAGCGTCGGCGGCAGTTCCCCGGGGGCCGTCCGCACGTCGAGCGGCCGCCGGCGCGGCAGCGGCCAGTACGCGCAGGGCAGGTTCATCCAGACGTTGCTCCAGGTCTCGAAGGGCGCCACGCGTGCGAGACGCGTGTTGTCCCGGTCCCAGGTGTGCCACGCGCGCGGCCAGGGCGCGTCGTTGCACTCGACGGCCGTGTAGACGGCCTTGCCGTTCTCCTGCTCCTCCAGCGCGTCCGGATGCGGACCGGCCAGCCGGACCAGCGGTTTCGGGTCGCCCTTCAGATACGCGGAGAGCGCCAGCGCGCGCTGCGGCCAGTAGTCGTCGTAGTACCCGGCCTGCAGGAACGCGCTCTGGAGCTGCCCCGGCCCGACAGTGCCGCCCGCGGGCTCCGCCGCGAGCCGTGCCCGCGCCCGCTCGTAACTGCGCAGCACCTCCTCGGGCGTGCGGCCCAGCCCGTACACCTTGTCGTGCTTGGCGATCCAGGCGCGGAAGTCGGCCCAGCGGCCCTCGAAGGCGACCGACTGGTCGAGGTTGTTGCGGTACCAGACCTTCTCCGGGTCCGGGTCGACGGCCGAGTCGAGGACCATCCGGCGCACGTGCGAGGGGAACAGCTCCGCGTACAGGGCTCCGAAGTACGTGCCGTAGGACGCCCCCATGAAGGTCAGCCTCCGCTCGCCCAGGGCGGCACGCAGGACGTCCAGGTCACGGGCGTTGTTGATCGAGGAGAAGTGCCTGATCCCGCGGCCCGACCGCTCGACGCAGCCACGCGCGTACGCCTTCGCCCGTGCGACACGCTCCTTCTTGTACGACTCCGAGGGGTGCGTCGGTGACTGCGAAGGGCCCTTGAGGAGCTGTTTCGGGTCCTGGCAGGACAGCGGCGCCGAGCGGCCCACCCCGCGCGGGGCGTACCCGACGAGGTCGTACGCTGCCGCGATGCGTTTCCACTGCGGGATCATGCCGATCAGTGGGAAGTACATGCCGGACGCGCCGGGACCGCCCGGGTTGAAGACGAGCGCGCCCTGCCGCGGCACGGACCGCTTCCCGTCCTTGCCGGTGGCCCTCACCCGGCTGACGGTCAGCTTGATCTGCTTGCCGTCGGGGTGCGCGTAGTCGAGCGGGACGCTCACCGTGCCGCACTGCAGGGTGGCCGGGCCGTCCTGGTCCTTCGAGCACGTCCCGAAGCGGATGCCGTCGTCGGCGGCGCGCTCGGCGGCGACCGCCGTGCCGTGCCGTTCGGCCCAGCCGGACGGCGTCTGGGCGCTGCCAGCGGGCGCGGCGACGACAGCGGTCAGGACCAGGGACCCGGCTGTTCCGTAGAGGACGGCAGCTCTCATCGCTTTCCCTTCAGTGCACGGCAGCAACAAAAGGGATGTTTCGTTCGGTACTTGGCGAAGTAAAGCACCGGCCCGTGGATGTCGGCCCAAGCACCCCGATGCGCGCCCCACGCGCGCCCGGAGCGCCCTCAGGCGTGCGGCTCGCGGTGCCCGAAGGCCGCCCGCAGATCCGGTTCGCCGACCGCGCGGATTCCGCGTACGGCCACGGTGGTGAGGTACGTACGGTCGTCACTGCCGGTGTCCGCGCGGCAGGTCAGGGAGCTCAGCAGGTGCTGTCCGGCCGGGGACGCCCAGCGGGTGTAGGGGTGGACCTCGATCCGGGCGATGGCGAGGCAGCTCAGGGTGAGGATCAGGGGGAGCGTGAACCAGACGGCCACCAGCGCCCGCTCCTCCTGGGCCTGAGCGGGCATCAGCAGCGCGATCGAGCCCAGCACCAGCACGGCCGCCGCGGCCGACCGGACCTGGCGCACCGCGTCCGCGACGGTGGTGCGCGTGCCGTCCGGCACGGCGAGGCCCGCCGCGACGAGACGGTCGGCGAGGACACGTACGGACTCCGCGGCGGCCGCGCTCGTACGGACCGGCGCTATCCGTGACTGCCCGTCGGGGCCTATCGCACCCAGCACCGAGCGCTCCATCTCGTCCCGGCCGCGCGGGTCCACGACGGTCGCCCAGCCCGTGTGGGCGAGCAGCAGCCGGCGCTGGCGGGCCATCGACACGAGTGTCAGGTCGGCGACCCGCGCGGGGCCGCCCGACAGGAACGCCGCCTCGTAGAGCGTCAGAGCGCGCTCGTGGGAGGCGTGCGGGTCGTCCGCGGCGGCGGCGCGGACGGAGGCCAGGCACAGGCGCGTACAGGTCGTACCGGCCGCGACCCAGGCCAGGAGAAGGAGGAGGACCCAGAGCATGCGGGATTTCTATGCGACGAGGGCCCGGCCGCGCCATGGCTTGTTCACATTTTGGACGAAGCGTCCTCGCTGTGTGACGTTTCGTTTCGGTGCCCTCCGGTTGCTAGGGCTTCTTGTCGCTGTCCTGCGCCCTGTCCTGCGCCGCGTCCTTCGGCTTCGCCGCGCTGTCGTCCTCCTCCTCCGCCTCCTCCTGCCGCGTCTTCTGCCCGTCCTTCGCCCCGTCCCCGGATTCGGGGTTCCGGGTCTCCTTCGGTCCCGCGGAGGAGACGTCCGTCGGCCGGCTGGTCGCGGCCGGCGGCAGGGAGTAGGTCGGCGAGGGGGAGGGCGAGGCCGGAACGGGCGGACTGGGTGAGGCCTGCGGCCCGGGCGGCGCGGGGGAACTGGTGAGCGGGGGCACGCTCGCGGAGGCCGCGTCTCGGGCCAGGGACTCGAAGTCGACGAGACCGGTGGCCTCCAGGACCGTGATGTGGTCCAGCACCGTGGTGTTCGCGTCGTCGGCCAGTTCACGGACGAGCGAGTTGCGGGTGTTCGCGCGCACCTGGGCGACCAGGCCGAACACCTTGCCGTGCGCGCTGCGGAGGATGTTCGCGAACTGCGTGTCGTACTCCCCGCCCCGTGCCGCGCTCAGCGTGTCGAGCCACGCCTGCTGCTGCTCGGTGGGCTGGTTGGGCAGTTCGAGGCCGAGCCGCGCGGCCACGGCACGTACGCGCTCGTCCAGGAACGTGTGGCCCTCGACGAGGTGTTCGCCCGCCGTCTTCACGGCCCGGGTGGTGCCGCGTTCCTCCGCCTGCTGGCCGGCGGGCAGCTCCCACAGGCCCGCGAGCCGGACCTTCGTGACGAAGTCGCGGTCCAGCGCGGACAGCGGGCCGTATCCCGTCGACACGGTCTCGGCGTTCAGCGTGTCCACGCCCGTGCCCGACCGGTCCGCGTACGACCAGATCGGGAAGACCAGCGCCACGAGGGTCGCCGTCAGACCGGCGACGATGAGCCCGGTGCCGCTGAACAGCCCGCGGCTGTTGATGGATCGCATGGTGCCTCCTGTTGCGGCACCGCACGTTAGTGCGCTTCTGGATGGGGGTTGGCATATTACTTCGTGGAGTACGCCAACTGCGGTACGGGTTCGGACGAAACGAGTACACGGCAGGACGGGGCGGCGGGAGCGGTGTTTTCGCTGGTGGGAAAGGCCCGAGGGGAGCTGTCCGGTGACCTTCGGGGCCTTGCCCGCGTCATGTGGGTGCGGGCGGTTCCGAAGGCCTGCTGGGTGCGCGCCCGCGCGGCCCGGCCCGCGCAGGGTGCCGCTGAGCAGGCACGAAACCCGCTTTCCTGTACGGAACCGGCATCCCTGTCACCCCGGGTGAGCGACATCACGCGTGACGAACGCCCCTACGCTCCCCGTCGACCGGTTCTCAACGCCTCAGCAGGACCCGTCGCGTGGCGCGTGCCAGCCGGGCCGCCGGGCGCTGCGACAGCGGGGCGGAGCCCGACCGCTCCAGCCACCAGTCGCTCAGCTTCCGGCGCACGTCCCCGTCCTCGACGTGTCCGGCGAACAGCAGGTGCTCGGCGAAGTCCAGGGCGTCCCGCCGGTAGCCGTCGGTCATCGGGTGGCCGTGCGCGTACGCCAGGAACGCCGTCCGGTAGCCGCCCGCCAGGATCTCCGGCAGTTCCGGGGCGACCTTGGCCACGACGTCCGCCCGCTTGCCCGCCAGCGCCCGGGCCTGCACGGCCAGCCGGGGCCGGTCGAACCCCTCGGGCACCGGCGTCCCCGCGACGAGCGCGGACAGCAGGGCGGCCTGCGTCAGGGCGAGGCGCTGGCGGGCCGGGTCGGTGGACGGCGCCTCCTTCGGGCCGTCCCGGAGGGCCTCTTGGGCGCTGCCGGACCTCGCGGGCGCGCCACCCAAGGCCACGGCCCCCTTCTCCACCGTCTCCCGTATCGCCGTCAGCTCGCGCTCCAGCTCGGCCGGCTCGGGGAAGTTCTCGTCACGCTCCAGGAGCACGCCCGGCGGGCGGACCCGGGAGGCCAGGTCGGCGAGGACGTCGAGGACCGCCGCAGGCACCGCGTGCGCGTGGCTGTCGTGCCAGACACCGTCGCGCTGGAAGCCGCCGGCGACGTGGACGTACGCGATGGCCTCGACGGGCAGTTCGTCCAGGGCCGCGGCGGGGTCCTCGCCGCGGTTGACGTGGTTGGTGTGGAGGTTGGCCACGTCGATGAGCAGCCGGACACCGGTCCGGTCGACCAGGTCGTACAGGAACTGGCCCTCGGTCATCTCCTCGCCGGGCCAGGAGATCAGCGCCGCGATGTTCTCCACCGCGAGCGGTACCGGCAGCGCGTCCTGGGCGATCCGGATGTTCTCGCACAGGACGTCGAGGGCGTCCCGGGTGCGGGGGACGGGCAGCAGGTGCCCGGCCTCCAGGAGGGGCGAGGCGGTGAGCGCCCCGCCCGCCCGGACGAACGCGATGTGCTCGGTGACCAGCGGGGCACCGAGGGCCTCGGCGCAGGCCGCCAGGTCGGCGAGTTTTGACTCGTCCGGCCGGTCCGCGCCGCCGAGCCCCAGTGACACCCCGTGCGGAACCACCGTGACGCCGCGCTCACGCAGCCGCACCAGCGATTCGGGGAGATGCCCCGGGCAGACGTTCTCGGCGACCGCCTCGACCCAGTCGATGCCGGGCATGCGCTCCACGGCGTCGGCGATCTCCGGCCGCCACCCGATTCCCGTACCCAAGTGCTGCATGGTCCCCCTCCTTCACCACGGTTTCACCAGGACCTGTGTGTCGTCTCCTTCGACGGACCTGTGTTCCGGCGTGACGGAGTCATGGCCCCGGCGAGCGGGGCCGAACCCATCGGTGGGGACGTTCAGAGCAACATTTGAGGTTCGGACGGACGGGTGGCGGCTCCCTGCTACTGCGGAGAGGCGGAGGCGTCCGGGTCCCCGGGATCGGGCCGGTTCGTGTTGACCGTGCCGGGCTCGCCGGGCGACGGGCTCGACGAGGTCTCGACGTTCCCGGTGGCCTCCGCGGGCGGAGCCGCGCCAGGGGTCACCCCGGCGACAGGCGGCGGCGGACCGCTCGGGCTGGCCGTCGCCCCGGCCACCGAGTCGTTCGCGATCGCCTCGAAGTCGACCGCTCCGGTCTTCTCCAGCACCGTGATGTGGTCGAGCACGGTCTGGTTGGCGTCCGAGGCGAGCTGCCGCACCAGCGAGTTGCGCGTCTGGTTCCGTACCGCCCCGATCGCCGGGAAGATCTTGCCGTGCGCGGAGCGAAGCAGGTTCGCCCACACCTTCTCGTAGTCCTTGCCGCTCGCGGCGGTCATCTGGTTCAGCCAGCCCTGCTGCTGTTCGGTGGGCTGGTTCGGCAGCTCGACGCCGAGGTCACGCGCGACCACCCGTACCCGCTTGTCGAGGTCGGTGTGGCCGACGATCAGGTGGTCGGCCGCCTCCCTCATCGCGCCACTGGGCGTCCGCTCCAGTGCCTGCTGGGCGGCGGGCAGTTCCCACAGCCCGGCCAGCCGCACACGGACGATCAGGTCGCGGTCCGTGGCGGTCAGCGGGCCCCAGCGTGTGGGCACGGTCCCGGCGGCGAGGTTCGCCGGCCCCGTGCCGGCGCGGTCGGCGTACGACCACACGGGGAACGCGAGCGCGCCGAGAGTTCCGACGAGTGCCACGATGACGAGGGCCGTGCCATTGATACGCCGCAAAGGTGCCTCCCGGGTTACACCAACTGGTCGTTGGGGATCTGTACTTGGCCAGCGCCAGAAGATACGTACGGGGCGGCGGAGGTGTTCAATGACCGGTGTCAGCTCCGTCACAGTCGCCGACGGGGTTCGGCCGGGCAGCGACCTGCCGGCCGGGCGCCGAACCTGCCGACCGGTGTGTACGGTGCCCGGCCCGTTCGGCGCCGCCGCCCAGCCGTGTCGTGGTCCGGCCTCCCGCGGAACGTCAGTGCGTCCGGGGCCGGTCGAGACGCAGGGCCGGATGGTCGGCGACCACCGTGCAGGAACCCGGCGCGATCTCCGTGAAGCCCGCGTCGCGCACCAGGGGCAGCCCGCTCGTGGTGAGCCCGTCCCACCGCTCGGCACCCGCCGTGCGGACGGCGAGCGGGAAGCCCGCCTCGCGCCAGGCCGTGCGGTCCTCCTGCGTCAGCTCCCACCAGGCGAGCTGGGCGCCGTGGCCCGCCTGGGCCATCGCCTTGCCGGCCGACATGTCCAGACCGGGGCTCAGCCACAGCACGGGCGTGGCCGCGTCGACGTCCGCCGGCGGCTCCGGGTCGTCGAGGTCCGTGCCCGACACCTGGAGGCGGGCCAGATCCTTGGGCCACCCGTCCAAGGGCACCGGGGGGAAGACGCGGACCTCGGCCGACTTGCCGGTGACGGTGATGCCGGGCAGCGCCTCCGCCCGGCGCCACTCGGCGCCGCGCGCCCGCCGGACGACCTTGCGGATCCGGGCGTCCTGCCAGTCCCGCACGGCCTGTGCCCACTCCCCGTCGCCGAACGACCGCTCGTCACTCAGGAGGACCAGGACGGCGCGGGCCGCGCTCTCCAGGGCGTCCGTCCGCGCGGGGGGTTCGTTGCGTTCGATACGGACGACCAGGGGCAGCACGAACTGCGGTGCCTCGTCGCGGGCGGTGCGTTCGTGCCGGAAGGGGCTGTCCTGTGTTCCGTCGCTGCTCACGTGCTCAGTCTGCCAGGAGGGGGGTGGGGGGCCGGGGGTGGTGACGTGCGGGTCCGGCGAGGCCGGTCGCGCCGTTCCCCGCCCCCGAGGACAAAGGACTGCGCCGCGTTCAGGCGGGACAGTTCCTCCGGGGACAGGTTCAGGCTCGCCGCGGCGGCCGAGTCGCGGATCGTCTCCGGGCGGGAGGACCCCGGAATCGGGATCGTCACAGGCGCCTTCGCGAGGATCCAGGCCAGGCACACCTGCTGCGGGCTCACCCCGCGCTCGCGCGCCACGTCCGCGAAGACGGCGAAACGCGAACCCAGCTCGCGGGCCTGCGAGATGCCGCCCAGCGGACTCCACGGCAGGAACGCGATGCCGAGTTCCGCGCACAGCTCCAACTCCGGCTCGCTGGAACGGAACGCGGGCGAGAACTGGTTCTGCACGCTGACCAGCCGGCCGCCGAGGATCTCGTTGGCCTGACGGATCTGATCGGGGTTCGCGTTGGAGATGCCCGCGAGACGGATCTTGCCCGCGTCCAGCAGATCGCGGATCGCGCCGACCGACTCCGCGTAGGGGACCTTCGGGTCCGGCCGGTGGAACTGGTAGAGACCGATGGCCTCGACACCGAGCCGCCCGAGCGAGGCGTCGCAGGCCTTCTTGAGGTACTCCGGCGAACCGTCCAGCGTCCAGGAGCCGTCTCCCGGGCGAAGATGACCGCCCTTCGTCGCGATCAGCACGTCCGAGGTGTCGCCGCCGTACCCGGCCACCGCGCGGGCTATCAGGGACTCGTTGTGACCGACCTCGTGGGCGTCCCGGTGGTAGGCGTCGGCGGTGTCGATCAGGGTGACACCCGCGTCGAGCGCCGCGTGGACGGCCGCGACCGAACGCTCGTCGTCCGGCCGCCCCTCGATGGACATCGGCATACCGCCCAGACCGATCGCTCCGACCTGGACGTCACCGAGGGTGCGTGTCTGCATGGAGGTTCCTCCTGGGGGTCGTTCGGTACGTCCCAGCCTCCACCGTGGATTTTGCGCCGTCCAACAGGAGAATCCGATCGCTCTGAGCAGTGGCGGTGATGAATCGGCTCGGACCGGCTCCGACACCGTCACGAACCGGTACCCGCGCTCGTGCGGCCCGGGAACGATCGTGCGCAGGGCCTTCTCACCACGTGACGCCGACCGGACACGTCGGAACACCCGGTCAACGTCACCATCGTGTCGAGAGGGGTGAGCCCCGCCGCCGCGCGCGGCGCGGCGGGGCACGGGGAGCTACCTGCGCCAGGGGCCCGTCACCGCGAACGTCGTCCCCGGGGCGTAGCAGTTCACGTACATCGTCCTGCCGTCGGGCGAGAAGGCGACGCCCGCGAACTCACCCCACTCCGGGGCGTCCGGTGTCCCGATGTTCTGCCGGTTGCGGGCCATCGGGTACACCTCGCCGCGCCGGGTCACGCCGTACACGTGCTGCACGCCCCCGCCGTCCTCGCACACCATGAGGCCGCCGCTCGGGGCGAGGCAGATGTTGTCGGGGGACTCACCGGGCATCTGCACGTCGGTGTCGGGGCCGAAGACGATCACCAGCGTGAGCCGGCGGGCCTCGGGGTCGTACCGCCAGATCTGGCCGAAGTGGTCGGCCGCCGACCCCTCGCTGCTGTGGGCGAACGACGAGACGAAGTAGACGGACCTCCCACCCCAGTAACAGCCCTCCAGCTTCTGGGCATGGGTGACGCCCTTGCGGCCGAAGTCCTGGAAGCGGATGGCGGTCTCGGCGGCGAGCGGATCCGGTACGTCCACCCACTCGACGCGGTCGAAGGTCGCCCCCGTCTCCTGGATCGAGGACAGGTCCGGTACGCCCGGCACACGCATCGCCTGGAGCCGGCCGCCCGCACGGAGTGAACCGCGGCCGCCCTCGGGCTTCTTGGGCAGGAAGCGGTAGAAGAGACCGAAGGGCTTCTCGAAGGCGTCCTCCGTCTCGTAGACGACACCGCGCTTCGGGTCGACGGCCACCGCCTCGTGCTGGAAACGGCCCATGGCGGTCAGCGGGACCGCTCCCGTGCGGCGCGGGTCCGACGGGTCGACCTCGAAGATGAAGCCGTGGTCCTTGGTGTAGCCGTTCGTGCCGGCCTTGTCCTCCGTCTCCTCGCAGGTCAGCCAGGTGCCCCAAGGGGTGGGTCCGCCCGCGCAGTTGACTGCCGTGCCGGCGATCGCCACCCGCTCGCCGACCACGCTCCCGTGCGCGTCGAGGGTCAGTGAGGTGCAGCCGCCCTTGCCCATCGGGTCGTAGGTGAGGCCCTCGACCGTGGGGACCGGGATCCTTCCGGTGGCGCGGTTCTCGTGGTTACGGACCAGGTGGACGCGGCCGTGTCTGCCGCCGAAGGCGGCCATGCCGTCGTGGTTGCTCGGCACCCGGCCCTCGCCGGAGAGGAGCGCGTCGCCCTCGCGGGACAGCACCCGGTAGCGGAAACCTTTCGGCAGATCCAGCAGGCCTTCCGGATCGGGGAGCAGGGGGCCGTATCCGGAGTGGCCCAGCGCGGCGGCCGTACCCGTGAAGAGCTCCGACACGGCTCCGGTGAAGGCGATGCCCACTCCCAGGGCACCGGAGCGGGCGAGCACCTCGCGTCGTGTTGCGGACATGGGGCAACCTTCCTGTTGGCGGACAGGAGAACGTGACCCGCCTGTGTGTATCACGCGGTCACCAGCGCGTGAACCACGCGCGTAGCGTGGCGTTCTCACGATGCGTCAGATGACCCGTATGGCGGGGGAGTTGGGCTCTGGGGCTGGTGGGGCTGCTGTGCCCGCTCCAGGAACCGCAGCAGTTCGACCGGGAAGGGCAGGACGAGCGTGGAGTTCTTCTCGGCCGCGACGGCCACCACCGTCTGCAGCAGCCGCAGTTGGAGCGCGGCCGGCTGCTCGGACATCACCCCGGCGGCCTCCGCCAGCTTCCTCGACGCCTGGAGTTCCGCGTCGGCGTTGATGATCCGGGCCCGCCGCTCGCGGTCGGCCTCCGCCTGGCGTGCCATGGACCGCTTCATCGTCTCCGGCAGCGACACGTCCTTGATCTCGACGCGGTCGATGGAGACGCCCCAGTCCACCGCCGGACTGTCGATCATCAGCTCCAGGCCCTGGTTGAGCTTCTCGCGGTTCGACAGGAGGTCGTCGAGATCGCTCTTGCCGATGATCGAGCGCAGTGACGTCTGCGCCATCTGCGAGACCGCGAAGCGGTAGTCCTCGACCCGGATGATCGCGTGCGACGCGTCGACCACCTTGAAGTAGACGACGGCGTCGACGCGCACGGTGACGTTGTCCCGGGTGATGCCCTCCTGCGCCGGCACGGGCATCGTCACGATCTGCATGTTCACCTTGTGCAGCCGGTCGACCCCGGGGACCACCAGGGTGAACCCCGGACCGCGCGGCTCCCCGCGCAGGCGCCCGAGCCTGAGGACCACGCCCCGCTCGTACTGCTTGACGACCCGGGCGGCCGCCGCGAGGTACACGGCACCGACGGACGCGGCCGTCGCTGCCGCGACCAGGAGTTCCTCGACCATGACGACCTCTTCCCGTCGTCCGAGCCGTCACGTGTGTGGTGGTTCCCACGATACGCCCGGGTGTGCACGACGGGACCGGCCCGGGACTCCGGTGAGCCTCGGGCCGGTCCTGTGCGCGCATGGCGGCTACGGGGCCGTGACCTTCACCGGCTCCGTCCCCTTCGCGCTGTGCCGCTCGGCCCAGTGCTCCAGGGCCGTCCGGCACGCGTGGTCCAGGTGGTGCAGCCCCGACAGGTTCAGCTCGACCGGCCGGTCCTGGGGCAGCGCCTCCAGGTTGTCGAGGATCTTCGGCAGCCGCAGGAAGGTGGCGTTGCCCGACAGGTACGCCTGCACCGGACCCGCCCCCTTGTCTATGACCTCCAGCTTGATGTGCGAGGCCTCCCACGCTGTCTTGGCCACCGCGAGGGCGAGCCCGATCAGGACACCCTCGAACATGCTCACCGCGACGATCGACACGGCCGTGACGACGAGGATCAGCGCCTCGCCCCGGTGCTCGCGCCACAGCGTCGCGATCCCGCGCAGCGGAATCAGCTTCCAGCCCGCGTGCACCAGGATGCCCGCGAGCGCCGGCAGCGGAATGTAGGCGAGCACGGCCGGCAGCAGCGCCGCGAACAGCAGCAGCCACACGCCGTGCATCACCCGGGACGCCTTCGTCCGAGCGCCCGCGGACACGTTCGCCGAGCTGCGCACGATCACGGCGGTCATCGGCAGCGCGCCGAGCAGCCCGCAGACCGTGTTGCCCGCGCCCTGCGCCATCAGTTCCTTGTCGTACTCGGTGCGGGGTCCGTCGTGCAGCCGGTCCACGGCGGCCGCGCTGAACAGCGACTCGGCCGAGGCGATCAGCACGAAGGCCAGGACCGTGCCGAGCACGGCCAGGTTCGCCAGCTGACCGACAGCGTCGAGCCCCGGCAGCTGGACCGAGTCCAGCAGGCCCTGCACCTCGACGGTCGCCACGGGCAGGTCGAACACCAGCGTCGCGAGCGTGGCGAGAGCCACCGCGGCGAGCGCCCCCGGCACCGTACGGACCTTCTTCGGCAGGTGCTTCCACAGCACGAGCACGGCGACGGTCGCGGCGCCGAGCCCGAAGGAGATCAGCGCCGTGGTGGACCCGGCGGAGTCGGCGACCAGCCCCGGCAGCCCGGCGAGCTTGCCCAGGCCCGAGGCGGGGGCTTCCATGCCGGCCACCGAGTAGAGCTGGCCCGCGATCAGGACCAGTCCGATACCCGCCAGCATGCCCTCGACGACGGCCACCGAGATGGCCCGGAAGTACCGCCCGAGCTTCATCGCGCCCATGGCGAGCTGGATCAGACCCGTGGCCAGCACGATGACCCCGAGCACGGCCAGTCCGTACTCGCGCACCGCCTCGAAGACGAGCACGGTCAGACCCGCGGCCGGGCCCGAGACCTGCAGGCTGCTGCCGGGCAGCAGTCCGGTGACGAGACCGCCCACGATCCCGGTGATCAGGCCGAGTTCGGCGGGCACGCCCGAGGCCACGGCCACGCCCACGCACAGCGGCAGAGCCACCAGGAAGACCACGAGTGACGCGGCGAAGTCCTGCCGCAGATGAGGGAACTTCATTCGCCTGCCCGTGCTCGTCCGGTCGGTGGTCGCGGGGGTGCTCGTCGTGCCGCTCACAGCGCCTCGAAGGAGTCGGAGCGGACGTCGTGCGCGAGCACGGAACCGGTGTGGACCTCGTAGAACCAGCCGTGCAGGCGGAGTTGACCACCGGCCAGCCTGCGTTCCACGCACGGGTACGAGCGCAGGCGCAGCAGTTGCGTCAGGACGTGGTTCTGTACGGCGTCGGCGACGGCCGGGTCCTCGACGGTGCCCTCGGGGCGGGGCGTCGAGTGGGTGAGCCAGTCGCGCACGGCCGGTACGGCGGTCAGGTCGTCGCCGCGTACCAGCGCGCCGACGGCGCCGCAGTGGGAGTGGCCGCAGACGACGATGTCCGCGACTCCGAGCACCTCCACCGCGTACTCGATGGTGGCAGCCTCACTGGTGGGCTGCGTGGAGGTGTGTGGGGGGACCACGTTGCCCGCGGTGCGCAGTTCGAAGAGCTCACCGGGCCGGGCTCCGGTGATCAGGGCCGGGACGACCCGCGAGTCGGAGCAGGTGATGAACAGGACCTGCGGGGACTGGCCTTCGGCGAGGCGGGCGAACTCCTCCGGGCGGTCCGCGGACTGCTGGTGGAAGGAGCGGGCGTGATCGATGAGGGGCTGCATGTGTCAGTTCCTCCTGGCGCGTGTGAGGACGCGTCGGCTTACAAAACGGAGCGCATGCGGGTACGGCGACATGACCCCACGTCGACGCGCTCGGCGGACGTGGCGTGGTGAGGGTGGGTCAGTCGGAGTCGCTTCGTCCCGATGGTGGGGTCAGCAGCGGAAAACCTGGAGTGCCGCTGTGGAGTGGCCTGCCGAGGATCTCGTGGCACGGTGGTGCGCCGCGGGCGCGGCGGTGTGCGACGGATCCTCGTGACCGGCCGTCAGGTCCCCGCAGAGCGGGGGACGGGCCGACGGCTGGGGTACGTGGTCCGCGACCCGGACGCGGTCGCGGGTGCGCAGGGGAGTGGCCGGGCCGTGCGAGTGCGCGGCCTTGCCACAGGTGACGAACTCGGCCCCGCCCTCGGAGCCCGTGAACTGCGTCGTGTGCGCGGATGCGAACGCCGTGGTGGGCGCGGAGAACTGGAGGGCCAGCAGGACGGCGGCGAGAACGGCGAACAGTGTCCGGGCCGTTGTACCTCGTCGCATGGTCCTCCTCTCGGCCGGGTCGGATCACGTACACCCACGTCGACACGTACGGTAACGCGGGAAGTTGTTTGCAGGGTTAACTTAACGTTTCACCCTGAAGAGAGCCTGAAGAGGGCTGAAGAGCGACTGCTGCGGGCCGAAATCGGTCCGAAAAACGGTGTTACCGGTCGGTCGGCGCCCCGCCGACGGCAGGCCGGTCCTTGAACGGGCGGCAGGTCAGCCCTTGACCAGAGGCTTTGCGTCCCGCGCCAGCGCCGTGAGCCGCGAGATCGCGCGGAAGTACTTCTTGCGGTAGCCGCCGGCCAGCATCTCCTCGCTGAACAGCCGGTCGAAGGGCATGCCCGAAGCCAGTACTGGCACTTCACGGTCGTACAGGCGGTCGGCGAGGACGACGAGCCGCAGCGCGGTCGACTGGTCCGGGACCGGCTGCACGTCCGTGAGGCAGACCGCCGCGATGCCGTCCGTCAGCGCGCCGTACCGGCTGGGGTGGACCCGAGCCAGATGGTCGAGCAGATGCGGGAAGTCGTCGAGCGAGGCGCCCGGCGTCGCGTACGCGGCCTTGGTGACCTGCTCGTCCGAGTACGGTCGCGGGGCCTCGGGCAGCCCGCGGTGGCGGTAGTCCTCGCCGTCGATGCGCAGCGACCGGAAGTGGGCCGACAGGCCCTGGATCTCGCGCAGGAAGTCGACCGAGGCGAACCGGCCCTCGCCGAGCTTGCCCGGCAGGGTGTTGGAGGTCGCAGCGAGCGCCACGCCCGCCTCGACCAGCCTGCCGAGGAGGCTGGAGACGAGGACGGTGTCGCCGGGGTCGTCGAGCTCGAACTCGTCGATGCAGAGCAGCCGGTGGCCGCTCAGCGTCTGCACGGTCTGCTGGAAACCGAGCGCGCCGACGAGGTTCGTCAGCTCCACGAACGTGCCGAAGGCCTTGAGCGAGGGCTCCGCCGGGGTCGCGTGCCAGAGGGAGGCGAGCAGGTGGGTCTTGCCGACGCCGTAACCGCCGTCGAGATAGACACCGCGGGGGCCCGCCGGGGCCTTCGCGGGTCTCCTGCCGAAGCCGAGGAAACCGCGCCGGCCGGAGGAGCCGGATCGTGCCCCCGCGAGACCCGCCGCGAACTCGTCCAAAACACGGACGGCTTCGGTCTGGCTCGGCCGGCCCGGATCCGGAATGTACGTGTCGAAGCGGACCGAGTCGAAGCGCGGCGGCGGCACCATCTCGGCGACCAGCCGCTCGGCGGGGACGCGCGGCTCGCGGGCGCACAGGGACGACGGGGTCGCGTCGGCTGTCGAGCCGAAACCGGAGGCGGTGGCGGAGGTTGACACGGTTGCCCACTCTACGTCTCGTGCCAGACTGCACGACATGCGACGCCTGTTCCCTGTGACCGACGAGACAGCAGCCCGGGCCGCGGGCGGGGTAGCCGGTTCGGAGGTGGTGGACCGGGAATGGAGGCTGGATGAGCTTGCCGAGGCGTACGCCTATCCTCCGGGCGTCACGGGCCCCGCGGGTCCCGAGCCCTGGCTGCGGGCCAACATGGTCTCCACGCTCGACGGGGCCGCCCAGCACGACGGGCGGTCGCAGCCCATCTCCAGCGCCGCCGACATGCGGATCTTCGGCACCCTGCGCGCACTCGCGGACGTCGTGGTGGTCGGTGCGGAAACGGTACGCCAGGAGGGGTACCGGCCCGCACGGGCACGCGAGGACTTCGCCGCGCTCCGGGCCGCGGCGGGACAGGGGCCGGCGCCCGCGATCGCCGTGGTGAGCGCGAGCCTCGACCTGGACTTCTCGCTCCCGCTCTTCACCTCGCCGCTGCTCCCCACGCTCGTGCTCACGGGGGCCGCGGCGGCGCCCGGCCGCGTGGCCGCCGCTGAGAAGGCCGGCGCGCAGGTCGTGATCGCGGGCGACGGCATGGGCGTGGACCCCGCACGGGCCGTGCGCGCGCTCGCCGACCTGGGCATGCACCGGCTCCTGACGGAGGGCGGGCCCCGGCTGCTCGGCCAGCTGGTCGCGGCGGGGGTCCTCGACGAGCTCTGCCTGACGGTGTCCCCGATGCTCACGGTGGGGGACGCCCAGCGCATCGCCGGCGGCCCGCAGGTGGCGGTGCCGAGCCGGTTCGATCTGACGTCCTTGCTGGAGGAGGCCGGCTTCCTCTTCGGCCGTTACCGTCGGACCTGATCAAAGAGGCGGAATAACCCGTTCCGGTTGGCTTTCACCGGGCACACTGGATTGCGCGGTACCCGTGGGATCACGGGGCAGGATGGTTTTTGCAGGGGCCTACGAACGGCCCAGGGATGAGAAGGGCGCTGTCGTGTTCACAAGCGTACTGATGATCGAGAAGGCCCTTACGTCCGCGGACGTGGAGTTCGTCACCACCTTGCACGGCGAAGAGAACGTCGCCTTCCACGTACTGCTCCAGCCCCGCGGCGACCAGGCCGACCGGCTGCTGCGGGCGATCGACGACGTGGCGCTCGGCGAGCTGGACGAGGCGACCCGCGAGCACGAGACGCCCGAGGGCGACGAGGCCGCCGGGCAGGGGCAGCAGGCCCTGGACGTGTCGCTGGTGGCACTGCGCGCGACCGGCAGCGAGGCCGAGGGGCGGCTGATCGAGGATCATCCGCTGGACGCGCTGAAGACCCTGGTCGACGAGATCGACGCGGACGAGGTCATCGTGCTGACCGATCCCCACTACGTGGAGGAGTTCTTCCACCGCGACTGGGCCTCGCGGGCGCGGCACAAGGTGGGAGTGCCGGTCCTGAAGCTGTTCTCGCACAGCAAGACATGAGGCAGGGGCTGCGCGCGCACCGGAGGAGCCGCCCGGTCCCCGTGGCCCCTGCGGGCGGCCGTCCCCGTACCGAATAAGCTGGGCGCGCTCACCGTCGTACCCGAATCCTGGGAGAAACCCGTATGGCACCCGGCCTTCCCACCGCCATGGACCGACCGCACTTCATCGGCATCGGCGGCGCCGGGATGTCGGGCATCGCGAAGATCCTCGCGCAGCGCGGGGCCGAGGTCGCGGGCAGTGACGCCAAGGAGTCCGCGACCGCCGAGGCCCTGCGCGCCCTGGGCGCGACGGTGCACATCGGCCACGCGGCCGGGCACCTCGCGACCGACGCCACCTGCGTGGTCGTCTCCTCCGCGATCCGCGCCGACAACCCCGAGCTGGCCCGCGCCGCCGAGCTGGGCATCCCGGTCGTCCACCGCTCGGACGCCCTCGCCCGCCTGATGGACGGACTGCGCCCGATCGCGGTCGCGGGCACCCACGGCAAGACGACCACGACGTCGATGCTGGCCGTCTCCCTGTCGACCCTCGGCCTGAACCCCTCGTACGCGATCGGCGGCGACCTCGACGTCCCCGGCTCGAACGCCCTGCACGGTGACGGCGAGATCTTCGTCGCCGAGGCCGACGAGTCGGACCGCAGCTTCCACAAGTACGCGCCCGAGGTGGCGATCGTGCTCAACGTGGAGCTGGACCACCACGCCAACTACGCGTCCATGGACGAGATCTACGAGTCCTTCGAGACCTTCGCGGGGAAGATCGTGCCCGGCGGCACGCTGGTGATCACCGCGGACCAAAAGGGCGCCCGCGAACTGACCCGGCGCCTGCCGGACGGCGTCCGCGTGGTGACGTACGGCGAGTCCCAGGACGCGGACGTACGCGTCCTGTCCGTGGTCCCCCAGGGCCTCAAGAGCGAGGTGACCGTCGAGCTGGACGGTTCCGTGCTCACCTTCACCGTCTCGGTCCCGGGCCGCCACTACGCGCACAACGCGGTGGCGGCGCTGGCGGCGGGCGCTGCGCTGGGCATCCCGGCGGCGGAGCTGGCCCCGGCCCTCGCCTCGTACACGGGAGTGAAGCGGCGCCTCCAGCTCAAGGGCGAGGAGGCGGGCGTGCAGGTCATCGACTCCTACGCGCACCACCCCACCGAGATGACGGCGGACCTGGAAGCGATGAGGGCGGCCGCCGGCGACGCCCGCATCCTGGTCGTCTTCCAGCCCCACCTCTTCTCGCGCACCCAGGAGCTGGGCAAGGAGATGGGCCGGGCACTGTCCCTCGCGGACGCCTCGGTCGTTCTCGACATCTACCCCGCCCGTGAGGACCCGATCCCGGGCGTGACGAGCGAGCTGATCATCGAGGCGGCCCGGGCGGCGGGCGCGGACGTGACGCCGGTGCACGACAAGGCGGAGGTGCCCGCGGTGGTGGCGGGAATGGCGAAGCCCGGTGATCTCGTTCTCACCATGGGCGCGGGTGACGTGACGGACCTCGGACCCGAGATCCTGACCCGCCTGTCGAAGTAGCCGGACCTGAGCCGAGGGGTTGAGCAACATGTCGTACGACGTCGAGAAGCCGGACGAGCAGTGGCGTGCGGAGCTGAGCCCGGCCGAGTACGCCGTGCTGCGCCAGGCCGGCACGGAGCCGGCGTTCCGCGGCGAGTACACGGACACCAAGACCAAGGGCGTGTACTCCTGCCGGGCCTGCGGCGCCGAACTCTTCACCTCCACGGAGAAGTTCGAGTCGCACTGCGGCTGGCCGTCCTTCTACGACCCGAAGGAGACCGAAGCGGTCGAGCTGATCGCGGACCGCTCGCACGGGATGACCCGCACCGAGGTGAGGTGCGCCCGCTGCGGCTCGCATCTGGGCCACGTCTTCGAGGGCGAGGGGTACCCGACCCCGACCGACCAGCGGTACTGCATCAACAGCATCTCGCTGCGGCTGACGCCCGTCGACCGAGCCGAGTAGTCTCCGGAACATGCGGATCTCCGTCTCCTCGGACATGGACGAACCCGTGGCCCGTGCGCTGGTCGCGCAGTTGCGTGAGCGCGGCCACGAGGTCCTCGCGCACGGAGCGCTGCGGCCCGGGGCTGACGCCCGGTGGGCGGTGTGCTCGGAGGCGGCGGCCCGTGACGTCGTCGCCGGGCGCGCGGACCGGGCGGTCGTGTGCTGCTGGACCGGCACGGGCGCGTCGATCGCCGCGAACAAGGTGCCGGGCGTGCGCGCCGCGCTGTGCACCGACGCGTACACGGCCCGGGGCGCCCGCCGCTGGAACGACGCGAACGTCCTGGCCCTCAGCCTGAGGCTGACCTCCGGACCGCTGCTCGAGGAGATCCTCGACGCCTGGTTCGACGCCGACGCCAGTGAGGACGCCGACGACCGCGAGAACGTCTCCCACATCGCGCACCTGGACGGCGGCGGCGCGGCCTCCTAGCCGGTCCCTCACGGTTCGCGGGACCCTGCGGGGCGGTGGCGGTTCAGTCCCGGTGGCCCGGGCGGCCGCTTCCGTTGCTTCGGGCCGAGGACGCTATCAACTGGTCTATCAGCGCGATCAGTACGTCCCGGCAGGACTCCCGGTCCCGGGCGTCGCACAGAAGCACGTGGGCGTGCTCCGGCAGGGCCAGGGCGTCCCGGATCTCCTCGGGCGCGTAGGGATGCTCCCCGTGGAAGCCGTTGACGCCGACGACGAAGGGGATGTCGCGCCGCTCGAAGAAGTCGATGGCGGCGAAGCTGGACTTCGGCCGCCGCACGTCCACCAGGACCACGGCGCCCAGGGCGCCGATGGCCAGGTCGTTCCACATGAACCAGAACCGCTGCTGCCCGGGTGTGCCGAAGAGATACAGCACGAGTTCCTGGCTGAGCGTGATCCGGCCGAAGTCCAGGGCCACGGTGGTGGCGTGCTTCTCCGGGATGCCGCCCAGGTCGTCGACGCCCAGGCCGGCCGCGGTGAGCGGTTCCTCGGTGCGCAACGGCACGATCTCACTGACCGAGCCGACCATGGTCGTCTTGCCGACGCCGAACCCTCCGGCTATCAGGATCTTGACCGTGTCGGGTGCTGAGGTCCCCTGGATGACGGGGTCAGAGCCGGCCAAGGCCGTCCCTCACTTTCTGCAGCAGGTCCATGTCGGACGTACGGGAGATCGTGCGCGGCGCGTGAGCGGTGATCCGGCCCGCCTCCAGCAGATCGCACAGCATGATGCAGACCACGCTCACCGGCAGATCGAGCTGGGCGGCGAGCTCCGCCACCACCACCGGCTTCGCGCACATCCGCAGGATGCGTGCGTGTTCGGGCTGCGGCCGGGCGGCCCGGTCGGGCGGCGGGTCCACCGTGGCGACCGACGTGATGAGGGTGAAGTCGGCGCGGCTGGGCCGGGTACGGCCGCCGGTCAGCGTGAACGGCCGTACGAGACGGCCCGCCGAGTCGCCTCCGTTCACCTCACTCGCCGTTGTCGGTGGCGACGACACCGGCACGCGGCGCCGCGCTGAGGTGCTCGCCGATCTTCTTCACCAGCATGTTCATCTGGTACGCGACCACACCGACGTCCGCACCCTTGCTGGTGAGCACGGCGAGGTGGGCGCCCGGGCCGGCCGTGGTGAGTATCAGGTAGCTGTTGGCCATCTCGATGAGTGCCTGGCGCACGGGTCCGCCGCGGAAGTCCATGCTGACGCCCTTGCTGAGGCTCATCAGGCCGGACGCGGTCGCCGCCAGCCGCTCGGCGTCGTCGCGCAGGAATCCCGTGGACCTGCTGACGACCAGCCCGTCCTCGGAGAGCACGACGGCCTGGTTCACCTCGGCGACCCGGTCCACCAGTCCGGTGAGCAGCTGGTCGAGCTGACTGTGCGTGGCGGGGATGGGGCGTGTCATTTCTCTGTCCTTCATGAGCGGTCTGCGGGCGGAGTCGAGGCGACGGATGCGCCTTCGGGCGCGGGTTCTTCCCCTAGGTCGTACGTCGTATCCGCGTCGTTGTCACGCGCCAGGAGCGTCCCGCGCTGGAATCCGGCGAGGGAGGAGGCGGCGCGCTCCGCGGTGAAGTCCTGCAAGGAGTCGTCGGCCTCGTCGGCGGAGGCGTCCTCGCGCAGCTCGGCGGCCAGGCTGGTCTGCGGAACCCGGCGCGGCAGCGGAGGGATCCCGCCCCGCGCCTCGGCGGCACCCGGACCGGGACGGGGGACGACAGCGGTGGCCCGCGCCGAGGACGCCTCGGCCGTCCGCGCCCGGGCGACGGGCTCCGCCTCCCGCGAGCGCTCGTGCGTGGGCCCGTCCGGCTCGGAGGCCGGGGCGCTCGCGCTCCTCGCGGCGGCCTGGACGGCCTGCCGCGACGGCGCCGGGGCCGCCGTGGCGCTCTCCGTGTCCCCGGCGGACTCCGGGAGCTCGCGCACCACGATCTCGTGCGGGATGAGCACGATCGCGGTCGTTCCCCCGTACGGCGAGGAGCGCAGCGTGACGGCGATCCCGTGCCGGGTGGCGAGCCGGGCCACCACGAACATGCCGAGCCGCAGGTCGTCGGCGAGCGCCACCACGTCGAACTGCGGGGGCAGCGCCAACTGGGCGTTGAACGACGTGTAGTCGTCCTCGGACATGCCCAGACCGCGGTCCTCGATCTCCACCGCCAGACCCTTGGCCACCAGCCCGGCCCGCACCCCGACCGGGCTGGGCGCGGGGGAGTACGTGGTCGCGTTGTCGATGAGTTCGGCCAGCAGATGGATGACGTCGGCGACCGCGGGCGGCGCGAGGAACACCTCCTCGTCGGTGTGCACCTCCACCCGCTGGTACTCGGCCACCTCGCCGACCGCGCTGCGCAGGATGTCGATCAGGGCGACCGGCTCGGTCCAGCTGCGCCCCGGCCGCTCGCCGCTGATGATGACGAGGTTCTCCTCGTACCGCCGCAACTGGCTGGCCGTGGAGTCGAGTTCGTACAGGCCCTTGAGGATGTTCGGGTCCTGGTGCTCGCGTTCCAGCGTGTCGAGCTTGGTGAGCTGGAGATTGACCAGGTTCTGGCTCTGGCGGGCGATGCCCAGGATGACCTTCTGGAAACCGCGCCGGGTGTCGGCGAGTTCCACCGCGGTGTTCACCGCCGTGCGCTGGGCGGTGTTGAACGCCTGGGCCACCTGCCCCAGTTCGTCGTCCCCGTAGTCCAGCTCGGGCGTGGCGGAGTCCACGTCGACCGTCTCGCCGCGGTCGAGCCGCGCGACCACGTCGGGCAGCCGCTCCTCGGCCAGGCTGAGGGTGGCGATCCGCAGTCCGCGCAGCCGGCGCGAGAGGGAGCGGGTGATGCGCCAGGACATGACGACGCACACCAGCAGGGCGACGAGGCCGCCGGCGCTCAGCGCGGCCGCTTTGATCAGCAGCCCCTGCGCCTGGTCGGCGCTGCGTTCCAGCAGCGCCGAGGTCTCCTGGCGGATCAGGCTCGTGTACTGGGCCGAGAGCTTGTCCAGCGCCGTGTTCCAGCGCTTCTGCGCGTCCGGCAGGTCGATCTTCCGGCCTTCGGATCCGCCCTTCGCGCGCGCCGCGAGCACCTGGTCCTCGACGGCTTCCAGGGACTTCCACTCCGGGCCCTGGAGGATCCGCTCGGTCTGCGCCTTCACCGTGCCGCGCAGCGACGGGACGAGCTGGTCCTCGACGAGCCAGCGCCGGGCGTTGACCAGCTGCGTGAAGTGGGTCCACGCCTTCTCGTCGAGTTCACCCGACGGCCAGGCCAGGTGGAGCTGGGCGTCCTCCTGGGAGACCAGCTCCGCCGCGTGTTCGAGGGCGACGAGCGGCCCGGCCTGCGAGGTGAGGTCACCGTCGTCGACCTGTGAGATCTCCTGGAAGGCGTGGATCTGGTCGTCGATGATCGAGGTGTACTGGTCGAGCGCCTGCTCGGGCGTGATGTCGGTGGGGTTGTCCACCTGCCCCCGGTAGTACTCGAGACTGCCCACGGAGGCGATGACCGAGTACATCCGGTCACCGATGCGCTCGGGGGCCTGCTGGATCGCCTCGGACCGGCCGACCAGTTTCGCGATCGCCTTGTCGGTACGGTCCCGCTGCTGGTCCAGGGCGGTTCGGGAGCTGCCGGGCGAGGCCAGCAGCACGGCCGACAGGCTGCGCTCCTGCTGCAGGGCGAGCGTCGCGTCGGTGCCCATGGCGCCGGTCGACCTGCTCAGCCCCGTCTGGTCCCGCAGCCGCAGACCCTCGGAGAACATCTGGATCGTCGTCACACCCCACATGGCGGCGAGGGTGACGCTGGGAAACAGTGCCAGCAGGATCAGTGAGAGACGTATGGAGCCGAGACGGCGGCGGGCACCTGTCCGTGGAGACATCGTCGTCCTAGAGCGATCAGCGGTGAGCGGAGGGGAGTGGCGGGAACGGGCGGGGGACGAACGCGGCGGGTGACCACGTGTCCGGTGCAGCACAGGGGGTGCGCAGGATGCTATCCGTACAAGTGACCGTACGCACCGTGAGTACCGGAACCTTGGCGTCGCCGTTACCTGACGGGGGCGGGTCCGAGGGTCACGGCGGGTGGTTCAGCGGGTTCCGTCGGCGGCGAACCGTGCGACCGCGGCGACGTTCTTCTTGGTGACGAACGCGGGTCCGGTGAGCACGGGAGCCACTCCGCCGCCGCTGACGTTGCCGTTGGTCTCGTAGAGCCAGAAGGAGTCCACCGCGAGATATCCCTGCAGATACGGCTGTTGGTCCACCGCGAACTGCACGTCCCCGCTCCGCACGGCCTTGACGAGGTCCTTGTCGAGGTCGAAGGTGGCGACCTCGGCCCCGCTGCCCGCCTCCTTCACCGCCTCCACGGCCGCGAGGGCGAACTGGGCGCCGTTCATGACGACTTCGTCGATGGCCGGGTCCTGTCGCAGCGCGGCGGCCACCGAGTCGGTCACGGCCTCCTTGTCGGTGCCGTTGACGTAGAGCATCTCGGTCCGGCCGCCGAAGGACTTCTTCACGCCGGCGCAGCGTGCCTCCACGGCGACGTTGCCCCGCTCGTGGATGACGCACAGCGCGTGCTTGGCCCCGAGGTCGTCCAGCTTGTCGCCGACGGCCCGGCCCGCGACGCTCTCGTCCTGGCCGAAGTACTGCATCAGACCGCCCGACTTCCAGGCGTCGATACCGGAGTTGAGGCCGACCACCGGGATGCCCGCCGCCCTGGCCGCGGCGACCGCGCCCTTCATGGCATCCGGTTTGGCCAGGGTCACCGCGATGCCGTCGACGCCCTCGGCGACCGCGTCCCGCACCAGTTCGGCCTGGCCGGCGGCGTCCGGGTCGTTCTCGTAGGACAGATCGATGCCGTCCTTGGCGGCCGCCGCCTGGGCGCCCTTGCGCACCAGTTCCCAGAAGGCGTCGCCGGGGGCGCTGTGGGTGATCAGCGCGACCTTGATCCCGGCCGCGCCCGCCTTGCCCGCCGGGGCGGTGTCTTTGCCCGTGTCCGATCCGTCCGAGCCGGTGCAGCCCGAGGCGAGAAGGCAGGCGGCGGCGAGGCCGGCCAGGGCGGTGCCGTGCGGGGAGTTGGCGGAAAGGCGGCGGGTGGGGGTCGGGTTCATGGAGATGCGGCACCTCGCTGTGCGGCCGGGCAAGCGGATGGGAGCGCGAAGTCGCCGCGACGGCCGGCGGGACGAGTGTGCCGACTGCCCGACTTTCGCTGGCCGGAGCCAATCGTGTGAGACACCTGATCGTCAAGTGAGCGCCCACATGGCCGGAGTTGTCGTTTTTGATCTTGGCGCGGGGTCGGGACGGCCAAATGTTACCGGTGGTAGCCGTTCCGGTGTCCGGCGGGTGCGGCCGGAGCCGGGCGGGGGCGCCGCGGGAACCGTACGGGGGCGGGGTGTGGCGCCGACCGTGACGGACGCGCCGTCGTGCCGGGACCGGACACCTCTGAGCGAGAGGTCACGCACGGGACTTCGGCGGCTCGGGAGACCACGGCCGCGGCCTGCCCCGCGCTCCCTGCGGAGCGCCGGGCAGGCCGCGAGACCGTCGAGGCGGCCGAGTGGTGCCGAACGCGCCGTGGCCGTGTCTCACGGCTCTTCGCGGGGCGTCACGCCTTGCGGGCCACCGCGCCGTACATGGCGATGTCCTCGTCGCGGATGCCCTCTTCGCCCGCGCCGTCCGGGTGCCACTTGTGGACCTGGACGATGCCCGGCTCGACGAGCTCCACGTTCTCGAAGAACTCCTCGGCCTCGTCGATCGTGCGCAGCCGCATGGGCATGTTCCGGGCCGCGTACTCACGGGCGACCCGGCCCACCTCCTCCGGCGCGAACTCGGCGGTGCCGATGGTCATCGCCAGGTAGCTGCCCGAGGGAAGCGGATCCAGGAGGCGGCGGACGATGCCGACCGCGTCGTCCTCGTCCAGGACGAAGTGGACGATCGCGATGACGGTCAGCGCGACGGGCTTGTCCAGGTCCAGGGTCTCGCGGAACTCGGCGGACCCGAGCACGGCCTCCGGGTGCTGGAAGTCCGCCTCGATGTACGCCGTCCTGCCCTCCGGCGTGCTGGAGAGCAGTCCCTGGGACAGGGTGAGGACGATCGGGTCGTTGTCCACGTAGACCACGCGGGACTCGGGGGCCACCGACTGGGCGATCTCGTGGAGGTTGGGCGAGGTGGGGATGCCCGTCCCGATGTCCAGGAACTGGCGTATCCCCGCCTCCTCGGCGAGCCAGCGCACGGCGCGGTTCATCCAGTCGCGGTTGGCACGCATGTGAACGGGCAGCGCGGGCCACTCCCGCGCCATGGCGTCGCCCGCCTCCTTGTCGGCGGGGTAGTAGTCCTTGCCTCCGAGGATGTAGTCGTAGATGCGCGCCGAGTGTGCGTTCTCGGTGTCGATCCGGTCGGCAGGCCATCCGTTTTCGGGCAACGCCGCTCTCCCATCATGTCGTCGGTTCACGGTGAACGCTCAAGCAGAAGCAGGAGTTTCGGAACAGGGAGGTCAGAGCAGGAAGTCGGCACGGCCGGCCTTCACACCTGCCAGAAAGCTCGTCATCTCGTACGGGGTGAACACCAGGGCCGGGCCGTCGGGGTCGGTGGACTGGCGCAGCGCGACCCGGCCGTCGCCGAGCTTCTTCGCCTCGACGCAGGCGCCGCCCGCGTCGTCGCTCCACGGCTTGTACCAGCCGCGTGTACCGAGTTCCCGGGACGGCATGCCGTTGCGTATGTGGTGGTGCACGTCAGAGCTCCTTGCGGATCGCACCGAGGAGGGCCTCGGTCTTTCTGGCGGGCGCCGCCTGGGCGCCCAGCCGGTCCAGGGCCTCGCGATAGACCACGACGTCGTCGTCCTTGTCCAGGTACACAGCGCCCACCAGGCCGCTGAGGTAGACGATGTCGGGCAGCTCGCGCGCCCGGAACCGGAAGAGATGGAACGCTCCGGCCCGCATGGCCGGATGCGGGCCGTTCCCGAACGGCATGATCTGCAGGGTCACCTGGGGCAGCGAGTTGACCGCGATCAGGTGGTCGATCTGGGCGCGCATCACCTCGGGACCGCCGACCGGCCACCGCAGCACCGTCTCGTCCATCACGATCCACACGCGCGGCGGCGAGGGCCGGGAGAGCAGCTCCTGACGCCGCATGCGCAGTGCCACTCTGCGATCCGTCGCCTCCGAGGAGGCGTGCGGGTTGCCCGCGCTCAGCAGGGCGCGCGCGTACTCCTCGGTCTGCAGCAGCCCGTGCACGAACTGCGCCTCGTAGGCGCGGATCTGCAGCGCCGCCTGCTCCAGGCTCAGATACGCGGCGAACCAGTCCGGCAGCACGTCACGGTACGTGTGCCACCAGCCGCGCTTGTTCGCCTCGCGGACCGACTTGAGGAAGGTGTCGATCTCCTGCTGGTCCGTCACGCCGTAGATCTGGAGCAGCTTCTCCGCGTCGGGAAGCCTGAGCCGCGCCACCTTGGCGGCCTCCATGCGGCGGATGGTGGAGTGACTGACCCCGATCGCCGCACCGGCCTGCTCGAACGTCAGCCCGGCCCGGGTGCGGAGGTCCTCCAGCTGCCTGCCGAGGATCATGCGCAGGACGGAGGGCGCGCCGCCCCAGCCGGTTTCCGCGGTCACGCCTTACCCCCTCACAGCGGGTTCGAGGTCGCAGTCTGTCACGATCACCCGTTCGACGGAGGAAGCATGCACGTGGCGAATTGCAATTTTCAACTTGTCGGTTGCGGGCTGTTGTTGGCAGGTGTCACAGTGGGGCGTACCGTCCCGGCCCGGTGAACGACGGCACGACGCGGCGCAGTTGGGGGAGAACGGCCCGCGCACCGTCACTGTCCGCAACGAGGTGCTCGCACCTCGCGGCGCGCCCGATCCGTGCGGTACCGGCGCCGGTCCGACCCCCGGTGCGAAGGCAGACGAAAGGCGAACGGCGATGGCTACGCCCTCCCTCCCCAAGCCATTGGGCCGACTGCCCGCGGACGAACACCCCGACAGAGCAGGGGTGTTCGGCCTGTCTCCGGCCCCCGCCTCGGTGGGCCTGGCCCGCCGCAACGTGCGCGAGCTCCTCGGCGAATGGGGCACGGACCCCGAGACGTGTGAGAACGCCGTCCTCGTGACCTCCGAGCTCGTCACCAACGCGCTCACGCACACGGCGAGCGAGTGGATCGTGTGCAGACTGCGCACCGACGGACACCGGCTCCATCTGGAGGTCGAGGACCAGAACCGCGGTCTGACCCTTCCCGCACAGCGCAGCGCCGGCCCCGACGACCAGGGCGGCCGCGGACTCATGCTGGTCGGCACGCTCAGCAGCGACTGGGGTGTCAGGGACGCCGCGTACGGCTCCGGTCGCGTCGTCTGGGCCGTCCTGCCGTCGCGGCGGATGCCGTCACTGCCGCCGTCGGCGCCACGGGAGCTCGCCGCCTCCGGGCTCGCGCCCACCCCGCACCTCACCCGGCCCGCCCCCCACTCGGCCGAAGGACTCCTGCCTCATGGAACTGCAGCACGCCCCTGACCCGTGGTCGCGTACGTCCGCGACGCCTCCGCCCGAGCACCCGGTCCGTCTCGTGATACCCGCACAACTGCGTACCGGTCTGGGGTGCGACGTGGTGGGCACCTCCAGAGAACACGGCGAACGCATCCTGGACTGTCTGCCCCGCGTCGGCTGCGTCTTCGCCGACGACTCGGCGGGCGGCGAGCGCTGGTGGTGGATCGTCCCCGCCGGTTCCCACATCGGCGTCACCTGGCCGTCCTCCGTCACCTACACCGCCGGCGCCCATCGCGCCGACCCGTCCTGGACCCGGATCCGTCGCGGCCTCCGTTCCGGGAGGCCGCGCCTGATCCACAGCCCGGCGGGCGACTCGCCGTACACCCCGCCGATCCCCCTGTACTTCCTCGCGTGCCGCCTCGCCGGCAGTGTCCCGCGGTGGTCCCTCGCCGCGGGGGGCTGAGCCGACGCCCGGCCCTTGGGGCTCGCGCCGCCCCTCGGGCCGGTTCAGCCGGATCCGGTACGGCCCCGGCGCGCGGAAGCCGTCACCTCACCGTCGGCCGGGGCAGCCGCACGGCCGGGACCGTGCTGTGCCGGCCCGGTCCGGATGACCCTCGTGTCAGGGGCGCGGCCACGGACGCTCGTCCAGGCTCTCGATGTCGGTGTTGAACCGCTTGAGGAACCCGGCGAAGGCGGCGACCTCCTCCGGGTCCCAGTTGGCCATCACCTTCTCCAGCGCGCGGACACTCTCCCCGCGGTGCGTGTCGAGCCGGCGCGCACCCTCGGCAGTGATACGGAACTTGCGGGCGATGCCGCCGTCGGGATCCGGGATGCGCTCGACGAGGCCGCCGCGCAGCATGGCCGCGGTCTGCCGGTTGAGCGTGGAGGCGTCCAGACCGAAGGCGTCGCTGAGCTGGCCGATGGACATCGGGCCTTCCATCCGGATCCGGCTGAGCAGGATGTACGCGCTGCGCTCCAGGCGGCCGCCGGCCCGGGCCCGGGGTGAGTTCAGATAGAGGTGCCGCCCGAGCAGCATCGTCTCGAACTCGATCAAATGCGTGGCCTTGTCCATGCCGCCGGTCCTTCCCCAGATCTGGGCGCTCGCCCCGGGTCCGGGTCGGGGTCCGGGGGCGGGCCCGAGGCCGGGGGCAGGAGACATGACATCAAATATGCATCCCACACGTATTGTGCATGATGCATATTCGAGGCGAGTCGTCCGGGGCACGGGCGCCGTACGCCCGGGAGCGGGGCCGGGGCCCGGTCGTGGTCGCCCTCAGTCCTGCTCGCCGAAGGTGACGACGACCTTCTCGGCGGCGCCCGGGGTGAGGGCGAGGTCGAAGGCGTGCCGTACGTCGGTGAACGGGACGCGGTGGCTGATGAGCCTGGCGAAGCGGTCGTGGTGTCGGACGAGTTCGGGGGTGACCTCGAAGATCTCGGTGGGGTACCCCTGCGAGGCGATGAGGGTGAGTTCGCTGCGCAGCATGCCGCCGAGGTCGATGGCGTCGGACTTCTTCTGGACGGCGACCATGACGAGCTTGGCGCCCCACCTGGCGTTGTCGACGGTGGCCTGGATGACGGCGGGGGCTCCGGCGGCGTCGATGTAGATGTCGGTCGCGGGGCGGGGTTGGCCCAGCGCGTTGGCCGCCTGGCCGTGCAACTCGGTGAGGCGGGCGGTGAGGTCGCCGTCGGTCGAGTCGATCACGGCGTCGGCACCGACGGCGAGGGCGGTTTCCAGTCGTTCGGGGATGACGTCCACGACGACGACGTGCCGGACTCCGCGGAGCTTGAGCCAGATGGCGGCGCCCAGGCCGATGGGCCCGGCGCCGAAGACGACGACCTTGTCGGTGGGTCCGGCTCCGGAGCGGTTCACGCAGTGCCGGGCGACGGCCATCGGCTCGTTGAGGGCGGCCACGGCGAAGGGCACGGAGTCGGGGAAGACGCTGAGGTTGGTGCCCGGCTCGGCGTTCTCGACCAGGAGGTACTCACTCATGGCGCCGTGCTCGCCGCCGCAGCCGATGATGCCGGAGGGCACGCCCTGCGGGTTGACGACGACGCGGTCGCCGACCTTGAGGCCGGTGACGGCGCTGCCCGTCTCGACGATCTCCCCGGCGGGTTCGTGACCGAGCGGGAGGGAGGTCATCGAGCCGTCCGGGCCCATGGGGGCGCCGCCGAGGTGGAGGAAGAAGGTGTCGGTGCCGCAGATGCCGCAGGCGCGGATTCTGAGCAGGACGTCGCGGGGGCCCGGTACCGGGCGCTCGATGTCGACGACGTCGATCCCGCCGACGGGACCGGTGCGGACGGACTTCATGGTGGCCATGGTGAGACTCGCTTTCCTTGCGGGTTCGAGGGCTTGAGGGTTCGAGGGTTTGATCGTTTGCGGGGCTCGTCGGGCCGGTCGCGTGTGAGCAGTGGTGGGCGACTGGTGAGGGGTGACTGGCGGCAGGTGACTGACGGCGCACGGCGGATGACGACCGGGAGGTGCTCGGCCGTGTTCCTGTCCGGGCCCGGCGGGAGGGCGGGGGAGTGCCCGTCCGCCGGACCCGGTGCCCGCGCCGGTCCCCGTCCCCACGGGGCCGGCGCGGGCGGACCGCCTCCGCTTCGGCGGTCCGTTCCGCGCGCCATGGCACGTGGTGCCGGGCGCTCGACCGAGGTGTCGCTCGCGGTGCGGTGCCGCGGGCGGTGCGGGAGGGCCCGGATGTGGGCCGTACCTGCGACGATCGGGTCTCACTTGAGTAAGGCAAACATATCTGCCTTACTTGAGTCAAGCAAGTGAATCGTGAATTTACTTGAGTCACGCAAGCAGCTGGTAAAGTGGCTCCATGTCCACGCCCTCACCCGCATCCGGCTCCGTCCCCGCTGCCGATCACGCATCCGCCCCCGCCTCGAAGGACGTCGTCGAGATCGAGCGGGCCCTCAACCGCATCGTGTATCTGACCGGCCGGGTCCGGCAGCACGAGCGCCTCATGGCCCTGGCCGGTGTGTCGTTGGACCGTGCGGCCGTGGCGCTGCTGCGGCAGATCGCCGACTCCGAGCCCATGCGCCCCGGCGAGCTGGCGGCCCGGCTGGCGGTGGAGGCCTCGCACGTCACCCGGCAGGTGCAGCAGTTGCAGAAGGGCGGTTACCTGACCCGGGTCCCGGACCCGGACGACCGCCGCGCCCAGCGCATCCAGCTCACCGCCGCCGGCCAGGAGGCGATCGACCGCATCCGTATGGCGAGCTGCCGGGGCATGGAGGTGGCGCTGGCCCACTGGTCGCCGGAGGAACTGCGGCAGCTCTCCACGCTGTTCCACCGGATGGTCGACGACTTCCTGCGCACCGACATCACGCTGGAGGGCGAGGGCGCCTCGTCGCAGCCCGCCTGACAGTCCGACAGCGCCACCGCCCGAGCGTGCGACACCCGCTCCCGCGCACCTCGCCCCTTTCGCTCCCGGCCGGGGCGGGTTCCGTCGGGCGGGCCGTCCGGCCGTGCGACGCGTCCCCGCCCGCGCCGTACGCCTGACGCGCGGGTCCCACGCGTCAGGCGGCCCAGCCATGAGCGAGGTGCGTGCGATGCACGGGATGGACGACGTGGGCCGGGTGTCAGGGCCCGGCGGCGCAGGCGGGGCGCGCGGAGGTGACGCCGACGTGTCCCTGCTCGCCCGTGGTGCCGGACGGCACGTCCTGGTCGTGGTCCACGACGAGGGGCTCACCGAACTGCTGTCGACCACGCTGGAGTTGGCGGACTACCGGGTGACCGCCGCCCGCACCGGCGCCCAGGGGCTGGCGCGGCTGGCGGAACGACGGTTCGACCTGGTCCTCTTCGACATGACGGTGCCGGACCTCGACGGCCTGGGGGAGGGCCGCAGGTTCCGTCCGGCCGACCGCCCTCCCGTGCTGTTCCTGGCCTCGTACGAGAGGCTGGGGAGCCTGGTGCCCGAACTGGGCCCGGGAGAGACCGACTACGTCACCCTGCCGTTCCGGATCTCCGAAGTCCTCGCCAGGGCCCATGTGTTACTGCGCGGCCGCAGTCCGGTGCGCCAAGGGCCGTGCTACGGCGATGTCGTGCTCGACGACGCCACCTGTCAGGCCTGGCGCGGCAGGCGGTCGCTCGACCTGACCCCCGCGGAGTACCGGCTGCTGCGGCATCTGCTGGTCAACGCCGAGCGCGTGCTGTCCAAACAGCAGATCTGCCGGCTTGTCTGGGGAGAGGCCCGGGCCGCAAACGCGATCGAGAAACTCGTCTCCCGTCTGCGCCACAAGGTGGATCAGGACCAGCCCCCGCTCATCCACACGCGCCGGGGCTTCGGCTACCGGCTCGGCCGCTGAACCCTGCTCCGGCCGCCCCCCTGCCCGGGGTCGGGCCCGCCGCCGACCCACCCCTCCGCTGGAATCGCGTATGTGATCCGGGTCACGTCAGCTTCCTGTCAGGCAACTGTCCGGGAGGTGTCAGACCGCTCCGCTTGCATGTGACCCAGAGGCCTCCAGCCCTTCCCCGTACTCCGCCCCGGCGGAGCCCCCACCGAGGAGACACATGGCCGAGACACTGGCCGGTGCCGCGTCCGACGCGGCGCGGGAGATGCCCGAGTTCCCGATGCCGAGGGCGGAGGGCTGTCCGTTCGCCCCGCCTCCGGCCGTGGAGGAACTCCGTGCGGACAACCCGATCAGCAGGATCCGCATCTGGGACGGCAGCACGCCCTGGATCATCACCGGCCACGAGGCGCAGCGGGCCCTCCTGACCGATCCCCGTGTGAGCGCGAACGACAGGAACCCCGGCTTCCCGTTCGTGACCGAGTACCGGCAGCAGATCGCGAAGTACACCCCGGAACTCGTCGTCAACACCGACGCCCCCGAGCACACCCGGCTGCGCCGGATGGTGAACGGGCCGTTCCTGGTCAAGCGGATCGAGGCCATGCGGGCCCCGGTCCAGAAGATCGTCGACGGTCTGATCGACGACCTGCTGGCCGGCCCCAATCCGGCCGACCTCGTGACGGCACTGGCGCTTCCCGTCCCCTCGCTGGTGATCAGCGAGCTGCTGGGAGTGCCGTACGCGGACCACGAGTTCTTCCAGGAGAACAGCACTCTCGCGCTCGACCGCGCCGCGGCACCGGAGGACTCCCGCGCGGCGAGCACGGCCCTGTCCTCCTACCTGGACGACCTGCTCGGCAGGAAGCTCACCGAGCCCGGCGAGGACGTCCTGTCCGAGATGGCGGCCCGCGTCACCGCTGGGGAGATGACCCGCGACGAGGCAGTCCACATGGGTGTCGCGATGCTCATCGCCGGCCACGAGACCACCGCGACGATGATCGGCCTCGGCACCCTGGTGCTGCTGCAGAACCCCGAACAGCTCGCCCTGGTACGGGACACACAGGACCCGAAGGTCGTCGCGGGCGCGGTGGAAGAGCTGCTGCGCTACCTGAGCATCGTCCAGGTCGGGCTGCGCCGGGTCGCCACCGAGGACATCGAGATCGGCGGGCAGGTCATCAGGGCCGGTGACGGCATCGTCGTCGACCTGCACGCCGCCAACTGGGACCCCGAGGCGTTCCCCGGCGCCGACCGGGTGGACGTCACCCGGCCCGCGCGCAAGCACAACGCGTTCGGCTACGGACCCCACCAGTGCCTGGGCCAGTCCCTCGCCCGGCTGGAACTCCAGGTCGTCCACGGCACGCTCTACCGGCGCGTCCCCACCCTGCGCCTGGCCGTCCCGGTGGAGGAGCTCCGGTTCGACCACACCGGCACCACGTACGGCGTGGACTCCCTGCCCGTCGCCTGGTGAGCGGCCACCGGCGAGATCACTGAACGTGCCTGAAGGACAAGGAAGATGCTCATGCGTGTGGAACTGGACGAACCGAAGTGCGTGGCGTCGGGTCAGTGCGTGATGGCCTCCCCGGAGGTCTTCGACCAGCGGGACGACGACGGAGTGGCGATCCTGCTGGAGGAGGTGCCCGGGGAGGGCCTCCTCGACGGCGTACGCGAAGCCGTGGCGATCTGTCCGGCAGCGGCGATCCGGCTGGTCGGCCAGTGAGGAGGATCGTCGTCGTCGGTGCTTCGGCGGCCGGGCTCGCGGCAGCCGAGACCCTGCGCCGGGAGGGGTACGACGGCACACTCACCCTCATCGGTGACGAGCCGCACGCACCGTACGACAGGCCGCCGCTGTCCAAGCAGATCCTGGCGTCCGAGTGGCACCACGACCGGCTCGCACTGCGTCCGCCGGACGATCTGGCCGCGCTGGACCTGGAGTTGAGGCTGGGCACCGCCGCGACGGGCCTCGATCCCGGCGGACGCGCGGTGCTGCTGGCCGACGGGACACGGGTGCCGTACGACGGACTGGTCGTCGCCACCGGTGTACGTCCGCGGCGGCTGCCCGGCGACGGGACCGCGCATGTGCTGCGCACCCTGGACGACGCGCTCGCCCTGCGGGACGGGCTGGGTGCGGGCCGGCGCCTGGTGGTGGTCGGCGCCGGGTTCCTGGGCGCCGAGGCCGCCGCCGTGGCCCGCCGGCTCGGCACCGCGGTCACGCTCCTGGAACCCGCGCCGGTACCGCTCGCCCACGCCGTCGGCGACGAGGTCGGGCGGGTGCTCGCCGCGGCCCACCTGGACCACGGGGTGGACCTGCGCACCGGGGTCCGGGTGGCCGCGGTGACCGAGGTCGGGGTACGGCTCGTCGGCGGCGAACTCGTCGAGGGCGACGAGGTGTTGGTGGCCGTCGGGTCGCTGCCCAACACCGAGTGGCTGGCGGGGAGCGGCCTGACGGTGGACGACGGGCTGGTGTGCGACCAGTACTGCGAGGCCGCACCAGGGGTGTACGCGGCCGGTGACGTCGCCCGCTGGTACAACCCGCTGTTCGGGACGCCGATGCGCGTCGAGCACCGTACGAACGCCGCCGAGCAGGGCATGGCGGCGGCCCGCAACCTGCTGCACCCGCAGGCGCGCAAACCGTTCGCACCGGTGCCGTACTTCTGGTCGGAACAGTACGGCCTGAAGGTCCAGGCGTACGGCCTGCTGCGCGGACACGACGAGGTCGCCGTGGTGGAGGGGGACCTCGACGAGCGCAGGTTCACGGTCGCCTACCGCACGGGCGACCGGCTGACCGGAGTCCTCGCGCTCGGCATGCCACCGAAGGCGGTCCGCGGCCGGCGGCAGGCCATCGCCGCACGCTCCCCGTGGCGTGATGCCGTCCCCGCCGCCCCGATGCCCTAGCCGTTGCGGTCAAGAGGTCGCAGGATGACGGCAGTTCGAGCCACCGAAAGGAAAGAGGACGGCCACGGCGGACGGTCCGCCGCCGGACCAGGCACAGCGCACTCGTCCCCACCCGACCGCAGGCCCCACAGCAGAAGGACAGGTATGCCCCCCACTCCCCACGCCTCGTCCGGCAGGTCCCCGTCAGGCCCGGACGGGCCCGGCTTCGACCCGGACGCCCTGCGTGCGCGATACCGGGCCGAGCGCGACCGCCGCATCCGGCCGGAAGGAAACGCGCAGTACCAGCGCATCGCGGGAGAGTTCGGCTACTACGCGGACGACCCGTACGTGGAGGAACCGGAGTTCACGCGGGAGCCGCTGCACGACCGGGTCGAGGCGGTGGTCGTCGGCGGCGGCTTCGGCGGTCTGCTCGCCGGGGCGCGGCTGCGGCAGGCGGGCGTGGAGTCGATCCGGATCATCGAGAAGGCGGGTGACTTCGGCGGGACCTGGTACTGGAACCGGTACCCGGGCATCCACTGCGACATCGAGTCGTACGTCTACATGCCGCTGCTCGAAGAGGTCGGCCACATCCCCGAGTGGAAATACGCGCCGGGCGAGGAGATCCGGCAGCACGCGCGGGCGATTGCGCGCCGGTTCGACCTGTACGACGGCGCCTGCTTCCGGACGCAGGCGACCGAACTGCGCTGGGACGACACCGAGTTGGAATGGGTGGTCGGCACCGACCGCGGCGACCGCGTACGGGCACGCTACGTGGTGGTCTCCAGCGGCACGCTCAGCCAGGCGAAGCTCCCGGGCATCCCCGGCATCGAGACCTTCAAGGGGCACACCTTCCACACCAGCCGCTGGGACTACGCGTACACGGGTGGCGACGCGAACGGGAACCTGCACCGGCTCTCCGACAAGCGCGTGGCCCTGATCGGCACCGGAGCGACCGCCGTCCAGGTCGTGCCGCATCTGGGCCGCGACGCACGGCAGTTGTACGTGTTCCAGCGCACCCCCTCCTCGGTCGACGTGCGGGGCCAGCGCCCCACCGACCCCCGCTGGGCCGCCTCGCTCGAACCGGGCTGGCAGCGCCGCCGCAGGGACAACTTCCTCAGGACCGTCACCGGCACCCGCACCGACGAGGACCTGGTGGACGACGGCTGGACCAGCAGCGCCCGGCTGCTGCAGAACCTCATCCCGACCAACAACTACGCCAACCTTCCGGCGGAGGAACGCGACCGCCTGAACGAGCTGGCCGACTTCCAGAAGATGAACGAGATCCGTGCCCGGGTCGACTCTCTCGTCGAGGACCCCGCGACCGCCGAGGCACTCAAGCCCTGGTACCGGTACATGTGCAAGCGGCCCACCTTCAGCGACCACTACCTGGACACGTTCAACCGGCCCGGCGTGACGCTGGTGGACACCGCCGACCACGGCGGCGTCGAGCGCATCACCGAGAACGCCGTCGTGGCCGGCGGCACGGAGTACGCGGTCGACTGCGTCATCTTCGCGACCGGCTTCGAGGTCGGCGTCTCGGGAATCCTGTCCGGCCGGCTCCCGGTGTACGGCCGCGACGGCGCCGAACTGCCCGCGTCCTGGCGGCAGGGGGTGAGAACGCTCCACGGCTTCTCCAGCAACGGATTCCCCAACCTCTTCCAGCTCGGTCCGCTGCAGAACGCCAGCGCCGTGAACTACGTCCACATCCTCGACGAACAGGCCACCCACGTCGCCGAGATCGTCGCCGAGGCACGCAGGCGCCGGGCCCGGTACGTCGAGCCGACCGTCGAGGCCGAGACCGCCTGGGTCGCCGCGATCCGGGAGAAGGCCGCGGACCTCTACGCGTTCCAGGCCGAGTGCACCCCCGGGTACTACAACAACGAGGGCAGGCCCAGGCGGCGCAGCGAGTCGTACGGCGACGGGCCGGTCGCCTTCCACGAACTGCTCAGGAACTGGCGCACCGACGGCGGCATGAGCGACGTCATCGTCGAGTGACCCGCCGACAGGCGACCGCCACCGGACACAGCGTCCTGCCGCTCCTGCCGCTCCCGCCGTCGAACGGCGAGGGCGAGGGCTGCGTGCTGCGGCCGACCGACACCGGTGAGGGCCGCACGGCGCGGCTGCCCGGCCCGCGCTCGTGAGCCGGGCACCGAAGGACGGCACCCGGACCCGGGGCCGCCCGGCGGAAATCCCCTACGGCACTGTCAGCGGCATCGGCGATACTTCATCGACCCCTTCCGGACCCCGGACGAGACTCCGGCCCGGAGGGGAAGGGGAGCCGACCGTCCGAGGGGGAGTACCGTGCCGCAGTCCCAGCCGTCCGGCCCAGCAGCCACACCGGCGTGGCGGCTGCTGCTCGCCTACGTGCGCCCCTACCGCTGGACGCTGCTGCTCGGAGCCGTGCTGTCGCTCCTGACCGGGGCGGCGGGGCTCGCGCTGCCGCTGGTGGCCAGGTCCCTGATCGACGACCTGGGCCACGACCGGGCGATCACCGGCGCGCTGCTGGCGATGTCGGCCCTGGTCGTCACGAACGCCGCGATCGGCGCGCTGGGTTCGTACGTGCTGCGGTACACCGCCGAGTCCGTCGTGCTCGGTGCACGGCGGGGCCTCGTCTCGCACCTGCTGCGCCTGCGCATAGCCTCCGTCGACCGGAGCGAGCCCGGGGACCTGATGGCCCGGATCACCTCGGACACCACCCTCCTGCGGGAGGTCACCACAGACTCGCTGGTGGGCCTCGGCACCGGCGGACTCACCCTCGTGGCCACGCTCGCCCTGATGGGGTTCGTCGATCCGGTGCTCACCGCCGTCACCCTGGGCGTGGTCCTGGCCGCGGGCACGGTGATCGGCGTGATCGTCCCGCGCATCAACCGGGCCAGCAGGCGGGCCCAGGACGCGGTCGGGGCGATGGGCGCGTCGCTGGAGCGGACCCTGGGCGCACTGCGGACGATCAAGGCGTCCGGCGCCGAGCACCGCGAGGAGCGGGCCGTGCACGCGGCGGCCGAGGAGTCCTGGCGCCAGAGCGTCCGGGCCGCCAAGTGGTCGGCACTGGCGGGGAACACGGCCGGTCTGTCGATGCAGGTCGCGTTCATCACCGTCCTCGCCGTGGGCGGCGCGCGCGTCGCGACCGGAGCCGTCGACATCGGCACCCTCGTCGCCTTCCTGCTGTACGTCTTCTACCTGATGTCGCCCATCCAGCAGGTCGTCGGAGCGGTCGCCCAGTACCAGAGCGGCTCGGCCGCCCTGGCCCGCATCGAGGAGGCCAGGCGGCTGCCCGCCGAGCCGGCCTCCGAGCCCGCCCCGCTGCCCGGCCCCGGCGCCGAGCCCGCCTCGATCACGTTCGAGGACGTCCGCTTCCGGTACGACGACGACCTGCCGTACGTCCACCACGGCGTGACCTTCGCCGTCCCTCCGCGCGGCATGACCGCCTTCGTGGGACCGTCGGGCGCAGGCAAGACCACCGTGTTCTCCCTCATCGAGCGGTTCTACGACCCCGAGGAGGGGACCATCACGCTGGACGGCCGGGACCTCACCGACTGGGAGGTGTCGGGGCTCCGGTCGGCCATCGGCTACGTCGAGCAGGACGCGCCCGTCCTGTCCGGCAGCCTCCGCGACAACCTCCTGCTCGGCAATCCCGACGCCGACGACGCCGAACTGCTCCGCGCGCTCAAGACCACCCGGCTCGACTCCCTCGTCGACCGGCTGCCGAAGGGCGTGGACACGCTCGTGGGCCACCGCGGCACCAAGCTCTCCGGCGGCGAGCGGCAGCGCGTCGCCATCGCCCGGGCCCTTCTGCGGCGGCCCCGGCTGCTGCTGCTCGACGAGGCCACCAGCCAGCTCGACGCGGTCAACGAAGCCGCGCTGCGCGACACGGTCGCCGATGTCGCCCGCACCACCACGGTCCTGGTCGTCGCCCACCGGCTGTCCACCGTCACCATGGCCGACCGCATCGTCGTCATGGACGCCGGGCGGGTACGGGCCGTGGGCACCCACCGCGAACTCGTCGCGGGCGACCCCCTGTACGCGGAACTCGCCGCCACGCAGTTCCTCGCGGCCACCGACGCCGCCTGAGGGCCGGCCGGACTGGGAACCGGCCGCCACTCGAGAACCGGCCTCCGCCCGAGAGCCGACCACCACTTGAGAACCGGCCGTCGCGCGAGGCCGGCCGAGACCGGGCCGAACGTGTGAAAAGGGTGCCCTTTCCCGTCAACCGCCTTTCTCCGTAGGGGGTTCCCGGCCATGGATCGAGGGTTTTCCCCGTATCCCCGGGTCAAAGGCGCGACCTATTGTTCGAGCCACAGTCGAACCACAGGTAACCCCTGATAGGTCGCTGCGCATGGCCGGCTGACGCGCTTTTCGCTCGCACCCCCCGCCGCTTCGACGACGAAGCGAATCGACCGATGCTCCGCACCGCTTTCGCGCGCTGTCCGGAGCCGGCCACGAAAGGCACTTCCTTGCGTACTCCACGACCCGCGAGACGGAAGCTGATATCCGTCGCCGCGATATCCGCGACGCTGATGGCCGGGACGGTCACGTCCCTCGCGCTGGCCGGCCCGGCCACCGCCACGGTCCCCTCCGACGAGGTCGCGAAGACCGCTGCCGCCGCCGTGACCGCCCCGGCCGAGCGGCTGATCGTCGGCTACAAGGCGGGCGCCACCGAGGCCAAGTCGAACAAGGCCGCCGCCGCGGACGCCGAGGCCAAGGGCGAGGAGGCCGGGGAGGACCTCGACTTCCAGCGCCGCCTCGGCACCGGTGCCGCGCTGGTCGACCTGGGTGACCGGCTGAGCAAGGCCGATGTGGCCGACGTCGTCGCCGAGTTCCGGGCAGACCCGCAGGTCGCGTACGCCGTGCCGGACCGCCTCAACAAGCCGCAGGCCGACCCGAACGACACCGAGTACAGCAAGCAGTGGGACCTCTTCGAGTCCACCGCGGGCATGCGTGTCCCCGGTGCCTGGACCACCGCGACCGGCACCGGCGTGACCGTCGCCGTCATCGACACCGGTTACGTCACCCACTCCGACCTCGCGGCCAACATCGTCGCGGGCTACGACTTCATCTCCGACACCGCGGTCTCGGTCGACGGCAACGGACGCGACAGCAACCCGGCCGACCCGGGCGACTGGTCCGCCGCGGGCGAGTGCCAGGCCGGCGCCCCGGCCAGTGACTCCTCCTGGCACGGCACGCACGTCGCGGGCACCATCGCCGCCGCCACCAACAACGGCAAGGGCGTCGCGGGCATCGCGTACAACGCGAAGATCTCCCCGCTGCGTGTCCTCGGCAAGTGCGGCGGCTACGACTCCGACATCATCGACGCCATCACCTGGGCGTCCGGCGGCACGGTCTCCGGCGTCCCGGCCAACGCCAACGTCGCCAAGGTCATCAACATGAGCCTCGGCGGTGGCGGCGCCTGCACCACGGCCACCCAGACCGCGATCAACAACGCCGTCGGCCGCGGTACGACGGTCGTCGTCGCGGCGGGCAACAGCAACGCCAACGCGGCCAACTACTCGCCGGCGAGCTGCAGCAACGTCATCTCGGTGGCGGCGCTGGGCCGCACCGGCTCCAAGGCCTACTACTCCAACTTCGGCTCGACCGTGGACATCGCGGCCCCCGGCGGCGAGACCAACTCCACCACCGCCAACGGCATCCTCTCCACGCTGAACGCGGGTACGAAGACGGCCGGTTCGGAGTCGTACGAGTACTACCAGGGCACCAGCATGGCCGCCCCGCACATCGCGGGCCTCGCCGCGCTCGCCAAGTCGGCGAACTCCGCGCTGACGCCGGCCCAGATCGAGTCGGCGATCAAGACCAACTCCCGTGCCCTGCCCGGCACCTGCTCGGGCGGCTGCGGCGCCGGTCTGGCCGACGCGGCCAAGACCGTGCAGGCCGTGAGCGGCTCCGGCGGCTCCACCGGCACGACCTTCTCCAGCACCGCCGCCGTCGCGATCCCCGACGCGGGCTCGGCCGTCGAGTCGCCGGTCGCGGTCAGCGGCCGCACCGGCAACGCCCCGTCCGCCCTCCAGGTCGGCGTCGACATCACCCACACCTTCCGCGGTGACCTGGTGATCGACCTGGTCGCCCCGGACGGCACGGCGTTCCGCCTGAAGCCGTCCAGCACCTCGGACTCGGCCGACAACGTCAGCGCCACCTACACCGTGGACGCCTCCGGCGAGACCGCCAACGGGACGTGGAAGCTGCGCGTCCAGGACGTGGCCTCGGCCGACACCGGCCGGATCAACAGCTGGAAGCTGACCTTCTGACCGTGCAACGGCGATCGCGAGACGATCGCCCGACCACCGGCCGACAGCGGGCCGGGCACTGAGAAACCACCCCCCACAGGGTGGGGCCGAAAGGCCCCGCGGGGCGGTCGACGCGAGCGGGCGTCGACCGCCCCGCCTTTCGTCGTGCCGCCCGATACCTTCGTCGCCGCCTTTCCTCCCCCGGCAGGATGGTGGAATCGCCGCCTCCGGGACAGGATGCCCGGATGAAGGGTGATCTGTTTTCCAGCGAGTACATGGTGCAGCCGGCCGCCACGGCGGGCATGAGCGTGCAGAACGCCAAGTCGATCAGGTACGCCGTCAACGGAGAGATGCTCGCCCGGCAGGGCGCGATGATCGCCTACCGCGGCAACCTGCAGTTCGAGCGCAAGGGCCAGGGCGTCGGCGGCATGCTCAAACGGGCCGTCACCGGAGAGGGCCTGCCCCTCATGGCGGTGCGCGGACAGGGGGAGGCCTGGTTCGCGCACGAGGCACAGAACTGCTTCATCATCGACATCGACCCCGGCGACGTCTTCACCGTCAACGGCCGCAACGTGCTGTGCTTCGACGCCTCACTCAAGTACGAGATCAAGACGGTGAAGGGCGCGGGCATGACCGGCGGAGGGCTGTTCAACAGCGTCTTCACCGGGCAGGGCAGGCTCGGTCTCGTCTGCGAGGGCAACCCGCTGGTCATCCCGGTCTCACCGCAGTGGCCCGTGTACGTCGACACGGACGCCATCGTCGGCTGGACGGCCAACCTGCAGACGTCGCTGCACCGTTCGCAGTCGATCGGCTCGATGCTCCGCGGCGGCTCGGGGGAGGCGGTGCAGCTGGTTCTCCAGGGAGAGGGGTACGTCGTCGTACGGCCGAGCGAGGCGACACCGCAGAGCGCCTCCCAGCACTGAGGCGGGCCCCTGCCGCGCCCGCACGGCCGCCGCGCCCGCACGGTTGCCCCGCTCGCACGGTTGCCGCGCCCGCACTGCTGTCCGTCCTGTCCCCGCGGCCGCGGGCCGCCGCGGAGGGAGCCGTCCGTGTCTCCCTCCGCGGTCCTTCGCGCCGGCGCGCTGCCTACGCCGTGGCCCGTCGGCGGCGCCACAGGACCGCCGCGGTGCCGGAGGCGATCAGTGCCGCCGTACCGGCCGCGGCGGGCAGGATCACGTCGGAGCCGGTCGAGGCGAGCGACCCGCCTCCGGCGGCGGTGAACGAGCCACCACCGGTGGTGGACTGCGCTCCACCGCCACCCGTGCCACCCGTGCCGTCCCCGTCGGCCGTCGGGCCGTCGACGGGGACCGTCGTGCCGGAGTCGGTCGGGCCGGCATCCGGGCCCGAGTCGCCGGGGGACGGATCGGGCGACCCGTCGGACGGACCGGGCGAGACCGGCACCGAGGGCGACGGCGACACCGGATCCGACGATGACGGCGAGGCGGAGGGCGTCGGCGGCGCCGGCGCCGTGAACACGGTGAGCGAGGCGTCGGAAGGGCTCGCGACGAACACCGAGCCGCCGCCCGGCGTCACCGCGACGGACGAGCTGCCCAACTGGCCGTTGTTCCCCGGAAGTTCGGCACCCTTGCCGGCATCCTTCAGCGTGGCGGTGTCGTACACCGTGAGCTGCCCGACGCCGTCCCCCTCCTCCGGCGGATTGCCGTAGTCCTGCCACACCGCGAAGGCCTGGTCGGAACGCGGGTCGACGGCGACGTCCGCGACCGAGTCCCCGGGCTTCGCCCGGAAGGCGGCGGCGAGTTCGCCCGAGGCGATGTCGTACGCCTCCAGCACGGCACCACGCCCCGCCCACACTGTCCCGTGCTCGACGTCCCACTCCAGGAAGGACACCGCGGCGCCCGGGCCGAGCGGGATGTCCTTGCCGTCCGGCGCGAAGGCGGCCGCATCGACCCCGCGCAGCAGGCTGTTGGCGTTGTCGGCCACCCAGATCCGTCCGCTCGCCGTGTCCACGGCGAGCGGACCGCCGGTGGCCGGGAGTGTGAGGGAGCGCTCGACGGTCACCGACGTCTCACCGACGGCGACCTCCTCCAGTTTCGTCCCGCGTACGACGACCACCGAGCCGGCCTTCGCGCCGGCCTTGGCCTGCGTGATCGTCGTGCCGGTGAGCCAGCCGCCGCGCCCCGCCGCGTCGCCGTCCTTCGCGGCGGCGACTCCGCGCAGTCCGACGAGGTAGTGCACTCCGTCACCGGGCAGTGGTCCGGCCAGCCGTTTCCCCGGGAGCTGGGCGGGCGCGCCCGTACTGCCGGGCGAGGTCCTCACCCAGCTCAGTACGTTCCCGGCCGCCGGGTCGACGGCGTAGACCCCGGCCAGACTTCCGCCCGTCGTACCGGCGACGGTGTCGGACCCGACGTACAGCTTCCCCGACTCGGGGTGCAGCAGCAGGTCGAGCGGTTTGCCGACGGTCGTGAGGCGGGCGGTCCGCTCGTAACCGCCGGTGGCGGGCGGGTCTTCGGCGCCGGTGGCGGGCGTGCCGACGACGACGGCGGTGAGGACCACCGCCGTGATTCCCGCCAGGGTGCCTGCCGCCCGGGGGCGGAGCACATCGCTCCGCCCCCGGGTTCTGAGAGGCGCGGTCACGAGAAGGTGACCGGGAGGTGGACGTCGTACGAGCGGTTGCCGCTGCCCGTATGGTCGGCGCGCGTCACGATGGCGCAGTCGACGTCCGTGCCGCAGACCGTGCCGGACGCGATGTTCGGGTTGACGTGCACGCTGACGCTGAAGGAGCCGCCGGCGCCGTACACGGAGCTGTTCGCGACCATACCGCCGCCGAAGTTCGACACCCAGTGCGAGGCGCCGGTGGTGCCCGACTGGTCCGCGCCGCCCAGGCAGGGGGTCGGACGGGAGGTGTACGTCGACGGATCGCCCGGTACGACGCCCTCGGGTATCACGCACAGGCCGACGTAGACACCCTGGACGGAGTTGTATCCGCTGCCGGCGACGGTGATGTTCTGCCCGGCCGAGGACAGGTTGTCGGGGGCCGTCAGCGACAGGTCGTACGTCGTGCCGCTCACTGTCACGGTCCGCGTGGCGGTGGCGGCCGAGGCGGAGCCGGCGAGCCCGACGGTCAGCGCGGTGGCGGTGACGCCGACGGCGGCGATGCGGGTGGCACGGGCGAACAGGGCGGATCTCATGGGTAGTTGGCCTTTCAGAGGCGAGAACCACTTAGGTAAGGCAAACCTAAGTTTCAGACGGTCGACCGTCAACCCGCCCCCCACCGGCCCCAGAAGGCCCGCTTGCGTCGGCGCGAGGAAACGCGGGCCCTTTCCCCGCGGAGGGTCCGTTCACTCATCGGTTCACGCGATGGTGCGATCATGTGCCGCCGTACGGATGCCCCCGGGGGGCCCCGGGTAGGGCCGGACCATGACGCAGCCCTTCGAACTGCCGCACTTCTACATGCCGTATCCCGCGCGGCTGAACCCACATGTCGACGAGGCGCGCGCCCACACGACCGAGTGGGCGCGCGGAATGGGCATGCTGGAGGGTTCCGGCATCTGGACGCAGGCCGACCTCGACGCACACGACTACGGACTGTTGTGCGCGTACACGCATCCCGAATGCGACGGCCCCGCCCTCTCGCTCATCACCGACTGGTACGTGTGGGTCTTCTTCTTCGACGACCACTTCCTGGAGACCTTCAAACGAAGCCAGGACCGCTCGGGCGGCAAGGCCTACCTCGACCGCCTCCCGCTCTTCATGCCGCTCGACCTCTCGACCCCCGTTCCGGAGCCGCAGAACCCGGTCGAAGCCGGTCTCGCCGACCTGTGGGCGCGCACGGTCCCCGCCATGTCGATGGGGTGGCGCAGGCGGTTCGCCGAGTCCACCGAGCATCTGCTCAACGAGTCGATGTGGGAGCTGTCCAACATCAACGAGGGGCGGGTCTCGAATCCCGTCGAGTACATCGAGATGCGCCGCAAGGTGGGCGGCGCCCCCTGGTCCGCGGGGCTCGTGGAGTACGCGACCGCGGAGGTCCCCGAGCAGGTCGCCCGCTCCCGGCCGCTGCGCGTGCTGATGGAGACCTTCTCCGACGGGGTCCACCTGCGCAACGACCTCTTCTCGTACCAGCGGGAGGTCGAGGAGGAGGGCGAGCTCAGCAACGGAGTGCTCGTCCTGGAGACCTTCTTCGGCTGCACGACGCAGCAGGCCGCAGAGACCGTCAACGACATCCTCACCTCGCGACTGCACCAGTTCGAGCACACGGCGCTCACCGAAGTGCCCGCGCTGGCCCTGGAGAAGGGCCTCGCCCCGGACGAGGTCCGTGCCGTCGCCGCGTACACCCAGGGGCTCCAGGACTGGCAGTCCGGGGGCCACGAGTGGCACATGCGGTCGAGCCGGTACATGAACGAAGGGGCCCTGCGGAGTTCGCCGTTGAGCGGACCGACCGGGCCGGGGACCTCCGCCGCCGACGTCGGGGCGCTGCTCGCCGCAGCCGGCGCCGAACGGCTGCGCGTCTACACGCATGTGCCGTTCCAGAAGGTGGGCCCGTCCCTGCTGCCCGACTTCTACATGCCGTTCAAGGTCCGGTTGAACGCCGACCTGGACGGGGCCCGGCGGCGCATCACCCCCTGGGCCCACAGCATGGGCATCCTGGAGGAGGGCGTCTGGGACGAGGACAAGCTCGCCGCCTACGACCTGCCGCTGTGCTCGGCGGGCCTCGACCCGGACGGCACCCCGGAGGCGCTGGACCTCAGTGCGGGGTGGCTCGTGTGGGGGACGTACGGCGACGACTACTACCCGATGGTGTTCGGGAACCGCAGGGATCTGGCCGCCGCGAAGCTGTGCACCGCGCGGCTGTCCGCCTGCATGCCCGTCGACGGCGAGGAGATCCCGCCCCCGGCCAACGCGATGGAGCGTGGTCTCGCCGATCTCTGGCGGCGCACGACGGCCACGATGAGCCCGGACGCACGCCGCACCATGCGGGCCTCGGTGGAGGTCATGACCGAGAGCTGGGTGTGGGAGCTGTCCAACCAGCTGCAGAACCGCATCCCCGACCCCGTCGACTACCTGGAGATGCGCCGCGCCACCTTCGGCTCCGACCTCACCATGAGCCTGTGCCGCCTGGGCCACGGCCCGAAGGTGCCACCGGAGGTCTACCGCAGCGGTCCCGTCCGGTCGCTGGAGAACGCCGCGATCGACTACGGGATGCTCATCAACGACGTCTTCTCGTACCAGAAGGAGATCGAGTACGAGGGAGAGGTGCACAACGCGATCCTCGTCGTGCAGAACTTCTTCGGCTGCGACTACCCGGCGGCGCTCGGCGTCATCCACGACCTCATGACCCAGCGCATGCATCAGTTCGAGCATGTCGCCGCCCATGAGTTCCCCGTCCTTTTCGAGGACTTCGGCCTCTCGGCCGAGGCCCGCGACATCATGGAGGGTTACGTGGTCGAGCTGCAGAACTGGATGGCGGGCATCCTGAAGTGGCACTACGACTGCCGTCGTTACGGGGCCGCCGACCTGGCCCGTCGCGCCCACGGCTTCGTACCGGGGCAGTTCCCGGCCGTGCCGTTCGCCACCACCCGGGGGGCCGCCTCGATCGCGGCCTTCTGACCCCGGCCCGGGGGCGTCCGGCCGGCGGAGGGGGGCGGCCGGTCCGGGGGCGGACGGCTCGAACGGGAAGGAGCCGCATCACCCGTTCGAGGATCGTCGCGGGCAGGTGCGGAGGGTAGAGCTCTGGCCGGAGGTGATCCATGGAACAGACCGCGTTGCGTCCCAAGCCGATGCCTGGTCAGGAGCCGGACGACGGCCGCCCGTCCGCACCGGTCCGCCGCCCGCACGCCGCACGGCGGCGCGGACGGCGGCTCACGACCCTGTTGTTCAGCCTGTTCGTCGGGGCCGTCCTCGTCCTGTCGGGGGTCGGCCTGGGCACCGTGGGCGCCACGGTGATCGGCATGAGCAAGCTCGCCGACTTCCAGCGACGGGCGGGCGCCCCCGGGGCGTCCACCCCGCCCGCGGGGGCCGGTGGCGCCGAGCCGGTCCCTGGCGCCGGCAGTTCGGCCTCGCTCACGCGAGCGCCCGAGCGCCCCCAGGCCCCGCCCGACGGCCGCCCCCAGGCCCCTTCCGGCGGCGGCCCCCGGACCCCTTCCGAGGGCCGGCCTCAGACCCCGCCCGACGGCCGGCCACGGGACCGGCCGACCCTCGGTGTGGAGGCCGTCGACGCCTCCGACGGCCCGGGCGCGCTCCTCGTCGGCGTGCACGTCCCCGGGCCCGGCCACACCGCGGGCCTCGTACGGGGCGACATCCTGCTCACCTTCGGCGGGACCCGCCTCGGCACGGCCGCCGACCTCGCCCGGGCCGTCGCCGCCGCCCGCCCCGGCACGGCCGTCAGGCTCACGCTGCGCCACGCGGGTGGCGGTCACCAGCAGCTGTCGGTGACCCCCGGTGTCATCACCTGACGGGCCCGCCCGTCACCCGGCCACCCTGAAGTGGCTCGTCAACCGCCCCTCGTCGTCCAGCACATGGAAGGCGAATCCGGGTGGCGCGTCCCGGTCCGCGGCACCCTCGCCCTCCCACGGCAGCCGCAGCGTCCACGTCACCCCGGGGCCCACGACCAGGGGCCGCCCGGCGAACGTCGTGGACGCGGGAGTGTGGGCGTGCCCCGTGATGATCCCGGCGATCTCGCTCCTGCGCTCCAGGAGCGCGGCCAGCGCATCAGGTGCGCGCAGCCGGTAGGCGTCCGGCAGGGGATGGTGCAGGGCCACCGGCGGGTGGTGGAAGGCGAGCAGCGCCCGCACGGAGCCGTCCAGCCCGTCGAGCGTCTCCTCGATCCAGGCGTACGTCCGCTCGTCCAGCTCTCCCTCGTCGCTGCCCGGCACGCTGGAGTCGCACATCAGGACGGCCGCGCCCGCGTCGTCGAAGACGCGCACGCTGTTGACCGGTTCGGGGTCCGCCGGTCCGGCCGGCGCCGGTCCGACGGCTTCCGGTTCGCCGAGCAGCGCCTTGCGCCAGGGGCCGCGGCTGTCGTGGTTGCCCGGGCACGTCAGTACGGGGAAGGGCGTGTCCGGATCGTGCAGGCCGAGGACACGCGCCGCCTCCTCGTACTCGGACTCCGTCCCGTGGTCCGCGATGTCGCCGGTGACCAGCAGGGCGTCCACCCGGCCCGGCAGCCCCCACAGCCGGTCCCGCACCCGTTCGGCGCGCTCCGTCGCCCGCCGGGTCCCGTCGAGATGCAGGTCGCTGATGTGTGCCAGCACGAGCATGGTGATGCCGCCTCCCCCTGGACGCTCAACTAATGACTCGACGCCATCTAAGCATTAGATTCAATGGCCCGGCAATCCATGGACGGCCACCGGAAATGCGTTGCCGCGCGCCGCGCGCGGGGACACGATGGCCCCATGCTGAGCACCCTCCTCGCCTTCCTCGGCGCCTGCACCCTCATCGCTGCCTCCCCCGGACCGAGCACGGTACTGATCATCAGGCAGTCGCTGCACAGCAGGCGATCGGGCTTCCTGACGGTGCTGGGCAACGAGACGGGTGTCTTCGTGTGGGGCGCCGTCGCCGCGTTCGGCCTGACCGCGCTGCTCACCGCCTCAGAAGTGGCGTACGACGTGATGCGCGTCGTCGGTGCCGTCGTGCTGGTCGTCTTCGGCGTCCAGACGCTGTGGCGGGCCCGCCGCGCCAGGGGCGCGGTGGACGACGGCGGAGCGGGGCAGGACGAGAAGAGCGGCTGGGCCTCCTACCGGAGCGGTCTGCTGATCAACCTGGCCAACCCCAAGGCGGCGATCTTCGCGATGTCCTTCCTCCCGCAGTTCGTGCCCCGGGGCGCCCCGCACCTGCCGGCCATGCTGGGACTCGCCGCCCTCTGGGCGGTCTACGAGATCGGCTACTACGGTCTCTACGTGTGGTTCGTCGGCCGGATGCGGACGCTGCTGTCCCGGGCCGGCGTGCGGCGGAGGCTGGAGCAGGTCTCCGGAGGAGTGCTGCTGCTCCTCGGCGCGCGGCTCGCCCTGGAGGGCTGATGCGGTCACCGGACGCCCCCGTGAGGGGAATCCGGTCCGGGGACGCGGTCCCGCCCGGAGAAGACCGCGTTCCGAAAGTGGCGCCGACCGGCTCGCGTCACCCCCGCTGTCCGGGCAGGATGCTGCCCGTAGGCCCTACTGAGTCACGGAGGCCCGGATGACCGGCACGCCCGCGCCCTTCACCACCGACGACTACCGGGCGCGGATGGAACGCGCCGCCCGGGCCGCCGCCGAGGCGGGGCTCGCCGGACTGCTGGTCGCGCCCGGACCGGACCTCGTGTGGCTCACCGGCTACGCGCCGCCCGCCGCCACCGAGCGCCTCACCCTCCTGGTGCTCGCCGCGGGGCGGGACCCCGTGCTCGTCGTGCCCACCCTGGAGGCCCCGGACGCCGAGAAGGCCGCGGGCGCGCCCGCGCTGACCCTGCGTGACTGGACCGACGGCAAGGACCCCTACGCCATGACGGCCCCCCTCCTCGACTCCGCGGGCCGCTTCGGCGTCAGCGACAACGCCTGGGCGCTGCACCTGCTGGGTCTCCAGAAGCAGCTGCCGGGCACGTCGTACGTCTCTCTCACCGAGGGGCTGCCGATGCTCCGGGCCGTCAAGGACGCCGCGGAGCTGGACCGCCTGGCGGCGGCCGGTGCGGCCGCCGACGCCACCTATGAGGAGATCCTCAAGGTGGCCTTCGCGGGCCGGCGCGAGTCGGACGTCGCGGGCGACCTCGCCGATCTGCTGCGGCGGTTCGGCCACGAGCAGGTGGACTTCACGGTCGTCGGCTCGGGCCCGAACGGCGCCAACCCGCACCACGAGGCGGGCGGACGTGTCATCGAGCACGGCGACACGGTCGTCCTCGACTTCGGCGGCCTGAAGCACGGCTACGGCTCCGACACCTCCCGCACGGTGCACGTCGGCGAGCCGAGCGCCGAGGAGCAGCGCGTCCACGACGTCGTACGCGCCGCCCAGGAGGCCGCGTGCGAGGCCGTACGGCCCGGTATCGCCTGCCAGGACGTCGACCGGGTGGCCCGCGCGTGCATCACCGAGGCCGGATACGGCGACCGTTTCATCCACCGCACCGGACACGGCATCGGCGTCACCACCCACGAGCCGCCGTACATGATCGAGGGCGAGGAACAGCCCCTCGTACCCGGAATGTGCTTCTCCGTGGAGCCCGGCATCTATCTGCCGGGCCGCTTCGGCGTACGCATCGAGGACATCGTGACGGTCACCGAGGACGGCGGCCGCCGCCTCAACGACACGCCCCGGGAGATGGCCGTCGTGAACTGAGCACCCCCCCAACGAGCCCCGAGCCCCGAGCCCCGAGCAACCGGACCCCGAACGGCAGACGGCGCGACCATGAACCAGGCAGCGACACCCACAGCGGACACCGTGCGACGCCTCGTCCGCTCCCTGCTCCCGGACGGCGGCGGGCCCCGGATCACGCCCGTCGCCGAGGGCGGCGGGCACGTCACCTGGTTCGTGGGCGCACGCCATGTGCTGCGGCTCGCCCCGGACCGCGAGGCCACCCTGCGCCAACGGCGCGAGCTGCGGCTGCGCGATCTGGTGCGGCCCCACGTCGGCGTCGCCGTCCCGGTGAGCATCGCCCACGGCGAATGGGCCAACGGGCTGACGTACACGCTCGACACCCTGATCCCCGGCGGCTCCGGCGAGCAGCAGGACGTCTCCGCCGTCGGCGAGGCCGACCTGGCGGGTCTGCTCACCGGACTGCGCGAGGTGCCGGGGCGCCAGGCCGAGGCTCTCGGTGTGCCCCGCGGCACGCCCCGGTCCCTCGAAACGCTCCGGGCCGCCGCCGAGCGGGCCGCCGAACGGCTCGCCGCCGCCGACGAGTTCGACGCCTCCCGGCTCCATCAGCTCACCGGGGCCGCCACCGTCCAGCTCGCCCCGCAGCCGGGCGCCGCCTTCCTCGTCCACCACGACCTCAGGGGCGAGCATCTCGTGGTCAGCGGCGACGGACGCGTCCGCGGTGTCCTCGGCTGGGCCGGCGCGGTGGTCGGCGACCCCACCGAGGACATCGCGGGCCTCGCCGTGGCCGTCGGCGCCCCGGCGGCCGTCCGCGCGGCCACCCTCGCCGGGTACGGCGCCCGGCCCTGCCTGCGCGGCCTGTGGCTCGCCCGCTGCGACACCCTGACCCGCCTCGCCGACCACCTCCACCGGTCGGACGACCGCCTCCTGGCGCTCCTGCGCGCCCAGCTGGGGCGCGCCTGGGAGCCGATCCTCCTGGAGCGGGTCACGGAGTTCCGCGACGGGACGGACGAGGCGCTCTAGGCCCTCCGGAGGGGCCGGGGCCCGCACGACCGCGGCGCTCGTCCCGCCGCCCTGCCCGCCCGGCCGCCTCACCCCTGCACGAGCACCACGCACGACTCGCCGGGCAGGCCGAGCAGACCGTCCGCGCCGGGCAGTTCCACCGGCTCCCACGCGGCCAGCACGCGCGCGTGCCGGGTGCCCAGGGGAATCGCCGCGGGCACCTTGCCGAGGTTCACGGCCACCCGGACGTCACCGCGGCGGAAGGCGAGCCAGCGGGCGTCCTCGTCGAACGCGACCTTGACGTCCGCGAGATCGGGGTCCGTGAGGTCCGGCTGGGCGTGCCTCAGCGCGATGAGTTCGCGGTACCAGGCGAGTACGCGCGCGTGCAGCCCGCCCTCCGGCTCCGACCAGTCGAGGCAGGACCGGTCCCGGGTGCCGTGGTCCTGCGGGTCCGGGATGTCCTCCTCGGCCCACCCGTGTGCCGCGAACTCCCGCCGCCTGCCCCGGCGTACGGCTTCCGCGAGCTCCTTGTCCGTGTGGTCCGTGAAGAACTGCCAGGGCGTGCCCGCCGCCCATTCCTCGCCCATGAACAGCATCGGCGTGAACGGCCCGGTGAGCGTCAGCACGGCCGCGCAGGCCAGCAGGCCGGGGGAGAGGGAGGCCGCGAGCCGGTCGCCCAGAGCGCGGTTGCCGACCTGGTCGTGGGTCTGCGCGTAGCCGAGCAGACGGTGTCCGGCGACCCGGTCGAGATCCAGCGGACGGCCGTGCCGCCGGCCACGGAAACTCGAGTACGTGCCGTCGTGGAAGTAGCCCGCCGTCAGCGTCTTCGCCACCGCCGCGAGCGGGGAGCGGCCGAAGTCCGCGTAGTAGCCCTGCACCTCACCCGTCAGGGCGGTGTGCAGCGCGTGGTGGAAGTCGTCGTTCCACTGGGCGTGCAGCCCCAGCCCGTTCTCCTTGCGGGGCGTGATCAGCCGCGGGTCGCCGAGGTCCGATTCGGCGATGAGGAACAGCGGCCGGTCCAGCTCCCCGGAGAGCGCGTCCACGGCGGCCGACAGTTCCTCCAGGAAATGGCACGCGCGCGTGTCGTACAGCGCGTGCACCGCGTCCAGGCGCAGCCCGTCGAGCCGGTAGTCGCGCAGCCACGACAGCGCGCTGCCGAGCAGGAACGCGCGCACCTCGTCCGAACCGGGCGCGTCCAGGTTCACGGCCGAGCCCCAGGGGGTGTGGTGCGTCTCGGTGAAATACGGGCCGAACGCGGGCAGGTAGTTGCCGGACGGCCCCAGGTGGTTGTGCACGACGTCCAGCACGACACCCAGTCCGAGCTCGTGCGCCCGGTCGACGAAGCGCTTCAGGGCCTCCGGGCCGCCGTACGGCTCGTGCACGGCCCACAGCGACACCCCCTCGTACCCCCAGCCGTGCCGCCCCGGGAACGGGCACAGGGGCATCAACTCGACGTGGGTGACGCCCAGTTCCGCCAGATGCCCGAGCCGCTCGGCGGCCGCGTCCAGTGTGCCCTCGGGGGTGTACGTGCCCACGTGCAGCTCGTACAGCACGGCGCCCGGCAGCCCCCGCCCCGCCCACGCGGCACGCCAGGTGTACCGCTCCTGGTCGACGACCGCGCTCAGCCCGTCGGGGCCGTCCGGCTGGCGGCGCGAGCGCGGGTCCGGCAGCACCGGGCCGTCGTCCACCGCGAAGCCGTACCGCGTCCCGTCCTGCGCCTCGGCCTCTCCCGTCCACCACCCCACCCGCTCCGGATCGGGCTCCAGCGCGCGCGTGATGTCCGCGCAGTGGAGCGTCATGCGGTCGGCCTGTGGTGCCCACACCTCGAACTGCACGGACGGTTCCCCTCGTCTGCTCACCGTGACCTCGCCGGTCCCATGGTGCGTCACACGAGATCAATTCACCGGTGAATCCTCCCGATGGAACGACCGGAAACGGCCGAACCCGAAGCGCGCACTCCTCTGAAGTGGTGCGTTTTCTGGACACTCCGGCCGTGCTGCCAGACAATCTCCAGCGTGACGTCGTCCTTTGAGTTCCACACGTATCCCGCTCCCGCGCGGTTGTCGGACGCCGAGCGGGACAGGACACTGAAGGCCCTGCGGGAGGGCGCCGCGCTGGGAAGGCTCTCGCACGACACGTTCGTCCTGCGGATGGAGCTCGCTTTCGCCGCCCGCACCCTCGACGAACTCGCCGCGCTCACCGCCGACCTGCGCACCGAGAGCCGCTGGTCCCGGCTGCTGTTCGGCACGGTCGAGGGGGTCTCCGGATTCACCGTACGACTGCGCCGGGCCTGGCAGGCGGAGCGGCTCCCCAAGCTGCTGCTGCCCCGGCCCGAGAGCCCCTACCCGCTGCGCATAGGCCGGGACCCGGCCAGCGGCCTGCGGCTCAGTCACGAGACGGTGTCCCGGGTGCACGCCGAACTCACCCGCCAGAGCGGCCTGTGGGTGCTGCGCGACCTCGGCTCCACCAACGGCACCTCCGTGAACGGACGCCGGGTGATCGGCGCCGCCGTCGTCCAGGTCGGCGACCAGGTCGGTTTCGGCCGGATGACGTTCCGGCTCGCGGCGGACTAGACCCACCTCGGCGCACGTCGGAGCCGTCCCTGCCCGTCTTCGGGCCGGGGCGGGGCGTCGTACGCGAGCGGAACCCACACCTCCGCCCGGTGGTCCCCGCTGACGTGAACATCCCGCCCGCGCACCGGTGTTGACGTACCCCCGCAGTCGTGACTCACTGTGCGTACATCGTGCACACGAAGTGAACGACGGCCACTCGCTGCGGAGGTAAGACCCTGCCGCCTCTCCTCCGCTACCCGTCCGTCGACGAACTGGGCCTCCGGGCGGCCGCGCTCGTGGACCGCCGCCCACGGGACGCCCGGCTGCGCCAAGTGGGCACGTCACGGGCCGGACTGCCGCTCCGGCTGCTGTCCGTCGGGCACGGCAGCCGCCAGGTCCTCGTCGTCGCCGGCCCCCACGCCAACGAACCGGTGGGCGGCGCCACCGTCCTGCGACTGGCCGAACGGGTCCTCGCCGACCCCCGGTTGTGCGACGGCGCCGACGTGACCTGGAACCTCCTGCTGTGCCTGGACCCCGACGGCTCACGCCGCAACGAGGGCTGGCTGTCGGGCCCGTACACACTCGGCCACCACTTCCGGCACTTCTTCCGGCCCGGCTTCATGGAGCAGCCGGAATGGCTGCCCGACGGCGCGGAGGGCGCCACTCTGCCGGAGACCCGCACCCTGCTCGCCCTCCAGGACGAGCTGCGCCCCTTCTTCCAGTGCTCCCTGCACGGCGTCGACGTGGGAGGCGGCTTCGTCGAGCTGACCCGCGACCTGCCGGGACTGGCGCCCCGCCTCGCGCACATCGCCACCCGTCTGGACATCCCGCTCGAACTCGGGCCGTACGACACGCTGTACTGGCCCACCCTGGGGCCGGCGGTCTACCGCATCCCGCCCCCGCGGCGCGGCGACCTGGCCGCGGCCATCACCGAGGCCGCCGTCGAGTCCACCTGGTTCCACCCGCACCCGTACGGCACGGTGACCGCGGTCGTCGAGGCCCCCATGTGGGGCGTGACGGCCGTGCAGGACGCCTCGGCGCCCGTCGACGCCGAGGAGACGCTGCGGGGCGTCAGCCGCACCCTGCGCCGCGACACGGCCCTCCTGGAGGAGCTGCTCGCCCGCATCCGCCCGTACCTGGGCACGGCCGGCGACGTGGACCGTCTCCTCGCGCCGGTCGACGACTACGTCCTGGTCTGCCCCGGTCTCGCCGACTCCTGGGACCCCGACACGGGCCCGGGCACGGACGCCGACGGCGGCGCCCGCCCGCTGCCGCCGCTCACCACGGCGCGGCTGACCGCGCTGCGCATCTCCGCGCGCCGGATAGCGCTGCGCACGGCCGGGCTCCTGCACCAGCTCGTGACCGCCTCCGGCCACGACCCGTCCGGCGCGACGGCGGATCTCGACCGGCTCATCGACGCGTGGTGCGCGGACTACCACGACGGCCACGGCGCACGCTGGATCCCGGTCGCGCGCCAGGCCGAGTACCAGGCGCGGGTGGTGCTCGCCGCGTTCGACCTGGCCCGCCGCCGGGGCCCCGCGTCCGGTCGCGGGGCGCGTCCGCTCGGCACGCCTCCGGTCAGGACCGAAGTGCCGTTCGAGTGAGTCGGGGTGGGCCCGGGGGCCTCGTGTGCCGATGCACAGGTCATGACGAACAAGCAGAAAGCGACAGCGGCGGTACGGGCCTGTCTGCTGGCCGCCTGCGCACTCCTCGTGGCGGGGCCGGTGCCGGCCCGGGCGGCGGCCCTCCCGGAGTCGGTCCCGGGCAACTGGCTCTACGTGACGGTCACCCGCGGCGACGCCCGCTCCTTTGACACCCGCGGCACGCTCCTGCTGTGCGACCCGCCCCAGGGACACGCGCAGGCCGTACGCGCCTGCGCGGAACTCGGGGCCGCGCACGGGGACGTCGGCCGGATCCCGCTCCGGGACGCCTACTGCCCGATGGTCCACGCACCGGTGGCGGCCTCCGCGCGCGGCGAGTGGGGCGGCCGCACGGTCACGTACGGGGAGACGTTCTCCAACTCGTGCGTGATGGCCGCGCGGACAGGGGCGGTGTTCGCGCTCCCGCACCGGTCCGGCTGACCCGACCGGTCCGGTCCGGCCCGACCGACCGACCGGCTTGAGGCAGCCGACTGGGCGGGCCGCCCGCCTCACGTCTGCCTCATGCCACCCGGTCCCGGGCGTGGCGGGCCGCGGCCACCACCGTGCGGCTCTGGTGCTCGACCTGATGCTCCAGCGGCACCCAGCGGGCCCGGAAGCGTTCGGCGAAGGCCTCGCTCCAGGACCCGACCAGGTGCTCCAGCCGGGGCACGGCGTGGTCGTCCGCCTCCTGGAGCACGCGCAGGAGCATCGCCGCGGCCCGCAGCGGGAGCCGGCGGCCGAACGCGTCCACGCTGCCCACGTGCGCCATCGTGGTGTCCACAGGCGGTGTCCGGACCCAGTCGCCGGCCAGCCCCGGCACCAGCTCCAGCGCCCACTTGGCGGCGCGCAGCAGCGGCCCGTCGGGTCCGTCGAGGCGTGGCAGCGCGTCGACGAGGACGGTTTCGACCTGGTGCGCGTCCCTGAGGAGACGGCGTGCCAGGCGCCGCATCGCCGCCGCCGGCGCCGGATGCGGCGCGGGGTCGTCCACCAGGTCGCTCGCCCACATCGGCACCTCGACGACCGCGGTCAGACCGCCGTACCGGTGGGCGCGGTACCAGGTGCTGTGCCGGGCGTCGTCCGGCATGCTCGGGTACACCGTGTCCGAGCCGGGCGCGGGCATCACATGCACCCCCGGTCCGGAGGCGGGCCAGCCCGCGGCGTCCGAGGCGCCCGTCTCGACCGGGATGTTCAGTTCCGCCGCGGACTTGGCGAACGGCTCGGCCAGGCCCGGGATGTCCTTGGTGAGCTGCACCCAGCTGCCGCCCAGGTCGGTGCCGTGGAGGGTGACCTGGAGATAGGGGCGCAGTTCGTCGATGACCCGGATGAGGGTGCGGGTCTCGGGCGGCAGCCGGTCCGGCGGCAGCACGGAGGGCGACCACTCGGGCTGCTCGGGTCCGGCGGGGCGGAAGAAGCCGAGGTGGTAGTCGAGCAGGGTGCGCGGCGCCGGCGTCACATGGAGGCTCGCGCCGTCCGGGTCCGCGCAGAGCAGGAAGTGCCAGGAGGTGTCCGCCCGCAACCGCTGCTCGCGCAGGACCCGCTCGGCCAGTGCCAGCAGGGTGGAGCCGCCGGTCGGCTCGTTGGCGTGAGCGCCGGCGACGACCAGCACCGAGCGCCGGGCGTGGCCCACGGACAGCAGGTGCAGGGGCCGGCCGGCCCGCGAGGCGCCGATCTGCCGGAGCGTGCACAGGCCCGGCCGATGGGCCGCCAGGCCCCCGGCGGAGTGGACGAGTTCGGTCACACTGGGGTACCGCTGCTCCGGCAGGAGACTCACCCCCGACTTGGTCCGCCCTGCGTCGCAATTCGCAGTACTCCACGGACTGGATGAACTGTCAAGGATGTCGAGGGGCGCCTCCGGGGAGCGCCCGGCAGCATTCACCGGCAGCCGGGGGACTTCGCTCCGGGCACCCGGATCCTGACCGGCACGGGCACTCCGGCGCCGCCGGTCAGGCGCCCTCGGCGGCACCCTCCGGCACCCGCTCCAGCAGCACCACGGGCAACCGGCCGAAAAGCGCGTCCACGCGCGCGTGCCCGGTGAACTCCCGCCCCGGGGTGAGCAGGTCGGCCCACCGACCCGAGGGCAGCGGCAGCACCGTGTCGCGCCAGCCGCCCTCCTCCAGCCGCAGGGACAGCCGGGTGACGGCCGTGACCACCTCTCCGGAGCGCGTGAACGCCAGACAGTGCGCGGCCCCCGGGCCCCGGGCGGGCAGCGGCGCGTACGCCGCCGCTTCGCCGAAGACCGCCGGGCGGCGCCGGCGCAGCCGCAGCGCGGCCGTCGTGAGGGCGGCCTTCTCGGCGGACAGGCCGCCCGGGTCCTTCGGCGGGAAGGGCGCGGGCCGCCGGTTGTCCGGGTCCACCAGGGCCCGGTACTCGGACTCCGTGCCCTGGTACAGGTCCGGCACGCCCGGCATCGTCAGGTGCACCAGGGCGGCCCCGAGGACGTTGGACCGCACGTACGGCTCCAGGGAGCTTCTGAACTCGGCGACGAGCCGCCCGGGCGCGCCGCACGGGCCCGCTTCGAGGAAGGCCTCCACGGCGTCCTCGTACGCGGGGTCCTGCTCGGTCCACGCGGTGGCGAGGCCCGCCTCCCGGACGTGCTTGAGCAGTGCGCCCTTGAGCCGCTCCCCGTCCGCGGGGCCCAGTCCGACCGCGGTCTGCCACGCGGCCCAGGCCACCTGCGGATCGGGCGCGCCCACTCCCTCGGCGGCCGTGCGCGCGGTCACTTCGGCGAGCAGGTCGGCCCAGCGCGAGGGGGCCTGTGTGAGGACGGAGACCGCGGCCCGTACGTCGGCGCTGCGCTTCGTGTCGTGCGTGGACAGCACGGTGCCGCTCAGGGGCCAGTCGCGCTGCACGCGCGCGCAGTACGCGTGGAAGACCTCGGGCGACACCGCCGGCGCCCCCGGCTCGCCGCCCACCTCGGTCGCCGACAGCAGCGGCACGTACCGGTAGAACGCCGTGTCCTCCACGGACTTGGCCCGCAGCGCCGACGAGGTCTGCGCGAACCGGGCCCGGAACGCCTCGTGCCCGGGCCCGTCGCCGGCGCGGCCCAGCACCAGGTCCCGTACGAGGTCCACGGCGTGGGCCTCCTCGGGCACCCTGAAGGCCTGCCTCGCCTCGTCCGCTGCCGCCTCGGTGACGACCGACGAGGCGTCCTGGGAGGCGTACGGGCGGTAGACCTCCATGCGGACGAGGAGCTCCCGCAGCGCGGTGCGCAGGGCCCAGGGGGCGCGGTCGCGCAGGGCCGGGTCGTCGGACGTGCGGCACAGCCGGTCCGCCTCGCGCGTGAGCCGCTCGACCTCGGCGGCCAGTTCGTGATGGACCACCTTGTACGCGGCCCGTCGCACGGTCGCCTCCCAGACGCCCCCACGGTCGGCCTGGGGGGCCGCGAACCGCCGGTACTGGCCCAGGAGCTCTCCGGCGCCCGCCGGGTCCGTGAAGAGGCCGTCCACGTGCCGCAGCGCGTCGTAGCCGGTGGTGCCCGCGACCGGCCAGGCGGCGGGCAGCGGTTCGCCGTCCGCGAGGATCTTCTCGACGACCGTCCAGCGCCCGCCCGTCGCCTCGTGGAGGCGTCGCAGATAGGCGTCCGGGTCGGCGAGGCCGTCCGGATGGTCGATCCGCAGCCCGTCGACCACCCCGTCGTCCAGCAGCTCCAGGATCTTGGCGTGCGTGGCCGCGAAGACCTCCGGGTCCTCGACGCGCACCCCGATGAGCTCCGAGATGCTGAAGAACCGCCGGTAGTTGAGCTCGGTGCGGGCCAGCCGCCACCACGCCGGTCGGTACCACTGCGCGTCCAGCAGTGCGGGCAGAGGCAGGTCCCCGGTGCCGGCCCGCAGGGGGAACGCGTGGTCGTGGTAGCGCAGCACGTCCCCGTCGACCACCAGGGCGTCCGTCTCCTCGCCGAGCGGCCCGCCGAGCACCGGCAGGAGTACGCGCCCGTCCTGCGCCTGCCAGTCGATGTCGAACCAGTGTGCGTACGGCGAGCCGGGGCCCTCGCGCAGCACCTCCCACAGGGCGCGGTTGTGGCGCGGGGCCATCGCCATGTGGTTCGGCACGATGTCCACCACCAGCCCGAGACCGTGCTCGCGCGCGGCGCGCGACAGGGACCGCAGCCCCTCCTCGCCGCCGAGCTCGTCCCGCACGCGCGCGTGGTCCACGACGTCGTAGCCGTGCCCGGAACCCGGGACCGACTCCAGGACCGGCGACAGATGCAGGTGCGAGACGCCGAGCGACGCCAGATACGGCACGGCCGCCTCGGCCGCCCCGAACGGGAACTCCGGTTGCAGCTGGAGCCGGTAGGTGGCGGTCGGCGCGGCGGGGGCCACCGGGTCGGGGCGCTCAGGTGTCATGGGAACCTACGTACCCGTCCTGCCGCGTTTCGTGTCACCGACACGCCAACGCGCCCGCGGGGCGCGCGGCGACGAGCCGCACGCCCCCCGGCGGAGCCGCATGACGGCGCGGACCCGCGCCCCCGGGGGCGCGGGGTGCACCGGATTTCGATGCTCCGCCTAGGTCGGGCGCTGCAGCACCATCATGCTGCGGTCCACCAGTGGCAGCCGGTCGCCCGCCCGCACCTTCTCGCCCGTCCCGGCCTCGACACCGCCGGCCCGGGCGGTGTCGACGACCACCTGCCACTGCTGCCCGTGGTTGACCGGCACCACGAACTCCAGCGTCTTGGGCGAGGCGTTGAACAGCAGCAGGAACGAGTCGTCGCTGATCCGCTCACCGCGCGGGCCCGGTTCCGAGATGGCGTTGCCATTGAGGAACACCGACAGCGCCCGCGCCTGCGTGGAGTCCCAGTCGTCCTGGGTCATCTCCTTGCCGGCCGGGGTGAACCAGGCGATGTCGGACAGCTCGTCGTGGGTGCCCTCCACCGGCCGCCCGTGGAAGAACCGGCGCCGCCGGAACACCGGGTGCTCGCGCCGCAGCCGCACCAGCGCGCGCGTGAACTCCAGCATCTCGCTGCCGTCCTCGGGCCACGGCACCCAGGACAGCTCCGTGTCCTGGCAGTACGCGTTGTTGTTGCCGTCCTGCGTACGCGCGAACTCGTCGCCGTGACTGAGCATCGGCACGCCCTGGGAGAGCAGCAGCGTGGCGGTGAAGTTGCGCATCTGGCGCCCGCGCAGCTCCAGGACCCGCGGATCGTCGGTGTCGCCCTCGGCCCCGCAGTTCCACGACCGGTTGTGGCTCTCGCCGTCGCGGTTGTCCTCGCCGTTCGCCTCGTTGTGCTTCTCGTTGTACGACACCAGGTCGTGCATCGTGAAGCCGTCGTGGCAGGTGACGAAGTTGATGGAGGCCAGCGGGCGCCGCCCGTCGTCCTGGTAGAGGTCCGAGGACCCCGTCAGCCGGGACGCGAACTCGGCGAGCGTCTGCGGCTCGCCCCGCCACATGTCCCGTACGGTGTCGCGGTACTTCCCGTTCCACTCGGTCCACAGCGGTGGGAAGTTGCCCACCTGGTAGCCGCCCTCGCCGACGTCCCAGGGTTCGGCGATCAGCTTCACCTGCGAGACCACCGGGTCCTGCTGCACGAGGTCGAAGAACGACGACAGCCGGTCCACCTCGTGGAACTGCCGGGCCAGCGTCGCCGCGAGGTCGAAGCGGAACCCGTCCACGTGCATCTCGGTGACCCAGTACCGCAACGAGTCCATGATCAGCTGGAGCACGTGCGGGGAGCGCATGAGCAGTGAGTTGCCCGTCCCCGTGGTGTCCATGTAGTAGCGGGGATCGTCGGTGAGGCGGTAGTACGAGGCGTTGTCGAGGCCCTTGAAGGAGAGCGTCGGCCCGAGGTGGTTGCCCTCGGCGGTGTGGTTGTAGACCACGTCGAGGATGACCTCGATGCCCGCCTCGTGCAGCGCCCGGACGGCCGACTTGAACTCCAGGACCTGCTGTCCGCGGTCGCCCCAGGACGCGTACGCGTTGTGGGGGGCGAAGAAGCCGATCGTGTTGTAGCCCCAGTAGTTGTTGAGGCCCATGTCGACCAGGCGGTGGTCGTTCACGAACTGGTGAACGGGCATCAGTTCCAGTGCCGTGACGCCCAGTTCGGTCAGGTGTTCGATGACGGCCGGATGGGCGAGCGCCGCGTACGTACCGCGCAGCTCGTCGGGCAGCCCCGGGTGCCGCATCGTCAGGCCCTTCACATGGGCCTCGTAGAGCAGCGTGTGGTGGTACTCCGTGCGCGGGCGCCGGTCGTCGCCCCAGTCGAAGTAGGGGTTGACCACCACCGAGCTCATCGTGTGGGGCGCCGAGTCCAGGTCGTTGCGCTTGCCCGGCGAGCCGAAGTGGTAGCCGTACACCTCCTCGCCCCACTCGATGCCACCGCTTATGGCCTTCGCGTAGGGGTCGAGGAGCAGCTTCGCGGAGTTGCAGCGCTGCCCGCGCTCCGGCGCGTACGGACCGTGCACGCGAAAGCCGTACCGCTGGCCCGGCATGATGCCGGGCAGGTACGCGTGCCGTACGAACGCGTCGGTCTCGCGCAGCTCTACCGCTGTCTCCGAGCCGTCGTCATGGAGCAGACACAGCTCGATCCGGTCCGCGGCCTCCGAGAAGACCGCGAAGTTCGTGCCGGCGCCGTCGTACGTGGCACCGAGTGGGTACGCCTGTCCAGGCCAGACCTGCATGGATGCAACTCTTCCAGTTGTGCGACGCCGCGGAGGGCGACTCCCGCCCGAGTGTCTCCGAAACTGATGGAACCACCTATGACTTACCTCCCTCTTACCGGTCGACCAGTGCATACGCGGTATGCCGAACCAGCGGGACTCGAGCGACTCCTAGAGATACAGGGGGAGTAGGGGGAAATGTGCGCACAATAGTGCACCGCCATCTGGGCAAGGTGGTGGCGGGCGCGGCCATAGCGGTCGCGGGAACCGCCGTGATGGTCGGAATCACCCTGCCGGGCTCGGCGGGCGCGGACGACTCCGGCGGCCAGGGCACCGGCCAGACCACCCAGCAGGCCGGTCAGGCCCAGGGGCAGGGCCAGGGTCAGGGTCAGGGCGCCGTGCAGCCGGGAGTCGTCGAGGACGTCCCGGCCGACGGTGAGAAGGGCAAGGGGCGCGACCCGCTCACCGGCGACGAGACCGAGCGTGTCGAGAAGCTCGCTCTGGACCGTCAGCTCCTGCGCTCCAGCGAGAACGTCGAGGGCGACAAGGGTCCGCAGCGGATCACCGTCGACCTCGCCGAGCCCGAGCTGGAAGAGCTGGACGACCCGAACGCGCCCCGGCGCGCCGAGGTGTCGTTCTACGACTACAAGGACGACTCGCTCGTCACGAAGACCGTCAACCTGGACACCGGCAAGGTCGAGGCGACCGACACCCAGCACGGTGTCCAGCCGCCGCTCAGCCGCGCCGAGACCGTCGAGGCCGCTCAGCTCCTGATCGCCGACCCGCTGGGCGCCGGCCTGAAGGCGGACTTCAAGGACGCGACCGGCAAGGCGCTGACCTCCCCCGACCAGCTGATGCTCAACAGCATGGTCTTCCGGGCGAACGCGGGCACGCCGGCCGCCCTCACCGACTGCGGCAAGCACCGCTGCCTGCGGCTCTTCGTGAAGGCGAAGAACGGGCCCTGGATCGACAGCCGTGACCTGGTGATCGATCTCAGCGCCCGGAAGGTCGCCAAGGTCGGCTGAGTCCTCTCGGTCCACCGGCCTCCTTCCGTCGGCCCCACTTCACCTTTCCCACTTTCCTGCTTGTGCAAGGGAGTCATTTCTTCATGCGCGTTAAGAACTCGCTCGGGGGCCTCCGGTCGCGGGGCATCAGCCGCGCCCGCAGGCGGACGGCGGTCGGCCTCTCGGTGGCCGCCCTGACCGTCGGCGCCACGACGGTCGCGGGACCGGCCGTCGCCCAGACCAGAGCCGCGCCGGCGGCCGCCGCCGACTGCAGCGCGGCGTACAAGATCGAGCAGAAGCTCGCCACCGGCACCACCTGGACGATGTGCTGGCACTACGAGAGCGAGGCCGGGCTCGTCCTGGAGAACGTCTCGTACCAGCCGAAGGGCGAAGCCGCCCCCATCCGCGTCCTGACGAGTGCGAAGCTCGCCCAGATCCACGTCCCGTACGACGACGGGTCGGTCGAGTACGACGACCTCACGGGCGCCGGATTCGGCCAGGGCCTGATGAACATGGCCCCCGGGGAGTGCCCCGGCGGCACCATCAAGACCGTCAAGGTCCCCGACTCCTGGGACCCGGACCAGCCCGACGTCAAGGGGCTGTGCACCACGACCCGCTCCCGCGGCCACGCCTACCGCATGCAGGGCGACTCGGCGAGCAAGGTCTTCCAGGAGCAGGGCAAGGACCTGCTCGTCTACACCGTCAACCAGGTCGGCTGGTACGAGTACATAACCGAGTGGCGCTTCCAGGACGACGGCACCATCAACATGAACGTCGGTGCCACCGGCAGCCTCTCGCCCGGTGACTACGACGCCGGCGACGGCCGCGGCTGGCCGATCGGCAAGGGCGCCAAGTCGTACGCCACCAGCCACAGCCACAACGTCTTCTGGCGGCTCAACTTCGGCCTCGACGGCAACTCCAAGAACAAGGTCGAGCAGTACGACTCCGTCGTCAGCCCGCCCGCGCAGGGCGGCCAGGCCCCGCGCAACAAGACCACCCGCAAGAAGATCACCAAGGAACTCGCGGGCGACGCCAAGAACATGCGCTGGTGGCGCGTCGTCAGCACGACGGGCAAGAACAAGGACAATCACGCCCGTTCGTACGAGTTCGTCCCGGGCGCCACCTCCAAGTACCCGGGCCGCAGCTACACCAAGCACGACGTCTACTTCACCCAGTACAAGAAGTGCGAGCAGTTCGCCAGCCACAACCTGCGCAACTGCGGTGCCGGAGCGGGCAAGTCCGTCGACAAGTGGGTCAACGGGCAGGCCCTCACACACCCCGTGGGCTGGGTGAACATCGGATTCCACCATGTCGCCCGGGACGAGGACCAGCAGCCCATGCCGGTCCACTGGCAGGGCTTCCAGCTCGCCCCGCGGGACGTCACCGCTATGAATCCGCTCACTCCGCCGGAGCTGGCCGATCAGAACGGCCAACCAGAAGACGGTAGTTGAGAAACGACCTGTCCATCCGGCTGCACCGCTCGCCGCTCCCGGAGTACCCTTCCTTGATCGTTGGCCGGGGGAGTGCTCGGGGGAGCGGAAGGCGGTGTGCGGGTGGGGTCCGGAGGGCTGGAGCTGCCCCCTGGTGACGGCGGTCACGAGGGGAGCTCCACGGATGCCCCACCCGGAGCGGTGTCCCTCGCGCGGCCGATGGAGATCGGCGCGGAGCTGGACTGGGGCACCGACGCCTGGCGTGAGGTGCGTACGCGCGCTCAGCGAGCCGGGCGCGCCTACATCTGGCTGAATCTCGTCGAACAGCGGCTGCGCGCGGTCGTGGCCGCTGTTCTGCGTCCGATCTACGAACCCGTTCACGGCGAGGACGACTGGGTGGTCGCCGCCGCCGGGCCCGCCGGCCAGGAATGGGTCCAGCGCGCTGTCGCCGTACGCGAAGTCAGCCGCCGCAAGGGCTACTTGCTCGACCCCGCCGACGACAACGTCCTGAGCTTCCTCACGTTGCCGCAGCTGCGCGAACTGATGGTGCAGCACTGGCCGTGCTTCGAGCCGTACTTCGACGAGCGCCGGGACGTCGAACTCGCCCTGGACGAACTGGAAGTCACCCGTAACGTCGTCTCGCGGAACAGGGCCCTGTCGGAGGCCGTCCTCGGACAGGCGGAGCGCGCCTCCGCCAAGCTCCTGGAGATACTCGGCGCGGGCAGTGACGTACCGTCCGCGCGCCGGCTGCCCGTCGACGCCGTCGAGGAACTGGTCGGTGACCGGTACGCGGACGTGGTGGGCGTGCACTCGGACCGGGTGCGGCTGCTGCGGCAGTTCCCCGCCGAGGACCTGTTCGGCGGGGCCCGCCGCCTCGACGCGACCGGCATCGGCCTGAACCTCCTCGTGCAGAACTTCTCGGGGCGACGGCTCGTGCGGCTGGCCGAGTCCGGCTGCCGGACGCGGCTGCTGTTCCTCAACCCGGCGTCCAGCGCGGTGAAGCGGCGTGAGCGTGAACTCGGTATCAAGCGGGGCGAGTTGAGCCGTTCTGTCGAGATGAACATCCTGCACATGCGCCGGGTCCGGGCCCGGCTGCGCGACCCCGGGGCCTTCGAGATCCAGGTCTACGACGAGACGCCCCGCTTCACGGCGTACCTCGTGGACGGGGACGGCTCGGACGGGGTCGCGGTCGTGCAGTCGTACCTGCGCCGGACGCGCGGGATGGAGGCGCCCGTGCTCGTGCTGCGGGGTGGAGGGCGAGTGCTCAAGCCGGACACGGCCGGTGAAGAAGGTCTTTTCGGGACGTACCGCGAGGAGTTCGAGGTGGCCTGGGCGGATTCGCGGCCTGTGTCCTGACCTTCCGCGACCGCGTCCCACGCGTCCGCCGCGGGCTTCCCGGGCGTGCGGCCGCCACGAAGCGGAATGCGGTCCTCGGATTGTCAGTGGCCCATGGGATCGTGGAGATCACTGGGGGAACGCACCACGAAGAAGGGGGCCGGCATGGGCTGGCACGGGGAGCTGCTGGTCGGCTTCGACCTGGAGACGACGGGGACTGATCCGCGCGAGGCGCGCATCGTCACCGGAGCGGTGATAGAGGTCCGGGGCGGAGAGCCGGCCGGGCACCGGGAGTGGCTCGCCGATCCGGGGGTGGAGATCCCGGCGGACGCGGTGGCGGTGCACGGGATCAGCAACGAGAGAGCGGCGGCCGAGGGCAGGCCCGCCGACCAGGTGGCGGACGCGATCGCCTCGGTGCTCGTCTCGTACTGGCAGACGGGCGTCCCGGTCGTGGCGTACAACGCGGCCTTCGACCTGACCCTGCTCTCCGCCGAACTGCGGCGGTACGGACTGCCGTCACTGCGCGAGCGGCTCGGCGGCACCGACCCCGCGCCGGTCATCGACCCGTACACCATCGACCGCTCCGTGGACCGCTACCGCCGCGGCAAGAGGAACCTCGAAGCGGTCTGCTCGGAGTACGGCGTCCGGCTCGAAGCGGCCCACGACGCCTCGGCGGACGCCCTGGCCGCGGCCCGGCTGGCCGCCGCGATAGCCGCCCGCCACCCCAAGGTGGCCGTCCTCGGCCCGGCGGAACTGCACCGCCGCCAGATCGAGTGGTACGCGCAATGGGCCGCCGACTTCCAGAGCTTCCTGCGCCGCAAGGGGGACGCGGCGGCCGTGGTGGACGGGACCTGGCCGGTGCGGGACCTGGCGGACGAGCGGGTCTGAGCCGGGCCTCCTCCGTCAGGCGGCGGCGGGGCTCGCGATGCGCTCGACGCGCGGCCCGGCCAGCCGGGCGTAGTCGGCACCCGAGACGACCAGGGAGCGGTCGAGACGGGCCGCGTTGAAGTAGAGGCGCGGCCGGGACACGACGTCCGGGTCCGCGACGACTTCGAGGTCCGCGTCGAAGCTGAACGGCAGGACGGTGCCGGGCACGGAGCGGGCGAGCCGCTCCGCGGTGGCCGCGTCGCTGAACCCGGCGTAGCGGGCGGCGTAGAGCGTCCGGACGGCGTCGAGGTCCACGCGCCGGTCCCCGGGGACGACCGCGAGGACGTTGCGGGTGGTTCTGCGGTCGACCTTGACCCGCAGGACGATGCACTTCGCGGCCTCGGACGCCGGGTGACCGCGCAGCGCGCAGACGGCCTCGGTGCTGCCCTCCGGCTCGTGGTCGATGAGTTCGTAGTCGACGGACGAGCTGTCCAGCAGGCTGATCAGACGCTCGTAGGTGTCGTGGGCGTGGTCGTCGTGGGCGGGCACGGGGTGTCCTCCAGGGAGTCGGTCCTGCTCGGCGGGTCGTTCGTGGCCGGTCGCGCGGTTCCCGGCGCCTTGGTGCGGACGGCGGCCCGGTGGGCGCGTTCCACGGACTGGCCCCAGTACGTTCCGGCGACCATCAGGGCCGCTCCGAGACCGGTCAGCGGCGTGAAGTGCTCGCCGGCGAGGCCGATTCCGATGGCCGCGGCCCAGATCGGCTCGGTCCCCAGCAGGAGGCTGGCCCGGCTGGCCGAGGTGCGCTGCACGGCCCAGGTCTGCGCGAGGAAGGCGAACACGCTGCAGAACAGCGCGAGATAGAGCAGCTGCGCCCAGCCCGCCGCGCCGACGTGGACGAGCGTGGGCAGTTCGCCGGCCGCGGGCACCAGGAACAGCCCCGTCCCGACGAGGGTCTGCACCGTGGTCAGCCGAAGCGGCCGGATCGCACGGCCCGCCGTGAGCCGGCCGACCAGCGCGACATGCCCCGCGCGTATCACCGCGGCGCCGAGCATCAGCAGGTCGCCGAGCCGGGGCGCGTGGAAGCCGTTGCCCGACATGAGGAGACCGACGGCCAGCAGACACACGCCGGCGGCCGCGTAGAAGGCCGGGGGCAGGCCGCCGCGGCCGCCGCCGCGGTCCAGAAGAGGGGTGATCACGATGGTCAGGCTGATGATGAGTCCCGCGTTGGCGGCGCTCGTGTGCGCGACACCGTACGTCTCCACGACCAGGACGGCCGCCTGGGTGACTCCCAGGGGAAGACCGATCCGGATCTCGTCGCGGGTCCACGGACCGGACCCGCGGTCGGCGGCGACCAGCCCGGCACAGGCGAGCGCGGACAGGGCGTACCGCGCGAACAGCACCACCAGGACGGGCAGCACGGCGGTCGCCGTCTGGGCCGAGAGATAGCTGGAACCCCAGACGAGGGCGACAAGGAGAAGTACCGCATCGGTACGGCGGGCATCAGGCACGCGCTCACCCTGCCCTCCACCGTCCCTGAAGCCCAGAGCCAACTTCTTAAACGATCCTTTAGCATCACTACATCGACTGCCGTGCCGGACCCAAGGCGATCCCGAGGCCGAGAACATGGACGAACGACAGCTGAGGATCCTGCGCGAGCTCGGCGAACTGGGCAGCGTCACGGCGGTCGCCGAGGCGCTGCTGGTCACGCCTTCGGCGATCTCCCAGCAATTGCGGCTGTTGCAGCGCGCGATTCCCGTACCACTCACCGAGCGCGTGGGACGGCGGCTGGCCCTCACGGACGCCGGGCAGGCGCTGGCAGGGGCCGCGATCGAGGTCGAGACGGCGCTGGAGCGGGCGCGGCACACCGTCGCGGAGTTCGTGGACCGGCCGGAGGGCGAGGTGTCGGTGGCGGCCTTCCACAGCGCGGCGTCGGCGTTCTTCCCCCTGCTGCTGCGGGCGCTGGCCGCACCCGGCGGGCCCCGGCTGTCCCTCGCCGACGCTGACGTGACGCAGGACGACTTCCCGCCGCTGACCAGGGAGTACGACCTCGTCCTCGCCCATCGCCTCGAACACACCCCGGGGTGGCCGCCCACCGTCACCGCCACGACGCTGCTGCGCGAACCGCTCGACGTGGCCATGCCCGCCGACCACCCGCTGGCCGTGAAACGGCGGCTCACCCCGCGCGACGTGGCCGACCAGCCCTGGATCACGGCGCACGACGGCTTCCCCGTCGTGGCCACCATCGACGCCATCGCCACGGCCGCGGGCCGTCCGCTGCGTCTCGCCCACCGCATCAACGAGTTCGCCGTGGTCGCCGAGGCCGTCGCCGCCGGCGGCGGCCTCGCCCTGATGCCCCGCTGGACGATGCGCCCGCATCCCGCGCTGGTCCTCAAGCCGCTCAGCGGTGTGCGGGCCCGCCGGCACATCGACGCGCTGCACCGCCCCGAGCGCACGGCCCGCAGGGCCGTCCGCACGGTGCTGGCCGAACTGCACCGGGCGGCCGGAACGATCCGCGGCTAGTGCTGGGACCGCATGGGTTCGCCGGTTTGCCGGTCGCGGCGGTTGGACGTGGGGTGACGTCCGGTCCGACCGCTGGAGGCGCGGTGGCTGAGCCCGTCCGTGTGCGCACCAGCACTCCGAGGTCCCCGACTACGGGCCCGCCCTGGAGCAGATGCGGACCGACGGCCGGCACGAGTGGCGCGAGCTCTCCGGCCGCGGCAGGATCAGCACCGCCGCCGGAACCGGCCACGACGACCACGTCGACCGCCCCGACCTCGCCATCAAGGCCATCCAGCGAGTCACCGCACAGGCCACGCCCCGCTGGTGGGCGCCGAGGAACTCCCACACGTATAACCCGCGCAACCCGCATGGCCCGTGCAACCTGCAACACGAAGGACCAGATCACCGATCTGGTCCTTCGTGCTTTGGCGGCCTGCCGTGATGCTCCCCTCCAGGGGGGAACGCGGGGTCCGGAGCCGCCGTCCGTCTCGGTTGCCGTGCCCAGGCAGTTGAGCAACGGCCTCTCGTCATAAGTCACTTGTGGGGCAAACGACCGACACACTCAGCGACCCGACCGGGCTACTGTCCCGTCGTACGGGGCTGACAGCGACCACAACAAAAGCCTCTTATCTCCTGCCGAGGTCGTAGACCAACTCGGCTTCATCCGTCCGAGCAAGCCCATTGGCCTGCTCTTTTGATCCGGAGACCCATGGCTTCCTCCAGCAAGATCCGCAGCGTCCTGCGCAAGACCGCGGTTCCCCTGACCGCCACACTCCTCGCCCTTGGCATCAGTGCCTCCATGACCACTCCCGCCTCGGCGTCCAACTCCTACAACGGCAACACCTACATCCAGGGCGCCGGAGTCTTCACGGACGACTGGACCGACGAGGGCATCGTCGCCGAGTTCGGGGGCTACAACCGGAATTCCAATGCCACGTGCCTGTGGCAGAAGATCGTCTTCTGGGCGGATTCTTCCACCGGGCACAGGGACCAGATCGACGGCTACTTCGGCCACAACACCACCCTTGCCACATATTCGTGGCAGGCCAACTACATGAGCCCCATTGACGCCGATGGCTCGGTAGGGAAGAACACCTGGGCCGCCGCGGGCAAGCGACTCAAGGACACGGACGGCGACGGGACGGTCGACAAGTACGACGGCCGGTACAGGGACATCGCGATCTCACGTGTCAACGGGGTCTACCACTTCGCCGACGCCGACGGCAACGACCGGAAGGCCAGCTACGACGCCCGAACCTGCACCATCGTCTAGTGCTGTGACCGCACGGGTTCGCCGGTTTGGTGGTCGCGGCGGTTGGATGTGGGGTGCCCTGCACGCCTACCTCAGGTGGCGCAACGCCAACGCCCGCCACCCAGGCGTCCTGGCCGCCGAACGCAAGGAACGCGCCCGAATCCGCAGAGAGAAGGGCGTCCGCTGGAGCGGACGCCCCCCTCGCCACCGCAGCCTGAACGCCCCGGCGAACCTATGCGGTCACAGCACCAGCGGCTCCGGCGAAGCCCAACGCGGTCGCGCGGCGCCCCGAAGGGGGCGCGGGGAACCGCGCGATCAGCCACGAGGCACCCGCGGACAACCCATCGGACGTGCGGTGGAACCCGCAGGACGGGTACCGGCGGACCGCTCAGCGCGCGTACCAGCAGGTCGGCTCAGCGCGCGTACCGGCGGATCGGCTCAGAACGGGTACCAGCGGACCGCTTCGTCGCCGTCCCGCAGGGAGGCCACCCGGCGCTCGAACTCCGCCAGGGCCTTCGGGTTGCTCGGCGCGTGCTGGGCGACCCAGGCGCAGCTGGCCGTCTCGCGCGCCCCGCGCAGCACCCCGCAGCCCTCCCACTCGCGCACGTCCCAGCCGTACGTCCCCGTGAACGTGTCGTACGCCTCGGCGGGCAGCCCGTACCGGTCCCGGGACAGGGCCATCACGACCAGGTCGTGCTCGCGCAGGTCGGCGGAGAACGTCTCCAGGTCGACCAGCACCGGGCCGTCCGGGCCGACGTGCACGTTGCGGGGCAGCGCGTCACCGTGGATCGGGCCGGGCGGCAGACGCGGCACGAGTGTGGCGGCGGCCGCGGCGAAGCCGTCACGCCGGTCCCGGAGGAACGCCGCGTCCGCCGGGTCGATCACGTCACCCGCGAGCCGCAGCCACCGCTCCACCCCGCCCAGCAGTTCGCGGCGAGGCAGCGCGAAGGCGGGGGAGGGCAGGGCGTGCACCACCCGCAGCAGCTCGGCGAGATCACGCGGTTCGGCGGGCCGTACGGGATCGGGCATCCGGTGCCACAACGTCACCGGGTGACCGGCCACGAACCGCGCCTCGGGCTCCGCGGGCCGCACCGCGGGGACCCCCGCCTCGGCGAGCCAGAGCGCGACGGCCAGCTCCCACCGCGCCCGGTCGAGGAGTTCGGCGTCGCGGCCCACCTTGACCACCAGGTCACCGGCTGCGAAGACGGCGTTCTCACCCAGCGCGAGCAGCACCGCGTACTCGCCGACCCCCGCCTCGGCGAGTACGTCCCGTGCCTGTGCCTCGTCCATCACTCGCCCTCCGTGAAGCCCCTGGCTCCCGCTGTTCCCGCGTACCGCGTCGGACGCCATTCTGCATCGGGCGTCGGCCGCCGAGATCGCGCCATACGTCGCTCAGTGTCACATTCGCCCTGGTGGGAGCCGCCACCAGGGCGCGCACGCCGTCTTGACGCCGTGTCAGTGGGTCAGCACGATGACGGGGGCCGTCGGAACCGCCAGATCCGTACGATCCGCCCGAAGGAGCCGATTCCGTGACCTTGGCGACCGTGAAGAAGCGGTCAACGAAGCCCGCGTCGAAGGCCGGCGGGCCGGGCCGGGCCGTCGACCATGGCGCCTGGTTCCTGGTGCTGCCCGCGCTCATCCCCATCCTGGTGCTCAGCGTCGGACCACTCCTCTACGGCATCGCCCTGGCGTTCACGGACTCCCAGGCGGGACGGACCGAACCCACCCAGTGGATCGGGACCCTCAACTTCCAGGACCTGCTGAACGACACACTGTTCTGGGACTCCTTCCGGATCGGCCTGCTGTGGGCGGTGGGCGTGACCGTCCCGCAGTTCCTGCTCGCGCTGGGTCTCGCCCTGCTGCTGAACGAGGAGCTGCGGCTGCGCTGGCTGGCGCGGGCCCTCGCGATCATCCCGTGGGCGATGCCCGAGGTCGTGGTCGGCATCATGTGGCGGCTCGTGTACAACCCGGACGCGGGCATCCTCAACGAGACGATCCGCGACCTGGGCCTGGGCGACGGACGGGACTGGCTGTCGGGCCTCGCGACCGCGCTGCCCGCGGTGATCGTCGTCGGCGTCTGGGCGGGCATGCCGCAGACGACGGTCGCGCTGCTCGCCGGACTGCAGAACACCCCACGCGAACTGCACGAGGCGGCCGAAATGGACGGCGCCGGAGCCTGGCGCCGCTTCCGCACGGTCACCTGGCCCGCCCTGAAGCCGGTCGCGCTCGCCATCACCGCGCTCAACTTCATCTGGAACTTCAACTCGTTCGCCCTGGTCTACGTGCTGACCAACGGCGGCCCGGGCGGCCGGACCCGGCTGCCGATGCTGTTCGCCTACGAAGAGGCCTTCCGCTACGGGCAGTTCGGCTACGCGGCGGCGATGGGGTGCGTGATGGTCGCGGTGATCTCGGTGCTCCTCGCCTTCCACCTGGTTGCCCGCCTGAGGGGAGATGAGGACGCGTGAGGACACGCAGAAGGACCCGCGCGGGCCAGTACGCGGCCCTCCTCGCGTATCTCGTCTTCCTCGCCTTCCCGTTCCTTTGGCTGGTCTCCACCGCCTTCAAACCGCCGCGCGAGCTGGGAAGTCTGCACCCGACCTGGATCCCCCGGAATCCCACGCTCGACAACTTCCGGCAGGCGTTCGACGAACAGCCGTTGCTGGACGCCGCGTTGAACTCCCTGGTCGCGGCCCTCGGGGCGGCGGTGATCGCCGTACTGATCGCCACCCCGATGGCGTACGTCATGGCCCGGCACCGCACCCGGCTGGCGAAGGCGGCGACCGGCTGGGTGGTGGTCAGCCAGGCGTTCCCCTTCGTGCTGGTGATCATTCCGCTGTTCCTGGTCCTCAAGAACCTGCGGCTGATCAACTCCGTGCCGGGGCTGGTCATGGTGTACGTGGTGTGGGCCCTGCCGTTCGCGCTGTGGATGCTCGTGGGGTACGTACGGGCGGTGCCGGCCGAGATGGAGGAGGCCGCGGCGGTGGACGGCGCCGGCAAGGTGCGGACGCTGGTCTCGATCACCGCGCCGCTCCTCGCGCCGGGCATCGTGGCGACGGCACTGTTCGCGTTCATCAGCGCGTGGAACGAGTTCTTCTTCGCCCTGGTGCTCCTCAAGACCCCGGAGAAACAGACGTTGCCCGTCGTCCTCACCCACTTCCTCGGCGCGGAGGGCGTGGCGGACCTCGGCCCCCTCGCCGCGGCCGCGTTCCTGGCGACCCTGCCGTCGCTGCTCGTCTTCGCGCTCATCCAGAAACGGATCACGGGCGGGATGCTCGCCGGGGCGGTGAAGAGCTGATGCGCACGAGATGGCTCACCGCGCTCGTCGCGGGACTGCTGTTCGCCGCGGCATCCGGCTGCTCCGGCGACGGGGGAGGCTCGGAGGACGGCCGGATCACGCTCCGCTTCCAGTCGCTGGCCTGGCAGAAGGAGTCCGTCGACGCCAACAAGGAACTGGTACGGGAGTGGAACGCCGCGCACCCGGACATCCATGTCGAGTACGTACAGGGTTCCTGGGACAGCGTCCATGACCAGTTGCTCACGTCCTTCGAGGGCGGTGAGGCGCCGGACATCATCCACGACGCCTCGGACGACCTCGCGGACTTCGCGTACGGCGGGTATCTCGCGGACCTGCGGGGTCTGCTGTCCGAGCGGCTCAAGTCCGACATCCCGCAGCGGAGCTGGGAGACGACGACCTTCGGTGACGGGGTCTACGGCGTGCCGTTCCTCCAGGAGCCGCGCGTCCTGATCGCCAACGCCGAGTGGCTCGAGAAGTCCGGAGTACGGATCCCCACTCCCGAAAAGCCGTGGAGCTGGGGCGAGTTCAGGACGATCACCGACGAACTGAGCGACGGGGACGGGAAGTACGGGGTGGCCTGGCCGCTCAAGGAGCCCGTCTCGGCGACCCTCAACCTGTCGCTCTCCACCGGCGGACAGCTGTTCCACCGCGGCGCCGACGGCAAGGTGCGGATCCGGTTCGACGAGGCCGACGCGGTGGTGCCGCGCACCATCCACGACCAGGTCAACACCGATGCGAGCGCGCCGGGTTCGACGCTCGGCAGTGGCGGCTCCGACACCCTCCCCGGATTCTTCGGCGGCAAGTACGCGATGGTCCCGCTCGGGTTCTCCTACCGGCAGCAGATCGTGCAGCAGGCGCCGAAGGGCTTCGACTGGCAGGTGCTGCCCGCGCCCGCCGGAGCCGACGGGCTCGCCCAGGGCGTGAGCCCGCAGACCCTGTCCGTCGCGCAGGACAGCCCGCACAAGAAGGAGGCCGCGGCCTTCGTCGACTTCCTGCTCCAGCCGCGGAACATGGTGCGGCTCGCCCTCGGCGACTGGATGCTGCCGACCGGGACGGAGGCGCTGCGGGATCCGGCGCTGCGCACCGACGAGCACGGGTGGGCGGTCGGTGCGGGGCTCGCCGGGCGGTTGCGGTCCGCTCCGGCGCAGTCCGTGCGGGGGTATCCCGAGTGGAAGGACAAGGTGGCTACGCCCGCGTTCCAGGAGTACTACAGCGGGGCCATCGGGGTGGGGGAGTTGCGGAAGCGGTTGGTCGAGGACGGGAATCTGGTGCTGGCCCGCTATCAGCGGTGACGCCTGTCGGAGTGGGGAGCGGTGGGCGGGGTGGTCGGTCGGGCGCGGGTGGGGTGTGGCTGGTCGCGCAGTTCCCCGCGCCCCTGAAGGACTGCGCCGTTCCCCGCGCACCCCAACAGGATTGCGCAGTTCCCCGCGCCCCCGGAAAGCTGCGCCGTTCCATGCGCCCCTGGAGAACCGGTGCCGGACGGGAAACCGGTTGTACGAGACGTCTCGTCTCGCTTATGGTCGGGGTATGACCACCTCACGCCCCGCGCACATCGCCATGTTCTCCATCGCCGCCCACGGGCATGTGAACCCGAGCCTCGAGGTGATCCGGGAGCTTGTCGCCCGTGGGCACCGGGTCACGTACGCGATTCCGCCGGTCTTCGCCGACAAGGTCGCGCAGGCGGGGGCCGAGCCGAAGCTGTGGAAGTCGATCCTGCCCTCGCCCGACGACGACCCCGACGCCTGGGGAACCACCCTCCTGGACAACGTGGAACCCTTCCTGGAGGACGCCGTCCAGGCACTCCCGCAGCTCATCGAGGCGTACGAGGGTGACGAGCCGGACCTCGTGCTGCACGACATCACCTCGTACCCGGCCCGGGTCCTCGCCCACCGCTGGGGCGTCCCGGCCGTCTCGCTCTCGCCGAACCTCGTCGCCTGGGACGGTTACGAGCAGGAGGTCGCCGAGCCCATGTGGGCGGAGCCGAAGAAGACCGAGCGGGGCAGGGCGTACTACGCCCGCTTCCAGGCCTGGCTCGACGAGAACGGCGTTCCCGAGGACCCCGACTCCTTCGGTGGCCGCCCCGCCCGCTCCCTGGTCCTCATCCCGAAGGCCCTCCAGCCCCACGCGGACCGGGTCGACGAGTCCGTGCACACCTTCGTCGGCGCCTGCCAGGGCGACCGCGCCGCCCAGGGGGAGTGGTGGCGGCCCGCCGGCGCCGAGCGTGTCCTCCTCGTGTCCCTGGGCTCCTCCTTCACCAAGCAGCCCGACTTCTACCGGGAGTGTGTGCGGGCCTTCGGCGGCCTGCCGGACTGGCACCTGGTGCTCCAGATCGGCAAGCACGTCGACCCGGCAGAGCTCGGCCGCATCCCGGACAACGTGGAAGTGCACGACTGGGTACCGCAGTTGTCGGTCCTCGGGCAGGCCGACGCCTTCGTCACGCACGCCGGAGCGGGCGGCAGCCAGGAGGGCATGGCGACCGCCACCCCGATGGTCTGCGTGCCCCAGGCCGTCGACCAGTTCGGCAACGCGGACGTGCTCCAGGCGCTCGGCGTCGCCCGCCACCTGCCCATGGAGGAAGCGACGGCCGACACCCTGCGCGAGGCCGTGCTCGCCGTCGCCGACGACCCCGGGATCGCAGAAAGGCTCAGGACGATCCAGGCGGAGATGGCGGCCGAGGGCGGTACATCCCGCGCGGCGGATCTGATCGAGGCGGAAATTTTCCGGGGGCGCGACCGGAGCCCGAAGGGCCGGATCGGGTGACCGTCAGCGAACCCGGAATTCCCGCGTGTCACGGTTGCGCGGGATTGGTGAAGCCATGGCGCACTTTGGATAACGGGACGGTCATTCGGTAACGCTCGGATAACGCGAGATCTGCCCGACCGGGGCATGGACCGGGTTGCAGGGGAAGACCGTTACCCCCCATGGAAGGTTGCACGCGCTTCTTCTTGTTCCTTGCCTGAACACCTTTCTAGCGTGAGGTGAACTCGTTTCGAACTTTGGGAAGTTGACCTATGCGCCGTGACATACCGCCCCTCGCCGAGGTGCGCCGCATCACCGAGAAGAAGCGCGACGCATGGTGGACCGTGCTGCTGGTCGATCCGGTCGCCACCCCACTGGTGAGGCTGACCGCCAGGTACACGAGGATCACGCCGAACCAGATCACCTGGGGAGCGTTCCTGCTCGGCCTGGTCTCGGCGGCGTGCTTCGCGTTCGGTGACTGGCGATGGCTGATCGCCGGCGCTTTCGTCTATCACCTGAGCTTCGTCCTCGACTGCATGGACGGGAAGGTCGCCCGCCTCACCGGCCAGGGCTCCGTCTTCGGCGCCTGGCTGGACTTCGTCTTCGACCGCATCCGGGTGGCGGTGTGCGGGGTCGCGCTGATGGCCGGACAGTACGACCGCACCGGCGAGACGATCTACATCTGGCTGGCCGCGGCCGTCGTCGGCCTCGACACGCTGCGGTACATCAACGGTCTGGAGATCTTCAAGATCCGCTACACCATGCGGAAGCAGATCAAGGCGCGGGTGCGGGAGGCCAGGCGCGCGGAGAATTCCGCGGAACTCGCCTTCATGGAGGACCTGCTGCGCAACAATCCCGAGGCGGACGTCGAACAGGACCTGCGTAAGGCGGCGACAGCCCCCCAGGCGGTTTCCGAGGTTGTTTCCGAGGCGGTTTCCGGGCCGGGGCCCGTACCTTCCACCGAACTCTCCGCCGAAGGCCGGCCGGAGACGCAGGAGCAGGCTCAGGGCCAGGAACAGGCCCGCGTGATCGACCTCCACGAGGAGTTCCGGCACCGCTTCCCGGTGTATCTGCGCGCTCGTTCCTTCCTCCTGCGCCACCGAATCCGTACGCACCTGGTGAGCGGAATCGAATTCCAGATGGGCGTCTTCATCGTCGGCCCGTTGTTCGACGTGGTCATCGAGGCGACCGTGATCTCCGGATCGCTGCTTCTCCTCTTCGAACTCGCCATCATCTACAAGCTGTTGCTCTCCACCCGCGACTTCACCCGCACGATCGACTCCTTCGAGCGCGACGAGGTGGCCACCGCGGCCTGAGCGACCGCGGGCGAGCGGCGGGCGGCGGGGAACGCGTGCGGAAACGGCGGTGTGGCCGGGGCTGGTGCCCCGGCCACACCGCCGTTTCCGATGGTGGTGAGGTCGTCAGACGCGGACCTTCTCACCCGTGACCGCCGGAGGCGGAAGGGTGGAGGCGGCTTCGGGCGACTCGTCGTGGCTGAGGTCCGGCAGCCGGTTCAGCCACTTCGGGAAGTACCAGTTGCGCTCGCCGAGGAGGGCCATGACCGCCGGGAGCAGCACACCGCGGATGATCGTCGCGTCGATCAGGACCGCCGCCGCGAGGCCGACACCCATCTGCTTCATGGACTGCATCGACAGCGTGCCGAAGATCGCGAAGACGGCGACCATGATGACGGCGGCGCTGGTGATGACACCGGCCGTCGTGACCACCCCGTGCTGGATGGCGTCCCGCGTCGTCAGCCCCCGCATGCGCGCCTCACGGATCCGGGAGACCACGAACACGTGGTAGTCCATCGAGAGTCCGAAGAGGATCACGAAGAGGAACAGCGGCAGCCAGGTGATGATGGCGCCCACGCCCTCGGCACCCACCAGCGACGCGCCCCAGCCGTGCTGGAAGACGGCGACCAGGATGCCGTAGGCGGCCCCGACGGACAGGAGGTTGAGGACGATCGAGGTGATCGCGATCGTCAGCGAGCGGAACGACAGGAGCATCAGCAGGAAGGCGAAGAGCACGACGAAGACGAAGACCGGGGCCACCGCGCTGCCGAGCTGGTCGTTGAAGTCCTTCGAGCCCGCCACCTGACCGGTCACCGGGGCCTCGACCCCGTCGACCTTGCCGAGCGTCGCGGGACGGACCTCGTCGCGGATGATCTCCAGGCTCTTCTCCGCCTTGTCGAGGTTCGAGCCGCCCACCAGCGGTACGTACACGAAGGCGATGTTCTGCGCGTCGTGCACCTTGACCTCGATCGGGCCGCGTGAGGCACCCGAACTGACCGCCTGCTCACGGAAGTCGGCGAGTGCGGACTTCACCTCGGCGGAGTTGATGTCGTCGGCCCTGACGACCACCTCGGCCGGGTCGGAACCGCCGGGGAAGGCCTCGTTCAGCCGGTCGTACGTCGCCACGATCGGCAGCGAGTCGCCGAACTCCTGGTCCAGCGTGAGGTTCTGGGTCTTCATGCCGAGCGCGGGGGCCGCGATGGCCACCAGTGCACCCGCCGCCACGACCAGCGAGATCGCCGGCTTGGCCAGCACCACGCGCAGCACGCTCGTCCAGAAGCGGCTGCCGTTGTCGGACCCGCCGTTGCCGGAACCGCTCGCGGACTTGCGGCGCTTGTCCGGGTGCAGGAACGGGATGCGGCCCGTCTCGACCCGCTTGCCGAGCAGCGAGAGCACCGCGGGCAGTACCGTCACGGAGCCGACCATGGCGACCGCCACGACCATCAGCGAGGCCAGGCCCATCGCCTTGAAGGTGGAGATCCCGGTGAACAGCATGCCCGCCATCGCCACGCACACCGTGACGCCGGAGACGATGATGGCGCGGCCGCTGGTCGCCGCGGCGATCCGCAGGGCGGTCTCGTGGTCCCGGCCCGCCGCGCGTTCCTCGCGCTCGCGCCGCAGATAGAACAGGCAGTAGTCGACGCCGACCGCAAGGCCCACGAGCAGCATCACGGAGCTCGACGTGTCGTCCATCGGCTGGATGTGGCTGACGATCATCATCAGGCCCATGGTGGCCACGATCGCGGTGATCGCGAGCAGCACCGGCACGAGCGCCGCGACCAGCGCGCCGAACGCGACCAGCAGGATGCCGAGGGCCACCGGCACCGCGGAGAACTCGGCCTGCTTGAAGTCGTCGCCGAACGCGTCGTCGAACGTCTTGTTCATACTGGCGCCGCCGATCTCCTCGATCCGCAGCGCCTCATGGTCCTTCTGGACCTCCTCGACGGCCTTCAGCACGGGCTCCACCCGCTCGCCCGCCGTGTCCGCGTCGCCGCGCATGTCGAACTGCACCAGCGCGCTGCGGCCGTCCTTCGAGATCGTCTCCGTCTCGTACGGCGAGGTCACGGCGGTCACCTTGCCGGTGGCCTCGACCGCCTTCATCACGGCGTCGACGGCGGCACGGAACTCCGTGTCGGTCGCCTTGAGGCCGGCGTCCCTGCCCTGGAGGAGCACGGACTCCCCGGCCGGCTCGTCGATCCCCGCCTTCTCCGCGATGGCCGCGGCCTGGCTCGTCTCACCCGTGAGCTGCTCGCTGTCCTTGAGCTCGACCGTGCCCGCCGCCGAGCCGAGTCCCATCGCCAGAACGACGAACAGCACCCAGATCCCGACGGCCGCCCAGCGGTGCCGGACGCTCCAGCCGCCGGCCCGGGCCGCTATGCCCCGTACCCGCGTGTCTCCGTTCCCCATGACGGGCTTGCCCCCTCGTGTTCGGCCCCGGCCCCCTGCCGGCACCTTCAGTTACGAAGGTATGGCGCGGATAAGGACCTCTCGTCGTGCTGTCCGGTGAGGTGTGGGGCGCCCGACTCCTCCCCTCGGACCCCGCGGCATCAGCACTGAGGAGGATGAAAGCCCCTTACATGTAAAGCCCAACCTTGGGGGTGGCGGTCAGGGGTGTCCGATCTGTCGACGCGGATCCCGTTTGTTATTACGAAAGCTTGTTGAACAAGTCACAGCTGTGCGCGGGTGTTGATTCCACGTGCGCCGATCAGTCATGGTTTCGAGCCAACCGGCCGGTTACCGGCGTCGCCCGGCGGTCGGTGCCCGCGGCCGTCGTGCCCACCCCCACGGGGCGCGACGGCCGCCTTATGGTGTGCGGATGACTGCGGGAACGACGACGTACGCGGCGCTGCTGCGCGGGATCAACGTGGGCGGCAACCGTAAGGTGCCGATGGCCGAGCTGCGCACGCTCCTGGAAGGCCTCGGGCACGGGGACGTACGCACGTACCTCCAGAGCGGGAACGCGGTGTTCTCCAGCGACCACGGCGACGAGGACTCGCTCGCCGGGGAACTGTCGCGGGCGCTGGCCGAGCACTTCGGGTTCACGGTCGACGTGCTGGTACGCGACCACGCGTACCTGCGGGCCGTCCTCGACGCCTGCCCGTTCCCGGCCGCCGAACTGGAGGCCAGGCAACTGCACGCCACGTACCTCTCGGCGCAGGCCGACCCCGAGCGCTACGCGCCGATCGACCAACAGGCCTTCCTGCCCGAGGAGTTCCGGATCGGCGACCGCGTGGTGTACCTGTACGCCCCGGACGGGCTCGGCCGGTCCAAGCTGGCGGAGAGCCTCTCGAAGCCCCGGCTGACGAAGGGGATCGTCGCCACCACGCGCAACTGGAACACCGTCGTCAAACTCGTGGAGCTGACCGGTGACTGACCACGACCCCGCGGTCGAAGCGGCCATCGAGGCCGAACTGCGTCTCCTCGACCCGGAGATCAGACGTTCACCCGCACGCGTCGGCGCGCTGCTGCACCCCGAGTTCCACGAGTTCGGCGTCTCCGGCCGGCACTGGGGCCGCGCCGCGATCATCGACGACCTGGCCACGACGGCCGAGCCGGGGTCCACCCCCGTCGTCACCTCCCGGATGAAGGGCGTCCGGATCTCCCGGGACGTCGTCCACCTCACCTACGACACGGAGAGCAACGGCCGTCACGCACACCGGAGTTCAGTGTGGCGGAGGTCGGACAGGCAAGCCGGCGAGGCGTGGCTTCTGTACTTCCACCAGGGGACGCCGTTCAGCCCCGAGGACTCCCCGGAAGGCTGACCTTCCGGACGCCGAGGTACGTCGTGTGCGAGGTGACCTCGGCCGGGACGGCGAGGCGGGGATCCGCGTAGAGGCGCCGGACCTCCGAGGCCGACACGGTCGGCGTGGCCGAAACTGCGGCCGAAGCCGGGGTCGCCACCGCGGCCGTGACCCCGGCGGCCTCGTCCAGCAGCGCGAGATCGTCCACGGTCACCTCCGCCTCTTCCTTCGCCGCCAGACCCCACGCGTCCCACGGCAGCACCTCCACCCCGTTGAGGGCCGCGAGGTCGCGTACGACGTTGCCGCGCACGAACCACAGCCCCCGCAGGTGCCCCTCGGGCAGGGCGACCCCGAAGGTGTCCGGATCCGCGTCGCCCGCCCGGCAGGCCCGCCAGCCCGCACCGGCGACGAGGAACCGGTCCCGCGGGACGTCCAGCGGGTCGAAGGGCACGTCGTACGGCCCGTCGGCCACCTGGGCGTCGGCGAGCCGCCAACCCCCGTCCCGAGGACGGTATTCGGTGACCCAGTGGTCCTCGTGGAACGACCCGTCGCCGAGGTACGTGGCGAAGCCGCACCGGACCCGGGCGGCCGTGCCCGTCGCCCGCAGGAACGCGCAGAGCAGCAGGGCGAAGTCCCGGCACGTGCCGGCGAACCGCTCGCCGAGCTCCCGGTGCACGGTGAGCGGCGCCGGCCCGCGCTCGCGCAGGACACGCAGTATCCCGCCGACGTACCTGGCCTCGGCGTCCTCGCGCCGCCGTTCCTCGGGCATGGCGTACCCGAAGCGCCCGCCCTCCTCCCGGTGGATGAGCAAGTGCCGCACGAGGGTGGCCAGTTCACGCGGGCCGGCGGGCAGACCGGCCGGTACGGCACCGGGGTCGCTGTACCGGCTCTGCCGGAGATGGAAGTCGTAGGAGTCCATGTGCCGGACCCTCGGCCCTGCCCCAGGGACAAGGTCAACGCATGGCGCGGAGGCGGGCCTTGACCCGCTGCCGGGGGGCGGCGCCCGGGAGGCCGTACCGGGCGGGCGCGAGCCGGCCCGGAACCTCCGAGGGGCCGGCCACACGACTGTGGCAGGCTCGGGGCATGCGCTACATCATCATCGGAGCAGGCGCCGTGGGCGGCGCCGTCGGCGGGCGTCTCGCCGAGTCGGGACACGACGTGGTACTCGTCGCGCGCGGCGCGCAGTACGAGGCCCTTCGGGAGCGGGGACTGCGCCTCGTGACGCCCGACGGACCGCGCACCCACCGGGTGCCCACGGTCGACGGGCCGGAGCCCCTCGGCGAACTGCGTGCGGACGACGTCCTCGTGCTCGCCGTCAAGACGCAGGACAGCGGGGCGGCGCTGGAGGCCTGGGGGCCCGCGCCCGTGGCGGGCGGCGGCACGGCGGCCGAGCGGCTGCCGCTGGTCTGCGCGCAGAACGGGGTGGAGAGCCAGCGTCTCGCGCTGCGCCGCTTCCGACAGGTGTACGGAATGTGCGTGTGGCTGCCCGCCACCTTCGTCGAGCCGGGAGTGGTGTCGGCGGCCGGCACGCCCCTGACCGGCATCCTGCACCTCGGGCGCTTCCCGCACGGCACGGACGACACCGCGCGGGCCGTCGCCGCCGACCTCGCGGCGTCCCGCTTCGAGGCGCCGGTCGTGGCCGACGTGACGCGCTGGCAGTACGCCAAACTGCTCGCCAACCTCGCCAACGCGATCGAGGCCGTCAGCGGGGTGATGGGCAGCGAGGAGGCCCTCGCGCTCTACAGCCGCGTGCGCGCGGAGGGCGAGGCCGTGCTCGCCGCCGCGGGCATCCCCCACACCTCGGAGGAGGAGCAGAAGGAGGCCCGCGCCGACAAGATGCGCCTCGTACCCCTCGACGGCGTGGAGCGCGGGGCCGGGTCGTCCTGGCAGTCGCTCGACCGGGGCACCGGCACCATCGAGGCCGACTACCTCAACGGGGAGATCACCCTGCTGGGCCGGCTGCACGGGGTGCCGACCCCGCTCAACGACCTGCTGCAACGGCTCGCGAACGACTTCGCGCGGCAACGGCGGGCGCCGGGTTCGCTGCCCGTGGCCGAGCTGGTGGAGCTGGCCGACGAGGCTGTCGCGTTTGTTCAAGAAGGCATCCGACAGCGTCCCTAGCGTGGAGCGCATGAACAAGGAGAAAGCGCCCTGCACACGCGTCACCCTGCACCCGGTCATGGCCGAATGCGCGGCCGAGGCGGCCCGTGTCGCCCGTGGGGTCGCGGCCGGGCGGCTCGCCGACCCCACGCACTGCCCGGACTGGGACGTCCGGGCCCTGGTCAACCACTGGGTCCTCTACACCTCCCACGGACTGGAGCACCGGGCGCTGCGCAAGCCGCTCCCGGAGGACCTCACCGCCCGTGACTTCACCGCCGACCCCGGATGGGCGTCGGCGTACGCCGCGCAGCTCGACCGGGCCGTCGCGGCATGGTCGGATCCGGCGGCGTGGGAGGGGGAGGTGGATCTCGGCGGGGGGTCCCTGCCGGCCGGCGAGCTCGCCTCCATGGTCGTCAAGGAGATGGCGGTGCACGGCTGGGACGTGGCCGTCACCACCGGTCAGGAGTACCGGATCTCCGACGCGGCCGCGCGCGTGGTCCTCGATGTCGTCGTCACGCACGGCGATCTGTACCGGCAGTACGACGGCTTCGCGGCTGCCGTGCCGGTGGCCGACGACGCACCGGTCCTCGACCGTGCGCTGGCCCTCAGCGGCCGCGCTCCGCGCGCCGCCGGGTCCGCGGGCTGAGGCGAACTTCCCCGCTCCACCGATACGCCGGAGGGCGGGAGACCCTGCCCGGCCGAGGGCGGAACACTCAGCCCGGCCGAGGGCGGGAGGAAGAACTCAGGCGCCGACGGCGGCGGTCAGCGCCGGGGCTCCGGCCTCGTCGTAGCGGGAGAGCAGCACCCGTGCCACCTCCGGCGCCGCCCCGAGCACGTCCGAGAGGACATCCGCCTCGGCCGCCCCCCGCGCGATCCGGTCCGGCAGGAAACCGGGAGCGAGGACGTACGGGGCGACCGCCACCCGTGCGCAGCCCAGCGAGCGCAGCTCCCGTACCGCGTCCTCCGTCCGGGGAAGGGATGCGGAGGCGAACGCAGGCCGCACGGCGCACCAACCGGTCCGCCGCCACTCCCGCGCGATTTCTGCGATCACTGCGATCGCCTCCGGGTCGGTGGACCCCGCCGAGGCCAGCACGACCCCGGTCGAGGACTTGTCGGCGGGCGACAACCCCGCCTCGTACAGACGCCGTTCGAGCGCGGCCGTCAGCAGCGGCGAAGGGCCGAGCACCTCGGCCTGCCGGATCCGCAGCCGGGCGGGCGCCTCGTGCAGCACCGCCGGGATGTCCGCCTTGGCGTGGAAGGCACGGTTCAGCAGCAGGGGAAGCGCCACCACGTCCCGTACGCCCTGTGCCGCCAGCGACTTCAACACCCCCGGAACCGAAGGGAGGTTGAAGTCCAGGAAGCCGGTCTCCACGCGCAGCCCGGGCCGCCGCGCCCGCACCCGGCGCACCAGGGCGTGCACGGTCGCGGCATGGCGCGGATCGCGGCTGCCGTGGGCGATGACGAGAAGTACCGGTCCTGGCATGGGAGTTCAGCTCTTCACGAGGAGACCGCGGCTGCGCAGGACCCACCGCTCCAGCGGGCTGAAGATCAGCAGGTCGATGGCGATACCGACGATCAGGATGAGGAGGATGGCGAGGAACACCATGGGCATGCTGTTGGCCGTACGGCCGTTCTCCAGCAACTGGCCGAGGCCGACGCCCAGGTCGGGCGAGGACGCGATGATCTCGGCGGCCATCAGCGAACGCCACGAGAACGCCCAGCCCTGCTTCAGTCCGGCGAGGTAACCGGGCAGGGCGGCGGGCACCACGATGTGCCAGGTGCCGCGCAGCCCCGTCGCGCCCATCGTGCGGCCCGCCCGCAGGAACAGCGGCGGCACCTGGTCGACACCGGAGACGAGCCCGTTGGCGATGGACGGGACCGCGCCGAGCAGGATGACGGCGTACATCATCGAGTCGTTCAGACCGAGCCACAGGACGGCCGGCGGCACCCACGCCACCGACGGCAGGGACTGGAGTCCGGACAGGATCGGGCCGATCGCCGCGCGCACGAACTTCACCCGGGCGACCAGCAGCCCCAGGGGCGTGCCGATGGCGAGGGCCAACAGGAAGCCCAGCAGGCCACGGGAGACGCTGGTCCAGATGTAGTCGAGGAGCGTGCCCTCCAGCCATGCTTCCTGGACCTCGTCCCAGACGGCGGAGGGAGTCGGCAGCTTGTAGCTGTCGGTGACCTTCGCCCATACCAGGACCTGCCAGACGACCAGGACCAGCGCCACGGCGACGATCGGGGGGAAGATCTTCTCCACGAACGTCCTGCGGAACGGAGTACGCCGCGTCTGGACCGTCTCCAGTGCGTCGAGACCCGCTTCGAGTCCGGCGAGATCGCTGCCGTCCTTGACGGTGCTCGTCTCAGTGCTGGCCATGACGGCGGATCTCCCCACGCAGTTGTTCGGTGATCTCGACGGACAGTTCCGCGACCGCGGAGTCCTCGATGCGGCGCGGCTGCGGGATGTCGACCGACCACTCCCGCGCGATACGTCCCGGGCGGGAGGACAGCAGCACCACGCGCTCGGCGAGCCGCACCGCCTCACGCACGTTGTGCGTCACGAACAGCACCGACACGTTCGTCTCGCGCCAGATGCGCGTCAGTTCGTCGTGCAGCACGTCACGCGTGATGGCGTCGAGCGCGGCGAACGGCTCGTCCATCAGCAGCAGCTTGCTGTCCTGTGCGAGCGCCCGCGCCAGCGCGACCCGCTGGCGCATACCGCCGGACAACTCGTGCACCCGCTTGCCGTACGCGCCCTTCAGCCGGACGAGCTCCAGGAGCTCCTCCGCCTTCTCGCGGCGCTCGGCCTTCGGCACGCCCCGCAGTTTCAGGGCGAGTTCGATGTTCTTGCCCGCGGTCAGCCACGGGAAGAGGGCGTGCTCCTGGAACATCAGGGCCGGACGGCCGTCGGTGCTGATGCCGCCCGCGGACGGCTTGTCGAGCCCGGCGACCAGGTTCAGCAGGGTCGACTTGCCACACCCGGAGGCTCCCAGGAGGGTGACGAACTCGCCGGGCGCGACATCGAGCGTGATGTCGTCCAGGACGAGCTGCTGCCCGGCCGGGCCGGCGAAGGACTTCGAGACGTGCTCGATGCGGGCGGCGTACTCCACCGACGTACCGGCGTCGGCGGCCTTGGCGAGGGCTGTTGCCATGGTCGTCACCTCCTGGGAACTCATGGGTGTCCGGGCTTACTTGACGCCGAGACCGGCGTCGTCGACCGTGCTCTTGCCCTCGGCCTTGAGGACCTTGTTCAGTGGTGCGAGGTCGTAGATGCCGTCGAGCTTCGGCTGCTCCAGCAGGCCCGCCTTGACCGCGTGCTCGGCCTCGGCGTCGAGGGTCGAGGCCAGCGGGTCGTCGATGAACTGGATCGACTTCCACGCGGGGTCGAGTACGTTGGCGGGCAGAGCCTTGTCGGTCAGCTCCTCGAGCTTGGTGTTGGCGGCGGCCTTCGCCTTGTCCGGGTTGGCGTTGATCCACGCGTTGGTCTTCACCGAGCCGCGCAGCACGGCCTCGACGACGTCCGGGTGCTCCTTGAGGAACTTCTGCGACACGATGATGTTCGTGATCACGAACTTCTTGTCCGGCCACAGGTCGGCCTCGTCGAGCAGCACCTTGCCGCCCTCGGCGACCAGCTTGGAAGCGGTCGGCTCCGGCACCCAGGCACCGTCGATGGAGCCCGACTTGTAGGCGTCCGGCGTGATCTTGTTGTCCGTGCGGACCACGGAGACATCGCCCTTGCCGCTCTCCGCCTCGACCTTCCAGCCCTGCTCGGAGATCCAGTTGAGGAACGCCACGTCCTGCGTGTTGCCCAGCTGCGGGGTCGCGATCTTCTTGCCCTTGACGTCCTTGAGGGACTTGATCCTGTCAGGGTTGACCACGAGCTTCACACCGCCGGAGGCGGAGCCGCTGATGATCCTCAGGCCCTTGCCATCGGTGGTGGAGTAGCCGTTGATGGCGGGGGAGGGGCCGATCCAGCCGATGTCGATCGAACCGGAGTTGAGCGCCTCGATCTCGGACGGACCCGCGTTGAACTGGGAGTAGGTGGCCTTCGTGCCCCCCAGCTCCTTCTGCAGCAGCCCCTCCTGGTCGCCCACGAGCGCGGTGGCGTGCGTCAGGTTCGGGAAGTAGCCGATCCGGACGGTGTCGGCGGAGAGCTTCTTGCCCTCGGCGGCGACCTTCGAGGTGTCGTCCTTGGCGTCGGAGCCGTAGCCGCAGGCGGCGAGGGTCAGGAGAGGCAGCGCGGCGATGGCCGCGAAGGTGCGCCGGTAGGCGGTCATGGGGGTGCCCCCATTCGAGCGAAGCCGAGAAAGGGGGAGGCTGGCAGGCACGGGAGGGGTTCCTCTCGTCGGCCCGGCGGTCACGCCTTCTTCAGGTCGTGGCCGGGAGGTCGGCAGGTCTTCGTCGTATCCGCGACGGCGGGCGGGGGGACGGGGCGCGCAGGCAGTGCGCGTACGTCATCGCGCACATCGCGCCACTCCGCCCTGCCCGGCGCCGAGGGCGCCGCTGCCGACGCGGCCGCCCTCTTTCGCGAACGTGGAGTAGAAGTCGGAGGGGGTCATGTCAGAAGTCCCACCCGTCGTCGTCCGCCTCGGCCTTGACCGGCTCCGGCGAGGCGAAGGACTCGCCGACCATGCCCGCGGTGAGCGTGGTGCCGTCGGAGGGGTCGATCAGGATGAACGAGCCGGTGCGCCGGGAGTCGGCGTACGAGTCCACCGGCAGCGGCTCGGCGGTACGGATCTTCACGCGGCCGATGTCGTTGGCGATCAGGTGGCCCGGGTGCGGGTGCAGGGACAGGTCGTCGAGGGTCAGCCGGGACGGGATGTCCTTGACGATCGCCTTGACCGTGCGGGTGCCGTGCTTGAGCAGCACCCGGTGGCCGATGGTCAGCGGCGCGTCGGCGACGTGGCAGACGGTCGCCTCGATGTCCTGCGTGGTCGCGGGCGCGTCCTTGCTCGGCACGATCAGGTCACCGCGCGAGATGTCGATGTCGTCCTCCAGGAGGACCGTCACCGACTGTGTCGTCCAGGCCAGGTCGACCGACTCGCCCAGCAGGTCGATCTTGGCGATGCGGGACGCGCGGCCGGAGGGCAGCACGGTGACCGGCTCGCCGACACGGAACGCGCCGGCCGCGATCTGACCCGCGTACCCGCGGTAGTCCGGGTGCTCGGCGGTCTGCGGACGGATCACGTACTGCACGGGCAGACGCGCGTGGCAGGTAGCGAGGTCGTGGCTGACCGGGAGGGTCTCCAGGTGCTCCAGGAAGGTCGGGCCGCCGTACCAGTCCATGTTCGCCGACGGGTCCACGACGTTGTCCCCGGCGAGCGCGGAGATGGGGATCGCGGTGATCTCGGGGACGCCCAGTTCGGAGGCGTACGCCGTGAACTCCTCGGCGATCGCCGCGAAGACGGGCTCCTGGTAGTCGACGAGGTCCATCTTGTTGACGGCGAGCACCACGTGCGGGACGCGCAGGAGAGCGGCGATGGCGGCGTGCCGGCGGGTCTGCTCGACGACGCCGTTGCGGGCGTCCACGAGGACCACCGTCAGCTCGGCCGTGGAGGCACCCGTCACCATGTTGCGGGTGTACTGCACGTGTCCGGGCGTGTCGGCGAGGATGAACCGGCGCCGGGCCGTGGCGAAGTAGCGGTACGCCACGTCGATCGTGATGCCCTGCTCCCGCTCGGCCCGCAGGCCGTCCGTGAGCAGCGCGAGGTCGGGTGTGTCCTGGCCGCGGTTGCGCGAGGCGTGCTCCACGGCCTCCAGCTGGTCGGTGAGGATCGACTTGGAGTCGTGCAGCAGCCTGCCGACGAGGGTGGACTTGCCGTCGTCGACGGAACCGGCGGTCGCGAACCGCAGCAGCGTCGTCTCGGACAGCTGCTCGACCGACAGCGGCTCGGTGGGCTCGATGGTGCTCGTCATGGCTAGAAGTACCCCTCGCGCTTGCGGTCTTCCATCGCGGCCTCGGACATCTTGTCGTCGGCGCGGGTGGCGCCCCGCTCGGTGAGCCGGGAGGCGGCGATCTCGGTGATCACGGCGTCCAGCGTGGTGGCGTCCGAGTCGACGGCGCCCGTGCAGGACATGTCGCCGACGGTCCGGTAGCGGACGAGGCGGGTCTCGACCGACTCGCTCCCCTTCGGGCCGCCCCACTCACCGGCGGTCAGCCACATGCCCGCGCGCTGGAACACCTCACGCTCGTGCGCGAAGTAGATCTCCGGAAGCTCGATGCCCTCGCGGGCGATGTACTGCCACACGTCCAGCTCGGTCCAGTTGGACAGCGGGAACACGCGGACGTGCTCTCCGGGCGCGTGCCGGCCGTTGTAGAGGTTCCACAGCTCGGGCCGCTGACGGCGCGGGTCCCACTGCGAGAACTCGTCCCGCAGCGAGAACACCCGCTCCTTGGCCCGGGCCTTCTCCTCGTCCCGGCGCCCGCCGCCGAACACGGCGTCGAACCGCTCGGCCTGGATCTTCTCCGTGAGCGGCACGGTCTGCAGCGGGTTGCGGGTGCCGTCCGGGCGCTCCTTGAGGGCGCCGCGGTCGATGTACTCCTGCACGGAGGCGACGTGCAGCCGCAGCCCGTGCTTCTTCACCGTGCGGTCGCGGTACTCCAGGACCTCCGGGAAGTTGTGCCCGGTGTCGACGTGCAGCAGCGAGAAGGGCACCGCCGCCGGGGCGAACGCCTTCAGCGCCAGGTGCAGCATGACGATGGAGTCCTTGCCGCCCGAGAAGAGGACCACCGGCCGCTCGAACTCGCCCGCCACCTCGCGGAAGATGTGCACCGCCTCGGACTCCAGAGCGTCCAGGTGGCTCAGCGCGTACGGGCTGCCGGTCTCCTCCTCGGAGACATCGGCGACGGTCGTCGTCATGCGAGACCCCTCTCTGCGAGCAGCGCGTGCAGCGCCGCCGCGGACTCCTGCACGGACTGGGTGTGCGACTCGATGCGAAGGTCGGGCGACTCGGGCTCCTCGTAGGGGTCGTCGACCCCGGTGAGCCCCGAGAGCTCGCCCGCCGCCTGCTTGGCGTACAGGCCCTTCACGTCCCGCTCGCTGCACACCTCGACGGGTGTCGCGACATGCACCTCGATGTACGCCGCCCCGCTCTTGTGGTGGAGCCCCCGGACCGCCTCACGGCTGTCCGCGTACGGAGCGATCACCGGGACGAGCGTCTTGACGCCGTTGCGGGCCAGGAGGTCGGCGACGAAGCCGATGCGCGAGACGTTCGTGTGCCGGTCCTCGCGGCTGAAGCCGAGGCCCGCCGTCAGGAACGTACGGATCTCGTCGCCGTCGAGCACCTCGACGCGGTGGCCCTCCTCGCGCAGCCGTCCTGCCAGCTCGTACGCGATGGTGGTCTTGCCGGCGCTCGGCAGACCCGTGAGCCAGATGGTGGCTCCGGTCACTTGGTTCTCCTGGTTCATCGAGTTCGGCGAGTTCGTCGGGTTCGTCGCGGTCGCGGTCATGGTCAGCCGTGCAGCCCGCACTCGGTCTTCGCGCTGCCCGACCAGCGGCCGGCGCGCGCGTCCTCGCCCTCCAGCACCCGGCGGGTGCAGGGGGCGCAGCCGACGGACGGGTAGCCGTCCATGAGCAACGGGTTGGTGAGGACCCCGTGCTCGCTCACGTACGCGTCCACGTCGTCCTGGGTCCACCGGGCGATCGGCGAGACCTTGACCTTGCGGCGCTTCTCGTCCCAGCCGACGACCGGGGTGCCGGCGCGGGTCGGGGACTCGTCGCGGCGCAGGCCCGTGGCCCAGGCGCGGTACTCGGTGAGTCCCTCTTCGAGGGGCTTGACCTTCCGCAGCGCGCAGCACAGGTCGGGATTGCGCTCGTGCAGCTTCGGCCCGTACTCGGCGTCCTGCTCGGCGACGGTCTGCCGCGGAGTGAGGGTGATGACGTTGACGTCCATCACGGCCTCGACCGCGTCCCGGGTGCCGATGGTCTCGGGGAAGTGGTAGCCCGTGTCGAGGAACACGACGTCCACGCCGGGGAAGGCGCGGGACGCGAGGTGGGCGACCACCGCGTCCTCCATCGAGGAGGTCACACAGAACTGCTTGCCGAAGGTGTCGGCGGCCCACCGGAGGATCTCCAGGGCGGAGGCGTCCTCCAGGTCACGGCCGGCCTGCTCGGCGAGTGCCTTGAGCTCGGCGTCCCGGTCGCTCTCAGGCTTTGAAGCGGTATCGCTATCGGTATGGGTCTGAACGGCTGTCATATCTCGTCCCCTCCACCGTCGTTGCGCTGAACCCCCCGGGCCAGCAGCCCGAGGAACTTCAGTTGGAAGGCTCGATTGCACGCTCCGCATTCCCACGCGCCGTGTCCCTGCTCGCCGGGACGCAGGTCCTCGTCGCCGCAGTAGGGGCAGTGGAAGGGCGCCGCACGCTCGCTCATGTCAGCGCCTCCTCGTCGGCACGCGTGGCCCACGCGGCGAAGCGCTCGCCGTCCTCGCGCTGCTCCTCGAAGCGCTTGAGGACGCGCTCGACGTAGTCCGGCAGTTCGTCGGCGGTGACCTTCAGACCGCGGACCTTGCGGCCGAAGCCGGCCTCCAGACCGAGGGCGCCGCCGAGGTGCACCTGGTAACCCTCGACCTGCTCGCCCGCGTCGTTCAGCATCAACTGGCCCTTGAGACCGATGTCCGCGACCTGGATACGGGCGCAGGCGTTCGGGCAGCCGTTGATGTTGATGGTGAGGGGCTCGTCGAACTCCGGGATGCGACGCTCGAGTTCGTCGATCAGCGAGGCACCGCGGGCCTTGGTCTCGACGATGGCGAGCTTGCAGTACTCGATGCCGGTGCAGGCCATCGTGCCGCGACGGAACGGGGAGGGCCTGGCGGTCAGGTCCAGCGCCTCCAGCGCCTCGACGAGCGACTCGACCTGCGGCTCCTCGACGTCGAGCACGATCATCTTCTGCTCGACGGTGGTGCGCACCCGGCCCGAGCCGTGCGCCTCGGCGAGTTCGGCGATCTTCGTGAGCGTGGCACCGTCCACCCGGCCCACCCGCGGGGCGAACCCGACGTAGAAGCGGCCGTCCTGCTGCCGGTGCACACCGACGTGGTCGCGCCAGCGCTGTACGGGCTGGGCGGGGGCCGGGCCGTCGACGAGCTCCCGCTCGAGATACTCGTCCTGGAGGATCTGGCGGAACTTCTCCGGACCCCAGTCGGCGACCAGGAACTTGAGGCGGGCCCTCGTGCGGAGCCGCCGGTAGCCGTAGTCGCGGAAGATGCCGATCACGCCCGCCCAGACCTCGGGGACCTCGTCGAGGGGCACCCAGGCGCCGAGACGGACACCGATCTTGGGGTTCGTGGACAGCCCGCCACCGACCCACAGGTCGAAGCCGGGGCCGTGCTCGGGGTGCTCGACGCCGACGAACGCGACGTCGTTGATCTCGTGGGCGACGTCGAGGAGCGGCGAGCCGGAGATCGCCGTCTTGAACTTGCGGGGCAGGTTGGAGAATTCCTTGCTGCCGATGAACCTGCTGCTGATCTCGTCGATGGCCGGGGTGCCGTCGATGATCTCGTCCTCGGCGATGCCGGCGACGGGCGAGCCGAGGATGACGCGGGGGGTGTCACCGCAGGCCTCCGTCGTGGACAGCCCGACGGCCTCCAGACGGTTCCAGATCTCCGGGACGTCCTCGATGCGGATCCAGTGGTACTGGACGTTCTGCCGGTCGGTGAGGTCGGCGGTCCCGCGCGCGAACTCCTGCGAGATCTCGCCGATGACGCGCAGCTGCTGGGTGGTGAGGCGTCCGCCGTCGATCCGCACCCGCAGCATGAAGTACTTGTCGTCCAGCTCCTCCGGCTCCAGGACCGCGGTCTTGCCACCGTCGATCCCGGGCTTGCGCTGGGTGTAGAGGCCCCACCAGCGCATCCGGCCGCGCAGGTCGTTGGGGTCGATCGAGTCGAAGCCCCGCTTGGAGTAGATCGTCTCAATGCGTGTCCGCACGTTGAGACCGTCGTCGTCCCTCTTGAACTGCTCGTTGCCGTTGAGCGGGGTGTAGTGGCCCACGGCCCACTGACCCTCGCCGCGGTGACGGCTCACCTTGCGGCGGGGCGCGGCGGCAGCGGGATCTTGTGGCGTGGCGGCCATGGTTTCTACGTCCTTCGAAACAGGCGGGACAGCGGCTCTGACCTGCGCATACGGGCGCATGCGGGCATACGTGCGCGTCGTTGCGCAAGTCGAGACAGGGGGAATGTCAGCGGTGCTGGGCAGGGGGCCATCAGGCCCGGATGCCGAGGGTCAGCGGACCGGACAGATGGCGCTGGACATGCGGCCGAGGTCGACGTGCCGCCGACTCACCAAGGCAATTCCAGTTCCAGACATGACGGAAGCGTGTCACGGCGATCTGGACACAGTCCAGCTTCGTCCATGATGCGGACACCCTGGTCCCGAGATGTGAGACAAGGGTGGTGTCGGTCACAAGGTCCGGCCCCGGGCCGAGTCGTGCCAGGTCAGCCTACGTGGGCCCCGGGCCAGGGTCCGGGCGCCGCCAGGTCCGGCTCCTCCTCCACCTTGGTGTCGAAGAGCTTGAAGCCGCGGCGCAGGTAGTTGTCCATCGCGTGCTCGCCGTCCTTGCTGCACGTGTGCAACCAGACGCGCTTCGTCTGCGCCCGCCCCGGCCAGCGGTCGGCCAGGTCCCAGGCCCGCGCGACACCGTGCGACAGGAGGTGCCCGCCGATGCGCCGGCCCCGGAAGGCCGGGATCAGCCCGAAGTAGACGATCTCGACCACGCCGTCGTCCTGCGGGTCCAGCTGTACGTACCCGGCGGGCGTCCCGCGGTCGTACGCGACCCAGGTCTCCGCGCCGGGGCGGTCCAGCTCCTCCTGCCACTGCGCGTACGTCCAGGCGAGCCGGTCCGTCCAGCGGATGTCCCCGCCCACGGAGGCGTACAGGAAGCGGCTGAACTCGGGGGAGGGGACCTCGGCGCGGACGACAGGGACGTCGCCGTCGGGGGCGGCGGCGGGCAGCAGGTCGGCCGGGGAGGTCTGCTCCAGGGACCAGGTGGTCACAGCGATGCTCATGCGGCTCAGCGAACCACGTTGGCGGGCTCCCCTCCAAAGCGGGAGCGCCTGCGTGGGACGCTCCCGGTTGACGCCCGACCCCGGGTCGCGCGGGTCACTGCACCGAGCTGTCGACCGCCGACAGCGGGACCGCGTACAGCACGCGCTCCGGGATCACCGGCGGCTTCCACTCGTTGTCCTTGTTCGCCGCCCACTCGGTGAGCGTCCACAACTCGCCGGTCTCCTGCCAGTACGACAGCGACTCGGTGTGCTGCCCCCAGCAGGCGTACGACGTGCCGCCCGACCCGCACTGCGCGGCCTTGGCGACGCTCTCGTTCTGGCGCCAGAGCGTGCCGTGCTTGTCGCGGCTGCCCGGGGCGTAGCCGGTGTACCAGTTGGCCTCGCTCGCCCCGCTCGGTTTGTGCGAGAGGACGCCCTGGAGCCCGACGGCCTTGGTCTCGTACGCCTCGTCGGCGTTCACGATGTCACTGGCGTTGCTGCCGAGCAGGCCCGTGCGGTCGCTTGCGGTGCTGTAGTAGTAGCGCCAGAGGCGGGCCGGTTCCGTGCCGCCCGAACTGAACCACTCGTTCGCGACCAGGCTGTCCGGTGTCGAGGTGCGGTCCAGGGAGACCGACGCGAAACAGGGGCGGGCGTTGTCGTTGCTCGCGCTGCACGCCCCGCCGGTGAGGTTGTACGAGCCGATCGCCGGCATCACGTACTGGTAGCCGCGCGCCGACCAGCCGCCGCTCACCTTGCCGACCTCGGTGCTGTTGACGTCGGCCTGGAGGATGCGGTTCATGTCGAACACGAACAGGGCGTTGTCGTGGTCGGCGCCGTTCTTCGCGGTGACGATCAGCTTGTCCTGGTACCAGACCATGCCGCCGACGTGGGAGCGGACGGCTCCGAAGTCCTTGCCGCCGGACAGTGGGGCGACCAGCAGGACCCAGCGGTACCTGAGGTTCTTCGGGTCGTTCGCGTCGATGAAGGCGACCCGGGCGAGGCCCTTGTCGGCGGCCGGTTCGCCCGCCTTGTGGTCGTTGTGCGTCCAGCCGGCCAGGATGACCCGGTCGGTGCCCCACCTGCCGTCGTTGTCGGCGTCCCCGGAGGTGGTGACGGACTGGGGCAGCCACTTCTGCGTCGTGGCGTCCCCGCTGTCCCAGCAGTAGGCGCGGGTGGCGGCCGGTTCGACGGGCAGGGCCGCCGCCTCGGTGCCGGCGCAGTCGGCCTTGTTCCGCATCGGGTGGTTGGCGCTCTTGAGGACGGCGCCCACCCCGACGTTCCCGCCCATGCCGCTCTGCAGCGTGTCGAGCGTCGACTCGGCGACCAGGTTCTCGTGCAGCTGGAGCTTGTTGATCTCGGACGACGAGGTGAGCCGGGTCAGCGGTCCCGGATTGTCACTCCCCGCGGCCTGCGAGGTGCTGATGATGGTGGCGGCGGCGGTGAGGGCGAGGGCGGCTCCGGAGAGGGTGGCCCGCAGGACACGCCCCTTGTTTCGGCGGCGGTGTCTGCCTCGATACGTCATTGGTCCTCCCGTCGTCGGCCAACTGCCTCCTGTGATCCGGCGGTTGGGCCGGAGGCGGCGGATGTGGGGGGCCGTGGGATGGATGGTACGGCAGAGGGTGGCGAGCCGGGTCGAATACCCCGTAATAGGTAGGGATCGCGCCTGTCGATCAAAGAGGGCCGACGGGGCTGCGCGGTGGAGCCGGGCACGTCAGGGCCCCGCGCCGCCGCGAGGCCCTCACCCCGCGCGGTGGGCCGTTCGGTCCCCCTGTACCGGCCAGGTCCCCGCGGCCGCGGCGCGGGACCTGAGCACCCCCGGAGCCGTCGAGTGCGGGAGCGCGCCGAGCGGGGCGTCCGGCAGGACCACCCGCACCTCCGCCTCCTCGCAGAAACGATACGGCCGGTGTTCCAGGACGGCCCCGAGGTAGCGTCGTACGCGGGACATCTCGGCCCTTACCGTCACCGTGCGCGCCGGGTCGCCGAACATGTCGTCGGCCAGGCCCGCGGCACTGCGGCCGGTGCGGTGCAGGGCCAGCAGGTAGAGCAGTTCGGCGTGACGCGGGCTCAGTTCGTGGGTCCAGGTGCCCGCTCCGCCCGCCACGGTCACCGACCAGCGGCGCGGCTGCGTCAGGTCCAGCTCGATGCGGGTGGCGCCGCGCGGCGCGGACCCCTCGTCCGAGGCCCGCACGAGCCAGCCGCCGGGCAGCGGCTCCACCGAGCACAGGCCGAGCGAGGGCAGCCAGATCCGGTCGGAGCCGATGGTCGCGGGCAGCGCGAGCCGCTCCAGGTAGGGCATACCGGTGATCGCGGCCGTCCAGCCGTCCCGGTCGACGGCCAGGGCACGGCCGCCGATCCGGGCGAGGACCGGCGCGGCCACCGAGCGCAGCCGGTCCAGCGAGGCGAGATGCCGCTCCCGCAGGCGTGCCTCCGCGAGCTTGGCGACCGAGTCGACCCACGCGAGGGTCGCCGGATGCATCGTCTCCCAGGGCCCGCTGATGTCCACGACGCCGATCAGCCGTCCGTCCCGCGGATCGGTGATCGGCGCGCCCGTGCACGTCCAGGTGGCGTGCGTGCGGACGAAGTGCTCGGCGGCGAACACCTGGACGGGGCGGCGGACGACCGCGGGGGTGCCGACCCCGTTCGTGCCGACCACGTTCTCGCCCCAGTCCGCGCCCAGTTCGAAACCGAATCCGTCGGCCTTGCGCAGCACCGGACGGCTGCCCTCGCGCCACAGCACCCGGCCCTCGCCGTCCGCCACGACCATGATGTGCTGGGCGAGGTCCGCGACCGACAGCAGCCCCTCGCGCAGCACCGGAAGCACGTGCCGCAGCGGGGAGTCGCGCCGGCGCCGCTCGACCTCGTCGCGGCCGAGCAGCCCGGCGCGGAAGTCGTGGTCGGGGTCGACACCGCTGCGGAGCATGCGCCCCCAGGACTCGCCGATGACCGGCCGGGGACCGAGCGGCGCCGGCTGGCCGGACAGTGTCGCGTCGCGCACCTCGTCGAGTACTCGCGCCGCCCTTGCTGTGTCGACGGCGGCCAGCCGCGTGACGTCCATCGGCGAATGCGCCACTGTGTCCTCCCGAAGGGCCTGAGCGGACAACCGGTCCCGGGCCTCGCGGCCAGGGGACCCAAGGCCCGTACCGACGGCACGTCTGCCGGTGCCGTCCGTCCGTTCATAGTGCCGTCTGTCCGTCGCGGAGGGCGACACTCCGGACACGAAGCGAAGATTTCACGCGGGGTGGGGAGAGGTTGCAACCCCCTGCAACTCTGGTGAACGGGCGCGGGCGGGCCAAGACTTGACGCGACGCCGCCGTGCGCGGCGTGCGTGCTCCGCTCAACGGGGCCGGGCACCGGGGGTGGTGCCGTGTCGGCGCAGCACCACCCCCGTGCCGTACGCCTGTTGACGGCACCGCTCACGGGTGGGACGGGCGGTCAGGAGACGGGGCGTGCCCGCTCCACGATCGCGGCCAGGTCGAGCGTGTGCGGCAGCGTCCCCAGCGACGACCCCCAGTCCCCGCCGAGGCGCGACGCACAGAACGCGTCGGCGACCTCGGGCGGCGCGAAGCGGACCAGCAGCGAACCCTGCAGCACCACGGCGATCCGCTCGACCAGCCGCCGGGCGCGCCCCTCGACGCCGCCCAGATCGGCCAGTTCGGTCAGCAGGTTCTTGATCGCGCCGTCCAGGCGGTGATCGGCGCCGCGGGCCCGGCCGACCTCCTGGAGATACGCGTTCAGCGCCTCCGGCTCCCGCTGGAGAGCCCGCAGCACGTCGAGGGCCTGGATGTTGCCCGCGCCCTCCCACACGGAGTTGAGCGGCGACTCGCGCAGCAGCCGCGGCATGCCGGACTCCTCCACGTACCCGTTGCCGCCCAGGCACTCCAGGGCCTCCGCCGCCACCGGGGTGCACCGCTTGGTCACCCAGTACTTCGCCGCCGGCACCGCGAGCCGCAGGAACGCCCGCTCCTGCTCGCCGCCGTCGTCGTACGCGGCGGCCAGACGCAGCGCGAGCGTCGTCGCCGCCTCGGACTCCAGGGCCAGGTCCGCCAGCACGTTCCTCATCAGCGGCTTGTCGACCAGCCTGCCGCCGAACGCCTCGCGGTACGTGCAGTGGTGCACGGCCTGCGCGACGGCCTGACGCATCAGCCCCGCCGAGCCGAACACACAGTCCAGCCGGGTCGCCGCCACCATCCCGATGATGGTGCGCACCCCCCGCCCCTCGTCGCCCACCCGGCGCGCCCAGGTCCCGTCGAACTCGACCTCGGCCGACGCGTTCGACCGGTTGCCCAGCTTGTCCTTGAGCCGCTGGATCAGGAACACGTTGCGTGTGCCGTCCTCCAGGATCCGCGGCACCAGGAAACACGTCGGACCGCCCGGAGCCTGCGCCAGCACCAGGAAACCGTCCGACATCGGCGCCGAGCAGAACCACTTGTGGCCCGTCAGCTCGTACGTCCCGTCCTGAGCCAGCGGCCGCGCCGCCGTCGTGTTCGCGCGGACGTCGCTGCCGCCCTGCTTCTCCGTCATGGCCATCCCGAAGAGCACCCCGGCCTTCCGGGCGGCCGGCCGCGGGTCCGGGTCGTAGACCAGGGACGTCAGCCGGGGCTCCCACTCGGCGGCGAGCGCCGGGTCGGCGCGCAGCGCGGGCACCGCCGCGTGCGTCATCGACAGCGGGCAGCCGTTGCCCGCCTCGACCTGGCTCCAGACCACGAAGCCGGCCGCGCGCCGCACATGCCCGCCGGGCCGCGTCCACGCCGCCGTCAGACCGGCCGACACGCCCTTGCCGAGGAGCCGGTGCCACGACGGATGGAACTCGACCTCGTCGAGGCGCTCCCCGTAGCGGTCGTGGGTGCGCAGCCTCGGCGGATTCTCGTTGGCCAGCTCCCCCCACTTCTGGACCTGCGCGGATCCGGAGGTCCGCCCGAGCGCCGACAGCTCGTCGCGGGCCTCGTCGAGCAGCGGGGCGTCGAGATGCCGGTCGACCGCCTCCACGAGGGCCCGGTCGGCACTGAAGAGGTCGTACGAGACCAGCGGCGGAGCCTGGTTGGTCACGGTGTGGGTGCTGGCTGCCATGTCAGCGAACCTACCCGCGGCGCGGCGATCGTCACCAAACTCCCGCGGCACCTCCCGTACGCCAGGGCCCGCCCCCTGGTCAGGCCGGGCGCGAGAGCGCGGCCAGCGTGTCGGAGCCGAGCGTGTCCTCGCCGCGGACGCCCGCCGTCCAGCCCGGGCTGTGCACGGTGTCGAGGTAGCGCTCGCCGAGGTCGGGGGCGATCGCCACCGACGTGAGGTCCCGGCGCCCGTGCCGGGCCATCCAGGTGGACGCCCCGCTCACCACCGTGCCGGTGGAGCCGCCGAACAGGAATCCCCGGGCGGCCAGCCGGCGGCAGACGCGCACGGTGTCCGGCTCCTCCACGTGCACCACGTCGTCCACGTACGACGCGTCGAGCAGCGGCGGCCGGATGCCCATGCCCAGGCCGGGGATCTTCCGGGGGCTCGGGGGCCCGCCGAAGGTCACCGAGCCGACGCTGTCCACCGCGACGATCCGCACCCGGCGCCGCCACTGCCAGAACCAGCGTGCGCAGCCCATCAGGGTGCCGGTCGTGCCGGCCCCGACGAACAGCACGTCCAGGTGCGGGAAGCGGCGGGCGATGGCCGGTGCCGTGGTGCGGTAGTGCGCCCGCCAGTTGCCCTCGTTGGCGTACTGGTTGAGCCAGACGTACCGGTCGTCCGAGGCGCACACCGCGCGCACGTACGCGATCCGGGCGCCCAGGAGGCCGCCGTGCAGGGCGGGTTCGCCCACCACGTGGACCAGGCTGCCCAGTGCCTCCATCATTCTCCGGGTCGCCGGATTGCAGCGCGCGTCGGTCACGCACAGGAACCCGTAGCCGCGGCTCGCGGCGATCACGCTCAGCGCCACGCCGAGGTTCCCGGACGACGACTCGACCAGGACCGAACCCGGCCGCAGGACGCCGTCGCGCTCGGCGGCGTCCACCATCTCGGTCGCCGCCTTCATCTTGATCGATCCCGCGAAATTGAACCCCTCGCACTTCAGGAAGAGCGGCAGCCCCAGCGTCGCCCGCAGGTCGACGTAGAGCTCGTCCTCGTTGAACTCCGAAGGATCGGAAATGACGGGCATGATGTCCCCCCTCTTTCATGCGGCGCCGTGCCGCTTCCCGTGCGGCACGGCGCCCGCCGGTCAGCCGTACCGGCGTAGCTCGTGGAAGAAACCGTCGATGACGTGCGGCTCGCCCCGCCGGGCCACCTCGTCGTGGACGAACTTGCCGACCGCGAGGTCCAGGACCCCGAGGCCGAAGGGCGAGAAGACCACCGTCCGGTCCGCCGGGACGCTCACCCGCCCGGCCAGCACGTCGTCCAGCGTGCCGTCGATGAAGTCCCGCCCGCCGGTGAGGCGTTCGGCCAGGTGCGGTGAGGTCTCCGCCTTCAGGCAGTGCTCGACGTCGTCCACGAAGTTGGCCGAGTCGAGCAGGATCCCGGGCGCCAGGTCGCGCAGCGACACGTGCAGCACCAGCGGGGCGTGGGCGAACCAGCCGGGGTCGTGGAGGTGCGGTTCGCCCGCGACGGTGGCGAAGACCAGCAGGTCACTGGAGCGGACCAGCGACTCGGCACCGTCGTGCACGGTGATCCGGCCCTTGGCGCCCGACCGTTCCAGATAGCCGCGGAAGCCGGCCGCGCTGTCCGGGTGCAGGTCGTACACCCCGGTCTCCTCGAACGACCAGCCGGTGGCGGCCAGATGGGTGTGGATGTAGCGGGCGATCAGACCCGTACCGACGAACCCGACGCGCACCGGCCGGCCGCGGCCGCGGCTGAGCCGGTCGGCGGCGAGGGCCGCGGAGGCGGCCGTCCGGGTGGCGCTGATGATCGAGCTCTCCAGGCAGGCGAACGGATAGCCCGTGTCGTGGTCGTTGAGGATCAGCACGGCCGAGGCGCGCGGCAGGCCGCTCGCCGTGTTCCCGGGGAAGCTGGAGACCCATTTCAGGCCGTCCACCCCCACCTGCCCGCCGATCGAGGCGGGCAGCGCGATGATGCGGGACGACGGGCGGTCCGGGAAGCGCAGGAAGTACGAGGGCGGGTTCACCGAGTCGCCCGCTCCGTGCAGCCGGTACACGGCCTCCACGAGGTCCACGATCTCGGACTCCCGCCCCTCCAGGGCCTGTTGGACCTGGGTGCCGGAGATGACGGAGAACGGGGGAGCCGTGAGCGCCCCGGGTGCCCCGGTGGGCTGTGCCGTCGCGTCGGTGGTCATGCGGTCCTCGCTTCGGTCGTCGCGGTGCAGTCGGTCAGCCGGACCGGGTCGGCCAGTGCGGCGAGCACCTCGCGCGGGCCCTCGAAGGGCTCCCTGCCGTGCGCGGTGCGGATGTTGTCGACGAGCATCAGGTCACCGGAGTGCCACGGCGCGCGCACGGTGTGGGCCTCGTACACCTCGTTGATCAGCCGGACGACGTCCTCGCCGATCGGATCGCCGTTGCCGTAGCGGGTGTTGAAGGGCAGTCCGTCCGGGCCGTAGACGTCCACCAGGTACTCCCGCACCTCGGGGTCCATCGTCCACTCGTTGAGGAAGGCGATCTGGTTGAACCAGCAGGGCCGTCCCGTGACGGGATGGCGGACCACCGCGCCGCGGCGCTGCCGGGTGCGCAGGGAGCCGTCGCCCTGCCAGGCGAAGTCGATCGCGCGGGTACGGCAGTAGCGCTCGACGGCGGCGCGGTCCTCGGTGCCGAAGGCCTCGGTGAGTGTCGCCCCTATCTCGTCGTTGTACGTCCGGGTCAGCAGCCACCCCTCCCGCGCGAACCGTTCCGTGAGCCGGGCGGGCAGCGCGTCGAGCACGGCGTGCGCGTCGGCGAGCGCGGTGGCTCCGCCGCCGGCCGGCGCGTCGAGGCACGCGAACAGCATGAGTCCGGGGAACTCCAGCGCGTAGCTCAGCTCGTGATGCATGCACATCTGCTGGTTCGGCGGCCACTTGGAGGAGGAGTACACCCCGTCCGCGTACGTGCGCCGGGGCGCGAAGGACTCCAGGTCGGGCATCAGGCCGGTGGCCAGCCGCCGGAAGACGGCCGCGGTCGTGTCCGGGTCGCGCAGGCCGAGCCCGCGGACCAGGACGCAGCCGTGCTCGGCGACCACGGCGCGCAGCGCGTCGCGATGTCCGGCCGCCCAGCCCGCCGTGTCCCCCGCCGCGTCGGTGCGCAGGATCGGAGGGCTTTCGGGACGCAGGTCGACGTCGCGCAGCAGCGTCGCGGATGAGAACGTCATCGTGTGGTTCCTCTCGGTCTTGCCGTGTTCAGGCCGTGCGGGGGTGCGTGTGTGGTCTTCGGTCCGCTGCCGGGCCGGGTCCTCGACCCGGCCCGCGGCCCGGCTCAGGAGGGCTCCCGGCCCGGGCCGTCGAGCAGCGCCGCCAAGTCCGCGAGGACCGGGTGGCGGGTGACGTCCTTGAGGGTGATCGCCCGGTCCAGGGCGACCGCCAGCTTCACCGCCGCGAGCGAGGTGCCGCCGCGGTCGAAGAAGTGGTCCCGGGGGCCGAGCCGGTCCCGGGGGATGCCCAGCACCTCGGCCCAGGCGGCCGCCATGCGCCGCTCGTTCGCCGTGGCGGGAGCGTGCGGGCGGTCCTCGGCGGGGGAGCCGCCCCCGGCGGCGCCGGTCTCCTCGGCGAGCACGGTCAAGGCCTTGCGGTCGGTCTTGCCGTTGGCGGTCAGCGGCAGGCCCTCGCGCCAGTGGACGGCCGAGGGGACCATGTACGCGGGCAGCGACGCGGCCAGCCGCTCCCGCACGGCCCCGGATCCGAGCGGCTCCGGCCCCGTGCAGAACGCCACCAGCCGTGTGCCCCCCACGACCACCACGGCGCCGTCCCGGACCCCGGGCACCCGAAGCAGGGCGTTCTCGATCTCGCCGATCTCGATGCGGAAGCCGCGGATCTTCACCTGGCTGTCCCGGCGGCCGAGGAACTCCAGCTTGCCGTCGGGCAGCCACCGCCCGTGGTCCCCGCTGCGATAGAGCCGCTCGCCAGGCCGGTACGGGTCGCCGGTGAACGCCGCCTTCGTGCGCTCCGGGTCGTTGACGTACCCCCGGCCGACACAGACCCCGGAGAAGACGATCTCGCCGGGCGCGCCGAGCGGTACGGGACGCAGGTCCTCGTCGACGACGTACACGCGCACGTTGGCGACCGGCCGCCCGAGCGGCACCCGGTCCTGGTCCGGCACCCGTGACATGACCTCGTGGTTGGTGTCGTCGGAGGTCTCCGTCAGCCCGTACGCGTTGACCAGCCGGATCGCCGGCTCGGCCGCGAACCAGCGCTGTACGAGTTCCTTCTTCACCGCCTCCCCGGTGACCGACACACAGTGCAGGTCCGGCAGTTCGCGCGGCCGCTGCTCCAACTCGGCCAGGACCGCTTCGAGATAGGACGGGACGACCTGGAGCACGTTGACCCGCCCCGCCGCGATCGTGTCCACGAACCGCGGGACGTCCAGGATCACCTCCTGTGCGACCAGCAGGGTCCGGCCGCCGACCAGGAGCGCGCAGACCAGCTGCCACAGCGAGATGTCGAAGCACTGGGGCGCGGTCTGCGCGACCACCTGCCCCTCGCCGACGCCGAGGTCGTCGAGCTTGGCGTGGACGTGGTTGAGGAAGCCCGCGTGCTCGCACATCGCGCCCTTGGGCTCGCCGGTGGAGCCGGAGGTGAAGTAGATGTAGGCGAGGCGGTCCGCCGCGACGGGGACCCCGAGGTCGTCGTCGGGGTGGTCCTCCGCGTAGGCGGTGTCGACGTGCAGCGTGCGGGCGCCGGTGCCGGACCGGTCCAGCGTGGCGGTGCTGCCGTGTTCGGTCAGGACGAGTCCGCAGTCGGCGCGTTCCAGCGTCGCCCTGATGCGGTCGGCCGGGAAGTGCGGCTCGACCGGCAGATAGACGCCGCCCGCCTTGAGGACCGCGAGGACGGCCGCCATCCAGTCCAGGTCGCGTTCCATGACCACGGCGACGACCCCTTCGGGGCGCAGTCCGCGGGCGAGCAGCGCCCGGCCGAGCCGGTTGGCGCGCGAGTTGAGTTCCCGGTAGGTCCACTGCCGGTCTCCCTGGACCGCGGCGACGGCGTCCGGGTGGGCGGCGGCCCGCTCCTCGAAGAGCTCGTGGACCCGGCGGTCCGGCAGCTCGCGGTGCGGACCGGCCAGCCCGTCGAGCTGGAACCGGAGTTCGTCGCCGCTCAGCAGACTCTGCCGGTCGTGCTCGGCGTCGGGGTCGGCGGTGAGCAGGGCGAGCGCGGTGAGGTGGTAGCCGGCGACCCGGGCGGCGGCGTCGGCGTCGAGGACGTCGGTGCGGTAGCGCAGACGCAGGGTGTGGTCCTCGACGCGCACGTGCAGCACGGTGTCCTCGGGGACATCGCCGCCGTACGGATCGAGCACGGCCGCGAAGGGGACCGGTCCGCCGCCCGCCTCCCGCTCGGGCGGGGCGCCGGCCGGCCGGTCGGCGGCCTCCCGCGCCGCCAGGTCCGCCCGGGTCAGCAGGTCGCGCCACGGGCCGGGGCCGACGGCCAGCCGGCGGAGCAGCGGCGGTACGCCCTTCGCGGCGACGTAACCGGTGACGACCTCGCGTTCACCGGACAGGGCCGCGAGGACCTTGGCGTGTGCGGCCAGGAGCGCGGGCGGCTCCGTCACCAGGCCGTCGGGCAGCGGTACTTCGTACTCCGCTGTGCCCGGTTCCGGAGCGAGCGTCCACCTCGGGATCGTGTCCATTGTTGTTCCCCCCTGTGCTTCGTGTGTGCTGTGCGTCCGTCAGCCGCGCCGCAGCGCGACCGCCGGATTTCCGCCCCAGTGCGCCCCCGGCGGTACCTCCTCTCCCTTCATCAGGAAGGAGTCGGCGGCGAGCACGGCGGCGTCCCCCACCGACGCGCCGTAGTGGACGAGCGCGCCGACGCCGAGCGTGACGCCGTCGCCGATCTCGATGTGGTCGGACTTGAAGGTGCCGTCCTCCTGGGAGTGCGCCTGCACCTTGGAGTGCGCGCCGAGCGTGGCGTCGCTCCCGACGGCGGTGAGCGTGCGCTCCGTGATGGAACAGCCGTCGTCGAAGACCCTGCGGCCGATACGGACCCCGAGCAGGCGCCAGACCAGGTTCTTGAACGGGGTGCCGTTGTAGACGCTGATGTGCCGGTCGGGGATCTTCCACAGCCGCTCCTGATGCCAGAAGAGCGGGTCGTAGATGGAGTGCAGCCGGGGCTCCAGGGGCCGGAACCGGCACAGCAGCCGCTCCACCAGCACGTAGTAGCCGGTGGTGAACAGCAGGCCGGCCATCATGGACGCGCCGATCAGCAGGCCGCCGACGGTGCCGTGCTCCCCGTACAGGTCGAAGGCGGCGAAGCCGAGCACCGTGAGCGCGAACCAGTCCAGCCACCGGATGAACAGGAACAGGGCGACCGTGCGGAGGTTGTGCCGGTTCTTCGCGCCGAGGCGCCGGCGCAGTTCGTCGCCCTCGCGGAGGTGGTCGAAGCGGGTGTCGCGCTCGACCGTCCTCGGGATCTCGAAAGGCGGTGAGCCCAGCAGGCCGACCCCTTCACGGATCTCGCCGTCCAGCGGAACCATGACCTTCGTGGCGAGCAGGCAGTTCTCGCCCGTGCGGCCCCCCGCCGGATAGGCGATGTGGTTGCCGAGGAAGTTGTGCGGCCCGATCGCGGTGCGGGAGACGCGGAACGACGTACCGGAGAACTCGGCGTTCATGATCGACAGTCCGTCGGCGACCATCGTGCCGCGGCCCACGGAGGACAGGTACGGCGTCTCGTGCGCCACCGCCGTACCGAAGTTCGAGCCGGTCTGCTCGACGTGCGAGAGGTCGTACCCGATGGCCCGCAGATAGTGGACGACGTACGAGCTGTCCCCGCACAGCCACAGGAAGAACTTGGCGTTGGTCAGGCGCGCCACGGCACGCTGCGCCGAGTAGTGGAGGCCGTAGAGCGGATAGACCCGGTCCGGCCGGACGACCAGGCCGAGCAGCCTCGGCAGCACCGTCACGGTGGCGAAGCCCACCAGGATGAAACCCACGAACAGCGCGAGCGACAGGCCGAGCGCCTCGACGTAGAACCGTCCCGTCGTCACGTGCCGGGCGTCCCGGTCGAGCAGCACGTCCAGTGCGGGCGCCAGCGTCAGCAGCATGTACGTGCCCCCGATGAGGAGCGGTACGCCGACGAAGAGCGTCTGGAGCACGGTGGCCAGGCCGTAGCCCACCCGGCGCGCGGTGCCGCACTCCGCCGCGGGCACCCGTACGTGGTCCACGTCCGTGCGCTGGGCCGGGGAGCCGTGCCACCGCTGCCCGGCGGGCACCGCCGCGCCGTCGTACAGCGCGGACGAGTGGCCGAGCTGCGATCCGTCGCCCATGGACGTGCCGATGTCGAGGACCGTCTTCTCGCCGACGAACACGTCCCGGCCGAGGGTGACCGGGCCGGTGCGTATCCGCCCCGCGTGTGCCTGGTAGCACAGGAAGTGGGAGTCCTTGCGGATCACCGTGCCCGCGCCGACGGTGAACAGGTCCGTGCAGACCGGGACGGACGGCGACAGGATCGTGACGCCCTTGCCGATGCGCGCGCCCAGAGCCCGCAGGTAGAGGACGTAGAGCGGATTGCCGACGAACAGGACCATCGGATTGGCGCGCAGCAGTGCCTTGACGGTCCAGAAGCGCAGGTACGTCAGGCTCCAGACCGGGAACTCGGTGGCGGTCCACCGGCCGACGAGCACCCACTTGGCCACGACCGGCACGGTGCACAGACCGACGAAGAGGGCGCCGCCGAAGCCGGCCGACCGCAGGTAGACGTCCAGGAGACCGTCCGCGCCGGAGACCCACTCGTACCCCCGCACGGAGACGAGTCCGGAGAGCAGGCAGTACGCCGCGAAGACCAGGAACTGGAGTGCCCCGCACAGGACGTACCGTGCGGTGCCGGCCCGCACGGGAGGCGCGGCCGGTTCGGGCGCGGTGCCGGGGATCTGGGCCGGGACCTCGGCGAGCGCCGCCGCCAGGCCGCGGATCGTCGGATGGCCGTAGACGTCCCGCATCGACACCGGCGGCAGGTCGGGCCGCTTCCTGACCCGGGCGCAGAAGTGCGCCATCACCAGGGAATTGGCCCCGAGGTCGTCGAAGAAATGGCTGTCGACCGGCACTTCGTCGACCCGGACGACGCCGGCGAGCACCTCGGCGAGGACGTGTTCGGTGCTGTTCACCGGGGCGCGGGCGGCCGGGGCGCCGGCCGGAGCGGCTGTCGTGACCTCGCCGGAATTTCCCACCACTTGATCTCCTTGCGACGATTGCCGTGCATGCGGACTGTTCGGAGTGTTCGAAGCTCCGGTGGGGAATACGAAGAAAATGCGCTCGCAGTTTCAAGGCGCAGCCGAAATAGGGACACGCGATGCGTGGATGACCAGAGTGGTTCCGGCGTGCCCTGAGGAAAGTCGGTGCCGGAAGAGAGAATGGTGCCCATGTGCGAGAGGAGAGATACGAGAAGAAGTTGTTTCCGGAGTGAGTGAAGTGGCCGCGTCGAATGGTGCAGTGCAGCACGGCATGATCCGCGTGGTTCCCACGCGGATCACGGGTTACGCGGCTGTGTTGGGCCCTGTTCAGGGCCTTCTGAGTCCCCCGTGTCGTGGTGCCACCGAGCCCTTCTCGCGGCGCTCAGCGTAATGCAATCCGAATTGTTTCGGTGTGCTCATGAACGGGTCAAGGGCGTTTCGGTCAATGGCTGCTTATCGCTGTTTGGCGCCTTGTCGGCCCTCATACCGAAGCGAGTCATCCGTCCGTATCACCGGGGAACTCACTTTATGGGCGGTGTATGTGCCGTCACCTCTTCCGCTTCTGGAACACCCATGATTCGGCCAACGAGGGCATGACAGAAAAAGGGTTCGATTTCTCTTTACGATTAATGTCGGGTTGCCGCTGCTTTTCCGTCGTGTGACGGAACCGGAGGGCGAACACGCCGGAACGTGAGGGGTGTCGTGCGGCCCGTGGGCACGTCCGCCCCGGCCGGGGCACCGGGGGATGAGTGCACCCGCGCCTGGCGGATACCTTTAGGACGTGCAGCCAGCAACAAGTGAACCCCCTCAGAGGACGTCCGGCCGTCTCCACCGGGCCCGTGCCCTCTACCGGAACGTCTCCAAGCGCAGGACCGCCTGGCTGCTGATCAAGGACACCGTGAACTCGTGCATCGAGTACCGGATCCTCGGACTCGCGGCGGAGGCGGCGTTCTTCACGCTGCTGTCCGTGCCACCGCTGCTGCTCAGCATGCTCGGCCTGCTGGTCTACGTCGACGACTGGACCGGCACCGACACCATCGTCAGCGTGGAGACCAACCTCCTGGAGGCGTCCCGCACGATCCTGACCGACAAGGGCGTCACGCAGATCGCCGAGCCCGTCCTCCACGACGTGATGGAGGGCGGCCGCCCCGACGTCATCTCACTGGGCTTCCTGTTCGCCCTGTGGTCGGGATCGCGCGCGGTGAACGTCTTCATCGACACCATCACCGTGATGTACGGCCTCGACGGGGTGCGGGGCATCGTCAAGACCCGGCTGGTGGCCTTCCTGCTGTTCATCGCGGCGCTGCTGATCGGCTCCGTCGCGCTGCCGCTGATGGTCGCGGGCCCCGACGCGGTGGTGAACATCGTGCCGTGGTCGACGACCGTCGTACAGGTGCTGTACTGGCCCGTCGTCATCGTGCTGTCCGTCGTCTTCCTGACGACGCTGTACCACGTGTCCGTGCCGGTGCGCTCGCCGTGGATCGAGGACGTGCCCGGTGCCCTCATGGCGCTCGGCATGTGGGTGCTGGGCAGCTTCCTGCTGCGCATCTATCTGACGAACACCGTGGAGGGCCCCACGATCTACGGCTCGCTGGCGGCGCCCGTCGCCGTACTCCTGTGGATCGGCGTCTCGGCCTTCGCCGTCCTTGTGGGCGCCGCCGTCAATGCCGCGATCGACCGTGTCTGGCCGGCCGCCGCCACCGCCGCCGCCCGTGCCGTCAACGAGCGGCTGCGCGCCGAGCAGGCCGCCGACCTCGTGGCCCGCGCCGCCGCGGCCCGGGCCGCCCACGCCGAGGACGACCCCGACGACCCGGACATGCCCTCCGAGTTCCCGGAGCGCTGGTCCCGCTTCCTGCCCCCGGAGGACGTGTCCTCCCGGCTGCGGACCCACGCCAAGACCACTCCGAAGAACGGCGACGAGACGCCCCCGCCGCAGTGACGGGGCGCTCGAGCCCGGGTGCCGGCGCGGCCGTCGCGCTGGCTGACGGAACGCGGCACACGGCACGGCGCATGGAACGCGGCGCACGGCGCGCGGCACACGTTCACGGAACGTCGTCGCGGACACGGGACACCCCCGCCGCGGTCACCGTGACGAGGGTGTCGGGAACTTCCCGGCAGTACGCCGCCGCGCGTCAGACCTTCCACACGCCGGCCGCGGCGTGCTCCCGCGCGAAGTCCGCGAAGTCACGGGGCGCGCGGCCGAGGACCTGGCGCACCACGTCCGTGGTCCGCGCGTTGTGGCCGTCGAGCAGTCCGTCGAAGACCTCCTCCATGAACGCCACCTCCTCGGCGGGCAGCCCGAACCCGGCCAGGGCGGCGCCGTACTCCTTCGTGGACACCGGCGTGTACCGGATCTCCCGGCCCGCCGCGGCGGAGATCTCCGCCATGGCCTCGCGGAAGGTCAGCAGCCGCGCCCCCGTGATCTCCAGGGTTCGCCCCACGTACGAGGAGTCGGTCAGCGCCTTCACCACGACCTCCGCGAGGTCGCGCGCGTCGATGAACGGCACCGGCACCTCGCCCGCCGGGAACACGAACTCGCCGCCGCGCACACCCTCCAGCAGCAGGCCCTCGCTGAAGTTCTGGAAGAACCAGTCGGCCTGCACGACGGTCCACTCGGCCCCCGACTCGCGCAGGGCCCGCTCGGTCGGCTCCGCCTGGCGCTCCCCGCGCGCCGACAACAGCACCAGGCGGCGTACGCCGAGATCCTGGGCCCGCCGGGCGAAGGCGGCGATGTTCTCGGCCGCCCCCGGCGCGCCGATGTCCGGCGTGTAGGCCAGATACGCCGCGTCGGCGCCGCGCAGCGCCTCGTCCCACGTCGAGGGGTCGTACCAGTCGAAGCGCACGTCGCCGCTGCGTGAAGCGGCCCGCACGCCGAGTCCCGCGGCCCTCGCCGCCTCAGCCACCTGACGCCCCGTCCTGCCCGAGGCCCCCGTCACCAACACCGTCTCGTTCCGCGTGTTCTGCGTCATGGGTCCAGTCAACGGCCGCGCGCCGCAAGGGAACATCCTGGAACCTCTCGTTCCCATAAGCGCGCGTCTACTCTGAGGTCATGGACGTACTCTCAGGCCTTCTGGAGGGTCCACGCGCGCGGGGGGCCTTCATGATCCGGGCGTGCTTCGAACCGCCCTGGTCGATCCGCATCGAGGACCACGCCCCGCTCACCGTCATGCTCATGATCCGCGGCGAGTCCTGGATCACGCCCGACTCGGGCGCGCCGGTGCGGCTGCGAGCCGGTGACCTCGCCATCGCGCGCGGCCCCGATCCGTACACCTGCGCCGACGACCCCGCGACCCCGCCGATCGCGGTCATCCTGCCCGGCCAGGAATGCATGTATCCGGACGGGCGTTCGATGCAGGGTTCGATGGATCTCGGCGTGCGCACCTGGGGCGAGCGGCTCGACGGCTCCATGGTGATGCTGATCGGGACGTACCCGGCGCAGGGCGAGGTCGGCGGGCGGCTGCTGGACGCCCTGCCGCCGGTGCTGACGCTCACCTCCGACGTGTGGCAGTGCCCGCTGACACCGCTGCTCACCGAGGAGATCGTGCGCGACGAGCCCGGCCAGGAGGTGGTCCTCGACCGGCTGCTCGACCTGCTGGTCATCGCCGCGCTCAGGGCCTGGTTCTCCCGCCCGGAGGCCGAGGCGCCCGCCTGGTACGAGGCGCTCGCCGATCCCGTCGTCGGCCGCGTCCTGCGACTCCTGCAGGACGACCCGGCGCACCCCTGGACGGTCGCGTCCCTCGCCGCGAAGGCCGGTGTCTCACGGGCCGCGCTCGCCCGCCGCTTCAGCGAACTCGTCGGCGAACCCCCGATGACGTATCTGACCGGCTGGCGTCTCGCCCTCGCCGCGGACCGGCTGCGCGACACCGGGGACACCCTGGAGGCGATCGCCCGCCAGGTCGGCTACGGCAGCGCTTTCGCCCTGTCCAGCGCCTTCAAGCGGGTGTACGGGGTCAGTCCGCAGGAGCACCGGACGAGGGCGGCGTAGCGTTCTGCCTGTGGCCGAGCCGTACGTGGAGATCTCGCCGACGCCGTACAGGGAACGGGCGTCGCGGCTGGCCGGTGCCCTCGTGTGGACCCGTACCGCCGTGCCGGGCGACGCCGCTCCGGTGCTGCCCGACGGGTGCATGGACCTGCTGTGGACCGAGGGCCGGCTGTTCGTCGCGGGCCCCGACACCCGCGCGTACCGGGGTGACCCGACCGGCGGTCCGAGGCGGTACGCGGGCGTCCGGTTCTTCCCCGGAACCGCGCCCTCCTACCTCGGCGCACCCGCCCATGAACTGCGCGACCGGCGCGTCGACCTCGCCGATCTGTGGAGCGGGGCGCAAGTGCGGCGGCTGACGGAGCGGGTCGACGCGGCGGCGGACCCGTCGGTGGCACTGGAAGCGATGGCTCTGGGCCGCGCGCGCGAGGCCGGGCCGCCCGATCCGCGGCTGCGGGCCGTGGTGGCCGCCCTGTCGGAGGGCCGCTCCGTCGCCTCCACCGCCGAGGAGCTCGGATGGAGCGAGCGCCAGCTGCACCGGCGGTCACTGGTGGCGTTCGGGTACGGGCCGAAGACCCTGGCCCGGGTCCTGCGTCTGCAGCGGGCCCTGGCGCTGGCCCGGAGCGGGCTGCCACAGGCGGACACGGCTGCTCGTGCGGGCTATGCCGACCAGGCCCATCTGGCCCGTGACGTACGGGAATTGGCGGGGGTTCCGCTGGGCGAGCTGCTGCGCCGCTGAGCTCCTACGCGGCGCCGTCCAGCCGGGCGAACAGGTCCACCCCGTTGCCGTCCGGGTCGAGGACGACCGCGTACCGCATGCCCCAGGGGGCGTCGAAGGGCTTCAGTTCCGTCTCGTGACCGGCGGCCACCATCTCCTCGTACGTGGCGTCGACGTCCGCGGGGCTGTCGCACACGAAGGCCAGTCCGATCCGGCCCGCGCCCGTCGGCGGCCGCCATTCGGGGTGGAAGGAACGGATCGTGTTTTCCGTGTCGAGCGCGAGCCGCAGCCCGCCGGGCAGCTCCGCCTCGACGTGCGGAGCGCTCTCGGCCCCCTCGGGGAACTCGAGTCCGAGCCGGCGGTAGAAGGCGAGCGACGCGGTCATGTCGGAGACGATGAGACCGATGAGATCGAATCGTGGAGTCATGGGTTCACCGTAGTGACGACGGCGGAGCCGGGTCTTGAAGGAATCGGACACGCGTGCCGAGCGTGACCATCGGGCGTACCCGGCGAACGTCCGCCTCGGGCACTCGCATCGAACGCCCATACGGCAGGATGGCGTCCATGATCCGTGCCGTGCGAGTGCTGCCGCTGCCGCTGTTGCTGCTGTCCCTGCTGCTCGTCTCCTGCGGTACGGAGAAGGCCGGGGCAGGGGCGGGGACCGGTGTCGAATCGAGTACGGGAAGCGTCGCCGATCCCGTCGAACTCGACGCTCGGGCCCGGGCGTTGGGGATCGCGCCGGAGCACGTCTACGTCACCGAGGCGCCCGGGTTCGCCGTGGCCCGGCAGTCGGTGGGGGTGTACGGCGGTGACGGGTTCTTCGCCGCGTACGTGTCGCAGGAGGCCCGCGCCACGTTCGAGATGTTCGTGGACCGCGGCACGATGACCGCGGAGAACTGCCCGACGGTACAAGTGAGTCAGGGCTCGGGGGGATCGGCGACAGCGGGAGGATCGCGGGACGAGGTCACCTGTGAACGCGACGGGGACGCCTGGTACCGGAAGGCCGGGAGCCGGCACGAGTACGCCGTGCCGCGCGACGGCCATGTGATCCGGCTCGCCGGTGACGTGAAGGGGCTGGATCGCGCCGTCCTGCGCGGGGCCGCGGAGGCGGCACACCACCCGGACGGCGACGAACTGACCGCCCTCCTTCCGCCGGCGCCCGACGGCGCCGCCACCGAACCGGTCGAGCGCGGCGATCTGCCGCCGGTGGGCGACGGGGCGCCCAACAACGAGGTGGGCGCGACGGGCTGAGTCCCGGGAGCACCGAAGAAGACCGTCGGCGGGGCTCGCTGATCGAAAATTTCGGACCTCGGCCGTCGCCGTGAACCGCCCAAACCGCGCATTAGAGTCGGCTGCCATGGCAGCGCAGCCCGAACCCCGCGTCCTCGTCTACACCCGCACCACGGACTACCGCCACGAGTCGATCCCGGACGGTGTCGCCGCCGTACGGTCACTCGGTGCCGAGCGCGGTTTCACCGTCCACGCGACGGAGGACCCCGCCTTCTTCGACGCGCCCGTCGGCCCGTACGCGGCGGTCGTCTTCCTCTCCACGAGCGGTGACGTCCTGACGCCCGCCGGCCGGGAGCACCTCGCCGCGTACGTCGAGGCGGGCGGCGGCTTCGTCGGGGTCCACGCGGCCGCCTGTACGGAGTACGACTGGCCCTACTACGGTGAACTGCTCGGGGCCCGCTTCGCCCGCCACCCCGACCACCAGCCGGGCCGGGCCGTCGTGGAGGACCACGATCATCCGGCCACCCGGCACCTGCCCGCCGTCTGGGCGTTCACCGACGAGTGGTACGACTTCCGCACCAGCCCGCGAGGTGCGGTGCGCGTGCTCGTCTCGGCCGACGAGGACTCGTACGAGGGAGGCGGAATGGGGGAGGACCATCCGCTCGCCTGGTGCCGCGAACAGGGCGCCGGCCGCGTCTTCTACACGGCGCTGGGCCATGCCACGGAGGCGTACGAGGACCCGGACTTCCGCCGGCACCTGCTGGGCGGAATCACCTGGGCGACGGGCGACGAAGAGAGCCCCTCGGGGACGCGGGGTGCTCCGTGACCGGTCGCGGGCGGCCCGCACCTCCCGCACCTCCCGCCCCGGACCGGCAGGATCAGCGTGGTGCAGCCGTGCTCGCCCGCACGACCAGCCGGGTCGACAACTCCGTCCGCGTCCCTTCGGGCTGCTCCCCGGCCATCATCCGCACGAGCAGGCGCATCGCCGTCGCCGCCATCTCGGACAGCGGCTGACGCACGGTCGTCAGGGCGGGCGAGGCCCAGTGCGCCTCGGGCAGATCGTCGAAGCCGACCACGCTCACGTCGTCCGGTACGGACAACCCCCGCTCGGCGAGCGCCCGATAGGCGCCGAGGGCCATCCGGTCCGAGCAGACGAAGACGGCCGTGGGCGGCTCCGGCAGATCGAGGAGCTCCAGCATCCTGCGGTGCGCGGCGCTCTCGTCGAAGCTGCCGTAACGCAGGTACTCGGGCCGGTGGCGCAGCCCGGCCCCCGCGAGCGCCGACCGGTAGCCGGCAACGCGTGCACTGCTGCACATCTTGCGGCGGTAGCCCGCGATGACGGCGATGCGTTCGTGGCCGAGCGACAGCAGGTGTTCGGTGGCGGTGACCCCGCCGTGCCAGTTGGCTGCGCCGACCGAGACGACACCCGGCGGCGGTTCGAGCACCGGGTCGATCAGCACGTAGGGGATGCGGTGCTGCTCCAGCCAGGCGTACTGGGACGCGGTCAGCTCGGCGAGGTTGAACAGCACTCCGGAGGAGCCGCGTGCGGAGAGCTTGTCCAGCCAGCCGCGCTCCGGACGGCCGCCCCGGGTCCGGGTCAGACCCGCCGAGACCACCACCTCCAGGCCCGCGTCGTGCGCCGCCTCCTCCACCCCGTGCAGGACGGCGCCCGACCAGGAGCTGTCCAGCGAGTGCACGACGAGATCGACCAGGCCCGGTGACTTCAGCGCGTCGAACCGGGGTCTGCGCACATAGCCCAGCCGGTCGAGCGCCTCCGTGACCCGGCGGCGGGTCTCCGGTGCCACGTCCTCACGGCCGTTGACCACCTTCGAGGCCGTGGGCACGGACACCCCCGCCTCGCGGGCCACGACCGCGAGGGTCGGCCCCGCCACGCTCCCGGTACGCACCATGGAAGCCCACCTCTCCGGCCCCGTCCCGAGGGCCCGCGAAAGTTTCGGGTAGAAAGCGCTTCCTAGATTAGGGGCGCTCGAACTCGCCGTGGAAGAGCGGGTACTCAGTGGAATTCCACAGCGCCGAAACTTTCGAAATGTCGAACACTCGGGTCGTGGGCGGCCCGCACGTGTCGCCCCGCCCCGGCGGAAGGCCTGCGGCACGGTGGATTCCGCCCCTCCGGAGCTGCGGGACTGGTGGGTTTCGTGATCCGCTGGAGGGGCGGCCTCCCGTACCGGACGAGCCGTACACGTGGGATCGTCCCCGTTCCGGGGGCTGTCCGCCGTGGTCCGGGGGCCGTCGCCGACGTCGGTTTCGGCCACGTCGTCACCACGGGCCGGTCGCGTTCCGTCGAGTGGAGGAGAGGGTCGAATGGCCGAGGGTCCTGTGGTCGGCACCCCCTACGGTGCTGTGCGAGGCCGGTACGAGAACGGTCTCGCGGTCTTCCGGGGCATCCCCTACGCGGCCCCGCCCTTCGGCCCCCGCCGCTTCCTGCCCCCCGTCCCGCCCGAACCCTGGACCGGTGTGCGCGACGCGGGCGCCTTCGGGCCGACGCCGCCCAAGCCGCCGTACTCGGAGGCGTTCGCGAAGCTGCTCTCCGACCCGGCCGTGCCGGGCGACGACTGCCTGAACCTGAACGTGTGGACGCCGGAGCCGGGCCCGGGCGCCCGGCTCCCGGTCATGGTGTGGATCCACGGAGGGGCACTGACCCGGGGCTCGTCGGCGATGCCCGTCTACGACGGCCGGTCCTTCGCCCGGGACGGTGTGGTGTTCGTGTCCCTCAACTACCGCCTGGGAGTGGAGGGGTTCGGGCTCTTCCCGGACGCCCCCGCGAACCCCGGCCTGCGCGACCAGCTCGCCGCGCTGGAGTGGGTACGGGACGCGATCACGGGCTTCGGCGGTGATCCGGACCGGGTGACCGTCTTCGGCGAGTCCGCCGGAGCGATCAGCGTCGGGGCGCTGCTGGCGAGCCCGCGCGCCCAGGGCCTGTTCCGGCGGGCCGCGCTGCAGAGCGGGCCGCCGGAGGCGACGGACCGGGAGAAGGTGCGGCGCGTGGTGCGGCGCATGGCCACCCGGCTGAAGGTCCCGGCCACCGCCCGGGCGTTCGCCGCGGTGGACCGCGCCGCCCTCGCCGGAGCGCAGGCCGAGGCCTCCCGCCGGGCGAGCCCGGTCCTCGGCGGGCCCGCCTTCGGCATCGTCGTCGACGGCGACCTGGTGCCGCGCGACCCGTTGGAGGCGCTGCTCGACGGCGGTGTCGCACGAGACGTGGAGCTGCTCCTGGGCTGGACCAGCGAGGAGTACCGGCTGTGGCTCGCGCCGACCGGTCTGCTGGAGCGCGTCGACCGGCTCGGGCCGCTCGCGCTGGCCGGGGCGATGGCCCGCTGCCGCTGCGGCCCCGAGGTGCCGCGCGGCTACCGGCTGGCCCACCCCCGGGCGAGCACCGGTGACCTGGTGGGGCAGATGGTCACCGACTTCCTGCTGCGCGTTCCGCTGCACCGGCTCGCCGACGCCCATCGGGCGCCCTCGTACGTCTACGAGTTCGGCTGGCCGTCGAACGTGCCGGGCCTCGGCGCCTGCCACGCGCTGGAGCTGGGCTTCGTCTTCGACACCGTGGGTGTGCCCGAGGCGGCCAGGCTCGCGGGGCCGGGGGCGCCCCAGGACCTCGCGGACGCGATGCACTCGGCGTGGGTGCGGTTCGCCGTCGACGGGGATCCGGGGTGGGCGGCGTGGGACGACACGCACCCGGTACGGGTGTTCGGGGCGGGGGAGCCGGAGGTTGTGCGGGGGCCGCGCGATCGGGAAGTCGGCCTGTGGGAGGCCGAGTTCGCCGCCGCGGGGATCGAGGGTGCCGCTGTGGCGCCGGCGCCGGGGGTGGTGCCGCAGGCGGTGGTACGGCGGCTTCGGAGGCCCCGGGGGGTGCGGAAGGTGTGACAGGTGCGGTGGGTCGTGCCGTTCCCCGCGCCCCTTCCAGGGGCGCGGGGAACGGCGCAATCCTTTAGAGGCGCGGGGAGCTGCGCGACCAGCCACCGACGGCCTGCGGACCACGGCGACGGGCGGCCCGCTCGGCGGCCCGCGGGCGCCGGTGCGCCGGGCCTGCCGACGGCCCATGGGCGTCGCGCGGCCGGACCTCCGTCGCGCGCCCGGCGCGAGCCGTCACGCCGGGGTGAGCGCCCGCGCGATCGCCGTGATCGCCCCGGGCCCCACCCGGCAGCATCCGCCGATCAGCCGCGCCCCGGCCCGCTCCCAGCCGGCGACCTGCTCGGAGGTGAAGGTGGCCCGGCCCTTCCAGGCGCGAGCCTGCGCGTCCCAGGTCTCGCCACTGTTCGGATAGACCACGACCGGCTTGCCGGTGACCCGCGCGGCGGTCGCCACCGCCGCGTCCACGTCCTCGGGGGCGCAGCAGTTGACGCCGACCGCGATCACCTCGTCGGCGTCGGCGGCCGGCGCGAAGGCCTCCTCCAACGGCTGTCCGGCCCGCGTCCGGTCACCGGCCACGCTGTACGACAGCCACGCCGGGACGCCGAGCCCCCGCACCGCCCGCAGCAGCGCCCGCGCCTCGTCCGCGTCGGGCACGGTCTCGAGGGCCAGGACGTCGGGGCCCGCCTGCGCCAGTACCTCCAGACGGGGCCGGTGGAAGCGCTCCAGCTCGGCGACGCTCAGCCCGTACCGTCCCCGGTACTCGGAGCCGTCCGCGAGCATCGCCCCGTACGGGCCCACCGACGCCGCCACCCACATCGGCGCGCGCACGCCCTTCGCCCCGGCCTGCCGGGCCGCCTCACGGGCGAGTTGGACACTGAGCCCGAGGAGTTCGGCCGCGCGCTCCGCGGAGAGGCCGCGCCGGGCGAAGCCCTCGAAGGTCGCCTGGTAGCTGGAGGTGATCGCCACGTTCGCGCCGGCCTCGAAGTAGGCGAGGTGCGCCTCGGTGATCGCCTCCGGCCGTTCGGCGAGCAGCCGCGCCGACCACAGCTCGTCGCTCAGGTCGTGCCCGGCCGAACCGAGCTGGTTGGACAGACCGCCGTCGAGGACGACCGTGCCGGCGGCGAGGGCCTCGGCGAGGGAGCGGGGGGCGTCGGGCGTGGGGTCGCTGGTCATGCCACGACGCTAGTCGAAGCGCGGGCGGGCACCCCCTCTGTGTCCAGTGTGTGAACAGATCGCCCACCATGTGGGACCGGAGGATACGATCAGCGCCCCCCTCCCTGAACAGACGGACCTCCGCCATGCCTGCCGCAGACACCACCGGCGCCACCGGCGCCGACGCCCTGGAACCCATACCGACGACCAAGGAAGCCCCGGCGTCGCAGGGCCCCAAGAAGGGCTTCGGCCTGGCCGCCGCCACCGCCCTCGTGATGGGCAACATCATCGGCGGCGGCATCTTCGCGCTGCCCGCCGCCGTCGCCCCGTACGGCACGGTCAGCCTGGTCGCCTTCCTCGTCCTGTCCATCGGCGCGGTGCTGCTCGCGCTGCTGTTCGGGAAGCTCGCGCGCCGCAGCCCGGTCACCGGCGGTCTGTACGTGTACCCGCGCGACGCGTTCGGTGAGTTCGCGGGCTTCCTGTCGGCCTGGTCGTACTGGACGATGACCTGGGTCAGCATCGCCGCCCTCGCCGTGGCGACCGTCGGATACGCCGACGTGCTGCTGCCGCTGGACGGCAACCGGGCCCTGGAGGCGAGCGTGGCCGTGGCCGCGCTCTGGCTCCCCGCCGCCGCGAACTTCGCGGGTACCCGCTGGGTCGGCGGGGTGCAGATCGTGTCCACGATCCTGAAGTTCGTGCCGCTGCTCCTCGTCGCCTGCGTCGGCCTCTTCTTCATCGACACCGACAACTTCGGGCCGTTCAACGCCTCCGGGGACAGCGTGCCGGGCGCGCTCGCCGCCTCGGCCGCCCTGCTCCTCTACAGCTTCCTCGGCGTCGAGTCGGCCGCCATGAGCGCGGGCGAGGTCCGTGATCCGGAGCGCACGGTGGGCCGGGCGAGCGTCCTCGGCACGGTCGCCTCCGCGGTCGTCTACCTCCTCGGCACGGTCGCGGTCTTCGGGCTCGTTCCGCACGGGCAACTCGCCGAGTCCGGGGCGCCGTTCGCCGACGCGGTCGACGCGATGACCGGCGGGCACTGGGGCGGCACGGTCATCGCGGCCGTCGCCGTCGCCTCGATGGTCGGCTGCCTCAACGGCTGGATCCTGATGAGCGCGCAGATGCCGTACGCGGCGGCGCGCGACGGGCTGTTCCCGGCGGCGTTCGCCCGCGTCGGCAGGGGCGGTGTCCCCGGCTTCGGTGTCCTCGCGTGCGCGGTGCTCGGCACGGCTCTCATCGGGCTCAACTACACGGCGGGGCCGGACACCACGTTCCGTGTGCTCGTCCTGATCACCACTTTCACCGGCTGTGTGCCGTACCTCCTGTCCGCCGCCGCGCAGTTGTACTGGCTGGCCCGCGGGACACGCGAGCGGGTCCGCCCCGCGGGCCTGGTCCGGGACCTGATCGTCGCCGCGCTCTCCTTCGCCTTCTCGTTCTGGCTGATCGCGGGAGCGGGGTACGCGGCGGTCTACCAGGGCGTGCTGTTCCTGTTCGCGGGCATCCCCGTGTACGTGTGGCTTCGGGGACGCCGGGAGGAGGACGCGGCCCGCTCGTCGCGCTCTTCTTCGGCGGTCACCTGATCACTGGTGTCCCGTGTCAGCGCGTGGAGGCGTGCCGACCGCCCTGCCGCCGGCCGCGGCGGCGTTCGGTCACCGTGACCAGCAGCGTCGCCAGCAGGCCCAGCGCGGCGGCCACCGGCCACCACGCGCCTGACAGGAAGCCCTGACCTGCGGCGTTCTGCGTGCGCGCGGCCTTCGGGCCGGACGGCTCCCCGGCCGCGCGGGCGCTCGCGGACGGGCTCGCGGTGGCCGGGGTGAGGACGACGTCGTTGCCGTCGCCGCCCCGGTAGCTGATCCGGTGTCCGGCCCCGCCCGTTTCGACCGTGGCGCCCTCCTTGAGCCCGCTGAAGGTGCCCGTCGTCCTTCCCCTGCCGACGTGGTCGATGAGTGTGACCGTCTCCGCCCCGGTCTCCGGCCTCGCCCCCGACCCCGCCTTCGGCTTCTCCCCGGTCTTCGGGGGAGTGGGCGAGCGGGGGGAGGCAACCGCGCGGGCGTCCAGTCTCCCCGCCAGCGCCACCTTGCCGCCGACCTTCAACGCCCCGTCCCCTGCGACGAGTCGGCCGCCCGCACGCTGCGCGTAGTCGCCGGTCACCGTCAGGCCTCCCGCCACCTTGCCCGTACTCGTCACCGAGCCGACGACCGTGCCCCTGCCGGACAGTGAGGTGGTCAGGTTCAGCGTTGCTCCGGGTGCGTCGCGGACGTCGAGCCGCGCGCCGGAGCCCGTGAGGCGGATCGCACGGCTGTGGACCAGGCCCGTCCCGTCCAGCGCGAGCGTGCCCTTCGTGACCGTCGTCGTCCCCGTGTACGTCACCGCCGCGCCCGTCAGTGTCGCCGTCGCCGTACCCGACTGGGTGAGAGATCCGCTGCCGCCGATCCTGGACAGGACGAGTGGCTCGGCCGTGTTGCGGAGTATCAGCGAGCCGTCGTTGACCACCTTGTAGAGGCGGCCCTCGGTGTGGAGCCCGCCGTCGCCGCCCTTGCGGCCACTGCCCAGCCGCAGGACCGCGCCCTTCTGGACGGTCGTCGAGCCGTCGTAGTACTGGACGGCGGCGAAGGTGACGTCGTTGCCCTTCGTCCCCTTGATGACGACGTCACCGGCGCCGGGCGCGGACAGCGTGTCGTGGAACCGGCCGCCGCCGATGGGTGCGCCGAGCGTCACCGGCCCGTCGTAGTCGAAGGTGAGCCGTGAACGGGCCCTTGCGGCAAGCAGGTTGATGTAGACGGTCTCCGCCGTCCCCGGCATGAAGATCTTGTCCGTGGTCCCGTCGCCCCACTGGACGTCGGCCCCCTTGATGTTGGTGCCGCGCTTGTTGACGTTCTTGCGTGCGGGCCGCCAGTTGAGGGCCGGGTCACTGAGCGAGGGGTGGGTGTCGCCGCCCTGGTCCGACCAGCTGTACTGGCCGGTCAGCACGACCTTGCTGCCGGGCCGCGACTGGACGTTTATGTCGCTGCCGTACTCCCGCTGGTAGAAGTCCTGCCGCAGGGTGACGGTCTGTCCGAGCGGGGTGTCGACGGTCCACGTGCCCTGGTTGAGGACGGCGCGGGCGTTCGGCAGGGACACCGGGTACTCGGACTTCCCCGCGTCCATCGCCGTGCCGTTGTCGATCACTCCGGAGAACGGGTGCGTGCCCGCGATGTCGAGCTTGCCCCACATGAACCGCGGCTGGCTGACCAGCCCCGAGCCGCTGATCGTGCCGAGGTTGAAGGTCCGCACGAGCGACAGCCGCAGCGTGCCGTCGACCTTGATGTTGAGCTGGTTCAGCCGGTAGCCCGGAGTGTCGTACGGGAAGTGCCCGATCAGGCCCGTCCCGCCGCCCGTGCCGTACTGGAGGGTCGCCCCGCGTTCGACGGTGATCGCGGGCGCGTCCGGGTTGCTCACGGTCGTGTACGGGTGGTTGCCGCCCTGGGTGGCGACCCGCTGCCGCTGCCGGGACTCGGGCAGCGTGAAGTCGCTGTCCTTGGTGAGGACCAGGGTGCCGGAGCCGCGCACGGTGAGCGTGCCCCGGCCCCGGAACACCCCGTCGTACGTGGTCCGCCCGGCCGGCACGGTCACCACGGTGTCGCCGCTCAGCGTCACGTCGTGCCCGGCGAGCACCGCCGCCGTGACGTCCTTCGCGCCTGCGGGTGCCGCCACCGCGCCCGGCGCCGCGACTCCCGTCACGACGACGACGCCGAGCGCCGCGGCCGCCCCCGAGACCCGTGTGCGCATGCCTGCCCTCCGTACACGAACGTCCGGCGTCCGTACCCGAATCCCTGCCGCCCGTACGCGGATGTTCTCGTTCACGTCCGTGGAGACGGGCGCACCCGTGCGTCGATAACAAAAACTTCGGCATCCGATGTTTGTCGGGCCAGTTCTTCTCGGTTCGCTCCCGACCCGTTGACCTGCCCGTAACACGCCCTTACCTTTTCGGCGATCGCCATGACAGATCTTGTGCGAAATCCCGAACATTTCTGTTTGTTTTTGTGTCCCCCCACCCTGAGAGGCAGTCAGCATGAGCCGCGACGACGACCTGCCCGAGACCCCGGGCCGCAGAAGGGTGCTGAAGGGGGCCCTGGCCGCGGGAGCCCTGCTGGCCGCTCCCGGTATGGCCCAGGCCCACGCCGCGGTCCCGACGGGTGCCCCCGGGGGCCCGGCGGGCGCCCGGTACGCCAACCCGCTCGTCCGTAACCGGGCCGACCCGTACATCCACCGTCACACCGACGGCTCCTACTACTTCACGGCCACCGCTCCCGAGTACGACCGGATCATCCTGCGCCGCTCGCGCACCATCCGCGGGATCGCGACCGCCCCCGAGTCCGTCATCTGGACGAAGCACGCGAGCGGTCCGATGGGCGCCCACATCTGGGCGCCCGAGATCCACCGCATCGACGGCAAGTGGTACATCTACTTCGCCTCGGCGCCCGCCGAGGACATCTGGGCGATCCGCATCTGGGTCCTGGAGAACTCCCACCGCGACCCCCTCAAGGGGACGTGGGTCGAGAGGGGGCAGCTCAGGACCGCCTGGGAGACCTTCTCCCTCGACGCCACGACCTTCACCCACCGGGGCAGCCGCTACCTCGCGTGGGCGCAGCACGAGCCCGGGATGGACAACAACACCGCGGTCTGGCTCTCGAAGATGGCCGACCCGCTCACGCTGACGGGCCCTCAGGTCCGGCTCACCACACCGGAGTACGACTGGGAACGCATCGGCTTCCGGGTCAACGAGGGCCCGTCGGTGATCAAGCGCAACGGCCGTCTCTTCATGTCGTACTCGGCGAGCGCCACCGACTTCAACTACTGCATGGGCCTGCTCACCGCGGACGCCGGCAGTGACCTCATGGACCCCGCGAACTGGGCCAAGTCACCCACCCCGGTCTTCACCAGCAACGACACGACCAAGCAGTACGGCCCCGGCCACAACTGCTTCACGGTCGCCGAGGACGGCCGCACCGACGTCCTCGTCTACCACGCCCGTCAGTACAAGGACATCGTCGGCGACCCGCTGAACGACCCCAACCGGCACACCCGCGTACAGCGGCTCGGCTGGAAGCGCGACGGCACCCCCGACTTCGGCATCCCCGTGGCCGACAACCCCCCGAAAGAGCGTGCCTGATGAGACGTGCGTACGCGGTACTCCTCGCCCTGTGTCTGGCACTGGCCGGCGCACTGGCCACGGCGGGCCCGGCCCAGGCCGCACCCCAGACGATCACCAACGGAACGCAGTTCACCGACACCGGCGGCAGCCCCCTGCACGCACACGGCGGGGGAGTCCTCAAGGTCGGCTCGTACTACTACTGGTTCGGCGAGAACCGGAACTCCGACAACACCTTCCGGTACGTGTCCGCCTACCGCTCCACGGACCTGAAGAACTGGGAGTTCCGCAACCACGTCCTGACCGAGGCCACCGACCCCGAACTGGCGACCGCCAACATCGAGCGGCCCAAGGTCATGTACAACGCGTCCACCGGCAAGTTCGTGATGTGGATGCACAAGGAGAACGGCGTCGACTACAGCGAGGCCCGCGCGGCCGTCGCGGTGTCGGACACGGTCGACGGCGACTACAGCTGGCAGGGCAGTTTCCGGCCGCTGGGCACGCACATGTCCCGTGACATCACGGTGTTCGTGGACTCGGACGGCGCGGGGTACATGGTCTCGGCCGCCCGCGAGAACTACGACCTGCAGATCTACCGGCTGACGGCCGACTACACCGGGATCGCCAGTCTGGTCGCGGACCCCTGGCACGGCGGTCACCGCGAGGCCCCGGCGCTGTTCAAGCGGGGAGGCGTCTACTTCATGCTCACCTCGGGCGCGACCGGCTGGAACCCCAACCAGCAGCAGTACGCCACGGCGACGTCGCTCGCGGGCCCCTGGACGGCGATGGCGAACGTCGGCGACTCGACGACGTACGGCTCGCAGACCGCCTACGTCCTTCCCGTGCAGGGGAGTTCGGGCACTTCCTACCTCTACATGGGCGACCGCTGGGGCAACGCCTTCGGCGGCACGGTCAACGACTCCCGTTACGTCTGGCTGCCGCTGACCTTCCCGAGCTCCACCACCATGTCCATGTCCTGGTCCCCCGAGGTCACCGTCGACACGGCCGCCGGGACCGTCACCGGGACGAGCGCCACGTACAACACGCTGATCGCCCGGAACTCCGCCAAGTGCGCCGACGTCACCAGCCAGTCGCTGTGGGCCGGCGCCCAGATCAAGCAGTACACCTGCAACGGCGGCAACAACCAGAAGTACTGGTTCAAGTCGGTCGGCAGCGGCTACTACCAGCTGGTGGCGCGGGGCAGCTCCCTGTGCGTGCAGGAGAACGCCAACACCGTCACGCAGGAGAACTGCAACGCCTCGGCGACCGGTCAGCAGTGGTCGCTCACCACCACCGGCTCCTACGTGAACATCAAGTCCCGCGCGAGCGGCGAGTGCCTGGACGTGAACGGCGGATCCACCGCGGACTCGGCCGCGATCATCACGTACACGTGCAACGGGGCGACCAACCAGCAGTGGACCAGGGGGACCTGAAACCTTTCACTCCCTCTAGAAAGCGCTTGCCATTCGAGATACGGTCCAGCCGCCAGGGCCTGTCCGGCATCATCCGCCGGACAGGCCCTCCAGGATCCGTCGCCCGGTTGGACCTGTTGAAGGAGTCGCGTTGAGACGCACGACGATCACCCTGCTGGCCGCGCTGACCGCCGCCTCGGCCCTGTCCGTCGTCCCGGCCGAGGCGCAGCCGCACGGCCGGGGCCAGGGGCTGGAGAACTGCACGGCGACCGCATGCCACTTCGACGTCGCGCCCGGCACGTACGACGTCCGGGTGCGGCTCGGCGGTGACACCGCGGCGAGCACCGGGATCAGCGGCGAGACCCGGCGCACGCTGCTCGCCGAGACGCCCACCGCGGCGGGCGAGCCCGTGACCCGCAGCTTCACCGTGAACGTCCGCACCCCCGAGGGCGAGCCCACCGCGGCCGACGGCACCCCCGGCCTGGACCTGGTCATCGGCGGCTCGGCGCCCGCTCTCGCCGACATCCGCGTCACCCCGGCCCGCCGGCACCAGACCCGCCAGATCTTCCTCGTCGGCGACTCCACGGTCTGCGACCAGCCCGGCGACCCCTACTCCGGCTGGGGCCAGCAGCTTCCGCAGTACCTCCGCAAGGGCGCCTCCGTCGCCAACTACGCGGACTCCGGGGAGAGTACGGTCACCTACCTCGCCGACCCGCGGCTCTTCGCGACCGTCCAGCCGCTCGTCCGCAAGGGCGACCTGGTCCTCATCCAGCTCGCCCACAACGACAAGCAGACCGACGCTGCGACGTACCGCGCGAACCTCGAGACGCTCGTCGCGGGCGTACGGGACAAGGGCGGGCGCCCGGTTCTGGTCACCCCCATCGTCCGCCGCTGGTTCAACGCCGACGGCACGCTCGACAACAACACGGCCCTCCTGGTGAACGGCCTCGGAGTCGACCACCCCGCCGTCACCCGCGCGGTCGCCGCCGACCGGCACGTCCCGCTCATCGACCTCACGGCCAGGACGAAGGCACTGGTGGAGTCGCTGGGTGTGGAGGGGTCCAAGACGCTGTACCTCTACAACGAGAAGCGCGACAACACCCACACCTCCGCAGTCGGCGCCACGGCGTACGCGGAACTCGTCCGTGACGAACTGCGTGCCCAACACCTGGTGCCCGGACGCCTGGTGAGGTGAGCTTGACCCCTGGGGCGTCCCGTCCGGAACCGGGGCGCCCCAGGCTCACGCGCGCACACCGTGCCGGCCCGCCCGCGCACACCGCACGACCCCGCCCGCGCACGCCGCGCACTTCCGCGGACGCACACCGCACGACCCCGAGCGAGACAGGAAGCCCGACCGATGCCCGCAGGCCCCGCAGGCGTTCCCGAGGACCGCACCCTCAGCCCGTACACCGGATACACGCGCGCCCACTGGGAGGCCGCCGCCGACACTCTGCTCGCGGCGGTCGAGCCGTACGCGTCCGGGGACCGGGCCCTCTACCATCTGCCCGGCGAGCACACGAGCTGGTCCGGCCGCCTCTCCGACGGGCTGGAGGGGTACGCCCGCACGCTGATGCTGGCGGCGTTCCGCCGTGACGAGAAGGCCCTGGAGCGGTACGCCGAAGGGCTCGCCGCCGGAACCGCGGGCGTCTGGCCGCGTATCGAGGACCGCAGCCAGCCCCTCGTGGAGGCCGCCTCGATCGCCCTCGCCCTGCGTCTGACCCGCCCCCTCCTCTGGGACCGCCTCGACGACGGCGTGCGGCAGCGGGCCGCGGCCTGGCTCGGGGACGCGCTGACGGCACAACCCTGGCCCTGCAACTGGGAGTTGTTCCCGGTGACGGTCGGCGGCTTCCTGGCCGAGGCCGGATACGAGCCCGAGCTGTCCCGGGCCGCCGTCGACCGGGGCCTCGACCGCATCGAGCAGTGGTACGTCGGCGACGGCTGGTACTCCGACGGCGACGGGCGGGCCTTCGACTACTACAACGGCTGGGCGATGCACCTGTATCCGGTGCTGCACGCGTGGCTCGCGGACGACGAGCGCCTGCTGGACCTCTACGGCGGCCGGCTGTCGGCCCATCTCGCCGACTACGCCCGGCTGTTCGGGGGCGACGGCGCGCCGATGCACCAGGGCCGCTCACTGACGTACCGCTTCGCGACGACGGCCCCCCTGTGGCTGGGCGCGCTCACCGGCCGTACACCGCTGCCGCCGGGGGAGACGCGGCGGCTGGCGTCCGGCGCGCTGAAGTACTTCCTCGACCGGGGAGCCGTGGACGACCGCGGCCTGCTCACGCCGGGCTGGCACGGCCCCGAACCGGCCGTCCTCCAGGGCTACTCGGGCCCGGCGTCCCCGTACTGGGCGAGCAAGGGATTCCTCGGGCTGCTGCTTCCGCCGGACCACGAGGTGTGGACCGCGGGCGAACGGCCCGGCCCGGCGGAGCGGGAGGACGCGGCCCGGCCGGTCGGACCGCCCAACTGGCTGCTTCAGTCGACGCGTTCGGACGGACTGGTGCGCCTGCACAATCACGGCAGCGAGGACGTCCGCTACGACCCGTACTACACGCGCCTCGCGTACTCGACGGTCACGGCGCCCACAGCGCTCGCGCGGCCCCCGGAGTCGTACGACAACAGCGTGGTCGTGGGCGGCGACGCGAGCCGTACCGGCATCGAGCCACTGGGTGCCGGCGAGGGCTGGGCGGCCTCCCGGCACACGGCGGCCCAGGGAGCCGCCGTCACGAGCCTCGTGCTCGCCGAGGGCGCGGTGGAGGTACGGGCGTTCTGTGTGTCGGGCGCGCCCGAAGGGACGTCGGTGCGGGTCACGGGCTGGGCGGCGGGGGAGGGCCTGCGTACCGAACTCCTGCCCGGGCACGGCCTGTTGGACTCGCCGGACGGTCCGACGGGCGTCACCACGTCCGCGGACAGCCTGTTCGTGGCCCTCGCCCGTCTCACCGCAGAGCCGGAGCCCGTTCCTCTGGAGGAGTCGGTGGAGGTGCGGACGGAGGGGACGGACGGGATCCACGTCCGCTGGAAGGGCGGGTCCGGGGTGCGGGCGAGGCTGCGGGACGGAGAGGTGACGGTCGTGCGCGAGTGAGCGCGCGGGTCACGGGTGCCGGTGCTGAGGCAGTCGCGTGACGCCGGTGAACGTCGCCAGAGCGAGGGCCGTCGCGCAGGCGAAGACCCCGAACTCGCCCCACAGGGAGTGCCCGGGGCCGGACAGGGCCACCTCGGACCGGACGAAGCCCCATGAGACCAGCGACCCCGCCGCGAGGGCCGGCCAGCGGTGCCGCACCCCCTCGATCACGTCGTCGAGCATGGCCAGCCACGCGGGGATCGCCATCAGCGCCGGCGACGCGTCCCCCTCGTCCCAGGTGAAGGCCGCGAGAAGAGCGCCCACGGCCAGACCGAACAGCCACACCCGCAGCATGGGCACGACCGGGGACGGGTGGCGTGGCATCTCCCGGGGGAGCCGGAAGAACCGCCGCACGCTTCGGAAGAACCGCCGCACGCTCCTGACGAACCCGTGCTTCCCCTCGCCGGTCATCACCCCGTCCTTCCCGTCCCCGTACGCGCACTCCTGGCGCCGGTTGAGACGTCCGGGCCCCGGCGGGGGTTGCACGGAAGCAGCAGATCCGCCTCAGGGCTCGAGCCGGCCGATCCGCAGGGAGGTCGCGGTGGGTGACGCACCGGTGAGGGCACTCGTGTAGGACGGCGTGACCGGGACGTACGCCCAGGTCAGCGTCCCGTCCTTGAGGACCGCGATGTCACCCGTGAACCGCGCAGGGACGACCTTGTCCGCGCCCTGGGCCTTGCCCTTCCAGTCCACCAGGCGCAGGTGGGTGCCGGTGAAGGTCCCGGTGCACGTCCCGTCCGCGCACTTGGCGTTCTTCAGGGACTCCCAGGAGACGAGAAGGCGGCTCTTGCCGTACGGGGCGACCCGGACGTTGACGTGCTCCGTGCCGGGCGCGTCGGTGAGGAGGACCGGCTTGCCCGAGGGGGTGTCGCGGTTCTTGAGGAAGGCGAGCGCCACCTGGTGCGTCTTCGTCCTCGGCTGCACGGTCCAGCCGCGGCCGCTGGCGTCGTCCGGGTTCCTGGCGGCGGAGGCGGCACCCCGGGAGGCGAAGGCGGTGGCGTAGCGGCCGGTGGACGACCTGACCAGGTCGCCCGAGCGGCTCGGATACGTACCGCCGCAGTAGCCCGCCCAGCACTGCTCGCGCTGCACGGCCGGAGCGTCGTCCGGTGCCCCGATGCCCGTCGAGACGAACAGGCCCGAGCGCCAGTCGTCGAAGCAGAGGGAGGTGAAGGCCCCGGAGGTTTCGGCATGCAGGGCGATGCCCTCGTTGTGGCTGCAGCCCCAGCCCCAGCCACCCTTCAGCGCGGCGCCCTTGGAGCTGACGTACGCGAGCTTGTCCCCGAAGTGGCCGTCCGCGAAGCCGCCCGCGCCGTGGACGACGAAGTACGCGCCGTACTTCGTGCCGTTCCAGGCGAGCCGGCCGTCGAGCAGCGGGGCCGTGTCGTGCGACGACGTACCGGTGAGCTTGGTGCGGAACGCCTGCTTGCCGTTCTTGTAGCGGATCAGCGCCGCCGCTGTCTCCTTCCACTTGTTGGTGTCGGAGACCCGGGTCAGCAGCGCGAACCCGTCGTTGTGCGAGACCAGCCCGCCGACCTCCTTCGTGCCCTTCACGACCGTGTCGGAGCCGGACCGCTTGCCCGCCGCGGTGAGCGTCGTGACGTGGACGCCGTCGGCGGCGGGCCAGGCGACGCGCAGGGTGCCGTTCGGCGCGACGGCGGTCGCGGTCCGGGTCCACTCACGGGTGTTGTTGTAACCCGCCGACAGATAGGGGAACTTGGCGGGCAGCTTCACGGTGGTGTTCGTGACGGTCAGGGGCGCGGCGGCCGCCCTGGGCGTCGGCTCCGTCGCCGTGGCGTACCAGGCCCCGGCGAGCAGGACGGTCGCCGCGAGGCTGCCCGCAAGGGGCTTGCGGGCGACGTGACGACGCCGGTGCGTGGCGGGAGCGGCGGCACCGGCAGCGGTGCCGGTGGCGCCGGTGGGACGGGTGTGTCGTGCGGAAGTCATGCCCGACAGTTGCCGCCGCCCGGCGGCAGGTTGCCCCGGTCGGTCGGAGGCCGCCGCGGGCGGCCGTTCCGGGTGCCTGAGCAGGGCCTCCGGAACGGTTCGGTACGGTTCGGCGGGCGCCGAACCGTACCGCCCCTAGCGTTGCCGTATGACCCCTCACGAAGCACACTCGGCTCCGGGCTCAGCACCCCCGGCGCCGGAAGAGGTGCCCGCCGCCCGCCCGGGGCCCCGGCGACGACTTCGCCGGCTCGCCTTCCACCACACGCGATCGGCCTACCGCGCCGACGCCGTCGCAGACCTGGGCGGAACCCCGTGACCGCGTTCGCCGCGCTCCACCACGCGGACACCCCACTGCTGCTCCCGAATGCCTGGGACCACGCCTCGGCGGCGGCCCTGGCCGCGCAGGGCTTCGCGGCGATCGGCACGACCAGCCTGGGAGTGGCCGCGGCCGCGGGCCTGCCAGACGGTGCGGCGGCGACCCGGGACGCGTCGCTCGCCCTGGCGCTGGCGCTGGGACACGGCCCGTTCCTCCTCTCGGTGGACGCCGAGGGAGGTTTCGGCGACGACCCGCAGGACGTCGCCGAGGTCGCCCTCGAACTGGCCGCCGTCGGCGTCGTGGGCATCAACCTGGAGGACGGCCGGCCCGACGGCACCCTGGTGCCCGCCGAACTCCACGCGGCGAAGATCGCGGCCGTGAAGTCCGCCGTACCCGGCCTGTTCGTGAACGCCCGCACGGACACCCACTGGCTGCGGGCCGGCGACGAACGCGAGACGTTCCGCCGCCTCGACGCCTACCAACAGGCGGGCGCCGACGGCGTGTTCGTCCCCGGGCTCTGTGACCCGCCCCGGATCGCCGCCCTGGTGGAGACCCTGGACGTCCCCCTCAACATCCTCTACTCACCCACGGGCCCGAGCGTCCCCGTCCTCGCAGACCTGGGCGTACGCCGGATCAGCCTCGGCTCCCTCCTCTACCGCCGGGCCCTGGGCGCGGCCCTGGAGACGGCCGCGCTGATCCGGGCGGGCCGCCCCGTCGAGGGGACCGCGCCCACATACGGCGAGGTCCAGGCCCTGGTCCAGCGGGGGCATCTCGATCGCCCCGGCCCGCGGACCGCTTCCTGGTAGCGTTGATGCTTTCGTGGGTATAGAACCCTGTGGACTCCGACCGGCGAGGGACCGAGGAACCATGGACATGGAAATCCCCGGCGACAAGCGACTGGCGGCCGCCGTCGTGATGCACGAAGGCCGCGTGCTGTTGGTGCGCCGCAGCAGGACCGAGCGGTTCCTTCCCGGGGTGTGGGGCGTGCCCTGCGGGAAGCTGGAGCCCGGCGAGAGTCCCGCGGACGGCGTGCTGCGGGAGCTCAAGGAGGAGACCGGGCTCCTCGGCGAGGTGATCCGCAAGGTCGGCGAATCGTCCTTCCTGAGCGAGTATCACGGGCACGAGATCAAGAACTGGCAGGACAACTTCCTCGTCAGGCCCCTCTCCCGGCACGTCACCCTCCCCGAACCGGACCAGGCGCACGACTGGCTGACCCCGGACCGACTGCACACCGTCGACATCGACGAGTACAACCTGGACATCGTGCGCCAGGCCCTCACGAGCTTCTGAGCAACTCCGCCAGCGCGTTGAGTTCTCCCAGGTAGTCGTCCACGTCCAGTGGCACCTTCGGTACGGTCCCCGGGTGCGGGCCGGCCGCCGTGAACACGTCCGTGTGCCGCCGTCGTCCGCTGCCCGTCTCCAGGAAGAGCGTCACCGTCGGCTCGGCCGTGTCGCACCACGCCCGGTGGAGGGTGTGCGCGGGCAGGGCGTAGGTACTGCCCGCCGTGTACTCCGCGACCTGCGTGAGATGCAGCCGCGCCGGGCCCGTGGGCTCCAGCAGCCAGTCGGCCGACCCGTCGGCCAGGGACTCCTGGTAGCTGTCCGCCTCGATCCCGCCGTCGCCCCGGGGCGCGTACAGCTCCATCGCCAGCCGTCCTCGTACGACCGAGGAGGCGAGGGGGGAGCGGTGGTTGTGGATGTCCTCCTTGCCGATCGCACCACGCCCGGCGTGCCACAGATGGGCGCGCAGCATGTGGTGCGGGCCGTCGTCGATGAGCAGCAGCTTGTCGAAGCCGAGGACGTGGCGGTACGAGAGCCGGGCGCAGCCGCGCGGATCCCCCTCGCCGGAGGCGAGTTCGGCCGTCAGCTCCAGCAGGCGGCCCGGGGTCCCCAGCTCGGCGACGACCGAGCGGGCCGCCAACAGCCGCTCGTGCTCGGGCAGTTCACCGTCCAGTGCCTCGGACAGCAGTCGCCGTGTCGCCAGAACCTGTGGTCCCCCCATGCACGCTCCCTCAGACTCAGCCATGCGGTTGGTATACCCACATGGCATGCGCCCGTAGCGCCGAAAGGCCTTGGTAGGTCATCCACATGGGGCGGCGCAGCTCACTGGTGTCGTCACGGACCCAGGTCCAGATGCCGTCGGTCTGCCCGGCCCACACGGCACTCACCGCACCGTTCAGCCGCTCACGCCAGTCCTCCTCGATGCCGTCCTCGCGTGCGATGTCGCGGGCGCCGGGGGTGAGCAGGGCGCGGACGACCCAGGAGGCCGTGAAGTGCCGGACGTTCAGGACCTCGTGGCGGGACGGGTCGTCGGTGCGTGGCCTGCGCACCTCCTCGCGGAGGTTGGACAGGTCGAGGCACGCGTCGTGCGGGGCGTCAGGGCAGGCCAGCAGCCAGCGCACGCCGTCCTCGCGGGCCGCACGCGCGTTGCCGCTCTCGCCGCCCAGGACGTGGGCCGCACGGTCCAGGGCGACCACCGCCTGGGCGGTGTGCAGCGGCGACGGCGGGCCGTGGAAGGACGCGAGCCGGTATCCCCAGCAGCGGCGGTGCCGGCGGCGCGGATCGGTGACCGCACCCTCGACGAGTACGTCGCGCAGCAGCGGCAGCGCGTCCGAACCGGGCGCCGCACGCAGCAGACCGCGCAGCACGGTCGTCACGACATGCGTCAACTCCCGCCCCGTGCGGTCGAGTTCCTGCGTGAAGCCCGCTTCGCAGCCCGCCACCTCGTCGGCGAGCCGCTCCCGCGGGGCCCCCGCCCGGGCCAGTGCGCCCAGGACCAGGGCCGTCACCTCGGGGCGGGCCTGGGAGCCTTGCGAGCGGGCCGACCAGCCGCCGTCCGGCAGGCGCAGCCGCCACAGCGTGTCCACCAGGTCGCCCGTGCCGATCCGTCCGTCGGGCACGCCCAGGTCGAGCATGGTGTGCAGGCCGTACGCGGTGCCCACGGAGGTGGGCCGGCCGGGGCCGCTCTCGCCGAGGGAGTGCGACCAGCCGGTGAGCCGGCCGCGCACGGGATCGTCGACGACGCAGATCTGTTCGGCGAGGGTGCCATAAGCGGCGGAGAAGAGCTCGGGGAGTGGCCCGGGCCCCGAAAGGGCGGCGCTGGAGGGAGGCAACTGCCCTGTGCCGACGGGAGAGTTGTCCTCGTGCCGGGCCCGGAGCAGGGCTGCCGAGAGCCAGGCCGCGACGGCCGTTCCGAGCCCGCTCACCGCGGCGATGGCGTACCGGGCGCTCTGCCCGCCCATGCCGTCCGGCAGAACGCCCACCAGTGACTGGAACACGGCGTAACCGGCGGCCAGGGAGCCGAATCCGCCCAGCCAGCGCACGAGCCGCGCGGGCCGTGGTCCGTGCGGTACGTGCGGCTCGGGGTCGGGTCTCAACGGACCGCGTCGGAGCTGCTGTTGGGACAAGGCCCGCTCCCCTCCCCCCAGGGCGGCACGTGGCACCGGCGAAGCTTCCAGTCTAAGTGGTCCGCGGGACGCCTGGGGCGCGGACCGGAGGCACTGTTTCCGCCGGGCGCCCCGCGAACTCGGCTGTGGTCACGCGTCCTTGGCCTCGCGCGGCCAGTTCTCCAGCAGCACGTGGAGGGCGTCGACGGCCCGGTTCCACGACGTCCGTACGTCACGGGAGGCGCCGAAGCCGCCGGTGGCCTCCAGCGCGCAGTATCCGTGGAAGGTGCTGCGCAACAGCCGGACCGCGTCGGTGAGGTCGGGCTCGTCGAGGCCGTACGCACGCAGCATCCCGTAGGTGACCTCGGCGGTCCGCCGGAAGGCGGGGGATTCGGACACGAGGCTCTGGTCGATACGGATCTGGGTGGCCGCGTACCGGCCCGGCCGCTCCAGGGCGTACTCCCGGTAGGCGTCGGCGAAGGCGGCCAGGGCGTCCTTGCCGGCGCGTCCGGCGACCGCCGCGGCGATCCGGTCGATCATCTCGCCGCCCGCGAGGAACGCCATCCGGGTGCGCAGATCGTGCAGGTTCTTGACGTGCGAGTACAGGCTCGCGTCCTTCACCCCGAACCGCCTGGCCAGCGCGGACAACGAGACGTTCTCGAAGCCGACCTCGTCCGCGAGGTCGGCGGCGGCCGCGACGACCCGGTCGGTCGTGAGCCCGGCACGGGCCATGATGATCAACCTCTCCCTAGGGTGTCTAGGCAACAGCCTGGAGAGGGTAGCAACTCGCCGCGGTGCCGGGGCGGCCTGCCGGCGCCGGACGGCTCCCGCGCGACCTGCGCGAACGCGGTTCCCTGTGGGGACGTGGTCGTCGAGGCGACCCGCCCGCCTCCGGTTTCGAGCCTGGACGGCCGGTCCGGCCGTGCGGGCCGGTCCTGCGCGGCCGTCCGGGCTCGGTGCCGTGAGGCACGGGTCGGGCCGGTGGGATCAGCCGATCGGCGCGTACAGCACCCCGAGCTTGTCGATCTCGGTGCCGGCGCGGCCGGTGAAGCCGACGATCTGCCAGCCGGCCGGAGCCGTGTACGTCACCGCGGCCGACGTGGCCGAACCGGCCGACAGCGTACGGGCCTTGTCGGTGGTGAGGGCCGCCGAGAAGATCCGGGTCCGGCCGTCCTTCTGGCCCTGGGTGAGCTTCACCGAAGTGAGGTGCTCGCCTGCGGCGAGGGTGAGGGAGGCGGCCGTACCGCCCGTGCCGCCGTGGGTGAGGGTGGTGCCGCCGTCGAGCGCGAGCGACACCCCGTCGAGGCGGGAGGCGCCGCGGAGCGTCACCGTCCGGGGCGCGGGCGTGGCCGGGAGGTCGTCCGCGTCGTTGAACGCCGTGCCGTGCGGGCCGCCGAAGAAGTCACTGGCCCGGAGCTTCGAGGGCAGCGTCCAGGAGAAGTCGACCGTGTGCGGGAAGTGGTCGGAGAGGTTGCCGCCGGCCGAGTCCAGGAACTTCGCCCACTCGTTGTTGTAGCGGGTCGCGGAGAGGTTCACCAGGTCGCTGCCGCGGTAGAGGACCTTGTCGACGACCTCGCAGTCGTTGCCCGGCGCGGTGGTGGGGCAGACGATCGCGTCACTGCCCTGCGCCGGGGCGTTGCCGCCGCGGACCAGCTGGACCCACGCGTCGGTCAGACCGTTCTCGCTCGTGAGCGTGCGGATGTTGTCGCCGGCGCGCGTGTAGCGGGTGTTGGTGTCGCCCATGACGATGACCGCGTTGCCCGCCGAGTTCGCCTGGACGAAGTCGGAGAGCTGATCGACGTTCTTGCGGCGGGCGGCGAGGGCGTCGTCCGTCGAGTCCGCGTTCGTGTGCACGTTGTAGACGTCGACGAACACACCCTCGGCAAGCCGCACGCGGGCCAGCGAGAAGCCCTTCGGGGTAAGGCAGTTGGTGCCGGTGCAGTCCTTCCACTTCACCCGCTCGAAGTCCTCGAAGGCGTAGTCCGAGAGGGTGTTCATGCCGTCGCCGAAGGGAACACCACCGCTGGTCGCCGTGCGGTGCGGGTGGTTGTCGCCCGCGTACAGCGCCGCGTGGTAGTTGAAGTCCTCCTGGACGTTCACTATGTCGTACGCGCCGAGCCGCGGGGAGATCAGCGGGGTGTTCGTCGCCGGCTTGCCGGAGCTCAGTCCCTCGGGGAGTCCCGCGACGTTGTACGTGAGGACGTTGAAGGCGCCGGAGGAGGGGGCGGCGGCGGTCGCGGGAGCCGCGGCTGCCGAGGTGAGCCCGGCGACGGCCAGCGCACCGGCCATCAGGGTGCCGATGAGTCTTCTCATGGGGGGTGTCTCCAGTGCGTCGGAGGAACCTGAACGCTGCTCAGGTTCAAGGCCAGTCAGTGTGACGGACAAGGGCTGTTGGGGGAACAGTGAAAGACGAGAAGACCCGCCGCGTCCGGGCCGCCCGGCGATCACCGTCGCGTCGCCCGAAGTTCATGTTTCACATCGAGTCTCCTCAAGCGGCCGGTGGGGCCGCCGCAGGACCGAGGAGAGGCCGACATGGGGCACGGGCACACGCACGGACACGGGCATCACCACCACCATGGCAACCACCACGAGGGTGCCGCGCCCCTTCCGGCGGCCTTCGACACCTCGGTACCCGACGAGGCACTGACCCCCGACCAGCGCTCGCGCCGCTCCATGCTGCGCCGCGCCGGCCTGCTCGGCGCGGGCCTGGCGACGGCGGGCGTACTCGGCGGCCAGGCGACCGGCACCGCCGCCGCGCAGACGCCCGCCCGGGGCCGCAAGGGCAAGGGCTTCCTCTGGCTGGCCGGCGACCACCACATCCACACGCAGTACAGCAGCGACGGCAAGTACCGCGTCGTCGACCAGGTCCGGCAGGGCGCCAGGCACGGCATGGACTGGCTGGTCATCACGGACCACGGCAGCACGACCCACGCCAAGATCGGCGTGGACAAGGTCAACCCGGACATCAAGGCCGCCCGCGACGCGTACGAGGACACCCTCGTCTTCCAGGGCCTGGAGTGGAACATCCCGGGCGCCGAGCACGGCACGGTCTTCGTGCACCCCGGCAGGAACGAGGTCTCCGTCCTCAAGCAGTTCGAGACCGACTACGACGGCAGCGTGAAGGGCGCCTCCGACTCGACGCCCGCCAACGAGGCCCTCGCCGTCGCCGGCCTCGCCTTCCTGGGCGAGCAGGTGCGCCGGCGCAAGGTCAAGGACGCGCTGATGCTCGCCAACCACCCGGCCCGGCGGGGCGTCGACTCGCCGCACGAGATCCGCGCCTGGCGCGACGCGACCCCCGCGAGCCACCAGATCGCCGTCGGTTTCGAGGGCGCCCCGGGCCACCAGGCCGCCGGCCTGCCCGCTCCCCTCGGCATGGGCAGGGCCCGGGGCATCTACGACAACAATCCGAGCGCCAACTCCTTCGCGGGCTACCCGCCGGAGAGCTACCGCACCTGGGGTGGCTTCGACTGGATGACCGCCACGGTCGGCGGCCTGTGGGACAGCCTGCTCGCCGAGGGTAAGGCCTGGTGGATCAGCGCCAACTCCGACTCGCACCAGGTCTACGCGGACACCGCCGTACGCGGCCCGGGCGGCGACTTCAACGCCAACGGCAGGTACGAGGACCCCGTCTACGGCGGCAGGATCGACATCACCCAGGGCGACTACTGGCCCGGCCAGTACAGCCGCACCCATGTCGGCGCCGAGGGCTTCTCGTACGCGGCCGTGATGGACGGCATCCGCGCCGGACGCGTCTGGGTCGACCACGGTCAGCTCATCGGCGGTCTCGACGTCCGCCTGTCGGGCGGCAGCCGCTGGGCCACGCTCGGCGGGGCGCTGCACGTCAAGAAGGGCACGAACGTCACCCTGACCGTCGACATCGCACTGGCCGACGGCCCCAACTGGGCGGGCTTCACGCCGAAGTTGGCCCGAGTGGACGTCATCCAGGGTGACGTCACCGGCCCGGTCGCAGACAAGGACACGTTCACCGCGCCGACGGCGAAGGTCGTCAAGTCGTACGAGGTGAACAAGTCCGCAGGCACGGCCCGGATCACGTACTCCCTCGGCCGCGTCGACCGCCCGCTCTACGTCCGTCTGCGCGGCAGCGACGGCAACCGGTCGGCCGTGGGGGCCATGGGTGCGACGGTCGACCCCGCGGGCCCGGCCATCGACGTCGTCGGCGACGCCGACCCGTGGAAGGACCTGTGGTTCTACTCGAACCCGGTGTGGGTCCTGCCCGCGTGAACCCGTACGACCTGGGCGACCTGTACGTCATCACGGTCGACGCCGACGTACGTGAGCTGCGCGCGGCCGACCACCTGCTGCTGGAGCTGGCAGCCGAACTTACCCTGCCAGAGGGCGCGTTCGGCTGCACGCACCTGGTACGCGGGGAGCGGCCGCGGGTGGTGCTCTCGTTCGCGACAGCGTCCGAGGAGACCGCGCGACGGCTCACGGGCAAGGGGTACGAGGTGACGGCCGGCGCACCCGACGGGGTGGGTCGGGCCGTCGTCTACCCGGGGGCCGCTGCCCTGACCGGCACGGTGACGGTCGCGGAGCTTCTGTCCGCCTCCGCGATCGACCGGGTCACGGTGCTGGGGTCGGCGGCTGAACCCCCGCCGGACCAAAGGGTGGTGACGAGGAATCACGTCCGCCCGCAGTGGCAGGACGGCGAACTCGTCCTGACCCTGATGCCCGCAGTGGGTGGTGTGCTGGTCCCGTTCGAGGTCCCGGACCCTACGCCGTGCTGCGCGGACCACTGATCAAGACGACTTGGCCATCTCTACGAGGTCAGTCCAGGCGGTGGGGGAGAGGGTGAGTACTGATCACCGTGCTGCCGCTACTTGCGCCGCCTGCTGCAGAGAACATCGTGCCGTCTCCCTAGCGTGTGATCAATTTGTTGGCCCCGTAGCCGAAACCGGCGATGTCCGCGCCGGCTGCTGCGACGCCGAGACCGATACCCAACGGTCCTGATGCTGCCAGTGCGCCGATCGTCAAGCCGATACCCACCCCTTCAAGTACTCCGCCCAGAGAGAGCAGTCCGTTGGGGTCGATGCGGTTGACGGGGTCGCCTTCGGCGTAGAGGTAGGGGTTCTTTTCCTGGCCGGAGGGGTCGGGCTGGGTGAAGCGGCCGATGTTGGGGTCGTAGTAGCGGGCCCCGAGGTGGTACATCCCGGTCGGGTCCTGGTGGCCGCCTGCGAACCGGTACGGCTGGCTCACGCCGGCCTTTTCGGTGGTGGCATCCCGGGTGGCGCCGCGGGGGCTGTAGGAATAGTTGTTGACCTTGGTGCCACTCTCGTCGGCGAGTGCGACGACGGAGCCGAGGGCGTCGGTGAGGTAGTAGTACGCCTTGCCGTCACGGGTCATGGAGTTCAGGGTGCCCTCGGGTTCGCGGACAAATCCCGTGTCGACACCGGCAGTTGTCTCGGCTGCGAGGCCGATGGGGCCGGGGTGGTAGTAGGTGTCGCCCAGGCGGTGGCGTTCGCTGGAGTCGGTGGAGCCGTACTCGCCGGCGTAGGTCTTGCCGCCGACCGTGAGGGAGGTGAGCTGGGAGAAGTCCGACCAGGTCTCGGCCGTGCGGGTGCCTTCGGGGGTGGAGGCGCCCGCGGTCTCGTTGCCTGCCTTGTCGTACGACCAGTTCGTGGCCGAACCGTTCTTCGCGGTCAGCTGCGAGGCGTCGTTGTACGTGTAGGTCGTGCCGCGGGGGCAGCCGGACTCGACGCCCTGGGAGGTGAGGTTCCCGGCCGCGTCGTAGCGGTACTGCCAGGAGGAGTTGAGGGTGGTGCCCTTCTCCTCCTTGGCGTAGGAGAAGCGGCCCGCGCTGTCGTAGGTGTAGGTCGTCTTCAGCCCCGTGACGGCGTCGGTGGAGGTGCGGATCTTCGTACCGTCCTCGGTCCCGCCGGTGCCGTACTTGTAGGTGTAGGCGAGGTTGACCAGGGTGCCCCTGGGCGAGGTGGTCTTGATGCTCTCAGGCCGGCCGGACTTGTCCGGGGTGACCGTCTGGACCGTGCCGCCGGGGTAGGTGGTCGTCTTGCGGAAGTCGTTCTCGTTGTAGGTGTACGTCGTGGTGCGGTCGGCGGGGTCCTTCAGTGTCTTGAGGTTGTTGGCCGCGTCCCAGGTGTAGTCGATGACGCCCTGGGGGTCGGTGTAGGTGTCGACGTTGCCGGCCGGGGTGTAGGCCAGGACGGTCTGGGAGCCGTCCTGGAGGGTGCGGACCGTCTCGCGGGAGAGCGGGTCGAAGTCGTACTTCACCGTGCCGATGTCGTCCGTGCGCTGCTTGAGGTTGCCGTCGCCGTCGTAGGTGTAGGTGACGGTGGTGTTGGTCGTCGAGACCGTCTTGATGCGGTCGCGGTGGTCGTAGACGTACACCGACTTGATGCCGCGCCCGTCCACGGCCGTCTCCGTCCGGCCCAGCGCGTCGTAGGTGTAGGTGGTGGGGGTGGCGTTCAACGGCGCCGGCGGGGTGACCTTCTTGAGGTTGCCCTTGGTGTCGTACTCCAGCGAGGTGGTCTTGCCGCGGGCGTCCTTCACCGTGCAGCGCTGGCCCTCGAAGCCGCTGCAGGTGGGGGTGGCCGGGTTGTAGGTGAAGGTCTGCGTGCCGCCGCCGGTGCCGGTGACGGCGACCGACATGGTGTTGCCGGCCGTGTCGTACTTGAGGTTCGCGGTGTCGCCGTCGGCGTTCTCCAGGGTGCCGGGCAGGTCGGCTCCGGAGATCGTCTGGTAGCCGGTGACGGACGAGGAGGCGCCGGTGGGCAGGGTGGCGCCGGTGGGGTTGTTGCGCGCGTCCCACCCGTACTTGGTGACGTTGCCACCCACACCCCCCACGCCCATGGCGTCGGTGGCCGAGTCGACGTTGTTGTTCGCGTCGTAGGTCCGCGGGCGCGAGTGCCCCAGCGGGTCGGTGACCTTGGAGACCTTGCCCTGGGCGTCGTGCTCGTACTTCGTGGCGTGCTGCTCGGGGTCGGTCACCGTCGTCGTCCCCGAAGCGTGCGGGTCGGTGGCGGTGTAGGCGTAGGTGTAGGTCGGGCCGGTGTGGCCCGTGCCGTTGAACTCCGTGGCGCGCAGCATGCTGGTGACGCGGTTGGCGCCGTCGTAGGTGAAGACCGTCACCCGGCCCTCGGGGGTGGTGATCTTCGTCAGGCGGCGGGAGGAGTCGTAGTCGAACGCGGTGGGCTTGCCCTCGGTGTCGGTGGTCTTGGCGAGGTCGCCTGCGGGGTTGAGGTCGAAGACGGCGGTGCGGCCGGTGTGGTCCTTGGCCTGCCACTGCGAGGCATCGGTCTTGACCAGGTCGATCCAGCGCCCGGAGCGGGTCTCGGTCAGTTTGAAGCCCTTGTGCTCGGCGCTCTCGTCGTGCTGGGTGACGGTGATCGTGCCGTTGTTGCGGTCGGTGACCTTCACCAGGGTGCCGTGCTCGTTGTAGGTGTCCTTCGTGCCCGACTTGCGGTCGGTGAGAGTGAACGTGCCGTCGGTGTTCTTCTTCAGGTCCTTGGAGTAGCCGGCCGGGTCTTGTAGCTGCCGTCCGTATTCTTCGTGAAGGTCAGTGAGTTGCCGGTCGCGTCGTAGACCACCACGTCGGTGTCACTGATCTGCGCGTACCGCTCATAGCCCTGCCACCACCGCTGGGACACCTTGCCCCAGGGTGCGTCCAGCGAGTTGTAGGTGCGGGTCAGCTGGAGCTTCTGGCCCACTCCCGCGACGTCGAAGTCCGTGCCCGCCAGCATCAGGTTGCCGGTGGAGTAGTTCACCCGGGCCACCAGCGAATCGGTGATGCGAAAGTCCGTGACCTGATGCCAGGGCACATCACCCTGCCCCTCGGGCACATACGCCGGCGCCGCAGCCGAAGCCCCGGCGCTTCGTGCGGCCGGTGCTGTGGCGCGCCTCTTCTGTGCGGCCCGCCACGCCGTGCGCTCAGCGGACAACCCGGCCTCGGCCACCGGGGCCTTGGGCCGGTTCGAGCCGACCTTCACCTCCGGCTTCTTCACCTCTGGAGCGTCCCTGCCCCACGCCGAAGAGGCGGCAGGCGCGGGATCCTCACCCGGCGCAGCCAGCGCAGGCACGGCCGAGGCACCCAGCCCCAACGCTGCCACAACCGCCACCAGAGACCGTCTTGTCCGTAAACGCGCACGCCCAGAAGGCATGCCAAAGGCACTTGAAGACATCAACTTCCCCCCACGGAAAGTCATCATCAGTGACCCCAGCGGTCACCGAGGGCCCACAACCTGTCATATGCCGAACACAAAACGTCAGGCCGTACCCCCAAGCCGCCTTCCTGGGCCTGGGAGAATCAGCCCCTCCCCTTCACCGGGCATAGCGGGATTTAAGAGGCCAGGAAATGCGGTGACTGGTACGGTCGTTCGGTTTGGGTATGCGCAATCTGGCCTGAACCAAAATGTCCCTGACCAGCTGCGGCAACGCGACTGGGATCTCCGGGGAGCAGCGGACAGGCGGGCAGGGGGCGCGGATCAGCTGCCCGTGGCCCCCGGCCGTCCTGACCGTCCAGAGCCAGTCCCGTCACCCGTTAACCCCGGCGTAGTGCCGCAGGCTCCACCGCCACAGCAGCCGCGAGCCCAGGTAGGCCGCCGCCCCGAGCAGCGGGGACACCGCCGCCAGCCAGTACGGGACCCCCGGGTCGTGCCCGGTCAGTACCGCCGCCGGGAAGTACGCGACGAAGGCCAGCGGCAGGCCGAACGTGAGGAATCCGGTCACCGCCCTCGGCAGCACGTTCAGCGGATAGCTGCCGAACGTGCCGAGCAGTTCCTCCAGCCAGCGTCCCCAGTAGTCGGCGGCCGGGAAACGCAGCGAGGCGCACGCCACCACGGTGAACAGGGCCGCCTCCAGGAGCATGCCGCCGAGGACGCAGAGGACGAGATACGTGATCCGGGTCGCCGTCCAGTCCAGGTCGCTGCGGCTCAGCGCGCCCACCATCAGGCCCGCCGCCACCGTCAGGTCGCCGATGGCGTTCGTGGGGAAGTAGGAGAGCTGGAGCTGGCGGTGGACCGGCATCGGACGCACCAGGTACGTGTCGATCATCCCCTCCTGGATGTGCCTGCCCAGTCCGTGCACCCGCCCGAGGAACAGCACGAACAGGCCGTGCGCCAGCATGCGCGTCGCCGGGATCAGCAGGACGTCCGAGCTGTCCCAGCCGCCCATCCCGGAGAACCGGGTGAGCAGCACGGTCGCGAACACGATCACCGACACCTGCCAGACCGCGCCGATCGCGATCATCATCAGGAACTCGGAGCGGTACTCCAGCTGGGCACGGAAGTTGAGCCGCGTGATGCGCCACGCGACCCGCAGGGGCTTCAGGGACCAGGAACTCGAAGGCCGTGCCGGGGAAGTCCCCGTCCTCGGAGGTCCCGCTTTCGCGTCGGACATCGTCAGCCTCCCTGCGAGATCACGCGCCGGGCGGCCCGCCGCCACAGCAACCGGGTGAGCAGGGCGAGTGCCACCACCCAGCAGGCCTGCAAAGCCAACTGCGGTACCGCGTCGGACAGTTCGATCCGGCCCACGTAGATCGACAGCGGCACACTCAGCGTCGCCTGGAACGGCAGGAAGGCGCTGAGCGTGATGAACCAGTCTGGGAAGAACCACAGCGGCGCGTACACCCCGGACAGCAGGTTCTGCGCGAAGATCAGGATCAGCATCGCCGCGCCGTTCTTGAGCGTCCAGAAGCACAACTGGTCGATGGCGAGCATCACGTAGTAGAGGACCCACTGCCCCAGGAGCGCGCTGAGCGCGAACACCCCCGCCACAGCGGCGGACCTGGGCGGGTCCACGATTCCCGCGGCCAGGCAGACGACGTATCCCGCGAGCACCCACACCAGCCCGTACAACTGCTCGCCGAGGGCCCGGAACGCGTAGTAGCGCTGAGGGGAGAGCGGGCGCAGATACCAGTAGACGATCGTGCCGAAGTGCATGTGCTGCAGCACGGTGTCCCGGCCCGCGTACTGGTCCAACTCCCGTATTCGGGTGGCCAGTACGGCGAGCACGGCGTACGTGACCGCCTGGTTCCTGGACAGGCCCGCCGTGGTGCCCGTCGACGCGTACAGGCCGTGCCACAGTGAGGCCACCAGCACGATCTGCACGGTGAGCCGGAGCAGCGCCGCGGTCATCCGGGGCGGGGTGTGCAGCTCACCGAGCGGGGTGACGCGGGCGGCCCGCCAGCCATGGAGGACGGCCATGGTCACACGCCCCCCGCCTGGACGTACGCGGCGCGCATCACGTCCTCCAGGTCGGCCTCGTCCAGGGCGATCTCGGTCACCTCGTAGCGCTCGATGACCTGTTTCAGGGCCTGGTGCATCGTCGGTGCGGTGGGTCCGTCGGGACCGAACACCGCCTGGGGCCCCTCCCGCCGCACCAGCGCGATCCCCGGCAACGGCTCGACGGACGCGTGCGCGTCGGCGAGCGTCACCCGCACCTGCCAGGTCGAGCCGAACTTCCGCCGGATCTCGTCCAGGGAGCCGTCCAGCACGAGCCGGCCGTGGTTGACCAGGACGACCCGCTCGGCGAGCCGCTCGACCTCCGTCATGTCGTGCGTGGTGAGGAGCACGGTCCGACCGCGTTCCTCCACCTGGTACCGGAGGAACTCGCGGACCTGCTCCTTGACCACCACGTCCATGCCGATGGTGGGCTCGTCGAGGAACACCACCGGCGGATCGTGCAGCAGGGCGGCGGCGAGATCGGAGCGCACGCGCTGGCCGAGCGAGAGATGCCGTACACGCGTGTCCCAGAAGGAGGACAGGTCGAGGAGGTCGTCGAACTCCCGTAGCCGCGCCCGGTGTTCGGCTTCGGGGACGTCGTAGATGTCGCGCAGGATCGCGAAGGACTCCCGCACCGGCAGGTCCCACCACAGCTGGGTGCGCTGCCCGAACACGGCCCCGATGTTGCGCGCGTTGCGCTCACGTTCCCGGTACGGCACGACACCGGCGACCCGGGCCTCGCCGGACGTGGGGGTGAGGATGCCGGTGAGCATCTTGATGGTGGTGGACTTGCCCGCGCCGTTCGGCCCGAGAAGGGCCAGGAGTTCGCCGGGGGAGACGTCGAAGGTGATGTCGGAGACGGCCTCCTTGGCGACCCGTTCCGGATTGACGAGAGACCTGACGGCGCCCGTGAAGCCGGGGCGGCGCACCGTGGTGTGAAAGGTCCGGGACAGGCCACGGACCTCGATGGAACCGATCACGCGAGGAACCTCCGGGGGAGCGGGGAACACACGAACACGGCCGTCCGGCTGGGGAGCCGGACGGCCATGTGACCGGTAACAGTGTCAGTCGTCGACCGTCGAGAAGACAAAGGAGAATTCAGCGGGCTGAACCCGCAGCTCGTACTGCGGCAGTACGCCGGGACCGCACGACTGAGAGCCGATGCCCTGCTGTCCGTGGTCGAGGTTGACCCACACGGTGTCGCCCGGCGTGAGATCCGTCCGGTGCCGGGCCGCGTCCAGCTGCTCGGACGTCCACCGCCGCGCGGTGAACCAGAACTCCGGGTCGCCCTCGATCCGCAGGTCTGCGAGCTCTACCCAGCGGACGTCGGCACGGGCCCCGTTCTCCTGCGGGCGCACGTACGGTGTCTGCAGGTCGTCGACGCTCTCGTCCCACAGGAGGTCCTTCGACGCCGCCCTGGTGTCCGGGTACGCCTCACCGCCCCCGCCGAACCACGTCGCCTGGTCCGCGGCGGCTCCCGGCAGCCCCATGCGGATGCCGAGCCTGGGCAGCGGCACCGTCCAGTCGCCCTCGGGAGTGACCGAGACGCGCAGACGCAACCGCGTCCCGTCGGACGTCCACCGGTACACGGTGCGCAGACCCACCTCCCGCGCGGCCGGTGCCACCCGGGTCCGTACGGTCAGCGCGTCGTCCGTCAACTCCACCGCGTCCAGACGGTGTTGCATACGGTGCAGGCCCAGCGTGCGCCACAGCACGCCGGTGCGTACGTCGTCCTGCCAGGACGCGCCCTCGTCGTTGTCGGTGGTGGCGCGCCACACGTCCAGGCGCAGACCTGTGACCTCCGTCGTGCCGACGGTCCGCAGCGCGCCGGTGCGGGCGTCGAAGGAGGCCGGGCCGAGTGTGATCCGGCCGCCTTCGGCCACCGGCCGCGCGCCGGTGGCCGACGGCAGGGGCCCGCGCGGCGTGACGGTCTCCTGCGTCCACGCCACCTCGTGGCCGCCGCCCGCCCAGGGGGTGTCCTCGGCGAGCAACGCGCGGGCCGTCCACTGGACCTCCTCGCCCTGACCGTCCGGCGCGGCCGCCGGCAGCTTGATCTCCGCCGACTCTCCCGGTGCGAGCGACGGCACGGCGAGCCAGTGCGCACCCGTGGGAAATCCGTCCACCTGGTACGAGAACTCGAACGCCAGGTGCGAGAGGTCGGAGAAGTCGTACGCGTTCGTCACCCGTACCGTGCCGTTCGCGCCGACGCCCTCGAACCGGACCGGCTCGATGACCTTCCTGTACTCGCGGAGCCCCGGCGAGGGGGTGCGGTCCGGGAAGAGCAGCCCGTCGCACACGAAGTTCCCGTCGTGCAACTCCTCCCCGAAGTCACCTCCGTACGCGAAGCCGTACCGCTCGTCCTTGATGCCGTGGTCGATCCACTCCCAGATGAAGCCGCCCTGGAGCCGGTCGTGGGCCTCGAAGAGCCGCTGGTAGTCGGCGATGCCACCGGGTCCGTTGCCCATGGCGTGCCCGTACTCGCACTGGATGAAGGGCAGTTGACGCCGTCCCTGCGGGCCGCCGTCCAGTCCCTTGCCGATCCGCTCGACCTCGGCGTGGTCCGCGTACATCCGCGAGTACACGTCCGTGTCACGGCAGTTCCAGTCGCCCTCGTAGTGGATGAGCCGTGAGGCGTCCCTGCCGCGGATCCACTCGGCCATGGCGGTGAGCCCGCGCCCGGTGCCCGCCTCGTTGCCCAGCGACCACATGACGACCGACGGGTGGTTCTTGTCGCGCTCGACCATGCGGGCGGCCCGGTCGAGGAGCGCCGGGGTCCAGCGCTCGTCGTCCACCGGGTTGTCACGCCAGGCCTGCTCGACGAAGCCGTGGGTCTCCAGGTCGCACTCGTCGACGACCCACAGCCCGTACTCGTCGCACAGGTCGAGGAAGGCCGGGTGCGGCGGGTAGTGGGAGGTGCGCACGGCGTTGATGTTGTACCGCTTCATCAGCAGCACGTCCTCGCGCATGGTCTCCAGATCCAGGGCGCGGCCCTTCTCCGGGTGCCACTCGTGCCGGTTGACGCCCTTGAGGAGGATCGCCTTGCCGTTGACCTTGATCAGGCCGTCCTCCAGCGCGACCGTACGGAAACCGATCCGCAGCGGAACCCGCTCGCCCGCCGTGACCAGCGTGGCGTCGTACAGGTGGGGCGTCTCGGCGGTCCACGGCCGGACCGGGACGGTGACGCTCCGCCCGGTCTCGACATCGATGTCCAAGCCGGGCACGGTGACCCGGCCGTCGACGTCGGAGTCGACGCGCAGGGTCCCGGTGCCTTCGAGATGGTCGTACGAGGCGTGCACGAAGAAGTCGAGCGCGCTGCCCGCCGGCCGGTGGAGCAGCGTGACGTCCCGGAAGATGCCGGGCAGCCACCACTGGTCCTGGTCCTCCAGGTACGAGCCCGCCGACCACTGGTGCACACGGACGGCGAGCACGTTCCCGGCGGGCTTCAGGAGGTGCCCGACCGCGAACTCGTGCGGCAGCCGGGACCCCTTGAACTCACCGATGTCCGTCCCGTTCAGCCACACCCGGGCACAGGACTCCACACCGTCGAAGCGGAGCACCGCCCCACCGTCCGCCGGCCACTCGTCCGGCAGGTCGAAGACCCGCAGATGGTCCCCGGTCGGGTTCTCGGTCGGCACCCGCGGCGGGTCGACCGGGAACGGGTAGACGACGTTGGTGTAGATCGGCGCACCGAACGCCCCGTCGCCCTGGAGGACCCAGTGCCCGGGAACCGCCACCTCCGCCCAGTCCCCGCAGTCGTACCCCTGCGCGGCGAACGAGTCGTCCTCGGCGTCGGCCGTCGGCGACAGCCGGAAGCGCCAGCTTCCGTTCAGCGAGAGGGAGTCGGCGTCCGAGGACGCGTACCACGCCCGGGGCGGCAGCGCGCCGCTCCCGGGCGAGACGTCCTCGACGTAGCCGGCGGACGGGGCTCCCCCCTGGCCGGGAGAGACCGAGGACGTGCGGGCGGTGGTGCGGACAGACATCGTTCTCCTAGATCAGCCCTTGATGCCGGTCTGCGCGACCCCCTGCACCAGCCAGCGCTGGAGGAACAGGAACACGAGCACCAGGGGCAGGATGGAAATTGCGGTGGCCATGAAGATCAGATGGAAGTTGACGGTCTGGTTCGTCATGTACGAGGAGAGGGCGACCTGCACCGTCCACGCCTCCTGATCCTGACCGATGACCAGGGGCCACAGGAAGGCGTTCCAGCCGCTGATGAAGGTGATGGTCGCGATCGCGGCGAAGAAGTTCAGCGAGTTGGGCACGACGATACGCCAGTACGAACCCCAGTAACTGAGCCCGTCCACCCGCGCCGCCTCCTCCAGTTCCTTGGGGAACCCCAGGAAGTACTGCCGGAAGAGGAAGCAGGTGAAACCACTGAAGAGCCCCGGAACGATGAGACCTTGCATACTCGACACCCAGCCGAGCGACGAGACCAGCACGAAGCTGGGCACGAAGGTGACGGCCGTGGGCACCATCAGCGTCACGAGGACCACGTAGAAGATCTTGTTGGCGTGCTTGTACGGGATACGGGCGAGACCGTAGCCCGCGAGCGAGCACACCAGCAGGGTGCCGACGGTGTGCAGGACGCCGACGACCGTGGAGTTCCACAGGGAACGGGCGAAGGGGACCGTCGGGTCGTCGAACAGCTCGGAGAAGTTGCCCCACTGGATGTCGGTGGGGAAGAACTTCCAGTTCTCGCCGGTGATCTCGACGTCCGTGGACAGGGCGTTGCGGACGATCAGGTAGAAGGGGACGAGGAACAGCAGGGCGCAGACGGCCGTCGCGAAGTAGAGGCCGACACTGCCCGCGGTGCCGGTCCGCTTCTTCACGGAGCGCGTGGTGGCGGCCGGTTCGGTCCTGGTGTCCTTGATGGGAGGCACGGTGGTGGTCACTTGGCCTGCTCCCCCTTTCCGAAGCCCATGAACTTGCCCTGGAGCAGGGTCACGCAGCAGATCAGCACGGTCAGGATCATCGCGCCCGCGCTGCCGGCGCCGTAGTCCTGGTTCTCACCGAGCGCCGTGTAGTACAGCTCGACCAGCGGCGGACGGCCCCAGGTGGTCTTGGCGAGGAGGTTGAAGAACTCGTCGAAGGCCTGGTAGGCGGCGACGAGCAGCAGCAGGATCACCGCTGTCGAGGTGGCACGCAGCTGGGGGAGCGTGATGTACCAGAAGGTCTGCCAGCCCGGCTTGGCGCCGTCGATCGCGGCGGCCTCGTACAGCTCCGGCGGGATGTTCTGCAGGGCCGCCAGGAACAGGATCATGTAGAAGCCGGCCTGGAGCCACAGGCGTACGGTGACGATGACCAGCCAGTACCAGGGCGGATTGGGGTTGGCCAGCCAGGCGATGTTCTCCACGCCGAACCAGCCGAGCACGGTGTTCGCCAGCCCGAAGCGGACTCCGCTGAAGATGGACATCTTCCAGATCAGGGACGCGGCCACGAAGCTGACGGCGGTCGGCAGGAAGAACACCGACCGGAAGAACGCCCGCATGAACCGCAGCCGGTTCACCATCATCGCGAGGCCGAGCGAGAACGCCCAGGTGACGGGCACGATGAACGCGGCGAAGACGGTGAAGGTGACGAGCGAGTCCGTGAACTTCTCGTTCGTCAGCATGTACGTGAAGTTGTCGAAGCCGACGAACGTGCTGGGAGTGACCGTGTAGCGCGCCTCGAAGAACGAGAGGTACGCGCTCCAGCCGATCGGGATGTAGACGAAGACCGCGAGCCCGATCAGGAACGGGCCGGTGAAGAGCCAGAAGTTGAGCGTGCGGCCGCGGACCCCGCGCCCCTGCTTGACCTTGGGGGTCCCGGCAGGGGCACGGTCCTTGGCGACACCGCTCGAGGTGGTGGTCGACATGTCGTGAATCCGTCCGTGACCTATCCGAACAGCTTCTTGAGTTCGCGGTTCACGATCTTGTCGGCCTTGTCGAGCGCGGCCTCCGGGTTGCCGCCCTTGCGCACGGTGTCGGCGACGACGTTCTCAAGCGCGACGATCATGGCCTGCGTCCAGGCCGGGTTGTCGAAGTGGCCGAACTCGTTGAAGAGCTTGACGCCCTCGGCGGGCAGACCCGACTTCAGCTTGGTCGCGGACTCGGCGAGCGAGGTGCGCGGCGGGATGTGGAAGCCGTACGAGAGGGACCAGTCCTCCTGGTACTTCTTCTGGTCGATCCACAGCCACTTCACGTACTCCTTGGCCAGGTCGACGTTCTTGCTCTTGGCGTTGACGAACATCGACCAGCCGCCGTTGGTGACCGCGGGCTTGCCGCCCTCCGCGGAGGTCGGGAAGGGGATGATGCCGACGTCGTCGCCGAGCGCCTTCTGGATCACCGGCATCGCCCACATGCCGCACCACTGGATCGCGACCAGGCCCTGGGTGATGGCCGACGGGTCCCACCAGTCCGCGGGGGCGTCCAGCAGCAGGTGGCCCGACTTGAACATCGTGCGGAGCTTCTTGAGGCCGGCCGCGACCTCGTCCGTGTGGTAGGCGATCTCGTTCTTGTCGGTGAGGGTGTTGGCGCCGGTCGACCAGATCAGCGGGTTCATCACCGGGGTGATCGAGTTGCCGAGGAAGACGCCCTTGACCTTGGACGTGGTGAGCTTCGCGGCGGCCTCGACGAGCTCGTCCAGCGTGGTGGGCGGCTCGACCCCCGCCTTCTCCAGCATCGACTTGCGGTAGTAGAAGAACTGCGGGTCGTCGATCATGCGGACGCCCCATATCTTCCCGTCGATCGTGTGCGAGGCGATGTCGGCCGGATTGAAGTCGTCCTTGACCGGCTCCATGATGTCGGACAGGTCCGCCACCTGACCGCTCTTGATCATCTGGATCTGTGGGTGGAACTCGAAGACGTCGGGCGCGTTCTTGGTGAGCAGCGCCGAGAACAGCTTGCTCTCGAAGTTGGTGCCGGTGATCCACTGGGTGGTCACGCGGGCCCCGTCGTAGGCAGCCGCGTACTTCTTGATGGCCTGCTCGGTGCCGGCCTCTCCGTACGCGTGGAAGTACTGCGTCAGGTTCTTGCCCGAACTGCCCCCGCCCTCACGGCCGGTGTTGCCGCCACAGGCGGCCAGCGGGCCGAGGGCGGCGAGGCCCGCGGCGGCTCGCAGTACGGATCGACGGTCCCAGTTGCTGTTGCTCAGTGCCGACATTCTGACGTCCTTGTCTCGAGTACGGCTACGGCTCGAAATCGCAGTGCGGTGGCGGGACGTTAACCTTCGGCTAAGGCTTCGGCAAGGGGTTGGACGAAGTCTGTTCGAAGCGTTGCGGGACGTCCGGGATACCGGACGGGAAGCGCTTGCGGACGGCCGGGCGGACGATCTGGGCGCCCGATCCCAATGCCCCGACCGGACCGGATTCGTACCGCGGTCGGGGCGCCGAAAGACTTCGGCCGGCCGTCGGACCGGCTGTCCCTCAGACCTTGGGGACGGCGGCGCGCCGCGGCGTCGTGGCCCTGCCGCCCGCGGGTCTCTGCGGGGCGGCCTTGGCACCGCCGGACTTCTGCCCCACCGAGGTCAGTGCCCCTTCGAGCGCGAACGTCGCGGCCCCCAGACACACCGGATCGGTGGGAATGGGGGAGAGGACGATCTCGGTGCTGGCCAGCGGCCGTCTCAGCGCGTGCCGCGCCACCGCCTCGCGCACCTCGTGCAGCAGCGGTTCGCCGAGCGTGGCCGCCACCCAGCTGCTGAGCACGACGACCTCGGGGTTGAGGAGGTTCACCAGGTCGGCCACGGCGGCGCCGAGATAGCGCGCGGTGTTCCGGACCACCTGGATGGCCACCGGGTCCTGCGCGGCGACGCCGCGCGCCAGCGCGTTGATCGTCGCCGTCTGGTCCTCGGGGTGCAGCAGCGGGCTCCCGGGGCTCAGCTCCCGCAGGTTCAGCATGATGCCGGGCGCTCCGACATACGTCTCCACACACCCGTGGTTGCCGCAGTGGCACGGCCGCCCGTCCAGCACGAGCGTGTTGTGCCCCCACTCCCCGGCGCTGTTGCTGACCCCCCGGTGCAGCCCGCCGCCGAGCGCGAGCCCGGCGCCGACACCCGTCCCGAGATTCACCACCACGGCGTCCCCGCGCCCGCGCGCGGCCCCGAACCACAACTCGGCGACCGCACAGGCCCGCAGCGGATTGTCCAGGTAGAGGGGGTACGCGATGTGCTCGGAGAGCAGGTCGAGCAGCGGCACGTCGTGCCAGTCCCAGTTCGGCGCGTACTCCGAGACGCCGGCCTCCCGGTCCACCTGCCCCGGCACACTGACACCGACGCCGAGGACACGGGCGCCTTCGACCCCGGCCTGCGCGACCACCGAGCCCACGGCCGAGGCGACATGCCCGACGACCTGCTCCGGGCGGATCTCACCGCGGCGCATGTCCTCGTCGGCACGGGCCAGCACGCCCAGCGCGAGATCGAACAGCTCGACCCGTACGTACGTCTCCGCGATGTCGACGCCGATCAGCGCACCGCCCGAAGCGTTGACCGCCACGAGCCCCCGCGGGCGGCCCCCCGCGGAGTCCTCGAATCCGACCTCCGTCAGCATCCCGAGGTCGAGCAGCTCACCGACGAGCGTGGCGACCGTGGCGAGGCTCAGCCCGGTCGCAGCGGCGAGCTCCTGCCGGGACGTGGGCGAATGGGCGATGATCTGGCGCAGCACCCCATAGCGGTTCGCGGTGCGGATGTCGCGAGATGTGCGCTTCACCAGAACGTGCCCCCTCGATCCCTCCAGGCCATGGCGGAGCCCGACGGCCCCGGCGCGGCGCAAGGCTATGACCGTTGGAGACTTTCGACAAGGGGTTAGGAAAGGGGCCATACAAAGTCCCTCGCGCCACCGCGGGGGGCGTGCCGATCAGGTCGGCCCGCCGCGGGCGGCGTCCGCCGGGAGCGTCCCCCGTGACCCTCCGGGCGCGTCCGCGGACAACCCGCCGGCCCGCCCGCCGCCGGCCCGCGCCCCTCGCGCGCCGCGCCCGAAGACGCCCGCTGTCACGCGAGCACCGCTGTCACGCGAGCACCGCCGTCACCCGAGCACCGCGCTCACGAAGCTGTTGCGGAACGTGCCCGCCGGGTCGAGCTCCTCGGCCAGAGCCCTGAAGTCACTCATCCGCGGATAGCGTTCGCGCAGCACCGGCGCCTCCACCGTGAACACCTTGCCCCAGTGCGGTCGCGGGTCGAAGGGCGCGAGCGCCGCCTCCACCCGCCGCACCACGGGCAGCACGGCCGCCGTGTCCTCGACCCAGGTGAAGTGGAAGGCCACGGTGTCCCGGCCGTACGCGGGACTCAGCCACTGACGGTCGGCGGCGACCGTGCGCACCTCGCAGATCTGCAGCACCGGCGCGACCGTCCCCCGGATCGAGTCGAGGGCACGCAGGGCGTCGACGGCGTACGGGCGCGGAAGCAGGTACTCCGACTGGAGCTCCGATCCGCTGCTCGGCGTGAACTCGGGCCGGAAGTGCGGCAACCGCTCGTGCCAGGGCCCGGGCACCCCGAACTGCTGGGTGCAGTTCACGGCGGGCATCCCCGGCACCGGGTGCATCGCCTCGGCGGCGGGCCCGGCCCACGGAAACCCGTCCCACGGCAGGTCGGTCCGCCGCTTGACCCATGCCTGCACGAAGCCCGACCGCCGCCAGTCGGTGAACAGGCTCACGCTGTACGCGGACGACGACACCACCTCGAAGTCCAGTTCGGCGAGCGGCAGTTGCCCGAACACGTGCTGGGCGACCTCGAAGCCGGGCTCCAGGTCGAGGGTGAGCGCCGTGACGACACCGAGCGCACCCAACGACGTCACCGCCCCCTCGAAGCGGGCGTCACCCCGGCCGATCGTCAGGACCGACCCGTCGGCGAGGACCAGCTCGACCTCCCGTACGGACGAGGCCAGCGAGCCGTTCGTGTTGCCCGAGCCGTGCGTGCCGGTCGCCACCGAACCCGCCACCGAGATGTGCGGCAGCGAAGCCATGTTGGGCAGCGCGAATCCGCGCCCGTGCACCGCCCGCGCCAGCTCCGCGTACCGCACCCCGCCCGCCACCCGGACCGTACGGGCCGCCGCGTCCACCTCGACCGACGGCGGCAGCGCGGTCAGTGAGAGCAGCACGCCCCCGATGCCCGGATCGGCGATCTCGTTGAACGAGTGCCCGCTGCCCAGTACGCGTACCGAGCCGCTCCGCGCGACCAGGGACCGGAGCGCGTCCAGCGAGTGCGGGCGCTGCAGCTCCTCGGCGGAGTACGTGATGTTCCCCGCCCAGTTGGTCAGGGGCTCTGCCATCCGACGTCCTTCCCGGAAGGGTTTCGTGGCCAGGCGGAAGAGCCGGCCACAGCTGGAAACTACCCCGCCCGAGCCCCGCCGGGGACGGGGGCCCGGTCGTCCGGGGGATCCGGGCCGGCCACCGCCGACCTGGCGTCTGACCACCGCGGCCGGGACCAGTCCATTGACCCTCTCACTTCACGCCGCCTACCGTAGAGACCGGTTGCTACAGACGCGTCACCCAGCCGGAAGGACACCCCCTTGCCCGAGCGCCCCCTGGCACTTTTCGCCATGACAGCCGAGAACGTGCCCCAGATCTTCCCGCCGGACATCCTGACCCGCCTGGGCAACGCGGTAGAAATCGATCCCACTCTGACCGTCGAGAACTTCTCCGACCCACGCGTACGGGCGACCCTCGCCGACACGGAGATCCTGATCACCGGCTGGGGCTGCCCCCGTATCGACGAGACGGTCCTGGACGCCGCGCCGAAACTGCGGGCGATCCTGCACGCGGCGGGCTCGGTCAAGGGAATGACCTCCCCCGCGGTCTGGGAGCGCGGCATCACCGTCTCCTCCGCGGCCGGCGCGAACGCCCTCCCCGTGGCCGAGTACACGCTCGCCATGATCCTGCTCGCGGGCAAGGACCTCTTCGCCCACCGCGACCGCTTCCGCGCCCGACGCGCCTTCCCCTACGGGGCGATCGTGCCGGGCATCGGCAACTTCGGCCGCCGCGTGGGCATCGTCGGAGCCTCCCGCATCGGCCGACGGCTCATCGAACTGCTGACCCCCTTCGACCTGGAGGTGAGCCTCGCCGACCCGTACGTCGACGCGACGCGGGCCGCCGATCTCGGCGTGCCCCTGCTCCCGCTCGACGACCTGCTGCGCTCCAGCGACATCGTCACCGTCCACGCCCCGCAGACCCCCGAGACCCACCACCTGATCGGACGCCGCGAACTCGCCCTGATGCCGGACGGATCCGTACTCATCAACACCGCGCGCGGCGCCCTCCTCGACCACGACGCCCTCATCGACGAACTGCGCGCGAACCGGCTCAGCGCGGTCCTCGACGTCACCGACCCCGAGCCGCTGCCCGCCGACTCGCCGCTCTTCGACCTGCCGAACGCCTTCGTCACCCCGCATCTCGCGGGCTCGCAGGGCAACGAGGTGGCCCGGCTCGGCCTCACCGTCACCCAGGAAGCCGAACGCCTGCTGTCCGGACAGGAGTTGGCCCACGAGATCGACCACGCCGTCCTGGCGCGCACCGCATGACGCCGAGCCCGTCCCACCACGGACGGCAGGGACCGGACCACCCCATAAGGTGACCGTTACACAGCAGGGGAGGAGTGCCGACCGGTGGCCAAGAAGACGGAGTCCGTGATGAGCAACGACGCCTCCACGGTCCGGGACGTCGCCGCGCGGGCCGGTGTCTCCGCCTCGACCGTCTCCCGGGTTCTCGGCGGCACCTACCCGGTGGCCGCGAGCACCCGCGCCAGGGTGCTCAAGGCGATGCGCGAACTGGACTACGTGGTCAACGCGCACGCCCGCGCGCTCGGCGGCTCCACCAACAAGACGGTGGCGTTCGTCGTCGACGACGTCACCGGCCCCTTCTACGCGCACATCGCCCGCGGCGTCGAGGAGCAGGCGTCGGCCGAGGGCAGACTCTGCATGCTCTGCACCACGCACGGCGATCCGCAGCGTGTCCTCGCCGTCGTCGAGACCATGCGCGAACAGCGGGCCGACGCCGTGATCGTCGTCGGCGGCGCCTGGGACGACAAGGCCTACCAGGACCGTATGACGCACTTCGCGCACGCCCTCGACCGGGTCGGCTCGCGGCTCGTGCTCGTCGGCAGGCCGCCGCTCGGCCCGGGGGTGCCCGCCACCGTCGTCGAGTACGACAACGAGGGCGGCGCCTTCGCGATGACCACCCACCTGCTCACCTCGGGCCACCAGCGCATCGCCTACCTGGGCCGGGTGACCGGCCTGTCGACCAGTGGCCAGCGCCTCGCCGGTTTCCGGCGCGCCCATGAACTGCTCGGGCTCGCACCCGACCCGGACCTGATCCTCGACGGCGCGTTCAGCCGCTCGCACGGCTACCGGGGCACCCGTGAACTCCTCGCGTCGGGCGCCGCTTTCACCGCGCTGTTCGCGGCCACCGACATGGTCGCGGCGGGGGCGCTGCAGGCGCTGCGCGAGGCAGGCGTGAGCGTCCCCGACGAGGTGTCCGTGGTCGGCTACGACGACGTGCCGCTGGCCCTGGACCTCTTCCCGGCCCTCACCACCGTCAACGTCCCGCACGAGGAACTGGGGCGCGCGGCGGTCCGGCTGGCCCTGCACCGCGATGAACTCCCCGGAAGCCAGCACCTGGTGCTCGGCACCCACATCGTGCTGCGGGACTCGACACGGCGACCGGGCCGCTGAATCCCCGGCCGCACCCCTGCCCCACCTCCCCGCCGCCCTCCGCCTCTTCCTTCGTCCCTCCCTCCTCTCCTCCTTCCTGCCATGCCCTCTCACGGCGGACTCGCGCCGCTCCGGACACCCGGTCTCCGGCGCATCGTGGACAACCGGTCTCTAGAGAGTCGGCTGTCCGGTAGGTGCCCAATTTCTGGTTACCGGTTCGAAATACCGTGCAGATGTGGGTGAGTTGGCCTGATCTCCCAGTTTTCTCGGCCCGATGTCTTGCCGACGTCCGGGACCGGTTCTAGCTTCCATAGAGACCGATTTCTATCGCGCCCTCGGACGATACGACCCGAGCGGCGGCCGGTCTCCCCTGCCTTCGTCCTTCAGGAGCCGCCATGCCCCACTCCCGTGCCCCGCGCCGCGCCGCAGCGTCCGCAGCCGCCCTCACGACCGTGCTCGCCCTCACCGCGACCGCCTGCGGAGGCGGCTCCGACGACTCCTCGGGCCAGTCGAAGGGGCCGGTCACGATCGAGTACTGGAGCTGGACGGAGACGAAGAACATCGACCCGGTGGTCGCGAAGTTCAACGCCACGCACACCGACATCAAGCTCAAGTTCGTCAAGCAGGCCGACAACCCCGGAACGGCGCAGAACGTGCGCAACGCGGTCGCCGCCAAAAAGGACGTCCCCTGCCTGGTGCAGAACTTCGGCGAGGTACCCAGCCTCGTCGGCGAGGGCCTGCTCAGCAGCGTCGACAAGGAACTGAAGCCGTACCTCGACCGGTTCAACCCGGCCGCGCTCCCCAGCGTGCAGGCAGGCGGCACCTACTACGCCGTACCGACCGGCTTCAACCCGACGTTCATGATGATCAACCGCTCGGTGTACGACCGGTACGGCGTCGAGGCCCCCAAGACCTGGGACGACGTGATCACCGCGGGCAAGGAACTGAAGAAGCACGGCGTGTACGTCATGAACCTGGCCGGCGAGGACCCGTCGACCCTGGTCAACCTGGTCCAGCAGGCGGGCGGCACCTGGTACGAGCAGAAGGGCGACAGCTGGCGGATCGACTTCCTGTCACCGGAGTCCCTCAAGGCCGCCGACATCGTCCAGCGGCTGGTGGACGGCGGTCTGGTCGCCAACCAGACCTACCAGGACCGGCCCGCCCTGATCAGCTACTTCGACTCCGGGAAGATGGTCTCGCTGCCCACCCAGACCTGGCAGCTGCAGAACTACGAGCTGAACTACAAGAAGTCCCTCGGTGACTGGCAGCCCATCGACCTGCCCCAGTTCTCCGACGCGAAGGAGTTCACCACCTCCTCGTACAGCGCCAACAACGGAGTGCTCGTCCCGAAGGGCTGCGAGCACGTCGAGGAGGCCGTCGAGGCGGCGGTGTGGATGAAGACCGACAAGGCCGGCATCGACTCCAGCTACCAGAAGGACACCAAGCAGTACGAGTGGCCGGGGGCCGTCAAGGACGTCACCCCCTGGGTCGACTCGGTGGTCACCGACAGGCTCTTCGGCACGCACAAGTCCGAGGCCCGCGGCGTGATCCTCAAATCCGTCGAGCACGCGAGGAGCGACTGGACGGTCGGCCCCAACTACACCGGTGTCTTCGCCGAGTTGCAGGACCAGTGGGCGAAGATCGTCACCAAGAAGATCACGGTGAAGCAGGCGCTGGAACACCTCCAGGAGTTCACGGTCGACGACCTGAAGTCCAAGAACATCAACGTCGAGGGCTGATCCCGTGGCAGCCGTCACCGAGTCGCCGTCCCGGGCCCCCCGCCTCGGATGGCGGCGGACCATGGCCCTCAAGGGCGCCTCCTTCACGGTGCCCTTCTTCCTCGGGTTCGTCCTGTTCACCGTGACCCCGCTCGTCATGGCCCTCAAGGAGAGCCTCTACAGCGAGAAGGGCTCCGGGCTCGGATTCGGCGAGAAGACCGTCGAGTTCGTCGGCCTCGACAACTTCGTCGAGGGCTTCGGCGACGGCCGCTTCTGGTCCTCGATGCTGCGCGTCGGCCTGTTCGCGCTGATCAGCATCCCGGTCATCCAGATCGCCAGCGTCGGGCTCGCACTGCTCCTCGACGCGGCCTCCCAGCGCGTCGCCGACCGCTTCCGTATCCCGCTGCTGATCCCGTACATGATCCCGGGCATCGTCGCCACCCTGATCTGGATCTACCTCTACAGCCCGGTGGTCGGACCGCTCACCCCGTTCTTCGACCTCTTCGGCATCGACGCGAACTTCTACGGCGGCGAACTCATCTGGGTGTCCATCGGCAACCTGATGGCGTGGAGCGGGATCGGCTTCAACATGCTGATCGTCTACTCGGCGCTGCGCTCGGTCGACGCGAACGTCTACGACGCGGCCCGCATCGACGGGGCCTCGGAGTGGCGGATCGCCTGGTCGATCAAGGTGCCGCTGGTCCGCCGCTCCCTGGTGCTCACCACCGTGCTCAGCATCATCGGCACCCTGCAGATCTTCAGCGACACGATGCTCTTCAAGTCCATGGCCCCGGAGACCGTCACCCGGGACTTCACCCCGATCATGGCGATCTACGACTGGGCCTTCCAGCAGGGCAACTTCAACTACGCCTCCGCCCTCTCGATCATTCTCGCCCTGGTCGTCGGCACCACGTCCGCGCTGTTCTACCGGCTCACGAACAAGGCGCCCACGTCATGACGGCCGCCGTCAGCAGTGCCGTGACCGCCGTACCGGCCGCGCAGGGCCACGTCGAGCGGCGCGAGTCCGTGGCGGCGGGCGTGGGCGATGTCTCCGTTCCTCGGCCGACAAGCGAGGTCTTCCCCGCATGACCGCAACCATCGACCGGTCCACGACCACACCTCCGCGCCCGAAGCGGGCCGCGACCGCACCCCGCGACGGCGCCGGCCCCGTCCGGCACAGCCGCCGGACCAGGGCCCTGGTCATCGGCGGAGTGGTGTTCTTCACGCTCTACTCGCTGGCCCCCGTGTGGTGGCTGATCGTCTCGGCGACCAAGAACCAGTCCGACCTCTACACGACCAACGGCCTGTGGTTCTCCGACCTGCACTTCACGGACAACCTGAAGGCGCTGTTCACCTACCAGGACGGCATCTTCCTCAAGTGGCTGTGGAACACGCTCTACTACGGCTTCCTCGGCACCGCCGGCATGACCCTGGTCTGCGTGGCCTGCGGCTACGGACTGGCGATGTACCGGTTCCGCGGCCGGGGCGTGCTGATGGGCTGCATCATCGGATCCTTCCTCGTCCCGCACGCGCTGCTCACCATCCCGTCCTTCCTGCTCTACACGGACCTGGGGATCGTCGACAGTCCGCTGGCGATCATCGTGCCGAGCCTGTTCAACGCCTTCTCCGTCTACCTCGCCAAGGTGTACGCGGAGGGCGCGATCCCGCCCGAACTCCTGGAGGCGGCCCGTATCGACGGGGCGGGTGAGTACCGCATCTTCTTCACGGTCGGCGCCCGTCTCATGTCCACGGGCGCGGCGACGATCTTCCTGCTCGGCTTCGTCGGTTCCTGGAACTCGTTCTTCGGACCCCTGGTGTTCCTGCGTACGCCGGAGAAGTGGACCGTGATGGTCGGTCTCTACTCCTGGCTGAAGGTCAAGGTCGACACGTCCGCCGACCTGACCGGGATGGTCGTCGTGGGCTCGCTGCTCTCCCTCGTCCCGATGGTGATCCTGATGATCTCGATGCAGCGCTTCTGGCGCTCGGGCGTCACGCTCGGCTCCCTGAAGTAGTCCACGGGACGCCTCGCGGCCGGGGCCCACCGACGAACACCCGCCGCCCTTCCTCCGTCTCCCCTCCTCCGCGCCTCTCCTCCGTCTCCCCTCCCGCTCCTTCCGTCGCTGTGAGGATCCCGCATGTCCGTCACCAGAAGATCCGTCCTGGCCGGTGCCACCGCCGGCACCGGTGCCCTCGCGCTGACCGGTCGGTCCTGGCCTGCCGCCGCGCACGCGTCCGCCGCCGGGGCAGGGGAGGCCGGGGGTGCGAGACGCCTCGACCTCGTCGACTTCGGGAACCCCGACTCCGAGGCCGCGCACGGCCTCGACGCCCCCGGCTCCGTGGTCGCCGACGGCAACGCGGGGGACCGGGCCCGTGTCGCCCAGCCCCTGCCCACCCCCGGAATCAAAACCGGCGATCTCCGCTTCACGGTGCGGGTCGACCCACTCCACCAGAACTACCTCACCGTCAAGTTCTGGGGCGGTGACTCCTCCCCGTACAAGACGATCGCGTACATCAACGGGGAGCAGATCGGCTACCGGCGCTCCGGTGACTACGAGGCGCTGAACACCGGCACCGTCCGGCCGCTGCCAGGACGCTTCTTCTACGCCACGGTGATGCTCCCGCTGGAACACACGAAGGGCCGCGAGCGGGCCGAGATCACCCTGCGCACCTACGACGCGGCGTTCAGCGCCAAGGTGACCACCGGCTCCCGGGGCTACTACCGGGCCTACACCCACACCGGCGCGTACCTCGACCTGAGCGACGACCCGCAGGCGGACTTCACACCGCCCACGGACACGGTCGCGGACGTGTCCGAGGAACAGAAGCAGGCGCTCGTCGACGGTTACGTGGCCGGCCAGGTGAAGCTCTTCGACGACTGCTCGGCGAGGGTCGACGCCTCGGCGACCGCCCGCCTCAGCATCGTCCGCTACCAGGACGAACTCCGCTTCTACGCAACCGCGTTGGCCCGGTCGAGCTGGTGCCCCGCACGGTCCGACGCCGACCGGAAAGCGGCCCTGCTACGGGTCTTCAAGTGCGTCGACAACCACACCAGGGACTACTACGCCGACACGAGACTCCTGGCGCGCGGCGGCCACCAGGGCGACTGGGGCGGCTACTACGGGGCGCTCGGCGAGGCCCTGTACGTGGTCGAGAACCTGATCGCCGACAACGATGTCCTCGGCCGGGAGGCCTTCGAGACGTTCCTGGACGAGCCCTTCACCACCGGGACCAGCGAGGGGGAGACCTCGCTCAAGGATGTCGACTTCGACGGCTCACCGCTCACGCGCCGGGCCGCCTGGGGTCGCGTCCTCAAGGCCAACTTCGACTACGCCCGCTCGCGGCTCTCGTACATCTACAACCAGGTCATGTACACGTACGAAGGTGCCTGGGAGGCCCACGAGGGGCTGCGGGTCGTCGGCTCGGAGTTCTACGAGGGCAGGGCGCGCAGCCACCGCATCGCGGGCGAGGCACTGGGCTGGCTGCCCTTCCTCGGCGAGGAGGTGCTCGTCGGTCCGGACGGCCAGGACCTGGACCTCTTCCACTCGCTCTTCCACCACGACACCACGGCCCGCTGGACGGACGACTACGTCAAGTACGTCATCAAGGGTCTCGCCAGGTCCAAGCGCGACAGGAACGGTGACGTGGTGCGCCGGCTGCCGTTCGGCAGGCACTTCACCACGATCACCGAGGCGGGCCACACCCGCGAGAACGGCTATGTCGCCAACTACGGCGAGGCCACCAACTACCTGCCCGAATGGTTCCACCGCACCTGGGGGCACCAGGGCGACGAGGCGCTGAACGACCGGATCCTGGAGATCGCGCTGCGCAACCTGCACGCCCGCTCCCTGGCCCGGGCGACCGACCTCGACGACAACCTCAAGCGCACCATGCGTATGGAGATGGTGATCGACGAGCGCAACACCAACTTCCCCGGCTTCCCCGGCTATGTGCTGCGGATCTCCGAGGGCCGCATCCTCAACTACGTCTCGCTGGCACGGCACATGGCCGAGCACGCCGACCGGTACACCGGGAACCGCTGGGCGACCACCCGCGCGTACGCCCGCGAGGCGGTCGGCTTCGCCCAGCAGCAGCTCGCCGACCACCAGTACTTCAGCTCCTTCGCGTCCGTCACCGGCAAGAACAAGTACGACCTCGCTCTCGGCGAGACGTACGCCTACCTGAAGGCGCAGAAGCCGACCGGCATCGTCCACCCGCACACGGACTTCGCCCACTACACGGCCGCGGAACTGGACGCGCTCGCGGTGGACCGGCGCGACTACGAGCGCTTCGCGTGGGTCGACGTGGACTGCATGTTCGTGTCGCTCAGGGACGGCGACCTCCACCTCTGGGGCCAGCTCAACGAACGCCAGCGGGGGTTCGCCCGCAACGGACGACTGCACGTCCGGCAGGCGGACCGCGACCACATCGTCCAGATCAACACCAACGGACGCTTCCGGTACGAGGACTACTGGGCCCGCATGGACAACATCGACGTCGACTTCATGGAGGACCAGCAGACCGGCGACTCCCCGGCGCCCCAGGCCCTTGCGGGTGAACTCGCGCCGATCACCTTCCAGCCGGGGGTCGGCACGGTCCGCCGCGAGAACTTCGAGGCCGACCACGCCTATTCGGGCTACCCGGACCTGCTGACCGCCCGCTACGGCCGCTACCTCTTCGTCTTCAACACGACACGGAAGGCCTACGGCAACGAGCGGGCGTACGAGGTGGACGTGCCGTCCGCCACCGGTTCGAAGGGCTCGACCGTCCTCGACCTGGTGAGCGGAAGGGAACTGCCGGTCCGTGGCGGCATGGTACGGGTGCCGCCGCAGTCCGGCCTGGTACTGAAGCTCCCGACCGCCCACGAAGCCGAACTGCCGCCCGCACACGTCGACTTCGTGCACACCCTGCCCGGCGACGGCGCGGTCACGGTCACCTGGCAGACCACCGCGGGCGCGGCACGCTACGAGGTGCGGCGTGCCACGCGCCGCCGGGGCCCCTACAAGATGCTCTCGGCGAAGGAGACCGGCCGCCACTTCACGGACACGTCCGCCCGCCCCGGCGAGACGTACTACTACACCGTCACGGCCGTCAACGCCCGCGGCCCCGGCTGGACTTCACACACCATCCGGACCGAACTGCCGAAGCCCGCCTCGCCCGGGACCGGCGACTCCGGCTGGCGCGACGACGCCCTGCGCGGCGCCCGGCCGGGCGGCACGACGGTGCGAGGCTCGACGATCCGGGTGCTCGGCGCACGCGGTGACGGTCTGGGAGAGGGCGACGACTACCAGGTGCCGTCCCGTGACATCGAAGACCAACTACACTATGTGAGCCGCCCGTTGACCGGAAGCTTCACCCTCACCGCACGTGTCCTTGGAGTGCGCGGCCCCCTCAACGGACTGATGCTCCGCGACCGCATCACCGCGGACACCCGCCACCTGTTCTTCGGCGCGGACAAGGACGGACAGCTCGTCTTCCACAACCGCACCCGCGACAGCCGCCACGACTGGCAGGACGACCTGCGCTCGCCCATCACCCGACGCCTGGACGGGCAGACCCTGGCCGCGACGCCGTACCTGCGGATCGTCCGCGACGCCGGTACACACCGCGTACACGGCCAGGTGTCGGCGGACGGCACCACCTGGGTGACCGTGGCGACACTCTTCACACCCTTCCCCTACGCGGTCCACGCGGGCTTCGCGGCGACGGGCGACGCGGAGTTCGCGAAGGTGGCGGTGGACGGCCTCGGCGCGAACGCGGTCCTGCTCGCCGTCGGGCGCGACGGCGACACCGCGACCGTCCACTGGAACAAGCCGGACGACGCTCTGACGTTCACGCTCTCCCGCTCGACTGACGGTGGGGAGTGGGAGGTTCTGGAGAAGGACACCCGTGCGTACAGGTACGAGGACAAGGGCCTGCGCCACGGCACCCGCTCCTACAAGGTGACGGCGGCACTCGTCGACGGCGGCACCCGCGAGTCCGCCGTGGCGGTGGCGGTCGCCGAGACCCTCACCCAGGTCCTCGCCCGGGCACGAAGGGCGAACGCCTCCGACTGGACGAAGAAGTCCTACGCCGCCTTCCGCACGGAACTCGACCGCATCGAGAAGGCGACCGGGGAGCCCGCGGACAAGCGCGTCGACGCCGTGTACGCGGCCCACGAACTCCTGGTGTCCATCGACTCGTTGCTGCGCAGGTTCGAGGTGACGCAGTCCATGGTGGCCGCCTCCACGACCCAGTGGCCCGGCACGGGAAGCAAGGCGGAAGCGGGCCGGCGGGCCTTCGACGGCGACACCGCCACCTACACCGACACCACCGCGGCCGAGAGCTGGATCGACATCGACGCCGGCGCCGCGGGGCCGATCACCGTCGACCGCATCCGCCTGCACCCCCGAGCCGATCAGCTGAGCCGGGCCAACGGCACGGTCTTCCGCGGCTCCGACGACGCCGGGGCCACCTGGACCGACTTCCACACGATCAGTGGGGTCGACACGGCTCAGTGGTACGAGTTCCGGCTCGCCGAGCGCGTCTCGTACCGGAGGATCCGCGTGTACGACGGGCACAACGGCCGCTGCAACCTCGCCGAGGTGGAGTTCTGGCACCAGCTGCCCGACGAGGAGTGAGAACCGCGCATCGCATGGGTCGGCTCGCGTGGCCCGACGGTGTGATCGGCGTGACACCTGGTGCGCGCCGGCCCCGAGCGCACCCTCCCGTCGCCGTCGCCGCCCGCCCGGGACCGCCCGCCCGAGAGGGACCCGGCACCACGTGCCGCGGAGGCGGGGCATACCGTGAGGAGTCGAACACCGCAGCTGGGAGCGAGGAGGACGGGATGGGCAGCCGTACCGCGCTGGTCGAGGACCTGATGGGAAGGTTTCCGCACGTACCGCGGGAGGCCGTCTTCAAGGAGGACCTCCTCCGCGGGGGCGTGGCCTTCGACGACTCCGCCCTCAGCGACAACGAGAGCGGCGACGTCAAGCCGAAGTCGTACTTCATCTTCTCCTTCGACCACGGCACGCTGCCCGAGCTGGGCGCCGCCGCGCTGCGCCGGCCGCCGGAGGAGATCATCCTCACCGGCGGCCCGTACGACCTGCGCCGCACCGTCGTGTCCGTCCGCGTCAACCCGTCCTCGCCCTACCGTGTCGCCGCCGGCGAGGACGGCCTGCTCGGGCTCTACCTCGACGGGAAGCGGATCTCCGACGTCGGGGTGCCGCCGATGCCCGAGTACTACCGGCACAAGCTCTCCAACGGGAAGTCCGTCATGGAGGTGGCCCCGACGATCCAGTGGGGCTACCTGATCTACCTCACGGTCTTCCGGGTCTGTCAGTACTTCGGCGCCAAGGAGGAGTGCCAGTACTGCGACATCAACCACAACTGGCGCCAGCACAAGGCGGCGGGCCGGCCCTACACCGGTGTGAAGGACGTCGACGAGGTCCTGGAAGCGCTGGAGATCATCGACCGGTACGACACGGCGAAGGTGTCCACCGCGTACACCCTCACCGGCGGCGCGATCACCTCCAAACTGCAGGGCCGCGACGAGGCCGACTTCTACGGCATGTACGCGAAAGCCATCGAGGAGCACTTCCCGGGCCGCTGGATCGGCAAGGTCGTTGCCCAGGCACTCCCGCGCGACGACGTGCAGCGCTTCAAGGACTACGGCGTGCAGATCTACCACCCCAACTACGAGGTGTGGGACCGCCGTCTCTTCGAGCTGTACTGCCCCGGCAAGGAGCGTTACGTAGGCCGCGACGAGTGGCACAAGCGCATCCTCGACTCCGCGGAGGTCTTCGGCGCGCGCAACGTCATCCCCAACTTCGTGGCGGGCGTGGAGATGGCGGAGCCCTTCGGTTTCACGACGGTCGACGAGGCCATCGCCTCGACCACCGAGGGCCTGCGGTTCTTCATGTCGCAGGGCATCACGCCCCGCTTCACCACCTGGTGCCCGGAGCCCACGACACCCCTCGGCAAGGCGAACCCGCAGGGCGCCCCGCTGGAGTACCACATCCGGCTCCTTGAGGCGTACCGCGCGACGATGGAGGACTTCGGCCTCGCCTCTCCTCCGGGATACGGCCCGCCCGGACCGGGCAACGCGGTCTTCTCGGTGAGCTCGTTCATGGACAGCCTGCCGGCGGTCGAGGTGCCGGAAGGGGACGCGGACGACGTGCCCGTGGGCTGAGGGACGGGGCGGATGACGAGGCCAGAGGGGCCGATGGGAACATACGTCTGAGGCGGCAGTGCCTGGTGGGGCATGCGACCGGCGGTAAGCGGATTTGCCGATGCCGCTTGTCAGTTGTGCAGGACCCGTGAAAAACTCGCCCCGTCGTGAGACGTCCCCTCCAACTCCCGTATTACCCAGGTGAGTTGACCCCCCTTGTGGATGCAGGTGAAGTCCCCACCCATGCCAGACCTGCCGACCCCTCAGGATGCCGCCGAGGCGACACTGTTCTCGGAGTGCTGGGACGCGGTCCTTTCCTACGCGGATCTCTGCACCGGCGGCTCCGCCGACGCCCGCCCGTTGGCCTCCGAGGCCTTCTCCCGCGGCATACGCGAAGCGCGTGCCGCGGAGGCCGAGACCGGCGGCAAGAGTTTCGGACGCCGGGCGCGCATTCCCCGGCTGCCCCGAATACCGCTTCTCCTGACCGCCGTACGCCAGACGACCGCCACCTGGGAGGCCAAGGGCCAGGGCGGTCGTCTCGACCCCGACCTACGTCTGTGGCTCAACTCCGAGAAGGCCGACCGCTTCTCGGGACCACCCCTGCACCGGCCGCTGGCCCTGCGCGGACTGCGGGACATGCAGGAACCGGACGCGGCGCTGCTCTGGCTGGCGGAGGTCGAGGCGCTGCCGCCGGCCGCCGTGGCCCGACGGCTCGGCCTCGACCCGGAGGGCATCACCGAGGAACTGCAGCAGGTCCGCGGCGTGTTCCGCGACCGCTGTCACCGCAACCACCTCGACACCCCGCTGGCCGAGGAGTGCCGCAGTTACGCGCGGCTGCTCGACGCGGTCACCCGCTCGCCCGCCGCCGACGTACCGGACGACCTGTCACGCCACCTGGCGTGCTGCGTCGAGTGCGCGGAGGCCGCCGCCTGTCTGAAGCTCGCCGGGGGCGGGCTGGCCGCGGCGCTCGCGGGCGGAGTGATCGGCTGGGGCGGGCTCGCCTACCTGGAGCGGCGGCGCCGGGCCGTCGAGTCGGGTCTCGCCCGGAGTGCCGCCGACGACGCGGACGAGCCGGCCGGCTGGGCGAGCGAGGACGGCAGGGCCCGGATCGGGCGCGCCGGCCTGATGGTCGCCGCTGTGGGTGTCTCGTTGCTGGCGCTCGTCGTCACGCTGGTCCCCTTGAGCTCGGACGACGGTTCCGGGGAGCTGGAGCAGTCGGCGGGAAGGCAGCCGGTGGGGCAGCAGGTGCCCTCGTACGACTCCGTGCCGTCGGGATCGGGCTCGGTGCGCGAATCCACGTCGTCCACGTCGTCCCCGCGGCCGACCGAGAAGTCGGATGCGGGTTCGGGGCCGGACAAGGAGGCCCAGGGGGACTCCTCACCCACCGCCGAACAAGACAAGGAGGCCGACCCCAATCCCAGTGAGCCCGCCGTCTGTCACGCCAGGTACGAGCTGGTCAACGAGTGGCCGGACGGCTTCCAGGCCACCGTCACCGTCAAGTCCGACTACGCCCTCGACACCTGGCGCGTCGGCTGGACCTTCCGCGACGGCCAGAAGGTGACCCAGATGTGGGACGGCAGCTTCGACCAGGACGGCTCGCGGGTGATCGCGAGCTCTGCCGACTACAACAAGACGGTCGTCTCGGGCGGATCGCTCGCCGTGGGCTTCCTGGGCTCGGGCGGCGACGGAGACTCCGCGCCGGTCCACTTCACGCTGAACGGACGGAGCTGTACGCACTCGAGCTGAGCGGGCGGAGCTGCACGGACTCCGGCCCAGCGGGGGACAACCCGGCAGCCGCCCCCCACCCTCGTCCGGGCCGGAAAACCGGTTGGCCCGGACGACAGGGCGGTCTAGGGTCGGGTTGTTCGCGCGGTGGACGTTCTCCACCGCGGATGTCGTGCTGGTGTGATCAAGGAGGTGCGAACGATGGCTGTCATGGCGATGGGCGCTGCCCACATCCGGAAGTTCATCGAATCCACCTCTGTGGTCGCCGGCTGACATCCTCTTTCTCCGCGCCCGAGCGCGCGCGGCCGGGGCCACCCTTCGAAGGGTCACCCCTTGTCTTCTGCTCCTCCTTCTTCCCCTTCCTCCCTCTCGACTTCCTCCCTCTCGTCCCATCCGCTCGAGCCCTACGGCTGGGACGAGGAGTGGGCGGTTGAATTCGCCCCCCATCTCGAACGCGGACTCGTGCCGGGGCGGGTCGTACGGGTCGACCGTGGCCAGTGCGACGTGATCACCGCCGCCGGACCCATGCGGGTCGACACCGAGTTCGTGACTCCGAACGACCCGCTCCGGGTCATCTGCACCGGGGACTGGGCCGCCGTGGACCCCGGCGGGGACCCCCGATACGTACAGGCGTATCTGCCGCGCCGTACCGCCTTCGTGCGGTCGACCTCGTCCAAGAGGTCGGAAGGGCAGATCCTCGCCGCCAACGTGGACTTCGCGATCATCGCGGTGTCCTTGGCGGTGGAGCTCGATCTCGGCAGGATCGAGCGGTTCCTGGCGCTGGCCTGGGAGTCCGGGGCGCAGCCGCTGGTCGTGCTGACCAAGGCGGATCTGGTGCCGGACCCGGTGGGGCTGGCGTATCTCGTGCAGGACGTGGAGACCGCCGCGCCGGGCGTCCAGGTGCTGCCGGTCAGTTCCACGGACGGGGACGGGCTGGACGTGCTCGGCGCCGTCGTGGCCGGCGGCACGTCCGTGCTGCTCGGGGTGTCGGGCGCCGGCAAGTCGACGCTCGCGAACGCCCTGCTCGGGGACGACGTGATGGAGGTCCAGGCAGCGCGTGACGTCGACGGCAAGGGACGGCACACGACGACGACCCGCAATCTGCTCGTGCTGCCCGGCGGCGGTGTCCTGATCGACACTCCCGGCCTGCGAGGAGTAGGGCTGTTCGACGCCGGCAACGGGGTCGGCCAGGTGTTCTCGGAGATCGAGGAGCTTGCCCAGGGGTGCCGGTTCCAGGACTGCGCGCATGTGGCCGAGCCGGGCTGCGCGGTGCTGGCCGCGCTGGACGCGGGGATCCTGCCCGAGAGGCGACTCGAGAGCTACCGGAAGCTCCTCAGGGAGAACCAGCGGATCGTGGCCAAGACGGATGCGCGCGTCCGGTCGGAACTGAGGAGGGAATGGAAGCGCAGGGGAGCCGAGGGCCGGGCAGCGATGGAGGCCAAGCGGGGTGACCGGGGCCGGCACTGACCAGCCCCACGACGGAGTGAGGGCCCTCGTTCCCTGCGGGCGGGGCGAGGGCCAGCGGACCGCCCGCGACCCCGGCAACCAGCCTGCCCACCACCGCGCCATCACATCAGCAGCGCCCTGCGGCCCTTCGGCCGTGGGGCGCTGCGCCCATCTTCCGCCCCCGTCTCCCGCCCCCCGTCTCCCGCCCCCCCCGGGACTCGCCCCCCGGGACCCGCACCCCCCGGGACCCGCACCCGCACCGGTGGCCGCGTATGCGTATGTGTATGTGTGTGCCGCAGACGCTGACGCGCCGGGGCGGGGCCGTGCCGGTATGTCAATGTTCGCGACGTAGGGCTCCCGCTGGAAACGCCCACCGATGGCACTCAGGGCAGTGTGCCCGGAGGTCGCGAACGTGACATACCGGCACGGCCCCGCCCCACCCACAGACGACGCAGGCGACACCCCGCCCCGGACGAGCGCCATGTCCGATATCCGCCAGCCGGACACGTGACGGCGGCGCACACTGGAGGGGTGATTGACGAGGAGACCGGATACGGAGCCGTACGCAGCCGGGACGCCCGGTTCGACGGCGCGTTCTTCTTCGCCGTGGAGACGACGGGGATCTACTGCCGACCGAGCTGTCCCGCGGTGACGCCGAAGCGGGAGAACGTGCGCTACTACGCCACCGCGGCGGCCGCGCAGGGCTCGGGATTCCGGGCATGCCGCAGATGCCGCCCGGACGCCGCCCCGGGATCCGCCGAGTGGAACGTACGCGCCGACGTCGTGGGACGCGCGATGCGGATGATCGGCGACGGGGTCGTGGACCGCGAGGGCGTCGCCGGGCTCGCCGTCCGGCTCGGGTACAGCGCCCGACAGGTCCAGAGGCAGCTCACCACGGAACTGGGCGCGGGACCGGTGGCCCTGGCACGGGCTCAGCGCGCCCACACCGCGCGGGTACTGCTGCAGACCACGGAACTACCGGTCACGGAGATCGCCTTCGCCGCCGGATTCGCGAGCGTGCGGCAGTTCAACGACACGATCCGGACGGTGTACGCGTCCACCCCGACCGAGCTGCGCGCCGCCAGAAACAGAGGCGGGACGCGCCGAACGCCGGCCACCCCCTCCGCGGCCACCCCCACCGCGGGGATACCGCTGCGCCTCGCGCACCGGGGCCCGTACCAGGCAGCCGCCGCCTTCGACCTGCTGAGCGCCGAGGCCGTGCCCGGCATCGAAGAGGTGGCCGGCGCCCCCGGGGCCCGCACCTACCGACGGACCCTGCGGCTGCCGTACGGCACGGGCATCGTCGCCGTGGGGGAGCGCCTGTCGGGCGCCTCCGCCCACAGCAGCGGCTGGCTCGACGCCCGGCTGCACCTCACCGACCTGCGGGATCTCACCACCGCCGTACAGCGGCTGCGTCGGCTCTTCGACCTCGACGCCGATCCGTACGCCGTGGACGAGCGGCTCGGCTCGGACAGCCGGCTGGCCCCGCTGGTGGCGGCCAGGCCGGGGCTGCGTTCGCCCGGCGCCGCCGATCCGGAGGAGCTGGCGGTACGCGCGCTGGTCGGTCCGCGCGAGGCCGAGAACCTGGTGCGGACCCACGGGAAGGCGCTGGACTCGCCCTGCGGGACGCTCACGCACGTCTTCCCCGAACCGGCAGCCCTCGCGGAGTCCGGCGGCACGCTGGGCGCCCTCGCCACCGCTCTCGCGGACGGCACCCTGCGGCTCGACCCCGGCGCCGACCGGGAGGCGGCGCAGGCCGCGCTGCTCGCCCTGCCCGGCCTGGACGAACACGTCGTGGCCGTCATCCGTACCCGCGCCCTCGGTGACCCCGACGTGGCCCCGCCCGGCGCACAGGTCCCCGAGACCTGGCGTCCGTGGCGTTCATACGCCCTGCGGCACCTGGCAGCCGCCGAGCCGGAAGGCGAAGAGAAGTGACCACGTACTACACGGCCCTGGACAGTCCTGTCGGTGAACTCCTGCTCACCGCTGACGAGTCGGGCGCGCTGACCTCCCTCTCCGTGCCCGGCCAGAAGGGCGGACGCACGGTCGAGGCGGACTGGCGACGCGCACCGGAACCCTTCCAGGAGGCCGAGCGGCAGCTGGCCGCCTACTTCGCCCGCGAACTCAAGGAGTTCCAGCTGGAGCTGAGGCCGAGCGGCACCGAGTTCCGGGAGCGGGTCTGGAGCGCCCTCGACTCCGTCCCCTACGGGACGACCATCACGTACGGGGAGATCGCCGCCCGGATCGGTGCGTCGCGCATCGCCGTGCGGGCCGTCGGCGGAGCGATCGGCGCCAATCCGCTGCTGATCGTCCGCCCGTGCCATCGTGTGATCGGCGCGGACGGATCGCTCACGGGGTACGCGGGAGGGCTGGAGCGCAAGCTCCGACTCCTCACCCTCGAAGGCCGATGAGACGATCCTTCGGCCGCCCGGCTATTCCTCGAGACCCCAGCTGTGGATGCGCCGGGGGTGGACGCGGATCAGCTCCTCGCTGAAGTGCGGTCCCAACTCGTGCGGCCCGGTCAGCAGTTCGGCGTCCCCACGGATGTCCACTCCGCGCACCTTCCAGGGGCGGAGGCTGACGATGTCGTCGATCACCAGGGCGACCTTGGGGTTCTTCTGCAGGTTGCGCCACTTCTTGGTGGTCCCCATGGCATAGCCGCCGATGAGGATGGTGCCGTCGTCCTGCGGATGGAAGCCGACGGGGTTCGCCTGCGGCTGGCCGTGCTGGTCGACGGTGGCGAGGCGGCCCAGCCGCTGGGACTTTAGGTACGCCCGTTCGGCTTCACTGAATGCGGTCATGTCAGCAGCCAAACACGGTTTTCGTGCTCTCCGCATCGGATCCTGGCCCCAGATCCGGAGACCCGCACCCGTCGGGCTCCGTCGGGCTCTGTCGGCGGAAGGCAGGAACGCATGGTCGGGTTCGGACGAAGAGACGCCGCACGGGCGGCGACCGCCCTGGCCGGTGCGCTGGCACTCACTCTGACGGGCACGGGCGTGGCCCACACAGGTTCCGGGGCGGCCCCCGACCGCACGGCCCTGCGAGCCACCCCCGCGTACTGGACCGGCACCTGGGAGGCCGCCGCCTCCGGCACCGCGCCGCCGCTCCCCGACGCCTCGATCCGTAACGTCGTCCACACGAGCGTCGGCGGCACGGCCGTCCGCGTACGGATCTCCAACCGGCTCGGCACCCGGCCGCTCGTCCTCGGCGGCGCCACCCTGGCCAGGCAGCAGCCGAAGGCGCCCGAGAGCCCGAACGCCCTGCGTGGCACGATGCGCACGCTCACCTTCGGCGGCAGGAAGAGGATCACCGTGCCGGCCGGCAGGGACGTCGTGAGCGACCCGGTCACGCTGACGGTGCCGGCCGCCGCCAACCTTCTCGTCACCCTCCACACCCCCGGCGACCCGGGGCCGGCGACCTACCATCGCGACGCGCGGCAGACCAACTTCCTTGCCAGGAAGGGCAATCGGGTCGCGGAGGCGAGCGGCGCGGCGTACACAACCACGACCGGCTCCTGGTACTACGTGACAGGTGTCGACGTGCGCCGTCCGCAGGCCGCGGGGAGCGTCGTCGCGTTCGGCGACTCGCTCACCGACGGCTCCGGTTCGACGCCGAACACCAACCGCCGCTGGCCCGACCGGCTCGCCGAGCGCCTGCGCGCCCTGCCGTCCCACCGCCGGCAGGGCGTACTGAACGCGGGAGTCGCCGGCAACCGGCTGCTGCTCGAAGGCCGGGGGCCCAGCGCTCTGGCCCGGTTCGACGCCGACGTGCTCTCCCGCACGGGGGTGCGCACGGTGATCGTGATGGAGGGCGTCAACGACATCAAGAGCCCGCCGAACCAGACCGACCCGGCCGCCCTCGGCGCCGCGTACCGCGAGATCGTCCGGCGCGCCCACGCCCGCGGGATCCGTGTCGTCGGCGCCACCCTCACGCCGTTCGGCGGCCACGGCAGCCACACGGAGGCACGCGAGCGCGTCCGCCGGTCGGTCAACCACCTCATCCGCACCGGCGGGCTGTTCGACGCGGTCGCGGACTTCGACGCCGTCGTCCGCGACCCGTCCCGGCCGCACCGCATGCTGCCCGCCTACGATCCCGGCGACCATCTCCATTTCAACGACGCCGGCATGCGGGCTCTGGCCGACAGCGTCGACCTGGCCGCTCTGGCCCGGTGACTCACGGGGTGGGCAGGCCCCAGCGCGGGGCTTCCCCGTTCGGCTCGACGGCGGTGACCCGCAGGTCGGGCCGGTCACCCCGGGCGGTGATCAGCGCCGACCCGCCCTTCCTCAGGGCGATCCGGATGCTCCCGTCACCCGCGTCCTCGTGGCGCAGCGGCCGCCCGCGTCCGTCACGTACGTCGATCGCTCCCGGCACCCCGTGCCGTACGACGCAGGGGGCGCCCGCCTCGCTGACGAGCCGGACCCACCGGGTCCGGCCGCCCCTGCGCACCGCGCTGAGCCGGAACGCCCCCTGCGTACGGAAGTCGTGCACGGTCAGGTCGGCCCAGGCGGCGGGCAGTGCCGGGAAGACCCGGACGACGCCGCCCCAGGACTGGCAGACCATGTCGTGCAGCGACTGGGCGGCGGAGAGCGGGGTCTCGATCACCGGCCCGGACTCCTTGTACATGGTGTTGGGCTGGATGAAGCGGGCCATGAGCTGGTCGAGGTAGGCGAGCGCGTCCTCACCCTTGCCGAGCAGGGCCGACATCGAGGCCGCACCCGTGAACGTGTAGCCCTGGAGCGCACCTTCGAAGCCGACCCAGTGGGCCAACGACTTCTCGATCAGGGCCCGTTCGTCGGGCGTGCGGCCCGTCAGCTCGTACAGGGGGTAGACGGCGAGCAGGTGCGAGTAGTGGCGGTGCGACTTGGCGAAGGGGATGTCCGCGCCGATCATGAAGCCGTTCGCGTCGGTCGGGTACGCGGCGCGCCGCTCCAGCACCTCCCGCCAGCGGGGCGCCGACTCGTCTCGGACGCCGAGGAGTTCGGCCGACTCCAGGAGGGTGCGGCAGCCCCAGGTCAGCAGCATCAGGTCGTAGTTGCAGTCCCGCGAGTTGCCGCCGTACTCGGGCGAGAACGTCGCCGGCAGGTGCAGTCTGCCGTCCGGGCCGGGCTCCAGGAAGTGCAGGTAGTAGGAGACAGCCTTGCGCAGGAGCGGGAAGAGGACGTCCCGGAGGATCGACTCGTCCATGGTGTGGCGGTAACTGAGCCAGACGTTGTGCAGCGCCCACACGAGGTTCCCCACCTCGGGCGTCGGCGGGTCCTGGCCGGGGATGCCGACCCCGTAGCCCTCGGCGTTGCTCGTGGCGCCGCCGTTGACCAGGTACGCGTCCGTGGTGCGCGGTATGCCGAGCGAGTCGGCGCGGTACGCCGGGGCCATCTCGGCCTTCAGATTGTCCCGGAACTCGCTCAACGCCCGCGTGACGGCGTCGAGTTCGAGATGGTTGGAGCCGTGGATCAGCCAGTACTCCAACTGCACGTTCAGGTTCCACCAGGTCGCCGGCCACGGGGTGGACTCCAGCCAGGGGCCGCTGGTGGCCATCACGGGGGCGTCTCGCCGGGCCGCGGACGCCGTCTTGTACAGCTGGATCCAGTAGAAACGCTGGAGGCGGGCGTCGGGGAGCGACAGGAAGCTCTTGCGGTAGAAGGCACGCCACCAGGACCGGTGCGTCGAAGCCAGTCCGTCGTAGGGCAGTCGGGCGGCCTTGCGGACCGCTGCCAGGGCCCGTCCCCGTGCCGCCGTCCCCGGGTACGAGTGCGCGACATGGACGTACAGGGTCCGCCGTGACCCGCGGGCCCGCTCCCGCCACGCGGTGACGTGCCGACCGCCGGCCAGGAGCGGCTGTACGGCCGCGAGGGCGCCGTCGTGCTCCTCGACCGCGGCGGGCGGGTTGCCGGTGTAGCCCTCCGGCAGCGGGCGGAACGCGGCGCGCGGGCTGATCGCCTCGGCCGGATGGAACACCCACCGGTGGTCGCGTTCGCCGCTGCTCGGTGTCACCTCGACGACGAGCACCGAGCGGGTGGTGTGCACCAGCGCGCGGATCGTGAGGGTGCCGCGGTCCGTGGTGAGCGTTCCGGTCAGCTCGGCGTCGCGGAGTCCGAGCCGCCAGTCCAGTGAGGTGATCGTGCCGACCGGTTCCAGGGTGAAGTGGCCGATCGGCAGCCGCGCGAGCCCGAAGAGCGACCCGAACCGCGGGCGGTGGTCCTGCACTTCGGAGTGCTGCACGTTGAAGCGGACGGCCTCGGTCTCCCGGCCGGGCTCGGCGTAGATGCCGGAACCGAGGAAGCCGTTGCCCAGGTACGGGCCCTCGTACCAGGTCTTCGGCATCCGCCGCCAGACGAGGTCGGCGTCGTCGAGGACGGTGCGCCAGGGGTCGGAACCGAGGTCGTCGGGCGGGGATGACGGGTCGTTCCGGCGGGTGTCCGCTCCAGCCTGGGCCGGCAGCCCGCCGGCGAGCAGGGCGCCGCCGGCGGCGGATCCGGTGGTGAGCACGGTACGTCTGGACGGGCGGGGCATCGCGACTCCTGGCGGTTTGTGCGGCTGCGTGCGGCTGCGTAAGCGAAAACCGGGCGATTCATCGGAGCTATCCCGGCACGCAACGTAGAGAAGGTGCGTGATGCCGTCAACAGCAAGTGAGAGATCCGATGTGTTGTCGTACGTAATGCGCCGTACCGCGACGCACCACGGCCCCGCACGACACCGAGCCGCTCAACCCCGTACGGCGGCCCCGCACCGCACCGGGGCGGTCGGCGCTCAGCCGAAGAGCACGGCGCCCAGCCACGCCCCCGTGATCAGCAGGCAGGTGAACAGCTCCACCAGCACGCTCGTCCCGCCGCGGCGCATCACCGAGCGCACCGAGGCCATCGCCTCCCCGTGGCCGCCCAGCCGCAGTCGTTCGGCGAGGTAGGCGCCGCCGACGTAGCCGGGTATCGCGCCGAGCACCGGCACGACGACGAAGCCGAGCAGGGCGCCGACGCCCGCGTACACCGCCATGCGGGGGGTGGCGCCGCTGGAGCGCAGCCTGCGTGGTGGCAGCCGCCAGCGGATCACCTGGGCGACGAAGAGGGCGGCGGTGGCACCGGCGAGCACGCCCCAGGAGAGGGCCTTGGGGTCCTCGAACGCCCACCACAGGACCGCGGCCCACACGAGCCACGACCCCGGCGCGCCGGGTACCAGCACTCCGCTCAGGCCGAGCAGCATCACCACGCCGACCAGCAGGAGTTCCCACGCTCCCATCTGCCCAGAGTGCCCCACAACGGGCGAAACCGCAGGTCAGTCCTGCTGCTCCCGGGCGACCCAGCCCTTCTCGTACGTGTGCCAGCCGAGCTGGAGCCGGGTCGTCACGCCCGTCAGCTCCATCAGCCGCTTCACCCGGCGCTGCACGGTCCGCAGGCCCAGGTCGAGCTGTTTGGCGACGCTCGCGTCGGTCAGCCCGGCGAGGAGCAGCGAGAGGATCTCCAGATCGGTGCCGTCCGGGCCTTCCCGCTCCTCCTCGGTCACCGTTCCGGGCGCGCCCAGGCGCAGCGGGAGCGCGTCCCGCCACACCGACTCGAACAGGCCCGACAGCGATTCGAGCAGACCGCTCGCGTGGACGACGAGCGCGGCGGGCTCCAGGGTCCGCGAGGTCAGCGGCACCATCGCGAGGGTCCGGTCGGCGATCACCAGCTTGGTCGGCACGGTGTCCACGACCCGGACCCGCTCGTCCCGGCCGAGTGCCGCGGACAGCTCCGTGATGCCGTCGGGCAGGTCCAGGACCGATCGCTCGACGACGACGCGGTAGCGGACACCCCGGTCGGCGGCCTGCTTCTCCGCGTCGTTGTCCGTCCCGGCGACGACGACGGGACGGCCCGTGACCAGGGCGCACACCTCCTCGCTCGCACCGAGCTGGAGCTGCAGGAACCGCTGGGCGACCGCGGCCGCGCCGGTCACCACCTCGACCAGGTCGTGCGCGGCGGGCTCGGCGGACCGCGCACGGAAGTCCTCGGCGAGCAGCGTCGCCGCCAGCTCGGCCTGGTCCAGCTCGTGGCGCCGCTGGGTGAGCAGCGCGCCGAGCGCGACGCCGGGCGGCGCCGCGACCCAGCGGCCGGGCCGGGCGGACGACTGGGCCGCGAGACCGTGCCGTTCCAGCCCGCGCAGCGCGCGCTCGGTGTCGTGCTCGCCGAGCGCGAGCCGCCGCGCGAGATCGGGCACGTCGGCGGCTCCCACGGACACCAGCGCCCGGTACGCCGACTCGTGTGTGCCGTCGAGCCCTATCGCTGCCAGCCCTGTCGCTCCGTGCATGCGGCTGTGCCCCTCCCCGAAGACCGGCCGTGGCGGAAAACGGCCACGGCGTAAACCCGCCTCGGCACATCATCGCCGTACCGTCCGGGTCTCTGCCAAGGTGGCGGTACGACAGCGTGACGCAGGGCCGGTCATGTCCGTCTCGAACGGCATCGGCCTGCGCGAACGTGCGGGGCCGGTCGGGGGGCGGGAGCGGCGGTGCGCACGGCACGGGGCGCGGCGGAGCCGCTGCCGGGGCCGCCTCGCCGACGGTGAGCCCGGGGGCGGCGACCGGCGAGGACCGGCCAATGATCGAAGGATCAGGGTCGGCATGGATGAACAGGGCCGCAGGTGGAACCCGCCCCGGGATCACAGCTCGGCCCCAGGGAAGCGGGGCACACTCCGGGCCGGACGGACCGCTTCGCGCGGAAGCCGGCCCACCAGAGCGTGACGCGGGCCTCGGCGGTACACCGGGGTCCGGTCACACCGGCGCCGCCGGGCGGTTCTCCCGTGGGGGGTGGGACCGCCCGGCGGCCCCGTACCGTTGTTCGACCCCGACCTCCCGGCCGGTTTTTCCGGATGCACCGTTTTCATCCGGCCTCAACGGTGGACAATCAGGGGCATGAGCCAGCAGGGGGAGAGGCCCACCGGTCATCAGGACGACTGGTGGGGGCAGCTGTACGACGACTCCACGGGGGACACCGGGCCCGCGCCCGCGGCGGACTCGCTCGACGACCGGTTCGCCTCGGCGACGGACACCCTGGGAGCGCATGCCGACGCGGCCCCGGTGCCCTCGGCCGAGGGGCCCGCCGTACCGCCGCCCCGCACGCCGACCGAGCGGCCCCGGCGTCTCCACGGCGCGTCCGGCCCTGCCGCGCCGGGCCACGGGTCGCGCGCCGACGACGGGTCCATGGAGTCGGATCCCCCGCCCTGGTGGCCGCCGAGCGGACCGGCCTCGCGCGTGCCGTCCGGCCCGGCCGCGGCCGGGCCTTCCGGCCTGTCCGGGACCTCCGGGGGCCGGGAAACGGGTACGCCCGGAGGGTCCGTGGCCGGGCGACCGGCCGGCGGTGGGTCCGGAGACGACGAGGCCGACGGAGACATCGGCAGCGCGGAGGCCGGAGCGGGGTGGCAGGCCCGCGGGGCGTGGACAGGCGACCCGCGTGGGCCCGTGGCCGGTTCACCGGGCCCCGCCGGGGGTGGCGTCCGCCCCGGCGAAGGCCCCCCGTCCGACGAGACGCACAACAGCGGGCTTCACCAGCGGCAGCGGGCCCCCTGGGAGGCCCCGCCCGCCGAAACCCCGGGTCCGGCCACCTTCCCACCCGGGCCCGGACCGACAGGACCCCGTGCGCCGACACCGCCCCCGGGCATGTCCCCGGAAGCCCCCAAGGCAGCGGCACCGACTCCACGGACGCCCACCTCGTCGACACCCGCCTCGTGGACGCCCACGGTTCCGCCCTCTCCGGAGCCCGTGGACGCGGTCCCGCCTTCGGCAGACCCGGCCGACGCGGTTCCGTCCCCGGCAGGTCCGGCTCCGAGGCATGCCGCCCCCTCCGACGCGGCTCCCCGGTCCTCTGCCTCTTCCTCCGACGCGGCTCCCCGGCACTCCGCGCCCCCCGGTGCGGCCCCGGCGGCCGGACCCGCAGCGTCCCGGTGGCCCCAGCCGCCGGGAGGACCGCCGACCATCGGCCCTCCGCCCACCGTGGGCACTCCCTCCATCGAGGAGCGCGAGACTCCGGCCCGTCCCGAGCCCCCAGCCCGTCGTCCCGACGCCCCGGCCCGTCCCGAGGCCGGTCCCGGCAGCTGGGCTCCGGCCGGTCCCGAGGCCCCCGCCGGCACGCCGTCCTCGGTGGCACCCGGTGCCTTGCCTCCGATGCCGGCGGGCGCCCCGCCTCCGATGCCGTCCGACGCACCCGCGACGGGCGCCTCCACCGGACGGCCCGAGGCGGCGGGCGGCGGCCCCTCCGTCCCGCCGGCCGAAGCCCCCGCCGGTGTCCCGGGCGTGCCGGACGCCCCTGACGCCCGGTCCGGCACCCTGGCCGACGTCCCCTCGGGCGGCCCGTCCGACCAGCCCGTCCTGCAGGTCCCCGACATCCCCGCCCCCCTCGGCCACGTGGGCTCCGGCCCGCCCACCTACGACTCCGAACCCACCGCACTGCCGCCCGCGGACCCGGACGACCTCGGCGACCTCGTGGCCGACACGGTGCTCGACGGGGCGTCCTACGGAACCTGCACCCTGCGGGCCGTGTCCGTGCGGGGGGACTCGGCGCGATACAGGGGCGAGCCGCGCAGGGACTCCCTGCTCACCGCCCGCTTCGGCGTCGGTGACGCGGCGCTCGTACTGGTGGCCATGGCGACCGGCGCCCGAGCCACCCCCGGCGCCCACCGGGCCGCGGCCGAGGCGTGCCAGTGGATCGGACGGGCCGTGGGCCGCAGCCACGCGCGGCTCGCCGAGGACATCAGGGCCGCCCGGCGCGGCGACCTGAAGTCGGGCCTGCACCGGCTCACCGACCGCAGCCTCGGCAAGCTGCGGGCCAGCGCCTCCGAACAGGGCGTGACTCCCGAGGAGTACACAGCGAGCCTGCGCTGCCTGCTGCTCCCCGCCGACCCCGAGTGCCGTACACGCGTCTTCTTCGGCGTCGGAGCGGGGGGTCTCTTCCGGCTGCGCGACGGCGAGTGGCAGGACATCGAACCGCGCGTCGCGGACACCGCCGGCGAGGCGGTCGTCGGCTTCGGATCACTGCCGCACGAGACGCCCGACGGCGACCGGCTCACCATGGATCTGGGCATCACCACGCCCCCGAGCCCGTACGAGCCCGCTCCCGAACCGCCGCCCCGCGACCCCTTCCGCTTCCGGGCCTCGGTCGCCCGCCCCGGCGACGCGCTCCTGCTGTGCACCAGCGGGCTCGCCGAACCCCTGCGCGGCGAACCGCGCCTGGTCGAGCACCTGACCTCCCGCTGGTCGGGAGGCGACCCGCCGGGCCTCGCCGCGTTCCTCGCGGACAGTGCGGTCCGGGTCAAGGGATACGCCGACGACCGGACCGCCGCCGCCGTCTGGGAGGCGTAACCGCGACCGCTGTGAATTCATGGGACATGCGAGGGAAGGGAACCCGGGACAGCGAACGACAGCAAGGGGCGCGTGAGTCATGGCCAAGCAGAACGTTGCCGAGCAGTTCGTCGACATCCTTGTCCGGGCGGGGGTGAAGCGCCTGTACGGAGTCGTCGGCGACAGCCTCAACCCGGTGGTCGACGCCATCCGGCGCAACTCGGCCATCGACTGGATCCACGTCCGGCACGAGGAGACGGCTGCCTTCGCGGCGGGCGCCGAGGCCCAGATCACCGGCGGGCTCGCCGCCTGCGCGGGCTCCTGCGGCCCCGGCAACCTCCACCTCATCAACGGCCTCTACGACGCCCACCGTTCCATGGCCCCGGTGCTCGCCCTCGCCTCGCACATCCCGTCCAGCGAGATCGGCCTCGGGTACTTCCAGGAGACCCATCCCGACCAGCTGTTCCGCGAGTGCAGCCACTACAGCGAGATGATCTCCAACCCGAAGCAGATGCCCCGCCTGCTCCAGACCGCCATCCAGCACGCGGTCGGACAGGGCGGAGTGAGCGTCGTGACGCTGCCGGGCGACATCGCCGACGAGCCGGCCCCGGACAAGGCCGTCGAGACCGCCCTCGTCACCTCACGGCCCAGCGTCCGGCCCGGTGACGCCGAGATCGACAAGCTCGCCGCGATGATCGACGAGGCCGACAGGGTCACCCTGTTCTGCGGCAGCGGCACCGCGGGCGCGCACGCCGAGGTCATGCAGTTCGCCGAGCGGATCAAATCCCCTGTCGGGCACGCCCTGCGCGGCAAGGAATGGATCCAGTACGACAACCCGTACGACGTCGGCATGAGCGGGCTCCTCGGATACGGAGCCGCCTACGAGGCCACCCACGAGTGCGACCTGCTGATCCTGCTGGGCACCGACTTCCCGTACAACGCGTTCCTCCCGGACGACGTGAAGATCGCCCAGGTCGACGTGCGGCCCGAACGGCTCGGCCGCCGCTCGAAGCTGGACCTCGCGGTGTGGGGCGACGTGAAGGAGACCCTGCGCTGTCTCACCCCCAAGGTGAGCCCCAAGAGCGACCGTCGCTTCCTCGACAAGATGCTCAAGAAGCACGCCGACGCGCTCGAAGGGGTCGTCAAGGCCTATACGCGAAAGGTCGACAAGCACGTCCCGATCCACCCCGAGTACGTCGCCTCCGTCCTCGACGAACTCGCCGACGACGACGCCGTGTTCACGGTCGACACCGGCATGTGCAACGTGTGGGCGGCCCGCTACCTCTCACCCAACGGCCGCCGCCGCATCATCGGGTCCTTCTCGCACGGTTCCATGGCGAACGCCCTGCCGCAGGCCATCGGCGCCCAGTTCACCGACCGCGGGCGCCAGGTCGTCTCGATGTCCGGCGACGGCGGATTCTCCATGCTGATGGGCGACTTCCTCACCCTCGTCCAGTACGACCTGCCGGTGAAGGTCGTCCTCTTCAACAACTCCTCCCTGGGGATGGTCGAGTTGGAGATGCTGGTCGCAGGGCTGCCCTCGTACGGGACCGCCAACAAGAACCCCGACTTCGCCGCCGTCGCGCGGGCCTGTGGTGCCTACGGCGTACGCGTCGAGAAGCCCAAGCAGTTGGCGGGCGCCCTCAAGGACGCCTTCCGGCACAAGGGCCCGGCCCTCGTCGACATCGTCACCGACCCGAACGCCCTGTCCATCCCGCCGAAGATCAGCAAGGAGATGGTCACGGGCTTCGCCCTGTCGGCCTCCAAGATCGTCCTCGAAGGGGGAGTGGGCCGCATGGCCCAGATGGCCCGCTCCAACCTCCGCAACGTGCCCCGGCCGTAGGGCGCGGGTGTCATTGGTCGTAGGGGACCCACTGACGCTCCGAACCCTCCGTGCCGTACCAGTAGCGCGGCAGACCCTTGATGCTGCTCGTGCGGAACGGACGGCCGTGGTCGTCGATGCGGACCGTGCCCGTGCGTCCCTCGGAGGACCAGTCGAGTTCGAGGTACCAGGAGCAGTCACAGGTCTGTGTCCGTGCGCTCACCAGGAGGACTTCCGGGTCCTCGGCTGACACCCGGTAGGGCATGCGCACCGCCGGGATCGGGTTTCCCTCGTCGCTGCCGGGGACCGCGCGGGCGATCGGGCGGTCCTTGTCCAGGTCGACGGCGAAGGAACGGGGGGTGATCGAGCCGCCGCAGCCCTGGTCCATGGCGTAGACGGTGCCGGGCACGGGGGCGGTACGGCCGACCACGCGGACCCGCAGCGCCGTCAGGACGACGGCGGTGGAACTCCGGCCCTGCACCGAGATCTCCACGTTGGTCTCCCGGCCGTGCACGGCTTTCTGGGTCGCCGCCCAGATCCCGGCGTCCTGCGCGGCCGGCGGCGGCGGAACCTGCTGCGGCTCCTTGCGGATGACGTAGTCGTGGCCGCAGCCGAGCGCCCAGGCCTGCGAGTTCGCGGTCCAGGTGAGCGGCACGGCGACGGATCCTCCACCGTTCGGCTTCGCCTTTCCCGACGGCGTGCCGTTCTTGGCCGAGGGTTCGGAGGTCTTCGGGGTGGCGCTCACCGAGGGGGAAGGGCCGGATCCGCTGGGGGAGGGGCTCGTGGACGGGCGGTGACGGGCGTCGGGAGCGGCCGTCGTCGGGGCCGGGCGGACGGCCCGGGAATCGTCGTCGTCGGAGGACCGGTCACCGGAGAGCGCCGACAGCCCGCCCAGGGAGGCGAGCAGCGCGGACACGACGGCCACGGTGACGGTGACCCGTCGCCGGTACCAGGCGCTGCGGGGGCGCGCACCGGAGGTGGACACGAGCCCGAGGGCGGAACTCGGGACAGGTGAGCCCGGTGCCTTCGCGGCGGCGGCGCCGGATGCCGGATTCCGGGACGGGGAAGAACTCGCGGTTCCCTCACCCGAGGGGCTGGGCACGGGCTTCCCGGGCGGGCTCGACCGGGGATCGTCCGCCCGGCTCGGGGAAGGACCGCTCGGCAGGCCCGACTCGGACCGGCCGGACCGGCCCGGCCGCGGCCCGTCGGGCTCGGCGGCGCCCGGGGTGGCGGGCTCGGGCTCAGTCGGTTCGGCGGTGTCCGGAGCTGAGGTGCGGGGCTGCGGCCGGGACTCGTCCGGCTCGGCGGCCGCCGATGCGCGCGGCTTCGACTCGCCGTTGCCTGCCGGCGATCCGTTGCTCTCCGGCGGTGCGTCGCCTTCCGGCGGTCCGTCGTCCACGGTCGTGTCCGGCTCCGGCTCCGCCGACGGGCCGGGCGTGCGAGGCCGTTGCCGCGCCGCCACCGCCAGGATCCACAGGCGGTGCAGTTCGAGGCGCTCGGCCGGCGTCGCCCCGCACAGCGTGGCGAACCGCTCCACCGGGGCGAAGTCCAGCGGCACCGCGTCACCGGCGCAGTAGCGGTGCAGCGTCGAGGTGTTCATGTTCACCCGGCGCGCCAGGGCGCCGTAACTGCGGTCCGTCCGCGCCTTCAGACGTCTCAGCAGTGCCGCGAACTCCTCGACGTCGTCGTCCCGAGTCGACACCGTTCCCCCGTACTCGTCGTCGCCCCCTGGTCGAAGGGGCGTGTCCCGGCCCGGGAGGTCATCCCAGGCACTCCATATACCTGCACGTCAGAAGGGATGGGATGGTTCCACCGTGGCGGATCCGGCGCCGTCTGTTGCGCAGAGGCCGAGTGACGGCTGATGCTTCTGGTGTCGCACCGACCGCCGCCGGACCGACCATCCGACGGCAGCCCGTGACGGGCCTTCGCGGCGGCACCCACCAACCAGGCACATACGCAGATCGTGCATGCGTTCAGATCGACCATGCACTCATACACAGGGGGACGAAACAATGGCCAAGCGCACTCGAGCCGTGGCACTCACCGCACTCGCCGCCGCGAGCCTCGCCGTCGGTACGGCACTCGCCGGCCCGGCCGGTGCCACGCCGAACGCCTCGGCACCCGTCAAGGTGGCGGCGAAGAGCACGCCCAAGTTCCTGTCGGCCTCCCAGCTGCCGCCGCACCCCTCGTCCGCCTGGACGGCGGGCAAGGTGACGCCCGGTGTGCCCGACGAGCTGTGGTTCTGCCTCCAGGACGCGCTGCCCGGCTACGACTCCTCGTACCGCGACTTCCGGACCGAGCTGGAGACCAGCGCTCAGCAGCTCACCATCGTCGTCGGCAGCAACGCCAAGGCCAAGGCCCTCGCCACGCGGCTGAACAAGGAGATCCGGTCGTGCGCGGCCCGGGCCGAGCAGGCGAACCCGGACGTCGAGGCCACGATGAAGGACTACGGCACGCTGCCGGTCGAGGAGGGCGCCCACGTCTACGGGATGCACACCAACACCTCCTGGGGCGCCACCGACATCAACCTCTCCTCGGTCGGCCGCGACGGGCGGACCGTCACCGTCGTGAACTGGGGGCAGATGGGCGACTTCTCCGACGCACCGGTGAAGGCCTTCAAGAAGACGACGACCACCGCGGTGAACAAGCTCTACTGACCCACCGGAAAAAGCCGGAGCCGCCCTCCCGCCACGGGGGTCGAGAGGGCGGCTCCATCCGGTGCGACGGACCATCGCACCGGACAGGACCGACCAGCAGCACGAAAACGGGGAGTACAGAACGATGAACAGCACCACCACCTCGCGCAGGCCGGGCCGTCGCGCCGCCCTGGTCGCCGGCCTCGTCGCCGCGACCGCCCTGCCGCTCGGACTCACCGCGTCGGCCGAAGCGACCGCCGGGGCAGCCGCGCCCCGGTCGGTCATCGGCAAGCCGTCGGACCCGGTGACCCGGATAGCCGACTTCTACGGCGCCTACATGGACGCGCAGAGCGGTCCGGGCAGCGGCGGCAAGCTGGTCACCGAGCTCCGGAAGTTCTACGTACACGCCGACTACCTCAAGGAGATCGAGGCCTGGGAGCGGCGGAACCACGCGGACGGTGTCCTGCGTGCCCAGAACGTGCCGGCGAAGTGGACGGTCACCGGCAAGGGCACGGCGGGCCCCAGGGAAGCGGTCGTGACGCTGACCTGGGGGGACGGGCCGGCGACCCGGCTGATCGTCGGCATGAACCGCAACCACAAGGTCATCCACATCGGCACCGAGGGCGAGGCCGACAAGTAGGCGCGTCCGGCCCCCTCCACCGGCTCGCGTACGGCCGGTGCGGCAGGCGGGTGTCGGTCGACGGGCCGAGTGCCGTCGGCCGACCCGTCGGCAGGAGACGTCGGCCGGCGGCGGCGCGGCACTGCCGGCTTCGCCGTCACCTTCCGCCACAGATGGACCGTGTCGCCCCGTTCGCCCGCTTTCCGATCGTCGTATACGGGGCTTTCCGGCGGGCGGGCGGGGCGGGCTCGTCCCTGGACCGCCCCAGCGCGGCGGGGAGAACGGCCGGTGTACGACAGGTCGTTCAAGATTCGACATGACTGCCGCGTTCCGGGTGGGGCATGCATTCCGTGAACGTGTTCGATCCGGAGGGGAATCGACAGCGGCGGCGGGGGTCATGAAGAGGCATGCACGAGGAGGCGGTCCCGCCATAGCCGGGGCCTCCTCGTCGAAGACGGTGAAGACGGCCACGACCATGGAGGACACCGCGGAGAGCACGCCCGACCAGCAGGGCTCTTCGCACCTCAGGCGCAGGCTCGGGCGCTGCGACCTGCGGGCGGTGCCCGAGGTCCGCAAGGCGCTGCGGGAACTGCTCGCCCACTGGGGGCGGCCCGGCGGGTCCGAGACGGCAGAACTGCTGACCAGCGAAATCGTGACCAACGCACTCATCCACACCGACCGGGAGGCACTGCTGACGGCCACCGTCGGCCCACGCGGACTACGGGTGGAGGTGCGGGACTTCGCGGCACGCAGGCCGAGGCTCCGGGCCCCGAACGCCGACGACGGCACACACGGCAGAGGCCTGGTCCTGGTGCAGGCGCTCGCGGACGCCTGGGGCGTGCGCATGCACGGGGTGGGGAAGGCGGTGTGGTTCGAACTGGATGGGGGCGCGGCATGAACTGCCGCGCCCCCATCCAGAGTTGAGGCCGCCGGGCGGCCAGGTCACGCTCAGCCGAACTGCTGCTCCAGATCCTTCAGCTTGCGCTCGAGGGAGTCGAGTCGCGGCAGCGCCATCGTGTCGTCCTCCGCGGTGAGGTCGACCGTCGGCGACTCACCGCCGCGGCGGACGGGCTGCAACGAGGGCCGGGCGCGTACGGGTAGTTCCGGCGCTGATATGGCAGGCTCCGCGGCGACCTGGGCGGCCGCCTGGGCCGACTGGAGTTCCGCCTGACGGCCACCGCGTCCGATCATTCCGCGGTGGCCGCGGGTGATCGCCTTGATGCGGGCACGGTCCAGCTTCTCCTGGTCGCGACGGCGCAGACGGTTCTGCTCCTTCTCCCGCTTGTCCTCACGCACTTCCTCGACGGCCTCGTCCAGGCTGCGCACGTTCTCGAGGAGCATCAGCGACCAGGCGCCGTAGGTCTCACGGGGAGCGCGCAGCCACCGTACGATCCGGATCTGCGGCAGCGGCCGGGGCACCAGGCCCTGCTCGCGCAGGGCGGCGCGGCGGGTCTGCTTCAGCGCGCGGTCGAAGAGGACGGCGGCCGACAGGGACATGCCGGCGAAGAAGTGCGGGGCGCCCGCGTGGCCGAGGCCCCTCGGGGCGTGCACCCAGTTGAACCAGGCGGCGGCGGCCGCGAACGTCCACACGAGTATCCGGGAGCCGAGCGCCGCGTCACCGTGGCTGGCCTCGCGCACCGCGAGTACGGAGCAGAACATGGCCGCGCCGTCCAGGCCGAACGGCACCAGGTACTGCCAGCCGCCGGAGAGGTTCAGGTTCTGCTCGCCGAAGCCGACCAGGCCGTGGAAGGAGAGGGCGGCGGCGACCGCGGCGCAGCAGAACAGGAGTAGGTAGGAGGCGGTGCCGTAGATGGCCTCCTTGCGCCTGCGGCGCTCTTCCGTGCGCTCCCACGAATCGTCGGCGTGGGTCTTCTCCCCGGCGCGTTTACCACGCGCGAGCACCGCAACCGCCGCCAGCAGGCCCAGGAGCAGCACGGCGCCGGGAAGCAGCCAGTTCAGCGATATGTCGGTCAGTCTCATCTGGGGTCCCTTGCATTGGGATAGGGCGTAACGCCCGTCATAGTGGCCCAATCCCGCGCGTCCTCAGGGGGTTTCGGGGCAAGAGGCCGCCAAGGGAGTGCAAGGGGATGCGCGAGGACGGCATTCTGCTCGAACTGCCGCTTGAGGAGCGGGAGTTGAGTTCGAGTTAGATTACCCGTACGAGTGGTTCCACGGAAAGTTCTTGCGCCAAGTGAGGATTTTGTGAAGCAGCTGTAACCCGGACGGCCGTCTCCGCGGCCAAGGCGCCGGATTCCGCGCCGAGTTGATCTTACGTGACGCCGGGTGCGGGCCTGCGCACGGGCGCGGACGCGGGACCGCACGGGGTGTGGGCGCGGGACATCAGCCCGTCGGCCCGGCCGCCTGTGCCGTCAGCTTCGCGACGCGGACCGCCTCGGAGTTGCGCGGGCAGTTGGCGCAGGTGTCCTCGGGGTCGAGGGTGTAGTAGAAGCAGCAGCTGGCCCGGTCCCGGGTGGGCAGGCACTCGCCGTTCGGGCCGGCCGTCTCGCGGAAGCCGGCGGAGCCGACGTACGGCCGGGTGGTTCCGGGGAACAGCCGCTCCAGCTCCTCCGTCGCCCGCCGCTGCTCGCCCAGGAGGCCGGCCACGTACCAGAGGCTCTCGACGACCTCGTCGGTCGCCATGGCCCACAGGGCGCGGTCGCGGCGCCGCATCCGCGGGCCGAATCCGCTCAGGACCGGCTCCAGGTGCTCGGCGACGGCGGAGCGCACCTCCGCCCGCAGGGCCTCCTCGTCCCGGACGACGCGCGCGCCGGTGAGCGCGGCCGCCGGGTCGTCCGGCAGGCAGGCGAACTCGCCCACGCGGACCGCGATACGGCCGGGCATGCGCTGGAAGGTGACGTGCTCCACGGGGAAGCGGGGGACGCGGCGCAGCAGGAACCACGGCACCGTGATCAGCAGGCAGGCGGGCCAGGCGTACCGGTGCAGGCCGAAGCTCGCGATGACGTCCGGGCGGGCCCGCCGCCCGTGGTCGGTCAGCACCTGCGCGTCGTCCCACGCCAGGAAGGAGTCGAGATCGGCGCCGCCCGCCGCGAGTCCGGCGACGGCGATCCGCCCGTCGCCCGTCGGGGCGGGTTCGCCGGGAGCGAGCTCCGTCACCCCCAGGGCCGGGAATGCCTCGGTCATCCGCGCGTACGCCTCGGTCAGGACCGAGCGGGCCGGGTGCGTGTCGGCACCGGGTGCGGTCTCGGCGAGGGCGGGAGCGGACATGCAAGGACCCCGTTTCACGATCGTTCGCAGGTAAGGCTTACCTTACCCGATACGATCGAGGTTTACCCTGTTCTGTCGGGGTCGCTCCGGACCCCGCCCGAAATACCCACCACACCGCCGACCCCGGAGGGGGATCCCGTGGAGAAGGCCGGTTCGCGCGAGGCGTACGGCCCTGCCGGAGACCCTTCGGACGCCCGCCCGGCGGAGGTCCGCCCCGGGCCGGCCGCCGTGCGGGTGCCTCCCCAGGCGCGGCCGGCGGACGGCACACGGGGACGCGGGGCGAGCCGGGAGGACGTTCCGCGGGACGGCGCCTCTCCCGCGGACACGGAAACCACCGCGGCTCCGGACGGCCGGTCGGCTCCGGCCGCCGCCCGGAGGGCCCCCGCCGAGCACGGGGCCCGCGGCGAGCACACCCACAGCGAGACACCGATTCCCCGTCCGCGGCTGACGCGGGAGGACGGCCGAGAGCCGCGGACCCCCGGTGAAGCGGACCGAGCCGCAGGGCGCGCGGGGCTCCCGGGCACCGGCGGGCCCGTGGCCCGCGAAGGGCTCCCGGGTGAGGGCGGGATCGAAGCGGGCAGCAACGACGCGCGCGGGGCGTTCACGGGCGTTCCCGGGATAGCGGCCCACGGTGCCGCGGACGGTGTCCGGGACTCCGGCACCCACGACACGTCGACGGCCGTGCCCGGCGCGGCGGGCCGGCGGACCTCCGCCCCCGCCGCCGCTTCAGGCTCCGCCTTCGCCTCCGCGGCCCGCCGTCCCGTGGTGCAGCGGGCCTCCGTCCGCGGCCAGATCCTCGACGCCCTCCGCGCCGCCCTGGTCGGCGGCGACCTCGCCCCGGGCGAGGTCTATTCCGCCCCGGCGCTCGGCGAACGCTTCGGCGTCTCGGCGACCCCCGTGCGCGAGGCCATGCAGCAACTCGCGAACGAGGGCGCGGTGGAGGTCGTACCGAACCGCGGTTTCCGCGTCGTGCGGCGCGGGGCACGGGAACTGGCCGAGCTCGCCGAGATCCGGTCCCTCGTCGAGATGCCGGTGATGCTCCGGCTGACCCGTACGGTCTCCGCCTCCTGCTGGGCCGAGCTGCGCCCGCTGGCCGACGCCACCGTGGCGGCGGCGTGCACCGGTGACCGCGCGCGCTACGCCGAGTCCGACCGGATCTTCCACGCCGCGGTCCTCGCCCTCTCGGGCAACCGCCAGCTGGTGCAGCTCGCGGACGACCTGCACCGCCGTGCCCAGTGGCCGATGGCCGGTGCGCCGGCCTGCCGCAGTCGCGCCGACCTGCTGGCGGACGCGACCCAGCACACTGCGATCCTCGACGCGCTGACCGCCCAGGACGTGCCGGCCGCGCAGTCCCTGCTGCGGGAACACTTCGCCGGCGCGTAGCGGGCAGGCACCGGCTGCCGTGCCGTGCCGTGCCGCGCCGCGACCGGGCTCCGGTGGTCAGCGCCCGGACCCGCCCCGCAACCTCCCCGCGAACGCCCCTGACCCGGCGGCGGACAGCGGAGGGCGGCCGGAGACGCCGACGGCCGGAGCCCGAACCGGGCCTCTGGGCAGGGGCGTTCGTTCAGCGGCTGGAGGCCGCGCCCGAACCCGGTGCGGACGTGGCCGACAGCGGCCGGCGCCGAGGCGTCAGGCCGTGGCGGCCGGTGGCGCCAACTGGCCGGCGAGCCAGGTGGGTACGCCCCCGAGCAGCCGGAACAGCCGCCCCGCCTCCGCCCGCAGCCGGGACGCCTCCGGTTCGCTCTCGGCATCGGCGAGGGAGGCCAGGGCCGGAGCCGTACCGACGAGGTAGCCCAACTCCTCGCGAATCCGCAGGGATTCGGCGAAACCGTGCCGAGCCTCCGCCAACTCGCCCTCGCGCAGGGCGAGTCCGGCGAGGTGACGCCAGGTGAAGGAGAGAAGCAGCGGGTCGTCGTGCGCGGTGGCGCCGGCGTGGGCCCGGCGGTAGGCGGCGCGCGCGGACTGCGGGGAACGGGCGAGGTTCTCGGCGAGCAGGCCACGCCGGAAGTCCAGCAGGGCCCGCCCCGGGGCGCCCGGCGCGATCAGGGCGGCCGCCCGGCCGAGCGCGGCCCGCGCCTCGTCGGCGCGGTCGCGCACCGCGAGCAGTGTCGACGCGTACGCGAGCTGCCCGCGCTCGCAGGCCGCCGCGCCCCGCTCGTCGTCGCTCTGGGCCAGCGCCTCCGCCGTCCGCAGCGCGTCCTCCGCCTCCGCCCAGCCCTGCTCGGTGTAGAGGCACCGCTCGACGAGGAGTGAGGCCCGCTGGAGCGCCGCCGAGGCCGTGCGTGGCTCGAGGAGCGCGGCCGCGTCGGCCCAGCAGGCGCGTGAGCGCAGCCGCCATACCGCGGTCTGGAGTGGATCGTCTCCGGCAGTCGTTCCGTAACCAGACATGGCGGGATACGCCACGTTGCCCTCCCCGAGCACGCCATTGAGCTGTTGAGTGGTGGCGGCATCTCAGCACGAATCGACGCGCCCGGCCAAGGGGGTGGGTGAAGGATTTCACAAAGTCGTGGAACAGAGAAGGCACTTGGTGCCTCTTCCTGGCCGCCCGCCCCGCCCGGACGACAGCGCCCTCCTCGCCCACGGGCCTGTGACCTCAGCTCATCCGCAACGCCAGGAAGAAGTCCAGCTTGTCCTCGAGCCGGGAAAGATCTCGGCCCGTCAACTGCTCGATACGCCCCACCCGGTAGCGCAGCGTGTTGACGTGCAGGTGCAGGCGGGCCGCGCAGCGGGTCCAGGAGCCGTCGCAGTCCAGGAACGCCTCCAGGGTCGGTATCAGCTCGGCCCGGTGGCGGCGGTCGTAGTCCCGGAGCGGGTCGAGGAGCCTCGCCGTGAAGGCGCGCCGCACGTCGTCCGGCACGAAGGGCAGCAGCAGCACGTGGGAGGCCAGCTCCTGGTGCCCCGCCGCGCACACCCGCCCGGGGCGGGCCGCGGCCACCCGGCGCGCGTGCCGGGCCTCCTCCAGGGCGCCGCGCAGCCCCTCCGCCGAGTGCACGGCGGCGCTGACCCCGAGGGTGAGCCGCCCGTCGCCGTCGAGGCCTGCCGACAGCGGGTCGCGCACGGCCTCCAGGAGCGTGTCGGCGAGCAGCCCGGCCTCCGAACCGTCGTGCTCCGAGGAAACGGCCGGCAGCGGTACGAGCGCGACGGCCTCGTCACCCGTGTGGGCGACCGCGATGCGGTCGGACGGCTCGGGCCCCGACGACAGCGGGTCGACCAGGATCTCCTCCAGCAGCGCCTGCGCCACCGGACCTCCCTCGATGCCGCCCGCGGGGCGCCCGCCCTCGGCCGGGGACCCGGCGGGCCCGCCCTTCGCGTCGTCCCACTCCACCCGGGCGACCACGACCTGCCAGTGCGGGGCCGCGCCGAGCCCCGGCAGCAGCACCGGTGCGGCCACCCGCAGCCGCGCCGCGATCTCCGCGGGCGCGGCACCGGTCTGCAGCAGCTCCAGGACCTCCTGCGCGAGCCTGCGCCGCACGGTCCGTGCCGCGTCCCGGCGGTCCCGCTCCACCGCGATCAGCTGCGTGACGCCCTCCAGCAGGTCGAGCCGCTCCTCCGGCCAGTCCCCGGCGTCCGCCTCGACCGCGAGCAGCCACTCCGACAGCACCGTCTCGCGTACGTCGCGCGCACCCGCCGCCCCGCGACCGCCGCTGCGGACCGGGAAGAGCGAATACGTCGTGGGGCCCACCGTCACCCGGTGCGGCCCCCGCCGCCCCGTGCGGACCGCTGCCAGGTGCTCGCCGGCCAGCGCCGCGCACACGCCCGCTGGCAGCCACTCCTGCGCGAGGTGCGAGCCCGCGATGAGGCGGCCCGCGGGGGAGAGCACCCAGGCCCGCAGGTCCAGGTCGGAACCGAGCAGGTCCAGGACCACGTCCGGGCCACCGCCGGCGGGGCCCGAGGTCATCATCCGGCGGTGCCGGTCCACCACGGCCGCCAGGTCCCCGGCACGCTCGCCCGACACCTGCCGCACGACGTACTCGGTGATCGTCGCGAAGGCCACCGACTCGTTGACGGCGAACAGCGGCAGCCGGTGTCTCGCACAGGCCGCCACCAGGTCGTCCGGGATCGCGCCCAGCTCCGCCTCTCCCGCGGCCAGCGCCGTGACGCCCGCGCCCGCGAGGATCCGTACGAAGGGCTCGGAGTCGGCGGCGCCGCGCCGCCAGGCGAGCCCCGTCAGCACCAGCTCGCCGCCCGAGAGGTAGCGGCTCGGGTCCCGCAGGTCCGTGGTCATCACGCCACGCACGGTGCGGTCCAGCTCGTCCTCGCCGCCGAGCAGCCGCAGGCCCAGCGCGTCCGTGTCCAGCAGTGCGCGCAGCCGCATCTCGTCGCCGCCGTTCTGTCTCGAAATCTACGATGGAAGTGCGGGAGCCGGGTCGGACCCGGGGCCGGAGGCCCGAAGCGCCGGGTGTCCGGCCTCCGCCGGGTGGACCCGCGGGCCCCGGCGGACGGTGGTCCCGGCCTCCGTGGGCCCTGTCCTGGGCTTTCGCGGACGGTGCTCGCTGTTTCCAGGACCGCGTCGGATGTCTTCAGGGGACTGCGTCGGATGTTTCCAAAGGTCTGCGTCGGATGTTTCCAAAGGAAAACGAGGAGGCTACTGATGACCTCCGTTCATACGAATCTACAAGATGGGCGCCCTGGCCAGCCAACTCCTTCATGGTTTCGGTGACTGACCCCGGTGGAGGACAGCGCTGTGTACTGGCTGCGATCCACGTGAACACCTCATGAACGAGCCGGGCCCGCCGCACACGATCTGGCTTGAACAGCACGATCCACGAGACGAAGAAGAGAGCCGGTCATGGACTTCCTTCGCCCCGCCAGCTGGGAGGAGGCGCTCGCCGCGAAGGCCGAGCACCCCACCGCTGTGCCGATTGCGGGTGGCACCGACGTGATGGTCGAGATCAACTTCGACCACCGCCGGCCCGAGTACCTGCTCGACCTGAACCGCATCGGCGAGCTGGGCGAGTGGGAGGTCGGCGAGGAGTCCGTCCGCCTGGGCGCCTCGGTCCCGTACACGGCGATCATGGACAACCTGCGCGGCGAACTGCCCGGCCTCGCCCTGGCCTCCCACACCGTGGCCTCCCCGCAGATCCGCAACCGCGGCGGCGTCGGCGGCAACCTCGGTACCGCCTCCCCGGCCGGTGACGCCCACCCCGCCCTCCTCGCGGCGGGCGCCGAGGTCGAGGCCGAGTCCGTACGCGGCTCCCGGCTCATCCCCATCGACGCGTTCTACACCGGCGTGAAGCGCAACGCGCTCGCCCCCGACGAGCTCATCCGGGCCGTCCACATCAAGAAGGCCGACGGACCCCAGCAGTACTCGAAGGTCGGCACCCGCAACGCGATGGTCATCGCGGTCTGCGCCTTCGGCCTGGCCCTGCACCCCGGCACCCGCACGGTGCGCACCGGCATCGGCTCGGCCGCGCCCACGCCCGTACGGGCCAAGGCCGCCGAGGAGTTCCTGAACGCGGCGCTCGACGAGGGCGGCTTCTGGGACAACGGGAAGATCATCACCCCGTCGGTCGCCAAGCAGTTCGCCGAGCTGTGCTCGGCCGCCTGCAACCCGATCGACGACGTCCGGGGCACGGCGAGCTACCGCCGCCACGCGGTGGGAATCATGGCCCGCCGCACGCTGACCTGGACCTGGGAGTCGTACCGCGGCACCGACGGCCGGACACATCAGAAGGGGAGTGTCGCGTAATGCGCGTCAATTTCACGGTCAACGGCCGCCCGCAGGAAGCCGACGACGTCTGGGAGGGCGAGAGCCTTCTCTACGTCCTGCGCGAGCGCATGGGCCTGCCCGGCTCCAAGAACGCCTGTGAGCAGGGCGAGTGCGGCTCCTGCACGGTCCGCCTCGACGGTGTGCCGGTGTGTTCGTGTCTGGTCGCGGCCGGGCAGGTGGAGGGCCGCGAGGTCGTCACGGTCGAGGGCCTCGCCGACTTCGCCAAACAGCGGGCGGAGCACGGCGGTTGCGCGGCCGGAGCCTGCGGTCCGTCGGGCACGTCCGTCCACGACGCCCGGCGCTGGGCCGCCGAGGGGCAGGACTCCCGCACCGGCGAGGGCACGGAACTCTCCCCGATCCAGCAGGCGTTCATCGACGCCGGCGCCGTCCAGTGCGGCTTCTGCACCCCCGGCCTGCTGGTCGCCGCCGACGAGATGCTCGAGCGCAACCCGACCCCGAGCGACGCGGACATCCGCGAGGCGCTGTCGGGCAACCTCTGCCGCTGCACCGGCTACGAGAAGATCATGGACGCGGTCCGCCTGGCGGCCGCCCGTCAGGGAGAGGCGGTCTGACGATGTCTTCCCCCATCAGCGCCCCCATCGGCACTCCCACCAAGGTCACCCAGGGTTCGCAGACCAAGGGCGGTGTCGGCGAGTCCACACTCCGCCCGGACGGCACCCTGAAGGTCACCGGGGAGTTCGCGTACTCCTCCGACATGTGGCACGAGGACATGCTCTGGGGCCAGATCCTGCGCTCCACGGTCGCGCACGCCGAGATCCTCTCCATCGACACCGGCGAGGCCCTCGCGACACCGGGCGTCTACGCCGTCATGACGTACGACGACCTGCCGACCGAGGTGAAGAACTACGGCCTGGAGATCCAGGACACCCCCGTTCTGGCCCACGGGCGCGTACGCCACCACGGCGAGCCCGTCGCGATCGTGGCCGCCGACCACCCGGAGACCGCCCGCCGCGCCGCCGCCAAGATCAAGGTGGAGTACAGGGAGCTGCCCGTCGTCACGGACGAGGCCTCGGCCACCGCGCCGGACGCCCCGTTGATCCACGAGGGCCGCGACGACCACCACATCGGGCACGTCCCGCACCCGAACATCGTGCACCGCCAGCCGATCGTCCGCGGTGACGTCGAGGCGGCCCGGCGGCGCGCCGACTTCGTCGTCGAGGGCGAGTACACCTTCGGCATGCAGGACCAGGCGTTCCTCGGTCCGGAGTCCGGCCTCGCCGTGCCCGCCGAGGACGGCGGGGTCGACCTCTACGTCGCCACCCAGTGGCTCCACTCCGACCTGCGGCAGATCGCCCCGGTGCTCGGCCTGCCCGAGGACAAGGTCCGGATGACGCTCTCCGGCGTCGGCGGCGCGTTCGGCGGCCGCGAGGACCTGTCCATGCAGATCCACGCCTGCCTGCTGGCCCTGCGCACGGGCAAACCGGTCAAGATCGTCTACAACCGGTTCGAGTCCTTCTTCGGGCACGTCCACCGCCACCCCGCGAAGCTCCACTACGAGCACGGGGCGACGAAGGACGGCAGGTTGACCCACATGAAGTGCCGGATCGTCCTCGACGGCGGCGCGTACGCCTCCGCGTCCCCGGCGGTCGTCGGCAACGCGGCGTCCCTGTCGGTCGGCCCGTACGTGCTCGACGACGTCGACATCGAGGCGATCGCCCTCTACTCCAACAACCCGCCCTGCGGTGCCATGCGCGGCTTCGGCGCGGTCCAGGCGTGCTTCGCCTACGAGGCGCAGATGGACAAGCTCGCCGACAAGGTGGGCATGGACCGGGTCGAGTTCCGTCAGCTCAACGCGATGTCGCAGGGCGCGATCATGCCGACCGGCCAGCCCGTCGACTCCCCGGCCCCCGTCGCCGAACTCCTGCGCCGCGTCAAGGCGATGCCGATGCCGCCGGAGCAGCAGTGGCTCGCGGCCGGCGAGGCGGCGGACGTCCGTCAGCTGCCCGGCGGCCTCTCCAACACCACCCACGGCGAAGGTGTCGTACGCGGTGTCGGCTACGCGGTCGGCATCAAGAACGTCGGCTTCTCCGAGGGCTTCGACGACTACTCGACCGCCCGGGTCCGTATGGAGGTCGTCGGCGGTGAGCCCGTCGCGACCGTCCACACCGCGATGGCGGAGGTCGGCCAGGGCGGTGTCACCGTCCACGCGCAGATCGCCCGCACCGAGCTGGGCGTCGCCCAGGTGACGATCCAGCCGGCCGACACCCGGGTGGGGTCCGCCGGTTCGACCTCGGCGTCGCGCCAGACGTACGTCACCGGTGGCGCCGTCAAGCACTCCTGCGAGCTCGTCCGCGAGAAGGTCCTGGAGATCGGCCGCCGCAAGTTCGGTACGTACCACCCGGCCTGGGCCACCGCCGAGCTGCTGCTGGAGGGCGGCAAGGTCGTCACCGACGGCGGCGAGGTGCTGGCCGACCTCGCGGACGTGCTGGAGGACGAGTCCGTCGAGGTCGAGGCGGAGTGGCGGCACCGGCCGACCGAGGCCTTCGACCTCCGTACCGGCCAGGGCTTCGGTCACGTCCAGTACTCGTTCGCCGCGCACCGCGCCGTCGTCGAGGTGGACACCGAGCTCGGTCTGGTGAAGGTCATCGAGCTGGCCTGCGCACAGGACGTCGGCAAGGCGCTCAACCCGCTGTCCGTCGTCGGCCAGATCCAGGGCGGCACGGCCCAGGGCCTCGGCATCGCGGTCATGGAGGAGATCATCGTCGACCCCGTCACGGCGAAGGTCAGGAACCCCTCCTTCACCGACTACCTCATCCCCACGATTCTCGACACGCCGACCATCCCCGTCGACGTGCTCGAACTCGCCGACGACCACGCGCCGTACGGGCTGCGTGGCATCGGCGAGGCCCCGACCCTGTCGTCGACCCCGGCCGTCCTCGCGGCGATCCGGAACGCGACGGGTCTGGAGCTGGACCGGACGCCGGTACGACCGGAACACCTCACCGGGACGTAGCCCTCCGGGGGTTGGAAAGAAGAGTTTCTCCGGGGGGCCGAGCCCCCCGGCCCCCCTGTTCGCCTCGGGCCGTCCCCCGGGTCGTGCACATCCCAAAGCCCGCCTACGCCGAAGGCACAGCGCGGGTGCCCCTATGAACCTTGGGAGACGGCACCATGACCCAGCAGTCACTGGAGCCCAGGACCACCGCCGACGACGCGGGTGAAGGAACCCGCGTCCCGGCCGGCCGGTCCTGGCTCGACCGCTACTTTCACATATCCCTGAGAGGCAGCTCGGTCGCGCGTGAGACGCGCGGCGGCGTCACCACCTTCATGGCGATGGCGTACATCCTCCTCCTCAACCCCCTCATCCTCTCCGGCAAGGACGCGGCGGGGAACACGCTCGGCCAGCAGGCCCTGATCACCGCGACGGCGTTCGCGGCGGCCCTCACCACGCTCCTGATGGGCTTCTTCGGCAAGGTGCCCCTCGCCCTCGCCGCCGGACTCTCCGTCTCGGGCGTCCTCGCCTCGCAGGTCGCGCCACAGATGACCTGGCCGCAGGCCATGGGCATGTGCGTGATGTACGGCGTGGTGATCATGCTCCTGGTGGTCACCGGGCTACGCGAGATGATCATGAATGCGATCCCCCTGGCGCTGAAGCACGCGATCACCATGGGCATCGGTCTGTTCGTCGCCCTCATCGGGCTGGTCAAGGCGGGCTTCGTCCACCCGGGCAAGGCGACCCCGGTCTCCCTCGGCCCCGCGGGCGAACTGGCCGGCTGGCCCGTGCTGCTCTTCGCCGCCACCCTGCTCGCCATCTTCATGCTCCAGGCGCGCGGCATCCCCGGCGCGATCCTGGTCGGCATCGTCGGCGGCACCGTACTCGCCGTCGTCCTCAACGCCCTCGGCGTCATCGACCCGAAGCAGTGGGCGAGCGGCGCGCCCGAACTGCACGGCAGCGCGGTGTCGATGCCGGACTTCTCGATCTTCGGCGACGTCGAGTTCGGCGGCTGGGGAGAGGTCGGCGCGATGACGGTCGGCATGATCGTCTTCACGCTCGTGCTGGCCGGCTTCTTCGACGCGATGGCCACCATCATCGGCGTCGGCACCGAGGCCGGGCTGGCCGACGACAAGGGCCGGATGCCGGGCCTGTCCAAGGCGCTGTTCATCGACGGCGCGGGCGGCGCGATCGGCGGCGTCTCGGGCGCCTCCGGCCAGACGGTGTTCGTCGAGTCCGCGACAGGGGTCGGCGAGGGCGCCCGGACAGGACTGTCCTCGGTCGTCACCGGCCTGTTCTTCGCGGCCTGTCTCTTCTTCACCCCGCTGACGGCGATCGTGCCCGGCGAGGTCGCGGCCGCCGCGCTGGTCGTCATCGGCGCCATGATGATGACGAACGCCCGCCATGTGGACTGGGCCGACCGCGCGACCGCGATCCCGGTGTTCCTGACCGTCGTGATCATGCCGTTCACGTACTCCATCACCGCCGGTGTGGCGGCCGGAGTCATCAGTTACGTCGCCATCAGGATCGCCCAGGGCAAGGCCCGGGAGATCGGGGCGTTCATGTGGGGCCTGACGGCGATCTTCCTCGTCTTCTTCGCCCTGAACCCGATCGAGAGCTGGATGGGCGTCCACTAGGCGCTCCGCGAGGTCGTTCCGCCGGGGTGCGGTGCTTCGTCCGCGGGTCCGTCGTGGCTGGTCGCGCCCACGCGGCGGAGCCGCATATGTCACAGCCCCGCGCCCCTTATGGGGGCGCGGGTTCGCCCCGACCGAACGGCCACCCCAACCACCGTGAGGAGAACGAGAGATGCTGGACATCGCCGAAGAGCTGCACCGCTGGGTGGAGCAGGGACGCGACTTCGCCGTGGCCACCGTGGTGGCCGTCGGCGGGAGTGCGCCCCGCCGGCCCGGCGCCGCCCTGGCGGTGGACGCCGACGGCACGGCGATCGGCTCGGTCTCCGGCGGCTGTGTGGAGGGCGCGGTCTACGAGCTGTGCCAACAGGCCTTGGAGAACGGGGAGTCGGTGCTCGAACGCTTCGGATACAGCGACGAGGACGCCTTCGCGGTGGGCCTGACATGCGGTGGGATCATCGACATCCTGGTGACCCCGGTACGCGCCTGTGCCCCCGTCCGCGAGGTGTTCGCGTCGGCGCTCTCCGCAGCCGCGGCAGGGGAGGCGGCGGCGGTGGCGCGGATCGTCTCCGGACCGCCGGAGCTGCTGGGCCGCGCCCTGCTGGTCCGCCCCGACGGATCGCACGAGGGCGGCTTCGGCGCCCACCCCGAACTGGACCGCACCGTCACGGGGGAGGCCCGCGCCTTCCTGGACGCCGGCCGCACCGGCACCCTGGAGATTGGAGAGCAGGGCTCGCGCTGCGGAGCACCGCTCACCGTGCTCGTCGAGTCATCGGTTCCGCCGCCCCGGATGATCGTCTTCGGCGCGATCGACTTCGCCTCCGCCCTGGTCCGCATCGGCAAGTTCCTGAACTACCACGTCACAGTGTGCGACGCACGCCCGGTCTTCGCGACTGCCGCGCGCTTCCCGGAGGCGGACGAGATCGTCGTCGAGTGGCCGCACACCTACCTGGAGCGCACGGAGGTCGACGCCCGCACGGTGCTGTGCGTCCTGACCCACGACGCCAAGTTCGACGTACCGCTCCTGCGGCTCGCGCTGCGGCTCCCGGTCGCGTACGTCGGTGCGATGGGCTCGCGCCGCACCCATCTCCACCGCAACGAGCGCCTTCGTGAAGTGGGCGTCACCGAAATGGAGTTGGCGCGGCTGAGGTCGCCCATCGGGCTGGACCTCGGTGCCCGTACGCCGGAGGAGACCGCCCTGTCCATCGCGTCGGAAATCGTCGCGAACCGGCGGGGCGGAAGCGGGGTGTCCCTCACCGGGGCGCACACGCCGATCCACCACGACGTGTCGTCGGTGCCGCCGCGCCGCATCGGATCGGTCGCCTGACGCGTCGGTTCGGGAAACCGAAGTCCCGGGTCGGCGGCCCGGCACCGCCCGGCACCTGCGACGCGGCCCGCAGTCCGCCGGGGCGAGCGGTCCGCGCTCGTCCTCGGCGCGTTACCGGCTCGCTCAGAGGTGGGCGAGGAGGCGTTCCAGCGGTCGCGGTGTCCGGTCGAGATCCAGGCTCGAGACGAGCTCCCGCGCGTACTGGGCCTTGCGGCCGCTGTGGGTGCCCAAGAACCGGTGCAGATGCTGCTCCACGGTCCGGTCCCGCTGGGCGGGCTGGTTCTGGAAGGTGCGGAACGCACGCAACTCGCCCTGCTCCTCCACGACGTGCTGAATCAGGTCGGCGCCCAGGGAACGGATCAGTTCGTCCTCCAGGTCCGCGTCGCACAGGTAGAACCCGAGCGATTCCAGCCCGTCGGGCGTGAGATCCGAGCCGATCCCGGCCCGCTCCAGCGCACGCCGGAAGAACCTCTCCTCCGCGACGTCGCACAGACCCGCCAGCCGCACGTCGAGGCCTTCGGGCCCGCACAGGTCCACGAACCTTCCGATGCTGGTCGCGCCCCCGAGGGGGACGACCGAGACACGCTCCTCGTCGAGGTCCCGGCCGTGCCGGGCGGCCAGCGCCTCCACGGCGACCCGGTCGCTGCCCCCTTCGACGAGTACGACCGTACGCAGCCCGGCGCCGGCCGCCAGCTCCCGCGCGGCCGCGCCCGCCCCTGATGCCCCCGCGCCGCCGGCCGCCCACTCGACGACCGCCTGACGGAACCGCCCCATGTCGTTCATGGGTCCCAGTCTCGCAACTCCGAGCGGACTCGTTCCACGGACTTCGGCATGGTGAACATCATGAGCCCCATGGACGAGCCGGTGGAACGCGTCACGAGCAGGACCGGGTGGTGGAGGTCGTCGCCCGGGGAGCGTCGTGTCGCCTCAGGGGTGGGACAGCAGGCGGTCCACCGCTCGTCCGAACATCCGACGGCCCGCCGACCCCAGCAGGGGGTCGAAGACCCGTGGCAGCCTCCGCACCCCCAGCTCCTCCCGCCACACCACCCGCGAACCGCCTCCGGCGGCCGGGCGCACCTCGATCTCGGCCCACCCGACGACGAGGCTGCCGCGTTTGACGAGCCGGCACAGGCCGGGGCCGCCGTCCAGGGGCGGACGCCAGACGACGACCTCCATACGGTCGTCGAACGCCACCGGCCCCACCCCGGACCGCGCCACGAACACGGTGCCCGCCCCGCGCGGCGGCACCGTGACGACCCGGACCCGCGTCAACGGCACCACCTCCGCATGCCGCTCCCACGCGGTGAGCCGCCGCCACGCCTCATCGGCGCTCAGGGAGGTGTCCCGGGACACGAGAAAGAGAACCACCCCCGGATCGTATGCACACACGGGCCGCGGCGGGCGTCACACGTCCAGCAGATCCCGTGTCCGGACCGGCAGCCCCGTCTCGAACGACTCGTTGGCCGCGAGCCCGGTCACCAGGGACTTCGCTCCGTCGACCGCGTCCGCCGCCCTGCCCAGGGGATCCGCGTCGGTCCGGGGACCGAACAGGTCTTCCAGCATCCGCACGTCGCCACCGCCGTGGCCGCCCTCCCCGCTCGCGACCGTCACCTCACGGGCCGGCTCCCAGAACCGCCGCAGCAGCAACTCCGTACGCCCGGCCTCGTCCCCGGCGGTGGAACCGTGCAGGACGGGACCGGCCTCTTCGGCCTCTGCCCCGGGCCGTACCCACGTCGACTCCTCGACGAGCAGTTCGAGCCGCCCCTCGCTTCCGTTGAACGCGACGCGATAGCCCTCCCACGGGGCGTACGCGGTGAGGTGGTAGGTCAGGGACGCCCCGGACGCGTACCGCACGAGGACCGCCATGTCGTCCTCGATGGTCACGCCCGGCCCGAACACGTTCTGGTCGCGGTGGTAGCCGTCTTCCGCCTCGGCGTCGAGGTACAGCGCGCTGAGCACCGCCGAGTCCGCCAGGTGTACGGCGAAGGGGTCGCCCTGGGCGGCGGGGGAGCCGTGGGCGCGGGCGTAGGGGCGGGCGAGTCCCCGGCGCCGGCCGGCCTCGTCGCCGTAGAAGAAGAGGCCGCCCTGCGCGAAGACCGTCCGGGGCTCGGTGTTCAGCCACCAGTTCACCAGGTCGAAGTGGTGGGTCGACTTGTGGACCATCAGGCCGCCGGAGTCGGCCTTGTTCCGGTGCCAGCGCCGGAAGTAGTCCGCGCCGTGCCGCAGGTCGAGCAGCCACTCGAAGTGCACCGAGCCGACCTCGCCGATCTCCCCGGCCGCGATCAGCTCCCGTACGGCCGAATGCACCGGGTTGTAGCGGTAGTTGAACGCCACCCGCACCTCGCGGCCGGAGCGGCGCCGGGCCTGAAGGATGCGGCGGGCGCGGTCGGCGTCGGTGGTCATCGGCTTCTCGGTGACCACGTCGCAGCCCGCCTCCAGCGCGCGCACGATGTAGTCGTCGTGGGTCCGGTCGACGCTGCACACCACGACCAGATCCACCCGCTCGCGCCGCAGCATCAGGTCGAAGTCCTCGGCGGCGTACGCCGGTACGGGCTCCCGGCCGGGGTGGTCGTCCGCGATCCAGCCGTTGTGGACGGCCACCCGGTGCGCGTTGACGTCGCAGAACCCGACGAGGTCGATGCGGTCCGCGTGCGGCCCGGCCAGCGCTTCGGTGAACAGCCGGGCACGGGCGCCCAGGCCCACCACGGCGCAGCGGCGACGCGAACCGGAACCGCTGCAGGGGTCTTGTTCTGACATCAGGACCTTCCCTAGGGTCGTGCCGGAGGGGGGAAGCGCTTTCTAGCGAATGAGGTGACCCACTCATGCCCGGAAACGGGACGAGGAAGTCCTGGAGGCCCCGCCTCGCGGCGGCCACGGCGATGCTGGTGTCCTGCTCGGTACTCGCCGGTTGCTCGGGGCCGGACGGGGTGAGCGGCACAGGCAAGGTGGTCCTGCGCTACACCTGGTGGGGCAACCCCGACAGAGCGGCCCGAACCCAGGAAGCCGTCGACCTCTTCGAGAAGAAGCATCCGGGCGTCGAGGTGCAGACGTCGTTCTCCGGCTACGACGCCTACAAGCAGAAGCTGGCCACCCAGGCGGCGGGCGGTGACGCCCCCGACGCGATGCAGCTCGACTACCGGATGATCGACCAGTACGCCTCCGGGGGAGTCCTGCTGGACTTCGCCGAGCAGCGCGCCACGCTGGACACCGGCGAGTTCGACGCGGGTCTCCTCGCCACCGGGAAGGTGGACGGCAAGCAGTACGCCATCCCCCAGGCCCGCGGCACCGAGACCGTGGTGTACGACGTCACCCGGTGGAAGAAGGCCGGGGTGGACCTGCCGCGCGAGGGCTGGACCTGGAGCGAATGGGCCGACGCCATGCGGGAGTTGGCCGAACGGACCGGCATGCCCGGCGCCACCGACCCGGGACAGAGCGAGGACGCCTTCGAGGTCTGGCTGCGCGGCCGGGGCAAGGCCCTCTACACCGAGGACCGCCGGCTCGGCTTCACGGTCGACGACCTGACCCGCTGGTGGACCTTCACCGACGGGCTCCGCCGGGAAGGCGCCGTCTCGCCCGCCGAGCAGACCACCCAGCTCGACGGCACCGTCGAGAACACCCCGCTGGGGCGGGGCAAGGCGATCTCCGACAGCAACTGGGACGCGCCGTCCAGCGGATTCGTCGCTCTCGTGCCGGACGGGATCACCCTCGCGCCGATGCCCTACGGCGAGGACGGCACACCGGGGCAGTACTTCAAGCCCTCGATGTTCATGGGGGTCGCCGCCGACACGAGTCACCCGAAGGAGTCCGTGCAGCTCGTCGACTTCATGCTGAACGACCCGGAGGCCGCGAAGATCCTCGGTGCCACCCGCGGCATCCCGGTCAACGAGACACTCCGCGAGGAGATCGCCCCCGGGCTCAAGGACTTCGACAGGACGGTCTTCGACTACCAGGCGTCCCTGGAAGGAAAGCTCAACGCCCCGCCCCAGGCGCCGCCTTCGGGGGACAGCGCACTGCAGACCACCTTCCAGCGCGACTACGACCAGGTGTCGTACGAGCGGATGTCGCCCCGTGAGGCGGCAGAGGACTACGTCACCGAGGCGAAGGCGGAGCTGAGGTCATGACCACCACCGAGATACCGGCGACCGCCCGCACCCGGCAGCCCGACCCGCCCGGCAAGCGGCCCCGCACACGGCGACGCGAGGGCGCCGCCTGGGTGTTCCTCTCCCCATGGGTGCTCGGCGCGGCCGTGCTGACCCTGCTCCCGATGGCCGTCTCGCTCTATCTGTCGTTCACCGACTACGACCTGTTCAACCCGCCCCGGTGGGTGGGCCTGCGCAACTACACGCAGATGTTCACCGAGGACCCGCGCTACTGGCGCTCGGTCGGCGCCACCCTCACGTACGTCGTCATCGCCGTGCCCCTCCAGCTCGGTCTCGCCCTCGTCGTCGCGCTCGCCCTGAAGTCCATGCGCCGCGGCCGGGGCTTCTACCGCTCGGCCTTCTACGCGCCCTCCCTGCTCGGCGCCTCCATGTCCATCGCGCTGGTGTGGCGGGCCGTCTTCAACGACGGCGGCACGGTCGACAACCTGCTGGGCACCGGCGGCTGGGTCAACCGGCCCGGCTGGGCGCTGTTCGCCGTCGCGCTGCTCACGGTCTGGCAGTTCGGCGCGCCCATGGTCATCTTCCTCGCCGGGCTCCAGCAGATACCGGCCGAGCTCTACGAGGCGGCGTCGGTGGACGGGGCGAGCCGCCGGCGGCAGTTCCTGTCCATCACCGTCCCCATGCTCTCCCCGGTGATCTTCTTCAACCTGGTGCTCCAGACCATCCAGGCGTTCCAGGTCTTCACCCCGGCGTTCGCGGTGAGCGCGGGCAAGGGCGGGCCCGCCGACTCGACGCTCTTCTACACCCTCTACCTCTACGACCGCGGTTTCGTCGCCTCGCACATGGGCTACGCCTCCGCGATGGCCTGGGTCCTGCTCCTCGCCATCGGCGCCGTCACCGCGGTGCTGTTCCGCACGTCCCGCAACTGGGTCTTCTACGCGTCCGAGGGGGACCGATGACCATCTCGACCGCCGCCGCGGGCAAGCCGGTCGCCTGGCGCCGCGTCGCCCTGCACGTGGGCTGTCTCGCCGCGCTGCTCGTGATGCTGTACCCGCTGGCGTGGCTGCTCGCGACCTCGCTCAAGCCCGCCGACGAGGTGATCGCCAGCCTCGACCTGCTGCCCGGCAGCCTGGAGTGGTCCAACTACAGGACCGCGCTGGACGGCGTGAACGACGTCTCCGTGTGGCGGCTGCTCGGCAACTCGCTGTTCATCGCGGGCGGCGCGGTCGTCGGCAACGTACTGAGCTGCTCGCTGGCCGCGTACGCCTTCGCCCGCCTGCGGTTCCGCTTCCGCGGACCGCTCTTCGCCTTCATGATCGCGACGATCATGCTGCCGCACCACGCCGTGCTGATCCCGCAGTACATCATCTTCAACCAGCTCGGCATGGTGAACACCTACTGGCCGCTGATCCTGCCCAAGTTTCTCGCCACGGAGGCGTTCTTCGTCTTCCTCGTCGTGCAGTTCATGCGGGGGCTGCCGCGCGAGCTGGAGGAGGCGGCACGGATCGACGGCTGCGGGCCGTTCCGCAGCTTCTTCAGCGTCATCCTGCCGCTCACCCGGCCCGCCCTCATCACCACGGCGATCTTCACCTTCATCTGGACCTGGAACGACTTCTTCACCCAGTTGATCTACCTCTTCTCGCCGGAGAAGTTCACGCTCACCCTGGCGCTCAGGTCGTTCGTGGACGCGTCGAGCACGTCGGCCTTCGGCCCGATGTTCGCGATGTCGGTGATCGCCCTGCTGCCGATCGTGCTGTTCTTCCTCGCCTTCCAGCGGTTCCTGGTCGAAGGCATGGCGAACTCCGGGATCAAGGGATGAGCGGCGGACAGGCCCGCGAGACGGGCGAGATCTTCGGGCCGCGCATGACGCTGTTCGCGGACGTACTGAGCGTGGGCGTGTGCACGGCGCTCGCCTCGCTGCCGGTCGTCACGTTGCCTGCGGCGCTGTCCACGGCGTGCGCGGTCCTGCGTGGCGCGCGCGAGGACCGGCCGGCGACGGCCGGACGGTATCTCGCGGTACTGCGACGGCGCCTGCGCACCAGGGACCTCGCTGCCGGAGTGGTGACCCTCGCCGGTGTCCTGCTCCTCTGGGCGGACCTGGCCCTGGCCCGCGCGGGACTGCCGGGCGCCCCGCTGTTCGCCGTCGTCTCGGCCGCCATCGGCGCGTGCGCGGCCGTGGTGGGTCTTCGTGCCTGCGGGCGACCCGAGTCGCTCACCGACTGGCGGGCCGCCGTCGCCGGCGCCGCCCGGGACTCCGTGAGGGACGTGGGCGGCAGCGGTCTCGTCCTGCTCGCGCTCGCGTCGGCCGTGCTGTGCGCGTGGATGCTGCTGCCGCTGGCGTTCCTGGCACCGGGACCACTGGCCCTGGCACTGACGGCGGTCGACGTCCGCATGCGGGACCGCGCGAACGCCCCCGAGGAGCCGACGGTCCGGTCAGGTGGGGGCCGCCGTCCGTGACCGGGCCCGGCCGGGCGCTCCGCGTCACGTGACCCCTGCCGATCGCGGGGCCGGGGGCAATTCCCGTACCTCACCACGACGCGCGGCGAACGCGAGGGGCGGACGGGTCACCGCCCGCCCCTCGCCGGTGAACTCCGTGGCCCTACGTGACGAGTTTCCACTCCTGCGAGCCGTCCGCGACCGCGTTCTGCAGGGTCAGCGGCGCCCCGGCGGAGGCACCGGTCAGATACAGGCTCGTGTTCCTGACCGCCTGCAACGTGTAGTGGCCGTCGGTGGTCCTGACCAGCTTCCAGCTGCCCGTCGGGCTGTCGTCGACCCACTGGCCGATCCGCTGGCCGACCGTCGCGTTGCCGGTCCAGATCGCTGCCGCGCGGCCACCGGACTTGTTCAGCAGGGTCGTGCCGCCGTTCGGCTCGGTCACCACGTGCCAGTACTGGGTGTCCCGGTTCGCCGCCGATCCGGGAGCCTCCAGACGTACGTCGGGAACGTCCCCGTTGCCGATGTTCGCGTCGTTGCTCCTGTTCCCGGTGCCGATCACCTGGCCGGTCCTCCGGTTCACCAGCCGGAAGTAGACGCCGTCCGAACGGCCCAGATCCACCTCGGCGTGGGCGATCGTCGATGTGCCCTGGTTGTTCAGGATCACGAGGCGTCCGGTGCCCTCGACGTACTGCAGGTTGCGGCTGTAACCGGCCCGCGACGTCGTCTGGTACTCCTTCCACGGGCCGTCGCTGCGCCCGCTCTCGTTGACCCAGACGTTGCCGCTGCCCGCGGCGTTGTAGACCAGGCGTCCGTCGGGAAGCCGGATGATCACCGGGCTGCCGCCGGTGGCGAGGGGGCGGGACCCGGCGTCGAGCGGCAGCGACGTGACGGGGGCGCCCGCGGAGCCGGCGTGGAACTTCAGCGGGTCGTCGGCGATCACGTACCTGGTGTTGGCTCCGCCACCCCAGTACTCGTAGGGGAGAAGCCACTTGCCGTCGGTCGTCCGGACGACGTTCGTCATGCCCGGGCGCCCGCCGCCGATCTCCGTCTTGCCGCCTCCCATGTCCTGGGTCAGCCCCGCGACGTCGACCACGGGAGCGCTCCACCGGTTGTCGCGCCCGTCCCAGGTCCTGTGGACGAGGATCTGGCCGTGCGAGTCGGTGGCGGTGTCGTTTGCGGGATCCAGTTCCGGGACGCCGGTGACGGGATCGAAGCCGAGGTAGTCGTTCTCGTCGGAGTAGTAGCAGACCAGCTTGCCCTTGTGGACCATCAGGTACGGCTCCCACAGGGGATCCACCTGCTTGTTCGTGTTGGCGGCGGCGATGTTCCGCCCGACCGCGCCCGCGCTGCCGCCCTGCCAGCCGCCCGTGGCGACGACGTTGAGGACCTTCCAGGTCCTGCCCTCGTCGGTGCTGGAGTACAGGGCGATCGCCATGTCCTTGCGGTCTCCGTCGTTGGACGGGACCCAGTTCGGGTCGGCCGCCTTGTGCTCCCGGTAGTACTCGTCGTCGCCCGACACGACACTCGCGAGGAGCAGCGCGCCCTTCTTCAGCTTCCCGACGCTCTGCGGAAGCGTGTAGAGATACGGGTTCGTCCAGTTGCTCGTGTACTCAGCGTACCTGGGGTCCTTGGACAGGTACGCCGGGGCCTCGACCTCGGACAGCGGTTGCCACGACGTGCCGTGGTCGTCGCTCTTGTGGACGGGGAGCGTCTGGCGGTCCGCGCTTCCCGTCTCCGGCACGACCGTGGACTTCTCGAACGACGCGACCAGGCGTCCGCCCGGCAGCTGGGCCGACTTCGGGTAGACCGCGCAGTTGCCCCGGCCCTTGAGACACGGCTCGTTCCCGAGCTGGTAGACGGTTCCGCCCGTCGGGTTGTACGCCTGCGCACTGCCCATGGGTATCGCCAGCATCGCGGACGCCGCCACGAACGTGCCCAGCGCCTGCGCTGCTCTTCTTCTCCGCACTACTCCTCCAATGGGTAAGACCACCGACGATGTTGGGGTGCTAGACGCGGCTGTCCGCGTCGGGTGCCGGAGCGCCGGCCGCGTCGGCGTGGACGAGGACGCGCACGTCCCAGACGCCGAGTTCCAGGGGGGTGCCCGCGGGTACGGACGTGCCGTCGAGGACGTCGGACAGGTCCACCGGCACGGGGACGCTCACGGGCTCCCAGCTCCAGTTGTGGACGACGTGGACACGGCGGCCGTCGGGGGAGGTGCCGGTCGTCGCCGTGACGGATGCCGGGAGGCCCTCCCACGCGCCGCGGGGGACCGGGGCCGCCCAGGCGGCCAGCGCCCTGGCGAGGTCACGGCCGGGGACGGTGCCGACGGTGGTGACGCGCCCCGCGCCGTGCCGGCGGGTGGTGACCGCCGGCCAACGGCCGAAGTGCGGGTGCTCGTACGTGACGAGCACGTCGGCGTCGGTGACCGTGAGGCCGTCCGCCCAGCGGGTCGCCGTCGCGCCCTCGGGCAGGTCGAGCGGTCCGCCGGACGCCGGGCGCACGGGAACCTCCTGTACGAGGTTGCTGAACTCGTCGTAGGTGACGCCCGCGGCGCCGGTGAGCCGCCCGGGGGCCGGCTCGTGGCGGGCCCGGGCCTCGTGGTCGGCGTAGCCGGTGCGCGGGCCGAGGACCAGGTGGCCGCCCGCCTCCGCGTAGGCCGCGAACCAGTCGAGCGCCGAGTCGGCCGCGACGTAGAACGCCGGGACGACGAGCACGGGGTGACGGCCGGCGGCCTTCTCGGGCGTCAGGCCCGCCCGTTCGCCGCGAGGGTCGTGCAACTGGCGGGCGTGCACGATGCGCACCTGGCGGCCCGCGTCGAAGGCGCCCTGGTAGAACGGGTCGAAGATCCGGTGGTAGGCCTCCGGGTCCGGCTCTCCGTCCGGCGTCGCGAGCGGCGGGTACTTCTTCATGAGCCACTTGCTCGGCGTCGAGTACACCATCGTGATGTCCGCGTCCGGTTCGAGCCCGGCGACGAGCGGACCAGCCGTCTCGAACTCGGCGCCCAGACGGGCGAGTTCGGCATAGGTGCGGCCGGGCTGCCCGGTGTGGGGCAGGATGCCGCCCCAGTAGGTCTCCGCACCGAAGTGCAGCGTGTGCCAGTGCCAGTACTCGATCATGCGGGCCCCGCGAGCGACCAGCGCCCAGGCCGCCTGGCGCCACTGACCGTCGTAGGCGGGGCGGTTGTCCCACGGGAAACCGATCGAGCCGGCGTTGGTCTCGGTGACCAGGAACGGCTCCTGGCGCGAGGAGAACATCCAGTCGGCGGTCTGGTACAGCGACCACACCCCGGTCGTCTTCCAGGTCTGCTCGTGGTCCTCGGGAGTGGGATCGGGCAGCAGGAGGCCGTCCTGCATCGTGTAGTACGGGTTGCCCGAGGCGATGTCGAGGCGGTCGGTCAGCTCGTCGTCCTCCACCGCGGGGCGCTTGTAGGAGATGCAGGTGGTGACGAACTGCTCGGGTGCGGCGTACTCGCGCACGATGTCCGCCTGCCAGCCGATGAACTCGGTGACCTGACGGGCCTGGAACTCCCGCCAGGCGACGTCGTACTGGGGCTGGACGTTGCCGTCCGGAGTCCACAGGTCGGCCCACGTCGACAGCCGGTGCGACCAGTAGACGAGGCCCCATTCGCGGTTGAGGGTCTCGACGTCGCCGTACCTGGCGCGCAGGTGGTCGGTGAAGCGCTGGAAGACGCCGTGGTTGTGGAGCAGTTCGTTGCCCGGTTCGTTGTCGACCTGGAAGCCGATGACCGCCGGGTGTCCGGCGTACCGGGCGACGATCCGGCGGATGACCCGCTCGGCGTGGAACCGGAACGCGGGGTGGGTGAAGTCGACCTCCTGGCGGGCGCCCCAGCCGATGCGCTCGCCGGTGTGCCGCTCGCCCGCGATCTCCGGGTACTGGCGGGCCAGCCACGGCGGTACGGCGTACGTGGGTGTGCCGAGGACGACGGAGATGCCGCGCTCGTGGGCGCCGTCCAGCACCGGCTGGAGCCAGTCGAGGTCGAAGCGTCCGTTCTCCGGCTCCCAGGTCGACCACACCGACTCGCCGACCCGGATGACGGACAGACGGGCGTCGGCCATCAGGTCGAGGTCGGTCTTGAGACGCTCGTCGGACTGTTCGGCGCTGTAGGGCGGCCGGTACTCGTGGTAGTAAGCGGCGCCGAAGAGGACGCGGGCAGGCAGAGCCGCCATGAAGGAAACCTCCGGGAGAACGTGAGTGATACGAAGACCGGGCGCCTTGGGCCCTACTGCTTGACGCCGCCGGTGGCCAGGCCGCTCTGCCAGTACCGCTGGAGCACGAGGAAGGCCACCACCAGGGGCAGGATCGAGATCAGGGAGCCCGTCACGACGAGCGCGAGCATGTCGCTGCTGGCTCCCGCCCCGCCGTTCTGCGCCTGCGCGGCCCAGGAGGAGAGACCCACCGTGATCGGGTACAGATCCGGGTCGTTGAGCATGATCAGCGGCAGGAAGTAGTTGTTCCAGGTAGCCACCAGGGTGAACAGCAGGACCGTCACCAGGCCGGGAGCCAGCAGCCGCAGTGCGATGCGGAAGAAGATCCGCGCCTCGCCCGCCCCGTCGATCCGGGCGGCCTCCAGGATGCTGTCCGGGACGGCGTCCTCCGCGTAGACGCGCATCAGATACAGGCCGAACGGGTTGACGAGCGAGGGCAGGATGATCGCCCAGGGTGTGTTGACCAGGCCCGCCTTCGCGAAGAGCAGGTAGGTCGGGATGGCGAGGGCGGTGGCCGGGACCATGACGGCGCCGAGGACCAGGTTGAAGGAGGCCCGGTCGCCGCGGAAGCGGAACTTGGCGAATCCGTATCCGGCCGCGGCCGCGAGCAGCGCGGCCCCGAGCGAGCTGGTGACGGCGTACATCAGCGTGTTGAGCAGCCAGTGCACGAACACCCCGTCGTCCTGGGTGAAGGTCGCCTGGATGTTCGCGAGCAGCTGCGGGGCGTCGGAGAACCACAGGCCGAAGCTGTTGAACAGGTCCTGGGTGCTCTTGGTCGAGGCGATCACCAGCCAGCACAGCGGCAGGAGGAAGTACGCCAGGGCCGCCAGCATGGCGATCGTCAGCGGGGTGCTGCGGCGACGGGAGGCGCGGGCGTTCCGACGGTGGCGGACCCCGGGGGCGGGCCCCTGGGCCGCCGGGGCGACGGCGGCCGGCGGGGTGGCGGTGGAGGTCATGGAGTCCTCCTGCGGTTCGCGGTGAGCAGGACGGCGTAGGACGCGATCACGATGACGAGGCCGAGGAGGAAGGACACCGTGGCCGCGTAGTTGACCTGCTGACCGGTGAAGGCGAGGGAGTAGGAGTAGAGGTTGGCGGTGTAGGAGCTGCTGATCACGTCCGGGGCGATCTTCATCAGCAGGTTGGGTTCGTTGAAGAGCTGGAAGCTGCCGATCACCGAGAACAGCAGGGTGAGCAGGAGCGCCGGCCGGAGCGCGGGCAGCTTGACCGACCAGGCGGTCCGCCAGGCGCCGGCGCCGTCCATCGCGGCCGCCTCGTACAGCTCCTGGGGGATGGTGCGCAGGGCGGCGTACAGGATGATCATGTTGTAGCCGACGAACTCCCAGGTCACGATGTTCGCCAGGCTGCCGAGCATCCAGCTCTCGCTGAGGAAGTCGGGCGCCGGCAGGCCCAGGTTCCGGCCGAGCTGGGCGAACGGGCCGAAGTCCGGCCCGTACAGGTAGCCCCACATGAGCGCGGCGACCACGCTCGGGACGGCGTAGGGGACGAAGATGCCCAGCCGGATCACCCGTGCCAGCCGCAGCAGGCCGCTGTCGAGCGCGAGGGCGAACAGCAGTGCCAGCAGCAGCATCACGGGGACCTGGATCACGAAGAACAGCGCGACCCGCGCGACGCCGTGCAGGAGGAGCGGATCGTCCAGGGCCTGGACGTAGTTGTCGAGCCCGACGAACGCCGTCCCGCCGACCAGGCGTTCCTGGAACAGGCTGAGGTAGGCGGCGTAGCCGAGCGGGGCGAGGAACAGCAGCAGGAAGAGCACCATGAACGGCGCGACGAACAGCGGTCCCGCGGTGCGGCGCCTGTCCCTGGCGCGGCCCGCCGTGGGCGAGGGCGCCCGCGGGCCGGGCGCGGCCGAGACCTCGGGGGCGGCCATCTCAGCTTCCCCTGACGGTGAAGCCTTGCTTCTTGGCGTACGTGGTCAGACGTGACTGCCAGGTGCCGAGCGCGCGGACCGTGTCGGTCCTGTCCGCGAGGGACTTGCCGACGGTCTCGGTCCAGTCGGTCGCCGCCTGGTCGAGGAACGGCGGCCACTGGAAGGAGGAGTTGACCGTGGAACTGACGTCGGCGAAGACCTGGTTGACCTTCTGGCCGCCGTAGAAGGCCGGGGCGTCCGCGACGAACTCGGCGTCCGCGAGCAGTGACGTGGTCGCCGGGAAGAAGAACTGCTCGGTGGCGAACATCTTCGCGCTGGCCGGGTCGCTGTTGAGGAACTGCGCGAACTGGGCCGCCGCGACAGGGTTCTTGCTCGAGCGGATGACCGCGGTGGTCGAGCCGCCCCAGTTGCCCGCGCTGGGCTTGGCGGCGTCCCACTGCGGCAGGGGGGCCGCCCGCCACTTGCCCGCGGTGGCCTTGGCCGAGCCGGAGAGGAAGGCCGGGCCCCAGGCGGCGGTGAGCCAGGTGGCGTACTTGCCCTTGTTGAGGGCGGCGTACCAGCCGTCGGTGAAGTCGGGCTCGACGCCGATGACGCCTTCCTTCGCGAGGCCGCCCCAGTACGCGCCGAGCTTCCGGGAGACGGCGTCGTCGACGCTGATGGTCATGTCGCTCTTGCCGGCGGTCGCGTAGGGCTTGCCGCCCGCCTGCCAGACGAGGCCGTGCCAGGCGGCGGGCTGGTTCGCGGCGAGGTTGGTGAGGTAGACGTCGGGGTCCGCCTTGTGGAGCTTTCGCGCCGCCTCGGCGAACTCGTCCCAGGTGCCCGGCACTTCGATGCCGTGCCGGTCGAAGATGTCCTTCCGGTACAGCATGCCCATCGGGCCGGTGTCCTGGGGGATCGCCCAGACCTCGCCGTCCGCGCCGCTGACCTGACCCCAGGTCCAGTCCACGAACCTGTCCTTGAGCGCGGAGGCGCCGTGGGGCCGCAGGTCCAGCAGGCTGTTGGTGATGGTGAAGGTCGGAATGGCCTGGTACTCCATCTGCACCATGTCCGGGGCGCCGCTGCCGGCCTTCAGGGCCGTCCGCAGCTTGGTGTACTGCGGGGTGCCCTGACCGGCGTTGACGACCTTGACCTTGATGGCCGGGTACTTCTTCTCGAAGAGCGCGATCTCCTTGGCGATGTTCGGGACCCACGTCCAGAACGTGAGCTCGGTCGGCGTCTTCATCGCCTTGTCGATGTCGGCCCGGGAGACCGGTTCGGCGGCGCCGGAGGAACCGCCGGAGTCACCGCCGCCGCAGGCCGTCAGGGCTGCTCCGAGGGCCACGGCGCCCGTCGCGGTGAGGAACAGCCGACGGCTCATCGGCGAAGGGCTGGACGAGGAGAGGAACGTGGATCTGGGCATGGTGAACTCCCGCCGGAGGCGAAGGTGGCGGCACGCCTGGCGAGGGCGTGCACTGGCGTGTCGGGAAAAGGCACGGACGCGACGACCGGGGGCCGGAAGGCCGGCATGTACGGGTCGTCCTCGTGGACAGGTACCGGCGAGCGTTCCGCGTACCGCGGAGGCGGAGATCGCGGCCGGAGAGGGTGAGGCGAAGAGGAGCGCCGGAGGCAGGTGTGGTGAACTCGGCTCGGGCGGTGCTCAGTTCGGGGGAGTGCTCAGTGTCGCCCGCGCGACGGGGTCGTTCGCGGGGGCGCGGGCCCGGCCGGTGTCGCGGCTCGTCCCGGGCGACGCGCCGGCCGTCGGTTCTGCCGACCGGGCCGGCCCGTGTGCGTCAGTCATGGCTTGAGTCGGAGTGGGGCGGCCCTCCGTTCGGGAGCGGCGGAGCGTGGGTGCCCCCGCGGGAACGGGAGGCGGTACGCCGACCGTCGGCCGGGGTCGTCCGGTCCGGCGGAGGGGCGGTGGAGGCGCGAACGACGAGGTCGACCGGTGGGCCGCTCGCCGGCAGGGGGTCCGCTCCCGGGTTCTCGATGGCGTGCACGAGACGTTTGAGTCCCTCCTGTGCCACGGCGTCGAAGGGCTGCCGGACCGTGGTGAGGGGGGGACTCACATAGGCGGCGACCGGGATGTCGTCGAAGCCGACGACGCTGACGTCCTCCGGCACTCGCCGCCCCGCCTCCGTCAGCGCGTGGATCAGACCGATCGCCATGTCGTCGTTGGCGGCGAAGACCGCGGTGACACCATGGTCCGCGGCCAGTTCGCATCCGGCGCGGTACCCGGACGCGGCCGACCAGTCGCCCTCGACGACCGGTGGTACGTCCCTGCCCTGCGCGGTCAGCGTCGCCTGCCAGCCCTCCAGGCGGTCCCGGGCGGCGTACCACCGATGCGGACCCGCCAGGTGATGGACCGTCATATGGCCCAGGTCCAGCAGGTGTTCGGTGGCGGTACGGGCCAGCAGGTCCGCGCCGTCCCCGGCGGTCAGCACCGTGGGCGCGGTGACGGCGGCCGGTGCGCCGAGGACGAGGACCGGTACGTCGACGCGGAGGGAGAGGTCTCCTCCGGCGCCCTCCTCGTCGATCGGCTCGGAGATGACGATGCCGTCCACGCCCTGGTCGAGCAGCGAGTCCACGGCGCCGGTGATGCCCGCCGGGTCGCCCTCCATCGTGTTGACCACGCGAAGCGCGTACCCCGTGTCCCGGACGACCCGCTCGACACCGATGAGCAGGGAGGCAGGTCCGTACAGGGCCGTGCCCAGCGACACCACGCCGATCGAGCGGGTGCGTCCCGAAGCCAGCGCCCGGGCGGCGTTGTTGCGCCGGTAGCCGAGCTGTTCGGCGGCTTCCAGGACGCGGGTGCGCACATCTGCGGAGACGTACGGCTCGTCGTTGAAGACCCTGGACACCGTCTTCTGCGAGACGCCCGCCAGGCGGGCGACATCCACACTGCGCGGCGCGGCGGAACTCCCGCCCCGCCCTGTCCCTCGCGTCATGGTGTCTCCCGGTGACCGCACGATCCAGCCCAATGATGCCAGACGCCGTCCGGATGACTGCGCTGTCATGTCTGCGCTGTCATGTCTACGCAGTCATAGGGCCGTCGTCAAGAGTCCGCGACGCATCTCTCTGTCGGACCCGAACCACGGGCAGCACGCCGGCAGGCAGCTCCGCGTTGCCACTGCTCGCCAGGCCGTCGTCGAGGGATCGGGCCCGACGGCCGTGATGGGAGTGCTGCCCGTACGGCAGCCGGCCCAGCGGCACCGGCCACGGTCCCGTGCCGCCGGGCCGGTAGACGTCCGCCCGCAGCACCGTGCCGTCACGCATCCGATCCGGAACTCGGCCTCGGTCCGGATCTCGGTCATCCGCTGTTCCTTTGTGCGCCAGGGCGTCGGGCGGTCACGCCACCGCGTTCAGCAGGTCGGCCAGTACGTCGGGCCGTTCCAGGGCGATGAAGTGGCCTGCTCCCGGCACCTGCGTGAAATCGGCGGCGGGCAGCAGCTCCTTGTTGGCTTGCCGGTCCGAGGGTCGGGACCAGTCCTTCTCCCCGTAGACGAGGTGCATGGGGGCCTTGACCTCGGGATAGCGCGAGCGGGCCGCGATGAGGCTGGGCAGGTTCTGGTACACGGCCCGGGCGACGGACGGATAACCGGGGCGGCTGCCCACCTGGAGGAGCTCGTTCACGTAGTCCTCCCGCAAAGCGGCTTTGTCTCCCAGCCCGCCCTGCAGAATCCTGCGCAGCACAGGCTTGGGCTCCTGCCGGGCGACCACGGGGCCCACGCCCGGAGTGAGAACACCGCCGACCACCACGCGGGCGAGGGCGCTGGACCGGGCGATCCCGTCACGGAAGTCGTACGTGTTCACCGCGACGACGCGCCGTACCCGCTCCGGCAGATCGGCCGCGGCGGTCAGGGCGAGCACCGCGCCCATCGACTCCCCGACCAACGTCACGTCATAGAGGTCGAGTTCGGTGAGGAGCCGTTCGACGCCCGCACGCATCGCCGGCTCGTCGTAGGACGCGCCGGGCACGATCTCGGAGTAGCCCATCCCCGGCAGATCCAGGGCGTACACGGTGTACTGATCCGAGATCATCGGAATGAGGAGGCGGAAGTGCTCGGCCTGCGTGCGCACCGTGTGCAGCAGGACCACGGGAGCACCGGTGCCGGCCCTGAGGTAGCGCAGCGTTCCCTCGCGGCTGCCGCGCGGGGCGATGGTGTGGCTGGTGGTCCCCGGAATGTGAATCGTCGGACGTGACTGTGGGCTGGGCATCTCGCCGGCTCCCCTTCGTTGCACTGCGGACAGGTGATTCGGGTGCGGCCCGCCCGAAAGGGTCATGACCGCGCCCAGTTCCCGGATCATTGAGAAACCGATCGGTTTCCACCATGGTAAACCGATCGGTTTTCGCGTGCAAGCTCAAGCCTCGATCCGATCCCGTCACGCGAAGGTCGGGCGGAGCGAGGTCGCCTGGCTTTCGAGAGGGCGGCCGAGGAGGTGGAAGACGGCGGGCAGGTCCTCCAGGTCATGACGAACGCCTGTGCGCGGCTGGTCTCGAAGCACCCGGAAACGCTCCAGGTGCAGGTGCAGGTGCAGGTGCAGATCAGGGATACGCCGTCGTGGTGGTCGTGGTGGCTGCCGAGGCTCAGGGTCATGACCGGATCGGCGAGCTCGTCCGGGCCGGCTGGATGAGGATCCGGCAGACCGTGCACCTGCCGCTGGGTGCCGATGCCCACGACGTGAACAGGGGTGTGTCAGCGCACGCCTGCCGCATCGAGCAAGGTGGTCACGGTGGGCGCGACGAGTCCGGTCAGCTTGTCGGCTCCGATCCCCGCGCGGGCGCTGGCGCCGTCGAAGACCAGGCTGAGCTGCCGGGCCAGCAGGTCGGGGTCGCTCGCCCCGCCCTGCTCGGCCTCGGAGCGCAAGAACGCCGTCAGGTTCGCCTTGACCCGGTGAGCCACTCGGCTGGCAGGGTGGTTCTGGTCCTTCAACTCGATCTGAACGGCGAGATACCGGCAGCCTTGGAACTCGGGCTCACCCGCCTGCGACTCCACCTGCTCGAAGACGTGCAGGATCCGCTCGCGGGGTGACCGGCCGTCGTCCGCCGCGGGCAGGAGCGTCGCCACGTAGGCGGAGGTGCGCTCCTCCAGGCTCGCCGCCAGCAGTTCGTCCTTGCTCTCGAACAGCTGGTACATGGAGCGCTTCGACACCCCTGCCGCCTTGCACAGCGCCTCGACGCCGATGCCGACACCGTCTCGGTAGGTGAGCGTGGCCGCCGCCTCCAGGAGTCGCTCTCTGGTACTTGGTTTCACGTCGGTGGTCATACTGCGAGGTTAACTCGATGCGGACCAAATAAAACCGATCGGTTTTCAGGGCTCGGCGACGACTCCGGGGGAAAAGTCGTCGCCGAGCCCTGAGGGTGTGCGCGCCTGCCGTCCCCACGGGGCGACGCACACCTGGGCCGCTCCGAGTTGTGGCCCGTCCGGGGTGAGTTGCGTTTCCGCTACGCCGAGACGGTGGTCTTCTCGGACTTCGACCGGACCGGGATGCGACGCAGCCCCTAGCGGTCGTACCAAGCGGTCATGCCGAAGCCGAACGGCGCGGCCGCTGCGAGGTCGACGGCCGTCATCACCCAGACGCGGGCCAGGCCCGCGTCGGCCTGGGCGTCGTAGTAGGGGATCGAGCGGAGTCCGCCGGTGAGCTGCCGCAGCGGTTCGAACTTTGCGAGGAAGCGGCAGAAGCCGGGCAGCGCTTCGACGGCCCGACGCCCGCCTCCTTCGCCACCGCCTCCAGAGGCGTGCCGATACCCCGTACGGGGTGCGCGAGCAGAGGGCGAACGGGGGCTGAGTGTCACCTCAGGGTTCTAGAGCCAGTCCCGCCGCTTGAAGATCACGTACAGGCTCCCGCACACCACGCCCATCAGGCCGATCGCGAAGGGGTACCCGAAGGTCCAGCCCAGCTCCGGCATGTGGTCGAAGTTCATGCCGTAGATCGTTCCGACAAGGGTCGGGGCGAAAAGGATGGCGGCCCACGAGGAGATCTTCTTGATCTCCTCGTTCTGTTCGAAGCCCGCCTCCGCCAACGCCCGCATCTCCGCGTTCTGCTGCTGGGTGACCAGCGTGGCGTTGACCGTGAGGATGTCCGTGAGGGCCTGACGGAAGCCGTCCACGCGCTCGCTGGTGTGGGTGACGTGGTCGGCGACGTCGCGCAGATAGCGCTGGAGTTCGTCGTCGGTGCCGTACTTGGCGAAACCCGCCATCAGACCGTGCAGCATGCCGACCAGTGGGCGGGTGGCGCGCTGGAACTCGACCATCTCGCGGGAGAGTTCGTAGATGCGGCGCGAGACCCACGGGTCGCCACCGAAGACCTCGGTCTCGATCTCGTCGATGTCGTTCTGGACACCGGCGACGACCGGGGCGTACCCGTCCACGACGGCGTCGAGGATGGCGTACAGGACCGCCTCGGGGCCGAGCTTCAGCAGCTCCGGGGTCTCCTCCATACGGCGCCGGACCGCGGAGAGGTCGGGAGCGGCACCGTGCCGGACCGTGATCAGGAAGTCGGGGCCGAGGAAGACGTGCAGCTCGCCGAAGTCGACCTCCTCCGACGCGTCGAGGTAGCGGGCGGCGCGCAGGACCACGAAGAGCGTGTCGCCGTACCGTTCCAGCTTCGGCCGCTGATGGGCCTCCATCGCGTCCTCGACGGCGAGCGGGTGAAGGTCGAACTCGGCGGCCAACGAGAGGATTTCCTCCTCCGTCGGACGGGCCAGGCCGATCCACGCCATGTCGTCCGGCTGCTCGCGCAGCTCACGGAAGGTGTCCGCCAGGGAGGCGGGGGTCGCGACGCGCACACCGTCGCGGTAGAGCGCCGCCTGCACGACACTGCCGGGCTCCACGGAGTTCACGTCGGCCGCAGCCGGCGGGGACGCCGGGGGATCCGCCGGCGGTGGCGGGGTCGGAGCCACGGCGCGTCGCCACACCGGCTTCCGGCCGCCGTTCGGGGCGGGTGCGGGGCGGGCTCGGCGCTCCGGCATCGCGGCTGCCTCCGTGTCGTACGCATCGAACGTCTGTCTTCCCGATCACGGAGCAGGATATACGGGTCAAATGGCCGGAGTGTCCGGGCGGAGTAGGGGAACGGCAAGGATCGCGGACAGAAGGTGTCCGCAAGTCCCGATAGCGTGCGGAGCATGACGAAGACCTCGACCGCCCCCGTGCTGAGTGCCCGTGAGCTGAACCGCGCGACCCTGGACCGGCAGCTGCTCCTGCGCCGGGCCGCGATGTCCGCGACGGACGCCGTCGAGCACCTCGTCGGCCTCCAGGCCCAGAACGTGAAGCCTCCCTACTACGCGCTCGCCGCCCGCCTGGAGGGCTTTGACCCCGAAGAGTTGTCCACGGCGATGGACGCGCGGGAGGTCGTGCGCATCGTCACCATGCGTTCCACCATCCACACCCACACCGCCGACGACTGCCTCACCCTGCGCCCGCTCGTGCAGGCCGCCCGCGAACGCGAGCTGTACGGCTTCCGCAAGGGCCTCGTCGGAGTGGACCTCGACCGGCTCGCCTCGATCAGCCGGGAGCTGGTCGAGGCCGAGCCGCGCACGATGAAGCAGTTGCGGGAGGCGCTGCTCGTCGAGTGGCCCGACGCCGATCCCCTGGCCCTCGCCGTCGCGGCCCGCTGCAGGCTGCCTCTCGTCCAGGTCACCCCGCGCGGGCTGTGGGGCCGCAGCGGACAGGTCGCGCTCACCACCGCCGAGCACTGGCTCGGCAGGCCCGCCGAACCGGTTCCCGCCCCCGACGCCACCGTCCTGCGCTATCTCGCCGCCTTCGGCCCCGCCTCCGTCATGGACATGCAGGCCTGGGCCGGCCTGACCCGGCTCCGCGAGGCCTTCGAACGGCTCCGGCCCCAGCTGGTCACCTTCGCCGACGAGCGCGGGGTCGAGCTCTTCGACCTGCCCGACGCGCCCCGGCCCGACGCGGACACCCCGGCGCCCGCGCGGCTGCTGCCCGAGTTCGACAATCTGCTCCTCTCGCACGCCGACCGCTCCCGCGTGGTGTCCCCCGAGTACAAGGGCCGTACCTGGCAGGGCAATCAGGCCCACCGCGCCCTGCTCGTCGACGGATTCCTGGAGGGGGTGTGGCGGCTGGAGGAGACCGGCGACCGGGCCGTGCTCACCATCGAGCCCTTCGGCACACTCACCCGGCGACAGCGCGAAGAGGCGGTCGAGGAGGCGGCACGGATGCTCACGGCGCTGCGTGGCTCGTCCTCGTACGACATCCGGTTCGGGACCGTCGTACGCGGCTGACGGTGGGCGGACGGGCCCAGATGGCGCCGGGCAGTGGAAAGGGGGCGTTGCGGGCCGCTCGTGGAGGCCCGCAACGCCCCCTGGCTCAACCTGAGTCGTGCTCAGGGAGTTTTCGGGACGGAAGCGATCAGCAGGACGATCGCCTGTCGGTTGCTAGGAGTTGACCTGCGTCGTCACCAGACTGGAGAAGGTCGTCAGGCGGGTGTAGACGCCCGGGTAGGCGGCGTCCGCGCAGCCGTAGCCCCACGAGGTGATGCCGGCGAGCTTGCCGCCGATGACGAGGGGGCCGCCGCTGTCGCCCTGGCAGGTGTCCACGCCGCCGGAGGTGTAGCCGGCGCAGACCATGTCGGAGGCGATGTAGGACGAGCCGTACGCCGAGGAGCAGTTGGCGTTGGACACGGTCGGAACGGTGGCGGTGCGCAGCTGGTTGGAGGAGGAGCCGCCCGAACTGGTCGTGCCCCAGCCGAGGATGCGGGCGGTGGCGCCGGCCGCGTACACGCCGGTCTCGGAGGAGGAGACGTAGCTGATGGGCGTGTACGGCATCGACGTCGACAGGGTCAGGACGGCGACGTCGTCACCGCTCTCGGCGTCCGAGTAGCTCGGGTGGATCCATATCTTGCTGACCTGGGCGACGGTGCCGTTGGTGCCGTTGCGGTAGGTACGGCCGCCGACCACACGGGTGTTGCTCGTGGTTCTGCCGACCATGCAGTGGGCCGCCGTGACGACCTTGGTGGCCGACACCAGGGTGCCGCCGCAGAACTGGCTCTGCGAGGCGTTGGTGATCTGCATGACGTACGGGTACGCGGACGCCGTGGTCGTCGAACCGCCGACGATGGGCTGGGGGGCGGCGCTCGCGGTGGTGGCGCCGAGCAGACAGGTCGTCGCGGCGGCGGCCGCCGCGGTGACAGCGGCGGCCTTCTTGGCAAAAGTGAGCCCGAACATGGATCTCCTCAGGAGTGCCGGTGGGGGGTGCACTGTGGGGGTGGAGCGACAGCCTGCGGGGCGGGTCCCACGCTAGAAGCGCACGGGGAGTACCCCCAATGAGGGAACTCCCTGCGGGAGTTGCCGAGGGATAACCCTCGGTCGCCGCCCGGTCGCTGCCCGGTGACCGCCCGGCCTTCGTCACATGCCCGGCCGTCCCGTCGCCGGCCGTTCCCCGTGTGGACGCCTTGATACCGGGGATCCTGCCGGGAGCCGGGAGCCGGGAGCCGGGAGCCGGGAGCCGGGAGCCGGGAGCCGGGAGCCGGGAGCCGGGAGCCGGGAGCCGGGCCGGCAGGAGCGGCATCGTCTCGGGCAGGGGGCCCGACGGCCGGACCGGCCTGCGGCCTCGCCCCGGCGCCGACACGCATCGGCTCAGGCCGTGGGCGTCCCCAGCGCCCCGAACGGCTGCGCCCCGAACGGCTGCGCCCCGTACGACTGCGCCCCGTACGACTGCGCCCCGCGCGAGGGAGCCGTCGCCCGGGGGAGGGCTCCGAAGGGCGCGGTGCCCGGCCGTGGGCGGGGTTCAGTCGCCCCGCTGTTGCCCCGCGGCCAGTCGTACGATGTCGACCCGGGACCGGATCCCCAGCTTCCGGTAGACGCGGGTGAGCGTCGCCTCGACCGTCTTCACGCTGATGTACAGGCGCGCGGCGATCTCGCGGTTCGTGGCGCCCTCCAGGACGAGCGCCGCGACCTGACGCTCCGTCGAGGCCAGCCGGTCCAGGTGTGGCAGCACGGACTCGGGAACGGTCGGAGCGGAGGCAGCCGGGGCGGTGCCGGCCAGGACCGCCGCGTCCAGCTGCCGAAGCCAGGGCACCGCCTTGCAGCGGCGGAACAGCCGCGCCGCCTCGTCGTACGAGCCCCGCCCCGACTGCTCGGCGCGCAGCCGGGCCAGCGCGAGGGCGGCACGCGCCTCCTCGAGCCCGTATCCGAGCTGCGCCAGCCGGTCCTGCGCCGAGGTCAACTGCTCCGCGGCCGCCTCGTGATGGCCTGCCGCGGCCTTCACGAGGGCCTCGGCCCGGTCCAGCACGGCCAGGACACTCGCCCGCCGCAACCGGACCGCGTGCTCGCGTGTGGCGGTGATGACGTCCTGCGCCTCCGCGGGCTCGCCGATGAGGACGAGCGCCTCGGCGAGATCGCCGTGCCAGCGGCCGCGTGCGGGGTCGAAGATGCCGATGCCCTGCTCCAACTCCCGTGCCCTGCGCAGGGACTCGACCGTCCCGGCGGCGTCCCCCGCCACCAGCCGGGCATGCCCCAGCGCGCCCAGGGCCCGGGAGAGGTAGATCAGGTCGCCGTCGTCCTCGGCCCGGCGCACCGCGTCCGCGGCCAGCGCGAGCGCCCGGTGCACATCGCCGCCCGCGGCCTCGGCGAGCGAGGTGAACATGTTGCCCGCGGCCTCGCCGATGCCGGTGTCCCGGGCGAGCCGCAGACTCTCGTGGGCGAGGTCGAGCGCCCGGCCGCAGTGCCCGGAGCGCAGCTCGGTCTCGGCGAGCCCGCGCAGGAAGTGCACCTCGCTCTCGACGATGCCGCGCCGGCGCACCTCGCCGAGCAGCCGGGTGATCGTGGCCCGGGCGTCGGTGAGCTGGTCGCTCATGATGAGCCAGCGGAAGCGGGTGGCGCCCGCGCCGTTGTGGTCGCAGGCCACCCGCAGGTCCTGCGGTTCCGCGAGGGCCTTCTCGAGCGTCGCCGGGGCCGCTGGATGGCCCATCAGGGTCTCCATCTGGGCCTGGAAGGACAGGGCGAGCAGCTCGGTGCTCCGGTCACCCGCGGTGGCGGCGAGCCGTGCCGCGTGGGCGGCCTCCTCGCGGCCCTTCGCCATCTCTCCCTCCACCAGCAGCGCCCGCCAGGCCAGTTGGTAGCGGACCAGCGCGAGCAGCCGCGGATCGTCGCCCGCGTCTGCGAGAGCCTGCGGGAACACCGCCTCGACATCGGCCATCGCCTGCCCGGCCGAGTCGATCACGACCATCCAGGCCCGTACCCGGACGGCCGCGTCCGTCGCCCGGTCCAGGACGTCACGGGCCACCTCTCGGGCCAGGTCGATCTGGCCCGAGGTCAGCGCGTCCTCGGCGGACCGCAGCCGGCGTTCGTCCGCACCGGGCCGGCCGTCCGCGGGGGTGTGCCGGGCGGCGAGCAGCCCGAGCTGGGCCGCCACCGAGGGGGCGCCGCGGTCCCGGGCCAGCGCCGCCGCCTCGGAGAGACGGGCGGCGACCTCCTCGTCGGTGCCGGTGGTGGCCAGCGCGAGATGCCGGGCCCGCTCGATCGGATCGGAGGCGGCCGTGGACAGGGCCGCGTGCGCGGCCCGCCGCTCCTGGGGTGTCGCCTGCGCGTACAGCGCGGCGGAGACGAGCGGATGCGCGAAACGCACCGCCCCCTCCTGGCCGTCCGGCCCGTGGCTGTCCGGGCCCAGGGCCGCCACGAGCCCGAGCGAGGCCGCTAGGGCGATCTCCGCCTCCACGTTCCTACGGCCCGCGGCCGCCAGCAGTGCCTGGGTGGGGCGGGCTCCCGCGCTCGCCACGAGAAGCGTCCGGCGGGCCTCGGCGGACAGCAGGTCCAGTCGGCTGAGTACGAGGGCGCGCAGCGAGGTGGGCACCGGCAGTGGCTCGCCGGGCCGGTGCGGCGTCGTGCTCTCGGCCAGCGCGCGGCCGAGCTCCAGCGCGAACAGCGGGTTGCCGCCGCTGGTGTGGTGGATGTCCCGCAGGGTCGAGCGGCGCAGGCCCGTGTGGCCGCGGTTGGTGAGCAGCTCGGCGATCTGCGGGTGGGACAGCGGGGTCAGCCGCAGGGCCAGCGTCTCCGGCGGATACGCGCGTAGATACGGGTCGTGCTCCTGTTCCTTCGGTTCGGTGCCGGTACGCACCGCGCCGAGCATCCGTACCGGCATTCCGCCGAGGCGACGGGCGGCGAACCCGAGCAGTTCGGCGCTGGGCGCGTCGAGCCACTGCAGGTCGTCGGCGACGAGGAGCACCGGCCCCTTGGCAGCCAGAGCGCGCAGCACCGACAGCACGGCGAGCCGCAGCGCCAGGCCGTCCTGGTGCAGGGACGATTCGGCGCGGCCGGTGAGGGCCGCCTCGAGCGCGGCCTGCTGCGGTGCGGGCAGGGCGTCGGCGACCTCGTCGGCGACAAGGCCGAGCAGATCGACCAGAGCCAGGAACGGGAGATGGGATTCCGACTCGGTGGCGGAGCAGCGCAACACAGTCCGGGCCGATTCGGCGTATTCCGCAGCCATTGCCCGCAGGACGGTCGACTTTCCTATTCCGGGCGGACCGTGCAAGAGGAGGCTGCCGCCTCGCGAGAGCTGCTCGCGTGCTCGTCCCAGCAGCTCGTCCCGCCCGACGACCTGCTCGGAAAGGGGTCTGACAGGCTCCTCGAAATCCCGTCGCACGCGCACCGCTCCCCTCATGTCGTGTTCGGATCAATATTATGCAAAGAGCTTCTGAATTTCGGGGGGTTGCGCCGTGAGGGAAATAACAGAGATTCGGTATACGGGATTTCAGGCTGCCTGTGCATGTATACGACGCGCGGGGAGGTACGGACCTTCACGGCAGCAGCCCCGCCGTCCGCGCCGCCACCACGGCCTCCAGCCTGGTGTGTGCGCCCAGCTTGCGCATCGCGGACCGTAGATAGGCCTTGACCGTCTCGGAGCGCAGCCCGAGCCGCTCCCCGGCGCCCGCATTGGTCGTACCGACGGCCACACAGGCGAGAACGTCCAGCTCACGAGGGGTGAGCCGGACTTCCGGGGCCGACGGCGTCCGACCGGGTGAGGCAGCCAGCGTCTCGCAGACCGAGAGAAGCTCGGCCCGCAGTACGGGGTCCACGAGGCGCGGGGCCAGCGCGCGCAGCGCCCCGTGCGCTTCCCGGAGCCGCTCCCACGCCGCGCCCTCCGGCCCTCCGGGCCCCACCGGCCCCCCGGCGACCCCCGGCGTGCGCGCCGCCGCCAGCAGTCCGTACGCCTCGTCCCGTACGACCAGCGACTGCTCCACGTCCCGCGCCGCCTCCACCGCCGCGGCCAGCGTCCGGTCGCCCAGCGGCTGGGCCGTGCGCAGGGCGCCGTACAGGACGCCGCGCACCCGGCGGCGTACGACGACCGGCACGGCGAGGACGGACCGCAGCCCCTCCGCGGCCACCGCGCTGTCGTACTCGTGGCTGATCCGACGCGAGGAGGAGTAGTCCGTGACGGCGCACGGCCGGGCGAGGGCGACCGCCTTGCCGCCCAGGCCGTTGCCCGACGACACGGCGAGCGCGCTCAGGGCCGCCGTCGCCGTGCCGTTCAGCTCGCTGATCCGCACCTGCCCGCGGCCCGGCTCCACCAGACCGCCGAAGGCGACGGGCAGCCCCGTCGCCCGGCGCAGGCGCATCAGCGCGCCGCGCAGTTCCACCGCTTCGGTCACGCCAGCCGCCACGTGCTCGTCCCTTCACCGCTGCGCACCCCCCGTTCGGGGGTAGTGAGACCCGCATCACGGATTACACGATGTGAGTGAGCCGCCCGGCAATGGTCCGGGTCCGAGGAGGACAGATGACTACGCCGCCGACGACGCCGACGGAGCGCTTCCGCAGCGCGCGGGACTTCCTTCTGGAACACCGCGAGGACTACGCCACGGCCTGCGCGGGCTTCTCCTGGCCCCGCCCGGAGTACTTCAACTGGGCACTCGACTGGTTCGACGCCATCGCGGACGGCAACGGCCGGACCGCGCTGCACATCGTCGAGGAGGACGGCAGCGAGACCAGGCTGTCCTTCGAGGAGCTGTCCGTGCTCTCCGGCCGGGCCGCGGGATGGCTGCGCGGGCTGGGCGTGCGTGCCGGGGACCGGATCCTGGTCATGCTGGGGAACCAGGCCGAGCTGTGGGTGACGGCGCTCGCCGCGATGAAGCTGCGCGCGGTCGTCATCCCCGCCACGCCGCTGCTGGGCCCGGCCGACCTGCGGGACCGCGTCGAACGGGGCCGGGTCCGCCATGTGATCGTGCGCGCCGAGGACACCGGCAAGTTCGACGAGGTGCCCGGCGGCTACACGCGCGTCGTGGTCGGCGGCGAGCAGCCGGGATGGCATCCCTACGAGGACGTCCACCGCCACGACCACGGCCCCTTCAGGCCGGACGGCCCGACCCGCGCCGACGACCCCCTGATGCTCTACTTCACCTCGGGCACCACCGCCCGCCCCAAACTCGTCGAGCACACCCATGTGTCGTACCCGGTCGGCCACTTGGCGACCATGTACTGGATCGGCCTCAAGCCCGGGGACGTGCACCTGAACATCTCCTCGCCCGGCTGGGCCAAGCACGCCTGGTCGAACCTCTTCGCCCCCTGGAACGCGGAGGCGACCGTCTTCCTCCACAACTACACGCGCTTCGACCCGGGCCGGCTGATGGCCGAGATGGACCGCGCGGGCGTGACGACCTTCTGTGCTCCTCCCACCGTCTGGCGCATGCTCATCCAGTCCGACCTCAGCCGACTGCGTACGCCGCCGCGGGAGGCCGTCGCCGCCGGTGAGCCGCTCAACCCCGAGGTCATCGAGCAGGTGCGCAGGGCGTGGGGCGTCACCATCAGGGACGGCTTCGGGCAGACCGAGACGGCCGTGCAGGTGTCCAACAGCCCTGGCCAGCCACTGAAGACAGGGTCGATGGGGCGGCCGAGCCCGGGCTTCGAGGTCGAGCTGCTCGACCCGGTGTCGGGCGCGCCGGGCGCAGCCGAGGGCGAGATCGCGCTCGACCTGTCCGCACGGCCCGTGGGCCTGATGACCGGCTATCACGGTGACCCGGACCGCACGGCCGAGGCCATGGCGGGCGGTTACTACCGCACCGGAGACATCGGCTCGCGCGACGAGGACGGTTACATCACGTACGTGGGGCGGGCCGACGACGTCTTCAAGGCCTCCGACTACAAGATCTCGCCGTTCGAGCTGGAGAGCGCGCTCCTGGAGCACGAGGCCGTCGCGGAGGCCGCCGTCGTGCCCGCGCCGGACGAGCTGCGGCTCGCGGTCCCGAAGGCGTACATCGTGCTGGCGGACGGCTGGGAGCCGGGACCCGACACCGCGAAGGTGCTCTTCGAGCACGCGCGCACGGTCCTCGCCCCGTACAAGCGGGTCCGCCGACTGGAGTTCGGCGAACTGCCCAAGACCGTGTCCGGGAAGATCAGGCGGATCGAGCTGCGCGAGGCCACGGCCGCGGGTTCGGACGCGGAGTACCGCGAGGAGGACTTCCGGTGAGTGAACTGTCGTACGCGCACGGAACGAGCGGCACGCCGCTGGCCGGCGCCACCATCGGCGCCGACCTGGACCGGGCGGTGGCGGCCTGGCCGGAACGGGAGGTGCTCGTCGACGTGCCGTCCGGGCGGCGCTGGACGTACGCCCGCTTCTCCGCGGACGTCGACCGGCTGGCCCGCGCGCTGCTCGCGAGCGGAGTCGCCAAGGGCGACCGGGTGGGCATCTGGGCCGTCAACTGCCCCGAGTGGGTCCTCGTCCAGTACGCCACCGCCCGCATCGGCGCGATCATGGTGAACATCAACCCGGCGTACCGCACCCACGAGGTCGAGTACGTCCTCAGGCAGGCCGGGATCTCCCTGCTCTTCGCCTCCCTCAGCCACAAGTCGAGCGACTACCGGGCCATGGTCGGTCAAGTGCAGGGCAACTGCCCCGAGTTGCGCGAGACCGTGTACATCGGGGATCCGAGCTGGGACGCGCTGGTCGGACGCGGGACACCCGAGCTGCGACAGGAACTGCTGGCACGTGCGGGTGAACTGTCCTGCGACGACCCGATCAACATCCAGTACACGTCGGGCACGACGGGATTCCCCAAGGGAGCGACGCTCTCCCACCACAACATCCTCAACAACGGATACTTCGTGGGGGAGTCGATCGCCTACACCGAGCAGGACCGGATCTGCGTTCCCGTGCCCTTCTACCACTGCTTCGGCATGGTGATGGGCAACCTCGCCGCCACCTCCCACGGCGCGTGCATCGTCGTCCCGGCGCCGTCCTTCGATCCCACGGCCACGCTCCGCGCGGTCCAGGAGGAGGGGTGCACCTCGCTGTACGGCGTACCGACGATGTTCATCGCGGAGCTGAACCTCCCGGACTTCGCGACGTACGACCTGTCCTCACTGCGGACCGGCATCATGGCGGGCTCGCCCTGCCCGGTCGAGGTGATGAAGCGGGTGGTCTCCGAGATGCACATGGCCGAGGTGTCCATCTGCTACGGCATGACCGAGACCTCGCCCGTGTCCCTCCAGACGCGCCGCGACGACGACCTGGAGCACCGCACCGGCACGGTCGGGCGCGTCCTGCCGCACATCGAGGTCAAGGTCGTCGACCCCGCGACCGGGGTGACCCTGCCGCGCGGCTCGGCGGGCGAACTGTGCACCCGGGGCTACAGCGTGATGCTCGGCTACTGGGACGAGCCCGAGAAGACCGCCGAAGCCGTCGACCCCGGGCGGTGGATGCACACCGGCGACCTGGCGGTGATGCTCGACGACGGATACGTACAGATCGTCGGCCGCATCAAGGACATGATCATCCGGGGTGGCGAGAACATCTACCCGCGCGAGATCGAGGAGTTCCTGTACGCGCATCCGAAGATCGCGGACGTGCAGGTGGTGGGCGTGGCCCATGAGCGGTACGGCGAGGAGGTGCTCGCCTGCGTCATCCCGCGCGACCCCGGCGACCCGCCGACGCCGGAGGAGCTGCGGGCCTTCTGCGAGGGCCGGCTGGCGCACTACAAGGTGCCCAGCCGGCTGCGGATCATGGAGTCCTTCCCGATGACGGTGTCCGGGAAGGTGCGGAAGATCGAGCTGCGGGAGAAGTTCGCGGACGCGGACGTCCGCGACACCCCCTAGGGAGTCGGCCGCTGTCCGGCCGGCTCCGTGGCCCGGTGCATGCACACCCGGGGCCAGCGGTCGAGACCGTGCTCGGCCTCCGCGGCCCGGATGCGCCGCAGCCCCGGGGTGAGTTCGGGTCCGGCCAGGACGCGGAAGCCGAGACGCTCGTAGTAGGGCGCGTTCCAGGGGACCTCCGCGAAGGTGGTCAGCGTGAGGGCGGCCAGGCCCTGTTCGCGAGCCCGGTCCGCGGCGTACGCGATCAGGGTCCGGCCCACGCCCCGGTGTGCGGCGTCGGGGTGGACGGAGACCTGCTCGATGTGGAAGGCGCCGTCCACCGGTTCGCCGATCAGGTAGGCGACGGGCCCGCCGGTGGCGTCCTCGGCGACCCAGGCATGGCCCGCCTGCGTGAAGCGCTCCAGGACGTCGAGCGGGGGCGGTTCGTCGTCGGCGACCTCCGGCATGCCGAAGAGGCGGAAGGGTTCGCCCGCGGCGCGTTCGATGTCCTGGAGCACTGGGAGGTCGGCGGTGGTGGCCACTCTGACGGTCATGAGACCAAGTATGTGGCTGGGCGGGGGAGTTGGAGGGGTCAGGCGCCGGTCGCGACGAGTTCGTCGGCGAGGCTGTTCGCTGCCTGCGGGGTGCCCGTGAGGTCCAGTACGAACAGGGGGATGCCCAGCGAGTCGGCGCACGCGCGGGCGTCGTCCTCGTATCCGGCCAGCGAGAAGTAGACGCAGCCCGCCGATTCCGTCATCGCCGTCAGCCAGAGGCACTCCACGTCCCGCAGGGAGGCCGGTCGCACGGTCGGATCCACCTGGGCGACGACCCCGCGGGCCGCGAGACCGATACCGGAGGGCGGCCGCTGGTCGGCCCGCCGGATGTCCCGGTAGCCGAGCCAGCGCAGGTACAGCGCGGCGGCCGTCACGGCGTCACGGGCCGTGCGGATGGTCACCGGCTGGAACGCAGGGCGGGGGGCCGGTTCGGTGCGGGGGAGCGGGATGGCCGCCGGGAGACGCCTGGGCCGGGGCTTCGGGGACTGGTGGCCCACGCCCTCCCGTGCGGTTTCCGGGGCGTCGCCGGTCTCCGTGCCGTCGCCTCCTTCCCCGCCGCTCCCGCGGCCCGGGCCGCCCGAGCCGTCCGTGGCGGAGGGGCGCGGTGCGTCATGGGCGGCCGGGACGTCCGTACCGGGGGCGCGGGGTGCGTCATGGGCGGCGGGTCGCGCAGCCGGGTCCGTCCCCTCGGCGCGCTCGCCGGGACCGGCCTCCGTCACCGGCACCCGCAGGACCGTCCCGCACGGGCAGCCGACCTCCGGGCGGGGCCACTGGTCCTCGCGTCCGCAGGACACGCAGCGGATCGTCACCCAGCCCTCGTCCCAGGTGTGGTGGGTGACGGACTCGGCGCGGGCCCGCCGGTCGAGGACGGGCGCGACCGGCGCACCGCACGCACACGGATACGTCGGCGCCGCATAGACGTGCTCGCGCCGGCAGGCCGGACACCGCACCGGCACGCTCTCGGACATGACCCTCTCCAGAACACCGTGACACCACATCGGGACAGCCCCTCCATCGTCCACCGGAACGCCGCGCTCCGGCAGTGAATCGATCGGAAGCGCCGCGATTGCGCCACCCCCGGGTCCGTCGTCGACCCTTGACGCCCTCCGGCCTCCCACCTACATTGCTTCCAGATAGTAGAAGTTAGTTTCCGTAATACGGAATTTGAAGCTCTCCGCGGGGCGCGACGGGAGCCCGAATCCGACGGCCGAAGCAGGAGTACGCAATGGCTCGTATGACCGCTGCCCGCGCGGCAGTTGAGATCCTCAAGCGCGAGGGCGTCACCAGTGCGTTCGGTGTCCCGGGCGCGGCGATCAACCCCTTCTACGCGGCGCTGCAGGCCTCCGGTGGCATCAGCCACACCCTCGCCAGGCACGTGGAGGGCGCCTCCCACATGGCGGAGGGCTACACCCGCACCGCCCCCGGCAACATCGGCGTCTGTATCGGCACGTCCGGCCCGGCCGGCACCGACATGATCACCGGCCTGTACTCCGCGACCGGCGACTCCGTCCCGATCCTGTGCATCACCGGCCAGGCCCCGACCGCCGTGATCCACAAGGAGGACTTCCAGGCCGTCGACATCGCGTCGATCGCCAGGCCGGTCGCCAAGATGGCGGTCACCGTCCTGGAGGCCGCGCAGGTCCCGGGCGTCTTCCAGCAGGCCTTCCATCTGATGCGCTCGGCCCGCCCGGGCCCCGTCCTGATCGACCTCCCGATCGACGTCCAGCTCACGGAGATCGAGTTCGACCCCGGGACGTACGAGCCGCTGCCGGTCTACAAGCCGGCCGCGACCCGCGCCCAGGTCGAGAAGGCGCTCACGCTCCTCAACGAGTCCGAGCGTCCCCTGATCGTCGCCGGCGGCGGCATCATCAACGCTGACGCCTCCGAACTCCTCGTCGAATTCGCCGAGTTGACCGGCGTCCCGGTGGTGCCGACCCTCATGGGCTGGGGTATCGTCCCCGACGACCACGAGCTCAACGCCGGCATGGTGGGTCTGCAGACCTCGCACCGCTACGGCAACGCGACCTTCCTGGAGTCCGACTTCGTGCTCGGCATCGGAAACCGCTGGGCCAACCGCCACACCGGGAAACTGGACGTCTACACCGCCGGCCGGAAGTTCGTGCACGTCGACATCGAGCCGACCCAGATCGGCCGGATCTTCGCCCCGGACTACGGCATCGCCTCCGACGCCGGGGCCGCGCTCGAACTGTTCGTCGAGGTGGCCCGGGAGCTGAAGGCCGCGGGCAGGCTGCCCGACCGGTCCGCGTGGGCCCGGTCCGCGCAGGAGAGGAAGGCGACCCTCCAGCGCCGTACGCACTTCGACGACATCCCGATCAAGCCGCAGCGGGTCTACGAGGAGATGAACAAGGCCTTCGGCCCGGAGACGCGGTACGTCACCACGATCGGCCTCTCGCAGATCGCCGGCGCGCAGATGCTGCACGTCTACCGGCCGCGGCACTGGATCAACTGCGGTCAGGCGGGCCCGCTCGGCTGGACCGTCCCGGCCGCACTCGGCGTCGCCAAGGCCGACCCCGAGGCGCAGGTGGTCGCGCTGTCCGGCGACTACGACTTCCAGTTCATGATCGAGGAACTGGCCGTCGGGGCGCAGCACCGGATCCCGTACGTCCACGTCCTGGTGAACAACGCGTACCTCGGCCTGATCCGCCAGGCCCAGCGGGCGTTCGACATCGACTTCCAGGTCAACCTGGAGTTCGAGAACGTCAACTCGCCCGAGCTGGGCGTGTACGGGGTCGATCACGTGAAGGTCGTCGAAGGGCTCGGCTGCAAGGCGATCCGCGTCACCGACCCGAGCGAGCTGGGCGCGGCCTTCGAGCAGGCGAAGAAGCTCGCCGTCGAATTCAGGGTCCCGGTGGTCGTCGAGGCCATCCTGGAGCGTGTCACCAACATCTCGATGTCCACCACCAACGACATCAGCAACGTCGTGGAGTTCGAGGAGATCGCGACCGAACCGGGCCACGCGCCCACGTCCATCAGGCCCCTGACGGTGTGACCCGACCCGACCCGACCCGACCCGACCTGACCCGACCCGACCCGACCGGATGATCTGACCTGAAGACTGCACGGCCCGTCCGAGCGGACCGGCCCGTGCGATGTGAACAGCCGTCCGACGTCGGCTCGTCGGGCCCGCGGGGAGGCCGAGGCCCCCGTCCTGTGAACCAGGACGGGGGCCTCGCGCCGTGCCCGGCCCGAGCAGCCCCCGCCGCCGCCCGAACCGAACCCGCCGCCCCCGTGTTGCCCCCGTGGTCCCACCCCTGCGGACCCGCCCCCGTGCCGGGCCCGGCCCGTGGTGGCCCACGGTGAGGCCCGCCGCCCCCGTGCCGGCGGGCCCCATGTGCTGAGAATGTGCCCTGGAACACAGTGAGTTGAAGCCCCTGGGCCATGTTCAGAGGTTCATTTGAGGGTTCCGTAGCCGGGGTACGCCCACCGGCGTACGTACGGGGCCGTGCGCGAGCGGGGCTCCGGCGGCCCGGCCGGACGGTCGGCGGGCCGGGGAGCCGAGGGGCGTCGCGGACGGCGAAGAGCGCCGAGTACGGGGTGTCCGTACTCGGCGCTCTCGGTTCGGGCGCGGGGCCCTGGTTCTCGGTCTTCGTTCTCGGCCGGGACCGCGGCGGCCACGACGGTCCCGGGGCCCCCTTCCCTCATGTCGAGAAGGGGGCCCCGGGGCCTTCACCACCGCACTGGCTCGCTCGCCGCCGCGGTCCTCGTCCTGCCCGCTCGTTCCGTGGACTACCCCTCATCCGGATCCACGGCTCTCGCGGGCGGTGCGCCCCGGGCCGGACCTCCCGTCAGATCCGGGGCGCAGCTCGGGAGTTGATCGAGGGGACCGGTTCACGCGCGGGGCGCGGACCTTCTCCTCACGGACCGGGGCCGGTGGCCCGCAGTCCGTGGTCCGGGCTCCCTGGCCGGGAGTCCGGGGCTCGATCTGGTGCCGGGCGGCGCCGCCGCTTGGGCGCGACAGGACAGGTGTCAGCGCCGGCGCCGCCCGGGGTCTGTGGGGTGGGCCGTCAGACCTGCGCGCCGGAGAGGCGCTCGACCGCGCGCAGCAGCGCGGAGTGGTCCAGGCCGCCGTCGCCCTGTGCGCGCAGCGAGGCCACGAGCTGCGCCACCACGGCACCGACCGGCAGTGCGGCGCCGACGTTGCGGGCGGCGTCCGTGACGATGCCCATGTCCTTGTGGTGCAGGTCGATACGGAAGCCCGGACGGAAGTCGCGCTGAAGGAAGTTGTCCTTCTTGCGCGTCAGCACGGTGGAGCCGGCGAGACCGCCGTTCAGGACGTCGAGGGCCGCCTTCAGGTCGACGCCCGACTTCTCCAGGAAGACCACGGCCTCGGCGCACGCCTGGATGTTGACGGCGACGATCAGCTGGTTGGCGGCCTTGACGGTCTGGCCGGAGCCGTGCGGCCCGCACAGCACGATGGTCCTGCCGAGCGCCTCGAAGATCGGCTCGGCCTGGTCGAAGTCGGCCTGCTCGCCGCCGACCATGATGGACAGGACGGCCTCGACGGCCCCGGCCTCGCCGCCGGACACCGGCGCGTCCAGGACCCGTATGCCCTTGTCCTTCGCCGCCCCTGCCAGGTCCACGGAGGTCTGCGGAGTGATGGAGGACATGTCGATCAGGAGCGCGCCGGACCGCGCGTTCTCGAGGATGCCGTCCGGCCCGTACGCGATGGCCTCGACCTGCGGGGAGGCGGGCACCATCGTGATCACGACGTCCGCGTTCCGCACGGCCTCGGCGATCGAACCGGCCGCCGTGCCGCCCGCGGCGGTCAGCCGGTCCAGCTTGTCCTGCTCCAGGGTGAACCCGGTGACGTCGTATCCGGCCTTGATCAGGTTCTCCGACATGGGGGAACCCATGATGCCGAGGCCGATCCAGGCGATCGTCGGGCGGGGCGGGCGGGGACCGCCGGCAAGGTTGCTCATGGTGAGGGTGCCTCTCTGACTGCTGTGCCGTGTCTGTGCCGTGTCTGTGTCGCGTCTCGGGGGCCGCTCAGCGGGCGGCGCGGGCCTCGCGCGGGAGCCATTCGAAGGCCGCCGCACTGGGCAGGTCGCCCGGCTTGTACTCCAGGCTGACCCAGCCCTCGTAGCCGTGCTTGCGCAGCAGGCCGAGCAGCTCCTCCAGTGGGAGCGAGCCGGTGCCGGGGGCGCCCCGGCCGGGGTTGTCGGCGATCTGGACGTGGCCGGTCCGCGCGGTGTAGCGCTCGATCACCGAGGGCAGGTCCTCGCCGTTCATGGACAGGTGGTAGAGGTCCATCAGGAACCTGGCGTTGCCGAGTCCCGTCGCCTCGTTGACCCTGTCGGCCACGGCGACCGCCGCGGGGGCGCTCACCAGCGGATAGAGCGGCGACTCCGGCTTGTTGAGGGCCTCGATCAGCAGGACCGCGCCGATGCGGTCGGCCGCGCGGGCCGCCAGCACCAGGTTCTCCAGGGCGAGTTCGTCCTGCACGGCCGGGTCGGCGCCCTCGACGCGGTTGCCGTACAGGGCGTTGAGCGCCGTGCAGCCCAGCGACCCCGCGAAGTCCGCGGCCACGTCGATGTTCGTGCGGAAGCGCGCCGACTCCTCGCCGGGGACCGACAGCGCGCCCCGGTCCGGGCCCGGGAGCCGGCCTGCGTAGAAGTTCAGGCCCGTGAGCTGTACGCCCGCGTCCTCGATCGCCTTCTTGAGGGCGTCGAGCTCCGCGCGCCCGGGGTCGGGGGAGTCGGTCCAGGGCCACCAGAGCTCGACCGCGGTGAAGCCCGCCGCGGCGGCGGCCGCGGGGCGCTCCAGGAGCGGGAGCTCCGTGAAGAGGATCGACAGGTTGACGTTGAAGCGCTGCTCTGCGGCTGCATCCATCGAGAAACCGGGCATGTGGGTCGGCGCTCCCTTCCGTGACGAGTAGTTCCGTATTGCGGAAGTTCGTTTCTGCTTGATGGAAAGGCTGCCTGGGTGGGGAGGCCTTGTCAAGAGGGGTCGGCGGGGTTCTCCCGTCCTGGAGTCGGGCGGCGGGCCGGGGCGTCCCGTCCGGGAACCGCTCTCGACGCGTTCCGCCGGGGCCGCGTCCCGGGTGGGCTAGGGTCGCTCTGCGGTCGGCCGCGCCGCGCCGTCCTGAGGCGGGTGGCCGGGCCGGCGGGCGGCGTGACGGCTGACCGGCCGCGCGATGTGCCCCGAGGTGCCCTCGATCCTGCGGGCCGGGGAGACGTACAGGCCGGAGCGATGCCTTGGGGGCACCATGCGATTGAGAGTGGAGTTCACGACCGAGCCCTTCGACCTCGACGAGGCGCCGCCGCACGCGCTGGTCGCCCGTGAGGTCATCGAGGCGGCGGAACTGGACGCGGTGGACGTCGGCCCGTTCGGCAACACCGCCGAGGGCGGGGCGGATTCGGTGCTCACCGCCGTCGACGAGCTGCTGCGCAAGGCGCTGGACGCGGGCGCCACCCGGGTCTCCCTCCAGGTCAACGTGATCGGGGAGGGGGGCCGGTGACCGGATCCGGGGACGACCCCTTCGTCTCGGCCGTCAAGCCGCTGGTCGACGCGATGGGCGCCGAGATGCTTCCGCCCGGGCAGGCCGGGCCCGACGACGTCGTTCTCTCCTGGGAGGGCGTGGACGTGGTCGCCGTCCGCCTGCCGCAGCTCGCCGACTCGCTGGACCACATCCTGGCCGCCCTGGAGCGCAAGCGCGGCAAGCCCCTGGCCGAGCTGGACCGCAAGGCCAAGCAGGAGGTCGTACGGATACTCGAGGCGCGCGGGGCCTTCTCCGTGCGGCACGGCGTGGAGACCGTCGCGGGCGCCCTCGGGGTCAGCCGGTTCACCGTCTACAACTATCTGAACCGCGAGAAGGACGCCTGACTCCGCGGGGCGGGCGCCCGGCGCCTGCTCGTTCACTCCGCCCCGGAGGGCCCCGCCCTGCGCGGCGGGTCCCGTCGACCGCCCCTTGCAGGCGGCTGAACAGGTGAAACGTCGCTCCGGGTGGCCGACTCGCGAAGTCCGCCCCCGGATGCCCTCCGGCATGCGGACTGTGGTTTCCGCTTCCTGGATTTGTTACCCGGACTTTTCAACAAAGTGTTGACGTCCGGTTTCGAAGGGCGTTAGCTGGCCGCAGCCCGTCCAGCACAAGGCCACGGAGGCTTCCCGTGACGTCGAGTACGACACCTGGCGGCCTCGCCCGGTTCAACGCCCTGGAGGAGCACGCGGCCTACGCCGCCCTCCACGAACTGTGCGCCTCGGCGACGTGGGCGCACAGCCTGCTCGCCCGGCGCCCGTACGCCACCGCGGCCGACCTCCTCGCGCGCAGCGACGCCGCCACGGCCGGCCTGACCGACGCCGACCTGGCGGAGGCGATGGCCGGACACCCGCCCATCGGACGCCCCAGACCGGGCGACCCGACCTCCTCCCGCGAACAGCGCGGCATGGCCGGCGCCTCCGACGAACTCAAGGCGGAGATGCTGGAACTGAACCTGGCGTACCAGGAGAGGTTCGGCCATGTCTTCCTGATCTGCGCGACCGGCCTGACCGGCGAGCAGATGCGCGACGCGGTCAGAGAGCGGATCGGCAACACGCCGCAGCGGGAGCGGGAGATCGTGCGCACCGAACTGGGCAGGATCAACCGCATCCGGCTCGCCCTACTCGTCGAAGAGGACGCACCCGCATGAGCACCAGCACCGCCGCCGCGCCGAGCAGTTCCGTGTCCACGCACATCCTGGACACCAGCGCCGGCCGCCCCGCCGAGGCGGTCTCCGTCCGCCTGGCCGCCCGCTGCGGCCGCGACGCGCCCTGGCAGGAACTCGGCGGCTCCGCGACCGACGCGGACGGGCGGTGCAAGGACCTGCCGGCCCTGCCGGAGGGCACCACACACGTACGGCTCGACTTCGAGGTCGAGGCGTATTTCGAGAAGAAGCAAGCCGATGCGCAGCAGGACGCCCCCGCGAATCGGGACAGCGGTGCCGCGGAAGTGTTCTTCCCCGAGGTGGCGATCACCTTCGCCGTCAGCCCCGGGGAGCACTATCACGTACCGCTGCTGCTCAACCCGTTCGGCTACTCCGTTTACCGAGGGAGCTAGCAGACATGACCCCCAACCCCCGTCCTGCCCGCCCGGCGGTTCTCGCCCAGAACCAGTACGGCAAGGCCGAGAACCGAGTCGTCAGGATCACGCGGGACGGCGCCACCCACCACATCAAGGACCTGAACGTCTCCGTGGCCCTGAGCGGTGACATGGAGGAGGTCCACTACTCGGGCTCCAACGCCAACGTCCTGCCGACGGACACCACCAAGAACACGGTGTACGCCTTCGCCAAGGAGCACGGCATCGAGTCCGCCGAGCAGTTCGGCATCCACCTCGCCCGCCACTTCGTGACGAGCCAGGAGCCGATCAGGACGGCGCGCGTCCGCATCGAGGAGTACGCCTGGGAGCGGATCGAGACCTCGGACGCCGGCCCGGAGACCGCCGCCGCCGACGAGCCCAGGCACTCCTTCGCCCGCAAGGGCCAGGAGACCCGCGTCACGCAGATCACCTACGACGGCTCGTCGTGGGAAATCGTCTCGGGGCTCAAGGACCTCGTCGTGATGAACTCGACCGACTCCGAGTTCTGGGGCTACGTCAAGGACAAGTACACGACGCTCCCGGAGGCGTACGACCGGATCCTCGCCACCGAGGTCTCCGCCCGCTGGCGGTTCAACTGGACCGACGACGAGCAGCGGATGCCCCACTGGGAGGAGTCCTACGAGCAGGTGCGCAAGCACATGCTGCGGGCGTTCGCGCAGACGTACTCCCTGTCGCTCCAGCAGACCCTGTACCAGATGGGCTCACGGATCATCGAACACCGCGACGAGATCGACGAGGTCCGCTTCTCGCTGCCGAACAAGCACCACTTCCTCGTCGACCTGGCGCCGTTCGGCCTCAAGAACGACACCGCCGAGGGAGCTGTGTACTTCGCCGCCGACCGCCCGTACGGCCTGATCGAGGCCACGGTCCTCCGCGACGGCTGCGAGGCCCGCATCCCGGTGGACCTCAGCAACCTCTGACCCACGCCCTCCCGCACTCCTCCTCCGACCGTCACCCTTCTCGGCACCCGCGGCCCGTCCACCGGGCCGCGGCACTCAAACCTCCCAGGGTCCTGCCGTGCCCACTCCCCACAGCGAAAAGGACGAACCATGGCAGCAGAGCGGCGCATCGTCATCGAGAACTGTTCGATCGCGACCGTGGACGCCGTCGACACCGAGTACCCGTCGGGCCACCTGGTCATCGCGGGGAACCGTATCGAGTCGCTCGGCGCGGGCAGGGCCCCCGAGGGACTGGAGAACGTCGTACGCCGGATCGACGCCACCGGCCACCTCGTCACCCCCGGCCTGGTCAACACCCACCACCACTTCTACCAGTGGATCACCCGCGGCCTCGCCACGGACCACAACCTCTTCAACTGGCTCGTCGCCCTCTACCCGACCTGGGCGCGCATCGACGAGCGGATGACGTACGCGGCGGCCCAGGGCTCCCTCGGCATGATGGCCCGCGGCGGTGTCACCACCGCCATGGACCACCACTACGTCTTCCCGAAGGGCTCCGGCGACCTGTCCGGCTCGATCATCCGGGCCGCGCGTGAGACGGGCGTGCGCTTCACCCTCGCCCGCGGCTCGATGGACCGCAGCGAGAAGGACGGCGGACTGCCGCCGGACTTCGCCGTCGAGACCCTCGACGGGGCCCTCGCCGCCACCGAGGCGACCGTCGACGAACACCACGACGCGTCCTTCGGCGCGATGACCCAGGTGGCCGTCGCCCCCTGCTCGCCGTTCTCGGTGTCGACCGAACTGATGAAGCAGGGCGCGGAGTTGGCGCGAAGGAAGGGCGTCCGCCTGCACACGCACGGCTCGGAGACCGTGGAGGAGGAGCAGTTCTGCAAGGAACTGTTCGGCATGGGCCCGACCGACTACTTCGAATCGACCGGCTGGCTCGGCGAGGACGTGTGGATGGCCCACTGCGTCCACATGAACGACTCCGACATCGCCGCCTTCGCCCGTACGGGGACGGGGGTGGCCCACTGCCCCTCGTCCAACGCCCGTCTGGCGGCCGGGATCGCGCGCGTCCCCGACATGCTCGCGGCCGGCGTCCCCGTCGGCCTCGGCGTCGACGGCACGGCGTCCAACGAGTCGGGCGAACTGCACACCGAACTGCGCAACGCGCTGCTCATCAACCGCCTCGGCGCCCACCGCGAGGCCGCCCTGACCGCCCGTCAGGCGCTGCGGCTCGGTACGTACGGAGGCGCCCAGGTCCTGGGCAGGGCGGGGGAGATCGGCTCGCTGGAGGCCGGCAAGCTGGCCGACCTGGTGCTGTGGAAGCTGGACACCCTGGCCCACGCGTCGATCGCCGACCCCGTCACCGCCCTCGTCCTCGGCGCGGCGGCGCCGGTCACCGCCTCCTTCGTCAACGGCGAGCAGATCGTCGAGAACAGCCGCCTGCTGCACGTCGACGAGGACGCCGTCGCCCGCTCCACCCGGGACGAGGCCCAGCGCCTGGCTCGAATCGCCGCGCAGGCCTGACCGTCAAGAACTCCGGCTGAGGGGGACGGCCCTCGACCGGTGGCCGCGGACTCCACCAGGGGTCCACGGCGACCGTCTCCGGGGCGCGTGCACGAAGCTGCCCGCGCCCCGGAACGGTCCCCCCGCCACGTCCCCTCCGTGACGGGCGTCGCCCCCACCTCCCTGACACCCACGTCGACGACGACGTGTAACCGACCGGAGGAGCCGCCGTGGTTGCCCAGCCCACGTCCAGCCGTACGGAAGCAAGCCCGACTGGCGGGAAGAAGCACCCAGTCGACGAGAAACTCCCCGCCCTGAAGATGGTGACCAGCGGTCTGCAGCACGTGGCCGCCATGTACGCGGGAGTGGTCGCCCCGCCCCTGATCGTCGGCGCGGCCGTCGGACTCTCCGCGACCGAACTGACCTTCCTCACCGGCGCCTGCCTGTTCACCGCCGGGCTCGCCACCTTCCTGCAGACCCTCGGTTTCTGGAAGATCGGTGCTCGCCTGCCGTTCGTCAACGGCGTCACCTTCGCCGGCGTCGCCCCGATGATCGCGGTCGTCGACTCCACCGACGACAAGCGGGACGCGCTGCCCGTCATCTTCGGCGCGGTCATCGTCGCGGGCGTACTCGGCTTCCTCGCCGCCCCGTTCTTCAGCAAGGCGGTCCGCTTCTTCCCGCCCGTCGTCACCGGCACGGTCATCACGCTCATCGGGATATCGCTGATGCCGGTCGCCTTCGGCTGGGCGCAGGGCCCCGACCCGGCGGCCGGCGACTACGGTTCGACGACCAACCTCGGCCTGGCGGGCGCGACCCTGGTCATCGTGCTGCTCCTGCGCCGCTTCACCCACGGCTTCGTCAAGCAGATCGCCGTACTGCTCGGCCTGGTCGTCGGCACGCTCGTCGCCATCCCGTTCGGAGCCACCGACTTCGCCCCGGTGGCCGACGCGGCCGTCGTGGGATTCCCGACGCCGTTCCACTTCGGAGCCCCGCAGTTCCAGCTCGCCGCGATCCTCTCGCTGTGTGTGGTGATGGTCGTCTCGATGACCGAATCGACCGCGGACATGCTGGCGTTGGGGGAGATCGTCGAGCGGCCGGCGGACGAGAGGACCATCGCCGCGGGCCTGCGCGCCGACACCCTCGGCTCGGCCGTCAGCCCGCTCTTCAACGGCTTCATGTGCAGCGCCTTCGCCCAGAACATCGGCCTGGTGGCGATGACCCGGATCCGCAGCCGGTACGTCGTGGCCACGGGCGGCGGCTTCCTCGTCCTGATGGGCCTGTGCCCCATGGCCGCCTCGCTGATCGCCGTGGTGCCGCGCCCCGTGCTCGGCGGGGCGGGTGTGGTGCTGTTCGGCTCGGTGGCCGCGAGCGGCATCCAGACCCTCGTCAAGGCGGGCCTGGAGAAGGACAACAACGTCCTGATCGTGGCGGTCTCGCTGGCCGTCGGCATCATCCCGATCACAGCGCCGGAGTTCTACCACGCGTTCCCGGAGACCGCGAAGATCATCCTGGACTCGGGGATCTCGACCGGGTGCGTGGCGGCCGTCGTCCTGAACCTGGTCTTCAACCACCTGGGAAGTCACCGGGAGGCCGACGAGGTGACGGCCCCGATGGAGCCGGGCGACGAGATCGCCGTGCAGCACACCGGGGCCGGGCCCCAGACGTCCCCGGGCCACTGACGGGTTCGTCGCTGCGGTACCGGCAGTACCGGCAGTACCGGCGGAGCCAGCAGCACCGGCCGTGACCGGCCCGGTTCTCAGCCTGTCTCGGCTCAGGTCCGCGCGCGGGGCCGTGGACCGAGGCGCCCGGGTCTCACCGGAGGGCCCGTGTCCACGGTGGAGCGTGAGGAGGGCACCCTCAGCCGATGTGGTAACTGTCCCCGTACACCTGCCAGTTCAGCGGCGGATTCAGGTTCAGGTTCCGGTTGCGGAGAAACACCCGCTGGGCGGTGTCCACGCGGCTGGTGTCCTCGTGGGCCTCCTCCTGCTTCATCGCCCACACGCGGGCGTCGAGGAAGGCGTGCAGGTACGTGACCTCGTCGCCGCCCTGGGCCGGGGGCCTCGCCCGGCCCAGGGCCCGCCTGCGGATGCTGCCGAAGCTCGCACTGTCGCCGCCGTCGCCGTGCATCACGATGGCGTCGTAGTACGCGAACTGGCCGAGCACACCGACGCCGTCGGCCTTGCCCTGCCGTACCGCGGGGTTGAAGTAGACGCGGTCCCGCTCGTCGTTCTGGGCCTGCCGGAACGCCGGGTCCTGGGCCGCCCGCCGCCAGGCGTCCGGGTAGCCGGGGTCGAGCCCCTCGTGCGAGTCGGTGCCGTCGACACGGCGCAGCGCGGGCAGGTAGCCGGCCAGCGCGTTGCCGGGCCTGCGCTGTGCGTACAGCTCGACGAGGTCGAGCATGTCGCCCGTGCCCGAGCAGAATCCGATGATCCCGGCGGTGTAGCCACGGCCGTCGCGGATGTCCTCGATGTACTTGTACTGCGCCTTCCAGTCCAGCGAGGAGTTCTCCGCGCTGGAGACCAGTTTCATGGCGATCTCCTTCTTCGCCGGGTCGTCGAGGCCCGCCGGTGCGGCGCTCGCGGACTGGGTGGCGATGGCCGGGCCTGCCACCAGGGATGCTCCGATCAGCGCGAGGAGGGTGCGTCGCGAGGAGCGGATGTGGGGGGTGTGCACGGGACCTCCAGTGGGGTGGGAGTCGCTCTTCCGTACTGTTAGGAAAGTTTCCTACCAGAGATTGCGAGTGACGTATACCCGTCAAGAAGGAGTCGTGCTTCAAGTTCGTGCCGGGGGCCTGCCCGGAGAGGGCCGGGTCTTCGCCCGGAGGATCAGAGCCGGCTCAGGGCCTGACAGGGCCGCGCGTCCGGGAGGCGGCCGGTGAAGAAGGACGTGGGCGGCACGCCCATCAGCGTCCGGAAGTCGGACGTCATGTGGGACTGGTCGTAGTACCCGGTGGACACGGCGAGCTCCGCCCACGACGTGGTCGCGCCGTGCGCGAGCAGGTGCCGTACCCGCCCGATCCGGGCGAAGTGCTTCGGCGACACCCCCACCCCGTCGGCGAAGAGGCTGCGCAACTGGCGCTCGCTGACCGAGAGCCGGCGCGCCAGGTCCCGCACCCGCGAGGGAACGCGCCCGGAGTCCGTCGACAGCTCCTCGACGGCGGCGCGCAGCAGCTCACGCCGCGAGCGGCCGGAGGTGCCGGAGAGCCGCGCCGGCAGCACCTCCGCCAGATGTGTCACCGCGTCCTCGCCCTCCAGCCACCGCAGCTCGCGCGCCAGTTGGCGGGCCGAGGTGCCGGGCAGGTCGCCGAGCCGCACCACCCGCCCCACGAGGTCACCGGCCGCAACGCCGAGCAACGGCCGTGCCGTGCCAGGTCCGAGCTCGACCCGTACACAGGAGGCCGGCCGTTTGCTCGCGTGATACGTGGCACGTGTACGCGGCCCGACGACGAGCGTGTCGCGACGTCCGCCCTCCTCGATCCGGAACACCAACTTCGTGGTCGCGTCCGGGACATGGGTGAACGGCTCGGGGGCCCCGCCGCCACCGGTCCCGATGCCGGTCCCCGTGTCGATCCCGGTGATCCAGGGCCGCAGCGCGTCGGGGGTGGGAAGGGTTCGCGCGGCAGGAGCGTTCGTCACCGCTCCACCGTAGACGCGGCGCGCGGCCGTACGGCGGCCACAACCGTGCCGGAATTTCCTAGAGTCGCCGGACCGCGCCTCGGCACGGTGGTTCCCATGATTCTCGTAACCGGTGCCACGGGCACCATCGGCAGTGAAGTCGTACGGCTCCTTGCGCGGCGCGGCGAGAAGGTCCGCGCCCTGACCCGCGATCCCTCCCGGGTGCGGCTGCCCGCGGATGTGGAGGTGGAGGTGGTACGCGGGGACTACCTCGACCCCGCGTCCGTGGACACCGCGATGTCCGGCGCCACGGCCGTCTTCCTCGTCGGCGTGCTCGGGCCCGATGACGCGGACCGCGACCGGGCCCTGGTCGAGCAGGCCCGCGCGGCCGGCGTGCACCGCGTCGTGAAGCTCTCCGCGATCGGCACCGGCGACCCCGCCGTCGGCAGGGTCGGCTCCTGGCACCTTCCGGGCGAACAGGCGGTCAGGGAGAGCGGGTCGCAGTGGACGGTCCTGCGGCCCTCGTCGTTCGCCTCGAACACCCTGAGCTGGGCCGAGGCCGTCCGGGCGGGTGAACCCGTGCCGAACATGACCGGCGACGGCCTTCAGGGCGTCATCGACCCGCGTGACGTGGCCGAGGTGGCCGTGGAGGCCCTGCTCTCCGCGCGGCACGCGGGCCACACCTACACGCTCACCGGCCCCGGGATGATCAGTGTCCCCGATCAGGCGGCCGTCCTCGCCGACGTGCTCGGCCGCCCGGTGGGGACTGTGGACCTCACCCCGGACCAGGCCCGCGCGAAGATGACCGAGTGGGGCATGGCCGCGGCGTACGTGGAGGGCGTCATGGCCGGCAGCGCGTACGTGCGCGCGGGCGGCAACGCCGTCGTCACGGGCGCGGTGCGGCAGGTGCTGGGCCGGCCGCCGCGTACGTACCGGACGTGGGCGCAGGACCACCGGGCGGCCTTCGAGGAGGCCTGACGCGTGACGTGCGGGCGGGCGTGAACGGGGCCTGGACGGGTCGGACCGCACCCGCGTTCACGTCCGGGCCCGCTCACCGGCCCCCGCTCATCGGCCCCCTCTCACCGCCCGTCCGCCCGCCGGCCGACCGTGGTGTCCGCCTCGGCCGCGCGCCTCCGCCGGTCCTCTCCCCGCTCCGGTCCGGATCGCACGCGCCCGCCCCGCGCGGTCCGGTCGGAGTTCGCGCAGCCCGGTCAGAGGCCGAACAGCTGTGGATCGGTGGCCAGCGCGCGGAAGTACTCCCGCGGGTCCGCGACCAGCCTCCGCTCCTTGAGGTCCATCAGACCGCCGACCGCCGTGATCTCGGCGGCGACGGCTCCGTCGGTCCTGCGGATCGTCTGCCGTATCCGGAAGGTCTTGCCCTCACCCCATTCGAAGACGCAGGTGACCTCGACCTCGTCGCCCGCCCGGAGTTCGCGCAGATAGCGGACGGTCATCTCCAGCGACACCGGGCCCACGCCCTTGGCCACCAGGCCGGCCTGGCTGATCCCGGCGGCCTGCAGTAACGACCAGCGGGCGTGCTCCGCGTAATTCACGTACACGGCCTGGTTCAGGTGTCCCTGGACATCGGTCTCGTACCCGCGCACGGTCACCGGGACGGCATACGGTTCGGCCACGACTTTCCCTTCAACGGCGAACAGAACGGGCGCCAGCGTACTGAGCAGTCGCTCACGGGCGTCAACCTCGCGCGGTCGTCCACGGGCCGGCCCCGAGCAGTTGCTCACGCGGCCTCCGTCCCGGGCGCCGCACGGCCTTCCGGGGCCGTCAGGACCGGCGGGGCGAGGCCAGCAGATAACGCGCCCCCGTGCGCGGCTCCGTGTGCTCGCTGACCTGCCAGCCCGCCTTCTCCAGTGTCGCCGCGCACTCCCGCAGGGCCGTCGCGTCCGGCTCGCGTACGGCCACGGCCTCCGGCTGGGGAGTCGCGCGCACCCGGTACCCCTCGGGGCCCGCCCCCGCCGGACGGAGTCCCGCCGCCTCCAGAGCGAGGGCGGCGGCCTGCACCAGATGCGTACGCTCCCAGGCGCACGGCCGGTCCATGGCGCCGCCCGTACCGGTCATCCGGCGCAGCTCCAGCAGTCCCTGCCAGGCGCTGTGCACCTCACGCACACGTGCTGGACCGGTGTCGGCGGCCTCCTCGCCGCCGACCCGGGCGGTGAACACCCCGGAGGACTCGCGGGCGGGAGCGGAAGCACCGGGGGCGGGGACCGTCGCCACGGTCGCCTCCTCGCGTGCCCGGTGCCCGGCCGGTGTCAGGAAGTGGTCGTGGGGCGGACGCGGGTGCCGGAAGGCCAGCCCGTGTCTGACCAGCGCCGCGAGCTGGCTCTCCGTGCCTCTGAGCCGCCCGGTCACGGGATCGGCGGCATCGATGACGCGCCGCTGCGCGGCGGTCGGCGGTCGGGTCACGGGATGCTCCTTCCTCCTCGGCACAGCGAGCCGCCCCGCTGCCGGAGATCGGCGAGCGGCGGGCCCGTTCGAAGAGTACGACCCGGGTCCGACATTCCTCCGGGCTCCGCCGGGCGCACCACGAGGGGCCCGGCGGCGGTGTACCGCCGCCTACTGCCGGTAGCCGCTCAGGAACCGGCCGATCCGGCTGATCGCCGCGTCGAGGTCGTCGGTGTGCGGGAGGGTGAGGATGCGGAAGTGGTCGGGCCGGGGCCAGTTGAAGCCGGTGCCCTGGACGACCTGGATCTTCTCGCGCAGCAGCAGGTCGAGCACGAGCTTCTCGTCGTCGTGGATCTTGTGCACCGAGGGGTCGATGCGCGGGAACGCGTACAGCGCGCCCTTCGGTTTCACGCAGGAGACGCCGGGGATCTCGTTCAGCTTCTCCCACGCACGGTCCCGCTGCTCGCGCAACCGGCCGCCGGGGGCGGTGAGTTCGTGGATGGACTGGCGGCCGCCGAGCGCTGCCTGGATCGCGTACTGGGCGGGGGCGTTGGCGCACAGCCGCATGGAGGCCAGCATGGTGAGGCCCTCCAGGTAGTTCTTCGCGTGCCGGCGCGGGCCCGTGACGACCAGCCAGCCGGAGCGGAAGCCCGCCACGCGGTACGTCTTCGACAGGCCGCAGAAGGTGAGGACCACCAGGTCGGGGGCGAGGGCCGCGGCCGAGTGGTGCACGGCGTCGTCGTACAGGATCTGGTCGTAGATCTCGTCCGCGAACACCATCAGGCCGTGCCGGCGGGCCAGGTCGAGAATGCCCTCGATGATCTCCCGGGGGTAGACCGCGCCGGTGGGGTTGTTCGGGTTGATGATGACGACGGCCCGGGTGCGGTCCGTGATCTTCGACGCCATGTCGTCCAGGTCCGGGTACCACTCGGCCTGTTCGTCGCACAGGTAGTGCACGGCCTTGCCGCCCGCGAGCGTCGTCACCGCCGTCCAGAGCGGGAAGTCCGGGGCGGGGATGAGGACTTCGTCCCCGTCCTCGACGAGTGCCTGGACGGCCATGGACACGAGCTCGGAGACCCCGTTGCCCAGGAAGACGTCGTCCACGTCGACTTCCAGGCCCCGCTCCTGGTAGCGCTGCGCCACGGCCCGGCGGGCCGAGAGGATGCCCCGCGAGTCCGTGTAGCCGTGCGCCTGGGGAAGCATCCGGATCATGTCCTGGAGGATCTCCGCCGGTGCCTCGAAGCCGAAGAGCGCGGGGTTGCCCGTGTTGAGGCGCAGCACGCTGTGGCCCGCCTCCTCCAGGGCGTTGGCCTGCTCGATGACCGGGCCCCGGATCTCGTAACAGACCTCGCTGAGCTTGCTCGACTGCCGGAACTCCATGCGGTGCGCACCTCCAGGTTGTGGTGTTGCTTGGTTTTACCAAGTAGGCGCTTGGAAAGTCCAACAAGTTGTCTAGACTGCGTCGCATGTCACCTCGCCGAAGCTACGACCAGTACTGTTCCGCGGCCCGGGCCCTCGACGCCGTCGGTGACCGCTGGACCCTTCTGATCGTCCGCGAGCTGCTCGCCGGTCCGCGTCGCTACACCGACCTGCACGCGGACCTGCCCGGTGTGAGTACCGACGTGCTCGCCTCCCGCCTCAAGGACATGGAGCGGGACGGCCTGGCGACCCGGCGCCGACTGCCCCCGCCGGCCGCGGCCTACGTGTACGAACTCAGCGTGCGTGGGCGCGCGTTGCTGCCCGTGCTGCAGGCCCTGGGGGAGTGGGGCGCGCCGCTGCTGGCGGAGCGGCGGCCCACCGACGCCGTGCGCGCGCACTGGTTCGCGCTGCCACTGATGCGGAGCCTGGCGGGACTTGGCGACGGCATCGTCCACGTGTGCCTGGACGAGGGTGAGTTCCACGTGCGGCTCGGCTCGGTGGACGGGCCGGTGTACGGGGAGGGTCCCGCCCCCGAGGAACCCGACGCCCGCCTCACGCTCGACACCGAGGCGTGCACGCTGCTCGGCCGGGGAGACCTGACACTGCCGGAGGCGGTACGGGGCGGACGGATCGCGGTGACGGGAGAGGGCCCCCTGGCCAAGGCGCTGCGGGAGGCCTGACCGTCCCTGGGCGGTCGGAGGCCCGCCGCACCGCGGAACCGGTGCGACGGGCCGAACGCCCCGAAGGAGCGCGGGGAACCGCGGACGAGTCATGACCGGTCCGCGGACGAGCGATGGCCGGTCCGCGGACACGACACGGCCGCGGAACGGGAGACTCAGGCGCCCGGCGGCACCCGTGAGGGCCGCCCGGGCCCCCGCGTCAGCGTGTACCCGCCGACTCCCGCGAGCGCGGCCAGCACGCCCCCGATCCCGGTCCACACCCAACGGTCGGACCACCACCCGGACGCCCACCCGTCATCGGGCTCGATGCTGGACAGCACGGCGGCAGGCGTGTCGGACTCCTCGTCCTCCTTCGCCGTCACCGCGATGCCCGGGACCAGTGGCTCGGCCAGCGAGCCGTCGACCGCCGCCGCCCCGCCCATGTCCTTCGAGTCGACCCGCACCTCGGCGTCCACCGGCAGTCCGAGGTCGGCCGCCTCCAGGCCGACGGTCGTCAGCCGGACGTAGTACGTGCCGGGCAGCGGGTCGTCGGCCCACGGCTCCGACCAGGCGCGGACCGTGCGCAGGGTGCAGGACAGGTCCACGGACGCGGCCTCCTGGGCGGCCGTCCGCGTCTGCGCCCCGTACTGGCACGCCTGTCGACGCCGCAGCCCGTCGTACACGTCGATCTGCCAGGTCGCGGAGGCGTGCGCGTCCGGCAGCTTCACCTTCGCCTTCACGGTGGGCCGCTGCCCGGCGTCGGCGGGGAACGACCAGTAGAGGTAGTCGCCCGTGGAGGCGCTCGCGGTCGCCCGCTGCCCCTGGTCGACCTCCGCCGCCGTACGGAAGGACGTACCCGCCGAGGTGGGCGCCGAGTCGTCGTCCGAAGGGCTCGCGGAGGGGGAGGAGTCGGCGGTCGCGGGGGTCACCGAGACCCCGAGCAGCAGCAACCCCGCACCGATCGCGCGGGCGACACCTCTGGCGCCGACGGCGCTCGACATACGGTTGGCACGCATCAGTTGGTCCTCCAGACCGTGATCCGCCAGCGCGAGACCCAGCCCCACAGCACACCCGCGAGGAAGCCGGTGAGCACCAGGGCGCCCAGCAGCCACCAGCCGCGCCCGAGGCCGAAGGAGGCCACGTCGCTCGATGTGCCGGGCCCGTCCACGACATCCACGGTCAGTTCGAGCGGCAGGCCGGGTGTGGTCTTCACTCCGGGGGCCGCTGAGAAGGAGTTGGCGACCTGGAGACACACGGTCTCCGTGGCGGCCTCGTCACCGGAGTCGTCGTCGCTCTCCGCACTGGGGTGGCGCAGTCCGGCCGACATGACGTCGGTCCGTCCGTCGCCGGTCGACTCGCCGCGTACGATCTCACGCCCGTGCGAGGTGACCGCCCGCAGCGTCACGCCGTAGTCCCGGTCGACCCGGCGGTCGGCCGCGACGCTCACCGAGGCGCGCAGTTCGGAGCCGGCCGGGACGTCCACGCGGTACCAGCGGTGCTGCCCGAACTCCTCACGGTCGGTGTAGAGCCCGGACTTGACCGCGGGAGCCTTCGCGCAGGCGTCGGCCCCTTCCACCGCGACCGGCGTCACCACCGGATCGGCGGCCCGGTCGACCAACTGGTTGACCTTGTCGGTGAGTTCGTCGGTGTGCTCGACCGACGTGTACGTTCCGCCGGTGGCCTCCGCGATGCAGCTGAGCTGCTGCCGCATCTTGGTGTTCGGCACCAGTCCGAGGGTGTCGATGGTGAGGCCGATCCCCTTGGCGGCGATCTCCCGCGCCACCTCGCACGGGTCCAGCGGGGCGCAGGTGTCCTCGCCGTCGCTGATGAGGACGATACGGCGGGAGCCCTCACCGCCCTCCAGGTCGTCGGCCGCCTTGAGGAGCGCGGGGCCGATCGGGGTCCAGCCGGTGGGCGACAGGGTCGCGACCGCCGTCTTCGCCTCGGTGCGGTCCAACGGCCCGACGGGGTAGAGCTGTTCGGTGTCCTTGCAGCCCGTTTTGCGGTCGTCGCCGCGGTAGTTGGCGCCGAGTGTCCGTATGCCCAGCCGGACCTCCTCGGGAGTCGCGTCGAGGACCTCGTTGAAGGCCTGCTTCGCCGCCGCCATCCGGGTCTGGCCGTCGATGTCCCGCGCCCGCATCGAACCGCTGACGTCGAGGACGAGGTTCACCTTGGGCGCGGCACCCGTGGGTTCGTCGGCGACGGCTCCGGCCGGCAGGGCGATCCCGGCCGTCAGGGCGGCGAGCAGGGCGCAGGTACCCGCCGCCAGCCGTTTTCTTGTGATCATCGCCGGATCCTACGGAGCAAAGGCGCCACGCTTCAAAACGAGTGCGCCGGATCCTGTCGATCACAGCTGCCGCACGTCAGAACGGCTGGCCCGAAGACCGACCCGTGGACCGGCCCGACGGTGGGTCGGCGAGCGGGTTGGGCAGCCGGGCCCAGATGTCGCCGGGCCGCTCGGGCGACAGCCGCATCAGGGTCAACGCCTTGGCGGGCAGGGGCTCTTCGAGGAGCGCCGTGAGGTCGGGGGTGCGCGGCAGGTCCCGTACCGCCGCGGACAGTGCCTCGCGCAGCGCGGACGCCGAACCGGCCGTGGCCGCGAGGGTGCCCGCGACGAGCGAGCCGAAGAGCTTGCTACGCAGGACGGACTCGTCGTCGGTGACGATACGGCCCGTCAGATCGGGTGCCGGGATGCCGTGTCGGGCCAGCCGGGCCGGGCTGATCCGGATGTCCGCCAGGTCGCGGTAGACCAGCCGCACCGGGGCACCGGCGGGGGAGAGCACCACGAGCAGGTTCTGGCCGTGCGCCTCCAGGGCCACCCCCAGATCGAGCAGACGCAGCCCCACCGTGAGCGCGAGCCGGCTGAACTGCGCCAGCCAGTCCGCGGACCGGGGACGGACGTCCGCGGCGAGCGACGCGACAGGGACGACCTGTTCGCCCGTCCGCGCGTACACATCCGGCGACTCACGCGAAACCGCGGCCAGATCAGGTGTGTTGGCGGTGACGGCCCCAAGAGTCCGGGTGATGTGGAGCAGGCCGTCCAGGCGCCCGGCCATCGACTCCATGAACGCCGACACCGTCGCCGCCGACGTGATCGAGTACACCGAGATGTCCCGCACGGACGAGGTCAGCCGGGCGCTGAGCGCGGTCTTGAGGTGCGGCCCGCCCGGCACGGCCAGGGTGCGCAGGGACATCAGGGGGTGCGCGGCCATACCGTCCCCGAGGGTCTTCTCGTCCTTCAGCACATGCCGCGCCTGCCACGGATGGACGGGGATGAGCACGCGCCCCGCCTCCCGGTACGGCCACTCGCCCGTCACCCGGCAGTCGTCCTCCCGGACGGCGACCGTCCGCAGCTCGACCACCGGCCGGTGCTCCGGCGCGTAGGCGAGCTGCTCGGCCACCGAGAACCCCGGCCTGGAGCGGCAGTTGGGGTGAAAGGGGTGACCGTCGACGACCCGCTGCTCCCACTCCCAGAGCGCACAGGGGTCCTCCGACGGGTGCTGGTTGGCGCGGGACAGGGCCAACGAGGCCGCGCTGTGGGCGAGTTCGGCGGCGAAGGGTCCGCCGTGCGGGAGCCCGAGCGCCGTCATCAGCGCGGCCGGGTGGTCGTACACCACACCGTCCAGCTCGACCTGCGTGACGGTCACGGCCGTCGCGTACGGGTCCGGTCGCGGGCCGCGCAGCCGACGGCCGTCGGCCAGCAGCAGCACCAGCCCGTCGAGGTCGCCCGCGCGGCGCGTGACCCACGGCAGCGGCTCGTGGGCGAGCCCCCGCCACAACCGGGACAGCACGGCAGCGCGCGCGCCGGGAAGCTCGGCCGTGTACGGGGACACCAGGGCGGGGCGTACGGTGCGCAGCTCGGCGGCGAGAGCGGTCTCGGTCTCGGCCGGGGTGCGGGCAGGGTGCACAGGGGCTCCTAGAGTGAGGGACTCATCGCGGCCGGGTACGACGCCGGACATACTGAGCGCCAGTGCACCGTATGCAACGAACGGATCGCGTGGATCTCATGCACCCCGTGCCACCCATGCACCCCGGTGACGGCGTCGCCGAAGCAGCCGACGCGTACGCGTCGGCGCCGCTGCTCAATTGTCTGCTGCGGGAGATCGGCGAACCCGTACCGGGGCCGCGGGAGCCGGGCGGACGGCGGGTGTACCGGCTGCCCGGCGGACGGCTCCTGCGGGTGCGTGACGGGCGCAGGCCGCGCGACCCGGAGCTGTTCACCGACGGCGCCTGGCAGCGGCTCGGCCATGCCGCGCTGGTCGAGCTCACCGCCGAGGAACTGCGCCGCCACACCGGCCTTTCCAACCCCGGGCTGCCCGCCGAGATGACCGACAGCCGGGACGTGGTGGCGGCGATCCTGGCGGCCCGCGCGGGTACGGCTCCGCCCACCGACCCATACCGGCGTTCCGAGCAGTCCCTGATCACGGGGCATCCCCACCACCCGGCGCCCAAGGCGCGCGGCGGCGGCCCGGTGACCGGCTGGCTCCCGTACGCCCCCGAGGCGTACGCCGCGTTTCCGCTGGTGCTGCTGGGCCTGCGGGAGGACGCCTGCGTGGAGGACGGCGACACGAGGGCCCTCGACGCCCTGGGCGAGGCCCCGCCCGGCTACCGCCTCCTGCCGGCCCACCCCTGGCAGCTCGACCTCGTCGGCGCCCGCCCGGAGATCCGCGCGGCCCTCGCCGACGGCCGCCTCGTACGACTGGGCCCCTCCGCCCGGCCCGCCTGGCCGACGGCCGCCGTCCGCACCCTGTACGTCCCCGGCGCCGACCTCTTCGTGAAGTTCAGCCTCGACGTCCGCATCACCAACGACATCCGCCGCCTGTGGCGTCACGACCTGCTCGCACTGCGCCGTACGGACACCGCGGTGACGTCGGCCTTCGCCGCCCTGGACGCCGGCCCGGCCTGGCTGAGCGACCGCGGCTACCGCACGGCGGACTTCGCCTTCGAGGAGCTGGCCGTCCTCGTACGTGACGGTCTGCGTGAGCATGTGACCCCCGGTTCGACTCCCCTGCTGGCGGCCGCGCTGACGGAGGGCGTACAGGGCACCCGCGACCCCCTCGATCCGGACGGCGTGCGGGACCTGGCGGGCTTCGACGGCAACCCCCTGGACACCCTCGCCGATCCGGCCGCCTGGTGGACGGCGTATCTGCGTCAAGTCGTCCCGCCGGTACTGGAGTTGTTCGCCCGGCACGGCGTCGTGCTCGAAGCGCATCTGCAGAACACGGTGGTGGCCGTGGACGGCGACGGCGTGCCGGTGCAGGCACTGTTCCGGGACGCCGAGGGCGTGAAGCTGCTGCCGGAGGTGACGCGGGAGGCCGGCTGGGAGCGGCTGGTGTACTGCCTGGTCGTGAACAACCTGCTGGAGATCGCGGGCGCCCTGCGGGAGCGGCACCCGGAGCTGGAGCCCTGGGAGCCCGTACGGCGGGAACTGGCACGGTACGAGCCTCGGCTGCCCGAGGTGACGGACCTCCTGCGGTCACCGGCCCTGCCCGGCAAGACGAACCTGCTGCTGCGCTGGACGGAGGCGGACGGCGCGGACGCACGCTACCGGCCCGTCCCGAACCCGCTGCGCGTGGCGGACGTCTGACGGGCGTGGTGTGCCGCGGTCGTCAGGACCGTGGCCCGGAAATTGCGATCAGTCGTGCGAGCGACTGAATTACAGTGGCGGATGTGCTGCGCGAAGTGACCGCCGATCGATACGTGACCCCGCTGCGGGCGGGCGGCTCCGTCCCCGGAATCGTCGAGGCCGATGACCTGGGCACCTACGTCGTGAAGTTCACCGGCTCGGCGCAGGGGCTGAAGGCGCTGGTCGCCGAGGTGATCGTGGGTGAGCTGGCGCGTGCGCTCGGACTGCGGTTCCCCGAGCTGGTGCTGGTGCACTTCGACCCGGCCGTCGCCGAGCACGAGCCGCACGCGGAGGTGCAGGACCTTCTCCGCTCCAGCGCCGGACTCAACCTCGGCATGGACTATCTTCCGGGCGCCCAGGACTTCACCCCGGAGGTCGCGAAGGCGTTCGAGGTCGACCCCCTGGAGGCCGGCCGGATCATCTGGCTGGACGCCCTCACGGTCAACGTCGACCGGACGACGCACAGCTCGAACCTGATGGTCTGGCCCACGCTCGGTGTCGCGCCCCCGAAGCTGTGGCTGATCGACCACGGCGCCGCGCTGGTCTTCCACCACCGTTGGGACGCCTCGTCGCCGGAGAAGGCGTACGACTTCCGGCGGCACGCGCTCGGCGGCCACACCCCCGACACGCGCGCGGCCGACGCCGAGCTGGCGCCCAGGGTGACGGAGGACCTGCTGCGCGCGATCACCGCGGAGGTGCCCGACGCCTGGCTCGCCGACGAGCCCGGCTTCACGACCCCCGACGAGGTCCGCGAGGCGTACGTCGGATACCTCCTGGCCCGGGTGAGGGCCTCCGAGGCCTGGCTTCCCACGGGCTTCCCCACCCGTGAACAGCTCGCGGACGAGGACGCCCACCGGGCGGCGAAGACCCGGCGGGGCCGCCCGGACTGGCTGAAGCGGGTCCCCGACCTGCACGGCAAACCGGCGGCGGAACAGGATTGGTCGGTACACCTCGGATGACACCGGAGAACACGCCCGCAGCGACGGTGCGGCCGCACCGCGTGCAGATCGAGTACTGCACCCAGTGCCGCTGGCTGCCCCGGGCCGCGTGGCTCGCCCAGGAGCTCCTCACCACCTTCGAGCAGGAGCTGACCGAGCTCGCGCTCAAGCCGGGCAGCGGCGGCGTCTTCGTCGTACGCGTCGACGACGAGGTGATCTGGGACCGCCGTGAGCAGGGTTTCCCCGAGCCGACGGCCGTGAAGCGCCTGGTACGCGACCGAGTGGCCCCGGGGAAGACCCTGGGCCACTCGGAGAGGTAGTACGCGCGGTGCGGCCCGCTCAGCCGGCCAGCTGTTCGTAGGCCGGCAGGGTGAGGAAGTCCGCGTAGTCCTCGTCGAGCGCGACTGTCAGCAGCAGGTCGTGGGCCTGCTGCCAGCGACCGGCCGCGTAGGCCTCCTCGCCGAGCTCCGCGCGGATGTCCGCCAGCTCCCGGGCCGCGATCTCCCGGGTCAGCTCGGGCGTCGCCTTCACGGTGTGCCCGTCGTGCTCGAACTCGACGCCCGCGTTGATCCACTGCCAGATCTGCGAGCGCGAGATCTCCGCGGTGGCCGCGTCCTCCATCAGGTTGAAGATCGCGACGGCGCCCATGCCGCGCAGCCAGGCCTCGATGTAGCGGATACCGACCTGGACGGCGTTGACCAGTCCGTCGTACGTGGGCCTGGCCTCCAGGGAGTCGACGGCGATCAGGTCGGCCGCCTTGACGTCGACGTCCTCGCGCAGCCGGTCCTTCTGGTTCGGCTTGTCGCCGAGCACGGCGTCGAAGGACGCCATCGCGATCGGGACCAGGTCGGGGTGGGCCACCCACGATCCGTCGAATCCGTCGCCCGCCTCGCGGTCCTTGTCGGCCTTGACCTTCTCGAAGGCGACCTTGTTGACCTCCTCGTCCCGCCGGGACGGGATGAACGCGGCCATGCCGCCGATCGCGTGCGCTCCCCGCTTGTGGCAGGTGCGGACGAGCAGTTCGGTGTACGCGCGCATGAACGGGGCCGTCATCGTCACCGCGTTGCGGTCGGGGAGGACGAACTTCTGCCCGCCGTCACGGAAGTTCTTGACGATGGAGAAGAGGTAGTCCCAGCGGCCCGCGTTCAACCCCGAGGCGTGGTCGCGGAGTTCGTAGAGGATCTCCTCCATCTCGTACGCCGCCGTGATCGTCTCGATCAGGACGGTCGCGCGGACGGTGCCCTGCGGGATGCCGACGTGGTCCTGCGCGAAGACGAACACCTCGTTCCAGAGGCGGGCCTCCAGGTGCGACTCCGTCTTCGGCAGGTAGAAGTACGGGCCCTTGCCGAGGTCCAGCAGCCGCTGGGCGTTGTGGAAGAAGTACAGGCCGAAGTCGACGAGGGCGCCGGGGACCGGGGTGCCGTCGGCGTCGACGAGGTGGCGCTCGTCCAGATGCCAGCCGCGCGGGCGCATCACGACCGTGGCCAGTTCCCCGGGTGCCTTCAGGGCGTACGACCTGCCGGTGCGCTCGTCCGTGAAATCGATGTTCCGGGTGTACGCGTCGGCCATGTTCACCTGGCCGAGGACCACGTTCTCCCAGGTCGGCGCGGAGGCGTCCTCGAAGTCCGCCAGCCAGATCCTGGCGCCCGAGTTGAGGGCGTTGATGGTCATCTTGCGGTCGGTGGGCCCGGTGATCTCGACGCGGCGGTCGTTCAGGGCCTCGGGCGACGGGGCCACTCGCCAGGAGTCGTCCGCGCGGATCGCGGCGGTCTCCGGGAGGAAGTCGAGCGTGGAGGTGCGGGCGATCTCGGCGCGGCGCCCGGCGCGCAGGGCGAGAAGCTCGTCACGCCGGGGCGTGAACCGCCGGTGCAACTCGGCCACGAAGGCGAGGGCCTCGTCGGTGAGGACCTCCTCCTGCCGGGGCAGGGGCTCGGCGTCGACGATGGCCAGCGGGGACGGCGCTGGTGCGGACATGAGCGGTCACTTCCTTCAGCGAGCGTGGCACCGGGTGCCAGTCGACCGGGTACGGCGGTGGATGCCCGTGGAGGGGCCGGGCGCTTCTGAGCAGTGGATACTAGTTTCCTCATGGTGGAAGTTCAATAATTTGTTGATGTCGAGATTCTCCGGGTCGAGGGAAGGTGGCGCTCGGTGCCACCCCGTTCACCCCGGGTGCTGTTCCAGGTGTGCGAGGTCCGCCACCGTGTCGATGTCGTACGGCTGTGCCACGTCCGCGCACTCGACGAGCGTGATCGCGTCCGCGTGCTCCTTCAGGTAGGCGCGTGCCCCCCGGTCGCCCGTCGCAGTCGCGGCGATCCCCGCCCAGTGGTCGGCGCCGAGGAGGACGGGGTGGCCGCGCCTGCCTTCGTAGGAGGCCGAGGCGAGCGTCGCGGGGGACCGGTGGGCGGCCAGGAGCCGGGCCACCGCCTCGGGGCCGATGCCGGGCTGGTCGACCAGCGACACGAGAGCGGCGCCCGCTCCGGTGCCCCGCAGGGACTCCAGTCCCGCCCGCAGCGAGGAGCCCATGCCCTCCTCCCAGTCCGGGTTGTCCACCAGTACGCACCCGGGCAGCTCCGCCCGCTCCCGTACGGTGTCGGCCCGGGCCCCCAGCACGACGTGGACCCGGGCGCAGCCGGCGGCGCGCAGCACTCCGACCGCGTGCTCCACCAGCGGGCGCCCCCGGTGTTCGAGGAGGGCCTTGGGGCGTCCGCCGAGGCGCCGGCCGCCGCCCGCGGCGAGGAGCAGCCCGGCGACCTGGTCCTGGTTGTGCGTCATTCCTCCTGCATACCTGACCGCGGGGCGAGAAGAGGATGTCCGGGGTCTGAATTTCGGTCCTCGCGGTGGCGTCCACCGCACCGGGTGGCGTTTACTGGCCCGCGTCCCCGGCGCCCGACCAGCGTCACGGGACGGTCGGCGGGAGCGAGGGCGTCTCGCGCGCGACGGCGTACGAAGGGGAGAGCTGTGTTGCGGAGCTTGGGACAGAGGTCAGTGACCGGCAGCGACGAGGACCCGAGAGTGACGGAGTTGCGGACCGCGGTGTCCAGGCTGCGTCGCGAACTCGCCGCGCTTCCGGCCGAGTTCCCGGACCGCGGCATCGCCGAGGACGAACTGGCGGCGCTCGCCGCGATGGCCGTCAGCGGCATCCCCGAGGCTCCGCGCCTGCGCCGATCGCTGCTCCTGGTCGCCGGTTCCATCGGCTCGGTCAGCGCACTGGCCGCGGGCCTCGCGGGCGTTCGCAGCGCGGTCGACCTCTTCGGAGAGCCGCCGCGCCGCTGAGCCCGACCGGGCGACGGCCTTCCCGGGCCGGTCAACTCCCTTGCCGGGCAGGCCCGTCGGGCGCAGTTCGCCGGCCGGGCCCGGTCAGGTTCCGGGGCCCGAACTCGCCAGCGCCGCCGACAGCTCCACCGCGACCTGCTGGAGCACGGGCACGATCCGCTCCGTGGCCGCCTCCGTGACGCGGCCGGCCGGTCCGGAGATCGAAATGGCCGCGGCGGTGGGCGAGTCGGGCACGGGGACGGCGAGGCAGCGGACCCCGATCTCCTGCTCGTTGTCGTCCACCGCGTAGCCGGAGCGCCGCACCTCCTCCAGGGCGTCGAGGAAGCCGTCCGGTGTCGTGATCGTCTTCTCGGTGGCGGCGGGCATGCCCGTACGGGACAGGAGGGCGCGCACCTCGTCGGCCGGTACGTGGGCGAGCAGGGCCTTGCCGACGCCGGTGGAGTGCGGCAGCACCCTGCGGCCCACCTCGGTGAACATCCGCATGGAGTGCTTGGACGGCACCTGGGCCACGTACACGATCTCGTCGCCGTCGAGCAGGGCCATGTTCGCCGTCTCGCCGGTCTCCTCGACCAGGCGGGCCAGATAGGGGCGCGCCCACGTGCCGAGCAGCCTGGACGCCGACTCGCCGAGACGGATCAGGCGCGGTCCGAGCGCGTACCGCCGGTTGGTCTGCTGGCGCACGTAACCGCAGGCCACGAGGGTGCGCATGAGGCGGTGGATGGTGGGCAGCGGCAGACCGCTGCTCGCGGAGAGCTCGCTCAGTCCGACCTCGCCGCCCGCGTCCGCCATCCGCTCCAGCAGGTCGAAGGCGCGCTCGAGGGACTGGACGCCACCGCCGCCGGCGGCTGGCTTGGCGGCGACATCGGCAGGGGCGTCGCTGGACGTCGGCACGGGCGCGGTCCTTTCAGACGGGCAGGCAGGTGGGAAGCCTACCCGGCAGTTGGTTGACTGTACGGCTCTGCGTGGCTAAGTTCTGCTCTACGGAAGTGTATTTCCGCTTTGTGGAAACGTCTAGGGGTTGACGCTCGCGACGACGGCCGGAAGGCCGACCCTTGACGGCATGGAGTGCGGAGTGAAGACTCCTTCAACAGAACGTTGAATTCCGTTACGTGGAAGTAAACAGCGGGATGAGACGTCCGGCATGGAAAGGGGTCCCGGTGTCCGACGACGCACTGGTCGAACTGGTCCTGCGCTCGACGCGCGTCATCACTCCCGAAGGGACGCGCGCCGCCTCGGTCGCCGTCGCCGCGGGAAAGATCACGGCGGTGCTCCCGCACGACGCCGAGGTGCCCGCCGGGGCCCGGCTGGAGGACTTCGGCGACGACGTCCTGCTGCCCGGGCTCGTGGACACCCACGTGCACGTCAACGACCCGGGCCGCACGGAGTGGGAGGGCTTCTGGACCGCCACGCGCGCCGCGGCGGCCGGTGGCATCACGACGCTCGTCGACATGCCCCTCAACTCGCTGCCTCCCACCACGACGGTCGACCACCTCCGCACCAAGAGGGATGTCGCCCGGCCCAAGGCGCACATCGACCTCGGGTTCTGGGGCGGCGCCCTGCCCGGCAACGTCAAGGATCTGCGGCCGCTGCACGACGCGGGCGTCTTCGGTTTCAAGGCGTTCCTGTCGCCCTCGGGGGTCGACGAGTTCCCCGAGCTGGACCAGGACCAACTCGCCCAGTCCCTCGCGGAGATCGCCGGATTCGACGGCCTTCTCATCGTGCACGCCGAGGACCCGCACCACCTGGCGGCCGCGCCCCAGCCGGGCCCGCGGGAGGCCGTCGCGTACGCGGCCTTCCTCGCCTCGCGGCCGCGCGACGCCGAGAACACCGCCGTCGCGAACCTCATCGCGCAGGCCAGGCGCCTCGACGCACGCGTCCACGTACTGCACCTGTCGTCCAGCGACGCGTTGCCGCAGATCGCGGCCGCCAAGCGCGAGGGCGTACGCCTCACGGTGGAGACCTGTCCGCACTACCTGACGCTCACCGCCGAGGAAGTCCCGGACGGGGCCAGCGAGTTCAAGTGCTGCCCGCCCATCCGCGAGGCCGCGAACCAGGATCTCCTGTGGCAGGCACTGGCCGACGGCACCATCGACTGCGTGGTCACCGACCACTCGCCGTCGACGGCCGACCTGAAGACCGACGACTTCGCGACCGCGTGGGGCGGCATCTCCGGGCTCCAGCTCAGCCTGTCCGCCGTCTGGACCGAGGCCCGCAAACGAGGACACGGCCTGGAGGACGTGGTCCGCTGGATGTCCTCGCGCACGGCCGAACTGGTCGGCCTCGACGACCGCAAGGGCGCCATCGAGGCCGGCCGCGACGCCGACTTCGCGGTGCTCGCACCCGACGAGACCTTCACCGTCGATCCGGCGGCCCTCCAGCACCGCAACCGGATCACCGCCTACGCCGGCCGGACCCTGCACGGTGTCGTCCGGTCCACCTGGCTGCGCGGCGAACGCATCGTGTCCGACGGCGAGTTCACCCAGCCGAGCGGGCAACTCCTGTCCCGGCGGCCGTAGTCCGTACCCGAAGCCCGACCCCGCAGTCCACGAACGCCCCCGCACCCGCAGTGGCCGTCCCCGAAAGGAAGACCTGATCACCGTGACCGAGCAGCATCGACCCGCTTTGGCTCGATTCACCGGCGACGCGAGCCCCTACGGAGGCGGCGACCCGTACGCGGACCACCGCACCGCCGACTTCCCCTTCGCCCGGTACGCCAACCTCGCCGACCGGCAGCTCGGCGCCGGGGTCGTCGCCGCCAACGACGAGTTCTTCGCCCAGCGCGAGAACCTGCTGCTGCCCGGGCGGGCGGAGTTCGACCCCGAGCACTTCGGGCACAAGGGCAAGATCATGGACGGCTGGGAGACCCGGCGCCGGCGCGGTGCGTCCGCCGGCCGTCCGTGGCCCACCGCCGACGACCACGACTGGGCGCTCGTACGCCTCGGCGCTCCCGGTGTCGTACGCGGCATCGTCGTCGACACCGCCCACTTCCGCGGCAACTACCCGCAGGCCGTGTCCGTCGAGGGGACGTCGGTACCGGGTTGCCCGTCCCCCGAGGAACTCCTCGCGGACGACGTCAAGTGGACAACTCTCGTACCCCGTACGGAGGTCGGCGGTCACGCGGCCAACGGCTTCGCCGTCGATGTCGAGCAGCGCATCACCCATCTCCGCGTCAACCAGCACCCCGACGGCGGCATCGCGCGCCTTCGCGTGTACGGCGAGGTCGTACCGGACCCGCGCTGGCTGGCGGTCCTCGGTACCTTCGACGTGGTCGCCCTGGAGAACGGCGGCCAGGTCGAGGACGCGTCCGACCGCTTCTACTCGCCCGCCACGAACACCATCCAGCCGGGGCGTTCCCGCAAGATGGACGACGGCTGGGAGACCCGGCGGCGCCGCGACCAGGGCAACGACTGGATCCGCTACCAGCTCGTCGCGCGGTCCGAGATCCGCGCGATCGAGATCGACACGGCCTACCTGAAGGGCAACTCGGCGGGCTGGGCGTCCGTTTCCGTGCGCGACGGCTCGGAGGGCGAGTGGACGGAGGTCCTGCCCCGGACCCGTCTCCAGCCCGACACGAACCACCGGTTCGTCCTCGCCGCCCCGGCCGTCGGCACGCACGCCCGCGTGGACATCTTCCCCGACGGCGGCATCTCCCGCCTCAGGCTGTTCGGCGCCCTGACGGAAGACGGCGCGACCCGCCTGACGGCCCGCCACCAGGAACTCGGCGGCTGAGCCCCGGCCCGTCCCGCGGGTGTCCTCCGTCCGTCCGGCCGGCGTCAGGCCGCATGCCCCCCGTCCACCGAGAACTCCGCTCCCGTGACGTACGCGGCCTCGGCGCCGGCCAGGTAGGCCACGGCGGACGCGACCTCGTCGGCCGTCCCGAACCGTCCCACCGCGGTCATCGCCGCCTGCCCCGCCGCATACGGACCGTCGGCCGGATTCATGTCCGTGTCGATCGGCCCGGGATGGACGATGTTCGCCGTGATCCCGCGCTCGCCCAGCTCCCTCGCGAGGGCCTTCGTCAGGCCGACGAGCGCCGACTTCCCGGTGGCGTACAGGGTGCCGCCGGGGCCCGGCACGCGCTGCGTCATGCACGTACCGATGGTGATGATCCGCCCGCCCGGTCCCATCCGGGCCGCCGCCGCCCGGGACGCGAGGAACACCCCTCGTACGTTCACGGCCAGGACCCGGTCGATGTCGGCGAGAGAGAGGCTCTCGATGGGGCCGAGCAGTCCGACGCCCGCGTTGTTCACCAGCACGTCGAGTCCGCCGAGGCCCTCGGCGGCGCGCTCCACGGCGGCCGACGCCTCGTCCGCGTCGGCGGAGTCCGCGCGGAGGGCGAGCGCCCGCCGCCCCAGCGCCCGGATCCGCCCGACGACGTCGTCCGCCGCGTCCTTGTCGCGCACATAGGTCAGGGCCACGTCGGCGCCCTCCCGGGCGAGCCGTACGGCCGTCGCCGCGCCGATCCCGCGGCTGCCGCCGGTCACCAGGGCCACTGTTCCGGTCATGCCTGCTTGTGTCGTCGTCTGTGAGGTCATGTGCCCATCCCAGCGGCCACGGCCCCGGGACGCTGGCGGCGAACGGACACCGAGTTCACCGATGAGTTGCGGGCGCCCCGAGGGTCTGAGCTGATGACAGGACATCCGGCGCGAAAGAAGGCACCCGTCATGGGCAAGCTCGTTCTCACCTCGTTCATCACCCTGGACGGCGTCCACCAGGCCCCCGGAGGCCCCACCGAGGACCCCAGCGGCGGCTTCACCCAGGGCGGCTGGAGCGTCCCCTACGGCGACGACGACTTCGGGCGGTTCGTCACCGAGGTCTTCTCCGACGTGGGCGCCTTCCTGCTCGGCCGCCGCACCTACGACATCTTCGCCGGGCACTGGCCGAGGATGACCGACCCGGCCGACCCGGTCGCCACGAAGCTCAACTCCCTGCCGAAGTACGTCGCCTCGTCGAGCCTCACGGACCCCGAGTGGGCCGGCACCACCGTGATCCGCGGCGACCTCGCCGAGGAGGTCACCGCCATCAAGGACAAGACCCGGGGCGAGGTGCAGGTCCACGGCAGCGGTGCCCTCGCGCGGTCCCTCCTGGCGCTCGACCTCGTCGACACCGTGCACCTGCTGTCGTTCCCCGTCGTCCTCGGCGCCGGACGCCGTCTCTTCGCCGACGGCGGCCTACCGACCGCGTTCAGGCACACCGCGGCGCGGGTCACGGGCGCGGGCGTGACCATCCACACGTACGACCTGGCAGGACGCCCCGAGTACGGCACGTACGAACTCCCGGACGCGGGCGCGTGACCCGCGCGGCCGGGCCGGGCGCGGCGGAGTCGGTCAGAGGCGGATGACGACCAGAGCGGTGTCGTCGGTGTTGCCGGTGGGGGACAGCAGGTCGGTGAGCAGGGCGTCGGCCAGGGCTTCGGGGCCGGACCGCCGGTGCCGGGTCAGGGCGGCGGCGAGGCGGGCCAGCCCGGCGTCGATGTCCTCGTCACGGCGTTCGATGAGGCCGTCGGTGTAGAGGACCAGGGTGGCGCCCTCGGTGAAGGGAATGCGGGCCTGCGGGCGCCGGTGGTGCTCGGGGCGGGCCGCGAGCGGGGGATCGGTGGCCTGGTCGAGGAAGGTGACGGTGCCGTCGGGGTGCAGCAGGGCCGGCGGGAGGTGGCCTGCGCAGCTGTAGGTGACGGTGTGGCTGTCCCAGTCGATGAAGGTGGTCACGACCGTGGTGGACTCGGCGCCCTCGACGAAACGGGCGTACAGGCCGAGTGCCTCCAGCGCCCGGGCCGGGCCGCCGGCGACACGGCACGCGGCGCTCAGGGCGCTGCGCAGCTGTCCCATGGCGCAGGCGGCCGCCAGGCCGTGGCCGACGACGTCACCGACCGCGACCGCGAGGTTCTCGCCGGGCAGGTCGACCAGGTCGTACCAGTCGCCGCAGACGTTCAGGGCGTCGATGGCCGGCTGGTAGCGCACGGCTGCCTCGTGCGGCCCGATCGGGACGGGTGCGGGCAGCATCGCCGACTGCAGGGCCAGAGCGACCTCGCGCTCCCGGGCGTGTGCCTGACGCAGCCGTTCGTTGACGTCCTGCAGTTCCCGGGCGCGGGTGTACAGCTCGGCCTCCAGCACGTGGGCGTCGCGGCTGTCGTGTCCGGGGCCGCCGCGGGCACGGATGAGTTCGGTGACCTCCTCGACCCGGTGCACGACGAGCACCACCTTCCCGTCGGCACCGAGGACGGGTGCGTTGACCGGGCTCCAGTAGTGCTCTCCCCAGTGGCCCGGGCGCGCGGGGTCCTCGATGTCGTAGCGGAGCAGCGCCATCGTGTCGCGCTCGCCGGTGGAGACGACCCGCAGCATCGACTCACGGGTCTCCCGCATGCCCGCGGCGGCCGGATCGTTCGGGTTCTCGGGGAAGACGTCGAAAATGTAGCGCCCGAGCAGTTGTTCGCGGGTGCGGCCTGCCAGCCGCAGGAAGTCCTCGTTGGCGTCGATGTACACCAGCTCGGGGGTGAGCAGTGCCACCATGCCGGGCAGGGCCCGGAAGACCGCCGCGTAGTCGATCTGCGGTTTCCTCATGTGCTGTCTGCCTCGACACGGGTCGTCATTGCGTGATTTTCCACGATAGACGTAACGCGGCACGGGCGGAGCACTGATCGCTCCGAAGCCCGGCCGTCGGCCCAGGCCGCCCTCGGGTTCCTGCCCGGCCCGTGCCGCCGGAGCGGCGACGGGACCGGCGAGAGGAAGGACCGCTCCGGCGACACCCGTGAGGCTGCGGGACGGGCGGCGGCGGTTGAACGGGACTCGCCCCGCGACAGGTGTGGGGGGTCGCGGGGCGAGGTCTTCGCGCGTGCTGTGCGCCGTCCGGCGGAGACCGGCGGCCCGGTTGAGCGCGTACCGGGCCGCCGGCGGTTCCGGCGGACGGAGTGGTGGTTCAGCAGCCGTAGTTGACCAGCCGGAACGAGGCGTAGTGGTCAGCCGTGTAGTAGTCCTCCTGGTGCTCCTCGCCGGTGACGATGCGGCGGGCGCCGCGCGTCGAGGAGCCCGGGGTCTTGACCGTGTACTCGTGGTAGTACCCGGAGGACTGGCCGGGAAGAATGCCTTCCCGGTTCTGGAAGACACTGCCGTCCTGCGAGTAGGGGTAGGGGCCGCCCTGCTCGATCAGGTCGAGCGTGTCGTGCGCCTGGGACGGCAGGCTGCCGTAACAGACGCTGCCGACCGCCGCGGCGGACGTGTCCGCGGCGTTGGCGGTGACGGTGCCGCCGATGAGGAGGGCGGACAGGACAGCGCCCGCGGCGCCGATGCGAGTGATCCGTGGGGGGAATCTCATGCCTTCATGATGACGCGCGTAGATGGTGGCATGTCAATGACAACTCTGTGGAGTTTCCCGACAAGTCCGATGAGTTTTCCGGGAGTTAACCTCGGGACCGGCGTCCCTGCGAAGGCCTCGCGGCGGTGCGGGCGATGCCTGTCCGGACACCGCCTATCCGGACACCGCCTATCCGGACACCGCCTATCCGGTCTTGCGGCTCTCGGCGGCCGCGAACAGCGCGAACGACAGCACCAGCAGCGCGACGCTCCCGTAGATCTCGCGGCCGTCGAGAAGGCCGAGCCGCTGTACGAGACCCCAGTCGCGCATCCACCCGGTGAACTCGTGCACCAGGCCGACCCCGCCCTGCAGCAGGGCGATCACGCCGAGAAACTCCAGAACCTGCTTCATACGAGGATCCTCGCCCCGCCGTCCCCCGCGTTCATCGGCCGCGGGGCGAGGCCCGGCCGACGGAAGTCCCCGGTGGCGCCGGGGGCCCCGCCGAAAGTCTGCCGCGTCTGCGACTTTGGTAGATGATCAGGCGTCCGGGGCAGTGCGAGCGGGCGCGGATGCGTAGATTTGTCGACCGTGAGTGATAGCGCGCCGCTGCCGAACCCCCCGACCACCTCGGTGCGCCGGTGGTTCCTGCCGTCGGCCGTCACCTCGGAACTGGACCCGGACCACACCGGTCGCAAGGGACGCCCGCGGCGCACCGCGCGGGACTGGGCCGTCGACTTCGCCTGTTTTCTGATCGCCGTCGGAGTGGGCCTGCTCGGCGCCGAGGAGGCGACGAAGGACCCCACCCTCCCGTACGCGGTGGAAGTCCTCGACCAGTGGCTCGGCGCGCTCGCCTGTGCGGCCGTCTGGCTCCGGCGGCGCTGGCCGGTCGGCCTGGCCGTGGCGATGGTGCCGGTCGGCTTCGTGTCGAACAGCGCGGGCGGCGCGGCGATGGTCGCCCTGTTCACGCTCGCCGTGCACAGGCCCTTCAGGTACGTCGCGTGGACGGCGGGCGCCAGTCTCGTGCTGCTGCCCGTCTTCTACTGGCTGCGCCCCGACTCGGAGCTCCCGTTCGTCGTGATCGTCGGCCTCGGCGGGCTGCTGACCGTCGCGGTGGTCGGCTGGGGCATGCTCGCGCGGGTCAAGCGGCAGCTCATGCTGAGCCTTCGCGACCGTGCGTGGCGGGCGGAGACCGAGGCGGAGCTGCGGGCCGAGCAGGCCCAGCGGCTGGCCCGGGAGGCCATCGCACGCGAGATGCACGACGTCCTCGCCCATCGGCTGACCCTGCTCAGCGTGCACGCCGGGGCGCTGGAGATCCGGCCGGACGCCCCCCGGGCGGAGGTGGCGCGGGCCGCCGGGGTGATCCGCGAGAGCGCGCACGAGGCCCTCCAGGACCTGCGGGAGATCATCGGGGTGCTCCGGGCCTCCGGCGACGACGGCGACGAGTCCGGGCGGCCGCAGCCGACGCTCGCCGCCCTGGAGGGGCTGGTCGCCGAGAGCCGCGAGGCCGACATGAAGGTCACACTCGACAGCAGGGTCGTGGACGCGGCCGACGTCCCCGCCTCGGTGGGCCGCACCACGTACCGCATCGCCCAGGAGTGCCTGACCAACGCCCGCAAGCACGCCCTGGGCGCGGAGGTCGCGGTCACCGTGGCCGGCGCCCGGGGCCCCGGCGTCACCGTCTCCGTGCACAATCCGCCGCCGCCCGGCGACGTCCCCCACGTCCCGGGCTCGGGGCAGGGCCTCATCGGTCTCACCGAACGGGCCACGCTCGCGGGCGGGCGGCTGGAGCACGGGCCCGCCGAGGACGGCGGTTTCCTCGTGCACGCGTGGCTGCCCTGGAGTTGAGGACGCGGTGTGAGCCGGTGCGCGACCGGGCGCGCGAGCCGGAGCGTGCGTCGTGCGCCCGGCCGCGGCGGCCCGCGCGAGGGGGCGCCGTCCCCGGACGAGCCCGGGAAAAGGGTGCGGTCCGGTGGGGCGGTGTCATTACGGTAGGCGCATGACTCCGATCCGTCTGCTCCTCGTCGACGACGACCCGCTGGTCAGAGCCGGCCTCTCCTTCATGCTGGGCGGCGCCGACGACCTCGAGATCGTGGGCGAGGCCGCCGACGGCGGCGAGGTCGAAGCGCTCGTCGACCGTACGCGCCCCGATGTCGTCCTCATGGACATCAGGATGCCGAGGATGGACGGCCTGGTCGCCACGGAACGGCTCCGGGGCCGCGAGGACGCCCCCCAGGTCATCGTCCTCACCACTTTCCACGCCGACGAGCAGGTGCTGCGCGCCCTGCGCGCGGGGGCCGCGGGCTTCGTCCTCAAGGACACCCCGCCCGCGGAGATCCTCCACGCCGTACGCCGGGTGGCGGCCGGCGATCCCGTGCTCTCGCCCACCGTCACCCGGCAGTTGATGGAGCACGCCGCGGGCGGCGCGCTGGACACCCGGCGCACGACGGCCCGTACGCGTGTCGCCGCCCTCAACGACCGTGAGCGCGAGGTCGCCGTGGCGGTCGGTCAGGGCTGCTCGAACGCCGAGATCGCGACCGGACTGTTCATGAGCGTGGCCACCGTGAAGACGCACGTCTCCCGCATCCTCGCCAAACTCGACCTCAACAACCGTGTGCAGATCGCCCTGTTGACGTACGACGCCGGACTTCTGGAGGAGGACGGGCGCTGAGGCCCGGGCGGTGCGGCCCAGCCGGTGCGGGCGGCGGGGCCGCCCGGCCCGGGCGCCCCGGCGGCATCCGTCCCTCGCCGGTGGCGCCGTCGCGGCACGGAAGTCAGTCCCGGCCGCCCGGGATCTCCGCGAGGTGGACCGCCCTGCGTCCGTGCCGGGACAGTTCGCACGCCTCCGCGATCCGCAGCGCGTGCAGCGCCTCGCGCCCGTCGCACGGGTTGGCCCGCTCGCCGCGCACCACCTCGACGAACGCGTGCAGCTCCGCCTCGTACGCGGGCCCGAACCGCTCCAGGAATCCCGTCCACGGCTTGGTCGCGGCCGGCGGCCCCGCCGCTTCCGTGGAGGCGATGGGTGTGCGGTCGTCGAGCCCGACCCCGATCTGGTCCAGCTCTCCGGCCAGCTCCATCCGTACGTCGTAGCCGGCGCCGTTCAGGCGGGTCGCCGTCGCCGAGGCGAGCGTGCCGTCGTCCAGTGTGAGGACGGCCGCCGCCGTGTCGATGTCGCCCGCCTCGCGGAACATCGAGGGTCCGGTGTCCGACCCCATCGCGTACACCTCGGTGACCTCGTGCCCGGTCACCCACCGCAGCATGTCGAAGTCGTGCACCAGGGTGTCCCGGTACAGCCCGCCGGAGAGCGGCAGGTACGCGGGCGACGGCGGTGACTGGTCGGAGGTCATGGCCCGTACGGTGTGCAGCCGGCCGAGCCGGCCGGAGCGCACCGCCTCGCGCGCGGCCGTGTAGCCCAGGTCGAAGCGCCGCTGGAACCCCATCTGCAGGATCGTTCCGGCGGCTTCGACCTCCGCGATGGCCGTCAGTGTGCCCGCCAGGTCGAGGGCTATGGGCTTCTCGCAGAAGACGGGAAGCCCGGCCCTTGCTGCCCGACCGATCAGTTCGCCGTGGGCCGATGTGGCCGCGGTGATGACCACGGCGTCCACGCCCCAGGTGAAGATCTCGTCCACGCCGGGCGCCGCCGTGGCGCCTAAGCGGTCCGCGAGCCGGCGTGCCCGTGCGGGGTCCGCGTCCGTGACGATGAGGGAGCCGCCCACCTCGCGGTGACGACTGAGGGCGGTCGCATGAAATGTACCGATACGACCCGTCCCGATGAGTCCGATGCGCATGGGACCAAACTGAGGGCGGACCCTACACCCTGTCAACGCTTTGTCCGGACAACCGAACTTCACAACTTCCCGTCATCATTCACCGGAGCTACGCTCGGGCCCGTGCCGAAACCAGATGTGGACCCGACCGCGCCGCTCCAGCTCAGCGTCGACCGGAACAGCCCGGTGCCGCTCTACTTCCAGCTGGCCCAGCAGCTCGAAGCGGCGATCGAGCACGGCGCCCTGACCCCTGGCAGCCTGCTGGGCAACGAGATCGAGCTCGCCGGACGCCTCGGCCTGTCCCGCCCCACGGTCCGCCAGGCGATCCAGTCCCTGGTCGACAAGGGCCTCCTCGTGCGCCGCCGGGGCGTGGGCACGCAGGTCGTGCACAGCCAGGTCAAACGCCCGCTGGAGCTCAGCAGCCTCTACGACGACCTGGAGGCGGCGGGCCAGCGCCCGGCGACCCGCGTCCTCGTCAACACCGTCGTCCCGGCGTCGGCCGAGGTGGCGGCCGCCCTGGCGGTGGCGGAGGGCAGCGACGTGCACCGGGTGGAGCGGCTGCGCCTGGCCCACGGCGAGCCGATGGCGTACCTCGGCAACTACCTGCCACCCGGCCTCCTCGACCTCGACAGCTCGCAGCTGGAGGCCACCGGCCTGTACCGGATGATGCGCGGCGCGGGCATCACCCTGCACAGCGCCCGCCAGTCCGTCGGCGCCCGTGCCGCCACGCTCGTGGAGGCCGAGCGCCTCGACGAGTCCGAGGGCGCCCCGCTGCTCACCATGCAGCGCACCACCTTCGACGACACGGGCCGCGCCGTCGAGTTCGGCTCCCACACCTACCGCGCCTCGCGCTACTCCTTCGAGTTCCAGCTGCTCGTACGCCCCTGACCTGGTACGACTCCTCGGCTGCGGGGGCGCCGAGCGTATTCCCCACCGGGTTCACCGGTGCGGGCGGAGCGCGTCCAGGACGCCCGCGAGCCAGTGCCGGCCAGGCACAGGGCCGCGGCGGACCCACTCGCCGAACCGGCGCCAAAATCACCCACTCGGGTGATGGAGACACCGTCCGGGGCATCACCTGGAACGGCGCGGAGCGGACGCGTCCGAGAAAAACATCTCCGCGGACGACCCGATCCGCCGATTGGCGGGTGGCGGCGAGCCGGACGACCTCCGCCCCGGAGCTGGAAGCCGCCTGCCCCGACAGTGGGATTCCCGGGGGCGCGGGCGACGGTGCGACCAGCCACGACGAACCCGCGCCCCACGGACGACCGGCGGCTCACCGGGCCGCCCCGGGCGTTCCCGGTGCGGAGCGAGGGGGCGCCGCCGTGCAGTCCGGCCGCGGCGTGCGGCAGAATCGGCGCGATGAGCACCTACCGCGACCTCGCACTCCCCAAGGCGCTCGGCTCCGCCAGAGCCGCGGGCGCCCCCATCGGCTCCCGCCGGTCCACCGTCCTGCGCACCGTGGGCACGCGTGAGCGCCGTTCCCACCTGACGGCACCGCGCGTACCCACCGTCGGCATCGACATCGGCGGTACGAAGGTGATGGCGGGAGTCGTCGACGCGGACGGCAACATCCTGGAGAAGGTCCGCACCGAGACCCCCGACAAGTCCAAGAGCCCCAGGGTCGTCGAGGACACCATCGTCGAACTGGTCCTGGACCTCTCCGACCGGCACGACGTGCACGCGGTCGGCATCGGCGCGGCCGGCTGGGTCGACGCGGAACGCAACCGCGTCCTGTTCGCGCCCCACCTGTCGTGGCGCAACGAGCCCCTGCGGGACCGTATCGCCGGACGCCTCGCCGTTCCCGTACTGGTCGACAACGACGCCAACACGGCCGCCTGGGCGGAATGGCGCTTCGGCGCGGGCAGCGGCGAGGACCACCTCGTCATGATCACGCTCGGCACCGGAATCGGCGGTGCCATCCTGGAGGACGGGCAGGTCAAGCGCGGCAAGTTCGGTGTGGCCGGCGAGTTCGGCCACATGCAGGTCGTACCCGGCGGCCACCGCTGCCCGTGCGGCAACCGCGGCTGCTGGGAGCAGTACAGCTCCGGCAACGCGCTGGTCCGCGAGGCCCGCGAACTCGCCGCCGCCGACTCCCCGGTGGCCTACGGGATCATCGAGCACGTCAAGGGCAACATCTCCGAGATCACCGGCCCGATGATCACCGAGCTGGCCCGCGAGGGCGACGCGATGTGCATCGAGCTGCTCCAGGACATCGGCCAGTGGCTCGGCGTCGGCATCGCGAACCTCGCGGCCGCCCTCGACCCCTCCTGCTTCGTCATCGGCGGGGGCGTCAGCGCCGCCGACGACCTGCTGATCGGCCCCGCGAGGGACGCCTTCCGACGCCACCTGACCGGCCGCGGATACCGCCCCGAGGCCCGGATCGCCCGCGCCCAGCTCGGCCCCGAGGCCGGCATGGTCGGCGCCGCCGACCTCGCACGCCTGGTCGCCCGCCGCTTCCGGCGCGCCAACCGCCGCCGCGTCGAGCGCTACGAGCGGTACGAGCGGTACGCCGAGTCCCGCCGCTCGGCGCAGGAGACGCTGTGACGGCCTCGCTGCCGCGCCAGGCCTCGCCCCCGGACGAGCCACCGCGGCCGCCCGAGGACCGGGGCCGCACGATCCGCCGCCGTGCCCTGACACTGCTGATCATCGTGCTGCTCATCGGCGTCCCGGCCGGCTACCTGGTGATCTCCGCCAACCAGAGCCGCGACAGCGGCAAGGACAAGGAGGCGAAGTACTCGGCGACCGGCCTCACCCCGGGCTGGCCCTCCCGTGTCCAGCGCCGCCTGTACCAGGTGCCCATCCCGGGCTACTCGGCCGAGGTGGCGTACTACGAGACGAACAACTGGAAGACCAGCCGCCTCTACGTCCAGTTCCTCACCAGCGACGAGGCCCTCGACCACTTCCTCAAGACCATCGGCACCAGCCGTGCCGCCCTGAAGAAGGACGACCTCGCCATCGGCGCCCGTGACCAGCGGGTCGTCGGCTGGGAGTTCACGGGACCCGGCCCCTGGTCGGGCCTCAGCCACGCCAGGAAGAACCCGACACCCACGCAGGACATCGTCGTGAACTGGTCGAAGCCCGGCCACCCCATGGTCTACGTGGTCTCCAGAACGACGCCCTGACCGCCCCGCTCCGCCGCCGAGCCGCATTGTCGGACCCGGCCCGTAGAGTCGAGGACGAGTGATCCGTCCGGGGCGAGGGAGGTGGCCGGGAGCATGAATGCGGGGGAGACGCGTGCCGATTCCGGCGCCGCGACCGAGGTGTCCGTCCGGCTGGCCGCCGTGTTCCTGCCCGCCGCGCTGCCCCGCGACGGGCGGATGGCCTTCTGGGACGCGGACGGCGAAACACCGGTCTCCGCCCCGGACACCGAGCTCACGGTCGTACGGCGGCACGGGACCGGTGCCCGACGATGGCCGGCCCCCGCACTGACCCTGCCCGTCGCTCAAGCGCTGCCCCTGCTCGTCCGGGCCAGGCGTGACCTTGCCGCACACCCCGCCACGGCCTGCTGGGGCGCCGCCGCACTGCACGCGCTGCGGCTCGTCGCGCGTGGTCGCCTGCTCCCGGGTCTGACAGCCGACGGATACGACGCCTGGCGGGCCGGCCCCCTGGACCCGGACGACATCGCCCACCTGCGGGCCGTCGCCGCGGCCCTCCCGTTCGAGGGGTACGCCGTCCCCCTGTCGGGCAGTGGCCCGCTCCGGCTGCCCGACCCGGAAGCACTGACACGTGCCTTCCTGGACGCGGTCGCCGACGCCCTGCCCCGTACCCCGGCCGCTCCGTACGCCGCCGGGAAGCCCTTCGCGGCCGGCGGGCCCCAGCGACTGCCGGGTGCCCAGGACTGGGCGGCGGAGGTCGCCGCGGGCATGGACGCGGGCGTCCGGATCTCCCTGCGCCTGGACCTGTCGGCGTACGAGCTCTTCGACGACAGCGAGGGCGCGCGGCGGGCGGGCGCGGCCGTCGTCCAGGTGCACAGTCTTGCCGACCCCACCCTCGTCGTCGACGCCGCGAGCCTGTGGGCGGGCGCCGCCGACACCACGTTCGGCCCGCGCGCCCGTGTCGACGCAGCCCTCGCCGTGCGGCGCGCCGCCCGTGTCTGGGCGCCCCTGGACCGGCTGTCCGGGCAGGACGTGCCGGACGTACTGGCGCTGTCCGAGGGTGAGTTGTCGGACCTGCTGGGTGTCGCGGCGACCCGCCTCGGTGCGGCCGGGGTCGCCGTGCACTGGCCCCGTGACCTTGCCCAGGACCTGAGCGCGGCGGCGGTCGTCCGCACCGCGCCGGGCTCGGCCACGGACGGTACGGGCTTCTTCGAGAGTGAGGAACTGCTCCAGTTCCGCTGGCAGTTGGCGCTGGGCGGTGATCCGCTCAGCGAGGCGGAGATGGACGCCCTGGCCGAGGCCCACCGCCCCGTCGTCCGGCTGCGGGACCAGTGGGTGCTCGTCGACCCGGCCCTGGTCCGCAAGGCCCGCAAGCGCGAACTGGGTCTGCTCGACCCGGTCGACGCCCTCTCCGTCGCGCTCACCGGCAGCGTGGAGGTCGACGGCGAGACGGTCGAGGCGGTGCCCGTCGGCGCGATCGCCGCACTGCGCGACCGTCTGACGGCGGGACTGCTGCCCGCCGAACCACCCCCCGCCCTCAAGGCGACCCTCCGGGACTACCAACTCCGCGGACTGGCCTGGCTCGACCTCATGACGTCGCTCGGTCTCGGCGGCTGCCTCGCCGACGACATGGGGCTCGGCAAGACCGTCACGGTCATCGCCCTCCACCTGAAGCGGGCACGCACCGAGCCGACCCTCGTCGTGTGCCCCGCCTCGCTGCTCGGCAACTGGCAGCGGGAGATCGAGCGGTTCGCCCCCGGGGTGCCCGTGCGCCGCTTCCACGGACCGGAGCGCTCCCTGGCCGACATGGACGGCGGTTTCGTCCTGACCACCTACGGCACGATGCGGTCGACGGCGCCGCGGCTCGCCCAGCAGGCGTGGGGCATGGTCGTCGCGGACGAGGCCCAGCACGTCAAGAACCCGTACTCGGCGACGGCCAAGGCCCTGCGGACGATCCCCGCACCGGCCAGGGTCGCCCTGAGCGGCACACCGGTGGAGAACAACCTCTCCGAGCTGTGGGCCCTGCTCGACTGGACCACGCCGGGGCTTCTCGGCCCGCTGAAGTCCTTCCGCGCCCGGCACGCACGCGCCGTGGAGAACGGCGAGGACGAGGAGGCCGTGGCCCGCCTGTCCCGCCTGATCCGGCCCTTCCTGCTCCGGCGCAAGAAGTCCGACCCGGGCATCGTCCCCGAGCTGCCGCCCAAGACGGAGACGGACCATCCCGTCCCCCTCAGCCGCGAACAGGCGTCCCTGTACGAGGCCGTGGTCCGCGAGTCGATGCTGGCCATCGAGACGACGGAGGGCATCGCCCGGCGCGGCCTCGTCCTGAAGCTCCTCACCGCGCTCAAGCAGATCTGCGATCACCCCGCGCTGTACCTGAAGGAGGAACCGGACGGGCGTCCCAGCGGCTCCGGGGCGGCTCGGCAGGCCGCCCGTTCCGGGAAACTGGCCCTGCTCGACGAGCTGTTGGACACGTTGCTCGCGGAGGACGGCTCGGCGCTCGTCTTCACGCAGTACGTGGGAATGGCCCGGTTGATCACGAACCATCTGGCGGCGCGGGCGGTCCCTGTCGAGCTCCTTCACGGGGGCACGCCGGTGGCGGAGCGCGAACGGATGGTGGACCGTTTCCAGAGCGGAGCGACGCCGGTCCTGATCCTGTCCCTCAAGGCGGCCGGGACAGGCCTCAACCTCACGCGCGCGGGGCATGTCATCCACTTCGACCGCTGGTGGAACCCCGCAGTCGAGGAACAGGCCACCGACCGCGCCTACCGCATCGGCCAGACCCAGCCCGTCCAGGTGCACCGCCTCATCACCGAGGGCACCGTCGAGGACCGCATCGCCGACATGCTGGCTTCCAAGCGGGCCCTGGCGGACGCGATCCTCGGCTCGGGCGAGGCGTCCCTGACGGAGCTGACCGACCGCGACCTGTCCGACCTGGTGTCGCTCCGGAGGTCCGCGTGATGGCTCCGAGGGATCGACGGGACAAGGCGGACGGGCCGCACGAGCATCCACCGGGCGGGCCGGACGTGCCGACGGACGAGCGTCCGCCGACCGGGCTGGGAGTGCCGAAGGAGGGGCGCCCACCGACCGAGGCCGAGGTGCCGACGGACGAGGGCCCGCCGACTGTGCCGGGTGCGTCGCACGACGAGCCTTCGCCGTATGACGCGGGCGTGTCGCCGGACGGGACGAGTCGGGAAGAGCCCCGCCTGGTGAGGGGAACCGACTCGGCCGCAGGGGCCGGCCGGACGCAGGAAGGCTCCGAGACGGAGGAAGGCTCCGAGACGGAGGAAGGCTTCGAGACGGGGGAGGCGCCGCAGGGCGATGGAGTGCCGCCGGACGAGGGGGCGCCCGAGGCCGACCGGGTGCGGCAGGAAGAGGGGATGTCCAAGGCCGCCGACACGGTGCCTCCGGCCCACGACTCTGGCCCCGCGGGCTCTCGCCCGGTAGAGGGGACGAGGCCCGCCGACGCCGCCCGCCGTGCCCTGCGTGCGGCCCGGCGTGGGGATGCCGGTATCGCGGGTTCGGGCCCGGCGGGGATGTCTCCCGCCCCGTCGGGGGCGCGCCCCGCGTCCGTGGCGCACCCGGCGTCGGGCAAGGGCTTCGGGCCGGGCGCGCGCCCGGCGTCGGGCGAGCGCTCCGGGGTTGCCGGGCGGGGCAGGGGAGTCGCTGAGGGGGCCCCGGCGCCAGGGCCTCGGCCTGGCGATGTCGCGCGCGAGGCACTGCGGCGGGCCGTGGGCCGGACCGGGGGTGGCGCCGCTGTCGCGGGGACCGAGGGCGCACAGGGGACCCCGGATCCCGGACACACCACGGGACCGGATGCCGAGAAGCCGGGCGCCCCGGGCTCGCGTCCGGCCCCGGCCGCCGACTCGACGGCGACAGGCCGACCGGACACGGCCGCCGAGCCGTGGGCGGGCGGTCGACGCGGGACGACTCCCGAGTCACCGTCCGTCAGTCGGGCCGACGCGGGCCCCGAGTCGCCGCCGAGCGGTCGGCCCTCGGCGGCCTCCGAGTCACCGCGGACCAGCCGGCCCCCCGCGCGCTTCGGTTCGACGGCGGCCGGTCCCGCTGACGCCGCCCCCGAGCCGTCGGGAGGCGGTCTCCCCGAAGCGGTCTCCGAGCCTGCGCCGAGTGCTCGGCCCGATGAGGTGTCCGGGGCGCCGGAGAGTGGTCCGCCCGGCGCCGCTTCCGCCGCGGCGCGCCCCGGCGACGTGGCCCGTGAGGCCCTGCGTGCCGCGCGAGCCGAGGCAGAGCGGGAGCGAACCGCCGCGCACGGCAAGGGAGTCGGGGCCCGAAGGCGACGTGGCGGCGCCGAGCCGGCCGCTCCCGGACCGCGTCCGGCCACGTCGAACCGCGAGGCCGCGGCCAAGGTCCGCGAACTGGCCGAGAGGCTGGGCGGCATCTTCGAGCTGTCGTCCCGACTGGAGAGGGAGGACGGGACGGACGGGCCCGACACCGATCCGGGCATCGCGCATCGAGCGGTGCCACCCGGCGCCGACGGAGACGGCCGGCCGGCCGGCACGGCCACCGACCTCGGGCCCCGGCCTGGCGGCGCCGACGTGCGCGGCCGGTGCGGCGACGCCGAGGCAGGGCCCCGTTCTGACGACGCCCCGCCCCGGGTGGCCGACGCCGACGCCCAGTCCGCCGCCGGCCGGGAGCCCGACCGCGCCTCGGCTCCGGGCTCCCGCACCATGCCCACCGACGATGGCGCCTCGGCGCACGGCCGGACGGGACGCGATGCCCTGTCCGAGTCGGTGTCCGACGACGACCTCTCGCATCTCGCCGAGGGTGCACCCGACACCGAGTCGGGCGCCGCCCCCAGAGCTGACAGCGCCATCGATACCGGTCCCACTGTCGACACTGGCTCCACCGTAGGCATCCACTCCGGCAGAAGCCCCGGCACGACCCCCGACTCCGGCCCCGGCAACACGCCGGTCCCCCCCTCCGGCACCGGCCCCGCACCCGCGCACCGACCCCGGCCCACGCGCCCCCCGGGACCGGCCGACTCCGACGAATCGTGGCCCGAGCCGCACTCCCGCCCCGCGCAGAGCCTCCCGGCGGCCGCGCGTTCCATGGCCGCCCCGGCCCGTGACGGTGAGCTGCGGCGTACCTTTCCCGCGCTGCCGCCGCGACCGCAGGGCGCCGACGGGTTCGCCGGGACATGGTGGGGCAACGCGTGGGTCGCCGCGTTGGAGGAGATGGCGCTGGACGCGGCGCGGCTCGGACGGGGCAAGACGTACGCGGGACAGGGGCACGTGGACGCCATCACTGTCACACCCGGGCTCGTGCTCGCCTACGTGCACGGAAGCCGTCCGCGACCGTACCGCGTGCAGATCCGGATGCGTACGCTCCCGGACGACGACTGGGAGCGCTTCCTCGACACCGCTGCCGAACACCCGGGCCACATCGCGGCGTTGCTCGACAAGGACCTTCCCCAGTCGCTCGCGGACAGCGGAGTGGGTCTGCTCCCCGGCCCCGGCGACCTCGTACCGCGCTGCAGCTGCCCCGACTCCGGCCACCCCTGCAAGCACGCGGCCGCTCTCTGCTACCAGACCGCACGGCTGCTGGACGAAGACCCGTTCGTCCTCCTCCTGATGCGCGGCCGGAGCGAGCGCGAACTGCTGGACGAGCTGTCCCGGCGCAACGCGACCCTGGCCGCCCGTTCGGCCCGTTCCACCAGGGAACCGGCACTCCCCGGCGTACTTGCCCGTGACGCCGTCGAGCCCCGTACGCTGCCACCCCTGCCGGCTCCGCTGCCCCCGCCGCCGCATCCGGAGCAGCCCCCGGCCTACCCGGCGTCCCCCGGCGGCCCCGACCCGTTCGCACTGGACCAGCTGGCCACCGACGCGGCCGCCCGCGCGCACGCCCTGCTCACCACGGGCCGCGACCCCCTCGCGGAGCTGACGCTCTGGCAGGACGCCGTCCGGCTCGCCGCCAACCGCCCGGGCTCCGGCCTCACCGCCACCACCCGCGCCCTCTACGCGTCCCTGGCCACCGCAGCGGGCCGTACCCCCGCCGATCTGGCTCGTGCGGTCGCCGCCTGGCGCCAGGGCGGACTGGAAGGGCTCGCCGTCCTGGAAGAACCCTGGGACCCTCCGGCGGGTCGATTCGACCGGGCCCGGCCACTCCTCCTCGCGGCGGACTTCCCCGCCTTCCGCCCGTGGCACAACCACCTCACGCACCCTCGTGGCCACATACAGCTCCGCCTCGGCCACGACGGCCTCTGGTACGCCTACGAGTCGGAACCGGGCCACGACGACTGGTGGCCCCGGGGCACCCCCGACCTCGACCCGGTCGGCGCTCTCACCGGCCTGGGCTCACCCACCGACGTCTGAACCGTGCTGCCGCGAGTCAGCGGGACTCCGCGATGCCGAACGCGGTCAGGGCATGGTGGACGCCCTCTTCGAGGAGCGCGTCGGAGAGCCGGCGGTCGGTCAGTGCCCGGGAGAGCTGCAGGGTCCCGATCATCATGGCGTAGACGCTGAGGGTCTTCGTGCGGGCCGACCGCGGATCGGCGGGCGCGAGCCGCTCGGCGATACCGTCGATGACCATCAGCACGCCGTCGGTGTACGCCTGCTTGGTCGCGTCAGCGCAACGCCCGATCTCGTCGAGGAGCGCGGCGGAAGGGCAGCCGTCCTCGGGGCTGTCGCGGTGCCGGGGCGACAGGTACCACCGCACGATCTGCTCGAGCCCGGCGATGCCCGGTGCGGCCTGCGCGACGACGTTCGCGTTCAGCGTGCTCAGCTGGTCGGCGACCGCGGTGGCGACGAGGTCGTCCTTGGAGTCGAAGTGGGAGTAGAAGGCGCCGTTGGTCAGTGCGGCGTCCGCCATGAGCGTCGAGATGCCCGAGCCGTCGATGCCGTCCCGCTTGAACCGGCGGCCGGCGGTCTCGATGATCCGCTGCCGCGTCACCTGCTTGTGCTCTTTGCTGTATCGGACCACTTGTTTCTCCATGCGCCGACGGAAGAGCCGCCCGCCCTCGTCGGCCCCTTCCCTGTGTGGTATTACGAACGTACTCCAATACTGGAACGCGGGCCGGCGGGGCGCTCCCCATGCTGCCCCGGAAGTATTCGGCCTCGCGCCGGCCCACCGTGCTCCCTGACTCCGGCCCCGATCCTGACCCTGGTCGCGACTTGGGCCCGCCCCCGATCGTCCGGGGCGGGTCGACCGTTCACGTCATCGTGACGACCACCTTGCCGGCCTTCGCCCGCCCAAGCGGGCTTCACGCCAGGTCCGGGACGGCGGCCAGGCCCTGCTTGACGTACCGGGTGGTGTCGTCGGCGAGGACTTCGAGCCGGCCCTCCTCGAGACCTGCGAGTGCCTGGGCGGCGACATCGGCGGGGTCGGCCTTCTGGTCGGCGGGGACGCTCGCGGCCATCTCGGTGTCCATGTATCCGACGTGCAGTGCCGACACGCTGATGCCTCGAGGTGCCAGCTCCTCCCGGCTCGCGTTGGTCAGCGCCCATCCGGCGGCCTTCGCCGCCGCGTAGGCCCCGAGGCCGGCGGGGTGTAGCCAGGAGAGCACCGACAGGACGTTGAGGACGGCGCCGCCGCCGTTGCCCTCGATGACCGGGGCGAACGCCCGGGTCACGGCGAGCGGCCCGAAGAAGTTCGTCTCCATCTCCAGCCGCACCGCGTCAGGGTCGCCGGCGATCAGAGGGGTGGCGGTGGAGATGCCAACGTTGTTCACCAGCAGTGTCGCGTCGGACGCGACGCGAACCGCGGCCCGGATCGACTCCTCGTCCGTTATGTCCAGGCGCAGCGGGATCACACCCGCCAGGTCGACGGTCTCGGGGCGCCGCGCCGCCCCGTACACCTTCGCGCCGCGCTCCAGGAGCTGGGCGGCCAGATGGCGGCCCAGTCCCCGGTTGGCGCCCGTGACCACCGCGACAGTGTTCTTCAGTTCCATGGCTGCTCCCAGTGCTGCGGGGTCCGGCAAGCCGGCCCGCCCAATTAGATTACGATCGCAATCTAAAGTCGAGCATAGAATAGATTGCGATCGACATTCAACTGGGAGGTGGCCGATGGGTCGTGCATCACAGGCGCAGGCGCAGGAGAACCGCGAGCGGGTCGTGAGGACCGCCTCCCGGCTGTTCCGCGAGCAGGGCACACACGTCAGCGTCGCCGACCTGATGAAGGCGGCCGGCCTGACCCACGGCGGCTTCTACAAGCAGTTCCCCTCCAAGGAGGCGCTGATCGACGAGGCCACCGCACACGCCTTCGGTGAACTCGCCCACCGCCGCGCAGCCGCACTGGAGCAGACCGCCGTCGAGCAGGGCGCCGAACTTGAGCAGCGCTCCGGTCGGCGTGCGGCCGCCCAGCAGGCGCTGATCGACGCCTACCTCTCCGTCGAGCACCGCGACAATCCGGCGGAGGGCTGCCCCGCCGCCGCACTCGCCCACGACATGGCCCGCGAGCCCGGCAGCCGTGAGGCCCACCGCGTCTACGCCGAGGGTGTGAGCGACTTCGCCGAGTTCCTCGCGACCGAGGACCAGGACGGCGTCACCCGGCTCTGCACCATGCTCGGCGCACTCGTCCTGGCCCGCGCCACCAGGGACGCCCCGCTCTCCGACGACATCCTCGCCGCCGCGCGCACGGCGTTGACGGAAACCGGCTGACACGGCGCACGAGGCGGAGGCCGGTGCCCTGCCGGCCTGCCACGTCGGCGTGCCGCAGGCCGACGTGGCGACCACCGGGGGGTGAGGTGAAGCCCGATGTGGAGGATCTTCGCGAGGTCACCACAAGAGGGGACGGACTGCACGGAGTTCCGACCCGGGCACGTGAGAAATCGTGAGATGTGGGAGTGTGAGCCGGGTGAGTGAGAGTACGCCCGGCATCCTGCAATACCGCTTCGACGGCCCTGAAGAGGCGCCGGTCCTGATCCTGGGCCCTTCGCTCGGTACCACCTGGCACATGTGGGACCGGCAGGTCCCGGAGCTCGTGAAGCAGTGGCGCGTCTTCCGCTACGACCTGCCCGGGCACGGCGGCGCGCCCGCGCATCCGACCGGGTCGGTCACCGAGCTCGCCGAGCGGCTGCTCGCCACCCTCGACGGGCTCGGCGTCCAGCGGTTCGGGTACGCGGGCTGCGCGCTCGGCGGTGCCGTCGGAGCCGAGCTCGCGCTGCGCCACCCGGAGCGCCTCGCGTCGCTCACGCTGATCGCGGCGTCCCCGCGCTTCGGTACGGCGGACGAGTTCCGGCAGCGGGGCGTGATCGTACGGACGAACGGACTGGACCCCATCGCGCGGACGTCCCCCGAGCGCTGGTTCACCGGCGGTTTCGCCGCCGCGCAGCCCGCGATCACCGAGTGGGCCGTGCAGATGGTGCGCACCACGGATCCCGGCTGCTACATCGCGGCGTGCGAGGCGCTGGCTGCGTTCGACATCCGTGCCGAGCTCGGCAGGATCGGTGTGCCGACGCTCGTCCTGGTCGGCTCGGACGACCAGGTGACCGGTCCCGCCGAGGCCCGCAACCTCGTCGCCGGAATACCGGACGCCCGCCTCGCGGTCGTCCCGGGCGCCTCCCACCTGGTTCCCGTCGAGCAGCCGGCCGCGGTCACTGATCTCCTCGTACGGCACTTCTCCACCGCCTGGCAGCAGCCGGCCTACGACACGTCGACCGGTCAGATGGCGATCGTGGTCCCGCAGGCGAGTCCGGTGCAGGTCGTGCCGCAGCAGATGATGTCGCCCGTCGCCGAGATCGCCCCCGCCCCCCAGCCCGAGGCGGTGCTGGGCAGACCCGACCCGTACGACGCCGGCATCAAGGTCCGCCGTGAGGTGCTCGGCGACGCGCATGTGGACCAGGCGCTGGCGCAGGCCGACGATTTCTCCGGGGACTTCCAGGAGTTCGTCACCCGTTACGAGTGGGGCGAGATCTGGGACCGGCCGGGTCTGGACCGGCGCTCGCGCAGCTGTGTCGCGCTCACCGCGCTGGTCGCGGGCGGGCATTTCGACGAGCTCGCCTTCCACATCCGGGCCGCCCTCCGGAACGGCCTCACCCCGGCCGAGATCAAGGAAGTGCTCCTCCAGGCGGCCGTCTACTGCGGCATGCCGGCCGCGAACAGCGCCTTCAAGGTGGCTCAGCAGGTCATCCGCGAGGAGACCACCCCCCAGGAGTGAGTGCCGGGCGACGCGCGCCGCGCGTGCGCCCGGAGGCAGGATGGGAGTCATGAAGCTCACGAAGAAGTCGCACGCCTGTGTCCGCCTGGAGAAGGACGGGCGCACGCTCGTCATCGACCCCGGGGCCTTCAGCGAGATGGACGCCGCGGTCGGAGTGGACGCGGTCCTCGTCACGCACGAGCACCCCGACCACTTCAGTGAGGCACACCTGCGGGCCGGTCTGGAGGCCAGCCCCGGTGCGGAGATCTGGACCCTGAAATCCGTCGCCGAACAGCTCTCGGCCGCGTTCCCGGGCCGTGTGCACACGGTCGGCCACGGCGACACGTTCACCGCCGCGGGCTTCGAGGTACAGGTCCACGGCGAACTGCACGCCGTGATCCACCCGGACATCCCGCGCATCACGAACGTCGGCTACCTCGTCGACGGCGGGCGCGTCTTCCACCCCGGCGACGCCCTCACCGTCCCCGACCGGCCCGTCGAGACGCTGATGCTCCCCGTCATGGCCCCCTGGAGCAAGATCTCCGAGGTCATCGACTACGTCCGGGAGGTGAGGCCCCAGCGCGCGTACGACATCCACGACGCCCTGCTCACCGACCTCGCGCGCCCCATCTACGACCGCCAGATCGGCACCCTGGGCGGCTCCGAGCACCTGCGGCTGGCACCGGGCGAGACCGCCGACCTCTGAGTGTCGGAGGCGCCCGGTAGGTTGTGGGGCATGCGTATCGCCACCTGGAACGTGAACTCGATCACCGCCCGTCTCCCGAGGCTGCTGGCCTGGCTGGAGAGCAGCGGCACGGACGTGCTGTGCATCCAGGAGACGAAGACCACCGCCGAGCAGTTCCCGTCCGAGCAGCTCCGGGAGCTGGGCTACGAGTCGGCGGTGCACGCGACAGGACGGTGGAACGGCGTCGCGGTGGTGTCCCGCGTGGGCCTGGAAGACGTCGTCAAGGGCCTGCCCGGCGACCCGGGCTACGACGCCGTCGAGGAACCCCGCGCCGTCTCCGCGACCTGCGGCCCGCTCCGCGTCTGGTCGGTCTACGTGCCGAACGGCCGCGAGGTGGACCACCCGCACTACGCGTACAAGCTCCAGTGGTTCGAGGCCCTGAAGGCGGCCGTCGCGGGCGACGCGGGCGGCAGCCGCCCGTTCGCGGTGCTGGGCGACTACAACGTGGCGCCGACGGACGACGACGTGTACGACGTGGCCGCCTTCGAAGGCCTCACCCACGTCACTCCGCCGGAGCGCGCCGCCCTCACCGCACTCCGTGAAACCGGCCTTTCGGACGTGGTCCCGCGCCCCCTCAAGTACGACCACCCGTACACGTACTGGGACTACCGCCAGCTCTGCTTCCCCAAGAACCGCGGCATGCGCATCGACCTCGTCTACGGCAACGAACCCTTCGCGAAGGCCGTCACCGACGCCTATGTGGACCGCGAGGAGCGCAAGGGCAAGGGCGCCTCGGACCACGCCCCGGTCGTGGTCGACCTGGACGTGTGACCGGCCCCGGCCAGTAAGGGGCGTGGCAACGGCGCGATCGGCCACGACGCGCCCGCGGCCGGGTACGGCGAGACCCCTTCAGACGCGCGGGAATCCGCGTGCCCGGCCGCGGACGGCCCCGCGCCCATGGACGCCCGGACCCGACCCGCCCCACAAGCGCGCGGCGCCTACAGCAGTTTCAGGTCCACCGACTCGGCCAGCGCGGCGAGCCCCGCTTCTCCTGGGTGCAGATGATCCCCGCTGTCGTAGGCGGGCAGCATCCGCGCCGGATGCCCGGGATCCCGCAGCACCGCGTCGAAGTCGAGCACCCCGTCGAAACCGGAGCCGGACCGGATCCACCGGTTCACCGCGACGCGCTGCGCGTCAGCCGCCGCCGTGCACCGCGCCTCGCCCTCGCAGGGCGCGATCGTCGCGACCAGCACCCGCAGCCCGCGGTCATGAGCCCGGTCCGTGATCTCCCGCAGCCCGGCCACGACCTGCTCCGCGCTCGCTCCCCAGCGGACGTCGTTGACCCCCTGGAAGACGACGGCCGTGCGGGCCGACGTCTGGGCGAGGACGTCCCGGTCGAGGCGGTGCAGCGCGCTCACCCCGCCCGTGTCGGTGGAGACACCGTCCCCGGGGTAGCGGTCCGTGACCACACGGTTCGCCGAGATGCCATGGTTGAGCACGCCATAGCGCGGGACCACGCTCTGATTCAGCAGCCGCGTGGCGAGCACGTTGGGCCAGCGCCGGTTCGCGTCCCGCGTCGACTTCTCGCCGTCCGTGATCGAGTCGCCGAGCAGCACGACGGACCCGGGCCCGTCACCCACGTCGACACCCGTCAGCAGCGGCCAGTTGGTGATCGTCGAGGTGTACGCGTCCGGGGCGGCGTCCGCCGCGTGGTCGCCCGGTGTGCTGACGTACGACTGCTGGACGGCCAGACTGTGCACCGGGGCCGCCGTCACCGTCCCCGGCAGGTGGAAGCTCACCAGCAGATTGCTGTCCGCGGGCACGTCGAACCCCAGCGGATCGCTGAACACCTGTGCCCCGGCCGGGATCGCGGCCCCCTCGGAACCCCGGAAGGAAAGCGGCACGGGAGCGCTGCGCGGGCTCGCCCCGGACGCCTGCACCGCCACACTCGCGCTGCCGATCCGTACGGGTGCGGCCGCGAAGGTGTTGTCGAGCCGGATCCGTACCCGCGGCCCGCCCGCCGAGGTGTGCACCACCAGACGCAGGGTCCGGTCCGTCCACGGCCCGACCGCCGTGTACCCGGAGGTCGACGCTGCCCAACTGCCGGTCCAGCCACGGGTTTCGGAGCGCACCGACAGGGCGAACACATGCAGGTCGCTGTTGTGCGGCAGCTCCACCGAGTCCACCGAGCGCCCTCGGACGAGCGGCACGGTCACGACGTACAGCCGTGCCTTCTCGGTGAGTTGGCCGCCGGGAGTGTTGACGTGGGGGAGGGCCACGGCCTTGGTGGCGAGCGGTCCGCCGCGCCAGTCCGACGCCGTCAGCCGGTACGAGGAGCGTGAGCCGTCGCGGTAGCGCACCGTGCCCGTGCCGCTCTCGTCTCCGCCGCCCGTGCCCGCCACGAGGAAGGCCAGCGCGTCACCGTGACCGCGTACCCGTACGGACTGGCCGTCGGCGCGTACGTTGTCGGGCCTGCCCGGCACCCGGCGGGGCCAGGTCAGGCGGGCGCCCTGAACTGTCAGCGAGCGCCCCGGTGTCCACCCGGCGGCGGTCAGGTCCTGGGCGGACAGGGAGCCGCCCGAGCCGTCGAAGTCCGCCTCGCCGGGCCGCGTGTCGTCGCTGACGGCCGTGTTGTCGAAGAGCCGCTCCAGTGGCAGCGGTCTGTCCTCGGCCCCCGGCGCGGCCGCCGCCGGAACCGTCACCGCCGCCGGCAGCAGAGCCAGAGCGACGGCGGTACCCCAGACACGTCGGCGCACACCGACTCCTCCCACTCACGGACGGATCACTGACGAGGTGACAGATGCACCGTGAAGCTAAGGAGACGACAGGGACTCGTCAATGAGCCAGGGCGAACTGCGTGCGAACTCCCTGGGAACAGGTGTTCCGCGCGCCCTGTGGTGCGCCGGGGCGATACGGATGAAAGGCTGGGTGTATGAACATCCCTTTCCTGGGCAACTGGCGCAAGAAGCGGGGCCCCGCCAGGGGAGTCGCGGTCTTCTCGGACAGCGAGAGCGACCGAGAGGGGGTGGCGGAACTGCTCTCCGAATGCGAACTGCTGCGCTCCCAGGCGCACCAGGCGGGGATCGAACTCGACGACTCCGCGGCCTCGTTGGAGGCACTGGACCAACTGCTGCCACGCTGGCGCGACGACGAGGAGAGCCTGCCGTGGCTCGGCAACGACGCGGGCCTCTATCTGGGCACGGTCATCGTCCGCACGGTTCCCGGCGCGGTCTGGGAGGTCTGGCCGAACGGCCGGCCGGTGGTGCGTCTCGTGTCGGGCCGTGAGATCGACGTGGTCGTCTCGGGCCATGACTGGGCGGCCAGCGGGGTCCCCGAACTCTCGCAGCTGTACGCCGAGGTCGCCGAATCGTGAGGCTGTGGCCTGGACTGACGGCGTAAATACGGCTAATGCCCGAAAAGTGCGTGTCGTGCGGTGGCTCCACTCCTGGATGGATAGTTTGCGGCCATCGCGACACAGCTGAGAGTGGGTAGGGCTGAGCATGTCCGTCGATCCGTTGATCGAGCTGCGTGACGTCAACAAGTACTTCGGGGAGCTGCACGTCCTGCGGGACATCAACCTCACCGTCGGCAAGGGGGAGGTGGTCGTCGTCATCGGCCCGTCGGGATCGGGCAAGTCGACTCTCTGCAGAGCGGTCAACCGTCTGGAGCCCATCCAGTCGGGGGAGATCGAGCTGGACGGACAGCCGCTGCCGGAGGAGGGCAAGGAACTCGCGAAACTCCGCGCCGAGGTCGGGATGGTCTTCCAGTCCTTCAACCTCTTCGCGCACAAGACGGTCCTCCAGAACGTCTCGCTGGCGCAGATGAAGGTGCGCGGCCGGAAGAAGGACCAGGCCGACAAGCGCTCGCTCGAACTCCTCGACCGGGTGGGCCTCGTCTCACAGGCGCCGAAGTACCCGGCGCAGCTCTCCGGCGGTCAGCAGCAGCGCGTGGCCATCGCCCGCGCCCTGGCCATGGATCCCAAGGTGCTCCTCTTCGACGAGCCGACCTCCGCGCTCGACCCGGAGATGATCAACGAGGTTCTGGAGGTCATGCAGCAGCTCGCACGCGACGGCATGACGATGGTCGTCGTCACCCACGAGATGGGCTTCGCGCGCTCGGCGGCCAACCGCGTCGTCTTCATGGCCGACGGCAGCATCGTCGAGGACCGCACCCCCGAGGAGTTCTTCACCAACCCGCGCAGCGACCGCGCCAAGGACTTCCTCTCCAAGATCCTCAAGCACTGAGAGGGGGAGCGCGACCATGATCCGTACGGCATGCGTACGTCCTGCCCCGGCGCCCCGCGCGGTCGCCGCCCATGGTTCGGCCGGTAGGCTCAACTCGCCCTCCAGGCAGGGGAGTCGAGGCCTGCTCATGTCTCCCGTGAGGAGATCCGCCATGCCGGGCGGCCGGCCTGCCCGGACCTCGACTACGCTGTGCCGTTCATCCCCGCGGTGACGGAGGCCGTCGACGACGCCTCGGCCGTACCAGGGACGCTGCTGCCGGGCACGCGGTGGCGAAGGGGCAATGGCCCGCCCGGCAGCAGCCGGTGATCACTGCTCGCGCAGCGGGACCGACACGTACGACGGGTCGGCCTCGGGCGAGGAGAAGGTCAGCTGCGCGCCGGTCGGGTTGTGCTCGATGTAGAGCGGGTCGACCGTGTCGACGACCAGAGCGAGCCGATGCCCTGCCGGGACGTCGTAGGCCGTGGAGAACAGCTCCAGGTCGACGCCGAACGGCTTGCCGGGCGTCTGCCCGTGGAAGGTGAACGGCGCGTTGCTGACCAGCTTGCCGAGGCCGAGCGGGCCCACGTCGTACAGGTACGCGACGAGGGTGCCGCTCTCCTTGGTGCCGGTGAGGGTGGTGTGCAGTTTCGCCGTGCCGCGTACGCGCTGGGCGCTCGCGTACTTCTCCGACTGCCACACGGCGGCGTACCGGCGCGGCAGCAGCGGGATCGACGCCACCGGGGGCACCCGGGTGAGCTGGTCGAGGATGCTGGAGAGCAGGACGATCCCGCCGTCCGCGCCCGAGTTGACGTTCGCGCGGATCGTGGTGGAGCCGGAGAGCGTGATCTTCTTCCGTGTCGCGCCGACCGACTTCCAGTCCGGATAGCCCTCGTAGCCGCCGGTGGAACGGGACATGAGCCGTACGGGCGGCTCGCGGTCGATGCCGTTGTCCTCGCCCTTGAGGTATCGGTCGAACCAGCGCCGGGTGTCCGTCCATACGTCGTTGGGGAGCCCGAACAGGCCGGTCAGCTCGGCGGTGGCGTGGTCGCCGGGCCGGTATTCGAGCCTCTTCGGGCCGGTGAGCCGCTCGTAGAAGTCGGCGTACTGGTTCGGGGAGAAGACCGTGTCGCCCCAGGTGTTGGCGAGCAGGACCGCCGTGCCGTTCTGGTTGATCCGGTCGGCGTAGGTCGCGGGGGAACGTTTCTTCCCCCAGGCGACGAGCTCCGGTTCCTTGGCGAGGTTCGAGGCGAAGAAGTCCTCGAAGGTCTGCCGGACCTCGGCGCTGGGGCGGCCGGTGAGCCGGCCGACGCCGTTCAGCAGGGCGGCCGCCTGGGAGTGCTGGGTGCGTCCCGAGTAGATCGAGCCGATGAGGTCGGCCCAGCCGCTGAGTGAGGCGACGGCCTTGACGCGCTTGTCGTGCGCGGCGGCCAGCAGGCTGATGCCGGCGCCGTAGGAGACGCCCGCCATGCCGATGTGCCGGGCGTCGGCCGGGGTGTGGGCCAGAGCCCAGTCGATCACCTTCGAGGCGTCCGCCACGTCGGGCGGGCCGGCCACTTCTATCTCCCCGCCGGACTGCCAGAAGCCGCGGACGTTGTAAGTGACCACGACATAGCCGGAGTCGGCGAGTTTCCTGGCCTGGGCGAGGTACTCGACCTGTGGCAGGCCCCAGCTCGTGGGCAGCACGACGAGCGGGTACGTGCGCGAGCCGTCGGCGCTCGCGGGCGTGACGACGTTGGCCTTGAGGACCGTGCCGCCGTCACCGGCGATGTCGACGAACCGGATGCCGGCCGGCGCCGCCTCGGCCGCGGGGGCGAGCCCCAGGGCCGTGCCGGCGATCAGGGCAGCCGAGACGGCGCCCACGGCGGTCGTACGCAGGGCCTTGCGCGGGTGTCCCACAGGTCACTCCTCACTCGTGTAAGTGCAAAAGTGACCCGACGGTAACCTCGCCTGCTTACCGCAAGTAACCCGCCGGTAAGTTACGTGCGAGTAACGATCGTTGAAGAGTGGAGGAGGTCAGGAGGCGCGGTGGGAATTGCGTGCGGGCGCCGCCGGAAGTGGGGTCTGGGCGGCACGCGTGACGTCGGCGACCAGCTCGACGACGTCCGGCCCGTACGCCTGCGAGTTCACGACCTTCAGGAGCAGGGCGAAGGAGCTGTCGCCGTGCTTGCGGTACAGCCGTTCGTGGTTGCGGGCCAGATAGCGTGTCGCCGCCTGGTTGGTGATCGCGCGCTGGCCGCAGAAGAGGAACACGGGCCTGCTCGGACCGGGCTGGCCGGCCGTGAGCCGCGCGAGCAGCACGTACTCGGCCAGGCCGGCCTCCATGCGGTGGCGCTCGGTGCCTATCTGGAACGCGAGACGGTCCGGACCCGGTTCCGGGTCGATGTTCACGCGCACACCCGGCAGCATGGCCTGCATGTGGGCGGCCATGCGGCGGTTCGAGCCCGGGCCGCCGACGCAGAACTCGGTGCGTTCCCCGAAGCCCTGCCGGGCCGCGTCCTGGGTGATCACGTCGGCGTGCGCGTTGCAGTCCTTGATCAGGGCCGCGAGTTCCAGGAGCGCGAACACGTCGTAGCGGTGCACCGCCAGGTCGGGGCTGCCGGCGTCACGGTTGACCACGAGCAGCGACTCGGAGTGCTCGGGCAGCCCGAAGAAGGCCTGCTTGCGGCGGAGTTTGCGCTTCCACAGGTAGGTCCGGGCGATCCAGCCCAGCGAGGCGCTGAGGCCCGCCGCGATCACTCCGAGGACGATGTTGCGCACGTCGTCATTCATGGGCGCGCATGCTAGCGGGAGGGCGCACCGGTGTTCGAGAGGGTCCTGACGCGGTCATGGTTACGGGGTTACGCTGCGCGGACGGTCGCTGACTGGAGGTACTGATGGGGCGCTCGGCCGCGCGCAGACTTGCTGTACTGGCGGTTTCGGCCGCTGTGGTGTCGGTGGGGGCGGCGCCGCCCCCGTCGGGAACCGCCGGGGGCACCCCCGGACCGGTGGAGAAGGTCCCGGTCGCCGTCGGATACGGCGGGGCCGTCTCCAGCGTCGACGCGGACGCCTCGGCCGCCGGAATCGAGATCCTCCGCAAGGGCGGCAACGCGGTGGACGCGGCCGTCGCCACCGCGGCGGCCCTCGGCGTCACCGAGCCCTATTCGTCGGGCATCGGCGGAGGCGGCTACTTCGTCTACTACAACGCCAAGTCCCGTACGGTGCACACGGTCGACGGACGCGAGACCGCGCCCCTGACGGCCGACTCGGGACTCTTCCTGGAGAACGGCAGGCCGATCCCGTTCGCGGACGCCGTGACCAGCGGCCTGGGTGTGGGCACGCCCGGCACGCCCGCCACCTGGCAGACAGCACTGGACAGTTGGGGCAGCAAGAGGCTCGGATCGCTGCTGAAACCCGCGGAGCGGCTCGCGCGGGACGGCTTCACCGTCGACGCCACGTTCCGCTCGCAGACCGCGTCCAACGAGGCGCGGTTCAGGAACTTCCCCGACACGGCCGAGCTGTTCCTGCCGGGCGGCGCGCTGCCGGTGGTCGGCTCGACGTTCAGGAACCCCGATCTGGCCCGTACGTACCAGGAGCTGGGCCGGGGCGGCGCGGGCGCGCTGTACCGCGGCAAACTCGCCGAGGACATCGTCGACACGGTGAACAAGCCGCCGGTCGACCCGGCTTCGGGATACGACGCCCGCCCGGGCGACCTGTCCCTGAAGGACCTCGCGAAGTACCGGGCGAAGCGGCAGGCGCCCACGAAGACCTCGTACCGCGGCCTGGACGTCTACTCCATCGCGCCGTCCTCCTCCGGCGGCACGACCGTCGGCGAGGCCCTCAACATCCTTGAGAACACCGACCTTTCGAAGGCCACGGACGACCAGTACCTGCACCGCTTCATCGAGGCGAGCCGGATCGCCTTCGCGGACCGGGGACGCTGGGTGGGCGACCCCGCGTTCGAGGACGTACCGACGAAGGAACTGCTCTCGCAGAAGTACGCCGACTCGCGCGAGTGCCTGATCAAGGACGACGCGGTGCTCACCAGCCCGCTCGCGCCGGGCGACCCCCGCAACCCGGCGGCCTGCGCGGCCGGCGGCAAGGCCGCGCCGACGACGTACGAGGGCGAGAACACCACCCATCTGACGGCGGCCGACAAGTGGGGCAACGTCGTCGCGTACACCCTCACCATCGAGCAGACCGGCGGCAGCGGGATCACCGTCCCGAACCGCGGGTTCATCCTCAACAACGAGCTGACCGACTTCTCCTTCGCCCCGGCGAGCCCGGCCGTGCACGACCCGAACCTGCCCGGGCCCGGCAAGCGTCCGCGCTCGTCCATCTCGCCGACGATCGTGCTCGACCGCCACGCCCGGCCCGTGGTGGCGCTGGGCTCGCCCGGGGGCGCGACCATCGTCACGACGGTCCTCCAGACGCTGACCGGCTTCCTCGACCGGGGCCTTCCGCTCGTCGACGCGATCGCCGCGCCGCGCGCCAGTCAGCGGAACCAGGCGACCACCGAGCTCGAACCGGGCCTGTGGGACAGCCCGTTGCGGACCCGGCTGGAAGCGCTCGGGCACGGGTTCCGGCAGAATCCGGAGATCGGAGCGGCGACGGGTGTCCAGCGTCTGCCGAACGGCAAGTGGCTGGCGGCCGCGGAGACCGTGCGGAGGGGTGGTGGCTCGGCCATGGTGGTACGGCCGGCACCGTAGCCGTCGGCGGTTTGTTGCGCAGTTCCCCGCGCCCCTGGGGGGTGGGGCTCGGGGACTGTTCGCATGTGCCGGCCGTCTTGGGCTTGTCGCGCAGTTCCTCGCCCCCCTGAGCGGGGCGTGCCTGAGGTCGGTTTGCGCGGGGGGCTTGTCCTGTGGGTTTCGTGCCGCCGGGCCAATTGACACACCCGTCGGCGGGCTGATCGGTGCCTGTTCGAGGGGCGGTGGGCGGTATTAGAGTGACGGCATGGTGCGAACCCCGCTGACCCCCGAAGAGCACGAACGCGGCGAGCGGCTCGGGCGGCTGCTGCGCGAGGCCAGAGGCCGCCGCAGCATGGCGGAGGTCGCCATGAGCGCCGGCCTCTCGGCGGAGACCCTCCGCAAGATCGAGACCGGGCGCGCCCCGACCCCGGCCTTCTTCACGGTCGCGGCGCTGGCGCGCGTACTGGGACTCTCGATGGACGAGATCGCCGGCAGATGCGCGCTCGCCGCCGTGTGACGCGCGAGGCGACGGCGCGTCACCACCCGCCGTCTCACGTCACGTTCCGGGTGGGTAACCGCACTCTGCGTTCAGGTCGAAAACTCGTTGTAGCGATTCCGTAACACGAATGGTGTTTTCTACCGGACCGGAGTACTCCAGTCTGGCGTGGGGTGAAGGTAATGGCGGTGGAACAACTCCCGGGCCAGGTGCGGGAGTTCGCGAGGTATTTCGGTGGCCTGCTGTCCCGGCTCGACCAGGGCGGCGGCTGGTGCGGTGTGTTCTGGCAGCGTGACCCCGAGGGGATGCGGGCCTGCCTGGACGGCTGGGAGGTGCCGCCCTGGGACGTCGTACAGGCCATCCTCCAGGACCTCGCCGGCCAGTACGGTGACCGGGCAGCCGCGCAGGAGGCCGAGCGGGCCCGGACGCTGCACGACGCCTCCCTCGCCGCGTACGACGGACGGCCCGGCGGCCGTGACGCCCTCGGTGACCGGCTCGACGTCATGCTGCGCGAACAGCGCTACGCCGCCGAACGGCTCTCGGAGCTCGGCCGGTCGCTCCACGCGGCCACCTCCCAGGCGGAGGCCGACTCCCTGCGCCTCGATCTCGCCTGGGCCCGTGACGACCACGACCGCGCGACGGCCCGCTGCGCCGAACTCCATTCCCGCATGGGTGAGTTGGACCAGCGGACGAAGTACGGGTACGCGCAGGGGGCCCGTACGGGGCCATCCGGCGGTGGCGAAGACCGAGACCGCGGCGAAGGCCAGAACCGCGGTGACGGCCAGGGCCCAGGGCCCGGCGAGGGTGTCTTCTGGGTTGATGAGCCCCGGGACGGTCGTCGCGGTCACGACGGCTCAGGCGGCCCTGGCGATCAGGGCGGGCACGACGGTCGTGACCGGCGCCATGACGGTCACGACGGGCCCGGTGGTGCTGACGGGCGCCGCGGCGGTCCCGAGGGCCCCGGCGGGCGCAGCAGCACCGGCGAGGGCGGAGGTCCCGGCCACGACGGCCGTGACGGTGCTGGCGGACACGGTGGTCGGGACGGGCGCCGCAGCGACTTCGAGGGTCCCGGCGGGCGCGGCGATTCCGGTGAGAGCCGGGAGCGTGGCGGTGACGGGCGCGACGACGCCGGCAGCCACAGCGGTCGCGACGACGGCGGACGCGGTGGCCGTGACGGTCCCGGCGGTCACGACGGCGAGGGGTACGGCCGCCTCGGTGGACGCACGGGCCACGGCGGGGCCGGCATCCGGGGTGACGCCGGCGAGGCTGGTGGCGGCGGATCCGGCCGGCCGGCCGCCCCGCGCGTGGGCGCGCAGCGGCCGGCGCCGGACGAGGACGACTGGCCGGACCTGTGGCGCGACGCCTCCGCCGAGCGGGCCGCCCGGCAGGGCGCCGGACCCGGGCCCGGCACCGCCCCGGCCCACGACCCTGCCGCTTCGCGCAGCGCGGCGACGCCGGCGCCCGCGCCCGGCCGCTCGCCGGCCGAGGCGGCACCCGCCGAAGCCGCCGAGCCCCCCGCTCCCAGGCAACGCTCCAAGCGCCGCGCCCGAGGCGGTGCCCGGGGCGGCGCGCGAGGAGGCGCCCGCTTCGCCGGTATGACGGAGGAGGAGGCCGGCGGCGCCGCTCCCGCCATGCCCGTGCCGCCCGCCGCTGAGCGCACCCTGCGGGGAGCCCGATTCGCGCGCGGCTCCGAGGAGGCCGAGCCGCCGAAGCCGCGGCGCGAGCCGCTCGACGACGAGGCACGGCGGACCACGGTCGAGACGGTCGCGCGGCTCGTGCGGCTGCGGAGCGAGGGCCACAGCGGCGAGGCGCACGTCCTGCTGGTCGAGGCCGCGTACTGGCCCGCGGCCCGCTTCCCGCTCCTCGCCGCCGAGCTGCACCGCGCCGGGCTGGGCGCCGACTGGGCCACCCTCCTCTGGGAGGCGGCCTCCCTGCCCGCCGACCGGCTGGTCGCCGCGGCCGACGCGCTCGCGGCGGCCGGGCGCACGGACGACGGTCAGCAGATGCTGCGCCAGGGCGTCGTGCGCCCCGCTGCCGAGATAGGTGACGCCCTCCTGGGCCTCGTCGAGGGGGACCGGCACCGCGAGGTCCGCGCCCTGCTGGACGCGTACGTCCGCATCCGGACCCCCGAAGAAGCCGTCCGCAGTGTCGAGGCGGCCCCGCAGGTCCTCGCGCCGCTCCTCCTGGAAGCGGCCCGCCATGTCTCGGAGCAGCGCTACTGGGACCTGGTCCACGCCCTCCGGGTGGCGGGCTACACGGCCTGAGGCGATCGACACCGGGGAAGGCCACTGCCGGTGTGCTGCTCCGGCGCTCCGGCCCGCCTGTCCAGCCAGGGGCGCGGGGCCGGTATCGCGCGTCCCCGCCGACCCGTCCCCACGCACCGAGGGCGCCCCCGCCGGCGCGTCGGGGCTAACCCACAGGGGTAGGAAACATGATCGACTCCGCCGGTTAACGACGATGGTCTTGCCCAGCGCAGCGCCGCGGCTTACTTTCAGGGCTCTACGCCCAGTGTCTACGGGCGTAGAGGCTCTCTGACGTCACGTCGAAGGAGCAGCTCATGGCCAACGTCGTACGCGCCGCTCTGGTCCAGGCCACCTGGACCGGCGACACCGCATCCATGGTCGCCAAGCACGAGGAGCACGCCCGCGAGGCGGCCCGTCAGGGCGCGAAGATCATCGGATTCCAGGAGGTCTTCAACGCCCCCTATTTCTGCCAGGTCCAGGAGCCGGAGCACTACCGCTGGGCGGAGCCGGTACCGGACGGCCCGACCGTCACCCGTATGCGGGAGCTCGCACGCGAGACCGGCATGGTCGTCGTGGTCCCGGTGTTCGAGGTCGAGCAGTCCGGCTTCTACTACAACACCGCCGCGGTCATCGACGCCGACGGCACCTACCTCGGCAAGTACCGCAAGCACCACATCCCCCAGGTCAAGGGCTTCTGGGAGAAGTACTACTTCAAGCCGGGCAACCTCGGCTGGCCCGTCTTCGACACCGCGGTCGGCAAGGTCGGCGTCTACATCTGCTACGACCGCCACTTCCCGGAGGGCTGGCGCCAGCTCGGCCTGAACGGCGCGCAGATCGTCTACAACCCGTCGGCGACCTCCCGGGGCCTGTCCGCCCACCTGTGGCAGCTGGAGCAGCCGGCCGCCGCCGTCGCCAACGAGTACTTCGTCGCCGCGATCAACCGTGTCGGCGAGGAGGAGTACGGGGACAACGACTTCTACGGGACGTCGTACTTCGTCGACCCGCGAGGGCAGTTCGTCGGTGAGCGGGCGAGCGACAAGGGTGAGGAACTCGTCGTCCGCGACCTCGACTTCGACCTGATCGAGGAGGTCCGCCGGCAGTGGGCCTTCTACCGGGACCGCCGCCCCGACGCGTACGAAGGACTGGTCCAGCCGTGAGCAACGAACTCCATCAGCGCCATCAGGCCGTCCTGCCCGACTGGCTGGCCCTCTACTACGCCGATCCCGTCGAGCTCACCCACGGCGAGGGCCGCCACGTCTGGGACGCCGAGGGCAACAAGTACCTCGACTTCTTCGGCGGCATCCTCACCACGATGACCGCGCACGCCCTGCCCGAGGTGACGAAGGCCGTCAGTGAGCAGGCAGGCCGGATCAACCACTCCTCCACGCTCTACCTGAACCGGCCGATGGTCGACCTGGCCGAGCGGATCGCCAAGCTGTCGGGCATCCCGGACGCGCGCGTGTTCTTCACGACCTCGGGCACCGAGGCCAACGACACCGCACTGATGCTGGCCACCGCGTACCGCCGCAGCAACCAGATCCTGGCGATGCGCAACAGCTACCACGGCCGCTCGTTCAGCGCGGTCGGCATCACCGGCAACAAGGGCTGGTCCCCGACCAGCCTCTCGCCCCTCCAGACGCTGTACGTGCACGGCGGCGTCCGCACCCGGGGCCCGTTCGCCGACCTCGACGACGCCGGCTTCGTCGCGGCCTGCGTCGCCGACCTGGAGGACCTGCTCGGGCATGTCCGCCCGCCCGCGGCCCTGATCGCCGAGCCCGTTCAGGGCGTCGGCGGCTTCACCTCACCGCCCGACGGCCTGTACGCGGCGTTCCGTGAGGTCCTCCAGGAGCGCGGCATCCTGTGGATCGCCGACGAGGTGCAGACCGGCTGGGGCAGGACCGGCGACAACTTCTGGGGCTGGCAGGCACACGGCCAGAACGGCCCGCCGGACATCCTCACCTTCGCGAAGGGCATCGGGAACGGCATGTCCATCGGCGGGGTCGTGGCCCGCGCCGAGATCATGAACTGCCTGGACTCCAACTCCATCTCGACCTTCGGCGGCACCCAGGTCACGATGGCCGCCGGCCTCGCCAACCTCACGTACCTCCTGGAACACGACCTCCAGGGCAATGCCCGCAGGGTCGGCGGTCTCCTCATCGAACGGCTGCGGGCCATCACCGCCCAACTGCCGGGCGTACGGGAGGTCCGGGGCCGGGGCCTCATGATCGGCGTCGAGCTGGTGCGGCCCGGTACGGACCGGGCCGACCCGGACGCGGCCGCCGCCGTACTCGAAGCGGCCCGTGAGGAAGGCCTGTTGATCGGCAAGGGCGGCGGTCACAGCACCAGCGTCCTGCGCATCGCCCCGCCGCTGTCGCTCACCGTCGCCGAGGCCGAGGAGGGCGCCGGGATCCTGGAGCGCGCTCTGCGGAGCAGGCTCTGAGGGAGCGCGGGCTCCGACGGGGCGTCGCCTCCGAGGAGTGTTCAGCAACGCAAGATTGAAGGTTCGCCGCCATGACCACCTCCTTGGAACCCGCCCTGTCCGTCCGGCAGGTCCTCGCCCTGGAGCGGGTGCTCGCCGGGGAGCCCGAGGTGGTGGCCGGCGCGGGCCAGCTCGACCGGCCCGTGCGCTGGGTGCACGTCGCCGAGGCCGCCGACGTCGGTGTGATGCTCAGCGGCGGCGAGATGGTCCTCACCACAGGTGTGCTCCTCGCGGGCGACCCGGAGGCCCAGGCCGAGTACATCCGCTCGCTGCACCGCGCGGAGGCCGCGGCCGTCGTCCTCGGACTCGGCCGGGCCTTCCCCGCGCCGCCCGAGGTGATGCGCCGGGCGGCCGAGCGGTGCGGGCTGCCCATGGTGGTCCTGCACCGCCCGTTCCCCTTCGCCGAACTCACCGAAGAGGTGCAGTCGCGCCTCGTCCGGCGGAAGTTCGCGGCCGTCAGCCTCTCGGAGGCCGTACGGACGGCGCTGACCGGACTGATCACGGCGGGCGCTCCGCTGCAGCGGATGCTCGACGAGATCGCGGGTCACAGCGCCTGCCCGGTGGTGGTCACCAACCTCGCCCACCGCGTCCTCGCCACGGCGGGGGAGCGGTCCGCGGTCGACGACGTCCTGCGCGACTGGGAGCGCATCGCGCGGCAGGCCGGCGCGAGCGAGGGCGACGGCTGGGTCCGCGCCGAGCTGGGCGGGCGCGGTGAGCGCTGGGGCCGCATCGTGCTGTGCGGCTACCGCGGCGACGCCGCCACAGGACGGCTGCTCGCCGACCGCGCCGCCGAGGCCCTGGTCCTGCACCGCATGCTCGGCGGCCCCGCGCCCTCCTGGGAGGAGCAGTCCGCGCAGAGCCTGCTCACCGACCTGGTCTCCGGAGTCGTCCCGGCCAGGCAACTGCTGCCCCGGGCCCGCGCGGCCGGCCTGCCCGTCAACCGCCGGACGTTCGTACCCCTGGCCGTACGAGGCGCCGAGGCGGCCCAACTCGACCGCGTACTACGCCTGTTGGGGCTGCCCGGACTGGTCGCCGAACTGGCTGACGGGGTCACCGCCGTACTGCTGAGCCTCGCCAGGGACCAGGACGCCGAAGCCCTCGCCGCACACTTCGCCACCCGGCTGCGTACGGAGTCGGGGGGCGACAGGGCGGAGGCCGGCAAAGCCGTCGTCGCCGCCGCGGACGCGCGGACCGGGTGGGACGACCTGCCCGCCGGACTGCGCGAGGCCAGGCACGTGGCCGACGCCGTCGCAGAGAGCCCGACCGACCTCGACCTGCCGGCCGTGGTGCGACTGAAGGACGTACACCTGCGCGGGCTGGTCCGGCTGCTGCGGGACGACCCGCACGTCCAGTCCTTCGCGGAACGTGAACTGGACGGGCTGCTGTGCGGCGCCGACGCCGAGTCGGAGCTGCTGCCGGTGCTGCGCACGTATCTCGCCACGGGCCGCAACAAGTCGCGCACCGCGCAGCTCCACCATGTCTCCCGACCCGCCCTCTACCGGCGGCTGGAGGCCATAGAGGCGCGGCTCGGCGTCGACCTCGACGACTTCGAACAGGCCACGTCCGTACACATCGCCCTCCTCGCGCACGACGCGCAACAGAGCTGAGACCGAAGGCGCGCAACAGGACCGCAACACCCGAAGACCTGGGAAAACGGTGGTGAAACATGGGGCTGCGCAAGGGTGACACCGTGGAACGCCATACGCCCGCAGACGTGACACGCTGCAACTCAAACCGGCTCGCCGGCCTTCCTAAGCTCGCCGCACACCGAGTGACCGGAGGTCCCGATGAGCAGAGTGATCCGCGCCGCCGTCTTCCAGACCGCATGGACGGGCGACAAGGAATCGATGATCCAGGTCCACGAGCAGGCGGCCCGCGACGCGGCCGCGCAGGGTGCTCAGGTCCTGTGCTTCCAGGAACTGTTCTACGGGCCCTACTTCTGCCAGGTCCAGGACAAGGCGTTCTACGAGTACGCCGAGCAGATCCCCGAGGGCCCGATCGTGCGGCGCTTCCAGGCGCTGGCGAAGGAGCTGGGCATCGTCCTCGTACTGCCCATGTACGAGGAGGAGCAGCCCGGCGTCCTCTACAACACCGCGGCGGTGATCGACGCCGACGGCTCGTACCTCGGCAAGTACCGCAAGCACCACATCCCGCAGGTCGAGGGCTTCTGGGAGAAGTTCTACTTCCGTCCCGGCAACGCCGGCTGGCCGGTCTTCGACACCGCCGTCGGCAGGATCGGCGTCTACATCTGCTACGACCGGCACTTCCCGGAGGGTTGGCGTGCCCTCGGCCTCGCCGGAGCCGAGATCGTCTTCAACCCGTCGGCCACCTCGCGCGGACTGTCCTCCTACCTCTGGCAGTTGGAGCAGCCCGCGGCGGCCGTCGCCAACGAGTACTTCGTGGGTGCCATCAACCGCGTGGGCGTCGAGGAACTGGGCCCCAACGACTTCTACGGGACCTCGTACTTCGTGGACCCCGAGGCCCAGTTCGCCGGAGAGGTGGCGAGCGACAAGGAGACCGAACTCGTCGTCCGCGACCTGGACATGGCCAAGCTGCGGACCGTGCGCGACCGCTGGCAGTTCTACCGCGACCGCCGTCCGGACGCGTACGAGCCGCTGACGGCCCCCTGACCGGGGCTCTGTCGGGGTTACCGGTGCCCGTGCCCCGTGAGGGGCGCGGGGAACGGCGCGACCAGCCACGAACCACCCGTACGTTCCGACCGCCCTCCACCGGGGTGCCCACGACAGGAGAGGGAACATGAGCAGCCGAACCGTCATCCGCGGTGGCCTCGTCATCACCGCGTCCGACGAACTGCACGCGGACGTCCTCGTCGAGGACGGCCGCATCGCCGCCCTCGCCGCAGCCGGCACGTCCGCCGCCGAGTCCTGGACGGCCGAGCGGACCATCGACGCCACCGGGAAGTACGTGATTCCGGGCGGCGTCGACGCACACACCCACATGGAGCTGCCGTTCGGCGGCACCTTCGCCTCCGACTCCTTCGAGACCGGCACCCGGGCCGCGGCCTGGGGCGGTACGACCACGATCATCGACTTCGCCGTCCAGAGCGTCGGCCGCTCGCTGCGCGAGGGCCTCGACGCCTGGAACGCCAAGGCCGACGGCAAGTGCGCCATCGACTACGGCTTCCACATGATCGTCTCCGACGTGAACCAGGAGACGCTCAAGGAGATGGACCTGCTGGTGGGGGAGGGCGTGACCTCCTTCAAGCAGTTCATGGCCTACCCCGGCGTCTTCTACAGCGACGACGGACAGATCCTGCGCGCGATGCAGCGCTCCGCCGAGAACGGCGGCCTGATCATGATGCACGCGGAGAACGGCATCGCGATCGACGTCCTGGTGGAACAGGCGCTCGCCCGGGGCGAGACCGACCCCAGGTACCACGGCGAGGTCCGCAAGGCCCTCCTCGAAGCCGAGGCCACCCACCGTGCCATCAAGCTCGCGCAGGTCGCCGGAGCGCCGCTGTACGTCGTCCACGTCTCGGCGCAGGAGGCCGTCGCCGAGCTGGCCCGGGCACGCGACGAGGGCCTGAACGTCTTCGGCGAGACCTGCCCGCAGTACCTGTTCCTGTCCACGGACAACCTCGCGGAACCGGACTTCGAGGGCGCGAAGTACGTGTGCTCGACACCGCTGCGGCCCAAGGAGCACCAGGCCGCCCTGTGGCGGGGGCTGCGCACGAACGACCTCCAGGTGGTCTCCACCGACCACTGCCCCTTCTGCTTCGTGGGCCAGAAGGACCTCGGCCGGGGCGACTTCTCGAAGATCCCCAACGGTCTGCCGGGCGTCGAGAACCGCATGGACCTGCTCCACCAGGCCGTCGTCGACGGACACATCTCGCGCCGCCGCTGGATCGAGATCGCCTGCGCCACCCCGGCCCGGATGTTCGGCCTGTACCCGAAGAAGGGGACGATCGCGCCGGGCGCCGACGCGGACGTCGTCATCTACGACCCGCACGCCGAACAGATCATGTCCGCCGAGACCCACCACATGAACGTCGACTACTCGGCGTACGAGGGCAGGCGCACCACCGGCCGCGTCGAGACGGTTCTGTCGCGGGGCGAACTCGTCATCAACGAGCGGGAGTTCACCGGACGCGCCGGACACGGCGTCTACACCCCCCGCTCCACCTGTCAGTACCTGAACTAGGAGTGGCGCAGATGGACTTCGGACTCGTCCTGCAGACCGACCCCCCTGCCTCCCGCGTCATCAGCCTGATGAAGCGGGCCGAGCGCAACGGCTTCACGTACGGCTGGACCTTCGACTCCGCCGTGCTCTGGCAGGAGCCGTTCGTCATCTACAGCCAGATCCTCTCCAACACCACGAAGCTGACGGTCGGTCCGATGGTCACCAACCCGGGCACCCGCACCTGGGAGGTCACCGCCTCGACCTTCGCCACGCTCAACGACATGTTCGGCAACCGCACCGTCTGCGGCATCGGACGCGGCGACTCCGCGATGCGGGTGGCCGGCCGCAAACCCAACACCCTCGCGCGGATCAGCGAGGCCATGAAGGTGATCCGCGCGCTCGGCCGGGGCGAGGAGGCCGACCTCGGCGGCACGGTCGTCAGGTTCCCGTGGATCAGGCCGGGCGCCGAACTCCCGGTGTGGATGGCCGCGTACGGCCCGAAGGCCCTGAAGATGACCGGTGAGGAGGCCGACGGCTTCATCCTCCAGCTGGCCGACCTGTACCTCACCGAGTACATGGTCAAGGCCGTGAAGACCGCGGCGGCCGAGGCCGGACGCGACCCGGACGACGTCAAGATCTGTGTCGCGGCGCCCGCCTACGTCACCGAGGACGACTCGCCCGAGGCACTCGCCCACGCACGTGAGCAGTGCCGCTGGTTCGGCGGCATGGTCGGCAACCACGTGGCCGACCTCGTCTCCAAGTACGGCGAGCACTCCGCCGCCGTCCCCGACGAACTCACCGAGTACATCAAGTCCCGCGAGGGCTACGACTACTCCCACCACGGACGCAGCGGAAACCCCGACACGCAGTTCGTGCCCGACGAGATCGTCGACCGGTTCTGCCTGATCGGCACGGCCGAGCAGCACATCGCGAAACTGAACGCCCTCCGCGCGCTGGGCGTCGACCAGTTCGCCCTGTACGACATGCATGACGCCCAAGAAGCGGTCATCGAGGCGTACGGATCGACGGTCATTCCCGCCGTCAACAGTTGACGGCCTGCCCCGACGGGCTCGACGACCTCATCGGTCGCCGGCCGGTCCGGCCATCGACGGCCGGTCCGTCCGTCCACCGGTGACAATCCCCGCTTCCTCCGGTCCACCCGCTCCCTCCACACAAGTCGTCCCCTTCCCACCTCCCCGGGAAGGGGACCGCACCACCTCCCCCACGGCGCCACCCGCACGGCCTTTCCCGTCCCACCTCATCGATTGGCCTGCCCATGACCGAAACCGTCCCCACGGGGCCGCCGATATCCCAGTCCGCCGACGCCGACGGCCGGATCGAACTCGGCCCCGGGGCCTTCCCCTCCGACAGTCCCTTCGCCAACGAGGACCTGCGTCCCGTCCCGCTCTCCGAGCGCAAGTGGACGACGTACAACTTCGCGGCGCTGTGGATCTCCATGGCCCACTGCATTCCCAGCTGGACCCTCGCCTCGGGCCTGGTGGCCCTCGGCATGGACTGGAAGCAGGCCGTCTTCACCATCGCGCTGGCCAACATCATCGTGCTGCTGCCGATGCTGGCCACCGGTCACGCGGGTCCCAAGTACGGCATCCCGTTCCCCGTCCTCGCCCGGGCCTCCTTCGGTCTGCGCGGGGCCAACATCCCGGCGCTGATCCGCGCCGCCGTGGCCTGCGGCTGGTTCGGCATCCAGACCTGGATCGGCGGCAGCGGCATCTTCGTCCTGGGTTCCAAGCTGACCGGCGGTGAATGGGAGAACGCGGGGAAGATCGCGGGTCACCCGTGGCCCCTGTGGCTCTGCTTCCTGCTGTTCTGGGCGCTGCAGATCGCCATCATCTACCGCGGTATGGACTTCCTCCGGCACTTCGAGAACTGGGCCGCTCCCGTCGTGATTATCGGCGCGTTCGTGCTGCTGATCTGGATCGCGGTCAAGGCCGACGGCTTCGGCGCGCTGCTGTCCCAGCCCTCGAAGCTCGGCTGGGGAGCGGACTTCTGGCCGGTCTTCTTCCCCTCCCTGATGGGCATGATCGGATTCTGGGCGACCCTTTCGCTCAACATCCCCGACTTCACCCGCTTCGGCGCCAGCCAGAAGGCCCAGACCTGGGGGCAGACCCTCGGCCTGCCCACGACGATGACCCTCTTCGCGATCCTCGCCGTGCTGGTCACCTCCGGCTCCGAGGTCGTCTACGGCGAGGCGGTCTGGGACCCGGTCGCCCTCGCGGCCAAGACCGACAACGCCTTCGGTCTGCTCTTCGCGCTCTTCATCGTGCTGATCGCCACGGTCTCCGTGAACATCGCGGCGAACGTGGTCTCACCCGCGTACGACCTGTCCAACCTGGCGCCGAAGTTCATCAACTTCCGCACGGGCGCGCTGATCACGGGCGTCATCGGCATCCTGATCTTCCCGTGGAAGCTGATCTCCACCCCCGAGTTCTACATCTTCACCTGGCTCGGTGTGGTCGGAGGACTGCTCGGCACGGTCGCGGGCATCCTGATCGCCGACTACTGGATCATCCGCCGTACGGTCCTGCACCTCGTCGACCTCTACACACCCGGCGGACGCTACTGGTACACGAACGGCTGGAACTGGCGGGCGGTGCTGGCCTTCGCGGTCGGCGGTGTCCTGGCCGTCGGCGGCTCGTACTCGAACGTCGACGCCGAGGGGGCGAAGCTCGGCCCGTTCCCGGTCGACGGACTCATCCCGTTCCTCAAGCCGCTCGCGGACTACGGATGGGCGGTCGGCCTCGCCTCGTCGCTCGTCCTGTACGTCGCGCTGATGGCACCACTGGCACGGGCCGAACGGGAGGAGCCCGCGGGCAGGACCGGCTGACAACGGCCGGCCGCGCCGGAGGCCCGCTCTACTGAGCGGCCTCCAGCGCGGCCATCCCCTCCTTGGCGGCCTTGATGGCGCCCTTGTTGATCTCGTCCGTGGCGGGCGCCTTCTTGGACTCGAAGTCACTGCCGTTGTACGTGACGACCACCAGGGCGTTGGACGCGCGGACGATCACCATGCCCTCGCGCGTCTGCTGCTTGTCGGCGGTGGTGAGGTTCACCACCGAATAGGCCTCGTCCCCGACCCCGGGGACCACGCCGCCGCCGCTCTTCTCCGTCGTGCGCTGCTTGTAGGCGGCCAGAGCGGTCTGGTCGGACTTCTTGATCTCGTACGAGATGTCGAGCCAGCGGTAGTCGAAGCCCTTGAGCGCGTTCCAGGAACAGGTGCGGCGCAGCGACTCGTCGGTCGAGGGGATCTCCTTGCCGGCCGCCTTGGCGCCGGGCACCAGCGAGGACACCGTCTTCTTCGTCACGCCCTCGCAGGGCGCCGGAGAGGTGCGGTACGTGCGGCTCGCCGCCGCGGTCGACGGCGCCGACGGTGAAACCCCGCCGTCGGGAGCCGCCTTGTTCTCCGCGGCCGGAGTCGCGGCGAACGGTCCGGACGACAGCGCCCAGCCGGCCGCGGCGAGCACGACGACCGGCGCCAGACGCGCGGTGAGAGCGAGAGGAAGAGAACGCACGGCGCACATTTCGTGGGAGACGGTGCGGAGGAGTCCGCACAGCGGACGGGACGCCAGTGTCACATGCGTGGCTGTGGGGCGAAAGGGCGAACTCGCTCCGTGCCCGCCCGGTGACAGGGACTCGGTCTCAGGGGCTCACTCCCGGCGGCCGGGGACGTTTTGCGGTACGCCGGTGTCCAGGGGCAGCGCCCGCTCGATGCGGTCCACGGCGGCGAACGCGCCGTAGGCGACCAGCTGGACCAGACAGTGGTCCGTGTACGGCGGCCGCTTCCAGGCGGCCACGTCCTCGTCGGTGATCCGGTACGGGGCCAGCGCGGCCAGCATCGCCAGCCGCGCTCCGGGCCGGTCCGCCCGGTCCGGCAGGGCGTCCCACACCAGCGGCTGATGCGTACCGTCCCAGGCCGCGACCGTGTCCTGTACGAGGGTCCGGTCGGCCTCGGTCAGCAGCCCGGCGCCGGCCATGGCCGCCGCCCGCAGGGCCGCGTAGGCCGGTCCGACCGCCGTGCCGGCCGCCCAGGACGGGCCGGGACCCGCGTCACCCTCGAGCAGCGCGAGGCTCGTGCCCGGGGTGAGACGCCTGCGCAGGGTCTTCGCCACGGAACGGCCGACGAGGCTGCGGACCGGCCTGAACCGCTGGACGTTGCCCGGCAGCAGGTTCTCGGTCAGCAGGGCCGAGACGATCCGGTTGATGAAATGGAAGGACAGGGCGGTACCCACGTACGCCGCGGTGTGACCGGCGAAGAACGGCAGCGGGGTGAGGTCCGCACTGCCCGGGATCCGGGTCGCCTCGCCCCAGGCGAGCATGCGCGCCTGCACCTCCTTCTCCGGACGCTCGCCGCGGGCCACACGCTCCGCGAGCGCGTGGTCGCCGGTGGCGTGCAGCAGGACGGTGTGCGCGTCCACACAGAACGGGCACCTGTTGGCGCGCGACACCCCGAGGGCGGCCAGCTCCTTGCCGGTGCGGCTGCCGTCGCCCGCGAGCAGCGACTCCCGCATCAGGGCCCAGGCGGCGGCGAGCAGTTCGGGCGCGGAGGACAGGACGACGAAGGTGGAGGCGCCGTCGATGCCGAAGTCCTCCGCGATCTGGCGGTGGATGTCGGCGGTGCGGCCGGTGGCCGACCTGGGCGGCAGGGGCTCGGTGTAGCGGAACGGCGCGGTCAGGATGGGTGGCGTCATGTGCAGAACCCTGGCTTCCCGGGGCGCCGTCACGCGTCGTACGGCCGGAGGCAGTCGGGGATGCGCCGACGCGACCGGCCCGCGCGTCCCACTACTGCGCCGGGAGTAGTCCCGGGCCCGTCCACAGGGCTGACGCTCTTGTCGGCACGGCGGTCTACGGTACGGACATGAGCGCGGACCAGGTCACTCTCAAGCGGCTCGCCGACGTGGCACTGGCCGTCGTGATCGGCGCCCTCGTGGTGTCCGCGGCGGCCTTCGACGACGGCACCACGGCGGTCGACCTCGCGCTGATCGGGACCGGCTCGCTCGCGCTGTGCGCCTACCGTGCGGCGCCCCGCGCGGTGCTCGCCGTCACCACGGCGGCCCTGACCGTCCATGTGCTGCACGCCGACCCCGGCCCGGTGTCCGCCCTCCCTGTGGTGGCCGCCGTCCACACCGCCGCGCAGGCGGGGCACCGGGCCGTGGGCGCGGCCGCGAGCGTGGTGTTCCTGGGTGCGTACCTCGCGGCGGGTCCCGTGTCGCAGGGCACCGTCGAGCGGACCGCACTGCTGGCCGGCTGGTTCCTGTGCGCCGTCGTGACCGGTCTCGCCGGGCGCAACTGGCAGGCGTATCTGCGCCAGACGGAACAGCGCGCCCTGGAGGCCGAGCGCACCCGCGAGGAGGCGGCGCTGCGCCGGGCAGGTGAGGAACGCCTGCGCATCGCCCGCGAGTTGCACGATTCCCTGACCCACAGCATCTCCATCGTCAAGCTCCAGGCGGGCGTCGCCGTCCACCTCGCGCGCAAGCGGGGCGAAGAGATACCCCCGGCCCTGCTCGCCATCCAGGAGGCCGGCGGGGAGGCCATGCGCGAACTGCGCGCCACCCTTGAGGTGTTGCGCACCGACGAGCCGACCGGCACCCCGGCACTGCTCGTGGAGCGGGCCCGGGCGGCGGGCCTCGCCGTCGCGCTGACCGTGACGGGCCGCGAGCGTCCGCTGGCGGCGACCGTGGACCGCGCCGCGTACCGCATCGTCCAGGAAGCACTCACGAACGCCGCACGGCACGCGGGGCCCGCCAAGGTCGCCGTCGAACTTGCATACGGGGAAGGGGAGTTGACGATTCGCGTCGATGACGACGGCGCCGCCGAAGCGTCCCGCCCGCCCGCCGAGGGCATCGGCCTCACCGGTATGCGCGAGCGGGTCACGGCGCTCGGCGGCACCCTGCACGCCGCGCCCCGCGCGGAAGGCGGCTTCTCGGTGCGGGCCGGCCTGCCGCTGGAGCACGTGTGATCCGGGTCGCGCTCATCGACGACCAGGCCCTCATGCGGGCCGGGTTCCGGGCCCTCCTGGAGGCCGAGGACGGCATCGAGGTGGTCGGTGAGGCCGCCGACGGTGAGCAGGGCGTGGCGCTGGTGCGCGCCCAGATGCCGGACATCGCCCTGGTCGACGTCCAGATGCCGGTGATGACGGGCATCGAGGCGACCCGCCGCATCGCCGCCGACCCGCGGCTGTCCGGCGTCCGCGTGGTGATGCTGACCAACTACGGCCTCGACGAGTACGTCTTCGAGGCGCTGCGGGCCGGTGCCAGCGGCTTCCTGCTCAAGGACACCGAGCCGGCCGACCTGCTGCAGGCCATCGAGGTCGTCACGCGCGGCGAGGCCCTGCTGTCGCCGTCCGTCACCCGCACGCTGATCGGCGAGTTCGTGGCCCGGCCGCCGGACCGGGCGAAGGCACCCGGCCTGGAGTGCCTGACCCGCCGCGAGCGCGAGGTCACCGCGCTCGCCGCCCGCGGCCTCACCAATGAGGAGATAGCCGCCCACATGGTCATCAGCCCCTTCACCGCCAAGACCCACATCAGCCGTGCGATGACCAAGCTCGGCGCACGTGACCGTGCCCAACTGGTCGTGTTCGCCTACGAGTCGGGGCTGGTCACGGCACGCGGGCAGGCTCACTGACGGAAGACGGGACGACGACGGACGGAGAGACGGCAGGCGGCCGGACCGGACAGCGGCCCGAGGAAGGTGGAGGGACGCCCACGCAGGTCCCGTGTGATGATCGGCGCGTGATCGCGATACGCCCTGGACCGTTGCGCAACGCCGCCCTCGTCTGCCTGCTGACGCTGGCCGCGAGCGGCTGCGGGCTCTCCGCCGAACTGGACCGTGAGAGCAACCCCGAACGCGAGCCCACACCGACGCGGACCCTGACGGTGGAGCCGCCCCCGCGCCCGTCCGCGCCCCCCGAGCCGTCTCCGGCCGTCTCCGGCCTGCAGGCGCAGGACTGCCCGGCGTCCGGTCTGCGCTTCCACGCCGACCGGGGCGACGGAGCCATGGGACTGCGTGCCATGGGCCTCGACGTCACCAACTGCGGCAAGAAGCCTCACGAGTTGAACGGTTATCCGGCCATCACCGTCCTCGACTCGAGGGGTGTGCCCATCGTCGGCGTACGGACCGTCCAGGGCACGGACGAGGTGTCCATGGCGCCGGAGGACCCCGGACCCCGGCCGCTGACCCTCGAACCGGGCGAGTCGGCGCACGCGAGCCTTTACTGGCGCATGCACCACCAGGACGGCGTGTACCTCCGCGTCGCCCCGGAGAAGGGGGAGGACACCGTGACCGTACGGCCCCCGTACCCGCTCGACATCGGTCCCGAGAACATTCTGGGGACGACGGCCTGGCGGCCCTCGGAGCCCCGGTAGCGCAGGCGTGCGTACGATCGCCGGACGCCCGGCCCGCAGTCCTCGGGCCCGCCCCGCAGCGAGGAGTTCGCCCGTGTTCACGACCCGACCCACGCTCCAGGGCACCTTCGGGATGGTGTCCTCCACGCACTGGCTCGCCTCGCAGTCGGCGATGGCCGTGCTGGAGGACGGCGGCAACGCGTTCGACGCCGCCGTGGCCGCCGGTTTCGTCCTGCACGTCGTGGAGCCGCACCTCAACGGGCCCGCCGGTGAGGTACCGGTCATCGTCGCCCCGGTGGGCGGGGAGGTACGGGTGCTGTGCGGACAGGGCGTGGCACCGGCCGGCGCCACGATCGCCCACTACCGGGCGCTGGGACTGGACCTCGTCCCCGGCACCGGGCCCCTCGCGGCCGCCGTGCCCGGCGCCTTCGACGCGTGGATGCTGCTCCTGCGCGACCACGGCACGAAGTCCCTGGCGGACGTGCTGAAGTACGCCGTCGGATACGCCGAGGACGGGCACGCGCCCGTGGAGCGCGTCGCCGAGACCGTCGAGACGGTCCGGGCGCTCTTCGAGACCGAGTGGACGTCCTCGGCCGAGGTGTACCTGCCGGGCGGCCGGCCCCCGCGGCCGGGAGAGCTGTTCCGCAATCCCGCGCTGGCCGCGACCTGGCGGCGGCTCCTCGCGGAGGCGGCTCTCGCAGGCGACGACCGGATCGCGCAGATCGAGGAGGCGCGGCGGATCTGGCGCGAGGGCTTCATCGCCGAGGCCCTGGTGCGCCAGGCGGGCCGCCCCACGACGGACACCAGCGGCGAGCGGCACACGGGCACGCTGACGGCGGCCGATCTGGCCGGCTGGTCGGCGTCGTACGAGGCCCCGGCCAGGTACGACTGGCGGGGCTGGACCCTGTGCAAGGCGGGCCCCTGGAGCCAGGGCCCGGTGTTCCTCCAGCAGCTGGCCCTGCTGCCGCCGGAGCTGCCGCGGTACGGCTCCGCCGAGTACGTGCACCTGCTGGTCGAGGGCTGCAAGCTCGCGATGGCCGACCGGGAGGCGTGGTACGGCGACGCGGGGGAGGTGCCCCTGGAGGAGCTGCTGTCGGCGCGGTACAACGCCGGGCGGCGGGCGCTGATCGGCGAGAAGGCCTCCTACGAGCTACGGCCGGGAAGCCCGGGCGGACGGCTTCCGCGGCTCAGCGAGCACGCGCGCAGGGTGGCCTCGGGAGAGACCGGGGCCGAGGAGTCCGGGGTGCCCGGAGCGGGGGAGCCGACGGTGGCGCGGGTGGGCGGCGCGGCGGGGAACCGGTATGTGGGGACGCCGTACGGCACAGGTACGGAGGGCGCGGTGGACGGGGGCCGGGCCGGCGAGGGAGGACCGGCCGCCACCGGGCGGACGGCATCTCCGGTGCCCGGTGAGCCGGACGTCTCGGCGGACGGCGGTACCAGGGGCGACACCTGCCACCTCGACATCGTCGACCGCTGGGGCAACATGGTCGCGGCCACGCCCAGCGGCGGCTGGCTGCAGTCCAACCCGGTCGTTCCCGAGCTGGGCTTCCCGCTCGGCACGCGCCTCCAGATGGCCTGGTTGGAGGAGGGCCTGCCCAACTCCCTCACGCCGGGCCGCCGTCCCCGTACGACGCTCACACCGTCGCTCGCGCTGCGGGACGGGGTTCCCGTCATGGCGTTCGGTACGCCCGGCGGTGACCAGCAGGACCAGTGGCAGCTGCACTTCTTCCTGGCCGTCGCCCTGCGCGCCGAGGTACGCGGCGGCCCGGACCTCCAGGGCGCGATCGACGCCCCGAACTGGCACAACGACAGCTTCCCCGGCTCCTTCCACCCGCGCGGGATGCGCCCCGGCAGCGTGACCGTCGAGTCCCGCACGGACCCCGGGGTCGTCGAGGAGCTGCGCCGCCGCGGCCACGACGTCCAGGTCGGCGACGCCTGGTCCGAGGGGAGGCTGTGCGCGGTGGCGAGGGATCCGCGGACCGGTGTGCTGTCGGCGGCGGCGAACCCGCGCGGGATGCAGGGGTACGCCGTCGGACGCTGACCCGTAGGGCCGGGGCGGCCCGGCCCTACGGAACCCACCGCGCAGACGTCCGCGCGGCCCGCCCGCGAAGGTCTCCCGAACCGGTGGAACGCCGCTGGGCTGCGAGCTCCCGTTGTTCATGGCGATTCCACCCGTGATGCACCCTCCCGGCGGGGATTGTCAGTGGCGCGTGCTCTCATGGAGGCATGATCGAGCACATGGAAACCATCGACGAGTTTCTCGCCCACCGCACCGCCGATGTCGAGGAGGCCGTCCGCCGGGCGGCCGCCGCCGAGATCATGCCGCGCTTCCGGCAGCTCGCGGCGCACGAGGTGGACCAGAAGAGCGGCCCGCACGACCTGGTCACGGACGCCGACCGCAAGGCCGAGGAGTATCTCACCGAGGTGCTCGTCAAGATGCTGCCCGGGTCGGTCGTGGTCGGGGAGGAAGCGGTCCACGCCAACCCGATGACATACGAGGCGCTCCAGGGCGAAGCGCCCGTCTGGATCGTCGACCCGGTCGACGGCACACGCCAGTTCGTCCACGGCGACCCCGGTTTCTGCACGCTGGTCGCGCTCGCCCGGGGCGGCGTCCTGCTGGCCTCCTGGACCTACGCCCCGGTCCGTGACCAGCTCGCCGTCGCCGTCCGGGGCCGGGGCGCCCTGCTCGACGGCGAACCGCTCCGGGCCGGCGCACCCGCCCCCGGCCGCGACCTCGAAGTCGCCACGTCCCACCCCGACTACACGACGGACGACCAGAAGCGCGCGCTGCTGGGCCTGCGCACGGAGGGTGTCAGCCCGCGGCCCTGCGGTTCGGCCGGGCTGGAGTACCTCGCCGTCGCCCGCGGCGAGCTGGACGCCACGGCGTTCTCCTGGGAGGCCGCCTGGGACCACGCGGCGGGACTCCTGCTCGTCGAGGAGGCGGGTGGCGCGCACCTGACGCTCGCGGGAGAGCCGTTCCGGATAACCGGCGGCAACACCCTTCCCTTCACGGCGGCGCGGGACGCGGCCACGGCCCGCCGGGTGGTGGGACTGCTGTCGGACGGCGCCTGATCCGGGGCGGCGCGGGGCCGGGACGGGGCCGCCGGAGGCCCGGCATATCCTGACCCCCAGTGGCCATCGGCTGACAAAGGAGTCCGAAGGTGCCGTCGATGCTCGATGCCGTCGTGGTGGGTGCGGGACCGAACGGACTGACGGCTGCCGTGGAGCTGGCCCGCCGAGGCTTCTCCGTGGCCGTCTTCGAAGCGCGCGACACCGTCGGGGGAGGCGCGCGCACCGAGGAGCTGACCCTGCCCGGCTTCCGGCACGACCCGTGTTCGGCCGCGCATCCCCTGGGCGCCGGCTCTCCCGCCTTCCGGGCGATGCCCCTCGGACGGTACGGCCTGGAATGGCTCCAGCCCGAACTGCCCATGGCCCATCCCTTCCTGGACGGCACGGCGGCCGTGCTGTCGCGGTCCGTGGCCGAGACGGCGGCCTCGTTCGGACCGCGCGACGCGGGCACGTACCGCAGGCTCGTCGAGCCCTTCCTCCCGCAATGGGACACGCTCGTACGGGACTTCATGTCCCTGCCGCTCAGCGCGCTGCCGCGCGACCCGGTCACCCTCGCCCGCTTCGGCCTGGTCGGACTGCCGCCCTCGACCTGGCTGATGCGCAGGTTCCGCGACGAGCGGGCCAAAGCGCTGTTCGCCGGGCTCGTCGCGCACGTCATGTCCCCGCTCGACGGCCTCGCCACCGGCGCCGTCGGCCTCGTCTTCGCGCTGGCCGCGCACGCCCGGGGCTGGCCCGTCGCCCGCGGCGGATCCCAGGCGATCTCCGACGCGCTCGCCGCGTACCTCAAGGACCTGGGCGGCACCGTCCACACCGACTACGAGGTCAAGCGCCTCGACGACCTGCCTCCCGCGCGCGCGTACGTCTTCGACACCTCGCCCACCGCGCTGAGCCGGATCGCGGGCTTCGGGCGCTACTACGAGAGGTACCGGTACGGGGCGGGCGTCTTCAAGATCGACTACGCCCTCGACGGGCCGGTGCCGTGGACCGCGAAGGAGCCCCGCACGGCCGGCACGGTGCAGGTCGGCGCGGACAGCGCCGAGATCCGGGGTGCCCTGCGCGCGGCCTCCCGCGAGGGCCGGGCCCCGGACGCGCCGTTCCTGATCACCGTGCAGCCCAGTGTCGTCGACCCGTCCCGGGCGCCGGACGGCAAGCACGTGTTCTGGGCGTACGGCCATGTCCCGAGCGGCTGGAACGGCGACCTCACGGACGTGATCGAGCGCCAGCTGGAGCGGTTCGCGCCCGGCTTCCGCGACCGCGTCCTCGCCCGGGCCACGGCGGGCCCGCCCGAACTCGCCGCCCGCAACGCCAACTACGTGGGCGGTGACATCGGCTGCGGCGCCGCCTCCGGCCTGCAGCTTCTGCTGCGCCCCAAGCTGTCGCTGTTCCCGTACGGCACCCCGCACCCGGCGATCTACATCTGCTCCTCGGCCACGCCGCCCGGCCCGGGCGTGCACGGCATGTCCGGGCACAACGCCGCCAAGGCCGTGTGGAAGCGGCTGCGCCAGACATGACCGCCGTCGAACTCGTCCTGGGCGACATCACGCGGCAGAGCGTGGACGCGATCGTCAACGCCGCGAACTCCTCCCTGCTCGGCGGCGGAGGTGTGGACGGCGCCATCCACCGGCGCGGCGGCCCCGAGATCCTCGCCGAGTGCCGCAGGCTCCGCGCCGCTCAGTACGGCAAGGGCCTGCGGACGGGCCAGGCAGTCGCCACCACCGCCGGAAGGCTGGACGCTCGCTGGGTGATCCACACGGTCGGTCCCGTGTTCAGCCGGAGCGAGGACCGCTCCGGGCTGCTGGCCTCCTGCTACCGGGAGTCGCTGCGTGTCGCCGGTGAACTGGGCGCGCGGACCGTCGCGTTCCCGGCCGTCTCCGCGGGCATCTACGGATGGCCGATGGACGACGCCGCCCGTATCGCGGTCCGGACGGTGCGGGACACGGAGACGGCGGTGGCCGAGGTCAGGTTCGTCCTCTTCGACGAGCAGGCGTACGAGGCGTTCGCCGCGCAGGTGCGCTGACCGGACGGGGAGAGCCTCGCGGGAGAGGACCGGGGCGGGTGCCCCGTGTCTCGCGCTCCGGATGTCCTGCACCCTCGCGCCGGATGCCCCGCACCCCACCGCTTCTGGTACCCCGCACCCACCGGTCCTCAGGAACACACAAAGTCCGACAGGGATCTTGCTCCGATTGTGTTCGGGTCTTAGGGTTTTCCGTGGCTCACCAGGTGCCTTTGTCCTCAGCAGTCGCATTCTGACCTGACATCAACTCCCGTATGTCAACTGCTTCGACCAGTCTCGACAAGACCTGACGCTCCCTCAGTTCGTGCACCCCGCTGTCGTACCGAGGAAGGCCACAGCCATGCCGCACCCGCACATGTCTCCTGTCAGCCGCCGTCGACTTCTCGAGGGAGGGGCCGCCGCTCTCGGCGTGCTCGCCCTGCCCGCCTCGGCCTCCGCCACCCATGCGACCTCCACCACCCACGCGGCCGGCCGGCCCGGCGCGGCGGACGGCTCCCCGGAGTGGAACGGCGTCATCGACCTCTTCGAGGTGGGGACCGAGCCCCCGCACACCACGCTCACGCCGTACGCGAACGTCGATCAGGCGCTGGCAGGAGACCGCACGCGCTCGCCGTACCGGATGAGCCTGGACGGGAAGTGGAAGTTCGCCTACGTCGACCGCCCCGACGACCGGGACACCGACTTCCACCGAACCGACCTCGACGACAGCTCCTGGGACACCGTCCCCGTCCCCTCCGCCTGGCAGCTGCACGGCTACGACTTCCCGATCTACATCAACATCACGTACCCCTACTGGGGTCCCAACGGCCTGGGCGAGGAGCCGCAGCCGCCGGCCGCCCCGACCCGCTACAACCCCGTGGGCCAGTACAGACGGACCTTCACCGTCCCCGAGGGGTGGTCGGGGCGGCGGACGTTCCTGCACTTCGAAGGAGTCAAGTCCGCCCACTACGTGTGGATCAACGGCGAGCTGGTGGGCTACAGCGAGGACTCGTACGTCCCCGCCGAGTACGACATCACCCCGCACCTCAAGCGCGGCACCAACCAGATCGCGGTGGAGGTGTACCGCTACTCCGACGGCGACTGGCTGGAGGACCAGGACATGATCCGGCTGAGCGGCATCTTCCGCTCGGTCCACCTGTACTCCACCCCGGCCGTGCACCTGCGCGACTTCAAGCTGGACACCCCGCTGAGCGACGGCTACAAGGCCGCCGAGCTGTCGGTCACCGCGAGCGTGCGCGACTACGGCCGCAAGGTCGGTGACGGCAAGGGCGGCGGGAAGTACTCCGTCGAGACCCAGCTCTACGACGCGCGCGGGCACGCCGTCTGGCCGCGACCGCTGCACCAGGCCGTCGACCTCGGCTCCGCCCCGGCCGGCGAGGACGTGACCGTACAGGCCGCCCGCGCCGTGCCCGCGCCGAAACTGTGGTCGGCCGAGGACCCGTACCTCTACACGGCCGTGCTGCGGCTGCGGGACCCGGCGGGCAAGGTCGTCGAGACGCTCTCGCACCGGGTCGGCCTGCGCGAGTTCGCGCTCAAGGACGGGCTGATGCGCATCAACGGCCAACCCGTGTCCTTCCGCGGCACCAACCGCCACGAGATGCACCCCGACCGAGGCACCGCGCTCACCCGCGCGGACATGATCCGGGACATCGAGATCGTCAAACGGACGAACATCAACACCGTCCGCACCTCGCACTACCCCAACAACACGCTCTGGTACGAGCTCGCCGACGAGTACGGCCTGTACCTCGTGGACGAGACCAACCTCGAAACCCACGGCATCCGCGACGAGTACCCGGGCGACCATCCCGACTGGAGCAGAGCGTGCGTGGCCAGGGCCCGGAACATGGTCCACCGCGACAAGAACCACGCCTCCGTCGTCATCTGGTCGCTCGGCAACGAGGCCGGCGGCGGCAGCACGTTCGTCGCCATGCGCGACTGGATCCGCTCGTACGACCCGACCCGCGTCATCCAGTACGAGGGCGACGACCGGCCGGAGATCAGCGACATCCGCTCCGAGATGTACGAGAGCCCGGCGCGCGTCGAGGCCCGCGCCAAGGACACCTCGGACACCCGGCCGTACGTCATGATCGAGTACTCCCACGCGATGGGGAACTCGACCGGCAACTTCAAGAAGTACTGGGACGTCATCCGCCGCCACGACGTGCTGCAGGGCGGATGGATCTGGGACTTCGTCGACCAGTCCCTCAGCTGGCCGACCCCGACGCGCGACGTGTTCACCGAGGCCGGGCCCGGCTCGGTGCGCGGGGAGATCCAGGCCGGCAGCGCGACCTTCGACCGGGCGAAGGGCGTGTCCGGCAGCACCGTCTTCGCCCGCCACCCCGGTCTCGACATCACCGGCTCCCTGACACTGGAGGCCTGGGTCACCCCGCACGTGACCGGCTACCACCAGCCGCTCATCGCCAAGGGCGACACCCAGTACGCCCTCAAGCAGACGAACAGAACCCTGGAGTTCTTCATCCACGGCGGCGGCCAGTGGATCACCGCGAGCTGGGCGCTCCCCGACGACTGGACCGGCAAGGAGCACCACGTCGCGGGCGTCTTCGACGCGGAGGCGGGCACGCTGACCCTTCACGTCGACGGCATGGTCAGGGCCACCCGGACCACCACCCGGCGGCCGGACAACAACACCGCGCCGCTGTCGCTCGCCACCGACGTCGACAACCCGACCCGGGAGTTCAGCGGCACGATCCGGCGCGCGCGCGTCTACGCCCGCGCCCTGACCGGCGCCGAACTCGCGGCGGGCGGACGCGGCCCCGGCGACGAGGGAGTGCGGTTCTGGTTCGACGCCGCCACCGTGAAGGTCACCGAGAAACGCCCGAAGGAGCGCACGTTCTTCGCGTACGGTGGCGACTGGGGCGACCACCCCAACGACGGTGCCTTCGTCGCGGACGGCATCGTCACCGCCGACCGCGGCCACACCGGCAAGGCCGCGGAGGTCAAACAGGTCTACCAGGCGATCACCGCCGCACCGGCGTCCGGCCACTCCCTCACCGTCGGCGCCGCGATCACCCTCACCAACGAAAACCTGTTCACCAACCTCCGTGAGTTCGACGGCAGTTGGACGCTCGTCGCCGACGGTGAGATCGTCCGGCGCGGAAAGCTGAGCCGCGCCCAACTGGACGTTCCGCCGCTCAGCAGCAAGGACATCACCGTGACCTTCAGGCCGCCGGCCCGCCCGGCGCCCGGCACGGAGTACTTCCTGCAGCTGTCCTTCACCACCAAGGAACGCACCAAGTGGGCGAAGGCAGGCTTCGAGGTCGCCAGGCAGCAGCTCACGGTCGACGCAGGCAGTCCGGACGTACGGCCGGTGCCACTGGAGCGCGTGCCGGCGCTGCGCCACCAGGACGGCGAACGGTCCGTCACCGTGAAGGGCAAGGGCTTCTCCGTCACCGTCGACAAGAACACCGGCGTCATCACCTCGTACGAGGCCCGGGGCACCCGGCTGATCACCTCCGGGCCCGTACCCAACTTCTGGCGCGCGCCGACCGACAACGACCGGGGCAACGGCCAGCACCTGCGCAACCAGACCTGGCGTGACGCCGGGGCCCGGCGGAAGGTCACGGACGTGAGCGTGCGCGCCCAGCGGGACCGGGCCGTCGAGATCAAGGTCGGCGGGACCCTGCCCACCACCACCGAGTCGACGTACACCACCACCTACACGGTGTTCGGCAACGGGGAGATCAGGGTCGACAACACCCTGCACCCGGGCGCGGCCGGCCTGCCCTACATCCCGGAGGTCGGCACCCTGCTGTTCCTGCCGGGCCGCCTGGAGCGCCTGCACTACTACGGCCGCGGCCCCGAGGAGAACCACTGGGACCGCAACAACGGCACCGACGTGGGCCTCTACTCCGGGACCGTCTCCGAGCAGTGGACGCGCTACATCCGCCCGCAGGAGAACGGCAACAAGACCGACGTCCGCTGGGCCGCCCTGACCGACCGCGGCGGCGCGGGGCTGCTCGTCTCCGGCGAACCCCTCCTGGAGGTCAACGCTTCGCACTTCACCCCCGAGGACCTGTCGGTCGGGACGCGCCACGACTACCAGCTGACCCCGCGGGACGAGGTCGTACTCCGCCTGAACCACCGGCAGATGGGCGTGGGCGGCGACAACAGCTGGGGCGCGCACACCCACGACGAGTACAAACTCTTCGCCAACAGGGACTACTCGTACACCTACCGTCTGCGTCCCCTGACCGACGTCGGCAGGGCGACGGAGGCCTCCCGGCGGCCCACCGCGGGGGAGTTCACCGCCTAGGGCACGCCCGCCGGGCGGCGACACGCCCACCGTCCGGGCCCCGCGTCTTTCGATCTTGCGTTCGGTGCGACGTAGGCTCGCCCCCGTCGGGGGACGACAGCGCGGGGACCGTACGGGTGGGGGGACATGGTGCACGACGAACTGATCCGGCCGCTGCCGGAGTTGCTGAAGCGACATGCCGAAGCGGCGGCGGACCGGATCGCGTTCTCGGACTCCGCGCGAGGCGTGACCTACGCCGAACTGGAGCGCCGCACAGGCAGGCTGGCCGGACATCTGGCCGGTGCGGGGCTCCTGCGGGGCGAACGGGTCGCCGTCCTCCTCGGCAACTGCGTCGAGCTGGTGGAGAGTTGCCTCGCGATCACCCGGGCGAGCGGGACAGGTGTACTGCTGAACCCCCGCTCGTCCGACGCCGAGCTCACCCACCTGCTCACGGACAGCGGCGCTTCGGCGGTCATCACGGACCAGGCCCACGCCGACCAACTGGCCCGGCCCGGCGCCGCATTCAGTCATCTGCGGGTGATGTTCACCGGGCCCGGTCCGGTACCGGTGGACGCGCCCGCCGGAACCGTACTCTTCGACGCCGCCGTCGAGGGCGCGGTCGAGGGCGTGGACGTGCGACCGGCTCGCGACGACCTCGGACTCGACGAGCCGGCCTGGCTGCTCTACACCTCCGGAACCACCCACCGGCCCAAGGGGGTTGTGTCCACGCAGCGCGCCGCACTCTGGTCGGTGCAGGCCTGCTATGCGCCGATCTTCGGGCTGTCGGCGGGGGACAGGCTGCTGTGGCCGCTCCCGCTGTTCCACAGTTTCGGGCACTCGCTCGCCGTGCTGGGCGTCGTCGCCACCGGGGCGAGCGCACACATCACCGGCGAACTCCTCCCGTCCGGTGGGCTGTTGCGCGTACTGGACGAGGCGTACGAACAGCCGGAAGGGCCGTTAACGATGCTGGCCGGTGTCCCCGCCACCTACCACCGGCTGGTGGCGGCGGCGGGCGAGACCGCCCGTTCCCCGCGGTCCGGGCCGCGGCGGTGCGTGGTCGCGGGCGCGCCGAGTCCGCCCTCGTTGCGCCGGGCCGTCGAGGAGGTGCTCGGAGCGCCCCTGCTGGACGCGTACGGCTCCACCGAGACCTGCGGCATGATCGCCGTGAACCGGCCGGGCGGGCCACGGGCGGACGGTTCGTGCGGAACGCCGGTGCCCGGGGTGGACGTACGGCTGGTCGACCCGCACTCCGGGCACGACGTCCCCGACGGCGACGAGGGCGAGGTGTGGGTCCGCGGGCCGGGGCTCATGACCGGCTACCACAACCAGCCCGAGGCGACCGCGGCCGCGCTGAAGGACGGCTGGTACCGCACGGGAGACCTGGCCCGGCGGGCCGAGCACGGCCTGCTCACCCTCACCGGCCGGGTCAGCGAACTGATCATCAGGGGCGGCGAGAACATCCACCCCACGGAGATCGAACAGGCCCTGCTGAGCTGCCCCGGAGTGGCCGACGCCGTCGTGGTGGGTGCCCCGCACGACATCCTCGGCGAGATCCCGGTGGCCTTCGTGGTGCCCGGGCCCGGCGGACTCGACCCGCGCCGCGTCCTGCGGACCTGCCGCACGCTCCTGTCCGACCACAAGGTCCCCGCGGAGATCCACGAGATCGCCGCGGTGCCCCGTACGCCCTCCGGGAAGATCGTCCGGCACGCCGTCGTGACGGGCCTGGCCCGGCCGGCGCCCGACCTCCGTTTCACGCGCTGGACGCCCGGCGCGGCCGACCCCGCCAGGGCGTCCGTGACCCCTGCCATGCCGTCGATGGCCACTGGTGCGGCGGCTTCTGACGCGGCGGTCTCCGGTGCGGCGGGCTCCGACATGGCGGGCCGCGGTCCCACGGGGGCCCACGCGCTGCGTGAGCGGCTGGCCTCCCTCCCGCCGGAGGAGAGCGAGCGCCTGCTCCGGGAGACCGTGCTGTCCGTGACCGCGGAGGCCGGCGGAGACCGGCCGTACGAACGGCGTGACGCGGACCGCCCCTTCACCGACCTGGGACTCACCTCCCTCGGTGCCGTCACGCTGATCGAGCGGCTGAGCGAGGCCACCGGACTGAGGCTGCCGACGACCCTCGTCTTCGACCACCCCACTCCCGCCGACGTGGCCCGCCACCTGCGGAGCGCACTCCTCGCCGTCGAGCACGGAGGCCCGCCCGCCCCCGACGGCCGGCGCGCCGAGGCCGGACGCACAGCAGGGACCGGACGGGCCGACGAGGAGGACGACCCGGTGGTCGTGGTCTCGATGGCCTGCCGCTACCCCGGAGACGTCCAGTCCCCCGAGGACCTGTGGCGGCTGGTCTCCGAAGGCCGGGACGCCGTCTCTGACTTCCCGGCCGACCGGGGCTGGGACCTGGACGCCCTGTACGACCCGGATCCGGACCACCTGGGCACGTCGTACGCCCGCAGCGGTGGATTCCTGCACGGGGCGGCCGAGTTCGACGCGGGCCTGTTCGGTATCTCGCCGCGCGAGGCGCTGGCCATGGACCCGCAGCAGCGCCTGTTGCTGGAGACCTCCTGGGAGGTCTGGGAGCGCGCAGGCATCGATCCGGCGTCCCTGCGCGACAGCGACACGGGCGTGTTCGTCGGGGTGATGTACGCCGACTACGCGGACCGATTCGGCACCGGGCCCCACGAGTTGGAGGCGCACCTCGGCCTCGGCTCGGCCGGCAGCGTGGCGTCCGGCCGGATCGCGTACACGTACGGGCTTCGCGGTCCGGCCATCACCGTCGACACCGCGTGCTCGTCCTCACTGGTGTCGCTGCACTGGGCGGCGCGGGCGCTGCGCGCGGGCGAGTGCTCGATGGCCGTTGCCGGTGGCGTCACCGTGATGGCGACCCCACGGTCGTTCACCATGTTCAGCAGACAACGCGGTCTGTCGCCCGACGGCCGCTGCAAGTCGTTCTCGGCGTCGGCGGACGGCACCGGCTGGGGGGAGGGAGCGGGGCTCGTCCTCCTCGAGCGGCTGTCCGACGCCCGGCGCAACGGCCACCCGGTGCTCGCGGTCCTGCGCGGTTCCGCGGTCAACTCCGACGGGGCCTCCAACGGACTCACCGCGCCCAACGGCCAGGCTCAACAGCGCCTCATCGAAGGGGCGTTGGCGGATGCGGGCCTTCGCGGCAGCGACGTCGACGCGGTGGAGGGGCACGGGACCGGCACCATGCTGGGCGACCCGATCGAGGCGACCGCCCTGCTGGCCACGTACGGACAGGGGCGGCCCCCGGAGAGGCAGCCGCTCTGGCTGGGCTCGGTGAAGTCCAACCTCGGGCACACCCAGGCGGCCGCGGGAGTCGCCGGTGTCATCAAGATGGTGCAGGCCATGCGGCACGGGCGACTGCCCGCGACGCTGCACGCCGACACACCGTCACCCCACGTGGGATGGTCCTCCGGCCGGGTGGAACTGCTGACCGAGGCCCGGCCCTGGCCGTCGTCGGACCGACCGCGCCGGGCGGGCGTGTCGGCGTTCGGCATCGGCGGGACCAACGCCCACGTGATCCTGGAAGAGGCTCCCGCCCACCCGACGCACCCCCGGCCGACCGTGGACACGGAGCTGCCCTGGCTGCTCTCCGGAGCCGACGAGCCCGCCCTGCGTGCCCAGGCCCGACGGCTGGCGGCCCGGATCACGGGCCGGCCCGGCCTCTCGCCCGCGGACTCGGCCGACATCGCCTTCTCGCTCGCCGTGACGAGGCCGGCCCTCACGCACCGCGCTTCGGTGCCGGCCGGTGAACACGTACTGCCCGCGCTCCGGGCGCTCGCCCGGGGCGACCATGCCGGGGACACTGTGACGGGCCTCGCCGACACCGGCCTCCGCACGGCGTTCCTGTTCGCGGGTCAGGGCGCCCAACGCCTGGGCATGGGCGCGGACTTGAGTACCGCCCACCCGGCATTCGCCGCCGCCTTCGACGACGTGTGCCAGGCGCTCGACAGCCGCTTCGAACGTCCGTTGCGGTCCGTGGTGTTCGCGCGGGACGGCTCACCCGAAGCCGCGCTGCTCGACCGCACCGACTTCACACAGGCCGCGTTGTTCGCCTTCGAGGTCGCGCTGTTCCGGCTGCTCGAATCCTGGGGCGTACGGCCCCACTTCCTGGCCGGACACTCCGTCGGGGAGCTGGCGGCGGCACACGTCGTCGGGGTGCTGGACCTGCCCGACGCGGCCGAACTGGTCGCTGCCCGCGGCCGGTTGATGCAGGCCCTGCCGGACGGTGGCGCGATGGTCGCGCTGCCCGCGGCCGAAGCCGAGGCGGCCGCCGTGCTGGCCGACCTGGGTGTCCTGGACCGGGTCGCCATCGCCTCGGTGAACGGGCCGCGGTCCGTGGTGGTGTCCGGCGCCCGGGACGCCGTCCTCGCCGTCGCGGACACGTTCGCGGCACGCGGACTCAGGCCCGTGCGGCTGCGGGTGAGCCATGCCTTCCACTCGCCGCTGGTCGAACCGATGCTGGACGAATTCCACCGCGTCGCAAGCGGGTTGACGTACCGGACACCTCACCTCCCGGTGATCTCGACCGTGTCGGGCCGACCGGCCGACCCGGCGGCCGGGGAACTCTGCTCTGCCGAGTACTGGGTACGGCACGCCCGGCAGCCGGTGCGCTTCGCGGACGCCGTGCGGTGGCTGCGGGAGAAGGAGGACACCGGGGCCTTCCTGGAACTCGGCCCCGGACCCGTACTCACCGCCGCGGCGGCGGACGTCCTGTCGCTGTCGCCCGGCGCCGACGGCGGGTCCGCCGAGTGCGTCGCGGCCGTCGAGCGGGCGTCGGCCGCGGCCGGCCCACGGGAATCCGCGTCACTGCTCCGAGCCGTGGCCCGGCTGCATGTACGCGGTGCCGCCGTCGACTGGGCCGCGGCGCTCGCGGACACCGGGGCGCGGCGCGTCGATCTGCCCACGTACGCCTTCCAGCGTCGTCGGTACTGGCTGGACGCGACCCGCAAGGACACCAGGGCCTCGGCCGACGCGCAGGGGCATCCGCTGCTCGGCCCGGCGTTCACGGTGCCGGACACGGACCGGACGGTGCTGTCCGGGCGGCTCTCCACGGACGCACAGCCCTGGCTCGGCGACCATGTGATCGCCGGGAGGGTACTGGTCCCCGCGACGGCCCTCGTGGAGATGGCCGTCCACGCCGGTGACGAGGTCGGCTGCGGCCTCCTGGACGAACTGGTCGTCGTGGCACCGCTCGTGCTGTCCGGCAGCACCGGAGCACGGGTCCAGGTCGTCGTCGGGCCGGGGAGCGACTCCGGCAGGCGGTCCGTCGACATCTACGCCCGACCCGACGATATGACGGGGGAGCAAGCGACGGAGGAGGAGACGGAAGGGGCGGAAGAGTCGGCGGAGCCGGGCGGGTCGAAGACGGGCTGGACCCGGCACGCGACGGGAGCCCTCAGCGCACCGCCCCCGGCGGCGGACGCACCGGAGAGCGACCTGAGCGTGTGGCCGCCCGAAGGAGCGGTCGAAGTAGAACTCACCGACGCGTACGAGACGTTGGCCGACGCCGACATCAGTTACGGGCCCGCCTTCCAGGGCGCCGATGCCCTCTGGCGGAGGGGAACGGAACTCTTCGCCGAGGTCGCACTCCCGGAGGGACAGGTCCCGGGCGCCGCACGTTTCGGCATTCATCCGGCACTGCTGGACGCGGCCGTGCACATCGGGCTCCTCGCCGAGCCCGCGCCCGAGCCCGGTGCCCGTTCCGTACGGTTGCCGTTCGCGTGGAGCGGTGTGCGGCTGTACGCCCAAGGGGCAACCGCGACGAGGGTGCGGCTGACGCCGACGGGACCGGGAGCTGTCACGGTGACGCTCGCCGACACGGCGGGGCGTCCGGTGGCCGTGGTCGAGTCGCTGGTCACCCGGGAACTCCCGGCCGGAAGGCCGGACACCGCCGACGAAGTGGTGCGGCGCGCCCTGCTGCGGCTCGACTGGAACCCGGTCACCGTGCCCGTCGACCCGCCCGACGATCCGGACAGCGAGGGCTGGACGGTACTCGGCCCGGACGAACTGGACCTCCGCGCGTACATCCCGGCAGTGAGCAACCGGCTCACGCCCGCCGTCGTGGTCCTCACGGCCGTCACCCCCGCGGACGAACCCGATCCGGTGGCGGCCGCGCACCGACTGACCGGCAGGGTCCTGGAGGCACTGCAGAACTGGCAGCGCGAGCAGGGCACGGCGCCGTCACGGCTGCTCGTGGTCACGCGGGAGGCCACCGCCCCGGTCCCGGACCTCGCGGGCGCCGCCGTGTGGGGACTGGTGCGTGCGGCCCAGTCGGAGATGCCCGGCCGCGTCGTCCTGGCCGACGTGGACGGGCGGCCCGAGTCGCTGCGGCTGCTCCCCGCGGCGACGGCCTCCGGCGAACCCCAAGTGGCCATCCGGAAGGGACGGTTGACGGTACCCCGACTGGCCAGGGCCATCGCGAAACCGCACGGGAGAGGCACGTTCGGTCAGGACGGCACCGTACTCATCACCGGAGGCACGGGCGCGCTGGGCGCCGAACTGGCCCGGCATCTGGTCACCGAGCACGGCGTACGGGACCTGCTGCTCACCGGACGACGGGGCCCGCAGGCACCGGGCGCCGAGCAACTACGCGCTCAGCTGGGAGAGTTGGGTGCCGATGTGCGTGTTGTCGCGTGCGACGCGGCGGACCGTCCAGCGCTGGCCGCGCTGATCGCACACTGCGAGCCCCCCTTGAGCGCCGTGGTGCACGCGGCAGGGGTGCTCGACGACGGCGTACTCGACTCGCTGACCCCGGACAGGATGGCGGCGGTGCTGCGGCCGAAGGTGGACGCGGCCTGGCACCTTCACGAGCTGACCCGCGAGCTGGATCTCTCGGCGTTCGTCCTGTTCTCCTCGGCGTCGGGACTGCTCGGCCGGCCCGGCCAGGGCAACTACGCGGCGGCGAACACCTTCCTGGACGCGCTCGCCCACCACCGCACCTCCCTCGGCCTGCCCGCGGTCTCCCTGGCGTGGGGGCTGTGGGAGCACGGCGACGGGATGGCGGCCCGGCTCCGCGAGGCCGGACCGAAACGGCCGGGCGCGCAGGCCCCCGACCTGGTGCGGGCGCTCTCCCCGGCACAGGGCATGGCCCTGTTCGACGCGGCGCTGCGCACCGGCGAGCCCTTGCTGGCGCCGCTCCTCCTCGACCGGGCCGCTCTGCGGTCCGGCGACGGGCTCGTCCCCCCGCTGCTGCGGCAGTTGGTGCGCGGAGGCCGCCCGGCCGCCGGATCCGGAGCCGGAACCCGGGCACGAGCGCGGGAGGCGGCGGAGCAGGGAGCCTGGCGCGACCTGATGGCCGAACTGCCCGACGAGGAACGGGAGTCCGCGCTCGCGAAGCTGGTGCGTGGATCGGTGGCCGTGGCCCTCGGATACCCCGACGGCGACGCGCTCCCGGCCGGGAAGCCCCTCGCCGACCTGGGCTTCGACTCCCTGATGGCGGTCCAGCTCCGCAACGCTCTGACCACGGCCACGGGGTTGTGGCTGCCCGCGTCGGTGGTGTTCGAGCACCCCACGACGCACGCGCTCGCCCGGCATCTGCTCGACCTGCTCACCGCCGACGTGGCCGAGGGCGAGGGCGAGGGCGACGGGGACGGGGACGGCCACGGCCTTGGCACAACCACCGCCACCGCCACTGTCGCCGAGACCGCTGCCGTCACCGGCCGCGGCGACGGCACGGGCGAAGCCGGGTCCCGGACGCAGACCCCGATGACGGCCCAGGCCCAGGGTCAGTCACTGGCGCAGGCGCAGGCGCAGGCGCAGGCGCAGGCGCAGGCACCGGCAACGCCTCGCGGTCACGAGGCCTCCGTGCGGCCCCCGCAGACGCTCGCCGCGCTCTACCGCGCGCTCTGCGCGAAGGGCGAGGTGGCCGCCGGCATGCACATGCTGGTCTCCGCCTCCCTGGCCCTCCCGACGTTCACGGCGGCGGAGAGCCGGGCCCACGCCCTGCCCCCGGTCCGCCGGGCCGAGGGCCCCCGCGACCGGCCGGTGGTCGTCTTCCTCGCCGGGCACCATCCGCCCTTCCCGGTCCCCGGCGGGGAGTTCGCCGGCTTCCACCGCTGTCTCGACGGTGAGCTGGACGTCCTGGAGCTGCCGCACCCGGGCCTCGGCGCGGGCGGAGCAGTCCCGGCCGACCGGGAAGCACTGGCCCGCACGCACGCAGAGACCGTGCTGCGGCAGGTCGGCGATCGGCCCTTCGCGCTCGTCGGGGCGTCCACGGGCGGCGCCCTCGCCCACGCGGTGACCCGGCAGCTCGAAGCGCTCGGGACGCCACCGGCGGGCCAGATCCTGCTGGACACCTACCTGATCGACGACTCCAACAGCCGCAAGGACTGGCTGCTGGCCCTGCCCGCCGCCGTCGCGCCCCGCCTGTACGAGGACACCGGTGCCGCGGCCATGGGGGCGTACACCCGGATCTTCATGGACTGGCACCCGGAACCGGTCGACACCCCCACCCTGCTGATACGCGCCACCCGGCCCACCCCTCGGATGGCGGCGGACCCCGACGCCGACGACTGGCGCACCTCCTGGCCGCTGCCGCACGAGCTCGTGGACGTGCCGGGCGACCACCTGACACTGCTTCAGGAGCACGCCGGCACGACGGCATCCGCAGTCCGTGCCTGGATCGAATCCCTGAGCCGCGCGGATCATGGTGAGCCGGGCGGATCATGATCGGTGAGTCGGTGAGTCGGTGAGTCGGTGAGTCGGTGGCGACGGGGCGGGCGGGGCGCCTCGTCAGCCTCCGCGGCGACCTCCGGCAGGCGGGGCGGCGGGGGCGGGGCGGCCACCGCAGGTAGATGTCGGATTCTCGCCAGCCATCGCCGTGACCATGGCCGATGCTGGGACACATGCAGAACGGGATGCACACCGATACAGAGGGCTGCGTGCGCGCCGTCCGGTCGAAGGACGCCCGCTTCGACGGCTGGTTCTTCACGGCGGTCCTGACCACGCGGATCTACTGCCGGCCCAGCTGTCCTGTGGTGCCGCCGAAGCCGGAGAACATGACGTTCTACCCGAGCGCCGCCGCCTGCCAGCAGGCCGGGTTCCGGGCGTGCAAGCGCTGCCGCCCCGACACCAGCCCCGGCTCGCCCGAGTGGAACCAGCGGGCCGACCTGGTGGCCCGCGCGATGCGGCTGATCGGCGACGGGATCGTGGACCGCGAGGGCGTGCCGGGGCTCGCCACACGCCTCGGCTACAGCACCCGGCAGGTCGAACGCCAGCTCCTCGCCGAACTGGGCGCCGGGCCACTCGCCCTCGCCCGCGCCCAGCGCGCCCAGACCGCACGCCTGCTCATCGAGACGACACCGCTCCCGATGGCCGAGATCGCCTTCGCGGCGGGCTTCTCCTCGATCCGCACCTTCAACGACACGGTCCGCGAGGTCTTCGCCCTCGCCCCGAGCGAACTGCGCACCAGAACCCTCAGGAACCGCGCCGGCTCCACGCCCACACCGGGCGTGCTGGCCCTCCGCCTCCCTTTCCGGGCCCCGCTCAACCCCGACAACCTCTTCGGCCACCTCGCCGCCACCGCCGTACCCGGAGTCGAGGAGTGGCGCGACGGCGCGTACCGGCGCACGATGCGTCTGCCGTACGGCCACGGTGTCGTCGCGCTCACTCCGGAGCCCGATCACATCGGCTGCCGGCTCACCCTCAGCGACCTGCGCGATCTGGCCGTCGCCATCAGCCGCTGCCGCCGCATGCTCGACCTGGACGCCGACCCGGTCGCGGTCGACGGCCAACTGCGTACGGACCCGGTGCTCAAGCCCCTCGTCGACAAGGCGCCGGGCCGCCGAGTGCCCCGTACGGTCGACGAGGCCGAGTTCGCCGTACGGGCCGTGCTGGGCCAGCAGGTGTCCACGGCCGCGGCCCGTACCCACGCGGCACGTCTGGTCGCGGCCCACGGCGAAGCGGTCGAGGATCCCGAGGGCGGTCTCACGCACCTCTTCCCGTCCGCGGAGTCACTGGCCGCACTCGACCCCGAGGCCCTCGCCATGCCGGCCAGCCGCCGCGGCACGCTGACCACACTCGTGGGCCAACTCGCCGACGGCACCCTCAACCTGGGTGTCGAGGGCGACTGGGCGCAGACGAGGGCCCGGCTGCTCGCCCTGCCCGGGTTCGGACCCTGGACCGTGGAGATCATCGCCATGCGTGCCCTCGGCGACCCCGACGCCTTCCTGCCCACGGACCTCGGAGTCAGGCGCGCCGCACAGGAGTTGGACCTGCCGTCCACTCCCGCCGCGCTGACGGCACGCGCCACGGACTGGCGGCCCTGGCGCGCGTACGCCGTCCAGTACCTGTGGGCGACGGACAACCACCCGATCAACTTCCTTCCCGCTTAAGGACGTTCAGTGAAGCAGCACACCGTCATCGACAGTCCGTACGGCCCGCTCACACTGGTCGCCACCGACGGCGTCCTCTCCGGGCTCTACATGACAGACCAACGCCACCGTCCGCCGGAGGAGACCTTCGGCCGACCGGACGACACACCCTTCGCCGAGGTGGCCGAGGAGCTGCGGGCCTACTTCGGGGGAGAGTTGAAGGACTTCTCCGTGCGACTCAGGCTGGACGGCACCCCATTCCAGCGCTCGGTCTGGGAACAGCTCCGGAAGATCCCGTACGGCGAGACCCGCTCGTACGGTCAACTCGCGGACGCCCTGGGCAATCCGAAGGCGTCACGCGCGGTGGGCCTCGCCAACGGCAAGAACCCGCTCGGGATCATCGTGCCCTGCCATCGCGTGGTGGGCGCGGACGGCAGCCTGACGGGATACGGCGGCGGCCTGCAGCGCAAACAGCGTCTGCTGGACTTCGAACGGGGAGCGGAGGACACCGCCCTCTTCTGACACCGGCGTGACACCGGCACAGGCTCGGACCCCGCGCCGCTCAGCCGGCCAGGCCCCGCAGCAGCTCAGGCAGGGCGGTGCCGATCGGCTCCCGGATCACCTCGTCCGCCCGGTCGTCGTACGGGGTCGGCTCGGCGTTGACGATGACGAGCCGGGCCCCGTGCTCGGCGGCCACACCGGCGAGCCCGGCGGCGGGCTGCACCTGGAGAGTGGTACCGACCGCGACGAACACCTGGCACGCCTTGGTGATCGCGAGCGCCTCGCCCAGCACGACCGGGTCGAGCCGCTCGCCGAACATCACCGTCGCCGACTTGAGAATCCCCCCGCACGTCAGGCACGGCGGATCCGCCTCCCCGGCCTCGACCCGGGCGAGGGCGTCCTCCATCGGCCCGCGCGCGTGGCACTTCGTACACACCACACCGCGTGCGCTGCCGTGCAGTTCCAGCACCTTGCGGGCGGGCATTCCGGCGAGCTGGTGCAGTCCGTCGACGTTCTGCGTGATGACCCGCACCGGCACCCCGGCCTGCTCCAGCTCGGCCACCGCCCGATGCGCGGCGTTCGGTTCCGCCTGGAGAGTCCGGTTCTTTCGCCGCATCTGCCAGGACCGGCGCCGGATCTGCGGATCACCCATGTAGTACTCGTACGTCACGAGTTTCTGGGCTTCCGGATCCCGCCGCCACACACCGTTCGGACCGCGATAGTCGGGAATTCCGGAATCGGTGGAAATACCTGCGCCACTGAGGACGGCGACGAGAGGCCTGCTCATGTCCCGAGCGTAGAACGCCGGCCCGCGCGAGGGCGAACCGGTTTCCGTCGTACCCCGCTGGGAATTGCGCATTCGACGCCTCTGCGCCCGCTGTCCTCGGACACCCGAACACGCCGGGCGACGAAGCCCTCCGGGTTGCGAACGTGTCACCGGAGCGGACACTGGAAAGCAGGGGAGAACCGAGGACGGAGTCGGGGACTGGACGGGGAGACAATTCCCGACGTTCTCGATGCCGCTCAATGCCGCTCAGGGCCCGAATCCCGGACACACGTGTGTGAAGGAGCAGGTCGGCGGAGGACCGAACCATGGCGGAAAGACTTGAAGCATCCTTCCCGGACGAAGACGGAGACGTCGCGGGACGGAACAGATCCTCATGGCATCAACGCGCCTCCGCCTATGTCGCGGAACTCCAGGCGGAGTTGGACATCATCGAAGTCCGCTGCGAACTGTCGGACGACAAGAAGAGGCTGCTGAAGAAGACGAACGTGCAGCTCGAAGCCGCTCGTCAGGCCCTCAACAGCAGGGACACACCCTTCTCGTCCATCTCCGGTTCCGCGGTGGACCGGACCTGGGCCAACATCCACCGGGCCGAAGTGAGTGTCCTGAAGCTCGCCGTCGACAACGACCTCACCTGGTGGGGGACCGAGGTCCTCGCGAGAACCAAGCAGCACCTGGGCGCGGAGGACCCCCTGCGGAGCGAGCTGGAGGCGCAGGTCGCCGGTTCCAAGGGCCAAAGGCTCAACGCCCAGTTCAGGGATCTGGCCGTCAGGGCGCTGCGTGCGGCGAACGACGCTCAGGACCTGGAAAGGTCGAGGCTGCGAAGCTTCCGCAACATACTCCTGACATCGTTTCTCCTGACGAGCCTGATCGCGGCCCTCCTTGTGGTGTGGGGATACGTCGAGCCATCGGCCATAGCGGCCAAGCTGTGCTTCGAGGCGCAGCCGTCGCCCCCGCCTCCGGCCGCGCTGTCCAAGCAGTTCTGTCCCATCGGCAGTGTCCCGGGGGGCGGCGATGTCCTCATCGTGGAGTTCTTCGGCCTGTGCGGAGCGGCCCTGGCGGGAGCCCTGTCGCTGCGGCACATGCAGGGCACCGCCACGCCGTTCATGGTGCCCATCTGCCTGTTGTTGCTGCGGCTGCCCATCGGCGCCCTGGCAGCCGTGTTCGGCATGCTGATCATCAAGGGTGATTTCGTGCCGGGACTGTCGAATTTGGACAGCGACGCGCAAATACTCGCCTGGGCACTCGTGTTCGGTGTCGCGCAGGAGTCGGTGACCCGCCTCGTCGATCAGCAGGGCGCGAAGGTTCTGGACAGCGTCAGGGGACCGTCACGCGGCATCGACGACGAGGACGAGCCGGAGTACAGGCCGCAGGCGCCGCCGTCGACGAACGGTGCCAGGAGGCGCGTCCGGCACCGCGTCCTGCGCTGAGCACCGCCCCTCTCGTCAGTCGGTTCGCCGGCCGTTCTCCAGCTCGGCCGTCCCCGCGTTCTCCACGAGCACGTCCAGCGCGGCGAGCACGCGGCGGCCCAGGGCGCCCACCACGTACTGGCCGAGCTCCTCGAGGGGGACCAGCCGCCAGGACAGCAGCTCCGACTCCTGCAGGCGGATCGACTTGAACTGCTCCTCCGTCAGCACCCCGCCGTCGTACAGGTATGCCACGACGGGAGGCCGCGCGGCGCCGGGCACCCAGTCCACCGCGAGCAGCCGTCCGACCGGGAGGTCCAGGCCGATCTCCTCCAGAGTCTCCCGGCGGGCCCCCTGCCTCGGGGTCTCGCCGGCGTCCGACTCGACGGTTCCGCCCGGCAGCGCCCAGCCCTCGCGGTAGTTGGGCTCGACAAGCAGCACACGGCCCTCGGTGTCACGGAAGAGCGCAGCGGCACCGACAAGCACACGAGGGAGACCCGCGATGTACGTGGCGTAGTCAGGAGTCGTCATCGGGCCAGCCTAGCGAGACCAACCGCACGGTCCGCTCGGCCAGGAACAGGCCGAGGATCGCGGAGTCCACGTCGGCGTCGCGGCAAATACCGAGAACGCGGTCCGCAAGATCGTCAACGCCCGCAGCCGTCATACACCCGGTGTACCGAATTCCTGCCGGTCCCGCCCGCTTTACGTACATCCGGCCCCGCACCACATGAGAAGGTCGTCGGGTTTTATTCGTATTGCGGATTTGGAGTCCCATGAAGTCGTCGAGTCGTACGAGGGTCCTGGCGGTCGGTGCCGCCGCAGTCGTCGCGGTCCTGTCCGCCACCGGTGCGGCCCAGGCCGCGCCCGCGGAGCCCGTGGTCACCACCGGGGACGTCGGTGTGCGGACGGGGGACCTCGATCTCCTGGAGGACGTGCTGGAGCACATCAGCGTGCCGTTCGGGGGTAGCGGCACACTGACGCACCAGCTCTACGACTCGCGCGGGACCGACGCCGGCTGACCGGCGACCGCGGTCCGACTGTCCCGCGACCGCTGTCGGGCCGCTGTCCGGCACCTGAGAACCGCCCTGGGCAGCGGCCCCCTCCTGCGGTTAGGGTCGCAGCGGCGCGACTGCCTTGACGTGTGCAAGGCCCGATAAGCAAGGGGAACACAGGTGGCGGACGCTGCAGTGAATCGGACCCGGAACCAGACCCAGCGGGTGCTCATCGCCGCGGACAAGTTCAAGGGCTCGCTCACGGCCGTGCAGGTGGCCGAGCGGGTGACGGCAGGACTGCACCGGGTCGCACCGCTGGTCGAGGTCGAGGCGCTGCCGGTGGCCGACGGCGGCGACGGCACGGTCGCCGCCGCGGTCGCCGCCGGCTTCGAGCGCCGTGAGGTACGGGTCGCCGGGCCCCTCGGCGACGAGGTCACCGCCGCCTTCGCGCTGCGCGACGGGACCGCGGTCGTGGAGATGGCCGAGGCCAGCGGACTGCAGCGGCTGCCCGCCGGGGTCCTCGCGCCGCTCACCTCGTCCACGTACGGGTCCGGGGAACTGCTGCGGGCCGCGCTCGACGCCGGGGCGCGGACGATCGTGTTCGGCGTCGGCGGCAGCGCGAGCACCGACGGCGGAGCAGGGATGCTGACCGCGCTCGGGGCGCGCTTCCTCGACGAGGACGGCGAGCCGGTGCCGCCCGGCGGCGGCTCCCTCGGGGACCTCGCCACGGCGGACCTGACCGGCCTCGACCCCCGGCTCTCCTCCGTCGACGTCGTCCTCGCCAGTGACGTGGACAATCCGCTGACCGGGCCGAAGGGCGCGCCGGCGGTGTACGGACCACAGAAGGGTGCCTCTCCCGACGACGTGGCGGTGCTCGACGCGGCGCTCGCCCACTTCGCCGCCGTCCTGGAGAAGACGATCGGGGGCAGGGCGGCGGAGTACGCCGCTGCGCCCGGTGCGGGCGCCGCCGGCGGCATCGGGTACGGGGCTCTCGTGGGGCTCGGCGCGAGCTTCCGGCCCGGCATCGACGTCATGCTCGACGTGCTGGGCTTCGCGTCCGCGCTGGAACGGGCGACGCTGGTCATCACCGGTGAGGGCTCGCTGGACGAGCAGACCCTGCACGGGAAGGCCCCCGCCGGGGTCGCCGCCGCCGCGCGTGCCGCCGGGAAGGAGGTCATCGCCGTCTGCGGGCGGCTGGCCCTTCCTCCGGAGGCCCTCGGAAGGGCCGGGATCCGGCGGGTCTATCCGCTCACGGACGTCGAGCCGGACGTGAACCGGTGCATCGCCGAGGCGGGCCCGATCCTCGAGGAACTCGCGGAGCGCATCGCCCAGGACTTCCTCACCTGACAGGCCTTTTCCCGCCTCCGCCGCCCCTGCCCGACCCGTCTCGGGGGACGGCCCCCGAACCCCCGCTCCTGATCTTTCAGTCCGTCCGGCGTCCGAGGACGAGCGCACCGGCGCGATACGGGGGTCTGGGGGGCGCAGCCCCAGACGGGACGGGAATGGGTAGGGGGCGGCGGGGGCGAAAAACCCCTCACCCACCCCCCGGCGTCCCCGCCAACCGGTACGCGTCCAGCGCCAGCGTCATCTCGATCAGGTCCCGCGGCCGCGCCAGCGACCGCGAGGTCAGCTGTTCCAACCGCCGCAGCCGGTTGAACACCGTGTTCCGATGACAGTAGAGGCGCCCCGCGGCCCGCCCCGCGGACCCCTCGCAGCACAGCCACATGTCGAGCGTCTCCAGCAGGACGGCCCGGTCCGCCGGTTCGAGGTCCAGCAGCGACCCGAACACGTCCGACACGAGCCGCCCGGCCAGCTCGGGCTGGCTGACGACGAGCGCCGTCGGCATCCGCTGGTCGAGCCGCACGACGGCGCTCGCGTCGGGCGGACATGTACGCAGCGCCAGCTCCGCCAGCCGCCGGGCCCGCCCCAGCTCGGCGAGGCCGGGGACGACGGGACTGATCCCGCCGGGACCGGAACAGCGCCCGTCGAGCGCCCGCGCGACCCCGTCGAGGCCCTGACCGGCCGCGAGAGCCACCACCCCGACCTCGCAGTCCGCGCGCATCCGCCAGACGAACCGCAGCCCCTCACCCTCCACCGGCCGCCGGAAGGGCTCCCGCCGCTCGGACCGCAGCACGACCACGGCGTACGGCCCCCGCTCGGGAAGATCGAGCCCGGCGGCGGCCCGCGCCGCGAGCCCGGGCGCCTCCTGCCCTTCGAGGAGCGCGTCGAGCAGCGCCTGAAGCCGCTCGTCGGTACGCCGCCGGAGCTCCATCTCGGTGGCCCGGTACGCCTCCGTCGCCACCGTGGCCTGCGCGTCCACGGCGGACCACACCATGGTCGCCGACCGCATCAGCGCCCCCAGCCGCTCCGGTTCCCGCCCGGCCGCCCCCTCCATCAGGGCGTCCCACACCAGATACCCCGCGGCACGGTAGGCGTGCACCAGCAGCTCCAACGGCAGCCCCTGCTGGGCCCGCCGCCGCCCCGCGTCCTCCGCGTACTCCAGATCACGGCGAGGCGAGTCCCGGGGCGCGGAGATCGTCTCGATCCCGATCCGCATCGCCTCCTGCGCCTCCCGCCACTGCTGGTCGTACGGCAGGAACTCCCCGTACACCGGGGAATGCTCGGCAAGTTGTCGCATGTGCTCGTCGACCAGCTCCGGCAGGCGCTCCAGCAGCGCCGCGCAGGACTCGGTGAGCAGCTTCCAGTCATGACCGGTACGCCTTCTGCGGGCTCCCATGGCCGGAGGATGCCACCGGTGGACGGCCGCGCACAGGCCCCTGACACGCGGTGTTGTGCGCGCGCACAACGCGCGCCCGCACCCGCTGGTCACCCGCAGCGATTCGCCCGCGCCCCGTGGACGGACGCCCCCACCGGTGCTGTCGTGAGCGCCACACCGGCCGTGAACACGCCGGGTGCACGGTGATCAACAGCGCGATGACAGGGGGAATGCCATGGGTGGTTCCGGGCTGGCCGTACGGGACCTGTCGGTCGGATACGGTCCCGTACGAGCACTGCGCCAGGTGTCCCTCGAGGTGCCGGAAGGAGCCGTGGTCACGGTTCTCGGCGGCAACGGCGCGGGCAAGTCGACCCTGCTGCGGGCCATCTGCCGGACCCTGTCCTTCCACGGCGGCGCGGTCACCGGCGGCACGGTGAGCCTCGACGGCCGCCGCATCGACGGACTCCCGCCGGACCGCGTGGTCGCCGCCGGGATCTCGCAGATCCCGGAAGGGCGCCGGGTGTTCGCGCGGATGACCGTCGCCGACAACCTGCGTGCCGGGGCGCTCGGCGCCACCGGCGGACGCGCGGACCGGGCCACCGCCCTGCGCCGCGTCCACGAACTGTTCCCCGTCCTCGCCGACCGCGCCCAGCAGCGCGCCGGCCTCCTGTCGGGCGGAGAGCAGCAGATGCTCGCGGTCGGCCGCGCCCTGATGGCCGCCCCGAGGATGCTCCTCCTCGACGAACCCTCGCTCGGGCTCGCCCCGCTGATGGCCGAGCGGATCGCCGAGACGGTCCGGGAGATCAACACCCAGGGCACCTCGATCCTGCTCGTCGAACAGAACGCCGCCCTGGCGCTGCGGCTCGCCTCCCGCGCGTACGTCCTGGAGGTCGGCGAAGTCACCCTGTCGGGGCCGGCGGACGAGCTGGCCGCCTCCGACGAGGTGCGCCGCCGCTACCTGGGCGTGGTCGACGAGGACGCGGCGGCCGACGCCGGGCGGGCACGAGCCTCGCACCCGGCGCTGACCCGATGGAAGGGGTGAGCACCACCATGACGAACGACACGCCGCAGCAGGCGACTTCGCCCGCCTCCGATGCTGATCCCGACGTACCACCGCTCCACGTCAGGGAGTTGACCGTGCGCTTCGCGGGTCTGACCGCCCTGGACTCCGTGGACTTCACGGTGCGTCCCGGCACCGTCCACGCCCTCATCGGCCCCAACGGCGCCGGAAAGTCCACCTGCTTCAACGTGCTGTCCGGCGTCTACCGCGCCACCGCCGGCAGCGTCCGCTTCGGCGAACACGAACTGACCGGCATGCCTCCGCACCGCATCGCCGATCTGGGCGTCGCCCGCATCTTCCAGAACCTCGCCCTGCCACCGCTCGCCACGGTCGAGGACAGCCTTCTGCTGGGCCGCCACCGGCTGACCCGCACCGGCTTCCTCTCCGCAGGCCTGAGGCTCCCCGCAGCGGCCCGTGAGGAGAACCGTCATCGCGAACGCGTCCGTGAGATCGCCGAGTTCGTCGGCATCTCGTCCTATCTCGACCGCCCGGCGGGCTCGCTCCCGTACGGGCAGCAGAAACTCGCCGAACTCGCCCGCGCCCTGTGCATGGAGCCCCGCCTGCTGCTCCTGGACGAGCCGGTGGCGGGCATGACCGCCGACGAGCGGCGGCGAACGGCCGCCGTGATCGCGGGAGTCCGCGACAGCCTCGGCATCTCGATCGTCCTGGTGGAACACGACATGGGGGTGGTGATGCGGCTCGCCGACGCGGTGACCGTACTCGACTTCGGGCGCCGGATCGCGGACGGCGCCCCGGCCGACGTACAGAACGACCCGGCGGTCGTCCGCGCCTACCTGGGGGAGCGCCCCGAGGAACCCGACGGGCCCGGGCACCCCGGGGGAGAGGAGAACGCGTCGTGAGCACCTTCGCCGAACTCCTCCTCAACGGCGTCTCCATGGGGTCGGTCTACGCCCTCATCGCCCTCGGTTTCGTGGTCATCTTCCGGGCCACCGAGGTCGTCAACTTCGCCCACGCGTCCCTGCTGCTGGCGGGCGGGTACGTCACCGCGACCCTCCACGACGACATCGGCTTCTGGCCCGCGCTGCTGGTCGGGATCGCCGGTGCCGCGGTGGTCGGGTCGGCCGTCGAGTTCCTGGTGATGCGCCGCTACCGGGGCTCCGACCACAGCGTCCTCGCCATCGTCACGATCGGTGTGGACATCCTGCTCACCACGGAACTGACCCGCCGGATCGGCACGGACGTCCTGGCGCTCGGCGACCCGTGGGGCGACGCGGTGCTCACCCTCGGCCCCATCTCGCTGGCCCACACGCGCATCGCCGCGTTCGTCGCCGCGGCCCTGCTCATCACGGTCTTCCTGCTCGCGTTCCGGTACACCTCCTGGGGCGTCGCGATGCGGGCCGCCGCCGAGAGCGCGGAGACGGCCGCGCTGATGGGCGTACGGCTCGGCCGGGTGTCCCTCGGCGCCTGGGCCGTGGCGGGCGGACTCGCCGCCGTGGCGGCCCTGTTCCTGACGGTCTTCCCCACACCGGGCCTGGAGAGAGCCACCTCGCTCGCCGCTCTCAAGGCGTTCCCGGCGGCGATCCTCGGCGGCCTCGACTCGACGACCGGAGCGCTCGTCGGCGGACTGCTCGTAGGCATCACGGAATCCCTCGCCACCGGCTACCAGAGCGAACTGACCTTCCTCGGCCGGGGACTGGGCGACCTGGCGCCCTACCTCGTGATGACCGTGATCCTGCTCATCCGGCCCGCCGGGCTGTTCGGCACGAAGGAGCTCGCCCGTGTCTGAAGCCCTCAGCGGACATCTGCGGTTCCCCGTCCGCACGCGCACGTACGTCTGGGCCGCCGGCGCTCTGCTCCTGCTCGCGCTGCCCTTCTACCTGGACCGGTTCTGGCTGCAGGCCGGGCTGTTCGCGATGGCCGCCGCCATCGGCGCGATCGGGATCAACCTGCTCACCGGCTCCACCGGCCAGCTCTCCATGGGCCACGCCTTCTTCCTCGCGGTCGGGGCATACGGCTACTGCGTGTTCGCCGCGGAGGGCGGCGACGGGCTGACCGGTCTCGGCCTGCCGACCTGGCTCGCGGCGGTCCTCGCCGTCCTGGTCTCGGGTCTGGCGGGCGGCCTCTTCAGCCCCATCGCGGGACGCCTGCGCGGCGCCTACCTGGGCATCGCCACGCTCGCGCTGATCTTCATCGGCCAGCACGTGCTGTTCAACGCCCGCGACCTCACCGGCGGCTTCAACGGGCGGGACGTACCGCCCCTGAGTCTGTTCGGGCTCACCTTCGACGACAGCGAACTCCTCGTCGCCTCCGTCCCGTTCGGCTCTGCGGAGAAGCTCTGGTACGCGGGGCTCGTACTGCTCCTCGGCTGCGGGCTGTTCGCCCGCGGGGTGCTGCGCGGCCGCCCCGGACGTGCCATGAACGCGATCCGCGACCACCGGATCGCGGCCGGTGTCATCGGCGTGCCCGTGGCCCGCTACCGAGCCGCCGTCTTCGTCCTGTCCTCGATGTACGCGGGCCTCGCGGGCGTCCTGCTCGCCCTGGTCTTCCAGCGGACGGTGCCGGACTACTTCGGCATCACGCTGTCGCTCGAATACCTCGCCATGATCGTCATCGGTGGGCTCGGCTCGGTCTCGGGGGCGGTGGTCGGGGCGGTGTTCGTGTCCCTGCTCCCGCAACTGCTGACCCGCTACAGCGATGCGCTGCCCCTGGTCTCCGCTCCCGGTACGGGCGGGATCGCACCGGGCGAGGCATCCCGGTACCTCTACGGAGCCGCCATCGTCGCGGTGGTGCTCTTCCTGCCCGGCGGCCTGGTCAGGGTGGCCGCCGGACGACGCTTCAGGACCGAACAAGGGGAGGAACGATGAGTACGACCCACACGGCCAAGGTGGCCGCCGGAGCACTCGCAGCGCTGCTGGTGCTGGCCGGGTGCAGCTCCAAGGCCAAGAACGACGACGAGAACGGCAAGGGCGACACCGCCGCGGGAGGGGTGAAGACCGGCCAGGGCATCTCCGGCAAGACCATCTCGCTGGGCGTCCTCACCGACATGACGGGGGTCTACGCGACCCTCGGCAAGAGCGTCACCCAGGCCCAGCAGCTCTATGTGAAGCAGCTGAACGCCGACGGGGGCGTGTGCGGCTACAAGGTCGAGCTCAGCATCCGCGACCACGGCTACGACCCGCAGAAGGCCGTCTCCGGGTACACGGAGCTGGCGCCGAAGGTGCTCGGGTTCGCCCAGTTCATCGGCTCCCCGTTCGTCGCCGCGGTCAAGCAGCGCATCGACGGACAGGACAAGGGCCTGGTCCTGCCGCAGGCATGGTCGTCGTCTCTGCTCGGCAGCCCCTACATCCGGGTCATCGGGTCCACGTACGACATCGAGACGATCAACGCCATCGACTTCCTGATGAAGGAGAAGGGCCTCAAGAAGGGCGACAAGATCGGGCACGTCTACTTCGAGGGCGACTACGGCGAGAGCGCCCTGGCCGGCTCCAAGCACATCGCGAAGGAAGCCGGGCTGACCGTCGTCGAGCAGAAGATCAAGCCGACCGACAACGACATGACCGCGCAGGTCGCCGCCCTGAAGAAGGCCGGCGTCAAGGCCGTCGTGATCAGCGCGGGCCCGCGCCAGGCCGCCTCCCTGGTCGGCGTCGCCGCGGCCGGTGGCTTCGACGTCCCGATCATCGGCAACAACTCGGCCTTCGCGCCGCAGCTCCTGGCCACCCAGGCGGGTCCGGCGCTGATGAAGAACTACTACGTGGCCTCGCCGTCGCTCCCGATCGGCGCGGACACCCCGGAGGCCGAGAAGCTGGTGGCCGACTACAAGAAGGCGTACCCGAAGGACTCCCTGGACAACGGCGTCGTCGCCGGCTGGACGGCCGCCTCCGCGTTCGGCGAGGCCCTGAAGAAGGCCTGCGAGACCAAGGACCTGACCCGTGAGGGCGTGGACAAGGCCCTCCTCACCATCAACGCCCTGGACACGGGCTTCGGTATCCCCCAGGACTTCACCGACCCCAAGTCCCCCTCCTCCAAGCAGAGCGTCATCCTCCAGCCCGACAAGAGCGTCACGGGCGGCATGAAGGTGGTCCAGGAGGCGGAGGCCTCAACGGTGGCGGAGTCGTACACGCCGAGCGAGTAGGAGCCCTGCGGGGTCTCCAGGGGCGCCCCGCCAGGGGCGCGGGGGAACTGCGCGACCAGCCCCCACACACCCGCACTGCGACGCACAGGGGAAGGGCCCCGGACCAATAGGTCCGGGGCCCTTCCCCTGTATCAGGAGGCAAGAACTAGGGCAGCTGCGCCGCCCGGGCTTCCCGCCGGTTGCCCCGGAAGTTGTTCACCCTCCGAGCGGTGGCGAAGAGGGGGATCACCGCCCCCATCACCAGCTGCAGCGCACAGCCGGTCTGGAGCAGGAGCTGGCCGCCGGGGGCGTCGAAGGCCCAGGCCGCCAGCAGGGCCATGCTGAGGACGATCCAGGAGAGCATCGCCACCGCGAGGCGGCCCCGCGGCTTCGGGTACTCGACCCGGCTCACCATCAGCCACGCGGTGCCGAGGATCGCCATGAGCGTGGCGACGAACGGCAGCTCGAGCAGCACGATCGAGACGACCGTCAGCGCGCCGAACGGTGACGGCATGCCCTGGAACGTGCCGTCCTTGACCGTGACACACGAGAATCTCGCGAGCCGCAGTACGACCGCCAGCAGGACCACGATCGCCCCCACCGCCGCCACCCGCTGGTGCGCGTCGTCGGCGACCATGCCGTAGACGAGCACGAAGTACGCCGGCGCCAGGCCGAAGCTGATGAGGTCGGAGAGGTTGTCCAGCTCCGCGCCCATGGGGGAGGAGCGCAGCTTGCGGGCGACCAGACCGTCGAACAGGTCGAAGACCGCCGCGCAGAGCATCAGGATGACCGCAGTGGCCGCGCTGTGGCGGGTCATGCCGGTCTCCTGGCTGCCCGTGAGGTCCGGGATCAGGATGCCGGTGGTGGTGAAGTACACCGCCATGAAGCCACACGTGGCGTTACCGAGGGTGAGCGTGTCCGCTATCGAGAGGCGGAGAGAAAGGGGCATCTCCTCCTCGTCGTCCACCTCGTCGGCCTCCGGGACCCATCCGGCCTGTGTCTCTGGATCAGTCACGGTCAATGCGAGTCACCCCCGCCACGGTCTTCTGACCGACCTCCACGTCGACGTCCACGCCCTCGGGGAGGTAGATGTCGACGCGCGACCCGAAGCGGATCAGCCCGATGCGGTCACCCTGCTCGACCTTCGTGCCCTGCGGGATGTACGGCACGATGCGCCGCGCGACCGCACCGGCGATCTGGATCATCTCGATGTCGCCGAGCTCGGTGTCGAAGTGCCAGACAACGCGTTCGTTGTTCTCGCTCTCCTTGTTGAACGCCGGAACGAACCCACCGGGGATGTGCTCGACCGATGTCACCGTGCCGGAAAGGGGCGCGCGGTTGACGTGGACGTTCAGCGGGCTCATGAAGATCGCGACGCGGGTACGCCCGTCCTTCCACGGCATGATGCTCTGCACCACACCGTCGGCAGGCGAGATGACCCGGCCCGGGGCGATCTCGCGCTCGGGGTCGCGGAAGAACCACAGCATGCCCGCCGCGAGCGCGGTGGCGGGTACGGCCACGGCCTTGGCGGCGCCGGACTTGCGCGCGCGTACCAGGCTGAGGGCTGCGGTGGCGACGGTCGGGACGAGCCACGGCGATGCTCCGCGCGCGAGACGTACGCCGACCAGGCTGTCGCGTGGTGCGGAGGTTTGGCTGTCGGGCATGGATGACCTTCGTAGCGGATGATGCCGCGCTGTGACTGGGGACGGCGGCTTTCCCGGAATCGTACCGGTCGCGGGCCACAACTGGGCAAGCCAGGAAGCCGAGTCGACGTCCGAAGAGTGTTGACGGGGTGTGATCTTCTTCTCGATGAAAACACCCCGAATCGGTAGATCTAGCCTTGGAACCGATACTCTTCGAGCAGCCTGCGTCCGATGATCATTTTCTGGATCTCGGCGGTACCTTCACCGATGAGCAGCATCGGAGCCTCACGGTAGAGGCGCTCGATCTCGTACTCCTTGGAGAAGCCGTAGCCGCCGTGGATCCGGAAGGCGTCCTCGACGACCTCTTTGCAGTACTCGGAGGCGAGGTACTTCGCCATCCCTGCTTCGAGGTCGTTTCGCTCCCCGGAGTCCTTTTTGCGTGCTGCGTTAACCATCATCGCATGGGCGGCCTCGACCTTGGTAGCCATCTCGGCCAGCTTGAACTGGATCGCCTGGTGCTGGGCGATCGGCTTGCCGAAGGTGTGTCGCTGCTGGGCATAGGAAACACCCAGCTCAAACGCACGCTGAGCAACACCGCAGCCACGGGCGGCCACGTTGACCCGGCCCACCTCGACGCCGTCCATCATGTGATAGAAGCCTCGTCCGGTGGCGCCGCCGAGCACACGATTGGCCGGAATGCGTAGGCCATCCATGATCAGCTCGGTGGTGTCGACGCCCTTGTAGCCCATCTTGTCGATCTTCCCGGGGATGGTCAGGCCGGGGCGCACCTCACCGAAGCCGGGTTCCTTCTCCACGAGGAAGGTCGTCATCGACTTGTGCGCCGGGGTGCCCTCCGGGTGGCCTTCGTCACTCTTCACGAGGACGGCCACGAGCGTCGACGTCCCGCCGTTCGTCAGCCACATCTTCTGACCGTTCAGGACGTAGTCGTCGCCGTCCTTCACCGCCTTCGACGTGATGGCCGACACGTCGGAGCCGAGCGCCGGCTCGGACATGGAGAACGCGCCGCGCACCTCGCCCGCCGCCATGCGCGGCAGGAAGTACTCCTTCTGCTCCTGCGTACCGTGCTGCTTGAGCATGTAGGCCACGATGAAGTGGGTGTTGATGATGCCGGACACCGACATCCAGCCGCGCGCGATCTCCTCCACGCACAGCGCGTAGGTGAGGAGCGACTCACCCAGGCCCCCGTACTCCTCGGGGATCATCAGGCCGAAGAGGCCCAACTCCTTGAGCCCGTCGACGATCTGCTGCGGGTACTCGTCGCGGTGCTCCAGCCCGGTCGCGACCGGGATGATCTCCTTGTCCACGAAGTCCCGGACGGTGGACAGGATCTCCTGCTGGATGTCGGTCAGACCTGCGGTCTGGGCGAGTCGCGCCATGGCTACTTCTCCTGCTCCTTCAGCTGGGGCCGGCCGGGCTGCTCGCCGCCGCGCTCCTTGATGTACGTCTCGGTGGGGACCATCACCTTGCGGCGGAACACGCAGACCAGGGTGCCGTCCTGCTTGTAGCCCTTCGTCTCGACGTAGACGATTCCGCGGTCGTTCTTCGACCGGGAGGGCGTCTTGTCGAGGACCGTCGTCTCGCCGTAGATCGTGTCGCCGTGGAAGGTCGGCGCGACGTGGCGCAGCGACTCGATCTCCAGGTTGGCGATCGCCTTGCCGGACACGTCGGGCACGGACATGCCGAGCAGCAGGGAGTAGATGTAGTTCCCCACGACGACGTTCTTGCCGAAGTCGGTCGTGTTCTCCGCATAGTTGGTGTCCATGTGGAGCGGGTGGTGGTTCATGGTCAGGAGACAGAAGAGGTGGTCGTCGTACTCGGTGACCGTCTTGCCGGGCCAGTGCTTGTAGACCGCGCCGACCTCGAACTCCTCGTAGGTGCGTCCGAACTGCATGTGCTCAGGCCTCCGGCGCTTCGAACTTGGACGTGCGCTGCAGGCCGGCGGCCCGGCCCTTGCCCGAGATGACCAGCGCCATCTTGCGGCTGGCCTCGTCGATCATCTCGTCGCCGATCATCGCGGAGCCCTTCTTGCCGCCCGCCTCGGACGTGTAGTACTCGTACGCGTCCAGGATCAGCTCGGCGTGGTCGAAGTCCTCCTGCGAGGGCGAGAAGATCTCGTTGGACGCCGCGACCTGACCCGGGTGCAGCACCCACTTGCCGTCGAAGCCGAGGGCCGCGGCGCGCTGGGCGACCTCGCGGTAGCCGTCGACGTTGCGGATCTGCAGGTAGGGCCCGTCGATCGCCTGGAGGTTGTTGGCGCGGGCGGCCATCAGGATCTTCATCAGGATGTAGTGGTAGGCGTCCGCCGGGTAGCCGGGCGGCTGCTCGCCCACGACCAGCGACTTCATGTTGATCGACGCCATGAAGTCGGCCGGGCCGAAGATGATCGTCTCGACGCGCTGGGAGGCCGTCGCGATCTCGTTGACGTTGTTCAGACCCTGGGCGTTCTCGATCTGCGCCTCGATGCCGATCTTGCCGACCTCGAAGCCCATCGTCTTCTCGATCTGCGTCAGGAGCAGGTCCAGCGCGACCACCTGCTGGGCGTCCTGGACCTTCGGCAGCATGATGCAGTCGAGGTTCTGGCCCGCGCCCTCGACGACGGTGACGACATCGCGGTACGTCCACTCCGTCGTCCAGTCGTTGACGCGCACGACCCGCGTCTTGCCCGTCCAGTCACCCTCGTTGAGGAACTTGACGATGGTGTGCCGGGCCTCGGGCTTGGCCAGCGGCGCGCACGCGTCCTCCAGGTCCAGGAAGACCTGGTCGGCCGGGAGGCCCTGCGCCTTCTCCAGGAAGCGGGGGTTGCTCCCCGGCACGGCGAGGCAGGAGCGCCGCGGACGAAGGCGGTTGACGGGGCTGGTCATGCGGGGACCTCCAGTGGGTCGAGCTTGTTCGCTTTCCGGATCTCGTCGACGATCCGGCCGATGATTCCGGTGATGTCGAAATCCTTCGGAGTGAAGACCGCGGCCACTCCCGCGGCCCGCAGGTCTTCGGCGTCACCGTTCGGGATGATGCCACCGGCGATCACCGGGATGTCTGTGGCACCGGCCACACGAAGCCGTTCCAGTACGTCCGGCACCAGCTGGGCGTGCGAGCCGGAGAGGATCGACAGGCCCACCGCGTGCACGTCCTCGGCGACGGCCGCGTCCACGATCTGCTCGGGTGTGAGCCTGATGCCCTGGTAGACGACCTCGAAGCCGGCGTCGCGGGCCCGCACGGCGATCTGCTCGGCGCCGTTGGAGTGTCCGTCCAGGCCCGGCTTGCCCACCAGGAAGCGGAGCTTGCCGACGCCCATGTCCTTCGCGGTCAGTTCCACCTTGCGGCGGACCAGCGCCATCGCGGTGCCCTCCTCGGCGGTCACCGCGACGGGCGCGGACGAGACACCGGTGGGGGCGCGGAACTCGCCGAAGACCTCGCGCAGGGCACCGGCCCACTCGCCGGTCGTGACCCCGGCACGGGCGCACTCCAGGGTGGCCTCCATGAGGTTGCCGGTGCCCTTCGCGGCCTCCTTCAGCCTCTCCAGCGCCTTGCAGGGGCGCGGGTGGTTGAAGGGGGGCTGGTAGCGGGTGTCCCGCCAGTCCTTGAGGGCGGCGGTCACGCCGGCCTCGACCGCCGGGTCGACCGTCATGATCGCGGCGTCCAGATCGGCCGTGAGCGGGTTCGGCTCGGTCGACTCGAAGATGTTGACGCCGACGATCTTCTCGTCGCCGGACTCGATACGGGCCCGGCGCTCGGCGTGCGAGGAGACGAGCTGCGACTTCAGGTAGCCCGACTCGACGGCGGCCATCGCGCCGCCCATCTCCTGGATCCGGTCGATCTCGGCGAACGAGTCCTCGACCAGCTGCGCGACCTTCGCCTCGACGACGTGCGAGCCCTCGAAGATGTCCGCGTACTCCAGCAGGTCGCTCTCGTACGCGAGCACCTGCTGCATGCGCAGGGACCACTGCTGGTCCCAGGGCCGGGGCAGCCCCAACGCCTCGTTCCAGGCGGGGAGTTGGACAGCCCGTGCGCGGGCGTCCTTCGAGAGGGTCACGGCCAGCATCTCCAGCACGATCCGCTGGATGTTGTTCTCCGGCTGGGCCTCGGTCAGACCGAGCGAGTTGACCTGGACCCCGTACCGGAAGCGGCGCTGCTTGGGGTTCTCGATCCCGTACCGCTCGCGCGTGATCCTGTCCCAGATGCGGCCGAACGCCCGCATCTTGCACATCTCCTCGACGAAGCGGACACCCGCGTTGACGAAGAAGGAGATCCGCGCGACCACGTCGCCCTTCTGGTCCTCGCGGATCTGCCCGGACGCGAACACCGCGTCCAGGACGGCGATCGCGGTGGACATCGCGTACGAGATCTCCTGGACCGGAGTGGCTCCCGCCTCCTGCAGGTGGTAGCTGCAGATGTTGATCGGGTTCCACTTGGGGATGTTGTTGACCGTGTAGCAGATCATGTCCGTCGTCAGACGGAGCGAGGGCACCGGCGGGAAGACGTGCGTCCCCCGTGACAGGTACTCCTTCACGATGTCGTTCTGGGTCGTCCCCTGGAGCTGGGTGATGTCGGCGCCCTGCTCCTCGGCGACGACCTGGTAGAGCGCCAGCAGCCACATGGCGGTGGCGTTGATGGTCATCGAGGTGTTCATCTGCTCCAGGGGGATGTCCTGGAACAGCCGGCGCATGTCACCGAGGTGCGACACCGGCACGCCGACCCGGCCGACCTCGCCGCGGGCGAGGATGTGGTCGGGGTCGTACCCGGTCTGGGTCGGCAGGTCGAACGCGACCGACAGACCCGTCTGGCCCTTGGCGAGGTTGCGCCGGTACAGCTCGTTGGACGCCTCGGCCGTGGAGTGACCGGCGTACGTCCGCATCAGCCACGGCCGGTCCCGTTCCTTTTTCGCCTGCGGCGTCTGGCGCTCAGTCATGGGATGGCCCTCAGATGTTCCGGAAGCGGTTGATGGCGTCGACGTGCTGGGCGCGCTTCTCCTCGTCCCGCACGCCGAGGCCCTCGGAGGGTGCCAGCGCGAGCACACCGACCTTGCCCTGGTGAAGGTTGCGGTGCACGTCGTACGCGGCCTGCCCGGTCTCCTCCAGTGAGTACACCTTGGACAGCGTCGGGTGGATCTTGCCCTTCGCGATGAGCCGGTTGGCCTCCCAGGCCTCGCGGTAGTTGGCGAAGTGCGAGCCGATGATCCGCTTCAGGGACATCCACAGGTAGCGGTTGTCGTACTCGTGGTTGAAGCCCGACGTCGAGGCGCAGGTGACGATCGTGCCGCCCTTGCGCGTGACGTAGACGGAGGCGCCGAACGTCTCGCGGCCCGGGTGCTCGAAGACGATGTCGACGTCCTCGCCGCCGGTGAGCTCACGGATGCGCTTGCCGAAGCGCTTCCACTCGCGCGGGTCCTGGTTGTGCTCGTCCTTCCAGAACTTGTAGTCCTCGGCGTTGCGGTCGATGATCGCCTCTGCGCCCATCGCGCGGCAGATGTCCGCCTTCTGCGGGCTGCTCACCACACAGATGGGGTTGGCGCCGCCGGCGAGGGCGAACTGGGTGGCGTACGAGCCGAGACCGCCGCTCGCGCCCCAGATGAGGACGTTGTCGCCCTGCTTCATGCCGGCGCCGTTGCGGGAGACCAGCTGCCGGTAGGCCGTGGAGTTCACGAGCCCCGGAGCGGCGGCCTCCTCCCAGCTCAGGTGGTCGGGCTTGGGCATCAGCTGGTTGGACTTGACGAGCGCGATCTCGGCGAGGCCGCCGAAGTTCGTCTCGAAGCCCCAGATGCGCTGCTCGGGGTCGAGCATGGTGTCGTTGTGGCCGTCGCTGGACTCCAGCTCGACGGACAGGCAGTGCGCGACGACCTCGTCGCCGGGGTGCCAGGCGTTCACGCCGGGACCGGTGCGCAGCACGACGCCCGCCAGGTCGGAACCGATGACGTGGTACGGCAGGTCGTGGCGCTTGGTGAGCTCGCTGAGCCTGCCGTAGCGCTCCAGGAACCCGAAGGTCGACATGGGCTCGAAGATCGAGGTCCACACCGAGTTGTAGTTGACCGAGGAGGCCATGACGGCCACCAGGGCCTCGCCGGGGCCGAGCTCCGGCACCGGCACGTCGTCCAGGTGGATCGACTTGCGGGGGTCCTTGTCACGGGTGCTGAGCCCGGCGAACATCTCCGTCTCGTCCTTGTGCACGGTGATCGCGCGGTAGGACTCGGGGAGCGGCAGTGCGGCGAAGTCGGCGGACGTGGCCGTCCGCGACTGAATCGCGTCCAGGATTTCCTTCACGGTGTTGCCTCCGGCGAGAGCGTCTGAGGGGAACGCTGAGGGTTACGTCGGGGTGGGTGCTGCTGGTGTGAGGCGTGCCGTCGGTTCGGCGGGGTGGTGCTCGGCAGCGCGTTGTGGCGCGGAAGGTTGCCTGTGACGCAGGCGTCCGGGCGCGCAGACCAGTCGGTTTGCGGGGACAGCCGGCGTACGAAGGATCTCTGCACGCCGGCCGCCCGGACTCCTTCAACGTATGGCACGCCGTGTCACCCCGCAAGGCACGCAGTGCCAGAAATTACGCTCAGGTGAAATCTTTACGCGACACGTGAGCGATGATCGATCAGGCGGGGCCGCAAAACGCCTGAATGCGGGCAAAAAGAAGCCGGACGCGCTCTTGTCGAGCTCGTCCGGCGAGGGGCGGGACCAGCGGCGGAGCCGCGGTTCCGCGCAGGGGTTACGACCGTTCCTTGAGTGCCTGCTCGATGGTGCGCATCACCTGGTGCAGCGGGGCGTCGACCCGGGCGACGGTCACCAGCACCTCTCCCTCCACCGAGGCCGCGGACGCGGGCGCCGCGTGCGCGGCGGTCTCCCGCCCGGCCCCGATCCCCGTCCCGAAGGTCTTCCGCACGATCGCGAAGGCGTGGTCGAGCTGCGCCTCGACGTCCCCCTGGGCGCCCGCCCGCAGCCACCTGCGCAGTACGTGGTTGTGGGCGGTGACCACGGCGGACGCGGCGACCTCCGCGAGCAGCGGGTCGTCGTTGGCGTCGTCGTCGTGGGCGTGCTCGTCGAAGTGCCCCAGCAGATAGCGGGTGAACAGCCGCTCGTACCGGGCCACGGACGCGATCTCCGCCTCCCGCAGCGTCGGCACCTCGCGGGTGAGCTTGTAGCGCGACACCGAGATCTCCGGCCGGGCCGCGTACATCTTCATGACTTCCTTGATCCCGCGGCACACCGTGTCCAGCGGATGCTCGTGCGCCGGCGCGGCGTTGAGCACCGCCTCGGCCCGGATCAGGGTGTCGTCGTGGTCCGGGAAGATCGCCTCTTCCTTGGAGCGGAAGTGCCGGAAGAAGGTGCGCCGGGCGACCCCGGCCGCGGCCGCGATCTCGTCGACGGTCGTCGCCTCGTACCCCTTCGTCGCGAACAGCTCCATCGCGGCGGCCGCCAGTTCTCGGCGCATCTTGAGCCGCTGGACGGCCGCGCGACCGCCCACGGCACTTTCGGGTGCGTCGGACGTGGCCGGTGTACGGGGGGACTTGGCGGGCTGGGACATGCCCCGAACGTACTGCATGTGCGCGGCGGAGCGCTCATGACCGGGTCTTTCGCCGGCCGGGGCCGGGGGAGGGGCGCCGACCGGGCCGAGCAGCCCGCCCCAGTCCGCGCGACCGGTGAACCAGTCACCGGACCGGTCCTGCGGCCGCGCCCCGGATCCGTCCGCGGGCCCGCCCCGGGGCCGGTCCCCGGGGCCCGGAGCGGGCCTGGCGGACCGGCCCCGCGGCCCGTCCTCGTGTGCCTCAGCGCCGCGCATATTCGCGGAAGCCGCGGCCCGTCTTGCGGCCGAGGCAGCCCGCGGCCACCAGGTGCTCCAGCAGCGGCGCGGGAGCGAGCCCCGGGTCGCGGAACTCGCGGTGGAGCACCTTCTCGATGGCCAGGGAGACATCCAGGCCGACCACGTCGAGGAGCTCGAACGGGCCCATCGGGTAGCCGCCGCCGAGCTTCATCGCGGCGTCGATGTCGTCGAGCGTCGCGTAGTGCTCCTCGACCATCTTGATCGCGTTGTTGAGGTACGGGAACAGCAGCGCGTTCACGATGAAGCCGGCCCGGTCGCCGCAGTCCACCGGGTGCTTGCGGACCTTCGCGCAGACCTCGCGGACCGTGGCGTGCACGTCGTCGGCCGTCAGGACCGTACGCACGACCTCGACGAGCTTCATCGCGGGCGCCGGGTTGAAGAAGTGCATGCCGATCACGTCCTGCGGCCGCGAGGTGGCGCGGGCGCAGGCGACGACGGGCAGTGAGGAGGTCGTGGTGGCCAGGATCGCGCCCGGCTTGCAGACCTTGTCGAACACGGCGAAGAGCTGCTGCTTGATCTCCAGGTCCTCGGCGACGGCCTCCAGTGCCAGGTCGACCTCGGCGAAGGCGTCGTACGAGCCCGCCGGGGTGATCCGCTCCAGCGTCTCGGCGGCCGCCTCGGCGGTCATCCGTCCCTTGTCGACGGAACGCGCGAGCGACTTGCCGATACGGGCCCTGGCGGTCTGCGCCTTCTCCTCGCTGCGGGCGGCGAGGACGACCTCGTACCCGGCCTTGGCGAAGACCTCGGCGATGCCGGACGCCATCGTCCCGGACCCCGCGACGCCCACCGAGCGGACGGGCCGGCCGGCCGTGCCGGACCCTTCGTCGAGCGGTGTCAGCGCGTCCCGGACGACGGTCGCGCTGCCCGGGGCGTCGTACGTGTAGAAGCCGCGGCCCGTCTTGCGGCCGGTCAGGCCCGCCTCGCTGAGCTGCTTGAGGACGGGCGCCGGCGCGTGCAGCCGGTCGTGCGACTCCGCGTACATGGCCTCCAGGACGGTACGCGCGGTGTCGACGCCGATCAGGTCGAGCAGGGCGAGCGGGCCCATGGGCAGACCGCAGCCCAGCCGCATCGCGGCGTCGATGTCCTCGCGGCTGGCGTACTTCGCCTCGTACATCGCGGCGGCCTGGTTGAGGTAGCCGAAGAGCAGACCGTCGGCGACGAAGCCGGGACGGTCGCCCACCGCGACGGGCTCCTTGCCCAGTTCGAGGGCGAGGTCGGTGACGGCGGCCACGGCGCCCGGCGAGGTCAGCACGGACGAGACGACCTCGACGAGCTTCATCGCCGGTGCCGGGTTGAAGAAGTGCAGGCCCAGAACCCGCTCGGGGCGGGCCGAGTCGGCGGCCAGCCGCGTCACGGACAGGGCGTTCGTGCCGGTCGCCAGGATCGTCTCCGGGCGCACGACTCCGTCCAGCTCGCGGAAGATCTGGTGCTTGATCTCGTACGACTCCGGAGCCACCTCGATCACCAGGTCGGCGTCGGCCGCGGCCCGCAGATCGGTGAACGTACGGAAGCGGGCGAGGGTGTCGTCGCGTTCCTGCTCCGTGAGACGCCCGCGCTGCACGGCACGGGCGGTCGCGGATTCGAGCGCGGTGACGGCCTGGGCCGCGGCGGCCTCGCTGACGTCGATGCCGACGACCTCGCGGCCGGCCCGGGCGAGGATCTCGGCGATACCGGTGCCCATCGTGCCGAGGCCGACGACGGCGACGGTCTTGAGGGGCGACGCGCAGGACGGGGAGGGGTCGGACTGGGGAGTGGCCATCGCGGGACTCCAGGAATGAGTGACGACTGAGGGACGCACCGGGATACGCCGACGGGCGCACGGAGTGCGGAGGGAGTTGCGGGTGATGCCGGGCTGCGATGCGCACACGCCCGGTGCCGATCGCAGGTCGTGGAGCACGCACCCGCGAAGCGGTGAGGAGAATCCGACCGGCCCTGTCCCGGAGCCGTGTCGCACTGAGGTACCTGAGGTACCGAACCGACCAGCACCCGCGGCGGCTGCGTCACCAGGCCACCACGGGAAAGACCACGAGTGGGTAACTCGCTCGATTGAGCTTAACCGGTGGGTAACGAGCGCGCCAGCCCGTCGTCAGGTCCGGTCACTGTGACGTATGTCGCCGATAGTCTCTGCCTCATGGACGAAGAGTTGCGATCGCTCACCCAGCGCTTACGGCACGAGGCGGGCGCGGCGGCCTCGTTCTCGTACGAGCGGCTGGCCTCGGCCGGGGACCCCGACGAGCTGGCAGCCGTGCTCATCGCTCCCGAACAGCCGCTCTGGGCGCGGGAACTGGCCGCCTTCCGGCTCGGGCTCGACGGTGACCGGCGGGCCTTCGAAGCCCTTGTCCTGCTGCTCAACCACCGTGATCCGCAGCGCTGTGCGTCCGCCTCGTACGCCCTGGCCCGGCTCGGTGACCCGCGCACCGCCCGGGCGGCGGCCGCCCTCGCCACCAACGAGCTGCGCGTCGCCTACGCCCTGTATCCGGTACGGCTCCTCGTCGAACTCCGCGCGCCCGAGTCCGTCCCCGCCCTGATCACCACCCTGGCCCGCAGATTCCGCCCGCACGATCCGTACCGCCGGGTCGCCCTCGCCTGCGTGGAGGGCCTGGGAGCCCTGGGTGACGAGCGGGCCAGGCCCGTCCTGAACGAGGCTCTCGCCCACCCGGAACTGGCCCAGGCCGCGGCCGGTGCGCTGAAGCGGCTGCCGGCACAGCGCGCGCCCGGGCCCTGAGCCCGCCGGGAAGGCTCCCGGGCCGTGTTCTGTGTGAGCCCGCCCCGGGGACGAGGCCTCCTCAGGCGGAGGCGCGTTCCTCTCGGACCCCGCCCAGCACCCGGACGTAACGCACCTCGGGCACTTCGACGCCCTCCATCTCGAAGGGCTCCTCGGCGCCGTCCGCGGTGAAACCGGCCCTCTCGTAGAAGCGGCGCGCGCCGGCGTTCTCCCGGAGCACCCAGAGCAGCATCCGGCCGTGCCCCGCGGCGGCGCAGCGCGCGGTGGACTCCCGCAGCAGGGCCCGGCCCACACCGCTCGCGATCCGGTCGGGGGCCACGTAGATCGCGTACAACTCGGCGTCCCCGGTGGGCTGTCCGCCGTCGCGGTACGGACCGTGGCAGGCCCAGCCGACGACCTCGCCGCCCCGCTCCGCGACGAGGTTCACCACGCCCTCGCCCGCCTGCTCGAAGTGGGTCCGCCTGCGGGTCGTCTCGGCCGCCACGTCGAGCCCGTCGAGGTACGACCGGGGCATCAGCCCCTCGTACGCGCTCTGCCAGCCGCGCACCCGGATCTCCGCCACGCGCGGGCAGTCGGCCAGAGCCATCTCACGGACATGGAGGGGGAGGCGGGAGCGGTCGTCCATGGCGGCACCCTAGGCGGCCGCGTGCGAGGACGCCCGGAATTCACGGCGGCCCCGCATCAGCCGGGGAGTACCGCGAACGCCTCTATCTCCATCAGGAACTCCGGGCGCACGAGGGCGGCGACCTGCACGGCCGAGGCGGCCGGAAGGCGGTCCGGCGCCATGTGCTCGTCCCGGGCCGCGCGGACGGCCGGCATGTGGGCCATGTCCGTGACGAAGAAGGTCATCTTGACCACGTCGTCGAAACCGGCGCCGGCCGAGGCCAGACAGCGCCGCAGGTTCTCGAAGACCTGGCGGGCCTGTGCCGCCGGGTCGCCCTCGCCGACGAGCCCGCCGTCCTCGTCGAGCGGCAGTTGGCCCGAGACCGCCACGAAGCGGCCGGTGCCCACGACGACATGCGAGTACGCGGCGGCGGGGGCGACCCCGTCGGGGGCGGCGATACGGATCGGTCCGGTCATGGATCAATCCTGCACCACCGCACCGACAACGCCCCCGACGGGCGGTCGCCGTTCACCTGCCGGGGCTCAGCCGCGGAAGCCGAGCAGTCCGTGCAGCGCCGCGCCGCGGGTTCCCGGGGCCGCCTTCGTCTTCAGGGGCTTCGGGGCGGGCAGCGCCTCGCACACCGCGTCGGCCTCGCCGCCGCCGCGCGGCACCCTGCCGTCGGTCAGATAGGCGGCCAGGTGCTTGTCCAGGCAGGCGTTCCCGCTCAGCGTGATGCCGTGGTTGCCGCCGCCCTGCTCGACCACCAGGCTGGAGCCGCCCAGCAGGTGATGGAGTGTCACGCCGCCCTCGTACGGAGTGGCCGCGTCGCCCGTCGCCTGGAACAGCAGAACCGGCGGCACCGAGTCGTTCGAGACGTCCACGGGCTCGGCCGGATCCGTCGGCCAGAACGCGCACGGCGCGTTGTACCAGGCGTTGCTCCAGGTCATGAACGGCGCCTTCCGGTTCACCGCCCAGTTGTCGTCGCGCCACTCGTCCCAGTCGCGCGGCCAGCGCGCGTCCCGGCACTGCACCGAGGTGTAGACGCTGTAGCTGTTGTCGCCCGCGGCGTCGACCGCGCCGAAGTTCTCGTACGCCTCGACCAGCGGGTCGTCGTCCCCGTCGTTCACGAAGGCCGCGAACGCGGCGGCGAGATACGGCCAGTAGCCGTCGTAGTAGCTGCCGGGGGAGAAGGTGTCCTCCAGTTCGGAGGCACCGACCTTCTTGTCCGCGGGCTTCTTCGCCAGGGCCGTCCGCATCGCGTACCAGGCGGTCTCGATGCTCTCCGGATCGGTGCCGAGCCCGTACGTCGCGTCGTGCTCGGCGACCCAGGCCATGAAGGCCCGGTGACGGTCGTTGAACGCGCGGTCCTGGGCGATGTTGTCCTCGTACCAGACACCGGTGGGGTCGACGACGGAGTCGAGCACCATGCGCCGTACCCGCCCGGGGTGGAGCTTCGCGTAGACGGCACCGAGGTAGGTGCCGTACGAGTACCCGAAGTAGTTGATCCGCTCGGCGCCGAGGGCGTGGCGGATCGCGTCCATGTCGCGGACCGCGCTCACGGTGTCGATGTACGGCAGCAGGTCCGCGTGCTTGGCCGCGCAGGCCTTCGCGAAGGCCTTGACCCGGTCGAGGTTGGCCTTCTCGGTCGCGTCGCCGGTCGGCAGCGAGTCGGGGCGCACCGGCGCGAAGTGCCCCGGCCTGCAGTTCAGGGCGGGCCTGCTGGCACCGACCCCGCGCGGATCGAAGCCGATGACGTCGTACTGCGCCGCCACCTTCTTCGGAAGGGAGGCCGCGACGAACCCGGCGAGGGTGAGGCCGCTGCCGCCGGGGCCGCCCGGGTTCACCAGCAGGGGCCCCTGGTACGTCTTCTTCGAGGTGTGCGGCACCCGTGACAGCGCCAGCGTGATGCGCCGGCTCTTCGGGTTCGCGTGGTCGAGCGGCACTTTCAGGGACGCGCACTGGAGCGTCGGGTGGTTCCGGGTGCCGCACTTCTTCCAGGCGGGCTTCGCCGCACCGGTGGGCGGGGTGGTGTGCGGGGCGGCCGCGGGGTCCGAGGTCGCGCCGGCCGGGAGGGCGGTGATCAGTCCGGCCACCACGGCAGCGGCGCCGCACAGGGCGGCTGCGCGTCGGTTCACGATGAATCGCCTCACATTGCTGTACGGGGCAGGGATTCAGTCCTGTTCCTCGGGCCGGGGCCGGGAGTCGTCCCTGTGGAGACGCGGCACCGGACCTCCCGGCCGGAGGGCAGGGGACCGTGAACGCCACGGCCTTGGCCTTATCGTTCCGGGACGGATGTCCCGAAGGACCGCTTCCGCCGAGAGTTGACCCCATCGGGCCGCGCGATGCGGCCGGATGCCGGGCAGGCGGACACCGGCCGGTGTCCGCGGGACCACCGGTCACAGGAGGGTGAGCTGGGTCGGCCCCGGAGCGGCCGGCGCGGGCGCCGGAATCCTGCGGGGCATCGCCGCGCGCGTGGGGCCTATCCCGTACTCCTCGGCCAGTTCGTGCACCTGCCGGGTGATCCGGCGCTGGTACCACTTCGGGGCGTACGCGCCCTCCGCGTACAGCCGCTCGTACCGGCGCACGAGGTGCGGGTGGTGGTGCCCCAGCCAGGCCATGAACCACTCGCGTGCCCCGGGCCGCAGATGCAGCACGAGCGGGGTCACCGAGGTCGCGCCGGACGCGGCGATCGCCCGTACCGTCGCGCGCAGTTGGGACGGATCGTCTCCCAGGAAGGGGATCACCGGGGCCATCAGGACCCCGCAGTCGATGCCGTGCCCGCTCAGCGTGCGCACGACGTCGAGGCGGCGCTCGGGGGCCGGTGTCCCCGGCTCCACGGTCCGCCACAGCTCCTGGTCGGTGAAGCCCACGGAGACGGAGATCCCGACCTCGGTGACGGCCGCCGCCTGCTTCAGGAGATCGAGGTCGCGCAGGATCAGCGTGCCCTTCGTGAGGATCGAGAAGGGGTTCGCGTGGTCGCGCAGGGCCGCGATGATGCCGGGCATCAGCTGGTAGCGGCCCTCGGCGCGCTGGTAACAGTCCACGTTCGTGCCCATCGCGATGTGCTCGCCGAGCCAGCGCCTCGAACCCAGCTGGCGCCGCAGCAGCTCCGGGGCGTTCACCTTCACCACGATCTGGCTGTCGAAGCCGAGACCGGTGTCGAGGTCCAGATAGCTGTGGGTCCTGCGGGCGAAACAGTAGACACACGCGTGCGTGCATCCCCGGTAGGGGTTGACGGTCCACTCGAAGGGCATGCGCGAAGCCCCCGGCACGCGGTTGACGATCGACCGGGCCCGGATCTCGTGGAAGGTGATTCCGCGGAACTCCGGCGTGTCGAACGTTCGGGTGGTCACCGCGTCCGCGCCGAACAGCGCGGCGTCCCGCGGCGGGTTGCCGCCGGACTCCACTGTGAGGTTCTCCCAGCGCATGACGCCTCCTCGATAGCACTGGCCACAGAATAGAACACATGTTCCCTTGATCGTGCGAACTCGTTTTCGAGTGCCGTGTCCGTCGAGGTGCTCGCGGTCGTGCGCGGATCGTCGGCGCCTCCTCGGGGGACCCCGATTTGGGCGGCTCGGCCGCCTGATGGTTGGCTGAGCGCTCACGCCCGAGATCCCGAGTGCTGGAGGAACGCAATGGCGCAGGTCGAGGCCACCACGGAGCGAGTCGTAGCGGGTAAGCCGGACGACGTGTTCGATGCGCTGGCCGACTACAACGGCACGCGTGCGAAGCTCCTGACCGAGCACTTCAGCGAGTACGAGGTCCGCGAGGGCGGCGACGGCGAGGGAACCCTCGTCCACTGGAAGCTCCAGGCCACCAGCAAGCGGGTCCGTGACTGCCTGCTCGAGGTGAGCGAACCCACCGACGGCGAACTCGTGGAGAAGGACCGCAACTCCTCGATGGTGACCACCTGGCGGGTCACCCCGGCCGGCGAGGGCAAGGCCCGGGTCGTCGTGACCTCCGTGTGGAACGGCGCCGGTGGCATCGGCGGCTTCTTCGAGCGGACGTTCGCGCCCAAGGGGCTCGGCCGGATCTACGACGAGGTGCTGGCGAAGCTCGCCACCGAGATGGAGAAGTAGCTCCTCCCACGTTTCGCGGAGCCGGAGGGGCAACCCCTCCGGCTCCTTTCGTACGGCGCGCGCGGATGCTCCCGCGCGGTGGTCGGGCTCACCGTTTCGAGTGGTTCTCGGTACGGCCCGGCCGTACGCCGTAGGGCTCCGACCGGCGGATACGTCCGCCCGGGCCCGCCGCAGGGCGACTCGTCGCGCTTGCTCCCAGATGTCGCGTAATGCGAAAAATGGGCCGCGCAGGCGCGACGAGGGGAGCGGCACGTGGGCGGCACGACGCTGGCGAAAAGCGGGCGGGACGTTTCGGCTCCGGCGTCGGACACGCCGCAAGTGCCCAGAGAACCCTCACAGTTGGAGACGCTCAGCCCCGGCCGCGTACGCATGGTGTTCTGCGCGCTGCTGCTGGCGCTGCTGCTCGCGGCGCTGGAGCAGATGATCGTCGCCACCGCACTCCCGGAGATCGTCGGAGAACTGCACGGCCTGGACCGGATGTCCTGGCCGATCACCGCGTATCTCCTCACGGCGACCGTGGGACTGCCCGTCTACGGCCAACTCGGTGCTCTCTACGGCCGTAAGGGCGTCTTCCAGTTCGCGACCGTCGTCTTCGTGACCGGCTCCGCGCTCGCCGGACGGTCGCACACCATGGACCAGTTGATCGCCTTCCGCGCACTCCAGGGCGTCGGCGCCGGCGGTCTCCTGGTCGGCGTACAGGCGATCATCGCGGACATCGTGCCGCCCCGCAGCCGCGGTTGCTTCATGGGAGTGATCGGCGCCGTGTTCGGCCTCGCCTCGGTCGCCGGCCCGCTGCTCGGCGGCTACCTCACCGATCACCTCTCCTGGCGCTGGTGCTTCTACGTCAACGTGCCCTTCGGCCTCATCGCGCTGGCCGTGGTGGCCCTCGCCCTCGAACGGCCCAGACCCACCGTCAGGCCGCGCCCGGACATCCTCGGCGCCCTGCTGCTCGCCGCCGCCTCGACCTGCCTCGTGTTGCTGACCAGTTGGGGTGGTACGGAGTACGTCTGGGGTTCTCGCGTCATCCTCGGGCTCGGCGGCGGAGCCGTCGCCTCGACCGTCCTCTTCCTGTTCGCCGAGCGCTTCGCGGCCCAACCCCTCATCCCGCTGCGGCTGTTCCGCGACGGGGTCTTCGACGTCACAGGGCTCGTGGGCGTGGCCGTAGGGGTCGCCCTGTTCGGCGCGGCCGGCTACCTGCCGACGTACCTGCAGATGGCCGGCGGTGCCACCGCCACCGAGTCCGGCCTGCTCATGGTCCCGATGATGGCCGGGATCGTCGGCGCCTCGGTCGTCTCGGGCCAACTCGCCGGCCGCAGCGGCCACCACAAGATCTACCCGATCCTCGGCGTCGCCCTGTCCGTCGTCGGCATGTGGCTCCTGTCGCGGCTCGAAGCCGACACGTCCCGGCTCCACTTCGGTGTCTGGACGGCCCTCCTCGGCGCGGGCATCGGCCTGGTCATGCCCGTCCTCGTCCTCGCCCTGCAGAACTCCGTGCAGGCGCACGATGTCGGCGCCGCGACCGGCGCCAACAACTACTTCCGGCAGATCGGCGGCTGCGTCGGCGCGGCGGTCCTCGGCACGCTCCTCGCCGAACGGCTCGCGGACTCCCTCACCGAACGGCTGCCCGCCCGGGCCGGTGCGCCAGGCCTCGAGTCCCTCACTCCGCAACTCGTCCACGCGCTGCCCGCCGAGCTGCGGGAGGGCTACGTCGCGGCGTACGCCGAAGTGATGCCGCGGCTCTTCCTCCACCTCGTGCCGGTGCTCGTCCTGGGCCTGCTCGTCGCCTTCTTCCTCAAGGAGAAACCACCGGTGTCCCACCACACCTCCGCCGCGGGCGAGACCGCGGTCCCCGACACCACGATCCCGGGGGCCCGTTCCTCGTACGCCGCCGGGATCCCCGTCTGCGGCACCGTGCAGCACTCCGACGGCACCGTCGTGCCCCGCGCCGCCCTCACCCTCATCGACGTCGTGGGGCGGCAGATCGGGCGGGGCGCGAGCGGCGAGGACGGACGGTACGCCCTGTCGACGCCCGGACCGGGGTCGTACGTCCTGATCGCCGCGGCCGGCGGACACCAGCCACAGGCGGTCGGCGTCACCGTCGGGGAGCGGTCCGTGGAACTGGACGTGGTGCTCGGCGGTGCGGGCCGGCTGGCCGGCAGTGTGACGACGGCGGACGGAACACCGGTCCGGGACGCCACCGTCACCCTCACCGACGTGCACGGTGAGGTGGTCGCCACGACACGCAGCGGACGGGAAGGCGACTACGACATCACGGAGTTGGTGGCGGGGGAGTACACCCTGGCGGCGAGCGCCCCGGCCTTCCGGCCGGCCGCCCTGCCCGTGAGCGTGCAGGCCGCCCGGGAGACCCGGCAGGACGTCGAACTCGCGGGCGGGGCGGTGCTGCGGGGAACCGTGCACGCCACCGGCGGGCGGCCCGTCGAGGACGCGCGGGTGACCCTGCTCGACGCCGCGGGGAACGTGGTGGACACCCTGACCACCGGGGGCGACGGAACGTTCCGGTTCGTCGACCTGTCGTCGGGGGAGTACACGGTGATCGCGGCCGGCTACCCGCCGGTCGCCACCGTGCTGCAGGTGGCCGGGGGCGGGAGGACCGAGCGGGATCTCCAGCTGGGGCACGAGGACTGACAGTGGTCCCGGGCCGGGCGCGGGTGCCGCAGGGGCGTCCCCAGCCGGGGCGCGGGCAGCCGTGTGGTGTGCGCCGGTGCTATTTCGCCGATTGCCACACATGGCTACCGGGCGTGGACGTACCGTGGTTGTCGTGGCGGCATAGATCTTGCGGACCGTGGGAGAGAGGGCCTGGGCCATGGACCGTGGCACTGACCGTGGCACCGACCGTGGCACCGAGACGGGCGCACCTCCCGGCCGTGCGGCCGGTGACGCGGTCGCCGGGGCGGGGCGGATTCCGCTGGCGGTGGTCGTGGTGGACCGTGAGGGCCTGGTCTCGCACTGGAGCCGGGGCGCCCGGCGGCTGTTCGGGGCGGACAGGGGTGAGGCGGTCGGCCGTCCCGCCGTCGACCTGCTGCCCGTTTCCGGAGCCCTGCCCGAGGACGACGAGAGCGCGCCCTTCGGGGCGTACGCCGTGTACGACGACGGTCTGGGACCCGGCCTGGAGTCCTCCCTCGACGGGCGGCTGTCCTACCCGGCCGCGGGACGGGCGCGGCTGACGGCGGCGAGCAGCGACCGGATCGACGTCCTGTGGTGGGCGTACCCACTGGTCGGGCCGGGCCCGGAGCGGCTGTTGGTCCTCGCCGCCGACGCGGGCGCGCTGGGGCGCGAGGGCACCGGCGCGGGTGCGGCCGTGGAGCGCATCGTGCCCGGGTTCGCCCTGCACACCGACTTCCCCGGCGCCGAGGAACTGGCGCGCAGGCTGCCCGAGATCCTGCCGAGCATGAGCGTCGGCGAGAGTGCCCGCATCGTCGCCCAGGTCCTCGAACTGGGCTATCCCGTCCTGGAGTTCAGTCAGAACGACCGTGTGCCGGTCACCCCCGACTGGGGCGTGCCCCGGCGCGCCGAGCGCAGGGCACGAAAGGAGCGGGCGGCCGCGGCGGCCGCGACCGGCGAGCCTCTGCCGCAGGACGCGGAGGCCGAGCGGGAAGACCTCGAATACGTGGCCGTACGGGAGCGGCTGGAGTTCCTGAACGAGGTCAGCGGACGCATCGGCACCTCCCTCGATCTGTCCCGGACCATCGTCGAGGTCAGCCGGGCCGTCGTCCCGCGCTTCACGGACGTGGCCGGGACCTATCTGCGGGAACAGGTCGTCGCGGGTGAGGGCTTCCCCGAAGGCGTGCCCGACACGACCACGATGTGGCACCGGGTCGCGCTGGAGCACACCGACGAGCCGGGCCGCTGGGACGACGTCGTACCGGTCGGCGAGGCCATGCCCTTCCCGGCGCAGACCCCGTTCTTCCAGTGCATGACGAGCGGCGAGCCCGTCCTCGTGCCGCGCATCAGCGAGCAGATGGGCCACATGATCGCCGCGCAGTTCGAGAAGCGCGACATCCGGCCCCTCATCACGGGCCGCTCCATGCTGGTCGTGCCCCTCAAGGCCCGGCACGTGGTCCTCGGCTTCATGATCCTGCTCCGCCATCCGGAGCGCGTCGAGTTCAACGACATGGACCGCGTCACCGGCGCCGAACTCGCCGCCCGGGCCGGGCTCGTACTCGACAACGCGCGCATGTACACGTACCAGGAGAGTGTCGCCGAGACCCTCCAGGACAGCATGCTGCCGCACATCGCCCCGAGGATGTCCGGCTGCGACATCGCGACCCGCTATCTGCCGGGCACGCTGCTCGGCCGGGTCGGCGGCGACTGGTTCGACTCGGTGAAGCTGCCCGGGTCGCGCACCGCGCTCGTCGTCGGCGACGTGATGGGCCACGGCCTCAACTCGGCGGCGATGATGGGGCAGTTGCGCACCGCCGTGCAGACCATGGCGGCCCTCGACCTGCCGCCCGAACAACTCCTGCGCAACCTCGACGACTTGGCGCAGCGCCTCGGCGAGCACTACCTCGCGACCTGCCTGTACGCGGTATACGACCCCATCGCGAGCGAGCTGCTGATCGCCAACGCGGGCCACATCCCACCGGTGGTGGTCCGCGCCGAGGACGGCCGAAGCGACCTGCTCGACCTGCCGACGGGCGCACCCATCGGCGTCGGCGGAGTGCCCTTCGAGTCCGTACGCGTGCGGGTGGCGCCCGGCGACCGGCTCGTGATGTGCACCGACGGCCTGGTCGAGGTGCGCGGCGAGGACATCGGTGTCGGCCTCGCCACTCTCTGCGAGTCCGCCGCCCACCCGGCAGCGTCCATGGACGACGCCTGCGACACCATCATCCGCGCCCTCAACACCCGCGGCGGCCGCAAGGACGACGTGGCGCTCCTGATGGCCAGGCTCAACGGCATCGACCCGGAGGACGTCGCCGAGTGGCGCATCGGCCACGACCGGCTGGAGGTCCGCAGGGCACGCGGCGCGGTCCGTGAGCAGCTCCACGAGTGGGGACTCGACTCCCAGGCGGCCGTGACGGAGTTGCTGGTCAGTGAACTCGTCACCAACGCCGTACGGCACTCCCACAGCCGGCCGATCGAACTGAGACTCGTCCGGGGCGACACCCTGTTGTGCGAGGTGAGCGACGACGACCACACCCTGCCGACGCTGCTCAGCGTGGGTCCGCTCGACGAGGCCGGGCGCGGGATGCGCGTGGTCAGCACCCTGGCGCGCGAGTGGGGGACCAGCCGGACGGGCTCCGGCAAGACGGTGTGGTTCGAACTGACCCTGCCACGTCGCTGAGCGCCCCGCCCAGCCCCGAGGGGCGCGCATCGGCGCACGGCTGTCGAATGAGCCGTGGAAGGTACGCACCGTGTTCTTGTCGCCGCACGCCGGGCGCGATAGACCGGACTGTCCGTCACTTTTGGGCGGTTAGCGGTCGCACCCTGGGGAGCTGGCATGAGCGTGACTACTCGGTACAGGCAGGCCTGGGAGGGTTTTTGGAGCGAGGCTCCGGGCGAGCCGGGAGCCGTCTTCTGGGACGCCGAGCCGGCGCTGACCGCGCGCGTCCATCTCGCCCTGTTCGAACCGCACCTGACCGCCCCGGGGCTGCCTCTCGTGGATCTCGGCTGCGGCAACGGCACCCAGACGCGGTTCCTCGCCGACCGCTTTCCGCGGGTCGTCGGCGCCGACCTGTCGGCCGCCGCCCTCGACCACGCCCGGCTCGCCGATCCCGCGGGTCAGGCCTCCTACCGGCTGTTCGACGCGGCGGACAAGGCCGAGGCCGAGATGCTGCACGCCGAACTCGGTGACGCCAACGTCTATATGCGTGGCGTGCTGCACCAGTGCGAACCGGCCGACCGGCAGCCGCTCGTCGACGGGTTGGCCAGGCTGGTCGGCGACCGGGGGTGCGCGTTCCTCGTCGAGCTCGCCGAGGCCGCCGGGGTCGTGCTGCGCGGTCTCGCCCAGAGTCCCGACGGGCCACCGGCGAAACTCGCGCCCGTCTTCCGGCACGGGATCGCCCCCGGCGAGGTGGCCGACGCCGCCGTCCCCGAGTACCTGCGCGCGGCGGGGCTCGCCGTGCGGGCGAGCGGGGAGCTGCCGCTCGTCACCACGGAGTGCCGTGCCGACGGCTCGCGGATCGAGCTCCCGTCGAAGTGGATGGTCGTGGGGCGCGACTGAGAGCGGGGCGCCGGGCGCCGCGGGGTGGGTGCGGGCGCGTGGGGACTGGTCGCGCAGTTCCCCGCGCCCCTCGGCGGGGCGCCGGCCGGCCCACTCCTGACGGGGGCCGGGCCCGTCGCCCTCTTGGCCGAGTCTGCGGTATGTGACATAGTACAGGCGTGAATAACTCGCTGACCTGCGATGTTGTGGTCGTCGGGGCCGGGATGGTCGGAGCGGCGAGCGCCCTGTACGCGGCCCGGGCCGGACTGAGCGTCGTCCTCGTGGACCGCGGTCCGGTGGCCGGCGGTACGACCGGCGCGGGCGAGGGCAACCTGCTCGTCTCCGACAAGGAGCCGGGACCCGAACTCGACCTCGCGCTGCTCTCCGGACGGCTGTGGGCCGGCCTCGCGGCCGAGCCCGGCGTGGCGGAGTCGGTCGAGTACGAGGCGAAGGGCGGCCTCGTCGTCGCCTCCGCGCCCGAGGGGCTCACGGCGCTGGAGGACCTCTCCGCCGCACAGCGCGCGGCCGGAGTGCGGACCACGAGCGTCGCTCCGGAGCAACTCCACGACCTCGAACCGTACTTGGCGAAGGGGCTCGCGGGCGGTGTGCTGTACCCACAGGACGCCCAGGTGATGCCGACGCTCGCGGCCGCCCGCCTGGTACGGCTCGCCCGGACGGCCGGTGCCTCGCTGCGGACCGGCTGGACGGTCACGGAGGTGCTGCGCACGCGATCGGGGGCGGTACGCGGCGTACGCACCTCGCACGGAGACATCAGCACTCCCGCGGTCGTCAACGCGGCCGGAACCTGGGGCGGGGAACTGGCCGCCCTGGCCGGGGTGTTCCTGCCGGTGCTGCCCCGGCGCGGCTTCGTCCTCGTCACCGAGCCGCTGCCGCGCAGGGTGCGCCACAAGGTGTACGCCGCGGACTACGTGGCCGACGTGGCCAGCGACTCTGCGGCGCTGCAGACCTCCCCGGTGGTCGAGGGCACGGCGGCGGGACCGGTACTGATCGGGGCCAGCCGGGAGCGGGTCGGCTTCGACCGCTCCTTCTCGCTGCCCGTCGCCCGGTCGCTGGCGGCGGGGGCGACCCGGCTGTTCCCCTTCCTGTCGGGCGTGCGGGCCATGCGCTCCTACCTCGGCTTCCGGCCGTACATGCCCGACCACCTCCCCGCCGTCGGGCCCGACGCGCGCGTACCCGGCCTCTTCCACGCGTGCGGGCACGAGGGCGCGGGGATCGGACTCGCCACGGGGACAGGGCACTTGATCGCGCAGGTACTGACGGACCGGTCACCCGACCTGGATCTCGCGCCGTTCTGCCCCGACCGCTTTCCCGAGCCGTCAGCCCAGCCGTCGACCGAGGGAGCCCTGTGATGCCGCGTACTCCCATGAGGCTGGTCCGGGCCCGGACGGAACCCCCCTTCACCGTCACGTTCGACGACCGTGAGATCGCCGTCCTCCCCGGCCGGACGATCGCGGCCGCCCTGTGGTCGGCGGGCGTCCTGTCCTGGCGCACGACCCGGGGGAGCGGCGAGCCGCGCGGTGTCTTCTGCGGGATCGGGGTGTGCTTCGACTGTCTGCTGACCGTCAACGGGCGCCCCAACCAACGGGCTTGCCTGGTGCGTGCGCAGCCCGGTGACGTGATCCGCACACAGGAAGGGACCGGGCACGATGACTGACCGACCCCGTCTCGCGGTGATCGGCGCGGGTCCCGCCGGGCTCGCCGCCGCCCTCGCCGCCGCCGCGCGGGGCGTCCGGGTGACCCTCGTGGACGCCGGTGCGGAAGCGGGCGGGCAGTTCTACCGGCAGCCCGCCGCAGGCCTCGGTGCCCGCCGCCCGCAGGCCCTGCACCACCAGTGGCGTACCTGGGAACGACTGCGCGACGGACTCGCGGCGCATGTCGCGGCGGGGCGCGTCAGCCACCTGACGGACCATCATGTCTGGTGCGTCGAGGGGGCGTCCGGCGCTTTCGCCGTGCACGCCCTGCGCGGGCCCGAGCAGGAGGAGTCCGTCACGGTCCGCGCCGACGCCGTACTCCTCGCGACCGGCGGCTACGAGAAGGTGCTGCCCTTTCCCGGCTGGACCCTGCCCGGGGTCGTCACCGCGGGAGGGGCGCAGGCCATGCTCAAGAGCGGACTCGTACTGCCGGGCCGTACCGCCGTGGTCGCCGGGACCGGGCCGCTGCTGATGCCCGTCGCCGTCGGGCTGGCCGCGGCCGGGGCGAAGGTGGCCGCCCTGGTGGAGTCCGCCGATCCCAGAGCCTTCGTCCGGCACGCCCGGGTCCTGGCCGCTCATCCGGACAAGCTCGCCGAAGGCGCCCGGTACGCCGCCGGGCTGGCGCGGCACCGGGTCCCGGTCCACGTCCGTCACATCGTCGTCGAGGCGCACGGCACCGGCCGGCTCGAAGCCGTGACCGTGGCCGCGCTCGGCACCGACGGACGGGTCGAGGCCGGCAGCGAGTGGCGCGTGCCCTGCGACAGCCTCGCCGTCGGCCACGGCATGCTCCCGCACACCGACCTCGCCGAGACGCTCGGCTGCCGTCTCGACGGGCTGAGCGTCGCCGTGGACGACGAGCAGCGCACCGACGTGCCGGGTGTCTGGGCCGCCGGCGAGACCACCGGGATCGGCGGCGCGGCACTCTCGCTGGCCGAGGGCCGGATCGCGGGCCTGTCCGTCGCGGCTCGGCTCGACTCCCGGACGCCCGCGCCGAGTTCCTACGCACAGGCCGCCAAGGCACGCGCCGGACTGCGGGAGTTCTTCGCCGTCGTCGACAGCGTCTGCGCACCGCCCACCCGTTGGGCCGAACGGATCGGTGACGACACCCTTGTGTGCCGCTGCGAGGACGTGCCCGCCTCCGCGGTGCGGGAGGCCGTCGACGAGCTGGGAGCCGCGGACGTACGCACCGTGAAACTGCTGACCCGCGCCGGGATGGGCTGGTGCCAGGGCCGGATGTGCGGTGCCGCGGTGGCGGGGCTCGCCGGATGCCCGCCGACACCCTCGCGACGGCCGTTCGCCCGGCCCGTACCCCTCGGTGTGCTCGCGCGCGAGCCCGGCGAATCCCCCTGACCTGCCAGACCCCACGAACTTGCCAGACCCCACGAACCTGCCAGACCCGACGAACCGGACGGGAATCCCCATGACCGACAACCGACCCTGGCGCGGCGTCCTCGTCGCCACCGCCCTCCCGCTCAAGGACGACCTGTCCGTCGACTTCGACGCCTACGCCGACCACTGCGCGTGGCTCGTCGAGAACGGCTGCGACGGCGTCGTGCCCAACGGCTCGCTCGGCGAGTACCAGGTGCTGACGCCCGAGGAGCGCGCCAGGGTCGTGGAGACGGCCGTGGCGGCGATCGGCGGCTCCCGCGTCATGCCCGGCGTCGCCGCGTACGGCTCCGCCGAGGCCCGGCGCTGGGCCGAGCAGGCACGCGACGCGGGCTGCGCCTCCGTGATGCTGCTGCCCCCGAACGCCTACCGGGCCGACGAGCGCTCGGTCCTCGCCCACTACGCGGAGGTCGCCGCGGCGGGCCTGCCGATCGTGGCCTACAACAACCCGATCGACACCAAGGTCGACCTGGTGCCCGAGCTCCTGGCCGAACTGCACGCCGAGGGACACATCCACGGCGTCAAAGAGTTCTCCGGTGACGTACGCCGGGCCTACCGCATCGCCGAACTCGCCCCGGAACTGGACCTGTTGATCGGCGCCGACGACGTCCTGCTGGAGCTGGCCGTCGCGGGCGCCAAGGGCTGGGTCGCCGGCTACCCGAACGCGCTGCCCGCCGCGTCCGTGGAGCTGTACCGCGCCGCAGTCCGGGGCGACCTCGACACCGCGCTGCCGCTCTACCGGCAACTGCACCCGCTGCTGCGCTGGGACTCCCAGGTGGAGTTCGTCCAGGCCATCAAGCTGTCGATGGACATCGTCGGCCGGCCCGGCGGTCCGGTACGCCCGCCCCGCGCGGCGCTGCGGGCCGACCAGGAGGCCGCCGTCCGGGCCGCCACGGAGAAGGCCGTGGCGGCAGGGCTCGTCTGAGGGAGACAGGACCATGCGCAGCAAACTCGTCCTGCACGCCGTCGACTCGCACACCGAGGGCATGCCGACCCGCGTGATCACCGGCGGCATCGGCACGGTCCCCGGCGCGACCATGAACGAGCGGCGACTCCACTTCCGCGAACACCGCGACGACATCAAGCAGTTGCTGATGAACGAGCCGCGCGGCCACGCGGCGATGAGCGGCGCGGTCCTCCAGCCGTCCACCCGCCCCGACTGCGACTACGGCGTCATCTACATCGAGGTGTCCGGCTACCTGCCCATGTGCGGACACGGCACCATCGGGGTCGCGACCGTCCTCGTCGAGACGGGCATGGTCGAGGTCGTCGAACCGGTGACCACCATCCGCCTCGACACCCCGGCCGGACCCGTCGTCGCCGAGGTCGCCGTGCAGGACGGATCCGCGAAGTCGGTCACCCTCCGGAACGTGCCGTCCTTCTCCGTCGCCCACGACCGCACGATCGAACTCGCCGACGGGCGGACGGTGACCTACGACCTCGCCTACGGCGGCAACTTCTACGCGATCCTGCCGCTCGACCAGTTCGGGCTGCCCTTCGACCGGGCCCGCAAGGACGACATCCTCGCCGCCGGGCTCTCCCTGATGGACGCCATCAACGCCGAGGGGGAGCCCGTCCACCCCGAGGACCCCTCCATCAGCGGCTGCCACCACGTGCAGCTGACCGCCCCCGGCTCGACGGCCCGGCATTCGCGGCACGCGATGGCCATCCACCCCGGCTGGTTCGACCGCTCGCCCTGCGGCACGGGCACCAGCGCGCGCATGGCACAACTGCACGCGCGCGGCGAACTCCCCCTGCACACCGAGTTCGTGAACGAGTCCTTCATCGGCACACACTTCACCGGCCGTCTCCTCGGCACCACCGAGGTCGCCGGAATCCCCGCCGTCCTGCCCAGCTTCACCGGACGCGCCTGGGTGACCGGCACCGCCCAGTACCTGCTCGACCCCGGCGACCCGTTCCCGGCCGGCTTCGTCCTCTAGAGCCTGCTGTCCCGCGCCGTCGCACACATCGTGTCCACCGCCCGTTCCGAGGAGACCGCCAGATGCCCGCCCAGCGCCCCGGTGCCCCCGTCCTGCCCACGCTGGGCGGCAAGAAGCCCAGCTATCGCGAGCGTGTCGCGGACGCTCTGCGGGCCGCCCTCATCGCCGGGGAACTGCGTCCCGGCGAGGTGCACTCCGCGCCGGCCCTCGCCGCCCGCTTCGGTGTCTCGGCCACCCCGGTCCGGGAGGCCATGCTCGACCTCGCCAAGGAGGGCCTGGTCGACACCGTGCCCAACAAGGGCTTCCGGGTCACCGCGGTCTCGGAGAAGCAGCTCGACGAGTACACGCACATCCGCTCGCTCATCGAGATCCCCACCACCGCGGGCCTGGCCGCCTGTGCCGAACCCGCCGCACTGGAGGCGCTGCGCCCCGTCGCACGGGAGATCGTCACGGCCGCGGCGGCCGGTGACCTCATCGCGTACGTCGAGGCGGACATCCGTTTCCACCTCGGTCTGCTCGCCCTCGCGGGCAACGAGCACCTGGTCGAGGTCGTCGGCGGCCTCCGGGGGCGCTCCCGCCTCTACGGCCTGCACGCCCTGGTCGAGGCGGGCCGCCTGGAGGCCTCCGCCGAGGAGCACCTGGAGATCCTGGACGCCCTCGCCGCCCGCGACGAGGAGGCGGTTCGCGCCGTCATGACCCGGCATCTCGGGCACGTACGGGGGCTGTGGGCGGCCGAGTGACCCCGAGGGCGACACGCTGCCCGGCAGCCCGCCCCGGCCGCCCCGGCATGCTCTCCTGAGTGCGCCCCAGGAGCCCGAGGAGGACGCACGGTGAGCAAGCGCATCCGCGGATCGGTGGCCGCTGTCGCCGCCCTCGCCGTACACGCCCTGGCCTTCCACGTCCCGGGCGCCGTCGCGGAGTCCCGTGAACCCGCGGGGGCACCGGGACTCGCGCGAGCGGCCGCGGCGGGCCCGCACCCGACGAGGGGTGCCCCCGGCCACGATCTGCTGAGCGCGGCCGGGGCGCGCACCGAACGGGCCCGCACCGTGGCCGTCGCCAAACTCGTCACCGGCGCCGCGGTCCCCGAGACCCGCGGCTCCTCGCAGCGCATCGAGTACCGCGAGGACAGGTATGCGGAGACGGCCCGCACCACGGACCGGATCTTCGTGCTGCCGGTGGAGTTCGCCGACTACGGGCACAACCGGATTCCCCGGCCCGACCGCGCCACCGACAACGCCACGGTGTGGACCGCCGACTACAGCCGGGCCTACTACCAGCGGCAGATCTTCGGCACGGCCGACAGTGCGGGCGGCTCCGGTCCCGGTTCCGGCGACACGCTCAGGTCGTACCTCCAACGGCAGTCCAGCGGTGCCTACTCGATCACCGGCAGCGTCCACGGCTGGACGCGCGTGCACCGCCCACTGGCGCACTACGGCACCGACACCTGCAAGAAGGACGGGGCGCCGGTCTCGACGTACTACTGCAACAAGCAGCTCGTCACCGACGGCCTCGACCAGTGGTACGAGGACCAGCGCGCCACCGGCCGGACCGCCGCCTCACTGGCCAAGTACCTTGCCACGTACGACATCTGGGACCGCAACGACCACGACCGGGACGGGATCTTCAACGAACCCGACGGCTACCTCGACCGCGTGATGCTGATGTTCGCGGGGGAGTCGCAGGCCAACGGCGGTGGCGCAGGCGGAAAGGACGCCATCGGCTCGCACCGCGGCACCGTCAGCCACCTGCAGACCGGCGCCGGCCGGCTGGGCCCGGCGGGCGGCGCCCGGGACGGCGGCAGCAGGGTCGGCGACTCCGGTGTCTGGGTCAACGACTACACGATGACCAACGAGAACAGAGGGCTCGGCACCCTCGCCCACGAGTACGGCCACGACCTGGGCCTGCCCGACCTGTACGACACCTCGGGCGGCGAGAACTCCACCGGATTCTGGTCGGTCATGGCGCAGGGCTCACTCCTCTCGGACGAGAACGAACTGGCCGCCCACCCGGCGGACCTGGGCGCCTGGGCGAGGCTCCAACTGGGCTGGCTCGACTACGCGTCCGTCAGGGCGGGCGCCGCCGCCACGGTCACCCTCAACCCGCTGTCCGTACCCGCCTCGACCGCCGGCAGGGAAGCACTCCTGGTGAACCTGCCCGCCGACGCGGACGGCAACGCCCGCCACTACGTCGTCGAGAACAGGCAGTACGTCGGCGCGGACGCGTTCCTCAAGTCGGGTCCCTTCCAGCTGGGTTGGACACCGCAACGGCCCAAGCTCAAGGAGCGGCTGCACTACGAGAACGGCATCCTCATCTGGTACTGGAACACCAAGTACCGCGACAACAGGACCGGGGCGAACGGCGGACACGGCCGGATCCTGCCCGTCGACGCCCACCCCGAGCCGGCCCGGTCCGCCTCCGGAGCGGTGATCCGCAACCGCCTCCAGACCTACGACTCGCCCTTCGGACTGCGGCCCACCACCGAACTGGTCTTCCACCTCGGCGGAGTGCGGACGGTCGTCCCGTCCCGTCCGGCGGTCCCGGTCTTCGACGACCTCGACGGCGTCCACCGCGACGCCGCGGCCCACGGTCCCAGCCGCGACGCCGACTCCGGCACCACCGTCACGGTGGACCAGGAACACACCGACGGCCGAGTGAAGGTTTCGGTGGGTTCGTCCAGCTGACCGCCCGGACCTGTGGGGCGCCGCACGACTGCGATACAACTGGAGCATGGTAAAGATCCTCATCAGCGCCGACATGGAGGGCGCCACCGGGGTGACCTGGCCGGCCGACGTACTGCCCGGCACACCGCAGTGGGAGCGGTGCCGGTCGATGTTCACCTCGGACGTGAACGCCGCGGTCCTCGGCTTCCTCGACGGCGGCGCCGACGAGGTCCTCGTCAACGAGGCCCACTGGACGATGCGCAACCTGCTCCTGGAGCAGCTGGACGAACGCGCGCAGATGCTCACCGGGCGCCACAAGTCGCTGTCCATGGTGGAGGGCGTGCAGCACGGGGACGTCGACGGCATCGCCTTCGTCGGCTACCACGCGGGCGCCGGCATGGAGGGCGTCCTCGCCCACACCTATCTCGCCAACTCGATCACCGGCGTGTGGGTCGACGGCGAACGGGCCAGCGAGGGCCTGCTCAACGCGCTCGTCGTCGCCGAGTACGGAGTGCCCGTCGTCCTGGTCACCGGTGACGACGTGGCCTGCGAGGACGCCCTCGGCTACGCCCCCCAGGCGCTGAAGGTCGCCGTCAAGGACCATGTCTCGCGGTACGCGGCGGTGTGCCGCACACCGGCGCGCACGGCGTCCGACATCCGCTCGGCGGCCAAGGAGGCGACGCGCCTCGCGGTGCGGCACGAGCCCGCCCAGGCGGGCCCCCACACCGTGCAGTTGGAGTTCGACGCCGAGCACCTGTCGATGGCGGCCACGGTCGTCCCGGGCGTCGAGCGGACCGGGGAACGGAAGGTGGCGTACACCAGCGCGACCATGTACGAGGGCATCCGGACCTTCAAGGCGGTCACCACGATCGTCTCGGCTGCCGTGGAGGAGACCTATGGCTGAGAAGAGCACGACCGGCGAGCGCGCGGTCGACGAGCTGTCCCTGGACGAGGTCGTCCGGTTCACCTCCGACCTCATCCGGATCGACACGACGAACCGCGGCGGCGGCGACTGCCAGGAGAGGCCGGCCGCCGAGTACGCCGCCGCTCGGCTCGCCGAGGCAGGCCTGGAGCCGACGCTCCTGGAGCGCACCAAGGGGCGTACGAACGTCGTCGCGCGCCTGGAGGGCACCGACCCGTCCGCCGACGCCCTGCTCGTCCACGGTCACCTCGACGTCGTACCGGCCCAGGCGGAGGACTGGAGCGTCCACCCGTTCTCCGGCGAGATCCGCGACGGCGTCGTCTGGGGTCGGGGCGCCGTCGACATGAAGAACATGGACGCGATGATCCTCGCGGTCGTCAGGCAGTGGGCGCGCGCCGGTGTACGCCCCCGTCGCGACCTTGTGATCGCGTTCACCGCGGACGAGGAGGCGAGCGCCGAGGACGGCTCGGGCTTCCTCGCGGACCAGCACCCGGGGCTCTTCGAGGGGTGTACCGAGGGCATCAGCGAGTCCGGCGCGTTCACCTTCCACGACGGCAGCGGCCGCGAGCTGTATCCGGTCGCGGCCGGCGAGCGCGGCACCGGCTGGATGAAGCTCACCGCCCGCGGCCGGGCGGGCCACGGCTCCAAGGTAAACCGGGCCAACGCGGTGACCAGGCTCGCCGCCGCCATCGCGCGGATCGGCGCCCACCAGTGGCCCGTACGGCTCACCCCGACGGTCCGCGCGGCCCTCACCGAACTCGCCGCCCTGTACGGGGTCGAGCCCGATCTCGACGACCCGGACGGTGTCGACCGGCTGATGGAGAAGCTCGGTACCGCCGCCTCCCTCGTCGAGGCGACCGTGCGCAACAGCACCAACCCGACCATGCTGAACGCCGGTTACAAGGTCAACGTGATTCCCGGAGAGGCCCTCGCTCACGTCGACGGTCGCTATCTGGCCGGCACGGCAGACGAGTTCCGTGCCACCCTCGACGAGCTCACCGGACCGGACGTGGACTGGGAGTTCCTCCACCACGAGGTCGCCCTCCAGGCCCCGCTGGACTCGACGACGTACGCCCGGATGCGGGCCGCCGTGGAGGAGTTCGCACCCGAGGGGCATGTCGTGCCGTACTGCATGTCGGGCGGCACGGACGCCAAGCAGTTCTCGCGCCTCGGCATCACCGGCTACGGGTTCACGCCGCTGAAGCTTCCGCAGGGCTTCGACTACCAGGCCCTCTTCCACGGGGTCGACGAACGTGTGCCCGTCGAAGCACTGCACTTCGGAGTCCGGGTACTCGACCGCTTCCTGCGCACGGCTTAGGGAAAATGGGGGACACAGTGCAGACGCTGGCCTACGGTTCCTGGCCCTCGCCCATCGACGCGTCGCTCGCCGCCGCGCACGACGGGCACCCCGATTACGTCGGCTTCGTCGGGGACGAGGCCTGGTGGACCGAACCCCGGCCCACCGAGGGCGGCCGCCGCGCCCTGGTGCGCCGCCGCGCCGACGGCACCGAGGAGACGGTGCTGCCCGCCCCGTGGAACGTCCGCAGCCGCGTCATCGAGTACGGCGGACATCCGTGGGCCGGCGCGGTCCGCGAGGAGGGCCCGCTCGTCGTCTTCGTCGACTTCGCCGACCAGCGGCTGTACGCGTACGAGCCCGCCGACCCCACAAGCGGGCCGCGCCCCCTGACACCCGTGTCCCCGGTGGGCGACGGACTGCGGTGGGTGGACCCGCAGATGCACCTGGAGTCCGGCGAAGTCTGGTGCGTGCTCGAAGAGTTCACGGGTGAGGGACCCGCCGACGTACGCCGGCTCGTCGCCGCGGTCCCGCTGGACGGCTCCGCCGCCCAGGACCGGGGCGCCGTACGCGAACTCACCGACGGGCCGCACCGGTTCGTCACCGGGCCGCGGGTCTCACCCGACGGGCGGCACGCGGCCTGGCTGGCCTGGGACCACCCGCGCATGCCGTGGGACGGGTCCGAACTCATGGTGGCCGAGGTGTCGTCCGACGGGACGCTGCGGGCGGCCCGGAGAGCCGCGGGCGGACCGGACGAGTCGATCGCCCAGGCCGACTGGGGCCGGGACGGCTCCCTCCTGTACTCCAGCGACCGCACCGGCTGGTGGAACCTCTACCGGCGGGCCGTCGGCGGCGAGGTGTCCGAACCCCTGTGCACGCGCGAGGAGGAGTTCGGCGGACCGCTGTGGACCATCGGCCGGCGCTGGTTCGCGCCGCTGGAGAGCGGACTGATCGCCGTCGTGCACGGCCGGGGCGCCACCGCGCTCGGCATCCTGGACCCGGAGACCGGCGAGGTCGTCGACACGGCCGGTCCCTGGACCGAGTACGCGGCCACCCTCGCCGTCGACGGCAGCCGCGTCGTCGCCGTCGCCGCGAGCCCGCGCAGCGCGTACGAGGTCATCGAGCTGGACGCCCGCACGGGCCGCGCCCGCGTCGTGGGAGCCCCGCACGACGACCCGGTGGACCCCGCCTACTACCCGGAACCGCAGATCCGTACGTTCACCGGGCCCGCCGGACGCGAGATCCACGCGCACATCTACCCGCCCCACCATCCCGGCCACGTCGCTCCCGGCGACGGGCCCCCGCCCTACGTCGTCCGGGCGCACGGCGGCCCCACCGGCCGTGCCCCGCTCGTCCTCGACCTGCAGATCGCGTACTTCACCTCGCGCGGCATCGGAGTCGCCGAGGTGAACTACGGCGGCTCCACCGGGTACGGACGCGAGTACCGCAACCGGCTGCGCGAGCAGTGGGGTGTCGTGGACGTCGAGGACTGCGCGGCCGTCGCGCTCGCCCTCGCCGAGGAGGGCACCGCCGACCGCGGCAGACTGGCGGTCCGGGGCGGCAGCGCGGGCGGCTGGACCACGGCCGCGTCCCTGGTGAGCACCGACGTGTACGCCTGCGGGACGATCCTCTACCCCATCCTCGACCTCGTGGGCTGGGGCGCGGGCGAGACCCACGACTTCGAGTCGCAGTACCTGGAGACCCTGGTCGGACCGCTCGCCGAGGTCCCCGCCCGCTACGCGGAGCGTTCGCCCACCGAGCACGCCGACCAGGTCACCGCGCCCTTCCTGCTCCTCCAGGGCCTCGACGACGTCATCTGTCCGCCGGCCCAGTGCGAGCGTTTCCTGGCCAGGCTGGAGGAGCGGGCGCGGCCCGTGCCGCACGCCTACATCGCCTTCGAGGGCGAGGGCCACGGCTTCCGGCGCGCCGACACCATGGTGCGGGTCCTGGAGGCCGAACTCTCCCTGTACGCCCAGGTGTTCGGCCTGAACCCGCCCGGCGTTCCCACCTTGGAGCTCGGCAAGTGAAGGACCTCACCAGACCCCCGCGGCTGACCGCCGGCGCCCGGGTCGCCGTCGTCGCGCCCAGCGGTCCGGTGCCCGAGGAACGGCTCCAGGCGGGACTCGACCTCCTGCGCGGCTGGGACCTGGACCCGTTCGTGGCGCCCCATGTCCTCGACCGGCACGCGCGGTTCGGCTACCTGGCGGGCACGGACGCCGACAGGGCCGCGGATTTCCTGTCCGCCTGGTGCGACCCCTCCGTGGACGCGGTGCTGTGCGCCCGCGGCGGGTACGGCGCCCAGCGCATGGCCGACCTGCTCGACTGGGACGCCCTGCGCGCCGCCGGGCCCAAGGTGTTCCTCGGCTTCAGCGACATCACGGCCCTCCACGAGGCCTTCGCGACCCGGCTCGGACTCGTGACACTGCACGGGCCGATGGTCGCGGGCATCGACTTCGTCAAGAACGCGCGGGCCCAGGAACACCTCCGGGCGACCCTCTTCGATCCGGAGTCCGTGCGGACCATCGCGTCGGCGGGCCGGGCCCTGGTGCCGGGACGCGCCGGGGGTGTCCTCCTCGGCGGCTGTCTGAGCCTGCTGGCCGCCGAGCTCGGCACACCGCACGCCCGGCCCTCCGCACGCGGCGGGCTGCTCTGCCTGGAGGACGTGGGCGAGGAGACGTACCGTCTGGACCGCTGTCTCACCCAGCTCCTGCGCGCCGGCTGGCTCGACGGAGTCGCCGGGATCCTCCTCGGCTCCTGGGCGCGGTGCGACCCGTACGACCAGGTGCGGGACCTGGTCCTCGACCGGCTGGGCGGGCTGGGGGTGCCGATCGCCGAGGAGTTCGGGTTCGGGCACGGCGAAGGGGCGCTGACGATTCCGTTCGGGGTGCGGGGAGAGCTGGACGCGGGGACGGGGACCCTCACCCTCGACGCGCCCGCCCTGGCCTGACGCCCCAGCTCGCCCCGGGGGCCCCGCCTCGCGCCCGGGCGTTCCGGATCCCACTCCGTGGGCCCAGGAGCTCGCCCCGAGGGCGCGGACTCTCACCCGGAGGAACCCCTCGCCGCGCGTGGGCCCCGCTCCTGCGCCCATGCTGACCACATGAGCCCGAAGACTTCGCAGAGCGCCGGCGGCGGGAACCTGCTGACCCCCGGCCGGGTGGCCGTCGTCGTGCTGGCCGTTCTCGCCCTGGTCTTCATCTTCGAGAACACCCGGGCCACCAAGATCCGCCTGCTGGTTCCCGAGGTGACCATGCCCCTGTGGATGGCGCTGCTCGGCACCGCGCTGGTCGGCGCGCTGTGCGGGGCCCACTTCTCGGGGCGCCGGAGATAGGCGGCCGGGTGCCCCTCGAAGGGCGCCCCCTCGGCGGCGCGGACAACCTCGCGACCGGCCCCCGCAGGCCCGCGGCGTCGCACCATGCGCAGGGCGGAGCGTCCGGCGTACCGTTGCCGGATGTCCGCCACCAGCGAGTACCTCGCCGAAGGCCCCCGTGTGGGCATACGCCCCTTCACCCTGGAGGACGGCGCCGAGTTCACCGCCCGGGTGCGGGAGAGCAAGGCCCTGCACCAGCCGTGGCTGTTCCCGCCCGCCACCCCCACCGCCTACACCTCGTACGCGGGGCGGCTGATCGACGACCCGACGAAGGCCGGGTTCTTCGTCTGCGAGAAGGACGGCGGGGGGATCGCCGGGTTCGTCAACATCAACAACATCGTCGAGGGCGCCTTCCAGTGCGGGGCGCTCGGATACGGGGCCTTCGCGCACGCGGCCGGACGCGGGCTCATGAGCGAGGGACTCGGCCTGGTCGTGCGGTACGCGTTCGACAGACTCGGCCTGCACCGGCTGGAGATCAACGTGCAGCCGGACAACGCGGCCTCGATCGCGCTCGCCCGGAGCTGCGGGTTCCGGCTGGAGGGATTCTCGCCGGAGTTCCTCTTCATCGACGGGGCCTGGCGGGACCACGAGCGCTGGGCCCTCACCGCCGATAGGGTTCGAACATGAGTGCCCTTCGGAATCTCGTCGTTCTGGACGCCCCGTCGAACCTGGGGCTCCGCCCGCCCGCCCCGGGCACCGTGCCCGGCTGCTACAAGCTCGCCGGAGCCCTGCGCGAACAGCGGATCGTGGTGGGGGTCCCCCCGCGCCCTTAAGGCAGTGGGGGAGGCTGAACGCACTGGAGGGCAAAGTGGTCGTACCGCCGCGTTACGACCGGGGTGACTGGCAGGAGGGCGACGGCGTCTTCAACGCCGCCGCGCTCGCCGCGTACACGCGCACGCTCGCCGACCGCATCGAGGGACATGTGCGGGCCGGTGACCTGCCCGTCGTCCTCGGCGGCGACTGCTCCATCCAGCTCGGCGCCTCACTCGCGCTGCGCCGCGTCGGACGCTACGGACTCGCGGCGGTGGACGCCTCGCACGACTTCCGGCACCCGGGCAACTCCGACCGGATCGGCGCGGCAGGCGGCGAGGAAGTGGCCCTGGCGACCGGCCGGGGCCAGGACGACCTGACGGACCTGGAGGGGCTCAAGCCCTACCTGCGGGACGAGGACGCACGGTTCTTCGGGATCCGTGACGCCTTCGAGGACGACCGGGCCGAACTGGCCGCACTGAAGATCCCCACCGTGACGGTCGGCGACATCCGGGAGTGGGGCGCCGACGCCCTGGCCACGGCCACCGCGCAGGCCTTCGACGTGCCGGACCTGGACGGCTTCTGGGTGCATCTCGACGCCGACGTGCTCGACCCGTCCGTGATGCCCGCCGTGGACAGCCCCGACCCCGACGGACTGCTGCCCGAGGAACTCGTCGCGCTGCTGCGGCCGTTGGTGCGCTCCCCGCACTGCGCCGGCTTCAACGTCACCATCTACGACCCCGACCTGGACCCCGGTCAGGCCGCGGGCGCCCTCCTCGCCGACGTCGTCGTCGCGGCCTTTGCGCAATCCTGACCGGGAGGGCCCCTGGTCGGCTCGTCGTCCCCGCTGCTCCGTGGTCGACGTGACGACCCGGATCACCGACGAACCCCTGCCGGAGCGCCACGACTTCCGGATGCGGGCGCCGGCCCCCGACGGCGCCGGGTGAACCTACTCCGGCGTGCGGCGGTCCACGTACTCGTACACGTAGCCGTCCGGGTGCATCGCGATCAGGTTGCGGCCCGCCGGTGTCGCCACCGGGCCCGCGAGGACGTGGGCCCCCGACTCGGTGAGTACCCGGTGGGCTTCGTCGACGTCCTGCACGGCGATGGTCGCCGAGACCTTGCGGAGCACGTCGAGCTCCGACTTCGGCCCGCTCATCAGCAGGAAGCAGCCGACCGCGGCGACCGAGACGCCGCCGCGCTCGAAGCGGAGCGCCGGGCCGCCCGCCAGCTTCTCGTAGAAGGGGACCGCGGTCTCCAGGTCGTCGACGCAGATACGCAGCGTGGCTCCCAGAATGTCCATGCGGACGAGCCTAGTTGGGGCCGACCCCGGGCGAGATCGTTTCGTACGGATCCCGCGCGTCGGCCGCGTCCACCGCGCCGCCCGGGCATTTCCGCACGCGGCGCACGGCTCGCGCACGGAGGCGTGGGCGCCCTGAGGGAGGCGTTACGGGCCGGGGGCCGCGGGTACCCGGCGGCCATGGATCGAATCGAACATCTGGACAAGCGTCTGGCCGACGAGCTGGCACAGGTGGCCCGTGAGGCCATACGCGAGGAGCTGCGGGAGCAGACCCGCAAGCAGCGTCGTACGGCCGCGCTGTACGCCGCGTCCGGTGCTCTCGCCCTGTACGCGGGCGCGGCCCTCGCGCTCGCGGCCGGCCTCGCCCTCGCGCTCGGTCTGCCCGACTGGGCGGCCGCGCTGATCATCGCGGCCGTGCTCGGCGCGCTGGCGTACGTGCTGCGCAACGCGGCGCGGCCGTCGGCCTCCCGGCCCACGCCGGAACAGGCCGCTCAGCGGCCCGGCGAGGGCGTCACCGGCCGTGCGGCCCCCGGGATGCCGGCCGGCGGGCCCGCCGTTCCGCCGATGCCGCCCGTCGCGCCCGACGCCGTGAGCGGGTCGGCGGGAGCACCCGGCACGAGCACACCCCCGGCGCCCGGCGCGGGCGGGGCCACCGGTCCCGCCGCCCCGCACCACCGCGCGGAGTGAACCGCGCGTACGAAACGGCGGGTCCGCCCGGTCCGGGCGGACCCGCCTGCCTGCCGGAGAGCCGCTGATTCCGCCGGAGTCGGCGGCTTTCTGCCGTCCGGGGTGTCTCAGCGGGTCCCCTCCTGGAGTTGCGGCAGCACCTTCGTGCGGTAGAAGTCGAAGAAGCCGCGCTGGTCGGGGCCGATCTGGTTGACGTAGACACGGTCGAAGCCCGCGTCGGCGAAAGCGGCGAGCGCGGCGACATGCTCGTCGACGTCGTCCCCGCACACCGTGTTCTCGCTGACCATCTCCTCCGTCACCAGCGGCTCCAGCTGCTCGAAGTGCTTCGGCGAGGGGAGGACCTGACCCATCTCGCCGGGCAGCAGCTGGTTGGACCAGAGCCGGCGGACCGTACGCACGGCCTCGTCGCGGTCCTGGCCGTAGCAGACCTTCGTGCCGCCGCCGGCGGGTTTGGCGCCCCCGCCGCCCCGCCGGAACTGCTCCACCATGGGCTCGTCCGGAGCCATGGTGACGAAGCCGTCCCCGATCCGCGCCGCGAGGGCCGTCGCCTGGGGGCCGAAGCCCGAGATGTCGATGGGCACGGGCTCGTCGGGGACCGTGTAGAGCCGGGCGTTGTGGACCGTGTAGTGGGGCCCGGAGTGGTTGACCTCCTCGCCGGTGAAGAGCTTGCGCATCACCTGGACCGCCTCCTCCAGCATCTCCAGCCGGATGTGCGCGGGCGGCCAGGCATCACCGAGGACGTGCTCGTTCAGGGCCTCACCGGACCCCACACCGAGCCGGAAGCGGCCCTCCGTCATCACCGCGCTCGTGGCCGCCGCCTGCGCCACCACCGCCGGGTGGATCCGGACGGTCGGACAGGTCACCGCCGTCGCGATCGGCAGGGACACGGCCTCCGACAGGGCGCCGATCACCGACCAGACGAAGGGGCTCTGGCCCTGCGCGTCGTTCCACGGGTGGTAGTGGTCCGAGATCCACAGCGACTGGAACCCGGCCTGCTCGGCCATTCTGGCCTGCTCGACGAGGTCCTGGGGAGCGAACTCCTCGGTGGACAGGAAATAGCCGTATTCGGGCATGGTGCACCTCCGTGACGGCCCTGGTGGGGGCCGATCTGCGGGTAACCCCGGGGCCCGGCGCGAAACGCCGTGGGCCGGGGCCCGCGACGTTTGGGCACTCGGGCCAGGGGGACGCGGAAGGCCCCGCACGAGCGACCCCGCCGGAGGCGACCCATGAGCCGACCCCGTGTCGTGATAGTCGGAGCAGGATTCGCCGGGTACCGGACGGCGCAGACCCTGTCCCGGCTGACCCGGCACAGGGCCGACATCGTCCTGCTGAATCCGACGGACTACTTCCTGTACCTGCCTCTGCTGCCACAGGTCGCCTCCGGGGTCCTGGAGCCCCGTCGCGTCACTGTCTCCCTGACCGGCACCCTGCCGGGGGTACGCCTCGTGCTCGGTGAGGCGGACGGCATCGACCTCGACGGGCGCACGGTCCACTACACCGGCCCCGAGGGCGGCGAGGGCACGCTCTCCTACGACCGGCTCGTGCTCGCCGCCGGCAGCGTCAACAAGCTGCTGCCCGTCCCGGGCGTGGCCGAGCACGCGCACGGCTTCCGGGGACTGCCCGAGGCGCTGTACCTGCGCGACCACGTGATCCGGCAGGTGGAGCTCGCGGCCACCACCGAGGATCCCGGGATCCGCGCCGCGCGGTGCACCTTCGTCGTCGTGGGAGCCGGCTACACCGGCACCGAGGTGGCCGCGCACGGGCAGCTGTTCACCGACGCACTGGTGCGCAGGCGGCCCCTTCGCGGAGGCTCACGGCCACGCTGGATGCTGATCGACATCGCCTCGCGTGTGCTGCCGGAGATGGACGAGCGGCTGTCGCGGACCGCCGACCGCGTGCTGCGGCAGCGAGGCGTCGACGTCCGTACCGGAACGTCCGTGAAGGAGGCCACCCCGGACGGGGTGCTGCTCAGCGACGGTGACTTCGTCAGCACACGGTCCCTGGTCTGGTGCGTCGGCGTCCGTCCCGATCCGCTGGCCGAGCAGCTCGGGCTGCCCATGGAACGCGGCCGGCTGCTCGTCGAGCCGAACCTCCGGGTGCCGGGCCGGCCCGAGGTGTTCGCCTGCGGTGACGCGGCCGCCGTGCCCGATCTGGAGAAGCCGGGCCAGTACACGCCGATGACCGCACAGCACGCCTGGCGGCAGGGGAGGACGGCCGGGCGGAACGTCGCCGCCTCGCTCGGCGTCGGCGACCCCGCCCCCTACCGGCACCGCGACCTGGGCTTCGTCGTCGACCTCGGCGGCGTGAAGGCCGCCGCCAACCCGCTCGGCGTGCCGCTCTCCGGGCCCCTCGCCGGAGCCGTCACCCGCGGCTACCACCTGGCCGCGATGCCCGGCAACCGCATCCGGGTCGCCGCGGACTGGCTCCTGGACGCCGCACTGCCACGGCAGGCCGTCCAGCTGGGCCTCGTCCGCTCCTGGTCGGTACCGCTGGACACGACTTCCCCCGAGCTGCCCCGGATGCCGGGCCGGCCTCACGGAGGAACGGCCCCCGACGGCGAGCACCCGCCGACGCCGGGACGCGCGGCCCCCGTGTCCGGGGCCCCCGTGTCCGGGGCATCCGCGGCAGCCGGTCCCGGGGGTCGCCCGGCGTATGCCGAGCCCGCGGTGCCGGGATCCGCCCGCCCCGACGAGCCGGCCGCACCCCGACCCGAACACCCTGTGGAAGGAATCTCATGAGCACCCCCCGACTCACCGAACTGGGGCAGCAGTTGCGCGTCGACAGTGTGCGCGCGGCCGCCGCGGCGGGCTCCGGGCACCCCACCTCCTCGATGTCCTCCGCCGACCTCATGGCGGTCCTGCTCGCCCGGCGGCTGCGCTACGACTTCGACCGGCCCTCCCATCCGGGCAACGACCGCTTCGTCCTCTCCAAGGGGCACGCCTCGCCGCTGCTGTACGCCGCCTACAAGGCCGCCGGGGCGATCGACGACAGCGAGCTCCTGACCTTCCGCACCCTGGGCAGCAGGCTCGAAGGGCACCCGACGCCCCGTCGGCTGCCATGGGTGGAGACGGCCACCGGATCGCTGGGCCAGGGCCTGCCGGTCGGGGTGGGCATCGCCCTGTCGGGCAAGCGGCTCGACCGGGTCGGCTACCGGGTGTGGGTGTTGTGCGGCGACAGCGAGCTGGCCGAGGGCTCCGTCTGGGAGGCGGCCGAGCACGCCGCACACGAGCACCTCGACAACCTCACCGCGATCGTGGACGTCAACCGGCTGGGCCAGCGCGGCCCGACCCGCCACGGCCACGACCTCGACGCGTACGCCCGCCGCTTCCAGGCCTTCGGCTGGCACACCGTCGAGGTGGACGGCCACGACGTCGACGCCATCGACCGGGCGTACGGCGAGGCGGCCTCCACGGCCGGACAGCCGACCGTGATCCTGGCCCGCACCCTCAAGGGCAAGGGCGTCGCGGCCGTCGAGGACCGCGAGGGCCTGCACGGCAAGCCGCTGCCCGACGCCGACGAGGCGATCGGGGAACTCGGCGGGGTGCGCGACCTGCGGGTCGAGGTCCAGCAGCCGCCCGCCGCACGGATGCTGCACGCCGTCCGGGCCGGACACCTGGAGCTGCCACGCTGGGACGCCGGCGACGAGGTCGCCACCCGTGACGCCTACGGCCAGGCCCTCGCCGCGCTCGGCACCGCCCACGGAAACGTCGTCGCCCTCGACGGCGAGGTCAGCGACTCGACACGCGCCGAGGCCTTCGCGAAGGAGCACCCGGACCGGTTCTTCGAGTGCTACATCGCCGAGCAGCAACTCGTCGCGGCGGCCGTGGGGCTCGCCTCGCGCGGCTGGGTGCCGTACGCGTCGAGCTTCGCCGCGTTCCTCACCCGCGCCCACGACTTCGTCCGGATGGCAGCGATCAGCGGGACCGGCCTCAACCTCGTCGGCTCGCACGCCGGCGTCGCGATCGGCGAGGACGGGCCCTCCCAGATGGGCGTCGAGGACCTGGCGATGTTCCGGGCGGTGTACGGCTCGACCGTGCTCTACCCGTGCGACGCCAACCAGACGGCCGGGCTCGTCGCCACGATGGCGGGCCTGGAGGGGATCCGCTACCTGCGGACCTCACGCGGCGCGATGCCCGTCGTGTACGGCCCGGACGAGGAGTTCCCGGTCGGCGGCAGCAAGGTGCTGCGGTCCTCCCCGGAGGACCGGCTGACCGTCGTCGCCGCCGGGGTGACCGTGCACGAGGCGCTGAAGGCCGCGGACGCGCTCGCCGACGACGGCATTCCCGTGCGGGTCGTCGACCTGTACTCCGTCAAGCCGGTCGACCGCCAGACCCTGCGCGAGGCCGCCGAACAGACCGGCTGCCTGGTCACCGTGGAGGACCACCACGAGGAGGGCGGCATCGGGGACGCCGTTCTCGACGCGTTCCTCGACGGCCGCCCCACCCCGCGTCTGGTCCGTCTCGCCGTACGCGCCATGCCCGGCTCGGCCACCCCCGCCGAACAGCTGCGAGCGGCCGGTATCGATGCCGAGTCGATCGCCGCGGCGGTGAAGCTGCTGGTGGAGAACGCGGTGGTGCGGTGACCGCCGACGGCGCGCGAGCGCAGGGACGCTCGCGGAAGGAACCGGACCGGAAGGAACGACCGGAGGGAACCGCCGTGCGGACCGTACGCGCGGGCCGGCGCACCGTCGAGGTGCACCGGCCGGACAAGGTGCTGTTCCCCGGCGGCGGAGGGGCGAAGGAGTACACGAAGGCCGACCTCGTCGAGTACTACCGGGAGATCGCCCCGTTCATGCTGCCGCACCTGCGGGGACGGCCGCTGATGCTGGAGCGGTACCCGGACGGGCTCGACGGGCCGAGGTTCATGCAGAAGAACGTCCCGGACCACTGTCCGGACTGGATCAGGCGCGTCGAGGTGCCCAAGGAGGGCGGCACGGTCCTGCACCCCGTCTGCGAGGACACCGCGACCCTCGTCTACCTCGCCGACCAGGCCGCCCTGACCCTGCACCGGTGGCTGGCCCGGGCCCCGTCCGACGGCCCGGTCGACCGGCCGGACCGGATGGTCTTCGACCTGGACCCCGCGACCGACGACTTCGAGCCGGTACGCGACACCGCCCGGCTCCTCGGTGAACTCCTCGACGAACTCAGGCTGCCCTCCGCCCTGATGACCACCGGCTCACGCGGCCTGCACGTCGTCGTACCGCTCAACGGGCACCACGACTTCGACGAGGTGCGCCGCTTCGCCAAGGACACCGCCGACGCGCTCACCGAGGCCCACCCCGACCGGCTCACCACCAAGGCCCGCAAGAAGGACCGCGGCGACCGGCTCTACTTGGACATCCAGCGCAACGCCTACGCCCAGACCGCGGTCGCCCCGTTCACCGTCCGCGCCACACCCGGCGCCCCCGTCGCCGTACCCGTCACCTGGGATCAACTCGACGATCCGGAACTCGGCGCACGCCGCTGGACCATCGCGGACGCCGCCGACCAGGCACGCACCAACCCCTGGTCAGGCCTGCTGCGAAGCGGGCGGGCGCTCGGGCCCGCCCGGCGCCGGCTGAACGCCCTGCGCGGCTGATCACCGAAGCTCATAGGTTTGGCCGACGATCGCCGGGCCACTCGATGAACGAGGTGGCCATGTCGAACACATCCAACACATCAGATTCACAGAGTTCATCGAACTCGTCCAAGGGCAAGCAGCAGGACGCGGCGGAGGACGACGAGTTGGGGCCCATGGAGGTGCTGCGCCAGGCGCGCGCCCAACTCGCGGAGCTGACCGGCATGGAGGCCGAGTCGGTGTCGTCCTTCGAGCGGACCGACGACGGCTGGACGCTGGAGATCGAGGTCCTGGAACTCGTCCGGGTCCCCGACACCATGAGCCTGCTCGCGACGTACGAGGTGAGCCTCGATCCGCGGGGCGGGCTCACCGGCTATCGCCGCGTCCGACGCTACGAACGCGGGAGGGCCGATGCGCGCAAGCCCGGCGGCCGGTAGACGGCCCGTCCGCTCACACACCCCCACTCACCAGGAGGTCCGGTAGGTATGACCGTTGTTCCGGCACAGCAATCCGGCGGCGGAGGCGGCTCCAGCGGCCTCTACGACGTGCTCGAGCTCGTTCTCGACCGGGGGCTCGTCATCGACGCCTTCATTCGGGTCTCTCTCGTCGGCATCGAGATCCTGAAGATCGACATCCGTGTCGTCATCGCCAGCGTGGACACCTACCTGCGCTTCGCGGAGGCGTGCAACCGGCTCGACCTGGAGGCCGGGTCCAAGCGCAGTCCCGGGCTCCCCGACCTGGTCGGCGACATCACCGAGTCCGGTGCGCGCGGCAAGTCCAAGGGGGCGCTGTCGGGTGCGGCCGAGACCATCTCGGACGCGTTCAAGCAGTCCCGTGAGGAGAGCCAGACCGAGTCGCGGCCGCGTGCCCGTAAGTCGACCGCCTCGCGCCGGAAGGAGGAGCAGGAGTGAGCACGTACGTCTACGGCATCACGTCCAGTTCGCAGCCCACGCTCCCGGACGGCACGGAAGGCGTCGGCGAGCCGCCCCTGCCGGTGCGCGTCATCAAGGAGGGCGACCTCGCCGCGGTCGTCAGTGACGCGCCCGAGGGGCTGCGGCCCAAGCGCAGGGACCTGCTCGCCCACCAGAACGTGCTGGCCGAGGCCGGCGCCGCCGGACCGGTGCTGCCCATGCGGTTCGGCAGTGTGTCGCCCGACGACGCGGCCGTGACCAGCGTCCTGGCCGAGCGCGCCGACCACTTCAAGGAGCGCCTCGAAGCGCTGGCGGGCAAGGTCGAGTACAACGTCAAGGCCACGCACGACGAAGAGGCCGTACTGCACCGGGTGATGTCCGAGAACCCCGAGGTCAGGGCGCTCACGGAGGCCAACCGAAGCGCGGGCGGCGGCAGTTACGACGACAAGCTGCGGCTGGGCGAGATGGTGGTCGCCGCGGTGAAGCACCGCGAGGTGGAGGACGCCGCGCAGATCCAGCAGCTCCTGGAGCCGGTCGCCGCCGCGGTGAGCGCGGGCCCCGAGTCCACTGGCTGGCTGGCCAACCTCTCGTTCCTCGTGGACCGGGACGAGGCCGAGACGTTCATCGCCACCGTCGAGGAGGTCCGCAAGGGACACCCGCACCTGGACCTGCGCGTCCACGGACCGCTGCCCCCCTACAGCTTCGTCGAGCCAGGTCCGTCCCAGCCCGCCGAGGCGAGCAACTGAGCGCCTGACCACAGGAGTTGATGGCATGGGGCTGATCGGAGAAGTCCTGATGCTGCCGTTCGCCCCCGTGCGCGGCAGCCTCTGGGCCATGGAGCAGGTGGTGAACGAGGCCGAGCGCCAGTACTACGACCCGGCGGCGGTCCGCGCCGAGCTCGGCAAACTCGAGGAACGCCTCGAGGCCGGCGAGATCGACGAAGCGGAGTTCGACCGCATGGAGGACGAGCTCCTCGACAGGCTGGAGATAGCCATGAGCAGGGGCACCGGAGCAGGCAACAACGGGACGACACGATGAACCGACTAGGGCTTGGCCTCGCCGTAGGGGCCGGATACGTCCTCGGACGTACCAAGAAGATGAAACTGGCGTTCGCCGTCGGCACGATGGTCGCCGGCAAGCGGATGCAGCTCAGCCCGCGTGCGCTCGCGGACCTGGTCTCCCAGCAGCTGCAGAACAACCCGCAGTTCAAGGAGATCGGCGACCAGCTGCGTCAGGACCTGCGCGGTGTGGGCAAGGCCGCCTCCGGAGCGCTCGTCGAGCGGCAGATCACGGGTCTCGCCGACCGGCTGCACGGACGGACCAGCCAGGTGCAGGACCAGCTCGCGGGCGTGGTCCCGGACGCGGTCCCGGACGTCCCCGGGGCGCGAAAGAAGAAGCGCCGCCAGGACGAAGAGCCGGAAGACGAGTACGACGAGGACGAGTACGACGAGGACGAGCGGTACGACGACTCGGACGACGCGCCTCGCACCACGGATGACGTGGACGACGACGAGGCGGCGGACCGCGGGTCGGCCGACGACGGGTCCGACGACGGAGCCGAGGACAGTCCGCCGCCTCGCAAGCGGGCTCCGGCGAAGAAGACCGCGAAGAAGGCCGCGGAGAAGCGGAGCCCCGCCAAGGAGGCTCCGGCGAAGAAGACGGCGGCGAAGGCCGCGAAGAAGGCTCCGGCGAAGAAGACGGCCGCGCGCCGCACCACCCGGGCCCGTACGACGAGGGGAGGCGGCGACGATGACTGACACCCTCGGGTCCGCGACCAAGCAGGCCAAGAGCAACCCGTTGACCTCCGTCGCCCAGAGCGAGGCGGTCGACCGGCTCAAGGAAGAGGCCCAGGCGTACCTGGCCGCCCAGACCCAGCGGCTGCTGGTCGGCTTCGGGCACAAGCTCGGTGCGACGACGGGCAAGCTCAACGACATCGCCTCGGGCGAGAGCCCCGGCTTCGCCAGGCTCGCAGTCGACGGCGGCCGCAAGCTGTCCGAGGGCAAGGGGCCGATGAGGACCGCGCTGGAGCTCGGTGCGGGCCGCGCCAAGGACAGCGTGGTCGGCGCCTTCAAGAACCTGACCGGCGGCAAGGGCAAGCGCAAGGGCGGCTCGGGTCAGAAGCCGACCGTCATCATCGAGTTCATCGATGTCGGCGTGCCGCTGCGCACGGCGTACGACCAGTGGACCCAGTACCAGGACTTCAGCACCTTCGCCAAGGGCGTCAAGAGCGCGAGCGGTGCCGACGACACGACGTCCGACTGGCAGATGAAGATCTTCTGGTCCAGCCGCAGCTGGAAGGCGCACACCACCGAGCAGGTGGCGGACCAGCGGATCAGCTGGACGTCGGAGGGCGCCAAGGGCACCACGAAGGGCGTCGTCACCTTCCACTCGCTCGCCGAGAACCTCACCCGCGTCCTGCTGGTCATCGAGTACTACCCCAAGGGGCTGTTCGAGAAGACCGGCAACATCTGGCGCGCCCAGGGCCGCAGGGCCCGCCTCGACCTCAAGAACTTCGCCCGGTTCATCACGATCAAGGGTGAGGCCGACGACGGCTGGCGCGGTGAGATCCGCGACGGCGAGGTGGTCACGAGCCACGAGGACGCTGTCGCCGAGGAGGAGTCCGAGCAGACTTCGGAGGACGCGGAGGACGCGGAAGCCTCGGCCGACGAGGAGGCCCTGGAGGACGAGGAGTCCGCCGAGTACGAAGAGGTCCCCGAGGACGAGGAGGTCCTTGAGGACGAGGACCAGCCCGAGTCCGAGTACGAGGAGGAGGACGAGGAGGCGTACGAGGACGAGGACGCCCCGGAGTCCGAGTACGAGGACGAACCGGAGGAAGAGGAAGCCGTCGAGGAAGAGACGGACGAGCGCGATCGTGAGCCCGCCGGTACCCGGAGCCGTCGATGACCACGGCTCAGCGCCTGCCCGACCCCTACGGGAGCGGTGGCGGTGCCAACCTCGCGGACATCCTCGAACGGGTGCTGGACAAGGGCATCGTGATCGCGGGCGACATCCGCATCAATCTGCTCGACATCGAACTGCTCACCATTAAGCTGCGCCTCATCGTCGCCTCCGTCGACAAGGCCAAGGAGATGGGCATCGACTGGTGGGAGACCGATCCACAGCTCTCCTCCCGTGCAGGGCGCGACGAACTCGCCCGTGAGAACGCCGAGTTGCGCGCCCAGGTCGCGGAGCTGGAGAACACGCGCGCCGCGGTGCCCGCGCGCGAGCGTGAACCCTCGGAGGAGGAGGCCCAAGGATGAGTGGTCTGCGCTACGTCTACGCCGTGTGCCGCCCGTTCGGTACGTCCCTGCCGCGTCAGCTGACGGGGGTCGGTGGTGTGCCGCCCAAGCAACTGGTCCACCACGGGCTGGTCGCCGTCGTCGGCCAGGTGCCGGAGGAGGATTTCGCCGAGCAGCCGCTGCGGGCCCATCTGGAGGACCTGGACTGGCTCGGCACGACCGCGCGGGCCCACCAGAACGTGATCGACGCGCTCACCGTCGTCACCTCGCCGCTGCCGCTCCGGCTCGCCACCGTGTTCCGGGACGACAGCGGCGTCCGGACGATGATGGAGCAGCGGGAGGAGACCTTCCTGCGGACCCTCGACCGGCTCGACGGGCGGGTCGAATGGGGAGTGAAGGTGTACGCGGAATCCGCGGAGGGCTCCGGGGACGCGGAATCCGCCGGGACCCCGGCTGCCTCCGCGGACACCGGTGCCCGGGCGGCTTCCTCCGCCGGGAAATCCGTGTCGGGGCGCGACTATCTGAGGCAACGGCGCAGTCAGCGCAAGGCCAGCGAGGAGAAGTGGGAGCACGCCGAGGAGTTCGCGCGGCGGCTGCACGGCTCCCTTTCCGGGTACGCGGAGGACACCCGGATCCACGCCCCGCAGAACGCGGCGCTCTCCCGCGCATCCGGCCAGAACATCCTGAACGCCGCCTATCTGGTGCCGCGTTCGGAGTCCGAGGCGTTCGTGGAGATGGTGGACCGCACCAAGGACGACGCTCCCGGCCTGCGTGTCGAGCTCACCGGTCCCTGGGCGGCCTACTCGTTCAGCGGGGAGGACGCGTGACTGTCGTGGAACGCCGGGAGATCGCCCTCGTCGATCTGCTCGACCGGCTGCTCGCGGGCGGTGTCGTCATCACCGGTGATCTCACGCTGCGGATCGCCGACGTCGATCTCGTGCGCATCGACCTGAACGCGCTCATCAGCTCGGTGAACGAAAAGGTCCCCGCACCCTGGGGGGACCTGTCGTGAGCGGGGAAACGGCCGGCAGGACCTACGCGCAGAGCGGCGGGGAGGTTCCCGGGAGGGCAGGCGGCGAGCCGGCCCTCGTCGGCAGGGCCGGCGCCGAGGCCGCGGGGAAGGCCGGTGAGGGGTCGTCCCGGGGGGCCGGCGCGGGACCTGCCGGGAAGACCGGGCGGAACCGCCTCGACCTCGAACCGGACACCGTGGAGCGGGATCTGGTCAAGCTCGTGCTGACCGTGGTCGAACTGCTGCGGCAGTTGATGGAGCGGCAGGCCATACGCCGGTTCGACACGGGCGAGCTGACGGAGGAGCAGGAGGAGCGGATCGGTCTCACCCTGATGCTTCTGGACGACCGGATGGCCGAGCTGCGTGATCGCTACGGACTGCGGCCCGAGGACCTGAATCTGGACCTGGGGCCGCTCGGACCGCTGCTCCCCAGGGAGTAGGGCTGCCGACAGGCACCTACCACCGGCACCAGCGGCCCCCGGGTTTCCCGAAACGGGAGATCAGGCCGGTTTCCGGCACAGAATCTCCCCGTGCAGGACGGAGAACCACGCGTCCTCCTGCCGGCCCCACTCCCGCCAGGCCTCCGCCACCGCGTGCAGTTGCTCCGCGGTGGCGTGGCCGCCCTCCGTGGCGCGGTCCGCGTAGGCGGAGGCGACCGTGCGGTCCGCCCACAGGCCGCTCCACCAGGCGCGCTCCTCGGCCGTGGAGTAGCACCAGGTGCTCGAGGAGGCGGTGACGTCCTCGAAGCCGGCCTCCAGGGCCCAGGACTTCAGGCGTCGCCCGGCATCCGGCTCACCGCCGTTGGCGCGGGCCACCCGGCGGTACAGGTCCAGCCAGTCGTCCATGCCGCGGGACGGGGGGTACCAGGTCATCGCCGCGTAGTCCGAGTCGCGGACGGCGACGAACCCACCCGGCTTCGTGACCCGGTACATCTCCCGCAGCGCCTGAACCGGGTCGCCGACGTGCTGCAGCACCTGGTGGGCGTGGACCACGCAGAAGGTGTTGTCCGGCCGGTCCAGCGCGTGGACGTCCGCCACCGCGAACTCGACGTTCCGCAGGCCGCGTTCGGCCGCGGTGGCGCGGGCCAGGTCCAGGATGCCCGGCGCGTGGTCGACGCCGGTGACGTGACCGTCCGGGACCAGCTCGGCCAGGTCGGCGGTGATGGTGCCCGGCCCGCAGCCGATGTCCAGGATCCGCATGTGGGGCTTCAGCGAGCCGAGGAGGTAGGCCGCCGAGTTCTCGGCCGTGCGCCAGGTGTGGGAGCGCAGTACGGACTCGTGGTGGCCGTGCGTGTAGACGGCGGTCTCCTTCGGCATGGCGGCGTCCCCATTCCCTCGTACGAGCCCGCGGAGCGACTCCGCGGGCTCGTGTCACGTTACGCCGCCATTTCGGATTGTGAGACCCGCGTCTTATCATGTGGACGAGCGGGGTGTCGGCGGCGGAGCCGGTGGACGGTGACGACGGGTGACGAGGCGGAGGTCAGCGGTTTCGGGCCGGACGGTAGACCGTCAGCGCCTCCGGGAGCTTCTGGAGCGTCACATCGCCCTCCACCGTGGTGACTTCGCCGTCGAAGGCCAGCAGGGTGCCCGGCTCGACGCCCTGCACGCGCAGGCCGCCGACCCGTACCGCCGCGTGCGCGGGGGAGCGGGTCAGCGGTCCGGCGACGGCCGCGGCGAAGAGGCGCACGGCCGGGAAGCGGCCCCCGTGCACCACACGCACGTCGAGCCGGCCGTCCGCGAGGTCGTACCGGCGGGCGGGCAGCGGCCCCATCCGGTGATAGGTGCCGTTCCCGGCGAACAGGAGCCACAGCGGCCTTTCCCTGCCGTCGAACTCGGCCCGCAGGGGGTGACGTTCGTGGCGCAGGACGCGCAGGGCCGCGACGACTCCGGCCGGCCAGCCGCCGATCCGCCCGGACCAGCGGTCCCGCTCGCGGACCAGCTCGGGATAGACGCCCAGGCTGCACGTGTTGAGGAAGAAGCCCTCCTGGTCACCGGCGGAGAACCGGCCCACGTCCACCCGTACGGCGTCCCCCGCCGTCAGCGCACTGCTCAGGCCGCGAACGTCCTCCACGCCCAGGTCCTGCGCGAAGTGGTTGAGGGTGCCGCCCGGCAGCACCGCGAGCGGGAGCCCGCGGCGCAGCGCCACGGTCGCCGCCGTGTTCACCGTGCCGTCGCCGCCGCACACCCCCAGCACCGTGGCGCGACTCGCCGCCTTCTCCAGCTCGGCCTGCAGATCGGCCGGTTCGCACTCCACGATCTCCGCGAGCGGCAGGGCGTCACCGATGGCGCGCATGCGTTCCCAGGTGCCCGCCGCCTTGTTGGCCACGAGCACCAGCCCCTCTCCGTCCGGCAGCGCGGGCGCGTCCGCGCGCGGGCGCCCCGGGGGCGGCAGCTGGTCACGGGTCGGCACGAGACGGCGTACGGCGAACGCGGCGGCCGCGCCGAAGGCGGCCCCGGCGAGCACGTCGCTCGGGTAGTGAGCGCCCGTGTAGATGCGGGACAGGCACACCGCCGCGGCCACCGGGGCGACGACGGCGCCGAGCGGGCGGGACTCCAGGGCGACGCCCGTCGCGAAGGCCGCCGCCGACGCCGAGTGCCCCGAGGGGAAGGAGGTGGTGATCGGCTGCCGCTTCAGCTGCCGCATCACCGGCACGCCGTCCAGCAGGGGGCGCGGACGGCGTACCGAGCGCTTGCCCAGCGTGTTGATCGTGGCCGAGGCCAGGGCCAGCGAGGCGACACCGCGGGCGGCCGCACGGCGCGCCCGCGGGGAGCGTGTCGCCGCCAGAGCCGCCGCCGCGCCGAACCACAGCACCCCGTGGTTGGCGCTGCGGCTCAGCCTCGGCAGCAGCGGGTCGGCACCCGGCCAGTGCCGGGCCGCGACGGCCTGGAAGAGGCGACAGTCCAGGGCCAGCAGCCGGTCGCGCACGGCATGGCCGGCTCGGGTGGCGGTGAGGTCTACGTCTGCGGTCATGCTCCATCGTCTACCCCGGCGGCCCCGTACCTCGCATATCCGTTTGCTCCGTCCCCCGTCCGCCCCGGACAATGCGCGACCATGGGACATCTCGAAGCCGCGCACCTTGAGTACTACCTCCCCGACGGGAGGGCGCTGCTCGGCGATGTGTCCTTCCGGGTGGGCGAAGGGGCGGTGGTCGCGCTCGTGGGGCCCAACGGCGCAGGGAAGACGACGCTGCTCCGGCTGATCTCGGGGGAGCTGAAACCGCACGGCGGCACCGTCACGGTGAGCGGCGGGCTCGGCGTGATGCGCCAGTTCGTGGGATCGGTCCGGGACGAGACGACCGTGCGCGATCTGCTCGTGTCGGTCGCCCAGCCCCGGATCCGGGAGGCCGCCCGGGCCGTCGACCGCGCCGAGCACGCCATCATGACGGTCGACGACGAGGCCGCGCAGATGAGTTACGCGCAGGCGCTCTCGGACTGGGCGGAGGTCCAGGGGTACGAGGCGGAGACGCTCTGGGACATCTGCACCACGGCCGCCCTCGGCGTGCCGTACGACAAGGCGCAGTTCCGCGAGGTGCGGACCCTGTCGGGCGGTGAGCAGAAGCGGCTCGTGCTGGAGGCGCTGCTGCGCGGCACCGACGAGGTGCTCCTGCTCGACGAACCGGACAACTACCTCGACGTCCCCGGCAAGCGCTGGCTCGAGGAGCGGCTGCGGGAGACCCGCAAGACGGTCCTGTTCGTCTCCCACGACCGGGAGCTGCTCGCGCGGTCAGCCGAGAAGATCGTCAGCGTGGAGCCGGGGCCCGCGGGCGCCGACGCCTGGGTGCACGGCGGTGGCTTCGCCACGTACCACGAGGCCCGCCGCGAGCGCTTCGCGCGCTTCGAGGAGCTGCGGCGGCGCTGGGACGAGAAGCACGCCCAGCTGAAGAAGCTGGTGCTGAGCCTGCGCCAGGCGGCCTCCATCAGCCATGAACTGGCCTCGCGCTATCAGGCCGCCCAGACCCGGCTGCGGAAGTTCGAGGAGGCCGGTCCGCCGCCGGAGCCGCCCCGCGAGCAGGACATCACGATGCGCCTGCACGGCGGACGCACCGGCGTACGGGCCGTGACGTGCGAGGGGCTCGAACTCACCGGGCTGATGAAACCCTTCGACCTGGAGGTCTTCTACGGCGAGCGGGTCGCGGTGCTCGGCTCGAACGGCTCGGGCAAGTCGCACTTCCTGCGCCTGCTCGCGGGCGGCGACGTGAAGCACACGGGGGAGTGGAAGCTCGGCGCGCGGGTCGTGCCCGGTCACTTCGCGCAGACCCACGCGCATCCCGAACTGGTAGGGCGCCCGCTGCTCGACATCCTGTGGACCGAGCACGCCCAGGACCGCGGCGCCGCGATGTCCCGGCTGCGGCGGTACGAGCTGACGGCTCAGGCGGAGCAGCGGTTCGACCGGCTCTCGGGCGGTCAGCAGGCCCGTTTCCAGATCCTCCTGCTCGAACTGGAGGGCTCCACGGCCCTGCTCCTCGACGAGCCCACCGACAACCTCGACCTGGAGTCGGCCGAAGCCCTTCAGGAAGGGCTGGAGGCCTATCAGGGAACGGTGCTGGCCGTCACCCACGACCGGTGGTTCGCTCGTTCGTTCGACCGATATCTGGTGTTCGGCAGCGACGGACGGGTGCGGGAGACGCCGGAGCCGGTATGGGACGAGCGCCGGGTGGAGCGGGCCCGCTAGCCGCTCGCCCCGTTCCCCGCGCCCCTGCGGGAGCGTGCGGGCCCGAGGTGTTCGTAAAGTGGGGAGTGGCAGGCGGGATCCGTTGCTCCTCCCCCTCCCGGGTGCCGCCCGGGACATGGCCGACCCGGTGGGGGTACCCGGACCGTGCCGACGGACAAGACGATCGGGGTTACCACCATGACCGGAGTCGACCCGGGCCTTCTGGACGACCAGCAGCTGATGAGAGAGCTGGAGACGATCCACCGCACCCGTCACGACACGCTGCTGCACGGCTCGAACGACGCCCTGCGCACGCACAACGTCCGGATGGCCGAGCTGGAGGGCGAGTACCTGCGTCGCAACCCGCGCCGACCGGTCACCCCGGGCAGAACCCGCACGGGAGCACGGGAGCGCCGGCCGGACGCCGGTGTGTGACCCCTGCCCGGCCCCACGCCGGCACGGCCGGCCCCGGCGACGCCCGCCGCAGAGCCTCACCCGTTCCGGAGGCGGCGCTGCTCCGGACACGCAACGGCCCCCGCTCGGTGAGCGGGAGCCGTCGGGGCCGAGCCGTACGTCCGGAGCCGGAGTGGCCGGACGGCCAGAATCCCGGCGTACGAGACCGGGCGTCAGCCCTGCTTCGTCGACCTGCTGTGCTTCTGGAACTCCGGTACGAACGCCTCGCAGAACGCCTTGAGGTCGTCCGGCTTGCGGCTGGTGACGAGCGTCGCGGGCCCCGCCTCGCAGACCGACACCTGCTCGTCGACCCAGGTGCCGCCCGCGTTGCGGATGTCCGTGCACAGGCTCGGCCACGAGGTCAGGGTGCGGCCGCGGACCACGTCGGCCTCGATGAGCGTCCACGGGGCGTGACAGATCGCGGCGACCGGGCGCCCCTGCTCGAAGAAGTCACGGACGAACGCCACGGCCTGCCCGTCGGTGCGCAGCGCGTCCGGGTTGGCCACGCCGCCCGGCAGCACCAGGCCGTCGAAGGAGTCGGCCGTGGCCTCACCCACGACCTGCTGCACGGGGAACACGTCCGCCTTGTCGAGATGGTTGAACGCCTGGATCTGCCCCGGCTCCGTCGACAGCAGCACGGGCTCGCCACCCGCGTCGACGACGGCGTGCCAGGGGTCGGTGAGTTCGATCTGCTCGACGCCCTCCGGCGCCATCAGAAACGCGATACGCATGTGGGTTTCCAGTCCTTTCTCCGCGGATTCGTGCGGCGTCACCCGGTGTCTTTCCGGACGACCGGGTCGAGCCCGGGTTCTCGGAGACGGTGAGGAGCGCCCGGGTCGGCGACGCCGACCGCGCGGACGCCCTCGACGGCGCGCGGGTGTCGTCCCGGCCTGTCGGAACGCCGGCGATCCCGCCGTCGTCCCCGGCCACCAGGACATCGCCGATGCCCCGCCGTCACGTCGCCGCAGTACCCCTGAGGCGGCGGGCTATGCCTCCGGCGCCGGTTCGCCGGGCGCGACGGCACCGCCGGACCCGGTGCGGACGACGGCCTCGGCCAGCTCCCGCGCGTTGGCGTAGCGCGCCTCCTCCGGCAGGTGCTCCAGTGGTTCCACGAGAGCGTCCGGCACGTACTGACTCCGCAGGACGTCGGCCAGTTCGCGGGGGCCCGCGGGGAACGACGTACGGCCCAGATGCCGGGCCAGTTCGAGACGGACGGCCGCCACGGGCGCGTGGTCCGTGCCCGGCCGCACCGGTCCTCCGGCGATCGGCGGATCGTCGTCGGCGACCGGTTCCGGGTCGTTCCACTCCTCCACCCGGGTCGGATGGCCCGACCGCAGCAGACCCTGCAATTCGTGCTTCATCTCCTCGTCACGGTGGGCGCTGAGGCGGTTGCTGCCTCGCTCCATGTGTCCCTCCAGATGTTCGGGGTCGGCCGCCCGTGTACCCGAGCCCCGGACGTCGACACGGAGGGGTTCGGACCGACTGGGTCCGAGGAGGTTCGCGGGTGGCTCGAGGAGGCTTCGCGAAGGGTCCGCACGAGGGGTTTGTCCGTCAGGGACAGGGAGACCCGGCCTGCGCTCCTCACCGCGATCCCCCTGGGGAAGGACAGGATCATGGCGGTTCTCGCCGTGCTCATCCCGATAGTGATGCTGGGCGTGGTCCTGGCACTCGGCCGCTACGAGGAATGGCTGCTCCCGGACGAGGACTGGCTGCTCCCGGGTCCACCCGTCCACCAGCCCATGGAGGCGGAGGGCACCGCGCTGAGCCACTGACCGGACGGAACGCCTCCCGTACGGCATGTGCCCAAACCTTCCGAACTCCGGCGAACCCACCCGTGTTTGCCCCGCATGACGCGGGGCAGGCGCGTAAGCAGTGCTTCGGACAGGAGGCACGTCCGTGGGAGTAGTGAATGCCCGCCCACGGGTGTGCCCGTCCGGCTCAGGGTGCGCTCTCACGGTTGACCGTCCAACCAGAGCACCCCTCAAGGGAGTTGCACGCATCATGCGAACTCACGCGAGCGCCCGGCACCACCCGCACGACGACGCCCCCGACACCGCGGAGGACTTCCGCAAGCTCGCTTCGCTTCCTCCGGGCGGCCCGCGCGACGCCCTCCGCGACCAGATCATCGAGGCCTGGCTCCCCATGGCCGAGCGGCTGGCCGGCCGATTCCGGAGCCGGGGCGAGAGCTTCGACGACCTGCGGCAGGTCGCGGCGCTCGGCCTGGTCAAGGCCGTCGACCGCTACGACCCCGAGCGCGGCAACGCCTTCGAGAGCTATGCCGTTCCGACCGTCACCGGTGAGATCAAGCGTCACTTCCGTGACCACATGTGGACCCTGCACGTACCGCGCCGGGTCCAGGACCTGCGCAACCGTGTCCGCTTCGCGCGTCAGGACCTGTCCCAGACGATCCCCGGCCGCCAGCCCACCATCGCCGAGATCGCCCAGCACGCGCAGATGAGCGAGGACGACGTACGCACCGGTCTGGAGGCTCTGGAGAGCTTCACGGCGCTCTCGCTCGACGCCGAACTGCCGGGCAGCCAGGACGGATACTCGCTGAGCGACGCCCTGGGCTCGGCCGATCCTGCCCTCGACGTGGTGATCGACCGCGAGGCGGTCAAGCCCCGTCTGGAGGCCCTGCCCGAACGCGAACGGGCCATCCTCTACATGCGGTTCTTCGGTGACATGACCCAGAGCCGCATCGCCGAACAGCTCGGTATCTCCCAGATGCACGTCTCCCGGCTGATCAGCCGGTGCTGCAACCGACTGCGGGACCAGGTGATGCAGGACATCGCGTGACACCGCCTCCCGCGGTGCGGCCCCGCGGCGCTCCGACGGCGGCGCGGGGTGCCAGGGCCCCGCGGGCCGCCGTCGCCCCGCCCCTGGGCGTTCCCGGGGGCAGCCGGGGTCCGGCGCCGGCCGCCGGACCGTAGCGGCCCGGGCCCACCCGACGGCACCGTGCGCGCCGCATTTCCGCGCACCCTTCGGGTCGGGGCCGGACGCCGGTCGTGGCCGGCGTTCCCGGCCTTCGCGTCACCCGCTCGGGTGCCCCCATGGCACGAATGGTGTCCGGCGGCGCGCGCCCCGGCCGAGTGGGGGCTCTGATGGACTGCGGGGCATGCCGGTCGTGCCCCGCCTCCGCCGCCGCACACGGGTGTGAGGTCCCCAGTCGGCCGGAGGAGACCGAGTCCATGCGCCTGCGCCGTACCGCCCGCGTCCTGTCCGCCACCGCCCTCACCGCCCTCTCACTCGGCACCGCCGCGGCGGCCGCGGCGGCGAACCCGGCCGCCGAGGTCAGCCCGCGCACCGTGGCTCCCGGCGGCACCGTCACCGTCTCCGTGTCCTGCGAACCGACCGGCGGGCCACCGCCCGAGACCATCGACGCCACCTCGCAGGCCTTCGAGCACGGCACCGTCCAGCTGCACGAGGCCCAGGGCGGCGCCGACGGCGGTCCCGAGGGCGGCCCCGAGGGCAAGGGCGGTCCCGCGGGCGGCCCCGCCTACAGCGGCACCGCCCGGATCGCGCCCGCCGCGAACTTCGAGGACGGCGGACCCGAGAGCGCCGGGAAGACCTCCGAGTGGAGCGCGGAAGGCGTCTGCCCGGCCGCGCCCGGCGGCGAGGGCAAGCAGTGGAGCGCGTCCTTCACGGTGTCCCGCGAGAGCTCCCGCGGCACCGGGATGCAGCACGGGGTACACGCCGGTGAGGGCGGAGCCTTCACCGACTCCACGATCGCGCTGGTCACCGGCGGTGTCCTGATCGCCGGCGCGTTCGGCGCCGCGGTGCACAAACTGCGCCACCGGGAGTCGTCCGCCGACAGCTGAGTTGGCGGCGCGGATCACTGGGTACTCAGACCTCAGGTGCACAACCAGCACCGTGGGAATCACGACGGTCCACGGACGGGCGGTCCGGGGACCGGCATGTCCGAGGCCCGGCCGGCCCGGGAACCGGCGGGCCCGGGACGACTGCGCGGAGGTACACAGATGCGGCGGACCGATCCGGAAGGGCACGGGCCTGTCCGTTACGGCCCGTCCCCGCCGGGCCACGGCCTGCCGCTGCCGCCCGGACTCGCCGCCGCCGCGACGGGCGCGCACACCGAACCGACCGGCGGCAGCCCTGCCCTCCTGGACGCGGCCCGCGGCTACTGGGCCCGGCGCGGACTGTCCGCCGACCGTGCCCGCGCGGTCGCGGCTCCCGGCGCCCCCGCCCTGCTCCTCGCCCTGACCGCAGCGCTCGGCGGGGACGTGCTGGTGCCCCGCCCCTGCGCGGCCTGGTGGGCGCCGCAGGCCCGCCTGCTGGGCAGCTCCGTGTTCCCGGTGGGGACGCCCGTCGAGTGCGGCGGGGTCCCCGACCCGTACGCCCTGCTGGAGACCGTCCGCCGGGTGCGTGCCGAGGGCGGCGACCCGCGGCTGCTCGTACTGTCCGTGGCCGACGACCCCGCCGCCACCGTGGCGCCGCCCGAAGTCGTGCACGAGACCATCGAGGCCGCCGCGGGCGAGGGCCTGCACGTGGTCAGCGACGAGACCTGGCGCGACACCCTGCACGACCCGCACGACACCGTGCTGCTCAGCCCCGCCGAGATGCTGCCCGAGCGGGTCACGGTCCTCACCGACCTCTGCGGCCCGTTCCTCCCGTCGGGCTGGCCCGCCGCGATCGCCCGCTTCCCCGACAACGACACCGGCACCCTGCTGCGCGACCGTGTCCTCGACGTCCTCACCGCGCTCGGTGCCCGCATCGCCGCACCGGTCGCCGCGGCCGCCGTGTACGCCCTCGACGAACCCGACGAGATCACGCACCGCCTCGCCGCGTCCGTACGGCTGCACGCGAGCGTGGCCGCCGCCGCCCACCGGTCGCTCGTCGCGGCGGGAGCCCACGTCCGGCCCCCGCGGGCGGGCCGCCACCTGTACGCCGACCTCGGACCGCTGCGGTCCGCGCTCACCGCGCACGACGTCGGCGACGCGCAGGAGCTGGAGGACTTCCTCACCGCCCGTCTCGGCATGCCGGCGCCCGGCGGCCACCGCTTCGGCGACGACCTCGGCGCCCTGCGCGTCCGCCTGGCCACCGGACCGTTCCTCGGCTCAACCGACGAGGAGCGCATGGCGTCTCTCATGTCACCCGAACCTCTGGAATTGCCGCATGTGGAAAGCGCGTTGAGTCTCCTGGGATCGACCTTCGACGATCTCCGCGACGATGACGACGCTCGGCGACGGGAGTCCCCTCGATGACGCAGCAGTCCGAGTCGACCACGACCACCACGACCACCCTCACGACCACGGCGCCCTCGTCCCGGCCCGCCTCCCCCTCCTCGTCCTCGGCCTCGTCATCCGGCCCTTCCTCGTCCGGCTCCACACCCCCGGAAGCCCACGACCGGGCTTCCGTCCCGGTCTCCGCCTCCGCCTCCGCACCCGACACCGGAACACCGCTCTCCGAGCCACGTCCGCTCCGCGAACGGCGTGTCTGGCCCCGCTCGTTCGCCGGCCGGCTCACGGCGCCGCTGCCGGGGATCAGCGGCTTCGCGCGGTTCGCCCGCGAGGGGGCGCTCCGGCCGGGGCCCGAGGGGCTCGCCGACGTGTCCCGACTGCCGTACGAGCCGGGCCCGCTGCCCCGCGTGGACGCGGACACGGTCGCCGTCTCCTGGGCGGGACACGCCAGTTGGGTGGTCCGGATCGGTGGACTCACCGTGCTCACCGACCCGGTCTGGTCCCGCAAGATCCTCGGAACCCCCGCCCGGATCACCCCTGTCGGTGTGCCCTGGAGCGCGCTGCCGCGCGTCGACGCGGTCGTCATCAGCCACAACCACTACGACCACCTGGACGCCCCCACCCTGCGCCGGCTCCCGCGCGACACCCCGGTGTTCGTCCCGGCCGGGCTCGGCCGCTGGTTCAGGCGCCGCCGCTTCACGCACGTCACCGAGCTCGACTGGTGGGAGGCGGCCGAACTCGGCGGTGTCCGCCTGGACTTCGTGCCGGCCCACCACTGGTCCAAGCGCAGCCTGCATGACACCTGCCGCACGCTGTGGGGCGGCTGGATGCTGACCGCGCCCGACGGCCGGCGGGTGTACTTCGCGGGTGACACGGGATACGGGCACTGGTTCTCCCGGATCGGCGCCCGCTACCCGGGCATCGACCTGGCGCTCCTGCCGATCGGCGCGTACGAGCCCCGCTGGTGGCTGAGCGACGTGCACTGCGATCCGGAGGACGCGGTACGCGCGGCCCAGGACCTCGGCGCCCGGCGGATGGCCCCCATGCACTGGGGCACCTTCATCCTGTCGGCCGAGCCCGTCATGGAGCCGCTCACCCGCGTACGCGCGGCCTGGGAGAAGGCAGGCCTGCCCCGCGAAGACCTGTGGGACCTCCCGGTCGGGGCCTCCCGCACCCTCCCCTGACCGTCCCCTCCGGTCCCGCGCCCGGAGCCCTTGTCAGCAGCCCGCTCCGGTCGCGAACGCGCCCACCAGCTCCGCGCCCATCAGGAACACATCCCGTCAGGAGCGCGGGGAACGGCCCGCCCGGCCACGACGGACCCGCGGCCCGAATTCGACACAGGCCCCCACGACCGAACCCGGAGCGCTATCGCGGAGCGCTCCGCACCCGGCGCCAGAGGCCGGGCGCCACGCTGATCACCACGGTCAGGACCACGGCCGCGGCCACCCCCTCCCACGGCTCCTTGAACAGGGAGCCGCCGAGCACTCCGATGAGCTGGTACGTCGCGGCCCACGCGAGACAGGCCGGCGCGTTCCCGTGGGCGAAGCGCCGCATCGGCCACTTCGCCATCAGACAGGCGAGCATCACCGGGATGCGCCCCGCGGGCACCAGCCGGGACAGCACCAGCACCGCGACGCCGTGGTCGGCGAGCTTCTCCTGGGCCTGGGCGAGCCGGTCCTCGGGAGCCCGGTCGCGGATCGCCGCGAGCCAGCGCGAGCCGTTCTTCGACTTCATGCCGCGACGTCCGAGCCAGTACAGGGACATGTCCCCGAGGAACGCCGCCAGGGACGCCACCGCGAAGACCATCAGCATCGAGAAGGGCGCCGTCCGGTGGAAGGCCACCACCGCCGCCGAACTCACCAGCGCCCCCGTCGGGACCACCGGCACCAGCGCGCCGATCAGCACCAGCAGGAACAGCGACGGATAGCCGAGCGCCTGCTGGGTGAACTCCGTCGGCACGCTCGTGACCGTGGTGGCGAGCACCTGTCTCACCGTGCTTCGCCCTCCCGCTCGTCGTCGCCCCGGCCGCCCGGCGCGTCCCCCGGGGAAGAGCGGTACCCCGCGACCCGCGGTCGCACACGCTCGCCGTGGTCGAGCCGGTGCACCGTCACGTCGGGCGCACGCTCGGCGGCCAGGCGCACGAACTCGACACCGGGCGCATGGAATTCATGGGGGCGCACGGCGTCCATCCCGATCGGCCAGTACGTGCCGTAGTGCACCGGCACCGCACTCCCGGGCCGCAACCGCCCGAGCGCCTCGGCGGCCCGGCCGGCGTCCAGGTGTCCCTCGCCCAGATACGGTCCCCAGCCGCCGACGGGCAGCAGCGCCACGTCGACCGGCCCGACCTCCTTCGCCATGTCCTCGAACAGACCCGTGTCCCCGGCGAAGTAGGTCCGGGCCTCGCCCTCGACGACGTAGCCGAGGGCGGGTGCGCGATGCGGCCCGACCGGCAGTCGCCGCCCGTCGTGCCGTGCGGAGACGACCCGTACGTCCAGGTCACCGACCTGGACGCGGTCGCCGGGCGCCACCTCGGTGAGCCGCAGATGGCCGAGCCTGCGCAGCCCGGTCACCGCCCGCGGGGCGCCGCGCGGTACCAGCAGCCGGGTGCCCGGAGCGAGCCGGGCCAGCGAGGGGACGTGCAGATGGTCGGCGTGCAGATGCGAGACGAGCGCCACGTCCGCGACGGTCGCCTCGGCCGGGGGCGGCGCCCCCCGGCGCCTGCGCAGATGTGCGAGCCGGCGCGCGAAGAGCGGGTCGGTGAGCACGCGTGTGCCCGAGTCCTCGACCGTGCAGGTGGCGTGACCCCACCAAGTGATCTCCACCGGCACTCCTTTGCCTCCTTCGCGCGACTCCCCCCGAGCCTACGGGCAGGAGTAGGGTCGGCGACGAAACCCGGAGGTGAGGGGGACGCCATGGGAGACACGCGCCGTGCCTCCGGCATGCTTCGCGTGACGACGATCGCCAGTCTGACGCCGTTGGAGGAGCTGGACGCGGACCCCTTCCTGGTGGACTCGCGCAGTCAGCACGCCATGTGTGCGCGCTGGGCGGCCGAGCGGGGTTACGTGGTCACCCGCGAACTGCTCTTACGGGGGCTGCGGCCCGACCACTGCGCGCTCTGGGAGGACGCCGAGGCGGGCCTCGTGGACCTGTTCGTCGCACCCAGCCGCCGGGTTCTGGAGCGGGCCCTCGCCTCGGTCGACGAGTTCACCGCGGAGTGCGCCAGGCGCGGTGTGCGGGTCGAGACGGTCGGGCACGCGGAACCCGCCTACGACGCGCAGATGAAGGCCCGGGTCCACCGCCGGCTGTCGATGCCGACGGCCGGGTACGACGGCCGCTGAGCGTCACCCCGTGCCGACGGTGCCCTCCCCGGGCGACCGTCACGCTCTCGTGCGCCGCCGGAGCACCTCGCCGCGTGTGACAGGGTTGGGCCCGTGTCCGCCGGCGGGAGGGCGGACGTGGACGTGAGGCGGGCGTGACGTGGGCAGGGAACGATGGCGAAGCCTTGGCAGCGCGGTCTGGCGGAGCGTCGCCGTATGGGCCGTGTCCACGGTCACCATGCTGGCCCTCGCCGGGATCCTGCCGGACTTCAGGCTCCAGTCCGCAGACGGTGACAGCGCCACCCGTATCGCCGCCACCGCCGCGCTCGGCGCCGGCGCCTTCGGTGTCCTCTCCTCCGTCGTGTGGCCCCTTCTCGTGCGGGCCCTGCTCCTCGTCCCCGCCCTCGTCCTCGGGCTGCTCGTCTTCTTCCTGAACGGCTCGCTCCTGCTCCTCGCCCTGCGTCTCGACCCGTCGGGACAGAGCGAGGCCGCCCCGGAGACCGCCGTGGTGGTCGCCGCGGTGATGTCGGCGGTCGCCTCGGCCACCGGCGGAGCCCTGGCCGTGCGGGACGACGACGCGTACCGACGCAGGCTGTACCGGCTGTTCGACCGCCGACGCCGGGGGAGGACACCGCCCGCCGAGGGCCCGCCGACGCCCGGCACCGTCTTCCTGCAACTGGACGGGGTGGGGCACGACGTGCTCCTGGACGCGGTCGGACGCGGTCTCATGCCCACCGTGGCCGCCTGGCTCGGCGAGAACCAGGATTCCCGCGGCACCCACCGGATAATTCCCTGGCGCACCGACTGGTCGAGCCAGACCGGTGCCAGCCAGCTCGGCATCCTGCACGGTTCCAACCACGACGTCCCCGCCTTCCGCTGGTACGAGAAGGACAGCCAGGAGATCGTGGTCTGCAACCGGCCCACCAGCGCCGCGGAACTCCAGCGCCGGGCCATCGGGCACACCGGCGACGGCGGCCTGCTCACCGTGGACGGCGCGAGCCGCGGCAACCTCTTCAGCGGCGGTGCCGAGCAACTCGCCCTGGTGCTCTCCGTGGCCGCCAGGAGAGGCAGGGAGAACCGCTCCCGGGCGGGCTACTTCGTGTATTTCTCCGACCCCGCCAACGCCGTCCGTACCGCCCTGTCCTTCGTCGCCGACGTCGGCCGTGAGATCGGCGAGTCGACCCGGGCCCGGCTCGGCAAGAAGCGCCCCCGGGTCGGCCGCGGCGGCCTGTACCCGTTCATCCGCGCCTTCGCGACCGTCGTCGAACGGGACGTCGTCGTCACGGCGGTGATCGGGGACATGCTCGCCGGACGTTCCTCGGTGTACGCGGACCTCGTCGCGTACGACGAGGTGGCGCACCACTCCGGCCCGCGCAGCCGAGACGCGGAGAAGGTCCTCCAGCGGCTGGACCGCTCGCTGGCCCTGATCGCGCAGGTCGCCGAGCACGCCCCGCGCGCGTACCGCGTGGTCCTGCTGTCCGACCACGGCCAGAGCCCCGGCGAGACGTTCCGGGCCCGCTACGGACTGGGGCTCGGCGAGCTGGTCCGGGCCGGCTGCGGACTGCCCGTGCCCCGCAAGGCCCGGCGTACCCACAGCGGCGCCGAGGCCAGGGCGGCCGTACGGGCCGCGCTGCGCAGGCCCGTGGAGGAGGGCGGCGAACAGTACCGCCCGACCGGCCCCGCCTCGGAGCCCCTCGTGCTGGCCTCCGGCAACCTCGGCCTGGTGTCCTTCCCGGACGTGCCGCACCGGATGAGCCGCGAGGAGATCGACGCCCGGCATCCGGCCCTGCTCACCACCCTGGCCAACCATCCGGGCGTCGGCTTCGTGCTCGTGCGCAGCGAGGAGCACGGAGGCCTCGTGCTCGGCGCGCACGGCGCCGCGATCCCCCTGGACGAACTCGACGACGACCCGGGCCCGCTGGCCGACTTCGGCCCGGGAGCCGCCGACGCCGTGCGCCGCACGCACACGTTCCCGCACACCGCGGACATCATGGTCAACTCCTGGTACGACCCCGAGGAGGGCGAGGTGCTCGCGTTCGAGGAGCAGATCGGCTCGCACGGCGGTCTCGGGGGCGCCCAGGGCCGCCCTTTCCTGATGTCGCCGCTCACGTTCTCCGCGCCCGTCCAGGCCGGGGAGGAACTGGTCGGTGCCGAGCAGGTGCACCGCGTACTGCGCCGCTGGCTGCGTGAGTGCGACGGCCCGCAGGTGCCCATCGAGGTCCGTCCCGGGCGGAAGGCCGCCTGACCGGGCGGGCGGCGGGCGGTCCCGGTGCGCCGGGCGGCTCCGGTGGTACGGGAAGGCGCCGGGCTCCGGAAAATGGGCTGCGGGCCGGCACCGGAACCGCCCACACTGTCCGTATCGGACATCGCGCAGCGGTGCGCCCTCCCCTCGAACACACTCCAGGAGCCGTTGCGTGCAGGCTGCCGTCACCGTCACCCCCGCCCGTATACCGGAGCTGCTGCTCGGTCTCGCGACCGTGCGGCCGGTCTTCCTCTGGGGCGCCCCTGGCATCGGAAAGTCCTCCCTGGTGCGGGAGTTCGCCGAGTCCCTGGGCCTGGAGTGCGTGAGCCTGCTGGGTACGCAGCTGGCGCCGGAGGACCTGATCGGCGTACCCCAGATCCGTGACGGCCGCTCGGTCTTCTGCCCGCCGGAGGCCATCGCCCGCGACGAGCCCTACTGCCTGTTCCTGGACGAGCTGAACGCGGCGACCCCGGACGTCCAGAAGGCCTTCTACTCGCTGATCCTCGACCGCCGCATCGGCACCTACGAACTGCCGGCCGGCTCGATCGTGATCGGCGCGGGCAACCGCTCGACGGACAACGCACTGGCCCGCCCGATCGCGTCGGCGCTGGTCAACCGCCTCACGCATGTGCATCTGGAGGCCTCGTCGAAGGACTGGCTGGTGTGGGCGGCGTTGAACGACATCCACCCGTGGGTGCTCGACCACCTCACCGACCGGCCCGACCACCTGTGGTCCAGGCCGCCGAAGACCGAGGAGCCGTTCTCCACCCCCCGCTCCTGGCACATGCTCTCCGACGCGCTGCGTTCCTTCGGCCCGACGCTCGACGAGCCGACGCTCAAGGTGATCGCGCACGGCACGCTGACACCCGCGCACGCGGTCGCCTTCTGCGGCTATGTGAAGATCGTCCGCAGCCGGTTCGGCATCGAGGCGATCATCAAGGGCGAGGCCCGCTGGCCGAACCGCGTCGAGGACCGCGACCTGCTGTACTACCTCGCCGAGTCCTTCCGCGGCCGCCTCGTCAAGGAGCTGCCCGCCAGCAAGGAGCACGCCTCGGCGAACGGTCGGCAGACCGCCTACCGCGCCAAGTCGCTGCTCGTGCAGCTCGCCGAGATCTCGGTGGAGGTCGCGCAGAGCGTGATCGCCTCGGACGAGGACGGCAACCCGGTGCTGCCCGCGTGGTTCCTGGTGGAGGCGGCCCGCGACATGCCGCGGCTGGTCGAGGCGCGCCGGTGAACACCGCGCGCGAGCAGGCGGCCACCGGGCCCCGCACGGTAACGGCGCGTTCGTCAGGGCCGCTGCGGGCGGAAGGCCCCCGGCGCGTCCCCGGTGCGCGGCGAAGGCCTGCCACGAGCGGCCCGGCGGCCCGCCGCGTGCCGGCGTCCGCCGCGTCCGCCCGGCGGCAGGAGGCCGAGCGATGAGCCGTACGAACAAGCAGGCGCAGCCCAAGAAGGACCTGGCCGCCGAGGCGTTCGCCGAAGGGATGCGGCTGGTGCGGGCCAACCGCGCACTGGCCGCCATCGGCTTCAGCGTCTGCCGTCAGGAGGACTGCGAGGAGTCGCCCCGCGAAGGGCTCGTCCGCGTCGACTCCGACGGCGTGCTGCATGTGCACCCGGGGCGCCGGGCCGACCCCGCCGAGTGGGCCTGGGCGGTCGCGCACGGCGCCCTCCACCTCGGTTTCGGTCACGTCCCGGCGTACACGACCCGGCGTGAGCAGCCCGACCGCTTCGACCTCGCCGCCCGCTGTGTCGTCGTCAACCGCTTCCTCCTGGGCTTCCCCATCGGCCTGACGCCCGCGGACCTGCCGATGTCGTACCCCGACGGCGACGAGGAGCAGCTCGCCGCGCGCTGGCGCCGCGACGGCGCCGGCGTCCCGGCCGTGTACGAGCGCTGCGGCACCGCGGGGAGCGAACCGGACCAGCTGCTCGTGCCGTGGGACAGCTGGCGGGGAGGCACCGCACCGGACTGGCAGCTCGCCTTCGCCCACGCGCTGACGCGCACCGTTGCCACCGCGATGGACCTGGCGGGCGGCCGCCGCGACTCGATGCGCGGGGGCCTCACCCCGCTGCAGCCGTGGGAGCGGGCGCTGAGCTGGTTCGTGTCCTCCTACCCCCTCCTCGGCGGCATCGCGGCCGGCATCACCGTCGTCGCGGACGCCGAACTCGCCCGCGCACACGGCATCTCCGTGGCTGCGGTCGACCCCGAGGCGGCCGAGATCTACATCAACCCGCTGCGTCAGTTCGAGGACGAGGAATGGCGGTTCGTCCTCGCCCACGAGATGCTGCACGCCGCGCTGCGCCACGGCGACCGCTGCGGCACCCGCGACCCGTACCTCTTCAACGTCGCCTGCGACTACGTCATCAACGCCTGGCTGGTCGAGATGCGCGTCGGCACGATGCCCGAAGGGCTGCTGTACGAGAAGGAGTTGAAGGACCTCTCCGCCGAGGAGGTCTACGACCGGATCGCCACCGACCTGCGCCGCCACCGCCGGCTCGCCACCCTGCGGGGCAAGGGCGTGGGAGACATCCTCGGCGGCCCGCTCGGCTCGCCCCGCGACTACGTCGACCTCGACGAGTTCTACCGCCGCGGCCTCGCCCAGGGCCTGGACCTGCACGAGCGCCAGGAGCGCGGCTTCCTGCCCGGCGGCCTCGTCGAGGAGATCCGCGCCCTCAGCCATCCGCCGCTGCCCTGGGACGCCCAACTCGCCCGCTGGTTCGACGAGTTCGTACCGCGCCCCGAGCCCCTGCGCACGTACGCGCGCCCGTCCCGCCGGCAGGCCGCCACTCCCGACATCCCGCGCGCCGGACGGTACTTCCCGCCCGAGGAGATCGCCCGCTGCACCTTCGGCGTCGTCCTCGACACCTCCGGCTCCATGGACCGCACCCTGCTGGGCAAGGCACTGGGCGCCATCGCCTCGTACGCGCAGGCCCGTGACGTACCGGCCGCGCGCGTCGTCTTCTGTGACGCGGCCCCGCACGACGCGGGCTTCCTGCCGGTCACCGAGATCGCCGGCCGGGTGCGGGTCCGCGGCCGCGGCGGCACGGTCCTCCAGCCCGGCATCGACCTCCTCCACCGCGCGAAGGACTTCCCGCCGGGTGCCCCGGTTCTGGTCATCACGGACGGCTACTGCGATGTCCTGCGCGTCCGCCGCGAGCACGCCTACCTGATCCCGCAGGGCTCCTCCCTGCCGTTCTCCGCACGGGGACCGGTCTTCCGCGTGCGCTGAGCGCGAGTGTGATCGGATGGTGCCACGGACCCCCGGAACCGGGACCACATCGAAAGGGAATCACCGTGGCAACAACGCGCTCCGCACACACCGTCTGGGAAGGCAACCTGCTCGAGGGCAACGGAGTCGTCAGCTTCGACTCCTCCGGCAGCATCGAGCAGCAGCCCGTGACCTGGGCGTCGCGCGCCCAGGACGCGAACGGCAAGACCAGCCCCGAGGAGCTGATCGCCGCCGCGCACTCCAGCTGCTTCTCCATGGCGTTCTCGCACGCCCTGGCCGGGGCCGGCACCCCGCCCACCAAGCTCACCACCTCCGCCGACGTCAGCTTCCAGCCCGGCGAGGGAATCACGGGCATCCACCTCACGGTGGAGGGCACGGTGCCGGGTATCGACGAGGACGCCTTCGTCGCGGCCGCCGAGGACGCCAAGAAGAACTGCCCGGTCAGCCAGGCACTGACGGGTACCACCATCACGCTGACGGCGAAGCTCGCCTGACACCCGCCTGCTTCCCGGTGCCGCGCCCCGCGAGTGGGCGCGGCATCGTCATGTCCGGGGTTGTCCGGGGTACCCGCCCCATTGACGGGGCGGCACTCAAGTTTTCTGATGGAACGCGAGAAGGCCCGGGCGGAAGGGGACGGACATGGCACGTGCGGTCGGGATCGACCTCGGTACCACGAACTCGGTGGTGGCCGTACTCGAAGGGGGTGAACCCACGGTCGTGGCCAACGCCGAGGGTGCGCGCACCACTCCCTCGGTGGTGGCCTTCGCCAAGAACAACGAGGTTCTCGTGGGCGAGGTCGCCAAACGGCAGGCCGTGACGAACGTCGAGCGCACCGCGCGCTCCGTCAAACGCCATATGGGTGACCAGGGTTGGCGGTTCCCCGACAGCGGCACGGTCGACGGCACCCGCTACCGCGCGCAGGAACTGTCCGCGCGCGTACTGCAGAAGCTCAAGCGGGACGCCGAGGCGTACCTCGGCGAGGACGTCACCGATGCGGTGATCACCGTGCCCGCCCACTTCGACGACACCCAGCGCCAGGCCACCAAGGAGGCCGGTGAGATCGCGGGCCTGAAGGTCCTGCGGATCATCAACGAACCGACGGCCGCGGCTCTCGCGTACGGTCTCGACCGGGGCGAGGAGCAGACCGTCCTCGTCTTCGACCTGGGCGGCGGCACCTTCGACGTCTCTCTCCTGGAGATCGGCGACGGCGTCATCGAGGTGAAGGCCACCAACGGCGACACCCAACTGGGCGGTGACGACTGGGACCACCGGATCGTCGAGTACCTCGTCAAACGGTTCAAGGGCGCGTACGGCATCGACCTCGGCCAGGACAAGATGGCGCTGCAGCGGCTGCGCGAGGGAGCCGAGAAGGCCAAGATCGAGCTGTCCTCGGCCACCGAGACGACCGTCAACCTGCCCTACATCACCGCCACCGGCGACGGCCCGCTGCACCTGGACGAGAAGCTGACGCGAGCTCAGTTCCAGGAACTCACCGCCGACTTGCTCGACCGCTGCAAGAACCCTTTCCACCAGGCGGTCAAGGACGCCGCAGTGAAGCTCTCGGCGGTCGACCACGTCATCCTCGTCGGCGGCTCCACCCGGATGCCCGCGGTGGCCGAGCTGGTCAGGGAACTCACCGGCAAGGCCCCGCACAAGGGAGTCAACCCGGATGAGGTCGTGGCCCTCGGCGCGGCGCTCCAGGCGGGTGTCATCCGAGGTGACGTGAAGGACGTGCTGCTCCTCGACGTGACCCCGCTGTCCCTCGGCATCGAGACCAAGGGCGGCATCATGACCAAGATGATCGAGCGCAACACGACGATCCCCACGAGGCGTTCGGAGATCTTCACCACCGCTACGGACAACCAGCCGTCCGTCGGGATCCAGGTTTTCCAGGGCGAGCGGGAGATCGCCGCCTACAACAAGAAGCTGGGTGTCTTCGACCTCACCGGACTGCCGCCCGCGCCGCGCGGACTCCCGCAGATCGAGGTCGCCTTCGACATCGACGCCGACGGCATCATGCACGTCTCGGCGAAGGACCTCGCCACCGGCCGCGAGCAGAAGATGACTGTCACGGGCGGCTCCGCGCTCCCCAAGGACGACATCGACCGCATGATGCGTGAGGCGGAGCAGTACGCCGACGAGGACCGGGGCCGCCGGGAAGCCGCCGAGACCCGCAACCAGGGCGAGCAACTCGTGTACCAGACCGAGAAGTTCATCCGGGAGAACGACGAGCAGGTCCCCGCCGACGTCAAGACGGAGGTGGAGGCCGCGATCACCGAGCTGCAGGCGCTGCTGAACGACCGGGACGGCACCGACACGAACACCCTGCGGACCGGCGTCGAGAAACTCGCCACCGTCAGCCAGAAGATGGGCCAGGCCATGTACGCGCAGGCCCAGCAGTCGCCACCGCAGGACCGGCCGGGTACCGAGCAGGCCCCGCCGGGTGACGAGGAGGGCGTGGTCGACGCGGAGATCGTCGACGAGGAGCGTCAGGAGGACAAACCCGGCGGGACGGCGGGCGGCACGACCGGCGGCCCGGCCTGAGGGACCGGTGCCGGTCAGAAATCAGCCCGGCGCTCCAGGATCATCTCCCTGGTGCGCCGGGCGTCGGCCGCGCCGGTCGTCATGTGGTCCAGCACCTCCAGGTGCGCGGCCACTTCCTTGCGGGAGTCGAGGTAGAGCGCCCCGGTCAGGTACTCGGTGTAGACCATGTCCGGCAGTTCGGGCTCCGCGAACCGGAACAGCACGAAGGGCGCGTACGTTCCCGGGTGCGGGCCGGACGCGAACTCGGCTATCTGCAGGGTGATGTGGTCGTTCTCGACGGCCGCCAGGAGATGGTCCAGCTGGTCCGCCATCACTTCGGAGCGGATACTGACCGGCCGTTGCAGGACCGTTTCCTCCATGATCACCCACAGATGGGGCGCGTGATCCCCGGTGAGCAGCTTCTGCCGGGCCATCCGCAGTGACACATGACGGTCGATCTCCTCGGGCCCCGTCTGCCCGACCGTGCCGGCCTCCAGGACGGCCCGGGCGTAGTCCTCGGTCTGCAGCAGCCCGGGTACGAAGTGCGGCTCGTACGACCGGATGATCGAGGCCGCGCCCTCCAGGCTCACATGGAGGCTGAACCACTCCGGCAGGACGTCGTGGTAGCGCTGCCACCAGCCGGGCTGGTTCGCCTCCTCGACCAGCCGGACGAACGCCGCGATCTCGTCGTCGGGGACGCCGTACGTCGACAGGAGCACCTGGACGTACGGAATCTTGAGAGTGACCTCGGCCATCTCCATCCGGCGCACGGTCGCACCGGCGACCCGCAGGATCTGCCCCGCCTCGTCCCGCTTCAGACCGGACGCCTCGCGCAGTTCCTGCAGCCGTCTCCCCAGCACCACCTGACCCACGGTCGGCGCAGGACGCCTTTCACTCACGCCACGCCTCCCCAAGCGCCGAGCATGGCGAGAAGTGTGCCACGTTCCGGCGAAAGCCTCACCTGATCCGGGAGGTCGTCATTACCTCGCTGGTAATCGACCGCCACCGGTGGCGCGCGGCATGGTGTGCGTACTGGTTCCCGGGCCGGCGCACTCCGGTCCGGGAACCAGGTCCGACCAGCCGAAACCGACCTCGACGGAGGGTGATCCGCCATGTCCGCAGCCCAGCTCACCGCCCTGGCCCGCACCACCGACCCGCAGACCATGCTGCGCCGCTTCCTGGCGCTCGACGCCGTGGTGACCGGCGCGAACGGCGTCGCCTACCTCGTCGCGTCCGGCCCGCTGGGGCGGCTGCTCGGCGTCGACCCGGAGCTGCTGCTCGTCCTCGGCGTCCCGCTCACCGTGTACGGGGCCGCAGTCGCCCTCCTGGCCTCACGCCGGCGGCCTCCCGTACTGCCCGTGCGCGCCGTGATCGAGATCAACCTCGCCTGGGCGGCCCTGAGTTTCGTGGCGCTCGCCCTCTGGCTGTCGCCCAGCACCGCCGGAGCGGTGTGGACGCCGGTGCAGGCGCTGACCGTGGCGGGGTTCGCGCTGGTTCAGTACGCGGCACTGCGGGCGATGCGGAAAAGCTGACGGCCCGCGGGTGCAGCAATGGCTGATCGCACGTCAGGACATCAGCGACTGCAGGTACTTGACCGTCGCCGGGTCGGCCGGGAGCAGCGTCTCGATGGCCAGCTCGGCGACCGTCACGTCCATGGGCGTGTTGAACGTGGAGATGGACGAGATGAAGGACAGCAGCCGTCCGTCGTGCTCGATCTGCATCGGCAGCGCGAAGTAGGGGACCGGCTCCGCCGGTTCCTCGTCGGGAAAGAGGGAGGACTCCTCCGAGGAGGGGTGCGGATAGGCCGCCACCTCCTCGTACAGGGCCCGCAGCGCATCCGAGCGGCGCAGGGCGATGTCCCGCTCCATCTGGGCCAGCAGATGGCCGCGCCACTCACGCAGGTTGCGGATCCTGGGCGCCAGGCCCTCGGGGTGCAGCGTCAGGCGCATCGCGTTCAGCGGAGGGGCGAGCAGCCGCTCGGGGAGGCCGTCGAGGAGCATCGCGATGCCCCGGTTGGCGGCGACCACGTGGTACGTGGCGTCCACGACCAGCGCCGGATAGGGCTCGTAACCCTGGATCAGCCGCTCCACCCCCTCGCGCAGCGCGTCCAGCGCCGGATCGTCCAGCGGGGTCTCCGGATAGCGGGGCGCGTAACCGGCCGCGAGCAGAAGGGCGTTGCGGTCCCGCACCGGTACGTCCAGGTGCTCGGCGAGGCGCAGCACCATCTCCTCGCTCGGCCGGGAGCGGCCCGTCTCGACGAAGCTGATGTGCCGCGCCGACGATCCGGCCCGCAGCGCCAGCTCCAGCTGACTCACCCGGCGCTGCTCCCGCCAGCCGCGCAGCAGCGGCCCGACCCCCTGGTCGGCCGCGGAGGTGCCGCCCGGGGCGCCGGCGGACGTGCTGACGGATCCGGAGGCGGACGCGGAGGTGGTCATACCCCGACCGTAGTCGATGTGTCACTCACGGGTCACCCATGGGCCGACGCGCCGCCGGGCGGCCGAATGCGGACCTCGCCGCGCTGCGGGGACCCGTCTGACCAGGGACGGGAGAGCCCGACTGTGGGACGCTGAGGAGATCCAGGGCGTGGTGACGCGGCTCGGTTCGCTCACCGGCCCCAAGGAAGCCGACATCACGGAAGGAGCGAGACCGTGCCCCTCGAACCGCTTTCGCAGAAGGAGATCGAGGACCGCCTCGCGGAGCTGCCCGGCTGGTCCCTGGACGGCGACAGGATCGCCCGGTCCTACCGGCTGGGCTCGCACTTCGCCGCGGCCGCCCTGGTCGTGCACATCGCCCAGGTGCAGGACGAGCTGGACCACCACTGCGACCTCACGCTCGGCTACGACACCGTCTCCCTCACGGTGAACACGCACAGCGTGGGCGGCGCCGTCACCGAGAAGGACTTCGAACTGGCCCACCGGGTCGAGGAACTCTCCGCCGGGCACGGCGCGAGTTGAGCGCGCCGGCGTTCGACTACGACAAGGAGGCCGAGCGCTACGACGCGTCACGGGGCGGCGAACGCCGTGCCGCCGCGGCCGCGAGCGCCGTGCTCGGACTGATCCCCGGCAACGCCGGCACCCTCCTGGACGCCGCCTGCGGCACCGGCAGCGTCACCCGCCGGCTCGTGGCGGCCGGTCTCGACGTGACGGGCGCCGACGCGGCGACCGGCATGCTGCGACGGGCCGCCGACCGGGTACCGGGCCGTGTCGTGCTGGCCGACACCCGCCAACTCCCCTTCCCCACAGCGACGTTCGACGCCGTCTCGGCGATCTGGCTGCTGCACCTCCTGGACGACGCGGAGCAGGTCGTGGCCGAGGCGGCCCGGGTGCTGCGCCCCGGCGGCGTCTTCGTCACGACCGTCGACAAGGCCGCCTCGCACGACGTGCGCAGCGACATCGACGCGGTGATGGCCCCGCGCCCCCGTCGCACCGCCCGCGACCGGTGCGACCTCGTCGCCTCGTACGCCGGCCGGCACGCACTGCTTCCGGCGGGGCGGGCCTCCTTCCGCGGCTGCGGCCAGGGGCGGACACCCGCGCGGACCGCGGCCGACGTGCGCCGCGGCTGGTACACCCTGCTGCCGCCGGGCACGCCCCTCGCCGAGAAGCTCGCGTACCGCCTGGAGCAGCTGCCGGACCAGCATGTCCCGCGCGCGGAACCGGAGTTCAGCCTGCGGGCGTTCCGCAAGCCGGGGCCTGCCGACGCGTGAACTCCATGACCCAGTTGGTCACCCACGACTTCTCGCCGTCCACCGAGAACGCCTGCTCCCAGCGGGCCGTGTCCCGCGAGATCCCCGACCACACGTACCGCACCCGCACGTCCTTGCCGTCGCAGGTGTCGTCGCCGTAGAAGTCACCGCGCCCGTCGGTGAACCCGCCGATGACGGGCGGGAACAGCCGGCCGCTGCGGCTGCTGGACCAGTTGAGCGACCACAGTCCGCTCTCGCGGTCGCGCAGCCGCAGGGTCAGCCCCTTCCACCCCTGACCGGGCACGTCCATCTCGTCGATGTTGCCGGCCCCGTCGAACAGGCTCCAGCAGCGGCTCGTGGCGGGGAACTCGGCCCAGGCGCTCCCGGCGTCCAGGAAGTCGGTGCGGCGGCGGTGCGCGACGTCCCACTCGCCGACGAGGAAGCCGAAGTCCTGCGGGCCGGCGGGCGCGGCGTCGAGGGGCGCGTTCATGAACGGTCTCCCGTCGTGCCCTCGGGAAGGCGGTCGGCCAGGTAGGCGTCGAGGTCGGGAGCGTCGGGCGCGAGCATGTGCCGTACCCAGGCGTCGCGTTCGTGCAGGATCGGCGGCAGTTCCCAGACACACCCGATCCACGGCCGGTCCAGGGTGATGAAGTGCGTGGGCTCCCGGTCCGGGCAGCCGAGCACCGGCTGACCGGCACAAGCACCCCTGAAGTGCAGGACGTTGTCCCACGTCCAGCTGTACGCGTTGAGGTAGGCGCCGTCGTCGCCGCCCCGGTGCAGCACGACGAACGTCGCCGGCGGGGTGCCGTCCGCCTCGGGAAGCAGCTTCGGCAGCATCGCGTAGGCCGCCTCCTCGACGTCGGGCGCGATGCCCGCCGCGTTGGCGGTGACGTGGTAGCGCTTGATCCGCCGGCCCGCCACCTCGATGGGCGGCGGCACGGTCAGAAGTTTCTCCTTGAAGGCCATGAGGGGACGGTAGGTCCGCTTCACTGACATCTCCTGTCAGTGAAGCCTGGCATTCTGCGGAGATGAAGTCGGCGCGCCTCGTCTCGATCCTCCTGCTGCTCCAGACCCGGGGCCGCATGACCGCCGCCGATCTGGCTCAGGAGCTGGAGGTCTCGGTGCGCACGGTCTACCGGGACGTCGAGGCGCTGAGCGCCGCCGGTGTCCCGCTGTACGGCGACGCCGGTCACGCCGGCGGCTACCGGCTCCTCGACGGCTACCGCACGCGGCTGACCGGCCTCACCGCGGGCGAGGCCGAGGCGCTCTTCCTCGCCGGAGTGCCGGGCCCCGCCGCCGAGCTCGGGCTCGGCCCTCTGCTGGCCGCCGCCCAGCTCAAGGTGCGCGCCGCCCTGCCGCGCGAGCTGCGCGCGCACGCCGACCGCATCAGCGGCCGCTTCCACCTGGACGCGCCCGGCTGGTACGCGGACGCCGCCGACGGTGCCGTCCCCTTCCTCCCGGCGGTCGCGGACGCCGTCTGGAACAGCCGGGTCCTTCATGTCCTGTACCGCCGCTGGCGCGAGCCGACCGACGTGCGGCGCAGCCTCGAACCGTACGGCCTCGTCCTCAAGGCCGGCCGCTGGTACGTCGTCGCGGGCCCCGGACCGCGTACGTTCCGTGTCGACCAGATCCTCGAACTGGCAACCAGCGACGAGGAGTTCGCCCGCCCCGACGGGTTCGACCTCGGCGCGTACTGGACCGGCCACCAGCGGGACTTCCACGACCGCCTGCACCGGGCCGAGGCCGTGGTCCGGCTCGCCCCCGGCGTCCGCCTCGCCGGGCCGGCGGGGGACGCGGTGCGCGCAGGCGGCCGCACGGAACACAGCGGTTGGATCCGGGCCACCGTCCCCATCGAGTCCGTCGAGCACGCCCACGCAGAGTTCCTGCGCCTCGGCAGGGACATCGAGGTGCTGGAGCCGGCCGCGTTGCGCGCGCGGATCGCGGACACGGTCGCCGAGCTGGCCCGCACCTACGGGGAAGTGTCCACGGGGCGCGGGGAGGCCAAGTAGAAAGCGCTTGTCGAATCGGGCAACCTCCGTACCTCCGGCGGCGACTGACGTAGCAGAACCCGTCTGCTCCCCCAGGGAGGTACTCACCGTGCAGCACCCGCATCGCAGACGCGGCAGGACCCGGCTCGTCCTCTCCACCGTGCTCACCGGCGCCCTCGCCGCCGCCGGACTCACCGCGCTCACCGCGGCACCGGCGCAGGCCGCGACCGCGCGGCAGGTCGAGAAACTGGACCGGGGTGTCGTCAGCGTCCACACCGACGCAGGCAACCTCGTCAGCTGGCGCTGGCTCGGCACCGACCCGAACGACGTGTCGTTCAACGTCTACCGGGCGGGTACGAAGGTCAACCCGGCCCCCGTCACCGGCTCGACGAACTACTTCCACTCCGGCGCGCCCTCGCAGGCCGACTACACGGTCCGCGCGGTCGTGGGCGGCGTCGAGCAGGGCGACTCCGTCCACGCGGTCCAGTTCCGCACCGGATACAAGGACGTGCCCATCACCCCGCCCGCCGGCGGCACCACCCCGGACGGCGTCGCGTACACCTACGAGGCCAACGACGCCTCGGTCGGCGACCTCGACGGCGACGGCGCACTCGACTTCGTCCTCAAATGGCAGCCCACGAACGCCAAGGACAACTCCCAGTCGGGCTACACCGGCAACACGGTCGTCGACGGCATCAGGCTCGACGGCACCCGCCTGTGGCGCATCGACCTCGGCCGCAACATCCGCTCGGGCGCGCACTACACGCAGTTCCAGGTCTACGACTACGACGGCGACGGCAAGGCCGAGGTCGCCATGAAGACCGCCGACGCCACGGTCGACGGGACGGGCGCCGTCATCGGCAGCGCGTCGGCCGACCACCGCAACTCCAGCGGCTACGTCCTGTCCGGGCCCGAGTACCTGACCATGTTCAACGGCCAGACGGGCAGGGCGATGCAGAGCGTCGACTACGTCCCGGCACGTGGCACGGTCTCGTCGTGGGGCGACTCGTACGGCAACCGCGTGGACCGCTTCCTCGCGGGCACCGCCTATCTGGACGGCGCCCGGCCCTCGCTCGTCATGGCGCGCGGCTACTACACGCGCTCGGTGATCGCGGCCTGGGACTGGCGGGGCGGCGCGTTCACCCGGCGCTGGACCTTCGACTCCAGCTCGTCGACCAACGCGGGCAAGGGCTTCGACGGCCAGGGCAACCACAGTCTGTCCGTCGCGGACGTGGACGCCGACGGCAGGGACGAGATCGTGTACGGCGCCATGACCGTGGACGACAACGGCAACGGGCTGTGGACCACGAAGCTGGGCCACGGTGACGCGGGCCATGTCGGGGACCTCAATCCGTCCCGCGCGGGCCTGGAGTACTTCAAGGTCTCGGAGTCCTCGTCCCAGCCGGGCTCCTGGATGGCCGACGCGCGCACCGGTTCCCGCCTGTGGCAGACGGCCTCCGGCGGGGACAACGGCCGAGGGGTCGCCGCCGACATCTACGCAGGCAGCGCGGGCGCCGAGGCCTGGTCCGCCTCCGACACCACCCTTCGCTCGGCCGGTGGCGCCTCACTCGGCCGGGAACCGTCCAGCATCAACTTCGTGAGCTGGTGGGACGGCGACACCACCCGTGAACTCCTCGACGGCACCCGCATCGACAAGTACGGCACCTCGTCCGACACCCGCCTGCTGACCGGCGCCTCCGTGCACTCCAACAACGGCACCAAGGCGACCCCGGCCCTCTCGGGCGACCTCTTCGGCGACTGGCGCGAGGAGGTCGTCTGGGCTACCGGCGACAACAGGGCCCTGCGGATCTACTCCACACCCCACGAGACCAGCGCGAAGATCACGACCCTGCTGCACGACACGATGTACCGCACGGCCATCGCCTGGCAGAACACGGCTTACAACCAGCCGCCGCACCCGAGCTTCTTCATCGGCAACGGCATGCCGACGGCCCCCAGGCCGACGGTCTACACCCCGTGAACAGGGAGAACACCCGCGTCTGAGGGGAGGGCAGGAGCGGCTGTGCGTGTCCTGCGCAGCCGCGGCCTTCCCTCAGCGTGCGGCAGCGGCAGCGGGCCCCGGGGCCGCCGTCGAGGCCCGGGCGTCGGCGCGGAGCATGGACGCACCGGCCGGGGTGAGGGTGTGCAGTACGTTCCCGCCGTGTCGGCTGCTGACCAGCAGACCCGCGCCGCGCAGCACCCCGGCGTGTTTGCTGACGGAGGACGGGGAGATCCCCGCCGCGCGGGCGATCTCCCCGGTGGTGGCGCCCGCTCCCGACGCCGCGACGCGCAGCACGGTCGCCCGGGTGCGCCCGAGCAGTGCGGTCAGCGGGGTGGCGAGAGTCGTTGCGGCCGGTTCGTGCAGCAAGGGGTAGAACAGCACGGGCGGCAGCTGGGGGTCGGCCAGGCTGACGGGGTTGTCCCAGCAGAAGTAGGACGGTACGAGCCGTATGCCCCGGCCGCCCAGATGCAGGTCCCGGTCCGCCGCGTAGCGGACGTGGAGGACCGGCGGCTCCCAGCGCATGGCGGACCCGAGTCCGGCCAGCATCCCCTGGACACCCCCATCGAGCAGGTGGCGGCAGGACGACGACCGCTTGGCCTCCAGATGAGCGTGGATCCGGTCGGCGAACGGGCGCACGGCGACGTCGTGGTAGGCGCGGATCGCGGCCACGAGTTCCCGGCGCTCCTGCGTGCCGGTCAGCCGTCGCACCCACGCCGGCGCTCCGACTCTCCGTTCCAGCAGGGCCAGTTCATGGCTCACCCGGCCGGCCGGTGTGGACACGATGGCGTCGAGTCCGGCGTCCAGCCCCTCGCCGGCACCGCTCGGCCGGCCGGGTGTCAGGAAGTCGGGGAAGTACCGGGCTCTGGGAAACAGCGGCAGGAGCACCTCGCGCACCGTGCGGCTCAGTTGCCGCTCACGTAATCGGGCGTGGGTGGTCCGGTACCACTCGGCGTACGCCCACCGGCCCGCGCGGGTCTGGAAGCGGTGCAGGCTCGCGGCCACCTCCCAGAGTGCGTCCGGTGCCGTGGCCACCCGGGTCGTTGCCAGGTCGGCGTCCGTGAAGTGGATCCGGAGCATGCCGTTCCCCCCTGCAGCCACGGCTTTTTCCCTCTGGCGACACAGCATGGCCAGGTGGGGCGGGTGCTGGCAATAGTGAAGGCGACCCACTCGAAGAGTCAGGGGGAATGATGAGACGTATATTGGCCATGATCGCAGGAGTGGTACTCCTGCTGGGTGGCATGGCCGGTACCTCGGCGGCCAGTTCGGCGAACAGTTCCGGGAGTCAGGATTCGGTGTCCGGGGCGGTGGCGCTCACATCGGTGAAGATTGCCGCGGCGCCGGCCGGATGCAGTCCGGGAAACTTCTGCTTCTGGCCGAACGCCAATTACTCACCGTCGGGAAATCCGGGTGAACTCTCCGGTAGGAACGCCGACTGGTCCGTCTTCAGCCGTGGCGACTGCCCCAACAACAACTGGGACAACTGCGCGTCCTCGGACTACAACAACGGAAACAGCTGCGAAGCCATCGTCTGGACCGGGAAGTCCTACACGGGCACCGCGGGCATGGTCCTGCGCGGTTCGGGCGGGAACTTCAACTCCACGTTCAACAACGCCGTCTCCTCGAACAGCTGGGCAACCGCCTCCGGCGGTACGAGCTCGGCGTGCGGCGGCCCCGTGCCGTAACCGGCGCCCAGGGAACCCTGCCGTTCCAAGGTGTCCGCGGGCAACTGCCCGCGGACACCGCGCCTTCTGCTCCGCCTTCCCACCCACCGACCGAGAGGGTCCGGGCACCATGCGACTTGCCCCGCTCGCCTGCGCGGTGGCGGGCGTTCTCGCGCTGACCGCGTGCGGGACATCCACCACCGGCAGTGATGCGACCAGCACTGAACTCACCGGCGCCGAACTCGACCTCCTCACCCGTTCCGGGACCTACACCCGGACCAGCGTCGATCTCGCGAACGCGGAATCGGAACTCATATCGGCCTGCATGGCAGCGCAGGGATTCCGCTACCGCGCCGAATCGGCGGACCCGACGGCCGAATCCGATGAGGAACGCTCCCTGAACATGCAGGAGCGACGCAGCAGGGGTTATGGCCTCGCCGCTCAGTACGCCTCCGAAAAGGAACCGGTCGGCGCCGCGGCCAACGACGCCCATCTGGCCGGGCTGTCGAAGAAGAAGGCCGACGCCTACATGAAAGCTCTGCGGGGCGGTGCCACGGACTTTCGTGAGATGAGGTTCGGGGGCGGTCGGAACATCACCTTCTCGGCGCGTGGCTGCGAGGCAAAAAGCCGTACATCTCTTTACGGAAGCCTCGACGACTGGGTGTCCATCGCCTATTTCCCGCAGAATCTCAACAGCGGGCTCGGTTCCCGCGTGGAGAAGTCCCCGAAGTACCGCAGCGTCATGAACGACTGGCGGACGTGCATGCGCGGCAAGGGATACACCTACACGTCCCCCGACACGGCCTACGAGCAGCTCAAGACCGGCTACCGCACGCAGGGCGCCGACGCCGCCCTGCGTGAACGGGAGATCGCCGTCGCCGTGGCGGACGGTGAATGCGGCGCCGAACTCCACATCCCCGCCACCGTCCTGACCCTGCGACGCTCCCACGCCCAGTCACTGCCCACCAGTGACAAGCTCCAGCTGCGGCGGCTCACGGCCATCTGGAAGGCGGCCGCCGACAGGGTCCGATGACGCCAGGAGGACCCGGCCGCCTTCCAGTTGTCCCACCCGGTGCGTCAGTTCACCGTGCAGGACTGGTCGCCGAGCTTGAACGCCGTCGGCTTCCCGTTCGATCCCGACCAGCTCCCCGTGAATCCGAAGCCCACGGAGGAACCGGCAGCCACGTTCCCGTTCCAGCCCACGTTCTTCGCCGTGACCGCCGTACCGGACTGCGTGGGTACGGCGTTCCACGCCTGCGTCACGGTCTGCCCGTCGGGGAAGGTCCAGCCGAGCGCCCACCCGTTCCAGGCGGCCGAGCCGGTGTTGGCGAGCTGGACGTCCGCCTGGAACCCGCCCGACCACTGGTTCGTGATCTTGTAGGTGACCGCGCAGGCGCCCGTCGGCGGGGGATCCGTACCGCCTCCGCCGCCGCCTGCGTCGGACGAGTCGCCGTAGATGACACCGCGCCCGTTCGTCGAGACGTACACGCGCCCGTAGACCCGCGGGTCGCCGGTGATGGCCGCGCCCGTCCAGCCCCACTGGTGGGCGTCGTCGTTGATGCGTGTCCAGGTCGCGCCCTTGTCCGTGGAGCGGAAGATGCCGCGTACGCCGCCGATCTTCGCGCTCGTGTAGAGCGTCTGGTAGGAGGCGCCGGCCGCCGCCTTGCCGAAGCCGATCGTGTCGGCCTGCTCGACGCCCGACAGCTTGGTGAAGGTCGCGCCGGAGTCCGTGGAGTGCCACAGCCCGTACGCGCCGTCACTCGCGCCGCCCGCCAGCCACACGTCGCCCTTCGTGCCGGGCAGCGCCTTGAACCGCACGCTGTCGCCGCTCGGCAGCCCGGTCGCGGACGAGGCCGTGAAGGAGGCGCCGCCGTCCGAACTGACGTAGAACTTGCCGGACTTGAAACCGTAGAAGGTCTTCGGGTCGACCCGGTCCGACTCGACGACCGCACCGGCCGGGATGCCGGTGGACGCCGACCACGACGTACCGAACCCGGTCGTGTGGTGGACGCCCGCGCCCTCCGGACTCCACACGAACCGGCTGCCGTCGGAGGCCGAGGCGACCGTGCCGCCGCCGCTCACGCCCGAAGGGTCGGTGCCCGCGAACCAGTTGGCGCCGTTGTCCGTCGAGAACGCCACGTGCGGACCCGAGTCCAGGTTGCCGACCCGCACCACCGTGCCCGGGCCGGACTCCGCGAAGTCGAGACTCGTCGTGGTGGTGAAGTTCGGCGAGGTGAACATCATCGACGGGACCTTGGTGAGGTCCGTGTGCCGGAAGCCGCCGATGTCGCCCAGTGCGCTGAGGAGTTGGGCACCGCCGGACGGGGGAGCGGCCAGGTCGTTGACCGCCGTCTCCTCCAAGCCCCGCACCATCGGTTTGATGGTGAACTGGCCTCCGCTGTCCCACTGGCCGAGGTTCTCGGTGCCGTAGATCGTCGCGCCCGTCCCGTACATCATGCGGGAGGAGTCGAACGGGTCGATCTCCAACGCCTCGCTCATCCAGCCGAGTTTGGGTGTCTGCTCGGGCGGCGAGGGGTTGGCGCCCCACGTCAGCCAGGGCGAGGACGAGACGTCCATGGTGTAGCGGTTCGACCGGGTCGGGTACGAGGTGTAGTCCCAGGCCTTCGTCCAGGTCCCGCCGCTGTCCGTGGTGCGGAAGATCTGCGTGTCGGGCCACCAGGAGCTGTAGGCGGTCGCCATCACGGTGCCCGGCTTCTGCCGGTCCACGGTCAGTCCGCTGAAGCCGTAGTAGGTGTCGGCCTCCGCGACCGGGCTGATGTCCGTCCAGGTGCCGGTCGCCGTCGCGTACCGCCACAGTCTGCCCTTGCCGCCGTCGTACGGGCCGCCCTTGTCGCTGTACGCGAGGTACAGGTAGCCGTTCTCCGCGTCGAGGACGCCCTTGTGGGCCAGGTACCCGGTGGGCTGTCCGGCCAGCCGGGACCAGGTCGCGCCCGCGTCGGTGGAGCGGTACACGGCGTTGTCCTTGTCGGCGACGCCGACGTAGAGGGTCCGTGTGGCGTTCGTGCCCGAGCCGGTCGACTCGTCGAAGGTGACCCAGGCGATGCCCTGGTTGTCGGAGGCGTACCCGCTGGTGTCGGTCGGATCCTGCACGTAGTTGCCGACGTTCGGGAAGCTCGTCACCTGGGACCAGGAGGCACCCGAGTCGGTGGACCGCCACAGACCCTTGCCGCTCGGCGCGCCCAGGTACAGCACGCTGTTGCGGTGGGGATCGACGGCGAGCCGTTCGCCCATCCCGCGCCCGGGCATGTTGCCGCCCAGCTTGAACGGCAGGTCCGCCTTCTGCCAGGTCGCCCCCCGGTCGGCCGACCTGAGCACGGCGCCGTTGCCGGGGTCCCAGCTGTTCGTGTACGTGCCGACGGCCGCGTACACCTTGCTGGGTGCGACGGGGTCGGAGGCGAGGCTCACGACGCCGGTGTGCCCCCACCGGTCCCAGCCCACCGAGTCGAGCAGCGGGGTCCAGGTCTTCGACGACTCCTGCCACCGGTAGGCGCCGCCGATGTCGGTCCGGGCGTACGCGAGGTTCTTCTCGGACCGGTTGAAGACGATGCCGGGGACGAAGCCGCCGCCGTCGATGCGCGCGTTCTTCCAGGTGTACGTGTCGGCGGCGACGGACACCGACGGTGCGGTCTTCTCGACGGATTGCGCGGCCAGCGCGGGGGGTGTGCCCGCGAGCAGCCCGGCCGCGAGACCGAGCACGGCCGTGAGGACAGGGGTTCTTCGCACGGTGCTCCCCTCTTTCGCATGTGGGGGGGGTGAAGGCGCAGGTGGGGGTGGGGATGCGAAAGGCGGGGCGGCCCCCGGTGAGGGTGGGGGCCGCCCGACGGCACGGTCTGCCGCTCCCCGCGCCCCGGTGCGGGGGCGCGGGGAGGTGCGCGGCCGGCTGCGAACAGCCGCAGCCGACGTACCGGCCTTCCCGCGGAGCTTTCAGCGGGGACTTATTCGAGGAGCTCCGCGTACGAGCCCATGGCGAGGGCTATGTCCGCCTGGGCCCAGAACCGGTGGTACGTGAAGGAGGGCACGGCGCCGCCCGCCAGATAGGCCTCGATCTTCGACCAGGCCGGGTCGTCCTCGTAGAAGGAACGGATCGAGTCGAAGGTGGACGAGGAGTTGATCGTGTCGCCGTTCGGCATCGTGCCGGTCCAGCCGCTCGGCACGTACACACGGTCGTCGAAGCGGTTGTAGTCGGCGCGGGTCTCCGGGACCGCGATGCCCAGCGCGTCCTGGTTGTTCGCCCACATGCCGTCCAGCAGCGCCTTCGCCGTCGTCCTCGCCTCGGTGTCACCCGAACGGTCGGCGTAGTACGTCAGGGTCTTGGCGTACGCGGCCGCCACGCCGACATCGTTCGTGTAGTCGGCGACGGTGACGTGAAGTCCGGTGTTCCCACCGGGACTTGACGCGTTCCACGTGTCGGGCTTGCCCGACCACTGGAGCGTGTTGGGGATGCGGAAGGAGCCGTCGGGGTTGACCGTGGTCTTGGACAGGGCCCAGTCGACCCACTTGTCGAGGACGACCTTGGCGTCCGCGTCACCGGTCTGCTGGTAGTACTCGGCGACCCGCTCCATCGACCACGCCTGGAAGCCGAACCACTGGTTGGACGGCGGGTCGTGGTAGACGGGCTTCTCGTCGTAGAACATGCCGTAGAAGGTCGGCGTCCCGGCGGGCGGAGTCGCGTAGCGGCCGGCCCAGCTGTTGGTCGCGCCGCCCGCGATGGCACCCTCACTGGACTGCAGCCAGCGGTAGAACTCCAGCTGCCGGTCCAGGGACTTGGCCCAGTCCGCCTGCCCCGTCGCCGACTTGGGCTTCAGGTCGGCGTACGAGCTGAGCGCGTAGGCGGCCAGGGGGTTCTGGTAGCCGCCGTGGGTGTGGCTGGAGCCGATGCGCCAGGCCCAGCCCGCCGCGGTGTCGGTCGCGCCGCCCCACGCGTAGTACCAGTTCAGCAGGTAGTGCGAGGCGTCCTTGCCGGTGCCGGCCGGGCAGGTCGACGGGCCGACGCAGTTGCCGATCTTCTTGAAGTACTTGTCGTACATGGAGTAGCGGAGGTAGTCGCCCATCTTCGCGGCCTTGCCGACGGTCGCCGCGACCGCGGAGCCCTTGCCCTGCTGCTCGGCCCAGATGTCCGCCCAGTACGCGGCCTGTACGGCGCGTGCGTCGGCGTCGGGGGCGTTGGTGAACTTCCACTGCTTCGCGTACGAGGCGTCCTTGGTGAACAGGTCCAGATACCCGTTCGTGCCGCCGTACTTGAAGGCGTCACAGGTCGGCTGCGGCACGGTCTCCCACACCGACTCCTGCGCACCGCGCTGGAAGGTGTTGATGTACGACGGTCCGGTGTCGGCCGGGCCCGCCTCGCACTTGCCCGGCGAGTTGCCGTAGCCGTAGACGTTGTCCACGTCCTGCAGCCAGTGCATGCCGTAGATGTCGTCCGTGCCGTACGCGCTCTTCAGCTCGGCGGCGATCGGGTCCGGACCGACCGAGACCCCGCTGTCGAGCTGTGCCGGGTACTCGTTCGGGGTGTCCAGTTCAGGCGCGTACGTCGCCGGCTTCGAGGCGTTGTAGAACGAGTTCGTCGGCTGGTCGGCCTTCGTGGGGATCATGTACTTCTCCATGATCTCCCAGGCGCCGTTGAACCTGGTCCAGTCGCCCGTCACCTTGCCGTACATGGCCTGGAGCCACAGCAGGTAGCTGTACGCCTCCGAGGTCGTCTCATGGCCGTGGTCGGGTGCCTCGACGATCAGCGTCTCCACCGAGTGGTACGGGATGCCCTCGGGGGAGAAGTAGCCGTTCGCCGGGTTGGTGATCTTCCCGTAGAGCTCCAGGAAGCGGGCGTCGTACTCCTTCGAGGCGGCGAGCTGGGTGACGGTGACCGCGGCCTTGGCGTGCCCGGTGGCCGTCGACTCGAAGACGGCCGAACCGGTGCCCGAGGCGTTGGCGGTGACGGTCACCTTCTGTGCCGTGCTCCAGTTCGACGGGGTGAAGGTGAGCGACGCCCCGCCGGTGACGGACAGCCCCGTGTTGCCGCTCGCGCGAGCGGTCGTCACGGTCACGTTCGCCGTGGGCCGGGTCGAGAGCTTCACGTCGTACGTGCCCGTCTTGCCCTGCTGGACGCCGAGTTGGGTCGGCGAAACGACCACGGCGGGACCGGAGGCGACCGTGATGCCGACCGGTGTGGACTCCGCCGACGCGCCGAGGCTGTCGTACGCCTTCGCGAGCAGTGAATGACTGCCCACGGTCAACCCAGTGGCCGAGAGCGTGTAGGGCGAGCTGGTGTCGGTGCCCAGCAGGGTCGTGTCGTCGTAGAACTCGACCTTGCTGATCGTCGCGTTGTCCGCGGCGGCGGCGGTCGCCGCGAGCGGGACCGCGTCGCCCTGGGAATAGACGGCGCCGGCCGCGGGGCTGGTCAGCACGGTGATCGGCGGCTGGTGGGCGCCGGTGCAGGACGTGCCGTTGATCGCGAAGGAGGTGGGCGCCGCGTTGGCGCCGCTGTACGTGAACTGGGCGCCGGTGGTGACGGCGGACCCGACCGCGATCGTCCCGTTCCAGGACGTGTTCTTCGCGGTGACCGTCTTCCCCGACTGCGACCAGGTGCCGTTCCAGCCGTTGCTGAGCTTCTGGTTGCCCGCGTAGTCGTACGTCAGGTCCCAGCCGCTGATCGCCTCCGTGCCGCGGTTGGTGAGGGTGAGCTCGGCGGTGAAGCCGGAGCCCCAGTCGTTCGTCTTGTAGTCGACGCTGCACTGAACTGCGGCTGCCTGCGCGGTAGTTGCGCCGGTCCCCAGTGTGGTCAACGGGAGGGCGAGGGCCGCCATCACGGCGGTCCACATCCGCCGCGCACGGCGTCTGCGTCTGGGTGCCATGTTCTGGTTCCTCTCCTTGCGGCTCAGAGATGGGGGGAGGAGCAACAAGCCTTGAACCAGTGGGAGCGCTCCCATATTGGAGATGGGGGTGCAAGGGGTCAAGGTGCTTGAAGAGTCGAAATGATTCGATAGATCAACAGTGCGGCGCCTCTGTCCTTTGCCAACACTTGGCGCTACCTTCTTCCGCACCAGTGGGAGCGGTTCCATCAGTCGACGCGTCCGTAACGGCGCGCCCGAACTGCAAGGACTCGCTCATGCGACACCCCCCGCGTTTACCTCTTTTAGCGGTCGGTGCAGCCGCACTCGCCCCCATGGGCACCGCGGTCGCGCCGGTCGTCACGGCTTCGGGAGCCGCTGCCGCCCGCACGGTGGAGTACTCCGTCACCGGTCGGCGGGACAGGGGCCTCCAGGGCGCCGCGAAACGCACCGACGCTCCAAGCACACCGGTCCCACGGCCGGTGCGCCGGCACCTCGTCGGGCTGCTCCGACGTGCGCGCCGGCTGCCAGAAGCCGATGCCCGGCATGCGGTACGCACCGTCCCGCCGGGCCTCGGCCGTGAGCACCTCCGAGGGCACGACCGTCGTCCTCGGTCTGTTCGGCGAGCCCTCCAGCACCGCAACAGCTGCGCCACGGAGAGCTGCTGGAACTGCATGCCCGCCCCGGTGGCCGCCCGAGGACCGCATTTCGCGGGCGGCACCGGTGAGAACACCTGCGCGCATTCCTTCGTCGACCGCGGCACGACGTGGTCCGACACGCGCGCACCGACTGCCCCGGCCGGACCCGGAAGGCACGGGACCGCTGCTCCGGGCCGGCCCCGAACCACCACCACGACGGCACTCCCACGTCGTTCGGCATCGGGCCGCGTGACCCTCAGCGCGCCCACGACGGATAGGACACCCCGCACATGAGCCGTACCAGAACAGCACTTCTCGCGGCGATGGCGCTGGTCGCCGGGACCGCGGGCGCCGCCGTCGCGGCGATACCCGCGGACGTCGGCGCAGCCGCCGTCCCCTGCACCGTGGACTACAAGGTGCAGAACCAGTGGGACACCGGCTTCACCACCTCGGTGACCGTGACCAACAACAGCGCGGCCAAGTCGAGTTGGGCCGTGAAGTGGTCGTACGCCGGAAACCAGAAGATCACCAGCGGCTGGAACGCGAAGCTCAGCCAGAGTGGCTCCGCCGTCACCGCGGCCAACGAGAACTACAACGGCACCCTCGCGACCGGGGGTTCCGTCAGCTTCGGGTTCAACGGCACCTACAGCGGCACCAACGCGCTGCCCACGGCCTTCACCCTCGACGGTGTGACCTGCAACGTCGACGACGGAGGCTCCGGCCCCGGACCCACGGACCCGCCGCCCGGACCGGGCAACAAGGTGGACAACCCGTACTCGGGCGCCAAGGTGTACGTGAACCCGGAGTGGAAGGCGAAGGCCACCGCCGAAGCCGGGGGCAGCCGGATCGCCAACCAGCCGACCGGGGTGTGGCTCGACCGGACCGCCGCGATCAACGGCGTGAACGGCGGCATGGGCCTGCGTGCCCACCTGGACGCGGCACTGGCGCAGAAGGGCTCCGACGAACTGGTCGTCCAGCTGGTCATCTACAACCTGCCCGGCCGTGACTGCGCGGCCCTGGCGTCCAACGGCGAGCTCGGCCCGACGGAGATCGACAAGTACAAGACCCAGTACATCGACCCGATCGCGGCGATCCTCAAGGACACCAAGTACGCGGGCCTGCGGATCGTCACGACCGTCGAGATCGACTCGCTGCCGAACCTCGTCACGAACGTCTCACCCCGTGCCACCGCCACCGCGAACTGCGACACGATGAAGGCGAACGGCAACTACATCAAGGGCGTCGGCTACGCGCTGAACAAGCTCGGCGACGCGCCCAACGTCTACAACTACGTGGATGCCGGACACCACGGCTGGCTCGGCTGGGACGACAACTTCGCGCCCTCCGCCGCCCTGTTCAAGGAGGCCGCCACCGCCGAGGGCGCGACCCTCGCCGATGTGCACGGTTTCATCGTCAACACCGCCAACTACAGCGCCCTCAAGGAGAACCACTTCACGGTCAACGACTCCGTGGGCGGTACCTCGGTCCGTACGTCGAAGTGGATCGACTGGAACCGGTACGTCGACGAGCAGTCCTACGCGCAGGCCATGCGCAACCAGCTGGTCTCGATCGGCTTCCCCTCCGGGCTCGGCATGCTGATCGACACCTCCCGCAACGGATGGGGCGGCACGGCCCGGCCCACCGGTCCCGGGGCGACGACCAACGTGGACACCTACATCGACGGAGGCCGCTTCGACCGGCGCCTCAACACCGGCAACTGGTGCAACCAGTCGGGCGCCGGTCTCGGCGAACGGCCGCAGGCGTCGCCGGCCGCCGGTATCGACGCGTACGTGTGGATGAAGCCGCCGGGTGAGTCGGACGGGTCGAGCACCGCCATCCCGAACGACGAGGGCAAGGGCTTCGACCGGATGTGCGACCCCACGTACACCGGCAACCCGCGGAACAACAACAACATGTCGGGTGCGCTGGCGAACGCGCCCCTGTCCGGGCACTGGTTCTCGGCGCAGTTCCAGGAGCTCATGAAGAACGCGTACCCGGCACTGTGACCCTCCGCCCGCGCCGGGTCACCTCGGCTACGGGTCCGTCCGCCGGCTGAGTGCGGCCGGTCGCGGCCACGCGGCGCGGCCGCACGATGCGAGAGCCCCGCGCCCCTCCAAGAGGGGCGCGGGGAACTCTTTGCTGTTTCCGCAAGGTGAGTAGCTGTTTCGGGGAAGGCGGAGCACGCTGGCCGTATCCCGAACGAGAGGCTCGCAGCCATGGCGCACGACCACGGAAACGACGAGAACCACAGCCACGAGCACAGCCACATCGACTTCGCCGAGATGCTTCCGATGCTGGAGCAGGAGGCCGAACTCTTCACCCCGCTCTACACGCAGGCGACGGCCTGGCTGCGGGAGCTGCGTCCCGATCCTGAGATGATCGTGGACGCGGGCAGTGGCCCCGGGGTCATCTCCTGTCTGCTCGCCGACACGTTTCCGAAGGCCAGGGTCGTCGCCGTGGACGGTGCCGCGCCCCTTCTGGAGGCGGCCCGGGCCCGGGCCGCCCGCCTCGGGATCGCCGACCGTTTCAGCACGCTGGAGGCCGAACTCGGCGACGGGCTCGGCGACCTGGAGTACCCGGCCGACCTCCTGTGGGCGAGCAGGTCCCTGCACCACGTCGGCGACCAGCGGGGCGCCCTCGCCGGTTTCGCCGACCGGCTCACGCCCGGCGGGACCCTCGCACTGGTGGAGGGTGGCCTGCCCTCACGCAACCTCCCGCGCGACATCGGCATCGGCCGCCCCGGTCTGCAGGCCCGCGTGGACGCGGTCGAGCAGGAGTGGTTCGCGCGGATGCGGGCCGACCTGCCCGGTGCCGTCGTCGAGGATGTCGAGGACTGGCCGGCCCTGCTGACCGCGGTCGGGCTGCGCCACACCGGGACCCGTACCTTCCTGCTCGACCTCCCGGCCCCCGTCTCCGACGAGGCCCGTGCGTTCGTCGCCACGGCTCTCACCCACCGCCGGGAGGGCCTCGCCGAAGGCCTCGAAGCCGACGACCTCGCCACCCTCGACCGGCTCCTCGACCCGGACGACCGGGCAAGCGTGTTCCACCGCCCGGACGTGTTCGTGCTCACGGCGCTGACGGTGTATGTCGGCGTGAAGCCCTAGCTTCGCCTCACCGGGCCCGGGGCGAGGGCGCTCGGCCGTGGTCGTGCCCTTTCAGCAGCGGCCCGGGCGTGCGGATGCCGTGACCCGGGCCCCGTGCACCGCGCGCGTGGCGCACTCCTCGAAGTGGGGCCTGAGCACGTCCCGTTTCATCGCACCGCCCAGCGGCGCCGGACCACGCGCGGGACGGCGATCGCGTGCGCGGCCGGCGCGAGGACGGCGAACTCGTGCAGCAGACAGGTCGCGAGCATCAGCGCGCCGTAACCGGCCCAGGACCTGGAGCGCCGCGCGGTCACAGGGGCGACCGGCCCAGAACCTGGACGGTGGGGACGCCGCGGAACAGTGGCGCACGCACCTGCCCACCGTGTCGTACCGGCGGACGTGCTGACCGCCCGGCCGCGCCCGCCCCGCGCGCCGAAGTCGACGCCCACCGAGGGGTGTTGACATCGAGCGCGCTCCAAGTGATGGACTCCGGGCACTTGGCGGAACACGACATGGGGGAAGACATGACCGACTCACCAGTGGCACTGATCACCGGCGGCGGCAGCGGTATCGGCGCGGCGGTCGCCCGGCAACTGCTCGACGCCGGGCACCGGGTGACGGTGACAGGGCGCGGGGAACCGCGGCTGCGCGCGTTCGCGGAACAACTCGGGAAGCCCGCGGGGCTGCTGACCATCCCCGGGGACGCGGCCGACTACGACCACGTCCAGGCGGCCGTCGAGGCGACGGTGAAGGAGTTCGGACGGCTCGACACCGTCGTCGCCAACGCCGGGTACGCCACGCACGACACCGTCGCCGAGGGTGACCCGGCGGGCTGGCGGGACATGGTGCTCACCAACGTGCTCGGGCCGGCGCTGCTCATCAGGGCGTCGATCGACCGTCTGAAGGAGACACGGGGGAGGATCGTGCTCGTCGGCAGTGTCGCCGGGCACATCCATGGACCCGGCAACATCTACGGGGCGACGAAGTGGGCCGTGACCGGCCTCGCCGAGAACACCCGGCGGCAGGTCACCGAGTACGGAGTGGGCGTGACCCTGATCTCGCCCGGCCGGGTGGAGACACCGTTCTGGGACAACTACGGCAGCCTGCCGCCCGGACACCTCCTCACCTCGGACCAGCTCGCGGCGTCGGTCGTGTGGGCGATCCGGCAGCCGAGCGGAGTCGATGTGAACACGGTGGTCGTACGGCCGATCGGACAGCCCGTCTGAGCCGAGCCGAGCCGGATGCCGGTCCGGTGCACCGGACCGGCATCCGTGCTCAGTTGCTCCGGATGAACCGCTCCGCCAGCTCCTCGCCCAGCGACGCCGTCGCGGTACGGCTTTCGAGAGGGGTGACCCGGGTGCCGGTGAAGACGAGGTACGTCACCCCCGAGGCGGCGCCGCCGGTCGCCGGATCGGGGTCGATCCCCAGGCCCCGGGCGGTGGCGTACGAGGCCTCCCCGATGATCTTCGAGGGGCCGGTGTCACCGACGACCGCGTACTGGATCCTGTCGCCGTAGATCACCGCCGCCACGCTGCCGCCCCTGATTCCGGAGCTCGCGTAGTTCCAGACGGGGCTGGGGCCGGGCACCACCACATAGGGGAGCTTCTCGGAGTTCAGCGGCCTGCCGTCGGACTGGTGGAAGGCGGTCTGGTCCTGGAACCAGGGATCCGTGCGGCGGTTGCACCGGGCGGTGGCCTGGCCGTCGCAGTCGATGTCCATGTCGGCCTTCCAGAAGACCGCGCCGTTCTTTCCGCAGACGGGGACGGTGGCCGGCGCTCCCGCGTCGGTGCGGTATCTGCCCTTCGAGATCTGCGCGCAGGACGTCAGCTCGGCGAGCAGAGCCGCGGCGGTGACCGTGCCGTCCTGCGTGCGTACCGAGGCGGCGCCCGCGGGGAGTGTTGCCGCGGCGAGGAGCGCGGCACCGCCGGCCGCGGCGAGGGTCAGGGTTCGAGTACGCATGATGGGGCCCCTTCTGCGGGTCGGTTTCCTACCGAATTCACCCACAGTGCGTGTCCGTCCGCATGGCCGCACCGGGGTGCACCGATCCGCGCGGCGCCGTCCGGGCCGCCCGAGGACCCGGCAGGCGGGCGGCCCGGACCCGGTCGGCCGGACACGACGAAGCCGCCGCCCGGACGGGTCGGGCGGCGGCTCCATGCGGTCCTTCGCGGCCGTGAGGTCCTGTATCGGACCGGGCTGGGCGGGGGCCGTACGGTCAGGCGTCGTTGAGCGTCGCCGGGTCGGGCCCCAGGCGGCGGCCCTCGTCGAGAGCGCTGATCGCGGCGATGTCCTCGGCGTCGAGGGTGAAGCCGAACACGTCGATGTTCTCCTTGATCCGGGACGGGGTCACGGACTTGGGAATCACCACGTTCCCCAGCTGGAGGTGCCAGCGCAGGACGACCTGGGCGGGCGTACGCCCGTGCTTCTGGGCGATGGCCACGACCGCCGGAACCTCGAGGAGGCCCCGGCCCTGGCCGAGCGGGGACCACGCCTCGGTGGCGATACCGTGCTCCGCGTGGTAGTCGCGGGCCGCCTGCTGCTGAAGGTGCGGGTGCAACTCGATCTGGTTGACGGCCGGAACGACGGACGTGGCGTCGATCAGCCTCTCCAGGTGCTCCGGAAGGAAGTTGGAGACGCCGATGGACTTGGCGCGGCCGTCCGCGTGGAGCTTCTCGAAGGCCTTGTACGTGTCCACGTACTTGTCCCTGGCCGGTGTCGGCCAGTGGATCAGGTACAGGTCCACGTAGTCGAGACCGAGCTTGTCCAGGGACTCGTCGAAGGCGCGCAGCGTCGAGTCGTATCCCTGTTCGGAGTTCCAGAGCTTGGTGGTGACGAAGAGGTCCTCGCGGGCGATGCCGGAGGAGGCGAGGCCCTTGCCGGTGCCTGCTTCGTTGCCGTAGATCGCCGCGGTGTCGATGCTGCGATACCCGGCCTCCAGTGCGGTGGCGACGGCTCGCTCAGCGTCGTCGTCCGGCACCTGCCAGACACCGAAGCCCAGCTGGGGCATCTCGACGCCGTTGTTCAGGATGATCGGGGGGACCTTGCTCACGAGCTCTCGATCCTTAAGTCGTCGGGTGGTACTCCATCGTCAACGATCACGGGCCGCTGTGCATTCCTGTCCCGTGCGTTCGCCGGTCGAACAGGAGATTGGCCGGAAAGTACCCGCTCTCGCAGGTCCGAACCATTGACCGTGCACTGTCATGCCGGGGACCCTGTTGCACGTCGGTGAACTCGGTGCACGTATGTGAATGTGACGGAGTGAGAGACATGCCCCCCACCAGAAGGAACCTGCTCGGAGCCGCGCTCGGCGGCGCGGCCACGGCCGCCGTGGGCCTGCCCGCCTCCGGCGCGCACGCCGCCTCCTGGCAGTTGAAGTGGTCCCCGTCGGCGCGCGACGACGGACTGGGCGCCTTCGAGACCCTGGAGGACGACCGGGCCGGCTCGCACCCCGGAGCCTCCCCGCACATCCGCACCACGGGCGACAACTGGCGGTTCGACATGCACACCGTCGACCGCGACACCTCGACGGACCGTCAGCGCCACGAGGTGACCGGGCTGCGCAACGGCCCCGGCGGCGACTTCCTCAAGTGGACCGCGGGCCAGACCTGGCGCGTCACGTACGCGATGTACATCCCCAGCTCCCTGCGGGCCACCACCAGCTTCACGCACATCATGCAGATGAAGCAGCCCGGCAGCGGCACCTCGCCCATCGTCGTGCAGTCGCTCCGGCGAGTGAACGGCGTGCAGAGCATCGAACTCAAGCTCTTCGACGACGACATCCTCGTCGGCCGCACGGACCTGGAACCCCTGCACGACAAATGGATCGACGTCGACTTCCAGATCAAGGTGGGCAACGGCACGGCGGGCTCGGTCCGCTGGATCCTCAAGAACGGCTCCACCACGGTCGTCGACACATCGAGAACGGGCGTCGACACGTTCCTCGCCGACCGGGTACGCCCCAAGTGGGGCATCTACCGCTCCCTCGGCGACACGTCCGGGTCCCTGCGTGACTGCCATCTCCTGCTCACGAGGATGCGGGGATATCAGCTCGTGTGAGGACGACGGCCGGTGGCGGGGGTGCGTCAGGCCCGCTCTACGCCGTGGACGTGCCCAGGTAGGCGTTCCTCACCCGGTGGTCGGCATGGACCTCGGCCGCGGTGCCCTCGGCGAGCACCCGCCCCAGGTCGAGTACGACGACCCGGGTCGACAGCTCCATGACGAAGGCGACGTTGTGCTCGACGAGGAGGACGGCACAGCCCTCCTGGGTGGCGAGCCGGCGCACGACGGCCGACAGACGGCCGCTCTCCTCGGCGGTCATCCCGGAGGCGGGTTCGTCCAGCAGCAGCACCCGGGGCGGATCCGCGAGGGCCCGGGCCAGCTCGGCCATGCGGGCGAGGCCCACCGGGAGGGCACCGGCGTAGGTGTCGCCGAAGGCGTCGAGGCCGCAGGCGCGCAGGACCTCGTCGGCCCTGGCGCGCCGCTCCTTCTCGTACGTACGCCGTGTCGGCGCCGCCAGCAGATCGGCGGGGAGGCCGCCTCCGCCACCGCGCCACTCCTGGGCCACCACCAGGTTGTCGGCCACCGTGAGCTGGCCGAAGAGCTGCCGGCGCTGGAACGTGCGGCGCATCCCGTGGCGGGCGCGCCAGACGGGGGAGCGGCGGGTGACGTCCGATCCGCCGAGGTGGACGCGGCCCTCGTCGGGGCGGCGGATGCCGGAGAGGACGTCGAAGAGGGTGGTCTTGCCGGCGCCGTTGGGGCCGATGAGTCCGCAGATCTCGCCGGGACGCAGGGAGAGGCTCACGCCGTCAAGGGCCCGGACGCCGCCGAAGCGGACGCGGACGCGGTCGGCGCGCAGGACGGGGGCGCTCGTGTTCGTCATGGCCGGGCCACTCCCTCGGTCGTGGACGGGGCCGGCTGTCGTACCGTCGATCCGGGGGCCGCCCCGGCGGTGGCCGCCAGTCCCAGGTACGCCTCCGTCAGCCGGTCCGCCTCCACCGCCTCCCGCGGGCCGCACCACGTCACCCGTCCCCGGGTCAGGTACGCGACCGTGTCGGCGACCCCCAGCACCTCGGTCGCCTTCTCCTCCACGAGGAGCAGGGCCGTTCCGTTGGCGCGGAGTTCGGTGAGGAGGCGGAACACCTCCTCGACCACGCGGGGCGCGAGGCCGAGCGACGGTTCGTCGGCGATCAGCACGGCCGGCGGGCGTTGGAGGAGCGGGGCGAGGGCCAGCATCTGCTGTTCCCCGCCGGACAGGGCGCCGGCGGGGACACCACGGCGTCCGGCGAGAGCGGGGAAGCGTTCGTACACGGCCTCACGCAGGTCCCGTCCGCGCAGGTACAGGGCGAGGTTCTCCTCGATGGTGAGGGCCGGGAAGATGCCCCGCCCCTCCGGCGCCAGGACCACTCCGGCCCGTGACCGGCGTACGGCTCCGTCCTTCGTGGCGTCGCGTCCTGCCACGTACACCTGGCCGCCGAGCGGGGCCGTGAGACCCGCGGCGACGCGGCATGTCGTGGACTTCCCGGCCCCGTTCGGGCCGAGGAGCGCGAGGATCTCGCCGGGGCGCACGGCGAGGTCCACGCCGTGCAGGACGGGTGCGCCGTCGTATCCGGCACGTATGCCGCACAACCGCAGGGCGGGCGCCGGGCCGACGGGGCCCGGAACGGTAGGGAGACCGGCCTCAGCGGTCCCGGACGCGGCCTCGGTCTTGGCCCCGCCGGAGGAAGCGCCTCCCGCCTGCCCCGGCCCCCGGTCCCGAGTCCTCCTCGGCACCCGGTCCGGAGACTGGCCGGTGCCGGTGCCGGTGCCGGTGCCGGTGCCGGTGCCTGTGCCTGTGCCTGCGCCAGCGCCAGCGCTCGTGGTCGATGTCGCCGGGTCGGCGGGCAAGGCCGTGGCCGCGGATGCCCCTGCGGCCGTTGCCGTCCCCGTCGGTTCGGCGTCGGTCGTCGCCCGGGGTCCGGCCATCGGCGGCGCTCCGCTCGCGGCCGGCACGGGTGCCGATCCCGCGGGCACCCCACCGGCCGCCGCGGCAGTCCCGGCCGGTCGCGACGGCGACCCGGCCGCTGCGGCCGGCCCGCCGGCGGCCATACGGCGCCGGTGCAGCCGTACCGGCACCGCCGCGCAGTATCCGTCCGGGTCGTTCGCCAGGGCCAGGCCCGCCAGGCCGAAGAGGATCACGGGAAGGTGCACGGACTCGGTGACGTAGTCCGAGACGAGATGCGGTACGAGGGCGTAGACCAGCCCGGCGATGACCGCGAACTGCGGACGCCGCAGACCCGCCGCGACGACCACCGCGAGCCAGATCAGCCCGGTCATGGCGGTGAAGTCGGTGGCGGTGACACGGGTGTTGTAGGAGGCGTACATCACGCCGCCGAAGCCCGCGAGGCCGGCGGACAGCGTGAACAGCACCAGCTTGGTGCGTACGACCGACACCCCGGAGGCCATCGCCGCCGCGGGCGCCGAGCGCACCGCGAGCATCGCCCGGCCGGACGGCGAGTCCCGCAGCGCGCTGAGCGCGGCGACGGCCGCGGCGACCAGCACGGTCAGCGCGACCCCGAACGCCCGGTCGTCGTTGAGATCCACCGGTCCGAAGACCGGGCGGGGGATCGCCCACCCCGTGTCGCCGTTCCTCAGCCCGCCGATCTGGAACAGGACCTGGTCGGCGAGGAAGGCGAGCGCGAGGGTGGCGAGGGCGAGCGAGCGGCCGCCGAGCCGCAGCGCGGGCAGGGCCACCAGCGCGCCCAGCACGGCCGCCGCGCAGGTACCCACCGCGGCCGCCGCCACGAACGGCCAGCCGTGGCTCATCAGCAGCCCGGCCACCAGCGCCGCCCCCGTCACGAAGGTCGCCTGCGCCAGCGACACCATCGCGCCGAGTCCTGTCACCACCGTGAAGGAGACGAACACCAGGGACAGGGCGAGCCCCTGGGCGAGGATGCCGCTCCAGAAGGGGGTGGTGACCGTGTAGAAGGACACCGCGAGCAGGACGCCCGCCACCGCCCAGGGGCCCCATCGCCGCAGCCGGGACCGCCCCGCCAGATAGTCGACCGGCGGCACGTCCACCGCCGCGGTCCCCGCCGTCCGACTGCGCCGCGTCATGAGCAGCAGCCCGGCGAAGAGGATCAGGAACGGCACGGCGGTACGGAACCCGGTGATCCGCTCGGCGAAGTCCGCGTACCCGGCCACCAGGTTCTGCAGCACCCCGAGTCCGAGCCCGCCCACGAACGCCAGCGGTACGGAGACGAAGCGGCCGAGCACCGCGGCCGTCGCCGAGACGAAGAGGAAGAGCGTGAAGTCGTGGGCGGACAGCCCGAGAAGAGGTGTGGCCAGCACGCCCGCCAGGCCCGCGAGACCCGACGACAGCATCCACGCGATGGACGACAGCCGGTCCGCGCTCAGTCCTCGCAGCTCCACCAGCGAGCGGTTGTCGACGGCCGCCCTGAGCTTCAGCCCGAGCGGGGTGTGCCGCATCAGGACCCACAGGCCGACGGCCACCACAGCCGTCGCGACCCAGATGATCAGCTGGTCGGAGTCGACGCCGACGCCGTCGGTGAGCTGCCAGGATCGTGCGGGGCTGGGCCCGACACCCGGCAGCCCGAACTGGTTCTCGGCGGGCTTCACGGACGTGCCCGCGTCCTCCAGCAGTTCGACGACCCACAGCCCCAGCGCGGGCAGTGCCACCAGCAGGCCGATGGTGGCGACGATCTGGGCCGTCTCACCGACCCGCGCCAGCTTGCGGAACATCAGCCGGTCGAGACCCCAGCCGAGTGCGGGTGCCAGTACGCACACCAGCAGCAGCGCCGTGGGTACGGCCGGCCAGCCGAAGCCCGAGTGCAGTTCGTAGAAGGCGAGGGCGCACAGATAGGCGGTGGCGCCGTGCGCGAAGTTGAACAGGCCCGATGCCGAGTAGGAGAGCACGAGACCGGTGGCGAGCAGCGCGTACAGCGCGCCCGACACCAGTCCGCTCAGTACGAATCCGAGAAGGTCGGCCATGCCGTGTCACCACATCCCCGAGTCCGGAGGTCCCCGGCCCCGGACTCCGGGCTCGGGAAGTCACCTTGTGCCGCGGCTACTTGAAGGGGATCGGCGGATAGCACCTGAAGGGCGCCGACACGGTGTACTCGCCGTCCTTGAGCTGGACGAGCGCCCCGCAGCCGAACGACTCCTTCTGGCCCTTCGGTTCGGCCCGGTCGCCGACCAGCGTGCCGGTGTCCGTGAACCCGTCCGCCGCCTCCTGGAAGGACGCCACGGTCAGCTTCCTGCCGGCCTTCTCGGCGATGGCGAGGAACAGATCGGCCGACATGTAACCGGTCATCATGTGCATGTTCAGGGGCACGTCCTCGCCCGCGGCCTTCCTGATGTCCTTCCTGAACCGCGTCATGGCCGCGCTCTCCTGCTCGAACGGCTGGAACGACAGCAGGACGTGCACCCCGTCGAGCGCCTTGCGTGTCGCGCTCTTGGTCAGCAGCCCCGGGTCGTAGTCGGTCGGATCGGTGAGCACGCCGGCGTATCCCGTCCGCTTGACCGCCGTGAACAGACCGATGTTGTACGGGGTCTGCATCACGGAGACGATCGCGTCCGGCGCCCTGCCGCCGTCGCTGCGCAGGATCTCCTTCGTGTACGCCGACCAGTCGCTCGGCACGGAGGTCGCGGGCACCGACGGCTTGGCGAACGTCACCTTGAAACCGGCCGACGCGAAGCTCTGACGGTAGGTGCGGATGGCGAACTTCCCCGCGTCGCTGTCGTTGGCGAGGATCGCCACGCTGCGGCCCCTGGCGCCGCCCAGCACCTGTTCGAGGCCCTCGGGCCACGTCTGCGAGATGGTGCCGCCGGGCATCGGCACCATGCAGCCGCCGAATCCGTAGATGTACGACGGTCCGCAGAAGGACGGCAGTGTGCCCCAGCCGAAGGTGGGGACCCGCTGCTTCTGCAGGAAGTCGGCGCCGGAGAACGTCGTCGAACTCATCGGTGCGATCGCGAACACCCTGTCCTGCTGGACGAGTTTGCGCGCCGCCGCCAGGTTCCTGGCCGGATCCTGGCCGTCGTCCTCCGCGCCCAGGTACTCGATGTCCCGTCCGTTCACCCCGCCTTCGGCGTTGGCGCGGTCGAAGCGTGCCTTGGCGCCGAGGTCGGTGTCCTTCTTCGAGTAGCCGCTGGCGGTCGTCATCGACACGATGCCGCCGACCTTGACGGAGGTGTCGGTGACTCCGCGTACGGAGTCTTCCGACTTCGGAGTGCCGCCGGTGGAGGCCGAGTTGCAGGCGCCCGTGAGCAGCAGGGCGGTTGCGGCCGCTGTGGCGGCGATGGTCCGGATCTTTCGCGGCACGGTCGGTTCCCCCTCTGTCGGGTGACCGAAATGATCCGTGGCATCTGACGGGTCGTCAATATCTGACGCATCGATATGTGATGGTGCGTCAGATGGGAGTGCCGGACCGGTTCTCGGGCGCTCGTCGTGTGCCGCCGTGGCGTCGACGCGCCGGAACCGCATGTGTCACAGCCCCGTGCCCGGAAGCGGCGCCCCCGTCCCGGGCGCCCTCACCCGCGGGGCGCTACGCGCGGTAGAGGGCCTCGACCTCCGACGCGTACGCGTTCTCGATCGCCTTCCGCTTCAGCTTCAGGGACGGGGTCAGCAGGCCGTGTTCCTCGGTGAACTGATGGGCCAGTATGCGGAAGGTGCGGATCGACTCGGCCTGGGAGACGAGCGTGTTCGCGGCGACCACGGCCCGCCGCACCTCGGTCTCCAGGTCGGAGTCCCGCACCAGCTCCGACGGGGTGAGCCGGGACTTGCCCCGCATCTGCAGCCAGTGCTCGACCGCCTCCCCGTCGAGGGTGACGAGCGCCGCGATGTACGGCCGGTCGTTGCCGACGACGATGCACTGCGCGACCAGCGGGTGGTCGCGCACCCGCTCCTCCAGGACCCCCGGCGAGACGCTCTTGCCGCCGGAGGTCACCAGGATCTCCTTCTTGCGCCCGGTGATGGTGAGGTAGCCGTCCTCGTCGAGCGCGCCGATGTCACCGGTGGCGAGCCAGCCGTCGTGCAGGGCCGCGTCGGTGGCCTTCGGGTCGCCCAGGTAGCCCTGGAAGACGTTGTCGCCGCGCAGCCAGATCTCACCGTCGTCCGCGATGTGCACGGTCGTGCCCGGGAGGGGCTGGCCGACGGTCCCGTACCGGGTGCGCTCGGGCGGGTTGGCGGTCGCGGCGGCCGTCGACTCGGTGAGGCCGTACCCCTCGTAGATCTGCACGCCGGCGCCCGCGAAGAACAGCCCGAGCCGCCGGTCCATCGCCGAGCCGCCGGACATCGCGTGCTTGATGCGTCCGCCCATCGCGGTACGGATCTTGGCGTAGACGAGCTTGTCGAAGAGCTGGTGCTGCATCCGCAGTGCCGTGGAGGGCCCGGGACCGATGCCCCACGCCTTCGCCTCCACCGCGTCCGCGTACCGCACCGCGACCTCCACGGCCTTCTCGAACGGGGCCCCCTTGCCCTCCCGTTCGGCCTTCCGCCGGGCCGCGTTGAACACCTTCTCGAAGATGTACGGCACGGCCAGGAAGAACGTCGGCCGGAACGCGGCCAGGTCGGGCAGCAGGGCCGCCGCGTTGAGCTGCGGCTGGTGGCCGAACTTCACCCTCCCCCGGATCGCGGCGACCTGCACCATCCGCCCGAAGACGTGCGCGAGCGGCAGGAACAGCAGGGTGGCCGCCTCGTCGCCGCGCTTGGAGCGGAAGAGCGGCTCCCAGCGCTCGATCGCCGTGTCCGTCTCGAACATGAAGTTGGCGTGCGAGAGGACGCAGCCCTTGGGGCGGCCCGTGGTACCGGACGTGTAGATGATCGTCGCCGTCGACTCCGGGGTGACCGCGCGCCGGTGCCGGTGCACCACCTCGTCGTCGATGTGCCCGCCCGCCTCGTACAGCTCCTGCACGGCGCCCGCGTCGAGCTGCCACAGCTTGTGCAGCGCCGGCAGCCGGTCGATGACCGTGGCGATGGTCATCGCGTGGTCCTCGTGCTCGACCATCGCGGCCGACACCTGGGCGTCGTGCAGCATCCAGAAGACCTGCTCGGCCGACGAGGTGGAGTAGATCGGCACGACCTGCGCGCCGATCGACCACAGCGCGTAGTCGAAGAGGGTCCACTCGTAGCGCGTACGGGACATGATCGCGACCCGGTCGCCGAACCGGACGCCCTGCGCCAGCAGGCCCTTCGCGAGCGCGAGGACCTCGTCACGGAACTCGGCGGACGTCACGTCGCGCCACTGGCCGTGTTCGTCCTTGCGGCCCAGTGCGATGTAGAGCGGATCCTCCTGGGCATACTCGAAGACGGCATCGGCCAGGCCGCCCACTGGCGGTGCCGACGCCAGGGGAGGGTTGGTGAACTCGCGCAATCCCGCTCCTTGTGGTGCTTCGCAGCGCCGTGAAAGCTACCCCAACGGGAGCCGCGGCGGGAGGGGTGGCGAATTACCCGGGGCCGGACGTTCGCCCTGGTCAACCCTTCAAATCCGGCCACAAGGGGGAAGGCCGGGACGGAATCCTTACTCTTACGTAAGTTTCGGTTCCGTAATCTCCACGGAATCTGTACGACCCGTTTACGCGCCGCCGGGTGTGCGGCCGGGATCCGGGGAGGTGCTCGGGAACCGGTGGAGCGGGCCCGGCCCGGGTGACGCACCCCGTGCTCAACGAGCGCGGTGCAGTCTGTCGCCGGCCGACAGGATCGAGGCCGCCAGCGCGTCCGCCGCCCCCTTGGCCGCCGTGTGGCGTCTGCCGTGGACCAGGACGAACTCCACCTCGCCCAGCTCCGGCAGGCCCGCGCGGTCGGGAACGCGGAAGAGCCCCGGCGGGATCAGGCCCCGTGAGTGGGCCATCACGCCGAGCCCGGCGCGGGCCGCCGCGATGAGGCCGTTGAGGCTGCCGCTCGTGCACGCGATGCGCCAGGACCGGTCCTGGCGCTCCAGGGCCTCCAGGGCCAGGGCCCGGGTGACGCCCGGCGGCGGGTAGACGATCAGCGGGACGGGACGGTCGGGATCCAGCCTCAGGCGTTCCGCGCCGATCCAGACCAGCCGGTCGTGCCAGACCAGTTCGCCGCGCGGGTCCTCGGGGCGGCGCTTGGCCAGCACCAGGTCGAGCTTCCCGTCGGCGAGCCGCTCGTGCAGGGTGCCCGACAGCTCGACCGTCAGCTCCAGATCGACCTCCGGATGGTCGTGACGGAAACCCTCCAGGATCTCGGTCAGGCGGGTGAGGACGAAGTCCTCCGAGGCGCCGAACCGCAGCCGGCCGCGCAGCCGCGTCCCCGTGAAGAACGCCGCCGCCTGCTCGTGCGCCTCCAGGATCCGGCGCGCGAACCCGAGCATCGCCTCGCCGTCCTCCGTCAGTTCCACCGAGTGGGTGTCCCGGGTGAACAGCTGCCGGCCGGCGGCGTCCTCCAGGCGTCGCACGTGCTGGCTGACCGTGGACTGACGCAGCCCGAGCCGCCGGGCCGCCCGGGTGAAGCTCAGCGTCTGGGCCACGGCCAGGAAGGTGCGCAGCTGCGAGGGCTCGTACACGCCCTCCAGGCTATCGCGGTACGTGATGACAGTCAGAGCGGTATGACGGATTCCCGATCACGGCATGGAGGAGGACGATGGAGAGGGCACGAGCCGTCGAAAGACCCGACCGGCAGCGGACCCACCGGCCACGGATCCACCGGCCACGGATCCACCGGCCACGGATCCACCGGCCGGAGATCCACGGCTTCGGACCCATCGGCTTCAGACCCGTCAGACACAGATCCACCAGCTACAGACCGAGTCAGTGACAAAGACGTCCGCGACGAGGCTGAGCGAACCGAGACTCAGCAACGGAGCACCGTGAAACGCCTGAAGTGGCCGTCCTGGCTGCCGATCGACCCGTACATCCTGCTGCTGCTCGGGACGGTGGGGCTCGCCGCCCTCCTGCCCGCCCGGGGCACCGGTGCCGATGTCGCCTCCGGAGCCTCCACCGCCGCGATCGCCTTCCTCTTCTTCCTCTACGGGGCCCGGCTGTCCACGCGTGAGGCGATGGACGGGGTGCGGCACTGGCGCTTGCACGTCACCGTCCTGGCCTGCACGTTCCTGGTGTTCCCGCTGCTCGGCCTGGCCGCCCGCGGGCTCGAACCGGTGTTCCTGGACCACTCGCTCTACACCGGACTGCTCTTCCTCACCCTCGTCCCCTCGACCGTCCAGTCCTCGATCGCCTTCACCTCCATGGCGCGCGGCAACGTGCCCGCCGCGATCTGCGCGGGCTCCTTCTCCTCCCTGGTGGGCATCGTGCTCACCCCGCTGCTCGCCGCGGCGCTCCTCGGCAGCAGCGGCGGCGGCTTCTCCGCGGACTCCCTCCTCAAGATCGTGCTCCAGCTGCTCGTGCCGTTCCTGGCCGGGCAGCTGCTGCGCCGCTGGATCGGCGGCTTCGTCACCCGCCACAAGCAGGTCCTCGGACACGTCGACCGCGGCTCGATCCTGCTGGTCGTCTACACCGCGTTCAGCGAGGGCATGGTGCAGGGCATCTGGCACCAGGTCAGCCCGCTGCGCCTGGGCGGCCTGCTCGCCGTCGAGGCGGTGCTGCTCGCCGTCATGCTGGCGCTCACCTGGTACGGCTCGAAGGCTCTGGGCTTCAGCCGCGAGGACCGTGTCGCGATCCAGTTCGCCGGGTCGAAGAAGTCCCTGGCGTCCGGACTGCCCATGGCGAGCGTGCTGTTCGGCGCCCACGCCTCGCTGGCCGTGCTGCCGCTGATGCTCTTCCACCAGATGCAGCTCATGGTCTGCGCGGTCATCGCCAAACGCCGCTCCCGGGACCCCGAGGCACGGCGGCCCGTCACCCCGGCCCCAGCCGCAGAGTCACGAATCGCGGTCGGTACAGGGACACGTTCCGGCTGAGGTTCGCCTGGGCCGCCGCCCCGCCGCTCGCGTCCAGCCAGTTGACGTCGTAGCTCAGCACGAGCCTGCCCCGGCCGATCGCCGGATGGACCTGCGGGTTGTACGCCGCCACTCCCGCCCGCTGCTCCGGCAGCGGCGGGCTGAACCCCTTGCCGGGCCCGTGCCAGGGCCCGGTGGGGGAGCACGCCCAGTACGAGGTGATCGTCGTCAGCCCCTCGGTGCCCGCCGCCATCGTGAACAGGACGTACGTCCCCCCGTCGCGGGCGACCGCGAACGCGCTGCCCACCCCCTTGCGTTCGCCGTCTCCCAGCACGGGCTTCATGAGTGAGGGGATGCTCCACCGCTCGCCGTCCCAGTACCGCCACGCGGCCGGGTCCGCGAGCCGCCCCCGGGGCACGCGCGCGACGTACGCGTCCGACGCCGGCCGGGCGGCGGCCCGCGCGTCGTTGCCGCCGAAGACGTACGTCCAGTCCTCGTCGTGGGTCAGGGCGGTCGTCCCGAACAGCACCCGCCGTGCCGGATCCTTCACCTGCTGCTGGTCGAGGATCCGCGTGATGCCCTCGAGGCGCAGGCCGGGCAGCGACAGCGTGGCGACCTCGGTGGCGGTGGGGACCCCGTAGATCCAGGGGTGCGCGCCGGTCGTACGGGTCCACAGCACGACCCGTACGACCTGCTCGGACGAGCCGGGGGAGCGGGGCTCGACCCGGGCCGCCACCGGCCAGCGCCACTGGCCCGGCGCCGGGTCCGCGAACATCGGCGCCGGGAGCGTGCGATGGAGCCGGCCGTCGTCCATGACCACGGCCGAGTTGCGCACCATCGGGGCGGTCGTGTCCCGCCAGGCGTAGGACTCGCCCACCGGGTTGGGCGGCCGGTGCACCTGGCCGAGAAAGGTGTCGGAGAACAGCCAGAGCACCCGCCCGTCCGGCAGCCGCAGCGAGTGCGTACCGTCGCCGCCGGTCCAGTCGTCGGCCCGCGAGGCGTCGTCCCCGTACCGCGCGAACTCGTCCGTGACGCCCCGGTCCGCGGCCCACGAGGTGACCGTACGGGCCCGGCAGTCGCTCTCCCGGTTCTCGTCCCCCGGGAGGGCGGTGAGCAGCACGGCACCGAGGACCAGGGCCAGGAGCAGACCCAGACCGGTCCCCGTGCGCTGTCGTGCTCGTGTGTCGTCGGGCACGTCCGGGACGTTAGTGGCTGCCGCTCACCCGGTCCATGGGGAGCCACAGGACGGTGTCCCGGGTCACAGTCCCGTTCGTGCCGCGCGGACTAGTCAGTTCGGCGTCGCTCAGCGCCCGGTCGTGGACCCGGACGTCGTCGACGGCGCCCGTGAAGTGGGCCCGGCTGTCGAGCCGTTGGCCGACGTGCACCCCGAACGGCCCGTTGCGGCTCACGGATCCCGGTACGTCCGCCGTACCGGTCGCCGTCCCGTCGACGAACAGCGTGAGCCGCCCGCCGCCGCGGCGCAGGACCAGGCGGTGCCACTGCCCGTCGTTGTACGCGCCGGTGGTGCGCACGGACACGGACCGCGGGGCGTTCCCGCCGTCGCGGACGGTGATCAGACCCTGGATCCGGTCGCTCGCGGGCTCTCCGCGCAGCCACACCTGCGGCTGGTTGGTGCCGATCCCGCCCATCCACAGCATCGGCTGTTCACCCGTCGTGGCCGTGTAGCGGAACCACAGCGACGCCGTGAAGTCCTTTGTTCCGAGCGGCAGTCCGGTGCGGAAGGGCAGGCGTACGGCGTCGTCGGCGCCGTCGAGGGCGAGGGCGCCGCCGGACACGCCGTCCGTCTCCTTCGCGCCGCCGAGCACCGTGGCACGCGGTGCGCCGGGCGCGAGGTCGGCGGTGGTCGGGTCCGGGCCGCGGCGCGGGCGCAGCCAGTCCCCGGTGAACCGCGCGAAGCGGATCTCGTCGCGTGCGTCCACGGCGCCGCCCTCGTACAGCAGGCCCGCCGTGTTCCGGCCGATGCCCACCAGGTCGGAGTAGCCGGCCCAGTCCGTCGTGACCACCGTGCCCCGGTCGACGCTGTCCCAGGTGCGTCCGCCGTCGTACGAGGAGCGGATCATCATCGTGCGGCGGCGGTCCGGGTCGGCGGGACAGGCGAGCAGCATCCTGTCGCCCAGCCGCAGCGTGGAGCCCTGCACCTGCGGCGTGTAGAGGTCCGGGAGGGCACGGAAGGGCGCGGTGAAACTGTCGCCGCCGTCGGTGCTGAACGCCTGGGTGCGGTGGCCGAGATCGGTCCCGTCCTGTTCGCGTCCGCTGACCAGGACCGTCCCGTCGGCGCGCTCGGTCACCGTCATCTCCGACGGCTTCTGGCTGAACGTGCCGTCGTCCGCGATCGGCCGGGAGTCCGTCGCCCCGATCCGCCAGTGGTCACCACCGTCGTCGCTGACGACGAGCGCGCCGTGGTTGGCGCTCACACGGCTGCCGTTCCACGTCTCGGTGTTGACGCCGAGGACGAGCCGTCCCGCGTGCTTGCCGCGGGTCAGCTGGAGACCGTGCACCGGCCCGGTCGCGTACCAGGAGTTCCAGTGCGCGGGCAGGATCTCGTCGCTGAGGTCGCGCGGCTCGGACCAGGTGAGTCCGTCGTCGTCGCTGTGCTGCAGGTGCGGGGTGCGGTCGCACGGGACGTCGCAGCCGCGGCCGTCGGTACGGCCCGTGTTGTACGTCTCGGCCAGTACGACGCGGCCGGTCTCGCGGTCCACGATCGGGGCGGGGTTCCCGTGCGTGTCGCCCGCGCCCTCGTTGACGACCTGGAGCGGGCCCCAGGTGCGGCCGCCGTCGGTGGAGCGCTTGAGGACGATGTCTATGTCACCGGCGTCACCGCAGTCGTCGACCCGGCCCTCGGCGAACGCCAGCAGGGTGCCCTTCGTCGTCCGCACGACGGCCGGGATGCGGAAGCAGGCGTACCCGGGATCCTGGGAGGCCTTGAACAGCACCTGCTGTTCGAACCCGGCGACCGCCCCCGGCCCGGCGACCGCTTCTGGTCCGGCGGCCGGCCCGGCCTGGGCGGGGCTCGGCAGCGCCAGCAGTGCGCCGACGGTGAGCAACGCCGTGAGGGCGGTTCCGACGGGGCTTCTCCCCGGTCTGGTGGACCCGGGAGCCCGGGGGAGTGCGCGAAGACTTGACGGCATGGTGCGACCTGCCCTTCATGCGTCTGGACATCTCGGACATCCCACGTCCAACGTGCGCGCCACAGACGCTACTTGGGCTCTCAGACACCTCACAAGAAGCGTGCACGAGTCGTGGTGGGGGAAGTGCGCGCACGGCCGCCGGGTGGTTCCGGAGGCGTGCGGTGGTGGGCGTCCCCTCCCTCGCCGGTCGAGTGGTGGCCGGTGCCGTGACCACGAGAGCCCGTCCCGAAACTGTGGGACGCGAGGCGGCGCGGGTGGGGGACGCGGCGTGCTCCGCCCGGGGGAGTTCCCTCCGTCGGAGCAGCGACGGCGGCATTGGGGCCACCGGGCGCCCGGTGGCCCCGCGTCCGTGGCGGACGTCCCGGCCAGGAGGACCGTCGGTCGGCGGGGCCGGAACGCGACCGGTTCACCGGCCTGTTGATCCGGATTTCCCCTACGGACGGCTGACGCGGGCTAACGTTCCGTCATGAACGCACCGGACATGGAACCCCGTCTCGCCCTGGACCCCGCGCGCACCGCCCTCGTGCTCGTCGACCTGATGGACCGCATCGCGGGCCTGCCCCTGGAGCCCCGCAAGGGCACCGAAGTGGTGTCGGTCGCCGCGGAGTTGGCCGCCGCCTTCCGCGCGGTGGGCGCGCCCGTCGTCCTCGTCCGGGTGGAGCGGCCCGGTGTTCCCGAGCAGCCGCCCGGCAGCGGACTGGTCGCCGGGGTCGCGGCCGACGGCGACATCGAGATCGTGAAGCGGACCATCGGCGGCTTCCAGGGCACCGGCCTGGACGAGCGGCTGCGGGAACGCGGCATCACCACCGTGGTGTTCGGCGGGATCGCCACCAACCTCGGCGTCGAGTCCACCGCCCGCGCCGCCGGTGACCTCGGCTACGACCTGGTCTTCGTCGAGGACGCGATGTCAGCCCTCACCGGCCCCGAGCACGAGGCCTCGGTGAAGCTGGACTTCCCCCGGCTGGGAACCGTCGTCGCGGCCTCGGAGGTGCACTTCACCAAGGGCTGAGCCGGGCGCCGCACCCGCGACGGCCGGTAACGGTCACGGCCGGGACGCGGGGCACCGCTCCGCCCGCTCCCGGGGCCGCACGGGGCGCAGCCGTACGGGCCTGAGGCGGGGCCCCTCCGGCGCAGGGGGCGCTCCCCGCCGGGTCGGGGCCCCGCCGCCGTGTCGCGGCGAGACCGGTCAGCCCTGGGTGGCCTCGGCCCGCAGGGCGATGCGGTGCTCGCCCGCGTACACGTTCATGGAGGCGCCGCGCAGGAAGCCGACCAGGGTCAGGTTCGACTCGGCGGCCAGATCCACCGCGAGCGAGGACGGTGCCGAGACCGCGGCCAGCACCGGGATACCGGCCATCACCGCCTTCTGGGCCAGCTCGAAGGAGGCCCGCCCGGAGACCAGCAGTACCGTGCGGGAGAGCGGCAGGGAGCCGTTCTGGAGGGCGCGGCCGACGAGCTTGTCGACGGCGTTGTGCCGGCCCACGTCCTCCCGGATGTCGACCAGCTCGCCGTCCTCGGTGAACAGGGCCGCCGCGTGCAGGCCCCCGGTCCGGTCGAACACGCGCTGCGCCGCGCGCAGCCGGTCGGGGAGGCTCGCGAGCAGGCCGGGATCGAGCCGCACCGGGGGAGTCGTGTCGCCGTGCGTGTCGTCGATCGTCCAGCGGGCCGTCGTACGGACCGCGTCCAGGCTCGCCTTGCCGCACAGCCCGCAGGACGACGTCGTGTACACGTTGCGTTCGAGCGTGATGTCGGGAATGACGAGGCCGGGCGCCGTCCGGACGTCGACGATGTTGTAGGTGTTGCTTCCGTCCACGGTCGCGCCCGCGCAGTAGACGATGTTCAGCAGCTCGTCGGCCCGGCCCAGGACCCCCTCGCTGACCAGGAAGCCCGCCGCGAGCGCGAAGTCGTCGCCCGGGGTGCGCATCGTGATCGCGAGGGGTTTTCCGTTGAGCCTGATCTCCAGTGGTTCCTCGGCGACGAGCGTGTCCGGGCGGGTGGAGACCGCCCCGTCCCGGATGCGGATCACCTTGCGTCGTTCCGTGACTCGTCCCATGCCTGATCAGTCCCGGTTCTGTACGTGCTGGTAGCCGAAGCGGCCCTTGATGCAGAGGTTGCCGTGGGTCACCGGGTTGTCGTGCGGCGAGGTGACCTTCACGATCTCATTGTCCTGTACGTGCAGGGTGAGATTGCAGCCCACTCCGCAGTAGGCGCACACCGTGGTCGTCTCGGTCTGCGCCGACTCGTCCCACGTACCCGCCGCACGCATGTCGAACTCCGACTTGAACGACAGGGCACCCGTCGGGCACACCTCGATGCAGTTCCCGCAGTACACGCACGCCGAGTCCGTGAGGGGAGCGTCGTGCTCGACGGCGATCCGGGCGTCGAAACCGCGGCCGACGACCGAGATCGCGAAGGTGTTCTGCCACTGGTCGCCACAGGCGTCCACGCACTTGTAGCAGAGGATGCACTTGTCGTAGTCACGCACATACAGGTCGTTGTCGACCTTCGGCTCCTCGTTGAGACGGGCCGCGTCGGGACCGAACCGGTCGGGCTTGGCCTCGTACTCCTTGAGCCACCCGGCGACCTCCGGGGTGGTCGACAGGTCGACCGACGAGGCGAGGAGTTCGAGGACGATCTTCCGGCTGTGCCGGGCCCGCTCGGTGTCCGTCCGGACCTGCATACCCGCCTCCGCCGTGCGGGAGCAGGCCGGGACGAGTGTGCGCGCGCCCTCGACCTCGACGACACACACACGGCAGGCGTTCTTGGGCGCCAGCGTGTCGCCCTGGCACAGGGTCGGGATGTCCTTGCCCGCCGACCGGCAGGCATCGAGAATCGTCGCGCCCTCGGGTGCCCGCACGGGCTCACCGTCGAGCGTGAACTCCAGCAGACGACGGGGGATCCCCAGCGGTGTCACGGTCATTCGTACGCCCCCAGGCGGTCGATGGCGGATTCCACGGCGTTCCACGCGGTCTGGCCGAGACCGCAGATCGAGGCGTCCTTCATGGCCCGGCCCACCTCCCGCAACAGCGTGATGTCGGCTGCCGCGTCCGCGCCGGTCCGCCCGACGATGCGGTGCAGGGCCTCCTCCTGGCGGACGGTTCCGACCCGGCAGGGCACGCACTGCCCGCACGACTCGTCCCGGAAGAACTCGGCGATCCGCAGCAGCAGACGGGGCAGCGGCACGGTGTCGTCGAAGGCCAGCACGACCCCGGAGCCGAGCGTCGTGCCCGCCTCCCGGGTGCCCTCGAAGGTGAGCGGGATGTCCAGCTCGTCGGGCCGTACGAAACCGCCGGCCGCGCCGCCCAGCAGCACCGCGCGCAGACGGTCGCGCACGCCCGCCAGCTCCAGCAGCTCGCCGAGTGTGGCGCCGAACGGCAGCTCGTAGATGCCGGGCCGCTCCACGCTGCCCGACACGCAGAACAGCTTCGGTCCGGTGGAGGAGCCGGTGCCGATCGCCGCGTACGCCGGGGCCCCGATGGTGAGGATCGGCAGGACGTTGACCAGCGTCTCGACGTTGTTCTCGGCGGTCGGCCTGCCGAACAGGCCCTTCTCCACGGGGAACGGCGGTTTCGACCGCGGCTCGCCCCTGTACCCCTCGATGGAGTTGAAGAGGGCCGTCTCCTCGCCGCAGATGTACGCGCCCGCGCCGCGCCGGATCTCGATGTCGAAGGCGTACCCCTGGCCGAGGACGTCGTCCCCGAGCAGCCCGCGCGCGCGGGCCTGCCCGATGGCGTGTTCCATGCGTGCCAGCGCCCGCGGATACTCGCCGCGCAGATACAGGTAGCCCTTGTGCGCCCCGACCGCGTACCCCGCGATCGTCATCGCCTCCACGAGCGAGTACGGGTCGCCCTCCATGACCACCCGGTCCTTGAAGGTGCCGGGCTCGGACTCGTCGGCGTTGCACACGAGGTAGTGCGGATGGCCCGGCTGCGACGCCGTGGCCTGCCATTTTCGGCCGGTGGGGAAGGCGGCGCCGCCGCGCCCGACCAGGCCCGCGTCGGTGACCTCGCGGATGACCCCGGCGGGGCCGATCGCGAAGGCCTGCCGCAGGGCCGTGTAGCCGCCGTGCGCCCGGTAGTCGTCGAGCGACGCCGGATCGACCACACCGACCCGGCCCAGCAGCATCAGGGCCGGGTCCCCGGCCTGCGGGACCGCCAGGGCGGCGGACGGTTCCTCGGGCGCCGAGTCGGGCGCGCTCGCCGCGAGCACGGCCCGCTCGACGGTCGCGGGCGCCGACACCGCCGTACGCACCGGATCCCCGGCCCTGACCGCGAGCGCGGCCGGGGCCCGCTCGCACAGGCCGAGGCAAGGACTGCGCTCGACCGCGACACCGCTGCCGAGGCCGAGCCGGGCCTCGACGCCCGCGCACAGCTCCGACGCCCCGGCCGCCGCGCACGCGAGATCCGTGCACACGTGCAGGACGGTCGCGGGGCGCGGCTTCACCGAGAACATCGCGTAGAAGGTGGCGACCCCGTACGCCTCCGCAGGCGGCACGGTCAGCCGCCTGCACAGGTAGTCGAGGGCGCCCTCGCTGATCCAGCCGATCCGGTCGTTGACCGCGTGCAGCCCCGGCAACAGCAGGTCACGGCGTTCCCGGGCCGCACGGCCGCCACGTGCCCACCTGAGGTCGGAGGCCCGCATCTCGTCACGGGCGGCGCCCTCCCACGAAGACTCCGCAGGACCGAGCAGCGCGTCGATGGCCGCCCGCTCCTCGTCCGTCGGCTTGCTGTCACCGAAGTGCAGGTCCACTTGGCATCACCTCACTTGAAGAGCAACCGGCAGCTTGTCGATCCGGATCGCCGACGCCTTGAACTCCGCCGTCCCCGCGATCGGGCAGTTCGCCTCGATCGTCAGCTGGTTGGTGTCCACCTCGTCGGGAAAATGCATGGTCATGAAGGCGAGGCCGGGCCGCAGTGCCGTGTCGACCCACACCGGCGCCACCACCGCGCCACGCCGCGAGGACACCTGGACCTCCTCGCCGACCACCACGCCGTAGCGCTCCGCGTCCTCCGGGCACAGCTCGACGTACTCGCCGCGCCGCAGCGGCGAGGCGAAACTGCCGCTCTGCACCCCGGTGTTGTACGAGTCGAGCCGCCGCCCGGTGGTCAGCCGGATCGGGTACTCCTCGTCGGTCAGGTCGACCGGCGGGTCGTGCTGGACCAGCCCGAAGGGAGCGAGCCGGCCGCGTTCGGCCGGGTCGGCTGCCCACAACCTGCCGTGCAGATAGGTCGGTTCGAGCTTGTCCGGGTCCGGGCACGGCCACTGGATGCCCTGGTGCTCCTCCAGCCGCTCGTACGTCATCCCGAAGTGGTCCGGGGACACCGACCGCAGCTCGTTCCACACGGATTCGGAGTCCGCGTACTTCCACTCGTGGCCGAGCCGGGAGGCCAGGTCGCAGATGATGTCGATGTCCTCGCGGGCCTCGCCGGGCGGGGTGACCGCCCGGCGCACCCGCTGGACCCTGCGTTCGCTGTTGGTGGTCGTGCCCTCGGTCTCCGCCCAGCCCGCGGTCGCGGGCAGGACGACGTCCGCCAGTTCGGCCGTCTTCGTCAGGAAGATGTCCTGCACGACGAGGAAGTCGAGGCCCTGCATGCGCCGTACGGCCTGCCCGCTGTCGGCCTCCGACTGCGCCGGGTTCTCCCCGATGCAGTAGACGGCCTTGAGCGTGCCCTCCTCCATGGCCTCGAACATCTCCGTCAGGTTCATCCCGTAGTGGGGCTGGATGACGGTGTCCCACGCGGACTCGAACTTCAGCCGGGTGTCCGGATCGAGGATGTCCTGGAAGCCGGGCAGCCGGTTCGGGATGGCGCCCATGTCGCCGCCGCCCTGCACGTTGTTCTGCCCGCGCAGGGGCTGGAGACCCGAGCCGAAGCGCCCCACATGGCCGGTCAGCAGTGTCAGGTTGATGAGCGCGCGGACGTTGTCCGTGCCGTTGTGGTGCTCGGTGATGCCGAGCGTCCAGCACAGCTGGGCGCGCTCGGCGCGGGCGTAGGCGTGCGCCAACTCCCGTATCGCTGCGGCCGGTACGCCCGTCACCTTCTCGGCGAGTGACAGCGTCCACGGCTCGACGAGCTGCTTGTACTCCTCGAAGCCGGTGGTCGCCCGCTCGATGAACGCGTCGTTCGCGAGCCCCGCCCGGATGATCTCGCGGCCGATCGCGTGGGCCATCGGGATGTCCGTGCCGACGTTCAGCCCGAGCCAGCTCTCGGCCCACTCCGCCGTGGACGTGCGGCGCGGGTCGACCGCGTACATCCGGGCGCCGTTCCTGATCCCCTTCAGGACGTGCTGGAAGAAGATCGGGTGCGCGAAGCGGGCGTTGGAGCCCCACATCACGATGAGATCCGTGTGCTCGACCTCCCCGTAGGAGGACGTCCCGCCGCCCGAGCCGAAGGCCGCCGACAGGCCCGCCACGCTGGGCGCGTGACAGGTCCTGTTGCAGGAGTCGACGTTGTTGGTGCCCATGACCACGCGGGCGAACTTCTGTGCCACGTAGTTCATCTCGTTGGTCGCGCGGGCGCAGGAGAACATGCCGAACGCGCCGCGTGCGGCGCCGAGGCCCCGGGCGGCACGCTCCAGGGCCTCGTCCCAGGTGGCGCGCCGGAACGGCTCGTCACGGGAGTCACGGACCAGGGGATACTGAAGTCGGTTGTACGTCTTGGGAGTTCGGTCGCGCTTTCTCATACCGCGTTCCTCAAAGTCCTCAGGGGCGTCCTGGCGTACGGCTTGTGGAACGCCGGCGTGAACGTCCTCACGCGGCGGTCCTCAGTGCGAGCAGGTCCGAGATGGCGTGGACGGTACGGAGCGTGGGCACCGGGACGTCGGTGATCTCCGCCAGTTCCACGACGGCCGCGAGCAGCACGTCGAGTTCCAGGGGCTTGCCGCGCTCCAGGTCCTGGAGCGTCGAGGTGCGGTGGTCGCCGACGCGCTCGGCGCCGGCCAGTCGCCGCTCGATGGAGACGCCCACCCGGCAGCCGAGTGCCTCGGCGACGGCGAGCGTCTCGGTCATCATGATCTCGATGACCCGGCGGGTGCCGCCGTGCAGACACATCTGCCGCATGGTCGCGCGGGCCAGGGCGCTGATGGGGTTGAAGGAGATGTTGCCGAGCAGCTTGAGCCAGATGTCGTTGCGCAGGTCGGGCTCCACCGGGCACTTGAGTCCGCCGGCCACCATGGCCTCGCCGAACTCGCTGCAGCGCACGGAGACCGAACGGTCGGGCTCGCCGATGGAGAACCGGGTGCCTTCCAGATGGCGGACGACTCCCGGTCCTTCCAGTTCGGTCGCCGCGTAGACGACACAGCCGATGGCCCGGGAGGGCGCGATCACCGCACTGACCGCGCCGCCCGGATCCACGCTCTCGACGCGGTGGCCGTCGTGCGGGCCGCCGTGCCGGTGGAAGTACCACCAGGGAATGCCGTTCTGGGCGGCGATCACCGCCGTCGTGTCGTGCAGGAGAGGCTCGATCAGCGGCCCGCACGCCGCGTACGAGTTGGCCTTGAGGCCCAGGAAGACGAAGTCGACCGGGCCGACCTCGGCCGGGTCGTCGGTGGCGTGGGCCCGTGCGGTGAAGTCACCGCGCGGACTGAGCACTCGCACTCCGTGCTGCCTCATGGCCGCGAGATGCGGTCCACGGGCGATGAGGTGCACATCGGCACCCGCGCGATGCAGCGCGGCACCGACGTAGGCGCCGATCGCACCGGCGCCGAGAACTGCCACTTTCACTTGGGGGCTCCGTTCGGTCGAGGGTACCGAGGAGACGCTGAACAGCGTGGAATCAATGTCGACTGAATATTGTCTACAGTATGGGAGTTGGGGCAGCAAGGGTTCGCGCAGCACCTCGCACACGGACGCCGCCGCCCCCGGTTCCGCCGGGCCGCCCCCGGAGCTCGCTCAGTGTCGCGCCCCGAACACCCTTGGTGGAGGGGCGGAGTTCGGCCGCGAACGCCGTTCGTCGGCCCGGACCGACCGTTCGTCGCACCCCGCATACCGTTCACCGCATACGGTCGACGAGTTCGGGTGGACCGCCTTCCCAACCGAACAGCCGCTTCCTATCGTCCGGGATCATGAGTCCCCCTGTAGCCCCACCGGGCTGGAGCCGCTGGCTGGTCCCGCCGGCGGCCCTGTCGGTCCACCTCTCCATCGGACAGGCCTACGCCTGGTCCGTGTTCAAGCCCTCCCTGGAGTCCGCGCTCGATCTCAGCGGCACCCAGAGCGCCCTGCCCTTCCAGCTCGGCATCGTGATGCTCGGACTGTCCGCCGCGTTCGGTGGCACACTCGTCGAACGCAACGGTCCGCGCTGGGCCATGACGGTCGCCCTGATCTGCTTCTCCTCGGGCTTCCTGATCTCCGCCCTCGGCGCCGCCACCGAGCAGTACTGGCTGATCGTCTTCGGCTACGGCTTCGTCGGCGGCATCGGCCTCGGCATCGGCTACATCTCGCCGGTCTCCACGCTCATCAAGTGGTTCCCCGACCGGCCCGGCATGGCCACCGGCATCGCCATCATGGGCTTCGGCGGCGGCGCGCTGATCGCCTCGCCGTGGTCCGCCCAGATGCTGGAGTCCTTCGGCTCCGACAGCTCGGGCATCGCGCTGGCCTTCCTCGTGCACGGACTCACGTACGCCGTCTTCATGTCGCTCGGTGTGCTGCTCGTGCGTGTACCCCGGCCCGCGAAGACCGCGGCCGACGGCTCCCCGGCCCCGCTGGAGGGCGTACAGGTCTCCGCGAACAGTGCCGTGCGCACCCCGCAGTTCTGGCTCCTGTGGGTCGTGCTCTGTATGAACGTGACCGCGGGCATCGGCATTCTGGAGAAGGCCGCGCCGATGATCACGGACTTCTTCGCGGACACCTCGACACCCGTGTCGGTGTCGGCCGCGGCCGGTTTCGTCGCACTGCTCTCGGCGGCCAACATGGCGGGCCGCATCGGCTGGTCCTCCACGTCCGACCTGATCGGGCGCAAGAACATCTACCGCGTCTACCTGGGCGTCGGCGCGCTGATGTACGCGCTCATAGCCTGGCTCGGCGACTCCTCGAAGCCCGTCTTCATCATCTGCGCGCTGGTGATCCTCTCCTTCTACGGAGGCGGCTTCGCGACCGTCCCCGCCTACCTGAAGGACCTCTTCGGGACCTACCAGGTCGGCGCGATCCACGGGCGACTGCTCACCGCCTGGTCCACGGCCGGAGTCCTCGGACCCCTGATCGTCAACTGGATCGCGGACCGGCAGGAGGAGGCCGGCAAGTCCGGAGCGTCCCTCTACGGACTGTCACTGGTCATCATGATCGGACTGCTCGTGGTCGGGTTCGTCGCCAACGAACTCGTCCGCCCCGTCAGCGCCCGCCACCACATCCCCGCCCAGAGGGAGGCCGCAGATGTCCACGAGCGACAGCAGTCCGCCTGACAGCAGCCTGCCGGACGGCGGCCCGCCCGGCCGTCGCGGACTGATCGCCTTCGCCTGGGTCTGGGTGGGGACACCGCTGGCCTATGGTCTGTACGAGCTCGTACGGAAAGCCACCCAGTTGTTCACCGGGTAGGTCTCGGGATGCCGACAGGGTAGGCGTTCGGGCGCCCGAGGGCGTGATGGAAGCCGACAAGGGTGGCGCACCTTTCCTGTGACTTTACGTGCCGCCGTACTCGTGAGTACCTGATCAGACTGGTGAGTCCCGTTATCCAGGCAACAAAAGGGACCGCACATGATCGGCTCACGCATCGCCGCTGTCGGCCACTACCAGCCCGCCAGGGTCCTGACCAACGAGGACCTGGCGGAGCTGGTCGACACCAGCGACGAGTGGATCACGAGCCGGGTGGGCATCCGCACCCGTCACATCGCCGGACCCGACGAGCCGGTCGACGAGCTGGCGGCGCACGCCGCGGCCAAGGCCCTGGCGGCGGCCGGCCTCGCGCCCGAGGACATCGACCTCGTCCTGGTGGCCACGTCCACGGCCGTCGACCGGTCGCCGAACATGGCCGCCCGGGTCGCCGCCCGCCTTGGCATCCCCTCGCCGGCCGCCATGGACATCAACGTGGTCTGCGCGGGCTTCACGCACGCGCTCGCCACCGCCGACCACGCCGTACGCGCCGGGGGAGCGACCCGGGTGCTCGTGATCGGCGCCGACAAGATGTCCGACGTGGCCGACTGGACCGACCGCACGACCTGCGTGCTCGTCGGGGACGGGGCGGGGGCCGCGGTCGTCGAGGCCGCGAAGGAGTCCGGCATCGGACCCGTGCTGTGGGGCTCCGTTCCCGAGATGGGGAACGCCGTACGGATCGAGGGCACCCCCTCACGGTTCGCGCAGGAGGGCCAGAGCGTCTACCGGTGGGCGACCACCAAACTCCCGGCCATCGCACGCAAGGCCTGCGAGCGCGCGGGCCTCGCCCCCGAGGACCTCGCCGCGGTCGTGCTGCACCAGGCGAACCTGCGCATCATCGAACCCCTCGCCGCGAAGATCGGCGCCGTGAACGCGGTGGTCGCACGCGATGTCACCGAGTCCGGCAACACCTCCGCCGCCAGCATCCCGATCGCCCTGTCGAAGCTCGTCGAACGGGGCGAGATCTCCACCGGCGACCGGGTTCTGCTCTTCGGTTTCGGCGGCAATCTCTCGTACGCGGGACAGGTCGTCCACTGTCCGTGACGTGGGCGTTCACCCCGGTGTGACGAGGCCAACTCCCCCTCGGCCTGGTCATTGTGCGCCGTAGACTGTAGACGAAAGACAATTGATACTGGCTTTCAGGCCGCCGTGCCGCGAGCGCGTACGCCGCCGCTGCCCAGGAGGGGGACCGCGATGTTGTCGACCGGACTGCCGCAGGGGTCGGTGCCGAAGCTGGAGCGGCCGGGTCCGCTGAGGGACCGCGTCTACGAAGCCCTGCTCGAACTGATCACGACGCGTGCCCTGCAGCCCGGCCAGCACCTGGTGGAGAGCGAACTGGCCGGGCATCTCGGGGTCTCCCGGCAGCCCGTGCGCGAGGCGTTGCAGCGGCTGAACACCGAGGGCTGGGTCGATCTGCGGCCCGCGCAGGGCGCGTTCGTGCACGAACCGACCGAGGCGGAGGCGGACCAGCTCCTCACCGTGCGTACGCTCCTGGAAGCCGAGGCCGCCCGGCTCGCGGCGGCCAACGCGGGCACCTCCGGCATCGCCGACCTGGAGGAGCTGTGCGCCCAGGGCGAGGAGGCGGTGGGCGCCGACGACGTGGACGCGGCGGTCGCGATGAACGCCCGCTTCCACGCCAAGGTCATGGAGCTCGCGGGCAACACGGTCCTGGCCGAACTGGCCGCGCAGGTGGACCGGCGTGTCCGCTGGTACTACACGCCGGTCGCCCGGCAGCGGGGCCACCAGTCCTGGATCGAGCACCGGGACCTGATCGCCGCGATCTCGGCCCGCGACGAACAGCGCGCGACCGAGGTCATGCGCGCCCACACCGAGCACACCCGCAGGACGTACCACGCGCGGCCGCGCGACTAGTCGCGCCTGGTACCGCCCCGAAGAGGCGAAGGAAGGCCCCGGCCGCCCCGTGACGGCCCGGAAGCCTCGCCCGAGCGGCCGGGCGCTCGCACCGGCATGCCCTCGGCGGCCGGTGCGCGCACGATGCATGCCCCCGCGCTGCCCGTGGCAGCCGTCACGGAGATCTCGTGTGTCCTCATTCCCGTTGCGGGCCGCGGCGGCCCGGGCCGCGGTGTCCATCCTGCCGCGCCGGCCCGCTCCGGGCCACCGCTCCAACTCCCTTTGTCCTCTGAGTGGAAGAAGTCGTGGGTAATTCCTGCGCAACTTCTTCCCAGGTTCGGCAGCCACTGCTACGTTCCCCTCGAAAGCCAACGACGGCGGTGCCGATGAGGCGGGGAGGGGCTCGTGAGACGTATGACGGCGCGACCCGGGAACGCCCATCAGGCGCGGCTGCTCAGGCTGCTGCGCGACGGCGGCCCCAACTCGCGGGCGCAGCTGGGGGATCAGGTCGATCTCTCCCGGTCGAAGCTGGCCGTGGAGGTCGAGCGACTCCTGGAGACCGGCCTCGTGGTGGCCGACGGACTCGCCGCCTCCCGCGGCGGCCGCCGGTCCCACAACATCCGGCTCGCTCCCGCGCTGCGCTTCCTGGGCGTCGACATCGGGGCCACCTCGATAGACGTCGCGGTCACCAACGCGGAGCTGGAGGTGCTGGGACACATCAACCAGCCCATGGACGTACGCGAGGGCCCGGTCGCGGTCTTCGAGCAAGTCCTGTCCATGGCTGCGAAGTTGAAGGCATCAGGGCTCGCGGAGGGGTTCGACGGCGCCGGCATCGGCGTACCCGGACCGGTCCGCTTTCCCGAGGGCGTCCCGGTCGCCCCGCCGATCATGCCGGGCTGGGACGGGTTCCCGGTGCGCGAGGCCCTCAGTCAGGACCTCGGCTGTCCCGTCATGGTCGACAACGACGTGAACCTCATGGCGATGGGGGAGCAGCACGCGGGCGTGGCCCGCTCCGTGGGCGACTTCCTCTGCGTCAAGATCGGCACCGGTATCGGCTGCGGGATCGTCGTCGGCGGTGAGGTCTACCGCGGTACCACGGGCAGTGCGGGCGACATCGGCCACATCCAGGCCGTGCCGGACGGCCGCCCGTGCGCGTGCGGCAACCGGGGCTGCCTGGAGGCCCACTTCAGCGGCGCCGCGCTCGCCCGCGACGCCATGGAGGCCGCCCAGCAGGGGCTTTCCCAGGAACTCGCGGCACGACTGGAGGCGGTGGGCGCCCTGAGCGCCGTCGACGTCGCCGCCGCTGCCGCCGCGGGTGACGCCACCGCGCTCGATCTGATCCGCGAGGGCGGCAACCGCACCGGCCAGGTCATCGCCGGACTCGTCAGTTTCTTCAATCCGGGCCTGGTGGTGATCGGCGGCGGTGTGACCGGGCTCGGCCACACCCTGCTCGCAGCGATCCGCACCCAGGTCTACCGCCAGTCGCTCCCTCTCGCGACCGGCAATCTGCCCATCGTGCTGGGCGAGTTGGGCCCCACCGCCGGAGTCATCGGCGCGGCCCGGCTCATCAGCGACCACCTGTTCTCACCCGCGTAACGCCTGATCACAGAGCCGCAAGAACGCCACTTCTCCCAGAACTGCCGCAACCTCACGGATCTCCGAGCCGCTGCAGCAGTACAGCTTCCACCGTCGCCACAGCAGCGCCACACCTCCGACGACACACCCTGCTCCGCCCTGCCTCACTCCGCCCTGCCCTGAGACCGGCCTGTACCCGCCGAGGGGAACCGTCATGGCACCAGAACCACCCCTTCTCACGATGTCCGGCATCACCAAGTCGTTCCCCGGTGTCCGGGCCCTCGACGGCGTCGACCTCGACGTCCAGCCCGGTGAGGTGCACTGCCTGCTCGGCCAGAACGGCGCAGGAAAGTCCACGCTCATCAAGATCCTGGCCGGCGCCCACCAGCCGGACGACGGCACGATCGGCTGGCGCGGCCAACAGGTCACGCTCCGCTCGCCCATCGCCGCCATGCGCCTCGGCATCGCCACCATCTACCAGGAACTCGACCTGGTGGAGGGCCTGTCGGTGGCCGAGAACGTCTACCTCGGCCATGAACCCACGTCCGCCGGATTCGTCGTACGCGGCAAACACGCGCGAGCGTCAACAGCCGCCCTCCTCAAGCGACTCGGGCACCCGGAGATCGACCCGGCCCGGCTCGTGGGAGAACTGTCCGCCGCCCACCAGCAGATCGTCTCCATGGCCCGGGCGCTCTCCCACGACGTACGTCTCATCGTCATGGACGAACCGTCCGCCGCCCTCGACCCGGACGAGGTCGACAACCTCTTCCGCATCGTCGGGGACCTCACCGCCGAGGGCGTCGCCGTCGTCTACATCTCGCACCGCCTGGAGGAGATCCGCCGCATCGGCGACCGGGTCACGGTGCTCAAGGACGGCCGCGCGGTGGCCGGCGGCCTGCCCGCGAAGTCGACACCGACCCGCGAGGTCGTCGCGCTGATGACAGGACGGAACGTCGAGTACGTCTTCCCGGACCGGCCCACGCACCGGACGCTGCCCGACCCGGTGCTCGAGGTCCAAGGCCTCGCCCGCGAGGGCGAGTTCGAGTCGCTCGACCTCACTCTGCGCCCCGGTGAGATCGTGGGCCTCGCGGGACTCGTCGGCTCCGGCCGCTCCGAGATCCTGGAGACCATCTACGGCGCCCGCAAACCGACCACCGGTCGTATACGGGTCGACGGACGGCAGTTGAGACCCGGCAGTGTCCGGGCCGCCGTCCGCGCCGGACTCGGTCTCGCCCCCGAGGAACGCAAGGCGCAGGCCCTGCTGATGCTCGAGTCCGTCACCCGGAACGTGTCCGTCTCCTCCATGTCCCGCTTCTCCCGCGGGGGCTGGCTGGACAGGACCGCCGAACGGGACGCGGCGCGCAAGGCTACCCGCGAGCTCTCCCTCCGCCCCGACATCCCGTCCGCCCCCGTCCGCACCCTCTCCGGCGGCAACCAGCAGAAGGCCGTCCTCGCCCGCTGGCTGCTGCGCGGCTGCCGGGTGCTGCTGCTCGACGAACCGACCCGCGGCGTCGACGTCGGCGCCCGCGCCGAGCTGTACGCCGTCATCCGCCGCCTCGCCGACGAAGGCCTGGCCGTGCTCATGGTCTCCAGCGAAGTACCCGAGGTCCTCGGCCTCGCCGACCGCGTCCTGGTGCTCCGCGAGGGCCGGGTCGTCCACACGGCACCCGCCCGGGAGCTCGACGAACACCGCGTACTCGACCTCGTCATGGAAGGAAGCCCGGCGTCATGACGCAGCCCGTGTCCCCGCCCCGGGACGACACCCCGAAGCTGGCACCGCAGGCGCAGCCCAGTCCGTGGCGGGTGGTCGTGGCCCGCGCCGACGTCCGCACCCTGTCGCTGCTCGGCGTGCTCGCCGCCCTGATCCTCATCGGAGGCATCACCAAACCCGACGAGTTCCTCGACACCCGCAACCTCCAACTCGTCCTCACCCAGGCCTCGGTGATCGGTGTGGTCACCGTCGGCATGACCTTCGTCATCACCTCCGGCGGCATCGACCTGTCCGTCGGCGCGATCGTGGCGCTGGCCTCGGTATGGGCGACGACCGTCGCCACCCAGGATTTCGGCTTCGTCGGCATCCTCTTCACGGCGGTGCTCGTCGGCGTCGGCTGCGGCCTCGTCAACGGGGTGCTGATCGCGTACGGCGCCATGGTGCCGTTCATCGCGACACTCGCCATGCTCGCCTCGGCCCGTGGCCTCGCTCTCCAGATCACCGACGGCAACACCCAGGTCGTCACCGTCGACGGCATCCTCGACCTCGGTGAGCGGGGCTCCTACATCCTGGGCATACCGCCACTCGTCATGATGTTCGCGGTCGTGACGATCATCGGCTGGCTCGTGCTCAACCGCACCACCTTCGGACGGCGCACGGTGGCCGTCGGCGGCAACGCGGAGGCGACCCGGCTCGCCGGTATCGACGTACGACGCCAGCGCCTCTACCTCTACCTGCTCTCCGGACTGTGCTGCGGTATCGCGGCCTTCATGCTGATCATCCTGACCGGCTCGGGACAGAACACCAACGGAAACCTGTACGAACTCGATGCCATCGCCGCCGCGATCATCGGCGGCACCCTGCTCAGCGGGGGGCGCGGCACCATCACCGGATCGGTGCTCGGGGTCCTGATCTTCATGACGATCACCAACATCTTCGCCCTGAACAACCTGCAGAGCGACGTCCAGCAGATCGCCAAGGGCGCGATCATCGTCGCCGCCGTGCTCGTCCAGCGCCGTACCGCCAGCACGACCTGAGGAAAGGGTTCACCGCCATGCCAGAGAACACGAGCCGCAGAGGATTGCTCTTCGGCACCGCCGCCGTCTCGGCCGGTGTCCTCCTCGCCGGTTGCACCAGCAACGAATCCGGCGACGAGCCGGCCTCCAACGACCAGCCCGCCGCCGACGACAAGCCCGGCAAGCAGGTCACCATCGGCTTCGCGGGCCCGCAGGCCGACCACGGCTGGCTCAACGCGATCAACGACAACGCGAAGAGCCGTGCCAAGAAGTACGAGGACGTGACGCTGGAGATCACGGAGGGCTCCAACGACACCGCGGCCCAGATCGGCCAGATCGAGACTCTGATCAACAAGAAGGTCGACGTCCTGGTGGTGCTGCCCGCCGACGGCAAGGCCCTCACCCAGGTCGGCCTCCAGGCCATGCGGGCGAACATCCCCGTCGTCAACCTCGACCGCATCTTCAACTCCCCGCAGGCGTACCGCTGCTGGATAGGCGGCGACAACTACGGCATGGGCCTCAACGCCGGCCACTACATCGGCGAGAAGCTCAAGGACAAGAAGAACGCCCGGGTCATCGAACTGGCCGGCCTCGACAACCTGGAACTCACCAAGCAGCGCACGCAGGGCTTCGACGCGGCCCTCAAGAACTACCCGAACATCAAGAAGGTGGCCCGCCAGGCCGCCGAGTTCACCGTCGAGTCGGGACAGGCCAAGATGTCCCAGCTCCTGCAGGCCCAGTCGAAGTTCGACGCCCTGTGGAACCACGACGACGACCAGGGAGTCGGCGCCCTGCGCGCCATCGAGCAGGCCGGACGTGACGACTTCCTGATGGTCGGCGGAGCGGGCGCCCTGTCCGCCATGCAGGCCATCGAGTCGGACAACAGCGTCCTCAAGGCCACGGTCCTCTACCCGCCCACGATGGCCGCCTCCGCGATCGACCTGGCCCGCGCGCTCGGCCAGGGCAAGGGAGTCGGCGGCCTCGCGGAGTTCGAGATTCCCTCGTCCCTGACGCTCTACTCGGCCGTCGTGGACAAGGAGAACGTCAAGACGTACCTGCCCACCGGCTTCAAGTAGGCCGTGCCTGCTCTTTTGAGGGCGCCCGACAGGGGCGCCCTTCAGGGGCGCGGGGAATTGCGCGGCCGGCCACGACGGACCCGCAGTGTCCGGACCGCCGCAACCCGGCAGAGCGCGCCCCCCCACCGCGCCACGACGACGAGGAGGACTCCCCGATGGGACAGCCGCAGCAGCCCGACGAGGAACAGGCCGGGGCACAGGCCGGGGCGGCGGCCGCACGGCCCCCGCTCGGCGTGGGCATGGTCGGATACGCGTTCATGGGCGCCGCCCACTCCCAGGGGTGGCGCACCGCGGGCCGCGTCTTCGACCTGCCGCTCCGGCCCGTCCTCGCCGCGGTCTGCGGCCGTGACGCAGGGTCCGTACGGGCGGCGGCCGACCGGCTCGGCTGGGCGGCCGCGGAGACCGATTGGCGGGCCCTGATCGCCCGCGACGACGTCGACCTCGTCGACGTCTGCACACCGGGCGACAGCCACGCCGAGATCGCCATCGCCGCACTGGCCGCCGGGAAGCACGTGCTGTGCGAGAAGCCCCTCGCCAACACGGTCGAGGAGGCCGAGGCGATGACCGAGGCCGCCGAAGCGGCCGCCGTACGCGGCCAGGTGGCGATGGTCGGCTTCAACTACCGTCGGCTGCCCGCCGCTTCGCTCGCCAGGAACATGGTCGCCGAGGGCCGACTCGGCGCACTGCGGCACGTACGGGTGACCTACCTTCAGGACTGGCTGGTGGACCGGGAGTTCCCGCTGACCTGGCGGCTGCGCAAGGAAACGGCGGGGTCCGGGGCGCTCGGCGACCTGGGCGCACACATCGTCGACCTCGCCCAGTACCTGGCGGGCGAGCCGGTGGTCGGGGTGTCGGCCCTCACCGAGACGTTCGTACGGGAGAGGCCGGTGCTCACCGGAGCGTCCAGCGGCCTCTCGGCCCTGGGCGGCGGCGGACTCGGAGCCGTCACGGTCGACGACGCCGCCCTGTTCACCGGCCGGTTCGCCTCGGGCGCCCTCGCCTCCTTCGAGGCGACCCGGTTCGCGACCGGCCGCAAGAACTCCCTGCGCATCGAACTCAACGGCGAGAAGGGCTCGTTGGCCTTCGACCTGGAACGCCTCAACGAACTCCACTACCACGACGGCACCGAACCCGGCACACACGCCGGCTTCCGCCGCATCCTCGTCACCGAACCCGACCACCCCTACCTGGAGGCCTGGTGGCCACCGGGCCACGGCCTCGGCTACGAGCACACCTTCGTGCACCAGGCCCGCGACCTGGTCCACGCGATCGCGCAGGGCGGGCAGCCGCTGCCCTCCTTCGCCGACGGGCTGCAGGTGCAGCGCGTCCTCGCCGCGGTCGAGGAGAGCGCCGAGAAGAACTCCGTCTTCACCCCCACAGCGAGCTGAGGAAGGCCAGTCCCCATGCCGCGTACCTTCACGCTTTTCACCGGCCAGTGGGCCGACCTGCCGCTCGAAGAGGTCTGCCGGCTCGCCCGCGACTTCGGCTACGACGGACTCGAACTCGCCTGCTGGGGCGATCACTTCGAGGTCGACAAGGCTCTCGCGGACCCCACCTACCTGGACTCCCGGCGGGAACTGCTCGACAAGTACGGCCTCAAGTGCTGGGCCATCTCCAACCACCTGGTCGGCCAGGCCGTCTGTGACGCCATCATCGACGAACGCCACCGGGCGATCCTCCCCGCCCGCATCTGGGGCGACGGCGAGGCGGAGGGGGTACGGCAGCGGGCGGCGGCCGAGATGGCCGACACCGCGCGCGCCGCGGCCGCCTTCGGTGTCGACACCGTCATCGGCTTCACCGGGTCCGCGATCTGGCACCTGGTCGCGATGTTCCCACCCGCCCCCGAGTCGATGATCGAGCGTGGCTACGACGACTTCGCCATGCGCTGGAACCCCATCCTCGACGTCTACGACACCGAGGGCGTGCGGTTCGCCCACGAGGTCCACCCCAGCGAGATCGCGTACGACTACTGGACAACCCAGCGCGCCCTGGAGGCGGTCGACCACCGGCCCGCCTTCGGGCTGAACTTCGACCCCTCGCACTTCGTGTGGCAGGACCTCGACCCCGTCGGCTTCCTGTGGGACTTCCGCGACCGCATCTACCACGTCGACTGCAAGGAGGCGCGCAAGCGCCTCGACGGCCGCAACGGACGCCTCGGCTCGCACCTTCCGTGGGGTGACCCCCGCCGCGGCTGGGACTTCGTGTCCGCCGGCCACGGCGACGTGCCCTGGGAGGACGTGTTCCGGATGCTGCGCTCCATCGACTACCAGGGACCCATCTCGGTCGAGTGGGAGGACGCGGGCATGGACCGGCTCCAGGGCGCACCCGAGGCACTCACCCGGCTGAAGGCCTTCGACTTCGAACCGCCGACGGCCTCCTTCGACGCGGCGTTCGGCGGCAACGACTGAGGCCGTACGGCGACCACGACCCACCCCTTCCCAGGGGGATCCACCACTTCCGGGGTGACGGCGCACCCCGGCGTATCGCACCCGCATGAACCACCAGCCCCATTCTGGAGGCATCCGTGCACGCGAACGACCCCACCAGCCCCACCAGAACCGGGAGCCACAGACGGCGCCCGGGAGTCCGAATCCGCAAGACGCTCGCCCTGCTCACCGGCGCACTCCTCGCCGGTGCCTCGCTCACCCTCGCGACGCCCCCGGCGGGCGCGGCCGTGGCCGAGCCGGGGGCCGCCCCCGCCGCGCCGGCCGCCGCGGAGGACTTCCAGCAGGTCACCCTCGCCAAGGGCGAGCCCGAGGTCGGCGAGCCCATGTCGCTGGCCGTCCTCCCCGACCGCTCGGTGCTGCACACCTCGCGCGACGGCGAACTGCGCATCACCGACAGCGCGGGCAACACCAGCCTGGCGGGCAAGCTCGCCGTCTACTCGCACGACGAGGAAGGCCTGCAGGGCGTCGGCATCGACCCGGGCTTCGCCGACAACCGCTTCATCTACCTCTACTACGCCCCGCCGCTCGACACCCCGGCGGGCGACGCCCCCGAGACGGGCACCGCGGCCGACTTCGCGCCCTTCGACGGCGTCAACCGCCTCTCCCGCTTCGTCCTGAAGGCGGACGGCACCCTCGACAACGCCAGCGAGAAGAAGATCCTCGACGTCCCGGCGACGCGCGGCATCTGCTGCCATGTCGGCGGCGACATCGACTTCGACGCGGCCGGCAACCTCTACCTGTCGACCGGTGACGACTCGAACCCGTTCCAGTCGGACGGCTACACGCCCATCGACGAGCGCGCCGACCGCAACCCGGTCTTCGACGCCCAGCGCACCTCCGGCAACACCAACGATCTGCGCGGCAAGATCCTGCGCATCAAGGTGAACGCCGACGGTTCGTACACGGTCCCCGACGGCAACCTCTTCGCACCCGGCACGGACAAGACCAAGCCCGAGATCTACGCCATGGGCTTCCGCAACCCGTTCCGGTTCAGCGTCGACAAGAAGACCGGGATCCTCTACGTCGGCGACTACGGCCCGGACGCCGGCGCCGCGGACCCCGCGCGCGGTCCCGCCGGACAGGTCGAGTTCGCCCGCGTCACCGAGCCGGGCAACTTCGGCTGGCCGTACTGCACGGGCAAGAACGACGCCTACGTGGACTACGACTTCGCGACCAAGACCTCGGGCGCGGCCTTCGACTGTGCCGCACCCAAGAACACCTCGCCCCACAACACCGGTCTGACCGACCTGCCCCCGGCCGAGACCGCCTGGATCCCCTACGACGGCGGATCCGTCCCCGAGTTCGGCAACGGCTCCGAGTCCCCGATGGGCGGCCCGGTCTACGACTACGACGCCTCCCTCGACTCCCCGGTCAAGTTCCCCGAGGCGTACGACGGGGACTTCTTCGCCGGCGAGTTCGGCCGCCGCTGGATCAAGCGGATCTCCTCGGACGACAACGGCACCGTGCAGTCCATCAACGACGTGCCGTGGTCCGGCACCCAGGTGATGGACATGGCGTTCGGCCCGGACGGTGCCCTCTACGTCCTCGACTACGGCGTCTCGTGGTTCGGCGGCGACGAGAACTCCGCGCTGTACCGCATCGAGAACGCGACCGACGGCCACTCGCCGGTGGCGCAGGCCGCGGCCGACCGCACGTCGGGCCAGGCGAGACTGAGGGTCAAGTTCTCCTCCGCCGGCACGACCGACGCCGACGGCGACGCCCTCACGTACAGCTGGGACTTCGGCGACGGCGGCACGTCGACAGCGGCGAACCCCACGTACACGTACAGGAAGAACGGCACCTACACGGCGACGCTGACCGCGAAGGACGCCTCGGGACGGACCGGAAGCGCGAGCGTACGGATCGTCGTCGGCAACACCGCGCCGAAGGTCACGCTCCAACTCCCCGCGGACGGAAAGCTGTTCGGCTTCGGTGACGCCGTGCCCTTCAAGGTGAAGGTGACCGACCCGGAGGACGGGAGGTCGATCGACTGCGCCAAGGTGAAGGTCACCTTCGTCCTCGGCCACGACAGCCACGGCCACCCGGTGACCTCGGCGAACGGCTGCTCCGGCGCCATCCAGACCAGCGCCGACGGCGGCCACGACGAGGACGCGAACATCTTCGGTGTCTTCGACGCGGAGTACACCGACGGCGGAGGCGGCGGCCAGGAGGCGCTCACCACCCACGACCAGAACGTCGTCCAGCCCCGGCACCGCCAGGCCGAGCACTACAACAAGTCCGAGGGCGTCACGGTCCAGACGAAGCCCACCGCGCACGGCGGAAAGACCGTCGGCGACATCAGCAACGGTGACTGGATCTCCTTCGAGCCGTACGTCCTGAGCAACGCCACGAAGCTCACGGCCCGGATCTCCTCCGGCGGCGCGGGCGGAAAGCTGGAGGTCCGCGCGGGCTCGCCCACCGGCCGTCTGCTCGGCACCGCGTCCGTCCCGGTGACCGGCGGCTGGGAGAGCTTCCAGGACGTCAGCGCCGCGCTGACCAAGGCGCCGCGCGGGACCACCACCCTCTATCTCGTCTTCAAGGGGAGTGGGACCGGAGCCCTGTACGACGTGGACGACTTCACCTTCACAACCCGCTGAGGGGGCGCGCATGCGATCAACCACCCGCACCATGACAGCTGTTGTCGGCGCCGCCCTGCTCATCGGGTGTGTGTCGGGACCGGCCGTGTCGAAGGGTTCTGCCGGCCCGTCCGCGTCGTCGGAGGCCTCCGGGGCGAAGAAGCCCTCGGCCGGTGAGCGGGTCCTGGTGTTCTCGAAGACCGCCGGGTTCCGGCACGACTCCATCCCCGAAGGCATCGCCGCCGTGAAGGCACTCGGCGCCGAGAACGGATTCAGGGTGGACGCCACCGAGGACGCGGGAACCTTCTCCTCCCGCAGCCTCGCCAGGTACGACGCCGTGGTGTTCCTCTCCACCACGGGTGACGTCCTGAACGACGCCCAACAACGGGCCTTCGAGCGGTACATCGGCGCCGGCGGCGCCTACGTCGGCATCCACGCGGCCGCCGACACCGAGTACGACTGGGAGTTCTACGGCGGCCTCGCCGGCGCCTACTTCCAGTCGCACCCGGCGATCCAGCCCGCACGGATCGAGGTCGAGGACCGGGCCCACCCGGCCACCTCGCACCTCGGGGAGTCCTGGAACCGCACGGACGAGTGGTACAACTACCGCTCCAACCCGCGCGACCGGGCGCATGTCCTGGCCTCCCTCGACGAGTCGTCCTACAGCGGCGGCACGATGAGCGGCGACCATCCGATCGCCTGGTGCCAGGAGTACCGGGGCGGCCGCTCCTTCTACACCGGCAGCGGTCACACCAAGGAGTCGTACGCCGATCCCGCCTTCCGGCAGCACCTGCTGGGCGGCATCCGATGGGCCGTCGGCGCCGCACAGGCCGACTGCCGTCCGGAGAAGGGGTATTCACCCCTCTTCGACGGGACCGCCGAGTCCCTGTCGGGATGGAAGCAGGCGGGGCCGGGCTCGTTCTCGCTCTCGGACGACGGCACACTCATCTCGTCCGGCGGCCTGGGCATGCTCTGGCACACGGACGCGGTCCCCGGCTCGTACTCGCTGAAGCTCGACTGGAAGATGGCGAGTGCCTCCGGTGACGACAACTCCGGTGTCTTCGTGGGCTTCCCGGCCTCCGACGATCCCTGGTCGGCCGTCGACAACGGCTACGAGATCCAGATCGACGCCTCCGACGCGGCCGACCGCACCACCGGAGCCGTGTACAGCTTCCGGTCCGCCGACATCAAGAAGCGCGACCGTGCGCTGAACCCGCCGGGGGAGTGGAACACGTACGAGATCCGCGTGGAGGGCGAACGCCTCCGCGTCTGGCTCAACGGCGTGAAGATCAACGACTACACCAACACCGATCCGGCGCGAAGCCTGCGGGACGGTCATGTCGGCATCCAGAACCACGGGGTCGACGACCGGGTGTCCTTCCGCGACGTCCGGATCAAGCACCTGCCGGAGCGTTCCGCCGCGCAGGGCGACTGAGCGGCGGCGGGCGGAGGACGCCGGACCTCCGCCCGCCGTCTTGGCCTTTCCGGCACCGACTTTCCCGGAACTTCCCCGGACCGCGTACGACCGCGCCTCCGGTTCGCACAGGAGAGGGAGGCTGCCCATGCCCGCCGAACCGTCCGTTTCCCCTTCACGCGTCGGAGTCTGGCTGATCGGGGCACGGGGCTCGGTCGCCACGACCGCCGTCGCGGGCTGCGCGGCCGTCACGGCCGGACTCCGTCCGCCGACCGGCATGGTGACCGAGACCGACGTCTTCCACGAGGCGGGCCTGCCCGCCCTGTCCTCGCTCGTCTTCGGTGGCCACGACGTGGTGGACTGCCCCCTGCCCAAGCGGGCGGAGACGCTCGCCGCCGGCGGTGTCCTGCCCGCCGACCTGCCCTCTGCCGTGGGCGCCGAACTGGCCGCCACCGACCGGGAGATCAGGACCGGCGGCCCGCTGCCCGGCGACACGCGGAGCGAGGACGAACTGGTCGAGGCCCTCGCCCACGACATCCGCGACTTCGCACGCCGGTGCGGTGCGGCAAGAACCGTCGTGGTGAACGTGGCCTCCACGGAACCCGTGCCCACGGGCGCGGCGCTCCCGGCCAGCTCGCTGTACGCAGCCGCCGCTCTGAGAGCGGGCTGCCCCTACGTGAACTTCACGCCGTCCATGGGCCTTCACCACCCGAGGCTCGCCTCCGAGGCCGCGTCCTGCGGACTGCCGTACGCGGGCCGTGACGGCAAGACCGGTCAGACCCTGCTGCGGTCGGTCCTCGGCCCGATGTTCGCGCAGCGCGCGCTGACGGTCCGGGCCTGGTCCGGCACGAACCTGCTGGGCGGCGGCGACGGCGCGGCCCTCGCCGACCCGGCCGCCGCGGCCGCGAAGAACGCGGGCAAGGAACGCGTCCTTGCCGACACCCTCGGCACGGTCCCCGAGGGCGAGACCCACATCGACGACGTGCCCTCCCTCGGTGACTGGAAGACGGCCTGGGACCACATCGCCTTCGACGGTTTCCTCGGCACCCGGATGGTCCTCCAGACGACGTGGCAGGGCTGCGACTCGTCCCTCGCGGCCCCGCTGATCCTCGACCTGGCCCGGCTGGTGGCCCGGGCCCACGAGGTCGGCCTGTCCGGCCCGCTGAGCGAGCTCGGCTTCTATTTCAAGGACCCGGTGGGGGAGGGGCCCGCCGCCCTGGGCGAGCAGTACGCGGACCTGGTGGGGCTCGCCGACCGGCTGCGGGCGTCCGAGCGGCCGCCGGGGCCCGAAGATCCGCCGGCGGGGCGCGGGGCGCCGGACGGCCTCCAGGGACAGCGGCGATGAGCGGCCTGCGGGGGCTGATGCGGCCCGGAGGGCGCGGGGCGCCCGAACGGCGAGAGCGCCGCGCGTGGCGACAGACGCGCGGCCGGAGAGCATGGCGCGGGTGGAGTGCCGAGCGGGGAACGGCGGACCGCCCGGCTGCCGGTGCCGGTGCCGACACGAGTGCGGGGGCAGGGGCCGGCATCAGGGCCGGCGTCGGCGCGGACGCCGGTGCGGCACCGCAGCCCGACGGTGTGCGGCCGAGTCCGCGCACGGTCGGTCCCGGGCTGCGTGCCTGGGTGGAACTCCTGCGCCTGCCAGCCCTGTTCACGGTCCCCGGTGACGCGCTCGCGGGCGCCGCCGCGGCCGGAGCGCGACCGAACTCCCGCACCCTGCTGGCCATCGGCTCCTCCCTCTGCCTGTACGAAGCCGGTATGGCCCTCAACGACTGGGCCGACCGTGCCGAGGACGCCGTGGACCGCCCGCACCGACCCCTCCCCTCGGGCCGGATCAGACCGTCCGCGGCCCTCGCGGCGGCAGCCGGCCTGACAGCGGCGGGTCTGGCCCTGGCCTCCCGGGCGGGCCGTCGGCCACTCGCGGTCGCCGGCGCCCTGGCGGCCACGGTCTGGTCGTACGACCTGGTCCTCAAGCGCACGCCGGCGGGACCTCTGGCGATGGCGGCGGCCCGAGGCCTGGACCTCCTCCTCGGCGGGGTGGCGGCGGGCGGCGACACCCGCAAGGTGGTGCCGCCCGCACTGACCCTGGCCACCCACACCCTGGCCGTCACCACGGTCTCCCGTCACGAGACCCGGGGCGGCTCCCCCTGGGCCCCGCTGACAGCCCTGGCCACGACCACGGCCCTGACGTGGTCCCTCACGCGCGCCGGCCGGACGGGCGACTCCCGTACGAACGACCGGCCACCAGGGCACGCGCCAACCGCCGGCGCCGACACGATCCCGAGGCAGCCCGTCTCCAGAGCAGCCGCCTTCGCGAAGACCGCCCTCATGAACTCCGGCTCCAGAGAACACGACTTCGGAGACCGCCCCTCCGGCGCCCCCGCACCCCGGGAGGCGGCCTTCGAGCCTCCCGCCATCAGCGGGACCACATCCAGCGGGACCACCTTCAGGAAGGGCGCGTTCGGGGGGACCGGCTTCGGGGCGGCCGACCCGAACACGGCCGCTGCCCTGGGCGGAGTGCTCGCCGCGGTCTACGCCGTGACGTTCGCCCGCCCTCTCTTCCACGCCGCCCTCAACCCGTCACCCCCGCTCACCCAGAGAGCCGTCGGCGGCGGCATCCGCGCCATGATCCCGCTCCAGGCCGCCCTCGCGGCCCGCTCCGGTGCTCCCGTCACAGCCCTGCTGACCGTCGCCCTCGCCCCGGCCGCCCGCCGGTTCAGCCGGAAGGTGAGCGTGACATGAACCCGCAGCCCAGCCCGCACCCCGTCACCGGGCCGCCCGCCCACCCCCTCCGCTTCTCGTACGGCACCAATGGCCTCACCGACCTCCGCCTCGACGACGCCCTCTCCCTTCTCGCCGACCTGGGCTACGACGGCGTGGGGCTGACCCTCGACCACATGCACCTCGATCCGCTCGCTCCCGACCTCGCGGCGCGCACGCGCAGGCTCGCCCGCAGGCTGGACGAACTCGGCCTGGGCGTCACCCTTGAGACCGGCGCCCGCTACGTACTGGACCCGCGGCGCAAGCACGGCCCGTCCCTGCTCGACCCCGACCCGGAACAACGAGCCCGGCGCGTCGACCTGCTCCTCCGGGCCGTCCAGGTCGCGGAAGACCTCGGCGCCCACGCGGTGCACTGCTTCAGCGGTATCCCCCCGCAGGGAACAGCCGGGGGAGCAACCGGGACAACAGCCGGAGAAGCAGCCGGAGCAACGGCCGGGCAGTCGGACCCACAGGGCGCCTCCGAGACGGATGACGGGACGGCGGAGGACGCCGAGTGGAAGCGTCTCGCCGAAGCCCTCACCCCCGTCCTCGACGCCGCCACCGACGCCGGTGTCCCGCTCGCCGTCGAACCCGAGCCCGGTCACCTCCTCGCCACGCTCGACGACTTCCACCGTCTGCGCACCACACTCGGCAGCCCGGACGCCCTCGGACTCACCCTCGACATCGGTCACTGCCAGTGCCTCGAACCGCGGTCGCCCGCCGACTGTGTCCGCGACGCCGCCCCCTGGCTGCGGCACGTCCAGATCGAGGACATGCGCCGCGGCGTCCACGAACACCTCCCGTTCGGCGACGGCGAGATCGACTTCCCACCCGTACTCGAAGCCCTCGCCACCACGGGCTATCGCGGTCTGGTCTCCGTCGAACTGCCCCGCCACTCCCACGCCGGGCCGCAACTCGCCCGGCAGTCCCTCCCGTTCCTCCAGCGTGCCTCGCTTCCCGGCCCCCAGGACATCGGCCGGCGGACCGTCCCCAGCCAGCGCGCCGCCGCCCCCGAGGAGAGAACCCCGTGAACCACCTCCCCGGCGCTCCCGGCACCACCCCGACGGAAACCCCGCCCGCCCTCACCGCCCTGCGCACCCGTCTGAACTCCCTGCTCGACGCCCCGGCCCGAGCCTGGCTGGACAAGGCCCTCGACGAGGCGGCCGCCCGCTCGGGCACCCACGGGCCGATCTCCGTGTGGGAGCTGCGGATCGCCGAGGCGGGCCGCCGCTGCGGACCCGAGCACGCGGAGGCGGCCCGTGTCCTGCTCCTGCACGCGGCCCGGGCCGACGCCCCGACCCTCGCCCGCGTCTACCGCCAGGGCACCGCCGACGAACGCCGTGCCGTCCTCGTGGCCCTGCCCCACCTCGTGCCCGGCCCCGAGGCGCTGCCGGTCGTCGAGGACGCACTGCGCACCAACGACACCCGGCTGGTGGCCGCCGCCGTCGGCCCGTACGCCGCCCGGCACCTGGACGTCCACAACTGGCGGCATGCCGTCCTGAAGTGCCTGTTCACCGGTGTCCCCGTGGACGCCGTCGCCGACCTTTCCCGCCGGGCCCGCGCCGATGCCGAACTGGCCCGCATGCTCAGCGACTACGCCGACGAGCGCAGGGCCGCCGACCGGCCCGTCCCTCACGACCTGCACCGCGTCCTGGCCCTCACCGAACACCCGGCCACCCCCACCGGAACCGACGCGCCGGGCGGCCCGACCGTCCCCCACGGCACCGACGGCAAGGAGTCCTGATGCGCATCTTCGACCCCCACATCCACATGACGTCACGGACCACCGACGACTACGAGGCCATGTACGCGGCGGGCGTCCGCGCCGTCGTCGAACCCGCCTTCTGGCTCGGCCAGCCCCGCACCTCACCCGCCTCCTTCCTCGACTACTTCGACGCCCTCCTCGGCTGGGAGCCCTTTCGCGCGGCCCAGTACGGCATCGCCCACCACTGCACCATCGCGCTCAACCCCAAGGAGGCCAACGACCCCCGCTGCGTCCCCGTCCTCGACGAACTGCCCCGGTACCTCGTCAAGGACCACGTGGTGGCCGTAGGAGAGATCGGCTACGACTCGATGACGCCCGCCGAGGACACCGCCCTGGCCGCACAGCTCCAGCTCGCCGCCGAGTACGCACTGCCCGCCCTGGTCCACACGCCGCACCGCGACAAGCTGGCGGGCCTGCGCCGCACCCTCGACGTGGTCCGGGAGTCCGCACTGCCCCCGGACCACGTCCTGATCGACCACCTCAACGAGACCACGGTCAAGGAGGCCAAGGACGGCGGCTGCTGGCTCGGCTTCTCCGTCTATCCGGACACCAAGATGGACGAGGACCGGATGGTCGCAGTCCTCCAGGAATACGGACCCGAGAAAGTGCTGGTCAACTCCGCTGCCGACTGGGGCAGGAGCGACCCGCTCAAGACCCGCAAGGTCGCCGACGCCCTGCTGAAGGCCGGGTTCACCGAGGACGACGTCGACCGGGTGCTGTGGCGCAACCCCGTCGCCTTCTACGGGCTCAGCGGCCGCCTCGACCTCGATGTCGCCGGCACGGACGCCACCCACGAGGGCAACTCCATCCTCCGCGGCGCCCCCAAGGCAGCCCCGGAGACCGGCCCCGCGACCGGTCCCCGGTCCGTCCCGGCGACCACGGAGGCGTGACCCATGCGCTTCCGGCATCCCGACGGCTCCACGGTCCACCTCGCCTACTGCACCAACGTCCACCCCGCCGAGACCCTCGACGGTGTCCTCGCCCAGCTCCGCGACCACTGCGAACCCGTACGCAAACGGCTCGGCCGCGACCGGCTCGGCATCGGCCTGTGGCTCGCCAGGGACGCCGCGCACGCCCTCGTCAGCGACCCGTCCGCCCTGCGCGGCCTGCGCACGGAACTCGACCAACGCGGCCTCGAGGTCGTCACCCTCAACGGATTCCCGTACGAGGGATTCGGCGCCGAGGAGGTCAAGTACCGCGTCTACAAGCCGGACTGGGCCGACCCCGAGCGGCTCGACCACACCACCGCCCTCGCCCGCGTCCTCGCCGGACTCCTCCCCGACGACGTCACCGAGGGCACCGTCTCCACGCTGCCGCTCGCCTGGCGCACCGCGTACGACGACGACCGTGCCGCCCGGGCCCACACGGCCCTGCGCACACTCGCCGAACGCCTCGACGCGCTGGAGGAGCTGACCGGACGCTCCATCCGCATCGGCCTGGAACCGGAGCCCGGCTGCACCGTCGAGACCACGGCCGACGCCATCGCCCCGCTCACCGCCATCGCCCACGACCGCATCGGCGTCTGCGTCGACACCTGCCACCTCGCCACCTCCTTCGAAGATCCGCACACCGCCCTGGACCGGCTGGCCGCCGCCGGAGTCCCCGTCGTCAAGTCCCAGCTGTCGGCCGCCCTGCACGCCGAACACCCCCACCTCCCCGAAGTCCGCGAGGCGCTCGCCGCCTTCGACGAACCCCGCTTCCTGCACCAGACCCGCACGCTCACCGCCGCGGGGCTCCGAGGCACCGACGACCTCGGCGAAGCGACCCGGGCGGACGCCCTGCCCGACGCCTCCCCGTGGCGCGCCCACTTCCACGTGCCGTTGCACGCGGACCCCGCCGCCCCCCTCACCTCCACGCTGCCCGTCCTCAAGGACGCCCTGACCCGGCTGGTCGGCGGCCCGCAACCGCTCACCCGCCACCTCGAGGTCGAGACCTACACCTGGCAGGCCCTCCCGCCGGAACTGCGCCCCCGCGGCCGCGCCCAGCTCGCCGACGGCATCGCCGCCGAACTCACCCTCGCCCGCGACCTGTTGACGGACCTCGGCCTGAAGGAGCTGCCGTGAGCACCCACGAGACCCCGGCCCAGTCGGCCGCCGCCGAGGGCTCCGCGTCCCCCACCCCGCTCCTCGTCCTCGACGTCGTCGGCCTCACCCCCCGTCTCCTCGACCACATGCCGCACCTCAAGTCCCTCGCGCAGTCCGGCTCCCGGGCCCACCTCGGGACGGTCCTGCCCGCCGTCACCTGTGCCGCCCAGTCCACCTTCCTCACCGGCACCCACCCTTCCGAGCACGGCATCGTCGGCAACGGCTGGTACTTCCGCGACCTCGGCGACGTACTGCTGTGGCGCCAGCACAACGGCCTGGTGTCCGGGGACAAACTGTGGGACGCCGCCCGGCGCGCCCACCCCGGCTACACGGTCGCCAACATCTGCTGGTGGTACGCCATGGGCGCCGACACCGACTTCACCGTCACCCCCCGTCCGGTCTACTACGCCGACGGCCGCAAGGAACCCGACTGCTACACCCGGCCCCCGGCCCTGCACGACGAACTCACCGAGAAACTCGGCACGTTCCCCCTCTTCCACTTCTGGGGTCCGGGCGCCGACCTCGTCTCCAGCCAGTGGATCATCGACGCCACCCGTCACGTCATGCGCACCCGCCGGCCGGACCTGACCCTCTGCTACCTCCCCCATCTCGACTACGACCTGCAGCGCTTCGGCCCCGACGACCCGCGCTCCCTCAAGGCGGCCGCCGACCTGGACACGGCCATGGCGCCCCTCCTCGACGACGCCCGCGCGGAAGGCCGTACGGTCGTCGCCCTGTCCGAGTACGGCATCACCCGCGTGGACCGCCCCGTCGACATCAACCGGGCACTGCGTCGCGCCGGACTTCTCGAGGTGCACACGCAGGACGGCATGGAGTACCTCGACCCGATGGCGTCCCGTGCCTTCGCCGTCTCCGACCACCAGATCGCCCATGTCTACGTGCGCCGCCCCGAGGACCTGGAGGCCACGAAGGCGGCGCTCGCCGGTCTGCCCGGCATCGAGCAACTCCTCGACGACCAGGGCAAGAAGACCCACCATCTCGACCATCCGCGCTCCGGCGAACTCGTCGCCGTCGCGGAGCTGGACGCCTGGTTCACGTACTACTACTGGCTCGACGACGCCCGCGCGCCCGACTTCGCCCAGCTCGTCGAGATCCACCGCAAACCCGGCTACGACCCGGTCGAACTCTTCATGGATCCGCTCGACCCGTACGTCAAGGTCAAGGCCGCGACCGCGCTGGCCCGCAAGAAGCTCGGCATGCGCTACCGCATGGCGGTCGTGCCCCTCGATCCCTCACCTATTCGAGGCAGCCACGGCCGCCTCCCCCTGAGCGACGACGAAGGTCCGCTCATCATCTGCTCCACCCCCCGCGCTGTCGGCGACCGCGTCGCGGCCACCGATGTGAAGTCACTGCTGCTCCGACTGGCCGGTCTCGACTGACCGCCCCGAACGGCGGGCATCGGCCTGCCGGTCCCGCCCGATCCGTCCGTCACGTCCGATCCGTCACGTCCGATCCATCACGTCCGGCCGGTCTTTTCCGACTGGTCCCCAGTGAAGCACCCGGCACTGACAACGCCCTCCCACACCAAGGAGTCTCCAGGCATGAGCCGCACCAGCCGTACCTCCTTCACGGCCTCCACCAGCAAGAACGACGATCCCGAGCTCGCCCACCGCCTCAGCCGAAGAGGCATGCTCGGCGTCGCCGCCGGCGCCACCGCGGCAGCCCTGCTCGGCGCCGCCACCCCCGCCGCGGCCGCAGCCGACAAGGGCCGGGGCCGCCCCGTCCTGCCGCCCGGCCGGCTCGGCATCCAGCTGTACAGCCTGCGCGACAAGGTCTCCACACTCGGCTTCGCGCCCGTCTTCGCCGAGCTGAAGAAGTACGGGTACGACGAAGTCGAGTTCGCCGGCTACACGCAGGGCTCGGCGGGCCCGATCACCCTCGCCCAGCTCAAGCGGCTGGCCCGCAACCACGGCCTGAACCCCATAGGCAGCCACGTCGGCTACTACTCCAGCGATCCCGGCGCCTACACCTTCGCGCAGAACCTCGAGAAGGTGCTCGACGACGCCCAGGCGCTCGGACTCAAGCACATCGGCACCGCCTCGGGCCCGTTCCGCTACGGCTCCACGGTCGACGCGTGGAAGCGCGCGGCCGAGGAGTTCAACACCTACGGCGCGGCGGCCAGGGCCCGCGGCATGAAGTTCTACCAGCACAACCACTCCGAGGAGTTCTCCTTCGCGACCGACAATCCGAAGGTCCGCCTCTACGACGTGCTGCTCGCCGAGACCGATCCGAAGCTCGTGTACCTGGAGATGGACATCTTCTGGGCGTACTCCGGTGCGTTCCGCTTCTCGAAGCGGCCCGACGGCACGCCCGCGCCCTTCGAGCCCCTCGACTACGTGCTCAAGCAGCCCGACCGCTTCCCGCTCTTCCACGTGAAGGACGGTGTCAGCGACCCGTCGAACACCTACGGCTACCGCATGACGGACGTCGGCGACGGTGACATCGACTACCAGCGCTTCATCTCCGGTGTCACCCGCCTGCGCGGCCACCGGCTGGCGCACCACTGGCAGGCCGAACACGACAACCCCGTCGAGTCGTTCGCGTTCGCCCGCAAGTCGAGCAAGCACCTGCATTCCCTGCGGGAGAAGTGCGGCGAGTAGCCGTCGACCGCGAGACGGCCGGCCCCGGGGCGTCGAAGCCCTGGGGCCGGCCGTTGTGGTTCCGTGCATACGGGTCCCGTATCCGCTGTCGAACACGAGGACGCCCGGCTGGGGAGTCCCAGCCGGGCGTCCGCCGGAACGCTGTGCGGTACTAGTCCGTATCCCGGCTGATCGGCATCGGGTTGGCCGTCAGGTCCTTTGCTTTCGGCCGGCCCGGTGGGGTCAGGAAGAGGGCGATGCACGCGGCGAACAGTGAGATCGAGCCCGCCAGGGTGAATGCCCCGTTGTGGCCCCAGTTGTCCACGACGACCTTTCCCATGCCGGCGCCGAGCAGGCCGGACACCAGCTTGGAGCTGTAGACCAGCCCGTAGTTGGACGCGTTGTTGTTCTCGCCGAAGTAGTCCGCCGTCATCGCCGCGAACATCGGGAAGATGGCGCCTCCGCCGAATCCGGAGATGCTGGAGAAGAGCAGGAACAGCGGGAGGTTCTTGAGGTCGGCGGACCACAGGATTCCGTACTGCGAAAGGCCGAGGACGACACAGACGAAGATCAGGCAGCGCTTGCGTCCGTAACGGTCCGACAGCCAGCCGATCACACCCCGGCCGGTGCCGTTGACGATGGCTTTCATCGACATGGCCGTCGCGACGATCCCGCCCGCGAAGCCTGCCTCCTCGCCTATGTCGACCTGGAAGGCGATGCCGAAGATGTTCACGCCCGAGGTGCACAGCAGGCAGAACCACATCAGCGCGACCCGCCCGGTCCGCCAGGCCTCCCCAGGGGTGTACTGCTTCACGGCCGGCGGGTTCATCGCCATCGCGCGACGGGCCCGCGGGTCGTCCGGCGGCCGCAGCGGGTCGACCTCGGCGGGCCACCAGTTCTTCGGCGGGTCCCGGAAGAAGTAGCCGGCCACGGCCACCATCGCGGCCAGGAAGACGCCGACAGAGACGAGGACCCAGCGGAAGTTCGTCAGGTCCATGTAGTTGGTGAAGAGGAAGACGAACGGCACGGAACCGTAGGCGAAACCGCCGTTGACGAAGCCGGTCTTGCCTCCCTTGCGTTCCGGATACCACTTGCCGACCATGTTCACGCAGGTCGCGTACACCATGCCGGCGCCCATACCGCTGAACATGCCGAACCCGACGTACGCGACGATCACATGCGGCGCGAACGCGAGGGACAGATATCCGAGCAGTGTGCCGAGTGCGCCGAACATCATCGCCCAGCGGGCGGGCAGTTTTCCGCTTTCCCTGAGCTTTCCGGCGGGGAAGGCCACAGCTGCCTGGAAGAACACCCAGACACCGAGCATCCAGAAGATGTGCCCGTCGTTCCAGCTGTGTGCGATGTGCAGTGTGTCCTCGGCCGACGCGAACGCGTACTCGGCCGAGCTGATGCCCATCATGCCGATCCACGGCAGGATGACCATCCACTTGCGTTTACGGCCCATGATGTCGATATCGGTCTCACCGAGCCGATACACACGGCCGTTCCGGTCCGTCACCTCCCTGTAGGGGACGGGTGTCGAGATGTCAGTGGTAGTCATGACGGAATGCACCCCTTGTGTCGAAAGAGCTGGCCAGCGCCCCCTGTCCAATACCTTTCGTGCTTTCGGGGTCGGGGGCGGCCGCACGGCCGCCCCCTCCTCGATCACCTCATCGGCCGCCCCCCAACAACCCGGCCGCCCGCGCCCACCGGTACTTGGCGCCCAGCACCGCGACAGGCTTCTCCGTCGTGTACGGGTACGCCACGACCCCGTGCTCGAAGAGGTACTGGCAGGCCTCCTCGACCTCGACGTCGCCCGCGAGCGACGCCACGACGGGCTTCTCGATCCCGCGCTCGCGGAACTCGGCCACCACGCGCGCGGTGAGCTCGGCGAAGACCATGGGAGGGGTCACGATGGTGTGCCAGTAGCCGAGGACCAGTGAGTGGATCCGTGGGTCCTCCAGACCCAGCCGGATCGTCGCCTCGTACGTCGAGGGCGGTTCGCCTCCCGTGATGTCCACCGGGTTGCCGGCGGCCCCGAAGGGCGGGATGAACTCGCGGAAGGATGCGTCGAGGTCCGGCGGTATCTCCATCAGGGAGAGCCCGTTGTCGGTCACCGCGTCGGACAGCAGCACACCGCTGCCGCCGGCGCCCGTGATGATCACGATGTTGTCGCCCTGCGGAGTCGGCAGCACCGGCAACGCGCGCGCGTACTCCAGCATTTCGTTCAGTCCGGGAGCCCGGATGACGCCGGCCTGCTTCAGGATGTCCTCGTACACGGCGTCGTCGCCCGCGAGGGCCCCCGTGTGCGAGCCCGCGGCCCTGGCGCCGGCCGCCGTACGGCCCGCCTTGAGGACGACCACCGGCTTCTTCGGGACGGTCGCCCGCGCGGCCTCCACGAAGGCACGCCCGTCTTTGAGGTCCTCCAGGTGCATGGCGATGCACTTGGTGTTGGGGTCCTCGCCGAACCACGTCAGCAGGTCGTCCTCGTCCAGGTCCGACTTGTTGCCGAGCCCCACGATCGCGGAGACACCCGTCTTCGTGGTGCGCGCGAAGCCCAGGATGGCCATCCCGATGCCACCGGACTGCGAGGTCAGCGCGACGCCGCCCTTCACGTCGTACGGCGTGCAGAACGTGGCGCACAGGTCGTGCCACGTCGAGTAGTAGCCGTAGATGTTCGGTCCGAGCAGCCGAACCCCGTACCGCTCGCCGATGGCCACGATCTCGTCCTGGAGCTCGTGCTCCCCGGTCTCCGCGAATCCGGAAGGGATCAGTACGGCGTTGGGGACCCCCTTGCGTCCCACCTCCTCCAGGGCCGAGGCCACGAACTTGGCCGGGATGGCGAAGACCGCCACATCCACCTCACCGGGAACGTCGGTGACACTCTTGTACGCCTTGCGGCCGAGAATGTCATCGGCCTTGGGGTTCACCGGATGGATCTCCCCGGCGAAGCCGCCGTCGATGAGGTTGCGCATGACCGAATTGCCGATCTTGCCCTGCTCGTTGGAGGCGCCGATCACCGCGACCGACGCCGGCTGCATCAGTCGGCGCATCGAGGTGAGGATCTCGTCGCGGCTGTACCTCCGGCGGGGCTTGGCCACCGAGTCGGCGAGGATGACCCGGATGTCCGCGGCCATCGCGCCCTCCGGGGTGGCGATCACCGGGTTGAGGTCCACCTCGGCGATCTCCGGGAAGTCCGAGACCAGTTCGGACACGCGGCGGATCTGTTCGGCGACCGCCCACCGGTCGACCGCGGGAGCGCCCCGTACGCCGCGCAGGATCTCCGCGGCCCGGATCGAGTCCAGCATCGACAGCGCCTCGTCCGCGTCGACGGGCGCCAGCCGGAACGTGACGTCCTTCAGGACCTCGACCAGCACACCGCCCAGCCCGAAGGCCACGACCTTCCCGAACGTCGGGTCGGTCACCGCGCCGACGATGACCTCCTGTCCCTGGGGCAGGAGTTCCTGCACCTGGATGCCTTCGATACGGGCGTCCGGCGCGTACGCACGCGCACTGTCGATGATCTTGTGGAACGCGGCGCGTACGTCACTCGCGCCCTCCACGCCGACGATCACGCCCCCCGCGTCGGTCTTGTGGAGGATGTCGGGGGAGACGATCTTCATCACGACGGGTCCGCCGAAGCGGGCCGCGTACGCGACCGCCTCGTCGACGTCCGTCGCCAGCTCCTCGCCGGGGACGGCGATCGCGTACGCGTCGGCGAGCACCTTGCCCTCGGGCGCGGTCAGCGCGGTCCGCCCGTCGGCCCGCACGGCGTCCAGGAGCGTACGCACCCTCAGCACCCGGTCTTCGGCCATCAATCAGATCACTCCGTTCGACTTGAGCAGGCGCAGCTCCTCGTCACCGAGACCGAGCTCGCCGACGTACACCTCTTCGTTGTGCTCGCCGAGGAGCGGCGAACTGGTCACGTCCACGGGGGAGTCGGAGAGCTTCAGCGGGCTGCCCACGGTCACGAAGTCGCCCCGCTCGGGGTGCGGCACCGTCACGACCATCTCGTTGGCGACCAGCGACCGGTCCTCGATGATCTCCTTGGTGGAGAGGATCGGGCCACACGGGATGTTGTGGGCGTTGAGCTTCTCCAGCACCTGCCACTTGGGGAGCGTGGACGACCACTCCTCGATCAGCTGGAACATCTTGGTGAGCTGGGGCAGGCGGGCCTCCGGGGTCGCCCACTGGGGGTCCTCCGCCAGCTCGGGCCGGCCGATGAGCTCGGAGAGCGGCTTCCAGCCGACGGGCTGCACGATGACGTACACGTAGTCGTTGGGGCCGCCCGGCGCGCACTTGACCGCCCAGCCGGGCTGGCCGCCGCCGGACGCGTTGCCGGACCTGGGAACCTCGTCGCCGAAGTCGTCGTTGGGATATTCAGCCAGCGGCCCGTGCCCGAGGCGCTGCTGGTCCCGCAGTTTCACCCGGCACAGATTCAGCACGGCGTGCTGCATCGCCACGTTCACGCGCTGCCCGCGCCCGGTGCTCTCCCGCTGGAACAGGGCGGCGAGGATCGCCGCCACCGCGTGGATCCCGGTGCCCGAGTCGCCGATCTGGGCCCCCGTCGCCAGCGGCGGCCCGTCCTCGAAGCCGGTGGTCGACATCGACCCGCCCATGGCCTGAGCGACGACCTCGTACGCTTTGAAGTTGGTGTACGGGCCGTCCCCGAACCCCTTGATGGAGGCATAGACGATCCGCGGATTGATCTCCTGGATGCGGTCCCAGGTGAAGCCCATGCGGTCGACCGCGCCCGGCCCGAAGTTCTCGACCATGACGTCGGAGCGCCGGATCAGCTCGGTGAGGATCTCCTTGCCGCGCTCGGTCTTGGTGTTGAGGGTGATGCTCCGCTTGTTGCAGTTGAGCATCGTGAAGTAGAGGGAGTCGACGTCCGGGAGGTCACGCAGCTGTTTGCGCGTGATGTCTCCGGTCGGTGCCTCCAGCTTGACGACGTCGGCGCCGAGCCAGGCGAGCAGCTGGGTCGCGGACGGTCCGGACTGGACGTGCGTCATGTCGAGGACGCGGATGCCTTCGAGAGCCTTGGCCGAGGTCGACGTTCCTGCCGTGGAGGTCATGGGGGTCATCGGGGACACCTCACTTGTACATCGTCTGGTTCATGGTTCCGGGGGCGTACGCGTCCGGGTCGACCCAGACGTTGATGAGCGACGGCTTGCCCGACTCGCGGGCGCGCTGGAGGGCCGGGGCGATGTCGGCGGGGTCGCGGACCTCCTCGCCGTAACCGCCCAGCATCTGGGCGAACTTGTCGTAGTGGACGTCGCCGAGGGTGTTGCCGACCCGCTCGCGCTCCAGGCCGTACTTGGCGGCCTGGCCGTAGCGGATCTGGTTCATGGAGGAGTTGTTGCCGACGATGCCGACGAAGGGGAGGTCGTAGCGGACGAGGGTCTCGAAGTCCCAGCCGGTGAGGGAGAAGGCGCCGTCCCCGAAGAGGGCGACGACCTCCTTGTCGGGCCGCGCCTTCTTGGCGGCGAGCACGAAGGGGACGCCGACGCCGAGCGTGCCGAGGGGGCCCGGGTCCATCCAGTGCCCGGGCGACTTGGGCTGCACGACCTGCCCGGAGAAGGTGACGATGTCGCCGCCGTCGCCGATGTAGATGGAGTCCTCGGTGAGGAAGTCGTTGATCTCGCTGACCAGCCGGTAGGGGTGGATCGGTGAGGCGTCCGACTTCAGGCTCGGCAGCCGCTTCTCGATGGCGGTCTGTTCGGCGGCGCGCAGTTCGTCGAGCCACTCCTTGCGCTTCGACGCGCCCCCGTTGATGCGCCCGGAGACGGCCTCGGTCACCGACTTCAGGACGAGGCCCGCGTCCCCGACGATGCCGAGGTCGACGTCCCGGTTCTTGCCCACGGTCCGGTAGTCGAGGTCGATCTGTACGACGGTCGCGTCCTGCGACAGCCGCTTGCCGTAGCCCATCCGGAAGTCGAAGGGCGTACCGACGATGACGATGACGTCGGCGTTGGAGAAGGCGTACCGGCGTGACAGCTGGAAGTGGTGCGGGTCGCCGGGCGGCAGGGTGCCGCGGCCGGCGCCGTTCATGTAGGCGGGGATGTTGAGGGCGCGTACGAGGTCGATGGCGGACTCGGTGCCGCGGGTCGTCCACACCTGGCTGCCCAGCAGGATCGCCGGCTTCTCGGCGTGCACGAGGAGGTCGGCGAGCTTCTCGATGGCCTCGGGGTCACCGGCCGAGCGGGTCGAGGCCCGGTACTGGCCGGCGGCGGGTACGCGTGCCTTCTCCACCGGCACCTTGGCGTCCAGGACGTCGCGCGGGATCTCGAGGAAGGACGGCCCCGGCGCCCCGTGGTAGCACTCGCGGAACGCCATCGACACCATGTCGGCGGCCCGCGCGGTGTCGGGCACGGTCGCCGCGAACTTGGTGATGGGCGTCATCATGTCGACGTGCGGGAGGTCCTGCAGGGAGCCCATCTTGTGCTGGGTGTGCGCCCCCTGGCCGCCGATCAGCAGCATCGGGGACTCCGCGCGGAAGGCGTTGGCGACACCCGTCACGGCGTCGGTCGTGCCGGGTCCGGCGGTGACGACCGCGCAGCCGGGCTTGCCGGTGATGCGGGCGTAGCCGTCGGCGGCGTGGGCGGCGACCTGCTCGTGGCGTACGTCGACGACCTCGATGCCTTCGTCGACGCAGCCGTCGTAGATGTCGATGATGTGGCCGCCGCAGAGCGTGTAGATGACCTCCACGCCCTCCGCTTTGAGTGCCTTGGCGACCAGGTGCCCACCGGAGATGAGGTTCTGGCTGTTGTCGTCGGGCATGGCGAAGTCCTGTCCCTTCGTAGGGGATTGGGCGCGCGGAAGTGCAGCTCATACGTGGTGCGCGCACTGTTCGTGGATGCCGTCGCGGTACATTGCATACAGTCGACGAATACTGTATGAAGCTTGTTATCCCGCATCCGGTGGGTGGTGTCCAGGGGGCGTGCGGCACTTTTAAGAGGGAGCCGAGATGGACCTGTTCGAGCACCAGGCAAGGGAACTCTTCGAAGAACACGGCATCTTGGTGCCGAGGGCGGAGGTCACCGACTCGCCCAAGGAGGCACGCGAGGCAGCCCGCAGGCTCGGCGGCCGCGTCGTCGTCAAGGCGCAGGTGAAGACCGGTGGACGCGGCAAGGCGGGCGGTGTGAAACTCGCCGCCGACCCGGCCGCCACCGAACTGACAGCACGCCAGATCCTCGGCATGGACATCAAGGGCCACACGGTCGGAAAGGTGATGGTGGCCCAACCGGTCGACATCGAGAGCGAGTTCTACGTCAGCTACGTACTCGACCGGGCGGCCGGCCGTTTCCTCGCCATCGCCTCGGCCGAGGGCGGCATGGACATCGAGGAGGTCGCCGCCACCCGGCCCGACGCCGTCGCGCGGCTCCACATCGATCCGGCCGAGGGCGTCACCCCGGCGAAGGCCACCGAGATCACCGAAGCCGCGGGCCTGCCCCCGCAGACCGTCGACGTCCTGGTCAGGCTCTGGGAGGTACTGGTCCGTGAGGACGCGGTCCTCGTGGAGGTGAACCCCCTCGTCCGTACGGCCCAGGGGCAGATCCTCGCCCTCGACGGCAAGGTCACCCTCGACGACAACGCCCGCTTCCGGCAGGCGCGTTGGGGTGACCAGGAGTCCGCGCACGACGATCCGCTGGAGGCGGCCGCCGCGGCCAAGGGCCTCAACTACGTGAAGCTGGACGGCGAGGTCGGCATCATCGGCAACGGCGCGGGCCTCGTCATGTCGACCCTCGACGTGGTCGCCGGCTGCGGCGCCCGCCCGGCCAACTTCCTCGACATCGGCGGTGGCGCCTCCGCCCAGATCATGGCCGACGGCCTCTCCGTCATCCTCTCCGACCCGGCCGTCACGTCGGTCTTCGTCAACGTCTTCGGCGGCATCACCGCCTGTGACGCGGTCGCCGACGGCATCGTGCAGGCCCTGGAATCCGTCCACTTGACCAAACCGCTGGTGGTCCGCCTCGACGGGAACAACGCCGTACGCGGCCGTGCCATCCTCGACGACCGCGCGCACCCCCTGGTCGAGCAGGCCACCACCATGGACGGCGCCGCGCGCCGCGCCGCCCAACTCGCCCACGCCGGCTGAAGGAGCGGGACATGGCCATCTACCTGACCAAAGAGAGCAAGGTCCTCGTCCAGGGCATGACCGGCGGCGAAGGCATGAAGCACACCCGTCGCATGCTCGCGGCAGGCACCGACGTCGTCGGCGGAGTCAACCCGCGCAAGGCCGGGCAGAGCGTCGACTTCGACGTCCCCCAGTGCCTCAAGGGCCAGGGAGGTACCCCCCTCGCCGTCCCCGTCTTCGGCTCGGTGGCCGAAGGCATCAAGGCGACCGGCGCCGACGTCAGTGTCGTCTTCGTCCCGCCCGCCTTCGCCAAGGCGGCGGTCGTCGAGGCCGTCGACGCCGGCATCGGCCTCGCGGTCGTCATCACCGAGGGCATCCCCGTCCACGACTCGGTCGCCTTCACCACCTACGCGAGGGCGAAGGGAACCCGGGTCATCGGCCCCAACTGCCCCGGCCTGATCACCCCGGGGCAGTCCAACGCGGGCATCATCCCCGCCGACATCACCAAGGCCGGCCGCATCGGCCTGGTCTCCAAGTCGGGCACCCTCACCTACCAACTCATGTACGAGCTACGGGACATCGGCTTCTCCACCTGCGTCGGCATCGGCGGCGACCCCGTCGTCGGCACGACCCACATCGACTGCCTCGCCGCGTTCCAGGACGACCCCGACACCGAACTCATCGTCCTCATAGGCGAGATCGGCGGCGACGCCGAGGAACGCGCGGCCGCCTACGTCCGCGACCACGTCACCAAACCCGTCATCGGCTACATCGCCGGCTTCACCGCCCCCGAGGGCAAGACGATGGGCCACGCCGGCGCCATCGTGTCCGGCTCGTCCGGCACCGCCCAGGCCAAGAAGGAAGCCCTGGAAGCGGCAGGCGTACAGGTGGGCGGCACCCCGACCGAGACGGCCCGGCTGGTGCTGGCCCGGCTCGAAGCGGAACGTGATGTCACTCATAGTTGACATGACGTCACTTTCGGACGCCGCCGCGCCTCGCTAGCGTCCCCCGCACGACGTCCCCGTACGCGAGTACGCATTCCGGTGCTCCCGTACGCGGGACGAGCCATGCACGACCGCCCCCGACTGTGCACCGAGAGCGGAGCAACCGAATGGCACCCACCCTCACCCTCAAGTCCCACACCTCGTGGACCGACGCCTGGCAACGCTGCCTGGCCACGGCACCCGAGGCCTTCAGGGACGACCGAGTCCTCAACCTCTGGGGCGCCGCCTGGCAGGCGGACGGCCGGGCCCTGCCCGCCACCAGCCCCGTCGACGGCAGCCCCATCGCGGGCCCGCCGCGGCTGGACGGCGCCACGGCCCATCAGGCCGTCCGCGCCTCCCTCGACCAGCACCGCGCCTGGCGGCACGTACCCCTCGAAGAACGCCGGGCCCGCGTCGCGGCCACCCTCGACGCGCTCACCGAACACCGCGAACTGCTCGCCCTCCTCCTCGTCTGGGAGATCGGCAAGCCCTGGCGTCTCGCGCAGGCCGACGTCGACCGCGCCATCGACGGCGTGCGCTGGTACGTCGACGGAATCGAACCCATGATCGCGGACCGGACCCCGCTGGACGGGCCCGTCTCCAACATCGCGAGCTGGAACTACCCGATGAGCGTGCTCGTTCACGCCATGCTGGTACAGGCACTGGCAGGGAACGCGGTCATCGCCAAGACCCCGACCGACGGCGGCGTCGCGTGTCTCACCCTGGCCTGCGCGCTCGCCGCACGCGAGGGCATACCCGTCACCCTCGTCAGCGGCAGCGGCGGCGAGCTGTCGGAGGCGCTCGTGCGCGCGCCGGAGATCGGCTGCGTCTCCTTCGTCGGCGGCCGCGACACGGGCGCCGCCGTGGCCACGGCCGTCGCGGACCTGGGCAAGCGACACGTACTGGAACAGGAGGGCCTGAACACCTGGGGCATCTGGAACCACTCCGACTGGGACGCGCTGACGGCGGCCGTCCCCAAGCTCTTCGACTACGGCAAGCAGCGCTGCACGGCCTACCCGCGATTCGTCGTCCAGCGTGAGCTGTTCGACGAGTTCCTGGCGGCGTACCTCCCGGCGGTCCGCACCCTCCGGGTGGGGCACCCCCTGGCCGTCGAGCAACCCGACGACCCTTACCCCCAGCTGGACTTCGGGCCGGTGATCAACGCGGCCAAGGCGAAGGAACTGCACGACCAGGTCGCCGAGGCCATCGACCGCGGCGCCGTCCCCCTGCACCGCGGCCGGCTCGCCGACGCCCGCTTCCTGCCCGGCCAGGACACCTCGGCGTACGTCCAGCCGGTCACGCTCCTCAATCCGCCTCCGTCCTCCCCGCTCCACCACGCGGAACCCTTCGGCCCGGTCGACACCATCGTCCTGGTCGACACGGAGGCGGAACTGCTCGCCGCCATGAACGCCTCGAACGGCGCGCTGGTCGCGACCCTGTCCACGGACGACGAGGCCACGTACGACCGCCTGGCCCCGCAGATCCGGGCCTTCAAGGTCGGCCACGGAAAGCCCCGCTCCCGGGGTGACCGCGACGAGCTCTTCGGCGGCTTCGGCGCGTCCTGGCGCGGTGCCTTCGTGGGCGGCGAACTGCTGGTCCGCGCGGTGACGCACGGGCCGGCGGGGGAGCGGTTGCCGGGTAACTTCCCGGAGTACCACCTGATGCCGTGACCACGGGGGTGCGACCGTCGTCATCATGACGATGTGACCGTCACGATGACGAGGCTGTCACCGTCATGACCACGACGGCGTGAGTGTCGTGTCCACGATGCGGTGATCACGGGTGGGCGGCGCCGCGTGCACGGTGCCGTCCACCCGCACGGGCGCCGACCGCGCCGCTCCGCAGGGGCCCGGACTTCGTAGGGGCCCGGGCCGACGAGTCCGGAAGACACACCGGTGTGGGCCTGGCGGGCGGACCGCGAACCGTGTCTAGCCGATGCCCTGCCGGTCCGGGTGGAGGGCGAAGGCCCGGTCCGCGGCCTCCGGCACGGTCCGTTCCACCGCCTGGACCAGCAGCGCGCGATGCCGGAGCAGCGGCGCCCGACGGTCCTCGGGAACGGCGTCGAGAAGATCGTCGAACCCGGCCAGCAGGCGGCGGGTGACCTGAGGGCTGCGCACCGCGCAGATCCGGACCTCGGCGAAGGCGAGGTCGACCAGCTCGGTCCAGCCCGGCACGGGCTGCACCAGCCGTACGGTGCCCTGCCGGTCCCGGTGCAGCGAGGCGCCGAGCGGCCGCCGCGCCACCGAGGACAGGAACTGCACGATCCGGTCCACGGCCTGCACCGCGGTGGTGGGGTCGTTCACGGCGGCCGACAGGGCGCGCAGCGCGATGTCCGACAACTGCCGCAGCCCGAACCCGAGATCCTGGTGATACGTCCGCTCGGCACCCACGGCCACCCGGAAGCCCAGCGTTCCCAGCCCCTTGACGGCGGGGCCGCCGTGCACCGAGAACACGGGTGTACCCGGCACGACGAAATCACCGATCCGCGGGACGAGCCGCAGTACGACGCCGTGCTGCCGCGCGGCACGGACGAGCCGCGCGATGTCCACGTCCCGCAGCACCCCCGCGCGGCCGTGATGGGCGAACCGGGCGGTCTCGGCGCCGAGACCGACGGGTTCATCCGCGGAGATGTCCAGCGGCATGTTCGCGACGACCCGCAACGCCTCCGAGGTGATCAGGTCCACGACGTGCCCGATCCGCATCAGCCGCAGGGTCGAGTTCACGTACAGGACGAAAAGGATCACGCTCAGCCCGACCAGGATCAGGGTGAGGACGGCCTGGACGAGCGGGATGGACGACACGAGCGCCGGATCGCTCTGACTGTCGTACGAGGTCAGGACGAGCAGCGACTGGACGAAGGTCGCCAGGAACACCGCGAAGGTGACCTTGGTGATCCGGCTGCGTACGAAGATCCGTACGATGCGCGGGCTGAACTGCCCGGCGGCCATCTGCACGGCGACCAGCGAGATGCTGAAGACGACGCCGATGAAGGTCATCATGGCCGCGCTGACCGTGGTCACCACGGTCTTCGCGTCCTCGGCGATCCCCAGCAGATCGCTCACCGTGTCCTCGTCGCCCGCGTCGCGCAGGGCGGTGAGGATCGCGTCGTCCACGGCGGTCGCCGCCGACCACATCACCACGACCAGGACCAGCGCGGCGCTCGGAGCGAACCAGAACGTGTCCCGCAGATGCTCTCGCAGCGGCGAGAACGTCCGGGGGCGCCGCCCCCGGGGGAGCCCGACCGTAGCTTTCCAGTCACCCATGGTGAGACTGTAAGTGCACCCTCCGCGCCCCGCCGGGAACCCCGCCGAAGCGCGGAAACGCAGGTGAAAGCCACTCTGAAAGCTTGGTATTGTTGTCCATGTCGCCGCGGGGAACACCCCCGTCCAGGCGGCAGACACCTGGTCCGGGTGGCGGAATGGCAGACGCGCTAGCTTGAGGTGCTAGTGCCCTTTATCGGGCGTGGGGGTTCAAGTCCCCCCTCGGACACACAGAACACACGAATACGCACAGACAGTACGCCTACCGGTGCTGACCGATTCTCGGTCGGCACCGTTTGCGTTTCGGGTCCGCCGGCCGCCGGGGCACGACCGGCCCGCAGATCCGCCGGGTGACATGTGTGCGTCCCGGAAGGGGCCTGCCGGCGCCCGGTCGGAGTGTCGCCCGAGTCCGCCGGGAGGCCCCGCTCGACGGGGTGTCCTCACGTGGCCAGTCTGAGCTCCGCCAGCTCCGCTGCCGCGTGGGCCACCGAGGCGAGTGTGGCGTGGCGGTGCCAGCCGGCGAACGAGCGGCCGACGAAGTCCCGGATGCCGACCCGCTCGGCGCGCGGCACACCGTGGCACTCGACGCGTCTGCTGAGGCCCACGAGGCGCAACAGGGCCGCGTGGTCGGCCGTCGCCATGTCGGTCAGCCAGAGTTCCTCCGGCCACCGCGCACCGCCACGGCCGATGCCGAGCAGGAGGAAGTCCCCGCGCCCATGGGTGCGTTCAGTGGAGTCGAGTGCCGCGGGGAGGCGAACCCGTACGGCCGTGACGAGTTCCGACGCCTCGGGGTTGCCCGACGGGATCAGGGTGAGGCGCTTGCGGCTGTTCCTGGCCATCTGCGCTATCTGGTGTGCTTGCAGCGGATTGTCGCCCCAGCCCGTCAGCGCGGAGTCGTGGGGCAGCAGCCAGGTGTCCGTGGCGATCCTGGAGATGTGCCTCAGTCCCGCGGCACTGAGTTTGGTCACCAGCCTGATGCCGTCGAGCCGTTCCGCGTTCAGCACCACCGGACAGTGCGGCAGGCGCAGACGGGACGCCGCTTCGAGATAGGCGCTCACCATCGAGTCCTCCGGCGTCGTGGGACGTGTTTCGGGAGGTATGGAAGATCGATCGTCCCTCGGCGCGCCCCTCGTCCAGTGGGACGGCAGATGCAGCCACCAGCTCAGCGGGATCGCCGTGTGCGAGGACACGCCCCACACCCCTATCGCCTGCTGTGCGGTGACGGCCTGACCGTGTTCCCACGAGAACGTCCGGGCCACACCGACGGAGTGGGCGCCCGACTTCGGGATGACCATGGGGTGCAGCACGTACCCCTGCGGCGACATGCGGCGGACGAGGTGCCGGCCCAGCGCTTCACGCATGGGGTCCCATTCCCATGTCGAGTCGTTGATGAAGTGGTGCAGACCCTGATCGTTGACCTGGTCCCCGAGAAAGGACGCGATGTTCCGTACCGATTTCCTGCCGGTCGCCCCCAGGAGCCCTCGTAGATACATCAATCCCTTTCGGCGTTGATCGGCGCGCGGCAGTGAGGCGAAAACCACCGGAGACAAATCAGTCAACGAACGGTCGATGGCGACCTTTCTGGCCGCGTTCGGACCGGATCGGTCGGCCAGATCTTCTGCGGGGTCGACGCACTTCGTTCCACTGCTCAAAAGCGTCATGTCAATTCTCCTCGGCCGGTGGTGCGGACCGGCGCGGGCGCACTGCGCGCGGCAGCGGCCCGGCCGGACGGGGCGGCCGGGTCCGTCTCGGCGTTCCTCGGGGTCCCCTTCATGGCGCCGCCGGTGGGGCGGCTGCGCTTCGCCTCACCGCGGCCGCACCCGCCGTGGAGCGGCGTACGACCCTCCGCCGGTCATCGCTCCGCCTTCCTCCAGCCCCGACGGGGACTGCCGCCGGTCACCGCCCCGGCCTCCGCCAGGACCACCGCGGAGGACGCCGTCCATGCCAACGTCTGGACACCGGACGTCGCCGGCCGCCGGCCCGTGCTGGTCTACGTCCACGGCGGCGGCTGGGAAGTGGGTACCGCCGCGAGCCCGACCTTCGACGGTTCCCGGCTGGCAGAGCACGGGGACCTGGTCGTCGTCACCTTCAACTACCGCCTGGGCCCCTTCGGATTCGGACTGCACGAGCACCTGGCCGACCCGGTGACGGGCCTGTGCGCCAACTGGGGCCTGCAGGACCAGATCGCGTTGGTCGAATGGGTGCGTACGAACATCGCGGCCTTCGGCGGTGACCCGGAGAACATCACCCTCTGCGGCACGTCCGCGGGCGGCGCCGCCGTCCGGCAGCTCGCACTGCTCCCGCGACTCGGCGGTGTGATCCGCCGCATCGTCCCGATCAGCGCGGCTCATGTCTGGACGCCCGTGTACGCGCTGGAACCGGACGACGCGCGCACGGCGTTCGAGGCGGTGGCGGGCCGCCTCGGCGTCGACGTACCGGGACTGCGCACCGTGGACGCCGAACGGTTGCTGACCGTCTGGCACGAGTACTTCGCCCACGTCCCGGCCGGCCGCCCGATGACATCGGGCCGCTGGTACCGGGGCCCCGTGGTGGACGGCCGGCTGATACCCGGCCAGGACGCGCACCGGCCGGTGCCCGGCCTGCCGACCCTGTCCGTCGTGACCGCGACCGAGGGCTCGTTCTACACCGTTGCCGCCCGGCCGAGCCCCGCCGACGGCTCCGAACTGCGCGCCATGGTCCGTGACCTGCTGCTGAAGGGCCGCGCCGACGTCGGGGAACGGCTCGTCGACGAGGTCGTCGACCACTACCGCGTGTGTGCCCGGGAGGCGGGACTCCCGAGCGATCCGTTCGCCCTCTACACGGAGATCTTCGGGGACGCCATGTTCCGCCACCAGATCGTCCGTACGGCCGAGCGCGCTGCCCGCGAGAGCGGTGCGCCGAACTTCCTCATGCACTTCGAGTACGAGGTGCACCCGCCCGGGCACGGCTCACCGCACGAGGCGACCTCGCCGTTCCTGTTCGGCACGCACGCAATCGCACAGCACCGCGAGGCCTTCGGCGACGGCCCCCTGGAACGTCGGGTCTCGGCGACCCTGATGGACCTGGTGGCATCGTTCGCGCACGACGGAGCACCGCGCAGTGAACACGCCCCGCGATGGCCCGGATTCACCCCCGACGAGCCGAGCACGATGCTCCTCGGCAGCCCGGACGGCCCACGGATCGGCGCCGTACCGAAGGCGGCCCAGCTGCGGTTCTGGGACACGGCCGACTGGCATCCGCGCTTCCGTGGGTCCGGGTCGGTTCCGGCCGCAGACCCGGCCGCGCCGGACGGCCCGCGGCGGTGAACCCCGGGCCACGGGCGGCAGGTCAGCCCGCTCCGACGGCGAGCACCTCGAACGACGTGCCCTGCTCGTCGGCGACCAGGGCACACCTGCCGCGCTGCGTGTCGAAGGGACCGTCGAGCAGCGAGCCGCCCAGCTCGACGACCTTCGCGACCGCGGCACCGACGTCGGAGACACCGAACGCGACCTGCCACGACGGCGGCATCCGAGACGGCGCGTCGTCACCAGGAGCACCGAGACCGGCCACCGGGCGCCCGTCGAGGTCGAGCGTGGCGCACTCGCGGCCCCTGCCGGTCACCCGCGTCGCGGACAGGCCGAACACGTCGGCGTAGAAGTCCTTCACCGCCTCGATGTCCGTGTTCGGACAGTGATGCCACGCGACGGACCCCGGTACGCTGGCGACCTCCGCGCCCAGGTACTCGTCCGCCTGCCACACCGCGAACCGTGCCCCGACCGGGTCGGACGCGACCGCGAACCTCCCGTGCGTGCCCACGTCGTCCGGCGGCAGCAGCAGCGTGCCCCCGGCCTTGGCGATCCTCTCCGCCGCCGTGTCCGCGCTGTCGACCGCGAAGCAGACCAGCCAGCTCGGAGGCCCGGAGAGGGATTCCCCCGGCGGCCGTGGCCCGATGTCGGCCACGGCCCGCCCGTCCAGCCGCGCCGTCAGGTAGTGGCTGTACGCCGGACCGTGGTCGAAGAACGTCCAGCCGAACAGCTGCCGGTAGAAGGCGCTCGTCCGCACGGGATCCTCGACCTGCACCTCCACCCAGCACGGTGTGCCATGCGGCCAGGGAGTGTCTCGGAACGTCATGCCGGGCCCCGTCAGATGTCCAGGCCGAAGGTGCGCAGCCGTTCGTCGCTCACCATGGTGATCTTCGGTTCCGGGCGCAGACCCCGGGTGAGCGCCCCGGCGACCTGGAGGGTACGCAACGTCTGGTACTCGATCGCGCCGAAGTTGTCCTCGGTCACGCTGTTCGCCTCGTGCCGCGAGATGGTGCCGGTCCCGTACGGCGCCCCGTTGCCCGGCTGATGCAGCACGGCGGCGGCCGAGCCGTTCGGCACAATCACCGCTCCCCAGTGACAGAACGCGTTGTGCAGCGCGAGGATCGCGGCCTGCTGGCCGGCGTGCGGCATCGATCCGGAAGCGAACGCGGACACCGCCTTGTTCATGAGCTTGCCGGGAATGGCGACCGGCCCGGTGTGGTCGATGAAGTTGAGGATCTGCGGAGCCGGAAGACCGTAGTGGACCGGCGTGCCGACCATGATCGCGTCGGCCCAGACGAGGTCGTCCAGCCCGACGTCCGGGACGTCCGCGGTGGCCTTCTCGAGCTCGGCATGGGCCGCCCTGTCGAGGATCATCGGGTCGGGAAGCTCGGGCGCCCTGCGCACGCGCACCTCGGCACCGGCGTCCAGTGCCGTCTTCGCGGCCTTCTCCACGAGCTGGTAGGTGTTCCCACTGCGGGAATGGAAGACGATGGTGATGTTGGTCAAGGTGTCCGCTCCTTGTCGACCGGATCAGGCAGGGGGCGCGCGGATATCCCCTGCATCATGCCGGTTTGGCAAAGGGCGGGCCCAGGCCGATTCGCATAATCTGTCAGGTCCGGCCCGGGCCGCTCCGAGTGGAATCCGGGAGCTGACAGACAACCGTCCCGGGAGCTGTCGGCCCGCATTCAGACTGCTTTACTCGGCCCATGTCCGACATACCGAGCAACGACGGTCTTCCCGTCGAACCGGCCGACCTTCCGCATGTTTTTGCCGACGCCTTCAACGCGCGAAATCTCGAATTGCTCGACGCCCTCTTCGAACCCGAGGCCGTGCACGTCGTGCGGCCCGGGCAGACCTCCTCGGGTGAGCGGCGCAGAGCGGCCCTTCCGACTGTCGTGCGTGACCGGATCCCGATCACCGTCCTGCTGCGCCAGGTCTACGTGGTGGGTGACACGGCTCTGCTGATCAACGACTACGTTCACGACGGTGCGGGCCCGGACGGCACGCATGTGCACACCGAGGGCACGGCGACCGACATCGCCCGCAGGGGCGCGGACGGCTTCTGGCGTTACCTGATCTCCAACCCCTCCGGCACGACGTGACGGTCCGGCGCCCGCCCCTTCCGGCATGACGTGACGGTTCGGTACCCGCCCCCCTTCGCGCGAGAGGCGAAGGGGGGCGGGGCCGCTCTCAGCGCTTCGTCTGCGCCTCGATGCCGTCCAGCAGGAACTCCAGTCCGGCCACGAAGCTCGCGTCCCAGTCGTCATCGGCGATGTAGTTGTACGTGGCGACGGTCGGGTACTGGTCGCGCCGGCTCTCCAGGTATTCCTGACCCAGTCGGGTCTCCTCGACGGAGAGCTGAAGGCTGGACTGGGTGGCCGTGGCGCCCATCACATGGTTGTAGAGCGCCCAGGTCGCGGCGTTCAGCCGTTTGTCGGTCAGTCCGGAGCGCAGGAGCGCGGACTGCAGGAACTCCATCCAGGCGAGGAAGTTGGGCCCCATGAGAGGCCGCTGCCGCGAGGGAACGGTGGCCGCCCACGGATGCCGCAGCATCGCCTGCCGCCAGTCGTTGACCAGCGTCGCGATGTCGTCCCGCGGACTGTCGGAGTGCTCGTCCGGGACCGAGGTCTCCCCGAAGATCGCGTCGACCGCTAGGTCGACGACGTCAGCCTTGGTCGCCACGTGCCAGTAGAGGGTGGTCGCGCCCACCTGGAGCCGCTCGGCCAGGTGACGCATCGTCAGCCGGTCCATGCCCTCCTCGTCCAGCAGAGCGACGGCCGCCTGGACGATACGCGCCCGCGTGAGCGGCGGTTCCCCCCTGTTGCCGCGTGCGGACCGAAGCCAGACGTTGCCCACTCCCGCGCCGGACTGGCTCCGTGAGCGCTCTTTGCCTGCGATGACGTTCACCTCCAGATTCACGCGGCTCACCCCCAGGGGTGCACTACGTATCACCGTGTGTTTTCGGTCGAGTCTTGCATGGCCCGACGCCCGGTCCGTGCCTCGCGCGCCCTCGGGACGGGCCGTCAGGGGCGCCCGTCGAGCCGGCGCCGGAACGGGGGCGCCCCCGACCGGACGCGACGTGGCGGGGCCGTGCCGCTCTCTTTCCTGTGTTGATTTCTGAAATCTCAACTGGCCCTGGAAACAGGATAGTTGGGGTCCGGGATGCCGACGCCGAGGGTGTCCTGCGAGCACTTTCCGTCCTGCCCCCGCGCCCCGGCGTGTAGTAGAGTCACTCGCCACTAGACCAACGTTCGAGTAACCCGACCATAGTGCGAGTTGATGTGACAGACATTCAGCAACAGGCCCCCACGCCCCCGGCGCAGAACGCGAAGCGCTGGTGGACCCTTCCTGTAGTGAGCGCTGCTCAGCTGATGGTCGTGCTCGACGCGACCATCGTGAACATCGCGCTTCCGTCGGCCCAGCAGGAGCTGGGAATGACGGACACCGACCGGCACTGGGTGATCACGGCGTACGCCCTTGCCTTCGGCGGCTTACTCCTCCTGGGCGGGCGCGTATGCGGCGCACTCGGCCATCGGCGGTCCTTCACCATCGGCCTGATCGGCTTCGCGCTGGCGTCGGGACTCGGCGGCGCCGCGGAGAACGCGGGAACGCTGTTCGCGGCCCGTGCGGCACAAGGAGTCTTCGCCGCACTCCTGGCGCCGGCTGCCCTATCCCTCCTGATCCTCACCTTCACCGACGGGCGGGAGCGAGGAAAGGCCTTCGGCGTCTTCGCCGGCGTCGGCGCGGGCGGTGCGGCGCTCGGCGTGGTGGCAGGTGGACTGCTCACCGAGTACGCCGACTGGCGATGGTGCCTCTACATCAACATCCCGATGGCCGTGATCACCCTGGCCGGTGTTCCGCTGGTCATGCGGGACCGCCCGAGCGGTGACCTGCGCAATCTCGACATTCCCGGTGTGCTGCTCAGCGCGACGGGCCTGGTGGCGCTGGTCTACGGCTTCACCCAGGCCGAACCGCACGGCTGGGACGACCCGAAGGTGCTCGGCCTGCTGGTGGGCGGCGTTCTCCTGCTGACCTTGTTCGTCCTGGTGGAGGCCAAGTCCCGGTTCCCGCTGCTGCCCCTGCACATTTTCGTACACCGGGCCCGGGGCACCGCCTTCGTCTCCGTCTGCGTGATGTTCATCGCGATGTTCGGCTTCTACCTCTTCGTGAGCTACTACACGCAGACGATCCTCGGCTACTCGCCCGTCAAGGCAGGCATGACGCTGCTGGTGAACGCCGTCAGCACCACGATCGGCGCGATGCTGATCGCCGGGAAGCTGCACCGGCGGGTCGCTCCGCACGTCCTGATCGCGGGCAGTCTGCTCTCCTCGGCCGCGGGCATGCTGATCCTCACGCAGCTGGAGGTGGACAGCTCACAGGTGTTCCTGGTGTACCTGACCCCGTCCATGATCCTCACGGGGCTCGGCCTCGGCTGTCTGCTGGCCGCGGCGACCAACCTGGCGACGGCCGCACTGAACCCGATGGAAGCAGGCGTCGCGTCGGCGGCGTACAACACGGTGCAGCAGGTGGGGGCCGCGTTCGGCACCGCCCTGCTGAACTCCATCGCGACCAGCGTCACCGCGTCGTACCTCGAGGACCACGGGGCCAAGCCGGCCGCTGTCACCGCCGGAACCGTCCACGGCTACACGGTGGCGCTCTGGGTGGCCTTCGGAGTCCTCGTGTTCGGCGCGGCCCTCGTCGGGCTGTTCTCGAGAGGAGGCCGGCGAACGGCGCAGCCGGAAGCGGTACCCGAGACGGCGAACTAGGCCGAGAAGCAGTCGCAGAGGAGAAACTGGTCATGCGCGACCATCAGGTGACCGCCACCGCTGCCCAGGGTTTCGTACCCGTCGTCGACCTGTCCCGCAGAAACTCGGCGCAAGGCCGTCGCACGATCGCCGAGGCGATCGACCAGGCCTGCATGAGCTCCGGATTCTTCGTCATCGTCGGTCATGAGGTCCGGCAGGACCTCATCGACCGCATGTTCTCGGTGACGAGCACGTTCTTCAAGCTGTCGGACGAGGAGAAGGACCGCGTCGCACACCGGCCCGGAGTCTCCGGTTTCCGGCGGGTGGGCGGCGCGACCGCCCTCAGCCTCGACCAGGAGTCCCCGCCCGATCTGTGCCAGGCCTTCGCCGCGCATGTGACCGGTGAGCTGTGCGAGGAGGAGCGCAGGACACTCGGTGATCAGTGGGCCACCTGGACACTGGCCAACATCTGGCCCGAGAATCCCGCCGACTTCCGACAGGTGTGGGAGGAGTACATGGCCGCCATGGGGGAGTTGGCCGCTGATCTGATGCGGTTGTTCGCTCTGGCGCTGGGTCTGGAGGAGGGGTTCTTCGACGACAAGTTCGATCATCACGGTTCGTCGGTGGCGGTGAACTACTACCCGCCGCAGACAAAGGCGCCGTTGCCGGGGCAGTTGCGGCGGGGGCCGCACACCGACTTCGGGAGTCTGACGATCCTGTACCAGGAGGACGAGCGGGGTGGTCTTCAGGTGTTGCAGGGTGAGGACGAGTGGCGTGACGTGGCGGCGATTCCGGGAAGTTTCGTCGTCAACATCGGGGACCTGATGGCGTTGTGGACCGGCGGGCGGTGGGTGTCGACGATGCACCGCGTGGCCAATCCGGAGGCCGGTGACACATCGTCCCGGCTCACCATCCCGTTCTTCTATCTCCCCAACCACGACGCCTCCATCGAACCCATGCGGCCGACCGCGGAGCCGTGCGTCGACCGGTCGCATTCCGGGGCCGGCGTCATCGCAGGACAGTGGATGTCCTGCAAACTCCAGAAGATGTTCTCCGGAACCACATAGCCAAGAACGGAGTTCACATCGGCGTCGGGCCGATCTGCCGGTGGATGTGTCGCCCCCGAGAGGCACGTCCACCGGCGGATCGGCCATTCGCCGTGCGTTCTTCGAAGCCTAGGGAGGAAAGAGGACGGCGAATATCTCCGGGGGTCGAATGAGTTGACAGATTCAGCCACGGCGCATGGCGACCAGACGTCGGCCGGACCTACGCTCGACGAGCCGAACACCACGGAAAGAGGGAGTACCTTGAACAGTGATCAGCTGACCGTCACCGTGACCGATGGCTTTGTCCCGGTCATCGACCTCTCTTCCAGGGGCAGCACTCTCGGGCGGGCCGCGATTGCCGAAGCGATAGGCAATGCGCTGCGCAGCTCCGGGTTCTTCATCATCGTGGGGCACGGGGTTTCCGCGGAGTTGGTGGACCGGATGTTCACGGCGACCAATTCGTTCTTCAAACTGCCCGACGGGGAAAAGGACGTGGTCGCCTCGCGGCCCGGTGTGTCCGGATACCGCAGGGCCGGCGGCACCCTCGCGCGCAGCCTCGACCAGAAGACACCCCCGGACCTGTGCGAGACCTACGCCGCCCACGTGACCGGGGAGATGAGCGACGACGAGCGCAGCACCCTCGGCAACGAGTGGGCGAGCTGGACGCACAAGAACATCTGGCCGAAGGATCCGGCGGACTTCAAGGACGCCTGGCAGGAGTACATGGCCGCCATGGGGGAGTTGGCCGCTGATCTGATGCGGTTGTTCGCTCTGGCGCTGGGTCTGGAGGAGGGGTTCTTCGACGACAAGTTCGATCATCACGGTTCGTCGGTGGCGGTGAACTACTACCCGCCGCAGACAAAGGCGCCGTTGCCGGGGCAGTTGCGGCGGGGGCCGCACACCGACTTCGGGAGTCTGACGATCCTGTACCAGGAGGACGAGCGGGGTGGTCTTCAGGTGTTGCAGGGTGAGGACGAGTGGCGTGACGTGGCGGCGATTCCGGGAAGTTTCGTCGTCAACATCGGGGACCTGATGGCGTTGTGGACCGGCGGGCGGTGGGTGTCGACGATGCACCGCGTGGCCAATCCGGAGGCCGGTGACACATCGTCCCGGCTCACCATCCCGTTCTTCTATCTCCCCAACCACGACGCCTCCATCGAACCCATGCGGCCGTTCACGGATTCATCCGCCGTGGAGCGATTCGACACGGTGACCGTCAGCGAATGGGTGTCGCGCAAGGTGCAGAAGATATTCAGCTGAGCTCCGGGTGAGTTGACAGATTCGACGGCTCGGCATGGAATGCCGCGGCCGACGACACCTACTGTCAGAGCCAGGCACCGCTTGGAATTGCAGCAGAGTTGCCGAGAAAGAAGAATCCGCCGGCTTACCGTCCTGCTCAGCAGAAAGGCAGTGGATGATGCAGAAGAGCGCCCATCACGACCGGATCAGTGAGCAGTACCAGACTTCGAGCACCCAGTACGACACCGTCAAGAACCTCCCGTACGCCTTCGTCGAACGCGAGACCCTGCTCTCCGGAATTCCTGACCTCACCGGAAAACGAGTCCTGGACGTGGCCTGCGGCACGGGTTTCTATTCCCGCATATTCAAGCGACTCGGCGCCGAGAAGGTCGTCGGCATCGACATCGAGCAGAGCATGGTCGACGTGGCGCGGGAGATCGAGGCCGAACAGCAGCTGGGCATCACGTACGAAGCGGTGGACGCCGCCGAGCTGCCTCTGCTCGGCGAATTCGACGTCGTCGCGCCCATCTGGGCATTCGTCCACGCCAAGGACACCGTCGAATACCACGAGATGGTGCAGCGGTGTGCCGACAACCTGGTGTCGGGCGGCCGGATGGTCGCACTGTGCTCGAACCCTGACATCGACCTCCAGAAGATGTCGGTCTATCCGCGGTACGGCCTCTCCATCACGCCCAAGGAGAAGCACGGGGACCTCCAGGTGATCCACATCGAGATGGACGTCGATCCGCACGTCGGTTTCGACGGTTTCTTCTGGCCGGCCGGTACCACGGAGGTGGCGATGGAGAAGGCCGGTCTGGTCGATGTCCGGCGTTTGCCCAACCGTGCTCCCGGACACCACGCCGGACTGTCCCAGAAGGGTTACTGGGCCGACTTCGTGGCGAATCCGCCCTTCGCGCTCTACACGGCTGTCAAGCCTTAGCCAGAAACAGCGAATTCGGATCTGTGGACCCTCTCGAAACGGAGAAACCCATTGAAGATCGCTGTGTTCGGAGCGAATAGTTCGACGGGTCGACATCTCACGGAGCAGGCGCTCGCCGCGGGGTACACGGTGACCGCCGTCGTACGGCGGCCCGAAGGATTCCCGCTGGCTGATCCCGAGCTGCAGACCCTGGGCGCGGATGTGAACGACAAGGCGGCGGTGGAACGGGCGATCGCAGGGCAGGACGCGGTCGTATCGATTCTGGGAGTGCCCTACGGGCGCCGGCCCGTGACGGTGCTTTCCCGGGGGATCACGCACATCACCGATGCGATGGCCACGCACGGCGTGAAGCGCCTGCTCACCGTGACGTCCCGTCTGCTCGCCGTGCACGCGAATCGCCAGCCGGGTGAGAAACCGCCCTGTGAGCGGTTCATGTACCGCAGGGTGCTCTACCCCATCCTCACCACCATGGGGCGGACGCTGTACGACGACATGGTGAGGATGGAGCAGATCGTGCGTGCGACGGATCTCGACTGGACCATCGTCCGGCCGTCCGCGCTCTACAACACCGACACCGTCAGCAATTACCACTTCGGTCCGCCGGAGTCGCCCGGCCTCTATACCTCACGTATTGATCTGGCGCATTCCTTGCTGCGTGAGGCCACCGACAACTCGCATGTGCACTCGGTTGTCTCGGTGTTCACCACCGAGGGCATTCCGACCTTCGGCGACGTGCTGAAAAAGGAAGTCATGCGCATCGGGTCCTGGGATCACAAGTAGGTTCAGGCCACGGTCCGATGGCGACAGCACCTGTAACAGGTGCTGTCGCCATCCGTGCGTTTGTGCCTTCGCTCCGCAAACCCGGAACCTCGCGAACGACTCAATTCCTACCCATGGCGAAAAGGCGGCGGCAATACTGGAAGAGGTGTGACAGCCTCGCTGAGGGGATCGCATCCGTCCGCACACGCGAAGGGGAACTTCAAGGGGGAGATGCACCGGTGTGCAAAGGATCGCAGCTCGCAGTATTCCTGGAAAGTCTGCACTGGTCGCCCGAGCGGCTCGCACGTGAAATAAACCGACGGCATGGCGCCGGTACGGTGAGCCTCAAGGCTCCCTATGGCTGGACCAAGGGAGCATACCCGCGCGGTCAGGTACCTGAATTCGTCGCCGGCGTCCTCTCCGACCACTTGGACAGAGCGATCGAAGTCAGCCAAATCTGGCCACAGCGCTTCCCGGATCCCGAACCCGGTGGCGTCGGCGACCCGGGACTCGGCCCTCCGTGGTCGGAAGAGCACGTCGACCGCCTCCTGCTCCCGCTCCTGGAGGGGGAGCACGACGAGCGCGGACGGACTCCCCGGCAGGGCGAGCCCGTGTCCGGGGCTGTGCTGGTCTCCCTCGCCGTCGACTGGCTCACCGCCGACAGCATGTCGGCCTCGGGACGATCGCAGGGTTCGGAGCTGTCCGCGGAGACGGTCGACGTCCTGGTCGCCTGTATCGCCCGGCTGCGGAAACTGAGCGCCTCGCAGGGCGGTACCGCACTGGTCATGGACTGGGCGGTGCACGAACTGCGCTGGGCCCGGCGCCTGGCCCGGGAGGCCGCCTACGACGCGCCGACCGGCAGGCGGCTGTACGGGGCGATAGCCGAACTGGCACAACTGGCCGGCTGGCTGGCCGAGGACCAGGACCGGCACGTACAGGGCCAGCAGTTCCTGCTGGCGGCACTGCGCGCGTCGGCTCTCGCGGGCGACCGGAACCTGGGCGCCGGCATTCTCGCCTGCCTCAGCTGTCATCTCGTCAAGTGCGGCAACGGACGCGACGCGCAGCGGCTCAGGAAGCTCGCCGACGCGGGCAGGGACGACGCGGTGCCGGGTGCTCTGCACTCACTCCTGGCCTCGCGTGAGACGGACCTCGACGCGCGGTTCGGCAGTGAACTGGCGCTCGTGGAGCACAACGGAGACATCGTCCGGCGCGTCGCCGCCGAGCGGGGTGCCCCCGCCGCCGGCTCTCTGTGCCAGGGCGACGAAGACCTGCTCCTGGGCCGCCAGCCGTCCTCGCGCACGCACGTCCCGGTGACCTACCGGTGACCGACGCGCACGGAAGTCCGAGCGGAACGGGGTGGTGCTCCGACGGTGAACGGGCGGTGCGACGAGGTGTGACCGGATCTCGAGGGCGAGGGCGAGGGCGAAGGCGGATTCCGGCCAGTCACGGGCACGGATGGTGCGCCCGGTGTCGTTGCTCTCGGTCGGTCGGTCGGTCGGTCGGTCGGTCGGGCGGTCAGGCGTGCGGCCGGGCGGGTGGGCCTTGATCCGGCCCGCCCGCCCGGTGATCGCGGCCGGCGGCGCCGGCCCGAGCTCAGTCGAACGACATCGGCACCGTGACGCCGCTGCCCGCCCTCACCGGCAGCTGCGTCAGTTTGATCCCGAACCACTTGTCGTACGCCTCGAGGATCTCCGACTCGTCGGCCAGCCGACGGCTCTCCCGGTCACCGCCGACGACGACCGTGAGCTCGTCCTCCTTCAGCGTGACCCGGCCGTTCTCGGTGGGCAGCGAGCAGAACAGGTTCTGCAGGAACGGCGACTCCGGTGCGGTGCGGTACCACCAGAGCGTGGGCCCGAAGTCGGAGACGCGGCAGGGCACGTCGTACACCCGGTACTGGAGTGTGCCGTTGGACCGGACGTCGATGCCGCCGTCGTCCGCTGCGCCGACCTGGAAACGGCCGTGCGGGTCGTCCTGCACCTCCTCCGTCTCCAGGGAGAGCGGATACCTGCTGTTGCGGCCGAACCCGACGTCGACCAGCCAACTGTGCCCCTCGACACGAACCTTGAGGGCCAGATGACACAGCGGGGCGGTGAGCTCACCCTTGATCCACACCCGCCCGGGCATCACCGAGACGTCGTAGCCGAGACTTTCGAGAAGGAAGGAAAGGGCCGGATTGACTTCATAGCACCCGCCGCCCCGCCGCTCCCGGACGATCTTGTCGACGACCCTCTCGTCCATATGGATCTCTTCGCCGAGATGGTATCCGAGGTTCTCGAAGGGAACGGAGAGCAGATGCCGCATCTGCAGGGTGCGGAGCGGTTCCAGTTCCGCCTTCTCGGGACGCTGTGCGGAAATGCGGTCCAGATATGCGGTGACCGTGGTCTCGTCGAGCATGCTAACGGCCTTCCTGCTGGTGATCGGCGAATCGTGGGAAGAGTTCGGCTGCGTTGCCGAGTTCGATGCGCGCCAGTTCGTCCTGCGTGAATCCGCCGTGCTCGGTGATGAATCGAGCACCCTGTGCGCTGAACGACTCCGGCATGAACGGAAAGTCCGAGCCCACGAGAATGCGGCTCGCCCCCGCGAACGAGCGCACCGAGGTGAAGGCGTGCGGATCGCCGATCATGGCGGTGTCGCCGTAGAGGCGCCGCAGATAGCCGATGGGATCGGCCGGCAGCCGTTCGGCGAGGTCGGCGCGGATCAGCGGCCCGCAGGCGAGCCGGGCCGCGTAGTACGCGACACCGCCGCCGCCGTGGGACAGAATCACACGCAGCCCGGGATGGCGCTCCAGGGTGCGGTTGTACAGAAGTTGAGCCGTCAGCCGTACGGTCTCGAACGGGAACTCGCAGAGCGAGACCGGCAACCCGAAGGTCGGCGGGTTGCCGGGGGGAGCCGTCGGATGAACGAACAGCGGTGTCCTGCGCCGCGCCGCCTCGGCGTGGAAGGCGTCGAGTGACGGGTCCCCGACGTACACCCCGCCGTAGTTGGTGACCAGACCGACACCGTCGAGGCCCAGCACATCCATGCTGTACGCCAACTCCTCGAGCGCGGCGTCCACATGGGGCAGCGGCAGTACGGCGAACGCGCCGATACGGCCGGGATGGGCGGCGACCAGCTCGGCGAGGAACTCGTTGACCCGGCGGGCCAGCCGGGCGCCCACAGCGGCGTCCACGGGGGGCACACCCGGCCATATGTTCACCACGGCCGCCCGAATGCCCTGCCGGTCCATCATCGCCAGACTGGTCTCCATCTTCCACTCGGGTGCGTCCACGCCGGGCAGTGTGGAGGCGAATCCGAGACGACGAATTTCATCGACGTAGAATTCCGGAATGACGTGGTGATGGACGTCTATCGCATTGGTCCAAGGAGGGCCTGGTGGCGCGGACTTGCTCGTCCCCATGAAAATCCTTCGTCCGGGCGGCCGGGTACTTCGGCGGCCAACGCTACGTATTCGTTGAGCCGACGTCGATGTGGTGCCCTGGAATCTGTCAACTTCTGCTCGAGGACCGGCCTCAGGGCTATTGCGCGGGTAGCGAGCTGACACTTATTGCCGCATTGTCTGGGGAGTTGGGCGTGCGCTGACTATGTTCCGACGCAGAGCTGTCGTACCCGACGCCCCACGGGGTTCCGGTCCTCAAGGGCCGCCCGGCGACGACCTGAAATGAGGCAGCATGGCCAGTCGTGCAGTAGCCATCCACCACACGGACACGGTCGGCATCCTTGGCACCGGCTCCTGTCTTCCCGGCAACGTCGTGACCAACGACGACGTCGGAGCACCTGCCGGGGTGACGGACGAGTGGATCACCCGGAAGACCGCGATCCGTGAACGCCGTTGGGCGAAGTCGGACGAAGGGACCTCGGATCTGGCGGCGATGGCCGCGCGCGTCGCACTGGAGGACGCCGGGTTGTGCGCCGAGGACATCACCCTGGTCCTCGTGGCGACGTCGACCCCGGACTCGCCGCAGCCGCCCACCGCCACGGCGGTGGCCGCCGAACTCGGCGTCCCCGCGGGCACCCCCGCGTTCGACATCAACGCCGTGTGCAGCGGCTTCGTCTTCGCCCTCACGACGGCGGAGCGGATGATCCGCGGCACCGGCGGACACGCCGTCGTCATCGGCGCCGACATCTACTCCCGCACGCTCGACGTGACCGACCGCAGGACCGTCGTGCTCTTCGGTGACGGCGCGGGCGCCGTGGTCCTCGGGCCCAGCACGGGCGGCGGGGTGATGGCGACCCGACTCGCGACCTTCCCGGAGGAGCGGGAGCTGATCCGGGTCCCCGCGGGCGGCTCGGTGCTTCCCGCCTCACCGGCGACCGTCGAACAGGGCCTGCACCACTTCACCATGGACGGCCCTGCGGTACGCCGCTTCGTGGAGAGCCGGGTCGGACCGCTCATCCGCTCCTTCCTGGACGCTCACCTGCCGGCAGACGCGAAGCCGCCCCACTTCGTACCGCACCAGGCCAACGGCCGGATGATCGAGGCACTCGCCGCGGACCTCGGATTCTCGCCGGAGAACACCCACACCACCGTGTCGTGCTTCGGGAACACCGGGGCCGCGTCCGTGCCGATCACCCTCGATCGCGCCGCCGGCCGGCTGGCCCCCGGAGACCTGGTGGTACTCGCCGGGTTCGGCGGGGGCATGGCCGCGGGCCTGGCCCTGGTCGAGTGGGAGGTGCGGCCCCGCGAGGCGCCGTCGGCGGGGGAGGCCGCGCGCCACGCGACAGCGGGACCTGACGAATCAGCCGACTGTTTCACCGCCCGGCCCGCAGACGCGGAGAGGATTTCCCCATGACCACAGAAAACGGTGTCGCCCCGCTCTTCGAGATATGTGCCGAATCCCATGTGGCCAGGACTCCCGAATTCGTCTACTCGGTGGTCAGCGATCTGCCGCGCAGCCATCAGTGGAGTGAGGAATGCACCGGCGGCGAATGGATTCACGGTGCCCCCGGCGCCGTCGGCTCGGTGTTCCGCGGTCACAACTTCAGGCGGGCCGAGGTGGTGGCCTGGGCCCCGGTGGTCCGCGGCTCGTGGACCACGACGTCCGAGGTGACGACGGCTGAGCCCGGCCACCGGTTCTCCTGGGCCATGCGCACCCACGACGGCCGGGCCCAGGACAGCGTCTGGGGGTTCACCCTGCGACCCGCCGACGGCGGCACGCGGCTCACGCACCACTTCCGTATGGGTACCGCGACCGAGGGGATCCGGGGCATCACCGCCGAGATGAACGACGACAGGAAAAGGAAATTCTTCGACGAATGGAGGGCAAAAGTGCAGGCGGACATGGCCGCCACGGTCGAGCGCCTCAGGAAAGTGATCGAGACCAGCTGACCCGACAGCCCGGAAACACAACTCGATCGAGGTGACGCATGTTTCTCCAGTCCATAGGAAATCGCGGCATCAGGCTGGGCACGCTGTTCGACCGGGCGGCCGACCGGTATCCGACGAACGTCCTGCTCCTCGACCACGATCTGGACATCGCGCCGGAACGGGGCAGGGCGATGACGATGACCGACGCCGCCGATCTCGTGAGCGACTTCGCCTCGCGGCTCTGGCGCGCCGGGCTGCGACCCGGTGACCATGCGGTGATCCACAAGAGCAACGCGTTCGACATCACCCTGCTCGCCGTCGCGGCCGCACGGATCGGCGTCGTCCCGATCCTGCTGTCGCCCTACCTGGACGGCGGGACGGTCACCGCGTTGCTCCGCCGGGTCGACCGCCCGTACCTGATCACCGACGCCGCGAAGCTGACCGAGTCCCTGCCCGACACGGTCTTCGCGCTCACCCGTCGTGTCCTGCTGGCCTCCGGCTCCGACGAACGCGCCACGCGCCTGGCGGAGCTGGCCGGCGCGCCCCGGGTCCCCGCGCTGGAACTGCCGTACGACCACCCGACCCTGGTGACGCACACCTCCGGTACCACGGGCGTCCCGAAGCTGGCCGTCCACACGGCCTACAGCCTGGAGGCCCGCTACCGGCCGCAGGCGCTTGCCACCGCACTGATGCGTCGCCGCGAACCGGTGGCCATCCACGTCTCCTTCGTGCACTCACGCCTGTTCACCGCGCTCGCCATCTCCCTGCTGCGTGGCTTTCCCGTGGCGGTCCTCGCGGACGCCGACCCCCAGCGGGTGTCGCGGCTCTTCGCCCGGCTGCGTCCGGCCGTTCTGGAGGCCCACCCGAACACCTACCTGAGCTGGGAACAGCTCGCCTCCGACCCGCTGGAACCGTTGTCCAACGTGAAGTTCTTCAGCAGCACGTTCGACGCGCTGCACCCGCGCACCGTACGCACCCTGATCGGTGCGTCCCGGCGCAGGTCCCCGCGCTTCGGCCAGATCTACGGGCAGAGCGAGATCGGCCCGAGTGTCGCACGCTCGTACGGCAGGCGTCGCTCACCGGAGGCCGACGGGCGCTGCGTCGGCGTTCCGTTCCCGGGCATGACCGGGGTGCGGGTGGTGAGCCGTGACGGCAAGCGGCCCGGACCGTCCTCACCGGGATGGATCGAGGTGAGCAGCGAGGGCCGGATCCGCACCTATCTGGGCGAGGACGAGCGCTTCCGGGGACAGGCGGACGAACGGTGGTGGCGCATGGGCGACCTCGGCTACCGCACCCGGTGGGGCTGTCTGCACCTCATGGACCGTGAGGTGGACGAGATCCCCGGCTTCGGCAGCACGCTCTCGGTGGAGGACCGGCTGTTCTCGCGCATCCCCGAGCTGTCCGAGGTCGTGATCATCCCCACCGAGGGCGGACCGCCGCGGCCGGTGGTGTGCACGAAGGACGACCGGCCGCTGGACCGCGCCCTGTGGCGGACCGCGGTGGCCGACCTGCCGGAGATGGCCGAGCCGGAACAGTGGCGGCAGGCAGACCTGCCGCAGACGGCAACGGCCAAGATCAAGCGGCTCGAACTGGCCCGCCTCGTCGGCCCGGCCGGGACTTCGGGCGAGATCACGGCGGACGAGCGGGCCGGAGAACCGGCATGACCACGGTGGTCGCCGGCGGCGGCATAGGCGGCCTCGCCGCGGCGCTGAGCCTGAGGGCCCGGGGACATCATGTGGTGGTGTGCGAGCGCGGCGACGACTTCGTCGAGCTCGGCGCGGGCATCCAGCTGGCCCCGAACGGGATGCACGCACTCGACCGGCTGGGCCTCGCCGCGGCCGTCCGCCGCATCGCCGTACCCGTCGAGGAACTGCGGTTCATGGACGGAGTGTCCGGTGAGCACGTGATCAGCATGCCGCTCGGGGAGCGCTACCGGGCCCGCTTCCGCAACCCCTACGTGGTGGTGCACCGCGGTGAGCTCTACCGGCTGTTGCTGCGGGCCTGTCAGGACAGCGACGGGATCGAACTGCGGTCGTCCAGCCAGGTCGCCGGGTACGAACACACGGACCGGGGGGTGCGGGTGCGGCTGGCGGACGGACGGACCCTCGCCGCGGACGCCCTCGTCGGGGCCGACGGCCTGCACTCGGCCGTCCGGGCGCAGCTGGTCGGAGACGGGCCGCCACGCAACGCCGGTATCACCGTGTACCGGTCGATCGTGCCCATGGAGCGAGTGCCCGAGGATCTGCGCCATCGGTCGGTGACCTGGTGGACGGGGCCGGGCCGGCACTTCGTGCACTATCCCATCGCCGGGGGCAGTTTCCTGAACCTGGCGCCCAGCGTGGAGAACCGGCCGGCCGAGACCTTCGCCGGAGTGGCCGTGCCCGCGACGGAGGTGCGTGAGCAGTTCGCCGTTCTCTGCGGCACCGCACAGCGACTCCTGGAGCTGGGCACGGAGTGGAAGGCGTGGGTCCTGGTCGACCGGGAGCCGGTGGACGTCTGGGCCGACGGCCGCGTCGTCCTGCTCGGCGACGCGGCCCACCCGATGCTGCACTACGCGGCGCAGGGCGCCTGCATGGCGCTGGAGGACGCGGTGGTTCTCGGAGACCTGCTGAACTGCTCGGCGGAGCATTTCGGCGCAGCGCTTCGCCGCTTCGACGCGGCCCGCCGGGCACGCACGGCGCGAGTGCACCGGCTCGCCCGGGACAGCGTCGGCCTCTGGCACGCGCGGGGCGAGACGGCCGCCGCCCGCAACAAGGTGCTGTCAGCCATGTCGGAGACCGGCCTTCACGACTACGTGGCCTGGCTGCACGGAACGCGGAACTTCGCCGCACCGGACGCTCCGTCACTGTCGGCCGCGCCGGACCCCGACGCGCCGTCCACGGCGCCGGGTGCGGAGGCACAGCCCGCTGCCGCCCCGGCTCCGCCCCCGGCGGACGAGGGCACGTACACGCTGGCGGGCCCCCTCGCGCCCGTCGACGTGCACCCTGCGGACCGCGTGACCCCCTCCGCGCACTTCGGAACCCACACCCTCGGCGGATACCTGGACCCGATGGACCCATGAGATCCGGTGACGGCCCGGGCACCCTGCCGTGGCACGCCCAGATCGCCGGCAGCCCCTCCCACACGACGGCAAGTCCGCTTCCCCCGCACCGCTATGCTCGCCGGTGTTCGATTCTGCATGGGGCCGGTGGGGCGGTTGCCACCGGGAGGGGCGTGAGCGAGGCGTGTTATCCGGCAGCGATGATCAGCAGGGCGCGGCGTACGCGGCACGGGGGGCCGGGCGGCTGATCGCCGGCCGGTACCTGCTGGCCGAGCAGCTCGGCAGGGGCGGCATGGGCACGGTCTGGCGGGCCCACGACCAACTGCTCGCCCGGGACGTAGCGGCCAAGGAGCTGCACGTCTTCACCCAGGGCGACGAGGACCACCGAAGGTGGCTGCGCCGTGCCGTGCGCGAGGCACGGGTGGTCGCCCGGGTGCCGCACCCGCACGTGGTCGGAGTCCACGACCTGGTCGAGCACGAGAACCGGCTGTGGATCGTCATGGAGCTCGTCGACGGTCCCTCGCTCGCCCAACTCATCGGCCAGTCCGGCCCGTTGGAGCCCAGGAGGGTCGCCGCGCTGGGGGCGCAGCTGCTCGGGGCGCTGGAGGCCGTGCACGCCGTCGGAGCGCTGCACCGGGACGTCAAACCGGCCAACGTCCTGCTGCGCCGCGACGGCAGCGCGGTCCTCACCGACTTCGGGATCGCCGTCCTGGACGACGGTGAGGCCCACACGAACTCCCGTGAATTCGCGGGCTCCGTCGAGTACATGGCGCCCGAACGTGTCAACGGCGGCCAGGTCGGCCCCGCTTCGGACCTGTGGTCACTGGCCGCGACACTCGTCACCGCCGCCACCGGCTCGTCGCCGTTCCGCCGCCCCGCGCACGCGGCCACCCTGCACGCCGTGGCGTACGAAGAGCCCAGTCTCCCGGCGCAGTTGGGCCCGCTGCTGCCGGTCGTCGAGGCGCTCCTGCGCAAGGTGCCCGAGGAACGGCCCTCCGTGGCCGACGCGTCGGCCGCCCTGCGGCGCGCCGCCGAGGGAGCCGCGGACACGGCGCCGTTGCCGACGCCCACCGTCCAGGTCCCGGCCCCGGCCGGCGTCGCCCTCGCGGACGCGGAGACCCGGACCCGTCAGCACGCCCCGTGGTCGGAGCCGGTCTCGCTCACCTCGCGGTACGACGCCGAGACGGCGTCCGCGTTGAGGAACGGTGACACGGGGGGAGGGAACGCGGGACGGCGTGACAAGCGGCTGCTGTGGTGGGTCGCGTCCGCCGTCGCCCTCCTTTTCACGGGGACCGGTGCCGGTCTCCTCCTCGTAGGGGTCCCGCCCTTCGAGCGGGCCGCGCAGGACGGCGCGGCGGACCGCGAGGACCAGGAGAGCGGGGCCGACCGGGCAGCGGGGACCCCCTTGTCGCCGACGCCCGTCGCCGCCAACGACTCGGTGGTCCGCAGCACGGAGGGCTGGCAGCGGGTCACCGAGACGCTCATCCGGGCGGGCGACACGGTCACGGTCCGCGTCGCCTCGGGGCAGTGGACCGTCGACGACCCCGAGATGCCGCTGACCGGGCCCGACGGGTACGACCCCGCGACCGACAAGGCACTGGACTTCGCCGCGGCGACCTGCAAGGTCAACGCGTCGGCGCCCTTCGGCGCGCTCCTCGGTCGTTTCACCGAGGGAGGCGAGGGCGAGACGAGCGACCTGGTGGGCAAGGAATGGACCTTCCAGGCAGCGGCCATGGGCACGCTCGAACTGCGCATCAACGACGGCGACGGTACCTGCCTGGCGGACAACTCCGGTGATCTTTCCGTCAAGGTGACCGTGACCGGGGAGCCCGGGTGAACGGTTCTCCGGCCCCCTACCGGCTCGTGCCGGGCGCCCCCGACTCGCCAGTGATCCTGCACGTACCGCACTCCTCCCGGGTCGTCCCCGCCGGCGTACGGGACGGAATCGTCCTCGACGACGCGGCGCTGGAACGGGAGTTGGACCACATCACCGACTCGCACACCGCCCGGATCGCCGCGGAGGCCGCCGCCCTGGCCGCGAACGATCCCGGACGGAAGGAACCCTGGCGGTTCGTCAACGGGTTGTCGCGACTGGTCGTCGATCCCGAGCGCTTCCCGGACGAACGGGAGGAGATGCGAGCCGTCGGCATGGGGGCCGTCTACACCCGCACCACCCACGGGAAGACGCTCCGACCGGACGGCCACCCGGAAGAGCCGCTCATCGACCGGTACTTCCACCCCTACGCCGCCGCCATGACCGACGCCGTGACCCGGCGGCTGGAGGCCACCGGACGAGCCGTGATCATCGACGTGCACTCCTACCCGGGCGAGCGGCTGCCGTACGAACTCCACGGCGACGGCCCCCGGCCACCCGTCTGCCTGGGGCACGACTCCTTCCACACCCTGCCCGGCCTGCTCGCCCACGCCGAGAAGGCGTTCGCCGGCTTCGGCGGTACGGGCGTCAACAGTCCCTTCTCGGGGACGTACGTCCCGCTGAAGTACTACGGGACCGACCGGCGGGTCGGTGCCCTGATGATCGAGATCCGGCGGGACGTCTACATGACCGAGCCGGGCGGCCCGGCAGGCCCCGGCCTGCACCGGGTGGCGGCCGCGCTGGCGGAACTCGTCGACGCGGTGACCGGCGCGCCGCGGACCTGAGCCGTCGTCCGTCCGGCCGGAACGGGACGCAGGCCCGGCCCCCCTGGTTCTGCCGTCTCTGCTACTGCCGTCTCCGGGTACTGCCGTCTCTGGTACTACCGTCCCATGGGAATAGAGCGGTTCATCGGCATCGACCTGGCCTGGGCGCAGGGCGGAGCCCGCAGACCCAACGAGACCGGCGTCGCCGCCGTCGACGGCAACGGCGAGGTCATCGACTGCGGCTGGACCCGCGGCCTCGACGAGACGACGGCATGGCTGGCCGGGACGGCCGTCGACGGATCGACACTGGTCTTCGTCGACGCCCCGCTGGTCGTCGCCAATCCGACGGGCCAGCGCCCGTGCGAACGGCAGGTCGGCCAGCGGTACGGACGCTGGAAGGTGAGCGCGAACAGCACCAACCAGCGCTCTCCCCGCCTGGCCGGAGTACTCCTGCGGGAACGGCTCCAGGAGGCGGGCTGGTCCTACGACGACGGCAGGGACGGACCGCCGGGCGGCGGCCTCGCCCTGTCCGAGTGCTACCCGTACACGGCTCTCGTCGGGGCGAGCGAACTGGGCTACGACCTGGAACGGCCCACCTACAAACGGCGGCCGGCACGCGTGCCGGCCGCCGACTGGCGAGCGGTGCGGGCGCAGGCCTGCGACGTGCTGATCGCCCGCATGGCGGGCCTGGAAACCGCCGACCCGCCCCTCCTGCTCTCCTCGCACCCCGTCTCCCGCCGGCTGCTGGAGGAGCCCTCGCCCGAGCGGGCGGCCGACTACAAGCACCGGGAGGACCTCATCGACGCGCTGCTCTGTGCCTGGACGGCCGCCCTGTGGTACCGGCACGGACCGGAGCGCTGCCAGGTACTGGGAGCGGACGGTCTCGAACCGCCCGGGCACGCTCCCACCATCATCGCGCCCGCCCGCCCCGAGCAGCGACGGGACGCCATGGCTGTCTCCGCGGTTCCCCGGAACGGGCGCGGAGGCCGCTGAGCCGGTCGCAGATCCGGCGCCCCCGGGGCACGCTGGAAGCAGCCACCCGCGATGCGGGGGGCCGACCGGTGCCGGGACGAGAGCTCCCCTGCCGGTCGCACGGGAACAGGACGAGGTGAACACGCATGTGCCACGGGGCCGTGTCGTCGCTGCGGCAGGCCTGTCGCGGCTCTCTCGTCCTGGGGCGCAACGGCGGTCACGACCCGCCGTCCGGGCCCCGGGACGAGAGGGGCGGACGGGCACTCCGCGGCCACGGGCACCGGTCCAGGGAGCTGAGGCGTTCCCTCCGTGCCCGAGGCACAGGCGTATGGCTGCGCGGCAAGGAAGTGGAGCTTCTGCACCGCGCGATGGGATTCGCGGCGCTGGGGCTGGTGACGCTCTCCCCGCTGCTGATCGTGGTCGCGGCGACCGTTCCGATCCAGGAGCGCGGCTTCGCTCTGTGGGTGGTGGACGGCATGGGGCTGTCCGGCCGGCCGGCCGACTCCGTACAGGACCTCTTCGCCGCGCCCCGCAAGGTCCTGAGTACGACCAGCGCCCTGAGTGTGGTGCTGCTCGCGCTCTTCGGCGTGACCTTCGCGGGCAGCGTCCAGACCGGCTACGAGAAGGTGTGGGACCTGCCGGCCGGGCGCTGGCACGCCGTGTGGCGACGCGCGGTGTGGCTCGTCGCTCTGACGGCCTACCTCTTCGCCGAGGCGCAGAGCGGGGCGGTCCTGGGATCGGGGGTCCTGCGCTCATGGGGCCGGATCGGCCTGTCCGTGCTGCTCGGGGTGCTCTTCTTCTGGTGGGCGCAGCGATTCCTGCTGGGCGGCCGGATTCCCTGGCGTGCCCTGCTGCCGGGCGCCATCGCCACGGTGGTGGGGCTGGGCGGCCTTCGCGCGTTCTCGTCCCAGGTCTTCTCCCCGCTGATCGTGAGCAACGCGGTCTCGTACGGTGCGGTCGGCACGGTTCTGATCGTGACGTCCTGGCTCATCGGTGTCGGCTTCGTCGTCTTCGGTGGTGCCCTCGTCGGTCGCTACTGGTACCTCCACGAACCGCACCACGTTCCGCATCGACACCGGTCCTGACCTGTCGTCCGGCCGGGTTCCCTCCTCGGGGAACCCGGCCGGACGTGGTTGCCGGACGGGCCCGCCCGGCCGTCGGCGCCTACCGGTCGGGCGTGTCCGGGCTCTGACCCGCGGGCTCGGGGTCGGGATTGAAGGAGCGGTGGTAGCTCTCGGGAGGAGCGAGATAGCTGCCGGGCAGGCCGCCGGTGTCGATGACGATCTGGTCCACCGCGATCGCGGGGTCGACCATGAAGAGCCTCAGCACGTGCTCGCCGGGTTCGGTGACGGTCACCGTCGTCGTCAGCTTCTCGATCCCGTCCTCCACGTTGCGGGCCCAGGCGTCCCCCCGGTTGCCGGTGGCGACGGCCTGGCCCGACAGGACCGTGACCGGCCGGTCGTCGAGGGCGACGGCCAGCCGCCGGTGCCCGCGCTCGTCGAGGGAGGGCAGACGGAAGACGGTGACCGGGAAGTCGCCGGTGGACGCGAAACGGACGCGGTAGCGCAGCTCCGGTGCCCGCCGGGTGAGTTCCTCCGTGATCGGTTCCGCCGTCGACGGCACCGCCTCCACGGCGGCCGTGCGGCGGCCGAGCCCGCGCACCGTCCGCCAGTGGGCTCCGCCACGCGCCACCCGCCGGTCGAAGTGGGCGGCGTCGATCGAGACGTAGCCATGGGCCTCGACGAACCCGCGGGCCCGGTCGCGCGCCCGTTCCCCGTCGTTGAGCACCCGCAGGGGCACGTCGAAGCCCTGCCCGGCGCCGGTGACGGTCACCTTCGCGTCGTACGCGCCCTCGGGCAGCCGCTCCCAGTCGATCTCCACCCACACGCGTGTCTGCTCGGTCAGGACGCCGCCCGACGAGCTCAGCCGCACCCACGGGTGGCTCGCCTCCGCCGTCCAGTCCAGCGCGAGGAAGCCGGTGTTGAACACGTCGAAGAAGCGCCGGTCCCGGGTGTACGAGGTGAAGGACAGGGGCCGCTCGCTCCCGGTCTCGTTGCCCTCCGCCGCCACACCTGCCCCGGACGTGTCCTTCACGGCCACCCGGGTGACGGTCGGCCGGCCGGGTGCCTTGGGGATCTGTGAGGGATACGGATTGACGATCCCGTCCCATTTCCCGCCGGCCACCTCGGTGTTGTACCGCTTGGTGATCGCCACCTCCTCCGCGTGGGCCGCGCCGGACAGGTCCGCGAAACGGTTCGCTCCCGCCCCTCGCCCCTGACGGATCGCCAGAGCGTTGCGGTCCGCCCAGTAGAACTTCAGGTTCATCAAGTACGCCCCGTGCACCGGGTATTCGACCAGTTCGTAGAAGGCGTCCCGGTAGGCCCCGGGCAGTTTGGCCCCGAGCGCCCTGGTCCGCTCCAGCAGTCGGCCGTACGCGGCCATCCGGCGGCCCCCCTCGTCCCCGTGGTGGACGAGCGAGAAGGTGCCGCGGTCGATGAACTCCGGCCGCCGCTCAGCCGCGAGGCGGTAGTACTCGGTGCGGATGGCGGCGATCTCCCGGCCGTGGCGCTGCCCGAACTGCCGCCCGGCCCACTCGACGAGGAAGTCCTCCACGTCGTCGGCGTCCCAGCGGTCGACGTCCCAGGCCATGTCCATGGAGAAGGACAGCCCCGTCTCGATCGACTTGACGTCTCCCACGTTGAAGATCCACATGCGGTCGGCGCCGTGCTCGTACACGCGCCTCAACTCGTGCCAGACCTTGGACAGTTGCGTGGTGTCCAGCCACAGGTAGCTCTTGGGGCGGCCCCAGTAGGAGAGGTGGTAGTAGATGCCGTTGCCGCCCGGGCGCCGCCGTTCCGCCTCGTCGGGCAACTGGCGCATGTTGCCGTGGTTGTCGTCCGGCCAGATCAGCGTCACGTCGTCCGGCACCCGGACACCGGCGTTGTAGAGGTCCAGGACCTCCTTGTACGGGATGAAGATCTGCGGTTCGGCCGAGGGGCCGACCTCCTCGGTCAGCAGGCGGCGCTGGTCCGCGATGATGTCGTTCATCACCACGACCTTCTCCGGGATCGTGGTGGCGTGCTTCGTCTCCAGCGCGGAGTCGTGCAGTCCGCGCATCCCGAGCGTCCAGCTGCTCTCGTAGCCGGCGTTCTGGCGGGCCCGGGCCCGCCAGTAGTCGGAGATGACGGCCGGGTTCACCGTGTAGTCGTACACCGGCAGGCCGCCGTCCGGGGCCGGGTGTTCCTTGGCCCAGGGGTCCCACTCGTGGACGCCGTTGCGCAGCATGGCCTCGGGGTGGCTGGAGCCGACGACGATGCCGTACCGGTCGGCCAGTTCGGGGTTCTCCCGGTGCTTGTTGAAGAAGTCGGAGTACGGATGCATCGCGGGCCACAGGTAGTTGGCCTTGAGGCGGAGCAGCAGTTCGAAGACGCGGCGATAGGTCTCCGGGCCGATGTTCTTGTCCGGCTCCTGGGTGCGGTGGGACCACGTGGTCAGGTTCTGCTCGTCGTTGATGAAGACGCCCCGGTAGCGGACGGACGGCTCGTACCGTTTGAGGGTCCTCGCGGGGACCGTCACGGTGTCGCTGTGCTCCACGGGGACGTCGGCCCACCAGTGCCAGGGCGAGACCCCGATGCGTTCCGAGGTGTCGTAGATGCCGTAGGCGGTGCCGCGCCGGTCGCTTCCGGCGATCACCAGGGCGCGTTCCACTCCGCGGACCGGGCGGTCCACGACCTGGGTCACCGACGCCTCCCAGCGGCCCTTCACCCGGGAGACGTCCAGCCGCCCTTCCCTGACGAGCCGGTCGATCACCGGGCTCGCGCCGATGGTGCCCACCAGGACGAGCAGCGGGGCCTTCTCGGGCAGGTCGTGCCGCAGTCGGGGCTGTGTTCCGCTGACCCGCTCGATGTCCGCCCGCAGGTCGCCGGCCGCGCGGACCACCGCGGGATCGTCCGCCGGGTCCACGAACAGGTCGACGGCCACGCCGCCCCGCACCAGGGGGAAGCCTGCCCGGTCCGACGACGCGGCCCGGGCGGCCGTGGGCAGCACCCCGGGGATCAGCGGGGCCGCTCCGGCCGCCGCCATGCCCCGCAGGAACGACTTGCGGGTCCACGCGGGTGAGGGGCTCTGCTGTGCGTCGAGCGGCGGTTCGTTGTGCGGCACGAGGCGCTGCCTTTCCGCGTCCGGCCCGCGCGAGGCCTCGTCCGGGCCGTCGGCTGGGCCGAGCGCATGACTCGGTGGGATGAGAGGCGGGGGAGCGACGGGCACGGCGCGGGGCGCGATCACCCAGCCGGACGACGGATTGGCATGCTCCGGCAAGAAAGCGCTTACTGTGCACCCTAGGTCAGGTGTGATGAAGGCGTCCAGATCCCTGCGGGCGGCTCTCCGGGGTGCGGTGGGGAGCAGGGGGGCGGCCGTGTGTCACGCGCTCGGCGCCCGGACGGGAGTCGTTCCCGTGACGGTGCGGGTTCCTGTGAGGCTCGGCGTTGACCCCGTGTGATCGCAAAGCTGTGGCTAGACTCGCGCCCCATGCGTAACTCCGGCCCCGCCAGCCAGTGGCAGCAGACAGCCCGCAGCGCGTCGATCACCAACGCCCGGGGCCGCAGGAGAACGGACCGCGCGGCGACACCCCGGCACGGCAGCACGCGCCCCAACTCACCCATGGACCGGTCCACTTGGGCGACCTCGTGCGCATCGCCCGAGAGGGGTGACGACGTTCCGTGAGGGGTCGCCACAAGCAGTCCCGCGACCCGCGAGGTCACTGGCTGCTCCTGATACTCGTCCTGCCCGCGATGTTCGCGGCCCTCCTCTTCGAGGGCTGGACCAACCACGAGGTCGACGCCGCGGACACGCGGTCCGACTGCACCTCACCCGCCCCCGACGCCGTCTCGGGCGGCGGCCCCGTCATCGGGATCAACCGCAACGGCGTACAGACCGGGTCGATGCCCGCCCGCACCGTCGCCCTCACCTTCGACGGCGGCCCCGACCCCCGCTGGACCCCGCGCATCCTCGACCTGCTGAAACAGCACCGGGCCCGCGCGACCTTCTTCCTCCTCGGCTCCCGGGCCGCCCGCCACCCGGACCTCGTGCGGCGGATCCGCGCCGAGGGCCACGAGATCGGCTCCAACACCTACACCGGCGCCGCCCTGGGCGAGACGTCACCGCTCCGCTTCTCCGCCGAACTCGACCTCACGCAGAGCGCGTTGGCGGGTACGGCGGGCCTGCGCACCAATCTGCTGCGGATGCCGCGGACCACCTCGCCCGACACCCTGTGCGGCCGCGAGTGGACAGCGGCACGGCGTGCCACCGACCAGGGCTACGTGCTGGTCGCCGCCGACAAGGCGTCCCGGAAACCGGCACAGGGCCTGGTCCGCCAGCTCAGCCAGACGGCGACCGCCTACCGGGAGACGGGGAAGCTGCTCAGGAACCCGGGCGCCGACCGCTTCACCACCGTCTCGGCCGGGCTCCGGCTGACCCCGTACGAGCCGGTGTCGGTCGTCGAGCGATGGCGCGGTACCGCCCTGATCCGGGCCACCACCCTGGGGCGCGCGTTCTCGAACGCGATGACCTGGACGCTCGGCATCGCGGGCGCTCTCGGAGTACTGCGGCTGCTTCTGCTCGTGCTCTTCGCCCGCGCCCATGTCCGGCGGCTCGAACGCTCCCGGCCCGGCGCCCCCTGGCTGAAGGAGGTGACGGAACCGGTCACCGTGCTCGTGCCCGCCTACAACGAGGAGGCCGGGATCGAGTCCACCGTCCGCTCCCTGCTCGCCTCCGACTACCCCCGGCTGCAGATCATCGTGATCGACGACGGCTCCACGGACCGTACGGCGGAACTCGCCGAAGGTGTCGGCGACCCACGGGTGCTGGTGATCCGCAAACCCAACGGGGGCAAGGCCGCCGCCCTCAACACCGGTCTGGGACACGCCAGTCACGACATCCTGGTCATGGTGGACGCCGACACCGTCTTCGAACCGGACGCCATCCACCACCTCGTCCAGCCGCTCGCGCACCCGGCCGTCGGCGCGGTCAGCGGAAACACCAAGGTCGGCAACCGGCGCGGCCTGCTCGCCAAGTGGCAACACCTGGAGTACTGCTTCGGCTTCAACCTCGACCGCCGGATGTTCGAGGTGCTGGAGTGCATGACCACCGTTCCCGGCGCCATCGGGGCCTTCCGCCGGGACGCACTGATGGGCGTCGGCGGAGTCAGCGACGACACCCTCGCCGAGGACACCGACCTCACCATGGCCCTGTGGCGGGCGGGCTGGCGCGTCCTCTACGAGGAGTCCGCCGTCGCCTGGACCGAAGTGCCCACCTCGCTGCGGCAGTTGTGGCGCCAGCGCTACCGCTGGTGCTTCGGCACGATCCAGTCCATGTGGAAACACCGCGGTGCCGTCCTGGAACTGGGCGTCGCCGGACGCTTCGGCAGGCGCGGACTCACCTACCTCGCGCTCTTCCAGGTCGCCCTGCCGCTGCTGGCGCCGGTCATCGACGTGTTCGCCCTGTACGGCGTGCTGTTCCTCGACCCGCTCACGTCGGCCGGGGTGTGGTTCGGCTTCATGGCTGTCCAACTGGTCTGCGCCGGCTATGCGTTGAAGCTGGACGGCGAGCGCGTACGGACCCTGTGGTGGATGCCGTTCCAACTGGTCGTCTACCGGCAGCTGATGTATCTGGTCGTCATCCAGTCGGTGGTCGCCGCGCTGCTCGGCAGCCGGCTGACGTGGCACCGCATGAAGCGTTCCGGTACGGCGGCTGAACAGATCGGCGACCTCGCCCCGTATAAGAGCCTGCCCACGAGATGACCCCGTGACGGGGTGACCCCATGTGTTGAGGGACTGGACAGGCCGATGAACGACGGGACCCACCACCCGGCGGGCCACGACCGGAGCACGGGCGTGGCGGAGCCGGCCCGCCCAGCCGCGTCGAGGGCGGGACGGAACAACTCCGCCCCGCCCTCGACACGTACGGCACCACTGCCCGGGATGCCCTCGCCCGCCACACCGGGACGGACGGGCGACGGGAGCCGCCCCCGCCGGGCGGGCGGTGGCAGATCTCCCAAACCCCGTCCCACCGGCCGCCGCAGGGCGGTACGGCTGGCGGTCCTGCTTCTCGTCGTGCTGCTCGCTTCCACCGCCGGCACGTACCTGTGGGCCGACACCAAACTCGACCAGGAGGTCGACCTCGGCGCGCTCCCGGACCGACCGGAGGGCGGCAGGGGCACCAACTACCTGATCGTGGGCTCCGACAGCCGTGACGGACTGTCCGAGCGGGACCGGCAGGATCTGCGCACCGGTTCGGCCGAGGGCCGTCGCACCGACTCGATGATCCTGCTGCACACCGGTGCGAACGGCACCACGATGCTGAGCCTGCCGCGCGACTCCTGGGTGACGATCCCGCCGTACGTCCGCCCCGAGACCGGCCGGAGCTACCGCGCCGAGCCGAACAAGCTCAACGCCGCGTTCTCGCTGGGCGGCCCCGACCTGCTGGTACGGGCCGTGGAACGCAACACCGGGCTGCACGTCGACCACTACGCGGAGATCGGCTTCGCGGGCTTCGTCGGGGTGGTCGACGCGGTCGGCGGCGTGGACATGTGCCTCGAGCGGGACATCAGGGACGACAAGTCCGGCGCCGACCTGCGAAAGGGCTGCCAGACCCTCGACGGCGGCAAGGCGCTGGCGTTCGTCCGGCAGCGCAAGCAGGAGGCCGAGGGCGACCTGGGCCGCACCCGCAACCAGCAGAAGTTCCTGACCGCCCTCGCCGCGAAGGCGGTGACTCCCGGGACCCTCCTGAACCCGGCCAGGTCCTTCCCGACCCTCAGCGCGGGCCTCGACACACTCGTGGTCGACAAGGACACGGACCTGCGGGACCTCATGTCGCTGTTCCAGGCGATGCGGGGCGTCACGGCGGGCGGCGGCCGGCAGATCAACGTGCCCGTCTCCGACCCCGGTTTCGCCACCTCCAAGGGCAGCGCCGTGAAGTGGGACGACCGCCGGGCACGGACACTCTTCACGGAGCTGAGGGACGACCGGCCGGTGACCCTCCCGCAGGGAAAGTGAGCGTGCGGGAGGCGGCCGTGCCCCGGCCGGGGACGTCTCAGACCGGCTGCACGGAGGCGAGCGGCGCCGGGGGGAGGGGAGCGGCCGGGACCTCGCGGGTGTGCGGATAGACGGTCGACCGGCGCTGGAAGGAGATGATCTTCGGGTTCAGGACGACACCGTCGCGGATCTCGATGGCGTTCCTGACCGTGGCGTCGCTCTGCCAGGACTCGGGACCGCTCATGACCGTGCGCAGGTAGGGCAGGACCGCCTCGCTGATCTCCCAGGTGGCCGAGTCCCACAGATGGGACGGGCTGTGGTCCACCCCGTAGTAGTGGCAGCCGGGTCCCACCGTGGGCATCGGCTCGCCGAAGGTCGTCGGCCGGGCCCATTCGAAGCCCATGCCCTCGTCGCAGGCGACGTCGACGAAGAAGGTCCCCGGGCGGAACAGCGCGAGCTCGTCCTCGGTGACGAACATCAGTGGTGCGTCGGTGTCCTGCCGGACGCAGTTGACGACGATGTCGAACTCGGCCAGGTACTCCGCCAGCGGCACGGGCCCGAGCCCGGTGAGCGCCTGCAGACGCGAAGGGTCGTCCTCCCGCTCCTCGAAGTGGCCCATCACCACGGAGGGCATCGGTGAGGCCACGGCGGCCGCGGCACGCTGGGTGAGCACCGTGACGTCGGAGACCCCCATGGCGCCCAGGCCCGTGACCGCCCCGCGCGCCGTGGCGCCGAAGCTGATGACCACCGCGCGCAGACGGCGGCCGTAGCTGCCGGTCAGCCCGCCGAGCTGCAGGGCGTGCATCACCGAGCAGTAGCCGGCGAGTTCGTTGTTCTTGTGGAACACGTGGACGCTGAAGGCGCCCGTGGAGGTCCAGTGGTTCATGGCCTCCCAGGCGATGAGGGTCAGCCGTCGGTCGATGGCGGTCTGGGTCATCCGCTCGTCCTGCACGCAGTGCGGCCAGCCCCACAGCACCTGGCCCTCGCGCAGTTGCGAGATGTCCTCGTGCATCGGCTTGGGGAGCAGCAGCACGTCGGACTCGACGAGGAGCTGCTCACGGGTGCGCAGCCCGGCCACCAGTTGCCGCAGCGCGTCGTCGCCGATGCCGAACCGCTCGCCGTACCCCTCCTCGAGGTGGATCTTCGCGCGTACGTCCGGGTCGATCCGCTCGAGGTGAGCGGGATGCAACGGCAGCCGGAACTCGTTCTCCTTGTGGGAGGAGGCGAGTACTCCGAGACTCATCAGACTCATGCGCGTCCTTCTATTTCGTTGTTGTCGTGCGTGGTGTGGCCGCCGGGACCGCCCGGGTCAGGAACGGCCGTCCCGGTGCCCGCGGACGCGTTCCTCCAGGGGGAGGGGCGTCTCGGCGAGGCCGTTGACCGATCCGCTCGCCATGCGTGCGCACGTCCCGTGGCAGGCGAGCAGTTGCCTGCCGTCGTGGTGGGAGACCACCACGGCCTCGGGGTCGGGCGCCTTGCGGTAGTCGGTGCCGCACATGAGGCAGGCCAGCCCGGAGAGCATCTCGGCGGTCGGTTCGGGGCGTCCTCGGCGGTGACCGGAGATCGCGTCCTGTGAATACATGTGTCCCGCATCCTCTTGGTCGGTTCAGGGCCGTGCGCATGATCCTGAAATGCCCGGCAGACATCCGCGGACCTGGAGGTCCTGCAGTCGCCGGACGGGGAAGGGGCTGCGGGAGACGGCGGGACGGTACGAGCCAGAAGGCATCGTGCGGCTCTTTTCCGGCCGGATTCGAGGTGCGCCGGCCTGTGCCGTTCTCCGAGTGCGACGCCGACACGGATGACGGCGTACGAGGTGCGCCCGATGCCGCCACCGTACTCCCTTCCGGACCCGGAGCGGACCCGCGGGAGCCTGATCGGGCCTCTCTCGCTCGCACCGGGAATCTTTCCGGCACACCGGACGTTGTGTGGAGTGGTTGTAGTTGAAGTTTGCGAACGTGGAAGCGCCCGCGGAGTTCTGACAGCGGGCGCTCAGTCGTATCCCGGGGGTTTTTCTTCGACGGCTGACGACCGGCAACCCGTGAACCGCGCGAGCGCGCGGTCTCCGAACAGACCCGTCACCCGAAGGAGACATCACATGCCTCAAGGAACCGTGAAGTGGTTCAACGCGGAGAAGGGCTTCGGCTTCATCTCCCCCGACGAGGGCGGCGCCGACATCTTCGTCCACCACTCGGCCATCGACACCGACGGTTTCCGCTCCCTGGAGGAGGACCAGAAGGTGGAGTTCACCGCCAGCCAGGGCCCCAAGGGCCTGCAGGCCGACCAGGTCCGCCCCCTCTGAGAAGAGTCCCGCCCGAGGCAGGCCCCGCGCGGGCCTGCCTCGTGGTGTTTCCCCACGTGCTTCCGGTATCCGGCGCCCTGCCCCTGCGCCGTCGGTCCGCACGCACCCGAGAGGAACAACGTGACCACTGACACCATCGGCCGGGGCACCGATCCGGCGGACGACGCCCTGACGACGCAACCACCGCCCAGCGGCCGGGGCAGCGACTACGCCGCACTCTCCCGCGAGGTGAAGCGGAGCGGGCTGCTGAAGCGGCGGCCGGTCTACTACTCCGTCAAGGTCGGGGCGAACCTGCTGCTGCTGGCCGCCGGCTGGACCGCCTTCGCACTGATCGGATCGTCGTGGTGGCAGTTGCTGACCGCCGCCTTCCTCGCGGTGATGTTCACCCAGACCGCCTTCATCGGGCATGACGCCGGCCACCACCAGATCGCCGCCTCCAAGGGTGTCAACAACGTGCTCGGCCGGGTGCACGCCGACCTGCTGGTCGGTCTCAGCTTCGGCTGGTGGATCTCCAAGCACACCCGGCACCACGCCCACCCCAACCACGTCGACCGCGACCCCGACATCGCCGACGGCGCGATCGCTTTCACCGAGGACCAGGCCCGGGTCCGCAGCGGGGCGTACGCATGGCTGGCGCGCCACCAGGCCTGGCTGTTCTTCCCCATGCTGCTGCTGGAGGGACTCGCCCTGCACGTCGCCGGTGTACGGGCGATGTTCGACGGCACCGGTGCGCGGACCGGGCGGGCGACCAGGCTGGCCGAGGCGAGCATGCTGACGGCGCACCTCGTCGGCTACCTCGCCGCCCTGTTCCTGGTGCTGTCCCCCCTCCAGGCAGTGTGCTTCCTCCTCGTGCACCAAGGGCTGTTCGGCCTGTACATGGGCTGCTCGTTCGCCCCCAACCACAAGGGCATGCCCATGTTCGGCAAGGACGACAAGATCGACTTCCTGCGCCGACAGGTACTGACGTCACGCAACATCCGCGGCCACCGGCTCACCGACCTGGCGCTCGGCGGGCTGAACTACCAGATCGAACACCACCTCTTCCCCTCCATGCCGCGGCCCAGCCTGCGCCGTGCCCAGGGACTCGTGCGGGCGTTCTGCGCCCGGCACGGCATCGCGTACCACGAGACCGGACTCCTCGACTCGTACGCGCAGGTGCTGCGGCATCTCCACGCGGTGGGCGGGCCTCTGCGGCCCGAGCTGGAGTACTGAGCGCCTGTCTGTCGCGTCCTGGAGCACGGAGTACCCGCCCGTCGCGTCCAGGTCCGGCAATCCCGCACCCGGTGACACGGCATCTCGCCGTCATTGGTGCACGCGGAAGCCCGAGGCGCACGAGATGCCCCTCGGGCGGGACGCCTGTCGCGGTGATGCCCGCGACCATGCGCGGCAGATCGACGAAGTCCGTCTCCGTGCGCGCCCGCTCGGGCTGTTCGCTCACTGCTCGTCGACGGCCTGATGCTTGTCGGAGGCGGACGCACTCCGGTCGTCGTGGCGGTCCTCGCGGGACACCGCCAAGCTCCCCAGGATGCCCAGAAGCTCGGCGTCACGGCTGCCCGGTTCGGCGTGGAAGACCTTGAGGATCAAGCCGTCGGTGCCGTTGATGGCCAGCTTGTTGGACTGCAGTTCGAGGTCGCCGACCTTCGGATGACGCAGCCGCATGACGCGCGCAAGCTTGGGCCGCACGTCGTGACGGCCCCACAGGCGGCGGAAACGCTCACTGCGTACGGACAGTTCGCCCACGAGCTCCACCAGGCGGGGATCGTCGACATCGGGTCCGGCGTTGGCCCGCAGGGCGGCGATTCCCGCCTCGGTCAGTTCCTCCCAGTCCCGGCGCAGTTCCCGTTCGGTCTCGTCGAGAAGGATGGCCCTCAGGAGGTTGACGCCGGGGGAGTGGTTCGGGGAGAGGGCCGTCGCCAGCGCGTTGGCCGCGAGTACATCGGTGAACCTGTTCTCGACGTAGGCGGGATTGCCCGGCCATCCGTCGATGAGCTGGAGGATGCCGGGGGGCACGGGCTCGGGCCTTCGTGAGGCCCGTCCGCTGTCGCCGGCGCGGCCGGACCGACGGGTCCGGGACGGGCGCGCCCGGGTCAGGCCGATCAGGTGCGCGGTGGCGGGGGCGTCCAGGTTCAGGACGTCGGCCAGGGCTTCCAGGACCTGGAGCGACGGGTTGCGGTCGCGGCCCTGTTCCAGACGCAGGTAGTAGTCGGCGCTGATCCCGGCCAGCATCGCGACCTCCTCGCGCCGCAGTCCCGGTACGCGCCGCAGGCCACCGCCGCGGCGGATCCCGGCGTCCTCGGGCCGCACCAGCGCGCGGCGGGCCCGCAGGAACTCTCCGAGGGCGTTCGTGGCGTCCATGAACCAACCGTAGGCCCGTCCCGGCGCCGGTGACTGTCCCTGTCACTCCCAGGAACAGCGGGGTACTGCCGGCCGCGGCCGAGCGGGCGAAGAGTCGGCGTCGGCGGAGGACGAACCCGTCCACGTCCCCACAGACGCAGATACGCGGTGAAAGGCACACCATGACGGACGCAACCGGCACGCTCTCCGGCGGAACCCTCACCCCGGCGGACGATCTGACGATCACCCGTATGGGATACGGAGCCATGCAGCTGGCGGGCCCCAACGTCTTCGGGCCGCCCAAGGACCGGGACGAGGCCGTCGCGGTACTGCGGGAGGCCGTGGAGCGGGGCATCACCCACATCGACACCAGCGACTTCTACGGGCCGGTCGTGGTCAACGAGATCATCAGGGAGGCCCTGCATCCCTACCCCGCCGGCCTGCGCATCGTCACCAAGGTCGGCGCCCGCCGCGGCGACGACGGCAGCTGGATCCTGTCGCGCGACCCCGAGGACCTCAAGGCCCAGGTCCGCGAGAACCTCCAGCACCTCGGCGTGGACGCCCTCGACGTGGTGAACCTGCGCGTCGGCTCCAACGACGGGGGAACGGACGAGGAGCCGCTGAGCGACCAGTTCGGCGCACTGGCCGAGCTTCGGAAGGAAGGCCTGATCCGCCATCTCGGCATCAGTGCCGTCTCCGACGCCCAGCTGACCGAGGCGCAGGCCATCGCCCCCGTCGTCACGGTGCAGAACCTCTACAACCTGGCCAACCGCCAGGACGACGCCCTCGTCGAGCGGTGCGCGGCGCAGAACATCGCGTTCGCCGCGTTCTTTCCCCTCGGCGGCTTCAGCCCGCTGCAGTCGCAGACGCTCACCGACGTGGCCGCCCGCCTGGGTGCCACGCCCCAGCAGGTGGCCCTGGCCTGGCTGCTCCAGCGCTCCGCGACCACGGTCCTGATCCCCGGCACCTCGTCGCGGGCCCACCTGCGCGAGAACATCGCGGCGGCGGAATTGTCCCTGCCGGACCACGAGATCGCGGAACTGGACAGGATCGGCCGCTGACCCACCGCCCAGAGGCGGGCCGGGACATGCGCGGCTCCGCCGAGCGGGTGCGGCCGGTCACACGCGAACCCGCAGCGAAGGCTGTGTGCACGGCTGCGGGTTCGTGGGGGCGGGCGCACGGTTCTCGCGCCCCTTACAGGGCCGCTCTACGAGGCGCCCGCGCCCGCCGTCTCGCGCAGGCGCTCCACCTCGATGCGCGCCACCTCGCGCTCGACGGAGCCCCTCGTCCGCCACAACCACCCGATGTCCCGGCCGAACGACCAGGTCAGCAGGCCCAGGGCCAGGGCGACGACCCCGAAGGTCAGGGCGTACGGAAGGATCCCGGAGCCGCCGAGCAGCAGCAGGACTCCCTGGAGGGCCGCCACCGTCTTGCGGGCGGTGCTCGGCGGGAGGGTGCCGTTGAGCCACGGGAGGAACTTGGCGGCCGCCACGAAGGCGTAGCGCATCGCGCCGATGAGGAGGGCCCAGGGGCCCACCGACGCGGCGACGTACACGCTGAGCACCAGGATGAGGAACGCGTCGACCTCCATGTCGAAGCGTGCCCCCAGCGCCGTGGAGGAACCGGTGCGGCGGGCGACCTTGCCGTCGACCGCGTCGAGGATGAGGGCGACCGCGGTGAGCGCGACCAGGACCGTCACCGGCGGCGGACTCTGGAAGGAGTCCGCGACCAGGGCGGTCACCCCTCCGACGAGGGTGGCCCGACCCAGCGTCACGCGGTTCGCGACCCCGAAGGAACGAGGCCGCGAGCGGTGCAGGGCGCGTGAGAGCACCGCCCACGTCGCAAGGCCGAAGGCCAGCCCCGTGAGCCAGCCCGCGGGGCCCAGGCCGATCGCCGTGCCGAGCACGGCCAGCAACAGAAGCTGCACGCCCGCTCCCAGGGCAGTCTCCTGCTGCAAGAGCCTCGCGTCGTACGTGTTGTTCAGGGCCACCGCACATCCTCCGGCCAGGTGACAGAGACGATCATTGCCGCGTACCTTGTGCGCGGCTTCGCAAAGGTCGGTACGTGGCTCGCCGCCCGATCGTTCAGCCCGCCCGCTCAGCCCATTCACATGGACTACTCAGGAGGATGCCGAATGGACCGCTCCGCCCGCGCCTTCTGGCTCAGCTCTCCCGGCCGTGGCGAGCTCCGGGACACCCACCTGCCGGAACCCGCCGAGGGCGAGGTCCTGGTGCGAACACTCTTCTCGGGGGTGAGCCGCGGAACGGAGACGCTCGTCTTCCGCGGAGGGGTGCCGGAGAGTCAGTACGCCGCCATGCGGGCGCCCTTCCAGGAAGGGGACTTCCCCGGGCCCGTCAAGTACGGGTACCTGAATGTCGGAACCGTGGAGGAGGGGCCCGCGGAACTCGTCGGACGGACCGTCTTCTGTCTCTATCCGCACCAGAGCCGGTACGTCGTCCCCGCGAGCGCCGTCACACCCGTACCGGACGACGTGCCCGCCGCGCGGGCCGTGCTCGCCGGGACCGTGGAGACCGCCGTCAACGCGCTCTGGGACGCGGCGCCCCTGATCGGCGACCGGATCTCCGTGGTCGGCGCGGGCATGGTCGGCGCGAGTGTCGCCGCGCTCCTCGCCCGGTATCCCGCCGCCCGGGTCCAGCTCGTCGACGCCAACCCGGCACGCGCGGACCTCGCGCGGGCCCTCGGCATCGATTTCGCCCTCCCGCAGGACGCCGCGGGCGACCGCGACCTCGTCGTCCACGCGAGCGCCACCGAGGCCGGACTCGCCCGCGCGCTCGAACTCCTCGCCCCGGAGGGAACCGTCCTCGAACTGAGCTGGTACGGCGACCGGAAGGTCAGCCTGCCGCTCGGCGAGGCGTTCCACTCCCGCCGCCTCGTCATACGCAGCAGCCAGGTCGGGTCCGTCTCACCGGCCAGGAGTTCCCGCCGCACGTACGCCGACCGGCTGGCCATCTCGCTCGAACTCCTCGCGGATCCCGCCTTCGACGCCCTGATCACCGGCGAATGCGCCTTCGAGGACCTGCCCGAGGCGATGGCCGGGCTCACCACGGGAGAGACGACGGCCATGTGCCACCTGGTCCGCTACCCCTGAGCGGCACGGGGCCGTGACATCCGCGGCCCCGCGCCCGGCGCCCGGCGCGGGCGGCCCTCCCGGGCCGGCCGCCGGTCGCACGCCCCGAGCGGAGCGAATCCGCACGTCGGTAATCAAGTTCGCACTACGCGCCCCTGGCCGCCCTGTCCCGGGCACCCTGTCCGAAACTCCGCCCCGAACCCCCTGAACACGGAGAACGGACCGGCCGTACTACACGGCACGCCCCGGCAGAGGGGTCAGACGCGCCGCACCTGGAGGGTCGTCCGTTGTTCAGCATCACCGTCCGCGATCACCTGATGATCGCCCACAGCTTCCGCGGAGAGGTCTTCGGACCCGCGCAGCGCCTTCACGGAGCGACGTTCCTCGTGGACGCCACGTTCCGCCGCGCCGAGCTGGACGACGACAACATCGTCGTCGACATCGGACTGGCCACCAGGGAACTCGGGGAGGTGGTGGCCGAGATGAACTACCGCAACCTCGACAACGAGCCGGTGTTCGCCGACACCAACACCTCCACGGAGTTCCTGGCCAAGGTCGTCGCCGACCGCCTCGCCGAGCGCGTGGAGAAGGGGGCGCTGGGCGAGGGAGCCCGCGGCCTGGCCGGCATCACGGTCACCCTGCACGAGTCGCACATCGCCTGGGCGAGTTACGAGCGTGCGCTGTGAACCACCACGCCGACATCATCCCCATGTCCCTGCGCGCCATGCACTTCGTGATGCCCGGCGGAGTGGACGACCCGACCATGCCCAGCGGCGGCAACGTGTACGACGCCCGGGTCAGCCTCGACCTGCCCGGCTTCGGCTGGCAGGTGCACAAGCACGCCATCGACGGCAGCTGGCCCCAGCCCGGAGCCCCGGCCCGTGCCGAACTGGCCCGCACCCTCGCGGACCTGGCCGACGGCACCGTCGTACTCCTCGACGGTCTGGTCGCCTGCTCGGTCCCCGAGATCGTCATCCCGGAGGCCGGACGCCTGCGCCTGGTCGTCCTCGTGCATCTGCCGCTCGGTGACGAGACGGGGCTCACGCCCGCGCTGGCCGCGGACCTGGACGCCCGGGAGCGCCGCACCCTGCGTGCCGTGCCGGCCGTCGTCGCCACCAGCGAGTGGGCGGCCCGCAGACTCGTCGCCCACCACGGACTGGCGCCCGACCGGGTCCATGTCGCCGCCCCCGGCGCCGACATCGCTCCGCTCGCACCCGGCACCGACGGCGTGTCGAGACTGCTGTGCGTGGCCTCGGTCACCCCGCGCAAGGGACAGCACCGTCTCGTCGAGGCCCTCGCCACCGTCACCGACCTGCGCTGGAGCTGCGTCCTCGTCGGCGGCCTCAACCAGGACCCCGAGTACGTGGCCGGACTGCGGAACCTGATCGACGAACACGGCCTCGGCGACCGGCTGCACCTCGCCGGCCCCCAGTCGGGCGCCGCACTCGACGCGAGCTACGCCTCCGCCGACCTGATGGTCCTCACCTCGTACGCGGAGACGTACGGCATGGCCGTCACCGAGGCGCTCGCCCGCGGGATTCCCGTGCTGGCCACGGACGTCGGCGGGCTCCCCGAAGCGGTCGGGCGCGCACCCGACGGCGGGGTGCCCGGCCTGCTCGTCCCGCCGGAGAATCCCGCGGCCCTCGCCGCGGAACTGCGAGGCTGGTTCGACGAGGCAGACGTACGCCGGCGCCTCAAGGCCGCCGCGCGGGCCCGCCGGGCGTCCCTGGGAGGCTGGGCCACCACGGCCCGGAGTCTGTCGGGTGTCCTGGGGCGACTGAAGAGCGAGGCAAGGAGGGGGGCGGCATGAGCGGAACGAGCACCACGCCGACAGGGGTTCCGGGGGCCGCTACGACGACCGCGCCGGGACCGGGCGACATGACGCAGGCCGGTTCCGGGGCCGTGGACGGCGGACGGGACACAGGAACGATTCGGCTCGGCGACCGCACCCGCGGCGAAGCCACCGACGACACCACCCGTTACGCCCCCGAGTGGCTTCAGCTGCGCGAGGGCGTCGACGCCTCGGCCCGGGCCTCCGAGCTGCTCGATCCCCTGCGGATCCGGCTCGCGAACCTGCCCCGGCGGGCCAACGGGTTCGTCATCCACGATCTCGGCTGCGGCACCGGATCCATGGGACGCTGGCTCGCGCCCCGGCTCGACGGGCCCCAGCACTGGGTGCTGCACGACCACGACCCGTACCTGCTGCACTTCGCCGCCGTCGGGTCACCCCGTTCGGCCGCCGACGGCAGCCGGGTCACGGTGGAGACGCAGCGCGGCGACGTCGGCCGGCTCACCGCGGACGCCCTGGCCGGCGCCTCGCTGGTGACGGCCTCCGCGCTGCTGGACGTCCTCACCCCCGACGAGATCGAGACACTGGCCGCGGCCTGCGCCGGGGCCGGCTGCCCCGCCCTCCTCACACTCTCGGTGGTCGGACGGGTCGAACTGACCCCGGCCCATCCGCTGGACGCCGAGATCGCCGAGGCGTTCAACGACCACCAGCGGCGCGGAGACCTGCTCGGCCCCGAAGCGATCAACGCGGCCTGCGACGCCTTCGCCCGGCACGGCGCGACGGTACGGGTGCACCCCAGCGCGTGGCGCCTCGGACCCGACGAGTCCGCGCTGACGGCGGAGTGGCTGCGCGGCTGGGTCGGCGCGGCCGTCGAACAGCGCCCGGAACTGGCCGGCCCGGCGGCGGCCTACCTCCAGGAGCGCCTCACGGCGTGCGAGGCGGGGGAGCTGCGCGCGGTGGTCCACCACAGCGACCTGCTCGCGCTGGCCCGCCCGGGCGGGGAAGTGTGATGGGCGCGCAGGCCGTGGCGGAAGAGGAGGCGCGGTCACTGGCCGCCCTGGACGACGAACTGTCGGCGGCGGTCCGCGACCGCGGCGCCGACGCGACGGCGCCGCGGTCGCGGACCGCCGCGAAGAGCGGCCCGCCCGCCGTGCGCCCGCACGGCGGCGGGGCCGGCCTCCTGGGCCGTGTCCGCGCCCGCCTCGACTCCCGGATCCTGCGCACCCACTTCGGCACGATCGCCGGTGTCGTCATCCTCACCGTGCTGACCTGGCGGCTGGGGACCGGCGTCTTCCTCGACGGCCTGCGCCGCATCGACTCGCTCACGCTCCTCGCGGCGCTCGGCATCGGCGTGCTCACCACGGTGTTCAGCGCCTGGCGCTGGTGCGTGGTGGCCCGCGGCCTGCGGCTCAGGCTCCCGCTGGGCCCGGCCGTCGCGGACTACTACCGCGCGCTGTTCCTCAACGCGGCGCTGCCGGGCGGGGTCCTCGGCGACGTGCACCGGGCGGTACGGCACGGGCAGAGCGCCGGGGACGTCGGCCGCGGAGTACGCGCCGTCGTCCTGGAGCGGGTCGCGGGCCAGGTGGTCCTGGCCGTGGTGGGTGTGGCCGTACTGCTCACACAGCCCTCGCCGGTCCTGTCCCAGACCCGGCACCTCGCCCTGCTGCTGGCCGTCGTCTCGCTGTGCGGGGTCGTCACCGTGGGCGCCGTCCGGGGCCGGGGCAGATCGCCCCGTACGTCCCGCCGCCGCCGGGCCGTTCGTGCCACGCTCGCCGAGGCGCGCGGAGCACTGCTGGCGCGCGGGAGCTGGCCGGGCGTGGTGATCTCGTCCGTCGTGGTGCTCGCGGGGCACGTCCTGATGTTCCTGCTCGCGGCCCGGGTCGCCGGGTCCGCCGCGTCCGCCGCCGAGTTGGTGCCGCTGGCGCTGCTGGCCCTGATCGCCATGAGCCTGCCGCTGAACGTCGGCGGCTGGGGGCCGAGGGAGGGCGTCACCGCCTGGGCGTTCGGCGCCGCGGGCCTCGGCGCGACCCAGGGCCTGACCGTGGCCGTCGTCTACGGCGTGCTCAGCTTCGCCGCGAGCCTGCCCGGTGTCGCCGTACTGGTGGCGCGTTGGTACGGGGGACTGCGGAGCCCGCGTGAGGACGGCGCGGCGGCCGGACCGGTCCCGCGGTCGCCGGGAGCACGGAAGCCGGGCCGCGCGGAAGCGGAAGGGAACGGGGACGGGGACGCTCAGTGCGAATCGACCACCGGCGGCAGTCCGGACTCCGATGTCAGCAGCGAGAAGTACGCTCCGAAGGAGTCGGCGAGCGAGGCCAGCAGTTCCTTCCCCTTCCCCGCGGACGCCCTCGAAGGGCGTCCGATGACACCGGACTTGGTATAGGCCGACATGCCGAGAGAGAGCAGCTGCCGACGGTCGTCGGCGACGAAGTCGGAGGTCTCGTAGCCAGGCCTGAGGAATTCCGGATCCGTGTGCAGCAGAATGGAGGTCTCAATTTCCCCCGCATGCATATCAGTGAGCAGCGAGGTCTCCACCCCTGCCGCCACCCGTGCCGCCTCCCAGTCCTCGGCCGCCGGGAACAGAGCCATTCGAGCGCCGGCCGCGGAGGATTCCTGAACTACATTTCCCAGTACGTAATTTCCGCCATGACCATTGATCAGTACGAGCGTGTCCACCCCGGAGCGGCGCAGCGATTCGGCTATGTCCCGCACCATCGCATGGAGTGTCACGGAGGAAATGCTCACCGTTCCCGGCCAGGCCGCGTGTTCGTGCGAGCAGGAGATCGTCACCGGAGGAAGGAGGTGAACGGGGAATGCTGCAGCGACCTCCCGGGCGATCGCACACGCGACGAGCGTGTCGGTCGACAGCGGAAGATACGCACCGTGCTGCTCGAAGCTGCCCACGGGGAGCACGGCGACCTGCCGGGCGACATCGGCGCCTCGTGCCCGTACGTCTTCCGTGGTGTCCACCGGCAACGGACCTGACATCGTGAGCCGTATTTCCGAACCGCCCGAATTGACCATGTTCTCGCGACCTTTCGTCTCTGCTTAGGAACCAGAATCATGACAGAAATAGATGGCGTACTCGCCGGGAAATCCCACTCCGCAGGCGTCGAGCGGGTCGTGAATGCCCCGCTGCCCACGGTGTACGGGGATTTCCAGGCCGTCGGCTACCTGGACCGTACCCGCGGAGACGAACAAGTGGCCCTGGTATACGGTGACATCCGGGAGGAGGGAATGCTCGCCCGGCTGCACTCCGAGTGCCTGACCGGCGACGCGTTCGGGTCCCGGCACTGCGAGTGCGGACCCCAGCTCTCCACCGCACTGCGGAAGATCGCGGCGGAGGGCCGCGGCATTCTGATCTACCTCCGGGGGCACGAGGGTCGTGGCATCGGTCTGCTGGCCAAGCTCCAGGCGATGAAGCTCCAGGCGGAGGGCCTCGACACGGTCGAGGCGAACCTCGCGCTCGGACTGCCCGTGGACGCCCGTGACTACGGCGTGGCCGCGGACATCCTGCACGACCTCGGCGTCCGCTCGGTGAGACTGCTGTCCAACAACCCGCGCAAGCGGGAGGCGTTGCTCCGCAACGGCATCGAGGTCGACGCGCAGGTGCCGCTGCTGATCCCGCCCTGCGACGACAACATCACCTACCTCCGCACCAAGCGCGAGCGTCTGGACCACGATCTGCCCCACCTGGACGCCGTCGTGGGCCACCGCGTCTGAGGCGCCCCGGCCCCGGCCGCCCCGCGCCGCCGACCTCCCCTGCGGCGCGCGGCGGCCGGGCACGTCACCCGGACGCCCGGGACGTGGTGAGACCGGTACGGACGGGGGAAGGGAAGAGGGGTGACCGACGACGTCCTCCATCTCTCCCGCGACCAGGTGGCCGGCCTGCTCGACACCGACGCCGCGATCCGCTCCCAGCGGGCCGCCTTCACCGCACTCGGCGACGGCACCGCCGAGCTGCCGGGGAAGATCATGCACCCGAGCGGGCTCGACGACAGCGTCGTGTTCGCCTACCTCGCGCGGCTGTCCGCGGACACCGGGGCCGTGGCCAAGTTCGGCAGCGTCAACCCGGGCAACGCGGCCGGCGGACTGCCGACCGTGCACGCCGTGATCAACGCCCTCGACCCGGTCACCGGGCGCCTCGTCGCCGTCATGGACGGCACGGAGGTGACGACCCTGCGCACGGCCGCCGCGAGCGCGGTGGCCCTCGACGCGCTCGCCACCCCCGACAGCGCCGAACTCGGACTCCTCGGCTCCGGCACGCAGGCCCTCGCCCACGCGCGGTCCGTCGCCCGGGTGCGGGACCTGCGAGCGGTACGGCTGTGGAGTCCCACCCCGGACCGGCGCGACCGGGCGGCCCGGCTGCTCGCCGCCGAACTCGCCATCAGCGTCGAGGCCGTGGACTTGCCGGAGGAGGCCGTGGCCGGACTGCCCATGGTCGCGGCCTGCACCCTCAGCAGGACACCCGTCGTCCGGGGCGAATGGCTCGCGCCGGGATGCACGGTCGTGAGCGTCGGCTCCTTCGAACCGAGCCGGAGCGAGGTCGACCCCGCGGTCCTCCGGAGAGCCGCCGCCGTCGTCGTCGACGATCCGGCGACCGCGGCGGGACACGCCGGGCCCGTGGTGGACGCGCTGCGCTCCGGAACACTCGCCCACGACGACCTGATCCCGCTCGGCGCCGTGCTCACGGGCCGCCGCGAAGCACGGACGAGCGCGCGGGACATCGTCTACTACAACAGCGTCGGCCTCGGCGTCCAGGACGCCGCCGCAGCCTGGGCCGTGATCGACGCCGCGCGGGAACGCGCCCGCGGAGGGGAGCCCCGCCCATGACAGGTGTGCCCGGGCGCGCGGGAGTCGTCGTCATCGGCGGCGGGGTGATGGGCGCGAGCATCGCCTACCACCTCGCGCGGGCCAAAGTGCCCGACGTGGTGCTGGTCGAGCGGGACGAACTCGCCTCGGGGTCCACCTCGCGGGCCGCGGGAGGCGTGCGCGCCCAGTTCTCCGACGAGCTCAACATCCAGCTCGGCGCACGGAGCCTGGAGGCGTTCGCCCGCTTCGGCGAGGAGACGGGCCACGACATCGGGCTGCACCGCGTCGGCTACCTCTTCCTCCTGTCGACACCCGAGGAGGTCGAGGCGTTCGAGGCCGGGGTACGGCTGCAGAACGGCCTCGGGGTGCCCAGCCGCATGCTGGACCCGGCCGAGGCCCGCCGCCTCTCGCCGCTGATCACCACCGAGGGGCTGCTGGCCGCCGCCTTCTCCCCGGACGACGGCCACTGCACCCCCGAGGCCGTGGTGCACGGATACGCGGCCGCCGCCCGCCGCCACGGCGCGAGGATCGTCAGGCACTGCGAGGTCACCGGCATCGAGACACGGGGTGACGACATCACGGCCGTCGTCACCCGCCTGGGCCGGATCGCCACCGGGGCCGTGGTCTGCGCGGCGGGCGCCTGGTCCCGGGCCGTCGGCGCGATGGCCGGCGTCGACCTGCCGGTGGAGCCGCTGCGCCGCCAGATCGCCGTGACCGAACCGGCCCCCGACCTGCCGCCCGGCCTGCCCATGACCATCGACTTCACCAGCAGCCTGTACTTCCACACCGAAGGTCCCGGTCTCCTCGTCGGCATGTCGGACCCCGACGAGGAGACCGGGTTCGCCACCGGGACGCACGACCGCTGGATCCCCCGCCTGTGCGCGGCCATGGAGCGCCGCGCCCCCTCCCTGCTCGGCCTGCGCAGGACGGGCGGCTGGGCCGGCCTGTACGAGATCACCCCGGACCACAACGCGCTGATCGGCGAGGCCGGTTCGGTCTCCCGCTTCCTGTACGCGACCGGGTTCTCCGGGCACGGCTTCCTCCAGGGACCGGCCGTCGGCGAGGTCGTCCGTGACCTCTACCTGGGGCATGATCCCTTCGTCGACATCACCCCGCTGCGTGCCGAACGGTTCGCCGCCGACGCCCCGCGACCGGAGGTCAACCGCGTATGACCGAGCTGCACCTGTGGCTGCGCCACGAGACCCGTACGACCGAGCGGCGCACCGCCGTCGTGCCGTCCGACGCCCGGCGGCTCGCCGAGGCCGGCGTGACGCTCACCGTCGAGGAGTCCCCGCAGCGGATCTTCCCGGCCGAGGCGTACGAGGCGGCGGGCTGCCGTGTCGTCGAGGCGGGAACCTGGAGGGACGCACCGGCGGACGCGGTGATCGTCGGCCTCAAGGAACTGCCCGATGCCCCCGGGGAGTTGAGGCACCGGCACCTCTTCTTCGGGCACGCGTACAAGGCACAGTCCGGCGCCGGGGCGCTGCTGCGCCGCTTCGTCGCAGGCGGCGGGGCGCTGTTCGACCTGGAGTACCTGGTGGACGACGACGGGCGCAGGCTCGCCGCCTTCGGCTACTGGGCGGGCTATGTGGGCGCCGCCCTCGCCGTCCTGCACCACCGGGGCAGGCTGACGGCTCCGCTGCGGCCGACGTCGAAGGAGGAACTGGACGCCGGCCTGCGCCCGGCGTCCGGCGACGAGCGATTCTCCTCACTCGTGATCGGGGCGCTGGGCCGCTCCGGACGCGGAGCCGGGGTCGCGCTCATCGAGGCCGGACTCGAACCCACCCGCTGGGATCTCGCCGAGACCCGCGCCCTGGACCGGCAGGCCCTGCTGGAGCACGAGCTGATGGTGAACACGGTGCTCACCACCGGGCCCGCCACACCCTTCCTCACCGACAAGGACCTCGACGACCCGGGCCGCCGCCTCGGCACCGTGTGCGACGTGACCTGCGACGTCGGCTCCCCGTACAACGTCCTGCCGGTCTACGACACGATCACCGACTGGACGGATCCCGTACGACGCCTGCACGACCGGCCCGCCCTGGACCTCATCGCCATCGACAACCTTCCCTCCCTGCTGCCCGAGGAGGCGAGCACGGACTTCTCGGCGGCCCTGACACCGCACCTCCTGGAGTTCGGGACGGGCGGGGCGTGGGGGCGCTGCCTGGACCGGTTCACCGAGGCGTGCCACGAACTCGGCTCGACAGAGGGGAAGTTCGGCGATGCCTGAGTCCGCTGGTTCCGCTCCGGCCTCCGTGCGCCCCTCCGGCACGGTCCACTGGATCGGGGCGGGTCTGTCCACCGGCAGCGGACTGGCCGCGCTCTGCGAAGCCGCCGACCGCGTACGCCTGTGGCACCGCACCGAGCAGCGGGCCGCCCGGAGCCTGGCGGCGCTCCACCTCACCGGCCGTGCCGAGCCGCGCGCGTACACACCGCAGGCCCTCGAAGCGGAACTGGCCCCGGGAGACGTGGTGGTGTCCATGCTGCCCGCCTCCGGACACGCGGCGCTGCTCGCCGTCTGTGTGCGCGGCGGCGCCCACTTCGCCTGCTCCAGCTACGTCTCGCAGGCGGTCCTCGACCAGGTCCCCGCGGCCACGTCGGCCGGAGTCGTCGTGCTCACCGAAGCCGGACTCGACCCGGGCATCGACCATCTCTTCGCGCACAGCCTCATCGGCCGCGCCCGCCAGGAGATCGGCGCGGACACCGCCGCGGAGGTGAGCCTCACCTCGTACTGCGGAGGCATTCCCGCCGTCCCGAACGACTTCAGGTACCGCTTCAGCTGGGCTCCGGCCGGAGTCCTCAACGCCCTGCGCTCACCCGCCCGTTACATCGAGGCGGGCGCCGAGACGACGGCCGCGCTGCCCTGGGAGGCCACCCGGACCCACGTGGTGGACGGGGAGACCTTCGAGGTCTACCCGAACCGCGACAGCGTCCCGTTCGTCGGGCAGTACGGGCTGCCGCCCGCCTGGAAGCCCCTGACGTTCGTCCGCGGCACGCTGCGCCTCGACGGCTGGCTCGACGCCTGGCAGCCGGTCTTCGAGGAACTCCGCCACGGCGACGACCGGCGGATCACGGCACTCGCCCAGGAGCTGGCCGCCCGCTACCCGACCACCGACGCCGACCGCGACCGGGTGGTCCTCGCCGTGTCACTGGACGTCCGTGAGGGCTCGGGACGCACCTGGTCGGGGCGCTACCTCCTGGACCTCGAAGGGGACGCCGACGAGAGCGCGATGGCGCGCTGCGTCTCACGGACGCTCGCGCTCGGCGTACGGCAGATCCTCGGCGGCGGTGTACCGGCCGGCCTCCACCGCGCGGCGGAGACGGCCGGGCGGTCCGAGGAGTGGCTCGCCGAACTCGCCCGCGAGGGAGTGGACTTCGTACTGCGGACAGGCGGTTCCGCCTGACGGACTTCGCGCCGGGCGTGTCCACGACCGGAGGGCCGGCCTCCGCGAGCCGGGCGGGAAACCCCGAAACAGGGCAGAGTTCCCGAACGGGCGGTTTCTGACGACCTCGCGCGGACCGTACGACGTGAGATGTACGACACACCTGTGACGGGTCGCGGAAATCAGGTACTCGCGGAGGCGACCGCCGCCCCCGCGGTGGGCCAGCAGCCGGCCGGTCCGGTCCGCGTCAGCGGTCCCGGCCTGCTCGACCGCATCCACCTCTCGCTTCAACTGGTCTTTCACCTGGCCCGGTTGGCGGTCGGTCGCGGTGGGAGCAGCCGCTACGAGGGAGGTGTCCGCCGCATGAGATCCATGGCCGCGGCCGTATGTCCGCGATGTACCGCGTCCCGGCGCGCGCAGGTGCCGTCCGCCCCTCGGCGCCCGGGGGGCGGGCGGTCCGGCGGGTGGCCGGAAGTGTGCGCCAGTGCGCTGAACTGCGGCTCGGCGCCGGATCCGTAGGCCCGGAGCGTACGTCATAGGAGGCGAGTGGCTGCCCTATGCACGCAGGTCCGCCCCCGATCGGAACGAGTGACGAACCGTACCGCTTCGGTGACTACGCAGCGTGAGGCAACCATTCGCCAGTTCGATTCGTATATCTCCGTGGAAGCCCTGTGGACCCGCCGGGCGACGTGACGCCGGAGCGTCACGATCCGCTTGTCCGGGTCCGCACCTAGCAAGGAGAACCGATGCGACCGTTCGCGCTCAACTATGCTCGTCCGGCCCAGCAGTTGGAGGTCAGCGTTCCGTATGCCTATGACTCCAGACTGCAGTTGAACGTGCTCCCGGACGGGCGGCTCGCCGCTCATGACTACGCCGTGTTGCGGGAGTTGGGGGCCACGACCTCGACCGCGGGCTCGAAGACCCACTTCGACGACTGAAGCCGGACCTCCGACGATGACGGTTCTGATCCTGACGTGCGAACAGGATGTGACCGCGGACATGGTGGTGGCGGAGCTCGACGGGAACGGTGTCCCGGTCGTCCGCCTCGACCCCGCGGACCTGCCCGGCCCGGTGGCCCTGTCGGGCGAGTACGTGCACGGCACCTTTCGCGGGCATCTGTCCGCCGGCGGCCGCCTGGTGAGCATGAGCGGGCTGCGGTCCGTGTGGGTCCGCCGGCCCGGCGTGCCCGCGGCCCACGCCGCCGAGCCCTCCGACTGGCTGACCGAGGAGTCCGCGCAGGCGCTCTACGGCATGCTCCGCTCCACCGGCGCGCGCTGGATGAACCACCCCGACGCGGCCCGACGGGCCCGGCACAAGCCCTGGCAGCTCCACCTGGCCCAGCTCAGCAGCCTGCCCGTACCCGCCACTTTGATCACCACGTTCCCGCAGGCCGCCCGTGAGTTCGCGGACCGCTACCCGGATCTGGTGGTCAAGCCCGTCTCGGGCGCGCACCCGCAGGAGCCGCCCAGGGCGGTGCCCACCAGCAGGGTCGCACCCGAGACGGACTTCACGGCTGTCGCCTTCGGCCCGACCCTGCTCCAGCGGCGGGTGGCCAAGCGGGCCGACATCAGGCTGACCTGCGTCGGCGACCGGATCTTCGCCGCGCGCAAGGCTGTCGCCCCGGACGCCGACCCGGACGAGGTGGACGTACGGTTCGCCACCTCCGACGCCCCGTGGCAGGCGGTGGACGCGCCGTCCTGCATCGCGGCCGGAGTGCTCGCCTACCTCCGTGAGGCCGAACTCGCCTACGGAGCCTTCGACTTCGCCGAGGACGCCGAGGGGATGTGGTGGTTCCTGGAGTGCAACCAGTCCGGCCAGTTCGGATTCGTGCAGATCGAGTCGGGCCAGCCGATCGCGGCCGCCGTCGCCGACTGGCTGGCCACCCCCGGCCCGGCCGGCGCACCGGCCAACGGCGGCAGGGCGTGGGCGATCGAAGGTCATTGACCACACCATCATCACCACTGCCCCCGCCACCCTCGCCACCGGACACGGACGGCGCCCCGTGCGGGGCGCCTGGAACTGTGCGGAGCGCTCCGGGGGAGCGCTCCGCGTGGCGGTCAGGTGAGACGGACCGACAGCCCGCGCGAGGTGAAGACCGGCTCGGTGTGGAACCCGTCCACCGTGATGCCGGCGAACCGCCCCTGCAGCGCCCGCGTCTCGATCACCGGAAGGACCGTGCCCCGCCTCGGGCGGTGCGAACCGTCGAGCCGCAGGACGAGCCTGCTGCCCCGGTCGAGCAGTACCCGGCGGCCGACCTTCAGCGCCGGGTCGCCGTCGCCCGGGAGCGTCACCTCCAGCGTCGTACCGGACGCCTGGGTGTAGGAGCCCCGCACCCGAAGAGGCGAAGCCGCCCGCAGGGTGCCGCCCTTCACCCGTATGTCACCGCAGCCCAGCGCGTCGGCCGAGGCGGTCGCGAGGACACCCTGCTCCAGCGTGGTGCCGCCGGAGTACTCGTTGTCGCCGGTGAGGGTCAGCGTGCCGCTGCCGCGCTTGACGAGCGCGCCGCGCCCGCCGATGTCGTTGCGCCAGGTGTCGGCGGCGGCGAAGCCCCCGGCGGCCGCGTCGAGCGTGACGTGCACGTCGGCGTCGAAGGCCCCGTATCCGTCGGCGGCGGCGAAGAGGTTCAGCCGCCCCCACTTCTCGAAGCCGTCCAGCAGGACGTAACCGGCGGGCAGCGCGGTCGTCCGCAGCACCTCGCGCCGCTGGGCCGCGGAGAGATAGGGGAGCCGTGTCTCCAGCAGGACCTCGGCGCCCTTCGGCACGGTCATGCGGTCGTGAGCGCGCCGCTTGGGCAGCACGTAGGTCAACCGGGGCTTCACCGCGGCCCGGTTGACCGCGCGGTCCGCGTACGGGTCGGTGTCCCGGCCCGCCGAGTGCGCGTAGGCGTAGAGGGTGTCCGCGGTCGTGCCCGTGTGCTCCTGGAAGTAGGCCGCGGCCTGGGCCCGCGCCGCGGCCTTGAGGCCGGCGTTCTTCGGGTCGGCCAGGGCCGCCGCCGCGAGGGCCGTCGACAGGACACGGCCGCCGACCACGTCCATGGTGGAGTGCATGCCCGCCACGATGCGGGTGTGGGCGAGCTCGGAGGCACGGGCCACCAGCTCCTGGAACCGCTCGGGGACCGCGTACCCCATGGCCAGCGCCGCGAGGTAGAAGGCGTTCGTGTGGCCGCTGGTGAAGCCGCCGTCGTCGGCCGGGTCCGTGCCGCGCTGCCGCAGCAACTGCGGGACGACCACGACGTCGGACTCGTAGACGGGGAAGCTCTGGTCGTCGGTCCTCCCCGTGTCGACGACCTCGCTGTCCTCGTTCATGCGCCACGGGCGGGGGTACTGGTAGCCGAGTTTCGACGGGTTGCTCGACGCGAACGGACCGCGCACGGTGTCGACCAGCTCGGCGACCTTGCCGAGGTCCGAGGTGTACGAACCGGCGCCCAGCGCGGAGCCCGCGGGCGCGTCGGCCGGGATCGCGTCGTTGATCCGGCCGGCCGGCACACCGTCCGGCGCCGAGGTGATGCCGGTGACGGCCTTCGCCCCGCTCCGGTACAGGCCGGCGAGCGGGCCGAGGCCCGCGATCACCGCGTAACTCTGGTGCTGGCGGTCCTGGACGAACGCCGTCCGGGCCTCGGCGTCCGTGCGGCGCCGGGTGACGCGCGCGCAGTACCGCATGTTGGCGCGCAGCACCTCGGGCATCAGCGGGGTGCCGGTGTTCCAGGCCGTGCCCGTCTTCCAGATGCGCGCGAAGCCGTCGAGGATGTGCACGGCCGCGTTGGTCTCGGACGTGAGGTTGGTGACGACGTTGGTGGTGTACGAGTCCACGAATGCGGCGGACGTGTTCGTGGCGGCCGCTGTCGCCGCCGACGCGGTGGCCGGCCAGGCGACGACGGCGGGAGCCGCGATCAGTCCGGCCGAGACGCCCACGGAACTCCGCAGGAACACACGCCGGTCGATACCGGCTCTGCCACGAGGGGGACGGGGGTGCACACCGGGCATGGAGGTGCCTCTCCTTCTGGTCCTGCTGAGGTCTTGACGGGAGGGATGAACTCGAAAGTGCGGAACTCGAAGTGCTGGACTCGCACCGAAGCGCTGAACGCGCACCGATCACGTGAGCTGATCCCGGACCGGTGAACGCGAGTTGAACGAGCGGACTCATCGCGCGGTGGTGAACTCAACGGTCGCGGAAACCGCCCTGCCCGCGGCCCCTTCACAGCAGCGCCCGCGCCAGCGCCACGGCCCCTTCGGCCGGCGGAACGCGCAGCCGCTGCGGCCGTGCCGAGGGCAGCTCCTCGGCGAGCGCGGCGGTGAACGCCTCGTACAGCACCGGCTGGCGCAGCACCGTGCCGCCCGCCACCACGACGTCGTCCACGGGGACCCCGCGTCCGGCGAGCCGTACGACGAGCGACGCGAGAGCGCGGCCGCCCTCGGCGATCACTCGAAGGGCGAGCGAGGAGCCGTCCTCGGCCGCCGCGAACACACTGGGGGCATGGCGCCCCCACTCCGCGGAGACATCGGTCGCGCTCTCCAGCGCCGCTCCCAGGGCGGGTACTTCGGACACTCCGAAGGCGGCGGTCAGCCGGTCGGCGAGCGCGTCCGGCGGTTCGGCGCGGTCGTGCGCCGCCCACACGGCCCGCGCGGCCTCGCGTACGAGCCCGGCCGAGCCGCCCTCGTCGCCGAGCACCGCGCCCCAGCCGCCGACCTGGATCCCGGTGCCGTCGGCGAGCCGGCCCACCGCGACGGAACCGGTACCGGCGACGAGGCCGACGCCCTTGTCCAGACCCGCCGCGGGTACGAGGAGTTCGGCGTCGCCGACGACACGGCAGGGCACGTGGAGGAGGGCGTGCAGAGCGGAGCGGATCTCCTCGCACTGGCGAGGTGTCTCACAGGCGTGCCCGCCGACGGCCACGGAGGCGGGGCGCGCACCCTGGGGCAACGCGTCGTCGATCAGTGCGGCCAGCCAGGCGGCGGCGGACGCGGGATCGTGCGGCCGCCATCCCCTGCTGCTGCGCACGTGATCGGCGACCGTACCCGGCCCTAAGCCGGGGTCGCCCCCGGCTTCCGCGCGCAGATGCGTCTTGGTGCCGCCCACGTCGATACCGACGGCGATGGGCGTGGAGTCCAGCACGGAGCCTCTTTCGTCGGTGCGCGGTACGCGCATGCGAAGCGAGCGGCGGGCGAACCGTGCCTACGGATGTGTACCAAGCCCTGTCGTCACATTCCCGTCCGCCGGGCGACGTCCGGCACGCTCCCCCAGCCACCGGCCGGGGGGACCCCCACTTGCCGCACCGGCCGAAAGCCCAGGTACGTCCAGTACGAGGGCTTCCGGCCGGCACGCCGAGAGCACGCACCGGACGCCGCCCGGCCCGCCCTTCGGGCGGACGACGGCAATGTGACGACAGGGCCTAGGGAAGCCCCGGGACGGGCTTCGGGGGAGTGCGGCAGGCGAGTACCGCACGAGTTCGTTAGGAAGTTAACTAACGAAGTAGGGTGCGTCAAGGGTTGTGGAACCCATGCCGTACAACCGTTGCGACAGGCCGCTGCGGCATGACCTGAGGGAGAGCATGAACCTGAGCGAGAGCGCCCGCGCCGTGTTCGCCGTACTGGCCGCATCGGGCACCGCCACCCGTCCCCAGCTGGCGGCCGGTGCGGGACTGTCCAAGCCGACCGTCTCCACGGCCGTGGCCGAGCTGGAGGCCGCCGGGCTCGCCGCCTGCTCCGGCACCGCGACCGGCGGTACCGGCCGTTCCGCCGCCGTGTACGGCCTCGGTCCCGCGGCGGGCGCCGTACTGGCCGTCGACCTGGGCCCCACCCACACCCAGGTGCGCGGCTGCGCCCTGGACGGAACCCTGCTCGCCCAGGGCACCGGGCCCCGGGCGGACGCCGCCGACACGGTGCGCAAGGCTCTCGACGCCCTTCCGGCCGGAGCCCCGCTGCGCGCCATCGTCGTCGCCGTCGGCGACGTCACGGCGCGGGATCGGGAGGGCACCGGGATGCGCCCCGCGACCGCCAAGGCCGGCCCCGTCTTCGACGCCATGGCCGTCGCCCTGCCGCCGGGCGTCCCCGTCCACCTGGAGAACAACGTCAACTGCGCCGCGCTCGCCGAACTGCACGAGGGCGCCGCGCGCGGCCGCGACTCGTTCGGCTATCTGCGGATCGGGGTCGGCATCGGCCTCGGCATCGTCATCGGCGGCCACGTGCTGCGCGGGGCGAACGGCGCCGCGGGAGAGCTGGCCCGGCTGCCCTACCCGTGGGACGACGGCCGTGAACCGCGCCAGGAGGCCCTGGAGGAGCGCATGGGCTCCCGATCCCTGCTGCGCCGGGCCGAGGAGGCCTGGCGGGGCACCGACGGTCCTTGCCCCCGTACTCCCGAGCGGCTCTTCGCCCTCGCCGAGGAGAGACACGCCACAGCCGCTCTCGTGGTCGGCGAGCACGCGGCGGACGTGGGCCGGCTCGCCGCCGCGGTGGTCGCCGTGCTGGACCCGGGGCTGATCGTGCTGGGGGGCGGCACCGGCGCGTTTCCGCAGCTCCTGCCCGGTGTACGGACCGAGCTGGCGCGGCTCAGCTGGCCCACCGAGGTGGTCAGCAGCACGGTCGGCGACAGCGGCACCGTGGCGGGTGCGAGCCGACTTGCCGTGGCCCATGGAATTCAAACCGTGACCGGTGGTATGCGAGTCAAGCATTGACGGGTCAGCCGCAGGTCTGCCAATGTCCGGACAAGCGCTTTCCATGGCCGGCGGGACCCGGCCCTGGGTGAGGCGTCCCGCCGTACTCGACTCGACGTACGGCAGCCGTGCGAGGGCGCGCTCGTGCGACTGCGGCTCCCATGCCGGGGACCCCCACTCGTCAGAGCGATGCGGCCGGGCGAGGCCGCACGCCGGAAGGCACAAACCCCAGGGAAAAGACCCGAGCCGCTCGACGGCCAGGGGATCCGTCACGCACATCCAGGAGGACCCGGTGGGTCACCAGATCTCGCGCAGAACCCTGTTCCGCTCCGCGAGCGGCATCGCAGTCGCCGGCGCTCTCGGCACCTCGCTGAGCGCCTGCAGCGGTGGAACCGGCGCCGGCAGCACCAGCAGCGACCTCACCATGATCTGGTGGGGCAGCGACGACCGGCACGCGGCCTACAAGAAGGCGCTGGCCACCTTCCAGAAGAAGAACCCGAAGATCAAGATCCGGGAGACCTACTCCGGCTACGACGGGTACTTCGACAAGTTCAACACCAACATCGCCGGCGGCAGCGCCCCCGACCTGCTGCAGATGGACACCGCTCTGGTCGCGCAGTACGCCCGCAAGGGTGTCCTCGCGCCGATCGACTCCTACGTCGGCAAGAGCCTGGACCTGACCGGCTTCTCCAAGACGCTCCTCGCCGCCGGCACGGTCGACGGCAAGCTGTACGGCGTCCCGTCCGGCATCGGCGTCAACCAGCTCACCGTCAACCGCAGCGGCCTGGAGAAGCTGGGCCTGAAGCTGCCGGACCGCGAGTGGACCTGGGCCGACCTGAAGAAGATCTCCACCGACGTCTACAAGAAGAGTGGCGGCAAGATCTACGGCGTCGACGACGGCGGTGGCGGCACCCTCCAGTGCTTCGAGATCTTCGCCCGTGAGCACGGCGAGACCTTCTTCTCGCCCGACGGCAAGAAGCTCGGCTTCACCGCCGCCACCCTCCAGGAGTGGTGGGAGTACTGGGCCGACATGCGCAAGGCCAACGCCTGCCCGCCGCCGGCGATCACCTCCGCCGCGCACAACGACCTCACCAAGAACGCGGTCGTCATCGGCAAGGCGCTGTTCACCTTCGACTCCGGTGTCTACGGCGCGGGCGGCTCGATCACCGACGCGCAGCTGGACTTCCTGCCCACCCCGCAGGGCGACTTCTCCGGCGCGATCGAGGGCAACTTCGTCAACGGCGGTGTGCTGCTGAGCGCCACCAAGGCCAGCAAGAAGGTCGCCGACTCGGTGAAGATCATGTCGTTCTTCGCCCAGGACGCCACCGCGATCAAGGACATGCAGCTGCTGCGCGGCATCCCGCCGACGGACAAGGCCCGCAAGCTGATCGCCTCGGGTCTGACCGAGACGGACAAGCTGAACATGGAGAACGCCGACTACATCTCCCAGCGGGTCGGCAAGGCGAGCGACGCCCTGGAGGCCCCCGCGCCCCCGCCGCAGGGTGCCGACCAGATCTGGGACCTGCTGTTCCAGTCGAACCTCGCCGTGGCCTTCGGCAAGAAGTCGATCAAGGCGCAGCTCGGCGAGTTCTTCGACCAGTCCGCCGGAATCCTGGGCGGCTGACGCTCCGCTGAGCCGACGCGCCGCTCGCGGCCGCGGACCGGCCACGGCTGGTGTGCGGCTCCCCGCGCCCCTCACGGGGCGCGGGGGGCGCGCCGAGCGGCGCCGCACGACAGAAACACCAGGAGAGGGTCAGGGAGAGATGAGTATGACCACCGCGAAGACCGACGAGGTCGTGAAGGAGCAGTCCGCTCCGTCGACCCCGTCAGACCAGCGGGAGCGTGACCGTATGCGCCGCCGCCTCGCCAGACGGCGCGGCGGGGGCTGGTGGCCGTACGCCTTCCTGGCCCCCTGGTTCGTCGGCCTGTTCGGCCTGACGATCTACCCGATGCTCGCCTCGCTGTACCTGTCCTTCACCAACTTCGACCTGCTGACACCCGCGCAGTGGATCGGACTGGACAACTACGACAAGATGTTCACCGACGATCCGGTCTTCTGGGACTCGGTGCACGCCACCCTGCTGTACGTGCTCGTCTCGGTGCCGCTGAAGCTGGCGCTCGCCCTCGGTGTGGCGATGCTGCTCAACCGCGACCTCAGGGGCATCGGCCTGTACCGGGCCGCCTTCTACCTGCCGTCCCTGCTCGGCGGCGCGGTCGCGATCGCCATCGTGTGGCGGCAGGTCTTCGGCGGCGACGGCCTGTTCAACGACTTCCTCGCCTGGTTCGGCATCAAGGGCCAGGACTGGATCTCCAGCCCCGACACCGCGCTCTACACCCTGATCCTGCTGGCGGTCTGGCAGTTCGGCACCCCGATGGTCATCTTCCTCGCCGGCCTCAAGCAGCTGCCGAAGGACGTGTACGAGGCGGCCGCGATCGACGGCGTCACGCCCGTCACCCGGTTCTTCAAGATCACCCTGCCGCTGCTGACGCCGATCGTCTTCTTCAACGTGGTCCTGCAGATCATCGACGCGTTCAAGACGTTCACCCCCGCCTTCGTCATCAGCAACGGCTCCGGCGGACCGCTCAACTCGACCATGCTGTACTCCCTCTACCTGTACAAGAAGGGCTTCACCGACCTCCAGATGGGATACGCCTCGGCTCTCGCCTGGGTGTTGTTCCTGGTCATCGCAGGCTTCACGGCGGTCAACTTCATCGCCAGCCGCTACTGGGTCCACTACGACGACTGAGCGAGGAGTCCTTCACCCATGTCCGCCATCACCACGGCCTCGAAGTCGCCGCTGCAGAAGCTGCGCTCCGCCACCGGTTCACGCCGCATCTTCATCCACACCGTGCTCATCGGTGTGGCGATCGTCATGCTCTATCCGCTGCTGTGGATGCTGAGCAGCTCGCTCAAGCCCGACACCGAGATCTTCACCCAGCCCGGGCTCATCCCGAGCTCGCTGCGCCCGGAGAACTACTCCGAGGGCTGGAGCGGCTCCGGAAACTCCTTCTCCCTCTACATCACCAACTCGCTGATCGTCACGATCGGCGCGGTGATCGGCAACGTGATCTCCTGCTCGCTGGCCGCCTACGCCTTCGCGCGCTTCGAGTTCCGCGGGAAGAAGATCTGGTTCGGCTTGATGCTCGGCACGCTGATGCTGCCGACGCAGGCCGTCCTGATCCCGCAGTACACGATCTTCTACAACCTGACGTGGATCAACACGTTCCTGCCGCTGATCGTGCCGAAGTTCCTCGCGGTGGACGCCTTCTTCATCTTCCTGATGGTCCAGTTCATCCGCTCGATCCCGCGCGAGCTGGACCAGGCGGCGATGATGGACGGCGCCAACCCCTTCCAGATCTACTGGAAGATCATCCTGCCGCTGATGAAGCCGGCGCTCATCACCACCACGATCTTCACCTTCATCTGGACGTACGACGACTTCCTGCACCAGCTCGTCTACCTCCAGCAGAACGACAAGTTCACCGTCCCGCTGGGCCTCACTCTGTTCCTGGACCAGACGAGCGGCTCGTCGTACGGCGCGATGTTCGCCATGTCGACCCTCGCCCTGCTGCCCACGCTCATCTGCTTCCTCATCTTCCAGAAGAGACTGGTAGAGGGCCTGGCCACCTCGGGCATGAAGGGCTGAGTCCGTGCATCTCCTCCACCAGCGCGGGCCGTTGCACGACCTGCCGGACGACCCCGCCGCGTACGACGCCGTACTGGCGGGCGTCACCGAGACGGCCCTGGCCCGGATCACTTCCGAGGGCAGCCTCGAGAACCCGGCGGCCTGCGACGACGTCGGCGACACCTCGCTCGGCATCACGTCCCTGCTCGCGCTCGCCTGGCACCGCACCAAGGACCCGCGCCTGCCGGAGGCCGTGCGGCTCAGCCTCGCCTTCCACCTGCGCTCGCGGGTCTTCACCGAGGACAACCCCGGCTATCCGAACCTGACGGCACGTGACACCGGCCTGCCGTACGCCCGTTACGTACTGGAGGCGGGCGCGCACCCCATCGGCGACTGGCCGAGCACGGTGTGGGCGCTCCTCCAGGCGGTCAACGTCCTCGACGCGGCGGACGGCCTCGTCGAGGAGGAGCAGTACCGCGAACTCCTGGGCGTGGCCGGCGGGTACTGGCGCTGGCTGACCGAGGCCACGGTCTTCAATCCGCAGGACGCCGCGAACCAGGCCATCGGCTGCGTGGTCGGCGGCCTGATGCTCGCCCGTCACCTCCCCGCCGAGGAGGGCGAGCCGGTGCGGCAGAGGGCCCTGCGCCTGTACGCCGACGAGATCCGCGCCCGCCGGGTACGGGACCGGGGCGCCCCGCTGCCGCCGGAGCACGGCGGCGCGTACGACAACAACTACGGGCCGATCTCCCTGTCGTTCCTCGCCCAGGCCCACCGGGTCAGCGGCGAGGAGGTCTTCGCGCAGGACGGTGAGACGCTGGCCCGCTACATCGACGCGCGCGTCTGCGGGAGCGGCTTCGACATCGGCGGGCCCCGCTACAGCGAGCAGCACTCCGCCTTCGAATCCGTCCTCGGGCTGCGGTACTTCGGCCGTCGTATCAAAGCCGACATCGGCCGCTACGCCGGGGACGCGCGCTGGGCCCGGCACGCGGTCGGGGCCGACGGAGGCGTGGACGGGCACTTCGCGTTCATGCTCGTCTGGCAGATCCAGGACACCACCGGCTGGCACCGCGCCCCGAGCACGGCGCCCGCCCGCCACCAACTGCGCTCCGGCACGGTCACGGTGTCGTTCGACGACCGGATGACTCCCTCCGTGATCGAGGCGGGCGGCACGGTGCTCATCGCGGCAGCCGTCAACCGGCAGCACGGCTTCGGCCCCGTGACGGACGGCTTCCTGCTGTGCCGCCCGATGGGCGCGGTGCGGGTGGCGGACCGGCGCGTCGGTGGGCTCGCGGCCAAGCTCGTGACCAAGCCTGTCGTCGGCCGGGACCATGTGCTGCGCCGGGTGCGGTCCCTGTACGTCACGGACGGCACGCGGCTGTGGACGACGGTGGTCGTCGAACGGCTGGACGGCGAGCGGTACTTGCTCGCCGGGATGCCGTACGTCACCGCGGACGGGGACCGGTTCCGCCGGGTGGGCGACTTCCCGCTCGTCGCGGCCGCCGGTGAGCTGCGCCTGACGCACCCCCTGGACGGGCCGGACTCCTTCGACGCTCGGAGCGAACTCACCCAGCAGCAGGCCGCGTTCGCGCTGGCCGCCGACCCGCGCGGGTACGGCGACCCGGACGCCGGCTGGCGTCACGTACGGACGACGAGCGCCCTGGAGGCCGGACCCGCGCCGGACGCGCCGGAGGGGCTCGACGTCTTCGCCGTGCGCTACGGACCGGCGGACTCCGGACGGCTCGACCTGGTCTGCGAGCGGGCCGAGGACGGACTGGTCGTGCGTACGGGGTCCTTCACCGCGGTGCTCGGTGAGGCCGACGAACACGGCGAACCGCGGCTCACGTTGACCACCGCGAGGACCTGACCTCCTGACTCCCGCGGGGACCTGACCTCCTCGGCGGATGTGCCCGAGCCCCCGGCAGCGAAAGCTGTCCGGGGGCTCAGGCATGTCCTGTGGTCCCGCGTGAGGCGGCTACAGCGACACCGTCGCGCGGCCCGGTGACTCCTGGAGCGCGCGCTCGCCGAGGTGCTCCGTCGCCACCTTGTGCGTCTCGCGTGCGGTGAGCGCGGCGATCACCGGCGGGACGCACAGCGCGGCCGTGAACAGGGCCACGGCCCCCCAGTCGTCCCCGTCGGGACCCGCGATCTGCGCGGCGAAGGTCACCGCGAACCCGGCGACCGCGAAGCCGATCTGCGTACCGATGGCCATGCCCGACAGTCGGACCCGGGTCGAGAACATCTCGCCGTAGAAGGACGGCCAGACCCCGTTCGCGGCGCTGTAGACGACACCGAAGGTGATGATGCCGAGGACCAGGACCAGCGGGTACGAGCCCGTGGAGATCGCCCACAGGTAGGCGACCATCAGTACGCCACTGCCCGCGGCGCCGATCAGGAAGACGGGGCGGCGGCCGATGCGGTCGGACAGGGTGGCCCACAGCGGGATCGCCCCGAGGGCGACGAGGTTGGCGAGCGCGCCCACCCACAGCATCGACGTACGGTCCATGCCGACCGCGTCGCTGGTCGCGTACGACAGCGCCCACACGGTGAAGATCGTGCTGACCGAGGCGACGAGGGCGGCCGCGACCACCCGCAGGACGTCCGCCCAGTGGTCCTTCAGCAGCACGGCGAGGGGCATCTTCGCGACACCCTCGGTGGCGGCCTGCTGGGTGAAGGTCGGGGTCTCCTCCAGGGTGCGGCGGATGACATAGCCGGCGACGGCGACCGCGATGCTCATCCAGAACGGGACCCGCCAGCCCCAGGAGAGCAGTTGGTCCTCGGGGAGCGCGGCGACCGGGATGAACACGAGCGTGGCGAGGAGCTGCCCGCCCTGGGTGCCGCTGAGCGTGAAGCTGGTGAAGAAACCGCGTCGTCCGGGTGGCGCGTGTTCCAGAGACATCGAGTTCGCGCTGGCCTGCTCACCGGCGGCCGAGATGCCCTGCAGGACCCGGCAGATCACCAGCAGCACCGGGGCCAGTGTGCCGACCTGGTCACGGGTCGGCAGACAGCCGATGAGGAACGTCGACACGCCCATCAGGATCAGCGTGAAGACCATGATCTTCTTGCGGCCGACGCGGTCGCCGAAGTGCCCGAGGAAGAGCGCCCCGACCGGGCGGGCCGCGTACGCGACCCCGAACGTGGCCAGCGACAGGAGCGTCGCGGTGGCCGGGTCCGACTCGTCGAAGAAGACCTCCGGGAAGATCAGCGCGGCCGCGCTGCCGTAGATGAAGAAGTCGTAGTACTCCAGCGCGCTGCCGATCCAGGCGGCCGTCGCGGCTTTCTTCGGCTGACCGGGAGGCGCGTCGAGGGGCGCTGCGGGGACGGACACGGCGTGCTCCTTCGGGGGAACTCCGACGCAGGCGGAGTGAGCGGAGGGGAGAGGTGCCGGATCCCTGGGGTGTGGGACGGCCGCACCGGGGGCGACCCGGTTAATTAACCCACTGGGTAGTTAGTAGTGGCTGGCTACGGATGTTGCGCTCACGTTTCCCGGGTGTCAAGAGGTCCGGCCGAAGGATCTTGCGTGGAGGCGCGTCGGCGTCCGTGCTCCGTCTCAGCGCGTCGCGCGGTCCGCCGTCAGGTAGGCGATGACCATGTCGCCCAGCATGCTCCGGTAGTGCTCGCGCTGCGCCGGGTCCACCAGGTCGCGGCCGAACAGGGCCCCGAAGGTGTGCCGGTTGGCGACCCGGAAGAAGCAGAACGAGCTGATCATCGCGTGCAGGTCCACGGCGTCGACGTCAGCCGTGAACAGGCCCGACTCCCGCCCCGACTCCAGGATGCGGCGGATCACGTCCAGGGCGGGCGAGCCGATTCTGCCCAGCTCCTCCGAGGCGGCGATGTGCTCGGCCCCGTGGATGTTCTCGATGCTGACCAGGCGGATGAAGTCCGGGTGCGCCTCATGGTGGTCGAAGGTCAGCTCGGCCAGCCGCCGGATGGCCGCGACCGGGTCCAGGTGTTCGACGTCGAGCCCCTGCTCGGCCTCGCGGATGACGCCGTACGCCCGCTCCAGTACGGCGGTGAACAGCTGTTCCTTGCCGCCGAAGTAGTAATAGATCATCCGCTTCGTGGTCCGGGTGCGGGCGGCGATCTCGTCGACCCGGGCCCCGTCGTAGCCGGCCCGGGCGAACTCCTGGGTCGCGACGTCGAGGATCTCGGCCTTCGTGCGGGCGGCGTCACGGATGCGCCCGTTCGGCCGTGCCGGTTCTTCGACGCTGGTCATCGGGTTCCTTCGGGCGAGGGGCCAGTGCCGCGATTCTAGAAGCAGGCTCTCCCGTGCGGCCGCGGGTGTCCGGCGGGCCTTCCCGTCGCCCCGGGATGCTGGTATAGCTAACGTACTAGTTCGTACATTAGTGAGCCGCTCTGGAGGTCCGCCGTGGTCGCCGTGGTCAAGGACTCGTATCTCGTCGGACTGATCGGCGCGGGCATCGGCCCGTCCCTCAGCCCGGCACTGCACGAGCGGGAGGCCGACCGGCAGGGCCTGCGCTACGTGTACCGGCGCATCGACATCGACACGCTCGGCGTCCCGCCCGACGCGGTGGGAGACCTGGTGCGCGCCGCGCGCGACCTGGGCTTCGACGGGCTGAACATCACCCACCCCTGCAAACAGCACGTCATCGAACACCTCGACGCGCTCGCCCCGCAGGCCGAGGCGCTCGGCGCGGTGAACACCGTCCTCTTCGAGGACGGCCGCGCGATCGGGCACAACACGGACGTCACCGGGTTCGCCGCGTCGTTCGCCCGCGGACTGCCCGACGCTCCGCTGGAGCGGGTGGTGCAGTGGGGCGCCGGGGGAGCGGGCGCGGCCGTCGCGCACGCTGTGCTCACGCTCGGGGCGGGGCACATCACCGTCGTGGACACGGTCCCGGACCGTGCGGCCACGCTCGCGGCCGGGCTGAACCGGCACTTCGGCGCGGGCCGGGCGACCGCCGCCACGCCGGACCGGCCGGGCGCGCTGCTCGACGGCGCGGACGGTGTCGTGCAGGCCACGCCCGTGGGGATGGCCGCCCACCCCGGACTGCCGTTCGCCGCCGGGCTGCTGCATCCCGGGCTGTGGGTCGCCGAGGTCGTCTACCGGCCCCTGGAGACCGAGCTGCTGCGGGCCGCCCGGGCAGTGGGGTGCGCGGCGCTCGACGGCGGAGGAATGGCCGTTTTCCAGGCCGCGGACGCGTTTCGGCTCTTCACGGGGAGGGAGCCGGACAGTGTGCGGATGCTGGCGGACATCGCCGAACTCGCGGGGGTGGCCGGTGCGGCCGGTGCCCGGAGCTGAGGGCGCCTCGGGGGTGGGGTGATCGGTGTCGTGGGGCGGGTGCTTCGTGGCCGGTCGCGCAGTTCCCCGCGCCCCTCGGTGGGCCGGGGTTCCGCGGGGCGGTCCTGCTGGGTCGGGGTTGTCGTGGGTTGTGAGGTGGGGGCCTGAAGGGGGTTCGTTCCTTGTCGTGCAGTGGAAGTGAAGGAGCAGCAACGTGCGTACGTCCATCGCCACCGTCTCTCTCAGCGGACCCCTCACCGAGAAGATCACGGCCGCGGCGCGGGCCGGCTTCGACGGTGTGGAGATCTTCGAGAACGACCTGCTCGCCAGCCCTCTCAGCCCGGAGGAGATCCGCGCCCGCTGCGCCGACCTCGGGCTGAGCATCGACCTCTACCAGCCGATGCGTGACATCGAGGCCCTGCCGGCGGAGGAGTTCGCACGTGCCCTGCGCCGGGCCGAGCACAAGTTCCGGCTGATGGAGCGGCTCGGGGCCGACACCGTGCTGGTGTGCTCCAGCGTGTCGCCGCTCGCCGAGGACGACGACGCGCTGGCCGCGTTCCAGCTGCGCCGACTCGCCGACCTGGCCCAGGACTTCGGTGTCCGTGTCGCCTACGAGGCGCTGGCGTGGGGCCGGCACGTCAGCACGTACGACCACGCCTGGCGCATCGTCGAGGCCGCCGACCATCCCGCGCTCGGCACCTGCCTGGACAGCTTCCACATCCTCGCCCGGGGCTCCGATCCCAAGGGCATCGAGGACATCCCCGGCGAGAAGATCTTCTTCCTCCAGCTGGCCGACGCCCCGCTGATGGCGATGGACGTACTGCAGTGGAGCCGCCACTACCGCTGCTTCCCGGGCCAGGGGGGCTTCGACGTCGCCGGGCTCGTCGGGCACGTGATCCGCGCCGGTTACCGGGGGCCGCTCTCGCTGGAGGTGTTCAACGACGTGTTCCGCCAGGCCGAGGCCGGTCCGACCGCCGTCGACGCCCTGCGCTCGCTCCTCGTGCTCCAGGAGAGCGTCGGGCTCAGCGCGCCGCCGACGCCCGTCGTGCCGACCGGTGTCGCCTTCGCCGAACTGGTCACCCCCGACGTCGAACCGGTTTCGGAGATCCTCGCAGCGCTCGGCTTCGCCCGGACCGCCCGGCACCGCAGCAAGCCGGTCGACCTGTGGCAGCAGGGCGAGGCCCGGCTGCTGCTCAACACGGGCCCGGCCGCCCGGCGCGACGGGACCCGACTCGCCGCCGTCGGGCTGGAGTCGCCCGACCCGGCGGGCGCGGCCCGGCGCGCCGAGTCGTTGCTCGCCCCCGTCCTGCCGCGCCGCCGCGCGCCCGAGGACGTCCCCCTGGACGCCGTCGCCGCCCCCGACGGCACCGAGCTGTTCTTCTGCGCCACCGGCCGGCCCGGACTGCCCAGCTGGACGAGCGACTTCGAGCCCGTCGAACCCGTCGAACCCGTCGAGCCCGTCGAACCCGCCGAGCAGGCGGCTCCGGCCACCGGCGGTGTGCACCGCATCGACCACCTCGCCCTCACCCAGCCCTGGCACCAGTTCGACGAGGCGGCCCTCTTCCACCGCAGCGTCCTCGGGCTCGACGCCCGGGACAGCGTGGACGTCGCCGATCCCTACGGGCTCCTGCGCAGCCGTGCCGTCACCAACGCCGACGGCAGTGTCCGTATCGCCCTCGGCGTCGGCCCCGCACCGAGTGCGGACGAGGGCGGTCGCGCCCAGCACATCGCGCTCGCCACCGACGACCTCGTCACGGCGGCCCGCCGCTTCCGTGCCGCGGGCGGCCGGCTGCTCGACATCCCCGCCAACTACTACGACGACCTCGCGGCCAGGTACGGGTTCGCCGACGGGGAGCTGGAGGACCTGCGCGAACTCGGCATCCTCTACGACCGGGACGCGGGCGGCGCCTTCCGCCACTGCTACACGGAGACGATCGGCCGGGTCTTCTTCGAACTGGTCCAGCGCGACGCGGACTACCGCGGTTACGGCGCACAGAACGCCCCGGTGCGGCTGGCCGCGCAGCACGTACGCCGACCGGTGCGCTGACTCCACACCGGGACGCCTCCTCTTACCCGATTCTCAACCTCCACCGGGCCGGGCCCTCTCCCACGGGCCCGGCCCGACGTCTTCCGGATCATTCAACTCGGTTGTTCGGAGGGCAAGTTGGGGTCTGTGCGGGCTCGCGCACCAGGGTCCGCGGGCCCTCCTGCGGGCGGCCGCGCGCTATCACCGCTCATCGGTGAACCGCAAGCAGGCGGACATTACCCACGAGTTGACCTTGAAACCTCAATCACCACCGCTATCATCACTCCGTCTACGGAGCGACCGTCCCGCCGAGCGAGCACCGCGGCTGCACGGAATCGGCCACACCCCCCACTTACACCTGTCGCGGTCGGGCATGCCCGCACGCGCTTCGTGCAGGACGGAAAGCAGCGCAACCATGAGCAACAACAGGGGCAGAGGGCTCCAGGCCAATGTCCTCGGTACGTTCGACACGGTGGTGATGGCGGTCGCGGGCAGCGCCCCCGCGTACTCGCTGGCCGCGACCACCGCGGTTCTCGTCGGAGCGGTCGGCCTGGCCAGCCCCGCGGCGCTCCTCTACTGCGCGATACCCATGCTGGGCATCGCGCTGGCGTTCAGCTACCTCAGCCGAATAGACACCAACGCGGGCGCCAGCTACTCCTGGGTCGGCCGCACGCTCCACCCGTTCCTCGGGTTCATCAGCGGCTGGGCCCTGGTGATCTCCGCGACCATCTTCATGGTCGCCGGTTCGCTGCCCGCCGGTTCGATGACGCTCTCCCTCTTCGACGAGGGGCTCGCCGACAACACGGCGCTGTCCACCGTCGTCGGCGCGGGCTGGTTCCTGCTCATGCTGTTCGTCGTGCTCGGCGGGGCCCGGCTCACCGTCCGCGCCCAGCTCATCATGTCCGGCGTCGAACTCGCCATCCTGGCCCTCTTCGCGATCGGCGCACTGCTGCACGCCGACAGCGCCCGGCCCTTCGACTGGTCGTGGCTCGGCTTCAGCCACTTCGACGGGATGAGCGGCTTCGCCTCCGGCGCCCTCATCGCCGCCTTCTACTACTGGGGCTGGGACGTCACGTCCAACCTCAGCGAGGAGACCAAGGACAGCCGCCGCACCACCGGCCTCGCGGGGCTGATCGGCGTGGGCATCGTCTTCCTCCTCTTCGAGGTCTTCACCATCGCGGTGAACGTCATCCTCACCTCGCAGCAGATCCAGGAGAACGACGCCAACGTCCTGGCGGTGCTCGGCGAGGAGATCTGGCCGGGCTGGGGCGGCAAGCTGCTGATCGTCGCCGTGATGCTGTCCACCATCGCCACCCTGGAGACCACACTCATCCAGGTCACCCGGTCGCTGTTCGCGATGGGACGCGACCGGACGATGCCCAGTGCCCTGGGGAAGGTGCATCCCCGGTGGAACACCCCGTGGGTCGCGATCGTCGTGGTCGGCGCCGTGGCACTCGGGATGTTCGTGGCCTCCAACGCCCTCGGCTCGGTCGGCGACATCCTCGCCGACGCCATCGCCGCGATCGGTCTGCAGATCGCCGTGTACTACGGACTGGCCGGTCTCGCGGTGGTCGTCGCCTACCGCAAGATGCTGCTGAAGTCCCCGTCCAACTTCTTCTTCGGCGGGCTGTGGCCGTTCCTCGGCGCCCTGTTCATGTTCTGGATCTTCGTCGAATCACTGGGCGACCTGAGCAGCGCGTCGATCACCATCGGTATCGGCGGCCTGGCCGTCGGCCTGATCCCCATGCTCTGGTACTGGCGGCAGGGCAGTGACTACTACCGGCCGGCGAAACTGGACGCCAGCCATGTCGTCGAGACGCACTACATTCCCGACGACCACGACGCCGCGGCGAGCGAGCGGTCCCGCGTCCACGAGGGTCTCCCCACCGACTTCTGAGAGGGGCCCCGATGGCGCGAGACCGTTTCACCCCCGACTTCGACCCCGACTGCGGCGACGCGCCCCTCACCTCGGCCAAGCAGGACATCGTCATCGGCCGCTGGCAGGGTTTGAGGCAGCTGCTGCGGACCACCGGGCCCGCGTGGACGGCGCGGGGCCACCGGATGAGGCTGCTCGCACAGGCCTGTGCGAGCACCTCGACGGCCGAGTCCTGGCTGGCCGCCGAGCCCCGCAGTGCCGACGCGCTGATGCTGCGGGCCGCGACGGAGACGGCCCGGGCCTTCAACCTGGCCATCGCCGCGGGCCGGGGCGTGCCCATCGACCAGAACCGTATCGACGGCGCGGTCATGGCCTGCCTCCAGGCGACCGACGCGTACCTCGACGACCCCACGCCGTGGATCTCCCTCATCGCCGTCGCGCGGCTCTACCCCGGCGGGGTGCGCCGGCAGGAACTGGGCCGCTGGTGGGACGAGTTGCACGCGCGTGACCCGTACAGCGTCGAGGGGCACCTCCAGGTGCTGCACTACTACTCGGCGCGCTGGCACGGTACGCACGGCATCATGTACGACTTCGCCCGGGACGCGGCGGGAGTGGCGCCGCCGGGGTGCGCGCTGCCCGTCCTGGTGCAGTTCGCCCGGGTGGAGGAGTACCGCTACATCCAGGAGGGGGCGAAGGGCCAGCAGGGCGCGGTCGTCGGCATCGGCCAGCACTGGAACCACGACGGAGCGGTCAACGACGTCCGGCGTACCTGGCAGCGCTGGATCACGGCACGTCCCGAAGGTCCCGTCGAACCCGGAGAGGTGCAGCACCTGAACCACCTGGCCCACGCCGCGGGGCACGCCGCGGTGCCGGACATCACCGCCTCACTGTTCCGGCTGCTCGGCCGTCGCTTCACCCGGACACCCTGGTCCTACACGGGTGACCCGGAGAAGCAGATCGTCAAATGGCACAACAACCCGAAGTACCGCGCGTGAAACGCCGGAGGGGCCGAGTGATCGGCCCCTCCGGCGTTCGAGCGGTGCGGGGGCACGGGCCCCGGGAACTACCGTGGTGGAAGGGAGTTCCACTCCGCGATCACGGGTCGGCCGTGCTCCAGGGAGAGACGGCTCACCGTGCCCGTCTCGAGCCGGAACAGCCGTCCGTCCCCGGCGGGCAGACCCAGCCGCCGGGCGGTCAGCACCCGCAGGAAATGACCGTGTGCGACAAGGAGGACGTCCCCGTCGTCCAGGGCCTTCTCCGCGCGGGCCAGCACGCGGTCGGCGCGCTCACCCACCTCGGCCGGCGATTCGCCGGGGTGCCCCTCGGCGCCGGGCGGCACACCGTCGGTGAACAGGTACCAGTCGGGGCGGGTGCGGTGGATGTCGACCGTGGTGACGCCTTCGTACGCCCCGTAGTCCCACTCGTGCAGATCGGGGTCGGACACCGCCCCGGTCACACCGGCCAGCTCGGCCGTCCGTATCGCACGGGCGAGCCGGCTGGTGAGTACGAGGGCGAACCGCCGCCCGGTGAAGAGCGGGACGAGGGACTTGGCCTGTTCCTCGCCGTGCTGGGTGAGGGGCAGGTCGGTCCAGCTGGTGTGCCGTCCCGACCTGCTCCACTCGGTCTCGCCGTGGCGGACGAGGAGGAGATCGCCCATGACTCCTACTTCGCGGACTCGACGGCGTGGCCGCCGAACTGGTTGCGCAGGGCCGCGACCATCTTCATCTGCGGTGAGTCGTCCTGGCGGGACGCGAACCGTGCGAAGAGCGAGGCGGTGATCGCGGGCAGCGGCACGGCGTTGTCGATGGCCGCCTCCACCGTCCAGCGGCCCTCGCCGGAGTCCTGCGCGTACCCGCGCAGCTTCTCCAGGTGTTCGTCCTCGTCCAGGGCGTTGACCGCGAGGTCGAGCAGCCAGGAACGGATGACGGTGCCCTCCTGCCAGGAGCGGAAGACCTCACGCACATCGGTGACGGAGTCGACGGCCTGCAGGAGCTCCCAGCCCTCGGCGTAGGCCTGCATCATCGCGTACTCGATGCCGTTGTGGACCATCTTGGAGAAGTGGCCGGCGCCCACCTTGCCCGCGTGGACGAACCCCGCCTCGCCCTCCGGCTTGAGGGCGTCGAAGACGGGCTGGACCCGGGCGATGTGTTCGGCGTCGCCGCCGACCATCAGGGCGTAGCCGTTCTCCAGGCCCCACACACCGCCCGAGACGCCCGCGTCCACGAAGCCGATGCCCTTCGCCGCCAGTTCCCCGGCGTGCTTCTCGTCGTCCGTCCAGCGGGAGTTCCCGCCGTCCACGACCACGTCACCGGGCTCCAGGAGCTCGGCCAGCTCATCGATGGTGGACTGGGTCGCGGCACCCGCCGGAACCATCACCCACACCACCCGCGGCCCTTCGAGTTTGCCCACCAGTTCGGTGAGGCTGCTGACGTCGGCGAGGTCCGGGTTGCGGTCGTATCCGATGACGGTGTGGCCTGCGCGGCGAATGCGCTCGCGCATGTTGCCGCCCATCTTGCCGAGGCCGATGAGACCGAGCTGCATCGCAGTCATGTCAGTTCACTTCTTCCGGAGAGTGCGGTACGTGGCCACGAGGGCGGTGGTGGACGGGTCGAGGCCGGGGACGTCGGCGCCTTCGGTGAGGGCGGGTTCGACGGCCTTGGCGAGGACCTTGCCGAGCTCGACGCCCCACTGGTCGAAGGAGTCGATGTTCCAGATCGCGCCCTGCACGAACACCTTGTGCTCGTAGAGGGCGATCAGCTGGCCGAGGACCGAGGGGGTCAACTCGGCGGCCAGGACGGTCGTGGTGGGGTGGTTGCCGCGGAACGTGCGGTGCGGCACCTGCTCCTCGGGAACCCCCTCCGCACGCACCTCGTCGGCGGTCCTGCCGAACGCGAGAGCCTGGCCCTGGGCGAAGAGGTTCGCCATCAACAGGTCGTGCTGGGCGGCGAGTTCGGGACCCAGGTCGTCGACCGGGTTGACGAAGCCGATCAGGTCGGCCGGGATCGTCCTGGTGCCCTGGTGGAGCAACTGGTAGTAGGCGTGCTGTCCGTTGGTGCCGGGCGTGCCCCACACGACCGGGCCGGTCTGCCATTCCACGGGACGGCCCTGGCGGTCCACGGACTTGCCGTTGGACTCCATGTCCAGTTGCTGGAGATACGCCGTGAACTTGGACAGGTAGTGCGAGTACGGCAGGACCGCGTGCGACTGGGCGTCGAAGAAGTCGCCGTACCAGACACCCAACAGGCCGAGCAGCAAAGGCGCGTTGGCCTCCGCGGGCGCGGACCTGAAGTGCTCGTCGACGATCCTGAAACCCTCGAGCATCTCCCGGAACCGGTCCGGGCCGATCGCGATCATCAGGGACAGGCCGATGGCGGAGTCGTACGAGTAGCGGCCGCCGACCCAGTCCCAGAACTCGAACATGTTGGCCGTGTCGATGCCGAAGTCCGCGACCTTCTCGACGTTCGTCGACAGCGCCACGAAGTGCTTGGCCACGGCGTGTGGGTCGCCGCCGAGTCCGGCGAGCAGCCAGGTCCGTGCCGAGGTCGCGTTGGTGATCGTCTCGATGGTGGTGAAGGTCTTCGAGGCGACGACGAACAGCGTCTCGGCCGGATCCAGGTCCCGCACGGCCTCGTGCAGGTCGGCCCCGTCGACGTTCGACACGAAGCGGACCGTCAGATCACGGTCGGTGAAGGCGCGCAGTGCCTCGTAGGCCATGGCCGGGCCCAGGTCGGAGCCGCCGATGCCGATGTTGACGACATTGCGGATGCGCCTGCCGGTGTGCCCGGTCCACTTGCCGGAGCGGACCTGTTCGGAGAAGTCGGCCATCCTGTCGAGAACGGAGTGCACCTTCGGCACGACGTTCTCTCCGTCGACCTCGACGACCGCGTCGCGCGGGGCGCGCAGCGCGGTGTGCAGGACGGCCCGCTGCTCGGTGACGTTGATCCGCTCACCGCGGAACATCGCGTCGCGCAGGCCGAACACGTCGGTGGCCGTGGCGAGTTCCTGGAGCAGCGCGAGCGTCTCGTCGGTGATCAGGTGCTTCGAGTAGTCGATGAGCAGATCGCCCACGCGCACGGTGTAGCGCCCGGCGCGCTCCGGGTCCGCGGCGAACAGCTCGCGCAGCCGCGGATGGAGGAGCGGGCCGGCACGGTGGTCCTCCAGCGCGGTCCACTCGGGTCGGCGGGTGAGCTTCGGTGTGTCAGGCACGGCTCTCCCTCTCGGATTCGTCGCCGCCGCGCAGGGCGACGGCGTACATCTCGTCCGCGTCGAGGCGGCGCAGTTCCTCGGCGATCAGCTCGGAGGTGCTGCGGACCTTCAGCGCGAGGGTGCGCGAGGGCTGGCCGGGCAGGGAGAGCGTCGCGAGCGGGCCCTCGGGCCGGTCGATGACGATCTCGCCGTTCGCGGTGCCGAGCCGGACGGCGGTGACCACGGGCCCGGCGGTGACGACCCGCTCGACCGAGACACCCAGGCGGGCCTCCAGCCAGCGGGCCAGCAGCTCGGCGCTCGGGTTCTCCGCCTCGCTCTCGACCGCGGCCGAGGTGATCTCCGTACGGGCCTGGTCGAGGGCGGCGGCCAGCATGGAGCGCCACGGGGTCAGCCGGGTCCAGGCCAGGTCCGTGTCGCCCGGCGCGTACGCGGCGGCGCGCGCCTCCAGGGCCTCCAGCGGGGTCTCCACGGCGTACATGTCGGTGATCCGGCGCTGGGCGAGCGCGCCGAGAGGGTCCTTGGCCGGGACCGCGGGCGCGTCCACGGGCCACCAGACGACGACCGGCGCGTCCGCCAGCAGCAGCGGCAGGACCACCGAGTCGGCGTGGTCGGACACCTCGCCGTACAGCCTCAGGATGACCGTCTCACCGGTACCGGCGTCGGCACCTACCCTCACCTCGGCGTCGAGGCGCGAGTTCGTGCGGTCGCGAGGGGTGCGGGCGTGCCGCTTGATGACGACCAGGGTGCGCGCGGGGTGCTCGTGCGAGGCCTCCTCGGCCGCCTTGATCGAGTCGTACGCGTTCTCCTCGTCCGTCACGATGACCATCGTCAGGACCATGCCCACGGCTGGCGTGCCGATGGCGCGGCGGCCTTCCACGAGGGCCTTGTTGATCTTGCTTGCCGTGGTGTCGGTCAGGTCGATCTTCATGGCCTGCGCCAGCTCCGTCCGTCTCGTGCGAGCATCTCGTCGGCTTCCTCGGGACCCCAGCTGCCCGAGGCGTACTGCGCGGGCCTGCCGTGCGTGTCCCAGTAGTCCTCGATCGGGTCGAGGATCTTCCAGGACTCTTCCACCTCCTGGTGACGGGGGAAGAGATTGGCGTCGCCGAGCAGCACATCCAGGATCAGGCGTTCGTACGCCTCCGGGCTGGACTCCGTGAACGACTCGCCGTACGCGAAGTCCATCGACACGTCCCGGATCTCCATCGACGTACCCGGCACCTTCGATCCGAAGCGCACCGTCATGCCCTCGTCGGGCTGGACGCGGATGACGATCGCGTTGGCGCCGAGTTCCTCGGTGGCGGTGGAGTCGAACGGGGAGTGCGGGGCCCGCTGGAAGACGACGGCGATCTCGGTGACGCGGCGGCCCAGGCGCTTTCCGGTGCGCAGGTAGAACGGGACGCCCGCCCAGCGGCGGTTGTCGACCTCCAGCTTGACCGCCGCGTACGTGTCGGTCGTCGACTCGGGGTCGATGCCGTCCTCTTCGAGGTAGCCGCACACCTTCGCGCCGCCCTGCCAGCCGGTCGCGTACTGGCCGCGCACGGTGTGCTCGCCCAGGTTCTCCGGCAGCTTCACGGACTTGAGGACCTTGAGCTTCTCGGTGAGCAGCGAGTCGGCGTCGAAGGCGATGGGCTCCTCCATCGCGGTCAGCGCCATCAGCTGGAGCAGGTGGTTCTGGATGACGTCACGGGCCGACCCGATGCCGTCGTAGTAGCCCGCGCGGCCGCCGATGCCGATGTCCTCGGCCATCGTGATCTGTACGTGGTCCACGTACGACCGGTGCCAGATGGGCTCGTACATCTGGTTGGCGAAGCGGAGCGCCAGGATGTTCTGGACGGTCTCCTTGCCGAGGTAGTGGTCGATGCGGAAGACCTGCTCGGGGTCGAAAACGTCGTGCAGGACCTTGTTCAGTTCCCGCGCGCTCCTGAGGTCGTGGCCGAACGGCTTCTCGATGACGGCCCGCCGCCAGGAACCCTCCGGCGCGTTCGCCAGCCCGTGCTTCTTGAGCTGCTGGACGACCTTCGGGAAGAACTTGGGCGGTACGGAGAGGTAGAAGGCGTAGTTGCCGCTGGTGCCCCGGGAGGCGTCCAACTCCTCGACCGCGGACCGCAGTTGCTTGAACGCCTGGTCGTCGTCGAAGTCGCCCGGGATGAACCGCATGCCCTCGGCGAGCTGCTGCCAGACCTCCTCACGGAACTCGGTCCGCGCGTGCTCGCGCACCGAGTCGTGCACGATCTGCGCGAAGTCCTCGTCCTCCCAGTCACGCCGGGCGAAGCCCACGAGGGAGAAGCCCGGCGGGAGCAGTCCGCGGTTGGCCAGGTCGTACACGGCCGGCATGAGCTTCTTGCGCGACAGGTCGCCCGTCACTCCGAAGATGACCAGGCCGGAGGGGCCGGCGATCTTGGGCAGACGCCGGTCGCGCGGGTCACGGAGGGGGTTGTCCCAGTCGGACGCGAGGTCCAGGACCTCGTGGAGGGACTCGGGCTTCAGGTCGGCCGCGGTCGCGTCCGCGGCGGCGTCGGACGCCTCCGCCGAGGACTCCTCGGGAAGCTTCTCGCTCATTCCCCGTCAACTCCCTTGCTGCTCAGCGTGGCCGCGACCGAGTCCAGCAGCTCGCCCCAGGCGGCCTCGAACTTCGCGACACCCTCGTCCTCCAGCTGCCGCACGACCTCGTCGTACAAGATGCCCTGCTTCTCGACGGCATTGAGGTCCGCGCGGGCCTGCGCGTAACCGCCGCGCACCGTGTCGCCGCGGATCTCGCCGTGGTCGGCGGTGGCGTGCAGTGTGGCCTCCGGCATCGTGTTGACCGTGCCGGGCGCGACGAGCTCGTCGACGTACAGCGTGTCCTTGTAGGCCGGGTCCTTGACGCCCGTCGAGGCCCACAACGGGCGCTGCTTGTTGGCGCGGGCCCCGCCGAGGGCGGTCCAGCGGTCACTCCCGTGTGCCGAACCGTCGGCGGAGCCGAACCGGCTCTCGTACGCCTCGTACGCGAGCCGCGCGTTGGCCAGCGCCGCCCTGCCCTTCAGACCGAGGGCCTCGTCCGTGCCGACCTTCGCCAGCCGCTTGTCGATCTCACTGTCGACGCGGGAGACGAAGAAGGAGGCGACGGAGTGGATGGTGGAGAGGTCGAGGCCCGCGGCCTGCGCCTTCTCCAGACCGGCCAGGTAGGCGTCCATGACCTCGCGATAGCGCTCCAGCGAGAAGATCAGCGTGACGTTGACGCTGATGCCGAGGCCGATGACCTCGGTGATCGCGGGCAGCCCTGCCCGGGTCGCCGGAATCTTGATCATCACGTTCGGGCGGTCGACCAGCCAGGAGAGCTGCTTGGCCTCGGCCACCGTCGCCCTCGTGTCGTCGGCCAGGCGCGGGTCGACCTCGATGGAGACCCGGCCGTCCCGGCCGCCCGTCGCGTCGTACACCGGGCTCAGGATGTCGGCGGCGGCGCGCACATCGGCCGTGGTCATCATCCGTACGGCCTCGTCGACCGTGACGCGGCGGGCGGCGAGGTCGGCGAGCTGCTCCTCGTACCCTTCGCTGGACCCGATCGCGGCCTGGAAGATGGAGGGGTTGGTGGTCACGCCGACGACGTGCCGGGTCGCGACGAGCTCGGCGAGGTTGCCGGACGTGATGCGCTCGCGGGACAGGTCGTCCAGCCAGATGGAGACGCCCTCGTGGGAGAGGGCCTTGAGAGTTTCCGCGGTTGCGGTTGCTTCGGTCACAGTGATCATCTTCCTTCGTGCGGTCGGATCAACCGCGGAGGGCCGCGAGGGATTCCCGCGCTGCCGTGGCCACGTTGTCGGCCGTGAAGCCGTACTCCGCGAACAGCGTCCCGGCATCCGCGGAGGCGCCGAAGTGCTCCAGTGAGACGACGCGTCCGTGGTCACCGACGTACCGGTACCAGGTGAGACCGATGCCGGCCTCGACCGCCACGCGGGCCTTCACGGATGCCGGCAGGACGCTCTCCCGGTACTCGGCGGACTGCTCCTCGAACCACTCCACGGACGGCATCGACACCACTCGGGTGCCCACTGACCCGGCTTCCAACTGCTCGCGCGCGGCGACGGCGAGCTGCACCTCGGAACCCGTGGCGATCAGGATCACGTCGGGCGTCCCGGTGGAGGCGTCGCGCAGGACGTATCCGCCCTTCGCCGCGTTCTCGTTCGCCTCGTACGTCGGTACGCCCTGACGGGTGAGGGCCAGGCCGTGCGGGGCCGGGTTCGTCGCGTGCCGCCGGGTGATCTCCGCCCAGACGGTCGCGGTCTCGTTGGCGTCCGCCGGGCGCACGATGTTCAGGCCGGGGATGGCGCGCAGGGAGGCGAGGTGTTCGACCGGCTGGTGCGTCGGGCCGTCCTCGCCGAGTCCGACCGAGTCGTGCGTCCACACGTACGTCACCGGGAGCTGCATGAGGGCCGACAGGCGTACGGCGTTGCGCATGTAGTCGGAGAACACCAGGAAGGTGCCGCCGTAGATGCGGGTGTTGCCGTGCAGCGCGATGCCGTTCATCTCCGCGGCCATGGAGTGCTCGCGGATGCCGAAGTGGATCGTGCGGCCGTACGGGTCCGCCTCCGGCAGCGGGTTGCCCTTCGGGAGGAACGAACTCGTCTTGTCGATGGTCGTGTTGTTCGAGCCCGCGAGGTCGGCCGAACCGCCCCACAGCTCGGGGATGACCGCGCCGAGAGCCTGGAGGACCTTGCCGGACGCCGCGCGGGTCGCCACCGACGTGCCGGCCTCGAACGTCGGCAGCGCGGCCTCCCAGCCCTCGGGCAGCTGCCCGGCCACGATCCGGTCGAAGAGCTTCGAGCGGTCGGGCCGAGCGGTGCGCCACTCGGCGAGGCGCTTGTTCCAGTCGGCGTGCGCCTCGGCGCCGCGGTCGAGGGCGCGCCGGGCGTGGCGCAGGACCTCGTCGGGGACCTCGAAGGTCTGCTCGGGGTCGAAGCCCAGCAGGCGCTTGGTGGCCGCGATCTCGTCCGCGCCGAGCGCCGAGCCGTGCGAGGCCTCGGTGTTCTGCGCGTTCGGGGCGGGCCAGGCGATGATCGTGCGCATCGCGACGATCGAGGGGCGGCCGGTCTCGGCCCTGGCGGCGGTGAGGGCGTGGTGCAGTGCGTGCACGTCGATGTCGCCGCCCAGCGCGGGCTCGATCCGCTGCACGTGCCAGCCGTACGCCTCGTACCGCTTCAGCACGTCCTCGGAGAACGCCGTGGCGGTGTCGCCCTCGATCGAGATGTGGTTGTCGTCGTAGAGGAAGACGAGGTTGCCGAGCTTCTGGTGGCCCGCGAGGGAGGACGCCTCGGCGGAGATGCCCTCCTCCAGGTCGCCGTCGGAGACGATCGCCCAGACCGTGTGGTCGAAGGGCGACTCGCCCTCGGGCGCGTCCGGGTCGAACAGGCCACGCTCGTAGCGGGCGGCCATGGCCATGCCCACCGCGTTGGCGGCACCCTGGCCCAGCGGGCCCGTGGTGGTCTCGACCCCGGCCGTGTGGCCGTACTCGGGGTGTCCCGGCGTCTTCGAACCGTGGGTGCGGAACGCCTTCAGGTCGTCCAGTTCCAGCTCGTAGCCGGAGAGGAAGAGCTGGGTGTAGAGGGTCAGGGAAGTGTGGCCGGGGGAGAGGACGAAGCGGTCACGGCCGGTCCACTCGGGGTCCGCCGGGTCGTGACGCATCACCTTCTGAAAGAGGGTGTACGCGGCCGGGGCCAGCGCCATCGCGGTGCCGGGGTGGCCGTTGCCGACCTTCTGCACGGCGTCCGCCGCCAGCAGACGGGCCGTGTCGACGGCTCGCCGGTCCAGCTCGGTCCACTCGAAGCTGTCAGGTGCCTGCGCGCTCATCTTCAAGAAATCCTTACTGGTGGCCCGGTAACTGCTCTCGTGCGTTCAACCTTAAAAGTCTGACTTTTACCGGGGAAGGTCCTCCTGTGCCAGCCTGTGGTGAAAGTGGGACAACGACTGCGGGACCGAGTCGACACGAGAAGGACATGACGGACACAAGCACCCCGTACGACGACGGCCGGGCCGTCATCAGAACCTTTCCCTTCCCCGTCGACCTGAGCGTTCTCGGCGTGGGTATGCAGGTGGGCCCGATGGAGCCGGGCGGCGGCTGGCATCCGGGCGAGCGGATCGAGAGCGTCCACCGCATCGACTTCCACGTGGTCCTGCTCTTCCGGGGCGGTGCTCCCGTCAGGCACATGGTCGACTTCGACGAGTACGAGGCCAGGGACGGCGAGGTCCTGTGGATCCGGCCCGGTCAGGTGCACCGCTTCTTCTCGGCGGCCGACTACCGGGGCACGGCCCTGATCATGCAGCCGGGCTTCCTGCCCCGCGCCACCGTCGAAGCGACCGGCCTCTACCGCCACGACCTGCCCCCGCTGCTGCGTCCCGACCCGGCACAGCTCGCCGCGCTGGAGAACTCCCTGGCCCAGCTGGAGCGCGAGTACGTCGACACGGGCACCCTGCCGCTCAGCCTGCACACCGCGGTACTGCGGCACACCCTGACCGCGTTCCTGCTGCGTCTGGCCCATCTCGCGGCCGGTGCCGCCGGCACCGCGCACGGGCAGACAGACAGCACCTTCACCCGATTCCGCGAGGCCGTGGAGAAGGGCTTCGCCACCAACCACAGCGTCAGTGCCTACGCCGACGCCCTCGGATACTCCCGGCGCACCCTCGTCCGTGCGGTCCGCGCCGCGACGGGCGAGACCCCCAAGGGGTTCATCGACAAACGGGTCGTCCTGGAGGCGAAGCGGCTGCTGGCCCACACGGACCTGCCGATCGGCCGGATCGGTGTCGTCGTCGGCTTTCCCGACGCGGCGAACTTCTCCAAGTTCTTCACCCAGCACACGGGGACGACGCCGGTGGCGTTCCGGGCGGAGCTGCGCTGAGACGCCCGTGGAGGGGCGGGCCCGACGGCCCGCCCCTCCACGTCTGAACTCCTTGCTTCGAGCTCCTTCTCAGCGACCGAAGCTGAACCAGTTCACGTTCACGAAGTCCGCGGGCTGGCCGCTCGTGAAGGTCAGATACACGTCGTGCGTGCCGGTGACGTTGCTGATGTTCGTCGGGACGGTCCGCCAGCTCTGCCAGCCGCCGGTGTTGGCGAGCGCGAAGGTGCCGATCGGGGCGCTCGTACGGCTGTCGAGGCGGACTTCGACCAGGCCACTGGCGCCGCCCGCCACACCGCTCGCGACCCGGGCGCTGAACTGCCTGGCCGCCGTGGAGCCGAAGTTGACGCCCTTGTAGAGGGCCCAGTCGCCGTTGGCGAGGGAGCCGATGTTCTGGCCGCCGCCCGAGTCGGTGGTGGACTCGGTGCTCGTACCGCTCTGGCCGTCGTGCGACTCCGCCTGGATGGCGCTGTACGCGTCACGGTTGCCGGTCGGGGGAGGTGTGGTGCCGCCGCCGGACTGCAGCACCTGGACGTAGTCGACCACCAGCGGGTGCCCGGGGACCGTGGCCCCGTCCGGGCCGCCGCCGAAGGCGTCCACGAAACCGCCGCCCATCGCCACGTTCAGGATGATGAAGAAGCCGTGGTTCGTGGCGTTCGACCAGGTCGTCGCGTCGACCTGGTTCGCGCGGACGGTGTGGTAGTTGACGCCGTCGACGTAGAAGCGGATCTCCTCCGGACTCGTCGACCGGTCCCACTCCATGCCGTACGTGTGGAAGCCGGCCTGGCAGGTCGCGCCCGGGCAGGTGGTGGAGCCGCCGAGGCCGGTCGTCTCGTTGCACGGGCCACCCGGGTTCGTGCCGCAGTGCATCGTCGCCCACACGGTGTTCAGGCCCTGGACGTTCTCCAGGATGTCCAGCTCACCGACGCTCGGCCAGTTGTGGTAGTTGCCGCGGTAGGGCGCGCCCAGCATCCAGAACGCCGGCCAGTAACCGCGCGCGGCCGCGCCCGTCACGTTCGGCATCTGGATGCGGGACTGGACGCGCAGCTTGCCCCCGGCGGGCGGCTGGAAGTCGGTGCGGTTGGTCTCGATGCGGCCCGAGGTCCAGTTGCCCGCCGCGTCGCGCCGGGGAGTGATGCGGAGGTTGCCGCTGCCGTCCAGGGCCACGTTGTTCGTGCTGGACGTCATGTTCTCGATCTCGCCCGTGCCCCAGTTGGAGGGGCCGCCCGGGTAGCCGTGACCGGTCGCGTACTGCCAGTTCGAGGTGTTGACGCCGGTGCCCGAGGGGCCGTTGAAGTCGTCGACGAAGACCTGCGTCCAGCCGCTGGGCGGCGCGGGCGCGTCCGCCTGCGCCGAGGCCCCGGCCGCCGCGAGGCTCAGGACGCTGACCAGTGCGATGAGCGTGCGTCGGAGTGGACCACGTCTGACAGGTGTGCCTGAAGTTTCCCTCATGGGTGCCTCTTCGGGTACGGAGTGGGGGTGCGGGGATGGTTGAGAGCGCTCTCAACGCAGCTGCGCGGGCCAATGTGCTCTTCGGCGCCCGGGTCGTCAAGAGGTAAAACAGAGAAAGCCGTGCAGAGGGCGGGGAGTTCACGCAGTGAAGGGGCGGATCCGCCGTGTCCTCGTTCGGGTCCTCGGCCGGCGGCACGGTCCGGGGCCTGTTCGGTCACGTATCGGAGAAGGGGAGCGGTCCCCGGCCGCGGCCCGGGAAGTGTGGGGGCATGGCTGGACGCGGGGGACGCGCGGGATGTCTGATCAACGGTTGTCTGGGTGTGCTGATGCTCGCGCTCGTGATCGTCGTGGGTGTGATGGTGGCCGTCTGGAACACCGGCAGGGAGACCCGGGCCGAGGCGCGGGACCAGGTCACCGGGGCCGCCGAGGGCGCGCGGGACCGCCTGGCGAAGGCCGCTGTCGACGGCGTGCTGCTGGACACGGAGATCCAGCGGGCGGTGGTGGACATCGAGAAGTCGAAGGAGTCGATCGAGCGGCGTGGCGGGCGGGTGACGATCACGACCCGGTTCGTCGGCGTGGTGCCCGGAATGCTGATCGGCGGGGCCCATGACGAAGGCTGCTACCGCTTCGAGGTCGTCCCGGCCGCGTCCCCGCCGCAGGTCGACGTACGTGAACTGCCGTACGAGGCATGTTCGTTCCCGCCGGGAAAGCCCTCCCCCCTGAGGGCTGCGGACGTGGCCGACGACATCGTCGTCGAGTTGCGCACGGCCCTGGCCGACGGCGGGGCCGAGCGCGTTCGGACGGCCGAGGTCTGGAAGACCCGGGGCGTCGAGGTCCAGGAGACCGAGACCAGCAGCGGTCAGCACGTCGCCCACGTCTGGCTGCGCGAAGGCACAGGGCCGGGCGGCCGGGACTGCTACGAGTTCCGGGCGAGGGAGGAGTCCGGCACGGTCGACGTCAAGAAGCTGAAGCCGGACGGCTGTCACCGCCTGGAGCGTGAGCGTTACGCGCTGGAGGAGAAGGCTCGTCGGGCCGAACTCGACAAGAGCGCCCGGAAGATCGAGCGCCAACTGGAGAAGGCGGCGGCAGACGGCCGGCTGACCGACGCGGAGCTGCCGCGGGCTCTCTCCCTCCCTGCGAAAGACGACATGAGCGGTGAGTGGGTCACCGGCCCGGACGTCGCGCCCGAGAAGGTGGAGCGCTCGTCCACCGCCGCGGTCGTCGTCGCACGGGTGACCGCACCGAACGCCTTGTGGTGCTACGAGTTCCGTGCCCATCTCCCCACAGGGGCTGTCACCCGCCACTACCTCAGTGACGGCTGCCCGTTCCAGCCGCAGTAGCTCCAGCTCCAGCTCCAGCGGTAGCGACAGCGACAGCGACATCGGCAGCGACATCGGCAGTGGTGACGACGAAGGCCCCGGCCCGAGGGGGCCGGGGCCAACGCGCAGTACCTCGCGGGCAGTTCAGCGATGCTCGGCGAGTTCGGGCCGGGACGCCGGAGCCTCCTCGCTCAGGCCGAACCGGTCGTGCGTCCGCCGCAGCCGTCCGGGTGCCCACCACGCGCGCCGCCCCAGCAGCGCCATGGTCGCCGGGACCAGCAGCATCCGTACCACCGTCGCGTCGATCAGCACGGCGAGGGTCAGCCCGAGGCCGATCTGCAGGATGGGTGCGAAGCCGCCCGTCATGAAGGCCCCGAAGACGACCGCGAGCAGCAGCGCCGCGCAGCTCACGACCCGCCCGGAGCGGCGCAGGCCGGTGACGACCGCGTCCTGGGCGTCGCCGGTCCGCAGCCACGTCTCGCGCATCCGCGCGAGGATGAACAACTCGTAGTCCATGGCGAGCCCGAAGGCGATGGCGATGATCAGCGGGGGCGCCGTCAGGCTCAGCGCGCCGAGTTCCTGGGACCCCAGCAGTCCGGCCAGGTGCCCGTCCTGGAAGACCCAGACCACCACACCGAGCGCGGCACCCAGGCTGAGCAGGGTGGTGACGATGGTGCGCAGCGGGATCAGCACCGAGCCGGTGAAGGCGAACAGCAGGAGGAAGATGCCGGCGAGCACGGTGACGGCGGCCCAGGGCGCCCGGTCGCCGAGCATCGCCCGGAAGTCGACGAGGCGGGCCGCGACACCGGTGACCTGGACGGGCTCGTCGCCGCGTGCCTCCCGTACGCGCTGGACCAGTTCGGTCGCCGCGCTGCCGTCCGCGCTGCCGCCCGGCTGCATGCTCAGCACGGTCGTGCCGCCGGGCAGAGCACGGGACTCGGTGCCCGGCGAGAGAGCCCGGATCCGGTCGGCCGTCGCGGGATCGGTCCCCGGCCGCAGGACCACGGTGACCGGGGAGACCCCGGTGCCGGGCGGGAAATGGGCGTCCACGGTGTCGTACAGCCGGCGTGCCTCCGTGCTCGACGGCAACTGCTGGGCGTCCCCGATGTTGATCCGCATACCGGTGACGGGCAGCGCGAGGACGAGCAGGGCGAGCACGGACGTGACCGTCACGGCGACCGGACGGTGGGCGGCGAACCGGGCCAGCCGGGCGAAGACACGGCCCTCCTCGCCGTCCGGCCCGGTGCGCGCCGGGGCGATCCTCCCGCCGAACCGGGCGAGCAGCGCGGGCAGCAGGGTGATCGCGGCCAGCATGTCGACGACCACCACGGCGGCCACGGCCAGGCCCATGCTGCGCAGGAACGTACTGGGGAACACCAGCAGCCCCGTGAGGCTGATGGCCACCGTCAGACCCGAGAACAGGACGGTGCGCCCGGCGCGGGCCACCGTGCGGTGCACGGCCTCCACCACGTCGTCGGTGTGCCGGCGTTCCTCACGGAAGCGGACCACCATCAACAGCGCGTAGTCCACGGCGAGTCCGAGCCCGAGCATGGTGGTCACCTGGATCGCGTACACGGAGATGTCGGTGAACCGGCTGAAGCCGAACAGGGCCAGGAACGCGCCCGCGATCCCGCTGACCGCGACGAGCAGCGGCAGTCCGGCGGCGCGCAGCCCGCCGAAGATGACGAGGAGCAGTACGAGGACGACGGGCAGCGAGATGATCTCCGCGCGTGCCACGTCCGCCTGGGCCCGCTCGCCGAGCTGCTGCCCCAGCAACGGGCCGCCGCTGACGTGGACTTCGGGTGCCCTGATCTCGTGGATGCGCTCGTCGGCGGAGTCCAGGACCTTCTCCTCGGCCTCGTCGTCGAGGCCGCCCTTCAGCGTCACCGGGACGACCAGGGCCCGGCCGTCCTCCGCGAGGAGACCGGGCGTCGTGTACGGGTCCGGGACGGCCGCGACGCCGGCGATGTCCCTCAGGTCGGCGACGGCGGCCTCCACCTGGGAGCGCAGCCCGGCGCCGGACACGGTGGTGCCGCCGATCACCGCGGTGATCGACTCGCCGACCGGGTCGATGCCGTCGAGGTACTCGGCGGCCCGGTCCGACTCGGTGCCCGGCACGTCCGGCACGGAGTCGCTGAGCCGGGCGAAGACGCCCGTCCCGAGCCCGAAGCCGAGCAGCAGGAACAGCAGCCAGAGGCCGATCACGGTCAACGGGCGGCGGGTCGACGCCCTGGCGATCCTGGTGAGCACGGGGTGCCTCCCGGCGGGTTGGCGGTTGTGGGGTCGGCCCCCAGAGTCGCGCTGCCGCGGGTGGGTCCGGATCGCCGGGGGGAGGGGTTTCGGCGCATCCCTCGCTCGGGTGAGGGGGAGGTGCGGCTCCGTCGCGTGGGGGATGTGCCCGAGGGCGGGTGGGGGCTGGTCGCGCGGTTCCCCGCGCCCCTGGAGGGCGCGGGGCCGGGCCGCTGGAGGACGGGTTTCGTCCTGTCCCTCATCGACCGATCCCCCTCGGGCCCGCGCCCCCGCGACCGGCCCGGAAGGTCAGGCGGAACCCGGGGTCACCAGCCCCGTCTCGTACGCGCGGATGACGGCCTGCACACGGTCCCGCAGGCCCAGCTTGCCGAGCACGTTGCTCACATGGGTCTTCACCGTGTGCTCGCTGACGAACAGCGTCGTCGCGATCTCCGAGTTGGACAGGCCCCGGGCCAGCAGCCGGAGGGTCTCCTCCTCGCGAGCCGTGAGGGCGTCGAGCCGTGTCGTGGAGGGCGGTGGCTGCGCGGACTGCGCCCGTCGCCGCTGGACGATGTCGGCGACCAGCCGCCGCGTCACCGAGGGCGCGAGCAGCGAGTCGCCGGCCGCGACCACGCGCACCGCGTGCACCAGGTCGTCCCTGCGCACGTCCTTGAGCAGGAACCCGCTCGCGCCCGCGTACAGCGCCTCGTACACGTACTCGTCCAGGTCGAACGTCGTCAGCATGACGACCCGGCAGGCGGACTGCGAGCACACCAGTCCGGCCGCCTCCAGGCCGTCCATCCTGGGCATGCGGATGTCGAGCAGCAGCACGTCGGGCGTGTGACGCCGCACGGCGGCGACCGCCTCGACGCCGTCCCCCGCCTCCGCGACGACCTCGATGTCCGGCTGAGCCTCCAGGATCATGCTGAAGCCACTGCGCACCAGTTCCTGGTCGTCGGCGACCACCACCCGGATGCTCATCCCGTGGCCGCCTGCCGGCCGGCGGCCACGGGGAGGCGTACGACGACACGGAAGCCGCCGTCGCGACCGGGCCCGGTGCGGGCGGTGCCCCCGCAGGCGGCGGCCCGCTCGCGGATACCGATCAGCCCGTGGCCGCCACCGCCCCCGCCCTCGCCGCCGTCGGGCTCTCCACCCCTGCCGCCGCCCCCGGCCGTGTCCGTGGGGCCCTGCCCGTCGTCCGTCACCGTGAGCGTCAACTCGTCCTCCGTCCAGTCGAGTCCGACCTGCGCGCTGGAAGCGTACGCGTGCTTCACGGTGTTGGTCAGGGCCTCCTGGACCACCCGGTACACGGCGACTTCGGTGTCCCGGTGCAGGGGGCGCGGCTCCCCGGCGCACCGGAGTGCGACCCGCAGGCCCGTCGTGTCCCCGACCTGCCGGACCAGACCGGCGAGGGCCGCGACGCCCGGCTGCGGCAACCGGGCCGAACCGCCGTCCACCGGCTCGTCCTTGAGAACACCGAGGATCCGCCGCAACTGTGTCATCGCGTCACGTCCGGCACCGGCGATGGCGTCGAACGCGCCCTCGGCACGCTCGGGATCGCTGCGCACGACCACGGGTCCGGCCTCGGCCTGCACCACCATCAGGCTGACCGCGTGGGCGAGGATGTCGTGCATGTCCCGGGCGATCCTGGCCCGTTCCTGCGCGACGGCCCGCGCGGTGTCGGCGGCCCGCTCGCGCTCCAGCCGGCGTGCCCGGTCCTCCAGCGCCGCGGTGTAGGCCCGCTGGAGGCGGCTGAGCATCCCGAATCCGTACGCGCTGACGAAGCTCAGCAACTGGAAGGCGTACTCGAAGGGCTGGGCGTTCTCCTTGTGCATCATGGTCATCGAGGCGCCGACCAGCCAGCCCGTCAGCATGAAGCGCCGCTGCCACGGCGGTGCGAGCGCGGCCAGCGTGTAGAGCACCACCATCCCGCCGTACGCGATGTCCGGCGGCGGAGCGTGGTACACCGCCATGGCCGGGGTGAACACCGAGACGGCGCAGGCGGCCGGGAAGGGCGCCCGGCGACGCCACACCAGCGGCACCGCCGTGCCGACGCCGAGCAGGAATCCCTGCCAGGTCAGCCGGTCGTCGCCCTCGTCGGGAAACATCCACTGCAGCGACGCGGCGAAGAGCACCAGGGCGGCGAGCGCCGCGTCGACGACGTACGGGTTCGCCGAGCGCACGCGGGTGAGGGCGGGAGTGATCCAGGACGGGGCGGGCATGAGCGGCTCCTCGGGGCAAGGGCCGTCCCAGTATCCGGTTGCCGGCAGGCCGGGGCCTCACCGGTGAGAGGGATATCCGAGGGCCGGTCCGTGGGGGACACCGGTGGCCCGGAGCGTCACGACGGCTGCGGCTGCCATCCGAGTGCCCGGGAGATCCCGCGCGCGGCGAGCCGGACCGCGGGGATCAACGCCGGTGTCTGCGCGTCGCGTTCGGGCACCACCACCGAGACGGCCGCGGTCACCGAGCCGTCCGCCCCGCGCACGGGTGCGGCCACCGACAGTGCGTCCTCGGTGACCTGACGACTGCTCACCGCCACGCCGGAGCGCCGGACTTCGGCCAGGACCCGACGGAGCGTGGCCGGGTCCGTGATGGTGTGCGGAGTGAAGCCCGCGAGGGGCCCGCCGCAGTACGCCTCCTGGAACGCCCACTCGCAGTGGGCGAGCAGCGCGAGTCCCACGCCGGTCGCGTGCAGCGGCCAGCGCGCGCCCACCTGGATCTTCACACCGACGGCCGAACGGCCGGAGATCCACTCGATGTAGACGACCTCGGTGCCGTCACGGACGGCCAGCTGCACGTTCTCGTGGGTGGCTTCGTAGAGGTCCTCCAGATACGGCAGCGCGATCTGCCGCAGCGCGAGGCCCCGCGGGGAGAGCGCCGCGATCTCCCACAGCCGCAGGCCCACGTGGTAGATCCCGGTCGTGTCGCGCTCCAGGGCGCCCCAGTCGCTGAGCGCGCCCACGAGCCGGTGCGCGGTGGTGAGCGAGAGCCCGGCGCGGCGGCTGATGTCCGTGAGGGAGAGTGCCGGGTGGTCGTGGTCGAAGGCGGCGAGCACGGCCAGGAGGCGGCCGGGCGCGGACGGCGCGGTCATGAGCCGGGCGGGGTCATGAGTCGAGTTCGGTCTCGGCGACCCGCTGCAGCAGCGAGTGCAACATGTCCCGCTCGGCGGGGCCGAGGGGCCGGAGCAGGTCGTTCGTCACGCGCAGCCCCGCCTCGTCGGTGTCGCGCAGGAACGCGCGGCCGTCCTCGGTCAGCACCACGGTGCGGCTGCGGCGGTCGTCGGGGGAGGGGCGGCGCTCGGCGAACCCGAGCTTCTCCAGGTCGTCGACCAGGCCGACGATCGCGCTCGGGTCGTAACCGAGCCGCGAGCTCAGCTCCCGCTGGAGCGCGCCCTCGGAGGTGGCGAGGAAGCGCAGCAGGGCGTAGTGCCGCAGCCGCAGGCCCGATTCCTGGAGGAACGTGTTGAACAGCTGCCCGGAGCGCAGGCCGAGCCGGTACAGCAGGTAGCCGGTGTCCGCGTGCAGTGCGCGCATCCACGGCTCCTGGTCGTCGATGGAGGCGGCGGGGCCCACGGCGTGGTCTGGGGCGTGCGGCTGGCGGGCGATGGCGGGCTCCCTGGTCCTGGCCCCGGGAGGGGGCGGTGCTGCGTGCTTCCTCGGACATCCTCCGTACGGCATGGCGCCCGTACGGGACCAGCATGGCGCACAGATCGAACAGCAACAACTATTGACGTCAACAATTATTGTCCTTAGCTTCGATCTCGTAGCCGCAGCTCGGCTCTGGCAGCCGCGCCGACCCAAGCGTTGAAGGGACCCCCTCGTGCCCAGCATCGATCTCACCGGCAAGGTCGCCGTCGTCACGGGCTCCGGCCGTGGCCTCGGCCTGGCCTACGCGCACGCCCTCGCCGCCGCAGGCGCCTCCGTGGTCGTCAACGACGTCGACGAGGCCGTGGCCGAGCAGGCCGTCAAGGCGATCACCGAGGCGGGCGGCACCGCCGTGGCCGAGGTGGTCGCGGTCGGTACCACCGAGGCCGCGGACCGGCTGGTGGGCCGCGCGGTGGAGGAGTTCGGCCGCCTCGACGTCCTGGTCACCAACGCGGGCATCCTCCGCGACAAGGTCCTGTGGAAGATGACCGACGAGGACTTCGACGCGGTGATCACCACGCACCTCAAGGGCACCTTCACCTGCGCCCGCGCCGCCGCCGTACGCATGCGAGAACAGGGCGAGGGCGGCACGCTGGTCCTGGTCGGCTCGCCGGCCGGGCAGCGCGGCAACTTCGGCCAGACGAACTACGCCGCCGCCAAGGCCGGCATCGCCGCCATGGCCCGCACGTGGTCGATGGAACTGGGCCGCGCGGGCATCACCGTCAACGCGATCGTGCCGGTCGCCGCGACCGCGATGACCGAGACCATCCCGGCCTTCGCGCCCTACATCGAGGCCATGCGCGGTGGCGAGCCGCTGCCGGACTTCCTCCGCAAGGGCGAGGGCTTCGGCTCTCCCGAGGACTGCGCCGCGCTGGTCCCGTTCCTGGCCTCCGAGGCCGCCCGCGGGGTGAGCGGCCAGGCCATCGGCATCGGCGGCGACAAGGTGACCCTGTGGTCGCACCCCCAGGAGATCAGGGCGGCGTACGCTGACGGTGGCTGGACCCCCGACGCCCTCGCCGACGTCTGGCCCACCTCGCTGGGCGCCGAGCCGCAGACCGTCGGCATCCCCGCGCCGAAGTTCCCGGAGGCGTGAACCATGGCGAACCTCAATGTCGAGGAACTCGTCGCGATCGACGTCCACACCCATGCCGAGGTCTCCTCCAAGGGCGCCTCCTCCCTGGACGACGACCTGCACGAGGCCTCCAGTGCCTACTTCAAGGTCGAGGGCAAGCGCAAGCCGACCCTTGAGGAGACGGCCGCCTACTACCGTGAGCGGAAGATGGCCGCCGTGATCTTCACGGTCGACGCCGAGTCCGCGACCGGCACCGAGCCCGTCCCGAACGAGGAGGTCGCCGAGGCGGCCGCCGCCAACCCGGACGTACTGATCCCCTTCGCGTCCATCGACCCCTTCCGGGGCAGGGCGGGTGTCAAGCGCGCCCGCCGCCTGGTCGAGGAGTACGGGGTGAAGGGCTTCAAGTTCCACCCCAGCATCCAGGGCTTCTTCCCCAACGACAGGTCGGTCGCGTACGACCTGTACGAGGTGATCGAGGAGACCGGCACCATCGCCCTCTTCCACACCGGTCAGACGGGCATCGGGGCGGGCGTCCCCGGCGGCGGTGGGATCAGGCTGAAGTACTCCAACCCGCTGCACGTGGACGACGTCGCCGCGGACTTCCCGCACCTCAAGATCATCCTGGCGCACCCGTCCTTCCCCTGGCAGGACGAGGCCCTCGCGGTCGCCACCCACAAGCCGGGCGTCCACATCGACCTGTCCGGCTGGTCGCCGAAGTACTTCCCGCCGCAGCTCGTGCAGTACGCCAACACCCTGCTCAAGGACAAGGTGCTGTTCGGCTCCGACTACCCGGTCCTCACCCCGGACCGCTGGCTCGCCGACTTCGCGAAACTCCCCATCAAGGACGAGGTCCGGCCGAAGATCCTCAAGGAGAACGCGGCCCGGCTGCTCGGGCTCACCAAGGCATAGGGGCACCCCATGTGCAACGAAGGACAGGGGCACGGACATGCGCAATGAGGGACTGGGGTCGTGGCCGGCCCGCCGGGCCCGCAAGACCCCGCACCGCACCGCCCTGATCCACCACGACACGACGCTCACCTACGGCGGACTGTACGAGCGCACCACCCGGCTCGCCCACGCGCTGCGTACCTCCGGAGTGCGCCGCGGCGACCGGATCGCCTACCTCGGCACCAACCATCCCTCGTACCTGGAGACGCTGTTCGCGGCCGGCACCCTCGGCGCGGTCTTCGTCCCGCTCAACACCCGCCTGGCCGGGCCCGAGATCGCCTACCAGCTGGGCGACTCCGGCGCCAAGGCCCTCGTGTACGGGCCGTCGTTCGCGGGCCTCGTCGCGGGACTGCCGGGCGACAGCGATGTGCGTACGTACGTCGAAGTGGGCGCCGAGTACGACCGGTTGCTCGCCTCGGCCTCCGACGAGGCGATCGACGAGCCCGTCACCGCCGACGACACCTGCATCATCATGTACACCTCGGGGACCACGGGCCGCCCCAAGGGCGCCATGCTCACCCACGGCAACCTGACGTGGAACTCGGTCAACGTCCTGGTCGACCAGGACGTGATCGCCGACGAGCGCGCCCTGGTGTCCGCGCCGCTGTTCCACACGGCCGGGCTGAACATGCTCACCCTGCCGGTCCTCCTCAAGGGCGGCACCTGCGTCCTCGTCGAGGCCTTCGACCCGGCGGCCACCTTCGACCTGATCGAACGGCACCGGATCACCTTCATGTTCGGGGTGCCCACCATGTTCGAGCAGGTGGCCCGCCATCCGCGCTGGGCCGGCGCCGACCTGTCCTCCCTGCGGATGCTCAGCTGCGGCGGCTCGCCCGTGCCGACCCCGCTCATCGCCGCCTACCAGGAGCGGGGCCTCACCTTCCTCCAGGGCTACGGGATGACCGAGGCCTCGCCGGGGGTGCTCTTCCTGGACGCCGAGCACGCGGTCGGCAAGGCGGGGTCGGCGGGCGTGCCGCACTTCTTCAGCGACGTGCGCGTCGTACGGCCCGACCTCACCCCGGCCGACGTCGGCGAGACCGGCGAGGTCGTCGTACGAGGGCCCCACGTCATGCCCGGCTACTGGGGGCTCCCCGACGAGACCGCCGCCGTGTTCAGCGACGGCTGGTTCCGCAGCGGGGACGCCGCCAAGGTCGACGAGGACGGCTACGTCACCATCGTCGACCGCATCAAGGACATGATCATCTCGGGCGGAGAGAACATCTACCCCGCCGAGATCGAGGACCAGCTCCTCGCCCACCCCGACATCGTCGAGTGCGCGGTCATCGGTGTGCCCGACGAGAAGTGGGGAGAGGTGCCGCGCGCGGTCGTCGTACCGCGCGAGGACGTCGAACTCGACCCCGACGAGGTGCTCGCGTCCCTCGCCGGACGCCTCGCCAAGTACAAGATCCCCAAGTCGGTGGTGCTCGCGGAGGAACTGCCGCGCACCGCCTCCGGGAAGCTCCTCAAGGCCCGTGTCCGCAAGCGGTACGGCACCGACTCCTAGCTAGGGAAAGCCATATGAGCATCACCGTGAACGGCATCGACGAACTCAAGAAGCTCGCGGGCAGCGACCTCGGCACCAGTGAGTGGATCGACGTCACCCAGGAGCGCGTCAACACGTTCGCCGACGCCACGGGCGACCACCAGTGGATCCACGTGGACGAGGAGAAGGCCAAGGAGGGCCCGTTCGGCGCGCCCATCGCCCACGGCTATCTCACCCTCTCCCTCTTCATCCCGCTCTTCACCGAACTGCTGGACGTCCAGGGAGTCACCACGAAGGTCAACTACGGCCTGAACAAGGTGCGTTTCCCCTCGCCGGTGAAGGCCGGCTCCCGCATCCGCCTCGTCGCGAAGCTCACGGACGTCGAGGACGTACCGGGCGGCGTGCAGATCACGGTCGACGGCATGATCGAGATCGAGGGCGCGCCCAAGCCGGCGGCGGTACTGCAGAGCCTGTCCCGCTTCTACGCCTGATCCCTGACGGGCACCAGGTCGAGAAGCCGTTCCGCCGCCTCCCGCGCGAGCGGGGTCAGCCGGGTGTACACCGTCCGGAACGTCTTCTCGGCCCGCTCGGCCGGCCAGTCGTCCGGCAGGTGCTTGACCGGCAACCGCGGATCGCGCCGGACGACCTGCAGCCATTCCGTGGACAGGCGCAGCCGTAGCCCGAGAGCCTCGTCGGACTCGGGCTCCGTCGCCTCCCAGCGCTGCCAGCGGCCGGCGAACGTCTCGTAGCGCGTGGCCAGTTCGTCCAGCGACCAGGTCTCCTCGATCATCGCGCCGATGTCCATGCCCGCGTCCGCGTGGGCGCGGAAGATCTTCACATGGGCGGACAGGCCCAGCTCGGCGACGAGCCCGGACACGTCGGCCTCGCCGGGCGCGATCCACAGCCCGCCGAACAGCGGGCCGAAGCCGCTCCACGTCAACTGCGCGCGCAGATCGTGCCGTTGGCGCTGCCAGGACTCCGGCAGCGAGAAGCCGAGCAGCGTCCAGGTGCCGTCCCACCGGCGGTTGACGGCCCCCTCCTCCCAGATCCGGTGCTCACCGTCCCGCAGCACGGCCTCCGAACGCTCGGTCAGTCCGAAGTACATGCGGCGCCCCTCGCGCTGCCGCCGCAGCAGACCGCGGCCCACCATGCGCGTCAGCGTCGAGCGGGTCGCGTGCTCGCCGACACCCGCGCGCCCGAAGACGTCGATGACGCTTCCCGAGTACACGCAGACGTCCCGGCCGAGCACCTGGTCGCCCAGGAAGGACAGCATGAGGGACTGGGGCCGCAGCGCCTCGTCAGTGGTCACCCGGCTTACGGTACGCCCGTCGATCAGCTCGTGACCAGGTAGTACGGGCGTACCGGCAGCCCGCGCGCCGTTCTCACCGGCCGTCCACCACCTCCACGAACACGGGGTTGGAGTAGAACCACGTGTCGGTCCACGGGTCACCGTCGCCCGGCTCGTGCGCGATCGGTCCGTGCGGGTCGACCGAGGCGCCCAGGTACCCGGCGCCGTGCCGGTTGCCGTCGCTGCCGCGCAGCCGCACGTAGAAGGACTCGTCACCGGCGGTCAGCGGGACGCGCAGGGTGTACGTGCCCGTGCGGCCCGACACGTCCACCGTGTGCGCGACCTTCGTGTCGGGGGCGCGCCAGTCGTCCCGGTCGGTGGCGGGGCCGCGCACGGCTCCGCGGATCACGTCGACGTGGGCGAGCTTGGGCAGGATGTCGTGCGGGTTGCGGCGCGAGGCCGTGGTCACGGTGACCTTCAGCGTGAGCCGGTCGCCCTTGCGGACGCGCAGTCGCCCGCCCAGGGTGACGCCCCGGCCGTGGTCGCGGTCCCGCCCGAGCCGTACGTCGAGACCGTCGAGCAGATGCCCGTGGTCGAGCCAGACCCGGCCCGCGCGCAGCCCCGCCATCACCGCGCGGTAGCCGTAGCGGGTCACGCCCACGTGGGTGCGGCTGAACTGGCCGGGCCAGAAGTCGCCGCCCGGCTGCGGTTCGGTGGTGTTGACCGGATCGGGCAGCCGGCCGGTGTTGTCGAAGTTCTGCCCGGGCTGCCAGTCGCCGTTCTTCCAGGTGTCGAACACCACCCGGTGCACGTCGGAGTTGGTGGTGACGGTGAACAGCCTCCCCTCGGAGAGCATGGCGTCCCACATGCCGCCGACGGTCGCCGTCATCCAGTCGAAGCCGCCGTAGGTGACGTACGCGTCCGCCGGGTAGCCGGGCCAGGAGTCCGCCGACGGCTTGTTCTCGTACTCGCCGCGCATCGACGTGGGACCGCGCCAGCCGGGGATGGCACCGCCCTGGGCGCCGGGCGCGCCCTCCATGCCGATCATGATCTCGGGGGCCGCGTCCCGCCAGCCCCGCATCTCGTGCGGGGAGTCGATCCCCAGACGCGACGGGTGGTTGGCGAAGACCAGCACGTCGTCCACGTAGCCCGACCGGCGCTGCTCGGCCAGCCACTTGATGGCCTTGACGGCGTGCGCCTCGTTGCGCGGGGTGTCGGGGTGGGTGGGGCCGCCCGCCGTGTAGCCCAGCAGCTTGCCGTCGTACGCGAGCTCGAAGCGCGTGAGCAGGTCGACCTCGTGGCGGCCGGGCGCCGCGAAGACCGTGCAGTGCTCGGCGCCCGGGATGTACCACTCCAGGCCCTGGAAGATCAGCTGGCGGGGGTTGGCCGCGCGTGCCGTGAGGATCTCCTTGTGCTCCAGCTTCGCCCCGTACGCGGCGTGCCCGAAGTTGGAGTGCTCGTTGAACACCATCCAGTCGAGGCCGTACTTGGCGCTCGCGCGGGCGAGTTGGGAGAAGGTGTACTTCGCGTCGTGGCTGTAGACGGAGTGCACGTGGTGGTCGCCGACGAGGTAGGCGAGGCGCGGGTCGTTGCCGCCGAGGCCCCGGCTGTGGGCCGCCGCGGGGGCCGCGAGCGGTCCGGCCGCGAAGACCGCGCCGAACAGGCCCGCGCGGCGCATGAGGTGGCGGCGGGAGACGCCCTGCGCGTCGAGCGAGGCGGGCGGGACGGACGGGTCGGCCCAGGCGGGCAGTTGCTGCTCGGTCATGGTCTGGTGAGTCCCTCTGAGTCTGAGGCCGACGTGTCAGTGGTTCATGAACGACGTGACGGGCAGGGCCCGTCCGACGATCCGCACGTCACCGAGCCGGCCGTGCAGGATCTGGTCGATCTTCCCGGCGTACTCGTAGCCGCCGAGCAGCCAGGGCAGTCCGACCGAGGTGATCCCGACGGCCGGCGCCGCCGGGTTGCGCACCACCGGGCAGCCCTGCACGTACAGGGTGGTGTGCCGTCCGTCGTTCACGACGGCGAGGTGCCACCACGTCTCCAGAGGGGTCTCCTGACCCCAGTTGGTCGCGATGGTCTGCTGGTTGAGCGGACGCATGGCCCACTGCGGTTCGCGGTCGTTCGACAGGGACAGCGTGGCCAGGGGCTCGTCCGGGTCGTCGCCGGTCCGGCCCGCGGCCCCACCCGTACCCGTGCGGCCGAGCAGGCCGGCCCACGCGTGGCGCGCGGGGTCCCAGTCGGCGGGCAGCCGGTAGAAGGCCTCGATGGTGTAACCCGCCTTGAACGTGGCCGAGTTGAGAGGCGCGCCGTCGACCGTCCGCAGGTAGGCGCCCTTCAGTGGGGGTTTGCCGCCGTGGAAGTCCAGACTGCCGTGCCCCGGCTGGTCGGGGTGGTGGTCCGACGACCAGGTGAGCGTGCCGCCCGCGACCGTGACCACCGAGAGGTCGTTGCCGTGTCCTGAGAGGTCCCGGACCGTGCCGGTCACGGCGGCCCCGTCCTCCCTGCCGTCGAATCGCCAGTAGGCGGCCGTGCCCCGGACCAGCATCTTCGACGCGGGACGCGCCGGGCGCGCGGGCACCGGGGCGAAACCGGAGAAGCGCTCCTCGAAGTCGATCCCGACCGAGAACCGGTCGGCGTCACCGCTGAGTTCGCTCTCCTGGCGCTCCAGCTCGTTGAGCCCCTTCGCTGCCCGGCCGAGTATCCACGGGGACACCGTCTCCACGTCCACGGTGTTCCGGTCGAGGTCGAAGCGGTAGAGGCGGATCATCGCCGCGCCGCCGAAGTACCTGTTCTGATAGTTCGTCAGATGCAGGTGGACGTCATGTCCCGCCGCGTTCTTGCGCGTCGCCCGGGCGGCCGGCCAGTAGTGCCCGTTGAGGGTGAGGAAGATCTGGTCGTGGTCCTCGATCAGCCGGTCCCACAGCTGCTGCCCGTAGGAGGACAGTGAGTCGTCCTCGTCGACCAGCTCGTGCGTCGTGAGGATCACCGGTGTCCTCGGGTGCCGGGCGATGACGTCCTCGGCCCACGCGTAGCCCTTCGCCGACAGGCGCCAGTCCAGCGCCAGGACCATCCACTCCCGTCCGGCGGCGCGGAAGAGGTGGAAGGAGTTGTAGCCGTCGGGGGAGGTCCCGCCGAACGTGGGCCTGCCCCTGAAGCGGGCGGGTCCGAAGACGTCCAGGAACGGGGTCGGGCCGCGCTGGTCGTCCGTCGACGACTTCACGTCGTGGTTGCCCGCCAGGACGCTGTAGCCGACGCCCTGCCGGTCGAGCAGGCGGAACGCCTCGCCGATCGCCGCGCACTCCTCCTTCGCGCCGTTCTGCGTCAGGTCGCCCAGATGGGACAGGAACACGATGTTCTCGTCCCGCCCGTGCTCCAGCAGATAGCGCAGGGACGCCTCCACGGGCGCCCTGTCGATGCTCGGCCCGTCGAAGAGGTACTGCGTGTCGGGCATCACGGCGAGGGTGAAGCGGCGGCTGTCGGTGTCGGGTCTCCAGCGGGTCTTCGCCGCCGGCGCCGCCTGCGCCGCGGCCGTCGGCAGCGCGACCGCCGCGGTGGCCGCGCCGATCAGGGCGGTCGCCCGGAGGAAGTTCCGCCGTCCGGCGCCCGCCTGCCCGGCCTCCGCCGAGGGCTGGTCCTGGTCGTGCTCATGCGAAGTACACACGTCTGCTCCGTGGAAGCGTGAAAACCCGAAGGGGCTGCGAGGTCTGCGGGACGGTGGTCAGAGAACGCGCAGCGTCCAGGACCACCGATGGGTGCCCGGCGCGACGAGGTGTCCGGCCGAGGTGTCGGGCCCGCACGACGCTGTGCCGAGGCCCCGGTGCGCGGCGTCGAGGTGCACGACACAGCCGGGCCGCGGGGCCAGCTCGTCGTGGTGCGCGGCGGCCACCAGGTCTTCGGCCCGGTACCGGTTGACGGAGACCTGGCCCGGCGTCCCGAGCTCCACGGTCAGCCCCGTGGCGTCCGGCGCCGACAGCGTGAACCGGCGCACACCGTGCCGGCCACCGCTCTCCTGCGGTCGCAGATACGGAGTGAACAGCCTGTCCACCGCGAGTGAGTGGTGTCCCACGGGCGCGCCCGTGCTCCGGTCCGGGTAGGACTCCCACGGGCCCTGCCCGTACCAGTCCAGGACGTCGAGCCCGGCGACCGTCTCGAAGACCGTGCCGACCCGCGCCACGTCGTCGAGCCCCTCCGGCAGGTCCGCCGACTCCTCGACATGGAGGCCCCCGGCGACCGGAGTGAACACCTGCTCGTGACGGACGGGCCCGGCCCCGGTCGCGTACTCGGCGACCACCACGGCCCGGCTGCCCTCGTCGCGTACGTCCACGACCTTGCGGACGAGCGCGTCGAGCCCCCAGTCGCGCCAGCGGGCCGCCATCCCGCCCAGCTCGTCGTTGTCGGTGGGCGCCCGCCACAGGGAGAGCACGGGCGCGGCCGTCAGCAGCGGATGGACCAGCAGGGCGTCGTCGTCCAGCGGGACGGCAGGACCGGACACGGGCTCCGGGTGCGTCTCGGCGGCCGCGGCGCTCAGCCGGACCTGCGGGACGCACATCTCCGTGCCGGCCGGGGCCCACGCCTCGTCGTCCGCGGTCGTGACCCGCAGGGTCAGCCAGGCCTCGCCGGCCGAGGGGCCGGGCAGCGGGAACGGCATCGGCACCGCCGCCGACCTGCCCGGCAGCACGTCGGGCAGCTCGGCCGGAACACTCTCCGTACCGCCGTCCGCGCGCACGAGAAGCCACTCGGCGGCCAGCCACTCCAGGCCACGGAAGTGCTGCCGGTTGTGGACCAGGAGCACCCCCCGCTCGTACGTCAGGCGGACCGGCGCCGCGATCTCCCGGTGCTCGTACAGCACCGGCTTGGGTGTCCGGTCGGGGAACACCACGCCGTCGGCGATGAAGGCCCCGTCGTGGATCGTCTCGTCGAAGTCGCCGCCGTACGCCCAGCGGTGGCCGGGCCCGGCGACGCCGTCGGCGTAGAGGCCGAGGCCACCGCGGCCGGCCGGTCTTCCGTCGTTCACACGCTGGAGAATGCCGTGGTCCCAGAACTCCCAGATGAAGCCGCCCTGAAGACCCGGGGTGGACTCGATGGCGGCCCAGGTGTCGGCCAGTGTGCCGTTGCTGTTGCCCATGGCGTGCGAGTACTCGCACTGGATGAGCGGCCGGGTCTGCTTTCCCGACAGCGCGTGGGCGACGCAGTCCTCGATCGGCGCGTACATGGGGCAGACGATGTCCGAGGCGACGGTGTCGTCGGCCCAGTCGATCTTGGCCGCGCCCTCGTACTGGAGGGGCCGGGTCGGATCGTGGCGCCGTGCCCAGCCCGCCGCGGCGTCGTGGTTCGCGCCGTAGTCGGACTCGTTGCCCAGCGACCAGATGATGACGGACGGATGGTTCTTGTCCCGCAGCACCATGCGGGAGACCCGGTCCACGAACGCCGGCAGGTAGCGGGGGTCGTCGGCGATCTCGTGCGCGTGGTCGTGCGACTCGATGTTCGCCTCGTCCACGACGTAGAAGCCCAGCTCGTCCGCGAGGTCGTACAGCGCCGGATCGTTCGGGTAGTGGGCGGTACGGATCGCGTTGAAGCCGAACCGCTTGAGGAGGACCAGGTCCGCGCGCATGTCGTCGGCCGTGACCGTCCGTCCGGTCAGCGGATGGAAGTCGTGCCGGTTGACGCCCCGGACGTAGACGCGCTCGCCGTTGACCAGCAGGTCCCGGCCGCGTATCTCGACGTCGCGGAACCCGACCCGGTGGTGAGAGGTGTCGGCGACCGAGCCGTCGGCCCGGTGCAGCCGCACGGTCAGCGCGTAGAGCTCGGGTGTCTCGGCCGTCCACGGCCGTACGTCCCGCACGGCGGCCCGCAGCCGTGCCTCGCCGAGGAAGTCGGACACTCGCATGTCCTCGGCGTTGAAGCGGTCGAACTCGACGTCCTGGGTGAGGAGGTGGCCGTCCAGTGCCCCGGTGACGTACCACCCCTCCGGCAGCGCGCCCGAGGCGTCGCGCACCTTGCAGTCGACCCGCAGCCGGCCGTCCCGCCCCGCCCGTACGGTCACGTCCGCCAGGTGCAGCGGGTCGGTGGCGTACAGCAGCACCGAGCGGGTGATCCCGGCGTGCCACCACTGGTCCTGGTCCTCGATGTGCGAGGCGTCGGACCACTTGACGACGGTGCACCGCACGGTGGCCGGGTCCCCGGGGCGTACGACGTCGGAGAGATCGAACTCGGCCGCGAGGTGGGAGTCCTTGGAGATGCCGACCGGTCGCCCGTTCACATGGACGAGGAGGACGCTCTCGGCCGCGCCGACCTGGAGCACGATCCGGCGGCCGGCCCACTCGGCGGGGATGTCCACGGACCGCTCGTATATGCCCGTCGGGTTCGCGGCGGGCGAGTGGGGCGGGAAGTCCCCCCACGGCATCCGGAAGTTGGTGTACTGGGGCAGGTCGTCGGCGCTCTGCACGGTCCACGCGCCGGGTACCTCGATGAGGGTCCACTCGCCCGAGCAGCCGCTCGGGGAGGGCAGCAGCTGGAAGTGCCAGGAGCCGTCCAGGGACAGGGCGCCGGAGCGCCGGTCCACCGCGTTCATCGGCAGCCGCCCCCAGGAGGTCACCTCCGGTGCCTCCCAGGGGCGCAGGGCGATCAGGTGATCGCGTCGCATCAGCGGATGGCCCCCTTGCCGAGGTCCGCGATGATCTGCTTGGCGCCGATGGCGAAGACGATCAGCAGCGGGATCAGGGCCAGCACCGCACCCGTCATGACCATTCCGTAGTCCGTGGTGCCATGGACGCCGTTCAGCTGGGACAGGGCGACCTGGAGGGTCACGTTGTCCGGGTTGGTGAGGGCGATCAACGGCCAGGCGTAGTCGTTCCACTGGCCCATGAACGTGAAGATGCCGAGGAAGGCCAGCCCGGGACGGACCACCGGCAGCGCCACGTGCCAGTACTGGCGCATGAAGCTCGCCCCGTCGATCTTCGAGGCGTCGAGCAGCTCGTCGTGGATCGCGCTCTTCATGTACTGCCGCATCCAGAAGATGCCGAAGGCGTTCGCGGCGGCCGGCACGATCAGCGAGGTCATCGAGCCGATCCAGCCCAGCTTCGCCATGATCACGAACTGCGGGATGGCCGCGAGCTGCGCCGGCACCATGAAGATCGCCATCATCATCGCGAACAGCACCCGGCGGCCGGGGAACCTGAACTTGGCGAAGACGAACGCGGCCAGCGAGTCGAAGAAGAGGACGAGGAACGTCACCGAGGTGGCGACGAGCAGCGAGTTGAACATCGACCCGAAGAAGTCGATGCTGTCGAACAGCTTGCTGAGGTTGTCGCCGAAGTGCGAGCCGGGCAGCAGCTTCGGCGGGTAGGAGAAGATCTCGGTCGACGTGTGCGTCGACATGATCACGGCCCAGTAGAACGGGAACGCGGACAGCAGCACGCCGACGATCAGCGAGACGTGCAGTGCGATGCCTCTGCGCTGGGTGCCCTGGATGTGCCTGGTCCTGCCGCGCTTGGTCTTGCCGGGCTCGGACTCGGTGGGCTTGACATCGGTGATTGTCATGGTGACGGGCCTCCCTAGTCTTCGCCCCGGCGCTGCACCAGGCGCCAGTTGATGATCGAGAAGATGACGACGACGAGGAAGATGCCCCAGGCCACGGCGGCGCCGTAACCGAAGTCGTTGTTGTCGAAGGTCTGCTGGAAGAAGTAGAGGACCATCGTGCGGCCGGCGTGGTCGGGACCGCCCGAGAACGTCGACTCGTTGGCCGTGGTCTGCAGCAGCACCTGCGGTTCGGAGAAGCTCTGCAGTCCGGTGACGGTCGAGATGACGAGCACGAACAGCAGCACGGGCCGCATCATCGGCAGGGTGATCCGGAAGAAGGTCTGCACGGGCCCGGCGCCGTCGACGCGCGCGGCCTCGTACAACTCGCCCGGGATCGTCTGGAGTCCGGCGAGGAAGATGATCGCGTTGTAGCCGGTCCACTGCCAGGTCATCAGGGTGGCGATGGCGACCTTGATGCCCCACGGTGTGTTCAGCCAGGCCACCTGGTCCAGGCCGACCGCCTGCAACAGGGCGTTCATCAGGCCGAAGTTGGTGGAGAAGACCGAGCCGAAGATGATCGCGACGGCCACGACCGAGGTGACGTTGGGCAGGAAGTAGGCGAAGCGGTACACGTTCTTGAAGCGGACCGCCGAGTTGAGCATCACGGCCGTCACCATCGCCAGGAAGATCATGGGGAAGGTGGCGAGCGCCCAGATGACGAGCGTGTTGCCGATCGAGCTCCAGAAGTCGGTGTCGCTCAGCAGATAGCGGTACTGCGAGAGCCCGGCGTACTCCATCGACCCGAGGCCGTCCCACCGGTGGAACGACAGGTAGAGCGAGAAGCCGACCGGGATCAGGCCGAAGGCGAGGAAGAGGAGATAGAAGGGGGAGATCGCGGCGTACAGCCGCCAGTAGCTCAGGATGCCCTTCGTGGGGTGGGCGGCGGGGGGCTCGGCGACGGGCGCCGGAGGCTTCTCGACCAGGGGTGCGGTGGCCATCAGTGGCTCACCCCCAGGTGGTCCGCGATACGCCGGCACTTGCTCATGGCGTCCCTCCAGGCCTTCTTCGGGTCCTTGCCGAGGACGCCGACGTTCTTGATCTCGTCCCTGATCGGCTGCCCGAGCGCGATGTCGTACGGGCTGTTGAAGGCGACCGGGATCTTCTCGGCGGCCGGACCGTAGACGTCCATCGTGATCTGGTCGCCGAAGAACGGGTCGGGCGCGCGCAGTTTCCTCATGTCGTACGAGGCGGGGGTCGACGGGAAGAGTCCGGCGTCGATGAAGCCCTGGGCCTGGTTGTCCGCGTTGAGCAGCCAGGTGATGATCTCGAAGGCCTTCTCGGGTTCGCGGCACGCCTTGGTGATCGCGAGGAAGGAGCCGCCGACGTTGGAGGGGCCGCCGGGACAGTCGGCCACCCGCCATCTGCCCTTGGTCTTCGGGTACTGGAGCTTGAGGTCGCCCGCGGCCCACGAGGCGTTGAGCTGGCTCGGCAGGGTTCCCTTCTCGGTGGCCGAGATCGAGTCGGGCGTGCCGGTCACGAGATCCGACACGAGTCCGCGCCGCTTGGCCTCCACGGCGCGGTCCCAGCACACGCGTACGTGCTCCTCGCCGCCGATGAAGTGCTTGTCCCTGTCGACGAACCGCTTGGTGCCCTGCCCGATCGACATCTCGAAGACGCTGCCGACGTCGGTCAGGATGAAGGCCCCGCGGACGCGCTTCTTGAGCTGCTCGCCCGCCGCGAAGAACTGGTCCCAGGTGGCCATCTCCTCGGAGACGTCCTCGGGCTCGTACGCGAGTCCGGCCTTCCTGTAGACGGCCGGCTGGTAGTACTGCACGACGGGGCCCACGTCGATGGGGAAGCCGACGAGGCTGCCGTCCGGGGCGACGCCCTGCTGCCACTTCCAGTCCAGGTACTGGCTCTTGAGCTTCTCCGCGCCGAGTGTGCGCAGGTCGACGAACTGGTCGGCGTTCGGCAGGTACGACGCCATGTCCTCGCCCTTGAGGCCCGCGATGTCGGGGACGTGGGACTGGCCGGTCATCGTGGTGATGAGCTTGGAGCGGTAGTACCCGCCGATCTGGATCGCGTCCAGGTCGACGGCGCTGTCGTAGCGCGCCTTGGCCTTCTTGACGACGGTGTCGCTCAGGCCGCCGCTCCAGTACCACAGGACCATGTTCCGGCCTGTCGAGCCGGTCGGTACGGCGCAGCCGGACGCCAGGCCGCCGAGCGCCGTGGCGGCCGTACCGGCCAGACCCGCGCGGAGCAGGCCCCTTCGTGAGAGCCGCACAGCTCCCACCGCCTTTCGGATGTGTTCGGTCTTCGCATCAGGGGAGATCGGGAATGCCGTGGGGGGCGGGTGGGGTCACCGGGGCGTGGGGGACCGGCGGTCCGGGGTCCGCGGGCAGACGGTCGGCCAGGAAGCCGTACGTCCGCCGCAGTTCGGGGTTCTTGAGCGACTGCCACCACTGGTGGACGCCGTACCAGCCCGGCGCGGCCAGCGCCCCGCCGTGCCGCTGTACGGACAGTCCGGCGGCCAGCACCGCGAAGCGCAGCCGCTCTTCGAGGGGCCAGCCGCCGAGCGAGGCCGCGACGAAACTCGCGCCGAAGACGTCTCCGGCACCCGTCGCGTCCAGGACCTCGGCGGCCAGGGCGGGCACGTCCGCGTACTCGCCCGTCGTCTGGTCGACGGCGAGCGCGCCGTCGCCGCCGCGCGTCACCACGGCCACCGGGACCAGCTCGGAGAGCTTGCCCAGTGCGTCGGCCGCGGTGTCGGTGCGGGTGTACGCCATCGCCTCGGTCTCGTTCGGGACGAAGGCGTGGCACAGGGCGAGCTGGTCGAGGAGGTCCGAGGACCACTGCCGGGTGGGGTCCCAGCCGACGTCCGCGTAGATCTTCGTACCGTTCGCCGCCGCCTTGGCGAGCCACTCGCGGGGTTCGGCCTCGATGTGCACGAGGGCCGTGCGCGCGGCGGGCGGGTCGCCCATCAACGCGTCCTGCGAGTAGGGGGGTTCCTGGCCGTGGGTGACCAGGGCCCGGTCGTGGCCGTACGCGATCGAGACGGTGACCGGGGTGTGCCAGCCGTCCGCGGTACGGGAGAGGGAGAGGTCGACGTGCTCCTGTCCCGCGAGGACCTCACGGCAGTACGCGCCGTAGTAGTCGTCGCCGAACACCGTGGCCAGGGAGGTGTCCAGGCCGTAACGGGCCGCGGCCACCGCCAGGTTCGCGATCCCGCCCGGGCTCGTGCCCATTCCGCCGGTCCAGATCTCCTCGCCGGGGGTCGGCGGACTGTCCAGACCGGTCAGGACGAGGTCGTAGAAGAGCAGCCCGGTCAGCAGCACATCGGGCCGCGCGTCGGGCCGTTCGTCGTCCACGAGCGCATCCTCTCGTCAAAACTCTTCAATTTCGGTGCACGGGATCGTGTTCGGTGCACAGGATCGTGCGCGCCTCCAGCTGATTTGGCAAGAGTCGAGCAGAATCAAGCATAGAAATGATTGGCAATGACGAGTACTGTTCACCGCGTGCTGGCAGAGAGACGACATCAACTCATCCTGCGGGCCCTGCGCTCCGGGGGTCCCGCGGCCGTCACCGACCTCTCGGAGCAGCTCGGTGTGAGCCCCGCCACAGTCCGGCGCGACCTGCTCAAGCTGGAGGAGGAGGGCCTGCTCACCCGCGTGCACGGCGGGGCGGTCGCCGAGGAGGGCGATCAGCCCTTCGCCGAGGTCGCCGAGGTGCGCGTGGCCGAGAAGGACGCCATAGCGCAGCGCGCGGCGGCACTGGTCGAGGACGGCCAGTCCGTGCTGCTCGACATCGGCACCACCGCGTACCGGCTGGCCCGGCAGCTGCACGGCCGCCGGATCACCGTGATCACCAGCAACCTCGTCGTCTACGAGGAGCTGGTGGACGACGAGGCCATGGAGCTCGTGCTGCTGGGGGGCATGGTCCGCCGCGAGTACCGCTCCCTGGTCGGATTCCTCACCGAGGACAACCTGCGCCAGCTGCATGCGGACTGGCTCTTCCTGGGCACCAGTGGCGTACGGCCGGGCGGACAGGTGATGGACACGACCGTCGTCGAGGTGCCGGTGAAGCGCGCCATGATCAAGGCGGCCGACCGGGTCGTCCTGCTCGCCGACCGGGCCAAGTTCCCGGGTACGGGGATGGCGAAGGTCTGTGGGCCCGAGGAGCTGGACGTGGTGGTGACCAACGGACCGGCGGACGCCGGGACGCGGACCGCTCTGGAAGAGGCGGGTGTGCGCGTGGTGCTGACGTGAGCGGCGGGCGCGGGGGCCCGATGACGTCGAGGAACAGCGAAAGGGCAGTTGCGTGAAGCTGACGATTCTGGGCGGCGGCGGATTCCGCGTGCCGCTCGTGTACGGGGCACTCCTCGGAGACCGTGCCGAGGGCCGCGTGACCGACGTCGTGCTGCACGACCTGGACCCGGGGCGGCTCTCCGCCGTCGCCCGCGTCCTCGCCGAGCAGGCCGCCGGCGTCCCCGACGCCCCCTCCGTGACCGCCACCACCGATCTCGACGAGGCACTGCGCGGCGCCGACTTCGTGTTCTCCGCGATCCGCGTCGGCGGCCTGGAGGGCCGCGCGGCCGACGAGCGGGTCGCCCTCGACCAAGGCGTCCTCGGCCAGGAGACGGTCGGCGCCGGAGGCATCGCCTACGGCCTGCGCACGGTGCCCGTCGCCGTCGACATCGCCCGGCGGGTGGCCAGGCTCGCTCCCGACGCGTGGCTGATCAACTTCACCAACCCGGCGGGCCTGGTCACCGAGGCCATGTCCCGCCACCTCGGCGACCGCGTCATCGGCATCTGCGACTCGCCGGTCGGCCTCGGCCGGCGCATCGCCCGGGTGCTCGGCGCGAACCCGCGCGAGGCCTGGATCGACTACGTCGGCCTCAACCACCTCGGCTGGGTCCGCGGGCTGCGCGTGGCCGGACGCGACGAACTGCCGAGGCTGCTCGCCGACCCGGATCTCCTCGGCTCCTTCGAGGAGGGCAAGCTCTTCGGCACCGAGTGGCTCCAGTCGCTCGGCGCGATCCCGAACGAGTACCTGCACTACTACTACTTCAACCGCGAGGCGGTCCGCGCCTACAGCCAGGCCGAGAGGACGCGCGGCGCCTTCCTGCGGGACCAGCAGGCCGGCTTCTACGAGGAGATGAGGCGCCCGGACACCGCGGCCCTCACCGCCTGGGACCGCACGCGCGCCGAGCGCGAGGCCACCTACATGTCCGAGAACCGGGAGACGGCCGGCGCGGGCGAACGCGACGCCGACGACCTCTCCGGGGGCTACGAGAAGGTGGCGCTCGCCCTGATGCGGGCCATCGCCCGCGACGAGCGCACCACGCTGATCCTCAACGTCCGCAACCAGGGCACCCTCTCGGTGCTCGACACGGACGCCGTCATCGAGGTCCCCTGCCTCGTCGACGCCAACGGCGCGCACCCGGTGGCCGTCGCCCCGCTCCCCGACCACGCGACCGGATTGGTGTGCGCGGTGAAGGCCGTCGAGCGCGAGGTGCTCGCCGCCGCCGAGTCCAGCTCCCGGACGACGGCCGTGAAGGCGTTCGCCCTGCATCCTCTCGTCGACTCCGTGAACGTCGCGCGCAGGCTGGTCGACGGGTACACCGTGGCCCATCCTGGTCTGGCGTACCTTAAGTAAGCGCTTTCCCCGCTATCTGGAGACTTTCATGCACGACGAACGCCGGCGAATCGAGGAGCGCGTCCAGCGCCTTCACGACCAGCGCATCAAGGGCGCGATCTACGCCGCCACCGTGCCCTTCGAGGTCGAGGCCTGGCAGGCACCGGGGGAGCCCGTCCCCTTCGAGGAGGCCGCGGCCGCCCCCTACGAGCCCTTCGCCATGGACACCCCGTGGGGTCCGCCCTGGGGCACCACCTGGTTCCGGATGCGCGGGCAGGTGCCCACCGAGTGGGCCGGCAGGCGTGTCGAGGCCGTCATCGACCTCGGATTCGTCGGCGACTGGCCCGGCAACCAGGCCGAGGCGCTCGTCCACCTCACGGACGGCACCCCGCTGAAGGCGGTCAACCCGCTCAACCAGTACGTGGCGATCGCCAACCCCGCCACCGGCGGCGAGCAGATCGACTACCTGGTCGAGGCGGCGTCCAACCCGGACATCCTGGCCGACAACTTCTCGAAGACCACGCCGCTCGGTGACAAGCTCACCGCCGGCGACAAGCCGATCTACACGTTCCGGCGCGCCGACATCGCCGTCCTCGACGAGGAGGTCTGGCACCTCGACCTGGACGTCCAGGTGCTGCGCGAGCTGATGCTGGAGCTGGGGGAGCACGACCCGCGCCGGCACGAGATCGCGCACGCCCTGGACCGGGCCCTGGACCTGCTGGACCTCGACGACGTCTCCGGTTCGGCCGCGGACGTACGGGCCGCGCTGAAGCCCGCGCTGTCCAAGCCCGCCAACGCCAGCGCCCACGTCATCTCCGGCGTCGGCCACGCGCACATCGACTCCGCCTGGCTCTGGCCGATCCGCGAGACCAAGCGCAAGACGTCCCGCACCTTCTCGAACGTCACCTCTCTCGCCGACGAGTACGACGACTTCATCTTCGCCTGCTCGCAGGCCCAGCAGTACGAGTGGGTGCGCGACAACTACCCGAAGGTCTGGGCCCGCATCCAGGAGTCCGTCAAGAAGGGCCAGTGGGCGCCGGTCGGCGGCATGTGGGTCGAGGCCGACGGCAACCTCCCCGGCGGCGAGGCCGTCGCCCGCCAGCTCATCCACGGCAAGCGGTTCTTCATCGAGCACTTCGGCGTCGAGACCAAGGGCGTGTGGCTGCCGGACTCCTTCGGCTACACCGCGGCCTACCCGCAGCTCGCCAAGCTCGCCGGCAACGAATGGTTCCTGACCCAGAAGATCTCCTGGAACCAGACCAACAAGTTCCCGCACCACACCTTCTGGTGGGAGGGCATCGACGGCACGCGGATCTTCACGCACTTCCCGCCGGTGGACACCTACAACGCCCGCTTCAGCGGCGAGGAGATGGCCCGCGCCACGCGCAACTACCGGGAGAAGGGTGCCGCCACGCGCTCGCTGGCCCCCTTCGGCTGGGGCGACGGCGGCGGCGGACCCACCCGCGAGATCATGGAACGGGCACGCAGGCTCGCCGACCTGGAGGGTTCACCGAAGGTCGTCGTCGAGCACCCGGACGACTTCTTCGCCAAGGCGCGCGAGGAGTACCCGGACGCCCCGGTCTGGGTCGGTGAGCTCTACCTGGAGCTGCACCGCGCCACGTACACCTCGCAGGCCCGCACCAAGCAGGGCAACCGCAGGAGCGAACACAGGCTCCGCGAAGCGGAGTTGTGGGCCACCACGGCCGCGCTGCACGCGCCCGGCTACGCCTACCCGCACGAGAGGCTCGACCGCCTCTGGAAGACGGTCCTGCTCCACCAGTTCCACGACATCCTGCCCGGATCGTCGATCGCCTGGGTGCACCGCGAGGCGGAGGCCGAGTACGCGCGCGTCGCGAAGGAGGTCGAGGAGCTGACCGCCGAGGCGGTCACCGCGCTCGGCGCCGGCGGCGCCCGCGTCTTCAACACGAGCCCGGCCGAGCGCCGGGAGGTCGTACGGACCCCCGACGGCACGCTGGCCCACACCGTCGTCCCCGCGAACGGCAGCGCCCCCCTCGGCGCCGGTGAGCCGCCCCGGCCGGTGACGGTCGCCGGCCGCGTCCTCGACAACGGCCTGGTCCGCGTCGAGGTCGCCGAGGACGGCACCCTGGCCTCCGTACGCGACCTGCGCGCCGGAGGCCGCGAGGTCCTCGCCGGCCAGGGCAACCTGCTCCGTCTGCACACCGACCTCCCGAACTACTGGGACGCCTGGGACGTCGACAAGCACTACAAGAACCGCTACACGGACCTGCTGGACGCCGAGTCCGTGACGGTGGTCGAGGAGGACCCGCTGCTCGGGGCCATCCGGGTGGAGCGCTCCTTCGGCAACGGCTCGCGCATCACGCAGACGATCAGCGTCCGTGCCGGCAGCCCCCGGATCGACTTCGAGACGGACATCGACTGGCACGAGGCCGAGAAGTTCCTCAAGGCGGGCTTCCCGGTGGACATCCGCGCGGCGCACTCGTCCGCCGAGATCGCGTTCGGTCACATCCAGCGGCCCACGCACACCAACACCAGCTGGGAGTCGGCCCGCTTCGAGGTCTCCGGCCACCGCTGGGTCCACCTCGGCGAACCGGGCTACGGCGTCGCGGTCATCAACGACTCCACGTACGGCCACGACGTCTCCCGCACGGTCCGCGAGGACGGCGGTACGACGACCACGGTCCGGCTCAGTCTGGTCCGCGCCCCGCGCATCCCGGACCCGGAGGCCGACCAGGGCAGGCACCGCTTCACGTACGCCCTGCTGCCGGGCGCCACGATCGAGGACGCGGTCGCCGAGGGGTACGCGCTCAACCTGCCGCTGCGGGTGGCGGACTCGGCGGGCACCCCCGAACCGGTCGTGTCCGTCGACGGTGAGGGCGTGACCATCGAGGCGGTCAAGATCGCCGACGACGCGTCGGGCGATGTCGTCGTACGCGTCTACGAGTCCCGGGGCGGCCGGGCACAGGGCACCCTGCGCACGAGCTTCCCGCTCGCCGGCGCGCAGATCACCGACCTTCTGGAGCGGCCGCTGACGACGGCGGGCACGGACGGCAACAGCGTCTCCGTCACCCTGCGCCCCTTCGAGATCCAGACGCTGCGGCTGGCCGTGGGGAAGGAGTAACCCAGGGTCCGTTCGTGAATTGACCCATGATTTCGCGCGGGAAATGCCACCTGTCACCGGTCGCACGGCTGCGTAGGGTCATAGTCATGACGACGAACAAGTACGAAGAGACCCTGCGCACCGCGGACTTCCGGCCGGTTCTCACCCGTGCCGCCGAGGCCGAGACGACGAGCGACCCGAGCAGTGTGATGACGCTCTTCGCGGACTCCGGCGACACGGGCGGCCGGCTGACCAGCTACCGGTCGACGTTCGCGGAGGGTGCCATCGGCGCGCCCGCCCACCTGCACACCAGGGCGTCCGAGCTGTTCTTCGTGATCGGCGGATCGCTGCAGGTGCTGCTGGGGGAGGAGATCACCGTCCTCGAAGCCGGTGACCTCCTGGTCGTGCCGCCGAACACCCCGCACGCCTTCGCCGCCGCGCCCGGCGCGACGGCGGACGTGCTGTTCGTGTTCACGCCCGGCGCCGCGCGCTTCGACTATCTGCGGCTGCTCGGCCGGGTCATGCGCGGTGAGGCCGACCCGCAGGAGATCAAGGACTCCTCGGAGCGGTTCGACAACCACTACGTCGACAGCCCGGTATGGCGCGAGGCGCTCGCGGCCAGGAACTGAGACACGCGGGCCCCGGCACCGTCGAGGTGCCGGGGCCCGCGCGCCCAGCCGTCGAAGACGCAGATGCAACGAGGTCTTGACCGTCCGAGGTCACCAGACCGGTGGACCGGTCAGACGGTCAAGGGGCTGTCCGAAGGCTGTGCGGCGTGCGCGGTCCGCGGCGCCTGGGCCGCCTGCGTACCGACGGCGGTGTCCGGCGCGGTCACGGGGAGATCCAGGTCGGCGCGCTGCTGCACCGACACGGGACGCACCGCACGCGGTCCGGAGACCACCGCGTAGTCCTGGCCGAGGAACGGCGGGACGAGATCACCGGGCTCCTCGCCCAGCGCCAGCCGCACGGCGGCCCACGGGGCGTTGATCCCGCACTGCGAGAGCTGGTGCAGGCCACCCGCGGGGCGGGTGTTGACGTCCATGAGGACCGGCTCGTCACCGAACATCCGGAACTGGATGTTCGTCAGGTAGTGCAGCCCGAACGCCTCCGCGAGGACCCGCGACGGCTCGATCCACGCCGAGTCCAGCGTGAAGCCGCGCCGCCGTCCGTTCTTGGTCCGGCCCACGGCCATCCGTACCCGACCGTCCGGACCGGTGAGGCAGTCCACCGACACCTCCGGCTCTCCCAGACGCGGCATGACCAGCCAGTCCACGGGCTCGTCGGCTCCCCGCAGCGCCTCCACGACCAGGTCCAGCGGCATGTACGGGCTGGGAAAGCCGTTGAGGTGCATGAGGGAGAAGGGGGTGCGCGTGATGATGCGGAAACCCACACCGCCCGCCCCCGAGGCCGGCTTGAAGCACGCCTTGTGGCCTGCCGCCTCCAGCGCGTCGACGGCTGTGATCAGCTCGTCCGCGGTGCGCACCCGCCACCACGGAGGCACCGGCACGCCGAGCTCCCTGACCGCCTCGTACGCGACGACCTTGTCCTGGAAGGTCTGCACGGCCTCGACGGGCGGCGCGAGCAGCGCCGTACCGACCGCGGCGAAGTCCTCGCGGTGCCCGGCCAGGGCCGCCTGGTGCAGGACCGGCACGAACACGTCGATGGAGTGCCGGGCGCACTGGTCGAGCGCGTACTCGACGTAGGCGGCCGGGGACAGACCCTCCGGCTCCAGCGCGGCGGTGTCCGCGGCGGCCAGGATGGGGGAGTCGGGGTCACCGTGGGTCGCGTGGATCTCGACCGCGCGGCCACACGGATTTCGCCGCAGCTGATCCATGAAGAACACGTTCTCCGCGTACGTGCGGTTGAGCCAGACGCGTACGCGAGAGACCATGCAGGCCGCCTTTCGGGGTGTGCGGGCACGGCGAAGCAGGCCGGGCCCGGCCAAAATGAATGGTGGGTACACAAAACCGCCGTTCGAAAACGGTAGTTCGTGGCGGTTGTGTAGGGCCGATCATAGGGGTTCCGGAGACCCTCTGCTGCTACGGGGGTGTTACGGAATCGCCGTGGGGGTTCCGCCGGACCTCCCGGTGCACGTCAGGGGCCCTGCGTCCCGTCCGCCATGCTCGGCACGGCGCTCACTTCTGTCGTCGTCGGCACGTTCGCGGCCCCGCACGCCCATGGCGCGGGGTCGAACGCGGGGTCGCACACGAATCCGTGCGGCGGCCCGCAGCGCGGACCGGTCCTCCTCTCGCAAAGGTGCGCCCGACGCTCCCGGTGTCCGGTGGACCGCGTGCCCCGCTCGGGCGCCGTATGCGCGGGCGTGCCGCGGCGCGACGTGGAGCGCGGCCGGCCCGGCGCCTCGGGACAACGCCCGGCGGGGGAGCGGGAATCGGGCGGCGCGCGACCCCGCCCGAGCCGTCCTTGTGCCGCGGCTCGGCCGTGTGTTCTTGTGTTCCCATCCGGGCGGCCGTGGGGCGTCCTGGGCCGTGGAGGGGGCGAGGGTGACGACGGCTGACCGCCGGGGCCGGCTGCTGGCCATCAGCGACCTGCACATCGGATACGCCGAGAACCGTGCCCTCGTCGAGGCGATGCGCCCGGAGACCGACGACGACTGGCTTCTCGTGGCCGGTGACGTCGCGGAGACGGTGGCCGACATCCGCTGGGCCCTCGAAACCCTCACCGGCCGCTTCCGCAAAGTGATCTGGGCACCCGGCAACCATGAGCTGTGGACCCACCCCAAGGACACCGTCACCCTGCGTGGCACGGCCCGTTACGACCACCTCGTGGAGCTCTGCCGCGAGCTGGGCGTGACGACCCCTCAGGACCCGTACCCCGTGTGGGAAGGCCCGGGCGGACCGGTCGCCGTGGCTCCCCTCTTCCTCCTCTACGACTACTCGTTCCTGCCCGCGGGCTGCACGACCAAGGAGGAGGGACTCGCGTACGCCCACGGGACCGGCATCGTCTGCACGGACGAGCACCTGCTGCACCCCGACCCGTACCCCAGCCGCGAGGCCTGGTGCCGGGCCCGGGTCGCCGAGACCGAGCGCAGGCTCGCGGAGATCCCCGCCGAACTGCCCACGGTGCTCGTCAACCACTACCCGCTGGACCGGCACCCGACAGAAGTCCTCTGGTACCCCGAGTTCGCCATGTGGTGCGGCACCCGGCTCACCGCGGACTGGCACCGCACCCACCGCGTGGCCGCCATGGTCTACGGCCACCTGCACATCCCCCGCACCACCTGGCTCGACGGCGTCCGCTTCGAGGAGGTGTCGGTGGGATACCCCCGCGAGTGGCGCAGGCGCCCGGAGCCGCCGGGCAAGCTGCGCCGCATCCTGCCGATGGAGGTCTGAGCCGGTGATCGAGGAACTGCTCCCGGAATCCGTCGTGGCCGTGGAGGCACACACGGACGAGCACACCGAGGGCACGACGCCGGTCCCCGGGCTGTACCCCGAGGAAGAGGCGCTGATCGCGCGCGCCGTCGAGAAACGGCGCCGTGAGTTCACCGTGGTGCGCGGGTGCGCGCGGCGCGCCATGGAGAAGCTCGGCGTACCCCCGCAGGCCGTCCTGCCCGGCGACCGGGGCGCCCCGCGGTGGCCCGACGGGCTGGTCGGCAGCATGACGCACTGCGAGGGCTACGCCGCCGCCGCACTGGCCCGCGCCACCGACCTGGCCTCGCTCGGCATCGACGCGGAGCCGCATCTGCCGCTCCCGGACGACGTGCTGTCGTCGGTGGCGCTGCCCGACGAGGACCGGCGGCTGAGCGCTCTCGCCGGGGAACACGCCGCGATCCACTGGGACCGCCTCCTGTTCAGCGCCAAGGAGTCGGTCTACAAGGCGTGGTTCCCCCTCACCGGGAAGTGGCTCGACTTCGCCGAGGCGGACATCGAGGTCTTCATGGATCCCGGACGCACCACGTCCGGCGGTTTCCGCGCCGCGCTGCTCGTCCCCGGCCCGGTGGTCGACGGCCGTCGCGTCGGCCGCTTCGAAGGACGCTGGACGGTGGGCCGGGGACTCGTCGCGACCTCGGTGAGCGTGCCGCACGAGCGGGGCTGAACGCGGCTTCGGACGGCAGGCGAAGGGCCGGGCCCGCCGCCACGGCCCGCCGCCGTGGCGGCGGGCCCGGCCCCGACGAAGGACTGACGGCCGGTCATCACGCCTCCGGGCACCACGTGTGCAGCAGACGGAAGAACGCCTCCTCGTTGCCCGCGAGGCCCGCCGCGGCCAGCGCGCTCTCCGCCTCCGCGAGGGCGGACGGCGGCACGAGGGGTGGTCGGCCCGTGCCGGGCGGACCGTCCATCGCGGCTCGTACGGTCTGCAACAGGCGCAGATAGGCCTGCACGGCGGTGCGTTCGTGGTCGGTGAGTACGGCGGTCGGCATCGGACGGCTCTCCCGGTTCGGCTCGGCTTCGGCTCGTTTGTCGTTCACCACGCCGCCGCACAGCGGTGGCGCTGGGTCCAGCTTGCCGTCCGCCACTGACAATGCCCTTTCCGTACGGCTTCGTTCGCCCGGTCAGCGGAAGGGAATCGTCACCGAAACCCCTGGTCGGACAACGGATCCAGGCTGGAACGCAGTGTCGGAGCCGCACCGCCGGCGGCCCGGCGAGGGGCGGGTGGGCCGATGGCCGACGCCCCACGGCAGCGCTCGCGGCACGCCGTGCGGCTGTGTCCCGTCGGCGACGGAGAACCGCGGCCGCGCCGCGCCCGCCGGGCATCCGGGAGTGCCCTGCCCGGCGGGCGCGCCCCGGCACCGCTGCCGGCCGGCCACGGCCCACCGTCGCGCGCCGGAGCGGGACCCGCGCGAAGTGAGCGGGCGCAGCGCCACCTGACACCGGGCGGGCACGTCGGGACGGGTCGCGCCCCCGCCCCACAGGGGCGCGGGGAACCGCGCGACCAGCGACGACGGGCCCGCAGCCGATGAACCGGACTTCCGGCGGAGCGCTCAGCGGGCCCGCTCCGGGAAGTCGCTCCGCGGCCTGCACGCCGACCGGCTGCGGGCCGCCGCGACGACCGGGGACCGGCGCAGGGCGAGGGACATCCGCACGAGGTCACGCGGTCCCTCGGTGGGTGCGGCGGGGGAAGCCGCAGGGGACGCGGAGGACGAGGACCTGGTGGGCGCGGCCGGCTCGGCGGAGTCGATGACCCTGCCCTCCGGGTCCGCGGCCCGGGCCCGCACCGCCGCCGTCACCATCGCCGCGTCGGCCTCGGCCCGGGCCTGGTCGGGGTCGGAACCCGCCGCGAGCGCCGCGTCGTGGGCGCGCGCCCGCAACTCGGCGTCGAAGTAGGGGTACAGGCTGAGCATGCCGTCGTGGATGTCCGACTCCCGCTGTGTGACGCGGAGTTCGACGGGGGACCACCAGGACATCCGCACCGCGCGGCCCGCCTGCGGCGAGACCGGAGCCAGCTCGCGCCACAGCGGCCCCAGGCGGCGGTACGTCGACCAGGTCGACCAGGTGTCACCGGCCCGCTGACAGGCCAGCGGAAGACAGAAGCCGACCGCGCTGATCTGCGCCCCGACCGAGGCGAGCCCGGGGGCCACGTCGGTGCTGAGGTAGTCGAGGTCGCCGCCGTTCCAGCGGGCGACCACGGCGGTGAACTTGGCGCTCAGATAGGCGATGTTGCACACATAGCCGGCCACGATGATCAGCAGTCCGGCCCGTAGCCGGCCCTGCACCTGAAGGGCCCAGCGGCCGCACATCACGTTCATCGCGACGCCCGCCACGGCCAGCGCGCCCAGGTAGAGCACGATCATCTCGCGGACGAACGGCTCGTCGGCGTAGTACGTGTCGAAGTCCCGCAGCCGCTCGACCGGCGCGTCACCGAGGGCGAACAGCACGACCAGCGCCACGATCACGACGCCGTACCCGATGATCCAGCGCCGTGACGTCCGGCGGGTCGACTCCGGCGGTCCGCCGCGCCAGTTCACGATCAGCACCAGGCAGGCGGCGCTGAACGCGCTCAGCAGGCAGTAGACGAGCGGCGCCGAGGCATTGGTGACGCCGAGGAGGTCGTTCACCTCGGCGATGGTCGGCGGGGCCGCGAAGAAGAACACCAGCCCGGTCAGTGCCATCAGCGAGCACACGGACCGCAGCAGGGGGTCGCGCCAGGAACGCAGCAGCGAGGGGCCCTTGACGGCGAGCGCGGCCGCCATGGCGACAGCGGGAACGTAGTAGGTGGTCCCGTCCACGGTGGGCAGGCGCCTTCAGCCCTGCGGCCCGCGATAGCCCAGGGACGCCTCGATCCGGCCGGCGAGCCCCTCACGCCGTACGGGCCCGCGCAGCGCCGAACCGGGCAGCCACACGCGGCACTTGCTCGCCAGCAGCAGGCCGAAACTCTCGGCGTCCTTCTCGTCGGCCAGGTCGAACCGGGTGCGCGCCGCGACCTTCAGGACGGTCGCCCGCAGGTCGGCGTCGTCCGACAGCAGGCGGGCGGCGACGGCCGCGCCCTCCACGTGGTGGCCGCAGTGGCCCGCCTTCATGTGCCACAGCTCGTGGCCGAGTATCACCAACTGGTGGTCGGGCGCGGTGCGTTCCTCGATGACCACGAGGTCCTGCTCCGCCATGTCGAGCCAGAGCCCGCTGGCGGTCCCCGGCGGGAAGGCGGCCGTACGGAACCGCACGGGACGGCCGCGCCGCCTGCTCATCGCCTCGCACAGCGCCGTGTAGAGGTCCGCGGGCTCCGCCGGCGCGGGGAGCGAGAGCTCGTCGACCAACTCGCCGCACAGGCGGCGCATTTCCCTTCCGATGCCCACTGCTGTCCCCCGGATCACGACTCGGGCCGCTTGACGCTCTCCAGGAGCATGTCCAGCCACTCGGCGACCTTGTCCCGGTGCTGGTCGGTGGGCAGCTGCGCGGCCCGCCAGGCGATGCCACGGACCCCGTGGTCCTGCAGCAGTCTCTCCAGCGGGTCGTCGGCGGTGGCCGGGTTCGCGCGGCGCTCCCGGTCGGCGAGCCGCTGGAGCAGCTCCTGTTCGGTGCGCTGGAGGGCGCCGGCGAGGGCCTCGGGGTCCTCGGCGGTGAGGAAGCCGGCGTGTACGCGGAAGAAGCGCTGGATGGCGTCGCAGTGCTCCATCGTCGGGCGCCGGTCGCCGTTGATGAGCGCGCCCGCCTGCTGGCGGGACATGCCCGCGCCGTCGGCGATCTCCTGCTGGGTGTACCGGCGGCCGTTGGGCTTGAGGCGGGTACGGCGGAGCAGGTCGAGGCGTTGCAGGAAACGGGCCTGGAGATCGGGCTCGCCCGCGGGCCTCCCGTTCAGCAGGGACCGGACCACCACTTCCGGGACACCCGACGCGACGGACAGGCGGCGGACGTCGAACACCTCGTTGTGCGGTGCGCCGAGCCGCTCGGCCAGCCCGGCGACTCTGGCCACGACGGCCGGCAGCAGACCCGTCGCCGTGGCGCCCGGAACCTCGAAGCCATCCGTCACCGACAGTTCTCCTACGTCTCTCTCGACCGCTGGTGGGGAACCGGATCCCTCGGACGTGAAGTCCCTGTGCGGATCCGCGCTGTGCAGCGTGAACTGCCCGAAGACCGGAGAGTAGCTCTTTGGTCGAACTCACATCCAGGTCTCGCCACAACTGTGGCGGGATTCAGCCGTCAACGGGCGGCAAATGCCACGATAGTTGACACCGCTCCGGCCGGGGTAGCAGGATCACGACGCCGCGTGAAGGCCGCATAGGCAAGAGGGGTGGACCTCCCGATGGCGTACCAGGCAGGAGGGCCCCGGCCGCAGCCGCGACCCGTCCCCGAGAGTCTTGAGGCCCAGGCGTATCTCCAGGACTACGCAGCACTCCTGGACTCCGTTCCCTTCCCGTCCGTCGTCGTCGACCACCGCTGGGATGTCGTCCTGGCGAACGGTGCGTTCGAGACACTTTTCCGTGAGGTCGGCCCGCACCCCACCGCCATGCCGGGCGACAACTTCCTCCGGTTCGTCCTGTTCCATCCGGACGCGGCCACGGTCCTCGCCGAGCACGAGTCGAGCTGGTGCCTGCCGATGCTGGCGCACTTCGCCGCGACCGTGGAGCGGCACGGCCACGATCACGTGCTGCAGTCGATCCTGCGGGACATCGCCCAGGATCCGATCATGGACGCCGCCTACCGGCACGGCCTGCCGCACTGGATCCGCTCGGTCGGGCCGCACGCCGTGGAGCACGACGGTGCGGTGCGGCCCCTGCTGCACCCCGACCCGAGGTGGGGGCGTACGGAGTGCCGGATCGTCGGCGAGACCCCCAAGTCCCTTCATGACATGGGGTACACGCGGCTGACGCTGGTCCTGCGCGAGCCTCGTCGGCCGACGGCGGCGCGCCGGGCGAGCCGGGCGGGCCGCGCGCGGCGCACGGCCGGCCACCTCAGCGTGGTGCCCGCGGCCGAGGTCTGACGGCTCCCGGCCGGGCGAGGGCCGGGCCTCCCGTCCGCGGGATCCCCCGTTCCGCATTACGCAAGCTGCTTGCATATCTTGCGCTATTCTTGCGCTCATGACGCGACGACTTGCTCAGGTGGCGAAGAAGGTCGGGGTCAGCGAGGCCACGGTCAGCCGGGTCCTCAACGGCAAGCCCGGGGTCTCCGCCACCACCCGGCAGGCGGTGCTCTCCGCGCTCGACGTCCTCGGCTACGAGCGGCCCACCCAGCTGCGCGGCGAACGCGCCCGGCTCGTGGGCCTCGTCCTGCCCGAACTGCAGAACCCGATCTTCCCGGCGTTCGCCGAGGTGATCGGCGGCGCGCTCGCCCAGTCGGGCCTGACGCCCGTGCTCTGCACCCAGACCAAGGGCGGTGTCTCCGAGGCGGACTACGTGGATCTGCTGCTCCAGCAGCAGGTCTCCGGCGTGGTGTTCGCGGGCGGCCTGTACGCGCAGGCCGACGCCCCGCACGAGCACTACCGGCGGCTCGCGGACCGCAACATCCCGGTGGTCCTGGTGAACGCGGCCATCGAGGACCTCGGCTTCCCGGCCGTCTCGTGCGACGACGCGGTGGCCGTGGAACAGGCCTGGCGGCACCTGGCCTCTCTGGGACACGAACGCATCGGCCTGGTCCTCGGGCCCGGCGACCACGTCCCCTCGCGCCGCAAGCTCGACGCCGCACGCGCCCTGGGCGGACTCACGGACGAGCGTGTCGCCCGCGCGATCTTCTCCCTCGAAGGCGGGCAGGCCGCCGCCACCCGGCTGCTCGACCGGGGTGTCACCGGGATCATCTGCGCCAGTGACCCGCTCGCCCTCGGCGCCGTACGGGCCGCTCGCCGCAAGGGATTTGACGTACCGTCACAGATCTCGGTCGTCGGCTACGACGACTCGGCGTTCATGAACTGCACCGAGCCCCCGCTGACCACCGTCCGGCAGCCCATCGAGGCCATGGGGAGGGCGGCGGTGGAGTTGCTGAACGCGCAGATCGGCGGCAGCAGTGTGCCCACCGAGGAGTTGCTGTTCGAGCCCGAACTGGTGGTCCGGGGGTCGACCGCGCAGGCGCCCCGACACTGAGATCCACTCGACTGTCGAATAATTACAGATTTCACGCGGCATCTTGCGGACGGATGTCGGCGGTGCTTGAGTGTGCGACGCCCACTGCTCCTGCCCAGAGGGGTCCACCGATGAGAAGCACCGGGATCCGCCGTACCTGCGTCACGCTCATGGCCTGCTCCATGGCGCTCACCGCCTGTGGTTCCGGCGACGACGAGGCGGCCGACGGAAAGACCCGTATCACCGTCAACTGCATGCCGCCCAAGAGCGCCAAGGTCGACCGCTCGTTCTTCGAGGCCGACATCAAGGCGTTCGAGAAGCGCAACCCGGACATCGACGTCGTTCCGCGCGACGCGTTCCCCTGCCAGGACCCGAAGACCTTCGACGCCAAGCTCGCCGGCGGCCAGATGGAGGACGTCTTCTACACGTACTTCACCGACGCCGGGCACGTCGCCGACATCAACCAGGCCGCCGACATCACGAGTTACGTCAAGGACCTCAAGAGCTACGACACCATCCAGCGGCAGTTGCGCGACATCTACACCGTCGACGGCAGGATCTACGGCATCCCGCGCACCGGCTACTCCATGGGTCTGATCTACAACCGGAAGCTCTTCGAGAGGGCCGGACTCGACCCCGACCGGCCCCCGGCCACCTGGGACGAGCTGCGCGACGCCGCCAAGAAGATAGCCGGGCTCGGCAACGGCACCGTCGGATACGCCGACTACAGCGCGCAGAACCAGGGCGGCTGGCACTTCACCGCCGAGCTCTACTCGCAGGGCGGCGACGTCGTCAGCGAGGACGGCAAGAAGGCCACCATCGACACTCCCGAGGGAAAGGCCGTCCTGCAGAACCTCAAGGACATGCGGTGGACCGACAACTCGATGGGCAGCAAGCAACTCCTCGTCATCAACGACGTCCAGCAGATGATGGGTTCGGGGAAGCTCGGCATGTACCTCTCCGCGCCCGACAACATCCCGATTCTCGTGAAGGAGAAGGGCGGCAACTACGAGGACCTGGCCCTCGCGCCCATGCCGGGCGGCCGGGGCACGCTCATCGGCGGCGACGGCTACATGTTCAACAAGAAGGCCACGCCCGAACAGATCAAGGCCGGCCTCAAGTGGCTCGACCACATGTTCCTCACGCCCGGTGACGGCTTCCTCGGCGACTACGCCCGCGCCAAGAAGAACGACGCCCCGGTGGGCCTGCCCGAACCCCGGCTGTTCAGCGGCGCCGCCGACGCGAAGGACCAGCAGGTCAAGAAGGCCAACGCCAACGTGCCGGTGAACAACTACCAGGCCTTCCTGGACGGCAACCAGGACCTGGAGATGAAGATCGAGCCGCCCCGGGCGCAGCAGATCTACTCCGTCCTCGACAGCGCCGTCTCCTCGGTCCTCACCAAGAAGGACGCCGACATCGACAAGCTGCTCAGCGACGCCTCCGGGAAGATCGACTCCATCCTCGCGCGGGGCTGACCCCCGCCATGAAGACAGCGTCCAGGCCCCCGGTGCCTCCTCCGGCGGCCCTGCGCCGGACGGAGGCGCCCCGGCCCGGCCCAGGCCGGCGCCCGCTGGGCCGCCGCCTCGCCGACCAGGTGCACGCGTACGCCTTCCTCCTCGGCGGCCTGCTCTGCTTCGCGCTCTTCTCCTGGTACCCGGCGGTCCGCGCGGTCGTGATCGCCTTCCAGAAGTACACCCCCGGCGCGGACCCGGAGTGGGTCGGCACCGACAACTTCACCCGTGTCCTCCAGGACCCGGAGTTCGCCGCGGCCTGGCGCAACACCCTCACCTTCACGCTGCTCGCCCTGCTCATCGGCTTCGCCGTGCCCTTCGCCCTGGCCCTCGTCCTCAACGAACTCCGGCACGCGAAGGCCTTCTTCAGGGTCGTGGTCTACCTGCCGGTGATGATCCCGCCGGTGGTCAGCGCCCTGCTCTGGAAGTGGTTCTACGACCCCGGCGCCGGCCTCGCCAACGAGACGCTGCGCTTTCTGCACCTGCCCACCTCGAACTGGTCCAACGGCACCGACACCGCCCTCGTCTCCCTGGTCGTCGTGGCCACCTGGGCCAACCTCGGCGGCACGGTCCTCATCTACCTGGCCGCGCTCCAGAGCATCCCCGGCGAGCTCTACGAAGCCGCCGAGCTGGACGGCGCGAACCTCTGGCAGCGCATCCGTCATGTGACGATCCCTCAGACCAGGTTCATCATCCTGATGCTGATGCTCCTTCAGATCATCGCCACGATGCAGGTGTTCACGGAACCGTTCGTGATCACGGGAGGCGGACCCGAGAACGCCACGGTGACCGTGCTCTACCTGATCTACAAGTACGCCTTCCTCTACAACGACTTCGGCGGCGCCTGCGCGCTCAGCGTGATGCTCCTCGCGCTGCTCGCCGTCTTCTCGGCGGCGTACCTGCGACTCACCCGTTCCGGAGAGGAGGCCTGATGAGCAGCACGCGGACGCTTGTCTCACCGCTCGCCCTCGCCCGGCCCCGCGGCAGGGCGCTCTACTGGACCGTCTTCACCGGCGTGGTCCTCCTCTTCACGCTCGCCTTCCTCTTCCCCGTCTACTGGATGGCCTCCGGCGCCATGAAGTCCGCCGACGAGGTGACCCGCACCCCTCCGGCACTCGTCCCGGAGCGGTGGCACCTCGGCGGCTACACCGACGCGTGGGACCTCATGCAACTGCCCACGCACCTGTGGAACACGGTCGTCCAGGCCACGGGCGCGTGGCTGCTGCAACTGGTCTTCTGCACGGCGGCCGCGTACGCCCTGTCCAAGCTGCGGCCCGCCTTCGGCAAGGTGATCCTCGGCGGCATCCTCGCCACACTGATGGTCCCGGCGCAGGCGCTCGTCGTACCGAAGTACCTGACCGTCGCCGACCTGCCCCTGATCCACATCAGTCTCCTCAACGACCCCCTCGGCATCTGGCTGCCCGCCGTGGCCAACGCCTTCAACCTGTATCTCCTGAAACGGTTCTTCGACCAGCTCCCGCGCGACGTGCTGGAGGCGGCCGAGATCGACGGCGCCGGCCGGCTGCGTACACTCCGGTCGATCGTGCTCCCGATGTCCAGGCCGGTCCTCGGTGTCGTCTCGATCTTTGCGCTCGTCGCCGTCTGGCAGGACTTCCTCTGGCCGCTGATGGTCTTCTCCGACACCGGCAAACAGCCGATCAGCGTGGCACTCGTCCAGCTGTCCCAGAACATCCCGCTCACGGTGCTCATCGCCGCGATGGTGATCGCCAGCATTCCGATGGTCGCGATGTTCCTGGTGTTCCAGCGCCACATCATCGCCGGGATCAGCGCGGGCAGCACGAAGGGCTGACCTCCCCGTGCGGAACCCGCCCCTTCGACAGAGAAAGGCAGGCACCGTGGGACAGCCTTCCCCCGCCCGCACGACGAAGGACACCTGGTGGCGCTCCGCCGTCATCTACCAGGTGTACGTACGCAGCTTCGCGGACGGCGACGGCGACGGCACCGGAGACCTCGCCGGAGTGCGGGCCGGACTGCCGTACCTCGCCGAACTCGGCGTGGACGCCCTGTGGTTCAACCCCTGGTACCCGTCCCCGATGGCGGACGGCGGCTACGACGTGAGCGACTACCGGGCCGTCGACCCGGCGTTCGGCACCCTCGCGGAGGCGGAGAAACTCATCGCGGAGGCCGCCGAGTCGGGCATCCGCACCCTTGTCGACATCGTCCCCAACCACGTCTCCGACCAGCACCCCTGGTTCCGTGCCGCGCTCGCCGCAGGACCGGGCAGCCCCGAACGGGACCTCTTCCACTTCCGCCCGGGACGCGGCGCGCACGGTGAACTCCCGCCCAACGACTGGCCCTCCCAGTTCGCGGGATCCACGGAGCCCGTCTGGACCCGGCTGCCCGACGGCGACTGGTACCTGCACCTGTTCACCCCCGAGCAGCCCGATCTCAACTGGGCGCATCCGGCGGTCCGCCAGGAGCACGAGGAGGTACTGCGCTTCTGGTTCGAGCGGGGTGTGGCCGGTGTACGCATCGACTCGGCGGCCCTGCTCGTCAAGGACCCGGATCTGCCGGACTTCGTCGAGGGGCGCGACCCGCATCCGTTCGTCGACCGCGACGAACTCCACGACATCTACCGGTCCTGGCGGGCGGTCGCCGACGCGTACGACGGGATCTTCGTCGGCGAGGTCTGGCTTCCCGACTCCGAGCGCTTCGCCCGCTACCTCCGTCCCGACGAACTGCACACCGCCTTCAACTTCTCCTTCCTGTCCTGCCCGTGGGACGCGCGGGAGCTGCGCAGGTCCATCGACGAGACCCTCGCCGAGCACGCTCCGGTGGGGGCGCCCGCCACCTGGGTCCTGTGCAACCACGACGTCACCCGCACGGTCACCCGGTACGGCCGGGCGGACACCGCCTTCGCGTTCGCCACGAAGGCCTTCGGCACACCGGCCGACCTGGTTCTCGGCACCAGGCGGGCCCGGGCCGCCGCGCTGCTCTCGCTCGCGCTGCCCGGCGCCGCCTACCTCTACCAGGGCGAGGAACTCGGCCTGCCCGAGGCGGAGATCCCGCGCGAACGCATCCAGGACCCGATGCACTTCCGCTCGGGCGGGGCCGATCCGGGGCGCGACGGGTGCAGGGTCCCCCTGCCCTGGGTGGCGCGGGCCCCCCACGCCGGGTTCGGCTCATGTGAAGAGCCCTGGCTGCCCCAGCCGGCCGGGTGGGGCGCCTACGCCGCCGATCTGCAGGCGCAGGACCCGGGGTCGATGCTCTCCCTCTACCGGACGGCACTGAGCATCCGGCCGGAGCTCGGCGAGGGACCCCTCGCCTGGCTGCCCGCGCCCGACGGGGTGCTCGCCTTCACCCGGGGTGAGAGGGCGGTGTGCGTCGTGAACCTCGCGGACGCACCGGCCGACCTGCCCGCGCACTCCCGCCTGCTGGTCGGCAGCGGCCCCCTGGACACCGACGGACGCCTGCCGAAGGACACGGCGGTCTGGCTGCGCACCGGCACCTGAGACCGCACACCGCTGTCCCCGCACCCCGCCACGAAGGAATCAGGACATACGCAGAAGTGTCAGGTATGCGCCTATGGTTGCGGCGCCCGCCACCGGCAACACGGGCTGGCCGGCGGGCCGGTTCAGCGAGCTGGAGGCGTACCTGGACTGAGGTCCTTCACCACACGGTCGACCGGTGCCCCGCGCTTCGCCGTCTGGATCTGTTCGTACACATGGGTCCGCAGTTCGGCGAAGCGCGGGGACACCCGTGTGTGCAACTGGTCCCGGTCGGCAGGGAGGTCGATCTTCAGCTGCTCCTGCACGACCGTCGGGGAGGAGGAGAGGATCAGCACCCGTTCGCCGAGATAGACGGCCTCGTCGATGTCGTGCGTCACGAAGAGGATCGTGATGCCCCGCTGCCGCCACAGCCCGCGGACCAGATCCTCCAGATCGGCACGCGTCTGCGCGTCCACCGCCGCGAACGGCTCGTCCATGAGCAGCACTCCGGGCTCGTACGCCAGAGCGCGGGCGATGGCCACTCGCTGCTGCATGCCTCCCGAGAGCTGCCACGGATACGCGCCCGCGGCGTCCGTGAGACCGACGGAGTCCAGGGCGTCGGCGACCAGCTCACGCCGCCGGGCCGCGCTCAACTTCTTCTGCCTGAGCGGAAGTTCGACGTTCTCGCGCACCCTCATCCACGGGAACAGACTGCGCCCGTACTCCTGGAAGACGATGGCCATGTCCGGGGGCGGGCCGGTCACCCGGCGGCCCCCGACCGACACCTCGCCGGCCGTGGGCGTGAGCAGCCCGCCCACGCACTTCAGCAGCGTCGTCTTGCCGCAGCCCGACGGCCCGACGAGACACACGAGTTCGCCGGCATCCACCGAGAAGGTCAGGTCGCGTACCGCCTCCACGCGCCGGCCCGACCCCTCGTAGACCTTCTTGAGGCCGCTTACGTCGAGCATGGACCGCCCTTTCGCGAGGTTCACGACGACCGCCGGGAGGCGTCACGCCGGCCGTGGTACCAGCCGAGCGCACGGCGCTCGACCAGCCGGAAGACGACCGACAGCACGAAGCCGAGCAGACCGAGCAGCAGGATCCCGGTCCACATGTCGGGGATGGCGAAGCCGCGCTGGAACTGGACGATGGTGAAGCCGAGCCCGTTGCTGGCGGCGAACATCTCGCTGATGACCATCAGGATGATGCCGATCGACAGTGCCTGGCGCAGACCCGCGAAGATCTGCGGGCTCGCCGAACGCAGCACCAGGTGCCGCAGGCGGGCCGGGCCCGTGATGCCGTACGAGCGGGCCGTCTCCGACATCACGGAGTCCACGGCCCGCACACCCTCGACCGTGTTGAGCAGGATCGGCCACACGCAGCCGCTCGCGATCACCGCGATCTTCATCGTGTCGCCGATGCCCGCGAACAGCATGATGACCGGGACGAGCACGGGCGGCGGCACCGCGCGCAGGAACTCCAGCACCGGTTCGCACACCGCCCGCACCCGGCGGTACGAGCCGATCACCGTGCCCAGCGCCACCCCCGCGACGGCCGCGCACGCGTAACCGGCCGTCAGCCGCAGCAGACTGGGCAGCACGTCCCCGCGCAGCCGCTCGCCGGTCCACACGTCGGGGAACGTGGTGAGAATGGTGCGCAGCGGCGGCCAGTAGACGTCGGTGCTGTCGTCCGACGCGAACCACCACACCACGACGAGCAGTGCGGGCAGCGCCACGACGAGGAGGAGCCGCAGCAGGACGGCCTCGACACCCCTCACACCGCCACCTCCCCGCGCACGGACTGGTGCCAGGCCAGCGCCCGCCGCTCCACCGTCCGTGCGCCCACGTTGATGAGCAGTCCGAGCAGACCGGTGACCACCACCAGGGCGTACATCTCCGGCACCGCCTGCGACGTCTGGGCGACGGCGATGCGGGCGCCCAACCCCGGTGCTCCGATGACGAGTTCGGCGGTCACGGCGAGAATCAGCGCCACCGCCGCGGCCAGCCGCACACCCGTCATGACGTACGGGAGGGCCGTGGGCCACAGCACGTGCCGGATCCGCGCCCAGGTGCCGAGGCCGTACGAGCGGGCCGTCTCCTCGGCGACCGGGTCGACGTCCTGGACGCCGTACATGACCTGGACGAGGACCTGCCAGAACGACGCGTAGACGACCAGCAGGAGGACCGAGCGCAGTTCGGTGCCGTACAGCAGCACGGCCAGCGGGATCAGCGCGACCGACGGGATCGGGCGCAGGAACTCGATCGTCGAGGCGGTCGCCTCGCGCAGGTACGGGGTGACCGAGATCAGGACCCCCGCGAGGATGCCCGCGGTCACGGCGATCACGAGGCCCAGCGCCCAGCCGGTGAGCGTGTCCCCGAGCGCGGTCCAGAACGCCTCGTCCGCGAGTTCCGTCGCGAACGCGTCGGCGATGCGGCTGGTCGGCGGGAAGTAGTCCTCGTCGACCACGCCGAGCCGCGGCACCGCCTCGCCCAGGGCGAGGAAGGCTGCGAGCCCGGATGCGCCCAGGAGGGCGTTGGCGCCTCTCACGGCAGCAGCTTGTCCAGGTCCGGTGCCTTGTCGAACAGCCCGTCCTGCTGCCCCAGTTCGGCCAGCCTCTCGATGGAGGCGCGGTCCGGCTCGGCGGGCCAGCGGGGCAGGGTCAGCTGCTCCAGGAGGGTGTCGGGGATCTTCGTGTACGTGGTGATGATCTCGCGGACCTCTTCCGGATGGCTGTCGGCGTACTCGAGCGACTCGGCGGTCGCCTCCTGGAACTTCTTCACCATCCCGGGGTTCTTCTGCGCGTACCGCTCGGAGGTGAAGTACATGGCCACGGTGAGGTCCGGCGACACATCGACGAAGAGCGACGCGATGCTGGTGCCGCCCTGGGACTTGATGGTGGCGAGCGCGGGCTCCACGACGCAGGCCGCGTCCACCTGTCCGCCCGCGAGCGCGGCCGGCATCTGATCGAAGGGCATCTCGACGAACTTCACCTCGGAGGGGTCCCCGCCGTCCTTGCGGACCGATTCGTTGACCGAGGTGTCACAGATGTTGTTGAGCGTGTTGACGGCGACCTTCTTGCCCTCCACGTCCTTGGCGGACTTGAGCGGACTGCCCTTCTTCACGGCGAGTTCCGCGAAGTCGGCCTTCTGCTTGCCGGTGGAGGCGACGCCGTTGGCAACGGCCTTGACCGGCACGTTCTTCGACCGGGCGATCAGCAGGGACGTCGTGTTGCTGAAGCCGAAGTCGAACTGGTCGGCGACGACGCCGGGCACGATGGCCGCTCCGCCCTGCGCGCTCGTCAGCGACAGCTTGATGCCCCGCTTGCTGTAGAACCCCTTCTTCTCACCCAGGTACATGGGGGCGACGTCGACGATGGGGATGACGCCGACCTTGATCGTGGTGGTGCCGCCGGACGCCTTGTCCTTGTCGTCCGACCCCGAGGAGTCGGACGAACCGCAGGCCGTCGCGGCGGCCAGCACGGCGCCGGCCGTGAGGCCGATGAGCAGACGACGCATGACTCCCCCTAGTGGGACAGTTCCTCGACAGGCTGTGCGCAGACCGCACAGAAGTGCTCAGCGGGAACGTAGAACGTGGCCGGGGAACAGGTCAATGCCCTTGACGCGCACGGTTGTTGACAGTTGCCGAAGTGTGCTCCTAGCGTGCGCACAGCGCACCCCCGTGCGTCCCGTGGAGGCGATGATGCCTGCAGGAGCCCGCGAACCGCACTTCGTCCGTTCCTTCGAGCGTGGTCTCGCGGTCATCCGCGCCTTCGACGCCGACCACCCCGAGCTGACGCTCAGCGAGGTGGCGCGGGTCAGTGACCTGACCCGCGCGGCGGCCCGCCGCTTCCTGCTGACGCTCTTCGACCTGGGATACGTGGCGACGGACGGCCGGACGTTCCGCCTCACCCCGCGCGTCCTCGAACTCGGCTACTCGTACCTGTCCAGTGTCACGCTGCCGGAGATCGCCGAGCCGCACCTGGAACAACTCGTCGCGCAGATACGGGAGTCGTCGTCCCTGTGCGTCCTCGACGGCGACGACATCGTGTACGTGGCCCGGGTGCCCACCCACCGCATCATGACCGCCACGATCACCGTCGGTACCCGCTTCCCGGCCCATCTAACGTCCGTGGGCCGGGTGTTGCTCGCGCAGCTGCCCGACGAGGAGTCCGACGCCCGGCTCGGGCGCGCGGACCTGCGCCCCCTGACGCCCCGCACGATCACGTCGGCCGACCTGCTGCGCACCGAGCTGCGCCGGGTGCGCCGTCAGGGGTACGCGATCGTCGACCAGGAACTGGAGGAGGGCCTGCGCTCGGTCGCCGTCCCGGTGCGCGACCGGGACGGCGAGGTGGTGGCGGCGGTCAACGTCCCCGTGCACGCCAGCCGCAACTCCGTGGAGTCCGTACGCCGTGACCTGCTGCCCCATCTGCTGGCCACGGTCGCCCGGATCGAGGCGGACCTGCGGATCACAGGTCCAGCACGAGGCGCTTCCCGCGGCACCGGGACACACAGATGAGCATGGTCTCGCCGGCTTCTCGCTCCTCGTCCGTGAGCACCGAGTCGCGGTGGTCCGGCGTCCCGTCGACGACGTCCGTCTCGCAGGTCCCGCAGGTTCCCTCGGTGCAGGAGAAGAGCACCTCCACGCCCGCCGCCCGTACGGTGTCGAGCACGGACACGTCCGCGGGGACGGTGAGCGTACGGCCCGAACGCTCCAGGACCACTTCGAACTCCGTGTCCGCGCCCGTCTCCTGCACCTTGGGCTGGAAGCGCTCGACGTGCAGCGCGCCCTTCGGCCACACCGCGCACCGCTCCTCCACCGCGTCCAGCAGCGGACCGGGGCCGCAGCAGTAGACGAGGGTGTCCGGCTGCGGGGTGCCGAGCACGGAGGCGAGGTCCAGCAGCCCCGTCTCGTCCTGCGGGGCGATGCTCACCCTGTCCCCGTACCGGCTCAACTCCGCGGTGAACGCGATGGATTCGCGGGTCCTGCCGCCGTACAGCAGCGTCCAGTCCGCGCCCGCAGCCTCCGCGGCGGCCAGCATCGGCAGGATGGGCGTGATGCCGATGCCGCCCGCGACGAAGCGGTAGCGGGGCGACGGCTGGAGGACGAAGTGGTTGCGGGGGCCGCGGACGACGACCTTGTCCCCCGTCTGCAACTGCCCGTGCACATAGGCGGATCCGCCGCGTCCGTCGGGCTCGCGCAGGACGGCGATCCGCCATGAGGTCCGGTCGGCGGGGTCGCCGCACAGCGAGTACTGGCGCTCCAGGCCGGAGCCCAGCACGACGTCGATGTGGGCGCCGGGCTCCCAGCCCGGCAGGTCCTCGCCCAGCGGATGACGGAGGGTGAGGGCGAGCACGCCGTCGGCCGCCGGGTCCCTGCGGTCGACGACGAGTTCGGCTTCGTACGAGGTCATGAGCCGTGTCCTTGGGGGGCGTGTCCTTCGGGGTGGGCGAGCATCCACTCCCACATCTCGATCGGGTCCTCGGCGGTGTGCTCGGCCCCGCAGTGACAGGTGCCGTGCAGCACGTCCGTGCCCGGCAGCCAGTCGATGCGGTATACCTCACCGGTGGGGCTGGTCACAGGACCGTCTCCATGGGCTTCTCGCCCTCCTCGACCAGCCGGGCGAGGATGCGGCGGGCGGCGAGACCGCCCGTGTCGATGTTGATGCTCAGTTCCTGGTAGCCGGTCCGTTCCGTGCCCAGCGTCTTCTGCAGCAGGTTGAGCGCGTCGACGTCCTGCATGACCACCGTGTGGTTGTTCGCCCTCAGGAACTCGGTGACCTCGTCGTCGTCGGTCGCCCAGTCGCGCGAGACCATCCAGAAGTCGTACACCTTGCCGTCGGCGGACGGCGTGATGGCGTACGTGATCTCCGTGTGGAAGCCGTTCGGGTCGCTCCCGTCGGCCTCGGGCAGGACACCCACCGGCGCGATGCGGCTGTGCAGCAGGTACAGACAGGGCGCGTGGTACTCGATGTCCTGCCAGCGGGTGATCCGCCCCTCGATGCCGGTGGAACGGGCGTAGAACGGCGGGCACTCGGCGTCGTCCATGTGCCGGCTCACCCGGACGATGCCCGCGCCCTCGTCCACCTCCGTGGTGATCGGCGTCTCGGCGACCTCGGGCGTGCCGATGTACCCGCCGTGCAGATACGTCTCGTGGGACAGGTCGAGGAGGTTGTCGACGAGCAGCCCGTAGTCGGCGTCGATCGGCTCCATGCCCCGCACGGTGAGCCAGCCGGGCGCATCGAGGTGCCTGGCCCGCGGTATGACCTCCGGGTCGGCGAGGGCCGGGTCGCCGATCCACACCCAGATCAGGGCGTCCTGCTCGACCACCGGGTAGGAGGCGACGCGGGCGGTACGGGGAACGCGTTTCTGACCGGGCACGTACACGCACGCGCCCGTCGTGTCGTACGTGAAGCCGTGGTAGCCGCAGACGATCCGGTCCCCGTCGAGCCCGCTCTCGGAGAGCGGGTAGCGGCGGTGCACGCAGCGGTCGTGCAGGGCGACGGGCCGGCCGTCCTCCTCGGTGCGGTAGAAGACGAGCGGCTCACCGAGAATCGTCCGGCCGAGCAGCTCACGCCCCACCTCGTGGGCGTAGGCGGCGACGTACCACTGGTTCCTGGCGAACGCGGTCATGTGAGGCATGGATGCGGCTCCCGTCTCTCTGGTGTGGCGACATCGTCCTGACAGAGTCCACAGGGCCGCAAGGCCACTTCCGTCCCGCGGAAGCGCATCGGTGAACGGGCTGGTCAGAGCGGTCACTCGTCGACAGGGTTGACGCCGTGGAGGGCTGGGACGAGCTCCCGGCCGGAGTCCACGTCGCCGGAGAAGGCGATGGGGCGGTGCTCGGTGGCCGCCCGCGCCGGTGTGTAGGACCCCACGCTCGCCGTCACGGTGCGGGTGGCGGTGAAGGCAGGCGGTGCTCCCAGGAAGTGAACCGGCACGTCCACCCGGACGGAGACTCCCCCTTCTCCTCTCCGGTACGGACCGGTGCGGAGGTCGGCTCCGGCCGGCGGCCCCGAATGTTCCGGCGGCCCCGACCGTTCCGGCGGTGCGTGGCCCCGGCGCGGGTCAGGGCAGGCGGGGCAGCACGTCCCGGGCCGAGTGGCTGAGGATGCGCAGGTTCTCCGCGAACCGCTCGCGCTCCTCGGCGGGGAGCGGCTGCGTGAAGTACCGCTCGATGTTCCCCACGTGGACCCGGGAGGCGCGGACCGTCGTCTCCTCGCCCAGCGGAGTGAGCCGCACCAGTTTCCCGCGGCGGTCGTCGGGGGAGGACGCACGCGCCACGAGCCCCGCGGCCTCCATACGGTCCACCAGCCGGGTCGCGCCGCCCGTGGTCAGGATCTGTTCCTGGGCGATGGCCCGCATCGACAGACCCGGCGCGCCCGCCCGGCCGAGGATCAGCAGCACCTCGAACATCAGGTGGCTGATGCCGCACTCCTCCTCCAGCGCCCGCCCCAGGATGTACTCCAGCCGGTTGGCCGCCCCCTGCAGCCGCCCGAACGCCAGGATCGACTCGTGGTCGGCGGCCTCCTTCGCCGTGCTGATCCCCGCCCGCTCACTCACGGCTCGCCGCCCCCTCCGCTGTCGTCCCGGACATCACCGTACCGATCATGCCTGACCGGAGCCTTGTGGCGGTCGGCGATCCGTTCCCGGAGCAGACCCGCGGCGTTCCCGCCGATCTCGTGGCCCGCCCGGTCGACGCTGGTCGGTGAGATCGGGCCGAACGAGGCGAAGCTGAACACCGGGGCGACACTGCGCCCGCCGCCCGCCGCCCGCCGCCCGCCGCCCGCCAACCGCCTCCGCCGATGCCGTCCGTGAAGGTCGGACCCCGCCGACGGCGCGGGGACACGTCCGTCAGGCCGGGCGCAGCTCGAACCAGTCGAAGGCGGCGCTGCCCCGCGTGGCGTACATGCCGAAGACCCGGCCGGTGAAACCGCCGGCGACCTCGGTGGTGAGGTAGCGGCCGTCGAGTTCCGCGAGGACCTCGAAGCGGCCGCCGTCGGTCTCGTAGCCCAGGCGGAGGGTGTCGGGGCCGCCGGCGCGAAGACCGGACGGGGGAGCCGTCTGCGGATCGCGGACGGTGACCGAGGGCGGCAGCACGTCGGTGGTGGTGACGTCGATGCGCAGGGTCACCGGGCCGTCGGGGACGGGCCGTTGGGCTATCGCCTGGCGCAGCGGTCCGATCCTGGCGACCGCGCGGACCGTGCCGTCTGCCACCTCCACCTCGTAGTGGTGGGCCTCGTCCAGGCGTACCGCGAGCCCGCCCCGGCCGTCGCCGGTGATGTCGGCCAGGGTGCGCGCGGTGCAGTCGGGGTCGCGCTGGCGTCGTCCGACGAAGAGCGCGCCGGGTGTGTCGAGGCTGTCCGCGCGGGCGTGCAGGACCAGGTGGCCCGGCCGTTCGTCGAGACGTGTGGCCTCGGGGTCGTTGCGCCGCAGCGAGACCCAGCACGGCGCGAGCGTGGGGGAGTCGAAGTCGTCCCGGTCGGGTTCCCGTGGCCAGGGATGCGGTGTGAGCGCCGGGGCCTCGGCCCGCGGTTCCAGCGGGCCGGGCAGCGGCCACCCGTCCTCCCAGCGCACCGGTGCCAGGAACGTCTCGCGGCCCATGCCGTGGTACATCGGGGTGTCGCCGCGCGGCCTGGTGCCCAGCAGCACCATCCACCACGTGCCGTCGCCCGCCTGCACCAGATCGCCGTGGCCCGTGCTCTGCACCGGATGGCCGGTACTGCGGTGGGACAGCACGGGGTTCGCCGGGTGCGGTTCGAACGGCCCCGGCAGGGTGCGGGCCCGGGCGACCGACAGCGCGTGGCCGCGTTCGGTGCCGCCCTCCGACAGCAGCAGGTACCACCAGTCGCCGATCCGGTACAGGTGCGGCCCCTCGGGGTACTGCAGTCCGCTGCCCGACCACATCGGCACCGGCTCGCCCAGCAGTCGGCCCGACTTCGGGTCGATGCGCACGCCGCGGATGCCGCCCGCGGAGAACACGCACCAGCAGGTTCCGTCCTCCTCCCAGGCCAGGTCCGGGTCGATGCCGGGCACGCCCACCGGCACCGGATCCGACCAGGGCCCCGCCGGGTCCTCGGCGGTCACCAGGACGTTGCCCGCTCCTGCGACCACGGTCGTGATCAGCCAGAACAGACCGTCGTGGTGGCGCAGCGTCGGTGCGTACACCCCCGTGGAGGCGGGGGCCGTGTCCGGCAGGTCCAGTTGCGAGGGCCGGTCCAACGCGTGCCCGATCAGCCGCCAGTTCACCAGGTCACGGCTGTGCCGGATCGGCACGCCGGGTACGTATTCGAAGCTGGACGTGGCCACGTAGTAGTCGTCGCCGACCCGGCAGATGCTCGGGTCGGGACTGAAGCCGGGTATGACGGGATTGTCGAAGAACGCCATGTCCGTCCTGAGGGGAGTGCGGTCGGGGAGAGTGCGCCGCGGGGAGACGTCCGCGCGGGGGCGGGAACCGGATGGGTGCTGGTCACGCCTTGAAGCCGGGGCCCGAGGCCGGGGTTCACCGGTGAGCACCACGAACGGGTCGCGCTGGCCCGGGAGTCGGGCCGCCGGGTCGGCCGGCACGGATGCGGTACCCACAGTGGACGGCCCCTTGCCGGTGGTAGCTGTGGAAAGCGCTGTCACCTCACGCGTGAAAGGTACCCCGGGGCTCGCGAGGAGGGGCGCACTTGTCATGAAGGTCGGGTGAGCGGCCGCGTCCGCCCACACGGCACACTCCACGCACACCGGTCGCTCCCGCTCGTCCCATGGCGTGAGCGCGGCGTGGGCCCGCGGATGACGTCACCGGACGCCGGACCGGGCAGTTCCGCCCGCCCGGCCGGCGGAACTGCCAGGCGGCCGTCCCGTGGCAGTGACGGACTCTCCGACCGCCCGTGGGCTGGATCAGCCGTGTCCCATGGCCTTGCGGACGGCGTCACGGGCGCGGTCCATCAGGGCGGCGACCGGGCCCAGTGCCAGGTTGGCCGTGGCGGACTCCACGCCCGGATGGGGCCGGGTGAGTGCCGGCGATGGGGGCTCCGGCCGTACTCGACCTCGTGGACGCCGGGCGCCGCTCCCGCGCCGAACCGGTCCCGCGGTGGTCCTCCGGCGGGCGGCAGCTTCGGGAGGCCAGGTCGGAATCGGACACACGGCTGCTCGGCCGTCCCTTCGCACGCTCCAGCACGCCACGGCAGAGCCGCGGCCACATCCGCGCCGCCCGTCCCGCCGGGCGGCCGGACGGCGGGACGGGCGGGAGCCGATGCCCGCCGGTCGTTTGCCGTACGCCCCGGTGGGGACCCGGTGGCCCATGCGCACAACGTCTCCTCGCCGCCGACCGCGGCAGAACCGGACCCTCTGGCTCCTCGGCCGACCGGACCGGGAGCCGCGGGCGGACTCGGTGATCGACGCCCTCCGTACGGGCACACGGTCCCTGCCGCTCGGACGGAGACGAGTGACGCTGACACGACGGACCGGCGATGGAGCGGGACAGGAGCGGTGACGGCTCATGGGCACAGCAACTGAGAACCGCCTCGCGGGACGTCTGCAGGGATTCCTCCGAGGCACGAAGAAGAACTATTCGGCAGGGCACGAGCGTCCCCTGGGCGGCTATCTGGCGGCCATGGCCGGATTCGGGGTGTATACGGCGGCCTGGGCGACGGTGGTACGGCTCCGGGGGCGCCCCCTGCCCGACCGGCCCGCGCCCTGGGACGTGGCGCTGACCGCGGTGGCCGCCTTCCGGCTCAGCCGCCTGCTCAGCAAGGCAGCGGTGACCAGCCCTCTGCGAGCCCCGTTCACGAAGTACGTCGGTCCGCAGGGCCCGGCCGAACTGCAGGAGGAGGCACAGGCCGGCGACGGCAAGGACACCGTCGGTGAGCTGGTCACCTGCCCGTTCTGCACGAGTGTGTGGGTGGTGTCGACCCTGACCGCCGGCCAGTTGCTCTGGCCGCAGGCCACGCGCACCGCCATGGGCGCGCTCGCGGCCCTGGCCGGAGCGGACGCGCTGCAACTGACGTACGCGGCGCTGGTGGACAAGACCGAAGGCGAGTGACTCCGCGCGATCCCGGGCCGTACGCCGACGTACCGCGGAGTCTCCACGACCTGACTCGGGACGCACCCCGCCCCGGCACTTCGGCGGCCCCGGCCAAGAAGGCGGCCGTCGGGCCGGCGGGGGTGCCGCGCTCCGCGGTGCTGGCCGCCCGCCGCCGTACTCCGCAAACGGCATTGAGTGATCCCCTCACCACGAGGACCTCATGACGTCGACCAGGTCCGGTCACCAGGGCACACCGTGCTGACCGGTGACCTCGGCCCCGACACGCCCTCGTCCTGGAGGGCGGGGCTGTCGGGGTGCCGCCGTGCCATTCGCACAGCAGCACGGTGGCATGGGCGTGCTCCCCGGGAAGCAACACCGGCACCTCGCGTACCGCCGTCTTTCACACGGGCGCCACGCGGCCCTTCCCTGACGTTTGTTGCTCTTGGAACACTCCTTTCGCACACGTTTCAGCACAAGCAGGGCCGTCCGCCAGTCGCCCCGTACCCGTCACGACGAGAGGTCACCCAGTCATGACCGAAGTGAATCGGCGCCGATTCCTGCAACTCGCAGGCGGCACAGCGGCGTTCACCGCGCTGTCGGAGAGTATCGCCAAGGCCGCGGCGATCCCCGCGGGATACCACCGCGGCACCATCGAGGACGTCGAGCACATCGTCGTCCTGATGCAGGAGAACCGTTCTTTCGACCACTACTTCGGTGCGCTCAGAGGTGTCCGCGGTTTCGGCGACCCGCACCCGGTCACGCTCGACAACGGCAAGTCGGTGTGGCACCAGTCGGACGGCACCAAGGACCTGCTGCCCTTCCACCCGGAGGCCGACGACCTCGGCATGCAGTTCCTGGAGGGACTCCCGCACAGCTGGCCCGACGGGCACGCCGCCTACAACGGGGGCAAGTACGACAAGTGGGTCCCCGCGAAGGGCCCCACGACCATGGCGTACCTGACGCGCGAGGACATCCCGTTCCACTACGCCCTCGCCGACACCTTCACCGTCTGCGACGCCTACCACTGCTCGTTCATCGGCTCCACCGACCCGAACCGCTACTACATGTGGACGGGCTTCACGGGCAACGACGGCAAGGGCGGCGGCCCGGTCCTCGGCAACGACGAGGTCGGCTACGACTGGACGACCTACCCCGAGCGGCTCGAGAAGGCCGGGATCTCCTGGAAGGTCTACCAGGACATCGGCAACGGCCTCGACGCGGCCGGCTCCTGGGGCTGGATCTCCGACCCGTACCGCGGCAACTACGGCGACAACTCGCTGCTCTACTTCAACAAGTACCGCAACGCCAAGGCGGGCGACCCGCTCTACGACAAGGCCCGCACCGGCACCGACGCCCGCAAGGGCGAGGGCTTCTTCGACCAGCTGCGCGCCGACGTCAAGGGCGGCAAGCTGCCGCAGATCTCCTGGATCGCCGCCCCCGAGGCCTTCTCCGAGCACTCCAACTGGCCCTCGAACTACGGTGCCTGGTACATCTCCCAGGTGCTGGAGGCGCTCACCTCCGACCCCAAGGTGTGGGCGAAGACGGCCCTGTTCATCACCTACGACGAGAACGACGGCTTCTTCGACCACGTCGTTCCGCCCCTCCCGCCGGGTTCCGCCGACCGCGGCAGGTCCACCGTCGACGTCGGCCCGGACCTCTTCGCGGGCAGTGCGACCAACGTCGCCGGTCCGTACGGTCTCGGTCCGCGGGTGCCGATGCTCGTCGTCTCGCCCTGGAGCAAGGGCGGTTACGTCTGCTCCGAGACCCTGGACCACACGTCGATCGTCCGGTTCATGGAGCGTCGCTTCGGTGTCGAGGAGCCGAACATCTCGCCCTGGCGGCGGGCCGTCTGCGGTGACCTGACCGGCGCGTTCGACTTCTCCCGCAAGGACAGCAGGCCGGCCGACCTCCCGGACACCGACGCGTACGAGCCGCCGGACAAGGACCGGCACCCGGACTACAGGCCGACACCGCCCGCCGACCCGAAGCTGCCCAGGCAGGAGCGCGGCCTGCGGCCCGCCCGCCCGCTGCGGTACGCGCCGTGGATCGACGGCTCGGCGGACCCGGAGGCCGGGAAGTTCACGCTGACCTTCGCCTCGGGCCGGAAGGCCGGCGCCTCCTTCCACGTGACCTCCGGGAACCGCACCGACGGCCCCTGGACATACACCACCGAGGCGGGCAAGAGCGTCGCGGACACCTGGAACTCCGCGTACTCGAACGGCTCGTACGACCTGACCGTGCACGGACCCAACGGTTTCGTACGCGTCTTCAAGGGGCCGGGGAAGGCCGCCGGACCCGAGGTCACCGCACGGCACGACGGGGACGACATCGAGCTGACCTTCACCAACAAGGGCTCGCGCACGGCCGGTCTCAAGCTCAGCAGTGGCTACGGCGGCAGGCCCCGGTCGTTCCGGGTACGGCCCGGCGCGACCGTCAGGCACACCGTGGACCTGCGGGCGAGCCGGCGGTGGTACGACCTCACCGTCGTGTCCGACGCGGACGGCTCGTTCCTGCGCCGCTTCGCGGGGCACGTCGAGAACGGCCGGGTGGGCGTCAGCGACCCGGCGATGGCCAGGACGTGAGCGAGGCGGGCGGGGCGGTCACGGACCTCCGCGACCGCCCCGCCCGCCGTGTGCCCGCAGCTACAGCGGGGTGAGATGCCCCGGCTTCGGCTGCCGCGGCAGCAACGAGGGCTCGTACGCGGCCGATCCGGGCTCCAGCGCGAGGACCGCGGCCACCGGATGCTCCTCCTCCGGGGCGTCCGCCGAAGGGCTCGGCGGTGAGGGCGCGGCAGCCGGTTTCGGTGCGGCACGCGACAGTGTCACCACGCCCCGGGCCGCGACCGCCGCCCCGGCCCCCGCGAGCAGCAGTCCCGCCACTCCGCCCTGCAGCCGTTCGCCGAGCAGCGAGAGACCGATCACCGCGGCGGCGATCGGATTGGCCAGCGTCACGACCGCGAGCGGGGCCCCCAGGCCGCCCTTGTACGCGGTCTGCGACAGCAGCAGCCCGCCCGCCGCGAAGGCCGCGACCAGCAGGGCCACCACGACCACCTGCCCGCTGAACAGTGGGCCCGTGCGGTCCGTCGCCGCGACCGTGACGGTCTGCGTGAGCGCCGACGCGACGCCCGAGGCGAAACCGGACGCGGTCGCGTGCCGGAGCCCGGGGCGCGTGCCGGGCCGGGAAAGCGCGCCGATGAGAGTCGCGGTGACGCCCGCCACGGCAAGCGCCTGCGGAACGCTCAGCACGTCGTCGGGGGCGGGCCCGGACGCCGTGACGAGTACTGCGCAGAGCCCGGCCAGTGTCAGTGCCGTACCGCGCCACTCGACGGCGGTCACCCGCCGTCCCGCCATCCGCGCGCCCAGCGGAACCGCGGCCACCAGGGTGAGCGCGCCGAGCGGCTGGACGAGCGTGAGCGTTCCGTACTTGAGCGCGGCGACGTGCAGCAGCGCGGCCCCGGCGTTGAGACCGACCGACCACCACCAGGCACCGCGGCCCAGCAGGCGCAGTACTCCGGCGCCGGCGGTCCGCGAGGCCAGCCGTTCCTGGGCCACCGCGGCGGCCGCGTACGCGACGGCGGAGAACAGCGACAGGACGACGGCGACGAGGGTGGCGCTCATCGTCCGGCTCCCACGAGCTCGGGTGCCTCCGGTACGCCGGGTCCGTGCTGTCCGTCCGGCGTCTTCGGTACGGAGTCACCGGCGTCCTCGCGACCCCGCTCGGACCCGGTGGTCGGCGCCGTCCGGCGCGGCGGACGGACCACGGCGAGAGCGATGCCGAGGAGGGCGGCCGCCACGATCGCGTCGAGCCAGTAGTGGTTCGCCGTGCCGACGATCACCAGCAGGGTCACCAGCGGATGCAGCAGCCACAGCCACCGCCACCTGGAGCGGGTGGCGACGATCAGACCGATCGCGACCATCAGGGCCCAGCCGAAGTGCAGCGACGGCATCGCCGCGAACTGGTTCGACAGGGAATCGGTCTCGGGGGAGGCGCCGTACACCGTGGGCCCGAAGACCTGACCGGTGTCCACGAGGCCCGTCGCGGCGAGCATCCGCGGCGGGGCCAGCGGGAACGTGAGATGCACCACCAGGGCGGCGGCCGTGACCGCGGCGAGGACCCGGCGGGCCCACACGTAGTGCCCGGGCCGCCGCAGGTACGTCCAGACCAGGAAGGCCGCGGTGGCGGGGAAGTGCACGGTCGCGTAATAGGTGTTGACGACGTGCACGAGGGTGTCGCCGTGCAGCATCGCGGACTGCACGGAGTCCTCACCGGGCAGGTGCACGAACCGTTCCAGGTCCCACACGCGGTGCGCGTTGCCGAAGGCCTCGGCGGTGTGGCCCGTGGCCAGCTGCCGGCCGAGTTTGTAGACGAGGAAGAGTCCCGCGACGAGCAGGAGCTCCCGGACGAGGGGCGGCCGCGGTATCGCGGCGGATCCCTTCTGTGCAGGCTCGGTTGGGCGTTCCATCCCCCGGCCCCTTTGCTTGACGGTCCCGCGTGTGCTGATACGTGGTGAGCCCAGGAGGGGATCCACTCGACACAGGGGTGGGTCCTGTCCAAGGCTCATCGATACGCCAGTGTACCGATACGGAGGCGTTCCGGTACACTGGCGTATCGATAGGGCGTACGCCACACTGGAAGCGGATCCGCCGCACAGCGCGGAGACGAGCGAGGAGAAGAGCCATGACGTCGCAGGCAGCGGAGGGACCCGAATCGGTCGCCGCCTCGCGCCGCTCCAAGATCACGCCGGAGCGTGAGCAGGAGTTCTTCGACGCCGTGCTCGACCAGATCCGCCAGTGCGGCTACGACGCGCTGACCATGGAGGGTGTCGCCGCCAGCACCCGGTGCAGCAAGTCCACGCTCTACCGGCAGTGGAGGACGAAGCCGCAGTTCGTGGCGGCCGCGCTGCGCGCCAACCACTGCCCCAAGTTCATCGGGATCGACACCGGTTCGCTGGCCGGCGACCTGCGCGCGGTCGCGCGCGCGGCGGGGGAGCGGTCGGACGAGGACACCCGGCTGCTGCAGGCGCTCGGGCAGTCCGTGATGCAGGACGACGAACTGCAGCGCGCCCTGCGCGACGCGCTGGTGGAACCGGAACTCGACGCGCTCCGGGCGATGATCGGGCGCGCGGTCGAGCGGGGCGAGATCACCGCCGACCACCCGGTGCTGGAGTTCGTGCCGGCGCAGCTGCTCGGCATGCTCCGCGTCCGCCCGATCCTGGAGGGGCGGCCCGCGGACGCCGACTATCTCCTGCGCTACGTCGAAGTGGCCCTGCTGCCCGCCCTCGGACTGACCGAGGGCACCTGAGACCCAGGTCACCGTCCACGGGATGACAGGACGGTGACCTGCTCGCGCCGCACCGTGGGGACGGGGGCGGCGCGCACCCCCCGGCCGGGTGGGGTTCCTCTTGAGCGGAGAGGTGCCCCACCCGGCCGACCGGGGCCGGAGCGGTGAAGGACACCACGGCGACGGTCCGGACCGCCACCCACGCCCTGCCGGTGGTCGGTCCGACCCGCCGTGCGCACCGTCCGCCGGGGCCCAGGCGTCCCGGCGGACGTGCGTCCGCGGGAGCCCGGTCCTTCGGCCGTCGTCGTACGGCCTAGACGTTCTGGCCGTTGCCGCCGACGCCGGACTCCTTGATGCCCTTGGTGATGTCGTCGATCACGGACTGCTTGGGCGCGTCGGCCCCGACGTCGAGGCCGAAGCGCACGACGACGAGCTGCTTGGCGGCGGCCGGCGCAGGAAAGACGAGCGACTCGACATAGCCGTCGGCGCCCTTGCTCGTGACGACCTTCCAGCGGACCGCGTAACCCTTCTGGCCGGCCACCGTGACCGCCTTCGAGGACAACTCGTCGTGCGAGGTGATCTTGCCGTAGCTCTTGCCGCCGTAGGACTCCTCCGCGTTCTTGGCGATGTCCTCCTTGGCGGCGGCCTCGGCGGTGGTGGCCTTGATCTTCAGCGCGATCGCCGGGGCGGAGTAGGCGCCGCCGCGTGTGCAGGTCGCCGAGGCGTCACCCGGGCACTTGTAGGAGTCCTTGGAGGTCACCTGGGCGCCCACCTGGATGGTCTCGCCGCTCCAGCCGTCGGGCACCGGCAGGCTGATGCCGTTGACGGGATCGGCCGCGAAGCCCTCCTCGGTCTGCCGCGGCTGCGGGATCCCGCTCTCGCCGCCGTCCGGGCCGCCGGGACCGCCCTGACCGCCACCGTCCTGCCCCTGCGGGCCGTCCGGCAGCGTCGGTGCCGGCCGGGCGTTGCTCCGGTCGCTGCCGGGCGAACCGTCGTCCGAGGTCAGCGCGTACACGCCGCCGCCGATGCCCGCGAGGACCGCCACGGCGACGGCGACGGCTATCGCCGTGCGCGCCGCGCGCCGGGGCCCGCCTGGGTTCGCGCCCGCATGCGGTGCGCCCGGCGGGTACGCCGGGGGCCCCCATGTCGCGGCGGACTCCGCGGGGCGGGTCTGGTCCGTCCATGTCCTGCCGTCCCACCAGCGCTGCGTTGCGGGACCGTCACTTGTCTGCCCGGGGTCGGGATACCAGCCGGGGGGAGTCGCCTGCGTCATGGGTCCACCGTATGAGGCGCGGGTGAAAGCCGGATGAGAGGACCCGGTTTCCCTTCACTCGATCACGAGGCGTACCGGTTGTTCCGCGCCCCGGGGCAGCGGCGGGAAGCCGCCGCGCCCCGGCGTGAGCGAACCGAGCACGCTGGCGTGCCGGGCGCCGGTGCTCCGCGGGTCGGTGCCCACGAGCCCGTGCAGTGTCAGGAAGCCGAGGACGGCGAAGGCGTACGCCTCCTTGGCCGCGGCCGGCAGACCGAGGGCGTCGGAGGCGCGGAGCGGCACTCCCGGCAGCTCCGCGCCCAGCATCGCCATGAGCACGGGATTGCGTGTCCCGCCGCCCGAGGCGATCACCTCCGTGGCGCGCACGGAACGGACGGCGTCCGCCACCGTCCGCGCGGTGAGCCGCGTGAGCGTCGCGACCACGTCCTCCTGCGGCACGGTGGCGAAGTCCGCCAGCGCCGCGAGCAGATAGCCCTCGTGGAACAGTTCCTTACCTGTCGTCTTGGGCGCGGGCCGCACGTAGTACGGCTCGTCGAGCAGGCGCCGCAGCAGCGGCTCGTGCACGGTCCCGCGAGCGGCCAGGGTGCCGTCGGTGTCGAAGTCGCGGCCGGTGAATCGGCGTACGGCGGCGTCCGTGAGCGCGCCCGCGGGTCCCGTGTCGAAGGCGGTGCCGTCGGGCGCGGTGAGGTTGGCGATGCCGCCGAGGTTCAGCGCGACCGGTGTGCCCGGTCTTCCGCGCAGCCACAGGAGGTCGACCAGGCTCACCAGCGGCGCCCCCTGGCCCCCCGCGGCGATGTCGCGCGGCCGGAAGTCGGCGACCACGGGCAGTCCGGTCGCCTCCGCGATCCAGGCGGGCCGTCCGATCTGAAGGGTGCCGCGCACTTCTCCCCCGACCGCCCAGTGGAAGACGGTCTGGCCGTGCGACGCGACCAGTTCGCCCCGCTCGCCGCACAGTTCGCGCTGGGCGCGGACCGCGGCCCGGGCGAAGGCCTGCCCGATGAGCGTGTCCAGCCGGCACACCTGGGCGAAGGTCGTGGCCGCCGGGGGCAGCGCCGCCGCGAGTGCCTCACGCAGTCCCGGCCCGTACGGCCGGCTGACCGTCCCGAGCGGCCGCAGCACCAGGGTCTCCCCGTCGAGCCGCAGATCGGCCGCCGCCGCGTCGATCGCGTCGTACGACGTGCCGGACATCAGACCGATCACCCGCATCAGCCCACCCCTTCTGACACCTGCTCAGCTCTCGTCGTGCGCCCGCTTCTTGCGCGGCGTCAGCAGCGCGAGCGCGCTCACGGCGCACGTGACCGCCGCGTAGTACGCCGGAATGTCCACGCTTCCCGTCCGCCTGACCGACTCCGTGATGATGAGGCCCGCACAGCCCGAGAACACGGCATTGGACAGGGCGTAGGCGAGTCCCAGGCCCGTGTAGCGCACGCTCGTCGGGAACATCTCCGAGAGCATCGCGGGGCCCGGCCCCGCCATCAGGCCGACGATCGCCCCCGCGGCGAAGACGGCCGCGCTCTTCGACGCGGCCGAAGTGCCCGCGTCCTGGAGGAGGTTGAGCAGCGGGACCGCGAGCACGGTGACCAGCAGCGCCCCCGTCAGCATCACCGGCCGCCGCCCGACCCGGTCGCTGAGCAGCCCCGCCGGGATGATCGTGACCGCGAAGCCCAGGTTGGCGAGGACGGTGGCGACCAGCGCCTGCTGGAACGAGGCGTTCAAAGAGCTCTGCAGGTACGAGGGGAGCACGACGAGGAACGTGTAGCCGGCGGCGGCCCAGCCCATGACGCGCCCCGCCCCGAGCGCGATCGCCTTCGCCACCTCGCGACCCGGGGGCCGTTCGGGCCGCAGTTCCTCCCGGAGGGCCTGGAACGACGGCGTCTCGTCGAGGCGCAGCCGAAGCCACAGGGCCCCGAGCCCCAGCGGCAGCGTCAGCAGGAACGGCAGTCGCCAGCCCCAGGAGTTCAACTGCGCCTCGGTGAGCAGGGTCGCCAGCAGGGCCGCCGCGCCCGCCCCGCCCAGCAGCCCCAGCGCCACCGTGAACGACTGCCACGACCCGTACAGCCCTCGCCTGCCCGGTGGCGCGAACTCCGTCATCACCGACACCGCCCCGCCGAACTCCCCTCCCGCGGACAGGCCTTGGACCACCCGGAGAAGGGTGAGCAGCCAGGGCGCGAGGGGGCCCACCGTGTCGTACGTGGGCAGCACGCCGATCAGGGTCGTCGCGGCCGTCATGAGGACGATGACCAGGACGAGCACGGGACGGCGCCCGACCCGGTCGCCGAGCCGCCCGAACAGTGCGGCGCCCACGGGCCGGAAGAAGAACGCGAGCGCGAACGACGCGTACGTCCTGACCAGGGCCTCGGCCTCGCTGCCGCCCTCCGGGGTGAAGAACCTGGCGGCGATGACCGTCGCGAAGTATCCGTAGACACCGAACTCGTACCACTCGATGAAATTGCCCACCGACCCCGCGACCAGCGCCCTTCGGGAACGCTCCGGCCTGTCGGTCCGCAGGTCGGAGCCGTGCGCCGGGGCGCCCATGCCGTTCCTCCCGCTTTCACGACGATGCTGAAAGTTAGTTTCAGTTCACGGCTTTTGACTGTCAATAAGTTTCACCCGTGCTGGTCGGCGGCTGATGCCGTCGCCTCTCGTCCTCCGGTGTCACCCCTCACGGCAACAGGTGTCCCGACCAGGCTCCATCGCGCCTCCGGGAGGACTAGGCTCAAGGCCTGTACGTCGTTTGGGCGACCTGGGGAGGTAGCGGGATGACGGAGGCACGGCCGGGTACGGCCGCCTCGGCACCCCTCTGGGAGCGCGACGCGGAACTCGCCGCGGTCGCGGAGGCCGTCGACGCCCTGTGCGCCGGCTCCGCGGCGGGCAGCCTGCTGGTGTTCACCGGTGAGGCGGGCATCGGCAAGACCGCCCTGCTCGGCCAGGTCCGCGCCGTCGCGGAAGGCCGCTGCACGGTTTGGTCGGCCCGCGGCGGCGAGACGATCACGTCCGTCCCCTTCAACGTCGTACGGCAGTTGCTCCAGCCCGCGCTCATCGCGCTGATGCCCGACGAGGCCCGCGAGTACTTCGGCGACTGGTACGACATCGCGGGACCCGCGCTCGGGATCGCGGAGCCGGGCGCGCGCCAGGCCGACCCGCAGGGCGTGTGCGACGGCCTGGTGGCCGCCGTGCGCAGACTCGCCCGCCGCGAGTGGCCGCTGGTGCTCCTCATCGACGACGCCCACTGGGCCGACCAGGAGAGCCTCCACTGGCTGGCGGCCTTCGCCGAGCGCCTCGACGACCTGCCCGTCCTCGTCGTGGTCGCCCGGCGCCCCGGGGACGCCACCGGCGACAGCGCCCGCCACCTCGACGCGATCGGCGCGCTGGCCCACCCCATGCCCGCCCTGCGCGCCCTGACTCCGGACGCCACGGCCGGACTCACCCGCGCCACGCTCGGCGCGCACGCCGATGCCCCGTTCTGCCGGGAGGTGTGGGCGGTCACCGGCGGCAACCCCTACGAGAGCGTGGAACTCCTCGCCAAGGTCCAGGACAGCGAACTCGACCCCGTCGAGGACTCGGCCGCACAACTGCGCGCCCTGAACCGCTCGGCGCGCGGCCGCGGACTGGTCGACCGGCTGGAGGGACTCGGCGTCGACGCCACGAAGTTCGCCTGGGCGGCCGCCATTCTCGGCACGCAGATCTCCCTGGAACTGGCGGCCGAACTCGCCGGAATGCAGCGGGACGAGGCGGAGCGCTGTGCGGCACGGCTGAGCGTGGCCCGCATCCTCACCGAGGCCGACCGGACGTCCGGCCAAGCGGCCGACCGCGACCTGGAGTTCGTCCATCCGCTCATCGCCACCGCCGTCTACCGCTCGATCCCGGACGCGCTGCGCACCGCGATGCACGGCGTGGCCGCCTCCGTCGTCACCGCGTCGGGGCTCGGCGCCGCCGCGGCCTCCCGCCATCTGCTGGAGGTCCATCCGGACGACGACCCCGAACTCGTCGAGCAGCTGCGCGAGGCGGCCCGCGAGCATCTCGCCGTCGGCGCCCCGGACGCGGCCCGCCGCTGTCTGGAGCGCGCCCTGCTGGAACCGCCGCTTCCCGAGGTCCACGCGCGCGTGCTCTACGAACTGGGCTGCGCCACGCTCCTCACCTCGCCCGCGACCACGATCGGGTACCTGCGGCAGGCCCTCACGGTGCACGGTCTGGAGGAGGAGCTCCGGGTCGACGCGGTGTGCCGGCTCTCCTCGGCGCTCGTCCACAACGACCAGCTCGAGGAGGCCGTGGCCACGGTCGACGCGGAGGCCGACCGGCTGGAGCCGGGCCCCGCCCGGATGCGACTGCAGGCCGTGCACTACATGTGGGAGGGCATCCACGCCGGCGAGGAGGACGCGCCCGGCCGCTCCCGGCGTCTGGCCCGGCTCGTCGAGCCGCTCACCGGCCGCGACAACTCCGAGCGCGCCCTGCTCATCCTGCGCGCCTTCGACGCGATGACCCGCGGGGAGAACGCCGAGGAGGTCGCCGAGCTCTGCGACCGTTCACTCGTCAACGGCAGGCTCGCGCCGGGCCTCGGCTGGACCGACACCGAGTGGAGCTTCGAGCTCCTCATGATGCTCGGCATCTCGTACACCTACGCGGACCGCCTCGACCGCGCCGAGAGCCTCTTCACGGAAGCCCGGCGGACGTACGAGTCCGCCGGGTGGAGCGGCGGCCATCTGGCCCTCGCGCACGCCTTCGGCGGGTACGTGCTCCGCAGACGGGGCCGCCTCAAGGAGGCCGACGAATCCCTGCGCGAGGCCCTGCGCCTCGCGGACCGGGTGGGCCGCGGACTGCCCATGCACTGGTCCGCCGCGTGCATGCTCATCGACACCCTGCTCGCCCGCGGCCGGGTCGGCGAGGCCGAGGAGATCGCCGAGCGGTACGCCTTCGAGCCGCCCCACCCGTCCACGATCGTCCTGCCGGACACCCACTCGATAAGGGGCCGCCTGCTCATCGCCACCGGCCGCGTCGAGGAAGGCGTGAACGAGCTGGAGACCGCCGAGAAGCTGTCCGAGGCCCGCGGCGGGCACAACACGGTGATGGCGCCCTGGGCGGGAGACCTCGCCCGGACCCTCGCCGTCCAGGACCCGCGTCGCGCCGCGGAGGTGGCCGCCGACGCCCGCGTCCAGGCCGAGCGCTTCGGCACCGACACGGCCATCGGCGAAGCCCTGCGGTGCGCCGCCGCCCTGGAGACCGGCCAGCGCTCGGTCACGCTCTACGCCCAGGCCGTCACGTACCTCGAAGCGTCGCCCTGTGCCTACGAACACGCCGCGGCCCGCGTCGAGTACGGCATCGCGTCCCGCTCCGTCACGGAGATCAACCGCGGTCTGACCCTGGCGCGTTCCTGCGGTGCGGACGGCCTGGTGGCACGGGCCCGCGAGGCACTGGACCCGGGACGCGTCGCCCGCTGACTGCCGAGGCTCCGTACGTGAGTACTCCGGAGCACCACTGGGGCACCCGCCCGCGCGTTCAGTGGCGGTACGGGCACTGCCATGGGCCCGACCGGCGGGTCACCCCTCCTCGGCGAGCACCCGCTGGGCCACGGCGAACGCCGAGTTGGCCGCCGGAACACCGCAGTACACGGCGGTCTGCAACAGCACCGCGCCGATCTCCTCCGGCGTGAGCCCGTTGCGGCGGGCGGCGCGGACGTGCATCGCCAGCTCGTCGTAGTGTCCGTGCGCCACGAGCGCCGTCATCGTGATCATGCTGCGTTCGCGGCGGGCCAGCGTCTCGTCCGTCCAGATCTCACCCCACGCGTACCGGGAGATGAAGTCCTGGAACCGTGCCGTGAACGCCGACTGCCGTGCCTGTGCCCGGTCCACGTGCTCGTCGCCGAGCACCTGCCGCCGTACCTCCATCCCGCGCCTGGCGCCACCGTCGAAGTGCGCGCGCAGCGCCGTGAGGACGGCCCGCGGGCACTGGGCGGGCGCGAGGTGGGAGGCGCCCGGGATCTCCACCAGCGCGGCGCCCGGCACCGCGTCCGCGATCTCCCGCAGATGCGCGGGCGGGGTCGCCGGGTCCTCGCGCCCGGCGACGAGCAGCGTGGGAACGCCGATGCGCGGCAGCTCCGCCCGGAGGTCGAAGGCCGCCAGCGCGTCACAGCACGCGGCGTACGCGTCCGGGTCCGCCGACCGGTGGTCCTCGACCAGCGCGGGAACGGTGAACCCGGGCGTGAACCAACGGGAGTCGGCGCTCTTAGCCAGCTCGGCCAGTCCCTCGTCCCGTACGCGCGCCGCCCGCTCCTCCCACGGCTTCGAACCGTTGAAGTGCGCGGAGGAACAGATCACGGCGAGCTTCTCCACCCGCTGCGGGTGGTGCACCGCGAGATGCAGTCCCACCGCTCCGCCGAGCGAGACACCGGCGTACGAGAACCGGTCGATGCCGAGCGAGTCGGCGAGCGCCAGCACCAGCGCGGCGAGGTCGGCGACGGTCGCGCCCGGGCCGATCAGACCGGCGGGGGAGCCGCCGTGGCCCGGCAGGTCCCAGCGCACGATCCGGTGGGTGACGGAGAGTTCGGGCGCGACCTTGTCCCACAGCGCCGTCGATGTGCCGAGGGAGGGGCCGAGGAGCAGCGGCGGAGCCGTCGCGGGCCCCTCCGCGCGATGGTGGAGCAAGGTGCCGTCGGGCAGGGGCGGTCGGCTGGTCAACGTCGCTCCAGTGCACGGTCGGTGAGGGTTCCGGCGGAGCCGGTGTACCGGGTGGGGTCGGTGAGGGCCGCGAGGTCGAGGTCCTCCAACTCGGGTTCCGCCGCGAGGAGTTCCAGGAGGGGAAGGTCCTCGGCGGTGGCCCGCCGCGCGGCGCGCGTGAGGACGTCCCTGGCTCGGGCGCGCCCGAGCACCGGTGCGAGTCCGGCGGACAGCCGCTCGGAGACGATCAGGCCGTGGGTGAGGTCCAGATGGGCGCGCATCGCGTCCGTGTGGACGTGCAGGCCCTCGGTCAGCTCGGCCGCGTCGCGCGCCGCCCCGCCCGCCAGGCGCAGCAGGTCGCGCAGCGGTTCCCACTCGGCGTGCCAGGCGCCGGCGGGCCGTTCGTCCTCGGCCGCCATGGACCCGTACAGCGTCGCCGCGAGCTGCGGTGCCCGGCGGGCCGCGGCCGCGACGAGCGTGGCGCGCACCGGGTTCGCCTTGTGCGGCATGGCGGAGGACCCGCCGCCCGTGCCCTCGCTCAGCTCGCGGATCTCCGTGCGGGCGAGGGTGAGTACGTCCGCGGCGGTTTTCCCGAGGGCGCCCGCGGTGAACGCGAGGGCTCCCGCCAGGTCGGCGACGGGGGTGCGGAGGGTGTGCCAGGGCAACACGGGCGCGGCGAGGCCCAGTTCACGCGCGTACGCCTCGACGAGACCTCGGGTGTCCGGGGCGCCGTACGCGGTGAACGCCGCCAAGGTGCCTGCAGCGCCCCCGAGTTGTACCGGCAGGCCGTCCCGCACGGCCTGGACGCGGTCCCTGGCGTCCAGCACCAGCGACCGCCAGCCCGCCGCCTTCAGACCGAAGGTGGTCGGCACGGCGTGCTGGGTGAGCGTGCGCCCCGGCATGGTCGTGTCCCGGTGCTCGCGCGCCAGCCGGGCCAGCGCGCGCTCCGTACGGGCGAGGTCGGCCAGGACCGGGTCGAGCGCCCGGACCGCGACCAGCATCGCGGCGGTGTCCATGATGTCCTGGCTGGTCGCGCCCCGGTGGACATAGGGGGAGTGCTCGGCGTCGACCGCCGCGCTCAGGTCGGCGACCAGCGGGATCACGGGGTTGCCGCCGGCCCGCGCGCGCAGCGCGAGCGCGTGGACGTCGAACCGTGCCGCGTCGGCCGCGGCGGTGACCGCGTCGGCGGCCCCGGCCGGGGCCATGCCCAGCGAGGCCTGCGCTCGGGTGAGTGCCGCCTCCGCGTCGAGAAGAGCCTGCAGAAAGGCGCCGTCGCTCGTGGCGGCTTCGGCGGGGGAGCCCGCCCGCCCCGGGGCGAGGAGCCCGGCGTCGTCACCGGCGGGACCGCTCGGACGGACGGGATCGCCGGAACCGGTAGGGTCGGCAGCTGTCACTGGAACTCCAGGAAGACCGTTTCGCCTTCGCCCTGAAGGCGGATGTCGAAACGGTACGTCCGGTTCGGGCCCGCGGTCGCGACCAACGTGGCGCGCCGGTCGGCCGGCAGCGAGTCGAGCAGCGGGTCCGCGCCGTCGGCGAGGTACGCGCGGGTGAAGAGGTGGTGCGTCAGACCGCGGGCGAACACACACACGCCGACGTACGGCAGCCCGGGGTTGCCCGGCGGCAGCGTGTGGAGCGCGTAGTGCCCGTCGGCGTCCGTGGGGACCCGCCCGTAGCCGGTGAAGTCGACGCCGTTGCGGCCCACGAAACCGCCCGTCGACGGATCGCGGCGCATCGAGCCGGGGGCGCCCTTCAACGAGCCGTCGGGCGCCGCCTGCCAGAAGTCGAGAAGGGCGTCGGGGATCGGCGTGCCCGCGCCGTCGAGCACGTACCCGTGCAGGCTGATCGCGTCCGGATGGTTCAGGGGCGCGACCTGGTCGCCGCCCGGGAAGGGAAGCGCGTGGCCGTAGAACGGGCCGATGGTGTGGGACGGGGTGGGGAGCAGTCGCTCGGCCATGGTCAACGGCCTTCCTCGATCCAGGTGGCGGAGGGACCGTCGAGGACGATGTCCCATGAGTAGCCCATCGAGAAGCCGGGCTGCGAGAGGTCGTGGTCGTAGGCGGCGACCAGCCGGTCGCGGGCCGCCTCGTCCGTCACGGACTGCAGGATCGGGTCGTACCGGAACAGCGGGTCGCTCGGGAAGTACATCTGTGTCACGAGCCGCTGGGTGAACGCCGTGCCGAAGACCGAGAAGTGGATGTGCGCGGGCCGCCACGCGTTGGTGTGGTTGCCCCACGGGTACGGGCCCGGCTTGACCGTGGTGAACGAGTACCGGCCCTGATCGTCCGTCAGGGTCCGTCCCACACCGGTGAAGTTGGGGTCGAGCGGCGCCGGGTGCTGCTCGCGCAGATGGGCGTACCGGCCGGCGGCGTTGGCCTGCCAGATCTCGACGAGCTGGCGGCGCACGGGACGGCCCTCGCGGTCGAGCAGCCGGCCCGAGACGGTCATCCGCTCGCCGATCGGCTCGCCCCGGTGCTGGAGCGTCAGGTCGCTGTCGTGCTCGGTGATGTCGGTGACGCCGAACACCGGGCCCGACAGCTCGACGGTCTCCGGGTCGCCGCCGCTCACGGCGACCAGCGGCTGCTTCGGGTGGCGCAGCAGGGAGCTGCGGTAGGGGGCGTAGTCGCGCCGCGGGTGGTGCAGGACCGGGGCGCCGCCGGCGACCGCCTTGGCGTACGACTCCTGGTGGTCGCTGATCTCCTGGTCGATGTCCGGCTGGGTGAGAGTCATGAGGGTTCCTAACGCTCCAGTACGAGGGCGAGGCCCTGGCCGACGCCGATGCAGAGAGTGGCGACGCCGACTCCCGATCCCCGGCGGGCGAGTTGGTGGGCGACGGTCCCGGCGAGGCGGGCGCCGGACGCGCCGAGGGGGTGGCCCAGGGCGATGGCGCCGCCCTGCGGGTTGAGGACGGCCGGGTCGAACTCGGGCCACTCGGCGACACAGCCGAGGACCTGGGCGGCGAAGGCCTCGTTCAGTTCGAGAGTCGACAGGTCGTCGAACGTCTTGCCCGCCTTGGCGAGTGCGCGGTGGACGGCTTCGACGGGGGCGAGGCCGAAGTAGTGCGGGTCGAGCGCGGAGACACCGGAGGCGGACACGCGGGCGAGGGGCTCGCGGCCGGTGGCCCGCAGGCCCTCCTCGTCGACCAGCAGCAGGGCGGCGGCGCCGTCGTTCAGGGGCGACGCGTTGCCCGCGGTGACCGTGCCGTGCTCGGGGCGGAACGACGGCTTGAGCCTGCCCATCGCGGCGAGGGAGGTGTCGGCGCGTACGCACTCGTCGGCCGCGAACGCCACCGGGTCGCCCTTGCGCTGGGGAACGGGGACGGGAGCGATCTCGGCGTCGAACAGCCCCGCGGCCTGGGCGGCGGCGGCCTTGCGGTGACTGGCGAGGGCGTACTCGTCCTGCTGCTCGCGGGTGATCTTGTGCTTGTCGGCGATGAGCTCGGCGGACTCGCCGAGCGGGACGGTCCACTGCGGGTCCATCCTCGGGTTGACCATGCGCCAGCCGAGCGTGGTGGAGTACAGCTCGGTGTGCCCGGCCGGGAACGGCCGGTCGTTCTTCGGCAGCACGTAGGGGGCGCGGGTCATGGACTCGACGCCGCCGGCGAGGGCGACCGAGGCGTCGCCGAGCGCGATGGCGCGGGCGGCCTGGATCACGGCCTCGAGGCCGGAGGCGCACAGCCGGTTGACGCTCACGCCCGGTACGGAGGTGGGCAGACCGGCGAGGAGGGCGGCCATGCGGGCGACGTTGCGGTTGTCCTCGCCGGCGCCGTTCGCGTTGCCGAAGTACACGTCGTCGATGCGGGACGGGTCCAACTCCGGGGTACGGGCCATGAGTTCGCGCAGGGCGTGGGCGGCCAGGTCGTCCGGTCGGACGGCGGCGAGAGTGCCGTTGTACTTGCCGAACGGGGTACGGACGGCGTCGACGATGTAGACGTCCTTCACGACTGGGTCTCCTCGGTGAGCTCGTCGGCGATACGGATCTTCGCGGCGGTCTTCGCCACGATCTCCTCGACCGTGACACCGGGCGCGGTCTCGACGAGTACCAGGCCGTCGCCGGTGACGTCCAGGACGCCGAGGTCGGTGATGACGCGGTCCACGCAGGCCTTGCCGGTCAGCGGCAGCGTGCACTCGTCGAGGACCTTGGGCGATCCGTCCTTGGCGGTGTGGGTCATCACGGCGATGACGGTACGGGCACCGTGCACCAGGTCCATCGCCCCGCCGATCCCGGTGATCATCTTGCCGGGGACGGCCCAGTTGGCGAGGTCCCCGCCCGCGGAGACCTGCATGGCACCCAGCACGGCGACGTCGATGTGCCCGCCGCGGATCATCCCGAACGACAGCGACGAGTCGAAGTAGGAGGCGCCGGGCAGGACGGTGACCGTCTCCTTGCCCGCGTTGATCAGGTCGGGGTCGACCTGGTCCTCGGCCGGGTACGGGCCCGTGCCCAGGATGCCGTTCTCGGACTCCAGGATCACCTCCACGCCCGGCGGGAGGTGGTTGGGGATCAGCGTCGGCAGCCCGATGCCCAGGTTCACGTACTGCCCGTCGGCGAGTTCGCGTGCGGCGCGAGCGGCCATCTCTTCCCTGCTCCAGGCCATTACCGGCTCTCCGTCCCTCGTGCAGGCGCGGAGACCGTGCGCTGCTCGATCTTCTTGTCCGCCGCCTGCGCCGCGGTGAGTGCCACGACCCGCTGCACGAAGATCCCGGGCAGATGCACCGCGTCGGGATCGATCCCGCCCGGCTCCACCAGCTCTTCCACCTCGGCGATCGTCACCCGTCCGGCCATCGCGGCGAGGGGGTTGAAGTTCCGGGAGGACTTGTTGAAGACGAGGTTCCCGTGCCGGTCGCCCTTCGCGGCCCGTACCAGGGCGAAGTCGGTGCGGATGCCGTGCTCCAGCACGTACGGGGTGCCGTCGAACTCCCGGACCTCCTTCGGCGGCGAGGCCAGCGCGATGCCGCCGTCACCGTCGTAGCGCCAGGGCAGCCCTCCGTCGGCGACCTGCGTGCCCACCCCGGCGGGTGTGTAGAACGCGGGGATGCCGGCCCCGCCGGCCCGCAGCCGCTCGGCCAGGGTGCCCTGCGGGATCATCTCGACCTCCAGCTCCCCGGCGAGGTACTGCCGCGCGAACTCCTTGTTCGCGCCGATGTACGAACCGGTGACGCGGGCGATGCGGCCCGCCGCCAGGAGCACCGCGAGGCCGGACTCCATCGCCCCGCAGTTGTTGGACACCACGCCCAGGCCCGAGACCCCGCGCTCGTACAACGCCTCGATCAGTACGTTCGGCACACCGCTGAGGCCGAAACCGCCGACGGCGAGTGTCGCGCCGTCGGGAACATCGGCCACAGCCTCGGCGGCTGTGGCGACCACCTTGTCCATCTGCGAAGCCTCATCTCTCCCGAACGTCCCGCGGCCCCGATTAGTCAGGGCACTGAGCATTTCTTCGAGGTTTCGAACACGCTGCCATTCCGGCCGTGAACCGTCAAGACCTGGGGTAGATGGCCTGACGGGAGTCTCGACGCAAGGCGAGACAGGGCGTGCGACTGCCCGGTATCGTTCAGTGCACCAACGATTTAGGAGCGCTCATGGCCGCGGTGGATCTCTCCGCCCACCCCGGGCACCTGGCCCGGCGGCTGCAGCAGGCGCACTACCTGCTGTGGAACACGATGGTCTCCGAGGAGATCACCTCGCCCCAGTTCGCGGTCCTGAACGCCCTCGTCGCCGAACCGGGGCTCGACCAGCGCACGGTGGGGGAGCGGGTGGGCCTCGACCGGTCCACCATCGCCGAGGTCATCAGCCGTCTCGGCCGGCGCGGCCTCCTGGGCAAGGTCCGTGACCCCCAGGACGGCCGCCGCTTCATGCTGCGCCTCACGGACGAGGGGGTACGCGTCCACCGCAAGCTGACGGTGCGGACGGCCCGGATGAACCAGGTCTTCCTGGCTCCGCTCTCCGGCGAGGAGCGGACCCTGTTCTTCGATCTGATCCAGCGGGTCTCGGACGCGGCGGAGGGGCTCCGCAATCCCGGCGGTCCGGGGGAGCCCCTCGTCACCCAGCGTTAGCACTCCACCAGGGGGTGCCCCGGCCGGGGAATGCTGTGCCCGGCGAGGTTCACGCCTTCGCGAACACCACCCACACCTGGCCCTTCGCGAAGTTCAACGGCGCGCCGTCGGCCGTCGTGAACTGCGTGCCCTCCGCGGCCGAGGGCCGCTTCCAGGCGGCGTCGAAGGCCTTGCCGTCGCGCAGTACCTTCGCCGTACCCGAGCCCACGGTCTCCGTGTAGGGCGTGTTGTTGCCGAGGTAGTCGTGGAACCGGGACTTGCGGACCTTCACGTACTGCACGACGACCGTGGAGGCCGCCACCCGCTTGCCGCCGGTCGTCACGGTCGGCGTCCCGTCCATCGACACCAGCCAGCTCTGCCGGTCCCCGGACCAGTCGAAGGTGAAGCGGGCCGCCGGGAAGCGGACCGTGCGCGTGCTCTCGGCCTTGCCCCCCGCGGGCGGCGCGCCGTACCGGAATCCCGTCGTCAGGGCGTCGGCCCCCGGAGCGGAGGCCAGCAGCCGCTGAGGGCGCAGATAGAGGTTGTGCGGCTGGGGCCGGTCGGTGCCGCGGTAGTACGCGGACGCCTTCTCCTCCGGCAGGGCGGTGTGCAGCGGCGCCCTGTCGATCAGCGGGAGCAGCTTCCCCTGGGCACCCGAGAAGGCGAGGGTGGGTTCGTGGAACTGGCGCAGCAGCTCCAGGTCCGACTCGCGCGCGCTGCGCACCGGGCCGACCGCCTCCGGCAGCCGGGTCGCGTACACCGCCATCAGCCGGCTGAGACCGCCCTCCACCTGCTCGGCGTACACGAGGTCCGCGGCGTCCAGGCCGGTCTGGGGCCGGGCTCCCGGCACGTTGTCGATCTTCACGACGAGCGGGGAAGCGGTCCTGGGTGCCGGGCTCGGCGGCGGGCTGCTGCCTTCCGCGGTGCTGTCCGTGCGCGGCGGCATCTTTCCGCGTCCGTCGTCGAGGGGGTCGTTGCGCGTGCAGCCCGACACCACCGCCCCCACCAGGAGCGTCGAAATCAGTGTCGTCGTCATGGCGGCGCGTCTCGTACGCCCCGTGCGTCTCATGCCCAGCGTGGCCACCGTGCCCCGTTTCGTTGTTTATCAGGTTATCGGTTCAATGAGGGATTACCCAATGAGCCAAGATCGAAGGCGCGCGCTGGTCCAAGCGGGTCACGGGTGCGGTCGTGCGGCTGTGGCGGGTCGGCCGGGCGGTGCGGCGGCAGGCCGATTTCGCCGTACCCGGGATCGGTACCCAACCGCCCTGCGCTGTAAGGGTGTTGGAGCCGGGTGCGGGCGTGGGCGGCCGGAGCCCCTCGATCCGGTTCGCCGCGGATGGCGGCGCGGGTGTGTTCGCCCGGAAGGCGCACGCCGGTGGGGCCGCTCAGTCCTGCGGACCCAGGATGTCCGCCAGGTCGTAGCCGACCGGCTCCTCCAGCTGGGCGTACGTGCAGCTCTCGGGCGTACGGTCGGGGCGCCAGCGGCGGAAACGCGCCGTGTGCCGGAAGCGCTCGCCGTTCTCCATGTGCTCGTACGCGACCTCGCACACCAGCTCCGGCCGCAGCGGTGTCCAGGAGAGGTCCTTCTTGCCGGTCCACCTGCTGGGCGCGCCCGGCAGCCGCGCCGACTCGTGGGCCGCCTCCTCGGCCCAGGCCGCCCACGGGTGCCCGGCGGCCGACTCCATGCGCAGGGGTGCCAGCTCCGCGATCAGCTCCTCGCGCCGCTTCATCGTGAAGGCGGCACACACTCCCACGTGCTGCAACGTACCCCTGGCGTCGTGCAGGCCGAGCAGCAGCGAACCGACGACCGGTCCGCTCTTGTGGAGCCGGTAGCCCGCGACCACCACGTCCGCCGTGCGCTCGTGCTTGATTTTGAACATCAGACGTTCGTCCTGCCGGTAGCGCAGGGTGAGCGGCTTCGCGACCACGCCGTCCAGCCCGGCGCCCTCGTACTGCTCGAACCACCGCCGCGCCACCTCGATGTCCGTGGTCGCCGGCGCCACGTGGACGGGAGCCGTGCTGCCGGACAGTGCCGACACCAGCAGCGCCCGCCGGTCGGTCAGGGGGACGTCCACCAGTGACTCGTCGCCCAGCGCGAGCAGGTCGAACGCGACGAACGACGCGGGATTCCGCTCGGCGAGCGTCCGTACGCGGGAGGCCGCCGGATGGATGCGCTCGGTGAGGGCGTCGAAGTCCAGCCTTCCACCGCGCGCGATCACGATCTCGCCGTCCAGCACGCAGCGCTCGGGCAGCCGCTCCCGCAGCGCCTCCACCAGCTCGGGGAAGTACCTGACCAGCGACTTCGTGTTACGGCTGCCGATCTCGACCGCGTCGCCGTCACGGAAGACGACCGCCCGGAAGCCGTCCCACTTCGCCTCGTAGTGCATGCCCGGCGGGATCCTCGCCACGGACTTGGCGAGCATGGGCTTCACGGGCGGCATCACCGGCAGATCCATGCTCCGATTCTGCGCGGATGCGTCAGGATTCGCCCGGCATGAAAGCTCAGACCGGATATGCGGGGAATGGGCGATACGCCTACCGTGGCTCGCATGGGAGACGCGGTGGAGCTGGAGGCGGCGGGCAGGACGGTACGGCTGTCCAGCCCGGACAAGGTCTTCTTCCCGGAGCGCGGCTTCACCAAGCGGGACCTCGCCGAGTACTACATCGCCGTCGGCCCCGGCATCCTGCGCGCCCTGCGGAACCGGCCCACGACCCTCGAGCGCTACCCGGACGGGGTGGCCGGCGAGTCCTTCTTCCAGAAGCGGGCGCCGAAGAACATGCCCGACTGGATCCCCACCGCCCACATCACCTTCCCGAGCGGCCGCAGCGCCGACGAGATGTGCCCCACCGAGGTCGCCGCCGTCGTGTGGGCCGCCCAGTACGGCACGCTGACCTTCCACCCCTGGCCGGTACGCCGCGACGACGTCGACCGGCCCGACGAACTGCGCATCGACCTCGACCCGCAGCCGGGCACCGACTACGCCGACGCGGTCCGCGCCGCCCGCGAGCTGCGCGAGGTGCTCCACGAGTACGGGGACCTGCGCGGCTTTCCCAAGACCTCCGGCGGCCGCGGGCTGCACGTCTTCGTACCGATCGAGCCCCGCTGGACCTTCACCCAGGTCCGCCGGGCCGCCATCGCCGTCGGGCGTGAGCTGGAGCGCCGGATGCCGGACCAGGTCACGACGGCCTGGTGGAAGGAGGAGCGGGGCGAGAAGATCTTCGTCGACTACAACCAGACGGCCCGGGACCGCACCATCGCCTCCGCGTACTCCGTGCGTCCCCACCCGCATGCCCCGGTGTCGGCGCCCCTCACCTGGGACGAGGTCGGCGAGGCCGTACCCCGGGACTTCGACCTGGCCACCATGCCCGCGCGCTTCGCCGAACTCGGCGACGTGCACGCGGACATGGACGACCACGCCTACTCCCTCGAAGCCCTGCTCGAACTCGCCAGCCGTGACGAACACGACCACGGCCTGGGCGATCTGCCATACCCGCCCGAGTACCCGAAGATGCCGGGCGAGCCCAAGCGGGTACAGCCGAGCAGGGCCAAGAAGGAGAGCGGACCCGCACCCTCGTGACGGCCGCGACCGCCTCACGGCCGCGACCGCCTCACGGTCGCGGCCGGCCGAGGCCTACAACTCCTTGATCCGGATGTCGCGGTACGAGACCACGTCCGTCGTGCCGTGCACCTGCAGTCCGAGATAGCCGGAGGCGAACCGCCGCCCGTCCGTGCCCGGGTCGTCCGAGCGCGGCGGGGTGAAGTCCTGACCGCCGGTGTTGTCGAACTCGTTGATCAGCACGCCGTTGCGGTAGACCGAGTAGTGCTGGTCCACCACACGGATCTCGTAGTCGTTCCAGGTGCCCTTCTGGGTGACACCGGCACCGGCCAGACCCACCCGGTCGAAGCCGTAGAGCGAACCGGTCTTGTACATGTCCCCGCTGGGACTGTCGAAGACCTGCACCTCGTGCCCGTACTTGATGGCGACCCACTCGGGCCGTGACTCCTCGGGGTGGTTGTGGACCCCCGGGAACCGTACGAAGACACCGGAGTTGGCGTTCCCCGTGCCCGGCGCGTCGTCACGCCACTGCAGCTTCAGCGAGAAGTCCCCGTACTTGCGCTCGGGGAACCACAGCATGCCGAGACCGGCCTTCGAGGTGCCCGACGTGATGGTCCCGTCGGCGTTCAGGCCGAACGAACCGCCGCCCACCTGTTGCCACTTGTCGAAGGACGCCTGCGTGCCGTCGAGGATCGTCCGGTAGCCCTCGGTCTGGCCGGGCTCACCGATGCCCGACTGCTTGGCCGCCTTGTTGATCAGCTTGTACTCGCGCTGGACGACGACACCGTCATCGAGGAGAGAGTCCAGGACCGTCTTCACGTGCTTGAGGAACAGCGCGTGGGACGTCCACTCCTTCTCGTCCTCGATCAACTCGTTGATACGGCAACGGCTGTTGGTGATCCTGTTCGGCACACCCGAGTCGACCGTGCCGACGATGACCGTCAACCGCTCGTCGTACTCGGCGCAGTTGGGCGCCGGCACACCGCCGCCCGGGGCGACCGTGAAGCTCACCGTCCGGGCGTCCGAGGTGTTGCCCGCCTTGTCGCGCGCCCGGTACGCCACGGTGTGGGCGCCCACGCGGTCGACCACCACCGGGGCGGTGTAGGCGAGGTACGGCCCGCCGTCGAGCGAGTACTCGATCGCGGCGACCCCCGAACCGTGCGCGTCGGTGGCGGTCACCGTCACCTTGGCGCTGTTGATGTACGCCCCGGCCGAGTTCTTCGTGCCCTCGACCCCGACGCCGGTCACCGGGGGCGTCTTGTCCTCGGCGGGCGGTGCGACGACGGTGAACGAGACGGACTTCTCGGCGGCCGCGTTGCCCGCCTTGTCCGTCGCCCGGAACCGCACCTTGTGCGCGCCCACCGCGTGGACCATCACGGGGGCCGTGTACGGCTGCCACGCGCCAAAGTCACCGAGCGCGTACTCGATGGTGTTGACGCCCGAGCCGGTGTCGGAGGCCGTCACCGTGACCGTCGCCATGGAGAGGTACTCGCCCTGCGGGTTCTTCTCTCCGGTCACGGCGGCGGACGTCTCGGGAGGCGTCCTGTCGTCCGTCGGCGGTGGCACCACCGTGAACTGTTCGGTCTTCTCGGCGGCCATGTTGCCCGCCTTGTCGACCGCCCGGTAGCGGACCTTGTGGGCACCGACCTGATCGACCACCACGGGAGTGGTGTACGGCTGCCAGGCACCCGCGTCACCGATCGCGTACTCGATCCGCTCCACGCCCGAACCGGCGTCCGTCGCGCTGAGCGTCACGGCCGCCGAACCGACGTACGCGCCGTCGGCGTTCTGCGTGCCGTTCACGTCCGCCGCGGTCTCGGGCGCCGTCGTGTCCTCGCCGGTGCCCTCGGTGACCACGAGGATGCCCTGCATCTGGCCGTGGCCGGGGATGGTGCAGTAGTAGCGGTAGCGGCCGGGTGTGAGTGTCACCTCGGCCGTGTGCCTGCCGCCCTGGTCGTCGTTCGGGTTGGCCAGGATGTTGAGCGGGACGTCGTTCTGGTACTCCGGGTCGGACACGTCGAACGTCAACGTGTGCGGCATGCCCATGGTGTTGCCGGTCGCCTCGCTGTTCTCGAAGACGATCGTCGTCGGGCCCGCGACCGCCGTGGCGGGTGCGGACACGTACTTGGTGATGTCGTCGCCGGCCGTCCACGTGAGTGTCTGCGCGGCCGCCGCCGCGTCGGCCGGAGTGCCGTCGCTCTGGCCGGACGCCGAGGTGGAGGAGAGCCCCAGCACCATCAGCAGCGACGCCAGCAGCGCCGTCCACAGCCGTCCAGTTCTTCGCCTTCGGATGGTCGTCACGCCTGTCACTGCGCCTCCCTGGCCAGCTGATCGGCGGCGGGTGTGGGGCCACCGCCCTTGTACGTCACCTGCCACAGAGCGGACTTGGGGTCCGACGTGAAGAAGCCGCGTCCGTAGTCGAGGACGTACAGCGTGCCGTCGGGGCCGAACTTCCAGTCCATGAGGTTCTTGATGCCGTCGTTGCCGACGGGAACGATCTTCTTCAACGACTCGGCGTGCACCGGGATGCCGCCCTGCCCGGCCGTCTTCGGGTCGAGGAGCACGGCGTGCCGCGGCTGGTCGGCGTCGTAGAAGTCGCCCACGAACCACTTGCCGTCCCAGTACGAGGGCCACTTGGTGTCACTCGCCGACGTGGCGTCGTACCGGTAGACCGGCCCGTCCATCGCCGCCTGACCGCCGCCCTTCAGCCACGGCAGCAGGAACGTCTGCTCCTCCGCCTTGTACGACGGGACGCCGGCGGCGTTGCGCGGGAAGTCCGGGCCGCCGCCCTGGGGCGAGTACCAGATGGTGTTCGAGGTGACCGGCGGGAGGTTGACCAGCCCGTCGTTGTTGGGCGACTCGTTCTTCGGCTTGTCGCAGTCGTACCAGCCGAGCGGCTGCGTCGGGTCGGGCAGGTTGCGGTCCCGGTAGGGCTGCTTGTTGCCCATGCAGTACGGCCAGCCGTGGTTGCCCGGCTTGGTGATCGCGGCGAACGTGTCGTACTTCGCCGGCCCCCAGGTCGTCGACGGCGCCGAGGCGTCCGGGCCCACCCAGCCCGCGTACAGGGTGTCGGTCTTCTTGTCGACGGAGATGCGCGCCGGGTTCCGGACGCCCATCACGTAGATCTCGCCGCGGGTCTTGCCGCCGCCCTCGGCGGTCTCCTTGCCGGTGAAGAGGTTCCCCTCGGGCAGGGTGTACGTGCCGTCCTGTTCCGGGTGGATGCGCAGGATCTTGCCGTTGAGGTTGTTGGTGTTGCCCGCCGTGCGGCGCGCGTCCGCGAAGGAGACGCCCTTGTAGTTCGGCTGCGGATTGTTGCCCGAGTAACCGCTGCTGAAGCCACTGGAGTTGTTGTCACCGGTCGCGACGTACAGGTTGCCCGTCGAGTCCCACGCCATGCCGCCGCCCGAGTGGCAGCAGCTGTGGATCTGGACCGGCCACTTCAGCAAAACCTTCTCGCTGCTCATGTCCAGCTTGCCCGTGGTCGAGCTGAGGGTGAACCGGGAGACGTAGCGCTCGGCCATCCGCGTGTCACGGTTGATCCGGGAGTGGGGTGTGTAGTGCAGGTACACCCAGCCGTTCTCCTCGAACCGGGGGTCCAGTTCGATGCCGAGCAGACCCTCCTCGACCTTGATCAGCTCGTCGCCGCCGCCCTTGTTGCCGAAGACGTTGAGCGTGCCGGTCAGTGTGACCTTCTTGGTCTTCGGGTCGTAGACGTGGATCTCGCCCTTGCCCTTGCCGATGTCCGGGTTGTTCCAGTCCGTGACGACCGGCTGCGAGGAGTCGGCGCCACCACGGCCGATGTAGAACACCCGCCCGTCGGGCGCGGTGACCAGGCCGTGCGGCTCACCGATCTGGTCGTTGAGGCCCGGCTGGTTGGGCTGGGTCAGCCGCTCCGCCTTGTAGTTGGCGTTGATCGTCGCCTTGCAGTCGGCCCGCGCGATCCGGGTCGTCCACATCAGCGCGCCGCGCAGATGGGCACGGAAGTCCGTCTCGTCGTACGAGGAGACCGTGCCGCCCATGCCGGTGTAGAAGGAGCGGCCGCCGTCGTAGTCGCGGCACCAGGACACCGGATGGTCCGCGCCGTTCCTGCTGTCGCCCGGCTGGTACGTCGACTCGCGGACGCGCGCCACCGTGTGCACGTCGCCGGACGGGTTCTTGACCCAGTTCAGCCACTGGTCGGGGCGCTTCCACTGGAGCGGGAGGTCCTTGGTGGCCGGGTGCTGCCGGTCGCCGGTCTCCACGGTCGCCCGCTGCACGGTGGTCGGGCTGCCGGCCGCCGGGCGGGCGCCGACCAGACCGGTGAACCAGTCCGAGTACGGCTCGGCGCGGGCCGCGTCGTGGATGCCGAGGAAGCCGCCGCCCGCCTCCATGTAGGCCTCCAGACCGGCTTCCTGCTCCGGTTCGAGGACGTCTCCGCCGCCGGTCAGGAAGACCACGGCGTTGAAGCGGCCGAGCTTCGTCTCGTTGGTGAAGACCGAAGCGTCGTCCGTCGCCGTCACGTTGAAGCGTTGCGCGGCGGGGCCCGACAGGCCGATGTCCTCGATCGCCTCGATACCGGCGTTCACGACGGGCGACTCCTCGCCACCCGCCGCGGACCCGTGGAAGATCAGCACCCTTACGTTGGCGCCGCCGGGCGGCGACTTGACGGACATCGTTGTCAGCGCCGGATCGGGCGCAGGGCGCGCGCTCGCGGACGGGCCCGAAAGCACCCCCGCCGTCACGGCTCCGGCGGCCAGCGCCGCAGCCCATCCCCTGCGTCTCCGTCTGCGGTCGGCTTTGCTCAACCCTCGTACAGCCAAGGGCTCTTGATGCGGTGTGCGCCGCATGTGGTCACCCATCCCTCGTCGGTCACAGCATCAGCGCCAAGGAAGCTAGACCTTTTCGCGCAACTCGCCAATAGCTATGACCGGGATGGCACGAACTTTGTCCTGGGTGTGGATAAACGCGGAAGGTGCCACTACCGTCTCCCCCGTTCGTCTCTGTCACTCGGTTCCGTCAATCGCGTCGACTGCGTTGCAGGTTGGGAGAGTTCGGCATGAGCACCACGGACGACATGGACAGACGGGGCTTCAGCCGGCGGATGGTGATGGGCGGGGCCGCCGTCGCCACGGTCGCGACATCGTTGTCGCTCGTCGGCGCGCAGGACGCGACATCCGCCGACAGCCCGGTCCGGACCGCTCCCGCGGGCGGCGAGGTGAAGCGCGTCAAGCTCTACATGGAGAAGCTCGCCGACGGACAGATGGGCTATGGCCTCGCCAAGGGCGAGGCCACGATCCCCGGCCCGCTCATCGAACTCAACGAGGGCGACACGCTGCACATCGAGGTCGAGAACACGATGGACGTGGCGGCGAGCCTGCACGTCCACGGCATGGACTACGAGGTCTCCAGCGACGGCACGAAACTGAGCAGATCCCACGTGGAGCCCGGCGCGACCCGTATGTACACCTGGCGCACCCACGCCCCGGGCCGCCGCAAGGACGGCACCTGGCGTGCGGGCAGCGCGGGTTACTGGCATTACCACGACCATGTCGTCGGCACCGAGCACGGCACGATCGGTGTCCGCAAGGGCCTCTACGGGCCGGTGATCGTCCGCCGCAAGGGCGACATCCTCCCCGACAAGACCCACACGATCGTCTTCAACGACATGACGATCAACAACAGGCCCGGCCACCAGAGCCCCAACTTCGAAGCCACGGTGGGGGACCGCGTCGAGTTCGTGATGATCACGCACGGCGAGTACTACCACACGTTCCACGTGCACGGTCACCGCTGGGCCGACAACCGCACGGGGCTGCTGACCGGCCCCGACGACCCGAGTCAGGTCATCGACAACAAGATCGTGGGACCCGCCGACTCGTTCGGCTTCCAGGTGATCGCCGGGGAGGGCGTCGGGGCCGGTGCGTGGATGTACCACTGCCACGTCCAGAGCCATTCCGACATGGGGATGGCGGGGCTGTTCCTCGTGAAGAAGACGGACGGGACGATTCCGGGGTACGAGCCGCACGAGCACTGAGCGCCGTGCGGGCCGGGTGTGTTCCGGGCGCGCGGACGTGGCGGCAGGGCGGGCTCGGGCCGGGTCCGTCCATGCACGGCCTCGCGCCTTTCCCGGGGCTCCTTCGGGTGCTCCTGTCGGCCGACGGGATCCGGGTCGGCCCTCGCGCGGGCGGGGGCAGGACGAACGCCCGAGGGCGTCGAGAACCCGGACGTGCCTACGGGTCCGGTCGCCACGGAACCGGGTTCTCACCGCCCGGTGACGCCGGGCAGGGCGGTTTTCCAGGGACTTCCCGATCGGGAGCGCTCTCAACGCGGGTTCGACGAGGGCTATCCTGATCGGCAACACCGCCCTGAGGAGCCCCGAGGTGACCGAGCAGTCGACACAGCCACGCCCGACGCTGGAGGCAGTGGCGGCCCGGGCCGGAGTGTCCCGGGCCACCGCGTCCCGTGTCGTCAACGGTGGTGAGGGCGTGCGTGAGCCCCTGGTCGAGCGGGTCAGGCGCGCCGTCGAAGAGCTCGGTTACGTCCCGAACCAGGCCGCGCGCAGCCTCGTCACCCGACGGCACGACGCGGTCGCCGTGGTGATCGCCGAACCGGAGACACGGGTCTTCGCCGACCCCTTCTTCGCCCTGCAGCTCCGGGGCATCAGCAAGGAGCTGACGGCGCACGACTCACAGCTCGTGCTGCTGCTCACGGAGGGGCGCGACGACCACGCCCGCGTCGGGCGCTACCTCGCCGGCGGCCATGTCGACGGCGCGCTCGTCTTCTCGCTGCACCTCGACGACCCGCTGCCGGGCCTGATCCACGGGGTGCCGACCGTGTACGGGGGGCGCCCCGGCTGGGCCGGCGGTTCGCGCGGTGCCGTCTACGTCGACTGCGACAACAGAGGTGGTGCCCGTGAGGCGGTCCGGCACCTCGTCGGGCTCGGACGCGGGCGCGTCGCCCACATCACCGGTGCCCTCGACCAGACCTCGGCGGTCGACCGGCTCGACGGCTTTCGTGACGTCATGGTGGACGCGGACCCGAAACTGATCGCGGAGGGCGACTTCACCCCGGCGGGCGGCGAACGCGCCATGCGGGAACTCCTCGACCGCTGCCCCGACCTGGACGCCGTGTTCGCCGCCAACGACCTCACGGCGGCGGGCGCCCTGCGCGTCCTGCGTGAGCGGGGGCGGCGGGTGCCGGAGGACGTGGCCGTGATCGGCTTCGACGACATGCTCCCGGTCAGCGAATCGGCCGACCCACCCCTCACGACGGTCCGTCAGGACATCGAGGGGATGGGCCGGCTGATGGCACGCCTGCTGCTGCGCGGGCTGGACCGGACCGTTTCCGAGGCGACCTCCGGCGGATTGGCGGGAGCGCCGTCCAGCGTCGTCCTGCCGACGACACTGGTCAGACGGGCCTCGGCGTAAGCCGCTCGGCCGCGCAGTTCCGGTACGCCCCGTTGAGGCGCGCGGGGAACTGCGCGTCCAGCCGCGGCGGATCCGCGGTCGGAATGCTGCTGGCCCTGCGGGGCGGAAGCCGCCGTCGAGGGGCGCGCGGAACTGTGCGCCCAGCCACGGCGGATCCGCAGTCGGAATGCTGCAGGCCCAGCGGAGCGCCTACGCTCCGACCGTCACCGTGAAGCGGCGCGGGTTGCCGTCGTGGGCCGCCCCCGACACGTCGGGCTGGCCGTCCGGGCGTACGTCGTCGTACGGGAAGGCGTACCCGATGGGCGAGTTGGCGTGCACGACACGCGCCCAGTGGTTGGTGACGGTGCCCTTGTAGTAGTCGGACGTGGTCGTCCCGTTGGGCTGGCTGGGGTGCGAGAGCATGATCGAGCGGTTGAAGCTGGCTGCGAGGCGTGCGAGGAGCGCCTTCTTGTCGTCGGGATCGCCAGGGTTGTTGGCGAACGGACCGTGGTTGCAGGTGAAGATGTCCTTCGACGTGGGTTTGCCGAAGGTGTGACCACCGGTGAAGGTGAGCGTGTCGCCGCTGACACGACCGGTGCGCACGCCCCGGCCGCCCTGGAGGTCGATCCTCAGGTCGGTGGAGCGGTACTTCGCCCAGACCTGGTCGATGTAACTGTTCCAGAGGTTGCGGAAGGGCATCTCGGCGGGCCGGTCGAAGTACGGGGCCATCAGGTTCTGCGGGGAGATCACGCGCAGTACGGAGCCGTTGTTGCCCCGGATCACCAGTTTGTCCCAGGGCTGACCGTCGCGGGCCGCCTGCGCGGTGAGGTCCGCGGCGATCCTGTCGACGGCACCGTTGGGCAGCGGGGCGACCGTGTGCGTGGTGTCGCCCTCCAGGGTGAGCCCGATGGGCAGCGCGGTGACCAGGTCGACGTAACTGATGTTGGCGTACAACTGCTGGGTGTTGAACGTGAACTCGCAGAACGACCAGGTCTTGCCGTAGTTCGAGTCGGCGGGCGTGGCGAACGCAGGCTCGACCAGCGCGGGGCCCGGGTTGAGGAAGAAGTTGAGGGTGCTGTCGCGCACGAAGTAGACGCGGGCGCCGAACATCTGAGGGAGCGTCAACACCCTCGGGGCTGAACCCGCGACGCCGAGCGGGATGGCGCAGTCGACGGGCAGTGGTGTCTGCGGCGCCGGCGGGGAGGTGGGCCGGTACACGCTGCCGTCGGCGCGCAGCAGCAGCCAGTTGCCCGTCGACAGTTCGTGTCCGGTGACGTACGCGCGGACCGTACCGGGCAACGAGGCGTTCTTGAGCGCGAGTTGACACGTGGCGGGAGCGGCCTCGGCCGCCGGGCTGAGAGCGCTTCCCCAGACGGGGTAACTGGCGGCTGTGGTGACGGCCGCGGCTCCGGTCAGGAACGTTCTGCGTGAGATCACGGAGGTCTCCTGGGAGTGTGGGGGAGGCAGGGACGGGCCGATGTGTGGGGCATCGACCCCCTGCGGAGCACCACTGTCCCCAGGGGGAGTTGAAGCGTCAAGGGTTATGACTGGGAGCGCTCTCAAAATATTCGTGTGTTCAGAAGTTGACGATGGATCGGGCAGGTGGTCGGCCACGGACGTGCGGGTGGCTTCGGTTCGGTCCGCGCTCGTCGGGCCGGGGGTCGCCGGCGCGGGGGCGGAGTCTCGACGGCGGGGATCCGCCACTGGAGCCGGACCGCGCCCGGAACCGAGACCCGCCCGGAACCGAGGCCCGGCCCCGAACCGCTCTGCCTGTCGGTCGGCCTCGGTGGATGTGCGTCGGCCGACGGTTGTCAGCCGACCAGGGGAAACGGGGCAGGCCAGGTCGACCCATCCGTCCACCGCGATGAAACGGCCCTCAGCCGATCACGTCGGACGTCGGCGCGGCGCGGCGCGGGGCGACCAAGACGGTCCTCGGTCGACCGGGACGGGGCCCTCGACCGGCCTCGGCGACCGTCAGCCCTGCGCCGGATCGCTCTTGATCACCGCGAAACGTGCCCCGTACGGGTCGGCGAGCTTCGCCACCCGCCCGACGCCACTCACGGATGTGGCGGGCATGCGGACCGTACCGCCCAGTTCCTGGGCCTTCGCGGCCACCGCGTCCGTGTCCGTGGCCTCGAAGTGCGGCAGCCAGTAGGGCTCCGCCCCCTGCTCCGTCGGATCGTCGGCCAGCGGGACGACACCGCCGAACATGGCGTCCTCGCCGCCCTCGGACGGGTTGATGCACGTATAGGTGCCGCCGGGGAACGAGACGGCCGAGGTCTCCAGGCCCAGCACGGAGTTGTAGAACGCGGCCGCCGCCGCGATGTCCGGTGTGTAGAGCTCGACCCAGCACAGGGAGCCCGGGGCGCCGGCCACGTCGATGCCCTGGAGCGTGCCCGGCTGCCAGATGCCGAAGGAGACGCCCGCCCTGTCGGCGAGGATCGTCATACGGCCCTTGTCCATGACGTCGTCGGGCGGCAGCAGGACGCTGCCCCCGGCCTGCTCGGCCGCCTTGGCCGTCGCGTCGGAGTCCGGGCTCCGGAAGAAGACGCCCCATGACGGCGGGCCCTGCTCCGGGGTGGTCTGCATGCCGCCCGCCACGGTCTTTCCGGCCAGCTGGAAGAAGCCGTAACCGCCGGAATCCGGTCCCGCCGACCGGAAGTCCCAGCCGAAGAGAGCGTGGTAGAAGGATGCGGCGCCGTCGATGTCGCGGGTGCCGAGGTCGACCCAGTTAGGGGCGCCGGTGACGAAGCGGGTGGTGAGCATGTTGCCCTCCCTTGAGGGGTCCCGTTGCCTGCACTGCCGAGTCTCGCACCGCCCACTGACAACCGCTGCCGGAGCGCCGGTGTGGTCCCGGCGCGGCCAGCGGTCACTCACCGTGATGGAACGTCCTGCCGGGAAGAAGGGCTCCAAGCGGGGCGGGCGCGTCGCATGCGGCAAGCGGGAGCTGCACGAAATCCGCCGCCGGGTCGTCGGTGGCTGTATCAGGACTGCCGGTCTCGGTGCCGGGGACGGGCCGGGCCGTTGTCCGTGCCGGAGGCGGGCGGCTTCGGGAATCCGCTGCGGTCGAGCCGCGCGCCGCCGTGCGCCCGCTTGTCGCCCGGGGCATCGTGAGGTTCCGCGGTGCGGGCCCCGGGCCCGCGCTTCGCGCTCTGGATCGAGGGCCGGCCCCGTCGTCCAGGAAGGCGTCGGGCGGCCGTTGAGCCGGCGTTGATCGAACGTTTTTCGGCGCCCGGCACGATCGCCGGCATGCACAACGACACCGTCATCGCGCCCGACCTCTCCTGGCAGGAGCAGGCACTGTGCGCACAGACCGGATCCGACTTCTTCTTTCCCGAGCCGGGCAGCTCCGTGCGTGAGGCGAAGCGGATCTGCGGAATGTGCGAGATGCGCTCCGCGTGCCTCGAGTACGCGCTCGCCCACGACGAACGCTTCGGCGTCTGGGGCGGCCTGTCCGAGAAGGAGCGGCTGGGGCTGCGACGCGTAGAGCACTAGGCCGTGTTTTAGAACGGGCTGGTCTGCCGAGTTGGCTGTCCGGGGAAGTCGCGGGCGGCCAGCCAAATGATGAGGTCGCCTGCGATCCGGCCGATGCTGGTGTCAGTGGTGACCTCGTGTTCGCGGCGGGCGGTGTCGCGGCGGACGGTCTCGTAGCCGCCTTCGTCGAGGACGGCCACGGAGGCGAACCAGGCGGGGTCGTCCTGGTCGGGCTGGATGACGACGAACGTGTTGTCCGCGTCGTTCAGTTCGCTGATGAGGTCGAACAGGGCGTCCTCGGACGGGTCGTCGATGTGATGGCCGTTCTCGCTGTCGGCGCAGTAGTACTCAGCCGCCATTGGTCCGCTGTCTCCCTTGTGCCGACGTGCTGCGGGTTGCCGCCGCCAGGATGGCATGCGGTGCGGAAGCGCCAAGTCACAGCCATTCGTTGATGGCGGCGATGTGGACGGTGGCCTCGAAGCGGACGGCGAGCTTGTCGAACCGGGTGGCCACCGCCCGATTGCGCTTGAGCCGGTTGATGCCGCACTCGACCGCGTGCCGGGCCTTGTAGTCCTCGCGGTCGAAGGCCGGCGGTCGCCCGCCGTTGCTGCCGCGGCGTCTGCGATGGCCGGCCTGATCGGCCGGTTCCGGGATGGTGGCCCGGATCCCGCGTCGGCGTAAGTAGGCGCGGTTGGCGCGCGATGAGTACGCCTTGTCACCACGGACCCGCAGCGGCCGTCTGCGCGGTCGCCCCGCGCCGAGCCGGGGCACACGGATGCCTTCCAGTACGGCCACGAACTGCGGGCTGTCACCCCGCTGCCCTGCCGTGACCAGCAACGACAAGGGCCGTTGGCCTTGTTCGCACGCCAGATGAATCTTGGTGGTCAGACCGCCTCGAGACCGGCCGAGTGCGTGATCGTCCGGCTCGGCGACGATCCCGCCGGGCGGCTCCTTCTGAGTCTTCCCGTCCCGGCGGGCGCCGGCCGCGTGCTGGTGAGCCCGGCAGACCGTGGAGTCGACATTCACCTCCCACGTGATCAGCCCGCCGGCATCGGCCCTGGCCTGCAGCCCGCTCAGTACTGCTGCCCAGACACCGGTGCGTTGCCAGCGACGGAACAGCCCGTAGACCGTCTGCCACGGCCCGTACTGACCCGGCAGGTCCCGCCATGGGGCACCAGTCCGTACCCGCCAGCGGATCCCATCGATCAGCCTCCGCCGGCATGCTGACGGCCTGCCGACCTGCGCGACGGGCAACAGCGGTTCCAGCACTGCCCACTGCTCATCCGAGAGATCCCCACGTCCCACACCGAGATCATCACGGCATCAGGCGCGGCAACAAACCCCGTTCTAAAACACGGCCTAGGCCCTGTCGTCACCTTGCCGTCGTCCGCCCGAAGGGCGGGCCAGGCGTCGCCCGGCAGACGGGAAGGTGACGACAGGACCTAGAGGCCGTGCACCGGGTCGGTCGCATCGGGAAATCCAGCGCGCGTGGCTGCCTCGGCGGGCACAATCCAGCGCATGGTCCTCGCACCGCGGCAACAGGCCGAGAGTCTGCTGAACGCCCTCGATCCGCTGCCGTATCCGCTGCGAATGCGTGAACTCGCTTCCAGGGTGCGGGAGTTGGACGAGCCGCGCCCGCTCCTGGAGGAGCTCGAAGCGCGCGGACACCATGGGCGGGGGCTCGCGGTCGTCGCGGCGGCGATCTGTCGGGACGCCGAGTGGATCGGGGTACGGATCGCCGATCCGGACTCGTTCGTGCGCGGACACGCGCTGCGCGTGGCCGACTGCCTCCACGTGCCCGACTCCGCCTACGAGTCGGCGCTCGCAGACGCCCCCGAGACGGTACGCCGGGATCTGCTGCGTGCCGTGGTGGCCGGGCGGCGCACCGCGCTGGCGGACCGGCTCGTCGACCCGCTGCGGGACGAGTGGGGTGACGAGGAGGCGGCGCGGCTGCTGCCGGGATGCTCGCCCGGCACGGTGGCCCGCTTGCTGCCCTCGCTCTTCCACGCCGTGCGGGGATGGACGTCGCTCGGCGCACGGCACGCCGGAACCCTGCTGGACGTGGTGGAAGGCGAGTTGGCCGCACTGCCCCCGTCGCTGCGTGATACCTGGTGGGAGCGGTTCGGGCGGGCCGTGACGGTCACCGTGCCGAGCGAGCCGTTGCGTGCGCTGGAGCTCGTCGAGCGTTTCACCGCCGCCCGGCTCCCGCCCGAACTCCACGACCGGCTGGGGGCGTTCGCGGCCGTCGCTCCGGAACGGGTGCTCCGGCTTCTCCTGGCGGGCGACGGCCTCTCGTCCGGCGCCGTGCGCAATCGTCCACTGCTGCGCGCACTGGCACGGTCCCGGACCGCGGAACTCACCGAGCTCGGCAGGGAACTGGCCGCTTCGGGCGATCTCGCCGCCCTTCTCACGGCACTGCCCCCGGCCCGGCGCCACGCCTTCTACCTCGACGCGATGGCCGGCCGGGGCCCGCGGGACGCCACGGTCGACGCCGTCGTCCTTGACGCCCTGCCGCGCAGTCGCGTCGCCGAGGAGGCGCGACGGATGGCCGCCGCGGCACGCGAACGCGGCGCGGCCTGGGACACCGTCCTGCTCGCCGAGTCCTACCTGCCCGTCGCCCAGGTGCGCGAGCGCCTCGTCGAGGCGACCCGCCGCACTGCCGCCGAAGAGCGGTCCCTGGCCTGGCCGTTGCTCATCGGCAACGCCGCCCGCTCCGGCGACCCCGGGGCCGTCACCTCCGTACTGGCGGAGTCCGCCCGGCTCCGCAACGAGCAGGACCCGGTGCGCGGGCCGGCCCTGCGGGCCTTGTCCCGTATCCCGCCCGCCCTGTTCACCGAGGACGCCGCACCGCACCTCGACGGGATCGTCGCCGACGCCGTCGACGCCCGTGACTCCTCGCCGGGAACCCGGCACCACCTCAGCGAACTCGCCGTGTCCGTGCTCCGGCAGCATGCCGCGGGCGGATCGAGGGAGTTGGTCAACTGGGCGCTGCGCACGCTCGTACGGATCTCCGGCAACACCGGCGGCGCCGACCTGGGCCGCCTCGACGGGACCCTGCGCCGGGGGCAGGAGCACCAGGTGTACGAGGCGCTGCGGCCGTGGATCGAGGCCGGGGCCGAGAAGGCCGACTACAGCCTCGCCTTCGCGCTGGCCCGGGCCGTGGGACGGCGCGCCGCCGCGATGACCGACCTGCAGGAACTGCTGTGGCAGGCCGTCCGGTTCGGCAACGACGCGACCGTACGCAAGGCCGTTGAGCTGTGGCTGGACCCGCCTCGCACCCGGGACGAGCGGGTCGCGCGCGTCCTCGCGCTCGAACCGTCCGCGGGCGCCCTGTGGCCCGTCCTGGCCGTGGTCACCCGCCGCCGCACCGACCTTCTCGACGTCCTCCTCGCGGACACCCCGCCGTACGGGCGCTTCCTCACGAGGGGCAGCCCGTGGACCGTGCCCGTGAGCGGTGACGTGCACCGCTGGCTGCCGCGTCAGCAGGACGCCGTCGCCCGGCGGTCGGCCGAGTCGGCCGCCGACGCCGGACTGCCGGCGTACGCCCGGGCGGCCGCCATCGAGCAGGCCGCGCGCGTGCCCGGCCGGGGCGCCGCACTCGTCCGGCGCTGGACCGGTTCGCGTAACACCGTGCTCGCGGAGGCCGCGCTCGGCGCGCTCGCCCACACCGACCGGCCCGGTGACGCGCTCCCCGAACTGCTCGCGCACGCCGGTGACGACCGGGCGCGAGTCGCCGTCCACGCGGCCTCGCGGGCGTCCCGGCACGTGGCGCCGTCACACCTGGCGGCAAAGCTGCGCGAGGTGCTGTCCGCCCCCGACGCCAAGGTGACCAGCCGCAAGGAGGCCGTCCGCCTGGTCGCGGCCCGGCTCCCGGCCACGGTGGCCGCACGCCTCCTCGCCGAGGTGTACCGACGGCCGGGCGCGCACCTCGACGTCCGGGCAGCGTGCGTCGCCTCCGCGGGACCTCTGCTCACCGAGGAACCGGTGTGGGCACTCCTGCCCGACGCCGCCGGGGCCGAACCCGTTCTCCGGGCCGCCGTGCTGCGCGTCCAGCCCCTCGACCTGCCGGAACGCCGTCGTGAGCGTTATGCCCGGCTCGTACGGGACGTCTCCGTGACCGACGACCCGCCGACGGCCGCCCTCGCCTTTGCCGCCCTGGCCCGCTGGGCGCCCTGGTCCGGCGACGCGCCCACCGTCCTCGCCCTGGCCACGGCGGACCTGTCGAACCGCGCGAGCTGGCGGGCCGCGGCCCACGGTCTCGTGGTCGCGGCGACCGGCTCGGACAGAGGAGCCGGAGGAGTGCGGGAGGCCCTGTACGCACTGGCGGAGGCCGAGACGGCCGCGGCGCGGGCCGAGGGCGCGGACCACGCGTACGAGGGCGGGGGAGCGGAGGGCGGCCCTCTTCGCTGCGGCGCCGACGCCGACGCCGCGCTGGTCGATGCCGAGTCCCGTCGGGACCGGCCCGCCCGGCAACGGGTCGACCACCTCGTCGTAGGCCTGGCGGACCAGGCCGTGACGGCCGCCGGGCCCGTACGAGCCGCGGCCCTCGCGGCCGCCGAGCTGCTGGCGCGGTACGACGGCTTCGTACCGCAGGCTGCCGCGGTCACGGCGGCCCACCTCGACCTGGAAGCGGACGCGGAGGCACTGGAAACGGCCCTCGCACGACTGGCCGCGCTGACGGACGGGCGACCGGCCCTCGCGGCCAGGACCGCCTCGGAACTGGCCGGCCGGCTGCTCCGCGGGCCGCACGAGGGCGACCCCAAGACCCTGCTGGGCGCCGCCCGCCGGCTCACCGCGCACGGAGGTCACGGCGAGGGGCTGCTCGCCGTGGCCCTCACGGGGGCGCTCGGTGCCCGGACGGACTGGGGGTCGCCGTGGCGTGTGCAGCTGAACGCACTGCGCCGCCACCCGATGGCCGACGTCCGCGACGCGGCGCTGGCCCAGGTGACGGCGTACGAGTGAGACGTGCCCCGGTTCAGGCGTGCACGCCGGAGCCGGGGCCGCACATCACGCGGAGGCGGCGCGGGCCGCCATGCGGGCCTTGCGGGCCGCGAGCTTCTCGTCGAACTTCGAGGCCTCGGCGTCCAGGCCGCCCATGTAGAGGCCGAGCTCCTCCTGCGCCTTGAGGCCCTCGGGGCCCAGGCCGTCGATCTGCAGGACCCTGAGGTGGCGGAGCACCGGCATCAGCACGTCGTCGTGGTGGATCCGCATGTTGTAGACCTCGCCGATCGCCATCTGCGCGGCGGCGCGCTCGAAGCCGGGCATGCCGTGTCCGGGCATCCGGAACTGGACGATGACGTCCCGCACGGCCTGCATGGTCAGGTCGGGGGCGAGCTCGAACGCGGCCTTGAGCAGGTTGCGGTAGAAGACCATGTGCAGGTTCTCGTCGGTGGCGATGCGCGCCAGCATCCGGTCACAGACGGGGTCGCCCGACTGGTGGCCGGTGTTGCGGTGCGAGACGCGGGTCGCGAGCTCCTGGAAGGCGACGTACGCGACCGAGTGGAGCATCGAGTGGCGGTTGTCCGACTCGAAGCCCTCGCTCATGTGCTGCATACGGAACGCTTCGAGCTGGTCCGGGTCCACGGCCCGCGACGCGAGCAGGTAGTCGCGCATCACGATGCCGTGGCGGCCCTCTTCCGCGGTCCAGCGGTGCACCCAGGTGCCCCAGGCGCCGTCGCGGCCGAAGAGGGAAGCGATTTCGTGGTGGTAGCTGGGCAGGTTGTCCTCGGTGAGGAGGTTCACGACCAGCGCGATGCGGCCGAGCTCGGTGACCTTGGACTGCTCCTTGTCCCAGGCCTCGCCGTCCTCGAAGACGCCGGGGAAGTTACGGGCGTCGGACCAGGGCACGTACTCGTGCGGCATCCAGTCCTTGGCGACCTTCAGGTGACGGTTGAGTTCGGTCTCCACCACTTCTTCCAGCGCGAACAGCAGCCGTGCGTCGGTCCAGTCGGAGGACGGGCTGTTGAGATGGGGAGAAGTGATCGTCACGGGGACTCCAGAGGGGACGTCAGTACTGAGCGTTCACACAACCTACGGCATCGTAGGCTACGTATCCGTAGGTTACGATGCCGTAGGTTAAGCGCGCCGTAAAGAGCCCTGATCAGCGACGATCTCCCCGAAGATCATTCCTGTTCGCATGCGGAGGGTATCCGTCCGGCGGAACCCCAGGTCCCGGGGCCGTCGGAGCACCCCGCCCGGTGCTCACGCGTAGAGCTCCCGCAGCCGGACCGAGAGGCATGTCACACAGCCCTCGATCTTCTCGAACTCGCTGATGTCGACGAGCACCGGCTCGTGGCCGAGGCCGGCGAACAGTTCCGCGGTCTTGGGAGCGCTCGCCGCCATCAGGAGCTTCCCGCCGCCGAGCAGGACGACGTGCGATCCGGCCTCCTCCGGCACCGCCAGGAAGCGCGGGAACAGTGACGGCGTGTCCACCAGCGGCTCGTGCCCGACGACCGTGCCGTCCGGCAGAGCGGTGACGGCCGACTTCAGGTGCAGCACCTTGCTCACCGGTACGGCGACGACACGGGCCCCGAGCGGCTCGAACGCGGCCCGCAGCTGCTGGACCCCGGCGGCGTTGGTCCGTCCGCCGAGACCCACGTAGATCGTGTCGCCGACCTTCAGGACGTCGCCGCCGTCGAGCGTGCCCGGCTCCCACACCCAGTTCACCGAGCAGCCGAGCCGGGCCACCGCCTCCTCGACCCCGGCGGTCTCGCCGCGCCGGGACTCCGCGCCCGGGCGGCCGATCAGCGCCACGTTGCGGAAGACGACCACCGCGTCCTCCACGAACACGGAGTCCGGGCAGTCGTCCGCGGGCTCCACCTCGACCGTCTCCCAGCCGTGCGTCCGCAGCGCCTGCGCGTACGCCTCCCACTGCTCGGCCGCCAGCTCGACGTCGACCGCCGTCCGTTCGATGTGCGTGACGAGACCTTCGGCCAGGCGGGGGCCGGGGCGGCGGATGAGGGCCTTCTGGCTGGGCACGTGCGGGTCTCCGTCTCGGCAGGGTGCGTCCCGCACATCATGCAACCCGCACCGGAGTCACAACAGCCCCCCGGCCACCGGCCCCCACCGGGCCTCGCGGGGCGCAAGCGCTTGCCGCAGCCCTAGCCGACATACCGCCGGAGGTGCTCCGCCGTGAACGACCCCCGTGCCTCCAGCAGCTGCCCGGGCGTCCCCTCGAAGACGACCCGGCCGCCGTCCCTGCCGCCGTCGGGACCGAGGTCGACGACCCAGTCGGCGTGGGCGACGACATCGAGGTGATGTTCGACGACCACGACGGTGTTGCCCGCGTCGACCAGCCGGTCGAGCAGGGAGAGCAGCCCGTCGACGTCCGACATGTGCAGGCCGGTCGTCGGCTCGTCGAGGACGTACACCGCCCCGGTCCGGTGGAGCCGCGTCGCGAGTTTGATGCGCTGCCGTTCCCCGCCGGAGAGCGTCGACAGGGGCTGACCGAGCGTCAGATAGGTGAGGCCCACGTCCCGCAGGGCTCGCAGCCTGCGGCGCACCCCGGCGTCCTCGAAGAAGCCGAGCGCCTGATCGGCCGTCATCTCCAGTACGTCCACGATGGAGTTGCCGCCCACGGTCAGCCGCAGCACCTCGTCCTTGAAGCGCCGCCCCTCGCAGTCGGGGCAGGTCGTCGTCACCGGATCCATGAACGCGAGATCGGTGTGGCTGACCCCGCGGCCCTGGCATGTCCCGCACGCTCCATCGGAGTTGAAGCTGAACAGTCCCGGCTCGACCCCGGTCTCCCGCGCGAAGACCTTCCGTACGGTGTCCATCACGCCGAGGTAGGTGGCCGGCGTCGACCGCGCCGAGATGCCGATGGACGACTGGTCGACCACCACGGCGTCCGGGTACGCGGCCGTGAACTCCTTCGACACGAGCGTGCTCTTTCCCGACCCGGCGACGCCGGTCACCGCGGTCAGTACACCCGTCGGGAACTCCACCGTGACGTTCCGCAGGTTGTGCAGGTCCGCGCCCTTCACCCGGAGCCCGCCGGTGGCGGCCCGCGGCTCCGGCTTCACCCGCGGGCGGCGGTTCAGGCAGCGGCCGGTCAGGGTGTCGGCCGAGGCCAGCTCGCGGGGCGTCCCCTCGAACACCACCCGGCCGCCGTCGGCCCCCGCCCGGGGCCCCATGTCCACCACGTGGTCGGCGAGGGCGATGACGTCGGGGTCGTGCTCGACGACGAGCACGGTGTTCCCCTTGTCCCGCAGCCGCAGCAGCAGGTCCCCGAGCCGCCCGACGTCACGCGGGTGCAGCCCGACGCTCGGCTCGTCGAAGATGTACGTCATCCCGGTCAGGCTCGACCCGAGATGCCGCACCATCTTCAGCCGCTGCCCCTCCCCGCCGGACAGCGTCGAGGTCTCCCGGTCCAGGCTCAGGTAGCCGAGCCCGATCGCCTCGATGCGCTCCAGCGAGGCCACGGCCGCCGCCGCGACCGGTGTGGCGACCGGGTCGTCGATGTCCCGCAGGACCGGGATCAGGTCGCTGACCTGCATCCGGGTGCAGTCCGCGATGGACAGGCCCGGCCGCCCGGCCGCCCCGTTGCCGATCCGGGTGGCGAGCGCCGCCCCGTTCAGCCGCGCACCCCGGCAGCCCGGGCACAGCCCCTCCGTCATGTAGCCCCGCACCTGGTCCCGTGTCTTCTGGCTGAGCGCGGACACGTCCCGCTTGAGATACAGCCGCTCGAAGCGGTCGGCGAGCCCTTCGTAGTCGGTGCTCCAGGTACCGCCCGAACCACTGATGGTGACCTTGCTTCCGGAGCGCCCGCGCAGCAGGAACTCCCGCTCGGCCGCGGTGAACTCGCCCACCGGCTTGTGCGGGTCCAGCTCGGTGGTGTTCGTGTACCCCTGCCCCTGCCAGGTCCCCGCGGTGAACGGCGGGAAGAGGATCGCGCCGTCCGCCAGGGACCGGGCCGGGTCCAGGATGCGGTCCCAGTCGGGCCGGACGGTGCGCCCGAGGCCGTCGCAGTCGGGGCACATGCCCGTCGGATCGTTGAACGAGTACGCGGTGGCCGGGCCCGCGCTCGGGGTGCCGTGCCGCGAGAACAGGACGCGGATCACCGAGTACACGTCCGTCATCGTGCCCACGGTCGACCGGGAGTGGCCGCCGACCGGCTTCTGGTCGACGACGATCGCGGGCGAGAGGTCCTCGATGGCCTCCGCGTGCGGCCGCTCGTACTTCGGCAGCCGGTTGCGGACGAACCAGGTGAACGTCTCGTTGAGCTGGCGCTGCGACTCGACCGCGATCGTGTCGAAGACGACCGACGACTTGCCCGAACCCGACACCCCGGTGAAGACGGTGAGCCGGCCCTTCGGGATGCGCAGGGTCACATCCCGAAGGTTGTTCTCACGGGCCCCGACGACGTGGATGAACGAGTGAGTACCGGGAACGGGCTGGTCAGAGGTGGTGACGGGCGGACGTGTGCGGGTGGTGGACTGACTCATACGGCCGAAGCTAGCCGGGATACCCGACAGCTTCCGGCGTGATTTCCTTCAGTTCTCCTTCCAGCAGCAGCCAGCGCGTGATGCCGATCGACTCCAGGAACGGCACGTCGTGACTGGCGACGATCAGCGCCCCCTCGTACGACTCCAGAGCCGTGGTGAGCTGCCGCACGCTCGCCATGTCGAGGTTGTTGGTCGGCTCGTCGAGCATCAGGAGCTGCGGTGCGGGCTCGGCGAGCATCAGTGCGGCCAGCGCCGCCCGGAAGCGTTCGCCGCCGGAGAGCGTCGCCGCCGTCTGGTCGGCCCGCGCGCCCCGGAACAGGAAGCGGGCCAGTCGCGCCCGGATCCGGTTGTTGGTGGCGCCGGGAGAGAACCGGGCCACGTTCTCGGCGACCGTCAGCTCGTCGTCCAGCACGTCGAGCCGCTGGGGCAGGAAACGCAGGGGCACATGGGCGTGTGCTTCCCCGGAGACCGGTGCCAGCTCCCCGGCGATCGTTCGCAGCAGGGTCGTCTTGCCCGATCCGTTGCGCCCGATCAGCGCGACCCGCTCGGGCCCGCGCAGATCGAGGTTGCCCGCCACGCCCGCGCCGTACGCCGGCTGCAGGTCCTGGAGGGTCAGTACGGTACGGCCGGGGGGTACGGCCGTGTACGGCAGGTCGACGCGGATCTCGTCGTCGTCCCGCACCGCCTCCACGGCCTCGTCGAGCCGCTCCTTGGCACCGGCGAGTTTCTCCTCGTGCATGATGCGGTGCTTGCCCGCGGACTCCTGGGCCGAGCGTTTGCGCGCACCCATCACGATCTTCGGCTCACGCTTCTGCTCGAACATCTTCTGGCCGTACCGCTTGCGACGGGCCAGCTTGACCTGTGCGTCGGCCAGTTCGCGCTTCTGCTTCTTCAGATCGGACTCGGCGACGCGCACCATGCGCTCGGCAGCGTCCTGTTCGGTGGCGAGCGCCTCCTCGTACGCCGAGAGGTTGCCGCCGTACCAGGCGACCTCACCGGAGCGCAGGTCGGCGATCTGGTCGACCAGGTCCAGGAGTTCACGGTCGTGGCTGACCACGACCAGGACGCCGGACCAGGCCTCGACGGCCGCGTACAGGCGCCGGCGCGCGTACAGGTCGAGGTTGTTGGTGGGCTCGTCCAGGAGGAGCACGTCCGGCCGGCGCAGCAGCAGCGCCGCCAGGCGCAGCAGGACCGACTCGCCGCCCGAGACCTCGCCGATGGTGCGGTCCAGCCCGATGTGGCCGAGGCCGAGTTCACCGAGCGTCGCCACGGCACGCTCCTCGACGTCCCAGTCGTCGCCCACGACGTCGAAGTGCTCCGTGGACGGGTCGCCGGCCTCGATGGCGTGCAGCGCGGCGCGCTGGGCGGCGATGTCCAGCACCTCGTCGACCCGCAGCCCGGTGTCGAGGGTGACGTTCTGCGGAAGCCGCCCGACCTCGCCGGCGACACGGACGGTGCCCTCGGCCGGGGTGAGCTGCCCCGCGATCAGCTTCAACAGGGTCGACTTCCCTGAGCCGTTGACCCCGACGAGCCCGGTCCTGCCGGGACCGAACGCCACCTGGAGATCCTCGAAGACGGGAGTGCCGTCGGGCCAGGCGAAGGAGAGGGAGGTGCAGGTGATGGAAGTGGGGGAAGTAGACATACAGGCCTCACGATGCTTGATGCGGTCAGGGGCGACGCGTATCGAGACACCGGGAGGCGACGACGGCCGAAAGGACTGACGCAGTCCTCAGGACATCCTCGGAACAGGGGAAAGGCCCTGTTCCGCGGGACGGCTCGGATTCGAGGTCGCACGCTGCGCACACACGGATGACACGTGTGGCGCGGTGTCTCATGACCTCAGACGAGCAACGTCCTTCTCCGTTCGGCGGCAACAGAACCGCTTCAAACCGTAGGAGGGGTCCGTGCGGCTGTCAACGAATTAACGTGACCCCCGTCCCCGACCGCTGTAAGGAGACCCCGTGCCCAACGGTCCGCTCTCGCTGCCCGCCCGTCTCTACCTGCTGGCCTGGGACACCACGAAGCTCAAGGTCACCGGCGCCGCCCACCTCCCGCACCTGGTCCGGGCCGGCGCCCTCACCGAGCTGGCGCAGCGAGGGCTGCTCGCCGACGCCGACGGCATCGCGACGCCCACGGATCCCGACGGCCGGACCGGGGACCCGGTCCTCGACGGGCTCCTGGAACTCGTCGAGGAGTCCCGGCCGCACCGGTGGAAGACCTGGGTCTCGCTGCGGGCCCGCATCACGCTGGACGCCGTACAGGCGCAGCTCGCCGCGGGCGGGTACCTGCGCGCCGACAAGACCCGGGTGCTCGGTGTGTTCCCGACCGTGGAGTACGGCATCGACCGGGTCGCCGTCGTGGACGGGCTGCGTGCGGAGGCACGGCTGGTTCTGGAGGGTCCGCTGCCCGTGGGCGAGGTCTCCGAACGGGACGCGGCGCTCGTCGCCCTCGCCGCCGCGGCAGAGCTGCGCACGCTGCTGTCGGGCAGGGAGCGGCGGCAGTACGAGGAGCGCGTCCGGGCCCTGGCCGAACGCAGTGGGCCGGCCACTCCGGCTCTGAAGCAGGCGGTCCAGGAGGTGCGTTCGGCGGTGGTCGGGTCGATGGCGACCGCCGGGGTGTCCGGGAACTGAGCCGAGGACCGGTCGTGGCCGGGGCTCGGCACATGGCGTGAAGGGCCCGCTCGACGGGACGGCGAGCCCGGCGCCCCGTCCGTCACGGGGCTGTCCTCGCTGTCCTCGCTGGGCTTCGCCCGCATCGTGGTGGGACGTCGTCCGGCGTCCGCCGCGCCGACCGGTCGGCATCGCGCGGGCAGCGCTCGCACCGGTCCGCCGTGCCGCGCGGGAGCTGCTGGGCACGAGGACGTACGAGCCGTGGGTCCTGGGAATGGCTGGTGTGCGGTTTCGGCCACGGCGAACCACTCGACGCCCGCTGGAGAAGGCGCGTCGACCGCTCAGTCGAAGGGGGACGGCCGAGGAGCGTCCACCGGGGAGCGTCCGCCGGGGGTTGCTTCCCGAAGCGTCAGCAGGAGTCCCGCAGCAGTTCGGTGAGCTCGTGGTCCAGATCCTGGTACAGGTGCTCCAGACCGACGGGCACCAACTCCGTCGAACTCTCCAGGAAGTGCCGCAGCTCGCCCGCGCGCACATGGATCACGGCGGTGCCCTCCGGGGCGTGGAACTCAAGGACGATGCGGTCGTAGCCGTACGGCCGCACGCGCACGTCCCCGTGCCCCACCTCCTCCTCCAGCCCCGAGGCGAGCAGCTCGCGGGCGAACGTCCAGCACACCTCCACGCCTTCCAGCGTGGACGGGGCCGGGAAGGACATGCGGACGGCGAAGGGATCGCGCGGATCGTAGCCGAGTGTGGCGGGAATGCTCGGCATCCGCGGCGCGGCGGCGACGAGGCGGGCCTCTACGGGCTGCTCGATGACGGTGGTGGACAACGCCTTGCTCCCTTGTGACGGACGGACGAACTGCGGACGGATGAGCCGGCACTTGTAGAGACGTCGGAACCGGCCGATCCGTGCCTGCGAAAACGCATGAAGTCCTAGTGACCTCCGTCACCGCCTTCAATCACGGGAGTGATCGTTGATTTCCGGAGTGGGCTCCGATGCCTCCCGGGGCATCTGGACGCGACCGGGGGAGTGGGCTAGCTTCGCCCGCCATGAGGGGCTTGGGGAAGACGCGACGAACGAGACGTACGGGACTCACGAGGCGCCTGCTGACGGTGGGAGTGTGCACGGCGGCTCTCGCGGCCGCTCTCACGGCTCCGGCGCAGGCACACGGACCGGGCGCCGGACACGGCCAGGGCGCCGGCCCGGTTGGCGGAAAACCGCCGCACTGGGACCTCAAGGACAGCGGCACGGACGCGCGCTTCCGCGGGCTCTCCGCCGTCAGCCGGAAGACCGCCTGGCTGGCCGGATCCAAGGGCACCGTGCTGCGCACCACCGACGGCGGCGCGAGCTGGCGGAACGTGTCGCCGCCCGGGGCCGCCGACTTGGAGTTCCGCGACGTCGAGGCCTTCGACGGGCGGCGCGCCGTAGTGCTGGCCATCGGCGAGGGTGAGGCGTCCAGGGTCCTGCGCACCGAGGACGGCGGCGCGACCTGGACCGAATCCTTCCGCAACACCGACGCCAAGGCCTTCTACGACTGCATGACCTTCTTCGACCGGCGCCACGGTCTGGCGATGAGCGACCCCGTCGACGGAAAGTTCCGCATCCTGTCGACCGGCGACGGCGGCCGCACCTGGAAGGTGCTGCCGAGCGACGGCATGCCCGCGGCCCAGGAGGGCGAGGCGGGGTTCGCGGCCAGTGGGCAATGCCTGGTCGCCTCGGGCCCGCGTGACGTGTGGATGGCCACCGGCGGCGCCGCACGCGCGCGCGTGCTGCACTCCGCCGACCGCGGTCTGACCTGGACGGCCGCCGACACCCCGATTCCGGCGGGAGATCCGGCGCGCGGAGTCTTCGCGCTGGCCTTCCGCGACCGCACGCACGGCATCGCGGTCGGCGGCGACTACCGCGCCGACCAGGCCTCACCCCGGGCGGCCGCGGTCAGCGGCGACGGCGGCCGCGGCTGGGCCTCGGCCAGCACGCCGCCGCCCGCCTACCGCTCCGGCGTCACCTGGCTCCCTTACAGCCGCACCTCCGCCCTCGCGGTCGGCCCCACCGGCACCGACCTCACCACGAACGGCGGACGGACCTGGCGCACGCTGGACACCGGCTCGTACGACACCGTGGACTGCACCCCCGACCTGGCCTGCTGGGCCTCCGGCGAGAAGGGCCGGGTGGCACGGCTGGAACGCTGACACGACGGCCGGACCGTCCGAGGTCGGCACGCGGCCTCGGACTCCGGCTGCCCCGGGGACTGGCCTAGGCTCGACCGCACCATGACGACCGTACGCATCCCCGCGGGCTGGCCCGCCACCGAAGACCAGGCCCGGGCCGTGCAGGACGAGTTGAGGACCCGGGTCGTCCTCGACGAACCCGGGCCACCGCCCGGCAGCGGTCACGTCACCGGGGTGGACGTGGCCTACGACGACGGGCGTGACCTCGTCGTGGCCGCGGCCGTCGTGCTCGACGCGGCGACGCTCGACGTGGTCGCCGAATCCACGGCCGTCGGCCGGGTGTCCTTCCCGTACGTTCCCGGGCTGCTCGCCTTCCGGGAGATCCCGGCGGTCCTGGCCGCGCTCGAAGCCCTGCCGTGCGCACCGGGCCTGGTGGTCTGCGACGGCTACGGGCTCGCCCATCCCCGCCGCTTCGGCCTGGCGAGCCACCTCGGCGTCCTCACCGGCCTCCCGACGATCGGGGTCGCCAAGAACCCCTTCACGTTCGCGTACGAGGAGCCGGGCGAGGCACGCGGATCGGCCTCCCCGCTGCTCGCGGGCGAGGAGGAGGTCGGCCGGGCCCTGCGCACCCAGGCGGGGATCAAGCCGGTGTTCGTGTCGGTCGGCCACCGGGTGACTCTGGACACCGCCTGCGCCCACACCCTCCAGCTCGCGCCGCGCTTCCGCCTCCCGGAGACGACCCGCCGGGCGGACGCCCTGTGCCGACGGGAGCTGAGGGCGGCCACCGGATGAGTACGGCTTCTGCGTACGGTTTCTGAGTACCTGTTCTGAGTATCCGTACGGATGCCGGGACCCCGGCATGATCGGCAGGCTGTGCCGCATGACGACGCACCGTGCTCCGAAGCCCGCCGCCGGCCCCAGCCAGCCCGTCGAGCGTGCCGTGATGGCCGCACTGGTCCTCGCGGTCCTCGCCGGGGTCGCCTGGATAGCCGGGATGATCTACACGGTCATGGGGTGGCAGCTCTGAGCAGTTCCGCGCGCCCGATGACGTCGGCCCGCGTGGCCGGCACCGTGCAGGCGTAGGCCCCGGCGATCGCGCCGAAGAGGCCGCACCGCTCGGGAGGTTCACCCGTCAGCCTGCCGAAGAGATAGCCCGCCGCGAAGGCGTCCCCGGCCCCGTTCGAGTCCACGACCGGCGCGGGCGGCGCGACGGCGGGGATGCGCGTCAGCTCGCCGTCGACCAGCTGGTACGCGCCCTCGGCCCCGGCGGTGGCGACGACCACCTCGGCCCGGCCCCGCTCGGCGATCCGCCGCATGGTCCTCTCCGGGTCCGTCAGCTCGGCCGCCGACAGGAAGACGACGTCGGCCTCCTGGGCGAACGCCTCGTGGTAGGCCTGTGTGCCGTCCCAGTTGTGCAGGTCGGTCGAGAGGGTGACTCCCGCCTCACGCAGGACCGGGAGGGCGTGGGCGCAGGGCCGGGTGATGGAGACGTGCGCGTGCCGGCTCCTCGAGGCGAGGTCCCGTACGGTCTCCGGGGGCAACCGGTCGTCGTCACGCGCGCGCGTGCTGTCGTACAGCGAGAGCCGCCGCCCGTCCGGGCCCACGAGGTTCACCGCCCGCTTGGTGCCGGCCGGCTGCGGAACCTCGGTGAGAGGGACGCCCCGGTCGTGGTGCAGGGCCCGCACCAGATCCCCCGCGTGATCCGCGCCGACCAGGTCGAGGTGATGTGTCCGCAGCCCCAGGGCGTGCAGCCCGAGCGCCACGAAGTCCCCGGTCTGCCCGGCCCGTGTCTCGATCGCGGGCACCATGTGGCTGTCCGCGCAGGGCAACGGCAACGCGGGCACGTACACGATGGTGTCGACCCCGGCGCCGCCGAGAACCAGGACATCGATCTCGCTGTTCAACAGTGATCCCTTACTGGTGAGGGTTCGGCCCGGTGCCCGGTGCCCGGTGCCCGGTGGCGGGTGGCGTGGCGGGTCCGGGGAACCGTGCGACCGGCCACGACGGGCCGCCCGGCGAGGGCCGTACGGCCCCGGCAGGGGCCTTACGGCGCGTCCCACGGCGAGGCATCACCGCGTCGCGGCCACCCGAAAGACGATCCCCGCCCCGCGAAGCCGCTCGATCAGCGAATCTCCCATGGCGACAGCCGTCGTCACCTGCCCGGACACCGGGGGAAGCTCGTCGAAGGCGAGGCACAGCGCGGACTCCGCCAGCATCTTCGCGGTGTCCCCGTAGCCGGGGTCGCCGCCCGAGACCTCGGTGAACACCCGCCGTCCGCCCCCCTCACCGACGAACCGCACCGAGAACCAGCTCTCCGCCCGCTTCTGCGCGCTCGGCCCGTCGCCGGGCTTCAGCCGGCCCGACAGCCACCGCCGCACCGGCGGCACCTGCGCCGCCGCGAAGACGGCGCCGGCCCCGGCCACCCCGCCCACCGCGAACGGCAGGGTCCTGACGGCCGCGTAGTGCCGGTAACGGAAGTCCGGCCCGTACCGTTCCAGCGCCCGCGCGGACCGCCGCACGATCTGTGCGTCGATGGTGGGCAGCGGCAGGGCCCACGCCCCCAGCTCCTTGGCGTACCGCGGAGCGCTCGGTGGAGCGGACGCCCGGCGGCCCACCACCCGCGGCTCGTGCCGCTTGCGGTCGCGCGCCGCGGCGACCATGTGCCGCCCGCGCGCGAACTGGTTGAGGGCGGAGGCGAAGGTGCCGCCCGAGAACATCCCCTCGGCCCGCACGAACCCGTCCACGGTCAGGGGCACGCCTTCGGGCAGCTGCCGCACGGTGAACCAGACGCCCAGGTCGTGGGGGACGGAGTCGAAGCCGGCGGCGTGCACCAGCCGCGCGCCCGTCTCCCGCGCGCGCGTGTCGTGCCGCACGTACATGAGGTCCACGAACTCGGGCTCTCCGCAGAGGTCCAGATAGTCGGTGCCGGCCTCCGCGCAGGCGGCCACCAGGTCCTTGCCGTACTCGAGGTAGGGGCCGACGGTCGTGGCCACCACGCGCGCGTGCTCGGCGAGTTCCCGCAAGGAGGCCGGATAGGCGACGTCGGCCCGGAGCACGGGCAGTTCCGCGCAGGCCGGGTCGATCGCCGCCAGGCGGTCCCGCAGCCGTTCCAGTTTCGCGGTGTCGCGCGCCGCGATCGCCCAGCGCAGCCCCTGGGGGGCGTGCGCGGCGAGATACTCCGCCGTGAGCGTTCCGACGAACCCCGTGGCTCCGAAGAGCACGATGTCGTACGCGCGCTCCGTCCTGTTCTGCCTGCTCATGGCACCTCTCAGCCGTTCAGCCCGCGCCGTTGTCGGTGGCTGAGGCTAGCGTGAGGTGCGAGGAGCCGAACCAGGACCCCGTCAGTGGGGCCGAAAGGGACCCGGAGGCAGTCGTGGCGCCGACGACGAACGACCTGAAGAAGTGGGAGAAAGTACGGGAGTTCGCCCTCGGGATGCCGGGAGCCACCGAGGAGTTCCCCTGGGGCGAGACCGTCGCGAAGGTGAGCAAGAAGGTCTTCGTCTTCCTCGGCGTCAGTGACGGCAGCTATCCGATGGGTGTCACCGTGAAGCTCAAGGACGAGGTGGCGCACGCCCACGCACTCTCGTCGCCGGGCGCGGAGCCCGCCGGGTACGGACTGGGCAAGGCGGGCTGGGTGCGCGTCCCGCTGGAGGAGAAGGGCGCCCCGGCCGCGGAGCTGCTGTGCGACTGGATCGAGGAGAGCTACCGCACCATCGCGCCGAAGAAGCTCATAGCGGAGCTCGACGCCCGCTGAGGCCCGCTCTTCCGACCGGTCTTCCCCCGGTCTCCGCCGGCCACCAGAATTGACTGAGCGCTTGCTCGCCAGGGGCTTGTGCGGAGTGGAACACGTTCTTAACATCACTGATGTTACATCAGTTGTGTCACAGTGCTGGGGGCTTGATGGCAGCGGCAGGAACAGCAGGGCACGGCCCGCTGGCCGGGGTGCGCGTGGTCGAGCTGGCGGGCATCGGGCCCGGCCCGTTCGCCGCGATGCTCCTTGCCGACCTGGGCGCCGACGTCGTCCGCGTGGACAGGCCGGGCGGCGGGGGACTCGCGATCGACCCCGCGTACGACATCACCAACCGCAACAAGCGTTCGGTGGTCGTCGACCTGAAGGCCCCCGACGGCGCGGACCGTGTCCTCGGCCTGGTCGAGCGCGCGGACATCCTCGTCGAGGGCTTCCGGCCGGGAGTCGCCGAGCGCCTCGGCGTCGGGCCCGGGACCTGCCACGCCCGCAACCCGAAGCTCGTCTACGGACGGATGACCGGCTGGGGCCAGGACGGGCCGCTCGCCCCGCGCGCCGGGCACGACATCGCGTACATCGCGCTGACCGGCACCCTGGGCATGATCGGCTCCCCGGACGAGCCGCCCGCCGTCCCGGCCAACCTCGTCGGGGACTACGCGGGCGGCTCGCTGTACCTCGTCGTCGGCGTCCTCGCCGCGCTCCACCACGCGCGCGCGACCGGCGCCGGACAGGTCGTGGACGCGGCGATCGTGGACGGCACCGCCCACCTCGCCTCCATGATCCACGGCATGCTGGCCGCCGGCGGCTGGCAGGACCGCCGCGGCGCCAACCTCCTCGACGGCGGATGCCCGTACTACGGGACGTACGAGACCGCCGACGGCCGGTACATGGCGGTCGGCGCGCTGGAAGGGCAGTTCTACGAGCAGTTCGTGGAGCTGCTCGGCCTCGGGGAGTACGCCTCGGCGCGCAAGGACCTCTCCCGCTGGGGCGAGCTGCGCGAGGCGGTGGCGGCCCGCTTCAGGACCCGCACGCGCGACGAGTGGACCGCTGTCTTCGAGGGCTCCGACGCCTGCGTGGCACCCGTGCTGTCGCTGCGCGAGGCACCGCACCACCCGCATCTCGCGGCCCGCGGCACCTTCACCGACCACGGCGGCATCACCCAGCCCGCCCCCGCGCCCCGCTTCTCCGCCACCCCCACCGCCGTCCGCGGCGGGCCCGCGCAGCCGGGCGCCGACACCGCGGGCGTGGCCCGCGACTGGGACGTACCGGACCTCCTGAAGGGCAGCCCCGAATGAAGCGGCAGATCTTCACGTCGGAGCACGAGGCGTTCCGCGAGACCGTCCGCACCTTCCTCGCCAAGGAGGTGCTCCCGCACCACGAGCAGTGGGAGAAGGACGGCATCGTCTCGCGCGAGTCATGGCGGGCCGCCGGCCGGCAGGGACTGCTCGGACTGGCCGTCCCCGAGGAGTACGGGGGCGGCGGCGTCGCCGACTTCCGCTACAGCGCCGCACTCGGCGAGGAGTTCGCGCGCGCGGGAGCCGCCGGGCCCGCGCTCGGCCTGCACAACGACATCATCGGGCCCTATCTGACGGGGCTCGGCACCGAGGAGCAGAAGCGCCGCTGGCTGCCCGGCTTCTGCGACGGGTCCCTGATCACGGCCATCGCCATGACCGAGCCCGGCGCCGGATCGGACCTCCAGGGCATCAGCACCCATGCCGAGGACCGGGGCGACCACTGGCTCCTCAACGGCTCCAAGACGTTCATCTCCAACGGGATCCTGGCCGACCTCGTGATCGTCGTCGCCAGAACCACCCCCGAGGGCGGTGCGCGCGGACTGTCCCTGCTGGTCGTCGAGCGCGGCACGGAAGGGTTCGAGCGCGGCCGCAACCTCGACAAGATCGGCCTGAAGGCCCAGGACACCGCCGAGCTGTTCTTCCGCGACGTACGTGTCCCGAAGGAGAACCTCCTCGGCGAACTGAACGGCGCCTTCGTGCACCTGATGACGAACCTCGCGCAGGAGCGGCTGAACATCGCCGTCGTCGGGATCGCCGCAGCCGAGTACCTGCTGGAGATCACCACCGAGTACGTCAAGGAGCGCGAGGCCTTCGGGCGGCCGCTGTCCAGGCTCCAGCACATCCGCTTCGAGATAGCCGAGATGGCCACCGAGTGCGCCGTCACCCGGGCGTTCGTCGACCGCTGCATCGTCGACCACGCGGAAGGCGAACTCGACGCGGTGCACGCCTCGATGGCCAAGTGGTGGGCCACCGAACTGCAGAAGCGCGTCGCGGACCGCTGTCTCCAACTGCACGGCGGTTACGGCTACATGACGGAGTACCGCGTCGCCAGGGCCTTCACCGACGGACGCATCCAGACCATCTACGGCGGGACGACCGAGATCATGAAGGAGATCATCGGCCGCTCCCTGCTCGCCTGACCCTCATTGAAAGGCTTACCCGTGAGCACCGAAGCGTACGTGTACGACGCGATCCGCACCCCACGCGGCCGCGGCAAGGCGAGCGGCGCCCTGCACGGCACCAAGCCCGTCGACCTGGTCGTCGGACTCATCCACGAGATCCAGGCCCGCTTCCCGGGACTCGACCCGGCCGCGATCGACGACATCGTGCTCGGTGTCGTCGGACCGGTCGGCGACCAGGGCTCCGACATCGCCCGGATCTCGGCCATCGCCGCCGGACTGCCGGACACCGTGGCCGGCGTCCAGGAGAACCGCTTCTGTGCGTCGGGCCTCGAGGCCGTCAACCTCGCCGCGATGAAGGTCCGTTCGGGCTGGGAGGACCTCGTCCTCGCAGGCGGCGTCGAGTCGATGTCCCGGGTGCCGATGGCCTCCGACGGCGGCGCCTGGTTCGCCGACCCCATGACCAACCTCGCCACCAACTTCGTACCGCAGGGCATCGGCGCCGACCTCATCGCCACCATCGAGGGCTTCTCCCGCCGGGACGTCGACGAGTACGCGGCGCTGTCCCAGGAGCGTGCCGCCGCGGCCTGGAAGGACGGCCGCTTCGAGCGGTCCGTCGTCCCCGTGAAGGACCGCAACGGACTCGTCGTCCTCGACCACGACGAGCACCTGCGCCCGGGCACCACGGCGGACTCGCTGGCCCGGCTCAAGGCGTCCTTCGCGGACATCGGCGACCTGGGCGGCTTCGACGCCGTGGCGCTGCAGAAGTACCACTGGGTGGAGAAGATCGACCACGTCCACCACGCCGGCAACTCGTCCGGGATCGTGGACGGCGCCTCCCTGGTCGCCGTCGGCTCCAAGGAGGTCGGCGAGCGGTACGGGCTCACCCCGCGCGCGCGGATCGTCTCCGCGGCCGTCTCCGGCTCCGAGCCGACCATCATGCTGACCGGCCCCGCGCCCGCCACCCGCAAGGCACTCGCCAAGGCCGGGCTGACCATCGACGACATCGACCTCGTCGAGATCAACGAAGCCTTCGCGGCCGTCGTCCTGCGCTTCGCCCGGGACATGGGCCTGTCCCTGGACAAGGTCAACGTCAACGGCGGCGCCATCGCCCTCGGCCACCCGCTCGGCGCGACCGGCGCGATGATCCTCGGCACGCTCGTCGACGAACTGGAGCGCCAGGACAAGAGGTTCGGCCTCGCCACGCTGTGCGTGGGCGGCGGCATGGGCATCGCGACGATCATCGAACGCCTGTAACCCCCCAGTGGACCGACGGACTTCTACGGAGAACCCCTCATGACCGAGAGCACCACCATCCGCTGGGAACAGGACGAGACCGGCATCGTCACCCTCGTACTGGACGACCCCGGCCAGTCGGCCAACACGATGAACCAGGCGTTCCGGGACTCGCTCACCGCGATCGCCGACCGTCTGGAGACGGAGGTCCAGGCGGACCCCGGCTCCGTCCGGGGCATCGTCTTCACCTCCGCCAAGAAGACCTTTTTCGCGGGCGGCGACCTGCGCGACCTCATCCGGGTCACGCCCGAGACCGCCCAGCAGCTCCTCGACGGCGGCCTCGCCATCAAGCGCGACCTGCGCCGCATCGAGACGCTCGGCAAGCCCGTCGTCGCCGCCATGAACGGCGCGGCCCTCGGCGGCGGCTACGAGATCGCGCTGGCCTGCCACCACCGCGTCGCACTCGACGCACCCGGCTCCAAGATCGGCTGCCCCGAGGTCACGCTCGGCCTGCTGCCCGGAGGCGGCGGCGTGGTCAGGACCGTACGCCTGCTCGGCATCGCCGACGCGCTCCTCAAGGTGCTCCTCCAGGGCACCCAGTACAGCCCGCAGCGCGCCCTGGAGAACGGCCTCGTCCACGAAGTGGCGGCCACCCACGAGGAGATGCTCGCCAAGGCCCGCGCCTTCATCGACGCCAACCCCGAGTCGCGGCAGCCCTGGGACAAGCCCGGCTACCGCATCCCGGGCGGCACCCCCTCCAACCCGAAGTTCGCGGCGAACCTGCCCGCCTTCCCGGCCAACCTGCGCAAGCAGACCAACGGCGCGCCCTACCCGGCCCCGCGCAACATCCTCGCGGCCGCCGTCGAGGGCTCCCAGGTCGACTTCGAGACCGCGCAGGTCATCGAAGCGCGCTACTTCGTGGAACTGGCCGCGGGCCAGACCTCCAAGAACATGATCCAGGCCTTCTTCTTCGACCTCCAGGCCGTCAACTCCGGTGCCAACCGCCCGAAGGACGTCGAGCCCCGCCAGGTCCGCAAGGTCGCGGTCCTGGGCGCCGGGATGATGGGCGCCGGCATCGCCTACTCGTGCGCCCGCGCCGGCATCGACGTCGTCCTCAAGGACGTGTCCGCCGAGGCGGCCGCCAAGGGCAAGAACTACTCCGAGAAGCTCTGCGCCAAAGCCGTCTCCCGGGGACGCACGACGCAGGAGAAGGCGGACGCGCTGCTGGCCCGCATCACCGCGACCGCGGACCCTGCGGACGTCGCCGGCTGCGACGCCGTCATCGAGGCCGTCTTCGAGGACCCGGCGCTCAAGCACAAGGTGTTCCAGGAGATCCAGCACCTCGTCGAGCCGGACGCGCTGCTGTGCTCCAACACCTCGACCCTGCCGATCACGGCGCTCGCCGAGGGCGTCGAGCGGCAGACCGACTTCGTGGGACTGCACTTCTTCTCGCCCGTCGACAAGATGCCGCTCGTCGAGATCATCAAGGGTGAGCGCACCGGCGACGAGGCACTGGCCCGTGCCTTCGACCTCGTACGGCAGATCAGGAAGACCCCGATCGTCGTCAACGACTCGCGGGGCTTCTTCACCTCCCGGGTCATCGGGCACTTCATCAACGAGGGCGTGGCGATGGTCGGCGAGGGCATCGAGCCCGCCTCCGTCGAGCAGGCGGCCGCCCAGGCCGGCTATCCCGCCAAGGTCCTCTCCCTGATGGACGAACTGACGCTCACCCTGCCCCGCAGGATCCGGGCCGAGTCGAAGCGGGCCGTCGAGGAGGCGGGCGGCACCTGGACGACCCACCCCGCCGAGGCGGTCGTCGACCGCATGGTCGACGAGTTCGGCCGCACCGGCCGCAGCGGTGGCGGGGGCTTCTACGAGTACGGCGAGGACGGCAGGCGCGCCGGACTGTGGCCCGGTCTGCGTGAGCACTTCACCCGTGAGGGTGCCGGCATCCCCTTCGAGGACATGCAGGAGCGCATGCTCTTCTCCGAGGCGCTGGACACCGTCCGGCTCCTGGAGGAAGGGGTCCTGACGTCGGTCGCCGACGCCAACATCGGGTCCCTCTTCGGGATCGGCTTCCCGGGCTGGACGGGGGGCGTCCTGCAGTACATCAACGGATACGAGAGCCGCGGCGGGGCGGCTGCCGGCCCGCCCGCGTTCGTGGCCCGCGCGCGGGAGCTCGCCGAGCGCTACGGCGAGCGGTTCACGCCCCCCGCGCTGCTAGTGGAGAAGGCGGAGAAGGGGGAGCGGTTCAGCGACCGGTGACCCGGCCCGCCGGCGAGGGAGTGGTGTGCCCGTGAGCGGTATACCACCCTCGCCGGCGGGCGTGGGCGGCGCCTTCGTGCAGGTCGTGTCCGGCGAGCAGGCCTCAGGGCCAGGTCCTCGACGTGCGGGACGGCTGGGCCACTTGAGGGGACAGCGGTCGGCCGCACCCGATCAGGAGTCCTTGAGCCACTCCCGCAGCTCCTCTGTCAGCGAGCGCTGAAACGTCGTCAGGAGGGCCTGCACGACGAGTGGTTGCATGTGCGCGGACAGATCCTTCACCGCCTCGACCGAGTCGTGCTCGGACACCGAGTCCCGGAAGAGCAGGGAGAGTTCGTGCGCGGCCGCGCGGGTGTGCTCCATCAGGACGGCGCGTGCGGCGAGGATCGTCTCGTGCGCGATCGGCACGTCGAGCAACCGGACGCCCAGCCGCAGCAGTCCGAGGTCCACGCGGTACGCGTCCGGTGTGTCCGTCTCCCTGATGACGCTCATCGCGGCCAGCCGGTCGAGGTCCTCTCGGCTGAGCGGGCGCCCCGCCCGGCGCTCCAGCTCGGCCCGGCCCATCTCCTCCGCAGCGTCGGGAGCCCAGGAGGCCACCACGGCACGGTGGATGGCCAGGTCGTGGGCGCTGAGGCCGTCCGGCAGCTGCTGCAGGTAGCGCTCGATCCCGGCCAGCGTCATCCCCTGGTGCTGCAGCTCCTCTATGAGCGCGAGGCGCGAAAGGTGCTCCTGGCCGTAGTGCCCCACGCGGCGCGGCCCGATCACGGGCGGCGGCAGCAACCCCCGGGTGCTGTAGAAGCGGACCGTCCGTACCGTGACGCCCGCCCGCGCGGCCAGTTCGTCGACGGTGAGCGTCGGCTCCCCGATGTCCGTCGCCATGCCTGCTCCTCCGGGTGCCGCGTCCGCCGCCTGATGCGGTGCAACAGTATTGCTGTCACAGCTGTGTTGTGAAAGCTTCTGCGCTCTGTGCGCTCCGTGCGCCCATGCGCCGCCAGCCGCCAGCCGCCAGCCGCCAGCCGCCAGCCGCCAGCCGCCAGCCGTGAACAGTCGCAGGGGAGCCTGCTGCCGCGGCCGACTGTCGGTGGTGGTCCGTACGGTGGGGTCATGTCGGCGATCACGTATGTCCGGGGTGATGCCACCGTTCCCCTGGGCAGGGGAGTCAAGCTGATCGCCCATGTCTGCAACGACATAGGGGGCTGGGGCAAGGGCTTCGTCCTCGCCCTGTCGAACCGGTGGCCGGAGGCCGCCTATCGCCGCTGGCACCGTGAGCGTGCGGTCAACGACTTCGGTCTCGGCGCGACCCAGTTCGTCGAGGTCGGCCGGTATGTGTGGGTGGCCAACATGATCGGCCAGCGGGGCACGAGGGCCGGGAGCAAGGGGGTGCCCGTCCGCTACGAGGCGATCGACGCGGCGCTCGTCCCGCTGGCGGAGAAGGCGGTCGAGCTCGGCGCGTCCGTGCACATGCCGCGCATCGGATGCGGGCCCGCGGGCGGGAAGTGGTCACGTGTGGAACCGCTGATAGCCGAGCGGCTCCTCGGAAAGGGGGTCGCGGTGACGGTGTACGACCACGGGACCTGAGCGGAGTCCGTCCCACCGGTGACTTTCGGTCAACGCTGGCGCAGATGCGCGTTGTTGCGCACGCATGAGCGGGTAAGTCGTGGTCATGGATCTCATTCCTTACCCCATCGGTCCACTCAATCCGAAGGTCCACGAGCTCGGTTACGCGCTGCTGGTGTTCGCGGCTGTCTTCCTGTTCTTCGTCCGTGTGCTGCCCCGGATGCAACGGGTGCTCGACGCGCGGGACGCGGCGATCAGAGGCGTCGCCGAGCAGGCGGAGGAGGTACGGGCCCGCGCCGGGCAGAAGCGCGCCGAGGCGGAGTCGGAGCTGGCCGAGGCCCGGCACGACGCCGCCAGGATCCGGCAGCGGGCCCTCGAAGAGGGCACCGCCGTCATGGCGGCGACCCGCGCCGAAGGCATGCGCGAACGCGACGCCCTCCTGGCCGAGGGCCGGGCCCGAATAGAGGCCGACTGTGCCGCCGCCGAGGCCGAACTCCGCATGTCCGTCTCGGAGCTGGCCTCGGACCTGGCAAGCAGGGTGGTGGGAGAACGCATCTCCACCTCCACGACGCCGACCCCGGGCCCCGCCTAGCAGGCAGCCCCCAGGCCCCGCTCGGCAGGCAGGCCCCGTAAAGGGAGGGGGCCCGCCCGTCCGGCCCGGCGCGACCCGCGCCGGGCCGCCCCACCGGCGCGACCGCATCGCCCCACCGGCGTGCGGCTCACCGGCGTGATTCCCCGCACCCTCCGCGGAGCGCCCTGCGCCCTGCGCCCGAGGCTCGATCGAGACGGTCGAGCCACCGGCGTTCCCGGCTTCGACGTGCGGTGGAGCCAGGTGTCGGACAGCGACGCGAGCGGCTGCCCCGACGCCTCCACCAAGGCGTCTCCTCCGCAACACCTCCTCCGCGTATGCCGCGAAGGCCGCAAGGTGTCACACGATCGCCCATCGGTCGACATGAGCGACCCCGCCCGACGCACCTTTCAAGCCACACCTCGGCCGGTCATCCCACGCACCCCAACCGGCCCTCTTTTGCACAGGAGTTGACCGGAGTACCTTCCGCGCATGCGGACATCTGCGCGCTACAAGCGCCTCATCACCTGGAGATCGCTCGCGACGGCGGCCACCGCCGCGCTGATGGCCACGCTCCTCACCCCTGCTGCCGCCCAGAGCGCTCCGCGGGAGAGCGCCCCCGTCTACTCGTACGACAACGCGATCCGTGAGTCCGTCTGGGTGGACACCGGGCTGGACGGCGACAGCGACGGGAAGACAGACCGTGTCGCCGTCGACATCGTCCGCCCGCGCGAACCCGCCCAGCAGGGCCGCAGGATACCCGTGATCATGGATGCCAGCCCGTACTACTCCTGCTGCGGGCGTGGCAACGAGAGCCAGCGCAAGACGTACGACGCGAACGGCGACGTCGTCCAGATGCCCCTGTACTACGACAACTACTTCGTGCCGCGCGGCTACGCCTTCGTCGGCGTCGACCTCGCCGGCACCAACCGCTCCGACGGCTGTGTGGACGTCGGCGGCCGCTCCGACGTCCAGTCCGCGAAGGCCGTCGTCGACTGGCTGAACGGCCGGGGCAAGGGCTACACCTCCCGCACGGGCACCACGAAGGCCAAGGCCGGCTGGACCAACGGGAAAACCGGCATGATCGGCAAGAGCTACGACGGGACCGTCGCCAACGGCGTCGCCGCCACCGGAGTCGAGGGCCTGGAGACGATCGTCCCGATCGCAGCCATCTCCTCCTGGTACGACTACTACTTCGCCAAGGGCGCCCCGCTCTACGACTCGGGCCCCGAGTGGCTGTCCGACTACGTAGAGAGCCCCGACGCCCGCGCCAGGTGCGCGGCCGTCCAGCAGGAGATCGTCGACGGAGCACCGCGCACCGGCGACCGGACCAGGTTCTGGACCGAGCGCGACTACGTGAAGGACGTCCGCAAGGTCGACGCCAGCGTGTTCGTCATCCACGGCATGCAGGACCTGAACGTGCGCCCCAAGCACTTCGGCCAGTGGTGGGACGGTCTCGCGAAGGCCGGCGTCGACCGGAAGATCTGGCTGTCCCAGACCGGCCACGTCGACCCCTTCGACTTCCGCCGCGCCGACTGGGCCGACACGCTGCACCGCTGGTTCGACCACGAACTCCTCGGCTACGACAACGGCATCGACGACGAACCCATGGCCGACATCGAGCGCGCCCCCGATCAGTGGGTCACCTCGAACGTCTGGCCGCCGCGCGGCACCGACACCGTGAAGCTGCGGCCCGCCAAGGGCGCGCAGGCGGGCGTCGGCACCCTCGGACTGCGTACCGGGAAGGGCACCGAGACGTTCACCGACGACCCGCAGCAGGACGAGACCGACTGGGCCGCCCAGGTCGACCGGTCGACGTCCGCGAAGGCCGGGTTCATCACCAAGCCGCTCACCCGCGACGTCCGCCTCTCCGGCTCCTCCGAGGTGACCGTCACCGTCACACCGACCACCTCGACGGCCCACCTCTCCGCGGTCCTGGTCGACCTCGGCCCGGACACGATCCGCGACTACTCCACCGCGGGCGAAGGCATCACCACGGTCACCGACCGCACCTGCTGGGGCCCGAGCACCACCGGTGACAGCTCCTGCTACAAGGAGACGCGGGCGAAGACCGCAGACGTCGACCACACCGTGTTCAGCCGCGGCTGGGCCGACCTCGGCAACCACGCCTCCGACACGAAGGGCGTCCCGCTCACCCCGGGCAAGCGCTACACCATCACCCTCGACCTGCACGCGAGCGACCACGTCGTCCCGAAGGGCCACCGCCTCGCGCTGATCGTCGCCGGCACCGACGAGGGCCTCATCGACCCCCCGTCGAGCACCCCGACGCTCACGCTCGACCTGTCCCGTACAACGGCCCGTGTGCCGCTCGTCGGAGGCGCCGCTGCCTTCGCGCGCGCCACCGCGGGATCCTCGCACGTCAACCCCGACGCCACCCTCGACGGCGTCGGCGAACCGCACACCACGCACCGCGTCCCCGGCCTCGGAGGCACCCACTGATGACGCCCCGCCGTACCGCCGCCGTCGCGCTGACGGCGGCGGTGCTCACCGCGCCCCTCCTCACCACACCCGCCCACGCGTCCCCGAGCCCGCCCCGCACCGGCTTCGAACGGACCGACGGGGCCCGCTGGACCACCCAGCCCGAGGAGCAGGCCTTCCTCGCCGCCGTCGACCGGGCGAGCAGCCGGGTCTCGGTCGGTGGGATCGGCACCACGAAACAGGACCGCCCGCTCCAGCTCGTACGCGTCGGCAACCGGCACGCGGCCAACACCGTGCTGCTGGTGTGCAGCCAGCACGGCGACGAACCCTCCGGACGGGAGGCCTGCCTGACGACGGTCCGCGACCTCGCCTACGCGAAGGACGCCGCCACGCGGAAGTTCCTCGACCGCACCACGCTGCTCGTCGTGCCCACCGCCAACCCGGACGGCCGGGCCGCCGACACCCGGGGCAACAGCGACGGCGTCGACATCAACCGCGACCATCTCTCACTGCGGACGGCCGAGGCACGCGCCATGGCGGCCGTCGTCCGCGACCGCAAGCCGGACGTGATCTACGACCTGCACGAGTACGGCGCCACGCCCCCGTACTACGACAAGGACCTCTTCGACCTCTGGCCGCGCAACCTCAACACCGATCCGGCCGTGCACGACGAGGCACAGACCCTGTCGGCGGCGTACGTGCGGCCCGCCGCCCGCGCCGCCGGCTACTCGACCGGGACGTACGGCATCTGGACCGACCCGGTGACCGGCGACCCGATCCGGCAGGTGGCGGGCGACGGACAGGAGCGGATCCTGCGGAACATGTCCGGCATCAAGCACGGCGTCGGACTGCTCATCGAGAGCCGCGTCGACCCCGTCACGGAGGCCGAGAAGGCCGACGAGGCGCTCAACAACCGCCGTCGCGTCCACTCGCAACTGGCCGCTCTGGACGGGCTGTTCGCGTTCACGGGCAAACGGCGCGGCTTCATCGAGTCGGCCACGTCGGCGGCCCGGCTGGCCGGCTACCGGGACTTGGGACCGGTCTACGTGGGAGGCGCCGACAACGACCCGGCCGAACCGTCCGAGACCATCGGGGACCCGCCCTGCGCCTACCGGCTCACGGCGGCCCAGTACGCGGACGTCGGGGACGAGCTCGCCCTGCACGGCGTCGCGGTGCGACACGCGGGGGAAGGCGCCCGCGTACCGCTGCGCCAGTCCATGCGCGGCCTCGTCCCGCTGCTGCTCGACGAGCGCGCTCCGTACCACCTGACCGTCGGGGAGCCCGACACCCACTGCTGAGGCGGTTGAGATCGGCGGTACCTGTGGTAGGTCGTAGGCACACAATCGGGAATGTGTGTCCGAACGGTTTCCAGGGAAGGTGCCGCCGATGACCGACGACTTGAAGGAAAGAGGAGGCCGGGGCGATCCGTCCGGCGTCCCCGGTGGCTCCCGCCCCCAGACGGACCGGGTGGTGTTCGGCGTAACGGCCGCGCTCACCGTGGCGTTCGTGATCTGGGGGTCGGTGGCGACCGACTCCCTGGAAACCGCCTCCTCGAAGATGCTCAACGGACTGATCCACAACGGCGGCTGGGCGTTCATGCTGGCCGCCTCGTGTTTCGTGGTGTTCGCACTGTGGCTCGCGATCAGCCGATACGGAAGGATCCACCTCGGCGCGGAGGGCGAGGAGCCCGAGTTCCGCACCGTGTCCTGGGTCGCGATGATGTTCAGCGCCGGCATGGGCATCGGCCTGATGTTCTACGGCGTGAGCGAGCCCCTCTCGCACTACACGACGCCCCCGCCGGGCACCACGCCCGCCGACTCCGCGGAACGCATGGAGACGGCGATGGCCACCACGCTCTTCCACTGGACGCTGCATCCCTGGGCGATCTACGCGGTGGTCGGCCTCGCCATCGCCTACAGCACCTACCGCAAACGCCGCCGCCAGACCATCAGCGCGGTCTTCACGCCGCTCATCGGCGAGAAGCACGCGAACGGCTCGGTGGGCCGGGCGATCGACGTCCTCGCCATCATCGCGACCGTCTTCGGATCGGCGGCCTCACTGGGGCTCGGCGCACTGCAGATCGGCTCCGGTTTCACGGAGCTGGACTGGATGGACGAGGTGAGCGACGGTCTGCTCGTCGCGATCATCGCCGTGCTGACCGTGGCGTTCGTCGCCTCGGCCGTCTCCGGCATCGAGAAGGGCATCCAGTGGCTGTCCAACATCAACATGGTGCTGGCCCTGGTGCTCGCGTTGTTCGTGTTCGTCGCGGGCCCCACGATCATCGTCCTGGACCTGCTGCCCACCTCGTTCTTCTCCTACCTCGGTGACCTGCCGCAGCTCGCGGGCCGCACCGAGGCCAGCGGGGGAGAGGGCGTCGCCGACTGGCTCGGCAGCTGGACCGTCTTCTACTGGGCGTGGTGGATCTCCTGGACGCCCTTCGTCGGCATGTTCATCGCCCGCATCAGCCGGGGCCGCACCATCCGACAGTTCGTCGGCGGGGTCATCCTCGTGCCCAGCACCGTCAGCCTCGTCTGGTTCGCGGTCTTCGGCGGTACGGCGATGAAGCTGAAGGAGGGCGGCGCGCTCGGCAAGGAGGCGACCCCCGAGGGACAGCTCTTCGGCGTTCTTCAGGAGTTCCCCATCGCGACGGCCACCAGCCTGCTCGTGATGATCCTCGTCGGCATCTTCTTCGTCTCGGGCGCCGACGCCGCGTCCATCGTGATGGGCACGCTCTCGCAGAAGGGCGCCCTCGAACCCGGCCGCCTCGTCGTGGTGTTCTGGGGCGTGGTGACCGGAGCGGTCGCCGCCATCATGCTGCTCGTCGGCACCGAGGGCAACGCGCTCACCGGTCTGCAGAACCTCACGATCCTGGCCGCGGCACCCTTCGTCCTCGTGATGATCGGGATGTGCATCTCCCTCATGCGCGACCTGCGCAGGGACCCGGTCATCGTGCGCAGCGAAATGGGCTCCGAGGCCGTCTCGCTCGCCGTGATCGAGGGCCACAAGAAGTACGACGGCGACTTCGAGATCAGGGTCGGCCCGGGCGCCGGCACAGAGACGGAGGGCGACCCTCTGGGCCACGACCACGGCTGAGAGCCGGCCGGCCGAGGAGCGGGCACGGGGGCGAGACCTTCGCTCCTGAGGTGGCGCGGGAGTCCGCGCCACCGGCCCGCGGCCCTCTTCCTCCTCGCGGGGCGTCCTGTCGGGGCGCCCCGCGAGGCACGTCAGCCGCGGGCGAGTTCCGACGCCTCCCGCGCGCTTCCCCACGCCACCGTGACCCCCGCCCCACCGTGCCCGTAGTTGTGCACCAGCACCCCACCACCGGGCCGGACCTCCCGCTCCAGCCGCACGGCGTCCCGGGAGGGCCGCAGCCCGACCCGGTGGTCCAGCACCCGCGCTCCCGCGACCTCGGGCCGCAGCAGCGCACACCGCTCCACGATCCGCGCGGCCGCCGCCGGGTCGGGCGTCAGCGACCACTCGTCCTCCTCGGCGGTCCCGCCCAGGACCAGCCGGTCCGGTTGCGGAAAGAGATACGTGGTCGTCCCCGTCGCCGCGTCGGCCGAGACGAGCCACGTACGCAGACCCGGGTTCTCCACGATGACGAGCTGCCCCCGCACGGGCCGCACCGCCGGATCCGGTACGAGCGAGCGGGCGCCGAGGCCCGAGCAGTTGACGACGACCGGCGCCGCCGCCCGGGCCTCGGCGAGATCCGTCACGGTGCGCGTCGCGAGCGTGCCCCCGGCCCGCAGGAACCGCCCGCGCAGCCACCCCAGATGCACCGGCATGTCGATCAGCGGCAGCCGCGCCCACAGCCCCGCACCCGCGTACTCCTCGGCCGTGGACGCCCGCAGCCCCGGCAGCCGGGCGGCTGCCCACGCGCCCTGTTCGTCCAGCCGCGTGCCACCCAGTACGCCCTCGACCATGCGTACGCCCGTCTCCTCGGGCCGTTCCGCCAGGTCCTCGTACACGGTGAGCGAGCGCAGGGCCCATGCGCGGGCGAGCGTCCTCGGCCGGATGCCGTACGGCCACCACAGCGCGCCCGCAACCGCCGAGGTGGTCAGCTCGGCGGGCTCCCGCGCCCAGATCCGTACCCGCCTGCCGCTCTCGGCCAGCACGAGGGCCGTCGTGAGGCCGATGACACCACTGCCCACCACGATCACGTCACCGCTTCGATCTTCCGCCACGCGGGGACCGTAGCGGAATGTGTCATGCCGTGCTCAGAGTCCGCCGAGTCTGGGGATACTCACAGCATGTCTGCCGAGTACGCGACCTTCGGCCTGGCACCGGCGATGCGTGCCGGTGGAGTACTTGCCAACGGTGACTACCAAGCGCACCGGGACTTCGTGGACTTCATCGTCGACGGACGCCCGCTGCTGTACCAGCTCTCCGACCTCGACGCCGTGTCCCCCCTCGCCTCCGACGTACCACCCGCGATCTTCACCGCCCAGGTGCGCAGCCTGCTGCTGGAAGCCGACCCTCCGCTGGAGGGGGGCCGGTACGTCATCTACGGCTGCCCCGAGTGCGAGGACCTCGGGTGCGGCGCCGTGACCGCCGTGATCGACCGGCACGACGACGACTTCGTGTGGCGCGACTTCGCCTGGCAGACCGACGAACAGGCGGATCTGGAGCGGAACGGCTACCACGGCATCGGCCCCTTCCTCTTCCGCGGCGACGAGTACCGTGCCGCCCTGGGCTCCCTGCTCACCGGCACCGCGGGCGAACGCCGCCGGGTCCTGCTCATCGGCGCCCGCGCCGCCGTCCTCGCCAAGCTCGCCGCAGCCCTGCGCATCATCGGGATCGGCGCCGACATCACCCGGGAGGCCACCGACATCCCCGTCGACGAACTGCGCACCTACGGAGCCGTCGCCTTCGGGCGAGCCGTCACCGAGCAGGAACGTGCCGTCGTACGGCAGTCCTTCGACCACGCCGGAGTCGACGTCGCGTACGTCGAAGGACTGGCCCCGATCGTCCCGCTCCTGGTCGCCCAGATAGAGAACGCCCTGGACCGCAGCCCCCGGGAACTGCGCCGCCTGACCCGGCTGGTCGCCGCGGACGGCGAGGCGGGCGTCGAGGTCACCTCCACCTGCCGGGTCCAGCTGACCGCCTACCGCCTCGACCGCCTCTACCGGACCCACATGTACGAGGTCTTCGACGGGGTGCTGGAGGCAGGGCGTCACCGGCTGCCGCTGGACGCCAAGGCGACCAGAGGGGAGTCGTTCATCGTGGCGCGGACATCCGGGAGCGTGCTGGTGGAGGCGATGGCCCGCTGAGAAGCCGGGTGCGGGTCCGACGGAATCCCCGGCGCGGGCCCGCGGGCCCGGCGATTAGGATCGGCTCCCTGATGACTGCCACTCTCGTCGCCAAGAACCTCGCCGCCGGCCACGGCGACCGCACCCTCTTCGCCGGGCTCGACCTCGTGGTCGCGCCCGGCGACGTGATCGGTCTCGTCGGTGCCAACGGCGCGGGCAAGTCCACCCTGCTGCGGATGCTCGCCGGGCTGCTCAAGCCCGAGGAGGGCGAGCTGCGGCTCTCCCCGCCGGCCGCGACCGTCGGCCACCTGCCGCAGGAGCCGGAGCGCCGGCCCGGCGAGACCGTCCGGGAGTTCCTGGCACGCCGCACGGGCGTCGCCGAGGCCCAGCGGCTGATGGACGAGGCCACGCAGGCACTGGTCGACGGAGCACCGGGCGCGGACGACGCGTACGCGGACAGCCTGGAGCGCTGGCTCGCGCTCGGCGGCGCGGACCTCGACGAGCGGGCCGAGGAGGTCGCCGGCACGCTCGGCCTCACCGTCGGGCTGGACCAGCCGATGACCTCCCTCTCCGGCGGCCAGGCCGCCCGCGCCGGACTCGCCTCCCTGCTCCTGTCCCGCTACGACGTGTTCCTGCTCGACGAGCCGACCAACGACCTCGACCTGGACGGTCTGGAGCGCCTCGAACGCTTCGTGTCCGGTCTGCGCGCGGGCACCGTCGTCGTCAGCCACGACCGCGAGTTCCTCACCCGCACGGTCACCAAGGTCCTCGAACTGGATCTGGCCCAGCAGCAGATCACCCTGTACGGCGGCGGCTACGAGGCCTATCTGGAAGAGCGGGACGTGACGCGCCGGCACGCCCGCGAGGACTTCGAGGAGTACGCCGACAAGCGGTCCGCGCTCGAGGGCCGCGCCCAGATGCAGCGCTCCTGGATGGACAAGGGCGTCAAGAACGCCCGGCGCAAGGCGAACAACGACAACGACAAGATCGGCCGCAAGTTCCGCAGCGAGGCCAGCGAGAAGCAGGCCGCGAAGGCCCGGCAGACCCAGCGCATGATCGAGCGGCTCGACGTGGTGGACGAACCGCGCAAGGAGTGGGAGCTGCGGATGGAGATCGCGTCGGCACCACGGTCGGGTGCCGTGGTCGCCACGCTGCGCGACGCCGAGGTCCGGCGGGGCGGCTTCACCTTCGGCCCGGCCACGCTCCAGATCGACTGGGCGGACCGGGTGGCCGTCACCGGCGCGAACGGCGCGGGCAAGTCGACCCTGCTCGGCGCCCTCCTCGGCCGGGTGCCCCTGGACTCCGGCCACGCCACCCTCGGCTCGGGCGTGATCGTCGGCGAGGTCGACCAGGCACGCAAGCTGTTCCACGGCCCGGAAGCCCTGCTCGACGCGTTCTGCGCGGCCGTCCCCGACACCGAGCCCGCCGAAGTCCGCACGCTGCTGGCCAAGTTCGGCCTCAAGGCGGAACACGTCCTGCGCCCCGCAGCCACGCTCTCCCCGGGCGAACGCACGCGCTCCGCCCTGGCGCTCCTCCAGGGCCGGGGCGTCAACCTCCTGGTCCTCGACGAGCCCACGAACCACCTGGACCTCCCGGCGATCGAGCAGCTCGAATCGGCCCTCGACTCGTACGAGGGCACGCTGCTCCTGGTCACCCACGACCGCCGCATGCTGGACGCGGTCCACACCACGCGCCGCCTGGAGGTCGCGGCCGGCAAGGTCACAGAACACTGACCGGAGCGCCCCGCAGGGTGCGCGGGGAACCGCGCGACCAGCCACGCGAGGCCCGCGCCGCACGAGCGGCCCGCACGGTGGGGGCCGCCCCGTAGTCCCCGCCCCGGGAACACGAGCTCTCCCCACCGGGCGGCCGGCTCAGCCGGTCGTCGGCCGCAGCCCAGGCGGGTGGAGCCAGGCAGGTGGAGCGGGCCGGCCCGGACCCCGGTGTCACCGGAGGGCCCGGGCCGAGTGCTCAGCGCCTGCCCTTGCCCGGGTCGGTCAGCCCCGCACGCCGCAGCGCGTCCGCCATCGCGCTGTTGCCGGGCGGCGGCGCCTGACGCGAACCTCCGCCCCCGCCTCCGCCGCCGGAGCGGCCCTGCCGCTGCTGCCGCTCCCGCTGCTGGGGCGGCCGTCCGCCCCCGCGCTGGGGGCGCCCGCCGCCGGCCGGCTGGTCCTGCGGAGCGGCCTCGTCGTCCAGCCGCAGCGTCAGCGAGATGCGCTTGCGCGGAATGTCGACCTCCATCACCTTCACCTTGACGATGTCGCCGGACTTGACCACGTCCCGCGGGTCCTTGACGAACGTCCTGGACATCGCCGAGACGTGCACCAGACCGTCCTGGTGCACGCCGACGTCCACGAAGGCTCCGAAGGCCGCCACGTTCGTGACGACTCCTTCGAGGACCATCCCCGGGGCCAGGTCGGCGATCTTCTCCACGCCGTCCTTGAAGGTCGCCGTCTTGAAGGCGGGTCGCGGGTCGCGCCCCGGCTTCTCCAGCTCCCGCAGGATGTCCGTGACCGTCGGCAGGCCGAACGTCTCGTCCACGAAATCGGTCGGCCTCAGCGAGCGCAGCACCCCGGTGTTGCCGATCAGCGAGGCGACCTCGTTGCCCGCCGTCTTCACCATCCGGCGGACCACGGGGTACGCCTCGGGGTGCACGCTCGACGCGTCCAGCGGGTCCTCGCCGCCGCGGATCCGCAGGAAGCCCGCGCACTGCTCGTACGCCTTGGGTCCGAGCCTGGCCACCTTCTTCAGCGCCGTACGCGACGTGAACGGTCCGTTCGCGTCGCGGTGCGCCACGATGTTCTCGGCGAGCCCGGAGGTGATGCCGGAGACCCGCGAGAGCAGGGGCGCCGAAGCCGTGTTCACGTCCACGCCGACGCCGTTCACACAGTCCTCGACGACCGCGTCGAGGGAGCGCGACAGCTTCACCTCGGACAGGTCGTGCTGGTACTGGCCGACACCGATCGACTTCGGGTCGATCTTCACCAGCTCGGCGAGCGGGTCCTGGAGGCGGCGCGCGATGGAGACGGCGCCGCGCAGCGACACGTCCATACCGGGCAGCTCCTGCGACGCGAACGCCGATGCCGAGTACACGGACGCCCCCGCCTCGGACACCATCACCTTGGTGAGGTCCAGCTCGGGGTGCTTGGCGATCAGTTCACCGGCGAGCTTGTCCGTCTCGCGGGACGCCGTGCCGTTGCCGATCGCGACCAGCTCGACCGCGTGCTCCTTGGCGAGCCGGGCGAGCTTGGCGACGGCCTCGTCCCACCTGTTCGCCGGGACGTGCGGGTGGATGACGTCCGTGGCGACGACCTTGCCGGTCGCGTCGACCACGGCCACCTTCACACCCGTGCGGAAACCGGGGTCGAGCCCCAGGGTGGCGCGGGTGCCCGCCGGTGCGGCCAGCAGCAGGTCGCGCAGGTTCGTCGCGAAGACGTTGACCGCCTCGTCCTCGGCGGCCGTGCGCAGGCGCAGCCGCAGGTCGATGCCGAGGTGGACGAGCAGGCGGGTGCGCCAGGCCCAACGGACCGTGTCCGTCAGCCACTTGTCCGCCGGACGGCCGCGGTCGGCGATGCCGAAGCGATGCGCGACGATCGCCTCGTACGAGGACGGGCCGGGCTGCTCGGACGGCTCCTCGGGCTCCAGGACGAGGTCGAGGACGTCCTCCTTCTCGCCGCGCAGCATCGCGAGGACGCGGTGCGAGGGCAGCTCCTTGAAGGGTTCGGCGAAGTCGAAGTAGTCGGCGAACTTGGCGCCCGCCTCCTCCTTGCCGGCCTTCACCCTGGCGGTCAGCCGGCCGCGCGTCCACATGCGCTCGCGCAGCTCGCCGATCAGGTCGGCGTCCTCCGAGAACCGCTCGGTGAGGATGGCGCGGGCGCCGTCCAGCGCGGCCTGGGGATCGGCGACGCCCTTGTCCGCGTCGACGAAGGCCGCGGCCGCGGCGAACGGGTCGACGGAGGCGTCGCCGAGCAGTCCCTCGGCGAGCGGAGCGAGGCCCGCCTCCCGGGCGATCTGCGCCTTCGTGCGCCGCTTCGGCTTGAACGGCAGGTAGATGTCCTCCAGCCGCGCCTTGGTCTCCGCGCCGCGGATCGTCGCCGCCAGCTCCTCGGTGAGCTTGCCCTGTTCACGCACCGAGTCGAGGATCGCCGAACGCCGCTCCTCCAACTCCCGCAGATAGCGCAGCCGCTCCTCGAGCGTGCGCAGCTGCGCGTCGTCGAGCATCTCGGTCGCTTCCTTGCGGTAGCGGGCGATGAAGGGCACCGTCGAACCGCCGTCGAGCAAGTCGACGGCGGCCTTGACCTGCCGCTCCCGCACGCCGAGCTCCTCGGCGATCCTGCCTTCGATGGACCCTGCGAGGGCTGGCAGCTCTGTCGTCACGATTCCCGTACCGCCTTCTCCACTGAGGTTGCGCGGCAATTGTGGCAGGTGGCACCGACAACGGGGGATCAAGGTCGGCCCGGACATGCGGAGAGCCGGACATGCGGAGAGCCGGACACGCCCTCGGCGTGTCCGGCTCCCTCAGCGGTCTTCGGTCAGGCCCTGCGCGTCCGGCCGCCCCCGCGCGTGGAGCTCGAGGCGCCGCCGAACAGTCGGGCCAGTGCACGGAACGGGAGCGTCACCACTGTGGCGATGGCCCCGCCGATCTGCCGCAACACGTCTGCGATGGCACGGAACACGAGATACCCCTTTCGTCTCCCGGTCAGTACGGCCGGGAGACTCACGGGTACCTCGAATCGGCGTTCCGAACCCTGCGGAGTTGTCAGGGCCATTGCGCGAAGGGCGCTCAGCTCTTGCCGATCATGTCCTCGGGGAAGGCTCCGGCGGCCAGCGCCGTCATGACCAGCCCCATGGCCAGCTCGGTGAGGCGCTCGACGCCGGCGCCGCCCAGATGCTCGTACGGAGCTGCGTCGAGCCGGTCCGTGCGCGTCTCGATCTCCTTGCGGAGGGCGATGCCGGACTCCGTCAACTCGCCCCCGGCGTCGAGCAGTCCGCGCTCCTTGAGGCGGCGGGTGGCCGCGTCCCAGTCCTCGCGGTGCCAGCCGCGGGTGGCGAGGACCCACTTGGGCGCCATGCCCTTTCCCGTGGCGGTGTGGCTCACCAGCGCCTCCAGGGGGTCGAGTTCCGCGTCGAGCAGCACCGCCAGGTGACCGTCGCCGCGGTGCTCGCGCAGCAGTGTGGCAGCGTGCCAGAGCGCGAGGTGCGGCTCGGACGGCACCGGCAGGTCCGCGTGGGCGGCGTACAGCGGGCGGGCGGTCCTGGTGCACGCCTCGGTGGCGCGCAGCGCCAGTTCCGCCGCCTCGGCGACCTCCGCGGAGGCGATCGCCTCGTCCCCGAGCAGCCGCCGCAGGGTCGAGTCCACGACGCGCGCGCGTGCCGCCAGCACCACCTCCGGCGAGGCGGTCCGCCACACCGCGGGCACATGCCGTGCCACCAGTTCGTGGCGGAAGTTGTAGAACGTCGCCGTCACCGTGCCCGCGCCCACCGGCCCCATGGCCGCCGCGCGCACCGCGAAGTACGCGGCGTTCGGGTCCGTCACGCCGACCTCCGCGAGCTCCTTGCCGAGGTCGGGCGAGAAGTAGTGGGCCGAGTGCAGCGGATTGAGGACGTTGTGGCATCGACGTCCGGCACGCTCCGGCAGGGCTGTGGTCATGCCTGCACGTTACCGACTGGTTGGTTTGCGGGGAACCGTCGGGGGCCGATCCGTTCCGGCGCGCGTCCGTGCGGGGCGTGGGCGCAACCCGCACAGCGGGAAGCCAGGGCGGGCGCATGGCAGGAAAGGTGGGCTACTCGTCATTGCGGCCATCCCCGCGGCCGCGAAGAATCGGGCACATGGCGCACCGAACCGTCCTCGTCGTCCTCTTCGACGGCGTCCAGAGCCTCGATGTCACCGGCCCCGTGGAGGTCCTCGCGGGCGCCGACGCCCAGGTCGGCGACCCCGGCGGGACGTACCGCATCCACACCGCCTCCCCCGACGGCACGCCGGTGCGCACCTCCAGCGGCCTCACCCTGGTCCCGGACCACACCCTCGCCGACGCACCGGCCCCGCACACCCTGCTCGTCCCCGGCGGGCCGGGCGCGCGCGACCCCGATCCGCGCGTGGTCGACTGGCTGCGCGAGCACGGCCCGCGCGCCGAGCGCCTCGTCTCCGTCTGCACCGGGGCGACCCTGCTCGCCGAGGCGGGCCTCCTGGACGGGCGCCGGGTGACGACGCACTGGGCGTACTGCGCCCGGCTGGCCCGCGACCACCCGGCCGTCGAGGTGGACCCGGACCCCATCTACGTACGCGACGGCCGGGTCGCCACCTCGGCCGGGGTCACCGCCGGAATCGACCTCGCCCTCGCGCTCGTCGAGGAGGACGTCGGCCGCGAGGCCGCCCTCACCGTCGCCCGCCACCTCGTCGTCTTCCTCCGGCGCCCGGGGAACCAGGCCCAGTTCAGCGTCCAGCTGTCCGCGCAGACGGCCCGGCGCGAGCCACTGCGCGAGGTCCAGCACTGGATCGCCGAGCACCCCGGCGACGACCTGTGCGTCGAGTCCCTGGCGGTTCGCGCCCGCCTCTCGCCCCGCCACTTCGCCCGCGCGTTCCAGGCCGAGACGGGCACGACCCCGGGCCGCTACGTCGACGCCGTCCGGCTCGAACACGCCCGCCGCCTCCTGGAGGACACCACGGACGGCATCGAGCAGATCGCCCGCGCCAGCGGCTACGGCACCCCGGAGGCGATGCGCCGGGCCTTCGTCAAGGCCCTGGGCTCCGCCCCGACGGAATACCGCCGCCGCTTCCGAACGGCACCGCTCGGGGAGCCGGACGCGGGCCCACGGACGCCCCGATAGCGCGCGGGACGCCGACCCGCGCACCTGCACCCCGCCAGCAGCCCTCCGAGAACCCGTACGTCACCCACGGACCCGCACACCCGCAGAACGGAAGGCACCCATGCGCATCGCCATCGTCCTCTTCGACCGCTTCACAGCCCTCGACGCGGTGGGCCCCTACGAGACCCTCGGCCGCCTGCCAGACTCGGAGACGGTCTTCGTCGCCGAGCAGCGGGGGCCCGTCCGCACCGACACCGGCAACCTCGCCGTCACGGCCGACAGGACCTTCGCCGAGGTCCCGGACCCGGACATCGTGGTGGTACCGGGAGGCCCCGGCCAGACCCCGCAGATGGAGAACGAGGCACTCCTCGGCTGGCTGCGCGCTGCGGACGCCACGAGCACCTGGACGACGTCGGTGTGCACCGGCTCGCTGCTGCTCGCGGCGGCCGGACTTCTGGAGGGCCGCCGCGCCACCTCCCACTGGCTGGCCCTCGACCACCTGAAGCGCTTCGGCGTCCGGCCGACGGGGGAGCGGGTCGTGACCGACGGCAAGTACGTCACCGCGGCCGGCGTCTCGGCGGGCATCGACATGGGCCTCACCCTGCTCGGCAGGATCGCGGGCGACGAACAGGCCCAGACCGTACAGCTGTTGACGGAGTACGATCCGCAGCCGCCCTACGACGCGGGCTCCCCGGAGAAGGCCCCGGCCCACATCGTCGAGCGGTTCCGTGCGGCGAGCCGCTTCAGCGCGAAGTAGAACCGGGCCCGGACGCGGGCGTGTTCCAGGTGAAGTCGGGACTGCGGCGCTCCAGGAAGGCGGCGACCCCCTCGGCGGTGTCGCCGCCGTCCCGCGCCTGCCGCGCCCAGTACGCGTCCCGGTCGGTACGGCCGTCGGCGAACTCCTTCGCCGCGGCCTGCGTCAGCTGTGAGCGGGAGACGAGAACCCGCGCGAACTCCGCGACCCGCTTGTCCAGTTCACCGCCGGGCAGCACCTCGTCCACCAAGCCGGTGCGCAGCGCGCGCCCCGCGTCGATCAACTCGCCCGAGAACAGCAGGTACTTGGCGGTGGCTGGCCCCACCAGGGACACCAACCGCCGGGTGGAGGAGGCCGCGTAGACGATCCCCAGCTTCGCCGGGGTGATGCCGAACGACGCCTGCTCGTCCGCGAACCGCAGATCGCAGGCCGCCGCGAGCTGACATCCCCCGCCCACGCAGTAGCCGCGTACGGCGGCGAGTGTCGGCTTGGGGAACGCGGCGAGCGCCTCCTCCGCGCCCACGGCCAGCCCCTGCGCCTGGCCGGCCGAGCTCCGCAGCGAGGAGATGTCGGCCCCGGCACAGAAGGTTGCGCCCTCGCCGGTGAGCACGAGGACCCGTACGGTCCGGTCGGCGGCCAGCGTGTCGAGCAGGGGCGGCAGCGCCCGCCACATGTCCGCCGTCATGGCGTTGCGCTTGGCCGGGTGGTGGATGACGACGGTGGCGACCCCGTCGTCGACGCTGTGCAGCAGCTGCGGCTCCATGGCCGGATGCTATCCCTCCGTCCCGAACGTACGATCAAGAAGGTGGCGGGTACGCGTGAGGGCGGGGGACAGGTCCGAGGAGGCGCCGATGCCCAAGTCCAGGCTCAGGTCCGCACCCGAGTCCGCACCCGGGAACGACGAGACCGCGAAGCTCAGCCGCAGCTTCGGCTGGCTCGCCGCGCTCGGCGTGATCCTGGTGCTCGCGGGGCTGGTCGGCCTCGTCTACACCGGGGTCGCCACACTGACGTCGATGCTGCTGTTCGGCTGGCTCCTGCTGATCGGCGGCGTGGTCGGCCTGCTGCACGCGGTGCAGGCCCGCGCCTCCAACTTCTTCTGGCTCGGTGTCGTGGTCGCGGCCCTGAACATCGCCGCGGGCGTCGTGATCATCAGCAAGCCCGAGGCGGCCGCCGAGGCACTGACGATGTTCGCCGCGCTGCTGTTCCTGACCGGCGGTGTCTTCCGTCTGGTCGGCAGCCTGGTGGTACGAGGACCCCAGTTCGGCTGGTTGCTCGTCCAGGGGGCCTTCGGCCTCCTGCTCGGCATCCTCGTGCTCGCCTCGTGGCCGAGCAGCAGCGAGTACGTCATCGGTACGTTCTTCTCGCTCGCGCTGCTCTTCGACGGTCTGGGCCTGGTGGCGACCGGGTACGGGGGCCGGCGCATCGTCAGTCTCGTCTCGGAGCAAACCCGTACAACCCGAATAGTTCCGGATGCGGCACAGGACGGACAGGAGCAGTCCCACAGCTGACGGGGTCATGCATCGGCGATCAGGAATCGTCGATACTCGCTGACTTCTGTTCAGTTATCCGGTACGAACCAGCGCGTTACCAACACTCGACGTGTGGTGACAATCGAGCGCGAGGGCGGCGACCGGACGATGGACGACCCCGGGCGGGGGCCCGGCCCAGGCCCTGAAGGCGGCGGGGAGAGGCCCCCCGACGGGAGACCCCCCGGCCCGCTGCCGTACGAGGGAGTCTGGCGGTTCACCGCTCCCGCCGTCGACGCCTCGGTGCCGCAGGCGCGGCACGCGGTCCGCGACCTGCTGGTCCGCCAGGGCGTACCCGTCTCGGACGACCTCGTCCAGGGACTTCTGCTGATCGTCTCCGAGCTGGTCACCAACGCGGTCCGGCACGCGGCGCTGCTCTCGCCGACGCTCGCCGTCGAGATCGCCGTCGGGGCCGAGTGGGTGCGGGTCTCCGTCGAGGACAACCACCCCTACCGCCCGACGGCCCTGGAGGCGGACCACGGCCAGACCGGCGGCCGCGGTCTCCTCCTGGTCCGCGAGGTGACGAGGGAGGCGGGCGGCGTGTGCGACGTGGAGCACACGGCGACGGGCGGCAAGGTGATCTGGTCGGCGCTGCCCCTCACACGCACACGGTTGATCTGAGAAGCCACGGAGACATGAGCCGCGCCCCGGCAGGGGCGCGGGACCGCTGTCGTACGGCTTCGCGCCGGGGCTCGCCCGGCCGGGACGAGCCCACGATCACGAACGGGCGTTCACCAGCCTGCGGCGTCCCCGGTCAGTTCCCTGATCGCCGGGCGGGCCGAGTCCAGCACGGTCATGAACCACGCCGAGAACGGGTCCTTCGCGTGCCGCTCCGCCAGCTCGGCCGCGCTCACGAAGGCCGTCGAACCGACCTCCTCGGGGTCCGGCCGCAGAGCCGACTGCACCATCCCGACGAAGAGGTGGTTGAACTCCTGCTCCACCAGCCCCGACTCCGGATCGGGGTGGTTGTACCTGACGGTCCCCGCCTCCGCGAGCAGCGAGGGCGAGACACCCAGCTCCTCGTACGTCCGGCGCGCGGCCGCCGCGAAGGGCGCCTCGCCGGGGTACGGGTGACCGCAGCACGTGTTGGACCAGACCCCGGGGGAGTGGTACTTGCCCAGCGCCCGCTGCTGCAGCAGCAGCCGGCCCCGCTCGTCGAAGAGGAAGACGGAGAACGCCCGGTGCAGCTGCCCGGGCGGCTGATGGGCCGTGAGCTTCTCCGCTGTGCCGATCGTGGTGCCGTCCTCGTCGACCAGTTCGAGCAAGATGGCTTCGGCGGTGCCGTTCGACGAACTGTGCGTCGCGGTGGCAGGAGTGATCGGCATACCCATCCTTCGCATCGGTCTTCGAGCCCCAAGTCTGCCGTACGAAACCGGCACTCCCGGCATCACGCGGAGTCCCGCATGTCCGGTTCCGTCGCGCGGCGGAACCCGGCACCACCGCCCCCGCCGGCCCGATGCCGCATGGGGACGGACACCCGGCGGTTCCCCGCCGTCGCCGGCGAGGAACCGCCCGGACCCGGGGCTGGGACCGCCTCGCCCGCCGCACGCAACCGCAGTGGAGAACGGGCCGGACGCCGTAGCCCGACATCGGTGCACCGCGTCCGCCGACCGGCCCTCACGCGTGCGTGGGGTCTCCACCACCGGGCGTACGCCGCCCCGTCGCCGTCACCCGTCTCAGTGGCAGAGCCGCGCCTCGTGCACCGCGTGCCCGGCCGGCTCCAGCTGGAAGGTGCAGTGCTCCACGTCGAAGTGGTCTTCGAGACAGGACCGCAGTTCGTGCAGCACCCGCTCGTGCCCCGCGGTGTCCAGCGCCCCCGGGCCGACGACCACGTGCGCGGAGAGGACCGGCAGGCCCGAGGTGATCGTCCAGGCGTGCAGGTCGTGTACGCCCTCGACGCCCGGCACCGCACGGATGTGGGACCGTACCGCCGCCATGTCGACGTCCTTCGGCGCCGCCTCCAGGAGCACCTCCAGCGTCTCCCGCAGCAGCTTCCACGTACGGGGCACGATCATCAGGCCGATGACGATCGAGGCGACCGGATCGGCGGCCCGCCAACCGGTGGCCAGCACGACGACCGCGGACACCAGCACCGCCAGGGAACCGAGCGCGTCCGCGGCGACCTCCAGGAACGCGCCGCGCACGTTCAGGCTCTCCTTCTGCCCCCGCACCAGCAGGGAGAGCGAGATCATGTTCGCGACCAGACCGATCAGGCCGAACACGACCGTCAGCCCGCCCTCGGTCTGCGCCGGGGTCACGAAGCGCTGGAGTGCCTCGTACAGGACGTACCCGCCGACGCCGAGCAGCAGCAGACAGTTCGCCAGAGCGGCGAGGACCTCGGCTCGCGCGTATCCGAAGGTGCGGCTCCCGGTCGGCGGGCGGCCCGCGAAGTGGATCGCCAGCAGTGCCAGGCCGAGACCGAGCGCGTCGGTCGCCATGTGTGCCGCGTCCGCGATGAGCGCGAGCGAATTCGCGGCGATCCCGCCGACGGTCTCCACCGCCATGACGGTGAGCGTGATCGACAGGGCGACGCGCAGTCTCCCGCGGTACGCCGCGGCCGCCGTGCCCCCGCCGGCGGCGCCGTGCGTGTGTCCGTGACCATGACCGGCCCCCATGAAAACCGCCCTCCGAAACCGCCCCGACCCACTGTCGACGATCTCCAGTGAACTACGGGTGGGGGGTATGCGCAACGCGGTACTGAACACCGTTGTCATACCCTCTGACCTGCGTAAATGATCCGCAGGTCAGAGGGTCGACGCGAGGTCACGAGTGGTGCAGCTGCCAGCCCTGCCACGCCGAATCGACCATCTCGCGCATCCCGCGCCGGGCGCTCCAGCCCAGCTTCTCGGCGGCCAGCGCGGCCGAGGCGACCGCACGCGGGGCGTCGCCGGGGCGGCGCGGTTCCACGAGCACGGGGCGGGTGTCGCCGGTGACCTCGCCGATGAGCGTCAGGAGTTCGCGCACCGAAACGCCCTCGCCGCGGCCGATGTTCACCGTCAGATCGCCCGGGGTGTCCGCCGTGACCAGCAGCCGGGCCGCCGCCAGATGTGCCTCGGCGAGGTCGGCGACATGGATGTAGTCGCGTACGCATGTGCCGTCCGGCGTCGGATAGTCGTCGCCGAAGATCCGGGGGGCCTCGTCGCGCGTGAGCCGGTCGAAGACCATCGGGACCACGTTGAAGACCCCGGTGTCCGCCAGCTCCGGGGCGGCGGCGCCCGCCACGTTGAAGTAGCGCAGGCACGCGGTCCTGATGCCGTGCGCGCGCCCCGCGGCCCGCACCAGCCACTCACCCGCGAGCTTCGTCTCGCCGTAGGGGCTCATCGGGGCGCACGGGGTGTCCTCCGTGATGAGATCCACATCCGGGTTGCCGTAGACGGCCGCGGACGAGGAGAAGACGAAACGCTCGACACCCGCCCCGGCGACCGCGTCGAGGAGCGTGGCGAGTCCGCCGACGTTCTCCTGGTAGTAGCGCGTGGGCTGGGCCACGGACTCGCCGACCTGCTTGCGCGCGGCCAGGTGCACCACACCCGTCACCGCGTGCTCGGCGAGGACCCGCTTCAGCAACTCCCCGTCCAGCGCCGAACCCTGGACGAGCGGGATGCCGTCGGGCAGCCGCGCGGGGACCCCGGCCGAGAGGTCGTCGAGCGCGAGCACGCGCTCCCCGGCCTCGGCCATGGCCCGTGCCACGTGCGCCCCGATGTATCCAGCCCCGCCTGTGATCAGCCATGTCATGGACGCCCACCCTATGCCGGTCCGCCCGCTTCCGAGGGCGCGGGAACTATGCCGTGAATTGCGCCGGAATAGGCCGTGGTTTGTGGGCCGGGCCCCGAATCCACGATGATGATCGCGGCGGACGCGCCGATCAGAACGTGTTGATCGGGCCGTGAACGGGCGGTGAACGGCCGCTTCCCATCATCCGATAGCCTCTGCCGACACGCCGCCCGGCCGTTCCAGGGCCGTACCCCCACCACGCACATGCCCGGCGTCGCGCACGCCGGAACCCAGAGGAGTGAGTTCGTCTGTCGACCGCCATCCTCACCGGTCAGCCGGTCCCCGGATCGTCGCTCGAGGGCGATCTGCGGTCGCTCGGCTTCGACGTGCGGGTCGCCACCGACGCGGCCGACGCCGAGACGCTCCTCGCCGCCGTCCCCGCGAACCAGCGGGTCGCCGTCGTCGACTCCCGCTTCGTGGGTCACGTCCACGCGCTGCGGCTCGGCCTGACCGACCCACGCTTCGAGGCAGCCGCGATCCCCGGCGCCGTCACCGCCCGGCCCGCGGCCCGGCCGGCGCTGGCCCGGGCGCTGCGCACGGCCTCCGACGACGCGTCGAACGGTTCCGTGGTGGTGGGCATCGTCGCCGACCGTGTCGCGGACGCCCTCGACACCGATCTGCACCGGCCCGAGCTGGGTGAACTCGTCGCCGAGGTCCCGAGGGACCCGCAGGCGCGCAACGAGGCCCGGCAGGCCCTCGCCACCGTCGACGACGAGGCGATCCGGCTGCGCACGGCCGTGAAGTCCCGCGACGGCTTCTTCACCACGTACTGCATCAGCCCGTACTCCCGCTATCTCGCCCGCTGGTGCGCCCGTCGCGGCTTCACGCCGAACCAGGTCACCACGGCATCGCTGATCACCGCGCTGATCGCGGCCGGCTGTGCGGCGACCGGCACCCGCGCCGGCTTCGTCGCCGCGGGCCTGCTGCTCCTCTTCTCCTTCGTCCTCGACTGCACGGACGGCCAGCTCGCCCGCTACTCCCTGCAGTACTCCACGCTCGGAGCCTGGCTCGACGCGACCTTCGACCGCGCCAAGGAGTACGCCTACTACGCGGGCCTCGCCCTCGGCGCGGCCCGGGGCGGCGACGACGTATGGGCGCTCGCCCTCGGCGCGATGGTCCTGCAGATCTGCCGGCACGTCGTCGACTTCTCCTTCAACGAGGCGAACCACGACGCCACCGCCAACACCAGCCCCACCGCCGCACTCTCCGACAAGCTCGACAGCGTCGGCTGGACGGTCTGGCTGCGCCGGATGATCGTCCTGCCCATCGGCGAGCGCTGGGCCATGATCGCCGTGCTCACCGCGCTGACGACCCCCCGCATCACCTTCTACGCCCTGCTCGTCGGATGCGCGCTCGCCGCGACGTACACGACGGCGGGCCGGGTCCTCAGGTCGCTGACCCGCAAGGCGCAGCGCACCGACCGGGCCGCGCAGGCCCTCGCCGACCTGACCGACTCGGGTCCGCTCGCCGAGCTCCTGGCGCGCCTGGGACGCGGTGTGCGCCTCGGCGGTCCGGCCGCCGTCGCCCTGGTCGCCGGCGCCCTCGTCGTCCTTGCGTCCTGGCTTTCCCCGTACGGCAGTTGGTGGCCCGTCCTGGGCGCCGGTGTCTACGTCCTGCTGTCGCCCGTGGCCCTCCAGCGGCCGCTGAAGGGCGCCCTGGACTGGCTGGTTCCGCCGTTCTTCCGGGCGGCCGAGTACGGGACCGTCCTGGTACTGGCGGCCGAAGCCGATGTGAACGGCGCCCTTCCAGCGGCTTTCGGCCTGGTGGGTGCGGTCGCCTACCATCATTACGACACGGTGTACCGCATCCGCGGCAACGCCGGCGCGCCTCCGCACTGGCTGGTGCGGGCGATCGGCGGGCACGAAGGCAGGACGCTGCTGGTCACCGTCCTGGCCGCGCTGCTCGCCGCCACAGATTTCAAGGTCGCGCTCACGGCTTTCGCCGTGGCCGTGGCACTGCTGGTGCTCGTCGAGAGCATCAGCTTCTGGGTGACCGCCCACAGGCGCGGCGCACCCGCCGTACACGATGAAGGAGAACCCGCATGATCGGCCTCGTGCTGGCTGCCGGCGCCGGACGGCGTCTGCGCCCCTACACCGACACCCTGCCCAAGGCTCTGGTGCCGGTGGGACCCGAGGGCAACGAGGACAGCATCACCGTGCTCGACCTCACCCTCGGCAACTTCGCCGAGATCGGCCTGACCGAGGTCGCCATCATCGTCGGGTACCGCAAGGAAGCCGTCTACGAGCGCCGCGAGGCGCTGGAGCAGAAGTACGGCGTCAAGATCACCCTGATCGACAACGACAAGGCCGAGGAGTGGAACAACGCCTACTCCCTGTGGTGCGGCCGTGACGCCATCAAGCACTCGGTGATCCTCGCCAACGGCGACACCGTGCACCCGGTCTCCGTCGAGAAGACCCTGCTCGCCGCCCGCGGCGACGGCAAGAAGATCATCCTCGCCCTCGACACGGTGAAGTCCCTCGCCGACGAGGAGATGAAGGTCGTCGTCGGCCCCGAGGGCGGCATGACCAAGATCACCAAGCTGATGGACCCGGCCGAGGCGACCGGTGAGTACATCGGCGTCACCCTGATCGAGGGCGACGCCGCCGACGAGCTCGCCGACGCGCTCAAGACGGTCTTCGAGACCGACCCGCAGCAGTTCTACGAGCACGGCTACCAGGAGCTCGTGAACCGCGGCTTCCGTATCGACGTGGCCCCCATCGGTGACGTCAAGTGGGTCGAGATCGACAACCACGAGGACCTCGCCAAGGGACGTGAGATCGCGTGCCAGTACTGACGAGGCTCATCCCCTCGCCGGTCGTCGTCGACATCCGTCCGGGCGCCCTGGACGACCTCGCGGCGGTCCTCGCGGACCAGCGCATCTCGCACTCGGGCAAGCTGGCCGTCGCGATCAGCGGCGGTTCCGGAGCCAAGCTGCGCGACCGGCTGACCCCGGCGATGCCGGGCGCCGACTGGTTCGAGGTCGGCGGCGGCACCCTGGACGACGCGATCAAGCTCGCCGACGCCATGAAGAAGGGGCGCTACGACGCGGTCGTGGGCCTCGGCGGCGGCAAGATCATCGACTGCGCGAAGTTCGCCGCGGCCCGTATCGGCCTCCCGCTGGTCGCCGTCGCCACGAACCTCTCGCACGACGGTCTGTGCTCGCCCGTCGCGACCCTCGACAACGACGCGGGCCGCGGCTCGTACGGTGTGCCGAACCCGATCGCCGTCGTCATCGACCTCGACGTGATCCGTGAGGCCCCGGTCCGCTTCGTGCGCTCCGGCATCGGCGACGCCCTGTCCAACATCTCCGCGGTCGCGGACTGGGAGCTGGCCAACCGCGAGAAGGGCGAGCAGATCGACGGTCTCGCCGCCGCGATGGCCCGCCAGGCCGGCGAGGCCGTGCTGCGGCACCCGGGCGGCGTCGGCGACGACGGCTTCCTCCAGGTGCTCGCCGAGGGCCTGGTCCTCACCGGCATCTCCATGTCCGTCGCGGGCGACTCCCGCCCGGCGTCCGGCGCCTGCCACGAGATCAACCACGCCTTCGACCTGCTCTTCCCCAAGCGTGCGGCCAGCCACGGCGAGCAGTGCGGCCTGGGCGCGGCCTTCGCGATGCACCTGCGCGGGGCGCGCGAGGAGTCGGCGTACATGGCCGAGGTCCTGCGACGTCACGGACTGCCCGTACTGCCCGAGGAGATCGGCTTCACCCCGGACGAGTTCGTCCAGGTCGTGGAGTTCGCTCCGACGACCCGGCCGGGCCGCTACACGATCCTCGAACACCTCGACCTCTCCACCGACCAGATCAGGGACGCATACGCCGACTATGCAAAAGCCATCGGTAGCTGAGCTCCGCCCGGTCGTGCACCCTCCGGGTGTGAAGGACCGGCGGAGCGGCGAGCACTGGGGAGGCCGGCTCTACATGCGCGAGATCTCGCTGCGCATCGACCGGCACCTGGTGAACACGCGGGTCACGCCCAACCAGCTGACCTACGTGATGACCGTCTTCGGCGTGCTCGCCGCGCCGGCCCTGCTGGTGCCGGGCATCCCCGGCGCCCTGCTCGGCGTGCTGATGGTCCAGCTCTACCTGCTCTTCGACTGCGTCGACGGGGAGATCGCCCGCTGGCGCAAGCAGTACTCGATGACCGGGGTGTACGTCGACCGCGTCGCCGCCTACCTGTGCGACGCCGCGGTCCTGGTCGGCTTCGGCCTGCGCGCCGCGGACCTGTGGGGCACCGGGCGGATCGACTGGCTGTGGGCCTTCCTCGGTACCCTGGCCGCCCTCGGCGCCATACTGATCAAGTCCGAGACCGACCTCGTCGGGGTCGCCCGGCACCAGACCGGCAAGGCGCCCGTCCAGGAGTCGGCGTCCGAGCCGCGCTCCTCCGGCATGGCGCTGGCCCGCCGGGCCGCGGGCGCGCTCAAGTTCCACCGGCTCGTCCTCGGCATCGAGGCCTCCCTGCTGATCCTGGTCCTCGCGGTGCTGGACACGGTCAGGGACGACCTCTTCTTCTCGCGGCTCGGCGTCGCGGTCCTGGCCGGCATCGCCATGCTGCAGACCCTGCTGCACCTCGTGTCCATCCTCGCCTCGAGCAGGCTGAAGTGAGCACGGCCCCGAAGGTCGGCGCGGTGATCATCACCATGGGCAACCGCCCCGACGAACTCCGCGCCCTCCTCGACTCGGTCGCCAAGCAGGACGGCGCCCCGGTCGAGGTGGTCGTGGTCGGCAACGGCTCGCCCGTCCCGGACGTCACCGGGTCCATACCGGGCGTCCGCACGGTCGAACTGCCCGAGAACCTCGGCATCCCCGGCGGCCGCAACGTCGGCATCGAGGCGTTCGGCCCCGGCGGCACCGACGTGGACGTCCTGCTCTTCCTGGACGACGACGGTCTCCTCGCGCACCACGACACCGCCGAGCTCTGCCGGCAGGCGTTCACGGACGACCCGGAGCTCGGCATCATCAGCTTCCGCATCGCCGACCCCGAGACGGGGATCACCCAGCGCCGCCACGTGCCACGGCTGCGCGCCTCCGACCCGATGCGCAGCTCCCGCGTCACCACCTTCCTCGGCGGCGCCAACGCGGTCCGTACGAAGGTGCTCGCCGAGGTCGGCGGACTGCCCGACGAGTTCTTCTACGCCCACGAGGAGACTGACCTCGCCTGGCGGGCCCTCGACGCGGGCTGGATGATCGACTACCGCTCGGACATGGTGCTGTACCACCCCACGACGGCGCCCTCGCGGCACGCGATCTACCACCGGATGGTCGCCCGCAACCGCGTCTGGCTCGCCCGTCGCAACCTGCCCGCCCCGCTGGTCCCCGTCTACCTCGGCGTGTGGATGCTGCTCACCCTCGCCCGCCGTCCTTCCCGCCCCGCCCTGCGGGCCTGGTTCGGCGGTTTCAAGGAGGGCTGGACCAGCCCGTGCGGGCCCCGGCGCCCCATGAAGTGGCGTACGGTATGGCGCCTGACCCGTCTGGGCCGACCACCCGTCATCTGACAAGCTCGATATCTGAGAGCATTCGGGCCGTACCCCGGTCCCTGTCTTTGGCCTACGCCCGACCAGGCCGCGCATCCTGAGGACGAAAGTTTCCACTTGTGAGTGAGACAACGCATGACGGTGGTGTCGCGGTGAGCGCCCGTCCGTCGCCCGATGAAGGGCTCTCCGCGGCGGACCTCGCCGCCAAGTACGGGCTGGCCGTGAGCGGCGCCCGGCCCGGGCTCGTCGAGTACGTCCGCCAGCTCTGGGGACGGCGTCACTTCATCCTCGCCTTCTCGCAGGCGAAGCTCACCGCCCAGTACAGCCAGGCCAAGCTCGGCCAGCTGTGGCAGGTGGCCACGCCGCTGCTGAACGCGGCCGTGTACTTCCTGATCTTCGGCCTCATCCTGCAGGCCGACCGTGGCATGTCCCGTGAGGTCTACATCCCGTTCCTGGTGACGGGTGTGTTCGTCTTCACCTTCACCCAGAGCTCGGTGATGGCGGGCGTGCGCGCGATCTCCGGCAACCTCGGGCTGGTCCGGGCGCTGCACTTCCCGCGTGCCTCGCTGCCGATCTCGTTCTCGCTGCAGCAGCTCCAGCAGCTGCTGTTCTCGATGATCGTGCTGTTCGTCGTGACGATCGCCTTCGGCAGCTACCCGCGGCTTTCCTGGCTGCTGATCCTCCCGGTGCTGGCCCTGCAGTTCCTGTTCAACACCGGCCTCGCGATGATCATGGCCAGGATGGGTTCCAAGACCCCGGACCTCGCGCAGCTCATGCCGTTCGTGATGCGTACGTGGATGTACGCGTCCGGCGTCATGTTCTCCATCCCGGTGATGCTGGAGAAGCACCCTGCCTGGATCGCCGACATCCTCCAGTGGAACCCGGCCGCCATCTACATGGACCTGATGCGCTTCGCGCTGATCGACGGCTACGGCCCCGCGAGCGAGGTGCTGCCGCCTCACGTGTGGGCCGTCGCGGGCGGCTGGGCCGTCCTCGTCGCCGTCGGCGGATTCGTGTACTTCTGGAAGGCTGAGGAGCGGTACGGCCGTGGCTGAGCTGAACACCGGGGACAAGATCCCCACCGTCATCGCGGACGAGCTGCACATCGTCTACCGGGTCAACGGCGCCAAGACCGGCAAGGGCAGCGCGACCGCCGCCCTCAGCCGCATAATCAAGCGCGGCGAGGAGCGGGGCGTCCGCAAGGTGCACGCCGTCCGAGGCGTCTCCTTCAACGCCTACCGGGGCGAGGCCATCGGCCTGATCGGCTCCAACGGCTCCGGCAAGTCCACCCTCCTGCGGGCCATCGCGGGGCTGCTCCCCGCGGAGCGGGGCCACGTCTACACCGACGGCCAGCCCTCGCTCCTCGGTGTCAACGCGGCCCTGATGAACGACCTCACGGGCGAACGGAACGTCATCCTCGGCGGGCTCGCCATGGGCATGTCCCGCGAGCAGATCAGGGAGCGCTACCAGGACATCGTCGACTTCTCGGGCATCAACGAGAAGGGCGACTTCATCACCCTGCCGATGCGTACCTACTCCTCCGGCATGGCCGCCCGTCTGCGCTTCTCCATCGCGGCCGCCAAGGACCACGACGTCCTCATGATCGACGAGGCCCTCGCCACGGGCGACCGCAAGTTCCAGAAGCGTTCCGAGGCCCGCATCCGGGAGCTCCGCAAGGAGGCCGGCACGGTGTTCCTCGTCAGCCACAACAACAAGTCGATCCGTGACACCTGCGACCGCGTCCTGTGGCTGGAGCGCGGCGAGCTGCGCCTGGACGGCCCGACCGACGAGGTCATCAAGGAGTACGAGAAGTTCACGGGCAAGTAGCCCGGATCGCCCGAGACAGTGCAGGGCCCCGTCGGAACGTTCCGACGGGGCCCTGCGTCTGCAAAGAATGGGCCAACTCCGGTCGTCCTTAGGAATCTTGACGCCAATCGGTGTGTTCTTGTGATGTGCCGGACACCCCGACGGGTCATGGCGGGTTGTACAACGTAAGCTGTACCGGTGCTGATTCGCGGCAAGTGGGGCGATAATGCGCGACAACCGGCATAGGGTCTGCTGCGCGGACCGCCGGGCGGCGTGTCCGAAATAGTCACCATTGGGTCAGCAGTGTAGAACGGGAGATGTGACGGCAATGGCTACGGAAACTCTCCAGCTCCGCTGTGCGTGCGCCGTCCCCGGTCCGGGTAGCCAGCGGTGACGCCGGCCGGGACGGCGCGCGCCGGCGACCCGGAGCGCACCACCCTCGCCAAGGCCGCTCACGAGAACTTTCCCGTGGCGCCGTTCTTCCTGCCCAGGGCCTGGCGCGACGACCTCATGGCCGTCTACGGATTCGCCCGGCTGGTCGACGACATCGGGGACGGGGACCTGGCCCCCGGCGGTGCCGACGCCCGCCTCCTGGGCGTCTCCCCGGCAGAGGCCGAGGACCGGCTCGTCCTGCTCGACGCCTTCGAGGCGGACCTGCGCAAGGTCTTCGACTCGACTCCCGGCCACCCGCTCCTGCGCCGCCTCCAGCCGACGGTCCGCCGTGCCGGCCTGACCCCCGAGCCCTTCCTCGGGCTGATCGCGGCGAACCGCCAGGACCAGCTCGTCAAGCGGTACGAGACCTACGACGAGCTCCTCGCCTACTGCGAGCTGTCCGCCAACCCGGTGGGCCGTCTGGTCCTCTCCGTCACGGGGACCTCGACTCCCGAACGGGTCCGCCGCTCGGACGCGGTCTGTACGGCGCTGCAGATCGTCGAGCACCTCCAGGACGTCGCCGAGGACCTCGGCCGCGACCGTGTCTACCTGCCCGCCGAGGACATGAAGCGTTTTCACGTCCAGGAGGCGGATCTCGCCGCACGAACGGCAGGCGCATCGGTGCGCGCACTGGTTGCATACGAAGCAGAACGCGCCCGGCACCTCCTGAATGAAGGCACCCCCCTCGTGGGTAGCGTCCACGGCAGGCTGAGGCTGCTGCTCGCGGGCTTCGTCGCGGGAGGAAGGGCGGCGATCCGAGCGATCGCCGCCGCCGAATACGACGTACTTCCCGGCCCGCCCAAGCCCGGCAAGATCCAGTTGCTGCGCGAGGTGGGAGTGACTCTGCGAGGAGAGGGGTGATCCGGACCGTGGAGTCGGAACCACGCATGTCCGCACCGGTACTCGCCGCTTACGGCTACTGCGAGGCGGTCACCGGACAGCAGGCCCGCAACTTCGCGTACGGCATCCGGCTGCTGCCGACGCCCAAGCGCCGCGCCATGTCGGCGCTGTACGCGTTCTCGCGGCGCGTGGACGACATCGGTGACGGCGCGCTCGCCCCCGACGTCAAGGCCGCGCGGCTCGAGGAGACCCGGGCGCTGCTCGCCCGCGTCCGCGACCGCTCCGTGGACGAGGACGACACCGACCCTGTCGCCGTCGCCCTTCGCCACACGGCGGACCACTTCCCGGTCCCGCTCGACGGCCTCGACGAACTCATCGACGGAGTCCTGATGGACGTCCGCGGCGAGACCTACGAGACCTGGGACGACCTGAGGGTCTACTGCCGCTGCGTCGCCGGGGCCATCGGCCGGCTCTCGCTCGGAGTGTTCGGTACGGAACCGGGGGCGCGCGGAGCCGAGCGGGCGCCGGAGTACGCGGACACGCTCGGGCTCGCGCTGCAACTCACCAACATCCTCAGGGACGTTCGGGAGGACGCCGAGGGCGGACGGACCTACCTGCCCGCGGACGACCTCGCGAAGTTCGGCTGCTCGGCCGGGTTCGACGGGGCGCATCCACCGGAGGGCTCCGACTTCGCGGGCCTCGTGCACTTCGAAGTGCGTCGGGCCCGCGCGCTTTTCGCGGAGGGTTACCGGCTGCTGCCGATGCTGGACCGCCGCAGCGGCGCCTGTGTCGCCGCGATGGCCGGCATCTACCGCCGCCTCCTCGACCGCATCGAGCGCGAACCGGAGGCCGTCCTGCGCGGCCGGGTCTCGCTGCCCGGACGCGAGAAGGCGTACGTCGCCGTGCGGGGCCTCTCCGGGCTCGACGCCCGGCACGTCTCCCGCCGCACCGTCAGGAGGCGCGCCTGATGGACAGTCCGGACCAAGACGACGCAAGTACCGGGAAACGGTGCGCAACCCTCCGGCCGGGGACGGCGTCCCTGACTTCAACGGCCGGCCGTGCCCCGTTCCACCGGCACGGCGAGGCCGCGGGGGAAGGTGCACGATGAACGACACGACGCAGGACGAGGAACTCGATGCGGACCCGCCGAGCGGCCCCGCGACGGCCGTGGTGGTCGGCGGGGGGCTCGCGGGGATGACCGCGGCGCTCGCGCTCGCCGACGCGGGAGTGCGGGTGACGCTGCTCGAAGGCCGGCCCCGGCTCGGCGGGCTCGCCTTCTCCTTCCAGCGCGACGGACTCACCGTGGACAACGGCCAGCACGTGTACATGCGCTGCTGCACCGCCTACCGCTGGTTCCTCGACCGTGTCGACGGAGCCGAACTCGCGCCGCTGCAGGACCGTCTCGACGTCCCCGTCCTCGACGCGGAGGGCGAACCGGGACGCAGACTCGGCAGAATCGGCCGCACGGCGCTGCCCGTACCGCTGCATCTGGCGCGCAGCCTCGCCACATATCCCCATCTGTCGCTCTCGGAGCGCGCCAAGGTCGGTCGTGCCGCACTGGCACTCAAGGGGCTCGACCTCGCCGACCCGGCGCTCGACGCGCAGAACTTCGGCACCTGGCTGGCCGAGCACGGTCAGTCGGAGCGTGCCGTCGAGGCACTGTGGGACCTCGTGGGGGTCGCCACTCTCAACGCGGTGGCCGGCGACGCTTCGCTCGGGCTCGCCGCGATGGTGTTCAAGACCGGTCTGCTCTCCGACCCGGGCGCGGCCGACATCGGCTGGGCACGCGTCCCGCTGGGCGAACTGCACGACCGGCTGGCCCGCAAGGCGCTCGACTCCGCGGGCGTCCGTACCGAAGTCCGTACACGCGTCACCTCCATCTCCCAACACGGGAACGGGCGTTGGAGCGTTCAGGTTCCCGGCGAGACGCTCGACGCCGACACGGTCGTGCTCGCCGTGCCGCAGCGCGAGGCCCACGACCTGCTGCCCGACGGCGCGCTCGACGCCCCCGAGCGGCTGCTCGACATCGGTACGGCGCCGATCCTCAACATCCACGTCGTGTACGACCGGAAGGTGCTCGCCCGGCCGTTCTTCGCCGCGCTCGGCTCCCCGGTGCAGTGGGTCTTCGACCGGACCGAGGCGTCCGGACTCTCGCAGGGCCAGTACCTCGCACTGTCCCAGTCCGCCGCGCAGGACGAGATCGACGAACCGGTCTCGGTGTTGCGCGAGCGGTATCTGCCGGAGCTGGAGCGGCTGCTGCCCGGCACCCGTGGCGCCGAGGTACGGGACTTCTTCGTGACCCGGGAGCGCACGGCGACGTTCGCCCCGGCCCCCGGCGTCGGACGGCTGCGGCCCGGCGCCCGCACCAAGGCAACCGGCCTCTACCTGGCCGGCGCGTGGACCGCCACAGGGTGGCCCGCGACCATGGAGAGTGCGGTCCGCAGCGGCGTGAGCGCGGCCCACGCCGCGCTGAGCGCCCTGGGCCGGCCCCGCGACCACCTCTTCGAGCTCTTCGAGGAGGCGGCGTGACGCTCGACCAGAGCGCGGCAGGCTCCCGCACCCCCCGTATCGCAAGTAGAGGAGAGACTGTGCCCACTGTGCCCCCGGCATCCAAGGCTGCCGACGCGGTGGACGTGACCGCGCTCCTGGAGCGCGGCCGGACCCTGGCCACACCGGTACTGCGGGCGGCCATCGACCGCCTGGCACCTCCTATGGACACCGTTGCCGCCTACCACTTCGGCTGGATCGACGCCGAGGGCAACCCCGCCGACGGCGACGGCGGCAAGGCCGTACGTCCCGCCCTCGCCGTCCTGTCCGCCGAGGCGGCCGGCGCGGCCCCCGAGGTGGGCGTGCCGGGCGCGGTCGCCGTCGAACTGGTGCACAACTTCTCACTCCTGCACGACGACCTGATGGACGGCGACGAGCAGCGCCGCCACCGTGACACCGTCTGGAAGGTGCACGGCCCCGCGCAGGCGATCCTCGTCGGCGACGCCCTGTTCGCCCTGGCCAACGAACTGCTCCTGGAACTCGGCACGGTCGAGGCGGGCCGTGCCACGCGCCGCCTGACCACCGCCACGCGCGCGCTGATCGACGGCCAGGCCCAGGACATCTCCTACGAGCACCGCGACCGTGTCAGCGTCGAGGAGTGCCTGGAGATGGAGGGCAACAAGACGGGTGCGCTGCTCGCCTGCGCCTGTTCCATCGGCGCGGTCCTCGGCGGCGCCGACGACCGCACGGCCGACACGCTGGAGAAGTACGGCTACCACCTCGGCCTCGCCTTCCAGGCCGTCGACGACCTGCTAGGCATCTGGGGCGACCCGGTGGCCACCGGCAAGCAGACCTGGAGCGACCTGCGTCAGCGCAAGAAGTCCCTGCCGGTCGTCGCCGCGCTCGCGGCGGGCGGCCCGGCCTCCGCGCGCCTCGGTGAACTGCTCGCCGAGGACGCCAGGAGCAGCGACTTCGAGAACTTCTCCGAGGAGGAGTTCGCCGTGCGCGCAGCTCTCATCGAGGAGGCCGGCGGCCGCGAGTGGACCGCCCAGGAGGCGCGCCGGCAGCACACCGTCGCCATCGAGGCGCTCGACATGATCCACATGCCGGACCGGGTACGGGCCCAGTTCGTGGAGCTCGCCGACTTCGTCGTCGTCCGAAAGAGATGATCACTATCGGTCGAATAAACCTCGCGTAGTCGCCGGCCGGTGCTGCGGGAAAACGAGCACCGGCCGACGGCGGACCCACAGCAGAGACATGCCACTGCACGAAGGGGAAGCCATGACAGCGACGACCGACGGAAGCACCGGGGCCCTGCCGCCCCGCGCTGCCTCGGCCAGCGACATCCGGACAGAATCGATTCCCGCGGCGGCCGGGACAGCCGATATCCCAGACGCCGCCGCGCGCGCGATACAGCGCGCCACCGACTTCCTGCTCGCCACGCAGGACGCCGAGGGCTGGTGGAAGGGCGACCTCGAGACCAACGTCACGATGGACGCCGAAGACCTGCTGCTCCGTCAGTTCCTGGGCATCCACGACGAGAAGACCACGCACGCCGCCGCACTGTTCGTCCGCGGCGAGCAGCGCGAGGACGGCACCTGGGCCTCCTTCTACGGCGGACCGGGCGAACTCTCCACCACCATCGAGGCGTACGTCGCCCTGCGGCTGGCCGGTGACGCGCCGGACGATCCGCACATGGCGAAGGCGTCCGCGTGGATCCGTGAAAGGGGCGGCATCGCCGCGGCCCGGGTCTTCACCCGGATCTGGCTCGCCCTGTTCGGCTGGTGGAAGTGGGACGACCTCCCCGAACTGCCCCCTGAGCTCATCTACTTCCCGAAGTGGGTGCCGCTCAACATCTACGACTTCGGCTGCTGGGCCCGGCAGACCATCGTGCCGCTCACCGTCGTCTCGGCAAAACGCCCGGTACGGCCCGCGCCCTTCGCGCTGGACGAGCTGCACACCGACCACCGTGACCCCAACCCGGTCAAGCCCCTCGCCCCGGTGGCGAGTTGGGACGGAGCCTTCCAGCGGCTCGACAAGGCCCTGCACGTCTACCGCAAGGTCGCCCCGCGCCGGCTCCGCAGAGCCGCGATGAACACCGCGGCCCGCTGGATCATCGAGCGCCAGGAGAACGACGGCTGCTGGGGTGGCATCCAGCCGCCCGCCGTGTACTCGATCATCGCCCTGCACCTGCTGGGCTACGACCTACAACACCCGGTGATGCGCGAGGGGCTGGCGTCCCTCGACCGCTTCACCGTCTGGCGCGAGGACGGGGCCCGGATGATCGAGGCCTGCCAGTCACCGGTCTGGGACACCTGCCTCGCGACCATCGCGCTCGCCGACGCGGGCGTGCCCGCCGATCATCCGCAGCTGGTGAGGGCCGCGGACTGGATGCTCGGAGAGGAGATCGTCCGACCCGGCGACTGGGCGGTCAAGCGGCCCGGACTCGCGCCCGGAGGCTGGGCGTTCGAGTTCCACAACGACAACTACCCGGACATCGACGACACCGCCGAGGTGGTCCTCGCGCTGCGCCGGGTCAAGCACCACGACCCGGAGCGAGTGGAGAAGGCCATCGGGCGCGGGGTGCGCTGGAACCTCGGCATGCAGTCCAAGAACGGCGCGTGGGGCGCCTTCGACGTCGACAACACCAGCCCCTTCCCCAACCGGCTGCCGTTCTGCGACTTCGGCGAGGTCATCGACCCGCCGTCCGCCGACGTCACCGCACACGTCGTGGAGATGCTCGCCGTCGAAGGGCTGGCCCACGACCCGCGCACCCGCCGCGGTATCGAGTGGCTGCTCGCCGAACAGGAGGCGAACGGCTCCTGGTTCGGCCGCTGGGGCGTCAACTACGTCTATGGGACAGGGTCGGTGGTGCCCGCCCTGGTGGCAGCCGGACTGCCCGCCTCGCATCCCGCGATCCGTCGGGCGGTCGCCTGGCTGGAGACCGTGCAGAACGACGACGGCGGCTGGGGCGAGGACCTGCGCTCCTACCACGACGCCGCCGAGTGGAGCGGGCGGGGCGCGTCGACCGCGTCCCAGACCGGGTGGGCGCTGTTGGCGCTGCTCGCGGCCGGGGAGCGGGACTCCAAGGCCGCCGAGCGTGGTGTCGCCTGGCTCGCGGAGACCCAGCTGGCGGACGGCTCCTGGGACGAGCCGTACTTCACCGGCACCGGGTTCCCGTGGGACTTCTCGATCAACTACCACCTCTACCGCCAGGTCTTCCCGCTCACCGCGCTCGGCCGGTACGTCAACGGCGAACCCTTCGCCGGTCCGCGCGGCCCGGCGGGCAGGGGGAGCGGATGACCGGCACACCGGCCGCCGCCCCGCTGCTGATCGCCTGCGCGCTCGGCATCGAGCACCTCGCCCTGCGCACCGGCGGCAGCCGCGGCGGGGCCGACGGCCCGGTCACCGTGCTGCGTACGGGCATGGGGCCCAAGGCCGCCGAGCGGGCGGTCGGCCGGGCCCTGGCCGGTCCCTCTCTGCAGGGTGCGGCCGTCCTGGCCACGGGCTTCTGTGCCGGGCTCGCCCCCGGTATGCACCCGGGAGACCTGGTCGTCGCCGAGGAGACCCGGGACCCACGCGGCACCACGCCGTGTGTGGGAGCCGACCTGCTGGTCAAGGAACTGATGCGTGCCGTGCCCGGGCGCACCGTCCACACGGGACCCCTCACCGGTTCCGATCACGTCGTGCGCGGCCAGGAACGGTCGGATCTGCTCGCGACCGGCGCGATCGCGGTCGACATGGAGTCGGCGGCCACGCTTCACCGCGCCGTCCGCGCGGGCGTGCGCCCGGTTGCGGCCGTACGGGTGGTCGTGGACGCTCCAGAACATGAACTCGTCCGGATCGGCACGGTGCGCGGTGGAATATCAGCCTTCCGTGTTCTTCGTGCCGTTCTACCCGCTTTCTTCGAATGGCACCGTTCTTTGCTGCTCCCCAGGAGGTGAGCCAGATGGCCATGCCGCTCCGCCAGACCATCAAGGTCGCGACGTATCTCTTCGAACAGAAACTGCGCAAGCGGGAGAAGTTTCCGCTGATCGTCGAGCTTGAACCGCTCTACGCCTGCAATCTGGCATGCGAGGGCTGCGGCAAGATCCAGCACCCGGCCGGAGTGCTCAAACAGCGCATGCCGGTGGCCCAGGCCGTCGGGGCGGTGCTGGAGTCCGGGGCGCCGATGGTGTCCATCGCCGGCGGCGAGCCTCTGATGCACCCGAAGATCGACGAGATCGTACGGCAGCTGGTGGCCCGGAAGAAGTACGTCTTCCTGTGCACCAACGCCATGCTGATGCGCAAGAAGATGGACAAGTTCACGCCGTCCCCCTACTTCGCGTTCGCCGTGCACATCGACGGCCTGCGGGAGCGGCACGACGAGTCCGTCGCCAAGGAGGGAGTGTTCGACGAGGCCGTGGAGGCCATCAAGGAGGCCAAGAAGCGCGGCTTCCGGGTGACCACCAACTCGACCTTCTTCAATACCGACACCCCGCAGACGATCATCGAGGTGCTCGACTTCCTCAACGACGACCTCCAGGTCGACGAGATGATGATCTCGCCCGCCTACGCCTACGAGAAGGCGCCCGACCAGGAGCACTTCCTGGGCGTCGAGCAGACCCGGGAACTGTTCAAGAAGGCTTTCGGGGGCGGCAACCGGCGGCGCTGGCGGCTCAACCACTCCCCGCTCTTCCTGGACTTCCTGGAGGGCAAGGTCGACTTCCCGTGCACGGCGTGGGCGATCCCCAACTACTCGCTCTTCGGCTGGCAGAAGCCCTGCTACCTGATGAGCGACGGGTACGTCACGACGTACAGGGAGCTCGTCGAGGACACCGACTGGGACGCGTACGGTCGCGGCAAGGACCCGCGCTGCGCCAACTGCATGGCGCACTGCGGCTACGAGCCGACCGCGGTCCTGGCCACCATGGGTTCCCTCAAGGAGTCCCTGAGGGCCGCCCGCGAGACCGTCTCCGGAAACCGCGGGTGACGACGTGAGCGCCGTCTCCCTGGGGCTGCCCGAGGTGCCGGTCCGGCCGATCGCGGAGCGCCGTGTCTCGCGGCGGATCCAGGTCGGGCCGGTGGCGGTCGGTGGCGGGGCGCCCGTGTCGGTGCAGTCGATGACGACGACGCGTACGTCGGACATCGGCGCCACCCTCCAGCAGATCGCCGAACTCACCGCGTCCGGCTGCCAGATCGTCCGCGTCGCCTGCCCCACGCAGGACGACGCGGACGCGCTCGCCACCATCGCGCGCAAGTCGCAGCTCCCGGTGATCGCGGACATCCACTTCCAGCCGAAGTACGTGTTCGCCGCGATCGAGGCGGGCTGCGCGGCGGTACGGGTGAACCCCGGCAACATCAAGCAGTTCGACGACAAGGTGAAGGAGATCGCTCGGGCCGCGAAGGACCACGGCACGCCGATCCGGATCGGGGTCAACGCCGGTTCGCTGGACCGGCGCCTGCTCCAGAAGTACGGCAGGGCGACGCCCGAGGCGCTGGTCGAGTCGGCGCTGTGGGAGGCCTCGCTCTTCGAGGAGCACGGATTCCAGGACATCAAGATCTCGGTCAAGCACAACGACCCGGTCGTCATGGTCAACGCCTACCGGCAACTGGCGGCCCAGTGCGACTACCCGCTGCATCTCGGCGTGACCGAGGCGGGGCCGGCCTTCCAGGGGACGATCAAGTCCGCGGTGGCGTTCGGGGCGTTGCTCTCCGAGGGCATCGGCGACACCATCCGGGTGTCCCTGAGCGCGCCGCCCGCCGAGGAGTGCAAGGTCGGCATGCAGATCCTGGAGTCGCTGGGACTGCGGCAGCGGAGGCTGGAGATCGTGTCGTGTCCGTCCTGCGGGCGGGCCCAGGTCGACGTCTACAAGCTCGCCGACGAGGTCACGGCCGGACTGGAGGGCATGGAAGTGCCCCTGCGCGTCGCGGTCATGGGCTGCGTCGTCAACGGCCCGGGCGAGGCGCGGGAGGCGGACCTGGGGGTCGCCTCCGGCAACGGCAAGGGGCAGATCTTCGTCAAGGGCGAGGTCATCCGGACGGTGCCCGAGTCGAAGATCGTGGAGACCCTCATCGACGAGGCGATGAAGATCGCCGCACAGATGGAGGCGGACGGCGTCGCGTCAGGCGAGCCGGAGGTCACGGTGCCGGGGCAGCCCTCCGTCACCGCGAGTCAGTAGCAGCACAGACCGAGAGGGGGCCCGAGCGTGACAATTCTGGAGAGCATCCGGGGACCACGCGACCTGAAGGCGCTGTCCGAGACGGAGATAGGCCAACTGGGCGACGAGATCCGGGAGTTCCTGGTGCACGCGGTCGCCAGGACCGGCGGTCATCTGGGGCCCAACCTGGGGGTGGTGGAACTCTCCATCGCGCTCCACCGGGTCTTCGAGTCGCCCGTCGACCGCATTCTGTGGGACACCGGCCACCAGAGCTACGTACACAAATTGCTGACAGGGCGTCAGGACTTCTCCAAGCTGCGGGGCAAGGGCGGCCTCTCCGGCTACCCGTCTCGCGCGGAGTCCGAGCACGACGTCATCGAGAACAGCCACGCGTCCACCGCGCTCGGCTGGGCCGACGGACTCGCCAAGGCCCGCCAGGTACAGGGGGAGAAGGGGCACGTCGTCGCGGTCATCGGCGACGGCGCGCTCACCGGCGGCATGGCGTGGGAGGCGTTGAACAACATCGCCGCCGCCAAGGACCGGCCGCTGATCATCGTCGTCAACGACAACGAACGCTCGTACGCGCCGACCATAGGCGGTCTCGCGAACCACCTGGCGACGCTGCGGACCACCGACAGCTACGAGAAGGTCCTGGCCTGGGGCAAGGACGTCCTGCTGAGCATGCCTGTCGTCGGCGGCACCCTCTTCGAGTCCCTGCACGGCGCGAAGAAGGGGTTCAAGGACGCTTTCGCGCCGCAGGGCATGTTCGAGGACCTGGGGCTGAAGTACGTCGGGCCGATCGACGGGCACGACGTGGGCGCGGTCGAGTCGGCGCTGCGGCGCGCGAAGCGCTTCCACGGGCCCGTACTCATCCACTGCCTGACGGAGAAGGGGCGCGGATACGAACCCGCCGTCGCACACGAGGAGGACCACTTCCACACCGTCGGCGTGATGGACCCGCTCACCTGTGAGCCGCTCGCGCCCTCCAACGGCCCCTCCTGGACCTCGGTGTTCGGCGACGAGATCGTGCGCATCGGAGAGGAACGCGCGGACGTCGTGGCGATCACCGCGGCCATGCTGCATCCGGTGGGCCTCGCGAAGTTCGCGGAGAGGTTCCCCGACCGGGTGTGGGACGTCGGTATCGCCGAGCAGCACGCCGCGGTGTCCGCGGCCGGGCTCGCGACGGGCGGACTGCATCCGGTCGTCGCGGTGTACGCGACCTTCCTCAACCGGGCCTTCGACCAGCTCCTCATGGATGTCGCGCTGCACCGCTGCGGGGTGACCTTCGTGCTGGACCGCGCCGGAGTCACGGGAGTCGACGGAGCGTCGCACAACGGCATGTGGGACCTGTCCGTCCTCCAGGTCGTGCCGGGGCTCCGGATCGCCGCGCCGCGTGACGCCGACCAACTGCGCGCCCAACTGCGCGAGGCGGTCGCCGTGGACGACGCCCCCACACTGATCCGCTTCCCCAAGGAGTCGGTGGGGCCCGCGGTGCCAGCGGTCGACAGGGTGGGCGGTGTGGACGTGCTGCACCGCGGCGCGCGGCCCGACGTCCTCCTCGTCGCCGTGGGAGTGATGGCCCCGGTGTGTCTGCGGGCGGCCGAACTCCTGGAGGCCCGGGGCATCGGCTGCACGGTGGTCGACCCGCGGTGGGTCAAGCCCGTGGACCCCGCGCTGCCCGGCCTCGCCGCCGGCCACCGCATGGTCGCCGTCGTCGAGGACAACAGCCGGGCCTCCGGAGTGGGCGCGGCGGTCGCGCTCGCCCTGGGCGACGCCGAAGTCGACGTGCCGATACGGCGGTTCGGGATCCCCGAGCAGTTCCTCGCACACGCCAAGCGGGGCGAGGTGCTGGCCGACATCGGTCTGACGCCCGTCGAGATCGCGGGCCGGATCGGCGCGAGCCTGGCCACACGGGAAGCGGGCGCGGCGGTCACGGACGCCGAACCGGCGGTCACGGCGCGGGCCCCCGGCGGGCAGGCCGCCACGAAGCGCGTGCGGAAGGCGCAGGCCGACGGGCAGCGCACGTCGAAGCGGCAGGCGGCCGGGAAGCCGGCGGCCGGGAAACAGGCGCCCAAGGAGAAACAGGAATGACCACCAGTGAGTCCCAGGAGTTCGACCTCGGCAGTCTTCTCGCCGAGCGCGGAGCCGAGCGCTACGAACTGCATGCCAAGCACCTGAACCACCAACTGCCGCGCATGCTGCACACCATCGGCTTCGACAGGGTCTACGAGCGGGCCGAGGGCGCGTACTTCTGGGACGCGGACGGCAACGACTACCTGGACATGCTCGCCGGGTTCGGGGTGATGGGACTCGGCCGCCACCACCCCGTCGTCCGCAAGGCGCTGCACGACGTCCTCGACGCCCAGCTCGCCGACCTGACCCGCTTCGACTGCCAGCCGCTGCCCGGGCTGCTGGCGGAGAAGCTGCTCACGCACAGCCCGCACCTGGACCGGGTGTTCTTCGGCAACAGCGGTACGGAGGCCGTCGAGACCGCGCTGAAGTTCGCCCGGTACGCCACCGGCAGGCCGCGGGTCCTGTACTGCCCGCACGCCTTCCACGGCCTCACCACCGGGTCCCTGTCCGTGAACGGCGAGGACGGCTTCCGGGACGGCTTCGCCCCGCTGCTGCCCGACACGGCGGTGCCGCTCGGCGATCTCGACGCCCTGGCAAGGGAGTTGAAGAAGGGTGACGTCGCCGCCCTGATCGTCGAGCCGATCCAGGGCAAGGGCGTCCACGAGTCCCCGCCGGGCTATCTGCGCGCCGCCCAGGAACTGCTGCACCGGCACAAGGCGCTGCTCATCGCGGACGAGGTGCAGACGGGGCTGGGCCGGACCGGCGACTTCTACGCCTACCAGCACGACGAAGGCGTCGAACCGGACCTGGTGTGCGTGGCCAAGGCGCTGTCCGGCGGCTATGTGCCGGTCGGGGCCACACTCGGCAAGGACTGGATCTTCAAGAAGGTCTACTCGTCCATGGACCGCGTCCTCGTGCACTCCGCGAGCTTCGGGTCCAACGCGCAGGCCATGGCGGCCGGCCTCGCCGTGCTGTCGGTCATGGAGAACGAGCAGATCGTGGCGAACGCCCGCGCCACGGGGGAGCAGCTGAAGTCCCGGCTCGCGGCGCTCGTCGACAAATACGAGCTGCTGAGCGACGTACGCGGCCGTGGGCTGATGATCGGCATCGAGTTCGGGCGGCCCAGGTCACTGAAGCTGCGCAGCCGGTGGACGATGCTGCAGGCCGCGCGCAAGGGGCTGTTCGCGCAGATGGTGGTCGTGCCACTGCTGCAGCGGCACCGGATCCTCACCCAGGTCTCCGGCGACCATCTGGAGGTGATCAAGCTGATTCCGCCGCTGGTCTTCGGTGAACGGGACGTCGACCGGTTCCTGGACGCCTTCACCGCCGTGATGGACGACGCACACAGTGGGGGCGGGCTCATGTGGGACTTCGGGAAGACGCTGGTCAAACAGGCGGTCGCCAACAGGTAGGCCCCGGCAGCGGTACGGGGTCGTCGGCCGCGGGAGGACAAAAGCCGACGGGCCCCGGGATCTTTTGCCTCTGAGGCAAGGAATTTGTCTCCGAGGCAAGCCTGCGGCTCAATGGACCACATGAACCCTGACAAGGGTACGAGCCCTTCCGAGCCGGCGGCAGCCGGGGAGAAGCTGCCGGCCGTCGCCCCCCAGCTGCGTGCGCTGCGCCGTCGCGCGACGCTCACCCTGGAGTCCGCGGCCCGGGCCGCCGGGCTCTCGCCCGCCCACCTCTCCCGGCTGGAGACCGGGCAGCGCCAGCCCTCGCTGCCGATGCTGCTCGCGCTGGCCCGCATCTACGGCACCACCGTCTCGGACCTGCTCGGGGAGACGGTCACCGAGCGGGACGCCGTCGTGCGCGCCGCCGACATGGAGCCCACCCGGGCCGGCGGCTGGACGTACTGGCCGGCCGGCGCCGCCGGACGCGGCATGCAGTCCCTGCGCGTGCACGTCCCCCACGGGTCGCAGGGCGACATCGTGCGCGTCCACCCCGGTGAGGAGTGGCTGTACGTCCTCCAGGGGCGGCTGCGGCTGCGGCTCGCGGACACCACCCACGTCCTCGAACCCGGCGACAGCGCTCACTTCGACTCGCTGACCCCCCACCGGATCGCCGCCGCGGACCGGGACGGCGCCGACCTGCTCTTCGTACACACCCTGCTGCAGAGCCCGACGGCCGCCCTGTGCCTCGGACCGACGACGAACCGAGGAGAGTCCTGATGAAGGACATCGAGGAGAAGTTCCCGCGCGCGCTGTGGGTGCGGCTCATCATCTACGTGGCCGTCGGGCATGTCTTCGCCGCCTTCATCTACCTGCTGTTCTCCCTCGGAGCCCAGGGGCAGTAGCGGTCACCGGACCGGGGGCGCCCGGCCGGGTCAGTCGAGGAACCGGTTCCGCAGCCGCTCCCGGATCTCGGGCGTCACGCCGAGCGCCTGCTCCAGGTACGCGTCGGTGCTGCCCCAGGTCTCCTCGATCGTCTCGAAGGCCGCGGCCAGATACTCGGCACGTGCGTCGAAGAGAGGGCTGAGCAGCTCCATCACCTCGGGGGTGTACGCCGAGTCGGAGGAGCCGCTGCGGCTGACGCGGTAACGGCGGTGCGCCGCGTTCGACTCCAGGTAGTCCGTCACGATGGCCTCGCGCTCGACGCCCACGGCGAGGAGCGTCATGGCGACGGACAGGCCGGCCCGGTCCTTGCCCGCCGCGCAGTGCATCAGGGCCGGGACGCTGTCCTCGGCCAGTGAGTGCAGCACCTGACGGAGCTCGCTCGTGCGCTCCTTGACGATCGTGCGGTAGGAGCCGATCATGCGGTCCGCCGCCCGGCCGTCGGAGAGCAGCTGCCGCAGCTGGTCCAGATCCCCGTCACGGACCATCGTCCAGAACTCGGCGCCGTCGGCGGGGTCCGTCAGTGGCAGATTCACATTGCGCACCCCGGGCAGCTCGACGTCGGGCCCCTCCAGCTTCTGGTCCGCCGCATTGCGGAAGTCGAAGATCGTGTGCAGGCTCAGGGAGGCGAGGAACGCGGCGTCCGACGCCGTGGCGTGCGCGAGGTGACCGCTGCGGAACAGCCGCCCGTACGCCACCCGCCGGCCGTCCACCGTCGGCAGGCCGCCCACGTCGCGGAAGTTGCGCACTCCAGCCAGCTCGGGCTCGGTCGACGGGACCTGCTGCGTCACGGGGGCTCCTCCCATCCGCCGCCGACGCGGCTCGTCGGCGAGATGCGTGTCCGACGATACGACATTGGTTCGTAGGCCAATGAGTTGTCCACAGACGTTGCCGGAAAGGCACGCGGACCCTGATGATGTTGGGGCTTGAGCGTGCCTGTTCGAATATGTGAGGGCTTGATGGTAGAGATCGGCGCAGACGGCCGTACGTGGCTTCTTTCGGGACCCACGAGCAGCTACGGCCTGCGGCTCGGTGACGAGGACGAGCTGCTTCATCTGCACTGGGGCCCGAGGATCGGGCTCGCCGACGCGGAGGCGCTCGCCGCGGGCCCCGGACCGGAGTACTGGCCCTTCGAGGCCACCCTCGACGGCCATGAGGAGTACCCGGTCGAGGGCGGCCCCCGTTTCGTCCGGCCCGCGCTCTCCGTGCGTACGCAGGACAGGCGCGGCACCGAGTGGCGGTTCGAGGGGCACGAGACCGGCGGGGCCGAGGGCGACGAGCTGCGGCTGCGGTTCTCCGACTCCGGACTCGGCATCACGCTGCACTACCGGATGCGGGCCGGGACCGACGTCGTCGAGCGGTGGGTGACCCTCGCCAACGAGGGACCCGCCCTGGAGGTGCTGCGCGCCGACTCCGCCACCTGGACGCTGCCGCAGCGCGACGGATGGCGGCTGTCCCAGCTGCACGGACGGTGGGCGGCCGAGTCCCGTCTGGTGCGCTCCGAGCTCACCTACGGCGAGAAGACCATCGGCAGCCGGCGGGGGCACACGGGGCATCAGCACCTGCCGTGGGTCGCGCTGGACGCGGACGGCTCGGCGACCGAGGAGCTGGGCGAGGTCTACGGATGCGCGCTCGCCTGGTCGGGGACGTGGCGGATCGCGGTGGCCCAGCTGCCGGACGCACGCGTGCAGATCACCGGCGGGGCCGGATACGACGACTCCGGACTGCTGCGGCTGGAGCCGGGGGAGAGCTTCGTCACGCCCGTCTTCGCGGGACTGTGGAGCGACGGCGGCTTCGGCGGGGCGAGCCGCGCGTGGCACGCCTACCAGCGGGCCCATGTGATCCCGGACGCGGACCAGGACCGGCCGGTGCTCTACAACTCCTGGGAGGCCACCGAGTTCGACATCTCCGAGGAGCAGCAGGGGGCCCTCGCGCGGCGGGCCGCCGCGATGGGGGTCGAACTGTTCGTGGTCGACGACGGCTGGTTCGGGACGCGCACCAGTGACCGGGCCGGGCTCGGCGACTGGACGCCCAACCCGGACCGCTTCCCGGCCGGCCTCAAGCCCCTCGCCGACGACGTGCACGCGCTCGGGATGCGGTTCGGGATCTGGGTCGAGCCCGAGATGGTCAACCCGGACAGTGAGCTGTACCGCGCGCACCCGGACTGGGTGCAGTTCCATCCGGGACGAAAGAGGACGGAACTGCGCAATCAGCTCGTCCTGAACCTCGCCCGCGAGGACGTCCAGGAGTACCTGTGGGAGCAGCTCCACACGCTGCTCTCCAGCGCCCCGATCGACTACGTGAAGTGGGACTTCAACCGCTGCTTCACCGATGCCGGATGGCCCGGCGAGGCGTACCCGCAGCGCCTCTGGGTGGATCATGTGCACGCCCTCTACGGCCTGTTGGACCGGTTGCGGGCGGCCCATCCGGGGGTGGCCTTCGAGTCCTGCTCGGGCGGCGGCGGCCGGATCGACCTCGGGATCATGGCGCGTACGGACCAGGTGTGGACCTCGGACAACACGGACCCCCTCGACCGGCTCGCCATCCAGCACGGCTTCAGTCAGGTGCACCCCGCCCGGGCCATGGCCGCCTGGGTCACCGACAGCCCGAACGCGCAGCTCAACGGTCGTGTCAGCTCGCTGCGCTTCCGGTTCGTGAGCGCGATGGCCGGGGTGCTCGGAGTCGGTGGCGACCTCACGCGGTGGAGCGACGAGGAGCTGGCCGAGGCGCGGGGCTGGGTGGAGCTCTACAAGGAGATCCGGCCCGTCGTGCAGGGCGGTGACCTTCACCGGCTGCGGACGCCGCAGGGCGGTATGAGCGCGGTCCAGTACGTCCGTGACGGCGAAACCGTCGTCCTCGCCTGGCTCCAGGCGCAGCACTACGGCGAGCCGGTCCCGCCGGTGCGCCTGCGGGGCCTCGACCCGGCGACTTCGTACGAATGCCTCGAAACGGGCGAAGTCCACCGAGGTGCGGTGCTGTTGCATCACGGGTTGCGGACGGGGCTGCGTGGCGACCTTGATGCGGCAGTTATCCGACTGCGTCGCATGTGACTGTTGTGTCCGCATTGGAGCCTTAGTTCCAACTCGCTCTGGAATAAAGGCTCCTGGAGCGGCTCCCGTGAGCAGCGTCATATTCGTGACGTTCCGCTGTCGCCATGTTCACGCAATTCACGTGTGTTTTCAGGGGTTTAACGGACGGGTGAGATCCCGTACTGACTCAGGGTGACTGTCATTTCGGTCACGGATCAAGAGAACGGGGCACACAGGAAACCCCAAAGGTTGTTTCCGTGTCTTCATGTCGCTTACGTTCACCTCCAATCCGGACGGACGCCCAATCCTGCCACCGCCCGGAATCCGCTCACTCACCCGTACATGGCAGGAGCGGGGGACCCACAGGTACAACGCCTGTTCCGGTCTCCGGAACGGCTAGGGGTTAAGTCGTGCGCAAGCACGGCCGGGCATCTCCAGCTCGCACCCGACAGCTCACCTCGCAGGCGCCGGAGAGGAATTCGCCATGCCCGCGAAGGGTAAGCACCGCCGTCCCAAGTCCCAGCGTCTCTCCCGCTCCATCGCCGCAGCCGGCACCGGGGGCGCCGCACTGGCCATCCCGCTGTTCGGAGCCGCCGGAGCGCACGCCGCTACCCCGCAGTCCGCCGCCGAGTCCGTCGCGAGCGCCTCGGACGTCGCGGGCAAGGCCGCGGATTCCGCGCCGGCCGCCGACCGGAAGGCCGAGGCCAAGAAGGTCGCGACCAAGACGTACGCCGTGCGTGCGGGCGACTCCCTCTCGAAGATCGCCGACACGCAGGACGTCGGCGGCGGCTGGAAGAAGCTGTACGAGGACAACCGCAAGGCGATAGGCGCCGACCCGGCGCTCATCCACCCGGGTCTGAAGCTCACGCTCGGCGGAAAGGCCGCGGCCGCCACCCCGAGCGCGGACGCACCCGCCTCCAAGACCACCCAGTCCGCCGCCAAGAAGCCGGCGGCGCCCAAGGCGGCGAACGCCTCCGGCTTCGCGATGCCGGTCGCGGGCGCGACGGTCGGTACCCCGTACAAGATGTCGGGCAGCATGTGGTCCAGCGGCTACCACACCGGTGTCGACTTCGTGGTTCCCACCGGCACCTCGCTCAAGGCCGTCGGCGCGGGCACGGTCGTCTCCGCCGGATGGGGCGGCGCGTACGGCAACCAGGTCGTCCTCAGGCTCGACGACGGCCGCTACGCCCAGTACGCCCACCTGTCCTCCCTCTCCGTCTCGGCCGGGCAGGCCGTGACCGGGGGCCAGCAGGTCGGCCTCTCCGGCGCGACGGGCAACGTGACCGGCCCGCACCTGCACTTCGAGATCCGCACCACCCCGGACTACGGCTCGGACGTGGACCCGCTGGCGTACCTGCGCGCCAAGGGCGTCTCCGTCTGACGCCCGGCCCGCCTCCGCGGGCCCGTATTGCCCGGCTCGTCTCCGAAGGCCGGACCCTGTGATCCCCGGGGTCCGGCCTTCGGTGTGCCGGCTTCCTGGGTCGGCTTGTTGCGGTCCTGTGGCGTGGCCGGGCGACGTCTCGACAAGGGCGTACCGGTGCGGACACAGTGATCTCCGCAAGCGCTTTCTGCGACCGTGACGCCCGAAGGAGCCGCCATGACGACCACCCGCAGAGCGCTCGGAGCCCTGGCCGCGGGCGCCGGGCTCGCGGCGCTCGTCCCGGGACGGCAGGCGAGTGCGTCGTCCCGCCACCGCCCGGGCCGGCTCATCGCCCGCGACGACTTCCGGCACGGTCTCTCCCAGTGGGCGACCGAGCTCCAGGACGGCGGCACCGTCACCGCCGCGCGGGGCGTCCTGGACATCGACGTGCCGAGCGGCGCGACGGTCTGGTTCAGGCGCGCTCTGCGAGGGCCGTACGTCATCGGGTACACCGCCACGGCGATCTCCGCGGGCGGGGCCAACGACCGGGTCTCGGACCTCAACAACTTCTGGAACGCCACCGACGCGCGCTCACCCGACGACCTCTTCGCCACGCCCCGGGGCGGCGCGCTCGCCGAGTACGACCACCTCAGGACGTACTACGCCGGATACGGCGCGAACGGCAACACCACGACCAGGTTGCGTCGCTACGTCGGCGAGGCGGGCGTACGGCCGCTGATCCTCGACTACACGGAACCCCTGCTCACGGCGAACCGGCCCAACAGGGTCCGGATCGTCTCGGACGGCTCGACGGTCCAGTGGTGGAACAACGGGCGACTCGTCTTCGACCACGACGACCCGGAGCCGTACACGCGAGGGCACTTCGCGTTCCGGACCGTGTGGAGCCACTTCGCGATCACGGACTTCCGGGTCGGCGAGCTGCGGCAACGCCCTTGATCCGCCCCCTTATTCCGGGATTGACCAACACTTGACGAGTGGCCTATCTCACCGCCCGTCAACCCTTTCCTACGGTCGCGTAGCTCACACGCGAAGGTGAATCATGGGCCGATGTGGCAGACGATTCGAAGAATGACAACAGATCAGTGATCGGGTCGTACGTGGCGGTGGGGGACAGCTTCACCGAGGGCGTCGGCGACCCTGGCCCGGACGGCTCCTTCGTGGGCTGGGCCGACCGGTTCGCGGTACTGCTCGCGGACCGGCGGCCCGAGGGCGAGTTCGACTACACCAACCTCGCGGTCCGCGGGAAACTGCTCGACCAGATCGTCGAGCACCAGCTGCGGCGGGCCAAGGAGCTCGCGCCGGACATGGTCTCCTTCTGCGCGGGAGGCAACGACATCATCCGGCCCGGCACCGACCCCGACGAGGTCGCGGAGCGCTTCGAACGCGCCGTCGCGGACCTCACGTCGGCCGTCGGCACGGTCCTCGTGACGACCGGCTTCGACACCCGTGACGTACCCGTACTCAGGCACATGCGCGGCAAGATCGCCACGTACAACCTCCATATCCGGGCCATCGCCGACCGGTACGGCTGTCCCGTGCTCGACCTGTGGTCCCTCAAGACCATCCAGGACCGGCGGGCCTGGGACGGCGACCGGCTCCACCTGTCTCCCGAGGGGCACACCCGCGTCGCCCTGCGCGCCGGCCAGGTCCTCGGCCTGGAGGTGCCCGCGGATCCGGACCAGCCGTGGCCGACGCTGCCGCCGCGCGGCACGCTGGAGATGCGGCGGGACAACGTCCAGTGGGCACGCGAGTACCTCGTGCCGTGGATCGGCCGCCGGCTGCGCGGGGAGTCCTCCGGCGACCACGTGGTGGCGAAGGGAAATCTGTCGCCGGGCGACATCAAGTTGTGGATCGAAGCGGTCGCCTGAAGGCCCGGAGGGCTGTGGGGCGGCGAGGGCTGCCGGGCCCCAGGGGCCGGACAGTTCCCCGGCGGGCTCCCGGGCAAGGCAGAAGCGGGCGGGGACGAACCGGACGCGGTGGGGTGGGCCGGTGACTCGCAGGCCCGAGGGTGCCCGGGGCCTCCCGGCCGATGGTGTCGGGCGGCCCGGGCCGCCCCTCGCCGTCGTCCGCCTTCGCGCGGGGGTACGTCGTCCGCCTGCGCGCCCGCGTTACGTCGTCTCAGGCGCCCGGTGCCGTCAACGCCGCGCGCTCCAGGCCCAGTTCGCGGGCCAGTGCCTCGTCCACCCACTGCTGGGTCCGGGCACGTGACACCGCGCCCGAGTACGCCGTCATCTGGACGGCGAGCCCGTCCAGCAGGGCGGTGAGACGCAGCGCCGTGCCCGTCGGGTCCGGGCAGCGGAACTCGCCCGCCGCCACACCCTCCGCGATCACCCCGGCGAGCGCGGCCTTCCACTGCCGGTCCAGATCACGGGTGACGTCCCGCAGGGCGGGCTCGCGCAGCGCCACCGCCCAGCCCTCGATCCACAGCCGCCAGCCCTTGGCCTGCCCCGTCGGCGCGTACCAGCGGACGGCGGCCCGCAGCCGCCGCAGCGCCGTCGTCCGGCGCCCGAGCAGCTTGCGCAGATGGGCGAGGTCGTCCTCGGCCGCGTACGTGAACGCGGCGGCGACCAGCTTCTCCTTCGTCGAGAAGTGATAGAGCACCAGCGCGTTGCTCACCCCGAGCGCGGTCGCCACGTCGGCGATCCGCACCGCGGACACACCGCGTGCCTCGATCTGCTGGATGGCGGCCCGCAGCAACTCCTCACGCCGCGCCGCCACGCTCAACCGGACTCTTGCCACCGGGCAACCCTATTGCGTGACCGGGGGCCGCGCCGTCGGAGGGTCGGTTACCGGCCGCGTCCGGACCGTCACCGGTACCAGCCGAACCGCTCGGCGATCACCGGGAGCCGGTCCGCGACGATCGCGTGCGCGGCCGCCCGCGGTGTCGTCCCGTCGGCCTCCGCGCGGGCGAGGGTCTGGTCGATCAGGGCACGCATCGAACGCCGTGTGTACGCGAACGCCTCGTCGGCGTCCGCCCCGATGTCGCCGAAGAGCGTCCACCACCACCAGGCGTTGGTCCCGGAGTTGACCACGACGTCCGGCAGAACGGTGACACCCCGCGCGGCGAGCAGTTCCTCCGCCTCGGGCAGGACGGGCATGTTGGCCGCCTCGACGATCCAACGCGCCGTGATCCGGCTCTGGTTGGCGGTGTCGACGGAGTACGAGACCGCCGCCGGTACCAGCACGTCGGCTTCCGCGGACAGCCAGGCCTCACCGGGCAGTTCACGGTCGGCGGGACGCAGGGCCGAGCGGTCGACGGTGCCGTAGGTGTCACGGGCGGCGAGCAGCGCGTCCACGTCCAGCCCGGCGGGGTTGGCGATCGTGCCCTTCACGTCGGCGACCGCCACGACGCTCAGTCCCGCGCGCGCGAGGAACCGGGCCGTGGCCCCGCCCATCGTGCCGAACCCCTGCACGGCGACCCGCGTCCCCGCGTACGGGACCCCGGCCCGGTCCAGCGCCGCGAGCGCCGACTCGGCCACGCCGCAGCCGCCGACCAGTTCGTCCAGCCCGATGCCGTCCACCTCGACCGCGAACGCGTCCGCCAGCCGCCGCCGTGCCGCGTCCTCGTCGTCGAGCAGCGGATACACGGCCTGGACCGACGACACGAGCCCCGCCTCCGCAGCGGCCCGGTCGACCAGGTCCTGCGTCAGGCCGAGGTCCTCCCCGGTGGTCCAGTGGTTCTCGATATAGGGGCGCATGGCCCGCAGATAGCGCACGAGCAGCCCGTAGGCCTCCGGGTCCTGCGGGTCGCAGTCGATCCCGCCCTTGGCGCCGCCCAGCGGGACATAGCGTCCCTCGGGGTTGTAGTGCAGGGCCTCCTTCATGGTCATTCCCCGGGCCAGTGCCGCGACCTCGTCCAGCGTGCATCCCGCCCGCATGCGCAACCCGCCGCTGGAGACACCGCGCACCAGCCGGTCCACGACCAGGTGCCCCTGACGGCCGGTGACGTGGTCGGTCCAGGTGAGCGAGATCAGGGGAACACGGTCCGGGGCGGTCACGGGTCTCCTCGGGAACAGGAAGGGGCGTCGGAGCGTTTGACCGACGTGGAACCGGGCGCACCAGTGTCCCGGTGCCGGTCCCGGCAACTCGCTACTGAATGATCGGTCAGTATCGAAAGTGCCGGGCGTCTCTGTCAACGTGCTGCACGGCTCGTCGGTGCGGGTGACGGCGTCCGGGTGTCTTCCGCCGTGCCCGGCACGGACACCGCACCGTCGCCCGCGCGACCCGGCGCTGTCGGAGACGGCGACCATAATGGAAATCCAGACCGATCCACCTGGAGGTGCCGTGACCGGTTCCCGTTCTCTGAGCTCCGGGCTCCGTGCTCTGCGCCCTGCCGCGTTCGGCGCGGATCCGAGTGGTGAGCGCATGGAGCGCATCCGCAGATCGCCCAACTTCGCGGACGGCGTCTTCCGTAATCCCGAGGGCGCTCCCCGTCCGGACGGAGCCATGCTCGAGTTCGCGAAGGCCTTCTTCCGTAAGGAGGAGCGCGTTCGCCGGGCCCCGGCGGGCGTCGTGCCGGTGCACGCCACGACTCTCGCCGACCTCGCCTCGCCCCCGGCCGGCGGACTGCGGCTGACGTGGCTGGGCCACTCCAGCGTGCTCGCCGAGATCGACGGGCACCGGGTGCTCTTCGACCCCGTCTGGGGCGAGAGGTGCTCCCCCTTCGCCTTCGCCGGGCCCAAGCGGCTGCATCCCGCGCCCCTGCCGCTGGCGGCGCTCGGCCCGGTCGACGTGGTCGTCATCTCCCACGATCACTACGACCACCTCGACCTGCCCACGATCAAGGCCCTGGCCGGCACGGACACGGTGTTCGCGGTGCCCCTGGGCGTCGGCGCCCACCTGGAGCACTGGGGTGTCCCGGCGGACCGGCTGCGCGAGCTGGACTGGAACGAGACGACGAAGGTCGGCGGAATCTCCCTGACCGCCACACCGGCCCGCCACTTCTGCGGCCGCGGCCTGCGCAACACGCAGCACACCCTCTGGGCCTCCTGGGTGGTCGCGGGCGACCAGCACCGGATCTACCACAGCGGCGACACCGGATACTTCACCGGCTTCAAGGACATCGGTGCCGAGTACGGTCCCTTCGACGCCACGATGATCCAGATCGGCGCGTACAGCGAATTCTGGCCCGACATCCACATGACGCCCGAGGAGGGCATGCGTGCCCACCTCGACCTGCAGGGCGGACGGCCCACCGGTGTGATGCTGCCGATCCACTGGGCCACGTTCAATCTGTCGACGCACCCCTGGGCCGAGCCGGGCGAGGGCACCGTCACCGCCGCGCGCGCGGTCGGTGCCCGGGTCGCGCTGCCCCGCCCCGGTGAACCCTTCGAACCCACGGCCGAAAGCGTCCCGTCCGAGCCCTGGTGGCGAGGTGTCGCCCTGCCGCCCCCCGGCGGCTGGCCCGCCGAGGAGAAGGCGGTGCACGACACGCCGCGTGACAAGGCGCCGGACAGGGCGGACGGCTCCGGAGCCCCGGAATCCGTCCCCACCGGGTGACATGGACGTGCGCGAAGGTGATCGGCGAGGGCCGAGGAGCGACTTGCTCCTCGGCCCTCGCCGATTTTCGCTGACCGCTTCTGACCAGGTCTGATCGGATCGGTAGACCAAGGGGGCGCACGTACGAGGGGTTTATCGGTCTGTCGTACGAACGCTCATACCAGAGCGGGACGTCGGCCGTCGGACTTTGTCAACTGCCCACCGCACCTGATGCGGTGGCGACTACTGTGAGTGTCCGCTGAGCGACAGAGGGCCGATTTCTTCGGCTCTCTCGACCGGCGCGAGCGATGGCGCATGCCCCAGTCGGCGCATGCCTCGGTCGCAGACCCGGGGGAGCCCCCACAAGCCCCGACACACCAGTACGAGGACGTCGATGTCTCACCTTCGCGCACCGGCCGCCCGCGCAGACCGCCGCGAGGGCGGACGGCACGGACGACCGGTCGCCCGCTCCACCCCGGCGCTGCCCGAGACGCACATACGCTCCCAGCTGCTCCGTCTCGCAATCCTGCCGCCCATCGCGGTGGCCCTCAGCGCGAGCGCGGCAGTGCTCTTCACCGTCCGTACGACCGCCGCACGCCCCGGCCCCACCCTGTGGATCGTGCTCGGCGGAGCCGTCGCGGTCGCTCTCGCGGGCATCGTGATCGCCACCGTTGCCGCCGACCGGGCCTCCCGGTCCGTTCACGACCGCATCGGGGCGCTGCGCCGCGCCTGCGTTCGCGGCCAGGCCGATCTGAACACCCTCGTCGAGACACTGCGCCGCGGTGACGCGCCGCCCGCCCGCCGGCCGGACAGCCGGCCCGCCCAGGACGCCGACGACTTCGATCTGCTGGCCGAGGACCTGGCCTCCGCCCACGACAGTGCGGTCACCGCGGTCGTCCAGGCCTCCCAGCTCTCCAGCCACGCGGGCAGCGAGCAGAAGGTGGAGGTCTTCGTCAACCTCGCCCGGCGGCTGCAGTCCCTCGTGCACCGCGAGATCTCGATCCTCGACGAGCTCGAGAACGAGATCGAGGACCCGGACCTGCTCAAGGGCCTCTTCCACGTCGACCACCTCGCCACCCGCATCCGGCGCCATGCCGAGAACCTCGCGGTGCTCGGTGGCGCCGTCTCGCGTCGGCAGTGGAGCAACCCGGTCTCCATGACCGAGGTGCTGCGGTCCGCGATCGCCGAGGTCGAGCAGTACTCACGGGTCAAGCTCGTACCGCCGATCGACGGCACCGTGCGCGGGCACGCCGTCGCCGACGTGATCCATCTGCTGGCCGAACTCGTGGAGAACGCGACGGTGTTCTCGGCCCCGCACACCCAGGTGCTGCTGCGGGCCAACGTGGTCACCTCCGGGCTCGCCGTCGAGGTGGAGGACCGCGGGCTGGGCATGCCGCTGGCCGAGCAGCACAAGATGAACGCGCTGCTCGCCGACCCCGACCAGGTGAACGTCGCGAGCCTGCTGCAGGACGGCCGGATCGGTCTGTTCGTGGTCTCGCAGCTCGCACGGCGGCACGGAATCGCGGTGCGGTTGCAGACCAACATCTACGGTGGCGTGCAGGCCGTGCTCGTCGTGCCGCAGGCACTGCTCGGCGCTCCGGAGGAGCAGCAGCCGGGGGCCGGGCGGCCACAGAGCGGTGTCGCACCGGCGGGGGCGATTTCGACGGCCGGAGCGCTGGGCCCCGGTACCCCTGCCTCGGGTTCACCTGGCGCCGGCCGTGGCGTTCCGAGCGCCCAGAGCGGCGTGGGGCACGGGGCGGTCACGCAGGGCGCCAGGGCACAGGGCGGTCCGGGACGCGGCGCGGCGGCCCATGGTGTCGTCGCACCTGGGACCCCACCCCACGGCATCCCGTCCCATGGGACTCCCGCACACGGCATCGCCGCACATGGGGCTCCTGCACATGGGGCTCCTGCGCAGGGGATCCCGGCACATGGGACGCCTGAACCCGAGGCGCTCGCCCATGGAACTGCCGGCCGTGGGACCGCTGCTCATGGGACTCCCGCACAGGGGACTCCCGCCCATATGACAGCTGCCTCTCATGGCATGTCGGCACATGGAACGTATGCGCATGACATGGGAAGCCATGGCGTGGCAGGTCTGGAGACCCCGGCGAACGGGACTCCAGTACACGGGACTCCAGTACACGGGACTCCGGCACACGGAACTCCGGCACACGGTGTTCCCGTACACGGCACCCCGGTGCACGGAGCTTCGGAACGGGGCGCGACGGCGCAAGGGACACCTGCCCACGGCACGCCGACCCGCGTGCCGGGCGTCGTGCCCGGCGACTCGCCCGACGTATCGCGTGTGCCGGGTCGGGAGAGCGCGAGCCACTCGTCGCACGAGGCGAGGACCGCCGTGCCCGCGCAGCCGCGGCGGGACGGTACGCCGGTCGGGATGACGGCCGTCAACGGGGGAGGAGGCCCGGCCCCGCTTCCGGTGCGCGGCGCCGAGTCGAGGCCCAACCCCTCCGAGGCCGTCCCCGGCATCCGGCCCGACGACAGGCGGGCCGTCGCCGAGAACACGGTCGCACCGCCCGTCCCGCGCAACGGCGTGGTGCGCGGCACCATGGGCAGGCCCCAACTGCCCAAGCGGCGCGCCCAGGAACACATCGTGCCCGAACTGCGCGGCGGACCCGCGCCCCGGCAGGACTCCGAGTTCGTCGTGGGCCACGACCCCGGTCTGATGGCTGCTTTCCAGCGTGGCATCGGACTGGCCGAGGCCCAGAACAGGGACGAGTTCCAGTACGGGGAAGAGGCCCGGTACAGGGACGACGGGTCCATGGGGCCGGCCCCCATGGAGCTCGCCCCCATGGATTCCCCGCGGACGGAGCCCTCCCGTAGGGACGCCACGCCCATCGGCGAGACGCACACAGCGCACGAACCACCCGAGGCGCCCGCCCCGCGCGAGAGCGCGCCCGCGCCCGGTCATGACCTCACCGCCCGGCACGACGGGAGCACACCAGCCGGATGAACCACGCCACCTCCACCCACACCTCCGCTCCCGCAGACCTTCGTACTTCAAGGAGTCGATCCCCCATGGCGAGCGATGCGCCGACCGGCCATGCGTCCGATCTCGACTGGCTGATGAGCGGCCTGGTGCAACGCGTACCGCACACCAGAAGCGCGGTGCTGCTCTCCTGCGACGGCCTCGTGAAGTCGGTGCACGGCCTCGACCCCGACAGCGCCGACCACATGGCGGCCCTGGCCTCCGGGCTCTATTCCCTGGGGCGCAGCGCGGGCGTCCGCTTCGGTGACGGCGGCGACGTACGCCAGGTCGTCGTCGAGCTGGACTCCACGCTGCTGTTCGTGTCGACCGCGGGTTCCGGCACCTGCCTGGCCGTGCTCGCCGGACGCGACGCCGACGCGGCCGTGCTCGGCTACGAGATGGCGATGCTGGTCAAGAGCGTCCGCCCCTACCTGATGACCGCGCCGAGGCAGCACACCGGTGAGCCGTCGGCGATGAGGCCTTGAACGTGGCCGCGGCCGGCGACGGCCCCTGGCTCGATGGCGCGGCCGGACGCCTGGTGCGTCCCTACCAGGTCAGCAACGGCCGGACCCGGCCGAGCACCGCGCTCGACCTCCTGTCGCAGGTCATGGCCACCGGTGTCACCCCCCTCGGTTACCTCGGCCCCGAGCACAGTCAGGCACTCGAACTGTGCCGGGACCCCGTCTCGGTGGCCGAGGTCGCCGCACAGCTGAAGCTGCCGGCAGCGGTGACCAAGGTGCTGCTGTCCGACCTCGTCGACTGCGGGGCGCTGTCCACGAAGCCCCCGACGTTCCACCACAACCCCACTGACCGGTCTCTTCTGGAGGCAGTGCTCGATGGACTACGACGACAGCTCTGACCCTTTCCCCACCGCGTTGAAGATCCTGGTGGCGGGAGGCTTCGGGGTGGGCAAGACCACCTTCGTGGGCGCGGTGAGCGAGATCGCGCCGCTCAGCACGGAGGAACTGCTGACCACGGTCAGCGCCGCGACCGACAATCTCGACGGCATCGAGAACAAGGTCGAGACGACCGTCGCGATGGACTTCGGGCGCATCACCCTCGACCCGGAACACGTGCTGTACCTGTTCGGCACGCCCGGGCAGGAGCGGTTCTGGTTCATGTGGGACGAACTCTCCGAAGGCGCGCTCGGCGCGGTCGTCCTCGCCGACACCCGCCGCCTGGAGGACTGCTTCGCCGCCGTCGACTTCTTCGAACAGCGCGGCCTCGGTTTCATCGTCGCCGTCAACGAGTTCGACGGCGGCTTCCGTTACGACCCGGAAGAGGTGCGGGCCGCCATCGACCTCGACCCGGACGTGCCCGTGGTCCGCTGCGACGCACGGATCTCCAGCTCAGGAGTGCAGACCCTGCTCACCCTCGTCCGCCACCTGCTCGCCCACGCGCCTTCGCACGCACCCAGCCACGGAGCCCACACATGAGGTACGACCCGCCGCGCCCGGCCGGTCGCCTGCTGCTCACCCCCGAGGACAAGGAGGCACCCGCCAGAACGCGCCGACTGCGCGTACTGGGCCTGGGCGAACACCCGGAGCCCTCCCTCGACGCCTTCGCGCGGCGGCTGGCCGAGCTGGCCGGGGCGCCGTACGCGCTGGTCAACTTCATCGGTGAGGAACGGCAGTTCTTCGCCGGGCTGCACACCCGGCCCGGCAGCGGCGCCGGCGCCGACCCGGCACGGCCGGCGGTCGGAGTCGCCCCTGCGGAGCCCGCGGGGGCCGGAGGAACCACAGGAGCCGTGGGAGTGGCGAACGGCACGGTCGGCGCGGCGTTCGGAACCGGTCGCCGCATGGCCCGCGACTACGGGTTCTGCCCCCATGTGGTGGTGCGCCGCAAGGCGTTGGTCCTGGAGGACGTCCGCGACTACCCCCGCTTCGCCGGGAACCCGGTCGTCGACGAGTTCGGCATCCGCTCCTACCTCGGCGCCCCGCTCATCGACCGGACCGGCATCGCCCTCGGCACCGTGTGCGTCACCGACGTGGAGCCCAGGCCGTGGGGGAGGTCCGGCCTGGACACGATCAAGGCGATGGCGGCGGAGCTGGTCGAGCAGATCGAGTTGCGGGAGGGCGGGTTCTGAGCAGGGCCCGTCCGTGCGTGTGACGGCGCCACATGATCCGTATGTGACCCGTGGCTCCTCAGACATGGATCACGTCAGGCGGCAGGGGTCATACGGAGACGGTGTCGCCGTCGGGGAACGTGATCCGGACCTCCGTTCCGTCGACCTCGCAGGCCACGGACTCGCGCAGGGCCTGGGGGTGCACGGAGTCGCGGGTCAGCACGAGCAGCGTGACGTACACACCGGTGCCGCCCGGGTGGCCCGCCGCGCACCGGAGGTACGGCGTGGCCGAGTGGGGACCGAAGGCGTTGGCCTCGACCTCGCGTGCGATGCCCGTGTCCTCGTCCCAGCCGTGCAGCGCGACGACGGCACTGGTCAGCCCGCCGTCCGTGCGGGCCACCGCCCAGCCATGGCCCCGCTCCGCGGTGGGCCGGGTCTCGGCCGCGACCGCGTAACCGCCCTCCCGGACCGTCAGCGCGGACGCCGCGAGTACCCGGTGCACGCGTATCTCCCAGGGACCGCGCAGCAGACTCGTCGTCTCGACCGGGAACTCCTGCTCGCCGCCGGGCAGTCGGGCGTCGTAGCGGGAGGCCGCCGTCCGTCCCGAGCAGTGCAACGGCACGATGGTGCGTCTGCGTGACGCGACGCCGTCCGGGGTCACCAGCGCGAGGTGTCCGTCGACGGTCCGTTCCCACGCGTGCGCCCCCGCCTCGGGCGCCGTCGCCGTCGAGTAGGCGAACTTGGCGGAGTGCGGATCGTCCTCGGCCGGCCCGGCCGGCGCGTTGTGGTCGCTACCGTGGTTGACCAGGCGCACGATGCCGTCGTGCTGCGTACCGTGCAGCAGCCAGCCGGGGGCCGGGAGCGCGGTGTACTGGTCCGACTCCTCGACCGGCAGGGGCAGTTCGCGTGCCGTCCACACCGGATGCTCCGGAGGGAGCAGCAGGCCGAGGAACCCCATGCTCGCCCAGTACGGCGACGCCGGTCCCGAGTGCGGCCGGGTCACCGGCAGGAACGTTTCGTACCAGCCGAGCGGCAACAAGCCCCGCTCGTCGGGCACCCCGCGCTCCACGAAGTGCCGTACCGTGCCGGACGCCAGCCGCCGGGTGAGGCCCGGAGCCAGGGGTGTACAGCCCGCGACGGCACCCATCCACACCGGAGCGGCGGTGGCGAAACGGTACGTCAGGGAGCGGCCGTGGTGCACGGGAGCACCGTCCCCGCCGAAGAACTGCGGGTAGACCGTGAGGAACTGGGCGAGCCGTTCCCGGTAGACCCGGCCGCGGTCGCCGGCCTCGCCACCGGTCATCCGGCTCCACAGCAGCGGGTACAGATGCAGGGCCCAGCCGTTGTGGTAGTCGAACGTCCGGCCCTCACCGTCGCTGTACCAGCCGTCGCCCGCGTACCAGTCCTCCAGACGGTCGAGCCCGGCGTCGATGTCGTCCTGCCGGTACGGCGCGCCGACCGAGGCGAGGAACTGCTCGGCCACCACCTGGTGGAGGCGCCCCTGGTCGTCCCACGTGCGGCGGCCCACTAGACCCCACAGCCAGTCCACGACACGCTCCCGCGTCTCGGTGTCGAGGCGGTTCCAGATCCAGGGACGGGTCTCGTGCAGGGCGACGGCGATCAGGGCGGCCTCGGCCATCTGCTGCGAGCAGTCGGTGAGTTCGGGCCAGGCCTCGCCGCTGTCGCGGTCGGTGCCCGTTGTCAGACCCCGCGCGTAGCGTTCCATGAGGCGGGGATCGACATCGCCCTGTGCCCCGGCGATCCGGAAGGAGGCCAGCAGGAACGACCGCGCGAACCCTTCCAGGCCGTCCGACACCACGCCCGACCAGGAGGTCCGGCCGGGCAGCCGGTACTGCGCGAATCCCGGCGTCGCGTACGGGACCAGGGCCTCCAGCTGCCGGTCGGCGAGTGTCTCCCAGTGCGCCCGTGCCCAGCCGGTGTGCGGCGACAGGACGTGGTCGGTGGGTGGCAGGGGCACGTGTGGTGCGGGCATGGCGGGCTTCTGACTCCTCGGTCGCCGGGTGCGTTCGCAGCTTTCCGCAGAGGGATACGGCTGGTGGCCGCAGAGAGATCAATCAACTCGCATGCGGACGTGAAGAGTCCCGTTCGCGCGTACCGCATCCCCGGCCCTCTCGCGGGAGCCGTCGTCCGGTGTGAAGGAAAGCTGCGGCGGCGCTTAAGAAATCCTCGATGGACCCCGGGCACCGGCGTACGGCAGATTGCTGGGCGAATCCACTCCTCTACCCGGTGCGGGCGTCCTTCGGCGTGCCCGGATCCGGGACCTCACCCGCGGGAGCCCCGTTGAAGGCGCTGGTCAAGGAGAAGGCGGAGCCGGGGCTTCGGCTCATGGACGTCCCGGAGCCGGCCGTCGGCCCCGGCGACGTGCTGATCAAGGTCCTCAGGACCGGGATCTGCGGCACCGACCTGCACATCCGCAACTGGGACGGCTGGGCGCAGCAGACCATCAAGGCCCCACTCGTACTCGGGCACGAGTTCGTCGGCGAGGTCGTGGAGACGGGCCGTGGCGTCGTCGACATCGCCGTGGGCGACCGGGTCAGCGGTGAGGGCCACCTCGTCTGCGGGAAGTGCCGCAACTGCCAGGCCGGCCGGCGTCACCTGTGCCGTGCGACGGTCGGGCTCGGCGTCGGCCGCGACGGGGCGTTCGCCGAGTTCGTCGCGCTGCCCGCCTCCAACGTCTGGGTGCACCGCGTTCCCGTGGACCTCGACGTCGCCGCGATCTTCGACCCGTTCGGCAACGCCGTGCACACCGCGCTGTCGTTCCCGCTGGTCGGGGAGGACGTACTGATCACCGGGGCGGGTCCCATCGGCCTGATGGCGGCCGCCGTCGCCCGGCACGCGGGCGCCCGGAACGTCGTCGTCACCGACGTCAGCGAGGACCGCCTGGAGCTGGCACGCAAGGTCGGCGTCAGTCTCGCGCTGAACGTCGCCGAGTCGAGCATCGCCGACGGGCAGCGGGCGCTGGGCCTGCGCGAGGGCTTCGACATCGGCCTGGAGATGTCCGGCAACCCGGTCGCCATGAGGGACATGCTGGCCAACATGACCCACGGCGGCAGGATCGCCATGCTCGGACTGCCGTCCGAGGAGTTCGCCGTCGACTGGTCCCGGATCGTCACCTCCATGATCACGATCAAGGGCATCTACGGCCGCGAGATGTTCGAGACCTGGTACGCGATGTCGGTGCTCCTGGAGGGCGGCCTCGACCTCGCGCCCGTCATCACCGGCCGCTACGGCCACCGCGACTTCGAGGCGGCCTTCGCCGACGCGGCGAGCGGCCGCGGTGGCAAGGTCATCCTCGACTGGACTCTCTAAGGAACTGATGATGTTCGACTCCGTACGCGACGACCTCCGCACCACCCTCGACGAGATCCGCGCCGCGGGACTGCACAAGCCCGAGCGCGTCATCGGCACCCCGCAGTCCGCGACCGTGAACGTCACCGCGGGCGGCCGCCCCGGTGAGGTCCTCAACTTCTGCGCCAACAACTACCTCGGCCTCGCCGACCACCCCGAGGTGGTCGCCGCCGCCCACGAGGCGCTCGACCGCTGGGGTTACGGCATGGCGTCCGTGCGCTTCATCTGCGGTACGCAGGAGGTGCACAAGCAGCTGGAGCAGCGCCTCTCCGCGTTCCTCGGCCAGGAGGACACGATCCTCTACTCGTCGTGCTTCGACGCCAACGGCGGAGTGTTCGAGACCCTCCTCGGCGCGGAGGACGCGGTGATCTCGGACGCCCTCAACCACGCGTCGATCATCGACGGCATCCGTCTGTCGAAGGCCCGCCGGTTCCGCTACGCGAACCGTGATCTCGCCGACCTGGAACAGCAGTTGAAGGAGGCGTCGGGCGCCCGCCGCAGGCTGGTCGTCACCGACGGCGTCTTCTCCATGGACGGGTACGTGGCCCCGCTGCGCGAGATCTGCGACCTCGCCGACCGCTACGACGCGATGGTGATGGTCGACGACTCGCACGCCGTCGGCTTCGTCGGCCCGGGCGGGCGGGGCACCCCCGAGCTCCACGGCGTCATGGACCGTGTCGACATCATCACGGGGACCCTCGGCAAGGCCCTCGGCGGCGCGTCGGGCGGTTACGTCGCCGCCCGCGCCGAGATCGTCGCGCTGCTGCGCCAGCGCTCACGCCCGTACCTGTTCTCGAACACGCTGGCCCCGGTGATCGCCGCCGCCTCGCTCAAGGTTCTCGACCTGCTGGAGTCGGCGGACGACCTGCGGGAGCGGCTCGCCGCGAACACCGCGCTGTTCCGTTCCCGGATGGCCGATGAGGGCTTCGACATCCTCCCTGGCGACCACGCCATCGCCCCGGTGATGATCGGGGACGCGACCGTCGCCGGGCGGATGGCGGAGCTCCTCCTGGAACGCGGTGTGTACGTGATCGGCTTCTCGTACCCGGTGGTGCCGCAGGACCGGGCCCGGATCCGTGTGCAGCTGTCCGCCGCGCACTCGACGGACGACGTGAACCGGGCCGTGGACGCCTTCGTGGCTGCCCGGGCGGAGCTGGAGGCGGGGGCCTGAACCGCACAGGGGAGGGCAGGCCGGGTCCCGGGGGAGGGCCCGGGCGGAGCGAGAGGTCAGGGCCGCGCGGACTGAACCTCTGAGAGAATCGGTCACATGATCGAAGCGCGGCGGCTCCACATCCTTCGTGCGGTGGCGGACCACCGTACGGTGACGGCCGCTGCCGCCGCGCTCTACCTCACGCCCTCCGCGGTCTCCCAGCAGCTGACGGCCCTGGAGCAGGAGACGGGCCACCGCCTGGTCGAGCGCGGCGCCCGGGGCGTACGGCTGACCCCCGCGGGCGAGATCCTGCTCAGCCACACCAACACGGTCCTCGCGCAGCTGGAGCGGGCCGAGGCGGAGCTCGCCGCGTACAGCTCGGGTTCGGCCGGCACGGTCACCGTCGCCTCCTTCGCGACCGGCATCGGCCTCGTCGTCGCACCCGCCGTGGTCCGGCTCGCGCGGACCGCGCCCGGCATCCGTCTCCGTGTCCAGGACGCCGAGGGCGACGCCAGCCTGCCGATGGTGCTCGACCGGCAGGTCGACGTGGCGGTCGCCGTCGAGTACCGGGGAGCACCGGACGCCGACGACCCCCGCCTCGCGCACATCTCGCTGTACGCCGAGCCGTTCGACGCCGTCGTGCCGGAGGTCCACCGCCTCGCCGACCGTACGGAGGTGCCGCTCGCCGAGCTGGCGAAGGATCCGTGGATCGGCCCGTATCCGGGAAACCCCTGCCACGACGTGGTGGTCCTGGCCTGCGAGCACGCCGGTTTCCAGCCCCGGCTCGAACACTCCTCGGACGACTTCCGCGCGGTCGTCGCGCTCGCGTCGGCGGACGCCGGGGTCGCCCTGGTGCCGCGCTCGGCCCTGCGCGGCATGGATCTCACGGGCGTGGTCGTGCGTCCCGTCGACGGCGTCGCCCCCACGCGCCGCGTCTTCGCCGCGGTACGCAGGGGAGCCGAGACCCACCCGCTGATCATCCCGGTCCTGGAGGCGCTGGCGGAGGTGGCACCCGAGGGCTGAGGCCCCGGGAGAGCCAGGCCGGTCCGTCCGCGCGCGAGTGAGGCCGAGACCGGGCCCGTACCGCCTTCCACGGGTGACCCCGACCCCGATCCCCGGTAAGTGCCCGACGGCGGCCGGGGCTTCGGGCCGGCGCCCGGCACCGGGGCTTCAAGCCGGTGCCCGGCGGCTGACGGAACCCGCTCCCAGCAGGGTGGTTGTCAGCGGCATTGGCTACGGTGCCTTCCATGCAGGATGCCGAAGACGTACGCCGAATCTGTCTCTCTCTGCCGGACACCACGGAGAAGATCGCCTGGAGCATGCCCACCTTCAGGGTGGCGGGGAAGATGTTCGCGACCCTGCCCGAGGAGGAGACGTCCATGGCTGTGCGCTGCCCGAAGGCCGAGCGCGACGAGCTGGTCCTCGCGGAGCCCGAGAAGTTCTGGGTCGCCGATCACGAGGCCGGCTCCGCCTGGGTGCGGGTGCGGCTCGCGGTCCTCGCGGACGCGGACGAACTGCGTGACATCCTTGCGGACTCCTGGCGGCAGGCGGCACCGACCCGGCTGCTGGAGTCCTACCCGGATCTGGGAGTCCCGGTCGCGGACTGAGCGGGCCCGGCCGGACTGAGCGGTGATCGCGGGACAAAAGGCGTGTGCGACCACCGACCCGAGTGCGGTATTGTTTCGGTGCACGTTCAGCCAGGGGAAACCCCAGGTCACAACGGGCAACGGGACGTGGCGCAGCTTGGTAGCGCACTTGACTGGGGGTCAAGGGGTCGCAGGTTCAAATCCTGTCGTCCCGACCAGCTTCATCGCAGGTCGGAGGCCGTTCTCTCCTTATGGGGAGGGCGGCCTTTCGTATGTCTCGTCATATGCGTGGCCGTACGTCCGGAAGGCTGTCGCCGTGGAGCGGCGGCGGGGCGCGTCTTCGCTCCGTCCGCTGCCCGCACCGCCGCGCGGCAGTCCGCGGCCCGACCGGAGGATCCGGTAGCGACAGCGCCGGTCGAGTCAGTAGCGCACACCTCTAGACATCCGATCTATTCTCCGGCGACGATGATCGCGCCCTCGGCAGGTGTCGATGTGCTGCCACTTCCCCTGTGAAAGAGCCGATGAATCGGCCGGGAGATCTCACCGTGATCAATGAATCCCAACCGCAGCGACGAAGCCTCCTCAAGTTCGGTGGCGCCCTCGCCCTCGCCCCGCTGGCCACGCAGCTGACCGGCGGTGTTCCCGCGGGACAGGCGGTGGCCGCGGGGACCGGCACGTCGGCCGGCGTCCAGTGGCCGACCCTGTCGCGCAAGGCACTGAAGTACTCCGTGCCCGCCACGGACTGGGAGTCACAGGCCCTGCCGATAGGCAACGGCCGTCTCGGCGCCATGCTCTTCGCCGACCCCTACGAGGAGCGCGTCCAGTTCAACGAACAGAGCCTGTGGGGCGGGGTCAACAACTACGACAACGCCCTCGCGGGCAAGCCGGACAGCGACTTCGACACCGGCATGACCGGCTTCGGCTCGTACCGGAACTTCGGTGACCTCGTCGTCACCTTCGCTCCCCGCGCGAGCCCCGAGGTGACGGCCCCGGGAGGCCCGTACAGCAGCTCCTCGTCGGAGGGCGTCGACAAGACGTACGACGGAGCACCGAGCACCAAGTGGTGCATCGAGGGGCCCGGTTCGAAGGTGCAGTGGCAGGTCGAACTCCCCGAACCGGTGTCCGTCGCCTCGTACCGTCTGACGAGTGCCAACGACGTGCCGCAGCGCGACCCGCAGGAGTGGACATTCCTCGGTTCCGCCGACGGAGCCACCTGGACCACGCTGGACAGACGCACCCTGGAAGCGCCCTTCGAGAACCGTTTCCAGACCAAGGAGTTCACCTCCGCCGAGACCGGCGCCTACCGCTTCTACCGGTTCGACTTCGTCCCCGAGGCAGGCGTCAGTCATTTCCAGTTGAGCGAGGTCGGGCTGTCCGGCCTCGACCTCGGCGGGGGCGGCTCGACGTACCTGTCGTCGCCGAGCGGGCACTCCGGGGGATCCCGCACCCAAGGCATCTCCAGTTCGGTGGACCGTGATCCGGCCACGGTCTGGCGGGTCGACACCCCCGCACCGGAGGTCGTCTGGCAGGCCGACCTGCCCCGCGCGGCCGTCGTCACCTCGTACGCGCTGACAGCGGCCCCGGACCGCCCCCGGGACGACCCCCGCCGATGGGTGCTGGAAGCCTCGCAGGACGGGCGCGCCTGGACGACCCTCGACACGCAGGACCCCGGCGCGCCCTTCGCCGACCGCGGCAGCACCCGGACCTTCCGGATCACCAACACGACGGCCTACCGCGCCTACCGGCTCACCCTGACCCCGGGCGCCTCCCCGGCCGGATTCCAGATCGCGGAGATCGCGCTGGCAGGCACGGGTTTCGACACGCGCACGCAGCGGACGGTCGTCGACTACCAGCGCAGCCTCGACTTCGTGAACGGCGTCCACGTCACCCGCTTCGGCGCACCGGGACGGCGCGTCCTGCGCGAGGCCTTCGCCGGCCGGTCCGCGGACGTCATGGTCTTCCGGTACACGTCGGAAGACGCGCGGGGACTCTCCGGAGCGATCTCGCTGACGTCGGCGCAGGAGAAGGCCCCGACGACCGTCGACGCCGACGCCGGGCGGATCGCCTTCAGCGGTGTGATGGGCAACGGGCTCAAGCACGCGTGCACCGTCCGGGCCGTACACACCGACGGCGACCTCCGCGCCGACGGGACGGCACTCCGGTTCAGCGGCTGTACGACCCTGACCCTGTTCCTGGACGCCCGCACCGACTACAAGCTCGACGCCGCCGCCGGGTGGCGCGGAGCCGATCCGGAACCGGTCGTCGCCAGGACGCTCCGCAAGGCGGCCGCCCGGCCCTACGGCAGACTGCGCGACGAGCACACCGCCGAGACACGCGCCCTCATGAACCGTGTCTCGGTCACCTGGGGCACCTCCGACGCCGCCGTCGTCGCTCTGCCGACCAGCGCCCGGCTGGAGCGCTACGCGGCGGGCGGACAGGACCCGGCACTCGAGCAGACGATGTTCGACTACGGCCGGTACCTGCTGATCAGTTCCTCCCGCCCCAGCGGCCTGCCCGCCAACCTCCAGGGCCTGTGGAACGACAGCAACCAGCCGGCGTGGGCCTCCGACTACCACACCAACATCAACGTCCAGATGAACTACTGGGGAGCCGAGACGACGAACCTGTCGGAGTGCCACGAGGCTCTCGTCCGGTTCGTCGAGCAGGTGGCGGTGCCCAGCCGCGTGGCGACCCGCAACGCCTTCGGCAAGGACACCCGCGGCTGGACCGCTCGCACCAGCCAGAGCATCTTCGGCGGCAACTCGTGGGAGTGGAACACCGTCGCCAGTGCCTGGTACGCGCAACACCTGTACGAACACTGGGCGTTCACCCAGGACCTGGACTACCTCCGCACCGTCGCCCACCCGATGATCAAGGAGATCTGCGAGTTCTGGGAGGACCACCTCAAGGAGCGCGAGGACGGGCTCCTCGTCGCGCCGAACGGCTGGTCCCCCGAGCACGGGCCGCGCGAGGACGGCGTCATGTACGACCAGCAGATCATCTGGGACCTGTTCCAGAACTACCTCGACTGCGAGGCGGTGCTCAAGGCGGATCCCGCCTACCGGAAAAAGATCGCGGACATGCAGGCGCGCCTCGCACCGAACAGGATCGGCAAGTGGGGTCAGCTGCAGGAGTGGCAGGAGGACCTGGACAGCCCCACCGACATCCACCGCCACACCTCGCACCTCTTCGCGGTCTACCCGGGCCGCCAGATCACCCCGGACACGCCCGATTTCGCGGCCGCCGCCCTCGTCTCGCTGAAGGCACGGTGCGGTGAGAAGGAAGGCGTTCCGTTCACGGCCGCGACGGTGTCCGGCGACAGCCGCCGCTCATGGACCTGGCCCTGGCGGGCCGCCCTCTTCGCCCGCCTCGGCGACGGGCAGCGGGCCCAGATCATGCTGCGCGGGCTGCTGACCTACAACACGCTGCCCAACATGTTCGGCAACCACCCGCCCTTCCAGATGGACGGCAACTTCGGCATCACGGGTGCCGTCGCGGAGATGTTGCTGCAGAGCCACGACGGCGTCGTCCACCTGCTCCCCGCCCTGCCGGACGGCTGGAAGGCCAGGGGATCCTTCACGGGGCTCCGGGCCCGTGGCGGCTACGAGGTCGACTGCGCGTGGCGGGACGGGAAGGTCACGTCCTACAGGATCGTCGCCGACCGGGCGCGGAACCGGGGAAGCGTCACCGTGCGGGTGAACGGCGCCGACCGGAAGGTGAAACCGGTCAGGCCCTGACGCCACGGGATCGCGTCCGCGGCAGCCGGGCCGACGGCCGTCCGCGGCTGTGGCCCGCCCGGCCGCGGTCCGTGCCAGGCTCAGGACAGGCAGCCCACATGCGCGAGTGCCTGCTTGAGCAGTGCGCCGTGGCCGCCCGGCATCTCGTTCAGGACCATGGGCGACGATGCCTCCTCGGGACTGAACCAGACCAGGTCCAGGGCGTCCTGGCGGGGGCGGCAGTCGCCGGTCACCGGGACGATGTAGGCGAGGGACACCGCGTGCTGGCGCGGGTCGTGGAACGGCGTGGCCCCGAGGGTCGGGAAGTACTCGGCGACGGTGAAGGGCTGCAGCGAGGTCGGGACCCGGGGCAGCGCCACCGGCCCGAGGTCCTTCTCCAGGTGACGCAGCAGGGCGTCCCGCACCCGCTCGTGATGGAGCACCCGGCCGGAGACGAGCGCACGGCTGACCGCCCCGCCCGACCCCATGCGGAGCAGCAGTCCGATGCGGGTGACTTCGCCGTTGTCGTCGACGCGCACGGGCACGGCCTCGACGTACAGGATCGGCATGCGGGCGCGCGCCTGCTCCAGTTCGTCGTGAGTCAGCCAGCCGGGCGTGGTTTCGGTCATGTCAGACATTGGTTGATCATACTTTCAGCGTCTGGTGTCGCGAGCGTGTCGCCCGACACAACGGAGTACGGGGTCACGGTTCCTCCGTGACCCCGGCCCTTGTATCCGCTGGTCCCCGCCGCAACCGCGGGGACGCGCCTCAGGAGGTCGGCTCGGTCACCTTCGTGGCGGTGTCGCCGTCGACGGCCGCGGCCAGCTGGGGAACCAGACGCTCCAGCATGTACGGCAGGCTCAGGACAGAGACGAACGAGACGGAGTTGCCGTAGTCGCTGGACTCCTTGACGAAGACCTCACGCCCCTGCTTCGCCACGTCCAGGTCCGCGTAGAGCGCGTTCTTGTGGAGCTTGGCCTCGTCCTTCGCCGTATCGGTGACGATCCACACGATGGCATCGGTGTCCAGCAGGTCGGTGCGCTCCTTGCTGATGTTGGCACCGAACTCGTCACCGATGACCTTGTCCAGGTCCTTCGGCAGCTTGAAACCGAGGTCCGTGAGCACGCGCGAGCGCGAGTCCTGGCTGCCGAAGACGAAGGTCCCCTCGTACGGAGTGGCCATCACGCCCGTCGACCCGGCGAACTTCGGATTGGCCTTGGCCGCCGTCGCGAAGTCGGTTTCGACGCCCTTCACCAGGCTCTTCGCCTTGGACTCCTGGCCGAGCGCCTTGCCGATGATCTCGGTCTGCTGCTGCCACGGGACACCGAAGTCGTTGAACTCCTTCGGCTGGGCCACCACCGGGGCGAACTTCGACAGGGTCGTGTACTGGTCCTTGGTCAGGCCGCCGTAGACCGCGAGGATCAGGTCCGGCCGGAGCGCTGCGATCTTCTCCGTCTGCGGACCCGTGCCGGTGTCCTTGAGTACGGTCGGGGCCTTCGCGCTGCCCAGCTTGTCGGCGGCCCAGGGGCCGATGGCGCCCTTGTAGCCGCCGAGCCACTCGGTGGTCCCGACGGGCACCTTGCCGAGGGCGAGGACGGCGTCCTGGTCGGTCAGTCCGACCGTGACGATCCGCTTCGGCTCGGACTTGACGGTGGTGCTGCCGTACTTGTGGGCGAGGGTCACCGGGAAGGCGCTGCCGGTGGCCGCGGGCTTGTCCGGCGTCGCGGCGTCGGAGTCGTCCTCGGAGCCGCAGGCCGCTGCGGTGGTGAACAGGAGGAGCGCGGAGGCGAGCGCCGCGACGAGGCGTGCGCCTCTGGAGGAGCCGGGCATCAGTGGTCCTTCACGGTGGTGGTGTCAGGGCTGTGATCGTGCGTGGGGGTCTGGTCGGCCGTGGTGCGGGTGCCGGACCACGCCTCCCACAGGGAGGCGTAGGGGCCGGCCGCCGCGCACAGTTCGTCGTGGGTGCCGCTCTCCACGATCCGGCCGGCGTCCATGACGACGATCCGGTCCGCGGTGGCGGCCTGCGTGAGGCGGTGCGCGACGACCAGCGCGGTGCGGCCCTCGACCGCCCGGTCCGCCGCCTGCTCCAGGAGGCGGGCTCCCGTGCTGCCGGCCTCGGCCGTCGCCTCGTCCAGCACGGCCACCGGCGGATCCGCCAGCACCAGGCGTGCCAGGGCGAGTTGCTGGACCTGTGCCGAGGTGAGGCGGTGTCCGCCGTCGCCGACGACCGTGTCCAGGCCGTCCGGCAGGGCAACGGCCCAGTCGAGGGCGTCCACCGCGGCCAGCGCGGTGCGCAGTTCGTCGTCCGTGGCGTCGGCCCGCGCGAGCCGCAGATCGTCCGCCAGAGGTCCGGCGAACACATGCGTCTCCTGGGTGACCAGCGCGACCGGCAGGCGGTCCCCGGGCGTCCCGGCGCCGCCCGTCACCCGTATCGAGCCGGACGTCGGCCGGTGCACCCCCGCGATGAGCTTGGCCAGCGTGGTCTTGCCCGCTCCGCTCACACCGACCAGGGCCACCCGCTCACCCGCCCGGAGCGTGAGGTCCACGTCGTTCAGGACGGGGCGGCCCGTTTCGTACGCGTGGTGGACGCCGGTCACGGTGACGCTGCCGCCCGACGCCGTCCGCGCACCGGACTCCGGGGCCGGCCGCGCCGGCTCGGGCACCGGCTGGTCGGCGACCCCGACCAGCCGGGCGAGCGCGGCGGTCGCGGACTGCGCGTCGTCGAGGAGTACGAGGGCCGAGTTCACCGGCGTGAACAGGCTGTGGAAGTAGAGGGCGGCCGCGGTCGCGGTGCCGATGGACACGGACCCGCCCCGCACCAGCAGGAACCCGGTGACGAGAACGGCCGCGAGTCCCGCGTACTCGGCCACGTGCAGCCGGTTGTAGAAGTTCAGCACCAGCCGGACGCCGCGCAGCGTCAGCTCGACCGCCGCCGACGAACGCCGGGTCACCCGCGCGGTGTGCTCCTCCTCCAGCCGGAACGCCCGTACGGTACCGGCGCCCGCGATGGTGTCCAGCAGCTGCTGCTGCTGGGCCCCGGTGGCGATGCGCTGCTCGGCGTAGAGCGGCACGGCGTTGCGTACGTACCAGCGGGCGGTGGAGGCCTGGACGGGCACCGCGACGAGCGCCGCGAGGAAGAACCGCCAGTCCAGCGCGGCCATCGCGACCAGCGTCAGCGCGATGGCCAGCAGGGACCGGGCCAGTTCGGGCAGGGCGCCGCGCACCGCCTCGCCCACCACCGAGACGTCCCGGGTGACCCGCGCGGTGAGGTCACCGGCCCCGGCCTTCTCCACCTGTTCCAGGGGCAGTCGCAGCGCCTTCTCCACGAACCGCTCGCGCAGCTGCGCCAGTACGGTCTCGCCGAGCCGGGACACCAGTGACAGGCCCGCCACGGTCGCCGCGCCCTGTGCGAGGGCGACCAGGACCAGCAGGACGACCGGCAGGGTGATGCTTCCCGGCGGGCGGTGGTCGGCGACCAGGTCCACGATGCGGCCCAGCAGCGGCTGCACCAGCAGGCCGACGGCGGTGGCCACGACCATCATGGCGAAGCCGCCGAGTGCCAGGCGGCGGTGCGGGCGCACCAGTTCGCGTACGGCGGCCCGGGTGCGGGCCTGTGTCGCGGTGGGCAGCAGCTCACGGCCGGGGGCCTCGTGCCGCTCGGCCGGGGTGTCCGGTGTCCGCTCGTGGGAGATGTCGCTCATGCCAGCACCGCTGCTCGGTAGGTCTCGTGACGGGCTATCAGGTCGGCGTGGGGGGCCGTGTCGGTGACCCGGCCGTCGTCGAGCAGCACCACCCGGTCGGTCACGGAGAGCAGTGCCGGGCTGGTGGTCACGAGGACCGTGGTGCGGCCCTTGCGGACCTCGCGAAGACCGGCAGCGATGCCGGCCTCGGTCACCGCGTCGACCGCCGTGGTCGGATCGTGCACCACCAGGACGGGCCGGTCGGCCGCCAACGCGCGGGCGAGGGCGACCCGTTGGCGCTGGCCGCCGGAGAGCGAGCGGCCGCGCTCACTGACCGCCGTGTCCTCGCCCTCGGGCAGGGTCTGCACGACCTGGGCCACCCCGGCCGCCGTCATGGCGGGTTCGGGGTCGCCCGAAGCGGGGGCGGCGGCCGTGACGTTGTTCCGGACGGTGCCCTCGAAGAGGTCCGCGTCGTGCTCGGCGACCAGCAGCGCCGTACGCATCTCGGCCGGGTCGAGGTCCCGCAGGGACACGCCGTCCAGTTCCACCGTGCCGGTGTCGGGGTCGGCCTGCCGTGCCAGGCAGCGCAGCAGGTCGGTGGCGTGGGCGGGATCGGTCGCGACCACGCCCAGCAGTTCGCCGGGCGCGATGTCCAGGTCCACCTCGCGCAGCCCGCCATGGCTGACGCCCGTCAGACGCAGTGCGCCGCGCACCGGCTGGGGCAGGCCGCGGTCGCCGGCCGTGACGCCGTGCGGCGTCGCCAGGACCTCCGCGACCCGTCCGGCCGAGGCCCGGCCCTGGGCGAGCTCGGCGTTGACCCAGGCGAGCACCTCGAGGGGTCCTACCAGGAACAGCGCGAGGCCGACCGCCGACACCAACTGGCCCAGACTGATGCTTCCTTCGGCGGCCAGCCGTCCACCGACGAGGGCGACGACGGCGATCAGGCAGCCGGTGAGGGACAGCACCATGCCGCTCTGGAAGGCCTGGGCGCGGGCGGCCTTCAAGGTGGCCCGCAGGGAGTCGCGGCTGGTGGTGCGGTAGCGGGCGATGGCCGCCGACTCGCCGCCGATGCCCTTGAGGATCCTCAGGCCGGCCACCAGGTCGGCGGCGACGGCGGAGGCGTGTGCCGCGCGCTCCTGCTCGGCCTCGCTGCGGGTCTCCAGGGGCTTGCTCAGCAGGTGCCCGAGCCACAGCAGTACGGGCGTGCCCAGCAGGACGACCAGGCCGAGGAGGACCGAGGTGCGCAATAGGACGAAGGCGCAGGTGAGGATGCCGGCCAGGGATGCGATGCCGTACATCACGGCGGTGTTGACGCCGCCGACCCGCTTGGCGTCCTCGGTCGCGGTGTTGGCGAGCGCGCCGGGCAGCCGGCCGTCCTCGGCGCCGCCGCCGGGGTGCAGCACCCGGCGTACGAGGGCGATGCGCAGGGAGTGTTCGGAGCGGACCGCCGACCGGTCGCCCGCCCAGGCGCCGAAGCGGAAGGACAGTGCCAGCGCGACGTACACCAAGGCGAGCACGCCGAGCCACAGGAACAGGGCGCCGGTGTCGGAGCCGGTGACGGCCCGGTCGATCACCACGCCGATCAGAACCGGAACCAGGGCTTCCCCGACTTGGTGTCCGGAAGCGAGCAGTGCGCCGAGGGTGACGTCCCGGCGTTGCTCTCTGACCGACTCCCGCAGGACATCACGCCCCGACGGATATGTAGGACCCACCCGCTACCCCTCCGGGATCGGACGAAGAAAACTTAGGTGAGGCTACTCTAAGTTGCTGGTCATTGCCCAGTGAGGGCGCATAGGGCCGGAGCCTCCCGTGCGGGTGTGACGGCACGGGGATCCGTGACGTCACACCCGGTCCGGACGGCCTCCTCAGCCGGTGCGCACGGCGAGGTCGTTCGCGCGGTGCGTGAGCAGGGACTCGAGGATCTCGCCGGACCGGACGGCTGTGGTGGACAGCAGGGTCGAGGTGAGCCCGTGCGTGTGCTCGGTCGCGCCCTGCAGATAGATGCCCGCCGAGACGTCGGGAGTGAGTTCGACACGGTGGTCGCGCCCCACGCGCACGGCGTCCTTGTCGTCCCGCAGGCAGAGTTTCGCCGTTCTCCCCAGGAGGCTGTCGATGTCTCTGGGGCGGTAGCCGGTCGCGTGCACGAGCAGGTCCGCGGAGAGCACCTCCCGTTCCCCGGTGGGCAGGTACTCGACGGTGACCTCCAGGTGGTCGTCGAAGCTGCGCACGTCCCGGATGCGGGACACGTTGCGCAGCAGCAGCCGCTCGCGCCCCTGGACCTTCTCGCGGTACATCGTCGCGTACAGCGACTCGATGAGATCCATGTCGACAACCGAGTAGTTGGTGCTGCGGTGGTAGTCGACCAGGGACTGTTTCACCTCCGGCGTGGACCGGAAGTAGACGTCCACGGCCTCCGGGTCGAAGATCCGGTTGGCGAACGGGCTGTCGTCGGCGGGCGTGTACCCGTACTTGGCGAAGATCGCGCAGATCTCCGCCTCGGGGAAGGACCGGTGCAGGTAGTCGAGCGCTTCGGCGCCGCTCTGTCCCGCGCCCAGCACCAGGACACGGCCCACCGGCTTGCCGGAATCGTTCAGCTCACGGACACGCGGAACGAGCTGGCTGTTGTGCCAGATGTGGTCCGACAGGTCCGTGCCCGGTGGCAGGTGCGGCTCCAGGCCGACGGCCACCGAGATGTTCCGGGCCCGCCGGGTCACGGTCCGCTCGGGAGCGCCGGGTACGCGGCTGACGACGTCCAGCCAGCGGACCTCGCCGTCCGGTCCCGTCACCGGGTCGACGGACACGACCTCGTCGGAGTAGTCGACGAGGTGGGCCACCCGGGCGGCGGCCCACTCGAAGTACTCGTGGAACTCGATGCGCAGCGGGAACAGCGTCTTCGCGTTGAGGAAGTCCACCATCCTGCCCCGCTCCCGCAGGAAGCACAGGAAGCTGAAGTCGCTGGTCGGGTTGCGCATGGTGACCAGGTCCTTGAGAAAGGACACCTGCATCGTGGCGTCTTCGATGAGCATGCCCCGGTGCCAGCCGAACGACGGCTGGCGCTCCAGGAATCCCGCGCGGATCCGGTCCTCCGGAGCGGCTTGGGCGTTGTGTTCCTCAACCGCAATGGCCAGTGCGAGATTTGACGGCCCAAACCCTATACCGAGCACGTCAAGGACGGCGTCCGGTTCGTCGTGCAGTGCGTTCACCGCAACTTTTCCTTCCCCTAGGCGCCACTGATGTTAAATAAGGTTAGCCTTACCTTGCAATGGTGTGTTCTAAGGGAGGATCGAGTATGCGGGTCGTCATGTTCGGCTATCAGACCTGGGGGCATCGCACCCTTCAGGCTCTGCTGGAGTCCGACCACGAGGTGGTGTTGGCGGTGACCCACCCCAAGAGCGACCACGTGTACGAGAAGATCTGGGACGACTCGGTGGCCGACCTGGCCGAGAAGCACGGCGTGCCGGTGCTGCTGCGCAACCGGCCCGACGACCCCGAGCTCCTCGCCGCCCTGAAGGACGCCGCTCCGGACCTGATCGTCGCGAACAACTGGCGGACCGTGCTGCCCCCGGAGGTCTTCGGCCTCCCGCCCCACGGCACGCTCAACATCCACGACTCGCTGCTCCCGGCGTACGCGGGCTTCTCCCCGCTGATCTGGGCACTGATCAACGGCGAGCGGGAGGTCGGTGTCACCGCGCACCGGATGAACGCCGAGCTGGACGCCGGTGACGTGCTGCTGCAGCGGGCCGTGCCGGTCGGCGCGGCCGACACCGTCACCGACCTGTTCCACCGCACGGTCGACCTGATCGCACCGGTCGTCAACGAGTCGCTCGATCTCATCGCCTCGGGCCGCGCCCAGTGGATACCGCAGGACCGGGAGCGGGCCAGTTTCTTCCACAAGCGGTCCCTGGAGGACAGCCGCATCGACTGGACCTGGCCGGCCGAGGACATCGAGCGGCTCGTACGGGCCCAGTGCGACCCGTATCCCAACGCCTTCACCCACCACCGCGGACAGCGGCTCAGGATCGTCGAGTCCACGGTGTCCAAGGGCTGTTACGGCGGCACCCCGGGGCGGATCTTCATCCGGGAGGGCGACGGCGTGGTCGTCGTCGCCGGAGCGGAGGCGAGGAGCGGACGGCTGCGCGGGTTGGTCGTCAGGCGTGTGCGCACCGAGGACGGGACGGAGCACGCCGCGACCGACTACTTCCGCACGATGGGCGGCTATCTCACGGCCCGTCCGTGAGCGGCACGGCAGTGGCCGAGACCGCCGCCTCCTCCGGTCCCGCCGGCCGTCTCGCCTCGCTGGAGCCCCTGCGCGGACACACGGTCGTCGTCAAGTACGGCGGCCACGCGATGACCGACGAGACGCTCCGGCGGGCCTTCGCCCAGGACGTGCTCACCCTGCGCGGCGCGGGCGTCAGGCCGGTCGTGGTGCACGGCGGCGGCCCGCAGATCGGCGCCCACCTGGACCGGCTGGGACTCAAGTCCGCCTTCCTGAACGGGCTTCGGGTCACCACGCCCGAGACGATGGAGGTCGTACGGATGGTGCTGTCCGGCAAGGTCCAGAAGGATCTGGTCGGACTGCTGAACGAGCACGGGCCGCACGCGGTCGGCCTCAGCGGCGAGGACGGGCACACGCTCACGGCCGTCAAGCGGTACGCCGAAGTCGCCGGTGAGCGCGTGGACATCGGGCTGGTCGGGGACGTGGCGCGGGTCAACACCGCCGTCGTCCGCCTCCTGCTGGACAGCGGCCACATCCCGGTGGTCTCCTCCGTCGGCCGGGGCGACGACGGGCAGGTCTACAACGTCAACGCGGACACGGCGGCCGGCGCGCTGGCCGCCGCGCTCGGGACGCGGGCCCTGGTCGTCCTCACCGACGTGCCGGGTCTGTACGCCGACTGGCCGCAGAGCGAGCGGGTCGTCGACCGGATCGGCGCGGGGGAGCTGGAGCGGCTGCTGCCGGGGCTCAACGGCGGTATGGGGCCCAAGATGGAGGCATGCCTGAGAGCCGTCAGGGGCGGCGTGGAGATGGCCCGGGTGCTCGACGGGCGCGCACCGCACGCGCTGCTCGACGGGCTGCTCGGCGGCGTCGGAACCGGCACGACGATCGTCCGGGACGTCTGCGGCTGAGCTGAGCGGTCGTACTTCCCTCGTCTGCCGGTGCGCCGTGGCCGGGCACACGGTTCCCCGCGCCCCTTCGGGAGCGCGGGGCGTCCCGGGTTTCCTCAGTCCGCCGTCGGCAGCGCCGGCTCCAGGGCCGGGGCCCCGTGGTGGCGGCCCATCGGGATGACCAGGGGGGTGTGGCTGACCGGGTCCAGCGTGATCCGGCAGGTCAGGTCGAAGACGTCCTCGACGGTCTCGGCGGTGATGACCTCGGCCGGGCTCCCCTCGGCGACGATCTTCCCGGACTTCATGGCGACGACGTGATCGGCGTACCGGCAGGCCTGGTTGAGGTCGTGGAGGACCATCACGACGGTGCGGTTCTCGCGCCGGTTGAGGTCGGTGACCAGGTCCAGGACGTCGATCTGGTGGGCCAGGTCGAGATACGTCGTCGGCTCGTCCAGCAGCAGCACGGGCGTGCCCTGGGCCACCGCCATGGCGATCCAGGCACGCTGCCGCTGGCCGCCGGAGAGTTCGTCGACGGGCCGGTCCGCCAGGTCGGTCATGTTGGTGGCGGCCAGGGCCTGGTGCACGGCTTGCTCGTCCGCCTTCGACCACTGCCGCCACCAGGTCTGGTGCGGGGAACGCCCGCGGTTGACCAGGTCCATGACGGTCAGCCCCTCGGGCGCGACCGGGCTCTGCGGCAGGATGCCCAGCCGCTGGGCGAGTTCCCTGCTCGGGATGGACTGCAGGGCCCGGCCGTCCAGGTGGACGGCCCCTTCCTTGGGCGCGAGCAGCCGGGCCAGGGCGCGCAACAGCGTGGACTTGCCGCACGCGTTGGCGCCGACGATGGCCGTGATCCGGCCGGGCGGGATCGCCAGGTCGAGACCGTCGACCACCAGCCGGTTGTCGTACGCCAGACGCAGCCCGCTCGCCCGCAGCTCGGGGTCGGGGGTCGACACGGGGCCGGCGGGCACGGAGCCGTCCGGCACGCGTTCGGTCGACAGGGAATCAGCCGACATGGGATCAACCTCCTGAACCCGCGCGGTTGGCGCGGACGAGCAACCAGAGCAGGACCGGTGCGCCGAGCACACCGGTGACGATTCCGACCGGCAGTTCCGTGCCGGAGACGAGCGTGCGGGCGATGAGGTCGCCGCCGAGGACCACGAGCGCCCCGGTCAGTCCGGAGGCGACGGTGGGCGGCCAGGCCGTACGGGCCAGCCGTTGCGCGATCTGCGGGGCGGCGAGCGCCACGAAGGCCACCGGTCCCGCGGACGCGGTGGCGAACGCGATCAGGCCGACGCCGGTGAGCAGGATGGCAAGGCGTACCGGCTGTACGCGGGTACCGAGGCCGGTGGCCACGTCGTCGCCGAGCTGGAGCGTGCGCAGCAGCCGGCCGAGGAGCAGGGCCGTCGGCAGCAGCACGGCCAGCGCGACGGCGAGCGGGCCGACCTGTTCCCACGTACGGCCGTTGAGGTTGCCGACGAGCCAGCCGAGGGCGGCCTGCGCCTGGAAGCGACCGCCCTTGGCCACGAGGTAGTCGGTGGCGCTCGTGCAGATCCAGGCCACGCCGATGCCGACCAGGATGATGCGGTAGCCGGTGGTGCCGCGCCGCCAGGCCAGCGCGTAGACGGTCAGGGCCGTGACCAGCGCGCCGAGCAGTCCGAGGGCCTGGGTGCCGAGGCCGCCGTCCCAGCCGAGCACGATGCCCGCGACCACGGCGGTGCCGGCGCCCTGGGTGAGGCCGATCATGTCGGGGCTGGCCAGCGGATTGCGCGTCATGGTCTGGAACAGCGCGCCCGAGACCCCGAAGGCGATCCCCGCCAGCAGCCCGACGAGGGCGCGGGGCAGGCGCAGTTCCTCCACCACGAGGACCGTGCCGGGGTCGCCGGAGCCGACCAGGGCCCGTACGACGTCGGTGAAGCCGATCGGGTAGTCGCCGGTCGTCAGGCCCCAGCAGAACAGCAGGAAGGTGCCCGCGCCGAGGAACGCGCACAGGAGGACCAGCCGGGGGCGGAAGACGCCGGAGACGGGCGGCAGGGCCAGCCGGTAGGTGCGGAGCCGGGCGGCCCCGGCCGAACGGCCGGAGTCGGTGGCGGACTTCGGGGCGGTACTCGTGTTCGGCACGCTCACACCTCCGCCAGATTGCGCCGACGGACCATCGCGATGAAGAACGGGCCGCCGATGAACGCGACCAGCACGCCCGCCTGGATCTCGGTGGGCCGTGCGACGAGGCGTCCGAGGATGTCCGCGCAGAGCAGCAGGATGGGCGCGAGCACCGCCGAAAGGGGCAGCAGCCAGCGCTGGTCGGGGCCGATGCCCGCCGACTGGGCGAGCACGCGGGCGACATGGGGGACCACCAGGCCGATGAAGACGACCGGACCGATGACGGCGACCGCGGCCCCCGTCAGCAGCGTGATCGCGGCGACGCCGGCGAGCCGGACCAGGCCCAGGCGCCGACCGAGCGAGGCCGCGACGTCGTCGCCGAGGGCCAGGCTGTTCAGGGCGGGTGCGCAGGCCAGGGCCAGTGCCGCGCCGAGGGCGAGGAAGGGCAGGACCCGCCACACCACGCCGTCGTCGGCGTCCGCGAGCGATCCGGCGGACCAGAACCGGAACTTGTTGAGCGCGTCCACGTCGGTGAGCACGATGGCCTGGGTGAACGACCACAGCATCGAGGTGACGGCGATCCCGGCGAGCGCCAGCTTCACCGGGGTCATCCCGGACCGCCCGAGACCGCCCAGCAGATAGACGGCCACCGTGGCGACCAGCGCCCCGCCGAACGCGAACCACACGTATCCGTACAGCGAGTTGATGCCGAGCACGCCGACGGCCAGCACGATGGCGAAGGAGGCGCCGGCGCTGACGCCGAGCACGCCGGGATCGGCCAGCGGGTTGCGGGTGAGGGCCTGCATCAGCGCTCCGGCCAGCCCGAGGGCCGCGCCCGCTGTGAGGCCGAGCGCGGTGCGAGGCATGCGCGCCGACCAGACGACGTTGTCCACGAAGCGGCTCGGCGCCTCACCGAACAGGGCCCGGATCACCTGGTCCGGGGGGACGTTGGCCGCGCCCAGGGCGAGTGACAGCAGGCACAGGACGGCCAGGACGGTACCCAGCAGTGTCACGAGAAGGACAGGGCGCACCCTCTTGCCCGTCACCTTGCGGTCTCCAACGGCCAGCTCCCTTAGGTTAGGCAGGCCTTAATCGTAGTGGGGAATGCTGAGTCCGCCGAGACTGGGCCTTTTGGTTAGGTAATCCTTACCTTAGTATGACCTGCGGTCCTCCGGCTGAGCCGGTTCCGCACACTCTGGAGGCACGGTCAGCTGTGTCCGGTTTCGAAACGCGTGTGTCCGGCGTCGACGACGGTGATGTGACGGCGTACTGGCATCGACGGCTCGACCCCCTCCCTCAGGAGGCGGTCCTGCCCGTCGACTTCCCGTACCCGCTCACGCCCGGCGGAGAGCCGCGCACGATCAGTCGCACGCTGGGCGTGAGCGCCGACGAGGTCACCCTTCTGTCGGCGTTCGTGGCGCTGCTGCACCGCTACGGCGGCGCGCACGACATCACCGTCGGCCACGGCGGACTGCCGGTCCGGGTGGCTGTCGACGGCGGAACCGGGTTCGCGGAGCTGGTCCGGCGGGTGTCCGAGGCGTGCGCGGAGGCCGAGGCCCACCGGGTCGAACTGGCCACGCTGGCCGCCCGGTTGCGGCCGGAGCCCACCCGTGGCGGTGGCCTGCTGTTCAACACGGCCTTCGGGACGGCGGGCATCGGCGCGTCCGCCGGCGCCCCCGGCACCGCGTCCGAGGGCTCCCTCGACCTCGCGCTCGAGGTCCACGCGGGCGACGTCCGGGTGACGTACCGGCCGGACCTGTTCCGGGACGCGACCGCGCACCGGACGGCGGGCCACTACGCCACGCTGCTGGCCGACGGGCTCGCCCGGCCGCACACCCCGGTCGGTGAACTGGAGCTGCTGGACGCCGAGGAGCGTCACCTCGTCCTGACCGAGTGGAACGACACCGGTCACGACGTCCCCCTGCGGACCTGGCCGGAGATGTTCGCGGACCAGGTCCGCGGGCGGCCCGACGAGGTCGCCCTCGTCTTCGAGGACACCCGGCTGACCTACGCCGAGCTGGACGAACGCGCGGACCGGCTGGCCCACGCACTCGTCGCGCGCGGCGCCGGACCCGAACGCGTGGTGGCCCTGGCGGTGCCCCGCTCGGCCGAACTGATCGTCGCCGAGGTCGCCGTACTGAAGTCCGGCGCCGCCTACCTGCCGGTGGACACCGACTATCCCGCCGACCGCATCTCCTACATGCTGGCCGACGCGCGACCCGCCTGCCTGGTGACCACCGCCGAGGTCGCGGCGGACATCCCGCCCTGCGAGGGCATGGACGTCCTGGTGCTGGACGCGCCCGAGACCGTACGCGAGCTGGCCGGGCGCCGGCCCGGGGCGCCCGCCCTCGGCTCCCTGTCCGTCGGCAACGCCGCCTACGTCATCTACACCTCCGGCTCCACCGGCCGTCCCAAGGGAGTGGTGCTCTCCCACGCGGGCGTCGCCAAGCTGGTCGCCACCCAGACCGAACGCTTCGGGATCGGACCGCACAGCCGGGTCCTCCAGTTCGCCTCGCCGAGCTTCGACGTGGCGTTCTGGGACCTGTGCCTCGGGCTGCTCTCCGGTGGCCGTCTCGTCGTCGTACCGGCCGAACTGCGGGTGCCGGGCGCGCCGCTCGCCGACTACGCCCACGCCAACGGCATCACCTTCATGATCCTCCCGCCGGCGCTGCTCGCCGCGATGCCCGAGGACGTCGAACTGCCGCCCGCGACCCTGCTCGCCGGCACCGAGCGGGTCTCGCCCGAACTGGTCGGGCGGTACGCGCGCGGCCGCATGATGTTCAACGCGTACGGCCCCACCGAGGCGACCACCAACTCCACCCTCGGCCTGTGCGACCCCGACACCCCCGCCGGCACGATCGTGCCGATCGGTGTCCCCGACCCCGGCACCCGGGCCTACGTGCTCGACGCCCGGCTGCGGCCCGTACCGGCCGGCGTCCCGGGCGAGCTGTACCTCGGTGGAGCCGGCCTCGCCCGGGGCTACCTGGGACGGCCCGACCTGACGGCCGAGCGGTTCGTCGCCGACCCGTTCGGCGCGCCCGGCGAACGGCTGTACCGCACCGGCGACCTGGTCCGCTGGAAGGCCGACGGAAGGCTGGAGTTCCTCGGCCGTGCCGACTCCCAGGTGAAGATCCGCGGCTTCCGCATCGAACCCGGCGAGATCGAGTCCGTGCTGCGCGGCCACCCCGGCGTGGAACAGGCTGCGGTCCTGGTCCGGGAGGACCGCCCCGGCGACCGCCGGCTCGCCGCCTACGTGGTCCCCTCGCTGGACGCGGACCAGGACTTCGGCGAGCAGGTCCAGGAGTGGAAGGACCTCCACGAACTGCTCTACGCGGCGGCCGGATCCGAAGGCGGACGGGACGCGGCCGCGGGCCCGGACGACGCTTCGGCGGGCTTCCGCGAGAACTTCGCCGGCTGGAACAGCATGTACGACGGCCTGCCCATCCCCGTGGCGGAGATGCGGGAGTGGCGCGAGGCCACCGTCGCCCGCATCGAGGAGCTCACGCCGCGCCGGGTGCTGGAGATCGGCGTCGGCAGCGGCCTGATCCTCTCCCGGATCGCCCCCGGCTGCGAGACGTACTGGGGCACCGACCTCTCCGAGGAGGCGGTGCGGGCCCTGCGCGCCCAGGTCGACGCGGAGCCGGAGCTGGCCGGCCGGGTACACCTCAGCGCCCGTCCCGCGCACGACACCTCCGGGCTGCCCAGAGCCCACTTCGACACGATCGTCCTCAACTCCGTCGCCCAGTACTTCCCCGGCGCCGACTACCTCACCGACGTGATCGCCGCCGCCGCCGAACTGCTGGCCCCCGGGGGACGGCTGTTCGTCGGAGACGTGCGCAACGCCCGTCTGCTGCGCTGCCTGCGCGCCGCCGTGGAGACGCGCCGCGCCGCCGACGCGGGGGACAAGCAGGCCCTGCGGGCCGCCGTGGAGCGGTCGGTCGCCTGGGAGGGCGAACTGCTGCTGGATCCCGACTACTTCGCGGCCCTCGACGGCTTCGACGCCGACATCCGGGTCAAGCGGGGCGGTCATCACAACGAGCTGACCCGCTACCGCTACGACGTGGTGCTGCGCAAGCGGAACCAGGAGCCCGCACCGGTCGACGGCGACGAGATCACCTGGGCCGACCTGGGCGGCGGCGACGGGTTCACCGGCGCCCAGGGCAGCCTGGACGCCCTCGACGCCCTGCTCGCAGGGCGTCCGGCGCCGCTGCGGGTCACCGGTCTGCCCAACGCCCGCCTCACCGAGGACCTGGCGGCGCTGTCCGCCCTCGACGACAGCAGCCGCACCGCGGCCCCGGCCGACGCGCCGGACCCGGAAGCCCTCCACGCGCTCGCCGCCCGGCACGGCCTCGAGGCGGCCGTCACCTGGAACGGGACCGCCGACGACGGCAGCCTCGACGTGGTGTTCGGCCCCGGCGACGCCGAACTCGCGACGCCGGGCCGGCTGTACCGCCCGTCGGGCACCGTCCCGCCCGCCAACCGGCCCGCGCCCTTCCGTGACGTGAACTCCCTGATGAAGGCGCTGCGTTCGTACGCGGCCGACCGCCTCCCGGAGTACATGGTCCCGTCCGCCGTCGTCCCCCTGGACCGCCTCCCGGTCACCCCCAGCGGCAAACTCGACGGCGCCGCCCTCCCGGTGCCCGACTACGGGGCCCTGAGCTCCGGCCGCCCGCCGCGCGACGCCCGCGAGGAAGTGCTCTGCGCGGCCTACGCCGAAGTGCTCGGCCTGCGCTCCGCGACCATCGACGACGACTTCTTCGCTCTCGGCGGCGACAGCATCACCGCCATCCAACTGCTCATCCACGCCCGCAGGGCCGGACTGCGGCTCAGCTCCCGCGACGTCTTCCGCCACCGCACGGTCGCGGCCCTCGCGGCGGCCGCGGGCGTACGGACCGACGAGGACACCGGCGCGCGCGTCCCCGGCGAGCAGACGCCGCTCGTGCGGCTCACCGACTCCGAACTCGCGGCGCTTCAGAGCGAGTTCCCGGTCACCGTGCAGGAACTGCTGCCGCTGAGCCCGCTCCAGGAGGGCTTCTACTTCCACTCCCTCGTCGACGGCGCGGACCGTGACGCCTATGTGGTCCAGCAGGCCCTCGAACTGTCCGGCCCCGTCGACGCCGAGGCACTGCGCCGGGCCGCCCAGCGTGTCCTGGACCGGCACGCCCCGCTGCGGGCCTGCTTCCGCCCGCTCGCCGACGGCCGCCCCGTACAGATCATCGCCGAGGGGCTGGAACTGCCCTGGCGCGAGGTGGATCTCCCGGCGCAGGGCGGACACGTCACCGAGGACCGCCTGCGGCTCGGCGCCGACGCGGTCGCCGCCGAGGAGCGCGACCGCCGCTTCGACCTGGCCCGGCCACCCCTGATGCGCTGCGCGTTCCTGCGGCTCGGCGAGGACCGCGGCCGACTGCTTCTGACGTTCCATCACAGTGTCGCCGACGGCTGGTCGTTGCCCGTCCTGCACCGCGAACTGATGGCCCTGTACGGCGAGGATCCCACCCCGCTGCCCGAGGTCGCCCCCTACCGCTCGTACCTGCGCGGCCTGGCCGCCGCCGACCGCGACGCCGCTCGCGAGAGCTGGCGCGGCGCGCTCGCCGGGATCGAGGAGCCCACCCGCCTGGTCGAGGCGCCCGCCGACGGCACACCGATCACCCCCGCCCAGGTCCGCGTCGAGCTCTCCGAGCAGGTCACCGCCCGGCTGTCGGCCCGCGCACGCGAACTCGGCGTGACCCTCGGAACGGTCGTCCAGAGCGCCTGGGGTCTGCTGATCGGACGACTGACCGCCCGTCAGGACGTCGTGTTCGGCACAACCGTCTCCGGCCGCGACGCCGAGGTCGAGGGCATCGAGTCCATGGTCGGACTGTTCATCAACACCCTGCCCACCCGCTTCCGCTGGGAGCCCTCGGACACCCTCGCCGAGCTCCTCGGACGACTCCAGGACGAGCAGGCCGCACTGCTGGACCACCAGCACCTCGGTCTCGCCGAGATCCAGCGCGTCGCCAAACTTGCGGGCGGCAGCGAGCTGTTCGACACCCTGGTCGTCTTCGAGAACTACCCGGCCGTCACCGGCCTCGCCGACCCCTCGGGGCAGGTCCGGGTCACGGGCCACGAGTTCCACGACGCCGTCCACTACCCGCTCGCTCTCATCGTCAAGCCGGGCCGCCGCCTCGACCTGCGCCTGAAGCACCACGCCCAGCGCCTCGACGCCGAGGCGGTGCGCCGCATCGCCGACCGCCTCACCCGGATCCTGCACGCCCTGGCCGCGGACCCCGGGCAGCCGGCCGCCGCCCTGGAGCTGCTCTCCGAGGTGGAACTCGCCCACGCCCACCCGGCCGGCGAACACCGGGAGGTCCCCGGAACCACCCTCGCCGCGGCCTTCGACGCCCAGGTCGCCCGTACCCCGCGCGCCACCGCGGTCGTGTTCGAGGGCGAGACCCTCAGCTACACCGAACTCGACGCCCGAGCCGAGGAACTGGCGCGAAGGCTCCGCACGAGGGGCGCCGGTCCCGGCGTCGTCGTCGCGGTCGCCGTACCGCGCTCGGCCGACCTCATGACCGCCCTCCTCGGTGTGCTCAAGTCCGGCGCCGCCTACCTCCCCGTCGACGTGGACTACCCCGCGGACCGGGTGGCCCACATGCTCACCGACTCCGGAGCGACGACGGTCGTCACCACCACCGACACCGCCGGCCGGCTGCCCGAAGTACCCGGCCTGACCCACCTGTTGGTGGACCCGGCGGCCGACGAACCGGCCGGAGCCGCCGGTGCTCCCGGAGCCGCCCCCGTACCGGCAGGTCCCGACGACCCCGCGTACCTGATCTACACCTCCGGCTCCACCGGCCTCCCCAAGGGCGTCGTCGTCACGCACCGCGCCATCGTCAACCGCCTGGCCTGGATGCAGGGCGAGTACCTGCTGGCCGCCGACGACCGGGTGCTGCAGAAGACCCCGGCCAGCTTCGACGTCAGCGTGTGGGAGTTCTTCTGGGCGCTGTGCGAGGGAGCCGCGGTGGTGCTCGCCCGCCCGGACGGACACCGCGACCCGGCCTACCTCGCCGGCCTGATCCGCGAACAGGGCGTCACCACCCTGCACTTCGTGCCGTCGATGCTCGAAGCCTTCCTGCGGTCCGAGGACATCACCGCCGACCCCGCGTGGGCCGCCTCCCTGCGACGCGTCTTCAGCAGCGGCGAGGCACTGCCCGGCGCCGCGTCAGCCCGCTGGCACGAGCTCACCGGGGTCCCGCTGCACAACCTGTACGGCCCCACCGAGGCAGCCGTCGACGTCACCTACCACCGGTTCGACACCTCCGCCGCGCCCGGCACCACCGTGCCCATCGGCCGGCCGGTGTGGAACACGGGCCTGCGCGTCCTGGACTCCTGCCTGCGTCCGGTGCCCGAAGGGGTCCCCGGAGAGCTGTACCTGACGGGAATTCAGCTCGCCCGCGGCTACCACGCCAGGCCGGGACTGACCGCCGAACGGTTCGTCGCCGACCCGTACGGCGGGCCCGGCGAGCGCATGTACCGCACCGGTGACCTCGTACGCCGTCGCGCCGACGGCGTCGTCGAATACCTGGGCCGCACCGACCGCCAGGTCAAGATCCGCGGCAACCGCGTCGAACTCGGCGAGATCGAGGCCGCGTTGGCACGTGAGGCGACCGTCGCGCAGGCCGCCGTCACCGTCACGGGCGGCGCCCTGGTCGCCTACGTGGTCCCCGCCCGCGACGCACACCCCGAGCCCGCCGACCTCCAGGCCGCTCTCGGGGCGTCGCTGCCCGCCCCCATGGTGCCCGCCGCCTATGTGGTCCTGGACGCCCTCCCGCTGACCCCCAGCGGCAAGCTCGACCGGGCCGCGCTGCCCGCCCCGCAGGCGATACGGGCCGAGGCGCGCGCCCCGCGCGACGAGCGTGAACGCGCGCTCACCGAGATCTTCGCCGCGGTGCTGGGGCTCGAAGAGGTCGGCATCGACGACGACTTCTTCATGCTCGGCGGCGACAGCATCACCTCGATCGGTGTCTCCAGCCGTGCACGGCGGGCGGGCCTGGACCTGAACCCCCGTGACGTCTTCGAGCACCGCACGCCCGCGGCCCTGGCCGCCGGGGCCGCCCCGGTCGCCGAGACGCGCGCCCTGCGCTCCGACTTCCGCCTCACCGCCGAGGAGACCGAGCGCGTCCACCGCCTCAGCCCCGGCCCCGTGGACGACATCTGGCCGCTGGCCCCCCTCCAGGAAGGCCTGTTCTTCCACTCCACGTACGACGACAGCGCTCTGGACGTCTACACCGTCCACGAGTCGTTCGACATCGCCACCCCGCTCGACACGGACCGGATGCGCACCGCCGTACGGGTGCTGCTGGACCGCACCCCCAGCCTGCGCGCCGGGTTCACCAGCGAAGGCCTGCGCCAGCCGGTGCAGTTCATCGTCCGCGACCCCGAGATCCCCCTCGAAGAGGTCGACCTGTCCGACCTCCCCACCGAGGAACAGGACGCCCGGCTGCGAAAGTTGACCGAGGCCGAACGCTCCCGCCGCTTCGACCTGACCCGTCCGCTGCTCTTCCGGATACTGGTCGTCCGGCTCGGCGAGGAGCGCGGCGACCGCCTGATCGTCGGACGCCACCTGCTCCTGTGGGACGGCTGGTCCGCGTGGCTCTTCCTCGACCAGCTCTTCGCCCTGTACGCGTCCGGCGGTGACGCGAGCGGCCTGGCCGCACCCGGCTCCTACCGTGACTACCTGACCTGGCTGGAGGTCCAGGACACGGCGGTCGCCACCGCCGCCTGGCGCACCGCCCTCGCCGGACTCGACGAACCCACCCTTCTCGCCGCCACCGACCAGGGCCTGGAACCGGACATCCCGGAGAGCCTCGACGCCTTCCTCCCGGCCGAGGTGGGGACACGGCTGTGGGACATCGGCCGCCGGCACGGGCTGACTCTCAACACCGTGCTCAACGCCGCCTGGGGCCTGACCCTGGCGAGCGCGACCGGCCGCAGCGACGTCGTCTTCGGCACCACCGTCGCCGGCCGGCCGAGCGAGGTGCCGGAGATCGAGAACGTCATCGGCATGTTCCTCAACACCGTCCCCGCCCGCATCGCCTACGACCCGGCCGAACCCGTGCTCGCACTGCTGCGCCGCGTCCAGGACGAACGGCTGGCCGTCATGCCGTACGAGTACCTGGGCCTCGGCGTGCTGCAGGCGGAGACCGGACACCGGCGGCTGTTCGACACCCTCTTCGTGCTGCGCAACAGCGACACCGAGGACCGCCTCGCCGAGCTGAGCGACAAGCACGGGGCCACCGCCGTCGCCAACGTCGACGCGACGCACTACCCCGTCAACCTCGTCGTCACCCCGGGACGCAGCATCCAGGTCACCCTGACCCACCGGGCCGACGTCATCGCGCGCCCGCAGGCCCAGGAACTGCTAGACCGGTTCACGCTGCTCCTGGCACGGCTCACCCACGACCTCGACGCCCCCGTGGGACGCCTCGACCCGCAACTGCCCGCCGAACGGGCCGAGTCGGAGCGCGAGCGGGCCGCCGGACGGGTGCCGGACCCCGAGGACACCATCGCCGACCTGCTGGCGGCGCAGGCAGCCGCCACGCCCGACACCACCGCGCTGGTCTTCGGCGACGAGACCCTCACCTACGCCCAGCTCGACGCTCGCATCAACCGCATGGCACGTCTGCTGCTCGCCCGAGGCGCGGCGCCCGAGCAGGTCGTCGCGCTCGGACTGCCCCGCTCCCTCGACATGGTCGTCGCGCTCTTCGCCGTGCTGCGCACGGGCGCCGCCTATCTGCCGCTGGAGCTGGACTACCCGGACGACCGGCTCGTATCGATGCTCCAGGACGCCCGGCCCGCGCTGCTGCTGTCCACCGAGGCCGTCTCCGCGCGGCTGGCGGCCGCCGACACGCCCCGCGCCCTGCTGGACGACCCGGCCCTCGCGGCCGAACTGGCGGCGCTGCCCGGTCACCTGGAGCGGCAGGTCTTCAGCCTGGAGCACCCGGCCTACGTGATCTACACGTCCGGGTCCACCGGCCGGCCCAAGGGTGTCGTCACGCCGTACCGCGGCCTGACCAACATGCAGCTCAACCACCAGCGGGAGATCTTCGAACCGGCCATCGCCTCGGCCGGCGGACGCGGGCTGCGCATCGCGCACACGGTCTCGTTCGCCTTCGACATGTCCTGGGAGGAGCTGCTGTGGCTCGTCGAGGGCCACGAGGTGCACATCTGCGACGAGGAGCTGCGGCGCGACGCCGATGCCCTGGTCGCCTACTGCGAGACCCACCGCGTCGACGTCATCAACGTGACGCCGACCTACGCCCATCTGCTCATCGAGCAGGGCCTGCTGGAGGGGCACCGGCCGCCGCTGGTGCTGCTCGGCGGCGAGGCCGTGTCGGAGACGGTGTGGAACCGGCTCCGTGACACCGAGGGCACCTACGGCTACAACCTCTACGGGCCGACCGAGTACACGATCAACACCCTCGGCGGCGGCACCCTCGACAGCGCCACACCGACCGTCGGCCGCCCGATCCGCGGGACCCGCGCCCACATCCTGGACGCCTGGCTGCGGCCGGTGCCCGAGGGTGTGCCGGGCGAGCTGTACATCGCGGGCATCGGCCTGGCCCGCGGCTACCTCGACCGGCCGGCCCTGACCGCCGAGCGGTTCGTCGCCGACCCCTTCGGCGAACCCGGTGAGCGCATGTACCGCACCGGCGACCTGGTGCGCCGCCGCCCCGACGGCAACCTCGACTTCCTCGGCCGCACCGACGACCAGGTCAAGATCCGCGGCTACCGCGTGGAGCTGGGCGAGATCGAGACCGCCCTCTCCCGGCACCCGCAGGTGGCGCACGCCGCCGTCGTCGTCCGCGACGACCGCCTCGTCGGCTACGTCGTCCCGGCCCCGCTCACGGGTGACGACCGCGACGGAGCCGAGCGCGAGCAGGTCGGCGAATGGCAGGAGATCTACTCCGACGAGTACGAGGAGATCAGCACCGCCGTCTTCACCGAGGACTACGCCGGCTGGGACTCCTCGTACGACGGGCAGCCCATTCCCTTCGAGGAGATGCGGGAGTGGCGCGAGGCCACCGTCGAGCGGATCCGCTCACTGAAGCCGCGCAGGATCCTGGAGATCGGTGTGGGCTCCGGTCTGCTGCTGTCCAGGCTCGCGCCGGAGGCGGAGGCCTACTGGGCGACCGACTTCGCCGCCCCGGTCATCCGCAAGATCGGCGAGGAGCTGGCCCAGGACCCCGAGCTGGCCGCGCGTGTCACCCTGCGGGCCCAGCCCGCCGACGACCTGACCGGCCTGCCCGCCGACGGCTACTTCGACACCATCGTCATCAACTCCGTCATCCAGTACTTCCCGAGCATCGACTACCTGACGTCGGTGATCGGGGGAGCGATGGAACTCCTGGCGCCGGGCGGTGCGCTGTTCGTCGGTGACGTGCGCAACCTGCGCCTGGCCCGGACGTTCCAGACGGAGATCCAGCAGGCCAGGGGGGTCACGGAGGAGGGTCTTGAGCGGGCCGTCGAACGCGGCCTGCGCCTGGAGAAGGAACTCCTCGTCGACCCCGACTACTTCACCACCCTGGGGCACCGCGTCGACCTGCGCACCAAGCGCGCCCGCCACCACAACGAGCTCACCCGCCACCGCTACGACGCCGTCCTGTACGCGGGTGACGCGGACCTCGACCTCGACCGGGTCCCGTCGGTCGGTTTCGCCGGCGACCTCGACCTGGCGGACCTCGTCCGTGCGGTCACCCCGCTGCGGTTCACCGGCATACCCGACGCCCGCGTCGGAGCCGCCGGGGGAGTGGACCCGGAGACCCTGCACGACCTCGGCGCCGAGCTCGGCTGCCGCGTCCTGACGACCTGGTCCCGCGAACCCGGCACGTACGACGCCGTGTTCGTCGCCGACACGGAAACCGGTACCGGCGTCGGTGCCGGCTCGGACCACGGTCCCGGGCGCACCGCCGGGCTGTACCTGCCGGGCGGCGGCGAGGCTCCGTACGCCAACGAACCCACCGCGGCGCGCGGCGCGAACAGCCTGGTCCGGCGCCTGCGCGACGACCTCCTGCAGCACCTGCCCGACTACATGGTCCCGGCCGCGTTCGTCACCCTCGACCGGCTGCCCATGAACGACAACGGCAAGCTGGACGTGCGGGCCCTGCCCGACGCCGAGCCGGTCGTCGCCCTCGGCAGCGGACGCGGTCCGCGCACCCCGGAGGAGGAGGTGCTCTGCAGGCTCTTCGCCGAGGTACTGGGCCTGCCCGAAGTCGGCGCGGAGGACGGCTTCTTCGACCTGGGCGGCCACTCCCTGCTCGCCACCCGGCTGATCAGCCGGGCCCGCACCGAGCTGGGCGCCGAGCTGGCGATCCGCGACCTCTTCGAGGCGCCCACACCGGAACTGCTCGCCGCCCGGGCCGACACCGGACGGCCCGCCCGCCCCGCCGTCGCCCCTGCCGACCGCAGGCCCGAGCGCATCCCGCTCTCGGCGGCCCAGCGTCGGCTGTGGCTGGTGGAGCAGATCACCGGCAGCGGCGTCGCGTACAACTTCCCGCTCGTCTTCCGGCTGCGCGGCGATCTCGACCTCGACGCGCTCCGGGCCGCCCTGCGGGACGTCTCAGGCCGGCACGAGGCCCTGCGCACGGTGTTCCGTACACACGACGGCGAGCCGTACCAGCACATCGTCCCGGCGGCCGAGGCGGAACCCGGTCTCGCCGTGACGGACTGCGCCGAGGAAGCCCTGGACACCCTGATCGAGACGGCCCAGCGCCGCCCCTTCGACCTCGACCGTGAACTCCCGCTGCGCTGCGAGGTGTTCCGCGTCGGACCGACCGACCACGTGGTCGCCGTGGTGCTGCACCACATCACCACCGACGAATGGTCCGACCGGCCGTTCCTCGCCGACCTGAACCGCGCGTACGCGGCGCGGGCGGCGGGTGAGGAGCCCGGCTGGGCACCGCTGCCGGTGCAGTACGCCGACTACACGCTGTGGCAGGACGCCCTCCTCGACCAGGTCGGCGAGCAGCAACTCGCCTACTGGTCCGAGGCGTTGCGGGACCTTCCCGAGGAACTGCCGCTGCCGCTCGACCGCCCCCGCCCGGACGCGCCGACCGGACAGGGCGGCAAGGTACGCCTCGAACTGCCCGCCGGCACCGGCCGGGCGCTCCGCGAGCTGTCCGCCGACACCGGCACCAGCATGTTCATGCTGTTCCAGGCCGCCACCGCGGCTCTCCTGCACCGGCTCGGCTCGGGTGACGACATCCCGCTCGGCGCGCCCATCGCGGGCCGCACGGACGACGCGCTCGACGAACTGGTCGGTTTCTTCGTCAACACCCTCGTCCTGCGCACCGACCTGAGCGGTGAGCCCACCTTCCGTGAACTCCTCGGCCGCGTACGGGAATCGGCTCTGGAGGCGTTCGAGCACCAGGACCTGCCCTTCGACCAGGTGGTGGAGGCCCTCAACCCGGCGCGGGTGGCCGGCCGCAACCCGCTCTTCCAGGTCATGCTCGGCTACCACTACCGGCCGGACGGCGACCCCGACGTGTTCGGCATGCCCACCGAGTGGTTCGACATGGACACCGGCAGGGCCAAGTTCGACCTGCACTTCACCTTCGTGGACGAGGCGGACCGCCTGGTCCTGCTCCTCGACTACGCGGCCGACCTGTGCGACGAACGGACGGCGCGAGGCCTCGCCGGACGCCTGGTCCGCGTACTGGAACAGGCGTCGACCGAACCGGACGCTCCTGTACGGGAGGTGGACGTCCTTGAGGAGTCCGAGCGGACTCTCGTGCTCGCCGACTGGAACGACACGGCCCACGAGACGGCCCCGGCCACCCTCCCCGAGCTGTTCCGCGCCCAGGTGGGCCGTACGCCCGACGCGCCGGCTCTGTTCTTCGGCGAGGAGCGGCTGACCTACGCGCAGCTGGACGCACGCGTCGAGCACACCGCGCGGGTGCTGGCCGGGATGGGCGTGGCCCCTGAAACGACGGTGGCCGTGGCGCTGCCGCGCTCGGCCGACCTGGTGGTGGCCCTGCTGGCGGTGCACCGCGCGGGCGGCGCCTACCTCCCGCTGGACGCCGACTACCCGGCGGAGCGCCTGGAGTTCATGCTGGAGGACGCCCGACCGGTGTGCGTGATCCGGGACGCCCTTCCGGACGGCGAAGAGGGACGGCTCCCGCGCACGTACGACCCGTCGAACCCGGCCTACGTGATCTACACCTCCGGCTCGACCGGCCGCCCCAAGGGTGTCGTCGTGCCGCACGCGGGCATCGCCAACCGCCTGCTGTGGATGCAGGACGCGTACGGCCTCACCGGCGAGGACCGGGTGCTGCAGAAGACCCCGTCCAGCTTCGACGTGTCCGTGTGGGAGTTCTTCTGGCCGCTGATCACCGGAGCGGCCCTGGTGGTCGCGCGGCCGGAGGGCCACAAGGACCCCCGCTACCTCGCCGAACTGATCCAGCGGCAGGCCGTCACCACCGCGCACTTCGTACCCTCGATGCTCCAGCTGTTCCTGGAGGAACCGGCAGCCGCCGGGTGCACCGGCCTGCGCCGGGTGATGTGCAGCGGAGAGGCCCTCCCGGCCGCGCTCGCGGGCCGCTTCCACCGGACGCTGGCCGGCGTCGCACTGCACAACCTGTACGGGCCGACGGAGGCGTCCGTCGACGTGACCGCCGTCCAGGTGCGCCCCGGCGCCACGTCCGTGCCCATCGGACGCCCGGTGTGGAACACCCGCGTCTACGTGCTGGACTCCGCACTGCGGCCGGTACCCCCGGGCGTGCAGGGCGAGTTGTACCTCGCGGGCGCCCAGCTCGCGCGCGGCTATCTCGACCGCGCCGCCCTGACCGCCGAGCGGTTCGTCGCCGACCCGTTCGGTGAACCCGGTGAGCGCATGTACCGCACGGGCGACCTCGCCCGCTGGACGTCCGACGGCACGGTCGAGTACCTGGGCCGGACCGACGACCAGGTCAAGATCCGCGGCTTCCGGGTCGAACTCGGCGAGATCGAGGCCGTACTCGCACGCCACGCGAGCGTCGCCCACGCCGTCGTCGTCCCGCACGGCCAGCGGCTCGTGGCCTACGTGGTCCCGGCCGCGGGACACGTCACCGACCGTGCCGTCCTGCGCGGCCACACCGCCGTCGAGCTGCCCGAGCACATGGTCCCCGCGGCGTTCGTGGCGCTGGACGCCCTGCCGCTCACCCCCAACGGCAAGCTCGACCGCAGGTCACTGCCCGCACCCGACTTCGCCGCCGAGACCACCCAGTCCCTGCCGCGCACGCCGCGCGAGGAGATCCTCTGCGGTCTGTTCGCCGACGTCCTCGGACTGGAACGGGTCGGTCTCCACGACGACTTCTTCGCCCTCGGCGGTCACTCCCTGGTGGCCATGCGCCTGGCCGGCCGCGTCCGGGCGGTGCTCGGCGCGGAGGTGTCGCTGCGCACGGTCTTCGAGGCGCCGACGGTCGCCCGCCTCGCCGAGGCCCTCAGGGACGGGAGCGGCACCGCGCTGCCCGTCCTCGCGCCCGCGGACCGGCCGGAGCGGCTCCCCCTCTCCTTCGCCCAGCAGCGGCTGTGGGTGCTGTACCGGGTCGAGGGTCCCAGTCCCACGTACAACATCCCGCTCGCCTGGCGGCTCACCGGACGGCTCGACGCCGACGCGCTGCAACTCGCCGTCGACGACCTGGTCGCCCGCCACGAACCGCTGCGCACCGTCTTCCCGGAGGAGGACGGGCGTGCGTACCAGCTGATCCTGGACCCGGCACGGGCCGGCATCGAGGTGCGGACCGCCACCGCCGGTGACGAGGGCGAACTGGCCGACCGGCTGGCCGAGGCGGCCGGGTACGGCTTCGAGCTGGACCGGGAAGCACCGCTGCGCGTACACCTCTTCCGCACCGCCGAGGACGAGCACGTCCTGCTGCTCGTGCTCCACCACATCGCGGGCGACGAGTGGTCCGACCGACCGCTCACCCGCGACCTGTCCGCCGCCTACGAGGCGCGTGCGGCGGGCCGGGCACCGGAGCGGGCACCACTGCCGGTCCAGTACGCCGACTACAGCCTGTGGCAGCGTGCGGTGCTCGGCGACGAGAAGGACCCGCAGAGCCTCGCCTTCCGTCAACTCGCCTTCTGGAAGGAGACGTTGGAGGGGCTGCCGGAGGAGCTCGGGCTGCCCGTCGACCGGCCGCGCCCGCTGGAGGCCACCTACCGGGGCGGCGCGGTCGACCTGGCCCTGGACCCGGAACTGACGGCGCGGCTGCGTGAGCTGGCCCGGTCGGGCAACGTCAGCATGTTCATGATCGTCCAGGCGGCGGTGGCGGCACTGCTCACCCGGCTGGGCGCCGGCACGGACATCCCGCTCGGCAGCCCGATCGCCGGGCGCACCGAAGAGGTGCTGGAGGACCTGGTCGGGTTCTTCCTCAACACCCTGGTGCTGCGCACCGACACCTCGGGCGACCCCGCGTTCCGTGAACTGCTCGCCCGGGTGCGGGAGACCGACCTGGCCGCCTTCGACCACCAGGACGTGCCGTTCGAGCGGGTGGTGGACGTGCTCAGCCCCGCCCGTTCGCTGTCCCGGCACCCGCTGTTCCAGGTCATGGTCGTCTACCTCGCCGCGGGCGGCGACGGGGACGTCCTCGCCGGGCTCGGGTCGCGACGGGAGGACGTCGGCGCGACCGGCGCCAAGTTCGACCTCTCCTTCGACTTCGTGGAACGGGACGGCGGCGACGGCGTCGACGGTGTCCTGGAGTACAGCACCGACCTCTTCGACCACGCGAGCGCCGAGGCGATCGCCGAACGGCTCGTCCGGCTGCTGCGGGCCGTGACCGACGCCCCCGACACCCCGATCAGCCGCATCGACATCCTCGGTGACGCGGAGCGCCGGCGGATCCTCACCGAGTGGAACGCCCGCCCCCTGCTCGCCGAACCGACCACCGTGCCGGCTCTCTTCGAACGGCAGGCCGCGCTCTCACCGGACGCGCCCGCCATCGCCTCCGACGGCATCGAGCTGACGTTCGCCCAGCTCAACGCCGAGGCCAACCGGCTCGCCCGGCTGCTCGTCGCACAGGGCGCAGGCCCGGAGCGGCTCGTGGCGCTGGCCCTGCCCCGCACCGCCCGCACCCTGCTGGCCATCCTGGCGGTGCACAAGGCGGGCGCCGCCTACCTGCCTCTCGACCCGGACGCCCCGGCCGGCCACCTGCGCGACACGCTGGAGGACGCCCGCCCGGTCCTGACGCTCACCACACGGCAGATCGCGCCGCTGCTCCCGGCGGACGGACCCCCGGTCCTGGAACTGGACGCACCGGGAACGTGCGACCAGCTCGCCGGGCAGGCCGCCACGGACCTGGCCGACACCGACCGCATCGCGCCGCTGACCCCGCGCCACCCGGCGTACGTCATCTACACCTCCGGCTCCACCGGCCGCCCCAAGGGTGTCGTCGTCACCCACGAGTCGGTCGGCCACCTCTTCCACAGCCACCGCGAGACGCTGTACGCGCCCGCCAAGGCGGCCACCGGCCGGACCCATCTGCGGGCCGGACACGCCTGGGCGTTCTCCTTCGACGCCTCCTGGCAGCCGCAGCTGTGGCTGCTGGACGGCCACTGCGTCCACGTCGTCTCCGACGACACCCGCCGCGACCCGGACCTCCTCTCCGCGGCCGTCGTCGAGCACGGCTTCGACTTCCTGGAGGTCACGCCGTCGTTCTTCGCGCAGATGGCCGGGACGGGCCTCGTCCGGGACGACGGCAGCTGCCCCCTCGCGGTCGTCGGCGTCGGCGGCGAGGCAGTGCCGGGCGCCCTGTGGGACCGGCTCGGACGGCTGAACGGCACCGAGGCGTTCAACCTGTACGGGCCCACCGAGTCCACCGTCGACGCGCTCGTGGCCCGGGTCCGCGACAGCGACCGGCCGCTCGTCGGCCGCCCGGTCGCGGGCACCCGGGCGTACGTCCTGGACGGCAGACTGCAACCCGTACCGCCCGGCGTGACGGGCGAGCTGTACCTGGCAGGCGGCGGGCTCGCACGCGGCTACCTGGGCCGTCCCGCCCTCACGGCCGAGCGGTTCGTCGCCGACCCGTTCGGCGGGCCGGGCTCCCGGCTCTACCGCACCGGCGACCTCGCCCGCTGGACCGCCGACGGGTACCTCGACTACCTGGGCCGGGCCGACGACCAGGTCAAGATCCGCGGCTTCCGCATCGAACCCGGCGAGATCGAGTCCGTGCTGGCCGCCCACCCGGACGTCGCCCAGAGCGTGGTGACGGTCCGTCAGGACGGCGCGCGCAAACTGCTCGTGGCGTACGCGGTCCCCGTGGCCGGGGCGCTGCCCGACCCCGGACGGCTGCGTGCCCACGTCGGCGCGCACCTGCCCGACCACATGGTCCCGGCCGCCGTGGTCCTCCTGGACCGGCTCCCCGAGCTCGCCAACGGCAAGCTGGACCGGGCCGCCCTGCCCGCGCCGGACTTCTCCGCGCTCTCCACCGGCCGGGCTCCCGGCACCGAGCTGGAGAAGACGCTGTGCGCCGTGTTCGCCGACGTGCTCGGTCTCGACGAGGTCGGCGTCGACGACGACTTCTTCACCCTCGGCGGCGACAGCATCATGGCGATGCAACTCGTCAGCAGGGCCCGCGCGGCGGACGTGCGGATCACGCCGCGCCTGGTGCTCCGGCACCGTACGGTCGCCTCTCTCGCGGAAGTGGCGACCACTGCCGGGGCCGCCGGTGCCCGTCCCGCGGACGAGGGCACCGGCATCGTGCCGCTGACCCCGGTCATGCACTGGCTGCGCGAACTGGGCGGCGCGTTCAAGGGCTACCACCAGGCGGCCCTGGTCCAGACGCCCGCCGCGCTGGACCGGCCGAAGCTCACGGCCGTACTGCGGGCCCTCGCGGACCGGCACGCCATGCTCCGCGGCACACTGGTCCGCTCCGGCGCCGACGACTGGACCATAGCGGTGCCGCCCGCCGGCGCCGTGGACACCGGGACCTGGATCGAGCGGGTCGACGTCCGCGGACTGGACGCCGAGGCGCTGCGGACGGCCGTCGCGGACGGCGCCCACGCCGCCCGCGCGGCGCTCGACCCCGACGCCGGTGTCATGGTCAGGGCCGTGTGGTTCGACGCGGGCACCGAGCCCGGGAGGCTGCTCCTGATGGCGCACCACCTGGTGACCGACGGCGTGTCCTGGCGGATCCTGCTGCCCGACCTGGAGACCGCCTGGCGGGCCGTCGAGGCGGGGCGCCCGGCGGAGCTGTCGCCGGTCGACACGTCCTTCCGCACCTGGGCGCGCAAGCTCGAGGAGCTGGCCCAGGACCCCGCCCGGGAAGCCGAACTGCCCTACTGGACCGGCGTGCTGGAAGGCGCCACGCCCCTGCCGCTGAAGAGCCCGCTCGACCCGGTCCGCGACACCGTCGGCACCGTACGGCGGCTGGAGCTGCGCCTGCCTGCCGAGCACACGGGACCGCTGCTGTCCGCGGTGCCCTCCGCCTTCACCGCCCACGTCAACGACATCCTGCTCACCGGCCTCGGACTCGCCGTGGCCGACTGGCGGCGGCGTCACGACGGCGGTTCCGGGGGGCCGGTCCTGGTCGACCTGGAGAGCCACGGGCGCGACGAGGAGGTGGCCGCGGACGTCGATCTGTCCCGTACGGTCGGCTGGTTCACCAGCATCTTCCCCGTCCTCCTGGACCCCGGCCCCGTCGACCTGGACGCGGCGCTGGAGGGCGGCCCGGCCGTCGAGGAGGCGCTCGACCGGACACGGCGGCACCTCGCCTCGCTGCCCGCGGGCGGCGTCGGCTACGGCATGCTCCGCCACCTCAACCCCCGTACGGCACCGGTCCTCGCGGGCTTCGAGGCGCCGCCGATCGAGTTCAACTACCTCGGCCGCTTCGGCATCCCCGAGGCCACGGACTGGTCGTACGCCCCCGAGGAGGACGTCTCGGACATCGGCGCCGAGCCGGACATGCGGGAAGGGCACGCGCTGGGCATCAACGCCGTGACCGAGGACCGCGCCGACGGACCGGTCCTGGCCGCCCACTGGTCCTGGCCGGATGCGGTCCTGGACGAGGAGGCGGTCCGCGACCTGGCGGAGACCTGGTTCCGCGCACTGAAGGCCCTGGTCGCCCGCGCGGCATCCCGCGAACAGCACGACCCCCGCTGAGAAAAGGAAAGTTGGAGGAACGTCATGAGCACCAACCCGTTCGAGAACCCCGAAGGCACCTACTCCGTGCTCGTCAACGACGAGGGCCAGCACAGCCTGTGGCCCGACTTCGTGGACGTGCCGGCCGGCTGGACCGTCGCGCACGGCCCGGCACCCCGCCAGGAGTGCCTGGACCACATCGAGACCAACTGGACCGACATGCGCCCCAAGAGCCTGGTGGACCGGATGGCGGAACAGAGCGGCTGAGAACCCCCGATGCTCTCCACGAGACTGACCAACGCGCACATCCTCACCATGGACCCGGACCGTCCGGTCGCCCGGGAACTGGGCATCTGGCGGGGCCGGATCGTGGGCCTGGACGAGGAGGTCGCCGGGCTGCCCGCCCGCCGGGTGGTCGACCTGCAGGGCGCCACCGTGCTGCCCGGCTTCATCGACAGCCATGTGCACCTGGCCTGGACCGGACTCAGGGCGGGCACACCGACCGTGGCGCCCTGCACGTCGGTCGACGACGTCCTGGCCGCCGTGGCAGCGGCGGCGGCGCGCACACCGGAGGGCGCCTGGACGCAGCTCGCCGGGTACGACCAGCGAGGCCTCGGCCGTCATCTGACCGCCGCCGAGCTGGACAAGGTCAGCGCGGGGCGCAAGGTGTTCCTGATGCACGACTCCGGGCACGGCTGCATGGTCAACACGGCCGTCCTAGACCTGCTGCCCGCCGAACTGGCGCGTGGGGAGGGCTTTCTCGCCGAGGGCGCCATGGGGGCCGCGCGGGCACTGCGACTGCCGTACTCCCAGCAGGAGCTGGCGGACGCGATCGGACGGGCAGCACGTACCTGTCTGGCCGAAGGCGTGACGGCCTGCGCCGAGGCCGGCATCGGCGGCGTCATGTTCGGGCACAGCCCGGTCGAGCTCGGCGCGTACCAACTCGCCCAGGAACAGGGCCGGTTGCCCCTGCGCGTGCAGCTCATGGTGTCCGCGGACCGGCTGCGCCCGGTCGGTGCGCACCAGGACGACGGCATCCCCCGGGCCCTCGACCTCGGCCTGCGGACGGGGTTCGGCGACGACCGGCTCTCGGTCGGCGCGCTGAAGATCTACACCGACGGCGGCATGATGGCCCGTACCGCCGCACTGAGCCGTCCCTACGAAGGGCTCGACCACGCGGGCCAGTTGCAGGACGACCCCGAGCTGCTCACGGACACGATCGTCGACGGGCATCTCGCGGGCTGGCAGCTCGCCGTCCACGCCATCGGCGACCGGGTGGCCGACGTGGCCCTGGACGCCCTGGAGCGGGCACAACGCCTCCGTCCGCGGCCGGGCGCCCGGCACCGGATCGAGCATGCGGGCCTCATCCGGCCCGACCAGCTGGACCGCTTCGCGCGACTGGGTGTGGCGGCCGTGATCCAGCCGAACTTCCTGCGGTACTTCGGCGACGACTACGCGGCGATCATGGGTGAGGAGCGCGCACCCTGGCTCTACCGGGGGAGGGGGTTCCTCGATCGCGGCATCACGCTCGTCGGCAGCTCCGACCGGCCCGTCACGGACGGGTCGCCGCTCCGGGCCGTCCAGTTCATGGTCGAGCGGTCCTCCGTCTCGGGGCAGGTCATCGGTCCGGACGAGGGCGTCACGGTGGACGAGGCACTGCGCGCCTACACCGTGGCCGGTGCCTTCGCCTGTCACTGGGAGGACAGCGTGGGAAGCCTCGCGCCGGGCAAGCGTGCCGACCTGGTCGTGCTGGGTGACGACCCGCGGAGCGTCGAGGTCTCGCGCATCGGCGACATCGACGTGGTCGCGACGTTCGTCGACGGCCGGGAGACCGATGGGGGCGCGCTGTGAGCACGCGCACGGACGCCGCCGAGCCGTACGCCCATCTGTGGCGGGGGCCCGGGTACCCGCACCGGTGGGTGCTCTGGGACACCGCGGGGGACGTCCTGGTGTTCGACCGGGACGGGAACCGCCCGGTGGACATCGACGACGACGCCGTGCGGCGCGAGGTCCTGCGCCGGATGCGCGAGGCGGGCGTGCCGGAGAGCGACGACTATCCGGGGCGCCCCTGCGGGTGAACGCCGGTTGGCCCGGCCTTCTCGGCCCGGCCTCTCGTGCGGGAATCCGGGCAGGAGGCCGTCACATGCTCTGTGCCGCCCTGCCGTGCAGGAGGTGACGGATCAGCTCGTTGGTGGTGCAGACGACACCGGTACGCGCGATCCACCGCAGCGCCATGGAATGGTCCTCGGAGGAGAGGTCGGCCACGGCGTCGGCCACGACGAACGGCTGGATGTCGTGCATGAAGGCGTCCGCCGCCGTGAGCAGTATGCCGAGGTGCGCCCGCACTCCGCAGAGGATCAGCTGGTCGCGTCCCTCGGAGCGCAGCAGCCTGCCGAGATGGCTGCGGAGGAAGGCGTTGTGGCGCACGTTGACCAGCAGGTGTTCTCCCACCCGTGGCGTGAGCGACGAGACGACCGCCGAGTCCTCGCCGGACTCAGGGCCGCCGGCCGGGACCCAGCTGTCGGTCAACAGGCCTTGCCCGCCGGGCCGTTCGGCTGGTTCGGTACTGAAGACGATCGGCATGCCGAGGGTGCCCGCGAGTTCGCGCAGGGTCGCGATGTTGTCGATCAGTTCCACGACGGGGGAGCAGTCGGGCGGGAAGGCCTGGACGAAGTGGTTCTGCATGTCGTGCACCAGCAGTGCGGCCCGTGCCGGGTCGATCGTCCAGGGTGGGCCGGACGCGGGGACCGCTGAACGGTCGGGCATGGAGTAGGAGTTGACGACTGGTACGGCCATGGGCGGACTCCTCCCTGACGGCGTGGGCGTCCGAGCCCCGTCCAGGTAAGTTAGCTTAGCCTAAGCTAACTTACCTGGCGGTGTGTCGTCAGGCGCTCGATCCGGCCGTGCACGGGTGACGCCACGATGAGGCCGTCTTCACCGCTTGCTGTCGCGCCACGGCGGAGCCCACGGCGTCAACCTCGCGGCGGACGGGGGATGTCTCTTGCGGTGAGGTGGGCAACAGGGGCGGCCCTCGCCCGACAGGACGGGCGGGTGCGTCTCAGGAGACCTTGCGTGCCACGCCTCCGTACAGCGACACCGGAGCGTCTGCCTGTGGGGTCTCCTCGCCCACCGCGAGGTCCGGACGCCACCGGGGCAGCGAGACGACTCCGGGATCGACGAGTTCGAGCCCCTCGAAGAAGCGGGCTACGCCCGCGAGCGGGCGCGGCACGAGCGACAGTCCACCCGCCGCGTACATCTGAACGCCGCGCTCCACGGCCTCCGGTTCGAAGTCCGCCGTCATCATCGACAGCGCCACGTAGCTTCCGGCCGGCAGTGCGTCGATCAGGTCGCTCACCAGGTCGTACGCCCCCGACTCGTCGGGGACGAAGTGCAGCAGCGCCACCAGCGACAGGGCGATGGGGCGGTCGAAGTCCAGTACGCGTGCGGCCTGTTCGAGGATGGCGCCCGTCTCCCGCGCGTCCGCCTGGATGTACTCGGTCATGCCCTCGTCGGTGCCACGCAGCAGCGCGCCCGCGTGGGCCAGCACGATGGGGTCGTTGTCGACGTACACGATGCGCGCGTCGGGCGCCGTGGCCTGCGCGATCTGGTGGAGATTGGGCTCGGTGGGAATGCCCGTACCGATGTCGAGGTACTGGCGGACGCCCGCCTCCTGAGCGAGCCAGCGGGTGGCGCGGTGCATGAAATAGCGGTTGCTGCGGGCCGTGTACGCGGCGTTCTCGTCGAACCCCGTTATCTGCCGGCCCAGTTCCTCGTCGACCGGGTAGTTGTCCTTCCCGCCGAGGAGCCAGTCGTACACCCGTGCCGGATGGGGCCTGCTGGTGTCGATCCGTCGGAGGGGGGACTCGGTCCCGGTCATGCTGTGCTCCTCTGCTCGGCCTGGTGTGCGAGCAGTCTGGCACCTTCACCCGGCGCGGGAGCGCGGTTTCCGTGTCTGCCGCAGACAGTCCTCCACCACGGCCCTGTCGAGCGCCGCCCGCACCAACGCGGCTGCCAGGACTGCGGGTTCGGTGTCCCCGGCGAGTTCCACCAGCCGGTCCGGCCGTTCTGGCAGCCCCAGACGGGCCGCGCCCTGCAGGGCCTTCGCGTCGAGGTGGGGCGACACCTCGGGCCAGACCCGCTGCACCTCGCGCAGGAAGATGTCCACACCCGCGGGGCCCAGGCCCGGTATCTCCCGCAGCAGGCCCCGCAGTTCGGCCGGATCGCCGCCCGCAGCCTCCCGCATCCGGCGCAGATCCCCTCCCCAACGGGTCAGCAACAGCTCGGCGCCGTCGCCCAGTTGGGTCGCCGTGCGCTCGTCGTAGCGCCGGTAGCCACCCCGGCCCAGCGCGTCCACCCGCTCCTGCCGGCCGGCATCGGCCATCCGGCGTGGATCGCGCAGCCCGGCCTCGTGCAGGGCGCGGCTGGTCGCGAGGGCGACGGAACCGCGGATCCGTGCGCTGAGGAGACAGGCCATGACCAGGGTCCGGTACAGCGGCTGCGGTGTGTTTTGCAGCCGGATGCCCGCCTCCTCGGCGAACGTGCGGCCGTGCTCGGCGACCAGGGTTTCGAGCACCCTCTCCGCCTCGGCGGTCATGCCGGCGGCTTGAGCGGATCGTGGCCCAGCGTCATCAGCCGGTGCCGACGGCGGGTCTTCTCGGCCTCGGGCCCGTGCTCCTGGTCCGTCCCGGCCGTGACGGTGTCCACGACCTCGTACATCACGTCGAGGTCGTCGTCGGTGAGATCGGTGCGGCGCTTCTGCAGGATGGCCAGGACATGCTGGCCGGTGGGTGAACCCGCGTGCTCGGGCACCGGTTCCGACCCCTCGGCCGCGTCGCTCACCCGCAGCCAGGCGGCCAGCTCCTGCGAGGTCATGTTCACCGCGCGGTGGAACTCGTCCCACAGCGCGTCGAGTTCGAGGGCGTCGGCCATGACGGGCCCCTTTCGTCCGTGCGCGTCCTGTCCGTGCGTGTCCGTCCGTCTCCGGCGTACGAGAGCGTCGCTCGCGCGCCTCGCGGACGTCAGGTGCGCGGCCAGTTCTCGGCCTGGAACATCCAGCGGTGCTTCTCCAGCTCCGCGGTGAGGCCGATCAGCAGGTCCTGGGTGACCGGGTCGGCCTTCTCCGTGGCGCCGATCCGCTCCCGCAGCCGTCCCACGGCCGCCTCCAGCGCCTCGACGATGACACCGACGGCCTCGGTGTCCTGGACCCAGCCCTCCTTGGGGCCCTGCGGCGCGGCCGTCGCCGCGACGGTCTCGGGGCGGCCGTCGGGCGGCACACCGAGCGCCGCCGAGCGCTCGGCCACGGTGTCGGCGTACGAACGGGCCGTGGTGACGACCTCGTCCAGCTGCAGATGGATCGAGCGGAACCTCGGGCCCACGATGTTCCAGTGGGCCTGCTTGCCGATGAGGGAGAGTCCGAGCAGGTCCACGAGGGTGCTCTGCAGGGCTTCCCCGACCACCTGGCGCGCCGAGTCGGACAGGGTGCTCTTCACCACGGTCATGCGGCACTTCTCCCTGATGTCTGCGGGCGGCGGTTGGTGCGGAGCAGCACGGCGCGTTCCTCCTCGCCCGTTCCGCCCCAGACGCCGGAGGTCTGGCCGGTGGCGAGGGCCCAGTCGAGGCAGGGGCCGGCCACCGGACAACGGGCACAGACGCGCTTGGCGGCGGTGGTGTCCCGCAGCGCGGGGCCGGCCATACCCACGGGAAAGAACAGCTCGGGGTCCTCGTCCACGCAGGCCGCTCTCCGCAACCACTCCATGCGGCCCCGGGTGCCCAGAGCGGATCCGTGGAAACACCCGCATTTCAGGCCGCGAGCACACCGTCCACGAACCGCGTCACGTCCGCGAGGACCGTGTCCCTGTGCGTCTCGTTGAACACCTCGTGCCGGGCGCCCGCGTACACGCGCTCGCTCCACTCGGCGCCGCGCAGCTCCTCCACGCCCGCCCGGCTGGCGGGCAGCGGCACGATGCGGTCGTCGTCCCCGTGCAGCCACAGCAGCGGAAGCGCGCCGATGGCGCCGCTCTTGGAGATGGTCTCCAGCGTGCGGACGAAGGCCTCCAGCGTGGGGCGCTTGAACGGCCCGTGCCACACGAGGGGATCCGCCACGTACGCCAGGCCGACCGACGGATCGCGCGAGAGCGCTGTCGGGTCGATGGGGACCTCGGGCAGCGGATCGAGCGCGAGCAGCTGATGGAGCGCCTCCCAACGGCCGATCACCGGCCCGGACAGGACGAGCGCGGCCAGCCCGTCTCCGTACCGCTGGGCGTACCGTGCGGCGACGAGGCCGCCCATGGAGTGGCCGATCAGCACGAGGGGCACCCCGGGGTGCGCCGCCCGGGCCAGCAGCTCCACCGCGCGGACGTCGCTCACCACGTCCTCGAAGTCCTCGATCAGCACCCGCTCGCCCGCCGACCTCCCGTGCCCCATGTGGTCGGGCCCGAACACGGCCGCACCGTGCCCGTGCAGTACGTCCGCGACGTACTCGTAGCGGCCGATGTGCTCCCCGTAGCCGTGGACCAGCAGTGCCACGTACCGCGGCCGTTCCCGTGGCCACTCACGTACGGTGATGCTGCTCCGGGTGCCCGTGAGGGTGTGCTCGCGGGAGTCGGCCATGGGGTCCTCCATCGGCGTCGGCGAAGCTTCGGGGACGATCTTCCCAGGGGACGAGGAGGGGGTCCAGGGCGCGACACCGGCGACGGCGGCAGGGGCCACCTGTCGAGACGCTCCTGACGCGGCCGGATACGTGGGCATAGCATCGGCCCTCGCATGAACACCATGACGCTCTGGCACATCACCCCCTGGGAGTTCGTCGCCCTCGCCGCCGCGGCCATGCTCGTCGGTTTCTCGAAGACCGCCGTGAGCGGGGCCAACACGGTCAGCCTCGCCATCTTCGCGGCGGTCCTGCCCGCCCGGGCGTCCACGGGGGTGCTGCTGCCCATCCTGATCGTCGGCGACGTCCTCGCCGTGCTCACCTACCGGCGGCACGCGCACTGGCCGACGCTGTGGAAGCTGTTCCCGGCGGTCGCCGCGGGAGTGGTCGTCGGCACGGTGTTCCTGATGTGGGCCGACGACGCGATGGTGAGGATGTCGATCGGCGCCATCCTCCTGCTGATGGCCGGCGTCACCGTGTGGCGCCGCCGGAAGTCCGACGCGGACGAGGAACCCGACTCGTTGGCCACGCGGACCGGCCGGATCAGGGCCCGCTCCTACGGAGTACTGGGCGGCTTCACCACGATGGTCGCCAACGCGGGCGGCCCGGTGATGTCGATGTATCTCCTGTCGGCGGGCTTCCGCAAACTCGGCTTCCTGGGCACCTCCGCCTTCTTCTTCCTGATCGTCAACGTCTCCAAAATCCCCTTCAGCGTCGGCCTCGGTCTCATCGACGGCCACTCGCTGCTGCTGGACGCGGCCCTCGCGGCCTTCGTCGTGCCGGGCGCCTTCCTCGGCAAGTGGGCCGTCGACCGGATCAACCAGCGGCTCTTCGAGCAGCTGGTCATCGCGGCGACCGTGCTGGGCGGGGCCCAGCTGCTCCTGCGCTGACGCCCGGCGCGGCCGGGCGGCGGAGGCGGGCAAGCGGACGCAATGCGGCCGTTTGTCGTTTTCGTCGCGCCCGGGGCCCACCGCACCTAGGCTGTAGACGTCAAAAGCGCGTTCCCGGGGCAGGGAGGCTGCGGCCATGTCCGAGGCGTCCGCCCACCAGGATCCACCGGCATCCGCCGGCTATCTGCCGATCGCCGACCACGGCCTGATCGGAGATCTGCGCAGTGTGGCCCTGGTCGGCACCAACGGCACGATCGACTGGTACTGCTGCCCGTCCTTCGACGCGCCCAGCGTCTTCGCCTCGATCCTCGACGCGGACCGGGGCGGATCGTTCGAGCTGGCGGCCGCCGTGCCTGCCCGGACCAGGCAGTTCTACTTCCCGGACACCAACGTCCTGGTCACCCGCTTCTTCACCGAGGACGGCGTGGGCGAGGTCCAGGACTTCATGCCGGTGGACGGCGACGCGACCGAACCGGACCGGCACCGGCTGATCCGGCGTGTGCTGTGCGTACGCGGCTCGATCCCCTTCCGCGCGCGGGTGGCCCCGCGCTTCGACTACGCGGCGCAGCCGCACACCGCGCGGCTGCACGACGGCATGGTCGTCTTCGAGTCCGCGGACCTCTCCCTCGCGCTGACCGCCACCGAGCCGCTCGAATGCGACGGCCTCGACGCGACGGCCGACTTCAAGCTCCGGGAGGGCGAGTCGGCGGTCTTCGCCCTCGACCAGGTCAGCGGCGACATCCAACCCCGCTGCTGCCCACGCGCGGAGGCGGAGGAACTGTTCGGCGCCACCGTGGCGTTCTGGCGGCAGTGGCTGACCGCATCCCACTACCGCGGCCGCTGGCGGGAGATGGTGCACCGCTCCGCACTGACCCTCAAACTGCTCACCTACGCACCGACCGGCGCGATCGTGGCCGCGGCCACGACCAGCCTGCCCGAACAGCTCGGCGGCGAGCGCAACTGGGACTACCGGTACGTGTGGGTACGCGACGCGGCCTTCTGCGTGTACGCCCTGCTGAGGCTCGGCTTCACCAGCGAGGCCGAGTCGTTCATGGCCTTCGCCGCCCGCCACATCAGCCCCGGCGACGGGCACCCCTCGGGCCCCCTGCAGATCATGTACGGCATCGACGGACGCACCGACCTGACCGAGCGGGAGCTGCCCCACCTGGAGGGGCATCAGGGCTCCGCCCCCGTCCGGATCGGCAACGCGGCGGCCGACCAGCTCCAACTCGACATCTACGGCGCCCTCATCGACTCGGTCTACCTCTACGACAAGTGGGCCCAGCCGATCTCCAGCGACCAGTGGGATGACATCTGCGCGCTGGTCGACTGGGTGTGCGAGCACTGGGACCAGCCCGACGAAGGCGTCTGGGAGACCCGCGGAGGGCGCAAGAACTTCCTCTACTCCCGGCTCATGTGCTGGGTGGCGATCGAGCGGGCCATCAGGCTGGCCACCCGCCGTGGACTGCCCGCGGACATCGTGCACTGGCGCGGCACCCGCGACACGATCTACCGGCGGATCATGAAGCGCTGCTGGTCACCGAAGCGGCAGGCGTTCGTCCAGCACGAGGACGACGACGTCCTCGACGCCGCGGTGCTGATGATGCCCCTGGCCAAGTTCATCTCGCCCACAGATCCGAAGTGGCTCTCCACGCTCGACGCGCTCACCGAGGACCTGGTGTCCGACTCCCTGGTCTACCGCTACGACCCGAAGGCCAGCCCCGACGGCCTGCGCGGCGAGGAGGGCACCTTCTCGATCTGCTCCTTCTGGTACGTCGAGGCGCTGACCCGGGCCGGACGGCTCGACGAGGCGCGGCTGGCCTTCGAGAAGATGCTCACCTACGCCAACCACCTCGGCCTGTACGCCGAGGAGATCAGTCACACCGGCGAGCAACAGGGCAACTTCCCGCAGGCCTTCACCCATCTCGCGCTCATCAGCGCCGCGTTCAACCTCGACCGTGCCCTGGGCTGACAGCGTCCGGCGGGGGCGGCGCCCCGCCCCCGCCCGCCCCGGCCTCCGCCCCGTAGGCTCGACGTCATGTCCCCGCACGTGCTGGTCCTCGGCGGTACCACCGAGGCGCGTGAACTGGCCGCCGCCCTCGCCGCCGCACCCGGCGTGCGCGTGACCACCTCCCTCGCGGGGCGCGTGTCCAGGCCGGGGGAGCTCGACGGCGAGGTACGCGTCGGCGGGTTCGGCGGGGCGGAAGGCCTCGCGCGGTGGCTGCGAGCCGAGCAGGTCGACGCCCTCGTCGACGCCACGCACCCCTTCGCGGCGGGCATCACGGCGAACGCCGCACGGGCCGCCGCGGCCACCGGTGTCCCGGCCGTCGTCCTGCGCCGCCCGGGCTGGCGACCGGCGCCCGGCGACCGCTGGCATGGTGCGGCCTCCCTCGCCGAAGCCGCCGCCCTGCTCCCGCCCCTCGGCGACCGGGTCTTCCTCACCACGGGCCGCCTGGGCCTCGCGGCCTTCGCCCACCTGCACCGACCGCACTTCCTCGTACGCTCGGTGGAGCCCCCGGACCCGCCGATGCCGGCCCGTACGCATGTGCTGCTGGCCCGGGGCCCGTTCACCGTGGAGTCCGAGACGGCTCTCCTGCACGAGCACCGCATCGACGTGCTCGTCACCAAGGACAGCGGCGGCGGCGCCACCGCGGCCAAGCTGACGGCCGCTCGCGCGCTGGGGCTCCCGGTCGTGGTCGTACGCCGCCCCGCACTGCCGGACGGGACGCAGGCCGAGCCGGACGTGTCGTCGGTACTGGCGCGGCTGGGCTTGCGGACGACGTAGCGCCCTGGGGGCCTACCGGCTCTTCGCCACCGCCGGCGCCTTGGTGAGGGTCTTGGGGAGCGAGCCCGCCGAGGTGTCGTGGGTCAGGTCCTCGACCAGCAGGCGTTTGGCGATGGTGTCGACGGCGGCGCGGAGGTCCTCGCCCGAGGGGCGGCCGAGGTCCTGCTCGACGCGGTCGGCCAGCCAGTCGGCCCACGCCTCGCTGATGACCCGGGCCTCCCGCGCGCCGGCCTCGGTGTGCGAGAAGAGGGTGCCCTCGCGGGTGAGGTAGCCCTCTTCGACCATCCGCTGGAAGACCGGCACGAGGACCTCGGGGGGCAGGTGGCGGCGGGCGGCGATCAGGGTGAGGCCGGCGTGGCCGACCATCCGGGTGAACAGCTCGACCTGCATCACGGCCCAGGCGCCCGCGATGTCCAGCCGTGTGTCGGCCCCGGTGACGAGCCGGCGCATGGTGTCGAGGCTCGTACCGCCGATGATCTTTCCGACCGTGGCCTCCAGCCGCTGCCGGCTGTCGGCCGCGGACGGGGTCGCGAAACCCTCGCCCATGTCGGTGGACCCCATCCGTGCGCTGTCACGCAGCTCCACCTGCTTGAGGAACAGGGCGACGACGAACCCGAGCAGTGCCACGGGCACGGTCCACAGGAAGACCGTCTGGAGCGTCTCGGCATACGCCTCGACGAGTGGCGCCGCGGTCCCCGACGGGAGTCTGTGCAGCCCTTCCGGACTGGTGGCCGCCCCGGTGAGGGCCGCGGGATCGGTCCCGCTCGTGCGGGCCGCCGCCGCCACGCCGTCCGCCAGGTTCGGCTGCAGGGTGTTGGTGTAGATCGTTCCGAAGACGGCGGTGCCGAACGAACTGCCCAGCGTCCGGAAGAAGGTGACGCCCGAGGTCGCCGTACCCAGGTCGGTGTAGTCGACGGTGTTCTGCACGGCGATGGTGAGGACCTGCATGCACAGGCCGATCCCCGTACCGAGCACGAACATGTAGAGCGAGGAGAGCCAGGTGCTGGTGTCGCTGCCCATCCGGGACAGGAGGTAGAGGCCGACCGCCATCACCAGGGAGCCGGCGATGGGGAAGACACGGTAGTGACCGGTCTTGCTGACCACGTTGCCGCTGAAGACCGACGCGATGAGCAGGCCGACGACCATGGGCAGCGTGCGTACGCCCGAGACCGTGGCCGAGTCGCCGTCCACGTACTGCAGGAAGGTCGGCAGGAACGTCATCGCGCCGAGCATCGCGAAGCCCACGATGAAGCTGAGGATGGAGCAGACGGTGAAGACGGGGTTGGCGAACAGCCGCATCGGCAGCATGGGCTGGGCCGCGCGGGTCTCCACCCAGCAGAAGGCGGCGAGGGCGACGACACCTCCCGCGAACAGGCCGATGATGACGGGCGAGCTCCAGGCGTACTCGTTGCCGCCCCAGCTCGTCGCCAGGATCAGGGCGCTGGCGCCGACCGCCACGAGGGCGATGCCGAGGTAGTCGATGACCGGCCGGGACGGCGACTTCACCACCGGGATCGTGCGGGCCGCGGCCACCACGACGAGGATCGCGATGGGGACGTTGACGTAGAACGCCCAGCGCCAGGTGAGGTGGTCGGTGAAGAGGCCGCCGAGCAGAGGGCCGATCACGGTCGCGACGCCGAAAACCGCGCCGATGGCCCCTTGGTACTTGCCGCGCTCCCGCAGCGGGATCACATCGGCGATCAGGGCCATCGCGGTGACCATCAGACCGCCCGCGCCGATCCCCTGCACGGCCCGCCAGGTGATCAGCAGCGTCATGTTCGAGGAGAGGCCGCACAGGAACGAGCCGGTGATGAAGATGATCGCCGACGCCTGGAAGACGATCTTGCGGCCGAACAGGTCGCCGAACTTGCCGACCAGTACCGTGGCGACGGTCTCCGCCAGCAGGTAGCTGGTGACCACCCACGACATGTGCTCCGCGCCGCCGAGGTCCGACACGATCGTCGGCAGCGCCGTGCCCACGATCGTCTGGTCCAGCGCGGCCAGCAGCATACCCAGCATGATCGTCACGAAGACGACGTTGCGGCGGCGCTTGTCCAGCACGGGAGGCTGCGCGGCGGATGCCTCGGCGGTGGGCGGCCCGGCGGTGTCCATGGTCGTCACACCCGTCAGCTTCACATCGGCCGGTGGGGCGTGCATGCGGGGCAGTCCGCACGGGGTGCGGGCCGCCGCCAAGGACGTCTAGGAGGGGCGGCGGCGCCCCCGGGACGTGCTCCCGGTTCAGTCCGACCCGGAGACGTCCTGGCCCCGCGGGTGCCTGCGCAGCAAGTACGTGTCCATGATCCAGCCCTTGCGTTCACGGGCCTGCGCGCGGAGCTCGGCGATGCGGGGAGCCGTCTCCGCCAGAGGGCCGGAGGCGAGAATCTCGTCCGGGGTGCCCAGATAGGCACCCCAGTAGATGTCGATGTCCTGGTCGCCGCCCGCGTACCGCTGGAACGTCTGGTGGGCGTCCAGCATCACGACCACGTCGTCGACGCCCTCGGGGAAACCCTCGGCGAGCCGGCGGCCCGTGGTGATCTGGACGGGCCGTGCCACGCGGTTGAGTCCGGTGCGATGGCGGGCCACCAGGGACGAGACGCTGCTGATGCCCGGCACCACGTCGTAGTCGAAAGCGACCTCGCCCCGATCGAGGATCTCCTCCAGGATGCCCAGCGTGCTGTCGTACAGAGAGGGGTCACCCCAGACGAGGAACGCGCCGCTCTCGTTCTCGCCGAGCTCCTCGGCGATCAGCCGCTCGTAGATGTCGGCGCGGGCGCTGCGCCAGTCCCCGACGGCGGGGGAGTAGCCCGCGCCCCCGGCGGCGCGGTCACGCTCGGGGTCGCGCGCCTCCACCGTCCGGTACGCCCCCTCCGTCAGGTGCGCGTCGAGGATGTCGTGGCGCAGCTGGACGAGGTCCGACTTCAGCTCGCCCTTGTCCAGGATGAAGAACACGTCCGTGCTCCTCAGCGCCTTGACGGCCTGCAGAGTCAGTTGGTCCGGGTCGCCCGCGCCGATGCCGATGACATGAATCTTTCGCACGCCCCGAGTCTGCCGCACGGCGTCGCGGGCCCGGTCACCGCACCCGCTCACCCACGCGCAGAGGGGCCGCACACCGCCAGGCGACTCACCGGGAGACGTCCCCGCGCAACCGTGGCGCCCACGTCCGCGCGTCCACCGCCGCGTCGTCCCGCTCCACGACGTCCGCCAACTCGCGCGCCCAGGCCGCGAGTTCGGCCAGCGCCAGCCCGTACGGATGTGACGTCCCGGAGCCGGCGCCCCACTCCTCGACCGCGCCGGCCCCACGACGCAGCAACCGCGCGCCGCCCGTCACGTTCCCCCTGGCCGCGTGCGTGAGCCCCACCGCGAGTTGGGCGAGCCCACGCCACAGCGCCCGCTCCTCGTCGGGACCCGACTTCCAGGCGTCCTCGAAGACCTCGTGCGCGTGGAACGGCTTGCCCGCCTCCAGCAGCGCCTGCGCCTCGGTGACCGTCTCCCCGGGGGCGCGCACCACCCCCTCGGGCTGCCGCTCCACCCCGTCCACCCCGTACGGCAGGGGCCGTCCGAGTCCGTCCCGGGGCCGCGCGTTGCGCGCCCGCCCCTCCGTGTCCCGGTCCCGCTCGTCGTCAGAAGTGCTGCTCATGCACCGATTGTCCCTCGCACCCCGTCGTCTTCGAAGGAGCCCCGGGTGTGGGGTAAGGTTCAGTTCGCGCGATCACGCGGTTCACCGCGGCGAGGCGCATCGGGACGTGGCGCAGCTTGGTAGCGCACTTGACTGGGGGTCAAGGGGTCGCAGGTTCAAATCCTGTCGTCCCGACTGGAGACAGTTGCAGGTCAGGGCCGGTTTCGGAGGCATTCGAAACCGGCCCTTGATCAGTTTTTGGGGACCGGTTGGGGCCGGCATCCTTGCTGGCAAGGACTGACACGGTGCGGGCCGGAGTCAATTCGGCTGGAGACTCACGGCGCAACCACGGAGTATGTCCGACGGCGTTGGCGAGCACGCTTCAGATGCAACCGTGGGCAGGTGTGTGCCCTGCAGAGTGGCCACATCACGGATTGAGTGGTCGGCGCGGCTTCGACGACGCCGGCCGCGCGGCTCGCCAGTTGATGTGGGCCCGCAGCAGATTCACCGCCAGGTCGTGACCGTACTGGACGGCCACGTCCAGCGGTGTGCGACCGTCTGGATCCGTGAGCTCCGGATCAGCGCCGAAGGCCAGCAGCACAGCAGTGATGTGAACCGTCAGCGGCTCACCGCTCTGCAGCGAGCCGTCGCCCTCGGCATCGATGGCGTGCGTCAGCAGCGTCATGTTGCTGAAGACCTCGTCGGGATCAGCACCGTCTGCCAGTAACCGTGCCAGGACCTCCGCATTGTCGTGCTCGACCGCATCATGGGCAGGCGTCCGGTAGTCACTCACCAAGGCATTCAACCGTCACCACGCACCGTCTGCCAGCGACTGTCTCCACCGTCAAGCACCAATTGAGATGACGTCCAAAGCCTGTTGGGCGAGAGGTTGTGGTCCAGGCGGGAATGGTGCTGTCGTCGGCGTTCAGGTTGTTCAGGTCGTTCGGCGATCGACTGCCTGCTGGGCGAGTCGGGATGGCGCCACCACCGGAGAGACTCGAACGGATGCATGTCATTCGATGCCCCGGGCGATCGCACCCAGTCGTCACCGATCAACTATGAACGCGTAATTGGCAGGATGGGAATTTATATGGATGTAGATCTGTATCATCTCTCTCCCTTTCATTCATTGGCCAATCGGCCGTGCGTCGGCGGCAATGGAAGCTCGCGAATTAAGGTGACGTCCGCTCAGTGAGCGATAATGTGAAACCGCAATCGGACTGGGGAGTCCGAGTTCGCGATCAGTCATGACGCCCGTCGACGACGGGGTTTCGCATGCCTGATGCACGTGCAACAGCGGTCGGCCGCCCATTCGCACTCCGGGGGCGGAGGCCGTATCGGGGGGTGAGGAACAGTGCAGTCGAACAATGGGGTTGTTTCCGGCGCGGCCGACCTGCAGGCCATGCTCCGTGTCGCGGACCTGCTGGGCGGCGGGCCCGTCGCGTGCGGTGCGGAGACAAGCCGCGACAGCGGCGGCAACGGGCCTGCGCCGCCGGACCGGCATGAGACGGCACAGCGGCTGTCCCCCACCGGTCCGGTGCCCGCCCCCGGAGCCTGGCGTGCTGCCTGGGTGGACGTACTCGCCGAAGAACGCGTCGACCGACGTGAGGCCGGCCTGGGCTGGGTCCTCACCCGTCTCGCCTCCGGCGCCTTTCCGGCCGTCGACCTCCTGGAGATCGGATGCGAGCGACTGCGTCTGAGCCGGCTGACATGCGGATCGGGTGACAGCGGTCCGCAGGTCGTGTCGCTCGCCGAGCGACCGTGGAGCGAACTGCCCTCCGCCGCGGCCGTGTTGCCCCCGGAGCGGAACCAACGGCTTCTGCTGCTCGCGGGCACCGACCGCGACACGCCGGCCGGACACGGGACCGCGATCCACACCACGTTGCAAAAAGTCCTCCACACCGCGGCGAGCGACTTTCTCCGGGCGGCATACCGCGACGAGACGGTGCCACTCGTCCTCGCCGTACGGGCCGCCGGCTGGCAGCCGCTGGAGCGGACGGCCGAAGCCCTGCAGACCAGTTCCCACGCGCAGCTGTGCCTACGGCTGCCCGCGTATTGGCCCATGGCGCCCGACGACCTGTCGGCCGAACTGCCGCTGCCCGCCACCATGTGGCTCGCCGCCGCCCACCTGGACGGCCCGTCAGGAACGGTGGGGCTGGTGCGCCGACCCCTGTTCCGCGCCGGCAGCCGTGCGGGCGAGCGCGGGGCGACCGGCCCGGTCGTCCAGGTCCCGGTCAGCGCTCCGCCGCCGGGCGCGGCCACCGGGGAGAGCGTCGCCGCCGTCGTCCACGCCACCGCCGAGGAGCCGGCCGCCCGGTGGCGTCCGGTGCGCCTGGACCGGCTCGCCCTGCCACCGGGCTCCACCACCACCCTGCGGTACTCCCTGCGCACCGGTCACCGATTGGAACTGGACTGCGAGGGCCACCACGCGCCCGAGGGCACCGACTGGGCCGACCTGGCCGCCACCACCGCCCGGCAGCTCTCCCAGCCCTACCCGGTGGATCTGCTGCTCGCCGTGGAGGTCGCCGGACCGCAGGCCGACGGCGGCACCGTGGGGGAGGAGCGCCTGCAGGAAGCCGCGGCCGTCGTCATCGCCGTACAGGACGCGATCGCCGACGAAGCCACCCTCAGGGTGGGGCTGATCGGCTACCGCGACCACGACCCGCTGCACCGGCCGGGTGACCACGACCCCATCGTCCACCGGGTGGGAATGTGCACAGCCGCGGACGCGGCACGGGTACTGGCCTCCTGGCACCCCTACCCGCTGCGGCACGACTTCGCCACCGGCCTCGAGCATCTGCCCGGTGAGATCCATGCCTGGCGCCCTCTGTGGCGAACCGACAGCCACCGGGTCCTGTTGACCATCGGATCCCGCCCTCCGTACCCGCACGTCCGCCCACCCCGTGTGGTCCAGCGCGGCGCGCCCGTGCGCATCTGCCCCGACCGGCTGGACTGGCAGAGCGAACTGCGGGCGGCACGCCACTACGGAGACATCGCCTGCCTGGCGGTGGTGGACGAACCGGCCTGGATGGACGACCTGCAGGGCGAGCCCCATCTCGTGCGCTGGGCCCACCACGCCTGGCACGCCTTCGGCGCCGAAGGGCGATTCAGTGCGGGCCACGACCCCAAACGGATCGCCTCCGCCGTCACCGCGCCGGCGCTGTGCCCGCCGCACCACGGCGCACCGATCCGTCTGGTGGTCGCCGACGACCCAGCCGGGGACTGGCAGCACGCCACGGCCGACTGACAACGGTCGCCGGTACCCGGTGCGCGCGTCAGGCGCGGACCGCACCACCCCTCGCGCGGCGAACGACGTCCGCCGCCCCTCAACCGGGAGCACCATCATGGCCGACGACACCAGCCCAGCCCAGCCCGGCGGCGACGGCGAGCCCGACCAAGTGAAGGAGGACAGCCAGGTGGAAGGGCCCTTCGCGGTATGGGACCGTTCCACCCACATCGGCGGCCGCGCCGCCCTTCCTCCGCCGCCCGACGCTCCCCCGACCGGCGCGGCCCAGGCCAACGGCTCCACACCCGCCCCCGGGTCCCCAGCCGTCAACGGCACGAAGGAGCGGGGACGGCCGTCCCTCGCGCCCCTGCCCCTCTCCGTATCCGACGGGAACAACCTGCCCGGCGTCTTCCTGGAGAAGGCCGACGAGCAGGAACCGCCCTCGCCCGCCCCCAAGCCCACCAAGAAGGAACGCAAGGCGGCCGCGGAACAACAGCGGGCCCAGGCGACGGGACAGTCCCAGGACCGGGCCGCCGTACCCGAGTCGATCGTCACGCTCTGGGGCGGCATGGAGAGCGGTAAGTCCACGCTGCTGGCGGCACTGTCGAAGGCCCGCCATGACCCGGTGTACGGCAGGTGGAACATCTGGCCGGAGGACCACGTCTCGCGTAAGTTCCTGGGCGACCTGGGCCACATCCTGTACCGCGAACGCCGGTTTCCCCCCTCCACCCTCACCGAGCAGCGGCCCGTGCGCTTCACCCTGGCCGGGGACCTCAGCGACACACCCCTGGCCCGGACGGGACGCAAGTGGTGGCGGCGGGGCACCCCGGCCGAGCCTCAGCCGACCGAGTTCAAGGTCACCGTCCGGGACATGCCCGGGGAGGCGTTCGACCCGCATTCGCAGACCGGCACCCAGCACGAGGCCAAGCTCATCAAGGACCTGGCCGAGTCGCGGGCCATGGTCTACGTCGTCGACCCGGTGCGCGAGTGCCAGGTCAACAGCGACGACCTGGGGGCCAACGCCGACGCCCGCCAGAACGCCGACTTCTTCACCGAGGTCCTGGCCGGTGTCCTCACCGAGACCAACATGCAGGGCGATCGGCGGGGCAATCGCCTGCCGCACCGGATCGCCGTGTGCCTGGCCAAGTTCGACGATGACCGGGTCTTCCGTTTCGCCTGCGCCCAGGGCAACGTCCGCCTCAACCCGCGCACCGGGCAACCCGAAGTGGCCGACGCCAAGCGGCTGTTCGACGGACTGTGCGAGACCTTCCCCAAAGGCAGTCTGCGGGAGATCCAGCAGCAGATCGAGTCCTTCTTCGCCCCGGAGAACGTCGGCTACTTCGTGTGCTCCGCCATCGGTTTCTGGGTCGACCCCGAGCGGGGCTTCGACTTCGAGAACCCGTACCTGATCAACCAGGTGGAAGACAGCGTGCGGTTCGTCGCGGCCCCCCAGCCCATCAACATCCTCGAACCGTTCCTTTTCCTGCGGGGCTACGGCCTCGTGCAGTCCTGATCCGGACTTCGCCACCAGCCGAGGAGAGGAAACGCCATGGAACCGGGGCTGATCGCCGAATGGGCCGTGTGGGGCAAGGAGCCCGGCACCAACGGCGGCTACCAGGTGCTCGCCGCCCACCCGCCCGACCGCAGCGCCGACTTCAACAGTGCCATCCATCACTGGTCACCCGGCACACCGACCCGAGGCGAGCAGCTGCCGTGGATCACCATCGGCTCCACCACTCAGCCGGACGGCACCCCCACGATCGGCGTCTTCCTCCTGGACACCACCGACGCCCTCGACCACGCCAACCGCCCGATCTACCGCATCACCCACCTCGCCTTCCGCTACGACGACGTCCACGCGGCCGGACTGGGCTGGCGTGCCCTCGCCGGGGCCGCCCTGGACGCGGCGCCCCGGCTGGCCGAGCCGGGTGCCGGACCGGCCGTCCTGCCCTTCTCCAACGGCGACCAGTTGCTCACCAGGATCGGCCACCTGGTCACCCCCCGGGTCTCCGACGGCCCGCTGTGGCTGGCAGCCGCCGCGGCCCATCTCCTGGACGGCACCCTGGTCGTCACAGGTGCCCGCGGCTGGCAGCCCCTGGAACTGCTGCTCGTGCTCGACACCGTGGCGGCCCTGCTGCCCTTCGGCATGCGCGCCACCGTGTCCGCCGCCACCTGCACCAGCTCAGGGTCCGACGTTCCCATGCGCCTGTACTGGGGAAACACCGCTGACCCCGGCCAAACCTGCCTCACCTGGGGCCAGAAGGAACCAGACCTCGACGCCCTGTCCCCCGAGGCACGCTCCTACCACGACCTGCTCATCCGCAGCTGGACCGAGTACGGAGGCGAGCGTGTGCTGCAGCACCTGGCCGACTCCCGAGCGCCCCTGGACATCGCCGACCCCTCCGCGCACGTCCGCGCCCGCGAGGTCCTGGCCGCGCTCAACCCCGCACTCGCCGTCGCCCAGGAAGTCCGCGAAGGCCACGAGGTGACCAGCGAGCGGATCGACCTGGCCTTGAGTGAGCAGGAGATCGACGCCGACTCCCTCTCCGTCCTCACCAACCGCAAACTCAAGGACCCCTCCTTCGACCTGACTGTCCTGGCCTCCCACATGGCCGACCCGGACACCGCCGACCAGTACCGCACCAAACTGATCAACGACCTCCTCGACAACAACACCGACGTCGCCCGCGACAACTTCGAAAGCATGCGCGCCGCCCTGCGGGACACCAGGGAGGGCCTGCACCCTCTGGACGGTGCGCTCGCCTGCGTCATCGAGGACATCAGGGCCGACCACGTACAGAACACGTCCGACCCGGTGGCCGAACGGCTCCTGCCGGTCGTGGCCCCGTTCACCCCCGGCACCATGACCCTCACGCAAGCCCTGCTGCGTGCCGTACCCGGCCTCGCGGGCCGACTCGTTCAGGCCCTGTACGAGATGGCGGACCCGGCCGACAGGCTCCGCGCCTGGCTCGAGTGGCTGTGCGACGGCCCCGGCCAGGAGATCGCCGGCCATCCCGAACTGCCTCTGCTGCTCGACCTGTTGAATTCGGGCACCGCTCCGTCCGGCGTCCACCGCAAATGGGCGTCCAAGCACCCGGAAGGCGCCGCGCGACTACTCGAAGCCGCGGTGGTCTGCGGCCGCGCCGACCACCTGCTCCAACCGGACTTCTTCCACGGCCTACTCGACACCGCGCTCCGCACGAGGCCGACCACCACCGGACAGGCGGCACGAACGCCACTCACCCGAACACTGACACGACGGCCCGCCACGGTACGCCCGGAGACCGCGGCACGCTGGGACGTGCTGTGCGCGCTCCACGGCCTGCCGCCCTCGGGCTTCACCACCGCCGTCGAGACCGTGCCGGGGCCCGGCACGCCCCACCCGGCCGGCCGGGTGGACACCTACCTCACCACCCTGTACGCGGCACTCGATCCACGACCCGTACGCCCCGACGCCCCGTCGATCGTCCAGCACCTGCTGGCCGGGGTCCTAGCGGTGGACCCCGACAGCGGCGAGGGGCCGGGTCCGGCCGCCCGTCTTCTGACCTCACGCATCCTGGACCGGTCCGGCCCCTCCGCGCAGATTGTCGCCGACGCGGTGCAGCGACTGGCCACCGAGGCGCCGCGCTGGAACGAAACACCGGAAGACCGCGAGTGGCTCCAGCGGATCGCCGAGCGGCTGCCACTGCTGCGGTCCGCCCTCGCCCTGCGGGAGGTGCACGGGGTCGCGTCGCAGATGTCGGGCACACCCCAGGACTGCGAGACGCTCGCCGCCCAGGCGTACGCGGCCCGCCGCTCCGGAGCGGAGAGCAACGGCATCTGTGCCGCCGTGGAGGCCTGGGCGCTGCGCGGCCGGACCGGCGAGCGGGTCTTGCGCTTCCTCGACGCCTACCGCAGGGAATGGGCCCACTACGTCGGCGACGGCCGTGCCCTGGAGGAACGCGAGGACGTCGAACGCGCCCTCGCCCGGAACGGACACGACAGTGCGGTGCTGCGGCACTACTGCGACCACGCCATCCGAGAACTGAACAACCGCAAGTCCGAGACATCCCGAGAGATCTATCAACTCCAGGAGAAGAACCGGCGGTTCGAGCAGGAGATCGACCGGCTCCGCAGGTTCGCGACCTCCGCAGGCCGCACCCGCATCTGAACCACGCACCACCCAGGGGGACACACTTCATGTCACTGATCCGGGCAACAGCCCACCGTACGCTGCTGATTGTCCTCGCGGCCCTGCTAGCGCTGGCCGGCCAAGCTCCCGCCACAGCGGCGGACCCTCCCGCGTCCCGCGACGACATCTACCGCTCGCTCAAGGTCGACGACGTCCCCGCGGCGTACGTCGTACTCGTCGACGTCTCCAGTTCCATGCAGGACGAGGGACCCGACGGCACCCCCCTCTACACCACGGTCAAACGCCGCCTCGGTGACTTTCTCGACTCCCTGACCGCCGCCGACCAGGTGGCCGTCATCACCTTCGGCCGGGCGACCAGCGTCGTCCACCCCATGTCCCGGGCAGACCGGACCGACGAGCTGATCGACCGCGAACTGCCCAAGAACGCCCAGGAGTCGGCGAGCGACCACGGCGCCGCCCTGGACGCCGCCGCTGACCAACTCGACCGTGGCAAGGCCCCGGTCGGTGCCGTCCTGATGCTCACCGACGGCGCCGTCAACGCGCCCGGCAGTCCCTACGCCAAGCTCGGCAGCCCCGCATGGAAGCGGTTGCAGGACCGCTACGACACGCTGGACGCGGACCGCAGGATCATGGGCTACGGCCTTCCGCTCGCCGAGGGCACCGGCGTGTCCGAGGTCCTCGGCAGCGCCTTCGGCACCCCGCGCATCCTGCCGGTCGACCCGGACGCCCTCGGCTCGCAGCTCAGTGCCGCCAAGGACCAGGTCCGCACCCAGAAGGCGGTCAGCCTGCTGCGCGCCGACCGGGGCGCCGCCGTCACCGTCTCAGTCGCAGGCAAGGACGTACACCGTGCCGGTTCCGGACACGTCACCGTGTCGGCCGGCGACACCACCGGCCAACGAACCCGGGCCCTCGACATCACTTTGCGATCCACAGCCCGGCACGTGCCGCTCACCGTCCGACTGACGGGCACCGGCGACGCCACGATCACCACGCCCGGCGGCCCCATCACCTTGCGGCCGGGGCAGAGGAAGACGGTCCGAGCGACCCTGACCTGGCATCAGGAACCCCGCTTCAGCCTGTTCCCGGTCTCACACGACTACGCGAGCCAGGCGGCCCTGCGCGCCCAGGTGACCTCTCCCTGGACCTCCACGATCCGCGGCTCGCTGGCGGAGGGCACGTTCGCCACCGGCAAGCCCGTGGTCTCCGAACTCGACGTACGGGGTAGCGTCCCCGGCCGGACACCGGGCTGGCTCTACCCCCTCGTCCTGCTCGTCCTGCTGCTCGGCGCCGCAGCCTGGCGGCGCCGCCACAAGGAGCTCCACCCCGAACTCTCCGGCTTCCTCGTCGTCACCGACCTGCGCACCGGCCAGCGGCAGACCGTCCCGCTCCGTGGCCGGGAAGTCGACCAGGACACCGACGCCGGACAGGTACGGGCCCGCATCTCCGTGCGTGGCCGGCAGGAGAGTGGCCGTCTGGTCCTCGTCCTGACCTGCGAGCGGGAGGCGGCGCGTCCCGGCGGGGCACAGCTGAGCGACACCGGAACCTGTGAACTCGGCAAGTCGACGGTGCTGTGCGGCATCGGTATCTCGCACGAGACGACCTCCGAGACAGCCGTCCTGCAGTGATCCGCCCGCACGAAAGGAGGCCGACATGGTGACGCCCCTGGATCCGCACGGCGACCCGTCCGAGGCCGCGGGCTTCCGGCTGGTGGGACGACTGGGGAACGGCGGCTTCGGCACGGTCTATCTCGGCCGACGCCGAAGTGAAGGCCACGGCCCGGACACGTTGGCCGCTGTGAAGCTCCTCAAGAGCCAGTTCACCGAGGACGCCCAACACATGCAGCGCTTCCACCAGGAGAGCAAGGCACTGGAGCGATGCCGGGGCGCCCGGATCCCTGAGTTGCTGGCCTTCGACTTCGCGACGGGCCGGCGGCCCACCTTGGCCTCCCGGTTCATTCCCGGCCTGCCGCTGTACCGCATCATGGAGGCACACGGCGGCCCGTTGCCCCCGGACATCGTGCACACGGTGGCCGCGGAGCTCGTCGACACCCTCACCACCGCACACCACAAGGGGCTCCTGCACCGGGACCTGCACCCGGGAAACATCCTGCTCACCCCGGACGGGCCGTGGATCATCGACTTCGGGCTGACCCGGATCCGCGGCCAGCAGGTCACCCTCACGCTGGACATGGTCATCGGCCACCCGCACTTCTGCGCACCCGAACAGATCCAGGGACTGGCCAGGACCGGACAGGCCACCGACGTGTTCGGCATCGGCGCCCTCATGCTCCACGCCCTCACCGGTCACCCGCCCTACACCGTGGAGAACGACACCCGGGCCATGCTCGTGCGCCGCATCACCGGTGCTGCTCCCGACCTGTCCGGCCTGCCCGACGACACCACCGGCCGGCTCGTCCGCGCCTGCCTGGCGGAGGAACCGGCCGACCGGCCCCGACTGGAGGAGGTCGCGGCAAGCCTCGGCCAACCCGGCGCGCTGCGGCTGCCCGCCGACGTCACCCGCGCCCTCGCCGCCCATCGCGCACAGCTGGGGGACGTCCTGTCCGAGGCGGGCGACACCGCCGACCTCACCGTGCCGTTCCGGCCCGGACGGCGCAGCTGGAGCACCGAGGTCGGCGACTGGCCGCACAGTGTCGTGGCCACCGAGGACGGCATCGTGGTCACCGCCGACCGCGGCGGAACCGTACGCTGGCTGGACGCCACGACAGGCGAGGAGAAGACCCGCCAGACCGGCTTCACCGCCCCCGTTCACCTGTGCACCGACGGGGATGTACTGCTGGTGTACGACTCCGGTGACCGGCTGGAGTCCTGGAGCACCCGCGACCGCCGCCAGTGGTGGTCGGCTGCCCCGGGCACCCTCGGCCGCGCCCGGGTGCTGCTGCGCGGGCAGAGCGTGTTCCTCGGGGACACGGACGGCATCCTGCGTCACTTCGACGCGATCACGCGCCGCATGTGGTGGCAGAGCACACCCCTGACGGACGCCTCGGGTGTCCCGGCCGTACCCGTCGCCGTGGGCCCGCACCAGCTGTACCTGCTCGCCGCGCAAGGACTCGACCTCCACTCCGTGGACGACGAGCACGGCGCACCGGTCTGGAAGACACCTGCCCGGCTTCCGGCACCGGTGCTCGCGCCGCCGTTGCCGCTGGATGAGCACCTGCTTCTCGCGGACAGCCAGGGCACCCTGCGATGTCTCGCCACGACCGACGGCTCCACCGTCTGGGAGACGCGACTGGGAGCCCCCGTGGTCACCTCGCCCGTCCGCGTGCAGGACACCGTCGTCACAGCGGACACGGCAGGCGCCGTGCACTGTCACGACGTGGCGACCGGGGACCTCGTGTGGCAGGGGCAACACGGCCGACGCGAGGAGTTCTTCACCCTGTGCACGGACGGCACTGCGGTCTACGCGGGCGGCTGGAGCGGCCGGCTGCAGCTGCTGGACGCGGCGGACGGTACCTCGCTGCAGAGCATCGACCTGGGCGGCCAGATCCTGGCGACTGCCTGCGCGCCCGGTGGCCGCAGTGTGCACGCCGCCTCGTCGTCGGGAGCCCTGCATGCTCTCCCTTGCGCCCCGGGACCAGGCATGAACGGCGCCTTGACCCGATGAGCGACCTTCCGTTCCTGGGGGCCAAGGGGTCGCCGGTTCACGTCCTGCCGTCCCGACAGAACGAAGGGTCTTCACAGGCGAAAGCGTGTGGGCCCTTTTTCGTGCCGCGCCGACCTGTGCCGCGAACCGCGAACGTCCGGGCGCGGCTCCCGAGTTCGGCACCTCGGCACGCCAACGTGTCGCGCCGGGTGACGGAGTGGTCGCAGCGAGATGGTCAACCCGGGAATGTCTCCTTCGGGTACGACGAAGGTCACATTTACATATCGGACACTTCGCACATCAATCTTCACACGAGACACACATGTTGGTTAAGTTGACTGTCAGGTCGTACGACTCCCTCCGGTGAACCTCGCCGGGTCGCGCGACCTCCGCCGAATCCGGCACGCCCACGCGGCAGCCGGAGCCGGGATCCAGTCGACTTTGGGGTGCATCGGCCCAACTGCCCAGCGGGCAGAGGCCGTAGGGCATGCCTTCCGGAACAGTCCGCCCGGACCCGAACAGTCGACCCGGCAGGCGGAGCACGGAAGGAGTTGTCTCCCATGGCGCCGGAACGAACGCCGCGCACCGGAGGCCCCAGCCTCCCCGGCATGTCCCGGTCCGCCCTCGTGAAGGCGGCCCCCACTTCCGTGGATCAGTACTCCCCGGCCGGCAGTGCCGTGCCCGCCCAGAGAGGCGACGAGCCGAGCCGCGAGGAGGTCCAGCAGCGGATCGCCAACCTCTACGACCGGGTCGAGAGCGCCTCCGGGAACTTCAACGCGACGCGCGCGATGGCCGTGGTGAAGGGTGAGGCCGTCAAGCCGAAGGCCGAGGGCCGGGCCGGGCGGGCCACCGCTGCCGCCGCCCCTCTGGCGGACGTCGCGAAGCAGTGGTTCGACGTGGGACGCGCGCAGTTGGGCCCGGCTTTCCCGGCGGTGCTCCCGCCGGACCGCGGGCAGAGCGGTGCCCGGTCCGCCGGCCCGGGAGGACGCGCGGCAGGCGGAGCGGGCGGCCGAGGACGCGAGGCGGCCGACAAGCCCGTCCTGGAGCTGACCGCAGGTCCGACCGCCGGAGCCGGCGCCGGGCCCGTGGCCGAGCTGACCGCGGGGCCTTCGGCCGGGGGCCTCCCCGCGCTGCCCGCCGTTCCGGCGCCGCGGCAGGAGGCCGACAGCGCCCCGTCCGGGCCGGCTGCCGGACCGACACAGGCGTCGTTGAAGGCGTCCAAGCAGCGGATGCAGCGGAAGATCGGACAGGCCCGGGAACTGCTGTCCGGGCACGTCGCCCGCTCGGCCGCCCCGATCGCGGCGATCGAGTCCGGGCCGGCCGGAGCCGCCTGGCGCCCCGCCGGGGAGCAGATCCTCCCCGGGATCGGGCAGACCCCGTGGCAGGAGTCGCCCACCGCCTTCGGAACCGGTCAGTACACCGGCGGTGAGTTGTACGCCGGCACGGACACGCGCGTAGGCGCCGACATGCGTGCCGGCACGGACATGTACACCGGCGCAGGCATGTACACGGGTGCGGGCGTCGCCGCCGACCAGCACCTCGGCAGCGACATGTACCTCGGCACGGACCGGTACGCCGGCACCGGCACGTATACCGACACCGGCGCGTACCTCAGCACGGGCGCGTACGCCGGCACCGGCACGTATCCCGGCACGAGCCTGTACGCCGACACGAGTACGCCCCTCGGCACGGGGAGCGCCCTCGATACGGGCGTGCCCCTCGGTGTGCAGGGCGTGTCCGACGCCGGGTACGGCGGAAAGGCCGCCAGGGCCGTCGACTTCGCGCGCGGGCAGATCGGCAAGCCGTGCGTCTGGGGTGCGACCGGACCCGACTCGTACGACTGCTCCAGCCTCACCCAGGCTGCCTGGCGGGCCGCCGGAGTCGCGCTCCCGCGTTCCGTCCACGATCAGGCGACGGCCGGCACGGCGGTCCCCGTCGCCGACATGCGGATCGGAGACCTGGTCCTCTTCCACGGCCACGTCGGCCACATCGGCCTCTGCACCGGCAACGGCATGATGATCCACGCCCCGAGCCCGGGGGCGGCCATCCGCGAGGAGTCGGTCTACTGGGCGGGGGAGTCGGCGATCCAGGGCGCGGTCCGGCCCGCCTGAGTCCGTACCGCGAAGCGGCCGGGAGGAAGAACGGCGGGGCCTGCCGGCCGACAGCAACTCCCGGCCGCCGGAAGAAATCCGGCGGCCGTACTGTTGTGTGCGTCGACGAGCGGTGCCCGGTCACGGGACCGCCGACGAGGCCGCCCGCACCCGGGTCCGCCGAACCGTGAGGACGGAGGTGACGCACGTGCGACCGAACCCCGTGCCCCGCCTCCATGTCCCGAAGCTCGCCCCGCGGCGTCGCGTACGCCTCTACTCCCGGCCGCACATCGACCTGTTGCGTTTCGCCGGCGCGCTCTGTCGCCCCTGACCCGTATCCCGCGCAGCCGCCCCCTCCCACGAGGGCCGGCTTTCTCGTACGGTCGATCAGGAAGGCACACCTCTCGTGTCCTCAGCACCTTCTGCCCTGCCCTCACCCCTGCCCGCGTCCACGCCCTCCTCACTGCACCTCGCCGTGGCGCTCGACGGCGCCGGCTGGCATCCGGCCGCCTGGCGCGAACCGGAGGCCCGCCCCCGCGACCTGCTCACCGCCGGATACTGGGCGGACCTCGTCACCGAGGCCGAACGCGGCCTCCTCGACTTCGTGACCATCGAGGACGCCCTCGGCCTCCAGTCCTCGCACCCCACCGAACCCGACGAACGGACCGACCAGGTCCGCGGCCGCCTCGACGCCGTCCTCATCGCGGCCCGCGTCGCCCCGCTGACCAGCCACATCGGTCTGATGCCGACCGTGGTGGCCACCCACACGGAGCCCTTCCACATATCGAAGGCCATCGCCACCCTCGACCACGTGAGCACCGGCCGTGCGGGCGTACGCGTCCAGGTGTCGGCCCGCCGGAACGAGGCCGCGCACTTCGGGCGCCGCACGCTCCCCCGGTTCCGCGTCGAGGACCCGGACAGCCCCGCGCTGCGGGAACTGACGGCCGACCTCTTCGACGAGGCCGCCGACCACGTCGAAGCGGTACGGCGACTGTGGGACAGCTGGGAGGACGACGCGGAGATACGGGACGCCGCCACCGGCCGGTTCATCGACCGGGACAAACTGCACTACATCGACTTCGAAGGCAGGCACTTCAGCGTCAAGGGGCCCTCGATCACACCCAGGCCGCCGCAGGGGCAGCCGCTCGTCGGCGCGCTCGCCCACGAGAGCGTCACCGGGGCGCCGTTCCGCCTGCTGGGCCGCTCCGCCGACCTCGGGTTCGTCACCCCGCACGACGCCGCACAGGCCCGGACGACCGTCGCCTCGGTGCGCGCCGAGCAGGACGCGGCAGGCCGGGCGGCGCAGCCCCTGCACCTCTTCGGCGACCTGGTCGTCTTCGTGGACGACGCTCCCGGCGAGGCGGCGGCCCGCAGGGAGCGGCTCGACGGCACCGCCGGACACCCGTACACGAGCGACGCCAGGATCTTCACCGGCACACCCGCCCAACTGGCCGATCTGCTCCAGGAGTTGCATCAAACAGGGCTCGCAGGCTTCCGTCTGCGCCCCGCTGTCGTCGGCCACGACCTGCCGGCGATCACCCGCAGCCTGGTTCCCGAACTCCAGCGCCGGGGCGCCTTCCGGCACGCGTACGAGGCCGACACCCTGCGGGGACTGCTCGGGCTCACCCGCCCGGCCAACCGCTACGCCGCCGCTGCCGCGGACGCCGTCACCACCGCCTGAGCCGGAAGGACCCACGACCATGAGCAGGCCCCGCAAGCAGATCCACCTCGCGGCCCACTTCCCCGGCGTCAACACCACCACCGTGTGGAGCGACCCCGCGGCCGGCAGCCACATCGAGTTCAGCTCCTTCACGCACTTCGCACGCACCGCCGAACGCGCCAAATTCGACTTCCTGTTCCTCGCCGAAGGCCTGCGCCTGCGCGAACAGGGCGGCAGGATCTACGACCTGGACGTCGTCGGACGCCCCGACACCTTCACCGTCCTCGCCGCGCTCGCCGCCGTCACCGAACGCCTCGGACTGACCGGCACCATCACCTCCACCTTCAACGAGCCCTACGAGGTGGCACGTCAGTTCGCGAGCCTCGACCACCTCTCGGACGGACGGGCCGCCTGGAACGTCGTCACCTCCTGGGACGCCTTCACCGGTGAGAACTTCCGCCGCGGCGGAAGTTCTCCCGCAGGAGGAGCGCTACTCCAGGGCCGAGGAGTTCCTGGCCACCGCGAACGAACTCTTCGACTCCTGGCCGGCGGACGAGATCGTCGCCGACCGGGCCACCGGCAGGTTCCTGCGCGACGCGGAGGCCGGAGCCTTCGTCCACCGGGGGCGGCACTTCGACATCGAGGGACGCTTCAACGTCCCGGGCTCCCCACAGGGCCGCCCGGTGATCTTCCAGGCCGGCGACTCCGAGGAGGGCCGGGAGTTCGCCGCCGCGAGTGCCGACGCGATCTTCAGCCGCTACGCCACCCTGGAGGAGGGCCAGGCGTTCTACACGGACGTCAAGGGCCGCCTGGCCCGTCACGGCCGCAGGCCCGACCAGTTGCTGATCCTGCCCGCCGCGACCTTCGTCCTGGGCGACACGGACACCGAGGCGGCGGAACTGGCCCGCGAGGTGCGCCGCGGGCAGGTCAGCGGGGCGACCGCGCTCAAGCACCTGGAGTTCGTCTGGAACCGCGACCTGTCCGCGTACGACCCGGACGGCCCGCTGCCCGACATCGACCCCGACCCCGGCGAGCACACCCTCGCACGCGGCCGGGCCCAGGTCCGCATGTACCGCGACCCGGTGGCCACCGCCCGCGAATGGCGCGAGCGCGGGGCGGCCAACAACTGGTCCATCCGCGACCTGGTCATCGAGACGGGCAGCCGGCAGAACTTCGTCGGTTCCCCGGACACCGTCGCGACGGCCATCGACGACCTCGTCCAGGCCGACGCCGCCGACGGGTTCATCCTCGTCCCGCACCTCACCCCCGGCGGTCTCGACGCCTTCGCCGACACCGTGGTCCCGCTCCTTCAGGAACGCGGAGTGTTCCGCACCGAGTACGAGGGCTCGACCCTGCGCGACCACCTCGGCCTGGCACTGCCCGGCGCCGGGGCCCGGGACGAGCGGGCCGCCTCGTAGGGCTCCCAGGCGTCCGGCCGACCCCGTACGTCACGGTCGAGGGGCCGCCGCCGCCCGCGCGGCGGCTCCGGGACGTCCGTCGACCGCGAGGCCCCCGGCATCCGGCTTGATGTGAATGCCGAATGGGACCATTCTTGTACACATGGTGACATTGCCGCGCGACGGAAAGCGGGCGGCCACGGCCGGTGACGCCATGGCGGTGGTCGACGTGCACGGCACGGTCACGGGCTGGAGCGACGGGGCGCGGCTGCTGACGGGCTACGCCGCCGCGGAGGTCACCGGACGGCCGGCGGCCGAGCTGGTGGACGGCGAGCCCCGGCCGGCCTGGCTGGCCCTGCGCAGGAGCGGCAGCGCCGTCGTGCCCGTACGGCGCTGGGACGGGCGACGGGCCGAGCTGGCCCTGCGCATGTGCCCGCTGCAGGGCGCCAAGGGAGAGCCGCGGGGGTACGTGATCACCGCGGCGCCCGACGAGCGGGGCCGCGACCTGGGGGAACAGGCTTTCCGGCAGGCGTCGATGTCCATGTCGGTCTTCGACACCGAGCAGCGCTATCTGCGGATGAACGACACGGCGTGCCGGGTCATGGGCGCCCAGGAGGCGGAGTTCCTGCACCGGTTCTTCCCCGACACGGTGGAGGACGCCGAACACAGCCGTGGCTTCCTGCGGCATCTGCGCAAGGTCGTCGAGACGGGCGGGCCGGTCCACTACGAGAGCTGGACCCGCGCGCCCTCGGGGCTGCGCATGCACGCGTGGAACATCGAGATGTGGCCGGTCAACGACCCCTCCGGCGAACTCGTCGCCGTCGCGCTGGCCGCGTTCGACAGCAGTGAGCAGCACTGGGCACGGCAGCGGCTCGCCATCCTGAACGACGCCGCCGCCCGCATCGGTACGAAACTCGACGTCATCCACACCGCACGGGAGCTGGCCGAGCTGGCGGTCCCCAGGATGGCCGACTTCGTCAGCGTCGACCTCCTGGACTCGGTGCTGCAGGGCGAGGAACCCGCGGTCGGCCCCGTGGGCGACGAGGTGGAGCTGCGCCGCGTCGCCCACCACTCCCACAGCGCGGGGGCCCCGGAGGCCTCGATCGACCTGGGCGCGGCGGACGTCTACCCGGCGTTCTCCCCGACGGCCCGCGCGCTCGCCACCGGCGGTGCCGTGGTCACCCGGACCGGCGAGAAGGACGTCGACGAGTGGCTCGCGCTCGACACCGCCCGGACCGTGAACCTGCGGGAGGTGGCCGCCAACGAGTTCTCCCTGATGGCCGTCCCGTTGGTGGCACGCGGTACGACGCTGGGGGTGGCGGTCTTCGTACGGCTGCTCACCGCCCAGAGCCCCGATCCCTTCGACAGCGACGACGTGACACTCGCGCAGGAGCTGACCAGCCGCGCGGCCGTCTGCGTGGACAACGCGCGCCGGTACACCCGGGAGCGCACCACGGCTCTCGCCCTCCAGCGCAGTCTGCTGCCCCAGGCGATGGCGGGGCAGGCGGCGGTCGAGTTCGCCTCCCGCTATCTGCCGGCGCTGTCGCAGGCCGGAGTGGGCGGCGACTGGTTCGACGTGATCCCGCTGTCCGGGACCCGGGTGGCACTGGTCGTCGGGGACGTCGTCGGACACGGCATCCACGCCTCCGTCACCATGGGCCGGCTCCGCACGGCCGTCTGGACCCTCGCCGACGTCGATCTGCCCCCGGACGAGCTGCTCACGCACCTGGACGACCTGGTCGGGCACCTGGCGGCCGACGAGAGCTCGATGGACGGGGAGATCGGCGCCACCTGCCTGTACGCGGTCTACGACCCGGTGTCCCGCCACTGCACGATCGCCTCGGCCGGACATCCGCCGCCCGTCCTGCTGCTCCCGGACGGAACGGTGGAGGTCGTCGAGGTCGCGGCGGGGCCGATGCTCGGGGTCGGAGGGCTGCCGTTCGAGGCCACCGAACTGGACCTGCCCGAGGGCGCGGTGCTGGCCCTCTACACGGACGGCCTGGTCGAGGCCCGCGATCTCGACGTGGACGCGGGCACCGCGGCGCTGTGCACCTCCCTGGCCGCCCCGGCCCGCAACCTCGAGGACGCGTGCGACAACGTCCTCAAGGCCCTGCTCCCGGAGCGCCCCGCCGACGACGTGGCCCTGCTCCTGGCCCGCACCCGCGCGCTGGACGCCGGGCAGGTGGCCGTCTGGGACCTGGAGGCCGATCCCGCGGTGGTCGCGACCGCCCGGCAGTACGCCACGGAGCAGCTGACCCGCTGGGGTCTCGACGAGGCCGCGTTCGTCACGGAACTCGTGGTGAGCGAGCTGGTCACGAACGCCATCCGGTACGGCGGTGCCCCCATCCAGCTGAGGCTCATCCGTGACCGCGCCCTGATCTGCGAGGTCTCCGACGCCAGCAGCACCTCGCCGCACCTGCGCCGGGCCCGCACGTTCGACGAGGGCGGCCGCGGCCTGCTGCTCGTCGCCCAGCTCACCGACCGCTGGGGTACGCGCCCCAGCGGCGCCGGGAAGACCATCTGGGCCGAGCAGGCACTACCGGTGCAGTGACTCGGCGGTCCGCGCGCACCGGGGCTTCGCCGTTCCGGCCCGGGTGCCGGACCGGTCACGGCTCAGCCGAGGAATCCGGCCACGGCTCAGCCGAGGCCCACGTAGTCCTGCAGCGCCTGCGAACGGGAGGGGTGACGCAGTTTCGACATCGTCTTGGACTCGATCTGGCGGATGCGCTCACGGGTGACCCCGTACACCTGGCCGATCTCCTCCAGGGTCTTGGCCTGGCCGTCCCGGAGCCCGTAGCGCAGGGTGATGATGCCCGCCTCGCGCGGGGTCATGTGGGACAGGACGGCCTGGATGGTGTCCCTGAGGAGATGGAACGTGACCGTGTCGAAGGGGGAGACGCTCTCGCTGTCCTCGATCACGTCACCCAGTTCGGTACCGCCGTCCTCGCCCAGAGGCAAATGCAGCGAGACCGGTTCCTTGATGTATCCGTCGAGTTCGATGATCTTCGAGACGGGGAGATCAAGTTTCTCGGCGATGAGCTCCACCGTGGGTTCGACACCCAGTTCCTGGAGCAATTCCCGGCGAAGTCTGGCCACTTTGTTGATCGCTTCCACGGCGTGGACCGGAATGCGGATCGTGCGACTCTGGTCGGCCAGGGCACGGGTTATCGCCTGCCGGATCCACCAGGTGGCGTAGGTCGAGAACTTGAATCCCTTGACGTAGTCGAACTTCTCGACGGCGCGGATCAGGCCCGTGTTGCCCTCCTGGACCAGGTCCAGGAACGTGAGTCCGCGCCGCGCGTAGCGCTTGGCTATGGACACGACCAGCCGGAGGTTCGCCTCTATGAGGTGGGACTTCGCGCGCCGCCCGTCCTCGGCGAGGGCTGCCAGCTCCTGCCGGAACAGCGCGTCCAGGTGCGGTTCCTCGTCGAGGCGCCGCTCGGCGAACAGGCCGGCCTCGATCCGTTTGGCGAGGTCCACCTCCTGTTCGGCGGTGAGCAGGCGGACCCGGCCGATGACCTTCAGATAGTCCCGCACCTGGTCGACCGAGGCGCCGTCGGACCTGAGGACCGGGTCCGGGCCGTCGGACTCGTCGTCCGTGGGCAGCGGAAGCATCTGCTCCTGGGGCTCTGTCTCCATCGCGCTCAGCATCTCTTCCCGGGCCTCTGTCCCCGCGCACACGCAAGCAATGTCAACCAGGGCCACTCGGCCCTCGGAAACCCCGAATTCTCGTATTCCTCTTTCCGTCCCATAAAGGTACACCCGCCCGGGCCGCCGGTGGCGGGCCTGAATTGCCGCAAAATGCGGGTGAGATGTATCACGTGTTCTGCGTGGTTGATTTTCTCGGCCACTCGTGAACCCACCTTTCGCCGGCCGCACGGTACCGAGCCGGGCGGCGGGGGAGGCGTACTCCACGACCGCGCATGATCACAGCGGCCTCCCGAGGGCGTTCCGGCGGCCTCCGCTGCACGCGGGCGGAGCGAAAGTTTCGAGTAGCGGTGCCCCCGCGACAGAAGCGTTGACCCCGTGACAACCGGTTCCTACATTGAGCGCGCCTCGACACGGCGTGAGGGAACGGCGATTGCTCCGGTCCCTCCGCACCGAAGCCTCTCGGAACACAGAACGCTTCGAAGCTTCTCGGAACACAGAACACGGAACACGCAGACCGACGCGCCGCACGCGGGAACAGAGGGGTGAAGGCATGGAACACCACGTCGGCCAAGGGGTTCGGGTGGCGGCAGGCGTCGCGGCCCCCGCCCGCACGGCGTCCGCCCGCGGCGGACCCGCATGACCGCGGGCCGCATACGGAATCCCGTGCTGCCGGGATTCCACCCGGATCCGAGCATCGTGCGCGTCGGCGCGGAGTACCTCCTCGCCACCTCCACCTTCGAATGGTTCCCGGGCGTACCCGTGCACCGCTCGACCGACCTCGTCCACTGGGAGCCGACCGGTCACCTCCTGGACCGGCCCGAACTGCTCGACCTGCGCGGAGTCGCCGACTCGGCGGGCGTGTGGGCGCCCTCCCTCTCGCACCACGACGGGCTGTTCTGGCTCGTCCACAGCATCGTGCGGACCGTCGGGCACCCGTACAAGGACGTCGACAACTTCCTGATCACGGCTCCGTCGATCGAGGGCCCGTGGTCGGATCCGGTGTTCCTGAACTCCTCGGGCTTCGACCCGTCGTTCTTCCACGACGAGGACGGCCGCAGCTGGCTGCTGAACATGCAGTGGGATCCCCGCGACGGGCATCCGTCCTTCGCCGGGATCCTGCTCCAGGAGTACGACGCCCGCGAACAGGCCCTGATCGGGCAGCCGCGCACCATCCTCACGCACGAGGAACTGATCGAGGGGCCCAACGTCTACCGGCGCGACGGCTGGTACTACCTGATGCTCGCCGAGGGCGGCACCGGCTGGAACCACGGCATCCTGATGGCCCGTTCCCGGGACCTGGCGGGCCCGTACGAACTCGACCCGCGGGGCTCGCTGCTGACCACCCGCGACGACCCCGACTGGCCGCTCCAGAAGGCGGGCCACGGCGAGCTGGTCGAGACGCCGGAAGGGGAGTGGTACCTCGCCCACCTGGCCTCCAGGCCCGTACGGACGCCCGACGGGCCGCGCTGTGTCCTCGGCCGGGAGACCTGTCTGCAGCAGGTGACCTGGACCGACGACGGCTGGCTGCGGCTGACGGACGGGGGACGGCTGCCGGGCCTGGAGGTCCCGGCGCCCAGGGGACCCGTGCCGGGAGCGGTGGCCGCCCCCGTCGTCCGCGACGACTTCGACTCGCCCTCCCTGCACGGGTACTGGAGCACGCTTCGCACGCCCCCGGCCTCCGACTGGCTGTCCCTCGGCGAGCGGCCGGGGCATCTGCGGCTGCGCGGCCGGCAGAGCCCGCACTCACGGTTCGACCAGAGCCTGGTCGCGAGACGGCTCACCTCCGTGCGGTGCGAGGTGACGACGGTCGTCGACTTCCACCCGGGGCACTACACCCAACTCGCGGGCCTCATCTGCTGGTACGACACCTCGACGCACTACTACCTCCGCCTCACGCACGCGGAGGGCAGGGGCCGCGTACTGGGGGTCGTCCTCACCGACGACGGCGTCTACGGAGAACTGCCGGACAGTGAACTCGCCACGGACGACTGGGAGTCGGTCCACCTGCGGGCCCGCTTCGACGGTGCGCACCTGCGCTTCTCCGCGTCGCCCGACGGCACGCACTGGCATCCCGTCGGCCCGGTCCTGGACGCGACCAGACTCTCCGACGACTACGGGGACCGGCTGCGGTTCACCGGCGCGTTCGTCGGCGTCTGCGCGCAGGACCTGGGCGGGACCCGGACCCCGGCCGACTTCGACTGGTTCGAGATGCGGGAGCTGGACGATCCGGAGCGGCCGGGCCCGTAGCCGCCCCTGCCGCCCCATGGTGTGCCGCCCGTTCCCGGACCGTGGGCGTCACCGCCACGACCGGGGTCCCTGCCGACGGATCGCCTCCGGCACCGAAACCGTGACCTTTCCGAACCGAGCAGTACGGGCGGGCCGCACGTACTACTGCTCGGTCTCCGCCACCCATCCGCAGGAGGCAAGCGGCAGCAGCTCGGGGCGGGTGGCGGAGACCGCCGGCCTCCGCCACGGCCGGGCCCCCACACTCTTCGACCGGCCGCCTCCAGGGCGCCGGAACCCCCTTCGCACGTGGGCCTGTCGGTCTGCCTCCGCAGCCGTCCGGTCCGCCGCACCTCCGAGTTCGACGAGGTGAGCATCACCCCCACATGAGTGGTCCCGGGCGATCGGGTGCGTTGCCGCACCGCCCGGTACCGCTGATCCTTCACTGGATTGGAGATGCACGCAATGAGCCGCACATCCCCCCACCAGCACCCCTCCGGCGCGCAGTTGGGCCGCCGTGGTCTCCTCCGGGCCGCCGGTGGACTCGCCGCCGCCCTCACAACCGGCGCCTGCGCCACGGCGCTCGGCGGCAGCACGGCAGTGGCCGCCCCCGCGCCCTTCACCCACCCGGGCATGCTGCACGCCTACGGCGAGCTCAACCGCGCCAAGGTACGGGTCGCCGCGGGCGACGAGCCGTGGCTGTCCGGCTGGAACCGGTTGACCGCCAACTCCCGCGCCGCCAGTACCTGGACACCGCGTCCACAGGCCACAATCGTCCGCGGCGGCAGCGGAGAGAACTACGGCATCCTCTACAACGACATCCACGCCGCCTACCAGAACGCCCTCCGCTGGAAGATCGCCGGCACCACCGCCCACGGCGACACGGCACGCGACATCCTCAACGCCTGGTCGGCCACGCTCACCACGGTCACCGGGAACGCCGACCGCTTCCTGGCCGCCGGGATCTACGGCTACCAGTTCGCGAACGCCGCCGAACTCATGCGTGGCTACACCGGGTTCGACCTCGGCCGGTTCAAGGCGATGATGCTCGACGTCTTCTACCCGCTCAACCACCAGTTCCTGACCCGGCACAACGACGCCTGCATCACCAACTACTGGGCCAACTGGGACCTGTGCACCATGAACTCGGTCCTCGCCATCGCCATCCTGTGCGACGACGCGGCCAAGTACGACCAGGCGGTGGACTACTTCAAGAACGGCGCGGGCAACGGCTCCCTCACCCACGCCGTGCCCTTCCTGTACGACTCGCAGGGCCTCGCCCAGTGGCAGGAGAGCGGGCGCGACCAGGGGCACACCATGATGGGCATGGGCCAGATGGGCGCCTTCTGCGAGATGGCGTGGTCACAGGGCGAGGACCTGTACGGCTACGACGACAACCGGTTCATGAAGGCCGCCCAGTACGTCGCCAGGTACAACCTCGGGCAGGACGTGCCGTTCACGACGTACACGTGGGGCACGGGCCAGAACTGCGCCCAGCAGTCGCAGACGGTGATCTCCTCGTCGGGCCGCGGGCAGGTCAGGCCGGTCTGGGACATCCTGCACCACCACTACGCCCGCAGACGGGGACTGCCCGTCCCCTACATCACCGCCATGGCCGAGAGCGTGCGGCCCGAGGGCGGCGGGGGCGACTACGGCACGAACAGCGGCGGATTCGACCAACTCGGCTTCGGGACGCTGATGTACGCCAAGTAGGGCACGGTCGGTACGCCGTGCGCCGCGGGCCGCCGCCCCGGACCGTTCCCTCCGGTTCGTCCGGCGGTCGGCGGTCGGCGGCCGTCCGTCACCGGGGCGCCACGGAGGCCCGTACCACCACGTGGGTGCCCAGGAGCAGGTGCTCGTCGGGGGCGTCCGGGGCCCGGGTGAGAGCCGTACGCACCGCCAGGCGCCCCAGTTCCTCGTACGGGACGTGGACCGTCGTGAGCGGGGGATTGAGGTCCCGGGCGAAGGGGATGTCGTCGTAGCCCGCCAGGGAGACGTCCCCGGGGACGGAGAGGCCCGCCTCGTGGAGGGCCGTCAGGGCGCCCGCCGCCACCATGTCGGTGGAGGCCATGACCGCCGTGAAGCCGAGGTCGTGGGCGAGCGCCTCGCGCATGAGGCGGTGACCCGAATCGCGGGTGAAGTCGCCGGACAGGCGCAGAGCCGGGTCCGGGGTGATCCCGCGGGCCCGGTGCGCGGCCAGGTAGCCGTGTTCGCGGCCCTGGGCCGTCGTGTTGGACGGGTCGCCGCCCAGGAGGAGGACGCGGCGGTGGCCCTGGGCGAGGAGATGGGCGCAGAGCGCGTACGCCCCGCTCTCGTTGTCGTACTCGATGACGGTGACCGGGGCGCCCGGGTCCAGCGGCGGACGGCCGCACAGGACGAGGCGTGAACCCGCGGAGGCCAGGGAGTCGGCGATCCGGGCCATGCGCTCGCGGTATCCGGCGGTGTCCGCCGTGCCGCCGACGAGGATGACGGCGGCGGCACGCTGGGCGCGCATCATCTCGATGAACTCCAGCTGCCGTCCGGCGTCCCCGTCGGTGGTGCAGACGAGGCACAGATGGCCGAGGCGGGCCGCCTCGCGCTCCACGCCGTGAGCCATGTGCGCGAAGGAGGGGCCCGTGATGTCGTCCAGGACGAACGCGAGGGTGGGAGTGCCCGCTCCCGCGATGGCCTTGGCGCGGGCGTCGGCCACGTAGTCGAGCTCCCGGACCGCCCGCATCACGCGCGTGCGGGTCGACGTGCTCACCGGGTAGTCGCCGCCCAGCACCCGCGACACCGTGGACGCCGAGACGCCTGCTCGTGCCGCCACGTCCCGGATGGTGTGCCGGCTCCCGATGCCGCCCATGGTCTTCCGTGTCATGGCTCGCCCCGCCCCCTCTGCTCCGCCCCGGGAGACGACGGGTCCGTCGTCAGGGGGCGCCCAGCCCTGTCAAGTGCGGCAACGCATACGGCAACCGGTTCCCGAGCCGGAGGCTAGTGCTGTGACCGCGTTGGTTCGCCGGGTTGGTGATCGTGGCGGTTGGATGGGCGGTGACGTCCGATCCGATCGCTGGAGGTGCGGTGGCTGAGCCTGTCCGTGTGCGCAGACTGACCGACCAGGAGGGGCAGAAGCTGCAGCAGATCGTGCGTCGGGGCAGCACCAGTTCGGTGCGTTACCGGCGGGCGATGATGCTGCTGGCCTCGGCCGGCGGGAACCGGGTGCCGGTGATCGCCCAGCTGGTCCAGGCCGACGAGGACACCGTCCGCGACGTGATCCACCGCTTCAACGAGATCGGCCTGGCCTGCCTGGACCCTCAGTGGGCGGGAGGCCGTCCCCGCCGACTCAGCCCTGACGACGAGGACTTCGTCGTGGCGACGGCCACCACCCGCCCGACCAAGCTCGGTCAGCCCTTCACCCGCTGGTCACTGCGCAAACTCGTCGGCTACCTGCGGAAAATCCACGGTCGGGTCATCCGGATCGGCCGCGAGACCTTACGCGGCCTGCTCGCCCGACGCGGTGTCACCTTCCAGCGCACCAAGACGTGGAAGGAGTCCCCCGACCCGGACCGCGAGACGAAGCTGGACCGGATCGAAGAGGTCCTCGACCGATTCCCAGACCGGGTCTTCGCCTTCGACGAATTCGGCCCGCTCGGGATCCGGCCCACCGCGGGCTCGGGCTGGGCAGAACGCAAACGCCCCGACCGGCTGCCCGCCACCTACCACCGCACCCACGGAGTCCGCTACTTCCACGGCTGCTACTCGGTCGGCGACGACACCCTGTGGGGCGTCAACCACCGCAAGAAGGGCGCCGCGAACACGCTGGCCGCGCTGAAATCGATCCGCGCCGCCCGGCCCGACGGCGCCCCCATCTACGTGATCCTGGACAACCTGTCCGCCCACAAGGGCACCGACATCCGCCGCTGGGCCAGGAAACACAAGGTCGAACTGTGCTTCACCCCGACCTACGCCTCGTGGGCCAACCCGATCGAGGCCCACTTCGGACCGCTGAGGCAGTTCACCATCGCCAACTCCCACCACCCCAACCACACCGTCCAGACCCGCGCCCTGCACGCCTACCTGCGCTGGCGCAACGCCAACGCCCGCCACCGCGACGTCCTGACCGCCGAACGTAAGGAACGCGCCCGCATCCGCAGCGAGAAGAACATCCGCTGGGGCGGACGCCCCCTCGCCGCTGCGGCCTGAACGACCCGGCGAACCAATGCGGTCAGAGCACTAGCAGGGCGGGCGACAGGTGGGGAGAGGCCGTGATTCGAGACGTTCGTCCGGTGGTGAGCGACGGTCGCGGAGAACCGTGGCGCCCTGCCCGGACGGGGTGCGGCAACCGGTTGTCGTGGGGTGGCCGGGTCAGCTCCGGTACTCGCGCAGCTTGCGGTACAGGGTCGCGCGGGCGATGCCCAACGCGGCGGCCGCACGGGCCTTGTTGCCGCCGTGCCGGCGCAGCGCCTCCAGGATGGCCGTGCGCTCGGCATGCTCCATGGGGCTCAGTCGGCGAGCCGCGGGCCCCTCACGGACCGGATCCGGCAGCTCGGCCCGCCGTACGGGGCCGGCGGTCCGCCGTCGCTCGGCCAACGCCCTGACGAGATGGGCGAGTTCGGTGACGTTTCCCGGCCACGGATGCCGCTCGAGTGCGCCGAGCGCGTCAAGGGTCCAGGTGAGTGGGGGGTGTCCCGGGGCGGGTTTCGGTGCCAGAGCAGCCAGCAACTCCCTTACGTCGTCCGGCCGTTCACGCAGCGCCGGAAGGGTGGTGGAGCGGGCGGCCAGCGTGTCGAGCAGACGCTGGAGGCACGGGCCCGGGGGAGTGCCGGGCGTGTACGTGAGGAGCAGGGGTGTGCCCGGGTGCCCGTCGAGCAGCGAGTTGAGCGTGGCGATGTCGGGCTGGGTGAGGCGCTCGGCGTGACGGAGGAGCAGCGCACGGCCTTCGGACAGGGCCCGCGCCCAGCCGTCGAGTTGCTCGGCCGGTCCCTCCGCCGCGTCCATGACCAGCGGATCCAGGTCGCCTCGCGCGGCCATCAACTCCCTTGCCAGGGAGGTCTTTCCGGTGCCGCGTTCACCGGTGAGCAGCAGCGGCTCCCGGGAACGCGCCAGTTCCGTGGCGCGGGCCGTGGCGTGGCGCCAGGGCACCGACCGTCCGGCGAGCGCGACGCGGCTCCGTCCTGCCGGCGGCGCCGGTCCGTCCGAGGGGGCTTCGAGCACGGCCACCGTGCCGATCACCGCACCCCGGTGACGTACGGGCGTGACGCGCGCCGTGCCGGTGCCGTCGGGGAGTTCGAGATCGTAGGCCCCGGCCACAGGCGTCCGGGGAGCCGGGCCGTCCTGCGGGCCGGGCGCCACCCCGCCCTTTCCGCCCTCGGCGGCGCACCGCTCCAGCGCCTCCACGGCTCCCGGCGACAGTGTCCTCGCGGCCGCCTTGTTCAGCAGCCGGGTCCGTCCGTCGGACGCCATGACGGCGGCCCCCTGGCGGGCGGCCGCCCGCTGCCAGGCGTCGAGCAGGACGCGTTCCGCCGTCCGCGAGCGGGTCAGCAGCTCCGCCTCGACGGCCGCCGCCGTGGCCTCGGCGAGGGCGGCGCCGGGATGCGGCGGGCATCCGGCGCACAGACCGGACGCGACGGTCACCGTGCCCGACACCCGGCCGTTCTCGGGAGCCAGCACCGGAACGCTGACGGCGGACACGTCCTGCCACAGGTCGAGGAAGTGCTCGGGGCCGTGCACCTCCGCGCGGCGCCGGGTGCGCACGGCGGACGCCGCGCTGTTGTGCCCCACCTCCCGCTCGGAGAGGTCACGGCACCTCCTGTCACCGGGCATGCCGCCGCCGGACCACAGCACCCGCAGCCGTTCGTCGGTGAGGACCAGGGACGACTGCCCGGAGGCAAGCGCGGGGGCGAGCCGTTCGAGCACCGGCCGCGCGGCCGTCAGCAGGGCCGACTCCACCGGACGTACGGGCCCGGCGCATTCCCGCAGGTCGTGCGGTACACCGAAGAAGCGGGCGCGCCGCCAGGCGGCGGCGACCTCGTCCGGCACGCCGTCGGGCAGCGGGAGCCCGGTCAGGAACCGCTCGCGCGCCTGGTGCAACGGCGTGAGAGCGGGGCGGGCGGGGGAGTCCTTCGCGGTGGTCACGGCGCCTCCCACGGTACCGGGCGTTGTTGAAGGGGCAACAAGGGGTCGCGCCGGCCGTGTCCCGGCCGCGCCCGCGGGCGTCCGCTGCCCCACAGGTGCCGCCAGGTGTCCCTCGCCCGCGGGTGTCTTGTAATGAGACACCCGCTCCTCGGCCCATGGATCCATGATCGCGAGTGACCGGTGCCGTTCTCATCCTCTGGAGCGTCTGTCGTGCACACCGTCGAGCCCGTGGTCGAGACCGACGTACTGATCGTGGGCAGCGGCCCGGCGGGCGCCTCGGCCGCCTTGGCCCTGAGCACCTACGGCGTGCCCAACATCGTGGTCACCCGCCACACGAGCCTCGCCGACACACCGCGCGCCCACATCACCAACCAGCGCACCATGGAGGTTCTGCGCGACCTCGGCGTCGAACAGGACGTCGTCGCGCGGGCCACGCCCCAGCACCTGATGGGCAACACCACCTTCTGCACCAGCCTGGCCGGCGAGGAGCTGGGCCGCGTCCGCTCCTGGGGCAACGACCCTCTTGTCCAGGCCGCGCACGAACTCGCCAGCCCCACCCGCATGTGCGACATGCCCCAGCACCTGATGGAACCGGTCCTCGTCGACGCCGCCGTCGCCCGCGGCACCCATCTCCGCTTCGGCACCGTCTACAAGTCCTTCGTCCAGGACGCCGACGGGGTCACCGTCACCGTCGAGGACCGGCTGCGGGGCGACGAGTACACGATCCGCGCCAAGTACCTGATCGGCGCCGACGGAGGCCGCTCGAAGGTCGCCGAGGACGCCCGCCTGCCGATGGGCGGCCAGATGGGCGTGGCCGGCAGCATCAACATCGTCTTCGACGCGGACCTGAGCCGGTACACCGCGCACCGGCCGTCCACGCTCTACTGGGTGCTCGCCCCCGGTGCCACCGTCGGCGGTATCGGCGCAGGTCTCGTCCGCAACGTCCGCCCCTGGGACGAGTGGATGGTCGTCTGGGGCTACGACGTCACCGCGGGACCCCCGGACCTCACCACCGAGTACGCGGAGGCGATCGTCCGCCGGCTGGTCGGCGACGACGAGATCCCGGTGACCGTCAAGTCCTCCTCGGCGTGGACGGTCAACGAGATGTACGCCGAGAGGTACTCCGAGGGCCGGGTCCTCTGCGCGGGCGACGCCACGCACCGGCACCCGCCGTCCAACGGTCTCGGCTCCAACACCTCCGTCCAGGACGCGTACAACCTCGCCTGGAAGCTCGCCCTGGTCCTCGACGGCACGGCCTCGCCGAAGCTCCTCGACACGTACACGGCCGAGCGCGCCCCCGTCGGAAAGCAGATCGTCACCCGCGCCAACAAGTCCATCGGTGAGACCGCCCCGGTCTTCGAGGCGCTCGAGGGACTCTCCCCGCAGAGCCCGGAACAGCTGTGGGCCAACATCGCCGCCCGCAAGGAGGCCACCGAGGCCGCGGAGAAGCAGCGCGCCGGGCTCCGCGAGGCGATCGCCTTCAAGGTGTACGAGTTCAACGCGCACGGCGTCGATCTCAACCAGCGGTACGTGTCGGACGCGGTCGTCCCCGACGGCACCCCCGATCCCGGGTTCGACCGCGACCCCGAGCTGTACCACCAGCCCTCGTCGCGTCCCGGCGCGAAACTGCCGCATGCCTGGATCACGGCCGGAACCCGAGCCCTGTCCACGCTCGACGCGGCGGGGCACGGACGCTTCACCCTGTTCACCGGTATCGGCGGGGAGGGCTGGCTGCGGGCCGCGGAAGCCGTCGGCGCCGCCGACGGCCTCGGGCTGGACATCGCCACGGCGTCGTCGGGCCGGGGCAGCAGTACGAGGACCCGTACGGTGACTGGGCGCGGCTCAGCGAGATCTCCGACGCCGGAGCTCTGCTCGTACGGCCCGACGGGTATGTGGCCTTCCGGCACGCGGCCGCCGCCGAGGACGCGGAGGAGTTGCTGAGCGGTGCGGTGCGGCGGATCCTCGGACGGTAGCTCCGCCCGTCGCTCCCGGGCCGGCGGGACGGTGGCCCGGGGGCCGGAGCCGGCAGGACAGTGGTCGTCGAGCGGGACACGGTAGATCAGGAGTCGTCATGACCGTCGATGTCAGCGGGGCCGCCGTCACCGAGGAGGCCGTCGGCAGTCCCGGTGCGGAAACCGACCCACGCCTGCGGGAGTTGCTCACCGGCCTGATCCGCCACCTCCACGACTTCGCGCGGGAGACGCGGCTGAGCCGGCAGGAGTGGGAGCGGGCCGTCGAGTTCCTGACGGCGACCGGGCAGAAGTGCACCGACACGCGGCAGGAGTTCATCCTGCTCTCGGACGTGCTCGGGCTGTCGATGCTCCTGGAGACGCTGCACTCGGACGGCGGTTCCGGAGCCACCGAGTCGACCGTCCTCGGGCCCTTCCACATGACCGAGTCACCGGTCCGTGAGCTGGGTGCGGACATCGACCTGGTGGGCGGGGGCGAACCGTGCGTGGTGAGCGGCCGGGTGGTGTCGCAGGACGGCACCCCGCTGCCCGGCGCGGTCCTCGACGTCTGGCAGGCCGACGCGGACGGGTTCTACGACGTGCAGCGGCCCGACGCCCAGCCGCCGGGCAACGGCCGCGGGCTGTTCACCGCCGACGCCGCGGGCCGGTTCTGGTTCCGCACCTGCGTGCCGAGCCCGTACCCCATCCCGACCGACGGCCCGGTCGGCGACCTGCTCCGCGCCACCGGCCGGCACCCCTACCGCCCGGCGCACATCCACTTCATCGCCACCGCCGAGGGACACGCCCCGGTCACCACGCACATCTTCGTGGCGGGCAGCGACTACCTCGACTCGGACGCGGTCTTCGCGGTGAAGCGCAGCCTGGTCCAGGACTTCACGGAGACCGACGACCCGCCCCTGGCACGGGAGTTCGGCATCCCGAACCCCTTCCGGCACGCCCGCTTCGACCTCGTCCTGACACCGGGGCCGACCGCGTGAACTTCACGTACGAGGCCCGGCCGACGCGGGTCGTCTTCCGGCCCGGCGCCTCGGTGACCGCGACGGCGGGCGAGGTCGAACGGCTCGGCCTGCGGCGGGTGCTGGTGGTGTCCGGGGCGAGGGGCGCGGACACCGCGCGGACGGTCGTGGACTCGCTCGGCCCGCTGTGCGCGGGACTGCACGCCGAAGCCCGCATGCACGTCCCGGCCGAGGTCGCCGACCGGGCCGTCGAGGCGGCGCGCGCGGCCGGCGCCGACGGTGTGGTCGCCGTCGGCGGCGGCTCCGCGATCGGCCTCGGCAAGGCGATGGCACTGCGCACGGGTCTGCCGCTGATCGCGGTGCCCTCCACGTACTCCGGCTCCGAGATGACCCCCGTCTGGGGCCTCACCGAGCAGGGCGCCAAGCGCACCGGCCGCGACCCCTCGGTGCTCCCGCGCAGCGTGGTGTACGACCCCGACCTCACCCTCTCCATGCCCGTGCCCCTCTCGGTCACCAGCGGAGTCAACGCCGTCGCGCACGCCGTCGAGGCGCTGTACGCCCCCGACACCTCGCCCCTCGTCTCCCTGATGGCCGAGGAGGGCGTACGGGCCATGACTTCGGCGCTCGTGCAGGTCGCCGCCTCGCCCACGGACCCGGAGGCCCGGAGCCGAGCCCTCTACGGGGCATGGCTCTGCGGTTCCTGCCTGGGCGCGACCACCATGGGCCTGCACCACAAGCTCTGCCACGTGCTGGGCGGGACGTTCGGCCTGCCGCACGCCGAGACCCACACGGTGGTCCTCCCGTACGCCCTCGCGTACAACGCGCCCGCCGCCCCCGAAGCCGTCCGTGTCCTTGACCGCGCCCTCGACACCGACGACGCCCCGCACGCCCTGTGGGCGCTGGCCAGGCGCCTCGGCGCACCCCGCTCGCTCGCGTCTCTCGGCCTGGCGGAGGCCGACCTGGCGCTCGCGGCCGAGCGGGTCGCGGGACAGGCGTACGCCAATCCGCGCGAGGTCACGCACGAGGGCGCGCTCACCGTGCTGAGGGCGGCTCACGCGGGGGAGGACCCCCGGGCCGCGCTCCCGGAATAGGCGCGAGAAGCGCGCAGCGCCCGCACGCGTCACAGCGGGCGCTCGCCTGTCCGGCGGGGGAAACCCGCCTCCATCGCGCCGGAACCGTCACCTGCGCCGATGCGGAGCCATGGCCTCCGCCCGTGCGGAGGTACTGCCTCCGGCCCGGGTATTGCCCTGGTGAAAACTCCAATCCATGTCTTGACATACGCCTGAAACGCTTCTTAGCTGGCTGCGCGCCATCTAGATGTGTGAAGGAAGTTCATGGATATGAACGGAGTGTGCGTGCCCATGGGTGACGTACGACGGGGCCGCCGCCTGGCCGCCATGCTCGCCGCGGCGGGGCTCTTGTTCGGAACGACCGCCTGTGGCGCCGGTTCCGACTCCGCCGGCAGCGGCGACCCGAACACGCTGGAGGTCTGGACCCGGAGCAACCCGGACTCCGCGGCCACCTACGAGCGCGTGTTCACCGCCTTCACCAGGAAGACCGGCATAAAGATCGACTACCAGCCGGTCATCAACTTCGACCAGCAGCTGCAGAGCCGGGCGTCCACCAAGGACCTGCCCGACGTCATGATCAACGACACCGCGCTGATGGGCAGTTACCAGCACCAGGGCCTGCTGAAGCCCGTCGAGCCCGCGTCGATCGCCGGGCACCGCCAGATCGACGCCAAGACCTGGTCCTCCACCGTGGGGCTCGACGGCAGGCACTACGGCATCCCGTACTCGCGGCAGGCCATGACCCTCATGGTCCGCAAGGACTGGCGCGAGAAGCTCGGGCTCCCGCAGCCCAGGACCTGGCAGGACATGCTCACGCTCGCCAAGGCCTTCGCCACCCGCGACCCGGACGGCGACGGAAAGAAGGACACGTACGGAATGGTCGTGCCCGGCAGCGCGCAGAACGGCTACGCCGCCTGGTGGGGCGCCAGTTACCTGTGGCAGGGCGGCGCGAAGATCATCGAGCCGGACGGCGACGGCGGCTACCGCCCCGCCATGGACTCGGCCGCCGCCGTACGCACCGTGACCTGGATGAAGGACAACCTCTTCTGCGGCGACGAGAACGTGGTCCAGCCCGCCGCCCTGACGTCCGTCACCGCGAACGCCACCAACTTCCAGGACGGCAACGCCGGGATGTACCTCACCGGCCCCTACAACATCGCCACCTTCGACCAGACGCCCGGCAAGGCCAGGTACGAGGTCCTGGCCGCCCCCGCGGGCCCGGCGGGCTCCGACGTGCTCGCCGACGGGGAGAACGTCTACTTCGGGGCGAAGACCGGAAAGACGAAGCAGGAAAGGGCGCTCGCCGCGTTCCTCGTCTCACCCGAGGGCCAGAAGCTCGCCATGACGGGCAGGAACCAGCCCGTCGTCCGCATCCCCGTCAACACCACGCTGGACGCGGCGAAGGTGCGCGACGACCCGCGCTGGAGCGTGGTGCAGAAGGCGTACCGCGAGAGCTCCGAGCAGTTCCCCAACGCCCCGGACTTCGCCCCGGTCAAGCAGGACACCGCCGACAGCCTCAACGCGCTGTTCACGTACTGCGGCAGTGACGTGCACGCCGGCCTGAAGGAGCTCGACGACACCCTCGCCGGTGACCTCAAGGACCAGGACCTGATGCCATGACCGCAACCGTCCCCACAGCCCCCCGGCGCCGCGCAGTGCTCACCAGAAGGTCCGTGCTCCCCTGGGCGTTCCTCGCCCCCGGCCTGCTGCTCGCCCTCGTCTTCAAGTTCGTCCCGATGGGCAAGGGCATCTGGCTCAGCCTCTTCGAGGTGCGGCCCTTCCTCGGCGACCAGTGGGTCGGACTCGACAACTACACCCGGGTCCTGACCGACCACCGCTTCCAGGACGCCATCGGCCACACGCTGCTCCTGGGCATCGGCCAGTCCCTCGGCGCCATAGTCGTCGGGTTCTTCCTCGCCCTGCTCCTGGAGGGCCAGGCCCGCTCGCTGAAGATCGTCCGCACCGCCGTCTTCCTGCCCGTCGTCACCGCCACCGCGGTGGTCGGCGAGCTGTGGCGGCTGATGTACTACCCGACCTCCGACGGGCTCGTCAACAGCGCCCTCGGCTTCCTCGGCCTCGGGCCCGTGCCGTTCCTCGACAACCCCGGGACGGCCCTGTGGGCGACCATGGCCATGGGCATCTGGATGACGGCCCCCTACAACATGGTGATCCTCCTCGCCGGACTGGCAGGCGTGGACCGCTCGTTGTACGAGGCCGCCGCGATGGACGGCGTCTCCCTCCTTCAGCGCCTGCGGTACGTCACGCTGCCCGCGATCCGCCCCGCCCTCGGCATCGTCCTCACCCTCGCCGCGATCCGCGGCCTGCGGGTGTTCACCGAGGTGTACGTCCTCACCGGAGGCGGCCCCGCCGGGTCCACCGAGGTCTGGATGACCCGCGCGTACACCCTGGGCTTCACCCGCAACGACATCGGCGGCGCCTCGGCGGCCTCCGTCGTCCTGCTCTGCGTGACGCTGCTCCTCACCGTCACGGTCAACCACCTCCGCAAGAGGGGAGACGTGCGATGAGCGCCCCCGCCCTCGACCCCGTCCGCACCCCGTCCGGCAGTCTCTCCGCCCCCTCCGCCGGGCGCCGCGGCAAGCAGACCCGCGCCACGCCGGCCCGCTTCGACACCGCACTCGGCTGGAGCGACCGGCCCGGCCCCGCCTGGGCCCTGCGCATCGCGCTCTGCGCGATCGCCCTCACGATCTTCGCGGCGCCCTTCCTGACGATCGTCTCCGGCGCCTTCAGCACACACCCCAGCGGCTCGTCGCTGTCCTTCCTCCCGCACGACTCCTCGCTCCAGAACGTCCGCGTGGCCGGTGACCGGGGGATCTGGGACTACTTCTCCAACTCGCTCGTCATCGCGGGCGGCGGACTGCTGCTCCAGCTCGCCGTGTCGGTGCTCGCCGCCTACGCGCTCGCCCGGCACCGGTTCCGCGGCCAGGCCCTGATCCTGACCCTGTTCATGCTCACGATGATGCTCCCCGAAGAGGTCATCGCGATCCCGCTGTCGCTGGTCCTCGGTCACGTCCCGGTCGTCGGCCTCGACCTGAAGGGCACCGTCTGGGGTGTCATCCTGCCGCTCGGTGCCTGGGGCTTCTCGGTCATGCTGCTGACCGAGTTCATGAAGGACATCCCCGCCGAGATCGAGGAGGCCGCCCGCCTCGACGGGGTCGGCGAACTGCGGATGCTCTGGCAGGTCGTCCTGCCCCTGTGCAAGCCTGCGCTCGGGGTGGCCGGGGTCCTCGGCTTCATCATGATCTGGGACCAGTACCTGCTGCCGCTGATCGCCGCGAAGGATCCCACCGACTACACGGTCACCGTCGCCCTGTCGATCCTGCGCACCGACCCCGAGGTCGGCTCGGGCGTGGTGCTGGCCGGTGCCGTCATCGCGCTCGTCCCCAGCCTGGTCGTCTACCTGCTCCTCCAGCGGTCACTGGTCACCGGCATCGCCGCCGGTGCCACCAAGGGCTGACCCACACCCCCCAGTTACGAGGGAGACATGAAGTTCCAAGGAGTGCTGTTCTTTCCGGTCACACCGTTCGACGCGAACGGAAGCATCGACGAGGACCGGCTCGCCCAGCACATCGAGGCGGGCGTCGCCGCCGGGGCGGGCGGGGTCTTCGTCGCCTGCGGCACCGGTGAGTTCCACGCCCTGTCCCCGGCCGAGACCGAGCGCGCGACCCGCGTCGCGGTGACCACGACCGCGGGCCGCGTACCCGTACTGGCCGCGGCGGGAGGCCCGTTGCCGGTCGCCGCGGACCAGGCGTCCCGGATCCAGCGGGCGGGCGCCGACGGCATCCTGCTCCTGCCGCCCTACCTGGTCCGCGCACCGCAGCAGGGCCTGGTGCGATACGTGCGGGAGGTCACCGCGGCCACCGCACTGCCCGTCGTCTTCTACCAGCGAGGCACCGCCCGCCTCACCGCGGAGACGGCCGCCGAGATCGCCGGCCTGCCCGGTGTCGTCGGGCTCAAGGACGGCATCGGCGACATCGAGCAGATGCACCGCGTCGTGCGGGCCGTACGGGCGGTGCCGGGCACCGAGGACTTCCAGTTCTTCAACGGGCTGCCCACCGCCGAGATGACCGCGCCCGCCTACCGCGGCATCGGTGTGGAGCTGTACTCGTCGGCGGTGTTCGCGTTCGCCCCGGAGATCGCCCTCGCCTTCCACCGGGCCCTCGACGAGGGCGACGGAACGCTGGTCACCACCCTCCTCGACGAGTTCTACGGACCGTTCGTCCGACTCCGTGACGAGGTACCCGGATACGCGGTCTCGCTGGTCAAGGCCGGCGTCACGATCCGGGGCCTGGACGTCGGCGGTGTCCGGGCACCCCTGCTCGACCCCACGCCGGAGCACCTCGCACGGCTGGCGAAACTCATCGACCACGGCCTGGAGGCAGTCCGCGCATGACCACGACCGACAGCCGGATCCGAGAACTGATCGTCACGCCGATCGCCTTCCGTGACCCGCCGCTCCTCAACTCCAGCGGTGTGCACGAGCCCCTCGCCCTGCGCGTGGTCCTGCAACTCGTCCTGGACGACGGCACGGTGGGCCTCGGCGAGTCGACCGGCGGCGACGTCCGCCTCGAACGACTGGAGGCCGCCGCGCGGGCGGTCGTCGGCATGGACGTCTTCGACACCACGGCCGTCTCCGCCGCGATCGACGTCGCGCTGACGCCCACCGTGCCCAGTTCCCACGAGCGCGGCTGGACCACCTCCGCCGTGGAGGTCGCCTGCCTCGACGCACAGGGCAAACTCCTCGGACGCCCGGTCAGTGACCTGCTGGGCGGCAGGGTCCGGGACTGCGTGCCCTTCGCCGCCTACCTCTTCTACAAGTGGGCCGAACACCCGGCGCTCGACGGCGAACCGGCCGTCGGCGACGACTGGGGCGAGGCCCTCGACCCGGCCGGCATCGTCGAGCAGGCCCGGCTGATGCGGGAGCGGTACGGCTTCGAGTCGTTCAAGCTCAAGGGAGGCGTGTTCCCGCCCGACGAGGAGATCGCCGCGATGAGGGCGCTCGCCGGCGCCTTCCCCGGCCGGCCGCTGCGCCTCGACCCCAACACGGCCTGGACCGTGGAGACCTCGCAGTACGTGGCACGTGAACTGGAGGGCGTGCTCGAGTACCTGGAGGACCCGACGCCCACCATCGCCGGCATGGCCGAGGTCGCGAAGACCTCACCCATGCCGCTGGCCACCAACATGTGCGTGGTCGCGTGGGAGCACCTGCGGCCCGCCGTCGAGCAGAACGCGATCCAGGTCCTGCTCACGGACCACCACTACTGGGGCGGACTGCGCCGCACCCGTGAACTCGCCGCCGTCTGCGAGGCGTTCGGAATCGGCCTGTCCATGCACTCCAACTCGCACCTCGGCATCAGCCTCGCCGCCATGACCCATGTGGCGGCCTCGATCCCCAACCTCGACACCTCCTGCGACACCCACTACCCGTGGAACTTCGCGGACGACGTGGTCGTACCCGGCGTCCTGGAGCTGCGGGACGGCGCGGTCAAGGTCCCCACCGGCCCCGGGCTGGGCGTCGAACTCGACCACGACGCCCTGGAGCGGCTGCACCGGGTCCACCTCGACGCGGGCATGAAGGGCCGGGACGACACCGGTTACATGCGGCGGGTCCACCCCGAGTACGAGCGCAGGCTCCCTCGGTGGTGAGACGGGCGCTCCCCTGAGGGCACGCCGAGCGAGGACGGGCGCTCGTGCCGCTGCGGCGGCGCGGGCGCCCGTTCCGCTGTCCGCCCGCCGGGGGCCGTGCACGCCGCCGGGCCGACCGATGCCGTGACGGCTGGGGCGTCCGTGAAGCCGCGGGGCGCGAGCGTTCGCAAGTCTTCGAAAGGAGAAAGCGCTGTCATGCGTATCGACAACCGTTTGTCCCCGCCTCATTCTTCAAGCAGGTTGTGGCATGGGCGCGACAGGAGATTCCATGATCAAGCGTAGATCACTGCTGGCGGCGGCGGGCGGCACGCTGCTCGGCAGCGCACTGGCGACGGGCACCGCCCGCGCCGACGCGACCGTCGCGGTCAACCCCGGTACCAGTTACGGGCGCTGGGAGGGCTGGGGCACCTCCCTCGCGTGGTGGGCCAACGTGTTCGGCGCCCGTGACGACTTCGCCGACATCTTCTTCACCACCAAGTCCGTGGCGTACGGCGGCAGGAACCTGCCCGGTCTCGGTATGAACATCGCCCGCTACAACCTGGGCGCGTGCAGCCCGAACAGCGTGGGCGGCCAGTCCATGGTCGCCTCGCCCAACATCCCGGCGTTCAAGCAGATCGAGGGTTTCTGGCAGGACTGGAACAACGAGGACCCCGCCTCCTCCGCCTGGGACTGGACGGCGGACGCCAACCAGCGAGCCGCCCTGACGAAGGCGACCCAGCGCGGCGCGGTCTCCGAGCTGTTCGCCAACTCACCCATGTGGTGGATGTGCAGCAACCACAACCCGTCCGGCGCGTCCGGCGGCGGCAACAACCTCCAGACCTGGAACTACCGCCAGCACGCCTCCCACCTGGCCGCCGTCGCCCTGCGCGCGAAGAACAACTGGGGCGTGAACTTCGCGACGGTCGACCCGTTCAACGAGCCCTCGTCCAGCTGGTGGACCGCCACCGGCACGCAGGAGGGCTGCCACATGGACGCGTCCGTCCAGGCGGCCGTCCTCCCGTACATGCGCAGCGAACTCGACAAGCGGGGTCTGTCCGGCATCAGGATCTCGGCGTCCGACGAGACGAGCTACGACCTGGCCCGCACCACCTGGAACTCCTTCGGGGCCTCGACCAAGGCCCTGGTGAACCAGTTCAACGTGCACGGCTACCAGGGCTCGGGCGGCCGCCGAGACCTCCTCCACACGGACGTGGTGACGACGTCCGGCAAGAAGCTCTGGAACTCCGAGACCGGCGACAAGGACGGCACGGGCCTCACCATGGCGAGCAACCTGTGCCTGGACTTCCGCTGGCTGCACCCGACCGCCTGGGTCTACTGGCAGGTGATGGACCCCTCCTCCGGCTGGGCGATGATCGCGTACGACCAGAACACGCTGCAGCCGACCGCCGTCCAGACCAAGTACTACGTGATGGCCCAGTTCAGCCGCCACATCCGGCCGGGGATGACCATCCTCGACACCGGCGTCGGCTACGCGGTCGCCGCTCACGACGCGACGCAGAAGCGCCTCGTCGTCGTGGCCGTCAACTCCGGTGCCGCGCAGACGCTCACCTTCGACCTGTCCCGCTTCGGCCAGGTCACCGGCGGCAGCGGCGGACTCGTACGACGCTGGAACACGCTCACCTCCGGCGGCGGGGACCTCTACACCGCACGCTCGGACACCTATCTGAACGGCAAGCGGCTGAGCGTGCCGTTCGCCGCCGCCTCGGTGCAGACCTTCGAGATCGACGGGGTCACCGTGTGACCGCCGGGCCGTGACGACCAGGGCGGTGATGCCGTCGCCCCGGGGGCGGGTGTCTCGTATTGAGACACCCGCCTTCGCACGTCCTGGTCCAAGATCGTCATGAGCTCCGTGCGCTTTCGCCGGGGCTCTGACGCAGGTGATGAAAGGTGAACACCATGGCCCTCGCACTCCTTCGGTTCCGGCGGCCGGGCCGAGCCTCCGCAGCCGGCGCGACGGGCGTCTCGCTTCCTCTCCCGCCGGGCGCGGGCGCCGTCAGCCGTGAGGTCGTCGACCCGATGGGCCAGCCGATGGGCGCGGCCGACGTCACGGTCACCGCGCTGGACACGCACCGCGTCGCGGCCCGCGGCACCACGGATCCGTACGGCCTGTTCCTCGCCGCGCTGCCGCCCGGCCGGTACAGCCTGATGATCGCCGCCGAGGGCCTGCATCCCCACCGCGAGACGGTCGACGTGGTGGCCGGGCCCGCCGCTCCCGCGGAGCGGATCTGGCTGCAGACCGCCCGCCGGCTGGAACTGCCCGCGCCGGGCACCTGGCTCTTCGACCCGCCCCACACGGCGATCCGGTTCATCGCCAAGCACGTCGGCATGGCCCATGTGCACGGCCGCTTCGAGCGCTTCGACGGCGGCATCCAGGTCGCCCAGGACATGTCCGGCTCCCGCGTCCACGTCCGGATCGACGCGTCGAGCATCACCACCGGCAACCGGACGCGCGACGACCACCTCCGCTCGGGAGACTTCCTTGACGTCGAGCGGTTCCCGTACATCGACTTCCACAGCACCCGGTTCGCGTACCGCGGCGGCAACAGGTGGACCCTGCAGGGCTCGCTGACGATGCACGGGGTCAGCCGCTCGGTGGCCCTGGACACCACCTATCTCGGCACGGTGAACGGCGGCTACGGCGAGGAACTGCGCTGCGCGGCCCTCGCCAAGGCGGAGCTGCACCGGGAGGACTACACGTTGAACTGGCGCTCGATGCTGGCGCGCGGCATCGCGGTGGTCGGCCCGACGGTCCAGCTGGAACTGGACGTACAGGCGATGTACCGCACGCACGACACACCCACCCCGCCGAAGTAGGCGCGGGCAGCCGGCCTCCGCCCGGGCGCGGTCAGGCCTCGCCGGTGAGCAGGCGACGCGGATTGGCGATGCGGAAGGCGTACGCCGCGGCGCCGCCCAGTCCGAAACCGGGGCTCTGCGGAGGTTCGGCGTAGGGCCGGTCCGAACCCTGGACGAGCACGTCGGTGCCGAGGACGCGGACGACCGCCTCGACGGCGCGCGGACCGTACGAGGAGGTCTCGACGAACACGTCCGGGTCGGTCTCCGGGCGGCCCTCCGCCCCGCCGCGGGCGGCGAAGCGCTCCCCGTGCAGGGGCGCCAGGCCGGCCAGCAGCGCGAAGCACACCCGCAGGCGTGGATGACGGGGCCGGCCGAACGCCCGGAACGCGAACCAGGCGGCGTGCATCTGCTGCACGTACGGCACCATCGCGGGCCACCAGCCGGGCCCCGGGGACGCCCCGGCCGCGGGACCGGGGTGCACGAACAGCGGAAGGCCGCGTACCTCGAGCAGGTCCAGCAGCGGTGCGCACCGCGCGTAACCGGCCGCGTCCGCCAGGGCGTTCGCCGGCAGCTGGAGGCCGGCGAATCCCCGGTCGAGGACGCCGGCCGTCACATCGGGGTCGATGTCCCGGACACAGGCGGCGGCCCAGGCACCGAAGGGCGGGGGCAGCGCGGCCGCGTCCTCGTGGTAGGCGTCGAGCAGCGGCCGCGACTGTCCGGACGGCAGCCACTCCACACCGAGCGGGGCGGACAGCGAGACCAGCGCCCGGCCGAGGCCGTCGGCCGCCGCCAGTTCGCAGCGCCGGGCGACGTCGTGGTCGGCGCGCGGCACCTCGTAGGGCGGCTCACCGGCGGTGTGCAGGGTCCAGCCGTCGAGGAACGGCGGCTCGGCGCGCGCCCGCAGGGCCGCGACGAACGAGTCGGTCCACAGATGCTGGTGTACGTCGACGTTGGTCACGCGGCTCCTTCCGTCAGGGCGCGCAGGGCGCCTCGTACCTCGTCGGACCCCAGGACATCACGGCTCACCCGGTCCACGTCCGGTCCGCAGGGCCGGTCGTCGTCCAGGCGCGGGACGAGCTCGCGGATCGCGTGGCGCAGGACGCCGGGTCCCCGCCCGAGGGCGGCGGGCGCGGCCAGGTCCACCGCCTGGGCGGCGGCCAGCGCCTCCACGGCGAGCAGTTGCCGCAGCCGGACGAGCATCGTCGACAGCCGCCGCGCGCCGAGCGCCGCGTTGGTCGAGTCGTCCTCGACCCCGTCCGCGCCGTGCCGGGGATCGGTGCACACCGGCGCGGACAGTACGCGGATCTCGGCGACCAGTGCCTGCGCCGTCTTGGCCAGTGGTGCGAAGCCGGAACGCTCCGGGCCGTACGGGGAGAGGTTGGCCGGCAGCCCGCTGAGGGCCGGGTCGAGCAGGCGCCGCATGCGCTCGGCGGAGAGCGCCGCGGTCTGCGTCAGGGCCAGCGCGAGGGTGTCGAAGGCCAGGGCGAGCGCCGGGGTGTGGAAGTTGCCCGAGGAGAGGATCTCACCGGTGCCGGCCAGGACCACCGGGTTGTCGCCGCTGCCGTTGAGCTCGGGTTCCAGGGCCGCGTGGGCGAAGTCGAGCGCGGCATGCAGCGCACCGTGCACCTGCGCCGCACAGCGCAGGCTCACCGGATCCTGGACCCGCCGTGCCCGGCGGGGATCCGTGAGTTCACCGCCGCCCAGGAACGCGAGCAGTTCCGCGGCCGCCCGGGACTGTCCGGGCGCGGGGCGCAGGCCCAGCACCCGGGCGTCCAGCGGACCGGTGTTGGCCCGGAAGCCCTCGAAGGTGAGTGTCGTGACGGCCTGGGTGAGGGTGAGGGCGGCGGCCGTCTCATGGAGGGCGAGGCCGCCCTGGCCGGCGGCCAGGGGGCTCGCACTGCACAGCACGTGTCCGTCCTTCGGGCCCGGCTCGGCGGGTGCCAGCCCGGCACGCCGCAGCGCCGCCGCGCCGTCGAGCACCTCGCCGTGGAGCTCGGCGCGGCCCTCACCGATGACGACGAGGCCGACATGGGCCATCTGGCACAGGTCCGACGCGCCGATCGACCCGACCTCGGGGACCAGCGGATGGATGCGCGCGTTGAGCATGCCGACGAGCAGTGACAGGATCTCCGGCCGGACTCCGCTGCCGCCGCCCGCCAGACCGTTGACGCGGGCGGCCAGGGCGGCGCGTACGACGGGGGCCGGCAGCGGGTCCCCGACCGCGTTGGCCCGCCCGCGCACGGTACGCACGCTGAACCGCGCGAGTTCGGCACGCGGAAGCGCGTAGGTCGAGCGGCTGCCGAGCCCCGTCGTCAGGCCGTACGTCGGCACCTGGCGGTCGACCACGTCGTCGACGACCGCGCGGTCGCGCGCGAGCCGGGGGAGTACCTCGTCCGCGAGGGCGACCCGGGCCCCGTGCAGGGCGACGGCGGCGACGTCCTCGCAGGACAGGGTGCGCCCGTCGACGATCACTGCTCCGGGACCGGCGGGGTAGGGGCGTGTCATGAGAAACGCAGCTTCCGGCCGAGACCGCGCTTCTGGGCCCCGTCGGTCAGGCCGTGCGGGCCGACGTGTCCGTGCAGGACGTCGAAGTGGCCGGTGAAGGTGGTGTGGGGTGTGAGGCGCACCCGTGGTTCGATGTCCGAACCGTTCAGGAACGTGAACCAGACCGGGTCATTCGGGCTCATTCCGGGCGCCCTTTCACTTTCTTCGGACGAACGTAACGCCCCGTTTACAAAAGGGGATTGACTGTAATTCAGCCACGAACAACTCTGCATGACGATATGCAGTCGGGTAAGGGGCAGCTTTGATCAGATTCGACGCGGTGAGCAAAAACTATCCCAACGGCACCACAGCCGTGGACGAACTGTCCCTTGAGCTGGCCGAGGGAGGCATCACGGTCCTGGTCGGCCCTTCCGGCTGCGGCAAGACCACGACCCTGCGCATGGTCAACCGCATGGTGGACCCGACGGCCGGCACGGTCAGCCTGCGCGGCCGGGACATACGGGAGGTCGCCGCCCCCGAACTGCGCAGGGGGATCGGCTACGTGATCCAGCACGCCGGCCTGTTCCCGCACCGCACGGTCCTGGACAACATAGCGACCGTGCCGCTGCTGCTGGGCTGGGGCAAGAAGAAGGCCCGGGCGCGGGCGTCCGAGCTGCTCGAGCTGGTGGGGCTGCCGGCCGAGATGGCCAAGCGCTACCCCTACCAGCTCTCCGGAGGGCAGCAGCAGCGCGTCGGGGTGGCCCGGGCGCTGGGCGCCGACCCGCCGGTGCTGCTCATGGACGAGCCGTTCAGCGCGGTCGACCCCATAGTCCGGGCGGAACTGCAGGCGGAGTTCCTCCGGCTGCAGAAGGAGCTGCACAAGACGATCGTGTTCGTCACCCACGACATCGACGAGGCGATCAAGCTGGGCGACAACATCGCGGTGTTCCGGACCGGCGGCAGGCTCGCGCAGTTCGACACCCCGGAGCGGTTGCTCGCCCGGCCCGCCGACGACTTCGTGGCCGACTTCGTCGGGCAGGACCGGGGCATTCGCCGGCTCTCCTTCGTCGAGGCCGCCGGACTGCCGCTGCGCGAGGGCCCGGTGCTGCCGGTGACCGACCCCGTGGCCGCGGCCCGGGCCCTGGACGAGCCCTGGGTGCTCGTCGTCGACGCCGGCCGGCGTCCGCTCGGCTGGGTCTTCGCCGCCGGACTCCCGGACGGCGGAACCCTCGCGGACGCAGCCCTGGCACCGCTCGGCCACACGTTCAGCCTGGTCGGAGACTCGGCGCGGGCCGCCCTCGACGCGGCGCTCCTGTCGCCCTCCAGGCTGGCGGTGGGAGTGGACGCCCAGGGCGCGGTCGCCGGCGTCGCGGACGCGTACGAGCTGTCCGCCGCGATGACGGGAGACGGCGGCGCGGCGGCAGGCGCCGCGACCGCAGCGGCCGAGCCGGCCGAAGCGCCGGAGGCGGCCGAGGCGGACAGGACGGCCAAGGCGTCCGGGGCCCGGTCCGCCGAGGACGACCCGGCCGCGCAGGGCGCCGAGCGTGCCGACACCACGGGCGGTGGGGACCGATGAGAGACGGAGAACCGCTCGTACGGTGGGTGTGGATCGGCGACCACCTCGGTGAACTGGCCCACTACACCGGGGTCCACCTGCGGCTGGGCCTTCTGCCCGTGCTGTTCGGACTGATCATCTCGATACCCCTGGGCATCCTCTGCCACCGCTGGCGGTGGGTCTACCCGCCGACGCTGACCGCGGCCAACGTCCTGTACTCCATTCCGTCGCTGGCCCTGTTCATGATCTTCGTCCGCTACACGGGCCTGACCGAACGCACCGTCATGATCCCGCTGACCCTCTACACGCTGTCGGTGCTCATACCCAACGTCGTGGACGGACTGGCATCCGTCCCCGATCCGGTACGGCAGGCGGCCACCGCGATGGGATTCAGTACGGTCCGGCGGGTCGTCCAGGTCGAACTGCCGATCGCCGTGCCCGTCGTCGTCGCCGGTGTGCGGGTCGCGGCGGTCTCCTCCATCAGCCTCGTCGCGGTGGGGCAGCTGATCGGACAGGGCGGCCTCGGCTACTACATCACCCGGGGCCTCCAGCTCGACTTCCCGACCCCGATCATCACCGCGACCGTACTGATCATGCTGCTGGCCCTCGTCACCGACGCGCTGCTGGTCCTGGCGCAGCGGCTGCTCACACCCTGGGCGCGCGGCAAGGGGGCGAAGGCGTGAACGACCTCCTGAACCAGATCCGGCTCGTGGGCGACTGGCTGACGTCGTCCCAGCAGTGGCGCGGCGACGACGGCATCCCGCACCGGCTCACGGAACACCTCACCTACAGCGGCGTGTCACTGCTGTTCGCGACCCTGATCGGGCTGACGTTCGGGCTGCTCGTCGGACACACCGGCCGAGGCGCGTTCGCCGTCGCCAGTGTCGCGAACCTCGCGCGGGCGATCCCCACCTTCGGCCTGGTCGTACTCGTCGTGACCCTCGCCGGGCTCAGCACCACTCCCGTACTGGTCGCCCTGGTGGCGCTGGCGGTCCCGCCGATCCTCATCAACACCTTCGAAGGAGTCCGGGGCGTGGATCCCGACGCCCGGGACGCCGCGAAGGGGATGGGCATGACCGGCTGGGAGGTCCTGCTGAAGGTCGAGGTGCCGATGGCGCTGCCGCTGATCCTGCTCGGCCTGAGGGTCGCCGCGATCCAGGTCGTGGCCACGGCCACCGTCGCCGCGTACCCCGGTCTGGGCGGTCTGGGCCGCTTCATCGTCGACGGGCTCGCCCGCAACGACTACGAACTGGTCATCGGCGGTTCCACCGTCGTCGTCGCGCTGGCGCTGGTCGTCCAGGCCCTCTTCACCGCGCTGCGGCACGTCGTCGTCTCGCCGGGTCTGCGGCCGTCGGTGAGACGATCCTGAGCCTTCCGAGCCCCATGCCTTCGCACGTTCCCGAGAGCTCCCGAGGGCTCCCACGAAAGGAAACACCCATGAAAGCCACGTTCCGCGCCACCGCCTTCGGCATGATCGCCGCTCTCTCCCTGACCGCCTGCGGCGGGAGCGACAGCGACGACAACCCGCTGACGGGCGGCAGCGGCGACAGCGGAGGGGGCAAGTCCATCGTCGTCGGCTCGGCGAACTTCCCCGAGAACCAGCTCCTCGCCGAGATCTACGCCCAGGCCCTGGAGGACAAGGGCCTGAAGGTGACCCGCAAGTTCGACATCGGTGCCCGCGAGGTCTATTACGACCAGGTGGTCAAGGGCGGCATCGGGGTCTTCCCCGAGTACAACGGCGCGCTGCTGTCCACGGCGGTCGACAAGAAGAGCACCGCCGCCACCACGGAGGACATCAACGCCGAACTGAAGCAGAAGCTCCCGAAGTCGGTGGAGATACTCGACTCCGCCACGGCCGAGGACAAGGACTCGGTCTCCGTCACCGCCGAGACCGCCGCCAGGTACAAGCTCAAGAGCCTCGCCGACCTGAAGCCGGTCGCGAAGGACATGACCATCGGCGCCGGCTCGGAGTTCAAGACCCGTACGCAGGGCGGGGTGGGCCTCAAGGCGGTCTACGGCGTCGAGTTCGGGAAGTTCCAGCCTCTGGACGCGGGCGCCCAGAGCACCCTGGTGAAGCTGCTGAAGGACGACAAGGTCCAGGCGGCCAACCTCTACACGACCGACCCGGCCATCGTCGAGGACAAGCTGGTCGTCCTGGAGGACCCGAAGAACCTCTTCTCCTCGCAGAACGTCACACCCCTCGTCTACAAGTCCGCGGTGAACGCGAAGGCCAAGGCGGCTCTCAACGCCATCTCGGCCAAGCTCACGACCGAGGACCTCCTGCAGATGATGAAGAAGCTCGTCAACGACAAGGAGGACTCCGCCGACGTCGCCGAGGAGTGGCTCACGAAGGCCGGCCTGACCGGCTGACGCGACCTGGTCCCGGCACCGGCCGACGTCCCGCTGCTCCCGCGCCAGGTCCCCCCGGGTGAGCCGTTCGTGGACCGAACGGCTCAGCTGTCGCAGCCCGTCCCGTCCCCGTTGCGGTCCAGATGCGAGGCATGGCCGGGCTCACCGCGACGCACCGGGGCAGCACCGGCGGCGCGTGCCTCGCCGCAGTCGGCGTAGTACGCGGCGCCGCACCTGCCCGCTTCGGATGCTCCGACACGAATCCCCCAAGGCTGTGCGAGAGGGAACGACCGTAGAGGTGCTGATGAGGCGCGGCCCAGCACATGGGCAACAGGTGGCCACATTGTGATGGAAGTGTGAAGAGGCGGTCGGGTGGGGCGGTCCTCGGGCGTGCGCCGTGAGGTGACGGACGCGTCGGGGCGGGCGGCGGCGGCGCCGCCCGGCGGCTCGGGCGGCGCCGGGCCTGTGTGCGGTAGGGTCTTGCCTGCGTCTTCACGTGGTTCGCCACGGCGGGACGCATCGGGACGTGGCGCAGCTTGGTAGCGCACTTGACTGGGGGTCAAGGGGTCGCAGGTTCAAATCCTGTCGTCCCGACAGAGCGAAGGGTCTTCGCAGGTGAGAGCCTGTGGGGGCCCTTTTCGCGTGCGGGGGGCACGGCCCCGCTCAGCATGGCCGGGGGAGGTGTGCGTACCGCTGGCTGGAACTGGTCATCCGCAACGTCCGATATTTCGTTCGTGGTTCGAAGTTTCGATGCTGAAAATAGAGCCGTGTTCGAAGTCCGTCAATACCTTTGCCGCGAACCCGTGCCGCCGACTGTCACCCCCCGGCTCCGCATGCTTCCGGCGCGTTACGCAACCGTGACGTCCTCCATGTTGTTGTACCCCTTGACCGGCATGAATTGTTAGCGCTCACAATGACGTCCGCAATCACGAGCCGACTTCCAGGGAGGTACGACCATGGCGTCCACAGCGCCTCAACTCGCCTCCCCGGCAGGCGGCGCGGTGTTCGGAGCCCTTCGTACGGGCCGGATCCGCGACCGGGCCGGACGAAGATCCGCACCCGGTGAACCGGCCGGCCGGCCCGCGGTGAGGCTGCCGTCGTGGCGGGCCGGACCCCGCCCCGCGGGGGCACCCGGCACGGCCCAGGAATTTTCCGGTACACAACCGCCAAGGAGGTGCGGCCATGGCACAATCTCAGCTTCGGCCGCCCACCATGGCCGATGTCGCGCGACTGGCGGGCGTGTCCCACCAGACCGTCTCCCGCGTGATGGGGGACCACCCCAACGTGCGGGACGAGACACGGGCCAAGGTGCTGCACGCGATCGAGGAGATGGGCTACCGCCGCAACTCCTCCGCCCGGGCCCTGGCCACCCGGCGCACCCGGACCCTGGGTGTGGTCGCCTCGGACACCACCCTCCACGGTCCGGCCAGTACGCTCTTCGCGCTGGAGGAGGCGGCACGCGCCGAGGGTTATCTCGTCTCCACGGTCAGCCTGCGGAAGCTGACCGTCGACAAACTGTCCGAGGCGCTGGACCACCTCAGCGAGGGCGGGGTGGAGGGAGTCGTCGCCATCGCACCGCAGCGGTCGGCGGTCGAGGCCCTCGCCGAACTGCGCCACCCCTTCCCGGTGGTGACCGTGGGCAGCGGGTCCAAGGTGGTGATCCCCAGCGTCAACGTGGATCAGCGTCTGGGTGCCCGTCTGGCGACCGGTCACCTGCTGGCCGCAGGCCACCGCACGGTCTGGCATCTCGCCGGACCCGAGGACTGGCAGGAGGCCGCCGACCGGGCCGCGGGCTGGCGCGCCACCCTCGAAACGGCGGGTGTCGAGCCGCCGTTGATCCTGCGGGGGGACTGGAGTCCGCTGTCGGGCTACCGGGCGGGCCAGGAACTGGCCGGCTGGGTGGGCCGAGGGCTGACCGCGGTCTTCGTGGCCAACGACCAGATGGCACTGGGGGTGTTGAGGGCTCTGCGTGAAGCGGGTGTGCGAACTCCCCAGGACGTCGCGGTGGTCGGCTTCGACGACATCCCGGAGTCGGAGTTCTTCGCGCCTCCGCTCACCACCGTCCGGCAGGACTTCGCGGAGGTCGGGAAACGGAGCATCTCCCTGCTCCTGGACCTGATCGAGGGCCGGGAGCCGTCCGGATCGCTCCGGATCGCCATCGAGCCCCAACTCGTCGTCCGCGCCAGCACCTTCCCGTACACCTCCGACCAGGGCGCCCCACCCGTCTGACCCAGCACCCCACGGCCGTTCTCCGCGCCCCGGAATGGCCGATATTTCGAACAATGATCGACAGGCTGGACGCTGTGCAGCCTGTCCCGGCGAGTGACAAGCGCGTACCAGCAGGCCCTTGCGGGCCCGCTCTTCAAAGGAGAAGAACATGCTCAACAGAAGGAACTTCCTCACGGCGGCGGTCGGCGTAGCGGCGGCGGGCGGCCTGGCGGCCTGCGCCAAGGAGGACGACGGTGCGTCGACGTCCGACTCCGGCAGCGGCGGTGGTGGTGGCAAGAAGATCACCCTCGGCTTCTCCCAGGTCGGTTCGGAGAGCGGCTGGCGCAGCGCCAACACCGACTCCGTGAAGGAGGCGGCCAAGGAGGCCGGCTACAACCTCAAGTTCTCCGACGCGCAGCAGAAGCAGGAGAACCAGATCTCCGCGATCCGCAGCTACATCACCCAGGGCGTGGACGTCATAGCCTTCTCGCCGGTGGTCGTCACCGGCTGGGACGCGGTGCTGAAGGAAGCCAAGGCCAAGAAGATCCCCGTGGTCCTCACCGACCGCTCCGTCGAGACCTCCGACGAGTCCCTGTTCGTGACCCTGGTCGGCTCGGACTTCACGGACGAGGGCCGCCGCGCGGCCAAGATCCTGGAGAAGGTCCTCGAGAAGGCCGGCCACAAGGGCAACGTCAAGATCGCGCAGCTGGAGGGCACCACCGGTGCCGCTCCCGCGATCGAGCGTGCCAAGGGCTTCAAGGAGGTCATGGACGCGGACCACAAGGACGACTGGAAGATCGTCGTCAGCCAGACCGGTGACTTCACCCGCGCCGGCGGCAAGCAGGTCATGGCGGCCTTCCTGCAGTCCAACCCGGACATCGACGTGCTGTTCGCGCACAACGACGACATGGGCATCGGCGCCATCCAGGCCATCGAGGAGGCCGGCAAGAAGCCCGGCAAGGACATCCTGATCGTCACGGTCGACGGCGTGAAGGACGGCTTCGTCGCGATGTCCGAGGGCAAGATCAACGCCATCGTCGAGTGCAACCCGCTGCTCGGCCCCCAGCTGATGGAGGTCGTGCAGAAGGTCAAGGACGGCGAGAAGGTCGAGCGCTGGATCAAGACCGAGGAGAGCGACTTCATGCAGGACCAGGCCAAGGACGCGCTCCCCACCCGCAAGTACTGACCGACCGCACCCACCGGCAGGGAGCCTCCGCCCGGCCAGTTCCTCCGCCCGAGGACTGTCCGCGGGGCTCCCTGCGGGCCTGAACGAAATCCATGAGGAGCGCTGCCATGGCAGAGCCGCTGCCCGTCCTGGAGATGACGGGCATAGTCAAAGAATTTCCGGGGGTACGGGCTCTGTCGGGTGTCGACTTCCGTCTCTTCCCCGGCGAGATCCACGCCCTGATGGGCGAGAACGGCGCGGGAAAGTCCACCCTCATCAAGGTGCTGACCGGCGTCTACCCGCTCGACGGCGGCACGGTCACCCTCGACGGGGAGTCCGTGCGGATCGACAGCCCGCTGCAGGCGCAGCAGGCCGGCATCAGCACGGTCTACCAGGAGGTGAACCTCTGCCCCAACCTGTCGGTGGCGGAGAACATCTTCATCGGACGTGAACCCACGCGCGCGGGCCGCATCCAGTGGAAGCGCATGCGCAAGGACGCGGCGGAGCTGGTCGACCGGCTCGGCCTCGACATCGACGTGACCGCGCCCCTGTCCTCGTACCCGCTGGCCGTACAGCAACTGGTCGCGATCGTACGGTCGGTGGGCACCGGCGACAGCGACGGCTCCGGAGCCGGCACCAAGGTGCTGGTCCTGGACGAGCCGACGTCCAGCCTCGACCGCGACGAGGTCCTCGAACTGTTCCGCCTGATGCGGCAGCTCAGGGACGAAGGCGTCGCGATCCTGTTCGTCTCGCACTTCCTCGACCAGATCTACGAGATCTGCGATCGGATGACCGTCCTGCGCAACGGCACCCTGGTCGGCGAGCACATGGTCGGCGACCTCGACCAGGTCGGGCTCGTCCAGCTGATGATCGGCAAGGCCCTGGACCAGCTGGAGGAGCTCCACGACCACCAGTTGCGCGCCGACGTCGGCGAACCGCTGGTCCAGGCCGACGGCCTCGGCAGGACCGGCGCCATCGCCCCCTTCGACCTGGAGATCAAGAAGGGCGAGGTCGTCGGCCTCGCCGGCCTGCTCGGCTCCGGCCGCACCGAACTGGCCCGGCTGCTCTTCGGCGCCGACCAGCCGGACAGCGGCAAGGTCAGCATCGGCGGGAAGCAGATCTCGATGAGCGCCCCGAACGACGCGATCGGCGCGGGCGTCGCGTTCTGCTCGGAGAACCGCAAGGCCGAGGGACTGGTCCCCGACCTGACGGTGCGGGAGAACATCATCCTCGCCCTGCAGGCGGCCCGCGGCTGGACCCGGCCCATCCCGGCCGCCCAGCGCGACGAACTCGTAGCCAAGTACATCAAGGCCCTGGACATCCGCCCCGCCAACCCCGAGGCACGCGTCGGTCAGCTCAGCGGCGGCAACCAGCAGAAGGTGCTGCTCGCCCGCTGGCTCATCACCCAGCCGAAGCTGCTGATCCTCGACGAGCCGACGCGCGGTATCGACGTCGGCGCCAAGGCGGAGATCCAGAAACTCGTGGTCTCGCTCTCCGAGGAAGGCATGGCCGTGCTCTACATCGCGGCCGAGCTGGAGGAGGTGCTCCGGCTGAGTCACACCATCGGCGTGCTGCGCGACCGCAAGCTGGTGGCGCAGATCGCCAACGGGCCCGAGATCACCCCCACCCGGATCCTGGAGACCATCGCGAGCGGAGAGCACCAGTGACCACCACTCCCCGATGGCGAGCACTGACCCAGCATCACCTGTTCTGGCCGGTCGCCGTGCTGGTCGTCCTGCTGCTCGTCAACGTTCCCTTCACTCCTGACTTCTTCTCGATCAAGATGACGGACGGCCACCTCTACGGCAGCCTCGTCTCGATCGTGCTGTTCGGCTCGCCGCTCATCCTGGTGGCGGTCGGCATGACCCTGGTCATCGCCACCGGCGGTATCGACCTCTCGGTCGGCGCGGTGGTCGCGATCACCGGGGCACTGACCTGTTCGTACATCAGCGACCAGAACGACCAGGGCGCCCTCTCCGGGGTTCTGCTCGCGATGGCGCTGGGCCTGGTGGCCGCGGTCGTCTGCGGCCTCTGGAACGGCTTCCTGGTGGCCAGGATGGGCATCCAGCCCATCATCGCCACGCTGATCATCATGGTGGCCGGGCGCGGTGTCGCCCAGCTGATCACCGACGGCCAGATCATCACCATCAACAGCGAGCCGTACAAGCTGATCGGCGGCGGCTACTGGCTGACGCTGCCCTTCTCCATCTTCGTGGTGGCCGCAGTGGTGGCCACCACCGTGGCGCTGACCCGCCGCACGGCCCTCGGCCTGCTCGTCGAGTCGGTAGGCGGCAACGCCGAGGCCAGCCGCCTGGTGGGCATCAGGTCTCTGCGCATCAAGATCATGGTCTACGTCTTCTGCGCGCTGTGCGCGGGCATCGCGGGCCTGATGATCAGCTCCAACACCTCGGCCGCGGACGGCAACAACGCAGGGCTGTGGATCGAGCTCGACGCGATCCTCGCCGTGGTGATCGGCGGCACCTCGCTCCTCGGTGGCCGGTTCTCCATCGGCGGCACCGTGGTCGGTGCGCTCGTCATCCAGACGCTGACCACCACGATCTACACCATCGGCGTGCCGACCCAGACCAACCTGGTCTTCAAGGCCGCCGTCGTCATCGTCGTCTGTCTGCTCCAGTCCCCGAAGTTCCGCGCCAAGGTGTTCGGTGCCGGCGGCTTCGGCGGGAAGCGAGGCGCCAAGCAGGCCACCGCGGCTCCGGCGGAGACCGCCCCGGCGCCCGAGGCCGTTCGCAAGATGGAGGTGTCGTGATGACCACGACCACCCAGAAGCCCCCGGCGCCGGACAGCCGTACGACGAGCAGGATCGCCGGGTTGCTCGGCGACCGCCGCCTGCCCGTCCTGGTGACGGCCACGCTCTTCCTGGCGATGTACGTCGGCGGACTGAGCCGCTACGCCAACTACGGCTTCGGCGAACCGCAGGTCTTCCTGAACCTGTTCATCGACAACGGCTACCTGCTGGTCGCCGCCGTCGGTGCCACGTTCGTCATCCTGTCCGGCGGTATCGACCTCTCCGTCGGTTCCGTGATCGGCTTCACGACCATGTTCACGGCATGGCTGGTGGAGCGTCAGGGCCTGCCGATCCTGGTGGTCATACCCATGGCGCTCGCCGTGGGCGCCTTCGGCGGCTTCCTGATGGGCTATGTGATCCACAACTTCGAGATCCAGCCCTTCATCGTGACCCTCGCAGGCCTCTTCCTCTTCAGGGGCCTGTGCCTGGTCATCAGCAAGGAGTCCATCTCCATCAGCGACTCCTCGGTGAGCAGCATGGCGCAGACCCAGGTGTCACTGGGCGGGGCCTTCCTGTCGATCGGGGCCATCATCGCGCTGGTCGTGCTGGCCGCGGCCTTCTACGTCCTGCACTACACGCGCTTCGGCCGCCGGGTGTACGCGATCGGCGGCAACGAGCAGTCGGCCCTGCTGATGGGCCTTCCGCAGGGCGGCACGAAGATCGCCGTGTACACGATGAGCGGCTTCTGTTCGGCGCTCGCCGGACTCCTGTTCACCCTGTACATCCAGTCCGGCGACCCGCTGCACGCCACCGGCATGGAGCTCGACGCGATCGCCGCCGTCGTCATCGGCGGCACGCTCCTCACCGGCGGATCCGGCTATGTGATCGGCACCCTGTTCGGAGTCCTCGTCCTCGGCCTCATCAAGAGCCTCATCCAGTTCGAGGGCACGCTCAGCTCGTGGTGGACGAAGATCGCGACGGGCGTGCTGCTCTGCGCGTTCATCCTGATCCAGCGGGCCATGACCAGCCGCAAGAAGGCCGGAGCGGGCGGAACCTGACGGTCCGTCCGCGGCAGCTCCCACGGCGAGGGGCCACCTCTTCGGAGGTGGCCCCTCGCCGTTGCCGTGGACGTGAGTGAGGCGGGTGACGCGACCTCAGGCCTTCAGCCCGTTCAGCAGCCGGTCCAGGGCCCGCTCCGTCTGTGACCGGGCCTGTGGGTCCCCGGACCGTGCCAGCCACAGCACGGCCTCGTTCATCGCTCCCGACAGCAGACGTGCCAGGGGCTCCACCGGCTGGTCGTCGATGATCCCGGCCTCCACCAGGGCCTGGAGCGCCTCGGTCAGGTGCCGGGCGGAGGACTCCTCGTCCAGGGCCCGCCACTCGTCCCAGCCGAGCGTGGTCGGGGCGTCCACGAGCAGGATCCGGCGCACCGCGGGGTCGGACCCGGCGGCCAGGAAGGCCCGGCAGCCGGCCCGCAGTTGCTCCCACGGGTCCTCGTACCGTTCGGCTGCCTCGGCGACGCGCTCGCCCAGTTCGTGCTGCACCTGCGCGACCACGGCCCGGAAGAGTCCCGCCTTGCTCTCGAAGTGGTGGTAGGCCGCGCCCTTCGTGACCCCGGCGGCCTGGGCCACCTCCGCGAGCACCACGTCGTGATAGCCGTCGGCGGCGAAGTGCCGCCTCCCCTCGGCCAGCAGCGCCCGTCGTGTCGCCACCCGCTGCTCGGCCCTGCTGACAGCCATCCGTGCTCCGCCCCTCGAGTTCGCATACCCGGGGTATGTTAACGTCCACTTTCACATACCCCGGGTATGCGAAACGGAGTGTTCGTGCGGAGCAGGCACGCCAAGCGGAGGAGAGATGTCATGAAGACCCGGCTCGGAGGTTTCTACCCGGTGATCGCCACCCGTGACGTGGCGGCGTCGCGCGACTTCTACACCCGTCACTTCGGGTTCGAGACGACCTTCGAGGCGGACTGGTACGTGAGCCTGCGGCACACCGCCGACCCGCGGTACGAACTCGCCCTGCTCGACCACACCCACCCGACCATCCCCGAGGGGCACCGCGTCCCCGCCCGGGGTGGCCTTCTGCTCAACTTCGAGGTCGACGACGTGGACGCCGAGCACCACCGGCTGGTCGAGGGGGCGGGCCTGCCCGTCCTCCTCTCCCTGCGTACGGAGGAGTTCGGGCAGCGCCACTTCATCGTCTCGGCGCCGGACCACGTGATGGTCGACGTCATCACCACGGTCCCGGCCACCGGTGAGTACGCCGGGCAGTACGTCCAGGGCCGGGGGGAATGAAGAGCGGCGCCCGGGGCTCAGAGCCCCGGGCGCCGCCTTCTGCGGGTGTTGCGCCGGCTGTCAGCCGAACACGATGCCGTAGGCCTTCGTGCCGGTGCGGTTGTCGTAGACGACGTCGCCGGTGGACTTCTTCCAGATCCTCATGCGGTAGGTGTCGGGGGAGTCGGTGATGGTGATGCGGAAGGCGTATCCGTCCTTGCCGTCGACCTTGCCCGAGCCCTGGTACTGGGCCTCGTCGCGGGTGACGACCAGCCAGTCGGAGCCGGTGGAGCGGAACGACAGCTTGCCGGCCGCGTAGTCGAAGGTCGCGTTGCCGCTGGGGACGGTGTCCTTCGCCTTCTTGTACGCGGCGCCGAAGGAGAAGCCCGCCAGGCCGGTCAGCTTCGGGTTGGCCGGGTAGGAGCCGGCCGGCGAGGAGATGACGCCGACGCCGGCGATCGGACCGGCCGAGCGGTCGTAGACGATGAGTTCGGGCAGCCGGGTGCTGTCCTTGCCGCCGTCGTCGTCCGTGACGGTGACCACCGGACGGTGGATGCCCGCCTTCCGGTAGGTGTGCGTGGCCTCGCAGCCGGTGGCGGTGACCTTGCCCGCGGTCGGTTCGGTGCCGTCCTTCCAGTCGACCGTGCAGGTCTGGGTGTCCTTGGAACCCAGGTCGGTGAACAGGGCCTTGACGGTCACGCCCTTGTCGACGGACACCGGGGAAGCGGGACCCGTCGCCGAGGTGATCACCGGGGCCGAGTTGTCCACGGTGACGGTGAGCGTGTCACTGCCGCGGCCACCGGTCAGCGTGACCTCGTACGTGCCGTCGTCGGTGCAGGTGATCGACGTGAGGACGGCGTCGGGGTCGGCGAAGGTGCAGGGTGCTCCGGCCTCCACCGTCCACTTCGGCTTACCCGCCCCGGAGATCGTGCCGGTGACGGGGATCGCGCCGCCCTCGGTGCCCATGGCGTCCGGGCCGGCCCGGACCACGGTGACCGGGTCGATGCCCGACAGCGTCGGGACGACCTTCTTGATCAGCCCGTCGGCGTCGAACTCCAGCTTGTCGATGGTCGTTTCGCGGTTCGTGCCGTCTCCGCCCGGGATGGCGAAGCGGTGGTAGGCGACGTACCAGTCGTCGGTGTTCGGCACCTTGACCACCGAGTGGTGGCCGGGTCCCTTGATGCCCAGCGACAGGTCCTTCTCCAGGATCACGCCCCGCTTGGTCCACGGGCCCGTGGGCGAGGAGCCGGTCGCGTAGGCGACGCGGTAGTTCTCGTCCCGGGTGTCGTTCTCCGACCACATGAAGTAGTAGGTGCCCTTGCGCTTGATGACGAAGGTGCCCTCGTTGTAGCCGCTGGGGGTCATGTCGGTGACCTTCGAGGCGTCGAAGGAGACCATGTCGTCGTTCAGCGGGACGGCGTAGGCCCTCCCGTTGCCCCAGTAGAGGTACGGCGTGCCGTCGTCGTCGGTGAAGGCCGCCGGGTCGATCATCTGGCCCGGGTACTGGCCCGCCTTCAGCAGCGGCTTGCCCAGCGCGTCCTTGAACGGGCCCGTGGGCGAGTCGGACACGGCGACACCGATGTTCGCGTCGGCGCAGAAGTAGAAGTAGTACTTGCCGTTCCGCTCCTCGATCGCCGGTGCCCAGGCCCTGCTGTCGGCCCAGCTCACGTCGGGACCGAGGTCGAGGATGACGCCGTGGTCCTTCCAGTGCACCAGGTCCTTGGAGGAGTACGCCTTGAACTGCGTGCCGCTCCAGCCGGGGAAGCCGTCGGTGGTCGGGTAGACGTAGAAGGTGTCGCCGAACCGCGCGATGTTCGGGTCGGCGTTGAGACCCGGCAGTACCGGGCTCTTCATCTCCAGGGCCCGGACCGTCCAGGTGCGCTTCTCGCCGTCGGAGCCGGTCACCTCGTACGTCACCGGTTCGGTGAAGTCGTGCAGGGTGCCGGAGGCGGGGCTGATGGTCGCGCCGTGGGCGAGGCCGAACTCCGGTGCCAGTGCGGTGACATCACTGCCCTCGGCCAGCGGGAGGGTGATCCTGCTGTCCGCGTCGTCGATGATCGCGTCGACCTTCAGCGCGGGGTGGGTCGCCGAGGCGATACCCGTGGTGTTCCCGCTCAGCTCCAGGACCTCGGTGGGCGACAGGGCCCGGTTGTAGATCCGGAAGTCGTCGACCTCGCCGCCGAAGTACGGGTCGGGGCCGTACATGGACCTGCCGATGTAGCCGGAGTAGCCCTTCGACGCGTCGTACAGCTCGGACGGCTTGATGGTGACGCCGGTCGCCCGGGCCGCCTCGACGCCGTCCACGTAGAGGATCGCCGTCCCGGTCGCACTGTTCACGGTGACGGTGACGTGCTGCCATGTGCCGGGGGTGAGCCGCGAGCCGCCGGTCATCTGCTTCTCGCCCGACCAGGTGGCCTTGGTGATCGCGGAGAACAGCTTGCCGCCGCCGTTGGACGGAGTGGCGAAGAGGTACTTGTCGCTGTCGGGGCCCAGGCCGAAGAGCCACTGGAAGTTGTCCCCGCCCTTCCACTTGGCGTACGTGGAGACGGTGACGCTGTCGGCGCCCTTCAGCACGCCGTTCGGGATCCTGACGTACGGCGAGTCGGAGCTGCTGGAACCGCCCGACATCTTGAACGAGCCGCCGTCCACGCCGGTCCCGAAGTCGGGCGTACGGACGTAGGTGCCGTGGTAGCCGTGACCGCTGGAGTCACGGGCGATGCTGCCGCCGCTCTCGTCGAAGTCGTAGCGCAGGAGCAGGTCGGCGGGGACCTCGGGGCCCTCCGCCGAGACCGTGACCTCCGCCTCGGCCCTGAGCGAGGCGCCGTCCGGCAGGCTGCCCTTCACCGTGAAGGTCCCGGCCTGCGCGTACGCCGACGCGGGGACGTCGTCCCAGGTGACGGAGACGGGCCGTTCGACGCCGTCGGCGTACGCGGCGATGACGGTGGCGGGCAGGACCGGTGCGTCACCGATGCCCGTCGTCACCTTGACGTCCTCGACGGACTCGACGAGCTGGTCCGACTGGTAGGCCTTCAGCAGCCGGTCGTACTCGGCCTGGGTGACCGGAAGCACCGTGCCGTGGCGGGGCTTCGACGGTAGGTCGTAGCCCGTGGACGGTGTCCACTCGCCCGAGGCGAGATCCGTCGTCTCGAAGGGGATGTAGCCGCGGCCGCCGAACTCGTCGAGGAACGCGTACCACTTCTCCTCTGTGTTCGACTTGAAGACCAGCGGGCCCTCCGCCGCGTTCATCGCGCCCTTGCCGATGCCCTCGGCGACGAAGTCCCAGGAGGGGGAGAGGATCGAGTCGCTCTTCTCCTGGAAGATGAACTTGCTGTTCGGCGTCGAGGACGAGTTGTTCCGCTCGTCCTTCGAGAGGCGGAAGTACGTGTCGTCGTGCTTGATCATCGTGGAGTCGATGACCGAGTAGCCGCGGTCGATCCAGACCTTGGGCTCGCTGAAGGTGTAGAAGTCGCGGGTCGTGGCGTACATCATCCGGTTGTACGTGTCGCCGGTGTGCCCGGCGTTGTCGTACAGCTTGGACGCCCAGAAGACGACGTACTCGCCGAGCTTCTCGTCGTAGAACGCCTCGGGCGCCCAGGTGTTGCCGGCGCTGTCGGGCGAGACCTTGACCAGCCGCTGGTTGGTCCAGTTCACGAGGTCGGTGGATTCCCACACCATGATGGACTTGCTGCCGGTGCGCTGGGACGCGTCCCAGTCGCCGTTGCCGTAGATCCGCAGGTCGGTGGCTATCTGGTAGAACTTGTCGCCCTCGGGGGAGCGGATGATGAACGGGTCGCGCAGGCCCTTCTCGCCCAGCGTGGACGTCAGGACGGGCTTGCCCTCGTTGAGCTCCCGCCACTTCAGGGGGTCGTTGCCCTTGCTGAGGGCGGCGTAGAGCTGTTCGCCGTCCGAGGTGCCCTCGCCGGTGAAGTAGCTGAACATGTAGCCCTTGAGGGGCGCCGCGGCGGGCAGTTCGGGCACCTTGGCGGTGACGACGCGGGTCGCCTTCGCGTCGCCCTTGGTGACGGTCGCGGTGAGCTCGACGGTGGTGTCGCCCTCGCCGTGCGCGGGGCGGTGGACCACACCGGCCGGGGAGACCACGTCGGGATCCGCCGAGGCCCAGGTGACCTCGGTGCCGTACGTGCCGGTCTTCGGCAGGGTGAGGTTGCCGCGGGCGTCGTCCAGGTTGTGGACGCTCAGCGCCTCGGCGGCCCGCTCGGTGGCCGTGTCGTCGTCGAACGCGGCGGGGACCGTGATGTCGAAGGTCCTGGTGCCGGTCACCGATCCCTTCTTCAGCGTCGCGGTCAGCGTCGCGTGGCCGTCCGGTTCACCGGCGGCGGGACGGGTGACGGCGCCGGAGTCCGACACCACGGAGGGGGTGTCGCTGTCCCAGCTGATCGAGGAGCCGCCGGCCGGGCCGGTGGCGGGCAGGGTCAGGTCGGAGACGACGGCGCTGGTGTCGCCGAGGGTGAGCGCGGCCTTGTCGTCGGCGACGCCCCGGGTGGCGACGGGGAGGGAGAGCTGCTCGACCTCCGAGCCGGCCAACGCCCGGTCGTAGACCCGGAAGTCACGGAGGCTGCCCTTGAAGAGCTTGTCCCCGGGGTACACCGACTTGCCGAGGTAGTTGGCGGTGGTGGTGCCGGACCCGATGGAGCCGGGGGTGATGGTCACCGCCGTGTTGCGGGCCACCTCCACGCCGTCCTCGTAGAGCACGCCGGTGCTGCCGGTCTGCGTGTACGTGAGCTGCTTCCAGACCGCGCGGGTCAGGGTGCGGGCGGGGGAGGGCTGGGTGGTCTGTTCCGTCGACCAGTTGCCCGAGGCGATGGACGTCCGCAGCGTGTTGCCGGTGGTGAACAGGTAGCCGTTGCCGGCGGAGCCGCTCGTGTTGCCGAAGCCGTAGATGAAGTAGGGGGTGGACTGGGTGGAGTCGACCTTCACGTCCATCGAGACGGTGACCGAGTTCATGCCGCTCAGGACGTTGTCCGGCACCTTGACGAAGGTGTCGGAGCCGTTGAAGGCGAGTCCCTCACCCGAGCCCGACCAGGTGGGGCTGCCGTTGACCGTGCCGGTCCGGTTGTTGCCGGAGGCGTCGGCCACGGACGTGCCGGAGGAGGCGTCGAGCTTGTACCAGAGGGCCAGACCGTCGGTGACGTCCGCGCTCTGGGCCGCGTGCGCGGGAGCGACGGGGCCGATGACACCCAGGAACAGCGACGCGGCGCTGAGGCCTGCGAGCTGCCCCGCCCAACGTCTCGCGCGGCTGCGCGGTCTCGCGAATTGCATCGTTCGGAACCCCTTGCTGAGACATGGCGGAAGGAAAGGGGGAAGTGCGAGGCCTCAGCAGTGGGCACTCTGCCGTTTCTTCTGTGTGACGTCGCGTTGCGAGAGTGTCAATCGGTGCGCACGGGGGCGTCAAGAGGTATCGAACAATGTCCGACAGGCCGAACGAGATCTTTCGTCGCGTCCCCATCGCCGCAGGTGGGCCGGTAGTTGACGGCCTGTTCGACGGGCCGACCGGTCGCGAGTTCACAGGACGGAAAGCCAACCGGAACCAAATGTGTCAGAACCGTTGACGCGTACAGGTCCCGTCCCTATCTTCTGGTCGAAGTTACGCACGCTGTACGGGATTTCGAACAGCGTGTCCAGGAGAAGGGGAACCCGTGTTCCGAACCCGCCATTGGGCCACTCTCGTGGCAGCGCTGCTCCTGATGCTGGCCTCCGCCGCCACGCAGCCCGCCACGGCCGCGGAGGGGCGGCCGTACACGAACCCCGTCAAGGCGCAGAAGGGCGCCGACCCCTGGCTGGAGTACTACAACGGCAACTACTACCTGGTCACCACCTCGTTCACCGGTGTGCTGACCATGCGGAAGTCGCCGACCCTCGCCGGGCTGTCCGTGGCGCCCAGCGTGCAGGTCTGGAGCGACACCACCGCCACGCGCAACACCAATATCTGGGCGCCGGAGCTGCACTTCCTCGACGGCAGGTGGTACCTGTACTACTCCGCGGGGCAGAGCGGTGTCGCCTGCTGCGACTCCCAGCGCACCCATGTCCTGGAGAGCGCGGGCTCCGACCCGATGGGCCCGTACACCTACAAGAACCAGCTCAGCGGCTCGAACCTCACGCCCGGCGGCTGGCTGATCGACGCCAGCGTCCTGAAGCACGACAACAAGCTGTACCTGCTCGGCAGCGGCTTCATCAACGGCAGTACGCAGAGCCTGGTCATCGCGCCGATGAGCAACCCGTACACGCTGAGCAGTTCCACCTTCAGCATCATCTCCAGCCCCACGCTGAGCTGGGAGACCTCGGGCGGCGCTGTCAACGAGGGGCCCGAGCCGCTGTACCACGACGGCCGCACCTTCCTCACCTTCTCCGCCAGCCACTGCCAGACCGCGGACTACAAGCTCGGCCAGCTCGAACTGACCGGCACCAACCCGCTGCTCGCGTCCGCCTGGACCAAGAAGCAGACCCCCGTCTTCCAGCGCAACGACGCTGCCGGTGTATACGGCCCCGGCCACAACGGGTTCTTCAAGTCCCCGGACGGCACCGAGGACTGGATCGTCTACCACGCCAACAACTCCGCGAACGGCGGCTGCGGCAACGGCCGGACCACGCGCGCCCAGAAGGTCAACTGGAACGCGGACGGCACACCGGACTTCGGTACCCCGGCTGCCCTGGGCACCACCCTCCCCGGCCCGTCCGGCGAGACGGCGGCGACCCCGACCGCGTACACGCTGGTGAACCGCAACAGTGGCAAGTGCCTGGACGTCGAGGGCGGCGGCACGGCGGACGGCACCAACATCTTCCAGTGGACCTGCACCGGCGGCGCCAACCAGAAGTGGCGGATCGAGGACCTCGGCGACGACACCAGCCGGCTCGTCAACGTCGCGACCGGCAAGGTCATGGACACCGCGGAATGCTCCACCGCCGACGGCGCCGATCTGCGGCAGTGGTCGTGGCTGAACAACAAGTGCCAGAAGTTCCGTCTCGTGTACACCGCGACCGGTGACCACGTGCGGATCGTCAACGAGAGCACCGGGAAGGTCGCGGACGTCGCCGCCTGCGGTACGGCGAACGGCACCGACGTGCGCCAGTGGAGCTGGCTCAACAACAACTGCCAGCAGTGGCAGTTCAGGCCCACGACGTGAGCGACACGAACTACGCGACCGGCTCGTTCGACGTGGCCGACGCATTCGACGTGATCGAGAGGAAAACAGTGAGACGCACGATCGCAAGGGTGGTCACGGCGCTGCTCGTCACCCTGGCCGCGCTGACCTCCGGCATCGCCGAGGCCGCGGCCCCCGCCTCGCCCGCCGTGACCTACACCAACCCCGTCGCCGAACAGCGCGCCGATCCGCACATCTTCAAACACACGGACGGCTACTACTACTTCACCGCGACGGTGCCCGCGTACGACAGGATCGTGATGCGCCGGGCCACCACCCTCCAGGGGCTGTCCACGGCCGCCGAGACCACCATCTGGACGAAGCACGCCAGCGGTGAGATGGGCGCCCACATCTGGGCGCCGGAGATCCACCTCATCAGCGGCAAGTGGTACATCTACTTCACCGCCGGCTCGTCCAACGACATCTGGAAGATCCGCCCGTACGTCCTGGAGTCCAGCTCCGCCAACCCGATCACCGGTACCTGGACCGAGAAGGGCCGCATCGCGCTGCCGCTGGACACCTTCTCCCTCGACGCGACGACCTTCACGGTCGGCAGCACCCGCTATCTGAGCTGGGCGCAGAACGACCCGGCGGTCGGCGACGGCACCAACATCTACCTGGCGAAGATGTCCAACCCCTGGACCATCAGCGGAAGTCCGGTCATGATCTCCCGGCCCACCAACGCCTGGGAGAAGGTCGGCCACACCGTCAACGAGGGCCCGGCGGTCATCCAGCGCAACGGCAAGGTCTTCATGACCTTCTCGGCCAGCGCCACCGACGCCAACTACTGCCTCGGCCTGCTCACCGCCTCCGCCTCCGCCGACCTGATGAGCGCGGCCTCCTGGGTCAAGACGCCCAACCCGGTCTTCACCAGCAACGCCGCGACCGGCCAGTACGGTCCCGGCCACAACACCTTCACCACGTCCGAGGACGGAAAGTCCGACATCCTCGTCTACCACGACCGCAACTACAAGGACATCAGCGGCGACCCGCTCAACGACCCCAACCGCCGCACCCGTTACCAGAAGCTGTACTGGAACACCGACGGCACTCCCAACTTCGGCATCCCGGTGGCCGACGGGATCACCCCGGTCCGCTTCTCCTCGTACAACTTCCCCGACCGGTACATCCGGCACTGGGAGTACCGGGCGAAGATCGAGCCGAACGTCACCAACCTCGCCGACTCCCAGTTCCGTGTCGTGACCGGCCTCGCCGGCACCGGGACGGTCTCCCTCGAATCGGCGAACTTCCCCGGTTACTACCTCCGCCACCGGAGCAACGGCGAGGTCTGGGTGGACAAGAGCGACGGGAGCACGGCCTTCAAGAGCGACGCCACCTTCTACCGGCGGGCGGGTCTGGCCGACACGTCCGCGGGCGTCTCCTTCGAGTCGTACAACGTCGCGGGCAGTTACATCCGGCACTACAACTACCTGCTCGTCACCCAGCCCGCCGACACGGCGACGGCCAGGGCGGACGCGACGTTCTACGCCGAGTGACACCGGCGGCCCCGTCCCCAGGGCGCCCGGGCGCGAGTTCAGCTCGCGCCCGGGCGCCCGCCCTGTTCGCCGGAGAAACTCAGGACCCGCGGACCAGGGGGATCGTCATGGTGAACGTCGTCGAGCCCGGCCGGCTGGTCAGTGTGATGCTCCCGCCGTGGGCCCGTACCAGTGACAGGGCGACCGCCAGGCCCAGGCCGCTGCCGCCGCGGTCACGGGTGCGGGCCTTGTCGATGCGGAAGAAGCGGTCGAAGACGTGCTCCTGGTCGGCGGCCGGAATGCCGGGGCCGGAGTCGGTGACCCGCACGACGGCGGCGCCGGACGCGACGGACACCTCGACCGCCACCTCGGTGCCGGCCGGGGTGTGCACGGCGGCGTTGGTGAGGAGGTTGTCCAGGACCTGCCGGATGCGCAGGGCGTCGAGCCGCAGCCGCACCGGGCCGGGACCCGCCGTCACGGACAGCGGATGGTCCGGGCGGCTCGCGCGGAACGCGTCCGCCGCCTGCCGCACCAGCTCCGCCAGGTCCGCCTCCTCCAGCCGCAGCGGTGCCTCCACCTCGGCGGCGTCCAGCCGGGCGAGCAGCAGCAGATCGTCCAGCAGGACACCCATCCGGGCGGCCTCGGCACGCAGCCGGGCCAGGTGCTTCTCCCGCTCCTCGGGTTCGTTGGCCGCCGCGTACTGGAAGAGGTCGGCGTAGCCGCGTACCGACATCAGGGGTGTGCGCAGCTCGTGCGAGGCGTCCGCGACGAACCGGCGCAGCCGCTGCTCGGCCTCCGTGCGGACGGCCAGCGAGTCGTCGATGTGCTCCAGCATGGTGTTGAACGCGGTGCGCAGCTCCTCGACCTCGGGGCCGCCGTTCCCGCGGTCCGCGCGCACCGGCAGCCGGGCCGAGTCCGTGAAGTCGTGCGAGGTGATGCCGCGGGCCGTGTGCGCCATGTCGCTGAGCGGCCGCAGACCCCGCCGCAGCACCGCCCGGCCGAACACCACGAGCCCCACGAGCGCGAGCGTGAACCCGATGACCTGGACCGTGACCAGCTGGTCCATGGTGTCCTGGATGTCCTCCAGGGGAGCCGCGGTGACCAGGACCACACCGGGCTCGAACTCGCAGGCGCGCAGCCGGTACGCGCCCTCGTCCTTGATGCGCGTGGTGTGGAAGATCTCCGTCGCTCCCGCGCGGGCCAGCGACTCGGCGACGGCGGTGAGCTGGCCCACGTCCTTCGGCACGTCGCTGGGCCTGCGCAGGACGGCGGAGTCGCCCGACACGTCGTACACGGCGGTGTACCAGCCGTAGTACGGCCGCCGCTCCACCGTTCCGTGGGCCTCGGCGTCCTTGGACTGGGTGACCTGGACCAGCTTCATCTGGTCGTTGAGCTGGCGCTCCAGATAGTCCCGCATGTACGTCGACAGCGCGGTGCCGACCGCGGCGAAGACGACGAGCGAGAGGACCCCCATCCCCAGCGCGAGCCGGGTGCCGAGCCGGAGCCTGCGGTAGGTGTCGCGCAGACGGCGGATCACTCCGTGACCTGCCGCACCACGTACCCGACGCCCCGCACGGTGTGGATCAGTGTCGGCCCGTCCGCGCCGTTGCCGTCGACACCCTCGACGCCGTCGAGCTTGCGGCGCAGCCGGCTGATCACCAGCTCCACCACGTTCGAGCGGCCGCCGAAGCCGTACTCCCAGACGTGGTCGAGGATCTGGGCCTTGGTCAGGACCGTCGGCGACTTCCGCATCAGGTAGCGCAGGACCTCGTACTCGGTCGGGGTGAGGGTCAGCAGCCGCTCACCGCGTCGCACCTCGCGGGTGTCCTCGTCCATCGTCAGATCAGCGACCGTGAGCACGGACCGCTGGAAGGCGGGACCGGCGCTGCGGCGCAGCACGGTCCGCAGCCGGGCCATGAGCTCCTCCACCGCGAACGGCTTGACCAGATAGTCGTCGCCGCCCCTGGTGAGGCCCGCGACCCGGTCCGCCACGCCGTCCCGCGCGGTCAGGAACACCACGGGCACCATCGTCCCGGACAGCCGCAGCCGGTCGAGGACGGCGAAGCCGTCGAGCCCGGGCAGCATCAGGTCGAGCACCACGATGTCCGGACGGAACTCGGCGGCCCGGTGCAGGGCCTCCTCACCGGAGTTCGCGGTGACCGCCTCCCAGCCCTCGTAGCGGGCGACCGTCGCGACCAGGTCGGCGATGGGCGGATCGTCGTCCACGACGAGAAGTCGTACTTTTTCCACGTCCCCATAGTGCTTCACGTGGCCTGCGATGCCATGGCCGAGGGCCCGTCGAGTCCACATCGATAACCACTTGAAAGTTCAGCGACAGGAAAACGACAGCTCCCACCAGGCAGGCTCGGAGTCCCAGGACCCGATCAAGGAGCTGCCGTCCGTGACTACTGTCCAGAGGACCGCCGCGCCGCCACCCGCGGCGGTACGTCCCAAGGTCGTGGCCCGCACCGGCCTGTACGGCGTGCTGGCCCTGAACGTGGTCGTGGTGACCGTGTTCTTCGTCCAGGCCGGCTTCGCCTCCAACACCCTCATCGTGCTGGGCCGGCTGGCCGGGCTGTACGGCGCGCTCCTGATGGCCTTCCAGCTGCTGCTCGTCGCCCGGCTGCCGTGGCTCGACCGCCGCATCGGTATGGACCGGCTGACGTCCTGGCACCGCTGGGTCGGCTTCGGCCTGCTGTTCACGCTGCTCGGGCACGCCGTGTTCATCACGTTCGGCTACGCCCAGTCGTCCTCGATGGACCCGGTGAACCAGCTGGTGGACCTCGCGGAGACCGTCGAGGGAGTGCTGCGCGCGATCGTCGCGCTGGGGCTGATCCTCGTGATCGGCGCGGTCTCGGCCCGCTTCGCCCGCCGTCGGCTGGCGTACGAGACCTGGCACTTCATCCACCTGTACACGTATGTCGCGGTGGTTCTGGCGTTCACGCACCAGGTCGCCGCGGGCACGACGTTCACCGCGTCGTCCGCGGCCACGACGTACTGGTACGTGCTGTGGGGCGTGGCGCTCGGCTCGGTGCTGCTGGGCCGGCTGGTGCTTCCGCTGTGGCGGAACCTGCGGCACCAGCTGCGGGTCTCCGCCGTGGTGCCCGAGTCGGACAACGTCGTCTCGGTCTACATCACGGGACGCGACCTGGACCGGCTGCCGGCCCGCGCGGGCCAGTTCTTCCTGTGGCGGTTCCTGACCAGGGACCGCTGGTGGCAGGCCAACCCGTTCTCCCTGTCGGCCGCCCCGGACGGCCGGACGCTGCGGCTCACCGCCAAGGCGGCCGGTGACGGCACCGCCGCGCTGCGGCACCTCAAGGTGGGCACCCGGGTCTTCGCCGAGGGGCCGTACGGCGCCTTCACCGCGATGCACCGCACCCGGCCGGAGGCCGTGCTCATCGCCGGCGGTGTCGGCGTCACCCCGATCCGGGCCCTGCTGGAGGAGCTCCACGGCCACGCCGTGGTCATCTACCGGGTGGCCACCGACCAGGACGCCGTCCTCTACGAGGAGCTGCGGGACCTCGCCCTGGTCAAGGGCGCCGAGCTGCACCTGGTGTCCGGGCCGGCCACCCCCGACAGGCTGGCGCCCCACGAGCTGGCGCGGCTCGTGCCGGACATCGGCGACCGGGACGTCTTCCTGTGCGGGCCGCCGCCGATGATGAACGCGGTGCTGGGCAGCCTGCGCGAGCTGGGCGTACCCAAGCAGCAGATCCACTTCGAACGCTTCAGCCTGGCGGGATGAGAGAGACATCGTGAAGCGAGTGATACCTGTCCTGGTCCTGACCGTCGCGGGCCTGGTCCCGGTGTGGCGCTACGCGCCGTCGGACGGCTCGACGACGACCACCGAGGCCGCCTCACCCGCCTCGACACCCTCCGCGTCGTCCTCCGGCGGCTCGGCCCGGGTGTTCACGGGCACGACCGTGGACACAGAGAAGGGCGCCGTACAGGTCGAGGTGACGTACGACGGTGACAAGATCACCGCCGTGAAAATGCTCCGGCAGCCGAACCATCCGCAGACCGAGGCCGCCGTGCCGAAGCTCGTCGCGGAGACGCTGCAGGCGCAGAGCGCCGACGTCGACACGGTGTCCGGGGCCACGATCACCAGCGACGGCTACCGGGAGTCGCTCCAGGCCGCCATCGACGCGCAGGCCGAGTCCGCCGCCTCCTCCTCGGCCTCACCGTCGGCGTCCGCCGCGGCCTCGCAGGTCGTGGCCGGCTCCACGGTCGACACGGAGAAGGGCGCCGTGCAGGTCGAGGTGACCTTCGAGGGCGACACGATCGGCTCCGTACGGATGCTGCAGCAGCCGAACCATCCGCAGACGAAGGCCGCCGTGCCGAAGCTCATCGCGGAGACGCTGCAGGCGCAGAGCGCCGATATCGACGCGGTGTCCGGGGCCACGATCACCAGCGAGGGCTACGTCGAGTCCCTGCAGGCCGCCCTCGACGCGAAGAGCTGACGGCGATGCCGAGGACCGAAGAGGCGTCGCCGGCCGGCGTGGTGCACCGGGTCGAGCACATCATGGGGCTGCCCATCTCCCTGCGCGTCGACGACGGCGGCCCCGGCCGGGACACGGCCCGGGCGGCCGATCTGGTGTTCGCGTGGCTGCGCGAGGCCGACGCACGGTTCAGCCCCTTCCTGCCCGACAGCGAGGTGTCCCGGCTGGACCGGGGCGAGCTGGAGCCGCACGAGCTCAGCCCGGACCTGACCGAGGTCCTCGGCCTGTGCGAGCGGTACCGCGTCGAGAGCGGCGGCGCCTTCCAGGTGCGGTTGCCCGGACGCGGCCTCGACCCCTGCGCCATGGTCAAGGGCTGGGCGGTCCAGCGGGCCGCGGAGCTGCTGCGGGCGGAGGGTGTGACGACGTTCTGCCTCAACGCGGGCGGCGACGTGGTCGCGGCCGGCCGTCCCTGGCGGGTGGGCGTACGGCACCCCGAGCGGGCCGACCAACTGTGCACGGTCCTGGAGATCACCGACGGGGCGGTGGCGACCTCCGGACGGTACGAGCGCGGCGACCACATCCTCGACGGGCGCACCGGCCGTCCGGCGACCGGGCTGCTCAGCCTGACGGTCGTGGCCTCGTCGCTGACCGAGGCGGACGCCACGGCGACCGCGGCGTTCGCGATGGGCGCGGACGGGATCGGCTGGGCCGCCGCTCGCGCGGGCTGCGAGGTGTTCGCCGTGGACGCCGAGCGGCAGGTCTTCCGCACCTCGGGATTCCCCGGCGTGGGCTGACTCCCGGGGGCGGCCTCGCAGGGCCGCGCCCCTCTCCATGACGGCCAGGCCCCTGAGGGCCCCGGCACCCGCAACCGCGGGTGCCGGGGCCCTTTTCGGCGTACGGACGAGTGAGTGCCCGGGGCGGCCTTCCGGCAGGTGAGGATCCCGCCCGGAACTGAGCGACGATATGGCGAACAAAATTGTTGACAATATTGTTCGGCTAGATTTAGCCTCGACAGGCACTCACTCAGGGAGGGCGCACATGCCGGAAGAAGCCCGTCCGAGCACCGGAGAGCAGGCCAGGCAGCATGCGCTCGCGCAGCTGCGGCAGGCGATCCTGCGCGGCGAGATGGCACCGGCCCAGCGGCTGGTGGAGAACGAACTCGCCGAGCAGTTCGGTGTGACGCGGGCCAGTGTCCGGGCGGCTCTGATCGAGCTGGAGTCGGAAGGGCTGGTCGAACGGATCCGCAACCGCGGCTCGCGGGTGCGGGTGGTGACCGTGGAGGAAGCGGTCGCCATCACCGAGTGCCGCATGGTCCTCGAAGGGCTGTGCGCGGCCAAGGCGGCCGTCGAGGCCAGTGACGAGCAGCTGACCGAGCTGTCGGACCTGGGCGTGGCGATGTCCAAGGCCGTGTCCGACGGCGAACCCATGACCTACTCCGAGCTCAATCACGAACTGCACGCCCGGATCAGGCAGTTCTCCGGCCAGCAGGTGGCCGACGGACTGCTGGACCGGCTCAACGGGCAGCTGGTCCGCCACCGCTTCCAACTCGCGTTGCGGCCGGGCCGGCCCCAGAAGTCCCTGAGCGAGCATCTGGCCATGATCGAGTCGATCAGGGCCCGGGACCCGCAGGCGGCCGAGTCGGCCGCCCGTCTCCACCTCGCGGGTGTGATCGACGCACTGCGTGAATGACGCGTCGAGCGCATGACGCCGCGGGGTGGGCCAACCGGCCTGTCCAGCAAGGAGATCGCAGCAATGACGTACGCCAACGCGCCCGGCACCCCACGATCGACCCTCGTCGTCACCGCGCACGCCGGGGACTTCGTGTGGCGGGCGGGGGGAGCCATCGCCCTCGCCGCCTCCCGCGGCGAGAAGGTCACCATCGCCTGCCTGACCTACGGTGAGCGCGGCGAGTCCGCGAAGGCGTGGCGCGAGGGCAGGTCACTGGAGGAGATCAAGGGGATACGCCGAGGCGAGGCCGAGGCCGCCGCCACCACCCTCGGTGCCGAGGTCGTCTTCTTCGACGCCGGCGACTACCCCCTGACCGTCACACCCGAGCTGACCGACCGGTTGGTGGGCGTGTACCGCGACACCCGGCCGGATGTCGTGCTGACCCACCCGCTCGACGACCCGTACAACGGTGACCACCCCGCCGCCGCGCGGACGGCCCTGGACGCGCGTGTCCTCGCGCAGGCCGTCGGCTACCCGGCTCAGGGGGAGGTCATCGGCGCCCCGCCGGTGTTCTTCTTCGAGCCGCACCAGCCCGAGATGTGCGGTTTCAGGCCGGAGGTCCTCCTCGACATCACCGACGTCTGGGCGACCAAGCGCAAGGCGATGGAGTGCCTGGCGGCCCAGCGGCACCTGTGGGACTACTACACCGACCTCGGGACCCGGCGCGGCGTGCAGCTCAAGCGGAACGCCGGGCCCAACCTCGGTCTGCCGCACACCACGTACGCCGAGGCGTACATGCGCCCGTACCCGCAGGTGACGGGGGAGCTGGCATGAGCGGCCTGATCGTCACCAACCCGCCGAAGGCGCCCGGGAAGGACGTCGAGGCCCTCGCCGGGTACGGCGTCGCCACCGTGCACGAGGCGCTCGGCCGCACCGGCCTGCTCGGCGCGGCCCTGCGGCCGGTCCAGCAGGGTGTACGGGTCGCGGGCACCGCGGTCACGGTGCTCGGCTGGCCCGGCGACAACCTCATGATCCATGCGGCGGTCGAGCAGTGCGGCGAGGGCGACATCCTCGTCGTCACCACCACCTCGCCCTCCACGGACGGCATGTTCGGCGAGCTGTTCGCCACCGCGCTGCGACGGCGGGGCGTCCGCGGCCTGGTCACCGGCGCCGGAGTGCGCGACACCGAGGAGCTCCGCGCGATGGGCTTCCCCGTCTGGGCGGCGGCCGTGTCCGCGCAGGGCACCGTGAAGGCCACCGGCGGCTCGGTCAACGTGCCCGTGGTCCTCGGCGGGCAGAGCGTCCGGCCGGGTGACGTGGTCCTCGCCGACGACGACGGTGTGATGGTCGTGCCCCGCGAGCGGTCCGCCGAGGCCGTCGAGGCGTCCGCCGCGCGCACCGCGAAGGAGGAGGCGTCCCGCGCCGCGTTCGCCGCGGGCCAACTCGGCCTGGACCGCTACGGACTGCGCGAGACGCTCGTCCGTCTCGGGGTGCGCTACCAGTCCTACGAGGAGTACCGGCGCGAGCTCGACGGCGGAGCGGGGCCGTGACCTGGCCCGAGGGAGTGCGCTGCATGCTCATGCGCGGCGGCACTTCCAAGGGCGCGTACTTCCTGGCGGGGGACCTGCCCGCCGAACCCGCGCCGCGCGAGGGCCTGTTGCTGCGGATCATGGGCAGCCCCGACCCGCGCCAGATCGACGGCCTCGGCGGTGCGCACCCCCTGACCAGCAAGGTGGCCGTGGTCTCCGCCTCGGCCGACCCCGGGGCGGACGTGGACTACCTGTTCCTCCAAGTCGGCGTCGACAGGGCAGAGATGAGTGACCGTCAGAACTGCGGGAACCTCCTCGCGGGAGTCGGGCCCTTCGCCGTCGAGCGCGGGCTGGTCGTCCCGGACGGCGACCGTACCTCCGTGCGGATCCGCATGCTCAACACCGGGGATTTCGCGGTCGCGGACTTCGCCACGCCGGGCGGGCGCGTCGACTACTCCGGCTCCGCCGAGATCTCCGGTGTGCCGGGGGCCGCCGCACCGGTGGTGATCGAGTTCCCGCAGGGCGGCAGCCCGCTGCTGCCGACCGGCCGGGTGCGCGACCTCGCCGCCGGCACGCCGGTGACCTGTGTGGACAACGGCATGCCGACGGTACTGATCGTCGCGTCCTCCCTCGGCGTCACCGGGTACGAGTCACCCGCCGCCCTGGAGTCCGACCAGGCGCTCGCCGCTCGGCTCCGGGCGATCCGGCTGGAGGCCGGAAGACTGATGGGCCTGGGCGATGCCGAGCACGCCACCGTGCCCAAACTCAGCCTGCTGGCACCGCCGCTGGACGGTGGGGCGGTCATGACCCGCACCTTCATCCCGGTCCGCTGCCACACCTCGATCGGCGTCCTGGGCGCCGCGAGCGTCGCCGCCGGCCTGCGGATCGAGGACGGTGTCGGCCGGCCCGTGGCCCGCCCGCCGGACCTCGGGGACCGGGTGCGCGTCGAGCACCCCACCGGATTCCTCGACATCGAGACGACCCTCGCGCACGACACCCCGGACGCCCTCCCGGTGGTCCGGCGCACCGCGGTGGTCCGTACCGCACGCAAGATCTTCGACGGCACGGTCTTCCCCCGGCCGGCCGGAGCCGCACACCATCCCTGAGGAGGCCTCATGGTCCCGCCGCTCGGCGACATCGCCCACCTCGGGCACGTCGAACTGCTCACCCCCGACCTGGACGCCAGTGTCCGCTTCTTCACCGACTACCTCGGCCTCACGGAGAACGGCCGCTCCGGAGCCTCCGTGTACCTGCGGACCTGGGACGACTACGAGCACCACAGCCTGACCCTGACCGCCCACACGACGTCCGGGATCCGCCGCACCGCCCTGCGCGCCTCCAGCGGGGACGCCCTTCGGCGCCGGGTGGAACAGGCCGAAAGGGCGGGCCGACCGGGCCGCTGGGCCGAGGACGAGCCGGGGATCGGCCCGCTGTACGTCACCACCGACCCCGACGGTCACGAGATCGCCCTCTACTGGGAGAGCGAGTGGTACCGGGCGCCCGACGGGCTGAAGCCCGGCCTGAAGAACCAGCCGCAGGCCAAGCCCGGTCACGGAGTGGGCGTACGCCGCCTGGACCACGTCAACTTCCTCGCCGCCGACGTGGCTTCGAACGGCGGCTTCGTCCACGAGGTCCTCGGCGCCCGCCCGACCGAACAGATCCGGCTCGACAGCGGCAGGATCGCCGCCCAGTGGCTGACGTTCAGCAGCAAGTCTTACGACATCGTCTACACCGAGGACTGGACCGGCTCCCAGGGGCGCCTGCACCACGTCGCGTTCGCCACCGACACCCGCGAGGACATCCTGCGCGCCGCCGACCTCGCCCTGGACACCGGCGTGTTCATCGAGACCGGCCCGCACAAGCACGCCATCCAGCAGACGTTCTTCCTCTACGTCTACGAGCCGGGCGGCAACCGGATCGAGCTGTGCAACCCACTCACCCGGCTGGTACTGGCCCCCGACTGGCCGCTGGTCACCTGGACCGAGGCCGAGCGGAAGAAGGGCCAGGCCTGGGGTCTGAAGACCATCGAGTCCTTCCACACCCACGGCACGCCACCGGTTCCTGTGGCTGTCGACGAATCTATTGACAATCCTCGGGCGGATTCCTGACCGGCGTGTTCCTCAACAGCGCCCAGACCATGATCTGCGCGACGGTCTCGATCCGCTCGGCCCCCGACAGCCGCGCCACCGCCGTCGGCCGGACGTCCGGCATGGGCCGCTCCGGTGCCGTGTTCGGCCCGTGGCCCGGCGGCCGGTTGCCTGCCGCCGGCCACGGGGACCGGGGCTTCACCGCGTTCGCGGTCGCGGGCCTGTCGTCCATGGTCTTCATCGGCCTCGCCGCCCTGGGCGGCGCGAAGCAGGCGCCGGGCAGCGACACGCCCCGTGGACTGCTCACCGCGCACTGACGGTGGGTGCGGCCGTCGGCTGCCCCGCACCCGGCTTCCGCACCCGAGGCCCGCGGCCACGGGAGGACGGGAGGACGGGAGGACGGGGACGCTCAGCCGTGGGCGCGCCGCTGGTGTCCCGCCAGTGCGTGGGAGATGTCCCGCGTCGCCGGGTACAGCCGGAGGTACAGGTCGTACAGCTCGTCGTAGCGGGCGCGCAGGCGCGGGTCCGGGGCGACCCGCTCACGCACCGGGTTCCACACGTCGATGCGGGGGCCGCCGACCGCGTCGGCGGCCAGGAACGCCGCGCCGTAGCTCGCGCCGAGCGAGACGGCCCTGACCTCCTGCTCCAGACCGGTCACCGAGGAGACGATCCTGGTCCACAAACCGCCCCGGGTGCCGCCGCCCACGGCGACGACACGGCGGATGTCCGCACCGGCGGCCCGCATCGCCTCGACGTTGTGCCGGACACCGAAGGCCGTCGCCTCCAGGGCCGCGCGGTAGAGGTCGCCCCGGGTGTGCTCCACCGTCAGCCCGGCGATCACGCCGCGCGCGTGCGGATCGGCCACGGGCGTCCGTTCGCCGGCGAAGTACGGCAGCATCAGCAGCCCTCGCGCGCCGGGCGGCGACGCCTCGGCCCCGGCGAGCAGTGCGGTGTGGCCGGGCGTGCCGAACAGCTCCCGCAGCCAGTCCGTGATCACACCGGACGTGGCCATGCCGCCCGCGAGACTGCGCGTACCGGGCAGGGCGCCGACGGTGCTCCACAGCTGGGGCACCAGCAGGCGGTCGGACAGGGTGTTGATCAGGAACATGGTGCTGCCGTACATGAGCATGAGGTCCCCGGTGTGCTGCGCCCCCACGCTCAGCGCCTCGGACCAGGCGTCGACGGTCCCGGTGATCACCGGGACACCGGCGGGCAGTCCGGTGGCGGCAGCGGCCTCGGCCGTCACCTGCCCCGCGATGTCTCCGGGCCACAGCAGGCGCGGCAGCTCCAGCCACGGCGCGATGTGCCGGACCCACGGTTCGTACCACTCCTGGGCGACGGAGTCGTACAGCGGAACGGCCTGGCTCGCCGAGTGGTGGTCGAGCACGTAGGCCCCGGTGAGCCGGTGCACCAGGTACGAGCTGGGCATGTGCAGGCGCCGGGCGCGGGCGACCACGTCGGGCTCGTGCTCCGCCAGCCAGGCGATCTTGGGACCCACGGCCTGGGTGGACAGCAGGGAGCCGCAGCGCCGCAGTACGGCGTCGCGGCCCAGCTCGGCCTCCAGGCGGGTGATCTGCTCGGTGGCCCGGGTGTCGACGCCGTACAGGATCGCCGGCCGCAGCGGGGTGCCCGTCCCGTCGGTGAGCGCGACACAGGGGCCCATGCCGCTGACGCCGACCGACTCGACGGAGGTGCCGTCCGGCGCCGACGTGAGCAACTCCCGGGTGAGGGAGACGAACTCCTCCCACCACACCGGCGCGTCCATCTCGACGTGCCCGGGGCGCGGGCGGTCGACGGTGTGCGGCCGGACAGCCGTCGCGAGCACCGTCCCGTTGTCGTCGACCAGCACGCCCTTGCTGCTGGAGGTGCCGATGTCGACCCCGAGCACCGTCATGTCCTCGTGTCCCCCGATCCGTTCACCCGTGACGGCCGTGCGGCCCCGGGGCGGCCTCCGGCGGGCCGCCCCACCCGATGTTCTACGGGATCGACAGGGACCCGTCGCGCTGCGGCGGAATAGCCACGCCGTTCTGCTGGAGGGCGACGGTGCGCGCGGGGGAGGGGATGCGGATGCCCTCCAGGCGGTACCGCTTGTGCAGCCGCTTGATGAACTCGTGCTTGATCCGGTACTGGTCGCTGAACTCGCCGACGCCCAGGATCACGGTGAAGCTGATCCGCGAGTCCCCGAACGTGTGGAAGCGGACGGCGGGTTCGTGCTCGGGCATCGCGCCCTCGATCTCCGTCATGATCTCGGTCACGACCTCGGAGGTGACGCGCTCCACGTGCTCCAGGTCGCTGTCGTAGCCGACGCCGACCTGCAGAGTGATGGTCATCTCCTGTTCCGGACGGCTGTAGTTGGTCATGTTGGTGCTGGAGAGCTGGGCGTTCGGGATGATGACGAGGTTGTTGGAGAGGTTGCGCACCACGGTGTTGCGCCAGTTGATGTCGACGACGTACCCCTCCTCCCCGCTGGTGAGGCGGATGTAGTCGCCGGGCTGGATCGTCTTCGAGGCGAGGATGTGGATGCCCGCGAAGAGGTTCGCGAGGGTGTCCTGGAGGGCCAGTGCGACCGCGAGACCGCCGACACCCAGCGCGGTCAGCAGCGGGGCTATGGAGATTCCCAGGGTCTGCAGGACGACCAGGCATCCGATGGCCAGGACGAGGACCCGGGTGACGTTGACGAAGATCGTGGCCGATCCGGCGACCCCGGAGCGCGACTGGGTCACGGCCCGCACCAGACCGGTGATCACGCGCGCGGCGGTGACGGTGGCGGCGAGCATGATCAGGACCGTCAGGATCTGGTTGACGGTGTGGTTGACCTTGCCGGTCAGCGGCAGCGCCGCCGCGGCGGCGGCCACCCCGCCCGTGATCGCCGCGACCGGGACCAGCGCGCGGAGCGCGTCGACGAGGACGTCGTCGCCGGTCCACCGGGTCCGGGTCGCGTGCTTGCCCAGCCAGCGCAGGAGGAGGCGGAGCAGGACGGTCGCCGCGAGCCCGACGGCCAGCCAGACGCCCGCCACGATCCAGTCGTGCACAGTGAGGTCTCGGTTCACCGACTGACTCCCGTCGTGCCGGGAAGGGGGCGTGCGCCCGGTATGTGATGTGTCGTCACCTTGTGGCCACCTGCTGCTCGATTTCCGGGAAGTGCGACCCCGCCGGAGCCGACGACTGTCGACCGGCGGGATCCGCTCATCTTGCTACATACGTACGGGTGCTCTGTCGCGGAGCCGCTCGGGTCAGGCCATCTCCCACGCACACCGCCGCCAACTCGGCGTGCATCCCGGCCTGTTGGCGCCTCTGACGGCCGGTGTGGGCGCCGATCCCGCCTTGCGTCCGTCCCGGCGCGGCGCCGGAACGGACCATCCGGACCGTGCGCCAAGTTGGCCTGGATACATCGGCACACGCTCCTCAGGAGTCACAGGACCCTCAACGGCCCCACGTGCCCGGCGAGAACCCGCGCCGCCCTGCGGACACCTGGGTCAGCCCCTGCGGACACATGAGGCAGTGCGCCCCGCCCGTGCCGCCGTTCGCCCCGCACGGCGGCACGCCGGTTCGGGCCTCCCGTGCGCGGCGACGAAGGGAGGGGCCGAGCCGGCCCGAGGCGCTCAGATGATCTTCATCCGGACGAGGGCGCCCAGCGTCAGCGCACCCGGAAGCAGCGGCAGCCACACCGTGATGACGCGGTAGGCGAGGACCACCGCCGTCGCCACCGCGGCCGGACCGCCCGCCGCGACCAGCGCCACGATCAGCGCGGCCTCCACCGAGCCGATCCCGCCCGGCGTCGGCACCAGCGCGACGGCCACCGTGGCCGCCAGATAGGCGAGCGCCATGTGCAGGGGCGGCACCGGGAGCCCCAACGCCTGGCCCACCGCGACGAACCCGGCCGCCTGGCACACGGGGAAGGAGAACGAACCGCCCCACAGCGCGAGCGCGCGCACGGGCCGCCTGTGCACCGACCGGGCCTCGCCCAGCGCGGTGCGCAGGAAGGTGGACACGACGGCGCGCACCCGCCCGACGAGCAGCAGGACCGTCACGGCGACACACACCACCGCACCCAGGGCGAGCAGGAGCGGGCCCACCGCGCCGTCCGGGAGGAGCTCGCCGATCCGCAACGCGTCGGGGAAGGCGATCAGCAGGCCCAGCAGCAACCCGACACGCGCGACGGACTCCGCCAGCATGTAGAGCGCCAGCGCGGCCGACGAACGGGCCAGCGGAACCCCGCACACCGCCATGAAGCGCAGATTGACCGCGCTCGCGCCCAGCCCCGTCGGCAGGAGGTGATTGGCCGCGCCCGCCGCGAACTGGGTCGCCACCAGCCGTCGTTTGGGCAGCCGCTGAACGAGCGCGCCCTGCCGGGTGACGGCGGCCGCCACCCACGTCAGGCACGTCGCGGCGACCGCGGCCAGCAGCCAGGGCCACTTCGCCGAGGCGAGATGGCCGAAACCCTCCGCCAGCACCGCCCGGTGCTGCACCGCGACCACGGCCACGAGAGCGAGCGGAAGCAGACACAGGATCTGCCTGATGGGAAGGCGTCTGGGGAGGCTCTGGGGGAGCCGTTCGACCGTCACACCGGGAGAGGCTTTCCACGCCGCACCAACATGAGGTTGCGGACACGGGGACGGCGGCTGACACGCTGCGCACGGCATCGGGTCGTCGGGTTCGACGGGAGCCGGAGCGCCGGTGAGGGGGTTCGGTTCGGTGAGTGTCATCGGATTCCCCTTGACCTCAAGGTTGAACGAGGTTCTACGGTCGGTCCCATGAGTATGGAGACGACAGCCTGGACGCAGTTGTACAGCGTCATGAACGCCCAGCGGGAGCGCCGGCCCTTCGCCCGCGAGACCCTGCGCCGTATCGCCGGATTCGCCCGCCCGCACAGGCGCCGGATCGTGCAGTTCGTGGTGCTCAGTGTGGCGACCGCGCTGCTTGCCGTGGCGACGCCGGTCCTCGCCGGACGCGTGGTGGACGCGATCGTGGCCGGCGGCGACGAGGGGACGGTCGTCCGGCTCGCCCTGCTCATCGCGGTGATCGCCGTCGCCGAGGCGGCGCTCGGCCTGGTGAGCCGCTGGTTCTCCGCGACGCTGGGCGAGGGACTGATCGTCGATCTGCGCACCGCCGTGTTCGACCACGTGCAGCGCATGCCGGTCGCGTTCTTCACACGCACTCGTACGGGCGCGCTCGTCAGCCGACTCAACAACGACGTGATCGGCGCCCAGCGCGCGTTCAGCAACACCCTGTCCGGAGTGGTGGGCAACGTCGTGACCCTGCTGCTCACGCTCGCCGTGATGCTCACCCTGTCCTGGCAGATCACCCTGCTCGCGCTCGTCCTGCTCCCCGTCTTCGTGGTGCCCGCCCGCCGGGTGGGCAGCCGGATGGCGAAGCTCCAGCGCGAGGCCGCCGATCTCAACGCCGCGATGGGCACGCGGATGACCGAACGCTTCTCCGCGCCCGGTGCCACACTGATCAAACTGTTCGGGCGGCCCGGTGAGGAGTCCGACGAGTTCGCGGCCAGAGCCCGCCGCGTACGGGACATCGGGGTGCGTACGGCGATGGCGCAGACCGCGTTCATCACGGCCCTGACCCTGGTCTCCGCCCTCGCGCTCGCCCTGGTCTACGGCCTTGGCGGCTGGTACGCGCTGCGCGGCAGCCTGGAGCCGGGGGCCATCGTCTCGCTGGCCCTGCTCCTGACCCGTCTGTACGCGCCTCTCACCTCCCTGGCGGGCGCCCGCGTCGAGGTCATGAGCGCACTGGTCAGCTTCGAGCGGGTCTTCGAGGTCCTGGACCTGAAGCCGCTGATCGAGGAGAAACCGGACGCCCGCGCGGTCCCCGAGGGCCCTGTCTCCGTCGAGTTCACCGACGTCCGCTTCGCCTACCCGTCCGCCGACAAGGTCTCCCTGGCCTCTCTGGAGGAGGTCGCCGCACTCGACACCCGCGGCGGCACCGAGGTCCTGCACGGCATCTCCTTCCGCGCCGAACCGGGCCAGACCGTCGCCCTCGTCGGCTCGTCCGGCGCCGGCAAGTCGACCGTCGCCTCCCTGCTGCCACGCCTGTACGACACCGACGAGGGTTCCGTACGCATCGGCGGCGTCGACGTCCGCGACCTGAGCGCCGCGTCGCTGCGGGCGACCCTCGGCATGGTCACCCAGGACGGCCACCTCTTCCACGACTCCGTCCGCGACAACCTGCTGCTCGCCCGCCCCGACGCCGACGAGGACGAACTGTGGGACGTGCTGCGCCGGGCCCGCCTCGAAGACCTCGTGCGCTCCCTGCCCGACGGCCTCGACACGGTGGTCGGCGAGCGCGGCTACCGGCTCTCCGGCGGTGAACGCCAGCGCATGACCATCGCGCGGCTGCTGCTGGCCCGCCAGCGTGTGGTCGTCCTCGACGAGGCCACCGCCCACCTGGACAACACCTCGGAGGCCGCCGTCCAGGAGGCGCTCGTCGAGGCCCTGGAAGGACGCACCGCGATCGTCATCGCACACCGGCTGTCGACGGTACGGGCCGCCGACCTGATCCTCGTGGTCGAGGCGGGCCTGATCGTGGAACGCGGCACGCACGACGAGCTGCTGGCGGCGGACGGCCGGTACGCGCAGCTGTACCGGACGCAGTTCGCGAAGCCCGCACACCACGACCCGCACCTCGCCGACCGGGACGGCGTGACCGAGATCGCTGTGGCCGGAGGGGCGGTGGCATAGGCAGCGCGCCCGCCGCCGCCGTACTCTGGCGGCGTCGGCGCGTACCCGCCCGGGACGCGACCCTCTTCCCCTCGGGAGCAACGCCTCATGCTGCGCACCATGTTCAAGTCCAAGATCCACCGTGCCACCGTGACCCAGGCCGACCTGCACTACGTCGGCTCCGTGACCATCGACGCCGACCTCCTCGACGCCGCCGACCTGCTGCCCGGCGAGCTGGTCCACATCGTCGACATCACGAACGGCGCCCGCCTGGAGACGTACGTCATCGAGGGCGAGCGCGGGTCCGGCGTCGTCGGCATCAACGGTGCGGCGGCCCACCTCGTGCACCCCGGAGATCTGGTGATCATCATCAGTTACGCTCAGGTCTCCGACGCCGAGGCCCGTGCGCTGCGGCCGCGGGTCGTGCACGTGGACGGCGACAACCGGATCGTGACGCTCGGCACGGACCCGTCCGAGCCGGTACCGGGATCCGACCAGGCGCGCAGCCCGCAGGCCGTCCCGGCCTGACCCTCACCACGAGGAGAGTCCATGAGCGGGACCACGGTCCGTGACGACCGGGCGGGCGGCCGCCTGGAGGCGTACTCGGGTGACGAAGTGGCGGGCCGCATCGAGTACTTCGTCCTCGAGAGCCCCCGTCGTGCCCTCGTCCCGGTCCACACCGTCGTGGAGCCCGCCCATGAGGGCAAGGGCATCGCGGGCTCCCTGGCCCGCGAGCTGTACGCGCTCTCGGCCCGCGAGGGCGTACCGGTCGCGCCGCTCTGCCCGTACATCGTGAAGTGGGCCGAGCGGCACCCACAGGAGGCACCGGTGGCCGACCCCGCCCTGCTGGACGCGGCGAGGGAATGGCTCGCGGCCCGTCCGGAACTCTTCTGACCGGGCCGCCGACGGGGCCCGTGCCCCCATTGCACGGGCGCGGGGGCCGGTCGTACGGATCCCCGCGCCCCTGACGAGGTAGAGCCACCTAGCCCCTCGTCCGTCCCGCGAGGGAGTGAGTGGGCGCGGCGAGCCCGGGTAGTCGGGGGAGAAGTCCAGAGCCGACGTTCCCTCTGGCTGGAGGACAAGATGACGCATCCGTTTCCCGACCCGGTGAGGCCGGACCCCACGCCCGGCCCGGGCCCGGACCGCCCGCAGCCCTTCCCTGACCCGGTGCCGGCCCCGGATCCGACCCCCGGCCCGTCCCCGAGCCCGGTGCCACAGCCCCCGGCGCCCCCGCGCCCGGCTCCGGGCCCGGAGCCGACACCGCCACCGGAGCCGCAGCCGGGCCCCCTCGGCTAGGAGGCGACGAAGACGGGCGGGCGGCTCGGTGAGGACATGTCCTCACCGAGCCGCCCGCCCGTCTTCCGGGTGTGGGGACCGGGCTGCCGGCCCCTCGCGTACCCGCTACCCGCGGCCCGCGGAGCCTCAGCCGGACACCTCGGACCGGTCCCCGCCCCACAGGGTGTGGAACGAGCCCTCCCGGTCGGTGCGCCGGTACGTGTGCGCGCCGAAGAAGTCCCGCTGCCCCTGCGTGAGCGCCGCGGGCAACCGCTCGGCACGCAGTGCGTCGTAGTACGCCAGCGCCGCCGCGAACCCGGGCGTCGGAACCCCCTGCTGCACCGCGGAGACCAGCACCGCGCGCCAGTCGTCCTGCGCGGCCCCGATCTCCTGCGCGAACGTGTCGTCGGAGAGCAGGCTCGGCAGATCGGCCCGCGCGTCGTAGGCGGCCCGGATCCGGTCCAGGAACGCCGCCCGGATGATGCAGCCCCCGCGCCAGATCGAGGCGACCGCGCCCAGATCGATGTTCCAGTCGTACTCGGCGCTGCCGGCCGAGACCTCGTGGAAGCCCTGCGTGTACGACACGATCTTCGACGCGTACAGCGCCTGCTCCACCTGGTCGGCGAAGGCGGCCGCCTCGGACTCGCTCAGCGCCGTCGCCGAAGGCCCGGCGAGCCCGCGCGAGGCCTCGCGCAGCGCGCTGTGGCCCGAAAGCGACCGCGCGAAGACCGCCTCGGCGATGCCCGACACGGGCACACCCAGGTCCAGCGCGATCTGCACGGTCCAGCGGCCGGTGCCCTTCTGCTCGGCCTGGTCCTGCACCACGTCCACGAAGGGCTTGCCCGTCGCCGCGTCCACGTGCGACAGGACCTCGGCGGTGATCTCGATCAGGTAGGAGTCGAGCCGCCCGGTGTTCCAGGTGCGGAAGATGTCCGCGATCTGCGCGGGGGAGTAGCCGGCCACGTCACGCAGCAGCTGGTACGCCTCGCCGATCAGCTGCATGTCGGCGTACTCGATGCCGTTGTGCACCATCTTCACGAAGTGTCCGGCGCCGTCCGGGCCGACGTGCGTGACACACGGCGTGCCGTCGGCGGCCTTCGCGGAGATCTTCTCCAGCATCGGGCCGAGCGACTCGTACGACTCGGCCGGACCGCCCGGCACGATGCTCGGGCCGTGCAGGGCGCCCTCCTCGCCGCCGGAGATGCCCGCGCCGACGAAGTGGATGCCCTGCTCGCGCAGCTCGCGCTCCCGGCGCCGGGTGTCCGCGAAGTGGGCGTTGCCCCCGTCGATGATCATGTCGCCGGGCTCCAGGAGCGGGGCGAACTCCTGGATCACCGCGTCGGTCGGCTCGCCGGCCTTCACCATGATCACGAGGCGGCGCGGCCGCTCGAGCGCGGCCACGAACTCCTTGGCGGTCTCCGCCGCGACGAAGTCGCCCTCGCTGCCGAACTCCTCCACCAGCGCGTGCGTACGCGCGGCCGTCCGGTTGTGCAGGGCGACCGTGTATCCGTTCCGCGCGAAGTTACGGGCGAGATTGCGCCCCATCACCGCGAGTCCCGTGACGCCGATCTGCGCTGAGTTGCTCATACGGTTTGGCTCCTAAGATCCTGAATCGGTGGTGCCGGTCCTGCCCGTCAGTATTGCCCCACCGACCATCCTGACGTGCCGGTTCCCGACCTCACATCCTGCCTTGCCGACCGTGTGTACGCAGCGGAGGGCGTCCCTGCCTCAGTGCCCCGGCGAACTTCGCCGCCGTGCCCGAGACGGGCATCGGCACCGGCTGCCGCCAACGAGGGTGCGTTCCTGGTCACTTGGCGGGACCAGGGCGGCTGATTGTGGCCTTGTCATGGCCTGTTAGCAGCGTTTACTTTTGCCGCTCCTGACGCTTGTCGAGGGGGCACCTTCATGGCCGTACGCGGTCGGCACCGCCGGTATCAGCCCAAGAGGATCAATCGCGCCTCGCTCACGGTCACGGTGGGCGGTGCCGGAATGGCCATGCCTCTCATCGGCACCGGCGTCGCGGACGCGGCCGACGTGGACACCTGGAACAAGGTCGCCGCCTGCGAGTCCACGAACAACTGGGACATCAACACGGGCAACGGCTACTACGGCGGGCTCCAGTTCAGCCAGTCCACCTGGGAGGCCTACGGCGGCCGGGCCTACGCGGCACGCGCCGACCTCGCCACCAAGGACCAGCAGATCGCGGTCGCCGAGAAGGTCCTCAAGGGCCAGGGCCCCGGCGCCTGGCCCTCCTGCTCGGTGCGGGCGGGGCTCACACGCGGCGGCGACACCCCCGACATCAACCCGTCGGGCACCTCCACCGGGACGCCGAAGCGCTCGGTCCGCGACGTGCAGCCGCAGACCACGCCCCAGTCCCGGGCCGGCACGGCGGAGATGTACACCGTCGTCCGGGGCGACACGCTCTCCGCAATCGCGGGTGCCCGCCAGGTCCCGGGCGGCTGGCGGCAGTTGTACGACACCAACCGCGAGGCGGTCGGCGCCGACCCCGACCTGATCGTTCCCGGCCAGCGGCTCAGCCTCCGCACGAAGGCGGCGCCGGGCACCGCGTCCCCCGCCGACAGGTCGGACAAGGCGGACAGGAAGCCGGAGACCAGGAAGCCCGAAAAGAAACCGGAGAAGAAGCCGGAGAAGAAAACTGCGGAGAAGTCGCAGAAGAGGCCCCAGTCGACCACGCAGACCCTCACCGCCCCGGTGAGCGCCGGCATCGGCACGCCGTACCACGCGGCGGGTTCCTCCTGGTCGAAGGGCTACCACACGGGGGTCGACTTCCCGGTGCCGACCGGCACGTCCGTCATGTCGGTCGGGGCGGGCAGTGTGGTGACCGCGGGCTGGGGCGGTTCCTTCGGCTACCAGGTGGTGGTCCGGCACGGCGACGGCCGCTACAGCCAGTACGCCCACCTGTCGGCGATCTCCGTGAAGGCCGGGCAGAGCGTCGGCGGCGGACAGCGCATCGGCCGCTCGGGCTCCACGGGCAACAGCTCGGGCCCGCATCTGCACTTCGAGGTGCGGACGGGGCCCGGTTTCGGCAGCGATGTCGACCCGATCGCCTATCTGCGTGCGGGCGGCGTCAGGATTTGACGCAGGAGCGGATCACCATCGGGGCCGGCATCAACGGCAGGTACGGAAGTCCGCCGTAGTACGGGCCGCCGGGCCACGCCGCCTCGTCCAGGCCGCCCGGTGCGTCGCCGGGCGGCGGAGGACCGTTCGACCCGGGCGGCGACACCAGGGTCCCGTCGCGCCCGGAGGCAAGCACGGCGGCAGGGGTGAGCGCCCCGTCCGGTACGTCGGCGCGCGTGAGCGCGCCCTCCGGTGCGCCGCTGCGGGCGAACGCCGTCTCCCGCGCTCCGGCGGGAGCGCGGTTCTCCTCCCGCACGGCGGCCGCCGCGAACGTTTCTGCCCAGGCGCCCGGCGCCGCGTACGCCTTCTCCTGGACCCCGATGGAGATCCGTCGCTCCGCGGAGACGGGCCGGCCGGGAAGCACGGTGGCCTGCTCGAAGAGGCCCGGCACGGCCTCCGCGGGCGTACCCGCGGCCGAGAGCGCCACTCCGGTCTCCGTCGGAACCGGCATCGGCACCGGACGCGTACGCTCCGAGCCGCTGATCCGCTCCGTGGTGAGCAGGATCAGGCCACCGGCCGCGACGACTCCACAACCCAGCGCGAGCACCGTGCCCGTGGAGCCGTGGCGGAACGTCTCGCCGAACATCGTGATGCCGACCGCGGCGGCCACGATGGGGTTCACCACGGTCAGCGTCGCCAGCGGCGCCGCCAGACCGGCACCCCGGTACGAGGCCTGCGACAGCAGCATTCCGGCGGTCGCGAGGACACCGATCACGGCGAGACTCGGCGTGTCGGCGAGCGTGACACCGCCCGTCCAGTCCACCGCGACGGTCTTCGTGAACACCGACGACATACCGAAGGCGACACCCGCCGCGATCGCCAGCAGCACGCTGCGCACGGCCGGGTGCCGGTGCACCGCGCGGGCCGCCGTCATCAGCGCCACCACCGCGCCGCCCGTGACCAGGGCCACCACGACACGCTGCGTGCTGCTCAGGGACTGCGAGTCGGCCGTGCCCACCAGCGCCAGCAGCCCGGCCAGACCGACCGTCGCCATGATCGCGCCCCGCCAGGCGGTCGCGCCCGCCCTGCGGCGGACGAAGAGGGCCGCCATCGGCAGCGCGAACACGATGGTCAGCGCGCCCAGCGGCTGGACCAGGCTGAGCGGCCCGTAGGCCAGTGCCACGACGTGCAGCAGCCCGCCGAGGGCGTTGAGACCCACCGCGGCCCACCAGGCGAGCTGGTGCATGGGAGCGTAGGTACGGTCCGGCGTGGTCGCCGCGACGCGTTCCTGCACGATGGCGCCACCGGCGTAGGCGACGGCGGAGACGAGAGAGAGCACCACGGACAGCACGAGTGCGCTCATGTGTCGCTCCTCAGCGTGTGGCGGACCCGCTCCGGCGAGCGAAGCGTCCGGTGCGGCGATCGGTCGGCTTCCATGGTCAATACGATCCCTTGTGAAAGGTCCCGTGTCGTCGTCCCAAAGCAGTCATTGGGTCCTACTGCCGATGGAGTACGTCCGGGCCCCTGTCCTCCCCAGGTGGGGTGACACCGACTACAACCCGCCTCAGGGCGCCGTTATGCCCCCTTGGTGTACTTGGTCTTCGTGAACCTCGATTCGGACCTCATTCGGCTCGCCTCCCTCGAAGGTTTCTTCGCCCTGCGCACGGGATCACGCCCCGAGGGCCCGCCGCTGCCCACGCTCGCGGACGCCTACGCGGCACGAGACGTCACCGCCGGGCCGGATCCGCTCACCTTCCGTGTCGGCAAGGTCGTGAGGCTGCTGGGTGCGCCCGAGACGCGCATCGGGGTCTCCGTGGCGCAGCAGGGACTCGCCGCCCGGCTGTGGTCGGTGGCCCTGGGCGCGGCAGCGCTCTACGGGCAGGTGCCGGACCTCGACCCGCGCCTGCTGCACTGGGACGCGGACGGCAGCGCGCCCGACGACCTGTGGCTGTCGCAGGTGCGCGCGCTGCCCGGTGACGCGGCGACGGTCCGCCGCCTCGTGCACCACGGCCACCTGGAACCCCTCGCGGCGGCGCTGCGGGCCCGGCACCCGGTCGCCGCGGGGCTGCTGTGGGGCAACGCGGCCTCGGCGCTCGCCGGCGCCGCGCGCCAGCTGGACGCGTGGGCCCGCGCCCACGGCCGCACGGACGTGGGCGAGCGCTCCCGCGCACTCGTCGCCGAACTCCTCGACCACCCGGACCTGCGGGACACCGGAACCCTGACCGGCACGGCGTTCCGCCGGCGCAGTTGCTGCCTCTACTACCGGGTCCCCGGCGGCGGAGTGTGCGGCGACTGCTGCTTCACGCGGGCGCCGCGCTCTTCCCCCACCGCCACATCTGGGTGACCATGTGGGCATCAGCCGTTGAGACAGGGGGTTGCGGGTGCGAGTGGGACTACTGACCCGGGAGTACCCGCCGGACGTGTACGGCGGAGCGGGGGTCCACGTCGAGTTCCTCGCCCGGGAGTTGAGACCCCTCACCGACCTGGACGTGCACTGCTGGGGCGAGGGCGCCACGGGCGGGGTGGTCCGGCACCGGCCCTGGCCCGCGCTCGACGGTGCCAACGACGCGTTGCGCACCTTCTCCGTGGACCTCTCCATGGCCTCGGCCCTCGAAGGCCGCGAACTCGTCCACTCGCACACCTGGTACGCGAACCTCGCAGGCCACTTCGCGAAGCTGCTGCACGGCATCCCGCACGTCATGACCGCCCACTCCCTGGAGCCGCTGCGCCCCTGGAAGGCCGAGCAGCTGGGTGGTGGTTACGCCCTCTCCAGCTGGGCCGAGCGCACCGCGATCGAGGCGGCCGACGGAGTGATCGCCGTCTCCGGGGCCATGCGCGAGGACATCCTCGGCTGCTATCCGACCCTGGACCCGGCGAAGGTGCACATCGTGCACAACGGCATCGACACCGGCCTCTACCGGCCCGACCACGGCACGGACGTCCTGGACCGGCTCGGCCTCGACACCTCCCGTCCCTACGTGCTGTTCGTGGGCCGCATCACCCGGCAGAAGGGCGTGCCCCACCTGCTGCGCGCGGTGCGCGACATCGATCCCGCCGCGCAGGTCGTGCTCTGCGCGGGCGCGCCGGACACCCCGGAGATCGACCAGGAGTTCCGTGTCCTGTTCGAGGAGCTCAGCCGCGTCCGCGAGGGAGTGCACTGGATCCCGCAGATGCTGCCCCGCCCCGAGGTGATCCAACTCCTCACCCACGCCGCGGTCTTCGTGTGCCCCTCGGTGTACGAGCCCCTCGGCATCGTCAACCTGGAGGCGATGGCGTGCGGAACGCCCGTCGTGGCCTCGGCCGTGGGCGGTATCCCCGAGGTGGTGGACGACGGCCGAACGGGGGTACTCGTGCCCGTGGACGACGACTTCGAGGCAGGGCTCACGCGAGCGCTGGACTCGGTTCTCGGCGATCCGGCGGCGGCGCGGGACATGGGCGAGGCCGGGCGGGTGCGCGCGGTGGACGAGTTCGGCTGGGACGCGGTCGCCCGGCGGACGGTCCGGCTCTACGAGGAGATCCTCAAGCAGGGGTAGTGCGAGGGGAGTTCCCCGAACAGGCGTAGTACGTCCTGCTCGGGGGCAGGCATGGGTCACTTAAGGGTGAGGGGAGCGGCCATGCGTCGTGGTGGGCCTTCGGTGCTCGGGATCGTGCTGGCGGGCGGAGAGGGCAAGCGCCTGATGCCCCTCACCGCGGACCGGGCCAAACCAGCGGTCACGTTCGGCGGCACGTACCGCCTCGTCGACTTCGTCCTGTCCAACCTCGTCAACGCGGACATCCTGCGCATCTGCGTACTGACGCAGTACAAGTCGCACTCGCTCGACCGGCACGTCACCACGACCTGGCGGATGTCCAGCCTGCTCGGCAACTACGTGACGCCGGTCCCGGCCCAGCAGCGGCTCGGCCCGCGCTGGTACCTGGGCAGCGCCGACGCGATCCTGCAGTCCCTGAACCTCGTGTACGACGAGCAGCCCGAGTACGTCGCGGTGTTCGGCGCCGACCACGTCTACCGCATGGACCCGCGGCAGATGCTCGCCCAGCACATCGACAGCGGCGCGGGGGTGACCGTGGCCGGCATCCGTGTGCCGCGGGCCGAGTCGTCGTCCTTCGGCGTGATCACGCCAGGTACGGACGGGCAGACGGTGGAGCGCTTCCTGGAGAAGCCCGCGGATCCGCCCGGCCTGCACGACGACCCCGAGTGCGTCTTCGCCTCGATGGGCAACTACATCTTCACCACCAAGGCCCTGATAGAGGCCCTCCAGCGGGACGCCGAGGACGCGAACTCGGTGCACGACATGGGCGGGTCGATCCTGCCCCAGCTGACCGACCGGGGCGAGGCCCGGCTCTACGACTTCAGCGACAACCACGTGCCCGGCGAGACCACCCGCGACCAGGGCTACTGGCGTGACGTGGGCACCCTCGACGCCTACTACGACGCCCATATGGACCTGATCGCCGAGCGGCCCGCCTTCAACCTCTTCAACCGCAGCTGGCCCATCTACACCAGCTCCGGCCAGCTGTCGCCCGCCCGGTTCAACGCGGGCGGCATGGCCAGCGAGTCGATCATCAGTGCGGGCTGTCTGATCCGGGGCCAGGTCACCCGCTCGGTTCTCTCCCCGGGCGTCGTCGTCGACCCGGGAGCCGTCGTCCAGGGGTCCGTCCTCCACGACAACGTGCACATAGGCCGGGGCGCGGTGGTGCGCGGCGCGGTCCTCGACAAGAACGTGCAGGTGCCGCCGGGTGCGACCATCGGCGTCAATCCGGAGCGGGACCAGGAGCTCTACACGGTGTCCAAGGACGGTGTGATCGCCCTCGGGAAGGGCCAGCACGTGTCGTAGCGGCCGGGGCGCGTTGGGCTGCCGGGGTGGCAGCGGCGCGGCCCACCCGCGGATGTCCGGTGTGTCGGGCGAACCGAGCGGTCTCATGGCGTACGACCGTCAGGCGATCCAGCCCGACACGATGGAGGACATCCGTATGAGATGGACCGGACGCCCGTGCCTGCGTACGGCGACGGCGGTGACCGTCGCCGCCCTGCTCGGGCTGGGCGGCGCGCTCGGCGCTCCCGCCGTCCGGGCATCCGAGCCGGGCGAGGACCGGCTCACCGATCTGGTCAACCCGTTCATCGGCTCCGAGCGGGAGGGCAACACCTTCCCGGGCGCCGCCGTGCCGTTCGGCATGGTGCAGTTCTCCCCGGACACGGGCCACAACACCGGCTACGACTACTCCGACGACCGCGTCCGGGGCTTCTCCCTCGTCCATCTCTCCGGCGTCGGCTGCCGCCTCGGCGGCGACCTGCCCGTCCTGCCCACGACGGGCGAGGTCACGCTGACCGACCACGCGAAGTACGCCGCCCGGTTCGACCACGCCACGGAGAAGGCGAGCCCCGGCTACTACCGGGTCGGCCTGCGGAGCGGCACCGGCGGCGACGCGTCCGTCATCGACGCCGAGCTGACCGCGACCGGCCGCACCGGTGTGCAGCGCTACACCTTCCCGGCCACCGACAAGGCGAACGTCCTGCTGAACGCGGGGCAGGCGCTGCACCGGACGGTCTCCACGAAGGTGGAGATCCTGGACGACCGCACCGTACGCACCGCGATCACCGGCAGCGGCTTCTGCCAGGCCACCAGGCCGTACACCGTCTACACGCTCACCCGTTTCGACCGGCCGTTCACGACGTCCGGCACCTGGCGGGGCGACACCGTCACCGCGGGCTCCACGCGCTCGGCGGGCCCGGGGCGCGGCGGCGCCTACGTCCGCTTCGACACCACGAAGGACCGCACGGTCGAGGCGACCACCGCGCTGTCGTACGTCGACGCGCGCGGCGCCGCCGTCAACCTCCGCTCCGAGGGCGGCCGTTCCTTCGACGGCGTCCGGGACGGGGCCCGGCGGGCGTGGGAGGACCGGCTCGACGACGTACGCGTACAGGGCGGCGACACCACGCTCCGCCGCACCTTCTACTCGTCGCTCTACCGTTCCTTCCTCGCCCCCAACCTCGGCAACGACGCCGACGGCCGCTACACGGGATGGGATCGCAAGGTCCACCGCGCGAAGGGCTTCACCTACTACCAGAACTGGTCGCTCTGGGACACCTACCGCACCCAGGCGCAGCTCCTCGCCCTGCTCGCGCCGCGCGAGTCGCGTGACATGGCGCTCTCCGTCCTCACGGTCGGGGAGGAGGGCGGCTGGCTGCCCAAGTGGGGCTACGGGACGGTCGAGACGAACATCATGACCGGCGACCCGGTCACCCCGTTCCTCACCAACGCGTACCAGCAAGGGCTGCTGGAGGGGCACGAGGAGCGGGCCTACCGCGCGCTCAGGAGGAACGCCGACGGCGTGCCGCCCGCCGACTCGCCCGCGGTGGGACGCGAGGCGAACGCGGAGTACGTCGCCGGCGGCTTCGTACCCACGGTCAAGGGACGCCCGCACGCCAAGCCCGGCGACTCCGACTACGACCACGGGGCGTCGGCGACGCTGGAGTACGCCCTGTCCGACGCGATGCTCGCCCAGATGGCGAGGGAGCTCGGCCACGAGGCCGACGCCGCGCGGTACGCCGCCCGTGCCCAGAACTACCGCCGGGTCTTCGACCCCTCGACCGGCTTCTTCCGGGCGCGGGACGCCTCGGGCGCCTTCACCGGTGCGGCCGACCCGGCGAGGAGCACGGGATTCCACGAGGGCACGTCCTGGCAGTACCAGTGGCTCGTCCCGCAGGACCTGCCCGGAATGATCGGCCTGATCGGCGGCCGGAAGGCGGCGAACGACCGGCTCGACGCGTTCTTCGGGTACGAGCGCCTCCTGAAGGACCCCGGGCGCACCGCCCGCGAGGTGTGGGTCAACGGACCGTACGCCTACTACAACGCGGCCACCTACAACCCGCAGAACGAACCCGACCTCATCGCCCCGTACACGTATCTCTCGACCGGGCAGCCGTGGAAGACCACCGACGTGGTGCACGCCGCGCTGACGCTCTTCACCGACACGCCCACGGGCATGACCGGTAACGACGACCTGGGGACCATGTCGGCGTGGCACGTCCTGTCGTCGATCGGGATCTTCCCGGTGCAGCCCGGATCCGACACCTGGGGCCTGTCCACGCCGGTCTTCGAACGGACCGACCTCGTGCTCGACCGCCGCTACCACCCGCTGGGCAGGCTGACCGTGACGGCTCCCGGCACCTCGGACACCTCCCGCTACATCCGGTCGGTGCGCGGCGACGGCGCCGCCCTCGACCGTACGTACCTGACGACCGGTGCGCTTCGGGGCATCCGGGAGCTGGCCTTCACGGTGGGCGCGGAGCCGTCCGGCTGGGGTACGGCCGCGGACGCGGCGCCACCTGCCCTGAAGTGATCGACGGGGCCGGGCGACACCCGCTCCGGCGTGATGTCGCCCACTCCAAGAAGCCTCGTGGGCCACACGCGTCCCGCTCCTCCCACAAGGAGCGGGACTTAATCTGTTGTTAACTGTGGGTAACTCGATCGTACTTGACCGTAATCGCTGCCCGGGATTGACTGCTGACTCACCCGCCGCCGACGCGAGAGCCAAATCCTTGACCTCTGACCTTCTCGCACCTCTCGACCTGGCGTTCTGGAACATCGAGTCCCCCGAGCACCCCATGCACCTCGGGGCACTCGGGATCTTCACGGCCACCTCGCCCGCCGCCGCCCGGCACGCGGCCGATCTGCTCGCGGCCCGCGCGGCCGGCGTCCCGGGCCTGCGCATGCGGATCCGCGACATCTGGCGGCCGCTGGACCCCAGCCGGTCACCGGCCTTCGGCCTGCTCCGGCCGCTCGCCTTCGGTGGCGCCGCCCGGGAGGCGGCCCCGGACTTCGAGCCGCTCGACCACGTCCGTCTGCACGCCCCCGCCGCGGACTTCCACGCCGCCGCCGGTGCGATCATGCAGCGGCCCCTGGAGCGGGACAGGCCCCCGTGGGAGGTACACGTCGTGCCCGGCACGGAGGGGACCTCCTTCGCCGTGCTCTTCAAGTTCCACCACGCCCTGGCCGACGGACTGCGGGCCCTGACGCTCGCGGCCGCGGTTCTCGACCCCGTGGAGATGCCGGCACCCCGTCCGCGTCCCGAGGCACCCGCCCGCGGCCTCCTCCCCGACCTGACGAAGCTCCCCGAGCTCGTCCGCGGCACACTCTCCGACGTCGGCCGGGCGCTCGACATCGGCACGTCCGTCGCCCGCGCCACCTTGGGCGTACGGTCCTCCCCGGCCCTGGTCTCCGAGCCCACCGGCACTCGCAACGTCGCGGGCGTCGCTCTGGAACTCGACGAGATCCACATGATCCGCAAGAGCGTGGGCGGCACCGTCAACGACGTCCTCATCGCCGTCGTCGCGGGCGCCCTGCGCCGCTGGCTGGACGAGCGCGGCGACGGCAGCGAAGGGGTGACCCCCCGGGCCCTGATCCCCGTCTCGCGACGCCGCCCGCGCACCGCCCACCCGCAGGGCAACCGGCTCTCCGGATACCTGGTACGGCTTCCCGTCGACGATCCGGACCCGCTGTCACGCCTCACCGCCGTGCGCACGGCCATGGACCGCAACAAGGACGCGGGACCCCACCGGGGCGCGGGCGCCGTCGCCCTGCTCGCCGACCACGTCCCGGCGCTCGGCCACCGGCTCGGCGGGCCCGTCGTGGGCCAGGCGGCCAGGCTGCTCTTCGACATCCTGGTCACCAGCGTGCCGCTGCCCGGCATCGGCATGAAGCTCGGCGGCTGCCCGCTGACCGAGGTGTACCCGCTCGCCCCGCTGGCCCGGGGCCAGGCCCTCGCGGTCGCGGTGTCGACGTACCGCGGACGGGTCCACTACGGGCTCGTCGCCGACGCGAAGGCGGTCCCGGACCTCGACCTGCTGGCCAGGTCGCTGACCGCCGAGGTGGCGGAACTGGGCGCCGCCTGTGCAGCCTGAACCCCTCCCCGCGGGCCCGGCGGACCGCCCCGCCCGGGCCCGCGGGAGACCGGTGATCATCGCGGGTTTGGTGCCTTTGCCCCGCACTCCGTAAAATTCCGCCTTCGAAAGCGAGCGCGGTTCGAGCGCGGCGCACAGACCCGAGGAACGGCAACGGCGATGACGGTGACACAGGACAGCCAGGCGGCCCCCGCCGTGGACACGGCAGAGGCTCCGGACGGCTCGTACGGTCCCGGTATCGACCCCGAGCGGCTGGCCGTGTGCCTCGGCGTGCTCGACGAACTCGAGAAGATCGACATCGACCACCCCGACGCCGTGGCCGTCCGCCGCGCCACCGCGGGCATCTACCGCTCGGTCAAGCAGCGCCGTCGCCAGGAGCGCAGGGCCGCCAAGACCGCCCACGACAAGGCGGTCACCGAGGCCACGGCCACCGGCTCCGCCCAGCGCATCGACGACGAGACCGAGGGCGTCCTGCCGTCGTCGGTGACCGAGGCCGGCGAGATCGCGGGGATACTCCAGCGCCCCCGCTCCTGCTACACCTGCAAGACCCGCTACGTCGAGGTCGACTTCTTCTACCACCAGCTCTGCCAGAAGTGCGCCGCCGAGAACCGGGCCCGCCGTGACGCCCGCACCGACCTCACCGGCAAGCGCGCCCTGCTCACCGGCGGCCGCGCCAAGATCGGCATGTACATCGCCCTCAGGCTGCTGCGGGACGGCGCGCACACCACGATCACCACGCGCTTCCCGAACGACGCCATCCGCCGCTTCAAGGCCATGCCCGACAGCGACGAGTGGATCGGCCGGCTGAAGATCGTCGGCATCGACCTGCGCGACCCGGCCCAGGTCGTCGCGCTCGCCGACTCGGTCGCCGCCGAGGGCCCGCTCGACATCCTGATCAACAACGCCGCGCAGACCGTACGCCGCTCCCCGGGGGCCTACAGCGAGCTGCTCGCCGCCGAATCCGGTCCGCTGCCCGCCGGTGAGCTGCCGCCCGCCGAGATCATCGGCACCTTCGGCTCCGGCGCCGTCTCCGCGCTGCCGGTCGCGGGCAGCGGCGCACTGTCCGCACAGGACGTCACCGGTCTCGCGCTCGTCTCCGGTTCCGCCTCCCTGGAGCGGATCGCCGCCGGCACCGCCATCGACGCGGGCGGCCTCGTGCCCGACCTGCACGACACCAACAGCTGGATCCAGGCCGTCGAGGAGGTCACGCCCATCGAGCTCCTTGAGGTCCAGCTCTGCAACTCCACCGCGCCGTTCATCCTCATCAGCAGGCTGCGCGCGACGATGGCCGCCGCCGACGCCGACCGCACGTACATCGTGAACGTCTCCGCCATGGAGGGCGTCTTCAACCGCGGCTACAAGGGTGCGGGCCACCCGCACACCAACATGGCCAAGGCCGCGCTCAACATGCTCACGCGCACCAGCGCCCAGGAGATGTTCGAGAAGGACCGCATCCTGATGACCGCCGTCGACACCGGCTGGATCACCGACGAGCGGCCCCACCCGGACAAGATGCGGCTGGCGGACGCGGGCTTCCACGCGCCGCTCGACCTCATCGACGGAGCGGCCCGCGTGTACGACCCGATCGTGCGCGGTCAGCAGGGCGAGGACCTGTACGGGGTCTTCCTGAAGGACTACGCGCCCGGCAAGTGGTAGTAGCCGCTGCGCGGGGCCGGGCGTTCTGACGTCGCACGAAAGGTGCGGGCCGGTGGGCGCTCAGCCCCCGGGCCCCTTGTGAGCGTGGGCCGGTGTGCGGTTGCACGTGCCTTTCACGGGGTGTGCGCTGCGCGGACCCTGGTGCCGCCGTCCACCAGCAGGTCCGTCCCCGTGACCCACTCCGCCGCGTCCGAGGCCAGCCAGACGACGGCCCGGGCGATGTCCGCGGGCTCACCGATGCGGCCCATCGGAAGCCCGGCCGCGATTTCGTCCTCGGCCGGCTCCCAGACGAAGCGCGCCATCTCGGTGCGTACGAGGCCGGGGGAGACGGAGTTGACCCGTACCCCGGGGGCGAGCTCACCCGCGAGCTGCTGGGTGAGGTGGAGCAGGGCCGCCTTGCTCGTACCGTAGGCGCCCACGTTCGGCCCGACGTGCGCCGCGCCCTCGGTGCAGATGTTGACGACCGAGCCGCCGTGCTCACCCATCCAGGCCCGCCACGCGTGCTGCACCAGCCGCAGCGGCGCCTCCACGTTGACAGCGAACGCCGTCCCCCACCCGTCCGGGTCGGCGTCCATGAGGGGGCCGAGGGGCTGATTGGTCGCCGCGTTGTTCACCAGCACGTCGATCCGGCCGTACTCGTCCATCGCCAGCGCGGTCAGCTCCCGCAGATGCGCCGGATCGGCGACGGTGCCGGCGAGGCCCACGCCGCCGAGCCGGGCGGCGGCGCCGTGCACTGGGTCTGCGTCCCGCCCCGTGACGCAGACCCGCGCCCCCGCCGCCACGAGCCCCTCGGCGACGGCCAGCCCGATCCCTCGCGAGGCCCCGGTGACGATGGCGACCCTGCCCTCCAACGCGTGCGGCGACGTCATCCGCGTACCGTCTCATGACGGGCCGTCAGTCAACAGGCCCCGTCCGGCAGGGCTTTGCCGCTGCCAGGGGTGCCGCTGTCCGGCAGGAGTGCGGTCAGTCGAAGGCGCCCAGCCGTGCGTGCCGGGCCGACACGAGCTCCAGCACCGTGCGCCAGTCCTCGAGCACCCCCGCGTCCAGGCCCGCGGTCCGGGCCGCTTCGTCGGCCTGCCGCAGGATCAGCACGTCCTCCAGGTCAGGCTCGTCCAGGACGGCGTGATGCACCCGGGTGTCCCCGTGGAGACGTACGAGAAGGGCGACGCGCTCGCCGAGCAAGGGCCGGACCGCGTCGGCCGCGTGGTCGGCGTGACCCGCGGCGCCACCCGGCCGCAGCAACTGCCCGACGACGTGCACCAGACCCGCCACCTGGAGTTCCTTGTCAGCCGGGCGGCCCCGGCGCAGCAGCGCGGCGGTCTGCAGGGCGTGCTCGTGCAGATCCACCGGGGCGCCACCGAGGCAGGCGGTGCCCCGGGTCCCTCGGCAGGCGTGCAGCAGATCCATCAGTTCCTCGACACTGCGCAGCTCCATGCGCCAGTCCTCCCTGCGGGCGAGAAAGGCCGTTGTCTCGCGCCAGCAGACCATGGCCGGCTTTCGGCCGGGCCAACGGGAACTGAACTGCGCACCGTGCGAAGGTCCCGCCCCGAGGCCGCGGCTCCCGGGGCGGCCTGTCCGTCTCAGTGCCCCCGGTCGATCCACTCCTGGAGGTGCGGGGCCTCGGCGCCGACCGTCGTCGAGTCGCCGTGCCCGGTCCGCACCACCGTCTCGGCGGGCAGGTCGAGCAGCCGGGTCCGGATCGACTCGACGATCGTCGGGAAGTGGGAGAACGACCGGCCCGTCGCGCCCGGTCCGCCCTGGAAGAGGGTGTCGCCGGTGAAGACGGCGCCCAGCTCCGGGGCGTACAGGCACACGGCGCCCGGGGCGTGGCCGGGGGTGTGCAGGACGGTCAGCTCCACGCCCGCCACGGAGAGCCGCTCGCCGTCGGCCAGCTCGCCGTCCGGCAGCCGGTCCGGGTGCGTCTGCTTCCAGAGCGGCAGGTCGTCCGGGTGCAGCAGGACCGGTGCGCCGGTGCGCGCCGCCAGCGCCGGGGCCGCGTCGATGTGGTCGTTGTGCGCGTGCGTGCACACGATGGCGCGCAGGGTGCGGTCGCCCAGCGCCTCGGCGATGGCGTCGGCGTCGTGCGCCGCGTCGATGACGACGGCCTCGGTGTCGTCGCCCACGATCCACACGTTGTTGTCGACGTCCCAGGTGCCGCCGTCCAGGCTGAAGGTGCCCGAGGTGACCAGGTGCTCGATACGGGCGGCCATCAGAGCTCCACCACCGAGCGCAGCACGTCACCCTCGTGCATGCGGTCGAAGGCCTGCTCCACCGCGTCGAGTGCGATGGTCTCCGTCACGAACGCCGACAGGTCCAGACGGCCCTGCTGGTGGAGGTCGACCAGCATGGGGAAGTCGCGCGAGGGCAGGCAGTCGCCGTACCAGGAGGACTTGAGGCTGCCGCCGCGGCCGAAGACGTCCAGCAGGGGCAGTTCGAGCTTCATCTCCGGTGTGGGGACACCGACCAGGACCACCGTGCCTGCCAGGTCACGGGCGTAGAACGCCTGCTTGTACGTCTCGGGCCGGCCGACCGCCTCGATGACGACGTCGGCTCCGAAGCCGCCGGTCAGCTCGCGGATCGCCTCGACGGGGTCCGTCTCCTTGGAGTTGACCGTGTGGGTGGCGCCCATCGTGCGGGCCTTCTCGAGCTTCCGGTCGTCGATGTCGACAGCGATGATCCTCGCGGCGCCGGCGAGGTTCGCCCCGGCGATCGCGGCGTCGCCCACGCCCCCGCAGCCGATGACGGCCACCGAGTCGCCGCGGCCCACCCCGCCGGTGTTGATGGCCGCTCCGATGCCGGCCATCACGCCGCAGCCGAGGAGGCCCGCGACCGCCGGGGACACGGACGGGTCGACCTTGGTGCACTGGCCGGCCGCGACCAGGGTCTTCTCGGCGAAGGCGCCGATGCCCAGGGCGGGGGAGAGCTCGGTGCCGTCCTCCAGGGTCATCTTCTGCTTGGCGTTGTGCGTGTCGAAGCAGTACCAGGGGCGCCCGCGCAGACAGGCCCGGCACTGGCCGCACACCGCACGCCAGTTGAGGATCACGAAGTCGCCGGGGGTCACGTCGGTGACGCCGTCGCCGACCGACTCGACGACGCCCGCCGCCTCGTGGCCGAGCAGGAAGGGGTAGTCGTCGCTGATGCCGCCCTGCTTGTAGTGCAGGTCGGTGTGGCAGACGCCGCAGGCCTGCACCTTCACCACGGCCTCGCCGGGACCCGGGTCCGGAATGAGGATCGTCCGGATCTGCACCGGTTCGTTCTTCCCGGGGGCGATGACACCGCGTACCTGCTGGGCGGCCATGTCGGGCTCCTTCGCATGGACAGTGGGGCGTTGATCATGTTGGCACAGGGCCGGACGGGTGGATCCGTGCCTGTGGACAACCGAGTGAAACACGGTGCGCGCAGCGCCCGGTGAAGGCCCGGCGACTTCAGATGGTTACACCTTGTTTTCAGCCCCATCGAGCGGCGGCCCGCTCATTTGGTTACCCTGTACGGGACGGACAGCTCATTTGGGTTCCACCCACACCCACGGTCCGTCCCGGGACAAGCCAGTCACCACGGCCTGCTCTCATGTGAGTTGACCGGCGCCACCGCGTCCGAACTGCCTTTACCCAAACCCGAGCGGGCGTGGAGCGGCCGGCAGCAGAGTGGTCCTGCACGCCCCGAGGGTGACCCGACACATAAGGAGTGCGCGGTGACACCGGAGAAGACGAATCTCGATCAGGGCACCAAGGACCGTACGGACGCAGGCCGGGCCGAGAAGCTCGGCAGTCTCGAGGTGTGGGCCAGGTCCGCCCCCATCCGCCTGGCGGGCTACGAGGACGACCTCGCCGAACCCCACATCCTGCCCAGCGTGGACTGACCGCCCAGGACCACGGAAAGCCCCAGGATCGCTGATCGGCATGGACGTGCCAGACTCGCGTCCATGCTGATCAGGGAAGCCGTGGACACCGACTGGCCGCGCATCTGGCCCTTCTGGCACCGCATCGTCTCCGGCGCCGAGACCTACGCCTGGGACCCGGACACCTCCGAGGGGGACGCCCGGGTCCTGTGGATGGCGCCGGGCAAGCGGGTGTACGTCGCCGAGGACGCCACGGGACGCGTCGTCGGCTCCGCCTATGTCACCCCCAACTACGCAGGCCCCGCGGCCGCCGTCGCCAACGCCGGATTCATGGTCGATCCCGACCACTCGGGACGGGGCGTCGGCCGGGCCCTGGCCGAACACGTCCTGAGGACGGCCAAGGCCGACGGCTACCGGGCGATGGTTTTCAACGCCGTCGTGGAGACCAACCCCGCCGTGAAGCTGTGGACGTCACTGGGCTTCACGATCGTGGGCACGATCCCCGACGCGTACGACCACCCCACCCGGGGCAGGGTGGGCCTGCACGTCATGCACCGCGCGCTCTGACCGGTCGGGCCCCGGGGAACACAGCCTCTTCTTCGGGTGTGAGGGACCGTGGCCGGCCGCGACGGACCACGGACAAGCTGCCGGGACGTCTATCGCGCGGCACCGATCGGCGCTGTCCGCGTCCAGGGCCGCAGCTCCTCCAGCTGCCCCGCCAGTTCCAGCAGCACCGCCTCGGAACCGGGCCGTCCCACCAGCTGAACGGCGCACGGCGCCCCGGACGGCAGCACCCCGAACGGCACCGACATCGCCGGCCATCCCGTCAGATTCCACGGCGGCGTCAACGGCGAGTAGTTCGTGTTGGCCAGCACGTTCCGCAGCCACCCCCGCTTGTGCCACTCCGCAGCGGCCGGCCCCCGCCGGGCCAGCGCAGGAGTGAGCAGTACGTCGTGCGCGGCGAAGAAGGGTGTGAGCCTCTCCCGCAACTGCTGCCGGCGCACACCGGTCCGTACCGAGTCGATGAACCGCCGTCCCATGCTCGCGTGCACCCGGGTCCGCCGGGCGAGCCGCCGCGGATCGAGTCCCTCCGCGTCCACCGCCGTCCCCGCGGTCCAGTGTGCGAGCGAGGTGGTCCCCAGCCACACCGGATACGGCGGATCCGCCCGCCGGACCCGATGTCCCGCCGTCGCCAGCAACTCGCCCGCCGCACGGGCCGCGTCGGCGTAGGGCCGGCTGACGGTAACCCCCACCAGCGGGCTCCGCACGGAGAGGGCGACCGTCCGGGTGACGGGCTCCCCGGGCCCGGCGGCCTCCGTCGCGGACAGGACCGAGAGCATCAGCCGCGCGTCCTCGACCGTCGTCGCCAGCGGCCCGTTCTCGGACATCCCGAACCAGTCGCCGTGGCCGATCCCCGCCGGGACGACGCCGTGTCCGGGCTTCAGCCCGACCAGGCCGCAGTTGGCGGCGGGTATGCGCAGCGAGCCCATGCCGTCGTTGCCGAGCGCGATGGGCACCATGCCTGCGGCGACCGCGGCCGCGCTGCCGCCGGAGGAGCCGCCGGCCGTGCGCGTCGTGTCCCACGGATTGCGGGCCGTGCCGTGCACGCCCTCCGTGGTGCCGAAGACGCACAGCTCGGGGACGTTCGTCAGGCCGATCACGACGGCGCCCGCCGCGCGCAGTCTGGCCACCGTGACGTGGTCCTCGTCCGCCGGGGTGTCCGGGCTCGCCGCGCTGCCGTTACGGGTGGACTCGCCGCGTACGCCCAGGTTGTCCTTCACGGCCACCGGCACGCCCGCGAGAGGCAGTTCGGCCAGGTCCGCCCGCTCCGCCACCTCGTCCGCCTCGGTGAGCGCGGCCGCCGTGCGCAGGTGACGGAAGGCTCCCACGCGGGCGTCGAGCAGCTCGATCCGGGCGAGGTGCTCGGCCACCACCTCGCGAGGGGTGACCCGCTTCTCGCGTACTGCGGCAGCGATCTCTGCGGCGGTCCGGGCGGCCCAGCTGGTCACGGCGACTCCTCGGGGGGACGTGGGCTTACTGGTGAGTTCGAGGAGCACTGTGCCCCGGCACGGACCGTCCAGTCGAGAGCCGCCGTGCTTGGACAGTCGCTGCGCTCCTCTTGGACTTTTGACGCCGGGACTGTCCGGCCGCACGCACGGAGTGGCAGGTCATCCGACCACTGGCTCAACTTGGCCGACTTCGCACCCCATTGACAGCCCTCGAAGCCGGCCCAATCATCACACCTCCGATGAATGGGAGGGTGCCCGTGAGTACGGAAGCCAAGCGTGCGTATCCAGGACGGTCCCGGCTGGTCGGCGTCGTGGCGGTGCTCCTGTTGCTCGCGGCACCGGTCCCCGTGGCGGGGGCGGCCGAGGCGGCGAACGCCACGCCCCCGGTCACCGTCCCCGCCCTGTCCGACTGGACGCCGGGATCCGGCCAGTACGTCTACGGACGCGGCACCCGCCTCGTCGCGGACGGCAGGGCGGAGCGCCGCGTCGCGGCCACCCTCGCGGGCGATCTGCGGGCGGCGGGACACGGCACCGTTCCGGTCGTGAGCAGGGGAGCGCGCACGGGCGACATCGTTGTCGATCTCACGCCGGCCAGGACCGAGCTGGGGAAGGAGGGGTACGAACTCCGCGCGGGCGAGCGCCTGTCGGTGACGGGCGCGACCGAGACCGGCGCCTTCTACGGCACCCGCACCGTCCTTCAGCTCCTCGCGCAGGGAGACCGGCTGCCCGCGGGGCACACCGTCGACGTGCCCCGGTACGAGGAGCGGGGAGTCGGCGTCTGCGCCTGCTACGTCCACATCACCCCGGCCTGGCTGGAGAACCTCGTACGCGACATGGCGTACCACAAACTCAACCAGCTGCTGCTCGAACTGAAGGTGAAGAGCGGCGCGCACCCCGAGGCCAACACCTGGGGCTACTACACCAAGGACGAGATACGCCGTCTCGTCGCCCTCGGCGAGAAGTACCACGTCACGATCATCCCGGAGATCAACTCCCCGGGGCACATGGACCCCTGGATCGAGAACCGGCCGGACCTCCAGCTCGCCGACTCCGACGGCGACAAGCAGCCGTCCCGGCTCGACATCACGCGCCCGGAGGCCTTCGCCTACTACACGAGCCTGATGGACGAGTACGCGGAGGTCTTCACGGCCGACGCGTGGCACATGGGCGCCGACGAGTACATGCTCGGCTCCGACTTCGCCAAGTACCCGCAGGTGCTGGAGTACGCCCGGGCGAAGTACGGCGCGGACGCCACCCCGCAGGACGCGTTCATCGACTTCGTCAACCGTGTCCACGCCCACGCCGCGGCCATGGGCAAGAAGCTGCGCATCTGGAACGACGGTCTCACCGGCGCCAACACCGTGCCCGTCACGGCCGGGACGACGGTCGAGCACTGGCTGGACGTGGCGACCAAACCGAGCCAACTCCGGTCGCAGGGCTATCCGTTGATGAACGCCGCCTACGCCCTGTACCTCGTCCGCGGCGGCTTCCACTCGGACACCGAGGGCCTGTACGACCAGAGTTGGGACCCACGCAGCTTCGAGGGCGAGAAGCTCGCCTCACGCGCAGGCATCACCGGCGCGAAGATCAGCCTGTGGCCAGACAACGGCCGCGGCGAGACCGAGAACGAGGTGGCGCAGGACACCGACCCGGCGCTGCGTCATATCGCGCAGGCCACCTGGGGCAGCCCTCGTCCGGACGCCACCTACGCCCGGTTCACCGCTCGCGCGGCGGCCGTGGGCCACGCCCCCGGATGGCGCGACCTCACCCGCGTGCCGGTCGCGGACGGGACGTACACCTTCCGTGCGGGTGCCGCGGCCTTCACGGCCGAGACCCGGCGCACCCCGGACGGCTACGTGACCCTGAAGACCGCGGACGGCTGCCTCGAAGTACGGGGCGGGAAGCTCACGCTCAACGTGCCGCTCCAGCCCGGGACCGAGGTGTCCCGGCATGCCTGTGACGCCGCGAACACCCTGCAGCGCTGGCAGTTGACGCCTGTGGCGGGCGGCCACCGGCTCGTCAACGCGATCACGCAGATGGCCGTGCACGTGAGCGACGACGGCCGGCTCGTGCAGTACCCGCCGGACCAGCGGCGTCCCGCCGTATGGCATTTGGCCGCCGGATGACCCGCCGGCCCGGCTGACCCCCAGACCTGAGGAGCCCACCCGCATGGCAGTCTCCAGACGTCTCTTCGTCACGGCAGCCGCCGCTCTCGTCGCGTCCAGCGGTACGTCCCTGGCGCTCGCGTCCTCCGCCTCCGCCGCTGCCCCCGTCGGCTCCGCCGCTGCCGACGAGCCGTGGTACCGGATTCCCGTCAGCCCCGACGACACCCCGGAGGAACTGGTCCGCAAGGCGTCCCAGGTCCGGCCCACGGAACGGCAGATCGCCTGGCAGGCACTCGAGCGCACCGCCTTCCTGCACTTCGGCGTGAACACCTTCACCGGTCTCGAATGGGGGACCGGCGACGAGGATCCCGACGTCTTCCAGCCGGCCGGCCTCGACACCGACCAGTGGGCCCGCGCCCTGCGCGACGGCGGATTCGAACTCGCCATCCTCACCGTCAAGCACCACGACGGGTTCGTGCTCTATCCCTCCCGCTACTCCGACCACACGGTGGCGTCGAGCAGTTGGCGCGACGGGCAGGGTGACGTCCTGCGCTCGTTCGCCGACTCGATGCGCCGCCACGGCATCAAGGTCGGGGTCTACGTCTCGCCGGCCGACGAGAACCAGTACCTGCACGGCGTGTACGCCAACGGCAGCGCCCGCTCCGAGCACGCGATCCCGACACCGGTGGACGGCGACCACCGTACGGGTGGCCCCGCGTTCACGCTTGCGGCCACCGACTACGGCGCCCACATGCTCAACCAGCTCTACGAGGTGCTCACCGAGTACGGGCCGGTCGACGAGGTGTGGTTCGACGGTGCGCAGGGCCGTATCCCGCCGGACAAGGTCGAGAAGTACGACTGGGACAGCTGGTACACGCTGATCCGGACCCTCGCGCCGGACGCCACGGTCGCCGTGTCCGGGCCCGACGTGCGCTGGGTCGGCAACGAGGGCGGGCTGGCCCGTGAGAACGAGTGGAGCGTCGTACCCGTACAGGACAAGGACAACGGGCGCACGGACTTCGCGCTCTCCTACGACGCGCCCGACATGGGCGGCCGGAACGCCCTGGTGGCCGCGCAGCCCGTGGCCGATCACCTGCAGTGGTGGCCGGCCGAGGCGGACGTGTCCATCCGGGACGGCTGGTTCTACCACGCCGACCAACAGCCCAAGTCCGTGCAGCAGTTGACGGACATCTACTTCGGGTCGGTGGGCCGCAACGCGGTACTGCTGCTGAACGTCCCGCCGGACCGGGAAGGGCGTCTGCCGGCCGCCGACGTCACCCGCCTGCGGGAGTTCCGCGAACGGATCGACCGGGAGCTGCCCGAGGACCTGGCACGCGGAGCCCGGGTGAAGGCTTCACCGGGCACGGTCACGGTCGACCTGGGCCGGGCCCGAGAGGTCGACCGGATCCGCCTCGGCGAGGACATCCGGCACGGCCAGCAGGTGGAGGGCTTCGTCGTCGAGGCCCATCTCGCCGGCGCCTGGACGCGGGTGACCGAGGCCGGCACGATCGGCGCCGGCCGCATCCTGCTGCTGGCGGCTCCCGTACGGGCGCGACGGTGGCGAGTAAGGGTGACGCACTCGCGCCGAAGGGCTCACCTCGCCCGGTTCGAGCTGTACCGCTCGCGCCTCTGACAGCGCCCCGTACGGGGCGCGGGGAACAGCGCGACCAGCCACGACCGACCCGCAGACGCATCACAGCCCCGCTCCCCGACCGACAGGGGGTGGCCGTCGCACAGCGACGTCCGCCCCCACCCCCTCCCCTTCAAGCCCCGCAGGGCCCCGTGCTCTCCCGTTCGATCAGCCGAGGCACCGGCACCTGCACGGTCCGCGCCGGGCCGCCGTCCAGCAGCGAGGTCAACTCCTGCGCCGCGGTCCGGCCGAACTCCACCGTGTCGCGGGACAGCGCCGACAACCACGGCTTGACCATGCGGCACAGCGCCGAGTCCTCCCAGGCGACGACCGACACGTCGCCCGGTACCGAGAAGCCCAGTTCCGTCGCGGCGGCGACACCGGCGACAGCCATCACGTCGTTGTCGTAGACCAGCGCGGTCGGTGGCGAAGTGCCCTCCAGGACACGGCGCGTGACCGCGGCACCCTCGGCGTCCGAGTAGTCCGTCGTCACCGAGCGCACCTGCGAGAGCCCGCGCCGCTCGGCCTCGGCGCGCAGCGTACGGATCCGCCGCTCGGTGTGCGCGAGGCCGGGCAGCCCCGCGATGTGCACGATCCGGCGGTGTCCCAGCGCGTGCAGCCGCCCCACGACGGACGCCATGGCTGCCGCGTCGTCGGCCCAGACCGTGGACAGTCCGGGATGCCGGGCGTCCGGTGCCCCGCCGATGACCACCGCGGGCAGTCCCAGCTCGTCGAGCAGGCCGGGGCGCGGGTCGTCCGTGCGGGGGTCCACGGCCATCACTCCGTCCACCCGGTGCTCGGCCCACCAGCGCCGGTACACGGCGCACTCGTCGTCGACGTCCTCGACCACCTGGAAGAGCAGACCGAGATGGCGCTCCGCCAGGACCTCCTGGATGCCCGAGATGAGCTGCAGGAAGAACGAGTCCACGCCGAGGGTGTCCGCGGGCCGGGCCACGACGAGACCGACCGTCGCGGCGCCCTCGCCGGACAGCTGGCGTGCCGCGGTGCTGGGCCGCCAGCCCAGTTGCTCGGCGACCCGGCGCACCCGGTCCCGGGTGATCTCGGAGACCCCGGGCCGGTCGTTGAGCGCGAACGAGACGGCGCTCTCGGAGACCCCGGCGCGCCGCGCGATGTCCTTCATCGTCGGCCGTCGCGCGGGAGACCGCTTGGCTGGCAACCCGACCCCATTCCCCATGAAGACCTACCCAATGGAGCTCAACACTAATGCGCTTGAGCTGAACCACTCTAAAGCGCATTAGTGATCCGTCGCAAGAGGCGGACAGTAGGCTTCTGAGCAGGCATTATGTCGAGCTAATGAATTTAGCGCGGCGGAATCCATTGACTTCCCCGCCGGTATGGATGCAGGGTCTGCCCGTCACCTCCGACCCACACCGTCGCAAAGGAGCCCGGTCACCGTGCGCATGCCTCGCAGAGCACTCGCCGCCGCTGTCGTAGCCCTGGTCCTGCCGCTCAGTGCCTGCGGTTTTGGGGGTGACGACAGCGGTTCCACGGACGCCTCCGGCAAGGTCGAGGGCGACATCACCTTCCAGACCTGGAACCTGAGGGCCAACTTCAAGCCGTACTTCGAGGGCCTGGTCGCCGACTTCGAGAAGAAATACCCCGGCACCCATGTGAAATGGGTCGACCAGCCCGCCGAGGGCTACGCCGACAAGATCAGCGCGGACGCGGCCGGCGGCACCCTGCCCGACGTCGTGAACGTCTCACCGGACCTCGTCGCCCCGCTCGCCAAGGCAGGTCTCGCCCTGGACCTCGACAAGGCCGCCGCCAAGTACAAGAAGGAGTACCTGCCGGGGGCCTGGGCGAGCCACGAGATACCGGGCATGGAGGGCACGTACGCCTTCCCCTGGTACCTGAACACCGGCCCGCTCTTCTACAACAAGTCCCTGTTCGAGGAGGCCGGCCTGGACGCCTCGAAGCCTCCGAAGACGTACGACGAACTGTTCGACGACGCCCTGGAGCTGGCGGACAAGAGCGACGGCAAGGTCGCCACCCTCGCGAACGTGCCCACCATCGAGGACTTCGGCCGCTACGGCGTCGAGCTGATGAACAAGGAGGGCACCGCCTTCGCGTTCAACGACGCCAAGGGGGTCGAACTCCTCACCAGGTACAAGGAGTTGTACGACGCCAAGGCGCTCGACTCGCAGGCGCTGACCGCGACCCCCGAGTCGTCCGGCAAGAAGTTCCTGACCGGGGCCGTCGCCATGAACCCGGGCAGCGCCCTGGACCTCGGCAACTTCAAGAAGCAGGCGCCGAACCTCTACAAGAACATCGGCATCACCGACCAGATCACCAGCACGGGCAAGGTCAACATGTACGTCATGGGCGTCATGGTGAACGCCCGGACCAAGCAGGCGCCCGCTGCGGTCGCCTTCGCGCACTTCGTCACCGACGCCCAGAACCAGATGACGTTCGCCAAGAAGGTCGCGATCTTCCCGAGCACCGCCGGCTCGCTCGACGACCCGTACTTCACCAAGGAGGACGGCACGGACGAGACCCGCGTCCGCGTCGCCGCCGCCAAGTCCCTGAAGAACGCGGTCAACTACACGCCGGTGCTGTTCAGCGAGCAGATGAAGACCGAGCTGCGCAACTCCGTCGCCAAGGCGCTGCAGGGCAAGGTGAGCCCGAAGGAAGCGCTCGACAACGCTGTCAAGGCGTGCGACCGGCTGCTCCAGCAGCAGGGCTGACCGACATGGCGAGTTCTTCCAGCACCGCAACCTCCAAGAGCGCTTCCTCCGGCATCACATCGGCCGGCGCCGCGCGGGTGCGGCGCCAACTGCCCACCAGTCCCTGGCTGTTCGCCGCTCCGGGCCTGCTGGTCGTGGGCATCTTCATCCTGTACCCCTTCGTCTCGACGCTGGTCAACGCCTTCACCGACCGCCGGACGCTGGTCCCCGGCGAGTTCGTGGGCCTGGCCAACTTCCGGGAGCTGCTGCACGACGAGATGTTCTGGATCGGCCTGCGCAACAGCACGCTGTACGTCCTCGGGGTCGTCCCCGCGCTCGTCCTGCTGCCCCTGCTGCTCGCCCTCCTGGTCCAGAAGAACATCCCCGGCATCGCCTTCTTCCGGTCGGCGTTCTACACCCCGGTCGTCGCCTCCATCGTCGTGGTGGGCCTCATCTGGGTGTGGCTGCTGGACGAACGCGGCCTGGTGAACTCGCTGCTGGAGACGGTCGGCGTCGGCAGGGTCGGCTTCCTGAGCGACCAGTGGCTGCTCCTGCTGAGCGCCATGACCGTCACGGTCTGGAAGGGCCTCGGCTACTACATGATCATCTATCTGGCCGCGCTCGCCAACGTGCCGCGTGAGCTGCACGAGGCCGCGTCGGTGGACGGGGCGGGCGCGGTCCGCCGCTTCCTCACCGTCACCGTGCCCGCCGTCCGCTCCACGATGGTGCTGGTCGGCGCACTGTCCTCGGTCGCCGCCTTCAAGGTGTTCTCCGAGGTGTACCTGATGGCGGGACCGGACGGCGGCCCCGCGGGCGAGGACACCACGCTCGTGATGCTCGTCCAGCGCACCGGCACGGGGCTGACCGGCCGGGTCGGCTACGCCTCCGCCATCTCCGTCGTCGTCTTCGTCGTCACCGTCGCGCTGATGCTGCTCGTGCTGCGTGCCGACCGGAAGGAGGACGCGTGAGCGTCGCCGAGAAGGTCAGCGAGGCGCCCGCCGCCGCGGCGGAGTCCCGCCCGCCGCGTGTCACCGACGAGCACGGGCGCCGCGTGAGGGTGTGGGAACTCACCCTGCGCTACCTGCTGTTGCTCGCCGTCCTGGCACTGACCGTCGGGCCGTTCCTGTGGCAGCTCTCCACCTCCCTGAAGGGGCCCACCGAGGACATCTTCAGCTCTCCGCCCAGGTTCCTGCCCGGCGATCCGACCCTGCACAACTACGAACGGGTCGCCGAGACCATCCCCGTCTGGGACTACGCCCTCAACTCGCTGAAGGTCGCCACCGCCAACGTCGTGACGAACTGCGTCGGTGCGGCGCTCGCGGGTTACGCGCTGGCCCGGCTGCGTTACCGCGGGCGCAAGGTGACGACTCTCGTGTTCATCCTCGCGATGCTCGTGCCCGTGGAGGGCATCATCATCGCCCAGTTCACGACGATGCGTGAGCTCGGCCTGAACAACACCCTCATCGGGGTCGTCCTGCCCGGCTGCATCGGCGCGATGAACGTCCTGCTGATGCGCAACGCGTTCCTCAACCTCCCCTACGAGATCGAGGAAGCGGCGTTCGTCGACGGGGCGAACACCTGGCAGCGGTTTCTGCGGATCGCCCTGCCGTCGGTGAAGGGCACCCTCGCCGTCGTGGCGATCTTCGCCTTCATGGGCGCCTGGGACGACTTCCTGTGGCCGCTCATCGTGCTCAGCGATCCGGACAAGTTCACCCTGACCATCGGCCTCAACTACCTGCACGGCACCTTCGCCAACGACGAACGGCTCGTCGCCGCGGGCACGATCATCGCGGTGGCGCCGCTGATCGCCCTCTTCGCCTGCCTCCAGCGGTACTTCTTCCGCGGCGTCGGCGAAGGCGCGGTCAAGGGCTGAGCCCGCCGGCGCCCCGGGCCACCCGCCCGCACGAGCCCCACGCCCCCACGTACGCACCCCAGAACCAGGACTCCGCATGCCTTCTGCCGTGCGCTTCGGCGTCAACTACACCCCGAGCGAGGGATGGTTCCACCACTGGCTCGACTTCGACCTCGACTCCGTGCGTGCCGACCTCGACTCCATCGCCGCACTCGGCCTGGACCACGTCCGCGTCTTCCCGATCTGGCCCTACTTCCAGCCGAACCGTTCGCTGATCCGCCCGCGCGCCGTGGAACAGCTCGTCGCCCTCGCCGACGCGGCCGCCGAACGCGGCCTCGACGTCAACGTCGACGGTCTGCAGGGCCACCTGTCGAGCTTCGACTTCCTGCCCGCGTGGACCCAGACCTGGCACCGGCGGAACCTCTTCACCGACCCCGAGGTCGTCGAAGGGCAGGCCGAGTACCTGCGGACCCTCGCCGCCGCCCTCGCCGACCGGCCCAACTTCATCGGCATGACCGTGGGCAACGAGGTCAACCAGTTCTCGGCGGGCCCCCACCCGGACCCCGACCGGGCGGAACCCCGCCTTGTCGACGCCTGGCTGGAGCGGATGCTCACGGCGTGCGAGAAGGGCGCACCCGGCAAGCTGCATCTGCACGCGGAGTACGACGCGGCCTGGTACCAGGACGACATGCCGTTCACCCCCGCCCAGGCAGCCCGGCGCGGCGCCGTCACCGCCGTGCACTCCTGGGTCTTCAACGGCACGGCCCAGCGGCACGGACGCACCGGTGTCGCGACCGAACACCACGCCGCCTACCTGATCGAACTCAGCAAGGCCTGGGCCGACGACCCCTCGCGCCCGGTCTGGCTCCAGGAGGTCGGCGCCCCGGCCCCACTGGTCCCCGCCGAACACGCCGCCGCCTTCACCGCGGCGACCGTCGCGAACGCCCTCGACTGCACCGACCTGTGGGGCATCACCTGGTGGTGCTCCCACGACGTGTCCCGCGACCTCGCGGACTTCCCCGAACTCGAATACGGACTCGGCCTGTTGACCAACGCGCGCCGGCCCAAGGACAGCGCGCGGGAACTGGCCCGCGCGGCCCGCGAGCACACGTACGCCCCGAAGCCCCGCACCACGGCCCTCGTCGTACCCGACGACCCCGCCACCCGCTCGCTCTGCGCGCCGGGCGGCCCGGTCTTCGAGGCGTTCTTCCGCCTCACCGCCGACGGCGCCCGCCCGGCCACCGTGCTCGCGTCCCGTGCCGGTGACGAGGGGCACCTCGCCGCCCGGGGCATCACCGAAGTCGTCACTCCCGACCAGGTTCCGTAACGCCCACAAGAACTCCCACAAGGAGGCACTTGCCCGTGAACCCCACCAGACGCACCGTCCTGCTGGCCGCCGGCACCGGGGCGACGGCCGCCCTGCTCCCGGCGTCCCCCGCCACCGCCGTGCCGAAGGCCGCCGGGGCACTCCAGCCCTACGCCAACTACTGGTACCCGGACTCGCTGCCCTCGGGTGCACCGGGCGCGGGCATCACCTGGCGCAGCCTGAAGGCGTGGCGCGCCGCCGACGACACCGACCTGGCGTTCAACGCCGCGTCCGTGCCGCTCGCCGCGCGGTTCACCCCGACGCCGGCGAACACGACGGCCCGCGGCGGCCAGGCCCGTATCCAGTCGCTGGTCTCCTTCGGCCCCACCGCGAGCAACCCCTCGCAGGGCTCGGCCACCGCCGACGTCTACGCGCTCACCCACTGGAGTTACGTCGACGAGCTGGTCTTCTGGGGCGGCTCCTCGGGCGAGGGCCTGATCCTCGCCCCGAACGCGCCGGTCGTGGACGCCGCCCACCGGCACGGCGTGCCCGTCCTCGGCAACGTGTTCCTGCCACCCGTCGCGTACGGCGGACAGCTGCGGTGGACCCGCGACCTGGTGCAGAAGGACGCGGCAGGGCACTACCCCCTGGCCGCCCAACTCGTCGCGGTCGCCGAGGCGTACGGCTTCGACGGCTGGTTCGTCAACGCCGAGACCGGCGGCGGGAACGCGGCGCTCGCGACCGACATGCTCGGCTTCCTCACCGAACTCAAGGCGCTCGGCAGGGCCAAGGGGCAGCGGGTCACCTGGTACGACTCCATGACCGTGAACGGCTCGGTGAGCTGGCAGGGCGCCCTCAACAACCAGAACAAGGTGTTCTTCCAGGCCGCCGACTCGATGTTCGTGGACTTCCGCTGGTCGCCCGGCAGCCTGGCGTCCTCGGGCTCGACGGCGCAGCAACTCGGCCGCAGCCGCTACGAGTTGTGGGCAGGCGTCGACGTCGAGTCCAACGGCTGGAACTCCGCCGTCAACTGGAACGCCATGGTGCCGAGCGGCTCGGCGCACGTCGTGTCGCTCGGCTTCTACCGGCCCGAGTGGACCCGCAACCACCTGCCCGCCGGACACACTCCCGGCGACTTCCACGCCGCCGACGACCGCTTCTGGACCGGGCGCTCGCTCGATCCTGCGAAGCCCGACGCCACCGACACCTGGCGGGCCCCCGCCGTGTCCGTCGCCGACCGTTCCACGGTGACCTCCGTCCCGTTCGCGAGCGTCTTCAACACCGGGCACGGGCTGTACTGGTACGAGGACGGCGAGGTCACGTCGACCACCCCGTGGAACCACCTCGGCCTCCAGGACCAGCTGCCGTCCCGGCGATGGGTCGTGCGCACGATGGGCCGACGACCCGCCGTCACCTTCGACTTCGCGGACGCGTGGCGCGGCGGCAGCAGCGTCCTGGTCGACGGGACCCTCGACGCGCCCGCCACCCTGGACCTGTACGCGACCAGGCTCCCGATCGGCGAGGACACGGTGGTGGAGCTGACCCACCGGGCCGACTCGGGGGACGTGGCGGCAGAGCTGGCCGTGGCCACCGCCGAACCGGCGGGACCGGGACAGCCGTACGCCTACACCTACTTCCCGGTCGCCGTCGGTGACCGCTGGGGGACCTCGACGGTACGGCTGACCGGGCTGCCGGCGGGCGGCACGGTGCACTCCCTCGGCGTCCGGCTCACCGGCGCCGGCGGTGCCGTGAAGTGGCGGCTCGGCGGACTGGCCGTACACGACCAGGCGGCGCAGAGCCCGGCCGCCCCCGTCGACCTGCGCATCACCGGCGCCTCGGGAGGCGACCTGCGCTTCGCGTGGCGTGCCGCATCCGGGGCAGGCGTACGCCACCACACCCTGCACCGGGTGCTGTCCGACGGCACACGGCGGTTCCTCGGTGGCACCGCCCAGCGGGCGTTCTTCGTCGCGGGCCTCGCGCCCGACGGCGACGAACAGGCGGCGCGGTTCGAACTCCGGGCCGTGGGGGAGCTTTACACCGCGTCCAAACCCGCGACCGTCACCCACACCTGGTGACCGCCGACCCGGGTGACCACCGAGAGCCGGTAGTCACCGACACCGAGTAACAACCCGCACAACGGAGTTACGGAGCACCCCGCATGCATGACGACCGCAGCCTGGTCGAAGCCCGCCTCAAGCGTGTTCTCGACGAGCGCATACGACCCGCCGTGTACCCCGAGTCCGTGCCGCTGGAAGTCGCGGTGTGGAACGCGCCCGGCGAGCCGGTGCCGGTCGCCGAAGGGCTGGCGGCCACGCCGTCTCCGGTGGCGGTCGGCGACAGGTGGGGTGCTCCCTGGGGGACGAGCTGGTTCCGTGTCGCGGGGACCGTGCCCGAGGAGTGGGCGGGCCGGACCGTCGAGGCGGTCCTCGACCTCGGCTTCGACGAGAACATGCCCGGCTTCCAGTGCGAGGGCCTCGTCTACCGGCCCGACGGGACTCCGGTCAAGGGGCTGAACCCGCGCAACCAGTGGGTGCGGATCGGCGCCCCCGTCGAGGGCGGCGAAGAGGTCCGGCTGCACATCGAGGCCGCCTCCAATCCCGTCATTCTCGACTACCACCCCTTCCTGCCCACGCAGTTGGGCGACAAGGAGACGGCGGGCAGCGAACCGCAGTACCGGCTGGCGCGCATGGACCTCGCCGTCCTCGACGAGACGGTGTGGCAGCTCGTCATCGACCTGGAGGTGCTCGGCGAGCTGATGGCCGAACTCCCGGTGGAGTCCGCCCGCAGGTGGGACATCCTGCGGGCGGTGGAGAAGGCGCTCGACGCCGTCGACCTGCAGGACGTGAACGGCACGGCCGCCGCGGCCCGTTCCCGCCTCGAAGAGGTGTTGTCGGCTCCCGCCGTGCCGTCCGCCCACCGCATCAGCGCCGTCGGCCACGCGCACATCGACTCGGCGTGGCTGTGGCCGCTGCGCGAGACCGTACGCAAGGTCGCCAGGACCACCTCCAACATGACCGCCCTCCTGGAGGACGAGCCGGACTTCGTCTTCGCCATGTCCCAGGCCCAGCAGTGGGCCTGGGTGAAGGAGCACCGGCCCGAGGTGTGGACCCGGGTGAAGAAGGCCGTGGCCGACGGACGGTTCGTGCCGTCGGGCGGCATGTGGGTGGAGTCGGACACCAACATGCCCGGCTCGGAGGCGATGGCCCGTCAGTTCGTGCACGGGAAGCGGTTCTTCATCGACGAGTTCGGCGTCGACAACGACGAGGCCTGGCTGCCCGACACCTTCGGCTTCGCGGCCGGACTGCCGCAGATCATCAAGGCGGCGGGCTCCAAGTGGCTGCTGACGCAGAAGATCTCGTGGTCGCAGACCAACAAGTTCCCGCACCACACCTTCCAGTGGGAGGGCATCGACGGCACGCGGATCTTCACGCACTTCCCGCCGGTGGACACCTACAACTGCTCCATGAAGGGCAGCGAGATCGCCCACGCGGCGAACAACTTCAAGGACAAGGGGGTCGCGAGGCACTCGCTCGCGCCCACCGGCTGGGGTGACGGCGGTGGCGGCACCACCCGCGAGATGGTCGCCAAGGCGGCCCGGCTCCGGGACCTCGAAGGCTCGGCGACCGTCGTCTGGGAGACCCCGGAGAAGTTCTTCGAGAAGGCGGAGGCCGAGTACCCGAACGCCCCCGTCTGGGTCGGCGAGCTGTATCTGGAACTGCACCGCGCCACCCTCACCAGCCAGGCCCGGACCAAGCAGGGCAACCGCCGCAGCGAGCACCTCCTGCGTGAGGCGGAACTGTGGGCGGCCACCGCGGCCGTGCACACCGGATCCGCCTACCCGTACGAGGAGTTGGACCGCCTCTGGAAGACGGTGCTGCTCCACCAGTTCCACGACATCCTGCCCGGCTCGTCCATCGCGTGGGTGCACCGTGAGGCCCGCAGGACGTACGAGAGGGTCGCCGAGGAGCTGAACGGCATCATCGAGGGGGCCCAGCGCGCGCTGGCCGGTGAGGGGACGACCGCCCTCGCCTTCAACTCGGCGCCGCACACCCGCGACGGAGTGCCCGCCGGCGGCGCACGGTCCCCGGCCGTCGGAGGCGAGTGCACGCTCGTGCCGCGCGCGGACGGTGGCTTCGTGCTCGACAACGGATGTCTGCGGATCGAGATCGACGCCCGCGGCCTCGTGGTCTCCGCCTTCGACCTCGCCGCCGACCGCGAGACCCTTGCGCCGGGCGAGGCCGCCAACCTGCTCCAGCTGCACCCTGACTTCCCGAACATGTGGGACGCCTGGGACGTCGACGAGTTCTACCGGAACACGGTCACCGACCTGGTCGACGCCGACGAGGTCGTCCCCGGTGACGACGGGGTCTCGGTCCGGGTCGTCCGGGCCTTCGGAGAGTCGAGGGTCACGCAGGTGCTGTCGCTCGCGCCGGGAGAGTGGCGGCTCGACATCGACACCGAGGTCGACTGGCACGAGACGGAGAAGTTCCTGAAGCTGGCGTTCCCGCTCGACGTGCACGCCGAGCGGTACGCGTCCGAGACGCAGTTCGGGCACTTCTTCCGGCCGACCCACACCAACACGTCGTGGGAGGCCGCCAAGTTCGAGGCCTGCAACCACCGGTTCGTCCACCTGGAGGAGCCCGGCTGGGGCGTCGCGGTCGTCAACGACTCGACGTACGGCCATGACGTGACGCGTGCCGTGCGCGACGACGGGGGCACGACCACCACGGTCCGTGTCTCGCTGCTGCGCGCCCCGCGCTTTCCCGACCCCGAGACCGACCAGGGCGTCCACCGGTTCCGGCACGCGCTGGTGCCCGGCGCCGGGATCGGTGACGCGGTGCGGGAGGGCTGGCGGATCAACCTGCCCGAGCGGAAGGTCGTCGGCGGTGCCTCGGAGGTGGCGCCCCTGGTGGCCGTCGCCCAGGACGCGGTCGTGATCACCGCGGTGAAGCTGGCCGACGACGGCAGCGGCGACGTGATCGTCCGCTTCCACGAGTCGCGTGGCGGGCGCAGCCGCGCCACGCTCACGGCGGGCTTCGAGGTCGAGGCCGTCACGGTGACGGACCTGCTGGAACGCCCCCTGGCCGGGGCCGCCGCGCCGGAGCGGTCCGGTGACCGGATCACGTTGAAGCTGCGCCCGTTCGAACTGGTGACGCTCAGGCTCAAGCGAGCCTGACCCTTTTCGGGGCGCAGCCCCGCGGGGGCGCGGGGAACCGCGCGACCGGCCCCCACCGGTCCGCAGGTGCCCCACCGGCCGCAGTCGGACCCGGTTCCGGCCCTCAGGGCTGGAGCTGGGTCCGAAGCCACTGCTCCACCTCGCCCACATGGGCAGCCGCGGCCGCCCGGGCGGCCTCCGGATCGCGGGCGACGAGCGCGCGGTGGATCGCCGCATGCTCCCGGCGGGTCCGCTCGAACGCACCCTCCTCCTGGTAGCCGCGCCAGACCCGGGCACGGAACGTGCGCGAGGAGAGGCCCTCCAGGATGGCCGCCATCGTGTCGTTGCCCGCGGCGGCGCCGATGGCGCGATGGAAGGCGAGGTCGTGGGAGAGGATCTCCTCCGGGTCGTCCGTCGCGTTCATGGCCGTCAAGTGCTTCTCCACCTCGGCCAGTTGGTCGGCGGTGATCCGTGCGGCCGCGAGTGCCGTCGCCGTCGACTCCAGGATGCGCCGCACTTCGAGGAGCTCGACGAGCCGTGGGCCCCGGGAGAGGTCCGCGACCACGCCGAACGTCTCCAGCAGATCGCCGGCCTCCAGCTGGGTGACGTAGATCCCGGAGCCGTGCCGGGCCTCCAGCACGCCCAGCACCGTGAGCGCCCGGATCGCCTCGCGCATGGAGCTGCGCGAGATGCCCAGCTGCGACGCCAGATCGCGCTCGGTCGGCAGTCGCGCGCCGGGCTCCAGACGGCCCTCGCCGATCATCGCCTTGATCTGGTCTATGGCGCGCTGCGTCACGGTCCCTTTCTGCGGGGCCGTCGTCGCGGCCCGGGCCGGGCTCTCGTCCACGCCATGTCCTCCTGTCGCCGGGTGCGCCGCAGTCTAACCACTCAGGTGGTCGGACCACTACGCACCAAAACAGCGAAAAAATGCGAGCGAGGGGTGTTGTGGGGGCGAAGTGGTCTGATAAATATGCGTGGCACCAGCTCGATCACGCTCAATGAGGAGCCGATAGATGGCCGGCAGAACTGTGCGGTACAGGAACGGGCGAAACACCTCGCGGGCGATACGTGCGGCGGCCGTGGCCGCCTGCGCCACGCTCGTACTCGCGGCATGCGGCAGCACCAAGGACAACGTCGCCTCCGAGGGCGGCAAGAAGGGCGACGGCACCGGCAAGGTCGGGGTGATCCTGCCCCTGCTGACCTCACCGTTCTGGCAGTCGTACAACGACTACGTGCCGAAGATGGCGAAGTCCGAGGACGTCGACGCCCTCAAGACGGTGAACTCCAACAGCGATCCCTCGCAGCAGATCACGGACATCAACAACCAGCTCAACCAGGGCGTGAAGGGCCTCGTCGTGGCGCCCCTGGACAGCGCCGCCATCTCCGCCGGCCTCGACCAGGCCGAGCGCAAGGGCGTGCCCGTGGTCGCCGTGGACGTGGCGCCCGAGAAGGGCAAGGTCGCGATGGTGGTCCGTGCCAACAACGTCGCCTACGGCCAGAAGGCCTGCGAGTACCTCGGCAAGGAGATCCCCTCCGGCAAGGTCGTGCAGATCATGGGCGACCTCGCCTCGGTCAACGGCCGCGACCGCTCCGAGGCCTTCCGCGCCTGCGTCAAGGAGAAGTTCCCGAAGCTGAAGGTCCTGGAGATCCCCGCCAAGTGGGAGTCCGATACCGCGGCCTCCAAGCTGGACACGCTCCTCAACGCCAACCCGGACATCAAGGGCATCTACATGCAGGCCGGCGGCGTCTACCTCGCGCCCACCCTGCAGACGCTGAAGTCCAAGGGCCTGCTGAAGAAGGCCGGCGAGAAGGGCCACATCACGATCGTCTCGAACGACGGCATCTCGCAGGAGTTCGAGGCCATCCGCAAGGGCCAGATCGATGCCACCGTCTCGCAGCCGGCCGACCTCTACGCCAAGTACGGCATGTACTACATCAAGGCGGCCATGGAGGGGAAGACCTTCAAGCCGGGCCCGACCGACCACGACTCCGAGATCGTCAAGCTGCCCAGCGGCAACCTGGAGGACCAGCTGCCCGCGCCGCTGGTGACCAAGGACAACGTCGACGACCCCGAGCTGTGGGGCAACACGGTCACATGAGCACACCACTCGTTGAGGCGCGGGGGATCGCCAAGCGGTACGGCCCCACCGTCGCCCTCGCCGACGGCCGGCTGACGGTGAACGCGGGTGAGTCCCATGCCCTCGTCGGCCGCAACGGCGCGGGCAAGTCGACCCTCGTCACCGTCCTCACCGGCCTTCAGGCCCCCGACGAGGGCACGGTCCGCTTCGACGGCGAGCCCGCGCCCCCGCTCACCGACCGGGACGCCTGGCGGCGCAAGGTGGCCTGCGTCTACCAGAAGCCCACCGTCGTCCCCGAGCTGACGGTCGCCGAGAACCTCTTCATCAACCGGCAGCCGCAGGGCCGCGGCGGCTTCATCAGCTGGCGCCGGCTGAAGACCGAGGCCGCTGAGGTCCTCGACACCTGGGACGTCCACGTCGACCCGGACGCGCGGACCGCCGACCTCAAGGTCGAGGACCGCCAAATGGTGGAGATCGCGCGGGCGTTGAGCTTCGGTGCCCGGTTCATCGTCCTCGACGAACCGACCGCCCAGCTCGACAACCGGGAGATCGAACGCCTCTTCACCCGGATGCGCGCGCTCCAGGAGAACGGGGTCACCTTCCTGTTCATCTCGCACCACCTCCAGGAGGTGTACGAGGTGTGCCAGACCGTGACCGTCCTGCGCGACGCCCGCTGGATCACCACGGCCCCGGTGGCCGAGCTGCCGCGGGCCGCCCTGGTCGAGGCCATGGCGGGGGAGTCCATCGCCGCCGTGGAGGAGAAGGCGGCCCGCGGGGAGGTGGACGCGGGCGCGCCCGTCGTCCTCGAAGCGCGCGCAATGACGTCGGACTCGTACGAGAGCGTCGACCTGACCGTCCGCGGCGGCGAGGTCGTCGGCCTCGCCGGATCCAGCGGCAGCGGCAAGATCGAGCTCGCCGAGTCCTTCGCGGGACTCCACACGCCGACCGCGGGGAGCGCCCGGCTGGAAGGCAGACCACTGCCGTTCGGTGATGTCACGGCCGCACTGCGGGCCGGTGTCGGCTGTGTCCCGCGCGACCGGCACGGACAGGGCCTCGTCTTCGGCATGACCGTCGGCGACAACGCCACCATGAGCGTCCTCGATCGCCTCGGCCGGTACGGATTCGTCGCCACCGACCGCAGAAGGGGCTTCGCCGGCGAGCTGATCGAGCGCCTCGACATCCACACCGAGGGGCCCGACCAGCCCGTGTCCGACCTCTCCGGCGGCAACGCCCAGAAGGTCGTCATGGCCCGGGCCCTCGCCTCGGACCCGCGGCTGCTGATCCTGATCAACCCGACCGCGGGCGTCGACGTGAAGTCCAAGGAGTCCCTGCTCTCGCGCATGGACTCGGCCCGCGACGACGGCACCGCCGTGCTCGTCGTCTCCGACGAGCTCGACGACCTGCGCCGCTGCGACCGCGTCCTCGTCCTGTTCCACGGCCGGGTCGTCGCCGAGCATCCGGCGGGCTGGCGCGACCACGAGCTGATCGCCTCCATCGAAGGAGTGGACCACCATGGCTGACACGAAGGCCGCGTCGGCCTCGGCCCCCACCTCCCTGCGCCCCCTGAAGAGCAAGGCCGACGCCAAGACCGTACTGCTGCGCAGGGCACGCGAACTCGCCCTCGTACCAGCTCTGTTGCTGCTGCTCGTGCTCGGCGCGTTCGTCAACGACGCGTTCCTCACCGAACAGAACCTGATCTCCGTCCTCGGTGCCTCGGCCGCGCTCGCGATGGTGGTGCTGGCCGAGTCGCTGGTGCTCATCACCGGGAAGTTCGACCTGTCGCTGGAGTCGGTCGTCGGGATCGCGCCCGCCGTCGGCGCCCTGTTGCTGCTGCCCGCCGCCCAGTCCGGCTGGGGTACGGAACTGCCCGCGGGTCTCGCCCTGCTCGCGATCCTGGTGGTGGGCGCGGTCATCGGCGGTTTCAACGGCATCCTCGTGGTGAAGTTCAAGCTCAACGCGTTCATCGTGACGCTCGCGATGCTGATCATCCTGCGTGGTCTGCTGGTCGGCGCGACCGAGGGCAAGACGCTCTTCGGAATGCCCGACGCCTTCTACACGCTCGCCACCACCACGTTCCTCACCGTGCCCATCTCGGTGTGGCTGGCGGCCGCGGCCTTCGGCGTCGCCGGTTTCGTCCTCAAGTACCACCGCTGGGGACGGGCCCTGTACGCGATCGGCGGCAACCCCGACGCGGCCCGTGCGGCCGGCATCCGTGTCGAACGCGTGATGCTCGGCGTCTTCGTCGTCGCCGGGACGCTCGCCGCGGTCGGTGGCCTGATGCAGACCGGCTACGTCGGCGCGATCAACGCCAACCAGGGCCAGAACATGATCTTCACGGTGTTCGCGGCCGCGGTCATCGGTGGCATCAGCCTCGACGGCGGCAAGGGCACGATGTTCGGCGCCCTGACGGGTGTGCTCCTGCTCGGGGTCGTCCAGAACCTGCTCACTCTCGCGCAGGTCCCGTCCTTCTGGATCCAGGCGATCTACGGAGGCATCATCCTGGTCGCCCTCATGATCGCCCGCGTGACCACCGGCCGTGCGCAGGACTAGAGGGTGCTGTGCGGGACTTTCAAAGCACCCCCTAGGCGTGGTGTGCGACTGCGGGTCCGTTGTGGCTGGTCGCGCAGTTCCCCGCGCCCCTTCAGGGGCGCGGGGCCGCACCGGACGTCGGCATTCCGCTTCCCCTGTCTCTGACGAAAGGCACCTCCGTGTCCTCATCCGCCGCCCGTATCACCGCGGTCGACACCTACGACATCCGCTTCCCCACCTCGCGGGAGCTCGACGGTTCCGACGCGATGAACCCGGACCCCGACTACTCGGCCGCGTACGTCGTCCTGCGTTCGGACGCGACCGACGGCCTGGAGGGGCACGGCTTCACCTTCACCATCGGGCGGGGCAACGATGTCCAGGTCGCCGCGATCGAGGCACTGCGCCCGCACGTCCTCGGGCGCACGGTGGACGAGCTGTGCGCGGACCCCGGATCGCTGGCCCGCGACCTGACGGGAGACAGCCAACTGCGCTGGCTCGGGCCCGAGAAGGGCGTGATGCACATGGCGATCGGCGCCGTCGTCAACGCCGTCTGGGACCTCGCGGCCAAGAGCGCACGCAAACCCCTGTGGCAGCTGCTCGCCGACGCCACACCCGAATGGCTCGTGGCCCAGGTGGACTTCCGGTACATCGCGGACGTCCTCACGCCCGAGGACGCGCTGCGGCTGCTGCGCCGGGGCAAAGACGGCTCGGCGGAACGCTCCGCGCTGCTGAAGGAGCGCGGCTTCCCCGGCTACACCACCTCGCCAGGCTGGCTGGGCTACTCCGACGAGAAGCTCACCCGGCTCGCCCGTCAGGCCGTCGCCGACGGCTTCACCCAGATCAAGCTGAAGGTCGGCGCGGACCTCGCCGACGACGTACGCCGCTGCCGCGTGGCACGCTCCGCGGTGGGCCCCGGCATCCGCATCGCCATCGACGCCAACCAGCGCTGGAACGTCGACGAGGCCATCGAGTGGACCAAGGCACTCGCCGAGTTCGACCCGTACTGGATCGAGGAGCCCACCAGCCCCGACGACATCCTCGGCCACGCGGCGATCCGTGAGGCCGTCGCCCCGGTCAAGGTCGCCACCGGCGAGCACGTACAGAACCGGATCGTCTTCAAGCAACTGCTCCAGGCGGGCGCCATCGACGTCCTGCAGATCGACGCGGCCCGGGTCGGCGGCGTCAACGAGAACCTCGCGATCCTGCTCCTCGCCGCCAAGTTCGGGGTCCCCGTCTGCCCGCACGCGGGCGGTGTCGGGCTGTGCGAACTCGTCCAGCACCTGTCCATGTTCGACTACGTGGCGCTGTCCGGCACGACCGAGAACCGCGTGATCGAATACGTGGACCATCTGCACGACCACTTCCTCGACCCGGTGGTGATCAGAGAGGGTCGCTACATGGCACCCGTCGCACCGGGCTTCTCCGCCACCATGCGGGCGGAGTCCGTCGCGGAGTTCACGTTTCCCGGCGGCACGTTCTGGGCCGCCGACCTCGACCGGCAGAAGGAGCAGGCTGCATGAGCGACTTCGAGGGACTCAGGGCCCTGGTGACGGGCGGCGCTTCCGGCATCGGCCGGGCCACCGCGGAACTGCTCGCCTCCCGGGGCGCCCGGGTCGCCGTCCTCGACCTGGACCCCGCGGGCGTCGAGAAGCCGCTGCTCGGCTACCGGGCCGACGTCACCGACGACGAGTCGGTGCGCCGGGCCGTCGCCGCCGCGGCCGCGGATCTCGGCGGTCTCGACGTGCTGGTCAACAACGCGGGCATCGGCGCACAGGGCACCGTCGAGGACAACGACGACGAGGTCTGGCACCGGGTGCTGGACGTCAACGTCGTCGGCATGGTCCGGGCGGCCAGGGCGGCGCTGCCGCACCTGCGGAAGTCCTCGCACGCGTCCATCGTGAACACCTGCTCCATCGCGGCAACGGCCGGCCTCCCGCAGCGCGCCCTGTACTCCGCGTCCAAGGGCGCCGTCCTGTCGCTGACCCTCGCCATGGCCGCCGACCACGTCCGCGAGGGCATCCGCGTCAACTGCGTGAACCCCGGCACCGTCGACACGCCGTGGGTCGGCCGCCTCCTGGACGCCGCGACGGACCCGGGCGCCGAACGGGCCGCACTGGAGGCCCGTCAGCCCACGGGACGCCTCGTCTCAGCGCCCGAGGTCGCGGGCGCCATCGCCTACCTGGCGAGTCCGCTGTCGGGCGCGACCACCGGCACGGCCCTCGCGGTCGACGGCGGGATGCAGGGGCTGCGGCTGCGCCCTGCGGGCCGGTGAGCAGGCTCGGCCGCAGCGGCGTCGAGGTCACCGGCCTCGCTCTCGGCGCCGCCGGTATCGGCAACCTCTTCACCGAGGTCGGCGAGGAGCAGGCGCAGGAGACCGTGCGGGCCGCCTGGGACGCCGGCATCCGGTACTTCGACACGGCGCCCCACTACGGCATCGGGCTGTCCGAACGACGTCTGGGCGCGGCCCTGCGCGAGCGCCCCCGGTCGGCGTACACGATCTCGACCAAGGCCGGCCGCCGCCTGGAGCCGACCGACCGGGGCGGCGACGACCGCGCCAACGGTTTCGCGGTGCCCGCCACGCACCGCCGCGTGTGGGACTTCAGCGCGGACGGTGTACGCCGGAGCCTGGACGCCAGCCTGGAACGGCTCGGCCTCGACCGGGTGGACGTCGTCTACCTCCACGACCCGGACGACCACGCCGAGCAGGCCTTCCGCGAGGGCTATCCGGCCCTGGAGAAGCTCCGTTCGCAGGGCGTGGTGGGCGCGATCGGCGCGGGCATGAACCAGACCGGGATGCTCACCCGCTTCGTCCGTGACACGGACGTCGACGTGATCCTCTGCGCCGGGCGCTACACCCTCCTCGACCAGCGGGCACTCACCGACCTGCTGCCCGCCGCCCGGGAGCGCGGCACGTCCGTCGTCATCGGCGGCGCCTTCAACTCCGGCCTGCTGGCCGACCCGAAGCCCGGAGCGACCTACGACTACGCGGCAGCGCCACCCGAGGTGTTGGACCGGGCGCTGGCCCTCAAGGCGGCGGCGGACCGGCACGGCACCACACTGCGCGCCGCCGCCCTCGCGTTCTGCGTCGCCCACCCGGCGGTCGCTTCCGTCCTCGTCGGCGCCAGGTCGCCGCACGAAGTCCGGGACTGCGCCGAGCAGTTCACGGCTCCTGTGCCCGACGGCCTCTGGCAGGAACTGCGGGCGACGGGCGTGCTGCCGGGCGAGGCCCCGGTGCCGCAGGACAAGCCGGCCGGGGAGCCGTCATGAGAGTCGCCCTGCACACCAAGGTCCGCGCCGACCGGATCGCCGCGTACGAGGCCGCCCACCGTGAGGTCCCGGCGGAACTCACGGACGCGATCCGCGCCGCCGGAGCCACGTCCTGGACGATCTGGCGCAGCGGCACCGACCTCTTCCACCTCCTGGAGTGCGAGGACTACGCGCGGCTGCTCGCCGAGCTGGAGAAGCTGCCGGTCAACATCGCCTGGCAGGCCCGGATGGCGGACCTGCTGGACGTGGTGCACGACTACTCGGCCGAGGGCTCCGGGGCGGGACTGCCGGTCGTCTGGGAGCTGCCGTGACGGGGCGGACGGGTGCCGTCGACGCCCACCACCATGTCTGGGACCTCGCCGTGCGCGACCAGGACTGGATCTCCGGCCCCGAACTGGCGCCCCTGAGAAGGAACTTCACCATCGACGACCTGGCCCCGGCGGCACACGCCGCCGGTGTCTCGCGAACCGTCCTCGTGCAGACGGTCACGCTGGCGGAGGAGACCCCGGAGTTCCTGGTCCTCGCGCAGGAGAGCGACCTGATCGGCGCAGTCGTCGGCTGGACCGATCTCACCCGACCCGACGTCGCCGACGAACTGGCCCGCCTGCGCGAACTGCCGGGCGGCCGTCACCTCAAGGGCATCCGCCACCAGGTCCAGGGCGAACCGGATCCCGGATGGCTGTTGCGCGAGGACGTACAGCGCGGACTGGCGGCGGTGGCCGAGGCGGGCCTGGTCTACGACCTGGTCGTCCTTCCGCACCAACTCCCCGCCTGTGCGCGGGCGGCGCAGCGCCGTCCCGAACTCACCTTCGTGCTGGACCACTTGGGCAAACCGACCATCGCCGCTGGGCAGTTGCAGCCCTGGGCCACCGACGTCCGCGCCCTCGCCGCCCTGCCGAACACCGTCTGCAAGCTCTCCGGAATGGTCACGGAGGCGGATCCGCGGGGCTGGACGGCGGGGGACCTGACGCCCTACGCGGACACGGTGCTGGAGGCTTTCGGACCCGGGCGCCTCATGTTCGGCTCCGACTGGCCGGTGTGCACGCTCGTCGCCTCGTACGCCGAAGTCGCCGACACGGCGCATCAGTTGACCGGGAAGCTCGGCGAGAGCGAGCGGGAGGAGGTCTTCGCGGGCACCGCGACCCGCGTCTACGGCCTCTGAGCCGTCGCGTCCAGTCCCGTCGGCGGCAGGAACTCCCGCACGTACGTCCGCTCCCAGCACGCGCCCGTCTCCCGCAGCTCGCGCCAGGTCGTGTACCGGTAGCGGTAGAGGCGGGCCCGGACGTGGCGGGGAGGGGCGTCCGGCGGGAACGGGCAGTGGCGCAGGAGGCGCAGTGTGTCGCGGTCGTTCTCCAGCAGCCGTTCCACGAAACCGCCGAACCAGGGCTCGGCGTAGGCGGGGGACAACGCGGCGAACCACATCATCCAGTCGAGCCGCAGATGGTAGGGGGCGAACTGGCGGGGCCAGCGCCGGGGATCGCCCGGCTTGCCCCTGAACCCGTACTCCCGCCACCCCGCGTCCTCGCGGGGCGTCCGGTCGGCCGTGCCCTCGACCACCACCTCGTACCGGGTCCGGCTGACGCTGCCGAACGCCCCGTAGGTGTTCACCAGGTGGAGCGGGTCGAAGGAGCGGTTCATGGACTGGTGGCGGGACATCATGTTGCGGACCGGGCGGTGACTGAGCCCCACGAGCAGCACCGCGGCCGTCAGGACCACGACCTCGTACCAGAGCGGGGCGCCGGGCACGTCCGGGGCCCTGCCGGGCAGCTCCAGTGCCGACAGGGCCAGCACGATCGTGATCCAGTTCAGCCAGGCGAAGTTCCCGGACAGCACCAGCCACAACTGGGTGACGATCATCAGGGAGGCGGCTGCCGTCGCGACGGGCCGAGGGGCGAACAGCAGGAAGGGCACGACGAGTTGGGTGACATGGTTGGCGGCCACCTCGACCCGGTGGAACGGTTTCGGGAGGTGGTGGAAGAACCAGCTCAGCGGACCCGGCATCGGCTGGGTCTCATGGTGGTGATCGAGGCAGGTCAGCTTCCGCCAGCACGCGTCGGCGCGCATCTTGATCAGGCCGGCCCCGAACTCGACGCGGAACAGGAGCCAGCGCAGCAGAAAGAGCACCACCACGGGCGGGGCGACCTCGTCGTTGCCCAGGAACACCGCGAGGAAGCCGGTCTCCAGAAGCAGGGACTCCCAGCCGAAGCCGTACCAGGTCTGGCCGACATTGACGATCGACAGGTACATCACCCAGGGGACGAGCCACAGCAACATGCCGCCCCACAGGGGGAGTTGGTTGTCCAGGCCCGCGACGAGCGCCACCGACACCGCACAGCCCGTCCAGGCCCAGGCCGCGAAGAAGCGGTCGGAGCAGTGGAGATGGAACACGCTCGGTGACCGCCGGAACGGCACCCGGGCGACGAACCGGGACACCGGAAGCATGCCGCGCTCGCCGATCAGCGCACGGAACTGCAGCGCCGCGCCCAGGAACGCGACGAGATAAAGCATGGCCAGCCCTCGCTGGAAGACCAGCCGGCCGGTCCAGTACTCGGAGGCGGTGAACCACTCCACGTCGCGCACTCCCTCCTTCTCGTGGTGACGCTGGGTGACCCGGCTTGCGGGGTGGTCGAAGCCGAAGCAGACAATAGTGAACATATTGCCCCGCTCGGAACGGGAGGTCGGCGTGCGCCTACCCACCGGAACCCTCGTCACGGCCTGCGCGCTCTCCACGGCGCTCCTCGTCGTCGGCTGCGCCGGCGGGGAGGACGGGACCCCCGACGCCTCCGGCACCCCCGGCGGCGAGGTCTTTCTGCAACCGGCGGCCGCCCGGGGCCCGGACCCCTTCACCGCCTCGACGGTCACGACCGGCGCGCCCGAGCCACCCGTCACTCCCACACCCCGGCCGAGCCCCACCGCCACCGCGGAGGGCGTCCGGTCCGTCTCGGGGGCCACCCCGGGCCTCTACAGCGGTACGCAGCGGGTCGGCAGCTGCGACGTCGAACGGCAGACCGGCCTCCTCACCGCCGACAGGGCCAGGGCACGCGCCTTCACCCGGGCCGCGGGCATCCCCCTGTCGGACCTCGCCGGCCACCTGCGCGGCCTGACCCCGGTCGTGCTGCGCGCCGACACCAGGGTCACCAGCCACGGATTCCGCGACGGACGAGCGGCCGGCTACCAGGCCGTGCTCCAGGCGGGCACCGCCGTCCTGGTCGACAACCGCGGCGTACCGAGCGTGCGGTGCGCCTGCGGCAACCCCCTGAAGCCGCCGGCCGCCCTCCACGAGAGCCCGGCACACCGGGGCCGCCCCTGGCCCGGCTACCGGCCCAGTGGGGCAGTGCTGGTCACCCCGGCCCCCCAGGTGATCGTCGAGATCACGATCATCGACGTCCGGAACAACACCTGGATCGAGCGGAGGACCGGAGACCACGACGGCGACGAGGACCGTGTCGTCCCGCGGCCGGCGGCGGACCCGCAAAGCCCGGACCCGCAAAGCCCGGACCCGCAAAGTTTTGACCCGGACGGTCCGTCCCTGTCGCCCGACGAGCCCTCACGGGACGGATCGTCGGCCGAGAGCTCCTCCGGGACCTCCGAGGAGTTCCCGGAGGACTGCGCCACTCCCATCGGGACCGTCACCGTCACCCCAGGCGAGAGCGCGCCCTCCGCGACGGAAGACGTCACGGACACCGCCTCCCCGGACCCCTCGGCCTGCCCCACGGTCACCGTGACGGCCACACCCTCCGACGACGTGGTCCCGCCCCCGGACGACACGGACACGCCGCCCGGCACGGCCGGACCCGACACCGTCCCGGACGCACCCGACGTTCCGGACGGCGGAGGCCTGATTCCGGACTAGCGGGGCCCGCGGGCCGTGGAGACGGCAGGCCCACGGTCCGCGCGGCCGTCCGGGGCGTCCTACGAGTCGAGGATTCGGGTAAACCCTGACAAGGTGGGCTCATGGTTGATCGGGGTGCGAGCGCCCTGTCACTCCCGGACGACTGGCCCGCCCACCCGGATCCGATCCTGGCGCTCAATCGCATGGGCAGTTTCGACTGGGACCTGGACACCGGCGTCATGCAGATGGACGCGGTCGCCCACGAGATCTTCGACGTGCTCCCCGAGGAGTACGCGGGCCGCCCGGAGAACCTGGCCCTGAGGGTGCCTCCGGACGAGGCCCACCGCCTGGACACGCACGTCTCCCAGTCCCTCAAGAACGGCAGCGAGAACTACGGCGCGTACTTCCGCATCCGCCGCCGGGACGGCACCCTGCGCTGGACCCACACCCAGGGCTACATCCGGCGCGACGAGACCGGCAGGCCGCGCCGCATCATCGGCATCGTCCGCGACGCCACCCAGGAGCTGAGCGAGGCCCAGGACCGCCGCGAGCAGGCAGCCCTGGACGACGAGGCCCGACTGCGGCAGACGAACGTCGTGCAGATCACCACGGCGGCCCTCGCGCACGCCCGGACGGTCCAGGACGTCATCGACGTCCTGAAGAACAACCAGGGCGTCACCCACCTGGGTGCGACCAGCCTGGTCATGGGCCTGGTCGAGGCCGGCCGCATCCGGCTGGTCGCCGAGGGCCCCGAGGGCAGCTTCGTGCCCGGCACCCTGGTCACCCGCATCGACGAGCAGTACCCGATGAGCGAGGTCGTGCGCACCCTCACCCCGCGTTTCATCGAGTCGCCGGAGGAGTTCGCCGAGTCCTACCCGCTGCTGTGGCCGCACATCACCGGCCTCGACATCACCTCGGCGGCGTACCTGCCGCTCATCGCGCAGGCCAGACCCATCGGGGCCATGGGGCTGCTCTACAACGACCGGACCGGCTTCTCGGCCCAGGACCGCAACGTCCTCGTCGCACTCGGCAGCAGCATCGCGCAGAGCCTCCAGCGCGCCATGTTCTACGAGCAGGAGAAGGACCTCGCCCAGGGGCTCCAGCAGGCGATGCTGCCGCGTTCGATCCCGAGCATCCCGGGCGCGGACGTCGCCGTGCGCTACCGCTCCGGATCCCTCGGCCGTGAGATCGGAGGCGACTGGTACGACGTGATTCCGCTGCCCGGCGGCCGGGTGGGCGCCGTCATCGGGGACGTTCAGGGGCACGACACGCACGCGGCCGCCGTCATGGGCCAGTTGCGCATCGTCCTGCGTGCCTACGCGGCGGAGGGCCACACCCCCGCCACCGTCATGGCCCGCGCCTCCGTGTTCCTCCACGAACTCGACACCGAGCGCTTCGCGACCTGTCTGTACGCGGAGGTCGACCTGTCCACCGGCGTCATGCAGGTCGTCCGCGCGGGCCACATCGACGCACTGGTCCGCGACACGGACCGCGCCTGCCACAGACTCCCCGTCGACGGGGGCCTGCCGCTCGGCCTGTCCGCCGAGTTCGGACGGCTCGAGTACCCGGTCAACACCATCGAGCTCGGCCCCGGCCAGACCCTGCTCCTGTGCACCGACGGTCTCGTCGAACAGCCCGGGATCGACCTCGACGACGGCATGCGGACCCTCCGAGCGCTCATCGCCACGGGACCCGACGACGTCCGCGATCTCGCCGACCGGCTCATCGACGTCGCGGAGGAGCGCGGCGGCGAGGACGACGTGGCGCTGCTCCTGCTGCGCCGTCATACCGCGGACGCGCAGCGCTCCGGCGGGCGGCTCCAGCAGCATGTCGGGCCCGGGGACCCCGAGGCGCTCAGTGAGGCCCGGCACATGGTCCGGGCCGCCGTACGGGCCTGGGGCGCCCAGGAGCGGGCCGACGAGATCGAACTGATCGCCGACGAACTGATCACCAACGCCCTCATGCACACGGAGGGTTCCGCCGTCGTGACCCTGCGGGCCCTGACCGGCCCGGACCGCCGGCTCCGAGTCGAGGTCGAGGACGCCTCCAGCGCCCTGCCGCGACGCCGGGAGGCGGGGGAGGCCGGCGTCTCCGGGAGGGGCCTCCTGCTGGTGGACCGGCTCGCGGACGTGTGGGGCGTGGAGGCCCGGGGCGCCGGCAAATGCGTGTGGTGCGAGTTCCTGGTGCCGGACCGGGAGTGAGGGGCCCCGCGGCCCGCGCGTGGTGGACGTGAGGGGCGCTGTGCGCGGGAGACAGGCGTGCGCTGCTCCCCGCGCCCCCTGAGGGGCTCCAGTGGCATTCTGGATCCATGCCGGAACTGCCCGAGGTCGAAGCGTTGAGGAGCTTCCTGGTCGATCACCTGGTCGGCCGCGAGATCGTTCGCGTGCTGCCCGTCGCGATCAGTGTGCTGAAGACGTACGACCCGCCGCTCACCGCCCTGGAGGGCCGTGAGGTGACGGCCGTGCACCGGCACGGCAAGTTCCTGGACCTGGAGACGGCCGACGGCCCCCACTTCGTCACGCACCTGGCACGGGCCGGCTGGCTCCACTGGAAGGACCGGCTCCCCGACGGGCCGCCCCGCCCCGGCAAGGGCCCGCTCGCGATGCGCGTCGCCCTGGAGACGGGGGAGGGCTTCGACCTCACCGAGGCCGGCACCCAGAAGCGGCTGGCCGTGTACGTCGTACGGGATCCGGGGGAGGTCCCCGGTGTGGCCCGCCTCGGACCGGACCCGCTGGCCGACGACTTCGACGAGGTCCGGTTCGCGAAGCTGCTGGCGGGCGAGCGCAGACAGCTCAAGGGCGCGCTGCGGGACCAGAGCCTGATCGCGGGGGTGGGGAACGCCTACAGCGACGAGATCCTGCACGCCGCGAGGATGTCGCCCTTCAAGCTCGCCTCCGCCCTGACCGAGCAGGAGACGCGGCGACTGTACGAGGCTCTGCGCGGCACGCTCGGGGAGGCCGTCGAGCGCTCCCACGGGCTGGCCGCGGGCCGGCTGAAGGCCGAGAAGAAGAGCGGCCTGCGGGTCCACGGACGTGCCGGCGAGCCCTGCCCGGTCTGCGGTGACACCATCCGCGAGGTCTCCTTCAGTGACTCGTCGCTCCAGTACTGCGCCACCTGCCAGACCGGTGGCAAGCCCCTCGCGGACCGCAGGACGTCCAAGTTCCTGAAGTAGCCCCGCAAGCCGTGTCCGGCCGGCCGGGCCTTCGCGTACGGGCCGTCAGGCAGTCCCGGTTCAGGGAGCCTTGAGTGTCACCAGTACCTTCTTTCCGGTCCGTACCTCGTAGCGGACGACGTCGCCGGGATGCATCGCGGCCGCGCCCGGCATGGCCTCGGAGGCCGGTGGGGCGTTCTTGGGCACGGTCCAACTCAGGATGACCTGCTCAGAACCGTCGTGACCGACGGCCACGAGTTCGCAGGCCTGGGAGACGGAGGCGTTCTTGACCCGCAGGTCCACCTCGCTGCCCCAGGCCCGGTCGAGGGTGGTGACCTCGGCCCACACCCCGGATTCCGGGTCGGTCGCGGCGACCGTCCTGCTGTTCGCGTCCTCGTCCCCGGTGAAGACCGCGACCGCGGGCCCGCCGACGGCGAACACCACGGCTGCCGCCACCGCGAACAGCCAGCGCCTGCGCCCGCCTCTGCGGGCCGAGACGACATCGTCCAGGAGCCGGTCCAGCAGGGCCGGTCCCGCTTGTGTCATGGGGTGCACCGTACGCGGTGTCGCCTGGGCGTAAGCCCGCAACGACCGTGTGGTGGCGGACAGTTCATGTACCTGAACCGCACACTGGGGACACTCCATGAGGTGGTCCTCGAAGCGGAAGGCATCCGCCTCGTCCAGCACGCCTAGCGCGTATGCGCCGACGTCGCGGTGGCGTTCCAGCGACCTCATACCAAATCCTCGTGCCGTGCCGATGGGGGTGTGTGCGGGGAGTAGCTACTTGCCCACCGGTACGCAGGAGACCGCCGAATCACTCAAGTCCCGTCCGGAAACCAACCAAGAGATTCGGAGCGGTCGGGCCCGCGGATTGGTCGAGGATCGAAAAAAACCGGTCAGAGGAGTCGGCCGCGGGACTCCGGCCTGGGATCGGTCAGAAAAGATGGATCGCCAGGTGCCCGAGCGGCAGCCCCAGCTGCCAGGCCGGGGTCCAGACCTTCGGCCCGTCGTCCTCCCCGATGACGGGACCGCCGCCCGGTACCGCGTCCAGGTCGGGCGCGAGCAGCTCGGTCTCCTCCAGCCAGCGCCAGGCCTCCGCCGCCAGATCCAGATCCGGCGTGGGACCGCCCGATTCGACGGCCTCGGCCGCGAGCCCCGCCATGCGCTCGCCCACCCAGTCCTGCCACGGCTGGTCGTACGCCGTCAGCGACAGCCACGTCTCCAGTTGTGTCACCACCTGGATGCCGGAGAGTTCGCCGCTCGTGTCGGACAGGAAGATCGTGAGCGCCAGGGCGTCACGCCCCGCACGGAACTCGAAGGACGTCGGTGGCATCAGGTCGCCGGTCCGCAGCAGTTCGTCGGCGATGTACTCGGCGTACAACCAGGCCATGGGGACGGTGAGTTCACCGCCGCCGGCGCCGTCCGTGCTCTCTTGACCTCTGTGCAGCATCCCTTCCTGCCCTCCTCCGGTGCGTGCGCGTCGCCCGAATCCGGGCCCCAGTCCGGAACACGGATGAGGACAGCAGATTGCTCAACCATGATCCTCAGCAAGGCGCTTTACGGAGGTTTGACTCGGCCTTCGGTTTCACCGCAGGTCGGCCGCGTATCCCGGAAGAACCCGGCGCAGGGCGCGCAGCGCGTAGTACGCGCGAGACTTCACGGTACCGGGCGGAATCCCCAGGGCCGCGGCGGCCTCCGCCACACTCGCCCCCCGGAAATACACCTGCACCAGGACTTCACGGTGCTCGGGAGTGAGAGTCTTCACAGCCTCCCGCACATCGAGGGTCGCCACGGAGCGTTCCGCGTGATCGGCCGCGACCCGCGCGCTCTCGAGCACGGCGTCCCCGACCTCGGCGGGCCGAGCCTGCCGGGCCCGCCGGGCGTCTATGGCCAGCCGTCGCCCCACGGTGAGCAGCCAGGGCCGTACGGAGTCGAAGTCGTCGGCGCGCAGGGCCTCGGGATGCTGCCAGGCACGTACGAACGTCTCCTGCACCAGATCCTCGGCACGCTGGCGGTCTCCGTCGGAGAGCCTCAGCATCAGGGCGAAGAGCGGTGCGCCGTGCTCCCGCTGCAATTCGGCCAGCTCGTGCTCGGCGGTCGTCCTGCTGGTCATGGTGATGGCGGCCGTCATGGCCGTATGCCAGCGCAGGGCGTCCCGCCGGGACAGGGCCCCGGCACGGCTCGTCGGCAGACGGTCGAACCCGTCGACGAACGGTACGACGAACGGTCAACCGGGACGGAAGGCTCCGCCTCCGCATCCCCGTCCGGTCCGAACGGGCTCCTTCCGGCGCATCGAACGGACCAACCGCGGTGGCGCCTTCTTGACTCTCCTTCCTTTCTGTTTCTGGATATGTATCAACTCATAAGTTGATATGACCGCATAGGCCTGTTTGGGGCCGCACGGGAACGAGGTCGAGGATGTCGAGGACGCCGCGTACCCGGCGGGTGGCAGCAGCGTCCGTGGCGCTGTGCGTCGCGGGCCTCGCGAGCTGTCAGGGGGACGGCGGGGCGGGACACGGCGGGAGCCCGGTCGGCGCCGGCGCGTCCGCGAACAGCTTCACGCTGGTCGCCTCCGGCGACGTCCTCCCGCACAGCTCGATCATCGACAAGGCGCACGCCGACGCGGGCGGCCGAGGCTACGACTTCCGCCCGATGCTGTCGGGCGTCAAACCCGTCGTGACCCGCGCCGACCTGGCGATCTGCCACATGGAGACGGTGTACGGGGCGGACGGCGACTACACCGGATACCCCACCTTCAAGTCGCCGCCGCAGATCGCCGAGGGCCTCGCCGCGACCGGCTACGACGCCTGCTCCACCGCCTCCAACCACACGCTGGACGACGGCTCCGCCGGTGTCCACCGCACTCTCGCCGCGCTGGACCGGGCCGGTGTGCGGCACGCGGGATCCGCCCGCAGCGCGGCCGAGGCGAGCACGCCCACGATCATGCAGGCCGGCGCGGCGAAGGTGGCCCATCTCGCCTACACCTACGACACGAACGGCATCCCGCTGCCGCCCGGCGCGCCCTGGACGGTCAACCTGATCGACCCCGACCGGATCGTCGCCGACGCCAGGGCCGCCCGGAAGGCGGGCGCCGACGTCGTGGTCGTCTCCCTGCACTGGGGCACCGAGTGGCAGGAGGAGCCCGACCTCCGGCAGCGCGAACTGGGCGAGCGGCTCACCGGGTCCCGTACGGACGGCCGCCCCGACCTCGACCTCGTCCTCGGCACCCACGCCCACGTCCCGCAGGCGTACGAGAAGGTGAACGGCACCTGGGTGATCTACGGCATGGGTGACCAGATCGCCGGGGCGATGGTCAACCACAGCGGCGCCCACGATCCGCGCGGCAACGAGAGCTCCATCGGCCGCTTCACCTTCGCCCCGCCCGGGGAGCCCGGCGGCCGCTGGCGGGTCGAGAAGGCCGAGTTCGTCCCCCAGTGGTTCGACCTCCGGACGGGGCGGGTCGTCGACCTCAGCACCGCGGACGGCCAGGACGCCGACGCGAAGGCCGTACGGGACCGTATCCGCCGCGTCGTCCTCAGCAGGGGCGCGGGCGAGGACGGCCTCGTCATGGCGAAGCCGCCCGCCACGGCGGAGTGACACCCGCACCCGGAGACGGTGCCCGTCCCGCTGCCGGTGCCCGGAGCCGGATGGCCGTGCGGTCTACGGCACCACCGTCACCGGCCAGCGCCCCGCCTTCACCAGCCGGATCGCGACGGAACCGACGATCCGGTGCCCCGCCTGCTCCGACGCGCCCACCACGACCGCGTCCGCCTTCAGCTGGTCGGCCGCGGAGACGAGCCCGTTGTACGGGTCGCCGCGGAAGGTGTGGAACTCCCAGCGCACGTCGAATATGTCCTTGACCTGCTCGGTCGCGTGCCGGATCTCCCGGACCAGCTCCTCGGCGATCTTGTCGGTGGTCTCCGCGACCGGAACCCCGAGAGCGGCGCCGGCCGTCATGACCGGCTGGATGTAGACCAGTGCGAGCAGCGCCCGCTGGCGTCGGGCCAGGCCGGCGGCGTAGGCGGCCGCACGCAGTGAGGAGTCGGAGCCGTCCACACCGACCACGATCACCTTGGGCCCGTCGGTGCCCCGTTCGAACTGGTGGGAGTGCTGTTCCGTCACGGCCCCGAGGCTATCCGAACCGCCGGGCCGGGCCACCGCCCGGCCGCCTCCTGACAGCGCTCCGGAACCCGCCCCTGCCGCTCGCGAACCACCGCCGAGCCGCCCCGCAGATGCTCTCAACGGGTGCTTTCATACGTCCGCACCGGTGTCTATGTGCTGCGGCGGGCCTCCACCGGGCGACTGATTACTCATGAATAAGGATCAGTTCCTTCCGCGGCGCCGGGCGTTGCTCGCCGGCGCCGCTGTCCTGGGTGCGGCGGGTGTGGCCGGCACGGCCCGACTGCTCACCGCCGATCCGGGCCCCCCGGCGCGGCCCGCCGCCGCTCCCGCCGCCGGAGCCCCGGCGAGGAGGAGGGTGGCCGGGAGGCCGGCCGCCTACCGTCTGCAGCCCATTGCCGGATACGAGCCGGCCCGCGGCACGGCGGCGCGCACCCTCGTACGGCACGAACCGTTCCTGCGGATGTCAGGACGCGGCCGCAGCATGGTGCTGACCTTCGACGACGGCCCCGACCCCCGCTACACCCCGGACATCCTGCGGGCGCTCAAGGCCCACGACGTGCGCGCCATGTTCTTCGTGTGCGGCGAGATGGCCGTCGAGAACAAGGACATGCTGCGCCGGATGTCGGACGAGGGGCACATCGTCGGCAACCACACCTGGTCCCATCCGCTCCTGACCCGGCTCAGCAGGTCCGCGATCCGCTCCCAGATGGAGCGCACCTGCGACGTCATCGAGGAGGCGTACGGGGAACGGCCGGGCTGGTTCCGCGCGCCCTACGGGGCCTGGAACCGGGCAGCCTTCCAGATCGGCGCCGAACTGGGCATGGAGCCGCTCGCCTGGACGGTCGACACCCTCGACTGGAAGACGCCGGGCGCCGGTGCCATCGAGAACCGGGTCATCGACGGCGCCGCCCCCGGTGTGGTGGTCCTCGCGCACGACGCGGGCGGCGACCGCTCGCAGAGCGTGACCGCACTGCGCGACTACCTGCCGCGGCTGCTGGACTCGGGGTATCACATCACCGTGCCCAGGCGGCAGACGGGAATTTGACGACAGGGCCTAGGCCCGTGGAATTCCATGGGAATCCATGGAATTCCACGGGCCTTCGCCCGCCCGGTCGGGGAACTTCAGCGGACCTCGACCAGGCGGGCGAACGCGACGACGTTCCCGTCGTAGCCGTTCTGTTTGGAGAATCCGCCCCCGCAGGTGATGACACGCAATTCGGGGGTTCCGGAGTTTCCGTAGACGCGGTCTCCGGGGAAGTTGTTCTTCTCGAACACCTCGATGCCGTAGATCTCGAATACGGCGGTCTTTCCGTCCTTGCGTCCGACCTCGACGCGGTTTCCCTTCTTGAGGGCGCCCAGACCGTAGAAGACGGCGGGCCCCTGACTGTTGTCGACGTGACCCACGACGACGGCGGTGCCCTTCTCGCCGGGCGAGACCGCGCCTGAGAACCATCCCGCGAGATTCGGGTCCTCCGGCGGCGGCGCGTCCACCCAGCCCTCCATGTCGAGACCCACCGGGACGGCGGGGGCGTCGACCCGGATCGCCGGGATCCTGATGCGGTCCACCACGGAGAACGACAGCGGGGCCGGAGCGCCCGGGCGGGACCTGTCCATGGCGCCACTGTCGGCGGCGGCGGCCGTCGCGGGCTGCGGGGGCCCCACGTCGAACTCTCCCGAGCCGTTCCGAATGAGAGCCAGGCCCGTCAGCAGAACAAGCGCTATGACACCCCAGGGAGCGCGCTTCTTGGGGCGCTCCTGCTCTTCGTCCAGCTCGGACACGGACATTCGCAAACCCCTCTCGACGCGGCCGTCGCCACGTCCGTCGCGCATACGAGAACGCTAGACGCCCGGCGCGCGGGGGGCGACGGGAGAAGTGCGAACGGGTGGCGGGGAGGAGTGCCGTGCGCCATACGAGTCTGGGTCGGAAGGAAATTTCTGACGGTCCGTGACCTGCGGCAATATCCGATTGTGTTCCTTTCTGTCGGCGTGTCCCCTCACCAGGACGGACCATTCTCGAAATGCGGCCCTGTGCACGGCAACTGAGGGTCAGTCTGGGAGGCGTTCTCTCGCCGATCGACCCGGGGACGGTTCCCGGGGCGCCTTCCGCGGAGGATCACATGCGTAGCACTCGTGCCCTGGCGGTCTCTGTGACAGCGGTCGCCGCCCTCGGACTCGCCGCTCCCCAGGCCGCGGCCTGGGACACCTCGAGCAACATCGTCGCCACGCCGAGCGTCATCGCCCGGGGCGGACAGCTGACGGTGACCGTCGACGGCTGCCCGAAGGGCGGCACCATGACGTCCAACGCGTTCCCACAGGCCAATCTCTCGCCCATCAACAACCACAGCGAGACGTCGAAGGGGACCGCGACCGTCAACAGCTCGGCCACCCCGGGCTCGTACGACATCACGGTCCGGTGTTTCGGCAAGCCCCCACTCACGAAGACCGGCGCCTTCACCGTCATCGGCGGGGTCCGCGGTGGTCTCGGTGGCAGCAGCTCCACCGGTGCCACGCCGACCGACGTGGCGATCGGCGGCGGTCTGGTGGGGCTCGCGCTCGTCGGCGGCGGGGTGTTCTGGATGCGCCGCCGCTCCGAGAGCAAGATCTGAGTCGCGACCCGCGACGACCGGCTTTCCCCGTCGAGGACGCCTCGCACGTGAACGGCCCTTCGCCCCGGACCCACAAGGGTTCCGGGGCGAAGGGCCGTCCGGTGCGTCAGCCGCCGTGCTCGCCGGCGCGTCTGCGCGACCAGTGGTAGGCCGCGCCGACCGAGCCGGCGATGAGCGCCGCCCCGAGGCCGATCTCGCCCAGGTCGAAGCCGCCGGCGGAGCCGCCGACGCCCGCCTTGACGCCCCGGTGGAGGGGGACGGGGGTATGCGTCGGGCTGTTCGGCCGGCCACCGGCGATGGTGAGCTCCGTATGGCCGGATTCGTTCCCGCACTGGAACTTCACCTCGTACACCGCGCCAGGCTTGGCTTCCCAGTCGACGGTGGCCGTGCCCGTGCCCTGTCCCTTGTGGATCGTCACCGTGTCGAAGACGCCGGAGGTGACCTTGGTGTCGGACCGGCAGCCGTTGACCGAGAGCGTCACGCGGCCGCCCGCGGCGATGGTCGTCGGGGCGACGTCGAAGCCGAACGAGGTGATGTCGCGCTCCCCGTCCTCCCGGGCGACGGCGGCGGGTGCGGTGAGGGTCAGGGCGGTCATGCCCAGCAGTGCGGCCGAAAAGACGCGTATCGCGCGCATGGTGAGTCCTCCGGGTCCCGAGGAGCAGCCCGCGGACCTTTTCCGCTGCGCCGTACGTGCACCTCGATGATCGAAACGCTAGGAAGGTGCGGGCGCCGGCGCGATCGGTGTCGCGCGAATGGGGCAACCGTGTGGGCCGAACCGGGGAGCCCGTACCCGCGGCCGGGGGACGGGCGCGGCGTGGCGCCCGTCCCCCGGGCGGGTTGTGGTGAGGGCCCGTCACTCTCCGGCTTTGGGGAAGAGCGTCAGGAACGGATCGGCGGTGGCCGTGATGCCGCGGCTGTAGGGAGCGTCGAAGTCCCAGATGAGGAACAGCAGGAAGGCGATCAGGGCGGCGAACAGGCCCGCCAGGATCACCTCGCGCAGGGTGCGGCGGATCTGCAGCGCGAAGATCAGCCCGACGGTCACCACGGCTCCCGTGATCAGCCCGAACCACACGACGCCCGGCATGGTCGGCGCCGTGGACTCGGCGCGGGCGGTGCGCGCGGCGTCCGCCGCGGTCACCTGATCCAGGAGCGGCTGGTAGGCCTGGGCCTCGAAGTCCGTCCTCGGTTCGTAGTCGGTGATGCCGTGGCGGACCCGGTCCAGCAGCTTCGTCCCCCGCTCGGTGACGTGGCCGTGCTCCGCCATCGTCTTCCACTCGGTCGTCACGACGTGGTCGACGTAGGCGTCGACGTCACCCCGGATGCGCTCACGCGTGTCGGGCGGGTAGACGCGTACCCGCTCGGAGATCTCGTGCAGCGCGTGCGCCTCCGTCTGGACGTGGTCCTCGGCGACACCCCGTGCCTCCCACACACCGGCGATGGCCAGGCCGAGCACGATGGCGTACACCACGCCGATCATCATCGTCATGTACTCGATGACGTCCGGGGTTTCGGACGGATCGTCGTCCTCGGCGGCCGTGTGGTGCCGCACGAAGGTGACGATGAGGACGACGACACTCGCAGCCGCCATCGCGAGGGCGAGAACAAGCCATTCCGACAAGGAGTTCCTCCGGGGGTCATCGCGGGCGCAGCGCGGCGACGGCGAGCACCGCGGGCGCGGTGATGAGCAGGGTCAGCGACACCAGGGACGGGCCGCCGCGCGGTGGGGCCTTGCGTGCGCCGACGCGGTACGGCGGATAACTCACCGGAGCCGGTGACGGGCCGGGCCGCGCGCTGGGAGCCGGTGCCGGGGGCGGCGCGGGCGGCGCCGGGCGGGGCGCGGCGGGGGCAGGCCGTGGCGTCACGGGGGCGGGCGGCTCGACGGTCGGAACGGCAGGCGCGGGCCGCGGCGGCGGGGGAGTCGGTGTCGGCGTGGGCTTCGGGGCGGGTTTCGGCGGGGGCGTCGGCTTCGGCGGCTCCGGCGTGGGAGAGGGCTCCGGTGTCGGGCAGGGAGTGGAGGGCGGTGGGGGCGGGGGCGGCGTGGGGGTCGGGCAGGTCCCCGCGGCAGCCACCGCCACCGCGCCGCCCCCGCCGGGGCCGGTGGAGGCGTACGCGCACGCGTCGGCGGCCGCGGGGGCCGGCGCACCACCCGCGACCCAGGTCAGGGTGAACAGCGCCAGCAGCCGTATGACGAGGGCGAACCGGGGCGGTGGGTTTCGTAGTGGTCCAGACACGATGGCGATCATCGGTCCCCGCGCGCTCGCGCGCGCGGGACTGGCGGCGGGATTGCCCCGAAGGAGGGACAACGGAACATCGCGCGGTTGCCACAGGGCGCCACCCGGCTCTCTCGAAAGGGGGCCGGGCCGACCTTTCGGACCTCATCCTGAGCGGCAGTCCCGGGCGTTACCAGAAAGAAATTTGTGCGCCCTTTGAACACTCACCGCACCTCCGCCCGTACCTAGGGCCATACGCGGTGCTGAGCAGCGCCGCAACACCTATGACGACAGCGGGAGTTACCAATGAAGACCTCCTGGCGGAGCGCCTCACTCGTAGCGTCAGCTGCGGCAGTGCTGGTGCTGACGACGGCGTGCGGTCAGGACAAGGCGGACACTTCGACCGGAAGCCAGAACGTGGGCGCGGCGCCCGCGGCCAATGGCTACGGTACGGCGGGGGCGGCCGGAGCGAGCCCGGGTACCGAGACCGGTGCCGCCGCCACAGCGGGACAGGGTGCCGCGGCCCAGGGCCAGAGCGCCGGCCAGCTTGCCGTTGCGGACACCGACAAGCTCGGTGAAGTGGTGACGGACAGCGCGGGCATGACGCTCTACCGCTTCGACAAGGACACGGCGGAGCCGCCGAAGTCCACCTGTGAAGGCGACTGCGCCACGGCCTGGCCCCCGGTCCCGGCCTCCGGCGCCGCCGCTCCGGTGGGCATTGACAAGGCCCTGCTCGGCGAGGTCACCCGTACCGACGGCACCAAGCAGCTGACGATCGACGGCTGGCCGCAGTACCGGTTCGCGAAGGACACCAAGGCCGGTGACGTCAACGGCCAGGGTGTGGGCGGTACCTGGTACGCGTCGGCCCCCACCGGCAAGAAGGCGTCCGGCGGAGGCGGCGGCGGGGGTGGCGCGGCCGCCGACCTGGCCGGTCTGTCGACCCGTAACGACCCGGAGCTCGGCGAGGTCGTCATCGACAAGAACGGCATGACGGTCTACCGCTTCGAGAAGGACACCCCGTGGCCGATGAAGTCGGCCTGTGTCGGCGCGTGCCTCGAGAAGTGGCCGGTCGTCGAGCCGGTGGACGCCGCCGACACCAAGGGCATCGACAACAAGAACGACGGTCGGCGCGGCTATGTCGTCCTGAACCGTCCGGACGGCCTCAAGCAGCAGAGCATCGACTGCTGGCCGCTCTACACCTTCGCGGGTGACAAGAAGCCCGGTGACACCAACGGGCAGGGCGTCGGCGGTACCTGGTACGCCATCTCCCCCGAGGGCAAGCCGCTCGGCAAGCCGAAGTAGCCACACCGCACGACCACTTCCCCAGGGCGGTGACCGATGTTCCGGCACTCGGAGAACAGAGTGCCGGAACATCGGAACAAGTGCGCACAACCACCGCTTCGCCCCCTCCGCACCGTACGGAGGGGGCGAAGCGGCTTTTTCACATCCGAACGGCTCCCGTCTCGACTCTTCGTGACTCTGCGCAGTTCTCACCGATCTCTTTGGAACGCTTCGGTGTGATTTCGCAAGGCATTCCGTTTCGGCACGTGCCGGAGGCAGTGACCTGGAACGGACGGTCAATTTCCGTTTCCCCTCGCTCCATTGGCGGGCGATCAGTAGCCTCAGCTCGAACACCGGATCGCCTACGCCTTGGAGAGATAGATGGAGCGTCCCGCCTGGGCCCCACGTGGCATCGACATCTCGGTGCCGAGCGTGAGCCGCATCTACGACTACTACCTGGGCGGATCGCACAACTTCGAGGTCGACCGGGAAGCCGCGCGCAGGGCCATGGAGTTCATGCCGGGGCTGCCCAAGATCATGCAGGCGAACCGGGCGTTCCTCCGCCGGGCCGTGCGCTTCGCGGCCGACGAGGGCATCAGCCAGTTCCTGGACATCGGCTCGGGGATACCCACCTACGGCAACGTCCACGAGGTCGCCCAGAGTGCCCGCCCCGGCGCACGCGTCGTCTACGTCGACCACGATCCGGTGGCCGTGGAGCACAGCAGGGCCGTCCTGGACGGCAACGAGGACGCGGACGTCATCACCGCGGACCTCCGCAAGCCCCAGGAGATCCTGGCAAGTCCCCAGCTTCGGGGGCTGATAGACCTGAATCAGCCAGTGGCGCTCCTTCTCGTTGCCATACTTCACTTCGTGGAGGACGAGGACGACCCGTACGGGGCGGTGGCAGAGCTGAGGGACGCGCTTGCGCCCGGCAGTCTGTTCGTCGTCACGCACGCCTCGTACGAGGGGATCCCGCTCCCACCGGAGCGGGCCGGCGGCGCCGTCGACGTCTACAAGGACATCCGCAGCCCGCTGATCATGCGCTCGCGCGAGGACATCGCGCGGTTCTTCGAGGGGTACGACATGGTGGAACCCGGACTGGTGCCGATGCCGACGTGGCGGCCCGACTCGGCGTCCGAGGACGAGGATCCCTATTCCTACTCGGGTTTCGCGGGCGTGGGGCGCAGGGCGTGACCGCCGAGCCGGACGGGCCGGAGGACAGACTGCGCAGGTTCGCGACGATCTGGAGCCGGGCCGTGTACCCGGTGACCGCGACGTCCCTGACCCGGCCGGAGTTCGAGCAGCGTCTCGTGCCGCTCGCCCGGCGCCTGAGCGAGGCACTGCGGGCCAGGACGTTCGAGGCGGCCGAGGGACAGGCCGTCGGCGCCGCGCTCATCGAGGCGCACTGCACCGAGCCCGAGGCCCTCAGCGCCACGCTCGACTGCGTCGACGCGTATCTGGTGCTCTACTGCGGCGGGGACGGCCTCCAGGAAGACCTGCGCGCCCGCTCGGCGCGGTTGCAGCACGCCATGGCCGCCGGGTTCGCGCACGCGCTGCGGGAGCGGACGCTGGCGGAGCAGGAGACCATCGCGCGCGCCGCCCTGCAGGCCCAGGGCATCGTCGCGGACGCGCTGCACGCGACCGAGGCGCGCTTCCGGGCGGTCTTCGAGGGCGCGGCCATAGGCATCGGCGTCGCCGACCTCGACGGCAACATCCTGCAGGTGAACAACGCCCTGCTGCGCATGTTCGGCGGCACCGAGCAGTCGGTGCGCGGACGCAACGTCACCGACTGGACCCATCCCGAGGACGCCCCCCAGGTCTGGCGGCTCTACGAGGAGCTGGTGCGCGGCGACCGCGAGCACTACCACGTCGAGAAGGCCTTCTACCGGCCCGACGGAACGGTCCTGTGGACCAACCTCACCGTGTCGCTGCTGCGTGACGCGGACGGGGAGCCGCAGTACCAGCTCGCCCTCATGGAGGACACCACCGAGCGCCGGCTGCTCAACCTCCGGCTCCGGTATGAGGCGACGCACGACGCCCTCACCGGACTGCCCAACCGCACCCTGTTCTTCGAGCGGCTCGACAAGGTCCTCTCCGCGGGCGGCGGCATGCGCTTCGGGCTCTGCTACCTCGACCTCGACGGCTTCAAGACCATCAACGACAGCCTCGGGCACGCGGCGGGGGACCGGCTGCTCGTCGAGGTCGCCGACCGGCTGCAGTCCTGCGCGACCGCGCCCGGCGAGATGGTGGCCCGGCTCGGCGGCGACGAGTTCGTGGCCCTGACCACCGGGCCCGACACCGAGAGCGAGGTCGACGCGCTCGCCGACCGCATCATGAACGCCCTGATCACCCCGGTCCGTATCGACGGCCGGGAACTGACGGTCCGCGGCAGCATCGGCATCGTCGAGGGTCCGGCGGGCGAGCGCGGCCCGGCGGAGGTGCTGCGCAGCGCCGACATCACGATGTACCGGGCCAAGTCGGCGGGCGGCAACCGTTACGAGCTCGCGGACCCCGAGGCCGACGCCCGGGCCATCACCCGGCACGGGCTCACCACGGCGCTGCCCGCGGCGCTGGACCGGGGCGAGTTCTTCATCGAGTACCAGCCGCTCGTCCACCTCGGCGACGGCAGCGTGCGCGGCGCGGAGGCCCTGGTCCGCTGGCTGCACCCGCAGCACGGTGTGCTCGGCCCCGACCGGTTCATCCCGCTCGCCGAGCACACCGGCCTGATCGTCCCGCTGGGGCGCTGGGTCCTTGAGCAGTCGGTCCGCCAGGCCCGCGAATGGCAGGAACGTCACGCCGATGCCGGACCGCTGCGCATCAACGTCAACCTGTCCCCGTGCCAGCTGACCCATCCCGGCCTGGTCTCCGACACGGTCGACATCCTGGAGCGTGTCGGCCTCGAACCGGACTCGCTCTGCCTTGAGGTCACCGAGTCGGCGCTGATCGGCGCGGACGACGACCTCCTGAAGCCGCTGCGCCGGCTCGCCGAGATGGGCGTCGACATCGCGCTCGACGACTTCGGCACGGGTTACTCGAACCTCGCGAACCTGCGCCGCCTCCCGGTGAGCATCCTCAAGCTCGACCGGTCCTTCACCCAGGGCATGCAGCAGTTCCCCGCCGATCCCGTCGACCTCAAGATCGTCGAGGGGATCGTCTCCCTGGCCCACAGCCTGGACCTCGCGGTCACGGTGGAGGGCGTGGAGACGGGGGCGCAGGCCGAGCAGCTGCGACTCCTCGGCTGTGACACCGCCCAGGGCTGGTACTACGCCCGGCCCGGCCCGCCGGACCGGCTCCACGACCTGGCACTCGTGGACGCGACGGGCTGATCGCCCTCGAGCCCTGTCGGGGAGGGGCGGCGCCTTGCCCTCCCCGACAGGGACGCGAGGAACCGCGCGCTCAGCCACAGCGTGCCCGCAGGACCGAACGGCGCCCCGGCGGAGCGGCGCTCACCGCTCGAGCAGCATCCGCTGCAGCTCACGGGCGGCCCGGGGCGGAGCCACATCGCTGCGGTGCGCCAACGCGATGGTCCGGGCAAGTCCGGGCCGGGCCAGCGGCGTCACCCGCAACCCCCGCCCCGACCGCGTCGCCACCATCCGCGGCACCACGGCCACCCCCAGCCCCGCCCGCACGAACCCCAGCACCGCGTCCATCTCCCCGCCCTCCACCGCGAAATCCGGCTCGAACCCGGCGGAACGGCACGCGGCGACGGTGAGTTCACGCAGGTCGTAGCCGTGCCGGAACATCACGAGGCGCTCACCCTCCAGATCGGGGATGCGGACGGTCCGGCGGCCGCGCCCCGGCGCGGGAGCGTCCGGCGACGACACCACGACCAGGTCCTCCCGCAGCACCTCCACCGTGGTCAGCGCGGGCGAGGGCGTGGGCAGGGGAAGGACCACGAGGGCCAGATCGAGTGCTCCGCGGGCCAGCTCCCGTACGAGGTCGTGGGAGCCCCCCTCCTCGATCAGCAGCCTGATGCCCGGATACCGGTCGTGGAAGGCGCGCAGCACGTCCGGCAGCAGCCCCGTGCACAGACTCGGGGTCGCGCCGAGGCGCACCCGGCCGCTGCGCAGCTGAGCCAGCTCCTGCACCTCGTGCCGGGCCGTGTCGGCGTCGGCCAGGATGCGACGGGCCAGCGGCAGCAGTGCCTCTCCGGCGTCCGTGAGCGTGATGTTCCCGCGCGCCCGGAGGAAGAGATCGGCCCCCAACTCCCGCTCCAGCGCCTTGATCTGCTGGGACAGCGACGGCTGGGCCACATGGACCAGGTCGGCGGCCCGGGTGAAGTGCCGGGTCTCGGCGACCGCCACGAAGTACTGGAGCTGCTGGAACTGCATTCCTCCATCGTACGTCCATGATAGAGGTTGCCTATGGAAACGAGCTGATCCATGTCTTGGACCGATCGACCCTGTCGGCCCTAGCGTCTGTCTCATGGCTCTGGCAACGCGGACGGACCGAAAACCGTCCATGACGCGCACCATGTGGGACTCGTCCGTCGGCAAGAAGACCGTGATGGCCGTCAGCGGCCTGATCATGCTGGGGTACCTGGTCGTCCACATGCTGGGCAACCTCAAGATCTTCTTCGGTTCGGGGGAGTTCAACCACTACGCGCACTGGCTGCGCACCCTCGGCGAGCCCTTCCTGCACTACGAGTGGGCGCTGTGGATCGTCCGCGTGGTCCTCGTCGCCGCCGTCGTCGCGCACGCCGTCTCCGCGTACCAGCTCAGCCGCCGCGACATCAGGGCGCGCCCCACCCGGTACGTGCACAAGAAGGCCCGGGCGAGCTACGCGACGCGCACCATGCGCTGGGGCGGGATCATCCTCGGCCTGTTCATCGTCTGGCACGTCCTGGACCTGACGACCGGCACCGTGCACCCGGGCGGCTTCCAGCACGGGCACCCCTACCAGAACGTGATCGACACCTTCTCCACCTGGTACGGCAACGTCATCTACCTCGTCGCGATGCTCGCGCTCGGCCTGCACGTGCGGCACGGCTTCTGGAGCGCCGCACAGACCCTCGGCGTGGGCAGCCGCACCCGCGACCGCGCCTTCAAGACCATCGCCAACGTGCTCGCACTGGTGCTGACGGTGGGTTTCATCGCCGTACCCGTGGGCGTGATGACCAAAGTGGTGAGCTGACATGACCGCTGATTTCGCCGAGTACACGACCAAAGAGCCGGTCGTCGACACCAAGGCCCCGAAAGGGCCGGTCAACGAGCGCTGGGACACCCGCCGCTTCGAGGCCAGGCTGGTCAACCCCGCCAACCGCCGCAAGCACACCGTCATCGTCGTCGGTACGGGACTCGCGGGCGGCTCCGCCGGCGCCACGCTCGCCGAACAGGGCTACCACGTCGTGCAGTTCTGCTATCAGGACTCCCCGCGCCGCGCCCACTCGATCGCCGCACAGGGCGGCATCAACGCCGCGAAGAACTACCGCAACGACGGCGACTCGGTCCACCGCCTGTTCTACGACACCGTCAAGGGAGGCGACTTCAGGGCGCGGGAGTCCAACGTCCACCGGCTCGCACAGATCTCGGTGGAGATCATCGACCAGTGCGTCGCCCAGGGCGTGCCCTTCGCCCGCGAGTACGGCGGCCTCCTCGACACCCGTTCCTTCGGCGGCGTCCAGGTCTCCCGGACCTTCTACGCCCGCGGCCAGACCGGCCAGCAACTGCTGCTCGGCGCCTACCAGGCGTTGTCCCGCCAGATCGCCGCAGGGAACATCGAGATGCATGCCCGCACCGAGATGCTCGACCTGATCGTGGTCGACGGGCGGGCCCGGGGGATCGTGGCCCGCGATCTGATCACCGGGAAGATCGACACGTACTACGCGGACGCCGTCGTCCTGGCGAGCGGCGGTTACGGCAACGTCTTCTACCTGTCGACCAATGCCATGAACTCCAACGCCACCGCCGTCTGGCGGGCCCACCGGCGCGGCGCGTACTTCGCCAACCCCTGCTTCACGCAGATCCACCCCACCTGCATCCCGCGCACCGGTGAGCACCAGTCCAAGCTGACGCTGATGAGCGAGTCGCTGCGCAACGACGGCCGGATCTGGGTGCCGAAGGCGAAGGGTGACGACCGCCCGGCGAACGAGATCCCCGAGGACGAGCGCGACTACTACCTGGAGCGCGTCTACCCGGCCTTCGGCAACCTCGTCCCCCGCGACATCGCCTCCCGGGCCGCCAAGAACGTCTGCGACGAGGGCCGCGGGGTGGGCCCCGGAGGGCAGGGCGTCTACCTGGACTTCGCCGACGCCATCGCACGCATGGGCCGGGGGGCCGTCGAGGAGAAGTACGGCAACCTCTTCGACATGTACGCGCGGATCACCGCCGAGGACCCGTACACCGTGCCGATGCGGATCTACCCCGCCGTGCACTACACGATGGGCGGCCTGTGGGTCGACTACGACCTCCAGACCACCGTCCCCGGCCTGTTCGCGATCGGCGAGGCCAACTTCTCCGACCACGGGGCGAACCGGCTCGGCGCCTCCGCGCTGATGCAGGGCCTCGCCGACGGCTACTTCGTCCTGCCGTCGACCATCAACGACTACCTCGCCCGTCACCCTCACCACGAGAACGTGACCGACGAACACCCCGTCGTCCAGGAGGTGCTGGCCGACACCGAAGACCGGCTGCGGCTCCTGCTCGCCGTGGACGGAGACCGCACCCCCGACTCCTTCCACCGCGAACTGGGCGAGCTGATGTGGGAGTTCTGCGGCATGGCGCGTACCGAGACGGGTCTGCGCAAGGCCCTGGAGCGCATCCCGCAGATCCGCGAGGAGTTCTGGCGGCGCATCAAGGTCCCGGGCACAGGCGAGGAGTTCAACCAGTCGCTGGAGAAGGCCAACCGCGTCGTCGACTACCTGGAGCTCGCCGAGCTCATGTGCCTCGACGCGCTGCACCGTGAGGAGTCCTGCGGCGGCCACTTCCGCGAGGAGTCCCAGACCCCGGACGGCGAGGCGGCCCGCCGCGACGAGGAGTTCTCCTACGCGGCCGCCTGGGAGTTCACCGAGACCGGTGAAGCGCCCGTCCTGCACAAGGAAGACCTCGTCTTCGAGTACGTCCACCCCACCCAGCGGAGCTACGCATGAAGCTCACCCTGCGCGTCTGGCGGCAGCGGAACGCCGACGCAGACGGAGCGATGTCCACGTACGAGGTCGACGGCATCTCGGCCGACATGTCCTTCCTGGAGATGCTGGACACCCTCAACGAGGAGCTCATCCTCAGGGGCGACGACCCCGTCGCCTTCGACCACGACTGCCGCGAGGGCATCTGCGGAGCCTGCTCGCTCGTCATCAACGGCGACGCGCACGGGCCCGAGCGCACGACCTCCTGCCAACTGCACATGCGGTCCTTCGAGGACGGCGACACGATCGACGTCGAGCCGTGGCGCGCCTCCGCCTTCCCGGTGGTGAAGGACCTGGTCGTCGACCGGTCCGCCTTCGACCGGATCATCCAGGCCGGCGGGTACGTGACCGTGCCGACGGGGGCCGCGCCGGAGGCGCACGCCACGCCGGTGCCCAAGCCGGACGCGGACTTCGCGTTCGAGCACGCGGAGTGCATCGGGTGCGGGGCATGCGTGGCGGCCTGCCCGAACGGCGCCGCCATGCTGTTCACCTCGGCCAAGGTGAACCACCTCAACGTCCTGCCGCAGGGGGCGCCCGAGCGGGAGACGCGGGTGCTCGACATGGTGGCGCAGATGGACGAGGAGGGGTTCGGGGGGTGCACGCTCGCGGGGGAGTGCGCCACCGTGTGCCCGAAGGGGATTCCGCTGGTCTCCATCACGGGGATGAACAAGGAGTGGCTGCGGGCCACGCGCAGGTCGGCCAAGCGGTAGCGCTCCGCTGGGCCGGCCGTTGATCGACTGCTGTTGTTCGACTGCGGGTGCGTGAGGGCTGGTCGCGCAGTTCCCCGCGCCCCTGACGGGGCCGCACGGGGCGCCGTCGAATCCGCGCCCCTGACGGGGCCGTGCGAGCCGCCGTCCGATCCGCGCCCCTGCCGGGGCGCCCCACCGAACGTTCGCCGAGGGTGCGGACGGGCGGGACCGATGTGGTGCTCAACCCCGGTCCCGCCAAGCACCCCCTGGCATTCAGCAAGCTCACACCCGGCCTCTCTCCACGGGTTACTCGCCGGTCAGCCGGCATCGGAAGAACAGGAGCGCACGGGCCGTACGCAACGGCCCGCCGCGCCGCTCCGCCGCATCCGGCCCATGACCAGGAGAGAGCCATGACCGGCGTTTCCACGCTCGACAGCCCCCCACTGTCGACGGCACCCGCCCGCTACACCGTCACCCTCGCCCGCGACGAGTCCGACGTCCGGGCCGCACAGCGACTGCGCCACGACGTGTTCGCCGGCGAGATGGGCGCCCTGCTGACCACCTCGCAGCCGGGCCTCGACACCGACGTCTTCGACGCGTACTGCGACCACCTGCTCGTGCGCGACACCACGACCGGCCAGGTCGTCGGAACCTACCGGCTGCTGCCGCCCGAACGCGCCGCGGTCGCCGGACGGCTGTACTCGGAGAGCGAGTTCGACCTCGGACCCCTCGCCAAGATCCGCTCCGGACTCGTCGAGGTCGGACGCTCCTGCGTCCACCCCGACCACCGCGACGGCGCCGTCATCGCACTGATCTGGGCCGGTATCGCCCGCTACATGACCGACGGCGGCCACGAGTGGCTGGCGGGCTGCTGCTCGGTCCCGCTCACCGACGGCGGCGCGCTCGCCGCGGGAACCTGGGACCGGGTGCGGGGCCGGTACCTGGCACCCGACGAGTACCGCGTACGGCCGCTGCGGCCCTGGAACGCCGAGGGCGTCGCGCGCCCCGCTCGCACCGAACTCCCCCCGCTGCTGCGCGGCTACCTGCGGCTCGGGGCCTGGGTCTGCGCGGAACCCGCCCACGACCCGGACTTCGGGGTCGCCGATCTGTACGTGCTGCTGTCGATGCGACGGGTCGACCCGCGCTATCTGCGGCACTTCCTCTCCCTCGTGCCCGCGTGATGAGCGCGCCCCACATCGGTGCGCCCCCGCGCCCCCGCCGAGCCACGGCGGGCTTCGCCGGCCCGGGCGCGGGCGCCGCGGCGCTCCTGGACGCCGGGACGGTGCCACGCCCGCGCCACGGCGGCGTGCCGGTCCTCTCCCGCCCGGCCGGGGCGCCCCCGGCCGCCGCCGCGGCGAGCGCCTGGCTGCCCGGCGCGCCCTGCACTCCCCGGACCTGTGTGGAGTCCGGGCGGGCGGTCACGGACGTACCGCGTGCCGTGCTCCGGCTGGTCTCGCTGCTCGTCGTGGTCGTCGCCGGGATCATGCTCATCCCGCTCGTGGGACGGATCCCCGACGCCCCGCGCGACCGGCTCGTCAGAAAGTGGTGCCGGACGATCGTGCGCGCCACGGGCGTACGCGTACGGACCACCGGGGCGGCCCCGCCGACCGGTGGCCTGCTTCTGGTGGCCAACCACATCTCCTGGCTGGACATCCCGCTGCTCGCCGCCGTCCGTCCCGGCCGGATGCTGGCCAAGGCGGAGATCAGGCAGTGGCCCGTCGCCGGGGCGCTCACCGCGAGCAGCGGCGCGCTGTTCATCGAGCGCGACCGTCTGCGCGCGCTGCCGGGCACCGTCGAACGGATCGCGGACATCCTGCGTGAGGGCGCCGCGGTCGCGGTCTTCCCGGAGGGAAGCACGTGGTGCGGCCGGGCCCGGGGGCCCTTCCGCAGGGCGGTGTTCCAGGCCGCCCTGGACGCGGGCGTGCCCGTCCAGCCGGTGCGGCTCCACTACCGGCGCGAGGAGGGCACGGTGACCACCGCACCCGCGTTCGTGGGAGACGATTCGCTGCTCGCCTCGGTGTGGCGGGTCGTGTCGGTCCGTGGGCTCGTGGCCGACGTGTGCGTCCAGCCGGTGCTCCCGCCGGGCGGCGCACCCGACCGGCGCGCGCTCGCCCTCGCCGCCGAGAAGGCCGCCGCTCATCGAGTGAGCGCCAACTCGCCATCCCGCGGGCATCGCTGACGAATCGTCACCAAAGGGCGGGTGCCGGTCCTCGAACGTACCCCGAAGCGTACGACCCCGCCTGGGCGGCCGTCGTCACCGTGGCCGGCGTACCGGGGCGGGGACCCGGGAGGCGGTCGTCCGGCTGCTCGTCCGCTCGGCCGGCGCCGCGCGCTTCATCCGGCCCTGGCGGGGTGGCAGGTCCAGCGGACGAAGCCCCGCTCGCGTTCCCAGATGGCGCGTCCGGCCCGGATGTTCCACTCGGGATCCAGGGCGTTCCTCGTCGTGCCGCCCAGCCCCTTGATGTCCTGGTCCGTGAGCTGGAACAGCCCCCAACGCCACGCCGAGCGGTCGGCCGAGCCGCCGTCCCAGGCCCACAGCGGGTCCAGGTTCGACAGGCAGCGGGCCAGCGTGACGGCAGCCCCGGGATCCTCGGGGAAGGCGACGCGCAGCCGCCGTTCCACCCGGGCGGACGACCAGCGGCGGGCCTGGGCCAGAGCCGTGGAACCCCGGTGGTCCAACGCGTCCCTGGTGGCACGGTCCACCACGCCGGTCACCGGGAGCCGGGACATGCCCTGGAAGGCCGCCACGCGCGCCCGCGTCAGCGGGCCGAAGGACGCGTCCACCGGGAGGTCGAGCGCGTGCTGGCGCAGATGCAGCTGCACCTGCCGGACGCAGGGCCCGTACTCGCCCGGAGCCAGGGCGTCCGGGCAGTCGCCGGAAGCCGCCCCGTCCGCCACGCCGCCCGGCGCGAGGACCCAGACACCCATGGCGATGGCGAGGACGAGCACGGCGGCCGCCGAGACGGTCATGACGGATACGTGACCGCGCAGGACGTGCGGTCGGAGCCGGCGCGCGCGCACCGCCGTCGGCTCCGTGGGCGGCTCGGCCGGAGCGGGCTCCTCCCGCAGGGGCACGGTGACCCGGCACCGCTCCGAAGCGGCGATGCTGTCCCGCCGTTCGAGCCACGCCCGTGTGTGCCGGCCCTCCCCACAGGCATGCACGAAGGCGGCGAGCAGCTCCGGGCGCGGCAGAGTGTCCCGGCGCAGGACATCCGCCAGCGTGCTGCGCGCAAGTGCCTTCCCGCACTCCGCCGCACGCTTCTCCAACTGCCGGTAGGTCAGTCCCGACTGTTGTTTGAGGAGCCGTAGATGCGCGACGAACTCGGCGGAGTCTCGAGGCTCGGACGGTGACGGGCCCTTCTCGTCCCCCATGGCGAGCATCCTGGCCGGGTTCGTCCGCCCCTTCAACTCCCGTTTCAGCCGTGTTGCCGAGGCGGATTCCCGTCCGGTGCCTGTCCGGGAGGAGTCCGGCCACGGCTCCGGCCAGCACGGACGCCCCGCACCTGTCCGGGACAGCCGATACCGATTCCCCTGCGGTGGCCGCCTGCACCAGGCTCCGTGCCAGCCGCACCGGTCCGCCACCGTCCCGGCCCGGACCGGAGGGGCCGTACGCGTTCGCCCTTCTCACGGATTCCGTCCCGCGAAAGGAACAGTCGTGAACATTCGCACCAAACTCGCCGTCCTCATGACGACCGGTCTGATGGGGGCCACCCTGGCGCTCACTCCGACAGCGCAGGCTCAGGAGGCACCGGCTCCCACGCCCGCCGACGTCGCCGCGCAGTCCCTGGGTGCGGGCCAGGCCATGGGTTTCGACAGCGCACCGGGCGACGTCGGAACCAAGGCGTACTCCGACTGCGGCAGCGGCTGGATCTGCTTCTGGTCCGGGACGAACGGCACGGGGTCGAGGTGTCAGTGGAGCTCCGCCCTGAACCCGCGTGCGCGGGAGGCGTGTTCCTGGATGAACAACGGGGTGGTCACCAAGTCCGTCTACAACCGGACGAACTACCGCTACCACTACTACCGGGCGTTCAACTACCAGGACCGGATCGGCAGCACCCTCTCCGGAGGCCAGGGCAACCTCGCCGGCACCTACACCATCGGCTCCCTCTGCCGGCACAACGCCAGCGGCTGCGCCAACTAGGACCTGTCCTCGGGCCCGTCCGGCACCTTCGGGTGCCGGACGGGCCCGAGTCCCGCGACCCGTGCCAGTCTCCGGTACGAGTCCAGCAGCGCGTCCCGGTCGTACGTACTGGTCGTGACCAGGACCTCGTCGGCGCCGGTCTCCTTGATCACCGTCTCCAGTTCGTGGGCGACCTGGTCCTCGGTGCCGGCGATGTGGCCCGAGAGGCCCGACTCGTAGAAGCCTCGCTCCTTCTCCGTCATCGTCAGTGCCTCGACGCGCTCGGCCGGCGGCAGCGGCGGGAACGTACCGTGCGTGCGCGAGTACGCCATCGACCAGGCCTCGGGGAGCAGCAGCCGGCGGGCCTCCTCGGGGCTCGCCGCGACCGCGACCGTCCCCGAGACGACGACGTACGGTTCCGCCGCCCAGGACGAGGGCCGGAACGTCTCGCGGTAGTGGTCGACACCGCGCCGCATCTTCTCGCGGTTCCTGAGGTCGCCGATCACCATCGGCAGGCCGGCCCGGGCGGCGATCGTGGCGCCCTCGCCCATGGCCAGCACGAACGGCGGCACGGTCAGGCCCTCGGCGGGGCGCGCGTGCGCGCCGGTCGAGGACGTGCCCCGGAACCAGCCGAGCAGCTCGTCCAGCTGCGCCGCGAAGTCGTCGGCGACGTCCTTCTCCCGGCCCAGCGCCCTGCGGACACCGTCCGTGAACCCGACGGAACGGCCCAGGCCCATGTCGACGCGCCCGGGGAACAGGGACTCCAGGACACCGAACTGCTCGGCCACCACCAGGGGCTGGTGGTTGGGCAGCATCACCCCGCCCGTGCCCACCCGGATCGTGCGGGTCGCGGCGGCGACCGCGGCGGCCAGCACGGTCGGCGCGGAACCGGCGACACCCGGCACCCCGTGGTGCTCCGAGACCCAGACCCGGTGGTAGCCGAGCCGCTCCAGCTCCTGGGCCAGCCGCACGGTGTCCCGCAGCGCCTCGGGGGCCGCGTGCCCCTCGCGGGTGCGGGAGCGGTCGAGGACGGAGAATCGGGTCGACGCGATCACTGAGCTCACGTGGGATTCAACACCGCGGGCGCTCCAGGATTCCCGTCCAGGTGGGCGAGAAGGTTCCGCTGCCACGTGTATGCCCGCACGTTGTCCTTTGTTCACCTTGCCGGGGTGGTTCTGTTCTTCACGACTGGCGACGCTGTCACCCGCAACATCAGCCCCCGGAGGAAAAGTGAACGTCTCCTTTGGCGTGTGGGCGCTGTCCATCGCAGCACTGTGCGCGCTCATCGCCGTGGATTTCTTCATCGGCCGCAAACCCCATGAGGTCTCCCTGAAGGAGGCCGGCATCTGGAGCGCGGTGTGGGTCGCCCTGGCCGTGGCGTTCGGCGTCGGCCTGCTGGTGGTCTACGGCGGGGGTCCCTCGGGCGAGTTCTTCGCCGGGTACATCACGGAGAAGTCGCTCAGCGTCGACAACCTCTTCGTGTTCGTCCTGATCATGGCGAAGTTCTCCGTGCCGGCCCAGTACCAGCAGCGGGTACTGATGGTCGGCGTGATCGTGGCTCTGGTGCTGCGGACGATCTTCATCGCCGCCGGCGCCGCGATCATCTCGACGTTCTCCTGGGTCTTCTACCTCTTCGGGGCGTTCCTGATCTGGACCGCGTGGAAGCTCGTCCAGGACGCCCGCAAGGGCCACGGCGACGAGGAGTACGAGGAGAGCAAGCTGCTCAAGGCGGTCGAGCGGCGCTTCGGAGTGGCCGACCGCTACCACGGGACCAAGCTGTGGGTGGAGCAGAACGGCAAGCGCGTGATGACCCCGATGATGGTGGTCATGCTGGCGATCGGCTCCACGGACCTCCTGTTCGCCCTGGACTCCATCCCCGCCATCTACGGCCTCACCGAGGAGCCGTACATCGTCTTCACCGCGAACGCCTTCGCGCTGATGGGCCTGCGGCAGCTGTACTTCCTGATCGGCGGGCTGCTCAAGCGGCTCGTCCACCTCTCGTACGGGCTGTCGATCATCCTCGGTTTCATCGGCGTCAAACTGGTGCTGCACGCCCTGCACGAGTCCGGGGTGCACGTCCCGGAGATCAGCATCCCGTTCTCGCTCGGCTTCATCGTCCTGGTCCTCGCGGTGACGACGTTCACCAGCCTGCGGGCCTCGAAGAAGCAGGAGGCGGGGACCGAGCCCGTGTCGTAGCGCGTCGAGCGACGGCGGCGGGCCTGGCCCTTCCCGGTGGTGACCGGCGCCCTAGGGTGGGCGGGGTGACGAACGACAACAGGCCCCTCGCCGTCTTCGACCTCGACGGCACACTCGCCGACACGGCGCACCGGCAGCGGTTCCTGGAGCGCAGGCCGCGGGACTGGGACGCCTTCTTCGCCGCGGCGCCGCACGATCCGCCGCTGGCCGAGGGCGTGGCGCTGGCCCTGGAGCACGCCGAGCGGTGCGAAGTCCTCTACCTCACCGGGCGGCCCGAGCGCTGCCGCAGGGACACGGAGGCCTGGCTCGCCGCCCAGGGCCTGCCCGAGGGCCGCATCAGGATGCGCCGCAACGACGACCGCAGGCCCGCCCGGCGCACCAAGCTGGAGATCCTCCGCGGGCTGGCCCGGGACCGCGAGATCAGGGTGCTCGTGGACGACGACGAGCTGGTGTGCGAGGACGCCGAACGGGCCGGTTTCACCGTCGTCAGGGCACGGTGGGCCGCAGCGTCGGCGGCGCTGGAGGCGGCACAGGAACGGGAGGGCCGGACCTGAGGGTCCGTCCCTCCCGCACGCGTGGGTCGCCCGGACCTGCGTGGCCCGGGCGCCGGAGCGGTCTGTCCGCGGGTTTCGACGAGGCGGTCGTCAGTCCGCGTCCTCCAGGCGGAAACCGACCTTCAGGCCGACCTGGTAGTGCTGGACCTGCCCGTTCTCGATCTGTCCGCGGACCTGTGTGACCTCGAACCAGTCGAGGTTGCGCAGGGTCTGCGAGGCCCGGGTGATCCCGTTGCGGATCGCCTGGTCGATGCCCTCGTGCGAGGTCCCGACGATCTCGGTGACGCGGTAGGTGTGGTCGGACATACGGGTTGCTCCTCTCCGCCGTGGCCTGTGTGCCACGCGTCGTTCCACGGTGCCCCACGAGGCGGGGGACCGCGAGATGTGGGCCCGGGGGACCGGGACCCGGACGGGCCTCGGTCCGGCGAGTGTCACCGGGCCGTGCTCAGCGACAGCGCGAACCTCCCCTCGGTGTCCGTCCACCAGTGGGTGAGTTCGAGTCCGGTCGCGGCGAGTTCCGCGCGTACGCCCTCCTCACGGAACTTCGCCGACACCTCGGTCCGCATCTCCTCGCCCTCGGCGAACTCGACGGCGAGATCGAGCGCGGGGATCTTCACGGTCAGCGCCGAACGGGCGCGCAGCCGCATCTCGATCCACTCCTCCTCGGTGTTCCAGGCGGCGACATGGCTGAACTCGTCGGGATCGAAGTCCGCGCCGAGCTCGCGGTTGACGACGGTCAGCACGTTCTTGTTGAACGCTGCCGTCACCCCGGCCGCGTCGTCGTAGGCCGCGACGAGGACCGACTCGTCCTTCACGAGGTCCGTGCCGAGGAGCAGGGCGTCCCCCGGCGACAGCAGGGAACGTACGGACGCCAGGAACGAGGCGCGTTCGGCGGGCAGCAGATTGCCGATCGTGCCGCCCAGGAACGCGACGAGCCTCGGCCCGGGCGTACCGGGCAGCGCGAGACCGCCGGTGAAGTCGGCGATCAGCGCGTGCACGTCGAGAGAAGGCCGCTCGGCGACCAGCGCCTGTCCGGCCTGGGTGAGCGCGCTCTCGCTCACGTCCACCGGAACATAGGTGTGCAGCGCGGACAGCGCGTCGAGCAGGTGCCTGGTCTTGTCGGAGGAGCCGGAACCCAGCTCGACCAGGGTGCGGGCGCCGGTCGCCGCCGCGATCTCGGGGGCCCGGGCGACGAGGATCTCGCGCTCGGCACGCGTGGGGTAGTACTCGGGCAGCGCGGTGATCTTCTCGAAGAGCTCGCTGCCGTGCGCGTCGTAGAACCACTTGGGCGGGAGTGTCTTCGGCGTGCGGGTCAGACCGTGCAGGACGTCGGCGCGCAGGGCGGCCTCGGTGGCGTCCTCGGGCAGGGTGCGGGTGACCAGGAACGGACTCACGTACGGGGCTCCTTGCTTGATGCGGATGCCAGGTGTTCGTCGATGTCCTTCAGGGGGGTGAGCAGGACGTCCGTGCGGCTCGCGGCCAGCAGGGTGCGGTCCGGCACCTCCTGCCAGTGCGGATCGTCGTCGTACGGCTCGGACGCGACGACGGTGCGCCGGCCGGGTTCGGTCAGGTACCAGAGCGTGTCGCCCCAGGCGGTGGCGGCGATCACCTCGCCGTTGGTGAGCAGGAGGTTGAGGCGCGAGCCGGGGGCCGCCGCCGCGACGTCGAGGACCGTGTCGGCGAGGGCCTGGCCCTCCTCGTCCCCGCCGCGCAGCCGGTTGAGGACCAGTGCCCAGACGAGCGCCGAGTCGCAGCGCGCCTCCATCGACAGCAGGTCCGCGGCCGGCAGCGTCCGGGCGAGCGGGGCCAGGGAGAACGGCCAGCCGGCGATCGCGCCGTTGTGGCTGAACAGCCAGGTGTCCGCGGCGAACGGCGCCGCCGCGGCCTCACCGTCCGCACCCGCCAGGGTCGCGTCGCGCACCGCGGCGAGCAGCGCGCCCGAGCGCACCACCCGCGTCAGGTCGGCGAAGGACCGGTCGCCCCAGACCGGTCCGGTACGCCGGTACCGCCCGGGTACCGGGTCCCCCTCGGCGTACCAGCCCACTCCGAAACCATCGGCGTTGACGGTCCCGTACCGCTGGCGCCGGGGTGCCCACGACTGGCGGTACAGGCTGTGCGCCGGTTCCACGAGGAGCCGGCCGAGCGGCTCCGCGGGTCCCAGATACGCGAGATGACGGCACATCAGCCGGCCTCCGGGCCGACGTCCCGAGCGGTACGGAACCCGGAGAAGATCTGCCGCCGGACCGTATAGTCCCAGTTGCGGAACGTGCCCCGGCAGGCCACCGGGTCCACCGCGAACGAGCCGCCGCGCAGCACCTTGTGCTCCGACCCGAAGAACACCTCCGAGTACTCCCTGTAGGGGAAGGCCGAGAAGCCCGGGTAGGGGAGCAGGTCGCTGGACGTCCACTCCCAGACGTCACCGATCAACTGCCGTACGCCGAGGGGCGACTGGCCCTCCGGGTAGCTGCCGGCCGGTGCCGGACGCAAGTGACGCTGACCGAGGTTGGCGTGCTCGGGGGTGGGGTCGGCGTCGCCCCACGGGTAGCGGGTGGAGCGGCCGGTCTCCGGGTCGTGGCGGGCCGCCTTCTCCCACTCGGCCTCGGTGGGCAGCCGCCGCCCCGCCCAGCGCGCGTACGCGTCGGCCTCGTACCAACTGACGTGCAGTACCGGCTCGTTCGGCGGCACGAGCTCGGTGACGCCGAAGCGCCGCCGCAGCCAGTCGCCGCCCTCGCGGCGCCAGAACAGCGGTGCCTCGATGGAGTGCGCCCGGATGTGGGCCCAGCCGTCGGCCGTCCACCAGCGCGGGTCGCCGTAGCCGCCGTCCGCGATGAACGCCTGGTACGCCTCGTTCGTCACCGGGGTGGTGTCGATGAGGAACGGCGGCACCAGGCGCTGGTGCGCGGGCCGTTCGTTGTCCAGCGCCCACGGCTCGGTGGAGGTGCCCATCGTGAACAGGCCGCCGGGAACGAGTACTTCGGCCGGCCCCCAGTACGCCGGGGCGGGCATCGGGTCCGGAGCCGTCAGAGCTGTCGGGCCCCTGCGGAGCTGATGGGTGATCAGCATCGTCTCGTCGTGCTGCTGTTCGTGCTGGGCGATCATGCCGAAGGCGAAACCCGCCTCGGTCAGGCGGTCGCCCCGGCCCTGGAACGCGGCGCTCTCCAGGATGTCCAGCGCGCGTTCGCGTACCTCGGCGGCGTACGTGCGGGCCTCGGCGGGCGGCAGCAGCGGCAGTGACGGCCGCTCGGAGCGCGGGTGCTCGAACGCGTCGTACAGGCCGTCGATCTCGGGCCGCATCGCGTCACGGCCGGCGACGGTCCGCAGCAGCCACAGCTCCTCCTGGTTGCCGATGTGCGCGAGGTCCCACACCAGCGGGGACATCAACGGCGAGTGCTGTGCGGTCAGTTCCGGGTCCTCCACGCAGGAGGTCAGGAGCGCGGTACGGTCGCGGGCCGTGGTCAGCGCCGCCAGCGCACGCTTCCTGAGCATCTCCGGGTCGTCGAGCGGGGTGCCGGGGTCGGTCATGGGCGGATGTCCTTCCCGTGGAGCAGGTCTTCCGTGCCGTGGAGCGGACGGCCGGTGCCGGCGGCGCGGTCGATCAGGTCGTCGGCGGGGCAGCGGCCCCGGGCCACATAGCGGTCGGTGAACTCCGCGACGGCCTTCCGCACCCCGTCGCTCGCGCCGATCCGGGGCAGGGCGTCGGCGGCCGCCGCGAAACAGGTGACGGCCGCCTCCCGCAGCTCGGGGTCGGCCAGGCCCGAGCGGGCGGCGGCCGTCCACAGCGGGTTGCACGGGGCGGGCGCCGAGCCGGCCCGTTCGGCGAGCGGTTTCACCGTCCGGTAGGCGGTCTCGGCGGCCTCCGGGTCGTCGAACAGTGCCGCCGTCACGGCGAGAGGCACGATCCAGCCGTCGTCGCCCGACTGCGCGTCGATCATGCGCAGCTCCAGGTGGCCGCGCGGACGCACCGGCGGGAACAGGGTCGTCTGGTGGTAGTCGAGATCATCCCGGCCGGGTGGTGCTGCGGACCGGGTCCACGCGCGGAAGGTCAGCCCCTCCGGTACCTCCCAGGGCCCGCTGGGTGCCCGTACGCACATCACCGGCGCGTCCAGCACGTGCCGCGCCCAGGCCGTCCGCGGGTCACCGTCGAGGGACGGGGCGCTCGTACGGCCCGGGTCCATCGCGGCCCACAGGGACTGCCGGGTGGAACGCCAGCCCGTGAGCCGGCCCCCGGCCATCGGGGAATTGGCGAACGCGCCCACCAGGACCGCGCCCAGCCGGTGAGCCAGCAGCCAGCGCCGCCCGTGGCCGAGCGGGCCGGGCTCCTCGTACCCGGCGTCCAGGCAGACCTGGACGGAGGCCGAGGAGCACATCATGGCGCGGCCCTCGGGGCCCGTACGGTCGAGGCAGGTCTCCATGGCGTCGTAGCGCGGCTCATGGAGGAACCGGGTGGGTTCGTTCCAGGGTTCCTGGCCCAGTCCGCGGAGAGCGAGACCCCGGTCCCGCAGTACCGCGCGCACGCCATCGAGGTCCGCGGAGACGGACCCGATGCACTCCATCAGGGAGTCGGCGGGCGCGGAGCTGAGCTCCAGCTGGCCGCCCGGTTCGACGGTGAGCGCCGAACGCAGGGGCAGGGCCCGCAGTGCGGCGTAGGCCGCTTCGAGACGTTCCGGTGGTACGGGGAGCCGCGGGGACCGCGGCTCGTGGACAAGCCATTCGAGTTCCACACCGAGGCGGCGGGGCGGTCCGGTCTTGAAGCAGATACCGCGGACCAGCGCCTCCACTTCGGCCTCGGTGACGGCGGAGCGGCGCTCCGAACAGTCACTCACCGAATCTGACATGTCGGGATCCTCCTGAGACTCCATCCATGCCGTCGGCCCGGCATCGGTTGGGCCGGGCCGACAGTCGCTCGTCCCACCCAAGACCACTTACGCCGGTTCGCACAAGGGTGCGTATCGTCGCTTTTGGGGTCGGGAAATCCTGTTGCGGCGCAGTACCAGGATCGCTCACCATGCGTTCATGAGCACGACGGGGGACGCCACGGGGGCGTCGGGGGAGACCGCGAGGGACGCGGTCATGGCGCCTACAGGGGTGGCGCCATGAGCGCCCGCCTGCGGGGGATCGCGCGGCAGACGCAGGAGATCGTCGCGGCGGGTTCGTACCGAGCGTCCGACGGACGCGCGGTGTCGATCGCCGCGGCGGTGGCCGCCGCGCGGGAGGGCACGCGGATGTACGGGCCGGGGCCCGTGGAGACACCGCGTTCCGGCCCCGGCGGCGCGTCGCCGCCCACTCCCGCGGACGCGGCCCGGGTCGGCCCGGTGGACACGCTCTTCGAGGTCACGGGCGAGAGCAGCCTGGAGGCTGCGCATCGGCTGACCGGCCCGGTCGCGGTGCTGAACTTCGCCTCGGCACGCAATCCGGGCGGCGGCTATCTGAACGGTGCACAGGCCCAGGAAGAAGCCCTGTGCCGGGCCTCGGCGCTCTACACGTGCGTGGTGGAGGCCCGTGAGTTCTACGACCACCACCGGGCACACCGCGACCCCTTCTACACCGACCGGGTGATCCACTCCCCGGCCGTCCCGGTCTTCCGCGACGACCGGGGACGGCTCCTCGACGAGCCGTACACCGCCGGATTCCTGACCGCCGCCGCGCCCAACGCCGGAGTGGTCCTGCGCACCGCGCCCGAGCGGGCGCCCGAACTGCCGCGTGCCCTCGCGGCCCGCGCCGAGCGGGTCCTGGAGACGGCGGCCGCGCACGGCTACCGGCGGCTGGTGCTCGGCGCCTGGGGCTGCGGCGTCTTCCGGAACGACCCGGCGCAGGTGGCGGGTGCCTTCCGCGCCCTGCTCGGCGACGGCGGCCGGTTCGCCGGCTCCTTCGAGCACGTCGTGTTCGGCGTCCTCGACCGGACGAAGGGCGCGGTGGTCCGCAGTGCCTTCGAACGGACGTTCAGGACGCTTCAGCGCCAGCCGTAGCGCTCCCGCAGCCGGTGCACCACCGAGTTGAACCGCATCCGGTCCAGCGCGCACGCCTCCCGGCGCATCCCCTTCTCGTGCAGCCGCAGGACCCGGTCCACGTCCACCCACGAGTCGCGCCCCGACCGGTCCCACGGCCCAGTGCCGATCGGCACCCACTCCCGGTCATTGGCGTGCCGCTTGCTGGACAGCTGCACAGCGAGGAACGTACCGGCGTCCTCCCGGGCGACCACCAGCACCGGGCGGTCCTTGCCCCGCCCGTCGTTCTCCTCGTAGGGCACCCACGTCCAGACGATCTCGCCCGGATCCGGATCCCCGTCGTGCGCGGGGGAGTACTCGGTACGCACCTGGCCGACCCGGCGCGGATCCGCCTCGGTGGTGGCGGAGGGGCCGGAGCGGCCGGGGACGTCTTGCTCGGCGAAGGCAGTCACGGGCACACGGTAGCCCGCGCCTCTTCGACCGGAGTCCGCGCCCCTTCGGGTCGGGGGGCGCGGGCAACCGCCTCTTCACAGGGACGAACTGCCTCTTCACAGGGACAGGAAGAACCCGGCGACCGGCCGAACGCGATCCGCGGCCGACCGGTCACCTCACCGTCCTACGACTCCCCGTCCACCGGCACCTTCTGCGGAGCGGGCGGCGCCGCCGGAAACCCGTTCACCGGCGAAGTGTCCTTTCCGGCCTGGCCGTTGTGGTTCATCGACGCCAGCAACTGCCGGGCCAGCCCGAGTCCCGTGCCGCCCATGGTGAGCGCCTTGGCGAACATGTCGGACATCCCGTCGGCGCCGTTGAGCAGCACCATGTGCTCGACGTTCCCGAACGCGCTCGCGCCCGCCTTGACGATCTCCGGCCAGTTCTCCGCGAGTTGCTGCGCGACGACGGCCTCCTGGTTCTCGGCGAGCGCGGCGGCCCGCGCCTTGATCGTCTCCGCCTCCGCCAGTCCCTTCGCCCGGGTCGACTCCGCGATCGCGAGGCCCTTGGCCTGCTGGGCGGCGGCCTCCGCCTCACCCGTGGCCCTGGTCGCGGTCGCGGTGGCGGAGCCGCGCGCCCTCGTCGCCTCGGCCTCGGCGCCCGCGGCCGTCGTGACCCGCGTCGCCTCGGCCGCCGCCGCGAGCTCCGTCTCCTTCGCCTTGGCCTGCGCGGCGGAGATCCGGACGTCGCGCTCCGCCTCGGCCAGCGTGCGCTTCTCGTACGCCTTCGCGTCCGCGGGCTTGCGGACGTCCGCCTGGAGCTGCTGCTCGCGCCGGTGCGCCTCGAGTTCGGCGACGCGTGTCTCCTGGACCACGACCTCCTGCCGCGCGCCCGCGTCGGCGAGCGGTCCTGCCTGGCGGGCCTTGGCGGAGGCGTTGTCGCGCTCCGCCTGGTATCCGGCCTGCAGGATCTCGCTGTCCCGGGTCGCCTCCGACATCCGGGCGGCAGCCTGCTGTTCGGCCTCGGTGGCCAGCCGGTTGGCCTCGGCCTGCGCGATCCGGGCGTCCCGCTGCACGGCCGCCGCGTGCGGCATGGCCAGGTTCTTGATGTAGCCCGTCGGATCCTCGATCTCGTGGATCTGCAGCGAGTCGACGATCAGGCCGAGCTTCTCCATCTCCGTACCGCACGCGGCACGGGTCTGGCCGGTGAGCTTGTCGCGGTCGCGGATCATGTCCTCGACGGTCAACCCGCCGACGATGGACCGCAGATGACCGGCGAACACGTTGTGCACCCGCTCCGACATCAGCTTCTGCTGGTCGAGGAAGCGTCGGCCCGCGTTGGCGATCGACACGAAGTCGTCGCCCACCTTGAAGATGACGACGCCCCGCACCTTGAGCGGAATGCCCTGGTGGGTCACGCAGTCCACGGACAGCTCGGTCTCGTTGAGGTCGAGCGAGAGTTTGCGCACCGCCTGGACACCCGGCATCACGAGCGTCCCGCGCCCGGTGACGATGCGGAAGCCCATGCCTTCCTCGAGGCCTTCGGTACGGTGCTTCGAACCGGAGATGATCAGTGCTTCGTTGGGCTCCGCGACCCGCCACATGAGCTTGAAGACCACAACGACGAAGATGAGCGCGAGGACCGCTGCCCCCGCGACGACGCCGACAACCATCGGCATGCGCCCCCTGTTGGATGGTGCCCTGTCGGCACCGAACGAAGGGAGTGTGCGCCCGCGCGGACCCGTGGGTACAGACGTGGCCGGGTCCTTGGTACAGCCTTGACACACACGACACGCTCACATGACGCAGAGGCCCCTGACGGCTTCAACTGCCGTACGCGGGCGACACGTACACCGTCCGCGGCGGCAGGTACTCCACCACCATCACCACCGTGCCCGTCTCGATGCGGTCCTTCGCGGCGGCGGGGTACGCGAGGAAGTGCTCGGCGCCGCCACGGACCCGGACGATCACCTCGCCGACGAGCCCGGGCCCCACCGTGCCGGTGACCCGCCCCATCAGCCCCACCATCGACGCGTCGTCCATGGTGCCAAGACTACGGGCCCGCGGGGACTACGGGCCCGCGGGCGGACCGAACTCCGTTACGGAGCCGTCCGGTTCACCGTCCGGCCACCGCTCGTACCACCGCTGGTCCGCCTCCACCTGCGCGGCGAGCGAGACGAGCAGCGGCTCACTGTTCGCCGGGCCGAGCAGCTGCGCGCCCACGGGCAGCGAGCCGTCGACGAAGCCCGCGGGGATGTTCACCCCGGGCCAGCCCAGCACGTTCCACGGCCAGGCGTACGGGCACGCGGCGATCATGGCCCGGTCGGTGCCGAAGCCGCTCAGGCTGTGCAGGGCGCCGATCCGCGGCGGGGGAGCGGCCGTCGTCGGCGCCAGGATCACGTCGTACCTCTCGAAGAGCGCGCCGATCCGCCGGTGCAGGCGTGCCTCGGCGCGCCGGGCGGCCCGCAGCGGGGCGCCCCCGAGCAGCCGCCCCAGGCGGGCCGCCTCGCGGGTGCGCCGGTCCAGGAGAGCCGGGTCGGGCACCTCCCGTACCCGCTCGGCGATGCCCGCGGTGGCGCGCGGCACGAAGGCCAGCCCGATCTGCCCGTACCGCGGGTCGGCCTCCTCGACCTCGTGCCCGAGCGCGGCCAGCCGCTCCGCGAGGGCGACGACCCGCGCCCGTACATCGGGGCGCAACCGCGCGGGCAGCGCCGTGAACGGAGGTTTCAGGGAGAGCGCGATCCGCAGCCGCCCCGGATCCCGGCCGACCGCGTCCGTCGCGCGCAGCGCGGGCGGGCGGTGCAGATCGCGTGCGTGGCTGCCGCTCGCCGCGTCCAGGAGCAGCGCGGCGTCCTCGACCGTACGGGCCAGCGTGCCGTTGACCGTGATGCCGTGGAAGGACTCCGGGCGCGGCCAGGTCGAGATGCGACCGCGCTGCGGCTTGATGCCGATCAGGTGGGTCCAGGAGGCGGGGATGCGCACCGAGCCCGCCCCGTCCGAGCCCAGCGCGGCGGGGACCAGGCCCGCCGCGACGGCGGCGGCCGAACCGCCGGAAGAGCCACCCGGTGTGTGCGCGGTGTTCCACGGATTGCGGGTCTCGCCGAAGGCCGGCCCCTCGGTGAAGGGCCACTGCCCCAGCTCGCAGGTGTTGGTCTTGCCGACGACCACGGCTCCGGCCGCCCGCAGCCGGCGTACCGCCTCGCCGTCCTCGGCCGACGGCGGGAACTCCCCGCAGCAGCCGAAGGCCGTCGGCTCACCCGCCACGTCCATGTCGTCCTTGACCGCCACAGGCACCCCGAGCAGCGGCCGGTGTCCGCCCGCCGCCAGCTCCTTGTCGGCGGCGTCGGCCTCGGCGAGCGCCGCCTCGGCGCGCACCAGCCGGAAGGCGTTCAGCGTGCCCTGCGTGGCCTCGATCCGGGCGAGGGCCTCCTCCACCAGCGTCCGCGAGGACACCGAGCCCTCGGCCAGGGCGCGGGCGCGCTCCGCGAGACCCGCGGCACGGTCGGGAGTCATACGGCCACCTCCGGAAGCACGATGTCTACCGAACGGTAACGTCCGGCGGGCGCCCGCGGTACGGGAAGGGCAACTTCCTTCGCGCGGGCGGCGAACGCCCTGCATTCGCACCGGCCCCGCCCGTGCGGCCCCGCCCGTCCAGCCGGGGCCGAACCGCCGGGACTGCGGCCGCCGGACTACGCGGGACGGCGGCGGGTCCGTGCGGCGACGAACTGCTCCAGCACCCGGGCCACACCGTCCTCGTCGTTCGAGGTGGTGTGGAACCGCGCGGCCCGTTTGACCTCGGGGTCGGCGTTCGCCATGGCGTACGGGCGGCCCACCACCCCGAGCATGGGCAGGTCGTTGGGCATGTCCCCGAACGCGGCGATGTCGTCCGGGCGCAGGCCGAGTTCGGCACTCCACGCCATCAGCGCGCTGGCCTTGGTGACGCCCGGGGCGCTGAACTCGACCAGCGCCAGCCCCGTGGAGTGCGTGGTCTCGGCGTCGGCGCCCGCCGCGAGCCGTGCCCGCACGTGGAAGTCGCGCAGTGACAGCGCCGGATGGCGGGCGAGGATCTTGAAGACGGGACGACCGGCGGAGCGCGCGAGCAACTCCTCGGCGGTACCGATCAGTTCGACCGCCGACTCCCCGTACGACCAGGCCGGGTAGTCCGGTTCGTGGCTGAAGTCCCGCTCGTACTCGAAGGCGAAGGACACGCCGGGGACCGCCGCGCGCACGCGTGCCACGAGTGCGGCGAGCGGGGCCGCGGGGAACGGCGACAACCGAACGGCCGTGCCGTCGGGGGCGTAAACGGCAGCGCCGTTGGCGGTGATCGCGAAGTGGCGTCCGATGTCCTCGTGCAGCACCGGAAGGCTGCGCGGGGGACGGCCGGTCACGAGCGCGAGACGGATGCCGGCCGCTTCGGCCGCCACGAGCGCGGCCGCCGTCCGCTCGGACACCGTCCCGTCGCTGCGCAGCAGCGTCCCGTCCAGGTCGGTGGCCACGAGCTTCGGCGGCGCGGTGTGGGCGGGGGCGGACGTGGACATGGGGAACCGGCACCTTCGGGAGGAACCGGTGGTGGTGGAGGTGCGCACCGGTCGGGGCGGGGCTGCCGGAGGGGGCCGGAGCTCTCGGCTCCGGCCCCCTCCGGCAGATGCGACGCGTGGCCGCGGAACGTGTCGTGATCAGGCGGTGACGGGCTCGGTCGTCAGGCCGCGGATCTGCCCGATGACCTCGGTCAGCTGGGCGGCGACCTCGGTGTCGTCGACGGGGTGCGTCTCGGCGAAGCGGACGACCGAGCCGGGGATGGAGAGCTTGATGTCCTCGAGAACCTTGGCGCCGGCGATACCGGCGGCCTTGCGGGCCTCGTCCTGCGCCCAGACTCCGCCGAACTGGCCGTAGGCGGTGCCGACCACGGCGAGCGGCTTGTCGTTCAGGGCGCTCGCACCGAACGGGCGGGACAGCCAGTCGATGGCGTTCTTCAGGACGGCGGGGATGGTGCCGTTGTACTCGGGCGAGAAGAGCAGCAGTGCGTCGGCGCCGGCCGCGACCTCACGCAGACGGGCCGCGGAGGCGGGGACGCTGCCCTCGACGTCGATGTCCTCGTTGTAGAAGGGGATCTCGGCCAGGCCCTCGAACAGCTCGACCTCCGCGCCCTGCGGCGCGAGCTTGACAGCGGCCTCGGCGAGCTGGCGGTTGTGGGAGCCGGCGCGGAGGCTGCCGACGAGCGCGAGGATGCGAACAGACATGGGAACTCCAATGGGCTGAAACGGTGCCGTTACGATCCGGACCGGGGTCCGTTTAAAGTTGTAGCACCTAAACGGACCGCGGTCCATTTTTCTTCCCTGGCGTTACGCTGTCTTCATGTCCGCCTCCCTGCCGCCCCTTCCCGTGTCCCAGGAGCCGACCGACGGGCCGGTCCTGCTGGAGCTCACCTCCGGGGCCGACGAGCCCTGCCTGCGTGCCGACGCGGCGCGCAACCGTGCCCGGCTGCTGGAAGCGGCCACGCGCCTGGTCGCGGAGCACGGCGCGGCGGGCGTGACGATGGAGGCGGTGGCCGCCGCGGCCTCGGTCGGCAAGGGAACCGTCTTCCGGCGCTTCGGAGACCGGACCGGCCTGCTCATGGCACTGCTGGACCACTCCGCCAAACAGCTCCAGGCCGCCTTCCTCAGCGGGCCGCCGCCGCTGGGGCCAGGGGCGCCGCCGGTCGACAGGCTCCGTGCGTTCGGTCTGGCCGTGCTGCGCCAGACCGCCGATCATCTGGAACTCCAGATGGCGGCGCAGCCGGAGGGAGCCCGACGCTTCTCCAACCCGCCCCACCGTTTACTGTCCGGTCACGTCACCCTGCTGCTGCGCCAGGCGGTGCCCGGCGCCGACAGCGTCCTCCTCGCCCAGACCCTGATGAGCTGTCTCGACCCGGCCCTGATCCACCACCTGACCAAGGAGCGCGAGATGCCGCCGGAGCGCCTGGAGGCGGGATGGATCGACCTGGTCGCACGCGTGACGTGTACGGAACTTCCCCAGTAGGCAAGCGACTTGGGCCGCGCCGGGCACGGCGCGGCCTCGCCGCGTGTCCGGCGTTCACGACGCCCCCGGCCCCGAGCGGGCTCCCGGCTTCTGCGAAGATGCCGTACGTCATGGTGCAGATACCGAAAACATCCGCCCCTGCGTCGCCCGCGCCGCGCTCAGTGCCGACGAGCGCCGATGTGGCCCGCCTGGCGGGTGTCTCGCGCGCGACCGTCTCCTACGTCCTCAACAACACCAGCGCCGTACGGATCAGCGAGCCCACCCGCCGCCGCGTCCACGAGGCGGCCGAGGAACTCGGGTACGTGCCGCACGCCGCGGCCCGCAGCCTGCGCGCCGGGCACAGCCGCATGGTCCTGATGCCCGCCCCGGACGTGCCCGTGGGCCCGCTCTACAGCCAGTTCTTCAACGAACTCCAGTGGGCGCTCAGCCGCCTCGAATACACCGTCGTGCAGTACGGCGGCCTCGGCCTCCAGGGCGACGAGGCGGCCCGCGCCTGGGCCGAGCTGCGACCGGTCGCCGTACTGGCGCCCGGCGGCGGACTCGGTCCCCGGGGGGTGTCCGTCCTCAAGCGCTCCGGCGCCCGGGCCGTCGTCACCCTCGGCCCCGAATCCGTCGAGGGCGCACACGCGCTGATCATGGACCACCACGGGGTCGGCCGGAGCGCCGGCACACACCTGCTCGCCCGGGGCTACCGCCGCGTCGGGGTCCTGGTACCGGAGGACCCCGGCCTGGAGATCTTCTCCAGGCCCCGGTTCGACGGCGTACGGCAGGCCCTGGCCGGCACGGACGCGACGGTGACCGAGGTGCCGCTCGCCTACGACGAGAAGGCCGCGGCCGACCTGGCCACGCGCTGGCGGTCCCTCGGCCTGGACGCCGTCTTCGCGTACAACGACGAGTTCGCGATGCTGCTGATGCGCGCGCTGCAGGACGAGGGCATCGGCATACCGGACGAGACGGCCGTCATCGGCGCCGACGACCTGATGCTCGGCCGGCTGCTGCGTCCGCGGCTGAGCACGGTCCACATCGAGCTCCCCTCCGGACGCGAACTCGCCGAGATGGTCGACCGGGCGGTGCGCGAGCCCGTCGCGGTGCCCGGGACGCATGAGGTACTGGGAGCGAAGGTCGTGCACCGCGAATCGAGCTGAATGCCTGGGAGGCGCGTCATGCGGACGACGGTCGGCATCATCGGCGGGGGCCCGGCCGGGCTCCTGCTGGCCCGCTTGCTCCACCGGACGGGGATCGACTGCGTGGTCCTGGAGAGCAGGACCCGCGCGTACGTCGAGCAGCGACAGCGCGCCGGAATGCTGGAGCAGGGCACGGTGGACGCCCTGCGCGAGTGCGGCGCCGCCGACCGGCTGGAGACCGAGGGGCTGGTCCACCACGGCATCGAACTGCGCTTCGACCGCGAGCGGCACCGCATCGACTTCCCCGTGCTCACCGGCGGCCGCACGGTCACGATCTACGCCCAGACGGAGATCGTGAAGGACCTCGTCGCGCTCCAGCTCACCGACGGGCCGCCCCTGTTGTTCGAGGCCGAGGCCCTCGCCGTCGAGAACGCGGACGAGGACCGGCAGAGCGGTCCGCCCGCCGTGCGCTTCGTCCACGAGGGCCGCGAACAGGTGCTCACCTGTGACTACGTGGTCGGCTGCGACGGCTTCCACGGCATCGCCCGCGACGCCTTCCCGGCCGCCGTCAGCCGCACGTACACGCACGACTACCCCTACTCCTGGCTCGGGATCCTGGCGGATGTGCCGCCCTCCTGCGAGGAGTTGATCTATGCGCGCGGTCCGGGAGGCTTCGCGCTGCACAGCATGCGCTCGACGTCCGTGTCGAGGCTGTACCTTCAGGTCCCGAACGGCACGGACACCGACGACTGGCCCGACGACCGCATCTGGGACGAGCTCGACGCCCGCTTCGCGATCGACGGCGACTGGCGGCTGGAGCGCGGCCCGATCACCGCCAAGTCCGTCACCCCGATGCGCAGTCACGTCCACGAGCCGATGCGCCACGGCCGGCTGTTCCTCGCCGGGGACGCCGCGCACATCGTGCCGCCGACCGGCGCCAAGGGGCTGAACCTCGCCGTGTCCGACGTCCGCGTACTGGCCCGCGGCTTCGCCGAGCTGCACCTGACCGGCTCGACCCGGCTCCTGGACGCGTACTCGCGGCTGTGTCTCGACCGGGTGTGGCAGGCGACGCGCTTCTCCTACGACATGACCACGATGCTCCACGAACGACCGGACGGGGACACCTTCGAGGACCGGCTGCAGCTCACGCGTCTGCGCCGGATCACCGCATCCCGTCCCGCGGCCGCCGAACTGGCCGCGAACTACACGGGACTTCCGCTGGCGGCCGCCGTCCACGCCCCGAGCCGGACCGGAGCCACCGACCGGCCCAGTCGGTGATCACCACCGGGCCTGGGCGTCACCGACGGGTCCGGGACTACTTGGCCTGCTCCTGCTGCTCGGCGACGGACTTGCGGACCTCGTCCATGTCCAGCTGCCGGGCCTGACCGATGACGTCCTCCAGCGCGGCCTCGGGCAGCGCCCCGGGCTGGGCGAAGACCGCCACCTGGTCGCGGACGATCATCAGCGTCGGAATCGACTGGATGTTGAAGGCCGCGGCCAGTTCCGGCTGCGCCTCCGTGTCCACCTTGGCGAAGACCAGGTCGGGATTGGCCTGCGCCGCCTTCTCGTAGACCGGGGCGAACTGCCGGCACGGACCGCACCAGGAGGCCCAGAAGTCGATCAGGACGAATCCGTTGTCCGTGACCGTCTGGTCGAAGTTCTCCTTGGTGAGCTCCACGGTGCTGCTCATGGCGTTGATTCCCTCTTCCTTGGGGTCGGGGCGGGGCCGCTGTGCACAACGGCGACGGCCGACGGCCTATTCCGCGCACGTACCCGTGTGGCCACGGCCCACACCAACGACCAGACTGACCCCATGACGGAAACGGAAACCATCGCGTACGACGTCGTGGTGCTCGGGGCCGGGCCCGTGGGGGAGAACGTCGCCGACCGCGCCCGCGCGGCAGGCCTCTCCACCGCGGTCGTGGAGAGCGAGCTGGTCGGCGGCGAGTGCTCGTACTGGGCCTGCATGCCCAGCAAGGCCCTGCTGCGCCCGGTCATCGCCCGCGCGGACGCACGTCGCGTACCCGGCCTGCGCCAGGCCGTGCAAGGCCCCCTCGACGCCGCCGCGGTCCTCGCCCACCGCGACTACTACACCTCGAACTGGAAGGACGACGGCCAGGTCCAGTGGCTCGAGAGTGTCGGAGTCGACCTCTACCGAGGACACGGCCGGCTCGACGGGCCGCGCCGGGTCACGGTCGAGGGCTCCGACGGCGAGCGGCGCGTGCTGACGGCCCGGCACGCCGTGGCCGTGAGCACCGGCACCCGCGCCGTGCTGCCCGACCTGCCGGGACTCGACGAGGTCAAACCCTGGACCAGCCGTGAGGCCACCAGTGCGCAGGCCGTTCCCGGCCGCCTCGTGGTCGTCGGCGGCGGTGTCGTCGCTGTGGAGATGGCCACCGCCTGGCAGGCCCTCGGCTCCCGCGTGACCGTCCTCGTCCGCGGCAAGGGTCTGCTGCCCCGCATGGAGCCCTTCGCCGGGGAACTGGTCGCGGAGGCGCTCACGGAGGCGGGCGCGGACGTACGCACGGGCACCTCGGTCGAGTCGGTGACGCGGGAGGGTGCGACCGTCGTGGTTACCACGGACGCCGGCGACCGCACCGAGGCCGACGAGATCCTCTTCGCCACCGGACGGGCCCCGCGCACCGACGACCTCGGACTCGAGACGGTCGGCATCGACCCCGGTTCCTGGCTGCCGGTCGACGACAGCTGCCGGGTCACGGGCAGCGAGTGGCTCTACGCGGTCGGCGACGTCAACCACCGCGCCCTGCTCACCCACCAGGGCAAGTACCAGGCCCGTATCGCGGGCGCCGCCATCGCCGCCCGCGCGGCCGGCGTCCCGCTCCTGGAGACCGACCCCTGGGGCGCCCACGCGGCGACCGCCGACCACGCCGCCGTCCCCCAGGTGGTCTTCACCGACCCGGAGGCCGCCTCGGTGGGCCTCTCCCTCGCCGAGGCCGAGCAGGCGGGCCACCGGGTGAGGGCGGTCGACGTGGACCTCTCCTCGGTCTCCGGCGCCGGCCTCTACGCCGACGGCTACCGCGGCCGCGCCCGGATGATCGTCGACCTGGACACCGAGACGCTGCGCGGTGTCACGTTCGTCGGCCCCGGAGTCGGTGAGCTGATCCACTCCGCCACGATCGCGGTAGCCGGCGAGGTCCCGGTGAACCGGCTCTGGCACGCGGTGCCGTCGTACCCGACGGTCAGTGAGGTGTGGCTGAGGCTGCTGGAGGCGTACCGCGACGGGAAGTGACGGCCCGCACGCACCCTGGTCCCGGAGCTGCGTGCAGCCCCCGCCGGACGGGGCGGGGGCGGGGTGCGGGCGTCCGGGGCCGCCCCGCCGGGCGCCGGCCCGGCGCCCACGGCGGATCCGGCCGCGGGTCCGTCCGGAGCGGAGTCAGAGAGGGAAGCCCAGGGCCCTCGCCGCCTGCGCCGGGGTCGGCTGTGCCCACCGGGCCGCCATCGCCTCGTTGGAGGACAACGACCGCAGTTCCGCCCGGTCGAGGTAGAGCGTGCCGTCCAGGTGGTCCGTCTCGTGCTGGACGATGCGCGCGGGCCACCCCGTGAACACCTCGTCCACCCGGTTCCCGTGCTCGTCCTGGGCCGACAGTCGCACCTCGGCCGGCCGGGCCACCACCGCCTGCCAGCCCGGCACGCTCAGGCACCCCTCGAAGAACGCGGCACGAGCCGGGCCCACGGGCTCGTACAACGGATTGACCAGGACGCGGAACGGCAGTGGCACCCGGCCGCGCACCTCGCGGATCTCGTCCGGGACCGGCGCCGGGTCCTCGATCACCGCGAGGCGCAGGGGGACGCCCACCTGGGGTGCGGCCAGGCCGACCCCCGGCGCCGCGCGCATCGTCTCGCGCAGGGCCACGACGAAGCGGGCCAGGAGCGCCGGGTCCAGCTGGCCGTCGAAGGGCTCGGCTGCGTGCCGCAGCACGGGATCACCGGCGGCGACGATCGGCAACGGCCCCGTACGGGAGAGGAGTTCCTCCACTCGGTCGCTGAAGGGCGTGGGTTCACTGGAGGATGCCATCGCGCCAGCATGCCAAGTCGGCACCGGGCGTTGCGAGGCGGCTCTCTGACGGATCGCGCGGCGGCTCCCCGGCGCGGCACCGGCCCCATGACGCCGGGCGCCGCCCTTCCGTACCCGTCCCGCCCCGTCCGGCAGTCGCGGGGGACCGGTCTGCTCGTCTGCCGTGCCTCGGCCTCTCCCGCCCGTTCCGGCGGTGCCCGACCGCCGACATGTGGCCCACGTCACATGAATCGCCGGGAACTCGACGGCCCCGCTCACCGACCACTGCACCGCAACGGCCGAGTACGGCCCGTCGTCCCCTGCCCGACCGGAGAAGCCAGCCGATGTCCATCGCTCCCACGACCGAGACGGACGAGTCCACGCGACCCGTCACCCCCGCCACCGGACGCGGCGCCTGGGCGCCGCTGCGCCCGCTGGTGCTTCGGCTGCACTTCTACGCCGGAGTGCTCGTCGCCCCGTTCCTGCTGGTCGCCGCCACGACCGGATTCCTGTACGCGGCGTCGTTCCAGGCCGAGAAGATCCTGTACTCGCACGAGATGACCGTCCCGGTGGGCGACGAGAAGCTGCCGGTCTCCGAGCAGGTCGCCGCCGCCCGCAAGGCCCACCCGGAGGGCACGGTCTCCGCCGTGCGCCCGTCGCCCGAGGACGACGAGACCACCAGGGTGATGCTGTCCGGCGTCTCCGGCATCGGCGAGACCCACACCCTCGCCGTGTTCGTCGACCCGTACACCGCCAAGGTCCGCGGCGCGCTCGAACAGTACGGATCCACCGGAGCCCTGCCGCTCCGCACGTGGATCGACGAGTTCCACGCGAACCTGAAGCTCGGCGACAACGGGCGGCTCTACAGCGAGCTCGCCGCCAGCTGGCTGTGGGTCATCGCGGCCGGCGGCCTGGTGCTCTGGTTCGGCCGCCGTCGCACGCAGCGCAAGATACGCGGAACCAGCGGCCGCCGCCGCACGCTCGGCCTGCACGGCACGGTCGGCGTCTGGGCCGCCCTCGGCTTCCTCTTCCTCTCCGCGACAGGCCTGACCTGGTCGACGTACGCCGGAGCGAACATCGACGAGCTGCGCACCTCCCTCCGGCAGGCGACCCCGTCGGTGTCGGCCGCCACGGGCGGCGAGCACTCCGGCCACGGAGCCGGTGCGGCAGAGGGCGGTGTCGAGCACGGCGTCGGCCTCGACAAGGTGCTGGCCGCCGCGCGCGCGAAGGGCCTGGGCGACCCGGTGGAGATCGTCCCGCCCGCCGACGCCTCGTCGGCCTACGTCGTCAGGCAGGTCCAGCGCAGCTGGCCCACCAAGCAGGACGCGGTCGCGGTCGACCCGACGACCGGCGAGGTGGCCGACACCGTGCGCTTCGCCGACTACCCGGTGCTGGCGAAGCTCACCCGCTGGGGCATCGACGCGCACACCGGCGTCCTCTTCGGCATCGTCAATCAGCTGGTACTGATGGCGCTCGCCCTCAGCCTGATCCTGCTGATCCTGTGGGGCTACCGCATGTGGTGGCAGCGGGGCCGCGCCTCGGCCTTCGGCCGTCCCGTACCGCGCGGCGCCTGGCAGCAGGTCCCCGCGCACGTCCTCGTCCCGCTGATGGCGGGCATCGCCGTCCTCGGGTACTTCGTCCCGCTCCTCGGCATCTCGCTGGCGGCCTTCATCGCGGTGGACGTGGTCCTGGGCGAGATCGCGTACCGCCGTGGCAAGCGCACCTACGGGCCGTCCAAGGAGGCCGTGAAGTAGCCGGTGGCGGGCCTGCCGCCGATGGGCCCGGGCCGGGCGGTCCGCCGGTGGCAGGGGAACCGGCGGACGACGAGAATCGTTCCTCCAGGACAGAACGACCCCGAGGAGCCCCTTCTTGTCCGCCAGACCGACGGACCCCCCGGGACACAGTCCCGGACCACCCCGCCCCTTCTCTCCTGAACGCGGCACACGGCGGGGTGGTGCCCGGTGAGTGCCGCTCTCGGCCTGCTGGCCGTCCTCCTGCTCACGGCCGGCACCGGCTACTTCGTCGCCCAGGAGTTCGCGTACGTCGCCGCCGACCGGCTCGCCCTCGCGCGCGAGGCCGCGGCGGGCGACCGCCGGGCCGCCCGCGCCCTGACGGTTTTGGAGCGGCTGTCCTTCATGCTGTCGGGCGCCCAGCTCGGCATCACCGTGACCGGCCTGGTCGTCGGCTTTCTCGCCGAGCCCTCCGTGTCCGCGCTGCTCAGGCCCGTCCTCACCGGCATGGGCATCCCGGACGGGGCGGTCACCGGCATCTCCGTGGTCCTCGCCTTCGTCACGGCGACCGTCCTGCAGATGGTCCTCGGCGAGCTGGCCCCGAAGAACCTGGCCCTCGCCGTGCCGGAGCGCCTCGCCAAGTCGCTGGCCGGCTCCACCATCGTGTATCTCAAGGCCGTCGGCCCTGTCGTACGCCTCTTCGACGGCGCCGCGAACCGGCTGCTGCGCCGGGTCGGCATCGAACCGGTCGAGGAACTGCACCACGGCGCGACCCTGGAGGAGCTCGGCCACCTCATCGGCGAGTCCCACGAGCAGGGGCAGTTGCCACGCGAGACCGCGGACCTGCTCGACCACGTCCTGGAGTTCTCCGAGCGGACGCTGGACGAGGTGATGGTGCCGCGCGCGGACGCGGTGTTCGTCCGCGGGGACGCCACGGCCGCCGAGGCGATCGAGCTGATCGCCGTGCACGGGCACTCCAACTACCCGGTCCTCGGCGACCACCCGGACGACATGACGGGCGTCCTCGGCGTACGCGAGCTGACGCGCGCCCAGGACAACGCCAGAGCGCGTGAACTGGCCCGTGTTCCCCTGGTTCTCCCGGACACGCTGCCCCTGCCGGACGCGGTGGCCAGGATGCGGGAGCGGGACGACGAGTTCGCCGTCGTGCTCGACGAACACGGCGGCGTGGCCGGCATCGTGACGTACGAGGACATCGCCGAGGAACTCGTCGGCGACATCGCCGACGAGTCCGACACCGTGACCGAGGTGGCCGTCGCCGACGGCGACGGCTGGATCGTGGACGCCGGGCGACGGCTGGACGAGGTCGCCGAGGCCACCGGCGTCGAGCTGCCCGAGGAGGACGACTACGACACCGTGGCGGGCCTCGTCGTGGACCGCCTCGGGCGCTTCCCGGCCATCGGCGACCGGATCGTCGTCGAACTGCCCGCGGGCGGCCGAGCGGTGATCGACGTACGGGCCCTGGACCGGCACGTGCCGGAACGGGTGCGCCTCGCACTCGGGGAGGACCCCGCATGAGCTTCCCCATGGCCCTCTTCGTGACCGTGCTGCTGCTCGTCGGCAGCGGGTTCTTCGTCGCCGCGGAGTTCGCTCTGGTGGCCGCCAAGCGGCACCGGCTTGAACAGGCCGCGGCGGCCGGACAGCGAGGCGCCAAGGCCGCACTGGCCGGGATGCGCGAGCTGTCCCTGATGCTCGCCGGCGCCCAGCTCGGCATCACCATCTGCACGCTGGGCCTCGGTTCGGTGTCCAAGCCCGCCGTGTCGCACGAACTCGACCCGCTGCTGCAACGGCTGGGACTGCCGAGCGGACTGAGCTACGGCGTCTCCTTCGCCCTCGCGATGGTCGTCGTCGTGTTCCTGCACATGGTGCTCGGCGAGATGGCGCCCAAGTCCTGGGCCATCGCCCATCCCGAGCGCTCCGCCATGCTGCTCACACCGTCCTTCAGGGCCGTGATCCGGGTCGTACGGCCGTTGATCTCGCTGCTCAACCGGGTGAGCAACGCGCTGGTGCGGCTCTGCAAGGTCACCCCGCGCGACGAGCTGGCGTCCGTCCACGACCGGGAGCAGCTCACGCACCTCGTGGCCGAGTCGGAGCGGCTCGGCCTGATCAGCGGGGAGGACTCCCGGCTCATCACCAGTTCGCTGACCGCACCCCAGCAGCCGGTCCGCGACCTCCAGGTGCCCGCGGAACGGATCGCGTCGGTGGCCCCCGAGGACGCCGTCGAAGCGGTGCTGCGGGCCTCGGGCGACAGCAACCGGACCAGGCTGCTCGTGCGGGACGGCGGCACGGTCCTCGGTTCGGTGCACGCCCGTGACGCGCTCATCGCCCGCTCCCGGGGCCGCACCGCGAGCGCCCGCGACCTGGCCCGGCCGGTACCGGAGCTCGCCCCCGACGACACGCTCGCGCACGCCGTCGACCAGCTCAGACAGCACAGGGCCTCACTGGCCGTGGTCCGTGACGCGGACGGCCGGCTGACCGGCCTGGTGAGCCTCGACGACCTGCTGGCCCACCTGATGGAGCCCCGGGCGGCGGTGTAGGCGAGGGGCCGGGGTCCCGCCTGTCGCGGCGGCCCCGGCCCCTGTCCGGCTCCGGTTCGTCGGCCCGTGGCCGGGACCGGTCTCCCGCGACGCGGGGACGGCAGCGGCCTTCGCCACCTCGGGAGACGGCCCCCGTCCGGCCCTCAGCCGCTCACAGCGAGTCGAAATCCCCCGTGAGGGCCGAGGCGAGCCGCAGGTGGGGTTCGGCCTCGTCGCCGCGGCCCTGGCGCTGCAGGGTGCGGCCGAGCATGAGGCGGGCGTAGTGCTCCACCGGGTCACGCTCGACGAGCTCACGCAAGTGTGCTTCCGCCCGGCCCAGTTGGGCCGAGTGGTAGTACGCGCGGGCCAGCAGCAGGCGGGGCCCCACCTGCTCGGGCACCTCCTCGACCAGGCCGTCGAGAACGCGCGCCGAGGCGGCGTAGTCCTTGGCGTCGAAGAACATCCGGGCGCGCTCCCAGCGCTCCGCGGCCGTTCCGTGGTCGTAGTACGTCGTGTCCACGTCTGACCTCCTTCGACGGGCAGAACCGCCCTCATTCGTTGAATATTCCACGACTGGCGGGTGGTGGCGGGGGTGCGCGTCGAGTGAGTGAGTGTGTGAGGGAAGCCGACGCCCTGGGGCGACGGCCGAGCGGGTTCCGGGGCGCCTGCGCCGGTTCCCGGCCGGGTGACCGCCGACGGGCGCGGGGACGGCCTGACGGACCCTCCTCCGCGGGGCTAGGTTGTCCGCCATGAGCAATCTTGATCGCGAGGCGGTTCCCGCTCCGTGCGGCGGCCGGGGTTTCGTGGTGGCCGAACCGGTGCGTGAACTCCTCAGCCCCCGCCGCGTCAAGCTCGGCGAGTCCAGCGAAGTCCGCCGTCTGCTGCCCAATCTGGGCCGACGCATGGTGGGCGCCTGGTGCTTCGTCGATCACTACGGTCCCGACGACATCGCCGACGAGCCCGGCATGCAGGTCCCGCCGCATCCGCACATGGGCCTGCAGACCGTCAGCTGGCTGCACGAGGGGGAGGTGCTGCACCGCGACTCCACGGGCAGCCTGCAGGCGATCCGCCCCCGTGAGCTGGGCCTGATGACCTCCGGCCGGGCCATCAGCCACTCGGAGGAGAGCCCCAGGCCGCACGCCCGTTTCCTGCACGGCGCGCAGCTGTGGGTCGCGCTGCCCGACAGCGACCGCCACACCGAGCCGCGTTTCGAACACCACAGCGAGCTGCCCGTCGTGACGGCCCCGGGCCTGCGGGCCACGCTCATCCTGGGCGGCGTCGACGGGGCGGTCTCACCCGGGACGACGTACACGCCGATCGTCGGGGCCGATCTGACGCTCGGTCAAGGTGCCGACGTACGCCTGCCGTTGGAGCCGGACTTCGAGTACGCCGTGCTGTCCATGTCCGGCGAGGTCCACGTGGACGGTGTGCCGCTGCTGCCCGGCTCCATGCTCTACCTGGGCTGCGGCCGCTCCGAACTGCCCCTGCGGGCGGAGTCGGACGCCGGCCTGATGCTCCTCGGCGGCGAGCCGTTCGAGGAGGAGCTGATCATGTGGTGGAACTTCATCGGGCGGTCCCAGGAGGAGATCGAGGAGGCCCGGCGGGGCTGGATGGAGGGCTCCCGCTTCGGCGAGGTGAAGGGTTACGACGGCGGTCCGCTGCCCGCTCCCGAACTCCCGCCCCTGCCGTTGAAGCCGCGCGGAAGGGTGCGTTGACCTGAACGCTGCCCGCACACGGCCGGACCCGGCCGTGTGCGGGCAGTTCTGTTCGGTCCGAAGCCGCCCCGCCCCGGGCCTTTCTGATGCATCGTCGGCATTTCTTCGAGCGTGTCGCAGCCGCCCACTGCTCAGCCAAGTGCGGCCAATGCCCCTTTTGTGTCTAGAGAAACCTACGAATCTGTGAATTCGGTGAACATCCTGTGGGCGCATCCGTATGGAAGGGAGCTACGCCCACAGCGGAAGTCCTGCCGGCTCCGAAGATGTTTAGAGAGGCCTCATGAGACGCAACACGCGCAAGAGATCGAGGACTGCCGGTCGGACGGTAGGCGCGGTCGCCGCACTCGCCCTGGGAGCCGGCGGGCTGGCTGTTGCCAACATCTACGCCTCGGCCGACGAGAGCGGTACGTCCAAGGGCACCGCGCAGAACCAGGCGGCGGCCGGATCCTCCACCATCGACTGTCCCGACGTCGGGCAGCAGCTGAAGGACGTTCCCGCCCAGGCCCGCACTCAGGTCGACCGGGAACTCGCCCTGCTCGACAAGCAGATCTCCGAGGCCTACCAGCGTCTTTCCACGTCGCAGAGGGCGATCCAGCAGGACGCCAACTTCGCGCAGAACGCGATCGTCGGCCCGCTGAAGGACAAGCGGAAGGCGACGATCGACCGGATCGCCACCGCCATCGGCCGCGTGGCCGCCAAGCCGCAGGGTCTGGACGCCCTGGCGCCCTGCACGCTGCGCGCCACCGGCAACCAGCCCGCCGCCGGCCAGCCCGCAGGCGGCAACGGCAACCAGGGCGGCAACAACACCAACGCCGGACAGGCCGGCAACGGCCCCGTCGCCGCCGACTTCGTCGACATCACCAAGGTCAAGGCGAACGTGAGCACGCCGGCCAGGTCGAAGAAGGCCTCGAAGGGCGTCTTCGTCAGCAAGTGCGGGGTGAACGCCAACAAGCTCTACAACAGCGACAACGTCATCGTCGCGCCCGGTGTCACCAACGGCGCCCACCACGTGCACGACTACGTCGGCAACCAGGACAACGACGCCTTCTCCAGCGACCAGGACTTCGCCAAGGCCGGGACGAGCTGTCAGAACAAGGGCGACAAGTCCTCCTACTACTGGCCGGTGCTGCGCCTGCAGGACGGCACCAAGGAGTTCGACGCCGACAAGCTGGGCGGCGGCGCCGAGGGCAACACGGGCCGCATCCTGACGGCCAAGAAGGCCACGCTGGACTTCGTGGGCAGCCCGCGCGGCAAGGTCGTGGCGATGCCCAAGTTCCTGCGCATCATCACCGGTGACGCCAAGGCGTTCACCAACGGCACGGCCAACGCCAACGCCTCCTGGAGCTGCACGGGCTTCGAGAACAAGGTCCAGCTCAAGGACAAGTACCCGCTCTGCCCGGCAGGCAAGGACGTGGTGCGCACCTTCAAGTTCCAGAGCTGCTGGGACGGTAAGAACATCGACAGCGCCAACCACCGCACGCACGTGGCCTTCGCCGACGCGGGCGGCAACTGCCCGAGCGGCTTCCGGGCCATCCCGCAGCTGGTGCAGCGCCTGGTCTACGACGTCGACGCGCCCAGCCTGAAGGACAACGGCAAGACCCGTCCGCTCTTCGCGCTGGACGGCTTCCCGGAGCAGGCGCACAAGCCCGGCACCGACCACGGTGACTTCATCAACGTCTTCGACGCGCGGGTGACGAACAAGATGGTCCAGTGCATCAACACGGGTCGCAGGTGCAGCTGAGTCCCCGAGGGCGGCCGGCGTCAGCACCTCGGACGGCGGCCGCCCGAGCGCCTCAACGCCTCCACCGGGCCCAGCTCCGGTGAGGTGAGGGGCAACGGCCGACGGCCGCCGCCTGCTGCGCGAGTCCCGCAGGTGGCGCTGTCGCTGTGAGAAGTCTCCGTCATCCCCCTCGGCCGGACCGGTCGAGGGGGATGGCTGTGTCCGGGGGCGATGCGCCCCGCCCTCCGCCCGGCAGCTATCGGACGGAAGCGCTGCCGGGCGCGCCGGTGAACTCGTCCCGGTGGCCGCCCGTCGACCGCCGGGCCAGCAGGCGCAGACACGCCACGGGACGGTCCCGCACGGGGCGCCGGGCCACCGAGGCACCTCGGGCCGCCACCGACTCCAGCCGCTGATGGTGCAGGTCCAGCACGAAACGCATCAGCCGCCGGTGCTCGGCGGGGCAGTGCTCCAGCAGCACGCCGGCCTCGCGGAGCGTGGCACGCGCGGTCTGGGCGGTGGCCGCGATCAGCGCGCGTACGCCGGGCAGGTCGCGCCCCTGTTCGAGATCCGCGCGCGCGATGCCGTACCGGTCGAGATCGCTGACGGGCAGGTACAGGCGCCCGCCGCGCAGGTCCTCGGACAGGTCGGTCAGGATGTCCGTCCGCTGGGCCGCGTCGGCGAACAGGCGGCAGGCCGCGGCGAACTCGGCGCTGCCCCCGCCCTGGTGGGCCAGACCAGAGGTGATCATCAGGAACGGCCAGGTGAGCTGCTCCACGTACCGCTGGTAGTCGGCCTCGGTGGCGAAGCCGGCGAAGTCGAGGTCGATCCGCGCGCCGTCCAGGTACGAGTCGACCCATCGGCGCGGCAGCTCCCGGGTGGCCGCGGTGTGCAGGAACGCCCGCAGCAGCGGATGCCCGGCGCTTCCCGAGTCCAGCGCGGTGCGCACCTGTGCGTCCCACGCGTCGTAGCGCCGGGTGCGCTCCAGGACCGTGCCCCGGTCGCAGATGTCGTCGGTGAACGCCGCGAACGCGTAACCGGCGAGCGCATGGGGCTGATGGGCGACGGGCACCATCAGGCGCACCGCCAGATATCCGGCCGGCTCCCGCCGCCACATGAACCGCGCGACCTTTGTGTAGTCGTCACGCAACACGCCCTGGCGCACCTCGGCCGCTTCCAGGCTCCTCCGCCAGGTCCGCACGTATATCTCCCCTGAGACAGCCACTTTTCACAACCAAAGCGACGCGCAGGCTATCAGTCACGTGATCTTCCAAGGACGGCAGGTCCTCGCCGTCACCGCCGCCTGCGGAGGGTGAACGCGGCGCCCGCCGTGATCAGGAGTCCCGCCGCGCCGCCCGCGATGAGGGGCAGGGCCAGGGCCTGGCTGCCGTTCCCCGAGGTGGGGGAGGAGACCGCCTCACCAGGGGCGCTGGTCACCGTCTCCGACGGCTGCACGGGTGTGACGGCGACGTCGTCCGGAGCCTTCGAGGGCGTGGGGGTGGGGGTGGGAGCCGCCGTGGTCCGTGCCGCGGCGGACCTCGTCGGCCGCTCCACCGGCTTCGGAGTCGTGGAACCGGCGGCCCCCGCGTTCTCCTTCGCCCCGGGGAAGACGACGTCCGAGCACGAGTAGTACGTGTCCGGCGTGCTCGAGTTCTGCCAGATCGTGTACAGCAGGTGGCGTCCGGTGCGGTCGGACGGCAGCTTGCCCCTGATCCGGTAGGCGCCGTTCACGAGCGCGGGGTCGGTGGCCGTCGCGAAGGGCTGCGACGCCAGGTCGGACCACTTGAGCGGTGCGGCCGGGTCGTAGCCCTCCTTCGTCAGGTACAGCTTGAACGTGCCCGTGTGCGGGATCGTCGACCGGTAGGTGAGCGTCAGGTCCGCCCCGGCGCTCAGCCGGGTCGCAGGCCAGTCGGCGCGGGCCAGGTCCAGGCCCCGGTAGGCCGCGATGCCCGCGCTGCACAGCTTGCCGTCGGGGACGACCTGCCGGTCCCGGCCGTCGACGCCCGCCAGCCGCAGGTTGTCGAACGCGGCGACGCCGGAGGCGGTGGCGGCCCGGCAGACCGCCGACTGCGCCTGCTGCCCGCCGGGGGAGCAGGCCGCCACCCTGCTGACCGGATCCGTCGGCGCCCCGTGCGCGGCGGCGGGCCCGGCGGCCCACACCGCGAGCAGGAGCGGGGCCAGCCCGGCGAGGGCGGCGGTGCGGTGTGCGGTCATGGGCGGAACTCCTCCTGGCACGGCAGACGGGTCGGGCCCGCTGCCCAGGAAGTACGGGGGAGGCACGAAGACCGTTCAACTCCCCCCGTACGGGCCGTCACTACGCGCCGCCGGCCGCCCGCCCCGCTGGAATGGACCCGTCACCGCGCCCCCGGACGACTGCCTCGCGCGCAACGAGTGGATCTGCGGCGCGTGTCTGAGCACCCGCCGCGAGATCCTCCTCGACGCGGTCGGCCGGCACCTCCGGCTGACGGCCCTCAACGTCCTCATCGGTCTGGTCCTCGCCCTCCCGCCGGCCGTACTGGCGCGCCGCTGGGGCTGGGCGGCGGGTCCGGTGCTCGCCGTCACGACGGTCCTCTGCACGATCCCGTCGCCGGCCGTGCTCTCGCTGCTCCTCGCGATGTCCTCGCCGTCCAGCAGGATCCGGCCGGAGGTCGGCTCGATGAGGCGGTTGACCATCATCATGGTCGTCGTCCTGCCGCAGCCGGACGGGCCCACGAGCGTGACGAGTTCGCCCTCGGACACCTCGAAGGAGAGCCCGTCCACGGCGGTCGTACCGTGCGGATACCGCTTGGTGACCTCTTCGAACCGGATCATGACCTCACGCCTACCGCGTCGGTCACTCTCCGCTCACCAGCACCACCTCCAGGGTGCGCGGACCGTGCACCCCCTCGACGCGGTCGAGTTCGATGTCACTGGTGGCGGAGGGCCCCGAGATCCAGGTCAGCGGACGGGCCGGGTCGACGCGCTCCAGCCCCTGGGGCACGGAGGACACGACCTGGCCGGGCACGCGTACGACGCAGATGTGGTGGTCCGGGACCAGTGTGATCCGGCGGCGGCCCTGGTCCGGGCCCCCGTCCAGCACGATGGTCCCCGTCTCCGCGATGGCGACGGCGCAGGCCGTGACCACGCTGTCGACGCGGTCCAGTTCGGCCGGGGTGTTCGCGGCGCTGTCGGGCACCCGCGTGACGTCGGTGGCCGCGAGCCACCCCGGATCCAGGCCCGTCGGTACGGCGACCGACACCGAGCCCCGCCCGGCCAGCAGCCGGGCGATCGTCGCCGCCAGCTCGCCGGCCGAGCAGCGGTGCACGATCGCCCGGTAGTCCGCCAGGTTCTCCGCCAGCAGATCCACCGTCTGCTCGACGCTCCGGTTCCCGTGCTCGCGCAGGTACCCGCGCTCGACGGCCCGGTCGTACGGCGCGTCGTCCCGAGGCACGTCCGCGAGCGCGCGTCGCACCCGGGCCAGGATCAGGTCCCTGCTGCTCACTTCGACGAGTCCTTTCCGCCGTTCGTCCGCTGCCACCAGTCACGGAACGGCTCCGCGGGCACCGCGGGCAGCGCACGGGTGTCACTCCACGCCTTGCCCGGCCCGGGCAGCGTCCGTGGATGGAAGCGACGCGTCCGGGACGCGAGCCGCTGGCCGGTGCGCAGCGCGCCCGGGCGGCCGAAGGCCCACCGCGCGGCGCGCATCGCCGCCCGCTCGGCGGCGTGCCCCTTCGCGGGCTTGACCATGACCCTGGCGCCCTCGCGGGTCACGGGACCGCCCTGGACGATCCGCTCCCGCAGATGCACCAGTACCTCCGGGATGTCGATCGCCACCGGGCACACGTCGTAGCAGGCGCCGCACAGCGACGACGCGTACGGGAGCGAGGCGTCGATCTCGCTCTGCGTGCCGCGGAGTTGAGGGCTGAGGATCGCGCCGATCGGGCCCGGGTAGACCGACCCGTACGCGTGGCCGCCGGCCCGCTCGTACACCGGGCAGACGTTGAGACACGCCGAGCAGCGGATGCAGCGCAGGGCCTGGCGGCCGACCTCGTCGGCGAGGGTGTCGGTGCGGCCGTTGTCGATGAGGACCAGGTGGAAGGTCTGCGGGCCGTCAGCCGTCCCGGCGTCCGTCGTGCCCGTCCAGGTGGAGGTGTACGGGTTCATGCGCTCGGCGGTGGAGGAGCGGGGGAGGGTCTGGAGGAAGACCTCCAGGTCCTGCCAGGTCGGCACGATCTTCTCGATGCCGACGACCGAGATCAGTGTCTCGGGCAGGGTCAGGCACATCCGGCCGTTCCCCTCGGACTCCACGACGACCAGGGTGCCGGTCTCGGCGACCATGAAGTTGGCGCCGGAGATGCCGACCTTGGCGCGCAGGAACTTCTCGCGCAGGTGCAGCCGCGCGGCGTCGGCCAGTTCCGCGGGTGTGTCGGTCAGTCCCTCGGGCGCCGGGCGGCCCCACGCGCCCATCTCGCGCGCGAAGATGTCGCGGATCTCGCCACGGTTGCGGTGGATGGCGGGGACGAGGATGTGGGAGGGCCGGTCCTTGCCCAGCTGCACGATCAGCTCGGCGAGATCGGTCTCGTAGGCGCGGATGCCCTCGGCTTCGAGCGCCTCGTTGAGGCCGATCTCCTGCGTGGCCATCGACTTGACCTTGACGACCTCGCTCTCGCCGGTGGCCTTGACGAGGTACGTGACGATCCGGTTGGCCTCGTCCGCGTCGGCCGCCCAGTGCACGGTGCCGCCCGCCGCCGTGACCGACTCCTCCAACTGCACCAGGTACCGGTCGAGATGACGGAGTGTGTGGTCCTTGATCTGCTTGCCGGCCTCACGCAGCGCGGCCCAGTCGGAGACCTCCGCGACCGCGTTCGCCCGCTTGGCGCGGATGGTGTGGGTGGCGTGGCGCAGGTTCCCGCGCAGGGTCTGGTTGTGGACGGCTTCGTGCGCCGCCTTCGGGAAGGCCGGCATCCCGACGAAAGTTCCACCGCTCATGAGCCCGGCTCCTGTCCGCAGTCCCTGTTCATGCCGCCGGCTCCTCCTCCGTGCTCGCCAGGATCTCCGCGATGTGCACCGGGCGCATGCCCGTCCTGAGCCGGGTCATGGTGCCGCCGATGTGCATGAGGCAGGAGTTGTCGGCGGCGCACAGAACGTCGGCGCCCGTCGACTCCGCGTTGCGGACCTTGTCCGCGCCCATCGCCGCCGATACGTCGGAGTTCTTGAGGGCGAAGGTGCCGCCGAAGCCGCAGCACTCGTCCGCGCCGGGCAGCTCCTTCAGGTCGAGGCCCTTCACGGACTGGAGCAGCCGGCGCGGCCGGTCGCCGAGGCCCAGACCGCGCAGGCCGTGACAGGTCGGGTGGTACGTGACGCTGTGCGGGTAGTACGCACCCACGTCCGTCACCCCGAGCACGTCCACCAGGAACTCCGTGAGCTCGTACGTCTTGGGCACGACCGGTGCGAGAGTCGCGGCGAGGCTGTCGCCGCGGCCCTCGGCGCGCGCCCGCTCGCCCATGCGCGGGTACAGCTCGCGCACCATCGCGCCGCACGACCCGGACGGGGTCACGATCGCCTCGTACCCACCGAAGACATCGGAGAAATGCCGGGCCAGCGGTTCTGCCTCGTGCCGGTATCCGGTGTTGTAGTGCGCCTGCCCGCAGCAGGTCTGCGCCATCGGGAAGTCGACGTCGACGCCCAGCCTGGTCAGCAGTTTCACCACGGCACGGCCCGTGTCCGGATAGAGCGTGTCGTTGACACAGGTCAGGAACAGGGCGACACGCATCGCAGCTCCTTGGGGTCGGTCATCGGATGAGTGCACGATACGCGGCGCCGGCCCCGCTGAAAATGCTGATCGACAGCTGCGGGCCGTCCGTGGCTGGGCGCGGAGTTCCCCGCGCCCCTTCGGGGCGCCTGCGCTGGGGCGGGATGTCGTGTCATCGGCCGGAGAGGCGGGCTTCGGCCGCCTGCCACGCCGCGGTGCTGCCCTGCGGCTCGTAGCGGGTCAACGGTTGCGTACGGGCGAGCAGTTCGCGCATCGACGCGCGGTCGCCGACCTGGCCGTGCGCCCGGGCCTGCACGAGCACGTTGCCCAGGGCCGCCGCCTCCGCCGGGCCCGCCACGACCGGCAGGCCGCAGGCGTCGGCGGTGAGCCGGCACAGCAGGGCGTTGCGGGTGCCGCCGCCGACGATGTGCACGACGTCCACCGGGTGGTCGGCCAGCTCCTGCGCCTGCGCGACGGCCCGCCGGTGGGCGAGCGCGAGCGAGTCGAGGATGCAGCGGGTGATCTCGGCGGGCGACTCGGGCACGGGCTGGCCCGACTCCCGGCAGGCGTCGGCGATCCGGGACGGCATCCGGCCGGGAGCCAGGAAGGCGGCGTCGCCCGCGTCCACGACGGACCGCAGCGACGGCACCTCGGCGGCGGCTGACAGGAGGTCTCCCAGGTCGGGGTGTCCCCATTCCCGTACGCACTCCTGGAGCAGCCAGAGCCCCATGATGTTGCGCAGATGGCGGACCGTGCCGTCCAGGCCCAGTTCGTTGGTGAAGTTCGCCGCGCGGCTCGCCTCGGTGAGGACGGGCGACTCCAGCTCCAGGCCCACCAGGGACCAGGTGCCGGTGCAGATGTAGGCGAAGCGCTCGCCGCCCGCGGCCGGGACCGCGGCGACCGCCGAGGCGGTGTCGTGCGAGCCGACCGTCGTCACCGGCACCGGGCCCGTCAGTCCGGTCTCCTCCAGCACGCGTCGCCGGAGCAGCCCCGCCGGGTCGCCGGGCCGCCGCAGCGGCGCGAACAGCTTCAGGTCGATGCCGAGCCGCTCCGCGACGTCGTACGACCAGTCGCCGGTGCGCGGGTCGATCAGCTGCGTGGTGGAGGCGTTGGTGAGCTCGGTGCCCGCCTCACCCGTGAGCCAGTACGTCAGCAGGTCGGGGATGAGCAACAGGCGTTTCGCGGAGGCCAGTTGGGCCGAGGAGCGGGCCGCGACCAGCTGGTACAGGGTGTTGAAGGGGGCGTACTGGAGCCCGGTCGCCGCGTAGAGGTCGGCGGCGGGCACGGTGGCCCACACCTTCTCCGCGACGCCCTCGGTGCGGGCGTCGCGGTAGTGCACCGGGTTGCCGAGCAGCGCCCCGTCGGCGTCGAGCAGGCCGTAGTCCACGGCCCAGCTGTCGATGCCGACCGAGTCGACCTGCCCTGCCGCGCGCAGGCCGTCGAGGACCCCCGCGTACAGCGCGAGAATGTCCCAGCGCAGCCCTTCGGGCGTGCGCACCGGCCGGTTCGGGAAGCGGTGGGCCTCCGTCAGCTCCAGCGAGTCGGGGCCCACCCGGCCGACCATGACGCGTCCGCTGGACGCGCCGAGGTCGACCGCTGCGTATGACCTCCCGGCCGTCCCTCCGGACCCCTGAGACGTCTGGGACCTCCCGGACGCGTGCGTCATCGGAGGAACGCGGCGGCGACGCCGGCGTCGACCGGCACGTGCAGACCGGTGGTGTGCGTGAGGTCGCCGCCCGTCAGGGCGAACACGGCGTTCGCGACGTGCTCCGGCAGGACCTCGCGCTTGAGGATGGTCCGCTGGGCGTAGAACTCGCCGAGCTTCTCCTCCTCGATGCCGTAGGTCGCCGCGCGCTGCGCTCCCCAGCCGCCCGCGAAGATGCCGGAGCCGCGGACGACCCCGTCGGGGTTGATGCCGTTGACGCGGATGCCGTACTCGCCCAGCTCGGCGGCGAGGAGCCGCACCTGGTGGGCCTGGTCGGCCTTGGTCGCCGAGTAGGCGATGTTGTTCGGACCGGCGAAGACCGCGTTCTTGGACGCGATGTAGAGGACGTCGCCGCCGAGCTCCTGCGCGATCATCACCCGGGCCGCCTCGCGCGAGACGAGGAACGAACCGCGGGCCATGATGTCGTGCTGCAGGTCCCAGTCCTTCGCCGTGGTCTGCAGGAGCGGCTTGGAGATGGAGATGCCGGCGTTGTTCACGACCAGGTCGACGCCGCCGAAGGCGAGGACCGCCGCCTTGAAGGCCTCGGCGATCTGCTCCTCGGACGTCACGTCGACGGTGACGGCCACGGCCTTGTCGGGGCCGCCGAGCGCGGTGGCGACGTCGGCCGCGTTCTGCGCGTTCAGGTCCGCGATCACGACACAGGCGCCCTCGGCGACGAGCCGCTCGGCGATCGCCCTGCCGATGCCGCTGCCCGCGCCCGTCACCAGCGCCACCCGTGTGGCGAGCGGCTTGGGCTTCGGCATCCGCTGGAGTTTGGCCTCCTCCAGAGCCCAGTACTCGATGCGGAACTTCTCCGACTCCTCGATCGGCGCGTACGTCGAGACGGCCTCCGCCCCGCGCATCACGTTGATCGCGTTGACATAGAACTCGCCGGCCACGCGCGCCGTCTGCTTGTCCTTGCCGAAGGAGAACATGCCGACTCCGGGGACCAGCACGATCGCCGGGTCCGCGCCGCGCATCGCGGGGGAGTCGGCGTCGGCGTGCCGCCGGTAGTAGGCGGCGTACTCCTCGCGGTACCCGGCGTGCAGCTCCTTCAGCCGGGCGACCGCCTCGTCCAGCGAGGAGGTGGGCGGCAGGTCGAGGACGAGCGGCCTGACCTTCGTCCGGAGGAAGTGGTCCGGGCAGGAGGTGCCGAGGGCGGCGAGGCGCGGGTGCTCGGCGCTCGCGAGGAAGTCGAGGACGACCTCGGCGTCGGTGAAGTGCCCGACCTGCGGACGGTCCTTGGAGGCCAGGGACCGGATCACCGGCGCGAGGGCGGCGGCGCGTTCCCGGCGCTCGGCGGCGCCGAGCGCCGCGTACCCCTCGACGACGGGACCGAACGGCTCGGGCTTCCCGCGCTCCGCGAGGAACTCCTCGGCCCTGCGGATGATGTGCAGCGAGTTGCGCTCGCACTCCTCGGCGGTCTCGCCCCAGGCGGTGATGCCGTGGCCGCCGAGGACACAGCCGATGGCTTCCGGGTTGGCCTCCTTCACCGCCGCGATGTCCAGCCCGAGCTGGAAGCCCGGCCGGCGCCACGGCACCCACACCACGCTGTCCCCGAAGCACTCGGCGGTCAGCTTCTCCCCGTCGGCCGCACAGGCGAGCGCGATACCCGAGTCCGGGTGCAGGTGGTCCACGTGTGCCGCGTCCACGAGCCCGTGCATGGCGGTGTCGATCGAGGGAGCCGCCCCGCCCTTGCCGTGCAGGCAGTAGTCGAACGCGGCGACCATCTCGTCCTCGCGCTCGACGCCCGGGTACACGTCCTTCAGCGCCAGCAGCCGGTCGATCCGCAGCACGGCGAGCCCGGCCTCGGTGAGGGTCCCCAGGTCACCACCGGATCCCTTGACCCACATCAGCTCGACGTCGCCACCGGTCACGGGGTCGGTGCCGGTCCCCTTGGCGGAGGTGTTGCCGCCCGCGTAGTTGGTGTTACGGGGATCGGCACCGAGCCGATTGGACCGGCCGAGCAGAGCGGCGGCTTCAGGATGCGTTGCCATGTTCCAGTTCCTTAAGAGAGGAGAGAGGGGGAAGCCCCGGGAGGGGTGCGGGGAACTGCGCGACCGGCCGAAGCGGACCCGCGGGCGGCCCCCGGGCCTCCGGCCCGACGGCGAGTGGGCCGCGGTGCCCGGGCGGAGGGCGAGGCTAGGCGCCCCAACCGGCCTGCTGTCCCCCCACCCGCTCCGCTGCGATCTTCTGCGCCCAGCCGGAGGCGTGGTACGCCGCGATCGGGTCCGCGTCCAGCCCGAGCTCCTCCCGGACCTCGGCGACCAGCGGCCGCACGTCCGTGTTGTACGCGTCCATCACCACGGCGTTGGCGGCGAGCACGTCACCGGAGCGCTGGGCGGCGGTCAGGGCCTCCCGGTCGACGAGGAGCGCCTTCGCCGTCGCCTCCTGCACGTTCATCACCGAGCGGATGATCGCGGGGATCTTCGCCTCGATGTTGTGGCACTGGTCGAGCATGAACGCCACGTCCGCGGTGAAGCCGCCGCCCCGGATGACCTCGTACATGATCCGGAACAGCTGGAAGGGGTCGGCGGCACCGACCATCAGGTCGTCGTCCGCGTAGAACCGCGAGTTGAAGTCGAACGCCCCGAGCTTCCCCTCCCGCAGCAGGGTGGCGACGATGAACTCGATGTTGGTGCCCGGAGCGTGGTGCCCGGTGTCGACGACGACCTGGGCCTTGGGCCCGAGCTTGAGGCAGTGGGCGTAGGCGGTGCCCCAGTCGGGGACGTCCGTCGCGTAGAAGGCCGGCTCGAAGAACTTGTACTCCAGCAGCATCCGCTGGTCGTCCCCGAGCCGCTCGTACACGCGGGCGAGACCTTCGGCGAGGCGGTCCTGGCGCTCGCGGATGTCGTCCTGGCCGGGATAGTTCGTACCGTCCGCGAACCACAGCTTCAGGTCCTTCGAACCCGTGGCATCCATGATGTCGACGCATTCGAGCAGGTGGTCCACCGCCTTGCGGCGCACCGCGGCGTCCGGGTGGCAGATGCTGCCCAGCTTGTAGTCGTCGTCCTGGAAGGTGTTGGAGTTGATCGCGCCGAGCTTCAGGCCGCGCTCCTCGGCGTGCTTCGCCAGCGCCGCGTAGTCCTCGACCCTGTCCCAGGGGATGTGGAGGGCCACGGTCGGCGCGGCCCCCGTGAACTCGTGCACCTTCGCCGCGTCGTCCAGCTTCTCGAAAGGATCACGCGGAACCCCGGGCTGCGCGAACACCTTGAAACGGGTTCCCGAGTTCCCGTACGCCCACGACGGCGTCTCTACTGCCTGGGTCTTGAGGGCGGCCTTCACCGCGGCGAGCTCGGTCACTTCGGGGCTCCTGTGACTTCCGTTGTGGCATCGGGTCTGAACGACTTCTGAACCCATGGCTCTGAAACGATTCAGAAGGCAGAAGTTATGAGCCGCCCGAAAGGCTGTCAACCCCTGCGGCGATTACGCCTTGCCGTGACTCGGTTGTGACCTTTGGCTATCGAAAATTTCGGCCTGTACCCATTGACGTGACCTGGGCTACCTGCCTAACGTCCCGGCAACCTAGTTGAAACCTTTCACGACGTCGTGAGGCCGTATCGCCCGCGTCGTTGAGGAGCCCTCATGACCCACCGGTCCGACGCGGATCCGGCCCCCGTGCTGGCACTCGAGGACATCTCGAAGTCCTTCGGTGCCGTACGCGCCCTGCGGGACGTGTCCCTGGAACTCTTCCCTGGCGAAGTGCACGCACTCGCCGGTGAGAACGGCGCGGGCAAGTCGACCCTCATCAAGACGCTCGCCGGCGTGCACCGACCGGACGCCGGTCAGGTGCTCCTGGACGGCGAGCCCACCGTCTTCCACGGTCCGGCCGACGCCCGGGACGCGGGCATCGCCGTGATCTACCAGGAGCCCACGCTCTTCCCCGACCTGTCGATCGCCGAGAACATCTTCATGGGCCGCCGGCCCCGGCGCGCGCTCGGCCGCATCGACCACAAGGCCACGCACGCCGCGACCCTCGCCCTCATGCAGCGGCTCGGCGTCGAGCTCGACCCCGACCGCCCGGCGCGCGGCCTGTCCATCGCCGACCAGCAGATCGTCGAGATCGCCAAGGCGCTCTCCTTCGACGCCCGCGTGCTGATCATGGACGAGCCGACCGCCGCTCTCACCGGCAGCGAGGTGGCCCGCCTCTTCGGCGTCGTCCGCACGCTGCGCGAGCAGGGCTCGGCCGTGCTGTTCATCTCGCACCGGCTGGAGGAGATCTTCCAGATCTGCCGACGCGTCACGACGCTGCGCGACGGCGCCCTGATCTCCAGCGAACCGATCGACGGCATGACCGAGGAGGATCTCGTACGCCGCATGGTCGGCCGCGACCTCGACGAGCTCTACCCCAAGCAGGACGTCCGGCCGGGCGAGGTCGCGCTGAGCGTACGGCGGCTGACCCGCGAGGGTGTCTTCACCGATGTCTCCTTCGACGTCCGGTGCGGCGAGATCGTCGGCCTCGCCGGACTCGTCGGCGCCGGGCGCACGGAGGTCGCCCGGGCCGTCTTCGGAGTCGACCGCTGGGACGCCGGAGAGGTCGAGGTCGTCGGCAGGAAGCTGACGAACGGAGCGCCCTCCACAGCCATGGCCGCAGGTCTCGCCCTCGTCCCCGAGGACCGCCGCGCGCAGGGCCTGGTGATGGACATGTCCATCGAACGCAACATCGGCCTCACCGGACTGCGTACGACCGTCAGGGCCGGCCTGATGGACCGCGGCGCCGAGCGCAGCCGCTCCCTCGACTGGGCGGTCAAGCTCCAGGTCAAGTACGCCCGGATCGCCGACACCGTCAACACCCTGTCCGGCGGCAACCAGCAGAAGGTCGTCCTCGCCAAGTGGCTCGCCACCGGCCCGAAGGTGCTGATCGTCGACGAGCCGACCCGCGGCATCGACGTCGGCACGAAGGCCGAGGTGCACCGGCTGCTCAGCCAGCTGGCCGCCGACGGGGTGGCCGTCCTGATGATCTCCTCCGACCTTCCCGAGATCCTCGGCATGGCCGACCGGGTCCTCGTGATGCACGAGGGCCGGCTCACCGCCGAGATCGCACGCACCGACGCCACCGAGGAATCCGTGATGGCCGCAGCCACCGGGAGGGCGGCGTGAGCGACGCACGCGCGGCCGCCGGGCCGCAGACGAACACGATGGCCACACCTCTGCGCCGCGCGGGCGGAGAAGCGAACAGAAGGAGGATGGCGTGACGGTCACCGCTCCCAATCCCGCTCCCGCCGCCGAGGTGCCCAAGTCCAGCGGCACCCGGCTGGTGGACCGCGTCTTCAAGATGCGTGAACTCGCCATCCTGGTCGTCTTCCTGGTGATGATCGTCATCACCCAGATCGGCAACAGCGACTTCCTGTCCGAGCAGGGAATCAAGGACCTCCTGCTCAACGCGACCATCCTCGTGCTGGTCGCCACCGGCCAGTCGCTGGTCGTCATCACCCGCAACGTCGACCTGTCGGTCGGCTCGACACTCGGCATCAGCGCCTTCGCGGCCGGCACCTATCTGCAGGGCGGCGGCAACTCCGTCGTCGCCGTGGCCCTCGCGGTCCTGCTCGGCATCGGCTGCGGCCTGGTCAACGGACTGCTCGTCAGCCTCGGCCAGGTGCCCGCGCTCGTCGTCACCCTCGGCACGCTCTACATCATCCGCGGCATCGACTCCATCTGGGTCGGCTCCCGGCAGATCACGGCGGCCAACCTGCCCGACGGATTCATCGACTTCGGCTCCGGCGGCCTCTCCGCCGTCCCGTGGCTGGCGATGATCGCGCTGGTGGTGCTGGTCGCGACGGCCTACTACCTCAAGCACTTCGGCAGCGGCCGTGAACTGTACGCGCTCGGCTCCAACCCGGAGGCCGCCCGCCTCGCCGGCATCCCGGTACGCAAGCGGATCCTCGCCGCGTACACCTTCTGCGGCGCCCTCGCGGGTCTCGCCGGAGCGCTGTACCTCGCCCGGTTCGGCAACGTCGACTCCGGCACCGGCAACGGCTACGAACTCACCGTCGTCAGCGCGGTCGTGGTCGGCGGCGTCGTCTTCACCGGCGGCTCCGGCAGCGTCTACGGAGCGGCCCTCGGCGCACTGCTCCTCACCTCCATCAACAGCGTGCTGCCCGCGCTCGGCGTCAGCTCCGTCTGGGTGCTCGCCATCAACGGCATCCTGCTCATCCTCGCCATCGCGGTCGACCGGATCGTCGCCCTGCGCGTGGCGACCGCACTGAAGAAGAGGAACGCCCGCCATGGCTGACTCCGCTCTCACGCGCGCCGTCCGCCGGTCCGCATCCCTGAGGTGGGACGGAGCCGTCGGCGCCCTCCTCGTCGTCGTCCTGCTGCTGTCCTTCACCACCGTGGACGGCTTCGGCAACGCCCTCAACCTGTCGTTCCTACTCGGCAACACGCTGCCCATCGCGCTGATCGCCCTCCCGATGACCATGCTCGTGGTGTCCGGCGAGATCGACCTGTCGGTGGCCTCCACGGCAGGCCTGTCCGGCGCGGTGATGGGCGCCCTGTGGAACCAGGGCATGACCATCGAGACGATCATCCCGATCTGCCTGCTCCTCGGAGTGGTGTGCGGACTGATCAACGGCCTGCTGGTGACCCGGCTCGGCCTGCCGTCCCTCGCCGTCACCATCGGCACGCTCGCCGCCTACCGGGGCATCGCACAGATCGTGCTCGGCTCCGACGCGGTGACCGACTTCCCCACCCAGTACCTGGACTTCGCGTCCGGACGCATCGGCGACACCTTCGTCCCGTACGCGCTCCTGCCCTTCCTCGTGCTGCTCGCGATCGCCGTCGTCGCCCTGCACGCCACCCCGTTCGGGCGTTCGCTGTTCGCGACCGGCGCCAGCGAGGAGGCGGCGCGCTTCGCCGGCATCCGCGTCAAGCGGCAGAAGCTGATCCTGTTCACGGTGACCGGGTTCATGGCTTCGCTGACCGGCATCTTCTGGGCCCTGCACTACGCCAGCGCCCGCTTCGACAACGCCACGGGGCTCGAACTGTCCGTCGTGGCGGCCGTGCTGCTCGGAGGCGTCGACTTCGACGGCGGCAAGGGCACGCTCGGCGGCGCGATCGCCGGAGTGTTCCTGCTCGGGGCGCTCCAGAACGTCATGAGTCTGCAGGACGTCTCGGCGCAGTCACAGATCGTCGTCACCGGTGTCCTGCTGGTCCTGTCCGTGCTCGGTCCCCGGGTCGCACGGCAGATCTCCCTCGCGAGGGCGGGCCGCAGAGCGGCTTCCTCACCCACCTCCTCACCCACCTCCTCGTAACTCCCTCGTCACTCCCGTCGAAAGGCTCCACCACCATGTCCTCCACCAAGCTCCGCCGGGCCTGTGCGGCCCTGGCCGCCGTCACCTCCTTCGCCCTGGCCGCCACCGCCTGCGGCGGCGGAACCTCCAAGGACGACGTCAAGGAAGACAGCGGCTCGAACGCCGCCGCCGGCAAGGCCGACCCGAACGCGGCCACCAAGAAGGGCCTGACCGTCGGCTTCCTGCCCAAGGCGGTCAACAACCCGTACTTCACCACCGCCGACAAGGGCGGCGAGAAGGCGCTCACCGAGCTGGGTTCGAAGTACAAGGAGGTCGGCACCAGCAGCGCCACGGACACCTCCGGCCAGGTGAGCTACGTCAACACGCTCACCCAGCAGCAGGTCGACGCGATGGCCGTCTCCGCTCAGGACCCGGGCGCCCTGTGCACCGCGCTCAAGCAGGCCATGAAGAACGGCGTCAAGGTCGTCACGTACGACTCCGACACCAAGCCCGACTGCCGCAACGCCTTCGTCTCGCAGGCCAGCGCCGAGGCCCTCGGCCGCACCGAGGTCCAGCTCCTCGCCGAACAGCTGGACTACAAGGGCGAGATCGCGATCCTGTCCGCCGCGCAGACCGCGACGAACCAGAACACCTGGATCGAGTTCATGAAGGACGAACTCAAGGACCCCAAGTACAAGAACATGAAGCTGGTCAAGGTCGCCTACGGCAACGACGACGCCCAGCAGTCGTTCCAGCAGACCCAGGGCCTCCTCCAGGAGAACCCGAAGCTGGCGGGCATCATCTCCCCGACCACCGTCGGCATCAAGGCCGCCGCCCAGTACCTGTCGGGCTCCAAGTACAAGGGCAAGGTCAAGCTGACCGGCCTCGGCACCCCGAACGACATGCGCAAGTACGTGAAGAACGGCACCGTCGAGGCCTTCGAGCTGTGGGACCCGGCGAAGCTCGGCGAGCTGGCCGCGCGTACCGCCGTGGCGCTGTCCTCCGGTCAGATCACCGGCAAGGAGGGCGAGACCTTCAAGGCCGGTGACATGGGGACCTTCACCATCGGCAAGGACGGCGTGATCGACCTCGGCAAGCCGACCGTCTTCGACAAGAAGAACATCGACCAGTTCGACTTCTGATCCCCTTCGTCCACCGGGAGTTGCCCTTCATGCAGCGCGTCTGTTTCCTGCTCAAGGTCCGCGAGGACCGGCTCGACGAGTACCGCGAGCGGCATGCCGCCGTGTGGCCGGAGATGCTCGCAGCACTCTCGGCCACCGGCTGGCGCAACTACTCGCTCTTCCTTCGCGAGGACGGCCTGCTGGTCGGCTACTTGGAGACCGAGGACTTCGCGGCCGCGCAGGCAGGCATGGAGGCCGCCGAGGTCAACGCCCGCTGGCAGGCCGACATGGCGCCGTTCTTCGAATCGCTGGACGGCGCCAGGCCCGACGAGGCCATGAAGCCCCTCACCGAAGTGTTCCACCTCGCCTGACCGATGCGTTCACCCGCTCTTCCCCTCGCTCGTTCTCCTCCTCCCCGCACGTCCAGGAGCCCTGAACATGAAGAGACGCACCCTGCTCGCGACCGCCCTGCTCGGCACCGTGGCCGCCCCCGGCCTCGCCGGCACCGCCCGGGCGGCCGATCCCGGTCCCTCGGTCACCCAGACCGGCATCACCACACTCGACAGCCAGGCCATCTTCTTCGTCTCCTACGACGGCCTGGTCAACAACAACTCGTTCCAGAAGAACGGCCTGCTGACCTACAAGGGCTACCAGTACGCCGTCTGGTACACCGCCGACCGCAACGCCGTCGTCGGCCGCCGCGTGCTCGGCGGGAGCACCTGGTCGACCGTCAAGGTCGGCCACACCCTGCGCTACAACGACTCCCACAACGTCATCTCCATGGGCGTCTCCAAGACCGACGGCCGCCTCCACCTCAACATGGACTCCCACAGCGACGGCTTCACCTACGTGAAGTCGGTGGCCGGGCTCATGGACAACCCCGCGGGCCTGACCTGGACCACGAGCCGGTTCGGCGCGCCGCAGTCCACCCTCGACGGGCTCGCGCTCACCTCGCAGTTCACGTACCCGCAGTTCGTCTCCATGCCCGACGGAAAGCTCCAGCTCAGCTACCGCGCGGGGATCTCCGGCAACGGCCGCAACGCCATCGCCGAGTACAACGGCACGTCCTGGACGAACCTCGGCGAGTGGAGCAGCTCCACCGGCACGTACAGCAGCGAGCACGGCTCCAGCACCGTCCGCAACATGTACCTGCACGGCATCGACTACGACAGGAACGGGCGGCTGCACTCCTTCTTCACCTGGCGTGAGCAGAACGGCGCGGTGATGTGCAACGGCGGAGGCATCACCAACCACGACACGGGCTACGTCTACTCGGACGACCGCGGCCGCACCTGGCGCAACGACGCGGGCACGGTCGTCGGCACGACCGGCGCCTCCGACAAGGTCGCCGTCACCGACAGCGGTCTCGTGGTCGACGCCCTGAACCCGGACCACTCCCTGATGAACCAGGAGAGCCAGGCCACCGACTCCGCGGGCCGGCCGCACGCGATCATCAGCTACGTGCCGGGCCGCTTCGGCCAGTGCACGACGAACTACGTCACCAACCGGACGGCGAACGGCCGCGCCTTCCACGTGCGCAGGACCGCCACCGGCACCTGGCGCAAGACCGAGATCCCGGTCGCCCTGAACTCCAGCCAGCGCACCCGACTGGTCCTCGACAAGTACGACAACGCGTACGCGGTCATGCCCTTCGGACGCATAGTCGCCGCGTCCGCCGCCTCCGGTCACACGGACTGGACGACGCTGTTCGACGCCAGCGGGCTGAACGCCTTCGGCGAGGTCGTCGTCGACGAGACGCGGATCGCCCAGGACGGCGTGCTGTCCATCCTGTACCAGGTGAAATCCAGTGGGACGACGCCCTCGGCGCTGCGCGTGGTCGACTTCCGACTGCCTGCGTGACGCCGGTCCGTCCCGGGTGGGCGCGCGGGTTAATGTGACTGCGTGCCCACCACTCTCCCCGTTCCCCCGGAGGTAACCGCCTGATGGCCCAGTCGGTGGGTATCAAGGACGTCGCCCGAGTCGCCGGAGTCTCCGTCGGCACGGTCTCGAACGTCATCAACCGCCCGGACACGGTCGCCTCCGAGACCCGCGCCCGCGTGCTCTCCGCCATCGACCGGCTCGGCTACGTCCGCAGCGAGTCGGCCCGGCAGCTGCGCGCCGGACGCAGCCGCATCATGGGCCTGCTCGTCCTCGACATGGGCAACCCCTTCTTCGTGGACGTGGCACGCGGCGCCGAGCGGGCGGCCCGCGAGACCGGGCTCGGCGTGATGGTCTGCAACAGCGCGCAGAGCGCCGGCGAGGAGGCCGACTACCTGTCGCTCTTCGCCGAGCAGCGGGTACGGGGCGTCCTGCTGACCCCCGCCGACGCGACGGGCCGCAACATAGAGGCGTTCCGGCGCCACGGCATCCCCTTCGTCCTCGTCGACCGGGTCGCCGAGGGAACCACCGAGTGCTCGGTGTCCGTCGACGACGTCGCGGGCGGCGCACTGGCCGTGCGGCACCTGATCGACGCCGGCCACCGCTCCATCGCGTACGTGAGCGGGCCGCCCGGACTCAACCAGGTCACGGACCGCCGCACGGGTGCCCTGAACGCCCTCGCCGAGGCGGGTCTCGGCCCGGAGTGCCTGCGCGAGCTGCCCACCGAGCGTCTCGACGTGGCCGCGGGCCGCGACGCGGGCGCCCGGCTCCTCGGCCTCGCCGACCGCCCCACCGCGGTCTTCTGCGCCAACGACCTGCTCGCCCTCGGCGTCCTGCAGGCGATGTTCGCGGCCGGTGTGAGCGTCCCGGACGACCTCGCGATCGTCGGTTACGACGACATCGAGTTCGCGGCGGCCGCGGCGGTCCCGCTGACCTCCGTGCGGCAGCCCGCCGTGACCATGGGCGCGCTCGCCGCGGAACTCCTCCTGGAGGAGACCGAGGCCGAGACGGCTCCCACCCCGCACGAACACCGGCGCGTGGTGCTCCAGCCGGAGCTGGTGGTCCGGCGCTCCAGCCTCCCGCCGCGCTGAGCGGTCGTTCAGTACGTACGCGACGGCCGGCCTGATCGGCCGTTCAGTACGGATTTCTTGATCCGCGGTCTCGGCTCACCGGAAAACTTGTGCTGAACTGGGTCGCGGCCAGGAACCCGTCCGTCCCAGGAGCCTCTTTTGAGCACCAGTTACCGTCAGCCCGGTGTCGTCCTCAGCGACCGCCGCTTCACCGTGCCCCTCGATCACGACGCCCCCGCCGGGGAGACGATCGAGCTGTACGCCCGCGAAGTGGTCGGGAGCGACAAGGCGCACCAGGACCTGCCCTGGCTGGTGTACCTCCAGGGCGGCCCGGGCTTCGGCGCCAACCGCTTCGTCGGGAAGCAGGCCTGGCTCGGCCGCGCCCTGGAGGAGTACCGCGTCCTGCTCCTCGACCAGCGAGGCACCGGCAGCTCCACGCCCGCGAACCGGCAGACGCTCCCGCTGCGCGGCGGCCCCCGCGAGCAGGCCGACTATCTCGCGCTGTTCCGCGCCGACTCCATCGTCCGCGACTGCGAGGCGATCCGCCCGGCCGTCACGGGCGGCGCCCCCTGGGCCGTCCTCGGTCAGAGCTTCGGCGGATTCTGCGCGACCCACTACCTCGCCACCGCGCCCGAGGGGCTCAGCACGGCGCTGATCACCGGAGGGCTGCCCACCCTCGACGGGCACGCCGACGACGTCTACCGGGCCGCCTACCCGCGCATCGAGCGCAAGGTCGCCGCCCACTACGCGCGCTACCCCCAGGACGTCGAGCGGGCCCGGCGGATCGCCGAACACCTTCTGCGGCACGAGCCCGTCCTGAGCGGCGGCTACCGGCTCACCGTCGAGGCCTTCCAGTCCCTCGGCATCCTCCTCGGCGGCAGCGAGGGCAGCCACCGCCTGCACTACCTCCTGGAGAACGCCTTCGTCCGCACCGCCCAGGGCCCGGCCCTGTCCGACGCCTTCCAGGAGGAGGTCCAGTCCCTCCTCTCGTTCGCCGGGCATCCCCTGTACGCGCTGGTCCACGAGGCCTGCTACGCCCAGGGCGAGCGCCCCACGTCCTGGTCCGCAGAGCGGGTCCGCGCCGACTTCCCGCAGTTCGACGCGGCCAAGTCCCTCGCGGGTGACGGCCCGGTGCTCTTCACCGGCGAGTCCGTGCACCCGTGGACCTTCGACTGCGACCCGGCCCTGCGCCCCCTGCGCGAAACGGCCGACCTCCTCGCCGAGCGCACCGACTGGCCCTCCCTGTACGACGCCGGCCGCCTCGCCGCCAACGAGGTCCCCGTCGCCGCGGCCGTCTACCACGACGACATGTACGTCGACACGGAGCATTCCCTGCGGACGGCCCGCACGATCCGCGGCCTGCGCACCTTCGTCACCGACGAGTTCGAGCACGACGGGGTACGGGCGGGCGGCCCGCGTGTCCTGGACCGTCTGCTGGCCCTCGCACGCGACGAGGCCTGACCGAACGGAACGCACTCCTTCACTCCGCGGGTCCCCGGCAGGGGGCGCGGGGCCTTGACGTGCGCGGCTCCGCCGCGTGGGCACGACCGGTCCGGGGCGGCCCGCATTCCGCCAACACCCAGGTCACATAAGCGCATAATCGGGGTCATGACCGAGCCGACGAACGACCAGCTCAAGCCCATGCCCGAGGACTGGAAGCGGGCCCTCGCGGTGGTGGCCCACCCGGACGACCTGGAATACGGCTGCTCCGCGGCGATCGCCGCGTGGACCGACGGCGGCCGAGAGGTCGCGTACGTGCTCGCGACGCGCGGCGAGGCCGGCATCGACACCTTGGAGCCGGAGAAGTGCGCCCCGCTGCGCGAACGCGAGCAGCGGGCCAGTGCCGCGGTCGTGGGCGTCAGCGAGGTGGAGTTCCTCGACCACAAGGACGGCGTCGTCGAGTACGGCACGGCCCTGCGCCGGGACATCGCCGTCGCGATCCGCAGGCACCGGCCCGAGCTGGTGATCACCCTCAACCACCGCGACACCTGGGGCGGGGTCGCCTGGAACACCTCCGACCACGTGGCCGTGGGCCGGGCCACCCTGGACGCGGCCTCCGACGCCGGCAACCGCTGGATCTTCCCCGAGCCGGGCCTGGAGCCCTGGGACGGTGTGCGCTGGGTCGCCGTAGCGGGCTCCAGCACTCCCACCCACGCGGTGGACGCGACTGCGGGCCTGGAGCGCGCGGTGCTCTCCCTGCTCGAACACCGCACCTACATCGAGGTGCTGACCGACGAGGACCCCGAGACGTACGTACGGTCCTTCCTGACCGGCTTCGCGCAGAGCGCGGGCGAGCGGTTCGGCGGCAGGCCGGCCGTGTCGTTCGAGCTCTTCAGCAGGTGAGCGCCCCCGGCCGGTGATCAGCACGGGCGCGCGCTGCGTAGGGTGGGGGACATGCGAGACGAACCCGGCAGCACGGCGCCCGCCCGTGGCGAACTCCAGGCGGACTGTGCCCAGTGCTTCGGGCTGTGCTGTGTCGCGCTGCCCTTCGCCGCCTCCGCGGACTTCGCCGTCGACAAGGCCGCCGGCAGCCCGTGCCGGAACCTGCGGACGGACTCCCGCTGCGGCATCCACACGGAACTGCGGCAGCGGGGCTTCAACGGCTGCACGGTCTACGACTGCTTCGGCGCCGGCCAGAAGGTCTCACGGCTGACCTTCGGCGGCGAGGACTGGCGCCCGGGTTCATCCGAGCGTGCCCGGCTGATGTTCGACGTGTTCCCGGTCGTACGGCAACTGCAGGAGCTGCTCTGGTACCTCACCGAGGCACTGGACCTGTCCGCCGCCCGCCCGATCCGGTCCGAGCTGCGCCGCGCGCTCGACCGCGTCGAGGCACTCACCCGCCAAGGTCCCGAGCAGCTGGTCGAGTTGGACGTGCCCGCGGTCCGCCAGGAGGTCAACGTACTGCTGCTGCGCACCAGCGAGCTGGCGCGTGCCGGAATCGGCGGAGGCAGGAAGAAGGACCGCCGGGGCGCCGACCTGATGGGCGCCCGGCTCAAGGGCGCCGATCTGCGGGGCGCCAACCTCCGCGGCGCGTACCTGATCGCCGCCGACCTGACGGGCGCCGACCTGCGCGGGGCTGACATGATCGGCGCCGACCTGCGGGACACCGACCTCACGGACGCCGACCTGACCGGCGTCCTCTTCCTCACCCAGCCGCAGGTCAACGCTGCCAAGGGGAGTGCGGGCACCCGGCTTCCGGCGTCATTCATCCGCCCCGGTCACTGGACACCCTGAGGCCCGCGCACCTTGGGGCACGTCCCGCGCGGGCCGCGCCCCTGGGGCCTGAGGCTTCGCGGGTGCGGCGGGCGAGCGCCGGTCCAGGCGCAGCGTCAGCCCCTCCGGCATCAGCGTGAGCCGTTCGGCGACCCGCAGCCGGTACGCGGGATCCGGCCGCAGCTCGTACCGGCGCAGGAGCAGTCCCAGGACGAGGGTCGCCTCGTGCAGCGCGAACTGCCGCCCGATGCACGCCCGGGCACCCGTGCCGAACGGCTTGAAGGTGTGGGCGGGCCGGGCCCGTATCGCCCCCGGCTCGAAACGATCCGGATCGAACCTCTCCGCGTCGGGCCCCCAGGCCTCGGGATCGCGGTGCAGCAGCGGGATCAGGACCAGGGCCCACGCGCCCGGGCGCATCGGATGGACACCGCCCAGGACCGTGTCCTCGCGGGCCTCGCGCGCGAAGGCGGGTGCCGTCGGCCACAGCCGCAGCGACTCGTCGAGCACGCGCCGCACGTACCGAAGTCTGGCGACCTGGTCGTAGGCCGGTTCCGGGGTGTCTCCCCAGACGCGGTCCACCTCGGCGCGGGCCCGGGCGGCGATCTCGGGGTGCCGCGCGAGGTAGTGCAGGGCGAAGGAGAGCGCGCCGGACGTCGTCTCGTGGCCCGCGATCAGGAAGGTGATGACCTGACGGCGGACGTTCTCGGGCGTGAGTCGCTCCCCGGTCTCCGGATGGGCGGTCTCCAGCATCCGGTCCAGCAGGTCGCCCTCCCCGGCCGGGCCGCCGAGCCGGGCCTCGACCACGGCGTCCACCGTGCGGTTGAGAAGCGCCACGTCGGCCGCGTTGCGGCGGGTGGCCGCACGCATCAGCACCGGCGCCAGCGGCACGGGCACGACGTTGAGGCGCTGCGCGTACAGCAGGGCGCCCACCATGGCCGTGACGAAGGGGTGGGGCCGGGTGCGTTCGAAGGAGTCGAAGTCGTGGCCGAAGCCGGTGCGGGCGATCGTCTCCAGCGTCAGCTTCGTCATGTCACCTGGTACGTCGACGGCCCGTCCCGCGGCCTGTTCGCCGTCCCAGCGGTCCGTCAGCCGGGCGGCCACGGCCAGCATCATCGCGTGGTAGCCCTCCATGGCCTCGCGGCTGAAGCCGGGCGCCAGCACGTCGTGCGCCAGCTGCCAGTTCGGCTCGTGGTTGTACGCCGTGAAGAGGCCGTCCCCCGCGACGGGCCGGAGGTTGGCGACTCCCAGGCCCACGTGCTTGGCGAACCGGGACTCGTCCGCCAGCTCGCCCGCCAGCTCCGAGCCCCACACGAAGACGATCTCCTTGCCGAACCCCTTGCGCCGGAAGATCGGTCCGAGCCTTCGCCCGACGGCCAGCGAATCCTGCAACGGCGTACGGAGGTTGGTCCCGAGGGCGTCCCCGACCAGGGGCACGCGGTACGGCGGACGCGGGATGCGGTGCAGCTCGGGCCAGCCCAGCTCGGCGCTGCGGAACCCCTTCACCGGCATGTTCTTGTCCGTGCCCGCCATCACGCCATCTCCCCTGTGCCGTCGGCCGGTTGGGCTTGTTGTACGCGAATTCAATAGCGTCCGCCAGTGTGATCCCGCTGTTGAACCGACGTCAAGTAAGGTGCGGGCATGGCCGCCAACCAGGGGGAGCGCACGCGCCGTCGGCTCAGCACGGCGGAGCGGCGGGAACAACTGCTCACGGTCGGCGCGCGCCTGTTCTCGGAGAGCCCGTACGACGACGTCTGGATCGAGCAGGTCGCCGAACTCGCGGGCGTCTCCCGGGGGTTGCTGTACCACTACTTCCCGACCAAGCGGGACTTCTTCGCGGCCGTCGTGGAGCGCGAGAGCGAGCGGATGCTGCGGGTCACCGCCGCCGTGCCCGGGGTCCCCGTGCGGGAGCAGATCGACGCGGGGCTCGACACCTTCCTGGAGTACGTCGAGAAGCACGCGCACGGCTTCCGCGCCTTCCACCGGGCGGAGGCGGCGGGGGACCAGGCCGTCCGGAAGGTGTACCGGGAGACGCTCGCCGCCCAGCAGCGGCAGATCCTCGAAGCGCTGGCTGCGGACCCCGAGACCGCGTGGACCGAGGAGGACCTGCCGGCGCTGCGGATCGCCGTGCGGGGCTGGCTGGCCTTCATGGCGGCCGCCTGTCTGGAGTGGCTCAAGGAACCGGGTCTCTCCCGGGACCAGGTGCGCGAGCTGTGCGCACGGGCGCTGCTGGGAGCCGTCACTCGGTGAACTCGTCGTTACAAAGGTGTCGTCGTCGGCGCCGCGTGGTTGGCGTACACCCCGAACTTCGGTAGGTTAGGCAAGGCTTACCTAAGGGAGGTTTTGGGATGGGTGACCGTCACAGCTGGACGGCCGCGCCGACCACGGCGCAGCGTGCCCGGTCGGTGCTCGCCGCGGCGTGGTCCTGCGCGGTGACCGCGGAAGGCGGCCGGGAGGAGTTCATCGGCGTACACACCGTCGCCGAGGACGGCCGGGTGCTCCTGCACCTGCCGGACGACAGCATGCTCACCACGGCGGCGATCTGCGCGCCACGCGGAGAGCCGTCCGCCGTCCTCGAGTTCGCCGACGTCGCGCCCGTCCCCGTACGCAACCGGATCCGCGCGCGCCTGTGGATGGCGGGCTGGTTCGCCCCCGAGGACGGACATCTGGTCTTCCACCCCACGCGCGCCGTGCTGCGCGAGCCCGGTGGGGCGGTCGTCGTCGACCTCGGCGAGTTCGCCGCGGCCGAGCCCGATCCGCTGGCCCTCGCGGAGGCGCAGCTGCTCACGCACCTGGCCGACTCCCACCCGGACGCCGTCGAGCGGCTGACCCGCCTCGTCGAACGGGACAGTCTGCACGGCGCCGTCCGGGTCCAGCCGCTCGCCGTCGACCGCCACGGACTGACACTGCGCATCGAGCGCGCCCGCGGCCACGGCGACGTGCGGCTGGCCTTCCACCGGCCCGCGGACGACGTCGGGCAGCTCACCGAGCGCATGCACGTCCTGCTCACGCAGGCGAGCGCCGCGAGTTGCCCGCGTGCGTTGCAGCGGCAGCGCACGGAACGCGACGGGTGACGCGAACGCACCCGTCGCGAACGGCGGCAGGGGTCACCAGTCCCCGTCACCGACCGGCTTGCCCGGCGCGTCACCCAGCGGCTTGACCTGCTGGGGCGACGGCGGCTGCCACGGGGTGTGGTCGTCGCCGATCCAGTCGCCGACCGGCGCGACCGCGCCGAGCGCGTCCGTGGGGTCGAGATCCGCGGCGTCCTGGTCGTAGTAGTCGAACCAGGGCAGCCCCGCACGGGTGTAGGCCGCGCGGTCCACGGGAGACGGCGGAGGAGCCTCACCGGTGATGCGCCGCCACTCGGGCGGGGTCACGAGGTGCACGAAGACACGGCCGGCCGCGGTGGTCGACCAGTCGGACAGCGGGCGGTCGTCCTGGTAGACCTCCTGGCGCATCGAACCGCCGACACCCAGGCCCATCGCCGCCGCGGCCCGGGGGGCGGCCGCCGGGGCGCCCGCCGTTCCACCCGGCCGCGGCATGGCACCGGGCGCGGCCATCGGGGCCGCCATGGGAACCGCGGCACCGTAGCCGCCCGTCGCCGACATGCTCCGGTGACGCGCGGCCGCCTCCGCCAGCCGGCGCTGCTCCTCACGCCACGCGTGCAGTGCGGCCTCCTTCAGCGGGAACGACTGCAGCTGTACGCCGCCCCACACCTCCTCGCCGGTGACCTGGCCCTCGACGGTGGCACCCAGGCCGAGCGGGACCGCCACGAACTGACGGACCGTGCCCTTCCCCGAGTTGATGCCGTCGAGCCACGGCTGACGGGGCAGCACCACATAGTTCTGCGGGTCCCGCGCCGGCCGGGAACTCCACGGCTTGCCGGAGACCGCACACACCTTGCCGACACCCACCTGAAGGGCGGCGGGTTCCGTCGTGCCGCCGAAGCTCAGCCACATCGCCTCGCGCAGGTACACCGGCAGCATCACTCCACCGCGCGCCAGCCACTCGGCGGGCACCGTGTCCGGGTAGTCCTCCACGCGTCGCAGGGGAAAATCGCCGAGCCCCGGAGGCAGTGCGTGCGTACCCGTCTCGGGCAGGCGCAGGGTGCGGATGAACCGGACCCGCACCCCACCCGGCAGCAGCAGTGTGTTCCCGTCGATCCGCACGGTGCCGTCGGCCATCCGTACTCCCCTTGTCTCCGCGTGGGCACGTCGCCCAGCCGTCGCCGTGCAGACACGTCACACGGCGCTCAGTACGTCACGTAGCACGACTCGACGGGGCCGGCCGGTTCCGCCGTGAGGGACGCAGGCGCCGGCCGAGGCGGTCGAGCCGGGGCATGCGCTCGCGCTGTTCACGTGTGCAGCGGTCCAGTTCCTCCAGGAGCCGGCGCGAGCGGTGCTCCATGTCGAGTTCGTCGAGCATCCGGGTCACCTCGGTCAGTACGGCCCCGTACAACTGCCACTGACGTGCGTCCCGCTGCACCTCCTCCAGCAGGAGCTGGGCCAGTTTGTCGCGGGTGGCGGTCGCCGCGGTGAGTTCCGAGGCGAGCCGGGCCTCCGCCGACTCCGCGCTGCGGCTGACGTCGGTGGTGACCAGCACGGCGAAACTGACCACCGCGTCACCGACCTCGGACAGGAGCTGTTCGAAGGCCGCCCCGGTCCCCGGCTCGAACAACGGCTCGGGGGCGCGCTCCTTCGAGAGGTCGGTGAGGGTACGGGCGAGCACCCGCAGCACCACCGTGCAGATCTCCAGCGTGTCGAGGCCGGTGCGCAGGACGACCCGGTGCAACAGCCCCTCCCGCACGCGCGGATTGAGCCGCACACTGTCCTCGGCCTGCTTGAGGGCCGCGTCCACGTCGACGATGTCGTGGTCGAGCTGCCGCGCCTCGTGGAGCCTCGCGGCCGCGACGGCCACCCGTGTGCGGCCGGCCGCCTCCTCGCCGACGTGCAGCATCAACCGCCGCATCCGGCGCGCCAGATCCTCGATGGACTCCCCGGCGGCGCCGACCCACACCGGGGGAGCGAACAGCAGATTGCAGCCGAGCCCGACCACGGCCCCGATCACCGTCTCCAGGATCCGCGCCCAGGCCGTGTCGCCGACCCGGGTGACACCGAGGACCAGCATCGCGCTGATCGCCACCTCGGGCACGAACTCGCTGACCCGCACCAGGTGCCCGACGGCCAGCGAGGCCAGGATGAGCAGCCCCAGGCTCCACCAGGTCAGCCCCACCAGAGCACTGAAGCCGATGGCGACGAGGACACCCGCCACCACGGCGTTCACGCGGCGCACACCGGTGGTGAGGGTCGCGTAGAGGGTGACCTGGACGACGAGGAGCGCGGTCAGGGGAGCGGTGAGCGGGGCGGCCTCGGGGCTGAAACGCAGGGCGACCACGTACGCGACCGTCGCGGCCGCCGCCGATCGGACCGTCTGGACGATCACGGGCTCCTGGCGCCACTTCGCCACCTGGGCACTGCCGGCAGCCCACACTTCACGTACATCTCGCATCCCTGGGCACTTCCCGTTCGACGGCCGCACCGAACGTATCCGGAGGATGCAGCTCCGTGGGCGCCTGGTGCCGCCCGGGGCTGCCCAGGAGGAGAGGCATCATGATCGACTGTCTCCCTTCGTGGCTTAACCAAAATCCATTGGCCCTCTGTCGATCTGCTACTTAGGCTAGGTCATAACCTAGTCACCCTAGGTTTGACTCCAATGCCCACGACTCGTCAGGAGACCCCGCCATGAGGCCGCTCACCGAGCAGGACATCCGCGGTTCCTTCGTCAACTGCTCCAAGGGAGAGGCGAAAAGGCTGGCTGTACCCCGGGACCTGGAGGAACGACCGTGGGACGACCTGGACTTCCTCGGCTGGCGCGATCCCGGGGCACCCGACCGCAGCTATCTGGTGACCGAGCGGTCCGGCCGGCTCGTCGGCGTGGCGCTGCGCTTCCCGTCCCGGCAACGGGGCTTCCTGCACCGCAGTATGTGCTCGCTGTGTCTGACCACCCACCCGGGGAACGGCGTCTCGCTCATGACGGCACGCAAGGTGGGCACGGCCGGGCGCGAGGGCAACTCGGTGGGCGTCTACATGTGCGCGGACCTCGCCTGCTCCCTCTACGTACGCGGCAAGAAGCTGCCCGGTCCGGGATCACGCTTCGAGGAGAGCCTCACCGTGGAGGAACAGATCGACCGCACGACGGGCCATCTGTCGGCCTTCCTGGACCGCCTGCAATCCTGACCGGCCGGCCGGAAGGGCGACGGACGGCGGCGCGTCGGCGCACCGCGGTCCGCCGTCGTCGCCGGGCACCGCTACGCGTCGTCGTCGTGCTCCGCGCCGGAGTCGGCGCTCGGGTCCGTGTTCGACAGCCTCAGGGCGAGGGTGCGCAGAAGCTCGGTGCTCTTGATTTCGGAACGGCCCGTGTCGTGGATGTCGGCGAGCTCCGAGAACAGGAAGGCGAACGCCCCCACCAGCGAGATCGCCGCGGGCATCAGCGCGTCGATGACGGCCTGCCCCGCCTCGGCGGGGGTCGCGTCACCGGGGACCTCGACCGACGGGAACACCTCGGTCACCAGTCTGCCCAGCTGGGCCTCGCCGGCGTCTATGTCCACCTCGGCGTCCTCGTTGAGCCTGCGCACCATTTCCTGGGTCTCCGTCAGGACACCGATCGCTCGGAGGATGATCTCGCTCTGTTCCATGCGCCGGAGCCTATGCGCTCCGCCTGGGTTGCGGGTCGAGGTGCGGGGCGTTGTGCCTCGGGTGCGGGTTCGTCGTGGCTGGGCGCGCAGTTCCCCCCGCCCCTTCAAGGGGCGCGCTTCGCTCGCCTCTTGAAGCGTCGAGACGTGGAGCCGCCCTCTTTCGTACCCTGTACCGGGGCTGCGGCCCGGGGCGTGGTTCGGCGGGGCGACGGGGCGGGGTGGGGCGGTATGCCGGAGGAACGGACCGGACGGATCCTGGAGGCCGCGGGTGTTTCCGCGGGCCGCCTCGTCCATTGTCGTCCCCTCAGCGGTGGGACGTACAACACCGTGGAGGAACTGCTCCTCGCCGACGGCAGCCGGTACGTACTGAAGACCCCGCCCCCGCACACCGCCCCCGGCCTGAGTCACGAGCGTGAACTCCTCGTCTCGGAGGCGGAGTTCTACCGCGCGGCCGGCACGGTCGAGGTGCCCGTGCCGCGCGTGGTGGGTGTCTCCTTCGACGCTTCCGCGCCGACAGGCCGTCATCTGCTCATGACGGCCTGTCCGGGCGACATGTGGGACGACAGCCCTGACCCGGACGAACAGGCCCTCCTGCGCACGGAGTTGGGCCGCCAGGTGGCCCGCCTTCATGAGGTGTCCGGTCCCGGGTTCGGCTATCCGTCCGGCGCGCTCGGCCCGCTGTCCGCCGACTGGCGGTCGGCCTTCACCGGCATGTACGACGCCGTCCTGGACGACGCCCGGCGGTTCGGGGCCTGGCTGCCGCGGCCGGTGGAAGAGGTGGCCCGCACGGCCGGTTCCGCCTACGGCGACCTCGACGAGGTCGTCGTACCGCGTCTGGTGCACTTCGACCTGTGGAGGGGGAACATCCTGGTCGAAAGCCCGGCGGGCGGCCCGGACCCGGCCCGTCCCGATGGACCGAAGATCGGCGGTCTGATCGACGGCGAGCGCATGTTCTGGGGCGACCCCCTGGCGGACTTCGTGTCACTGGCACTGCTCGACGACATCGAAAAGGACCGCGACTTCCTGACGGGGTACCAGGAGGAGGGCGGACGGGCCGAGTTCACCGGCTCGGCCCGTCGTCGGCTGGCCCTCTACCGCAGCTACCTCTACCTGATCATGCTCGTCGAGACGGTCCCCCGTGCCATGGGAGAGCAGCATGACGCCTGGCTCCGTGACACGGTGGCCCCGGAACTCGTCGCCGCCCTGGACGAGGTCGCCCACTGAGCTCAGGCGGCCCTGCGCTGCCTCCCGCGGTGCTCCCGGATGATCTCCGCGTACCGGCGCCCGCTTCCCTTCACCGTGCGCCGCTGCGTCCGGTAGTCGACATGGACGAGCCCGAACCGCTTGTCGTAGCCGTAGGCCCACTCGAAGTTGTCCAGCAGCGACCAGGCGAAGTAGCCCGCCAGGGGAGCCCCCTTGCGGACGGCTGAGGCGCAGGCCGCCAGGTGCTGTTCCAGGTAGTGGGTGCGCTCGGGATCGTCGACCGTGCCGTCCGGGCGTACGACGTCCGGATAGGCGGAGCCGTTCTCGGTGACGTACAGCTTCCTGGCGCCGTAGTCGTGCGTGAGGCGCAGCAGCAGATCCTCGATGCCGGAGGCGTCGATCTCCCAGTCCATGCCCGTGCGAGGAACACCGTCGCGGCGGACGGCACGGGCGTACGGGGCCGGGCCCGTCGGGTCGTCGGCGACGGCGGACGGGAAGTAGTAGTTGAGCCCGAGCCAGTCCAGGGGCTGGGCCATGGTCGCCAGATCGCCCGCCCGCTCGGGCAGTTCGACGCCGTACACCTCACGCATGTCGGCCGGAAAGCCGCGGCCGTGGACCGGGTCGAGCCACCAGCGGTTGGTGTGGCCGTCCATGCGCCGGGCCGCCGCGATGTCCTCGGGGCGCTCGGTGGCGGACTCGACGCCGGAGAGGTTGTTGACGATGCCCACCTGGGCGCCGGGGGCCGCGGCGCGGATCGCCTGGGCGGCGAGGCCATGGCCGAGGAGCAGGTGGTACGAGGCGCGGACCGCCGCCGTGAGGTCCGTCAGGCCCGGGGCCATCCGTCCCTCCAGGTGGCCGATCCAGGCCGAGCACAGCGGCTCGTTGAGCGTCGTCCAGTGCTGGACGCGGTCGCCGAGGCGCTCGGCCACGGCGGCCGCGTACGCGGCCAGGTGGTGAGCGGTGTCGCGCTCGGGCCAGCCGCCCCGGTCCTGTAGCACCTGCGGAAGATCCCAGTGGTAGAGCGTCACCGACGGCGTGATGCCCGCCTCCAGGAGGCCGTCGACCAGCGCGTCGTAGAAGTCGAGCCCCTTGGCGTTGGCCGGACCGTCGCCGCCGGGCACGACCCGCGGCCAGGCGACCGACAGCCGGTAGGAGCCGGTCCCCAGCTCCTTCATCAGGGCGATGTCCTCGCGCCACCGGTGGTAGTGGTCGCAGGCGACATCGCCGTGGTCGTCGCCGTCCACCCGCCCCGGTGTGTGCGAGAAGGTGTCCCAGATGGAGGGTGAACGGCCGTCCTCGGCCACGGCACCCTCGATCTGGTACGCCGAGGTGGCCGTGCCCCACACGAAGTCCTGGGGGAGCGCGGCGAGGTCGATGGTCACAGAAGTCCTCTCAGCGGAAGGCGAGTCGGTCAGGAGGGGCGAGCCGGTCACTTGACGGCCCCGGCGGTGAGCCCGGCGACCAGATACCGCTGGAGCAGCAGGAACCCGGCGACCACGGGGACGCTCACCACGAGCGAGGCGGCCATGACCTGGTTCCAGTACACGTCGTTCTGCGTGGCGTATCCCTGGAGGCCGACGGCGAGCGTGCGGGTGGTGTCGTTGGTCATCACCGACGCGAACAGCACCTCGCCCCACGCGGTCATGAACGCGTACACGGCGACCGCGACGATCCCGGGCACCGCGGCGGGCACCACGACCCGGAAGAGCGCGCCGAGCGGCCCGCAGCCGTCCACCATCGCGGCCTCGTCGAGATCGCGCGGCACCGACTCGAAGTAGCCGATCAGCATCCAGATCGAGAACGGCAGCGAGAACGTCAGGTACGTGAGGATCAGGCCGGCCCGTGAGCCGAAGAGCGCGATGCCGGTGGCGTTGCCGATGTTCACGTAGATCAGGAAGAGCGGGAGCAGGAAGAGGATCCCGGGGAACATCTGGGTGGACAGCACGGTCACGGTGAAGAGGCGCTTCCCGTGGAACCGGTAGCGGCTCACCCCGTACGCGGCGAAGATCGCGATCACCACCGAGCAGACCGTCGCCGCGCCCGCCACGATCAGCGAGTTGACGAAGTACTTCGCGAGGGGAACGGTCGACCAGATGTCGATGTAGGGGCGGATCGTCAGTCCGCTCGGCAGCCAGCGGAACTCGCCCGACACGTCCTGCAGCGGCTTCAGCGAGCTGGACACCATCACGTACACCGGCAGCAGGACGAATCCGGTGAGCAGGGTGAGGAAGATCCGGCGCGACCAGAGGAAAGAGCGTGGCGCGGCCATCGGCGAGCGGGGCGCGGTCATGGGCGTTCTAGGCATCGGCGGCGCTCCGTCCGCGTGAGGTCAGGGCCAGATAGACACCCGTCACGACCAGCAGGAACAGCAGGAGCAGTACGGACATCGCCGATCCCGTCCCGAAGTTCCACGTCACGAACGACGACTGGTAGATGTGGATCGAGATCAGGTCGGCGGCCTCCGGAGCCGCCTTGCCGAACAGCACGTAGGGCGTGTTGAAGTCGTTGAACGTCCACAGGAAGAGCACCAGGACCAGCACCTGGTTGACCGGCCGCAGCGACGGCAGGGTGACGCGGCGCAGCTGCTGGAGCATTCCGGCCCCGTCGATCGAGGCCGCCTCGTACAGCTCCCTGGGGATGTTCTGCAGGCCCGCCATCACGATGAGGAAGGCGAACGGCCAGCCCTTCCACACGGACACGACGAGCAGCGCGACGAAGCTGTTGTCGCCGATCAGCCAGAAGGACGGACTGTCGGTGAGGCCCAGCTGGTCGTGCAGCACGTGGTTCACCAGGCCGTTGTCGCGCTGGAACATGAACGCCCAGGTGATGACGGCCGCGTAGACGGGCAGTGCGTAGGGGACGAGGAAGACCGCGCGCAGGAAGCCGCGGCCGCGGAACGACTCCTGCATGTAGACCGCGGCCGTCGTGCCGAGCAGCCAGCACAGGCCGACGGAGAGCACGGTGAAGGCGCAGGTCACGAAGAACGAGTGCAGCAGCGCCTCGCCGACGGGCGCGTCGAAGTCCACGGAGAGGCTGTAGTTGTCGAAGCCGGCCCAGGGCGCGGCGCCCCAGTCGCGGATGTAGAACTGCGTGAGCTCCTTGAAGCTCATGACGATGCCGATCACCATCGGCACCAGATGGACGAGGAGTTCGAGAAGCAGGGCGGGCAGCAGGAGCAGATACGGCAGGGCCACACGGCGTACCCGCCCGGTACGGCGGCGCGGGGTGGGCCCCGTCGCACCGGGCAACGCCCGCTTCCCGACCGCGGGTTCAGCGGTCACGGTCATGGAGCGCTCACTTCTTCGGCATCTGCTGCTGGGCCTCGGAGAGCTTCTCCTTCACCGAGGCGGTCGTCACCGGGCGCCCGGCCGCCGCGTCCGCGAAGAGCTCCTTCACGGCCGTGCCGACCGCCGTCTCGAACTGGGACTCGTTCGGCACCTGGGGCAGGGGGGCGGCACTCTCGGCGAGGGTGTCCCGGATCACCTTCAGGGCGGGGGTGTTGAACGCGGGGTCCTCCTGGGCGGCCTTGACCGGAGGGATGGACCCGTACGTCCTGTTGAGCGTCTTCTGCTCGGCGTCGCTCGTCATGAACTTCACGAACTTCAGGGCGCCGTCGGTGTTGTCGGTGTTCTTGAAGACGGCCATGTTGATGCCCGCCACCATCGAGTTGACGGCCGTGCCGTCGCCCGGAGCGCCCGACTGGACCGGCACCGGTGCGACCCCCCACTCGTCGTCGCTCATCCCGTGGGCCTTGAGCGTGGCCGCGGCCGTCTGCCACAGCACCATCGCCGTCTTGTCCTTGGCGAAGTCCTTGAGGGACTGGTTCTGCGCGTACTCGGCGTTGCCGGGTGCGACGACCTTGTCCCGGCCCATCAGGTCGACGTACTGCTTGACCGCCGCCACGGCACCGTCGGAGGTGAAGTCGGGCTTGCCGTCGGCGTCGAAGAAGTCGGCGCCGTGCTGCTTGCCGAGGACGAAGACGTGGTGGATGTTCTCCGACGGGTTCGCCCCCTCGGCGCCCAGCGCCCACTTGCCGTCCCTGGAGATCTTCTTCCCGTCGGCGACCAGTTCGTCCCAGGTCGCGGGCGGTCCGGAAACTCCCGCGTCCTCGAACATCTTCTTGTTGTAGTAGAGGGCGTACGCCATCGAGTAGAGCGGAACGGCCGCGGGGTCCGAGCCGGTCGCCCCCGCGGAACCGAGCGCCGACTCGACGAACCGGTCGCGGCCGCCGATCCGGTCGAAGTTCTTGTCGTCCCACGGCAGCAGGGCCCCCGTCGCCTGGAGGGAGGCGGACCAGGTGTTGCCGATGTTGAGGACGTCGGGGCCCTGGCCCGACGTGGTCGCGGCGAGAATGCGGTTGAGGAGATCGGACCAGGGGATGACCTCCAACTTCACCTTGATGCCGGTCTGTTGCTCGAACTTCTTGAGCTCGGGCGTGAGGATCTTCTTGTCGGCCTCGATGCTCGGGCCCTGGTTGGAGGCCCAGTAGGTGAGCGTCTTCGGCGAGTCGTTGGACCCGCCGTCCGTCGACGAGCCACCGCCGCAGGCGGTCACGGCGGCCAGCAGTGAGACGGTGACCGCGCTCGCGGCGGTGGCTCGGGTTCTGCGCATGACGTCAGGCGTCCCTTCCGGAGGGAGAGCAGGAGGGCGCCGAACGTTCACTTCCCGAACGCCCTCACGGCTTAATTTAGGACGTGAGTTAAGACCCGGAAGGAAGTCGCGTCAAGGGATCGCACAGCTGTATCTTGCAGGTCGGGGGTCCGGCGGGAAGGAACCACATGGCGGGGCGGAACGGGCGCACGGTGCGTGACCTGCGAAGGGGCAATCGCACGGCCGTGCTGAGACGGCTCTACTTCGACGGACCGATGAGCCGCTTCGAGCTGGGGCCGGCCACCGGGCTGAGTTCCGGCTCGATCAGCAACGTCGTCGCCGAGCTCGTCGCCGACGGTCTGGTGGAGGAGGCGGGCAGTGTCGACTCCGACGGCGGCCGGCCCCGCACCCTGCTCCGGGTCGCCCCGGCCAGCGGCCACATGATCGGCGTCGACGTCGGCGAGACCCGTGTCCGGGTCGAGCTCTTCGACCTCACCCTGACCGAACTCGCCCGCACGGAAAGGCCGTTGGAACACCAGGGCTACGACGTGGACGTCATCGTCGGCCACATCCGGGACGGCGTCGCGGAGGTCCTCGCCGCCGCCAAAGTCGCCCCCGAGCGCCTGCTGGGTGTCGGCATCGGCGTCCCCGGCATCGTGGAGCGCACCGCGGCCGAGGGCGCCGTGGTGCACGGCCAGACCATCGGCTGGCCGTCCGTGCCGCTGGAGTCCCGCCTCCGTGCCGCGTGCGGGCTACCGGACTCCGTCCCGTACTTCACCGACAACGGAGCCAAGACCCTCGGCCAGGCCGAGATGTGGTTCGGTGCCGGACGCGGCGCGCACAACGCCGTCGTGGTCCTCTTCGGCTCCGGCGTCGGTGCCAGCCTCGTCTCGGACGACGTGGAACAGGGCCGGGCCGTGGAATGGGGACACCTCACGGTACGGGTCAGGGGGCGCCGCTGCCGCTGCGGGGCGCTCGGCTGTCTGGAGGCGTACGCCGGGGCGGAGGCCCTGCTGGAGCGCTGGGAGGAGGCGGGAGGGCGACCGCCGCGGGGTGTCGACGAGGAGACCGCGCTGACCGCCATGCTCGCCGCCGCCTACCCGGCCGAGGGCACACCGGCCGACCCGGTGGCGCTGGCCGTGCTGGAGGAGACGGCCGAGTACCTGGGCGCGGGTCTCTCCGACCTGATCAACCTCTTCCAGCCGGAACGCATCCTCATCGGCGGCTGGGCCGGCCTCCAGCTGGGCTCCCGCTTCCTGCCCGCGGTACGGGCCCACGCCGTCTCGTACGCTCTGCGCCACCCGGCCGAGAAGGTCACCATCGAGCTCGGTGCCCTCGGCCCGGACGCGGTCACGGTCGGCGCGGCGATCCTTCCGCTGGCCGACTTCTTCGCGCACGGCGGACGACGAGCGGGCACGGGACCGGGGGACACACCCCCTCCCGCGTGGCGCGCGGCCATCGAGGAACGCGCTCCCCACTGACGCCCGGGGGTTTGGCGGGGCCTGTCGGCAGGTACCCGCACCCTGGCCGACAAGCGGTTTTCGCCGCACGAGGAGGGGAGCGCCATGAGTGACTACGGAACCAGGACGCCCGAGGAGGACGGCCCCGTGCCCCGGGACCTGCCGGACCAGCAGGCCCAGGAAGGCGGGGACCGCTGGGACGTCACCCCCGCCGACCCGGAGCAGGACAAGGACTCCGGTGAGGACGGGCCGAAGGCGAAGACGGACACCGAAGTCCCCGAGACCGACGAGGCGGGTACGGGCCGGCAGCCCGACGCGGACTCGAGCACCGTTCACCCCGAGGACCCCGAGCCGCAGGAGTCTCCCGCCTGAGCCGTCAGCCCGGCCCGAGCCGGCCCGTGGCTGGTCACGCCGTGGTGCGCGCCCCCTCGGGGAGGCGGCTCAGGCGAAGGCGTCGACGCCGGTGAGTTCCGCCGACAGGGCCCACAGGCGGGCCGCGGACGCCGGGTCGATCGCGTAGTCGCGGACACCGACGCGCTCGCCGTCGGCCGGGGCGGGTTCGGCGATGTCGCAGTCCTCGCAGTAGACGCCGCCCATGCCGGTCAGCTGCGGAGAGGTCGCCGCCCACACTTGGGTGGCCGCCCCCTGCTCGGGGCTCTTGAAGGCGTCGGGGACGAGCACGACGCCGTTCTCGTCGATCCAGCCGCGCTCGACCATCTCCTCCTTGGCGAGGTGCCGCTGGAGCGGGGTGAGGATGCCACCCGGGTGCAACGAGAAGGCCCGTACCCCGGAGTCCCTGCCGAGTGCGTCGAGCTGCACGGCGAACAGGACGTTGGCCGTCTTCGCCTGTCCGTACGCCTCCCACTTGTCGTAGCCCCGGCGCCAGTGCGGGTCGTCCCAGCGGATGTCGGACAGGTGGTGGCCCCCCGAGGAGACGGACACGACCCGGGCGCCGCCGGGGGCGATCGCCGGCCAGAGCCGGTTGACCAGCGCGAAGTGACCCAGGTGGTTGGTTGCGAACTGGGCCTCCCAGCCGGGCCCGACACGGGTCTCGGGGCAGGCCATGATCCCGGCGTTGCCGATGAGGACGTCGATGGTGCGGCCCGAGGCCAGGAACCGGTCCGCGAACGCCCGGACGCTCTCCAGGTCGCCGAGGTCGAGCTCGTCCACCTCGACGCCGTCGATGCCCGCGACCGCCTCGTCGGCGACCGCGCGGCGCCGCGCCGGAACGACGACCCGCGCGCCGGCCCTGCTGAGGGCGCGCGTCGTCTCCAGGCCGAGCCCCGAGTAGCCGCCGGTGACGACCGCCAGCTGTCCCGTGAGGTCCAGGCCCGCGAGTACGTCGTCCGCGGTGCTCCGGTGGCCGAAGCCCGAACCGATTTTGTGCTGTGCAGTGTTCATACCGCCGACGCTACGAACTGGAGTGCGCTCGAAGTCAAGCGGGCGGGAGCCGAACGGGCCGACCGCCGGACGTGGCGTGCGGGGCCGGCGGTCCGGGCTCCACGGGGGCATGGAAAAGGCCCCGACCGGACGGGGGAATCACGGTCGGGGCCGTCTGTGGGTGGCCACGGATGGCGGTCGCCTCTCGGCGGGGTGCTCCACAGGGCTTCAGCCGAACGATCGTCCCTGTGGGCGGAGAGTGAGGCCCGGGGACACTGTCCCATCCGCACCCACAGCTGATTTAACGGGAAACTACTGGTGCGTGTTCCCAGGTCGGACTGGTGTCACTCGTGATCTGTGTCACGGTCCGTCGCGACAGGCCGCGCCGGACACGGGCCCCACGGCGGTCAGCCGCCCGGTGCCAGAGGGCTTCCCGACAGCGAGGCGAGGAGATGGGCCGGGTCCCGGTAGACGGCGCTCGCCCCGGCCTCCTCCAGGTCGGCGCGCGGAATGCCGCCGCACAGCAGTCCCACGCAGAGGACACCCGCCCGCGTGCCCGCACGCATGTCCCAGACCGTGTCGCCGACGAAGACCGAGCGCTCGGCCGAGGCCCCGACGAGTTCCAGGGCGTGCTCCACCGGATCGGGCGCGGGCTTCCCGTGGTCCACGTCGTCCGCGCTCGCCGTCGCCCTGATGACGTCGTCCGCGCCGATGGCCCGCCGGAGCGCGTCGAGCTCCGCCCCGCCGGCGGACGTGGCCAGTACGACCGCCCAGCCGTCGCGGTCGAGACGCCGCAGCAGATCCGCGGCCCCCGGCAGGGCAGGCAGCCGCTCGAAGTACGTGCCGTACAGGGTCGTGTGCGCGGCACTGATCGAGTCGTCCTCCCCGGTGTCCCGCCCTTCGCCCAGCAGATGCGCGACCAGGTCGTCGGAGCCGAGGCCCACCGCCCGGTGGACGGCATGCATCGGCACGTCGTGCCCGGCCTGCCGGAACGCCTCCCACCAGGCCGTCACATGCAGATGGTTGGTGTCGACGAGAGTGCCGTCCACATCGAACACGGCCGCCCGCTCCATACGTCGTCCCTTCGCCGCAGTACCGAATGGTCCAAGATCTCCGAGTACCTCCTCAGGGCGCCCGCACGCCCGACGGAGTCACCCGATCCCGCGCCCAGGCCAGCAGCTCCGGCGCCGACCAGGTGGTGACCACGCGCTCCGGGGGCACCCCGCACTCCTCGGCCCGCGCACATCCGTACACCTGCCAGCCGAGCTGGCCTGGCGCGTGCGCGTCGGTGTCCACGGAGAACAGCGTGCCCGCCGCGACGGCCCGGCGGAGCAGGCGCCGCGGTGGATCCAGCCGCTCGGGCCGGCTGTTGATCTCGACCGCCGTGCCCGTTTCGGCACAGGCCGCGAACACCTCGTCCGCGTCGAACTCCGACTCCGGCCGCCCACGCCCCGTGACCAGCCGCCCCGTGCAGTGCCCCAGCACGTCCGACCGCGGATCCCGGACGGCGGCGACCATCCGCCGCGTCATCGCGGGCGCGCCCATCCGCAGTTTGGAGTGCACCGACACGACGACGACATCGAGCCGGTCCAGCAGTTCCGGCTCCTGGTCCAGGGAACCGTCGTCGAGGATGTCGCACTCGATGCCGGTGAGCAGTCGGAAGGGCGCCCAGCGCTCGTTCAGTTCCGCGACCACGTCCAGCTGCTCGCGCAGCCGCTCGGGCGACAGACCGCGGGCCACCGTGAGGCGTGGCGAGTGGTCCGTGAGGACCGCCCACTCGTGCCCGAGCCGTGCCGCGGTACGGCCCATCTCCTCGATGGGGCTGCCGCCGTCCGACCAGTCCGAATGCAGATGGCAGTCGCCGCGCAACCGCCCCGCCAGCTCCTCGCCGCCCCGGACGAGGGGCTCCTCGGCCTCCCCTTCCAGCTTCTCCAGATAGCCCGGGACCTGCCCGGCCAGCACCTCGCGCACCACCTGGGCGGTCTTCGGCCCGATGCCCTTCAGCGACTCCAGCGACCCTTCGGTCGCCCTCCGGGCCACCTCGTCGGCGGGCAGCCCCGAGACGACGCCCGCCGCCGTGCGGAACGCCCGTACGCGATAGGTGGGGGCCAGAGACCGTTCCAGCAGGAAGGCGATACGGTCCAGCGCCTCGGCCGGGTCCATGGCCCCAGCGTGGCGCAGCCCGCCCGGGTCCGCACGGCGGCCGACGGAGGCACCGTGTGCCACCATGAACTGCGAACCTCGTACGGACGCCGCCGCGCCGGCGCCGCCGAATGCCACTACTACCGACAGCGCCGCCCGAGCAGGCTTATCGGCGGCACGCGTGTGGAACCGGTGGGATCATGACTGAAATCTCAAGCCCCCACATCTCGCACCCGCGGATCACGGTGCTGGGCGTCCAGCCCGGCGATCCGCCCTTCCGCATCGTGGAGATCGACGGTGCCGTCATCGGTGAGGCCAAGAGCTTCACGGACGTCCTGATGGCCGCCGCGGCGTACGGCATCCCGGTGCACGACGCCGACGACCCGGAAGTGGTGCGCTGGGTCGGCGGCGACAAGCTCACCTGGCACCGGCGCTAGCACCTGCGCCGCCCTTCCGGGCGACGGGAGAGGGGCATCGCACCCCGCCCGGGCCCGGCTCTCGCGACCGCTCGGGGCCCTGCCTGACGCGAACACGCACTCCGCGGCCCGTGCGACCCTGCCCTGCTGCCCTGCTGCCCTGCTGCCCTGCTGCCCTGCTGCCCTGCTGGCGGACGTCTGCCCCGGCGCCGGCCACCGCGCCCGACTGCCGAGGGCGATGGCAGAGCCCGGCCACCTGCCCCGGCCACCGTCCCGACCGCCAGTCGTCGGCGGCCGACGTGGGCGATCTCGCCGTCGCCCGTGCACCGGCCGCGCGCAGCCCCGTCCGGGCCGGCAGAGTTCCGCCCCGCGGCGGCGCGTCCGGGTGAACCGCGGGGGGAGCGCGTTGACCTGCACTTTTCGCGCCGTGGTGAGCCGTCGCAGGCGGCGCGGCTGCGCGCATCGGCAGACCCCGGAAGCCGACCTCGGCGGCGCATGCGGCGACTCCCACGAGGGCATTTTGATCTTGCCGGTCGCCGGTGATCACGGCCCGGCCCGGATCTCCACGGCTTGTCCCTCCCTCGTACGACAGGAGTCGTCTTGTTCCGTCGCCTCGCCCTGCCCGCAGCCGCGCTCGCCGCCGTCGCCGTCCTCGGCGCCGCACCCGCGACGGCAGCGCCCGCCGCGCCCGCCGCGGGCTCCGTGTGCTTCTGGACCGGGGCGGGGCAGCACGGCACGTCCTGGTGCTACACACCACCGGGCTACACGGACGTACCGGAGTCCCTGCGGGACAAGGCAGCCTCGTTCCGGTCGGACGCCGACACCGCCGTGTACGCCATCGACTGGGCCCGCGGCACCTGCTACCACCGCTTGATCCGCGCCCACGACCTGGCCGACAACTGGGCCTGGGGAGCCAGACTCGACGGGGTGTCCGACACCACGATGGGCTGCGAGGTCGGCTGAGCCGTGCGACTTCCCCGCGCCCTGTGCGCCGCTGTGCTCGTCGTGGTGGCGCTGGGCGGATGCGCCACCACGACGGACGCAGGAGACAACCGGCCCGCCCTGCCGAGGACCGAGCGGGAGCGGGACGACCTCATCAAGGCAGCCCAGCAGTTCCTCGTCGAACGGTGCCTGGCCGAGCGGGGACTGTCCCCGGAGGGGGCCTTGGGCAGAGGGGCGGACGAGGGCACGGGCGACAGGGCCCGACGCCTGCAGGGAGCCCTCTTCGGCAGAGGCCGTCCTGAGCTGGCCGTCACCCTCCCCACCGGTTACACCGTCAAGGCGCACACCGACGGCTGCCTGGCCGCCGCCCATCGTGAGCTGTACGGGGACGAGCGGCGCTGGTTCCGTACCCAGGTCGTCGTGAACAACCTCCGCACCGAGGCCCGCCGGCTCCTGAAGGACGACCCCGACTACCGCATGGCGCACGCCCGTTGGGTCCGCTGCGCCGCACCCGCCGAAGGACCGAGACCCGATCGGCCCGATCCGGGCGCAGCCGCTCGTTGCGCCCGGGAGAGCGGCCTCGACGAGGTGCGTGCCCGGCTCGAACCCGGCCTGATGGCCCGGGTCCGTACCGACCGGCACGACCAGCTGACCACCTACCGGCAGCTGCGCACCCGCGCGCTGCACCGTGCGGCGGATCTGTACGCCGCACGGACCGTTGCGGAAAACCGACAGAAAGGCAGTACCCCTTCGTGATCATCAAGCGCTTCGCCCTCTCCGCCGCTGCGGCCGTCCTCGCCCTGAGCGGCGGTCTGGCCCTGGCCGCACCCGCCGGTGCCGCCAGCTGCCCCAGTGGCGACTTCTGTGTCTGGGAGAACGCGAACTTCGCCGGGCAGCGAGCCAACTGGTCCGGCGACGACGGCTGGTGGGAGAGCTGGATCGCCGACACCGACTCCTCCTGGGCCAACCACGGCATCTCCGGCCCCGGCGTCAAGGACCACGTCCGGGTGTACGAGGACGCCTGGCAGGGCGGCGCCATGACGATCTGTCTCACCCCGGGTCAGGAGGTCGGGTACAACGGCGTGGCCAACGACCGCGGAGACTCCCACACGTGGGCCATGAGGTGCTGACAGCACCCGGAGTCACGTGCGTCACCTGACCCGAGGAGGGGAGTGGCACGCCCGGGACGATCGGGCGTGCCACATGACACACGGGTCAGGTGACGCACGTGCGGTGGTCGCCGCGGGACGGGGAGTGCCGTGGCCCCGAGCAGCCGAGCCCGGCCGGGTGACCCCGGCCGGGCTCTTCCGCGGCCGGCTTCCCGCATGAGCCGGCCGTCCCCCGGTGTTGGCCGGATGTCCCGCCTCCTCAGCCGACGGTCCACTTCTGGTTGGCCGCGCCCGTGCAGGTCCACAGCTGTAGCCGGGTGCCGTTCGCCGAGCTGTTGCCCGTCACGTCCAGGCACTTGTCGGCCTGTGGATTCACGATGTCGCGTGCCGCGGTGGCCGTCCAGCGCTGGTTGGGCCCGCCCGAGCAGTCCCACAGCTGGACCGTCGAACCGTCCGCCGTGCCGTTGCCCGTGACGTCCAGACACTTGCCCAGCGCCCGGATCGAGCCGTCGGCGGCCACGGTCCACTGCTGGGCCGCGGTGCCGTTGCAGTCGTAGAGCTGCACGGGTGTGCCGTTGGCGGCGCTTGCCCCCGCCACGTCGACGCACTTTCCCGCGAGCCCCCTGACGGGCGTGCCGCCACCAGCGCCGTCCCCCGTGGTCACCTTCACCTCGTCCACGACGAGCTGATTGGGGAACACGGTCGAACCGTCCGGATCGCCCGGCCAGTAGCCGCCCACCGCGAGGTTGAGGATCAGGAAGAACGGCTTGTCGAACACCCATTGCCGGCCGCCCAGGTCGGCGGGCGTGCGCCGCTGGTAGACCGTGCCGTCCACGGACCAGGTGATCGCGCCGGGCGACCAGTCGACGGCGAAGGTGTGGAAGGCGTCGGCGAAGGCCTGGCCGCCGGGCAGCGAGTAGGCGGCGCCGATGCCGCCGGAGCCGGAGTACCCGGGGCCGTGCAGGGTGCCGTGCACGGTCGAGGGTTCGAAGCCGACGTTCTCCATGATGTCGATCTCGCCCGAGGCGGGCCAGCCGACCTGCCCGATGTCGTTGCCCAGCATCCAGAAGGCGGGCCACATTCCCTGCCCGCGCGGCACCTTCAGCCGGGCCTCGACCCGCCCGTGAGTGGTGGTGAACCTGCCTGCGGTGTTGAGGCGGGCCGAGGTGTACTCGCAACGGCCGTACCAGCACTGGTAGTTGTTCGGGTTCTCACGGCGGGCCGTGATCACCAGATGGCCCTGGCCGTCCAGGGCCGCGTTGCGGGTGCCGGACGTGTAGTACTGCCGTTCGTGGTTGTTGACGTTGTCGCCGGTCTCGAGCTGCCATTTCGAGGAGTCGACGGCCGCGCCGGCGGGACCGTCGAAGGTGTCCGAGAACGTCACCGCGGCGGCGGCTCTCGGTGTGGGGGGCACCTGCGAGTGAGCCGTCCGTACGGGATCCGCCTGTGCGGGACCGACCGCGGCGGATGCGAGGAGTACGGCGGACAGGGTGGCGAGGAGGCATCTGCGGAGCAGACGTGGTGAACCCACGACTCTCCCTTCCGTACGGCCGCCCTGTGGGGGGACGGGCCGACTGAGGTGGGGGGTGCGCGCTTCGCCTCTTGATTTAAGGAGTGAAGGAAGAAGTCGTCAAGACCTTGGTCCGGACCATCTGTTCACGGCGTGACGCCGTCCTTCAGACCTGCATGTTCCTCGGGCCGCTTCGCTCCCGGCCCTCGGTCCCGGACCCCACACCTCACGTCGACGCCGTGCTGTCACGCCTTCCGGTCGAGCCGCCTCGGATGAACCGCCCGGCTCAGCCGCCGGCCGAGGAGCAGGTAGCCGACCAGCGCGCCGGTGGTGTTGAGGATGACGTCGTCGATGTCGAAGGCGCGTCCGGTGATGAGCGCCCCCTGCACCAGCTCGACCAGCAGCATCACCGTCGCGGTCAGCAGGATCACCCGCAGAATGCCGCGCGTCCCGGGAACGAGGACGGGCAGCAGCACGCCGAAGGGGATGCCGAGGAGAAGATTGCCGCCGATCTGCTTGAACGCGTCCCGCAGTTCGGGCTGGTCCAGATAGGCGCTGAGCGAACGGCCCGGGCGGAGATTGCTGTGGATCAGCGCCTCGGAGGCCGGTGAGGGCTGGAGTGTGATCTTGGCCAGCGCGGCGGCGAAAGCCACCATGGCCGCGAAGGCGACCAGCATGACCAGGAGGCGCACCACGAGGGGCGGCCGCCTTCGCTCGCGCGGGACCTGCGAGGACCGGCGGCCGGACTTCCCGTCGCCGGAGCGGGACTTCGGGGTCCGAGGGTCCGACTTCCTGGTTCCGGAGCCCGACGTGGAGCGGAACCGAAAGGCGGTACGTGGGCGTAGCGCTGCGCGAGCCATGCAACCCTCCATTTTTCAACTGTGGTCCGGTGAAGCCTGTTACCCCCGAAGTGGCCGGGGATGCGGGTGGTGAAAGCGCCCGGGAACCTGCCGGCCGAGCGCCTCGCCGCCGGTCACCCGCGGGGCGGACCGCTTGGCGAGGCTTGCTCAGGGACCGCCGTGACGCGCTGCGGTCCGAGCACCGGCGACCAGGGCGCAGGGCCGTTCGCGGGAGCGGCCCTGCCCGGAGCGGCGGTCCTGCCCGGCGTCACCGCCGGTCGTGGCCACCGGTCCGAGAGGGCCGCCGTGCGGAGGGCGCCCGGCCGAGGGCTCATGTCCCGTAGGTCACGCGCACCTCCTTGAAGCCCAGAGAGCCCAGCAGCCCCTTGAGCATGCCGGTGGTGTTCTCCTCGGCACGGGTGGTCAGCTCGCTGTCCTTCGCGGCGTCTCCGATGTGCCGGGCGGCGAGCCGCTGGACGGCCCGCTCGTCGTTCGGGTTGTCGGAGAAGACGTCGCCGAGCCGGTCGAGGAGACCGCGCTGCTTGGAGACGGCATACGAGTGGTCGGGGTCGAGAGCGGGCTTGCCGAGGGCGGCGTGGGGGAGATTGAGGGTGGCCGACGTGCGGTCCTTGTTGACCGTCACGTCCTTGTCGCGGATCTTTCCGAGGTCGACGTACGCGTCGACGGTGCCCGCGCCCACGTACAGGGTGCGGGTGCCGCGGACGGAGTCCGGCAGGTACTTGGTGTCCTTCTCGAGATCCACCACCACCTGGAAGTTGCCCGAGGCGGCGTCGTAACGGCTGATGTCCTGGATGGACTTGAGGAGCGTGGGGCCCGTCCGGTCGTGGGTGTCCTCGCGGAACACGTCGCCCAGCCCGGGCAGCACGCTCAGTCGCAGACCTGCGAAGAGCACCACCAGAACCAGTACGACAGCGCTCACGACCTTCGCCCATCCGGGCATGCGCTTCAGGGACGTCGTCATATGGACCGTCCTCCTTCCCCCTTTGCTTGTGCCCCTCAAATGCCGTGGCAGACCGCCGCGTTGGCCGGATGGTTGACTCCGGGACGATGTGGGCGGTGGACGGGGGTGCGGCCCGGCGTCCAGGGCGTGTCAGGAGTGTCCGACCGGCGCCGGGCCACCTCCTGACCCTCTGTCACCGTCCGTCGCGCGAAGACGCCCGCGGCCGGTCAGCCCCGTCCTGTTCCCGCCGGTGAACCGGACGGTCTCCGGAGGGCCGTGACCACCAGACGCCTTCGCCATGGGTGAGTCCGGGCAGCCGCAGTTCGATGTCGCGCACATGCCGGGCGGGAACCTGCCCTGTGACCAGCCACGAGGTGTCGCCGCCCGTGATCTCCTCCACGTCCGCCGCACAGGCGGCGAGCCGGGCCGTGACGGGGGCGAGCGCGTCGAGGGGCAATTCGGTCTCGAAGGAGTGGTACGGCTCGTACACCTGTGTTCCCGCGTGCTCCAAGGCGCGGCGCAGTACCACCGGCGTGAGCCCGCGGAAGTCGCCCGCCGTGCTGATCGGCCCGACGAAGCCGGAGCGGACGAGCGTGACCCGGCAGTCCGTCACCGGCCGCCCGTGCGGGCCGCCGGCGAGGAGGGTGGTGTGCACGGTCTCCTCGATGGCCTGGTGGAAGGCGCGAGGCAGGGCGCCGAGTTCGGTCTCGTACGTGAAGACCGTCCCGCTGCCGAGGGGTCCCGGCTCGACGCGAAGGCCGATCGTCGCCCAGAAACCGGCGTGACCGTGCCGCTGGATCTCCTCGCAGGCCTCACCGGTGCCCACCGGACGCTCCAGGAACCGGATCCGGCTCGGCTCGAACTCGGCCTCGACGCCGAAGTCCTCCAGGAGCGTCGCGGCGAGGACCTCCTTCTGCACCTCGCCGTACAGGAGCAGCGCGGTGCTGCCGGCCGGCCCGGGCCGTGCGTGGATCAACGGATCCTGGTCGGCGAGGGCGAGCAGGGCCGCGCGCAGCGGCGCCGCGCGCTCGGGCCGGCGGGCGCGGACCACGGTCTCCAGCGTGGGGGCGGCGAACTGCGGGGCGCGGTCCGGGCCCCGCCCGAGGCGGTCGCCGACCCGGATGCCGGGCAGGCCGGTCACCGCGGCGATGTTGCCGGCGGTGAGCGGGCCCGGCCGCCCCACCACGTCGAGCCCGAGAACCCGGCCGGGCACCTCCGTCTCCCCGCCGTCCGCCTCCCGCCGCAGGAACGCGAGGTGCTGACGCTGTGTCACCTCGCCCTCGAACAGGCGAAGGTAGGCGGTTCGCCCGCCGTCGGCACGGGTGCGTACGGCGAAGACCGTGCCGCGCGGCTCCCTCGTGTCCGGCGCGGCGGGCGCCGACGGCGCCGGGATCAACCGGGGCAGGGCTTCGACGAGTTGGGGGATGCCCTGGCCGCCGAGCGCCGACCCGAAGAGGACCGGATGCAGCGAGCCGTCGGCGGTTCGCGCGGCGAGTGCCGCTCGTAGGTCGTCGGCGGTCGGCGGCGGGCCGTCCACGACGGCCGCGAGGACGGCGGGGTCGGCCTCGGCGAGCGCCTCCGTCGTACGCGGTCCGTCGACAGGGCGTGGCACGACCTCGGCGCGTGCGGTGCCGATGCCGCGCACGCCCGTGAGCGGGACGATGTGCGGGGTCAGCCTGCGCCGGATGTCGTCGAGCAGGCCCTCCTCGCGAGCGCCGGGGCGGTCGATCTTGTTCACGAAGACGAGCGTGGGCAGCCGGAGCCGCCGCAGGGTCTTCATGAGCACGCGGGTCTGGGCCTGGACACCCTCCACGGCGGACAGCAGCAGCACCGCTCCGTCGAGGACCTCCAGGGCTCGCTCGACCTCCGCGATGAAGTCGGAGTGCCCGGGGGTGTCGATCAGGTTGATCTGTACGTCCCCGGCCGTGAACGCGGCGACCGCCGAACGGATGGTGATGCCGCGCTGCCGCTCGATCGCGCCGTCGTCCGTACGGGTGTCGCCCGCGTCGACGCTGCCGAGCCGGTCGGTGACACCGGAGTCGAAGAGCAGCCGCTCGGTGAGGCTGGTCTTACCGGCGTCGACGTGCGCCAGGATGCCGATGTTCAGGGTGCGTGAAGTCCCCGATACGTACGGGGTGTTCAAGGAAGGCATGTGTGGTCGGGTCCTCGAGAACTGTCGTCCGGCGGGGGCGAGGGGTTCCGAGGAAACGGCGCATTCGTGCTCCTGGGGCAGGGAAGGGTGAAGGGCCATCATGGCCCGTTCGTGCGGCCCGGGCGCAACCGGTTTTCCGTCCGCGACGGCCGGGACCGGAGGGGCTCAGGGCGCCGGGACGGGGGATGTCATAAGGACTCCGAGGCGGCCTCGGGGCGGTCGAGGGCCTCGTCCAGGCTCGACAGCGGCGGCATGACCTCGACGAGCCCCGTGACGTGCAGGATGCGCAGGGTCAGCGGATGGGTGCACACCAGGTGCAGGCGGCCGCCGTGGGCGAGGACCCGGCGCCTGGCCCGGTACAGCAGACGCAGGCCCGAGCAGTCGAAGAACTCGATGTGCCGGAGGTCGAGGACGACCTGGGCGGCCGGGCGTCCCGTCGCAGCGTCCAGGGCCGGGATGATGTCCAGCGCCGCGATGATGTCGATCTCGCCGTGGAACTCCAGCACGGTGTGTCCGCGGTCCTCGTGCACGCGCAGATGCCCGGAGAGCGGCGCGGAGTCGTGGCGCACGACGACATCACCTCCTACTGGGTCACCGGGGGCCAGGGTGACGTCGTTCCGTGAGCGTGGAAGCGGCGTGGCACGGCAGCAGGCCGCTCCACCGACCCTCACTCAGCAAGTTACCCTCGTTGGAGCGAATTTCAGCATGTTCGATTGACATATGTCTGTCATTTAAGAGACGTGTCGCGATCCGGATGCGCCCCGTGGTGCGCCCCCGGGTCCTAGGACAGCGCCTGCCATGCCTTCGAGAGCGCCTGCCGGAACTGGTCCGTCTGGTGCGCGGTGAGATCGCTGACCATCCGCTCCTCCAGCCGTCGTACGGGCTCGGCGTGCCGCGAGAGCAGATCGCGGCCAGACTCGGTGAGAAGGATCAGCAGCTCGCGGCGGTTGCGCGGATTGCGCTCGCGCCGTACGAGACCGCGGGTCTCCAGGGCGCGGACCACGTCGGCCACGGACTGCGCCGTCACGAACGAGTCCCGTGCGAGCTGCGCCGCGGACAGGCCGTCGTGCCGCTCCAGGACGGTGAGCGAGGTGTACTGCAGCGCTGTGATCCCCGCCGGCTTCAGCAACTCGTCAAGGTGGGAACGCACGACGAGTTCGACCTGCTTGACCATGTAGAGGAGCGACGGGGGTGCCTTGGTGACGACCATGGGTTCAGCCTAAGGCATTGACAGGAAACCTGTCTGTAATGAGACTGCGGACCAACAGGAATCCTGTTTGTTGAAATCTTGGCGATCAAAGCTGAGGAGTGGGCAATGACGACCACCTTCGAGAGTGGCCCCGGGCAGCTGTTCATCGGCGGACAGTGGCGCGAGGCGGCCGACGGGGCGCGTACCGACGTGATCGACCCGTCCACGGGACAGGTGGTCACGACGGTCGCCGAGGCGGGCGCGGTCGACGTCGACGCCGCGGTACGGGCCGCACGCGACGCCTTCACCAACGGCCCCTGGGCCGGCCTGAGCGGCCGCGAGCGCGGACGGGTGCTGCACCGTGTGGCCGAGCTGATCCGGGAGAACGCCGACGACATCGCGGCCCTGGAGAGCCGGGACGTCGGCAAGCCGATCACGCTCTGCCACGCCGTCGACGTGACGAACGCGGCCAACGACTACGAGTACTACGCCTCCCTCGCCTGGACCCTGGACGGCGCGACCCGCGACACCCCGCTCAACGGTCTCGCCTACACCCGGCGCGGCCCGATCGGCGTGGTCGCCGCGATCACGCCCTTCAACTTCCCGCTGATCCTCTCCGGCTCGAAGATCGCCCCGGCCCTGGCGGCCGGGAACACGGTCGTGCACAAGCCCGCCGAGGAGACCCCGCTCAGCGCCCTCTACATGGCCGGCCTGCTGAAGAAGGCGGGTGTGCCGGACGGTGTCTACAACGTCGTCACCGGCACGGGACCGGTCGCGGGAGAGGCGCTGCTGCGCAATCCCGGCATCGACAAGATCGCCTTCACCGGGTCGACGGCGGTCGGCCGGCACGCGGCGAGCATCGCGGGTGAGGGCCTGAAGCCGGTCACCATGGAGCTCGGCGGCAACGCGGCGCACATCGTCTTCGAGGACGCCGACGTCGAGAAGGCCATCGGCGCCGTCATCAAGGGATTCGTCTTCAACACCGGCCAGTTCTGCATGGGCGGGCCGCGCCTGCTCGTCGCGCGCCCGCTGTACGACACCGTCGTCGGCATCCTCGCCGAGGCCGTCCCCGGCGTCCCGGTCGGCGACCCCCGCGATCCCGGGACCGTCGTCGGGCCGATGGCGGGCCTGCGGCACCTGGAGAAGGTCGAGGAGTACGTCGAACTGGCCCGCAAGGAGGGTGGCCGCATCGTGTGCGGCGGTGAGCGCCTCGACCTGAACGGCGGCTTCTACTACAAGCCCACCGTCATCGCCGGCCTGGCGAACGACTCCCGGGTCGTCCAGGAGGAGATCTTCGGTCCGGTCCTCACCGTGCAGCCCTTCGACTCCGAGGACGAGGCCGTCGAGCTGGCCAACTCCACGCCGTACGGCCTGGCTTCGGGCCTGCAGACCACCGACCTCACCCGAGCGCACCGCGTCGCCGACAGGCTCCAGGCGGGCATCGTGTGGATCAACGACTGGGCGATGCTCGACCCCGCGGTGCCCTTCGGCGGGGTCAAGGCCTCCGGCTTCGGCCGTGAGTACGGGCCCGAGGGGCTCGCCTCCTACACCAAGGTCAAGTCCGTCGTCGTCTCGCTCGACTGAGCGGCCCCGCAGGTCCACCATCGATTCAGGGAGTTCGCAGCATGTCCACCACCACTCGCGCGGCCGTGGTCGAGTCCGGGGGAGCACCCTTCACCCTCGCCGACGTCGAACTCGACGAGCCCCGCGCGCATGAGGCCCTGGTCCGCATCGTGGCCGCCGGTCTGTGTCACACCGACCTCGGGGTCGCGAGCGGCGGCCTGCCCTTCCCGCTGCCCGGCGTCCTCGGACACGAGGGGGCGGGGATCGTCGAGGCCGTCGGACCGGACGTCACCGGTGTGGAGCCCGGTGACCACGTCGTCCTGTCCTTCACGTCCTGCGGCTCGTGCCGCAACTGCCGCGACGGCCACCCGGCGTACTGCGCCACCTGGCTGCCGCTGAACCTCCTCGGCGGCCGCCGCGCGGACGGCTCCGCCACCATCAGCCGCGACGGAGTGCCGCTGGGCGGCCACTTCTTCGGCCAGTCCTCCTTCGCCGAGCGGGCGTTGGTGGACGAGCGCAGTCTCGTCAAGGTCGACAGGGATCTGCCGCTGGAGTCCCTCGCGCCCCTGGGCTGCGGAGTGCAGACCGGTGTCGGCGCCGTGTGGAACGTCCTGGAACCCCGCACGGGGGACACGCTCGTGATCCTCGGCGCCGGCGCGGTCGGCCTGTCGGCGGTGATGGCCGCGGCGCTGACGCCCGCGACCACGGTGATCGCCGTCGACAAGGTGGCCGAACGGCTCGTGCTGGCCAAGGAGTTGGGCGCCACACACACGGTGAACGCCAATGAGGCGGACATCGTCGAGGCAGTCGGGCTGATCACGGGCGGGGCCGGGGCCGACGGGGTCGTCGAGACCACGGGCAGCGTCATGGTCCTCCGCAAGGGAGTGGACGCACTGGCCGCTCGCGGTACGGCCGTGATCGTCGGCGCCCCGCCCTTCGGGTCCGAGGTCGCTCTGGACGTCAACGGAATGCTCGGCGGCAAACGGCTGGTGGGCCTGACGCTCGGCGACCAGGAGACCCAGGCGGCGATCCCGGCCCTGGTGAGGCTGGTCCGCGAGGGCCGGCTGCCGCTGGAGAGGCTGATCAGCACCTACGCGTTCGAGGACATCGGCCAGGCCGTCCAGGACATGGCCGCGGGCAAGGCCATCAAGCCCGTGCTCACGTTCTCCTGAGACGACCGGGCTCGCGGCGGCGAGCCCCTGAGGGGCGCGGGGGCGCGGCGTCACGCGGCGCCGCGGGTGGACGGCGGCCGGCCACAACGGCCCGCCGGTCGCCCTCCACTGTCACCCCGCGCCCCGCGCGGCCCTACCGAACCTGAAGAACGAGCTTCCCGACGGTCCGCCCGGTGTCGCCCAGTGCGTGCGCCTTCGCGGCCTCGGCCAGCGGGAACACCTCGGCGACCGTGGCGCGAAGCCGTCCCGCGGCGACGAGTCCGGCGATCGCGCTCATCGCGGCCTGGTCGGCCTCCACGAGCATCTCCACCGCCCGCACGCCGAGCCCCTTCGCCTCCTCGGCGAGCTCCGGGGACCCGGACGGCAGGATCGACACCAGCAGTCCACCCGCGCGCAGCGTCCGCAGCGAACGTGAGCGGTAGTCGCCCCCGACCGTGTCCAGGACGACATCGACGTCACGCACGACCTCGGCGAAATCGGTCTCCCGGTAGTCGATGAGCTCGTCGGCGCCCAGCCCGCGCAGGTAGTCGTGCTTTCCGGAGCTGGCCGTTCCGATCACGTAGGCCCCCCGCTCCTTGGCGATCTGCACGGCCAGGTGCCCCACGCCGCCCGCCGCGGCGTGGATCAGAACCCGCTGGCCGCGGCGGACGTCCGCCGTGTCGACCAGCGCCTGCCAGGCGGTCAGCGCGGCGAGCGGGAGGGCGCCCGCCTGGGTGTGGTCCACCTCGGACGGCTTGCGGGCGAAGGCCCGCGCGGGCCCGGTGACGTACTCGGCGTGCGCTCCGACGCCGTGCGGGTACGGCAGCATGCCGAAGACCTCGTCGCCCGGCTCGTGGAGGGTGACACCGAGACCGACGGCCTCGACCACGCCGGAGACGTCCCAGCCCAGGACGAACGGCGGCTGCCCGAGGAACAGGCCGCTCGCCCGGTGCTTCCAGTCCGTCGGGTTGAGGCCGGCCGCGTGCACCCGGACCAGCACCTCGCTCGGACCCGGCCTCGGGATCTCCAGCTCCACTTCCTTGAGGACCTCGGGACCGCCGAGGACGTCCTGACTGATCGCGCGCATCGTGTTCGCAGTACTCATGGGCTCCAGCCTGCCCGGCTCCGCCGGCCGAGAAAATGGCACGATTGCCATTGTTCGATAGGATCGTGCCATGCTGCAGACGCAATGCGGAGAGCGCCCCGAACCCTCCGGGCACCCCGAGGGCTCCGGACGGCCGGGGCCCCGGGAGTACGACGGACACGTGGAAAGAGTGGTCGTGCTGGCCCTGGACGGGGTCTACCCCTTCGAGCTCGGCATCCCGAACCGGGTCTTCGGCTCGGCCGAGGGGCGCTACGAGGTGCTGACCTGCACCGTCGACGGGCAGCCGGTGCGCAGCAGCTCGGACTTCTCGATCACCGTCGAGCACGGCCCCGACGTGCTGCGTACGGCCGACACCGTGGTCATTCCGCCCTTCGCGCTGGCGAACCTCAGCGCCGACCTCCCCGACGCGGTGGCCGACGCGCTCAGGGCCATCGGGTCGGACGCCCGCATCGTCTCGATCTGCACGGGCGCCTTCGTGCTGGCGGCGGCCGGGATGCTGGCCGGCCGCCGGGCCACGACGCACTGGCAACTGGCCGGGCTCTTCCGGCAGATGTTCCCGGACGTCGAACTGGACGCAGACGTGCTGTTCGTCGACGAGGACTCCCTCCTCACCTCGGCCGGGGCCGCGTCCGGCGTCGACGTGTGCCTGCACCTCGTGCGCAAGGACCACGGCACCGAACTGGCCAACCGGGTGGCGCGGTCCTGCGTGGTACCGCCCTGGCGCGACGGCGGCCAGGCGCAGTACATCGAGCAGCCCGTGCCCGAGCCCACGGCGACGAGCACCGCGGCCACCCGGCACTGGGCGCTGCAACGACTCGGTGAGCCGCTGACCCTGGCCGCGCTCGCCGGCCACGCCCGGATGAGCCTGCGCACCTTCGCCCGTCGCTTCAATGACGAGGTCGGGATGAGCCCCGGCCGCTGGCTCATTCAGCAACGGGTCGTCCGGGCACGGCAGTTGCTCGAATCCAGCGATCTGCCGGTGGACCAGATCGCCGGTGAGGTCGGGTTCGCCACGGGCGCCTCGCTGCGGCAGCACCTGCACGCGTCGATCGGGGTGGCACCGCAGACGTACCGGCGTACGTTCCAGGCCGGACAGCAGGGCTGAACGGCCGGGGCGGGAGGACGGCGTCCGCCCGCTCGGCGGAGTGGAGGCGGCTGCGGGTGGGGGAGGGGCGGGACGACCCCGGAGCCCGGACGTCCCCGGCGCCCGGCCTGCTACCCGGTGACGTCCCACCGGACCGCGTGCAGGCCCACGAGCAGGCGCCACACCTTGTGGGCGATCTCCTCGGGTGTGCCCTCGACGAGCCCGTGCAGCCAGTCGGCGAGGACGCCCGCGAAGGTCGCCGCGACGGCGGAGGCGACGAGGGGGGCCTCCGGCGCCCCGACGAGTTCGCGTTCGGTGAGGCTGCGGGCCCGCAGGTCCTGGTGGAGGACACGGCCGAGCGGGCCGCCGCCGCCCGGACGCAACAGGGCGCGGTACAGCGGGGCGTGCGGGGCCAGGCCCGTGAAGAACACGAGCAGGGCGTCCGGCGCCGACCTGGGGTCGGGCCTGCCCCGCCATGCGTGCAGGGCGTCCACCGCGTCGCGTACGACATCGGCGCAGGCGTCGACGGCCAGCGCCTCCAGGTCGGCGTAGTGCAGATAGAACGTGGCCCGGCCGACCCCGGCCGCGCGCACCAGCGCCGCGACGCCGACCTCCGCGAACGGGCGCCGGGCGCACTCGTCGAGAAGGGCCCGGCGCAGCTTGGCCCGGGTGCGTTCGGCTCGCGGGTCGGGCGTCACCGGGCGACGAGGACGGCGGCGAGGGCGAGGGCGCCGGGCAGGGCCTGCGCGAACAGGATGCGGCGGTTCGCGGTGACCGTCCCGTACACACCCGCGACGATCACGCACACCAGGAAGAAGACCTGGGCGCCGAAGCCGGTCGGGTCGTCGGCGACCAGGCCCCAGACGAGGCCGGCCGCCAGAAAGCCGTTGTAGAGCCCCTGGTTGGCGGCGAGCGGGGCGGTGGCCCGCGCCATCTCGGGGTCGAACCCGTGCAGTCCGCGCCCCGGCTTCTTCTCCCACAGGAACATCTCCAGAACCAGGATGTACGCGTGCAGCGCGGCGACGAGGCCGACCAGCACGTTCGCGAGAGTCTGCACGGGACGAGCTCCTTCGGAGAACCAACTTATTGGACAGGTGTCCACTGTACATGGACAGCTGTCCAGGAAGTGACGGCCGTTGTCGGACCCGGCCGTTAACGTCCTGTCCCATGAGTGATCTCCACGACCGGCCGGTGGTCCGCAGGGCCCGCGCCGACGACGTCCCGGCGCTCGTCGCCTCCAGCGCGGCCCTGTTCGCCGAGGACGCGGGCACCCGCGACGCCACGGTCGACATCGGCTGGCCGCTCGCGCACGGCGCGGAGCGCTTCGCCTCGGGGCTCGACGACCCGGCACGGCTGCTGCTCGTGGCCGAGCGCGACGGAGAGGTCGTGGCCCATCTCGCGGGCGCGGTCGCGGAGGGTTCCGCGGTGCGGCCCGTGAAGGTCGCCACCCTGCTCGGCCTGTACGTGCGCCCGGAGCGTCGCGGCACCCGGACCGGAGCGCGGCTGCTGGCCGCCTTTCTCGACTGGGCACGGGAACAGGGCGCCGGGCAGGCGGAGGTGACGGCCTACGCGGCGAACGAGGACGCGATCCGGTTCTACGAGCGTCACGGCTTCGGCCCGCGCACGCTCACCCTCGGGCAGGCCCTGTGACCGTCACCGTGCGGGTGCGCCCCGCCGGAGGTTGAGCGCGCGCAGGGCCAGCTGCATCTCGAACTGCGCGGTCGGGTCGTGGAGCCGGTCCCCGAACAGTTCGTCGAGCTGACGCATGCGGTAGCGGACCGTCTGAGGGTGGACGGCGAGACGCGCGGCGACCTCGCTCGCGTTGTGGCCGCACTGGAGCCAGCTCAGCAGCGTCTCCGCGAGGCGTTCGCGCTGCGGCAGCCGGACGCCGTCCAGGGGGCGCAGATGCCGTTCGGCCATCGCCTCCACCAGGGCCTCGTCGCGGAACAGGAGCAGCGTGGCCAGGTGGTCCCGGCAGCGCACGATCTCCGTGTCGGGCAGCACCCCCCGACGGGCCAGGTCCAGTGCCTCGCCGGCCCACCGCAACGATCTCGCCCCCTCCTGGAGTGCGACGCTCGGCCCCATGGCGGCCCGTAACCCCTGCAAGGCCCCCGCGACGGCACGGGCCCGCCCGGGGCCCTCCGGATCGGGCACCACCAGTACGGCGGGCTGCACGTCGAAACGTGCCAGGAACTCCGGCGGCACGATGGGCGGCGGCCCCGCGGCCCGCGCCCCGTGGTCGACGGCGACCACGGCCAGCGAGCGGGGCACGGGCCACTGCGCCGCGTGCGCGAGGTCGGTGATGGCCGCGACCGACGCGGGCGGATCCACGATCAGCAGATCGATCAGCCGTGTCCGTCGTTGCTGCAGTTCGCCGGCCGCGTGCAGCCGGGCCTCCGTGTACCCGGTCGTCGTCGCGGCCGCCATCTCGTCCAGGTGCAGGAACAGCGCCTCCCCGAAAGCGGCCAGCACATGACGGGGCAGCAGGTCGGCGTCGACCAGGGCGTTGATCCGACGCCAGGTCACCCGCGCGCCGAGACGCAGGGCCGACTGGAACGCGTCGAGACTGCGCCCCTCGTCCGCCTCGCCACGGCCGATGCGCTGGTACGTGGCCTTCACCGGTTCCCAGTCGGTGTCGGGCTTGGCCATCCGCTCCAGGAACCCCTGCAGCGCGTGCTCCACGCCCTGATGCACGACCTGCATGTACGTGTCGTCCGTCGGCCGTGCGTACTCCGGGATCTCGGTTCTGATCGCGCCCACGACCTCTTCGGTGATGTCCGCGAAGAAGGGTCTGAGGTGGTCGTGCAGGCCCGACGGGAACGCCTTGAACGGGCCGTCCACCGCCTCGACGGCGACGGCCGTGTTCCTGGCCTCGCTCTCCAGCATGCGGAATCCGTTCACGCAGCGGCTCCTTCTGCGAACGGGATGTGGGGCACAATGACGTTACCCGCACGGATTCTGCCCAGCTTCGGCGGCGGCTGACAGAGGTGCACGGGGGCCTTGTCACTTCATGACAACCGGAGTCCTCGACCGCGCCACGACCCGCCGATGACGTCCACGGCGGCGCAGCGTCAGCAACGTCACGAGCGCGCCCGCCAGTACACAGCAGGCCGCGATCCGCAGGCCCAGGTCGTATCCCTCCAGGAACGCGTCGCGCGGGTGGGCGCCGGACCGCAGCTCGGCGCTCTCGCGCCGGGTGAGGACCACGCCCACCAGGACCACCCCGAAGACCCCGGAGACCTCGCGCGCCGCGCTCACCAGGCCCGTCGCCATCCCCATCCCGGCCTCCGGGACCCGCAGCAGGGAGCGCACCGTCAGGGGAGTGGTGAACGCGGAACCCCAGCCGATCAGCAGCAGCCCCGGCTGCAGGTCCCAGAAGCCTGCGCCCGCGCCCGTCCCCGAGACGTACAGGAGTCCGACCGCCACCAGGCCGAGCCCCGCCGCGATCGAGACGTGGGCTCCCAGCGCGTGCGCCGCCCGTTCGGCCACCGGCGTCCCCAGGAGCAGCGCGCCCGCCAGTGGCAGGAAGGCGAGACCGGCCCCGGTCGGCGAGAAGTCGAGCACCCGCTGGAGATAGAGAGCCGTGAAGAAGAACACTCCGTTGACGCCGATGCCCCACAGCATCTGTGCGACGATCCCGCCGGTGAGGAACCGGTCGCGCAGCAGCCCCAGTTCGACCAGAGGCCGCGCGGTCCGGGTCTCCACGACGACGAACGCGCAGGCGGCGACCGCCGAAACACCCAGGCACAGCGGTACGGGCGCGGTGCCGAAGCCGTGTTCCTGGCCGCGCACGAGGCCGTACGTGAGCAGATACAGCGCGAGCACCGACAGCACCACGCCGGGCACGTCCAGTCCGCCGCGGCGGGCGGCCGACCGGGCGGGCACGGCCGGCATCAGCAGCAGGGCGAGCAGCCCGAAGGGGACGTTGAGGGCGAACACCCAGCCCCAGCCCCACCGTTGCGTGACGAAGCCGCCCACCACCGGGCCCAGCGCCAGCGCCACGGCCAGGGCCGCCGTCCACAGGCCGACGGCCGTCGAGCGCAGCCGGGCGGGCAGGTCGACCGCGATGACGGCGAGCGAGGCCGGGATGACCAGCGCCGCCCCGACCCCCTGCACCGTACGGGCCGCGATCAGCGTGCTCCCGCTGTCCGCGAGGGCACACGCCGCCGACGCGGCCGTGAAGACGACGATCCCGGCGGCCAGTACGGATCTGCGTCCGCACAGATCGGTCAGCCGTCCGCCGGGCAGCAGCAGCGCTCCGAAACTGAGCACGTAGCTGGCGGCCACCCACTCCAGGTCCGGGACCGTCAGACCCAGTTCGCGCTGCACGGTCGGCAGGGCCACGTTGATGACCGTGTTGTCGAGCGTCGTGATGAAGCCGGTCAGTGTGAGCAGGGAGAACAGCGCGAACAGCCGTGCACGTCCCACGAGAGGCTCCTTCCGCCGTGGCACGGATTGTGGTCGGCGCAGCGGCGTCCGGGCTCTAACCCGCGGCTCGCAATCAGCCGCTCGCCTTTGTCAGCGAACTGACAGAAGGCGGGAGACGAACTGTCAGCACGTCGTCTAACCCACCGGTCTCCCGGAGGCGGAACCTGGGTCACCGCTCCAAGCCGGTGCCCGCCCCACCGGGCACCGGCAGCCCCGCACACCCCGACGCGCTTCGCCCCCACTCGCTCCGCCGCCGACCCAGTTGGAGCCGCCATGACCTCCGCCAGGCCCGCCGCCGACGAAGCCTCCCTCACGGACCACCTGAGGCACTGGGCCGCCCACCGGCCGCAGCAACGCGCCTTCAGTCATGTCGACTTCCCCGACAGTTCCTCCACCGGACTGCACCGCACGCTCGGCTGGCGCGCCCTCGACGCCCGGGCCAGAGCCGTGGCGGCCCGCCTCGTCACGGTCGCCTCGCCCGGCGAACGAGCCGCGCTCGTCATGCCCCAGGGCCTCGACTACGTGGCCGCGTTCCTCGGCTGCCTGTACGCCCGCGTCATCGCCGTACCCCTCTTCGGACCCGAAGTCCCGGGCCACGAGGGAAGGTTGGCCGCGGTGCTCGCCGACTGCGAGCCGGTCTGTCTGCTCGGCGACTCCCACTCGGCCACCGCGCTGCGCGCCTTCGTACGAGACCACCGGCTGCCGGACGTCCCGGTGGTGGCCGTCGACCAGCTCCCCGTCCAGCGCCACGCAACCGGCCCGGACGACGACCGGGAACGGCCCGCGGCCAAGCCCGAACCGGACGACATCGCGTACCTCCAGTACACCTCGGGCTCCACCCGCAGCCCGGCCGGCGTGATGATCAGCCACGCCAACGTCGTGGCCAACGCCCGCCAGGCACTCGACGCGTTCGTCGCCGACCCGGAAACGGCGACGACGGTCGGCTGGCTGCCGCTCTTCCACGACATGGGTCTCGTCCTCAGCATCGCCGCCCCCGTCGTGGGCGGATTCCCCTCCGTCCTCATGAACCCGGTCTCCTTCCTCCAGGACCCCTCGCGCTGGCTGCGCCTCCTCGGCTCCTACGAGGGCACGATCAGTGCCGCCCCGAACTTCGCCTACGACTACTGCGTGGCCCGCACCGCGCCCGAGGTCGTCGACGAACTCCGCCTGGACCGCGTACGGGTGCTCATCAACGGCAGCGAGCCGGTACGGGCCGCGACGGTGGACCGCTTCCGTACGTTCTTCGCACCCGCCGGGCTCGACCCCACGACGCACTGCCCGGCGTACGGCCTGGCCGAGGCCACCGTCTTCGTGACCGCCGGCTCCCTGGACGAACCCCCCGCGGTCGTCGCCTGCCGTCCCGGCGCGCTCGCGGAGGGACGGATCGAGGAGACCCCACCGGACGAGGAGGCGGCCGTCCTGGTCCCGTGCGGCACCCCGGTCGGCCAGGAACTGCGGATCGTCGGAGCGAACGGCGCCGTACTGCCGCAGGGGTGGGTCGGAGAGATCCAGCTGCGCGGGCCCAACATCGGGCTCGGCTACTGGAAGCGCGCCGGACTCACGGCCGAGACCTTCGGCTTCGGAGCGCCGGAGGACTGGCTGCGGACCGGCGACCTCGGTGCCCTGCACGAGGGGCAACTCCTCGTCACCGGCCGCCTGAAGGACGTACTCGTCGTGGACGGGCGCAACCACTACCCCCAGGACATCGAGGAGACCGTGCAGGCGGCCGTTCCCCTGATCCGCCCGGACCGGCTCGCCGCCTTCGGGGTGACCCGGCCGGACGCCACCGGTGAGGAACTCGTCGTGGTCGCGGAGCACCGGCGGGACGCCGACCCGACGGAGGAGGACACCCACGCCGCCGAACGCGCCGTACGCGCCGCCGTGTCGGCCCGCCACGGCCTGCGCCTCGGCTCGCTGCTGCTCGTACCGCCCGGCTCGGTTCCCCGCACGAGCAGCGGCAAGGTGTCCCGCTCGGCCGCGCGGGCACGCCTGCTCGACGGTGGGTTCGGGGCACGATGAGCGCGACGCGCACGCAGGTCCGCGGGCTGGTCGCCGAACGGCTGCACGGGTGGTACGGCCTGCCGCCGGGCGAGCTGTCCGACGACCGTCCGCTGGCCGAGGCCGGACTGACCTCACGGGACGCGCTCGCGCTGACGGCCGCGCTGAGCGAGCTGGTGGGACGGCGGCTGCCGGACACACTGCTGTGGGACGCGCCGACCGTCGAGGCGCTGGCGGAGCGCCTGGCCGAGGACGAGCCGACGGCTCCGGCCGACGAGGACGCCACGTCACGCTCACAGCAGGGGAGTTCGCCGTCCGCGGCGCCCGCCGGAGGAATCCCGCCGCACGGGGGCGCCCACGGGGCACCGGCTCCGGTCGCCGTCGTCGGCGTCGGCTGCCGCTTCCCCGGCGCAGTCACCTCCGCGGACACGTACTGGCAGCTCCTCACCCGGGGCCGGGACGCCGTCGGCACGCTCCCGGCCGGCCGGTGGGACCCCTTCGTACCGGACCCGGAACGGCTTCCGGACGACGTGAGCCGGCACGGAGCCTTCCTCGGCGGCCTCGACACCATCGCCGGCTTCGACGCGGAGTTCTTCGGCATCCCGGCGCACGAGGCCACCGCCATGGACCCCCAGCACCGCATGCTGCTCGAAGTCAGCCGCGAGGCCCTCGACCACGCGGCCCTGTCCGCGTCCGCGCTCGCCGGCACCCGCACCGGCGTCTTCGTCGGCATCAGCGGCAACGAGTACGCGCACCTCACCACCGCCGACCCCCGCGCCGTGGACGCCTGGACGGCCACCGGCGCCGCACTCAGCATCGCCGCCGGCCGCCTGTCCTACGCGCTCGACCTGCGCGGCCCCAGCCTGTCCGTCGACACGGCCTGCTCGTCGTCGCTCGTCGCGGTCCACCACGCCGTACGCAGCCTGGCGACGGGCGAGAGCGACACGGCACTCGCCGCCGGCGTGAACCTGCTCCTGACTCCCGCCGTCACGCTCGGCTTCCAGCGCGCCGGCGCTCTCGCACCGGACGGCCGCTGCAAGGCTTTCGACGCCGCGGCGGACGGGATCGTACGCGGCGAGGGCTGCGGAGTCGTCGTACTGAAACGGCTCACGGACGCCGAACGCGACGGCGACCGCGTCCTCGCGGTGATCCGTGCGACGGCCGTCAACTCCGACGGCCGCTCCAACGGGCTCACGGCCCCCAACGCCGAGGCCCAGCGCGCCCTCCTCGCCGAGGCGCACGGCGCTCCGGCGACCGTCGACTACGTGGAGGCCCACGGCACGGGCACCGCCCTCGGCGACCCGATCGAGGCGAGCGCACTCGGCGCCGTCCTCGGCCGTGACCGCGACCCGGAGCAGCCCCTCCTGATCGGCTCCGCCAAGACCAACCTCGGCCACCTGGAGGCCGCCGCCGGTATGGCGGGCCTCGTCAAGACCGTCCTCGCCCTGCACCACGGCGAGATCCCCGCCCAACTGCACTTCACCGGCCCGGGCCCGCACGCCGACCTCGACGCGCTCGGCCTGCGCGTGGTCACCTCGTCCGAGCCCTGGCCCCGCTACTCGGGAACGGCCACCGCGGGCGTCTCGGCCTTCGGGTTCGGCGGCACGAACGCCCACGCCGTCCTCACCGAACACCGCCCCGCCGCCCGGGCGCACCGGCCCTCCGAGCGGCCCGCACTGCTCCTGCTCGACGGGCCGACCGCGGAGCGCGTGCGCGCGTACGCCGGTGAACTGGCCGCCTGGCTGGACACCCCCGGCAGCCGGCGCGTACGCGACCACGACCTCGCCCGGACCCTCGCGGGCCGCAGCGGCCGCGGCCGCCATCGCGCGGCCCTCGTCACCCGGGACCGCGCGGAGACCGTCACCGCCCTCACCCGCCTCGTCGAAGGTGCCCCCTCTCCCCACCTGGTCACCGGGTACGGCGCACCGGGCGGGCCCGGTCCGATGGTGTGGGTCTTCTCCGGCTACGGGTCCCAGTGGCCCGGCATGGGAAGCCGGCTCCTCGCGACGGAGGACGTGTTCGCCGCCGCCGTCGACCGGCTGGAACCCCTCCTGCGCGAGCACGCGGGCCTCTCCCTGCGCGCCGGACTCAGGCCCGACGCCGATCTGTCGACACCCACCACCGTCATGCCCGTCCTGTACGGCATGCAGGTCGCCCTCGCCGAACTGTGGCGGTCCTGCGGTCTCGAACCCGCCGCCGTCGTCGGCCACTCCCTCGGCGAGATCGCGGCGGCGGTCGTCTCCGGGGAACTGGACGAGGCCACCGGCGCACGCATCGTCGCCGTACGCTCCCGGCTGCTGGCCGGGCTGAACGGGGGAGCCATGGCGGTGGTCGGCCTCCCGGCCTCCGACATCGCCCTGTCGGCACGGGAGTTGAGGAGCCTGCGGGTCGCCGTACACGCCTCGCCGGCCCAGAGCGTGGTGACGGGATCGGCCGAGGACGTCGCCGAACTGATCGCCCGGGTGACGGAGGCCGGTGGCTTCGCCCGCTCGCTGGGAGTCACCGCGGCCGGGCACTCGCCCGAAGTCGAGCCGCTGCTCCCGGAGTTCACGTGGGAACTCGGCGAGATCCGGCACTCCGCACCCCGTTGCCGCCGCTACTCCACGGCCCTCGCCGATCCTCGCGGGGCCGGCCCGTGCGACACGGCGTACTGGGCGGCCAACCTGCGCAACCCCGTCCGCTTCGCACAGGCGGTACGCGCGGCGGCCGAGGACGGGCACCGAGTCTTCGTGGAGGTCGCCCCGCACGCCACGCAGTCGCACCCGCTGGCCGAGACGCTGCGCGACGCCGGGGCCGACGACGCGCTCATCGTGCCCACGCTGCGCCGCGGCACCGACGACGCCGTCGGCTTCCGCACCGCGCTGGCCACGCTGCTCGTCCACGGCGTACGGGTGGCCCGGCCGCGCGAGGAGCTGCATGCCGGGGGACGCATCGTGGACGTCCCGTCGCCCCGCTGGCGGCACCGGCGGTTCTGGGCGGGGGAGGAGCCGGCCCCGGCCGGCGGCCCGTCGGACCCGGCCGAGGCACTCGACCCTGCCGTGGGGCCGCTCGAACGCCTTCGGCTGTGCGTGGCCGGGGTGATGGGCTACGGCCCGGAACGCCTCGACCCCGACACGCCGTTGACCGACCTCGGGCTCGACTCCCTCACCGCCGTGCGGATACGGGCCGTCGTGCGGCGGGAGTTCGGCATCGACGTCGAGCCGGGCACCCTCCTGAGGCGAGGAACGCTGAGGGGAGTCGCCCAACTGCTGGGGGCCGGCACAGAACCGGCGAACCCCGAGGAGCCGGAACACCGGACACCCACCACAGGCTCCGCGTCCGAAAGGCGCCCGCCTGAAAGGGCCGCCACGCCTGCCGCCGCCCCCCTGCGGACCTTCCCCGGCACCGGCCCCCACACCCCGCTCTTCCTCGCCCATGCCGCGGGCGGATCCGCCGATGTCTACGCCCGGCTGGCCCACAGCCTCGACGGCGACCGTCCGCTGTACGGCTTCGACCGGCAGGCTGATCCGGACGACGTACCGGGCCGGGCCGCGGAGTTCGCCCGGCGCATCCGGGAGGTGAACACCAACGGGCCCTGGGCGCTGGGCGGTTGGTCGTACGGCGGTCTGATCGCCCAGGAGGCGGCCAGGCTCCTCGCCCCGCACGGCAGGGTCCTCGCCCTGGTCCTGCTCGACTCCGTACTGCCCCTGCCCACCCGCCGCACCGCGACCGACCTGGCCCTCCAGCACTTCCGGGACTTCGCCGCGTATGTGGCACGTACCTACGGCACGGCGCTCGACCTGCCGTACGACGAACTCGCCGGGCTCGACGACGCGGGACGGATCGACCTCGTCGTCAAGGTGCTGAGGGACACCGTCGAGCTGCCGGAAGCCGTCCTCGAACACCAGCGGACATCCTATCTGGACCTGTGCGGCGGCGAGCGCCACCGGCCCGGCAGTTATGCGGGCACCACCCTCCTGTACCGCGCGAGCGACCCCGCCCCGCACACCGTCCGGGACCCCCGCTACGAGCGCGGCGACGCGACGCTCGGCTGGGACGCGCACTGCACCGACCTGACCGTCGTCCCGCTGCCCGGCCACCACCTCTCGCTGCTCGACCCACCGGTCGTCGACCACCTGGCCCGGCTGCTGACACGCGACCTGCGGGACTCCTGAAGGGACTTGCCCCATGACTCGTAAGCGCAGATGTGCCGCTCTCGCGGTGACAACGGCACTGCTCGGCACGGGAGTCGCACTCACCGCGCCACCGGCGACGGCCGCTTCGGCCGTGCAGGCCGCCGCGGGCGCCACCGTCGTCGGCGAGAAGTGGCTCGACGCCCGGACCGTCGACCTCACGGTCGCCTCCCCGGCCGTCGGCGCCGACCTGCCCGTACGCGTGGTTCTGCCGACCGGCTACGCCGCGCACCCGGACCGGACCTGGCCCGTCCTCTATCTGCTCCAGGGCGCCCACGACGACTACACGTCCTGGACCAGGGAGACGGACGTCGTCGACTTCCTCGCGGGCCAGGACGTCATCACCGTGATGCCCTCGTCCGGCCCCACCGGCATCCCCACCGACTGGTGGAACTACGGACGCGCCGGCTCGGACTACGAGACCTTCCAGGTCGACGAGCTGATGAGCCTGCTGAGGCAGAAGTTCAGGGCGGGCACGAAGCGTGCCGTCGCCGGTGTGTCCACCGGCGGCTACGGCGCCCTGGCCTTCGCGGCACGGCATCCCGGGACCTTCGGCGCGGCCGCCTCGTACAGCGGGATCCTCGACACCACGGCCTTCGGCATGCCGACCGTGCTCAACGCCATCGTCGCCCGGGAAGGCCTGCTGCCCCTCACCCTCTGGGGCAACCCACTGCTCAACCGGGACAACTGGAACCGGCACAACCCCTACGCGCAGGCCCGTGCTCTCAAGGGCACCGGCCTGTACGTCTCCCAGGGCAGCGGCGTGCAGGGCGGCGACTTCGGCAACCTCGAAGGCGCACTGCTCGAAGGCGCGCTCTGGTCCCAGGCGCACCGGTTCACCGACCAGCTGGCCGCCCTGGGCATACCGGCCCAGGTGCACTTCTACAACGGGGGAGCGCACGCCTGGCCGTACTGGCGGCAGGAGTTCAAGGCGTCCTGGCCGACGCTCGCGAAAGGCCTCGGCCTGAGCTGAGCCGCCCCCCCCCGGCCCGAGCCGACCCCTCAAGGAGGAACCACCATGGATGCGCTGGCGCAGGCCGTCGTCGCGGGAGCCGACCGCACGGAACTGGAACACCTCCCGGTACCCGGCCACTACACCGCCGCCCACCTGCGCGCGGAGGACGTGGAGAGCTTCGCCGGAGTCGCCGACAAGGACGTCCGCAAGTCGATCCACCTCGGCGACGTACCGATGCCCGAACTCGCACCGAACGAGGTGCTGGTGGCCAACATGGCGAGCGGCATCAACTACAACACCGTCTGGTCGGCGATGTTCGAACCCATCCCGACCTTCTCCTTCCTGAAGCACTTCGGCCGCCAGGACCGCTGGGCGGCCCGGCACGACCAGCCGTTCCACGTGATCGGCTCGGACGCGTCCGGCGTCGTGGTCCGCACCGGTTCCGGGGTGCGCAGATGGCAGGTCGGCGACCAGGTCGTGGTGAGTCCCGTGTACGTCGACGAGGAGGACCCGGCGACCCACGCCGACGGCATGCTGGGCAACGGCATGCTCGCCTGGGGCTTCGAGACCAACTTCGGCGGGCTCGCCCACTACTCCGTGGCCCGGGCCAGCCAACTCCTGCCCAAACCGGCCCATCTGACGTGGGAGGAGGCCGCCTCGAACCCGCTGTGCGCGGGTACGGCGTACCGCATGCTCGTCAGCGACCGGGGCGCCCGGATGACGCAGGGCGACGTGGTGCTGATCTGGGGGGCGGCCGGCGGTCTCGGCGCGTACGCGGTCCAACTGGTCCGCAACGGCGGCGGGATCGCCGTGGGAGTCGTCAGCAGCGAGCGGAAGGCGGAGTACGCCCGCCGCCTGGGCTGTCACGTGGTCGTCAACCGAGAGGAGATCGGTCTCACCGGCAACGAGCCGCCCGCCGACCCCTCCGTCGCCGGAAAGCGGCTCGGCAAGCTGATCCGGGCCGCGACGGGCGAGGACCCGCACATCGTCTTCGAGCACGTGGGCCGGGCGACCTTCGGTGTCTCCGTCTTCGTGGTGCGGCGCGGCGGCGCGGTGGTGACCTGCGGTTCCAGCACGGGCTACCAGCACGAGTTCGACAACCGGTACCTGTGGATGCGCCTCAAGCGGGTCATCGGCAGCCACGGGTCCAACCTCCACGAGCAGGCCGCCGTGCACCGGCTCCTCGACCTCGGCCATCTCGCCCCCGCGCTGACGGAGACCTATCCGCTCACCGACACGGCCGAGGCTGCCAGGCTGGTCCAGAGCAACGCCCACATGGGCAAGATCGGCGTCCTGTCCCTCGCCCCGACGCCAGGTCTCGGGGTGTCCGACCCCGTGCGCAGGGAGATGACCGCCCGTCCGGCATGACCTCCGGGCGGCAGTACACCGAGCCCGCCCGGAACCGTCGTACGGGACGGCTCCGGGCGGGCCCGGCCTTCAGTCGGGCTGCCCGGTCCTCGCCGGGGCCTTCCCCGGTGTCCGCGGCCGCGGTGTCATCGAGAGCCTGTCCGGCTTGACGGTGACGATGGCCTGCGGGCGCGGGGGAGCGGAGGCGAGCGTCAGGCGCCAGCGCTGGACGACGGTGGCCAGGACGATGAGAAGTTCGGTCCAGGCGAACTCCTCACCGATGCACTTGCGCCGGCCGTCCCCGAAGGCGAGGAAGGAGGAGCGGTTGATGCCCTGCGCGCGTTCGGGATCCCAGCGGGCCGGGTCGAAGGACGAGGGATCGGCGTAGACCTCGGGGTCGTGCTGGTGGACGTACGGGCTGTAGACGACGTCCGCGCCTGCGGGTATCGGCACCCCGTCGAGCACGACGGGGCGGGTGGTGGTCCGTGTGACGAGCCAGGCGGGCCCGTACATGCGCATGGCCTCCTTCAGGACGCTGCGCATGTACGGCAGGGAGCCCAGGTCCTCCTGGCGCAGGGGCCGTCCGCCGCAGACCGCGTCGAGTTCGGCCTGCAGCCGCCGCTCGACGGCAGGGTTGCGGCTGATCTCGTACAGGGTCCAGGCCAGTGTCGTCCCGGTGGTCTCGATCGCGCCGGTGAGGAGGGTGATCGCCTCGTCCTGGAGCTGTTGCCGGGACAGGGGGCCCGTCTGTGGGTCGTCGGCGGTGAGGAGGGTGGAGAAGAGGCCGCTTCGTGCCGCGCCGTCCCTGGCCGGCGCGTCGTCCTGGTGGGCGGGGCAGCCGGTCGGCGGCGCGGTCGGCCCGGCGGACGCGAGGTGGGCGCGGTGGTGGTCGATCGCCTGGTCGACGAGTGCCCTCAGGCGTGCGACCCGCCGCTCGTGGGCGCGGTTCGCGGGCAGCGGCAGCTTCGTGACCCAGGCGGGCAGGATGGTCTGCCGGATGGTGCCGCGCATGATCGCGGGCATGAGGCTCTGGAACTCCCTCTCGACCTGCCCCGGCAGACCCGAACCGAACAGCGCGACGAGGAAGGTCGACAGCGTCAGGTCGTTCATGTCCTCGTACGTGTCCCGGGGGACTCCCTCCTCCCATGCCTCGGTCGCGGCCCGTACGTGGCTGATCATGACGTCGCCCCGGGTGGCTATGTGCGCCTTGTTGAACATGGGCTGCATCAGCCGGCGGTGCTTCATGTGCAGGTCGCCGTCGGCGATCGTGGCGAGCCCGTCCCCGAAGAACACCCGCAGTGCGTCGATGATCTTCCCGCCTTTGGCGAACGCGTCGACCTCCGTCACCAGCACGCGCCGTGTGACGGCCGGGTCGGTGACCACGTAGGCGGCGGTGGGTCCGATGAGGATCTTGACGACGCTGCCCTGATCGCGCAAAGCGTTCATGAACTCCAGGGGTCGTCTGGCCAGTTGGTGTCCGTGCCCGATCAAGGGCAGTCGGCCCGGCGCGGTGGGGGCCACGGCGGGAGGACCTGAAATGCCACTCATCGGTGACTCTCCTCAAGATCAACTCAAGTGGTGTGATCATGACATGCATGCCCGGGCGGTCACTGGCGTACCCGCCGCCTTCGTCACACCGGCGTGCGGTTGTGGGGATGAGTTAAGGGATTTGTCGACTCATATGGCCTCGTCGGAGCGTGACGAAAGCTTCACGGAAGTGAGCCGGACGGGTTGATTCCCGGGAGATCAAACCCGATAAGGTTCCCTGAGGTGCGGCGAGTTGACGCGATTGCAATCGGTTGTCGCTCGTTGTCCACGCATGCCCGTCGCGGGGTCGAACACCGCGTGACGAGTGCTGCCCCCCGAGCTTCTCCCCCCTCTGTTCGATCGTGTTGCTTCGAAGGATGCAGATGGAACTTGCCACTCCGCCACCGGCGGCGCGGGCACCGGTCGCCTGGTACAGCTGGTGGCTGCTGCCGCTGGCCTTAGGTGCTGGGACCGTCGTCGCAGCGGTCGTGGGCTCCGGTCAGGCCCGAATACCCGCGATCCTCTCCGGAGTCGTGGTGACGGCGGCGAGCGCCGTCTCGGTACGACTCCTGATCCGCTCACAGCGTCAGATGCGCAGCAGCGCCGGTGAGTTCAGGAACGCGCAGGCCGAGCACTCCCAGCAGTGGCAGCAGCACGTGGCCGGCCTGGAGCGCAAGCACGCCGCCGAACGCTCGGCCTACGACGTACAGCTCGCCGAACAGGCCAAGGCCTACGAGACCCGGATCGCCGAACAGACCCAGGCCTGGCAGGAACAGCTGGACCGGCAGCTCGCCGCGGTCGCCCTGCTCGCCGACCGGCAGCTGCCCGACGCGCTGGAGCGGCTGCGGGCCGGTGACTCCATCGACGACGTCCTGCCCTCCCTCAACCAGTGCGCCGAGGTCAGTGCCGACCTGCAGGCCGTGCTGCGCAAGGTGCTCAGGACCGCCCTCATCGGCGTGGAGCAGGAGTTCGACCGCTCCACCTCCGCCGAGCAGGCCGTCATCAGCATCGGCAGCCGTATCCACGTACTGACCAGCAAGCTGCGCGGCCGGCTGCACGAGATGCAGGGTGAGCACGGCAGGCTGCCCTCCGTCGCCCAGGGCCTGATGGAGCTGGACCAGGAGCTCGGCCCCGCAGACTCCCTGGCCGCGAGCATCGGCGTACTCGGCGGATCCGACCGGCCCGGCCGGCAGTGGCAGGAACCGCAGCGGCTGCTCAGCGTGGTGCGCGGCGGCATCGGCCGGATCAGGGACTTCGACCGCGTCCAGGTGCGGCACCTGCCCGAACTCGGTGTCGACGGCGGTCTGGTGGACCACCTCACGCTGATCTTCGCCCACCTGCTCGACAACGCGGCGCGCTACTCGCCGCCCACCGAGCCCGTGGTCGTCTCCGGCAAGGAGGTGCCCAACGGTGTCGGGATCGAGATCCAGGACTCCGGCAAGGGCCTCAACGAGGAGAAGAAGCAGGAGGCCCTCCAGTCGCTCGAGGGTGTGTCCCCCGGCCCCGGCATCGGCGGAGTGTCCGAGGACGCCCACCTCGGTCTGCGCGTGGTGGGGGCCCTGGCCCGCCGGTACGGCATCCGGGTCACGTTCGCGGACTCGCCATGGCTCGGCACGTCGGTGGTCATCGTGGTACCTCACAAATACTTCAGCCAGCTGCCCGCCGTCGTCACGGCCCCGTCGTCGCCCGCCCAGGTTCCGGCCGCGGCCGGAACCGAAGAGGCCGTGGTCGAAGGAGCGGCCGGGGCCGAGCCCGAGGAGACCGGGGACACCACGCCCGGCGGTCTGCCCAGGCGCCGCAGGCGCGCCGCCGAGTCCGAGCGGCCCAGGCCGTCGGTACGCGAGGACGAGTCCGTGAACACCGCCTCGCACGCGGTACCGCCGGACGAGTCCTTCACCGGCCTGGCCGCCTTCGCCACGGCCGGACGCGAGCCGACCGCCGACCGTGAGCCGACCGCCGGACGTGAGTCCACAGAGCACCGCACTGAAGAGAGCGACTAGTCCTCATGACGCAACAGGGAACCGACGTGAGCTGGGCGCTCCGCGATCTGGTCGAGAGCATCCAGGAGATCCGCTTCGCCCTCGTCGCCTCCAGCGACGGCAAGGCCATCACCTCCTACGGCGCCGACGATCCCGACGACGTGGACCGCTTCGCCGCCGTGGTGGCGGGCCTGCAGGCGCTGGCCCAGCCCGTGGCCGAGCAGTTCCCCAAGTACGCCGGGCAGCTGCGCCTCGCGATGATCGAGGTCGACGGCGGTCACCTCTTCGTGGTGCGCGCGGGTGTGGAGACGTACCTCGGCGTCCTGGCCAGGGAAGGGCTCGACCAAGGCCTCCTGGGCCACCAGATGCGGGACCTGGCCCGCAGGATGGGTGAGCTCCTCGGCACCACGCCGCGTCTGGAGGAGCACTCTGGATGAGTGGTCCCCGCCGACCCACGGACCCGTCCGGTCTCGAGCGCTACTACGTCCTCACGGGCGGACGCAGCGGACCGGGCGGTTCGGCGTCGAGCCTTGACGTGGCGACCCTCATCACCTCCCGTGCCGCGGCCAACCCAGGCATGCAGCACGAGCACGAGGAGATCCTCCGGCGCTGCCGCGATCCGCTGTCGGTGGCCGAACTCGGCGCCCACCTCGGATTGCCCTTCAACATTCTCGCGGTGCTCTTGGCCGATCTGCTGGACGCAGGCCGCGTTGAAGCCCGTGACCCCATCCCGGCGTCAGGCGCCGGTCGCGGGCCCGACCTCGCGCTCCTTGAGGAGGTACTCAGTGGACTTCAAAGGCTTTGACCATCCCGACCGCCACCCGGCGGACGGCAGCCTGCCCGACGGCGCCCGCTCGGTGAAGGTGATGATCGCCGGCGGATTCGGTACCGGAAAGACCACCATGGTCCGCTCGGTCAGCGACATCAAGCCGCTCACCACCGAGGAGACGCTGACCCAGGCCAGCGCCGACGTCGACAATCTGATCGGGGTGGCGGACAAGCAGGAGACCACCGTCAGCCTGGACTTCGGCAAGATCGGCATCAACGACCAGCTGGTGCTCTACCTGTTCGGCACACCGGGCCAGGAGCGGTTCTGGTTCCTGTGGAACGGCCTGTTCAAGGGCGCGCTCGGGGCCGTGGTCCTGGTCGACACACGCCGGCTGGCCTCCAGTTTCCGGGCCATCGAGGAGATGGAGCGGCAGAACGTCCCGTTCGTCATCGCCCTGAACGTGTTCCCGGACTCCAAGGACCACCCGGTCGAAGAGATCCGGGACGCCCTGGACATCTCCCCGCACACCCCGGTCGTGGCCTGCGACGCCCGCGACCGGGCCTCCAGTCGTGATGTGCTCATCGCACTGATACGTCACCTCAAGGAACGCTCCGCAGTCGCTCTGGAGTCCCGATGACCGACCAGCCCTTAAACGGTCCCGACGCCCCCCGCGGCTGCCCGGTCGCGCACGGCGGGGGAGACGACCTCACCCGTCTCTACGGGCCCGACGCGGCCGTCGACCCGATCGGCATCTACGCGCGGCTGCGCAAGGAGCACGGGCCCGTCGCGCCGGTGCTGCTGGAGGGCGACATCCCCGCCTGGCTGGTGCTCGGATACCGGGAGAACCGGCGGGTGCTGGACAACCCACGCCAGTTCAGCCGGGATTCACGGATCTGGCGGGACTGGAAGGAGGGCCGGGTCGAGAGCACCTCGCCGCTGATTCCGATGCTGGGCTGGCGGCCGGACTGCGTCTCCCAGGACGGCGAGCCGCACCGTCGGCTGCGCGGCGCGGTCACCGACAACCTCCAGGCCGTCGCCGGCCGCGGCATCCGGCGCCATGTCACGCACTTCGCGAACAAGCAGATCGACGCGTTCGCGGGAGCGGGCAGCGCCGACCTGGTGGCCGAGTACTCCGAACACCTGCCGATGCTCGTGCTCACCAGGGTGTTCGGGCTCGCCGAGGGCGCGGGGCGGCGGCTGGCCGAGTCCTGCGCACTGGTGATGAAGGGCGGCGCGGACGCACTCGTCCACAACGACCGCATCATGCAGATCCTCGGTGAACTCGCCGAGCGCAAGCGTGTGGAGCCGGGCTCCGACTTCACCACCGGGCTGCTCGAACACCATGCCGACCTCGACGACGACGAGATACTCAACCACCTGCGGCTGGTGCTCATCACCGCGCACGCCACCACCAGCAATCTGCTGGCCCGGGTTCTGCAACTGATCCTCACCGACGCCAACCGGCTCTCCGGCCTCGTCAGCGGACAGCTGAACATCTCCGCCGTCGTGGAGGAGGTCATGTGGAACACCCCTCCGCTGGCCGTCCTGCCGGGCCGATTCGCCACCGCCGACCTCGAACTCGGCGGGCACCGCCTCCAGGAGGGCGATCTGCTGGTGCTCGGCCTGACCGCGGGCAACGTCGATCCGGAGATCCGGCCGGACGTCGGCATCTCCGTGCACGGCAACCAGTCGCATCTCGCGTTCAGCGGAGGGCCGCACGAGTGCCCCGGGCAGAACATCGGCCAGGCCATCATCGAGACGGCCGTCGACGTGCTGCTGCACCGGCTGTCCGGGCTCCGGCTCGCGGTGGATCCCGAGGACCTCACCTCGACGGCCTCCACGTGGGAGGCGCGGCTGGACCGGCTGCCGGTGTCGTTCACCGCGTGAGCGCTCCGCTCGGGGCGGGGGTGGGGTGCGGGTGAGTGGGTTGTCTGCGCAGTTCCCCGCGCCCCTGGGTGGATGTGGTGCGAGGGGGCGTGGTGTTGGCTGCGGGGCCGTGGGGGTGGGCGCGCAGTTCCCCGCCCCCCCTGGTGAGTCGGGGCGGGGGTTTGCCGCGCAGTTCCCCGCGCCCCCGGGTGGCCCGGGGGCGCGGGCTGTGGGGTCAGACTGCCAGTAGGTCGTCCAGTGAGCCCTTGCCTGCCAACTCGGCCCGGGCCGCGGGGCTTTCCTTGTCCGCCGCGTAGCGGCCCGAGGTCAGGGCCCATTCGTAGTTGCCGTTGATCCAGTGCTGGATGGCCTCGACGCCCATCCGGACCCTGACCCGTTCGTCCTCGTCCAGGCCGAGCTCGTCGCACATCTGCGGTACCTGCGACTCGAGTTCGAGGTACTCGGCGAGACAGTCCGTCGTCATGCGGAACGCCTCGTCGGCGGCCTCCTGCCAGCTGCAGTGCCGCTCGCGGTGCAGGACGGCTATCAGGTTGTGCCCGTCCCCCCTGCGTTTCTCGCGCTCGAAGGAGTGGATGTCGTTCATGAACCCGATGGTGTCGGCAGCGCGGTCCCGCATTCTCTCCATCAGCGGATGCGCCTCCACCTCGGCGGGCACCTCGAAGCCGCGGCTGCGCTCCCCGGCGTCGATGCTGTGGTGGATGCCCACCGTACGGCGACGGAACGCGGCGTACTCCTGGAGGTCGAGCGTGCCCGCCAGACCGCGGGCGGCCAGGTCGACCTCCTCCGTGTGTGCCACGAGGAAGCGCCCCCACGAGGCCGCGAACCGCGTACGCCATGTCAGGGACATGCCATCCGAGAGATGGGCCCAGACCTCCGCCCAGGCCATCGTGATCGGGCAGACCACTCTGGGGGTGATGCCCGCGGGCCGCAGGGGGGTGACGATGAGCTCCCGCGCCACCTCCGCTATCCGGTCGGCGCGGTCGGGCCTGCCGGAGTCGAACTGGTCGTCGAAGAGGAAGGCCAGTGAGAACCAGTTCATCAGGACGACCATGTCGTCGGCGGAGGCGTGGGGGTAGGTGCGGGCGGCCGCCTGGGGCAGATCCCAGGACCGGTACTCCTCGAACCCGGCCTGGCTGCGCACCAGACCCTTGTCCCACACCCAGCGCAGATGGCGGGCCTGGGCGAATTCGAGATGTTCACTGACGGGGGTGGCGAAGGGAAGGTCGAACCTGACGTCCTGCGGCATTCGCGTCCTCTCCTGAGACGATTGACAGGGCCCCCCTCCCTGCGCGCGGGCGTTCAAAATGACGCCCGTTGACTCGAACTGCTCTTCCCGGAGCGAAAGTTGACTCGATTTCCGCTACGAGGCTGCCCTGATCGTAAATGATCTATGCCGCGACCTCGGTGACTTCACCGTGACCTGCGTTACACCACTCCGTGACCTCGGGGATTGTCGGCCTCCGCGGCCGGATGAGCACGGTCCTCCTCCTCAGAGGTGAACTCGCGTCACACTTGGGGATCACCGGACGTCTTGACGGCTGCCGGACATCTTGACGACACAGCGTCGACCGCCCCAGGAGGCCGATCCACGATGACTTCACCCGTCCGAACTCCCAAGCAGCGCAAGCAGGACACGCTGGACCGGCTGGAGAACGACGTGGACGCCTGGGTCGCCACGGCCGAGGGCGACCTGCCGTACCTGGTGCCCCTGTCCTTCCTGTGGGACGGCGAGTCCCTGCTCTTCGCCACCCCTGCCGCGAGCCCGACAGGCCGCAATCTCCGGGCGACCGGCAGGACCCGGCTGGGCATCGGTCCCACCCGTGACGTCGTCCTCGTCGAGGGGACGGTGGAGACACTGGCCCCCGCCGAACTGCCGGACGGCGCCGGCGACGCCTTCGCGGAAAAGACCGGCTTCGATCCGCGTCGACTGACCACCGCCTACCTCTACTTCCGCGTCCGCCCGCAGCGCGTGCAGGCCTGGCGCGAGGCCGACGAGCTCGACGGCCGCGAACTCATGCGCGACGGACAGTGGTTGGTGTCCGACTGATTTCACGTGACGGGGTACCCGGTCTCCGGAGCAGTGGGCGGAAGGCCGTTCGCGCCCGGTCGGTCTACGGAGGAGATATGGCACTGGTACTGGCAGGCGTCGTGGTGTTGGACTGTTCCGAGCCCGAGAAACTCGCCGCGTTCTACAAGGAGTTCCTCGACGGCGAGGAGGTCGACGCAACGGCGAACCGGGTGGAGATCAGGGGAGCCGACGGGATCAGGATGGCGTTCCGGCGGGACGTGAACGCCACTCCGCCCAGCTGGCCGCGTCCCGAGAACTCCCTGCAGGCCCATCTGGACTTCCACGTCGAGGAGTTGGACGAGGCCGAGCGCAGGGTCATCGGGCTCGGCGGGCGCCCGCTGGAGACCAAGGACGCGGGCGGCCCGTACGAGGAGCGGGGGTACTCCGACCCGGCAGGCCACTCGTTCACTCTGCGCTGCACCCGGGCCACCGCGCCCAAGCAGGGCTGAAACCGAGCGGGGCCGGACCCCGGTGAAGAGCGGGCGGCGCGCTCAGCCGCGGTGCGCGCGCAGGGCCGCCAGGGCGCGGTCCGCGTGCACGCTCGCCCGGATCTCGCTGCGCACCACCTCGAGCACCTTCCGCTCCTCGGAGATGACGAAGGTGATCCGCTTGGTGGGCGCCAGCGAGAATCCGCGCTTCACTCCGAAACGCTCGCGGATCTCGCCCGCCGGGTCCGAGAGGAGCGGAAACCCGAGGGTGTGCTTTCCCGCGAACTCCTGCTGGCGCTCGACCGTGTCACCGCTGACTCCCACCGGCCGGGCTCCGACGGCCGCGAACTCGGCGGCCAGGTCGCGGAAGTGGCACGCCTCTGCGGTGCAGACCGCGGTGAGCGCCGCCGGATAGAAGAACAGCACGACGGGACCTTCGCCCAGCAGTTCCGAAAGCTTCCGGGTCGTGCCGGTCTCGTCGGGGAGCGCGAAGTCCTCCACGGTGTCGCCCACCGCTATCTGGTTCGTCACGTCTTGCTCCCCTGACTGCCGGCCACCGGTGTGGAGGCCCACCGTACTGGACGGTAGGTGCAGTCAGTCGCGGCCCCCCTTCTGGTCGGAGGGCCACACTCCGGTGGACCGTTCGATGGCTGTGGCACCCGTGCGGTCCACCGCGCTGCGGACGACCGCGAAGATCGCGCCCTGGATGGCCGCGGCGAGCAGCACCTCGCCCCAGCCGCGGTCCTTGTCCAGCGCGTCGGGTGCGTCGTCCTCGTGGCGTATCGCCTTCCAGGTCGCCTGGAAGGCCATGCCGGCGAGGGTTCCGCTCGTCCAGCCGAGCACGAACCCGATGGGCTTGTAGACGATGGGCAGCTTCTTCTTCTGCACCTGGCTCTCCTTCGGCTCGTTTTTCCCGGACACCTGGCGAGTGTCCAGTTCAGCGGCGAATACGCGGACGTTCGCGAGACGGAATGGATGGCACCGCGGGACGGCATCCACGGCGCCGCCAGGGACGGAGTCTCCGCCGGGCCCGGGCCCGGCGCCCCGGCGCCGGAGCAGGGCCGGGCGAGCCCGGCAGGGTCAGGGCCGGCCGGTCGCCGCCACCTCCTCGCCCTCGGGTACGGGCCCCGGCGGGCTCCCGGCCCCGAACGGGCGCCCGCCCAGTTCCTCGCGGCCGTGCGAGGTCAGCCACCCCGACAGGTCGGGCCCGAGCGGCACGATGCCGGTCGGGTTGATGCCCTCGTGGACCTGGTAGTAGTGCCGCTTGATGTGGTCGAAGTCGACCGTGTCCCCGAACCCGGGTGTCTGGTAGAGATCACGGGCGTACGCCCACAGGACCCGATTCTCCGTCAACTTCCAGTGGTTGCACTTGAAATGACCGTGATACACGGCGTCGAAGCGGACCAGCGTCGTGAACAGCCGGATGTCCGCCTCCGTGATCGTGTCCCCGACCAGGTACCGGCGCTCCGCGAGCCGTTCCGACAGCAGTCCCAGCCGCCGGAACACGCCCTCGCAGGCCGCCGCGTACTCGTCCTGACCGGTCGCGAATCCGGCCCGGTACACACCGTTGTTGACGTCCTCGTACACCTCTCCCATGACCTCGTCGATCTCGTCGCGAAGATTCTCCGGGTAGAGGTCGGGCGCCCCTTCACGGTGCAGGCCGCTCCATTCGGTGGCGAGGTCCAGGGTCAGCTGCTGATAGTCGTTGGTCACCAGCCGCCCGCTGGCCACGTCCACCAGCGCGGGCACGCTGACACCGCCCGGATGGCCCGGCTCCCGCGCCTCGTACGCCTCGGCGAGGTACCGGATGCCGAGCACCGGATCACGGCCGCCGGGATCCAGGGTGAACCGCCAGCTGCGGTCGTCCTGGACCGGGTCGGTGACCGCCATCGGCAGGGCGTCCTCGAGCCCCAGCAGCCGCCGCGAGATCACCGCGCGGCTCGCCCAGGGGCAGGCGCGGCTGACGACCAGCCGGTAGCGCCCGCTCTCGACGGGCCAGCCGTCCCGGCCGTCGGCCGTCACCCGGTCCGAGAAGTGGCTCTTCGACCTCTTGAAGGACCTCTTCCCGTACGCGCTGTTGCCCTCGGTGTCGCTCATGACGTCTCCTTCCGCACGTGTGCCTGATGAGGGTTCCCCGAAATCCGCCGTCCCCCCGTGTGAGGCAGGAGGCCTGGGGCATCCGGCGGAGGTGAACCGTGAGCCTTCCTCCCCTTCGGACCGCCGGACCCGCGTCACCGTGCTGGTGGCGCTGGCCGCCAACCTCGTCATCGCCGTGGCCAAGGCGGTGGGCGGCCTGCTCGCCGGATCGCCCGCCCTGCTCTCGGAGGCGGCGCACTCGGTGGCCGACAGCCTGAACGAGGTCTTCCTCCTCGCCGCCCTGCGCCGCAGCCGGCGTCCCGCCGACAGCCGTCACCCCTTCGGCTACGGAAAGGAACGCTTCTTCTGGTCCCTCCTGGCCGCCGTGGGCATTTTCCTGATGGGTGGCTGCTTCTCCTTCTTCCAGGGTTTCGAGGCCCTCGGCACAGAGGGCTCGGAGTCCCACAGCGGATACGTGGCGGGTCTCGCCGTCCTCGTCGTCGCGCTCCTCGCGGAGGGCGGCTCCCTGCTGCGCGCGCTCCACCAGGTACGCAAACAGGGCGGCTTCTCCACCGAGGTCCGCGACCCGGCCCTGCGCACCGTCATCGCCGAGGACGGCACCGCCGTACTGGGCGTGCTGTTCGCGATCACGGGCATGGCCCTGCACATGGCCACCGGCCAGGTCGTCTACGAGGCCTCGGCGTCGCTGGCCATCGGAGCGCTCCTCGTCTACGTGGCGTACCGCCTGGGCCGTGACGCGCGCGACCAGCTGATCGGCCAGGCGACGGACGAGGAGTCGAGCCGTCGCATCCGTGCCCTGCTGGAGGCGCAGCCCGAGATCGACTCCGTGGAGTCCCTGCTGACCATGCAGCTCGGCCCGGACTCGACCCTGGTGGCCGCCCGCATCGACCTGATGCCGGGCCTCGACAGCGAGGAGGTGGAGCTGGTCGCCGAGCGCATCAAGCGGTCGGTCGCCCACACGGTCCCGGAGGCGGACCAGATCTTCCTCGACGTGACGGACGCCCCCACGGCGCGGCGTACCGCGGCATACGAAAGTGGCCCCGCCGCGACGGGGGAGCGCGGCGGGACCTGAGAGTCGGGTGCCCGGCACCCACCGAATCATGCGCACCTTTTTTCGAGCGCTTCCGCACGGCCCCGCGCGATGCGGCGTACAGGCTGACGTGGCCCGTACCAGGAAGGCCTGGTACGGGCCACGTCATGTCCGCGGGACTGCCGATGTCCCTGGACGGCTGCTACTCGCCGGCGAACGGTTCCAGGACGAAGAGCGGGATCTCCCGGTCGGTCTTCGTCTGGTAGTCGGCGTACGCCGGATACGCGGCGACCGCCCGCTCCCACCACAGGGCCTTCTCCTCGCCGGTCACCTCCCGCGCGGTCATGTCCTGGCGCGTCGGGCCGTCCTGCAGCTCCACATGGGGGTCGCTGATGACGTTGTGGTACCAGACGGGGTGCTTGGGCGCGCCGCCCAGTGAGGCGACGGCGGCGTAGCGGCCCTCGTGCTCGACCCGCATCAGCGGCGTCTTGCGGATCTTCCCGCTCTTGGCTCCGCGGGTGGTCAGCACGATCACGGGCAGCCCCGTGTCCAGCAGCGTCGCTCCCTCGGTACCACCGGAGCGTTCGAACAGCTCCACCTGATCGCGTACCCACTGGGTGGGGCTGGGCTCGTATTCGCCCTCAAGAGGCATGACATCCATCCCATCGATCGTCGTTCGTGCGTAGGACTCGTTCCGGCCCAGGTGCAACACGCGCGCCTCGGCCATTTCATCCCCGCGGGTCGTCGGTCGTCGTTCCTTTCGCCTGCCCGAGCGGGGACGGATGACGCAACCGGCATGACCTGGCAGGTAATTGCCGGATGTGCCCGAGGGGCGGCAGGGTGGGGACCACCGCGGCACACGACGCGGTGACCAGGACGGACGTACGCGGTTCGAGTGAGATCGAACCGCTGCCGAAAAGAGGGAGTCCCATGACCGCCACCACCCGCAGCGTCGTCGAGGAGCTCCTGCGCCGGATCGGCCAGGGCGATCCCGGGCGGATCGCCGAGCTGTACGCCGAGGGGGCCGACTGGAAGCTGGACTGGCCGCAGGACGAGCACGGGCGAGCGGACACCCCCTGGATCCGGCAGCGCTCCACCCGTGCCGACGCCGCCGACCACTACCGCCTGCTGGCCGAGTTCCACGTGCCCGGGCAGGCGGCCACCGACATCGAACGCATCCTCGTCGACGGTGACGAGGCGGTGGTGACGGGTGAGATCCGCCAGACCGCCAAGCCGACCGGGCGCGCCTACCGGGCCCGGTTCGCCCTCCACCTCACCGTCGAGAACGGCCTGGTCGTACGCCACCACGTCTACGAGGACAGCCTCGCCGTGGCCCGGGCCTTCCAGGCCGAGTAGGCCTCTTCGGCGGACCCGGCGCCACGTCCTGGCACGGCCGCCCGCGGCCGGGGAGGCGGGCCCGGCACTCCTGGAACTAGAAGGGGAAGTGCGCCTGCTGCGTGCCGAGCGTCACCCAGCGGGTGTTGCTGAACGCCTCGATGCCCCAGCGTCCGCCGAAGCGCCCGTATCCGCTGCCCTTGAACCCGCCGAAGGGGGCGTTCGGCTCGTCGGCGACGGACTGGTCGTTGACGTGCACGATGCCGGTACGGATCCGGCGGGCGACCCTGAGCCCGTGGGTGCCGTTCTCGGTGATGATCCCGCAGGTCAGACCGTGCTCCGTGGCGTTGGCGAAGGAGACCGCCTCGTCGTCCGTGGTGAAGGTGCTGATCACGGCGACCGGGCCGAAGGCCTCGCCCCGGTACAGCTCGGCCTCCTCCGGCAGGTCGGTGAGGACGGTCGCCGGGTGCACCGCGCCCTCGGGGGCGCCGGCGCCGGTGAGGACGGTCGCGCCCTTGGTGACGGCGTCCTCCACGAGCGCCGCGACCCGGCGGGCGGCGTCCCGGGTGACGAGCGGGCCGACGACGGTGTGCGGATCGGCGGGGTCACCGGACGCGAGCGACTCGGTCTTCGCGGTGAACTTGGCGGTGAACTCCTCGGCCAGGCTCTCGTGCACGAGGATCCGGTCGGCGGACATGCAGATCTGGCCTGCGTTCATGAAGACGGAGAAGACGGCGGCGTCGACCGCGTAGTCGACGTCGGCGTCGTCCAGCACGATCACCGAGTTCTTGCCGCCGAGTTCGAGGACCGCGGGCTTCAGGTGCCGGGCCGCGTGCACGCCGATGATCCGGCCGACGCCCGTGGAGCCGGTGAAGTTGACGGCCCGTACGCGCTCGTCGGCCACCAGTGCTTCGGCGACGGCGGCCGCGTCCTCGGGGGCGTTGGTGATCACGTTCAGGACGCCGTCGGGCAGGCCCGCGTCGCGCAGGACGTCCGCGACGAACAGACCGCACGCGATCGGCGCGTCCTCGCTCGGCTTCATCACCACGGTGTTGCCCGCGGCGAGCGGCGCGGCGACCGCCCGGACGCCCAGGATGACCGGGGCGTTCCAGGGGGAGAAGGCGGCCACGACACCGACGGGTTCGCGCACCGCGAGTCCCAGCGCGCCTTCCTTCTGCGCGCTCAGTACCTCTCCGCGCGGCGCGGTCACGGCGGCGGCCGCCTCGCGGAGGATGTTCGCGGCGAGAGCGACGTTGAACATGGCCCACGGCCGGGTGCCGCCGACCTCGCCCGCCATGATCCGTACGGCGTCGTCGGTACGGGCCTCCAGGAGGTCGGCCGCGGTGAGGAAGATCTTGCGCCGCTGCGCCGGGCCGAGCGCGGCCCACCCCTCGAACGCGGCGTCGGCGGCGTCCACGGCCCGGGTGACGTCCTCGACGCCGGCCGCGGCGACCGTGGCGTACACCTGCGAGCTGTAGGGATTGACGTCCTCGGCGGTGCGGCCGGAGGCCGCGGGCAGGTCCTTGCCGCCGATCAGCAGGTCACGATGGAGGGTCATGCGCGGCTCTTCCCGTCGTGCGACGCGGCGCGTTCCGCGACGGAACCGCGCGCGTTCGCCAGGTGAACAATCGTCCGTTGAATCTTCAATTGAAGTCTGCAACCCGACGGGGCATCAGTCAATGGCCGGTTGCCCCGTCGCAGGCCTCGACCAGGGTCCGGGCCGCCCGCCCGGCCCGGGCGGCGGGCTCCGCGCTCCGCTCGATGGCGGCGGCGACCATGGCGCCCTCGGCCAGCAGGTGCAGCTGCCCGGCCAGCTCCGCGGGCAGCCCTGCCTCGCCCGCCAGGTCCGCCAGGTAGTCCTTGAACGCCCGCTTGTGGGCGCGGACCTGAGCGGCGACCGGCTCCGACGTGGCGCCGAGCTCGCCGTACGAGTTGATCCAGGCGCAGCCGCGGAAGTCGGCCTGGCGGAACCAGTCGCCCAGCCAGTCGAAGACCGCGAGGATCCGCCGCCGTGCGTCCTCGTGCCCGTCCACGTGCTCGGCGAGCGCCTGCCGCCAGCGGATGTCGCGCCGCTCCAGGTACGCCACCACCAGGTGCTCCTTGGCGGGAAACAGCTGGTAGAGGCGCTTGAGTGAGACCCCCGAGGTGCCGCGGACGTCGTCCATGCCGACGGACTGTATGCCCCGCCCGTAGAACAGGGTCTCCGCCGCGTCCAGGGCCCGTTCCCTGGCGACCACGCTGTCCATGTACCGGCTCACTCCCTGACGTATTGACGCGAGAACCATCGTTCTCTACGTTAACAGCCACCCGGGAGAACGTACGTTCTCCCGGGGGCCCGCACCCGCTGCCGAGAGGAACGCGTCATGACCGACCGCCCGCCCCTGCCGCCCTTCACCCGGGAGACCGCCGCCCAGAAGGTCCAGGCGGCCGAGGACGCCTGGAACACCCGCGATCCGCTGAAGGTCTCGCTCGCCTACTCGCAGGACTCGGTCTGGCGCAACCGCGACACCTTCGTCACCGGCCGCGCCGAGATCGTGGAGCTGCTCGGTGCGAAGTGGCGGCGCGAGGAGGAGTACGCCCTGCGCAAGGACCTCTGGGCGTTCGACGGCAACCGCATAGCCGTGCGCTTCCAGTACGAGTGCCGGGACGCCGACGGCCAGTGGTGGCGCTCGTACGGCAACGAGCTCTGGGAGTTCGACGAGCACGGCCTCATGACCCGGCGCGAGGCCAGCATCGACGACGTGGCGATCGAGGAGAGCGAGCGCCGCATCCACGGCTCGCGGCCGGACTCCGAGCGAGGGGAGTCGTTCCCGGTTCAGTAGGGTTCCCGGGTGACCGAACAGGCCCGCAACCCCTTTCTCTACGTCGTCGTCTGCGCCGCCCAGGTCGCCGACGGCGTCGGCGGGCTGATCACCCTGGCACAACAGCGGAACTGGGACGTCGGCGTCATCGCGACCCCGCTCGCCACGGGCTTCTTCGACACCGCGGCGGTCGAGGCGCAGACCGGCCGGCCGGTCAGGTCCGCGTGGCGTTCGCCCGGCGACCCGCGCCCGTTCCCGGACCCGGACGCCGTCGCCGTGGCGCCCGCGACCTTCAACACCGTCAACAAATGGGCGGCCGGGATCTCCGACACCCTCGCCCTGGGCACCCTCTGCGAGGCGTACGGGATGGGCGTGCCGATCTCCGTACTGCCGTGCGTGAGCGAGGCGTTGACCGCCCACCCCGCCTACCGCGACAGCCTGGAACGACTGCGCGGGATGGGGGTCCGCTTCGGGGAACACGCCTTCGGCGGCCCGGCGCAGCGCGGATTCCACTGGGAGCAGGCCCTGGACCTGCTCGGCCGCCGAGCCGGGACCTGACTGGCGGGTCCCGGCTCAGCTGGTCCTGCGGACATAGGCGGCGCTGTCCGGCGTCGACACCATCACATCCCGGCGCACGATGCTCAGCCGGTCGCCGAATCCCGAACGGGCCTTGCGCAGCCCGCTGTCGGTGTACTCCACGACCACGACCCGGTCGTCGAACGCCTCGGCGTACGCGCCGCACTCGTCGTACGCGCCGCACTCCTCCACCACCGCGAAGTCCAGCCCGGCCCGGGAGCGCCTGTCTGCCAGTTCCACGGCGTTCTTCTGGGCGATGGCCAGACCCCGGGCATGCGCGTGCGCCGAGAGCAGCCTGACGAAGGACGTGGCGTCGTCCGCGCTCAGCAGCCCGCGCGAGCGGGTGTAACTGTCGTAGTTGTCCGGCTCGACGGCGTCGTAGCCCTTGTCCGCGCAGCCGTCGATCCATGCGTTCACCCGGGCCGCGACACGCTTGCGCCTGTCCGGTGTGCCGATGTCCAGCAACGGCTCGTCCCAGTCGCGGTCGATGACGACCTCACCGCCCTCGTCCCGCAGCAGCAGGTCGTCCGGCCAGTCGTCCTGTTCGTCGGGCTGGGCCTGGAAGGCGTTGACGTAACAGATGTTGTAGAGGCCGCGCGCGGGTTCGGCGCCGCGGTCGCGGGCCACGACGCGGACACCGGACGGCGGTGGATAGGCGCCGCCGATCTGGTAGTCGAAACCGGCGTGCACCGGCGGCAGCCGTACCGCCCCGGGACTCGGCCTCCTGGCCTCGTCGGGACCCCTGCCGTCGCCGTCCGACGTACAGGAGGCCAGGGCCGCGAGGGCGATCAGGGCGGCGGCCGCCCTGACGAGTCCCGCGCGGGCGCCACGCATGGCGGGCATGTCCGCTCCAACGGTCGCGAGTACGTCCCCGCCTCGGACCCGGTGACGATCCTGGCGACTTCGGCCGGGCTGGGAACCTTGTCCGCCACCGGCTGGGCGTACCTCTGCGTACCGGGCTGCGCGCCTCGGCACGTCTGGATCAAAGCGCGCGAGAAGTCGCACGTCAAGTCCGCGTGGACGGCGCCCGTATGCCCGCCCCGCCCCGGCGACGGACGGCCCCGTCACCCCGGCGGCGGCGCGAGGGCGCGCTCCGTCCACGGCCGGGCACCGAGCCCTGCGAGGACCTTCGAAGCGGCCGCCGGCACGGCCCGAGCCCCGGTGCGCGCCGCACCGTCCGACTCGCCGCGGGAGGTTCCCGACGCTCCGGTACGGGTAGCGACCCGCCGTGCTGCCGCACCGGCGGCGCCGGGCTACCGTTCCGTCAGGCCGACGCCCGCCCCCGCACGGACGCACCCGCCGCGCATGGACGCGAGGAGGACCGTGACGGACGCAAGGAGACCCGTGAGCACCACGCACAAGCCGCTCGTGATCCTGCGCGCCGCCCCCCACCCCAGGGAACGCATCTTCAGCCCCGGCGCGCTGGCCCGCCTCCACGACCGCTTCACCGTCGTCGAACCGGACACCGAGGAAGCCCTCGACCAGGCCCTGCCGGACGCCTTCGCCATCGTCGGCCAGCCCGACCTGCCGGCCGAACGACTGGCCCGTGCGGCCGGGTTGACGGCTCTGCTCAACGTCGAGGGCAACTTCTTCCCGAACGTCGACTACGACACGTGCTTCCGGCGCGGCATCCACGTCCTGGGCTGCGGGCCCGCCTACGCGCAGGCCGTCGCCGAGTACGCCCTCGGGCTCGCGCTCGACCTCGCGCGCGGCATCAGCCGCGAGGACCGCGCCTTCCGCGCCGGACGGGAGCGGTACGTGTCCGACGGGAACGCCGACGCCGTACTGCTGCGCGGTGCGGACGTCGGCCTGATCGGGTTCGGGAACCTCGGCCGCAGCCTCCACCCCCTCCTCGCGCCCTTCCGCCCGACCCTGCGCGTGTACGACCCCTGGCTGCCGCCCGCCGTCCTGCGCGAGCAGGGTCTCGTACCGGCCACGCTCGACGAGACCCTGGCCCGCAGCACGTTCGTCTTCGTTCTCGCCACCGTCACCGACGACAGCCGCCACCTGCTCGGCGAGCGCGAACTCGCTCTGCTGCCCGACGGGGCCAGGCTGGTCCTCGTCAGCCGGGCACCGGTCGTGGACTTCCCCGCGCTGCTCACCCGGGTCGCCGAGGGCCGTGTTCTCGCGGGCGTCGACGTCTGGCCCGCCGAACCCGTCGCCGCCGACGACCCCGCCCGAACCCTGGAGGGACTGGTGCTCTCCGCCCACCGGGCGGGCGGCATCCCGGACGCCTTCCTGAGCATCGGCGACATGGTCGTCGACGACCTCACCCTGCTGGCCCAGGGACTGCCGCCCGCCCGTATGCAGGCCGCCGCACGGGAACTCGTCGGCCGCTACCGCAACCGTCCCGTCACCTGAAGGGCCCGGACATGAACATCCCCTGCGAGGGTCTCCTCTTCGACAACGACGGCGTCCTCGTCGACTCCGACCTCGGCGTCGACCAGGCGTGGAGCGAGTGGGCCCGCGCCCACGGGCTGCCCGCCGAGCGGGTCACGGCGATGGTGCACGGACGGCGCTCCGCCGACACCGTCGCGCTGCTCGTGACCGACCCCGGGGAACGGCCCGCGGCCCTCGCCGAGATCGACCGCCTGGAGATCGAGGCGGCCGCCACCACGACCGCCCTGCCCGGCGCCCTCGACCTGCTGACGGGCCTGCCGCGGGGCAGTTGGGCCGTCGTGACCTCAGGAGTCACGGGGCTGGCCCGGGCCCGCCTGGCCGCCGCGGGTCTGCCCCTGCCGCCCGTGCTCGTCACCGCGGACGACGTCAGCCACGGCAAACCCGCCCCCGACGGCTACCGCGCGGCGGCCGCCAGGCTCGGCGTGGACCCGGCGCGGACCGTCGTCTTCGAGGACAGTGCCGCGGGCGCCACGGCGGGGGCGGCGGCCGGTGCGTACGTCATCGGCGTCGGGCCGCGCGGCCTGGACACCGGCGCGCCCGTCGTCGTACGCGACCTGCGCGGGCTGACCTGGCACGACGGTGTACTGGACCTGGGTACGGCGGAGTTGCTGCGGTCCTGAGCCGGTGCTCCGGACTCGGAGCGGCCCGTGCTCAGTGCGGTCCCGTCGGCGCGAACTCCGTGCCGCACGGGCCGGCACCCTCGCTCTCCAGCAGCGGCACGGGCTCCCCGCCCATCGACAGGGTGGGGTAGTAGCGGCCGATGCGCTCCGCGGAGCGGCCCACGTAGTGGCCGATGAACGAGCGGCGGAAGCGGTCGCCGCTGTGGTTGGGTCCGGAACCGTGCACCAGGCTGCCGTTGAAGAAGAGGACGTCTCCCGGTTCCATGTCGACCGGCACGGCGGACAGGCCGGGCGGCGGCGGCACGTACTCGCGGGCGAACGACACCCCCTCGTCGGCCTCTTCCGGGCAGAACACGTCCATGCCGTGGGTGCCCGGGACGACCTCCAGGCCGCCGTTCCCGCGGTCGATCACATCGCAGGCGATCCAGGCGGCCACGCACGTGCCCGGCTCCACCCGCAGATAGAAGTTGTCCTGGTGCAGGGCCTGCCCGCGGGCTCCCGGCGGCTTGAAGTAGAACATGCTCTGCGCGGCCAGCACCTCCTCGCCCAGCAGGAGTTCGAGCACCGCGCGCAGCCGGGGTTCGAGGAGGAAGCGCCGGGCCGTTCCGTTGATGCGGTGCGGGTTCATGACCCGGGGGAAGACGTACAGCGGGTCGGCGGACCCGGCGGTCCCGGTCGCGCGGGGCTCGAAGTGCCCGGGCACCGGCCCGGCGGAGTGCAGCGCGGCGAACTCGGAACACAGCGCGTCGATCTCCGCCGGGGCGAACAGCCCGCGCGCCACGGTGAAGCCGTCCTCCTCGAAGTGCCGCACGAGGTCCCCGGCCGCTGCGCCGGCGGTTCCCCTGTCCGTGACTGCCATACGATCGCTCCTTCGCCTCGGTGTCCGTATGCCTCACGCTAGGCAAAAGCGCTTTCCCGGAGGATGCCTGTGCGTGCTGACGAGTTGCCCGAGACTGCTGCGCCGTCCCCTCCGCCGGGCCTGGTGACCGTCGGCCGCTTCGATCAGCGCCCCGGTTACAGCATCAGCCGGCCGCACGGCGCCGACAGCTGGCTCTTCACCTGGACCACGGGAGGTGAGGGGCGCCTGGCCCAGGGTGCGACGCAGAGCAGGGCGGGTGCGGGTGACCTGGTCGTCCTCGGCCCCGGCGTGCCCCACCACTACGCGGTCGCGCCGGGCGCACGGCGGTGGGCGTTCTGGTGGGCCCACTGCCAGCCGCGGCCGGCCTGGACGGACTGGCTGAGGCCGTACGTCCGCGGCGACCGGCTGTATGCCGTCACGCCGGTTCCGGCCGGTGTCAGGGACCGGCTGGAGCAGGCGTTCGCACGGATGCTCGCCGACGCGCGCTGGACCGGGGAAGGCCCCCCGCCCGCCGGGGAAACCGGGGAATCCGGGGCGGCAGCCGGGGACGGGCGGGTCGCCGTGGCCCACGGCACCGCCGCCCGCGAACTGACCCTCTGCTCCCTGGAATCGATCGTCCTCCTTGCCACCGCCACGGCACGCGGCGCAGCGGAACCGTCCGGCGTCGACCCGCGGATCCGCCGGGCCGAGGCGCGCATCGCCGCCGACCCAGGGGCGCCGCACACGGTGGAGACGCTGGCCGCGGGGGTGTCACTGTCGCCCTCCCGTTTCGCCCACCTCTTCACCCGGCAGCTCAGCCGGTCCCCGATGCGGGCGCTGCTCGCCGCCAGGCTGCTGCACGCCGCGCGGCTGCTGGAGGCGACCGACCTGCCGGTGGAACGGATCGCGTCAGCCGCCGGCTTCGCCAGCCCGTTCCACTTCAGCCGGGTCTTCCGACAGCGCTACGGAGCCCCGCCCGGTACGTACCGGGCGAGGCTCCGTAGCCGACAGCCGCCGTGACCGGAGCGCGTGCCGGTCAGCGCTCCGCGGCAAAGGCCGCGAGCCAGGCCAGCGGCGCGTTCCAGTTGACCGTCACCTCGTTCGTCGCGTACGAGCCGATGTCGTCGATGTAGCAGGCCGCGGGCGCGCAGCCGGCCAGCTTCTCCTGCGCCACCGGGTCCTGCAGACCGCTGTTGGGACCGCCCGCGAGGGAGCCGGCCGGCGGGTTCGGCGTCGAGGCGTCGTACTGGTTCGCCCAGAACCGGTGGTGCTGGTTGCGGGCGTAGGAGTCGCCGTAGCCGGTCACGTACGAGAGGTCCAGAGTGTTGCGGCCCAGCAGGTAGTCCATCGCCTCCAGCACCCCCGCCCGGTAGCGCTGCTGACCGGTCAGCGCGTAGGCGGTGGCCATGACGATCGCGTTGTTGGTGACCTGGCTGTTGGAGCCCCACACGTACCCGTTGGCGGGGATGGGCACCGCGTAGCCCTGCCCGGCCATCATGGCGAGGTGGCCGTCGGCCGCGGCCGTCACGGAGGCCCGGACGCGCCTGATGTCGGACGCGGGCAGTTTGTTGCGCACGGTCGCCAGGGTCAGCCGGCCGAGCGCCGCCGTGTCGGCCCAGTTGAAGCCGGTCGGGGTGAGCGCGCCGGACGACGTGTGCCAGGGCGAGGAGGTGACCGCGTCCCGGTAGGCGCGCTCGCCGGTCGCCGCGTACAGCTCGGCCGCCGCCCAGTAGAAGTCGTCGGTGACCTGGGTGTCGTTGTAGGGGCCGCCGCCCGTGCTGTCCGATTCCGGCGCGTAGATCGCGGGGTTGGCCTTCGCCGCGGCCCACGCCGTGCGGGCCACACCCAGGCACCGCTTCGCGTACGGGGAGTCGTACGGCTCGAAGACGCGCGCGCACTGCGCCGCCGTGGCGGCGAGGTTGAGCGTGGCCGCGGTGGACGGCCGGTGCAACTCGCGCGGCTGGGCGTCCAGCTCGGGCCGGGTCGGAATACCCGTCCAGGCCGCGTCGTGAATCTTGTGGAAGGCCATACCGGCGTACGGCTTGCCGTCCGGCACCTGCATCCGCATGAGGAAGTCGAGCTCCCAGCGTGCCTCGTCCAGCACGTCGGGCACGCCGTTGCCGCGCTCGGGGACGCGCAGGGTCGAGTCGCCCAGTGCCGACGCGGTGCCCGCCCGCTCGGACCGCGCGAACGAGTCGACGAGCAGCCAGACGGAGATCCCGCCGTTGACCACGTACTTGCCGTGGTCGCCCGCGTCGTACCAGCCGCCCCGGACGTCCTGCGTGTAGTCGCACACCCCCGGCTGGCACGGGACGTTCGTGTCGCCCTGGTTCGGGGCGACGCCGAGATGCCCGGCGGGCCGCGCGTACGAGGGGCCCACCAGCGAGGCCTCGATCGGCGTGCCGCTGCGCTGGTGGTAGAAGAAGGCCATGGCGTCGGAGCGCAGGCCGTCGTAGAGGTCCGCGCGGATGTCGAAGGGGGCGCTGCTCCGCCCGTCGACCACCAGGACGAATCCGCGGCCTCCCTTGCGGTACGCGGAGAAGTCCGCCACGTGGGTCGCCTCGCCCGAGGCCGCGTCGGCGCCGCGTACGACGGTCCGGCCGGAGGCGGCCACGGCACCGGACGTGTTGCGCAGCTGCCAGGTGAGTGGCTGGGTGGCCGCGGTGGCCACCGTGGCGCGTTTGGGGCCGTTCGGCAGATAGCCGGCCTGGTTGACCCGCACGGGCGTGGTCGCGGCGGCGGCGGGATCGGCGGCGGACGGAGCGCCGGTCGCGCCGGGCGCGAGGGCCAGTCCGCCGGAGAGCAGGGCCGCCGTCAGCAGGCCGGCCGCGGCGCGTCTCGCGGTACGTCGTTTCGTGGGGCGTCGGTGCACGTGCCGGAACGTGAGCATGGAGCGCCTCCCGGTGCCTGGAACGGGGTCCATGGATGCCGCCGCGTGCGGGCGGCCGGGCTGTGGGAGCGCTCCCAAACGGGAGCATTGCATGACCATGTCACGGCGTCAATGCTCCGCGCACGACCTCGCCGCGCGGGCGCTTCAGCTCCCGAACACACGCAGCGAGACCCAGAGCGCCGCCACGGCCGGGATCAGTGTGGCGGGCACGGTGATCAGGCCGAGGCGGGTGAACTCACCGAGTTCGACGTCGTGGTCGTGCTGGTGGACGATCCGTCGCCACAGCAGGGTCGCCAGGGAACCGGCGTACGTGAGGTTCGGGCCGATGTTCACCCCGAGCAGCACGGCGAGGATCGGTCCGGGGCCGGCCGCCGCGGCCAGGGGCAGCAGGACCAGGACCGCCGGGAGGTTGTTGATGAGGTTGGCCAGCAGGGCGGCGAGGGCCGCGATGCCGAGCAGGGCCATCAGGCCCGACGAGTCCGGGACCAGGTGACCGAGCGCGCCGGAGAGGCCGTTGTCGACCACGGCGCGTACCACGATGCCCAGGGCCAGCACGAAGGCGAGGAAGGGCAGCGAGGTGGCCCGAACGACGGCGAGCGCGGTGGTGCGCCCGCGGACCAGCGCGCGGCCGGCCAGTACGAGGGCGCCGGCGAAGGCCGCCCAGGCCGGTTCGACGCCCAGTGCGGACGTCACGACGAAGCCCGCGAGGGTGCAGGCGACCGTGGCCAGCGCGAAGACGGGCATCTCGACGGTGACGCCGTCGGTGTCGGTGTCGGCAGGTTCGGCGGCGTCGCCCTTGAGGTCGTCGGCGAAGAAGCGCCGGAAGACCAGGTACTCGGCGGCGATGGCCACGGCCCAGGCGGGGCCCATCAGCAGCGCGAACCTGGTGAAGCTCAGGCCGCTGGCCGTGAACGCGAGCAGGTTGGTGAGGTTGGAGACGGGCAGCAGCAGCGACGCCGTGTTCGACAGATGGGCGCAGGCGTACACGTGGGGCTTGGGGCGGGCACCGAGGCGGGCCACGGTCGCGAACACCACCGGAGTGAGCAGGACGACCGTGGCGTCCAGGCTCAGTACGGCCGTGATGACCGACGCGAGAAGGAAGTTGGCGGCCAGTAGCCGCTGCGGACTTCCCTTCGACGTACGGGCCAGCCAGGCGCCGCAGGCCTGGAAGAGCCCCTCGTCGTCACAGAGCTTGGCCAGTACGAGCACCGCGGCGAGAAAGCCGACGACCGGACCGAGCAGTTCCGCCTCGGCGCGCGCGTGGTCGAGGGAGATGGCGCCGGTCGCCATCACCACGCCCGCGGCCGGGACCGCCACGGTGGCTTCCGGCAGTCCGAACGGCCGGATCACGGCACCGGCGAGTACCGCCACGAGCAGAGCGGCGGAAAGAACGGTCACGAGTGCGGAACTCAGGGCGGGTCCTTCGGAAAGTGATTGTCGGTTTCGCTCAATCGAATCAGAGGGCGGGTCGGGCAGGCGAACGGGGGTGCGAGTGTCGCCCTCCGGTCCTTCCTCTCGGTCACTTCTGCTCGTTCTTGAGTTGCATATTCCAACGGAATAGCGGGCCCTGCCGCAGGTCCAGTTGCATCAAAACGGTACTTACCTCAAGTAACTTGAGGCCTTTTCAATCCGAATCGCATTGGCGGGAGCCTCTGTTGACAGTTTGTCTCTGTCAAAGGGCGGCCGGGAGAAACGGGATTGAGAGCGTTCTCTTGTTGCTGGAGGGTTCGCTGTGTCAAGGTGCACCTTGTCAGCGTGCAGACAATGTTTTCCGTACCCCTTGGTATGGACTATTTCTGCAAGGGGCTCTGGAGGAAAGTGCACGTGAACGACGCGACCCCGTCGAATTCCCCCTCGACCGGCAGCTTGTTCGATACGACCGACGAACGGCTCGCGGCAGACCTGAAGAAGGGGTCGGGCAAGCGGCCCGCCCACTATCCCGCCGGGGAACTGCTGGGACGGCACTGGGTGCCTGTCTTCTCGTACGCCCGGCTGTGCACGAACGGTGTGCAGTACGCAGGAATGCTCACCACCGCCGCATTCACCCGGCTCTTCGGGGAATCGGTCCGCCAGGTCGGGCCCCGGGCGGCGTGGCGGCCGGAACTGCTGGTCGCCGTGCGCCGAATAGCCGGCGAGTGGGACGCGGACAAGCGCCGCGGGCTGCTCCACCCCGAGTTGCAGTCCGCACCCGGCGACAACGGCCGGGCGGCGGCGCTGCTGCTTCCGCCCGAGAACCGGCGCCTGGTGTCGCGCGCTTTCCAGCGGCTGCCGGAGGCCGCCCGATGCCTGCTGTGGCACGCGGAGGTCGAGGCCGAGGAACTCGCGGTCCCGGCCCGCCTGCTCGGCATCGCGGCCGAGGACGCTCCCCAGGCCCTGGAACGCGCTCGGGAACTGCTGCGGCAGAACTGCCTCGAAGCCCATCGCGAACTCGCCCCCGACGACGAGTGCCGCCGCTACAGCCGGCTCCTCGACGTCTCGCTCCGGCGCGGCGGCAACAGCGTCGACCCCGATCTGCGGCAGCACATCGCCGACTGCGGCCACTGCCAGTACTCGGCCGAACAGCTGAGGCAGTCGGACGGCCGTCTGGCCGTCCTGCTGGCCGAAGGGGTACTGGGATGGGCGGCTCAGGAATATCTCGACTCCAGGCCCGGGCGCCGTACCGGTGCCGAGGAGACGAACGCCGGGCGCGTGCTGTTCACGGCGCCGGAGACGGACCCGTACGCGGGCACCGGCCCGCACCCTGGTTTCGGCCCGTATCCGGGGGCAGGCCCGCACCAAGGTTCCACCCCGTACGGGGCGGGCCCCCACTCGGGTCCTGGTCCGTTCTCGGGCATCGGCGTCCACCCGGGTGCCGGACGTGACCCGGCCGACGAGGTCTCCGTGGACTCCCCGCTCAGCTCCGGAGCCGCCCGCTACCCGGATACCGACTCCGTGTGGGGCCCGAGCCCCAGGGCGGAGGCCGGCCCCCACCCGGAAGCAGGCTCGCATCCGCCTTCCGCCGCCTTCGCGGCGGAAGGCGTGGGGACGGGGACCACGGACGGGGCTCACCGGGCCGTCGGTGACCCCGTGGACACGAGCCCCCGCCCCGGCGCGGATGCCGGTCAGGGAGCCGTGCCTCAGCCGCCCGCCGGGTCCCCGGAGAGCGCCGGCAGCGACCCGTATGCCCACTCGCACGGGGGCGCGGATGCCCTGCCGGGCGCGGAGAGCGGCGCGTACCCGGGTACCCACCCGTATCCGGGTGCGCCCCCGTATCCGAGTGCCGCCCCGTACGTCGGTGACAACCCGGATCCGGGTGTCGATCCGAGTGCACGGGTCGACCCGGCTCCGGGCATCGCCCCTCACACGGGTATCGATTCGTTCACGGGCACCGTCGCGGACCTCCGCCCCGGCACCGGCTCACAGCCGGCCGCCGGCCATGCCTCGAACTCCGGCCCCCGCCACGCCCTGCGGCTTCCCCCGCACCCCGATGCGAGCCCCGTCGGCGATCCGGAGAAGAAGCGGTTCCTGAAGCGCCGCAACCTCGCCCTGGCCGTGCTCGCGGTGAGCGGATGCGTCCTTGTGCCGCTGGTTCTGTGGTCCGGCGGCGGTGACGACGTCACGCCGTCCTCCGACTCGGGTTCCGGGACGGCCGCGGAGGAACCGGAGGAGCGTCCGACGCGGATCGGTGTCGGCGACGCGGATTCCGGCACGCAGCGCGGACGGCTGCGCAACCAGGACAGCGGTGACTGCGTCGGTGTCGCCGACGGCAAGGCGGCCGTGGGCGCGGAGGTCGTCCTCGCCACCTGCACCTCCTCGGAGCGCCAGCAGTGGTCGTACGAGAGCGACGGGCTGCTGCGGAGCCTGGCCGACGAGGATCTGTGCCTCGACTCCCGGCTTCCCTCCTCCGTCCGCCTGGGGTCGTGCGAGGGCGAGAAGAACCGGGAGAGCGCCCGCTACGACTTCACCCTCGCGGGCAACCTGGTGCCCCTGGGGCAGCCGACCCTCGCGCTGGCCCCGGTCTCGGGGGACGAGGAGACGGGGCTCGTCCTGAAGACCCGTGACGACGGGCCGGCGCAGCGCTGGGAGATGGACGCGTCGGTGGACTCGCTCCAGATGGAGTGGATCACCTCGTACACGAACAGGGACCCGGTGCGGCCGACGCCCAACGGTGAACCGAAGCCCAGCCGCACGCCGCGGCCACCCGAGCCGAAGCCCACACCTCCCGCGGCGTCCCCGACCCCGCAGCCCACGCCCTCCGCCTCCGGTGCCTCGTGCTACGGCTACTACTGCTGGCCCGGTGGCTACGGCGGTGGCTACGGAGGAGGCGGATACGGCGGCGGCTATCCGTACGGCGGCGGAGGCTATGGAGGTGGCGGGTACGGCGGCCGCTGACGCTGCCCGTCGCCACGGGGACAGGCCGCCCGGAACGGTCCTCGTGGCGCGTCTCAGTCCTCACCGAGCGTCAGTTCCGCCCAGATCGTCTTGCCCTCGGTGGTGTGGCGGCTGCCCCAGCGCTGGGTGAGCTGGGCGACCAGGAGCAGACCGCGGCCGCCCTCGTCGAACGTCTTGGCACGGCGCAGGTGCGGCGCGGTGTGGTTGGAGTCCGACACCTCCACGATCAGCGTGGTGGTGTTGTGGATGAGGCGCAGCCGGATCGGGCGTTCCCCGTACCGGATGGCGTTGGTGACGAGTTCGCTGACCACGAGCTCGGTCGTGAACGCCGCCTCGTTCAGTTCCCAGACGGTCAGCTGCTGCACGGCCTGCTTGCGGATCGGGCCGACGAGAGCGGGATCGGCCGGGATGTCCCAGGTCGCCACCTGGGAGGTCGGCAGACCCTTCGTGCGGGCGAGCAGCAGGGCCACGTCGTCCGAGGCGCCGGTGGGCGGCAGCAGCGACTGGAGGACGTCGTGGCACGTCTCGTCGAGGGAGTCCGGGCGCTGGGCCAGTGCCCGGTACAGGAGGCCGCGGCTCTCGTCGACGTCGCGGTCGCGGCTCTCGACCAGGCCGTCGGTGTAGAGGGCGAGGACGGTTCCCTCCGCGAGCCTCAGCTCGATCGACTCGAAGGGCAGCCCGCCCAGGCCCAGCGGCGGCCCCGGCGGTACGTCGATCTCCTCGGGCGGGCCGCCGGGCGGGAGCATCACCGGTGGCGGATGCCCGGCCCGGGCGAGTGTGCAGCGACGGGTGACCGGGTCGTAGACCGCGTACAGACAGGTGGCGCCGACCTCGCCCGTGGTGCCCTCGCTGCCCGCCTCGGCGGAGAGCCGGACGACCAGGTCGTCGAGGTGGGTCAGCAGTTCGTCCGGTGCCAGGTCGATGTCGGCGAGCGTGCGCACGGCGGTCCGCAGCCGGCCCATGGTGGCCGACGCCTGCACGCCGTGGCCGACGACGTCCCCGACGACCATGGCGACCCGCATTCCCGACAGCGGGATCACGTCGAACCAGTCACCGCCGACCCCGGCCCGCGCCGCGGGCAGATAGCGCGAGGCGGCCTCGACGGCGGCCGTGCGCGGCAGGGACCGCGGCAGCAGGCTGCGCTGCAGGGCGATCGCGGTCTCGCGCTCCCGGGAGAAGCGGCGGGCGTTGTCGATGCAGACGGCTGCCCTGGCCGTGACCTCCTCGGCGAGCAGCACGTCGTCGGCGGTGAAGGGGTCGGGCCGCCTGAACCGGGTGAAGACGGCGACGCCCAGGGTCGCGCCACGGGCCTGGACGGGCACGGACATCGTCGAGTGGATGCCGTGCTCCCTGACCCGGTCCCCGCGCACCGGGTCCCAGGCGAGCCACTCCGCCAGTGTGGTCGTGGGATCCGCGGCCACGATGGGCCGGCCGGCCAGCAGCGAGTCTGCCTGCGGCGAGCCGGCGGGATAGACGTCGATCTGACCCAGCTTGACCACCGCCTCCGGATCGCCGGGGTTCACCGACAGGTGCGCGGCGCGGCGCAGACTCACGGGGGCGAGGACGGGGCCGGTGTACGGCTCACCCCCGTGGTCGGGGGGATCGACGAGGTCGACACTGACGAAGTCGGCGAGCGCGGGCACACAGACGTCGGCCAGCTCCTGGGCCGTACGGGTGACGTCGAGGGTGGAGCCGATTCGGATGCTCGCCTCGTTCACGATCTGCAGGCGCTCGCGGGCGAGGTACTGGTCGGTGAAGTCGTGGGCGGTCAGGCAGACACCGCGCACCCGGCCGTCGGCGTCGGTCAGCGGCGCCATCCGCGCCAGCCAGGCCAGCGCACGGTTGTCGCCGCTGGTGCCCAGGGTCTCCACGTCGTCGCGCCGCCCGGTCAGCAGGACCTGCAGCATGGCTGCTTCCAGCTCCTCGTTCTGCGGTCTGCCGCCGATCTCGGGGATGCGCAGGCCGCGGACGCGTTCCTCGGTCAGGCCCATCGTCTCGGCCATCACCGTGTTGACCCTGCGCAGCCGCAGTCGCTCGTCGAAGATCGCGGTCGCGCAGGGTGACTGGTCCACGGACGTGGCGGCGAGGAATTCGTCCTGCGCCACGGGTGTGCCGTTGTCCAGCGGGGTCACGACGAGCCAGTCGCTGCGGTCGCCGAGCTCGGGCCGCCGTCGGTGCGCGAGCAGCCATACGCGGAGCGTGCGGCCGTCCTCGTGGCGCAGCGCCAGCGTGTCGCTCCAGCGGTTGTGGGCCGGCGGCCGCGGCAGGGCCACGGCGTCCGGTGCCAGCAGGCTCGCGGCGGGACGGCCCACGACATCGTCCGGCGCATGGCCGAGCAGACGCCGGGCGCCTTCGTTCCACTCGACGAGGATGCCGTCACCGTCGATGACGGCCCTTGCCGTGGAGGTCTCGTCGAACGGGTAGCCCGGGCCGTCGCCCGATGTATCGCTGTGGCTCCTCACATCGCCGCCGCTCCATCGCGCACACTCACGGTGAACAGGTGCGTCACTTGGGTTCCAGCGTAGTGCGTCGGGGTCCTGCGCACACGGCGCACCGGTTCCCGCCCGCGCACCCGGCCGCCGTTCCCGGCCGGCCCGCCGCCATCGGGTTCGGGGTGGCCCGGCGGGAGCCGTTCGCGCCGGGCCGGCCGAGCGGGTGGCCCGGCGCGAACGGCAGGGCCGCGGGCACCGGCATGCCGAGACCGTGGGCGCGTCGCACGCACTGCGCCTCGCCGCGGGACGCAAGTCCCCTGCCACCGAAGTCCGTTCACCGCGCTTCGTGACCGCGGGAGGCGACCGCCGTCCGTGCGGCGACGGGCCCCTCACCACGGGCCCCTCACCACGGGGAGCCGTCGCCCCGGTGAGACCCGGGGCGTTCCGCGCATCAGCCGTCCGGGGGCCCCGCCCCACCGCCCCGACGCTCGACCGCCGAGGGCGCACCGACCAGCCGTTCGCCCGCGGGACGTTCGCCTGGCCGCTGCTCGTCCGGCTGGTGCTCACCGGGCCGGTGGGCCTCCCGGTACTCCTCGGCCGTCGGCTTCGGGATCTGTGAGTCGCCGCCGTACAGCGCGCGGGAGAGCCGGGCCCGCAGACGAGGCACGCGCCCGTTCGGACGCGGCACGCCGTTCGCGTCCTCGTCGGGGCCGGGTTCGAGCGGCCGCGGCTGCTCGTGCTGGGTGAGGGTGTGCAGTTCGGCGGGGGAGAGGGGCCGGTGCAGTTCGACGTACTCGCCGTGCGGGAGCCGTGTGACCACGCCGGTCTCACGGCCGTGCAACACCAGCTCGCGGTCCCGGCGTTGGAGGGCCAGGCAGATGCGGCGGGTGGCGGCGAAGACGGCCACGGGGACGACGAGGACCGCGATCCGGACCGCCCAGGTGACCGTGTTGATCGACAGGTGGAACCGGGTGGCCACGATGTCGTTGCCCCCGCCCGCGAGCAGGACGAGGTAGAGGCTGATCCACGCGGCGCCGATGGCCGTACGGACCGGCCGGTTGCGCGGTCGGTCCAGGAGGTGGTGCTCGCGCCTGTCGCCGGTGACCCAGGACTCCACGAACGGATAGACACCGATGAGGACGAGAAGGAGGGGGAAGACGACGATCGGGATGAGCACACCGAGGACCAGCGTGTGCCCGGCCACGGTGATCTCCCACCCCGGCATGATGCGCACCAGTCCCTCGGCGAAGCCCAGGTACCAGTCGGGCTGGGCTCCCGTGGACACCTGGTCCGCGCGGTAGGGGCCGTACGACCAGACCGGGTTGATCGTCGCGATCGCCGAGATGAGCGTGATCACCCCGAACACCAGGAAGAAGAAGCCGCCCGCCTTCGCCAGGTAGACCGGCATGAACGGCGCGCCCACGACGTTCCGTTCGGTCCTGCCGGGGCCCGGGAACTGCGTGTGCTTGTGGTACACGACCAGGATCAGATGGGCGACCACCAGAGCCGCCATGATCCCCGGGACCACCAGGATGTGCAGCGAATAGAAGCGCGCGATGATGTCGTGCCCGGGGAACTCGCCGCCGAACACGAAGAACGACAGATACGTCCCGACGATCGGCACCGACAGGATGGCGCCGTCCACGAACCGCATTCCGGTACCTGACAGCAGGTCGTCCGGCAGCGAGTAGCCGAAGAGCCCCTCGAACAGGCCGAGCAGCAGCAGTGTCCAGCCGAAGAGCCAGTTGACCTCGCGGGGCCTGCGGAACGAGCCCGTGAAGAAGTGCCGCATCATGTGCATGAGCATTCCGGCGATGAAGATCAGCGCGGCCCAGTGGTGGATCTGCCGGATCAGCAGACCGCCCCGCACGTCGAAGCTGATGTCCAGCGTGGACGCGTACGCCTCGGACATCCGGATGCCGTTCAGCGGGACGTAACTGCCCTGGTACGTCACCTCGTTCATCGACGGGTGGAAGAACAGCGTCAGATAGACGCCGGTCAGGATCAGGATCACGAAGCTGTAGAGGCAGATCTCCCCGAGCAGGAACGACCAGTGGTCGGGGAAGACCTTGCGCAGGTACTTCCTGCCGAGGGTGTGGGTGCCCAGGCGGCCGTCGAACCAGTCGGCGACACGTCGGCCGGAAGGCGCCCCGGCCTCCTGGCGTCCGGTGGCGCTCACGCGTCCCCCTCAGGCTCGCCCAGGTGCACGTGCGTCAGCTTGTCGGGGTTGGAGACGATGTAGACGCCGGACACCCGGTCGCCCTCCGGGGTGAGGTCCATGACCATGACCGCGTAGGGGGACCGGCCCTCGAACAGCACCGCCGAGTCGTCGCCGTTGACGCGCCGGTATCGGATGTCCAGGTGCTGGACGCCGTGCCGCGAGGCATGGGCGGTGAGGAGGCGGATGGCCTTGTCCCGTCCGTGCACCGGCCGCAGCCCCGCCGGGCGCCGCTTGCCGCCACCGTCGGCCCACACCGTCACGTCCGGCGCGAGGATCTCCATCAGCGCCCCGATGTCCCCGCCGAGCGCGGCCTCGACGAAGCGCTCGGTCGCCTCTCTCCGTACCCGCGGATGCGCCTCGTACAGCGGACGGCGGGCGTGGACGTGACGGCGGGCGCGGTGCGCGAGCTGGCGGACCGCCGCGGGGCTGCGGTCGATGAACCGCGCGATGTCGGTGTGCGGGTACCCGAACACCTCGTGGAGGACGAACACCGTCCGCTCCAGCGGGGTCAGCGACTCCAGGACGACGAGCATCGCCAGGGAGACGGACTCGGCACGCAGGGCGCGGTCCGCGGCGTCGGCCGGCTCCTCCCCGCCTGGCCCGGCCACCAGCGGCTCGGGCAGCCACGGGCCGACGTACGTCTCGCGGCGACGGCTGATCACGGCCCGCCGCGTCAGCGCGTGGTTCACCGCGACGCGCACCAGATACGCGCGTGGGTTCTCGATCCGCCGGTGCGGTGAGCGGTCGCGACCGCCCGACCAGGACAGCCAGGTGTCCTGGAGCACGTCCTCGGTGTCGGCGACGCCGCCGAGCATGTTGTAGACGATCGCGAACAGCAGCTCGCGTTGATCCATGAACTGCCGGGTCGCCGTGGTCAGTACCTCGGTGGTCTCCGGTGCCGGACTCTCGGACATGCCTGTGCCTCCCGTAGCGCGCTCACTACTGCGAGGGCTCCGGACGCGCGGGATGTGACAGCCCACGGTGGAATGTGACGCAGGTCTCAGTGCTCGCACGGCTGGTCGGGCGCCGGCCGTTCGCCCGCGATCGAACGGAGGTATTCCTGAGGTACCGGTGCCGGGCAGGTCTGACCTGCTGGTATTTACGGGTGAGTACCCCTCGCGGTACTGTGAGGGGTATGCCAGCTCTCAACGTGGAGTTCAGCGAGCGCGAGCTCGAGGATCTGCGGCAGATCGCCAAGGAGCGCGGTACTTCGATGAAAGCCCTGGTGCGTGAAGCGGCCGCTGCCGACATCGTGCGGCACCGGGCGCTGCAGGAGGGCGCGGACGTCTTCCGCCGCTTCTTCGCCGCGCACGCGGACGAGTTCGCGGCGGCCTTCCCCGACGACGAACCACCCACCAAGGGCGAGGGGCGGGCCGCCTGACCCATGGCCCCCGTCATCCACATCGACGTGCCCTGGCTGCTCCAGCGTCATGAAGAGGTGCTGCCCGACCGGCCGACCGTCAACGACTTCTCGGTGCTCGTGGCCGCGGTGGCCCGGCACCGGGTGGACCCGCCGCGGCTCGGAGTGGACTCGGACCCGGCCTGGCGTGCCGCCGCGCTCCTGCACACCCTCGCCCTGCTGAAGCCCCTGCCCTCCGCGAACGCCCGTTTCGCCTGCGCGACAGCGGTCTCGTACATGTTCGTGAGCGGCGTCGGGATCGATCCTCCGTACGGGGCCCTCGTCGACCTGGCACGCGATCTGATGTCCGGCAAGGCGGACGTGTTCGGGGCCGCCGACCGTCTGCGTTCCTGGCAGATCTGAGCCGCCGCCCCGCCGGCAAGGAGGGGGTGGGACCGCCCTCGGGGCCGCCGACCGAGGGCGGGAGGATCGGGGTCGGCGGCCCGTTTCGCGCGGGAGAGCCGCCGTCCAGCGCGGGGCCTCCGAGAAGGGCCGGTACCAGTGGACCACCGACACCCCCGCGCCGGGAGCGTGCGAGGGGCGCCGGCGCGTGCACACGGTTCACACGGGGCGCTTGGCAACGAATGCCATTTCGAAACACGACGTCCGCGGACCGAGTTGACCGAGGTGGGCGTCGGCTTTCCCCCTATGCGCAGATGTTGCTGAAGTAGCTCAAGTGCCTTGTTGGGTGTGAGAGTTTTGTGCGAGGGTGAACTTCCTCGTACATGGCCAATGGCCAGGTCTGATTCGCTGCTCAGGATTCACCGTGCCGTCGGGCTCAAAAGGCTCACGGCCGACGGACGTCGAGTCGGTCGACGTCCCGGCCGCTTTCCGAACACCAAGCCAAAAGGTACGCACCAACCCGGAGCTCCTTTTCGGCGGTCAGAACTCCTGTGTGCCACCTTGTGCCTTGGAAGGAAACCGCTCAGTGCACACCCCCCACCCGCCTCGTCCCTCGTATCCGCCTGACTCCGGTACCGCTCCCGGAGCATCCGACGAGAGCCTGGCGGCGCTCCTCAGAGCCCAGCCGGAGGGCGACCCCACCCACGCCGTCGCGCTGCTGCTCGCCCGGCACTGGCAGCCGACACACGACTACGCGGTCATCTGCCTCGCTTCCTCGGCGAACGTCGCCTCGATGGTCACCGCGGCCGCCTTCCAGCAGGTACTGGAACGCCTCAGGCGCGCCGGGTCCGCCGTCGCCCTGCGCCCCCAACTCCTCGTGGCCGTACGGGACATCATCAAGGTGTGGTCCGCGGAGGACCGTATATCCGCGGTGCTGCCCGATCTCCGGAAACCGGCCGGGGGTCGCGGTATGCGCGCGACGAAGTCCATGACCCCGGCGAATCGCAAGCTCGCGGAGCGTTCTTTCCAGGCTCTCCCGGGACTCGCCCAGTGCGTGCTCTGGCACACCGAGGTCGAGGCCGAGCACATATCCGTACCGGCCGGTCTGCTGGGTATGGATGCCGACATGACGGGGGCCGCGCTGGAGCAGGCCCGCGAGAAATTCCGTGAAGGCTGCGTACGCGCCCATCGCGAACTCGCGCCGAACAAGGATTGCCGCTACTACAACCGCCTCCTGGATGTCCCGATTCGCCGCGGGGGAGCGTTGCTCCCCGATGTGCAGCAACATCTGCTGGAGTGCCGTTTCTGCCGATACGCCGCCGAACAACTGAGCCATTTCGAAGGCGGGCTGGGCGGACTGCTCGCCGAGGGTGTGCTCGGCTGGGGCGCCCGCCGCTATCTCGAGTCACGGCCCAGCCGCGGCAGCTCGGCGGCCAGGGCCGGCCGCTACACCGGCGGACGCCCGGGCGGCGGCGGCCGCCGCCGTCTGCTGTCCCAGTTCTCCACCGGACAGGGGCGGCACTCCTCCCCGGCCCCGCGGCACTCGAAGGCACTCCTCACCGGAGCCGGCGTGGTGTCCGCCGCCCTGCTCGCCACTGTCCTGGTGACCAGCCTGTGGTCGCAGGACGAGGGCGGCGCCGACGACCCCTCCGCCTCCACCGGGGCGTCCAGCAGCCTCGCTCCCAGCCCCGGCGGGCAGGAACCGCCCGCCACCTCGTCGGCCCCGCCCAACTCGGCGGGCCTTCCCACGGGACCCATTCGCACCCGGCTGCGCAACCTCGCCGCCGACCTCTGCCTCGACATCAAGGGCGGCCGGGCGAAGGCCGGCGCCGGCACCGAGTTGGAGACGTGCTCGTCGGCCGGGACCCAGAAGTGGTCGTACGAGGAGGACGGGCTCCTGCGCAGCGGAGCCGACCCCGACCTGTGCCTCGACTCCCATGCGGACGCCGGAGTGGTCGTTCTGGGCCGCTGCGCCGGTGTGGCCGCCAAGCGGGGCGACGACGTGCGGTACGACCTCACCGTCCAGGGCGAGTTGCTGCCCCGCCGAGCGGAAGGGCTCGCTGTCGCCCCCTCCTCCGGCGGCGCGGACGCGGAGGTGGTGGTGAAGATCCGCGACCGGAGCGACGGCCAGCGCTGGCTGACCGACGCCGCCAAGGCCACTCCCGAGTCGCTGTCGATCGCGGGAACCGATGGGCCGTCCGCCCGGCCGACGGCCGACCCGTCGGCCGCCGACACACAGGTCGGCTCGGATCCCGCGTGCGCCGCACCGGCCTGCGAGGCGCGCCCGCGGTCCTCGGAGCCGCAGGAGCGGGCGGAGCCGACCGCCTCCCCGGCGAGTCCCTACGCGCAGCGCCGCGCCACCACCGTCGGCGACTCGGGCCCGCTTCCCGCCGAACCGTTGCCTGTGCTGCAGGTGGTGCGGTCGGTCACCGGAATCGGTCTGTGACCGCGGGCCCCACGACACGGCGTCCAGGGGGGTCTCGCCCGCCGGGAACCCGGTGACGTCACGGACGGCCGCAGGCGCGATCCGCCGCACCGTGTCCGTCGAACGGGACCGGTTCCCGCCGCGAGGCCGCCGCGGCGTGTCCGGCGGAGAGGCGGGCGAGCCCGGGGGCGAGGGGGTGGGCCTCGCGCAGCGCGGTGGTGTCCTCGTCGGCCGTCCCGGCGACGGTCACGCGGACGCCGTCGGGGAACAGCGGGGCGAGACCCGTTGCGGCCCTGCGGCCGCCCACGTGGGGTGGGACGAGGGCCAGTACGTTCCGCGGCGCGGTGCCCGCCCCGGCGTTCACGCGATCCCCTCCTCCAGGTCGTCGGCTCCGGGGCCCGCCGGGCCGGCGTGCCCCGACAGGGCGAGGGTGAGGTCGAGTTCGGCGAGCAGGCAGCGGATGACGTGCTCGACGCCGGCCTGGCCGTCGAGGCCGAGCCCGTAGACGTACGGACGTCCGACGAGTACCGCCTCGGCGCCCAGCGCCAGGGCCTTGAAGATGTCGTCGCCCGTGCGGATCCCGCTGTCGAAGAGGACGGACAGCCGGTCCCCGGCGGCTTCGACCACCTTGGGCAGCGCGTCGGCGGCCGCGACGGCGCCGGCCACCTGACGGCCGCCGTGGTTGGAGACGACCACGCCGTCCATCCCGGCGTTGACGGCCCGCCGGGCGTCGTCCGGGTGCAGGATGCCCTTCAGGACGATCGGGCCGTCCCAGTTCTCCCGCAAGAACTCCAGGTCGGGCCACGTCTTCGCGGGATCGGCGAACATCTGGACGAAGTGCATGACCGCCGCGTCGGGGTCCTCGTGCACCGGCTTGGCCAGGCCCGCCAGGAACGCCGGGTCGGAGAAGTAGTTGGCGGTTCCCACCCCGTGCAGGAACGGCAGGTACGCCTGGTCCAGGTCCCGCGGCCGCCAGGCCAGCAACGGCGTGTCCAGCGTGACGAACAGCGCGGAGAATCCGGCCGCCTTCGCCCGGTCCAGGAAACTCTTCGTGACCTCGCGGTCCTTGGCCCAGTACAGCTGGAACCAGCGCTCGCCGTCGCCCATCGCCTCCGCGACCTGTTCCATCGGCGTACTGGACGCCGAGGACAGGATGTACGGCACGCCCTGCGCGGCGGCGGCCCGCGCCGCCGCCGACTCGGCATCCGGATGCATGATCGACAGGACGCCGACCGGCGCGAGGGCGAGGGGCGCGGGCAGCGGGCGGCCCAGCACCTCGACGGACAGATCGCGTTCGTGCACGTCGCGCAGCATGCGTGGCACGATCCGGCGGCGGTCGAGCGCGGCCCGGTTCGCCCGCGCCGTGCTGCCGTTGCCCGCACTGCCCGCCACATAGCCCACCGGGCCCGGGCCCAGCCGCTGTTCGGTCAGCTCCTCCAGCCGTGTCAGATCGGTGGGCAGCCGGGGCACCGCGCCCGTCATCCCGTTCAGATAGATCTCGTACTGGAAGTCCGCCCAGTGCTTCGTCATCCGTACGTTCCGCCTCTCGCCTGGATCTCACCGTCGAGACCGTGCCGTCGCTGCGGGAGACCGCGCGCTGTGGCCGGGACCGCGCTGTTCCCGCGACGATCCTGACGAGTGGGACATGATCCGTCCACCATGGGAGCGCACCCGACATGTGTCCGGTGCGGCGGGTGCTGTGCGGGATGTTCACGACACCGCCGCGCCTCGGCGCACATGAGCGAGCACAACTCGTCTCGCTCATTTTCCGGGCTGGCCTCCACCCCTGAGCCTGCCAAGCAGAACCCAGACTCGCGCGGTGGTCCCGGCATCGGACTCGTTCGTCTAGGCGCGGAACGACACGCGTACGGCGACCGGGCGGCCCGTCGCGTCGAGGTCCGCGGACACCGGGAACCGGCCGTCGCCCTGGCTGGTCATCGCGCACAGCACGCGCGCGCCGCCGACCTCGACGGTTCCGGCCTCCAGCGCGGATGCGCGGACCTGGCGCATGACCTGCCAGTGGTGGGAGTGCGGGCGGAAGTCCACCATCAGCCGACGCCGCGGATCGGCGTCCTTCCAGTCGAAGAGGGCGCCGGCCAGGCGCATCGCGTCCGTCACCGGCAGACCCGTCCAGCCCCTGACCCCGTCCTCGCCGGGCTCGCCCAGCCCGGGTGCCCCGAACTCCGCGGCGGCCTGCTCTTCCGCGGCGCCCCAGAACGCGACGTCGGCCAGCCCGTCGACGGGATCGTGGTGCTGCCAGGCGTTCAGCGCGTCGGCGTCACCGAAGAACAGGCGGGCCCAGTCGACGCGCAGCTCCCCGAGTTCCACGGACTCGGCGACGGGGCCGGGAGCGACGGTGAGCACGATGCCGGTGCCTGTCGCCAGCACCGGCAGCGGCCGGTCGCGGGGCACCCCTCCGAGGGCCACCACCGGCACACCGTGCATCAGGAAACAGCCTCCGCCCCCAGCCACGCACCTCCGCACGCGTTCCCGGTGCGGCACCCGCTCGGCAGAGGCCTCCAGTACGGCGTCTAGGCCGTGCTCCCGGCAGTGCGCGTCGAAGAGTTCGGTCAGCCGCGTGACCCCCGAGGCCGGAATGTCGTGGAGCGTCCGACCGGGCTGCCGGTCGAAGGAGTGGGCCGCGGAGTCGGCGTCACGACCGGTGATGAGGAAGTCGGTCGCGGCGCTCACATCGGCGGCGACCGCCGGCTCCTGGACGCCGAAGGCTCCCGGATCCACCAACGCCGGTGAACGCTCCCCGCTCCACATACCCAGGTGACCGCCGTCGACGATCACCAACTCACCGGACGGACAAGTGATCTCGCCCAGCCCGTAGATCTGTTCCATGGCCGGGCAGTCTACGAAGGCCGTGTTCCCCGGCAGCCCCGGCCACCGGAGCTGTCCGGATTTCGCTCCCTGGAACGGAGACTGCCGTCAAGGGCAGTCGTCCACCGACACGGCCCTGCTCCCGTCGGCCGAGGCCTCCGCCCTCCGCAGCCTTCGCCCTCCGCGGCTCTGGGACCGGCGGCCCGATGCCGACTCCGCCGGCCGGATCACCGGGCGGCATGCGAACACTCCCTCGTGCGCGGTCAGTTGCCGCCGTGCTCGGTGTCGGGCTCGGCCCGCGGCCCGTCCGCCGACCGGTCGGGCCTGTCGCCGGGAGGGGCGGCCGGGGGAGTCTCGGCCGTGCGGTCCGGTCCGTCGGGTCCCTGGGCGCGGACCCGCTGCACGTGCTCCAGGGAGTCCCGCAACTCCGTGAGCCAGTCGTCCGCGTGGCGCTCGACGAGGCGTACGCACCAGGCGAGGGCGTCGCTGCGGCTGCGGGCGACACCGGCGGCGATCAGGGTGTCGAGCACCTGCCGCTGAGGCTGGCGCAGCCGGGTCATGACGGGGGCGGCGACATGCGTGAACAGAGCGCGTTCGGCGCCGCACTCGACGCCCCAGGAGACCTTCTTGCCGAAGCGGTGCTCGGCCTCCCGCGCGACGGCCACGCGGGTGTCGCGGGTGCGCTCGCGGAACTCCTGGACGCGGGAGCCGACGGCCGCCTCCCTCTCGGCGTCCGAGGCGCCCTCGGGGAGCCGGGGCTCCGGGATGCGGCCGACGACGGTGATCTCCTCGCGGTCGACCGTGACCTCGCCAAGGCTCTCGAAGAGGTCGTCGGGCAGGCGGCCGGCGAACCAGCCGCGCATTTTCTCGTGTTCGGCTGTAATCATGTAATCACGATTACTCTTCGACGGTCGGGGCGCAAGGGGTCCGTGCTCAGCCTGAAGCGGAATGTTTCAGGCCTATTGCTGAGCAGCGCATATCCGGCCAGCGCGTCACCTCGGCGGCCCGGCGCCCGCCCAGTTGCAGGGGCAGCCTGTTCGAATTCCGTAACTTCGCGCCACTGATTCAACACGCAAGGTTACTGAAACGCGTGGGGTCGACGTGTGTTTCCGTCGCGAACTCGGCAGACTCGCGCTCGCCGAACCGGCACAGACCGAGTTGGTTCGGAGACACCCGAGCGGAAGGATGCACACAATGCCGAACACCGCGCGCTGGGCAGTGACGATCACGCTGGCGGCCACAGCCGTCTGCGGTCCCCTCACCGGGACCGCCCTCGCCACCCCTTCGCCGACCGCGCTCTACGCCCCCTCGTCCCTGGTGCTCACCGTGGGCCACGGCGAGATCGCGGCCGAAGCCGTACCCGAACGCGCGGTCACCCTGAGCTGCGCGCCGACCGCTTCGGGGACCCACCCGGCCGCCGCGTCGGCGTGCGGTGAACTGCGCGCGTCGGGCGGGGACTTCAACGCCCTGCCGGCCAGAGACAACGTCATGTGCACCCGCGAATACGATCCCGTCGTCGTCACCGTCGACGGAGTCTGGCAGGGCAAGCGGGTCTCCTACGAACGCACCTTCTCCAACGAGTGCGTGAAGAACTCCTACGGGACGACCGTCTTCACGTTCTGAGAGACCGGGGTCGCGCGGTCTGTCCGAGTGCGCCGACGGAGGCCCGCGGATGCGGATGGGGAGTGCGAGTCCCGTCGCGGACAGCCACGCAACCTCGCAACAGGGGCCGGCGGAGACGGAGTGGGGCCGTCTCCGCCGGCCCTGGCGTCATTGAGGAGCGCTGATGCGCCAGGCCCCCACCTCGTGGTGACCGGAGTCCTGGATCGCCGACCCGTCGCCCGGCTTCAGCTCGTAGTGCTGGAGGTTCCCGCCCCAGTAGCGCAGGATCCGCCCCAGTTCCCGGGCGGCGTTCCCGTCCCAGGCGGTGTCTCCCATGTCGACCTCGAGAGTGAACTTCATGCCGAGCGCTCCTTTTCCGCTGCTGCTTCTGCTGTTGCTTCTGCCGTGTCGCGCCATGCCGTGGCGCCGCGACGTCGGCCCGCGTCGCCTTCCATGAGGTGACGCGGCGCCTTCCCTGCCTTCAATCGTTTCATTGAATTGCTTCGTGAGACTTGGGATGCCTCTGCTCCAGGTCGAGGTCTCGTCGTACTCTGAAACCCTCAAATGGAGCTTCAGAGAAGGTGCGAGGAGTCAGAGGTGGGCGAGCGACTGCGGGCCGTCGATCTCGCGCGTGCGGCCGGCGTCTCCACGCAGCAGGTCCGCAACTACGTCGAGACGGGCCTCCTGCCGCCCGTGGAGCGCACGGAAAGCGGCTACCGGGTGTTCACGGACGTACACGCCCACGCGCTCACGGCCGCCCGCGCGCTGGCCGCCGGTCACGGCTGGCCGACGGCGGGGGCCATCATGCGGGCCGTGCACGGCGGCGACCTGGAGACGGCCCTTGCAGCACTGGACGCGAGCCACGCCGAACTCCACCGGGAGCGGGGCGAACTCGCCGAGGTCCTGGGGGTCCTGGGCACCTTGACCACGCTCGACACCCTGCCGGCGGACCGCGGTGGTCTGCGGATCGGGGAAGTGGCCGACGTCGTCGGCGTCCAGACCCCCGTGCTGCGCCTGTGGGAGACCCGTGGCCTGCTGCGGCCCACCCGCGAGAAGTCCACCGGATACCGCCGCTACTCGGCGTCCGAGGTCCGGCTGGCGCGGATCGTCGTCCTCCTCCGGCGCGGCAACCACCCCTTCCCCGCCATCGGTTCGGTCCTGTCCGAGCTGCGCTCCGGCGGCAGCCCCGAGCGCGTACGGGCCGAACTGGCCGGACGTGAACGCGAGTTGCACCGGCGGAGCCTGACCCGGCTGCGGGGCTCGGCCGCCCTCGACGCGTATCTCGAACACCGTCGGAAAACGTTTCAATAGATCTCCGCAGGTCGGCAGGCGTGCCCTGCCAGGGCCAACTTGCCGTGTGTGTCAGAGGTGTTGACCCCACGTTGGAAACGTTTTAATTTCCCCTCACCCGACAACCAGAGGTGAGGAGGGCCCGTGGCCGTGGAGGTGCGGGACAGTGCAGGTAAAGAGGCGGTGACTCCTTCCCGTCGACACCCGAACGGCGTGCGCAAGGAGAGAAAAGGTTTTCACCGGCGCAGCGGTCGGACGCTCTTCCTGCTGATGCTGCCCGGGCTCGGCTACTTCCTGCTGTTCCACTACGGGGCACTGGCCGGCAACGTCATCGCGTTCAAGGACTACGTGCCCTTCGACGGCATCTGGGGCAGTCCGTGGGTGGGCCTCGGCAACTTCCAGCGGATGTTCCAGGACACCGAGTTCTGGGACGCCGTCCTCAACACCCTCTGGATCGCGGTCCTCCAGATCGTCTTCTACTTCCCCGTGCCGCTGGCTCTCGCCCTGCTGCTGCACACCCTGACCTGGAGCACCGTCCGCCGCTTCGTGCAGTCGGTGGCGTACCTGCCGCACTTCATCTCGTGGGTGATCGTCGTCGCCCTGTTCCAGCAGGTCCTCGGAGACACCGGTCTGGTGAACGGCTATCTCGGCGACGCGGGCCTGAGCACCGTCGACATCATCGGCAACCCCGACGCCTTCCGGCCGCTCACCGTCGCCCAGGTGATCTGGAAGGACGCCGGCTGGGGAACGATCATCTTCCTCGCCGCGCTCTCCCAGGTGGACGAGCAGCAGTACGAGGCCGCCGCCATCGACGGCGCCGGACCCTGGCGGCGTTTCTGGCACGTCACCCTGCCCGCGATCCGGGCCGTGATCGTGCTGCTCCTCATCATGCGTCTCGGCGACATCCTCTCCGTCGGCTTCGAGCAGATGCTCCTGCAGCGCGACGCGGTGGGCCCGGAGGCCGCGGAGGTCATCGACACCTTCGTCTACTACCAGGGCCTGGTCGGCGGCGACTACGGATACGCGGCCGCCGCCGGCCTCTTCAAGGGCGTGGTCGGAGCGCTCCTCGTCTACGCGGCCAACAAGGTCGCCCACCGGCTCGGCGAACAGGGGATCTACAAGTGAGCGCACACGTCCGGCCCGCCTGGATGGAGAAGCCCGGGCCGGTGACCCAGGCGGCGAAAGCCGTGGCGCTCACCTCGGTCGTCCTCCTGGTGTGCGTGCCGTTCCTCGTGATCCTCTCCACCTCGCTCGCCTCGCCCAAGGAGGTGGTCGACAACGGCGGCTGGGTGCTCTGGCCGACGAGCCCGACCACCAAGGCGTACCGCGACATCTTCGAGGGCGGCATCGTCACCCATGCCCTCGGCGTCAGCGCGGGAGTGACCGTTGTCGGCACGATGCTCAGCCTCTTCTGCACGGTCACACTGGCCTACGCCCTGTCGCGTCCCGGGGTGTTCGGCGGCCGGCCCATGCTGCTCCTCGTCCTGTTCACGTTCCTCTTTCCGCCCGGCATGATCCCCAGCTTCCTGCTGGTCAAGGAGCTCGGTCTGCTGGACTCGTACGGATCGCTGGTCTTTCCCGTGCTGATCAACGTGTTCAACCTGGTGGTCCTGCGCGGCTTCTTCCAGTCGATCCCCGAGGAGCTGTACGAGGCCGCCCGGCTGGACGGCGCGGGGGACTGGCGGGTCCTGTGGTCCGTCGTGCTGCCCCTGTCCAAGGCGGCCCTCGGGGTCGTCGGCCTCTTCTACGCGGTGGCCTACTGGAACTCCTGGTTCTACGCCTCGCTGTACCTGGAGAGTGACCACTGGCCGCTCCAACAGGTGCTTCGGACCTATGTGGTGGCCGGCTCGGGACTGACCGACACCGCCACCAGCGAGGGCGCCGTGAACGCCCCGCAGACCGTCCAGATGGCCGTCCTGGTGATCGCCACCGTGCCGATCCTGCTCGTCTACCCCTTCCTGCAGAAGTACTTCACCAAGGGCGTGCTCACCGGCGCCATCAAGAGTTGAGCGCCTCGCTGGTGCGGCGCTCCGGGTGCGGGCCGGTTGTGGCCGGCCGAGCAGGTCCCCGCGCCCCTTATAGGGGGGGTGCCGTTCCGCACCGGGCTTCACCAGTTCCACCAAGCCGTCCGTCAACAGCCAGTCGTCCAGAGCTGGGAGAAGACACGTATGTCCGGTTCATCGTTGTCCCGCCGTGCCCTGATGCGTACCGCCGCCGTGGGCGGTCTCGCGCTCGCCGCTCCGACCGCCCTGACCGCCTGCTCCACGGAGTCCGGCGACGACGGGGTGTCCAACGCGGGCAAGGACCTCGCGCCCTGGCCCGCGTACAAGGCCTTCGCAGGGCCCAGGCCCGACCTGGCGCCGACCGAGGAAGGCGTCCAGTCCGGCTACACGTCCTACCCCTCCGACCTGGCGAAGTCGGTCTCCCGCACACCTGGGGACGGCTCCACGGTCAAGGTGATGTCGGTGTCCTTCGGTACGCCGCCGAAGCCGGCCTCGTCGAACCGGTTCTGGCAGGCCGTGGAGAAGGCGCTCGGCGTGAAGATCGAGTACACGGTCATCTCGCAGGCGGACTACCAGAAGAAGATGGCCACCGTCATGGCGGGCGACCCCGGTCAACTGCCGGACATCATCAACATCTTCTCCGGGTTCGCGCTGCCGCGCGAGGCCCAGTTCGTCCAGCGCCGCGCCGAGGACCTCACCCCGTTCCTCTCCGGCGACGCGGTCGCGGACCATCCGAACCTCGCGAACATTCCCACCCACGCCTGGCGGGACATGGGCCGCATCGGCGGCCGGATCTACGGCATCCCTCTGGAACGCCCGCTGCCCGGCTCCACGCTCTGGCTCAACCAGGAGTACTTCGAGGACGCCGGAATGAAGGAGGGCTGGACGGACCAGGACTTCGCGGCGGTCGCCAGAAAGGGCACGATCGGGCGGAAGTACGCCCTGGGGGCGGCGGTCGGGTCCGCGTTCGGCGACGGCTTCCACTCCGCGGCCCACGGCGTCAGCGCACGGGGCTGGTCGGTGAAGAAGGACGGCACGTTCCTCCCGTCCGCCGCCGACGAGCGCTACAAGGAGATGCTCGACTTCCAGCTCCGGCTGCGCAAGGCGGGCTCCTACCACCCCGACGCCACCTCGATCTCCCAGCCGGACATGATCGCCCTCTACCTCAACGGAACGGTCGGCTCCGTGCAGGACGGGTTCGGCGGCTACCTCCCCAAGTTCCTCGACAGGACAAGGAAGTTCACACCCGCGGCCGCCCTCCCGTACAGCGTGGGCGGTACCCCCGGAGGCATCGTCGCGGCACGCCGCTCGTTCGGCTACACCATCCTCAAGAAGGCGAAGAAGGAGCGCGTCCAGCTGCTGCTGCGGGTACTCGACTACCTCGCGGCGCCGTTCGGCAGCAAGGAGTGGGAACTCGTCCACTACGGCGTGGAGGGCACCCACTTCACGCGGGCCGAGGACGGCTCGCCCGAGCCGAGCGACCTCGGCCAGGTCGAGAACAACACCAACCTGCCGCTCAAGTACCTCGCCGAAGGGCCCCAGGTGCTGTTCGTGCCCGGGCTGCCCGAGGCGGTGAAGGCCCTGCACGCCTGGCAGACGAAGACCGTGCCGGCAGCCATCCGCAACGCCTCGTACGGGCTCCAGTCCTCGACGTACACCTCCCGGGGCACCACCCTCGACACGCTCCTCAAGGACACCGCCACCGGGATCGTCGCCGGCCGGACACCGCTGTCCGAGTGGGACGCGACGGTCAAGAAGTGGCGTCAGCGCGGTGGCGACAGAATGGCCGAGGAGTTCGCCAGGGACTACGCCGCCAACAACTGACGTGGCACGTCGGGCGGCTGTGAGGGGAGACGCGGGGGAGATGGGCAACGACATGGCAGAGGCGGAGCCGACGGCGAAGCGGCGCGTGACCATCCGCGAGGTCGCCGAGCGGGCGGGCGTGTCCATGGCCACCGTCTCGCGCGTGCTGAGCGGCAACCACCCCGTGCCCGCGTCCACCCGGGCCCGGGTGCTGCGCGCGGCCCGAGACCTCGACTACGTCGCCAACGCGCACGCCCGCGCCCTCGTCGGCGGCGGACGCAAGATGGTCGCCGTCGTCCTGCGCCAGGTCACGAGCCCCTTCTACGCGCAGGTCGCCGAGGGCGTCGAGGCCGAGGCGGCCGCGCGGGGCTGGCTGTGCCTGGTCGGCACCACCGGCGGGGACCCGCAGCGCGAGCTGGAGTTCGTGCAGCTGATGCGGGAGGAGGGCGCCCGGCTGGTGGTGCTGGTCGGCGGGGTCGTCGAGGACGACGCCTACCGGGAGCGGGTCGCGCACTACGCGCACGCCCTCGACTCGTCCGGCGCGCGCCTCGTGCTGTGCGGACGGCCCGCCCCCGACCCCGACATCCCGGCCCTCGTCGTCGAGTTCGACAACGAGGCCGGCGCCCACGCCATCACCGGCCATCTCCTCTCGGCGGGCCACCGCAGGATCGTGTTCCTCGGCGGGCTGCCGGGGAACACGGCCCTGGACGCGCGTGTCGCCGGGTACCGGGCCGCGCTCGCCGAGCACGGCCTGCCGCCCGAGGCCGCCCATGTCGTCGACTGCGGACTCGGCCGGGCGGCGGGCCATCGCGCGATGACCCAACTCCTCAAGGAGACACCGGACTTCACCGCCGTCTTCGCCGGGGACGACATGGTCGCCGCCGGCGCACTGCGGGCCATCTCCGACGCCGGACTGCGCGTGCCCCACGACCTCTCGGTCGTCGGCTACAACGACATCCCGCTCGCCGAGGACTTCAACCCGCCGCTCACCACCGTGCGCACGCCCGCCGAGGAACTCGGCCGGGCCGCCGTACGCATCGCCCTGCGCGACCCCGAGCACGCCGCGGGCGCCCACCACCTGCTCGGCACCCACATCGTCGTACGCGACAGCGTCCAGCCGCCCCCGCCCGACGCCACCGCGCCCGAACGCCCTCACTGACGGAGGACCCACCCCCGTATGACCGCGCCGCACGTGTCGCTCACCGGTTCGACGCACTCCTCCCGCATGCCGCCCCCCGACCCCGCCCTGTCACCGGTCACCGGCTGGACCCGCGCGCACTGGGAGGCGATGGCCGACCACCTGCTGGACGCCCTGCGCCCCTACGCGTCACGGGACTTGGCGCACTACCGGCTGCCCGGCCGGGCCGGCCACTCCGGACCCTGGTCCGACGGCCTGGAGGGGTACGCCCGTTCGTTCCTGCTCGCCGCCTGCCGGATCGCGGGTGCCGGCGGGCGCGTCCCGCCGGACCTCGTCGAGCGGTACGCGGCCGGCCTGGCCGCCGGTACCGACCCGGACGGGGCCGACCGCTGGCCGCCCATCACCGACCGGGGCCAGCCCATGGTCGAGGCCGCCTCGATCGCCATCGCCCTGCACGAGACCCGGCCGTGGATCTGGGACCGGCTTGACGACGGGGTACGCCAGCGGGTGGCGGCCTGGCTCGGCGGGTTCGTCGGAGCCGAGACCAACGACTCGAACTGGCGGCTCTTCCAGGTGGTCACGGAGGAGTTCCTCGCCTCCGTGGGCGCCCCGCACAGCCGTGCGGAGATCGACGGGGGACTGGCACGGCTGGAGGACTGGTACCGGGGCGACGGCTGGTACACCGACGGCGACGGCCGCAAGTTCGACTACTACAACGCCTGGGCGCTGCACCTCTACCCGGTGCTGTGGGCCCGGATCGCCGGGTCCCGCGCGGACGCCGCACTGACAGCCGTCCACAGGGCCCGGCTGAGTGAGTTCCTCGGCGCGCACCAGTACTTCTTCGGGGCCGACGGCGCGCCCGTCCACCAGGGCCGATCCCTCACCTACCGCTACGCGACGGCCGCCCCGCTGTGGGCCGGCGCGCTCGCGGACGCCACCCCCCTGCCGCCCGGCCGTACACGCCGGCTCGCCTCGGGCGCGCTGAAGCACTTCGCCGAGCGCGGGGTGCCCGACGAGCGGGGACTGCTGAGCCTCGGCTGGTACCGGCCCTTCCTTCCGGTCACCCAGCGCTATTCGGGACCCGCCTCGCCGTACTGGGCGAGCAAGGCGTTCCTCGGCCTGCTGCTGCCCGCCGACCATCCCGTGTGGACGGCGCGTGAGGAGCCGGGGCCGGTGGAGACGGCCGACGCGTGTCTCGCGCTGCCCGCGCCGGGCTGGCTGCTCCACTCGACCGCCGCCGACGGGATCGTACGACTCGTCAACCACGGCAGCGACCGGCTGCCGCCGCCTCCCGCCGATGCCGAGGACAGCCCGCACTACGCGAAGTTCGCGTACTCCGGCGCCACGGCACCCGACACCGCGGCGGACGGTTCCGCGGCGGGGCCCGACAACCACATCGCCCTGCTCGCGCCGGACGGGGGGGCCTCCTCGCGGCGCGGCCGGATTCATCCTCTCGGCGTCGCGGGGCGCCGCGCGGCGTCCTGGCACCGGGCCGTCCTGCCGGGGTCCGGGGAGGGGGAGGGGGAGGGGCACCGCATCGAGACGACCAGCGTGGTCCACGGGCCCTGGGAGGTACGCGTGCACCGGGTCGAGGGACCGGCCGGAGCTGTCGTGCGCGAAGGGGGGTGGGCCGTGGCCGACGACAGCGGGCCACCGCTGCGGGAGACGGGGCCCGGATGGGCATCGGCGCGTCGAGCGGACGGCCTCACGAGCGCGCTCGTCGCCCTGCACGGCTGGGGCGGGCCCGGCTCCGGCGACCTGCCGTGGGGCACGGTCTCGCCCGGGCGGGCCGTCAACGCCTGCGGCGAGTACTCCGCCACTCCCTGCCTGCGGCTGCCGTCGCACCCGGGCGGGGTCCACGTCCTGGTCACTCTCGTCGTCCTCGACGCCGACCCGGCACGGTCCTGCGAACCCGGGCAACTGCGGTCGCGGGCCGGGGCGTTGGTCACTCCCGGGGGGGCGGTGGTGATCCGCTTCCCGGACGGGACGCGGGAGGACGTTCCGCCGGGGGAAGGAAACGGCCAGGGAAACGGCTGAGGAGGCCGGACGAGCGCGCCGGCCGGCGGATCGCGTATTCCGGTTCACTCGACTCGGTGAATTTCAGCTGCAGCAGTTGACTTTTGGTCTTTGTGTTTGTTCAACCTGCCCTGTTCATGGGGGTGTTGTCGCCGTAAAGTCGCCGTGCTGGCTCAGTTCTCGGCCGCACCACTCGTACGTACGACTGTCTGGCCAAGGAGGGTTGGCGGTGGCAACGCCGGTACGCGCTTCGTCGGACGGGCCTGCGCTGCTCACCGAGCACGGACCCATGGAACCCGTTCGCGAGATGGAGTTCACGGCCCGTTTCTCCCGTGCGGACGGAGAGTTCGCCGCCGAGGCGGCCGCCGTGGCGGTGACGCAGGTGATCGACGCCCCGCTGTCGTTCGTCTCCCCGGTCCTCGACGCGGGCTGTTCCGCGAGCAGGTGTCTGCTGGCGCGCAGCGCCGCCGACATCTGCCGGATCGTCCTCACCGCGGACCGTTCGGGCATCACCGTGGCGGCCACCGACGACGTCGCGGTCTCGCTGGACGCCGGCGACCCGTCCGGCGCCAAGAACCTGCCGCTGCTCGCCGTCGTCGACGGACTGAACGTGCACCACGGCCCCGACGGCCATGTGTGGGTCGTGTGGAAAGGGTCGTGGCGAGGTGACGGCTTCGCCCCCGACGGGCCCGCACAGCCTTAATGCATATGATGTGCAAGTGCGTGACTACTGCATAAAGACGGCGACCCCCGACGATCTCGACGGCGCCCGGTCGGTGATGCTCGACACCGTGTACCGGGACTTCGGCACCGGGTACGTACCGCGCTGGCACCGGGACATCGTCGACCTCGACGGCGCCTACCTCACGCCCGTCCGGCACACCCTGCTGGTCGCGGTCGACGAGCGGGACGGGTCGGTGGCCGCGACGGCCGCGCTCGACTCCCGGGGCCCGGCCCACCCGCCCAACCCGCGCCACCTCGCCGAGCGCTACCCCTCGGGGGTGACCGCCCAGCTGCGCCGCGTGTACGTCCGCCCCGGTGACCGCAGGCAGGGCCTGGCCCGGCAGCTCGTCGGCCGGCTGCTGGACTTCGCGGCGACCGCCGGCGGCTATCACGCCGCCTATCTGCACACCGACCCGACGGTGCCCGGCGCCGAGGCGTTCTGGCGTTCGCTGGGCAAGGCGGTCCACGACGAACGCGAGGAACCGGGGGGCCAGGGAACCCTGCACTTCGAAGTCCCCCTGCCCTGACGACGCGGCCCGCTCGCACGACGTACCCCCACGATTGAAAGAGATCATGCGCTCTGTGCCGCGCCGGCGCCGGTTGTTCGCCGGCCTGCTGCTCGCCCCCCCCTGCTCACCGGCTGCTTCGCCTCCGAGGGCGGTGACACGTCCTCCGGCGGCTCGGCAGGCTCCCGGCTGAAGGTCGCGCTCGCCTTCCCGCCCGCCGAGAATGTCTCCCCGTACGGCGCCGACGCCACCCTCCTCAGCAGGCTCGGCGTCACCGAGGGCCTGACCCGTCTCGACGCCAACGGCGCCGCCGCTCCCGCGCTCGCCGAGTCGTGGCGCCGCGAGAACGACCGCGACTGGCTGTTCACCCTGCGGGACGCCGCGTTCCAGGACGGCGCCGAGGTCACGCCGAAGGCCGTCGCCGCGTCCCTGGCCCGAGCCGCGGGCGCCGAGCCCCCGACCGCCGCCCTGTCCGGTGTCGAGCTCACCGCCGAGGCCGCGGGCGGCCGGACCGTGCGGGTGAGCACCGCCGATCCGGACCCCGCGCTGCCGCTGCGGCTGTCCAGCCCCGGCCCGGTCGTCCTGTCGGCCGACGCGTACGCGAAGAAGGACCGGGTCAGCCCGGTCGGCACGGCCACCGGCCCCTTCGAGCTCACCCAGGTCACCGGCGCCACCGCCGCCACCCTCGAGCGCTTCGGCGACTACTGGGGCGGCCGCGCCCAGGCCTCCGGCGTCGACGCGAGGTTCATAGCCGACGGCACCGCCCGGACCAACGCGCTGCGCACCGGCGAGGTCGACATCGCCGAGGCCGTGCCCGTCTCGCAGGCCGCCTCCCTCGACGAGGCGGCCCGCCGTGAGACGGCCACCACCCGCACCACGAGTGTCCTCCTGAACAGCAGGTCGGGCGCCTTCAGGGAGCCGAAGGCACGGGCCGCCGCCCGCGAGGCGATCGACACCGCCGTCTTCGCCAAGGACGTCTACGAGGGGCATGCCGACCCAGGCGCCGGAATCTACGGTCCGGCCCTGACCTGGGCGGCCGACAAGAGGGTCGAACCGGCCGGCCGGGCACGGGCGGCGACCGACGGTGCGTCGATCACCGTGGCCACGTACGACAACAGGCCCGAACTGCCCGAGGTCGCCCAGGTCCTCAAGCAGCAGCTGGACAAGGGGGGCTTCAGGGTCGAGCTGGAGGTGCGCGATTACTCACGGCTGGAGAGCGACGCGCTGGCCGGGAAGTTCGACGCGTTCGTCTCCGCCCGCAACACCATGCTCGACGCCGGCGACCCCGTCTCCATCCTCGCCAGTGACTACACGTGCGACGGCAGCTACAACCTGGCGCTGCTGTGCGACCGGACGGCCGACAAGGCCGTCGCCGAGGCCGAGAAGGTCACCGACACCGCGAAGCGGCAGGACGCGGCGATGACCGCCGAAGCGGCGGTCCTCGGCACGGACGCCGTCGTGCCGCTGGTCCACCAGCGGATCATCACCGGCGTGGGCGCCAAGGTGCGCGGTGTGCTGCTCGACCCGTACGAGCGCAGCCTCGTCGGCGTCGGCACGCGCCGCTGACAGCGGGCGGTTCCGGCACACAAGGAGGGGCCGCCGTCTCCCTGAAGACGGCGGCCCCTCGGCTTGTGGCGGACTCACATGTGGACGACCGGTGCGGCGTCCGGGTCCTGCTCGGGGACTCCGCGGCGGTAGAGCAGGAAGGCGATCACCGCGCCCGCGAGGAAGAAGCCGGCCGACCACCAGAAGGCGGTGGTGTAGCTCTCGATCGTCGACCGGGCCCGGACCAGCGGGTCGGTCGCGTCCTTGCCGGCCAGGTAGCCGGTCGCGGCACTCGCGGCGAGGGTGTTCAGGAGCGCGGTACCGATGGAACCGCCCACCTGCTGCATGGTGTTCACCGTCGCCGAGGCGACACCCGCGTCCTCCGCGGCGACCCCGCTCGTGGCCAGGGCCATCGCGGGCGGCATCACGATGCCGAGGCCGGCGCCGATCAGGATCAGCTGCGGCAGCACGGCGGTCGAGAAGTCGGAGTCGACCCCGATGCCGGTCAGCCAGGCCATCGCGACCGCGGCGAGCGCGAAGCCGGCCGGGATGACGGTCTTCGGTCCGATGCGCGGCACCAGGACCGTGGTCGACACCTGCGCCATGACCATCAGGGCCGCCATCATCGGCAGGAAGGCCACACCGGTCTTCGTCGGGCTGAAGCCCAGGTTCAGCTGCAGGTAGTAGGTGAGGAAGAGGAAGACGCCGAACATGCCCGCACCGGTCACCAGGACGGCGATGAACGAGGCCGCGCGGGTACGGTCCAGCAGGACACGCATCGGCAGCAGCGGGTGTGCGGAGCGGGTCTGCCACCAGCCGAACACCGTCAGGAGCACTGCGCCCGCCACCAGGAAGCCCCAGGTCTGGGGTGAACCCCAGTCGTGGGTCTCGGCGTTGGAGAATCCGTAGACCACGGAGAACAGACCGGCGGAGACCAGCAGCGCGCCCGGCAGGTCCAGCTTGGAGTTCGCGGCGTCGCGGTGGTTGTTCAGCAGGACCCAGCCGCCCGCGAAGGCGACGACGGCGAAGAGGACGTTGACGTACAGGGTCCAGCGCCAGTCCAGCGCGTCCGTCAGCACACCGCCGAGCAGCAGTCCCAGCGCGCCGCCCGCGCCGGCGATGGCGCCGTACACGCTGAACGCCTTGGCGCGCTCCTTGGCGTCGGTGAACGTCGTGTTCAGCAGGGAGAGCGCGGCGGGTGCGAGGAGGGCACCGAAGACACCCTGCAGGGCGCGCGCGGCGACCAGCATGCCGAAACTGTTCGCCGCGCCGCCGAGCACGGAGGCTCCGGCGAATCCGGCGACACCGATGAGGAAGGCGGGCTTGCGCCCGAAGAGGTCGGCGATCCGGCCGCCGAGCAGGAGCAGCGAGGCGAAGGCGAGGGCGTACGCAGTGACGATCCACTGCCGGTTGCCGTCGGAGAAGCCGAGGTCGGCCTGGGCCGACGGCAGCGCGATGTTCACGATGGTCGCGTCCAGCACCACCATCAGCTGCGCGATGCCGATGATCGAGAGGATCCACCACCGGTTCGCCGCCGGGGCGGTCGTGCCCGGTGAGTCCGGTGTGCCCTTGCGGGCGCCTTCGGACAGGGTCTGGGTCTTGGACATGGGAGCACCACTCCAGGGAGAGTTCACTCGGAACGGAGAGTATGTAAACGAAACTGTTTCGTACTCTTCGAGGTTAGACCACTTTCATCGAAACGACAAAGTTTCGCTAGCGAGAGGGACGTCACATGCGGGGCGGCGGCCCCTGACGCCCGGCTCCGCGCGGGCCGACGGGCCCGGAGCCCCTCCCGGGCTCCTACTGCATCTGCCGGCGCACCAGCTCGTGCAGCCGCCCGCCCGTGTCCGCCAGCAGCTGGGCGGGCGGGCCCTGCTGGGCGATCCGGCCGTCCTCCATCACGATGACGCGATCGGCGTCCATGACCGTGGAGAGGCGGTGCGCGATCACCACACGGGTGGCATCCAGCGCGCGGGTGCTCTCGATGACCGTGCGCTGAGTCTCGTTGTCGAGGGCGCTGGTCGCCTCGTCGAAGAAGAGGATGCGCGGTCGGCGGATCAGCGCCTGGGCGATCATCAGACGCTGCCGCTGGCCGCCGGAGATCGCGCCGCTGCCCGCCACGATGGTGTGCAGCCCCATCGGCATGAGCTTGATGTCCTCGGCGAGCCCCGCCATCTCCGCGGCGGCCATCGCCTCCTCGGGCGTGTACGGCTCCGTGCCGCAGATGACGTCCAGGATCGAGCCGGTGAAGGGCTGCGCGTGCTGGAGCACCACACCGCACTGGCGGCGTACGGCCGACTGGTCGAGTGCGGCCAGGTCCTGGCCGTCGTACAGCACGCTGCCCGACACCGGCTTGTCGAAGCCGATGAGCAGGCGCAGCAGGGTGGACTTGCCGCAGCCGCTGGGGCCGACGACCGCCACGAACTCGCCGGGCCGGATCGCGAACGACACGTCGTCGAGGACCAGCGGCCCGTCGTCGGTGTACCGGAAGGACAGCTTCTTCGCCTCGATGGCACCGGACAGCTCGGCGGGACGCGTGCTCGCCACGCGCACCTCGGGCGTCGCGTCGAGAACCGGCTTGATCTCCTCGAACATCGGCAGCGCGGCGACCATCGACACGAAGGAACCCGTCAGCTGGGTGACCGAGGTCAGCAGCATGGTCATCGAGGTGTTGAACGTCAGGAAGGCCGCGGCCGACAGCGACCCGCGCGCGGGCCCCGCCAGCAGCATGAACATGATGAGCGAACACAGCGGCAGGTACACCGAGCCCAGCACGGTCGTGAGGTTCTTGATCCGCCCCACCCGCTGCTGGAGTTCACGGCTGCGCGCGAACTCTCCCGCCCAGGCCGCGTACGCGTAGTTCTCCGCCGCCGCGACCCGCAGCTTCGGCAGACCCCGCAGGGTCTGGAAGGCCTGGTTGTTGAGCTTGTTGCTCAGCACGATCAGCCGGCGCTGCCAGCGCACCTGCCAGAGACCGAGCCCGAGGAACACCGCGGCGATCACCACGAGCATGCCGATCGCGGCCAGCGCCAGGGGGACGCTGAACCAGAGCAGGATCCCCAGGTTCATCGCGCCGACCGTGACGGACTGGACCACCACGGGTCCGACGCCCGCCATGAGGCGGCGGATGGCGCTGATGCCCATGGCGGCACTGGCCAGTTCACCGGTGGAGCGGGAGGTGAAGAACTTCGTGGGCAGCCGCAGCAACCTGTCCCACACCGCCGGTTGCAGCGTCGCCTCGATACGGCCCTCCAGCCGCAGCATGGTGAGGTTCTGCATCAGCATGAACGCCGCCGACACCACGCCGGCGATCATGATGGCCAGGCAGAGCTGGACGATCAGGGTCTCCTGGGCCTTCGGTACGAACTCGCCCAGCACCTGGCCGGTCGCGATCGGCACCAGCGCGCCGAGCGCCACCGTCACCAGACCGCTGATCGCGAGGTTGCGCATGTCCCCGCCGGTGCCCCGGAGGCTGAACCGCAGCAGCCGCAGCGGACTCAGCCCGCGCTCGGGCAGCGGCCGGTAGAACATCACCGCACGCGGCTCGAACTCCGCCGCGTTGGCCTTCTCGACCGGCGTCTCCCGGCCGCTCGACGGATGCACCGCCGCATAGCCGCCACGCCGCCACAGCAGCGCGACCGGAGTGCCCGACGCGACCCGGTGTCCGACGAGCGGGCCCACGTCGTCGTGCCACCAGCGCCCGTCGAGGCGGACGGCGCGCGCCCGGACCCGGGAGGCGAGCGCGATCCGCTCGACCGGGTCGAGACGGTCGCTCTCCGAGCCGCCCCGCGCGGGGTCCGCGAGGGTGATCCCGGCCGCGCGGGCGACCAGCGCACAGGCCGCGTACGTGGCATCGGCGTCGGCCGCGCCCGGACGGGACCCCGGGCTCTTGGATATGGAAGCCAGCAGTGTGCGGTCGGCCTGGGCGCGGACCGCCTCACCCGCCTTGATGCCCGCGGCCGTCCGGCTCTCGTGCGAGCGCTCCAGCTGTTCGATCCAGCGGTCGAGCGTGGCCAGCAGCCGGTACTGCTGGTCGACCATCGCCTGCCACATCGCCGGGTCGACCAGCAGGTCCGCCGCGGCCTCGGCGCCGTACAGGGAGCCGTACTGCACGCTGCCCGGCGGCACCTGCATCCACAGGACGTCGTCGTCGGTCGGCGCCGCGTCCCTCTCGGTCGCGAGGGGCGCCTCGAACAGGATGGCGAGGCCCCGGCCGACACCGAGGGAGAGGGCGTACTCCAGCGGGCTGGTGGCGGGGGGTACGTACTGGGGATTGCCGTACTCGTCGTACGTCCAGGTCTCGGTCTGCGGGGGCCGGTGCAGCTCGCGCAGTTCGACGCGGCGCAGTACGCACTGGCGCAGCGGTCTGCCGACGAGCGTGTGCTGGGGTCCCGCGACCGGGCCGAGCAGCAGCGAGCCCGCTTCGAGCCGGCCGAGGTGATGCCAGTGGCCCTGCTGGGCCGCGTCGACGGCGAACAGGTCCATGGCCCCGGCCGCGACGAGCCACAGGACGTGCGGCCCTTCGAGATCCAGACGGGTGAGGCCCGAGCCGTCGACCGGGGTGCCCATGCCGCCGAGCGCGCCGAGCACGTAGTCGCTCTCGCCGACGGGCTGTTGCTGCTGCTGGTGATGCTGGTTCTGAGGGTACGGGGACGTCATCTCATCGCTCCCTGACCAGCTCGGCGTATGCGCCGCCGGCCGTCACCAGGGCGTCGTGACGCCCGCGTTCCACGATCGTGCCGTGCTGGAGGACCACGATCTCGTCGCTGTCGCGGACGGTGCTGAGCCGGTGCGCGATCACCACGCAGGCGCAGCCGCGCCTGCGCAGGTTGTCCATCACGAGCTGCTCGGTCTCCGCGTCCAGCGCGCTCGTCACCTCGTCGAGCACCAGGATGCTGGGCCTGCGGACCAACGCCCGGGCGATCTCCAGGCGTTGACGCTGACCGCCGGAGAAGTTGCGGCCGTCCTGCTCGACCCGGCTCTGGACACCGCCCGGGCGGCGCATCACCACGTCGTACAGCGCCGCGTCCTGCAGCGCGGCGACCACCGCCTCGTCCGGCACCGACGGGTCCCACAGGGCGATGTTGTCGCGGACCGAGCCCTCGAAGAGGAAGACGTCCTGGTCGACGAAGGAGACGGAGGACGCGAGCGCGCCGCGCGGGATGTCCTCCAGCCGCTGCCCGTCGATACGGATCACGCCCTCCCAGGGCGCGTACAGGCCCGAGATCAGCCTGGACACGGTCGACTTGCCGCTGCCGGAACCGCCGACGAGGGCGACCTGCTGCCCGGGACCGACCGTCAGCGAGAACCCGGACAGCAGCGGCTTGTCGAGCGGGCTGTACCCGAAGGTGATGTTCTCCAGCTCGACATGGCCGTGCAGCCTGCGGGTGCTGTCACCGGCGCCGCGGCGTGAGTAGAGCGGGTCGGCGGCGAAGTTCTCGACGTCCTTCAGACGGGCCACGTCGGCCGCGAAGTCCTGGATACGGCCGGCGACCCCGTTGAGCCGGGTGATCGGCGCGGTGAAGCGGGTCACCAGCGCCTGGAACGCGACGAGCAGACCCACGGAGATGTGCCCCTCCACGGCCCGCATCCCGCCGATCCACAGAATCAGGGCGCTGTTGAGCGTCGCCAGCGTCGGCGCGACGACCCCCAGCCAGGCCGTCGGCACGCCGAGGCGCTGCTGCTCCTCCAGCGTGGTGGCGTGCTGCCCCGCCCACTTGCGGAAGTAGCCGTCCTCGCCGCCGGTCGCCTTCATCGTCTCGATCAGCTGAAGGCCGGTGTACGCGGTGGTCGTCAGCCGTGCGTTGTCGGCGCGCAGCTTCGCCGTACGGGTCGCGCGCAGCCGGATCACGATCCGCATCGCCACCACGTTGAGCAGCGCGACGCCGATGCCCACGGCCGTGAGCTGCGGATCGTAGGTGTAGAGCAGCACGGCGTACAGGACCACGACGACGGCGTCCACGCCCGCCGCCGCGAGGTCCCGGGCCAGCGTCTCGGCCACCGCGTCGTTGGACTGGAGCCGTTGGACCAGGTCGGCCGGGCTGCGCTGGGAGAAGAAGGTGACCGGCAGGCGCAGCAGGTGCCGGAGGAACTTCGCGCTGCTGAGCGTGGAGGAGATGAGGCGGCCGCGCAGCAGGTTCGCCTGTTGCAGCCAGGTCAGCACCACCGTCAGCAGCACGCTCGCGCCCATCGACGCGAACAGCACCCCGAGCAGCGAGGTCTGCCCGCCGATGAGGAACATGTCGATGTACGTACGGCTGAGCGCGGGCACCGCGGCGCCGACCGCCACCAGCAGCAGGCTGGCCAGCACGGCCGCGGGCATGGTGCCCGAGGTGCCGCGCAGGCGGGCCGGCATGGCGCCCATGACCCCGGGCCTGCGGCCGCCCTTCTCGAAGTCGGGTCCCGGCTCCAGGACCAGCACGACACCCGTGAAGCTGGTGTCGAAGTCCTCCATCGGGATGAAACGGCGGCCCTTGCCGGGGTCGTTGATGTGCACCCCGCGACGGCCGAAGCGGCGCCCCATCCCGTCGTAGACGACGTAGTGGTTGAACTCCCAGAACAGGATGGCCGGGGCCCGGACCTCGGCGAGCGCCGCCGTGTCCATCTGCATGCCCTTGGCCGTCAGCCCGTAACTGCGCGCCGCCTTCAGCAGGTTGCTGGCCCGCGAGCCGTCGCGCGAGACACCGCAGGCGATTCGCAGCTCCTCCAGCGGGATGTGCCGGCCGTAGTGACCGAGCACCATCGCGAGAGACGCCGCGCCGCACTCGACGGCCTCCATCTGGAGGATGGTGGGCGTACGGACGCTCTTGCCCCGGCCCTTGGGGACCTTGCGCCTGGGCGGCGTGGCGCGGCGACGTCCCCGTACCGGAGGCGGCAGCCGCGATTCCGCGGCGTCCGCGGCGTCCGCGGCGTCCGTGGCGGACGCGGTGTCGTGGGGTGCGGTCACGGCAGCAGCCAATCGATCGGGCGCTGGTCGTCCAGGCGGATCGAACCGGAGGCCATGACCATGGAGTCGAGCCGGAACGGCGGGCCCTTCACGGACGACCACCTGTAGCCGGACTTCGTGCCGGACGACCGGTCGAGCCGGACGAGGACGGCCACGGGTCTGCCCTTCTCGGTGAACTGCTCGCCCAGCTGGCTGTCGCCGAGGAAGGCGGCGATCTGCTGCGCCGACTGGGCGGTCCGGTCGACGGACTTCACATGGCCGCGCAGCACCCCGTACTCCTGGGTCGGCACGGACTGGACGGTCAGGTCGACGGCGGCGTCCGAGGGAATCGCGGCGGCGTTCTCCGCGGGCACGTACACCGTCGCGTACAGCGGGTCGTCGGCGTCGGCGACCTTCTCCACGGCGGCGACGTTCGTGCCGGTGCTGACGATCGCGCCGATCGTCGCGGCGAGAGCGGTGACCCGGCCCGCGGCGACGCTGCGTACGACCGTGTCGCCCTTCGCGGTGCGGACCTTGAGCACGGGAGCGTTCGCCCTGATCCGCCGGCCCTGCTCGGTGAGGACCGCGGTGACCTGACCGGAGACGGGGCTCTGCAGGAGGTAGCTGCCCTGGCCGTGGGTGAGGACGGCGGGCGCGTTCACGGTGGACGCCACGGAGCCCGTCACGGCCCAGACCGACGCGGCCGCCATGACGACGACCGTCACGGCCAGCACGAGCCAGCCCTGGGGACGGGCGAAGCGCACCGGCAGGTCGAGCTCCTCCGGCGACTGCAGCTTGGCGAGGGCCTGTTGGCGGAACTGCACGGGTCTTCCCTCACCTGCGAGGAACTGGATGAGCGGCTCACGGGCGAGCCGAGTGGTTCACGGCACCCCTGTGTACGGGGTCCGCTCCATGGCACCCGTAAGTCCCGGAACCGCGAAACGGTTCCGGGACTCACGGCACGTCATGCGATCACGAAGTGATCAGAGACCGGCGACCAGGCCGGTGACCGGGGCGGTGTTCAGGCCGGTCGCGCCCTCGACGGTGCCCACGGCGGTGTCGACCAGGCCGGAGACCGGGGCGATGCCGTCCACGACACCGGTGACGGTGCTGAGGGCGTTCAGGGCGAGGCCGCCGGAGACGTTGTCGAGCTCGGCGTCGGAGATCTCGACGGTCTGAACCTGGGGGGTGGAGTTCATGATGAACTTCCCTTCCTATTGGTATTCACAAGGGGGGAGCGGCCCCCTCTGGGGACAGATGGTCGGCCGCGACCGCGAGCGCCGGGATCCCGGAACCGGAACCCGGAAACGGAAACCGAACGGCCCCCGCGGTGCAATGGATCAAAGCACGGTGCCGCGTCGCGCTTCCAATCAACGACGCGTGTGATCTGGGCATTTGCAGGGCGGATCCGTTCAACCGTGCAGGCCTGCGCACCGCTCGGTGGCGACTTCTTCACATGGCCCCGGGGTGGTTCACATTTCGGCGGCCGGCATCGCGATCCCGAATCGGGCACACCTCGCCAATGACACGGCACGCGACGATCCCTGTGGGGATTCGCCGCGTGCCGTGACCCGGGTGCGTATTCGATGTGCAGATTTGCTGAAGCCAGGATTCCGCTCCGGTCGGCGCACGCGCTGTCACCGCGAAGTAGCGGAGGGCGAACCGATGGCCTCGGTTGCGGAAGGGGTGGCCGTCCGGCTCCCTGAGAAGCCGTCAGCCCGGACCCCGGCGGCCCGTCAGCCGAGCTTCTTGAGGAGCTCGGCGGCGAGCGGCGCGGAGGAGGCGGGGTTCTGGCCGGTGACGAGGTTCCGGTCGACCACCACGTACGGAGCCCACGGCTCGCCCTCCTGGAAGTCGGCGCCGAGCTCCACCAGGCGGTCCTGGAGCAGCCACTTGGCCTTGTCGGCCAGCCCGGCCTGGGTCTCCTCTGCGTTGGTGAACCCGGTCAGGCGGTAGCCGGCGAAGGCGTTGCCGCCGTCCTCCTTCGTGGCGGCGAGCAGTGCGGCGGGGGCGTGACAGACGACTCCGAGCGGCTTGCCGGACTCCAGGGCGCGGGTGAGGAGCCGTCCGGAGTCGGCGTTGACCGCGAGGTCCTCCATGGGGCCGTGGCCGCCGGGGTAGAAGACGGCCGCGTACTCGTCGAGGTCCACGTCCTCCATGCGGACGGGACTGCGCAGCTCCTCGAACGAGGCGAGGCCGGCGGCGACCTTCGCCGCGCCTTCCTGGCCGCCGTTGACCTCGGCGGCCAGGCTGCCCTGGTCCACGGTCGGCACGACGCCGCCCGGGGTGGCCACGACGATCTCGTGGCCCGCGGCCTTGAACGCCTCGTACGGGGCGACGGCCTCCTCGGCCCAGAAGCCGGTCGGGTGCTTCGTGCCGTCCGCGAGAGTCCAGAAGTCGGCACCGGTCACTACGAAAAGAATCTTTGACATGTCTCGAAGGTAGGCCGATGGGACACGGAGATCCAATAGGGGATCCATCGGGGGGCATCGGATTTCCGATGGCATCACGGGAATAAGCCCGAATGGGCCGGATGCGGCCACAGGGCCAGGTGGCCGTACTTCCGGTCGTTTTCGCCCTCCGTAATGCATTCCGGCGGAGTTCTGTGGCGGCCTCCTCGGCCGGGACACCCACTCCGTGACCTCGCGCCGGAACGTCGTGGGCCTCCGCATCGTGGTCCTCGGCCCGCACGGGCCGCCGTGCCGCGGGCGCCGCGAGCACCGTCGCCCCTGCCTCGCCGCCACCGCGACCTGGCCGGTTCGTGTGCCCGCGGTGAAGCCGTCCTCGGGGCGTCCGGCCGCATCGGTGGTGGTCAGCGTCGTGATGCCCGCGGTCCCCGGCGCCGGGGACCGTACATCCCGCGTGACTGATTCATGCATTCGCAAAGGAAGTTGGGAAACAACGTTGAACGCCACACGTGCCGCTTGCGTACCTACAGCCATCCAGGCGCCCGCAGTCAGCTGCCGAACGGCGGCTCGGACCCCCCAGTCCCCAGGAGGTCAAGAAGTTGAGTCACAAGCGGATACCGAAGCGCAAGGCCGTCATAGCCGCAGGAAGCGTGGTCGCGCTCGGCGCGGCGGCACTCATCCTGCCGAACGCGATGGCGTCCCAGACCGACGCGACGGAAGGTGCCGCCCCCAGAACGGTGAAGGCCGCGGACGCGTCTGACCTCGCAGCCCAGCTGGCCGAGCTGCTCGGCGAGGACTACGCCGGTGGGTACTACGACGCCGGTAAGCAGCAGCTCATCATCAACGTCGTGGGCGACGACAACAACATCATCCTGGGCGAGAAGGCGGGAGCCGTCGTCCGCCAGGTCGAGAACAGCACCGCCGAACTCACGGCGGCCTCGCAGACGCTGAAGACCAAGGCGACCGTCCCCGGCACCTCGTGGGCCGTCGATCCCAGGACGAACAAGATCCAGGTCACCGCCGACAGCACCGTCACGGGCGCAAAGTGGGACCAGGTGGAGTCGACCGTCCAGAGCCTCGGTTCGGGCATGGCGACCATCAAGAAGTCCGCCGGCACGTTCAAGACGTTCGTCGAGGGCGGCGACGCCATCTTCGGCGGCGGAGCCCGCTGCTCGCTCGGCTTCAACGTGACCGCCGACGACGGGGCCCCGGCCTTCCTGACCGCGGGCCACTGCGGTGTCGCGGCCGCCGAGTGGTCGGACTCCGAGGCCGGCGCCCCCATCGGCACGGTCGAGGCTGCCACCTTCCCCGGGGAGGGCGACTTTGCCCTCGTCAAGTACGACGACCCCGCGACGGTGGCGCCCAGCACGGTGAACACCGGCGAGCAGACCGTGGAGATCACGGAGGCCGCCGAGGCCGCGGTCGGCCAGACGGTCATCCGCATGGGCAGCACCACCGGCCTGAGCGACGGCGAGGTCACGGGCCTCAACGCCACCGTGAACTACCCGGAGGGCACGGTCACCGGCCTCATCCAGACCAACGTCTGTGCCGAGCCCGGTGACAGCGGCGGCTCCCTGTTCACCGCGGAAGGCAGTGCGATCGGCCTGACGTCCGGCGGCAGCGGCGACTGCCAGGTCGGCGGCGAGACCTTCTTCCAGCCCGTGACCACCGCGCTGGCCGCGGTCGGCGCGACGCTCGGTGCCGGTGGCGCCGGCGCGGGCGAAGAGGCCGGCGCCGGTGAGGAAGCCGGTGCGGGCGAGGAAGCGGGCGCGGGCGAAGAGGCCGGCGCCGGTGAAGAGGCCGGTGCGGGCGAGGAAGCGGGCGCGGGCCAGGAGGCCGGCGCGGGTGAGGAAGCCGGCGCCGGTGGCGACGCGGTCGGCGGCGAGGAGCAGGTCGGCGGCGTCGGTGACCAGACCGGTGAGGTCGGCGACCACAACGGCGACGGCGTGGACGACGGCTCGGGCCTGACCAACCGCCAGTGATCTGAAGGTTCGTCAGTAACGGTGCCGTTCGCAGTGGCCCGGTCCTCCGGCGGGAGGACCGGGCCACTTCGTGCGTACGGCTTCGTGCGGCTGGTCGCGGGGCGGGCCCGTCTAGGGGACATGGGGAACCGCGCGGAGCAGCAGCAGAGCCACGTCGTCCACCCGCTGCTCCGCCGTGCCGCTGTGCCGTACGAGACTGTCGGCCACCTCGTCCAGCGGTCGGTCGCCCACTTCGCCGAGGCGCTCCGCGAGCCCGGCCAGCGCGTCCTCGATGTCGACCCCGGGGGACTCGATCAGGCCGTCGGTGTAGAGGGCGAGCAGCGAGCCGGGCGGCAGTGCCACCGCGGTGGTCGGGTAGGTGGCGCCCGCGTCGATACCGAGCAGCGGGCCGCCCGCCAGGTCGAGCACCCGTACCTTCCCGTCCGGCCTTCTCAGCAGCGGCGGCGGGTGCCCCGCGCGAGCCATCACCACCTGACCGCGCGCCGGGTCCAGACGCAGATAGACACAGCTCGCGAAGAGTTCGGCCCCCAGATCGATCAGCAGCCGGTTGGTGCTGCTCATGACCTCCCCGGGCGGCTGGCCGACGGTCGTGTAGGCGCGCACGGCGGTACGGATCTGACCCATCAGACCCGCCGCGGTGACGTTGTGGCCCTGCACGTCCCCGATCACCGCCGCCGCCTCCCCGGCCGTGGGCACGAGGTCGTAGAAGTCCCCGCCGATCTCCATGCCCTGGGTGGCGGGCAGATAGCGGGCCGCCGCCTCGATGCCGGGCAGTGACGGCAACGAGTGGGGCAGCAGCGCGGCCTGCAGACCGTGGGCCAGCTGGTGCTTGGCGTCGTAGAGACGGGCCCGCTCCAGCGCCTGCGCCACGAGCCCGCTGAGACTCGTCAGTACGGCACGCTCGTCGGCCGGGAAGGGATGCGGTTCGGCGTACGCGAGCACGCAGGTGCCCACCGGCCGCCCGGACGCGATGAGCGGCAGGTACGCCCAGGCCGCCATGCCGCCGGACGTGGTGTCCAGGGCCGGATAGAGCCGCTCCAGCTCCTGGCGGGAGCCGAAGAAGGCCGGCACACCGTTCTGCAGGGCGTGTGTACCGGGTGTCTGCTCGGTCAGCGGCATCCCGTCGAACCGCTCCACCACCCGCGGATCCGGATATCCCCGGTGTCCGAGGACGTGCAGCCGGCCCGCCGCGGAGCCGAGCATCACCAGTCCCTGGCTGCCGACGGCGGGCGCGATCTCGTCGGCGACCAGCTGCACCACGTCCTGCACGCCGACCGCCTCGGTGAGCGCCCCGGCCAGGCTCAGCACCTGGGAGATGGTGACGAGACGCGTGCCGGTGTCCCCGTGCTGGAAGGCCGCGCGGCCCTCCCGTGCCACGGCCCGTGCCCGGGTGATGCGCAGGCTCAGCCCGTTCGTACTGGGATGGAGGCGGAACGACAGCCAGTCCGAGGGCGGCCGCAGCGCCACGAACGACGTCGCCTGCTGACTGAGCAGCGCGGCACGGTAGCGGTCCTCGTAGACCGGGTCGTTCAGCCAGGGCACCGACGCCCACAGCTGGGTGCCGAGCAGGCCGCTGACGGGCAGCCCCAGCAGCTCGGCCGCCGCCGCGTTGGCGAAGGTGATCCGCCCCCGCAGATCCAGCGCGCAGAGCCCGTACGGCAGGCGGGCCACCATCCGCGCCGCCTCGACCGTGCCCAGCGTTCCCGCCACGCTCGCCATCGCTGCCGGCGCGAGCAGATCGGGCTCCGGCCGGATGGGGTGGCCCTTGTCCAGGGCCCGCTCCAGCCGGATCGCGAGCCGGTCGCAGGCGGCCGTGAGATGGTCCCGCTCCCAGGCGGACAGATCCGCGGGATGCGCACCCGGCCAGGTCACGAAGACCGCTCCGTACGTGGCGCGGCCGGTCGCCACCGGCAGGGCGGCCAGCGCGAACGGGTACGGCAGGACCACCGAGATCCGTGGATAGCGGCGGGCCATCTCCGCCTCGCCGCCCACCCACACGAGCCGCCGGTCACGCGCCGCCTCCGCCACCGGAATGGGAGCGCTCAGCCCCACCCGCTCCCAGGGGGCCGCGAACGCCCTGGGGAGCCCGGCCATCACCGCCATCTCCAGGACCTGTTCGCCGGGCGGCAGCAGGTACACCGCTCCCGAATGGGCGTGCACATCGTCCATGAGCGCGGCCAGCGTCAGTGAGAGCAGCGGCCGGCCGACCGGCGCCGGGGCGGGCTGGGGCGGGTGGCCGGACGTCTGCCAGTCGGACACGCCGACCACCTCCTGCCTCGGACACGCGAAGGAGTCCCTGGTCAAGGCTCCCTCGCGAGGGCGGTTCCCGCACGGCGAAGGCGCCCCGGCAGACGTGCCGACCGCCCTCGCACGCAGGCGCATCCGTGCCGAGAACCCCGCCCTCACTCCGGCGGGCGTTGTGCGGCGCGCGGCTTCCGCGCCCCGCTTGTGCGCTGCCGCGCGCCCCCTTGGCTGGTTCTTCACGCCCGGGAAAAGGGATAGGTGGGACGCGCCAGCCTGTGGGCACGCGCAGAAGGCACGCAGTCAGTGGGAGCGGACACAACGGAGTAGGCAGACGGAATGGGCAGACGGAATGGGCAGACGGAGGACAGAAGGGGCGGATGTGATCCGGGTGCTTCTGGTGCATGACGTGTGTCTGGTGAGGTCGGTACTGGCGGAGTGGCTCCGCCAGGAATCCGATCTGACGGTGTTCGAGGCTCCGTGGTGCGGTGCACCCAGGAGCATTCGGTCGTTACAGCCGGACATCTGCGCGGCCGATCTCGAGCGGGCGGACACGTACGGGGTGCCGCCGCTCGGCGACCTCTGCGGGCGGAACGGGAAGGACCCTCGGTTGCTGGTGCTGGCCACGGCGCGAAAACCGGGTCTCCTGCGACGCGCGTTCGACGCGGGGGCGCTCGGTTTCGTCGATCAGGAAGGCTCGCCCGAGCGGCTCGTCTCGGCGATCCGGAAGGTGGCCGCGGGCGAACGCTTCATCGACGACTCGCTCGGATTCGGCTTCCTCCAGGCCGCCCGGATGCCGCTGACCCAAAGAGAGCTGACGGTGCTCTCACTCGCCGCCGACGGGGCCTCCGTCGCGGAGATCGCGGGCAGTCTCCATCTGTCCAACGGGACCGTACGCAACTACATGGCGGCCATCACGAGAAAGACCGGGGCCCGCAACCGCGTCGACGCCATCCGGATCTCCCAGGGTGAGGGATGGCTGTGAGGCGCCCGACCAGGCGCCGACCAGGTCGCGGTAGAGCGGCGACCGGTCCAGCAGCTCCGCGTGGGAGCCGTACGCGGTGCGACGGCCGTCCATGACCAGCACCCGGTCGGCCCGCAGCGCCGAGCTGACCCGGTGCGCCACCACCACGAGAGTGCCGCCCCGTCGCGCGAAGGCACGCTCCGCGCGCGCCTCCGCCGCGGGGTCGAGGTGACAGGTCGCCTCGTCGAGCAGGACAAGGGGGGTGTACGCGAGATGGGCGCGCGCCAGCGCGATGAGCTGGCGCTCGCCCGCGGACAGCGTCGCCGGGGCGACCTCGGCCGTCGGTCCGCCCAGCCTGTCGAGCAGCGCGGTCAGCCCGACGGCATCGGCCGCGGCCAGCAGCTCCGCCTCCGGCACGGGGTCCGGCCGCAGGTGACCGAGGTTCTCGGCGAGCGTCCCGGTGTAGACGTACGCCTCCTGCGGGATCAGTACGCGGTGGTGCTCGCCGGGACGGGCGCCGGGCGCCCTCCGCACCCGCACGGAACCGCCGGTCGGTTGGAGGAGTCCGGCCATGAGCGCGGTGAGAGTGGACTTGCCGATGCCGCTGGGGCCCACGACCGCGAGGTGGGTGCCGTGGGGGACGGTCAGGTCGAGGTCCTCGATCACGGGTTCGCTGGCGGGACCGTAGGCGAACGTGACGTGGGAGAGGGTGACGGCGGCGGGCGGGGCTGAGCCCGTCGGTGCCGGTGCCGGCGCCGGCACCGGCGCTGGTACGGATCGGGACGTGGGTGGGGGCTCCGGGGTGCCCGTGGTGTCCGTGTCCGGGGTGTCCGGGGAGAGGCGGCGCAGGACGACCGCCAGTCTGGAGCCGCTCGTGCCCAGGCCGTGGATGAGGTTCTGCAGGGCGGGCAGCAGTGACTGGCCGACGTACGCGAGGGCGCCCACCAGGGCGCCCGCCGTGACGCCGTGCGCGAGGAGCCAGGGCGCGGTGGCGAGCAGGAGCACGATCGGGAGCTGTCCGCCGACCGTCAGGGCCACCACGCGCAGTACGCCCCACCGGGCCAGCGAACGCGCGGCGCGCTGCTCGGCCCCGATCCGTTCCCGCACCGCGGCGGCGACCTGCTCCTCGGCGCCGGCGGCCGTGATGTCCCGCAACCCGGGGCAGACGGCGCCGAGTTGCGAGGCGAGTTCCTCGTCGGCGACGAGAAACGCCTCCTGGCGGTGGGTCAGCGGCCGCAGGGTCAGCGCGAACAGGGCCACTCCGGCGGCGAGCGGCGGCCCGACCACGAGCAGCAGCAGCGGCGCGAGGGAGAACAGCCCGACGAGGGCGCCCGCGGCGGTGAACACGAAGGAACGCGACACCATCACGACTCCGGCGAAGGTGTCCCGGGCGATCTCCACCTGCTGCGTGAGCCGGGACAGCGCGCCCCTGTCCGCGTCCCGCACCCCCCGGTCGACCACGTCCCGTACGAGCCGGTCCCGCAAGGGCTCGACCAGCGCCGCCACGGCAGCGTAGACCCGCCCGGTGCCGTACGCCCCGGCGACCACGGCGATCGCGGCGGCCCCCAGCCAGCTCAGCCCGACAGTCGCCCGACCGGCCAGGAAGCCCGCGTCGACGGCCCGCGCCAGCGCGTACCCGGTGAGGAAGGTCTGCCCGGACTCCAGCACGGACCACGCGGCGAGGCGCGCGACCACCCGTCGCCTGGTCCGCAGGAACCGGAACCCGCGCCGGTACACGCCGTCGCCACTCACCGGATCCCTCCGGGACGCTCGCGACTCGGCGGTCCTCCGGCCTCACCCTCGCTCCCGGGCTCGTCCGGGGCCGGGCCGCCCCCGAACACCCGGCGGTACTCGGCCATCGTCCACAGCTCCCCATGCCGTCCCACCGCCCGCACGCGCCCCCCGTCCAGCCAGGCGACGGTGTCCGCCCGCTCCGCCGTGGACGCCCGGTGGGCGACGATCAGACGGCTGCACCCGGGTGTGTTCCTGAAGAGCGCCTCGGTGACGTGGTGTTCGGTCACGGTGTCGAGGCTCGACAGCGCGTCGTCCAGGATCAGCAGCCGCCCGCCGCGGGCGAACGCCCGTGCCAGACCCAGGCGTTGGACCTCGCCGCCGGACAGCGGGGCCTCGGCGCAGGGCGTCGCGTAACCGCGGGGCAGGCGGCGTACGAAGTCGTCGGCCCGGGCCGTGCGGGCGGCGGCCCGGACCCGGTGCGGCGGGGGAGCGGGGTCGCCGAAGCCGATCGTGGCCTCGACGCTGTCACCGAGCAGGGCGGGACGCTCGAAGGCGTATCCGATCTCGCGGCGCAGTTCGCGCCGGTCCAGTGCGCGCAGCGGCACGCCGTCGAGCAGCACGTCACCGCCGTCCGGGTCGGCCAGGCGTCCGGCGAGGGCGGCGAGCAGCGACTTGCCCGCGCCCGAGCGGCCGACGACGGCCAGCGTTCCGCCGGCGGGGACCACGAGGTCCACGCCGTCCAGGACGGTCCGCCCGCCACGGCGTACCGTGACGTCCCGCAGTTCCAGGTGCCCCCGGCCGGGCGGCAGGTGGCGGGTGCCGTGCCTCGTCGCCGGGACGTCCAGCACCTCGCCGAGCCGGCGGGCCGAGGCCCGCGCCTCGATCAGGGCGCCGAGCCTGCCGACCAGGACACCGACGCCGGACGCCAGCACCGCGTACCGGGAGGCGGCGAGCAACTCGCCGACGCTGAGGGTCTGTTGTGTGAGCAGCAGACCTGCGGTGGCCAGCACCGCGATCTGCAGCAGTGGTGCCACCGCGACGGCCTGTGCGGCGGCGCGCCCCTGGACGCGCCACATCTGGTGGCCCTCGCGGGAGAGTTCGGGAAGAGGCCGCAGGATCCGGGCCACCTCCTTGTCGGCGGTCCCGGCCGCCGCGACGGTGCGTGCTCCGTCGATCGCCTCCGTGAGCCCGCCCGCGATGCGGCCCTGCGCTTCCTGGTAACGCGCCACGCACTGCGACGAGTTGCGCGTGAACCCTCTGAGGACCGCGACGACTACGGGCGCCCCGCAGACGAAGACCAGTGCCAGCCGGAGGTCGATCAGCCAGAGCGCCACGACCGCTCCGAGCGGAGCGGCGAGGGCGGCGAGAACGCCGGCGAGGGTCGCGGGAGCGGCTCCCGCCTGGCCGGCGTTTCCCACGAGGCGCGCGACGAGCTCGCCGGACCCGAACCGGCGGCCGGCCCGCGGTCCCGCGTCCAGCACGTGTCCGGTCAGACGGGCCCGCAGCCACGCGGTGGCCCGGGCGGTCGTGGTCCCGCCGAGCACCGTCTCGCAGGCGTCGAGCACGGCGAGCACCAGCACCAGGGCCGTGCAGTACAGCACCCAGCGCGTGGCCCGGGAAGGGTCGGTCAGCAGGACGTCGAGCGCCCGGCCGAGCGCGGCGGGCAGCAGCAGGTTCGCCGCTGTCGCGGCCAGGGCCATCAGTGCCAGGGCCACGCAGCGGACACCGCTGTGGCGGGTCGCCGCGCGCAGCAGCGCGTCGCCCGTCGAGGCGGACGCAGGACCAGGACGTGCGGGGTGGGGCGAGGTGGCGGAGCCAGCGGAAAAAGTCACCGGGCGGCCTCCCGACACGGGGACGGACCCCGGCCGGCCCCCGCCTCGTGGAGAGGCGGGAGCCGTCCGGAGCCGTGGATACGGTGCGGTCAGAGACAGAGCGTGACGCTCGCGGCGCTGACGCAGGAGAGCAGGCTCAGCGTGCTGGGACCGCCGCCGCCGGTGATGTCGTCGGATTCCATCGTCTGCAGGTCGAGAAGGGCCATGATTGTTTTCCTTTCGCTGTGTTCCCTTGTGTGGGGACGGGGTGGGGTTACGACTCCGCCGGGCGGCGGAGCCGGGTATCAGGGCCGCCGTCGTGGCGGCGGCAGGAACGGCAGTCGAGCGGGGACCTCGCCGTCGAGGGCGGCGCCGAGCGCGAGCAGACACCCTGCCGTTCCGGTGCCCAGGTCCATCGAGAGACGCATCATCTGGTGGCCGGGAAAGGCCAGTTGGCCTTGATAGGGCATCGCGAACCAGCCGAGTCCCGCGACCTGCTCGGCGACCCGCTCGGGCGCCGCACCGGTCCGGCTCAGATGGAGGACCATGCCGGCCCTGCCCTGGAACAGCCCGGGCTGCGCGTAGAAGCGTGACGTGGCTGCGGTGAGGATCCCCGCCCGTGCCCGCTCGAACTCGCCCCGGTCGTCGTCGGCGTGTCCGAGATAGTCGTCGATGACCAGGCCGAGCCCGGCGCTTCCGTCGCCGAGGTAGGGCAGGGTGCGCCAGCCCTCGTCGACCTCCAGGCTGCCGCCCGGATGCACGACGCAGCACTCCAGGTCCCGGCGCAGCGCATCGGCGGCCGACGCGAGCAGCCCGGGATCACCGGTGGCCTCGTACCGGCGCAGCAGGAACAGTGCGGGTCCGCTCGCGCCGCGCATCAGGCCGGCCCGTCGTTTCTTCGTGTCGGGCTGGGGCTCGGCCAGGCGTTCCTGGAGGATCCGTGCCACCTCCGCAGCCCGTGCCTCCAGCTCGGACTCCCCGGTCGTGCGGCCCAGTTCGTCGAGGACCAGGCCGAGTCCGGCGAGGCCGCCCTGGAGGTCGGACGAGAGTTTGTGCCACTTCTCGTCGAGGACCGTACCGACGAGGTCCAGTGCCCGCTGCCGGTGCCCGAGCCGGTCGAGGACGTATGCCACGCCGGCGAGACCGTCGTACAGCCCGAGCGGCGTGCCGGCCGGCAGCGGGTCCGTGTGGTCGAGCAACCAGCGCTCGCCCTCCTCGTACCGGCCGGCCCCGGTCTCGGACAGGGCGTACAGGACGCCTGCCGCGCCGTATGCGATGCCGAGCCCGCCGCCGTCGGAGAACTGGGCGATGTCGCCCGGGAAGAGGCGGTCGTCGCGCTCCGGGGTGGCCGAGGCGAGGATCGCCTTGACCATCGAGTCGCGGCTGTACGGCCAGTCGCCGGGCTCGGCGAGGGCTTCGTACGGCGAGGGAGGCGCGGCGGACGGCGAACCGGCCCTGGGCGAGGGTGAGTTGTTCTCGGTCGTTGGTGAGACGGCGCTCGCGGATGCGGTCGTGGTGCCGGCGGACGCGGGGGTCCGGGTGATCTCGGCGACCGCCTCTTCCAGGAACGACCGCGGTATGTCCGGGAACTGCCCGAGGATGACCTCGGCCAGGTGTGCGGCCTTGGCGCGGTCGACCACGAACAGCGTGGTGACCGGCATGAACAGGGCGAGCCGCAGACAGGCCAGCGCGTACCGGTCCACGTCCGCGCCGGTCCGGTCCGGCGGTGCGAAGAACCCCGGATGGGCGACGACCTGGCGACCGCCCTCCTCGATCGGCGCCGCCGCCTCGAAGTCGAGGAGGGACACCGACCGCTCGTCGGGGGCGACCATGATGTTGAACACGTGGAGGTCGTTGAAGGCGATCCCGCACCCGTGCACCGCCTCCACCGCCTCCTCGACCATGCGGTGGACGCGCAGCGCCCAGGCCGTGTAGTCGGCGACGGCGGCCGGGTCCGGATCGGGGGAGAGCAGCGGATGCCGCTCGGCGAAGAAGGAGTTGAGCGGCCGCCCCTCCAGGAAGTCCATGACGAGGAAGCGGTGGTCGCCGAGCGTGAACCAGTCGCGCACCTCGGGCACCACACCGAGGCCGGACACCCGCTCCAGGGCGTACTTCTCCCGCGCGAGCCGGGTGACGGCGTCCGCCCCGTCGGCGGCGAGGCCCGCGTGCGGCCGGCCTTCCTTCAGGACGACCCGCTGCCCGTTCCGGGTGTCGACGCCCGAGTACACGCCGCCCCCGTTGGAGAAGTGCAGTGCCTTCTCGATGCGGTACGGCAGGTCGCCGACGGTCGTGGTGTTGCGTGCGGCGAGCTGGGGTTCCAGGAACGAGGGCAGGGTCACCCATTCCGGCACCTGGAAGGAGGGCGCCCGCCGGTCCGGTACGAGCCGGCCCTCGCCGTCCGTCACCGCGGGCACGAGGGTGCCGCGGTCGTCGACGACGAACGAGCGTGCGAAGGCGCCGTAGCGCACGTACAGCGGACCCTCGTTCCAGCGCAGGTCGGTCAGGACGTACGGGCCGTCCAGGCCCTCCAGCAGCGCGCCCAGCTCCTCCAGCACGACCTGGAGCTGCTCCTCGTCCGCCGGATAGATGGTGACGAACTTTCCGCTCCCGTCACGGGCCGCGTACTTCACGTTCCGCAGGTGCAGCAGGTGCGGTCCCGGGACGAACTTGAACGGGACGGCCCTCGGCACGCAGTAGTCCCACACGATCCCCGCGATCCGCTCCGCGTTCTCCCGGGTGGCCGAGGCATGGATCTTCCAGCCCTGGGCCGGCCCGGACCGCGGCCTGCCCTCGGCGTCCACGGGAGTCAGCGCCAGCCAGTCGCCGATGCGCGCCGCCCGCCATCCCGCGGGGACCGCCCGGCGGGCCGTCTCGTAGGAGGGCGCGGCGTCGGCCCCCTCCCCGGCCAGCCGGTCGGGCGTCTCGTAGAAGTGCCTGTCGGCCAGCGCATAGACCTCGTACCGCTTGTCCATCCCAACCCCCTCCGGCTCCTGATTGAGCCTTCCACCACACCCGGGGCACGGACAGTCACGCCTGTCACGAGGTCACCATGCGGAATGCACGGCTTTTCCGGGCGCCCCGGGGCGCCGCCCCTCCGCACTCGTTCGGGGGCGCCGGCCGGGCGCCGCGCCGACCCGTCCTACGCAGCGTGACCTCTGTCGGCGGAACGTCCGAGCGGCGCCCGAGAAACCCCGGGACGCCGCAAACGGGCCCGCAGGCGCGGCCCCGTGGACGCCCTGCCCGCGCGCGACCCGGCCTCGGAACGGTCACAGGGGCTGCGCCGGGCTCCTGGAAGCGCTGTAATACGGACGTGGTCAGTGAGGGCGCGGCGGGACGCGGAACGAGAACGCTGCGTGCCGAACTTGCCCTCAAGGCGCTGCACGCGGACCTCGGCTCACCCGAACGGTTGCGGAGCGTGCTCGAACAGGCACTCGTCTTCGGCAGTGCGACGCTCACCCTCGTGTACGCGCCGGGGGACCGCGGTGACCAGTTGTGCCTGATCGAGTCCGCGGGCGTGCCCCGGGCCCTGTACGGCGTGCGCGACAGCTACCCGCTCTCGGGGGGCTCGCCCGCGGCCGACGCCTACCGCCTGGGACGGCCCCTGTGGCTCAGCCCCGAGGAGCTCGCGGTGGGCCCCGGTACCCGGCACACGGCGGTGGGGGACTTCTGGCTGGCCGCCCTGCCGCTGCCGCCCGACGCGCGTGGCGGTGGCTGTCTGGTCGCCGTGAGCGAGGGCCGGGGCGGCTTCGACGCGGAGGACCGCAGGTGCCTGGAGATGCTCGCCGAGGCAGTCTCCTTCCCGCCCTCGTCCGGCACCGGCGACTTCGAGGACCTGCCCAGCAGCTCGTTCAGCCTGGCCATGGACTCCGGGCGCGTCGAGGTCGACGACGAGATGCTGGAGCTCTTCGGACTCACCCGCGACGAGTTCGACGGCAAGGTCGAGACCCTGCTGAGCATGACCGTGCCGGAGGACCTGCCCACGCTGATGTCCGTGGTGGAGGCCGACCACGTGTTCGTCGGCGAGCGGGACCTGGAGTTCCGCATCCTCCAGCCCTCCGGCGAGCAGAAGTGGCTCCGGCTGCGCGCCCGGCTGCTGCCCGCCGCCGACGGACGCCCGTCCCGGCTGGTCGGCACCGTCGCCGACGCCTCCAAGCTGCGGTCCGGCGGCAACGAGGTCGCCCGCGTCCAGCGCCTCGCGGCCGCCCTCGCCACGGCGGGCACGGTCCGTGACGTCGGCCAGGCCGTGGTCACCGCCCTGCGCCGGCCCCTGATGGCCGACCGCATCGCCCTCGCCGAGCTGGAGGGCGACCGGCTCGTCGTCACCGTCCTGGACCCGCCGGAACCGGAGGCCTGGCCCGAGGTGTGGCGCACCGAGTGGCGTTCGGAGTGGCCCGACGCCCCCGTACGCACCATGCCGACCCTGGCGGCCGCCCTGCGCGAGGGACGGGCGGCGATCTGGCCCGCCGGCACCCCGCTGGAACCCGCACTCGCCGACGTCGGCCCCGGCGGACTCGCCGTGCTGCCCCTGCCGGCCGGCGGCCGCATGGCCGGTGCCTGCCTCATCGGCTGGGACACCCCCCACGACTTCGGCCCCGACGAGCGTGCCCTGCTCACCGCCTCGGCGGGCCTGGCGGGTCAGGCACTGATGCGGGCCCACGCCTTCGACGCCGAGCACGAACTCGTCGGGATGCTGCAGCGCACCCTTCTGCCCCGCCGGCTGCCGCCCCTGCCGGGCGCGGAGGCCGTGGCCCGGTATCTGCCCACCACGGCGGGCCTGGAGGTCGGCGGCGACTGGTACGACGTGATCCCGCTGCCCGACAATCACGTCGCCCTCGTCATCGGCGACGTCCAGGGGCACAACGCCCAGGCCGCCACCATCATGGGCCAGATGCGCACCGCCCTGCGCGCGTACGCCGTCGAGGGTCACCCCCCGGACGTGGTCGTCTCGCACGCCAACCGGCTGCTCATGGGAATGGAGACCGACCTCTTCGCCACCTGCTGCTACGTCGACGTCGATCTGGCGGAAGGTTCCGCCTGGTGTGTGCGTGCCGGGCACCTGCCGCCCGTCCTGCGCCACCCGGACGGCACGACCGAGATCGTCGTCACCGAGGGCGGGCCGCCGCTCGGCGTCATCACGCAGGCCGACTTCCCCATGAGCCCGCTGCCGCTCCAGCCCGGCACGGTGGTGGCCCTCACCACGGACGGCCTGGTCGAGTCCGCCGAGCTGGATCTGGAGGACGGCCTGGGCCGGCTGTCCGACCAACTGGCCGCCGCGGACACCGCCCACCTGGGACCCGTGGCGGACGCCCTGCTCGCGGGCGCCAACCGCAGCGACGACGTGGCCCTGCTCCTCATGCGCTACGACGGCCTGGACCTGAGGCCCCTGCGCGAGAGCTGGACGGTGTGGCGTGTACCCGAGGCCGTCCGGCACGCCCGGCGCTTCACCAGACGCATCCTGCGCGTATGGGGCGCGGCCGAGGACGCGGACGCCATCCTGCTGGTCGTCTCCGAACTGGTCACCAACGCCCTCGTCCACACCGACGGGCAGGTCCGGCTCGACCTGACCCTCATCAACAACCGGCTGCGTGTCGCGGTCGCCGACGTCTCGCCGCGTACCCCCATCAAACCGACCAGTATCGGCTGGGAGGCCACCGGTGGCCGCGGCATCCTCCTCGTCGAGGCACTCTCCGCCACCTGGGGAACGGTCCCGGTCAGCGGCGGCAAACAGGTGTGGGCCGAGCTCCCCCTGACCGGCCCCGCAGAAGACTGATCCGTATGCGCCTCCTGTTGATCGCCGACACCCACCTCCCCAAGCGGGCCAGGGAACTCCCCGGACCGCTCCTCGCCGAACTCCCGCGAGCCGACGTCGTGATCCACGCCGGTGACTGGGTGGACACCGCGACCCTCGACCTCCTGCAGAGCCGCTCGCACCGGCTCGTCGGCGTGTACGGCAACAACGACGGGCCCGGTCTCAGGGCCCGCCTCCCCGAGGTCGCCCACGCCGAACTCGACGGCCTGCGCCTCGGGGTCGTCCACGAGACCGGCGCCGCCGAGGGCCGCGAACAGCGGTGCGCCGCCCGCTTTCCCGACCTCGACGTGCTGGTCTTCGGCCACAGCCACATCCCCTGGGACACCACCACCGCCACCGGTCTGCGCCTCCTCAACCCGGGCTCGCCCACCGACCGCCGACGTCAGCCGCACTGCACCTACATGACCGCGACCGTGCGGGACGGCGGGCTGGGCGACGTCCGGCTGCATCGTCTGCCGCCGCGCGTCCCGCGTGATCGCTCCGCCGGGCGGCCCGCGTAAATCCGGTGGACGGCCGACGGCCCGGCGGATGGGATGAGGGAGTCGAATCCCGGCCCGCCCCCAGGAGTTGAGCCTTGTCATCCGGTGCCCCGCACGCCCACGACGACGCGTTCGCCGACGACGAGGGTCGCGACGACGTGACCATCGACGCCGGTCTCGTCCGCCGTCTGCTCGCCGCCCAGTTCCCCCGGTGGGCGGAGCTGCCGATCTCGCCGGTTCCGCGGCCCGGGATGGACAACGCGACGTTCCGGCTGGGCAACGTGCTGTCCGTGCGGCTGCCCCGCTACGGCCGCTGGGCCGGACAGGTGGAGCGGGAGCAACGGTGGCTGCCGCAGCTCGCCCCGCACCTGCCGCTGACGGTCTCCGAGCCGCTCGCGGCGGGGGAGCCCGGCGAGGGATACCCGTTCCCCTGGTCGGTGTACCGCTGGCTGGAGGGTGAGACGGCGACCACCGGTAGTCTCGCCGATCCGGTGCGGGCGGCCGGTCAACTGGCCGAGTTCGTCAGGGCTCTGCGGGAGATCGACGCCACGGGCGGGCCCGGCCCGCAGCGGAGCAACGCGTTCCGCGGTGTACCCATGGGCGACGAACGCGACTCGCTGGCGGCGGACGCCGTGGTCCGGCCCAAGATCGCCAAGCTGCGGGGCATGGTCGACACCGACGCGGTCACGGCCGTGTGGGAGGCGGCGCTTGCGGCACCCGCCTGGGACGGCCCGCCGGTCTGGTTCCACGGCGACCTCGCGACCGGGAACCTGCTGTCGGTGGACGGGCAGCTCAGCGCCGTCATCGACTTCGGCACGCTGGGTGCCGGGGACCCCGCCGTGGACCTGCTGCCCGCCTGGAAATTCCTGCCCGACGAGGCGCGTCCCGCCTTTCGGGAGGCCCTGGAGGTCGACGACGCGGCATGGGCACGTGGCCGCGGCTGGGGGCTCGCCGGGTCGCTGCCCGTGCCCGACGACCCCTTCTTCCAGCAGGACCCGGACCGCGTGACCACGGCCCTGCGTCACCTCGAAGCGATCATCGCCGACTTCCGCGACGAGACCTGACACGGCGGCCCCGAGCCGCAGGACGACCGGCGCCGCCACGACGTCCGCCACCACCGCGGCCACCGTACGTCTGCCGACCGACGGCCACACCGTCCCTACGAGGTCGATCGGTTCGGCGGGCGCAGGGGCGGCGACCGCCGTACCGGTCTCGAGGCCTTCGACCGCTGCCGGAGCTGCTCCGACAGCGGTCCGCGAACCGGCCGACCAGTGTGCCGCCCACCTCGGCCGGCACCCCGCGCCCGAACCGGTCGGTCCGCCCGGTCACCCTGTCCCTCATCGTCGTCGCCGCCGCGGATGGATCTCCCCGGCCGTCGCCGTCAGCGGCGCGCCACTGCCTCCCCAGCGCAGCGCGACGATCTCGGCGGCCACGGACACGGCGACCTCCTCGGGCGTACGCGCCCCGAGATCGAGGCCGACCGGCGAGCGCAGCCTGGCCAGTTCGTCCTCGCCGAGTCCGCCGTCCCGCAGCCGCTTCATCCGGTCGTCGTGCGTACGCCGGCTGCCCATCGCCCCGATGTACGCGGCCGGGCGGCGCAGCGCCTCCTCCAGGAGCGGCACGTCGAACTTGGGATCGTGGGTGAGGACGCAGAGCACCGTGCGTTCGTCGGTCTCCGCTCCCTGGAGAAAGCGGTGCGGCCACTCCACGACGACCTCCACGCCCGCCGGGAAGCGCTTCGGTGTGGCGAAGACGGGACGGGCGTCGCACACGGTGACCTGGTAGCCGAGGAACACGCCGATGCGGGCCACCGCCGCCGCGTAGTCGATCGCCCCGAAGACCAGCATGCGCGGCGGGGGAGCGAAGGAGTGCAGGAAGACGGTCACCGCGTCCTCGCGCCGCTCGCCGCGCGGACCGTAGTGCCGCTGCCCGGTGGCGCCCAGGGCCAGTTCGCCCCGCGCGTCGGCGGTCACGGCCACGTCCAGGCCGGTCGTGCCGAGCGTGCCGGACACCTCGTCCGCCCACACGGCGAGCGTCGCGCCGCGCGGCGCGGGACCGTCGATCACGGTCGCCACGGTCACCGGGCGGCCCGCGGCCACCGACTGGGCGACCGCACCGAAGGACGGGTCGAGAGCGGCCGTGACGGGCCGTACGAGGAGGGTGATCTCGCCGCCGCAGGTGAGGCCGACGGCGAACGCGTCCTCGTCGCTGTACCCGAACGTCTCCAGCCGGGCCCCGCCCGAGGCGACCACCTCGCGGGCCAGCTCGAAGACCTCGCCCTCGACGCAGCCGCCGGACACACTGCCCACGACCTCGTCACCCGGGCCGACGGCCATGGCGGCGCCGGGATCGCGTGGCGCGCTCCGGCTGACGTCGACGACCGTGGCGAGTCCGAAGGGGGCGCCTTGCGCGTACCACCGGCCGAGCGCCGGGAGGATCTCACGCATCGTCCGCTCCTTTCACCGCCGCCGGACGTTCCGCAGCGGCCATGCTGTGTCCCGCGGCGAACGCCTCCACGCCAGGCAGCGCCGCCGCCGTACCGGCGGCCCCAGGTGCGCAGCCGGGCCGGGCCTTGCGCGGATCGGCCCAGATTTCCCGGTGTGCCGGACGGTGCAAGCGTCGCATCCGGGCCGCGAGCGGTTCCGGATCGCCACGCTCCCGGCCGTCCGACGGCACGAAGGCCACCGCGCCCCGCGCCGTGCCGCTGCCCCCACCGGCCGGGTAACGCCCGCAGCAGCTCACCCAGCAGGGTGTCGCCGCGCCGGTCCGGTACGGCCGCCGCGACCGCGGCCGGCGCGGTGCCGGGGTCGCGGAGCGGCAGCCCCCGGGCCACCCGCGTCAGCCGCGTACCGATCGTGAACACTTTCGTGCGCACCCGGCCGCCGTGCCGCCGTGCGGGACGCCGCGCGCGGCGTCCCGCGCGAACCGCAGCAGCGCGTCCCTCCAGGACCGTGTCCCGGGAAGGTGGAGTGCCCGCGGCAGGCATTGGTTGAGCGTTAATCCGTTGCCGTCCGGCACCGCCGCCTGCTGGACTGAAAGGGATCACCACAGGGCTCGGCCGACCGAACCAAGGAGCAGCAATGCGCGAAGCGTTCATGTCCGTCCAGGAAGGAATCCCCCTCATTTCAAAGGACATGGCACGCGGTGCACACACTGAACCTGGGAATTCTGGCGCACGTAGACGCAGGTAAGACGAGCCTGACCGAGCGGCTGCTGCACACCGCCGGGATCATCGACGAGATCGGCAGCGTCGACGACGGCAGCACGCAGACCGACTCCCTCGCGCTGGAGCGACAACGCGGCATCACCATCAAGTCCGCCGTCGTCTCCTTCGAGATCGACGACGTCACGGTCAATCTGATCGACACCCCCGGCCACCCGGATTTCATCGCCGAGGTGGAGCGGGTGCTGAGCGTGCTGGACGGCGCGGTGCTCGTGATCTCGGCCGTGGAGGGCGTCCAGGCGCAGACCCGCGTCCTGATGCGGACGCTGCGGCGGCTGCGGATCCCGACGCTGGTCTTCGTCAACAAGATCGACCGTCGTGGCGCCGACACGGACCGCGTGCTGCGGAGCGTCTCCGAGCGGCTCACCGAGGCGATCGTGCCGATGGGCCTGGTCGACGGCCTCGGCGGGCGGGACGCCCGGGCGATCCCGCACACGGGGCTCACCTCCGGCCTGCTCGACGTCCTCTCCGCGCACGACGACGAACTCCTCGCCTCGTACGTCGAGGACGGCGCGGTCCCGTACGGCCGGCTCCGTGCCGCGCTCGCCGAACAGACCGGGCGGGCACTGGTCCACCCGGTGTTCTTCGGCTCGGCCGTGACGGGCGCGGGCGTGGACACACTGATCTCCGGCATCAGGGACCTGCTGCCGGCCGCCGGCGGCCGGGCCGACGGTCCGGTGTCCGGCACCGTCTTCAAGGTGGAGCGGGGACCGGCGGGGGAGAAGATCGCGTACGCGCGGATGTTCTCGGGGACGGTACGCACCCGGGATCTGCTGACGTTCGGGGACGGCAACGGCAACGGCAACGGCAACGGCAACGGCGGTGCGGACAGCGGCGGGAACGGCGCGGTCCGGGAGGGCAAGGTCACCGCGGTCAGTGTCTTCGAGCGGGGCTCGGACCCGCGGGAGACGTCCGTGGCCGCCGGGCGGATCGGCAAGCTCTGGGGGCTCGGCGACATCCGGCTCGGCGACACGATCGGCGTACCGCGCGAGCAGGCCGACGACTTCTCGCGAGCGGTGCCGGCGGGGCGGCACCACTTCTCGCCGCCCACGCTCGAGACGGTCGTCGTCCCGCGCAGGCCCGCCGACAGGGGCGCCCTGCACACCGCTCTCACCCAGCTCGCCGAGCAGGATCCGCTGATCAACCTGCGGCAGGACGGGACACGGCGGGAGATCTCCGTGTCGCTCTACGGCGAGGTGCAGAAGGAGGTCGTCCAGGCCACCCTCGCCGACGAGTTCGGGCTCGACGTCGGGTTCCGCGAGACGACGACGATCTGTGTCGAGCGGCTCGTGGGCAGCGGCGAGGCGGTCGAGTTCAACGGCAAGGACGCCAACCCGTTCCTCGCCACGGTCGGCCTGCGCGTCGACCCGGCGCCGGCCGGTTCGGGCGTGGGGTTCCGGCTGGAGGTCGAGCTCGGAGCGATGCCGTACGCCTTCTACAAGGCCGTCGAGGAGACCGTGAAGGAGGCGCTGGAACAGGGGATCCACGGCTGGCGGGTCGACGACTGCACGGTCACGATGACGCACTCCGGCTACTCGCCCCGGCAGAGCCACGCGCACCAGGGCTTCGACAAGAGCATGTCGAGCACCGGTGCGGACTTCCGCGGCCTCACCCCGCTCGTCCTGATGGAGGCGCTGCGGCAGGCGGGCACCCAGGTGCACGAGCCGATGCACCGGTTCCGCATCGACGCCCCTGCGGACACGCTGGGCGCGCTCCTCCCGCTCCTCGCCGGGCTGCGGGCGGTGCCCCGGACGACGCGGACACGCGGTACGTCGTGCGAACTGGAGGGCACGATCCCCGCGGCCCGGGTGCACGGGCTGGAGCAGCGACTGCCCGGACCGACCAGCGGTGAAGGAACGCTGGAGGCGGCCTTCGACCACTACGCCCCGGTCGGCCGCGGTCCGGTCCCCGAGCGGCCGCGCACCGATCACAACCCGCTCAACCGCAAGGAATACCTACTCAACGTGACGCGCCGCGTCGGCGGGTGAACACGACAACGTCATTCCGGAAAAGGTGACTTACTCTCAAGTCAGGAGTATTGACGGCCCAAAGACACGCACGGGACTGTTGTGCACATGTCGAAGTTGCGTGCGCCCCTGCTCGGCGTCCTCGTGCTCCTCACCGGCCTCCTGGGCACCACCGGTGCTCAGCCCGCCGCCGCCCTCCCCGACGACCTGTGGTTCGACCCCGCCGCCGCGGCGACCCTCACGGTCCAGAACGGTCGCTTCACCGACGGGCTCGGCCGTGAGGTCGTCCTGCGCGGCTACAACGTCTCCGGCGAGACGAAACTCAAGGAGAACAACGGCCTTCCCTTCGCCTCGGTCGCGGACGCCAGGAAGTCCGCGAACGCGCTGAGGGCGCTCGGCGGCGGCAACTCGGTCCGCTTCCTGCTCTCCTGGGCGTACGCGGAGCCCGTCCGCGGCCAGGTGGACCCGGCCTACCTCGCCGCCGCGACCGACCAGATGCGCGCGTTCCTGGACGCAGGAATCCGCGTGTACCCCGACTTCCACCAGGACCTCTACTCCCGCTGGCTGTTCGACCCCGACAGCTGGTACACCGGCGACGGCGCCCCCAAGTGGGCGGTCGACCTCGGCAACTACCCGGACGAGTACTGCGGGATCTGCCCGTTCTGGGGCCAGAACATCACCTCGAACGCGGCCGTGACACAGGCGACGCACGACTTCTGGCACAACAAGTACGGCCTCCAGGAATCCTTCCTCGACACCGCGCAGAAGACGATGGCGTACGTGCGGCAGAACCTCACCGCGGCCCAGTTCGCGGGCGTCGTCGGCTTCGACCCGTGGAACGAACCGCACGCGGGCACCTACGACTCGGGTCAGACCAGCCGGGCGTGGGAGAAGGACGTCCTGTGGCCGTTCTACGTGAAGTTCCGCGCCCGTATGGACGCGGCGGGCTGGCAGGCCAAGCCGGCCTTCGTCGAGCCGAACCTCTTCTGGAACGCCAACCTCGACTTCCAGAAGCAGGAGGGCGGACTGCTGGACGCGGGCACGCTCGGGTCGCGCTACGTCTTCAACACCCACTTCTACGACCAGAAGGCCATCTCCGGCGTCTTCATGTGGGGCAAGGCGGAGGACGGCCAGTACGTCGGTGACTTCGGCACCGTCCGCGACCGGGCGGCAGCCGCGGGGACGACGGCGATCATCAGTGAGTTCGGACATCCGCTCGCCGGCAATGTCTCCGACAAGGCACCGACGGTCTACAAGGCGATGTACCAGGCGCTCGACTCCCGCGTGAAGGGAGCGAACTGGTGGGCGGACCCGGCGGGTTCCGGGCCGGTCCTCTCCGGCTCCCAGTGGCAGTGGGACATCTACAACGGCCGCCATCACGAGCTGATGAACGACAACCCGGAGAAGGTGGAGACCGAGGGCGACGCCTGGAACGACGAGGATCTGTCCGCCGTGCGTCTCGACGACTCGGGCAAGGCCGTGCTGCGCCAGGACGCGCGGATGCTGGACCGTGTCTATCCGAGCGCCACCGCGGGCCGCTCGCTCGCGTTCACCTACGAGGACCGCTCGCGGGACGGTTCCACGACGCTGACGTGGAACCAGGTGCCGAGTTCCCTGCCGAACGTCAGGCAGCTCGTGGGATCCGGCCAGTACGCGCTGCAGGTGTGGCGCTCCGACGGCAGTGCCGAGCCGACGGAACTGCACCTGCCGGCGTCCTTCCCGAACGCGTCGACCACGGTGGTCTCCGACCTCGGGACGACGTACGGTCCGCCGGCCTACACCCGCACCACGCCGATCGCCGTCGCGGCCGAGCCGGGTGGCACCGGCAGCCGCCGGCTGCTGCTCACCGCCCCCGACTCGGGCACCCTGCACTACGCGCTCGTCACCAACGGCGCGACAGCCCCGTCCGCCGCCGTGCTGAGCGCGGCGCGGGCCGAGCTGGCCTCGTGGATGGCGGCTGAGTTCAACTAGGGCCTGCGCCGCGGTCGTTGTGCCGTCCGCGGGTCCGTCGTGGCTGAACGCACGTGTTCCCCGCGCCCCTTTGGGGCGCGGGGAACACGTGCGAGAAGGCCGACCGGAACGGATCAGTCGGCGGCCGGGCTCGTCCAGTTGGCGGGCACATGTGCCAGGCGGACCCGCTGGGGGTGGTCGCCGACCGCCACGGACACGGTCTTCCTGCCGGTGGCGAAGTCGATGGCCGTGACCTGGTCGGCGCCGCTCTCGGACACCACGCAGGACTTGCCGTCACCGCTGACGGTCGCCCAGTAGGGCTTGGAGGCGGTGACGAGCGGACCCTCCTGGAGGGTGGCGCGGTCGACCACCGTGGCGTAGTCGTCCATCGTGCCCGCGACGCACAGCTTCGTGCCGTCGGGCTTCATCGAGATGCCGTGGTGGCGCGAGTCGTTGACCCAGGTGGTGCGGTCGGTGCTGGTCGCCGGGTTCATCGGCAGCGTCTTGGTGCGGGTGATCCGGTCCGTGGCGATGTCGTACTCGAAGAAGCCGTTGAAGAACGACACCTGGAAGTACAGCTTCGACTCGTCCGGGCTGAAGGCCGCCGGGCGGACCGCGTCGGAGTAGTCGGTCAGGCCGATCGCGTTCAGGCGCTCCCGCATGTCGATGACCTTGATCTGCTTGAACGTGGTCGCGTCGACGACCGTGATCTTCCGGTCGCCCTTCGTCCAGTCCAGCCACGGGGCGTCGCTCGCGGTGTTGACCTCGCCGATCGCCATGTTCCAGATCTGCTTGCCGTCCTTGGTGAAGATGTTCTCGTGCGGCTTGGCGCCGGTGGCGAACGAGCCCGCCTGCTTGCCGGTGTTGATGTCCAGCACGTGCACCGTGTTGGAGGTGGAGGCCGAGACGGCGACGCGGGTGCCGTCGGGGGAGACCGCCATGTGGTCGGCGCGGAAGCCCGAGACGGGGTAGCGCCAGTTGATGTCGCCCGAGGCCAGGTCGATGGAGACCACGTCGGCGAAGCTCGGACGGGAGACCACCATCGACTTGCCGTCGGGCGTGGAGTACATGTCGTCGACGAACTGGTCGTGGCCTTCGCCCACGCTGTTGCGGATGGTCATGAACGCGATCCACCTGATCGGATCGGCGTTGATCTCCGCCATCCGCTGGTCCTTGTCCGGGATGACGTTGATCCGGCCGACCTTCGCGAAGTCGCCGCTGGACTTGATGACATCGGCGGTGCCGTCCCAGTTGTTGCCGACGAACATCACCTCCCGCAGATCCGCGGCGGCGGGGGAGGCGCCGGTCGCGGTGGCCGGTGCGGTGACGGTCAGGACGAGGGCGGCGGCGATGGACCACGCGTGCCGGGCTCTGAGGGCAGACATGACCGATCTCTCCTATGTGTGGGGAACATGACAAGGCGGAGAATCTGAAAACGTGCGCGTTCAGATTGGACTTACTGGAAAGTAAGGAGAGAGGGCCCCTCACTACAAGACTTCGGACAGGACAAAATTGGCCGTCGGGCGATGAGGGGGGTTCAGTGGCGGGCAGGCTCAGGGCGCCGACGGGCCGTTACGGCGGCAGGACCGCCGAGGAGCGGCAGGCCGAGCGCCGCCGAAGATTCCTGGACGCCGGGCTCCAGCTCTTCGGGGACGCCCCCGGCTACCGCGCCACGACCGTCTCCGCCCTGAGCGAGGCCGCCGGCCTGTCCACCCGCCAGTTCTACGAGGAGTTCCGCACCCTCGAAGACGTACTGGCCGCCCTCCATCTCCAGGTCAACGACTGGGCGGAGGAAGCGGCCCTGGCCGGTCTCGCCGAGGCGGACGGGCAGCCGATCGCGGAACGCGCGACCGCCGCCTTCCGGGCCTACGCCGCCGACGTCACCGGTGATCCGCGCCGCCTGCGCATCACCTTCGTCGAGATCATCGGCGTCAGCCCACGGCTCGAACGGCAACGGCTGGCCCGCCGCTCCCGCTGGATCGACTTCATCCGCGCCGAGGCCATGGCCGCCGCCGACCGCGGCGAGGCGGTCCCGCGCGACTACCGGATCGCGGCGGCGGCGTTCATCGGCAGCGTCAACGGACTGCTGCACGACTGGAGTTCGGGCTGGGTCGAGGCGACCCTCGACGAAGTGGTGGACGAACTCGTGGGCCTGCTCCTGGGGATCCTGCGCCCGGCGGGCTGGCGGCCGCGAGACGAGTAGATCCAGGGTCGGCACCGAACCGGCCGAGGGGCCCGCGAGTTCAGTGACCGGGTCGGACAGGGAACCGCCATGCTCCGGAACCGGGTCGTGCCGGTGGACCGCCGTGCTCCGGAACAGGGCTGCGCGGGGGGAGCGCCTTGTTCCGGATGCTGTGCGCCCAAGTCGCGGTCCACAGCGGCGTGTTGACAGTAGTCTCACCCCCGGCCAGGAGAAGGCGTACCGCCTTCGCCGGGCCTGGTTCCTCTGGATCCTTCGTGTCCGGCAAAAGGGGTTCGTCCCCTGAAGGGGGTGCCTGATGCGCCATACGCTCAGCCCCGTACGACCCGCACACCACTGCGCCGACGCCTGCCCGGTACCACTGTCGCCGCAGGCCCTCGCGCAGCTCTACGCCCGCTATCTCGAACTGGTCAAGGGCCGCCGACTGCCGAAGAACATGACGTTCGAGGAGTACTACACCGTGTGGCGCGCGGGCCGCAGGGGCGAGAACCTCGTCGGTCTCGACGACGGCGCGCTCGACCCGGGCCCCAGCACCGACAAGCAGCTGATGACCCGCCCCGCGACCCGGCTCCGCGGAACCGTGCGGACGTTGGTGCTGCTCGTCGACTTCCCCGACCGGCCGCACGAGGCCGACCACGGCCCCGGCCACTACGACAGCATGCTCTTCGGCCTTGACGAGTTCCCGAGCGGCAGCATGCGCTCCTACTACCGCAAGGCCAGTGCCTTCGACACGTCGCCGGGCACCGGGATCGACATCCAGGGTGCTGTGCACGGCTGGTTCCGGATGCCGGAGCCGCTGTCCTTCTACGCCGACGACAACTCCGGCATGAACCCCAACTTCCCGCGCAACACCCAGGGGCTGGCGCGGGACGCCGTCCTCGCGGCCCGGGACGCCGGAGTCGACTTCACCTCCTTCGACGCACTCGACGAGGGCGCCGTCACAGCCCTGTTCGTCATCCATGCGGGACGCGGCGCCGAGCAGACGACCCAACGCGGCGACCTGTGGAGCCTCAAGTGGACGATCCCGGGCGGCGTCGAGGTGGCACCGGGCCTGTCGGTCCGCACCTTCCTGACCGTGCCCGAGGACTGCGCCGTAGGCGTCTGCGCCCACGAGTGGGGCCACCTCGCGGCGCGCTGGGCCGACTACTACGACACCGGTCAGCAGCAGCTGACCCGGTCGGCGGGGCTGGGCAGCTACTGCCTGATGGCGGGCGGTTCATGGGGCAACGGCGGTCTGACGCCGGTTTTCCCGACGGCCATGCTGCGGATGTTCCACGGCTGGACCGAGCCCCAGGTGGTGAACAAGACCACCCGGGACATCAGGCTGCGGCCCGCCGCCGAGGACGGTGAGGCGGTGTTCGTCCACAACCCCGCCACCATGACCGACGACCAGTACATCCTTGTCGAGTACCGCCGCCGACGCGGACAGGACGCCTTCCTGCCCGACGAGGGGATCGCCGTGTACGTCGTCGACGAGTCGATCGACAACGTGAACGACGAGCAGAACCTCGCCGTCGAACTCCTCCAGGCCGACGGCCGGGGAGACCTCTCGCGGATGTTCGGCCGGGGCAACCGGGGCGACAGCGACGACCTGTACCCCTGCCAGGACAGGAACACGGTCGGCGAGGACACGGATCCGGCACTCGACCTGCCGGACGGCACCTGGACAGGGGTGACCATCGAGACCGTCGGAACCCCGGGCGCCGACGAGATGACGGTGCACATCACCGTGGCCTGACGCGTATCTCCTGGAGCGGGTGCGGTGTCGGCCGGTGGGGGCCGGTCGCGCAGTTCCCCGCGCCCCTCCGGGGCGAATGGGCCGCGGGCTCGCGGGCTCAGCCTCCGGCCAGCCGGTCCACGGCGGCGAGGACGGGACCCACCCCGTCCTCGTCCAGGAGCCGGCCTGCCAGCTCCTGCGCGCGCCGCGCGTAGGCGGGCTCGGTCACAGCGCGCGTCACGGCCGCACCGAGCGCGCCGGCGGTGAGCCCACGCAGCGGAACCGCCGTCGGGGCCACCCCCAGCGACACGAGCCGCGCGGCCCAGAACGCCTCGTCGAACTGGATCGGCACGGGCACGGCCGGCACCCCGGCACGCAGCGCCGCCGCGGTCGTGCCCGCGCCCGCGTGGTGGACCACCGCGGCCATCCGGGGGAAGAGCGCCGAGTGCGGCACCTCGTCGACGGTGAACATGTCGTCGCCGTCGGCGCTGAGCCCGGCCCAGCCCCGCTGCACCACACCGCGCAGTCCGGCCGCACGCAGGGCCCGTACGACCTCTTGGCCCAGCCGCTCGGCATCGGGCACGGTGGCGCTGCCCAGTCCGAAGAAGACCGGCGCGGGCCCGGCGTCCAGGAAGTCCTCCAGCGCGTCGGGGAGCCGGGGCTCGACGTCGTACGGCCACCAGTAGCCGGCGACGCCGAGACCGGGCCGCCAGTCGCCCGGCCGGGGCACCACCAGGGGGCTGAAACCGTGGTGGACCTGCCAGTCGTGCCGCTCGCGCGCGCGGCGGGCCGCGCGCGAGCCGACGGGCGGAAGACCGAGCCGGGCACGCAGCGCCCGTGTGGTGTCGGCGAAGATCCGGTCCGCGGCCACGTTGACCGCACGGCCCGCGAGCCGGTTGCCGGCCGCTCCCAGTGACCGGGTGCCGAGCACGGGCGGCGCGAACTCGCGTGTGGGAGCCAGGGGTTGGAGGAAGACGCCCATGCTCGGCAGCCCGTACGCCTCGGCGACGGTATGGCCGAGAGGACTCAGCGAACTCGACAGCAGCAGCACGTCGGCCGACCCTGCGGCGGCCACCAGGTCGTCCGCCATCCGCCCCACCAGCGACCGGGTCATCCCGACCATTCGGGCCATCTTGCCGACGCCGGTTGCACTGCGGTGCAGCGCGCGCCCGCGTGCGGACTCCAGTTCCGCCCGCGGATCCAGCGGCAGCGGATGGAACCCCACTCCCGCGGCCGCCACCAGGGGCTCGAAGCACGCGTGTGTCACCACCGTGACCTCGTGCCCGCCTCGTGCCAGCCCGTGGCCGAGCCCCGTGTAGGGCGCGGCGTCACCCCGCGAACCCGCCGTCATGATCGCTACTCGCACGACGGCCAGTATGGCGCGGCGGCAGCGGGACCGGCGTGGTTCCGCCCAGGTCGGTGTCGAGGGTCGCGAGATCGGGTGCGGCGGGTCGGCCCGGGGCGACGACCACGCCGACCCCGATGACCATGTCGTCCGTCCTGTCGGCGTGGAACACCCCGTCGGGACGGAGCAAAGTGATCAACTCGTCGGGATTGCCGCCGACGCGGCGGTCAGGAGCGCGTCCACGCCGTGGCGCCGGCGCGCCCGATCGGCCGCGGGCAGCGGGGGACACCGATCGCCGCGCGACGCCTGCCGCGTCATGGCCGGCCGAGCGAGACGACGAGGGCGGCGGCCGCGGCCAGGAGCGCCATCCCGGACAGCCATACCGCGAGGAGCCGTTGACGCAACATGCGGTACGCCTCCTCGTACTCGCCCCGCAGTTCGGCGCCCCGCCGGGCCGTGCGCTGCCAGGAGAGCCGTGCGAGCGAGACGTACTCCTCCGCGAACCGCTCCTCGACCTCGGCCCGACGGCTGTCGGTGAGCCATCCGAACTGCCGGGTGAAGCGGCTTGCTTCGGCGTGCCCCTCGCCCCGGGTGGCCTCGATCAGAAGATGGCCTTCCACCTCGTTGATCAGCGAGCCCACGTCGACCGGCTGGTCGCCCTTGGCGCTCACCGCAGAGCCTTTTCCGGCGCGGGCGACTGCTCGCCCATGGCGCTGATGTCGGGGTGGTGCAGGTCGAAGGCCGGGGATTCGGAACGGATCCGCGGCAGCGTGAGGAAGTTGTGCCGCGGCGGCGGGCAGGACGTGGCCCACTCCAGCGAACGGCCATAGCCCCACGGGTCGTCGGCCTCGACCTTCTCGCCGTACTTGGCCGTCTTCCAGATGTTGTAGAAGAACGGCAGCAGGGACAGTCCGAGGACGAAGGAGAAGATGCTGGAGACCGTGTTGAGGACCGTCAGCCCTTCCGCGGCCAGATAGTCGGGAATCCGGCGCTGCATTCCGTTCGTGCCCAGCCAGTGCTGGACGAGGAAGGTGCCGTGGAAGCCGATGAACAGGGTCCAGAAGGTGATCTTGCCGAGGCGTTCGTCGAGCATCTTGCCGGTGAACTTCGGCCACCAGAAGTGGAAGCCGGAGAACATCGCGAACACGACCGTGCCGAACACCACGTAGTGGAAGTGCGCCACCACGAAGTACGAGTCCGAGACGTGGAAGTCCATCGGCGGCGAGGCCAGGATGACACCGGTCAGACCACCGAAGGTGAAGGTGATCAGAAAGCCGGTGGCCCACAGCATCGGGGTCTCGAAACTCAGGGACCCCTTCCACATGGTGCCGATCCAGTTGAAGAACTTCACACCCGTCGGCACGGCGATCAGGAACGTCATGAACGAGAAGAACGGCAGCAGCACACCGCCGGTGACGTACATGTGGTGCGCCCACACCGTCACCGACAGGCCGGCGATGGCGATGGTCGCGCCGATCAGGCCCATGTAGCCGAACATCGGCTTGCGGGAGAAGACCGGGATGACCTCACTGATGATGCCGAAGAACGGCAGCGCGATGATGTACACCTCTGGATGCCCGAAGAACCAGAACAGGTGCTGCCACAGCAACGCTCCGCCGTTGGCCGAGTCGAAGATGTGCGCGCCGAACTTGCGGTCCGCCTCCAGCGCGAACAGCGCAGCCGCCAGGACGGGGAAGGCCAGCAGGACCAGGACCGCGGTCAGCAGCACGTTCCACACGAAGATCGGCATGCGGAACATGGTCATGCCGGGCGCGCGCATGCAGATGATGGTGGTGATGAAGTTGACCGCGCCCAGGATGGTGCCGAACCCGGAGAACGCCAGACCCATGATCCACATGTCGGCGCCGATGCCCGGCGAGCGGACCGCGTCGGACAGCGGGGAGTAGGCGAACCAGCCGAAGTCGGCCGCGCCCTGCGGGGTGAGGAAACCACCGACCGCGATGAGCGAGCCGAACAGGTACAGCCAGTAGGCGAACATGTTCAGCCGCGGGAACGCCACATCGGGGGCACCGATCTGCAGCGGCATGATCCAGTTCGTGAAGCCCGCGAACAGCGGCGTCGCGAACATCAGCAGCATGATCGTGCCGTGCATCGTGAACGCCTGGTTGAACTGCTCGTTCGACATGATCTGCGTGCCGGGACGGGCCAGTTCGGCGCGCATGAACAGCGCCATCACGCCGCCGATGCAGAAGAACGCGAACGACGTGACCAGGTACAACGTGCCGATCGTCTTGTGGTCCGTGGTGGTGAGCCATCGGACGGCGGCGAGGCCCGGGCGACGGCTCGCGGCCGGGGGCGCGAGCGCCGCGGTGACAGTGTTGCTCTCCATGCCCCGCCTGTGTCCGCGAGCCGCCCCGACGTCACACTTGAGGGAGGCGACAAGGATCACCGAAACAGGTGTGACGATCGAGGACCTGCCGGACACCTACGGAACATGAGCAACGACGAGACCTTCGCCGCTGCCTATCGCGAGCACTACTGGGCGGTCAGCCGCTACGTTGCGCGGCGACTGGACGGCCGGACGAGCGAGGTCGAGGAAGTGGTGGCGGAGGTCTTCGCCGTCGCCTGGCGACGCCGTTCCGACCTGCCCGCCTCCTCACTGCCCTGGTTGTACGGCGTGGCGCGCAACTGCCTGTCCAACGCGGTGCGCGGCTTCGGGCGCCGTCGGCGACTGGTGGACAGACTCGGCAACGACGAGGCCGCACACGGCAGACAGATCGTGGACAGCCCCGACTCTGAGCAGCCCGCCGCCTGGGTGCACGACGCGCTGGCCCGGCTGTCCCCCGCAGACCAGGAAGTGCTGAGACTCACCGCCTGGGAGGAACTCGGTGTCGACGAGGTCGCCGTGGCCCTCGGATGCGGCAGCCGCGCCGCCGCGATGCGCCTGCACCGCGCCCGCCGCCGCCTCAGGGCCGAGATCGACCGCATGCGGATCACCGTGGCCCCCGGCACCGAGACGCCCCGCCGCGCCACCCCGAAGGAGCAGGGCCATGGCTGACGAACTCGAACTGCTGCGCGGCGCCAACCCGGTGCCCTCCGACGACCCGTGCTTCGGCGAGGGCCCCCTGGGCCACGAGGCCGAGCGCCGCCTCACCCACCTCATGCGCCCGGCGGACGGCCTTGCACCCGCCGGTACGGGCCTCGACCGGTGGCTGCGCCGCCCCCGCCCTCGTCGTACGCGCCTTGTCTGGGCCCTCGCGTCGACCGCGGTCGTCGCCGTGACCGCCGTGGCCCTCCTCTTCGCGGGCCCGAGCTCCGGTCCCGCCGTGGCCGCACCCCGCCCGCTGGTGCCGGTGGCCGGCTCCACCCCCGTCTCTCTCGACCGGCTGGCGGAGCGCGCCGGTCAGACCGCGCAGGACGGTTCGTCCGGCCTGCGCAAGGGCACGCACGTGCAGTCCTGGAGCATGGGAATGTCGGAGGACGAGCCCCCGGTCACGCTTCCCGTGGAGCGCATCGTCCGATGGCACGCGGACGAGAGCCACACGGAACTGGTGGTGGCGACGGATCCGCGCCGCCCGGGCCGGTCCGTCCTCTCCGACGAGGGCGGCGCCCCGCGCCTCGTGGACGACGGTCACGTGATCAGCGAGCAGACCTACCCGCCGAGCTGGAGCGACGCCCCGCCCGAGTCGCCGCCGCCCCACGACACCACGCGGCTGCGCGCCTATCTGCAGGAGGCGCAGCACAGCGACACACCGCTGACCACGTCCGAACTGCTGCAGGCCGTAGGGGTGTTGCTCGACCACTGGTCCCTCGGTCCCCGCGAGGACGCGGCCCTCGCCCGGCTCCTCGCGGACGCCGGGGGACTGCGGCCCGCCGGCCGGGTGACGGACCGCCTCGACCGGAGCGGCCAGGCGTACGTGTACGACGGACCCGGCGCCCGCCGAATGCTGATCATGGACCCGGCGACCGGCGCCGTACTCGGCCTGGAGAGCACCGCCACCGTGGACGAACCCGAGTGGGGTCTGGAGGCGGGCGACGTCATGGACTACAGCGCGTGGATGCGCTGACCGGACGCCGGCCCGGCGCCGCGCGGCCCAGACCCGTTCGCCGCACCGGTCGAGGTGGTGGCCCGCCTCGGCAAGGCACGGCCCGCAACCACGGTGTCCGGGGTCCGGGACATGTTCGTCGGACCCCGGGTGTTCCTCTGTCTGCTCCGCCTCTCCGCTCCTCTCCCTACTCCTCGGCGTCCCACGCCTGCAGCACGGTCTGGTCGACGATCTTGCCGTCGCGGAGCGACATCATGGAGTTGGCGAGCACTCTGACGCCGTCGGGATAAAGACAGGACTCCTGGAAGGCGACGTGATCACCCTGGACCACGCACTGTTCCATCTTGTGTGTCATGTCGCGGCTGTAGACGTCGTCGAGCATCCTGCCGATCTGCTCGCGGCCGTGCATGACCATCGGGTGGCTGGGCTGGGTGTTGCGGTCGACGACGCGCAGTTCCGCGTCGTCCGCGTACAGCGACAGGAGTGCCGTCGCGTCCTGGCCTTCGATGCCCCGGCGCAGCGCTTCGGTGTCGAAGCCGGGGCTTGCCGCGGTGCCCATGATGGACCTCCTTGTGGACCATGAGGGAAGGCCGCGGCCCGGTGCGGAGCGGGCCGCTGAGGGCCTCTCCTTAGAGACTCCTCCGGCGCGGGGTCCGCGGCAAGCGCAGCCGGGCCGATGCGCCTCCCGGGTGAGGAGCCGGGCGGGGCCGTGTCCGTGGACCGCCCGTCGCCGTTGCTGAAGACATGATCTCAACACGACGTATTGTCGCCGCCGTTGGCCTCGCCATCGGCGTCACGGGCCTGGCCGTACCGTCCGCGGGCGCTGCCACGGTCCCCGAGACGGGAAAACTGAACCCGATCGCCGAGCTCGACTCGCTCGCCGTGAGCGACCTTCCCACCGAGCACCGGAACAAGATCCCGAAGATCTCCGAGGGGATCGACGAGCTCAACCAGCTGAACGGCCTCTACCAGCTGGAGCAGCTGCACCAGGTCACCGACCTCGCCGCGCCCGTCACCGGCCTGCTTCCGGCGATCGAGTACTGAGCCGTCGAGGTACCGGACAGCGACGTCGGCGTGCGCCTCCCACCGAGGCACACGCCGACGTCGCGTTTCCGCGGGGCTTCCACCGGGGCGTCGCGGGCCGGTCGGGGCGGTGCCTCGCCGCGCGCTGCCCGGATGCGCGTTCCGGCGGTCCGGGTGAGGGTGAGGGCATGTCGGAACATCCGGTGGTACTCGTGCATCCGCCGCGCGGCGACGGAGGCCGGCGCGTGACCGTCCACGGCGAGGCGGTCGGCACCGCCATGAACATCCCGGACGTCGTCGAGTTCCTGCGCCGCGCCGGTCTGGAGTTCGACGAGAACGAGGTCGCGGTGTCGCCGCTCATCGAATGGCGCGGCGGGGGCTCCTCCTACTGGGGCCCCGAGCCGCGGCGCTGACGTACGCCGTATCCGCGCCGGCCGCCGCCCCACCACCCGCGTGACACGACCGTCGACCGCAGGACACCCTCAGGGCGCCTGCTGCCGTACCGACCCGCCGCGTGAGGGGCTCCCGTCAGCAGATGGTCTGCGTGCTGTTGACGAGGGTGTTGTTGCGGAACGTCGTGTTGACACCGCACGGGCTCTCTCTGATCGCGGAGTTGGTCACCCGCAGGTTCTGGACGGTGATGTCGGAGTTGTTGGGGAACTCCGAGCGTGCGGCCAGCCGGATCTCGCCGCCGCCCGTGACCGTTCCGCTCTGCGCGGCGAGGTGCACGTTGTAGCAGTTCTCGATCAGGATCGCGTTGTTGCCGGTGTTCGAGATCGTGACCCGGTCGATGGTCGCGCCGCCGCTCTCCGAGACGCAGAAGACGCCCCGGCCGCCGCCGCGCGCGATGACCTCGCCGACGCGCACGTTGGTGGGGTAACCGCTGCCGATCCGGCCGTTGCGGTTGGCCATCCGGAAGGCCGCGTACCCGGTGCCGGCGCCCGCCCCGTCCGCGTCCACCTTCGTGACGGTGGCGTTGACGGTCTGGTTCAGCAGCAGACCGGACTCACCCACGTTGCGTGCGGTGACCGTACCGATGGTGATGCCGTCGACTCCGTACGTCTCCACGGCGTGGCTGCTCGCCCCGGACACGTACACGTTGTCGATACGGACGTTGCGGGTCCACTGGCTGGTGTCGCCGCGGTTGTCGATGCGCACGCCGAGACCGCGGGACAGGCGCATGTCGATCTGGCCGAGCACCACGTTGGTGACGTTGCGCATGAAGATGCCGTACAGCGGGGTTCCGGTGAGGTTCAGGTGCTGGACCTCGATGTCCCGCGCGCCGCGTGCGTAGACCGGCGCCTGGTCACCGGAGCCCGAACCGGTGACGTTGATGGTGCCGCACACGTCGAGCACGGTGTAGCTCGGCAGGGAGACCCTGGATCCGGCGCCGATGGCGCCCGAGCCGCGCACGACGACCCGTTCCTTCGACGTGCGCCCCGCTGTGAGGCTGTTGACGGCCGCCTGCATAGCGGCCCGCATGTCGGTCCCCGTGTGGACGACACTGCCGCCGCGCCGGGCGGTCCACGTGCTGCCGCTCAGGGTGGCCTCGGCCTGGTACGAGCCCTCGCCGCACGCCGCCGCGGCCCGTGCCGGGGCCGCGCTCGCCGGGGCGGTGAGCACGGCGGCCGCCGTGACCAGGGCGGTGGCGCACGCGGCGACGACACCGGCCCGCCGTCCGAGGGCGCGTGGGGTCGGGTGGGTGGTCCGTGCGGTCGGGCGAGTGAGGTGAGGTGCGGCTCTGCGTCCCATCTCGTCTTCTCCTGTGTGGGGGGCTGCCGCCTGCCCGGCACCAGCCGGAGCAAGCGTTTTCTATGGCGGGCGGTGAGTTTGGCAAGGGCTTTCTACGGCGTCAAGGGACCGGTACGGCAAAGGAGTTGGTCACAACTCGCGGCGCACGAGGAACGCGAGCAGAGCGCGCAGGTCGTCGGCGCTGCGGGGCGCCGAAGGGAGGATCTCGAGACAGGCGTCCACGGCGGCGATGTGACGGTGGGCCTCCGCGAGGGCGGCCGCACGGCCGCCGGCGTCCTCGATCAGGGTCGCGGCGCGGCGGGCGGCGGTGCCGTCGAGAACTTCGGCGGAGTTCAGGAGACGGGCGAGCGGCCGGGCGGCAGGCGTACCGAGGGCCGCGAGGACCGGGTACGTCTTCTTGCCCCGGAGCAGGTCCGCGTGGACCGGCTTGCCCGTGACGGCGGGGTTGCCCCAGATGCCCAGCAGGTCGTCGACCACCTGGAAGGCCACCCCCAGATGGCGGCCGGCCCGGTCGAGCGTGGCGACCGTCTCCCGAGGGGCACCGGCGAGCACGGCGCCCAGTGCGGCCGCGCAGCCCAGCAGCGCGCCGGTCTTGTGCTCGGCCATTGCGCGGTACTCGTCGGGACGGACCGCCGCCGGGCCCGTCCACGGGCGGGTCTCGAAGAGCAGGTCGTCGGCCTGGCCGCGCACGAGGTCGCCCAGCGCGGTCGACAGGTGACGTACCGCCGACGGGACATCGGCGCCGGGCGCGGTGGCCAGCGTCTCCACGGCCAGGGCGAACAGCGCGTCGCCCGCGAGGACGGCCGGGCCCGTGCCGTACGCCTTCCAGACGGTGGCGCGCCCGCGCCGGGTCGCATCGCCGTCCATGATGTCGTCGTGGAGCAGCGAGAAGGTGTGCACCAGCTCCACCGCGACGGCCGCGGTCACGCCCGCGTCCGCCGGGGCCCCGGCAGCCTCCGTGCCCAGGACGGCCAGGGCCTGCCGCAGCCCCTTGCCGCCCGCCGGCCCGGACACGGGCGCGCCGCCCGCCTCGCACCAGCCGAACGAGTACGCGGCCATCTCGCCCACCCATGGATGCAGCCGTCCGACGGCCTCGGCCAGCGCGGGGCGCACCTGGGCCCGACAGTGCTCCAGCAGCCGGGACGCGTGCCCGGCGTCGACGTCGGTGACGGCGGAGGGGGACGGTGCGGAGGACATCGTGGTCATCGTCGGCCCTTCGCGTCGGCCCGGTCGGCCGCGGACACGGCGTCGCACACGACGGGAGTGGCCGCGACGAGGGTGGGCGCGACGACGGCGCTCGCGGCCGAGCCGGCCTCGACGGGGTCGGCCGGACTCGTGCCCGTCCCGGTGGAGAGCGGGGTCCGTGTCGCCGTCTCGATGCCGAACTCGGCCTGCGCCCGCGCCACCATGCGATGCGCGTGCCGCAGGCCGATCCGCTCCAAGTCCTGTGCCAGTTCGGCCAGTTCGGCCGCTGTCTCGTCGAGGTCGCGGCCCAGGCGGGCGAGGGACTTGGCCAGACCGAGCCGGGAGAGCGCCTCCCCGCGGGGCTCGCTCATCGCACGGAACTCGGCCAGCGCCTGCGCGTAGACGTCGCGGGCCTCGGCGTAACGCCCGGCCCGGTAGAGGACGTTGCCGCGCATCTTGTGGTTGTACGCCAGCGCACTCGTCAGGTTCATCTCACGGCAGGACACCTCGGCCTCGGCGAGCAGGGCGAGCGCCCGGCCGGCGTCGCCGTCGCGCACGGACACGATGTCGGCCAGGCCGCGCAGCGCCCACGCGTGACCACGCCGGTCGTCGGCCCGGCCGGCGATCCCGGCCGCCTCCTCGAACATCGCGTACGCCGTGTCGTACGACCCGGTGTTGCGGTGCATCTGGGCGATGCCCTCCAGCGCCCACACGGTGTGGCGCGCCTCGCCGCGTTTGCGGGCCTCTGCCAGAAGCCGTTCGTGGAGTGCGCCGACCGCCGCGTAGTCGCCCTGGATGCGGCCGGTCTCCGCCATCCCGGCGAGCGAGTAGCCGCGCACCACGATGTCTCCGCCCTGTTCGCCGAGTTCGGCGGCGAGTCCCAGCAGGCGCCAGGCCAGGGGGAGTGCCCCGCGCTGGCGTGCCAGGGTGCCTCCGCTCCACAGGGCCCACGCCATCGCGGCCGTGTCCCCGGCCTCCCGGGCGGCGCGGTAACTGGCCTTCCACGCGCGGTCGGCGTCGGCCACCTGACCGAGCCGTCGGTGCGCCTCCGCCACCGCGAGACCCGAGCGTGCCGCCTCCGCCCGCGCCCCGGTGCGTTCGGCGGCGCGCAACTGCTCCGTCCCCGCGGCCAGTACGTCGACCAGGGAGGAGTTCACGGACAGGGTGGTGAGCGCGCCTTGGTACTCGGGCGCGGATGCCTTGGCGTACATGGGTGCCTTTCGTTCTGCCGGTGCTGACGAGCGCGGCGGACCCTTGCTATACACGGTATGTATACATGCTGTGTATAGTGCCCCGGTTCGCCGTCCTGGATCACTGTCCTGGGGTGACGGGTCGCCGACGCCGCCGCGCCGTCTCGTTGTGGATCAGGACGAGGATGCCGACGGCGAGGTTGCTTCTGAGGCGCACATCACACCAGGTGGAGGCGTGGGGTGGACGAGGCGCGGGCCGGGAGTGCGGCGGTCGTCGCCGGTGTGGCTCTCCCGGGCCGGCCGCCGCTCAACGGCCGGTCAGCAGTCCCCGTACGAAGGCGGCTTGGCCCACGTGCTGCAGGTCGTCCGAGAGCACACTGACGAGGCGGGCGCCCAGGGTGACCGGCGGGGACCAGTTCTCGTCGACGACGCGGTCCAGGTCGCCGGCGCGCAGATCGCGCAGCGCCGCCAGCGTCTGCCGGTGGACGGCGTCGTAGTGGCCGACGAGCAGGTCGCCCGAGTCCACCCGCACCTCGGCGACCTGCTGCGGGGTGTGGCCGTAACCCGTGTCCCCGCTGGGCAGGGTCAGTGCGAAGCGGACCGCCCAGTCCTGCGACAGCCAGACCTGCTTCAGGCCGAAGGCGTCCGCGACATGGTCGTCCTGTACGCGGGTGAGGTGCCAGACGAGCCAGGTGATCGAGTTGGCCCGGCCGTCGGGACGGGCGTTGAGATCGTCGGGGGAGAGGCCGTCGACGACGGCATGGACCTCCTCCTGGATGCGGCCGTAGGCATCGACCAGAACGTCCTTGGCGTGCATGGGCCCTCCACGCTCTCCGCGGGCACCTGTCCCTGCCAGTGTCCCTCGCGAAGCCGTCGAGCGCGTCAGTGCCAGCCGGAGTACGGCTCCTCGCAGAGCTGGAACACGGGCTCGCGGCGCACCGGATCCATCGCCGTGGTGAGCTGGACGCGGTCACCGGTGCGGATCGCGATGAGCGGCCCGGAGACCCGGCCCCGGACGGTGAACCCCTCCGCCAGCTCGACCAGTGACACGTTGCGCGCGCCCGGAGTGTTGCGCTGCACGACGGTCGTGTGGCGGATGACGCCGAGGCCCGCGCTGCGCTCCGTGCGCAGATCGCTGCCCGCGCAGACCGGACAGAGCACCCGGTGGAACGTGGAGGTCCCGCACCAGCGGCAGCGCTGGTAGGTGAGCCCCTCTTCGGTCTGTCCCGCGGTCGTCGCCGTCACCGGGTCGAGTACGCCCGTCGTGGTCCCGCTTCCTCGGTGGAACACGATGTCATCTCCCTGCGCCTGGCCGGAATCCGAAGGTGCGCGGAGCGTCGCGCACGGGCTCAGGGTATGGCACGCAGTGTCACAGGTAAAGGCACTCAGTACCCTCAATCAGTCGGCATCGCGTCCGAGTGTGGTCTCGATCTCCTGGACGACCCGCCACAGCGGAGCCCCGCGCCGGGAGACGACGACGACCACGTCCTCGTCGTCACGGCCCCCGTTCCTCCCCTCCCCGGCGCCCTCGTCCGCCGCCTGCTGCGCCGGGCCGCCGGGTGCCTGGTCCGGCCCGAAGATTCCCTGGACGTGGGCGAGGGCGTGGTCCACCTCGGCGGTCGCGTCGCTCCGGCCGTCCGAGCGCAGCCAGGAACGCAGCCCGTTGTTGTGCGCGGCGACCACGGCCGCGGCGATGACGTCGGCCCGCAGCGTCCCGTCGCGCCGCCCCGCGAAACGCCCGCGCAGATACGCGGCCAGCGCCCGCTCGTACCGCCAGACCATCGAGAGTTCGTACGTCCGCAGCCCCGGTACCTTTCGGGTGAGGCGGTGGCGCTGGACGGAGAACGTCGGGTTCTCGGCGTACATGCGCAGCACCAGACGCGCGGCGTCGCAGACCCGCGCCACCGGTTCGTCCGTGGGGCCGCTGTCGCCCAGGAAGGCGGTCATCTCGGCCAGGCAGCCCTCGTGGTCGGGGAAGACCACGTCCTCCTTGGACGGGAAGTACCGGAAGAAGGACCGGCGTCCGACGCCCGCGAGGGCCACGATGTCGTCCACGGTGGTCTGCTCGTACCCCCGCTCCAGGAACAGCTGGAACGCCGCCGCCACGAGGGACGCCCGCATCGGCGGCTTCGGATTCGTCACGTGCGCCGCCGGGTCGGGACGTGGTGCCTCGCTCATGGTGGGGAACCTAGCACCGGACGCGAGGCGACATGGCACTCAGTGTGCTCCGACGGGGGAACTGAGTGCCACCGTGCTGCGGCGCCCTCGTCCGCGGGCGTCGCCGGCCGCCGGGCCCGTGCGGCTCAGTGGCCCTGGCGGGCGTTGTGGCTCTCCACGAGCGCCTGGGTGACCACGCGGACGCCTCGTGCGATGTGGTTCAACTGGGTGAGCTCGGCCGCGTACAGCTTGATCGTGTGCTCGATGACGGACTCGTGCATCCCCATGGCGGGCAGTTCGGCCCGTGCGCTGTGCAGCGCGGTGCGGACGACCCGGATCTCCTGCTGCAGCTGGATCTGCGCGTGGCGGGCGAGCAGTACCGGCTGGCGGATCAGCAGCGGATAGCTGGCGTAACGGGTCGGCACCAGCTCGCGCAGCCACTTGGCCGCCGACCGTTCCCAGTCACGGTTGCCGGGCGTCTTGACCTGACAGGGCCAGTCCGTGCTGATGGGCGAGGAGTACGTCAGGGACATGTGCATCGCTTCCGAGGTGGCCGGCGGGCGGTTCTTGTCGTTCTTGGCGGCCCCGGCCCAGGGGATTGACCGGGGCCGCCACGGGCGTGCGCGAGCGGTGCCCGTTCGGTGCACCCGGGCCGGTGCGAGAAGGGAGCGCCGTTCCCGGGCCGACCGGGACCCCACCGGATCCCGATCAGCGAGAAGTATTCATATATACCGTCCGGTACGCAAGGGTATGAAAAAATTCATGTCTCGGTACGGCTGAATCATGACTTGCGGAACGCTGTCACCACATGCCGGAGAGGTCAGTCCTTGAGGAAGAAGGCGTGTTCGTCCGCGACCTGTTCGTAGTCCTCCAGGCGGGCCTGCGTACGCTCGGGATCGGCGTCGGTCATGGCCTGGAGCAGCGCCGCGGACAGCACGACGGGCGCCGCGTAGGAGTCGAAGACGAGCCGTGAGCCGGTACCGGTGGCGAAGACCACGTCGGCCTCGTCGGCCAGCGGCCCCAGCCCCAGGTCGGTGATCAGGGCGACGCGCAGACCGGCCCGCCGGGCGACCCGCATGGCCGTCAGCGTCTCGTGCGCGTGCCGCGGCATGGTGAAGGCCAGCACCCAGGTACCGCCCGCCTCGCGGGACTGGAGCAGGGCGTCGTAGGCGACACTGCCGCCCCGGGTCACCAGCCGGACGTCGGGGTGCACACGCCGGGCGGCGTACGCGAAGTACTCGGCCAGCGACCCGGAGATCCGCAGCCCGAGAACGGTGAGCGGAGTCGACCGCGACAGCGCGCGCCCGGTCTCGATGACCCGTTCCGGGTCGGCGAAGTCGCGGCGCAGATTCTCCAGGTTGTCGATCTCCGCGTCGACGGCGGCCTGCAGCTCGTTGGGCCGGGCCTCCTCGGCGGCGTCGGGCGAGCCGGCCAGCTTGCTGAGCGCGATCGACTGGAGGCGCTCCCGCAGGGCGGGGTAACCGCTGAAACCCACCGCCGTCGCGAAGCGGGTCACCGAGGGCTGGCTCACACCCACGCGTTCCGCGAGATCCGTGATCGACAGGAAGGCCGCCTCGGCGATGTGCTCGATCAGGTACTGGGCGATGCGCCGCTGCCCCGGAGAGAGCCGGGGTCCGTCGAAAAGGGCCCGCAGCCGGGTCGTGGGCGCGGCCTCCGTCTCCGGGACCTGTTTCCCCGAACTGATCGCGGACGCCTGCGCGCGGGCCTGCTGCGGCGATGGCACCGGTGCGCCTCCTTCTTGTCCCACTGTGGTTCAACATAGCTCACAGGAAGGGAGGTCCGGCGGACGGTCGCTCATGGTCAGAGGGTTGCTCCACGGGCGTCGCACGGGTTGTGTTTCGATGCCGGGATGAAGAGAGAGAACACCGGTGCACCGGCCAGGACCTCGATCAGGCTTCGGACGGAGGAGGACCTCGACGCGTGCGTCCGGGTGCTCGCAGCGGTCCACGAGAGCGACGGATACCCCGTGAACTGGCCGGACGAGCCAGGTGGGTGGCTGTCCCAGTCCTCCCTGCTGACGGCGTGGGTCGCGGAACGCGACGGCCGTGTCGTCGGTCACGTCGCCCTGTCCCGCGACGAACCGGGTGACCTGGCCCCCGGGCTGTGGCGTGCCCGCCGGGATGCGAACGCCGTCACCGCGGTCGTCAGCCGTCTGTTCGTCGCACCGGAGGCCCGCGGCAACGGAATCGGCGCGCTCCTGCTGACCCGGGCGTCCCAGGACGCCGGACGCCGGGGTCTCCACCCGGTTCTGGACGTCGTCGCGACCGACAGAGCGGCGGCAGCCCTGTACGAACGGCAGGGCTGGCAGCGACTGGCGACGGCGGAACAGCGGTGGAGCCCGGACCGGACGGTCACCGTCCACGCCTACGCGGCAGCGACGAGCCCGGCCCTCTAGGGGCGCGGGCCGCCGCGCGACCAGCCACGACGGACTCGCGCCTCACCCCGGAGACGGCGCGGAGGACGGGCCGGTAGGCCCGTGGACCCCGCACCCTGGCATGATCGGGCGCATGGCTGAACGCGTAATCGCCGCATGTGACGGGGCGTCGAAAGGAAACCCGGGGCCCGCGGGCTGGGCCTGGGTCGTCGCAGACGGAACGGGAACCCCCACCGAGTGGGAAGCGGGCCCCCTCGGCACCGCGACCAACAACGTCGCCGAACTGACGGCGCTGGAACGGCTGTTGACCGCCGTCGACCCCGCCGTCCCGCTGGAGATCCGGATGGACTCGCAGTACGCGATGAAGGCGGTCACCACCTGGCTCCCGGGCTGGAAGCGCAAGGGCTGGAAGACGGCGGCGGGCAAGCCCGTGGCCAACCAGGAACTCGTCGTACGGATCGACGAACTGCTCGACGGCCGCTCGGTGGAGTTCCGGTACGTGCCCGCGCACCAGGTCGACGGCGACCCCCTCAACGACTTCGCGGACCGCGCGGCGAGCCAGGCAGCGTTCGTCCAGGAGTCGGCGGGCAGCGAGCAGGGCTCTCCGCAACCGCCGAAATCCCCGGCGGCGAAGAAGTCGGCGCCTGCGAAGAAGCGCGCCGCCTCCGCCGCCACGGGCTCCTCGTCCGCGCGGTCGTCCTCCGCCGCCTCCTCGCGCACGCTCAAGGCGAAGTTCCCGGGCCGGTGCCGCTGCGGCCGCTCGTACACGGCCGGCGAGACCATCGCGAAGAACGCCGACGGCTGGGGTCATCCGGAGTGCCGTACGGAGGCCTAGGCGGCCCGGGGCGGGGTGGTCTGGAACCGCCCCGGGGCCCGCCCGGGAACAGGCCGGTGTGCCGCCCGGATGCGAAACCCGCCACCTGCGGTGACCCTGGATGCGTGGGGGTGAACTGATCAGGAGGATGACTCATGTCCGTTATGGACAAGATCAAGGGAATGCTGAAGGGCCACCCGGAACAGACCGGCAAGGGTGTCGACAAGGGCGGCGACTTCGTCGACGACAGGACCCAGGGCAAGTACAGCGGTCACGTCGACACCGGCCAGGACAGGCTCAAGGACCAGTTCGGTTCGAACCCGGACCAGGACCGGCCGCCGCAGTCCTGACACGGCAGTCGCGCGCAGGCGGCGGGGCACTCCCCGCCGCCGTCACGGGCCGGCCCCCTCGTGGGGCCGGCCCGTCGTGCGTGCCGCCCGACCGGTCAGTGCTCCCGGGGACCCGAGGGGCCACAGGTGACCGTGGGCCCGGCCAGAATGCCGCCCGTGTAGAGGCTCTGGCCCCGGGGTGTCCAGTAACCCAGTTTCGAGACGACGGTCGAGCAGGCGCCCAAGACCCTGGCGCGGACGACGACCGTGGAGGGACGGCCCGGCTGGAGGTCGGTGAGGGCGCAGTCCAGGGCGTACATGCTGCGGGTCGTCGAAGGATGGCGGCCCGTGAGCGGGTTGACGCAGCGGGCGTCGGACGTCGTCAGTTCCACGCCCGAGGCCTCCTCCCCGATGAGCCCGAAGCGGGCGCTGCCGTCGCCCGCGTCGCTGTCCCGCGAGACGGTGTACGTCAGCGTGGCCGACGTGTGGGGCCGCAGCGTGCGCCGGTCGACCTCGATGCGGTGGGTGGGGACGGGCTTCGGGTCGGTGAGGTTCAGGGTGGCGCGGACCGTCCCCCGCAGGTCGACGCCCGCGGGCGACGACCGGACGTGCACCGTGCCGCTGACGTCGTACGTACCCGGCCCGGGGGTCTCCCTGCCACCGGGCAGCGGGCCCGTGGCGACGGTCCGGCCGTCACGCCGCAGCGTCCAGCTGCCCGACGTCAGACAGGCGTACCGGACCTTGTTCCCATGGCGCCCGCAGGTGGCCGGAGCCGACAGGGACGTTCCCGCGCCGCCGCCGCTCGCGCAGAGACTGACGGCCGCATGTTGCCCGCCCGGCCCCTTCAGGAGGCCCGCGGGGACGCAGACGGTCGACGGGGACGCCGGCTCGGGTGCCTGGGAACGGTGGGCCGCGCCCGCCGGCTGTCCCACGGCGGTCCAGCCCGCGGCGGCCAGTACGGCCGCCGCGGTGAGCAGCAGGGGCGTCCTGCGGGGAGCGGGAAGCAGCGGCACGGGTTCCTCCTCCTCGGCCGCGAACGGCCGGGCGCCGGTCGCGTGCGCTCACATGCGGTCGCATGCGTCGAGGAGAGAATGCGGGAACGCCCGGGGGCCGGGCCGCTCCCACGCCGGGCGGGACGGGTCAGGGCCGGTACGCGTCGCCCGGATGGGCCAGGTCGTACGGGCGCGGGTACGGGGCGGGACGGTAGGTGCCGTAGCGGGCCGGGGTGGTCGGATCGGCTTGCTCCGCACGCGAGTTGAGAGCCTTCGGGCCGGTGTCGCCCCACCGTCCCGTGGCGATGCGGTGCTCCAGCGCGTCCAGTGCGGCGATCTGCTCCGCCGGGCTGAAGGTGCAGTGGCCGGCGTTGTCGACGTACGCCTGGCGCAGAAGAGGCCGGGAGCCGCCGGCGGTGGCGGCCCGCAGATAGGCGCTCTCCGTCTGGACGGGGACGAGGGCGTCTCCGGTGGTGTGGACGGTGAGCTGAGGCTTCGTCAGCCTGCCCGTGAAGGCGCTGGTCCGGCTCATCCAGTCGAGAGCCTCCTTGTCCGCCTTGACGCGCGGAGCCCTGTTGAGTGTCCTGAGGTCGTCCTTCAAGGAGCGCCCGGCCGCCTTGTAGAGCCCCTTGACCTGCTTGTACGTCGAGGAGCCGCGCAACAGCCTCGCGTAGTCGACGCCGGTGTTCCAGGACGAGTTGCCGCCCGCCAGCCTCTCCGTGTCCTGGCGCCAGCTGAACGCGGCCGTCGCCAGCAGCCCCCTGACGGCGGTGTACTGGTTGGCCTCCTGGGCGTTCCAGTCGTCGGGTGCCGGGCGGGGCTGGGCGGGGTCGTTCCAGCCGGGGATGTTGTGCAGGGCCGCCGCGAGGGCGATCCGGGCCCGACCGTCCGCGGAGTCCTGGGCCTCGGCCACGACACCGCTCAGCGTGGTGGCGGCCGCCTTCGCGGCGGCCTGGTCCCGGAAGCCGGCCAGGGGAACCAGGGCGTCGGGCGCGAGGAGAGCCTTGAGCGCGAAGACCGGGTCGAGGGTGTTGTTCCAGTTGGCCACACCGCCGTGGACCAGCCCGCAGACGGACAGCGATCCGTCGATGCGCCCGGCATGGCGCTCGGCGATCCGCGTGGTGACGAGCCCTCCGTACGACTGGCCCCAGGCGAGGGTTCGCCGGGCCGCCCCGAACCGCTCGGTGAACGCGTCGAGCGTCGCCAGCTGGTCCGGCACCGCGTGCTCCACCGCCCAGCCGGTGGTGGCGTACGAGGAGCCGATCAGTGCGTAGCCGTCCTTGAGGAGGAGGTCACGGGTGGCGGGGTCGGTGACGTTCTGGGCCGGGTTCGGCGCGCCCGGGGGCCGGAACCCGTGACTGAACAGGAGCACCGTGCCGTTCCAGCCGGCGGGCACGTCCATGACGTAGGTCGCGCCGGAAGCGAGGGTGCCCTCGAGGTGGACGTCCTCGGCGGCGGAATGCGCGGGGGCCGCGGTCACCGTCAACAGGACGGCGACCGACAGGAGAAGGCGGCGATTCACGAGCGGATCCCTTCGAGTGTGGGGGCACGGGACGCGGGTGAGCACAGTGAAGTTAGGCATGTTCGTGCCTGTGGTCAATGTTCTGCGCAACATGGGGGCGTGAAGATGTTCCTCGCCGCCGCACCCGCGGGTACGCAAGCGGATCGGGTCGCGACAAGGACGCCAACCGCATCCTGCTCACCCGCGCCGACCGACCGATCGCGATTCTGGAACCGGGAGCCGCTCGGCGGCAAGGGCGGCGGAACCGCCGGGGTCAGGGGACGCATGGGCGCACAGCAGCACGGCGGGTCTCCCCCCCCAGGAAGCCCCGCCGTGCCCGCGCGCCCGGAAGGGCTACCCCGTGGGGCAGGTGTTCCGGTACTCGCTGATCTGTGTGTTCGGTGTCGGTGCCGGGCACAGGAACTTGTCGTACCGCACGTCCTCGTCGACGAAGCGCTTCAGCCAGGAGATGCTGTACTTGGCGATCGTCACGTTGGAGCCGAGCGCCACGTTGTGGTCGGCGCCCCGGAGTTCCAGGTAGGCCTTCTCGGGTGCGGCGGTGAGGCTGTTGTAGAAGACCTCCGCGTGCGAGCCGGGCGAGGCGATGGCGTCGTTCTCGGCGCCGATGATCATCGTGGGGACCCGGTCGGTCTGCCAGGTCTTGTCGTTGCTCCACGGCATCAGCGGCACGGCCGCCTTGAGCGAGGAGCGCGTCTCGGACGCCTTGAGGGAGCCGCCGCCTCCCATCGAATGACCCATCACCGCAAGGCGGTTGGGGTCGATGCGGTTCTTCACGGAGCTGGACTGGACGAGGTAGTCGAGCGCGTTGAGCATCTGGGTGGCACGGTCGTCGGGCTGGTCGAACCCGGAGTTGGTGTCCAGCGTCAGGACGACGAAGCCCTGGGACGCGAGGCGCGGGCCGTACCAGCTGATCAGTGCCTCGGGTGTCACGAAACCGGGGCTGACGACGACGGCACCGAACGTGCCCTGACTCGTGTCAGTGGGGTAGTAGGCGGTGCCCTGCTTGAAGTTCGGGCCGTCGACCCTGGTCTGGGCCGTGGCGAACGGGCCCCGCTCGGCGGTGACGGACTGTTCGGTGGGATCGGGGCCCCGTTGGAAGTCTCCGGGCCCGGCCTGCGCCTCCTGGGGGAGGAGGCCCACGCTCACCGCCAGAGCGGCGGCGCCGGAGAGAAGGCCGAAGCGTTTCGCGGTGCGGTTGCTCACATGTCTCATGCGGCCAGAGCATGCTGACCGCCAGTCGGAACCGCTTCTCGTTCAACTGCTGAATTCCGTACGGGATTTTGTCAGGACAGCAAGGAACGGCGCACTGACCTGGTGCGCAGCGCGAGCTGCGCGTCGAACCGGAATGCGGGATCGCCCAGCTTCTCGCCGTACAGGGCGGCCAGCTGGCGCAGCCGGTTGCGGGCGGTCTGGGGATGGATGCCCAGGGCGGCGGCCACCTCCGGAGCCGTGCGTCCGCCGGAGGCCAGCAGCGCTTCGAGTGTGTCCGTGAGCCGCGCCGCCTTGCCCGGCGGCAGGGCACGCAGGGGATCGAGCACCTGGTGGGCCAGGAGGTCCCCGATCGGCGCACCGTGCAGGAGATGCACGTCCGCGAGATGGTCCTCGGCCCTGAGCCGTCCGAGGCGCAGCCCCAGCCGGGCGCAGTGCAGCGACACCCACGCCTCGTCCAGCGCGACACTCGGGCCCACCGCCGCGTCCGACCCCTGAAGGGCACTCAGCAGCCCTCCACCGGGCACCACCAGGTGCAGCTCACCGCCCCGGCTCACGCGCAGCACGTCCTCGTCGACCACGCTCACGTCGGCGGAGGCCGGCAGGACCGCGCACCGGACCCGTTCCGGCAGCGGCCAGGCGGCCCTGCGGGCGAGGTCGGGCAGCGGCTCCGCGAGTGGATCACGGTGGCGTTCCAGCAGGCGTGCCGCAAGCAGACGACGGGTGCGCAGCACCTCGTCGGCGGCTCCGGCCCTGGCCTCCTCGAAACCCGCCACCGACTCCTCGGCGAGCGCGTGGATGTGGGTGAGCACGGCCTCGCTCAGCGGGACCGCTATCTCACCGGAGAACGCGGCGTCCCGCGCCACGTCCACATAGCGGCGGCACGCCACCCGGGCCCCGATCCGGTAGGCGGCCTGGAGCCCGTCCATGCCCCGGCCGCTCAGGTACTCCAGTCTGCCCAGCCGCCGGAAACGCGGCACGTAGTGCTGCTGCGGCCCGTCCGGTTCCTCCACCAGTTCGGTGAACTGGGTGGCCGCCAGCCGCACCGCCTCGGCGAGGTCCTGCGCGACGGCCGAGCCGATGGGCTGCCGGTAGCCGCGCACCTCTCTTCGGATGGCCTGGACCATCTCCGTGGTGATCTCCGGGAGACGGGCCCGGAGCAGCGGAGCGAGCCCCGGAGGCAGGTCGTGCCACGGGCGCCTGGACAAGAGCGGATCGACAGCTGACACGTCCAACTCCCTCACTGGGGGCCTGTGGTCGAACTCCCGCCTGCCTTGCGATCTCGCGCGCGCTCACACCCGGTACGCCCGCCAGGGCCTAGCACGGAACGGTGAGTCGTCGTGGACCGGAGTGTAAGGCGGGTGACACTTTCGTCGCCGGTCCGCGCGCGGAATCTGGTGTACGTCACACGGGTCCCGCAGGCTCGGTCAGCCCCACGGGAACCCACGGGAGGCACCATGACCCCCACACACGCACAGGCCATGGGCACACAGGACGCCGAGCCGCTTCCGGGCGACATGCGCAGGATGCTGCTGCGGTACATGCCGGACGCCGTCGACGAGATGGAGGAGGCCGTCCGCTCCGGTCTGCCGCACTACACGCACCTCGTCGACGGGACGCACGGCTACTCGCTGCGCCAGATCATCGACCGCACCGTCAGCTGCTTCGTCTCGGTCCACGACGCCACCCGCCCCGGCTCGGTCGCCACGGCCGAGATCATCGCCCTGTACGAGCGCATCGGCGCCCGGCACGGCCGCCTCGGCTGCTCGCTCGACGTGCTGCGCGACGCCCTCGACCTGGCGGGGCGGGTGGCGTGCCGACGGCTCATCAAGGACGCGTACCGGCTGCACTGGCCCGCGCCCCTGCTGGCGACGCTCACCGAGGACACCTTCGCCCTGATCAAGACGGCCGTCGCGGCCGCCTCGCGCGGCTACGCCGAGGAGCGCCACCGGGCCCCGCTCGACGTGCAGCGGGACCGGCTGCGGGACGCCCTGGTCGCCGACCCCGACGGCCGGCCCCGGCCGCTCGCGGAGCTGGCCGCGGCGGCCGACTGGCGGCTGCCGGGCACGCTCGCCGTCCTCGCCCTGCCACCGGGCGACCATCCGCAGACGCATGTGCTGCCACCGGAGGTGCTCGCCGACCGGAGCCCCGCCGCTCCCTACCTCGTCCTCCCCAACCCCCGTACACCCGGGCCACGTTGGCTTCCAAGAACCGTCGGTGCCGCCCTCGGTCCCGTCGTTCCGCCCGACCGGGGCGCGGTCTCCCTCCGATGGGCGCGGCGCGGTCTGGCACTGGTCGAGCGCGGCACACTGCCCGCCGCGGCGCCCCTGCGCTGCGTCGACCACGTGGCGGCGCTCACCGCGTTCAGGTCGGGCGATCTCCTCGAAGCCGCCGCCGCGGAGCTCCTCGGACCGCTTCTCGCCCTCCCGGCCCGCCGCCGGGAACCGCTCCTCGAAACCCTCCTGGTCTACCTGCGCTGCGGTGACAACGCCGTCCTCACCGCGTACCGCCTGCACGTCCACGAGCAGACGGTCCGCTACCGCCTGCGCCAGATCACCCAGCTCACCGACGGCGCCTGCCCCGACCCCGAACGCCACCTGGAGACCATGCTCGTACTGACCTGGCTGCTGTCGCCGGGAGCGGCGGACCCACCGACGGCCGGCGGGCACGCCACCGCGGGTCAGCCGCCCGGCACGACCGGGGCGTCCACGCCCGCCCGGCCGAGGCGGGCGTAGACGCGCGGCCGGCCGACGACGGCTCGGCGCTCGCGGCGCCGAGGCGTCAGGAGGCGTCGATGCCGCCCGCGCAGGCGGCCCCCGGCTCCGGCGTCTGCGCGCCCTGCACGTACTTCGTGAGGAACTGCTGGACGCGCGGGTCGGACGCCTTCTCCACGGTCAGCTGCTTGCCCCAGGCCGACAGCATGAGGGCTCCGGCCTGCTCCTTCACCGGGCTCATCAGCGTGTACGGGGTCTTGGCGACCTTGTCGGCCAGCGTCTTCACGTCGGCGTCCGCGGCCTTGTCGTTGTACGTGATCCAGACCGCGCCGTGCTCCAGCGAGTGCACCGCGTTCTCGTTCGGTATCGCCTTCGTGTAGACCGAGCCGTCACACGTCATCCATGCCTGGTGGTGGTCGCCGCCGACCGGCGGGTTCATCGGGTACGACACGGACTTCGTGACGTGGTTCTGCGTCAGCTTCTTCGCGTTCCAGGACTTCTCGCCCTTGACGGGCTTCTTCGCGGCGGCCTGCCGCTGCTCGTCCTTGTCGTTCGCCCGGTCCAGGTAGTACGCGCCGAAACCGACGAGTCCCGCGACGATGACCGTGCTGACCGTGATGGTCAGGATGCGGTTCCTGCGCTCGCGGGCCTTCTCGGCGCGGCGTATCTCCTCGATGCGTGCCTTGCGGGCCGTGGCGGCCGACTTCTTGCTGGTTCTGCTCATGGGGATGCGTTCCTAGTCCCCGCCGCTGCGGATCGTCCGGGCGGCGGTGGGTGAGGGGTCTGACGGACGGCGTCGTACGGACGCCGGCCTAGATCCGCTGCACCTGGAGGACGTGGAGGTCCGGAGCCCCGTGCGCGGGCGGCGGCACGGGGGCGCGCGAGGCACGGGCCGGGCGGGCCACGACCGGCATCCGTGCCGGCACCGCGGGCAGCGGATGCGCTCCCACGGGGAGCACCGCGCGCGATTCCCGGGTGGGCAGGCCGCAGCACTGGTCGTGCTCGGCGGGGGAGCCCAGCCTTTCGTGGGCGACGGAGACGGCGGTCACCGGTACGGAAGGCGGCGCCGCCAGGCCGTGCGACGGCACGTAGCCCAGGCACGTCACCAGCACCGCGAGCAGCACGGCCAGGGCAGGGCACAGCGCCGCGTCCCGCGTGACGCGGCGCGCTCGCTGGGGCCTCCGGCTGCTCATCACGGTGATGGTATGCGGTGCCCGCGACGGCGATTCCAGGGCCCCGCGCAACGACGGGGCGGGCGCCGCCACTTGCAAGTAGACACTGTCTACGTCCGGCTGGTAGACAGTGTCTATGAGCGAACAGGAAATGGGCCTGCGGGCCCGGCTGGTGGCCGTCGGCGTCGATCTGGTGGCGGAGGAAGGCGTGCAGGCCCTGTCCCTGCGGGAGATCGCCCGCAGGGCGGGTGTGTCGCACGGCGCGCCGCGCCGCCACTTCCCGACCCACCTGGAGCTGCTGTCCGCCATCGCGCGCGAGGGCTTCGCCGAACTGGGGACCCTCGTCGCCGAGCGGCTGCGCGACGACGAGGAGGGGCCGCGCGCCCAACTCGCGGCGCTGGCAGGGCTCTACGTCGACTTCGGCCTGTCCCGCCGCGGTATGTACGAGCTGATGTTCCGCCACGACCTGCTGGAGAGCGACAGCCTGGGACTGCGCGAGACGAGCCTGCCCCTCTTCGCCTCCCTCGCGGACCTGGTGAGCCGGGCCCGCCCCGACGTGCGGGCCCCGGAGGTCGCGGGCGCCCTCTGGGCGAACCTGCACGGCATCGTCCAGCTGTGGGGATGGGGCAGCCTCCGGCTCGCGACCGGAGCGGACGGCGTCGAACCCTTCGTACGGTCCGCCCTGGAGGCCCACCTCGGCCCGGAACCCCGGTGAACCCGGCACGCCGTCAGCACCTCACGCTCGCGGCCGGCGTCACGGGCGCCGGGGTCGTGGCCCTCGACGGAACCGTGCTGACCGTCGCCCAGCCCACACTGCGGCACGACCTCGACGCCTCACTCGCGCAGGTCCAGTGGACCAGCACCGGCTATCTCATCGCGGTCGCGGGCCTGCTCGTCCTCGCCGGCCGCCTCGGGGACCGCTACGGACACCGGCGGGTCTTCACCGTCGGCGTGCTCGGCTTCGCCCTGGCCTCGGCGGCCATCGGCCTGGCTCCAGGCATCGGCTGGGTCGTCGCCCTGCGTGTCGTGCAGGGAGCCTTCGGTGCGCTGCTGCAGCCGGCCACCCTGGGAATGCTGCGCGCCGCCTATCCGCCCGACCGGCTCGGCATGCCCGTCGCCCTGCGCACCAGCGCGATCGGAGCGGCCGCCGCGCTCGGTCCCCTCCTCGGCGGCGCGCTGGTCGCCCACTTCGGCTGGCGGTCGGTCTTCTTCCTGAGCGTGATCCCCGCGCTGGCGGCCGGCGCCCTCGCTCTCGTCGGACGCGCACCGGCGAACACCTCGGACGTACGCCTGGACCTGCCGGGCGCCGTCCTCCTGGGGGTGACGCTGATCTGCCTGGTCCACACCCTCGTCGCAGGGCCGGACTCCGGCGGGACGGCCGCCACCGGTCTGGGAGTCCTGTGCACGGTGGCCGCCTGCGCCGCCTTCGTCCGCCACGAACGCCGTGCGGCCGAACCGCTGATCCCGCCCGACGTGGTCCGTTCGGCGACGGTCGTCTCGGCGCTCGGGATGCTGCTGGCGGTGTCGGCGGCGATGTTCGGCGCGTTGTTCCTCGGCACGTACTACCTGCAGGACGTGCGGGGCCTGGACCCGTTGCTGGGCAGCGTGCACGCGCTGCCGCTCGCCTTCATGACGGTGGTCGGCGCGCCCGTCTCCGCCGTGCTGTTCCGCCGCCACGGTCCGCGCCGGACCGCCGTGGCGGGCATGCTCCTCGTCGCTCTCGCCGCCCTCCTGATGTCCCGCCTCGGTCCCACGTCGGGTTCCGTGGCGATCGGCGGCTGTTTCCTGCTGCTCGGCGCCGGTTTCGTCTCCGTGATGGTCACCGCCACCACGGTCGTCGTACGGGCGGCGTCCGTGGAGGCGGCGGGCGTGTCGGGCGGCCTCCAGCAGACCGCGATGAACATCGGGCCTCTGCTCGGAGTGGCCCTGGCCACGGCGCTCACGCCCGACGATGTCCCGGCGCCCGGTGCCGCGCTGGTCGTGCTCGCCGCCGTCGCCGCGCTCGGTGCGCTGCTGGGCGCGGGGCTGCCCGCCGTGTCGGGCGACGGAAGGCGTCCGGCCCCGGTGGGACCGGGCGCCCCGGACACGGCGGGCCATCCGTAGAGCGGACCCGGTGAGGAACGCGACGGCCGGCCGCGCCGGATCTCCTCACCGACGGAACGGTCAGGCTTCGACCTGGATCAGGGCATGGGTCCCGCTCGTGCGCCAGGCCTGCGCGCCCGCGTCCAGCTCCTCGACCGTCCGGGGTGCCAGGCCGGTCACCACGTCCGACTTGAGCGTCCGCAGCGCCGCCACCGGGCCGGGGAAGTACGCGGTGGCCTCGCCGAACGGCGTGGTGGCCGGCCAGTGCCGGTCGCCCACCAGGCGGCGGTAGTTGAGGTCGCCCTTCATGACGGTGAGTGTGGCGGACGCGAAGTCCTCCCGGAGGTCGTCGGGCATCCGGTCGTAGGGGTGCGGCGCACAGGAGAACGGGTGAGCACGCAGAACGAGCTGCCCGTCGCCCACGGCCTGACGCAGGCGTCCGCCCACCTCCGCGGCACGGCCGGGCGCCTCGGCCAGACGGTCGAGGCAGGCGAGGGTGTCGGCGGTGGTGGCGTCGGATACGTAGTACGGGTACGGCTTGAGGTGCAGGACGACGGAGGCTGCCCGCCCGGTGGTGAGCAGGTGATCGGCGAGGACGAGGTCGGGGAGCAGTTCGGGGCCGGCGTTGTCGGCGACGAGGCAGACCCTGCCCGCGGCCGCGGCCGAGAGGACCTCCCACAGTGCCTCCGAGTCGTCGACGACGAGTCCCTGCACCCGGTCCGCCAGCCCGGCCGCGCCCGCGGACAGTCGGAAGCCGAGGTCGGCACGGTTGCCCCAGAGGGAGGACAGCAGGAGCGTCCGGTCCCGCTCCTTTGGCGGGAGCCCGGGGAGTCGGTCGAGCGCGGACAGTTCGTCGTCGACGGCGGAGCCCGCCAGTTCGGCGTTCTTGAAAGGGGCGAAGGGGTCGATGCCCTGCCAGGGGCCCGGGGCGAAGTGGCCCAGGGCCGCGAGGAGTTTGCGGTAGAAGAAGCTCTCCGCCCAGAGGAACGGGACGTCGGCCCAGCTCTGTCCGTAGTACGGCTCGTCCTGCCAGTGCTCCGCGCCGGGTTCGTCCGCGTCGAGCCGCTCGACGGCCCCCTTGGTGATCTCGTCGAGGAGGGCGTCCAGGGCGCGCCGCTGCCCGGGTGGGTACGGGGTGGCCCGCCGCACCCGCTCGATGAGGGCCGGGTGCCGTTCGTCCAGCACGCCGCGGGCGAAGGAACCCGGGGTGCCGACGACGACGGGGGCACGGTCTTCGTCGGCTGCCGCGTCGGCGGGGACCTGACCGGTGTGGTGGCTGGGACTCGTCATGCCTCCAGTAAACCGCCCGAGCCGCTCACCGGCCGCGGGCCGTCACACGGGTGACGTCGACGCCCGGATTCCATGGCCCGCCGACGCCGCCACGACGGAAGGCAACGGCCGGTACCGGTCGTTGCAGGGGTGCCGGCCACCGGCTGTCGCTGATCGGCTGACGCGCCCCGGTCAGCCCCAGCTCTGCGAGTACTGGCTGCGGTAGCGCTTGCGACCCCGCTCCGAACGGATCCGCAACGCCACCAGCGCGAGCAGGCTGCCGGCGATGACGAACAGTCCGGGCCCGAGGTTCCTGTACTCGCCGAGCCGTTCCAGCGCCGAGACCGTGCTGTCGGTCTGGCCCTCGGGAACCGTTTCCACCGGTCCCATGGCCCCCGGCAGGGCAGCTCCGGGGGCGGTGGACGCGGTGCCAGGAGGCACCGCCGCGCCCGCGTCACCGGTGCTTCCGGACGGGGGCGCCGCCTGACCGGCCGCTCCGGGATCGCTCGCCAGCTTCACCCCGAGCGAGTCCAGTGCCTTGGTCACCGGCTGGAAGAACGTCGTACCGCCGGCCTGGCAGTCCCCGCTGCCGCCGGAGGTGACACCCAGGGCCACTCCGTCGGCGAACATCGGACCGCCGCTGTCGCCCGGTTCGGCGCACACCGTGGTCTCGATGAGCCCGGTGACGGTGCCCTGCGGGTAGTTCACCGTGGCGTTTAATCCGGTCACCTCGCCGGACTGGAGGCCGGTCGTGCTGCCGCTGCGGAAGACCTTCTGGCCGACGGCCGGATCGGCCGCCCCCGTGATCCGTACGCCCTGGCCGTTGCCGACGGCCACGATGTCGGCGCCTTCGAGGGTGGTGCCGGGGCTGTACGCCACGAGCGAGAAGTCACCGCCGGGGAACGAGCCGGAGACGGTAGACCCGACCAGGTTGCTTCCCTGCTGGTCCGAGAACCACGTCGTGCCCACGGGGCCGCAGTGGCCGGCCGTGAGGATGAAGTTGCTCTGTCCGTTCGTCACGTTGAAACCCGCGGAGCAGCGTCCCGAGCCCGCGAAGAGCGAGTCGGCGCCGTTGAGCCGCGGGGTGAACGTGCCCTCCGTCCGCTCCATGCGCACGGACTTGCCGATGCCCTCGGCTACGGCGGTCATCCGCGCCCACTCGGCCGCGGAGACGGTGCTGTCGGCGCGCACCACCACCTGGTTGGCCGAGTAGTCCATCGCCCAGGAGGTACCGGCCACCTTGGGAGCGTCCTTCAGCGTCTCGGTGGCGGACTTGAGGTCCTGCATGGTGTAGCGGACGACCTTGGCGACGGCGCCCGCACCACGCACGTCGGCCGCGGCCTTCTCGTCCGTCACCGCGACCACCGGCCGCCCCTCGGCGTCGATCCAGGCCCCCGCCGTACGTGATGTGCCCAGTTCGGCGACCAGGTCCCGGCCCGTCTCGGCGGCCCGGGTCTGGGCGTTCGGGGTCTTCGGATCGCCCGACGTCTCGCTCGCCATGGCCTGCGAGACCATCAGCCCTCCGCAGGCCAGCCCGCCGATGGCGGCGAACCGTGCGATTCGCTGAACATTACGTCGTGCATGCCTCATCCACGGCTCCCGTGCGACTGTCCTGACACAGCGTCACCTCTGCGGGCGCTCCCGCGAGGTGAACGCCCTCCTTCAGTACGTGCCGTCGCGCGCTCCGGTTCACCGAGCGGCCCGGCTGTTCGGTCGCACTTCCGAAGGCGACCTTCCTGAGCGGGCCGCGTCCACGGCGGTGCCCGTCCCCCTCGGCGCGCATTTGCCGAAACGGCAACGCCCCTCGCACCTCCGCGCGGGCGCACCGATGATCGGCAGGAGCACACCCCACGCCGAGGAGGACGTATGCAGCAGGCCGTCAGTCCGTTCACACCGGCGGACGCCCAGCATCGAACGGTGGACGTTCCCGGCGGTCGCATCCACCTGGTCGAGCAGGGCGCCGGCCCACTGGTCCTGCTGGTCCACGGCTTTCCCGAGCTCTGGCACTCCTGGCGCCACCAGCTCCCCGCCCTCGCCGGGGCGGGCTACCGCGCGGTCGCGATCGACGTACGCGGATACGGCCGCTCCTCGTCCCCCGACGCCGTGGAGGCGTACCGGATCGGGGCCCATGTCGAGGACAACGTGGCGGTCGTCCGGGCGCTCGGCGAGGAGACCGCCGTGATCGTCGGCCACGACTGGGGCTCGACGATCGCCGCCGACTCCGCCCTGCTCAGGCCCGACGTCTTCTCCGCCGTGGGGCTGCTCGGAGTGCCGTACGCGCCGCGGGGCGCCCTGCGGCCGACCGACGCCTTCGCCATGATCGGCGGGGACGAGGAGTTCTACGTCAGCCACTTCCAGGAGCCGGGCCGTGCGGAGGCGGAGATCGAGCAGGACGTACGCGGATGGCTGGCCGGCTTCTACGCCACGCTGGCCGGCGACACGATGCCGGCGTCGGGCGACGGCTCGGTCTTCTTCGTCCCGAAGGGCGGCAGGCTCTCCGACCGCTTCGTGAAGGACCGCCCGACCTGGCTGACGGATGAGCAACTCGACTACTGCGCAGCCGAGTTCGAGCGGACCGGACTCACCGGAGCGCTCAACCGCTACCGCAACATCGACCGCGACTGGGAGGATCTCGCAGACTGGGACGGCGCCCCCGTCACCCAGCCGTCCCTCTTCGTCGCCGGTGAACTCGACACCTCCATCACGTGGTTGGCCGACGCGATCGAGGCGTTCCCCAGCACCCTCCCCGGCCTGGTCTCCTCGCACCTCGTCGAGGGCTGCGGCCACTGGGTCCAGCAGGAGCGCCCCGACGAGGTGAACCGGCTCCTGACCACCTGGCTCAGGTCCCTCGACGACCCGACGCCACCGGCCCCGACGCGTACGCCATGATGACGAGCCACACCCCGTTCGCCGCCGTACCGGCCCGCCGTTCGGTGACGGTGGCGAAGGTGTGCGTGGTGCCGGTCGTCACGACGTGTTCGGGCTGGCTGTCTCGGCAGTCTCGTTCGGTCCGGCCCAGGCCGTCCTGTGGGGCCGGCACGCCCCCGGTCGCGGCCGTCGTCGCCGTGGCCTCGGTGCACCGGCGCGACCGATGACCGTGCCGGGCGTCCCGAGGACACGAGCGGTGCCTGTCACGGCACTACGGGGCACGTGTGCCGTGCAGGGCGGTGCGGGCGACGCCGACGAACTGCACGACCGACTCCCAGAAGGGGGCGTAGCAGTCCTTGAACCGCAGGCCCGCGCCCTCCTCACCGGCGATCATCGCACCGAGCGCGCGGTAGTTGTCACCGGTGGCGCGGCGCAGCCGGTCCGCGGCCGAGGCGACCTCCGGCGGGCCCTCCAGATCAGCCACCCAGACCCGTTGGCGCAGCACGGCGTACTCGCCCCGAAGGCGTATCCGCAGCTCCCGCAGCGTCTCCAGACGCTCGTCGGCGTCACCGATCTCGTGTGCGTCGGTCACCTTCCAGTACAGGTCCCCCATGCGCTGGGCCTGCTCGATGAGGTCGACGTACGCCGCGCGCCGGGCAGCCCGGAGGCGGTCCGCCTGCACGGTCGCGGCGGCCGCGTCCGCCTGGATGCGTGCCGCCCGGGCGGTGCCGTGGCTGGTCACCCAGCTCGCGAGGACCGCGGTCGCGGCCGTCAGCGCGGCCACCCACAGAGTGCTGTCTCCCATGCCGGATCCGCCCCGCCGTCAGACGAGCCGGGCGACTTCGTCGTCCGACAGACGGATCGCACCCGCGGCCACGTTCTCGACGAGGTGGTCCGGATCGCCGGTACCCGGGATCGCCAGGACGTGCGGCCCACGGTGCAGCGTCCACGCGAGCCGGATCTGCGCGGGCGTCGCCCCGTGCGCGCGGGCGACGGCACGGACCCCGGAGTCGGCCGTGTCCACCGCCCCCCTGGCTCCGCCTTCGCCGGCGATGGCGAAGAACGGGACGAAGGCGATGCCCAGTTCACCGCAGATCCGCAGGACGTCGTCGTCCTCGGTGGTGCGGGTGCCCAGGGCGTACCGGTTCTGCACGCAGACGACGGGTGCGATGGCCCGCGCCTCGGCGAGCTGCTCGGGGCCGACGTCGGACAGGCCGAGGTGGCGGACGAGTCCGGCCGCGCGCAGTTCGGCCAGCGCGCCGAAGTGTTCGGCGACCGAATGGCGGCCGTGTGTCCGGTAGTTGACGACGTCGAGGTGGTCCCGGCCGAGCTGGCGCAGGTTCTCCTCCACCTGGCCGCGCAACTGCTCCGGCCTGGCCGCGGGGAGCCACTCGCCGGACGGGTCGCGTCCCGGGCCCACCTTGGTGACGATGACCAGGTCGTCCGGGTAGGGGGCCAGCGCCGAGTTGACCAGTTCGTTGGCGGAGCGCAGGGACGAGAAGTAGAAGGCCGCGGTGTCGATGTGGTTGACGCCCAGTTCCCTCGCACGCCTGAGCACGCCGAGCGACCGGTCGCGGTCGCTCGGCGTGCCCCGGTGGAAGGTGCCGCTTCCGGTCAGCCGCATGGTTCCGAAGCCGAGCCGGTTGACCGTCAGGTCCCCGAGCCGCCAACTCCCCGATGCCGTCGCGTCGATCGTCGCTGAGGTCACCGCAGGAGTCTGGCACGGACTTCTAGGCGGGGCGCGAGGGCCCCCGCGTCTGCGTCAGGTGCGCGAAGACGACGACGTTGCTCTTGTAGCCGGTCTTGCGGTCGTACGTCCCGCCACAGGTGATCAGCCGCAGCTCGGGGCGCTTTCTGGCGCCGTACACCTCCTGACTGGGAAAGTGCGCCTTCTCGTACACGCGGACGGCGTCCACGGCGTAGACGGCGGTACGGCCGTCGGCGCGCCGGGCCTCGACGAGCCGGCCGGGTGTCAGCGTACTCAGGCCGGCGAAGACGGCGGGCCCGGTGGCGGTGTCCAGATGGCCGACCATCACGGCGGTGCCCGGCTCCCCGGGCGAGGGCCCGCCCTCGTACCAGCCGGCCAGATTGGGTTTGTCGACGGGCGGGGTGGTGAGCTGCCGCCGCCGGTCCAGCTGAAGTCCGACGAGCGGGGCCTTCAGGCCGAGATAGGGGATGTGCAGGCCCGTCGGCCTGGACCGGGGGAGCGTCTGCGGCGGCCGGGGCGGCGGGCTGGAACGGCGGACGGGGGGTGGTGTCCGGGCGGGTGGTGGTGTTCGGACGGGAGGCGGAGTACGGACGGGGTTGCGCCGGGGCTCCGGTGTCGCGGAGGCGGGCGGGCCCGGGGACGCCTTCGCGTCCCCGGGTTCCGCCGCCGGGGCGGCGACCGGGCCCGCGGGCCGGCCGTCGTCCTCTGTCCACCAGATGCCGCCCACCACCAGCGAGAACGCCAGCACAACCGTTCTCGTCAGCCGGTAGGCGCGCGTGCGGTACCAGGGCCTGGGCGCGTGCCTACGCGGCACCGTCGGGCCGGCGACGCAGCATCCGGAAGTAGACGAAGCCGGACACGCCGACCAGGCCCACGGCTCCGGCGGCCGCGACGGCCGACACGGTCGGTGCCTCGGCGAGACCGCCGCCGCCCGCGGGCACGCCGCCGTTGGGCGCCGGCGGCGTGGCGGGCGGCTTGGTCGGCGCGGTGGGCTTGCAGTCGACCTTGAACACCTTGCTCTTGCCCGCCCCGTTCCCGCCCATGATCTTCCAGGTGAGCTTGTACTGGCCGTCCGGCAGCGCCAGCGTGTCCGTGTAGCCCGTGCCGATGGGGAGCGTGAGGGTGCCGTTGAGCGTGGCGCTGGCAGAGGCCGCGGGCTGTGGCTCGATGGTCCACGTGATGCCCTGCACGTCGTCGAAGTTGAAGGCGGCCAGGTAGAACTTGCAGACCTTCGGCTCGTTGCGCTGGTCGGTCGGGGACGTCGTCTCCGCGTGGATCTTGACGTCGCCGTTGTCGCCCGGGGCGGCGAAGGCGGCCGGCGCCCCGAGGAGGGCGGTGCCCGCGAGGGCGAACGCGGTGAGGGCTGCGGCGCCGGAGCGGACGCCGAGGGAACGGGGGAGCGATGAGGCGGACATACGAGATCCTCCGAGCGGAATGATTGTCGTACAAATCGGTTGTGCATCCGACTCCCTTTCACATCCGGAAGCGGGAAACACGGCGCATCGCTGATGACACGTCAGAGATCCCCCGGCCGGACCAACGTTCTGGCCTGTACGCGGGCGGATCCGCCACCTCGCCTGCGCTCGCGGTGCCCTCGTGGCCCCCGCGAACGCTCCGACGGGCGGGCGGGTGGCCCGGACCTGGGTGCCGCCGGTCCCGTGCCGCGGCTCTCGTGGTCCCGGTCCCGTGCTTCCGGCAGGGACCGCTGCTCAGGTGTGCCGCAGCCAGACGTAGTCGACCGGCTGCCCGGCGTTCCAGGCTTCGGCCGACTCGGCGTCGACCCGGCCGAAACCCGCTCCCCGGTAACAGCGCAGAGCGCCGGCGTTGTCCGGGTGCACCCGGACGAACACCTCCGAGAGGCCGGAGTGGCGGGCCTCCGCCAGCAGGCCCCGCACCAGTACGCGCCCCAGACCCCGCCCGCGGGCCCCGGGCGCCACGATGATGCGGGCCAGCTCGACCTCGTCCTCCTCGGCGTCGAACCACAACTCCCCGTAGCCGACGAGCTGTTCACCCTCGACGAGAACGTGGGCCGTCACGTCCGGCTCGTGCTGCCACGCCGCGACCGTCGGCCCGGCCACGGGGAAGTCCCGCAGCCCGCACCACATCACCACCTCCGCGGCGGAGGCCGGCCAGCTCGCCACCGTCGTCGCGTGGCCGGTGCCGAAGGGCCGCAGGTCCATGGGGAGTTCATCCGATCTCGATGGGGCTCGGTGGGGCTCGATGGGGCTCTGCGCGTCGCGCCGGGGTGCAGAGGGGGGCGGCACCGGGGCCGCCCGCCGCCGTCGGCCCGCCACGTCCGTCCCTCCGTCGGGACGCCCGCCTCGATGTCCTCCCTGCCCTCCATTCTGCAGGGGGATCACACACCGCGCCCGGACGCCTCCTGCCGACCCGCGTTCACCGCCCGAACCAGCCGTCGTACAGGTAAGTCGTATTTCTGCGGGACAAAGGAAAGGATCGTTGACGCGGCCGGAGCGCGGTGCCAACGTGCTCGCACCGGTCCTCCCGGGCCGGCCGGGACGCGGGCCTGCCTGTCAGGCCCCAACCCGCCCCGACCGCACGCTCGACCGGCCGGCCCCGGTGCTGCGGCACACCCACCTCGCAGCCGTACGTACGGACACCGCACCCCACCCGGTCGACACCACGAGGGGCGGCCCGCCGACGGTTCCGCGGGCGACCCGCGTCCGGGGAGGGCACTCACGGGGGACCCCTCCACCCGTGAGCGCTCTCCCCGGTCCCCGGCTCCTCAGGCAGTGGTGCTCGCCTCGGGAGAAGTGGCTGCACGGCCGGCGGGCGCCCTGGCCGTCCCCGCGCGCGCGGAAGTTGTGCACGCGCGCCGGATCACGGGGCGGTCCGCCCGGTCACGGCCTCGCCGCCGCACGCGTCGCGGACCGCACCAGTGAGGCGGTGAACGGGTGCGTGGGCGCCGTCAGGATGTCCTGTGCGGGTCCCTGCTCGACCACTTCTCCGGCGTCCAGCACCGCGATCCTGGCGGCGAGCCGGGCCGTGTCCAGGTCATGGGTGATGAGGACGAGGCAGAGGTCGTCGCGGTCGCGGAGCAGCCCGGCGAGCAGGCCGAGGATGCCGCGACGGGTGACCGTGTCGAGTCCGGAGGTGATCTCGTCGCACACCAGGACCCGCGGCCGTGCGAGCAATGCCCTGGCGAGCGCGGCCCGCTGGAGCTCGCCACCGGACAGGCGGTCGGGAGTACGTCGCGTCAACTCGCCCGGCAGGCCGAGTCCGTCGAGCGTCCGAGACGCCTCGGCCCGGGCGGCGGCGACCGGCATCCCGCGCAGACGCACCGCTGTCCGAGCCACCTGGTCGAGTATCGGCCGATGCTCGTCGAAGGAGGCGCGCGCGTCCTGGAAGACGTACTGCACGGCGGCGAGCCGAGTCCGCCCCCGGTCACGCAGACTGCGCTGCAGCGCCACTCCGTCGAGCAGCACCTCTCCCTCGTACGTGCGATGGAGTCCGGCCATGCAGCGGGCGAGGGTCGTCTTCCCGCTGCCCGAGCGGCCGAGGACGGCAAGGCACTCGTCGGGGCGCACCGTGAGTTCCGGGACACGCAGCACCTCGTCCCCGGCCCGGTGACGGGCACGGAGACCGCGGACCCGCAGTACCGCCTCCGGGCGAGGGCCCGCCGGGGCGAACTCCGCCAACACCGGCTGTTCCGCCAGGAGTTGCTGTGTCCACGGATGCGAGGGAGCCAGCCACACCTGTTCCGTCGGGCCGGATTCCACGACTCGGCCGTCCCGCATGACCAGCACCTCGTCGGCGAGCGCGCGTACGGTCTCCAGGTCGTGACTGAGCAGGACGACTCCGATCCCTCGCGCCGCCACCGCCGCCAGTTCCTCGACGACCCGGCGCTTCGTGAGCACGTCCTGCCCGGTGGTGGGCTCGTCCGCGACGACGACCCGAGCGCCCAGCAACAGCGCCTGGGCGAGCACGACCCGCTGCTGCTGGCCGCCCGAGAGCTGATGCGGAAATCGTCGCAACAGCGCGGTCCCCTCCGGCAGTTGGGCCGTTTCGAGCGCCTTCAGGACGCGCTCGCGGGCCGCAGTCCGCCGTTCGCTGCGAGGCAGCTCGCGCACCTGACCGCGTGCGATGTCGTGCAGCAGCGCACCGACCCGCCGTGCGGGATTGAGCACCGCCGCCGGGTGCTGCGGGACGTATCCGACCAACGCCTCCTCGACCCGCACACGGCCGCTGACGCGGGCTCCCGGCGGGAAGTCGCCCAGCAGGGCACGCCCCGTGGTCGTCTTGCCGCTGCCGGAGGCCCCGACCAGCGCGGTCACCCTCCCGGGCAGGACCCGCAGGCTCACCCCGTCGACGATGCGTCGGCCGCCGACCTCCACGGTCAGTTCATCGATCTCCGCGACCGCAGTCGGCCCGCTCATGAACGCGGCTCCTTCGTTCGAGCATCAGCACCAGCAGAGGCAGAAGTGCATGCCGGGGCGCGGGCGCCAGGAGGTGTCCCGCGCGGGGCGTCGTCCTCAAGGGCGCCTCGGACAACCGCGCGGTCGGTCCTGAGTGCCGCGTCGAAGAGCAGGTTGCACCCCATCGTCAGCGCGACGATCAGCAGCGCCGGGACGACCACGGCCCAGGGCTGCACGAACATCCCCGTACGGTTGCGGTCCACCATCACCGCCCAGTCGGATGCGTCCGGCGCCACCCCGATGCCCAGGAACGCGGCCGTGGCCACCAGGTACAGCACGCCGGTCAGCCGTATCCCCGCGTCGGCGGCGAGCGGCCGCAGGATCGACCGCCCCACATGGCCCACGGCGATCCGCCACCACGACTCGCCCTGCATCCGCAGCGCCTCCACCGCCGGCCGAGAGGCCACGTCGGCCGCGGTGGCCCGCACGATCCGGGCCGCGTCCGGGATGTTCACGAGCGCCACCAGCAGTGCGAGCCCGGCGGCCCCGGGCGAGAACACGGACGCCACCAGAAGGATCATCAACAGCGACGGCACGGCCAGCAGCACGTCCAGCGGCCGCATCAGCGTCTCCTCCAGCCAGGTTCGGTGGGTCAGCGCACTGATCAGCCCGAGCGGCAGCGCCACGAGATACGCCAACGCCGTCGCCGTGAGCGCGACGACCACCACGGGCCGGCCGCCGAGCAGCACCTGACGCCACACGTCACGTCCCACGAAGTCGGTGCCCAGCCAGTGCCCGTCGCCGAGCGTGAACGACGCGGCCCGCGGTCCGGGCCCGCCCGCGACCAGTGGCCCGAGCAGAGCGAGGGCGAGCGGCACACACACCAGGAAGGCCCCGAGCGCGAAGCGCCCCGGCGGCAGCCCCCGGCGAAGCCTCCTCCCCAATCCCGGCCGGCGCTCCTGCTTGTGCCCGTTCACGCGGCCACCTCCGCCCGCGGCGCGAACCGGTGGGCGACGAGATCCGCTCCCAGGTTCAGCACCACGGTGAGCACTCCGAACACCACCGCGAGTCCCTGCACCACCGGCACGTCCCGCTCGGCCACGGCATTCATCAGCACGGTCCCCAGGCCCGGAATCACGAACAGCGCCTCCACGACGATCACGCCGCACAGCAACCAGTCGACGGTACGGGCGAGTTGCTGAGCTGCGGGCGCCACCGCGTTCGGCAGGGCGTGCGCGTATCGCACCCGGGCGCCCGGGATCCCGTAGCGGCGGGCCTGCGCGACATACGGCGAGGCGAGGGCGTCGATCATCCCGGCACGCACCAGCCGGGACAGCGAGCACACCGGACGGGACAGCAGGACGAGCACCGGCAGGACGAGCGCCGCCGGATGCCCGAGCAGATCCGTGCCGTAACCGACCGCCGTCGGGGGCAGCCAGTCGAGCCGCAGCGCGAACACCGTCACGAGCAGCACCCCGAAGGCGAACTCCGGTACCGCGTACACCCCGAGGGTCACCGCACTGACCAGCCGGTCCACGAACCGCCCCTCGAACCGTGCGGCCAGCACCCCGAGCCCGACCCCGACCGGCACCAGCAGCGCGACGGTGATGGTGGCGAGCAGGAGCGTGGGACCGAAGGCACCGGAGATGTACGAGGTGACGGGCCGCCCGGACGCCAGCGAGGTACCGAAGTCCGCGTGCAGCAGCCCGGCCGCCCAGTCGACGAGGCGTTCGTACGCCGGCCGGTCCAGGTCCATCGCCTCGCGGATGGCGGCGATCCGCGCCGGGTCGGGCTGGTCCCCGGCGAGGGCCACCGCCGCGTCGCCCGGCAGCGCCTCGGTGAGTGCGAAGACCAGCAGCACCACGGCCACGGTCTGCGCACCCCCGAGCAGCAGCCGCCGGGCGACCCAGGAACCGAGTCCGCTCACGCCAGCCAGACCTTGTCGAACCGCGCCCAGTCGAGCGTGTTGGCGGGCGCCTTGCGCTCAACGCCCTTGACGGACTTGGCCGTTCCGATGATCCAGTCGGCGAACCCCCACACCAGGAAGCCGCCCTCGGCGTACAGCCTGCGCTGCATCCGGCCGAACACGGCGGCGCGTTCCTTCTCGTCCTTCGTGGACTGCGCCTGGTGGTAGAGCGCGTCGAAGTCCTTGTGGTGCCACTTGGTGGCGTTGGTGGTGGAGTCGGTGAGGAGCCGCTGCGAGATGTGCGACTCGATGGGCATGGCTCCGGAGCGGTAGCAGCACAGGGTCCCGGAGTCGAGGATGTCGGCCCAGTACGAGTCCTTGCTGCCCATCGTGACGTCGACGGTGACACCGGCCTTGGCCGCCTGGTCGCGGAAGATGCTCGCCGCCTCCGTGAACCCGGCCGCGACCGCCGACGTGTCCAGGGTGACCTTCAGCTTCTCCGCACCCGCCTTCTTCAGCAGGGCGCGGGCGCGGTCGAGGTCCTGTTCACGCTGGGGCAGACCGTCGGAGTAGTACTCGTATCCCTTGCCGAAGAGGTCGTTGCCGACCACGCCCGCCCCGGACAGCGCGCCGTCGACGAGTTCCTGGCGGTCGGCGATGAGGAAGAACGCCTCCCGGACCCGCTTGTCGTCGAAGGGCGCCCGGTCGGTCTTCATGGCGAAGGCCTGCATGGCGCTGTTGCGCAGCCGTACGATCTCGATCTGCCCCTTGCCCTCGTGGGCGCGGGCGGTCGTCGGGTTCAGCTCGTGGGCGTACTCGACCTGTCCGCCGAGCAGGGCGTTCACCCGTGCGGACTCCTCGTTGGCGACGACGAACTCCACCTCGTCGAGGTGCGGGGCGCCGTCCCAGTGGTCGTCGTTGCGGCGGAAGACCGCCGAGCGGCCCGGCGCGAACGACACGAAGCGGAACGGGCCGGAGCCGACCGGCTTCTTGTCGAAGTCGGCCGCCGAGGACCCGTCGGGAACGATGTACGCGCCGAACGCGGCCAGCACGTTGGGGAATTCGGCCGTCGGCCGCTTGAGGACGAACTCCACGGTCCGCTCGTCGACGGCCCGGCTCGCCTTGAGGTCGATGGGTTCGAGGGACGCCTTGGCGCGGTACGCCTTCTCGGGGTCGGCGATACGGCGGTAACTGAACAGGACGTCCTCGGCGGTGACGGGTCTGCCGTCGTGGAAGTCCGCCTTGCGCAGGGTCACCTTCCAGCGGTCGAGGCCCGCGTTCGGCTCCCAGCCGGAGGCGAGGCGCGGCAGCGCGGAGAGGTCGTCCCCGTAGTCGGCCAGCTTGTCGAAGAGTGCCTTGGCGCGGGCGACATCGGCGAAGAGGTTGGCCAGGTGCGGGTCGAGGGTCTCGCTCGCGCCGCCACCCGCGAAGGCCGCGCGCAGCCGCCCGCCGCGCTTGGGCTTCCCGTCGTTACCACTGCCCGCGCCGCTCGCGCTGGTGTCGCCGTCGGAGCCGCCGCAGCCGACGAGAGCCAGTGCGCCGATACCGGACGCGGCCACGAGCAGGCCTCTGCGACGGAGGCCGGGGTAGTCCTGCATGACGAAGTCCTTGCTGTTCGAGGTGTGTTGAGGTGACTTGAGGTGTATCGGGGGGCGTCGGGGGTGAGAGGTGGGGTGTGCCGGGTGGTCAGCCGTCGAGCCGAGCCACCACGTGCAGCCGGTCGGAGTCGGTCGCCGTGCCCGGCAGGTCGCCCTCCTGCCAGGGCGGTTCGGTGCGCGGCCCCGGACCGTCGTGCAGCGCGAGCACGGTGAAGCCGTGCGCGGTCAGGAAGTGGCGCAGTTCCTGCGGGAGGAGCAGCCGCCACGCGGAGCGCTGTTCGACGGGGGCCGAGCCGTCGTCGGCTGTCCAGGTACGGGTACGGCGCAGGAGCTGCGCGGTGCGGTCGACGTACAGGGTGGTCGTCGACCGGTACGAAGTGCCCTGCCAGGCGAAGCCGTTGGCTTTCGGCGTGTTGAGCAGGTCGTCGCGGCCGAGGAAGTAGGCGCCGTTGCGCATCTCGGCGACCAGGAACCCACCGGGCGGCAGACCGCGGCGGCAGGAGGACAGGAACCCGTCGAGATCGTCGTTGGTGTGGCAGTACAGGAGCGAACTGTCCAGGCACACCACCGCGTCGAAGCTCCCGAGGGTGAAGTCCCGCAGATCGGCGCGCACATATCGGGGTCCGGGGTGCCGGGTCCGGGCGTACGTCAGCATCGCCTCGGAGAGGTCGGCGGCCACGACCGACCGTCCTGCCGCGTGCAGGTGCGCGGCGTCCCGCCCGGTGCCGCACCCCAGATCGAGGACCCTCGGCCCGGCCCCGTGCCGGCGCAGACAGTCCTCGGCCCACCGTCCGGCCAGCCGGCCGGGATCGGGGAAGCGCGCCTCGTACAGTTCCGGATTGTCGGTCAGGAGATTGCCGCTGGTCATACGCTCGCCCCCACGGGAGCGGGGCGTCCGGGCAGGGCCCCGAGGCGGCGCAGCCAGGTGATCCCGGCCGCCGAGGCCAGCCCGACCGCCAGGCAGCACGCCCACGGCAGCCAGGCCGCGTCCTGCCGGCCCCCGGCATCCATCGCCCAGCCCACGACCGTGTTGCCCACGGCCGCGGCGACCCCGGACACCATGTAGAAGATCCCGAAGTACGTGCCGGTCAGCTCCGGCCTGCCGAAACCGGGGATCAGCTCCATCACGAAGGGCTGCGCGACCATGACGCCGACGTACAGGAGCAGGACACCCACGAGGACGGGTGCGGCGTGCCACGCCTGTGGCGCTGACCCCGACACCAGCATCGGCGGCAGGAAGGCGAGCCCCATCAGGGCGAGTCCGACACTGATGGCCTGCCGGGCGCGCTCCTTGAGCGCCCGGGTGAGCCGCATCTGCAGCGCGAGATTGGCGAGCGTGCCCACGAGGAAGACGAGTCCGGCCGCGCCCTCCCAGCCGGTGGCCCGGCGGGCGCCGTCGGGCAGCAGCAGGTACAGCTGGTTCTCCAGGGTGAACATGCCGACCATGGCCAGCGAGAAGGCCAGGAACCTGCGGTTGCCGACCACCTCGCGCCAGTCCGCGAGGACACCGCTCCGGCTCGGCGGCACCGTACGCGCGGGCAGCATCAGCGCCTGCGCCACGGTCAGCACCGCGAAGATCGCGGCGGCGGTCAGCGCGGAGGCACGGAAGTCGACGAGCAGCAGCACACTGCCGAGCAGCGGACCGATCAGCGCACCGGTGGTCGCGAACATGTTGAACAGCGCGAACGCCTCTGCCTTGCGGTCGCCCGCCTCCTGCGAGAGATAGGCCCGCACGGCCGGGTTGAACAACGCCCCGGCGAGCCCGCTCAGCACGGACGCGGCCAGCAGCACCGCGAGTCCGTCGCCGAGCGCGAACAACGCGAAGCCGACGGTACGCACCGCGCAGCCGGCGATGATGACGCCGCGCGCCCCGAGCCGGTCCGCGGCCGAGCCGCCGATGAGGAACAGTCCCTGCTGGCTGAGGTTGCGCACGCCGAGCACGATCCCGACGACGGCCGCCGACATGCCCAGGTCCTCGCCCAGATGCGTGGCCAGATAGGGGATGAGCAGGTAGAAGCCAATGTTGACGCCGAGCTGGTTGACCAGAAGGAGCCGGATCGCGGGCGAGAAGCCGCGTATCTCATGCAGCGTCTTCACGGCTCACCCGCTTCTCCCGTACACCGAGCCCGGGCAGGTCACTCGCCCGTACGACTCCGTCGGAGCCCCCGATCCCGGTCCACGGGTCGTCGGCGAGCAGCAGATGTCCGTCGAGGTCGGCCCAGCGGGCGCGGTCGGCGAGGTGCACGGCGGGCGCGAGGCCGAGGGTGCTGGCGGTGAGGCAGCCGAGCATCAGCTCGGTGCCGCTGCCGGCGATCGACTCGGCGATCCGCAGTGCCGCGTAGGGGCCGCCGCACTTGGCGAGTTTGACGTTCACGCCGTGCACACGGCCCGCCAGACGCCGTACGTCCTCCTGGCCGACGGCGTCCTCGTCGGCGATCAGCGGCAGCGGTGAGCGCTCGGCGAGCCGCGCCAGGCCCTCCGGGTCACCGGGCGCGACGGGCTGCTCGACGGCCTCGACACCCAACTCGGCGTAACGGGGTATGAGTTGGCGGGCCTCGTCGAGGGTCCATGCCCCGTTGGGGTCGAGGAGGAGCCGGGTGCCGGGGGCGGCGGCGCGAAGGGCACGTATGCGGTCGAGGTCGTCCTCGGGGTCCGGGGTGCCCGCCTTGGCCTTGATGAGGACGAAGCCGGCGTCCGCGAGTGCGCGGGCCTGCGCGGCGGCGTGCGGGGCCGGGACGATGCCGATCGTGCGGGCGGTGGCGGCGCTCGGCGTGCTCCCGGATCCGAGGAGCCGGTGCACCGGGGTACCGGCCCGCTTGCCGCACAGGTCGAGCAGCGCGGCCTCGACGGCCGCGTTCACGGCCGGCGGCCGTTCGCCCGACGGCCGCTCGCGCAGGGCGGTCTCGGGGTCGGCGAAGCGGCCCAGCTCACGGCCGGACTCGTACAGGTGCCGTTCCAGCGTGCCGGTGTCGAGGCCGTAGTAGACGCTGGTGACGGCCTCGCCGTGGCCGTGCAGGCCTTCGTGCTCGACCGACAGCCAGACGGCGTCGCGGGCGGCCGTCGTCGAACGGGATATGCGCAGCGGCTCGGCGAGCGTGAGCCGTACGGTGCGCAGGGTGGCCTTCACGGGCTCCCTTCCAGGGTGTTGAGGGGGTCGGTGACCGTGGCGCAGCGGACCCAGCCGGTGGCTTCGACGGCGTGCGCGTGCGGGATCTCGACGGGGCGGGTGGCGGCGGTGGCCGGGTCCAGGCCGTGCGCGGCCGCGAAGTCGTCGTCGTAGACCGTGCCGAGGTAGCGGTGCGGGCCGTCGGGGAAGACGGTGGCGACCACGGCTCCGGGGTGGATGCGGGCCGCCCACGCGGACACCAGCGCGACCGCTCCCGTGCTCCAGCCGCCGCTCACGAAACTGCCGCGGGCCAGGCGCCGGCAGGCGTCCGCGGACTCGGCCGGGCCGACCCAGTGGACCTCGTCGAAGGCCTCGTAGGCCACGTTGCGCGGATGGATGCTGCTGCCCAGACCGCGCATCAGCCGGGGCCTGGCGGGCTGGCCGAAGATGGTGGAGCCGGTGGCGTCCACACCGATCAGCCGCAGCCCCGGCCAGTGCCTGCGCAGCGGCCCCACGACCCCGGCACTGTGACCGCCCGTGCCGACACTGCACACCAGTACGTCCAAGTGGTCGAGCTGAGTGGAGAGTTCGGCGGCGAGCGAGGCGTAACCGGCGATGTTGTCGGGGTTGTTGTACTGGTCGGGCCAGTAGGCGTCCGGCAGCGCACCGAGCAGTTCGCGCAGCCGGGCGAGCCGGGCCGCCTGCCAGCCGCCCACGCCGGCGGGTCGGTCGACGAGTTCGAGGCGGGCCCCGTACGCGCGCAGCAACTGCCGCATTGACGGTTCGAGTTCGGTGTCGCCGACGAGCACGATGGGGTGGCCCAGCGCCTGCCCGGCGAAGGCGAGTCCGATACCGAGCGTGCCGGAGGTGGACTCCACGACCGGTGCGCCGGGCCGCAGTTCACCGCGGTCGCGGGCGCCGAGCAGCATGGACACGGCGGCCCGTGCCTTCATGCCACCGGCGGCGAGCCCTTCCAGCTTGGCCCAGAAGCCGGGCTGCGGGCACGGCAGATCGGTGGTCACCCTGGCCAGCGGCGTGCGGCCGAGGAGGGCGAGGAGGCCGGGGTTCGCGGGGGAGGCGGTGAGAGGGCGCAGCGCGGCCGTGGTCACAGTGTGGCCTCCGCACTGCCGTACCGGTGGATGACGCCCGGGCCGCCGTCCAGCCAGAAGAAGGGGTACGGCTCCGCGCACACCGCGCTCACTCCGGCGCCGAGGAACTGCGGCAGGACGGCGCTGCCGGTCTGCGCGAACATCACCAGCTGCTTGCCGTGGCGCAGGGCATGCTCCCGCAATGGTTCGAAGGATCCGTTGCCGAGTGTCATGCCGGAGGCCAGCACGGCGTCGCAGCCGTCGAGTTCGGCGAGCGCGTCGGTGACGACCTGCTCGCCCCATTCCGTCGAGCCGCCCTTGAGGTCGCACGGTATGTACCGAAGCCCTCGTGAACGCAGCGCCTCAAGCAGGGAGTTGACGACACCGACGACGAGGACGGTCTGTCCCGGCCGTACGTCCAGCAGGTCGACGACGGCTCGCGCTCGCGCCCGGGACTTCTCCAGGGAGGTTCCGGCCGGCAGTGGCAGGGGCAGTCCCCCGTTCTCCGGCGTGTGCGGGCGGACGTGCATCAGATAGGCGTCCAGCGCCGCCACGCGGACCGGCGCGAGCGGGTGCTCCAGCAGTCGTGCGACGTCCGCCCCCGCGCAGTCGTCCACCGCGCCGCCCGGCAGCGCGCCCGGTTCGACCGCGCACGAGCCGACGGCCCGGCCGAGGCGCAGACTGAGCACCTCGTTGCGGTAGCCGCCCCGACGCCCCTCGTGCCGTACGGCCTGACTCGTGGTGAACGCGACGGCGACACGCAGGGTGCGGGGGTCCGGACCGAGTTCGGCGGCCAGCACGCGTCCCACGAGATCGTCGTACGAGGTCGAGGTCGAGGTCGCGGTCGCGGCTGAGCCGGTCCTCTCGTGTGGGGTGGCAGGCGACTCCACGCCGCTCGCCGCCCTCATCGGACGGACACCCGCGGTCGCAGTCCGGACAGCAGCGCCTCGACCCGGGCCCGCGCGCCGAGCCCTTCCGCGTCACCGGCCATCACGTGACCGAGGTACTCGTTGTTGCTGCCCGCGGCCTTCACCACCCGACCCGGCTCGGCCAGCTGGACCTCCAACACGCCCTGTGCGGCGTGCACTTCGGCGGACCCCTCGATCGCCTCCAGGGTTCCCGCGACGTCCGGTACGAGAAATCCGACCGCCGCGCTGCGCAGTCCGGTGTCGCGCCGTCGCAGGTCGGGGGCCTGGCCCAGGGCGACGTCCACGCAGGCGGCGGCCAGATCGAGGCCGGTGACGTGACGGACCAGCTCGGTGATGCGGTTTCCGGCCGGGCGCGGGTTGACCTCGACCACCCGGGGCCCGGCTGCGGTCAGCCTGATCTCGGTGTGGGCCACGACGGCGTCCAGCCCGAGCGCCTTGATCGCCAGTACCGCGGTGTCCTGTGCGGCCTCCACGTCGGCCGGCGCGAGCGGGGCGGGAAACATGTGGCCGGTCTCGATGAAGGCGGGTGCTCCGCCGAGGCTCTTGTCGGTCACGCCCACCACATGCGTCGTACCGCCGAACGACACGGTCTCCACGCTGACTTCGGGTCCGTCGAGGAGGGTCTCGAGAAGGAGGACAGGCGCCCGCAGCTGACCGCGGGCGTTCAACGGGAAGTCGGCGATCGCCCGGCAGGCCTCGGCGAGCTCGCGCTCGTCGTCGACGCGCCGCACGTACATGCCCGCGCACAGGTCGACGGGCTTGACCACCAGCGGGAAGCCCAGCTCCCGCGCGGCCTCCTCGGCCGCGGCCCGGTCGGCGCAGACGGCGAAACGGGGGCCGGGGACACCGGCGTCGCCGAGGACGCGGCGGGTCGTGTCCTTGCGGCACGCGTTCTCCACGGCCTCGGGCGTCGGCCCGGGAAGCCCCAGCCGGGCGGCGATCCGCGCGACGGTCGGCAGATAGTAGTCGCAGGACGTGAGCACCCCGTCGAAGCCGAGTGCGCCGTGCAGACGCTCCACCTCCGGGAGCAGGGCGTCGATGTCGTTCGTCTCGGCGGTCAGCACATTGCGGGCCGCGAGCAGGGGATGGGCGGTGCCCTCCGGAGCGGAGCGCAGGTAGTGGTGCAGGTCCCGGGTGAGGAAGGTGAACGCGTGCCCGCCCTCCCGGATCGCTCGTGGCAGCAGTCTGCTCATCGATCCGACCCAGCTCTCGACCACCAACAGATGAGCCACAACTCCCCTTCCGCGCACTCCGGTTGAGTGTCAGGGCACGCCAAGGGCACCCCGTGGCGGGGCGCGGACGGCGTGACCGACGCACACGCTATCGACAATCATTTTCATTGTCATCTGATTGCCCGGACTTTGTTGCCACGACGGCAAAATCCCGCAGCGGCGGCGACGGGAGCGGGGGTCCGCGGTGAGACCACTGGGCCGCGGCGGCACCCACGGTCCGCGGCGCGATCGACGGCTCCCGCCGCCGACGCGGAAAAGCCGTGGACAGGCGCCGAGCCGCGGATCTAACCTCGGCCGGTCCGAGTCGGTGATCCTTTTCGAGCGAGGTGCGGGACATGACGGTGCAGACGGGCGCGGCCACGTACGACGAGCTGCGTACTCCAGCCCTCACGACCCCCTCGGACCGAAGGAATCCCAGAAGTGGATCTGCCACGTAGTTTCACCGTCCGCGAGAGCGGACACCGCATTCACAACCCGTTCACCAGCGAGAAGCTGGCCACCCTGGGCCGGGCCCTGCGCCTGGCACCCGGGACGGGCATGCTCGACCTCGCCTGCGGCAGCGGCGAGATGCTGTGCACCTGGGCCCGCGACCACCAGGTGACGGGCACCGGCGTGGACATCAGCACCGTGTTCCTGGCGAACGCCCGCGCCCGCGCCGAGGAACTCGGCGTCGCCGACAGGGTCGCCTTCCGGCACGCGGACGCGACCGGCCACGTCGCCGACGAACCCGTCGGTGTCGCCGCCTGCGTCGGCGCCACCTGGATCGGCGGCGGGGTGACCGGCACCGTCGAGCTGCTCCGCAGGAGTCTCGCCCCCGGTGGGATCATGCTCGTCGGCGAGCCGTTCTGGCGCCGCGCGCCCGAGGACCGGGCCGTCCTCGACGGCTGCCACGCCGGCAGCGAGGACGACTACCGGCCGCTCCCGGAGCTGGTCGAGCACTTCGGCCGGCTCGGCTGTGACGTCGTGGAGATGGTCCTCGCCGACCAGAGCGACTGGGACCGGTACGTGGCCGCGCAGTGGCTCAGCATCCGGCGCTGGCTGGACGCCCATCCCGACGACGAGCTCGCCGACGAGATGCGTGAGGATCTCGCGACCGGGCCCGCGCGTCACGTCCGCTACCAGCGCGAGTATCTGGGGTGGGGCGTCTTCGCGTTGATGAACCGCTGACGCGAGAGGGTGGGCTCCGTCGGTGAGTACGCACGCTCACCGGCGGAACCCGCCCGTTGCGCCTGTTGCGGGCACGGCGGGGCACGGGCCGTGTGCGGCGGTCGATTCGCCCTGCCGGCGCGGCCGTTGACGCCCGGCCCGGCGACGCACCGTTGAACCTCCGGGCGGGAGAACCCGTATCCCTTCTCAGTACCGCCCGGAGGGAGAGCAGGTTGTCGACACCGTTCGACCCCGAAGAACCAACACGTCGGCCGGCGCTGGAACCGACCCACGTCCAGCGCCGCCGCCGGCCAGGAGCCCTGTCGGAGCTGGTGCGGCAGGTCCAGGAGCGGGAGCGGGAGCGCGACCCGGACGAGGGCTACGAAGTCGTCGCCGTACCGGGATGGGGAGACTCCGCGCTGCCCAGGCCGACGGAGGACGACACCCAGGAACTGCCGCCGGTCAGGGACGAGAACAGGCCGGTGCCACGCGGCCGAGCGGCCGCACGCGTGTCGGCGCACGGCCGCACCACCGCGTTCCGCCGTACCGCGCTCACCGTCGCCGCGGTGGCCGTGGCGCTCGCGGGATTCGGCGCGGCGCTGCTGCTCACCTGGGACAGGGGCGCCACCGACGCCGCCGAGGCGCCGCCCCCCGCCGCGTCGTCCGCCCCGTCCGCCCCGCCCGCCCCACCGCAAGGCGTCGACCCGGACGGAGCGGGCACCCTCCGCGAGGGCGACAGCGGGCCCCAGGTGAGCGACCTCCAGGAACGGCTGCTGCGTATCCCCGACGTGTACGAGAAGGGCGAGGCCAGCGGCGTGTACGACGCCACACTGACGGCGGCGGTGGCACGTTTCCAGCTCTGGTACGGCATCCGGGGCGACGAGACGGGCGTGTACGGCAATGACACCCGCACCGACCTCGAGTCCCGCACGGCGTCCTGACGAACGAGCCGGCGCCCTTGCGAAGCCGGGGGAACCGCCGGGCGGCGAGGCGCACTTCGTCCGGTGCTCCTGGCCGGCGCCGGAGACCGGATCGGGCCCTGCGGCTCTGTTCCCGCCCCGCTCCGCCCCGCCCCCTCGTTCCACGTCCCGCAGTCAGGGCCGCAGTCCTGACGTTTCACGCAATGTTGAACAATTTTCGCGGTGCCGCTGTGGGGTTGCACAGGGCGTCCGTGTGCCAGCATGGCGCCGTGGATTGGGGGATCCTCGAACGGGACCACGAGCTGGACCGGCTGGCCGCCGCCGCGAGGGACGCGGCGGACGGAGCCGGTTCCGTCGCGCTCGTCTTCGGCGAGGCGGGCATCGGCAAGTCGAGTCTGGTGAAGGCCATGCCCGGGGTGCTGCCCGCCGCGTCACGCGTCCTGGTGGGGGAGTGCGACGACCTGGCGACGCGCCGGCCGCTCGGCCCCTTCCGCGATCTGATCGGCGGTGTCGGCGCGGAACTGGCGCGGGCGCTCACGGCCGGCGGCGACCGGCCCCGCATCTACGACGCGCTGCGGGCGGAACTGACCGCGGCCCCGCACCCCGCCGTCCTCGTCGTCGAGGACGTGCACTGGGCCGACGAGGCCTCGCTGGACGCCCTGCGGTTCCTGGTCCACCGGGTGGAACGCCTTCCGGCCGTGCTGGTCCTGACGTACCGGGACGACGAGCTGGACCGCCGCCACCCCCTGCACCACCTCCTCGGCCAGGTGTCCCGGGCCGAGCGCGTGCACCGCCTGCCGCTGCCCCGGCTCTCCCCGGGCGCCGTACGCCGGCTCAGCGCGGTGAGCCGCCTCGATCCCGCGGAGGTGTACGCGGCCACCTCGGGCAACCCGTTCTTCGTCGCCGAGGTGGTGGCCGCCGGCGGCACCGGTGGCGTCCCACCGACCGTGGTCGACGCGGTCCTCGCCCGGCTGCGGGACCTGGACGACCGGACCCGGGACGCCCTGGAACAGCTCGCCGTGGTGCCGTCCGCGGTCGAGCGCCCCCTCGTCGACGCGCTGCTGTCGGACGGCGTGGCCGAGCTGGCGGTGGCCGAACAGCGAGGGCTGCTGACCGTGACACCCGAACGGGCCGGATTCCGCCACGAGTTGATCCGCAGGGCGGTCGCCGACTCGCTGCCCGCCGCCCGGCGCATCGAGCTCAACCGCCAGGTCCTCGCCGCCCTCGTCGCGCAGCCGGGCTCCGACCCGGCACGCGTCGTCCACCACGCGGCGGAGGCCGGGGACCAGGAGGCGATCGTCCGGTACGGCCCCGACGCCGCCCGTGACGCGGCCGGCGCGGGCGCACACCGGGAAGCCGCCGCCCACCTGCGGCTGGTCCTGCGGCAGCGCGACCGATGCGACGCGGCCGCCCTCGCCGACCTCCTGGAGAGGTACGCCGTCGAGAGCTACACCATCGCCGACTCCGCGGCCGCCGTCGACGCCGAGCGGGAGGCGGTCGCGCTGCGCCGGGCCCTCGGGGACACCCGGGCGCTCGGCGCGGACCTGCGCTGGCTCTCCCGCATCCACTGGTGGGCGGGCGACGCCGACGAGGCGCAGCGCGCCGCCCGGGAGGCCATCACCGTCCTGGAGGACGCGGGCGACGACCGGCTGCTCGCCCTCGCGCTCAGCAACACCTCCCAGCTGCACATGCTCTCCGAACGCACCGCCCAGGCGGTCGACTTCGGTGAGCGCGCCATCGCCCTGGCCCGCCGCGCGGGTGACACGGCGATCCTCGCGCACGCCCTCAACAACGTCGGCACCGCCCGCTGGCGCGCGGGCGACCCGCTGGGCCGTGCCCAGCTGGAGGAGAGTCTGAAGGTCGCGCTGGCCGCCGGGGAGGTCGAACACGCCTGCCGCTCGTACGCCAACCTCATCTGGACGCTGCTCGAACGCCTCGAGTACACCGAGGCCGACCGCTTCCTCGGCCCCGGCATGGAGCTGGCCGACCGGGCGGAGCACGTCGGGTTCCTCAGCTACCTCCATGTGGCCATGGGACTGCGGAAGTTCGCCGCGGGCGCCTGGGACGACGCGGAGCGGCACGCCGAGATCGGCGCCCACGACTTCGTCCCCGCCCGCTGCCCCGCGCTGACCGTCCTCGCCCGGGTCCGGGTCCGCCGCGGCCTGAGCGGTGGCGCCGAACTGCTCGACGAGGCCTGGGAGATCGCCGTGCGCACCCGCGAACTGCAGCGCACCGGGCCGGTCGCCGCCGCCCGGGCCGAGGCCGCCTGGCTCCGGGGCGACCAGGAGGCGGTGGCCGAGCTGGCCGGGGAGGTCTTCGAGCAGGCCCGCCGCCTGTCCGTCGTCCCGCACCGGGCGGAGCTCGGCCACTGGCTCACCAAAGCCGGGCACTCCGTACCCGAAGACGGCTCGGACCACCCGTACGCGCTCCAGAGCGCCGGCCGCTGGCGGGAGGCCGCCCAGGCGTGGCACACGGCCGGCTGTCCGTACGAGCATGCCGCCGCCCTCGCCGAGAGCCCGGATCCGCAGGACAAGCTCGCCGCCCTGGCCGGTCTGGACGCACTCGGCGCCGAACCTATGGCACGGCTCGTCCGCGGCGAGCTGCGGCGACTCGGCGTACGCCACATCCCGCGCGGGCCGCTCGCCGCCACCCGGGAGAATCCCGCCGGTCTCACCGAGCGTCAGCTCCAGGTGATGCGGCTGCTGGCCCAGGGGCTGACCAACCCCGAGATCGCGAAGCGGCTCGTCGTGTCGGTCCGTACCGTCGACAACCACGTCGCGGCCGTACTGGACAAGCTCGGTGCCCGCACCCGGCGCCAGGCGGTCGCGCGTGCCACGGAGCTCGGGATGCTGCCGGGAGGTGAGACGTAGGTAGGCGGGGGCGCCGAGCTGAGTGGCGGGCACGGATGCCGGAGCCCGGGCCGCCGGACTAGAACAGGCGTATCGGAGGGACCCCGAGAGCAGGGTCCCGGATCGGGGGATTCCCATGTCCGTCACGCCCGCACAGGCGGCCCGCCAGGAACTCGTCGGATTCAAGGGCCGGTTGACCGGCCCGGACGACTCCGGATACGACGAGGTCCGCGCCGTCTACAACGCGATGATCGACCGACGGCCCGCCCTGGTGGCACGCTGCACCAGTGCCGAGGACGTGGCCCACGCCGTCGGGTTCGCCCGTGACCACGACCTGCCGCTGGCGGTCCGTGGCGGCGGACACCACGGAGCGGGGCTGGGGGTCTGCGACGACGGCGTGGTCGTCGACCTGTCACCGCTCAAGGACATCGAGATCGACCCCGGAGCGCGGACGGTCCGCGTCGGCGCGGGCTGCGTCTGGGGCGAGGTGGACCGCGCCACCCACGCGCACGGACTGGCCACGCCGAGCGGGATCATCTCCACCACCGGCGTCGGCGGCCTCACCCTGGGCGGCGGGCTCGGCCATCTCACCCGCAAGTGCGGGCTGACCGTCGACAATCTGCTGGAGGCCGACCTCGTGCTGGCCGACGGCGCGCAGGTGCGCGCGAGCGCCGACGAGAACGCCGACCTGTACTGGGCGATCCGTGGCGGCGGAGGGAACTTCGGAGTCGCCACCTCGTTCCGTTTCCGGCTGCACGAGGTGAGTACGGTCGTCGCCGGGCCCACGTTCTGGCCGGTCGAACTCGGAGCCGAAGTCCTCGCCGCCTACCGGGACTTCATCCCGCACGCGCCCCGGGACCTCAACGCCTTCTTCCTGTTCGGCGCGGTCCCGCCGGCCCCGCCGTTCCCCGAGGAGATCCAGGGACGCAAGGCCTGCGGTGTCGTGTGGTGCTACGCCGGTGACGACCCGGAGGCGGCGGCCGGCCTGATGGCGCCGCTGCTCGACGTCCTTCCGCAGCCGATGCTGCACGGACCGGCGCCGATGCCGCACCCCGCGATCCAGTCGGCCTTCGATGCTCTCTACCCGCCCGGCGACCAGTGGTACTGGCGCGCCGACTTCGTCAACGAGATCCCCGGTGACGCGGTCGGCCTGCACGCCGAGTTCGGTGCGGAGCTGCCGACCCTCAAGTCGACGATGCACCTCTACCCGATCGACGGTGCCGTCCACGACCACGCGCCGACGGACACCGCCTGGAGCTACCGCGACGCGCGCTGGGCCTCCGTGTACGCGGGGGTGGACCCCGACCCGGCCAACGCCGACCGCATCAGGCAGTGGACCGTCGACTACTTCGAGGCCCTGCACCCGTACTCGGCGGGTGGCGCCTACGTCAACATGATGATGGACGAGGGCCAGGAGCGCGTCCGCGCCAGCTACCGCGACAACTACGCGCGCCTGGCCCGGATCAAGGCCGACCACGACCCCGGCAACCTGTTCCGGTTCAACCAGAACATCCAGCCGGCCGCGCGGTCCTGACCGGCCCCGCGGGCCCTGACGCCGACGAGGGGCGTCAGGGCTTGCGGGCGACGCCGCCGTAGACGTCCGTCGGCTGTGGGTCGGTGCCCGGCTCGGGGCGCCACAGCGGACAGGAGACGATGCCGGGATCCAGCAGCTCCAGGCCCTCGTAGTACGCGGACACCTCCCTCGGGCTGCGCAGCACGTACGGGTCGGCACCGGTGTCGTCGTAGCCCTCCTGCGCCCGCTTCAGCTCCGCGTCGGTGTCGGTGCTGTCGTAGTGCACGAAGTAGCTGCCCGAGGGCAGGGCGGCCTGGAGGCGGCGCACGATCGACTTGGCCTCCTCGTAGTCCTTGATGTGGCCCAGGATGCCCATCAGCATCAGCGCGACGGGCTTGTCGAAGTCGAGGATCTTGCCCGCGGCCTCGATGATCCTCTCGGGCTCGCGCAGGTCCGAGTCGATGTAGTCGGTGACCCCCTCGGGCGTACTGGTGAGCAGCGCCTGGGCGTGCCTGAGCACCAGCGGGTCGTTGTCCACGTAGACGATCCGGGACTCCGGCGCCAGGCGCTGGGCGACCTGATGGGTGTTGTCGTAGGTGGGAAGGCCCGTGCCGATGTCCAGGAACTGGCGGATGCCCAGCTCACCGGCGACGAGCGTCACCGTGCGGATGAGGTAACCACGGGAGGCGCGGGCCATCGTCTCGATGTTCGGGGCGATCCGGCGGTAGGCGTCGCCCGCCTCCCGGTCGACCTCGTAGTTGTCCTTCCCGCCCATCCAGTAGTTCCAGATGCGGGCCGAATGCGGCACCGTGGTGTCGATCTTGGACAAGGCGTCCTGGTCGGGAGTGGGCTGGCCGTCTGCCATGAGGGATCTCCTGCCGTGCGTCACGCGGTCCGTCACAAACCTACCGTCAACTTCCGTTTGCATCGCCCCAGTTGAAGAGATGGGGCGTCGGGCGCACGGATGGGGGGACCGGGGCCGCCGGCGTCCACCGTGACGACGGGGACGTGCTGGGCGAGAGTGTGGAACGCGCGTTCGTAGGCAGCGGCCGCCGCGGCGGTCTCGGCGTCCGCAGGGGGCCCGGAGTCCGTCAGGCGCAGGAGGGCGCCGTCCCGTTCGGCCACGGCCTCGGCGAAGTCGAGCGCCTGGATCCAGGTCACCCGGGAACGCCCGTGGCGCAGCGGCCCGTAGACGAGTTCGTGGATGATGCCGCCGTCCACGGCCAGCAGGCCGGGAACGGCGAGGAGTTCGCGGTACGGCCGGGTCGGGTCCACATGGTGCAGAGGGCCCCGGGAGCGCCTGATCATGAATCCGGCGCGGACCAGTCCGGCGAGAAGTCCGTTGCGGCCGATGTCCTCGGGGCCCTCGACGACCAGCGTCCGGCACCGGGTGACGGCCTCGTGGAGTGTGCGCATACCACTCCCTCCAGGACGGCCGACTTCCTCAGTGTGACCGGGTGACCCGCACGGCGGGAGGGCGCGTGCGGGTTTTCCGGTTGTGCGGCCGTAGTGGTGGATGGTTGTGCGGGCGTGGTGGTGCCACCCGAAGTGGGCGGGCGGCGGTGTCCGGGAGTGGGCCCGTGACGCGGGGCGGGTGGGGGTCGGGCAGGAGTCAGGCGACGAGGAAGTCGGCCTGGCCGGACTTCGCACCCCGCAGGAACGAGATCATCTCGTCCCGGGTGTAGACCAGCGCGGGGCCGTCGGGATCCTTGGACTGCCGGAAGGCGACGCTGCCGTCGGGCAGTCGCTTGGCCTCGACGCAACTACCGCCGTTGGTGCCGCTCCAGGGCTTCTGCCAGCCCTCGGTTCCCAGCTCGCGGGCGGGCATGCCGCTGTGGATGGGGTCCATGGAACTCATGGCTCACAACTCCTTACGCAGTTCACCCAGGATGGTCCTGGTCCGAGCGACCGGCTCCGCCTGCACGGACATCCGGTCCATTACTTCGAGATACGTCACGACGTCGGAGGGCTGGTCGACGTAGACCGAGCCGACGAGGCTCTCGGTGTAGACGACGTCGGGAAGTTCGGAGAAGCCGAAGCGGAAGTAGTGGAACGGGCCGAACGCGCCGGGGTGCGCGCCCACCGAGAAGCGCAGGATCTGGATCCGGACCTTCGGCATGTCCAGGACCTCGTTCAGGCGGTCGATCTGGGCCCGCATCACCTCGGCCCCGCCCACCGGGCGGCGCAGCACCGTCTCGTCCAGGATGGCCCAGACGGCCGGTGCGTCGGGTTTGGCGAGCAGGTCCTGGCGCTTCAGCCGCAGCGCGACACGGCGGTCGACGTCCTCCTTGGTCTCGTTGGGAAAGCCGATGTGCATGAGAGCCGCCGCGTAGTCGTGCGTCTGCAACAGGCCCGGCACGTAGTGGGGTTCGTAGAGACGGATGACGCTGGCTTCGCTCTCCAGGCTCACGTACGCGCTGAACCACTCGGGCAGTACGTCGCGGTACGAGTACCACCAGCCGGGCTGGTTGGCCTCCCTGGCCATCGAGAGGAAGTCGTCGACCTCCGACGCGGGAACTCCGTAGGTGTGCAGCAACTCCCTCACGTAGGGGATACGGAGGCCGACCTCGGCCTTCTCTATCCGGCGGACCGTCAAAGGAGTGACCTCGATGGCCCGCGCAGCGGCCTCGAAAGAGATCCCGGCCTGTTCCCGCAGATGCCGGAGCCGCTTTCCGAGGACCATCCGCAGGACGGTCGGCGCGCTGCCGCCCGAGCGGTTGTCGCTCACGTCCTACCTCCCGGAACGGCCGTCACAGCGAGCAGTGTGCCACGCCGTGGCTGACAGAGACAGAGCGATGCGGATCGTTCTGAAATTATCAGAACGCTTGTTGCGAGTTGAGTGTGTCCGCCATCATAGTGATCGAGTGACCTGCCCCACAGTCCGGCGGCGACGGCGCACAACGGTGCGCCGCAGCATCGGATTTGACGCCCCGGCAGACCGGGCGACCCCGCAGCACCTTGATGCGAGACCTGGATGGCCACCGTGAGTGACGGACAACCGAGGAACCCCGGCAAGGGTCCCGCCGGGGCCAACAAGGCGCTGGCCGCCGCCCTCAGGGACGCCGGTTGCTCCTACGCGTCACTCGCCCTGCGCGTCAACGAACTGGGGCGCAGACAGGGTGCCGAATCGAGCTACGACAAGGCGTCGGTCACCCGCTGGCTGAACGGCCAGCAACCACGGGGAACCACACCGGAGTTGCTCGCCGCCGTACTGTCCGAGCGGCTCGGCCGGCCCGTCTCGCCCACGGACCTCGGCTTCCTGCCCGAGCCGCAGCGACCGGTCGCGGGCAGGGCGCTCGTCTACCGCGAGGACCTGGCGGACACCTTGCACACCCTGGCCGAACTCGGCTCCACGGACGTCTCCCGCCGCAGCCTCCTCGGCACGGTCCCCTTCGTCGCCGCCGCCCTGACGAACCCTCAGCGCGAGTGGCTGCTCTGGCTGGTCGAGAACCCTCAGACACCCCGTCCCGCCCCGGTGGCCGACGGCGGGCCGGTCGAGCAGGTGCACGCCATGATCGGCATGTTCGACCAGATGGACAACCACTTCGGCGGCGGGGGCGTGCGCACCAGCATCGTGCACTACCTGTGCACCGAGGTCGTCCCCATGCTGCAGCGCCGCGGCACGCCCCCGCACCAACAGCGCCTGCTGTACGCCGCCGCGGCCCGCCTCGCCGCGATGGCGGGCTGGAGTTCGTACGACGCGGGGGAGTACGGACTGGCGCAGCGCTACATGACCCAGGCGCTGAGGCTGTGCGCGGGTGGCCGTGACCGCGTCCTGGGCGGGCAGATCCTGGCCGGCCTCTCCCATCTGGCCACCAACCTCGGCCGCCCGGACGAAGGGGTGGCGCTGGCCAGGGCCGGCATCGCCACGGCCAGGGACTCGGGCAGTCCGCTCGGCCTGATGCGGCTGTACGCCATGTCGGCGCGCGGCCACGCCGCGCAGGGCCGCACAGGTGAGACGACCGAAGCCCTTCGCCTGGCGGAGCAGCAGCTGGACGCGAGCCGGGGAGCGGCGCAGGAGTCCGTCTGGGTCCGCTTCCTCGACCATCACTACCTCCAGGCCGAGTCCGCCCTGTGCTTCAGGGACCTCGGCCTGGCCGCGCAGGCGGAGCGCACGGCCGAGGAGTCCGTGCTCGCCAACGCGGACCGGCGCAGGCGCCAGGCCATCAGCCGTTCCGTGCTGGCGACCGCGCATCTGCAGCAGAACCGGCTCGACGAGGCCGTCGGTACGGCGACCGAGGCGCTGGGCACCCTCGCCTCGGTGCACAGCGAGCGTTCCATCCAGGCCCTGCGCGACTTCCGCGGGAGGCTGGCGCCCAGCCGCCACGAGCCGCTCGTCCAGGAGTTCGAGCGCAGGTCCCGCCCGGTGCTGGGGGCCGTGGCATGACGACCGGTCCAGGGGGAACCGGCCCCCGCGCCGGCTCAGTAGCCCTCGGGGGAGGGCGCGTTCTGGGCGCGGTCGACGGGCAGGTTCGCTCCGGAGATCCCGCTCGACCAGTCGGACAGCAGGAACGCCACCACGCGCGCCACCTCGTGCGGCGCGACCGGCTCCCCGCCCGGCAGCTCCGCCTCCCTGAAGGCGGCGAAGGCTTCGGGCTCCTCCGCGCGCATCCGGTCCCAGCGGCGGCCCGGAATGAGCATCGACCCCGGCGAGACGGCGTTGACCCGGATCCCGTCCGGACCGAGTTCGCGGGCGAGCGAGGCGGCCAGGTGGATCTGGGCGGACTTGGCGCTTCCGTACTGTGCGTTCGGTCCCGGCTTCCAGCCGGAGATCGACGAGATGACCACGACCGAGCCGCCGCCGGCGCTCCGCAGGTACGGGACCGCGGCCCGCACCAGCCGTGCGGTGTGCCCGACGTTCAGTTCCCAGGTCGCGGCCCAGTCCTCGGCGTTCGCCTGTTCGAGGTTCCGTCCGCGGGAGCCGCCCGCGGAGGCGACTATTCCGTCCAGGCCGCCGAAGCGGCTCGCCGACGCGGCGACGAAGTCCTCCAGCCGCTCGGGTTCGGTGACGTCCAGGGCCTGCGTGAACAGCCGCCCGGAGTCCGCGGCGGCCAGCGAACCTCTCAGCGCATCGAGGTCACCCACCGTGCGGGCGCACGTCGCCACCCGGGCGCCCTCGGCTGCCAGCAGCCGCACGATCTGCTCGCCGAGTCCGCGCGTACCGCCGGTGACCAGCACCCGTCTGCCGCTCATGCCGGACCAGCCGCGGGCGCCCTGCCCGCCGGCGGCGGTCCGGCTCTCGCTCATGTTGCTCACGCGATCGAACATACATGCCATCCCACTACGCGGCTGCAACCGGACAACCCGCTCACCCCCTGGCCGTTCCACCCGCCCGGACGGTTGGCTGCAGGAGCAGCCACCGAGACCGTCCCCCCACCCGTGCTGCACACGAAGGAGGCACGATGACGGCATTTCGTGCGCACCACCGCCGGCAATCGCCCTCACTGACGCACGGCGCGGACCGCGACACGACCACCGCTCTGGCGTGGGCCGGTGAGAGAACCCCGGCCGTGGCCGCCCCGCCCGCGACACCGGCCGTTCCCGTCGTGGTGAGTACGCCACGGGTCCTTCGCACGGTGGTGGCGGCTCAGCCGGCCCGCGCCTCCGGCGTGCGCCGCACGGTCGCCGCACAACTGGCGCACCTGCGGCTGCCCGCCGATCAGCTGGACAACGCCGTCCTGGCCACGGACGAGCTGTTCGCCAACGCCGTCCGACACGGCAGCCCGGGCCCCGGTGCCACGGTCACGGTCAGCGTCGAGTGCACCGGCCACGCGGTGCGCGTCACGATCGCCGACCGCTCGACCGACCTGCCGCACCACCGCACGGCGGACACCGCCGAGGAGTCCGGACGCGGGCTCGCCATCGTGGCCGCGCTCACCGACGACTGGGGTGTCGCCCCGCCCGAGCCCGGCGAGACGGGGAAGCGGGTGTGGTTCTCGTTGCACATCCGGGAGGAGTCATGACCGGTCCCGCCGTCTCGGGCCACCTCGCCCGTGCCACGACGCGTGACGGACGCACGGAACGTGCGCCCGTCGACGAGGGGCGCAACACCGCCGCGGCACGCGCCGGCGACGCGGAGCGCAGCGGACGGGAGCCGCGCGACGGGCAGACGGGCCGCCCGCCGGGCGAGGCGGGGGAGACCCGCACCGGAGCAGGGGAGACCCACAGGGGACGCGTGCCCGACGAGGACCGTGCCGGGCTCGCGCACGACGAGATACGAGAGGGGCACCCGACCGTGCTTCCGGCGCTCGCGAGCGCCCTCGCCCGTGAACTGGTGCGCCGGGTGGAGGAGGACAGGCGGGCGATGAGAGAAGCGCACCGCAGTCCCACACCGGCCACGCGCCGCCGTATCGCCGAGTGCCGCGAGGACAACGCCGAGGCGCTCAGGACGATCGTCCGACGCCATGCCTGGCCGACCGCCGACCTCGTCGGCGCACCCGCCTCGACGGCGGCCCTGATGATCCTGCTGCACGCCCCGGACCTCGACTTCCAGCTCGCGTGCCGGGACCTCATCGCCCAGGCCGCGGCGGACGGGCGTTGCCCGGCGCCGCATCACGCGTACATCGCCGATCACTGTGCCGTCGAACAGGGCCAGCCGCAGTTCTACGGCACCCGTGTCGACCCCGCGACGCTGCACCCTTATCCGGTCCGTCAGCCCCAGACCCTCGACGAGCGACGCCGGGATGTCGGGCTGGCACCCCTCGACGAGCAGATGCGGACGCTGCGGCTCGGCGGGTGAGCCCGCTGGGCTCGTGGGGCTCGTTGGGCTCGAAGAGTGAGGCGGCGTCGCCGCTCACCGGGGGCGGCGCCCGGCCGGCTAGGGCTCCAGTCGCAGCTGCCGCTCCTGCTCCTGGTCGCCCGGAGCCACCCCTTCCTCGTGGACGGTGAAGGCGGAGGACAGCGTCTCGTCGGCCCGTCGCACCGCCTCCGGGCTGCCCTGCAGGGTGACGGTCACGGACGTGGAGAGCCCGGACGCCTCGTCGGCCCGGGCACCGCCGGCCGGCGCGCCGTTGTCGAAGGACGCCGTGTAGACCGTGGCGTCGCCGTCGCGGGGCATGGCGTCCGCCGATCCGAAGACGGGTTCGAGCGTGTGGATGACAGCCCGCGCGTCGGCGGCCGTGCCGCCGGTGAGAGTGAGCGTCAGAGCGAGATGCGTGCCGGACGTCATGAAGCCACCTTTGCTTGTACGGATGCGGGCCACCCGCTCGTGTAACCGGTAGCCCCGGACACAAACGACGGCTCGGCCCTGCGTGCGCCTGTCTCCATGACACCGCCATCCGCCGGACCCCGCAGCCGCGGGCCGCGCCGATCCGGCCGGCGCTCATCCGGAGGCGGACGGTTCCGCCTGCACCAGCCCCTCGCGGTACGCGATCGCCACCGCCTCCGTACGGCTCGCGGCGCCCAGCTTCGCGAGGATGTTGGACACGTGCACGCTCGCCGTCTTGCCGCTGATGAACAGTTCCTCGCCGATCTGCCGGTTGGTGCGGCCACGCGCGAGGAGCAGCAGGACGTCGTTCTCCCGGGCGGTCAGCGCGGGGGCCCGGTCGTCGGTGGGGGCGCTCTCCGCGAGGCGGGCCCGGCGGACCAGCCGCTCCACGTCGTCGCGCAGCGGCACGGCGCCCAGCCGGACCGCCGTCGCGTGCGCCGCCCGTGTGTGCTCGGCGGCCTCCTCGCGCCGCCCCGACGCCACCAGACTCTCGGCGAGCCGCACCCGACAGCGGGCCTGCTCGTAGACGTCCCCGTAGCCGAACGCCGCGACGGCCTTCTCCCAGGCCTCGATGTCCGGCTCGGCGAGGGTCCGCGCCCACTCGGCCTCGGCGCGCGCCAGCCACGCCCGGCCCTCGGGCCCCTGCGGCGAACCGTCCTCGCTCTGGGCCGCAGTGGCCCGGGCCGGCTCCACCAGGTTCTTGCCCGCCCGCACCCAGCGCCGGGTGCCCTCCTCGTCGCCGGCCAGGCGGCAGGTCACGGCCGCGTCCGAGACGGCGGTCAGGGCGAGCGCCGCGAGCCGCACCACCACATCGGGTGTCGTACCGGACTCGTCGAGCAGGGCGGTCACCGTCGTATCGAACTGCCCTACGGCCGCCTCGGCATCGCGGCGCAGTACCGCCGCGTCGGTCAGGAGGATCCCCATGACGAGGGTGGCCATCCAGTCGAACGGCCCGTCGAGGAGGGCCCGGGCCCGCTCGGCCGCACCCTGGTCACCACGCGCCAGTGCCACCGACAGCGCCGGGCCGATCGCGTACCCGCCCGCCGCCGGCAGCCGATCGGCGTCGGACTCCGCGGAGCGGACGCACTCGTCCCACTGGCCCAGGGAGTACAGCACCAGGGAACGCAGATAGCGCATCTCCACCGGATAGACCGAGGAGAGCAGCCCGGCGTGGCCCGCGCGCTCCAGGCCGTCGGAGAGCCAGGCCAGGCATTCGTCCAGGTCACTGGACTCGTACGAGCCGATGGAGAGGTTGAACAGTGCGCGCATCTCGATGGACGTGTTCCCCGCGCGCCGGGCCAGCTCGCGGGCCTCCCGCAGCCGGGCCCGCCCTTCCGGCAGGCTCCGGCCCGCTCCTTCGAGACCGACGAGGGAGATCATCAGATCGGCCTGGGCGTCCAGAACGCCGAGTTCCTCCGCGATCCGCAGGGCCCGGCTCGCGACGCTGCGGGCGGTCTCGTCGTCCCCCACGTATCGCGCCGCCATGACATGGGTGGACGCCGCCCAGACCCAGGTGCGCGACGGCGGGTCGGCGGGGATCATCGCGAGAGCCTCGCTGCTGTACGCGAACGCGGCGGCGAGGCTGTCGATCCGCATGAGGTTGCCCGCGAGCGTGTAGCGGACCCGGGCGGCCAGTTCGGAGTCCTCGTCCGAGCCCACCCGGGCGAGCGCCGAACGCGTCAGCGAGACCGCCCGGTGTGTCTCACCGGCGTGCACGGCCGCCGCCGAGGCGCGCAGCGTCAGCGTGACCGTGTCGAAGCCCTCGGGCCGTGCCGAGGAGGGCACCGCCGACCACAGGTCGAGGGCGGCTTCCAGATGACGCAGTTCCTCGGCGGGCGCGCGCACCCGCCCGGCATGGTCGGCGGCCTCCAGCGAGGCCGCCAGCGCGTCGGGCAGGTCGTGGCTCTCGCGCGAGTGGTGGGCGCGCTCGGCAGCGCTCTCGTCGGGCCGGCCCCGCCCGGCCAGTACCCGGGCGAACGCCCTGTGCAGGCGCACTCGTTCACCCGGCAGCAGATCCGCGTAGACCGCCTCGCGGATCAGTGCGTGCCGGAAGGAGTAGGTGTCGTCCTGGTCGGGGACGAGGAGCTGCCGCCCGACGGCTTCGCGCAGAGCCGACTCCAGCTCCTCCTCGGGCAGTTGGACGGTGTCGCGCAGCAGGTCGTGCTCGACACGGCGCCCGGCGACGGCCGCGGTACGCAGCACCTGCTGGGCGGTCGGCGGCAGTTGCTCGAAACGGATGAGCAGCACGTCGGCCAGCCCGCTGGGCACGGCGGACGCGGACCCGGACATGGTCTCCGACGCGGCGGCGAGCAACTCCTCCGCGTAGAACGCGTTGCCCTCGGCTCGTTCGACGATGCGGCGGACCGTGGCGTCGGGCATGGGCGTCGCCCGCTGGGAACGGACGAGCCGGGCCACCTCGCCGTCGGGCAGTGGACGCAGTTCGAGCCGCTCCACGACGGACAGGCGCACCAACTCGGCGAGCAGGGGCCGCAACGGGTGTCTGCGGTGCAGGTCGTCGGCGCGGTACGACGCGAAGACGGCGAGGCGCTGACCCTGCGCGCCGCCCGCGGCGGGGGCCACGCCGTCCGCCTGCAGTCGTGCGCGGCGGTTCTGCAGTATCCCCCTGCTGAGCAGGAAACGCAGCAGGTCGCGGGAGGACTGGTCCGCCCAGTGCAGGTCCTCCAGGACCAGCAACAGCGGTGCGGTCTCGGCCAGTTCGGCCAGCAGCGCGGCCATGCCCTCGAACAGCTGGGGGCGCCCGTCCGCGTCCCGCGCGCCGTGACCGCCGTCGCCGAGGAGGCGGTCGACCACGGGATGCGCGGCCAGCGCCCCGGCGAACCGTTCGTCCCCGGCGAGCCGGCCCAGGATCTCGGTGAACGGCAGATACGGCAGACCCACGTCACCCAGGTCGACGCAGTGGCCCGTGACCACGGTCGTGCCCGCCTGCGCGGCGTGCCCCGCGGCCTCGGCCAGCACCCGGGTCTTGCCGACTCCCGCGTCTCCCGCGATCAGTACGGCCCGCGCCTCGCCGGCCCGGGCCCGGTCCAGAACGAGGGTCAGGCGGGCGAGTTCGTCTTCACGCCCGATGAACGGCGTGGTGAATGCGGTGGTCGGCACGGATCCATCCTGGCACGTCCCGCCGACGGACCTCCGGCCCACGGCTGACGGAGCGGTGGGCAAAGGGGACCAGGTCAGCGCAGGGTCCGCGCCCAGTCCGCCGGCACCCGTCCAGCGGGCCCGGGCGTGGGCTGGTCCGCCGGGTGGCTGAGCGGCGGGGCGAGGTCCGGACCGGACTCGTACAGCTCGGACGTCTCGAAGTTCCAGAACCAGGCCTCGCCCGGTTCGAAGCTGCGGATGAGGGGATGGCCCGTGCTCCGGTGGTGGGCGGTGGCGTGCTTGGCGGGGGAGTCGTCGCAGCACCCCACGTGACCGCACTGGGCGCAGCGCCGCAGATGGAACCACCAGCCGCCCGCGGCGTCGCATTCGACGCACCCGGCGCCGCTCGGCGGGACACTCGGGTCGATTCCGTCCGGGGTGGTCATGGCGCCTCCTGAGCAGTGTCGGACTCCGCCGCGGTGAGCGGGAGGAATACCTGGAAACGGGTGTCACCGGGCACGGAGTGCACCTCCAGATGCCCGTGGTGTTTGTTCACGACGATCCGCCAGGAGATGTCCAGGCCGAGCCCGGTGCCCTCGCCGACGGGCTTCGTGGTGAAGAACGGGTCGAAGATCCGGCCGCGGATCTCCTCGGGCACACCGGGTCCCGTGTCGCGGAACTCGACGAGGAACTGCTCCCGTTCGAGTGCGGTGCGCACGGTCAGGACACCCTCGCCGCCCATCGCCGACACGGCGTTGTCGATGAGGTTCGTCCACACCTGGTTCAACTCGCCCGGGTAGGCGGGGATCCTGGGCAGCGCACGGTCGTAGTCCTTGACGATCCTGACGCCCGAGCCGATCTTCCCGGCGAGCATCATCACGGTGCTGTCCAGCAGTTCGTGCACGTCGGCGACCTGGTAGGGCGCCCGGTCGAGCTGGGAGTACTGCTTGGCCGCGTCCACGAGATGCGAGATGCGGGTGGTGGAGTCCTCGATCTCGTTCATCAGGAGTTCGGTCTCGACCGTGTAGTTCAGCCAGCGCACGGCCCCTTCGAGGGTCTGCTCCTCGACGGCCGCCGCCACCTGGTCCAGCCAGTCGGTGTCCAGCCCGGCCTGCACGAACGTCGGCGCGAGCTGCCAGCCGCCCGCGATGCCGTGGTCGTCGAACCAGTCGGCGAGGGTGTCCTCCCGGTCGGAGGCCTCCAGCGGGCTCAGCGGCGTGGCCTTGGCGACCTGCTCCGCGGTGCGTTCCTGGATCTCGACGAGCGTCTCCAGGGCGTCGCGCGCGTACGGGCCCGACGCGATCATGCCGAGCTTGTGCCGCATGCCGGCCACCCGGTCCCGCAGCGCGGACGTGGCCCGGACGGCCGCCGCGGCCGGGTTGTTGAGCTCGTGCGTCAGCCCGGCGGAGAGCGAGCCGAGCGCCAGGAGCCGCTCGCGCTGGCCGATGGTCCGCTGGGTGTTCTGGCTGCCGAAGAACAGCCCTTCCAGCAGGTGCACGGCCATGGGGAACCACTCCCGCAGGACCGCGGAGAACGTCTCGGCGGGCAGGACGAAGAACCGCGAGGGCTCGGTGACCCGCAGGGAGCCCTTGTAGCGCGCCTCGTCGGGGGCGGCCAGATAGGCCTGCATTGCTCCCGCGTACACGCCGCGCTGGGACGTACGGCTGATCTCCACGTCGTCGCTGCCGACCCGGCGCGACATCACGAGCGTGCCCTCCAGGAGAACGAAGAAGCACGTGGCGGGCTCCCCCTCCTGGTAGACGTAACCGGGCTCGAACCTCTCCACCCGGCCCTCGCTGCACAGCCGTCCCAGTTGTTCCCCGTCCAGCTTCTCGAACAGGAACAGCGTGCTGAGCTCGGCGACGTCGCACGGCATCGGCTGCCCGCTCACGACTGCTCCAGATACCGGTGTACGAGCATCACGGCCATGGCTCCCTCTCCGACGGCGGAGGCGACACGCTTGGCGGACTCGGCACGCGCGTCACCCGCCACGAACACCCCGGGCACACTGGTCTCCAGGTGGTACGGCGGGCGGTCCAGCTCCCAGCCGGGCGGCTGCTGTCCGCCCACGGCGAGGTCGGGGCCGGCGACGATGAACCCGCGCTCGTCCCTGCGGACCGTGCCGTCCAGCCAGTCGGTGAGCGGGGCCGCCCCGATGAACACGAACAGCCACTGCGCGTCGACGAGTTCGGTGTGCCCGCTCGCCAGATCGCGCAGGGTGAGCTGCTCCAGGTGGCCGGCGCCGTGCACCGAGTCCACGACCGTCCCGGTGCGCACCGAGATGTTCGGCGCGTTCGCGATCTGCTCGATCAGGTAGTGGGACATCGACGCGGCAAGGGAGGAGCCGCGCACCAGCAGGGTGACCGACTTCGCGCCCTTGGCCAGGTGCATGGCCGCCTGCCCGGCGGAGTTCGCACCACCGACGATGTACACGTCGTGTCCCTGGCAGGCGGCGGCCTCGGTCAGCGCCGACCCGTAGAAGACCCCGCACCCGGTCAGGTCCTGAGTGCCGGGCGCCTCCAACTGCCGGTACGACACGCCCGTCGCCAGGATCACGCAGTGCGCGGCGATCGCCGAACCGTCGGAGAACCGCACGGTGCGCGAGGCGCCGGTGACCTCCAGGCCGGTCACCTCGCGCGCCGTCAGGATCTCGGCGCCGAACTTGGCGGCCTGGCGCCGCGCCCGGTCGGTGAGCTGCCCACCGGACACACCGTCCGGGAAACCCAGGTAGTTCTCGATGCGTGAGCTCTGACCCGCCTGCCCACCGGTCGCCGAACGCTCCACCAGGACGGTCCGCAGCCCCTCCGAGGCGCCGTACACCGCCGCGCCGAGCCCGGCCGGTCCGCCGCCGATGACGACCAGGTCGTAGAACTCGGCGGTCGGCGTGGTGGCCAGCCCCACCTGGGCGGCCAGCTCCGGGTCGCCGGGCTCGACGAGGACCGCCCCGTCCGCGGTGACCACGAGCGGCAGCCGCTCCCCGTCCTGTCCCGCGCAGGCCAGCAACCGGGCGCCCTCCGGCTCGTCCGAGGAGTACCACCGGTACGGCACCTGGTTGCGGGCCAGGAACTCCCGCACGTCCGACGAGCGCGCGGACCAGCGGTGACCGACGACCTTCGTGATCGGGACGGCCCGGTGGTCGGAGGTCCGCCAGGCGGCCAGCAGGTCGTCCAGGACGGGGTAGAGCTTCTCCTCCGGCGGGTCCCAGGGCTTGAGGAGGTAGTGGTCGAGGTCGACCACGTTGATCGCGTCGATCGCCGCGTTCGTGTCCGCGTACGCGGTCAGCAGCACCCGGCGGGCGCCCGGGTACACGTCCAGGGCCTGCTCCAGGAACTCGATCCCGTTCATCTGCGGCATGCGGTAGTCCGCGAGGATCACCGCGACGAGGTCACCGCGCAGCTTCAGCTCGCGCAGGGCGTCGAGAGCACTCTCCCCGGACTCCGCGCGCACGATCCGGTACGTCTCGCCGTAGCGACGGCGGAGGTCACGGGCCACGGCACGCGAGACTCCGGGGTCGTCGTCCACGGTCAGGATGACGGTCCGTGCTGCGTCGGTGCCCTGTGCCATGCGTCTCCCACCCCGAGAGGTCCACGTCCCGGAGCGGCCTCGCGCGGCGCCGCTCCCGTGCGTGCCCATCGTATGTTCGATCGCCCCTCCGTGCTCCGGAACAGGGAGGTATCGCCTGGTCGGAGCCGTCGGGTGTCGTAATGCCGAGCGGGGGCACTCGGAATGGGGAGGCAAACGATGGATGCAAGCACGTTGACGCGAGGCAGCCGGGCGGGGAAGAACAAGGCTGCCCCGGCTATCGAGGGCGCGGCCCGGGCGGGATTCACCGCGCGCGGTGTCATCTACCTGCTGGTGGGCATGCTGGCGCTGCAGATCGCCTTCGGCGGCAGCGGGAAGCAGGCGGATCAGGGCGGCGCACTCGAAGAGGTCGCCCAGAAGCCCTTCGGAGCGGTTGTGCTCTGGGCTCTGGGCATCGGACTGGTCGGCATGGCGCTCTGGCGGCTGTCCGAAGCGGTCTTCGGCGCGGCGGGCCCTGATGGCCACAAGTGGAAGAAGAGGCTTGCGTCGGCGGCACGGGCCGTCTTCTACGGCTTCGTCGCCTACACCGTTCTCGCCTTCGCCGCGGGTTCCGGCGGGAGCGGTTCGAGTGACGGCAAGTCCCGGGACGTGACGGCCAAGGTCATGGACCTGCCCGCCGGGCAGTGGCTCGTGGGTGTGGCGGGCGTGGTGATCCTCTGCGCCGGTGTCTGGATGGCTGTGCAGGCCGTGCGCCGGAAGTACCACAAGCACATGAGGCTCGGTGAGATGTCACGCCGGGTGCGCCAAACGGTCGACGTGACGGGTGTCGGCGGCGGAGTGGCCCGCGGTCTCGTGTTCGCCGTCGCCGGGGGCTTCGCGATCCGGTCGGCCGTCGAATTCGAACCGGACAAGGCCAAGGGCATGGACGACACCCTGCGCTCGTTCACCGAGACCCCGGTGGGGCCGTGGCTGCTGGTGTTCATCGCGGTCGGCCTGATGCTGTTCGGGGTGTTCTCGTTCGCCATGGCCAAGTGGCGCAAGGTCTGACGGACACGGCAGGTACGGCGTGAGGGGTGGCCCGGGACCGATCGGTCCCGGGCCGCCCCTCGATTCGTCTCGTGCCATCCGGGCGGCCCGGCAGGCATGGTCGCCCGTGTCGGAGGATGCGGGCTCCGCCACCTGTCGGTGACGGAGCCCGTCCGGCCCTGGTGCGGGGTGTCAGGCCGTGTGCAGGGTGAGCCCGTACCGGTTGAGGATCTCGTTGACCGGCTGGTACCAGGTCTCGCCGCCGGTGGAGCAGTTGCCCCAGCCGCCGGAGGTGACGCCCTGCGCCTGGTCGCCGCTGATGAAGGAACCACCGGAGTCGCCCGGCTGCGCGCAGACGCTGGTCTTGGTCATCTGGTGGACGGCGCCCTGGCTGTAGTTGACGGTCTCGTTCTTGGCGAGCACCGTGCCGCAGTGCCAGTGCGTGGTCGATCCCGACCGGCAGATGGAGGAACCGACGGGTGCCTCGGCGGACCCGCGGACGAGCCGGTCGGAGACGGTGCCCCAGCCGAGCACGACCGGCACGGTCCACCAGCCGCTCCCGACGTTGACCCAGGCGTAGTCGTTGCCCGGGAACGAGGAGCCCTGGATGTTGCCGATGTAGGAGCGGTCCCAGCCGCTGACGCCCTGCCCCGCCCCGCCGCAGTGCCCGGCGGTGACGAAACCGCCGTGCACCGAGAAGCCGATGGAACAGCGGACGTTCCCGGTGTAGAAGGGGTCGCCGCCGACGGTCCCGGCGGCGAAGGTCTCGGGCGCCGCGGCGGTCTCCTCGACGGTGACCGGACCTGCCGCGCGGGCCTTCGACAGGAACGTGCGGACATCGTTGTCAGCACGCTTCGCGGCGACGACGGCCACGACGACCGAGCTCGACTCGGCGTCGACGTACCAGTTGCTGACTCCCTTCGGCGCGGCCAGTTTGTCGATACGCGCCTTGACGGCGTCGAGCTGCCGGGCGCTGTGCCGGACGGTGGTGACGGTCGCCCCGGCTCCGCGTACGGAGTCGAGGGTGGCGGCGGACGCGCCGGCCGTGAGGGCGACGGTCAGTTTCCCGCTGTCGGCGTCGAACCAGGAGCCTCCGTACGCGGCTCCGGCCGCGCGCCGGACCTTCGGTTCGGCTGCTGTCGCCGCCTTCTCCGCGGCGAGACGCGTCCTGGCCTCGGCCTGTGTCAGGCCGAGATCCCGTCGCATGGCGTCGATGAGGCCGGCGGAGGCCGGGGCGTCGGAGGTGCGGGGGGTGTCGGGGGCGTCGGCGGCCGAGGCGGGTGCGGCGACGGCGGTTGCCCAGGCGCCGACCAGGAGGAGTGCGGCCAGGCCGGTGCGCATGGATGTAGTGCGTCTCAAGGCGATAGCCCTTCGTTGTTCCAGCATGGTGGGGGCGGAACAGCTGAACTGTGAGAGCGCTCTCATGGAATGGCGGGGCAGAGCCTAGCGACAGTTGCCGGTCAGGTACATACCAAAAGCAGCCGTTGTCGGGGGCGTCGGCCCGGCCACCCGGCGACGGCCCCCTCCCGTGAGTCAACTCACGGGAGGTACCGGTGACTTGAAGGAGCAGTGGAAGAAGTGGAGGACGGGCGTCCTCGTCGGATCACCGGGTGAGGGGGATGCCGTACGCGCGCTCCACACGGAGCCGCAGTACGAGACGGCTGTCGCGGATCATGGCGGCCCGGTAGTCGTCCCAGTCGGGGTGTTCGCCCTGCACGTCCCGGTAGAGCCGGATCAGCTCCTCCACGGTCTCGTCGCGTGGGTCGCGGGCCACCGGCGAGAGGTCGGCGACGCCCTCGGCGACGGTGTAGACGGACCGGTCCGCGCTGGTCACGTGATACGAGGCCCGCGGATCCCGGCGCAGGTTGCGGGTCTTGGCGCGTCCGTCGGTGAGCGAGACGCGCACGATCCGTTCGTCGGGGTAGTACGCGTGGTTGACATTGGACAGCTGTGGGCGCCCGTCGCGCCGGAGCGTGGTCAGCACCCCGCCGTCGTACTCGGAGAGAAGCGCGAGCAGAGCGTCCTGGCTGGTGTCATGCGTCATGCGCTGCTCAACGCCCGTGACGGCAGCGGGCATTCCGCCCGGCCCGGGCGAGTTCATGCGTAACGCGTGCCCACCGGGGTACTGCGGGAAGTGGTGGCGCGGCGACCGGAACCGTCGCGCCACGTGCTCCATCACGCTCTCCATGCCGTGGAGTTCTCGGGGCCGCACCCAAGAAGCGGTGCAGGAACCGATCGTTGGAGGCGAAACACCCTGCAGGTCGTCCAAGTCGTTCAAGTGGACCAAGTCGTCCGAGCCGGCCGGATCATTGGGCGCGGCGGCCTGACGAGTTCCTCATATGTGTCCGTCAGGGTCGACACATGATCACAAGCTTTCGCGGTGCCGCCTGCCGTCCCGTCGCCGTTCTCGCGGCCACCCTTCTCCTCGCCGGCTGCGGCGGCGGAGCGGCTGCGACGCCGGACCGCGAACCGGGCGTGATGACGACGAGGGCGGGCGCGGACAAACCTGCCCCCGCGCCCCGGGTCTCCCCGGACGTGACACCGCGGCACCTGCCGGGCCTGGGGCCCAGGACGATCGCCCAGGTGCCGTCGAAGACCCGTCAGGCACTCGTGGTGACGGGCGAGGGCCGGAACTCCCCCCTGTCGACGGCGGTGTTGTACGAGCGCACGGCGTCCGGCTGGCGGGCCGGGCCCAGGTGGCCCGCGCACAATGCCCTCAAGGGCTGGACCGGCCACCACCGGGCCGGTGATCTCCGCTCACCCATCGGCGTGTACGCCCTCACGGACGCGGGCGGACTCCTCCCCGACCCGGGCACCCGCCTGCCCTACGACCGCTCCGGAGGTTTCTCCATCGGCGGCACGGGTTTCGAGGGCGAGCCCCTGGCCGGTTCGTTCGACTACGTCGTCGCCATCAACTACAACCGCGCGCCCGGCACCACACCACTGGACTGGACACGGCCCCTCGGGGCGGGGCGGGGTGGCGGCATATGGCTGCACGTCGACCACGACGGCCCCACGCAGGGCTGTGTCAGTCTGCGGAAGAACCACATGAAGGCTTTGCTGCGCGCCCTGGACCCGGACCGCCGTCCGGTGGTCGTCATGGGTGACGCGGCCGCCCTCGGACGCTGAGCGGCGCCGAACCGGCCCGCGGAGGACCGAGGGCGTCGGCCGGGGCGGATTCCGGACGGGACGCGACCGTCCTCCCTCCGGGGCCCCTCACCGCTCAGCTGCGAAGGGCCGCGTCGAGCTGGTGGTAGAGCGTGTCCAGCCGACTGCGGCCGGGGCTGCGGGCCGGCATCCGCCGCACGAGCTCGCGAACCTCGGGCGGGGCGTGCTCGATCGCCCGTCGGAGCTCCTCGTCGCCGACCCCGGCGTCGTCCCCCGCCGCCAGCTCACGGGCGAGAGCCCCGTACACCGCGGGAGCCAGGGCGTGCTTCGACTGGTGAGGGGTGGCCAGGGGGTGGATGTAGGGAGTCGCCGCCGCGTAGCACGCGGCGCGGGCGGCCGCTGTGGCAGCAGGGTCGCCGACCTCGCGGGCGGCCGCGTGGGCCGCCCAGCCGAGAGACCGCAGCCGGGCCGTCCGCCTTCCCTCGCGCACGAAGGCCCGGATTCCCTCGATCGCCTCGCGGGGACGGGTGTCGGCGGGAGCCTTCGCTTCGAACAACGGGAGCACCGGCTCGACACGGTCGGCGGCCCAGAGCCCGAGCAGCCGACGGTCCTCATCACTTATGTTCACCTTGTCCACCGGCTCATCATGCCCGTCCGGACACCTCCCGTCGCCGCCGACCGCGCCTGCGACCACGCGCCGACCGCGTCTCTATCAGCCGGTTGTGAGGAAGGTGTCAGGGCGTGGGAAGCCCCTCACCCATGGTCCGCCACGGCGGGGAGCGCCTAGCATCGGGCCTCGTGTGCGCACACGTGATGGTTGCCGAGGACGACGAGAAACAGGCCGAGCTGATACGCCGCTCCCTGCTGAGCGAGGGCCACACCGCCACCGTGGTCCACGACGGCGGGGCCGCGCTCGAGGCCGCCCGGGAGCGCCGGCCCGACCTCGTCGTCCTGGACCTGATGCTCCCGGTGATCGACGGCTTCGGGGTGTGCCGGGCGCTGCGCCGCGACGACGACATCCCCGTCCTCATGCTCACCGCCCGCTCCACCGAGGAGGACATCCTCCTCGGCCTCGAACTCGGCGCCGACGACTACATGACCAAGCCGTACAGCCCGCGCGAACTGATGGCCCGCATCCGCACGGTCCTGCGCCGCAGCGGGCGGCAGACCGCCGGGCAACGCGACGACCCGGTCGTACGGGCCGCGGGGATCGCCGTGGACCCCGTACGGCACGAGGTGATGTGCGACGGATCGCCGGTGGACTGCACACCGGCCGAGTACGAGATCCTGCTGGCGATGGTCGCCGAGCCGGACCGGGTCTTCTCCCGGCAGCAGTTGCTGCACCGCACTCGGGGGATCGACCGGGCCTCGACCGAGCGGGCGGTCGACGTGCACATCATGAACCTGCGCAAGAAGACCGAGGCTGATCCGCGCCGACCGGTCCGGCTGCTGACCGTCTTCGGGGTGGGCTACAAGCTCAGCGGGGACCGCGGGTGAACCGCCCGATACCCCTGCGCAAGAGACTCCTCGTACGCCTGTTGATCACGTCCGTGCTGATCGCCATCTGCTCCGTGGCGGCGACGGCCTGGCTGGCCGTCGAGACCACGACCCGGGCGATCCAGGAGGAGCAGGGGCAGGTACTGGCCGAGGACATGGACATCCTCCAGCGGCTGAGCGGGTACGCGGCCACCCACCGCGACTGGACGGGCGTCGAGAAGACCCTCCGCGCCCTGTCGGACAGAACCGGTCGGCGCATCGCCCTGACGACCCCGGACCGCACCCCGATCGCGGACTCCACGAAACGGGGCACGGCACTGCCGCCCCGGGCCGCCGCCACGGTCGACCCGCTGCACACCGACACCTTCACCGAGCCCGGCGCGCAGCTCACCGGCGTCGATCCGCGCGCGGTCGGCCCCTACCGGCTCACGCCCACGGAGCGCGAGCGCGTGGCACTGCTGGCCCAGAAGCGGCGGCGCTGCTTCGCGAACAACGGCGTCGAGACCGGCATCACGCGTCTGCCCAGCGGCCGTTCCGTCCTCACCGACGAGGAGGGCACGATCGACGGGGGACAGGTGCCGACCCCCTGCGCGGACGGCATCCTCAACACCCCGACCCCGACGGAGGAGAAGGCCCTGGCCGAGCTGACGACGTACGCCGGGAAGTGCCTCGACCGCACCGACGTGGCGCTCACCGCGCCCCTCGCCGTCACGGTCGACTTCAAGGACCGCTCCATGCTGGCCCGTTACCTCGTGCAGAAGAATCCGACGGTCCGTGACAGCACCCCCGAGCAGGTCGAGAAGGTCGAGGAGTGCGTCGACCGCGCACGCCGTCAGCAACTGGCACCGTATGTCGCCCCGGCGGCCGAACTGTTCCTGGGCCACGGCGACAGCGCCGTCCCGCACTTCGACATGTCGACCGCCAACAAGGCCAAGGTCACGGGCGTCGCCGGTCTCGTCCTCGCCCTCACGGTGGCCGTGACCGCCCTGGTCGCCACGCGTCTGGTGCGGCCGCTGCGCGCGCTGACGCACGCCGCCCAGCAGCCGCCCGAGCAGCATGTACGCGTTCCCGTGACCACCCAGGACGAGACGGGCATCCTGGCGGTCGCGTTCAACGACCTCACCGAGCGCCGGGAACGCATGGAGGCACAGCGCAAGGCGATGGTCGCCGACATCGCCCACGAACTGCGCACCCCGCTCACCAACATCCGCGGCTGGCTCGAGGTGACCCGCGACGGCGTGGTCGACCCGGATCCGGAACTGCTCGCGTCCCTGCACGAGGAGGCGCTGGTCCTCCAGCGGGTCATCGACGACCTCCAGGACCTCGCGGCGGCCGACGCGGGCACCCTCGCACTGCACCGCGAACCGGTCCGCGCCGACGAACTGCTCGAACAGGTCGTCGCGGCGCACAGCGTCGCCGCCGAGGCCGCCGGAGTCGGCCTGCGCACGGCCGTGGACGACACCCCCTGGCTCGACGCCGACCCGCTCCGGATGCGCCAGGCTCTCGGCAACCTGGTGTCCAACGCGATCCGCCACACGCCGGCCGAAGGCACCATCACCCTCTCCGCCGGACGCCACGGCGACGAGGTGCGCTTCCAGGTGGCCGACACGGGCAGTGGCATCGCCGCGGAGGACCTGCCCAGCGTCTTCGACCGGTTCTGGCGGGCGGAGAAATCCCGCAGCAGGCGCACCGGAGGCAGCGGCCTGGGCCTGTCCATCGTGCGCCAGCTGGTCACCGCCCACGGCGGTACGGTCACGGTGACCAGCGAGGTCGGAGCCGGCTCGGTCTTCACCCTGCGCATCCCCGACGCCCGGTGAGTGGTGGCCCGGATACCAGGATCCGCGTTCCTGCTTCCAGGAGAGATCTGGTTGCTCCGGCGTCCCCGGCGCAGTCTGGACCCATGGACACCACCCAGCAGCCGGAGGTCAGAATCCGCGTGACGCCTCTGCGGCGCCTCATCGGGGGCACGTACGTGCCGCGCGGCAGCCGAGCGGTCTCCGCCCACGCCGACGAGGACCTGTGCACACGGAGTCGGGAGCGGCCCGCCCGGACCGGTGGTCCGCGCGGGGCGCACGACTGACCCGCGGGACACGCGCGGCACGTGCGAGCGAGCCCGGCGCACACGATCCGACGGCGGCCGTCCGACACCCGCGGGTGTCGGACGGCCGCCGTCGGATCGTGCGAGGCAACCTCTGCGCGTTCGCGTCCGGCTGCCCGGTGAGTGGCCCGGCCTCGCCGTGGCGGGTCAGCCCGCCGCTCGGTCCGAGCCGGCCAACTGCCGTACGTCGGGGCGCGGTCGGGGCCGGTCCGAGGCCAGGAGCGCGATCAGCGCGGTCAGGGCCGCCAGCGCGGCGAGCACGGCCGCGAGACCGGCGAGCCACGGTGGTGCGAGCGTCAGATCCAGGGCCCGGGACAGCCCGTGCGACTGGACCCGGCCTTCCAGGAGCTGGGCGACGGCGAGAGCCGCCGGCACCACGACCCCCAGGACGAGAACCGGAAGCCTGCTTCCGCGGAACAGTGCCAGACCCACCAGGACGCACAGACCCGCGGCGCCGAGGGCGAACCCGTACGAGGTGAGGGACGCACCGTCCCGCTGCGGCGGGAAGTGGGCCGCACCGCACACCAGGAGCGCCAGCATCGCGACCCAGCGCGGCCAGGCGGGGGAGTCGCCGTTCCTGGCCGTCCGGCCACGGCGTGTCCGGGGCGCACCGCCGATGGCGACCGGGCCGGCCGCGGCGAGGAGCCGGTCCCCGGAAGGCGGGCCGTTCTTGGACGAGGCCGCACGCTGTGCGCCGGGAGCCGGTTCCGCCCGCTCCCGCGTCGACGACTCCGCCCGTTGCCGCTCCTCGCGTACGTCCTGCTGCTGGGCCATGCGGCCGATCAGCTCGACGAGTTCCTCGACCGGCCGGCTGGTGGCGGCCGCCCGCACCGCGGCCTCACCGCAGTGGGGTTCCAGCGGAGGCCGGTGCAGCAGCGCCATCAGCCGGGTGACGTCCTCCACGGGCCGGCCCTCGGCCGCCGCACGGATGGCCTCGTCGGCGCTGTCGGCGTTCCTCGGCGGCCGGGTCAACAGGGCCACCAGCCGCGTGACGTCCTCCACGGACCGGTCCGTGCCGACCGCCCGCAGCGCGTCGACCGTGGCCCTCGCGTAGGCCGGTGACTGCTCCAGCAACTCGATGAGCTGGACCACCTCGTCCAGTGGCCGGTCGGCCACGGCCGCGTGCACCAGTCCGTCGACCGGATCGACGTAGGCGGGGTCGGCGTGGTCGGCCGGGTCGGAGTACGGGTCGTCGGCCTCGTCGGTGGGACCGCCGTACCGGTGGTCGGCCTCGTCGGTGGGGTCCGGGTACGCGTGATCGGGCTCTTCGGCGGGGTCCGGGTACGGGTGGTCGGCCTCGTCGGCCGGTTCGCGGTACCGGTCACCGGTCTCGTCGGCCGGTTCGGCGTACTGGTGGTCGACCGTGTCGGCGTATCGCTGATCAGCCCTGCGCGTCGCCCTGTTCGTCGCCTCGTCCGGCGCCGCGTGCCAGGGGGCGGAGACCGGTGGTGGGGGTATGGGGGCTTCGACCGCGCTCTCAGGAGATATGCCAGGTCGATCGGAGTCGAAAGGCGAACGGGTTGTCATACTCGGCTCCCTACCAGGGGTGCAGTCGCTGTCGTGACCCGGACGTGCGGCCCGAGAGTTGCTGTCCGACCTTTCTAAGCGCCCGCGCGGAGGACCGCCAACGGGACGAGGCACACGTGTGACGCGGGCGGAACAGGCCAGGTCGCGGCGTCAGCGGTCGGGTGTTCCGTACAGCCACAGCCGCAGCAGACGACTGAGCCCCGGCATGATCACGTACGTCAGGAGGGGAAGCAGCACGACCGGGAAGACGGCCGCACGCAACGGCAGCGGCCACGAGGCCGTTCCGGGTGCCGCCAGCCACTGGAGGAGGAACGTCAGCGGATAGGCGCCCACGAAGGTGGTCAGGACCATCTTCCAGCGCGGCGGGGCCTGCACGGTCGTGCCGGGCAGGCGGAACCAGCTCTCCATCCCGGTGGTCGACTGCCGTTCGTCACGTACCTCGGTGGCGATGCCCTCGATCCGCGCGTGCCACCGCGCCCGCTCGGGCGAGGTCAGCCAGGCGGCGAGGCGCTGCGGATCGGCGAAGCGGAGCACCGCGTGGAACCGGTGCCCGGGCTCCGGGCGCAGCCACGAGATCCCCTGGCTGCCGGGGAACCGCGAGACGCAGTCGGCGACGCCCCGGGTCCACTCCTCGAAGTCGGCCTCCCGGCCCGGGCGTACCTGCCAGGTGAAGACCGTGGTGACGGGTTCGGCGCATGGTGCCTGTGTCGTGGTGCTCATGGCCGCAACGAGTTCCATGCGCAGCGCGGGTCATGCAGGACGAGGACCCGCGAGGCGGTTCAGCCGTCCGTGTCGTGCCTGCCCGGGGCGACGATCTCGTCCAGCGCCCTGCGCACGGCCTCATAGGTGTGCCCGCGCAACTCGGCGTCTCGTGAGCCGTCCGGATCGCCGGTCCTGAGCTCTTCGCTGCGCTTCTTCCACGTCCGCTCCTCCTGCCCGGCCCAGGAGCGGGCCCGCTGGATACGGCGCAGGAGTTCGTCGGAGTCCACCACGTCGGTCATGAGGGACGGGTACCCGCGGAACCCGGTTCGACAAGTCGGAAATCCGTGTCGTGTCGCAATGCCGGGGGGACGCGACACGAAGAGAGCCGCCGACCGTCCCGAAGGGAACGGCCGCCGGCCCTCTCACCTGGCCCGACCAGGGGCCTGTCCTTCCGGCGAATCAGGGTGTCGGCAGCGCGGGGAGCTTCGGCAGGCCGCCGCCGAGGAGCCCGGTCAGCACCCCGAGCAGGGACGTCAGGACCTTCGGCACCGCGGCGACCACCCCGCCCACGTCGAGCGAGGTCAGCGACGAGAGCAGACCACCGAGGGCCGACTGGAGCCCGGCCACCACGTCCGACACGGGGTCGGCCGAGCCCTCCGACGGCGCCGAGCGGTCCGTGCCCCGAAGCTCCAGCCGGAGGGAGGCCGCTGCCGCCTCCACGGCCCGCGCGTGCTCGGCGGCCTCGGCCGCACCGAGCGGGCCGTTACCCCGCTCGGTCAGGTCGGTCAGCGCGGCCAGGAGAGGAACGAGAGCGTCACCGTGCTCCGCCTGGGCCGGCAGGCTCAGCCGCTGCGACGTCAGGTCCGACGGGGGGAGCGACAGCTCCGCGACACGGCTGCCCGCCGCACCGGGCTGTGTGTCGACGACGGCAGCGGCCGAGGCCACCGGGCCGAAGGCGAGCGCGGCGCAGACGAGGGGCGGGAGGAGCAGCCCGCGGGATACCAGGGCGCGCATACAGGTTCCTTTCCAGAACGGCTGTCTTTGCGCCCACCGTGGGAAACCCCTCAGCCCGCCGCAACCGGTCACGCATCGACAGCAGGGCCGCGAAACTCGGCCACCACCTCCCCGACCAGGGCTTTTCCTGTTCCGGCACGCCCGCTCCCGGCGGGCCGCGGCGTACGGCCGTCGGGGTGCGGCAACAGGGCGCGACCCGTGCCGGTCACCGTGTCCACGACGCTCCGCCGGCGCGTTCCCCGCAACCCCGGGGCCGCCCTCCTCGACGGCGAGCCGTCCGGGGCCCGGGTGAGCCCGGGCCCGCACCTTCCTCAGGGCTCCGGGGCGTCGAGTGTGCGGGCATCTCCTCGGCGCCCGGAACGGGTTCGTGGCCGGTGGATCACTTGCCGCTGTCCTCGGCGAGCGTGTGCGCGACGAGCGCGTTGGCGTGCCCATGGCCGAGGCCGTGTTCGGTCTTGAGCCAGGTCACCAGCTCCATGTGCTTGGTGAGCGGTGAGGAACGGATGAGGTCCTTCCAGTGGGTCACGGGGTGGCCGTACTTCTTCTCGATCGAGGGGAAGTAGCTCGCGGGCCCCTTCACGGTCTCGCTCATGTCTGTGTCCCGTCCTCCGGTGCTGCCCGTCAGGTTGTCGCAGTCTTCGACCGGCGCGGGGGCGGAACATCATCGCTTTCCGGATGTGACCCGCGTCACCGCTCTCTCCGCGGTCGCCGCGCGCGTCTGCCGACGGCTGGCTAGCGTGGGAGTCACAGCCTTCAAGGACGAGGGAGTCGCAGTCATGGCCGCACGACCTGAGGGAACACCCTGCTGGGCCGACGCGATGTTCGGCGATGTCGAGGGTGCCAAGCGCTTCTACGGTGAGGTGCTGGGCTGGACGTTCGGCGAGTCGTCGTCGGAGTACGGGAACTACACGCAGGCCTACGCGAACGGCAAGGCCGTCGCTGCCGTCGTGCCACCGATGCCCGGCGCGGAGGGCCGGTCGGCCTGGTGCCTGTACCTCGCCTCGCCGGACGCCGCCGCCACCGCGGGGAAGATCCGCGACAACGGCGGTCGGGTACTGATGGAACCGATGCAGGTCGGCGACTTCGGCACCATGGTGCTGGCCCAGGAGCCGAGCGGCGCCGTCTTCGGCGTATGGCAGGCGGGCGTCCACGAGGGCTTCGAGGCGACGGCCGTCCCGGGCGCGTACTGCTGGGCGGAGGTCTTCACCAGGGAGCCCGAGAAGGCGGATGCGTTCTTCTCGGCGGTCTTTCCCTACCGTGTCCGGCAACTCCTCCACGAGGAGATGGACTTCAGGCTCTTCGACCTGGGCGAGGAGACGGTCCTGGGCCGGATGGAGATGACCGACGACTTCCCGCCCGAGGTCCCGTCCTACGTCAACGTCTACTTCGCGGTCGACGACTGCGACGCGGCCGTGGCGAAGGCGACCGAGCACGGCGGTGTGCTGCGGTTCGGCCCGATGAGCAGCCCGTTCGGCCGCTTCGCGGCGCTGAGCGACCCACAGGGCGCCCTGTTCTCCGTGATCGACGTCTCCACGACCGAGGGCGAGATGCCGGAGATCTCCGACGTGTCCTGACCGGCACGTCCGCAGGGCAGGCCGCGGCTACGGCTTGCGGCCCACCCCGCCGTAGGCGTCCACCACCGAGCCGGCGGAGTCCGGGCGCCAGCGGGTGACCTGGGCGACACCGGGTTCGACCAGATCCAGCCCTTCGAAGAAACCGGCGATCTCCTCGACGCTCCGCACGTGGTACGGGACGGCTCCGCTGGAGTTGTACGCCTCCGAGGCGGCGATCATGCCTTCGCTGGTGGCCGTGCTGTCGCTGATCACCAGGCAACTCCCGGACGGCAGGCCGGACATGAGATGGGCGACCAGTTTCCGGGCCTCGTCGTAGTCGGCGACGTGGCCGAGGGTGTTGAGGATCATCAGGGCGACGGGCCGGGACAGGTCGAGCGTGTGCGCCGCCGCTTCCAGGATCGCCGCGGGCTCGTAGAGATCGGCGTCGATGTACGCCGTCCGGCCCTCGGGCGTGCTCGTGAGCAGGGCGCGGGCGTGGGCGAGCACCATCGGATCGTTGTCGACGTACACGATCCGCGCGTCCGGGGCCACCCGCTGGGCGACCTCGTGGGTGTTGTCGGCGGTCGGCAGTCCCGTGCCGACGTCGAGGAACTGCCGGATGCCCTCTTCGAGGGCGAGGTGCCGGACCGCGCGTCCGAGGAACTGACGGCTCGTGCGTGCCACATCGGCCAGGCCGGGGAAGATCTCCTTGATGTGGTCCCCGATCTCCCGGTCCACCTCGTAGTGGTCCTTGCCGCCCACGAAGTAGTTCCAGAAACGCGCGGAGTGCGGCTTGTCCGTGTCGATCCGGGCCCGTATCTCGGCAGCGGCGGCGAGCTGGGGTTCCTGGTCGGTCACGGGAGTGCCTCCTGGCTGTCGACTGTCGGCCGTAGCCCGCCAACCTAGTCGAACAGTCCGTCCGGTCGCCCGTGTACGGGCAGGTCAACAGGGGTGCACCGGACGGGTTTCGGCCACAGTGGGATACGCTCGAACCCCTGACCGGCAGTGGGTGTGCAAGGAGGAGGACACATGGCGGTGGAGGTGAGCGACGCGCCCGAGGCGCGGCGCTACGAGGCCCGGCTCGACGGAGCGTCCACGGTCGCCGGTTTCGCCGACTACATCCGCACGACGGAACTCATCGCGTTCGTCCACACCGAGGTGAGCCCCGAGTGCGAGGGCAAGGGGGTCGGCTCCGCGCTGGTCCGGACCTCCCTCGACGAGGCGCGCGCAGCCGGCCTGAGGGTGCTGGCCACCTGCCCCTTCTACGCGGGCTGGATCGCCCGCCACTCCGAGTACGGCGATCTGCTGTACCAGGCCCGCAGCCGCGTCAGCGACTGAGAGGCAGCCCGGCACCCGGGCTCGCTATCCCCGGTGGGCCGACGGCTGCCAGCCCAGTGCCGGGCCGAGCACGGTCGCGATGTCGGTGAGGATCTGGACGTAGTCGTCGTGCCCGAAGGTGAAGGGCAGCGCGAACGCGACCTCGTCGATCTCCCGGAACGCCGCCTGGGAGTAGAGCCGTTCGGCGATCTCGGCAGACGTTCCGACGAGATCGGGCGCGAACATCATGCGTGCCGGGCCCTGGGGTGCGGCGGTCCGCGGGGTCCGCTCCTCGGCGTACGCCTCGTACTTCGCGCGCTGTTCGGGGGTGGCACTGTCGGTGGGGATCACGACGAGCCCCTGGGAGACGCGGGCGTTTTCCCCGTCGGGGTGGTGGGCCCGGAAGGCGCGAACGTGGGACAGCTGGATCTCGGCGAAGTCCTCGGACTCCTCCGCCTTGACGACGCTGCTGGTGAGGAGGTTCATCGCGTGCTCGCCGGCCCACCGGGCCGACCGCAGGCTGCCACCGCCGTACCACAGACGGCGACCGAGACCGGAGGCGTGCGGCTGGACGCGGTCGGAGAACGTCTCGAATCCCACGGTACCGCTGAAGTCGGTGGCCGGTTCGCCCCGCACGAAGTCGAGCAGCCGGGCCACCCGGTCGTGACCGAAGTCCTCGGCGTCGGCGGTGCCGGGATACAGCGCGCCCTTGACCTGGTCGAAGTGCATCGGCGGTCCGACGCTGACGCCCGGGTTGAGGCGCCCCCCGGACAGGATGTCGACCGTGGCGAGGTCCTCGGCCAGCCGCAGCGGGTTCTCCCAGCCCAGGGGGATGACCGCGGTGCCGAGCTCGATTCGGGTGGTGCGCTGCGAGGCCGCGGCCAGGACGGCCACGGGGGAGGAGATCCCGTACTGGAGATGGCGGTGGCGCAGCCACGCGCTGTCGAAGCCCAGTCGTTCGCCGAGTTCGATGATCTCCAGCGTCGACTCGTGGCCGGTACGGGGGTCGGCCTCGTCGAACAGGCCGATGGTCAGGAAGCCCAGCTTCCGCAGCGGTTGTGAGGGCAGCGGCACGGGGCTCCTCCGTCGTCCGGGGCGAGTTCTCTCGAACTCCGGGCCGATCGCATTCTCGCAGGCGATCACCGGGGCCGGCGCCCGCGGGGGCCTCCGCCGGGCGGCGACGGCCGGGGACGCGCCGAGGGTGTCAGTCCAGGATGTGCCGGAGGTAGGCCTGCGGGTCGGCGAGGTAGCGGCGCCAGTGGTCGACCAGCGCCAGTTCCTGCCAGTCCACCCGCCGCATGCCGTGGTCGCCGACCTCGATGATGTCGGCGCCCGGCAGCGCGGTCAGCACAGGAGAGTGCGTGGCACAGACGACCTGGCCACCCTGGCGCGCCAACCGGTCGAGATGGCCGAGCAGTTCGAGGCAGGAGCTGAACGAGAGCGCGGCTTCGGGCTCGTCCAGCACGTACAGGCCGGGCTGGTGGAACTTCCCCCGGAACGCGGCGAGGAAGCCCTCACCGTGACTGACCGAGTCCGGTGCGAACCCTTCCCGGTCCAGCGCGTCCATGGCTGTCTCGGCCCGGAGGAAGAAGCCCTTGCGGGCCGACCAGCTGCCGAGCATCCGCCGCCCGTGCGCCGCGGCGTCGAAGCGGATCCGCTCGCCGAGCTCCGACCTGGACCGGGAACTCGCGTAACGCCAGTCGTGCGAGCCGCCCCAGGAGTCGAGCCCGAAGCCCTCCGCCAGGGCCTCGACCAGGGTCGACTTGCCGGAGCCGTTCTCACCCACGACGAAGGTCACCGGCGCGGTGAACCGGATCCCGTCCGCCAGCAGCCCGCGCACACAGGGCACGGACCAGGGCCACTCACCTTCGTCGTACGAAGCCACATGTGCGTACGCGCGTTCGATGATCACGCGTCGAGTGTTCCACAGGGCGGCTTGGGACCGCGGAGGCGGATGCCGAGCCCTAGCGCTCGTCCTTGGCCTCGGCCTCGGCCTCGGCCTTCTTGTCCTTGATGCGAGCCGTCTCCTTGCGGACCTCGGCCTGTGTGGCGCGCTCCTTCTGGAGCCACTCCGGAGAGTCCTGCTTCAGCGCCTCGATCTGGTCCGTGGTGAGGGCGTCCGTCACGCCGCCGCGGGCGAGCCCCGAGATGGAGATGCCGAGCTTCGCCGCGACCACCGGCCGGGGGTGCGGGCCGTTGCGCCGCAACTCCTGCAGCCACTCGGGCGGATCGGTCTGGAGCGCGGTCAGCTCGGAGCGCGAGACGACACCCTCCTGGAACTCGGCGGGTGTGGCCTCGAGGTACACACCCAGCTTCTTCGCCGCGGTCGCGGGCTTCATCGTCTGGGTGTTCTGGTGCGACGTCATGCCGTCAAGGGTATCGAGCATGTGAACCAGCGCCGACCACGACGGGTAACCTGGCCAGGTGACAGGCTCGGAAGAATCCCCTTCGTTCCGGCTCGCGTATGTCCCGGGAGTGACGCCCAGCAAGTGGGTGCGGATCTGGAACGAGCGGCTGCCCGACGTTCCCCTGACTCTCCTCGCGGTGTCCGCCGCCGAAGCACTCGGCGCGCTGCGCGGCGGTGACGCCGACGCGGGTTTCGTCCGGCTGCCGGTCGACGGTGAGGACCTCAGCGCGATCCCCCTCTACACCGAGACGACCGTGGTGGTCGTCCCCAGGGACCACGTCGTGGCCGCGGTGGACGAGGTGACCGCCGAGGACCTGGCGGACGACATCGTGCTGCGTCCCCTCGACGACCCCCTCGAATGGGAGCGTCTGCCGGGCCGCCCCGCGATCGAGCGTCCCGCCACGACGGCCGACGCGGTCGAACTGGTGGCGGCCGGGGTGGGGCTCCTCGTCGTCCCGCAGTCGATCGCCCGCCTGCACCACCGCAAGGACCTCACCTACCGGCCGGTCACGGACGCCCCCGAGTCGCGGGTCGCCCTGTCGTGGCCGCAGGACAGGACCACGGACCTGGTGGAGGACTTCATCGGGATCGTCCGGGGCCGGACCGCCAACAGCTCACGGGGCCGCTCGCAGACCCCCGCCGAGCCGAAGGCCGCACGTTCCGAGAAGGCCCTCTCCGACAAGGGGGCGGCCCGGCGGAAGCCCGCCGCGGGCCGGGCGACCGGCAAGAGCCCCCGGCCGGGCTCAAAGAACGCCAAGGGAGCCAAGAAGGGCAAGCCCCGCCGCCGGTCGTAGTGGCGTCGGACGCTACGGGGCCTCGTCCGTGTCGCGGACGAGGCCGGCCACGTGGTCGGTGATCGTGTCGAGGATGTCGGCCCACGCCCCGTCGTCACCGAGCACGAGGAAGTTGAGGGTCAGCCCGTCCGTCATGGCGGCCAGATAGCGGGCCAGCGCCGGGACGGGCACCCGGAGGACGAAGTCCATGTCGCGGCTGAGCTGTTCGATCAGTTCGGCGTAGGCGTCGGAGTACAGCTCGTACTGCCGTCGTGCCAGGTGCTCGAACCCCGGCTGGCGCAGGGCGTACTGGGTCAGCTCGTAGGTGAGCATGTGCTCGCCGGGGTGCGCGGACACATGGTCCCAGTAGGCCTGGAAGCCGGCCGCGACCGTCTCCCGCAGGGTGGCCCTGGGCCGGATCGCCTCGCGCACCACCGTGACGTAGTGACCGGTGATCGTCTCGATGACGGACTCGATCAGGGCCTGCTTCGAGTCGAAGCAGTAGTGGAAGACACTCAGTGACACGCCCGCCTCGGCCGCGATGGACCGGGTCGTCGTCCTGGGGACGCCGTCCCGGGTCATCGCGCGGATGGCCGCTTCGGTGAGCTGACGGCGCCGTTCGGCCGACGGCATCCGTGCCATGAGGTCCCTTTCGTCGTCGTGGGCGTCAGTTGCTGTAGACGCCCACCTCGTGCAGGGAATAGCCCCAGTCGGTGCCGCGGTCCAGCCCGTGGACGCGTACGTAGCGGGCGGGCACACCGGAGAACTGAGCCGTGTCCAGGCCACCGTCCCCGGTGGTGGTGGACCACACCGACTGCCAGCTGCTGCCGTCGGTGGAGACCTCCACGCGGTACGACTTCCCGTAGGCGCGCTCCCAGTCGAGCGTGACGCGCTTGACCGTGCTCGTCGAGCCGAGGTCGACCCGCAGCCACTGGTCGTCGCTCCAGTCGCTGGCCCAGCGTGTGTCCTGGTCGCCGTCCACGGCGCGGCCGGGCGCGTAGCTCGTGAAGGGGTTCGACTCCGACGAACTGGCCGACGCCGAGGCGCCCTTGGCGAGGTTCACCCCGGCCTTGTGCTTCTCGGACGAGCCCCAGGTGTCGAGGTAGGACTCGGCGCCGCGCGACAGGTCGTCCACGACGTCCTGGCCGGCGACCAGCCGGATGTCCTCGATCCAGTCCGGGACGAGTCCGTAGTGGGCGGCGCCGTCGGTGTTGATGTCCCAGGTGCGCCGGCCGGTGGTCTGCCGGTCGATCACGGCGCTGCCGTCGGCGCTGCGGAACGGGTACCGCACGGGGTTCGAGGTGTCCGCTCCCCGCGGGGCGGGCCAGCCGCCGACACCGTTCATGTCGGTGCCGTAGCCGTACCCGACGCCGTACTTGTCGCGCAGGGCCTCCGTGCGCTCGGCCTCAGCGCCGAACTCCTCGGAGCCGTGCATGTACTGGGCGATGAAACCGCCGAGCCGGTAGACCCGCTCGGTCCAGTTGAGGTCCATCCAGCTGTGCGAGGAGAGCACACCGGAGTAGGACTCCGCCTCGAAGAGGTCGAGGGCCCGGCCGGTGGCCTTGACGCTCATGTGGTCGATCTCGAGCATCATCTTGCGCTTCATCAGGCCCTGGACGGCGTACTCGCCCAGGTCGGTGAGCCCGCGTTTGTTGCACTGCGCGTCCTCGTCGTACGACGGGACCTCGACGCCCGCCGGCAGTTGGCCCTCGGCGCCCGGTGCCGCCGCGCCCCCGATGGGGTTGTCGCGCTGCGGGCCCTTGCACTTCTCCGTCTGCCAGAAGGTGCCCGTCGACAGGAACTGGCCGACGTTGATCGCCGTACCGAGACCGTGCTCGTCGAAGCGGACCCCGCACAGCGCGTTGTCGAACTTGTGGCACAGGAACATGCTGCGGACGCCGAGGTCGTACAACTCGTCGAGTCCGGCGTCGATGTCGTCCTTGTCGCACTGCGCGATGTCCAGGATCTGCTTGCAGCCGAAGGGCTCGGACGTCTCCACGCCCAGAACGACGGCGAGTCTGCCCTGCTCGACGACCTTGCGGGCCTGCGCGCTGTCGGTGACGATCCGGAACCAGCCCTTGCCCGGCCCGCCGTACATCGCGTCGATGTAGTCCTGCATGTCGTACGTCAGCTTCGCCTGCAGCCGGATCGAGGTCATCTCGTCACAACTGCGGTCCTTGAACGGGTAGACGGAGCAGATCACGCCGTTGGTCACGAGGTCGTTGACGAGGACGCGCTGGCCGCCGCGCCAGGCCCGTTCGACCCAGGCGTAGTAGTTCTGCTGGTGGGTCAGCGAGTCATGGGCGGGCCAGTCCTTGAACGTGGGCCAGCCGTCGGGGTCGTGCTTGCCGTCGCCGCCGTTGGTGATGAAGTCGAAGATCGCGAGTGAGCCGTCGGGGTAGTGCTCGGGACAGTCCTTGAGGGCGTCCGCGACACCCGACTTGGAGAACGGCTTGCCACAGATGAGCCGGCCCCCGAAGGCCTCGTTGGCCATGATGTGGTTGTGCGCGTCGACGAACCCGCGTACCTCTCCCTGGGCGTTGGTGCCCTTGAAGGGTTCACCGGTGACGTTGATCTGGGAGTCGGGCGTGGGCCGGGCAGTCGGGTTCCACCAGTCCGTACCGGCCGCCGAACTGGGCGTGGGGCCGAGCGTCATGGCCATCACGACGAGCAGCAACGACAGGACCGCGAGGGGTCGGCGCCTGCGGTGAGGCTGTCGGGTCATGGTTCATCACCCACGTCTTCGGTTGGGGTCGGCGCAGTCGATGAGCCAGACGGTCAGGACCCTGACGACCCTGTGACGCTTGTCATGACTCGTGCAAACGATGGGACGAGAATCGCGACTGCCGCAGAGAGAGTCAAGAGTCCGGGACGGATGACCTGATGGCTCGTCGGTGGGTCCCGGGGGGCGTGAAGGGCGCGGCGGACGGCGGCCGTCGGTGTCCCGCGCCGGACGGGCCGGTGAACCGCGGGTGTCGCCGCCCCTCTTGACGGCTCATTGGTCCAGTCCTACTTTCCTCCTCAGTCGTTCAAAAGCTCAGTCATCGTTCGTATCCATGAATGGCGTCATCCCCCACACTCAGGGAGCCGACATGCTCACGCGCTTGCGAGCACTCACCGTGACCGGTGCGGTGTGCGCCTCGACGTTCCTGGCCGCGCCCGGCGCCTTCGCCGAAGTGGAACCCGGCGGCTGGACGTCGGTCTCGCCCACCCACGCCGTGCAGGAGAGGGGCTGCGGACAGGTCGACGACCTGACCTTCCGGCTCACCTGCTCGACGGCCGGTGGAGACCAGCGGGCCGAACGGCGGTACGCCACCTACACCGGAGGCACGCGTCAGTTCGAGGGCTACTTCAGGATCAGCAGCCTCAGCGGCACCAGGATCAGCCTCAAGCAGACCTTCAACGAGTCGGCGGCGGGCCCCTACTTCATGCTCGCCGCCGAACGGGGCGGGCGACTGTACGCGGTCCACGGCGGCGACACCCTCTCCAACGCCGGCACGGTCGGTGCCACCGTGCGCGTCAACACCGTTCACCAGGTGGGCAGTTCGCACCGCACCTACATCAACGGCTCGCTCCAGCACACCTACGCGAGCCCCGGCGGCAGCTTCTACGACAAGTTCGGCGCCTACCGCACCAACAGCGGCAACGGCCCGGCCACCGTCGTGTGGAGCAATGTCCGCTTCTGGCGCAAGTAGCCCGGAACCCATGCGAGTCACCGCACGCGGAGCGGCGCCGGCCGCCCTTGCTCCTGCCCTGGTCCTTGTCCTGGGGCTGGTGCTGCCGGCCTGCGACGCGAGCCGGACCACGGACGGGAGCGGAGCCGCGGCCCGGGGCCCCGCCACCGACAGGCACCCCGAGACCGGCGAGGCCGACGCCGCCTCGAACGTCGTGCTCGGTGCCGAGCGCGCCTCGCCCACGGACATCGACCTGCACTGGCGGGGCGGCGGCTCCGGTTCGTCCGGCCACGTCCTCGAATTCGCCACGGACGACTCGGGTCCGTACACCGTCCTGCAGTACCTGCCGGCCGGGGTGACGAGCTACCGGCACCCCGACCTGATGCCCCGCACCACGTTCCACTACCGACTGCGGGCCGTTCTCGGCCCCGTTTCGAAACCCGTGAGCGTCACCCTGCCCGCGGGAGAGTTGACCGCGGCGGACGAGGACTCCAGCCACGACTGGCTCCCCGCGCGCACGGACCCTGAACGGACCGTCCCGGGCACACCACTGCGCCGCACGGGTGCCGGGGCGCCGACCGGATTCAAGGCCGTGGTCAAGCATGTGAACGGCATCCTCTTCACTTGGACTGACCACGCATCCGACGAGGAGGGGTTCCTGCTGGAGGCCCGCGTCCGGAAGGGCTCCGGGTACGCACCCGTCGCGGTCCTCGATCCCGACGTCAATTCCACCGGCCTGATCACCCTGCCCACCGAGAAACGGGGGTCGTACCGGGTCCGCGCCTTCACCCATGGCGCCCCCTCGAACGTGGTCCGGCTGGCCACCGGCGACTTCGCCGATCAATGACAGGCCTGACACGGGTGGGGCCAAGATGGTAGAAGCAGGGCATGACGACTGGTTCCACCCGCACGACCTCCGCCCTCACCTGGGCCCCTGCTCCGGCCGGTGCACGATGACCGCGGGCATCGACACCCCCGACCGCAGGGGCCGTACCGGACTCGACCGGGTCGGCCTGGACCTGACCGGAAACCCCCGGGTCAAGGTGCGGGACGTGACCCTGCTGTCCTGCCACTGGTACGTGGAGCGCACCACGACGTTCGACATCCAGCAGGCCGACGGCACCTGGTCCACCCAGGAGCGCGAGACGCACGACCGCGGCAACGGCGCGACCATCCTGCTGTACGACACCGAACGCGAAACCGTGCTGCTGACCCGGCAGTTCCGCTACCCCGCGTACGTCAACGGCCATCCCGACGGCATGCTCGTCGAGACGGCGGGGGGCCTGCTGGACGAGGACGACGAGCATCCGGAGGTGGCGGTACGGCGTGAGGCCATCGAGGAGACCGGACACACGGTCGGTGAGGTCCAGCGGGTCTTCGACGTCTACATGAGCCCGGGCTCGGTCACCGAGTGCCTGACCTTCTACGCGGCCTCCTACGGTCCGGCCACGCGGACCCACGAGGGCGGTGGGCTGGACGAGGAGGGCGAGGACATCGAAACCGTCGAACTGCCCTTCCGCCAGGCCCTGGGCATGATCCGCACCGGCGAGATCGCCGACGCGAAGACCATCATGCTGTTGCAGTGGGCGGCGCTGGAAGGACCGTTCAGCGCGGGCGCCTCAGCCGGGTAGGCGTACGTGGCGGTCGGGCGCCGTCCTTGAGGGGCGGCGCACCGAGCGCCAACGGTGCGGGGGCGGACAGGCGCTCAGCGGAGCAGCAGCTGGACGAGCGCGACGGTGCCGATCGTCACGATGAGGGCGCGCAGGACCACGGGGCTGAAACGGCGGCCGACCACCGCCCCGAGCTGCCCGCCGAGCGCGGAGCCCACGGCGATCAGTGCGACGGCCGTCCAGTCGAAGTCCGCGACGAAGAGGAAGAAGGTCGCGGCGACGGTGTTGACGACGGCGACGAGGACGTTCTTGACGGCCGTGAGGCGTTGCAGCGTCTCGTCCAGGAGCACCCCCATCAGGGACATGTAGATGATCCCCTGCGCTGCCGCGAAGTAGCCGCCGTAGACGCTCGCGAGGGCCAGGCCGACGAACAGCAGCGGGCCACCGTCGCCCCGGCCGGGGGCGCGGTCGTCCGGGCCCGGCGCACCGACGGTGGCCGACGCGCGGCGACGGCGCAGACGCCTGGTGATCAGCGGCTGGAACGCGACCAGCACGAGGGCGAGGCCCACCACGACCGGGACGATCTTCTCGAACGCCGACGCGGGCAGGGCCAGCAGGAGGGTGGCGCCCGTGAAGCCGCCCAGCAGGGCGCCGACGCCCAGTTTCAGGATGCGCCGCCGCTGGCCGCGCAGTTCCTTCCGGTAGCCGAAGGCGCCGCTGACGGCGCCGGGGACCAGACCGAGCGCGTTCGAGACCGTGGCGGTGACGGGCGACAGTCCGGTGGCGAGCAGCACGGGAAAGGTGATGAGGGTCCCGGACCCCACGACGGTGTTGACGCCACCCGCGCACACGCCCGCGACGAACACGGCAATGGCCTCCCACGGCGTCACGTGATGCCTCGCCGCGCACGGCCGCCGCCCGCGGACGGCCGGACACCACGGGCAGTACGGCGAAGAAGCCGGAGGGGGACGGTCATGGGACCCATGCTGTACGGCGAACGCTTCGGCGCTCCCCGACATGTCCCGGCCGCTTCCGCCCGGCCCCCGTGCGTCGGCCGCATGCCGAAGGCCGGGGCGGCTCCACCGTCAGCCGTATCGCTGGGCGACAGGTCATCCGAACCGCGAGACGTCGCCCGCTCCCTTGCGTACGATCTCGGCCTCGCCGCTGGAGAAGTCGATGACCGTCGTCGGCTCGGTGCCGCAGTCCCCGGAGTCGACCACCGCGTCCACGACATGGTCCAGCCGCTCCTTGATCTCCCAGCCCTGGGTCATCGGTTCCTCCTCGTCGGGCAGCAGGAGGGTGCTGGACAGGAGCGGCTCGCCGAGCTCTGCGAGCAGGGCCTGGGCGACCGTGTGGTCGGGGATGCGAACGCCGACCGTCTTCTTCTTCGGGTGGAGGAGCTTGCGCGGGACTTCCCTGGTCGCGGGAAGGATGAAGGTGTAACTGCCGGGCGTGGACGCCTTGATGGCCCGGAACACGTCGTTGTCGATGTGCACGAACTGGCCGAGCTGCGCGAAGTTCTGGCACACGAGCGTGAAGTGGTGACGGTCGTCGAGCCGGCGGATGGAGCGGATCCGGTCGATGCCGTCACGGCTGCCCAACTGGCATCCCAGCGCGAAGCAGGAGTCCGTGGGGTACACGACGAGCGCACCGTCACGGATGGAGTCGGCGACATGGGTGAGGGTTCGCTGCTGGGGATTCTCGGGATGAACGTCGAAGTACTTGGCCACCCGTCGAGCTTATGCTCTCGACTGCCGATGGGGACGCAGGTCCCCTGCGGGATCTGTGGGGCGCTGGTGAGAGTTCGGTACCCACCAGCGCCGCAGGTCAGTCCCTGAGCCGGTCGATCTGGCGGATCTTGTTGGTGGCGTCGAGCGCGGCGACCTTGTAGGACTCCGCGAGGGTCGGGTAGTTGAAGACGGCGTCGACGAGATAGTCGACCGTGCCGCCGCAGCCCATCACGGACTGACCGATGTGGATTAGCTCGGTGGCACCCGTGCCGAAGCAGTGCACGCCGAGCAGTTTCCGGTCGTCGGGGGAGACGAGCAGCTTGAGCATGCCGTGCGAGTCGCCGATGATCTGGCCCCGGGCCAGTTCGCGGTAGCGGGAGATGCCGACCTCGAAGGGCACGCGGTCCTCGGTGAGCTGGTCCTCGGTCCGCCCGATGAAGCTGATCTCCGGGATGGTGTAGATGCCGATCGGCTGGAGGTCGTGCATGCGGTTCACCGGCTCGCCGCACGCGTGGTACGCCGCCGTACGCCCCTGTTCCATCGAGGTCGCGGCGAGCGCCGGGAAGCCGATGACGTCACCGACGGCGTAGATGTGCGGCACTTCGGTGCGGTAGTGCTCGTCGACCGTGATCCGGCCGCGCCGGTCGGCGGACAGGCCGGCCTTGTCGAGGTCCAGTTCGTCGGTGAGGCCCTGCCGGCCCGCGGAGTACATCACGGCGTCGGCCGGGATCTTCTTGCCGCTCTCCAGGATGGTGAGCGTGCCCCGCGGATGGCGCTCGACCGCGGCGACCGTCTCGCCGAAGCGGAAGGTGACGGCGAGGTCCCTGAGGTGGTACTTGAGTGACTCGATCACCTCGACGTCGCAGAAGTCGAGCATCCCGGGGCGCTGTTCGACCACGGTGATCTTGCTGCCGAGGGCGGCGAACATGGAGGCGTACTCCATGCCGATCACGCCGGCCCCGACGATGACCATGGAGCGGGGCACGCGCTCCAGGTTGAGAACGTTGTCGGAGTCCAGGACGGTCCGCTCGTCGAACTCGACGGTGGCCGGCCTGGCAGGCCTCGTGCCGGTCGCGATGACGATCGTGTCCGCGCTGACCATCCGGTCGTGGCCGGTCACTTCGCGCAGTGCGACGGTGTGGTCGTCGACGAAGCGGCCGGTGCCGGCGAACAGCGAGACGTGGTTGCGGGACAGCTGGTTGCGGATGACGTCGACCTCGCGGCTGACCACGTGCTGGGTGCGCGCGGTCAGGTCGGCGACGGTGATGTCCTCCTTGAGCCGGTAGCTCTGGCCGTACAGGTCCCGCTGCGTGAGACCGGTGAGATAGAGGACCGCCTCGCGCAGCGTTTTCGAGGGGATGGTCCCGGTGTGGATGGAGACCCCGCCGACCATGTCGGGGCGGTCGACGACGGCGACCCGGCGGCCGAGCTTGGCCGCGGCGATGGCGGCCTTCTGGCCGCCCGGGCCGGATCCGATGACTAGCAAGTCGAAGTCGCGCACCTCCGGAGTCTGTCAGCCCGAGGCTGTCGCACGAAAGGGTGAACGGGGGTCAGTTGCCCCCGCGCACGCGAACCGGCCCGGCTCGTGGCGGAGCGGCCGCGGCCGCTCCGAGGCGCCGGGGCCGGGAACCCGTACCGGGCAGACGGATCAGCGCGCCACGGTACGGGCGACGCGGAACCCCACGTCGTCCACCTGGTAACTCGGGTGGCTGCGGCGCCGCGCGGACGCCCGGCAGCTCCAGTGCTCGTCGAACCACCCGCCGCCCCGCAGCACCCGGTAGGTGCCGTAGACCTCGGCGTCGTAGACGTCCCAGCACCAGTCCCAGACGTTGCCCAGCATGTCGTGCAGGCCCCAGGGATTGGGCCGCTTGCCGCCCACGTCGTGGACGCGTTCCTGGGAGTTGTCGCGGTACCAGGCGATCTCGTCGAGCGGCCCGTAACGCGGACCCGGCGTGCCGGCGCGGCAGCCGTGCTCCCACTCGGCCTCGGTGGGAAGCCGGTAGCCGTCGGCGGCCGTGTCCCAGTCGATGCCCTCGCCGTCGGCATGGATGGAGTAGGCGGGGGTCAGCCCTTCGCGCCGCGACAGGGCGTTGCAGAACCGGACCGCGTCCCACCAGGAGACACCCTCGACGGGCAGGCGGTCGCCGTCGGCGGCGCTCGGCCGCCCGCCCGTGACCCGTGCGTACAGCGCCTGCGTGACCGGGAAGGCCCCGAGCCGGTAGGGCGCGAGTTCGACGGACCAACTGCGCTGCGTCCGCCGGTCCGACAGCGTGACCTGCCCCGGCGGCACAGCGATCATCTCGTTCACCGCACGTGTGTCCATGAGCAGGCAATCCTACTGACGATCACGCAGGCCCGCGGCTCGTGGTGGCACGTACCGCGCGACTATGCCAAACTCATCCGCCCGCCGGACTCACCCAGATGCCCTGCTCGGCGGAGCGTGCCATGGCGTCCAGGGCGGCCGCGCTGTGGACGGCGTCGTCCAGGGTGGCGCCGTAGGGGGTGCCCTCGGCGACCGAGCGCAGGAAGTTGTACGCCTCGATGACCTTGAGGTCGTCGTAGCCCATGCTGTTGGCCGCGCCCGGCTGGAAGGCGCTGTACTCGCCGTGTCCGGGGCCGACGTACAGGGTGCTGACCGGCTGGTCCTGGTACGACGTACCGCGGCTGACGCCCAGTTCACCCATACGACGGAAGTCCCAGGAGACCGCGCCCCTGGTGCCGTGGATCTCGAAGCCGTAGTTGTTCTGTTCGCCGACCGAGACCCGGGAGGCCTCCAGGACCCCGCGGGCGCCGGAGGCGAAGCGCAGCAGGCAGGACACGTAGTCCTCGTTCTCGACCGGGCCCAACTCGCCGCTGGTGGAGCGGGTGTGACCGGCCGTGGCGCCGGTGGGCCGGGCCCGTTCGGGAACGAAGACGGCCGTGTCGGCGGTCAGTGACGCGATCTCGCCGAGCAGGAAGCGAGCCAGGTCCACGCCGTGCGAGGCGAGGTCGCCCAGCACTCCGCTGCCTCCGCGCTCCCGCTCGTACCGCCAGGTCAGGGCGCCCTCGGGGTGGGCGGCGTAGTCGCTGAAGAGGCGGATGCGGACGTGCGTGACCGTGCCGATCTCCCCGGCGGCGACCAGCTCGCGTGCGGCCGCGACGGCAGGCGCGTTGCGGTAGTTGAAGCCGACCGTGCCCTGGACACCGGCCTTGGTGACGGCGTCCGCGACGGCCCGCGCGTCCTGGGCCGTGAGGCCGACCGGCTTCTCGATCCACAGGTGCTTGCCCGCCTCGGCCATGGCGACGCCGATCTCACGGTGCAGGAAGTTGGGGGCGGCGACGCTCACGGCCTGGACCCGGGGGTCGGCGGCGACCTCCCGCCAGTCCCGGGCGGCCGTGGCGAAGCCGTACTGCTCGGTGGCCTCCTCGGCGCGGCCGGGTACCTCGTCGGCGACGGCGATCAGTTCGGGCCGTACGGCAAGTCCCGGGAAGTGGTGCGGCACGCGTGCGTACGCCTGGGTGTGCACCCGCCCCATCCAGCCGAACCCCACGACGGCGACGCCGAGCGTACTTCCCATGACTGTCCTTCTTTGGATCGGTCCAGAACCATTCCGGCTCACACTGGAGTCCGTAACACCAGGTGTCAACCCCTTTGACTAAGCGGTGGACTCTGTGGAACGGTCCATTTCATGAGACCACCGACGATCCGTGATGTCGCCGACCGGGCCGGAGTGTCGAAATCCCTGGTCTCGCTCGTGCTGCGGGGTTCCGACCGGGTCCGCCCCGAGAAACGGCAGGCCGTGCTGGCCGCCGTCGAGGAGCTCGGCTACCGGCCCAACGCCGCCGCCCGCAGCCTCAGCGAGCGGCGCGCACACCCCGAGGCCCTCGATCACGCCCGCTCAGGGGGCACCCCCATGGTGGGCGTGCTCCTGAACGACATGCGCAACCCCTGGTTCGTGGAGCTGCTGGACGGCCTGAACTCCGTGCTGGACGCCCGCGGCCTGCACATGCTGCTGGCCGACGGCCACCTGAACCGGCGGCTCGGCGAGGACCTCACCCGCACGTTCACGCACCTGCGGGTCGACGGCCTCGTCGCGGTCGGGACGCTGCCCGGTCCCGAGGCGCTGCGCACGGCGGCAGGGCAGTTGCCGACCGTCGTCGCGGGTGCCCGTGAGCCGGTGCTGCCCCGCGCGGACATCGTCGCCAACGACGACGAGTACGGTGCCCGTCTCGCCACCGAACACCTCATCGGGCTCGGTCACCGGCGCATCGCCCACATCGCCGGGCAGGGGATGGTCGGCGAACTGCGTCGCCGCAGCTTCGAGACCGTGATGCGTGAGCACGGACTGGCCGACTCCGCGGTCGTGGAACAGGGCGACCTGACCGAGGAGGGCGGTTACCGGGCCACGGTCCGCCTGCTCAGCGCACCTCGGCGGCCCACTGCCGTGTTCGCCTTCAACGACATCGCCTGCGTCGGCGCGCTGTCGGCCGCCGAGGAGCTCGGACTGCGGGTGCCGCGGGACATCTCCCTCGTCGGTTACGACAACACCTACCTCGCCCGGCTGCGGCACCTCTGGCTCACCACCGTGGACAGCGCGGGCCACGACGTCGGCCGCCGTGCCGCGCAGTGCCTGCTCGAACGGATCGCCGACCCGGCCCGGCCCGCCCAGGTCGTCCTCACCGCGCCCATCCTCGAAGTGCGCGGCACGACCGCGGCACCGCCGGGACCGGGCGCCGACCGACGGCCGTCCTGACCGGTGCCCGAGGCCCGAAGCCGTACAGGGCCGCGGGTCAGAGCACGGCGGCGACCTCGAAACCGGCGTCCGCGATGGCGGCGCAGACCTTCGAACCGTCGAACGCCTCACCGGTCACGGTCACCGACCCGGTGCCGACGTCGATTCCCACGCGGTCCACCCCGACGACTCCGCCGATCCGCGATTCGAGCGTGTCGGCACAGCGGTCACAGGTCATACCTGTGACGTGGTAGCGCTGTTCGGTCATCGTGCCTCGTCTCTTCCCGGCGGGCGCGCCCGCACCGTGGAGCGGTGCCGCGAAGTCATACGCGCCTGCGGACAGAGACGTTCAGTACGGTCCTGCACGGTCAGTACGGTCCTGCACGGTCGGCGTGGCCGGATCGGGGCCGGGGCCGGGGCCGGGGTCGGGGCTCGCGGTGAGTTGGCCGTTCGCGGCCGTCATGTTCGGCGGACCGGAGAACCTGTCCACGTACATGCCCGCGGCGACGAGGCCGGCGCGCTTCCTGTGCCGGGTTCACGGCTCCGTTTCCCGTGACAGGTCCCCGGGCTCCACGGGCGTGACCTGCAAGGTCGGCTCGGCGGTACCGGCGTCGGTGGCGTCGGCGGCTGTGGACCGGGAGGTCACCCGGTCGGCGACCGCCGCGGACAGCTGTTGCCGCAGGGAGTCGGGCAGCGGCTCGCCCTGGACGGCTGCCACTGTGCCCTCGGCGAGGTGGTGCAGTTTGATGTTGGCGTTCTGGGAGACCGTGACCAGGACGCTCCACGCGTCCTCGGGACTCAGGCCGAAGGAGGCCATCAGGACCCCGCGGGCCAGGTCGATGACCGGCCGTGTCTGCATGGCGCGCTTCAGCTGGACGACTTCGACGCGCAGATCCTGCTCCGCGTCGGCAGTTTCGACGGCGTCGATGGCGTCGTCGGACAACGGACTCTCCTCGGTGGTGCTGTGCGTCGCGCCGGGCCGCGGGTCCTGATCCCGGACTTCCTTGTCCGAGCCCGCAACGGAGGCGGGCGCGAACAGTGACGATGTGTCCGTGAGGGTGAGCAGCCGCTCGACGGCGGGGCCCGCGGACCGGATCACGACCGTCTTGCCGTCCGCCAGCGCGCGTCGGCGGACGTGCAGCAGGACGTTGAGGCCGGAGCAGTCGCAGAAGTCGACCCCGGTGAGGTCGAGATCCACGCCGCGGACCGATTCGGTGAGGGCCGCGCGCAGGGCGTGCTGCAGGTACGGGTAGGTGTCGATGTCCACTTCGCCGGTCGCCGTGAGGGTCATCCGCTCACCGGCGGCGTGGGCTTCGACCTGCAGAGAGGCCGCCGGGTGACCCCTCGCGGTGCGGGGCGGCTCCGCGCAGGCGGCGGCGTACCAGCCCCCCAGCTGCGCAGAAAGCACTGGTTCCGACATGGCAGCCGCTCCCCGGACATCCGCCTTCACTACTCCTCCAGATTCCGCACTCCACCTTCGCACGTCAAGTGATACATGAAAAGTCTTTCACCCTTTTGATTGCGTGAATGACAGGTCGTATGCTGTCCGCCATGGGTGGAGTACCTGAGACACATTCCGGCTGGACGTTCCTCACCAATCACGCCCGGGTGCTGGCCGCGATCGCCGAAGACCAGAACACCCGCATCCGGGACATCGCAGCGCGCTGCCGACTGACCGAGCGTGCCGTTCAGAAGATCATTTCTGATCTGGAGCAGGGCGGCTATCTCACGCACACCCGGCAAGGGCGCACAAACGAGTACCGCATCGAGCCGGGGACGATCCTGCGTCACCCGGCCGACGCCGGTCTCACCGTCTCGGACCTGCTGTCGGTGCTCGCTCAGCACGACGCCCAGCGGGACGCGACACCTCAGTGGCTGCGGACGGCGAACGTGCAGGAGCAGGGCTCCCCGGTCGACCAGTGACGTCGCCGGTGCTGTCGGCACTCCGGCGCCCCGCGGCGGCGACATCCGCACCCGGACAGGTACAGGACCGTGTGTGGTTCCACCCGTACGGGGGACTGGCAGGGGTGGCGGAGACGCGACCCGCACGCGATCAGGGGACGAGACAGGCCCGGTGCCGGTTCCCCGGGGGTGCCCGGCCTTCGACGACGCCCGGCCCTTCGCAGGCGGCGGGACGCTACAGCGCCCTCCACGTCGCTCGGGTGACGAGGAGGGCCGCGCCGCGCCGAGTGTGGGGCCTCCGCCGAAGACGGCACTTGTGCGAGGAGCCAGAAAGGCGGCACCCATGAAGGACACCGGTCGGCGCGACCCCGTGGAACAGCACCCCCGGCCCGACTTCCCGCAGCAGGACCAGCAGCATCCCGGATGGACCGGCCCGATGGATCCGCCACCGGACCACGGCGAGGAGTCCTACCGGGGAAGCGGTCTGCTCACGGACAGGAAGACGGTCCTGACCGGCGGGGACTCCGGCATCGGCCGGGCCGTGGCCGTGGCGTACGCACGAGAGGGCGCGGACGTCCTCTTCACCCACCTGCCCGAGGAGGCGGACGAGGCCCGCGAGACCGCACGGCTGGTTGAGGAGGCGGGCCGCAAGGCGATCGCGGTGCCCTGCGACATCCGCGAGGAGGAGCAGTGCCGTCGGCTCGTCGAACGCGCGGTCGGGGAGTTCGGACACATCGACGTCCTCGTCAACAACGCCGCGTACCAGATGGCACAGCCCGACGGCATCGGAGCCATCTCCACCGAGCAGTTCGACCGTGTGATGCGCACGAACCTCTACGGCATGTTCTGGCTGTGCAAGCTGGCCCTGCCGCACATCCCGGCGGGCGGCTCGGTCATCAACACCACGTCCGTCCAGGCGTACAAGCCGAGTCCGCAGCTTCTCGACTACGCCATGACCAAGGGCGCGATCGTGACGTTCACGCAGGGGCTGGCGCAGATGGTCGCCCCCGACGGCATCCGCGTCAACGCAGTGGCACCCGGACCCGTCTGGACGCCGCTGATCCCCGCGACGCTGCCGGACACCGCCGAGTTCGGGAAACAGTCGCCCATGGGCCGGCCGGCCCAGCCCGCCGAGATGGCACCTGCCTTCGTCTTCCTCGCCTCCCAGGGGGCGAGCTTCATCACCGCGGAGGTCGTGAACGCCACGGGCGGTACGCCTCTGCCCTGACGGAGTCCGGACCGGTGGGGAAGGACCGGCCCCGGGACAGGCTCCTTCCCCACGGCCACCGTGGGCGTGGTGCTTCGCCGGACGAGCAGGGGGAACTCGGGGCCCATGACTGAGCACACAGGCGATCAGACGTCGTACTGGATCGAGACGGCACCCCCGGGAATCCTGCACGCACCCCTGGCCGCCGACCTCACGGTGGACGTCGCCGTGGTCGGTGGCGGCATCGCGGGCCTCAGCACGGCCCGGGAGCTGGCCCGCACCGGCCGCACCGTGGCGGTCCTGGAGGCCGACCGGATCGCGACGGGGGTCACAGGGCACACCACAGCCAAACTGAGCGCCCTGCACACCCTCGTCTACGAAGGGCTGCGGCGTACCAGGGGCGCCGAGGCCGCGAAGCTGTACGCGCGCTCCCAGTCCGAGGCGATCCGCCACGCGGCGGCGATCGTGGACGAGCTGGGCATCGACTGCGACTGGGAGGACACGGAGGCCTTCACCTACACCCAGGACCCCGAGAGGGCCGGGGAACTGAAGGCGGAGGCGGACGCCGCCCGCGAAGCCGGGCTGCCCGCCGACTACGTGACCGGAACCGACCTGCCGTTCCCCGTCGTGGGCGCCGTCCGGGTGTCGGAGCAGGCCCAGTTCCACCCGCGGAAGTACCTGCTGGCTCTCGCCGACGACCTGCTCCGGCACGGAGGGAGCATCCACGAGCACACCAGGGTCATCGGCCTCAAGGAGGGCGAACCGTGCCGCCTCACCACCGAGGCGGGGCCGACGGTCACCGCCAGGGACGTGGTGGTCGCCACGCACTACCCGGTCTTCGACCGGGCGCTGCTGTTCACCCGGCTCTCCCCGCGCCGCGAACTCGTGCTGACCGCCCCCGTCGCGGCCGAGCTCGCACCGCACGGCATGTACATCACCCCGGAACACGGCACCCGCTCGCTGCGCACCGCGCCGTACACGGACGGCCAACGGCTGCTCATCGTCACCGGGGAGCACTTCACCCCGGGCACGACCGACGTCGAGGAACGGTTCGCGCGGCTCGCCGACTGGGCCACAGAACACTTCGGGCCGCTCACCTTCACGCATCGCTGGGCGACACAGGACAACGACTCCACCGACTCCGTGCCGCTGGTCGGCCCGTTCCACGTGGGCAGCCGGCACACCTACGTCGCGACCGGCTTCGGCGGCTGGGGCATGAGCGGCGGCATCATGGCGGGACGGCTCCTGTCGGACCTGATCGCCGGCCGGAATCCGCCGTGGAGCGAGCTGTACGACCCCCGGCGGGTGCGCACGGCCGTGCGCGAGGCCCCGGCCTTCCTCAAGCACCAGGCCCAGGTGGCCCGGCACTTCGTCGGGGACCGGCTGCCGCCCACGTCGGGCTCGGTGGGCGACCTCGCCCCGGGCGACGGCGCACTCGTCCGTATCGACGGCCGGCGCTGCGCCGCCTACCGCGACGAGGACGGAGAGCTCCACGCCGTCTCCGCCCGCTGTACGCACCTGGGCTGCCTGGTCGCCTTCAACCGCGCGGAACGAGCCTGGGAGTGCCCCTGCCACGGCTCCCGCTTCGACCCGGACGGCCGGATCCTCCAGGGGCCCGCCACCCAGCCCCTCGAACAACGTGACGTGACCGGCGCCGACACGTCGGCGGACCCGTCCGCGGAACGTCCCTGAGACTCGCCCGGTTCCGCCCCGGGAGGGCGGGGCCGGTCCCGGCGGGGTTTCCCGACGCCGCCGCAGGGGACTCGGCGAAGGAGGCCGAGAGACGGCAGCAACGTGACGCAGACCCGGCCCCGGGCGGGGCAGGACGCAGAAGGAAGATGAGGAGTCGTGACCGCGTACGGCAGCACCCAGGACACCGTTCGTCGCCCCGAGACAGGCTGGGCGCAAGCCCGCCGCCGTGACAACGGCGTGCGCATCTGCCTCCCGGCGATAGCCGACAGGGATCCGAGCCGCACTCCCGCGGAGCCGGAGGGCAACATCGTGAGGGGCGAGGACTGAGCGCGTTCTGCCCGACGAGACCCGACCGCGACGACCACCCACGGGGACAGACCGGAGCCGGAGAGACAGTCGACTGCCTCTCCGGCCTTTCGCATGCCCGTCCACGGCCCGGATGATCGACTGGTGAGGAGTCGAGCCCAGGGCTAACGTCGGTCTAGCGAACGTCGGGGCCCAGACGCCGTCAGGCACAGAGGTCAATCCCATGACTGGAACTCACGCGACATCTTCCGGCACTGCCAAGTCCCCGGAGCGGGGCCGCGGGAGTGGCATCGCACTCCTCGTCATCGCCTCGTGCCAGCTGATGGTGGTCCTCGACATCACCATCGTGAACATCGCCCTCCCGCACATCCAGAGCTCGCTCGGGTTCTCGACCGAGAACCTGTCGTGGGTGATCAACGCCTACACGCTGACGTTCGGCGGTCTGCTCCTGCTCGGCGGACGACTGGGAGACGTCCTCGGCCGCCGCAGGGTCTTCATCTTCGGCGTCCTGCTCTTCGTGCTGGCCTCGCTGCTCGGCGGACTCTCCCAGGAGTCCTGGCAGTTGCTCGCGGCGCGCTCACTGCAGGGTGTCGGCGGTGCCATCGCCTCGCCGACGGCCCTGTCCCTGATCACCACGACATTCCGTGAAGGGCCCGAGCGGAACAGGGCGTTCGGCGTGTTCGCCGCGGTCTCGGCCGGCGGCAGCGCGATCGGCCTGCTCGCGGGCGGGCTGCTCGTCGAGTGGCTCGACTGGCGCTGGGTCCTCTACGTCAACGTCCCCATCGGCCTGCTGATCGCGCTCGCGACCCCCCGCTACATCCGGGAGTCCGCACGCATGCCGGGGCACTTCGACATCCTCGGCGCGCTCACCTCCACCGCGGGCATGGTCCTGCTCGTCTACGGGTTCATCCGCGCCTCGGAGGAGGGCTGGAGCGACGGCCTGACCATCGCCGCCTTCCTGGCGGCCGTCGTGTTCCTCGCCGCGTTCATCGTCGTCGAACGCCGCTCGAAGCAGCCCATCACACCCCTGTGGATGTTCCGCGACCGCAACCGCGCCGGTGTGTACGCGATCATGCTCAGCCTGGCCGCCGCGATGTTCGGCATGTTCTTCTTCCTGACGCTCTTCGTGCAGAACATCCTCGGCTTCAGTCCGCTGCGGGCCGGACTCGCCTTCCTTCCGGTCAGCGCGATCATCGCCCTGGGCGCGGGAGTCGCCTCCCAACTCCTGCCCAGATGGGGGCCCAAGCCGTTCATGACGGTCGGTGCCGTCCTGTCCGCGATCGGACTGGGCTGGCTGACACTGACCGAGGTCGACAGCACGTACGCGGGCAGCATTCTCGGGCCCATGCTCGTCTTCGGCTTCGGCATGGGCCTGAACTTCGTGTCACTGACGCTGATGGCGGTGTCCGGCGTGGCGCCGCAGGACGCCGGAGCGGCCTCCGGAATCCTCAACGCCACCCAGCAGGTGGGCGGTTCGCTCGGCCTGTCCGTACTGGTCACCGTCTTCGGCACGGCCAGCCGCAACGAAGCCACCGACCAGGTCCGCCAGTTCATGGCGGAGGCGACCCCGGCCCAGCGCCTCGAGTTCCGCAGAACCGGCGCGCTGCCGGCGCCATGGAGCGACCAGGTACTGACGTCGGGCATTTCGAGCTCCTTCGTCGTCGCCGCGGTCTTCGCCGTCGCGGCGGCCCTGATCGCCCTGCTCGTCATCCAGGTACGCCCCGACGACCTGGAACGTCTCCAGGGAAACGGCGCCCTGTCCGCCGTACCCGCGCCGGACGGCCCGCAGGCCACGCCGGCCGAGGGCGGCAAGACGGCACCGGATACGTCGGAGACCCGCGAGGGCCCGGGTCCTCCACCCGCTCACGACTGAACCCCGCGCGTCGATCCAGGCCGTGCCGGCCGCGGCGCGGCTCGGCTCAGGGGAGGGACTGCTCGGCCCAGATCACCTTGCCCGCGGGGGTGTAGCGCGTACCCCAGCGCTCGGCGAGCTGGGCGACGAGGAACAGACCGCGTCCGCCCTCGTCCGTCGTCGCCGCGTACCTCAGGTGCGGCGAGGTGCTGCTGCCGTCGAAGACCTCGCAGATCAGAGTGCGGTCGAGCAGCATACGGACCCGGATGGGGCCGCTGCCGTACCGGATCGCGTTGGTGACCAGCTCGCTGAGGATCAGCTCCGTCGTGAACACCATCTCGTCCAGATCCCACTCCGCCAGCTGCCGGGTGACCGAGGCCCGCACCTCGCCGACGGCCGACGGCTCCGAGGGCACCTGCCACTCGGCGATACGGTCGCTGCCGAGCGCACGGGTGCCCGCGACGATCAGGGCGATGTCGTCGCTCGGCCGGGGCGGCAGCAGGGCGTCGAGAACACCCTGACAGGTGTCCTCCGGCGACCGGTCGGCCCCGGCCAGGGCGGTGCGCAGCAGTTCGAGTCCGACGTCGATGTCCCGTTCCCGGTCCTCGACCAGCCCGTCGGTGTAGAGGACCAGCCTGCTGCCCTCGTCCAGCTTGAGCTCGGCCGTCTCGAAGGGGAGGCCACCGAGACCGAGCGGCAACCCCGCCGGCACCTCGGGGAAGTCGACGGTGCCGTCCGGGCGGATCACCGCGGGCGGCGGATGGCCCGCCCTGGCGACGGTGCACAGGCGGGAGGCCGGGTCGTAGACGGCGTACAGGCAGGTGGCTCCGGTCACCGGGGCATTGCTGTCCTCGCCGTCCTCCGTCACCTCGTCCTGGTCGATACGGCCGACCAGCTCGTCGAGGAGACCCAGCAGCTCGTCGGGCGGCAGGTCCAGCGCCGAGAAGTTGTGCACGGCGGTCCGCAACCGCCCCATCGTGGCCGCCGCGTGCAGCCCGTGGCCCACGACGTCACCCACGACCAGTGCGACCCGGGCGCCCGAGAGCGGCAGCACGTCGAACCAGTCGCCGCCCACCCCCGCCTGGGCGGGGAGGTAGCGATAGGCGATGTCCAGGGCGCTCTGCTCGGGCAGGTTGCGGGGCAGGAGACTGCGCTGGAGGGTCACGGCCATGGTGTGTTCGCGCGTGTAGCGGCGAGCGTTGTCGATGGAGACCGCGGCGCGGGCGACCAGCTCCTCGGCGAGGGCCAGCTCCTCGTCGTCGAACGGCTCGGGCTTCTCGGAGCGCCAGAAGTTCGCCACGCCCATCACCAGGTTGCCCGCCCGCAGGGGGACCGTGATCAGTGAGTGGATCCCGTACTCCACGACCTGCGCGGTGCGCCCGAGGTCCTGGGCGAGCCAGCCGTGGGCCTCCCTGAGATCGGGTGCGACGACGGCCTCGCCGGTGCCGATGCTGTGGGCCTGAGGCGTGGAGGCGACGAACCCGATCCGCTCGCCCACCGAATACAGGGGGGCGTCCTTCCGGATCCCGCTGAACGCCGTACGGCGCAGCGAGGTGCCCGCGTCCGGCTCCTCCCCGCTCAGCACGGCCTCGGCCAGGTCCACCGTGGCGTAGTCCGCGAAGCGCGGTACGGCCACTTCCGCCAGCTCCTCGGCGGTCCGGGTCACGTCCAGGGTCGTACCGATGCCCACTCCGGCGTCGTACAGGAGCTTGAGGTGCTCCCGGGCCACCTCGGCCCTGCCGGACAGCGCGCGCAGCTCGGTCGAGTCGCGCAGCGTCGCGACACTGCCCGCCGGGCCGCCCTTGAGGTCGGTGGGCCGCTGGTTGATCGCCAGCAGCCGGTCGCCGACCAGGCGCACCTCGTCCGTGGCCACCCGCCCGGAGGCCAGCAGGTCGCCGGTGACCGCGTCCAGACCGAGTTCGAGGACATGACGGCCCTCGGCGTTCTCCGGAAGATCCAGCAGGCGGTGTGCCTCGTCGTTGGCGAGGAGCAGCCGCCCCTCTCCGCCGACGATCAGCACTCCCTCGCGGACGGCGTGCAGCACCGCGTCATGGTGCTCGTACATCCGGGTCATCTCGAACGGCCCCAGGCCGTGGGTCTGGCGCAGCAGCCGCGTACTCACCAGCGCCGTCCCGCCCAGGGCCAGGGCGAGTGCGGCGCCCGCGGCGGTCAGCAGGAGCGGCAGCTGCCGGTCCCCGACGCCTCCCACGTTCTCGGTCGTGATGCCCGCCGACACGAGGCCCACGACCGAGCCGTCGTCCTCCTTGACGGGCACCACGGCCTGCACCAGTGGCCCGATGGTCCCCGTGATCTCCTCGGTGAAGGACTTTCCGGCCAGCGCGGGGTCGAGGGTTCCGACGAACGTCTTGCCGATCCGGTCCGGCTTGGGGTGGGTGTAGCGGACGCCGTCGGTGTTCATGACCACGACGAAGTCCACCTTGGACTGCACGCGGGCCGCCTCGGCCCGCGGCTGGAGCACGGCCGTGGGATCGGGGGCACGCAGTGCCTCGCGGGTGCCCGGAGCGTTGGCGAACGTCTCGGCGACGGCCAGGGAGCGGTTGCGCGCCTCCTGCGTGCTGTCGTGGCGTACCTGCAAAATGAGCGCCACCACCGCGGCCGCGACCAGCAGGAGCACGATCGCCACCTGCAGCACGAAGACCTGGCCGGCGAGGCTGCGTCCGCCCAGCGGCGACCGTGGCCCCGCGGGCCCGCGGCGGGGCCCGCCTTCTTGTGCCCCTCGCCGGCCGAGCGGCCTGTGCGGCGTCTGCTGTGTCCGCCGCCCGTGTGCTCGTCGGGGGCGGTCATGTCTGTCACGTCTGCGCCGCGCGCGCAGACCGTCGGGGCGGGGGATCGACCGGGCCCAGGATCGACCCAGGAGTCGGACCATATGCCCATGTCTACACTGCCCGGCGCCAGGAGGCGAGGGGCACCCGTGGTGCGACGGGCCAAGGCCTGACCCATGTGGCCCAGACCAATGGCGAGGCCCGTGAGGGACGGGCCGATCACGCCGGGCGGCCGGGGGCGCTCGGACGCCGGAACCTTCCTGGCCGTCCGTGACAGGGGGACGCTGCCGTCGGCGTGATCCGGCCGCATCATGGAAGAGGGGGCATTTATAGCTTTTGTGCCTGAATGCGCGCGGAGGTCGTCATGCAAACCCCGGACCGCTACCGGCTTACCTTCACCCACGGGCGGCCAGGCGCCGGCGCAGCCACGGACGAGGTGGTCGTCGAACGGACCGCCTCCCTCGGACCGGGCGGAAACCCGGTCTACTGCGATCCCACGGGAATCCTCCGTGCCGAGATCAGCCCGGCCGGAGAGGTGCGGATGCTGGCCAGCGGCGGCTACCAGTCACCCCGGCCGCCCTCCGTCGAGCCACTGCCCTGATCGGTTCGGGCCCCGGCCGGTCCTCCGCCGGCCCGCGCGTCTCGTACGGACGCCCGTCGGCGAGCGGCGGCGTGATCCGCCCCTGACCTGCGCCGGAGACGGTGCCGGAGGGCCCGCACCGCACGCCGCGGCATGCGGCACGCAGTGCGTGCAGAACCCGTGGCCGCGGACGGACGACGGGTGCGACGAGCGGGACACACCTGTCCGAAGAAGCCGTTGGCCCCACGGCAGGTGGCCGGTTAGCGTGCCGTTCGGCCGACCGATCTGGGGGGGGAAAGACATGGTGGCAGGGCCTGTTGTCGATCTGCGCGAGCTCGGAGGGGACTTCACCCGCGACCCCTATCCCGTGTACGCCGAACTGCGTGCGGCCGGGCCCGTGCACCGGGTGCTCGACCCCGACGGCGAGGAGGTGTGGCTCGTCGTCGGCCACGACGCGTGCCGGTCCGCCTTCACCGATCCACGGCTGAGCCGGGACTGGCGGAAGTCCGGAAACATGGCCCAGATCGTCAACACCGAACAGGACCAGCCGGCCCTCGCCCACATGCTGATGTCGGACCCGCCGGACCACACCCGGCTGCGGCGCCTGGTGGCCAAGGAGTTCACCCCGCGCCGCATCGAGGCCCTGGCTCCGCGCGTCCAGCAGATCGCGGACGAGTCGTTGGACGCGATGCTGGCGGCCGAGGACCGGCGCGCCGACCTGGTCGCCTCCTTCGCGTTCCCGCTGCCGATGACCGTCATCTGCGAACTGCTCGGCGTACCCGCACTCGACCGGGCCGCCTTCCGCGGCTGGTCCAACGAGATGGTGGCCCGTACGAGCCCGGAGGCGGAGGCGCGGGCCTACCAGGAGATGCCGGCCTACCTGGCCGAGCTGATCGCGGCCAAGCGCGCCCGGCCCGCCGAGGACCTGCTGAGCGCGATGATCCACACGGTCGACGACGGCGGCGACCGGCTCTCGCCCTCCGAACTCATCGGGATGTCGGTCCTGCTGCTCATCGCGGGCCACGAGACGACGGTCAACCTGATCGGCAACGGCGTGCGGGCCCTGTTCGCGCACCCCGACCAACTCGCCGCCCTGCGGGCCGACGCCGGTCTCCTCGACGGCGCGATCGAGGAGATGCTGCGCTACGACGGTCCGGTGGAGGCGTGCACGGACCGTCTCGCCCTCGCGGACGTGGAGATGGGCGGCGTGACCATCCCGGCGGGCTCCACCGTCCTGATCGCCATGGCCGACGCCGACCGCGACCCGGAGCGCTTCCGGAACCCCGACCGCTTCGACATCCGGCGGGACGCCCGTGGCCACATCGCCTTCGGCCACGGCCTGCACTACTGCCTGGGGGCCCCGCTGGCGCGGCTGGAGGGCCGCATCGCGATCCGTACGCTCCTGCAGCGCTGCCCGGATCTGGCACCCGACGCGGGCGAGGCCGAGCTGACGTGGATGCCGGGGATGTTGATCCGGGGTGTACGGGAGCTGCCGGTGCGCTGGTGACCCGGTCCCTGCCCGAACCCGTACGGCTCGGACCGGGTCTCCGCAACAGGCGCGTGCACTACGGAAAGTGACAGGGCGCCGACCCCCGGCCGCCGCACGGGGGTTGCGGCGCCCTGTCGCAAAACGGCAGAAACGGCAGTGATACCCCTGTTGTCGGTCGGTCGGACCGTCCCATCCGCAACCAGACCGCAGGAAAACGTGATTGGCCGCACACGGCCCCCACGGACGCGTGGTTCGTGAGAGGTTTCTAAGAACCTGAGATGTGTTTGAACACTCGGGGCTTCATCTCCGTATGAGGCGGGGGATTGCCATGCCGTTCGGCAACGAAGCGTAGGAGTAGATCCTTGGGACGCAACACGCGCAGACGCCCGACAGGCGCACGGCGCGCGACCATCGGGGCGGTCGCGCTGATGCTGGGAGGAGGTGGGCTGGCAGCGGCGAACGTCTATGCCACGGCCTCCGAGGACACTTCGGGCCAGAACCAGCCCAACCAGGTCCTGGCCTCGGGAGCCGCCACGATCGACTGCCCGGACGTCGGCAGCCAACTGGCGGCGGTGCCGGAGGTCGCCAAGACCCAGGTCGACAAGGAACTCGCCCTCCTCGACAAGCAGATCGCCGAGGCCTATCAGCGGCTGCAGAGCTCCGCGGACGCGATCCGGCAGGACAGCGGCTTCGCCGAGAACGCGATCATGAATCCGCTCAAGGACAAGCGAGCGGCCGCGATCGACCGGATCGCCGTCGCCATCGACGCCGTGGGAGACCGCCCCGAAGGGCTCGAGGCCTTCGCGCCCTGCATACTCCGCGCCTCCGGCAACCAAGGCGAGCCGGAGAACGGGCAGAACGGCGACGGCCAGGGCGACAACGCGGACAACGGCGACGGCCAGGGCAACCAGGACGGCCAGGACCAGGGCGACGGCCAGGGTGAGGGCCAGGACCAGGGCGGCGACCAGAATCAGGGCGGGGACCAGGGGCAGGGCGGCAACGGCGGCCAGGCCGGGAACGGCCCCGTGGCCGCGGACTTCGTGGACATCAAGACCGTCCAGCCCAACGTGCGGAAGCCGAACGCCCAGGGTGGCGCCTCCAAGGGCACCTTCACCACCAAGTGCGGGGTGAACGCGAACGGGCTGTTCAACTCCGACAACGTGATCGTGGCTCCCGGCGTCAGCAACGGCGCCCACCACTTCCACGACTACGTCGGCAACCAGGCCAACGACGCCTTCGCGAGCGACGAGGACCTGGCGAACGGCGAGACGACCTGCGAGAACGAGGGCGACAAGTCCTCGTACTTCTGGCCCGTGCTGCGGCTGCAGAACGGCGCCGAGGAACAGGACGCGGCCTCTCCCGGCGGCGGCATCGAGGGCAACGCCGGCGAGATCCTCACGCCCAAGCAGGTCACGATGTCGTTCGAGGGCAGCCCGCAGGGCAAGGTCACGGCCATGCCGAAGCTGCTGCGCATCATCACCGGCGACGCCAAGGCGTTCGTCAACGGCCCCGCCAACGCCAACGCGTCGTGGAGCTGCACCGGCTTCGAGGACCGGCAGCTGAAGGACAAGTACCCGCTCTGCCCCCAGGGCAGTGACGTGGTCCGCACCTTCAGGTTCCAGAGCTGCTGGGACGGTCAGAACATCGACAGTGCCAACCACCGCACCCACGTGGCGTTCGCGGGCGCCGACGGCAACTGCGCCGGCGGTTTCCGCGCCATCCCGCAGCTGGTCCAGCGCATCGTCTACGACGTCGACGCACCCAGCGTGGCGGACGGCGGCCGGACGAAGCCGCTGTTCGCGGTCGACTCCTTCCCCGAGCAGCTCCACAAGCCGGGCACCGACCACGGCGACTTCATCAACGTCTTCGACGAGGCGCTGATGGGGGAGATGGTGGACTGCATCAACGAGGGCCGAAAGTGCGACGCGGCGTCGGGCGCGGGTGAGGAACCGGCCGACCCGCCGGCGCCGGATCCGGACGACCCCTCGGGCGAGGACGGCCAGCAGGGCGGGAACGACCAGCCGGGGAACGAGCAGCCCGGTGGTGGCGACCAGCCCGGCAACGAGCAGCCGGGCGGGAACGACCAGCCCGGAGGCAACGGCCAGGACGACGAGCCGGCGGACGACGGCGGCAAGAACACGCCGGAGCCAACTGCCAGCAGCACGCAGGAGGCCAAGCCCGCCGACGGTAAGAACGGCGACCGGGACAACGCGGCGCCGAAGGCCGCCACGTCCTCGCCGGCGGCCCAGAACGATCCGGCCACCCCGGCGGACGGCTCGGACGCCGACAGTGCCGTGCCGGGTCCCGAACCCGCGGAGGCGGGCGGGGCGACCGAACCGCAGGCGGTCACGGGTGGACTCGCGGACACCGGGACGCAGCTGTGGCCGGCCGCGTTCGGAGGCCTGCTGGTGATCGCGGGCTTCGTACTGCTCCGCCGTATCGGCAACAGGTCGAGGTAACACCGCTCAGGCACCTCACCGAGGGCGGCCGGACCCTGCGCAGGCAGGGTCCGGCCGCCCTTCGTGCTGGAGCGGCGAGGATCCCCGTCGGTGCGTGCGTGCCACGACGGGCAAATGAGCGCGCGAGTCGATGAGTGACTGGATCAAGACCTTCCCGGAACGCGGAGGATCCCGGGCCTCTCGGGCGCGCGGCGCCGACCTGTGCTCGCGGTGACTCGCGCCGAGCCGAAGAACACCGGCTGTGTGCAGGCATGATGTTGTCGGCGACCGCCGGTGATGGCATGCCTCCCGGCGGCCGAAGCCGTCGACGGAGGCCTCGCGGCCGGGCGGGAGGGCGGTGGGAGCGCAACGGATGCGCCAGGACAAGACCGGTACATGTCGGGCTTGTTCGGTATTTCGGGCCCCTTCGCCCGGAGTGTTTCTCGCAGCCGGGTGTGGCCGACACGGCTCGTGTTTGACATATTTGCCTACCGGGTCGGGTGCGTCGGCGCCCGTGCATGGGGGCCGGTCCCGTGGGCGTCCACCCCGGACCCGCCTCACGCACGACCGCCGAACGCCTTCGACCGGGTACGCAGACAAGGTGGGATTCGGCGGACGCCGCGTGACGGTGCCCGTGCTGAGGTTCACGGGGGAGAGCGGTGCGCACAGGCAAAGCCAGAGAGATGCGAAATCTGATCGGCCGGCTGGTCGACGGGCTGAATCTGCCCGCGCCCACGGACCCCGAACTTCTGTTCGCCGCGCTGATCACCTCCGTGAGTGAGCTGAGGGGCCGTGAGGTCCGGCTCGTGAAGGAGGAGTTCCCCCACCAGACCGCCAGCGGACTGTGGCTGGACCTTCCCGCCTACGACCTCATCGTGGTGGACAAGCGGGCGACACCCCTGCACCAGTTGGCGATCTTCTTCCACGAGGTCTGGCACATGCTCAGGGGTGACTGCGGCAACCACGTGGTGGGCAAGGCGGTGGCGGCCCGGATGCTCTCGACCGGAGCCGAGCTCTCCGAACTCCAGGAGCCCGTACGGACGGTGGCCGCCCGCACCGAGTTCGACCGGCGCGAGGAGGCCGACGCCGAGAGGTTCGGACTGCTCGCGGTCACCCGCTTCCGGTTCTGGCTGGAGGGAGAACCCGACAGCACGGCCATGGACCGGGGGCGTGTCGCCGGCCGCATCGGTGCGTCGCTGGGACAGCGTCGGCCACAGGTCTGAGCCGTGGACTCCTCCGACTACTACATACCGGCCGTCGCCATGATGGTCGGCCTGGCCGTCAAACTGCCGGGCCTGGTGAAGGACTGGCGCGACCCGCTCGTACGGACCGTCTGCCTCGTGATCGCCCTCGGCGGCGCCGGCTTCTTCTTCGCCGCTCCGCCCACGATCACCGCCGTCAACGAGGCCACCGGCACGGCCAACTTCTCCAGCCCCCTGGTGTACGGCATCATCAGCGCCTTCAGTGCATCCTGCCTGCTGCTCATCGTCCACTGGCGCGGGGGGCCGCCCGCGTACGTGCGGCGCGTCTCACGCCGCTGGCAGGCCGGGTACGCCCTGGTCATCGTCCTGCTGGTCGTCCTCTTCGCGCTCGGTGACGCCCCGGCGGACCGCCACACCGACTTCGACACCTACTACGCGACGACCCCCTTCATCCGCGAGATGATCCTGCTCTACCTGGTCGCCCACATGACCGCCGCTCTCGTCACGACGGTGCTGTGCTGGCGCTGGGCGCTGCAGGTCGGCGGGTGGCTGCGGGCCGGGCTGTGGATCCTCGTCGTGGGCTGGCTGCTGAACCTGGCCTTCAGCGGCCTCAAGCTGGCCGCGGTGATGGCACGTTGGGCCGGTGAGGACTGGGGCGCTCTCAGTACGACCCTGGCGCCCCTCCTCTCCGCGCTGTCCGCGCCCTGCGCCACCATCGGATTCCTGTTGCCTCTGGTGGGCCCGTGGCTCGTCTGGAACTGGCGGGCGGCGCGGACCTACCGGGAGCTGGGCCCTCTGTGGCGCGAACTCGGGTACGCCTCGCCCCGGACGCCGCTCGCCGGGCCCATCCCGTGGTACTCGTCGCCCCACGTCCGGCTCACGCAGCGCGAGGCGGGCATCCAGGACGGACTGAGCCTCGTGGGGCCCTGGTTCGACGGCGCGGTCCGTACGCGCGCGCAGACCGAAGCGGCCGCCGAGGGCCGCCCCTTCGACGAGGCCGCCCGGATCGGCCGCGCCGCCATGGTCGCCGCGGCCGTCCGGGACGTCCGCCTGGGCCTGCCCGTCGATGCCCACGCCCTCCCCGACCACGCGGAGATCAGCGCGGTGCGTACCGCACCCGCGAGCGTGTCCGCCGCGTTGCGCGCGTCCCCGATCGTCGCGGCGGTCCGCCGCGAGAGCCCTGCCGCCACCCCGGCCGAAGACGGCGAGAAATCTCCCAGATGAACCACCTTCCCCCCACCGCCCGGCCCCGCCCGAGCGCCCTTCGGGCATCGCGCACCCTTGCCGCGAAGCCACCCGGCCGCCCCCTCGGCACGGGGACACCACCTGCTCGCGCCGGTCTCCCCACGGGGCCGGACCGCTCCGGGCCCCGTTCGCCGTCGTCACCCGGCAGATCCGTGCGCGGGCTCGCCGGCCCGGCTCGACGACACCGGCCGGCGACCGCGGAAGGCCGGTGAACCGTGGACGTCGTCTTCTACATCCCCGGCGTGATCCTTCTCGTCACCGCCGTCTTCAAGCTGTCGTCCATGGGGGGATCGTGGCGTGACCCGCTGATGGTGTCGAGCAGTGCGGTCCTGGTCGTCGGCGCCTGCGTCTGCATCCTGTCCGCGCCGCCCACCATCAGCGTCGTCAACAAACTCGTCGGCATCGCCAACTTCTCCGCGCCGCTGGTCTATTCGGGGATGTCCGCGCTGAGCGCCTCCTACCTCGTCCTGATGATCGCCTGGCGAGGCGGGGAGCCCGGAAGGGTCGCCCACGCGTCCCGCCTGGTGGTGTACGTCTACGGGCTGGTGATCATCGGGATCGTGGTCCTCTTCGCCCTGGCCGACGTGCCCGTCGAGCGGACCCGGGACCTTGACACGTACTACGCCACGACGCCGTACATGCGCGAAATGATCCTGCTGTACCTGATCTCCCACACCGCGGCCACCGCCGCCCTCGCGGGCATGTGCCTGGGCTGGCTGCGGAAGGTGCGGGACCTCACCCGGCAGGGCCTGACGCTGATAGCCGTCGGCGTGCTGTTCGACCTGTCGTACCAGTTTGCCAAATACCTTGCCATCGGGGCCCGTTGGAGCGGCCGCGACTGGGACTTCCTTTCCACCAGTGTCTCGCCGCCCCTGGTGGCGGTCGCGGGCGTCACCGTCGCCGCCGGCTTCGCCCTGCCGCGGGTCGGACCGTCCGTCGCGGACAACCTCCGCGCCTGGAGGCGCTATCGGCTCCTCAGGCCCCTCTGGCTGGAGATGCGCGACCTGCGGACACCGGTGGCCGACACCCACTGGTGGGATCTGCCTGTGGTGCGCCTGGTCCAGCAGGAGATCACGATCCTCGACGGAGTCCTGGTGTGCTCGCCCCATTTCGACGACGAGGTCCGCAGGGCGGCCCGTTCCGCGGTGCGCGAAGAAGCGGTCCGCTCCGCCGCCCCTGCCACGGTCCCAGCTCCTGTCCCCGCCGCCGCCTCACGTCCGCCGGGTGGGCGGACGCCGCCGGACCATGCGGAGATCGTGGCCGAGGCGGCCATGCTCGCGGCGGCCAGGGCGCGGGTCGCGGCGGGCCCTGACGCCGACCTCCCGGCCGAGCCGGGACGGCTGCGGTCCGTCGCGCAGCCGCACCTCATGGTGGAGCTCGCGCAGGCCCTCGCGTCCTCGCCGGTCGTCGCCGAGGCCCGACAGCGGGCGACCCGGCAGAAAGTACGCCACGACTGAAGCCGCGAGCGCCCGCCGGGCCGCCGGGGTCGCCGAGCTGTCGGTCCCGCCGCTGAGCGAGCGGGGGCGGCCGAGTCGTGTACCGGGCGCCCACCCGCTCCGCACCAGCCCGCCGATGTTTCCCCGGCCGCGGCGACAAGGCGCTGCGGAGCGGGAGCGTAGCGCCCGGTACTGCTGAGGCGCCGAAGCTGATCCCCTCTCAGGAGGGCTCCGGCGGGGCCCAGTTGGGATTCAAGGCCCCGCGGTGCCCTCCTGGCCCGATCATGGTTCGATCAAAGGGCCGGACCGAGGAGGGTTCCGGCCTCGCGATCCGACCAGCGACCACGCGCAGCAGCGCGACCCGAGTACCGCAGCCATGCGCCGACGACGGTCAACAGAGAGGGCCAACATCCATGCCTGACACGAGCTCCATCCCCGGGCGCAGTGCGATCGTCGTCGGAGGGGGCATGACGGGCATGCTCGCCGCATCGGTACTCGCCGACCACGCGGACGTCACGATCATCGAGAGGGACGTCCTGCCGGACGGTCCCCGGCCCCGCAAGGGCCTGCCGCAGGCCAGGCACGCGCATGTGCTGTGGTCGGGTGGCGTCAAGGCCCTGGAGGAGCTTCTGCCGGGCATCGTCGACCAGCTCGTCGACCGTGGCGCCCGCAGAACCCCCGTCATGGCCGACCTGGTGTCCAAGGCCCCCTCCGGACAGTGGTTCCGGCGCTTCGCCCACGCCCACCACATCAATCTGCTGTGCAGCCGAGATCTGCTCGACGCGGTGATCCGCGCCAGGGTGCTGAAACATCCCCGCATCACCGTGCGCCAGGACACCGAACTGCTGTCGCTGGAAGGCAGTGCCCGCCGCGTCACCGGGGTCCGAATACGGTCGGCGGACACCGAGAGCACCCTCCCGGCGGACCTGGTGATCGACGCGGGCGGGCGGGGCAGCCGAGCTCCCGTCTGGCTACGGGACCTGGGACTTCCGCCGGTGGTGGAGCGCACGGTCGACGCCGGTGTGGGGTACGCCAGCCGGATCTACCGCGCCCCCGGCCGAACCGCCGAGGGATTCCCGATCGTCAACGTCCAGGCCGACCCCCGGCAGAATCCCGGCAGGGGCGGGATCATCGCTCCCATCGAGAACGGCCGGTGGCTGGTCACGCTCTCCGGAACCGAGGGGGGCCGGCCGAGCTCCGACAACGACGCGTTCGTGCCGTTCGCGCTGCGGCTGCCGCACCCCGTCATCGGCGAACTCCTCGCCGAGGCCGAGCCCGAGACGGACGTCGTCACCACCCGCAGCACGGCCAACCGGCGGCGCTACTACGAGAAGGCCGCCCGCTGGCCCGACGGCTTCGCCGTCCTCGGTGAGGCGGTCGCCGGTTACAACCCCGTCTACGGTCACGGGCTGAGCGCCGCCGCGCAGAGCGTCGTCGCCCTGCACCACATCCTGCAACGGCAGGACCTCGGCGCCCCCGGCACGGCCCGGCGCATCCAGAAGGGCGCGGCACGTCCGGTGGAGAACGCCTGGAACCTGGCCGTGGGCCAGGACGTGTTCTATCCGGGCGCCAGCGACGAGCCGCCCACGCGGCTCGAAAGGACACTCGCCGCCTTCGTGGACAGAGCTGTCGACGCCGGTTCGCGAAACCCCCACGCCCTGCGCATCCTGCTGGACGTGATGAGCATGGAGAAGCCGCCCGCCCGGCTCTTCCTGCCCGACATGCTCGCCCTCGTCTATTTCGGCCCGAAGAAGCCGCACCTCGCGGGCCCGCCGCTGACGGACCACGAACGCGACGCCGTCACGGCCTGAGCGCCTCTTCGCAGCCTTCCGGGCGGCCTGCCGTGCAGCGGTCCGGGGCAGCGCGTCAGGGCAGCGGTCCAGGGGGATCGGCCCAGTGTCATCACTCCCTTGACTGGTGACGGCCCCTCTGCGAGGATCGTCACCAGTCAAGCTGGTGATGTCGCGCAGCTCCGAGATGCAGGAGGCCGAGATGCCGCAGGGAGAGAAGGCTCCGGATGTCGCCGAGGCGGCACGCCGCGCCCGGTTCGGCACGCTGCCGGAGAGGGTCCGCCTCGCGGACACCGTCGAGGAGAAGCCGGCCACGGTGGTGGACCCCGCGCGCAACGCGTATGACGACGACGAGTGGCTCGTCCGCAACGTCTTCTGACGGGAGCGGGATCGCGCGTCCCGCCATCCCGCAGTGGCCGACCGGGTCACCGGCCGCCGAGGCGTACTCGCGGAGCCGGTGGCCGGTTCGTCAGTGGGCGGCCGGGGCCTGGACCCGCTTCTTGCGGGCGCGGTACGCGGCGGCCTTGAGTTTGTTCCCGCAGGACTCCATGCCGCACCACTGCCGGCGAACCCCGCGCGACCGGTCGATGTAGACGCGGGTGCATTCGGGGTTGCCGCACTCCTTGAGCAGCGGCACGTCCGGGCCGCTCAGCACCTCGACGGCGTGCCGCGCCACGGTGGAGAGGGCTTCTTCCGCTGTCGCCTCCGTATGCCGCCCTGTCGAGGTGAGTTGCGGGGTCGCGGACGGCTTGCGGGCCGCGCCGTTCACGGTGGCGAGCGCTTCGTCTTCGTAGGGCTCGCCGAGGCGCCGCGCGGTGACCAGCGCGTAGACGGCCTCGCGCAGGGCCACTGCCTGCGCGACGTCGGACTCCCCACTGGGGGAGACGGCGTCGACGATCCCGGCTTCGAGGTACCAGGCGTCCAGTCGCTCCGGAGACACGAGCGTCTCGGCGCGTAGTGTGCGGCGGGCGCGGAGTGTCGCGGCGAAGTCCAGAGCCGGGTTCCCGCAGACGAAGACGTGATCCAGATTCACGTCACCATCCTGGCAGGTGACAGTTGCCTCTGCAAGGCTTGTCACCGGTTGAAAGGGTTACGGGGGAGTGGAGGGGGGCGGCGAGGGGCGCGTAGTCCGGACAGGGGTGTTCTCCCGAGCAACGGAAGCAGGTCCCGTCACGGGCCCGGCGCGGGTGGGCCCCGGTGATCGTCCGTCGTCCGACCGGCGTGACCCTTGACTTACCAAGACCCCCGCGCCACATTCCTGACTCCGCATCAGAACCGGGACGCCATACGTGAGTTGGCTCCCGGGGCACAGCACGCACTCCCATTCCTTCGCCCGGTTGGAGCGCCCTGCCATGGCCACTAGCGCGGACCCCGCAAGACGTACTGATTCCCTCTCCCTGCCCGGCCCGTCGAGGCGCCGCGTGCTCGGCGCGGCGACCGGAGCCGGGCTGGCGCTCGCGGCCGGACTCCCCGGCACGGCCCAAGCGGCCGACCTGCCCCTGCTCGGCACGTACGACGTCGTGGTGATCGGCTCGGGTGCGGCGGGGATGACCGCCGCCCTGACAGCCGCGAAACAGGGGCTGAGCTGCGTCGTCGTGGAGAAGGCGGCCACCTTCGGCGGTTCGGCGGCTCGCTCCGGCGCCGGCATCTGGATCCCGAACAATCCGGTGATCCTGGCCGCCGGCGTCCCCGACACCCCGGCGAAGGCGGCGACCTATCTGGCCGCGGTGGTCGGCCCCGACGTGTCCGCCGACCGACGCCAGGCCTTCCTCGGGCACGGGCCCGCCATGATCTCCTTCGTCATGGCCAACAGCCCGCTGCGATTCCGCTGGATGGAGGGCTACAGCGACTACTACCCCGAACTGCCCGGAGGCCTGCCCGGCGGACGGTCCATCGAACCCGCCCAGCTCGACGGCAACATCCTCGGTGCCGAGCTGGCCCGGCTGAACCCTCCGTACCTGGCGGTCCCGAGCGGCATGGTCGTCTTCAGCACCGACTACAAGTGGCTCGCCCTCTCCGCGGTCAGCGCGAAAGGCCTCGCCGTCGCCACGGAGTGTCTGTCCCGCGGCACCAAAGCGGCGCTCCTCGGCCAGAAACCCCTCACCATGGGCCAGTCACTGGCGGCCGGCCTGCGCGCGGGACTGCTCACGGCCAGGGTGCCGGTCTGGCTGAACACCCCGCTCACCGAGCTGTACCTGGAGAGCGGCAGAGCCGCGGGAGCCGTCGTGACCAAGGACGGCGCGCCGGGTCTGGTGAGGGCGAGGCGCGGGGTGATCGTCGGCTCGGGCGGCTTCGAGCACAACGCGGCCATGCGTGCGCAGTACCAGCGACAGCCCATCGGCACGCAGTGGACGGTCGGAGCCAAGGAGAACACCGGGGACGGAATCCGCGCGGGCCGGCAGGCGGGCGCCGCACTCGACCTGATGGACGACGCATGGTGGGGCCCGGCCATCCCCCTGCCCGGTGAGCCCTACTTCTGTCTCGCCGAACGCACCCTGCCCGGTGGGCTCCTCGTCAACGCCGCGGGAGCCCGCTTCGTCAACGAGGCGGCCCCCTACAGCGACGTCGTCCACACCATGTACGAGCAGCACGCGAACGCCCCGCACATCCCGGCCTGGCTGATCGTCGACCAGAACTACCGCAACCGCTACCTCTTCAAGGACGTCGCTCCGACGTTCACGTTCCCCGACGCCTGGTACTCGTCCGGCGCCGCCCACAAGGAGTGGACGCTCGACGCCCTGGCTCAGCGGATCGGGGTGCCGGCGGCAGCCCTGCGCACCACCGTCAACCGCTTCAACAGCCTTGCCCGCAGCGGCACCGACACCGACTTCCACCGAGGGGACAGCGTCTACGACCACTACTACACCGACCCGGCGATCCTCCCGAACTCCTGCCTGGCGCCGCTGTTGCTGGCCCCCTTCTACGCCTTCAAGATCGTCCCCGGTGACCTCGGTACCAAGGGCGGTCTGCGCACCGACGCCCGGGCGCGCGTACTGCGCCCGGACGGATCCGTGATCCCCGGCCTGTACGCGGCCGGGAACGCGAGCGCGGCCGTCATGGGGCACAGCTACGCGGGCGCGGGCTCGACGATCGGACCGGCGATGACCTTCGGCTACATCGCGGCGCGTGACATCGCGGCGGGCGCCGGGGCCTGACGTCCCGGACGAGGAGGACCGCTCAACGATCCTGCCCGGACGGTCAGTTGTGGAAGCGGATGTAGCCGTTGCCGTCGGAGTCGGAACCGCTCTTGGTGTAGGCGTGTACGTCGGAGCGGCTTCCGGAGGGCTTGTAGAGGTAGATGGTGTCGCCGGGGTTGTTCCACATGAAGTTGCAGTTGTCGCGGTAGACGACGTTCCGGCTGTCGGAGTCGGTGCCGTTCCCGCCGCGCAGCTTCACGTAGTCGCCAGGCTGGAGGTAGTGGTTCGCGGTGAAGAGGAAGCGGTTGCCGGTGGCGTCCTTGACGAGATAGTTCTTCAGGTTGATGGTCGCCGAGGACGAGTAGTTCTTGATCGTCAGGTACTCCTCGTCCGTGTTGCCGGTGGCGCATCTGTTGGAGTCGCTCCCGGGTGCGTCGTACTGCACACCGCGGATCTTCAGAGCCGACTGGTACTCGGCCGCCTGGGCCGGGGTGACGACGAAGGCCAGCGCGCCGACGGTGACGGCCGCGGCTATGACCGGGTGTTTACGCATGAGAAATTCCCCCTCCGGATACCTGCAAGGCACCGGAGCCTAGCCATGTCGTGAAACATCCGTGTTGGTTGCGAGGAAATTACCTGTTCCTCTATCGAAACGTGATAAATGGCGGCACGGCCGAACGGCCCGTCCAGGCTCTGCCCCCGAGGCAGCCGGCCGGAGAAGCGGAAAAGGTATCCCTTCCGACTTGTGGGAGCGCTCCCATGGGCGCCAGGATGCTTCTCATGCTGTCGCAGCCGAGAATCCGCCCCTACCAGCTCGCCGACCGTGCCGGAGTCGCCGCCGTCTGCGTGAGGACCGCCCTCGACGGAGGGGACTCGCGCGACCGCTACCCCGACGAGGAGTTGATGCCGTCCATCTTCGCCGCGCCCTACTGCCACCTGGAGCCGGAACTCGCCTTCGTCCTGGACGACGGATCGGGCGGGCCGGTCGGTTACGTCGTCGGCACCGCGGACACGGAGCAGTTCGTCAAGAACTTCCGCGCGACCTGGATACCCCGCGTCGCCCGCCGCTATCCCGAACCGACGACAGTGCCCCGTACACCCAGCGAGGAGATGATCCACCTCCTGCACACTCCCGAGCGGATGGTTCTGCCCGAACTCGTCGCGTACCCGGCGCACCTCCACATCGATCTCCTGCCGGAATGGCAACGGAGGGGCTTCGGACGAGCCTTGATGCGCTCCTTCCTGGCCGCGCTGGAGAGCCGCGGCGTTCCAGCAGTCCACCTCGGCATGGTCACCGCCAACACCGCCGCACGGGCGTTCTACGACCGACTCGGCTTCCACGAGATCCAGGTGCCCGACCCGGGACCCCTCACCTACCTCGGCAGGTCGACGGCGGCGGACACTCCGTAGGCGCCACGCCCCGGCCGAGCAGGCTGTTCCCCGGACCGTCCGCCCGGGGGAACTCCTGTCCGACCTGTCCTCTAGGCTCCCGCGCATGAGTGAGGCGGACTCCGGCAGACGGGTCATCGACGGGCGGTTCCGGCTGGAGTCGCGGCTCGGCGGCGGCGGGATGGGCACGGTCTGGCGGGCCACGGACCTCGCCCTGCACCGGCACGTGGCCGTCAAGGAGGTGCGGCCCCCGGACGTCGACCTCGCCGAGTACGACCCGGACGGCGCGCGGATGCTGCGGGAGCGGGTGCTGCGCGAGGCGCGGGCGCTGGCGAGGATCGACCACCCGAACGTCGTGACGATCCATCACATCGTCGACGGCGGCGAGGGCACCTATCCGTGGATCGTGATGGAACTGGTCAGCGGCGGGTCGCTCGCCGACCGGCTGGGCCGGGGCCCGATGGACCCCGCGGACACGGCACGGCTCGGGCGCGAGGTACTGGCGGCGCTACGGGCCGCCCACGACGCCGGCATCCAGCACCGGGACGTGAAGCCCGCCAACGTCCTGTTGCGACCCGACGGCCGCCCCGTGCTCACGGACTTCGGGATCGCGGCGATCCGCGAGTCCACGGCCCTCACCGCCACCGGGTCGATCATCGGCACCGCCGACTACATGGCCCCCGAGCGGGTCGCGGGCAACGACGGCGGATCGGCTTCGGACCTGTGGTCACTGGCGATGATGCTGTACGCCGCGGTGGAGGGCCGTCATCCGCTGCGCCGGGGCACGACGCTGGCGACCCTCGCGGCCGTTCTCTACGAGGACGTGCCGCCGCCGGAGAAGGCCGGACCCCTGGCGGATGTGCTGATGCGCGTACTGGTGAGGGACCCGGCGGCGCGCCCGGACGCCGGGACGCTCGACCGGATGCTGGCGGCCGTCGCGGACAGCCGCACGGATCCCACGTCCTACCGGCTCACCCCTCCACCGGCCGCCGGCACCGCCCCGGCCGCCCCGCTCCACCGCCTCGACGGGTCCGCCGCGCACCAGGACCGGCCGACACCGCAGGACGCCGTGCCCCGGCCGTACGTTCCGTCGGGCCCGGCCGTGCCGAACCCGACAGGGCCCGGTGCGCCGACACCCGTCGGCCCGGCGGGGCGTGGTCGCCGTGCCACGGTCGCCCTGTCCGCCGCGGGCACGGTCCTGGTGGGCGTACTGGCGTGGACACTGCTGCCCGGCTGGGGGAACGGCGGCTCGTCCTCCGCAGGGGACGACTCCTCGAACGGCGCGAAGGGGAAGCCGTCGGCCGGTTCTTCCTCGATCGACCCGAGCCGGACGTCCCGGCAGACGAGACAACCGGAGCAGCCGAAGCAATCGGAAGCGAAGGAACAGACGGAACGGACGAAGACCACCGGCCTGCTGACCCCCGACGGGATTCGCTCCGCGATCCGGGCCATCGAGAAGGACACCGGCCGCGACCGGTTCGGGGCCTTCTCGGTCTACCCCGACCACGTCTCCGCCGAGGTGATGGTCAAGGGCAGCCGGACCAGTTTCGACCTCTACAGCTACCGCGTCGACCGCGGTGTGGAGAAGGGCATCATCAAGAACCAACTGTCCGGCGGGGCCCAGCCGATGAGTCTGGACGACTTCGACTGGGACAAGGTTCCCGCGCTGTTCGCCGAGGCGGACAAGAAGCTGAACGTCGGCAAGGCCACGAGCCGCTATCTGCTGGTCAAACCGCCCAGCACGGTGTTCGGTACGGCGGCTTACATGTCCGCCTACCTCAGTGACGAGTACAACAAGGGTGGCTACGTGCAGGCGGACCCGCACGGCAAGGTGACCAAGGTGGTGTCTTCCGACGGATAGCGAACGGCGTGCGGGCCGACGGCACATGAGCCGTCAGCCGTCAGCCGTCAGCCGTCAGCCGGTACCGGGGGAGTGGAGTGTCGGGAGGTCATGGCGGCCAGTTCCTCCGCGGTCCGCGGGCCGGGTGACAGGTCGGTCAACAGGCCTTGCGTCCGCAGGAGTTGAGCGACCGCGACACCCCAGGGCAGACGCAGACCCGCCTGCTCCAGGAGATCCGCGCGGGCCAGCGTCCCGGCTGCCGGGCCGGTGAACACTCCGGCCGGGGTGAGGAGGGCGGCGTCGTCGGCCCAGCGCAGGGCGAGGTCCACGTCGTGCGTCGCCATCACCACGGTGGTACCGCTCTCGCGCAGCCCGTCCAGGGCCGCGAGCAACCGTTCCTGGCCGTCCGGGTCGAGCCCGGCGGTCGGTTCGTCGAGGATCAGGACGCGCGGCCGCATCGCCACGGCGCCCGCGATCGCGGTCCGTTTGCGCTGGCCGTAGGAGAGCAGATGGGTGGGCCGGTCGGCCAGGGCGCTGATGTCCAGCGCGGCGAGCGCCTCGTCCACCCGGGCCCGTACCTCGGGGGCGGTCAGACCGAGGTTCAGCGGCCCGAACGACACGTCCTGGGCGACGGACGCGGCGAACAGTTGGTCGTCGGGATCCTGGACCACGAGTTGGACGGTCGTGCGCAGCCTGGTCAGGCCCTTGCGGTCGTACCGGACCGGCTGGTCCGCGACAGCCAACTGGCCTGTGTCCGGCCGCAGTCCGCCGCTCAGCAGTCGCATCAGGGTGGTCTTGCCGCTGCCGTTGCGGCCGAGGAGGGCGAGCGCGCGTCCCTCGCGCACCTCGAAGTCGAGGTCGCTGAGCACGGGCGGGCCGTCCTCGTAGGCGTAGGACGCGCCCCGCAGGGCGACCAGCACGGGCTCGCTCATCGCAGCGGCCTTTCCAGTACGAAGGTGAGGGCGGCCACGGCCGTGAGCAGCGCGACGCTGGCGAGCGTGAAGCGTGCGGAGACGCGGGCCTCCGGAACGAGGACGCGCAGGGTTCCGTCGTAACCGCGTCCGGCGAGCCCGGCCTGCAGCCGTGTCGCCCGGTCGAAGGCCCGGACGAACGCGGTGGCGCCGAGCCCCGCCAGCGAACGCCACTGGGCGGCCCGTGTGGTGTGCCCGAGCCGTGCGGCCTGCGCGTCCCGGATCCGCCGTACGGAGTCGAGCAGCAGGAAGCTCATCCGGTACGTCACCAGGGCGACGTCGACGACCGGCGCGGGCACCCCGGCCTTCACCAGGCGCGGCAACAGGTCGGACAGGGGGGTCGTGAACGCGAACAGCAGGACGCCGAGTGAGGCCGCGGAGGTACGCAGCAACAGTTCTCCGGCGCGTACGGGCCCGCCGCCGGCCGGTGTCAGGAAGCCGTCGGGCCCGCCGACCTGCAGGAGCAGGGGAAGGGCCCCGGTCACACAGAACCCCAGTGGCACCCGGTAGGCGCGCCACAGCCGGCGGGCGGGCACGCCGGCCGGGCCCAGCAGCACGGCGAGGGCCGTCAGCAGGACCAGCGCGGCGCCGGGCCAGGGCGGGAGGGAGATCGCGAGCACGGTCAGGCCCAGTCCGAGGACGGCCTTGTCCACCGGGTGGCGGCGGCGCCAGCGGCTGCTGTGCGCCGCCGCGTCAATGGGCAGCATGAACGCTCAGATCCGTCCGACCGAGGACTCACCTGTGCTGCCGGGTGTGCTCTCGTGGGCCTTTGCGGTGGTGCTGCCCGGTGAAGTGGTGACCTCCGCGGGGGTGGTGACGTCCGGGGCGGTGACAGGCGTGGAGTCCTGGCCGTCCTGCTGTGCCCGGGCGCGCAGTTCGCCCTGGCGGCGGCCTCGGCGGACACCGAAGTAGTAGGCGAGGACACCGGCACCCAGGGCGGCCTGGAGGGCGAACAGTGCTGATTCGATCTCGCCCGACGGCGGCTCGTACAGAGGGGAGAACCAGGGCTCGTAGTCGGGTTCGATCTCCGTGATCGCGGTTTCCGCCTCTGCGTCGGCGCCCGCGAACGGCTCCTTCTTGTGATCGCCGAGGCCGAGGGCCAGCGGCAGGACGGCGAGTGCGACCACGACGAGGAGCAGCAGCGCGTTGATCTTCGTGTTCCTGCTCATCGGGCCGCCGCCTCGGTCTCGGTCCTGGACTGCTTCTTGGTGAGGAGCACGCCGAGCCGGGTCAGTTCGCCCTTGCTGGACTGCACCAGGAGCCGCATCACGAGCACGGTGAGAAGGCCCTCGCTGACCGCGAGCGGAATCTGGGTGACGGCGAAGATCGAGCCGAACTTGCCGAGTGCGCCCAGGAAGCCGCTGCTCGGGTCGGGGAACGCGAGCGCCAGTTGCACGCTGGTCACGCAGTAGGTGGACAGGTCGGCGACGAACGCGCCGAAGAACACCGCGACCATCAGCGGTACGTCGAAGCGCCGCAGCAGCCGGTAGATGCCGTAGCCGGCCCATGGCCCGACGATCGCCATGGAGAAGACGTTCGCGCCGAGTGTCGTCAGGCCGCCGTGGGCGAGCAGCAGGGCCTGGAAGAGCAGGGTGATGGTGCCGAGCACGGCCATGATCGGCGGCCGGAAGAGGATGGCACCCAGCCCGGTGCCGGTGGGATGCGAGCAGCTCCCGGTCACCGAGGGCAGTTTGAGTGCGGAGAGGACGAACGTGAAGGCTCCGGAGGCACCGAGGAGCAGGGTGCTCTCGGGGTTCTCCTTGACCTCACGGGTGAGTGACCGGGCTCCGTGAACGACGAAGGGCGCGGACGCGACGCCCCAGGCGATCGCGTGCGCCGGTGGGAGGAAACCCTCGGCAATGTGCATGGCTCAGCAGACCCTCTCCAGCACCTCGTGGATGGTTGACGTGCCTTGGCCGGTCTCCTGGCTGACGGGTACCACCGCCCGTGCTCCGCCTTCCCGGGTCCGAGGACCCAGTGGCTGCCCGTGAGGGCCGGAGCCGGACTTCCCGATCACAGTGGCGAGGGCCGCACCGGCATCACACCGGATTTCCCGTTCACCAAGGCGTGGTGACAGTAGTGCGCGTACAGGGGTGGTGACAAGCGGCCCTCAGGGGCGCGAGGGTGGTGACGGAGCGCACGCCGATTCCCGGGCGGGGCCGGAGCGGCGGCTCGGCCGCTCCACTCATGAGCCGACAGTTCCGGGGTGGCCGGGACTGCCGGTTCCTTCGCGTGTCCCATGATCCGCAGGTGATGCTGGGGGAATGTCGATCCCGTGTCGCTCAATTCGTCGGTGGGACGCATCGGTGAGGTGCGGGAGTCTCATGAACACAGGAGGAACCATGAAGTACATGCTGCTGGTCTGCGGGGACGACACCGCCGACGCCTCCGGCACGGCACCTGTCGAACCATGGGTGGCGGACCTGACGCGGCGTGGCATGCGACTGCACGGCCACCGGCTGCGGGCCCCGGCCGACGCGGTCACCGTACGTGTACGGGGTGGTGAAGTGCTGCGCAGCGACGGGCCGTTCGCTGAGACGAAGGAGTACGTCGCCGGTTTCGACGTTCTCGAGTGCGACAGCCTGGAAGAGGCCGTCGAGGCGGCCGCGAAGCATCCGGTGGCGGCCGTGGGAGCCGTGGAGGTGCGTGCGTTCTGGGAGGAGGAGGACGCCGAGGGGGAGATCCGCCGCCTCGACGCGGAGTTGACCGCGGCCGGGCGCGAGCGGGACTTCGACCGTGCGATGGCCTGCTACGCGCCGGACGTCGAGGTGTTCCATCCCGTCAGCGGCTTGGAGCAGCACGGCGTCGAGGCCCTTCGCAAGGCCGAGGAGGTGTGGTTCTCGGTGCTGCGGGGGCCGGTGGAGCGCGAGGTGCTCGACTTCCGTGTCCGGGTCGACGAGAGCATCGCGTTCAGTCACGCGCTCGTGCGGATGCGCGCGACGCTGATCAGCGGTGAGCCGCTGGACACCACGGCGAGGGTGACCACCGGCTACCGCCTGGCCGGCGACCGCTGGCTGATCGCCCACCAGCACACGTCCGTGCCCTTCGACACCGGCGTCCCGATCGGAGCGCCCGAGGACCCTGGAGCCCCGGAAGTCTGATGAAGGCTGGGCCGCGCGCGGCCGGTACGCCGGACTGGGCGGAGGGAGGGCCGCCTGGCGCGTCGGGGCGGGCCCTCTCAGAGGGCCCGCCCCGACGGCCGGTACGAGCCGGAGCCTGCGCGATGTCTTGACGTGCTCCTGGCAAGATGACTCTATGGGAGCGCTCCCACTTCCCGAAACTCACGTTTCTTGGCGCTCACTTTCTGGAGTCGCAGTGAGAAGAGCAAGAAGCACGACACGAAAGAACCTCGTCAGCGCCCTGCTGGCCGGGCTGGCCACCCTCCTGGGGCTCGTCCTCCTCGGCGCTCTCGTCCCGGCCGCCGCACACGCCCAGTCGCCCGGCGCCCTCGCGACCGGCCTCCATATCGACGACGGCCGCCTCGTCGAGGGCAACGGCAACGACTTCGTCATGCGCGGGGTCAACCACGCCCACACCTGGTATCCGGGCGAGACACAGTCACTGGCCGACATCAAGGCACTCGGCGCCAACACGGTCCGCGTCGTCCTCTCCGACGGCCACCGCTGGACCAGGAACAGCCCCGAGGACGTCGCCGCCGTCATCGCACAGTGCAAGGCCAACCGGCTGATCTGTGTGCTGGAGGTGCACGACACCACCGGCTACGGCGAGGAGGCCGCGGCCGGCACACTCGACCACGCGGCCGACTACTGGATCAGCCTCAAGAGCGTGCTCGCCGGCCAGGAGAACTACGTCATCGTCAACATCGGCAACGAGCCCTGGGGCAACACCGACCCCGCCGGCTGGACCGATCCCACGATCGCCGCCGTCAAGAAGCTGCGCGGCGCCGGGTTCGAACACACCATCATGGTGGACGCACCCAACTGGGGCCAGGACTGGCAGGGCGTCATGCGCGCCAACGCCCAGTCCGTGTACGACGCCGACACCACCGGCAACCTGATCTTCTCGATCCACATGTACAGCGTCTACGACACCGCACAGGAGATCACCGACTACCTGAACGCCTTCGTCGACGCCGGACTGCCCCTCCTCATAGGCGAGTTCGGCGGGCCCCCCGACCAGTGGGGCGACCCGGACGAGGACACCATGATGGCCGCGGCGCAGCAGCTCCGGCTCGGATACCTCGCCTGGTCCTGGAGCGGCAACACCGATCCGATCCTCGACCTCGCGATCGGCTTCGACCCCGACCGGCTCAGCTCCTGGGGCCAACGCATCTTCAACGGCGTCGACGGCATCGCCCAGACCTCCCGGGAAGCCACGGTCTACGGTGGCGGCAACCCGGGCGACACCCAGGCCCCGACCACGCCCGGCACCCCCCGTGCCTCCGCCGTGGGCGCCACGTCCGTGACCCTCGGCTGGACCGCCGCGACCGACAACGTCGGTGTCACCGGTTACGACATCGTCCGGGTCAGCGGCGGCTCCGAGACCACGGTCGCCGCGTCGGCCGTCACCACGGCCACCGTGACCGGCCTCACCGCGGACACGGCGTACACCTTCGCCGTCTACGCCCGTGACGCGGCCGGAAACCGTTCGACCCGCTCGGCCACGGTGAACGTCACCACCGACGAGGACGGCGGCACCCCGGGCGCGGGCTGCTCCGTCGGATACCGCGTCGTCAACGAGTGGCCGGGCGGCTTCCAGGGCGAGATCACCATCCGCAACACCGGCACCGCCGCTGTCAGCGGCTGGAAACTCGCCTTCACCTTCGCCAACGGCCAGACCGTCTCCAACATGTGGGGCGGAACCCCCACGCAGAGCGGTGGCACGGTGAGTGTCGCCCCCGCTTCCTACACCTCCACCATTCCCGCGAACGGCTCGGTCACCGTCGGCTTCACCGCCAACAAGGGCGCTGCCAACACCGCTCCGACCACGTTCACGCTCAACGGCACCACCTGCGCCATCGCCTGACCCGGCATGCGTACGGGCCGGCGGGGTCACTGTGCCCCGTCGGCCCGTACGCATGCCGCAAACCCTCTTCACGCCCGCCGGCCGGAGCCCGAGCGGGAGCCGCGCAGGACCGTGCCTCCGGGCCTACGGGTCTCCCGCGCCCAGGCCTTTCGGCTGAGACCGAAGATGGGTGCGGGGCGGACGGGGCCACGGGCAAGCTGACGGCACCAAGTGCCTGAGCGTGTGGACCGCGCGCCCAGGTGCTCGTCAGGTACGGGACAGATGCACGCGCCCTGAACGGGCCTCCCGAACGGAGTCCGGTCAGGACGTCATTCGGGGGAAACCATGTCTGATCGTTCGAGCCCGCACGCCACTTCGGCGACTCCGCCCGTCTCTCCGGTGGCCGCCACGTCGGCCACCGTGGAGCTGCCCTCGGCGGAGCTCCGCCGGGCGATGGCCAGCTTCCTGAACGCAGGCCGTGCGGACAGCAACAGGCCTCTCCTTCAGGGTTACTGACTGCCCGTCAATGCCAGCTGCACCCTCTCTGCTATTGCCCTGACCGGCCCACGCCCAGAAGCAGGGCCTCCGTCCTTCTTCACAGAATGGATTCGCCATGATCCGGTTCCGCTCAGCCATGTCCTCAGGCGGTCGCGACCGCGCCGTTCCCTTCGGCAAGCGGGTGGCGGCCGGGTTCGGCGCCGTCGGCCTGGCAGCCGTCGCCCTGCTCGGCGCGTCAGGCCCCGCGCACGCGGACGGCCACGGTCCCGGCAACTACGGCGTATGGGCCAGCGGCGTCAACGTCCGTGACGGCGGCGAATGGTGCCAGCTGTACCCGTCGCCCACCGAGTGCACGCGGATCGTGGCCACGGTCAGCGCTCCCTCACAGGTGTACGTGTACTGCCAGCAGGCGGGCGGCCAGACCGTCGGCGGGAACCCCTACTGGGTGTGGGTCATTGCCCCCAACGGCGTCCGGGGCTGGATGGCGGGCTACTACATCAAGAACAACAGCAACTGGATCGACGGCGTGCCGGACTGCCGGGCCTGACGCCCCTGTGAGCGAGCCGTCGGGCCGGTCGCCGACGGGCTTCTCCCGAGCACCGCTGTGTGCAGAGACAGACCTCCATGTTCGATGTCGGTCGCCGTCTAGGGCTGCCGGTGAAACGAGGGAATCATGCCGGTCACGATCAACAAACGCAGTACCTGGGCCAAGTACGTAGCCGAACCAAGGAAGGGATACGCCTCAGCGGAACCGGAGCCGAACACGACAACGAGTGGACTGCGCAGATGGGGGTGTTCCTTCACCACCTGGGATCCGGGGACACCAGCGACCTTGAGACCGAGGAGGACTGCCGCCGGGCGATCACCTCTGTCTACTACGGTCATGTCACGGGCGAATTCGACGACATCGCCTACAACTTCCTGGTGTGCCCGCACGGCCACGTCTACGAGGGTCGTGGCTACGAACGCGGCGAAGGCAACCACGAGGGCTACATAGAGGGTGTGGGCCGCAACGCCGGGTTCTACTCGATCGTCGGCATGATCCGCTCCAGCAACGTGGCCAGCGAGGCCATGCTGCGCGCCATGAGGAACCTCATCCAGCACCTGCGTACAGAGGCCCCCCGGAAGGCCGGCAACAGGATCCTTCCGCACTCCTTCGGGTACGACACAGACTGCCCCGGAAACCTGCACATGTACGCGCGTCCGGGATCGACGATCGATCCGTCGGTGCCGTGGCGAGGGCCGGCCGACATCTACGTGTACCGGACGCAGAAGTTCGTCAACGAAACGTACGACACGGCGCCCGGATACGTGATCTGCCAGGAGACGGGCTACATCAGCTGGTCAACCGTACTGTCCCTCACCCAAGGTCTTCAGCACGAACTCGGTCTCTCGCCCACAGTCCAGAACTTGACCTGGAGCCGAACCAGAACCTCCTCAGGATCTACAACGGCGCCCTGTGGTGCAAGGGTTACTGGGCCTCGCCGTTCCTCGTCGGGTGGGGCGGCGACTCCCAGGACTCCCTGGAACAGCTCTACGCCGACATGGGCCTGGACTACGCGAACGTCGACCAGCGCTATGCCATGTGGCCGCACGTCGTGCGCGCCCTCATGCGCATGGACCAGTTCCGGGAGGTGCCCGGTGGTGACGGGGGCATCCGCACCATCCAGAAGCGGCTGAACTCCCGCTATGTGGCGGGCGTCGGCATTCCCGCGATGAGCCTCGTGCCCTGTGACGGCATCTACTCGCGTGACGTCCAGCAGGGACTCATGATGGCCATCCAGTACGAGACCGGCATCGTGCCGGGCTCCATCAACGGATACTTCGGCCCCGGCACCCAGGCCGCGCTGAAGGGAAGAGGGTCGGGCACCCTCACCGGTGATCTCCGCTATCTGTTCCGCGCGGCCTGCTGCTTCAACTCGCCCACCTACACGGGGCAGGGGCGGCAGGAATACCTCGCGGCGGACATCAGTACCGACGCCCGGACCGCCAACCCATCTGGGGTGGCTGCAGTCCTTCCAGCGGTTCTCGCAGATACCCGTCACCGGCACCAACGACTACACCACGTGGGCCCAGCTCCTCGTGTCGTCGGGAGACACCTCTCGGGACGCCACGGGCTGCGACTGCATCACCGAGATCACCACGCAGCGCGGGCAACTGCTCAAGTCCAACGGGTACGACATCGTCGGGCGCTACCTCGACGAGCATCTCAGCCCCAGCGAGGACGGGTACCTCGGCAAGGCCCTCAAGCCGGGTGAGCCGCAGAGGATTCTGGGCGCGGGGCTGAGGTTCTTCCCCATCTTCCAGTACAACGGCACCCAACTCGCCAACTTCACCCGCGACAAGGGCTACGACCAGGGGAAGAAGGCCCACCAGAAGGCCGCGGAACACGGCATCGGCGCCAACACGTGCATCTACTTCGGAGTCGACCACGACGCGACGGACGAAGAGGTCGACACCCATGTCGTGCCGTACTTCCAGGGCGTCAAAGCCGGACTGGCCGAGCTCGGAGGCCGGTACACCTTCGGTGTCTACGGCTCCCGCAACGTCTGCATCCGTGTGTCGAAGGACGCCGGGGCACGCTGGTCGTTCGTCTCCGGAATGTCCTGGGGTTTCTCCGGCAACCTCGGATTCCCCCTGCCGGAGAACTGGTCGTTCAACCAGATCCACGAGTACGAGTTCCAGTCCGGCTGGGGACTGGATCACAACATCTGGCGTCAGAACAGTGACCCCGGTGTGTCCGCTGTCGGCCAAGGCGAGTGAGGAACCCCCGATGATCTCCAGACGAAGTCTCATAGGTGCCGCCGCGGGCGCCGGCGTGCTTGCCGTTGCGCAGGGTGCCCTCGGCCCCGCCCCGGCCAACGCGGCCGAGGCCGCGGCGGGTGACGCCCGGTGGACCCGCACGACGTCCGCCAACGGCTGGCGGATCGACCCCGACGCCATCGCGGTCCACCACATCGAGGGAAGTGCCAGGTCCGTCCCGCTGCACCAGGGTGACGCCGCCGCGGTACTGCTGCACATCGCGCGCCGCTGGCACTACGAGATCGGGGCCGTCGACTCGGGCGAGGGCGGCGGCATCACCGCCCACACCACTCGCCGTACCGTCGGTGCCGACTTCGAGTCCAACCACCTCTCCGGCACCGCCATCGCCCTCCACCCCAGGGCCTATCCGCTGGCCGGCAGTGAGGGCCTGTGGCCGCATCACGAGCAGATCGTGCGGGACATCCTCGTCGACTGTGAGGGAACGGTCGTCTGGGGCGGTGACCTGACTCCTGTGAAGCGGTCGCACTTCCACATCGCGGCCCGCCCCGGCGACAAGGTCCTGGCCCGGGTCGCGGCCGGGCTGGACACCAGCAAACCCACCCTGTACCGGGCGCAGACCGCCGGCACGGTGGCCGACCCCGCGGCGCCCGCACGCCGCGTCAAGGCCCGCCGCCTCCAGCGGGCCACGACCGGCTGAACGACCCGGCCCCGGAGTACATGGCATTGGTCAACACGCCGCCCCAGGTCGGGCAGTTGACGGCGCGTCAAGTCGCCCCGGCCCACAGGGTGAGAACCGCGGCACGGGGCGGCGTCAGGGCAGCCGTTCCCCGACGGTCAGGCCGTTTCCGCGACCTGCTCGGCTGAGGTGTCGGCCGGAGCGGTCCCGGACGGCGTGTAGAACACGGAGGACCCCTGCTTGGTGCGCTGCACCTGGCCCTTGGCGACGAGCCCTTCCACCGTGGTGCGTACGACCTTGGGCTTGATCTCGCGGTCGGGGTGGGCCTGGGTCAGTGCCGTGGTGACCTCCGCGGACGAGCGGGGCTCGGACTGCTGGGCGAGATGGTCGCGGATGAGCTCGACGAGCGTGGGCTTGGCGGCGGCCGGCTTCACGGCGGGCTCCGCCGCGTCAGCCTTGGTGGCGGCCTTGGGTGTGGGCTTGGGTGCGGCAGCCTTCACGGCCGGCTTCGTCGCGGGCTTGGCGGCGGCGGGCTTGGCAGCAGCCTTCGTGGCGGTGGCCTTCTTCCGCCTGCCCGCCGTGGCCGTGGCCTGCCGCGGCACCGAAGGCTTGGGCGTGGAGCCCTTTCCGGCGCTCCGGGCGGCCTGCGGAAGGTCGTTCTCGCCGCCCAGCGCCCGCCGCAGTTCCGCCAGCAGGGTCCGGTCGTGCTGAAGCGCGCTCAACTGCTCCTCGAGCGCGGCCACTTCGGCGCCGATTCGTTCCTGCTCCTTGGTGTTGCGCTCAAGGTCCGCGGCCACTTGAGCGGCGTACTGGGTCTTGAGCTCTGTGGCGGCCGATTCGACTTCGGACATGGCAGCTACCTCTCCTCATACATCGGATGGTGTTGGGGCCGGATGCTACTCGCATCATCCCGGCCATGATCCCGAATGTGGCCGAACCACCCTTGTGGGTCCGTGGTTTCGAACATGGCGCTGTGGGCTGCACAGGTGCGGGCAGAACCGCGGGCGCGGGGTGCCGACTGCGCTCGTCGAGCGATGTCTGGATTTCAACCTTCAAGGTGACAGGGCGGGTGGTCCACACGCTTCTGCCTGCGTGTTCCATGATCATCTCCCGGACATGACCCTTCGTGACCCTCGTGTGTTCCGGGACCTCAGGAGCATGGTCGACCGGGCCGGTCACCCCATCCGCACCTGTTTCGTTACGACCGACACCCTTGACAGTATGCATGCTGTTTCGCGACGTTTGAGCCTTGTCGAATACTTCGGGTCCCGGCTGTCGGGCGGGCGACGAAGGCTTCGGCGACGTGGGTGGGGAGTTGGCCATGGGAGCGGCCAGGACGCGTACACCGCGTCCATGGGGAATGGGGGGCGATCATCCATGCGATCCACGAGTTGTGATTCACGCGCCACACGATGCTGTACCTCGACCGGTACGTCCTTCGCGAAGACTGCGGAAGGGCGGTCGATCTGAGGTGGACATCAGCATTCACAGACCGGAGTCACTGAGCGGTTCACTGCGCGAGGCGTGGCACCGGGCGGCGGACGAGTCACCCGGCTACGCCAACCCCTTCCTGTCGCCGGAGTTCGCGGCCGGCATCGGCAGATATCGCGGCGGCGCGCGAGTGGCGGTCCTGAGCGAAGGCACTGAGGCCGTGGGCTTCTTCCCGTACGAGCGCACGTCCCTCGGTGTCGGACGGGCCATCGGACTCGGCCTGTCCGACTGCCAGGCCCTCGTGCACCGGCCCGGGGTCACCTGGGACGCCCAGGAACTACTGCGGGCCTGCGGGTTGTCCGTCTTCGAGTTCGACCACCTCGTCGAGGAGCAGGAGCCGTTCGGCCGTTATGTCACGGGGACCTTCGCGTCACCGGTCGTCGACCTGAAGGCCGGTGAGGGCGGCTACGCGCACTGGCTGCGGGGCGCGTACCCGGGGCTGGCCAAGACGACGCTGAAGAAGGAACGCCGACTGGGGCGTGATCTGGGGGAGTTGAGGTTTGTGTTCGACGAGCGCGACCCCGCCATGCTGCGCACGCTCATGCAGTGGAAGTCCGCCCAGTACCGCAGGACGTCACGCATGGACCGGTTCGCGCGGCCGTGGATCGTGAACGTCGTGGAGCACCTGTTCCGCGTCCGAGAGGAGCACTTCACCGGTGTCCTGTCGGTGGTGTACGCGGGCGACCGGCCGGTGGCCGCACACTTCGGGCCGAGATCGCGGACGGTGTTCGCGGCCTGGTTCACCGCGTACGACCCCGAACTGAGCTACTACTCACCCGGGTTGATCATGCACCTCCGGATGGCGGAGGCGGCGGGCCGCGAGGGTGTGCGGGTCATGGACCTCGGCCGTGGCGAGAAGGAGTACAAGGACTGGCTCAAGACCCGCGAACTGCGGGTGGGGGAGGGGTTCGCGAGCCGTTCCCACCCGGTCGCGACGGCGCACCGGCTGTGGCGCAGACCGGTGCGCGGCCTGCGGAACACGGTCCTGGCACATCCCCAGCTGAGGGAGCCCGCCGACCGGCTGCTGAAGACGGTCGGCGCACTGCGCACCTCCGGCGGGACGGGCTCCGGGCGAGAGCGTTCAGGCCGGGCGGACTCCGGCCGGGCGGGTTCCTACCGGGCAGGGCCCCGCGCGCGCTGAGCAGTCGTCTCCGCGGCCCGCCCGTACCCGGCATCCGCGCCGAGGCGCTGTCTTCCCCGTCATACGCCAGAGCATGCGTTCCATCCTTCCCGCCGCCGGACGGCGGGGTCCTGCCCGGCGGCAGCCGGTCGGGGCACCACCCGGCGGTCGTGAGAACGCGCTGAGCCCCTCGGGCAAACCCTGCACGGCCCTTCCACGGAAGAGGTGACGGATGCCGTACGGATCGCGGCTCGCGGCGATGATGACACGGCGGCTCGGGCGCGAATGTGTCTACACCCCCTCGGCGCGGCTGGCGCTGTACCTGGCGCTGAGGCGCTGGTGCAGGCCGGGCGGCCGAGTCCTGATGTCGCCGGTGAACGACGACGTGATCCTCTTCGTGGTCCTCGCGGCCGGACTGCGCCCCGTGCAGGCCCCGGTGTCCGTGTGGGACGGCAACATCGACCCGGCCGCCGTACCGGAGTCCACCTGGCGGAGCGTCGACGCCGTCCTGACCACGAACCTGTACGGGCTCCCGGACCGGGTCGCGGAACTGAGCGCCCGCTGCGACGCGTTGGGCATCCCCCTGATCGAGGACGCGGCGCACGCCATCGGCACGCATGTGGACGGGCAGCCGATCGGCACCTTCGGAAGGGCTGCGGCGTTCAGTCTGTCCAAGCACGTGGCCGGGATGGCCGGCGGGTTCCTCGCCGTCGAGGACGCGCGTACCCGACGGGAGGTGGAGTTGCTGCGCGACGATCTCCTGGAGCCGGGCCGACTGGGTGGCGACCTGGCCGCGGCCCTGCGACCGCTGGCGCGCTCCGCCGTACGGGCCCTCCACCTGGTGCGCCCGGCATGGCGGACGATGCAGAGCCTCGGGATGCTGGAACGCGACGACTACCGCATGGCCCTGCACGCCCCACGGCTCGCCCTGAGCTCCCGCGACGCGCCGAGCCTGACGGCGTACGAACCATGGGTACGGGTCGACCTGCACGACTACCGCTCCCGCCACGGAGCGCTGGTCCGGGGGCAGTTGATGCTGCGGACGGCGCTCCTGGACGCCGATCTCGCCCGACGCAGGGCCGGTGTCGCTCTGCTTTCGGGCACCGCCTGGGCCTCGCCTGCGCTTCGCGACCGCGCGGCGCACCACGGGGCCCTGCCACTCTTCCGCGTTCCCCTGCTGGTCCACGACCGCGACGGGCTGGTGGAACGTCTGGTACGGCACGGAGTGGTGTCCGGCTACATCTACGACCCCCCGCTCGACGACTACGCGGGCGCGGAGTTCGTCGAACCTTCCCCCGACCCTGCGGCCGCCCGCTGGTTCGCCTCACATGTGCTTCCGGCCGACCCTCTGCTGGCCCCTACCATCACCGATGCCCTGACGAGGGAAGGGGCGACCACGGCCCACCCTCCGACCCCGGCGCCGGTTCCGGACACCACACCACCGGCGCCCCTGGGGCAGTGAGAGGGAACGATCTCGCGGGGGACATCACCACGGGATCATGACCGAGGTGCCACCTGCACCGATAGGCCACTCACATCGCCCGGCACGGGAGTCGGCGTCCCGCGCCTGCTGAAACCCGGCCGGTGGGTGCGTCAGAGGCCGTTGTCCGTCGTGTCCCCGAGTGAGCTGTCGGGCTTGCCCAGGGACCATCCGGAGATGTCCGCGAGCCGGCCCCGCCACAGAGGCATGAGCACGGGGCCGCCTGCCCCGACGACACTGGTGGCATCACGCAGATGAACCCACTGCGGCAGCCGCTCCGGGACCCGGCGCCCCTGCTTGTCGACGACGGCCTGGTCCACCTGCTCCGGGAAGCGTTCCAGCAGCTGCGCGCCGGCTCCGTCGACACCGTGCAGGCTGCGCGCCCAGTCGGTCGTCCACGCCTTGTGCGAGATCAGATCGCCGTAGAGGAGCCCGCCCCCGATGACCAGGGTGATCGGCAGAGCCGCCTCCGGGTCCTGGGCCACCAGCCGTACCAGCATCTGCAGTTGGAGATCCGGCACGTGCTCGGTCACGGTCGGCGCCGCCGACTCGCGGAGCGGGTCCAGCTCGTCACTCACGATTCTGCTCGTCCTTTCGATCCCGTGACACTCGGAACAGGGAGGGGTTCGTGGCGGAGACGGCCATCACGCGGTGAGGAGGCCGCTGCGAAGCCGGTTGAGAGTGCGGGTGAGGAGACGGGAGATGTGCATCTGGGACAGGTTCAGTTCCCGGCCGATCTCCGCCTGGGTCATCTCCTGGCCGAACCGCATCTCGATGATGGTCCGCTCCCGCTCGTCGAGCTCCTGCAGCAGGGGGCCGAGCGTGTGCAGGTCCTCGAACAGGTCCATCGCCGGGTCGGCCTCGCCCAGAGTGTCCGCGTACTTGGGACCGCCGTCGCTGGACTCCTCGTCGCCGCCGGGGGTGTCGATGGAGCCGGCTATGTAGCCGTTGGCCGCCACGAGACCCTCGATGACCTCGTCCTCGGACAGGTTCAGGTGGGCCGCGAGCTCCTTGACCGTGGGCGGACGGTTCAGCGTGGTGCCGAGCTCTTCCTTGCTCTTGGCGAGGGCGACACGCAGCTCCTGCAGACGGCGCGGGACGTGCACGGCCCAGGTGGTGTCCCGGAAGAAGCGCTTGATCTCGCCGACGATGTAGGGAATGGCGAACGAGGTGAACTCGACCTCGCGCGACAGGTCGAAGCGGTCGATGGCCTTGATGAGGCCGATGGTGCCGACCTGGATGACATCCTCCATGTCACCGCTGCCCCGGTTCCGGAACCGGCGGGCCGCGAAGTTCACCAGGGACAGGTTCATCTCGATCAGCGTGTTCCGGACGTACTGGTATTCGTGCGAACCCTCTTCCAGGGCCTGCAGCCGGTCGAGGAACAGCCGGGACAGCACGCGCGCGTCCTTGGGCGCGACCTTGCCCCCGTCCTCGATCCACGGCAGGTCACCCGTGAGCTCCGGCGCTGCGCTGCCGCAGTCCGTGGCTTCGCGGGCGTTCACGGAGGAAATCACGGTGCCGCCTTAAATAGAAAGCAAGTTGCTCCTCTCCTGCCCGGCTTGCCCGCAAGCATGTGCGCCGTGTCCGGCCGTTCTCGCACGCGCTGTCCCGTGGCGCGAAAGCGGTGATCTCCGATGCGGGCGTGACGGGCCGACCCCTCCGGCCGGACCTCTCGGCGTCAGTGACACGTCCGCCCCTGGGCGGGATCCGGATGATTGTCGCGTTTGCCACTCCTGGCTCCGAGTGCCGCGGCGGCCGGAGTACAGTCTGCTCGCCGCGCCCCGCGCCGGACCGGGCAGCGCGGCCCTCCTTGTCTCCTTCGAGTGCCGGCCGGTGACCCCATGACCAGTACGCAGGACCAGCCGGAGACGACCTCCCACCCGCTCGGCACACGCGCCTCGCCGATGTTCGAGGAGCGGTCGGAGCGAATACGGCGGCGGCTGGAGAGACTCATCGGCATCGCCGCGACCGAGGGCAACGCCCTGACCGCGCTGCGCAACGGCGACGAGATCTTCGCCGCGATGCTGGCACGCATCCGGTCCGCGGAACACACCGTGGACATGATGACCTTCGTCTACTGGAAGGGCGACGTCGCCCGCGAATTCGCTCAGTCGCTCGCCGAGCGTGCCCGGGCAGGGGTGCGGGTGCGGCTGCTGCTGGACGGCTTCGGCAGCCGGCTGATCGAGAAGGACCTGCTGGCGGCGATGGAGGAGGCCGGCGTGCAGGTGGCGTGGTTTCGCAAACCCCTCGCCCTGTCGCCGTTCAAGCAGAACCACCGCTGTCACCGCAAGGTCCTGGTCGTCGACGAGCAGACGGCCTTCACCGGTGGGGTGGGGATCGCGGAGGAGTGGTGCGGCGACGCGCGCAACGAGCACGAGTGGCGTGACACCCACGTCGAGGTCCGCGGGCCGGCGGTGGACGGCCTCGCCGCCGCGTTCGCACAGAACTGGGCCGAGTGCCACGAGGAACTTTTCGATGCCCGTGACCGGTTCGTCGCGCACAGCCCCCAGGGCGACGCCGCGGTACAGGTGGTGCGCGGCTCGGCCAGCTTCGGCTGGCAGGACATGCAGACCCTGCTCCGGGTGATGCTGGAGTCGGCGGAGGACCGCTTCCGGCTGGCCACCGCGTACTTCTCACCGGACGCGTACTTCATCGAGCTGCTGTGTGCCACCGCCCGCCGGGGCGTGGAGGTGGAGATCCTGCTGCCCGGCCCGCACACGGACAAGCGGGTCTGCCAGCTGGCCGGCCAGCACTACTACGAGGACCTGACCGCCTGCGGCGTGAAGATCTACCAGTATCAGCCGACGATGATGCATGCCAAGGTCATCACCGTCGACCGGGTCGCCGCGCTGGTCGGCTCGACCAACTTCAACCGCCGCTCGCTCGACCACGACGAGGAGATCATGCTCGCCGTGCTGGACGAGGAGTTCACGTCCACACTCGACGCCCACTTCGACGAGGACCTGGCAGTCAGCACCCTGATCAGCGCGGGACGCTGGAAGCGCCGTTCAGTGGTGCAGCGAGCCCGGGAAGCGGCCGTCCTGCCCATCCGCCGATACCTGTGACGCCGGTTCCCCCGGCCGCCGTGCCCACCGGCCGCCTGCCCGCTCGCTGAGCCGCTCGCGGCCGGTCGGTGGGCAGGCGTTCCCGGCCGGCCGGGTCCTTGCACGACGGTGTCCCGGCCACTTCGGGGGCGCACAGAGGCCTCACGGGAGCGGAGGGCCTGCCTGTGTTGAGCTAGTGTCCTGCGCCAGTAGTTGATCGTTAGTTGGTGTGTGACTTCTACTGCTGGTGCGTCAGTTCCTCGTCGGGGCCCCAAGTTGGAGCCGTTGCTGCTGTCCGCGGAGGAGCGGGCGGAGCTGGAGCGGTGGACGCGTCGGGCGACATCGGCCCAGGCCCTGGCCCTGCGAGCGCGGATTGTCCTGGCGTGTGCGGGGCCGGAAGTACCGCCGATCGTCGTGGTCGCCCGGGAGCTTCGGGTGGCCGCGGACACGGTCCGCAAGTGGCGGCGGCGCTTTCTCGCCGAGCGGCTGGACGGGCTGGTCGACGAGCCCAGGCCGGGCCGGCCGCCCACCATCAGCGTCGATCAGGTGGAGGCGGTGGTGGTCACCACGCTGGAACAGCTGCCGAAGAACGCCACCCACTGGTCCAGGAAATCGATGGCCCAGCACAGCGGCCTGTCGAAGTCGACCGTGGGCCGGATCTGGCGGCAGTTCCAGCTCAGGCCGCATCTGGCGGACACCTTCAAGCTGTCGACGGACCCGCTGTTCGTGGAGAAGGTCTACGACGTCGTGGGCCTGTACTTCAACCCTCCTGAGGGTGCGGAGGTGCTCTCGGTGGACGAGAAGTCGCAGATCCAGGCCCTGGACCGGTCCCAGCCGGTGCTGCCGATAATGCCGGGCATGCCCGAGCGGCGCACCCACGACTACGTCCGCAACGGCCTGACCACCTTGTTCGCCGCGTTCGACGTCGCCACGGGTGAGGTCATCACTGCCCTGCACCGCCGGCACCGGGCCGCGGAGTTCAAGAAGTTCCTGATCCGGATCGACAAAGAGGTGCCCGCACACCTGCAGGTCCATCTGATCGTGGACAACTACGGCACCCACAAGACCCCTGCGATCAAAGCCTGGCTGGCCAAACACCCGCGGTTCGAGCTGCACTTCACCCCGACCGGCTCCTCCTGGATCAACCAGGTCGAGCGGTGGTTCGGCTACCTGGCCCACCAGATGATCCGCCGCGGCGCACACAAGAACATCCAGGCCCTGGAAGCCGACATCCGGGCCTGGGTCAAGGACTGGAACGAAGACCCCAAGCCGTTCATCTGGACCAAGACAGCCGAAGAGATCCTCGACTCCCTCGCCCGCTTCTGCCGACGGATCTCTGGCGCAGGACACTAGCGATTACATAGCAAAAGGGGTGAAATCTGCCGAGTCTGTTCGCCCCTCCCGCGCCGTTGTCACCGGAGTGGCAACGGCGCCCGTGCTGAGTGTGGACGGCACGGTCAGCTGGGCTTCTCGCCGGTGCGGCAGACCTGGCGGGCGATCTCGCGCAGTTTGACGTTGCGGTCCTGCGACGTCTTCTTGAGCACCTTAAAAGCCGCGTCCTCGGTCAGTCCGTAGCGCTCCATCAGGATGCCCATGGCCTCGCCGATCTCGTGACGGGTCTCCAGGGCGTGGCCGAGCTGCTGATGCGTACGGGCCGCGGAGAAGGCGACGGCCGCGTGCGAGGCGAGTATCCAGCCGGCCCGCCGGGCGGTCTCGTCGAAGGCGTTCGGATCGCGCGAGTACACGTTGAGGGCGCCGAGGTCGTCGTCCTCGGTGAAGAGGAGGAAGCCCATCATGCTTCCCATGCCCAGCTTCCTCAACCTGGGCGTGAAGTGGGGCCAGTTGTCGTTCGGCTCCCGCATGTCCTCGATGGCGTAGATCTGCTGGCGATCGGTCACGGCGTCGAAGCACGGACCCTCCCGCAGGTCCTGCTGGATCCGGTCCGCATGACGCACCAGATCGCTCGTCGCCGCCAGGGCGTGCACCTCACCTTGTCGCACGGTGAGAATGCCGGCTTCGTCGCACCCGTTGATCAGCACCGTCGCGTGCTCCACGATGCGGTCCAAGGTGCCCTGGGTCGAGTCCTGCGTCAGCAGGTCCCGTGCCATTTCCGCGACGGCGATCGCGAACTGCTCCCAGACCTCGCCAGGCACCTGCGACATGTGTCACCTGCTCATTTCGTTGAAGCGCCAGGACTGCCGCTCCCTTGAGGCCCATCTTGCCACCCGTGCGACCCTGCCGCGCCGGGCATGGTCCCTCAGGGGCCTCACCTGCCGGCGGCCGCCAGTGTCGCAGTGTTGTTGAACGTTTCAAGCAGCGCCGTCCGGCGAAACCCCTTGTTTCACCGGTGCGGTCACGGGTGACCCGAAGAGAGACCCAATGCCGTGAACAACATCGTTGCGACCGAAGGAGACTCCCATGGAGGGCTGGCGCGAGTACGCGGAATGCCGCACCGTCGATCCCGATCTGTTCTTCCCCATAGGCAGCACAGGCCCCGCGCTGGTGCAGATCGAGGACGCGAAGTCCGTCTGCCGCCGCTGCCCGGTCCAGGAGGAGTGCCTGGACTGGGCTCTCGAGACGGGCCAGAGCATCGGCGTCTGGGGCGGCAAGAGCGAAGCCGAACGGCGCACACTGCGGCGACGTGTCCGCGGCCGCGCGTCCAGGAACACCAGCGCGTAGGCGGGTGAACACGCAGGGCGACGCCCGTGGTGCGAGGCACACGACTGCCTCGCCACCGGGCCTCTCCCGGTGTGACGACTCGTCACGGCCGACAGGTGTCGGTCCTCGCGACGGGGGCAGACGGGACTGCTGAAGGAAGCATTCAGCCCGCGCCTGAACGAGGTGAAGCAGTGAGCCTGGAGCAGGACCGAGCGTCCGGTCCCGTCGACGACACGAGCGACGAGGCGGCGGAACCCTCCGAAGCCGAGCGTGACGCCTGGGCGCGGGTGCGCCGCTCGGCCACGGGAATGCGGCACCACGAGGCGAAGGCAGCTCTGGAAAACGCCCGAAAGGCGGCTCAGGACGATTCGCTCACCGGCCGGGACGCGACTGCCGCCCAGGCCGAGGCCGAGGAGTGGGAACGCGTCACAGAGGCGCTCTTCGACCACGCCGGGGCGTACGACGCTGCTGATGACCCCGGGCGAACTGGAAGGTCGCGCCCATCACGCACCGACGCCACCCGGCCTCCGTTGAAGGGCGGCTCCGTGGAGGGGCCCGGAGCGGCTCCGGGCCGCGTTGTCAGTGCCCTCCGGAACAATGCCGAGCAGCGAGAACGTCATCGCTCCGGTGATACGCGATCGATACCCGTCCGTCGAAAGGCCGCCCTCACATGACGCCCACTCTTCACCACCGCGCCGTGTCGCGAGCCTCGAACGGAGAACCGGTGACCATGCTCCGAGGGCTCCCGCGCACGACCGCCCCGGTGGGCCCCGGCGGCGCCGAGGTTCTGCGCCTCATCACGGTGCAGCGCGTCCCCGTCTGCCTGACCGTGCACTTCAACGGCCGTCGCCGATACGGCTACTGGCAGCCCGTCAGCTCCGGCCCCGGGTACGGAGGGTGCTACGTGGCCCTGCCCACGGACGAGTGCGACGCGCTGCACGCGGCGGGCCGGATCGTGCTGGGGGAACCGGTGGTCGATCCGGCCAAGACCACGTATCCGGTGCGTCCCGCGGTGCGGCGCACACCGTCGGCGGCGGGCGCGCTCCGACAGGCCCTTACGGCGTGACGCCGGGTAAGGCATGCCGACATCGCTGAGATGCGTGCGCCACGACGGTGACGTCCCGTGGATTCACCGGTAGGTGTGCGGCCCGTCCCCGGTTTCGTCAGTTACTCCGTTTGTCGCTGTTGCCGCGCGGCCCTTCGACAGGACGATTTTCTTCCCCGATTACGGGGGTACTCGTGTTGGAAGACTTTATTTCCACCGAGGAAGGCGCGCCGCACCATGCCTGAGACACGAGATGTCGTCCAGTTGATTCTTGATGATCACCGGAAGATGGAGGACCTCTTCCGGCAGATGCGCAGTGTCGAGGCGGACAGGGCGACCGCGCTGAAAGAATTCGCCGACCTTCTGATCGCCCACGCCCTCGCGGAGGAGGCCAAGGTCTACCCCGCTCTCAAGCGCTACAGGAACATCGACGACGAGGAGGTGGAGCACGGCGAGACCGAACACGACGAAGGCAACAAGGCGCTGCTCGCCCTCCTGGAGGTCGACGAAGTCGGTTCCGACGACTGGGACGAGAAGCTGGAGGAACTCGTGGAGGCCGTCGCGCACCACACCGACGAGGAAGAACGCACCATCCTGAACGGCGCGCGCGAGAACGTCCCCATGGAGCGCCGTGAGGAGCTCGGCGCGGACTTCGTCGAGGAGCGGGCGCACCAGCTCAAGTCGGGATGCGGTTCGGTCGAGAACCTCCGCAAGATCGTGAAGAGCTGACAGGAGCCCGGCCCCTGGGCTGGTAGCGCCGGTCCGGTCGAAGCCGGCTGCACAGTCGACCACCTGACGAACCGGCCGCCGGAGCGCGGCCGGTTTTGTCGTGCCCGAGTCGTGCCCGGACAGTGGAGGGGGCGGGCCGGACCTGGCCGTATGCGGCGGCAGGTCCGGGCGGTGGCCCGAGGGAGGCCGGAGTGGAGGGGTTCATTGGCGGACGAGCGGCAGTACGGCGGTGATGCGCTTCCCGCCGGTCCCGAGTTCCGAGATCGTGATGTCACGGGCAAGGCGGCAGACGATGGGCCAGCCGTGGCCACCGGCCCGCATGAAGCCCCGCTCATCGACGTGCTGCTTGGGGGTGGGCAGCTCCTGGCTGCGGTCGCTCACGGACAGCCGGACGTCCCCATCGTCCAGCGACACCTCGAAACCGGTGACACCGCCGCCGTGCAGCATGGCGTTGGTCGTCAGTTCCGAGGCGACGAGCAGTGCGTCGCCGACGACGTCGTCGCCCACGGCGTCGCGGCGTCGGGACCGCCGCGCTTCTTCGAGTGCGAGCCTCACCTCCTCGCGTACCTCGGCCGGACTGCGCGGTCCCGGTCCCGGTCGCTGGGGCCGCGCCGACGCGGACGACGCGTCGATGGGGTGCTTCCGCTGCTCCCCGAGCATTTCGCGCTCCTTCACCTGAAAAGAAACAGGGCCCGCCGCAAGAGCGTGCGACGGGCCCTGCGGATTAAGTGATCCTCAATGCCGGAATGCGTCTTTGGTCTTTTCCTTGGCCTGGCGGACGTCACCCTTGGACTGCTCCGCCCTGCCTTCGGCGGTCAGACGCTCGTTCCCGACAGCGCGGCCGAGGGTCTCCTTCGTCTTGCCCTTGGCCTGCTCGGTCTTGGCCTTTGCCTTCTCGTTCTTGGCCACTGCAGATCACGTCCTCACTGCGCTTCGTTCGTGCTGTCTACATACGGCTGACCGGAGAGCGCCGGTCCAAACGCGGCCGTTCGAGAATTCGACGAGCTTCCCCCGAAGGGCCGGATCACTCCCGCCGTAAGAAGTGGAAATCGAAATCAGATTGCGATGAGGAAGTGAAAACGGAAGGGTGAGTAAAAGATCTTGGGGTGTCCCCTCCCGCGGCAGCGCGATCCGAAACCGTCGACAGGCTCAGGGGCGCGAAAGCCGTGGGCCAGGGCGCCCGGGACCCGCCCTGGCCGGCTGGGCCGGAGGAGGCCCCGCGGGCCGAGGCGCGGACGGGGTGCGGACGGGCGATGTCCAACCTCCCTTGTCCGGGGTGCTGACAGCGCGAAATTGGGTCTGTAGATTGCTGCCGTCAAGAAAATGCACAACATAAATCGGGCTGGGGGACCGAGCTGTCCGGTCGCGCCCCGGACCGTCGTGTTCTGTTCCCCGCCGCTGTCGCCCCGTCTGCCTCGTCGCTCGTGCTATCGGCGCAGGATCCCCTGGAGGGACCGGCGCCACGCACCGTTCTTGTACCGCCTCGCCCGGCGTCGTCCGCCGCCGCGTTCGGGGAGCCCGCGTGATTCCAGCACGGCCCGTACGACCCGTTCACGCACCGCACTCGTCCACGTAATCCACCAGTGCTTTCCGTCAGGAGGAGCCCATGCAACGGCGCATTCTCGGGCTTGCCGCAGTACTGACCACGATCGTCGCCGCGGCCGGATGCGGGTCGTCGGACTCGGGGGCCGGAGGTTCGTCGACCTCGGGCGGGGACAAGACCGCACAGGTCAAGGTCGGCATCATCCCGATCGTCGATGTGGCCCCGCTCTATCTGGGGCAGAAGAAGGGGTTCTTCGGCAGCCGCGGCATCGACCTCGAGATGGTGAGTGCCCAGGGCGGCGCGGCGATCATCCCCGGTGTGGTGAACGGCCAGTTCCAGTTCGGGTTCAGCAACACCACGTCGCTGATGGTCGCCCAGGTCAAGGGAGTTCCGGTCAAGTCCGTGGTCAACGGCGCGGCGTCCAACGGCAAGGTCGGGGGCGACGTCACCGGTGTGGCGGTCAAAAAGGACAGCTCGATCAAGTCGGCCAAGGACCTCGCCGGGCACACGGTGGCGGTGAACACCCTGCAGAACATCGGGGACACCACGGTGCGCGAGTCGGTCCGTGCGGACGGCGGCGACCCGTCCGAGGTCAAGTTCGTGGAGATCGCGTTCGACCAGATGCCGGCCGCTCTGGACGGGGGGCGCGTGGACGCCGCGTGGATGGGCGAGCCCGCGATGACGGTCGCCAAGGCACAGGGCGTCCGCGTCGTGGCGTCGCCGTTCGCCGAGACGGACCCCAAGCTCACCGTGGCGACGTACTTCACCTCGGCCAAGCTGCAGAAGGAGAACCCCGACCTGGTGAAGAAATTCACCGAGGCGATGGCCGAGTCACTGCAGTACGCCACCGACCATCCCGACGAGGCGCGCCAGATCCTCACCACCTACACCAAGATCAGCGGTGATGTCCTGGAGAAGCTCACGCTGCCCAGCTGGCCGCCGGACATCGACACGGCCTCCCTGGAGAAGCTGGCGTCCCTCGGTGAGCGGGACGGTCTCTTCGGAGACAAGAAGCCCGACCTGGACGCCCTCTTCTCCTGACCTGTCCCGGGCCGGCCGTGAGCCGCCCGGGCCGGCCGCGACGCCGCGCGCAGTGGTCCTCCGTGCCGAACGGCAGGGCGAGTTGACGTGCCGTGAGCCACGGCGGGACGCAGGCGTGGCGGCCCCCCCCCGGCTCACCGTTCGGGAGCGTTCGCGCGGGTCGTGGACGTCGGACGTGAGACAGCGCCGTCTCCGGTCGCTCCCCCCCCACGAGGCGCGAGGCGAGCGGGGCACGGCGCGACGGGGCGCCGCGACACGGCTAAAGGGTGTTGCACAAGGCTGTGTTTGGGCAGGTCAGAGTGTGTGAGCACAGTCTTCTGGTCATGATGTGAGGGCGAGGTTGTGCATGTGGGCGACGGCTTGGACGGCGTGGTGGAGGCCGTCGCCGTGCTGTCGGCAGTCGCGGAGGATCTTGTAGTTCTTCATGCGGCCGATCACATGCTCCACACGGGCACGCACCGTGCGGTGGGCTGCGTTGTCGGCTTCCTCGCCGGCCAGCAGGGGCCGGCGCGGGCGTTTGCGGTGCGGCACGACCATGCCGCAGTTGAGGTAGGCGCCATCGCCCAGGACGGTCACGTCCTGGCAGTGCTCGGCGAGACCGGAGGCGCGCCAGGCATGGGCGTCGGCGGTGGTGCCCGGTGCCGGTCGGGCCGCTGCGATCACGAGGCGGGTGTCGGCGTCTACGATGACCTGCACGTTCGCAGAGAAGCGGTAGTTGCGGCTGGATGCGCCGACCGTGCGGTCACGGACCGGGACCAGCGTGCCGTCCACGATCCACAACCGGTCCGCGGCGTCGGCCGGACGTGAGACGGGTTCGAGGGCCAGCAGCGGCCCGAGCCGTTGGATCACTCGGCACACGGTGGACGAGGACACTCCGAACAGCGGTCCCAGTTGCCGCATGGTCAGGTTCGTCCGGTAGTACACCGCGACCAGCAGCACCCGCTCGGCCAGCGGCAGGCTCCACGGCCGGCCCTGCATCGTGCCGTTGCCACCGCGCTCCCGCACCGCCTTGAGCAACCGCGAAAACTGCGTCAACCGCAGCCCCGTGAACGTCTCCACCCACACCTGTTCAGCACTCAACACCCCAGCCATACAGAGGAAATGCCCAGTTCGCAGCCTTGTGCAACACCCTTTACTCCTCCCCAGCCGTGTCGCGGCGCCCCGGGCGCGTCCCTTGCGATGTGGACGGCTGCTTACGCCGTGCTGGATCAGCGCTGTACGGGTCCTAACCGTCCTCCCGCCACTGTGGAACCACCCGCTCCACCAGGGGATCGGGCCAGCGGCGGGCGCCCGACGGACCTGCCTCTGGTGTCGTCTCACGCCCGTGTCTCTGCGGGCGGACCTGCACCACCCAAGGGGAGAACTCATGACCAGTTCCGGCCGACCGCAGCGAAGGGCCCTGCTCACCGGAGGGCTCGTGGCCACGACAGCCCTCGTCACCGGCTGTTCGTCGGCGGCGGCCGGCTCAGGGGCGGCGAAGTCTCCCGCCGCCGGGCCGGCGGCGAAGTCCCCCTCGCCGTTCAGGAGCGCGAGGCCCGACTCGCCGAAAACGGCCCTCGCAAGGCTCACGGAGGGCAACGCGCGCTGGGTGGAGGGGACTCTCCAACACCCCGACCGGGACCCCGCCCGACGCGAGTTCGTGGCCGAGGAGCAGGACCCGTACGGCGTGATCCTCTCGTGCATCGACTCTCGGGTGCCGCCGGAGCTCGTGTTCGACACCGGACTCGGCGACCTGTTCGTGCTGCGCACCGGCGGACAGGTGGTGGGACCGGTGGTCACCGGATCTGTCGAGTACGGGCCCATGACCTCGGGGACCCCGCTGATCGTCGTGCTCGGACACCAGCGGTGCGGGGCCATCAAGGCCTCGTACGAGGCGATGCGCGACGGCAAGGAACTGCCCGGCAACCTCCAGGCCATCTCGAGGGCCCTGCGGCCGGCGTACCGGGCGACCCTCAAGGAGCCGACCGACGACCCCGTCGACGCCATGATCCGCATCCACATACAGCAGACCGCCGCCGACCTGCGCTCCAACAGGGACCTGGCCCCGCTCGTGAAGAAGGGCGGCCTGGCCGTGGTCAGCGCCTACTACTCGCTCGACACCGGCCGGGTGGAGGTCCTGAGCGGGGCGCCGTCCGCCTGACGACGGGCTCCCGGGACCGACCGCCCCGGCGCCCGGGGCCGGGCGACGGCCGACGCCCGGCCCGTCCGGCGCCGGGCCCGTCCATGGCCACGCCTGCGGCGCGGTGCGGGAGCCGCGAGGGCCGGGCGACCGCTGCGGCGGGCAGGTGCGGGAGAACACTGGGATGCTGATGGGGGAGCGCTGCCCGCGATCCGACGAACAGTGGTGGTGAGCGCCATGGCTGGGTTCGAGGAGGAGGGCGGTTCGGGACCGACCGCACCGCGCGCCGACCCTCTTGGCGACCCGTTTCTACGTACGCGGCTCGCCGTACCGCAGCGCCCGGCGATGTTCCTGCGGCGCGAGCGGCTGGTCGAGCACCTCGACCAGTCCCTCCTGACACCGCTGACCCTGGTCAACGGAGCCGCCGGGGCGGGCAAGACCCTGCTGGTCGCCGACTGGGCCAAGGGGCGCGACGAGGCGGTCGCCTGGCTCACCACCGACGCGGCGGACCAGCCGGCCGGCATGTTCTGGGCCTACCTGTTCCAGGCGCTGCACGCCTGTGGTGTACCGCTCTCCGCCGAGACGACCGACCCTGCCGAGGTGAACCGCGTCGACCACCGGCTGCTGTCACGGCTCGCCGCCGATCTCAGCGCCCGGGACCGGCCCGTGATCGTGGTGCTCGACCAGTACGACCGCGTCACCGCCCCGGAGATCGCGGAGCAGCTGGAGTTCGTCCTGCACCACGCGGGGCGGGGCATGCGCCTGGTCCTGGTCACCCGCACCGAACCGCTGCTGCCACTGCACCGCTACCGTGCGGCGGGCGACATGACCGAGATCAGGGACGCGGAGCTGGCCTTGACCCCCGCGGAAGCGGCCGCGCTCCTCGAGATGCACGGGCTGCGCCTTCCGGCCCACGCCGCGGACGCGCTCGTGGAGCGCACCCGCGGATGGGCCGCCGGTCTGCGGCTGTGTGCCCTGGCCGCACGGGAGGACCCGGATCCGGCGACGTACCTCAAGGAGTTCGAGGCGGACCGCTCCACGGTCGCCGACTTCCTGCTGGCGGAAGTGCTGAAGCGGCAGACCCCCGAGACACAGGACCTTCTGCTGCGGGTCAGCGTCCTCGACCGTTTCGGGCCCGCGCTGGCGAACGCGCTGACGGGGCGAACCGACGCCGAACCCATCCTGGCGGGGCTGCACCGCGAGAACGCGTTCGTCGAGGACCTCGGCCATGACTGGTACCGCCTCCACCCACTGTTCGGCGAGATCCTCCGTGCACATCTGCGGGTGCGCTCTCCTGGCCTGGAACCCGAACTCCACCGGCTGGCGGCGGAATGGCTGCACCGCTCGGGATCCCTCGCCGAGACGCTCGGCCACGGCGCCGCCGCGGGCGACTGGGACTTCACCGCCGGTGCGCTCGTCGACGACCTCGCCATCGGCCGGCTCTTCACCGGCCTGGGCTGCGACGATCTGACCGAGCTGTTCGCCCGGATGGGGCCCGGGGCGACGAGCCCGGCCACGGACCTCGTGCGCGCGGCCCGAGAGCTGGCCCGGTGCGACCTGGAGCGCGGCCTGACACACCTGCGCCAGGCCGAGCGAGGCCTCGAACGGGAACACAGTGCGTCGGGGCCGGCATACGCACCGGCGGCCGCCCGGCTGAGCTGCGCCCTGCTGGAAACCCTGGCGGCACGACTGACCGGTTCGCCCGAGCGGGCGGAGACGGCCGCGAGGGCGGCCGAGAAGCTCCAGGAGGAGGTTCCCGCGCAGCTGCTCGACGACCATCCCGAATTCACCGCCCTCCTGCTGGCCCACCTGGGCTCGACACGGTTGTGGGCCGGACGTTTCGAGGACGCGTGCGAGGCGCTGTCCACGGTGACCGGCCGCGCCGTCGAGGCCTCGACGGCGCCCGCGCGCGAGGACTCCCTGGGCGGGCTGGCCCTGATCGACTACCTGAACGGCTGGCTCGGCAGGGCGGAGCGCAAAGCCCTGGCGGCGGTGTCCGAGACGGAGCGGTTCGGTCCGGCACAGCCGCCCGGCTCGGACATCGGGCGACTGGTTCTCGCCGCCGTGGCCGTCGACCGCCACGAACTGGGCCGGGCCCAGGCATTTCTCGACACGGCGGGCGGCCCGCGCCGGGGACAGCACGACCCCGTGACGGAAGCGGGCCGGATGATCGCCACCGCGCGCCTGCTGCTGGCCCGCGGCGACACGCGGGCCGCGCTCTCGACGGCGGAGACCGCGGTCCGCGCCGACGAGGTCTCGCCCTGGGCCCAGGGGCACGCGGCGCTGATCGCCTCCACCGCACACCTGGCCGAGGGCCACCCCGAGTCCGCCGCGGAACTGCTGCAGGCGGTGCCCGACGACCAGGTGGCGTGTGCCGTGGGGGCGGCGCGGGCGCACCTCGCGGCAGGCCGGCCCGTCGCGGCGCTCGACCTGCTCGACGGGCTGGGTTCCGAAGGCCGTACGGGCCCCGCGGTGACCGTACGGGCCATGCTGGTGCGAGCCGAGGCCGCGGACGGAGCGGGCGACGGCGCCGCCTCGCGCGCGCTCGTCGCCCAGGCTCTGCGGGAGGCACGGCGCGAACGGCTGAGGCGTCCCTTCCTCGAAGCCGGGCCATGGATCCGGCCGGTGCTGGAAGCGGCGCCGCTGAGAGGGCTGGCCGCGGACTGGCTCACCCCGGGTTCGTCGCGTTCGGCGCGGCACGCCGGACCGCCCCCGTCCGGGGACCGGCTGCCCCCGCCGGTGATCGAGGAGCTGAGCCGGCGCGAGCTCGACGTGCTCCAGCGGCTGGCCCAGATGATGTCGACGGAGGAGATCGCCGCCGATCTGTTCGTGTCGGTGAACACGGTCAAGACCCACCTCAAGAGCGTCTACCGGAAACTGGCGGTCAACCGGCGCGGCGACGCGGTCCGCCGCGCGCGCGAGCTGCGGCTGCTGTGAACAGGCACGGCCGCGGGCGCGCGTCCGGACGCGTATCACCTCTGCGGGGTGAGGCCACGCGGGTGTGGCGCGGCGGACGATCGTAGGGAAGGGCGCAGCACGCCTGTCCCAGGTCGCCCAGGGAGTGCAGCTCATGCGCTACGAGATCCGCGTCGAAGGACACATGTCGAAGACGCTGGCCAGTTCGTTCCCGGAGCTGGACCACGTGGTGATGAACGGCCAGACCGTCCTGTTCGGGTCCGTGGTCGACGAAGCGCACCTGTTCGGGCTGCTGATCCGCTGCCAGTCGCTCGGCCTGCGCGTCCTGGAGATGCGCCAGCTGCCGAGCTGACGCCCCGCACACGGGCGGCGCGGCGCGATTCCGGCGAGCGCGGGGCGGCCCGTCGAAGTCGTTGATGTCGAAGACCAGATGACGCTCCGGCGAGGCCAGCAGCCGGAAGTCGAGCAGGTGGGCGTCTCCGCAGAGCTGCACCGTCAGGCCGGTGTCCGGGACGGATCCGAGGTCCGTGGCCATGATCGACGCGGCGCCCCGGTAGAAGCGGAACGGGGACTCCAGCATGCGTCCGTAGCGGATCGGCACCAACTCGGCCAGCCGGGAGGCCGATTGACGTTCGATGACCTCGACGGGGTCGGGCCGCTCTGTCGCCGCCTCGAACCGGCCGTGGCTCGAACGGGGGGTGTGGGTACGGGCGTTCCTGCCGAACGCCGCCCTCTCCCGCGGTGACCGGGAAACCGTGAACGCGACCGGTATGGCCATCGGCGTAACCTCCTGAACCGCTGCCCCCGTACGGAGCAGTGCTTGTCCTGCGCCCGCTCCGGCGACGGTTTCCGGCCTGCCGCCGGAACGCTCTGCTGCCGGTCACCTCCGGCGCACGCCGTGCCCGTACCGCCGTATGCAGGCACGTGCCTGCGCGCCTCCACCTCATCGCCCCCGGGGCGGGCGCGGATCACCCGCCGGGGGTGATCCGCGCCCCACGGCGAGCAGGATCCGGCGGCGCGGGGAGCCCCTGTCCGGCGGGACGGCCCCGGGCTCGACGGCGATCCGGCCCGGGCCGGCCACGGCCGGTCCCGTTCACCCGGTTCGGGTGAGGCCGTCGGGCGCCTGTCGTGGGCACCCTGAAGACGGCGAAACGGCTGCCGGGCGAACGCCCGGGACGGAGGATGACATGAGTGGGCAGATGAATCTCGCGTACGACTATCCGTTGCTGAGCGTCTTCTCGTCCATGCTGCTCTTCTTCCTGTGGATCATGTGGTTCGTCCTGCTCTTCCGGGTCGTCGTCGACCTCTTCCGGGACGACAACCTGAGCGGGTGGGCCAAGGCCGGCTGGATGCTGTTCGTGCTCTTCCTGCCTTTCCTGGGCGTCTTCGTCTACGTGATAGCCCGTGGCAGGAACATGGGCCGCCGCGAGGTGGCGCAGGCGCGCGCACAGCAGGAGGCCTTCACGAAGTACGTCCGGGAGGCCGCGCAGGACGGAGGCCGGCCCAGCAGCGTCGACGAACTCGCGAGGCTGTCCGAGATCCGTGGCCGCGGTGACATCACGGACGAGGAGTTCCGCAGGGCCAAGGAACTGGTGCTGAGCGGTTCCGGCCCGTCGGGACAGACGGACGCCGCATCCGCGGCCTCCGGTCGCTGACGGCATCGCACGACACTGAATCGAGGCATCAGGATGACTGCGACACACACCGCGCACGCGCACTCGCACTCGGCCAAGCGGCACTGGGCCCAGGGTCTGACAGTCTTCGCGGCGGTCATGCTCATGATCGCAGGCGTGCTGGACATCTGCCGGGGGATCATGGCGATCGCCGAGGACGACGTCTTCGTCACCACCCGCAGTTATGTCTTCGAGTACGACCTCACCGGCTGGGGCTGGATCCACCTCGTCCTGGGTGCTGTCGCCGTGCTCATCAGTCTCGGGCTCTTCCAGGCTTCGGTGTGGGCGAGGGCCGCCGGTGTGGCCATCGCCGGACTCATCATCGTCGCCAACTTCCTCTCCCTGCCGTACTACCCGGTCTGGTCGATCGTGATGATCGCCTTCTCGGCGTTCATCATCTGGGCCCTGTGCGTGGTCCGGGGGGACGATTCCTCCGAAGGCCGGTCGCGCAACGGCTGAACAGAACCAGGCGCGGGCCGCCGACCGGCGGCCCGCGCCTGTGGCGTGTCCGGCGCCGCCCGCCCGGCCGACAGGTGTCCCGCTGCCGCTCGTCACCGCTCGGCGCCCACGCCGTCGACGTCACGCCACTGACGGCTGGTTGTCGCGTCGGCCCGCGCGAGGACGGCGCCTATCGTAGCGATACGACGTATCGTACGATGACACGCATGCCACGCCACTCCCCGTCCCTGGACCGCGCGACTCCGGAGCGCATCGCCGAGACCGCCCTCCGCCTGGTCGACGAGGCCGGTCCCGCGGCGCTGACCTTCCGCGCCCTGGCCGCCCGGCTGGGCATCTCTCTCGCCTCCCTCCAGCGTCGCTGCACCGACCTGGCGGGGCTGCTCGACCTGTGCACCGACCACCTGGCCGCCCGGCTGCCCGAGATCGAACCGGGTACCGGCTGGGCCGAGGCCACCGAGGCCCGCTTCACCGCTCTGTACCGCCTGCTGTCGGCGCATCCGGGCCTGCTCGCGCTGCGCGGCGCCCGCCCCTGGCTCGGACCGAACCTGCTGGCCCGCCTCGTCGAGCCGCAGCTCGCCGACAGCCTCGCCGCCGACATGACGCCCGAGGAGGCGATCGCCGCCTACCGGCGGATGTACCTGCTCACCCTCGGCTGCGCGAGCTTCGTGGACCACCGCGACCCCAGGGCGGCCCAGGCGGCCACCCGCAGGGCCCTGGCCTCGCTCGACCCGGAGGACTTCCCGACGCTGGCCGCCCACGTGGCCGTGATCCTGCCCGCCGTGACCGACCACGAGGTCTACTACGGAGCTCTGCGCCAGCTCATCCGTGCCGCCGCGCCGCGGCGGACGGTCACCGGGAACGGCGCGGGGTGATCACTCGCCGCTCTCGCAGCCGGGCCGCGGCCGCCCGTACCGCGACGCCGCCTCTCGGCAGGACGGCACCGGCCGCCGTCGCCCCGCCCGCCGCCAAAGGAAGGTCAGAACCCTCGTCATGAGCACCGCCCCCGCCCCCTCCCGCGTCTTCAGCAGTGACAACGCCGCCGGCGCCTCCCCGGAGATAGTCGACGCGGTGGCCCGGGCCGCCTCGGGACACGCCCCGCCGTACGGCTCCGACACCGTCACGGACGGAGTCCGCCGCCGGCTCTGCGAGATCTTCGAACGGGACGTCGACCTACTGCTCGTCTCCACGGGCTCCGCCGCCAACGCCCTGAGTCTGGCCGCGCTGACCCCGCCCTGGGGCAGCGTGCTGTGTCACCGCCACAGTCACATCAACAACGACGAGTGCGGGGCACCGGAGTTCTACACCGCGGGCGCGAAGCTCGTACCGCTCGGCGGCGACGACGCCAGGATCGACCCGGACGAACTCCGTGCGGCCGTACGGCACAAAGCCGGAGACGTGCACAGCGTGGAGCCCTCGGTGGTGAGCGTCACCCAGGCCACCGAGACCGGCGCCGTCTACACCCTCGACGAACTCCGCCACCTCGGCGCCATCACCGAGGAGGCGGGCCTGCGGCTCCACATGGACGGCGCCCGCTTCGCCGGGGCCGTCGCCGCCCTCGGGTGCGCCCCCGCGGACCTGACCTGGCGGGCCGGCGTCGACCTGCTGTCGTTCGGAGCCACCAAGAACGGCACGATGACCGCCGAGGCGATCGTCGTCCTCGACCGTTCCCTCACCGCGGAACTCTCCTTCCGCGCCAAGCGGGCCGGTCAGCTCGCAGCGAAGGCGCGCTTCCAGGCCGCGCAACTCGACGCCTACCTGACCGACGACCTGTGGTTGCGCAACGCGACCCACGCCAACGCCATGGCCGCCCGCCTCCAGGACGGTCTCAAGGCCATGCAGGAGGTCGAGCTCCTCGGGGCGGCGGAGGCCAACATCCTCTTCTGCCGACTGCCGCAGCAGGTCAGCGAGCGCCTGCTGTCCGACGGCTACACCTTCTACCACGACCGCTGGGAGCCCGGCGTCGTCCGGTTCGTCACCTCCTTCGCGACCACCCCGCAGGAGATCGACGGCCTGCTTCACGCCGTCCGTCGGCACGCCGCCTGATCCGTGGACGGCGGGCCGGCGGCCGGGCACCTCAGTCGCCGCGATGGCGCCAGTACCAAAGGGCCCCGGCGGCAAAGGCGCAGAAGAAGACCACGGGCAGGATCAGCCCCGGGATGCGGGCCGCGCTCATGAGGTCGCTGCCGTGCGGGCGCCGCGTGCGCGCCGTGCTGCCTTGAGGGTTCCCATGTGTTTCCGATTTCGCTGTGCTGCGGTCGCGGGCCGGGCGGGCGGAAGCCGGGCGGGATTCGCGATCCGGATGACGTCGGCCCCATGATGACGGAATCAGCCGGCATCCGGCCCGGTCCGGACGCGGCTGGATGTGTGTGCGATCACCCCTCGTCCGGGTCCGGGCCACCGGGTGATCGGGGGTCGCGACCCGCGGCGGACCGTGCTTCGACGGGCGCGCGGCGGCTGATTTCCGTACGACCGGCAAGACGGTACGACGACCTGCGGTCGCGGCCGGTGGCCCATGGCCGCGGCTCGCGGCCCGGGGTGGACGAACGACACGAGGAGACATACGCGATGGGTACCGTCGTGCACGTCCCGCAGACGCGGGACATGATCGGGGAGGAGCTCTCCGGTGACGAGGCACTCACCGCGCTGCGGCGCTACGGAGGCCGCCACCTGCTGCTGGACGCGTTCTCCCGCTTCCGCTACGCGGACGGCTTCACCAACGCACGCTCCCTCGCCTTCCAGGTGGTCCTGGGCCTGGTCCCGTTCACCATCGCCCTGGTCGGTGTCGCCACGACCGTCCACACCGAGAGCGTGGGACGGATCATCGAGCTCACCCTCAGCCGGATCGTGCCCGGCGCCAGCGCGGATCTGGTCGAGGACGCTCTGGACGAGACGGCGCGCAGTGCCGGGTCCGGAATCTGGGGCGCGCTCGCGATGTGGCTGGGCCTTGCCTTCGCCGTTCTGAACCTGGCCTCGGCGCTGGGCCAGGTGGAGCGGGGTGCCAACCGGATCTACGGAATCGAACGCGACCGGCCGTTCCTCGCCAAGTACGGCCGGGCCCTGCTCCTCGCCCTCGCCGCCGGTATGCCCATGGTCCTTGGGTTCCTCGTCCTCGTCGCGGGCGACGCGGTGGGCGAGTCGGTCGTGCAGGCGTTCGGCTGGTCCCGTGACCCGCTCGACTGGTGGGGGCCGCTGCAGGTGCCGCTGGGCGTGGCGCTGGCCTGGATCGCCTCTGCGGTGATCTTCCGCTGGGCTCCCCGCAGGGACCAGCCGGGCTACACCTGGCTCGCCTTCGGCTCGGCGGTCCATCTGGTGCTGTGGGTCACGGCCACCTGGCTGCTGGCGCTCTACGTCGCCGAGAGCGGGTCGTTCGGTGCCGTCTACGGCCCGCTCACGGCGTTCGTCGCCCTGCTGCTGTGGGCCAACCTCACCGGTGTCGCGCTCTTTCTCGGCATAGCCTTCGCCGCCCAGCTGGAGGCGGCCCGCGCCGGGATCACCACCGCCGTGCAACCGGACCCGGGCCCCGGCCCCTGACCCACGGGGACGCACGGGTGCCGGCGGACGTCCCTCGGGTCATCGCCCCTGAGTCGCCGGTGTCTCGGTGCGGTGGTCGTAGTACGCCCACAGCCCGACCGCCACCACGGCGGTGCCCGCGACCGCCAGTACGCGCGGTACGCCTGACGTCGTGAAGGCGACCAGGCCTGTCACGGCTCCTCCGCACAGCATGATCGCGCGGCTCACGAGGCGCTGCCGGGGTGTCTGCGGCTCCTCACGGTCCTTGAGATCGTGCAGGGCGTCGTGGGCCGGGTGCCGGGAGCCGCGCCGGGCGCGTGCCCGGTAGGCCAGTGCGTAGCTGATCAGCGCGTACAGAGCGAGAGCCCCCAGGGCCCAGAGCCAGGCGTCGGCGTCGTCGCTCGCTCCACGTGCCAGATACATGACACTTCTCCTCCCGGTTGGCATACCGGATGCCCCCGAAACCCCGGGACACGCAGGAGGCCGGTCACGCGGGTCGCCGCCTCACGTGCCGCTGACGGCCCGTCTCCTTCGCGGAGGGCCCGGCCGAGGGAAAAGAACGTCGCAGAACCCTAGGGACCGACTGGACGGTATGTCATTCTACGGGGCAGGACGGGACAGGTGCCGACCATCGCGTGGAACCGCGGCCGACAGGCGGCCGCACACGGACCGGTGTGACGCACCGCCACGGAGCCGACGCCCCGGGAGAACGCGATGCATCACGCCGTACGGTCCCGAGTCGAGCTCGGCCACGGACCGCCGTCCGCCGCGCTGTCGCGTCCCCCGAGGGTCCGTTCCCTGATCGACGCCGACGCTGTTCGCGTGCTGCACCGGTCGGCCCGGATCCTGCTGAACAACCTTCCCGAGCTGACCGACCGGCTCGTCGCCGCGCTGCGGGAGCGTGAACCCGCCTACCGGACCGCCCTGGACAGCGATCCGACGGGCACGTGGCAGGAAGTGCACCGGTCGCTCCGCCACAGCGTCGGTTCGCTGATCGACCCGCGGAGCACCCGGGACGCGGCCTTGCGCTGCTCGTGGAAGATCGGTGCCTCACGCGCCGAACAGGGACTGCCGCTGGACGCGCTCCTGCACGCCTTTCGCCTCGGCGGGTCCCTGATCTGGCAGGCGCTGGTCGAAGAGACCTCCAGGACCGCCCCGGAGGACGTCCGCCTCCTCGTCCATGTGGCGGCCGACGTGTGGAACTTCGTCGACGAGCACTGCACCCTCGTGGCGGACGTCTACCGCAGGACGGAACGGCAGCACGCCTGGCGCCAGGAACACCGGGTGCGTCTGCTGACCGCGGCCCTCCTCGACGGCACCAGCCGTATCGCGGACGTCGCCGCGACCGCCGAGGCGCTGGACCTGCCCGAACAGGCGAGGTATGCCGTCATCGCCGTCGCGGGCACACACCAGGGCGGGCGCGCGTCCGTGTCCGCCGACGTCTTCCCGGCCGATGTGCGTGTCCACTGGCATGCGGGGGTGGACGTCGATCACGGCATCGTCCTGGTCGGTGACGGCGAGCTGCCCGAGCCGTTGGTGCGGCCGTCCACGGGCGCGAGGATCGGGGTCGGGCCCGCGGTGGCGGGGCTGGCGGCGGTGGGCGATGCCCGCAGGCTGGCGGACATGGCCCTGAGCATGTGTCCGGACGGCGGGGGCACCGTACGGCTGACCGAGCGGCTCCCGGCGGCCATGGTGATGTCGTGCCCCGAACTGGGCGGGGCGCTGGCCGAAGAGGTCCTCGGACCGCTGCTGCGTCTGGAGCCGTCCGACCGCGACATCCTGCTGGACACGCTGGAGGCGTGGCTGGAGTGCGACGGTTCGGCGCAGCGGGCGGGCGTCCGTCTGTACTGCCACCGCAACACCGTCCTGAACAGGCTGAAGCGGTGCGAGCAGCTGACCGGCCGTTCGCTCGCCCGCCCGGCCGACATGGTGGAACTCAGTCTCGCGCTGACCGCCCGGCGCCTCCTGCGCGGCTGAAGCCCTCGAGCGGAACCGAACCGCTGTCGCCCCGGTGGGGCCCGCTCCGTGGGCCGGCTCGAAACGCATGGTGCGGCTGTCTTCTGTGCGGTCACGACGTGTCCGCAGGTGTACGTGATGCCCATTTTGTGATCGTTTGAAAGTTACCTCAGGGTATGGCGTGACTTCTCATCTGGGTCCCAGTAGAACCCGTTTCACTCTATGGAGAGTGAGGAGCCGCGCATGAATGGTGATTCCCCACGTGAGACGCGTGTGAGAGGCGTGTCACGTCGAAGATTCATAACTGGAACCAGTTCTGTTCTCGGGTCGGCCGCGCTCGCCGGGCATGCGGTCCCGGCCCACGCGGCGACCGCCGCCGCAGTGATCGAGCCCGGGGCGCACGTGCCCGCTCTCGTGATCGGCACCGGATACGGCGGCGCCGTGGCCGCCCTGCGGCTGGCGCAGGCGGGTGTCGACGTCCACATGGCCGAGATGGGCATGGCCTGGAACACCCCGGGACCGGACGGCAAGATCTTCGCCAACACGACGAGCCCCGACTACCGGTCCTACTGGCTGCGCACCAGGACGAAGCAGCCGCTCAGCAACTTCCTGGGATTTCCCATCGACAAGGACGTCCCTCGCCACACCGGCATCCTGGACGCCGAGGAGATGGGCGGCATCATCGTCTACCAGGGCCGCGGCGTCGGCGGCGGCTCACTGGTCAACGGAGGCATGGCGGTCACGCCCAGGCGCGAGAACTTCGGCGCCGTCCTGCCCTCGGTCGACGCCGACGAGATGTACTCCGTCTACTACCCGCGCGCCAACGCGGGCCTCGGGGTGGGCACGGTCGACCCCGCGTGGTTCGAGACCGCCGACTGCTACCAGTACGCCCGGGTCGGCCGTAAGCACGCCCAGGGTTCGGGCTTCCCGTTCGTCTTCGTGCCCGACGTGTACGACTGGGACTACATGGAGCGGGAGGCCGCGGGAACCGTACCCAAGTCCGCACTCGCGGGCGAGATCCTCTATGGCAACAACTACGGCAAGAAGTCCTTGCAGCAGACCTATCTCGCCCGGGCGAAGGCAACGGGACGAGTCTCCATCTCAGCCCTGCACAAGGTCACCTCGGTCGCCCCGAAATCCGGTGGCGGCTACACCGTCGTCATCGACCAGCTCAACACCGTCGGTACCACCACGGCCACCAAGACCGTCACCGCGGACCGGGTCTTCTTCGCGGCCGGCAGTGTCGGAACCAGCAAGCTCCTGGTCAGGCTCAAGGCCACCGGCGCACTCCCCGCCCTCAACGGCGAGGTGGGCAAGGGCTGGGGCGACAACGGCAACGTGATGTGCGGCCGCGCCAACCACATGTGGGACCCCACCGGCGCCGTGCAGTCGTCCATCCCCTGCTCCGGCATCGACAACTGGGCCGCGGGTGGTGCCTTCGCCGAGGTCGCCCCACTGCCCACCGGCATCGAGACCTACGCCTCGTTCTACCTGTCGATCACCAAGAACCCCAACCGGGCCCAGTTCTCGTGGAACGCAGCGGCGAACAGGGTCGACCTGAACTGGCAGACCGCCTGGAAGCAACCGTCGATCGACATGGCCAAGACGATCTTCGACAAGATCAACGCCAAGGAAGGGACGATCTACCGCACCGACCTCTTCGGCACCTACAAGATCTGGGGCGACCATCTCACGTACCACCCGCTCGGTGGCGCCGTGCTCAACAGGGCGACCGACAACTACGGCCGCCTGCACGGACATCCGGGCCTGTACGTCATCGACGGCGCACTCGTCCCGGGCAACACCAGCGTCAACCCGTTCGTCACCATCACCGCCCTCGCCGAACGGAACATCGAAGCGATCATCGCCGCCGACCTGTAGCGGCGACCCGGGCGTCCGCACCCGCCCAGGAAACCGACGGATCCCGTCCCGCGCGAGGAACGAGCCCGGGGCCGACCGCGTGCGCCGGGCGGCCCCGGGCCACGTCAGTGCCCCGGCAGCACACACATGGCGTCGAGCCCCAGCACGTGGTTGAGCCGCCCGAACGCCAGCCACGACCCCAGACTCATGGTCAGCTCCACGATCTCGGCCTGGCCGAAGTTCGCGGTCATCCGGCCCCAGAACTCCTCGTCGAGGCCATGGTGATCCAGGGCGTACCGCTCCGCGTACTCGGCGGCCAGGCGAGTGCGGTCGTCGAACGCGTCGGTCGTGCGCCACTGGAGCACCGCGTCGGCGAACCCCTCCTCGACCTTCAGCCCGTCCCGCTCGGTCCGCCAGTCGAGGCAGAAGAGACAGCCGTTGATCTGCGCGGTCCGAAGCCGCGCGGCCTCGAACTCGCGCAGCCCCAGCGTCGTATGGGAGTAGACGGCCAGCGAGAAGTTCGCGGCGGCGGGCCCTATACCGGGGACCATCTCGCCCCACACGTACTCGATCGGGTTCTTGCCCTCGGGAACGTCGACGTGCATCCGGGACTCCTTCGATCACGCCCCGGGCTCGGCCGGGGAAGGGAGGCGCGGCCTCGGGTGTCGGCGTCATTTCCTGCCGAGCCTTCCGACCGCCGGGCGCAGGGGGACGTCGAGCGCGTCGTACAGTCCGGGCTCCGCGTCCACGAGCCAGTCGATCGCGCCGACCAGCCGCCCGACCGCCGTGGCGTTCCCGCCCGCGGAACGGTTCTCGCCCTCGTCGGTCGCCTCGACGGTGATCTCGATGCGAGGGCGGCCCTCGATGATCACGCGGTGCGCGCCGTCGCCGTTGGGCGGTGCCGGCCAGTCGGGCGCGCAGGACGGATGGATGCGCGTGACGTGCTCGATGACGATGCGGGGCTCACCCCCGACGAACCCCTGGACCTCGAACCGCACGGCGCCCTGGGTGCCGGCCTCGAAGACGCCCATCGTCCGGGTGCTCACCGTGGTGTCGAGGGCGCGGCGCTGCAAGGTCTCGCGTATCTCGTCGAGTTCGACGCCCAGGGCCCTGGCCATCAGCCGTATCTGCCCGCCCCACACCATCGTCGGGATCGACGGGGCGAGCATCAGCGGCTCGTACTCCATCGACTGGCCCATCCCGACCAGGTACCGGACCGACTCCTCCTGCTCGTACGTGGAGTAGTCGAAGATCTCCTGGCACCGGATGGCGTCGACGACCGTGCCGAGCCCGCTCATCAGCAGCGGCAGCACGTCGTTGCCCCAGCCGGGGTCCACGCCGGAGACGAACAGCGACCCTCCGCCGTCCGCCACGGCGGCGAGCACGGGGTCCCGGAACTCCGGCGGGGCGTTGCGCTGGTCGTAGAGCGGGTACAGCGACGGGGTCACGACCACGGCGCCGCTGCGGATCGCCCTGGCGATGTCGGCCAGGGCCTCGTCGGGCCGGATGTCGCCCGACGCCGCGTACACGACGGCCCGCGGGCCGTCGGCCAGTACGGCGTCGACGTCGTCGGTCGCGGCGATCCCCAGGCCTCGGCCCAGACCGCCGAGGTCGCCCGCGTCACGGCCGACCTTGTCGGGGCTGTGGACGAGGACGGCCGCGAGGTCGAGCGCCGGGTGCGCCTCGACGGCGCGGATCGCCGCACGGCCGACGTTTCCCGTACCCCAGACCACCGTGGAAATCATGCGCGGAGCGTAACCTGACGAGTCGTCAGTTTCCAGAGTCCCGCACCGACCTCCCGGAACCAGGACGGCGGGACCCGGATGACCCAGGCGGGTGCGTGGCAGGGGGACTTGAGGCAATGGGCCCGATGGTCCGCCGGGGGCGGCCGTGGCTCGCGAGGCGGCCGCCGTGGTCCGTGCGAGCGGCAGGATCCCGGTGCCGGTCGGTGGAGACGGCGGTGCGCGGCCGGACCCTCGCCGCGCCACCGGGACCGGGGTCCCCGGGGTGGCGAGGGGGGTCGTAAGGGTCCCGGAGCGGCGGCCCGTCCGTAACGGTTCTTCGGTGGTGCGGGTGTGCCGTTGCCTGGCGGGCCCGTCGTGCTAGTCTTGATCCAGTTGCAGTTGTAGTTCCCGCACACTTCAAGTGCCTCAGGCGAATTCGTATTCGTCGGGCACTTTTGTATTTCCGGCGTTCCATTCCGGACGGGGTCAATTGCGGCGACACAGGGGTCCACACAGTGCGGGCCCCCGGGTACTGCCCCGAAAGGGATATGACATGGCTACTGGAACCGTGAAGTGGTTCAACTCGGAAAAGGGCTTCGGCTTCATCGAGCAGGACGGCGGCGGCCCTGACGTCTTCGCCCACTACTCGAACATCGCCACCCAGGGCTTCCGCGAGCTGCAGGAAGGTCAGAAGGTGACCTTCGACGTCACGCAGGGCCAGAAGGGCCCGCAGGCGGAGAACATCACTCCTGCCTGATGCTCTAGCGCGCAAGGCGGCTGGGGTCCCACTTCACGGTGGGGCCCCAGCTTGTTGCATTCTCAACGGCTTAGGGGGACTGCCCCCGGCCCGCCGGCGGTCGGCCCGATCCGTGCCCGCTCGTGCTCCGGCTCCGGCGCTCCGATTCGCCCCGGTCCCCGCTTCCGGGGACCGCCGCCGCCCGCCGCCGTCTCTTTCGGCGCGCAGCGTCGGCCCGGTCGACTTGGTTTCGTCTTACATTCGGCTCGTTCTTGCAATTCATCCGGCTCGTGCACGCCGGGAATTCCTCGATACGTGCCATATCGAGGAAGGTTCTTCATGAACCGATCAGCTCGCACAAACGATCGTTTTTCAAGTAATCGCAAGGACGGCTACACCGGTGGCGACCGGAGCGGCCGCTCCCGCTCGCAGGGCCAGGGGCAGGGCCGCCCCGCCACCCGTTCGGGCGGCGGCGGACGCCGTCCCTCCGCGGTGCAGGGGGAGTTCGCACCCCCGACCACCATCACCCCCGCCCTCCCCGCGGTGGCCACCTTCGGTGAACTGGGCCTGCCCGCCGAGCTGCTGGAGACGCTCACCGGCCTCGGCATGGAGGAGCCGTTCCCCATCCAGGCCGCCACGCTGCCGAACTCCCTCGCGGGCCGCGACGTGTTGGGCCGCGGCCGCACCGGCTCGGGCAAGACGCTCGCCTTCGGCCTGGCGCTCCTCGTCCGCACGGCGGGGCGGCGGGCCGAGCCGCGGAAACCGCTGGCCCTGATCCTCGTACCCACACGTGAGCTGGCGCAGCAGGTCACCGACGCGCTCACGCCGTACGCCCGGCTGTTGAAGCTGCGGCTGGCCACCGTGGTCGGCGGCATGTCGATCGGCAGGCAGGCCGGCGCGCTGCGTGCCGGTGCCGAGGTCGTCGTCGCGACCCCGGGCCGCCTCATGGACCTCGTCGAGCGCAAGGACTGCCGCCTCGACCGGGTCGACATCACGGTCCTGGACGAGGCCGACCAGATGGCCGACATGGGGTTCATGCCGCAGGTCACCGAGCTTCTCGACCAGGTACGGCCCGACGGCCAGCGGATGCTGTTCTCGGCCACGCTGGACCGCAACATCGACCTTCTGGTCCGGCGCTACCTCCACGATCCGGTGGTCCACTCGGTCGACCCGTCGGCCGGCGCCGTCACCACGATGGAGCACCACGTGCTGTACGTGCACGGTGCCGACAAGTACGCCACCGCCACGGAGATCGCGGCCCGCGACGGGCGTGTGCTCATGTTCCTCGACACCAAGCACGCCGTCGACCAGTTCACCAAGCACCTGCTGGTCAGCGGTGTCAGCGCCGCGGCCCTGCACGGCGGCAAGTCGCAGCCGCAGCGCAACCGCACCCTGGCACAGTTCAAGACCGGCCACGTCAGCGTCCTGGTCGCGACGAACGTCGCGGCCCGTGGAATCCACGTAGACGATCTCGACCTGGTCGTCAACGTCGACCCGCCCGGCGACCACAAGGACTACCTGCACCGGGGCGGCCGCACGGCCCGCGCAGGCGAGTCCGGCAGCGTCGTCACCCTGGTCACCCCCAACCAGCGCCGCGACATGACCCGCCTGATGTCCGACGCACGCATCCGGCCGCAGGTCACCCAGGTCCGCTCGGGGGAGGCCGAGCTGAGCCGCATCACCGGCGCCCAGGCGCCCTCCGGCGTTCCCCTCGCGGGCAGCGCCCCGGTCACGGAGCGGCCCCCGCGCGGCGGCGCCCCCTTCCGGGGCATGGGCACCCGTCCGGGCCGGCCCGGACGGGCCGGCAACGAGTCCCGGCGGACCGCCGAGGCCCGTCAGACGGCCGAGGCCCGGAAGGCCGCCCGCATTCGCCGCGGCGCCTAGGCCGCGCACGGCCGGGCCGCACCGGCACCCGGCCGCTCGACCTGCTCGGTCCCTCTCCGTACGCGGAGGGGGACCGAGCGCGTGAGGGTGCGTACGGATCTTGGGACCGCCCGGAGCCCGCGCTCGGCGTGGGCTCCGCCGCCCTGTTGGCCGACACCCTCGGCCCGGTGCCCGGTGCCCGGTGCCCGGTGCCCGGTGCCCGGTGGTCCGGGGGCCCGGCGGGCGATGTCGAGCGGCGGGGAGCCCGGGGATCCACCATTCTGGACGCAGATGCGATCACATTGCCCACATTGGGGAAGTCGAGTCCCATGAGCGAATCAGAGTTTCCGCCCGAAAGCCGGCCCGTTGATCTTTACCTCGATCTGTTGCGTGTCCGCATGACCCCCTCGGACTATGCGCTGCTGCTGCGCATGGTCGAACCCGTGCTCGAGGCGATGCAGGAACAGCGAGCCGGACCGATCGAGCTGAGTCTGGATGGCGAAGAGGGCGCGAACGTCTCGCAGGAGGTCCGTGACGAGGCGTCCCTCGTCGTCGCGGTCGCCGTCACGGGACGCATGGACAACCAGATCGTCGAGATCGAGACGGAGGAGGGCGGACCCGTCCGGGTCGTGACGGACTCGGGCACCGCGGCCGATCCCGTCCGCTGCCAGGAGATCGCCGACTTCATCGGTGAACGGCACCGGCAGGACGAGGAGCTGCGGGGCATCGCCGAGGTGAGTGGCCTGCCCACCGATGTCTGACGCGTACCGTGCCTTCGAATCCCTGACAGCCGGAGCGCCGTCCGGGCGGCCGCTGCCGGGTGAGGAAGTGAGCCGGAGACGGTGACGCCGCCCGCGGACGGTACGCGCCGGTGCCGGACGGGTCACACGGCGCGGGTTCTCGGTATGCCCGGAGCCCGGCGCTGCGATGCTGACGCCCGTGTCGAACACCTCCTCCGTGCCGGAACCGATCACGCCGGACGCCCCGGTCGCCCTTCCACGCCCTCTGCTCACCCAGCAGTGGCTGGACCTCACCTTCGTGCACTGGGCCGTGGAGCCGGCGGCCGTGGCAGGGCTGCTGCCGGCGGGCACCACCCCTGACACCCTGGACGGCGTCACCTTCGTCGGCCTGGTCGCGTTCCGTATGCACCGGGTGGGGTGGCTGCGGCTGCCGGGTGTGCCGTACTTCGGCTCGTTCCCGGAGACCAACGTGCGGCTGTACTCGGTGGACGCGTACGGGCGGCGCGGTGTGGTCTTCCGGTCCATGGACGCGTCCCGCCTCGTCCCCGTGCTGATGGGGCGCCTCGGTTTCCGGCTGCCGTACGTGTGGTCCCGCATGTCCCTGCGGACCCGTGGGGACACGGTCGGCTACGCCAGCGCGCGGCGCCTGCCGGGCCCCCGTGGCGCCTACAGCAGGCTCGTCGTCAGGCCCGGCGAGCGGATAGCGGAGCCGACCGGCCTCGAACACTTCCTGACCGCCAGGTGGGGGATGCACAACCCGTTCTCCGGCGACACCGGGTTCCTGCCGAACGACCATCCGCGCTGGCCGCTGCACCGCGCCACCCTGGTCACCTGCGAGGAGAACCTCGTCCGGTCGGCGGGGCTGCCGTCACCGGTGGGGGATCCGGTGAGCGTGCTGTACTCCCCGGGGGTCCCCGTACGTCTGGGCCGCGCGACGGCAGGCCCGCCGTTCGGGTGAGCCGTTCGGGGCACCCGTCGGCCTCAGTGCCGGGGGTGGGGCTCCGAGCGGCGTGTGGCGAGCAGCAGCGCTATGTCGTCGGGGCGGTCGGCGACGTGCCGGGCCGTGGCGGTGAGCCGGTCGGCGACCCCCGCGAGGGAGCGGCCTCCGGGGCGGCCGGCGGGCGAACCGGCCCGGGCCAGGGCGACACGGAGTGCGGTGATGCCCTCGTCGATGTCGACGCCGGGCCGCTCGACCAGCCCGTCCGTGTAGAGAGCGAGGATGGCACCGGGCTCCAGCTGCAACTCCGTCACCGGGTAGTGGGCGTGCGGATCGACCCCGAGGACCACTCCGCCGGGGATGTCCAGGACGTGGGTCCGGCCGTCCGGGTAGCGGATGATCGGCGGCGGATGCCCTGCCCGGGCCACCCGGGCCACACCGGTGAGCGGATCCAGACGGATGTAGCAGCAGCTCGCGAACAGGCCGGGGTCCAGGTCGATCAGGAGGTGGTTGGTGCCGCTCATGACCTCGTCGGGCGGGCGGTCGCCGAGCGCGAAGGCCCTTACGGCGCTGCGCAGCTGCCCCATCGTGGCGGCCGCCTGGACACCGTGTCCCTGGACGTCGCCGATGACCAGGGCGAGACCGTCACCCGACTCGACGACGTCGTACCAGTCGCCGCCCACCTCCATCCCCTGCGTGCCCGGCAGATAGCGCCCGACGGTCTCCACCCGCGGGTGCGCGGAGAGGCGCCGGGGGAGGAGCGCCTGCTGAAGACCACGGGCGAGCGCCGCCTCGGTGTCGTAGCGCTGTGCCTTCTCCATGGCGTGGGCGATCAGCCCGGCAAGGGCCGTGAGCACCGCGCGTTCCTCGGTGCTGAAGCTGCGGGGCCGGTCGAAGCCCAGGATGCAGGAACCGACCGGACGCCCCGAGGCGATCAGGGGCAGGAAGGCCCGGGAGCCCTCCGTCGCGTCGAGAGCAATGCCCGGATAGGCGGCCGCGAGCTGGCTCATCGACTCGAAGAAGAGCGGGCGGCCGCCGGTGAGGGTCTCGACGCCGGGCAGTCGCGCGTCGAGGCTGACCCCTTCGAACGGGGCGAGGAACCCCTGGGGAAAACCCGTCTCCCAGGCCAGGTACAGGTGCCGCTCCTGCAGCAGGTAGATGGCGAGCCGGCGTCCGCCGAAGGCCGGCAGCAGTTCCTGCATCACGACCGCGGACACCTGGCGGGCGGTGACCGCCTCGGTCAGCGCGATCGCGAGGACGATCGGCCGGTACAGGGGAGCCATGGAGGTGACTTCGGCAGCCGGTCCGGCGGTCTGGGGCGCACCCGCCGTCCGGGGTCCTTCGGGCAAGGGCCCCTCGGGCGGGGGCGCGAGGTCGGGGGCAGGTTCGGCCATCCGGTTCGAAGGCACGACGGTGCAGGTCAGGAGGTCGGGCCCGGGATACACGGAGAGCGCCAGCCAGTCACCTCCGCGTGGCTCCGGGGAGGAATTCTCAGCGGGCGGGAGCGGTCGTACGACATGGAAGTGCACCGGCTCGGAGGACAGCAGGGCTTCGCGCAGATGGTCCTCGTAGGCGGGCCGGTCCAGCCACGGCACGCCCTCGCCGAGCGGCCGGCCGAGAAGCTGTGCGCGGGGCCGGTCCAGGAGCCGGGCGGCCTGCTCGTTGGCGTAGACGATCAGACCCAGCCGGTCGAGGCAGAACACGCCCTCGGGAAGCAGGTCCGCCGCTCCGTCGGCCGCCGAACCGATGTCCGGATCGAGGACCAGGCCCCGCACGGCACGCGTTGCCGGCGGCGCGGTCGTGTCGTCCAGGTTCCACAGCTCCAGCAGTCGCAGGCTGCCGTCGGCGGCGTGCACCGGCAGGGGAAGGGGCGGCGGTCTTCCCGCGGCCGTCTCCCGCAGGGCGGTCAGGATCTGGTGTGCGTCGGCGGCGCCCACGGCGTCCGCGAGTGCCTGCGGGGTGTCGGTGGACCTCCCCGGCGCCACGCCGAGCAGTGCGTGCAGACGGTTGTCCGCGGTCACCACGTCGGACGCCGGGTCCCAGGTGAACCGGCCGATGCGTCCGGCGGGAGGACGCGCGACCGGAGGCCGTACACAGAGGGGCTCGCCGTCCCAGGCGACGTCCGGCCCGCCGCCCTCCTCCAGGGTCCACAGCGCCTCGCCCAGGTCCTCGGCCAGCTGCGCCATACGGTCACGGTCGGGCAGGACCTCGGTGGTGTCCGACACCGAGGGGCGCAGGAGAGTCAGTACGCCGTACGTCGTCGACTTCCCCGCGACGGGCACGTACAGGGAGCCGAACTGGAACGGCAGCCCCGCCGCGAACTGCGGGTAGCGGCGCATCGTCTCCGTGGCGTCCGGGAGCACCACCTGGACGCCGAGCCGGTAGGCATCCGCCACCGGGAACCGGCGGTCGACGTGCAGGCGCCACCACGGGCGGAACAGCGGTCCGGGCAGACCGGAGAGCACGGCCAGCCGCAGCAGCCCGGGAGTGCTGGAGCGCAGGTAGACGCCTCCCGCGAAGCCGCCGGCCGCGCTGATGGCCTCCCTGGTGATCCCGGTCAGCAGCGAATCCAGGCGACCGGGGGTCCGGGTCTCGTGCTCGGCTCTCCCAGTCATCGGCCCTACCTCGTCCGTGCGCCGCCCAGGTGGCTGACACAGCAAGAATGCGCCACGAGGCCCTCCGCCTGCACCCGGGAGAACCCCTGCGCGCGTGGATCCGACGAGGCTACCGGGGTCTACGAGAACCGGGGGTGCCCTGTGGCGCCTGCGATTTCCCGGTTCGCGCGCCCCATGGCACCGGCATCCACGAGGCGCGGCAAAGGAGGGGGCTCCGGAGCCCCTCTCGCCTCGCCGCGCGGGGCGGTCCGCATTTCCGGCCGAAGGAGGGGAACGTGGAACGTGATCAGACAAGGAGTACTCATGACCACGTACGTCATCACCGTCCCCGGCACGTTCGTCAACGGTGTTCCCGACGCCGCGCGCTCCGACATCGAGCGCAGGCTCCGTCCCCGGGACCCGAAGAACACGGATCTTGGCGAGAGCGAGGAACTGAGTCTGCTGACGGTCGAGGAGGGCGGCATGTTCTCCGCCCGGATCGAGGTCGAGGCGGCGGACCAGGCCGGCGCCGAGACCGAGGCCGTCCAGCTGGTTTCCAGGGCTCTCCGCGACAGTGGATTGGCCGAGGCGGACGCGCCGCTCGGGCCGGCGTTCGTCACCGGCATCGACAGCGAGTACTGAGGCGGGAAGCCGACCGCGCGGGGCCGGGCGCCGGGGCGAGAGCCGCTGCGCCCCCCTTGCGGCTGTTGAGGTCCGAACACGGGACAAATACGTGTGGATCACCTCTAGGCTCGTGGCCACACATACTCCGGGGCTTCGGCCGCGGAGGGAACGCGGGCACGGGTGGTTCGCCCCCGGCCGGCCCTACCTGCGCGGGAGCGGCGGATGGACTACTACGACCTCGGCACCCACAGCCGCCCCGTGACGACCTCGTCGCCGCAGGCCCAGACGTGGTTCGACCGCGGTCTGGTCTGGTCGTACGCCTTCCACCACGAGGAAGCCGTCGCCTGTTTCGAGGCCGCGGCGGCGGCCGACCCCGACTGCGCCATGGCCCACTGGGGCATCGCCTACGCCCTGGGCCCGAACTACAACAAGCCCTGGGAGTTCTTCGAGGGCGACGAGCTCGCCCGTACGGTCTCCCGCACCCACGCGGCCGTGGAACTCGCCCACGAGAAGGCCGCCGCGGCCACCCCGGTCGAGCGGGCCCTGATCGGCGCCCTGCGCGCCCGCTACCCGCGGGCGGAGGCGGTCGAGGACTGCTCGGTGTGGAACGAGCCCTACGCCGACAGCATGCGCGCCGTGTACGAGCTCGCCCCGGACGACCTGGACGTCGCCACGCTCTACGCCGACGCGCTGATGAACCTCACGCCCTGGCAGCTGTGGGACACGCGCACGGGCGAGCCCGCCGACGGCGCGCGGACGTCGGAGGCCGGGGCGGTCCTGGAGCGGGCGATCGCCACCGAGGCCGGGGCGTGGCACCCGGGGCTCCTGCACCTCTACATCCATCTGATGGAGATGTCCTCGGCTCCCGAGACGGCGCTGCCCGCCGCGGACCGGCTGCGTGGCCTGGTCCCCGACGCCGGTCATCTGCAGCACATGCCCACGCACCTGGACGTGCTCTGCGGCGACTACCGGCGGGTGGTGGCCGACAACGGCACGGCGATCGCCGCCGACGAGAAGTTCCTCGCGCGGTCCGGGGTGATGAACTTCTACACCCTGTACCGGTCGCACAACTACCACTTCAGGATCTACGGCGCGATGTTCCTCGGGCAGTCGAGGACCGCGCTGGAGACCGCCGCGCAACTGGAGGCCTCCATCCCGGAGGAGTTGCTGCGGGTGGAGAGTCCGCCCATGGCGGACTGGCTCGAAAGCTTCCTCGCCATGAGGGTGCACGTCCTGATCCGATTCGGCCGCTGGGCCGACATCCTGGGCCTGCCGCTGCCCGCCGATCCACGGCTGTACTGCGTGACGACCGCGATGCTCCACTACGCCCGCGGTGTCGCGTTGGCGGCCACCGGCGAGATCGCCGAGGCCGAGGCGGAGCAAGGGCTGTTCCGGGAGGCGGTCACGCGGGTCCCGGAGACCCGGATGCTGTTCAACAACACCTGTGCCGACATCCTCGCGGTCGCCTCGGCGATGCTCGACGGCGAACTGGAGTACCGCAAGGGCCGTCACGAGGCCGCCTTCGCCGCGCTGGAACGGTCGATCGCGCTGGACGACAGCCTTCCCTACGACGAGCCCTGGGGGTGGATGCAGCCCACCCGGCACGCGTACGGGGCCCTGCTCCTGGAGCAGGGGCGCGTCACCGAGGCGGAGGCCGTCTACCGGGCCGACCTGGGGCTCGACGACACGCTTCCCCGGGCCTCGCACCACCCCGGCAACGTCTGGGCCCTGCACGGGTTCCACGAGTGCCTCGTCCGGCTGGGCAGGACCGGGGAGGCACAGATCGTGGCCCAGCAGCTGAAGGTCGCCGCGGCCGTGGCGGACGTGCCGATCGAGGCGTCGTGCTTCTGCCGCCTCGAAGCGGTCACCGGCGCCGCCGTCCCGGGCACATCCGCCGCCCCGGCCCCGGGCGTCGGACGCGCCGTCACCGGCACCCCCGACACCGGCTGTTGCTGACGCCACTGGCGGGCACCCGAACCTCCTCCAGTCGCACAGTTCTCGCCGCCACGGTGTGGTTCCGCGAAGAGCCGACGCTGCCCCCTGTCGCCCTCGAACGGCTGACCGTACGCTGACAAGTCATAGAACTTCGGGCGTGATTGACTGGGGGAGCCGTCATGTCCTGGGATCACAGCGAGCCACGCGACGGGTTCGTCGCACCGCCGGTGCCACCCATGCCGACCGCGCCGCCGACCGCGCCGCCGACCGCTCCGGCGACCGCTCCGGCGGACGGCCGGCGAGCGGCCGCGGTGGCGCTGCTGAACCTGTGCGGACTCGGGCTCGGTTACGCACTCGTGCGCCGCTGGGGGCTGATGGCGGCCTGCTGGGTCGCCACCGCGGTGCTGCTCGTGGTGGCCCTGCCCGCGGACCCGGACGGCGTCTCCGGCGGTGTCCTCGGCACCTACCTGGTCCTCCTCGGGATCGCGGCCGTCCACGGCGCGATCGTGGGTTTGCGGACCCGGCTGGTGTGGCCGGCGAAAGCCTGGCTCGCCGCCGCGCTCGGGCTGGTGCTCCTGGCCGTGCCCGCCGGTGGCGCGTTCCTGTACGGGGACGCGCGCGACGAAGCCACCGAGCAGATGCTGCTGGACCGCCTCGAGCGGGCGGACGGACTGGTCCGGGCCGCCGGGAAACAGTCCTTCTCGTCAGGGGAGGCCGACTACCGCCGTGCCCTGACCGTCTACGGGGACCTTCGCGACGATCACCCCGGCTCGCGGGCGGCCGCTCGGGTCCCCGACCGGCTCAAGACGTACTACACCACGGTCGGTTCTCCCTACGCGCGGCAGAACTACTGTGACGCCATCGTCCCGTTGAAGTACCTGCGCACGGTCCCGAGCACCATGGGCGAGAAGGAACTCGGAGCGCTGGCGAGGTGGCCCGACGACCGGCTGGCCACCTCGCTGTACGAGTGCGGTTCGCAGTCGCTGACCGGCGGAGCCGTCGACTGGACGACGCACTACGGCGAACTCCTGTCGGACTTCCCGCAGTCCGAGCAGGCCGCGGAAGTGGGACCCGCGGTCGACACGGCCGTCGACAAGGCGGTGAAGGAGGTGGGCGGCGACGAACCCTGCGCGGCCGTGGCACGCCTGGAGAGTCTCGTCTCCCAGGTCACCGGGCTCAAGGGCGACCGTGCCGGGCTGGCCGAAGCCCTCGACAAGAACGCCGACCGGGCGGAGAGGGGCGCGGACTCGGGTGCGTACGCCTGTGGGGTGGATCAGTACCGCGACGGGAGCTTCGCCGAGGCCGTCACCACCATGAACGACTTCGTCAGGGACAACGGGGACCACAAGATGCGCGCCCGCGCCAAGAAGATCGCCATCGCCGCCGAGATCGCCCAAACCGTGCCCGCCGCGGGCAAGCGGCTGCCGACGACGGCCTCCGGCGGCGGCATCTCCGTCACCGTGAAGAACGACAGCCCCGACGACATCACGGTGCTGTACACGGGACCGGTGACGGGCAGCTTCACCCTCAAGGCCTGCGGGAGCTGCACCTCCTACTCCCTCGCCGGCACGGTGGGGCTCGGCTTCGAACCGTGCAGCGACAGCGGCAAGAACTACCCGCAGCGGACCATCAGGCTGCCGGCCGGCACCACGTACTTCGTGCACAAGTCCAGGAACGGCCTCGGAAAGTCCCCGGCATCGGACACGGCCAAACTGTCGGCCGGGTACATCTACACGGAGTGCGCCTACACGACGAGCTTCGGATACTGACCGCTGTCACGCCGTCACGCACTTCGTCGAATAGCGCGGATCAGTGTAATTGCGTTGCCCGGTGCATATCGATCTTTCGGGCATGCGGAATTCATGTCATTTTGAGGCGTTCGGCCCGGGAGGTCCGCGCGGCACGGAGTGCCCCCGGGCGGGACGGGCGCTCCGCGCCTCCCGAGGGCTTGGTAACGGGTGTGTGGATTTTGTGACCCATCGTTCCGGCGAGGGTTACCAGCCGGTCGGCGGGTATGAGTCCGGTAAACTCATGGATCTTGGTTCGGCTTGCGGAAATATCTATTGCACAATAGCTAGGTGAGTCATGAATCTTTTTAATAGAGGTGCTTCGTCCCGCCGCTCGACCACCCTTGTCGAACCGGCCGACGGCCCCGACTTCCCTCGCCCCGGTCAGCCGGACACCGACCTGACAACCCTGACCGGGAACTGGGTCGTCGACCCGGCACACAGCAGGATCGGCTTCTCCGTCCGGCACGCCATGGTCACCACGGTGAGGGGGGCCTTCACGGACTACCAGAGCCGCCTCTACTTCGACGGCCGTGACGCGACCCGCTCAGGGGCGGAGATCGTGCTGTCCACCGCAAGCGTCCAGACGGGCGTGGACCAACGCGACAGCCACCTCGCCGGACGGGACTTCCTGGACGCCGCCGCCTACCCGCACATGCGTTTCCTCAGCACCTCCGTACAACTCGCGGACAGGGACGTCTACCGGATGACCGGCGACCTCACCATCAAGAACAGGACGCGTCCCGTCGTCCTCGAACTCACCTACATCGGGCACGTCACCGACCCGTTCGGCTACGAGCGGGTCGGCTTCGACGGCACCACCACCATCAACCGCTCCGAATGGGGCCTGACATACAACTCCAGGCTGGCCGAGGGCGGCGCCATGGTGAGCGAGAAGGTCCGCCTCCAGCTCGACATCGCCGCGATCCGCGCCACCCCGTCGAACGACTGAGGTCCGACACCGCCGGCGCGCACCTCGGCGTGCCCGGACACGGGACAGGGTTCAGGCCGCACCCCCCGGCGACCGTCAGGTGCAGTGACCGGCCCCCGAGCGAGACCCGGCCCCGGTGACTCGGTACCGGGCACCTTGATCGGCTGGATGGAGCAGGGCCGCGAGCGCCGGGTCCGCCACGCGCGGATGCTGGGGGTGTTCTGACCTCCTCCACCCGGGAACTTCCATGCCTCTTCGGTACAGCCCCCGCCTGCGCCTTCGACTGGCCACCCTGCTGGTCGCCGTCTCCATCGGGAGCGGGGTGCCGTATCCGGCCGCCGCCGGACCCGGTGACGCGAACACCGACCGCCTCGGCCGACTGCAGAGACAGCTCGACCAGCTGGTCGCCACGCCCGGCGGCCCGCCGGGCGTGGTGGTCCTCCTGCAGAACGGCGACCGACGTCACGTACTGCGAGCGGGCGTCGCCGACCTGACGACCGGTCGGCCCATCGGCCCCGGCGACCAGACCCGGATCGCCAGTACCGCCAAGGCCTTCAGCGGCGCGGTGGCCCTGCACCTGGTCCAGCGCCACGCACTGGGCCTCGACGACACCATCGGCAAGCGACTGCCCCAGCTGCCGCGTGCCTGGTCACGTGTCACGCTGCGGCAACTGCTCCAGCACACCAGCGGACTGCCGGACTACAGCCGCGATCCGCGATTCCAGCGCCTCATCGCAGCCGATCCCCGCCGTCACTTCGACTCACGACGACTGCTCGACTTCGTCCGCGGCGTGCCTCTCGCGTTCCGGCCCGGCACCCGGTACCACTACTCGAACTCGGACAACATCGCTGTCGCGCTCATGGCGGAGGCGGTGACGGGCCGCCCTTACGAGGCACTGCTCCGCGAGATCGTCCACCGGCCCCTGGGCCTGCGCCGCACGAGCCTCCCGCAGGGCTACGAGATGGCGGAGCCCTTCATGCACGGCTACGCCATGGATCCGGTGGAACCGCCGGTGGACGTCAGCGAGCTCATCGGCGCCTCGGGCGTGTGGGCCTCGGGCGGAATCCTCTCCACCCCGCGGGACATGAACCGGTTCGTCCGCGGCTACGCGAGCGGCGCGCTCACCTCCCGTGCCGTACTGCGGGAGCAGCGCCGATGGGTGGAGGGCGCCTCCGAACCGGCCGGCCCCGGCCGCAACTCGGCGGGCCTCGCGATCTTCCGCTACGACACACGGTGCGGGGTGGTGCTCGGACACACCGGGAACACCCCCGGCTACACCCAGCTGATGGCGGCGACACCGGACGGACGGCACTCCCTCACCTTCTCGCTGACCACCCAGGTGAACCGGACCACCACCCCGGACCTGCTGCGCAAGGTCCGCGCCGTCGAGGAGTCGGCCGTGTGCACGCTGCTCCGCCAGAAGTGACCGGCGCTCACCGCCGCTCCCGCACGACCGCCGGTGAAGCAGCCGGACCCCCGGCGAGGGCTCAGCGCCGCCGACGCCCCTCGCCGGGCTCCTCACTTCTGTGCCGACGCGCGCTCCCTGCCGTACCGGGCCCGTGAGTTCCACCGGCCACTGCCGGTGCTCGTGCACGCTCCGCGGCGCTGCCGCCGATCGGACGGGATGCCTGTGGACGCGACTGCCGGGTACCCGGTCCATGGACGGGAGTGACGAACACATGGAGGGAGCAGTCGGTGGCGATCAAGGCGATGGGCTGGGCACATTCGTTTCCCATGTCGGGCGGCGTGCGTGCGGGGCGGGAGTGGACACGCGCACAACTGGAGTCCCTGCCATGGACCGCCGACGAACCACAGACCGTCGACGACGTCGTCCTGGCCGTGTCCGAGTTGATCACCAACGCCCATGTCCACGCGCACAGCGACGCCCATCTGGTTCTCACCTGGGACGGTGACTGCCTGCATGTGAGCGTCCACGACGAGGACCCGGAGCTGCCGCGGCAGCGGGAACCCGGGGCGGGCGAGGTGTCCGGTCGCGGAATGGGGATCGTGCGGATGCTCGCCGACGACTGGGGGATGCGGTGCCAGCGGCACGGCAAGACCGTGACGGCCTGCTTCCGCCCGGCCGGAGCGGACGGGCACAGCGGCAGCTGAGCCCACGGCAGATCGGCCGGGGCCGACTGCCCCTGCTTGAGGCGTGGTTCACTCCACCCGACCTTCACCTGATGGAACGCGCGAGGGCCTTGCGGTCGTCCTCTCTGCCGTGCCGCCGGATCCGGGTGCCGTCACCGTGACGAGCCGGGCCGGGGGCAGACGCGCGCGGGCCGGTCGCGGCGTCCCGGCTAGCCCCTTCGCGGAGGGGCGATCTTGTTAGGGTGCGCGAGTGATCAGGTCAGGCGGGGGTCCGAACGGTGAAGAGGCGCTTCTCGATGTGCTGTTGAAGGCAGCGCAGGAGGCACCCGGTCAGACCATCGTCCATGTCCGCGGGGACGGCGGCGAGCACATCGTCACCTTCGCCGAACTCCGGGACGAGGCACTGCGGGTGGCGGGCGGCCTCATCGCCGCCGGCGTGGCCCCGGGCGCGCCGGTGCCACTGGTCGCCGACCTGGGCGAGGACTTCCAGCCGATGTTCTGGGGCGCGCTGGCGGCGGGCCTCACACCGGTGCCGCTCGCCCCCGACGCACGCCGCGTGGAGGCGGTGTGGGAACTCCTCGGCAGGCCACCCGTCGTGGTCGACGGGCGCACCGAGCCGCTGGTCACCGCCGTCCACGGCGAGATACGCACCTTGACACTCGACGCACTCCGGGAAGGCCGCGCACCTTCGCGGCTGCCCCGGCCCGCTCCGCAGGACATCGCGTTCCTGCAGTTCTCCTCGGGCAGCACCGGAACCCCCAAAGGCGTGGAACTCACCCACGCGGGCATCCTCGCCAATCTCCGTCAGATCCAGGTCGCCGCGGCGCTGACCGCGGACGACGTGCTCGCGGGCTGGATGCCGTACTTCCATGACATGGGCCTGATCGGCACCCATCTGGTGCCCATGGCCACGCGCCTGAAGCAGGTGCGACTGGAACCGCTGTCCTTCGCCAAACGCCCGGCCCTGTGGTTCGAAGCCGTGGCACGACACCGCGCGACCGTGCTCTCGGCCGCGAACTTCGCCCTTGCCCTTGTGGTGCGACGAGTGCCGCGGACCGCCCTGACCGGGCTCGACCTCGGCTGCGTACGGGTGATGCTCGTCGGCGCCGAGCCGATCGCCCCGAGGGTGTGGCGGGAGTTCGCCGGACTGACGGCGTCGGCGGGGCTGGACGCGCGGGCCCCACTGCCGGTGTACGGGCTGGCCGAGGCCACGCTCGCCGTGACCGTACCGCCGCTGGGGGAGATCGCGGCACCGCACGTACTGGACCGGGCCGCCCTCGGCCGCGGCCGGGCGGTCGCCACCGAACCCGGCCCACACGCGGTGGAGTTGATGGACCTGGGCCACCCCGTCGAAGGCTGCGAGGTACGCGTCACCGACGGCTCCGGCAGGACCCTCGCAGACCGGTGTGTCGGTCATGTCGAGGTGAGCGGGCCCCAGTTGGGGCGCGGATACCACCGGGCGCCCGAGGCGAGCGCGGCCGCGTTCGCCGACGGCCGGCTCCGTACGGGAGACCTCGGCTTCCTCGCCGACGGGCGGTTGTGCGTGACAGGCCGCCACAAGGACGTGGTCTTCGTCAACGGGCGCACGTTCCACGCGCCGGACCTGGAGGAGATCGTCGCCGCCACCCCGGGGCTGCCCGGAGGCACCGTCGCGGTCATCGGGTCCACCGACCCCAACAACGGTGGCGAAAGGGTCGTCGCGTTCGTGCAGTGGGCTCGACCGCCGATGGCGACCGCGGCCCCCGTGCTGCGGGCCGCGGCCTTCCGCGTACGGGAGATGCTCGGCCACGACGACGTGCGGGTGCTGCCCCTGCCGCCCGGGGCGTTTCCCCGCACGACCAGCGGCAAACTGCGCCGCGGCGTACTGCGCACCCGGTTCGAAGCCGGTGCCTACGCCGCTGTCGAGGCGCGCGTGGCCGGTGCCGTGCCGACGGCCCGTTCCGTCCCGGCCGCCGACGGCGGTACGCCGGACCGCCCGGCGCACGAGGCGCGTCCGGCACACGGGCCGACCACGACACCCCGCACCGCACGAGACGTTCAGCGGTCGGTCCTCGGTGTCTGGGCCCGCGTCCTGGACCGTTCCGAAGCCGAGATCGGCCCACACGAACGGTTCTTCGACCTCGGCGGTTCCTCGCTCAAGGCCATGACGGTGCTCGCCCGGCTGGAGGACACCTTCGCCGTCACCCTCGAACCTCGCGACCTGCGGGACCACGACACCGTGGCGGCGTTGACCGGACACATCCTCACCCTGCCCGCGGGCGGGGGAGCGGAGAACGAAGAGGGCCGCCGTTCCGACGGGCCGTGGGACGGCCTCGGCCCGGACGGTCGAAGTGCGGGGCCGGCGCGTCTCGCCGACGACGCTCCCGACGTCCCGCTCCGGGGCGAGGCCGGCGGACCCCCACCGCAAGCAGGTGCGGCCCCCGGGACGAACGGAACCACCGAAGCCCGAGCGGCCGTCGCCGTCCTCGCGACCGCCTGCCGCTTCCCCGGTGCCGAAACGCCCGAAGCGTTGTGGGAGCTCCTCGCCGCCGGAGGCGACACGGTCGGCCCCGCCCCCGAGGACCGACGGACGGGCGCCGCCGGGGAGCGCACCCGCCACGGCTCCTACCTGGCGGACCCGGGCGCCTTCGACGCCGAGTTCTTCGGCATGGACGACACGGAAGCACGCGCGACCGACCCCCAGGCGCGGATCTTCCTGGAGCTGGCCCACGAGGCCCTGGAACGCGCCGGATACGCGGGGCCCCGGCGGGCCGGCCGCAGAATCGGTGTGTTCGCCGCCACCGGCGAGAGCGGCTACCGCGAGATCCTCACCGAGTCCGCGGACGGCGACCTCGCACGCCACCCCGCCGCCCTCACCGGCAACCTGCCCAACCTGATCGCCGCCCGCGTCTCACAGATCCTGGACCTGAACGGCCCGGCGCTCGCCGTCGACACCGCGTGCTCGTCGGCACTGGTCGCCCTGCACCTGGCCAGGCGCAGCCTGCTGGCCGGCGAGTGCGACCTCGCCGTGGTCGGCGGCGTCAACCTCGGCCTGACCCCGACCGGGCACCGGCTGCTGGAGCAGACGGGCGCGCTGTCCCCGACCGGCGTGTGCCGGGCGTTCGGCGCCGACGCCGACGGGTTCGTGCCCGGAGAGGGCGGCGCGGCCCTCGTCCTCGCCCGCCTCGACGACGCCCGGCGCGCCGACGACCCGGTGCTCGCCCTCGTGCGTGGCACAGCGGTGAACAACGACGGCCGCTCCTTGAGCCTGATGGCCCCCAGCCCCCGTGGCCAGCGCGAGGTCATCGCCCGGGCCTACCGCGAGTGCGGTGTCGACGAATCCGCCGTGTCCTATGTCGAAGCGCACGGGACGGGCACTTCGATCGGCGACCCCGTCGAAGCCCAGTCACTCGGGCACGCCTTCCCTCCTCGTGCCGACGGGAGCCCGCGCCTGCTGGGCTCGGTCAAGGCGAACCTGGGACACCTGCTCAACGCGGCCGGCATGCCCGCCCTGATCAAGGTCGTTCTCGCGCTCGGGCACCGGCAACTGCCGCCCTCCCCGCACAGCACCCCGCCCGCTCCGTACCTCCAGCGGGTCGCCCCGGGATTCCGGCTCGTCACCGAGCACCAGGAATGGCACGGCCCGAAGGGCCCGCTCGTCGCCGGTGTGAACGCCTTCGGGTTCGGCGGCACCAACGCGCACGCGGTCCTGGAGGAGCCGCCCGGCGACGCCCGGCCCACGGCACCGGCCCCCGCGCCCGGCGCCCTGTCCGCGCGTACCGCCGGGTCGGAGCCGGCCGCCACGACGACGGAGGACGCCGACACGTCACCCGTGTCCACCGACGGTCCGCACCTGCTGACGCTTTCGGCATCCAACGAGGACGCGCTGATCCGCGCCGCCACCGAGTTGGCCGCACATGTGCGGGCCCGTCCCGACCTCGACGAGGGCGATGTCTGCGCCGCCGTCAACACCGCCCGCGACGACGGACGGCACCGCCTCGCCCTGGTCGTCGACGGTGACCTCGCGAACCGTCTCGAAGCCGCCCGTGAGCAGGGAGAGACGGTGGTACGGCGCCGGCCGCGCACGGTGTTCCTGCTGCCGGGACAGGGAGCACAGCGTCCCGGCCAGGGACGGGCCCTGTACCGGTCGGCGCCGGTCTTCCGCGAAGTCCTGGACGAGGCCTCCTCACTGACCGGGCCGGTTCGCGGACGCACCCTGGCCGCATGGTGCCTGGACGAGACCGCCGATCCCGCCGCACTGGCCAGGACGGAGGTCGCCCAGCCTCTGCTCGTGGCGTTCGGAGTGGGGCTGGCCAGGCAGTTGGCCGCATGGGGCGTACGGGCCGACGCGGTCGTGGGACACAGCGTCGGCGAGATCACCGCCGCGTGTGTCTCCGGCACGCTGACCCTGGCCGAGGCGGTCGGGTTCGCCGCCGAACGAGGGCGTCTCGTGGGCCGGCTCGCCGCGCCGGGGGCCATGGCGGCCGTCCGGTGCGCCGAGGACGCGGTGGCCGACCTGGTCACCGCGTCCGGCGGGACGCTGTGCGTGGCAGCCGTCAACGGCCCCGCTCAAGTGGTGCTGGCAGGTGAGCCGGACGCCGTCGGCCGGGCGGTGGCGGAACTGACGGCCCGCGGTGTGGCCGCGCGGCGGCTCCACGTCTCGCACGCCTTCCACTCACCGATGCTGGATCCGGTCCTGCGCCCACTGAGGGACGCCGCGAAGGCACTCACGGTCCACCCGGCGGACCTGCCCATGCTGAGCACGGTGACCGGACAGTGGGGGCCGGACCTGACGCCCGGGTACTGGGGCGAACACGCCGTACGGCCGGTGCGGTTCGGCGCCGCCGTGGCCCGGCTCCTCGACGAGGGGTTCGACACCTTCGTCGAACTCGGACCAGGTGAGACCCTGTGCGGCCCGGTCCGCGCGGTCGCTTCCGCACCTGACGAGGCCGCGTTCGCACACGGGGCGACGGCCGGTGACGTGGCGGTCCTGGCGGCCCTCGGCCCGTCGAGCCGGGAGGACGGCCGGGAGGCCGGGGCGCGGGCCCTGCTGGAGACCGTGGGGCGTCTGTGGACGCGAGGATCCTCCCTCGTCCGCGACCGCGAGGCGTGGGGTGGTGAGGCCCGGCGTCGGGTGTCCGTGCCCACGTACCCCTTCCGGCGCAGCCGCCATTGGCCGCGGCTGCCCGACACCGCAGCGGTGACGGGCCCCGGCCAGGCGCCTCCAGCGGCTTCCCCGCGCGTTCCGGACCTGGCATCCGGGCCGACCCCGCCGGCCGTGCGGGCTTCCGCGCCCGGGCCGGATCCTGCCGCCGGGCCGGCCTTCCCCGTCGGGGCGGAGCCTGCGGCCGGTGCCGCGCCCGGACACGTGGATGCGCCCGCGTCCCCGGTCAGTCCGGTGTCCGCGTCCCGGAACAGTCCGGTGTCCGCGTCCGTGGCCGTACCCGTGGACGCCCCCGGTGCGCCGACCGTGCCGCGGCGACTCGTCTGGCGTGACGCCCCGCTCATCGCCGAGCCGGGCCCCGCTGTCGTACGGCTGGCCGGCGCCGACACGGAACTCGCTCATGCGCTCGCCGCCAGGCTCGCCGTGCGCGGTGTGAGGGTGCTGACGCGGCACGACATTCCCCGCTCGGCCACTCCGCACGCCGTGGTGTGGCTCGCCGAGGACGGCGTGGACGGGGCGGACCCCCGGCTCGCGGGCGACTCCCGCTCCCCGGGCTCCACGACGCGCACGGCCATCTCCTCGCTGCGCGAGATCCTGCCGCTGCTCGGCCCGGACTGCGCGCGGCTGTTGGTCGTCACGGCGGACGTGCACGTCACAGGGACCGGCCCCGAGACCCCTCGTCCCGCGCAGGCGCTGCTGCACGGCTTCGCGCTGGCCCTGCCCGACGAACATCCGGGACTGTCCTGCCGCAGTGTCGACCTGTCCTCGCGGGACCTCCTGGACTCCCGGGTCGACGCGGTCGAAAGGGAGTTGTACGCCCGCATTCCTTCCGGCGAGGGCGGCGCCGTCGCGTGGCGGGCGGGGCGCCGACTGACGCGTACGCCAGTCGCCGTGAGCGACACCGGCACGGCGGCAACGACCTTGGCCCCGAACGGCACCCATCTCATCACCGGAGGGGCCGGCGGCCTCGGGTCCGCGCTCGCCCTCGACCTCGCCGAGCGCGGCACGCCTGAACTCGTCCTCGTCGGGCGTACCGCGATGCCGCCCCGGGACCTGCTCGCGGAACTGCGTGCCCGGGGCGCCCGGGCCCAGTACCACGCGGTCGACGTGTCCGACGAAACCGCGATCGACTCCCTGGTCGCAGGCCTGCCGACCTTGGACGGGGTCTTCCACACCGCGGGCACGGCCGTCCCGGGCAGCCTGCGGGGCAAGTCGGACGAGGAGGTCCGAGGAGTCCTCGCCGCGAAGGTGGACGGCACCGTGCTGCTCGCCGAGGCGCTGCGCCGGCACGGCCACGCACCCGCCGTGTGCGTCGTCTTCTCGTCGGTGTCGTCCGTGCTGCCCGGCCTGGCCGGAGCGCTCGGTGACTACGCGGCCGCCAACGCCTTCCTCGACGCCTTCGCGGCAGCGGAACGAGCCGCGGGCCGGCCGTGGCAGGCGATCGGTCTGGGCCCGGTCGCCGACACGGGTCTGGCGAGCGGCGCCCGGGCCCTCGCCCGGCTCCGGGCCCAGGGCCTCGCGCCGATGTCCGCCCGGGCCGCCCTGGCGGGTCTGCGCACGGCCGTCGGCGTCGACGCGGCCCATGTGACGGTGACGGGCCGCGCGGAGGCACCCCCGTCCGGTCCCGGTGACCCGGGGGAGGCTGCCGACCGCGACAGAGGCCACGGCCCCGCCGGACCAGCCGCCGCGACGGACAGCGGGAGTCCCGCACCGCCCGAAGGCTCCCAGGAGCACCAGGGCCGCCTGCCCGCAGGCACCTCCGGACCGGACTCGGCCCACATCGCGGATCTGGTTCGCCGACTGCTGGCCGAAGCGGTGCATCGCGCGCCGGAGGACATCGGGGACGACGACCAGTTCCTCACGCTCGGGTTGGACTCGCTCACCGCCGTCGACCTCGCGCGCCGTCTGGAGAGGGAGCTCGGGGGATCCCTTCCCGCCACCCTGCTCTTCGAGTACCGGACGATCGGCGAACTCGCCGGGCACCTCGCAGCGCCTTCGGTGACCGACACGTACGTGCCAACTGCCTTGCCTTCCAAGGTGCATGACAGCGACGCGGAGGACAGTGGCGACAGCGAGGAAGGCCAGGGCGGGGGCCGTGGCGCGGACGGGCGCACCAGTCCCCTCACGCCCGTCCAGCTGGCCTTCCACACCACCGAGACACTCCACGAAGGCATCACCGCCTTCGCCTACGTACGCCAGACCGTCAGCGGACCCCTCGACGACGAGCTGCTCGGCCTGGCACTCGCTCACCTCGCCGCCCGCCACCCCATGCTGCGTATGCGCCTCACCCGGGACGACGCGCGGCCCGGCCAGTACGTCGTACCCGTCGAGCCCGTCGACACCGGGCCTCGCTGGTACGAGGTGCGGGACCTGCGGCGCGCCACGACGTCGGCCCAGGACCAGCACCTGGGCCGGCTCTCGGACCGAGGCTCGAGTCAGGGTTCGGACCGGGACCTCGACCGTTTGGAACGGGACCTGTGCAACCGGCCGTTCGACCTGACCGTGGAGGACCCGGTCCGAGCAGTCCTCGTGCATGAGAAGCAGGATCTCGCCCACCTGCTGCTGGCCGTCCACCATTCGGCCGCGGACGGATACAGCCTCAAGGTGCTGGGCGAGGACCTCTGGACGCTCTACACCGCACTCACCCTGGGCACGGAGATACCAGAACTCCCTGCCGCACGCGCCGAGTTCACCGACTACGCGGCAGCCGTCACCGCCGAGCGGCGATCGGCGTCGTACGCACGGGACCGGGAATACTGGCGTGAACGACTGGCCGGGCATCTCGCCGCGACGACGGCCCCCGCGCTGCCGTACGACGGGGACCCCGAGGCGCCGCCCGCCCCGCCGTTCACCCATCACCGGATCGCTGTCGACGAGGCGCTCACGACCGCCCTTCGGGAGACCGCGGCCCGGCACGATGTCTCGCTGTTCCACCTGCTGCTGGCGGTGTACGGGCGTTGCCTGGCTCGATGGACCGGTCGGCGGTCCGTCGCCGTCAACGTGGCACGGGCGCGCCGTGAGATGCCGCTCGCAGGCATCGACCGTCTGGTCGGGCCGCTGGCCGACACCCTGCCGGTCTTCGCCACCGTCGACCTCGACGAACCCGTGACCGTACTGGCCCGGCGGCTGCGGCGGATCTGGCGCGAGGCCGAGGCCCACTCGACCCTGAGCAGCCCCGACTTCGCCCGGCTGCTGCCCGCAGGTGGCCCGGTGCCGCGTACGGCCGCGGAGGCGGGCTTCAGCTTCGCCCGCTTCCCCGTGCTGCACGGCTCCGACCGGCCGGTCACCGTGACACCGACCGCGGCGGCGACCGCCTCCGCCGCGACCCGGCTCGGACTCCTGTGCTGGGAGGCCGACGCGAGCCTGCGCCTGTCGTGGAACTACCCGGAGCGGCTGTTCCGTCCCGAGACCGTACGACAGCTCGCGGGCATGTTCGTCGACGAACTGCGGGCCGCCTCGGCGCAGTCCACGGCAACGCCTCGGACGACCGCTCCCGCGCACCCCGCGCACCCCGAGCACACTTCGTCCGCGGGGGCGGGGGCGGGGGCGGGGAACGGGATCGTGGACCGGCTGTGCGCACGCTTCCGGGCCACGCCCGAGGCCGTCGCGGTCGACACCGGCCGGACCACGCTCACGTACGCGGCCCTCGATCACGCCTCCGCCGCCCTCGCGGCCCGGCTGCGCGCACACGGCGTACAGGCCGGGGACCTGGTCGGACTGCTGACCGAGCCCGGCGCGGACACGGTCACGGGCGTGGTCGGCATCCTGCGTTCGGGGGCCGGTTGGGTGCCCATGGACGCCACGCACCCCGCCGCGCGACACCGCGACCAGCTGAGCCGTACCGGGGTGCGGGTCCTGGTCTTCGACGAGACGAACAGGACGGCCGCCGCCGAGCTGGGCGGAGGAGGGGCGGGAGCTGGACTCGAACTCGGACTCGGACTCGTGGAGACCGACCGCCCCATGTCGGCGGTGCGGCAACCGGCCCGGGAGCCCGGCCCCGACGACATCGCCTACGTGATCTTCACCTCGGGTTCCACCGGGCGCCCCAAGGCCGTACCGGTCACCCACCGGTCCATGGCCAACTACCTCGCATGGTCGGTGGACACCTTCGGCTACGGCCCGGAGGACCGGCTCGTGCAGACCGCCTCGGTCTGCTTCGACGCCTCCGTACGCCAGTTGCTCGCCCCGCTGCTCGTCGGTGCCACCGTGCACACCCTCACCCGGGACCTGCTGCGCGACCCCGAAGCGCTCCTGGACCGCCTCGTGGAGGACCGGATCACCGTGTGGAGCTCGGTGCCGACCCTGTGGGAGCGGCTGCTGACCGCTGCCGAGCACCGTGCCCGGCAGGACGGCCGTACCCCGGACCTGTCGGCCCTGCGCTGGGTCCACGTCGGAGGCGAGGCACTGCCTGCCGAACATGTGCGGCGCTGGTTCGACCTGCTCGAAGCCGTTCCCTCGGGTGCGGGTGCGGGTAGCGGTGGCGGCCCCGGCCGACGGATCTCCAACCTCTACGGACCCACCGAAGCGACCATCAACGCCACCTGCCACATCATCGACTCCCGCCCGGCGGACGACGTACGGCACCTGCCCATCGGCCTGCCCGTCGCGGGGACCGGCCTGACGGTCGTCGACGAGGACGGGAACCCGTGCGGGCCCGGCGAGGCCGGTGAACTACTGATCTCCGGGACCGGCCTGACCCCCGGCTACCTGGGCGACCCCGAGCTGACGGCGGCGGCCTTCACCGAGCGGGAGGGGCGCCGCTGGTACCGCAGTGGTGACCGGGTCCGCCGTGGGGTCGACGGCGTACTGGAGTTCCTCGGCCGGCTCGACGACCAGGTCAAGGTACGCGGCCACCGGGTGGAACTCGGAGAGGTCGAGGCCGCTCTGACGACCCACCCGGGCGTGGCGCGCGCTGCCGTGCTGCTGCGCGAGGGACGTCTCGTCGCGTACGCCGAGATCCGGGACGGGGCGGGCGAGGCCGACCCCCGAGAGGTGCGAGCCTTCCTCTCCCGTGTCCTGCCGCCCTACATGCTGCCCACCCGGATCCATCCCGTGGCGTCGCTGCCGCTGACCGGCAGCGGCAAGATCGACCGCAACCGGCTCGCGCGAGAGGACGAGCCCGCGTCGGGCGGACGCATGACCCGTGCGCGGACCTCTGCGGGTGACGGGCCCGATCACGCGGCCTCGCTCGCGACTCCCACGGAGCGCGTCGTGCAGCGCGTGTGGTCCCAACTCCTGGACGTGCCGGAGGTCTTCCCGGAGGACGACTTCTTCGCACTCGGCGGCGACTCCATCATGGTGCTGGAACTCTTCGCCCGGCTGCGCGCCGAACTCCCCGTCCTGCCAAGGCCGACCGCCGTCTACACCCACCGCACGGCGAGCGCACTGGCGGCGGCCATCGATGCCGCGGCCGCCTCCGCTGCGGACGCGGCGCGTTCTGCCGACGGATCCGACGGGACATGTCCCGAAGTGGCCCCTCGCAGGGGGCGATTCGACGCCGACGCCGACGCCGACGCTGATGCTGATGCTGGTGACATGCAGTCCGGTTCGGCCGAAGTGGAGCCGGGACCAGGGCCGGTTGCTGGGCCGCCGGGCCCCTTCCCTCTCACCCCGTCCCAGCGGGGATTCCTCCTCGCCGAAGCACTCGCACCCGGGGCGGGGTCCGGCTGGCTGGCCCGCTTCCGGCTCAGCGGACCCGTGCGCGGGGAGGTCTTCCAGCAGGCTGTCGACGTCCTGCTGGCCCGTCACCCCATGCTCCGCACCGTCTTCCCCGCCGGTGCCCGTCCGCCCGTGCAGCAGGAGTTGCCGGACTCCCTGCGCCTGCCCGTCGAGACGGAGACGCTGGTCGACCCCGACCTGCTCGGACAACGGGTCGCCGAGGAGGCGAGGCGCAGGTTCGAGCCCTGGGCCTGGCCGCTGTTGCGCCTGCGGCTGTTCACCGTCGGCACCGACGAACACGTGCTGCTCGTGCACGCCCACCACCTCATCGGCGACGGATACAGCGCGGCCCTGTTCGCGCGGGAACTGCTCACCGCGTACGAGCGCCTCGGCCGTGGTCTGCCCGACGGTCTGCCTCCCCTGCATGCGACCTTCCAGGACCACGTGGCGCTCCGCGCCGGGCGGCCTCCCGCCGCCGACCCGTACACGGAGCGGTACCGAACCCATCACCAAGTCCCTTACACGGCACCCGTGTTGCGCTCGTCCGGGGTCGACCGTGTCGGAGCGCCGACCGGGTTCCGCACCACGAGCCTCACCCTCGGCGCCGGGCAGACCCGGGCACTGCGCCGACTCGCGTCGGAATCCGGTTGCACGCTGTACGCGCCGCTGCTCACCGCGTACTACCGGGCGCTGACGGAACTCACCGGCCGCCGCGACCTCGTGCTCGGGCTCGCCGTCACAGGGCGGGAGGACAGCACGCGAGACGCGCACCGGGTGTTCGGCCCGTTCGCGGAGGCGGTGGAGTTGCGCCCGGCCCTGCCGGACGAGTCGCGCACGCCCGCCTTCGGCGAGGACCTGCGACGGATCGCCGACGAGACGGTCGCGGCCCGGACCGCCGGGCCCATGGACCTGCGCTCGGCCCAGGGACTGCCTCGTACCGGCCAGTTCTTCTTCACCTTCCTCGACTTCACCTCCCTGGGAGCGCCTCCCGGCGGCACCCTCGCCCTGCGCACGGACGACGCCGACACCGCGCTCGCCCCGCCGCCGGTGGGCACCGACGTGTTCCTCTCGGTGCGTCCGGCCGCGGACGGTGAAGGACTGCGGGTCACCGCCCGGGCCTCGGCGGCCGCTCTCGCGGACGACGAACTCACGCGATTCGCGGCGGAGATGAGCCGACATCTGGCGGACGCTGTGCGGACCGCACCACCCGGGACCGCACCTGCCGGGACCGCACCTGCCGGGACCGCACCTGCCGGGACCGCGCCGCCCGCGACCGCGCACATCTCGTCGCCGGAGTCGGCACACGGCACACCGCGGCACACAGGCGGCCGGACCAGGCGTCCGGAGCCGGGTCGCGGAAGCTCGGCCCGGAGCGCCTCCGGCACCGGTCTCGACGCCGCTCTCGTGGGGTACCTGCCGGCACCTCACCAGCTCGCCGCCCTCGCCGGCCTGCCCAGCCACGAGACACCGGAGCGGGAGGAGATACGCGCCCTGCTCTTTCCCGACGGCCGGGCCGCACTTCTGGAGGAGACGGACACTCCTCTCGGCAGGTCCGGGTTCGTCTCGCTCCCGCTGTTCGCCGACGAACTCGCCGCCGCCGGTGACCTGTCCGTCAGGACCGCACGCGCCGTCGAGCACGCCGCGTCGCTCGGGGCGCGATGCGTCTCGCTCGCCGGAATGATCCCCTCCCTGACCGGCTACGGCTACGACGTCCTGCGGGAGAACCCCGCCACACCGACGGCGATCACCACCGGACACGCGGCGACCACCGTCGCCGTCGTCAAGACCGTCCAGGCCGCCCTCGCCGCGACCGGCCGCGACCTGGCCGAACGCACCCTGGCGGTCATCGGCTGCGGATCCATCGGCACGTCGTCGCTGCGGCTGCTTCTGGCCCGCAGTCCCCGCCCGCCGGCCCGGTTGCTCCTGTGCGATCTGCCCGGCAGCGGCCCACGCCTGCGCGCTCTCGCCGGTGACCTGTCCGCCGACAGCCCCAGGACGCGGACGGAGGTTCTCGAGTCCGGCCGGGACCTGCCCGCCGAGGTGTACGAGGCCGACCTGATCGTCACCGCGGTCAGCGGTGCCACCGCTCTCCTGGACATCGACCGGCTGCGGCCCGGCACGATCGTCGTCGACGACTCGTTCCCGCACTGCTTCGACACCTCGCGGGCACTCGACCGTATGAGGGAGCAGCGGGACGTCCTCGTCGTCGGTGGAGGGCTGCTCGCCCTCGACCACACCGAGACGCGGCTGCCTGCCGGGCTTCCGGCCGCCGCACTCGCCGGTCACGCCGTCCGCTCCCGGCTGCCCGGCACTCTCGCCTCGTGTCGTCTGGAGTCGCTGCTCCACGCCCACCTCACCGACCCGGGCCGTCCGTCACCGCTTCGCGTCGAACTGCCCCTGATCCACGGCCTGGTCGACCTGCCGCGGGCCTTCGCCCACTGGGACGCCGCCGACGCCACCGGAGTCCGGCCCGCCCCGCTGCACCTCCTCGACCACGTCGTCACCGCGGCTGCCCTCGACGCCCTGCCCCCGCCACGGTGACAGGGCGAAGGACCCTGCGGCGCAGGCCCGGCGGGGAACGCCCGCAGGATGCGCAGGACCGGCCGCCGGGAGGAACGCTTCGGGCGGCCGCCGGGCGGTCCGGCAGGGCCCGGGGCCCTCGTGTCAGAGGCTCCGGGGAGCGAAGGCGCCGCCGGTGGCGAAGACCTGCTCGGCGAAGTGCTCGCCGATGAGGCGGTGGGTGGCCGCGTCCGGGTGGAGCTGGTCGGGCAGCGGCAGTTCGGCGGAGTCGGCCTCGCCGTAGAGCCGGAGGCCGTCGAGGTGGTGCAGGTTCGGGTCCTGCTCCGCTCGCTGGGCCACGATCCGGGCCAGCTCGTCCCGGATGACGCGCAGCGTCAGCTTGCCGCTCGCCTTCTCCGCGGGATCGCCCATGGCCACGAACCGCAGTTGCCCCTCGGCCAGGTGGGTGAGGTCCGGGGCGCTGGGGCCCGGCGTGTCCTCGTGCATGGGACACAGGATCGGCGAGACGACCAGCAGCGGGGTGTCGGGGTGGCCTTCGCGGATGGTGTCGAGGAAGCCGTGGACGGCCGGAGTGAAGGCGCGCAGGCGCATCACGTCGAGGTTGACCAGGTTGATGCCGATCTTGATGCTGATCAGGTCGGCGGGGGTGTCCCGCAGGGTGCGGGCGGTGAACGGATCGAGCAGGGCGCTGCCGCCCAGGCCCAGGTTGATCAGCTCCACGCCTGCGAGCAGGGCGGCGACGGCGGGCCAGATGGCGGTGGGGCCGGCGGCGTCGGAGCCGTGGCTGATCGAACTGCCGTGGTGCAGCCACACCCTGCGGTCCGAGTCCGGGGCCGGCTCGACGGGAACGTCGGTGCGCAGGGCGACGAGCTCGGTGGTCTCGTTGTGCGGCAGCCAGATCTCGACGTCCTTGCCGCGGTCGGGCAGACCGGTGAAGCGGAGCGTGCCGATGGGCCCGCTGCGGCGTTCGGTGCTTCCGGTGGTCATGTCGATGGTCAGAGTGTTGCCGGCCCGCACACTGCCCTGTCCGGCGGGCCGGCCGTCGACGAGCAGGTCGTACAGCCCGTCGGGGCGGGACGGAGCGCCCACGTAGACCCGCTTGGTGGGCAGGGTGTCCAGTTCGATGACGGTGGCCCGGGTGCGGAAGGCCAGTCGTACGCCCGACGGCTGGGACTCGGTCATGGCCAGCTGTCCGTCGGTGTTCTGGGCGCGGGCCCAGGCGGGCAGCCGGTGCGGCAGTACGCCGTGCTCGGTGTGCTCCACGTCGAGGGCGCCGCGCAGGAGGGCGGCGGTTATGGGCGTGGTGATCCAGTTGTCCTTGGTGTGCATGGCCTCGACCTGTCGAGTCAGTGTGTCCGGGTGGTTCGACGACGCGGGAGTGTGCCCCGATGGGTGCGCCGGAGCGGGGTCCGGCCGGTGAGCGGCCCGGTCAGGGGGCGGGCCAGTTCCGCAGGAGGGCGTCGAGTGCGTCCATGATGCGGGACCAGGTCTCCTGCGAGTCGGGGGCGCTGTGGCTGAACCCGCCGCCGAGTTCCAGGCTGACGTAGCCGTGGAAGACGCTGCCCAGCAGGCGGACCGCGTGTGTCTGGTCCGGTTCCGTGAGGTCGTAGCCACGCAGGATGGCCCGTGTCATCTGGGCGTGCCTGCTCCCGGCGCTGGCGGCCGCCGCCTCGGGGGTGAGCCTGAGCTGGGCGGCGGCGTAGCGGCCGGGATGTTCGACGGCGTAGTCGCGGTAGACGTTCGCCAGGGCGGTGAGGGCGTCCTTGCCGGCCCGTCCGGCCAGTGCGGCCGCGCCCCGGTCGGCGAGCTCCTCCAAGGCGAGCAGCGCGATCCGCGTCCTGAGGTCCTGGGAGTTCTTCAGGTGCGAGTACAGACTCGCGACCTTGACGTCGAACTGCCTGGCCAGCGCCGACACGGTGACCTGGTCGAAGCCGACCTCGTCGGCCAGCTCCGCGCCGGCCCGCACCAGGCGCTCCGTCGTCAGTCCCACACGGACCATGAGGTTCCTCCCGTTCGCCAGACCTGATTATGCATTTGCCTAAATCTTTTAGGCAAATGGATATGTCTTGGAGGCGAGTGGGTGGAGGGCGGGCCGTCGCCCCGGTCGGGATAGCCGGCCGGCCATCCGGTGGTTCCGTGTGCCGGTCCGTCAGTGGGCGATGGCGTCGATCAGGTCGCGGGCCCCCTGGCGCAGCAGAGCGACGGCCACGGAGGTGCCGAGGGTGGCGGCATCGAGGCGGCCGGCCCATTCGTGGGCGTTCAGCCGGGTCTTGCCGTCCGGGGTGAACACGCAGGCGTGCAGGGACAGTTCACCGCCCGGGCCGGCCGTGGCGTAGCCGGCGATCGGCGAGTTGCAGTGGCCTTGGAGGACGTGGAGGAACATGCGTTCCGCGGTGGCCTCGCGGTGGGTGTCCGGGTCGCCGAGCGCACTGACGACCTCGATGACCGCCGTGTCGCCCTCGCGGCACTGGAGGGCGAGGATGCCCGCGCCGATCGGCGGCATCATCGTCTCGGGGGAGAGGATCTCGGTGATCACGTCGGTGCGTTCGATGCGCTCCAGGCCCGAGACCGCGAGCAGCAGCGCGTCCGCCTCGCCGGCTGCCAGCTTCTCCAGCCGCCGGTTCGCGTTGCCGCGGAACGGCACGCACTTCAGGTGCGGCCGGGAGGCGGCCAGCTGCGCGACGCGGCGAACCGAGGACGTGCCGATGCGGGTGCCGGGCGGCAGCTCGTCGAGGGAGAGACCTCCGGGGTGGATGAGCGCGTCGCGGATGTCGTCCCGCTTGAGGAACGCGGAGAACACGGTGCCCGCCGGGAGCGGCCGGTCGGCGGGCACGTCCTTGACGCAGTGCACCGCCAGGTCGGCCTCGCCGGCCAGGAGCGCGGCGTCGACCTCCTTGGTGAACGCCCCCTTGCCCTCGACCTGGGCGAGGTCGCCCATCCACTTGTCGCCGGTCGTCTTCACCGGCACGACCTCGGTGCGCATCTCGGGGCGGAGCGCCGCCAGTTCGGCCCGGACGCGAGCCACCTGGGCCAGGGCCATGGGCGAGTCGCGGGAGACGATACGGATCAGTTCAGGAGCGGGCATGCCGTCCAAGATAGACCGTGGACCTCACGCGCACCGGCAGTCGACGCGCACACCCATCTGGCGTGCCGCGCAGGGTGGTTGAGCCGGTCGGACGGGTGTACGAGACGGTCGGCGTCCGCTGCCGTCGCTGGACGGATCCAGCAGGCGTGCCCCCGGCGGCTGTCGGGCGGCGGACCACCCTCACGGGAGCGCGTCGCCCAGTGCCGGTGTCAACCGCGCCCAGGGGTTGGGCAGTTCACCCGTCACCGGGCCGGACACCGCCGCGCCGCGGTCGCGGGCGGTGCGGACGGCGAGCGGGACGAGGGCCTCGGGCACACCGTAGACGAGGTGACACAACCGCTCGGGCGCGATCCGCCCGGTCCATGACGGCCTGCTGAACGCCGACACGTACGTCGACCAGTGGCCCTCGAACGTGACGAGCAGGTCCGCGAGTCCGGCGTAACCCGGCGCGGGATGGACGCCCGCGTTGAGCACGACGGGAGCCGTGCCGAGCCGGCGGACGGACCGCACCAGCCGTCGGCAGGCGGGCAGCGCGGCCGCTGTCGCGGGGGCCCGGTCGAGGAAGCAGCCGTCGGTCGCGTACCACTCCCGGTGCCGGGCGACCTCGGCCACCACCTCGTCCGGATCCCGCGTCCCGTAGTCGGTGTCGACATAGCCGAGCAGTCGGGCGCCGGCGGCCCGCAGGGCGTCGGCCGCGGCGGTGAACGCCGGATCGGGCGCCGGGCCCGGACCACTGGCGGGGTTCACCACCACCCCGTAGGTACGGCCGGCCGAGGTGATCAGGCGGTGCCAGGCGCCCGGGTCCTCGCCCGGGTGGACGTACAGAGGGATCAGCAGGCTCACCGCGACCGGTCGCCTTCGAGCTGCCGGGCGGAGGGGCCGGGCGGGGTCGTCGCCTCCCAGAGAGCGGTGAGCGAGTCGTCGAGCGTGTGCGACGGCCGCCAGCCGAGTGCGTCACCGGCGGCCGTGATGGCGGAGCACTGCCACGACACCTCTCCCGAACGGGCGGAACCCCCGTCGCCCTCCTCGATCCGCCCGCGGAATCCGGCGGCACGGGCCAGCGACCGTACGAGCACCCGCACGGGCACGGCCTGCCCGCCGCCGATGTTGAGCACGCCCGGCAGGGGGCCCGGTGCCATGACCGCGAGTGCCGCCGCCCGTGCCACGTCCCGTACGTCCACGAAATCGCGGTACGCCGACAGGTCGCCCAGCCGGATCACCGCGTCCGGGGCACGGCCGGCCTCGCGCAGCAGCCCCGCGACGCGCCCCGGCAGCCCGGTGGACGGGGCCCCGGGGCCCACCGGGTTGCCCACGCGCAGCACCACCGCGTCGAGGCCGGAGGAGCTCACCGTGACCGTGCCGGCGAGCTTGGTCGCGCCGTAGGGGGTGAGCGGGCGGGTGGGAGCCGATTCCGTCACCGGGACGTCCGGGGTGCCGGGGCCGTACTCGGCGGCCGAGCCCAGGTGGACGAGCCGTGCCGCGGGGGCCGCCTCGCGCAGGGCCGAGCAGAGGAGGGCGGGGCCGCGGGAGTTGACCTCCGCGAGGGTCACGGCGTCACCGCCGGTGGCGCCCGCGCAGTTGACCACCGCGTCGGGCGCCGCCGACGTCAGGGTCCTCGCCAGCCGGTCCGTGCGGTCGGTGGCGAGGTCGATGCCGAACGTGGCGGCCGGTGAGCGGCCGCCGTCGAGCACCTGCACGCCCTCCAGGGCGTGCAGGTGCTCGACGACATGGCTGCCCAGGTAGCCGGTGGAGCCCAGGACCAGAATGCGCATGCCGGGTCAGGCTCCCTTGAGCAGCATCGACTTGCGGGTGGTGAACTCGGCGTTGGCGCGGTCGTAGTCGTCGGGCCGGCCGATGTCGAGCCAGTATCCGTCGAAGTCGTAGGCCTGCGGCGGGTTGTGGTCCCGCAGGAGGTCCAGCACGAGTTCGTCGAAGCCCAGCGGCAGGCCCGGCGTGTATCCGTCGAGGGTGTCCCGCGACAGCGCGTAGACCCCCATGGAGACGCGGTAGTCGATGCTCGGCTTCTCGGTGAAGGCGACGACCTTGCTCGCGTCGGTGGTGAGCACCCCGAAGTCGATGTGCACCTTGCGCGCGTACGTCGCGATCGTCAACGGGGCGTCCGAACCGCGGTGCCGGCGAAGGACGTCACCGAAGTCGAGGTCGGTGAGCACGTCACCGTTCATCACGAGGAACGACTCCGGCAGACGCTCCCGCATGGTGAGCAGGGGCCCCATCGTCCCGAGCGGACTCTCCTCCGTGGCGTAGTCGACGGCCATGCCCCACTGGGAGCCGTCGCCGACATAGGCGCGGATGATCTCGCCGAGGTGGCCGATGGCGATGGTGCAGCTGGTGAAACCGGCCGCGCCGAGCTGGCGCAGCACAATCTCCAGGATGGCGTGCTGGTCGCCGATGGGCACGAGCGGCTTGGGCAGCGCGGTCGTGTAGGGCCGCAGCCGGACACCCTTGCCTCCCGCCAGGATCACTGCGTGCATGGGACTCCTCCTTCGTGGGGACGTGCCGATGGGATGCGCCGGGCGGGTCAGATGTTGTAGATGCCTGTCTTGTAGCGGGCGAGGTTCGCCGGGTTGCGGAAGAACTCCACCGTGTGTGCGAGGCCCTGCTCCAGCGTGTGCGCCGGGCTCCAGCCGGTGGCTTCGCCGAGCCTGGTCGCGTCGGCGACCAGCCGCATCACCTCGGAGTTCGCGGGCCGGATGCGCTGGGCGTCCTCGCGCACGTCGAGGGCGGTGTCCATCACCTTGCCGATCAGCGCGACGAGGTCGCCGACCGATATCTCGCCGCCGGTACCGGCGTTGAAGGTCCGGCCCACGACGCGCTCGGCGGGAGCGGTGCCCACCGCGAGGAACGCCTGTGCGGTGTCCTTGACGTAGGTGAAGTCGCGGGTGGGACGCAGGTCGCCGAGGGTGAGGGTGTGCTCGCCTGCCGCGACCTGGCCGATGACGCTGGGGATGACCGCCCGCATCGACTGGCGCGGGCCGAAGGTGTTGAACGGCCGCAGCGTCACCACGGGTGTGCCGAAACTCGCGTGGTAGCTGTCGGCCAGCCGGTCACCACCCGCCTTCGAAGCGGCGTACGGGGACTGGGTGTTGATGGGGTGGTCCTCGGTGATCGGTACGGTCTGCGCGGTGCCGTAGGTCTCGCTGGTGGAGGTGTGGACCAGCCGGGGCGTACCGAGGGCGCGGACCGCTTCCAGCACGTTGAGGGTGCCGGTGACGTTGGTGTCCACGTAACTGTGCGGCGCCTGGTAGGAGTACGGGATCGCGATCAGCGCGGCCAGGTGGTAGACGCACTCGGCGTCCTCGACGAGAGCGCGGACGGAACCCGTGTCGCGGACGTCGCCGAGGACGATCTCGACCTGGTCGAGCACGTCCGGAGCCAGGGTCTCCAGCCAGCCGTAGGAGGAGAAGGAGTTGTACTGCGCCATGGCCCTCACCCGGTACCCGGCGGCGACCAGCGCCTCGGTGAGGTGGGAGCCGATGAAGCCTTCGGCTCCGGTGACGGCGACAAGAGGTGCGGAGGTCAACTCGTGGTCCTTCCGGTCGGTTGCACGTGTGATGTCCGTGCGGCATGAAGGGCGGCCGCCGGTGCGGGCCGCCGTCGTGCGGGTGGTCAGACGTGCGGTGCGGGTCGTCCCAGCAGCCGCAGCGCGCACACCACGAGACACAGCGCGGCCGCGCCACAGCTCAGCGACAGCACGGCGGCGTCGGGCGGGGGATGGAGCGTGGCCGCGATCGCCGCCCCGCCGGCGGCCGCCAGACACACCGCGGCCGGCGGCCAGGCCACCCCGAAGGCCTGCAGGAGCAGCGCGGTCCACAGCGTCGCCGCGAGCAGCAGCAGCGGAGCCGGTTCAGCGCCGGTGAGCAGCGCGGCTGGCAGCAGCGGCAGCAGATGGGCGAGCAGACAGAGGGCGAGGATGCCCGCCGACCGCAGCAGATAGGCGGCCGGTGTGGCGGTGGCCCGCAGCGCCGCCACCGACATCCCGCGGTACTTGTGGAGCAGCCACTCGGCCGGCCCCATGCTGACCGTCAGCACGATCACGGCGTACGGATGCTGCCGTCCCTCCAGCAGGACCAGCACACCGGCGGCCAGGCCGAACAGCCCGTACGGCAGCGACCGCAGCAGCGGAGGCCGGACGCCGTCCGGGACGGGGGCGGCCGCCGACGTGGCCCGGAGCGCCCAGCCCGCCGCGGCGACCGCGCCCGCCAGTGACAACAGCGGCAGTCCCACCCGCAGGGCCGTGCCCGGCTCCCACCACGCGAGCGCCGCCGCGCCGCCGATCACCGGGGTGAGCGCGGCCAGCAACAGCCGCTCCCGGGCCAGTACGAGGAGCACCCCCGCCGCCGCGAGATACAGGGACTGTGCCGCCGCCACGGCGACCGCGGTGCCGCCGGAGGCGAACAGCGACCCGGCGCCGGTCGCCGCTACGGCTCCCAGCGGCGCGCCGTGGAGCAGGGTGCGGCCCGCCTCGCGACGGCCCGTGGCCATGCGCAGATAGGCCCGGTGCCCGAGGGCCTGCCCCCAGGCCCAGGACGCGAGCCCGGCCACGATCAGCACGTCCGTGTCGTGGTCGGCGTGCCACAGCCGTCCCGTGAGCAGGTAGGCGAGCCCCGGCAGGGCGAACAGCGCACCGCGCAGGGCGCAGCGCACATGGTCGGGACGCCACGGGTCGGCGGGCGCGTCGGGTTCGGGATAGGTGCGCGGCACCCGGTGGTACAGCGCGGAGGCGAGCGAGAACAGGTTCGGGTGCCCGTACCGCTCCTGGATGACCTCGCCGGTCAGGCCCTCCGATTCCAGCAGCGCGGCCACCTCGTAGGGGTGCACGGCCGGTCCGACGCGGTCGGCCAGTTCGGCGGCCAGGCGGTCGACCGCGTCCTGGGCCATGCCGTGGGCCGGCATTCTCAGGGCGAGGGTGCGGTCGTCGGCGAGACGCAGGGCCAGGGTGTCGCGTCCCGCGTCGCCCGGTTCGAGGGCCATCGGTCCGCTCATCCGGCCAGGCTCCTCTGTCTCGGCTCCGGAACGCCGCCCGCCGTGGCCGGACGCATGGCCGGGCGGGCCGCCCACGGATCGCACGGGGTGATCGGACCGAGCGCCGACAGTTCCAGGTAGATGTCCCGGAAGGTGTCGACGGTCTGCCGCAGCGTGAACTGCTCGACGACCCGCAGCCGGGCGGCCTCGCCCATCGCGCGGCGGCGTCCCGGATCGCCCAGCAGACCCAGCGCGGCGGCGGCCATGGCGGCCGGATCGCGCGGCGGAACGACGAGTCCCGTGTCGCCGACCGCCTCCCGCACGCCGCCCACGTCCGTGGAGACGGTGGCCCGCCCGCAGGACATCGCCTCGATCAGGGTGAACGGGAATCCCTCGCTGATGCTGGAGAGCATCACGACGTTGCCCGCGGCGTAGGCGTCCCTGATGTCGTCGACCCGGCCCTCGAAGGAGACCGCGTCGCCGTGGCCCAGTTCGGCGGCCAGGGCCTCGCACCGTTGCCGGTAGGGCTCGCCTCCGCGGGGTGTGCCGCCGAACAACCGCAGCCGCGCGTCCGGGAGTTGTCCTCGGACGAGGGCGAAGGCCCGGATGAGGGTCTCCAGGTCCTTGATCGGGTCGACGCGTCCGGCCCAGCTGAGCGTGGGCCGCTCCGGCTCGGGACCGGCCGGTGGGAACGCGCCGGGATCCACCCCGTTGTAGACGGTGCGGATCGACTCCGGGTCGGCGCCGCCCTGTTCCTCCCACAGCCGGTTGTAGCGGTTGCCGGGGGTGATGAGGGAAGCCCGCCGATACGTTTCCTCGGCCAGCAGCCGGAAGAAGCCCAGGACGACGGCCTTGACCGGCCAGCGGTAGGGAGCGGTGCGGTAGCCGAGGTAGCGCTCGCGCAGATAGACACCGTGCTCGGTCAGCAGCAGGGGCACACCGTGCCGTTCGAGCGCCGCGAGGCCGGGCAGGACGGCCAGTCCGCCGCTCACCGCGTGTGCCACGCCCTGTTCGGGCGGTGGTGTGGCCAGCGGGCGCAGGGCGTGCTCCAGCAGGGCGGTGGCGGTGAGCGCGTCGTGCAGGGTCGGCCGGGCCTCGCGGACCGCCAGACCCGGCCGGTTCCACACGGTGGTGAGGATGCCGATCGCCCGGTCGCCGCGGAGGAAGGGGCTCAGCAGCCCGTCGGCCGCGGCCGACGCCATCGCGTACAGGGCCGTGCCGAACGTGTCCTCGGCACACGGGTCGAGCAGCGCGGTGAGGAACTGCTCGTAGGCGGCGGCCAGTTGGTTGCGGCGGCGGCCGCGCGCCGGGCGGCCCTCGGGCGCGGGCCCCCACATGGGGACCGAGACGACACGTGAGACGTGGTCGGGTATCTCCCACACGAGGGGTTCACGTCCCGTGCCGGTGACGGCGATGACGTCGAAGTCGATGTCGGGCATGCCGTCGACGAGTTGGTCGCACCAGACGCTCACGCCGCCGTGACTGTGCGGATAGGTGCCTTCGGTGAGCAGGGTGACGCGCGCCGCGCTGGGGCGTCGCGCGCCGTGGGGAACGTGCATCGGTGTGCTCCACGGCCGAGGTGGGTGGTTGTGCCGGCCCCCGCCGCGGGCGGGGCGGGGGCCGTCGGTCGGTGCGCCGCTCAGCTGTCCGGGGTGTGGGGCGGCTGCTCGCGCACGCCGGCCGGTACGCGGGTGCGCGGGGCGGTGCGGGTCGCGGACGCCTTCTCCGTGACGTCGACGGCCGCGGACAGCGACGGCGTCGCGGCCGGCGTGGTGAGCGTCAGCGGGGCACCGGTCGAGGTGGTCCAGCCGGACACCTCACCGGCGTAGGCGTCGCCGAAGCCGGAGCCGCCGTTCGTGGTGCCCGTCGGCATGGTGGCGGGCACCGCGGTCCCGGCGGGTGCCCGGACCGTCACCGTGTCGCCGACGCGGTAGGCGGTGACCTGGCCGTCGGCGACGGCGGCCCTCCACGCGGCACGCCGCCGCAGCTCGACCCCGATGTCCTTCATCGGCAGGTTCACCACGGGGGCGTTCGCCGTGAACAGGGCTGCGTACCCGTCGAGGATGCCGTCGAGGACCGGGTAGGCGATGCGGTCCTCGGCCAGGTTCGACTGGTGGATGAAGTGCGGCTTGGGGTCGTTGGCGAGTACGTGACCGAGGCCGATCCTCGTCTCCAGCGGCACGATGTGGTCGGCGTAGCCCGTGGCGGTGTCGAGCGGAGCCGGCAGACACGTGGAGGTGGCGGGATTGTCCTCGCAGATGCCGCTGCCGCCCTGGGCCCGGCCGGTGTAGATCCAGTTGTACTCGTCGACCTGTTCCGCGGCCCGGCCTGCGTTGTAGAAGACGTTCATCGGATAGCGGGAGACCGTCGTGGCGGGGCCGATCCCGCGCTGCTCCGGTTCGCGGGAGTTGTCGGAGCCGAGCCACGCGATGCCGTTGTCGGCGAGGGCGGGCGCCAGGTTGGGGTTGTCGGCGGGCTGCTGCGGCAGCACCTGCAGACCGGAGTGCTCACCGGTCACCAACTCCGAGTTGTCCAGGGAGAGTCCGGCCGCCTGGCCCCAGACGCGGTTGTCGGCGATCTCGCGGGAGATCGTCGCGCGGCTGACCCACTTGGTGCTGCCGTCGGTGTCGGTGGCGCACCTCCACGGCACCACGGTGGTGTTCTGCTCGCAGCCGAGGAACGGATGCGAGTAGGTGTGGTTGATCCACCGGAACTGCTCGCGGGCGGCGATGAGCCGGTCGGTGAGGGGGTCCGCGCCGTTGTTGTCCTCGCGGTGCTCGACGCTGCCCGCGCCGTTGTAGGCGAGGTCCAGGGTGAAGTTCTGTCTGTCCTGCCAGTCGGTGGCGTGGTCGACGTCCGCGGGGGTCATCCGGATCGGGTTCGGCGTGCCTTCGCCCTGGGCACAGTCCACGTCACCGGGTGTGCAGTTGAGCTCCGTGTCCCAGCGGTCGTCACCGGCGAACACGTCGTCGACGTGCACCGCGAAGTAGTTGCGCGAGGCGCCGAGACGTACGCCGCCGGTCATCCACTCCACGATGCCGCGGGCCAGCAGCCGGAACTGCTGCTGGTACCGGTTGTAGACGAAGGTGACGACGAGTTCGCGTCGCCCGTCATGCCGGTACTCGCCCACCAGGGAGCCCCGCGTCGGCTGCCCCGGGACGGCGGCGTCGACGTAGGGGACGAAGTCCGCCCCCTCGGCGGGCGTCGACAGATAGGCGTAACTCTCGCCCACGTCGGGTGAGTTGTCCTCGAACGGGACGGAGCCCTCCAGGTAGCCGAACGGTCCCGCCCGGCCGGCCTCCGTGACCTGCGCCCGCACGCCGTCGACGCTGCCGGCGTAGCCGCCGTCGACCGGGTACCGGAGCCCGGCCTCCGGACGCGCGTAGGTGTACGCGTCGACCTGCGGAATGGCGTACGTCTGCTCGTAGGCCACCAGGGCCGCCATCTCCGGGGAGCCTGCCGTGAACGGGTTGTCGTTGGGCAGGACGACGGCCTGGAACTTGGCGCGCGGTGCGCCGTCCACCGTGTCCGCGAGGAAGTCCGCGTCGATCACGGGCCGGCCGGAGTCCTGGAGGTCGACCTCGGTGTACGGCGTCCCGGCCGTGGTCAGTTCGGCGGCGATGGCGTCGGTGGCCGGGCCGCCGTCGCTGACGACCAGGACCCGAAGGTCGATGCGGGGCGCGGCCGCATCGGCGTGTGCCGGGACGGCCGGCAGGCCGAGCGCGGCGATGAGCGCGCCCACAGTGAGCGCCGTCGTACGTGTGGTCCGCTTCATGCGGTGAAAGTCCCCTCCCGGGCAGGGGTGAGCACTGCTCCGCGGAGCGGACGCACCCCCTCGCGCGACGCCGTCGCCCCCCTCAGACGTAGGTCGTCAACGCTTCGTCGCGTCACATAGTGAGGTCTGTGTGTAGTTTTCGTGCGCCTGCTGCGGAACATGACGGAAAAGAGCAGGCGTCCAACAGACGAAACCGGGGCCATGGCGACCGCCCGCGATCGTGGGGACGCGGGCGGCGGGCCCGGCACGCAACCGGTTGCGTGCCGGGCGCGACTTGAGCCGGAGGTATGCGGAACGGCAGGGTCCGCCGTGAGGGGCCGCCAGTGGTCTGGACCGTGTCGGCATCGGGCGGTTGATCGATTTTCGGTCACCTGTGCCCGGGCGTGGGGCCCCCGGGACGGGCGGTGCGAGCGGACCGGCCCCCGGTCTCGGCGTACGTCGGGCGCGGAGCGCGCGGCTCTCGGGTGTGCGGACCGGACCGCCACCGGCGTCGGCGCTGTCGCTGTACCCGGCCAGGGGGCACGGGTGGAAGCCGATGTTCCCGTTGCCGCCGGAGTCGGGGCGACCTGCGGAGTGAGGGTCCGGCTCCGGCCGGGCGGGACGGTGGCGCCGTGGTGCTTCAGGTCGGGTCGCCGCATGGTCGGCAGGGCCCGCCCTGTCGTCCGACGTGCACGACGACGAGGCGCCGGGAAGTCCGTGGGCCCGGCGCCTCGTCGTCGTGCGGCCTCGCGGGCGACGCGGCACCGATGGCCAATAAGACATGCACCGTGCCGAGCCCTCAGCTCCGGTGGTCCTTCGCGGAGGGCCGGGCGACGCGGATCTTCGGCTGGCCGTGCGGCAGTTGCTCCCAGTCCTCCACGCGGCGCGCCGCCAGTCCGTGCTTCTCCGCCGGCGCGACGAGCGTCTCGGTGCGGTAGCAGAAGTCCTCCCGCCGGATGAACCGCCGACCGCCCCGCAGAGTGCCGCACCCGATCTCCAGCATGCGGTGCCCGGGACCCAGGCCGTGGCCGAGCAGGTGGTCGAACGGCATGGCCCCGGACGGATCTGCACCAAGCCGGGGACCGAGACTCGGGCCGGGGCGGTGGCCGTCGCGAACGAGCAGCGCCTCCTCCCGTGGGACCAGGACCGCACCTGCCGGGCCGCGGGCCGGGCGCGGAGAGGGCCGGGTGCCTTCAGCGGCCGGGATGGTCCGGGTCGTCCTCGGCGCTCGGCAGGATGTTGGAACCCTCCGCCCAGTGGTTCACCCAGCCGCAGTACGAGCAGGCGTACCTGTTGTTGAGCCCGCTCACCTGGGCACCGCACTGGCGGCAGTCCGTCGTGGTGATCTCCGCGCCGGTCGAAGCCACGACGGCGTCGCCGGACCCGGTCTCCAGAGGCCACTCCTGCGTCATGGAGGCAGCGTACCCACGGACCCCCGGTCCGCCGGAAGGGCCATCGCCCGTGCGATGTGCTGTCGGCGCCGTCCGGTCCTCACGTCCCGGCAGGGGTGGACGTGATCGTGACGGCCATCGTGGCGGTGAAGCCGGTGCCACCGACGGTGAAGGTGAAGGTGCCGGGAGAGCCGGGGTCGGGCGTGGCCCGCTGGACCTGAGCGCCCTCGGCGGCGGCCGCCGCGGCCAGCCGGTCGCGGGTGACGTCCTGGGCCAGCAGCCGGGCGTCGGTGTGGAGGTACAGCTCGGGCCCGGCGGGGTCGGGGATGGCGTGCACGTAGTACTGCTTGGAGAAGACGACGTTGTCGGAGAAGCCGAGCGGGGACGTGTTGCGTTCGCCGACGTAGACGTCGAGCCGGAAGGCCAGGCTGTCGTCCAGGTGGGCCGCCTCGGGCTTGCTGGTGGCGTCCACCCAGCCCTCCCAGACCAGCCGGCGCGGGGTTCCCGAGCCGGTGCGGGTGACCTCCGGCCAGCCGGAGGTGTCGTCGCCCGCGGCCGACAGCGGCGCCTGTAGTTCTTCCGTCAGGACCGGCAGGGGGTCGGTGAAGTCCCCGCGGTGGAAGGGCCCGTAGCAGTTCTCCGCCTCACTGCTCTGATGGAAGAGCTCGAAGTCGACGTACCGGGGCTTGATCTTGACGCCGAAGTAGAACTCGCTTCGGCCGAAGACGTCGTAGCCACGGGTGACCTCGGCTTCGTCCAGCCACAGCTGCACGTGGTGGGTGCCGTGGAAGAAACGCATGGCGATCTCGTACGCCTCGCGGGACGTGACCAGGGAATCCCGGCCGCCGTGGCACTTGTGGATGAACGTCCTGGGTGAACCGGGGAGTTGGGCAGAGGACTGTTTGACCAGGCCGTCACTGTGGTTGTACGCGAGGGTGCCCTCGTCGATGAAGGTGGAGAGGCGGTTGCCGAGACTGGCGGCCTTGGCGCCGTAGGCGCGGTAGTCGGTGCCCACCACGGTCAGGATGCGTTCGGCGGGGAAGGGAATGTCCCTGAAATCCGTCCGGTCCGGGTCGAAGGCGTTCAGCTCCTCGGCCGCGGGGGACACCACGGGCAGAGCCGACAGCAGCCAGCCGGGCAGGAGTTGGAAGGAGATCCCCCGGTGCGGGGTTCCCAGGGTGACGATCCGGTGGATCAGCGCCTCGGGATCCTCACCCTGCGAGGCGATCCGGCTCAGCGCCGCACGCACGGCCAGACCGCCCATGCTGTGGGCGACGATGTCCACCCCGGGGAAGATCTCGCCCGCCGCCTCCGAGGCGTGCCGCATGATGCGGATCAGCTGGACGAGGCCCCGCCCGTACTCCTCCAGGGTGCGGGGCTGGAGATCGTAGTAGCGGTAGATCCACAGCGTGCCGCGCACACCCTGGCCGAGCAGGTGTTCGGCCAGGGTGGGATCGACGACGACCGTGCCGGAGGTCAGCTCCTCGCCCCACACGGCGCTCGGGGCCGTGGCCTGAACGGGCTTGGGGTAGTAGCCCACCACGTTGGTCGCGTCCCGGTACGTGTAGCGCGGGGACTTCAGCGCCCGCAGGAGGAAGCCCTCGTAGATGTAGTTCTCGCCCCGGCGCTCGGGATAGACCGTGCCGTTGTTGAAGCCCTGATACGCGTCGCGCTGCTCGTCCTGGACATCGGGGCCGCCGAAACCCCGGACGAGAATCAGGGGGCGGGGACGGATTGCCATGATCGCCTCCATGAGGCCAGGCTCGTGCCCGGGCAGGTAAGGCGGACGCGATGACGTTCGGTCCCGCCAACGGTGCAGTCCCAGGTGCCTCACCTCCATTCTGGCCACGGATTCCCGTTTCCGCAGAGCAGGGGGCGGCCTGGGCCGACGCTTCCGTTTCCGCCTGGTCGCCTCCGGCTTCTTCCTGCCATGGGCTCCGCCGCATGCTCATGGGGAGCCCTCACTCGGGGGCCGCCGAAATCCCGGGCTGGGGTATAACCGGATCATGATCTATCACGTCGTGACGCTCGGTGACTGGAGCGCCCGTCCGGAGGCTCCCTACGCGCCCCCCTCCCTCGCGAAGGACGGCTTCGTCCACTGTTCTCCCGACGAGGCGACCACTCTGGCCGTCGTCAACGCCTTCTACCGGAGCGCGTCCCGTCCGCTGCTCGCCCTGCTCCTCGACGAGGCCCGTCTCACCGCCGAGCTGCGGCTCGAGGCGGCGGACCCCGCTCCGCCGCCCGGGGTCGGCGCAGACGTCCTGTTCCCTCATCTGTTCGGTCCTGTCGACCGTGACGCGGTCGAACGGGTCCTGGAGATCCAGTGGGACGACGACGGCCGGGCGGCAGGACTGAAGCCCGTGAGTTGACGGCCGCCGACCGGCAGCTGCACCACGCTTCCACGGCCTCCGCATCTCGCAGCCCAGCGCGGCTCAGCCCCCGGCCCGGCCGCCCGGGGACCCGCATCCCGTCGACCTCACGGAGTCGCCGACATGTCCGACCTCGTCGTTCCGCTCTCGCTCGGCACGTGGCCCACGCCCGTGGAGCCGATGCCCCGCCTGGCAGCCGCCCTCGGTCTCGGCCGCGAGGACCTGCTCGTCAAGAGGGACGACCTCACGGGCCTCGGCGGCGGTGGCAACAAGATCCGCAAACTGGAGTGGACGCTCGCCCGAGCACTCGCGGACGGCGCCGACACACTCGTCACCACGGGCGCGCCACAGAGCAACCACGCCCGGCTCACCGCCGCGGCCGCCGCGCGCCTCGGCCTGCGCGCCGTGCTGGTGTTCCCCGGCGAACGAGGAGCGGCCCGGTCCGGCAACCTCGCTCTGGACGCGCTGCTCGGTGCCGAGATCGTCTTCAGCGGCGTGACGGGACAGCGGGCGCTCGCGGATGCCGCCTCGCAGGCGTGCGACCGGCTGCGGTCCGAGGGGGCGCGCCCGGCTCTCATCCCGTTCGGCGGCTCCAGCGCGTTGGCGGCCCGCGGATATGCGCGCTGCGGTGAGGAGTTGGTGTCGCAGGTACCCGGCCTGCGCACCGCGGTTGTCGCGCTCGGCTCGGGTGCCACGATGGCCGGGCTCGTCGCCTCCCTGGGCGCCGAGCGCACCCTCGGTGTCGATGTGGGGGCCGTGGACGACCCCCGCCGCCGTGTGGTGGAGTTCGCCGCTCCGCTCGCGCCGGACGTTCGCGCCGACGGTCTGCGGGTCGACCGCGACCACATCGGCAACGGCTACGCCAGCCTGCCCAGCAGCGTCGAGGAGGCGCTGACACTCAGCGCCGGACTGGAGGGCATCGTCCTCGATCCCACGTACACCGGGCGGGCGATGGCCGGTCTCATCGCGGCGACTCGGCGGGGCGAGATCGTCCCGGGGGACAGGACCGTCTTCGTGCACACCGGCGGGCTCCCCGGCCTGTTCGGGCACGCCGCCGCTCTCGCATTCGCCGAGAGCATCCAGAAGTCGCACTGACCGGACGCGACCGGACAGCACAGCGCGGCCGCCCTCCGGGGCCTAGGGCTGCGGAGTGTGCCAGTCCAGGCGGTCACGGTACAGGTGCACCATCACCGTCCAGCCCACGGTGAAGGGCAGGCCGCCCAGGGCGACCACGCCGAACACCGCCGCCCCGGAGACCTCGAAGACCGCGCCCTCGCCGTCGAAGAGCTGCGCGACGGTCTGGAAGCCGAGATGGAACCCCACCCCGGCCGCGATGTCGCCGGTCGCGACGCGGAAGACGCCCAGCACGAGCGCGAACGTGAAGAACACGAAGAGCCGGTCCGGGGTGGGGGCCACACCGAGCAGGAACCCGAAGAGGGTGAAGAGCACGGCCTGCCCGACGACCGCCTGCCAAGGAGGCAGCACAGTCAGGAGGTTGCGCTGGAGGTAGCCGCGGAAGACGAGTTCCTCGGGCAGCGCCTCGTACAGGAACACCAGCAGGACGAACAGCGCGGCGACCCCGGCCATCTCCGCGACGGATGCCCGCGAAGCCACCTCGGCCCAGCCGAGCCACAGGCAGAGCCCGATCCCGGCCGAGGAGGGGAGCATCCAGCAGGCCGCCCCCAGGAGCAGTTGCCGCCCGGCCACCCGCGGCGCGGGCAGACCGAGGTCGGCCCAGGGACGGCGGTCCATCAGCCGCCATGCGGCCAGGACCGCGGGGACGACGAGCGCGGTGGTCAGCAGGGCCCGGGCCGCGTGCGTGGGACGGTCGTAGGAACGGCTGATCGGGGCCCCGTGGAAGACGAACCACCACAGGCCGACGGCGGCGGCGAACACCGTAAGGACACGCCACGGCATGGGCGGACGCGAGCCGTGTCCCGCCGCCGGTGGCACCCGCTCGTCGGCCATGGACCCCCTTCGTGGCAGCGATGCGCGTCGTTCGGGGCCGAGGCCCGCCCCACCCCGGAAAGACCGGCAATGTCCGAGTCCGTGTTTCGTTCGGCGGATCGTGTCTACCGGTAATACATGGTCCAGTCGATGCGAGAGACAGAACGAAAGTACGAGGTCCCTTCGTCCGCCGACACCTCCTGGCTGCCCGAGTTGGATCGCGTGGACGGTGTCTCGGCGGTCGTCGACCGGAGCCCCGAGGAGCTGGACGCGGTCTACTACGACACCGAAGACCTGCGCCTGTCCGGCTCCTCGGCGACACTGCGTCGCAGAACCGGTGGTGCCGACGCCGGGTGGCACCTCAAACTGCCGTTGCCGGGCGACAGCCGCGAGGAGATCCGGTCGCCGCTGACCGACACCGTCCCGGACGCACTGCTCGACCTGGCCACGTCCCGCACCCGGGGAGCGGAGCTGACCCCGGTGGTCCGCATCCGGTCGACCCGTGAGGTGCGGCATCTCGTCGACGCGGACGGCGCTCTGCGGGCCGAGCTGTGCGTCGACTCGGTCCTCGCGGAGTCCCTGCGCGACAGGGGCCGGCGCACCACGTGGAACGAGGTGGAGGTGGAGCTGGCCGAGGGCGCCGACCCCGCCCTGCTGGACGCCGTGGAGAAGAAGCTGCGCAAGAAGGGGATCGCTCGTTCGCAGTCCCCGTCCAAGCTGGCCCGGGCTCTCGACGAGACCGCCGTCGCCCCGGCCCGGACGTCCGGTGACCTGGATCCGGATCAGGCCGGCGCGCACGTCCTCGCGTACGTGCGGGAACAGGTCCGCAGCCTCGTCGCCCTCGACCCCGCCGTGCGACGGGAGCGCCCCGACTCGGTGCACAAGATGCGGGTCGCCTGCCGTCGTCTGCGCAGCTGTCTGCGGTCCTACCGGTCCGTCCTCGACCGTGATGCCACCGACGCGATCCGGCGGGAGCTGCAGTGGCTGGCCGGTGAACTGGGCGCCGAACGGGATCAGGAAGTGCTGATGGAGCGCCTCGGCAAGAGCATCGGGGCCCTGCCGAAGGAACTGGTTCTCGGTCCCGTCGCCGCGCGGCTGCGGGTGTGGAACGTCGTCCACAGCACGGAATCCCGTCGGCGCACCCTCGATGCCCTCGGCACGCGCCGCTATCTCGCTCTGCTCGATTCCCTCGCCGCGCTGCTGGAGCGGCCGCCGCTGCGTACCAAGGCGGGCAAGGACGCGGACCAGGTCATGGCCAAGGCCGTCCGCAAGGAGTACGAGCGGCTGACCGGGCTCATGACCGACGCCGTGGAGCTGTCGCCGGGCCCCGCGCGTGATGTGGCCCTTCACGAGGCGCGCAAGGCGGCGAAGAAGGTGCGCTACGCCGCGGAGGCGGCCCGCCCGGCCCTCGGTAAACCGGCCGAGCGCCTCGGCAAGCGGGTCAAGGCGGTGCAGAAGGTCCTCGGCGACCACCAGGACAGCGTGGTGGCGCGGGGAGCCCTCAGGGATCTGGCCGTGGCGGCCCAGACAGCGGGCGAGGCAGGCTTCACCTGGGGCCTGCTGTACGGCACGGAACAGGCACGCGCGGACACCCGGGAACGAGAACTGCCCCCTGTGTGGGAGCGCGCCTCGGCCCCGGAAGTGCGCGATTCGCTTCACCGGTGACCTGCGGCGGAGCCGCACCCGGACCGCACGGGGGCGGCCGCCCCTCATGGGCCCTGTCGTCACATTCCCGTCTGCCGGCCTTCGGGCGGACGACGGCAATGTGACGACAGGGCCCAGCGGTCGCGCGGGGGCTGTGGGCGATGTGGGGGAGCCTGCGGCTCCGCCGATCCCTACCAGCGCAGCGGCAGGGAGGCGAGGTGGTCGTCGAGCAGGCCGGCGATGATCCGGTGGTCGCGGAGAGAGGGATGCCAGTCGCAGCCCAGGTGATCCAGGCCGGCGTCGGCGTAGTACCAGTGGCGCACCCGGTGGTCGCCCCGCCGGTTGCGCTCCTGGACGATCCGCCGGGTGGCCTGGACGAACACACCGGTGTTGCCGAGGTCCGTGGCGCTGACCACGATGAACGTCCGGGGGCCGTACGAGGCGCGCAGCCTGTCGAGGAAGCCGTGGTAGGCGCTCTCGTAGGCGGCGGTCAACTCGTCCTCCGTCGCCCAGCGTTCGCCCGCGTTGAGGGGGGTCGAGAAGTCGTTGATGCCCAGCCCGATCACGACGACCTGCGGCCGCCAGGAGTCCGGCCTGCGCCAGACGTCGCCGTCGACGTTCAGCAGGGCCCGGTCGTAGTAGGTGCGGAAGTCGCTGCCCGCGCTGCCGCCGTTGTAGTTGCGGACCATGCCCCGCCCGGAGAACGCGTTGAGCTGGTGGTCGGCGTCGAGCTTCCGGGCGGTGAGGGCGCCGAAGGCGAGGCCTGCGTGGCTGTTGCGGTTGACCCCTCCGTTGCCCGAACAGTCGCGCGTGTCCGAGAGGTTGCCGTACCCGGCGGTGAAGGAATCGCCGATGAACTCGATCTGCCTGCCGCGCGGTCGGGGCGCGGCGAGGACCGCGCCTCCGGGAGCGGGCAGGAAGCCGCCGAACCGCCCCGCGGCCCAGGGGCTTTCCGTTCGCTTGACGAGCCGGACGGTGTGCACGCCGTCGGGGAGGTTCTCGATCCGGAAGGTGGTGCGGCCCGGGGTCACCAGCGTCGCGGCGCTCGCCCCGTCGATCTGCACGTCGTAGTCGTTGTCGGCGTCGTCGAGCACGATGCCCACACCGGTTCCGCGGAAGCGTCCCTCGAATTGGATGCCGGGCCAGGTGTACGCCACGGACCCGTCGGCGGCTTCCTTGACCCGCCCCACCGTGTGGAACCGGGTCCGGGTGCCGGATGCCCGGGCGGGCGAAGCGGAGGCGGTGAGGACGCCCGCCGCGGCGGCTGCGACCACGGTCCTTCGGGAGAGGTGCGGAGGTGTCTGCATGAAACCGTCCTTTACACCGTGTGGGAGCGCTCCCACTGAAGTGGGATCGAAGTTGCCCGTCACACACGACTCCGTCAACCCCTCGCGGCGACTTCTTCACACCGTGCGACACGGGGCCCGACACCGGACACGGTCGCCACCGGCGCCGTCGGTCCCGCTCGCCCGACCGAGGTGCCCCGAAAACGGTGAGGGGTGCTGCCGTCGCCGGCAACACCCCTCGGTCAGCCCGTTGTTGCTCAGCCCACGATCCGGCCCAGTTCGATGCGGTCGATGTTCGGGGCCCACGCGTCAGCGTTGCCGAAGGTCACCTTGGTGGAGCCCTTCTTCAGGTCGACGGGGATGCCCAGGGTCCAGTAGTCGTCCCAGCCCCAGGTGTTCTTGAAGGTGGCCTTCCGGGGAGCGGAGTCACCCACGGTGATGTCCGCCGTCCGCGACATGATGTCGGTGTTGTAGGAGTGGCCGTTGTCGCGCCGGTCGTTGTGCGCGTAGTGCACGACCAGCATGTAGCGGCCGGACTTGGGTGCCTCGACGGTGAACTCGGCGGTGCTGGACGCGCTGTTGCCGAGCCAGCCGATGTAGGAACCGGCGGAGGCGTGGGTGGAGTCCACGAGCTTGGCCCCGCCCGCGAGGGTGGCCGAGGCGCCCTCGTAGGAGAGCGTGCCGGTGGTCGAGCCGGCGCCGGAGACGTCGAGGGAGCGGACGCCGGCGTGCTTGGCGGTCGCCTGCACGCGGTTGTTGCCCGCGACGAGATACAGCCGCAGAGGACGGCCGGGGGCCGCCGTCACGCTCTCGCCGTGCAGAGTGAGCTTCACCGCGGCCGTGGCCTGCGGGACCACCGTGAAGTAGCCGTCGCGCGGGGCGTAGACGTCGAAGACCGCCTTGTCGCCCGAGCGCAGCACGAGGGAGCCCGTGCCGGCGCCGGCCGACGACGAGTAGTCGTAGGACGGCTTCCCGCTGATGTCGGCGAGCGTGGCCTCATACGAGGCGGAGGGCACGGCTGAGGTACGCGCGGTCAGGTCGATGCGGTCGAGGGTGACCTCGGTGTCACCCTTGGCCAGCGTCAGCTGGTGCTCGCCGGCCGGGAGTTCGACGGTGACGTCCTTCTTGGCGCGGTAGGTCCAGTTCTCGGTGGAGGGATAGGACACCGTGACCGGGTCCCTGCCGTCGATCGAGAGCTTCTGCGTGGCGGGGGTCCCGGACTGGTTGCCGTACAGGATCGCCAGGCCGTACGTGCCCGCCCTCGGAACCGTCACCTTGAAGTCGACCTTGCTGGTGGCCGCGTTGAGCGAACCGACGTCCTTCGTCCCGGAGGCCGCGTAGCCGTTGGCGTTGCTGACCGTGCCCTGCGTGTAGACCTTGCCGTCGGTGATCGCCGCGTCCTCGGCCTCGTACGAGGCGGACCAGGGGACGGAGGCGGCGGCCGGGGTGCCGGAGCCGCCCGGGGTGAGGACGACCCGGTAGGCGGACATCTTGTGCATGCCGCGCAGCGGGACGGTCACCGAACCGTCGGCCGCGACCTTGACCTTCGTGCGGGTCAGGACGCGCGGCGCCGGGTGCTGGCCCTCGTAGCCGGACCAGGCGGACTCGGCGACGGTCGCGGTGACCGTACGGCCGAAGACCGACCGGGAGACGTTCTCGACGACGACGTCGGAGTCACCCGCGGAACCGCCGAGCAGGACCTGGGCCTGACGCCGCTTCTTGTCGTACGAGGCCAGGCCCTGAAGGGTGTCGACGGCGTTGGCCTGCGGCGGCGTCACCTTGACGGTGTTCCCGGTCAGACCCGCGTACCAACGGAAGAACCACCAGCCGCCGTTGGGGATGTTCGAGCGCACCACGTTGCCGTCGAGGTTGCCGGCCGCGTCCCAGTAGGCCTGGTTGGCGTACACCTTGTTCCGCTCGAACATCGCGACCCACTGCGCGAGTTGCCCGGGCACGGACAGGTCGCGGCGGTTGGCGTACTCATCGATGTTGATCTTCAGCGGTGCGATGCCGAGGTTCTTCTCGATCGAGCGGTAGTTGTCGTAGTTCCCCTGGAAGTTCTTGAGAGAGCTGGAGTCCAGCTCGTGCCAGGTCATGATCTGGGGGAGGACGTTCTCGCGCTTGGCGAAGGCGAGGAAGTCGGTCAACAGCCGTGTGTGGTAGCCGGATTCGTTCGGGCCGGCGATCCTGGCGTCGGGATCGATCGCGCGGATCCGCTGGTACACCGTCTTCCAGTCCTTGAGGAACCGGTCGCGGTTGGCCTCGTACTGCGCCTGGTCGGAGGTGCCGAGGTTGTACCAGATCTGGTCGGGCTCGTTGAAGGGGATGTAGACGAAGTGCTCGCTGTTCGGGTCGGCCGACACCTCCTTGACGATCTTGTCGACCTTGGGGAGGTAGTCCGCGATGCCGAGATCCTCGTACGGCCACTTCGCGTAGATGTCCTGCATCATCACGTTGATCTCGCCGCCGCCGTTGCGGAAGAACGACTTGGAGACCGTGAGCGCGTCGCCGTTGGGGTGCTGGGCGCCGCCCTCCGGCTTCTGCGAGATGCTGGTGATCTTCAACGGTTCCAGCATGGCGTCGCTGGGCACGCCGTCGTCGCTGAGCCCGTACAGCGTGCCGTTGGCGCCGCGCATCACCGGGCCTTCGGACGCGGTGAGGTCGACGCTGAGGCGCTGAGGGTCGGCGGCGGCGGCCGCGGTCCCCGCCACAGGGAGGGTGCCTGCCATGGCGGTGACTCCAAGTACGGCTGCGACAAAGGCGGTTCTCGTGCGGGACATGGGGCGCGATCCCGAACGGGTGGGGGTGCTCACGCTGTTGGACCTCCAGTCATTTGACGGCTCCACTGGTGATGCCGGACACGATCTTTCGCTGGGCCACCAGGAAGAGGGCGACCATGGGCAGGCTCATCACCACGACGTACGCGAAGACGAGATGCCAGTTGTTGAGGTAGAGCTGTGCGCTGGCGACCTTGTAGAGGTTGAGCGGCAGGGTCGCCCTCTCTCCGCCGCCGAGGACGAAGAAGGCATAGAAGACGTCGCTCCAGGCGTAGAGCATCACCATGATCGTCGCGGTGGCGATGACCGGTCTGAGCAGCGGCAGCACGATCCGCAGGAAGATCCTCAGTGGTTTCGCGCCGTCCATCCGCGCGGCTTCCTCCAGTTCCAGGGGGATGGCGCGGATGAAGCCGGTCATGAAGAAGATCGACGTGGAGAGGTACATCCCGGTGTAGACGGCGATCATTCCGGGCCGCGTGCCCGCGAGGCCCAGTTGCCGCAGCTCCATCACGACGGTGATGACGGCCGGCGGCAGCAGCAGCCCGCTGATGCACAGTGCGTACGCCGCCGAGACCAGCTTCGACTTGCGGCGCGCGAAGACCCAGGCCGCACCGGCCCCCAGGATCAGCACCAGGGCGACCGAAGGCACCACGACGAGCAGGGAGTTGAGGAAGCCGCGCAGCATCTCACCCTGGCTGATGGCCTCTTCGTAGTTGCTGCCCGGCTGCCAGTGCCGCGGCAGATCAAGGTTAGGGGTGATCGCTTCGGCCTGCGGCTTGGCGGAGGTGACGGCGACCAGCCACAGGGGGACGCCGACGGCGAGTCCGGCGAGCAGTACGACGAGGGCGGGACGGCCGTACCGCCAGGCGGGATGCACGGCGGACGCGCCACGCACGGCGGACACGGAATGCACGGTGGCGCTCACAGCAGTTGCTCCCTTCGGCGCAGCCCGACGACCAGCGGTACGGCGACGGCGACCACGACCAGGAAGAGGACGAGGCTCATCGCGGAGGCCTGCGCGTACAGGCCCTGGCCGAAGATCCGGAACATGTAGATGTTGAAGACCTCGGTGGAGGCGGCCGGTCCGCCGCCCGTGGTGGCCTGCACGATGTCGAAGGTGTTCATCGAACCGATCAGTGCCGTGGTGACGTTGAAGGTGACGGCGGGCGCCAGCATCGGCCAGCGCACCGACCGGAAGGTCCGCCACGGCCCCGCGCCGTCGCACTTCGCGGCCTCCAGCATCTCGCCGGGGATTCCCTTGAGGCCGGCCAGATAGATCAGCATCGACAGCCCCATCCACTTCCAGCCGTGGATGACGGAGACCAGAACCAGCGTCCACGTCGTCGAGCCGAGCCAGGGAATGTCGGTGCCGAGCAGGCCGTTGACCGCGCCGTCCTGGTCCAGCAGGGCCTGGAAGACGTAGCCGGTCGCGAGCGCCGAGATGAGCACGGGCAGGAAGAAGACGGCACGGAAGAACCGGTTGAAGCGGCTGTCCGCCTCCAGCAGCAGGGCCAGTGCCAGCCCGAAGCCGTTCTGGAACACCGCTGCCAGCAGGGCGTACACCAGGGTCGTGCGGATCGCCCGGAGCAGGGACCCGTCGTCCGCGATGGTCTTGAAGTTGTCGAGGCCCGTGAAAGCGATGTCCGGGTGGTACGAGGACCAGTTGGTGAACGGGTAGTAGAAGTTGAGCAGGTTCGGCACCAGGAAGAAGGCCGCGAAGACGGCGACCGCGGGGAGTGCGAACCACCAGGGGTGGTGGACGGCGGCGCGGGGCAGCCGTCCCACCTTCCTCGCCCGGCCCTTGGCGGGTGCCGGTTTCTGCGTGCGCGTGCGTATGGCAGTGTCCGCCATCGGAAATCCTTGCCCGTCGGGTCGGTCGGGTCTAGAAGCCGGGCGCGCCCTGGGCCTTGGCCACCTGCGCGAACTGGTTCTGGATCGCCTGCGCGACCTGCTGCGGGTTCTTCTTTCCGTAGATCATGTCGGCGAGGTACAGGTGGGTGTCGGGGGCGACGATCGCCTTGGCCTGGAAGACGCCGATGGCCGTGGGCAGCGCCTTGACCTGGGACATCGATGCCTGGGGGAGGCCGTCGGGGGTGGGCACGGACGGCTGGACGGACGGAATCTTCATCGCCTTGATGTAGTCGGCGTAGTCCGGACCGAGCCAGAAGGCCAGGAACTGGCGGGCGGCGTTCTGCCGCTTCTCGTCACCGGTCTTGAAGGCGACCACGCCGTTGGTCTGGTCGGGGGAGTACATCCCGGTGGCGGAGGAGTTGGCGATCGGGAACCAGCCGATCTTCTTGTCGATCTGAGCTGTGGAGTACTTGGCCTGCAACTGGCTCTGGAACGAGGTGACGTTGAGGACCATGCCGGACTCGCCCTTCCAGAGGGAGTCGGCCTGGCCGGTGAAGGTGCCGGTCTTGTAGTTCTTCTGCGCGAGCCCCGCGTCGAGCAGCTTCTCCTTGTACTTCTTGATGGCCCCGACGACGACCGGGTCGGTCCACTTCTTCTTGTTCTGGTTGAGGTCCGCCCACCACTGCTTGTCGAGGTCGGTGAGCTGGACCTGCATCTGCCACTGCATGGGCCACTTGTCGCCGCCGGCCTCGTAGAAGGCGGCGGCGTCGGTCCTGTCGGTGACCGTGTGGCCGAGCTTCAGCAGCTCGTCGTACGACTTCGGGAAGTCCTTCTCGGCGATCTGGGCCTTCTTGAAGACGTCCTTGTTGTAGTAGACGCCGAGCATGGCGGGGCTGGTGACGATCGCCGCGTACCGCTTGCCGTCGATGACACCGAGGGACTTCTCCGTGTCACCCAGCTTCGACACCCACTCCTCCCCGTCGAGGGTGAGCAGGTTCTGCTTCGGCTGGATGAAGGGCAGCGTGGAGATGGACGGCTGCCAGAACATCAGGTCCGGCTTGTCGCCGGAGGCGAGCTTCGTCGGCACGTTCTGCTCGTACAGGTCCGGGATCGCCTGGGTCTCGACCTCGGCGCCCGTGGCCTTCTCGAAGGCGTCGACCACCTGCTTGGGGGCGTTGAGCGTGTTCTGCGCGGTCCACATGGTCAGCTTCACGCCGTCCAGGCGGGCGGTGGGGTCGACCTTGGCCTGCTTGGCACCCGAGCCGGAGTCCCCGGAACCGGAGTCGCCGACACTGGGGTCGCTGCATGCGGTGGCGGACAGGGCGGCGGCGCATATGAACGCCAGCGCGGGCAGGGCTCTTGTCTTCATGACGTGCCTTTCACGAACGGGCTCGGGCAGGGGCATCTGGAGCGGACCGGCTGAAGAAACGCGAGCGGGCGCCTCGCGCGGAGGGCGCACACGGACTCATTCGTGCTCGGGCGGTGGCCCCGAGCTCTCCCGCACCACCAGTTCCGGTACGGAGACGGGGTGCGGGGCGATCTGCGCGGACTCCTCCAGCACGCCGTGCAGCAGTCCGAACGCGGACCGCCCGAGGCCGGTGAAGTCCAGACGCACGGTCGTCAGTGACGGGGTGAGGAAGGCGGAGTGCGGTGCGTCGTCGAATCCCGCCACGCTCACGTCTCCGGGCACGGCCCGGCCCTTCTCGTGGAGGGCGCGGATCACCCCGAGCGCGAGATCGTCGTTGCCGCACAGAATCGCGGTGACGCCGGGATCCCCGGCGAGCTTGCGGCCCGCCGCGTGGCCGCCCGCCGGCCCCCAGCTCCCCTGCACCGGGCGGGGCTGGGGAGCTCCGGCCTCCTTGAGCGCCTGCCGCCAGCCGGTGGTACGGGCACTGGTGCGCCGGGTGCTGGACGGGATGGCGACGTAGTGCACGGTCCGGTGGCCGAGGGAGAGGAGATGGCGGGTCGCTTCGTAGGCGGCCTCACGGTCGTCCGTCCACACCCAGGGGCGGTCGCCGCCGGGCGGGCTCGCGGGCGTCTCCACCACGCCGACGACCGGCAGACCGGCGGGCACCGCACCCAGGGCCCGTACGCCGGCCGGATCGTACGCGATCACGATCAGACCGCCGCCGGCGTCCGCCGACCGCTGCACCTGGGCGGTGACGTCCGCCTCGTCGGCTTCGTCGGCTGATTCGAGTACGCCGATCCCCACGGTGTACGAGGCGGCGCGGGCGGCCTCCTCGATGCCCTGGAGGACGGAGGCGTAGCCGTAGTGCGTGGTGTTGGAGGTCAGCACGGTCACGGCTCGGGTGCGTCCGCTGGCCAGGGCGAGCGCGGTGGAGTTGCGCCGGAACCCCAGTTCGTCGATGGCCGCGAGCACCCGCTCCCGGGTGGACGGCTTGACGCTGGGGTGGCCGTTGATCACCCGGGAGACGGTCTGGTACGAGACCCCGGATGCGGTGGCGACATCCCGGATACTCACCGAGCGCCTTGTGTGACCGGTCACATTCATGCCAGGATTGTGACCGGTCACATGAGGCGCGTCAAGAGACCGTAATCATGAATTCACACGGCAGACTCAGACCGCCGTCAGTGGCGGTCATCGGGAGGGGAAGACGTTGACCGTTACGTTGGACGCGGCGGGCACGGCCCCCAACGACTCGCACCAGAAGGTCACTTGGGGCCACCGGGCGCTGGAGGCGGAGCTCGCCACCGGCCCCGACGGAGCCCTGCGGCTGGTCCGGCTGGCCCGCCCCGGCGACCCGGCGTCCCAGTCCGCCGAACCCGACGCGCCACTCCATCTCGTGGAGCTCACCGCCCTCGGCCACGGGAGCGGCTGGTCCGGGCCGCGCTTCACCGGCACGGCCCTCGGCGCCCGCCTGCGGTACCGCACCCACACCGTCGAGGAACGCGACGGCTGGACCCGACTGACCGCCGAACTCCACGACGACGGGACCGGGTTGACGGCCTTCGTCGAACTGTCCTCGCCCATCGGCCTGCCCGTGCTGCGCTCCCGCGTGCGACTGCGCAACGAGGGACACGAGGCGCTCGTGGTGCAGTCCGTCAGCAGCCTGCTGCTCGGCGCCCTGCCGCCGCCCGACCGACTGGACGTCCACCGTGCCCGCAACGACTGGCTGGCGGAGTGCCGTTGGTATGCCGAGCCGCTGAGCGCCTCCGTCGCCGACATCAGTGTCGACGTCCACCAGCACGACAGCCGGGCCGCGCTCTCCCTGACCGGGCGCGGCAGTTGGTCCAGCGGCGGGCACCTGCCGATGGGGGCCCTCACCGAACGTGACGGCGGCCGGACCTGGTTGTGGCAGGTGGAGTCCCCGGCAGGCTGGCGCTGGGACCTGGGCGAGCGTCACCACGGTACGTGTCTCGCACTGAACGGGCCCACGGACGCGGAGCACCAGTGGCGGGTCAGGCTGGAGCCCGGCGCCGAGTTCACCACCGTTCCGGGGGTCCTCGCCCTCGGCTCCGGACTCGACGACGCGTTCGGCGCCCTGACCTCGTACCGTCGTGCCGTGCGCCGCCCGCACCCCGACCACACCGCGCTGCCCGTCGTCTTCAACGACTACATGAACACGCTGATGGGCGACCCGACGACGGAGAAGCTGCTCCCGCTGATCGACGCCGCCGCCGAGGCCGGCTCGGAGTACTTCTGCATCGACTCCGGCTGGTACGACGACAGCACCGAGGGCTGGTGGGACAGCGTCGGCGAGTGGCTGCCGTCGTCGCGCCGTTTCCCCGGCGGCGGCATCCACGCGGTCCTGGACCGGATCCGCGAGCGCGGCATGGTGCCCGGACTGTGGCTGGAGCCCGAGGTCGTGGGAGTGCGCAGCCCGGTCGCGTCCGAGCTTCCGCCGGAGGCCTTCTTCCAGCGGGACGGTGTGCGGCTGAGCGAACAGGGCCGGCATCAGCTGGACCTGCGGCACCCGGCCGCCCGGGCGCACCTCGACAGGACGGTGGACCGGATCGTCGGCGACTGGGGGGTGGGCTATCTCAAGCTGGACTACAACATCCTCGTCGACCCCGGCACCTGCGGGCCCGGTGACATCGCCCCCGGGGCGGGGCTGCTGGGCCATGCCCAGGCGTATCTGGACTGGCTCGCGGAGGTGCTGGACCGGCATCCGGGCCTGGTGATCGAGAACTGTGCCTCCGGCGGGATGCGGATGGACGGGGCCACGCTGGCCGTCACCCAGCTCCAGTCCACCAGCGACCAGCAGGACCCCCTGCGCTGCCCGCCGATCGCCGCCGCCGCACCGACGGCGGTCCCGCCCGAGCAGGGTGCCGTCTGGGCCTACCCCCAGCCGGGTTTCGACGACGACCTCATCGCGTTCACCCTGGGCGGGGCGATGCTCGGCCGGATCCATCTGTCGGGCCACCTGGACCGGATGCCGGAACACCGGCTCGCGCTCGTCCGGGACGCCGTGGCCATCTACAAGACGGTCCGCGGGGATCTGGCCGAGGCGCTGCCGTTCTGGCCGCTCGGCCTGCCGGGATGGGAGGACGCGTGGTCGGCGCTGGGCATGCGGGTGCCCGGCGGCCGCACGTCGTACCTCTCGGTCTGGCGCCGCGGCGGGGAGGGCGAGATCCGCCTTCCCGTCGGGCACCTGGCCGGCCGCGAGGTGCACGCGGAGATCCTGCACCCGTCCCTGTCCGCGTCCCGCTCCGCAGGCTCGGCGCGCTGGGACGGGAGCGGCGTCCAGGTGTCGCTGCCCGGCACGCCCGGGGTGCTGTTGATCCGTCTGACGTCGACCGTGTAGGGGCGACGGCGGGGGAGCGGACGGGCCGCGGTGACGCCTGTCCGGTCTTCCCGGGCAGGAAGTACCTCCGCCGGGCCTGGAGGGCCCGGCGGGCAAGGGCGTCGATGCTGTCCGCTCGATCCGCGACGAGTTCCGGCGCCGCATCGAGTCCCCGACCGCCGGAGCGACGCCACGCGGGAGAGCCGGCCGGCCGACGCCGGACGAGTGAGCCGAACCGCCGTGGCTCCTGCATCCGTCCGTCCGGCACGTCTTCGGAGTCGGCGCCGGGTGCGTGCTGTGGCGGGAATACAGCCGTGGCAGGCCCTGTTGTACCGCACGTGAATGACATGACCCCATCAAGAAAGGGGCCCATCGGCCGGATGGGTCCCAGGGGGAGCGAAAGGAGAACCTCGTGGCTACCAGTGGCGCGCGTCCGGTGGTGACGTTGAGGTCCACGGCCGGGACCGGTGCGACCTATGTGACGCGCAAGAACCGTCTCAGCGACCCCGACCGGCTGGTCCTGCGCAAGTACGACCAGGTGGCGGGCAAGCACGTCCTGTTCCGCGAGGAGCGATGAACGAAGTCGTCGCCCTCCGGTGGACGACCGCAAGGAAGGAAACCCCATGAAGCTCGGCATTCATCCCGTCTCGCGCCCGGTCGTCTTCCGTGACCGTGCCTCGGACGCCGCGTTCCTCATCCGCTCGACCGCACGCTCGGCAGTGACGATCGAATGGCGGGACGGCAACACCTATCCGCTGATCGACGTGGAGGTCTCGTCGGCCGGCCACCCCGTCTACACGGGGACCGCGCGGGTCGTCGACAGCGCGGGCCGCGTGGAGCGGTTCGAGCGGCGATACGGCCGCACGGCATCGGCTGCCCGGTGACGTCCGGCCGGTACCCGAGCGGGAGGGGAGCACGGTCATGAAGGTGCGCACGTCGCTGCGCTCGCTGAAGTCCAGGCCCGGGGCGCAGGTGGTACGCCGACGGGGCTCGGTCTTCGTGATCAACAAGAAGGACCCGCGTCACAAGGCCCGCCAGGGCTGACGCGTCGCGGGCACAGCGCCGGGCCCGGCCACTTGAGAAGTGGCCGGGCCCGGTCCGCGTTCCACCTGCGGCCGGATTGACGGATTGGCAACCGTGCCCGCTGGGCAGGGAGCCAGGGAATGTCATGTCATGTGCACGACTACCTTCCCCCCACAAGGAGGTCGACCATGCACGTCCGCAAGCTGACAAGTGGACTCACCGCCGCTCTGGCGGTGACCTTTTCCCTGATGGGCAGCCAGGCCGTGGCCGCTCCGGCGCCGGTCGCGGAACGCACGGCCGCCGCCCGGATCCTCACCTACGACGCCAGCGGTTCCGCGGAGTTCAGAACCGCGGTCGACCGGGGCGCGGCGATCTGGAACAACAGCGTCGACGCCGTCGAACTGCGCCCGGCCGCGACCGGACAGCGCGCCAACATCCGGGTCCTGGCGGACAACGGCTGGCCCCGCGCCCAGACCACCTCACTGGGCAACGGAACCGTCTACATGGGACGCCAGGCGGTCAATCAGGGGTACGACACGATCCGTATCTCGGCCCACGAGCTGGGGCACATCCTCGGGCTGCCGGACCGCAAGCCCGGCCCCTGCTCAAGTCTGATGTCCGGTTCCAGCGCGGGAACCGCGTGCACGAACCCCAACCCGAACGCGGCGGAGAAGGCCGAGGTCGAGGGCAACTTCGGTGGCGTCCTCACGCGGACGGCCGGAGCGGCGCCGCTCGGTGTCGTGATCGTGGGCTGACACGCCGGAACACCGAAAGCCGAAAGCCGGTGAAGCAGTCGTACGCCCCGGAACCCGTGTCGGGTTCCGGGGCGTACGGGCGGCGGTGCGGGCCCTCCCGGGAGGGCGGTCCGACGGCATGGCCTCGCCGTGGTCAGAAGGGCAGACGGCCACGGGTGCGACGGCCGGCCGAGCCACTGCGGCCCACCGCACGGGAACTGGTGTGGAACGGCTTGCTGAGCCATCGGCCGAGAGGGCCGGGAGCCTTGCCGCCGGCTCGCGCACCGGCGCCGAGCGAGCGCTGAGTGCCGCGTTCGGGGTGACGTGAGATACGGGGGACGAGAAAGGCCAGTACGGCCAGCACGACACATACGCCAACGATGGCGACAACTATCACGGGGGACTCCCTGTCGATCGGTCAGGTGAGTCACGAGTGCCCCGGCACGGCGCGTGCATGTGGACTTTCTTGCCGACAGGCCGAGTCGACCGGAGCCGTACGGGGACTCACTGCCGTCTGCCGTCTGCCGTCTGCCGTCTGCCGTCTGCCGTCTGCCGTCTGCCGTCCGGCTGTCGGCGCCGGGGCGTGGGTCAGACGGTGTCCGGGTCGGCGAGGAGGGCGAGCCGCGCGGTGATGTGCTTGCCGACCGGCTCTCTCTGGACCTCGAAGCCCTCGCAGATGGCCATGACGATCTCCAGGCCGTGCTGACCCACTCGTCCGGGGTCCGCGGCCCGGGCCACCGGCAGTACCGGATCGCTGTCCCAGACGACCACCTCGAGCGTGTCGCCGACGATCCGCAGATCCAGCAGGACGGGCCCTGGTGCGTACTTCAGAGCGTTGGTGACCAGCTCGCTCACCACCAGCTGGGTCAGGTCCACCGCGCGGGCCGTGACCGGCATGCCGTGGACGGACTGGGCCCGCGCGAGGAAGTCGGCCGCGAGATGGCGGGCCTCCGCGATGCAGAACGAATCGCCTTCCAAAGCAACAGTGGTCTGTATGCGGCCACGCTGCGGCGCCATTCGGCCTCCGCCCCTTGTCAATGGTTCCATGCAGTCCACCCTCACCCTGTGCTGGGCCGCATCTACCCCCTCTTTCAACATGTACACATCTGTCTTTCGCGGAAAGGACCGGACCAGGGCTTCAGGCCGCGGGCCTGGGAAAACGTGTCGGCGAACCGCCGCAGCCTGGGGTGGAGACGGAGGATCCTCCGTCCGGGCCGAGTTCTGGCATAGCCCCGGAAGTTGCGGGTAGTGGCCCCCTGTCGGCGGGAAAGCGGACGTGGAACCTGGGGAGGTCAAACGTCCGCTTTCCCGCCCCTTTGCGCTCCGGCCGTGTGGTGACCCGTTCCGCGACCGGGGGAGCCGGCTCGACGGCCACATCGGCGCCGGCGATTGCGGATCCGTTGAACGCAGGACATGACCCACTGCGTACTCCTGAGGACTGGGAGCCAGGGTTCGACGAGGGATGGGCATGGGCAACGCGGGCGCCGCTGCGAATGAGTTGGTTGCCGGAAGGTATCGGCTTCAGGAGGTCGTCCACCGGGAAGCGAACTGCGTCTGCTGGTACGGAGAGGACACCGAGTCCGCGCGTCCGCGACTGCTGACGCAGACGCAGCTGCCGCCCGATCCGTCGCAGGAGCCGGCCGGGCCGACCATCACGCGGATCATGCGCGCCTCCGAAATCATGGCGCTGCGCTGGCCGGGCAAGGCCGCGAACGTCATCGACGTCGTCGAGGAGTCCGGCAGCCTGTGGACGGTCGTCGAGTGGATCGACGGCATGCCCCTGGGCGAGTTCCTCGATCAGTACGGCGCGCTCGAATGCGCGCGGGCCGCCCGCATCGGGCTCGACCTGCTCGACGTGCTGGAGGCCGCGCACAGCGAGGGCCTCGTACACGGCGAACTGAGCCTCGGCCAGGTGTTCGTACGCGACCACGGCGGTGTGGTCGTCTCCGGCTACGGCCTGGCGGGCGTGGCTCCGCCGGCACGGATCGGCGCACCGGCGTACGCGTCCCCGGAACAGGCCCGTGGCGAGTCCTACGGTTCTCCGGCAGACCTGTGGGCCCTGGGCGCGCTGCTCTACACGATGACCGAGGGGCGCCCGCCCTTCCGTGACCGCGGCAGGCCCGAGACGACCCTCAAGGCGATCGTGCGGTTGCCGCTGCGCAGCCCGCGGCGCGCCGGTCCGCTGGCCGACATCATTCAGGCACTGCTCCGCAAGGACGCCCGTGAACGGCCGACCGGCCCGGCGGTGCGAGAAGTCCTCAGAGACATCATCAGTGAGAACCCCGGAGCGGCTCGGACGGCGAATCCGCAGTCGCGGCCGTCGGCGCACGGCCTCCTGGGCAGAGCCGGGGGCAGACAGAACCTCGGCCGTGCGGCGCTCGTCGGGGCCGCGGTCGTCGCTGCCGTCGCCGTGACGGTCACCGCCCTCGCCGTGACCGGCGACAGTTCCGACGGCGACTCCTCCGTGCCCGACGCGGCGCCCTCCCGTACCGGGCCCGTGATCCCCACCGGCGCGGCGAGCGAGGTGAGCACGCCGCCGCCCGGAAGGGATACTGCCTCCGCGTCGCCCTCTCCCTCCCGCTCGTCCGCTCCCTCCCCGTCCCCTTCGCCCTCCGCCACTTCGACGCTGCCGCCCGGGTTCCGCGTCTCCAAGGCACCCGAGGGTTTCGCCGTAGCTCTCCCCAAGGGCTGGAAGCGGCTGAGCGCCGACCGCGCCGAGGACCGCTCCTACCGGGTGGTCCTCGGCGCCGACGGCGACCCGCGGAACCTGACCGTCACCTACAGCACGCGCGTCGGCTCCGACCCGGTCGCCGTGTGGCGGGACACCGTCGAGCCCGCGCTGCTGCGGCAGGGGGCCGGGTACGACAGGCTGGGCGCCATCCGCGCGACGACCTATCAGGGCCGCAAGGCCGCCGACATGCAGTGGGTCGAAGAGCCCGAGGGAACGCGGGTGCGCACGTTCGGACGCGGGTTCCTCATCGGGGGCGGCCAGGGCTTCTCACTGCGCTGGACGACCCCGGAGGCCGACTGGGACTCCCCGGCCAATCAGCAGGCGCTGAAGACCTTCCTGGCGACCTTCCGCGGCTCGGCGGACTGATCGGGTCCGGGGCGGGGAACGGGCGGAGCCACAGTCGCCGCCGTCGTAGCCGGGCGGCCTGGGGCGTGTCGGCCCCCGGCTCGCCGTCGTGGACGGCCGACGTCACTCGCCCCCGGGGTTCTCGGAGTCCTCCGCGTACGGGGCCTCCCAGCGCAGCAGGTCCCCCGGCTGGCACTCGAGCACCTCGCAGAGCGCGGCGAGCGTCGCGAAACGTACCGCCTTCGCGCGGCCGTTCTTGAGTACGGCCAGGTTGGCCGGCGTGATCCCCACGCGGTCCGCGAGCTCACCCACGGACATCTTCCGTTTGGCCAGCATCACGTCGATGTCGACGGTGATCGGCATCAGATCACCTCTTCCAGCTCGGCCTGCAGCTGCGCGGCCTCGACGTCACGGGCCACGGCCTGGGCGAGCAGCATCCGCAGGACGAGCACGACGAGCGCGACCCCGAGGACCGCCACGACGGCCCCGCAGATCAGCAGGACCACGCCGGGGGCGACGGCTTCGCCCGGCGCGAGGAGGACCGCGAGCCCGAACAGCAGGAGGGCGGCCGCCACGACCGCGCCGATCACGATGTGCACGTACCGGAAGGCGGAGGGGGAGAAGACCGTCCCTCGCCGCACCATCGTCACCAGCCGCCACACGCAGACGAGGACGACCTGGGCCGTGACGACGCCCAGGACCGTGATCACGAGGAACGGGGTGCGCAGATACGTGTAGTCGCTGTTGAGCTCCCTCATGTCCGCGGCCAGCAGCGGAACCATCACCGTCTGGACGAACAGCGAACCGGCGATCAGCGTCACGAGCACGACGCGCAGCGCAAGCACTGTCAGCTTTCCCATCACCACTCCCTCAATCGATCAGCGATAGAAATCTATCGAAAATCGATAGGTGAGGCAAGGGGGTGGATCACCGGTCCGCGATGCGTTCCACCTCGTTGAGTCGTGCCGCGCCGAGGCGGCCGGCTTCCAGGGAGAGCAGCCACGGGAGCAGTTCCGGTTAGGCGTGCAGCTCGGTGTAGAAGCCGAGGCGCACATCGGCGAGTTGCTCCCCGAAGAGCCAGCCGTCGACGGCGTCGCGGAGGTGGCGGTCCGCCGACTCGGTTCGGGTGTCGGCCCATACGGGCAGCCACGGCCCGAGGGCGCCGCCGCTGACCGGGACGGTCTCCAGCACGTCGGTGACGGGACCGGGGTACTCGTGCAGCGTCGCTCGCCACCAGCCGCGCCACACCTCCTCCAGAGCCTCCCGCTCGGGCCCCGGCCACTCGCGCCACCGGGCGGCGACGGGCCGCGAGGCGACCAGGCCGTGATCGACGTGCAGCCGCCCGGTGACGAGAAGCCGCACGATCCTCGGTGTCAGCCGCCGGTAGCGGGGTGGGAAAGTCGTCCCAGTGGCCGGCGGACCGGGCCGCGACGGACGCCACCAGATCCTCCGGCACGAGATGCGGGGGCCCGGCCAGGACCGCGAGGGCGTCCTCCGGGTAGTAGTGGCCGCAACCACCCGCAGCGAACGGCTGGTCGAAGAGCGGTGCGAAAGCGGTGTCCAGCGCGTCGAGTGCGCACCGGAGTCGCTGGTGGGGATCGGTCATCGATACCTGCTGCTGAGGACCTCGTCCGGTCGGCCGGAGAAGAGCGCGACGCTATCGGGACCGCGGTGCTGCCCGGTCACCGGGATGCGCGTCAGCCTTCGCTCCGCTGCCGGAGGGCGCCCGTCCGCGGGTGCGGTCCATCTCCCGCCATTCCGGCCGCAGACCGGTCAGGTTCGTGGTGAGGAAGTACGCGGCCCCGCCGACCAGCAGCACCGGTACCGGTCCGGCCATGGCCACCGCCGCTCCGGCGATCAGCCCGCCCAGGGGGATGCCGGACCACGCCATGGCGTCGCCGAGGGCGTTGACCCGGCCGAGCAACGGGCGTGGCACCCGCTCGAAGAGGACGGCTCCGATGATCGGGTTGAGGAAGCCGGCGCCGAAACCGCTGACGGCGAAGACGGTCAGCACAACACTCATCGGCGCGTCGACGGCGAGGACCAGGAACCGTGGCGCCCCGGCGACCAGGAACCCGATGAAGAACACCGCCCGGCGCCGCAGCCGGTGTGCGACCGCCGTCGCCAGCAGGCTCCCGCCGATCGCCGCGGCTCCCGCGACGGCGCCCATGAGGCCGATCGCAGTCGGCCCGTTCCCGGATTCCCGGGCCCAGACGGGAACGAGCACCGCGGCGAACGCCGCGTCCAGCAGATTGGTGACGCCGACCATCATGATGAGGGCGAGGAGCAGGGGGTCGCCGCGCAGGAAGGCCCATCCCTCGCGGAACCGCTGCCAGTAACCCGGTCCCTCTTCCCCGTTGCGCGACGAGGCGTCCTCGGTGGAACGGCCCACACCGCGGGGCAGCAACAGCGCGATGACCGCCGAACCGGCGGCGAAGCAGGCCGCGTTGACCAGCAGGCCCGTCAGGGGGCCGACCAGCGCGACCAAGGAGCCGCCCACCGCGGGGCCCGCGGTGGACGCGAGCCTCTCGATCACGCCGGACAGGCCCGTGGCCCGTTCCAGCGGCACCCGGCTGTGGTCGGCCGCCTCCGGCACCATGACCTCCTTGGCGAGGTCGCCGGGGCCCCGGGCCGCGCCGATCAGCGCCACCAGGACCAGCAGCAGGGGGAAGGAGAGCAGATCCAGACCATGCAGAAGCGGAACGGCAGCGGCGGCGGACGCGCTGGCCAGGTCAGTGGTCCAGGAGATGACGCGCGGGCCCACCCGGTCCACCAGCGGCCCGGTGAGGGCTTTGACGACCACATAGGGAGTCATCTCGAAGAAGGCGACGAGCCCGGTCTGCGTGGCGCTGCCGGTCGTGACGAGCACGAACCAGGGCAGCGCGATGCCCGAGATCCGAGTGCCGGTCAGCGAGACCGCCATCGCGGTGAGTACGCCGACCAGCGGCCGTAACGCCCGTCGGCCAGGTGTGGCGTCCGTACCCGAGGCGGTCCCGGTCACGGATTTTCCCGTGCCGTCGCCTCGTCGGTCTCCGAAGGGTCTGCCGGCGGCGAGGGCGCATCGGGCTCGGGCAGCAGCTGAGTGATCACGGAGAACCGCTCGGCGCCTTCGGGGGCCGACACCGCGGCCTCCGGCGTGTCCAGCCGGTACCGGCTGACGACTCCCCGCAACTCCTCGTAGAGGTCGGCAGCTTCCTCGGGGGTCAGTCGCAGGCCCCAGTCGCTGATGTCGAAGGTGTCCCGCCACACGCGGGGCATGGTCTGGAGCTCGTTGAGGGCCCGCTCCGTGCGCGCGGTGTAGGTGGCGGCGACGGACCTCAGGTAGACCAGCGTGGTCTCCGGCTCGCGCTCGGCCAGGTCGCGGTCGTTGAACCATGTCCTGCGATGCACCGAACGCCACCAGCGCTCGCGCGCGTTGCCGCGTTCCGTGTCCTCCTCGACGAGACCTGCGCCCGCGAGTTGACGCAGGTGGTAGCTGGCGGTGCCGGAATTGATCTCCAGGCGCTCCGCGAGCCGGGTGGCTGTCGACGGGCCGTGCTTCCGCAGCAGTCCCACCAGCCGCACCCGCAGCGGATGCGCCAGGGCACGCAGCCCTTTCGCGTCCAGAACGACCGTGTCCTGGTGGGTGTTTGGACGCTGCGGCGTCGCGTCGGGTTCAGTCATACCGAGCACCCTAGACCGCAAAGAGTTCTTCGCAAAGGGTTGTTCGCGAAGAACTCTTTGCGGTTCTTGTGGCTCGTTCATGCCGCGCTCCCGGCCCGCGGAAGCCGGAATGTCGCACCCTCCTGGCAGCATGAACACCGTGACGGGGACCGGTGGTTCAGAGGTGACCGACCAGCTTCTGCGAGCACGCCTGGCGCACCTGCTCGACGGTGTCCGCCCCTGGGACGAGCAGGAGCGGGCGCATCTCGCCACGGCCGCGGAATGGATCGCGGGCGGGGCTCCGCTGTACCGGACGCGGAAACCCGACGTGCCCGCGGTCCACCTCGTGAGCTACTTCGTGGTCCTCGACGAGGAGCGAGAAGAGCTCCTTCTGGTCGCGCACCGCAAGGCCGGTCTGTGGCTGCCCAGCGGCGGTCATGTCGAGCCGGCGGAGGATCCGTGGGACACGGTCGTGCGCGAGTGCCGGGAGGAGCTGCACATCGAGGCTGTTCCGTCCCGGGTCTGCGGGACGGCCCCCTTCTTCCTGACCGTCACGCGGACGCGGGGGCAGGGCCGGCACACGGATGTGTCGTTGTGGTACGTCCTGCACGCGGCCGTCGGCAGCATCACGTCGTTCGACGAGGGCGAGTTCGAGACGGTCAGGTGGCTGTCCCTGCCGCAGGTCCTCGCCGAGCCCGCGGACACCCTCGATCCCCACATGCACAGGTTCACCCGCAAGCTCCTGGCGGCCGGCGTCCCGGACGGCGCCCAGGCCTGAGCGGGTGCGTACGGCGTCTCCTCGGCCTACTTGGAGTCGACCCGTCCGAGGGGGTCGGGGCCGGTCGTCAGTGCGTCACGCGCCGTCTGCCACGCGGCATCCCCGGGACGGAGTGCCGAGCGGAGGTAGGCCCAGGTGAGCCGTGCGACCGCTGCCACCCGCTCGGGGTTCTCGTCCGTGGTCTCGGCGACGTCGTATCCGGCGACCCCGCCGAGTCCGTGCTCCGCGTCGAACAGGGTGAGCAGGGACTTGGGGCCCGGGGAGAGGGTGTACGGATCGGCATACCAGTCCGCGCCCGCGACCGTCAGGTGGGTGGCGGTGTCCTTGTCGCCGGCGACCACGAGCGCGGGCGTCGTCATCCTGGAGAAGTCCGTGGTCAGGAGGAAGGGGAGGCTCTCGGCCGCGGACTCGGTGAGGGCGTCGCCGCCTCGGCCGGGCGCGGCGAGCAGCACTCCGGCCTTGATCCGGGGCTCGGTCAGGTTCACCTCCGTGCCGTCGTGCGGATCGGTGAGCCGGGCGCCGAGCAGCAGGCTCGCGGTGTGCCCGCCCATGGAGTGCCCGGCGACGGCGACGCTGCCGTGGTCCAGGCGTCCGGAAAGCTGCGGGACCAAGGACTCGATCACGTCGAGCCGGTCGAGGATGCGCCTCATGTCCTCGGCTCGCGACCGCCAGTAAAGGGGTGCTCCGGGGGTGGCGGGATCCAGGCTCAGCGTCCTCGAACTCAGATGGGTCGGCTGGATCACGACGAAGCCGTGCGCCGCCCAGAAGTCGGCGAGGGGGGCGTAGCCGTGCAGTGAGGAGAGGTGGTTCGAGTAACCCTGTCCGTGTGAGAGGAGGATGACCGGCAGATCGCTCCCGGTCACGGGTGCGGAGACCCGCATCTCCAGGTCCACGGCCCGGTCGGGAGCCGGCAGCACCACCGGACTGACGGAGAGAACGGGAGCGGGCGGGGTGAAAAGGTCGGCTGTACGGGTCGGTTCGCTCATGGTGCGGTGTCCCTTCGATGGCCTTCGCCGCCTGCCGGATGTCTCGTCGGCCGGCGGCGGGTGGGGCGGGCAGGAGCGCCCGGTTTCGGTCGCGCCGAAAGCGGAGCGTTGTTCCGTTTACGTTACGGAACACAGTTCCGTTTTGTCAACGGCGTCGAGCCCGTACGCCGGACCGTCATCGCCCGTGGGCGGCCGTGGTGTGATGGCGCTGTGAGCCGCGCCGCAGAGGAGACCAACCGCCGCATGCTGCGGGCACGCGACGCGATGGACCGTGCCTACGCGCAGCCGCTGGACGTCCCGGCCCTCGCACGGATCGCCCATGTGTCCCCGGCGCACTTCACGCGTACCTTCCGTGCCACCTTCGGCGAGACGCCGCACCGCTACCTGCAGCGCCGCCGGGTCGAGCGTGCGATGTTCCTGCTGCGGGAAACCGGCCGCAGTGTGACGGACATCTGCTTCGAGGTCGGCTTCGGCAGTCCGGGAACCTTCAGCCGGACGTTCAGCGGCATCGTCGGCCGCTCGCCGCGGGCCTACCGGCAGGAAGCCGGTCGCACGGCGGACCCGACGGGACCGGCCTCCGCGGGCGTGCCGACGTGCTTCACGATGGCGTGGACACGGCCGCGTGCCTGACCGTCCGCTCCCGGCGACCGGCGTGCTCACCGCCCCGGCGGCCCCGGCCTTCGCGTTCGCCGACTGAGCAGTTCTGGATAAGTTTCCGTCCGGTCCCCTCGGTAGCGTGACGCGCATGTTCACCGCAATCACGCACTCGCAGATCTACGTCCTCGACCAGGACGAGGCCCTCGACTTCTACGTCGGCAAGCTCGGCCTGGAGGTCAACGCCGACGTCGACCTCGGCTTCATGCGCTGGCTGACCGTCGGCGTCCCCGGCCACCCGGAGCGCCAGATCCTGCTGGAGAAGCCGGGACCCCCGGCGATGTCGGAGGAGACAGCACAGCAGGTTCGCGAACTGGTGACCAAGGGCGTCATGGGTGGCCACCTCATCCTCGGCACGGAGGACTGCCGCAAGACCTACGAGACGCTGCTGAGCCGGGGCGTCGAGTTCACCGAGGAGCCCACCGAGCGCCCGTACGGCATCGACTGCGGCCTCCGCGACCCCTTCGGCAACAGCATCCGCCTCACCCAGCCGAAGGCCTGAGGCCTGTTCGGCGGCCTGCCGCCGAGCGCCCATCGGACTGCGGACTGAGTGGGACGGCGGCCGGCACTCCGCGTACCGAGGGCTTCGAGACGCTCAGGTCTTCTCTCCGGGGCCCGGCGACTCCTCGGGGTGGCGGCCCGAGCCGTCGCTGAGGGGCGACAGGGGTGTGGGGGAGAGATCCGTCGGTTCCTCACCGCTCTCCAGCAAGGTGTCGGCGGCCCCGATGATCTGCGGATCGGCCGTCCCCACGGCCTCCTCGTCCTTCGCCGCGTAGTCGCAGTGCAGGAGCAGATGGCGCATGGCCTCGAGGCGGCCGCGACGCTTGTCGTTGCTCTTCACCACGGTCCACGGCGCATAGGGCGTGTCGGTCGTGCGGAACATGTCGACCTTCGCCTCGGTGTAGGCGTCCCACAGGTCGAGGGAGGCCAGGTCGGTGGGGGACAGTTTCCACTGCCGGACGGGGTCGACCTGGCGGATGGCGAACCGGGTGCGCTGCTCGGCGCGCGACACCGAGAACCAGAACTTGACCAGCAGGATCCCGTCATCGGTGAGCATCTTCTCGAAGACGGGCGCCTGCTCGTGGAAGTGCCGGTACTGGGCCGGCGTGCAGAAGCCCATGACCCGCTCCACACCCGCCCGGTTGTACCAGGACCGGTCGAAGAAGACGATCTCACCGGCCCCCGGCAGATGGGGGACGTAGCGCTGGAAGTACCACTGCCCCGACTCCTTCTCGGTGGGCTTGTCCAGCGCCACCACGTGGGCCCCACGCGGGTTCAGACGTTCGGTGAAACGCTTGATGGTGCCGCCCTTGCCCGCCGCGTCGCGCCCCTCGCACACCACGACGATCCGCTGGCCGGTCTCCCGCACCCACTTCTGCAGCTTCAGGAGTTCGATCTGCAGAATCCGCTTCTGCCGCTCGTACGCCTGCCGGCGCAGCTTCGTCTCGTACGGATAGTTCTCGCGCCAGGTGTCCAGCGGCTTGCCCTCGCCGTCCAGGAGGACAGGCTGCTCGGGCCGCTCCTCGTCCACCAGCAGTCCGGCGAGCAGCCTCGCCTCGACGGCGGGGTCGGCACCGTTCGCGGCGGCCGACGCCTTCTGAGGATCAACCACAGGTGGTCCCTTCGTAGCCCGGCAGCCGCTCTCGCCGGTGGATCGGCGCAGGGTCCCGCCCCCGTCAGAATGGCATGCGAGCGCGCGCCCGGCGCCCTGGCCCGGTCACGGTCGTCCATCCTGTGGCTGCTCACCCGCCGGTTACCCCGATGCCATGAACAATCACGGCGGTCCGCCGACCGTCGGAGGCGCACGGCTCCGCCGGGGGACCGCCCTCGCCGGTGCAGTCGCGGCGCATCGCTCAAGGGGCCGAGCGGAATCGGCCATTGCGCGCCCGGGTTCCGGACCTTGTGCAACTCCTGTCACGCCGAGCGGCTCTAATCCAGTACGGGACGACTTCCAGCTCGGGAACGCACATGGGGGAACCATGCTCAAGTTCCACTTCACGGACGCCGACATGGCCCGCATCCGGATGGCGGCCGGTCCGGACCCCCTGTGGGAGCTGCTGCTCAGCCTGCACCTGCTGAGGGGAACCGACGGGTCTGTCGTGTTCGGCGCGTGGAGACGGCACGTCCGCAGCCGGCTGCCCGGCACCACCCGGCTGCTGTTCGATCTGGCACCGCCCCGTGGGTATTCAGCCGATTTCCTCACGCCGCTGCCCGACCGGGGCGAGTTGGAACCGGGGATCGACGCCGTCCTGTCGACCCCTCGCGGTCGGCTCAGGCACGACGTCGCCCGTCTCGCCGCGGTCCGGCCCCTGGGTTCGCGAACCCTTTCGCTGGCCGAGGCGGGCTCCGACGCGATGCTCTGCCTGGGCGCGGCCCTGCGCGGATACTTCGACGTGGCGTTGCGGCCGTACTGGGCGCAGGTGGGCTCCTCGATCGAGGCGGACCGTGCCGTTCGCGTCCGGGCGATCCTGGACGGGGGCACCGAGGGCATGCTGGCCGCGCTGCACCCCTCGCTGCGCTGGCAGCCCGGTGTCCTGACCGTGGCCAGCCCCCATGACCGCGACATCCATCTCGACGGGCGCGGCCTGCTCCTACTGCCCTCCTTCTTCTGCTGGCGGGCCCCCATCACGCTGCGCGATCCGGAGCTTCCTCCGGTGATCGTCTATCCGGTGACCCATGACCTCGGGTGGTCGCAGACCGATGCCGGTCAGGGCCGCGACGCGCGGGAGGCGCTGGGCACCCTGCTGGGGAGGACCCGTGCCGACCTTCTGGCGGCCATCGCCGACGGCGGTGGATCCACCAGTGAGCTGGCCCGGCGGCTGGTCGTCTCCCCGGCGTCGGTCTCCCAGCACGCCGCGGCGCTGCGCGACTCGTGCCTCATCGTCACGCACCGCCGAGGGCAGAGTGTCCACCACAGTGCCACCGCCCTCGGGAGCGCGTTGCTGGACGGCCACCGGCGCATCCCGCAGCCGTCCCGCCCGTCACCAGCGCTCACGCGCCCGACGTGAACACCCCCGCGCCCTCCTGAGCCGCATCGGGCGGTCGGCGAGCCACCACCCCGCGCCGGACAGCCCCGGCAACGGCAGCCCGACGAGCAGCCACGGCAGCACGCCGTCGTTCTCCGTCGGCTCCGCACGTGTCCAACCGGCGGCCACGAGCGGTCAGTTCACGGCGAAGTACCACAGCAGCCACACGGGCACGACCCCGGGAACCCGAGCAGCAGATTGACCTCGGCCGCTGCCGCCGACCACTTCCGCATGCGCTCATCCGACCATGCCGTGCCCGCACGGGTTCTCCCGTGGATCATGTACGCAACCGAGTACAACCCTCGGCACGTGTGCGCGGTCGTACGGTCAGGAGATGAGCCCTCCGGCCCATCCGCAGGCAAAGAGAAGGACTTTCGTGCGCCCCACCAGATTCGCACTGACCGCGGCTGTCGCGGCGGCCCTGGCAGGCAGTTCGCTGCTGGCCGCCCCCGTCGCCACCGCCGCTCCGGCCGGACTGGCCGACGACTTCAACGGCGACGGACACCGTGACCTCGTCCTCACCGGCGGCAGCCACGGCGCCGACGGCCGGGTCACCGTGGTCTACGGCACGGCGGGCGGCCCCGGCACGCGCACGCAGATCCTCCATCAGGACTCGCCGGGCATTCCGGGCGCGGTCGAGAGCGGCGACGCCTGGGGCTCCGCCGCGGCGACGGCCGACCTGGACCAGGACGGTTACGGGGATCTGATCGTGGCCTCGCCCGGCGAGAAGGTCGGCGAGGTGGACAAGCGCGGCGGACTCACCGTCGTCTGGGGCGGCAGCACCGGCCTCGGCTCCGGCACCGTCTTCCACTCGCCGTACACCAACAGCAGTACGTACGGGGACTGGTTCGGACAGGCCCTGGCCACGGGGGACTTCGACGGGGACGGCGACCAGGACATCGCCTCCGCCAGCCAGAGCGACGCCGGCGCGGTGGTCCTGAACGGCCCCTTCACCCGCGGCGGAGAGCACAGCGGCCAGGTGGCCCTCGGCGACGCGTACGGCTACCTGAGCGTCGAGCAGCTGGTCGCGGGCGACGTCGACGGCGCCGGTGCCACGGACCTCTACCTCATCGGCGACGACCTCGGCGACGACGACTCCAGCCATGTCTTCGGGTTCCTGCACCGCGGCGGAGCGTCGTTCACGCAGCGTGCCGGATCGGTGCGGGTCCCCGACGACGGCGGCGGATTCGTCGACGGCAGCGAGCGCACCGTGGTCGCGGACTTCGACAAGGACGGTTACGGCGACCTCGCCTTCGGCCGCGGCTACGAGAACACCGACCAGGGCCGCGGGTCGGTCGTCGTGCACTACGGAAGTGCGGGCGGCGCAGTACAGCGCGTCGAGACGCTCACCCAGGCCACACCCGGCGTCCCGGGAACGATCGAGAACGACGACGGGTTCGGCGCCGTGGTCAGCGCGGGCGACGTCAACGGTGACGGGTACGCGGATCTCGCCGTCGGGTCTCCCGGTGAGGCCCTCGGTACGGTCGACCAGGCGGGGGCGGTCACCGTGCTGCGCGGTGGCCCCGGCGGCCTGACCGGCACCGGAGCGGTCGCCTTCGACCAGGACTCCGCGGACGTGGCCGGAGCACCGGAGAGGGAGGACCGCTTCGGTTCCGCCGTCAAGCTTGCCGACTACACACAGGACGGCCGCGCGGAGCTGGCGGTCGACACCAACGAACAGCTCGACAACACCCGGTGGGGCATGGTGCACCTGCTCAAGGGCTCGGCGTCCGGCATCACCACGACCGGCGCCAAGCACCACACCGTCGTCACCCTCGGCCTGTCGTACCCCGACCTGGGCGGGCCCTTCGCCAAGTAGTCGCTCCGCGCGTACGCCGACGGCGACCGCGGCGGTCCGCACCCGCGACGCGCCGTCCGCCCAGGTGGTACGCCGACGCGCCACCCACCGCGGTGGCGCGTCGGCGCGCGGACCCGCCGCGGTGGCATGCCTGCTTCGTCCCCCCACGCCGGTTTCGTAGCTGCATACCTGTACCGACATCAGCGCATTCATCTGAGCGGCCGTCATATCGGGCTGGCATGCTGTCAGTTCTCCCACCGTCTCAGGAGGCGCCATGACCGAGCCGTCCGTCCTCGCCGCGCTGGTGTCCGGGCTGCGAGGAGGGTCCATCGAGATCGTCGACCTCACGTCGCCGCTGTCGTCGTCGACCCCGGTCATCCAACTGCCGCCCGAGTTCGGCCAGACGGCGGTCTTCGAGCTGGAGGAGATCAGCAGGTACGACGACCGCGGGCCGGCCTGGTACTGGAACAACTTCCGCAGCGGCGAGCACACCGGTACCCACTTCGACGCCCCGAACCACTGGGTGACCGGCAAGGACCTCGGCGATGTGGCCTCCGTGCCGGCGAGCCGCCTGATCGCGCCGGCCGCCGTGCTGGACTTCACCGCGCAGGCGGCGGAGGACCCTGACTTCCTGGTGGAGGTGGAGCACGTGCGGGCCTGGGAGGCGGAGAACGGGCCGCTGCCCGACGGCGGCTGGCTGATGCTGCGTACCGGCTGGGACGCCCGCTCGCACGCGCAGGAGGCGTTTCTGAACGCGGACGGCGACGGCCCGCACACGCCCGGCCTGTCAGCGGAGTGTGCCCGCTGGGTCGCCGAGGAGTCCCCCGTGCTCGGCCTCGGTGTCGAGACGGTGGGCACCGACGCCGGACGCGGCCACTCCTTCGATCCGGCCTTCCCGTGCCACTCCTACCTGATGGGCAGCGACAAGTACGGACTGACCCAGCTGCGGAACCTCGCGGTGCTGCCCCCGACCGGCAGTGTCGTCGTCGCCGGACCGCTTCCCATCGTCTCCGGCTCGGGGTCTCCCGCACGGGTGCTCGCGCTGGTCGAACGCTCGTGAAGGTCGCGGAGGCCGTCGGCCGGGCGTTGTGCTCGGCCGGGGTCGGTCACGTCTTCGGCGTCGTCGGATCGGGCAACTTCCATCTGACCAACGCCATGGTCGCGGCGGGCGCGCGCTTCGTCGCCGCGCGCCATGAAGGCGGTGCGGCCACGATGGCCGACGCCTACGCGCGCACGAGCGGCACCCTGGCCGCGCTGAGCGTCCATCAGGGCCCGGGCCTGACGAACGCCATGACGGGCGTCGCCGAGGCGGCCAAGAGCCGTACCCCGCTCCTGGTTCTCGCCGCCGAGGTGACCGAGCCCCGATCCAACTTCCACATCGACCAGGAGGCGCTGGCGCGAGCGGTGGGCGCGGTCCCGCTACGGATCACCTCGGCCGAACTCGCGGTGGGGCAGGCCCGCGCCGCGGTGGAACGAGCCCTGCACGAGCGGCGCACCGTACTGCTCAACCTTCCCCTGGGCGTACAGGCCCTGGACCTGCCCGAGGGCTTCCCGGCGCAGGCCGGGCCGCCGTCGGAACGGCCGGCGGTCGAGCCGTCGGCGGACGACGTGGCGGCGCTGGTGCGGGTGCTCGAACGGGCGCGGCGGCCGGTGTTCGTCGCCGGCCGGGGATCACGCTCGCCGGGTGGACGGGCCGCTCTCGAAGCTCTCGCCGAACGCCACGGGGCGCTGCTGGCGACCTCGGCCGTGGCGCGTGGCCTGTTCCACGGCAGTCCGTGGTCGCTCGACGTGTCCGGAGGGTTCTCGTCGCCGCTGGCGGCCGAGCTGATCGGGGCCGCGGACGTGATCGTCGGCTGGGGCTGCGCCCTGAACATGTGGACGATGCGGCACGGCCGCCTGATCGGTGCGGACACGACCGTGGTGCAGGTCGACGACGACGCGTCGGCGCTCGGTGCGCACCGCGAGGCGGGGGTCGAGGTCACCGGCGACGTGGAACGCACCGCGCGGCGTGCGCTGGAGACGGGTGGCGAGCCGCGGCAGGGCTACCGGACCGCCGGCACGGCCGAGGCCATCGCCGCGCGTGTGCGCTGGCGGGATGTCCCGTACGACGACATGAGCACCCGCGAGCGGATCGACCCGCGAACGCTGAGCATCGCGCTCGACGACCTCCTTCCCGCGGAGCGTGTCATCGGCGTGGACTCGGGCAACTTCATGGGCTATCCGAGCATGTTCCTGTCGGTGCCGGACGAGAACGGCCTGTGCTTCACCCAGGCGTTCCAGTCGATCGGGCTGGGACTGGCCACCGCGATCGGCGCGGCCCTGGCGCGGCCGGACCGGCTCGCCGTGGCGGCGCTCGGGGACGGCGGAGCCATGATGGGCGCCGCGGAACTGGACACGGTGCGCAGGCTCGGTCTGCCGATGGTCGTGGTCGTGTACAACGACGACGCCTACGGCGCGGAGGTGCACCACTTCGGTCCGGACGGATATCCGCTCGCGACGGTCGAGTTCCCGCCGACGGACATCGCCGCGGTGGCCCGGGGCCACGGCTTCGAAGCGGTGACCGTGCGGACCCGGGCCGATCTGCGGGCCGTCGAGGACTGGCTAGCCGGGCCGCGGTCCGCACCCCTGCTCATCGACGTGAAGGTCGTCGCGGACCGGGGAGCCTGGTGGCTGGAGGAGGCGTTCCGCGGGCATTGAGCAGGACGGCTGCACCCCCGCGCCGGTCGTGCGGGCGCGCAGGAACACGCGAGCCGTTCAGCTGTCGGGTGTGCCGGCGAGACGTGCGCCGCCGGTCCGGGCTTCCAGCGCGTGGAGTACGGCCACCATGTCCTCACCACCGTGCCCCCGCTCGACGGTCTCGTCGAAGAGGGTGTGGCAGATGTCGAGCAGCGGGGAGGCGAGGCCCGCCGTGCGGGCGGCTTCGGCGATGAGCCGGTTGTTCTTCAGGACGTCCGCGGCGGCGGCCTGGACGGTGAAGTCACGGGCGAGCAGTTTCGGCGCCTTCATCCGGGACACGGCGCTGGCCATGGGGCCCGCGTCCAGCACCTCCCCGAGCAGACGCCGGTCGAGGCCGTGCCGGTCGGCGAAGTGGAACGCCTCGGCCAGCCCTGTCACCAGTGTGATCAGGAACAGGTTCACGGAGAGTTTCATCAGCAGCGCGTCCGGTACCGGCCCGCAGGCGAACGTCTGCCGGCACACGGGGGCGAGCAGGGGCCGTACGGCTTCCACGGCGGCGGAGTCACCCGCCAGCATCCCCACCAGCTCGCCCTGTTCGGCCGGTACCCGCGAACCGGAGACCGGAGCCTCCACGTACCGGCCGCCCGCGGCTTTGATGTCGTCCTGAAGACCGGCGGAGTACTCGGGCGAGGTCGTGCCCATGTGGACGACGGTGTGATCCGCGACGTGTGCGGCGAAGTCGGGGGTGCCGCGTCGGAGGACCGTGTCGATCGCCCTCTCGTCGGCCAGCATGAGGATCACCGTGCCGGCTCTGTCGAAGACCTCGGCGGGGCTCGCCGCGACCTCGGCTCCGGCGAGGCGCAGGGGCTCGCACCGGCCGGGGGTGCGGTTCCACACGACGAGGGGCGTCCCGGCGCGCGCGAGGTTGAGTGCCATGGGCTGTCCCATGACTCCGAGACCGACGAATCCCACGTACACGCTGTACCACCTTGTCCGAACCGGGGCCGGGTTGGGATCGGCGCAGGAACCGGGATGCGTTCAAGACCAGGACCAGGACCAGGACCCGGACCGGGCCGCGGTAGAGGTCGAATCGGAGACCGGCTATGACAGCGGTCATAGTAGCTGCACCTATGACGACGGTCATAGGGTGGTGTGGCGGGAAGTTCCCGGACGGCGGTGGAGGTCGAGGATGACAGCGGCAGAGACGTCCGGGCACGGGCCGCGCGAACGGATGGTCTTCAGCGCGGCCCAGCTCATCCGGCGTGACGGGGTGACGTCCACGGGGATGCGCGAGGTCGCCACGCACGCGAAGGCACCGCGGGGGTCCCTGCAGCACTACTTCCCCGGCGGCAAGGAACAGCTCGTCAACGAGGCCGTGGACTGGGCGGGACGATACGCGGGCAATCGCGTCGCCCGATTTCTGGCCGCGCTGCCCGATCCGGTGCCGAGCGGACTGTTCGCGGCGATGGTGCGTCAGTGGACCGAGGAGTACGAGACCGACGGGTTCGACCGTGGCTGTCCCGTGGTCGCTGCCACGGTCGACTGCGCGCAGTCCGTCGAATCCACGCGGGAGGCCGTAGCCGCCGCGTTCGCCGCCTGGACCGGTCCGGTGGCCCGTGCGCTGACGGACATGGGCGTGCCCGAAGACCGGGCCGCCGCGCTCGCCACGCTCATGATCAGTGCCCTGGAGGGGGCGATCCTCATCGCCCGGGCCGAGCGGGACGTCCGCGCGCTGACGACCGTTGCCGGAGAACTTGGTCCCGTCCTCGACGCGGCGGTGAGAACGAACGGCTGACCTCCGGGGAGGCGCCGCGGCCGACGAGGTGACCGACCAGGTGCCCTCCCGCCCGGCGCCGAAGCGGGTACCGCCCTTCCACGGGCCGTCGCACTCCCTGTGGGCCTTGGGCATACCCGGCGTCCGTATCGGTCATGGAGCCGTCATCGCCTCCGGGACCGTCGTGGTCGACGACGTGCCCGACCACGGCATCGTCGGCGGCAACCCGGCCGGACTCCTGCGCCGTCGCTACAGCGACGAGGACCTCGCGCGGCTCCTGGCTGTCGCCTGGTGGGACCGGCCCGCCCTGCACATCAGCGAACACATCCGGACCATCATGTCCGGCAGCGTCGACGAACCGGAGGCCGAGGCCCCGACGCAGGCGTAGCCGCGGATCCCCGCGAGCGCGGCCCCCGCGACGGCTACCGCTGCGGTAGCGGCCGCCGGGCCCGGCCGTCGGCCGTCAGGGCCGCGTCCATGGTGCGCAGCCGACGGTGCTGGCTGGTGCTGTTCACGATGCTCCAACCGAGGAAGACCACGGTGAACAGCGCGAAGCCGATGGTCTCGCGGGTTCCCGCGGTCAGGGCCGTCAGGACTGTCACGGAACAGAAGAGGGCAGCGAGGAAGGCCAGCGCCGCCACACGGTGACGCGTGCGGTGCAGGCGCTGGTCGACCAGATTGCGCATGGCCTCGCGCTGCGCCGGGTCGACGGGCACGTCACCCTTGCGCAGTTTCCGGTCCAGCACGACAAGACTGTCCGTGCTGCCGGCGGCACGCTTCTCCCTGCGCCGTGCGACGAGGACGACAGCGATGCCTCCGGTCGACGTGAGAGCCGTACGCACCACGACCGAGGCCGCCGACGAGCCCGGGAACAGGAGCATGACCAGGGCGGCGGCGCACAGGATCGACAGCGCGAACTGCAGCCACAGGTGTTTGCCGAGAAAGGCGTTGACGCGGTCCATGCTCTGTCACTCCTGTCTTCGGTCAGAGACGGGTCCGCCGGCGGACTGCCGTGAGGCGCAAGGTCAGGGCGATGGCGAGGAGGACCCAGGCCACGGCGCTGTAGACCCAGTCGCCGGTTCCACTCACGGTGCCGTAGGCGCTCCACACGGCCCACAGGGCCAGGACGGTGAAGAGCGCGGTCCATGCGATGTCCAGGAGCCGGACGCGCAGTTGCCCGCGTTGCTTGGTCCCGCGTTCGAGGGTGCCCAGCTCGGACGGCTGCGGTGTGCTGTCTCGCGGTGTCACGACTCGTCTCCCCTTCCACTCGTGCCCGCACTTCCATGCGTGCTTGTACGGTGATTCCGCGTACCCCGCGTTGTGTACAGCAACCGGTCAAAATGTCGACGGCAAACGGAAGTTCGGACTCCGGGCCACTCGGTGAGCCGTCCGACGCGGTACCACCGGGACGCCGGTCTCCCGGCACCGACTCCCTGCGCCCGACAGGTTCGAGGAAGCACGGGTCAAGGGGAGTGGACATCACGATGGCGCAGGTCACGGCTGTGAGCCGGAACAGGACGTACTCCTTCGGCAAGCCGAACCGTACGAGCATCACACTTATCGCCGGCCTCGGGGTCGAGGACGACGTCCACGCGGGGGAGACCATCAAGCACCAGTTCCGCATGACGTACGAACCGGATCTGCCCAACCTGCGCCAGGTGCACCTCATGCACGAGGAACTCTTCGACGACCTCGCCGCGAAGGGCTTCACCGTCACTGCCGGTCAGCTCGGCGAGAACATCTCCACGCGGGGGATCGACCTGCTCGGCCTGCCCACCGGCGCGCTGCTGCACCTCGGCGAGGAGGCTGTCGTCGAGGTGACGGGCCTGCGTAACCCGTGCTCGAAGATCGACGTGTTCCAGCGGGGCCTGCTGAAGGAGGTCTTCGAACTCGACGCCACGACAGGTGACTTCGCCTTCAAGTCCGGGATCATGAGCGTGGTCCGGACAGGGGGGACCGTCCGGCCCGGTGACACTGTCGGCGTCGAACCTCCCACCGGCCCACACCGTCCGCTGGAGCGTGTCTAGCACTCCAGCCGTGGACGGCGAAGGGGGCCGGTGGCCCGCCGGGTGACGAACCCGGCGGGGCACCGGCCCCTCGTCGGCGCAGGGGCCTACCGCTGCGTCAGATCCGCCTCGGTCGCCCGGAACCGGTGCAGGTACTCCTCGGAAGCGACCCGTTGGAAACCGGCCTTCTCCAGCACGCGGACCGAGGACGGGTTGGACGGCTCCACGGTGGCGTGCACGGCGTGCACCCCTGCCGCGGTGAGCGCGAACTCCGTCAGGGCACGGATGGCCTCGGAGGCGTAACCGCGACCGCGCCGGGTGGCCACGATCCCGTAGCCGATCTCGATCTCACCGTCGGCGGGCGGCCAGAACAGGCCGATCGAGCCGACCACCAGACCGCTCTCGCGCTCGACGACCTGTCGGTGACCGAACTCGCCGAGCCACTCCTCGTGCTCCGCGAAGAGGCCGACGATCACCCGGTCGCCTTCCGCGGGGAAGTCCTCGGCCCAGTGGGGGAGTCGGCCGCCCCGCAGGACGGCAGCGGCCTCGGTGGTGGACCACGACCTCAGGACGAGGCGATCGGTGACGAGCTGATCCGCGCCGGTCGATGAGAAGGAGGAAGAGGGAGAAGAAGACACGTGACACTCCTGGTCGTTCGTACGACCCGGCCCACGCTCAACGGCGCACGGACCGGACAAGGGCATGCGGAACACGGCCGACGGCAGCCATATTCATCAACCTCCCCTGCCACACAGTGATCACGAGACCTTCGCGCGGGCGACGCTAGTCATGACTCCAAGGGCCCGGCAACCTCATTTCGCGCCCACCCTCGGCTCAGGCGCGCACGAACAGACAGAAAGGGTGGCCCGCGGGGTCGAACAGGACCCGGACGTCGTCCTGGGGCTGCACGTCGGCCAGGGTCGCACCCAGGGCGGTGGCGCGCGTGACCGCCGCCGGCAGGTCGTCCACCTGGATGTCCACATGAAGCATCATCTGCTGCTCCTCCGCCGTGGACGGCCACCGCGGACGGACGAAGCGCGGCTCGGTCTGGAAGGACAGGCCCGCTCCGCCGCCCGGCGGGACGAGCCTGACCCAGCCGGGCTCGTCCTCCTCCGCGGGCCAGCCGAACAGGCCCTGGTAGAACGTCGCCAACTCCCGGGCATCCGGTGCGTCGAGCACCGTCGAGGACAGTGTGAAGTGCGGGGGCGTTTTCATGTCGTCACGACTACCCGCCCTGCTGCGGGTGACAACGGACGCGGACCGTCGACATCGCGAACGCCGGCCGCGACCCGTCCGACCCACGACTCGCACTTCGCGCGGGCGTCACCCGGCGCGCCGGACATCAGCACACAAGGGCGCCGGCACATCGGGGCGCCACGGCCCGGGACGGAGCATCACGCACGCAGGGCGAGCCCTCGCTGCTCCAGCGCCTCCGACAGGATGCGCACGGCCTTCGGGCCGACGCCGTGGAGCGCCAGAAGCTCGGATTTCGTGTGCTGCGCCACCAGTTCGAGCGTGGTGAGACCCGCGCCGAACAGCGCCTGGGTGGCCGGCCTGCCGATTCCGGCGGGCAGGTCGCCGTCGGGATCGTCGGCCGAGGCCTCCGCGGCAGCGAGCGCCGCCGCGAGCCGTTCGGGGGCGCGGCTGGACCACGACGCGCGGACCAGGGCGTTGAGGTCCTTGCCGTCGATGTCGGCCAACGGGACGCGGAAGCCGATCCGGGTGCCCGCCAGGACCAGGAGTTCGCCGGTCGGGTGTGCGGCCGCGGCGGCGGCCGCCTCGTCGTGCGGCAGACGCAGCCGCACATGGCCGTCGTTGTCCATGGAGACGAAGCCCCTGCCCCGGACCGAGAACGCGACCCTGCCGAAGCGGCCTCCCTCCTCGACCTCCGGGAGGGCGAGCGCGGACTTGCGCAGGTGGGCCAGGACAGTCATGGGCCGAGTCTCGCACGCGCTCGCCGGCACTCGGCCGGCGCGAACACGTGAGTCGCACCGAGGGGCATGGACGTCTCCGGGCCCCCGCGCCTGCCGGAATTGTGAACTTTATCTGTTTAGCATGCGGTGATCCACTTCCTGTGGCCCCGCCGCTCGTAGCTCGTGGGTCCCCTTGTGTCATCAACCGCGAGAGGAGGCCGCCATGACCCCGGCAGGCCGTCGCAGAGCGCTGACGTCGGACACCTCTTCACGGCACGACTGCGAATCACGGGCCGCCGCACGGCATTTCGGGCGCCGCCGCTTCCTCACGGTCACCGCCGCGGCCGCCGCCCTCGCCTTCAGCACCAACCTGCCGGCGCGGGGAGCCTCGGGCGTGGCCGAACTCGACGCGGCGAGGATTCCCAGCGATCCCTTCACGCTCGGCATCGCCTCCGGAGACCCACTGCCAGGCTCCGTACTGCTGTGGACCCGGCTCGCGCCCGTCCCGTACGAGCCGGGCGGAGGCCTGCCCGAGCAGTACGTCGTCGTCGAGTGGGAGGTGGCCTCCGACGAGCGCTTCAGCCTGCCTGTCCGCAGCGGCACCACCATCGCCCATCCCGAGTACAACCACAGCCTGCACATCGAGGTCGACGGCCTCGAACCCGACCGTGTCTACTACTACCGCTTCAGGACCGGGGCCTGGATCAGCGAGACCGGCCGTACGCGCACGGCACCCGCCACCGCTTCCGCCGCCGCGAAGCTCACCTACGCGGCCGTGGCCTGCCAGGCCTACCACGACGGGTACTTCACGGTGCACCGCCATCTCGCCCAGGACGACGTGGACGTGGTCTTCCACCTCGGCGACTACCTCTACGAATACGCCGTGAACTCCGCGGGTGGCGCGCGCCACTACACGGACCGCGAGCTGCCCGACTTCTTCAACCGCGAAGTCATGACACTCGAGGACTACCGCCTGCGCTACGCCCTCTACAAGAGCGATCCGGACCTGCGGGCGGCCCACGCGCGACATCCCTTCGTCGTCACCTGGGACGACCACGAGACCGAGAACAACTACGCGGGCGACATCAGCGAGAACAACGACCCGCCGCAGGAGTTCCTGCTGCGGCGCGCCGCCGCCTACCGGGCGCACTGGGAGAACCAGCCCCTGCGCAGCGCGCAGATGCCCAGCGGCGCGGACATGCGGCTCTACCGACGGCTCCAGTGGGGCTCACTGGCGCAGTTCGACGTCCTGGACACCCGCCAGTACCGCTCGGACCAGGCGTACCGGGACACCAAACACGTACCCGGCGCCGAGTCGGACGACCCGGCACGCACCCTCACCGGCGCGGCGCAGGAGAGCTGGCTGATCGACGGCTGGGGTGCCTCGCAGGTCCTGTGGAACGTCATGGCGCAGCAGGTGTGCTTCTCGCAGCGCAAACTCGACCTCGGCGCCGAGGCGAAGATGTCCATGGACGCCTGGGACGGCTACCGGGCCTCGCGGCGCCGGGTCCTCGACGGCGCGAAGGCGGCCGGGGTCGAGAACCTGGTGGTCATGACGGGGGACGTGCACGTCGGGTACGCCTTCGACATCAAGGAGGACTTCGACGATCCGGCGTCCGCGACGCTGGGCACGGAGTTCGTCGCCACCTCGGTGGCCAGCGGCGGGGACGGCGTGGCCAGGCCCTCCAACTGGGACACGTACCTCAAGGCCAACCCGCACCTGAAGTTCTACGACGGGCAGCGCGGCTACGTGAGGGTCGCGCTGGACCGCCGGACGGCCCGGGCCGACTTCAGAACCGTCTCCGCCGTGACGACGCCGGGCGCACCGATCACGACGGCCGCGTCCTTCGTCACCGAGGCGGGCACCCCGGGTATCGAGCGCGTCTGACGAGGGCCGGCCTCCTCACCGGCACCCTGCTTCCGACCCGTCGAAGGACATCGGTACCTGGTGTTGCGGTGCGTCGGCATCCGGTACTGCGCCGGGCGGGCCCTCCAGGTCCTCCGAAGCGCGGAACCGGAAGGAAGCGGACATTTTCTGCGCCCATGTCGGCAAGGTCTAGGTTCTCGACGCCTGCTGACACCAACACCGAGGAGTCCCCCCGATGGCCCACAGACACCTGGGCAGAGCTGCCTGTGCCGCTCTCACCGCGCTCGGCGCACTCGTCCTCACCGGGCTGCCGGGGGCCGCGGCCGTCGAGCCCCCCGCGCCCGCGCCGGCACCCTCCTCGGCCGAGACCCTCGGTGCCGACAGGCCGTCCGCGACCGTCCTGCGCGCGCTGCGGCGTGACCTGCGGCTGACGGGTGCACAGGCCAAGGCACGACTGGTGAACGAGGCGGAGGCCGGCACCCGGGCCGGCCGGCTCCAGAACGTCCTGGGCAAGCGCTTCGCGGGTGCATGGGTGCACGGCACGACCTCGGCCGACCTGACCGTCGCGACCACCGATGCCGCGGACGTCTCTGCCATCACGGCGGGCGGAGCGAAGGCGGTGGTCGTCAAGAACGCGATGGGGGACCTGGAGGCCGCCAAGGCGAAACTGGACGCCACCGCGGGCAGGGCCCTCGACACACCGGTTCGCTACGTCGACGTGCGGACCAACCGGGTGACGGTGCAGGCGACGAGCAGCGCGGCCGCCGACACCCTCGTCGCGACCGCGGGGATCGACCGGGGGCTGGTCGACGTCAAGGTGTCGGAGGACCGCCCGCGCCCCCTGTACGATGTCCGCGGCGGTGACGCCTACTACATCGACGAACAGGCCCGCTGCTCCGTGGGCTTCTCCGTGTCCAAGGGCGACCAGCCGGGCTTCGCCAGCGCCGGGCACTGCGGAAAGGCCGGGGCCAGGACCGCCGGCTTCAACAAGGTCGCCCAGGGCACCTTCCAGGCCTCGGTCTTCCCCGGCCAGGACATGTCGTGGGTGAGCGTCAACAGCGAGTGGAACGCCACCTCCGCAGTCAAGGGCGAGGGCGACCTGAACGTGCAGGTCGCCGGTTCGGTGCAGGCCCTGGTGGGCGCGGCGGTCTGCCGGTCCGGGTCCACCACGGGCTGGCACTGCGGAACCATCGAGCAGTACAACACCAGCGTGAGCTACGCCGAAGGTGCCATCGCCGGAGTGACGCGTACGACCGTGTGCGCGGAGCCGGGTGACTCCGGCGGCTCCTACATCTCGGGCGCCCAGGCCCAGGGCGTCACGTCCGGGGGCTCGGGCGACTGCAAGAGCGGCGGAGTCACCTTCTACCAGCCCGTCAACCCGCTGCTCAGCGCCTTCGGTCTGACACTCAGGACCGCCCCGGCGCAGAGCGGCATGCCCGCCCCGGAGGACGCCCGGACGAGTGGCTGGGCCGCCGGCCAGGTCTACGAGACCGGAGCGCGCGTGACCTACGACGGTGTCACCTACCAGTGTGTGCAGGCGCATCAGGCGCAGGGAGTGTGGCAGCCCCGTCTCACGCCGGCCCTGTGGCAGCGGCTCTGACGTTCACGAGGTCGGTGCGGCGCGGGTACCTGTCCTCGGACAGGTACCCGCGCCGCTTCGTGACACCCGCGGCCGTGCCCGTCACCGACCGGCCCAGCCCTTCACGCCTCGGCCGGCAGCGCGAAGCCCACTTCCAGGCAACCGCGGTGCGGGAGGCGGCGGCAGCCCCGCAACGGTCCTTCTGACGGCGGATCAGTGGACGTCGCGCACCGAGAAGATGCCCGGACCGCTGACGCCGTACAGCACGTCGCCCACCAGCAGCGGCGGTGTCGAACTCGGCGTCAGCTCCTCGAAGGAACGGCCCTGCGTGTCGAACGACGGATCGGTCCGCCCGATCTCCTCGCCGGTGCGCGGATCGAGGGCGAGGACGCTGGTGTCCGGCATGTTGACGTACAACCGGCCGTCGTGGATGGCGGGTTCGCTGAAGACGCGCAGGTCGCGCGAGCTGGTCCACAGCGGCTTCCCGCGCTTCAGGTCGAGCGCCAGCAAGGTCTCGTTGCCGTAGTCGAAGACGTACAGGATGTCGCCGTGCACCAGCGGCGGCGCCTCCGGTTCGACGCTCCACGGGAAGTCGACGCGACGGGTCTTGCCACTGTCGAGGTCCTGGACGAAGAAGGCCGCGGAGCCGCCGGTGTCGCCTTCCCACTGCGCGTAGTACGCCGTGCTGTCGTGGATGGTGGCCAGCCACAGGTCACCCTTGGGTGCCTTGACCGTGCTCAGCGTCCTGCCCGTGCGGGCGTCGATGCGGGCGATGCCACCGGAGCCCCCGCGCAGATCGGCGTAGAGCGTTCCGTCGGGCCCCTCGTCGAACGGGCTCGACGAGGTGGAGCTGAACTCGCGTCGCCACAACTCCTCACCTGTGCGCGGTTCGTACGCGGCATAGCGCGCGTTGTGGGAGGGTCCGGGCTCGTCGAGTCGTACGAGGACGACGCCGCTCCGGTAGGCGAACGCGCCCACCGGACCGTCCAGATGCCACAGTCTCCTGCCGGTTCTGCCGTCGAAGGCGTCCAGGCCCTCGGTGCGGTCGGCGCTGTTCACGAACACCACTCCGTCGTGGACGTCGGGCGGGCGCACCGAGAAACTGCTGACCTTCTTCTTGCTCATGGGCTTCGTCCAGTCCAGACGGCCCGTCACGGGACTGAGCCGCGTCAGCGCGACCTTTTCGGACGAGCAGAAGACGCCGAGCGCGTCCGGTGTGCACGCCGGTCCGATGGCGAACGGATCGTCCTTGCCGGCCTTCAGCTCGTTGTGCCACGGCTTCCAGCCGGACGGCACCGAACCGCCGGACGCGGCACGCGGATCGGCCGCGCCGACCGAGCTCGCCGGGGTGTCGCCCACCAGGGCCGCCGAGACCGTACCCGCGACGCCGAGGAGCATGACGACGGCGAGGGCGATCCACATCTTCTTCCGGTGCCGCCTGCGCCCGGTCCGCCCGACCGGCTCGACGGCCGAGGTCTGCAGCTGCGGCCGCACGGTCACCGGCGTCAGGGACGGGGCCTCACCGGACACTCCGTCAGGCAGCTCCCGCGGCAGCACGGCGAGCGCGTCGAGGACCTCGGCGGACGTCGGCCGCTCGCCGGGCTCCTTCTCCAGGCAGGCCGACACCAACGGGCGCAAGGGCTCGGGCAGTTCACCCAGCTCGGGCTCGCTGTGCACGGTGTTGTACGCGGCGAGGTAGGCGTTCTCCGCCTCGAAGGGGCTGCGCCCCGTGGCCGCGTACACGAGCACCGCGCCGAGCGAGAACACGTCGACGGCGGAGCCGACCTCGCGCGGGCTGCTGAACTGCTCCGGCGCCATGAACGGCGGCGAGCCCATCACCATGCCGGTCTGGGTACGGACATCGCTGCTGGCCGCGCGCGAGATGCCGAAGTCGATGACGCGCACCACCCCGTCGTCGCCCTCGCCCTCCAGCAGCACGTTGCTGGGCTTGAGGTCCCGGTGGACGACCTCCGCGCGATGGATCTCCCGCAGCGCCTCGGCGAGTTCGGTGCCCAGGCGGCGCAGCGCGGGCCAGTCCAGCGGACCGGATTCGGCGACCTGCTCGGCGAGCGTGCGGCCCGCGACGAACGTGGTGGCCATCCAGGGCCGTTCCGCGTCCGGGTCGGCGTCCACGACCGGAGCCGTGAACGCACCGCTGACCCGGCGGGCGGCCGCGATCTCCTGCCGGAACCTGGCCCGGAACTCGGCGTTGTCCGCGTACCTCGTGTGCACGACCTTGACGGCCACGGCCCGGCCCGAGACCGATCGGCCGAGGTAGACGACCCCCATGCCGCCGCTGCCGATCCGCGACTCGATCCGGTAGCCGCCGACAGACCGCGGATCGTCCTCGCGCAGGGTCACCGCTTCTCCTTCACCGGTTCCGGCCTGGACGGCACCGGGCCCGGACCCTTCTGGCATGGACCGCTCACTCTAGTGGCCGACCTGCCTCTCCATGGCCCGTGCCCCGGATCCGGCCGGCCCCGCGAGCGATGTGCCCGGACGGCCGGGTGCCCGCGTCCCGCGGAGAGGCTGCGGCCACCTTGCCTGCGCCGAGAGGTGGGCCGACCGCTCGGTATGGGCGTAACGTCCCGTATGGGTGTGGCCGTGTCCGTCCGGCGGGGTCGCACCGTGCTCCGGGGGACCTGATGTCCGCCCGGGGCATCAGGGATCCGGCCCGCGTTGCTGGAGGTGCCTCGTGACCAGCACGGGTGATCCGGCCACCGACGCCGACGAACTGGACGCCGCGTTCGCGGAGACCGTGCGCCGCACCGGCGCGTCCATCGGCGCCCTCTACCTGCTCGCTCCGGACGAGCCGGTGCTGTGCCTGGACGTCCTGTGCGGTGCTCCGGCGGAGTTCGCCGCCCCGTGGACGCGGGTGCCGCTGGCGGCACCGGCCCCGGTGGCCGACGCCGTCCGGCACGGCCGGATGGTGTGGCTGGGCAGCCAGGACGAGATCGTCCGCTCCTATCCACGCACCGCGATGGCCCTTCCGTACCCGCTGGCGCTGGTTGCCGCACCGGTCTCCGGCGTCCGGCGGTGGGGCGCCCTGCTGCTGATGTGGCCGGCGACCCGGCCGCCGTACATGACCGGGCGGGAGCGGGTCCACATCGAGTCCAGCTGCCGCCGCCTGGCCCGGCTGCTGGAGGAGGACGCCGGACGCGGCGGGGCTCCGGACCGTGGCGACGGGCCGCGGGTCGTGCACACCGGGACCGGCCGTACGTCCGCGAGTCCGGCGTCGGCCGCCGCCGACTTCGTCGAGCGCCTGCCCGGCGGCAGTTGCGCCCTGGACCTGGAGGGACACTTCACCTACGTCGACTCCGGTGCCTGCCACCTGCTGGGCCAGGACGCCGGACGGCTGCTGGGAACACTGCCGTGGCAGTCGCTGCGCTGGCTCGACGACCCGACCTACGAGGACCGGTACCGGGCCGCGGTGATCAGCCGCGAGCCCGTCTCCTTCACCGCGTGCCGCCCCCCGGACCAGTGGCTCGAGTTCCACCTCTACCCGGACGCCAGCGGCATCAGCGTCCGTATCGTTCCCAGCGGGGCGCAGCCGCCCCCCTCACCGGCGTCCCGCCGGTCCGCGAGCACCGTCATACCGGCCCGCGCCGGGCAGCTCTACCAGCTCACCCACCTGGCGGCCGCACTGACCGAGGTCGTCGGAGTCCAGGACGTCATCGATCTGGTCGCCGACCAGATCATGCCCGCCTTCGGCGCCCAGGGCCTGGTCCTGTCCACGGCCGACGCCGGACGGCTCAGGATCAACGGCCACCGGGGCTACGCCTCCCACACCATCGAGCGACTCGACGGCCTGCCCCTCGACACCGACTTCACACCGGCCGGGCGCGCTCTCAGCAGTGGCATCCCCGCGTTCTTCTCGGACCCCGACGAGATGAGGCGCATCTATCCCGAGGCTCCGCAGATCAGCGGCAAGCAGGCCTGGGCCTTCCTGCCGCTGATCATCTCCGGGCGGCCGGTGGGCTGCTGCGTGCTGTCCTACGACGACCCCCGCGAGTTCCCGGCCGAGGAACGCGCCGTCATGACGTCACTCGCCGGGCTCGTCGCCCAGGCCCTCGACCGCGCCCGCCTGTACGACGTCAAGCACGATCTGGCCCACGGTCTCCAGCAGGCACTGCTTCCCCGCACCCTCCCCGCGGTCACCGGTCTGCGGGTCGCCGCCCGCTATCTGCCCGCCACCCGCGGCATGGACATCGGCGGAGACTTCTACGACCTGATCCGGCTCGGTGACACCGCCGCCGCGGCCGTCATCGGGGACGTCCAGGGCCACGACGTGGCCGCCGCCGCCCTGATGGGCCAGGTCCGTACCGGCGTCCATGCCCACGCGACCCGCGGCGCGACCCCCGGCCAGATCCTCTCCGGAACCAACCGGCTCCTCACCTACCTGGGCCCCGACCTGTTCACCAGCTGCCTCTACGCGCACCTCGACTTCGCGCGGCGGCGTGTGACGCTGGCCAGCGCGGGTCATCCGCCGGCTCTCCTGCGCCTGCCCGACGGCGCCACGCGGCCGCTCGACGTCCCGCCCGGGCCGCTCCTGGGGATCGACCCCGACGCCGAGTTCCCCGTGACCGAGATCCCGCTCACCGCCGGGCTGATGCTCCTCTTCTACACCGACGGCCTCGTCGAGACCCCGGGGACCGACATCGAGGACTCCATCGCCCGCCTCGCCCGGCATCTCTCCCACGCGGACGACCGGGACCTCGACCTGCTCATCGACGATCTGCTGGCACGGTCCGCCACCGGCGAGCAGCGGACCGACGACATCGCGCTCCTCGTCCTGCACGACGACACGAGCCGCTGACGGCAGAGGTGACGCGGCGATTTCGGGTACCCGTCCGCGGCGGAGCCGGCCCGAGGCGTCGGCCCGGTACATCCGAGGAGGTAGGCAATGGGACTGCGCAATCACGTGGTGGTGGTGACCGGAGCATCCAGCGGGATCGGCCGTGCCACGGCCGAGGCCTTCGCGCGCAAGGGCTGCGCTGTGGTTCTGGCCGCGCGCCGCGAGGAAGCGCTGCAGGCGGCAGCACGGGAGTGCGGGAAGCATCGCGGGGCACGGACGCTGGTGGTGCCGACCGACACGACGGACGTGAAGGCCGTCGAGGACCTGGCACGGCGGGCCGTGGAGGAGTTCGGCCGGATCGACGTATGGGTCAACAACGCGGCCGTCAACGCCTTCGGCCGGCTCGAGGACGTGCCGCTGGAGGACTTCCGCAGGGTCATGGACGTCAACGTGATGGGCTACGTGCACGGGGCCCGCGCGGCTCTGCCGGTGATGCGGGAGCAGGGCTCGGGCACGCTGATCAACATCTCGTCCGTCGTGGGTGCCGTCGCGCAGCCGTACAGCCACCCGTACAGCATGTCCAAGCACGCCGTCCAAGGGCTCGGATCGAGCCTCCGGCAGCAACTGCGCGTGGAGGGGGAGAAGGGCATCCGGGTCTGCACGGTGATGCCCGCGACCGTCGACACGCCGCACTTCGAGCAGGCGGCGAACTTCACCGGGCGCAAGGTGGTCGCCATGCCCCCCGTCCACTCTCCCGAGCGGGTGGCCAAGGCCGTCGTGGACCTCGCCCGTCGTCCGCGTCGTGAAGTGGTGGTGGGCCCCGGGGGACGCGCGCTGGTGCGCCAGGCCCGGGTGGCGCCCGCGAAGGCGGAGCGCATCATGGCCCGCCAGACGGACAAGAGGCATCTGGACCACGACGAGGAGGCTCCGGTCACCCACGGAGCGCTGCACGTACCGGCCTCCGGGGAGGGTGCGGTGCACGGGGGCTGGGGCGGGCGGCGCCGCACCGCGATGCGCAGGATGGTCGTCGCCGCCGCGCTGACGGGGGCCGCCGTGGCCGCCGGACGCCGGATGAACCGAGGCCTGGTGAGGGCCTGACCGGGACGGCCCCGCACAGGACCCGACCGGCCCCTGCCGTGAGAGAACGCGCACGGGCGGCTGCCGCACAGATGTGTGGCAGCCGCCCGTTTTTGGTCGGAGGCTCAGCCGTCTCGACGGCGTCGCGAGCCCGGCCCCGTGTTCACGGAGCCGCCCGCTGCGGGTCCCGGGCGGACGTGGGCACCCGCACGGCGCCCATGACGAACCCGCTGCGCACGCGGGCGGGCATGCGGGTCAGCGGGATGCGCAGATCCTGTACGGGCACGTCGTAGTCCAGTCGGGCCAGCCGTGGCGCGAGGGCCGCCAGCAGCGCGACCGTCACGTCCTCACCGGGGCACCGGTGACCGGCGGCGCGGTCCCCGCCGCCCTGCGGAACGAGTTCGTCGCGACGCGGCGGCCGCCCCAGGAAGCGCGGCGGGTCGAAGGCGTACGGCTCCTCCCAGAGACCGGGATCGTGGTTCTGTCCGTACAGGTCGAGCAGCACCAGGGTGCCGGCCGGGATCGGTTCCTCCCGCCACCGCAGATCGGTGACGGCCCGGCCGCCGAGGAAGGGCGCGAAGGGGTAGAAGCGCCGTAGTTCGTGAGCGAAAGCGACGTCGTACGCGGGATCGCCCTCGCGCAGCCGTTCCCGGACCTCCGGACGGTGATGCAGCGCATGACCCGCGAAGGCGACGAACCAGCACACCGCGACCGTCGGACGGATGACATTGAGGAGTTCGACCGCGGCGGTACGCGCGTCGAGGACCTGTCCGCCCGCGTCCCGGTGCCGGACGATCGCATCCAGTGCCGAGCCGGCCGGTGCGACGGCGGTGCCCTCCCGGATGTCCTCGACCAGTCGCTCCAGCCAGGCCTCGCTGTGCGCCCGTGCACGGCGCGCCCGCCAGTGGCGCGGCCCGGGCGAGGCGAACCCGTCGACCATGGCGACCATGTCGCGGGCCACCGCGGAGGCGTCGTCGAGGGGGACCCCGGCCCACCGGCAGACACCTCCGGTGAGGATCCGGCTCGCTTCGTCGAAGAGGACGACCCCGGGGCGGCCGGGCCAGGACCCGACGGTCTCGTCCCATACCGCAGCGACGGAATCGACGAGGCCGGCGACCGCTTCGGGGCCGGTGAGCTGGGAGAGGAACATGTCCTTTCGCAGGCGGTGGGCCTGTCCGTCGAGGGTGTGCACGGCTCCGTGGCCGAACAGGGTGCTCAGCACCGGGCCCGGAAGCGCCGTCCGCCGCTCCACGTGACGTTCGTCGTAGAAGAACCGGACCGCCTGCGGGCCGCGCAGGGCGACGGCGTGCTGTCCCATCAGCCGGGCGCGCACGACGGGACCGTCGGTGCGCTGCCACCGGCCTGGCAGCCAGCCGTACCCCTGGGCCAGGAGGGCGGGTGAGCTGTCGATGATCGGTGCGCGGGGGCTCTGGTTCATGCGCCCCGGGTGCCCTCGGGCCTTGAACGGGAAACTCGGCACGGACCGTCATGACCGGGCGGCCGGCGGTGGCGAGACCTGGCAGCGGGGGGACGGCCGCACTCCGGTGCGCGGCCCGGTTGACGACTGCCGGATTCCGGCAACGAACCTCCCGTCGCAGGGCGCACTTCGCCCATTACGGTTGCTCGGCCACCACAGAAGAATGTGCGGGTGACTTCCGCGAAGACAGAGCTACCGCGTCCGAGGAACCGTGGACAGGTGATCGGCGCCGGAGCCGCCGCCGCGGTGTGCGTGCTGGTGGCGGCGTGGCTGCTGCTGATCACCACGCCCGCCGCGATCAGCGAGGGGACCGCGTTCAAGGCCGCGGTCAGGTGCGAGCCGGGCGACGAGGCGTCCGGCGACTGCCTTCGGACCGTCGGCGCGCGCGTCGACCGCACCGAACGGGTGGAGGGCCGGAAGACCTCCTCGTACCGGTTGTACGTCGACGAGTTGGACGGCACCACCAGCGGCACCACGCTCGGAGGCAGCCCGGCAAAGTCCCCGGCCGCCGACCCGGGAGCGAGGGTCGAGGTCACGTACTGGCGGGGGCAGATCCGGTACGTCGACTTCGAGGCGGGGCGCAAGTACACGCACGCGGATCCGCGGGACGACTACAAACTCTTCGCCGCCTGGGGTCTCGCGGTCGGCCTGTACGGCACGGGGTTCCTGTGGTGCTGGTACTGGCTGACGCGGCGCGCCCGGGTCGCGCGGAGAGTGCAGCCGTGGCAGCTCGGCCTGTCCTTCCTGGCCGCCATCTGCCTGGCCGCCGTCGGCGGGTTCGCCCCGTGGGCCACCGACGACATGGGGGCGGCGCTCCTTCTGGTCGGGCAGGCCACCGCGGTCACCGTGGCCGTCTGCTCCGTGGCCGCCGTGTTTCTGTGGCGTCGTCAGGGCGGAGACGAGACCATCGACGTGCCCCCTTCCGTTCCCGCGGAGGAGAAGCACTTCGCGGGGCAGATCCTGGGCGAGGTGCCCTATGCGGACCGCGGCACCCACCTGGTGGCCGGCGCCGGATACCTGGCGAGCACACCCGGACACGCGGGCATGGCCCACCGCCGGTCCGTGCCGGGCTCCCTGACCCCGATCCGCGTCCGCCACCCGTACTGGACGGACCCGTCCTCCCCCGCGTACGAGGGCCGGGCCTGGGTCCTGGAGTGCGAGGACGACGGCGTACCGGTCCTGATCGTCACTCACCAAAAACACATGCCGTGGGTGGTGGGCGCCCTGGCCCCGCGGTCGTGACCGTGGCTCGTCAGGACGGCGGCGGTAATCCGGGTGCGGTGGGGTAGAGGAAGATCGATCAGTCCCCGTTGAGAAGGAGCCGAGGATGACCGACGACGCCTACCTGTTCCTGCTTGACGACCCGGCCGTGTCGCTCGGGGTGCCTCCGGCCGCCGTCGGTGATCTCGCCTGTATGGAGACTCCGGCGGTACGGGCGTGGCTGGATGCGCAAGGGAGCACACCCACCGCGCCGGAACTGCGGTTGCTGCCGCCGGAGGAGACGGGGGCCGTCCCCGAGGGCGCGGAGCGGTTGCCGGTGCCGTTGAGCGACGAGGAGCTGAGCCGTGTGCGCCGGCGCCTCGTCCCGGAGTCGCCCGCCGGACTGGAAGAGGAACTGCTGGCTTTTCGTGACTGCGCGGACGGCCGGGACGGCCTGATCGGACGGGCGCTGGCGGCGGGCGTGCCGCCGCACCGCATCGTGGAACTGACCGGGGTGGACCCGGCCACGGTGACCGCGGCGGCCGGTGGCTGACGACGGGGGAGCGCAGGCGCCGTACGGAGGGGCGCCGCTGAGGTCCCGCTTCAGGACTGCGGCATCGGGAGGGCGTACACCTTGTCGAAGTGCTGGGCGATCAGCGGCGCGGTTCCGGCGCCGGGTTCCGTGCCCTCGGCGCAGGAGAGCTGCCAGTCGTTGATGCCGGTGTTCCGGCCGTCGGTGAAGTTCCAGAGCAGGTCGCCCGTCCGGCCGTCGATCGCGTAGAAGCCGTCCTTGTTGTGCGCCGCGGTGACGAACACCGTGCCGCCGCCCGTCACGAGGGAGTTGTCCAGGTCCAGCGGAGGGGTCTCGCGGAACCAGCGGGCGGAGCCGTCGGCGGCGTCGAACGCGGCGACGCCGTGCGGGCTCCTGGTGGTGCAGTACACGGTGCCGGCCGCGGCGGCGACGGAGGCGAATCCGCCCCGCTTCTCCCTGGCCCGCCAGCGCGGCGAGCCGGACTCCAGGTCCACGGCGAGGAGTTCGCTGTCGACGGCCAGGACGGTCCCGCCGAGCAGCACCGGGGCGGTGCGCGTGTCCGAGTCGGAGTTCATCTGCTGCCGCCACAGGACTTCCCCGCCGCCGCTGCCGGTGCCACGGGCCGTGAGGCGGTGGAGCCCGTCGAGGTAGATGAAACGGCGGGATTCGAGGACCGGTCTCAGTTCGAGGCCGATGTCCTCCTCGCTGATGGGGATGACGTCGGCCCGGCGCGCGCGGAGGTCCGTGCTGAGGACGACGTTCGTGGAGGTGGCCGGCCCCCGCGAGCCGTCCGGGCGTGCTTCGCGGTTGAAGCGCAGACCGGAGATGGAGACCCGGCGTTCGTCGAACCGGCCGAGCAGGGTGTCGAAGCGGAAGTCCGCTCCGAAGTCCAGCGAGAAGCGCTCGGCGCCCGTGTCCGGATCGACGCCGAGCACGGTCGCGCCGGTGCCGAGCGCGACGACCTCGTCCGAGACGAGGAGAGCGGGCGTGGGGGACTGGCTGATGCCCTGGTAGGTCCACCGGGGGCGGGTGCCGTCGTCGAGGCCGAGGCAGACCAGCGTGCCCGACTGCGTCTTCAGCACGGCCGTGCCGTTGTGGAAGAGCGCGGGTGCCTCGACGAGCGGATCGCTCTGGTAGGTCCACAGCGGTTCCGGCGCCGGACCGGCGGGCTGCGGGACCGCTGACGCGCGGTCGTCGGGTCCGTCGAGCAGGGCGGCGATACCGGAACCCAGGGCGGCTGTGCCGAGGACGCCTGCCGTGAGGACCGTCCGGCGGGAAGGGCGCGACGCGCGCGGCCGCCGTGCGCGGTGGGTCACCGGCGCCGGCGGCTGCTCGCGCCTCGGGACGGTCGTCGGCTCCTCGGGGAAGACCACGCGGTGGGGACTCTGACGCTCCGTGAGGAACCGGTCGACGGCGAGACGCGGGCCGGTGCGGCCGTCACCGGAGGAGGCGGCGGCCGGGCCGAGTCCGGGAGCGGGTCCGGCTCCGGGGCCTGAGCCGGCCGTGGCGGCGTGGGCCGGTTCCCGCTCCATCACATCCGCCGAGGGCGCGAGCCCGAGGTCCAGGTCCATGAGGGCGGCTGCCCGGCGGCCGACCGAGGAGGCCACCGCCTCCGGGAGCCAGCCGTCCCAGTCCAGCGTGTCGGCGCCGCCGGGTGCGCACGCCGCCGACACCCGGTCCGGAGTGGGCCGGGCCGTCGGGGACTTGTCCAGGCAGAGCCCGATGATCCGGTCCAGCGGGTCCGGTACACCGGTCAGGTCCGGGGTGCCGTGCACCACCTGATACAGGAGGGTGGCCGCCGAGGAACCGTCGAAGGGCGCGTTCCCGGTGGCGGCGAACGCCAGGACCGATCCGAGGCAGAACACGTCCCCCTCCGGGCCCATCGGGTCACCCGTGGCGTGCTCGGGGCACATGTACCGGGGGGAACCCAGCAGGACGCCGGAGAGGGTGAGTTCGTAGCCGTCGGTGGCGCGGACGATGCCGAAGTCGATGACCCGCGGGCCCTCGGCGGAGAGCAGCACGTTGGACGGTTTGAGATCGCGGTGGACGAGTCCCGCGGAGTGCACGGCGATGAGTGCCTCCGCGATCCCGGCGCCGAGAGCGAGTACGGACTTCGGTGGCAGCGGCCCGTACTGCTCGACCGCGTCGGCCAGGGTCGGTCCGAGGATGTGCGTGGTGGCCAGCCAGGGTACGGGGCCGTCCGGATCGGCGTCGAGAACGGTCGCCGTGTATCTGCCGCTCACCGCGGCCGCCGCCTCCACCTCGCGCCGGAAGCGGATCCGGAAGACCTTGCTCGCGGCCAGTTCCGGGCGGATGGCCTTGACGGCCACGGCCTGTCCCTGGTCGTCCCGGGCGAGGAAGACCTCGCCCATCCCTCCGGAACCGAGCCGTGCGACAAGACGGTACGGCCCCAACTCTTCAGGGTCCGTGGGACGAAGTGGCTCCATTGCCCTCAGCTCGCGTGTTCCTCGTCGGATGAACCTGGGGGTGAGACTAGGGGCTGGCGGGACAGTTGGGGTGTGCAACCGAGCAACCTATGGCCATTACTTGACGTTTCAGATAGAAACCGTACGGCCGGTCTTCGAAACCCCCGGACGAATCGGATCTTTCGCTTCCGGCCGCGCGTACGCCCGCCCCGGGAAGCATGCTTCCGGCGTGCGGGAAGGTGTGGCGGGCCGCAGCCTGGATACGCGAGCCGAGTGGTTCCGAGTGCCGTTGGAAGGTCACGAAGAGCATGGGCAGCCGACATCACAGCGCGGACGCGGACGACGGGGGCACTCGCCCCGGGAACGAGAGCGCCGCCACTCCCGGGGCGCCACCGGAACCGGCCGGGCGCCCGCAGCCGGAGAGCGGCGCCGCCACATCACCCGATCGCCACCACTCCGAGGTGATGCTGAGGGTGAACGGCAAGCCGCACACCCTCACCGTCGATCACCGCTCCGTCCTGCTGGACGTACTGCGAGAGCACCTTGGCCTGACCGGCGCCAAGAAGGGGTGTGACCACGGCCAGTGCGGTGCCTGCACGGTCCTGGTGGACGGCCGTCGCGTCAACGGCTGCCTGCTGCCCGCGGTGGCCATGGACGGCTACGACATCACGACGGTGGAGGGACTCACGGACGGTGACGGCGAAGCCCTCCCCCCGCTCCAGCAGGCCTTCCTGGACCGCGACGCCTTCCAGTGCGGTTACTGCACACCGGGGCAGATCTGCAGCGCCCTCGGCGCCATCGCCGAGGCCGAGGCCGGTCACCCCTCTCACGTGACAGACCCCGCGACACCGTCCGGGCAGCCGGTTCCCCTCGGACCGCACGAGATCCGGGAGCGGCTCAGCGGCAATCTCTGCCGCTGCGGCGCCTACCCGAACATCGTGAGCGCCGTCGAGGACGTGATCCGGTGAAGCCCTTCGCCTACGCACGCGCGGCCACCGTCGAGGAGGCGGCCGAGCTGTACGCCGCACATCCTGGCGCCCGCTACCTCGGCGGCGGCACCAACCTGATGGACCTGATGAAGCTCGGCGTGGAGGAGCCGGCCACCCTCGTCGACGTCGGCCGGCTGCCCCTCGACACGGTGGACGAACTGCCCGACGGATCGGTACGGATCGGTGCCACGGTCCGCAACAGCGACCTCGCCGCCCACCCCACGGTGCGTGACCGCTACCCCGTGCTCTCGCAGGCGCTCCTGTCCGGCGCCTCCGGACAGCTGCGCAACGCGGCCACCACCGGCGGCAACCTTCTCCAGCGCACCCGCTGCCCGTACTTCCAGGACACCGGGAAACCCTGCAACAAGCGTGCGCCCGGCTCCGGTTGCGGCGCCCGGGACGGCGTTCACCGCGACCACGCGGTGCTCGGGCACTCCCCGGGGTGCATCGCCACCAACCCGTCGGACATGGCCGTGGCCCTGGCCGCCCTCGACGCGGGTGTCGAGCTGTTCGGGGCCGACGGCCCACGGACCGTTCCCGCCGCGGAGTTCCACCGGCTGCCCGGGGACCGCCCCGAACAGGACACCGAGATCCGCCCCGGTGAACTCGTCACCGGCGTGATCCTGCCGAGCGCGCCGGCCGGGCTGCCCTCGCTGTACCGCAAGGCCCGCGACCGGGCCTCGTACGCCTTCGCGCTCGCCTCCGTCGCCGTGGTGCTCGGCGTGGAGGACGGCGTCGTCCGGCACGCCGGCGTCGCCTTCGGGGGCCTGGCCCACCGTCCCTGGCGGGCCCGCCACGCGGAACAGGCACTGCTGGGCGCCGCTCCCACCACGGCGGCCTTCGAGCGGGCCGTGGACCTCGAACTCGCCGCCGCCGAGCCGCTGCGCGACAACGCCTACAAGGTGCGGCTGACCCGCGGTCTCGCCGTCGACGTCCTGGAGCGGCTCGCGCCGCCCGGCAGGAGCTGAACCGGAACCTCAGGAGGAGCAGCATGGCCGACACCGGCACCACGCTGGGCGCGCCCGCGGAGCGCCGTGAGGGCAGGGACAAGGTCACCGGCAGCGCCCGGTACGCCGCCGAACAGACCGTCCCCGGCCGCGTCCACGCCTGGCCGGTGGCCGCCGCAATCGCCCGGGGGACGGTCCGTACCGTCCACACCGAAGCCGCCCTGGCCCTGCCCGGCGTCCTCGCGGTGCTCAGCCACGACAACGCGCCCCGGCTGGCACCCGCGGACGACCCCACCCTCGCCGTCCTGCAGAACCCGCGCGTGCCGCACCACGGCTGGTTCGTGGCCCTGGTCGTCGCCGAAACCCTGGAGGCGGCCCGGGCCGGCGCCGCCGCGGTCCGCGTCGACTACGACGTCGAGGAACACGACGCGATCCTGACCGACGGCCATCCCGCCGCCTATGTGCCCGACAAGGCGAACGGCGGTCATCCCGCGCACCGCGAACAGGGCGCCCCCGAGGCGGCGTTCGCGGCCGCGGAGGTACGCGTCGACACCCACTACCGGGTCCCGCCGCTGCACAACCACCCCATGGAGCCGCACGCGGCGACCGCCCGCTGGGACAACGGCCGGCTCGTCGTGCACGACTCCAGCCAGGGCGCCACGACCGTACGCGCCACGCTGGCGGCGCTGTTCCGGCTCTCCGAGGACGACATCACCGTCATCAGTGAGCACGTCGGCGGCGGGTTCGGGTCCAAGGGCACCCCACGCCCCCACGTGGTGCTCGCCGTGATGGCGGCACGGGCGACCGGCCGCCCCGTCACCCTCGCGCTGCCCCGGCGACTCATGGCCGCGGTCGTCGGCCACCGGGCGCCCACCCTGCACCGGCTGCGTCTGGGTGCCACCGCGAACGGGGTCCTGACCTCGTCCCTCCACGAGGTCACCACCCACACGTCCCGTATCAAGGAGTTCGTGGAGCAGGCCGCCGTACCCGGCCGGGTCATGTACGCGGCACCCCACCGGCGCACCTCCCACCGCGTGGTGCCGCTGGACGTGCCCAGCCCGTCCTGGATGCGCGCACCGGGCGAGGCACCCGGCATGTACGCCCTGGAGTCGGCGATGGACGAACTCGCCGTCGCGGCCGGCCTGGACCCGGTGGAACTGCGCATCACCAACGAGCCGGACACCGAACCCGACAGCGGCAAGCCGTTCAGCAGCCGCCACCTGGTCGAATGCCTGCGGGAGGGCGCCCGGCGCTTCGACTGGTCCCGGCGGGACCCCCGCCCCCGTGCCCGCACCGAGGGCCCGCTCCTCGTGGGCTCGGGCGTGGCCGCCGCCACCTATCCGGTGATGGTCAGCCCCGCCCGGGCGACGGCGCACGCGCTGCCCGACGGCCGGTTCGCCGTCCGGACCAACGCCACGGACATCGGTACGGGCGCCCGCACCGTCCTCGCGCAGATCGCCGCCGACGCCCTCGGCGTCCCCCTCGACCGGGTACGGGCCGAGATCGGAAACAGCGACCTGTCGTCGGCCCCGCTGGCCGGCGGTTCGTCGGGTACGGCGTCCTGGGGCTGGGCCGTCCACGAGGCGTGCACGCGGCTCGCGGGCGCCCTGGCCGGGCACACCGGGCCGCTGCCGGACGAGGGGCTCCGGGCGCACGCCGACACGGCGGGCAAGGCCGACTCCGGCAGTGACTACGCACGGCACGCCTTCGGCGCCCACTTCGCCGAGGTCACGGTCGACACGGTGAGCGGAGAGGTCCGGGTACGGCGCCTCCTGGGTGTGTACGCCGCCGGACACATCCTCAACGCCCGCACCGCCCGCTCCCAGTTCATCGGCGGCATGACCATGGGCCTGGGCATGGCGCTGACCGAGGGCAGCACCGTGGACGCGGCGTCCGGTGACTTCGTGGAGTCCGACCTGGCCGCCTATCACGTCCCGGCGCACGCCGACGTCCCCGACATCGAGGCGCACTGGATCGACGAGGACGACCCCCATCTCAACCCGATGGGCAGCAAGGGCATCGGCGAGATCGGCATCGTCGGTACGGCGGCCGCCATCGGCAACGCCGTCCACCACGCCACCGGCGTCCGCCACCGCGAACTGCCCCTGACCCCGGACCGGATTCTGGCGGGCTCCGCGGACCCGGCCGGCGGCCGGGGGACGGCGGGGCGGCCCGGGTAGGCGGCGAGCCGGCCCCGACTGATTACATGAGCACCACAGTCGGGCGAGGACGAAGGGGTGGGCACATGCGCCGGAGCGAGGACGAGATCCTGGCCGAGGAGCTCGGCGCTCTGGCCGCAAGCACGGGAGCCGCCGGTGGCCTGACCCGGCTCGTGGCCAAGTGGATGAAGAAGAACGTCCACGAGATCGATCTGATCATTCCGCTGCCGTTCGAGGACGCCGTCCAACGGGTCGTCGAGGTACTCGCACGAGAAGGGCGAGCCACCGACGTCCCCATCGCTGACGCCGTCAGGAACCGACAGCCGATCCGTGTCGTCGTCGGCGCCGGATACGGCGGCATGAACCCTGTCGTCGTCACGGCGCTGGTGACACCGGGGGACGAGGGCGGCTCCCGGGTCGGCATTCGTGCGGCCGCCAAGGAGGGCCTGGTCAAACAGCGGGCCGGTGAGAAGACCGCCGACCGCCTCGCGGCGTTGCTCCGCACCTAGCGGGCAGAGCGGAGCATGTGCCGGACAGACCCTGCCGATCCCTACCCCGGCAGGGTGAGGCACCGATCGTCGGCGGTCCGCATACTCGGCTGCATGAACAGGCACGGGCATCTCGCCGATTTCCTCCAGGCACGCAGGAGCCGACTGCGCCCCGAAGACGTGGGGTTGCAGACCTACGGCGAGCGACGCCGCGTGCCGGGGCTGCGGCGGGAGGAGCTCGCGATGCTCGCGGGCATCAGCGCCCCCTACTACACCCGGCTGGAACAGGGCCGGTCACGCAACGCCTCCCGCGAGGTGCTCGATGCCGTGGCGAGCGCTCTGCGACTGGACGAGTCCGAGTGTGCCCATCTGCACACCCTGGCCCGTGCACCGCGGCGGGGCGGGCCCGGCGGCCGGCCGCGTACCGAACACGTCACTCCGGCGACGAGCGCCCTGCTGGCAGCCGTCCAGAACACGCCCGCGCTCGTCATCGGCCGGCGCAGCGACGTCCTCGCCTGGAACCTGCCGGGCCACGGGCTGTTCGCCGGACATCTCGACCCGGACAGCCCCGACGACCCGGGCCGGCGGCCGAACATGGCCAGGCTGGTGTTCCTCGACGCGCACACTCGTGACCTCTACGTCGACTGGCCCGCCAAGGCCAGGGCCGTGGTGGGCAATCTGCGCCTGACGGCCGGCCGCCACCCGGACGATCCGCTGCTGGCGGCACTGATCGGTGAACTGGCCGTGCGCAGCCGGGAGTTCGCCACGATGTGGGCCGATCACCGGGTCCTGGCCTGCGACGTCGCCGACTACGAGATGCGCCACCCCCTGGTCGGGACGCTGACCGTCACTCAGCAGACACTCCAGAGCCCACAGGGCAGCGGGCCGTCCCTGGTGGTGGCCACCGCCGACGGAGGTTCCCCCTCCGCTGCGGCCCTGGCCCTGCTCGTCCACGCCACCGCGCCGCGGGAAGCGGGCCGGCCGCGCCACGGCGCCGAAACCCGAACCGGCTGACCCGAACCGGCTGACCGAACCCCCTCCGCCGACCGGTGTCCGCCGCGGTGCCCTGTCCGTCGGCCCGGCCCGCAGTCGGCCGCCGCCACGCACACCGGTCGGCAGTACCCCGGCGGCCTCCCTCGAGGCGCCTCCTCGACCACGGCACCGCGCCGCGGCTGCCGTACGCCCGAAACCCAGTGAAGGAACCATGTCCCAGCGACGCATCAGAAAAATCATGACGGCTATCGCGGTGGCCGCTGCCACCCTCGCGTCGGCCGCACCGGCCGACGCCACGTCCGCGCGGGGAACACTGACCGATGTGCGGATCGCGGCCCACTTCGACCTGCCCTCAGGACAACTGCCGGAGAACATCGCTCTGTTGCCCGACGGCACCGCAGCCGTCACCTTCGCCGCCAGTCGCCAGGTGGCCCAGGTGACGCCTCGGGGCGCGACGCGCGTTCTGGCGACGCTGCCCGCACCCGCCGACGGCGGAGTCCACACACCGGTCCTCGGCTTCCCCCTGGCCACCGGCATCGCCCGTACCCCTGACGGCACCGTCTACGTGCTGTACGCGACCGGCACCGCCGACCTCACAGGGCTGTGGCGGCTGCGCACCGGGAAGGCCCCTCAGCGCATCGCCGCACTGCCCGCGGACGGCCTGCCCAACGGCCTGGCGCTGGACGAGCGCGGCAAGCACTTCTACATCACCGACTCGGTGCTGGGCACGGTGTGGACCGTCCCCGTCACCGGCGGTACACCCACGGCATGGTCCACCGCTCCCGAACTCGCCTCGACCGGCTTCCTCGGGGTCAACGGCGCGAAGGTGCGCGCCGGCGCGCTGTGGGTGACCAACCTCGACCGGGGCACTCTCCTGCGCATACCGGTCCGCCCGGGAAACCGCGCGGGCACCCCGCAGGTCAGGGCCTCGGGCATGGCCGGTATTGACGACTTCGCCTTCACGGGCCGCGGCGACGACGTCCTCGCCGCCCTCAACGGCCCCAACACGGTCGAGCACATCCGGTCCGACGGCACCAGGACCACCGTCCTGGACGGCGCCGACGGACTGCAGAACCCCACCTCCGTCGCCCTGCGCGGCAAGGACGTGTACGTGCTCAGTGCCGCCTACACCACGGCCACCGACCCCAACCTGCTGCGCGCACGCCTCGGCTGCCGCGAGTAGGACGTTCCCCGCTGTCCCGCAGGACGTCGAGCGCGGTGAGTACCACGTGCCGTTCGGTACGCCGTTCACCTGATTCGAGGTCACAGTCGAGCAGCCGCTCGATGCTGCGAAGCCGCTGGTAGACGGTCTCGCGGGACAGGCCGCCCTGGCGCGCGGCGGTCGTCCTGTTGCCTGCCGCGTCCAGGCAGAGGCGCAGGGTCGTCAGGAGAGCGGTGCCGTGCCGGGTGTCGTGGTCGACGAGTCCGGCAGGCCTGGACGAGCGTGTCGGGCGGCCGGTGAAAGCGTCGTACGAGCTCGATGACCAGGGCCGCCGCTGAGACGTCGGCGAGTTCGTCCACGTAGCGGCGCACACCGGCCGGGCCCTGCGGCAGCGGCATTCCGGTGGTCAGGACGAGTTCGCCGCCCTTGAGGAACGAGGCGGGGTCGGTCACTTCGGTGATGTGGACCCAGCGGACCGGCCGGTCGAGGCGGGTCGCACCGGTGACGACCTCCGGCCGCCCCGCCGCCAGGACGGGCAGGGCCAGGACGTCGGCCACGGTGGGCGCACGGCCTGTGAGGGCGGTGCCCAGGCCGTCGGACTCGGACGTCCGGGACGTTTCGCCGTACTCGCTCACGGTGCCTCCCTGCCCGCCCCGACACGGCGACAAGCACGGCTGACCTGCGCGAGAACGCGATGACGGGCGCCGCAGAGATCACAGCAGTCACGCCGGACCAGGACCGGCTGACACACCGTCCGAATCCTGCCTCCCGGCCGCACGGAACACGTGTGTCACGGCAGACACCGGCCCTGCGGCCTTGCTACCGACCCGGGTCCGGGTCCCCCTGTCCCTCGGCCGCTCCCGGACGTCGCGGCACCAGTGCCACCGCCAGGGCGGGGACGGCGGCGAGGGCGAGCCATGGGACGGCGGCCGGCAGGCCCAGGTCGATCAGGGACCCCGTGGCCGCGCTGCCGATGAGGACGATCAGGCCCGAGACGGAGGAGAGCGCGCCGACGTAGAGGCCGAGCCGGCCCTCCTCGGCGAGGTCGGGCACCCAGGCGCGGGCGGCGGGCACGACCAGCATCTGGCCGAGGGTCAGCAGCACGACGAAACCCGCGGCGGGCAGGAGCCCCGCGATGCCGGTCCAGCCGGCCGGGCGGGCCACGGCCACGACGGCGAATCCGGCGGCGATGAGCAGCAACCCCGCGCGCATGGAACGACGCAGGTCCAGCCGGTCACCCGCCCACCGGGTGACGGGCAGTTGGATGAAGACGACCAGGAGGGAGGAGAGAGCGAACAGCCACGACAGCGGCGCCTGGGAGCCCGCCGCGCGCTGCACCTCGTCCGGCAGGGCCAGATAGAGCTGGTTGTAGGCGAGCAGATAGCTGCCGTAGGCGCAGCACAGGGCGAGGAAGCGGCGGTTGCGCAGCAGCGTGCCCGCCCCGCCCTTGCCTCGTACGGGAGTGCGGCCGGGGATGTGCTGCGGCATCAGGCGCGCGTGGCCCGCCAGGACCAGGACGAAGACGGCGGCACCGGCGAGGCAGGCGGTGCGGAAGTCCACGGCGAGCAGCAGCGCGCCGAGCAGCGGCCCGACGAACGACCCGGCCTGACCCGCCACCGTGAACAGGGCCAGTACCCGGGTGCGCGGGCCGTGGCCCTCCTCCTCCCGGGCCACAGCCTGCCGGGCCACCTCGGACTCCACGGCCGGGGAGAACAACGCGGCCGCGAAGCCGATCACCAGCACCGAGCCGATCACGGCCCAGGTCGCTCCCGCGTATCCCAGCCAGGCGAACCCGGCGACCCGCAGCGCACAGCCGGCCAGGACGACCGGGCGCACCCCGTACCGGTCGACGAGCCAGCCGCCGACCACGAACAGGCCCTGCTGGCTGAAGGTCCTCAGGCCGAGGACGAAGCCGACCAGCCAGCCCGCCATGCCGATCGCTGTGCCGAGGTGCTCGGCGAGGAACGGCAGCACGGCGAAGAAGCCGATGTTGAAGGCGAGTTGCGTCAGGATCAGCAGCCGCAGCAGCGGTGACAGGGTCTTCCAGGTTCCCCAGGTGCTTTCGCGGCGGGGCTTCGGGGGCCGGGTGCGGCCGGTACGGCGGTTGCGAGCGCGGGATATCAGATCTGTCATGGGGTGTCCGTGGGGGAGACGAGTACGGGGGTCCGGTCCGGGGCGGACGCGGACGGTTCCTGGGGGTCGGGGGGGCCGGAGCGTCCGGCGCAGGGCGCCGCGGAACGCCGGAGCCGCTTCGGGGGCCGGGGACGGCGTACGCCTCCTGCCGCGGTCACCGCCAGGGCCCCCAGCACGGCGAGGACGGCGGCCGGAGCGAGGACCGCCCACGGGGCGCGTTCCACGTAGGGCTGGTTCTCGGCGAGGAGAAGGCCCCACTCGGGGGACGGAGGCTGGGCGCCCAGGCCGAGGAAGCCGAGCGAGGCCAGGGCGAGGGCGATGCCGGGCAGCCGGAGCAGGGCGTGACGGGTGACGGGCGGCAGGACGGCCGGGAGCAGCTCGTGCGTGAGCAGGTACCGACGTCCGGCACCGAGGGCGCGGGTGGCGGTCAAGTGGGTGGTGGCCCGCTCCTGTTGGAGCAGCGCGGAGGCGTGGGCGGCCAGCGGTGACCAGGCGACGACGGCCACGGCGAGTGCCGGTGTCCAGGGGCCGCTGCCTGCGGCCCCGGTGACGAGGAGCGCCGCCAGGACGGGAGGTACGGCGTTGACGGAGTCGACCAGGGGTCCGGACAGCCGGGGCAGCATTCCCAGCAGTACCCCGAGCACCAGGGCGACGGCGGTCACCGCGAGGGCGATGGTGAGGGTGCTCAGCGCACCGTGCGCGATACGGGCCAGGACGTCGCGGCCGAGCGCGTCGGTGCCGAACGGATGCGCGGCGGACGGCGCCCGGAGCCGGACGGCGGTGTCCAGGGCGAGCGGGTCGCGCGGCAGCCCCAGGCCGATGACCGCGAGGAGGAGCGCCGCGTACAGCAGAGGCGTCGTCCGGGGCGCGGGAGGCTCGGGCCGGTGCTGGGAGTGCAGGGCGCCGTCGCGGAGCGCGGGGCCGATCAGCCACCGGGCCGCGAGCCGGGCAAGCATCCCGGCGGCGGCCGCGAGCAGAACGAGAGCGAGCGTGCCGGTCTGCAGCACGGGCAGGTCCTGGGCGAGGGCGGCGCGCAGGGTGAGCCGACCGAGTCCGGGGATGTCGAAGATCTGCTCCACGGCGACCGATCCACCGGTCAGTCCGACGACGAACAGGCCCAGGTTGGGCAGTAGTCCGGGGACGCAGCGGCGCAGCGCCTGCCGGGCCAGCGACTTGGGCAAAACGCCGCGCGCGGCGGCGGCCAGCGCCCACGGCTCGGTGAAGGCACCGGGCAGCAGATCGTCCAGCATCCGCCCCAGCACCGCCCCGGCGGGCAGCCCGAGGGCGAGGGCGGGGAGCACCATCCACTGCGGGCCGTACCAGCCCAGGGCGGGCAGCCAGCCCAGCTGCACTCCGACCACCGAGGCCAGGACGGCGGCGAGGAGGAACTCCGGAAGTGCGGCCAGCACGGCCGACGCCGAGCCGCCCGAGGTACGTTCGCCGAGCCGGCGCCGCGAGCCCAGCCACAGAGTGCGGGCGCACACCGCCGAGGCCGTGCCCGCGGCGATCACCAGGGCCCCTGCCATGAGCAGCAGGGAGACGCCGAGGGCTGACGTGACGGACGGGAGCACGTCGGCGCCGGAGATCCACGAGCGCCCCGCGTCGCCGCGCGACAGCCCGCTCAGCCAGTCACCGAGGAGCCCGAACGGGCCCTCGTCCAGCCCGAGTTCGTCGCGCACGGCCTGCAGCGCCCCGGGCGTCGGGTCGCGTTCCGACGACCGGGCCTTGAACACGGTCAGGGCCGGGTCCGTACGGGACAGCCACGGCAGCAGGCCGATCCCGCACACCAGAGCGGCCGCGAGCACGGCCCGCCACAGCAGCGTGAGCCCGCCGCCCCGCGCGAGGCGGCGCAGGGCGGCGGTGCCTTTGACCAGGAAGCCGGGCATGTCGTTCAGCGCCGGGTCCCGGTGCCCACGAAGGAGCGCTCGTACGGGTCGAGCAGGAGGCCTCGCGCCGAGGAGCCGATGCCCGTGACGACCTTCAGGTGCACCAGTGGAACGACCGCGTCGGTGCCGAGGAGGGTGGCTTCCGCCGCCATGACGGCGTCCTGCCGCTCGGCGGTTTCGGAAACGCTCTGCGCGGCGTCGACGGCCGCGTCGACCTTCTTGTCGCACAGCAGGGACAGGTTGTAGGCGCCGTCGCAGGTGTAGTCCGACGCCAGGGCGGAGACCGGGTCCCCGGTGTCGAGAAGTACGTTGCGTGAGGCGAGGAAGGCGTCGAACTTCCCCGCCAGGGCGTCGCTCTCCAGGCGGGAGTAGTCACGCACCCGCAGCTTCACCTTGAAACCGGCCTTCTCCAGTTGCTGTTGCAGCACCTGGGCGACTTCGGGCAGCTCGGCCCGGTTGGTGTAGGTGGCCAGGGTGATCGACCTGCCGTCGGCCGGGGAGGCCTTCGCCCGTCCGACGGGCTCGATCCGCTTGCCGGCGGCCCAGGTCAGCGCCGGGCCGTAGATGCCCTGGGCGGGCTCGGCATGACCCTCGTAGACGTCCCTGGCGATGACGGAGGTGTCGATCGCCTCGCGCGCCGCCGCCCGCAGTCCCGGATCGGCGAACGGGCCGGACCTGGTGTTGAGATGGAGGCTGGTGTTGCGGGCGGTGTTCGTCTCGTGGACGGTGTCCTTGTCGAGGGAGGCGACCTGCGCCACGGGCAGGGCTTCGGCGGTGTCCGCCTCGCCGGTGCGCAGGGCGTTGGCGCGGGCGGTGCCGTCGGCGATGAACTTCGCGTCGACACCGGAGGCTTGGGCGCGACCGCCCCAGTAGTCGTCGAAGCGGTCGAGGGTGGCCGCGGTGTCGCCGGATATCCTGGTCAGTTCGAAGGGGCCGGTGGCGGTGCCGACCGGGTTCACGGTGCCCTTCTTCCCGTAGGCCCTCGGGGAGAACACCGCCAGGTTCGGGTTGGACAGCCGCAGCGGCAGGACGGGGTCGACCGATCCGGTGCTGACGCGGACCTGGTCCCTGCCCACGGCCTCGGCGCTCAGCTTCACCCCGGACAGCACGGCGGGGGCGGGGTCGGCCTCGGTCACGTGCGTGAGAGCGGAGGCGACTGCCTGCGCGGTGACCTCGCCACCGTCCTGGAACCTGGCGTCCCGCAGCGTGAACAGCCAGCTGCGGTCGCTCTTTTCACGGCTCCACGACTCGGCGAGGGCGGGAACCGCCGTGCCGTTGGCGTCCAGCCGTGTCAGCCCCTCGGCGACGCCCAGCCGGGACAGGTGGAAGGCGTCCTGGCCGTACGGGGAGAAGTTCTCCGTCGGCGTGAAGGCCATCGCCATACGCAGACGACCGCCACCGGAGCCGGACGAGTCCGAGGACGGCGCGTCGTCGCCGGAGGCGAAACAGCCGGAGAGCAGCGGGGCGAGCAGCAGGCCGGCTGCCAGTCGACGGCGGGAAGATCTCATGGTCCTCGTTCTTGTCTTCTTGTCCTGCCAGTGCGGATACCTGGCGACAACCTACATGAACATGATTGTCGTTTAAATCGCAGGAGTCCCAGGTCACACGCTCCGCGCCTCGCCGAGATCGACTCCGGCGCTCTCTCTTGTGCGGCAGACACGCATCTGCACATCATATGCAGTAAGGCCTTCCGGTCCTGTGTCCGCCTCCAGCAAGCCCGGCGACGGCCGGTCCGGAGCGGGAAGGAACGGGGAGAACGGGGAGGAACGGGGAGGAACGGGGAGAACGGGGAGGAGGCCGGGCGGACACGACGGACAGTGGGCCGACGACAGCAGGGTCCGCACGCGGACCGCGTCGCCTCGCCTCGCACGGGATCCGGACGTCGGCGGCATGATGGCCGGTATGCGCATCCGTATCGACGCCGTCGACCTGCCCGGCCTCACCCGCCCCGCTCCCGCCGACGGGAACGTCCCGGCTTACGACAACCTCCACGTCGCCGTGCAACGCCGCGATCGTCCCGGTGAACTTCTCGAACCCCAGCCCGGGGACGCCGAGTCGGCGACCTGGACCCTGGAATGCACCGCGACGGCGTCGCCGACAGGCACCGACGTGAAAGGCCCCTACGTGCAGGACCGTCTGGGCCGGCGGTTCATCTACCTGTCGTGGGGCACGGTCGACGGGGCGGGCCTCTTCACGATGTTCCGGCGCGCCAAGCTCATGCTCGACGTCATCCCCGCCGAAGTGCTCGCCGCTGCCGCCCACGAAGGCCTCCTGGTGGCACGCCTCGGGTTGACCGACGCACAGGGCGGACCCCTGTGCGCACGGATCGTTCCCCCGCACGTCACCTGGACCGCCGAACGCGCAGACGCGGTGAACTCCCCCCACGGGGAGTGAACGGACCGGGGGCCGCCGGCTCGCCTTCGGTGCAGGGCCTAGCGGGATCCGCCCCCTCCGAAGTTCGTCGTCGCGAAGGACGTCTGGTCGCGGGACGTGGTGCCTTCGGTGATCCACCAGTGCGTGGGGTACTGGCCGTAGAGGCCGAACATCGCGTCGGACGCCCAGTTGAGGATCAGTTCGTCCTTGCCGTCGTCGTCGAAGTCGGCGGCGCCCGCAGGCCGGGCGTGCCGCCACTTCGCGGGCGTCTTCCGGCTTTCCGTCCTCGCGGCTCCCTGGCGCAGTACGGGGGTACGCCGCTCCCCGTCGATGAACGTGGCCCCCTCGTACGTGGCGACCAGGATGCCGTCGCGGCCGTCGCCGTCCGGATCGGCGGCCACGATGCCTCCGGGCCCGTAGTAGTTGGACCGGCCCTTCGGCACGTCGGGCAGTCGGTACGTGTCCGGCGCGGCCCCGCTGCCGGGGTGCACCGTGAGGGTTCCGTCCACCTCGGGCGCCTCGGTCTCGTAACCCGGTTCGTTGTTACGGCTGCGGTCGTCCCCGATGGCCACGTCGCGTTGCCCGTCGCCGTCGAAGTCGCCGAACGCGTGGGCGTTGCCGAGGCGCAACTCCTTCCCCTTTCCGGCGAGGGCGGTGCCGCGGCGGGCCGGATAGAAGGTGTTGCCGGACTGCTCGCCGTCGCTCGCTTGGTGGAGCAGCAGGGAGGTGGCGCGTGGCTCGCCCGACGGGTCGATGTCGTCCGCGACGAGTTCGCCCCACTGCCAGGGCAGACCGGTGTCGGTGCGGGCCGGCGCACCGGCTCGGGTGAAGGGGCCGTACAGCAGCACCACGGACGAGTGGTTCTGCGCGAGTGCCGCGAGGTCGTGGTGCCCGTCCCCGTCGAAGTCGCCGCGGACGACGGACTCCACGCCCAGTGCGGACGCGCTCCCCGGCAACCGCACCGGGGTCGCTCCGGATCCCGCCTCGGGTCCGCCGGGACTGCCCCAGGTGACGTACGGGGCGGTGCGCCTAGTGGATACCTGTGCGTCGGACACCACCTCGCCGGCGAAGGACGTGACGAAGTCCGGGAAGCCGTCGCCGTCCAGGTCGGCGGTGACCACCGACTCCGCGGCCACATGGTCGCCGCTCGTGGTGGCGTCCGGGTTCTCGGGAGGCTCGGGCAGGCCCAGGTCGCGGCGCCCGTACACGGTGCGTGTCGAGGGATCGAGCCCCTCGGCCGATCCGTGGACCACCCCGACCCGGTCGTCGCCGCCGGGATTGTTCGGGTCCTTGCCGAGGGACACGGACACCACGAGGTCGCGGAACCCGTCTCCGTTGATGTCGTCGGGGTCCTTCGAACCGTCCCCGGACACCGGCCGCCTGCTCTCCGCCGGAGGGCTGGGGACCCCGGCGGACGAGGGCGCGCCACCGGAAGGTGACGGTTCCCGGCCCGCGTCGTCACTGCCGCATCCGCCGAGCGGGGCGAGGACGACACAGACGGCGCAGACAGCGAGGGCAGGCAAGGCGGTGCGAGACTTCATGCGCCCCAGCCTCACACCCCCGCCCTGCCGACTCCAGGTGTGCGGAGCGACTGTTGCCCAGTCGTCGATCACGCGGCCGGCGCAGCGCCGACCGCCTCGGACCGTCCTGCCGTCGCGTGCGCCGCCCTTGCCCGCCCGGGCCGGCGCATTCATCCGCGACCTCGCGGAGCGGCGCCTCGTCGCCGGCGAAGTTGCGGTCTCGGCCCGGGGCGCTCGGCGGGACCGTGCCTATGCCTGGGCGCCGACAGTCCAGCAGGCCGCCGTGAAGCGGACCTCCGCACCGTGCACATACGGGTCGAACGCGGCGCGGACCGTTGCGACGACACGTTCACGGGTGGACTCGTCCGCCTCGCGCAGGACCAGGCCGAGCGGGCCGAGCCGTGTGAAGTACCGCACCAGCTCGCTCTCGGGCAGAACGCACGGCACGTCGACCGGCCGCAGGTCGCCCCCGGTCCAGCCGCTCTCCTCCAGGATGCCGCGGACCCGGTCCGGATCGGCGAACGCGAACTGGCCCGGCTCGTCCGGGCGGCGGGCGGGAAGACTCGGCATGAAGGGCGCCGCGGCGCGTTCGGCCGTCGTCATGAACGGATTCTCCGCAGGGGCGCGCCACGTGATGAACCTGAGCTTGGCACCGTCCCGCGCCGCCCGCCGCAGGTTGGCGAAGGCCCGGACGGAGTCCTTGAAGAACATGACACCGAAGCGCGAGATCACCATGTCGAAGCTTGCGGGCTCGAACGCGTGGTCCTCGGCGTCGGCGAGAACGAAGGAGGCCTGTGCGCCCTCCCGATCGGCGCGCGCCCGGGCAGCGGTGACCATCGGCTCGGACACATCGACGCCGACACAGCGCCCTCGCGCGCCTGTTCGCCGCGCGACGGCGAGCGTGGTGCTGCCGGTGCCGCAGCCGACGTCGAGCACCTGGCTCCCGTGCTCGGCGACGACAGCCTCGACCAGCAGGTCCTCGAAGGGCCTGAACAGTTCGTCCAGTACGGCCTGCGACTCGACCCAGGCATGGCCGGCGGGACCGTTCCAGCGGGCCGCCTGCTCGTCGTCGTTCCTGCGCGTGATGTCCATGATTCGTCCCCTGTGGTTGCCGTGGCCGGGCGGAGGTGACACCGTGCTACTTGAAGCCGACTTGAGGTCAAGAGGATGACAGAGCTGGACATCGCCGAGGTGGCACACCGCGCCGGGGTTCCCGCCTCGACGCTGCGGTACTACGAGGAGAAGGGCCTGATCAGCCCGGTCGGCAGACGGGGCCTGCGCCGCCAGTACGACCCCGGTGTGCTGGAGCGCCTGGCGCTGATCGCGTTGGGGCGCACAGCCGGGTTCTCGCTCGACGAGATCGCCGGCATGTTCGCGCCGGACGGACAGCCGCGCATCGACCGGCAGTTGCTGGTCGCCAGGGCGGACGAGCTGGACCGGACGATCCACGAGCTCGGCGTCCTGCGTGACTCCCTGAGGCACGCCGCGGCCTGCCCCGCTCCGAGCCACGCCGAGTGCTCCACCTTCCGCCGTCTCCTCAGGGCCGCCGCGGCCGGCACCGTCGGACCGGCGCGCAAGAGAGCCCCGCAGCCGCCGTGAGGTCCCGCGCGGCGGCCACGGCCTTCCCCCAGTGCGGGGCACGGCCTTCGTGGACGTACCGCGGACAGCGTGTCCGGGATTCACGGGGAGTTTCGTCCTGCCCCATTGCCCGCTCGAATGCGGGGCACACGCACCCTTACGGGTGTCGTGTCACCGGACGCCCGGAGCACTGGAGCCGGGCGGCGCACGAGGGATCCGAGAGGGATCGCTCGCAGCGCTCTCCTGGTCCGGAGGGGCGCGACGTGCGGGGTTGACGGGGATGAACCTCCGCGCGATGACCGGATGGAGGTGTGATGTCCACGCAGACCCACCGCCTGACCATCAGCGAGATCACGGACTGCGAGCACTGCGCTGTGCTGCGGGTCAGCGGCGAACTCGACCAGAGTTGTGAGGACTACTTCCTGGGCACCCTCGCCGCCAGTGTCGATGCCGGACATCAGCACCTGGTGCTCGATGTGACCGCCCTCGTCTTCTGCGACTCCCGCGGGCTGAACTGCCTGCTCGCGATCCGGTGGCTGCTGAAACGCCGGGACGGCATGCTCATTCTGGCCGGGGCGGGACGCCGGCTCAAGGAGCTGCTGGTGCAGACGGGCAGCACGGATCTGTTGCCCGTCCGGCGGACGGTCGGCATGGCTCTGCTGGACCTGCCCGCGGCCCACCGCCCCACCTGGCCTCCCACTCCCGACCGCGACGAGAACGCGAGCAAGGAGTGACCGGTTCGGGGCCCCACCGGGCACAAGGAGGCCGGGCCCGCCACTACGGGGGGAAGTGACGGGTCCGGCTGGGGTACAACCTGCCACACACGAGCGCGCGGGATGCGGCTCTTTGCCCAGCAGGCAAGAAAACCACCGCACCGCCGTCTGCTCACCGCAGCAGCATGGCTGCTGGTCGGCGCCCCGGGCACCTCGGCGACCATCCAGATCACAGCGAACGCCGCCGCCTGGGTGACACCTAAGCGGGTTCCTGACCGCGCCGACCGCTGCGGCGACAGCGCTGCTCACGGTCGCCGACGAGAGAGCACTGGGCGCGGCCGGGCAGCTCGGGTCCGACGCCGGGCATCGGCTGGCGCAGTGGCTGCGCGAGGGCGGTCTGCCGCACCGGGATTCCGGCCACGCGGGCTGGCCCGACGCCCAATCGCACAAGCATCCGACGGAATGGCTGAGCCACCTGCCCCCCGAGCCGGCCCCCGGCGTCCCGCTGCTCCCGGCCGCCGCGACCCTGATCGGGCCGCAGGACAGCGTCCTCCACAACCCGATGGCCCCCTTCTGGCTGGCCCAGTTGCCGCACCACCGCGAACTCGTGATGGTCCGCGACTACTTCGGGTACCGCGTGTCCATGCGGGGCTGGGCCCACGCCCTGCCCTTCGCCGCGGAGTCCGGCGGCCCGGCGGGATTCGCGCTGCACCTGGCAGTGGCCTACACCCTCACCTACGACCAGCAGGGCGAACGTGACGCGGCGGTGGACGCGCTGCTCGTGCTCGCCGCGCGGGGACAGCTGAACACCGGCCTGCTCGGACGGCAGTTGGCCGAGATGCTGCGCGGCAAGCGGATCGAGGCGAACCGTGTGACCGCCTCCCTGCGGACGGCAGCCGACACGGGCGCGTACGCCACCGTCTGGTCCCTGCTCGAAGCCCTCCTGCCCCACCTGCTGCGCGACCCCGTGGTCCGGAGCGCCGGAGCCCTCCTCGCCCTCGGCGTCGACTGCGCCTCCCACTGCGCGGCGAAGGGCGAGATACCCGAGGTCACAGCGGCCGCGGGGCGCACCGGATCGAGTCAGGTGGTGAAGAACGCACGGCTGCTGCGCGAGGTACTGGGCTGACCGGCCCTCCCTCGCGCTGCCGCTGCGGCGGACCCTGGTGAAGAGTGGTGGCGGTGTTCGACCGGGCCGACGTCCCCTCGGACGTGCACCGGGTGGACAGGCCGTGCACCGGGCTTTTCGGGCAGGACCGAAAAAGCTGTTGCCGCGGCTGAGTATCGGGAAGCATCGCGATCGCGGGCAAGGGCGCTGCGGGGCAGCTGCCTCTGTCCGACGTCCGGCAAGGGAGCGGCCCTGCTGCGGGTCACGTCGTGGACGCCGCCAGTGCCGCCGTCGTCGCACGTCCAGGGAAGCCGTGCGGTTCGCCGCCACTCTCGACCAGGAGACTCTTGATGCACACGACGGCACGAGGCAAGGTCGTGTTAGCCCTGGGATGGTTCGTCCTCGCGATGGTTCTGCTCGCGACCGCCACCCCACCGGCGCGTGCCACGAGCACGGAGGCGGCCGCACCGGAGATTCCGGCAGGCGTGAGCGCGGGCGTCGCCGTCTACGACCGCGAGACCGGGACCTTCACCGAACAGCACAACGCGCACATGCAGTTCCGTGCCGCGTCGGTGGTCAAACTGCTCATCGCGCTCGACCACCTGTGGGACCGAGGTCCGTCCTACAGCCTGCCGGCGGACGACCGGTCCCGGCTCGACTCGATGCTGCGTGCCAGCAACGACGACGCCGCCAACCACTACTGGTCCAACAACGGCGGCTCGGCGATCATCGACCGCATGTCCTCCCATCTGGAACTGGAGGACACGGACGGCCCGCCCGCCGGCTACTCCGGGTACTGGGGTTACACGGCACTGTCCGCGGCCGACACCGTGCGGATCTACCGCTGGATCCTGGACCGCGCCCCGGCCGCCCTGCGCGAGATCGTCATGAGCAACCTGCGTGCCTCGACCCGGTGCGGCAAGGACGGCTTCGACCAGCGGTTCGGCATCCCGGCGTCGTTCCAGGCTCCCTGGGCGGTCAAACAGGGCTGGTCCGGCTTCGGCGACACGAGCGACTGCAGCAACACGACCGCGACCACGGCCGCCCGGCGATCGATCCCCGCCGAGGCGTCCGATGTCAACCTCTCGCGACCGGCACTGCACAGCACCGGCACCACGGGACCCGGCGACCGCTCGATCGTCGCCGTGTTCACCCTGCACCCGCAGGCCGCCTCATTCGGCGCCGCGTACACTGACACCAACCGGCTCGTACGTTCCCTGAACGTGCCCGGCGCGGTGCAGCGGACCGGCACATGGTTCGGCACCTGGGGATCGCAGGTGCAGGTCCGCGCCGACGCGACGACCGCCTCGAAGGCACTCACGACCCTTCCCGCGGGGGTGGAGGTACAGGTCGGCTGCCAGAAGCGGGGACAGCAGGTCACCGTGCCGCCCTACACGAACGACTGGTGGGCGTACCTGCCCCTTTACGGTGGTTATGTCACCAACATCTACATGAGCTCGCCGGACAACAAGCTGCCCGGTGTGCCCCTCTGCTGAACCACCGCACGCGACCGCCCGACGACCGACGAGAGGAAACCACTGTGCGCAAGCGCGTTCTGAGTGCGCTGGCCGGAGCAGCCGCCCTCGCAGGAGTGATGAGCATCGCCCCGACGGCCTCCGCCGAGGCCAACCCGCCCGGCTGCCCGAAGGGATACTTCTGCGCCTACTCCGAACCGGACCAACGCGGCACCCTGCTGATGAAGACCGCCGGCGACTGGTCGGGCGAGATCCACAGCGTCGGTTCCGTGTTCAACAACGGCTATGTGTATCCCGGGGGAGACCACATCGACCTGGTGTACGGCTACACCACGTCGGTCCGTCGCATCTGCCTGCACTACAACCCGGGTCCCGGCGAGTACAAGGCGAACATCATCTACGCGACGATCGGCAGCGTGAAGTGGCGGGGTGAGTGCTGAGGCAACGTCACTGACAGGGCGGCGGCGGTCCGGCGTACGTGGCCGGTACGCCTCAGCCGCCGGCCCTGGCCCCGTCCGCCCCGTGTGCCCCCTGCGACCTCATCCGACATCGAAGAGGTTCGGCAGCCGGAGGCGGTAGCGGGTGCGGTCGTGGCGTTTGAGGGCCTCGAACTCGGGGGCCCGGTACAGCGGGGTGACGGTGCATCGCTCGGCATCCGAACCGGCCTGGTCCAGCAGGGCGTTGACGGCCTGCCGGGCCGAGGTGTTGGCGCCCTCCATGGTGGCCAGATCGATGGGGACGGCCACGTAGTCGCCGGCCAGGAAGAGGTTCGGGATCTTCGTGGTTGACCGGGGGCGGTGGTGGAAGGTCCCCGTCGGGTGGATGAGCAACTGTTCGTCGTTGACCGGGTTCGGGGTGCCCAGTCCGTCCACGGCCGGGTCGAGGAACCAGGAGTGCAGCACGGAGTCCTTGAGTACCGTACGCCCGCTGTCGTTCAGTGCCGCCTTCAACTGCGCCCAGACCTCGCGGGCGACTTCGGCACGCGTGCACTGCTTGGCCGTCTTGCCATAGAGGATGCCCGGCCGGTCCCATTCGGAGACGTCCACCGACAGGCAGTCCGCGACCGTGCCGTCGCCGAAGTCGGCGGGGAAGTCGTGGCCCGGCCAGTGCTGGGCCTGGGCGATGGCGGTCAGGGACCAGGGAGAGTCGATGAGGTCGAGATGGCCGTGCAGGATCGGCGTGCGTTCGGTCAGGTAGAACTGGATGCCGGTCATCCAGTCCGTCTCCAGCAGGTCGCACTCGGCGAGTTGGGGATCGGCGGCCCGTACGGCGGCGTTCCAGGTGCGGCGGGCGTGCTCGACCGGCATGGCGGAGACATAGTGGTCGGCTGCGACGGTTCGGCGGACCCCGCCGGGGCCCTCCATGACGGCCCCGGCGATGCGGCCCGCGTCCATGGGCAGGTTCTGTACGGTCCAGCCGACTTCGAACTCGACGCCGAGCGACCTGAGATACGTCACCCAGGGGTCGATCCAGGCCTCGTTGGTGGGCGCGTTGAGGATCCGGTCCAGCGGACCGTCCGCGCCCCGTCCGAGCACGTTGAACGCGAAGGCCTCCAGCAGGGTGGCCACCGTGCGGGTGCTGGCCTCCTCCGCCTTGGTGGCCACGATGTTGCGGGTGATGCCGACGGCGAGGATGCGCTGGTAGTCGTACGACATCCGGCCGGCCCGTACGAACTCCCACCACGGCATCCGCTCCCAGACCTCGTCGCGGCGTTCGTCGCAGCTGGTGAGGAAGACGAGGAAGCGGTTGGCGAAGTAGAGGGCCTCGTGGAGGGGCAGGTTGAAGGCGGTGTCCAGGACCGCGGTCAGGGCGCGGCGGATCTCGTCCGGGGTCAGTTCGGCCGGTGTGCTGCCGGGCCAGGGCAGCGGGATGCGGATGTCCTCGCGGCCGCCGGAGCGGGCGAACAGCATCTCCTTGGGGGCGACGAGGTTGTCGTGGACGCCGCCCGGGTTGCCGGGGAAGGGGATGCGCCGCATGGTGTCGGGCAGGTTGTGATAGATGCCCGGGATGAAGCGGAAACCGTGCTCCCCGGGCAGGGGGTCGCGGCCGCCCGTGGCGCTGTCCGGTACGTCCATGCTGCGGGCCTTGCCGCCCAGTGCCTTGCGCTCGTAGACGGTGACGCGGAAGCCGCGTTCGGCGAGTTCGTGCGCGGCCGTGAGCCCGGCGACACCCCCGCCCAGTACGGCCACGGTCTGCGGGGCGGCTGCGTCCTGAGCCGCCGCGGCCTGCTGGGGGCTTCCGAGGGCGACCCCGCCGGCGGCCGCGGCCGTGCCCAGGAAACCTCTGCGTGTGGTGCCGCTCATCGCTGCCCCTTACCGCCGGTAATCATTGGCGCACGAGGATATGAGCGACGCATCGATCCCGGAAGTCGGCCGACTGAACTCGGATCACTTTGGCTTGATGCAGCATCATTCGGCGTCGCGGTGTGCCGTCGTGGGCGGTGGCAGGTCGTCGGGTCCCGAAGTGCGGCCTCCTCCAAAGTTCATCGCCCTGTGGCAGCGCATGTCCTGACTGTGTGTCAGGGGGTGCGCGACGCGACGGGAAGGGTGTCGAAGCGGAGCCCGCGATCTCGTTGACATGCCCAGAACACATGCTTAGCATTCGGGAATCAGAAAGCGCTTTCTCCCTTCCGGTGCACGTTCCTGCACGAGTTCACGTTCCTGTACGGCCAGGAAGATCCGCCCACTCGCCCGGGGAGGAACCACATGAGGTCGTCTTTACGCGTCCCGCGCGCTGTTCCCGTACTCCTGCTCGCCCTGCTGCTCGGCGCCACGGCAGTCCCGGCCGGCAGCGGCAGCGCCGCCGCCGGGACGTCGGCACCCCTCGCGGAGGCGAACCCCACCGGCTTCGCCGCGGTCGACGCACTCGGCCAGAACGGCACCACCGGCGGAGCCGCAGGGCCGACCGTGACCGCCACCACCACCCAGCAGTTCCTCGAACACATCGACACCACAGGCCCGCTGGTCATCCGGGTCCAGGGCACCATCGACATCACCAGCAAGCAGGGTGTGCGCCCGAACAAGACCATCATCGGAGTCGGTTCCTCGGCCGTCATCAACGGCGGCGGACTGGACTTCTACCGTTCCTACAACGTCATCGTGCGGAACATCAGGTTCACGGCCGCCGAGGACGATGCCGTGAACGTGGGCCAGGAGTCGCACCACATCTGGATCGACCACAACGAGTTCGTCGCGCCCCTCGACGGGGCGATCGACGTCGTCCGCGGTTCCCAGTACGTCACCGTGTCGTGGAACTGGTTCAACAAGACCGACAAGAGCATGCTCCTCGGGCACTCGGACGGCAACGGCAGCCAGGACGCGGGGAAGTTGAAGGTCTCCATCCACCACAACTTCTTCGACGGCTCCCGGCAGCGGCATCCACGGGTGCGGTTCGGTGAACCGGTGCACGTCTACAACAACTACTTCAAGGGGAACGCCCTGTACGGCGTCGCGTCCACCATGAACGCGGGCGTCCTGGTCGAGGGCAACCACTTCGAGAGCGCTCCCCACCCCTGCTACTCCGCCAGTGGGTACGACGCGTCCGGCCCCGGCCGGCTGGTGCAGCGCAACAACGTCTTCACCGGCTCCGGTCCGTGCGAGACCAACGGCACGGTCGTCGAACCGCGCACCTACTACCCGTACACGCTGGACCCGGCGGCCGACGTCCCCTCGCTCGTACGGGCCGGAGCGGGCGTCGGAAAGCTCGGCACCTGAACCACCCCGACGCGGGCCAACCGTACGAGGCCCCAGCTGACGCACCCCTCGGGACCCCGGCCCTCAAGACCGCACCCCGCCCGCGAGGCGATGCGAACGCAACCCTCTGCCTCCCACAGCCCGCCCTCCGGCGGACAGACCGCATGCCGTCGTCCCCACACTCCCGACGGCCCGTCCCCCCACAGGAGAGTTCCTCCATGAGTCCACGGCAGACCCCGCAAAGCACCGAGCGAACGACCGTGTCCTGGCGCCACAAGGTGCTCGTGGCCGCACTGGCGGCCGCGGTGCTGGCCGGGCCCGGCGTCGCGCAGGCCGCACCGCAGACCGCGGCGGCGCCACGCGAACAGGTGTCGGCGGCCACCATCACCTGGAACCTGGAAAGGGCGAGCAACCCCACCCAGGACCAGCGGACGGCCTACGACCTCATCACGGCGGCGATGAACGCCGCGGTGGCCCGGTACAACAACCTCAGCGACCTGGGCAAGAACATCACCGTCCGCTACGACCCCGGTGTGCCCACCGCCGACGGCAACCTCAACGGAACCATCCGCTTCGGCAACCGCGGCTACATGACGGAGAGGACCGCGCTCCACGAGATCGCCCACACCATCGGAGTGGGTACCAGTTCGGGCTGGTCGTCCCTGTCGAGCGGCGGTACCTGGCGCGGCGCGCAGGCCACGGCACTCGTCAAGCGCTTCGACGGCTCCAGCGCCAAACTCTCCGCCGGAGGAGGCCACTTCTGGCCCTACGGCCTGAACTACGACAACGAGTTCTCGAACACGGCGGCCGACCGGCACGTCCAGATCGTCGCCGCCATGGTGCGCGACGGCCTCTGATCCGGTCGACCGCCCGACGCCCGGGGGCGCCGACCCGTCCCCGGGCACGTCGGGCAACCCCGCCACGCCCGGCGCACGAGGCTCATCGAACCGGTGACGGGGCGGCCGGCGGGTCGGCCGCGGCGTCGGCGTAACGGCGGGCCAGGTGCGCGAACGCGTCTCTGAGTTCGGCCGGGCCCACGACCTCGATGTCGGCGTCGAACCGGCCGACGGTGGCGGCCAGAGCGGCCCATGACCACGAACCCAGGACGAGCCGGCAGCGGTCCGCGCCGAGAGTCTCGACCGCTCCGTCGGGCATGTGGCGGGAGACTGCCGTGGCGGGCAGGCCGAGGATCACCTCGCCGCGGCAGGGCCAGTCGTCGTCGGAGCCGTCGGAGCCCCGGAACCTGCCGGTGACGAAGGCGGCCACATCCTCTGCGGGCAGTTCCCGCGGGGAGAAGCGCGGTCCTGTGGGGATGCGCGGGGTGATCCGGTCGGCGCGGAAGGTCCGCCAGTCCTCGCGGTCCAGGTCCCAGGCGACGAGATACCAGCGCCCGCTCCTCGCGACGAGATGGTGGGGCTGAACCCTGCGCGGCGGGGCCGGGGCCGGGCTCTCGTCGTCGACACCCGGAGGGGAGGCCGGGGCGTAGTCGAAGCGCAGCACCTCGCAGGCATGTACGGCGGCACTGAGCGTCATGAGCACACTGCTGTCGACCTGTGGTTCCGGTCGCGCCGCGGGCCGCTCCACAGCGGTGATCCGCAGGGTGTCGATCCGGTGGCGCAGCCGTGCCGGCATGACCTGTCGCACGGTGGCCAGCGCCCGCGTCGCGGCCTCCTCGATGCCCGCACCCGTAACGGTGGCGATCTGGAGCGCGACGGCCTGCTCGTCGTCGAACAGCAGCGGCGGCAGCTCCGTACCGGCGTCGAGCCGGTACCCGCCGTCGGGTCCCTTGACGGCCACGACGGGATAGCCCAGCTCGCGCAGACGGTCGACGTCACGGCGCACGGTGCGCGCACTGATGCCCAGACGCTCGGCCAACAGCGCCCCGGGCCAGTCCCGGCGCGCCTGGAGCAGGGAGAGCAGTGACAGCAGTCGCGCTGACGTTTTCGGCATGACCTCAGGTTGCCCGGAGTAGCGGACACATCCTGACCGCTTCCCCTGCGACTGTCGTCTCGTGCCTGGCAAAGACAACGTCCACGACCAGAAGGATCCGATCACTGTGACCGTCACGACCACATCTCACCCCGCGGTCGACGCCGAGCGGGCCGACCTGCTCGCCGCGCTCGCGACCGCACGAACCGCCCTGACCAGGACGACACAAGGACTCAGTGACGAGCAGGCCGCCGGCAGTCCCACGGTCAGCGGGCTGTGCCTGGGCGGGCTGATCAAGCATGTCGCGTCCATCGAGGAGGGATGGGTGCGTTTCGTGGCCGAGGGACCGTCGGCGATGCGTTACGACCTGCCCGACGGCGTCACCTGGGCCGATCTCGCGGCCGGGACCGCACGGGAGGTTCCGCAGTGGGCGATCGACCACCAGGACGACTTCCGGATGCTGCCCGGCGAGACGCTGGCCGCGGTCCTCACCCGCTACGAGCAGGTCGCCGCCCGGAGCGAGCAGATCATCGCCGCCGTCCCGGACCTGTCGGCGACGCATCCGCTGCCGGAGGCGCCCTGGCACGAGCCGGGAGCGGTGCGCAGCGCACGCCGGGTGCTGACGCACGTCATCGCCGAGACCGCCCAGCACGCCGGGCACGCGGACATCCTGCGCGAGGCGCTCGACGGCCGGAAGTCGACCTGAGCGGCATGAGTTCCATGACCGTTCTCGGCCCTCGGGCCCTCAACCGCGCGACACTGGCCCGGCAGTTGCTGCTCGACCGCGCCGACGTGCCGGTCCTCGACGCCGTCGCGCACCTCTGCGGTCTACAGGCCCAGGAGCCGCAGGAGCCGTTCGTCGGACTCTGGTCGAGGCTGCGTACGTTCGACCCGTCGGCACTCTCGGATCTGCTGACCGGGCGGAGCGTGGTGCGGACCCACCTCATGCGGCGCACCGTCCATCTCGTGACCGCCGACGACGCCCTGGCGTGGCGGGGCCGTCATGCCGCCATGCTGCGTCAGCGGGTGCTCGGCACCTACCGTCGCGAACTCGCCGGGGTGGACCTCGACGAACTCGCGGCGGCGGGCCGGGCGGTGATGGCGGACGGCGAGCCCCGCTCCATGACCGAGCTCGCGCGGGCGGTCGCCGATCGCTGGCCGGCAGCGGGTCCGCGTCCCCTGGGCGAGATGCTGGTCGCCGCACTCGTGCCGATGGTGCAGCTCCCTCCCCGCGGCCTCTGGCGGACCAGGGCCGGAGTACGCAATGTCACGCTCTCCTCCTGGCTGGGGCGCGAGATCGACCCGGCGGCCCCGGACGAGAGCAGCGATCCGGTCGGTCAGGCGCTGGTACGGCGATATCTGGCCGCGTTCGGCCCCGCCGCCTCGGCCGACCTGCGCGCCTGGTGCGGCCTCGCCGGACTGCCGGCCGCGGTCACCGCCCTGCGCGAGGAACTCGTGTCCTTCCGCGACGAGCGGGGCCGGGAACTGCTGGACCTGCCCGGTGCGCCGCGCCCCGATCCCGACACGCCCGCCCCGGTACGGTTCCTGCCGGCGTTCGACAACGCGATCCTCGGCTACCAGGACCGGAGCCGGATCATCGACGACGCCCACCGGGGCCTGTCGGTCGCGGGCGAGCGCGTCGTACTGGTCGACGGCCGGGTCGCCGCGACCTGGACCGTCGAGGAGGGCGTGGTGACGGTCGTCCCGCTGAGTGGCTTCTCGCGGGCCGACCGTACCGCCGTGGTCGACGAGGGCCGGGCGCTGGCGTCCTTCCTCTCCGACGACGCGAGCGACCACGTCACGGCAGCTCACGCGGCCGTCAGCATCCTGTGAACGGACGCGGGTTCGAGCCGAGGAGGGAGTTTGGGCAGGTGCCATCCAGATCGGCGTCGGCGCCGGCCTCGGCCATGGGGTCCGCACCCGTCCACGACCGCTCAGCGCGGTGGAAACGGCCCGGCGCTGACGCTCCGCCCTCCAGCACGAGCAATCGTCAGGACGTGTGGAAGGGAGGCGCGCCGACCCAGCGGTGGTAGGCGTCCAAGTCGACGTTGCTGCCGCACACGATGGTGGCGACGTGTCGGCCGGCGAAGCGGTCACGGTCTTCGAGGATCGCTGCGATGCCGAGCGCGGCCGACGGTTCGACGACGAGGCCGGCGTGGTCGAGGAGCATCCGCATACCGGCGGTGATCGACGCCTCCTGGACCAGGACGGCGTCGTCGGCGACCAGGAGGAGGTCGTCCAGGACGGCCGGGATGGGACGCCGGCCGGCGACGCCGTCAGCGATGGTGTCGGTCGAGTCGGTGGTGACGACACGTCGTTGGTGCCACGAGTGTGTCAGTGCCGGAGCGCCCAGCGGCTGGACGCAGATCACCTCGACTGCGGGGGCCAGGGCCTTCATCACATGACCCACGCCGGTGGCCAGCGCCCCACCGCCGAGGGCGATCAGGACGGTGTCGAACGACGGCGCGGTGTCCAGCAGTTCCAGGCCGATGGTCGCCGCGCCCTCGCAGGTCTCGATGTCCAGGCTGTCTTCGACCAGCCGGATGCCTTCGTACCGTGCGATGGCCGCCGCCCGCTCGCGAGCCAGCTCGTGGTCGCCGTCCACCAGCTCCAGGCCGGCGTCCAGTGCGCGGATGCGATCAAGCTTGGCCCGTGTAGCGAAGCGGGATGCCACGACGGTGACGTCGAGCCCCCGGCCGCGACCGGACCACGCGAGGGCTTGGCCGAGGTTGCCCGCGCTCGCGCACACCACCGCTCGCGAGGCATGGTCGGCCAGCCGGCTCGCGACCAGCTCGGTGCCGCGGGCCTTGAAGCTGCGGACCGGGTTCGCCGTTTCGAGCTTGATGCTCACCGTGCACCCGAGGCCGGACCCCAGCGCCTCGCAGCGGTACAGCGGGGTGTCGAGAAAGACCGGGTCGATCACCCGGCGAGCCGCCCGGATCCGAGCAGTGTCAAGGCGTGTCTCCTGCACGACACAGCAGGGTAGTGCCACCGGTGCCCATCCCATGAGCAACTGCCAGGAAACGCAGGCCGGTTGTGATCAGTCCTGTTCTCGGCCCGTGAGCGCCGAGGCGGTGGCTCTCACGAAGGCTTCCGGGTTGTCCAGCATGATGGTGTGTCCGCGGTCGGGTACCGCGACCACCGACACCCCCGCTTCGGTGAGCTCCGCCGAGCCCGGGAACGTCGCCTGGTCCGCCTCCGGCAGCAGGAACGTACGGGGGATCGCAAGGCCGAGCAGCAGCTGTGGCATGGTCGGGTCCGTCCCCCGGATGAGCTGGTGTGCACTTCGGCGCTGGGCTTCGCGGCCGCCCAGCGGAGGATGAACGGCGACCTCCGTGAAGTAGGCGGGCGACGTGGCGCCCAACCCATGCACGCGGCTCCTGCCCCGGCAGCTCGACCCAGCGGATGTGATCGCCCTCGGGCGTTACGGCGACGCTGCGCACAGTCTGCTCCCTGCTGGACAAGATCCATGGAGAGACGAGAGCAGCCACACGGGTGCGCACCGGCTGCGTCAGCAGCGGGCCCTGGGCCTTCCCGCCCGGATCGCGGCGTCCCTGTAACGCAGTGGACCGGCTCGACGCCGTCGGCGTCGAGCCGGTCCACTGCCACCGGGTCCCCGGTGCATCCCGCCGGGTGGCCGAGCCGTCCGCTCGGCCTGGCGGATCAGTCCGTGCCGAACTCCATCGCGGCGCGGTCCAGCAGCACCTCGTCCTCGGAGACCTCGCCGCGGGAGGCGATGGCCTCGGCGCCGCCCTCCGGCATCTCCGGCATGCTGCCGATCAGCCCTGTCGCGGCCGCCTGGGCGGCGCCGATGGCGGGGCTGCCGGTGCCGATCAGGCCGAGCCCGGCGTACTGCTCCAGCTTGGCGCGCGAGTCGGCGATGTCGAGGTTGCGCATGGTGAGCTGGCCGATCCGGTCGACCGGGCCGAAGGCCGAGTCCTCGGTGCGCTCCATGGACAGCTTGTCCGGGTGGTAGCTGAACGCCGGGCCCCGGGTGTCGAGGATCGAGTAGTCCTCGCCGCGACGCAGCCGCAGCGTCACTTCGCCGGTGACGGCGGCGCCGACCCAGCGCTGCAGCGACTCGCGCACCATCAGCGCCTGCGGGTCCAGCCAGCGGCCCTCGTACATCAGGCGGCCGAGGCGCCGTCCCTCGTTGTAGTACTGCGCGAGGGTGTCCTCGTTGTGGATCGCGTTGATCAGGCGCTCGTACGCGGCGTGCAGCAGGGCCATGCCGGGCGCCTCGTAGATGCCGCGGCTCTTGGCCTCGATGATCCGGTTCTCGATCTGGTCCGACATGCCCATGCCGTGCCGGCCGCCGACGGCGTTGGCCTCCATCACCAGGTCGACGGGGGAGTCGAACTCCTTGCCGTTGATCGTCACGGGGCGGCCCTGGTCGAAGCCGATCGTCACGTCCTCGGTGGCGATCTCGACCTCGGGGTCCCAGAACCGCACGCCCATGATGGGCTCGACGGTCTCCACGCCCGTGTCCAGGTGCTCCAGGGTCTTGGCCTCGTGCGTGGCGCCCCAGATGTTGGCGTCGGTGGAGTACGCCTTCTCCGTCGAGTCCCGGTAGGGCAGCTGGTGGGCGACCAGCCACTCGGACATCTCCTTGCGGCCGCCGAGCTCGGTGACGAAGTCGGCGTCCAGCCAGGGCTTGTAGATCCGCAGGTGCGGGTTGGCGAGCAGGCCGTACCGGTAGAACCGCTCGATGTCGTTGCCCTTGAAGGTCGAGCCGTCGCCCCAGATCTGGACGTTGTCCTCGAGCATCGCCCGGACGAGGAGGGTGCCGGTGACGGCGCGGCCCAGCGGTGTGGTGTTGAAGTAGGCACGCCCGCCCGAGCGGATGTGGAACGCCCCGCAGGTGAGCGCCGCCAGGCCCTCCTCGACCAGTGCCGCCCGGCAGTCGACCAGGCGCGCGATCTCGGCACCGTACGTCTTCGCACGGCCGGGCACCGAGGCGATGTCGGGCTCGTCGTACTGGCCGATGTCGGCGGTGTAGGTGCACGGAACGGCGCCCTTGTCGCGCATCCACGCGACCGCGACCGAGGTGTCGAGGCCGCCGGAGAAGGCGATACCGACGCGCTCGCCGGCGGGAAGGGAGGTGAGGACCTTAGACATAGGAAGAGTATGCACGACATCGCATGATCATGCAAAGAGGTCCTCGGGCCGGGGCGGAGGGCGGCGGCTCAGTCCAGTACCGCGGTGGCTTCGACCTCGACCAGGTGGTCGGGAACGTCCAGGGCCGCCACTCCGATCAGCGTGGCCGGCGCCATGGGGGTGACCCCCAGCTTCCCGGCGGCCCGCTCGATGCCCTCCAGGAGTATCGGCATCTTGTCCGGAGTCCAGTCGACGACGTAGACGGTCAGCTTCGCCACGTCGTCGAACGATCCGCCGGCCTCGGCGAGGGCGGTGCCGACGTTGAGGTAGCACTGCTCGACCTGGGCGGCGAGATCGCCCTCACCGACCGTGATCCCGTCGGCGTCCCAGGCGACCTGCCCCGCGACGAACACGAGTTTCGCCCCGGTCGCGATCGCCACTTGCCGGTACACCGGAATCGTCGGCAGTCCGCTCGGGTCCGCCAAGGTGATGGCCATGCCGTGTGCCTCCTTCTCGTGAGCGGCCCCGGGCCCGGTTCCGCGGAACCAGGCACCAAGTCGCTCTCTTGTGGTTACTGGAGAACCATAGGAGAGTGACCGCTGACATGGAAGAACGCACTTTTCAGTGACTGGGGAACCCGATGGTGACCAAGCAGTTCAGGGGCTCGCCCGCCGAAGCGGACCTCACACGCGCGGACTCACTGGCGCGGGAGCTCTTCTCGGACATCGCCAACAAGTGGGCGCTGCTGATCATCGAGGTTCTCGGTGAACGCACCCTGCGCTTCAGCGAGTTGCGCAACGAGATCGAGGGCATCAGCCACAAGATGCTCACCCAGAACCTGCGGATGCTGGAGCGCAACGGTCTGGTCGAGCGGGAGGTGCACCCGACCGTCCCGCCGAGGGTCGACTACACCCTGACCGAGCCGGGGCACGCCCTGCGGAAGACGGTCGACGGGATGTGCGACTGGACCCACCGGTACCTCGGTCACATCGAGGAGTCCCGTCGCCGTTTCGACGTCTGACGGCCCGGCGCCGGCCGTCCTGTCACGCGCCGGGGGAGAGCCAGGGCAGCGGATCGGTGTAGTGCCCGTCGAGGATCACCTCGAAGTGCAGATGGGGGCCGGTGGACAGGCCGGTCGAGCCGACCAGGCCGAGGGGTGTTCCGGCTTCCACCGCCTGACCGACGGAGACCTGAAGAGACAGCAGGTGGCTGTACGTCGTCTCCAGCCGCTTGCCGCCGATGCTGCCGTGGTCGACCACGATCCGGTTGCCGTACGCCTTGGTCATCGCGGCGAACACGACCCGGCCCTGCGCCGCCGAGGAGACCTGCGCGCCTTGGGGCGCCGCGAAGTCGACCCCCGTGTGGACCTTGGTCACCCCGGTCAGCGGATGCTGGCGCGCACCGAACGGCGAGGTGACGGTGAGGGTGCTCACGGGCGCGGCCAGCACGGCGCCCGCCGCCCGGTTCGCGGCGCCGCCGGAACCGTCCGGGTCGAACGCCCGGTAGTGCGACGACAGTGACTTCACCTCGGTGACGTAGGCCTCCGCCTCGCCGGGTACGCGCCCCGCCTTCCGCACGGCGTCCGTGCCCGACGCGTACGCGGCGAGGGTGAGATCCACCAGGTCCCCGGAGACGACCCCCTCGGTTCTGAGGTCGGTCACCTTCCTGGCGAGGGAGCAGTCCTGTCGGGCGAGGGCCGCCATGGCGTCCGCCGGGTCGCGGGGGGAGGAGCGCCCGTTGCCGTCGCCGTCCTTGCCCCAGGTCCGCCAACCGGCGTCCGTGAACGCGGCGATGCCCTTCTCGCCCGACAGCGCTCCCGCGTCGTTGTTCCAGCCGGAGAGGCGGTCGATCTGGGCGGCGAGCAGGGACGGCGTGACGACCGTGCAGGCCGACGCCGCCTTGCGGAGCCAGGGAACGTACGAGGCGTCGACGCGGGCCGTGGCGGACGGAACGTCACCCTCCCCCTCGTCCCAGGGGGAGGACAGGCCGCCCGTCAGCGCCAGAAAGCCGGCCACGCCCATCAGGGCGACCAGGCCCGGCAGCACCAGCAGAGTGAAAGGACCCGGGCCGCGCCGGGGGCGCTTCACGCTCTGCCCCGGCTGTCGCGCGTCCGCACTCCCGCCGGCCCGCGCCGGTCCGGTCGAAGGCTCCTGGCGCCGGCCCTCTCCCTCGCCGCCCGGCTCGGTCGCCTCCGTCTCCTCCAGCCGGTCGTCGATCACCGGCGACCTCCGCACGCGCTCGCGGCGGATCCGAGGGAACAGAACGCCGACGGCGGTGTCACGAAGGTCATGGAGCTCACGGCACGACGCTAACGGGCTGCCCTCCGGGCATCACGAGGCGCAGAGGCACATGAGCCTGCCCGAACGGGCAGAGTTCACGTCCGCCGGACACCTGGTCCGCGCGTAGGTCGACGGCCTGAGCAAGTACCCGCTGCGCCGGGCGCGTTGAGAGGGCTTCGCCCGAAGAGCACGCCCGCATCGGAGCGAGGGGATTCCGGCTCCGGGGGCCGGGTGGTCAGTGCGTCGACGGGCCGGTCAGGGCATCCAGTTCCGCCGCGTAGAGCAGTGCGGGGTCGAAGTCCATCCCGGTGAAGTGGCCCGCGAGTTCCAGGGACAGGGTGCCGTGCAGCCGCGTCCAGAAGGTCAGGGCGCGGTGGAGGACGGCGGGCGGGGCGGGGTGGCCGCCCGCCCACTGCCGGTGGTCTTCCAGGTGCGAGTCGAACGGCGTCGCCGGGGCGTCCGGGGGCAGCGCGGCGCAGGCGTCGAGCAGGGTCGTCATGATGTCGCGCGCGATCGTGGTGACGTCGTCCGGGGCCTGGTAGCCGGGGACGGGGGTGCCGTAGACGAGGAGGTAGCGGTGGGGGTCCCGCAGGGCCCATTCGCGGAGCGCGTGCGCCAGGGCGGGCAGGTCGGGTCCGGGGGCGGCGGCCGCGCGGAAGGTGTCGGCGAGGCTCTGGTACGCGTCCCGGACGAGCTCGGTGATGAGCTCGTCGCGACCGGCGAAGTACCGGTAGAGCGCGGGTCCGCTCATTCCCATCCGCTTGGCGATCGCGTTGAGGGAGAGCGCGGAGGCTCCCGCCGTGGCCAGCTGCTCCCACGCGTGCTCTTTGATCTCCGCCTGCACCTGGGCGCGGTAGCGCTCGCGCGGGGTCTTCGTGCCCGTGTCCGCCATGGCCTGCCGCCCGTCCGGAGTCGTGTCTCTACAGCTTCAAGAATTAGTTAGAGGCTATCACGCAAGCTATTGACGTTGACTCTCGTGATGAGTTACAACTTCTAACGAACGCGAGAATGCCTAAGCCGAAGCGCCGCAACGGAGGTCGTCATGAACGCCGAAGGACTCATCGAGGTCGTACTGCCGGGCAAGGTGGAGCCGGAAGGTCTTGAGATCCGGCACGGAGCCGTCCCCGCCGCGGGACCGGGCCAGGTCGTGATCCGGATGGAGGCGACCGGGGTCTCCTTCGCCGAGCAGCAGATGCGCCGAGGCCGCTACTACGACCAGCCGGCGTTCCCCTTCGTGCCGGGCTACGACCTCGTCGGCACGGTGCTGGCGATCGGCGAGGGCGTGGATCCGGACCTGGCCGGCACCCGGGTGGCCGCCCTGCTCAAGGTCGGCGGCTGGGCCAGTCACGTACGCGTCGACGCGGCGGACGTGGTGGAGGTGCCCGACGGGGTCGGGGCGGCGCAGGCGGAGACCCTGGTGGTCAACGGCATCACCGCCTGGCAGATGCTGCACCGCAAGGCACGCGTCCGTGCGGGGCAGACCGTCCTCGTGCACGGAGCCAACGGCGGCGTCGGCTCGGTACTGGTCCAGCTCGCCCGGGCCGCGGGTGCCAAGGTGATCGGCACGGCGTCCGCGCGTCATCACGACGCTCTGCGGGAAAGGGGCGTCGCCCCCGTCGACTACCGCGACGAAGACATCGCCGCGCGGGTCCGCGAACTCGCCCCCGGCGGGGTGGACGCCGTCTTCGACCACGTCGGCGGCCGGGGCCTCGTCGACTCCTGGGGCCTCCTTGCGCCCGGCGGAACGCTCGTCTCCTACGGCAGCGCCTCCACCCGCGACGACGAGGGATCCAAGCAGTGGCCCGTCCTCAAACTGCTCGGCCGGGTGTGGCTGTGGAACGCCCTGCCCAACCGGCGCCGCGCCTACTTCTTCAACGTCTGGGCCGGCCGCGCTCTGGCCAAGAACCGGTTCCGGGCGCGGCTGCGCGCCGACCTCACCCAGGTCTTCACAGCCCTCCAGCGCGGCGACGTCACCGCCCAGATCGCCGCCCAACTGCCGCTCGCTCGCGCCGCCGAGGCACTACGGCTGGCCGAGTCCGGCACCGTCGTCGGCAAGGTCGTACTGAACCCGTAGCGCCACCGCGGGCACCCCGACGCGCACGCCGTCGGCCACCGGGCCGCCGCGCCGCTCCATCTGATCAGCCACCGTCACCCACCACGAGAGGCACCCCATGCCCATCACGCGTACCGCCGTGCTCACCGTCTCGCTCGCCGTCGCAGGCGTCCTCGGCGCGACGGCGCTCGCGGCCCCCGCGCAGGCCGCCGCCCCTCACGGCAACCCCTCCGCATGCCGCGGGGAAGGCGTCGACCCCACCGCCCGGATCCGCTACGCGTCCGACGTCGTCATCGACGCGCCGCTGCGCACCGTCTGGAACCTGCAGACCGACGTGGAGCGCTGGCCGTCCTGGCAGTCCCCGGTCACCGCCGGTGAACGCCTCGACTCCGGCCCCCTCCGCAAGGGCTCACGGTTCCGGTGGGCGACCCCGGCGCCGGCCACCCCCACCACCCCCGCTACCACGCTGGAGATCACCTCCACGGTCAGGCAGCTCCAGCGTCACGACTGCGTCGTGTGGAGCGGCCCCGCGATCGGTGAGGGGCTGCGGATCGACGAGGGCGTCCACCTGTGGACGTTCGAGAAGGTCAAGGGCGGCGTCCGCGTGCACACGGAGGAGACCTGGACGGGCGCCCAGGTCGAGGCGGATGTGCCCACCGCGACCGCAGCCCTCGGCTGGGGCCTCGAAACGTGGTTGCGCGACCTGAAGGCCGCCGCCGAGGCGGACACCTGTGACGAACCGCGGGACACCCGCCACTGACACGGAACGCGGCAGTGAGATGGTGCACGGTCCGTGTCACGGCTGTGTCGTGTGGAGCGGCCCCGCCTGCGGGAACTCGGTGTACGAGGCTCGGGCGCTCTGTCAGGAGGCGACGGCGGCACCGGTCTGCGGTTCGCCGGTGTCCGGTTCCTGCGGCGGCTCGCTGAGCTGCTCGCGCAGGTAGTTCCAGACCACCGCGATCAGCGCGGCGACCGGGACGGCGAGCAGGCTGCCCACGATGCCGGCCAGGCTGCCGCCGAGGGTCACCGCCAGCAGGATCACAGCCGCGTGCAGACCGAGCCCGCGGCTCTGGATCATCGGCTGGAACACGTTTCCTTCGAGCTGCTGCACGACGATGATGATCGCCAGCACGATCAGCGCGTCCGTCAGGCCGTTCGACACCAGGGCGATGAGCACCGCCACGAAGCCGGCGAACAGGGCGCCCACGATCGGCACGAACGCGGAGACGAAGGTCAGCACCGCGAGCGGGAGCACCAGAGGTACGTCCACCACCCACAGACCGAGACCGATGAGGACGGCGTCGATCAGACCGACGGCCGCCTGCGACCGCACGAACGCACCCAGGGTGTCCCAGCTGCGCGCCGCCACGATCGGGACGTCGGTGGCGAGCCGGCCGGGCAGCTGACGGGCGAGCCACGGCAGGAACCGCGGCCCGTCCTTGAGGAAGAAGAACATCAGGAAGACCGCCAGGACGGCGGTGACCACACCGTTGACCACGGTGCTCACGCCGGTGACGACCGTGGTGACCATGCTGCCGGCACTCTTCTGGATACGGGCGACGGCGTCGTCCAGGGCGCCCGCGATCTGGTCCTCGCCGATGTTCAGCGGCGGGCCGGCAGCCCAGTCACGCAGCTCGCGGATGCCGGCCACCACCCCGTCGGTCAGCTCGCCGGACTGGGAGGCCACCGGGACCGCGATCAGCGCCACGACGGCCGAGGCCACCAGGAGGAACAGGACGGTCACGGCGGAGGCCGCCAGTGCGGGACGCCATCCGTGCCGTCTCAGGAAGCGAGCCAGGGGCCAGGTCAGGGTGGTCAGGAGCAGTCCCACTATGAGAGGCCAGACCACGGACCACATCCGGCCCAGAAGCCAGAGGGTCACGGCGGTCATCACCAGGACCAGCAGCAGATCGACGGAAACTCGCGCCGATGCGCGCAACGCGGCGCGGGATCTGGCGGAACTCAACGAGGCAGACATGCGATCACCCTATGGGGACCCCACCGCGCTTCTCCGCGCCCCTGCCAACCTTGCGGCACCGAGAGTGCGCCGGCCGCGGTCACGCAGCGGTGAAGTGGGTGGTGGACGGGTCCCCGGCCGGACCGTTCGCCGCGGCCGGGAACCCGCACCGGACTCAACGGATCACGTGGCGAAGCGGTGGGTGCCCGAGCCGACCCGGTACACCGCGCAGCCGTCCTCACTGCGCAGGAACGTCGCGGGAGTGTGGGTGACCGCCTTTGGGGCGGGCGTGGGGATCCACACCTCGGCTGTCGTGTTGGCGGGCACTGAGCACGTCAGGTCGAACCCGCCGGAGCGCTGTCGCCACCGGGTGGAGACGGGACCGCGGACCGAGGTGAACGTGGCGCGTGCGGAGGTGACACCCCCGCCCGGACGAGGTCGGACGACGATGTCCCGGTAACCGGGCCGGCCCGCCGCGATCCCGGCGATGTTCGTGTACATCCACTCGCCCACCGACCCGTAGGCGTAGTGGTTGAAGGAGTTCATGTCCGGGGTCTGGAAGCCGCCGTCGGGCCGGACGGAGTCCCAGCGCTCCCACATCGTGGTGGCGCCCTTGTCGATCTGGTAGCCCCAGCCGGGATAGGACCGCTGCTGGAGCAGACGGTGCGCGACATCGGTGTGCCCTGTGTCGGTGAGGACGGGCAGCAGCCTGGGCGTACCGAGGAAGCCCGTCGACAGATGCCAGTCCTTGGCCTCGATCAGCGCGACGAGCCGGTCGGCGGCCGCCGTTCGCAGCTCTGTGGGCAGGAGGTCCATCGACAGGGCCAGGACATAGCCCGTCTGCGTGTCACCCTTCACTCGGCCGTCGGTGGTGACGTACGCCTTCTGGAACGCCGTGCGTATGCGCTCGAAGAGGCCGGTGAAGGGGGCGGCGTCCTTGCCGAGCTCCTCGGCGATGCGGGCCGCGAGGTCGGTGCTGTGGGCGAAGTACGCGGTGCCGATGACGTCCTTGGGTGTCTCGTCGGAGACGTTCAGCCAGTCGCCGTAACCACTGGCCGGCCGCAGCAGGTTGCTGCTGTTCCTCTCCAGGTACTTCAGCCAGGCCTGCACGGACGGCCAGGCGTCGTCGAGGACCTGCAGGTCACCGTACGCCTGGTACAGGGACCAGGGGACCGTGACGCCCGCGTCGCCCCATCCCGCGACGCCGTCACCGAGCGCGCCGACCGTGGGTGCCACGTCGGTGAAGGAACCCTCCGCGGTCTGCGCGTCCCGCAGGTCCACCAGCCACTTGGTGAGGAAGCGGGCCGACTCCATCGTGTACGCGGCTGTCGGAGCGAAGACGTTGATGTCGCCCGTCCAGCCCAGGCGTTCGTCGCGTGCGGGGGTGTCCGTCGGGACGGAGAGGAAGTTGCCCCTCTGGCCCCAAGTGATGTTGCTGTGCAGCTTGTTGAGCATCGGGACGTCGGTCTCGAAGTCGAGGGTGAACGGCGCCGACGTATGCAGGACGCGACCGGTGACGGCTCCCGCGGACGGAGTACCGGGGAATCCCGTCACCTCCACGTAGCGGAAGCCGTGGAAGGTGAAGCGCGGCTCGTACGTCTCCTCGCCGCGGCCCTTGAGGATGTAGGTGTCGGTGGCCGCGGCGGTGCGCAGATTCGCGGTGTAGAGGGTGCCGTCCGGGTTGAGGACCTCCGCATGTCTGAGGCGAACGGTGGTCCCGGCGTCTCCCGAGACACGCAGCCGTACCGATCCGACCATGTTCTGGCCCAGGTCGAAGACGAAGACACCCGGCGCGGGTTCGGTCACCTGCTTGACCGGGAGTTCCTCGGTCACGCGGACCGGACCGTCCAGCTGGGCCACGATCAGAGGGGGAGCGGCGTCACCCGCGGCGCGCACACCGGGCCAGGCCCGGTCGTCGAAGCCCGGCGATGTCCAGCCGGAGGTCTCCTTGCGTGCGTCGTACGTCTCGCCGCTCAGCAGGTCGGCGGAGACGATCGGCCCGGAGGCGGCCCGCCAGTGGGTGCCCGAGGTGACGCGTTCGCTCGTTCCGTCGGCGTAGTCCACCTCCAACTGCGCCAGCAGGGCCGGGCGTTCGCCGTACTGGTGGGGACCGAACATGCCGACGTTGCCGGCGTACCAGCCCGGCGCCACGTACGCGCCGATGGCGTTGGCGCCCGGCCGCACGAGCGTGGTCACGTCGTAGGTCTGGTACTGGACGCGCTCGCGGTAGTCGGTCCAGCCGGGGGCGAGCTGGTCGCGGCCCACGCGGCGGCCGTTGAGGTGGGCTTCGTACAGGCCGAGGGCCGTGGCGTACAGGCGGGCGCGCGCCACCTTCTTGCGTGGAAGCCTGAACTCGTGCCGCAGTTGATGGGCGGCGAACGAGGCGGGGACGACCTTCCCCCACGGCCCGGCTCCCCAGTCGGCTGCCTCCTTCGCCGCCGGCCAGCCGCTGTCGTCGAAGTCGGCCCCTCGCCAGTCCGCGGCGGGTTCCTTGTCCGTCGACCTCCAGGAGTCGTCGGTGATGATCCGCTGTTCGCCGGTTGCCGTGCGGAGACTGAGGACGGCGATCAGGCCGGCGGGCCCCACGGTCGCGTTGGTGGCCTCGACCGCCAGGACGTTCCTGCCCGTACGCAGTGGGGCGAGGACCTCGACGACGGCGGGGCGGCGCCACCCCTGGTTGTCCGTGGCGAGGTCGGTGCGGGCCACCTCGGTGCCGTTCACGGAGACGGCGTACACGTTGTCGGCGGTGATGGCCAGGGTCGCCGCGGTGACCGCGTCCGGGAGTTCGACGACGCGGCGGAACCAACGGGTGGCGGCCGGTGCGCTGGTGGCCGGTTCGCCTTCCGGGAACCAGATCCAGGCGCTGCCCTCGAAGGACGGGGCGTCCGTGAGGGCCGGGGGAGCGGAGACCCATTGTGCGGACCACTGCGCGGCGTCCACGAGGCCGGTCTCCCACCACGACGGCTCGCTCCAGGCCGAGGCGTTGCCGTCGCCGTCCCACACGCGGACGGACCAGAAGTAGCGTGTGCGGGGCTTGAGCCGAGGTCCCGCGTAGGACACCAGGACGGACTCGTCGGACGCGATCCTTCCGCTGTCCCAGACGTCCGGGTGGGTGAGGCGCGTGGCGCTGGAGGCCACGCGGATCCGATAGCCGCTCTGACGCGCGCCGGGCTCGTCCGATGTCATCGGCCAGCTCAGCCGGGGGCGTTGTACGTCGATGCCCAGGGGATGCCGCACGTACTCGACGGTCGGCGCGGTGACGCGCAGGGAGCCGCGGTGCGTGCCTGCCCGGGCCGGTGGGGAAGCCGGTGCGGCCACCGCGGAACCGGCGTCGGTGGCCGCGGCGGCCACGGTTGCCGCCGTACCCGCCAGGATGTTCCTCCTGCTGATCACTGGGACTCCTCAGATAGGAGATATGAATCGATTCACGCCGGTGAACGTAGAGGCGTACGGGGTGAGGGTCAATGAGTGTGTGGCATTTTCTTGACGATCCGTCGGATAATGGCCGGACCTCCGATGGGGTCTGAGGTGTCCGCGCCGTCGAGGATTGAACGGTTTCAATGAAGCGGAGCCGTCGCGGCGGGCGGTGCGACCACCGCTCGTCCGGCGGTGCGGCCGGCACGCCCCGTCGTTCCTTCGCAGGTGGGGCCTGGGGTAGGGTCCCCAAGGTTTCCGGCTACCGGCTGAAGGGGCGTCGGTACAGGGAGTGTTGGAGGGGTGGCGAGACGATGGAATCCCGGACGGGTGAGGGCGGATCCGTGGATCTGGACGGCACGCGGTTGGAGGAGATGTCGCCTGAACCGCTGCTGACCCGGGACTACGAGACGCGTCCCTCGCTCGTGTACGAGCGGCTGAGGCAGCGGCACGGCCCGGTGGCTCCCGTCGACCTTCTCGGGGTACCCGCCTGGCTGGTCCTCGGTTACCGGGAGGCGTTCGACGTACTCCAGGACGACGACGGGTGGCCGAAGGGGCTGGAGAGGTGGCGGGCCCGTTCGGAGGGCCGGGTGCCCGGCGACTGGCCGCTCGGACCGTCGCTCGAGGTCAATCACGTGCTCATCCAGGGCGGGCCGGGGTACCAGCCGCTGCGGACGGCGTGGGACATGGCTCTCAAGCCGTTCCAGGACCCGCGCCACCCTCAGGCGAAGAGGCTCAAGGCCGCTGTCACCGCCTACGCGGACGAACTGATCACCCTGGTCGGACAGGCCGGCGGGACCGGACTGGCGGACCTGTCCGCCCAGTTCGCGAGGCCGCTGCCGCTGATGGTGGCGAGCCATCTGCTCGGATTTCCCGGTTCGCAGGGCGACGACGCGCTGATGGACATGTGGCGGGTGCTGGACGCGGGGCCGGACGCCGAGCCCGCCCTGGAACGGCTGCTCGCGACGCTGGCGGAGCTCGCGGCGGCGAAGCGGGAGAAGCCCGGGGACGACTTCCCCTCGTACCTGCTGGCGGCGCACCCCGACCTCTCGCTCGACGAGCTGGCCCGGGAACTGTTCATGCTGCTGGGCATGACGTCCGACCACGTCGGCATCCTCGTCTCCAACACGGTGGTCGAGGTCATCTCGGGTGAGGGCGGCGTCCGGGCCAGCCTGTCCGCCGGGCTGGTCAGGGAGTCCATGAACCGCGTGGTCATGCGGAAGCCGCCGCTGGTGAACTTCGTACCGCGATTCGCCGCCAAGGACACCCCGCTCGGCAACTACACGATCCGGGAGGGCGATCCGGTGTGGGTCTCCTCCGCCGCGGCGCACGCCGACCCGCTCTTCTCCGACAACGTGTGCCCGAGCACGACGGTCAGCACCCGGGCACATCTGTCATGGGGTGCGGGCCGTCGCCAGTGTCCCGCGCGCGAACTGGCGTCGACGGTCGCGGCGGTCGGTGTGGGCCGCCTGTTCGAGCGGTTCTCCCATCTGGACCTCGCCCTGCCGGTCGACCAACTGCCCTGGCGCTCCTCGCCCTTCATGCGGGGCCTGCGTTCGCTGCCCGTACGGTACGAGCTCTCTCCGGTGCCCGAGCGACGGCGGGCGCCGGACGCCGCACCCGAGACCGCCGAAACGGTGATCCCGGACCCGTCCGCCCGGCAGCGCTCGTCACTGTGGCGTTATCTGACAGAGCTGATCCGCGTCGGCCGCTGATCCCACGGCGGATGCCCCCGGTTGCGATGACGGCCTGTCCACCCGGGGCGTCCGCCTGTGAGCTAGGCCCTGTGCCGGTTCGAGGGGCGGGCGGACCCTCCTGGCGGGCAGGGCGAGGGCCCGCCGGCACGGTGACGGGCGATCAGGCGGCTCGGTCGAAGAAGGACATGACGGCATCGGGTGATTCCGGGCCGGTCAGGGCCTGTTCCGTCCAGATGCACTTGCCGGTCGCGGTGTAGCGCGTCCCCCACCGCTGGGACAGCGCGGCAACCAGTTGCAGGCCTCGGCCCCCCTCGTCGGTCTCGGACGCCCGGCGGATCCGAGGCGTGGTGAGGCTGCCGTCGGAGACCTCGCAGATCAGGGTGCGACTGCGCACCAGGCGGAGCTGAACCGGTCCCTTGGCGTGGCGCACGACGTTGCCCACCAACTCGCTGGCCAGCAGCTCCGTCGTCATGGTCAGCTCGTCGAGGCCCCAGTGGGACAGCTGCTCCCGGACGCGCCTGCGCGCCTCGCCCGCTGCCCGTGGTTCCGGGGAGAGAGGCCAGGCGACGACCGAATCGGCGGGCAGTCGGCGTACGCGGACGACGAGGAGGGCCGCGTCGTCGGCGGACTGCTGCTGCGCGGGGAGCAGACCGGCGGTGAGCTTCTCGCACAGGAGGTCCAGGTCGTCCCTGGAGTCCTCGCCGAGCAGACGGGCCAGCTGGGCCATACCGGTGTCGATGTCACGGCTGACGGACTCGACCAGCCCGTCGGTGTAGAGGACGAGGAGTGAGCCCTCGGGCAGCGCGAGTTCGACGCTTTCGAAGGGCGGGGCGCCGGCTCCCAGCGGAGGGTTCAGCGCCACCTCGGGGAAGTCGACCGTGCCGTCGGGGCGGACCACGGCAGGCGGCGGGTGCCCGGCGCAGGCGAACGCCCAGACGCCGGTCGTCGGGTCGTAGACCCCGTAGAGGCAGGTGGCGTACGAGTCGTCACCGAGCTCGGCGACGATGTCGTTGAGGTGGGCGAGGATCTCGTCGGGCGGCAGCTCCAGATCGGTGAGGGTGTGCACGGCCGTGCGCAGGCGTCCCATGGTGGCGGCCTCCGGCGTGCCGTGGCCCATCACGTCGCCGATCACGAGGGCGACCCGGTCCCCGGAGAGCGGGATGATGTCGTACCAGTCGCCGCCCACGTCCATGCCCTGCCGGGCGGGCAGGTAGCGCGCCGCCGAGGTGCAGGCGGGAACCGAGGGCAGTGCCCGGGGGAGGAGGCCGCGCTGCAGTTCCTGGGCGCGGACGTGTTCGGCGTCGAAGAGCCGGGCCCGTTCCAGGGCCTGGGCGACGAGACCGCTGAGCGCGACCAGGAGGGTGCGTTCCTCGCCGGTGAAGGTGCGCGGCCGGTCGAAGGAGATCACGCACACCCCGACGGGGTGGTCCGAGGCGATCAGGGGAAGGAAGGCCCACGCCTGTTTGTGGCCCGCCGCGGGCTGGCCGGCCTGATTCGGGTAGCGCGACGCGTACTCCTCGGGAGAGGAGAAGAACTGCGGGGTGCGGGTGAGCAGTGCGTCCGTGACCGCGGTCCGTCCCGAGACGGGCAGGTGGTCCACCCGGTCGACGAACTCCTGGGGGTAGCCGACGCTGCCGACGACGCGGGTGTGCTCGTCCTCGATGACCTGGATCATGAGCCCGGCGGCGCCGAACGGGGGCAGTACGTGCCGGGCCACCGCGTCCACCACTCCCTGCGAGCCGATGGCCCTGGCGAGCGCGGCCGTCAGTTCTCCGACGCGGGCGGCCCGGTCGGCCTGGGCGTGGGCGGCCGCCTCGCGCTCGGCGTCCCGCATCCGCTTCTCGTGGATGTCGGTGAAGAAGACGGCCAGTCCCTCGGGAAGCGGTACCAGCCGAAGGTGGGACCAGCGCCGGGTCCTGGGTGCCAGGATGTCCAGCCCGGTGGGGGCGGATCCGGCGGCCGTCTCCTCGCAGAGGGACCGCAGGCCGGGCACCTGCAGCGCGGCGAGATCCCATACGAGGTGCCCGATCAGCTCCTGACCGCGGCCGAGGACGCGTTCCGCCTCCTTGTTGAGGAAGGTGATCCGCCACTGGTGGTCGAGGGTGAGGAATCCGTCGCTCATGTGACGCAGGGCCCGGCTGATGGCGTCACGGGCGCTGCGGGACTCGGTGGTGTCCCAGACGGTGCCGACCATGCCGACGGGCCGGTCGCCGTCCGCGAGCTTCACCTGTCCGCGTACCTGGACCCATCCGACGGTGCCGTCCGCGCGGTTCATCCGGTACTCGGTGCCGTACGAGCTGCGGTCACGGATCGCCTTGTCGACCTCGGCGGTCACCAGGGGCCGGTCGTCGGGATGGACGCGGTCCAGCCAGGTCTCCGCACGCCGGTCGAACTCATCCGGGGAGAAGCCGAGCACGGTCATCGCCGCATCGTCCAGCCGCACCTCGTCGGTCGCCATGACCCACTCCCAGGAACCGACGCGTACGGCCTCCAGAGCCTGTTGCAGGAGTGGGCCCGGCGGATGCTCCGGCGGTGGCGGCTCCTTGGGCAGGAGAGGACGGCCCAGTCGTTCGGCGACCCAGGCGGCGACGGAGTCCAGGAAGGACCACTGTCCGGATTCGGGTGTGTGCGGGGTGTCGGTGACGACGGTGAGGGCGCCGAGCGGTCCGTCGGGCCCGGGCACCGGGACGGTGGCGAGACCCTGGCCGCAATCCGTGCCCGCGGCCGTGGTGCCGGGCTCGCCGTGCGAGACCGTCGGCAGCCAGATGCGGGTCCCTTCGCGTACGGCCCGGACCGGAGGGAGTCCTCCGTCGTCCGGGATGCGCATCCAGGATTCCGTCAGGGCCGGGGGCAGACCACTGCTCGCGACCAGATGCAGGCCTCGCAGGCCTTCGGGGCCGCCCACATGGACCATGCCGCCGATCCCGCCGAGTTCCGCCACAGCGTGTTCCAGGGCGAGACGCATCGCCTCGGTCACCGTGACACCGTCGTCGATCGTACGGAGAATGGCCATTCGCCCATTCATGAGCTCAATATACAGAGAGCCCATAAATCAAGTGATGTCATGCGGAATATCATTCCATCGCCCATGAAGACGCCTGTGGTGGGTTTTGCCGCACGATCCTGCGGGTCGGAGAGGCGGAGCCTGCGGCGGCGCCGGGGCGGTGATCGTACGTGCGGGGGTGCCGCACGCCCGGTGACACCTTCCCGGCCGCCGCCTACGTGCGGTCCGGGGTTCAGTGACCGACGCGGAAGGTCGCGTCCTGCTGCTCGGTGGACGTGGAGACCGGATCGATGCGCAGGACGTAGTTGGAGTGGCGGATGTAGCGGGTGGGGTTGTTGTACGAGCGGAATGACGACCAGCTGGAGTCCGCGAGGCCTGGTGTGCGGTGGAAGGTGGCGTCGCCGGCGAACGTGGATGTGCCGTCGTTGACGTCGAGTTGGAGCTGGTAGTTGTAGTGGCGCAGGTAGCGGGTGGGATGGCTCACCGACTGGAAGGAGACTGCGGTGCTGTCGGCCAGGCCCGGGACGAGCTTCCACTGCGAGTCGGTGTACAGGTCGAAGGGGTAGGTGTCGATGCGGGCCGTGTAGTTGGCGTGACGGACGTAACGGGCCGGGAAGTTGTACGACTTGAGCCGGTTCCAGGTCGGCGCGCCCCATTTGGTGAGCAGGTTGTTGTACTCGGCCGTGGTGATCGTCGCGATGCCGCAGTGCTTGGAGTTGACCGGCTGGGTGTAGGTCTTCTGGTCGAGTGCGGTCCAGGTGCCGGAGGCCAGGTTGGTGGACTGCCAGGCGTAGAAGACCCCGTTGGGGGTGTACGTGTCTCCCCAGAGGTACCAGTTGCTGGAGGTCAGTGACTTGAACACGGTCGGTGCCTCGGTGCCGCCGTGCGCCACACCGGTGCTGAACTCGGTGAAGCTGCCCGGGTTGAGGGAAGTGGACCGTGCGGCCACCAGGGTCTGGTTCTTCTTGAAGAAGAGGTAGTTGACGCCGTTGACGCCGACGGCCATGTTGCCGTCGATGACGTCGTAGCCGGGGTCGAAGAAGACCTGTGGGGCCGAGGCGGTGACGAAGTCGCTGGTGTAGTTCACCATGATCACGTTGTGGCCGCTGGAGTTGACCGAGGAGTAGATGACCGCGTACTGGCCCCGGCCGGCGTCCCAGAACGCTTCGGGAGCCCAGCTGGGGGTGGTCATGTCGTGCAGCTTGAGGCGGCGGTAGCCGGTGAAGGTGCGCAGGTCGGCGGAGTCCCAGACGTGGATGTACTGGCTGTTGTAGGCCCAGTCGGTGCCTTTGAGGTCGGTGGCGATGGCGACGAAGGTGCCGTCCTGCTTGCGCAGGAGGAACGGGTCGCGCAGGCCGAGGGCGCCCGCTGTGGGGGTGACCACGGGATTGTTCTGGTTGAGCGGTGTCCAGTTGAGGGAGTCGGGGCTGACCGCGAGGTGGAGGCCGTAGTCGGTGCCCGCGCCGAGGCTGGTCGACTCGGTGAAGTAGCACATCACGTAGGCCGAGTCGGCGGCGTGCGCGGTCCCGGCGCCGAGGGTCAGTACGCCGGACACGGCGAGGGGAGTGGTGGCGGCCATACCCAGGAACAGGCGTCGGGACGGCTGAGGTCTTGCGCTCATCTTGCTCTCCAGGCGGGTGCGGGGTGCGGGGCGGAGTGAGCGGTGGCGCGGTGTGGGGCAGTGGGGGCGCGGAACATGCCCACAACACATCGAGGTCGATATTTCGAACGCGGTTCGGAAAGTCGATCAGAAAGTAGAGGGGCCCCCGGGTGCGCGTCAATCACTCTGTCGATGCTGGGGTTTTCCTGTGTCTCCGGGCGTGGTGAGCACCCCGGGGCGGAAGTGGTCCCGACCGGCGCGGCGGCGTCGGTACGCCCGCGACGTCCCCGGCGCCGAGATGGATCTTCGCGAGCGGGCCGCGGTGTCGCGCCGGACCGGATCGTGATCGGATGAGAAGGGACTCCACCTCCCGCATCCGGGTAGACGGCAGTCCTGGGGAACACCCTCTCGTCCGTCCGCAAGCGACCGAGCCAGGCAGGAAGGGGGCCCCGTGGCACACGATCCGCTGCGCGCCCGCACGGTGGTGGTGACCGGTGCGGCCCGGGGACTGGGAGCCGCCCTGGCACGTGATCTGGCCGGCCGGGGCGCCCGGCTGGCGCTCCTGGGGCACGAGAAGGAGGCCCTGGAGGCGTTGGCGGCCGAGCTGCCCGTCCCGGCGATGGCCTGGGAGGTCGACATCACCGACGACGCGGCCATGGCCGACGTCGCCCGCGAGGTGCGCGCACGCCTCGGCACGCCGTCCGTGGTGATCGCCAACGCGGGCATCGCCGAGGGCGGCCCCTTCGCCGAGTCGGACGCGGCGACCTGGCGCCGGGTGGTCGACGTCAATCTCACCGGCAGCGCGATCACCGCGCGCACCTTCCTGCCCGACCTGGTGACCACGGCGGGCTACTTCCTGCAGGTCGCCTCACTGGCGTCGCTCGGCGCGGCGCCGATGATGAGCGCCTACTGCGCGTCGAAGGCGGGTGCGGAGTCCTTCGCGCACTCCCTCCGGGCCGAGGTGGCGCACCACCGCGTCGCGGTGGGCATCGCCTACCTCAACTGGACCGACACCGACATGATCCGCGACGCCGACCAGCACGCCGTGCTGCGCGAGCTGCGGACCCACATGCCGCCGCCCGCCCGCAGCGTCTGGCCCGTACAGAAGGTGGCCCCCCGTTCTGGTGCGCGCGATCGAGCGGCGGCGCACCGCGGTGTACGTGCCGTCCTGGCTCCGCGCCGCCCAGCTGGGCCGTGCCGTGCTGCCCCCGGTCGTGATGCGCCTGTCACGCCGGACCCTGCCCCGGCTGGCGGCACAGGAGCCGTTCCGGCCCACGGGGCTGCTCGGCGCCGGCGGCCAAGCCGACGACGGGCGCCGGGCTCCCCGCACGCCGGAGGAGCGCCTATGAAACGACGACGTCCCCTCGGTTGAACTCCGGATGCGGGGGGACTCGAAGTCGGCACTCCTTTCCCGATGGGTGCCAGACGAGGGAGGCAGACGTGGCCGTACGACACAGGCTGATCAAGAAGAGTCCCCGCGAAGTGTGGGCAGTCCTGGCCGATGGCACCCGGTACGCGGACTGGGTCGTCGGGACGTCGTCCTCGTATCCCGTGCGCGGACAGTGGCCGCAGGTGCACGCCGCCATCGCCTACGAGGTGCGGGCCGGCTTCTTCGACTTCACCAACGAGACCGTCGTACGGGCCTGCGACGAGGGACGCGAGCTGGAGCTGGAGGCGAAAGCCGGTCCTCTCGGCACGGCCCGTGTCGCCATCGAGCTGCGCCCCTGGGGCGAGGACACCCTGGTGATCATCGACGAGCATCCGCTGCGGGGCGTCGGTGGCACCCTGCACAACATGGGCGTGGAAGCACTCATCCAGCTGAGGCACCGGACCATGCTCAAACGCCTGGCGGACGTGTGCGAGCACGGGCGGGGCCGGCCCGAGCCCGTCCGCGCGGAGCCGAAGCCCGCATGACCCGCGCAGTACGCGGGACGGGGCCGGCCGGCCCCGGCGCCCCCGCGGCGGTGAAGCCGGTGCGGCGAGACGGGAGGCGTCCATGCCGGACGCGGTAGTCATCGGGGCAGGCCCCAACGGGCTCGTCGCCGCCAATCTCCTGGCCGACGAGGGCTGGAGCGTCGAAGTCCTGGAGGAGCAGGACGAACCCGGGGGCGCGGTCCGGCACGACCACGGGGTCGACCCCGACTTCGCGAGCGACCTCTTCAGCTCCTTCTATCCCCTGGCCGCCGCCTCGCCCGTCCTCGCCGGACTGCACCTGGAGCGGTACGGGCTGCGCTGGAGCCATGCGCCCGCGGTACTGGCCCACCCGCTGTCCGACGGCAGGTGCGCCGTCCTCGGCCGCGACCTCGACGACACCGCCGCGTCCCTGGAGGCCTTCGCGGACGGCGACGGCGACGCCTGGCGCGAGCTGCACCGGACCTGGGAGCGGCTGCGGCCCGACCTGCTGGAAGCACTGTTCACGCCCTTCCCTCCGGTGCGGGCCGGCGCCCGGCTGGCCATGCGCCTGCGGGCCGCCGGAGGCCTGCGGATGGCTCGCTCGCTCGTGCTGCCGGTGCGGCGCCTGGGGGAGGAGGAGTTCCGCGGAGAGGGCGGCAGGCTGCTCCTGGCGGGCAACGCGCTGCACGCCGACCTCGCCCCCGAGTCCGCGGGGAGCGGTGGGTTCGGCTGGCTGATGTCGATGCTGGGCCAGACGTACGGCTTTCCCGTACCCGCCGGTGGTGCCGGCGCTCTCACCGCGGCGCTGACGCGGCGGCTTCGGGAGCGCGGCGGTGTCCTCCGGTGCGGGGAACGTGTCAGCCGTGTCGTCGTCCGGCAGGGGAGGGCCGTGGCGGTGCGCACGGCCGATGGCGAGACGGTGTCCGCAGGCCGGGCCGTACTGGCGGACGTGTCCGCTCCCGCCCTGTACGGCGAACTCGTCGACAGTGCCGACCTGCCGCCTCAGGTGCTGGCCGACCTGCGCCGGTTCCAGTGGGACTTCGCCACCTTCAAGGTGGACTGGGCCCTCGACGGCACCGTGCCGTGGCAGGCTCCCGCTGCGGCCGGGGCGGGCACCGTGCACCTGGCGGACGGCGTCGACGAGCTGACCCGGTTCGCCGCGCAGGTCGCCATGGGGCTGGTCCCGGACCGGCCGTTCGCGCTGTTCGGGCAGATGACGACCGCGGACGCCACCCGCTCGCCCGCGGGCACCGAGTCGGCCTGGGCCTATACCCACGTCCCGCACCGGATCACGGGCGACGCCGGTGACGAGGGGCTGGCCGGGACCTGGGACGCGAAGGAACAGGAGCTCATGGCCGACCGGGTCGAGCGGCAGGTCGAGCGTTTCGCGCCCGGGTTCCGTTCTCTGATCCGGGCCCGCCGGATCCTGGCCCCGCCCACGCTGCAGGCCATGGACGCCAATCTGTACGGGGGTGCCATCAACGGCGGCACCACGGCCCTGCACCAGCAGCTCGTCTTCCGGCCCGTACCGGGGACGGGGCGCCCGGAGACCCCGGTCAAGAACCTCTACCTGGCATCCGCCTCGGCGCATCCGGGAGGCGGTGTGCACGGGGCCCCTGGTTCCAACGCCGCCCGGGCCGCCCTGCGCAAGAACCTTCCCACCGGTCTGAGCCGCGCCCAGGGCCTGCTGGCCCGCCGTAACCGGAAGGGAGAGCTCAACCCGGGTCCTGGCACCTGAACGAACCGGCTTCCCCCTCCCTGTCGGCCATCACGACGGGGAGGGGGGATCCCGGTCCTCGCCGAGCCAGGTGGTCAGGGCCCACCACCAGTTCAGGGTGCTCAGGGGTTCGGAGAGAGGCCCGGACGTGAGGTCGGTCGGTGTGTGCCCGGTGATCTGCTGCAGGCGGCCGAGCCGGTACCGGACGGTGTTGGGGTGGGTGAACAGGGCTGTCGCGGTCTGGTCCAGGCGTCTTCCGTTGTCCAGGAACGTCAGGGCGGTGAGCGCCAGTTGGTGGTGGAAGCCGTCCGCCCGGTCGAGGGCTCCCAGGAGCCGGGTACTCAGATGCGCGCCCATGAGCGGCTGGTCGGCGAGGGCGATCTCGGCGGCGAGGTCGGTCAGTTCGTACAGGCCGTGACGTCCTCGCCGCACACCGATCTCCACGGCGCGGACGCACAGGCGGTACAGCGGCCGGATCTCCTCCAGCGGAGCGGCCGGTGAGACCACGACCAGAGCCGGCATCTCTGCTTCCGGGCCTTCGGGCATCCGGTGGCACAGGCCGGCCAGTCGTCCCTCGACGAGGCCGAGGACCGTGCCGGGGCCGGACAGACGGTCCGTGAGAATGCGCACGGACGCGGGATCGTCGGCGCCCGTGACAAGGCAGTGGAACGGCCCGCGGCCGGGCCGCATCCCGGCTCCGGCCATCTCCAGGGGGGACGGCACGACGCCGCCGACCAGCAGCCTCCGGAGCACGTGCGTGCGGACCTCGGCCGTCTCGTGCGGTGTGGCCCGCTCGGCGGCACGGTATCCGTTGATCACATGGCGCTCGATCGCGTCGCCGTACTCGTTCAGGCGCAGCACGACGTCGAGAACGGTGCCGTCCGCCACTCCCGCCGCTCGGCAGCGGCCGACGGTGATCTCCACGGCGCGGTTGAGGGCGGCCTGGACGCCCCGCAGGACCGCGGTCATCGCGACGCCCTGGCCCGCCCGGTCGGCTCCCAGTAACAGGGCGGCTGTGAAGTCCTGTTGCTCGATCCCGTCGAAGGTGGCGAACCACTCGCCGGCGGCTCGGATCAGCGCGGTGACGTGGGAGAGGCTCTCCGCTTCGGTGAGCCGGGCGACTTCGGGGGAGTGGGTCCGGGCCGCGCGGACGAGTTCACCGCACACGCCGCCGTCGACGGCCATCGTTCGCAGGATCTCCGTGACCGGCTCGCGTTCGTGGACGACAGTCATGGTCCTTCTCCGTCCGCGCTGTTGCCGGGCCACAACGAAACCGGCGTCACGTTGGTCTCCGGCCACTACCACATTGCCGTGACGACCTGATTCCCTGTGGGCTACCGACGGTAACAGCACGGTCGTCGCAGGAACATCCCCGGTGTCTCCCGCACCCCTCGCACCTGTCCGGAAGGCACCCCATGGAGAACTCCGCGGCCTCGGCCGAGATCACGCGGCGTCGCGCCCTGACGGCGACGGGCGGCGCGGTCGCCGGTGCAGCCCTCGGGCAGGCGACGGCCCCGGCCTTCGCCGCCTCGGCCGCGTCGGCTGACGCGGACGCGATCGTCGTCGGCGGCGGACTCGCCGGACTGGTCGCGACGGCGGAACTGGCCGCGGCGGGACGGAAGGTGCTGCTCCTCGACCAGGAACCGGAGTCGAACCTGGGCGGGCAGGCGTTCTGGTCCTTCGGCGGCCTGTTCTTCGTCAATTCCCCCGAACAACGGCTGATGGGCGTCAAGGACTCCAGGGAACTGGCCTGGCAGGACTGGCTGGGCACGGCCGGCTTCGACCGTGGCATCGACGAGAAGTCCGGTCAGGACCACTGGGCCCACAAGTGGGCCGAGGCGTACGTCGACTTCGCCTCCGGGGAGAAGCACGACTGGCTCGCGGGCCTCGGGATGCAGTGGTTCCCCATCGTCGGCTGGGCCGAGCGCGGCGGCGGCCTCGCGGACGGACCCGGCAACTCGGTGCCCCGCTTCCACGTCACCTGGGGCACGGGACCCGCGGTCGTCGAGCCGTTCGAGAAGAAGGTCCGGGCCGCCGTCGAGGACGGCAGGGTGACCTTCAGGTTCCGGCACCGCGTCGACGGGATCGTGACGTCGGGCGGCACCGTCACCGGCGTACGCGGCGCGGTCCTGGAGCCAAGCTCCGTCACCCGCGGCAAGCGCAGTTCCCGTACCGTCGTCGGCGAGTTCGAACTGCGTGCCCCGGTCGTGATCGTCACCTCCGGCGGCATCGGCGCCAACCACGATCTCGTACGGCAGAACTGGCCGGCCCGTCTCGGCACCGCGCCCAAGTCGATGATCACCGGCGTGCCGGCACACGTCGACGGCCGCATGCTCGCGATCACCGAGAAGGCGGGCGGCCGGATCGTCAACCCCGACCGCATGTGGCACTACACCGAGGGCCTCAGGAACTACGACCCGATCTGGCCCGACCACGGCATCCGCATCCTGCCGGGCCCGTCGTCCATGTGGTTCGACGCGACCGGCAAGCGGTTCAGCGCGCCCGACATGCCCGGTTACGACACCCTGCACACGCTCAAGTCGATCACCGACACCGGGTACGACTACTCCTGGTTCGTCACCACCCAGAAGATCATCGCCAAGGAGTTCGCGCTCTCCGGCTCCGAGCAGAACCCGGACCTCACCGAGAAGAACATCTGGATGCTGCTCTCCCGCGTCTGGCAGACCCCGGAGCCGATCGAGAAGTTCAAGAAGAACGGTGTGGACTTCGTCGTCGCCACGACACTGTCCGAACTCGTCCGCGGCATGAACAAGCTGACCGGGGACGGCCTGATCGACCAGGCCGACCTCAAGCGGCAGATCGACGCGCGCGACCGGGAGATGGACAACCCCTACAGCAAGGACCTCCAGGTCATGGGCATCCGTAACGCCCTCGCCTATCCCGGGGACACCATCAGCCGCACGGCCGCCGCCCACAAGATCATGGACCCGAGTGCCGGGCCGCTCATCGCCGTTCGCCTCAACATCCTCACCCGCAAGACCCTCGGAGGCCTCCAGACCGACCTGTCCGGCCGCGTCCTCGACGCGACCGGCACCCCGGTCGCGGGACTGTACGCGGCCGGAGAGGTCTCGGGCTTCGGCGGCGGCGGCGTACACGGATACCGCTCCCTGGAGGGCACCTTCCTCGGGGGCTGCCTCTTCTCGGGCCGCGTGGCGGGCCGCGCGGCCGCCCGGGCGACCGGGACCTGAACCGACGAGCCCGCGAGGGCTCGCCGGCGTGGCTCTCGTTCAACTCGCCGTGCGGCGGCGAGTTGAACGGGACCCGCCACCGCGGGCCGGCCGACGCCCGTCCCGAAGAACTTCGTCCGGAGACCGCTCAGTTCTCGGACGAACTCCGGTCTGTTCTGTGGAAGTCAACCAGCCACGAACGACCGACAGGAGACCGTGCCATGAGCGTCACCGCGTCCCAGAAGCAGCACACCGCCCAGTCCGTGTCCGGACCGACCCGGTTCCTCGCCACGCGGCCCGTCTGGCAGGTCGGCGCCCTGACCGTCGCAGCCGGCGCCCTCGTGACCGAGGGCTTCGCGCTGATCGCCAGGGGCGCCGGCGTACCGATGGAAGCGGCCGGTCCCGGGGACACGGAAGCAGCCGCGATTCCCGTCGGCGGCTTCGCCGGGGGCGTGGTGTTCTGGTCGATCGTCGGGATCGTCCTGGCGGTGGCCCTCGCCCGCTGGGCCGGGCGGCCCGCCCGCACCTTCGTGGTGACCACCGTCGCACTGACCGTGCTGTCCCTCGCGGGTCCGGCCGTCGCCCCGCACACCGCGCTCTCCACACAGGTCGTGCTGGCCGTGTCCCACGTGGTGGCGGCAGCAGTGATCATTCCCCCGTTGGCGCGGCGCCTCTCCCGCCGGCAGGGATGACCGGGGCGGCAGCCGGGGCGCGGCGGTTCGTCCGCTCCGGTGAGGGACTACCCCGGTGCGGCGGGACGGCCTTCCGGTGTCGTCGCGCGGTAGTAGGACGCGACGGTCGGCTGACCCGTGTAGTTGGGGCCGGCGTGCGGGTCGGCACCGAGGTAGGCGAACGGCAGGACGACCTGGCGCCCGCCCCGCAGACTCAGGCGGTGATGGCGGGCCGAGTACCGGAAGCCCGCGGCGCGCAGTGCCGCCAGGACCGTGCGGGAGGCGTCGGTGCCGTCGGGCCGCCGCAGGGCCGAGGGATCGAGATGGGCGACGAGCAGGCCGGTGTCCGTGAGCCAGGAGGCGGACCGCTCCAACAGGCCCAGCCGGTCCCCGATGTAGTGCAGTCCGTGGACACAGGTGATGAGGTCGTAGCGGCGCTTCGGGGACCATCGGCCGAGGTCCGCGGTGACGAGTTCGAGGCCGTCGGGCACCGGCGGCCACCGCAGCGGGCCGACCAGGTCCACACCGGTGAGCGAGGCCCCGGGAAGCTGCCGCGCCGCCGAGCGCAGGGCGAGGCCCTCCCCGCTGCACAGGTCCAGCCAGGACGGGGCCGGGCCCTGCCCGGTGAGGAACTCGGCGGGATCGAAGCCCAGTTCCCGCGTGTAGCTGTTGACGCCCGCCAGGCCCCGTTCGCGGTTCATGGTGCTGTTGGCCACCACTGAATGGCCGGTCAGCTCGTCGTCCTCGAACAGCCGCGGCGGCGGTTGGGCCCTCGGCGGCGAAGTACCGTCACTCATCGCCCCATTGTCCGGCAGGGCGTTCAGTCCCGGGCGGCGGCGGCTCCGCCGTCCTCCTCCACGGGTGGCATGAAGGCGCGCAGCCAGCGCTCCGTCTGGGAGACGTGGGCCTCGGCGGCACCGGCGGCGGCACCGGGATCGCGGTCGGCGATCGCGGTGGCCAGGACGCGGTGATCCGCGTCGCTCTTGCGCCGCAGCTCCGGGCCCTCCGGGAGGGTGAAGATCTGGTACTTGCGGGAGCGGGCCCGGAAGACCGAGAGCAGGGAGGCGAGGGTGGGGTTCTCGGCCGCCTGGGCGATCTCGGCGTGGAAGCGGTGGTCGAGCTCCGAGGCCTCGGTGGGGTCGTCGGTGGCTTCCATCGCCTCGATGAGGGCGAAGAGCGACTTCACCGTCTCGGGGGTCCGGCGTGCGGCGGCCTTGGCCGCGACGTGCGCCTCCAGGACCCGCCGGATCTCGTACACCTCCAGCAGGCCGGGCAGCGGCAGGAGTTCGAGCGTCAGGGAGAGGCTTCCGATGACGTCCTCCGGCCGGAGCTGGGACACGTAGGTCCCCGAACCGTGCCGCGGCTCGACCACGCCCAGGGCGGCGAGCATCCGCACGGCCTCGCGCAACGGGCCCCGTGAGACACCGAGTTCCTCGCCGAGCTCGGCCTCGGGCGGAATGCGCTCTCCCGGACCGAGACGCCCCGTCGCGATCATGTGACGCAGGCCGTGGAACGCCTTGTCGACTGCGGACATCCGATTCCTCCCCTGACGGTCCGGCGGCATCACCGTAACCTCTCGGGCACTCTAGCGAGTCGTCTGATGTCTCAGACGTGTCGACCGAAAGTCATCTGATGACTACCGCTGCAGAACCCTTGCGTGGGTCGAAAATGCCATGCCAGGATGCCGAGTCATCATACGTGTCCCGCCGGGAGTCTGATGTCTGGCGGACATCCGGGTTCGGTAGATGTGGAGTGATGTGAGCGAGACCGAGGTCACCACCGCCCCACGCCCCTTGCTGCTGGCCGACGGCCGACCTGCCTCCCGGGCATGGTCGTTGGACCCCGTCATGAAGCACCTCAACCACGGCTCGTTCGGGGCCGTCCCCCTGGTGGCGCAGGAGCGGCAGAACGAGTTCCGCGCCGAGATGGACAGCTCGCCGGTGGTGTGGTTCCCCGCGCTGCCGCAGCGGATCGCCGACGCGCGGGTCGATCTCGCGGCCTTTCTGCATGTCGCCCCCGACGACGTCGCCCTCGTGCCGAACGCGAGCGCCGGCGTCAGCGTCGTGTTCGCCTCGCTGCCGCGCCGACGCGGCGGCGGGATCGTGGTGACCGATCACGGCTACGGCGCCGTGACCATGGGCGCCGAGCGCCTTGCCCGGCGCTGGGGCGGCGAGGTGCGTACCGCCAGGGTGCCGCTGGACGCGGACGAGGAGCAGGCGTACGAGGCCGTGGTCGCCGAGATCGACGAGGACACGGACCTGATCGTCGTCGACCAGATCACCTCCGCGACCGCCCGCCGGCTGCCGGTGGAGCGGATCGGCGCGGAGGCACGGCGGCGGGGTGTTCCCCTGCTGGTGGACGGCGCGCACGCCCCCGGCCTGATCGAGGCCCCGCTGGACGGCCTGACGTGCGACTTCTGGGTCGGCAACCTGCACAAGTGGGGCTGTGCGCCCCGCGGTACCGCCGCGCTGGTCGCCCGCGGCGCGCTGCGTGAGGAGCTCTACCCCCTGATCGACTCCTGGGGCGCCGCCGATCCCTACCCCGACCGCTTCGACCAGCAGGGCACGGTGGACACCACCGGCTACCTCGCGGCCACCACGGCTCTGGAATTCATCGAACGCACCTGGGGCTGGCAGACCGCCCGCCGGTACATGGACGACCTGGCCGGCTACGCCGAGCGCGTCATCGGCGCCGCCTTCGCCGAACTGACCGGTGTCTCCGGCGCCGTCGACGTGGGCATGCCCGTTCCCGGCATGCGGCTGGTACGGCTGCCGGCGGGCCTGGCGGGCAGCCGCGTCGAGGCCGACGCGCTGCGCGACCGGGCGGCCCGCGAGCTGGGAGTGGAGGCGGCCTTCACCAGCTTCGGCGGCACCGGCTACATGCGGCTGTCCGCACACGTCTACAACACCGCCGCCGACTACGAGTACTTCGCCGAGGACTGCGTCCCCCTCCTCGGCCAGTGGGCCAGGACGGCCCACGAACACCCCGGGCTGTCGTAGGCGCACCCCGCGCCCGCGCGACGCCCTGACCGAAGCCGCAGCCAGCGCGGCCGTAACCACGGAAGAGGTCGGCACGATGAGAACAAGGACGGCAGCTCTCGCCCTCGGCACAGCCGCCACGATGGTCCTGACCGGCTGCTCCAGCATGAGCGGCTCGCAGGCCGACGGGACGGTCACTCTCAACATGGTCGAGAGCCTGACGAACCCCGCACGCACGGACCTGCTGAAGGGCCTCATAGGGGACTTCGAGCAGCAGAACCCCAAGATCAAGGTCAACCTGATCTCGCCGCCCACCGAACAGGCCGACCAGAAGATCCAGCAGATGCTCCAGTCCGGCAGCGGCGTGGACACCCTCGAAGTGCGGGACACGACGGTGGGGCCCTGGTCGAACAACGGCTGGCTGTACGACATGAAGCCGGACCTCAAGGCCTGGAAGGGCTGGAAGGCGATGACGGAAAACGCGGTCAAGGCCTCCGAGGACGCCGACGGCAAGACGTACTTCGTCCCGTACGGTTTCTACGGCCTGAGCGTCTTCTACCGCACCGACCTGATCAAGGAGGCCGGCTTCAGCAAGCCGCCGGCCACCTGGGACGAACTGCTGGAACAGGCCTCCGCCATCCACGATCCCGGCAAGCGCCGCTTCGGGTACGCCTTCCGCGGCGGAGCCAACGCCCAGGGCAACGCCACGGCCGTCATCGAGGCGTACGTAGCCGACGAGATCGACCCCGCCGACGGCTTCAAGCTGAAGGACGGCAGCACGATCTTCTCCGCGCCCGAGGCGCTCGACGCCATGCAGACCTATCTCAAGCTGTTCAAGGACGCGTCCCCGAAGTCGTCCGTCTCCTGGGGCTACCCGGAGATGGTCGAGGGCTTCTCGAACGGTTCCACGGCCTTCCTGCTGCAGGACCCCGAAGTGATCGCCACCGTCTCGGAGTCCAAGTCCATCAAGAAGGACCAGTGGAGCACCGCCCCGCTGGTGGCGGGCCCCAGCGGCAAGACCGTCCAGCCGCTGGCCACCGCCGGATGGGGCGTCGCGAAGGGCAGCAAGAACAAGGCCGAGGCCGTGAAGCTGGTCGAGTTCCTCTCCGAGGGCGAGGCGTCGACGAACTTCACCAAGAAGAACAGCCTGGTGCCGATCCTCAAGTCGGCCACCGAGGACCCCTTCTACAAGACCGGCCCGTGGTCCAGCTACGTCACCATGACGGAGAACCCGGACACCTACCTCAACGTCAGCCAGCCGCGCGGCGTCGCCTGGTGGGCCGAGTGGCAGCAGAAGGCCGACGCCGACATCCAGAAGATGGTGCTCGGCAAGGCGACGCCCAAGGAACTGCTGGCCGGCTGGGACACGTACTGGATCGAGAAGCGGCAGCAGGAGAACTAGCCATGCCCACCGCGTCCGAAACGACGGAACCGACGGAACCGACGAAGACACGGCGGACGGCAGCGGCGGGGGCCTCCGGCAACGGGGGCGCCCGGCCCGCCCGCACGGTGCAACAAGGCCGCCGCAAGCCGGAGTTCACCGCCCGGCGCGGCTTCCTCATCGCCCTCTTCATGGCTCCGGCCGCGATCTTCGTGGCGGTCTTCACGTACTACCCGATGATCGCCGGCAGCCAGATGGCCTTCCGCAACTGGAAGCTGACGGACCTGACCGACACCTCCTGGGTGGGACTGAAGAACTTCCGGGACGTCTTCGCCGACCCCGCCTGGGGAACCGTGCTGGGCAACACCGGCATCTGGGTGTTCGGTTCGATCGTGCCCCAGCTGGTGATCGGCTTCGCCCTCGCGCTGTGGCTGCGCAGGAAGTTCCGCTTCAGGGGCCTCTACCAGGCGTTGATCTTCTTCCCCTGGGCGATCTCCGGCTTCCTCATCGGCATCCTGTTCCGCTGGATGTTCAACAGTGAGTTCGGCGTCGTCAACGACCTGCTCCAGAAGGCCGGCCTGATCGACGAACCGGTGGCCTGGCTGGCCGACCCAAAGACGGCGATGTTCGCCGTCGTGGTCGCCAACGTCTGGTACGGGGTCACCTTCTTCACGATCATGATCCTGGCCGCGCTGCAGTCCATCCCCGAGGAGCTGTACGAGGCGGCCGCGCTCGACGGCGCCGGCAAGGTGCGCACACTGTTCCAGATCACCATTCCGTACATCCGGGTCACGCTCGCGCTGACCGTGCTGCTGCGGATCATCTGGATCTTCAACTTCCCCGATCTGATCTTCGGGATGACCGGCGGCGGACCGAACAACGAGACGCACATCGTGACCACCTGGATGATCAAGATCACGCAGCAGGGCGACTACGGCAGGGCCTCCGCGCTCGGACTCATCGTCGTCGCCACCCTGATGGTGTTCGCGGTCTTCTTCCTCCTGGCCACGCGCGAGAAGCGAGAGGTGAAGCCGTGATCGGCAAGGAGTCCACGGCGGGGCGGGCCGCCAAGTTCACCTTCCTGGGGTTGTGGCTGGTCTTCACCGTCTTCCCCCTCTACTGGATCACCGTGACGTCGCTGAAGGCGCCCGGCGACATCTTCGCCTTCCCGATCGCCTACTGGCCCGAACACTTCTCGCTGGAGAACTACAGCGGGCTGTTCGGCAAGGCCGACTTCGGTGTCTACCTCACCAACAGCCTCATCATCGCCACCGTCGCGGGCGCCGTCGCCACCGTCATCTCGATGCTGTCGGCGTACGTGCTGGCCCGGTTCGAGTTCCGCACCAAGTCGGCCCTGCTGATGGCGGCCCTGGTGACCCAGATGATCCCGACGTTCATCGCGCTGGGGCCGCTGTACCTGCTCATGACCGACCTCAAGATGGTCGACAACCGGCTCGGGCTCATCCTCGTCTACATCGCGGTCTGCATCCCGTTCTGCACGGTGATGCTCCGCGGGTTCTTCGAGAACATCCCGGACGCGCTGGAGGAGGCCGCCATGATCGACGGCCTGTCCCGGTTCGGAGCGCTGTTCCGGGTGCTGCTGCCGGTGATGCGGCCCGGGATCGTGGCCGCGTTCATCTTCAACTTCGTCAACTGCTGGAACGAGCTGTTCCTGTCGGTGACGCTGATGAACAGCGACGCCAACAAGACGGTCCCCACGGCCCTGAACGGGTTCATCTCCAGCTTCAACATCGACTGGGGCTCGATGTCCGCGGCGGCGGTGCTCACCATTCTGCCCACGATGGTGCTGTTCGCCTTCGCCAGCCGACACATCGTCCAGGGCCTCACCGCCGGCGCGGTGAAGGGCTGACGCAAGGGCGGGAGCGGCGAGGGGAGCGGCAGAGCAGGTCAGTGGCCGCCGGTCAGTTCGCCGCTCAGGTTCTCGTGGATGCGGGCGCTCGGCTCGTTGAGGCCGATGATCTCGACCGTCTTGCCGCGCTGGGCGTACTTGGTCTCGACGGCGTCCAGGGCGGCCACGGACGAGGCGTCCCAGATGTGTGCGGCGGTCAGGTCGATGACGACCTTGTCGGGGTCGGTGGCGTAGCCGAACCGGCCGACGAGGTCGTTGGAGGAGGCGAAGAACAGCTCACCGGTGACGGAGTAGACGACCTGGGTGCCGTCCGGATCGGTGACCGAGGTGACATCGGCGAGGTGGGCCACGCGCCTGGCGAAGATGACCATGGCGGTGACGGAGCCGACGACGACACCGATGGCGAGGTTGGCGGTGGCGACCACGCAGGCGACGGTGACGACCATGACGGCGATCTCCCCGGAGGGCATCCGCCTGAGCGTCTTCGGGGCGACGGAGTGCCAGTCGAACGTAGCGAAGGACACCATGACCATGACGGCGACCAGGGCGGCCATGGGGATGTCGGAGACGACCGGGCCGAAGACGATGCACAGCACCATCAGGAACGCACCGGCGAGGAAGGTCGACAGGCGGGTGCGGGCACCGGAGACCTTCACGTTGATCATCGTCTGGCCGATCATGGCGCAGCCGCCCATTCCGCCGAAGAAGCCGGTGACGATGTTGGCGATGCCCTGCCCGATCGACTCCCGGGTCTTGGAGGAGTGGGTGTCCGTGATGTCGTCGACCAGCTTGGCCGTCATCAGCGACTCCATCAGGCCGACCAGCGCCATGGCGAGCGCGTAGGGGGCGACGGTCGTCAGGGTGTCCATCGTGAAGGGCACGTCCGGCAGGCCGGGTACCGGCAGGGAGGACGGCAGGTCACCCTTGTCCCCCACGGTCGGTACCGCGATCCCGGCGGCGACGGTGATGACGGTGAGGATCACGATGGACACGAGCGGCGCCGGGACCACGGTGGTGACCTTCGGGAAGAACACCATGAGGGCGAGGCCGCCGGCGATCAGCGGGTAGACGGGCCAGGGCACGTCGTGCAGCTCGGGGACCTGCGCCATGAAGATCAGGATGGCGAGGGAGTTGACGAAGCCGACCATCACGCTGCGGGGCACGAACCTCATCAGCTTCGCGACGCCGATCGCGCCGAGAGCGATCTGGAAGACACCGGCCAGGATGACGGCGGCGACCAGGTACCCCAGGCCGTGCTCGCGATTGAGCGGAGCGATGACCAGGGCGACGGCGCCGGTGGCGGCGGAGATCATCGCGCGGCGTCCGCCGACGACGGAGATGGTCACGGCCATGGTGAACGACGCGAACAGGCCGATGGCCGGATCGACCCCGGCGATGACGGAGAACGAGATCGCCTCGGGGATCAGGGCGAGCGCGACCACCAGGCCGGCCAGGACCTCGGTACGCCAGACCTTCGGGTCGGACAGCCAGTCGGGGCGCAGGCCGCGCAATCGTGCGGCCGGGGACAGTGCGGACGTGGACACGGAAGGTACCTGTCGTGCTCGGGCACGCCCGGCGTCACGCGGGCGGGCGGGAAGAGGCAGGAGGGCCGGGACGGCCACCCGCGAAGCCCACGATCGGTGGGCCGGAGTCGGAAAGCGGCAGCGGGTGCGACCACGCGGTCCGGACGCTGCTCAGGGGCGAAGGGTCACGGCGGGCAGACGGCGGCGCGGGGCGTCATGGGCATGCGCACGCTCTCTCCTGCGGACATCGGTCTTCGTCGGGGGCACCGTCGGCCCCGACACGGCTCTCGGCCCCGGGAATGATCTTTTGCGCACCGTGGGAGTGGGAACGGCATGGAGCGGACCGATGATCACATACTCTACCGTGACGTCACGGTAGAGATCGCCGTCGGCCGTCCACGCACGGACGGCAGGCACCGCTGAGGAAGGGCGCCCGAATGAGCAGTGTGCACATGCAGATCGGCGAGGTCGCCACGCGGACGGGGCTGTCGCTGCGCTCCATCCGCCACTACGAGATGACCGGTCTGGTCACCCCCTCCGCCCGTTCCCAGGGAGGCTTTCGCCTCTACACCGAGGACGACGTCGCCCGTCTGACGGTCATCCGCCGTATGAAGCCGCTCGATCTCACGCTGGACGAGATGCGCGACCTGCTGGATGCCACCGACCGTCTCGACTCCGGCGAGGAGCTGACGCCGGGCGCGCGGCGGGCTCTGCTGGAGCGCGTCCGCGGTTACGAGCAGGGCGCAGCCGAGCGGGTGGAGAGGCTCCGCACCCAACTGGCGCAGGCGGAGGAGTTCACCCGGTCCCTGCGCGTGCGCCTGCACAGGGACCGGGTCACCACGGCTTGAGCGGCTGACGCCTTCGGCGGCTGCGACCAGCCGTACGCCGGTCGGTGGTGGCGGCGCCCCGTGGGCGGTCGCCCGGCCGGTGGATCGTCGCGCTGCGCAGGTGAAGGACCGTCCGGTGAAGGACCGCCGTGAAGGGCTCCACACCGGCGGAAGTCCGCTGTGGTGACCGTCAGTTCCGTGTGCCGTTCCTCGCTGTGGTGTGGAGTTGCTCCAGGGCGTCCAGGACGACGGTGTTCCAGTGCCAGGACAGCCAGCGCCCGGAGTCGACGCCCGTCTGCCACAGTGCCGCCAACTGGGCGTGGGTGAAGCCGGCGAGGGGCTGTTCATGGTGCGAGGACACCATTCCCAGCGGCACGCCCGCCCGGTTGACCAGCGGAACACTGTGGGCGGCCCGGCTGTTCGCCTGCAGGACGGCATGCCGGGAGGCCTCGTCGAACAACGGCGAGGTCGCGACGTCCCGCACGGTGACCTGCCGGCGCTCGGCGGCCGCCTGCGAACACAGGGTGGTGGAGGCGTCCACGAAGGCGAAGAAGTCCGTGAAGTACTTGTTGAGTCCGGCGTGCCGGGCCAGGCGCAGCCGGCCGCTCTCGGCCAGCTGGACGTTGCCCATGGGCGTCTGGGTGATGGACAGCACGCGGTGCAGGACCGCCTTCAGGACAAGGCCCTGACTCGTGTGTCTGTCCCGGCCGCCGGGCAGAAAGGGAAGTCCGGGCGGGTCGTAGCGGGGCCGGTTGGGAAACCACAGCTCCGTGTCGTGATCGGGGGCCGGCGTGCGCACGACCGCGTCGGCGAGCGTGGCGAGCTTGATGTTGCACCGCTGGGAGATGTCCTTCAGCAGAGCGAACGCCTCCCCGGTCGAAGCGAAACCGTAGCGCTTGACCAGTACTTCCTGAGCGCGGGCCACGCCATGGTGGCCGTACAGGCGGTTGCGCTGGTCGAGATCGTTCTGCCGCCACCGCGATGCGCCGGAGCCGGAGCCGAGGCCGGTGTCAGGACCAGCGGCCGGGCAGCCTTCTTCGGCAGGGGGCTGGGACAACTGATTCATGCAGGGTGCTTCCCTCCGGGCGCAGGCAATGACGCGGAGGCGCTCGGCTCAACCGAGCCGCCGCCGCCGTACCTGCTTCCCAAGCACTGCAACCGAGCCTAGCCGGGCGCTCGTCGATCGAACTGACCGTCCCGCCGTCCCTGCTCGCTGTGAGACCGCTCGTGCAGACGGTCAGGAGACCGTCGTCGTCACGTCGTCACGTCGTCACGTCGTGCGGGGCGGCTGTCGGAGAATGTCCGCGGTGATGTCGGCCAGGGTCCTCCCGGTACGGAACGCCTTGGCGCGCATGACGGCCAGAGCGTTCTCCGGACTGAGTCCTCGCCGGGAGACCACCAGGCCGACGGCGCGGCGGACGTCGAACCAGTGGGCGCGGACGACCTCTTCGGGTTCCCCGGCGGGGGCTTCCCGGCCGGTGATGAGCAGGTCACGGTTCGGCAGGAGAGCGGCGGCCACCGCGTCGGCCGCGTGCGACGCCTGGGCCAGGATGCTCCTGTCGAGCGTGTGGGATCGGAGGCCCAGCAGGTCGATGGACCCAAGAACGTAGTCGCCGAAGAAGAGGGGGAAGGCGTACACCGAGGTCACCTGAGGCAGCTTCTCCCGCATGCTCGCTCCGAAGAGGGGCCAGGGAGACAGCGAGTACCGCAGGTCGTCCACCAGTACGGGCTCGCCGGTGGCCGCGGCGCTGACGCACGGGCCCTCGCAGACGGTGAACTGAATCTCTTCCAGCAGCAGCGCGGTGTCGTCCGAGGCCGCGAGCATCTGCCGCGACGGCGTGTCGGTGAGCAGCGACAGAGTCGCTCCATCGGCTCCCAGCGTCTCGCACAACGCCCTGCACAAGCGCTGCGGGACCTCCCTGGCGGGCGCTCCCACGACCGACTTCGCAACCAGCCGCGCCGCTTCCATGTCCTCGGTCGTCATCTGCTGCTCCGGTGCGGGGGCGGCCCGTCCTGGACCGCACACTGGGTGCTGTCGGTCGCGCATGCGCGGCCGGCCGGCGACGCGGCGTCGTAGTGGTGTGCCATGGCTGCGGAGTACCCAGCGAAATGTCCGTGCAACACGATGGAGCCGACTGCTTGCCGACGGTGTGCATGTCGTTCAACGCACGCTGGCGCGATCTGCGAGGACCGGTCCCGGACCGGAGCGGACCTTCGCGTCCTGACGCGAACGACGAGCCCGGGCACGTCTGCCGGCCGTGTACCAGCCCACTCCCACCACCACGGCCAGGGCCGCCTGCACGACATCGCCGCCGTAGTACATGAGCTGGGCGCCGCTGTGCAGGTCAGTGGTCGCGTTGAGTCGGTCGCCGTGTCCGCAGCCGGCCGCCCCCGCAGGCCTGCGGCGGACGCGCGCAGCAGCTTCCCGGTGCCTACCGGCGGACGCCGCCCGCACCGGTGTTCCGACGGGTGAGCAGCACGGCCAGTGCGATCATGCCGACGCCGAGAACGAAGTGCAGCCAGTCGTCGGCCGTGTTCAGGGGTACGAAGTTGGCGGCGCTGTGATGGTCGATGATCAGGCCGTACAGCCACAGCACCAGGTAGACGGCGCCTCCGGCGAGCAGGTAGGTGTTGGCCCCGGACGCGCTGCGGGCCAGCGCGAGGCCCGCCACGCCGAAAGCGAGGTGGACGAGGTTGTGCAGGACGGAGATCTGGAAGATCCCGAGAAGCTCGGCGCCCGAGTCGTGCGAGGCGAACTCCATCGTGCCGTAGTCCGTGGTGATCCCCGGGACGAACCCGAGGATGCCGACCAGCAGGAACACGGCTCCTACCAGGAACGCCGCCTGCTGTACGGGGGTTTTGGTCGCAGTACGAGTGCGCGTCGTCATGGCAGTCCAGCCCTTCTGGGGAGGGCGCATCGGTGTGCGCGTGCGGCGCGAGTACCCATGCCCTGCGGTACAACCCTGCCGAAGCGACGGGTTCGGGACGGCGGCACCTTTGCGCCACGGTCCTCGACGGGACCGCCCGCCGGACGATGCGGCCGACGCACCCATGACCACGGGTCTTCCTCGGTCCTGACCTCCGCGGGCACGCGGGCAGCGGATCGCGCGCGTCACCGCAGCGAGCGGAAGAACTCCCTGATGTCACCGGTGAGTGTCCCGGGCTCCTCCAGCGCCGCGAAGTGGCCGCCGCGGTCCACGTCCGTCCACCGCACGATGGTGTTCTCCCGCTCCGCGTACCGCCGGATGCCGACGTCGTGCGCGAAGACGATCGCCGCCGTGGGGACACCGGAGTTCGCCTTGGGCGCGCCCCAGGCGGCCTGCTGGGCGTAACCGACGTAGGCCGCCGACGCCGCCGTGCGGGTGAGCCAGTAGAGCATGACGTTCGTCAGCAGACGGTCCCGGTCGATGACCTGCTCGGGAAGGGTCGGACGGGGGTGGGTCCATTCCCGGAACTTGTCCATGATCCAGGCGAGCTGGCCGACGGGGGAGTCGGTGAGACCGTGGCCCACGGTCTGCGGGCGCGTGGACTGGATGGCGATGTAGCCGAATTCCTCCTGCATGAACGCCTCGATGCGGGCGATCCGGTCCCGTTCGAGATCGGTGAGGGCTGCACGTTCCGCCTCCGGCAGCGGCATGGGAGGCATGGGCCCCGGGCCGCCGTTGACATGGACGCCGATGACGTGGGCCGGTGCCACCCGCCCCAGTTCCGGGGCGACGGCGGCGCCGATGTCACCGCCCTGGGCGCCGTACCGCCGGTACCCGAGTCGCCGCATCAACTCGGCCCAGGCCCGGGCGATCCGGGTGGTGTCCCAGCCGGCTTCCGACGTCGGGCCGGAGAACCCGAAGCCGGGCAGGGCCGGGATCACCACGTGGAAGGCGTCCGAAGGGTCTCCGCCGTGCGCGCGGGGGTCGGTGAGCGGGCCGATCAGGTCGAGGAACTCGACCACCGAGCCCGGCCAGCCGTGGGTGAGGACCAGAGGGGTGGCGTCGGGTTCGGAGGAGCGCACATGCAGGAAGTGGATGCGCTGGCCGTCGATGACGGTGGTGAACTGCGGGAACTCGTTGAGCTCCCGCTCCGCCCTGCGCCAGTCGTAGCCGTGGCGCCAGTGGTCGGCCAGTTCGCGCAGCCAGGACACCGGCACGCCGGTGTCCCAGCCGTCTCCCGGCAGCGGAGCGGGCCAGCGGGCCGCGTCCAGCTTCGCGTGGAGGGCGTCGAGCTCGGACTGCGGGATGTCGATCCGGAAGGGGTGGACGGCGTCGTGCGCTGCTGTGGTCATGAGTACAAGGCTAGGAGGCAAAGAGGACAGGTTCCGCCCTAGCCGACTGGAATACTTCTCCGCATGCTGGAAACCTCCGCGCGGCTGCTGCGCCTGCTGTCCCTGCTCCAGGCACCGCACGACCGGACGGGTGCGGACCTCGCGGCCCGGCTCGGCATCGACGTGCGCACGGTCCGCCGCGACATCGACAAGCTGCGCGCCCTCGGCTACCCCGTCGACGCGACGCCCGGCGTGGCCGGATACCGGCTCGGGGCGGGGGCGGACCTGCCGCCGCTGCTTCTGGACGACGACGAGGCGGTCGCCGTCGCGATCGGTCTGCGTGCGGCGGCCGGCGGTACGGTCTCCGGCATCGAGGAGAGCTCGCTGCGCGCGCTGACCAAGCTTCGGCAGGTACTGCCCGCACGGCTGAGGCACCGGGTCGACACGCTGCGGTCGGTCACCGACACGATGCCCGTCGGCGGCCCCGCGATCGACGCCGACGTACTGATCGCCCTCGCCACGGCCTGCCGCGTCCACGAGCAGCTGCGGTTCGACTACACCGGCCGTGACGGCGCGCCCGACGTCCGCCGAACCGAGCCGCATCGCCTCGTCCACACCGGCCGACGCTGGTACCTCATCGCCTGGGACCTGGATCGCGACGACTGGCGGACCTTCCGTGTCGACCGGCTCCGGCCGCGCATCCCCACCGGTCCGCGCTTCACTCCGCGTGAGGCCCCCGAGGCCGGTTTCGTCGAGCACACGGCGCGTGGGATCTCCACCTCGGCCTACCGGTACCGGGGCCGCTTCACACTCCATGTGCCCCTCGCCGTCGTCGCGGAGCAGATCCCGCCGACCGTCGGCGTGCTGGAGTACGTCGACGACTTCACGTGTTCCCTGTCCGCGGGGTCGGACTCGCTGAGCGAACTCGCCCTGTACGTGGGTCTGCTGGGGTATCGCTTCGAGGTGCACGAGCCCCCCGAACTCGTGTGCCACATCCAGGAACTGACGGCCCGTCTCACCGCCGCGGTAGCTGCCTCGCCGGACTGAGAGGGGCGGGTGCGTCGCGCCGAACGCGAGGGAGCTGACCCGCACTCGGCGCGGCCCGACGTGCGGTACTGCATGACCATGAAGCGTGAGGGCGATGCGTGGCTTGGTCGCCAGGTCCCCGCTCTGGCATCATGAGCAAACGGAACATCGTTCCGGAAAGAATACGGAACATGGTTCCGATATGGCAAGTCCGGCAGCGGAAAGGAGCGGCGCGGTGAGCGGCAGCGACGAGGGCGCAGGGCAGGCGGCCCAGTCCAAGCGGAAGGACGCCCGGCGGAACAAGGAGGCCCTGCTCGACGCGGCCGCCTCGGTCTTCGTCACGTCAGGTGTGGAAGCGCCGGTACGCGACATCGCGGCCCAGGCAGGCGTCGGCCTGGGCACGATCTACCGCCACTTCCCGACGCGGGCGGATCTCATCATCGCCGTGTACCGGCACCAGGTCGACGCCTGCGCCGAGGCCGGTCCCGCCCTGCTGGCGACCAGCGCGACACCGCACGCCGCGCTGGGGCAGTGGGTGAACCTCTTCGTCGACTTCCTGGTCACCAAGCACGGCCTCGCCGCCGTGCTGCAGTCCGACAACGCCGGCTTCGACGCGCTGCACGCGTACTTCCTCGACCGCCTCGTGCCCGTCTGTGCCCAGTTGCTCGAAGCCGCGGAGGCCGCCGGAGAGATCGACCCCGGCCTGGAGGCCTACGTGCTCATGCGCGGCGTCGGGAACCTCTGCGTCGGCGCGGGAAGCGACCCCCGCTACGACGCACGCCGTCTTGTCGACCTTCTCGTCGCGGGACTGCGCCGACCGCAGTGACTTCGGCGCGGCCTCGGACTCCTGGCGGGCCCCGGCTCCCGCGCCTTCGGACCTGAAAGCCTGCGGGCCTTCCAACGGTCGGCCCGCGACATCCGGACGACCGCGAGGCCTCCCTCCAGATCCACCGATGTGAGGTTCGGCGGAGCCCCGTCCTCCTCGTCGTCCCGCAACAGCAGGGACGACTGCCGCTCCTTGAGTTCGTTCTGCTTCCCGGGCGAGAAGCTCGCCGCATGGAGCTGCTCGAACCCGGTCGCCGATATCTGGCCCTGCCGGGCGCTGTTGCGCCACGGCAGGAGTCCGGCCCGCCCGGCACGGAGCAGCAGCTGATCCACGAAGGCCACGACGGTCGGCGCGATGACCAACCCGGGCAGAGTCATGAAGACGGCGAACTCCACGCCCTCAGTGTCCGGGGCAGGGAGCGAACCGGAAGGGCCGACGGCAGATGTCCGTCGACCCGGGACCTGCCGGTGGTGTCAGTGGACGGAGAAGCCGCCGTCGACGTGGATCGCCTGGCCGGTGACGTACGCCGAGGCACCGCTCGCCAGGAAGACCGCCGCGCCCGCGAAGTCCTCCGCCAGCCCGTTGCGCCCGGCCAGCGTGCGCGCGGCCAGGGCCGCGACCTTGTCGGGGTCGGACGACAGGCGCCGGTTCAGCGGCGTCATCACGAAGCCCGGCACCAGCGTGTTGACGGTGACGCCGTGCGGGGACCAGGCCTCCGCCTGCGAGCGGGCCAGCGATTCGAGCGCTCCCTTGGACACGCCGTAGGCGCCGCTCTGCACGAAGGCGCGGTGGGCCTGCTGGGAGGTGATGTGGATGATCCGCCCGTGACCCCGCTCGGCCATGGCCGGGCCGAAACGCTGGCCCAGCAGGAAGGGGGCGTCCAGGTTCAGCGCCATGGTGCTGTCCCAGACCTCTTCGCTCAGCTCACTCATGGGCGGCCGCAGGTTGACCCCGGCGCAGTTGACGAGGATGTCGGGCTCGCCGAAGACTTCGGCTGCCTGCTCGGCAATCTCTCGTACGCCGGCGCGGGTGCTCAGGTCGCCGCTGACCCAGGCCGCGCGGCAGCCGAGGGCGGCGAGCTCCTCGACCGTGGCAGTCAGTTCCGCTTCCCTGCGCGCCACGATGACGACGCTCGCCCCCGCGCGGGCGAGGGCCTCGGAGACGGCACGGCCGATGCCGGAGCTGCCGCCGGTCACCAGGGCGACCCGTCCGGCCAGGGAGAACAGTTCTGCGAGGTAGGGCTGCGAGGTCATGGCGAAACCCTAGAAGGGCGCCACTCCGAGCGGACCGGCGGGGCGCGGTTCGTCCCACTCGGTCACTTCCGCCTTCTCCTCACGGCGAGGTCGCGGTACCGCCGTGCGACCTCGTGGAACGCCTCCTTGGGGCGGGTCGGGCCGGCCACGGCCACGAATCCGAAGCCCGCCTTGTCGAGGTCGGCGCGAGGGTCGTCGTGATGCGGGAAGTCGGGCATGGCGAAGGTGAAGACGAAACAGCCGTGGACGCCCTCCGTGTCGTACTGGTCGATGAGTTGCCCGAGGTGCCGGGCCGGGCCGGTCGGGGATCGGTCATCGGTGACTCAGCACGTTGACCACCCTGCCGTTGGGGTCACGGACGAAGAAGCGGCGCACCCCCCACTCCTCGTCCTGCAGGGGGTGCACGATCTCCGCGCCGCTCTCCCGCAGCGTCGCGTAGGCCGCGTCCACGTCGTCCACCTCGACGCTCATGTCGGGCACGACCGGCGCGGACCTGTCGTGGGTCATGAAGGTGACTTGCGCCGTGGGGTTGGAAGGAGAGGCCAGCGTCATGACCCAGCCGAGGTTCATGACCTCCTCGAACCCCAGGAGACCGTAGAAGTCGCGGCTCTCCTCCATTGCCTCTGTTCGGATGTCGGGCATGACGCGGCGGACGGACACGGGTGGCTCCTGGCGCGGTCGGGAGCGAACGTGGCTCTCATTGTGTCCACCCGCTCGTGAGGACGACGAGTTGACGCGTCGCCCGGGTCATCGCGACATAGCGGTCGACCGCTCCTTCGGTCCCCGTGCCGAACGCCTGCGGATCGACGAGGACGACCAGGTCGAACTCGAGCCCCTTCGACAGCTCCGGGGTCAGTGACCGGACGCGGGGTGTGTCCCGGAACGCGGGATCGCCGATGACGCAGGCGATCCCGTCGGCATGCGAACCGAGCCAGTCGTCGACAACCGAGTCCAGATCCGCGACGGATCCGTGTACGACGGGAATGTTGCTGCTGCGGATGGAGGTCGGCACGTTGGCGTCCGGGAGGGCGGCCCGGATGACCGGCTCGGCCTCCGCCATGACCTCTTCCGGCGTCCGGTAGTTGATGGTCAGGGAGGTCACGTCGACCCGGTCGAGCCCGACCCGCTCGAGCCGTTCCCGCCAGGACTCCGTGAACCCGTGCCTGGCCTGGGCGCGGTCCCCGACAATGGTGAAACTCCGGGACGGGCAGCGCAGCAGCAGCATCTGCCACTCGGCGTCGGTCAGTTCCTGTGCCTCGTCCACGACGATGTGCGCGAACGGGCCGGCGAGCAGATCCCGCTCGTCGGGGGCCAGTTCGGACTCGTCGACCAGGCTGACCCGGGCGTCCTTGCCGCGCAGCATCGTCACCAGGCCCTCGCCGTCGTCACCGTCGGCGCCGGAGTCGGCGGCGGCCCCGATCAGGTTGTCCACGACCTGCGTCATGCGCTCGCGCTGGGCGGCGAGCGTCGCCTCGTGCCGACGCCTGCGGCGGGACGCCTCCGGATCGCCGAGCCGCTGTCGTGCCGCGTCCAGGAGCGGCAGATCGGACACCGTCCAGGCCTGCGTGTCCGTGCGCTGGAGGCTCCGGACGTCGTCGGGGCCGAGCCAGGGAGCACACATCCGCAGGTAGGCGGGCACCGACCACAAGTCCCCGACGAGGTCGGTCGCTTCGAGCAGAGGCCACGCGCTGTGGAGGGCCCCGGTCAGCTCCCTGTCGTGCAGCAGCGACTTCCGGAACAGGTCGGGCGAGACGTCACCGTCGAACTTGTCCATGAGGATCGTGACCAGTTCCTCCCAGACCTGGTCACGCGCTTCGTTGTGCGGGGCTCCCGGTCCCGGTGCGCCGAACGCCTCGGCCCAGTCGTCCGCGCTCAGCCAGATGTCGGACCAAGGGGTCGTGACCGTCATCCCCTCGGTGGGGGGCGCCTCGTAGAACCTGACAGCCGTCTCGATCGCCTTCACCATGTCCGCGGAGGACTTCAGCAGGGCCACGTCCGGGTCGGGCTCGGTCGCTGCCGCGTTCCCCTCGGCGACGAGGTCCCGCAGGGTGCAGGTCTGCACGCCCTCCTCTCCGAGGCTGGGCAGGACGTCTGCGACGTAGGCCAGGTAGGGCTGGTGCGGACCGACGAACAGCACTCCGCCCCGACGGTGACCGAGACGGGGGTCGGAGTGGAGGAGATAGGCGGAGCGGTGCAGGGCCACGACGGTCTTGCCCGTGCCCGGGCCGCCGTCGACGACGAGAGCGCCGCGGGATCCCGCGCGGATGATGGCGTCCTGGTCGGCCTGGATGGTGCCGAGCACGTCGCGCATCCCGGCCGACCGGTTGCTGCCGAGGCTGGCGATGAAGGCGGACTGGTCGTCGAGCGCGGCGTGGCCGACAATCCCGTCCTGGGTGAACACCTCGTCCCAGTAGTCACTGATACGGCCGCGGGTCCAGCGGTACCTGCGGCGGCTCGCCAGGCCCATCGGGTCGGCATGGGTCGCTCCGAAGAACGGCTCGGCCGCGGGGGAGCGCCAGTCGATCAGCAGCCGACGCCCGGTGCTGTCGGTGAGGCCGAGTCGCCCTATGTACAGGGGCTCGGGGTCGTCCGCGCCGACGATGTGTCCGAGGCACAGGTCCAGGCCGAAGCGGCGCAGGGCGCGCAGACGACCGGTCAGGCGGTGGATCTCCGCGTCCCGTTCCATCGCGGCCCGGCCCGTGCCGCCGGGCGCCCTGAGCTCGGCGTCGAGGCGGCCGGACAGTTCGGTGATGGTTTGTTCGAGGCTCTCCGCCATGGCCGCGAAGTGCGCGTCGTCGCCGGCGATCAGTGCCGGGTCGGCCTTGGGGGAAAGGTGGCCGGGGAGGTCGAACGCGCTGGCGGTCAGAGCGTTCGTGTCGTCAACTCCGGCCTGCGGTCGAGTCCGTGCCACCGGCTCGACGCCACCGCACGGCCCGTCATCCGACAACAAATCATGCACTCCGCGAATCTCCTATGTCTCAGGCTCCGGCTTACGGCCAGTGATTCTGCGGTAGGACCCGGGCCTTGTGGCAAGCCCCCCGGTGCGCTATAAGTTAAGAGTGGCAAGGGAATGATTTATCTCCCTTGCCTTTGTTGTTCGCTGTGGGCGGGTGATCGTGCACGGGTGTACAGCGCCCGGCCGCCGGTCCCGCGGCCGAGGTGTCCCCGGCCGTCAGGCTCCTGTCGACACCGGCCTTTCGAAGAACGTCTCCAGCACCACCGTCGCGTGGGTGCCGCTCACACCGTCGATCTCGTACAGGCGGCGTAGTACGTCCTGCAGTTGCTCGGTCGTTCCTGTCCGGACCTTGACCAGGACCGATGCGCTGCCCGCGATGATGTGGGCCTCCTGCAGCTCGGGGATCGCCGCGAAACACCCGCCGGAGTCACCCATCCACGCCGACGAGTCGACCATGACGAAGGCCAGCACCCCGCTGCCGACCGCGCCGGGGTCCACCTCGACGGTCGTGCGGCGGATCACCCTCGACTCGCGCAGCTTGCGCACCCGCTCATGGGCCGCGCCGGCGGAGAGCCCGACCTCCTTGCCCAGGGCGGCGTACGCCTGCGAGGCGTCCTCCTGAAGGAGGTTCAGCAACTTCCGGTCCACAGCATCCATGACGCTCTCCACCAAACCAGTCCCATGAGTTCCTTGCGTAGACCATACAACATCCTGCAATACTCGCTCGTTACAGGATGCTGTTCAGGATCCGAACCCGGAATCGACTGTAAGGAGAGCGGACATGGCCACTGGTCGCCCCGCGCTGTACGAAGTACTCGACGACAGGTTCCGTACGGAGAAGTGCACCGCGGGTGATCTGCAGCTGGAGACGCTCCACGTGGGGTCGCGCTGGGCGGAGGGGCCGCTGTACGTACCGGCCTGGCGCCAGCTGATCTGGAGCGACATCCCGAACGACCGCATGCTGCGCTGGGACGAGGTGACCGGTGCCGTGAGCGTCTTCCGCTCGCCCGCGGGGCACTCCAACGGCAACACCCTCGACCGCGAAGGTCGTCTGATCACCAGTGAGCAGGGCAATCGCCGGGTCACCCGCACCGAACACGACGGCTCGGTCACCGTGCTCGCCGACCGCTACCGGGGCAAGCGCCTCAACAGCCCGAACGACGCGGCGGTGAAGTCCGACGGCTCGATCTGGTTCTCGGACCCGGACTTCGGGATCACCAGCGACTACGAGGGCGTGCGCGGCGAGAGTGAGATCGGCGCCAACAACGTCTACCGGATCGACCCCGGCACCGGCGAGGTACGCCTCGCGGCCGACGGCTTCGGCGCTCCCAACGGGCTGGTCTTCTCACTCGACGAGAGCGAGCTCTACGTCTCCGACACCCGGGCCGGCCAGATCCGCGCATTCCAGGTGCGCGCGGACGGCACCCTCTCCGAGGGCCGGGTGTTCGCCGAGATCAAAGGGGTGGAGGGCGGCCGCTTCGACAACCTCCGCTTCGACGACCAGGGCCATCTCTGGGCCGCGGCCATGGACGACGGAGTGCACTGCTACGCCCCCGACGGCACTCTCCTCGGCCGCCTCCTGGTGCCCAACACGGTCTCCAACATCCGCTTCGGCGGCCCGCGGCGCAACCGCCTCTTCCTCACCGCGAACGACACGCTCTACTCACTGGTCATGGGGGTCACGGCAGCGCCCGCGGCGCTCTGACCCCTCCATGTCTTCGCCCGCCCCGGGCCCGGGGCGGGCGTGTGGACCGGGCCTAACGGGTGACCACGTTGAACACCGGGTAGGTCCGCGGTTGTACGTCCGAGAGGCCCAGTTCCTGGAGGATCGGGACGAGGGTCTCCCCGAACTGCTGGAACGCCTCCTCGGACTCCCAGACGTCCACGACCAGCCAGCCGGTGTCGGTGGGGGCGGCCGTGTGCGAGATGAGTCCGGCCACCGGCCAGTCGGCGGGGCTCTTGACCGGGCCGGGCCGGCCGGCCACCTTTTCCGCGCTCTGCTCGTACTTGGCCTGGGTCATCCCGGGCATGTCGAGAACCACGACGATCGCCATACAGAGTTCCCTTGCGAAGAGGCACTGAGTCTTCCGGCCAGTTGACCACCCTTGCGAGCCGCCCGCGCGTCGGTCCGGCCGGACGGAGGGCCGCCCGGTCGGGCGGCCCCGCGGGACTCCTCGGTGGCGCGGGCGGTGAACGGCCCGCCCCCCTTGTCCGTACCCCCTGTCGATGTCATGCCCGCTCGCTCAGGACCAGCCAGGATACGGAGAGGCACGTGCCACAGCAGCCACCACGAGGACGTACCGGCCGCACTCTCGTCGCCCGCTCGGTGCGCGGCGCCGCCCTCGTCGGCACCCTGGCGCTACTTCCTCTGGCCACTGCCTGCAGCGGGGACGGGGACGGCTCCGCCGAGAGCAAACAGACGAAGACATCCGCGAGGACCGCACCCTCGGCCGGCGTCGTGGCTCCGGCGAAGGTCGAGGTGATCGCCGCCCTGACCGGATGCAAGGTCAAGATCCGAACCGACGCGGAGGAACTGCGCGAGGGCGTCTGCCGCACTGCCGCGGGCGACTACCTCATCACGACCTTCCCCGCGGAGAAGTACAAGCTGACCTGGCTCGACAGTGCCGCCATCTATGGAGGCAAGTACCTCGTCGGCCCGCAGTGGGCCATCAGTGCGAAGCCCAAGATGCTGGAGCCGCTGCGGGCGAAGGTCGGAGGGACCATCCAGGACCTGAATGCCATGCGCACGGCGAGCCCCGCCCCGAGCGCCTCGTAGCGCAGCCGGTGTCCTCCCTGTGAGCTCGGCGCGGAACAGGGGGCGACGCCGACGTGCCGGCCGGTGGTCCGGAGGGCCCGGAGAGGTGTCGTGTCTTCGTGAGGGTTCGCGCCGACCGTCGGGAGTCCGGGTGAATGGAAATTCATCCGTAGCGGACGGTGGCTGGTGAATAGCTATTCATCTACCGTGGTGAACTGCTATTCACCATGCCGGGCCTCATGCTCAGGGAAGTGCCCATGCAGGATCCGAGCCGCACGGCCGTTGGTCGACCCCAGGCTGGCCGCTCTGCCCCAGGTGGCGCTGCCCCACCTGACCGCGCTGCTCGTCGGGTTCGCCTTCTACGCCAACTCCCTGGTCACGGCCCAACTGGTGCCGGCACCGACGAACACGGGCTACGGCCTCGGCCTGTCGATCGTCGGAGCGGGACTGTGCCTGCTGCCCAGCGGCGTGATCATGCTGTTCCTGTCGCCGGTATCCGCCCGCATCCCGACGGCACGCGGCCCACGCGTGACGCTCGCGCTGGGGGCCGTTGTGATCGTCTTCGGGTACGGGACGCGGATCGTGGACAGCCGTCACCTGTGGGTGATCATTCCGGGCGGAGCCATCGTGTCGGCCGGCACGGCTCTGGCGTACTCCGCTCTGCCGACCCTGATCCTGGGAGCGGTACCGGCCGAACAGACCGGCTCCGCCAGCGGCGTCAACGTACTGATGCGGACCATCGGCCAGGCCGTGTGCAGTGCCGCCGTGGCCGCCATACTGGTGCACCACACCGGTCCGGTCGGCGGAGTGTCCCTGCCCAGTCTGCGCGGTTATCAGCTGGCCTTCGCCATGGCCGGGGCGGTCGCGCTGGCCGGGTGCGCGATGGCCCTGGCGATACCGGGCAGGAGTGAGCCGCACAAGCCCGGCCGGCCGTCGCGGCGGCGCCGTGGACGGGCCGCGGACAAGTTGCTGGAGGGAGCAGGACAGTCATGAGGTCAACGAAGTCCGTCGACACCGTGCCGGACCGGACGGGAGTGGCCCAGGAGTCCGCGGCCGCGCTCGAAAAGGCGACGGACGGCGGCCCGGGGCGCAGGGACGCCGAGGCCACCAAGGCGGCGATCCTGCGTGCGGCCCGCTACCTCCTCGCACGTCATGCCCACGGGGACATCACGCTCAAGGCCGTGGCCGAACGCGCCGGTGTCAGCCCACCCCTGATCATGAAGTACTTCGGCAACAAGGAGACCCTCTTCGCGCACGTGATGTCCTTCGCGCAGGACGCGGCCGCCCTGCTGGACGCACCACTGGCGGACCTCGGGAGCCACATGGTCCGCCACGTACTCGTCAGCCAGACAGAGCAGGGCGCCGACCCTCTGCTACGCATCGTGTTCGCCCCTCTCCACGGCAGCCAGGGAGACACGCTCCGCGCCAACTTCCGTACCCAGGTGGTCGACCGGCTCGTCCGGCGCCTCGACGGCCCCGACGCCGCCCTGCGTGCCGAGCTCGCCGTGAGCATGCTGCTCGGCCTCGGAGTGATGTTCGGCATCGCGCGCGGCGAAGAACTGCGTGCGACACCGCTCGACCTCGTCGTCGCACGGTACGGACCCGCGGTGCAGGCGAGCCTCACGCCCTGAGCGGGGCACAGTGACCGTTCCTGCGACGCATGTCGTCGCCGCGGCCCACTGACACAATCCGGCCATGGACGCGAGCACAGAGGTGGACGAGACACAGGCGGGCCGGGTGATGCCCGGCCCCGCGCCGGACCGGCTCCTGCAATGGGCCACGCGTCCCGCCGAGTCGGCGGACGTGGAGGCGATCGTGGAGTTGCGGGCGACGGTCATGCGCCCTGATCTGGAGCGGCTGGGCCGTTTCGACGAGTACCGGGTCAGGCAGCGGCTGCGGGACTCCTTCTCCTCCCGGCACACGTCGGTCGTTCTGGTCGGTGGCGCCTTCGCGGGCTGCGTCGCCATGCGGCCGGCCGAGGACGGGCGGTGGCTGGAACACTTCTACCTCGCGCCGGGTGTGCAGGGCCGGGGGCTCGGATCGGCGGTGCTGCGAACGGTGCTGGCCGACGCCGACGCCGACGGCGTGCTGGTTCGCCTGAACGTCCTGCAGGGCAGCGCCGCCCGGCGGCTGTACGAGCGCCACGGGTTCACCGTAAAGGCCCAGGATCCGGTCGACATCTACATGGTGCGGCTGCCGTACACAGGCGCCCTCGAAGCGTGACGAGGGCGCCTGCGTACGCACAAGTCCAGTGCAGGTCGCGGGCCGGCCGGCCCGTCCGGATGCATCGGACGGGCCGGCCGGGGCGTTGCCGCCTCCGACACTCGGTCGGCGGTGGGATCGGTTACGGCGTGACCTGGTTGCCGCCGAAGGTCACCACGAGGCGGCCGTCCGCGGCGAAGGACCACTTGAGGGCGCCGCTGTACGAGGAGCACCGGGAGCCGTTCGTGCCGGACCAGAACTGGTTCGAGCTGTCGGTGTTGCCCACGATCCTGTCGTTCGTCCCGCTGCCTCCGCGGCACGACGTGTTGCCGCGGAACACCGAACTGCCCGCGTCGAACGAGTAGTTGCGCTCCTCGTTGTCGATGCTGACGTTGTCCGACACCGTCATGCTGCCGAGGTTCCTGTTGTAGGTGAACCCGTGCTTGCCGTTGTTGTAGGCGATGTTGCGCCGGATGACGTGGTTGACCCCGATGTCCTCGCCGCCGAGCTTGTAGCCGTTGCGGTCGCCGTTGCCGGCCTGGCCGCCGTTGCTGAGGGTGCCGTTGTCGAGGGCGAGGGAGTCCTCGATCGTCACCGGGCCGATGGCTCCCGTGTCCGACTTGGTGTAGAGGTCCCAGCCGTCGTCGATGTTGTTGTGGGCCACCGCGTAACGGAAGACGTTGCCGGGGCCGGAGGTGAGCTTCGCAGCGAATCCGTCGGCGTCCTCGCCGTCCGAGTCGGCGTTGTCGTGCGACTCCGCGCCGAGGACGAGGTTGTTGGACGGCCACTGTTCCTTGGGGGTACTGGACAGCATCCGCGAGAGCTGCAGACCCGTGTCCCGGTTGTAGCGGGTCACCGTGCGCTCGAAGACGTTGTTGCTGCCGCCGACGAAGATGCCGTTGTCGCCGGCCCGCTCGACGACGATGCCGGAGACGTGCCAGTACGATCCGTTGACGGCCAGCCCGCGGTTCGCCGTGTCCTCGCTCTGGGCCGAGAAGTCCAGCACCGGGGTCTCACCCGGATAGGCGGAGAGTTTCGTCCGGGCGCTCGCGGTGCCGTTGTTGCCCGCCGGGATGGTGATGGTCTGCGAGGGCCGGTAGGTCCCGCCGCGCATGTAGATCGTCCCGCCGGGTGTGATGCGGGTGATCGCCGAGGTGAGTGTCGTCGGTGCCGACTGTGTTCCGGCCGCGCTGTCGGTGCCGCCCGGTGCCACGTACAGCGCGCTGCTCGACGGCGGCGGGGTCGTGTCGCCCGTCTCGGCGTCGAGGTGGTCGATGTTGGGCAGGCCGCCCGCGTTGGTGGGGCTGAGGCGGATGGTGTTGCTGCCCGCCGTCACCGGCACGGTGAGCGTCTTCGTCGCCCATGTCCCCCAGGCGCCGGTGCCCTCGAACGAGACCGAGGTGGCCGCCGAGCCGTTCACCGTGAGACTCGCGGGCCGCGCGGCGGTGGTTCCGTTGGCGAACCGGACCTTGAGCGTCGCCGTTCCTGACGCGGCTGCGGTCACCGTGAACTGCGCGTGGGCGCCGGTCGCGTTGGTGCCGTTGCAGAACCCGCTGCCGGTGTAGCCGGCCCAGTCGGAGTCGATGGTGCCTGTGCAGATCGCCGGGGAGGTCTCGGCCTCGTACCGGGTGGTCGCGGCGTGTGCCGTGGTGCCGGAGAGTGCGACGAGTGTGCCGGCCACGAGGGCGAGGGACGCTGTCACTGGTCTCGGTTGCATCGTTCGTCTCCAGGTTGCTTGGCTCGTCCGACCGGAGTTCGGTGAACGAGTGCCGAGGAACTGTGCGGTGGGACGTTCAGTGCGCCCGAGCTGCCGGTGAGGCGTGCCGGCCCCGTAGTTCCGGGGTCTCGCATGTGGCAAAGTTGCAGGTTCGAATACATGAACCGGTCGCATGACGGGGACACTGCATCGCAAGGGGAGAAAGCGCTTTCCCGGAAGTTAGAGGCTGGCGATGCGGGGCGTCAATAGACGTGTAGGTGATTGGTGTTCATCATCATGAACGGCGGGTGGGCGTGGAGCCCCCGCCTCATCGCCCGACCGTGGGATGCCTTCCTGGCGGGCTCAGGAGGCCGGTGGAGACGTCGGCCCGGCAGGACCCTTCCGCCAGACGAACACCTCGGTGCTCGGCAGGCGTTCGGAGAACAGACCCGAGGGGGACGCCTCCCGCAGTACCCGGCGCAGGTCTGCCTCGAAGTCGTCGCGGCGCGGGCCGAACAGGTGCGGAGCCGAGAACGACATGGAGAACACCCCCGCGACGACGTCGTCACTCGTGCGTTCCAGTGCCTGTCCGCCGGGGACGACATGACGCTCGGGGCCGGCGAATCCCGCCCGGGCGAACACCGAAGCCTCATCGCCGGGCGTTCCCCGCGGCAGCACCCCTCGGCCGGCCCGTCGGACAGGCCCCAGATAGCGCCTGACCAACTCCTCCAAGTCCGCACCGGGCACTGCCGGATGCCCAAGCCCGTCGACCGACCTCGTCTCCGACTTGAGGTCGGAGATGTGCACGAGCGCCCCGCCGGGCCGGAGCATGTCCCGGATGGTCGCGGCCACCAGCTCGCGGTCCATCCAGTGGAACGACTGGCCGAAGGCCGCGACGCTGAACGTGCCGAGACCGGCGGGCAGATCCTCCGCCCGGGCCCGCACCCACCGCGCCTTCCCGGTCAGGGCACGCTCGGCGGCTTCGCGGGAGGCTTCGGCGATCATCCCGCGGTCCGGGTCCACACCGACGATCCCGCCGAACAGGTGCGCCAGGGTCAGCGCGAGGGTGCCCGGCCCGCATCCCACGTCGATGAGGGTTCCTCGTCCGTCGAGCCCGAGAGTCTCGGCCAGTACGTCCGCCAGGGCGGGGGCGTACGGCAGCCTTCCGCGCCGGTAGTGGGCCGCCGTGCCCGCGAACAGCGTCTCGTCCCATTCCCAGTCGGCGGACATGTCCACCCACCGCCTCTCGCAGACATCGGATTCGTTCCGGTCCTGCGCCGAGCGGCGCAGCCGCCCCGGTGCGTGGCGCGGGGTCCGCATTGCCGGGTCCGGTCGCTGACCAGGGCTGCCGCGGACGTGCTCGGCGCCTGTACCGGCTCCTCCGTGCGACCCGCCTGCCCATCCCTTCCGGGCGACTCGGTCAGCTCATCAGCCCCGCGGCGAGGGTGGCCCCCAGCTCCCGGCACGCCTCGATGTCCGCCTTGTTCGGCTCGCCCGTCACGGTCACGGCCTCGGCGGAACGCTGCCAGCCCAGGCCCTTGGTGAGCGACTCGATGCCCCGCACCGCTCCGGTGACGTCGTTGCCCCCGTGGACGTAGAAGCCGAAGGGTCGGCCTCGTGTCGCGTCCAGGCAGGGGTAGTAGACCTGGTCGAAGAAGTGCTTCAGGGCACCGGACATGTAGCCCAGGTTGGCCGGAGTGCCGAGGAGGTATCCGTCGGCGGCCAGCACGTCGGCGGCCGTGGCGGCCAGCGCCGCCCGTCGGACAACGCGTACGCCCTCGATCTCCGGGTCGTTCGCGCCGGAGACGACGGCTTCGAACATCGCCTGGCAGTTGGGCGAGGGCGTGTGATGCACGATCAGCAGGGTGGTCACCCCCGAACCCTCCCGCGAGGACCCTTTGGGCCGCAAACGGAAGCGTCGGCGCCCGGCGCCGTCCCGGTCGGTGCGTCAGCCGCTCGTCGTGCCCTGTCGTGGACATCGTGCGGACGATGGCGACGGCCACTCGCGCGGGTCCGCGGGGGTGAGGTCCGAGGGCTGCCGAGGTCTTACGGGCCTGTGACGTCATGGGCGCGTGGCTGCCCCACGACGCGCTGGTGGTCCTAGCGTCTCGTGTATGCGAGTACTGGTCACCGGCGGAGCCGGGTTCATCGGGTGTCATGTCGTCGAGGCGCTGACCGCGCGGGGGCACGAGGCGGTCGTGTTCGACCTGCGCGACGGTCCGGACGTGCGCGACGCGGCGGCGGTCGCCGCCGCACTGCCGGGCGTGGACGCCGTCTGTCATCAGGCGGCGATGGTGGGGCTCGGGAAGGGGTTCTCGGACGCGGTCGACTACGTGTCGCACAACGACGTCGGTACGGCGGTGCTGCTCGCCGCCATGGCCGACGCGGGAGTACGACAGCTCGTGCTGGCTGGGTCGATGGTGGTGTACGGCGAGGGCTCGTACGCCTGCGAGTGGCACGGGACCGTGCGACCCGGCCCCCGGACCGTGGCGGACCTCGACGCGGGGCGGTTCGAGCCCCGGTGCCCGCGGTGCCAGGAGGCGTTGACGCCGGGGCTGGTCGGCGAGGACGCTCCGGTCGACCCCAGGAACGTGTACGCGACGACCAAGCTGGCCCAGGAGCATCTGGCGGCGGCGTGGGCCCGGTCCACGGACGGCTCCGCGATCTCGTTGCGCTACCACAACGTCTACGGGCCGGGCATGCCGCGCGACACCCCGTACGCGGGGGTCGCGTCCTTCTTCCGGTCCGCACTCGCCCGGGGCGAGGCCCCGCGCGTCTTCGAGGACGGGGGCCAGCGCCGGGACTTCGTGCACGTACGCGATGTGGCGGCGGCGAACGTGGCCGCGCTGGAGGCCGGACCCCGGGCCGGATCCCTGGTCGCGTACAACACCGGCAGCGGCGAGCCCCACACGGTCGGCCGGATGGCGCAGGCACTGGCCTCCGCCTACGGCGGTCCTGAGCCCGTGGTGACGGGGGAGTACCGACTGGGGGACGTACGCCACATCACGGCGGACTCGGCGCGGCTGCGAGGCGAGTTGGCCTGGAAACCCGAAGTCGGGTTCGAGGAGGGCATGCGGGAATTCGCGACGGCCAGGCTGCGCGGCGAGTAGCGCTCGGCCCGGCAGCGAGGGAGCGCTCCTCGGCTGTCGGGCCGGCGGCGCCGATGAGGCAGCGAGGGTCGGCCGGTTCTCAAGGGCGTTGGCGTCCGCGGTTCCTGAGCTGCTGTGCCGCGAACGCGACCAGGGCGACGGTGAAGAGGACCGACACGGCGACGCGCGAGGCGAACCACGCCTCGCCGGAAGGGTCCCAGACCGCGTCGGCCAGGTTCAGAACGACGGCCAGTGCGAAAGTCGCCGGCAACGCGGTACTCGCACGCCGTGACCTCTCTTGAGGCGTCGGCATCGGATTCAGCTCTCTTCGCGAGGCATGGTGCTTCCAACTCCCGGCCGGTCGAAGCGATGTGCAATCCATGGGTTCCCGCGGGTGACGGTGGTGAACCGGCCGTGCCTCGCGCGAAGCCCTCTGTCTTCCGTGTCCGGGTCACGTCGTGTCCCCATGAAGTGGGTCCGGTGTGCGGGGACTTGCGCCACTCAGGCAAGCGGTCCGCTTCCGCATGCCCCGGTCGCGCTCTCCCGCGGCCCCGACGTCCGCGTTTCGTAAGAAGCCGGAGCCCGCTATATCCCCTTTGTCTTCGTAGGGTGAAACACGTGATGACCTCTCCCGCAACGCAATCGGAAGCGGCGACGACCACGGCGTCCGTCGACGTGGTTCTTCCCTGTCTGAACGAGGCCGAGGCCCTGCCCTGGGTGCTCGACCGCATCCCCTCCACATGGCGTGCGCTGGTGGTGGACAACGGATCCACGGACGGCTCACCGGAGTTGGCCCGGAACCTCGGCGCGACCGTCGTGCACGAGACCCGTCGCGGCTTCGGCGCCGCCTGCCACGCCGGGCTGACCGCGGCCACCGCGGACATCGTGTGCTTCTGCGACTGCGACGCCTCCCTCGACCCGTCCCTCCTCGTGCCCTTCGTCCGCGAGGTGGAGCAGGGCGAGTCCGACCTCGTGCTCGGGCGGCGCCGCCCGCAGGGCCGTGGCACCTGGCCCGCGCACGCCAGGGCGGGCAACCTCGTGCTGGCACGGATGATGCGCCGCCGCACGGGGCTGCGTCTGCACGACCTCGGACCGCTCCGTGCGGGCCGCCGCGAACAACTGCTCGGCCTCGCGCTCACGGACCGCCGCAGCGGCTACCCGCTGCAGATGGTCGTCCGCGCCGCCGACTCCGGCTGGCGTGTCGTGGAGCACGACGTGCCGTACCTGCCACGCACCGGTGACTCCAAGGTCACCGGCACCTGGCGCGGCACCTGGCAGGCGGTACGGGACATGAGCCGGGTCCTGGCCGAACCACCGGTCCCCCGCGACGGGGCCGTCAACGGCTCATTCGCCGTACTTCCAGGAGGAACCTCCCAGTGACCACACTCCTCGTCATCGCCAAGGAACCGCGGCCGGGACGGGTCAAGACCCGCCTCACCCCGCCGTTCACGCCCGGGGAAGCTGCGGCGCTCGCCGAGGCGGCACTCGCGGACACCCTGTGTGCGGTGGCGGCCACCCCCGCTCGGCGTCGTGTGCTGGTGCTCGACGGCGCTCCGGGCCCCTGGCTGCCGCCCGGCTTCGACGTCGTCCCGCAGTGCGCGGGAGACCTGGACGAGCGGCTGGCCGCCGCCTTCGACGCCTGTGACGGACCCGCGCTGCTCATCGGCATGGACACCCCACAGGTGACCCCGGAACTGCTCACCGTGGACTTCACCGGCTGCGACGCGTACTTCGGGCCGGCCGAGGACGGCGGCTTCTGGGCGCTGGGGCTCGCCCACCCCGACCCCGGGCTGCTGCGCGGCGTACCGATGTCGACGCCCACGACGGGCGCCGTGCAGTTCGAGCGGCTCGTCGTCGCGGGCCTGCGTGTGCGTGAGCTGCCGCGCCTCCGGGACGTGGACACGGCCCGTGACGCGGAGGCGGTCGCCCTGGCGGCCCCGGAGAGCCGGTTCGCCGCTGAGCTGGGACGTCTTGGGGCGGCTGCCCGTCGATGAGCACCGCACACGAGATCACGTCGTCTCGGGGGGCCGGCCCCGATCGTCCCGCGCCCCCTGCGGCCCTCGGGCCCCTCGCGCCCGTCGGCATCCCCCGTCCGTGGGCCGCCGACCCGTACTCCGAGGCACTGGCCACCGGCCGCGGGCCGCTCTTCCTGCGCCGCACCGACGGCTGGCTGATGCCGCTGGAGGTGGAACGCTGGTGCGCCACCGCCGACACGACCGACATCAAGGTTCTGGACCACTGCGAAGGGGCCGTCCTCGACGTGGGGTGCGGACCGGGACGGCTCGTCGCGGAACTCGCGGCCAGAGGCCGGCCCGCGCTGGGCGTCGATGTCAGCGAAGCAGCCGTCGCCCGCACCGTGCGACTCGGCGGCCAGGCGCTGCGGCGCTCGGTCTTCGAACCGCTCCCCGGAGAAGGGCGCTGGGACACCGCCCTTCTCATCGACGGGAACATCGGCATCGGCGGTGATCCGGCGGCCCTCCTGCGGCGCATGTCCCAACTCCTCAACCAAGAGGGCTTGTTGCTCGTCGAGACCGTCCTGGACGGAGACGTCGACGAACGGGTCACCGTCCATGTCGTCCACCTGGCCGCAGGTACTCACGGCACGGCCGGCCCGCACTTCCCCTGGGCCCGCCTCGGCACACCGCCTCTGCTCCGGCTCGCGACACGCGCCGGCTGGCGCCCGGAGCGTCAGTGGACGGCCGGGGGCCGCTCCTTCGTCGCCCTGCGCAACCGCAGCGACCTCAGCAGGAGCAGTACCGCCGAACCGCCGAACAGCACCGCCGTGATCAGCAGCCAACGGGACAGGAACCCGTCGCCGGACATGCTGGTGGCAGATCGATAGCGGTCGGCCACCTGCCCGCTGATCAACGGAAACCAGATCAGCAGCAGCAGACCGGAGAGCGCCGCCGGGACGCGTACGAAGACCGTCCACTCCCGGCGGCCGGCCATGCCCAGCGCTCGCGTGACGGCCCGGTCGGCGCCCGCGTACAGGGGCAGCAACACCAAGTCGTGCACCAGCGCCGCGCCCACGAACCACAGCGCGACCGAGAGCCAGTCGTCTGCGAGCAGCCGCACACCCGCATACCCGGCGAGAGTGAACGAGCAGGCCAGGAGCAGGAGTTGAAGCGGGCTCCCCGCGTACCGGCGCACCGGAAGCCGTCGTGTCGCACGTCGTCGCATCACAGGTCTCCGAAGGTCATCCGAGCCACCCACTTGGTGTTGAGCACACCGGGCGCGGCCGGCACGATGATCCGCGCCGGATAGCCGTGGTCCGGGGTCAGGGGCTCACCGTTGACGAACAGGGCGAGCAGGGCACGCGGGTCGCGCACCTGGTTGTCGCGCAGAGCGGCCCGGCGGAACGACCCGTGCCGCTGGAGCGACTCCACCAGTACGTCGGGCGCCGCGCCGCGCTCGTACCCGACCAGGGCCGCAAGGTCCCGCAGGCGGACACCCCGCCACGACTGGTCGGACGTCGACCACCCCTCCACACAGGCGATGGGCAACGCGGCGCTGTGCAGGGAGAGTCGGGCGAGATCCGCCCGGCTCAGGCGAACCGTCCGTCCGTTCCCCTCGACGACCAGCCGCCACGCCTCGTCACGCGTCTCCGCCGCGCTGATCCCACGCGACGCGGCCGTCTTGTTGATCTGGAAGCCGCCGGGCCCCGAATCCGGTTCGGGGCCGCCGTGCGGAGCGAGCAGAGCTGTCTCCCGCAGGGGTCCGTCGAAGCTCCGCCCCGCCGTCGTCACGAGCAGGAGCAGGGAACCACCGCCTACGAGGCCGAGCGCGCCGCGTCGCGAGACGGTGGGCGGGGCGGGAGCCGGGGAGACCAGCTCGCTGCCCTCCTCGCTGCCCTCCCCGCGCAGGTGCCGCAGATTGCGCAGCGCGGCCGGCACCCGCAGCACCGCGTGTGTCACGAACGCCGCGAAGAACACCCAGGCCCCGTAGAAGTGCAGCGGATAGAAGGAGCCGGGGAAGAGGTAGTCGAGCTGGACGTTCAGCACGCCCGTGACGAACACGAACAGCGCGCCCCCGACCAGCAGAAGCAGCGAGACCCGCTCCAGTGCGTGCGCGAGCGACCGCACCGGCGGCAGGGTGAACAGCTTCGGCAGGACCGACCACAGTTTCGCCAGCAGTACGGGGATCAGCACGATGCCGAGAGTGACGTGGACGCCCTGGGTGAGCCGGTAGAGCCAGGGCGGGTCGGTCGGCCAGGCGAACAGGTAGAAACCGAGCAGACCCTTGTCCGGGGTCTTGTCGTTCACCGGCGACAGCTCCGGGTTGTAGGCCGCGTACGACAGAAGGCCCGTCACGAACAGCACCGTGATCCCGACGAGCAGCACCATGCCGAGGACGGAGGTGAACCAGGGGCCGCGCAACGGGCTGCGCCAGAAACCGGGGGAGGTGGGGAGTCGATGGTCACGCATGCCCCGACCGTAGGCCGGGACATGCCGAGGACAGGGCCCGCAACTCATGACGAAACGCTGACGTCCGAGGTCCCCGCAGTCCCGTCCGGCCCTCCCCGGCCTAGCGTGCCGGTGTGAACCGCGATCTTCTCCGCGACCTGTTCGCGGCCCTGGCCGCAGCGCTGCTCGTCACGACGGCGGCTGTGATCGGCACCGTCATGGAGCACCGGTACGGAACCCTTCGTGTCAGGTGGCCACCCCTGTACGCCTACTGGGAGCCGCACGCCGGCCCGGGCACCCCCGCCGCGATCATCGTCGCCGTCGCCGTCGTCGCGTACGGGCCGCGCGTCGCCGCCCGGCTGCCCTGGCGGGCCCTGCTGGTCACGGCGTGGGGTACCGCCCTGGCATGGACGTTCTCGCTCGCGCTGGTCGACGGATGGCAGCGCGGTGTCGCCCGGCGGCTGACGACCAAGTACGAGTACCTCCAGGTCATCGACCCCGTCAACCGCTTCCATGACATCCCGGCCGCCCTGCGCGACTTCACCCAACACATCCTGATGCACTCACCGGACGCCTGGCCCGCGCACGTCGCCGGACACCCACCCGCGGCCACCCTCACCTTCGCCCTCCTCGACCGGCTCGGCCTGGCGGGCGGGGCGTGGGCGGGCGTCTGGTGCGTCACCGTCGGGGCGACAGCGGCGTTGGCGGTCCTCGTCACCGTGCGCGCACTGTGCGGAGAGGCACTCGCCCGCCGGGCCGCGCCCTTCATGGTCCTGGCCCCGGCAGCCGTGTGGATGGGCACCTCCGCGGACGGGTACTTCGCGGCGGTCGCCGCCTGGGCCGTCGCGTTCCTCGCCCTTGCGCTCACAGGACACCGCCCACGGTCGGCAGGCCTCGCCTCCGGGCTCCTCTTCGGCCTCACCGCGTATCTGTCGTACGGGCTGACCCTGCTCGCGGTGATCGCCGGCGGCGTCCTGCTGCTCGGCTCCCGAAGGCTCCGACCGCTCCCGTGGCTCATCGCCGGATTCGTCGTCGTGCCGGCCGCGTTCACGTTCGCGGGCTTCAACTGGTGGGAGGCGTACCGGCTGCTCGTCACCCGGTACTACCAAGGGGCCGGCGGGATCCGGCCGTTCGGGTACTGGGTGTGGGCGAACATCGCGTGCACGGTCCTGGTGATCGGCCCGGCGACCGTCGCGGGCCTGCGGCGGGCCGGCACGGCTCCGGTGCGCAAGGGCTTCCGCAGGTGCCTGCGCTCGGTCGCCGTCACCCCCGACGCCCGGCTCGCCCTGCTCGTGGCCGCCGCTCTGCTCGCACTCCTCACCGCCGACCTCTCCGGGATGAGCAAGGCGGAGACGGAACGCATCTGGCTGCCGTTCGCGCTGTGGCTGCTCCCCGCGTGCGCGTTCCTGACCCGGCCCCGCGCCTGGCTCACCGCCCAGGCGGTCCTCGCCCTCCTCGTCAATCATCTGCTGCTGACGGGATGGTGACGGCGTAAGCCCGGCCTGCCGCGAGCTGGCGAACCACGTGGACCTCAGGTCCTTACGAAACAAGGACGTCGCGGAGGGGCCGACGCACCCGGGCGCGACGGGTGGCAAGCTGCGGTCATGCAGCAACCGCACGAACCCCCGGGCTCCGGCTCCGCTCCTCGCGGACACGCGGGCGCGCCCCGCGTCCTCGTCGTGGACGACGACCCCACCGTCGCCGAGGTCGTCTCCGGCTACCTCGACCGCGCCGGGTACGAGGTCGACCGGGCCGAGGACGGGCCGTCCGCGCTCGCGCGGGCCGCCGCGCACCGGCCGGACCTGGTGGTACTGGACCTGATGCTGCCCGGCATGGACGGCCTGGAGGTGTGCCGCCGGATCCGGGCCCGCGGACCCGTGCCGGTCATCATGCTCACCGCCCGCGGTGACGAGGGGGACCGGATCCTCGGCCTGGAAGTGGGCGCCGACGACTACGTCACGAAGCCCTTCAGCCCTCGTGAGCTGGTGCTGCGGGTCGAGTCGGTCCTGCGTCGGACCCGGCCCGCCCCCGCCGCCCAGCCCGTGCACGCGGCGGGTATCACCGCCGACCCGGCCGCCCGCCGCGCCACCAAGAACGGCATCGAACTCGGCCTCACCCTGCGCGAGTTCGACCTTCTCGTGTTCCTCCTGCGCAACCAGGGCCGCGCCTACAGCCGCGAAGAGCTGATGCGTGAGGTGTGGGGCTGGGACTTCGGCGACCTGTCCACCGTCACCGTCCACGTACGGCGGCTGCGGGGCAAGGTGGAGGACGACCCGGCCCGCCCTCGACTGATCCAGACGGTGTGGGGAGTGGGCTACCGCTTCGACGTCACACCACACGAGGAGGCGGTCTGACCGTGCTCGACTTCCTGCTGATCGCCCTCTTCGCCCTTCTCGGAGCCGTCGTGGCCGGGCTGCTCGGGGCGGGTGTGCTGTGGCTGATCCGGCGACGCTCACTGACGGCGTCCCTCACGGTGGTCGTGGCGGTGGCCGTGGCGTCCATGCTCGCGGGCACGCTGGCCGTGGCCTGGGCCATGTTCCTGAACTCGCACGACCTGACCGTCGTCACCATGGTCGTCGCGATGGCGGCGGTCGTCTCCCTGGCCACCGCACTGCTGCTCGGCCGCCGGGTCGTCGCGGGCAGCCGGGCGATCACCGCGGCCGCCCGCTCCTTCGGTGAGGGTGGTCATTTCGCGGCGCCCGCGGGCTCGGTGACCGCCGAGCTCTCCGAGCTGAGCCGGGAGCTGGCCATGACCAGCGCGAAGCTGGCGGAGTCCCGGGACCGCGAGCGCGCCCTGGAGACATCGAGACGCGAACTCGTCGCGTGGATCTCGCACGACCTGCGCACTCCGCTCGCCGGGCTCCGCGCCATGTCCGAGGCGCTGGAGGACGGCGTCGCCGCCGACCCCCAGCGCTATCTCCGCCAGATGCGGACGGAGGTCGAACGCCTCAACGACATGGTGGGCGACCTCTTCGAACTCTCCCGTATCCACGCCGGGGCGCTCGCTCTCTCCCCTGCGCGTATGTCCGTGTACGACCTCGTCGGCGACGCCCTCGCGGGAGCGGACGCCCTCGCCCGCGAGTACGGGGTATGGCTGGTCGGCGACCGCATCGAACCGGTACCGGTCGAGGTGGACGGCAAGGAGATGAGCCGGGTGCTGGGGAATCTGCTGGTCAACGCGATCCGCCGGACCCCTTCGGACGGTACGGTCGCGGTCGCCGTCGAGCGCTCCCCGGACGGTGTGGTCCTGTCCGTCACGGACGGCTGCGGCGGTATCCCCGAGGAGGACCTGCCGCGGGTCTTCGACACCGGCTGGCGTGGCACGCACGCCCGCACCCCGCCGGCCGGTGCCGGCCTCGGTCTCGCCATCGTCCGGGGCATCGTCGAGGCACACCGAGGTCAGGCGGCGGTGCGCAACGTCCCGGGCGGCTGCCGATTCGAAGTGACACTGCCGGTGGCCGGGGCCTGATCACGGGCCCCGCGGCGGGGTGAGTCCGGCGCGGGGCACCTCGCCGACGCCGTCGACGAGGTGCGTCAGTGGTGGGGTGGCCGTGCCGGCCGAGAGTTTCCACGGTTGTCGCCCCGGGGCGCGTCCACTGCGGCACGGGGCGGCTGGTCGGCCCCCAGGTGGCGACACCGGCGGCGTCCGAACGCCAGTACCAGCAGGCCTGGCGGCGCCCCCGGAGGGGTCGCCCTGGCCGGGGCGCCGATCACCGGAGGCCCCCGGGGTGGTCCTCCCACGACCTCGACCGTCCCGTCGAGCTCCGCCATCGGCAGTCGGCGACGGGCCGTGGCAAGGGCCTCGCCCTCCCGGGTGTGGGCCTTCTCGCGGATCAGGAGCTCGTCACGTGCGGCCTGCCAGTCGGCCAGGCCGACGACGGGCGGGCGGCCGGGCAACGCCGACCGGGTCACTCGGGGTGGTCGTCATCGAGTCCTCCGCGATGTTCCGGTGCCGGGCAGCGCCGTACGCGGCCCTCTACGACAGTGACCACGGCAGACTCCCGGCCCGGCGGAACTCATCGCGGCAGGGGCGCCGCCGTCGCGCGAGGCCGACCGGGACCACGACGGGCCGCCAGGTCCACGGACGCGCCATGAGACCGGGACACGTGTGGGCGACGGATGTACGCCATCCGTCGCCCACACGTGTCCCGGTCCCAGCCGTGCGCCTCGCCGGCCGTGGTCGCGGCCGGGGACAGCGGCTCAGGGCCGGGGGTTCACTGGCACTTGCGGCCGGTGTTGATGCACTGGACCATCTTGTTCATCAGCTGCTCGTCGAAGACGTTGACGAAGTCGCCGTGGTCCGTGACCGGCTTGTGCATCTGCTCCGGGAAGCCGTCCACCGCGTAGAACGGGCTGGTCCGGCCGCCGTCGTCGAGGCTGGGAGCGTCCACGTCGTAGACGAGCCGCTGCACGAGCTGGGGAACGGCCTTGAAGCCACTCGGGCAGGCACCCGACTTCGGATCGGCGAACGCGACGTGGGCGCGGTGATTGGCACTGTCGGCGTTCTGGCCGTCCCAGCAGCTCTGGAACTTCGACGTCCGCACCAGGCTGCTGCCCTCGGGACAGACCGGGTACTTGTCCGTGAGCTGGCGGTCCTCGAAACCGGTGCAGCTCCAGGCCGCGTTGGCGTTCGTGGTGCCGTTGGTGAACGCCTTGGCGTCACCGGTGATGATCCGCAGGAACCTGGGCATGGCCACGACCCGGCTGCGGGCGTTGCCCACGTAGTCCAGCGTCACCTCCGACGCCGTGAGGATCTTGCCGGTGTTGCCCTCGGCGCCGCCGCCCTGCTGCGTGGCGTCGAACTCCTCGGTGCCGTCCTGCAGGCGCAGGACCGGCCAGTAGTAGGAGGACTTGTCACCCTGGTTCTGGCATGTCGTCGCGCCGCCCGCGAAGTCGTCGTTGTCGGCGAACGCGTCGTTCGCCTGGTTGCCGACGTAGTCGTGCGTGTGGTGCGCGCCGTTGTCCACACCGGGCGCGACGATGACGTTGTCGGAGTTGTACAGCTTGTTCTCGTTGACTCCGCACCGGGTGGTGAAGGTCCCGCGGGAGGCCTGCTTCGACCGGCGGGGTGGCGCCACGTTGGGCTGGGCCGAGGTGATGTCGACGAAGTCGGCGGCGACGGGCCCGTTGCCTGCGACCTGTCCTCCGTCGGCGGGCTGACCCTGCCCGCCGCCCTGCTCCTGCCCCTCTCCCTGGCCCTGCTCCTGGCCGTTTCCGGTGTCGCCCTGGTTGCCGGAGGCGCGCAGCGTACAGGCGGCCAGTGACCCGAGGCCCTGGGGCCTGTCCCCCTGCCTGCCGATGGCGACCACTATCCGGTCGATCGTCGCGACCCGCTTGTCCTTGAGGGGATTCATGATCGCGTTGTTCGCGAAGCCGCTGTCCTGCTGTATGGCCCGAGCCGAACCCTGCAGCCTCCGGTAGGCCTCGGAGATTTGGGTGTCCAGTGCGGCGAGTTCCCTGTCGACCTCCGCACGGGCCTGGTCCGGCACCTGCCGCAGCCCGCTGCCGACGTCGGGGCAGTCGATGGTCGAGGCCTGCGACGCGGCGGCCCGGCCGACCCCGCCCTGGGACTGCTTGACGGTGTTGCCGCCTGATGTCTCATGGGCGGAGGCGTAGACGTTGACGACCACCAGCCCGCCCGCTCCGAGGGTGAGAGCCGCAGCGGCGGCCATGACCTTGCCGCTCGTGGTCTTCGACCGCTTACGTGTGTGGGGCCGCATGGTTCTCCTCCGAACTCCTCCGGGTGATCTGCCACTTCACGACGTGGATCAGGCCCAGGAAGAAGTCGACGCTTGTGTCGAGGTCCTGTTCAGGAACCAGAGTTGTCCATGGGGCTGTCGGGACGGAGGAATCTGATCATCGCGTCAGGGTCTCGTAAGAACTCGGAGTGTGACCGCGTCGTGGGTCCGGGAGCGGGCCGACCGGGGCTGACTGTCATGCGACGCCGGGCGACCGGGGCCATCGGCGCGGGTGCCGCGGCCGCGACGGAAAGTGCCCGGCAGCCGTCGCCGCCGGGCACTTCGAAGCCGCTTCAGGAGTGGGTGCGTCAGACTTTGCCGGCTGCGAAGGCGGCCGCCTCCTCCGCGTCGTCGCGGTAACTCAGGTGGGCCAGAGTGTCGTTGCCGCCGCTTTCGCAGACCGGGTCGCCCTGGGCGCAGACGTCATGGGTGCGGTCCGCGTACGTTCCGGTGACGCTCTTCCCCAGTGACCGGATCGGATTGCCGAAGAGGAGCACCGCGGAGACCTTCGGCTCGACGTCGTCGGGAATGGTGGCGGTGATCGCGCCGCCGACCGGCGAGCCGGCGCTGCTGATGCCGATGGAGTTGTCCACCACGTTCGCGCCCTGCGAGTAACCGACCAGGATGAATTTCTGAGCCGGGCAGGAACTCGCCTGGCTCTTCACGTGGTTGACCAGGTCGGTGTTGCCCTGGGCGCTCGAGCCGAGGCTCAGGTCGGCCGGATAGTCGACCTTGTGACTCGTGAGGTTCTTGCCGGTGAGGCGCTTCTGCAGCGCGGAGAACACCGGGTCGCCCACGATCGTTCCGAGGGTGCCGGGCTCGAACGTGCCGCGGGCCGAGACGACTTCGATGTCGGAGCAGGCGGCCGACGCGCCCGGAGCGGTCAGGGCGATCACACCACCTCCGCCGGCCAGGAGGGCGGCGGCCGCGGAGAGGCGTACCACCGGTCGTCGCCGCCGACGGTGGGCTGAGGACTGGCGCATGGGGGTTCCTCTGTACGTCGTGCGCGGCCGACCGTACGAGGCGGAGGATGCCGCGCTGTCATTGGGGTTCCCCAGAACGTAAATGGCCGTGCGCGTACGGCGTTAGAGAGGCGATGACAGTACGCGGGTGCAATCTCTTGCCGAAAATGAGTACAGCCTCGCCGCCGGTACGGACCAGACGTGCGGGGGGACGGGCCATCTCCGGCCGGCCCGTCCTCACGCACAACGACCCACTGCTTCTGCGAACCGCTCCTCCTCGCGGCGGCCTCGCCTGCCGTGGCGCCGAGGCCGGGCCCGGACGGTCGGATGGGCCGCGGACCCCCGACGTCAGGGGCCGGCGGACCGGAGCCGCGGAGGCGGCGGGACCGCCGACGCGTCCACGGCCCCGCCCCCGGACCGGCCGGGCTCGGCCCCCGCCCGGAGAGCGAGTTCCAGTTCGAATCGGCTCTGCGGATCACGCAGACGGTCGCCGAACAGCTTCTCCAGCTGGCGCAGGCGGTAGCGCACCGTCTGCGGATGGATGTGCAGGCGCGTCGCGACGGCGACGCTGTTGCCGCTCTGCAGCCACGCGAGCAGCGTCTCCGCCAGCCGCTCGCGCTGCGGAGTCTGCACATCGTCCAGCGGTACGAGAATGCGGCGCGAGACCCTGCGCAGCAGTGGTTCGTCGGCGTGCAGCAGCAGCGTCGGCAGGTGATCCGCGCACCGCACGACCCCCATGTCCAGGGACAGCACCCCGCTGCGTACGAGATCCAGGGCTCGCGTCGCCCAGCGCAGCGAGTCCCGGGCTTCGGTGAGCGGGACCGTCGGCCCGATCGCGGTCGGCTTGTCCCGGAGCGCGAGGAGCGACGGACGCCCCGACCAGGCACCCGACCTGTCCGGGTCGGGGAGCAGGAGGCGGGCCGGGCGGCTGTCGGTGTCGGCCAGCACTCCCGCCGGCAGCAGCAGCCGTTCCTCTTCGTCGGTCTGCGCCGCGTTGTCGAAGACCAGCACGGCGACCCGGCGGGGCACCGACCACCGCGCGGCGTGCGCGAGTTCCCGTGTGGCCTCGGGCGAGGCCGGGGACTCGGCGAACAGCAGGTCGAGTAGCCGTTTTCGGCGGCGTGCCAGCTCGCCGTCGTTGCGCAGCCGCTCCTCCGTGTAGCCGGCCGTGGCGGCCTCGGCGATCTCGTGCATGTGCAGGATCGCCGCCTCGCCCAGCGCCGCCACCACGTGCGAGTCGAGCTGCAGTTGCTCGGCGAGAAGGCCCATCCGCCGCCACGCCACCCGGCCGCCGAGTCGCAGGGCGGTCTGCAGGGTGTCCAGACTCCGCCCCTCCACGGCCTCGCCCCGGCCGATCTCCTCGTACGCGTGGGCGACGCGGCCCCAGTCGCGGCCGGGCTCGGCGATCCGGTCGATGAACAGGGCGAGGGCGTCCACGACGCCGGCTCTCAGCGTACGCACGTAGATCTCGTCCGACGGGCGTGAGTACTCCGGAACGCCCTCCCGGACCTCGCGCTCCACCTCTTCGGAGACCTCCTCCAAAGACATGCGCATATGTCCGGTGATTTCTGCCGCGAGGGCGCGTGGTACGGCGGCGAAGGGATCCATCCTGGACATTCCTTCCGCGGTGTACGGCTCGGCCGTTGACACCGTTCGGTACGGATATGGACCGGACTTGTCTCGCGAGGAGGGCATCCGTTCTGAGATCGGCTGCTTTCGCTCGGTCACGACGAGCACATGAGGCGCTTCCCGCGAGGGCCGAGCGTGAGCGGCGCGACGCGGCAGGGGAGTGCGTGGTCCGCGAGCCGCCCTCGTGCTGCGAGCCTTGTCCCCCTGCACAGCGGCCATAACCACCGCGTACCGTGGCTGCATCACAACGGGAGGTCACACACATGTCCGCGCTACCGCACGAGCCGAGCCCCGAAACATCTTCGGACCTGTACGGGTTCGAAAACGTCGAGGGCCCGCAGACGCTCGCCGAGCTGCGCGCCGCTCTCGAGACGATCAGTCCGGAGGTGGTGACCGCCTTCAACGCCCGGCTGGACGCCGCGACGTTCGGTGCGGACCATATGGAGGTCATCGCCAAGGCGCGCCGGGCCGTGGCGTTCCAGGAGCGGGCCCGGGCGGCGGCCGCCGAGGCGGCAGCTCAGGAGGCGGCGGCCGGGGCGCAGGAGGTCGACGACCCCTGGGCCGCACTCGACGTGCGTGACAGCAGTTCGTGACCCACTGATCGTCACTGTCGCGTTCCGCCTCTCCGAGAGGTTCGCCCGCCGTCCCGATCCGGCGGAAAGGCGGTCAGTGCGTGCTCCGGCCGTCGTCGTCGGCCTCGGCTCGTGGACGGGTCATCGTGCCGTGTCGCCGAACGCCCGCAGGATCTGCTCGGCGGCGAGCGTGGCTGTCAACTCGCCGTCGCGTACTCGCTGTTCGAGCATCGGTGCGAGGGCGCGTACGGCGGGATCGGCGTGCAGACGGCCGAGCAGCTCGTCGCGGACCATCGTCCAGGTCCAGTCGACCTGCTGGTCGCGGCGCTTCGCGGCGAGCCGGCCGGTGGAGTCGAGGAGCGTGATGTGCTGTTCGAGGCGCTGCCAGACGGTGTCCAGGCCGGCCGACTCGCGGGCGCTGCAGCTCAGCACGGGCGGGGTCCAGGCCGCGTCCTTGCCGTGCATCAGCCGCAGGGCGCCCGCCAGCTCCCGTGCGGCGGCCTGGGCGTCTCGTTCGTGCGGCCCGTCGGCCTTGTTGACGGCGATCACGTCGGCCAGCTCCAGGACGCCCTTCTTGATGCCCTGGAGCTGGTCGCCGGTGCGGGCCAGCGTCAGCAGCAGGAAGGAGTCGACCATGTTCGAGACCGCGGTCTCCGACTGGCCGACGCCGACCGTCTCCACCAGCACCACGTCGTAGCCCGCCGCCTCCATGACGACGATCGACTCGCGGGTCGCCTTGGCGACCCCGCCGAGGGTGCCGGCCGTGGGGGAGGGCCGGATGAAGGCCGCCGGGTCCACGGCCAGGCGTTCCATCCGGGTCTTGTCACCCAGGATCGAGCCGCCGGTCCGGCTGGAGGACGGGTCCACGGCCAGCACCGCCACCCGGTGCCCCAGCGCGGTCAGCATCGTGCCGAACGCGTCGATGAACGTCGACTTGCCCACGCCCGGCACACCACTGACACCGATCCGCCGGGCCCGCCCGCTGTGCGGGAGCAGCTCGGTGAGCAACTCCTGTGCCAGTTCCCGGTGTTGGGGGCGGGTGGACTCGACGAGGGTGATGGCGCGCGCGATGAGCGCCCGCTTCCCGCCGAGCACACCCTCGACATAGGTGTCGAGTTCGATCACAGGTCGTGCCCGAGGTCGGTCGCGAGACGCTGAACGAGGTCGTACGCGGCGTCGGGGATCACCGTCCCGGGCGGGAACACGGCTGCCGCACCCATCTCCAGCAGGGTCGGCACGTCCTGCGGCGGGATCACCCCGCCCACGACGATCATGATGTCCTGCCGGCCCTCCGCCGCCAGTTCCTCCCGCAGCGCCGGCACGAGGGTGAGATGGCCGGCGGCGAGCGACGAGACACCGACGATGTGCACGTCCGCCTCCACCGCCTGGCGTGCCACCTCGCCGGGCGTCTGGAACAACGGGCCGACGTCCACGTCGAAACCGAGGTCGGCGAAGGCGGTGGCGATCACCTTCTGGCCGCGGTCGTGGCCGTCCTGGCCCATCTTGGCGACCAGGATGCGCGGGCGGCGCCCCTCGGCCTCCTCGAAGGAGTCCACCAGCGTGCGGGTGCGGTCGACGGACGGGGACTCGCCTGCTTCGTTGCGGTACACGCCGGAGATCGTACGGATCTGTCCCGCGTGCCGCCCGTAGACCTTCTCCAGGGCGTCGGAGATCTCCCCGACGGTGGCCTTGGCGCGGGCCGCGTTCACCGCCAGCTCCAGCAGGTTGCCCTCGCCTCCGGCCGCCCGCGTCAGGGCGTCCAGCGCGTCCTGGCACGCCCGCGGGTCGCGCTCGGCCCGCAGCCGCCGCAGCTTCTCGATCTGCTGGGTGCGCACGGAGGAGTTGTCGACCTTGAGGACGTCGATCTGCTCGTCGGTCTCGACGCGGTACTTGTTGACACCGATCACCGGCTGGCGCCCGGAGTCGATCCGGGCCTGGGTGCGGGCCGCGGCCTCCTCGATGCGCAGCTTGGGGATGCCCGCGTCGATGGCCTTGGCCATGCCGCCCGCCGCCTCGACCTCCTCGATGTGCTGCCAGGCCCGCCGCGCGAGGTCGTGCGTGAGCCTCTCCACGTAGGCGCTGCCGCCCCACGGGTCGATGACCCGGGTCGTGCCCGACTCCTGCTGGATGAGCAGCTGGGTGTTGCGGGCGATGCGCGCCGAGAAGTCGGTGGGCAGCGCGAGCGCCTCGTCGAGGGCGTTGGTGTGCAGCGACTGGGTGTGGCCCTGGGTGGCCGCCATGGCCTCGACGCACGTACGGGTCACGTTGTTGAACACGTCCTGCGCGGTCAGCGACCAGCCGGAGGTCTGTGAATGGGTGCGCAGGGAGAGGGACTTGGGGTTCTGCGGGTCGAACTGCCGCACCAGCTTCGCCCACAGCAGCCGCGCGGCCCGCATCTTGGCGATCTCCATGAAGAAGTTCATGCCGATCGCCCAGAAGAAGGAGAGCCGCGGTGCGAACGCGTCGACGTCCAGGCCGACTTCACGCCCCGCACGGATGTACTCCACGCCGTCCGCGAGCGTGTACGCCAGCTCCAGGTCGGCCGTCGCGCCCGCCTCCTGGATGTGATATCCCGAGATCGAGATGGAGTTGTAGCGCGGCATCCGCTGCGAGGTGTAGGCGAAGATGTCGGAGATGATCCGCATCGACGGCTTCGGCGGATAGATGTAGGTGTTGCGGACCATGAACTCCTTGAGGATGTCGTTCTGGATGGTCCCGGCCAGCTTCTCCGGCGGTACGCCCTGCTCCTCCGCCGCCACGATGTACAGCGCGAGGACGGGCAGCACGGCACCGTTCATCGTCATCGACACGGTCATCCTGTCGAGCGGGATGCCGTCGAAGAGCTGCCGCATGTCGAGGATCGAGTCGATGGCCACGCCCGCCATGCCGACGTCACCCGTCACCCGCGGGTGGTCGCTGTCGTAGCCGCGGTGGGTGGGCAGGTCGAACGCGACCGACAGGCCCTTCTGGCCGGCGGCGAGGTTGCGCCGGTAGAAGGCGTTGGACTCCTCGGCCGTCGAGAAGCCCGCGTACTGCCGGATCGTCCAGGGCTGGTTGACGTACATGGTGGGGTACGGGCCGCGCAGGAACGGCGCGACGCCCGGATAGGTCCCCAGGAAGTCCAGACCCTCCAGGTCACGGCCGGTGTAGAGCGGCTTGACGGCGATGCCCTCCGGGGTCTCCCAGAACGTCTCGTCGCCGCCGGACGCCGCCTTGACGGCCGCATGCCAGTCGTCGGTCGCGCCGCCGGAGGTCGGCTTCCCCAGCTCGATTCCGGAGAAGTCGGGGATTCCCATCAGGACACTCCCATGCGGTCGAGGGTGGAACAGAGCACGGCCACGGCGTCGCAGCCCGCGAAGACGTACGCGTCGACGTCCGTGTACTGCCCGGGGCGGCCGGCGAGGAACACATGCCGGGCGCCTGCCGCCTTGAGGTCGTGGGCGGTGCTGTCGGCCTGCTCCTCGTACAGCGCGTCGCTGGAGCACAGGCACACCTCGGTGGCCCCACTGCCCTCGAAGGTGCCCTCCGTGACGGGTTCGATGCCGCCGGCCTGGAAGAGGTTCGAGACGAACGCGGTGCGGGCGGAGTGGGCGGCGGCGGGGCCGATGGTGGCCAGGTAGACACGCGGCCGGGCTCCGGTGGCGGCGAGGTGCGCGTCGGAACGGGCACGCAGGGACTCGTACGCCTCGTCGCGCCGCACCTTCGGAAGGCCCCCGGACGGCGGCTCGGGTGCGGGTTCACGCTCGACCGGTCGCTCGGCGAGGTTCGGGAACTCGCTGACCCCGGTGATGGGCTCGCGCCGCTTGGCGAGCTTCGCGGTGCGGGCCTCCCAGGTGTTCGCCAGGTCCTCGCCGAGACGGCCCGAGCGCAGGGCGGCCGCCTGACCGCCCTGGCCCTCGATGTGCCGGAAGAACTCCCAGCCCGCGTGGGCGAGTTCGTCCGTGAGCCGCTCCACGTACCAGGAGCCGCCTGCCGGGTCGATCACTCGCGCCAGATGCGACTCCTCGACCAGGATCGTCGAGGTGTTGCGGGCGATACGGCGCGCGAAGGCGTCCGGCAGACCGAGGGCGTGGTCGAAGGGGAGCACGGTGACGGCGTCGGCGCCGCCCACTCCGGCGGCGAGCGTGGCGATGGTCGTGCGCAGCATGTTCACCCACGGGTCGCGGCGCGACATCATCACCGGTGAGGTCACGGCGTGCTGCACCTGCGCGCCCGCCCCCGGCGCCGCGCACACCTCGGCGACGCGCGCCCACAGCCGGCGCGCGGCGCGCAGCTTGGCGACGGTCAGGAACTGGTCGGCGGTGGCCGCGTACCGGAACTCCAGTTGCGCACAGGCCTGTTCGACGGTGAGCCCCGCCTCGGTCAGCTTCCGCAGGTAGGCGACACCGGTCGCCAGGGACGCGCCCAGCTCCTGCGCGGCCGAGCCTCCCGCCTCGTGGTACGGCAGCGCGTCCACGGTCAGGGCGCGCAGCCCCGGGTACTCCTCGGCGCTCTGCCGGGCGAGAGCGGCGGCCGGTGCGAAGTCCAACGCCTCGCCGGTACGTGCCTCATGGCCGAGCGGGTCCGCGCCGAGGCTGCCGCGTACGGCCTCCTTGGCGATGCCGCGCTCCTCGTACAGTCGCAGCAGCTCCCGCGCGGCGGACTCGGTGTCACGTCCCGCGTCGAGGACGACGGGCGCCAGGTCGAGGTAGACACCCTCGAGGACTCGCGCGAGCGAGGACACGGGGAAACCGCCCTCGCCGACGACCAGCCAGAGCGAGGTGACGCCGTTCTCCAGGTCCGCGAGCACCGCGCCGGAGTCGGCCGTCGTGTGCCGCTGCCGTACGCCCCAGCCGCCGACGGTGTTTCCTTCGGGGCGGCCGCCTCGTACAAAGGGTGCGAAGCCGGGAAGGCCGGGATCAGGGGCGTCGTCGAGCGCCGTGTACAGCGGGCGGGTGGTGAGCCCGTCCTCCAGCGCGGTGGACAGGGCTGCCTCCGCCGTCTCGTCCGAGACCACCTTGCCCGACTTGCTCAGCACGCCCGCCACCAGGCGTCGCCACTGCTCATGTGTCGCGGAAGGGAACTCGGCGGCCAGCGAGAGCCCGTCATTGGGCAGGACCGTCATGCTCGGATGCTAGGGCAGATTCGTCGAGTCACAGCAGAGGCAGGGGCTGTGACCTTGCCCTCGCGGCCTTCGTGATCTCCGCCTCACCGGCCGCGCTCGCCTCGACGAGGCCTGGACGCGGCCCCGACACGGCGAGTCGATCCGTCGCGGCCTTCGGCCGCGTCCGCCTCCTGGAGCGACATGCCAACGGATGCCATGCGTGTGACGTGCGCCATAGAAGCCGAGAGGAACTCGATTCTCGGTCGGCCCGACCACTGAGTCGGTACGGCGCGATCCGAGTGACGCCGTACGACGTCATCGGGAGAAGCGGTTGATGGACGAGTCCCGGCAATCCTCGACACCCGGCGCGGCCGCGTTCCTGCGGACGGCGGTACCCCCGCCCGCGCTCTGCGGCTTCCTCCTGCTGCTGGCGCTGATCTTCACAGGCGCGTACGCCGCCGGAGCCTCCGTCGGACCCGTCGCACCCGCAATGCACGGCCCCGGCACGAGCGGCAGCGGCACCGGAGAGGCCGAGAACACCGGGGACATGGGCGGCATGGACGGTATGCACGAGGGGGACCGCTGATGGGCGCGGAACCAGCGGCCGTTCTGGTGGTCACCGATCTGGCTGTCGGCGGAATGACCTGCGCGGCCTGCGTGAACCGTGTCGAGAAGAAGCTCGGCAAGCTGGACGGGGTCACGGCGAGCGTCAACCTGGCCACCGGCCGGGCCCGCGTGACCCATCCGGCGGACATCGGTACCGGCCAACTCGTCGCGACCGTCGAGAAGGCCGGGTACACGGCCACCCTGCCCGAACCGCCCCAGCAGAGGAAGCAGGGGCCCGCGGACCACGACGAGCCCGAGGACACACGGCCGGAGCGTGACCGGCTCGTCGTCACGGCCCTGCTCGCGCTGCCCGTGCTCGTCCTGTCGATGGCGCCCGCTCTCCAGTTCCGCAACTGGCAGTGGCTGTGCTTCGCCCTCACCGCGCCCGTCGTCGTGTGGAGCTCCCGGCCCTTCCACGTACGGGCGGTACGAGGACTGCGGCACTCCACGGCGACCATGGACACCCTGGTGTCGCTGGGCGTGGTGGCCTCCTTCGCCTGGTCGGCGTACGCGCTGTTCCTCGGAGGGGCGGGCGACCCCGGGATGCGGATGCCGTTCACCCTCGTGCCCTCCGCCCCGGACGGTGTCGCGCACATCTACCTCGAAGCGGCCGTCGGCGTACCCCTGTTCGTGCTGGCGGGCCGCTTCCTCGAGGCGCGAGCCCGGGGCGGGACCGGGGCCGCGCTGCGCTCGCTGGCCCAACTCGCCGCCAAGGAGGTGTCGGTACGCGAAGACGGCACCGAACGGCTCATCCCCGTCGAGGAGTTGCGGGCCGGACACGTCTTCGTCGTGCGGCCGGGGGAGCGGGTCGCCACCGACGGCGAGGTGGTGGAGGGCAGTTCCGCCGTCGACCTGTCCCTGGTCACCGGCGAGAGCGGCCCGGCCGAGGTGCCGACGGAGCCGCCAGGCTCAGCAGCCACCGCATGACCGGCGCCCGGTCGGCCTCCGCCCGGACGGTGGCCCCGGTCCCCGTCCCGGCAGGCGCAAGCATCGCCATGTCCCCGAGCGGCCTCGACGTGATCGTGCCGGCGAACGCGGACTGGCAGGCCGGTGACCTCGTGACCTTCACCCTGCACTTCGAACGCGGCGGACCGGTGAAGTACCCCGCCGTCGTGGTCCGCCCGGGCCAGGAGGGAACGTGACCCGGCCACGCCCCAGCAGGCATGAATCCAGAGGCCGTTCGGCCCCGGCCCGGACAGGACGTCCTCCATGTCGGCCCGGTCGGCAGCGGCGTCCGCCGTCACTCCGTCGCGGCGACGGAAATGCCGATGGCGATGAAGACGCAGCCGGTGATCGGCTCCCAGCGGCGCCGCCAGGCCGGGCGGCCCAGCACGGACCGCAGGCGGGCGGCGAGGCCCACGAGCCCCAGCCAGTAGAAGACTCCGATGACGACGTCGAGCGCGCCGAGAAGGAAGATCTGTTCGGTGAGCGAGCCGCTCCGGTCGACGAACTGGGGCAGGATGCTGAGGAAGAACAGGGCTGCTTTGGGATTGAGGACGTTGGTCAGGAAGCCCTCCACGAAACTGCCACGGCGATCGTCGTCGGCGGCCGCGCTCGGGCCGGCCCCGTCCGTGTCCTCCGGCGTGGACGCCCCGGCCGGGGTTCCCCGCCGCGCGGCGTGCGGGGCGTGCCGCCCAGCGGCGCCGCGCCGGGCGTCGAGCAGAGCCCGTACGCCCAGGTAGACCAGGTAGGCGGCGCCCACCAACTTGATCGCGGTGAACGCGTAGGCCGACCTGGTGGCGATCACCGACAGACCCAGGGCGGCGGCACACATGTGGACGCAGAGCCCGGTCTGCGCACCCAGGGCGGCCGCTCTGCCCAGCGAAGGCCGCCGAGCGGCCGCCCGCACGATCACCAGGAAGTCGGGCCCGGGCACCAGGTAGGCGAGCATCACCACGCCGAGGAATCCCACGAGATCGACCGACATCGTCCAACTCCGTCCTGCGGGCCCGACGGTCGGGCTCACGTCCGACGTCCCGTGTGCCACTCTCACCGCGTGTCATGCGGCGTGGGGGTTCACCGTGGTGGTGTGCCTCGGCCTACCCGGACGTCGTGAAGCGGGCCTGCCACAGGTCGCGGAGCAACGCGATCTCGGCCATGTGGTGGATGAACTCGAGGTTGTCCCCCGACAGCACACTGATGAAGGGTTCCTCGGAGTGGGAGCCGTACGGATACCGGGAGAAGCCGACCGTGTCGAGCTGCTCGTCGGTGACGCTGCCGAGTCGGGCGCGCCAGCGGTCGATCTCCTCCCAGAACCGCTCGACCGCCAATGCGGCGGAGGGGGTGAAGTCGACCAGCAGCTTCGGATCCTGCCGTCGCTCGCCGAAGGTCCACTCCCAGGCGCCGGCGAACTCGAAGTGCAGGTGCGCCAGCCGCCAGGCGATGGTCGTGACCGGCGTCCTGTCGGGCCCCGGCGCACCGGTGTGGGCGAGGATCTGCTCGACCCGCTCGGCACTCACGCTCCAGTCATCGGCGATCTTGGTGACGCTCATACCTCCGGCGGCCTGCCGGGCGACCTCCGCGTACTCGTTCGCCGGGATGTCCGGGGCGCCCAGGTCGAGCACCCACTCGCCCGGCCCGAAGGCCCTGGGCGTCGCTGCCTCGTTCCGGCGCCGGAGCGACCAGCAGTCGGGCACGGGCTCCCACAGGAACTCCTCGTCGCTGAGCCCCGTCAGGCGCACCTCGGCCATCTCCCTGGCACGGTCGAACTGGTCGAGAAGCAAGCCCAGACGGTCGGTCCGCACGCCGTCGATCTCCATGCCCGGCTCCCTCGTTCGCGTCTCGTACCTCGTTGTGCACAGGCGGAAGCTAATGGCTCGGCTCACGGGGCGCCACCGAATTCCTCTCGCCCGCGCGGCGTGGCACCACGTGTGGGTGCGGCCTTGTCCGGCTCAGCCGCGGTCGAACCGGCAACACGGTTCGTCGTCGGCCCCGGTCATTCCTGGGCGGTGGCTGACCGCACGACGGTCAGACCGCACCGGTACGGCTCGTCGAGGTCCCCGTCGGGGAAGAGCCGCGTCAGCGCGGCACGGTTCACGCCGAGGAGCTCGGCCCGCTCCTCGGGGTCCATGACCACGAAATGCGAATGTGTGCCGAGGTTGCCGATGCGCTCCTCCACAGTGATCCGGCGCGACCACGTGATCTCACGGGTGGTCACCCGCACCGGAAACGAGGTGAACAGCTCGGCCACGGTCGTCGGGTAGCCGCGAGTGAAGGGCGCGAGGCGGTCCTCCTCGGCCTGGACCCAGTCGACGCGGGAGTCGGCCTGGTTCCACCACAGGGCCAGTACGCCGTGAGGGCGCAGCACACGCAGTGCCTCGGGAACGGAGTGGGCCGGGTCGGTCCAGTGCCAGGCCTGGGCGTACGTGATGACGTCGAAGCTGCCGGAGGCGAAGGGCAGGTGGTTTCCCTCGCCCCGCACCAGCGGGACGGCCGGCTCGGTCCGGCGCAGCTGTGATGCCATACCGGCGCCCGGCTCCAGGGCGACGACGTGGGCGCCCCGCTCGCGCAGCAGCCGGGTGGCGATGCCGGTGCCGGCCCCGCAGTCCAGCACGTCGGCGCCGGTCAGCGCCCGGCCGGCGAGTTCCTCGAGAGCGTCGAAAAGAGCCGGCGGATAGCCCGGGCGGACGGCGGCGTACTGCGTGGCGACTGCGTCGAAGGACAGGGCTCGGGCGTGGTCTGCCTGGGGTGCCATGCCTGTGATCCTCCCCGGCGGAGCGCGGAGATGCCAAGGGTGTGCCGTCTCGGGCCCTGGGTCTGCGTCCCTGGCCCGGTCAGGCTGTGCGGGCGCGGAGACGGCGCAGCATGCGTGGGTCCTCGAAGCCCACCGAGCGGGCGGCGGCGTCGATCGTCGTGCCGTGGCTGATGAGGTGCTGGGCGCGTTCCAGGCGGAGGGTCTGCTGGTAGCGCAGAGGGGTGAGTCCGGTGGCACGGGTGAAGAGGCGGGTGAGGGTGCGTTCGCTCACCCCGGCGGCCGACGCCAGAGCGGCGAGCGGGAGTGGCTGGTCGAAGCGGGCGTCGATGAGGTCCTGTGTGTGGTGCACGGTGTCGTCGAGGTGGGAGCGGTGCCGGAGCATCGCGCTGGACTGCGGTTCGTGGCCGTTGCGGCGGGCGTAGACGACCATCTCCCGGGCCACCTGGGCGGCCACGGCAGGGCCGTGCCGGGACGCGACCAGATGCAGCGCCAGGTCGATGCCGCTGGCGATGCCGGCCGAGGTGATCACTCGGTCGTCGGAGGTGAACAGGACGTCACGGACGACGACCGCCCGTGGGTGGTGTTCGGCCAGCTCGTCCTGCACGTCGTGGTGCGTGGTGCAGCGCCGGCCGTCGAGGAGACCGGCGCGGCCGAGCGCTTCGGCTCCGGCGCAGACGCTGGCCACCGTGCCGCCCCGGGCGTGGTGGTCCCGCAGAACCCGCAGAGACGCGGTGCCGATGGCCGGGCCGTCGGGCGACGTGCCCGTGCGCCAGCCGGGCACCATGATCAGGTCGTCCGGCCCGAGTTCGGGCCAGTCGAGCCCGGCCACGAGTGGCAGGCCCTGCGCGGTGGGGATCTGTGGCCGCTCGGCGACGTAGGTGAGGGTGTAGGGGCGCCCGAAGTCGGCGGCCGTGGAGAAGACCTGGGCGGGGCCGGCCAGGTCCAGCAGGTGGACTCCGGGCACCAGGAAGAAGACGATGTGGCTCACGATTCGGTCATCATGCCCGATGCGCTGCCGCCGCCTCCAGCTCGTCGACGGTCGCGATGGTGGCGAAGCGTCCGGCCAGGGCGTACTCGGTGCGCCTGATGACCTCTTCGGCGGACAGGGTGCGGGGGTCGGCCAGCAGGTCGGCGACGCTCTGCCCGGCGGGGGCGTCGCGGTGCGGGATGGGGTTGGTCGCGGTGGCGTCGGTGACGAAGGTGACCTGGTAGCCGAGGTCGCCGGCGACGCGGGTGGTGGTCTCCACGCACTGCTCGGTGCGGATGCCGCACACGGTGAGCTCGCGGACTCCGCGTTCGGTGAGCAGCTGCTGCAGGTTGGTGGTGGTGAAGGCGTTGTGCGAGGTCTTGTGGATCAGCGGCTCCCCGTCCGCTCGTTCCAGCTCCTCCATGAGCCGGACATGGCCGAGGGCCGGGTCGAAGACATCCCTGGAGCCCGGCTCGGAGTGCAGTACCCACACCACCAGGTCCCCGGCCCGACGGGAGATCTGGACCAGTCGGTTCACCTGCTCGGAGATCTTCGGGTCGGAGATCGTCGCCCACAGGGGACGGGCGCGGAAGGACTCCTGGACATCGATGACGATCAGTGCTCGGGTCATGCCCCAAGCCTGTGCCGTGCGGTCGGTGCGGGGACAGGCCGCATCGGGTCCGGCAGCGGACCGATCCGGTCACTCCGGGCCGCGCAGGTGGAGCCCTGCCCGCCGCGTGACGACCGAATACGGTGTCGGGTGAAGCAGGCCCACGAAGGGCAGGCCCCGCCGGAGCGGGCGCACTACTGTCGCGAACATGAAGGTCCGTCACAAGGCGCGCGCGATACTTTTCGATGGCGGACGGCTGGTGTTCCTGCGCCGGGGATGGCCTGGCTGCCTCCCGTACTGCACTGCTGTCGGCGGGAGCGTCGAGCCCGAAGACGCCGGTCTCGAAGCGGCCCTGCGCCGTGAGGTCATGGAGGAGATCGGCGCCACGATCGGCCCGGCCACCGAGGTCTTCACCTTGACCGAACCGGGCAGGACGACCGCCGTCGTCCAGCACTACTTCCTCGCCGACGTGCTGGACATGGACCTGGGCCGCCGCCACGGCCCCGAACTCGACGATCCCGACAGCGGCGTCCACGAACCGGTCCGGGTCACGCCGGACATCCCGGCCGTCTTGGCACTCAACCTCCAGCCGGCCGAGTTCGCCCGATTCGTGCTCGACCATGTCACGGCATGGGGCGCCCAGTGACCGACGCCGATTTCAGGTGCCAGCACCGGGACCGGGCACCGGCGAGGTCGGAACGGCCGTTGGACGGGCGGCTCGGCCGTCCGCCCGGCATGCAGCGTGCGGCAGGCCCGGGCGCCGAGACCTGTCGGGGTCGGCGCCCGGGCGTTCGTGCAGGGCAGGGCGGCTACTTCTCCGTCAGCGGCGTGACGGAGACCTGGTCGATCACCGGCGCGTACGGGGAGCGCTGGCCGTACTGGTTGTGGGTGTCGCCGTCGAAGTCCGGCAACTCATCGGCTGTGAAGGTGAGTCGGTTCGCGCCCTTCTTGAGCGTGACGGGGACGGTCAGGTCCCGGAAGCTGTTGAAGTGGAAGGTGGTCGGGAACAGGATCCGGCGCGCCGTTTCCCCGTTCACGGAGAGGTCGGCATGGCGTGCGATCGGGTCGGGGTTGTAGTGGGTGGCGGGTGCCTGTTCGGCGTTGGAGTAGCGGATGGTCACCGCGTGCCGTCCGGCCCGCTCGGCGACGACGTCGAGGGTGAGGGCGTTGGCCTTTCCGTTGCCGATGTCGGTGACCGACCTGCCGCCCGTGGCGAAGGTGTACGCCCCGGTGGCCTTGGCGGCGCCGCTCAGCGTGCCGGCCTCCGCCTGGTACACCTTGGGCACCAGGTTGCCGCTGGACGGCGCGACCCGCAGCCGGTCGAGGACCAGTTGGCCCGAGGCGCCGGTGACGGTGACCTTGTTGACGCCCGCGGACAGGAACATCCGCACGACGTCCGTGCCCTTCCTGGCGGCTCCCACCTTGGGGATGTCGAGCTTCTCGCCGTTGAGGGACACCTTCGCCCGGCCGCCGCCGAGGTGGTCGAGGGACACGGCGGCCTCGCCGTCGGCGGGGGAGTGGACCCAGAAGGTCGCGGAGGCACCCTTGGGCAGCGGGGCCGCACCCGGTCCCGAGACCTCGGGATAGCCGTAGCGGGGCCGGGTTCCGGCGAGGGTGGCGTACTCGGCCTCGTAGCTCGCGGGCCGCGTCACGTTCTCGTCGCGCAGTGACAGGTCGATCTTGTCGATGATGGCATCGCCCTTGGTGACGCCGAGGTCGGGGTCCTGTGCGGCCAGCGTGATCTTGTGCTTGCCGGCGGTCAGTCTCACCGTGGTGTCGGTGTGGCCCCAGACCACCCACTTGTAACCGAGCGGCAGCCGCAGCTCCTGCGGAGAGCCGCCGTCGACGCGCAGGAAGACGTTGGTCGGCCCCTGCTCCTTGACGAGGTCGTACAGGTTGTAGGAGTTGGCGAAGACGCTCAGGTCGTACGTGCCGTCCCGCGGGACGTCCACGTCGAAGGAGAGCACGCCGTCGGAGCCGGTGCGCAGCCCGCCGACGTTGTAGTTGCCGGACGTCGCGAACTTCCCGACGTCGGAGGGTGTGCCTTCGGGGCCGTTCCTGGAGTAGCCCTTGCCGGTGTAGGCGGCGTTCTCCGCCTCGTAGGTCTTGCGCCAGCCGACGGAGGGCTCGGCGGGTGCGCCGCCGTTTCCGCCGGGGGAGAGGATGACCTGGTAGGCGGACATCTCGTTCATGCCGGTCATGGGGAGGGTGACGGTGCCGTCGGCGCCGACCCGGACCTCCTGGTCGGCGAGTCGCAGAGGCTGCGCCGAGTCGCCGACCTGCCCGGTCCACGGGATCTCCTGGACGGTGGCGTGGACCGTCTTCCCGAACAGCTTCGGGTCCACGTTGTCGAAGACGATGTCGGCGTCACCGGCCTTGCCGCCGAAGATGGCCCGGGACTGCTTCTTCTCCTCGTCGAGCGTGGCCACACCCTGGAGGGTGTACTGCTGGTTGGGGTGCGGGGCGGTCACCCGCACGGTGTGGCCGGTCATCTGGCCGTAGGCGTTGAACAGCCACCACTGGCCGTTGCCCTTGTTGGCGTCGACGGCCGAGTCGTTGAGGTTGCCGTCGATGTTCCAGTAGGCCAGATCCGCGTCGATCTTGGAGTCCTCGATGGCGGAGACCCACTGCACCACCTGACCGGGGACGGAGAGGTGGTAGTTGTGCCCGTACTCGTTGACGTTGATGGGCAGTGGACCGATGCCGATCTCGCGCTCCCACTGCCGGTACCTGGCGACGCTCGTGCGGACCGCGGCGGGGCTGGACAACTCGTGCCAGGTCATCACGTCCGGGACGACGTCGTTGGCCTTGGCGTACTGCAGGAAGCCCTTGACCTGGTCGTAGAGGACGGAGGTGTTCGGGCCTGCGATCCGTGCGTCCGGGTCCATGCTCCTGATGAGGCGGTAGGTCTCCTTCCAGGCCGCGAAGAAGTCCTTGGGGTCCGAGAGCCAGGAGGTCTTGTCGTAACTCCAGTTGCCGGTGCCGAACATGTTCCCTTCGGGTTCGTTGAAGGGGACGTAGACGACGTGGTCCTGGTAGCCGCCCATGGTCAGGACCTGCCGGACCTGCTTCTTGATCTTCTCCTGGAAGTCGGCGAGCCTCGCGGGACCGTCGGCACCCGGCCACTCGTACGGGAAGCCCCGGTAGATGTCCGTCATGTAGATGTAGACGTCCTTGCCACCGGAGTCCACGAACGGAGGCAGGATCTCCAGCGCGTCCGCGCCGGGGTGCTGCGGACCGTCCTGCGCCTTGGTGGACACCGTGCGCAGGTGCATGCCCTCGATGAGGTTGCGGCTCGGTGCCCCGTCGCCGTAGATCCCGTACAGCGAGCCGCTGGCCCCGCCGTGGAAGGCGCCGGTGTCGGTGCCGAGATCGATCACGAGCCGTTCCTGTTCCGCTGCCTGCGCCATGCCGGCGGACGGTACGGCAAGCATGGTGGTGAGGACGGCCGCCACCGCGGCGCCGGCTCCGATCGTTCTTCTTCTGTATCGCACTGAGGTCTCCGTGGATTCCGTGCTTCTCGGACACTGGATCTGATGCGCCTCGTACGTTCGGGGCCGGTGTTCAGAGATCCGGCGCCGTCCTGTCGGGGGAGTGGTTGACGGGGGTCGAACCGGTTCGACTTCGCACGGCGCGACCGGGGCCACGTCAGTTCGGTGACGCACAGGCTTGCGGGTTGTGGGCTGCCGGCCGGCCTCGGCGAGGCCGGCCGCATGCAGGTGCGGCAGGCGTTCGGCAGCACCCTCCGGCCGGAGGGCGCACAGAGTCGGGGCGCTCTGCAGCGCTTCGGGGCAACGCCTCGAAGGATGTGGTGAGTACCCGCTACTTCGTCGAACCGGTTCGGGGAAGCTAGCACCGAGGAAACCTGTCAGCAATACCCTCGTCATGGATCCCCCGGGCCGTACGGAGTCGGTCGTCGGGAGGGAGTCAGGGCGTTCCCGCGTATCCGGTACGAGGGCGGACCGGCCCGTGAGCAGGGGCGTGGCCGGGCGCGCAGGGGGTTATGTGTCCGTATGCCAAGGCTCCCGGTCCGTTGTGAGAAGTTCGGTGCGAGGCGTTGACACCCGCCGTGGTTGCTCCTACCTTCACTTCACGCGAACCGGTTCGACGATCGGTACCAGTCCGGTCTTGTCCCTGTGAAGTATCGAACCGGTTCGACCCTTCCCGGCGAGGAGCCTCGTGAACATCGGTGAGATTGCCAGGCGGGCCGGTGTCTCGCGGAGCACCGTGTCCTACGCGCTGAGCGGTAAGCGCCCCGTGTCCGAGGACACCCGCCAGAAGATCCAACAGGTCATCGACGAGCTGGGCTACCAGCCCAACGCCAGTGCGCGGGCCCTCGCCAACGGCCGGACCAACACCATCGGTCTGGTCTTCCCGCCGGCCGGGAACCACTACACCGGCATGCAGCTGGACTTCATCGGCAGCGTCACGGAAGCCGCCGCGGCCTACGACTACGACGTGCTGCTCTCGCCGAGCGGCGCGGACAGCGACCGCTCGTTCCAGCGGCTGCTGGGCGAACGCAGGGTCGACGGCGCGATCCTGATGGAGATCCGCCTCGAGGACGACCGGCTCGATCACCTCGCCGCGGTGGACTTCCCCTCCGTCGCCATCGGCCGCACCGCCAACCCGCAGGGCAGCTGGTGGGTGGGCCTGGACCACACGGCACTCGCGGCGGCGTGCGTGCACCACCTCGCGGACCTGGGCCACCGCAGGATCGCCTTCGTGAACCGGCCCGAGCAACTCCTGCGGGCCGGGTACGAGTCCGCCCATCGAGGGCTCGAAGGCTTCACCAAGGCCGCGGCGGAGCGCGGGCTGACCGTCCGGACGTACTGCTGCGGGGACGACGCCGCCTCCGGCCTCGCCTGCCTGGAACGGATCCTGCACGACGACCCCGCCACCACCGCCCTGGTCACCCTGAACGAGGCCGCGCTCGGCGGCCTCTACCGAGGGCTGGCCGCGGCCGGCCGCCATGTGCCACGCGACTTCTCCGTCACCGGCGTCGTGGCGAGCCGGTGGGCCGAGACGGTGACTCCGCAGCTCACCGCGGCCGACGTACCGGCGGAACAGATGGGCCGCCTCGCCGTCGAGTTGCTCGTCGAGCGGCTCGACCACCCCGGCACCCCGGCTCGGCACCATCTGCTCGCGCCGCCGATCTCGTTGCGAGCGAGCACCGCGCCCGCCGGTACCAGGCCGGCCGACCCGGCCCCCGACTTCGGTCCCTCCACCACTTCCTGACCACCCACCCCGCGCAGTCCGCTTCGCCCTCCCGTTCCCCGTCCACGCCCCACGTCGGCGGCCCGTGCGGCCGACCGTCCGGTCCGGCGAGCCCAGCCGCCGCAACGACCCCTCCCAGGGCACACGTGTGCCGGTCCCGGGGCACCCCTGTGCCGAAAACCAAGAGGAACCCACCATGAACAGATCTGCCGGCCGGCGTCTCACCGCCGCAGCCCTCACCGTCGTAGCCGTCACCACCGGCGCCACCGCCTGTTCCTCGGGCGGCGGGAGCGGCAGCTCCGCGAAGGCCGCGGACAGCGGCACGTACACCGTCTGGGACCCGTATCCGCAGTTCGACAAGAGCTCGGAATGGGCCGAGCTGCTCGACGACTGCGGCACCAAGGCCGGCGTGAAGGTGAAGCGGACGGCCTTCGACACCAGTGACCTGACCAACAAGGCACTGCTGGCGGCGCAGCAGGACAACTCCGCGGACGTCCTCGTCGTCGACAACCCGGTCGTGTCGACCCTCGCCGAGGCAGGGGTGCTGACCACGACCGACGACAACAAGCTGGACACCTCGCAGGTGGACCCCAACCTCCTCGCCGCGGGACAGACGGACGGAAAGACGTACGGCACACCGATTGGTGCGAACACCCTGGCCCTCTACTACAACAAGGCGGTGCTGAAGAAGGCCGGAGTGGACATAGCCTCCGTCACGGACTGGAAGACACTGACCGCGGCTCTGGCGAAGGTCGACGCGGCGGGCAAGAAGGGCATCACCTTCTCCGCGACCGGGACCGAGGAGGGCAGCTTCCAGTTCCTTCCGTGGTTCTGGGGCGCGGGCGCCCAACTGACCGAACTGGACTCGGCCGAGGCCGTCTCGGCGCTGTCACTGTGGAACGACTGGCTGAAGAAGGGCTACGCCCCCAACTCGGTCATCAACAACACCCAGACCACCAGCTGGCAGGAGTTCGCGAGCGGCGACTACGCGTTCGCCGAGAACGGCACCTGGCAGCTCGCGGGCGCCGAGAAGGCCGGCTTCGACTACGGAGTCATCCCCGTCCCGGGCGCCGAGGGCGGCAACGCCGCGGCCCCGACGGGCGGTGAGTTCGTCACCGTCCCGGTGCAGGGCGAGACCGACCGCTACGCCACCTCGCAGAAGCTCGTGTCCTGCCTGACGAGCGCGCAGAACCTGCTCGCCACCGACACCACCCTGTCCTACGTCGCCCCCACCGCCGCGGTCCAGGACAAGCAGGTGGCCGCCGACGCCAAGCTGAAGCCCTGGGTCGACGCGGTCAAGGCGGCCAAGGGGCGCACCAGTGACGACCTCGGCACCAAGTACCCCAAGATCTCCGAGCAGTTGTGGAAGGCGGTCCAGAGGGCCCTCAGCGGGTCGGCGTCGCCCAAGGACGCGCTCGGGTCCGCACAGTCCGCCGTCAAGTAGCCGAATCCCCGACCCGCCGATGAAGCACACGACACGGCTGCCGGACCGACCGCCCGTGCACGAACGGGCCGGGGCGGCGACCACCGCCCCGGCCCCGGCACGCACCACCACCCGCCGCCCCACCTCCCAGCAATGGGCCGCCTGGGGATTCCTCGCCCCCGTGGTCCTCTACCTCACCCTCTTCTACGCCTATCCGCTCTACCGCAACATCGATCTGAGCCTGCGCGACTACACCGTCCGTTCCTTCGTCCAGGGCGACGCACCCTTCACGGGCCTGCAGAACTACCTGACCGTCTTCGACGACCCCACCTTCGGCCCCGCGCTCGTGCACACCGTGGTGTTCACCGCCGTGTCCCTGCTCCTCCAGTACGCCATCGGCCTGGCGCTCGCGCTCTTCTTCACCCAGCACTTCCGTCTCTCGGCGACCCTGCGCGCGCTGTTCCTGGTGCCCTGGCTGCTGCCGCTGATCGTGTCGGCCTCGACCTGGTCGTGGATGCTCAACAGCGATTCGGGGATCGTCAACGCCGCCCTGCACGCCGTCGGTGTCGGCCCGGTGAACTGGCTGACCTCACCGGACTGGTCACTGACCTCGGTGATCCTCGCCAACGTCTGGATCGGCGTGCCGTTCAACCTGGTGGTCCTCTACAGCGGCCTGCAGTCGATCCCCGCCGGCCTGTACGAGGCGGCGGCCCTCGACGGGGCGAACGCCTGGCAGCGGTTCTGGCGCATCACCTTCCCGCTGCTCCGCCCCGTCTCGGCCATCACACTGCTGCTGGGCCTCGTCTACACACTCAAGGTCTTCGACATCATCTGGATCATGACCAAGGGCGGCCCGGCGGACTCGTCCACCACTTTCGCCACCTGGTCCTACCAACTCGGCTTCGGCAACCTGCTCCCCGCCTTCGGCCCCGGAGCGGCTGTCGGGAACCTGCTCGTCGTCGCCGCTCTGGTCTTCGGCCTGATCTACATGCGGGTCCAGCGAAAGCAGGGGTTGTCATGACAGGGGTTGCCGTGACCCGACGCGACCGACGCAGCCGCACCTGGTGGAAGACAGCCATCGGCCTCCTGCTGACCGCGATCATGCTCTTCCCGGTCTACTGGATGCTGAACGTGTCCTTCACCCGCGACCAGGACATGCGCAAGAGCCCGCCGGACCTGTTCCCCGCCGACGCCACTCTGGAGGGCTACCGGGCCGTCGTCGACCAGCAGTTGCCCCACCTCGGCACCAGCCTCGTCATCGGCCTGGGCACCGTCGTGCTGACCGTGGCTCTGGCGGCCCCCGCCGGATACGCGCTGGCCAAGCTGCGCCCGCGTGGCGGTGGCCTGCTCGGTTTCGTCCTGCTGGCCGCCCAGATGATTCCCGGCATCATCATGGCGATGGGCTTCTACGCCATCTACCTGAGCCTCGGCCTGCTCCAGTCCGTGCCAGGCCTCATCGTCGCCGACTCCACCCTGGCCGTCCCCTTCGCCGTACTCATCTTCACCGCCTTCATGTCCGGCATCCCCGGTGAACTGCTGCAGGCAGCCAGGACGGACGGAGCGGGTGCCGTACGGACCTTCTGGTCCATCGTCCTGCCGATGAGCCGCAACGCCGTCGTCACGGTGTCACTGTTCGCGTTCCTGTGGTCCTGGTCCGACTTCGTCTTCGCCAGCACCCTCGCGAGCGGCGGCGCCCACCAGCCGATCACCCTCGGCATCTACCAGTACATCGGCAACAACAACCAGGAGTGGAACGCCATCATGGCCACCGCCGTCGTGGCCTCGTTGCCGGCCGCGGTCATCCTCGTCCTCGCCCAGCGCTACGTCGCCGCCGGTGTGACCGCCGGAGCCGTGAAGGACTGACACGGTGGCGACCACCCCACCAGCCTCTGCCTGCCAGGACCGCCGCGCGAGCGCGTCACCCCGCTACGGCAGCCGGCCACCTCCGCTCAAGAAACGAGTAACGCCTCCATGACCGCCGCCCCGCCCGGCCCGGCCTTCTCCGTCCACGACATTCCGTTCAGTGCGCACGGATCCTGGTTCGGTATCTCTCCCGTGCTCGCGGAGAAGGTGCGCGCCGAGGACCTCCACCTCGTCTCGCACCAGAACGGCATGCACGCCGTCCTGCGTTTCGTCCCGCTGGAGCCGTCCACGGGTGACCGGGCGCCGACCGACGTCCGAGCGACACCGAGCCGGCTCACCTGGACCGGCACGGGCGGCCGCATCGAACTCGCCTACGAGGCGCCGGACACCGTCCGCCTGCGCGGTGAGGGCATGGGCCTGCGTGTCACCGCGGCGGCGCACACCCTGACCCCCTTCAGCGGAACCTACTTCTACCGCGACCCGGTGGACGGCGCCCACACGTTCACCTCCTACGAGACCGGACGCCGCTACCGTCTCACCGCGCTGTCCGGCACGGTGACGGACGTGTCCGGCGCCCAGACCCTGGGCGCCGCCGACCGAGGTCTCACCGTTGCCGGCGAGGCGGACGGGTCGTGGGATATCGCGGTCGAGGAACTCGACAGCGCGCGACGCCCCTACAGGTCGTCGTCGACGTTCGGGCAGGTGGCAAAGGCCGCGCAGCGCTCGTTCACCGAGTTCGTCGACGAGGTGGCCCCGTGGCGCACGTCGGCCACTCCGGCAGCCGAACTCGCCGCCTACGTGGTGTGGTCCGCGACCGTGCGGCCTGCGGGCCTGGTCACCCGTCCCGCGGTGCTGATGTCCAAGCACTGGATGGACAAGGTCTGGAGCTGGGACCACTGCTTCAACGCCCTCGCACTGGCCCCCGGATCGCCGGATCTCGCCTGGGACCAGTACTCACTGCCCTTCGACCACCAGGACGACAGTGGCGCCCTCCCCGATTCGGTCACCCACTCCGAAGTCCTCTACAACTTCGTCAAACCGCCTGTCCACGGCTGGGCTCTGGGCCACCTGCGCCGACGGCTCCCCGAACCCCTCGGCAGAGCCGAACTGGCCCGGGCGTACGACAGACTGGCCCGCTGGACGGACTTCTGGCTCACGGCCCGGCGCGCCCCCCGAGCCGCCCTGCCCCATTACCAGCACGGCAACGACAGCGGCTGGGACAACGCCACCACCTTCGACCCCGAACGGGTCGTCGTCACCGCCGACCTGTCCGCGTTCCTCATCCTCCAGCTGCGCGAACTCGCGGGCCTGGCCGCCGAACTGGACCGGCCGGACGACGCCCGCCGCTGGACGCGTACGGCTGACGAGACCCAGGCCGCGATGGTCGACCAGCTCTGGAACGGCGAAAGGTTCGTCGCACGCGGCGTCCACAGCGGCGACACCTGGACCAGCGCCGGCCTCCTCGACCTGATGCCCATCGCGCTGGGCGAGCACCTGCCCAAGAGCATCAGCGGCGTGCTGGCCGCCCGCATCGAGGCCCACCTGACCGTGCACGGACTGGCCACCGAACTGCCCGGCTCGCCCCACTACCGTGCCGACGGCTACTGGCGCGGCCCGATCTGGGCCCCCGCGACCGTCCTGATCGAGGACGGCCTGCGCCGCGCCGGTCACCCGCACCTGGCGGACGAGATCAGTACCCGGTTCCGTGCCCTGTGCGAGACCCACGGCTTCGCGGAGAACTTCGACGCCCTGACCGGGACGGGCCTGCGCGACCGCGCCTACACCTGGACCGCCAGCAGCTACCTCCTGCTCGCCGAGGCCCACGAACTCCGCTGCGGCGAGGCTGCATCATCGGCTTCAGTTTTCACCGAGGTGCCTTCAAGGCGTTCGGCACCGAGGACAACGTGATGCGCACCCACCGGGTGGACGCCGCGAAGCCGGGCTCCAACGAACACACCCTGGACAAGGCCCGCCAGGACGACTATGTCCTGGACATGCGCACCGCCCCCGACTCCGCGCGCACATGGCTGGACAAGCCGCGCACCACCTGGAACATCGGCGCCGGATGGCCCGACCCCATGGAGTACGAGATCGCCCTCGGTGAGGCGCACGACATTCTCATCCACCTGAACGAAGTCGAAGCGACCAGGTATCTCGGCACCCCTTGAGGGACTTCCGTCGTGGTTGCCCGATCGCCTCACCGAGCGGACAACCGGCCCCGGGCGAGCCACAACCATCGGTTGTGCAGGCCTAAGGTGAAGCAGTGGACACCAAGGCACTGCGAACGTTCGTCCGGGCGGCCGAGCTGGGCCGACTGCGGCACGTGGCCGACGAACTGGGCGTGACGCAACAGGCCGTCTCCAAGCGGATCGCCGCCCTGGAGCGTGAGCTGGAAGTCCGTCTGTTCACGCGTACGGCCCAAGGGGTGGAGCTGACGCTCGACGGTCAGGCGTTCCTCCCTCACGCGCGGAGTATCGTCGCGGGCGTCGAGCGTGCCGTCACCGCGGTCGGGCCGGGCTCCCGGGCCCTTCGGATCGACGTTCTCGGCCTGCGCAGCGCCCAGGCCGTCGTTCTGCACGACTACTGGCGGTCCCACCCCGAAACGCACCTCGACGTGGTGACCCTCCGGGTCGACGACCCGCGCAAGGCGGCCGCGGCCGTCGAAGCGGGCGACATCGACGCCTCGTTCCGTACCGTCACCGACCCGGACAGTCTGCCGCCGGACCTGCACATGACGCACGCGTTCGACTCGCCTCTGGAACTTCTCGTCGGCCCGAGGCATCCGCTCGCCTCCGCGCGAAGACTGACGCCGGCCCACTTGCGCAAGCACCGGATATGGGTGCCGGGCATCGCGCCCCACAGCGAATGGGCGGAGTTCTACGACCAGCTCACCACCGCATTCGACCTGCGCATCGACGCGGCGGGCCCGCACTTCGGCGACGACGTACTCCTCGACACCCTCGCGGACTCCGCGGACGTGGCCACCCTCGTCGGGGCACGCGACCGGTACGTCTGGCCGACGAACCACGACCTGCGCCGCATTCCCGTGGTGAATCCGACCCTCGCGTACCCGCTCTCCCTCATCGTCCCGAGAGCGAATCCACATCCAGGACTCCGTGGAATCGTCACCCACCTCACAAACCTGCCAAGGCTCCCGGAAACGGCCTGGCGTCCCTCCTGGGCGCCGACGCCACCACCACGCGGCAGCGACGTCCCCGACGCGCACAGGTCCCGAGCCCGGCAGAAGTGACCCGGGGCCGCTGCTCGCAGCGGCCTCCAGCAGGGCCCACTGCGTCCCGTCCAGTCACCGTCACACCAGAAGGGGCCGTGGCATGTCCAACGACCGTCTCATGCGCATTCGAAGCGCCGAGTTCCAGGCCATGGCCGAGAGGGTGCTGCGGGTCACCGCGCTCACCTCCCGACTGAACGTCCTGCCCTTCGAGGACGAGGCGGGCAAGGCGGAACTTTTTGCACAGATCCTCGGCAAGGCGCTGCCGCCGAGAGTCACGATCTATCCGCCCTTCTTCACGGACCATGGCCTGAACCTCGACCTCGCCGAGCGCGTTTTCATCAACCAGAACTGCACGTTCCTGGACTATGCCGGCATCCGTCTCGGCGAGCGCGTGATGATCGGACCGAAGGTCACGTTCATCACCGGCGGTCACCCGGTTGATCCCGAGGAGCGGCAGTTGTACCTCACCGGCGCACCCATCGACGTGGCAGAGAATGTGTGGATCGGTGCCGGTGCCACGATCCTTCCCGGCGTCACCATCGGCCGTGACGCCGTGGTCGCCGCCGGCGCGGTCGTGGCCGACGACGTTCCGCCGGCCAGCCTGGTGACCGGCAGCAAGGCGACCGTGCACCGGACGTGGTGACAGCCGAGGTCGGGCGACTCCACCGCACGTACGACAGCCCTTACCACAGCGGTCGGACCGGAGGGGGCCGTCCCTCGCTCTGATGCGAGGGACGGCCCCCTCCGGCCCGTTTCGGCGGAGCCAGGGCCCGCGGTCACACGAAGGCGCTCTGCCCCGTGATCGACTTGCCCACGATCAGGGTGTTCATCTCACGGGTGCCCTCGAAGGAGTAGATCGCCTCGGCGTCGGCGAAGAAGCGTGCGATGTCGTAGTCCAGGACGATGCCGTTGCCGCCGAAGATCTCCCGGCTCCAGGCGACGACCTCGCGCATCCGGGAGGTGACGAACGCCTTGGCCAGTGACGAGTGTTCGTCGCGGAAGATCCCGGCGTCCTGCAGCTTGGCGAGCTGGATCAGCATGCCCCACGAGGCGGTGATGTTGCCCAGGCTCTTCACCAGCAGGTCCTGCACCATCTGGAACCGGGCGATCGGGCGGCCGAACTGCTCGCGCTCCTTGGCGTAGTCCAGGGCGAGTTCGTAGGCACCGACCATCACACCCAACGCCTGCCAGGCGACCCCGCCGCGGGTGGCGCGCAGGATCTCCGCGACGTCGCGGAAGGAGTTGATGTTCTGCAGACGGTTCTCCTCCGGCACCCGTACGTCGGTCAGGGTGATCTCGGCGTTCTCCACGATCCGGAAGGCGATCTTGCCCTCGATCTTCTCGGCGTGGAATCCGGGGGTGCCCTTCTCGACGACGAACCCCTTGACGTGGTTGTCGTCGACGTCCCGTGCCCACACCACGACGTAGTCGGCGAAGGTCGCGTTGCCGATCCACTTCTTGGCGCCGTTGAGGACCCAGGTGTCGCCGTCGCGCTCGGCCGTGGTGCGCATGCCGCCCGCGACGTCGGACCCGCCGAGCGGCTCGGTCATGGCGAACGCGCCGATCTTGTCCATCGCGGCCATCCGGGGCAGCCAGCGGTCGCGCTGTTCCTGGCTGCCGCCGGAGTGGATGGAGTACATCGCGAGCCCGTTGTGGACGCCGAAGAACGTGGCCACCGAGGCGTCGGTGCGGGTCATTTCCATGGCCAGCATGCCGCTCAGCAGGTTGCTGACGGCGGGGCGGTGTTCGCCGTAACCCTCGTAGGGCAGTCCGGCCAGCCCGCTCTCACGGAAGATGCCGATGAGCTCGGTCGGGAACCGGCCCTTGCCCCAGTTCTCGTTGACCAGTGGCTTGACCTCGTCCCGCATGAGGGCGCGGGCGCCGAGGAGGATCTTGCGCTCCTCGTCCGGCAGCAGCGACTCGTAGTCGTAGAAGTCCGCGACCAGCTGGTCGTCGAGCGGTTCCATGGTGGCAGTCATCTCAGTTCTCCTCCTTGGCGATGTCGGCGGTCTTGGCTGTCCTGCCGGCGCTGTCCAGCGCGGACAGGACAGCGAGTTGCCTGCGGTCGCGCGTCTCGGTGAGTTCCGAGTACGTGGAGGAGCCGTAGGCCTTCTCCACGGCTTCGATGAGCCGTTCCTGTTCCTCTTCGTTCTGCGACGGGGTGCCGAGTTCGGCCCACATCTGTTTCATCGACGCGCCGATGTGCGCGGCCATGTGCCGGTAGCCGCCGGGGCCTCCGCCCAGGTGCGAGCCGAGGAACGGCCCGACCGTCGACCAGCGGATGCCCAGCGAGTTCGTCATCACCCGGTCGAGGTCCTCCGGGGTCACCACGCCCTGTTCGACGAGATGGACGGCCTCGCGGCTGAGCGCGTTCTGCAGCCGGTTGCCGACGAACCCGGGGATCTCCTTCCGCTCGACGACCGGGGTGCGGCCGACGAGGGTGTAGAAGTCCACCGCTGCCCGGACGGCGTCCTCACTGGTGCGTTCGCCGGGGACGACCTCCACCAGCGGGATCAGATGCGGCGGGTTGAACGGGTGTCCGATGAGGATCCGGCCGGCGTCATCGAGCTCCGCTGTGAAGGCGGTCGACGGGATCGCCGACGACGAACTCAGCAGCAGTGCGTGCCCCGGCGCCTCGCGGACCAGGGTGGCGAAGAGGTCCTTCTTGAACTCGACGCGCTCCGGGCCGTTCTCCTGGACGACATCGGCGTCCCGGACGGCTTCGGTCACGTCGGACGCGATGTGGACCCGGTCGGCGAGGCCCTTGACGTCCAGGCCCCGGGCGGCGAGGTGCGGGGCGAAGCCGGCCAGGGCCTCGGCGACGGCCTCGGAGAGGTCCGGCCGGGGGTCGCTCACCCGGACGGTGAGTCCGTACCCGGCGAACAGTGCCGCCCAGGACAGCCCGATGGTGCCGGCTCCGATCACCGCGGCGGTGCGGAACTCGCGCGTCGTCAACTCCTGTGTCATGACGCCCTTCCTTCCAGGTAGTCGTAGACCGGCTTGACTCCGCCGAGCGTCAGGTCGGCGAGGATGTGGCTCGCGGAGACGACCTCCAGGACCGGCAGGTCCGCCAGCGGAGCGAGCACGTGCTGGAACAGCTGGAGCCTCGCGGGGCCGGTGTAGGCCCACTTGACCGTGATGTCGGTGATCTCGGTGCGGACGAGTTCCTGCACCCGCGGCGAACCGTCGTAGCCCGGGATCGTCTTGAGCATGAACGTCGGCACGGTGATCTGCGCCTCGGCCTCGCGCCGGTCGAGCTCGTGGTGCTTGTAGCCCATGGTCGCGGTGGCGACCCGCAGCGTGCCGTAGTCCAGTGAGCCGATGAGCACGCCGTGGTCGACGTAGAGTTCCGGTGCGCCGATCGTCTTCGGGTACGCGCCGACCTCGCGGCCCGACGCGGTCGCCGGGAAGTTGTCGAGGTACATGGCGTGCAGGTACTCGCCCTGTTCGCCGTCGAGGCTGACCGGGATCGCCTGGCCGGACTCGGTGTACGGGCCGTATCCGCTGACGTCGCCCATCTTCATGACCTCGAACCGGACCAGTGGCTCGTCGATGGTGAAGGGCTCGGGGACGACGGCGCGCAGCGCGTCGGCGTCGGTGCGGTACACGATGTTGAGGTATTCGCGGTCGGTGAACCTCGGGACCACCGGCGCGAATGCCGGGCTGGTCAGCGGGGTGGTCACGTGACGCCGGACTTCTTCGATCCTCATGTCACTTGCCCGTCCACCGCGGGGCGCGGCGCTCGGCGAAGGCGGTCATGCCCTCGCGGACGTCGGCCGAAGCCGTGAGGCCGGTCATCTCCTCGCGCTGTACGGCGAAGGCGTCGGCCTCGGGCACTCCGTCGGCGGCGCGCACGATCCGTTTCACGGAGGCCAGCGCGAGCGGGGCGTTCAGCGCGAGTTGCTCGGCGAGTCGCAGCGCCACGGCGGTGGCGTCGCCGGTGCCGGTGACCCGGTTGACCAGGCCCAGCTCGCCGGCCCGGCGGGCGTCGACCGGTTCGCCGGTGAGCAGGAACTCCATGGCCAGGTGGTAGGGAATGCGCTTGGGCAGGCGGATCGCTCCGCCGCCTGCGGCGATCAGGCCGCGCTTGACCTCGGGCAGCCCGAACCTGGCGTCCTCGGCGGCGACGATCACATCGCAGCCCAGCGCCAGTTCGAACCCGCCACCCATGGCCCAGCCCTCGACGGCGGCGATCAGTGGCTTCGTCACCTCGGCCTCGGTCAGGCCGCCGAACCCGCGGCCCTCGATCTCGGGCGACTCACCGCGCAGGGCAGCCTTGAGGTCCATGCCGGCGCTGAACGTGCCCTCGGCGCCGGTCAGGACGCCCACGCGGAGCGCGGGGTCGGCTTCCAGGCGGTCCAGCGCGGTGGCCAGGCCGGCGGCCACCGCGGCGTTCACGGCGTTGCGCGCCTGCGGACGGTCGATCGTGATCAGCAGGGTCGAACCGAGCTGTTCGGTGCGCACTTCGGTGGTGCTCATGACGTTCTTCTTTCTGACTGCTGACTGCTGACTGCTGACTGCTGACTGCTGACTGCTGACAGCGGCCTCGTGCCGGGGGATCAGCGGGTGGCGAGCTCGGCGAGAACGTCGACGGTGTCCTGGCCCGGGACCGGGGCCAGGCGGCGGATCGAGCCGGGCGTCGCGGAGAACCGCACCGGGATGCCGACGGTGCGGATCGCACCCTCGGTCGGGTGCTCGACGGTGTCGAGCAGGTGTCCGTCGCGGACGTACTCGTCCTCGTGAGCGCGGTCCAGCTCGAGGACCGGTGCCATCGGAATGCTGTGCTTGGTGCAGACCTCGGTCCACTCCGCGGTGGTCAGCGCCGGGGCACACGCGTCGATCAGCCCGGCCAGGGCCTCGTGGTCGGCGCTGTCGATGGCCTCGCCGTTGACGCGCGGGTCCGCGGCCAGATCGGGGCGACCGGCGGCGGCGAAGAAGTCACGGAAGTTGTGCGGGTTGTAGGGGATCACGCACGCGAGACCGTCCTTGGTACGCACCGCCCGGTGGCCCTGCGTCATCGACAGCGGGAAGCCGGTGGAGCCCTGCGCGGGCTCGTACACATGCCCGGACAGGTGCTCGACCAGGTTGAAGGCGATGAGAGTGTCCGTCATCGGGATCTCGATCTGCTGGCCCTGTCCGGTCCGGCTCCGGTGCACCAGCGCTGCGAGGACGCTGTAGGCGATGGTCAGTGACGACACCTTGTCGCCGAGGATGGTCGGCAGGTAGACCGGCTCGCCCAGCGCGCGGTTGGCGATGTCGACCAGGCCGGAGGCAGCCTGCACGGTCTCGTCGTAGGCGGCGTTGCCGACGCGGTCGGAGTCGCTGCGGAAGCCCTGGGCGTGGGCGTAGACCAGGCCCGGGTTGCGCTGGGCGACGTCTTCGTAGGTCAATCCCAGGCGGCTGAGCGCGTCGGGGCGCATGTTGGTGATCAGCACCTGCGCCGTGTCGATCAGTTCGAGGGCCTGGGCGCGCTCGGTGGCGTCCTTGAGGTTGAGAGTGACGCTGCGCTTGTTGCGGTTGACGTTGAGGTTCAGCGGGGTCATGCCGGGGGTGGTGCGGTACTGGCCCACGCGGACGGTGTCGGCCGGGGACTCGATCTTGATGACGTCGGCGCCCAGGTCCCCGAGGATCTGGGCCGCGTACGGACCCATGACGACGGTCGAGAGGTCGATCACCCGTACACCGTCCAGAGGGCCGGCGACGGTGGTGGTGTTGCTGGTGTCCGTCATTGTTCGTCCTTTCGCACCTTGCTTCGCTGCTCTGCGATCGAAGTTAGTTGCGAAGGGAGAAAAACGGAATGATCTTGTTGCGAACATTGGTATGTCCGCAGCGGTCATACCAATGGGAAGAGCGCCTTCGGGGTGTTTTTCGTCCCCGTCCCTGTCAAATGCTGAGGGGTTCGGCGAATACCTCGCGGGCGGCGTCGACGAGCTCTTCGAGGTCGCCTCCATGAGCGCGGTCACGGTTCCAGAGCAGGGCGGTGTCCAGGCGTGGGTGGAAATCCGTGATGGGCAGTGCGGTCACGTTCTCCATCCGGTAGCCCTGCATGGGGCTCTTGGCGTCGAGCATCGAAATGGAGAATGCCAATCCGCAGGAGATTATTTCGGCGGCTCCGCCAAAACCCGTGTGAGCGAGTTTGATGCGTTTCTTTATTCCGAGCTCGGACAATTGACGGTCGAGCTGGTCGAAGTACGCCGGAGTGATTTCCGCCGGAGAGGCGACGTAGGGGAGGTCGGTCAGCTCGGCCAGAGCGATGGAGTCCCGCCCGGCGAACCGGTCGGCGGGCACGACGGCGCCGAGCCGCTCCGACATCACGGCCAGTTGCTCCAACGCCGGGTCGGCCACCGGGAGCCGGGCCAGCGTCAGCGCGAGCCTGCCCTCGCGCACAGCGTTGACGAGGTCGGCGGTGGCGCCGGGCCAGCGTTTGAGCTCGAACCGCTCTCGGACGAGCCCGGCGAGGGTGCTGATCCGTTCGCGCAGTTCGGGATGCACGCCGGCGGGGACGCCGAGGAACACGGTGCTGCGCTGCGGCCGAGTCGCCTCGCTCAGCCGCCACGGGATGGAGTTGACCTGCTCCAGTACGTCCCGAGCGATCGGCAGCAACGCGGCGCCGGCCGGGGTGAGCATGACGTGGTGGGTGCTGCGGTCGAACAACCGCTGCCCGATCTCGTTCTCCAGATCCTTGATCCGCTGGCTCAACGGGGGAGTCGACATGTGCAGTCTGCGAGCTGCGGCGGTGAAGTTCAGTTCCTCGGCGACGGCGACGAAGTAGCGCAGGTGCAGCATTTCCACAGGGTCAGCCTACCCTCCGGGCACGGTGCGTGATCTTGCTTGCGGGGACCGCGGAGCAGAGTGCGGTCCCCGTGCAGCAGGTCTCGGACCGGTGGCTCAGTCCAGGTCGGGCCAGCTCAGAAGCCTTTCCAGGGTGGCGCGGTCACCCTCGCTCCGTAGCTGGTCCAAGGGGAGCCGGCCGTGCAGGACGAGCAGCAGGTCGCTCGCCGATCCATGGAGGTGGGCGGTTGCCCCGTCCGGGTCGTCGACCACGTTCGAGCCCGACTGCGTCACGTCGATCAGCCATGACTCACCCTCGGTGGTGTGCAGGCCGATCCGGGCCGGCTCATATGGCCAGGGGCCGGCGGTTCCGTGGCTGACGCCGATGAACTCGGCTATCCCGTCGAGTGCGACGACCGCGGGGACGGGCTCGGGAGTTCCGGCGGCCAGCTGGGCGTCGAAGGCGTGGACAGCAGCCTCCTGGACCTGATGGCGAGCCACGGCGCCGGTCGTCATCGGGACGCCGGAGCCGTCCCACCACGTCCAGCAGCCCGCCGCGGGATCGGCGGATCGCAGGGCGGCGATCAGCTCCTGAGTGGCTGAGGCCGAGCGCGCCAGCAGGTCGGCCGGCAGTGCGTCATCGGCCGGTACCACGGCCGGGGGCTTCTCGCTGGGGCCGGCGACGACCGCCGCCGCCCAGAACCGCTGCACCTCGGTCAGGTGCTCGACGAGTTCGCGCAGCGACCAGTCGGGGCAGCTGGGGACACGGACGTCCGGATCGGGGAAAGCGGCGACGCTGCCGCGCAGGGCGGCGGAACGGTCCTCGACAAGGGTCAGAAGCTCTTCGTAGGCAGGTGTCTGCGGCATCCCCGTTTCCTATCACCCGGCACTGACAACGGCCCTCAGTCCAGGAGGACGTCGACCCTGTGCTGCGCGAAGAACTCGAGGATCTGCTCGAAGGAAGGGGACGCGTCATGGGTGAGCGGGGTCCGGCCGAGGCAGGCGCGGGCGATGTGGTGGTCGTGCCAGACGAGGGTGAACGGCCGTCGGCCTCCGTGGCCTTCTTCGAGGCAGTACTCGATGGTGCCGAAGCAGTCGCCGAAGTATCCGCCAGGCCCGTTCATGGTCTCGCCGAGGGCCAGGGAGAAGCCCCCTGAGTCGGTGATGTGCCGGCCGTCCAGGTGGTACGTGGCATTCGGGAGCGGCTCAGGTCCGCGGCGGGCCGCCGAGTTGTGCTGTGCGGCTCTCGACCACGCGGCGCGGCCCGCCGAGTCGAGTGCGGCCCAGCGATTGGGTTCGGTCGGCGGTCCCGCCGACCAGAGCTCGTGGGCGGCGCGAGCCGCCGAGCTCCGGAAGTCGTCGCAGGAGACATCCAGCGTGAGGTCGACCCGGCTCGCACCGGCCGCGGAGTACGACCACGACTCGACGTGCAGGCATGTCCAGTGCTCTTCGATCGAACGGCCTGTACGGTCGAGCGGCCCCAGATGGGCCGAGCCCAGGTCGAAGCGGTCGTCACCCGACTCCAGCGCGGCAAGCAACCGCCCGCTCGGCTCGCACCTCAGGAGTCGCAGCGGTACCGGCTCGGGCTCGGGCTGTCTGCCCATCAGCGCCACCTGTCGGCACGACCCCCAGGGTTCCTCGTCCCTGCCGTAGAGGCGGAAGCCCTGATACAGCGGTGGTACCCCGGGAACCTCCGGTAGTTCGTCCACCCCGGCCGCCATGGCGTCCAGGCTTCCTTCGACAGTGACGTCGACCACGCTCGGGTCGGTGAAGCCCGGGCGAACGTCCAGCACGCGCGCGTCCTTGAGGCACCACACGTCCCAGGCGGGTTCGACGGGCTTCCCGTACCGGTCCAGGGCGTGCACGGTCAGCGAACCGAGGGTCGCGGAGCCGTCCTCCTGCGCCTGGGCAGCCGCGTGCGCCAGTTCGCCCTCAGCGGCGCAGTCCCGAAGCTCGTACTGGTGGCGTGCGGGAGGCGGCCGGTCCACGTAGTAGTTCTCGGCCTCCGCGCAGAGGGCCAGCGTCTCCTCGGGCCCGTGCGGGGTCTCGCCCGATATCCGGAACCGCACCTGTGGGTTCACCTCACTGCGAAGAGCGTGTCCGATGGGGCAATGCCGTGCCGAACGGCGTCGAGGGGACTGGAGCCGGCAGCGGTGTCGCGGACGGGCTCGATACGAACGGGGAAGCCGGGCACGGTGAAGGGGAACCGGGCCCGGCTTCGGATCATGTCAGAGGTTCCAGTCTGATGTTGCGGAACCTGACCTTGTTGCCGTGGTCCTGCAGACGGATGGCTCCCGCCGCCGGTGTCTCGGATCTGCCCGAAGCGGTGGGGCCGTCGAGGGTGATGTCGTCGTGCACCTTCTGGCCGTTCCACACCACGGTCAACCGGGCGTTCTCGGTCTTGCCGCCGCTCTCGTCGAAGCGGGCGGCGCGGAAGACGATGTCGTAGGTCTGCCAGGTCTCGGGAGCCTTCGCCGCGTTCACGTCGGGCGCCTTCTTCAGATAGATGGCTCCGGCTTCGTTGGTGTCCAGCGTGGTGTCACCGTAGGAATCCAGGATCTGAAGTTCGTAGCGGTCCTGGATGAAGATTCCGCTGTTCCCGCGGTTCTGCCCGGTGACGTCGGAAGGCAGCAGCGGAACGCGGAACTCGACGTGCAGCTTGAAGTCCTGGTACGCGTCGATGGTCCGGATGTCACCGCAGCACACCTCCATGGACGATTCGTCGGAGAGCGGCCACTCCAGTCGTCGGCCGTCCGTGTGCTGCCACTGCGACTGTGAGGCGGCACTCCCGTCGAAGAGTGCGAGCGGCGCACCCTGCCGGCGGACGGTGATGAGGTCGAGGTTGACGTGGCCGCTGTCGCCGGCGTCGTAGCGATAGGAGATGGTGTTGTCTCCCTCGCGCAGCGCTATCGGTTCGGTCTGCGTGGACCACGAATCCCAGTCACCGGTGGAGGCGAGCCGTATCTGCCGCAGCTTCTTCCCATTGGCGTACAGGGAGACCGACTTGGTCCCCTGGAACGGGTTCGGGCCGTTGGAGTAGCGCAGGTTGACGTCGTAGGTGCCCGCTCTGGGAACCTTCACGTCGAAGGTGGTGGCTGCCTTGCCCTCCGTGTTGTACCGGTCGACGAAGCCGCTGCCGGAGTGTCCGACGTGATCGGTGTTGATGCCGGCCGTACCGGTGAGACGGGCCTCCTCGGCCTCGTACTGGGTTGCGGCAGGTGGTTGCTTGCCGGGCATGGCGTTGAGCGTGTACCAGGCCTCGGTGTTCCACAGCGACTCACCGGACTCGGAGGTGAAGGGGCGCGGCGAGCGCAGGTGCACCACCCGGTCGGGCTTCAGGTTGTCCAGCCGCAGCTTCACGGTGCGCCTGTCCTTCGACAGCTCGGCCGACCGCACGGGCAGTACCTCTTCGGCGATCTTCGGGCCGCCGTAGTCGGTGGTCGGCGTGTAGCGCCACTGCTCGGCCTTGTAGTGCTTGGCCAGCTCCTCGGCCGTTTTCGCGGACACCGGCTGCGTGTAGGTCAGGTCGAATCCGCCCGGCACGGCACGCATCGTCTTGACGTCGAAGGTGTTGCCACCGGTCGGTGTGAGTTTCTGCAGACCGAACTTGAGCTTGCCCTCCTGCCCCCAGTTGCCCTCGGCGCCCAGACCACCGGCGTAGATCGAGCCGTCGGGACCGTAGGTGAGGCGGTTGACGCCGGCTTCGAGACCCTGCGAGTAGCGGAAGACGGCGCCCTGATACTGCCCCTTCACCTTCTCCAGGTACGCGCGCTGCAGGCCGCCGTAGGTCACGTCGCCGATCAGCATCTGGCCCTTGAACTGGCCCTTCTTCACATACAGCGGTGTGGAGGGCGAGTTGGCGATCTCGTTCTGCGGCAGCCACAGCACCGGAGCGGTCGGGGTGGCCGCGTCGAAGGGGCCGGACGGCTCGGTGTAGTGGTTGAAGAAGCGGCCCTGCTTGACGTGGACGAGCTTCGACGAGGGCAGCCAGCCCCCCTGGTTGTCCGTGGCGAAGATCTCACCCTCAGGACCCCAGCCGATGCCGTTGGGCGTGCGCAGTCCGCCCGCGACCGGACTGATCTCGCCGGTCTTCTTGCTGATCTTGTACGTGGTCCCGCGGCCCGGTGCCGGCTGCGGAACCGTGGTCGCGCCGCCGAGGTTGATGGAGACCGACAGGTTCACGTAGAAGTGGCCGTCGCGGTAGAGGAGGCCGAAGGCGAACTCGTGGAAGTTCCCTCCGTACGGCCAGGTCGCGACCTTGCGGTACTCGTCGGTGACGTCGTCGTGGTTCTTGTCGACGAGCCTCGTCAGTTGGTGCTTCTGCGAGACGTACAGCGAACCGTCGACGTACTTGATGCCCATGGGTTCACGCAGTCCACCGGCCACCTTTTTGACGGTGACCTTGTCCCTGCTGGTCGCACCGGTGACGTTGTCCAGCAGGTACACCTCACCGGCAACGTTGTCAGAACCGCCCCAGGTGCTGATCGCCAAGCGCCCGTCGGGCAGCCAGTCCATGCCGGTGACCTGTGGTTCGAAACCGTCGGGCCGCAGATCGGTGAGCGTCAGGTCGGGTCGGACGAACGTGAGGGGGAGGCCGTCGCCGGGGGAGTCGCCGCTCGCCTCGCAGTCCTTGCGTCCGGGGGCGGTCACCCGGACGACGTCGGCATCCGTACTCAGCGCTTCGCGGGGAACGACCGTGAAGTCGCCCTCGCCCGGCGGCTTCCAGGCCAGTTGCAGCTGCTGTCCGCCGTCACGTTCGAAGTGATCGATGCGCAGGGGGTGCAGCCCGGCGGTGAGTGAGACGGAACCGTCCTTCGGCTCCGCGCCGTGGAGTCCGTCGTGGTCGATCACCACGGCGTCGTCGATGGACAGCCGGGAGCCGTCGTCGCTGGTGAGACGGAACTCGTAGGTGCCGTCCCGCGGCACGACCAGGTTGCCGGTCACCTCGGTGACGAAACGGTCGGAGAAGCCGCCGAAGTCGTCGGTCGTGGACCAGTCCACCGTCGGCTTGAGCGAGTCGTGGTTGGGGGTCTGCCCGGGTTTGAGGGTGCACAGCTTGCTCAGCGGGGTCTGCACGTCGAAGACGCGCAGCGTGACGCCGGGGTCCTGCGGCGGGATGTCCGACGGGGCGGCCGTGGACGCCGGGGCGGCCCAGAGTCCACCGGCCAGGACGGCTCCGGTCAGCAGGGCGGGGAGAAGTCTTCGGGCACGCAGGAATGGATGGTGGGACAACGGTCCTCCATGAGGCGGGACCGGACCGTGCCGGATTGCGTTCCGGTCTTCGATGTGACTGCGTTGCGCCGCCAACCTAGAGGGCTTTCGCTCAGCATGTCCATACTTTGTCATCCAAGTGTTCAAAGTCTTTCGCGGAGACTGACACCGCATCAGTTGTCCCCGTGGTGACGTTCCCCACGCGGTCGTCCGGGGTTCCTCGCTTTCGTCCAAGCGCCGACGATCTTTGTCCATGGACGCGCCCGCCGCCGACGGGTGAGGGTGGGCCATGAGTGAACTGAGGAGCGAGGACACGGATTTCCCGCCGGCCGGACGCCAAGTTGCCCAGCCGCACGGCAGTTGACCCGCGGATGCCCACCGGGCTTGTGGCGCTGGCGCTCGGCGGTTTCGGTATCGGTCTGACGGAGTTCCTGATCGCCGGACTGCTGCCGCAGGTGGCATCGAGCTTCGCGGTGTCCGAGGCAGCCGCCGGCCGGCTCATCTCCGGGTACGCGTTGAGTGTCGCGATCGGTGCGATCGTGCTGACCGCGGCGACGGCACGGCTGCCCCGCAAGCAGGTCCTGGTCGGCCTGGTGGCGTTGTTCGTGCTCGGCAACCTGCTGTCCGCCGTCGCGCCGAACTATTCGGTCATGATGCTGGGTCGGATCATCGCGGCGCTGTGCCACGGTTCGTTCTTCGGTATCGGCTCTCTGGTCGCTCGCAGCCTGGTCGCGCCGGAGAGGAAGTCCCGTGCGGTGGCGGTCATGTTCGCCGGGCTGACGCTCGCGAACGTGCTGGGTGTTCCGTTCGGTGCGCTGGTCGGTGAACGCTGGGGCTGGCGTGCGGCGTTCTGGGCGGTCACCGGCGTCGGCGTGCTCGCGCTGGCGGGAATCGTCACGCTCGTGCCCGGCGGGGGCGAGAAGCAGAACCCGGCGGTGACGGGCCGTGCGGGCCCACGGGCGCCGAGCGGTCTGCGGGCCCAGGTCCGTGCCTTCCGGTCGTGGCAGGTGTGGCTGACCCTGACGGCCACCGCGCTCGGCTACGGCGGGATGTTCGGAGCATTCAGCTACATCGCCTACACGTTCACCGAGGTCGGCGGCTTCTCCTCCGCGGATGTCGCATGGCTGCTCATGGTGTACGGCGTCGGCCTGGTGGTCGGGAACCTGGTGGGTGGGCGAGCGGCCGACGGCGACCGGGACCGTGCCCTCGTCATCGCCCTGCTCGGACTCAGCGTCACCCTGGCTGTGTTCGGACTGCTGGCAGGCAGCGGCATCGCGTCCGTGATCCTGGTCTTCGTGATGGGGGTGTTCGGGTTCGCCGGTGTGCCCGGCATGATCACTCGCGTCACCGACTTCGCCCACGGGGCGCCGCTGGCCGCCGGCGCCAACGTGTCCGCTTCCAACGTCGGCAACGCACTCGGCGCCTGGCTCGGCGGTCTGGCCATCACCGCGGGTCTCGGCTACAGGGCGCCGCTCTACGTCGGTGCCGTACTCGCCCTGATCGCCGTCCTCGTCATGGCCGTCGCCGCTCACCAGGCCAGGCCCTACGCGGGACAGGGCGACCGTTGACGGTCCTGCTCCAACCTTCGTACGGCTGGGTGGAGCCGGCGACGATGACAGCCTCGCCGGTCTCGCCGTTGCCGTCAGCCAGGTCCACCTGTCCGCCGCCGCAGGTGTGCGGAGCTTCGGGCCGGTCCGGCCCAGCGTCTGTTTGAGTATCCGGATCTTCGCACGCTGCCGGTCGAGCAGTCGGGTCGGTGGAGGCCACTTCGCTCACTGACCAAGTGGATCTGTGAGCGGGCCGTGCCGGGGTGGGATGTGGTGGTCGACTCACCCCGGCTGGGCCTCATCGGATGCGATGCGCCGGCTTGGTGGCGGCGTTGAGGAGATATTCCAGGGGCCCGCGGCGGAAGAAGCGGGACCAGACCGTGGCGAACACGATCGCCCCGAGGACGAAATTGATGAGCGTGACCCAGGACTCCTCGGCGTAGGTCGCGCCCAACGAGGGCAGCCAGCCCTGGATGACGAAGTGGCCGACGTAGGCGGTCAGGGACATGGTGCCCACGGCGATGACCGGTTTGGCCAGGCGGCGCAGGCGCGGCAGGCGGTCCATTGCCACTGTCGCGCCCACGATCACGAGGATCGTGACTCCCACGCTGCCGATGATGTCGAACGTGGTGCCGCTGTGCGGCCCGGCCGTCAGGAGCGACGAGGCCTGGGGCTCGAACGATCCGCCGTCGGGGGGCATCGAACCGGAGCTGCCGGACATGGCCCCGGAGCTGCCGGACGACGACCCGTCTTCCGCCGTGCTCCTCAACGCGTGCATGCCGGCGAGCAGCAAGGACATGCCGTACGCGGCCGTGGTGAGAGCGGCGCCGAGTGCGGCCAGGCGCCACTGGACGGCGGCCTGGGACAGGTCGAGGCGGGCCAGCGCCATACCGGCGATCACGAACGACATCCATGTGATCGTCGGGTAGAAGCCGGTGAACAGCAGATCGAGCACTCCCACGTCGCTGAGCCGGTGGAGCGGGTCGTAGGCGTTGATGCTCTGCCGGACCGGCTCGGTCAGCAGTGAGTTCAGGGCGAACGACAGTTGCGGTGTGACGAGGGCCAGGGCGGCCGCGGTGATCGCGAGTGTCCTGGCGCGCAGTCGCACCAGGGGCAGCGCCAACAGGAAGTAGACCCCGTAGAAGCCGAGGATGACCACTCCGCCGTACTCCATCGCCATCACGGTGCCCAGCGCCAGCAGGATCACGGCGCGGATCGCGATCCTGGCCTTCGCCTGCCGGCCGGCCAGGCCGGTCTTCGGCTCGCGGCGGCCGGCGATCAGCATCAGTGAGAACCCGGCGAGGGTGGCGAACAGGACCGACGAGTGACCGTCGGCCATGTACCGGACCCAGCTGGCGACGCCGTCCGTGGCCGACAGCGGGGGACCGATGTGCACGACGTACATGCCGAACACCGCCAGCGCGCGGGCCAGGTCCACCCCGACGAGGCGTCCCATCGAGGGGCCGGGTGAGGCCGGCGGGGTGGACTCGGGGGAAGTCCGGGGCTGCGGAGGCGCGTTCTCCTGGGGAGCTGATGTCTCCTGCAGCGGTTGCATCTTTGTCATACGGCGAATCTCGCGTGGACGTCCGGGGGCGGAACATCCGGCAGTCTTCGGTACCGGCCCCGCCGATCGGCGTGGATCACCCCGCTGACCGGCGGAGCCACGTGCCGACCGGTCCGTCCCGACCGGCCGGCGGTCTCTTTTCAGCCACTTGGCGGGGGTGGACCCGACGGTTGCCGGATGGGCGAGGACCGGCCGGGCTTCCAGGCTGGAGGCATGACACACCGTCCGCGACACAGCACAAGGGAGCCCGGGGAGTTCCCCCATCACCGGCCGACGTACCGGGCTGTGACGCGGTCCCTGGCAGGGGCGAGTTTCTGGAGTTTCTCGGCCTGACGCCGGCGGGGGGCGCTTTCGTCCTGTGCTTCGTGCGTCGCTGAGGTGTCCGAAGCGCCGGTGCACACCCTCTCCGTGAGGGCGGCCGGGCTCGTCCCCTGAGCCGAAACCGACACCTGCTCACGTAACTGGTGTGCCGGACCGCTGATGCGGTGCCCGGCAGACCGCAGAAGAGAGGATTTTCGTGAACACCGCACCCGCCCCGGTGGTGGATGAAGCATCGCTGTCCGCCCGAGAGACGGTCACAGCACTGTGCGGCTATGTGCGGCCGTACCGGTGGGCCGTCGCTCTCGGCCTGCTGTGCGCCCTGGTCGGGGCCGCCGGTGGACTGCTGCAGCCGCTGGCCACCAAGACACTGGTGGATCGGCTGGCGACCGGTGAGACCATCGCCGGGATCCTGATCGCGCTCACCGTGCTGGTGCTGCTGGGCACGGCGGTCGAGGCGTTCGGCGCGTATGTGCTGGAGCGGACGGCGGAGTCGGTGGTCCTGGCCGCACGGCGCACCCTGGTGGGGCGGTTGCTGCGGCTGCGGATCTCGGAGTGGGAGCGGATCCCGCCGGGGGACCTGATGTCCCGGGTCACCTCGGACACCACGCTGCTTCGGGCGGTCAGCACCCAGGCGGTCGTCTCCGCGGCCACCGGCGCGGTGTCCTTCGTGGCGGCGATCGTGATGATGGCGTTCCTGGACGTCGTGCTGCTGGGTGTGACGCTCGGCGTGGTCGTGCTGGTCGGCGGGGCCTCCGCGCTGGTGATGCCGAGAATCGCCCGCGCCACCGAGCGGTCGCAGGAGGCGGTCGGAGAGATCTCCATCGCGCTGGAGCGGGTCTTCGGGGCGTTTCGCACGGTGAAGGCGTCCGGTGCCGAGGAGCGGGAGACCGCCCAGGTGGAGGTGGCGGCACAGCGGGCGTGGCGGTACGGCGTGAAGAGCGCGAAATGGGAGGCCGTGGCAGGCTCGGCGGACGAACTCGCCGTACAGCTGGCCTTTCTCGCGGTGCTCGCGGTCGGCGGAGCGCGAGTGGCGTCGGGGGAGATCCCCGTGTCCACCCTCATCGCCTTCCTGCTGTACCTCTTCTACCTGATCGAACCGGTGTCCAAGCTGGTCGACGCCGCGTCCTCCTATCAGGAGGGGGCAGCCGCGATCTCCCGCATCGCGCACGTGGAACGCCTGTCGACGGAGCCGGCCGCCCGGCGGAAGAGCGCTCTGCCCGGGCAGCGGGCAGCGGTGTCGGGTCCCGCATCGGTCCGCTTCGAGGACGTGTCCTTCCGCTACCGTCCGGGCCGGCCGTCCATCCGTCAGCAGGTGAGCTTCGAGGTACCGGGCGCCGGGCTGACGGCCCTCGTCGGCCCCTCCGGTGCGGGCAAGTCGACGGTGTTCGCGCTCATCGAGCGGTTCTACGAGGCCACCGGCGGGCGGGTCCTGGTCGACGGCAAGGACGTACAGGACTGGTCCCTGTCCGAACTACGGTCTGCCATCGGCTACGTGGAGCAGGACGCTCCGGTGCTGGCCGGCACGCTGCGCGAGAACCTGGTCTTTGCTGCGCCCCGCGCGACGGACGACGACATCCGCGACGTCCTGGCCCGGACGAGGCTCGACACCGTCGTCGAGCGCCTGCCTCACGGCCTGGACACCCCGGTCGGACACCGCGGCTCGCAGCTGTCGGGCGGTGAACGGCAGCGCGTCGCCATCGCCCGCGCCCTGCTGCGCAAGCCCCGGCTGCTGCTGTTGGACGAGGCAACCTCGCAGCTCGACGCCGTCAATGAGCTGGCGCTGCGGGAAGTCATCACGGAGGTGGCCCGTGAGAGCCCCGTACTGGTGGTGGCCCACCGCCTGTCGACGGTGACCGGCGCCGACCGGATCATCGTCATGGAGGTCGGCCGGGTTCGGTCGGTGGGCACCCATGAGGAACTGATGGCCCAGGACCGGCTGTACGCGCAGCTGGCGGCCACCCAGCTCCTGGCCCCCGCGCGATGACCCACCACACGCGGGGTGGGCCGGCCGACACCGCGCGCGAGGGTGCCGCCAACGCTCTCGCCGCCGCGAACGAGGCAGGTCCGACGCCGAGGTGCTGATCCGTGCCGCCCATGAGTCGTTCGTCGACGGCCGGCAGCACGCCATGTGGGCCGGAGTGGCTTTCATGGCCGCGCTGTTGCTCCACGTACTGGCCCGCGGTCCCCAACACCCCACTCATGCACCGGCGAACGAGCCGGAACCGGTCGAAGTGATCGCCCCGTAGACCCGAAAACCGGTGGAGCAGCACCGCTGCACGCCATTACCGTGCTGCCGAACCGAGTTGTCCGGGTAAGGACGTGCCGTTGTACACCGTGTGAGACCTCCCGAGTGCTGATTCGTCGCGCGTCGCGCAGTTGCGCCGCGCTGCCTTTTGCTGCGGACTTCTCACTGGAACCGGTGTACTTCTGTGCTCAAAACCTGGGTGGTCATGCCCACCTGCCTGCCCCTCGTGCTGCGCCGTTGCCACGCGTGCGCGTCCGGCCGCTTCCGGGCAAGCGGTAAGTTTCGCGTCAACGCACACCACAAACTCATCGATGTCTGGCTCCTCGTGCTCTGCACCGGTTGCGGGGACACGGCCAAGCTCACCGTGCTGGAGCGGACACACGTGCGCTCCGTACGGTCCGACCTGCTGGACCGACTGCATGACAACGACCTTGGTCTGGCAGCCGAGTTGCTCCAGGATCCGGTCGTGCGGCGCCGCAATCGCATCGCCCTCGACTGGGACAACGCCTGGCGCCTCGACACAGGCGGATCGGACCACCTCAATCACGAGGTGATCGACGTATCGGTCCGCTTCGCGGCGCGGATCCCTGTCAGGCCGGTGCGACTGATCGCTGAAGGCTGCGGTCTTTCGCGGGCCGAGGCCGAGAGACTGATCACGCAGGAGAAGCTCGTTTCGGCAGTCCGGCTGAGCGGCAAGCTCTCCGGCGACTTCACCTTCACCCTCAAGCGCTGAGCCGCCCCGGAACCCGGGGAACCAAGGGTCAGGGGCCTGCCTGGCACAGCACGCCGGGCAGGCCCCTGCCAGCTGTTCCTGCGGGCCTCCGGGCCTGTAAGCACTCGTGCGCCCCGTCAGCGACCCCGGTGGGTGTTGAGCCGGGCGGCTTGGCGTGTCAGGTGGTTGCGTTCGGGGAGGTTGGGCGCCTTCTGCGCCGCCTCGGCGTACAGCCGCGCCGCCTTCGTCAGGTCGCCGTCGCGCTCGTGGAGGTACGCCGCCACCGCTGTGTGGCGGGGCAGGGAGTCGTCCAGCGCCGCGAGCGCCGCGAGGCCGGCGCGCGGTCCGTCGGCCTCACCGACGGCCACCGCACGGTTGAGCCGGACGACCGGGCTGTCGGTCAGGCGCACGAGCTCGTCGTACCACTCCACGATCTGCACCCAGTCGGTCTCCTCGGCGGTGGGCGCGTCGGCGTGGAGTGCCGCGACGGCGGCCTGTGCCTGGAACTCGCCCAGCCGGTCGCGGGCGAGAGCCGCCTGCAGGATCTCGACCCCTTCGGCGATCGACTTGGTGTCCCAAAGGCCGCGGTCCTGCTCGGCGAGAGGCACCAGGCTGCCGTCGGGCGCTGTCCGGGCCGCCCGCCGGGCGTGGTGGAGCAGCATCAGGGTGAGCAGCCCGGCCACCTCGGGGTGGTCGATCGCGGCCGCGAGCTGCCGGGTGAGCCGGATGGCCTCGGCGGCGAGGTCGACGTCACCGGAGTACCCCTCGTTGAAGACCAGATAGAGGACTCGCAGCACGGTGGCGACGTCCCCCGGCTGGTCGAACCGGACACCGGAGACCGTGCGCTTGGCCCGGCTGATGCGCTGCGCCATGGTCGCCTCGGGCACCAGATAGGCCTGAGCGATCTGTCGGGTGGTCAGCCCGCCGACGGCGCGCAGCGTGAGCGCGACCGCCGACGACGGCGTCAGCGACGGATGGGCGCACAGGAAGTAGAGCTGGAGTGTGTCGTCCGTCGCGGGCCCGGGACCGGGCGCCGGTTCCTCGTCCACGAGGTCCTCACGCCTGCGGCGGGCGGTGTCCGCCCGGGTGGCGTCGAGGAACCGGCGCCAGGCCACGGTGACCAGCCAGCCCTTCGGGTCCCGCGGCGGGTCGGCGGGCCAGACACGGACCGCCTCGACCAGCGCGTCCTGCACGGCGTCCTCGGCCGCCGCGAAGTCGGCTCCGCGGCGGACGAGGATTCCGAGCACGCTCGGTGTGAGGCTCCGGAGCAGGACCTCGTTCACGTGAGAGGTCACTCCGTGATGGTGGGCGGCGTGGTCAGGAAGGGGCGCAGCTCGAGCCACTCGTGGATCGGCTTCCCGCCTGCCCCGGGGGCGGCCGACAGCTCTCCGGCCAGCTCGACGGCTCGCTCGTAGCTGTCGACGTCGATCACCATCCAGCCGGCGATGAGGTCCTTGGTCTCGGCGAACGGGCCGTCGGTGACCGGCGGGCGCCCCTCGCCGGCGTACTGGACGAACGTCCCCTCGGGGGCCAGCGCCTGACCGTCCACGAATTCGCCCGTCTCCTCGAGCCTGGCTGCGAAGTCCCGCATGTACTGCACGTGGGCCGAGATCTCCTCCGGAGTCCACTGCTCCATGGGGACGTCGTTGACCGCAGCCGGGGCGCCTCGGTAGTGCTTGAGCAACAGGTACTTGGCCATGGTGTTCTCCTCGATCCGGTGCGAGCCATTGTGGTCGCGTTCACAGCGGGGACGGAGCGGGTCACGGGTTCTCGACATCGCCGGCCAAAGTTTTCTCGAAGTCTTTTCGGCTTTCTCGGGTGAGCCCCGGCAGGGGATGGTGCCGGCCGGGAGTCCGACGCCGCCGACCTGCGTGACGGGCCGCTCGGCCCACCCACCGGCCGACCGCGTGGGGGAGCGTCGCCGCGGCGCCGGTCGGGCGGCCCGACGAGTGCCACTGGCCGGTGCCGACCGTACGCGGCCGTCCGATGGGGTCACAGCTCTCGTTCGAAGCGCGCCCACCAGGGTGTCCGCACTCGGCCAGGAGGAGCGGACGCCTTCCTGCGGCGGCGTCCGACGATCAGGAGCGCCGATGCTGTGACGGCCGCGACCGAAGCGGTGGCAGCGACGAGCCGCAGGCCGGCAGTGCGGCCATCAGCGCGAGCGGCGCGGCGACGGTGAGAACTCGACGTGACCCGACGGGAGTTCATGGACACACCCTCACACCCGTGCCGTACGACTGAGCCGGGGGCTGCCGCGGGCGTGACCTTCGCCGGTGCACCCCTACCCCTAGCAGTGATAGCCGTCCGGACACTCGGCGAACAGCATGCCGAAGACCCAGAAGAAGAGCACCGGCAGGCTGGACACGGTCCCCATGACGACGAAGCGCCGACGAGCCCGCCGCCGACGCCCGACGAGTGCCACCGCCAGTCCCGCGGCGGGCGCGACCACCATGCTGAGCAGCGCGGACAGCCCGAACAGTCGGCCCCACTCCTCCCGCACCTCAGGGACACCCATGGCGTGGGCGACCGCGGGAGTCAGCAGGATGACGGGAGCGGACAACCACCACCACGACAACCCCGTGATCACCCGGTCCACCCCGGACGGCGACCGGTCGCCGGACGGCACAGCACCGGGGCGCAGGTCCGGTGTGACATCGGGAGGGGGCATGCCCGAAATCATATGGCCCCCATGCGTCATGGAGCCGGGGGTGACCCGAGCTCCTTGCCGTACCAGATCTCCATGTACTCGCCCCTGCAGTACGCCGGGATCTCGTCGTAGCCGTGACGGACGTACAGGGAGCGCGCCTCGGTCAGGTCGAGGCGCGTGTTGAGCACCATCCGGCGGGCTCCGAGCCTGTGCGCCTCGGCCTCCAGCAGCTCCAGCAGGAAGCTCGCGCCCTTCTTCCCGCGGAACGCGGGGCGCAGGTAGACGCGGGTGAGTTCGGCACGTGCGGCGTCCAGCATCAGCACCCCGCCGCAGGCGGCGGCCTCCCCGCCGTAGCGTCCGACGACGAACCGGCCCGTGGGCGGGGTCAGCAGCTCGACGCCGTCGCCGGCCAGGCCCTGGTCGATCTCCTCGGCGGTCGCAGGCCTCTTCCAGTAGCGGCTCGCGACCTCGGCGTAGTAGTCGCGGCGCAGACCGGTCGCGTCGGGTGAGTCGACTGCTTCGGGCGCCAGGCTCCAGGACGTCATGAATCCTTCTATAGCTGATGAGTACACCCCGGCAGAAACGCATTTCGGTGAGAGGCCGTCAATGCGGCCGTCAGGGCGGAAGGAGCAACAAGCTGACGATGCACGTCAGTTGGGCGTCACGCCGGGTACCCGCCCGATCGCGGTCGGACCGGTCCGGACGATTGCGGCTCCCGGACGGACGGACCCATACTGTGGCTGGCCGTACGGGGGGAGAGCGGCGAGTTGAGTGGGAGACGTGCGCCTGCCGCCATGCGTGCGACGGTGCACCATGGACTGGTGCTGGGGGCCGCGGGGCTTGCCGTGCTGCTCGCTGCCACCGTCCTGGCAGCCCTCGCGGCGCTCACCGACAGGGCCGTCGAAGGCGGGGTGCAGCGGCGGCTCGCCCGTGACCCGGAGGCCGTGGTCGAGGTTTCCGGAGCGTACCGGACCCGTGGTGCGGGAGAGGTCGATCGCCTCGTACGGGCCGCCGTCGACCGGGCCTTCGGCGGCGTACCGCATCACACCTGGTCGGCGTTACGGGCCCCGGCCAGTCGTTCCTCGGCGCTCAGTGTGACCGAGGTGGACGGCCGTCGGCGGGACGCTGCCGCCGTGACGCTCGTCGGTCTCCAGGAGATGCAGCGGCACGCGGGGTTGGTGGCGGGACGCTGGCCGCGGGCAGGCGGCGCGGGGATCGTCGAGACGGCGCTCAGTGATGTGTTCGCCGCGGAGCTTGCGGTGCGGCCCGGTGACGAACTGCGGGTGCAGCCCGACAGCGGACGCTCGGTGACCTTGCGGGTGGCAGGGCTGTACCGGGTGGGCGACCGCAGTCCTGCCGTCTGGGCGAACCTGAGCCCCACTTTCGCCGCTCCGGAGTCCATGGCGCTGGTGCCGCGTGCGGCGCTCGCGGCGACACCCGGCCTGGCAAAGGCCTCCGACGCGCTGTGGCTGGGTGTGCCGGACACCCGTGGGCTCCGGCTCGGTGACATCGGGCCGCTGCAACGGCGTGCCGACGCCTTCGCCGGCAGTGACGTCTCGCTGTCCGTCTTCCGTGGTGGGCCGGTCCTGGCCGAGCTCGATGCCCGGTCCACGCTCGACAACGCGCTCGACGACCTGAGCACTCCCATCGCCGTGGCCCGGGCCGGCCTGTACATCCCGGCCACCCTGCTCGCCGCCCTGGCGGCCGCCGCTCTCGTGCTCACGGCGCGTCAGCTTGCCGAGCACCGCCGCCCCGAACTGGCGCTGCTGGCCGCGCGGGGTGCCGGAACCACGCGGCTGGGTCTGGCGACGGCGGGACAGTGGGCGGCCGTGGCGGTGCCCGCAGGTGTGGCCGCGCCGTACCTGGCGGGACCGCTGTTGCGCCTCCTCGACGGGGCCGGGCTGATACCCGGCGACGTACCGGCGACGGCGACCCTGGCCGCCGGCTGGGTCGCCGCGCTGCTCGCCGTCCTGGTGCACGGCGTCGCCCTGCTGCTGCCGACCGTGCGCACCGTGCGGGACCGGCACGCGGTGCGCAGGCTCCGGCTGCGCCTCGGACGGTTCGCGGGAGCGCAGCGGCTCGGAGCCGACGTGGCACTCGCCGCCGTCGCCGTGCTCGGCTGGCTGCAACTGCGGCAGTACCGCTCGCCCGTCACCGGCGGTGGCGTCGACCCGGTGCTGGTCCTCGCGCCGGTCGCGATGACCTGCGCGGCCGCATTGCTCGTCCTGCGGGCGCTGCCCCTGGCCGCACGGATCACCGATCCGCTCGCGCGACGCGGCACCGGACTCGTACTGGCCCTGGGCGGCTGGCAGATCGCGCGGCGGGCCGCGCGGCATGCCGGTCCCGCACTGCTGGTGACGCTCGCCCTGGCCGTGGCGGCCCTCAGCAGCACCGCACTGGCCATCCTGGACCGCGGGGACCACGACCAGGCGGTCTTCAAGGTCGGCGCCGACCTGCGGATCGTCCCCGGGCAGCGCCTGCCGCTCGCGGAGCGGCGTGCCACGTACGCCGCACTGCCCGGTGCCGGGGCCGTCACGCCCCTGGTCGAGGCGAACGGATACCTCGGCCAGAGCTGGCTCACCGTCACCGGCGTGAACACCGCGACCGGTCCCGCTCCGGCCCTGCGGTCCGACCTCGGCGACCGGCCGGTCGCCGAGCTGGTCGCCCCGCTCGGCCGGAACATACCCGCCTACGGGCTGCCGTTGAGCGGCTCGGCACGCGAACTGCCGCTGCGCGTCCGGCTCTCCGCCGACGGGCCCGGCACCCCCGTGCCGGTCACGCTCACCGTCCACTTCGTGGACGCCGACGGGCTCACCCGAGCGAGCGAGGCCGTCATCGAGGACACCGGTGGCGCGGTCCGTACCGTGCGGTTGAAGGTCCCCGTCGACGGCGAAGGCGCACGCATCGTCCAGGTGGGTCTGAGCATGACCGGAGAGACCGTCCGACGCACGTACCGCCTGTCCGTCGACGGCGTGCCCGGCCTCACCCGGCCCGCGGCCTGGCGCGACCTGCGCACCGACGCTCCCGACCGGAAGATCGCCGGATGCCCCGACGCCACGCCGCGGCGCTCGCCCCGGAGCGCTCCGGGGCCGGTGCTGTGCTCCGACCGCCCGGCGCCCGGCACACTCCTGGACGCGGTCCTGCGCGGTCCGGACGTCACTCTCAGGTACCCGACCTGGAGCGTGCGGCTGGGCACCGACCGTGCCAAGGGACGTCCGGCCGCACCCGCGCTCGCCGACCGCACGCTCCTGTCGTCCGGTGTGGCCCGCGTGGGAGACACGATCACGGTGCAGCGCACCGGTGGCGGCACCGCCCGCATCAAGATCGTCGGGAGGATCGACGCCGTGCCGGGCGCCGACCGCGACCGGCCGCGGCTGTTGGCCGACTCCCGGGCCATGGCCGCCCAGTTCGCGCTCGGCGGAACACTGCCCGTCGCCGAGTCCGCCTGGTGGGTGGCCGCCGACCGCGGCGACGCGACGGCGGCACTGAGAGCCGTGCGTGCCGATCCCCTCCTCGGCGCCGCCGCCGACGTGCCGCGGATGCGGGCCCGGCTGGCCGCCGATCCGCTGCGGCAGGGCGCGCGCGGGGCACTCACCCTGTGTCTCGTCCTCGCCCCGGCGTTCGCCGTCGTCGGCTTCACCCTGCACACGGCACTCTCGGCGCGGGCCAGAACACGGGAGTTCGCGCTGCTGCGGGCCCTCGGCGTGCGGCGCGGGCAACTCGCCGCGTACCTGTGGACGGAGCAACTCGTGCTGGCCGCGGTGGCGGCGGTCCTCGGCACCCTGCTGGGCACCGCACTGGCCGCGACGATCATGCCGGTGGTGACCGTCGACGACACGGGAAGGCCGGTCTACCCGGGACTGCTCACCGACGTGCCCTGGGTGCGGGTGGCCCTCACGGCAGGTGCGACGACGCTCATGATCTGCGCGATCGTGTCGGTCGTCGCCCGGTTCCTGGGACGGGTCGACCTGGCCCGTGTGCTGCGCGCGGGGGAGGACCGATGAAACGCCCTTCGCGACCGCTCCGCTTCGTCGCCGCGCGCGAGGCACGCGCCGACCTGCCGCTGCTGGTGTGCCTCGCCGTTCTGGTCGCGTTGCTCACCGCCGTCGCCGCCGCCGGCCCCGGGCTCCTCGACCGGCTCGCCGGGCGCGCGTTCGCCTCCCGGCTGGCGCAGGAGCAGCGGGCGGAGCCCGGCATGCTGCTCAGCGCCCAGTTCGAGCCGGCGCAGGACTCGGATTCCGATGCCTGGGCGAGCGACCTGGCCGAGGACCTCGTCCCGGTCACCGACGTGATCGTGGACGCGGCTCCCGATGACCTCGACGGCGGTCTCGTACACGACTCGACCCGCGTCGGCCTGCCGCTCCTCGACGCCACGACAGCCGCCGGAAAGGTGGGGCTGGGCCTGACATACGCCTCGGACGCGCCGGGCCGCAGGGCCTACGCCGAGGGACGGCCGCCCGACCCGGACGGCGAGAGCGTCCAGATCGCCGTCTCCACCCGGACCCGTGACGTGCTGGAACTGCGGCTCGGACAGCAACTCCCGCTCACACCGGGCGCGTTGGACAAAGTCCAGGCCACCGCCGTCGTCGTCGGGTTCTTCACGGCGGACGGGACCGGCCCCGACAGCGCCGACGCCGGGGCCCGGCTGTGGCGCGAACAGCCCCTGCTGACACGCCCCGCCAGGCAACCGTCACGCAGTGCCCAGGGGCTCGACTGGGAGGCCCGCGCCCTCGTCGCGTCCCGCACCGTCACCGCCCTGCAGAAACAGGCCGGCGCCACGCTCACCGTCACCTGGGGGATGCGCCTGGACCTCGACGAGCGCACCGCCGCACGGTTCGCCGACGATCAGGGAGAGCGCGATCTGCAGCGCCTGCTCGCCCAGTACCCGGACGACGCACGATCCGTCTTCTGCGGCGACATCGCCGACTACGGCGGCATGTACTGCGAGATCGGCCCGCACACCTCCTCCACGCTGCGGCACAGCACGCACCTGCCGGACGCCCTCACCGACTTCGGCCGGCAGTGGCGCCAGGGCCGTGTCGTGATCTCCTTCGCGCTCGCCTCCCTGCTCGTCGTCGGACTGCTCACCTCAGCCGTCACCACGCTCCTCGCGGTACGCCGCAGCCTCGACGCCCATCGTCTGAAACGCGCCCGCGGCGCCTCCGCGGCAGGCCTCGCCCTGGCCCGGGCGGCACAGACGGCACCGGCCGTGCTCCTCGGCCTCGCCGCGGGAACCGCCGCCGCCCGATCGCTGCCGGGCCCCTCTCCCGCGTACCGGTACGGACTGCTCGTCGCCGCACTCGTCTGGCTGCTGCTGCCCGCCCTCACCTGGCGTGCCCTGCGCGACCGGGCCACCCGCACCGGGCACGAGCCGGCCCCGCACGCGGCAGGCCGCCGTATCGTCGCCGAAGCGTCGGTGCTGCTCCTCGCCGCGGCCGGGGTCTTCGCGCTGCGGGCTCGTGGCACCGTCGCCGAGGCCGGTCCCGACCCTCTGCTCGCGGCGGTGCCCGCGCTGCTGGGCCTGGCCACCGGCACGGTCCTGGTGCGCTGTTACCCGCTGCCGGTGCGGATCCTGGCGCGCTGGTCCGCACGCAGGCGCGGCGTCGTCCCCCTCATCGCGCTCTCCCGGGCCGCGAAGGAGGCCCCAGCGCGCGCCCTCGCGCTGCTGGTCCTGGTGGTGACACTGGCCGGAGCGGTGTTCGGCGGCCTGGTGGCCGGGACGCTGACGGACGGCCGCCGTGAGGCCGCCGCGTGGCAGGTCGGCGCCGACGCCTCCTACGTAGGCGCAGGCCGCGACCCCGACATCGCCGAGCGGCTGGCCCAGGTGCGCGGAGTGCGCGACACCGTCCGTGTCAGGCAGCTGCGCGTCGACCCGACCAGCGCGACCAGCGGCGACCGGTACGGCATCGCCAGCCTCGTCGGCATCGACGGCACACAACTGAGGGCGGCGGCGCCCGGCTCGACGGCCGCGCGTGCACTCGACGCCGCCGGAATCACCCGCCCGCGGTCCGGTACCGACATCCGGGTCCTGGCCACCGGGGCCCGCGCCGGCGACCGTCTCACCATCACGTCGCACGGCAGGAAACTGCGCCTGCGCGTCGTCGGAACCCTCCCCGAGGACGTGCTCCATGACGCGGCGCTCGGCCCCGTCCGCCGCACGACGCCACCGCGTGAACGCCTGCTGCTCGCCGACAACCGCGACCTCACGGCCATCGCGGAGAGCGACTTCGAGGAAACCTCACTCCTGCTGTACGGCCCGAAACTGGACGCGCAGACGATGCGGACCCTCGTGCCGCGCGCCGCCAACGGCGCCGCCGCCGGAGACCTGCGCATCCGCTCCGAAGAAGAGGCCGAGGCAGCGGCCGACGACATGATCGACGTCCTGACCGCCGCGCACACGGCGTGCACCGCGCTCGCCGTGCTCCTCGCTCTGCTGGCGCTCGTCCTCGAACTGCTGCTGTCCGCCCCGGCACGCGGCCGAACCACCGCCTACCTGCGCACCCTCGGCCTCGGCGACCGGGCCACATCGGCGCTCCACCTCCTGCAACTGCTGCCTTTGGTACTGGCGGCCGTGGCGGGCGGAACAGCCCTGGGGCTGACCCTGCCCGCGCTGCTCGGCCCCGCCCTGGACCTGCGCGAGTTCACGGGCGGACCCGCCGCCCCGACCCCGCGCCCCGACCTGCTGCTCACCTCGGCCCTGGGCGCAGGCCTGGCCGTACTGGTGGCCGCGGCGGTGGGCGTGGAGACCTGGATCGGACGACGCCGCGGGCTCGGCGCGGTCCTGAGACTGGGGAGAAACGGTGACTGACCCTCTCGGCAGCGACCTGCGGCAACTGGTGGAGCGAGCCCGCGAGGCCCAGCGCCCGCACGCGGAGGAAGGGCTCGTCGTGTGCGACAACCTGGTCCGCGTCTACCGCACCGACGAGGTCGAGGTACAGGCGCTCCAGGGCCTCGACCTGGTCGTCGAGGAGGGCGAGTGCATGGCACTCGTCGGCGCCTCCGGATCCGGCAAGTCGACCCTGCTGTCCATCCTCTCCGGCCTCGACCTGCCCACGGCGGGCCGCGCGAGGGTCGCCGGGCACGACCTGCTCGCCCTGCGGCGGCGCGAACGGCTCGGCTACCGTCGGCGCACCGTCGGCTTCGTATGGCAGCAGACAGGACGCAACCTCCTGCCGTACCTGACCGCCCTGGAGAACGTGGCACTGCCGATGAAGTACGCGCGCGTGCCACGCCGCAAGCGCGCCGCCCGAGCCGCCGAACTCCTCGACGTCCTCGGTGTGGCCTACTGCCGCGACCGGCGGCCCGCCGAGCTCTCCGGCGGCGAGCAGCAGCGTGTGGCCGTCGCGGTCGCCACGGCCAACGCGCCGCGGGTGCTGCTCGCCGACGAACCCACCGGTGAACTCGACACCGCGAGCGGTGAGGACGTGTTCGCCGCGCTGCGCCGCGCCAACGAGGAACTCGGCGCCACCGTCCTGGTGGTCACCCACGACCCCCTCGTCTCCGGGCAGGTCCGCCGTACGGTCCGTATCCGCGACGGCCGTACGTCGACGGAGACCCTGCGCGGGCCCGGCGGCGGGGGCGCGCAGGAGTACACCGTCCTCGACCGCGCGGGCCGCCTCCAACTGCCCCGCGACTACGTGGAACGCTACGGTCTGCGCGGCCGGGTCCGGCTGACCGGTGAACCGGATCACGTGGGGGTGTGGCCCGACGCGACCGATCGCCCGCCAGGTCCTGACTCCTCGCCCTGACCGGCGGACCGCTCTGCACGTTGACGGACCGTGGTCGGCACCGCCAGGAGACCTGGACCGGTGCGAGGCCAGGAGCCCGCGGTGCGTCAACGCCCGTCGACCGGGCCGCTAGAGCTGCCGCAGATGGTCTCGCAGTGTCCGGGCGACCTGCGCCAGAAGGGCCTCGGCACCGGGCTGGGAACTGGCCGGAACAAGTGATTCCGTCAGGGCGGCGATGGCGAAGGCCTGACCGTCGGAGTGCTCGACGACACCGATCTCGTGACGGAGATTCAGGAGCGTGCCGGTCTTGGAGGACCAGGTGGTGGCGTCGGAGCTGAAGTCGGGGGCGAGCCGGTGCCGGAGCACGTTGTGGGACATCAGGTCGCGCACGTGCGCGGCCACCTCGGGGTGGATCTTCGACGGTGTCCACAGGGCCTGCAGCAGTTCGACCCAGGCCCGCGCGCTGCCCGTGTTGGCGCGGGTGGTGTCCAGTTGCGGCACCCGGTGCCCGCGGCCGCTGGTGCCGGCGTCGATGGCGAGGGCGTGGGCGAGATCGACGTCCGCCGGGTCGAAGCGCTCGACGGGTGTGTCCATGAGCTCGTACATCGTGTGCCGGACAGCGATGTCGCGCAGGCCGAGGTCCTGGAGGATCTCGGCGACCCGGGCGGGTGGGGTGAGCCCGAACAGCGCGTCGGCCGCGTGGCTGTCACTCAGGCAGGTGCTCAGGTAGAGCAGGTCGTCGACCGCGATCCGGGCCGGGTGACGGAACCGGCTCAGTCCGATGGGGCCCGCCGTCGTGATCCGCCCGGGTGCCACGTCGAGGGGCGTCGCTCCGTCGAGTTCACCCCGCCGCACGCGTTCGAGGGTCGCCACCGCGAGCGGGACCTTGACCAAGGACGCGGACGGCAGCCGGGTGTCCGGCTCGATCCCCAGTTCCTCTCCCGTGTGCAGGTCCCGCACGAGCAGGCAGCCGTGCAGGCCGCCGTCGCGCAGTTGCCCGCGCAGTTCGTGCAGTAAGGCTTCGGTGCTCAAGTCCTGGCCCTTTCCGGGGTTGCCGCACCCAGACAGCGGGCGACGGCGTCGCCCAGGCGCGCTTCGATGAGCTGTGGGTTGCCGTCTCCGGCGGAGGCGAGGGCGAAGCCCCGGCCGATCGCGATCTCGCCGATGGGACGCCAGGCCAGGTCCAGTTCCTCGGCCTGGGCGGGGGAGCACAGCAAGAGGTCGCGGGAGCACAGGACTTCCGCCGCGGCAGCCGTGAGACCGGGCGCGGCGGCGAGCTGGGCGGGCCGCAGGCCCACCGCGTCACGCAGCCGCGTCAGCGGGTCGCGGATGTGCGGCACGTCGTCCTCCGGCTGGATCCAGACGCGGCGGGCGGGGCCGGTGGTCGCTCGTCCGACCCGCAGTGTCTCCAGGTAGACGCGCTTCACGCCCGGGTCCCGGGCGGCGGCGAGCCCGAGCGGCACGGACCATCTCGCGTCGTCCGACGGCACCGCGAGCAGGGCGGCTCGCACCTGTTGGGCGTGGAGGAGCTCCGTGCGCTGGGCCGGTCCCGCGACGCGCAGATCGAGGGTGATGCCGTGTCCGCGTGCCTCGGCGACGAGGCGGGCGAGGCCGGCCGTGGAGCAGATGCCGGGCACCGCCAGCCGCCACGGCTTGAGCTTGGCGGCCTCCGCCTCGTGCAGCAGCACGTCGGCCGCCTGCACGAGTTGCCTGGCCGTCGGCAGCATGTCCCGGCCGAAGGCGGTGAGGACGGCCCGTCGCGAGGTGCGCTCGAACAGCGGCTCGCCGAAGCGTTCTTCCAGGGCGGCGACGCGACGGCTGGCCACCGACTGGGACATCCGCGCGGCGGCCGCCCCGACGGTGAAACCGCCGTGCTCGCTCACGCTGACGAACGCACGACACGCTGCCACCAGATCCACAGCCGGAACCCTATGCCAGATCCACCACCCGATTCCCATGCCGGATCGGCATGGAACGGATCGTTCGCGTATTGGACCGCATGGCCGCCCGCCGGTGAAGGTGATCCGGAACTCATGACCACCCAGGAGGCTGGACCATGCAGACCACGCAGTACACCCATGCCCGCCGCACCCTTCGCGGTGCGCTCGCCGCGCTCGCACTCGTCGTCCCGCTCGTAGCCTGCGGCCAGGACGGTTCCCGGGGCTCGACCGCCTCGTCGCCGTCCCGGTCCGCCGTGAACACGGTCCCGGTCGCGGCGGCGACCGCCCCGTATGCAGGCGAACTCAAGGAACTGGAGCGCAAGTTCGACGCCCGGCTCGGCGTGTACGCCATCGACACCGGCACCGGGCGCGAGGTCGCCTACCGGGACGGCGAGCGGTTCGGCTATCACTCCACGTTCAAGGCGCTCGAAGCCGGCGCCGTGCTGCGGAAGTACTCCCTGAGCGGCATGGACAAGGTGATCAAGTACTCGAGCGACGACCTGGTCGCCAACTCGCCCGTCACCGAGAAGCACGTCGAGACCGGGATGACCCTGAGCGAGCTGTGCGACGCCGCCGTCCGCTACAGCGACAACACCGCAGCCAACCTGCTGTTCGAGGCACTCGGCGGTCCCGAGCGTCTCGAGTCGGAGCTCAGGAAGCTGGGCGACAAGGTCACGCTGATGGATCGCATCGAGCCCCACCTGAGCGACTGGGTGCCGGGCGAGACGCGGGACACGAGCACCCCGCGGGCGCTCGCCAAGGACCTGCGCGCCTATGTTCTCGGGGACGTGCTCCGCAAGCGCGAACGAGCTCAGCTCACGACGTGGCTGAAGACCAACACCACCGGGAACGAGGTCATCCGGGCCGGGGTGCCCGCGGGCTGGGTGGTCGGGGACAAGACCGGCAGCGGCAGTGGCTACGGCGCCCGTAACGACATCGCCGTCGTGTGGCCTCCCGACTCCGCCCCCATCGTCATGGCGATCCTGACGAACCGCGGCGAGGCGAAGGACGTCCACGACAACAAACTGCTCGCGGAAGCGGCGTCCGTGGTCGCCGAAACGCTGTCCTAGCAGGACACAGGGCGGACACGCCCGCAGGGCCGTCCGCCCGTACCGGCGCCCTCGCCGCCGCAGCCTTCACCCACCCGAGGTGACGCGGAAGGACGTCAGGAAGGTGTCGAGGGCCTGCTGGTTGGCGGGGGCGTTCCACTCGTCGGCGGGAGTCGTCCACCGGATCGAGTAGCCGAGTTCGGTGTCGACGATGAGGGCACGGGCGAGCGTGCGCGTGCGACCCGTGCCCTCATCGTCGGCGAACCACTCCAGATCGGCAGCCGCCGCACCGGAATGCTCCACGGGCTCGATGTCGCCGATGCGGTCGAAGCCGTGGTTGAGGCGCCGCAGTGCCGGTTCGGCGCTGCGCCAGACGGCGACGGGGTCGGACGAGGGGACTCTGCCGAAGGTGATGCTCAGTGCGCGTGGATCGCCCGAGGCGCCGAACGTGACGCTGAAGGCGTTGCCCGGTCGCCCTGTGTCCTTGACGCGCTCCCACCCCGAGGGCAGCTCGACCGAGAACCCTTCCGGCGCGTCGTAGCGCTCGGTGGCGGGCGGTGCCTTCTCCCCGGGCGAGTCGCTGGGGGAGGGGGGCGGGGGCGCGGCGGGGTCCGCTGACGCGGACGGGGCCCCGCTGGTCGGGGTCGCCGAGGGGCGAACGGGGGTAGGAACTGCGGGAGGAGGCACGGCAGCGGAGCCGGACGCGATGGGCGGGGCGCCGGAGGCGTCGGACGCGTCCGAATCCGGCCCGCTGTTCATGGCGAGGATGACCGGGACGGCCACGACGGCCAACGCGGACCCGGCGATGGCGAGAATGACGGGCCGCCTGCTCCTCCGCGGCCGTTCCGACCCCGGAGAGGTTCCGTATGCTCCCCGCAGCCTGAACGCGTACGGCGGTACGGCCGAGTCCTCGCTGATCATGCGTGTCAGCGCCTTGCGCAGGACCGGTTCGGTGAGCCGTTCCTGCGGGTTCTCGCGGAGCAGTCCGTGAATGGTCTGCCGCAGACGACCGGCGGGCAGGCCACCTTCCGGGGCTGCCTCCTGTTCTCTTCGAGCCGCCCTTCCCGAGTCGCCGTTCACGGAGACCGGGAAGCCTTCGACGTGCCCGGGGTGCGTGGAGGGAGGACGCCCCTCGACCATGGTGTGGAGCAGCGTTCCCAGAGCCCACAGGTCCGTCGAGGGTTCGACCGCCTCGCCGCGGGTCTGCTCCGGGGACGCGTACGAGGGTGCGGTCGCCCTCAAGGACCGGGTCGCTCCGCTCAGTCCGAACCCGGTGACCACCACCCCGCCGTCCGTCCTGACGAAGACCTGGTCGGGGCCGAGGTCGCCGTGTGTGACCCCCGAGCGATGGGCGGCCGCGAGCACGTCGAGGATCTCCAGGCCGACGCGGGCCGCCCGGGGTTGGTCCAACGGCCCTCGTCCGCTGATGAGTTCACTCAGGGACGAACCCTCGATGGGTTCCATGACCGTCCACAGCCGGCCGTCCTGTTCGGTCACGTCAAGAACGGTGGCCACCCGGCCGGGGGCGGCGGCTTGCACGGCGTCGGTCTCCCGCAGTACCCGGGCCGTGGTCTGCCGCGCGCTCTCCTCGCGGAGAACCGCGGGCAGTCGAGCCTCCGCGATGTACACCGGCCGGCCGGACGCCATGTCCTGGCCGTGCCAGCCGATCCGGAACTCCTCTCGGTGCAGGATCTGGAGCGGTCGATACCTCCCCGCGATCATCTCGGTCGTGGAGGACTGCGCTTCTGACATGCTGATCCTTCATTTGCGCACGGGGTTGCACCTTCACCATGAGTACGAACGCGAAGCGGGTCGGTGTTCAATCAATCGTGCCCGCAATTTCCGGCGTCGCGAGATCGATGCCCCGAGACGCGATACCACCGAACGACGCTTGGTTCGGGGCCGGCCGCAAAGCGCAGCCCCCGGATTACTCCGTGAAACAAGGGGCACTCGAACGTGATGACGTCTGAGGAAAACAGGCTCTCCCGACGTGGCGTTCCTCGTGTCGGGCACCGTCTGCGGAGTCTGCGTCCTCACCACGCCCTCTGTTGACCCGCGGCCCAAGGCGTGGGCCGCGAAGACGAATGCCTCTGCCTTCCCTCTCCGGAATTCGCCCGGCGTCGGCCGGGTGAAGGGGAGGAGTTCTCACGCGGGTTGTGTCATGGCGGCGGAGAGTGGGACTGCCCGGCGTCGGCCCGGTAAAGGAAAGCCTTCGTATGCCGTGTCAATGGCGTACGCGTCTTCCGGGAGCCTGGGCTTCGGGCGCGCGGGTCCTCAACTGATGGCTGTGTCCGCCGCGTTAGCATGCGAGGCATGTCCGAAGCGCTGTCCCGTCCGGAACCGTTCACCGTGCAGACCGACCCCGCGGTGCTCGAGGACCTCCGCGCGCGGCTGCGTGCGACACGCTGGCCGGATACGCCGGAGGACGCCGGGTGGTCGCTCGGGACCGACATCGCCTACCTTCGTGAGCTCGTCGCCTACTGGGCGGACGGGTTCGACTGGCCGGCGCAGGAGGCGGCACTGGCCCGACTGCCCCGCTTCCGCGTCACGTTGGGCGGTCTGGGGGTCCACTTCGTGCACGCCCGGGCCGTCGCGCCCGCCGGCCCGGTCCTGCCGCTGGTCCTCAGCCACGGCTGGCCGGACTCGTTCTGGCGCTATTCCAAGGTCATCCCGCTTCTGACCGACCCGGGTGCGCACGGCGCCGATCCCGCCGACGCGTTCGACGTGGTCGTGCCCGACATGCCGGGCTACGGATACTCCGACCGCCCCACCGGTCAGCCGCTCGACTCCATCGCCGTCGCCGGGCTGTGGGCCGAACTCATGGGCGTACTGGGCTACGCGCGGTTCGGCGCGGCCGGCGGGGACATGGGCAGTCACGTGAGCCGCTACCTGGCGCTCGACCACCCCGACCGGGTCGTGGCCGTCCACCGCACGGACGGGGGCCTGCCCGTCTTCTCCGGCGACCGGTCCGATCTCACGCCCGAGGAGCGCGCCTGGTTCGAGGAGGTCGCTGCCTGGGGTGCGAGTGAAGGGGCCTACGGTGCCATGCACCGCACGAAACCCCAGACCGCCGCCGTCGGTCTCACCGACTCGCCGGCCGGACTCGCCGCGTGGATCGTCGAGAAGCTGCAGGCGTGGAGCGACTGCGGCAAAGACATCGAACAGAGCTTCACGAAGGACGAGATCCTCACGAACGTCACCCTCTACTGGCTCACGGAGACGATCGGCTCGGCGATGCGCATGTATCGCGCGAACGCCGCGATCGCGCCCGAGCAGCTCGCCCGCCGGGTCGAGGTGCCGTCCGGGTTCTCGATCTTCCGCGGTGACGTGGTCCGCCCGCCACGGGCATGGCTCGAACGCACGGCCAATGTCGTACGCATGAGCGAACCGGCGCGTGGAGGGCACTTCGCACCGTTCGAGGAGCCCGAGCTCTACGCGGAGGAGCTGCGCGCGTTCTTCCGCCCTTACCGGGCGGCGACGTGACCTCCACCCTGCCGTGCGATGCGGACGCCGCCGTCGCCGCCGGACGCCCCCAAGACCGGCTACGTCGTTCTGTCGTCCTGATGCGCTCGTACGCGGTGACGTCGCGGACGGGTGCACCCGGACCGCCTGTATGAGAACGGGCCGCCCGCGGTAGGCATGCTGTGTGCAGACCTTTCTTCCGTATCCCGACTTCACGCAGTCCGCCGAGGTCCTGGACCAGTCGCGCCTGGGCAAGCAGCGGGTCGAGGCCCTCCAGGTGTTGCGCGGCCTGACCGTGCCCGGCTACGGCTGGCGGCACCATCCCGCGGTACGCATGTGGACCGGCTACGAGGAGGCCCTGGTCCGCTACGGCCTGGACGTGTGCGCCATGTGGGTTGCTGAGGGGCGCGCCGACACATGTGCCACCACGATCGTCACCGACTTCACCCGGTACCGGCCCGGCGCCGCTGTACGTGTCCAGGAGGAGCTGGCCGACGACGGTGAGCTGCCGCCCTGGCTCGGAGACCCCGCCTTCCACCGCAGCCATCAGTCGGCGCTGGTGCGCAAGGCACCGGAGGTCTACGCCCCGTCCTTCCCGGGCGTTCCGGACGACCTGCCCTACGTCTGGCCGGTCTCCGACCGGGGCTGACCCGGCTCGTGCCGCGTCAGGTCCCGTGGGCGCGGCCGGGTGCGAGGGCCGGGGTACGTCCGGCCGCGCCGTGCGCGACGACGACTTGAGGAGGTGAGACCGATCGACGCAGGGACTGCAGGTCGGGACTCCCTCCCCCGCATGGTCCGGGGAGCGCCCGCGGGCGTGGCTCAACCATGAGCAGTCGTGCGTGATTTGAGCTGCGGCTCATGGGCCTCCGTACCGCCCACCGGTCAGTTGTGCCGCATCCAGACGTTGGGCTCCTGATAGATGCCTTCGTCGGTCGAGTGGCTGATCCGGAGGAGGCTGAGCCCGTCCGGGATCACATAGTCGCCTGCTTCGGGGAAGACCATCCCGGTCCAGCGTTCCCACTCGGCAACCGTGCCGGTCATGGTCTGCGAAGCCGGGGCCGCCGACAGTATCCGGGCCCCGAGACGCTGATGGGTCCGGATCCAGGGATCGAGAGCCAGCCCGTCCTCCCGGCTCCACCGCATGAAGGTCTCGATGGGTGTCAGCGGGTACTGGGCCTTCATGGTCGGGCGAACCGGGGCGACGACTTGCTCCAGCCCTGTGTTCCTTGCCGTCCGACGCAGCGCCTTCAAGGTCTCTCCCGCCAGGCCCCGTCCTTTGAGTGACGGGGTGACGATCGCTCCGCAGATCACCAGGGTATTGGCCTCCACCTCCTGTTCACGGCCCTCGACGGCACGGACGAGGGCCTGGGTGTACCCCGTGGGAAGGGATTCCGGGAGGCCGTCCCAGCGGATCGGTACACCCCAGCCGGAGGCGACCGGTATCTCGTGGTCGTCGATCAGCATGAGGTTCAGGTCGGCGAACCACTCCCTGGCCCTGCCTATGTAGTCCTTCACCAACTTGTCGGCGGTGATGAACTCTGGAAAGCCCTCGCTGAAGAGCTCCCGCAGGTGCTCATCCGGTCGGGTACGTGCGTCGGTCCGCTCGATCTTTGTGATCACCGGCTGTTCCTAGCACACGGGTGTCTTCGGACCCTCCGTTCCCGATCGCGTCGAACATCGACGAGATCCCCGGTGCTCGTCATCTCGGCCTGGGCTCCGGGCCCGCGAGGATCCTGGCCTCGATCCGCTCGTAGTCCTTCTGGCGCCGCCGCGCCTCACGGCGTCCCGAGAGCAGCGTGCCGAGCAGTCCGAACGCGAAGCCGGCCGGGATGGACAGCAGGCCGGTCGTGGTGAACGGCAGCCAGTTGAAGTCGGCTTGGGGAAAGGCCGCCATGGGTGTCCCCGACACCAGCCGGGTGCCCGGCATCAGCAGCAGGACCGTGAGCGAGCCGCCGATGAGTGTGCTGAGCAGACCGGCGCGGGTGTAGCGGCGCCAGAAGAGGCTGTAGATCAGCGCCGGGGCGATGGCCGAGGCGGCCAGGCAGAAGGACACTGTTGCCAGTGGCTGGAGGCTGCGGTGCTGGATGAGACCGGCGAGCAGGATCGTCGGGATGCCGACGGCCAGCGCGGAGACGCGGGCGACGGTCATCTCCCGTACCGGTGAACGGCGGGTGGAACGGCTCGCGTAGACGTCGTGGGCCAGGGAGTTGGCGCAGGCCAGGATCATGCTGGCGACCGAGGCGAGCAGGGTGAGGAAGATCGCCGCAGTGACCGTGGTGAACAGGAAGGTCTCGGCCCGGGAGACGTGTGTGCCGAAGACCGCCCGCGAGCCGAGGAGGTAGGCCGTGTTGCCCCGCGGGTCGGCGGCGGCGATCCCGGCCCGTCCGATGAGCGCGGTCGCACCGATCGCGACGATGGTCATGACCAGCATGAACAACGCCACCGACGACACCGCCCAGGACATCGAGCGGCGTACCTGACGAGCGTTGTCCGCCGTGAACATGCGCATGGTGACGTGGGGCAGGCAGGCGCCGCCGAGCACGATGGCGAACTGTGTGCTGATCATGTCCAGAGCGGCGTGCGGGCCTCCGGCGAACTGCAGGCCGGAGCGCAGGAACGCCGTGCCCACCCCGCTGCGGTCCGCGGCCGTGCGGAACATCGCTCCGGGGTCCCACGCGAAGGCGCGGAGCATCAGGAAGGCGACCACGGCCCCCGAGCCGAGGAGCATGACCATCTTCAGGATCTGGATGAGAGCGGTGCCCTTCATCCCGCCGATCGCCGCGTAGGTGATCATCAGGCCGCCGACCCCGACGACGCATCCGGTCTTCATGGTGGTGCTGGTGAAGCCGAGGACGAAGGCGAGCAACTGCCCGGTGCTGGCCAGTTGGACCAGCATCATCGGCATCAGAGAGGCGATGGTCACGACGCATATGGTCACGCGCACGGACCGTCCGGGCATCCGGTGGGCGAGTGCGTCACCCGGGGTGAAACGGCCGGTGTTCCGTAGGGGTTCGGCCAGCAGGAACATCAGGAGCAGCAGGGACAGAAGGGTGCTGAGGGCGAGGACGACGCCGTCGTAGCCGCACAGCGCGATGACGCCTCCGATGGTCAGGACGGTGGCCGCGGAGATGTAGTCGCCCGCGATGGCGAGGCCGTTGCGCATCGGGGACAGCGAGCGGTACCCGGTGTAGAACTCGTCGAGGTCGTCACGGTCCGGGCCCGCGATGACGCAGAGCAGAAGGGTCACGGTGACGACGGTGCAGAAGGCGACCAGGGACCACGACTGCGCGGTGCCGTTGAAGTCCGTCATCGGCCCGGCTCCCTCTCGGCGAGCAGGGCCGTGCGCTGTCGCATCCGGCGGGCGAGTGGATCGACGTACCGGCTTGCCGTGTACTCGAAGAGCGTGATCGCCAGCCAGGTGACGGGGAGTTGGACCAGGCCGAGCACCATGCCGGTGGACAGGCCGCCGGTGACGGGCCTCGTCATGAAGGACGGGGCGAGAGCGGAGAGGACCAGGAAGACGGTGAAGTAGCCGAGGGCCGCGCAGGTGGCGATTCGGCGTTGTCGGCGGTAGGCGCGGCGCAGGATGCGCAGGTCCCTGTGGTGTCCGGGAGGTGAGGGGAGCGCTCCGCGCCCGGGTAAGTGATCTTCGGCGGTGGCCCAGGCGGGCCGGGTGGTGGGGTGCCTGGCGCGGTACGGCTGGACTGTGTACGCATCCGAGGGGTTGTCGGACATCCCGGTTCTCCTAGCGCGGCAGGGGCCCGGTACGTGCACGGACCGCAGGGAGGTTGGGAAGAACTGTTCGAGTGCTCGCACGCTATTCGGCGGATCTGGGGAGCGAGGGCTTTTGCGCGATCTGGCTCGTTTGCGCGTGTCAGTGGCGTCGACCTTGGAGTTCGGGCCCGCAAACCGGTGACACATGGGGGTGAAGGGGCGAGCGAAGCCTCGCGGGAGGTCTTCGGTGTTTCCGGAGGAAGGGCTTTCGGCCCGCTGGGGGTGATGCTGGGTCGCTGGTCCCGGTGCCCGGTGCTCCCTGCCCCCGTCGGCAGCCGTCAAGGCTGGGGGGAGGGTCCCGCCAACAGCCCCTCCCGCCATGGGGTTTCCCACGCCTAGGAATATCGTCGATCTGACGATATTGTGACGGTGTCGCCGACCGTAAAGGGGAGGGCGAAGTCGTCGCACGCCCCTGCGGCGAGTCGCACACCGCGCGCATCGCCCACCGGCACTCGTCGAAAGGCCCCATGGCTCCCGCACGCCGTAGCTCCGCCCTGCCCGGAAGCGGGACCACGACCGTTCGTCTCGTCCCGCAGACCCCGAGTGGCTCCACGACTTCTACATGACCCACGATCTCCTGCTCGCCCCCCATCACGCGGCCTGGTCCGCCAGAGAGCGTGGCGTCGGCGAGCACATCGCGCCTCCCTGGCCGGCCGGGCTCGAAAACCTCACCCGCCTCGACCCGACTGCCTCGCTGGACGCCTGGAGCAACATCCACCGGGCCTTCCCGCCGGTACTGCGCAGCCGCAACATCCTGCACGAGACGCGGGACCCCGCCCGCCGCAGCGGCCTGCGCGCCCCGGACGGCAGGCGCCTCGTCCCGCTCCACCCCGTCATGGTCGACGAGGCGGACCTGTGGGCGCTCACCCGCGTACGTCGCGCCATCCGTGCGGGGGCGAAGGCCAGTCCGTCGATACGGGTGACCCGCCATGCCGACGGCTCGGCGGACATCGGGAGCGTGGCGGGCCCCGGCGACTACCGAGGCACCGTCGACCGGACCGTGGCGGTCCTGGCTCTCACCCCTGACGAGGACGTCGAAGCACTGGCCTCGGTCCTTGCCCCCGAGGCCCCCGAACCCGTCGACGCGGGGACGCGTCGCGTCGACCTGTCCGACCAGGAGTACGCGGCCTACGAACGCTTCGCCGACCGGCTCGCGGCGGCGGCCATGACAGGCCAGTTCCCGGGCGACCGGGCGTTGTTCAGGGAGCGCTACTGACAGGTGCTGCGTCCGGCGGGGCGCCGGCGCCCACACCGTGCGTCAGGGAGGCGTGCCGCTGGCCGTTTCCGGGCACCGGCACGTCAGCGCCGTCCTTGACTCGCCGCCAAGCCGATCCCGATGACGGCGAGTACGACGACAGTGATCACGAACCAAGTGGGCATGGTCTCGAGGCCCTTGTAGGCCAGCGGTGCGGCGTCGGTCGACAGCATCTGCGTCTCCTCGCTCGGATGTTTCACAGGTGCCCTGATACGGGACCGGCAAGCTTCGGCCGCAGCACGGCTGCCCCGGTCTTCCGCGGAGTCGCCACGGCACGCGGCGGCAAGGGTGGGTCACTTGGGCGTTCACCGCGCAGGCGAGCCGCCGCCCGCCGCGTCAGCCGTGAGCGGCAGCGTGTACCAGACGGTTTTGCCGCGCGGGTGCGGGCGGGTGCCCCAACGGCCGGCGAGGGCGGTGAGGAGGGCGAGCCCGCGACCGGATTCGTCCGTCGTACCGGCCTGCCGTATCCGCGGCGGCGTGGAACTGTGGTCCGTCACCTCGACCGTGAGTTCGGTTGCGGAGCGGTTCACTCCGAGGGTGAGAGGGCCGCGTGCGTGGACGAGCGCGTTGGTCAGGAGTTCGGACGTGAGCAGACGGGCCGTGTCGATCACATCGGCGGGCAGCTTCCAGGTGGTGAGGGTGCTGGTGAGGAAACGGCGCCCGGCGGGGACCGCGTGCGGACGGGGCTCCAACTCGGTGCGGGCGCAGGCCGGGGGAGGCACGTGGATCAGTAGCAGCGTCACGTCGTCGTCGTGGCCGTCGTCGGCCGGCAGGAGGGTGGTGAGGAGGTGGTCGGCGGCCGGCTCCAGCATGGCGGGGGAGGACCCGTGAGTGCGCAGGGCGGTGTCGAGGGCGTCGGTCAGAAGGCCGATCTGGTCTTCGATGTCGGTGCGCGGGCGCTCGATGAGCCCGTCGGTGTACAGCGCGAGGGTCGCGTCGGCCGGCAGGGTCCGGCTGGTCTGGTGGTGCGGGAAGCCGCCGACGCCCAGCGGAACGCCCACCGGCAGATCCAGTGGGTGAGCCGGCCGGCCCGGCGCGGCGAGCAGAACCGGCGGATGGCCGGCCGAACAAGCGGTCATCTCCCCGGTGTTGTGATCGATGACCAGGTAGCAGCAGGTCACCATCTGGTCGGGCAGGTCGCAGACGAAGGCGTCCAGGGCGCTCATCAGCCGCGCCGGAGGGAGGCCGGCCTGGGCCAGCGCATGGGCGGCGGCGCGCAGTTGCCCCATGACGGCGGCGGCTTCCAGGCCTCGGCCCATGACGTCCCCGATGACGATGCCGGTGCGGCCCGAGCCGAGGGAGATGAAGTCGAACCAGTCACCGCCCACCCCGGCGCCCTGGACGGAGGCCAGATAGCGTCGCGCGCTGGGCAGCTCCTCCACCGTGGGTGGGCTGCCCATGAGGCTGCGTTGCAGGGTGTACGCGATGTGGTGCTGCTGCTCGTAGCGGGCGGCGCGTTCGGCTTCGGCCCGCTTGCGGTCACTGATGTCGCGGATGGTGAGGGAGACCAGCAGCCCCTCCTCCGTCTCCAGCGGACCCAGGCTCACCTCCACGGGAAACTCGCGTCCGTGGCTGTCGCAGGCGGCCAGGTCCACCTCCGAGCCCATCGACCGGGCCTGCGGACCGGCCAGGTACGCGCGCAGCAGCGCGGCCTGCCGTCGGCGCACGCGGGCGGGGGCCAGGTCGTGCACGTTCGTTCCGACCAGATCCCTGCGCGGGTGGCGGAAGAGAACTTCGGCCTGGGCGTTGGCCATCACCACCGTTCCCTGACCGTCGCTGATCAGCGTCGCGTCCGGGGCGCACTCCAACAGGGCGCGGAAACGCTGCTGGGCCCGTTCGCTGTGCTGCTGGGCGAGGACGCGCTCGGTGGAGTCGGTGGCGATGCCGCACACCGCGTAGGGCGCACCGGAGGTACTGGTCAGCGGGAACAGAGTGGTCAGGAAGTGGTGCGGTCCGTCATCGAGACGGAGAGTGTCCTGGCGCTGAAGGCTGCGGCCGGCGGTCTGCACCTCCAACTCGGCCTTGCGCAGCGGCTCCGCGCTCGCCCTGGGAAGTACGTCCTCGATGCGCCGTCCGAGGATGTCCGCGCGCCCGGCGCCGGTCAGCCGCTCGAAACCGGCGTTGACGGCCAGGTAGCGGCCGGCACAGTCCTTGATGAAGATGGCCGCCGGGGTGTGGTCCATGAACAGCTGCAGCCAGGCGTACTCGCGGATGCGGTCCTGGACGCGATCGTGGGCGAGCTCCGCGCGGCGTCCCACGGCCAGGGCGATGAAGCCGACCACGGTGAGGACCACGGCGTGGGCGCAGGCCACCAGGGCCGTGCCCATGCGGTTCTCGTACAGACCGGCGTCCTGCCCCATCAGGCGGAACCAGCCCAGAACGGGAGGCACGACCAGGGCCGCGGCGGCCATCCAGCGGCCCTGGAGGCCGGTCGTACCCGGATTCATCAGCAGCACCGCCAGCCCCCGGTCCGGCCGGGCCAGGAACGTCGCCACCCCCAGCAACACGAGAGCGAGCGCGGTGTGCAGCGCCATCCGGGTGTAGTCGGCGATCTGGCCCAACTGCGGTACCTGGTAGACGAACCCGTACACCCGCAGCAGTCCGAGGACGAGGACGACCAGCGCGCACACCTGTGACAGCCGGATGCCCCAGGTACGTCCCCGGTCGAGCGTCAGCTGGGCCAGACCGGCCAGCAGCAGAGCCAGGGCGGTGTTCGGGGACATCCGGCCCGGCGGTTCGCCGGCCGTGTCCGTGCCGGAGCGGAGGAGGAGCTGGTCGATGCCCGGTTTGGTATCCAGGAGGTACTCGGCCAGCGTCAACAGACCGATGGCGAGGGCCAGTCCGGCGCCGGAGCGGCTGAGACGGACCAGCACCGGACTGCCCGGACCGCGCAGCGTCAGCAGGAGCGAAGCGGACAGTGCCAGCAGTGCGACGGCGGTGTTGGGCTGCATCGATGTCTGCCCCGCGACGACGCTCTTCAGCACCTCGACGCCGAAGGCCCATCCGGCCAGGCCGCAGCACGCGAGCAGCGCGCAGGAAGCCGCCGCGGCGCGGGCGAACGACTGGCCGCTCGCACCGGACGCCACGCCCAGTCGCGACACCTGTGCGTCCCGCGCCGGTTGATCGTGCACACCCAACTGCCACTGGGGCTCCCCGCCCCGATGGCCCGTCGCCTCAAGCACTGCCCACCACACCTGCCGATCAACGCTTCCGCACGCCGGCCTCGGCTTCACTGCTCCGGCGCGTGGCCGTGCTCCTGCCCGGGCGGGTTCTCGCCCCTGGTGTGCACAGCTGACCAACGTAGGCCCTGTCGCGGAGGGTGTGCCGCAGGCTCCCGCAAACTGATCACACAAGGCGGCGAAGTTGCCAAAAGGGGATTGGAGGCGAAGGGCGGGCGAGGCACAGCGATCACATCCGGCTCGACGGACACTCAGGGCACGAGCCCGAGTGGGGCCGGGTCCTGCCCGCCTGAGTGGGCTGCGTGCCGAGGAGTCAGGCGCAGGCCGCCGTCGATGGTCGTCGCGTCGAAGGCCCAGCGTGCGCCCTCGGCAACGAGCAACAGGGTGACGGGGCCCTGGGCTGTGATGTCCATGAGTGCCGTGTACTTGCGCCGGTGGTTCGGCTTCACCGGTTCACGCCCGTCCAGGCTCAGGCGAAGCAGCGAGGCCAACAGGCCCAACAGGCTGTCCGGCCCATGGATCCTGGCCTTGGCCTCCATCGCGATCATCGGAGCACCATCGGTCTCGACCACGGCGTCGAACTCCCCCTTCTCGAAGCAGATGTCCGTCCCGGCAATGTGGTGGACCGAGGTCAGCTCGGCCGCGGCTGCGAGCTGGATCAGATACTCCAGGTTGAGCGCGACGCCGGGGCCACTGCGGCTGAAGAGGGCGTACCGGCCGCCGGAGGCCTTCCGTCGAAAGCCCTGCGGCACGACGAATCCGGCAGAGTCCGCGTGCAGCACCCGGGCGTCCAGAGCTGCCAGAAACCCGGCGGCCTCGTCCGGCCCAAGCCCTCGCCGGAACTCCCCCAGGTCCGGCGAGAGGACGTCTTCCCGCACCGCGGCGAACCCGATCGCCCAGGCTCGCAGCAGTGCGTCCAGCCGTGCCACCGCCCCTGGGCACCGGGCTTCCGCCGCCCGGGTCAGGTCATCGGACTGCTTGAGCATCCCTTCCCACCAGGTGTCGCCCAGTACGTCCCGGACCGACTCGGCATCCCTCACGGCTCCCCCTGCAGTCCCCGGCGGCATCGCCATGCCCGCGTAGCGAGAAGAGTACGGTCGGCGCTCGAACTCGTGGCGGGAGGCGCCGGTGAAAGGGGAGACCCACGGCTCCGAGGGACTGGCGACAGGCCGCGTCAGGACTTCGGCTGTGCGTTCCGGGAGCGATGCCGCATCACCGCTTCGGTGTTTCCACAGCGTGCTGAGCAGTAGCGCCGCCGCCCGTTCCTTGAGGTGTCCACATACGCCCGGGAGCACTCGGGGCGCCTGCATCGCCCCAGCCTTGCTCCTCCTTCCCAGCACAGGACGAACGCGAGACCGCCGGCGGTGACTGCCTTGACCCGGGAGAGCACGTCAGCCTCGTCCGGAACGAAGTGCAGGTGGGGCTGCAGACCGTCGTGGGTGGTCACCCACGGACGGATGGTCGCCTCTACCAACAGGTCGTTCACGGCCGAGCACTGCTCGGCCGGAGTGTCGGGACGGAACACCCGCGCCAACTGATCCCGCCAGTGCCGAAAGCCCTCCACATGGAGGTCCTCGACCTCCGGCCGACGGATTTCGTGCGCCTCGAGCAGGGTGTGAACGCTTGCCGCGCCCACCTCCGGCAGATTGATCAGATCGGCGGACAGCACCGCCCCCAGGCGGCCGTAGTGGTTCTGCTGCACGTCACCTCCTCCGGGATCACGAAACCCCGCGCTTCGCGGACCGGCGTTCCCCGCTCCGGCCGCTCACCTGGATCAGCTGGAAGTCGGAGCGAGTGACGATCCATCCACTGGTGGTGCACCACAGGTACCTCACCATTCGCTCGGAGGTGAAGTGTTCCGAGACCGGTCGGCAGGCTTCCGAGGCGAGGCCGCAGGAGGGGCACCACCACGATCCATGTCGCACATCCGTGATTCGTTCCATGTCCGCCAGGGTGGGGTCATGGGTCAAATACATTCAACCATTACATCCGGGGGTGTACGGGATGCCACCCGTCGCCGTCCGTGAAATGGAAAGATCGCCTTCCTTCGGCGCGACATCGCAGGTCACCGTGCATGTACGTGCCGGGGCAGAACGCCGGGTGGGCCGGGCGGCTGCCGGTCACCTGTTGACTCTCCCTTCGTGGGAGACCCGAGGATGGAACGCATGCACGTCGGCGACGAAACGTTCTGGAGTATCGGAGACGTCGCCCGGAAGACCGGGCTGACGGTGAAACTGATCCGGCACTGGTCCGACACCGGGGTCATCCACCCGGCCTGCCGGACTCCTGCCGGCTACCGGATGTACGGCACGGAAGCCCTTGCCCGTCTGCAGTTGGCGCAGACACTGCGAGGGCTCGGTCTGGGCCTGGCGGCCATCCGGGACGTACTGGAACGCGAGGACACCTTGTCGGAGGTGGCCGCGACGCACATCGACGCGCTGGAGGCGCAGATCCGCACGCTGCGGTCGCAGCAGGCGGTGCTGCGCTCCGTCACCCGCCGCGACACCACTGCCGAGGGACTCACCATCATGACCGAGCTGGCGCGCATGTCCGCCGCCGAACGGCGCACCATCATCCACGACTTCGTGACCGAGACCCTGGGGGAACTGGACGTTCCCACCTATCGACGAGGCCTGCTGGCAGCCACCCCCGACCTGCCTGCCGACCCGACCGACGAACAGGTCGACGCCTGGCTCGAACTGGGCGAACTCGTCCGCAGCCCAGGTCTGCGCGAGGGCCTGCGTCGCATGGCCCGCTACGCGGCCGAACACCATCCGGGCGAGCACGGGGACGGCGCGGCGCGGGCGGCGGAACAGGTGACGAACGACTGGCTGCGCAGGGTGGAGACGGCGATGCGGCAGGGCATCGCCCCGGACTCACCGGCAGCCGACCCCGTCGTCACCGCCGTCGTCGCGACCTGGATCCCCACCCAGGCCGCCCAGGGCGCGACCCTTGTCGACGACGCCCAGGCCAGGGCCCTGCTCCTGCGACAGCTCGAAGTCGCCTCCGACACACACATGGAGCGGTACTGGCAGCTGCTGTGCATCATCAACGGCCGGCCCGTACGACCGAGTATGGCCGCCGCCGGCCGATGGCTGACGACGGCTCTGCGAGCCAATCCCGAGCCGGGTGCGCGAGCCGCTCAACTCGACGCGGTGTACGACGCCGACGACGACGCGTGGGAACCGCTCGGCGTGCTCCATGCCTGCGAAGAAGCTCTGGACGCCGTCGAGTTGCTCGTCTCCGCGGTGCGGCGGGACCGGTTCGACCGGCCAACTCCCTGCGCCGACTGGGACGTACGCACCCTGCTCAACCACATTGTCTGGGAGAACCTGCTCTGGGCGGGCCTGGCCGACGGCACTCCTCGCTCCGACTTCACCGCGGACCACCTCGGGGACGACCACCTCGCGGCGTTCCGTGCCGCGTCCCGGGCCGCCCGGTCGGCCTTCTCGCGACCGGGCATGCTGGAACAGCGCTACGGACCCGCGCCGGGGCATCGGCTCGTGGAGCAGCTGGTGATCGAGATGCTGGTCCACGGCTGGGACCTCGCCCGGGCCGTCGGGCATCCGTCCGGCATCCCTCAGCACCTCGCCGAGGCGGCGCTGCCCGTAGTGCGGGAGGCCTACGGTGATCTGCCCCGTACGGCCGCCGGTTCCTTCGCCCCGCCGCAGCCGGTACCCGAAGGCGCCGGCGCACTCGACCGTCTTGCCGCCTGCATGGGGCGATCCGTCGACTGACGGACACTCCCGGGTCAGGTCAGGACCACCGTCCGCCTTCGGGCCGGACGGCAGGTCTCCTGACGTTCAGGCCGACAACGCCTGGCCGCTGTCGTCGGCGTCCTCCGCGCAGGCCGCGGCCAGGTCGTCAAGTGACAGGCCCAGCGCGTGGGCCAGGGCCGCCACGGTGAAGAAGGCCGGAGTCGGGGCCCGGCCGGTCTCGATCTTGCGAAGGGTTTCGGCGGACACCCCGGCAGCCGCTGCCACGTCCACCATGCTGCGGTCACCGCGGAGCTCGCGGAGCAGAGCCCCGAAGCGTTCACCACGTCGCCGCTCTTGCGGACTCAAAGGAACTCTCACCATGACCGTGATACTAATACCGGTATAAGTATTGGGTTGCATCGCATCGCAGGGAGTCATGGCACATGGTGGAGATCAAGACCGACACGGCACTGGAGGCGATGCGTGAAGCGGGACGGGTCGTGGCCGAAGCCCTTGCGGCCGCCCGCCGGTCGGCGGCCGTGGGGGTCCGCCTGCGTGAGCTGGACGAAGCCGCCCGCACCGTCCTGACCAAGGCCGGGGCGAGCTCTCCGTTCCTGGGCTACCGGCCCTCCTTCGCCCCCACCCCCTTCCCCGCCGTGATCTGCGCCTCCGTGAACGACGCCGTCTCGCACGGCATCCCCGGCGACTACCGTCTGCGCGACGGCGACCTGGTCAGCATCGACTGCGGAGCCGAACTCGACGGCTGGACCGGCGACGCCGCGATCAGCTTCACCGTCGGCACTCCCCGCCCCGCCGACCTGGAACTCATCGCCGCCACCCAGGAGGCTTTGGACGCCGGTATCGCCGCCGCCACGGTCGGCCACCGCATCGGAGACATCTCCCACGCCATCAGCACGGTCGCCCGCAAGGCCCGTTGCGGCATGCCGGCCGACTTCGGAGGTCACGGCATCGGCCGTCAGATGCACGAAGACCCCCACGTCCCCAACCACGGACGACCCGGCCGCGGTTACCCCCTGCGCCACGGGCTCGCCCTCGCCATCGAGCCCATGCTCATGGCAGGAGGGCGCAACGACTACGGCACCGACCGCGACGGATGGACCCTGCGCACGATCGACGGCAGCCGCGCCGCCCACATCGAACACACCATCGCCATCACCCGGGACGGCCCCCGCATCCTCACCCTGCCCTGACCTCTGACCTCTGACCTCTGACCCGTGCGCCCTCCGGCGGTCGCGCCGTGTCAGTCTCCGCCGTCGAGGTCGTCGCGTCGGCGGAGCACCCGCAGCTCGGAACCGGTGAACTGCATCTCGTAGAGCTTCCCTCGCGCGTTGTCGAAGGGGCGGTGGAGGATCATCATCAGCCGCCCGTCGAACGTGTGGAACAGCATGCCGTGACCGCTGTCGTCGCGGACCAGCGGCCGGTGCTGCTGCCACGGCCCGGCGATGTCGCCCGACTGCGAGACGGCAAAGGTCTGCACGTAGCCGCCGCTCACGGTGCCGTCCTCACCGGCCACGTTCTTCTCGTACGTCGACCACAGCATGAGCAGGGAACCGTCAGGGGTGCGGTACAGCTGTGGGCCGTCGGTGACGTAGGGCGCCAGTTGATGCGGTACGCCACCGGGGATCTGCTCGCCGAGCCAGAAGGCGTCCGAGCCCTTGAACAGGAAGAGCGGATCTCCGATCGTCCGGGACAGGTCAGGAGCCAGCCGGATCGCCTCTACGGTTCCGTCGACGGTCTGCAGCCACTCGTGCGCGTACACCATCCACGGCTGCCCGGAGGGGTCGACGTAGAGCGTGCCGTCGAGGGTCATGAGGTTCTCGGGCGGGGTGGGGCGTGCCGGGTCGACGACGGAGAAGGGGCCCAGCAGGGAGTCGGAAACGGCCGTGATCGTGCCGCGCATGTGGTTCGGGAGCTGGAACGGCGTGCCCCACGGGCCGGGTGGTGGCACCGCGAGGGGTCTGTTCTCGTTGTGCAGCGTGGTGAACAGGTAGTACCGGCCACCCCACTCGTGAACCTCCGGTGCCCAGCCGCCCTCGGTCGCCCACAGCGCATCCTGCTCCGAGGTCAGGAAGACCACGACCGGACGTCTCCAGTCCCGGAGGTTCTGGCTGCGGTAGACCATCGTGCCGACGCCGTCCACGCCCGACACCGCCGGGTCGTTCGACGTGTAGAGGTGGAAGGTGCGGCTCTCGTCGTCGGCCACGATGAACGGATCGTGCAACGGCATGTCGGGCAGCCGCATCAGGTCGGTCTCAGTCACGGCGAAAGAATACGTCGGTGCGGTAAAGCGATGATCGACATGTCGGGCCGCTCGGCCGCGGAGTCGTACCGGGCGGCCGTACCGGGTCATCGGCTCCGGTGGCAGCGCATGGTCATGGGAAGGCGCCGGTGACTCGGGTACGGGCGTCACGCGCACGAGCCGCTGGTTCAGTGATGTGAACGAGGGGCGCGTACGCATCTATTGACGTGCTCAGAGCAAGTCTCTTACGGTCACCTCAGAAAGCGCTTTCCCCTCGTCCTTGCGCCGCCGCACCCAGGAGACGATCATGCGCCCGAAGTCCGTCACCCTGTCCACCGGTCTCCCGGGACTCCTGGCCGGCCTGCTCGTCCTGTCCTCAGGAGGGGCTGCGCACGCCGCTCCCGCGCAGCGTGCCGCGGAGGGCGGCAGTCAGGTGCAGGCGACCGACCTGTATGTGGCGACCAGCGGCAGTGACAGCAACCCGGGGACGCTCGCAGCCCCGCTGAAGACCATCCAGCGTGCGGTGGATCTGGCGCAGGCGGGGGTCACGATCCAGGTCAGGGGCGGCACCTACGCGCCGAGCACCAACATTCAGTTGATCAAGAGCGGCACGGCAGGTCAGCCCATCACTCTGCGCGGCTACAACGGCGAGCGTGTGGTCATCGACGGCGAGAACATGCCGTACACGCCGGGTGCGGTGGACTCGACCATCCCGCGTGCCCAGCGCGGCGCGGTCCACATAGAGGGGGAGCACTGGCGGCTGGTCGGCCTGGAGATCATTCACGGCCCCTACGGGGTGTTCGGTCTGGACACCGGCTCCAACGTCTTCGAGCGCCTGGTCACCCGCGACAACTACGAGTCCGGGTTCCATCTCCAGGGCTCGTCCGGCAACAACCAGATCCTGAACCTGGACAGTTACGGCAACCGTGACCCCCGCAAGAACGGTGAGAGCGCCGACGGCCTGGCCATCAAGGAAGGCTCCGGCAGTGGCAACGTGGTGCGTGGCGCCCGGCTCTGGAACAACGCCGACGACGGCCTGGACTTCTGGATGTTCGCCGACTCGCCGATCCTCGTCGAGAACAGTCTCGCCTGGGGCAACGGCTTCAACCGATGGAACCTGCCCGACTACCAGGGGGACGGCAACGGGTTCAAGATGGGCGGCAACGGCGTCGCCGCCGACCACACCGTGCGCAACAGCATGGCCTGGGACAACTCCGCAGGCGGCTTCGTCGACAACAACAATCCGGGCAGGATGAAGATCGACCACTGCACCGCATGGCGTCACCCGAAGACCGGGTTCAACTTCAACCGTTCCGCCAGCACGCTCACGAAGAACCTCGCGGTGGACAACGGAACCAACGCCTCGCTGGGCTCGACCTCCACAGGAAGCGGCAACTCCTGGAACCTCGGAGGAAGTTGGTCGTTCGCCAACACCGACGCGCGTGCGATCACCGGACCCAGGACAACTGCCGGAGCCATCCCGTCCTCCACGTTCCTGCGTCCCGACAACGGCGCGGACGTCGGCGCACGGCACTGAGCGCACCGGACGACATCCACAAGCCCGACGGAACCGGAACGGCTGTCGCATCGCGGCGGCCGTTCCGGCCCTGCCGGACGGTGACGGCGCGGCCGGGATTCATGCTCCTGTCGGTGTTCGTGACGTCGCGTCCGGTCCCGGGGCCAGGGGAGCGGTCAACGCTTCGACGAGCCCGGCGAACTCGGCACGTTGCCGACCGGTCAACCCGGCGTAGAGCGGAGCCTGCAGTTCATCGGTGAGCTGCTCCGCTCGCTGCCGGAGAGGGACCCGGGCGGCGGCGACCGAACGGGCCTCGCGCCAGCCGTATCGGGCTGCCTGCTCGACGCCGAGATTGATGACCATCGCCTCTCGGGCGCTCAGCCCACACAGCCGGACCGCCGCCAGATGGCAGGCACCGCGGTGTTCCCGCAGGACGGGTACACCTGCATGGCCGCACCGACCGGGTCGTCGCCGGGACAGGGCTGATCCCGCCAGTCGGCAACAGAGGCAGTGCGTCGGCGTCGGCGCTGTCCGTCGGCCGCCCGACCTTCCGTACCTGCCTGTGTTTCTGTGTGGCGGCCCATGCGGCGCATGGCCGGGCCCGCTCGTGCCTGCTCGCGTTCCGGAAAGATCCGGTTCCGCGTACCCCACCTCACCCATGCGCGGACGGCGATACTTGGGCGATGGACAGCTGTGAGGGCGCCGCGACGCTTGAGTGGTGGGCCAATCGGTCGACCTCTTTGGGCAGTTTCGGCGTGCGCGTCACGGTCCGCGTCGCCGGGAGCGACTGGGCGTGCGACGCGATCCTTGATCATCCTCCGACTGGGGAGGACCGGGAGGGTTTCGACTTCCTGAGAGAAAACGATCCGCTCTTCAGGCTGCGCTTCGACGAGGGTTCCACGGTCCTTGTCGACGTCGTCGCTGTGGAAGACGGCGGACGGCTCATCCTGACCGCCGGACCAAGACCGTGTCCCTCGCCGGACCGCCGGCCCCGACAGTTGAGGAAGCGCCTGTGACCACGACGCACCGCACCAAACGGAGAGCCGCCGCCCTCGCCTCGAGTGCCGCGCTCGTCACTCTTCTCGGAGCATTTCCTGCCGGAGCGGCCGCGCCCGGCCTCCCGGTCGTGACGGCTGTCAGTGAGACCGCCCCGCTCTTCGACGACGAGGCGGGCGGCAACTCCGACGCCGACGACCCGGCGATCTGGCGCAACGCCGCCGATCCCGGGCGCAGCCTCGTCGTCGCCACTGCGAAGGAGGGCGGCCTGCGGGTCTACGGTCTGGACGCGCGGCTGGTGCAGTCGCTGCCCGCTCCGCGTCCGCCGGGGCCCGGCGACGCCCCGGGCCGTTTCAACAACGTCGACCTCGTCACCGGCCTGCGCACCTCGACCGGCCGGGCCGACGTGGCGGTGGTGAGCGACCGGGGCAGCGACCGGCTGCGGATCTACGGCATCGACCCGTCGAAGCCGGGCGGTCCCCTGACCGACATCACCGACCCGGCGGCCACCCCGGTGTTCTCCACCGGCCAGGACGAGGTCAACGACCAGCGGACCACGTACGGACTGGCGACCTGGACCGACAGGGCCACCGGCCGTACGTACGCGCTGGTCAGCCAAAGAGAGAGAACCCGGCTCGCCCTCCTCGAACTGACACCGTCCACGGGCGGCACCGTCGGCTACCGCAAGGTGCGAACCCTCGATCTGCCGGACTCCTTCCGTCTGCCCGACGGCACGACATGGAGCCCTTGCGCGGAGCCCGGAGAACTTCCCCAGGTCGAGGGCATGGTCGTCGACCCGGCCACCGGCACCCTCTACGCCGGGCAGGAGGACATCGGCATCTGGCGGCTGCGCGCCGACCTCACCGGCAGGCCGGTCCTGGTGGACAAGGTGAAGGAGTACGGAGTCCCCGGCGTCTACGACGAGGAGACCGAGGAGTGCACGCCGGGCGCGGACCCCGGTCATGGCGGCAGGCGGCTGTCGGCCGACGTCGAGGGCCTGACCCTGTTCCAGGAGAAGGACGGCGACGGCTACCTGCTCGCTTCCAGTCAGGGCGACAACACCTTCGCCCTGTACGACCGGGAGGTGCGCGAGGGCAACGAGTACGAGGGCGGTTTCCGGATCGGAGCCGCCACCGAGACGCTCGACGGTGTGGAGGAGTGCGACGGCGCCGCCGTACTCAACGCACCGCTGGGGGAGCGGTATCCACGGGGTCTCCTCGTCGTCCAGGACGGCCAGGAAACGCCGGCCGTGCCCGACGGCGAGGGCGGCACGCGTACGGCCACCGGCTTCAAGTTCGTCGACCTCGGCACCGTGGTGGACGCGGCCGACATGTGACACCCCGCGTACGGCCGCCGGGCGCCGCCCGGCGGCCGCGCGCTCAGACCCTGGGGGTGAGAAGGCTGCCCAGCGCGGCCACGACCGACGGCTCGACGCGGTAGTAGACCCAGGTGCCGCGACGCTCGGAGGTGAGCAGCCCGGCTTCCCTGAGCTTCTTCAGGTGGTGGGAGACGGTCGGCTGCGAGACACCGACGTCGGAGATGTCGCAGACGCACGCCTCGCCGCCCTCGTGCGAGGCGACCAGGGAGAACAGGCGAAGCCGGACAGGATCGCCGAGTGCCTTGAACATCCGCGCTGTCCTCTCCGCCTCTTCGGCGGTGAAGGGCCGTTCGGCCAGCGGCGGGCAGCAGGGCGCCACGACTTCGGGAGTCGTGGGCTCCAGCAGGGGCAACGCCTTGACGTTCGACATGTGTCTATGTTGACACACGTCGAAGCAGGAGCGCGAGCCCCGGCCCGATGGTGATTCGATGAATGTCTATGTTGACGCTTGTCGAATCAGGTGTAATGCTGGCACCGCAAGCCATCGACGAACGTCGAAGCAAAAGGGGAATCCCGTGAGCAAGCCCACCGCCGACCACCTGCCCGTCGTGGTGATCGGGGCCGGTCCGATCGGCCTGGCCGCCGCCGCCCACCTCGTCGAGCGGGGCATCGAACCGCTGGTCCTGGAAGCCGGCCCGTCCGCGGCCACCGCCGTGCGCGACTGGTCGCACGTGCGTCTGTTCTCCACCTGGGCCGAACTCGTCGATCCCGCCGCCGAGAAGCTGCTCGCGCCCACCGGCTGGGTCCGCCCCGACGAAGGCACGTATCCCACGGGTGGTGACTGGGCCGAGCGGTACCTCCAGCCGCTGGCCGATGCCCTCGGCGACCGGGTCCGTTACGGCACGACCGTGACCGGAGTGGCCCGCGCGGGCCGTGACCGGATCGTCGACTCCGGCCGTGACGAGCAGCCCTTCACCGTGCACGTCACACGCGCCGACGGTCACGAGGAGCGCATCACCGCCCGCGCCGTCCTCGACGCCTCCGGCACCTGGTCCGTACCCAGCCCCATCGGCGCCGACGGCCTGCCCGCCCTCGGCGAGAAGAGCGCCGCCGAGCGCATCTCCTACCGGGTGCCCGACCTGAAGGACCCGGCGGTCCGTGCCCGATACGCGGGCAGGCGCACCGCGGTGGTCGGCTCCGGAGCGTCCGCCTTCACCGCGCTCGCCTCCCTCGCCGACCTGGCGAAGAGCGAGGAGGACGGCACGCACGCGGTGTGGATCCTGCGCCGGGGCATCGGCGCGGGAACGTACGGCGGCGGCGAGGCCGACGAGCTCCCGGCCCGGGGCGCCCTCGGACTGCGCGCCAAGGCCGCCGTCGAAGCCGGCCACGCGTCCGCCGCCACCGGCTTTCGCACCGAAGCCGTCGAGCGCGACACCGACGGGCGCCTGGTGCTGGTCGCGGAAGACGGCCGCCGTCTCGACCCGGTCGACGAGATCATCGTCCTCACCGGCTTCCGCCCCGACCTCTCCTTCCTCTCCGAGATCCGCCTGGGCCTCGACGAGCGCCTCCAGGCACCGTCCGCGCTGGCACCGCTCATCGACCCGAACGTCCACTCCTGCGGCACCGTCTACCCGCACGGCGTGAACGAGCTGTCCCACCCGGAGCGGGACGTCTACCTGGTCGGCATGAAGTCCTACGGCCGCGCCCCGACCTTCCTCGCGATGACCGGCTACGAGCAGGTCCGTTCCGTCGCCGCGTCACTCGCCGGGGACCAGGAGGCCGCCGAACGCGTCGAGTTGACCCTGCCGGAGACCGGAGTCTGCGGTGGCGCAGGCGTGTTCGACGACCCCGACGCGGCGCAGAGCGGCGAAGGAGGCGGATGCTGCGCGCCGGCCGCCACCCTGCAGATCGGAATCGGCTCCCCGGCCCCGTCCGGCGGAGGCTGCTGACACGTCACCCCACCCCGCACCCGCCAGGAGGCTCGCCATGACCCGCGTACAGCTCGCCCTCCGCGTTCCCGACCTCGCCGCGTCCATCGCCTTCTACACCAAGCTCTTCGGCACCGAGCCCGCCAAACTCCGCGACGGCTACGCCAACTTCGCCGTCGTCGAACCTCCGCTGAAGCTCGTACTCATCGAAGGCACGCCGGGCGAGGACACCCGTATGGACCACCTCGGCATCGAGGTCGGGACGACCGAGGCAGTGCACGCCGCCACCACCCGGCTCGCCGAGGCCGGACTCGCCACCGCTGAGGAGAAAGACACCACCTGCTGCTACGCCCTCCAGGACAAGGTCTGGGTCCGCGGCCCAGGCCGGGAACCCTGGGAGGTGTACGTCGTGAAGGCCGACGCCGACACCCTGGCTCGCAGCCGGACAACACCTGCTGCGCAGGCCCCGCCGACGACCTGACGCGTGCCGGGAGGAGCAGCAGAAGCCCCACTCGGCGCAACGGCCACTAGGAATCTGCCAGCCACGCCAGCAGGCGGCCCCGTGACCAGCAGCGGCCGATCGCCTCGGCGCGCGGAGCCGGGCGATCGAGCAGCGCCAGGCCGATGATGCTGTGGCCGGAGGCGCGGCGGTCGCCGAGTGTCGGAATCGTCGGCGCGACTCCGACCCCCTCCGCTGACACCCATGCCACCGCCCGGCCGACCGCCGCCTCTTCGAGGCGGTGCAGGAAGCGCAGGCGGCTCTCGGGCAGGAAGCGTGACAGTGCCCATGTCGTGGTGACGACGGGCAGGGCGTCGTCGGGCACCCGGGCGACAGCGTCGGCCATCACCTCGACCGGGTCTCCCCGCATCAGCAGCGGAGGGGCTGTCGCGGCCAGTGCCATCTCCGCTTCGAGCCGCGCGATCCGCTCGGGCTGGTCGGGCGACAGGCAGGCGCGCAGCCATCGGGCGTCATCCGCGTCGGTCACGTCCGCCGGATCGAGGTCGACACCGATTCGGGTGACGACCTCGGGCAGCGCCCGCGTCGGGAGGGGCCGGTTCCCCACGAGCGACGATGACAGTTGCACGGGAGATGACGGGTCCCCCAGCGATTGGCCGTTGCTGTAGGTGATGCCCACGCGATCGACATTGAGATTGAGCCCGGCCGAACACCCCACGTCGATCAGCCCGACCGCGTGCGCACCCGCCCGGTGCGCCGCCTCGGCAACGGCCGGATACAGCACGGCGCAGCGGCCGGTCTCGTCGGCCCGCGTCGGCCGGCGCACGGCGACGGCCGCGACCGAGTCGGTCATTGTCAGCAGGGTGTCGATCGCCGCGCCGGCGGCAGCGTCGCCGTCCGCAGCGGCATAGGCCGCGGCGAGCGCCGGGGCGCGTCCGGCGAGAGCGAGGTCGTGCAGCGCGGCGAGGATCACCGTGGGGTGCCGTTTGCGTGCCGGAACCGCCCCGATGGCGCGCAACGCCTCGCCGGACTCGCTCAGCGCGACGGCGACGCGCTCGTACAGCGGGGACGTCCTGGCGGCCTCGACCTCACCGAAGCGGCGGTACACCTGGGCGAGGGTCCGGGCCCTGCCCACGGATGCGGCGTTTCCTGCGGTCGGCCCTGGCATCCGACGATGCTAGCGGCTCAGATGCGGGGTTCCGAAGTCCGGCACCGGCACCGGCCGGATGCCGGACGGACCGTCCGCCTGGCCGTACCCTTTCGCTTCCTGCCGGGCAGAAGGTCACTTCACGGCGTTGTCCAGGTGGGTGAGGACGGCCGCCACGTCATCACTCTCGGTGCCCCGGATCAGCTGCAGGGCGGGCCGGACGAGGCCGCCCGGTCGCGCGATCAACCGTGCGAGCACGGCGGCCCGGACCTCGAGCCGCTCGATGGTGGCTTCGCGTTGCTCCTCGTTCTGGTGGGCGAGCAGGACGGCGTTGTACCACGCCTCCTCGCGGGACTGACGGACACTGAAGTCGAGGATCCGCTCGTCGGTGCGGGCTCCGAGCTGATCCAGCAGTGACATGAGAGGCGACAGGGCACCGAGCGACTCCTGCACCGCCAGTACCACCCGCGCGAGGATGTCGTTGATCAGCAGAAAGTCGTGGCGCAACGCGTGGATGGCCTCACCCGGGGCGGTCCGCGCGGCGGCGACGGCGAGATCGAGGTTGATGTGCGCGTTCACGCCGAGCAGGAGGTGCTGGACGATGACGGTGTCGGTGTCGTCGAGCAGCCCGAACGCCTCGCGCCAGCAACGCGGCCCGCTCCGGTCACGACGCCAGGCGTCGTACGCGTCGAAGTAGCGGTTGCCGAAGTGTGTGTCGAAACGGTCCATTCGAGCGCCGTCGTCGAACAGCCCGTCATGTATGGCCGTGCGGACCTCCACGGTCACCTGTCGGTACAGCGCCGCGAAGTACCCGACCCGGTCGCCGGCGCGGCCCGCCTCCCGCACGATCTCGGCGAGCCCGTCCACGACATCGTCGATGTTTTCTGCCGCCATCCCCAACTCCCCTTTCGCGGAGCCTCGTTCGGCCCGCGCTCTGCTGCTGTCCTGCGTGCCGATCAACAGCCCCGTCCTATCACCGCACGCCGGAAAGAGGCCCCGCCTTACCGGAAACGGGACGGATCCGGTGGGTCGCGGCCGGAGCCGCGATGGCGACCGTCGGCGCAGGGCTGGGGCTCAGGGCAGTGGCGGCGGGTGACGTCGCCAAGTACGGCGGAGACGCGCTGTACACCGTCCTGCTTCATGCTCTCGTCGTCCTGATGGTGCCGCGCGTGACACCAGTGAAGGCTGCGGCAAGCGCGTCGGCCGTCAGCTGGGCGGTCGAGTTCTCACAACTCACCGAGGTCCTGGCGGAACTTTCCCGGTACAGCACTGTGGCCCGCCTCGTGCTCGGGTCCACCTTCAATCCACCCGACCCGCTCTGGTACCCAGTCGGCGCGGCGGTGGGCCGGCTCGTTCACGCGGGACTGGGAGCCTTGCTGTCGCCCCGGTGCGGAGGGCGCAACTGAAGCCGTCTTTGTGGCAGCGGGCTGACGAAGAGCAGCGACTGCGGCGGACGGAAACCGGTGGGGAGGAAGCAGCACCCGCGCTGCTCACCGGGGCTTTCAAAGCCTCGGCGCGGGCACGTACGTCGCGACGCGTGTTCACTCCTGGGAATATCTGACTAGTCAGGTACTGTTGGTCCGGTGAACCGCTCGTATCCGGCGGGCACCACACCCTTCTGCCGAGGTACCCGATGAAGCTGATCTACGTATTCGACGCCTACTGCGGCTGGTCCCACGGCTTCTCCACGACTCTCCGCGAGGTGGTCTCACACCGTCCCGAGCTGCCGGTGGAAGTGGTTTCCGGAGGCCTGTTCACCGGATCGCGCCGGGTGCCGATCCGCGAGTTCGGCTACGTCCAGGGCGCCAACGCCAAGATTGCGGAGCTGACCGGTGCCGAGTTCGGCGAGGGCTACGAGCGGCTGATCGCCGACGGTTCGTTCGTCATGGACTCGGAAGCCGCAGCGCGTGGCCTCGCCGCCCTGCGCCACGCCGCCCCCGGCCGTGCGGCGGAACTGGCCATGGCACTGCAGCACGCCTTCTACGTCGACGGCCTCAGCCTCTCCGATCCCGCCACCTACCGGGAGGTCGCCGAGCGGGCCGGTTTGGACGCGGACGCCGTAGTCGCCGCCTTCGAAACCGCCGGCACCCGGGCCGAGGCCGACGCCGACGTGGCGCGCGCTGCCGAACTGGGTGTCAACGCCTTCCCCACCCTCATCGCCGTCGACGCCGGCCGCGCGACCGTCCTGGCGCGCGGCCAGGCCACCACCGACGACGTGGAGCGGCGTCTCACGGCGTTCGCCTCCACCCGCTCCCACTGACACCCGACCGCCCCCCTCCACCCGCGAAGGAACCACCATGAGCACACTCGACTTCAACATCCTCGACCTCGACGTCCCGGCAGGCAGCAAGAACAAGACCGCCACTCTCGTCACCGGCGAGACCCAGGCCCTGCTGGTCGACGCAGCCTTCACCCGCGCCGACGGCCACCGGCTGGCTGCCGAGATCCTCGACTCCGGCAAGAAGCTGGTGACCGTCTTCGTCAGCCATGCGGACCCCGACTTCTACTTCGGCGCCGAGGTCATCGCCGACGCCTTCCCGGAGGCGAGGTTCGTCGCGACCCCGCTCGTCATCGAGCACATCAAGGACTCCTACGAAGGCAAGCTCAAGGCGTGGGCGGCCCTCGGTGCCAACCTGCCCACCCGCCTGGTGGACCTGGAGCCCCTCACCGGGGACCTCACCCTGGAGGGCCACCGCTTCGAGCTCAAGGGCGGCCCGGCTGCGCTGCCCGACCGCCATTACCTGTGGCAGGCCGAGGAGCGGGCGGTCCTCGGCGGCGTCCTGCTGTTCCAGCAGGAGCACGTCTGGGTCGCCGACACGGCCACCCCCGGCGACCGTGCCGCGTGGATCGACCTGCTCGACGAGATGGCCGCCCTGGACCCGCGGCTCGTGGTGCCCGGCCACCGCCTGCCCGGCACGGCGGCGGACGCGTCCGCCATCACCGCCACCCGCGACTACCTGGTCGCCTTCGAGGAGGAGCTCGGCCGGGCCGCCGACGGCGCGGCCCTGACCGAGGCACTGGTCAAGCGCTATCCCGACAACGGCATGCTGATCGCCGCGCAGATCGGCGCGAAGGTGGCCAAGGGCGAAATGAAGTGGGGCTGACCATGAGCGAGTTCGCGACCTCCACCGCTCCCGCCGATGTCGTACGCCGCCAGTACCTGGCCTCCGCGGCAGGCGACCTGGAGGCCCTGCGGGCCACCCTCGCACCGGACGTCGAGTGGACCGAGATGGCCGGCTTCCCCCTCGCGGGCACCTACCGCACCCCCAACGGCGTCACCGCCAACGTGATGGAACAGCTCGGCAAGGCCTGGACGAACTGGACCGCCCACGACGACACCTACGTCGTCGACGGCGAGAACGTCGTCGTCCTGGCCCGCTACACCGCAACCAACAACGCCACCGCCAAGGCGATCGACGTCCGTGTGGCGCACCACTTCGTCGTACGCGGTGGACTCATCGTCCGCTTCGAGCAGTTCGTCGACACCGCGCTGGTCCGCGACGCGATGACCGGCTGACCCACCCGTGCACCACCACCCGTACGCCGCGGCGCACGCGCGTCCCGGCGTACGGCCCACCTGCGGACGCTTCTGTGAACCCGACCGTCGTTCCGGTGCACGGGGCGATGCACACCCCGGGGATCTTCAACCCGCGGGGAGAAAGACTCACGGGCCGCCGCCGAGGAGTCGATCTTCAGCGGGGTCGATCCCGCGCCGGCCGCCGAGGCCGTTCCCGTGCCGACGAGGTCGCCGACGTCATCGCCCAGGCGGTCGCCCGGGCCGACACCGTCGGGTGCCCTCGGAGCGTGCGGGTACGGCGCCCCCGTTCCGGTGGCGGTGCCGCACGCATGCCGTGATGCCCGTGATGCCGTCACGGGACGACGGTCCGCAACCGGGCGCCCCCAACGGTTCAGCCCGGGCAGCGCTCGCCGGCGCGTCAGCGCCTGGAGCCGCCCGGGCCCTGCGGTGACAACCGCGTCAGGTGCCGAGCGTGCCGAAGAAGGCGCGGACGTCGGTGACGAAGGCTTCTGGCTGCTCCAGCGCCAGGAAGTTGCCGCCGCGCTCCAGCTCGTTCCAGTACGTGATGTTGTGATCCCGCTCGGCGAAGCGGCGGATGGCGATGTCGCTGCTCAGGGCGACGGCCACGCCGGTCGGGACGGTACCGCGTGCCTTCGGAGTCCAGGCGTTCGCGTCGTGGGCCGTCTCGTAGTACAGGTTGGCCGACGAGCCCGCCGTGCCGCTGAACCAGTAGACGCTGACGTTCGTCAGCAGCCGGTCACGGCCCACCGCGTCTTCGGGGAGCTCGGCCGCGGCGTCCGTCCACTCCTTGAACTTCTCCACGATCCAGGCGAGTTGACCGACCGGCGAGTCGTGCAGACCGTAGGCGAGGGTCTGCGGACGGGTGGACTGGATGGCGTTGAATCCCATCATGTCCTGCTGGAAGTTCTCCAGCCGTGCCAGTCGCTCCTGCTCCGGCGCGGTCAGTCCCTCGAACTCGGCGGGATCGCCTGAGGGGAAGGTGAGCAGGCCGTTGACGTGAATGCCGACGATCTTGTCGGATGCCTGCCGCCCCATCTCGGTGGCGATCCAGGCGCCACCGCCCGTCCCCTGCACGCCGTAGGCGCTGTAGCCGAGCCGGTCCATCAGCTCGACGAACGCTCCCGCTATGCGGCCGGTGTTCCAGCCGGCCTCGCCGAGGGGACCGGAGAACCCGGTACCGGGCGTCGAGGTCACGATCACGTGGAAGTCCTCCGCCAGCGGCCGGATGACATCGGCGAACTGCACGAACGAGCACGGCCAGTCGTGCAGCAGAAGCAGCGGAACGGCCGCCGGGTTCTGCGAACGGACGTGCAGGAAGTGGATGTTCTGCCCGTCGATCTCGGTGGTGAACTGGGGGAACTCGTTGAGCTCCGCCTCCGCCTTGCGCCAGTCGAAGGCGTCCGCCCAGTACGCGACCAGGCCCCTCAGATAGTCGGTGGGAACACCCCGGCTCCAGCCGGCGCCGGGAATCTCGCTGCCCCAGCGCGTACGGGCCAGCCGGTCGCGCAGGTCGTCGAGCTCGTCCTGCGGAACGTCGATGCGGTACGAGTGGATCCGGGCGTCGGTGCTGCTGCTGGTTTCCATGGACAGAACAGTATTCTCCATATAGGCACGATGCGTTCCTAATGGCACCACAGGCTGGACTTCATGCTGGACACCTCGGCGCGGCTGCTGCGCCTCCTCTCCCTGTTGCAAGCTCCGCGAGCCTGGCCCGGATCCGAGCTGGCCGAGCGACTGGGCGTGAGCGGACGCACCGTGCGCAACGACATCGACCGACTGCGCGAGCTCGGCTATCCCGTGGACGCCACCCGCGGCGCCGTGGGCGGCTACCGGCTCGGTGCCGGCGCGGCCATGCCCCCGCTGCTCCTCGACGACGACGAGGCAGTCGTGGTGACGATCGCGCTGCGCACCGCCACGGAGGGTGCCGTTCCCGGCACCGAGGAGACCGCGCTGCGGGCGTTGACCAAGCTGGAGCAGGTACTTCCCTCGCGGTTGCGCCGACGGGTGCGGGCCCTGCACGCGTTCACCGTCACCGTGCCGGCCGACCGGCCCGCCCCGAGCGTCTCGGCGGACGTGCTCACCACACTGGTATCCGCCTGCCGTGACCGCGAGCAGCTGCGCTTCGACTACCTCGACCACGCGGGCACGCCCACCCTGCGCGTCGTCGAGCCCTATCGGGCGGTGAACTGGGGGCAGCGCTGGTACCTGGTGGCGTGGGACCTCGCGCGCGAGGACTGGCGGACCTTCAGGATCGACCGGATCCAGCCGCGAACCCCGACCGGACCGCGCTTCACCCCGCGAGAACCTCCCGGCGGCGACATCACGGCGTACGTCTCCCTGCGGGTGTCGAGCGCGTCGTGGCGCCATCATGCGCGAGTGACCGTCCACGCCCCGGCGACTGCGGTGATCGAGCAGATCAACCCTGCGGTCGGAACCGTCCAGGCCCTCGACACCGACACCTGTGTCCTGACCACCGGAGCCGACTCGGTACAGAGGCTCGCTGTCTATCTGGGCATGCTCGACTTCGACTTCGACGTCACCGAGCCCGCGGAACTCGTCGACCACCTCAGGCGGCTCGCTGACCGCTACTCCCGCTCGACACCGCCCGTCCGGCAGAGCGAGAAGACCACGACAGGTCCGCCAGGACTGGCATGAACCGGATCCGCCGGACGAAAGTCTCCTGCCTTCCCCTCCATCACCGTCCTCCTCGGCCCAGCAATGGGGTTTCCGGCCTCCGGGCCCGGAGGCCGCGCGTGCTGGAGCCCGCGGTACCTGTCTACGCGCCGTGGTTCGTGGTGAGACAGGCCCCTGTGGACCCGGCCGGGGTGGTGACCTCGGCGAGAAAGGTCTGTCTGGTGTGCGGGTACGGCTCCTGGCAGACGGTCAGCGGACCACCGGCTTCGAGAGCGGTCCGGTCGACGACGGCGGAACACTGGTACATGGGGGCCTGTGTTCCGACGTATTCCGCCGTGCCGGTCACCCACGTACTGCTCTGCAGTGAGAGACAGCCGCCGGACTCCAGCTTGTCGGTGTTGGCCACGTAGACCCGTGCCAGGGGCGCGGTGCCGCAGATGGTGTCCAGATTCTCGGTGTACATGGGGGATCCGAGCGCGCAGACAGCGGTCCTGGACTCGCAGAGTGCGTCCCCGGTCGGCAGTTTGTACGTGACGTCGACGCACGACTGCTGCGTCTGGCCGTCCGGCGGCGTGGTGGGGGCCGGCGGGTCGCTGCTCCACGGCGCAGAGGGTTCCGAGTGCGGGGGAGACGCCGTTGTTTCGGCATGCGCGGCCGTCGGCAGTGCGCCCGGTCGCTCGGAGGCCGTCACACCGGGCTGGCTGTGCTGCGGACGGCCGAGGACGAAGGCCAGGGCTCCAGCCAGCACCGCAACGCCCATCGCGCCGGCGAGCACCCGCTTCCAGGGAGGGCTTCGCCGCTCCGTGATGATCGGAATGTTGTCGAGCGTGTCTCCGTTGTGGAAACGCTCAAGCTCTTCGGCGGGAGTCGGCGGGCGTAACGGGCGCTGCTCGGACACTGGATCCCCCTTGCGCATGGCGTACGGACACGTCGGAGCCCGGTTGCCGCGCCCGGTTCCACACCGCCGAAGCCGTGGTCCCCACCGGCGCGCTCCCACACGCTGAACGAGGTAGGGCGAAAAACGATGCGTCCGCCCGGAGGTACGCCGGCACAGGGTGGCCGGAGAGCGATGAGTTCGGCGAACGAGCACGGTCTACACCCGCGAACCGCCTGCCGTGAACTTCGGAGGAACGTATGACCGCCAAGGCAGTACCGCCCGTCGTGGACGCCGAGACCTGGCAGCGTCGACTCGACGACCTGCGCGCCCGGGAGAAGGCCGCGACCCGCGAACTCGACGCGATCGCCGCCCAACGCCGCCGAATGCCGATGGTCGAGATGCCCGAATACACCCTCGACGGCGAGGAAGGGCCGGTCCGGCTGGCCGAGGTCTTCGGCGACAGGACCCAGCTGATCGTCTACAACCACATGTGGTCCCCCGGTAAGACGTGGCAGTGCTCGGGCTGTACGGGTTTCACGTCGCAGTTCACCCGGCTGGAGTTCCTGGATGCCTACGACGCGAAATTCGTCATCGTCACCCAGGGCCCGATCGACGAGACCCTCGCCTACAAACGGCGGGTGGGGAACAGGATGACCTGGTACTCCACCGCGAACAGCCCGTTCGGTTCCGACGTGGGCGCACCGCCCGGAGGCGGCTTCGCGGTCAACGTCTTCCTGCGGGACGGAGACACCGTCTATCGCACCTGGCACACCGAGGGGCGGGGCACCGAGCAGCTCAGCCACAGCTTCGCGCTGATCGACCTGTTGCCGTACGGGCGCCAGGAGGAGTGGCAGGACTCGCCCGACGGCTGGCCGCGGTCACCCACCTACAGCCGATGGGCCACATCCGAGGACATCGCGGCCTTCTACGGCGCGGAAGCGTGAGGCAAGAGCCTTTCCGGCGTCGGACCGGTGCTCCCCGAAGGCTCTTGCGACACAGGAGTCCCTCCCCCGCCCAGCGCGGGGGAGGGCCCCGGGCCGTGTGAGGGTGGCTAGAAGCCCTGGACGCTCCATGGCCGACAACATTCCTTTTGACAAGGTGAGTTGGCCTTTCGTGCCGGCGGCGGTCCGTGCGATTGGGCTCCGTCCAGCGGTCGTTCGGGCATGATCTGTGCGTGTGATCCGGCCCCGCGCGCTCGTCGTGGTGTGCTCCGAGGACGGTTGTGCCCGAAGAGGGCATCGGTGACGGGGAGATGCGTGTGATCGTCTGGGTGAACGGCGCGTTCGGCAGTGGGAAGAGCACGCTGGTCGATGAGCTGCGTCCGCGCTGGCCCGAGGCACTGGTCCTCGACCCGGAGATGGTCGGCTACGTGCTGCGCGAGATCGTGGAGGTCCCCACGGGTGACTTCCAGGATCTGCGGTTGTGGCGACGGCAGGTCGTGAACCTGGCTGTGGGCCTCGTCGAGGAATACCGAAGGCCCGTCCTGGTTCCCATGACGTTGGTGGACCCGGGGTATGTGGTGGAGATCTTCGGTGCGCTGAAGGACGCCGGCGTGGTGGTCCACCACTTCTTCCTCAAGGTCTCCGAGGAGGTCCTGGTGCGGCGGATCGACGGACGGAGTTTCACGCCGGACAAGCCCGAACAGGATGAGCGGGTCCGGCAGTGGTGCAAGGCCAGGATCGAGCCGTGCACGGCCGCGATGGACACGCTGCCCGGTGACACCGTGTTCCTGGACGGCGGGCTGACTCCGCAGGAGTTGGCCGACGACGTCCTGGCTCGCGTAGGTGGGGGTTCGGGCCGGTAGTCCCGGTCCTGATGCGACTCGTCCGACGTGGTGGCCGTGGACACCGGCAGCGGGTCAGCGCGTCAGTGGGAAGTGCTCCACGGCGGGGCGGCCTGTGCCCAGGCCGCGTCCCACTGGGCGAAGTTGTGCCGCTCCAGCCTGCGGTTGGCACAAGCGTATGCGGCGGCGCCGAGGAGCGGGACGGTCATCGCGGCGAGGACGGCGCAGCTCATGGCGCGGGTACGGACCTGTTCCGCGGTCAGGGGCGGACCGGTGATCCTGCCTTCACCATCGACCCACACGCGGACGGTGCTGTCGGCGGTCAGGGCGGGTTCGACGTCGGTCTGTGCCGTGCGGGTGTGTCCCTGGGCGTCGGTGAAGTGGACGGTGACCGGATACCGGGTCTCCTTCGCCTCGTCCGACCCCGGTTCCGGGTGGCGGGGAGCATCGTGGACCAGTACGGCGGGGATGTACTCGCGGGTGGCGGTCTGCTGCCGGGCGGTCTCCTTGTAGTGACGGTAGGCGGTGTCGCCGACCAGGATCATGGCGGCGGGAGTGGCGGCCAGCACGGCCACGAACAGACCGAGGGCGATCCACGCCTGCACGAGATCCGTACGACGGCGCAGGGGGTTGCGGCGCCATCGCCACAGCAGAACGTGCGGGTGTTCTGCTGGAGGCGGTTGTGCCGGGGGTATCTCGCGGTCCACGGCGTCTCTCCTTCCGTAGGACAGTGGCCGCCGCGCCGGCCCCTTGCTGACTGGGACCAGGGGGGCGGCGGGCTAGTGGGAGTGCGTCGCGTCGGTGACGGCGGTGACGGCGGGGTGCGAGTGGGTGGCTCGGAGGAGTCTTGCGGCGCCACGGACCGCGGCGGTGTGAGGGGCGGGGACGGGCAGGACAGGAGCGTGCAGACGGCCGGTGAAGCGGTAGGCGATGTCGGGTCGCAGCGCGCCCCCGCCGGCGAGGAGCGCGCCCCGCCGGAGGGCATCGAGCGTCTGGGACGTGTGGTCCTGGTCCAGCATGGCGGTCACCATCGCGACGACCGCTTCGGTGATCTGCGTGGGCGGGGTGAGGCCGTCCAGGTCGCTGGTGCCCAGGATGGTGTGACGGGCGTCGACCACCGCGCCGTCGGCGAGAAGCGCGACCTCGGTGAGATGGGCCCCGAGGTCCACCACGAGCAACGGACGCGCCAGGTCGGCATCGACGGCCATGGCCACGGCGCGTGGAGTGGGGACGGTCAGTACCGTACGCGGACGCAGGACCTCGACCGCGGCGCGGGCTTCGGCCCGGTAGGCGACTCCGCCCAGCACCGGTGTGGTCAGGATGAGCAGAGGGCGGCCGAAGCGGGGCAGACGGTGGCCGAGCAGCCGGGCGACCATCCGGGCGGTTCCGGGGGTGTCGACGATGGTGCCGCGCTGAATGGGGTGGGTGGCGCCGCCGTCCGGGAAGGTGACCGAGGGTACGTCGAGGATCATCCGGCGCCCGGACATCCAGGCTCGGGTACGGGCGCTGCCCAGGTCGAGGGCGATGCCGGAGCACTGCCGACACCAGGGCCAGGAGCGGTGCCGGGCGGCCGGGGGACCGGGGCGGGCGGGGGTGGTCACCGGTCGGCCTCCCTGACCTGTTGGCAGCGCGTGCAGTAGCGGGCCTGCGGCACGATCCGCAGCCGTTCGCGGGCGACGGGCCCGCGGCACAGGTGGCAGGTGCCGTACCGGCCCTGGTCCATCCGGGTGAGTGCGGCCTCCACGTCGGCGAGGACCATGCGGGCGGACGCGGCGAGCTTGACGCGCACCTCGACCTGGGAGGCGGCTTGCCGGTCGAGGAGCGCGTCGGCGCGGGTCGTGGCGGCGGTCGAGAGCTGTTGCAGTTGCTCCTGGCGGAACAGGCGTTGCTCGTGCAGGTTCTCGCGCAGTGCGGCGAGGTCGTCGATCGACAGAGTCGTGTCGCGGTCGTCGATGGTCTGGTGGTTCACCACTTCACCCCTTGGGCAGGGCGGGAGACGGAGGGTGGACAGGCGTCGTCAGGCGCTGTTGCGCTGACAGGGAACGCAGAACCGTGCGTAGGGCAGGATTTCCAGGCGTTCGACCGGGATGGGCCTGGAGCAGGTCCGGCAGACGCCGTAGCTCCCGTCCCGGACGCGGGCGAAGGCGGCCTCGACCTCGGCGAGGACGCGCCGGATGGTGCCCTTCTGCGCGGACAGCACGTGTTCCTCCGCGTCGGCTCCGGCCTCGGAGATGGCCTGCAACTGGGTGAGCCGGGAGGCCCGTTCGTGTTCGAGGCGCTGGAGGGCGTCGTGCGCGGTCAGCCGCGGGGGGCGGCTTTCGGTCTGCGACGTATCGAGTGACATGGTGGCTCCTGTTCTCGGCCCGGGGTCGAGCCGGGCGGGGGAGTCGTCGAGACGGGGGAGAGGGAAGGGCCGGACATCACGTGTGGCGGTTCATGCCTCCACCGTGGCCGATGCGCCGCGCGGATCCCATCGGGCGCGATACCCATCTACGGCGGGTCCCGGAGCCCATCGCGGCGTGGGCAGGCCAAGTCCGGGAAATGGGCACTGGAGCCCATCGACGGTGGACCATGGAGCGGGCAGGCTGGACCACGAGCCGGTCAGCGTCAGTGGCCCGCGACTCATGCTCGGGGCGCACGGTGACCGACAGTAGAGGCACAGCCGTGTCATACGGAGAAAGGCGTCATCCCGGTGTCCCTGTTCTGGAGGATCTTCGCGCTCAACGCGGTGGTGCTGGGCGGCGCCACCGCGTTGCTGCTGTGGGCTCCGGTGACGGTGTCCGTACCGGTTCTGCTGACCGAGGCGGTCATCCTCGTGGCCGGTCTGGTCGTCATGCTGGTCGCCAACGCCGCTCTGCTGCGGATCGGACTGGCTCCGCTGGACCGGCTCACCCGGCTGATGACGACCGTGGACCTGCTGCGCCCCGGGCAGCGGCTGCCGGAACACGGCCACGGCGAGACCGCCGAACTGATCCGCACCTTCAACGCCATGCTCGGACGACTGGAACACGAGCGGGTCACCAGCAGCGCCCGCATCCTGCTCGCCCAGGAGGCCGAACGGCGCCGCATCGCCCAGGAACTCCACGACGAGGTCGGCCAGACCATGACCGCGGTCCTGCTGTCTCTGAAACGGGCCGCGGACGAGGCGGACGAGCCTCTGAGAGGCGAGCTGCAGCAGGCGCAGGAGATCACCCGCGGGAGCCTCGACGAGGTGAGACGCCTGGTTCGTCGGCTGCGGCCGGGAGTACTGGACGATCTCGGCCTCGTCAGTGCCCTCACCTCGCTGACCACCGAGTTCGCCACGCATGCAGGACTGCGCGTGCTGCGGCGCTTCGACGCCGACCTGCCCGCGCTGGACTCCGAGACGGAACTGGTGCTGTACCGCGTCGCCCAGGAAGCCCTGACCAACGCGGCCCGCCACGCCGAGGCCGGCCAGGTCGAGGTGAGCATCCACCACTCCGGCGAAACGGTGGTGCTGGCCGTCGTGGACGACGGCCGCGGAAGCGGCGTCGCCCGCGAAGGGGCAGGAATCCGCGGAATGCGTGAGCGGGCCCTGCTGATCGGGGCCACGCTGGACGTCACCTCCCAGCCGCAGGCCGGAATGCAGGTCCGGCTGACCGTGCCCCTCCTCAGGAAGCAGCCATGACCACGTCCGACGCATCCGTGATCCGTATCCTCCTCGCCGACGACCACGCGCTGGTACGCCGTGGGGTGCGGCTCATCCTCGACGGGGAGCCGGACCTCGAGGTGGTCGCCGAGGCCGGGGACGGCGCGGAGGCTGTTGCCCTGGCCCGCACCCATGAGGTGGACCTGGCGGTGCTGGACATCGCCATGCCGCGGATGACCGGTCTGCAGGCCGCACGCGAACTCGCCGCCCTGAAGCCCGGTGTGCGGGTGCTGATGCTGACCATGCACGACAACGAGCAGTACTTCTTCCAGGCGCTCAAAGCAGGTGCCAGCGGCTATGTGCTGAAGTCCGTGGCCGACCGCGATCTGGTGGCGGCCTGCCGGGCCGCCATGCGGAACGAACCCTTCCTGTATCCGGGCGCGGTCACCGCACTCATCCGCAACTATCTCGACCGTGTCAGGCACGGGGAGGAACCGCCCGACCAGGTGCTGACCGCGCGTGAGGAAGAGGTCCTCAAGCTCGTGGCGGAAGGACACTCCTCCAAGGAGATCGCCGAGATGCTCTTCATCAGCATCAAGACCGTCCACCGGCACCGGGCGAACCTGCTCCACAAGCTCGGCCTGCGCGACCGGCTGGAGCTCACCCGCTACGCGATCCGTGCCGGCCTCATCGAAGCCTGACCGCGCCGGCCGCGCAAACCGGCCGCACCCCACCGGTGAGCGGGCGGCGGGTGCGATCGTCACAAGGGCTTGAGCCGCGTGCGCAGGAGGCAGAACTCGTTGCCCTCGGGGTCGGACAGGACGTGCCAGCTTTCGGTTCCGGTCTGACCGACGTCGGCGGGCCTGGCGCCGAGAGCGAGCAGTCGTTCCAGCTCGGCATCCTGGTCCCGGTCGGTGGCGTTGACGTCGATGTGTACCCGGAGCTGTCCCGTCCTGGGGGCATTGCTCGGGTTGAAGACGAGCGTGGGCTGCGGGCTTGCGGAACCGGCGTCCGGCGGGCCGATCGCGATGCTTCCGTCGGCCTCCCGCTCCAGCTCGACATAGCCGAGCACCTCGCTCCAGAACGCGGCCAGGCGGTCGGGGTCCGCGGCATCGATGACCAGTTCACTGATTCGGCATGCCATGGCCGTCACTATACGAAGACGTGACGGGCTCGGCGCGGCTTCGCGGTGAGTGGGGGCGGGCGCCCTTCCGGGAGTGGTGGATGATCTCTGGGCCCGGAACGCTGCTGGTCTACGTCGCCTAGCCGCCAGGTCAGGCTTCGACGTTCACGCGGCGGCCCCGGCATGGGGGCCGCGCCAGTCCAGGCACAGGACCGTGGCGTCGTCCCGCACGTGGCCGTCGCAGGCGTCGGCGACCGCGGCGACCAGCGTGCGCACGACCTCGCGGGGGTGTTCGGTTGCGGTGGCACGCATCAGGCCGGGCAGGTCGACCGTGTTCGCCTGGCGTTCCTGCATGCCGTCGGTGAAGAGCAAGAGACGGTCACCGGGGCGCAGGTCGAGATCCTGCACCGTGTAGGAGCCCTGCCCGACGACGCCGAAGGGCAGGTTCACGGCCAGGTGGAGTTGTTCGGCCTTGCCGTGGCGCAGGCGCAGGGGCCAGGGGTGGCCGGCGTTGACGAGCTGGGCGCTGGTGCCGTCCAGGGCGATGCGCAGCAGCTGGCCGGTGGCGAAGGTGCGCCGGCCGTGGTCGAGGAGGGCCTGGTGGGTCTGGCGGGCCTGTTCGGCCAGATCTGTTCCGGCGCGGCGGGCGCCGCGGGAGGCGTTGACCAGGAGGGTCGCTATGAGGGAGGCGTCGACGTCGTGGCCCATGGCGTCGGTGACGGACAGGTGCAGGGTGTCCTGGTCGAGGGCGTAGTCGTAGGTGTCGCCGGCGATGTCGGAGGCCGGCACCAGGGCTCCGGCGAGATCGAATTCGGGGGCTTCGCAGGAGGGGGCCGAGGGCAGGAGCTGGCGCTGGATCTCCGCGGCCAGACTGACCGTGGTGGTGCGGTTGCCCCAGTGGTAGAGGTCGGTGAAGCGGCGGTCGGTGACGATGATGTACGCCAGCGCGTGCGCGGCCTCCTCCACCTGCTCCAGCACGTCCTCGGTGACCTGGGTGAGGAACAGTTCCAGGACGCCTATGGCGTCGCCGCGGTTGGTGACCGGCGCGAGCACCCGCAGCCCCTGTGCGCCCTCCGGTGCCTGGACGAGCTTCTGGGTGCGCAGAACCTCGTCATAGACGCTGCTGCCCGCGAGAGGGACCTGATCGGCGCGGCGCTCCTGTGGCGTGGCCGCCTTCTCGCTCACGCGCAGCAGGCGCCGGCCGACGACGTCGACGAACAGGAACGACACGTACCGCGCCCCGAAGCGGTCACGCAGATTGCGTGCCACGACATCGAGGGAGCCGACCGGTGAGGCGTCCTCCGCCGCTGCCAGCACGTCCGCCAGTCCGATCCGATCCCGCATCCACTTCAGCTCCCAAGGTTACGAACTCTCCTTCCCACCGACACGTCGGGCATTACTTTCGAAGATCAGTTCGAATGGCCGAGTGCGTCAACGCCGAACACCCTCGCGTGGCCGTTCGGTGATCGTCGCGTACGCGGCCTGGGGCGGTCGAGCGCTGCCCGTCAATCGCACGTGGAGCCATCGCCACCGCGAAGACGTGCGGTTGCGTCGGTCTCGCTGCCTGCATCGATGATGAAGACCTGGTCCAGGCCGATGATGCGCAGGATGCGAAGAGTGTTGGCGGGAACGGCTGCCAGAATCACCTCGGCTTCGGCTGTCTGGGCGCGTTGGCGGGCGGCGAGAAGGGCGCTGATGCCGGTGGAGTCGCAGAAGTCCAGACCGGACAGGTCGATGACCAGGTGCTGGCCCGGGCTCAGGACAAGACGCTCGACCTCTTCGCGCAGAGCGGTGGCCTGCTCGTGGTCGAGCTCGCCGACCACCTGCAGAACGGGCCCGGCGGCGGCGTCTCGATGGGTGATGTTCAGCGGGCTCATCCTGCTCGGTCCGTAACCGGCAGGGCGGGCACGCCCAATGCGAGCAGGGCGGTGTCGTCGTCCAGGCCGTCGCCGAAGCTCTCCAGCAGCCCGGTCAGCGCGGTGATCATCTCGTTGGGTGTGGCCGGGGCGTGCCGGGTGGCGAAGGCATGCAGGGCGTCGTCGCCGAAGAGGTTCTCTCGGGTGGGGCCGGTGCGGGCCTCGGTGAGGCCGTCGGTGTAGAGCAACAGCGTGTCACCGGCGGCGAGGACGGTCTCCGCGGTGCTGAACGGAGCGGTAGGCAGGACGCCGACGAGCAGCCCGCCGGGAGTGCGGAGGTAGTCGGTTCGGCCGTCGGCCCGCATGACCAGCGCCGGCGGGTGACCACCCGAAGCGAGGCGCACGGTGCATCGGTTCTGGCCGGCGTCCGGTTGGATGACGCCGAAGATGACGGTGCAGTAGCGGGGGTCGCCGGAGGCGGCGTACCGCTCCTGGAGGACGGCGTTCAGCGTGGTCAGGGCAGCGGCAGGCTCGGGATCGTGGAGGGCCGCGGCCCGCAGGGTGTAGCGGGTCAGCGAGGTGAGGGAAGCCGCCTGCGGGCCCTTGCCGCACACGTCGCCGAGGAAGAACGCCCACCGGCCGTCGCCCAGGGAGAACAGATCGTAGAAGTCGCCGCCGAGACGGTCGGGGGAGGCGGTGTGGTAGTGGACGGCTGCCTCCAGCCCCGGCACGGCAGGCAGCGAGGAGGGCACCAGGGACTGCTGCAGCACCGCGAGCGAGTCGGCCAGCCGTTCCCGGTCGGTCTCGGCCTGCCGACGGGCCTCCTCCGCCTCGGCACGTGCGCGCTCGGCCTCGGCACGTGCCCGCTCGGCCTCCTGGCGGCGGCGCAGGAGTTCCTGCTCGTAGGCGCGCCGGTCCGAGGCGTCGAAGACGGTGGTGCGGATCAGCAGCGGATCGCCTTCACTGCTGTGCTTGACCACGGAGGAGACCATCACCGGCAGACGGCGCCCGTCGGCGCCCTTCATCTCGAGGGCGATGCCGCGCAGCTCGCCCTGCATGCGCAGCAGCGGCGCGAAGTGTGTCTCGTGGTAGAGCTTTCCGCCGACGGTGAGGAGATCCGCGAAGCGGACCCTGCCGACCACTGCTTCGCGCTTGAGGGACAGCCAGTCCAGCAGCGTGGCGTTGATCTTGGCGATGGTGCCGTCCATCAGGGTCGACAGGTAGCCGCAGGGAGCCGACTCGTACAGGTCCTCGGCACTGTCCTCCAGCAGGGCGCTGAACGCGGCATCCGTGCCCGCGTCGTCCTCGATCTCCGTGGGTTCCGGTTCGTCGCCTGTGCGGCACATCAACGCTGGGCTGCCAGAAAGTCGAGAATCGCCGCGTTGGTGGCCTCCGGTGCGCTCAGTTGCGGGCAGTGCCCCGTGGCGTCCAGGGTGACCAGGCGGGAGGCGGGGATCGCGGCATGCACGTACGCGCCGACCTCGCGGGGTGCGATCACGTCCTGGGAGCACTCCAGCACCAGGGTCGGCACCGTCACGCTCTTCAGGTCCTCTCGGCTGTCGGACAGGAACGTGGTGCGGGCGAAGACCCGGGCGATGTCCGGGTCGGTGGCGCAGAAACTGTTGGTCAGCTCCTGCCCCAGCTCCGGCCGCTCCGGATTGCCCATGATCACCGGGGCCATGGCGGAGGACCAGCCCAGATAGTTCGAGTCGAGCGAGTCCAGCAGTTCGTCGATGTCGTCCGCCGTGAAGCCGCCCCGGTAGCCGTCACCGTCGATATAGCAGGGTGAGGGTGCCACCATCACCAGCGCTCCGATCCGCTCCGGCACCATCCGCGCGGCCAGCACCCCCACCATGGCGCTGACCGAATGCCCGACGAACGCCGCCCCCTCCAGATCCAGCTCCTCGCAGACGTCCACGACATCCTGGGCGTATCCCTGCAGAGAGGAGTACCGCTCCTGGCTCCAGGCAGCCAGATCCGAACCGCCGGATCCGACGTAGTCGAAGAGCACCACCCGGTATCTCTTCTCCAGGGCCGGTACGGCCAGCCGCCACATGTTCTGATCACAGCCGAATCCATGTGCCAGCACCACCACCGGCCCTTCAGCAGGACCGGTGACCGTCACATTGTTCCTACTGCGAATATCCATACAGGTCATACTCCCACTCGGCCCGAGGAGCTCGGCGCAGGGCCGCACAGTTCCACCGGTGCTGAGCCCGCTCTCCTGCCGGTCATCGGCCGGCAGGATCGAGTGCTCACCGCCCACTGCTGTTCCGCGGTCTCTGGTGTCGTACACCTCTGCAAATGCCCCTGGAGTGTCATGAGTTCGGAGAGACTGAAGGGCTTTCAGCAGGAGTCCGAGGGCGGGACGCCGTGTCGGTGGAAGGTCGAGCCGTGAGTTCGCGCCGAACGCGGTTCGGGGTGCTCGGCTCCCGGTGCCTGAGGGTGGCGTCGCTTCACGAAGACGCGCTCCGACCGGACGCGGAGCTCGTTCGCCCGCTCCCGTGCGCCGCGCCCTTGTGTCGCATGGGCACGCGTCCGGCCAAGGCCGCGGGGGCACCGACTGCGAGCACTCGTCCTGAACCCCTACGACGATTCGCGCACCACGAGTTCGGTGGGAAGGACCACGTGCTGGCGCGACTCCTCGGGATCGCCGATCTCCTTGAGGAGGATGTGGGCGATCGTGCTGCCGATCTCCTCGATGGGCTGACGTACGCTCGTCAGAGGCGGGTTGCTGTGCCGGGCGATGATGGAGTCGTCGAAACCGACCACCGCCACGTCGCCGGGAACGCTGCGCTTCTGCCTGCGCAACTCCGCAAGGGCGCCCACCGCCATGACGTCCGATGCGACGAACACCGCGTCGAGCTGGGGAACTTGTTCAAGGAGTGAACGCATGGCGGCCTCGCCACCCTCCTCGGTGAAGTCCGCCTGAGCCACAAGCCGGTCGGTGACTTCGTGTCCTGCCTTCTCGAGGGCCTCCCGCCAGCCCTGGAGCCGGCTTCGTGCCACGTCCATGTCGAGGGGGCCGCTGATCGTGGTGACGGTCCGCCGCCCGCGTGCGAGCAGGTGGCCGACGGCCGCCGCGGCCCCGCCCGCGTTGTCTGAGTGGACGTGGCTGAGCGACTCGGCGGGGGAGCGGCGGCCGGCGAGCACCGTGGGCAGGCCCATGTCCTCCAGCAGTCCCGGCAGCGGATCGTGCTCGTGCACCGAGACCAGGAGGACTCCGTCGACGCGCCGCTCCGCCACCGACTCGGTGAGCTGGTCCCGCTCCGCCTGGTCGCGTACGAGCACCAGTTGGAGCTGTGTCCTCGTTTCCGCGAGGGCTGTGCTGACCCCGCGGATGACCGCCGAGAAGTAGGGCTCGGAGCCCAGCCTGCTCTCCGACTCGGGGATCACCAGGGCCACGGAGTTGGTCCTGCTCGTCACCAGCCCCCGGGCCACCGAGTTCGGTACGTAGTTCAGCTCGGCGATGGCGGCGAGCACCGCGGCCCTGGCCTGCTCGCTGACGAGCTCCGAGCCGTTGATGACTCGTGAAACCGTGGTGCGTCCGACGCCGGCGCGCGCGGCCACGGTCTTGATGGTCGGGCGTTGCCTGCCCACCATGACGCCTCCCTCGCTTGCGCGCTGCCAGATGGCTTTCACCTGCGCATTGTGCCAGACCCTCGCAGAGCGCCCGCAGGCCTTGAGCGGAGCGGTGCGACATCTTCCGGAAACGAAGCGGGTTCAACTTCTTGACAGACGCCTTTCGTGGCGGCCAGGCTTCGGGCTTCCGAGTGGGCACGTTCCCACCAAGGTTTGGGAACGTACCCACCGGACAAATCGTGCCTGCGGAGCGGACCGTGGGGCTCGAACTCCGGTGCGTCAGCGCCGCCGCTAGGAGGGCGAAATGGACAAGTTCCGAAGGAAGTTGCGCAGGAGAGTTGTGACCGCCGTATCGGCCGTGTCAGCTCTCGGGCTGGTCGTGGGCTGTGGGGGCAGCGACGGAGGAGGCACGGGCGGGGGCAAGAAGGACGGCAAGGTCACCATCACCATGGGCCTGTTCGGCGTCATGGGCTTCAAGGAGACCGGGCTGCTCGACAAGTACATGAAGGAAAACCCGAATGTCACCATCAAGGCGGACATAGCGGGTGACGAGCAGACCTACTACACAGCACTGCAGACCCACCTGGCCGCCGGCAGCGGGTTGAAGGACATCCAGGGCATAGAGATCGGCCGGGCCAAGGAACTGTCCGACACGCAGAAGGACAAGTTCGTCGACCTGGCCGGGGTGGCCGGGACGGACCACTTCCTTCCGTGGAAGCAGAGTCAGGTCACCGCCTCGGACAAGAAGGTCATCGGCCTCGGCACCGACATCGGCCCGATGGCCGTCTGCTACCGCAAGGACCTCTTCGAGCAGGCCGGCCTGCCCACCGACCGCGACGAGGTCGCCAAGCTGTGGGAGGGCGACTGGTCGAAGTACGTATCCACGGGCAAGCGGTTCAAGCAGAAGTCCAAGGCCGACAAGGTCGCCTTCATGGACAGCTCCAGCGGGCTCTTCAACGCCATGATCTACGGCAACTCGCAGCAGTTCTACGACAAGGACGGCGAGCTGATCTACGGCTCCAACCCCGTCGTGAAGGACGCGTGGAAGCTGGCCTCCGAGGCGGCCACCTCCGATCTGACCGCGAAGCTCCGCCAGTTCCAGCCCGGCTGGGACCCGGGCCTGGCCAACAGCACCTTCGCCACCACCGTCTGCCCGGCGTGGATGCTCGCGCACATCAGCGAGAAGGCGGGCCCGAAGAACAAGGGCAAGTGGGACGTGGCCAAGGCGCCCAAGGGCGCCAACTGGGGCGGAGCGTTCCTCGGCGTGATGGAGAAGAGCCCCGTCAAGAAGGAAGCGCAGGATCTCGTCGCCTGGCTCACCGCCCCTGAGCAGCAGGCGTACCTCTTCAAGAAGATCGGCAACTTCCCCTCGTCACAGACGGCGTTGGAGATGCCCGAAGTCGTCGACGCCAAGTCGGACTACTTCAGTGGCGCACCCATCGGGAAGATCTTCGGCGCAGCGGCCCAGGAGATCCCCGACGAGCAGGTGCTCGGCCGCAAGGACGGCACGATCAAGGACATCTTCTCGCAGGGTCTGACCTTGATCGAGGCGCAGAACAAGAGCCCGAACGAGGCGTGGAAGACCACTGACAAGCGCATCGAGAAGGCCGCCGGCTGACCTCGGCTCCCCTCGCTGCTTCTCCGTAGCCGCCCGGCGCCCCACGCACGGCCCGCGTGGGCCGCCGGGCCCCTGCCCGCCTCCCCCACCTTCCAGGAAGGACGCCCTCCGGTGGCCATCTCCACCTCGACACCCTCAGACGGTGCGCCCGGCGCCGCCCCGCCGACCGGAACCGGCACGGGCGGGGAACGTCAGCGCCGCAGTACGCTGCTGCACCGCCTCGACGTACGGGGTGCCCCGTACGCCTTCGTCGCCCCGTTCTTCGTCGTCTTCGCGGCCTTCAGCTTCTACCCGCTCGTCTACACCTCGTGGATCTCCCTGCACCGCGTCGAACTGTCGACCCTGAGCCTCATGGAGTGGGTCGGCTTCGACAACTACACGGCCCTGTGGGACGACGACCGCTTCTGGAACGCGCTGCTCAACACGATCACCATCGGCGTCCTGTCGACCGTGCCGCAACTGCTGATGGCGCTCGGGCTGGCTCATCTCCTCAACTACCGGCTGCGTGGCTCGACGTTCTTCCGCGTGGCCGCCCTGACGCCCTACGCCACATCGGTGGGTGCCGCGGCCCTCGTGTTCACGATGCTCTTCGAGCGCGACTTCGGAATGATCAACTGGATGCTGAGCCTTGTCGGCGTCGAGAACGTCGACTGGGAGAACAACAAGTGGGCCGCGCAGACGGCCATCTCGACGATCGTCATCTGGCGCTGGACCGGCTACAACGCGCTGCTCTACCTCGCCGCGATGCAGGCGATCCCGCGCGACCGCTACGAGGCCGCGGCCATCGACGGCGCCTCGCGATGGCAGCAGTTCCTCAAGGTCACCGTCCCCGGCATCCGGTCCACCATCGTGTTCACCATCGTCCTGTCCACGATCGGCGCCACCCAGCTCTTCGGTGAGCCCCTGATCTTCGGTCAGGGCCCGAACGGCATCACCGGGGGAGCGGACAACCAGTACCAGACGCTGGGACTTCTGCTGTACGAGGAGGGCTGGAAGAACTACCAGATGGGCCGGGCCGCCACCGTCGCCTGGGCGATGTTCCTGCTGCTCATTGCCGTGTTCGTCGTCCAACGAATCGTCAAGCGCGTCGCGGCGCGCAAGGCCTGACCGGGAGACTTCCATGACCACAGACAGCATCCCGGTCCAGGCGGCCGACGCACGCCCCGACACCGCACGCAAGATCCGCAAGAGCGCCCCGCCCGGCGGACAGGGCCGACGACTGTTCCGGTACCCGGGTGCCGGACGCCAGCATCACGCGGGTCCCCTCGCCTACATCCTGCTCGGAATCGCGGCGCTGTTCTCCCTCTTCCCGCTCTACTGGACGATGGTCGCGGCGTCGAGTGACAACACGCGCGTCACCCAGACGCCTCCGCCGTTCCTGCCCGGACCCCACCTTCTGGACAACCTCGGCAAGGCCTGGCAGGACGCCGCACTGGGCAAGGCCATGCTCAACAGCCTGATCGTGGCCGGTGTGATCGCCCTGTCCACGGTGCTCTTCGCCACTCTCGCCGGCTTCGCGTTCGCCAAACTGCGCTTCAAGGGCCGCAACATCCTGCTGATGCTCGTCATCGGCACGATGATGGTGCCGCCGCAACTCGGCGTCGTACCACTGTTCATGATGATGACCGAGCTGGGCTGGGGGCAGAAGCTGCCCGCCGTCATCTTCCCCACGCTCGTCAGCGCCGTAGGTGTCTTCTTCATGCGGCAGTACCTGATGGAGGCGCTGCCCGACGAACTCGTCGAGGCCGGGAGGGTGGACGGCGCGCACTCCCTGCGCATCTTCTGGAGCATCGTGCTGCCGATCGCCCGGCCGCCCATGGCCGTCCTGTTCATGATCACGTTCGTGCACGCCTGGAACGACTTCTTCTGGCCGTTCATCGTCCTCGACATGACCAATCCGACGGTCCCCGTCGCGCTCACGCAGCTGAGCGCGGGATACGTGCGCGACCAGTCGCTGATCATGGCGGGCGCCCTGCTCGGCACGCTGCCCCTGCTGGCCATGTTCATCGTGTTCGGCCGCCAGATCGTCGGGGGAATCATGCAGGGAGCGGTCAAGGGATGAGCGCCCTGCCGTCCCCCCGCTGTCGCGACCCTTCGGAGCCCGCCGCCACATTTCGCCGTTCCCGCCCCCAGCACTTCTGGAAGGACCCCACGTGACCACCGTTACCCGACGTGTCGCGCCCGCCCCGCAGAGCACCACCGGCATCAGGTTCCCGCAGGGATTCACCTGGGGCACGGCGACCGCCGCGTACCAGATCGAGGGCGCCGCCTCCGTGGACGGACGCACCCCTTCGATCTGGGACACCTACTCGCGCACGCCCGGCAGGGTGCGCAACGGCGACACCGGTGACGTTGCCACCGACCACTACCACCGCTGGCGCGAGGACGTCGCGATCATGGCCGACCTCGGCGTGAGCGCCTATCGGTTCTCACTGTCGTGGCCGCGGGTGCAGCCGACGGGCCGCGGCCCGGCCGTCGAGAAGGGACTCGACTTCTACCGTGCCCTGACCGACGCCCTGCTGGAGAAGGGCATCGAGCCGGTCGTCACGCTCTATCACTGGGACCTGCCGCAGGAGTTGGAGGACGCGGGCGGCTGGCCGGAGCGTGTCACCACCGACCGGTTCGCCGACTACGCGACCCTCGCGGCCCGTGCGCTGGGCGACCGGGTGAAGACCTGGACCACCCTCAACGAGCCCTGGTGCAGCGCCTTCCTCGGATACGGATCGGGCGTCCACGCGCCCGGGCGTACCGACCCCGTCGCGGCCCTGCGCGCCGCTCACCACCTCAACCTCGCCCACGGCAAGGCCGTCCAGGCGCTGCGCGCCGAACTGCCGTCCCGCGCGCGGGCGTCCATCACGCTCAACATCCACCATGTCCGTGCGCTGACCGACAGCGCCGCCGACCTCGACGCGGCCCGCCGGATCGACGCGCTGGCCAACCGCGTCTTCACCGGTCCTGTGCTGGAAGGCCAGTACCCGCAGGATCTCCTCCAGGACACGGCCGGCCTGACCGACTGGTCCTTCGTGCGGGACGGAGACACCGCCACGATCCACCAGCCGCTGGACTTCCTGGGCGTCAACTACTACACGCCCACTCTCGTCTCCGCCGCCACCGGTGAGGCCGGCCACGGCTCCGACGGTCACGGGATGAGCGAGCACAGTCCCTGGCCGGGCGCCGACCAGGTCGCCTTCCACCGCCCTCCGGGCACCACGACGGCGATGGGCTGGGCCGTCGACCCGACCGGCTTGTACGACCTGCTGATGCGGCTCAAGGCGGACCACCCGGCGATGCCTTTGATGATCACCGAGAACGGGGCCGCGTTCGACGACTACGTCAATCCGGAGGGCGAGGTGGCCGACCCCGACCGCATCGCCTACCTGCACGGTCACCTGGCGGCCGTGCAGCGGGCGATCGTCGCGGGTGTCGACGTGCGGGGCTACTTCCTGTGGTCCCTGCTGGACAACTTCGAGTGGGGCTACGGCTACAGCAAGCGTTTCGGTGCCGTCTACGTCGACTACCCCACCGGTAAGCGCATCCCGAAGGCCAGCGCGCGGTGGTACGCCGACGTGGCCCGCACCGGTTCGTTGCCGGACAGGGACGGCATGAACAGTTGAGTTCACGTGTGACGCCGCAGCACTCCGCGTGACTTCGGCGATCCCGGGACGATCTTCGCCCCTGCCCCCGCGTCGCTCCGGGGCAGGGGCCCCGGCCGAAGCCGTGAAGGGTCCGATGAAGGGGCAGAATCGTTTCTCGGCTCACAGCTTCGTCGCATAACCTCGTGGATGAAAGCGCCGGATGGCACGTGTATCCACCTTGCGGAGGCGATGGTGCTCGGAAGCGGCACGCGGTTGTTCGCGGGCGCCATGGCCGTGGCATTCATGCTGCTGGTCGGCCCCAGTGCACCGAGCGGTGCCCTCTTCGTCAGGTCCCTGCCCGTGGGTGCGGTCAACGAGGTCGTACCGAACCGGGTCATGACGTGGAACATCTGCAATCCCTGCGACGAGAACAACGTCAACCGGGCGTCGGAGATCGCCACGTACGCGCCGCAGGTCATCGGGATGCAGGAGGCGTGCGTGCGTGACGTCGAGAGGATCCGCGAGCATCTCGAGAACCTCTACGGGCTGGTGTACCACGTCGAGTACGGGATGGTGCTCAACGACTGGGGCCGTTGCGGCGGAGTGCCGTGGAGCCCGGGAGCCTTCGGCCAGGCGATCCTCTCGGCGGCACCGATGACGGACCGCGTCCACGTGGAATACCCCGACGGCGGATCCGAGGACCGTGGGTACATGGCAGTCACCACCATGGTGGGCGGCCAGTCGGTCCGGGTCTTCAACACGCACCTCGCCCAGCGACGCCAGGAAGCGGTCCGGGAGAAGCAGATCGGCGTACTCGCCAAAGCATTCGCCCGGCACGAACGCGCCATCGCCCTCGGCGACTTCAACGCCGTGCCGGAGGCTCCCGAGCTCAGCCGAGTATGGGCACTGGCCGAGGACACGGATCCCCAGTGCCGTCCCGCTCCCATCGGCACCTGCGAGCCGACCACCGACTGGAACAGCAAGTTCGACTACGTCTTCCTACGAGGCATCGCCCCGATCGAGCACAGGGTGCGGCCCACTCCGTACTCGGACCACCACGCGCTCTACACCGACGTGGACCCGGCTTGAGACGTCTCACGTACCCAAGCCGCTGAACAGAACCGGCCGGTCTTCGCGAAGGACATGGCGGTCTTTGAGACCTTCGGCGAGACGCCACGTCGGATGCACGGCAGCCATGAAATTTCCGCGACGGTTTCCGACGTTCATCTGATCATGAGTCAAGGTCCGGCACCTCGCCCGCTGTCCGACGAAGCCCTCTCCGACCTGCTCGGCAAGCAGCAGTTCGGCACGCTCGCCACTGTCAAGCGCAACGGCCGCCCTCACCTGACCACCATGCTCTACAGCTGGGACGGGGAGGCCCGCGTGCTGCGGTTCTCGACGACCGCCGACCGCATCAAGGTCAAGCACCTGCGGCACGACCCGCATGCGGCGCTGCATGTGCAGGGCGGCGACGTGTGGTCGTTCGCCGTCGCCGAGGGCGAGGCGGAGGTCTCCGAGATCACGAAGGCCCCAGGTGACGCGGTCGGACGGGAACTGCTCGGGATGATCCCGCAAGCGGCGAAGCCGGAGGACGAAGACGCGTTCCTGGAGCAGTTGGTCACCGAACGCCGAGTGGTCGTCCGGTTGAAGGTGGACAGGCTGTACGGAACGGCGCTGGACATCGACGGATAGCCATGACGGATCCGTGCGGGTCCCAGTCACCCCGCTGTGACCGGGACCGGCACGGTGACCGCAAGACGAGCGACGAGCCTCCAGGTCGGCCTGGCACCGGACATTGCTCCATTCGGAGGAGGTACGGGAACCGAGCAGGAGAGGCTCGTGCCGCAGCTCGGGAACGTGAGCGAGCGGTGAGGGCCGTGCGGGGTTACGCGACCGGCGGTCCGGTCTGCTGCACGACTTCGAACGACCACAGTGTGGACCCGCTCGCCGCGGGCTTGGGACGCTCGCCGCCCTTTGCCTCGCCGCCCTGGTGGGCCGCCTTCATGGGGCCTTCCATCCAGGCGGTGAAGGACTCCTCGTCACGCCACCGCGTGTAGACCAGGTAGTCGTCAGTGCCCTCCACGGGGCGGAGGAGCTCGAACCACTCGAAGCCGTCGGAGTTCTCGACGGCACCCGCGCGGGAGGCGAAGCGCTTCTCGAGGGTTTCCCGCTGCTCGGCCGGGACGGTCAGGACGTTGATCTTGACGATGCTCATGGAGCCATCTTGCCGCGATCCGTTCGGCGTCGGGCGCGCGGGGCTCCGGATGACGCAATGCGGCGGTGGCCGGCCCACCGCGACGCCATCCGGAGTAAGGCTGCAGACCTTCGGCGCCCCAGCCCCAGTTCCCTGCCCCTGCCGGTGCGGAACGGCAGGCAGAATCGCTCGCGTGAACGTGCACGACGCACCGCAGAAGACTCCTGACGGACATCACATCATCGTTGGCGGGCGGAAGTGGCGGGCCACCGATCCCGCCCTGCCGGAGGACATCGCGGCCCGGCTGCGACGCCACCTCATGGCGGCTCGCCGTGCGGTGCGCTCAGCGACCACCGCCGGAGACGAGCAGGCCGAGCGGGCGGCACGCGCACGCGTGCACCAGGCGAAGACCGCGCTGGGGGAACGCGGCACGCCCTGGTGGGAACAGTCCACGGACCAACGACGTCAACGATGGGAGGACCACCTCGCGGAACTCGATGCGGACTCACCGGATCGAAGAGACGGCTGACCCGCCCGCCCGTGGCTGCTGTTGCCCGCGGAACCGGCCTGATCAGTGCGATGTCAGTGCCCGCCTCTACGGTGTGAGCAGTGGGACCCGCCGAAGAGAGAGCGGGCTCGCGCCTTGGGGAGGGGTCTGTCATGACCAGTGGGTCCGCGTCGACGACGTATCTGGAGCTGTCGCAGGAGGACGGCGCAGCACACAAGTTCTACGAAGTGGCCGTCGATGGCCCGGTGGTGACAGTGCGGTACGGACGTATCGGTGCCGCCGGTCAGACCCAGATGACGACGTTCCCCACCGCGGACAAGGCCCGGTCCGCGGCGGCGAAGAAGGTGGGGGAGAAGGTCCGCAAGGGATACGCCCCGGCCGTCGCAGGGCAGCGCGCGCCGCGCGCCGTGACCCGGCGTCAGGTGGCTTCGGCCCCTTCCACCGCGCGCGCCGTGGCCCCCGTGCTGTGGCGTTTCCGCACCGGATCGTCGGCGTTCGGTATTCACGTCGACGACGACCGTTGCTGGGTCGGCAATCAGGCGGGCGATGTCTTCACCCTGGACCACGACGGCGGCGTCCTGGCTCGCTTCAGTCTTCCGGACGGTGTGAAGTGCCTGGTCGCGGACGACTTCTGGATCTATGCGGGGTGTGACGACGGCAGGGTCTACGACCTGTCCTCGAAGCTGCCGTTCGCGGCGTACGACGTCGCGGCGGACGTCGACATCTTCTGGCTGGACATCCACGAGGGCGTCCTGAACGTCTCGGACCGCGAGGGCCGGCTGACGGTGATCGACCATGAGGACGAGCACCAGTGGGCCCGCCGCAGCCAGGGCGAGCACGCCTGGATGGTCCGTGCCGACGACCGTGCGGTCTACCACGGCCACCAGCGCGGGGTGAGTGCCTACGCGCCCGACGGAAGCGGCGAGTTGTGGCACACGCCGACCCGCGGCGGCGTCCTGTTCGGCTGGCAGGAACAGGACGCCGTGTACGCGGGGACCGCGCACCGCGTGGTCCAGCGGCTGTCCAAGGCGACCGGCACGGTCGAGGCCACCTACGCCTGTGACAGCGCGGTCTATTCGTGCGCGACCTCGCCCGGTGGCCGGTTCGTCTTCGCCGGGGACGCGTCCTCCTCTGTCTACTGCTTCGACCGGGACGGCACCCGCCTGTGGAAGCTCGGCACGGGGGGCGGTTCGGCGCTGTCGATGCAGTACCACGACGAGCGGCTCTACCTGGTGACCACGGACGGCTCACTGGTGTGCGTGGACGCCGGCGAGACGGCCATCTCGGCCGCGCAGCAGGGCACGATCCCGGTGGCGCGGGACGTCAAGCTCGCCGAGGCCCTGCCCACCTACGCACCGGCGACGGCCGCAACCGCGCTGGCGAGTGTGGCCCGTGCTCCCGCCGGAGCCATCGTCGTCGAGTGCGTCTCCACGGCGGGCCGACTGCGTGTCCACGTGGTGTCCGAGGGATACGAACCCTCCTGGAACGTCCAGTTCCCGCGCACGATACGAGAGCCCGGAGCCCGCTACGTCGTCGACGCCCTGCACGCGGCGGCCGGTGGTTTCTACCGGGTCCGCGGCGACATCCGCCGCCTGCTGTGACGGCGACCGCCGCACCGCACACCACGTGCGTTGTCAGGCACTGCGGCCGATCGTCATGGACCAGCGCACCGATGACGGCCCGTTGACCGAGACGGTCCCCTTCTTCTCCGCTCCCGCGACGCGTACCCGGTTGTAGGTGGTGCTTGCTTCACCGTCGGCGCACTCCAGCGGGAAGTCGACCTTCACCGGCTTCACGGAGACCTTGATCTCTCCCTTGCCCTGGCATCGGACAGCCACGATCAGGGCGCCGCCCTTTCTGCCCTCGATGAATTCGAAGGTGCCGCCACCACGAGTCTCGCCCTGACGGCCTGCGAGCGTCTCGGTGTCGTCCAGTTCGGGCGGGGACTTCACCGTGTTCCGTTCAGGGGCGGGGGAAGTCACAGGTGCTGTCGGCCTGGGCGCAGCGGGCTCGGGAGGGCTCGTGGCGTCCGACTGGCCGGACGTGCAGGCAACCCCGAGCAGCAGCACGGCCGTCGACACCAGGCTCAACCCCACGGAAGGCCGCCGGGACACTACTCGGTCTCCCGGACGTCGCAATCGACATGGACAGGCGCGAGGAGTATCGCGTTCATCGTGGTCCCCCTTGGTGCGGTTCACGTGGACGTGCTGGTTTCGACCTGCTCCCGGCCGGCCGACCACCTCCGGAACCGTACGTGACCAGCGGTACTTGTCGCCGTCTGACTCTGACGGTGGTATCCAGACCGGAGAATGCGGGATCGCCCTGTTCCGCATCGGGTGACGCGCGAGTACGCCGTCCAGGTTCGACTCACGGTGAAAGCGTCGCCGTTTCCCGGTGCCGCGACCAGAGTTGAGCTCGCGGGGAGCAGCGGCGCCGGACGGCGGCGCCCGCGGAGCCGAGGAGATTCGCGATGAGCAAAGTAGTGCTGGACGTGTCGATGTCCCTGGACGGGTTCACGGCAGGACCGAACGTCGGTGAGAAGGAGCCCATGGGCGCCGGCGGCGAAGGACTGCACGAATGGATGTCCGGGGACGGGCCGGACGGCGCGGTCGACGTCGCCGTCCGTGAGGCAGTGGACGCGAGGGTCGGGGCCGTCGTCATCGGGCGGCGCACGTTCGACCTCGGCCTGGGGCTATGGGGCGGCACGCCATGGCCTGGCGTCCCGAGCTTCGTGGTCACGCACCGGACCAGGGAGGACCTGCTCGGCGACAACGGAGGGACGTTCGCCTTCGACGGTCTGGAGGCCGCGGCCAGGCGTGCCAAGGAGGCCGCGGGGGACAAGGACGTCCTGGTGCTGGGCGCAGACGTAGCCCGCCAGTTGCTCGGGGCGGGCCTGATCGACGAGGTGAGCGTGCACCTCGTCCCCCTGCTGCTGGGGCAGGGCACGCCGCTGTTCGCCGGGGAGCGGGCCGAACTGATCCCGCAGGGAAAGCCTGTCACGGGGTCCGTGACCCACCTGCGCTACCGCGTCGCGAATCGCTGACGTCCGCACTGCGCGGCAGGAACGACAGAGGCTGGACGGGATCAGGCTGCTCGGCCGGCGTTGCCGGCAGTGCGCTGGTGCGAAACGCGGCGCCTCGCAGGACGCCCGCGGGGCAGGTGCCCGGGACAGGCGGCGGCCGCCGACGGAGGGGGAGTGCCGTCGGCGGCCGCCGCGCGTGACCGGGCAGTCGGTCAGCCGCTGCCCGTGGGGTCGAAGGGGATGTTCGACGGCTTGGCCCGCTGCAGCTCGGTGGTGAACCTGCCGTCCTTGAGCGGGAAGTTGGCGTCACCCCAGGTGGCACTGTTCAGCTTCGACTGGAGGTTGACGCCGTTGTTGCCGCTCGGGAAGCTGTTCCAGCTCACGAGGCCCGGGGTGTCCCATCCGCCGTCCCCCCAGGCTTCCGCCCGCTCCCCGGCCTTGGCGAAGCGCATCGAGTGGGTGCTGCCGCCTTCCTTGTGGTAGACGGCCTTGGCGCGCTTGCCGTCCCTCTCGACGTCGTAGTACGGCTTGGTCGTGTACTGGCCGTGGGCGGACACGGACACGTAGTCGGGGAAGTCCACGCCCTGTTTCACCCAGACCACGACGGACTCCCAGTCGTGACGGTGCGACGTGGGGGTGCAGCCGGCGCAGCTCATGTCCTTCTCGAAGTACAGGGTGTAGACGATCCCGCACCAGCCGTTGTTGCACTTGACGCGCGAGTACGTGTTGGCCTTGCCGAGGTGGTTGCTGCGGCACTGACCCGTGACGGGTCCGCTGTCGTCGAGGCCGCCGTTGAGGTTGCCGTCGCGGTCGATGGCGGCCGCGGGGAAGCAGCTGTTGGAGTCGTAGTCGAAGAGCGGCATGAACGTCTGCTGGAACGAAGTGGTTCCCACGGGCAACGGGGTCAGCACCCCGGCGGACGAGCTGCCCGTCAGGCCGACGGTCAGCGCGCCCGCGCTGACGGCGACGAGGGCGGCCTTGCCGAGGCGGGACTTCCTTGTGCTTTTCCGTGCCTGAGACGTGGGGAGTTCCTGGGACATGGGGGGTGCTCCAGAGTCGCTCGGTGTGCCGGAGTCCGGTTGGCCCGACCGACGCTGGCAGTGTGGAGGTTGAAAGGCACTTCCTTTGATCGGGGCAATCAACTCCGCGGGCCGCGGGCGGCTGTTCGCTGTGCTGTTCCGGCGCTGTCATCAACGCCACATCTCCCGCGGACAGGGTTTACGCGGATCGGCGCGGAAACGTACGTTGACCGCCCTGAACAGCGTTCTCCTCCGCGTCGCGACCACGGATGCGGCACGCAAGCGGCAAGGCTGCGCACGGAAGCGGGTGGGACTGTGGGCCGTCCGGAAAGACCTGTCGACCCGGAGGCCGGCCCTGTCCAGCGCCTCGCCCATGACCTGCGGGAGCTGCGCAAGGCTGCCGGCTGTCCGGCGTACCGGACGATGGCAGAGGTGGCGGGGTTCTCCGCGACGACCCTGTCCGAGGCTGCGCGCGGCGAACGCCTGCCGTCGCTCGCCGTCATCCAGGGCTACGCGGGCGCGTGCGGTGCGGACCCGGCGGAGTGGGAGCGGCGGTGGACGGAGGCCGAAGCCGAAACCGGCGGATCGGCGCGGTCCGGGACGGACGACGCGGCACCGCCGTACCGGGGCCTCGCGCGGTTCGAGCAGGGCGACCGTGAGCTGTTCTTCGGCCGGGACCGGCTGGTCGAGGAGCTGCGGGAGCTGGTGTGCGAGCACCGTTTCGCGGTGGTGTTCGGCCCGTCGGGCAGCGGCAAGTCGTCGTTGCTGCGCGCCGGGCTGATACCCCGCGTCCAGGAGGAGGCCGCCCGCCGCGGGTTGCCGGTGGCGCTGCACGTACTCACTCCGGGAACGCGGCCCGCGTCGACGTACGGTCATCTCCTGACTCCTGCCGGGGAGCAGGTGGAGAGCTGGGTGGTGGTGGACCAGTTCGAGGAGGTCTTCACCCTGTGCAGGGACCGAGGGGAGCGGGACCGCTTCATCGATCTGCTGCTGGCCGCCCGCGCCCCGGACAGCCGGTTGCGGGTGCTGATCGCGGTACGCGCGGACTTCTATGCCCGGTGCGCCGAACACCGGGCTCTGGCGGACGCCTTGCGCGGTGTCGGACTGCTGGTCGGGCCGATGAGCGCGGACGAACTGCGGGAGGCGGTCGTCCGCCCGGCGCAGAAGGCGGGCCTGCTGGTCGAACGGGAACTCGCCGCCCGGCTCGTCGACGAGGTCCTCGACGAGCCCGGAGCACTGCCGATGCTCTCGCACGCCCTGCTGGAGACCTGGCGGCGGCGCCGAGGCAGGCTGCTGACCGTGGCCGCGTACCAGGCGGCCGGCGGTGTGCGCGGTGCGATCGCGGCGAGCGCCGAGGAGGTGTACGGGCAGCTGTCCGCGGCCCGGGCGCGCACCGCACGGCAGGTGCTGTTGCGGCTCGTCGAGCCGGGGCAGGGCACGGCCGACACCCGACGCCCGCTACCACGGGCGGAACTGGACCAGTGGGCGTACACAGAGGCGTCGGCGGTGGTGGAACGACTGGCTGCCGCCCGGCTGCTGACGGTCGACGAGGACACCGTCCAACTCGCCCACGAGGCGCTGATCACCTGCTGGCCCAGGCTGCACGGCTGGATCGAGGCTGACCGCGAGCGACTGCGAGACCAGCGGCGCCTGGCCGAGGCCGCCCGCGCCTGGCTGGAGCACGACCGCGACCCGGGCGCGCTCTACCGGGGGACCCGGCTGGCCCGTGCGGAGGAGATGTTCAAGGGGGACGGCCGCCACGACGACCTGACCACCACGGAACAGGAGTTCCTGCGGGTCGCGCTCGATGCCCGGGAGACGGAACGCCGTACCGCGGCCCGTACCGTCCGCAGGTCACGGCTCCTCGCCACCGCGCTCTCCGGGGTCCTCGCGGTCGCACTGGTCGTCGGCCTGGCCGCCTGGCGCGAGCACGAGGACAACGAACGTCAGCGCACCGACACCGCGGCACGCCGGGTCGCCGCGGTCGCCGACGCCCTGCGTACCACCGAACCGCGTACCGCCCAGCTGCTCGGAGTGGCCGCCTGGCGTGTCTCCCCGCTGCCCGAGGCCCGCCGGGCCCTGCTCGGCTCCCTCGCCCAGCCCGAACTGGACATCTTCACCGATCCCGTGCCCGGCGAGAGCCCCGCACGCTTCCTCGTCGACTCGGGCCGCACGCTGCTCAGCGCCGACGGTGGCAGGTGGCGGACCTGGGACGTGACCGAGCACCGTCGCACCGCCTCGGGGAGACTGCCGGAGGGTGACGTGATCGCGGCCGGCCCGGACGGGCGGGTACTCGCCATCGCGGCGAGGGACGGTATCCGGCTGTGGGACAGGTCCACCGGACAGTGGACCGGCGCACCGAGCCCACTTCCGGCAGGCTCCGACATCGGGTTCGGTCCGGGCGGCCGCAGCTACCTGGCGCGCGGCGAGGACGACGACCAGGTGCGGCTGCGCTCCGTCCCGGACGGCAGAGTGCTCTTCGAGACCAGGGCACCGGGCCGGACGCCCGTGGCCCAGAGCGCCGACGGCCGGCTGGTGGCGGCCTGCTCCTCCGGGCACCCGCTCCGGGTCTGGCACACCGGGCACGGAAACGCGGTGCGCGGTGCGTGGTCGCGGGCCCACGGCGGCTGCCACGACGACCGGTCCGGCCCCGTGTTCGGCGGTACGAGGCTCGCCGCCGTCTCGGAGAGCGGAGTCCGCGTCTGGGACACGGGCACGGGCGACGAGGTCGCCGTACTGGAGGATCCGGACGCCCGGCACGTCGCCTTCAGTGAGGACTCGGACTTCCTCGCAACCGCCGACCGTCACGAGATCAGGGTCTGGCGGCTGTCGTCCCCCGCCGCCCCGGTGTTCCGGCACCCCCTGAACAACCAGCATCTCTACGGCAGCCTCGCCTGGGACCCCGGCCGTCCGGTCCTGCGCTATCTCGAAGGCGGTACGGTCCACTCCCTCGACCTCGCCGGTGCGGTCACCCCGGCATGGCGCGACCGTCCCGCGGACGGCGTGCTGCTCAGCCCCGACGGCCGCACCCTCGCCGTCGCCCAGCGTTTCGGCACCACCTACCGCTTCCAGTTGCGCGACACCTACTACGAACTCCCGAGGCTTCCGCTGCCGGTCCCGCCCCTGCCCGCCTCCCGCGACCAGGCGCGGCCGGTCGCCGCGGGGGACACCCTCCCGGTGATGGCGTTCAGCCCCGACGGCGACTCGTTCGCCTACGGTGTCTCGGCACGCGACGGACAGGCGGGGCCCCAGCAGGTCACCGTCTGGGACGTGGCGCGCAACCAGGCGCGGACCACGCTGGACCTGGCCGACGTCCCGTCCGCGTCCCCCGTGGTGGCCCTCGCCCTGGGACCGTCCGGCCGCACCTTGTACGCCACCCGCACACCGGAGCCCGGCGAGCTGAGCAACGAGGTGTGGGACACGGCGAGTCGGCGCCGGACGGAGACACTCACGGGCCTGGCCGGCGGCCACCTGGCCGTCCGTCCCGACGGTCGCCTCCTCGTCGGCGACAACCGCACCGCCCGCCTGTCCTCCGGGCGGTCCACAGGCACCTCGGTCGGCCGTGACCTCGTCCAGGGCGACCAGGTCGGCGCCCTGGCCTTCAGTCCCGACGGCTCACGCCTGGCGGTCGGCGACCGGACCGGACGCGTGGCCCTGTGGGACGGAGCCCTGCGTCATCGGGCCGGGGTGCTGCGCAACGTCTTCCCGGCCCCCATCGGCGACACCCCGGAGACCGTCAGCGCCCTCGCTCTCAGCCCCGACGGCCGCACCCTCGCCGTCGGCGGCGACGCGGGCACGCTGCAGCTCTGGGACACCGCCACCCAGCAGCCGCTGGGAGGCCCCCTGACATCGCCCGGTGAAACGATCGGCACCCTCGCCTTCAGCCCCGACAGCGGCACTCTCTACGCGGGCAGCGCCCACGTCCCGCTCCAGCGGTACGTCATCGACCCCGCCCGGCTCGTCACCCAGGTCTGCGCCCGCGCCGGCGCGGACCTCACACGCACCCAGTGGCACACCTACATCACCGAGGTGCCGTACCGCCGACTCTGCGACCCGCGAGAGACGGACCGACCGTCTGCCGCATCCTTGGTGTTTGGAAAGATCGCCGTCTTTGCAGTGCGAGGTCTCGGTGGCTCCTGCCCTGGTGTTCCTGCAACGGGTCGCACGGGAGGCGGGTGCCCGGCTGGAGGACAGGTGCAGAGTTCTGACATGTCCCGCGGCGCCCGTCTGGCGGCCCACGGTGCCGTTTCCACATCGCTGGCGCTGTGCGGTGATCGCCGGTTGCAGGAGCTCGTGGACGCCGCCACGCCGATCGGTTCCGGCATCGGCGGGACGTCCCTCCTGATGGAGGTCGACGGAACGCCGGTCTTCGTCAAGCAGCTACGTCTGACGGATCTGGAGCGACGACGGGGGAACATCCACTCCACGGCGAATCTGTTCGAACTACCGCACTTCTGCCAGTACGGCATCGGCACTGTCGGCGGACCGGGTACCGGAGCGTGGCGGGAGCTGGCCGTGCACACCATGACGACGAACTGGGTGATCGCGGGCGACCACGAGGGGTTTCCCCTGATGTACCACTGGCGGGTTTTACCGGACTCCGGCCGACCGCTCCCCGAGGAACTGGCCGATGTGGAACGAGCCGTCGCCTACTGGGGAGGCGGAACGGAGGTACGTCGCCGGATCGAGGCTCTCGAACAGTCCTCGGCGAGCCTCATGCTGTTCCTGGAGTACATCCCGCAGAACCTGCACCAATGGCTGGGTGTTCAGGTCGGGGCCGGTGACGAAGCCGCCGAGCGGGCCTGCGCCATGGTGGACAGCGAACTGCGAGCCGGCATCTCGTTCATGAACGCGCGCGGGCTGCTGCATTTCGACGCCCACTTCGAGAACATCCTCACCGACGGCCGACGGCTCTTCTTCGCCGACTACGGTCTCGCGATCTCCTCGCGCTTCGAACTCACGCGGACCGAGGCCGACTTCTTCGAGGAGCACCGCACCTACGACCAGTGCTACACAGCCACGCATCTGGTGAACTGGCTGGCCGTCGCTCTGTACGGGTACGAACCGGAAGAACGCAGGGCGTTCGTGCGCGCCTGCGCCCAAGGGGCGTACCCGGAGGACATTCCGGCGTCGGTCGCGGCTGCTCTGGTCCGGTACGCGCCGATCGCCGCGGTGATGGGCGACTTCTATCGCCGATTCCAGCAGGAGAGCCGGGCAGTTCCCTACCCGCTCGAGGAGATCCGCCGGATCAGCCGGTTGGACGGCCCCACCGACGCGGCAACGTAGGCCGAAGGCACCCGATCGGGGAGAGTGGTCCACCCGTCATTCGCTGCGGGCGCTCTGCGGCTGGGACACACGTAAGCCCGGCTGGCGGGGGCCAGCCGGGCTCAGGTCTTGGGTACTGCCGCCGCGCCACGCGACGAGCGGTCAGTGGCGGCCGTGGGCGGAGCTCGAGGCACCGCCGAACAGACGGGCCACGGCCCGGAACGGCAGGGTCACGACGGTGGCGATAGCTCCGCCGATGGAACGAAGAACATCCGCGATTGCCTTCAACATGGTGGACCTCCGTTCTCCTCCGGCAGGGTGCGCCGGATCTGGTGTGCCGCTACACGGCTGATCACTCGGCGGGTGCCCGGTGATCGCTCAGGGAAACCGGCCTCCTTGGGGGACCGGTGGTCGCCGTACCCCGTCGGCTGGGCTGTGACGGCTCGTGCACCGACTCTCCCGTAGCTGTCCGAGGGTGAATAACCCACTGTCGGACGCGCAAAATCTATGTTGGCCACAGTAGACATTGGATGGGGGTGCGGCTACGGTTTCTCTCGTAACCCATGGAGACAGCAAGGTCTGGCAAGCCCGACAGTGTCTCGGTCGGGTATGCGGAGACAGTAGGCCGGTGCAGTACCAGGGCCGGCAGATGGTGTAGCAGTTCCTTCGGGGCCCTGGTGCCGTTCGGCACCAGGGCCCCTCCACGCGCTCTACAGAGAGGTGCACGTGACAGCAGACGACGCGTTCGGCCGTCTCGACGACGACGACTACCCCGCCTACACGATGGGCAGGGCAGCCGAAATGCTCGGCACCACCCAGGGTTTTCTCCGCGCCATCGGAGAAGCCCGCCTCATCACCCCGCTCCGCTCAGAGGGCGGACATCGCCGTTACTCCCGCTACCAGCTCCGCATCGCCGCTCGAGCCCGGGAACTCGTCGACCAGGGCACGCCCATCGAGGCGGCCTGCCGCATCGTCATCCTCGAGGACCAGCTCGAAGAGGCTCAGCGCATCAACGCCGAAAACCGCCGCACTGCGGAGTCGGCGAACCCGACCGCGGCGGCCTGAACACCAGCTGTGAGGCCGTGACCGTCCCGCACGCAGGCCCCCTCCAGCGCACTCTCAGAGAGCGCGCAGGCCCCGGTCGGTGAAGGCGATCAGCCATTCGTAGCTCTCGTCGATGTCGGCGCTCCACTGGAAACCGTTGGCCGCCTGCAGGGTGGCGAAGCCGTGGTAGAGGCTGCGGAGCATGCGTAGGGCGTGATCCGTGTCGGATTCCTTGATCCCGTAGCCGCGCAGGACGGCCATGAACGCTTCGAGGAGCCGCTGACCTGCGGCGGCCAGGGGGTCGTCGGGGCCGCGAGGCTCCATGCCGATCGTCGTGGCGTACCGGCCGGGGTGCTTGAGTACGAAGGCACGGAAGGCCCGCGCCGCGGCCGCCAGGGCGTCGCGGCCGGCGTATCCCTGGATCGCGCCGCCGACGGCGTCGGCGGCCTCGCTCATGGCCAGGGCCGCGATGCGCCTGCTGAGGTCCTCCTGTCCGCCCACATGCTTGTAGAGGGACGGGGTGCGCACGCCCACCCGCTCGGCCAGCAATCCCATCGTCCAGTTGGTGGGGCCCACCTCGTCGGCCAGGGCGGCACCGGCCGCGACCACGGCTGCCGGGTCCAGGCCGGCCCTAGGCACGGGCGGCGTCCGATCGGAGGAAGCCGAGCGTGAGTGAGACCACCTGGTCGGGGAACTGGTCGTGCGGGTAGTGCCCGGCGCCCTCGATCATCTCCAGGTGACCGAGGCCGGTCGGCAGGGCGTCGACGATCGCCGAACCCTCGGCGTGGGGGTCGGCCCAGTCGGGGTCGAGGGTGCCCATCACGACCAGGACCGGGCAGCGGACGCCCCCGAGTCGAGCGCCTGCGTCGGTCGGAGCGCTGCGGCCCATGCTCTGGAGCGCCTTCATCCGGCCCGGCTCGCGCAGCTGGGAGTCGATACGGCCCAGCCGCTGGGCCCAGTCGGCAGGCTTCGTGCCGGGGTAGGCCACATCGAGGTACGAGCGCCAGAGCGGCACGCTGGCGAACGCGGTCGTGCCGAGCAGCCGCAGCATGCCCTGTCTGAAGCGCTTCACCCGCAGGTCGCCGAGGCGGACCGACTGCTTGCGGGTGAACGGTGCCAACTCGACGACTGCGGTGACGAGTGCGGGCTCCTGCGAGGCCGCGATGGTGGCGGCGCCGCCGGAGACCGAGTGACCGACGAGTACGGCCGGACCACCCAGGTGACGAATCACGGCGAGCAGGTCGCCGGCGATGGCGGTGCGGCTCCAGGCGGGCCAGTCGACGCTGGACTCACCGCAGCCGCGCAGATCGACGGCGGCGACCCGGTACCCGGCCGCCACCAGCGGAGGGATCACGGCACGGTAGGCGGCGCGGCTGTCACCCATGCCGTGCGCGAGAACGATCAGTGGGCCGGTCCCGGCCACTTCGTAAGCGATCGTGCCGCCGTCGACGGCAAGGTACTCGGTCATGACATCCCCCAAGCTCGGCTAATCCGCTTAGCTAAAAGCTAACGCCGTTAACCAACTATGTCAACGTCGGGGTCGGCGCTTCTCGCGCACGGCTTGGGTGTCGGCCACGGTGGCGAGTGGCGGCGGAAGCGCTGTGGAGGGGGAGAGGTCCAGGTGGAGAACGGACATGGCTCGAACGGAACGCGTGCCCGTGGCGTCCACCACTGTATGAAGGCATCGCGTCAATCAGCTGTACTGCTTCTGAGCGCTGGACTGTTGCTCACCGGTTGCTCGTCCGCGTCCGACAACCAGGGCGAGGAGGCTCGGACCGGCCCCACCCTGCCCGCCCGCACCGTCGTGAAGGACAAGTGGCAGGAAGGGCCGGCCAAGCCCAGACAGCACAAGCCGTATCCGTACGACATCTACACGCACTGCGGAATCAAGTCGGTGATGTTCGGCGGTCGTTGGTGGGTTCTTGACTCCGTCTTCCCCGGCGTCGAGCAGGTCAAGGGGGAGCCACCTGCTCCGCACAGTCAGAGGATTGCCGGTTACATGACTCTGATCGGCCCGGACGCGGCCAACTTCGACGCCGCCGGAATGCCCACGATGCAATTCGTACCGTCCAAGGACGAACCGCCGGGATGTGCCTGAGCGGCGGGGCGAGCCTTGCCGAATTGTCCACGGTGAGATGGTTGGCGCTTCGGGCGCGCGCCGCCTCGGGGGAGTCTGCGGGTCGCAGCCTGGCGGCGCCCGCTGTCAGCCGGTAGCCGGGCGCGCGCGGGACCGGGCGGCCCATGCGATCGCCGCCGGCATGGCGGCGCAGGCCGCCGATGCTGCTGCCGTCACCCGGACCAGTGCCTGTTGCCCGGCAAGGCGACTGCGAGAAGGCGGAGGAGGAGGAACGTGACCGTCGCGAGGGCGGCGAGGGCTGTCACTGGCATGCAAAGGATCACGACGGCCGTTCCTCCCGGGGTCGGCTGCTCACCGCACCCGGTCCTGGTGGGGAGGGCCAGCTGTCAGCCGTTCGACGGCGGCTGTCACGAGCCCTTCCCTCTGGGCGTCCGAGAGTACGTCCGGGAGGGTGAGCTGCTCGACGATCAGCCAGTTGAGTGTCAGGTACAGCAACTGGACGGCGGTGGCGTCGCCAGGCAGGCCGGATGCCTCGTGGTAGGCCACGTTGGCCGCGAGGTCGGCCCGCACCTGCTCGGTCAGCACCGCGCGGAGCTGCGGCCGCCGGGTGGCTTCGAGGCGGAGTTCGAGAAGTGCGAGGTAGCCGGTGCGGAAGTCGCTGATCCGGCCCACGAGTTCGCGCATCAGGACCGCGTAGGTCTCTCGGTCCCGAGCGCTCGTCCGCTGCCGGGTGATGGTCGCCTCGTCGGGCTGGAGCCGCTCGTAGACGCGGGCGCCCGCCTGGGTGAGCAGGTCGTCGCGGTTGCTGAAGTAGTTGGAGGCTGTGCCGGCCGGCACAGCGGCCTCGGTGTCCACGGCCCGGAACGTCAGGCCACGCGCGCCCTCCCTGGCCAGAACCTCGATGGCGCCGTCCACGAGGGCGGCCCTTCTTTCGTCGTTCCGGCGCACCATCGAGCCCACTCCAAAGGTATTAACAGGTTCACAGCACTCCGGACAGAGTACTGCGGGCGGAGTGGACTCGACGAGCCGTGCGGGCGGGCTTGTCCCGAGCCGGGTGAGAGGGCCGGGGGCGTCGCCCGCGTGCACGTCTTCCGTGCGTCATGCCGCCCGGGTGAGTTCCGCACGGCCGAACAACAGGGCGTACCCGGAGGGGAGTTGGGTGAGGATGCGGCTGAGGAGCTCCTCGCCGGCGAGTTGGGCCACGATGCGAAGGACGGTACCGGTGTCCCAGCGTGTGGTGGCTGTCGAGCCGCCTGTGCGGGACGCCAGATCCCTGACGAAGCCCCAGCCGGTGAGGGGTTCGGTCGCGGGGATCTCGGACGTGAAGGCCAGGGCGGCCTCGTGCGGCAGTGCGGCCGCGAGCTCCACGCGTTCGTCGCCGGTGAGCTGGCGCCCGAGAGCGCCCAGTACGGCGTGTACGGACGCTTCGGCCTGTGCGCGAGTGGGGTACGCGCCTTCGTACCGCACTCTTTCCAGCATCTGCTCGAACGTCATGCTCGTGGTGGTCCGGCACAGTTCCTGCTGGGGCATCATCGGTGACGCGTAGCCTTTCTGGTCTGGGGTGATCTCGATGCGGTGGCCGGTTCCGCCGGCCGGCCACCGCTGTTGCTCGGTCAGGAGAGAGGGGTCGTCGCGGTTACTGGATGCGTTGGGGACGGCCGAACAGCAGGTCGTAGCCCGCTGGGAGTTGGAGCAGAAGCCGACGGGTGAGCTCTTCGCCCGCGGCGTCCGAGGCCACGCTGAGCACGGCGCCCACGTCCCAGGCCGCGGTCTGTTCGGTGGCTCCCTCGATCCATGCCGCGGCGGCCCGCACGAACCGCTCGGGGGAGAGCGGCTCGTGCGCCTGGAGCGGATTGAGCAGGATCAGTGCCAGTTCGTCCGGCAGTCGGGCCGCCAGCTCGGCCCGTACCCCTCCGACCAGGTGGGCACCCAGGAGTGCCAGCACCGTCCGGGCTGCCCGCTCGGCCTCTTCGGTGGTCTCGTATGCGCCGTGTTCCTTGATCTGGCCCAGGAACGTCGTCCATCGCATGGCCATCACTGCTCCCTCGCGTGTGTGGCGGCGAGCGAAGACAGGGGGTGGCCGCATCAGCGGCCGCCCTCCCGTCTCTGTCGTGGCAGGCAGGGGACTCAGCCGCTGATCTCCGTGCGGGTGGAGCTGCCGCCGATGGTGACCTTGCGGGGCTTGGCGCGCTCGGCGATCGGGATGCGCAGGGTCAGTACACCCGCGTCGTAGTCCGCCTTGATGCGCTCGGTGTCCAGGGCGTCGGCCAGTACGACCTGGCGGGAGAAGACGCCCAGAGGCCGCTCGGAGAGCTCCACCTGTACGTCCTCCGCCTTGGTGACGGGGCGCCGCTCGGCCTTGACGGTCAGCATGTTCCGCTCGACGTCGATGTCGATCGCGTCCCTGGAGACACCGGGCAGGTCGAGGGCGATCACGTACTCCTCACCCTCGCGGTAGGCGTCCATCGGCATGGCCGACGGCCGGGACCAGGTGCCGGCGGTGTTCAGGAGCTGCTGAGTGAGTCGATCCAGCTCACGGAAGGGGTCGGTGCGCATCAACATGGGGAAACACCTCCAGTGTTCAGGTCAGGCACATGCTGCCAATGCGGTTCACCTGCCAATCGTTGTAGCATGTCATCGAAGTGATGACAAGTTGCGTGTCGTCCATGCGATGACATCACGCGCTGGAGGTTTCATGGCCATGGCGGATCAGCCCGACCCCCGCGCCCGGGGTCTAGCCCCCACCCCCTTTCTCGCCACCGCGGCGCTGCACACGATGCACGATGCTCTGCGCTCCGCTCAGACACCGCGGGAGCGGGAGGGGGAGCCCCCGGAGCCTTTCCAGACCAGCTCGGAGCAGGCGCTCACCGCGCTCCTGCTGCTCCGCGAAGTGCGCGACCAGCTCGCCGAGTGGGAACCGGGTCTGATCGAAGGGGCGCGGGAGGCAGGCGCCAGCTGGGCGGACCTGGCCCACCCTCTCGGCGTCTCCAGTCGCCAGGCCGCCGAACGGCGTTACCTGCGTGTACGCCCGGGGAGCCCGGGCTCCACGGGTGAGCAGCGGGTTCGGGCCACGCGCGACCGACGCGCCGCCGACCGCACCGTCACCGCCTGGGCGCGCGCCAATGCCGCGGACCTGCGCCAGCTCGCCGGCCAGATCACCGCGCTCACCGATCTCCCCGCTGCCGCCCGCAGCCCTCTCGGCGAGCTCACTGCCGCCCTCGCCGAGAACGACGCTGCGGCTCTGGTCGGCCCCCTCGCGCTGACGCACGCCTACCTGGCATCCGGCCACCCCGATCTCGCGGCGCGCGTCGATGACGTCGCCCGCCACACCGACGGGCTCCGTCGACACAGCGGTGACCCGAGTCAAGAGCCCCGGAAGTCACCGTGACCTTCAGAGCGGCTGGAGGGGGAGGACTGCGTCGATCTGCGGGCCGCTCGACTTCCACCGTCGGAGCGTTGCTCCCGCGGTGGGCGTTCGGCGGAACGGGCCCGCACGGCTCGGGGCGCCGACACGCGCCCGGCGAACATCTACGCGGCGTGGCTGCTCGATTCACGGGCCCGACCCGACCCCGCACGAACCGACCTGGCCTGCTCTACGAGGGACGTGGCGGCCCCCTCCCACTCGGGGTGCGCGAAGGTGAAGCCGGCCGCACGCAGTCGCCCCGGCACCACCCGGCGGCTCTTGAGGAGCAGCTCCGTGTCCGAGCGCAGTGCGAAGGCTCCCAGCTCGGCCATCCAGCGCGTTGCCGGTAGTCCCACCGGGACGCCCCAGGCGGAGCGCAGCGCCCGCATGAAGTCGCGCTGCGGCAGAGGACCCGGCGAGGCGAGGTTCACCGGTCCCTCGAGGTCGTCCCGGGCGATCAGGAACTCCACCGCTCGCACGAAGTCCTCGTCCTGGATCCAGGAGACGTACTGCGCGCCACCGGCCACCGGACCGCCCAAGCCGAGGCGCGTCAGCCGCGACAGCACGTCGAACACGCCGCCCCGATCCGGGCTCATGACCATCGCCGAGCGCAGCGCCACCTTGCGGGTCGTGGGGGTCGGCGCCTCGGCCTGCGCCCGCTCCCAGTTCTGTGCGATCTCGACGCTGTACGCCCAGTAGTCCGGCACCCCGGCCTCCGAGCCGCCGATCACACCGGTCTCCTCGTCGTGTGCCGCGTCGAACCGGTGGGCGTAGACCGTCGCCGTACTCATCTGCAGCCAGACACGCGGTGGCCGCGCGGCGGCGGCGATCGCCTCGCCGACCACCCGTGCCGAGTCCACCCGGGAATCCATCATGGCCCGCAGGTTCTCGGGGGTGTACCGGCAGGAAACACTGCGCCCGGCCAGGTTGATCACGGCATCGCAGCCGTCGATCGCCGCGGCCCAACGGCCGAGCGTGGCCCCGTCCCAGCCGACGTCATGCGCCCGCACGGGATGTCGGGTCACCACCGTGACCTCGTGGCCGGCCGCTGTCAGCGCACGGTCGAGAATCGTGCCCACCTGTCCGGTTCCCCCGGGCAGCACTACCTTCATCGAACCCCCTCGGCGTCGTTCGACATCACCCTAGCCTCTCTTTTTGAACGCGTTCAACAGCTGAGGCCGGGGTGATTGCGAGCCGCACGAGGTACCCCGGACAGGGAAGTACACGTGGAGCCGTGGGGCTTGCTCCTGCGCCACGTCCGCCGCGTTCGCGGAGACCGGACGAGCGCAGAGCGTGTGTTCGCCGGAGTTCGAACTCCCTGCGATGCCCTCGGTACGATCACGGGATGACTGCCGACGAGCGGATCAGGCGAGCCGAACTCCTCTACGAGCGTGCCGTGTTCGGCGGTGAGAGCAGTGCGTTGGTGTCCGCCGACCGGTGTCTGGACGAGGTCGAGGCGGACCTTGCGCTGACCCGCGGCCGGGTGATCCACGCCCGCTTCCTGGAGGAGCGGGCCGAGGACGCGCGGGAGTTGGAGCTCTTCGAGCGTGCGGCGGAGCTGTACCGGCGGCTCGGTGACGCGCGCGGCGAGGGCGAGGCGGTGTTCTGGGTCGGCACCTTCCACCAAGTGGTCCGTGAGGATGCCGGGAGCGCCGTGCCCGCCTTCGAACGTGCCCTCGCCCTGGCCGCCCGGGCCGACGACCGGCTGACCACGTCCTACGCGCTGCGGCACCTCGGCTTCGCCGCCCACATGGCCGGCCGCCTGGACGAGGCCCGGGCGCATTTCGAGGAGTCCACTCGCCTCCGCCGGGAGCTGGGATTCCTGCCGGGAGTGGCGGCGAACCTGGTCGGGCTGGCGTATCTGGCTGCCCAGCAGGGGCGGCCGGACGATGCGGTGGCGCTGCTCGACGAAGCCACGGAGCTGGCCGAGAGCACCGACTCCCACGGCGTGCTGCGGTGGGTGACGGGCGCGCGCGAGGAACTCAGCCTGCGGTGAGGCACAAAAACTGCGACCGGGTACGCCACAAAAGCTTCGTACGACGCGCTCGGCCCCACTGACGCTCTCCGGCATGAGGAGTACGACGAGCTGGAGCGTGAAGTCACGAACCTCCTGGTGAGACAGTGGAGCCGACGAGAGATGGAAGATCGTGCATACGGGAGTGGTGTCGTGATAGATCGTTGCGTCAACCTGCATGAGGTCGAGCTCGACCCGATGCCCCTGGAGGAGGACGACATCCTCGTGGGACGACCCGCAGCGGCTGTGAAGGCCTTGGGCGACTTCAGCGGTACGCAACTCGGCCTGTGGTCGTTGTCGGCCGGCACGGTGCGCGACGTCGAGGCCGACGAGGTCTTCGTCGTACTCGAGGGTGATGCCACCGTGCGGTTCGAGACCGGTGAGAGTATCGAACTCACGCCTGGCACCCTCGTACGCCTGCACACGGGGGAGCGAACCGAGTGGGAGATCCGCTCTCCCCTGCGCAAGCTCTACGTGGCAGCCGGCTGAGGGCGCAGAGGGGTGATCGTCCGCTGTTTGTCCGAACGTGCCGCCTCGGACGTCGTGCCGTCCGTTCGCATCCGTCGCACGTTTCTTGCGTGAGCGATGACTTCGGGCGGCGGATCGGGTCTGCCCTGACATGACTCGAACCATCACCGACATCTCGGCTTCTCTCGACGGCTTCGCCACCGGGCCCGACCCCTGTCCGGACCACGGTCCGGACACCCGCGCCAAGGACCTCGACGTCATCCTGACGGGCGGCGGCGCCCCGATCGGATCGGCTGGTCCGCGACGACTTCCGGTGATCCGATGACCACTGTCGACGTCAACGGGGTCTCCTTGGGCATCGAGTCGTTCGGCGACGACGACGCGCCACTCGTCCTGCTCGCGGGCGGGACGACGATGCTCTCCTGGCCCGACGCCCTCTGCGAGCGCCTCGCCGCCGGCGGACTTCGTGTGGTGCGCTACGACCTGCGCGACAGCGGCGAGTCGACGACGGCGGATCCGGAGGCGCCCACGTACACCCTGCGCGGCCTCGCCGCCGACGCGGCGGCCCTTGCCGGCGCGCTCGGCGGGGGACCCGCGCACCTCGCGGGGATCGGCGTCAGCGGGATGGTCGCCCAGGTGGCCGTGCTCGACCATCCAGGCGCGTTCTCGGCGCTCACCCTGGTCGGCACCCGCGCGGTTGCCCCTGGCCCGCCCGACGATGACCTTCCCGGCCATGACCAGGCGACGATGAGCCGGCTGTTCGCGCGTGCGATGCCCGATTGGACCGACCGCGAGGCGGTCGCGGAGTTCGCCGCTGGTGCCGCGGAGATCCTCGGCGACGATCCCGTCGCCGCGCGCGCGAGCGCAGCGCGCATCTGGGACCGCACGCCCGGCACCGCATCCCCGGTCCAGATGGCCAACCAGATGGGCATGGTGTTCTCCAGAATCGACTGCAAGCCCCGCTGGCGCGAGCGCCTGCCCGAGATCGAGGTCCCCACGCTCGTCGTCCACGGCCGTCGCGACCGGTTCTTCCCTGTCGGCAACGGCGAGGCGATCGCGCGCGAGATTCCCGGGCACGACTGCTCGTCCTCAAGGAGGCCGCCACTGCGATCCCCGACGCGGCGGTCGGCGAGGTCACCGAGGCGATGCTCACGCTCGGCCGGAGGAAGGAGGGTCGCGCGGATCCGGCCTCCTCGTAGCGGCGGCCGTCGGCGGCTCGATCGGAGCAGCTTCGACAGCACGACCCGGTCGGCTGGATCACGGTCCATGGCTGGAGCACCCGGCCATCGGGAAGGGCGCGGAACTGCGGTCCCGTTCTGCGAGCCTGTCGAAGCGTGGTGCCTCGGCCGACGGTCCTTTGAGCCTGCACGTATATCGCGTTGTGAGTCCAGGGGCGCCGCCATAAGGTCGTCGGCATGTCTGTACGTCTTCGTATGCGTCAAGCACTGCCGGAAGCGATGCGCGCCCGTGACAAGGCCGCAGTCAGTGCCCTGCGCACTACGCTCGCTGCGCTGGACAACGCCGAGGCGGTGCCTGTGGACGAGTCGGAACTTCGCGGCACGGCTCTTGAGCAGTCCCCGGTCGGGGCCGGCGCCACCGAGGCGGCGCGGCGTGAACTGAGCGAGCGCCGCGTGATGGATGTCGTGCGGTCCGAGGCCACCGAACGACTGGATGCTGCAGCGCAGTTGACCGCGCCCGCGCATGCGGAGCGAGCCGCGCGGCTCCGGGCGGAGGCCGCCGTGCTGCTGCACTTCCTCGAGGGTTCCGGCGCCGCATAGGACAGGGCGTCCCGCCCCGCGGTCGGGTGACGGGCCGCACGGGCCGCAACTCAGCGAGGCCGCCGTGGTTCCTCCACCACGACCGTGGCGCTGTGGTGGAGGGTTACGGGCACGGTTCAGCGGCTTTCGAACAAGGCGATGGTGTCCGTGTCGGCGAAACGCGGTGCTTCCGCTTCCGCGACCATCAGGGCGGCGATACCCGCGCGCGGTGCCATGGGAGGCATCATCCGAGGCTTGAACTCCTCGGCACGGATGAGGCTGCCGTCGCCCTGGTAGGGCTTGTTGGTCAACGGCCCGGCGTGGACGCTGGTCCCGCTGCCACCAACGCGACAGCCCTGCAGTTCGTGCGCCATCACGACCTCGTCGCGGCGGTCCCCGAACTCGTCAGCCGCCCCTCCTGGACGACCTCGGCCTCCGTACCCCGCCTCTGCCGCTGACGACGCCGGCCATCCCGATCCACCTCGCGTGGCACCGGCGCTACGACAACGACCCCGTGCAGGACTGGCTGCGCGGGCAGGCCCGCACGGCTCTTCAGCACGCATGCACGCCCAACGACGCCTCCGCCGGGTGACACCTGACGTGCCACGAGAGGGTGTGAAGGGGGTCAGACGGTCAGGGCCTGCTCGACGGTGGGATGGCTGGGGATGACCTTGTCCAGGCCGACAAGCTGAAGGACCCGCAGCACCGCTTCCTGGGCGCCGGCGAAACGCAGCCATCCCCCTGCCTCGCTCACCTTCTGGTGAACGATGACGAAGACGTTGATGCCGCTGGAGTCCATGAATGTCACGCCGCTGAGGTCCACCACTGTCCGCGGCGACGCGCTCTCGGCGGACAGCAGGGCCTCGCTCAACTCGTCCTTGACGGTGTGGTCGATCTCGCCGCGCAGGGTGACCACCCGGATGTCGCCGACAGCGGTGTCGCCGATCGACAGCTGGCCGGACTGGGCTGCTTCGTGGGTATCTGTCACCGTTTCCTCGACTGCGCTCACTGATGGGGCTCGGACTCCGACACGTCATGCGCTGCAAGCCTGCCCAGATGGAACAGGGAACAACCGTTCGGTACTTTAGCCGAGTTCAAGGCACATGTGAGAGATGGTGCGGGGTACACGCAGGTGTGAACGGGGGAACAGAGGTGGACCCGGTGGAATCAGCTCCCGAGAGCGATGGTGAGGGCGACGCGGTGCATGGTGCCCGTCCGATACAGGAAGCCGTCGCCCTGGACGGTGATGGCCCTGTCATTGCCCAGGCGCGCCATCGTGCGGCGGACTTCCTCGCCCGGGTCCGGTCCGAGCACGGCCTGTCGGTGTCAGCGCGTGCGATGGACCTGACCCAGCTGGTGGTCAGCGAGCTGGTCACCAACGCGCGCAAGTACGCTCCCGGGCCGGTGCTGATGCGGCTTCGCATCTGCGGGGCCCTGGTGGAAGTCGTCGTCTGGGACAGTGATCCGGTCCTGCCGGTGGCCCGGGCCACCGATGCGGGCAGAGTCGGCCAGCACGGTCTGGAGATCGTCATGGCTGTCGCCCAGGGTTTCGAGGTCCAGCGGGAAACGGTCGGCAAGCGCATCACCGCGCGCATCGCTCTCCTGGACGATCCCGACGGGGACCTCGGCGGACGCCGCCCCCAGTAGCGGCCGACCGCCTCCAGCCCCGTGTCCCCGGCCGACGGGTTCCGGCATGGACCTGAGGGCCCTGCCTACGTGACGGGCCCGGCCAGCCGTTTCACTTCCTGCGCGGCTTCCCGTGCGGTCCGCTCAGCGCGTTCCGCGGCCAGAGCGGCCTCCCGGTTCCGTTTTTCGGCCGCCTTCTGCTCCTGCGCGGCCAGGTGGAGCTGTTCGCGCGCCAGGCGAAGCCGCTGCTCGGCCGTGGAGACTTGCCGACGGGCCCGATCATGCCGGTCATGTGCCTGCTCGAGTACGGCCTCGGCGTCCGTTTGCTCGGCACGCCGGCCGTGGAGGTGCCGGTCGGCGATGTCGGCCGACGTACGTGCCTGAGCGAGCTGTTCCCGTCTCAGGCGACGCCTCTCGGCGAGTTCGTCCCTGGTCCGAGTCCGCGGCGCCGCTCGGGGTGGTGCCGCCGGTGGTGCGGCCGGGGCGCCGGTGGGGGAGGGGAAGTCCGACGGCTGGGCGAGAGCGGCCTCCAGGCGGCCGGTGGCCCACCGATCGGCCGCGTCCTCGTCGGCGAGTACGGCGCGCAGCGTGGCTTCGACACCCTGTTGGGCGGTGTCGGACAGTGCGTGCCCGCCCTCGACGGCGAGCCGGCCGGCCTGCCGGGCCAGCGCCGAGACGACATGGCGGCGCTGCTCGGACAGCTCCTTGATCCCACTGGCGTCCAGGGTCTGATAGGCCTCGCGCAGCGCGACTCCCAGTTCCAGGAACCGTTGGCACTCCTCCGGGCGGGAGCGGAGCAGCAGGTTCGCTGCCCAGGCGGCGAGCGTGGGTCGGCGGGCGGCATGGATGCGACGGGCGTCCTCCACCTGCCCGGCCGCCTTGGTGAGGGCCGCCAGTTCCTCGCGACGGGAGACGAAACCGGGCGGCGGCGTGGTGTAGAGCTCGTCCAGAAGCTTCTCCACGTCGTGGCCTTCGCCCGCCCGCCCGTCCTTGCTCCGCATGATCATCAGATTCCATCAACCCGGTCCTCCCCGCACGCGGAGGGCAGTGCGAAGGCAAGCCCGGACACGGGGCGTAGGTGTGCCGCCGGCGGCTTCCGCACTTCACCCGCCGAAAATCGTTGACGAGACGATTCGTCTCGTCTAGTTTCATGTTCATCGGCCCGCAGCCGGTCTCCCTCTGCTCGCCGCACAATCCTGTTCACCCAGCCAAGGAGTGCTCTTGCACTGTGCTTCCGTCGACACCACCCTCACCGCTTCCCCTCCCACCACGTCTCAGATCGCTCTTGCGGAGGTGACCAAGCGCTACGGCGACCGCCTGGTGCTGGACCGCGTGTCCTTCACGATCCGGCCGGGCGAAAGGGTCGGCATCGTCGGCGACAACGGCTCTGGGAAGTCCACGCTCCTGCGACTGCTGGCAGGACAGGAGCCCGTCGACAACGGCGGCCTCACCGTCATCGCACCGGGAGGTACCGGCCACCTTCGCCAGACCCTCGACCTGCCCGGTTCGGCGCGCGTGGGCGACGCCGTGGATCACGTACTGGGCGAGCTACGGGCCCTGGAGCACGGTATTCGTGTCGCTGAGACCACCCTGGGCACGGCCGGTCCCGCCGAGTTGGCGGGCTACGCCGCGCTGGTGGCCGAGTTCGACGCGCGCGGCGGGCACGGAGCGGACCGCCGGGTCGAGGTGGGCCTGCGCCGACTCGGCGAGCGCGCGCCACTGGACCGGGAGCGTGCGCTCGGTACCCTCTCCGGAGGCCAGCGCTCCCGGCTCGCGCTCGCCGCGGCCCTGGCCCTCGCCCCGGAACTGCTGCTGCTCGACGAGCCGACGAACGATCTGGACGACGAGGCCGTGGCCTGGCTCGAAGGACGCCTGCGCCGTCATCGGGGCACGGTCGTCGTGGCCACGCACGACCGGGCGTTCCTGGAGCGCGTCACCGGCACCGTCCTGGAGGTGGATCACGACCGGCGCACGATACGGCGCTACGGCAACGGCTACGACGGCTTCCTCGCCGCCAAGGCGGCGGCCCGGGCCCGGTGGGTGTGGAACCACGAGCAATGGCGCAACGAGGTCACCCGACAGGAACACCTCGCCGCCGCCGGTATCGGACTGCTGGCCGAGATCCCCCGCAAAGGTCCGTGGGCGTTCAGCGGCGCCGGAGCCTTCCGGGCCCGCTCGCGGTCGCACGGCGCACAAAGCCGCATCCGGAACGCACGCGAACGGCTGCAACGGCTCAGGGAGCACCCCGTGCCGCCGCCTCCGCAGCCACTGCGGTTCACAGGCCGCGTCGAGGGCACACCGAACGCCGAGGAGGCGTCAACGGCAGTTCACCTGGAAGACGCCCTGGTCGAAGGGCGGTTGTACGTTCCGTCACTGGAACTCGCCGCTGGGGACCGACTCCTTGTCACCGGCCCCAACGGCGCCGGCAAAAGCACCCTTCTCCACCTGCTGGCGGGGGAACTGACACCTGACGCCGGTGCCGTGCGCCAACCACACCGGGTCGGATTCCTACGGCAGCAAAGCGCGCCCGATGACGCCTTCGACGCCCGGACGCTGCTCGCGGCATTCGCGGCCGGCCGGGCGGGGCAGCCCGACGAGCACGCGGACACCCTTCTCGCGCTCGGCCTGTTCCACACCGCCGACCTCACTGTTCCCGTACGCAACCTGTCCGTCGGGCAGCGCCGCAAGCTCGAACTGGCCCGGCTCGTGACGGCCGGCCCACTCGATCTGCTCCTGCTCGACGAGCCGACCAACCACCTGGCTCCCGCCCTGGTGGAAGAGATCGAGGCAGCACTGGCCCACTACACCGGCACGCTCGTCGTGGTGACGCACGACCGGCTGCTGCGCGAGCGCTTCCGCGGGCGCCGCCTGGTACTTCCCCTGGACACCGAGATGACGCAGCAGAAATGAGGACCCGGAGATCCCCGACCGTCCGCCCGATCGGGTCAGGTGCGGCGCGCCTCGGCTGTGCGGGCGGTCGTCGGTGGAGGATCGGCGGGGCGGCGGCCCTGGCACGGGCTGCCGGGAACCGCCCCACCGTGTGAAGAGGTACGGCCTTGATTCAGCTTGACGACCCGCTGCTCCTGTCCCTCGTCGACCGGGTGCTGGAACCGGTCCGGGACGACACCCTCGGCGTTGCGCCGAGCGCGACGTGAGCGCCGCTCCGCGCGGGGACGCGCCGGGCGGCGGCCGCTACGGCGAGACCGTCTTCCGTCCGGAACAGACAGGCGAGGGTGAGCGCATCGACTTCGGAGCCCTCGCCTACGACGACATCACCATGAAGCGGCTGCGGGCACTCGGGGCGGGCCCGGGGTGGCACTGTCTCGACGTGGGTGCCGGTACCGGCACGGTCTCCCGCAGGCTGCTGGACGAGGCAGGGGTGGCGAGCGTGCTCGCGGTGGACCGTGACGTCCGCTTCCTCGTGGAGCGGGCTGTACCCGGGCTCGACGTACTGGAGGCCGACATCACCGACCCGGAGGTCGTGCCCGGCCGGTTCCGGCTCGTGCACGCGCGCTTCGTACTGATGCACCTCCCTGAACACGCCCGACTGATCGGGCAACTCGCCGAACTCGTCGAGCCCGGCGGCGTGCTGGTCCTCAGCGACGCGGTCGACCTGACGAACGACCGGAAGCCCGGCACGCCGTACAGCGTGGCGATGCGGGCGATGTGGCAGGGGCTGGGGGCCACCATCGGCACCGATGTCTCCTGGGTGCCGTCGTACCCGCATCTGCTGCGTGCGGCGGGACTCGCGTCCGTCGCTGCCGAGATCCATGTGCCCCCCTTGTCGCCGGGCAGTCCCATCAGCCGCTTCTGGGCGGACACGTGGGAGCGGAGCAGGGCAGCGATGCTCGCCACCGGCATGGTCGACGACACGGCCGTCGACGCCGCGGTCCGGTATCTGGACTCCGACGAGTGCGCTGCTCTGTCGGCAGGCATGCTCACCGTCTGGGGGCGGAAACCCGAGGAGAACCCTCGATGACCCGCCCGGCCGTCGGCCATACCGCTCGAGCGCGCAAACGCTCAGGGGCCGACTGAATCGCACGCCACGACGGGGTGCGCCGACGGCGCCGCGAGCAGGCCCCGGTCGTCCTCGTCGAGGAGGAGGACCTTCCCCGGTTCCGGGCGTCCAGACACCTCGATGAACGTCCCGTACGCCTCGGTCCACTCTCCTGACCTGCCAAAATGAGCTCGACAGGTGATGTTGCGGGGACTTGGGGAAGTAGGTGCGGCAACCGTAAGGAGGTTGTCGTGGAGAGTGGAGACCTGGAGCTGGGGGAGTTGCTGACCGCCGCGGAGGCGGCTCCGCCCGGGGAGTCCGTCGATGTGGTGGCACACGACCTGCAGAAGCGGTTCGGTGCCGAGCAAGTGTCGTTCCTGTTCCTCGACCTCATCGGCCAGCGGATGGTACGGCTTGCGGCGACCGGTGGTGACGCCGCCGACCACGCCGAACCGGTCGACCTCCGGAACAGCGTCTACGACAGCGTTCTGCGGAGTCAGCGCCAGCGTGTGGAGGCGGACGGCGAGGGCGGGCTGCGCGTGATCACGCCGGTCAGCAACCGCGGGGACTGCATCGGCGTACTGGAGGTGACCTTGCAGGCCGCGGACGAGACCGTGCTGCGGCAGGTCCGTGACGCGGCCCACGCGCTGGCCTACATCATCGTCACGGACCGCCGCTTCACCGACCTGTACCACCTCGGCCGGCGCACCACCGAGACGAGCCTGGCCGCGGAGATCCAGCACCAGCTGCTGCCCTCGGCCCCCTGCTGCGAGGCGCCCCAGTTCACCCTCGCCGCCGGGCTGGTACCGGCCGACGACATCGGGGGCGACACCTACGACTACACCCTCGACCGCGACACCCTGCACCTGTCCATCACCGACGCCATGGGCCACGACACGAACTCCGCACTGCTGGCCACCCTGCTGGTCGGCGCCCTGCGGCGCTCCCGCCGCAGCGGCTGTGACGCCCTCAGACAGGCCCGCCACGCCCACCAGGCACTGCTGGACCACAACCGCGGCCTGGCCACCGGACAGCTGCTGTGCGTCGACCTCGACACCGGCCTGTGCGAACTCGTCAACGCCGGCCACCCCCGGCCCCTACGACTGCGCAACGGCACCGTCGAAGAGATCAGCCTCACCGCGAACCTGCCCTTCGGCGTGGCGGCGCCCACCACCTACCGCCTGCAGGAGCTGCAACTGCGCCCCGACGACCGCCTGATCCTGCTCACCGACGGCATGCAGGAACGCGCCGCCGCCGACGTCGACCTCGCCTCCATCATTCACGAGACCGGCGCGCTGCATCCCCGCGAAGCCGTCCGGGGCCTGACCGCCGCGGTGCTCGACGCCTGCCGCGGCACCCTCAGCGACGACGCCACGGTCCTGATACTGGACTGGCACGGCAACCGCCGTCCCTCTCCCGAAACCAGACCCACCGACCGAAGCAGTCCCGGAGGATCGCCCGGGAGCGGTCGGTGACGGTGAACCTGCGCTCGGTCGGCGGCCGTCGGGAGTTCCGGCTCGCATTGCGAGAGCTGCCCGGGGGCTCTCCGGAGAACGGCCCCCGGGCAGGGTGGCCGGTCGTGCCCGGAGTTCACCGCTGGGGGAGTCAGGCAACCGAGGTCATCGGTTCACGTATGCGATGCCCTCAGTCAGGGGACCGAGGGTCGCGTTCCCGCGGGATCGGTGCTTGCCGGGTTCGTCAGGATCGCGCTCGCGACGACGTTGAAGAGATGGTCTGCGCGGGGGGCCAGCGAGGGTTGGTCGCCGAGCCACGCCAGCGCCGCGATCAGCGCGAACAGATCTGTGCCGTCGATGTCGCTCCGCGCCGCGCCCACGGCCTGGGCACGGGCGAGGAGTCGCGCACCGGCTGCGCGCAGGGTGACGCACGAAGCATGGAGCGCGGACTCGGTGTCATCGATGGCGGCCGCCATCAGCACGGTCACGCCCCGGTACTCGGTTGTCCACGCGACACAGTCGCGCAGCCACGAAACTAGGGCGTCCTCGGGCGAGTACGACGTCTCGAGTTCGCCCGCCCGCGCCGTGAGTTCACCGAAGCTCGTGTGGAGCAGGGCCTCGAGCAGCGCCTCACGCGTGGGGAAATGGCGCAGCAGCGTCGCGAGCCCGACCTCGGCCCTGCGCGCGATGTCGCGCAGTGATACGTCGACGCCCTCTTCGGTGATGGCGGTGCCCGCGACGGCGAGCACGTGGTCGCGGTTCTTCCTGGCGTCGGCCCGCATCTGCCCCTCTTGACTGTCCGGATCAGTGGTCCATATATTCGGATCAGTGAACCACTTATGTGGAGCGCTGATCCGAATAAGGCTATCCCGCGATGCGGGCAGGAGAGAACGATGCCGACACACACGATGAGAGCGATCCGGCTCCATGAGCACGGCGGCCCCGAGGTTCTGCGATACGACGAGGTGCCGATCCCCGAACCGGGGCCGGGTGAGGTGCTCGTTCGCGTGCACGCGGTGGGTGTCAATCCTCCGGACCGGTACCTGCGCGGTGGGCTGACGAGGATGCCGGGGGAGACGGAGTCGACGGTCGGCCTTCCGGTGATTCCCGGGACGGATGTGTCGGGTGTCGTCGAGGCCGTCGCTGCGGACGTGGACCGTCTCGACGTCGGTGACGAAGTGTTCGGTCTTCTGCGTTTTCCCAGCTTCGACGGCAGCGCATACGCCGAGTACGTGGCCGCGCCCGCGTCGGACCTCGCACGCAAGCCGGCCGGCATCGACCACGCGCACGCAGCTGGAGCGCCCATGGCCGGACTGACGGCCTGGCAGTTCCTCTACGAGGTCGGGCACGATCACCCTTCGCCCTTCCAGGAGGCGCGGCATCGCCCGACGGCACTCGACGCCGACACGACGGTGCTGGTCAACGGCGCCGCCGGCGGCGTGGGGCACCTCGCGCTGCAGCTGGCGAAACGGAAGGGCGCACGTGTCATCGCGGTGGCATCAGGCGCACATGAACCGTTCTTGCGCGAGCTCGGCGCCGACCGGTTCATCGACTACACCAGGAGTCGTCCCGAAGAGCTCGTGCGTGACGTCGACCTCGTTCTCGACACTGTCGGCGGCCCGGACAGCCGGCGCTTCCTGCGCACGCTCAAGCGCGGCGGTGCCCAGTTCCCCGTGCTCCCCGGGGAATTCGACGCGGAAGAGACCGCGAAGCTCGGCGTCACGGTGTCGAGTGCTCAGGTCCGCTCGAACGGCGCGCAGCTGGCCGAACTGGGGCGCCTGCTCGACGCGGGCACGGTTCGCGTCGCGATAGACAGTACGTTTCCGCTCGCGGACGCCCGGGCAGCGCACGAACGCGCCGCCCGAGGGCATGTCCAAGGCAAGATCGTGCTCACGGTCCCCCAGGAGCGAGCCGTTTCATAGCCGCAGCCGGCGCTCGGCAGTGCACCAGATCCCATCACCGGACTCATCTCCCTTTGGGCGCACAGTGACCGAATGGCGCCTTGTTCACACCTGGGCGCTCCAGCCACTGTGGCGGGGCACGAAGACCGATGACCGACCACCATCGGAGATCTCATGCTGCGGGTGCACTTCACCAGTGACGATCTTGCCCGGGTGCGTGTTGCGACGGGGCCCGACCCCTTGTGGGAGCTCACCAACAGCTTCCAGAGTCTGGCTGCCGGAGCCCGCGGTGTCCCCGGGCTCGCCGCATGGCGGCGCCAGGTGCGCGTGGGGCTGCCTCCGGCCTGCGCGCCGCTGGCCGTGCTGCTGCCTCCGCGCGGCTACTCACCCGACTTCCTCACCCCCGATCTCCGCGGGGTCTCCGAGTTCGAGAGCGCGCTCGACACCGTACTCGGCACCTCCCGCGACCGCCTGAGAACGGACCTGTCCACACTTGCCGCCGAACGGCAGAGGCCACTCCCCGCCGGGGCCCGCGCGTTGGCCGAGGGGAAGACCGGGGCGCTGCGCGGACTCGGTGCCGCCCTGCGTGCGTACCACCGGCACGCCCTCGTGCCGGTGTGGGCGCACCTGCGGGCTCATGTGGAGGCGGACCTCGCGCTGCGGGCCCGGGCCATGATGGAGGGCGGCGCGGAGGGGCTGTTGTCGGGCTTCAAACCCGTACTCCGTTGGCAGTCACCCGTATTGGAAGCCGACTACCCGGTCGAGCGGGAGATCCGTCTCGGCGGTCGCGGGCTACAGCTGCAACCGACCTTCTTCTGCTTCCGCACCCCCGTCACACTTGCCGACAGCGATCTGACGCCGACACTCGCCTACCCCCTGCAGCACGCGCTCGGAGAGCCTGCTCCCGCAGGTTCCCCCGAGTCGCTCGGCGCCCTCATCGGGCGGACACGCGCCGCCATGCTGGAAGCCGTCGTGACCGGCCGCACCACGAGCGAGCTGGCCGGACGGTGCGGCATCTCAAGGCCCGCCGCCAGCCAGCACACCGCCGTCCTGCGCGAGGCCGGTCTGCTGTTGAGCGTGCGTCGCGGCAAGCTCGTGCTGCACACCATCACTCCCGCCGGGCTGGCCCTCCTGAAGAGCGTGCCGGGGCAACGCCGCACCGACCAGCCTGATCGTCGCGACGCTTAAGCCACAACTTCACCGTGTGGCGGCCCGGCACCCGCGCTGACAGCCTGACGGGGCATCACAGCGCGGGTCGGCACACCACGGGCCAGGGGGAACACCGTTGCGAGCAAGCGTCATCAGCATCGCCACCGTCACAGCGGCCGCACTGGCCGGGGCCATCGCCGTCGGCACGACGGTCGTGGGTCCGGCCGCCGACTCCGGCCGACCGGTGGCCGGGTCCTCGTCCGTCGGCCCGGCACGTGAACTGACCGACGCCGAACGAAGTCGTGTCGAGCAGGCTGAACAGCGGCTCATCAGACAGTGCATGACACAAGCCGGCTTCCGCTACTGGGTTCTCGCGCCGCTCAGCCCGCGGGAACTGCGCGCCTTTGCGCACCCGTTCGTGCTCAACGACGTCTCCTGGGCGCGCGAACACGGGTACGGCGGACTGATCCAGCGGAAGTTCTTCACTCTCAAGAAGCGCGACCCCAACCTCGCCTACCGCAACCGCCTGTCCCGTGCGGAACGCACCCGATACCTCACCGCCCTCAGCGGCGGCCCGGACACCCCGGTCCGCTCCGTTCGGCTGCCGGCCGGCGGCTCCATCCGCAGCGCGGTCGGCGGCTGCGAGCACGAGGCCCGCAAGAAGCTGTACGGCGACCCCGGGACCTACTTCCACGCCAACAAGATCGCCACCAACCTCACAGCGCTGTACGTGCCGAAGCTCGTACGCGACAAGCGCTTCACCACCGCGCTCGGGGTGTGGTCCGACTGCATGCGCCGCACCACCGGGCGTGCGTACGCCGACCCCGAAGCAGTACAGGCCGATCTGCCGAAGCGCACCGAAGGGCTGAGCGGCGCCGAGAAGCACGCCGCCGAGGTGGAACTGGCCGTGGCGGAGAGCACCTGTGCTCGGAGATCCGCACTGGCCAGGACGCTGGAGAAGCTGGACCGCGAGTACGGAGCCCCGGTGCGCAGGCGCTACTCCAAGGAGATCTCCACCAGCGCCCGGATGCAGTGGGCAGCTCTGGCGGCGGCCAACCGGAGCAGCTCGTCCTCGAACTGACCGACTGTCCATCCGTATCAATCGCACAATCAAGGAGAAGTCATGCGGAAGATTCGTGCTGCCCTGGCAGCGGTCGGACTGGCCGTCGCCCTTGGCACCGCACTCCCGGCCACGGCCCAGGCCGACTCGGCCGGCGCCCAGGGACCCAACTGCGACGCCCAGTACAACGCTCACCGGGAGGACGGCAACATGCGTGCCTACCTCCTCACCGACTGCAGCAGCCTGCTCGGCACGGCCTCGGGCAACGATGCCAACTGGGGTGACAACACCGGGCCCTTCACCTCCGCGGACGACAACTTCGCCTGGTCCGTGCTGAACACCGGTACGTACTCGGGCGGCGTCAACAACGTCCAGTTCTACGACCTCACGAACTCGCGAGGCGGCACGGGCTGTCTGGCGCGCGGGGAGCTGTACGTCGACGACCTGAGGGACAACACCTTCAGCAACGGGGTGCGCGCCTCGAACGCCATCAGCTCCCACCGCTGGACGTCCGGCTGCTCCAACCGCTGGACCTGATCGCACCCGCACCGACCCCGGCCCGCCGCATGGATGTGCGGTGGGCCGGGGTGTGCCACCGCCGACGCGGCGTCACCGCGTGACCTCGTCGGCGCTTCAGGATTCGGACACGCTGTCGGAGGCCGCCGGCTCCGGCGTCAGCCATTCCTCGAGGTGTTCGGCGTTGCGCAGTTCGCTCTCCACTCGCTGACGTTCCGACGCGGTGAGCTGGATCAGCGACAGCTCCCGGGTCCGCACATCGATCTCGTCCTGCTCGTCCAATGCGGTCGCGAGCTCGATGAGTGTCGCGAGCGCCAGCGCCCGGTCGACGGCCTGAGCCTTTGGCCCGTGCCTGCGCAGTGCCGATGTGACCGCCCGGAAAGCGGCACGGTCGTCGTTCTTGAACTCGCGGAAGACCCGGGCGTTGTCGAGAGCCTTCTCCAGGCCGTGCAGCTTCTTGGAGCCGCCGTACTCCAGCTCCGCGGGTTCGTCCCGCTGGATGAAGATCAGTGAGTTGCCGGACGGGTCGAGGAGGGTGAATCGGGTCTGCCCGGGGCGGAAACGCGTGATGCGTGGATACCCGGCCGCCAGCACCTTGCCGTAGGCGGTCCGCATGGCCTGGGTGAACGCGGCGTGGTACGGCGCGACCGTGTCGACCATGACCAGGCAGCCGCCACCGTCGTTCCGGCTCGGGTTGTATCCCTGGGGCGGTTTGCCGAAATGCACCTCGAAGCCGCTCCAGCGCAGAGCGAGGTAGAGGTACGGCTTCGTCTGCTGGTAAGTCACCTCGAAACCGAGGGCCTGGTAGAACTCCAGCGTCCCCTCCACCGTCGAGCACGGCAGCAGGGGCACCGTCGTCTCATTCGCGTACGTCGTCTCCGTCAAGGTTTCCGGCAACAGCTCTCCCACTGTTCTCAGGCTTCCGTGTGCCCGGTCCGCCTGCGCGTAGCGGTGCGATCGGACCTCGACCGTATGCCCCCGAACCCGCTCTAGTCAAAGTTTTCTAGTGGCGGGGGAGGGAGGCGGTGGGCGGCAGGGCGGGCGGCGGAGTCAGTGGCGTGCGAACTGGACGCGTGTGGGCTGCACGGCTTCCGCCCGCAGTGCGATCCCGTTGACGGTGAGTTGCTCTCCGTAGATGTCGGTGATCCTGATCGTGCCGCCACATCCACCGCCGTCGGCAGCGAGGAAGTAGTTGTAGTCGGTGCGCGTCAGCTGGCGCCAGCCGCTGCCGGTGCGGACCTCCAGGCGCGCGAGCGGATTGCGATGGCCGATCGCCTGTATGGCGCACCAGTAGGGGCTGGATCCGGTCTTGTAGCGGATGGAGATCGTGTCGGACGTGCTGGGGCTCAACAGGCTCCAGGTGATCGCGATCCTGCCGGTCGAGGGAGTGGCCAGTTTGGCGAAGGCCTGTTCGCTGAGGTCGAGTTGTCCGGGTGCGCAGGGCGACGGGCATTCGTTGGTGATCCGGACCGTGACGGAGGCGCCGTTGGCGGCGCGGACGAGCACGTGTGCGCCGCAGGCCTTGGACGTCTGGTAGTCGGTGGTGTTCATGGCCGCGATCATGAGGTCGTCGCTCGGGCCGTACGAGCAGGCGCCGTCGCCAGTCCCGGCGTCGTAGAGGGTGGCGACCCCTTGGTAGGTGACGTTCGGTCGTATCCGTCCGGCCAGGGATGTCGTGGCGGGAGTCGTCCGCGGGGAACTGGTGGCCGAAGCCCGCGCCTTCGGCTTGGCCGAGCCGGCCGTGGCGGTCGGAGACGACGCGGACGGGGATGCCTTGGGCGGCTTCTTGCTCGGGGGTGCCGGCGGGAGGGTCTTTTGGGAGCCGGCGACCGGGGTGGCCGTGGTGCGCTTGGTCTCGGCCTTGCGGTCGGGCTGCAGTGCCATGACCACGCAGACGAGAAGCCCCGTGGCCGCCAGCGCCGCGGCACCGCCCGTCATCAGCCTGCGTCTGCGCTTGTGACGCCGGGCTGCCTGCCTTGTTTCGTGCATGGTCATCCGTTCGGAAGAGCGTGTCGGTGTGGCGTTGCTCAGTGGTCGCCGGAGACGAGAAGGTTGCCGCCGATCTTCAGCAGAACTGAGCGACTTGGTCGAGGCTCTGGTTTTCCATGGCCACTGTCCTTGGTGTCGTCGGCGGGAACAAGGTGGTTCGTGCGGTTCGTGTGCTTCGTGGTACTGCTGGAAGGCTGTGGCCGGCGGGAGCGGGCAGGCGGCGGAGGCGATGCCTGGCGCTGCGTCGCCGACGGCAGTCGAGGCACCTGCGGGGCGGGTGCGGCCGACAGCGCGGCCGACGCGGGAGCCGGTGAATCGGACCGAGCTTTGTCGTCGGCACGGACGTAACCTTTCGGCCAGGAGATCGATACGTCCGGGCGACCGGTGAACCGTCCGGGCACCGGACCCCTTGTCCTTGCCTTCCGAGACGGGTTGTCGATGCGTTTACATCCAGGTGAGCCCGAGGCGGTCGGCTGGCGGGTGGTGACCGTCCTCGACGCCGTCCGACAGCTGTGCGCTGTCTCCCCCGACGTCAGTGGACGTCCGCGGGTGATCGCGATCGACGGGCGGGGTGGAGCCGGAAAGACGACCCTTGCCGAGCGGCTGGGCAAGGTGGTGCCCCACTCCGCCATCGTGCACACCGACGACATCGCCTGGAACCATGCCTGCTTCGACTGGGGCGCCGCACTCGTCGAGAACGTTCTGCAGCCCCTGCATCGGGGCGAGGCGGTGGACTTCCGCCCCGATGCCTGGATCGCCCACGACCGGCCCGGATCGATCACCGTCCCTGGCGGCGCCGACATCGTCTGGATCGAGGGCACCGGCGTCATCCGTGAAGAACTGGCCCCGTGGTGGGACGCCTCGGTGTGGATGCAGGGTGACCTTGCCGAGCAGGAGCGCTTGTTGACGGTACGCGACGGTGACCGCCCCGAGCAGCGGGAGCACGTGGCGAACTGGCTGCTGGAGGAACTGCCGTTCATGCTGCGAGAACAGCCGTGGGCCCGAGCCGACATGATCGTCGCCGGCCCTCCGCGGATCGACCACGACCCGGACTCCGAGTTGGTCGTGGCTCCGCCGACCAGGCCCTGACGGTGCGACCGTCAGGTGTGTCCCGACCGCGCTGAGGAGTCTCCGGGAAGGACGCGAACCGGCCCCGGGAGCGCGGTTGTTGTCGCGACCTGGCCTCGGCATGATGGATGCAGTACGCCGATGCTCGCCCCCGCTCATCACTTCTGCGAGGGAGCCTGGCCGGAATCCATGTCGCGATATGACGTTAGTCTTCTACTCGCGCCGCTGCCTGTGTGGCACGGAGACGTTCGAGAGGACCGGGACGGAAGCATGTCGGGAGAGATGTCGCCCACCGGGAAGCGCTCCGGCCCCGGCTCGGCCCCCGAGCTGCGAGCCTCGCACGCCGACCGGGACCGGGTGGTGGATGTGCTGCGTATCGCGGCGGGGGACGGCCTGCTCGACGCGGACGAGCTGGACGAGCGCCTGGAAGTTGCCCTGTCGGCGCGAACCCTGAGTGAACTGGCCCCGCTCACCGCTGACCTGCCGCCCGTTCCGGCTGCGGCCGGTGTGGCCGGAGCCGAGGTCAAGGACGTGGTGCGGATCGAGCAGATCCACAGCGGCGCGATCGAGCGTGTGGGGCGCTGGGTGGTACCGCGGAGGCTGGAGCTCGCCGTGACGTTCTGCGAGGTGACGCTGGACTTCACCGACGCAGTGATCACGCACGACACCTTGCGGATCGACGTGGGCATGACGGGGAAGACCCTGACGCTGATCACCAGGCCGGGCGTCGTGATCGATACCGATGGTCTGCAGTTGGCGCACTGCAGGATCAAGCACCGTCAAGGTCCGATGCATCCTGAAACGCCGGTCACTCTGCGAGTGGAGCTGGTAGGTCGGAAGCTGCATGGCCGAGTGGTGGTACGGCCCCCGCGCCGGACGTTCGGGCAGTGGCTGCTGCGCGGCGGTCCCACGTCCCGCTCGGCGGGCGCTTGACCGCGCGACGCGGTCCGCACCGGCGCCATCTCGAACTCGCCGGACGGGCGGACCGGCCCCCCGCGGCCGCTGACGCGAACTGCCTGCGGAGGAGCCGAACCACGCCCGTCCCGAGGGTCATTTCGTCTGCCGGCGAGCCCGCTTCACCTCGCGGTCGAGAGCCCAGGCGTCGGCGACCGGCCCGAGGTGGCCGAGCTTGTCGGGGTTGATCACCGAGCGGATGGTCCGGATCTGCCCGTCGAGCACATCGAGAGCCAGGATGTGCAGCACCTTGTCGTCCCGGTCACGGAATACCGCTCCGGGCTGGCCGTTGATCTCCCGCGGCTCGAAGGTCACGTCGACCTGGGCCATCCTGGGGAAGACGGAGGCGAGCAGCCGGGCCACGTTCTCGGCCCCGACGACGGCCCTGGCCAACTGCGGGGCCTTGCCGCCGCCGTCTCCGACCATCGACACGTCGGCGGCCAGCAGCTCCCGCAGGCCGACGACATCGCCTTCGCGGAGAGCGTCGAAGAAGCGTGCCGCCAGCTCCTGCCGTTCCTGGCGGTCCGCTTCGAACCGTGGCCGTCCGGCCCGCATGTGCCGCCGCGCCCGTACCAGCAGCTGCCGGCACGCCGCCTCCGACCGCCCCACCGCCGCGGCGACCTCGTCGAAGCCGAAGCCGAACACCTCCCGCAGTACGAACACCGACCGCTCCAGCGGGCTGAGCCGCTCCAGGAGCAACAGGGCCGCCATCGACACCGAGTCGGCCAGTTCCGCCGCACGTGCCGGATCCTGATAGGGGTCGGTGAGCAGCGGCTCGGGGAACCACGGCCCGACGTACTCCTCCCGCCTCACCCGTGCGGAGCGCAGTACGTCGATCGAGATCCGGGTGACCGTGGTCGACAGGAAGGCCTTGATGGATGTCGGGAGGGTCGCCGAGCCGTCGAAGCGCAACCAGGTCTCCTGCACCGCGTCCTCGGCCTCGGCCACGCTGCCCAGAATCCGGTAGGCGATCGAGAACAGCAGCGGCCGTAGCTCCTCGAACTCCTCGACCTTGCTCACGCCGACTCTCCCCTGTGGTTTCCCGTCCGGCCGTACGCGTCGGCGCGGGCATCGTCTCTTTTGGTGATCATCCGGTCCGTCGGCCGCGCAGAACAAGGCCACAAGGCCCGGGGGGCCCGACAACCGTGGCCGGGCTCACGCCGGTTGGGGGGCTGCCTTTCAGTGGATCTGCCCGGTCTCGTAGGCGCCGGCCGGCTGTCGGGTGATGATGTTCAGCCGGTTCGCCGTGTTCATGAAGGCCACCAGGATCACCAGGGCGGTGAGTTGCTCCTCGTCGTAGTGCTCGGTGGCACGCGCCCAGACCTCGTCGCCGACCCCGCCGGCCGCGTCCGCGACCCGGGTCCCCTGCTCGGCCAGCTCCAGCGCGACGCGTTCGGCCTCGGTGTAGACCGTGGCCTCCCGCCACGCCGCCACCAGGTTCAGCCGCACGGAGGTCTCCCCGGCAGCGGCGGCGTCCTTGGTGTGCATGTCGATGCACGCGGCGCAGCCGTTGATCTGGCTCACGCGCAGCGCCACCAGCTCCTGCGTCGCGGTCGGCAAAGGGGATTCCTTGAGTGCCTTGCCCGCCGCCATGAAGTGCTTGAAGGCCCTGCTGGGGTTCGGGCCGGCGAAGTAGTTCAGTCGCGCGTCCATCGTGTGCTCCTCGGTGGTCGTCGGTGGCTACACCTCTGAGACGAGGTGACCCGGCTCCCTGTGACACGGGGGCGTGTGACCCACGTCTCTCCGCCGGCGGGGTCGTTGGGAGATCCACGGACGAAACAGCTTCCCGGTCACAAGGGGCGCGGGCGATCGTCGAGCAAGGAGCGTCTGATGATCCGTTTCGCCTCGCAGCCTTCAACCGCGGGAAGTGGACCAGAATCGAGATGCCCGAACATGCAGACCGTTCGAGGTCATCCGGAGGTCACCCCATTCGGGCGGTCCGGGGCGGCGATTGCGAGTTCTGGCCTTGTCGGTGAAGGTGAGGGCGCGTGTGGCTGAAGAACAGGAACCCGTTCACTTCAGATAGCGGCGCGCGGCATCGAGGAATGCCCGCCGACTGGGGCTGATATGTGCCCACACCTTCTCGTCCTGTGGTGTTCCCGGGTCGTCGGGGCCCTCTCTGAACAGTTTCTGTACAGCGAACGCGACGCCCCGGGCAGCGCCGTTGACGTCGGAGCTGCACAGCATGTGGATCGTCTTCTGCTTCACCCACACTCTGTCGATGGCCTGCCGTTCCCGCGCATGCCACTGCTCGTCGGTCAGGTTGTGGTGATAGCGGTCCACGGCGACCCGTTCGGCCTCCTGAACCGCGGACAGGAATTCGACGAGGTGGGCGAGGCGTTCCTCCCGGCGCGCCGTCCGGTTCGAGGCGCGTCCTATGGAGTGCTGAGCCACCAACGACATGAGTCCGCCGAGTACAACGCCGATGAGCGGCGAGAGCATTGTCCACACAGCGGACAACTTTGGCACCGGCAGCTTTTGCTTCTCCGGCCTATCCGATATCTCAAGGTGATGACTTTCGGTACGACGACAGCCACTTTCTCAATGGACGCGCCTGCGCCCTCGGTGGGCGCCGTCACCCGTTTCCACGAGCGTCGTGCTGGTTCAGCCGGGGAAGCGCCCCGTCGAGCGCAACTGCCAGCGCCGCTCCGCGTACGCGAGGTCGTCGCGCCACAGGCGGGCGGCCGCGGCCCTCATGAGAGGCCGCAGCACCGGCGCCATCCTGCGGGCCACGGTGAACCCGGGACGGTCCGACGCCGCCACGACGGCCTCCACCACCGTGGTCCGGGGCCTGCCCCGTTCGTCGGGGCCGAGCGGAGTCGCGTGGGTCTCGACCACCGACCCCTGCCCCTCGCCCTCCGTGATGTGCATGACGACCGTGCGCGGCTCGGGCGCGGTGAACACCGCCCGAACCGGCACGACGAGTCGTCCGGCGAGCTTGAAGGAGACGTCGACGGCAAAGCCGTCCAGGTCCGTGGCCGCGCACTCCGTGCCCGCCGCGGGCGTGTCGACGACGGTCAGGTCGACGAAGGAGTACGGATGGAACCACGCCCCGTGCCACGGGTCCAGGCGGTTGGCGACGATGTCCTCCGGCTCGCAACGGCCGACGCCCTCGTAGACGGCCGACACCGCTCCCGCCGGGGCGGGCCTGACCGGTACCACCGGTGCCTCCAGGGGGTGTTCGCCGCCCACGTCGTCCAGGCGCACCCACACGAGGACGCCGTCGTCGTGCGCGGGCAGGGGCTCCCAGCCCGCGAACGCGTCGCCCCGCAGGGCGAGTCCGTGCCAGTGGCAGACGAGGGCGCCGCAACGCACCGGACTGTCCCGGAGCGGGGCGCCCAGATGAGGGCAGATGCCGGGCCCGGCGACCAGCCGGTTCGAGGCGTCGCGCCAGACGACCACTTCCTGTCCGTCGACCGTCCGGGCCAGGGGCCGGTCGTCACGGATGTCCTCGGTGGCGCCTACGACGTACCAGTTGCCGGACGGGCGCGCCTGGGCGCGCTTCAGGGCCTGGGCGATCACCGCGGGGCGGGCCTCACGCCAGGTGGGACGCTGCCGCTCCCACGCCAACGGGTTCTTGCGCAGCGACAGCGGAAATCGTCCGCGTCGAGCGGAACGGTCGGGACTCACGTGATCTCCTCGTGCAGTGGTACCGCGCCGGGCAGGGCCCCGGACGCCGCAGGCCTCGGGACGGGCAGCTCCCGCGAGTCCGGTGACGCCGCCCGGCGAACCGCACGCCCGACCACCTGGGCGGCCACCAGACGCACCAGCCCGTCGACCGCCACCGCGGCACGCCGTCGGCGGGGGACCACTGCGCGGCGGTGGAGCACCCCGTACCCGTCGTCGGCGACAGCGTCCAGGATGCCGCCGTACAGCACGAAGGCCGTGCGGATGCAGGGGCGCGTCACCGGATCGAGCATCGCGATCCCCGGTGCGGCCTCGCGGTAGACGCCGCGGGTGAGGTCCTCGACGGCTTTCAGCGCGTCGGTGATCCTCCGGTCCCGGAGGCCGGTGCGGCGGCTCCAGCACAGCAGCTCCCGGTCGACGCCGTGGGCGCGCAGCAGGTCGGCGGGCAGGTAGACCCGTCCCCGGTCGAGGTCCTCGCCCACGTCACGCAGGAAGTTGGTCAACTGGAAGGCCACGCCCAGGGCGGCCGCGTGCGGGGCCGCCTCCTCGCGGGGGACCACGGTTCCCAGGATCGGCAGCATCTGGAGCCCGATGACCGCCGCGGAACCGTGCATGTACGCACGCAGGTCGTCGTAGGTCGGATAGTCGGTGATCTCCAGGTCGCTGCGCATGGACGCCATGAAGTCGCTGAAGTACTGGTGGTCGATGGCGTACCGCCGGGCCGTGTCGGCCAGTGCGAGCACCACCGGCTCGGGACTGTCACCGTCTCTGAGTCCCTGCGCCAGGCGTGTGTGGAGGCGGTCGAGGTCCGCGGCGCGGCGCCGGGGCGCGATGCCCGGGTCCATGGAGTCGACGATGTCGTCCGCCCAGCGGGCGAAACCGTAGAGGGCGTGGACGGCGGGACGCCGATGGACGGGCAGCAGCCGGGTGGCGAGGAAGTAGGTCCTGCCGTGCCGGGCGTTGAGCCGGCGGCATTGTGTGTAGGCGTCGCGCAGTGCCGGGTCGGTGATGCCCGCCGCGTCGAGTTCACGGACGGTCATCAGTGCGTTCCTTCCGGGGTGGTCGGCGCGGTGCGCCTGCGGTGTGGACCGGGGGCCGCGTGCAGCCCGGTGATCCGGGCCGCGGCGAGCTTGCCGGAGAGCAGGACGGTCGGGACGCCGACGCCCGGTGTGGTGCCGCAGCCCGCGAGTACCGCGTTGTCGGTGCCGCGGACGAGGTTGCGCGGCCGGAAAGGTCCGGTCTGGGCGAAGGTGTGGGCGGCCGAGAAAGGCGTTCCTGCCGCGTGCCCCTGGGCCTGCCAGTCGGCCGGCGTGACGAGTGTCTGCTCCTCGATGGCGTCGGTGATGCCTTCGAATCCGCGCCGCTCCAGCACCCGCAGGACACTGTCGCGGTAGCGCGGTGCGAGATCGGCCCAGGCGGTGGTGTCGGGTCCGATGTCGGTGTTCGGGCACGGCGCGAGGACGTAGTGGAGGTGGCGGCCGGGCGGCGCGAGCGTGGGATCGGTGGCGGTGGGACGGGTGATGAGCAGTGAGGGGTCGCTCATCAGACGGCCGGTGCGGGTGAGTTCGTCGAAGGTGCGGTGCCACGGTGCCCCGAAGGACAGCGTGTGGTGAGCGAGGCGGGGCCAGGTCCGGTCGGTACCGGCGTGCAGGACGACGGCCGACGGTGCGTGCCTGATCCGCAGGGGGCGGCGGGGCGTGTGACCGAGAAGGCCGTAGGCGACCGGCAGGTCAGGGGTGAGGACCACGGCGTCGCACGGAATGCGCTCCTGATCGGTGACGACGGCGGTGACGCGGGAGCCGGAGCGCTCCAGCCGCAGGACGTCCTGTCCGAAGCGCAGGTCCGCTCCCGCGTCCGCGGCGGCGTCCGCCATGGCCTGCGGCAGGGCGTGCATGCCGCCGCGGGGGAAGTACACGCCGGCGACGGTGTCCATGTAGGCGATCACGGCGTACGCGGCGAGGGCCCGGCTCGGCGGGACTCCGGCGTACAGCGACTGGAAGGAGAAGACGCGGCGCAGGCGTTCGTCGCGCAGGTGACGGCCGATCCCCGCGTCCAGGCGCCCGAACCCGCCGAGTGCGGCGAGCCGTGCCAGGTCCGGTGTCAGCAGCTGGAACGGCGAGTCGAAGTTGGTGTCGATGAAGTGCCGCATCTGCGTCCGGTACAGCTGCTCCAGCCAGTGGCGCAGCCGCCGGTATCCCGCGGCCTCCTCGGCGCCGGCGAAGCGCTCGACTTCCGCCTCCATGGCCTCCGCACCGGTGTGTACGTCGATGCTGCTGCCGTCGGCGAACAGGGCCCGGTAGGCCGGGTGGAGGGGGATGAGGTCGACGCGGTCGTGGAGACTCTCGCCGACCGCGGCGAAGGCTTCGTCGGCCAGGTGGGGCATGGTCAGCACGGTGGGGCCGGTGTCGATGCGGTAGCCGGCGCGGTCCAGGCGTCCGGCGCGGCCTCCGGGCAGGGTGTCGCGCTCCACGAGGGTGACCCGACGGCCCGCCCCCAGCAGGTGCAGGGTGGCCGCCAGGCCGGAGAGCCCGGCGCCGACCACCACGACGTGGTCCGTGGGTCCGGGGACGCTTCTGGTCATCGGACGGACCTCTCTGCGCCGGCGGCGAGCAGGAGCGGGACGGGCGTGTCGTCCTGCATGCCGCGTGGTGTGGGTGCGGGCCTGGGCCGAGTGGATGGTCCCGCCGTGGCCTGCAGCAGTTCCCGTAGCCGCAGTCGGCCCTCCGGCTCGAGCGGGGCGGACCGCAGGTGGCGCATGCCCTGGGCGACCAGCCGCTGGGTCCTCGCCTCGACGATGTCACGAGCGCCGGTGTCGACCAGTACGTCACGGACCTCGTCGAGGCGGCTCTCGGACAGGTCGGCGCGGCCGAGGGCCTGCCGCAGCACGGCCAGGCCGTGCCGGTTCCCGGTCGCCTCGGCGCGGGCCTGCGCCAGGGCGACGAGGTAGGTGGGCTTGCCCGCCCGGATGTCGCCGCCCGTGGGTTTGCCGGTGTGCCGGGGGTCGCCGAAGACGTCGTCGAGGTCGTCACGGAGCTGGAAGGCGATGCCGACGCGGCGGCCCGCCGAGCACAGCGCCTCGGTGCGCGCGGGATCCGCTCCGGCGAGGGCGGCTCCGAGCGCCAGCGGGCGCTCCACGGAGTAGAGGGCGCTCTTGAGGCAGGCGGCACGGAGCGCGCGGGCCAGGGAGCGGGACGAGGTGGCCTGGCCGTGGATGTCCAGGTACTGCCCGGCCACCATCTCGGTCCGCATGGCGCTCCACAGGGCGCGTACGGTGGCCGGCGCCGTGTCGATGGTCGCGACGATGTCGTCCGCCCAGGCCAGGGCCAGGTCCCCGGCGAGGATCGCGGCGGCTTCGCCGAAGCGCGGGCCGAGTGAGGGCGCAACGGTGTCGGCGTACTGGGCGGCGACGTCCGCGTGCAGGGCGAGCCGTCCCCGGCGCATCCGCGAGCCGTCCATCACGTCGTCGTGGACCAGGGCGCAGGTCTGGATCAGTTCCAGGGCGGAGCCGACGCGGAGGGCGGCTTCCGCCTCGCTCGGGCCGCCGCCGCAGGCACGCAGCGCCCACCACACGAAACGGGCACGCGTGCGCTTGCCGCCGTTGAGGGTGAAGCGCGCGACGCGTTCGGCGAGGTCCCGGCCGAACGTCGGGTCCAGGGCGGTGGCACGCTCCGCCCGCTCGGCCAGATGCTCTTCGAGGACACGCCCCACGGCCGCGGAGACGTCACTGTCGATGGTGTGCAGATCGTCCACGTCCAGCGGGAACCGCGGCGGCGGATCGCCCGCTGTCGCGTGCCCGGAGTCGGGGTGGCCGCCCCGCAGGCGCGCGAGGTCGTCCGCGCGGGCACGCGGGGGCTCGGGATGAGGGCCGGGCGCCGTCCCGGACACGGCGTGATCCTTGGCCTTGCTGGAGCGCATCCCGGTTCCTCTCGTCGCGTTCGCTTGGGTGTCTGACTGAAACGCTTTCCGTGGCAGAGGCCTCCGCGGATGCGCCGGACGGGCGAGAAAGTGCGCCCGGTTTCCACCGTTGGGCCGGTCGGGCGAGGGCACACCACCGCGCACCGCGGAAAGTGATGCAGAGACGATGCGAGTTGAGGCGCGGGTGGGATTTCTCGCAGGGTGATGGAGCCGAGGCCCTCCGAGACCGATATCCGGCACGCCGGGGGTAGACGACTCCGGCCGAACCACTTCCGCCCCCGCGACACGGAACGGCCATCGCGCCCGCACGAGGAGCAGACACCATGGCTGCACGACAGGTCACAGAGCAGACCCGCGACAGCGTCCCGTTGTGGGCTCCGGCGGAGGAGCCCCTGGCCGACGAGGAACTCGCCGCGAGTTTCGCCGCCGGTGACGAGGCCGGTCTGGCCGCGGCCTACCAGCGGTGGGGCACTCTGGTGCACACACTGGCGCGGCGTTCCCTCGGGGACGTCCGCGAGGCGGAGGACGTCACACAGACGGTGTTCCTCGCCGCCTGGCGGGGCCGCGCCGGATTCGCCCCGGAGCGCGGCGCCCTGGGCGCGTGGCTCGTCGGGATCACCCGCCGGAAGATCGTCGACGCCCTGTCCGCGCGCACACGGCGGGCGGAACTCGTGGTGGCGGCCGGGGCGCGGATGTCCGTCGGGCCCGTCGACGGTGACACCCCGGCCGCCGTGCTCGACCGGGTCGTGGTGGGCCATGAACTCGCCAAGCTGCCCGCCGCCCAGCGCCGCGTACTCACCCTCGCCTTCTACGACGACCTGACCCAGACACAGATCGCCGAAGTCACCGGATGGCCGCTGGGCACGGTCAAGAGCCACGCCAGGCGCGGACTCCACCGGCTGGGGCGCCGCCTCGAGGACGACGGTCTTCAACGGGCATGCTGAGGCGGGCTGCACCGGGCATGCTGAGGCAGGCGAGCCGACCTGATCCGCGCGCTGCCGACGACAACCCGGCCGGCCCTGCATCCGCGCGGCCCTCGCGGAGTGAAGGACCTTCGACAGGCCACCGGCTGCGCGCGCACCTCCGGTGGAACGCGCAGGGAGGGAGCGGTTCGTGCTGGACGCCGAGGTGGCCATCGTGGGCGCGGGAGCCGCGGGACTGTCCCTCGCCCACCGTCTCGCCCACCCCGCTTCCGGATCCCGGAGTGTGACCGCCGTCCTGGTGGACGCCCCACCCGGTCCGCTCCGCCCGCCGAGCCGGACGTGGTGCTTCTGGGAGCAGGGCCCCGGCCCGTACGACGAGGCCCTTACCGCCACGTGGCGGCAGCTCCGGGTCCACACCCCCGACGGCCGTGTGGCCGCGGACGACATCACGCCCCTCACCTACAAAATGCTGCGCTCCGACGACTTCGAGCGCCTCGTCGCCCGCGATCTGGCGCGCAGCGACGACGTCCGTCGACTTGAGGCGACCGTCGAGACCGTGGACGGCATCGCCGACGGAGCCGAGATCCGCGGCCGCACCCGCCAGGGCCGCCCGCTGACGGTGCGCGCCCGCTGGGTCTTCGACTCCAGACCGCTCGGCAGCCTCCCGGCGGCCCGCACCACTTTGCTGCAGCACTTCCACGGCTGGTTCGTCCGGACCGACCGGCCGGTGTTCGATCCCGGCACGGTGGAGCTCATGGACTTCCGGGTCCCGCAGCCGCCGCACGGACTCGCCTTCGGCTACGTCCTGCCCACCGGCCGCCACGAAGCACTCGTGGAGTACACCGAGTTCTCCGGCGCCGTACTGCCCCGCGAGGCCTATGACACCGCCCTGCGCCGCTACGCCGAGGACGTGCTGCGCCTCGGCCACTTCGAGGTCACCTCGACCGAGACCGGCGTGATTCCCATGACCGACGCGCGCTTCGCCCGCCGGTCGGCGCCGTCGGTCTTCCGCATCGGCGCCGCGGGAGGCGCCACCCGGCCGTCCACGGGCTACACCTTCTCCGGCGTGCAACGCCAGACGCGAGCCGTCGCGGACGCCTTGCGCGGGGGCCGCCACCCCATGCCTCCGCCCGCCCACTCGGCGCGCTCGCGTGCGATGGACGCGGTGATGCTGCGGGCCCTGGACGGCGGCCGGGTGGACGGGGCCGCGTTCTTCGCGCGGCTTTTCTCCCAGGTTCCGATGGAACGACTACTCCGCTTCCTCGACGGCACGACCCGCCTCCACGAAGACCTGTCCCTCGGCGTCCACACACCCGTACTGCCCATGCTCCGCTCCGCGGCGGAGTTGTCCTGGCTTCCCCGCCGGCCCTTTCCCGGACCCTGACCCGGCACGAAGGAGACCTGTGCAACCCGACCGAGGAGACCGCATGCCCCTGCTGCGCGACGAGGGCCTGGCCGCCGCGTTCGACCACGCCTCTCGCAGCTACGACACACTGGTTGCCGCCAACCCCGGATACCACGCCCACCTGCGCCGTTCGGCGCGCCGCCTGGGCCTGTCCCACAGCCGTGGCGCCCTTCGTGTACTGGACCTCGGATGCGGCACCGGGGCCTCGACGGCCGCGCTGGCCACGGTTCTTCCCGACGCCGAGATCACCGCCGTGGACGCCTCCGCCGGAATGCTGGAGCGCGCCGCCGGCAAACCGTGGCGCGACGGTGTGACCTTCGTGCAGGCTCCCGCCGAACGCCTGGCGGAGGCAGGCGTGCGGGGACCGTTCGACGCGGTGTTCGCGGCGTACCTCTTCCGTAACGTCGCCGATCCCGACGCCGTGCTCAACGCCGTACGCGAGGCGCTGGCGCCACGGGGACGACTGGCCGTGCACGAGTACACCCTCAGCGGCCGGGCCGCCCACCGCGCGGTGTGGACGGGCGTGTGCCGGGGCCTGGTCCTGCCCGTCGCCACCGCCCTCGGCGACGGCACCCTCTATCGCCACCTGTGGCGCAGCGTCGTGGAGTTCGACACGGCAGGCGACTTCGCCGCCCGGGTTCGTTCCGCCGGATTCCAGGACGTACGGGCGCTGCCCCTGCCGGGTTGGCAGACCGGCATCACGCACACGATCGTCGCCCGCCGACCGGGCACGGCCGGGGAGACGGGGCGATGACCGCGCCCCGGCGGCCGGACGCCGCCCGACGAGGCAGGGACCGGCGGGCCCGCACGATTCTTCCCGCGTCGGGCGCACCCCGCTTCACCGGCGACCGGCCCCCGACGACCGCAGTCGTCGGCGGCGGCATCGCGGGGCTGGCGGCGGCAACGGCCCTGGCCGAACGAGGCGTGCGGGTCACGCTGTACGAACGTGAACCCACCCTCGGCGGACGCCTGGCCGGGTGGCGGACCACCCTTTCCGACGGCAGCGCCGCGACGATGAGCCGCGGCTTCCACGCCTTCTTCCGGCAGTACTACAACCTGCGCGGACTTCTGCGGCGTACCGACCCGCGGCTCGACCGCCTGCGTGGGCTGCCCGACTACCCGCTGTGGCACAGCGGCGGTCTGCGCGACAGCTTCCGGCACGTACCGCGCACACCGCCGTGGAGCGCGCTCGGCTTCGTCGCCCTGAGCCCCACCTTCGGGCTGCGGGATCTCCTGCGCATGAACCCGGTCGCCGCACTGCCTCTCCTCGACGTCCGCGTTCCGGACGTCTACACGCAGCTCGACGGCATCAGCGCCCACGACTTCCTGGAGTCGATCCGCTTCCCCGAAGCCGCGCACCATCTCGCGTTCGAGGTGTTCTCGCGCAGCTTCTTCGCCGATCCCCGCCAACTGTCCGCGGCGGAGATGGTGCTGATGTTCCACATCTACTTCCTGGGCTCCGCGGAAGGGCTGCTCTTCGACGTGCCTTCCGAGCCCTTCCCCACCGCCCTGTGGGACCCCCTCGCCGACTACCTGGGTGGCCATGGCGTCGACCTGCGCACCGACACCCCCGTCCAGACGGTCGAACCCACCTCCGACGGCGGCTTCCTCGTCGCCGCCGATGCGCGGGAACAGCACTACGACACGGCGGTACTCGCCCTGGACTCGGCCGGGTTGAGTTCCCTTGTCGCGCGCTCCCCGCGCCTGGCCGACAGAGCGTGGCGCGAGCGAATCGCCCGGCTGCGTGGTGCGCCGCAGTTCCTCGTGTCGCGTCTGTGGCTGGACCGCCCCGTCGCGGCCGACCGCCCCGGATTCCTGGGCACCAGCGGCTACGGGACCCTCGACAACGTCAGTGTGCTGGAGCGTTTCGAGGGCGAAGCGAGGCGCTGGGCCTCGCGCACCGGTGGATCAGTCGTGGAACTGCACGCCTACGCCCTGCCCGATCATGCGGTCCCCGACGTCGAGCAGAAGCACCTCGTCGAGCAACTGCACCAGGCCTATCCGGAGACCCGTGCGGCGACGGTGGTCGACGAACGCCACGAGTGGCGGGCCGACTGCCCGCTGTTCCCGGTCGGCGGATACGGCGACCGGCCGACCGTACGCACCCCTGACCCCGGGCTGGTGGTGGCCGGTGACCTGGTCCGCACGGGGCTGCCGGTGGCCCTCATGGAGCGCGCGGCCACGAGCGGCTTCCTCGCGGCCAACGCGTTGCTGGCGCGCTGGGGAGTCAGAGGGCAGACCTTGTGGACGGTGCCCGACCGCGGACGCAGCGCGGCGCTGCGGGGGCTCGTGCGCCTCGGCTGATGTCCTGCTGTCAGCCGAAGCGCAGGATGCGCGGGGCGAAGGCACCCTCGGGACCGTCGGCGCGGCCGACCGACCACACCGCCTCCGAGCCCGGCACCGGCGCCAGCCGCAGCACCGAGGAGTTGCCCTCCCCGGGCACCGCCGGTTCACTGTGCTCGGTGAACGACTGTCCGTTCCAGGCAAGGAAGTCCGGCCCGGGGACGAACGGCGGATTGCTGCCCGGCGGGCCCCACTTCTGCGAGCGGGTCACCGAGACCCAGGCCAGCGTGCCGGACGCGGAGGGCGTCAGTGAGGTGACCGAGCCGAAGTCGGTGGGCAGGGTGACCCTGTTCCACGCCTGCCCGTCCCAGCGGACCAGCAGTGGCGGAATCGGCCGGCCCACCGGGCCGCCGACGAACCCTTCCGTGCCACCCGCCCACACCTCCGTCGGCGAGACCGCCAGCACACTGCCCACGGCCGACCGTGGGAACCCGTGCACGATCGTCTGCTGCCATGTCTGCCCGTTCCAGTGCGACACGGCCGCACCGGAGTTGGTGGCGCCCGCGGCCCAGACGTCGTCGGCCGCCAGAATGTGCAGGCCGTACACGGCTCCCGGCGGCACCGGCACGTCCTGCCAGCCGCGGCCGTTCCAACGCAGCAGCGCCTGCGCGCCGTCCCTCGAACCGATCAGCCAGGTCTCACCGCCGCCGGCGACGACCTTGGTCAGCACGACACCGCGCGGCGGCCGGTTCTCCGACCAGGTGGTGCCGTTGAAGCGGAGCAGGTGGGCGCCGCCCGCCGAGTCGCGGCCGACGGCCCAGGCCGAGGTCGGTGAGGCCGCGGCGATGGACAGCAACTCGCCCTGCCAGCCGGCCCCGGGCAGACTCTGGCGCTGCCACGCGGTTCCGTCCCAGCGCAGCATCAGCGGAAAGCCCGGCGCCTCACGGCCGACGGCGTCGGCGCCCACCGCCCACGCCCGGTCCGGCCCGAACGCCACCGCCTCGTTCAGCCCGGCCTGCGGGCGTACCTGCGCCGGGACCGGAACATGCTGCCAGGACGGGTTCTCCGCCGCGGCCGACGCCAGGATGGTCATGATCGTCATGGCGACAGCGAGAGCCACGACGAAAAGTCTGCGTGCCATGGTCAGCCTCCCAGCCGCTCGCTCATCAGGTTTGGTTTCGACCCGTAGATCTCGACGGTCCCGAAGGACAGCAGTGAGAGTCCGGCCTTCGCCAGTGCACGTGGTTTGACGTCGATCGCGTTCGTGCGCACCGGGCCGTACGAGAACGTGGTGCGGGAGCCGTTCACCCGTGCGTACTTCGACTGGAACGCGCGGTCGCTGCGCACCGGCAGCCACAGCGCGCCGTCCGGGCCACGCACCATGGCCTCGGTATGGGTGTCGCCCAGCGGCGGATGGGTCGTGCGCCAGGTGTTTCCGGTCCGGGTCATGAGGTAGGTGCGGGGCACGCCGTCGATGTACTGACTGCCGCCGATCGTGACCCGGCCGGACTGTTCGAGCAGGATCGTGTGCATGTTGCTGTTCGGCGGCAGCGCGACGTTCGCGTCCCGCCACCGCGTGCCGTCCCAGCGCAGGACGGTCGTCCCGGTGCTGGTGTCCGCCCAGGCCCAGGCGTCGGTGGCAGTTCGCGCGGTGATCCCCATCACGAAGTGCACACCGTCGGGCATGGACTGTGTGGTCCAGTCCGACCCGTCGTAGTGCAGCACCTTCAGCCCGGTGTCGTCCTCACCGACCACCCACGCGGCACCCGGCACGGCGGCGAAGTCCTGTTTGGTCCACAGGTTCTGCGGCAGTGGGAGGGCATTCCACCCTCCCGCCGACCGGCGCAGGACCTGTCCCACTCCCACGCGGTCCTGGAAGATCCACACCTCCTCGCCGACGAACTGCACCTTGCCGAGCCAGCCCAGCTCGTCGGCGCCGGGGAAGGTCGTGTCCCGGTGCCACGCCGTGCCGTCCCACCGGTACAGCATCGGCCGCAGCCCGTCGGAGGCGTGCTCGTACCCGGTGGCCCACGCCTCGCCCGGGCCGCGGGCGGCGAGATCGGACACGGTCACCGGCGGGGCCGCCGCCGGCACGGGCAGTGCCGACCAGCTCGGCGTCACAGCCGCGGCCGGCGACACCAACGTGGCACACGCGATCACAAGACAGACAACAACCGCACGGAGACCGTTCACGAGACCCCCTAGAGCGCGAAGGTCGCACAGGCTATTGCGTACACCCACCCGTGAACAGACAGCATTCGGCCGAACACGGCGGGTGTGCCTCCTGCCGGGGGACAGCCGGCCGACGCCTACCCATCCGCCGGGAGGTGCTCGGCGCGAGCGCGGCTTGACCTCAAGTGAAGTAGAGGTCGCACAGTGGGCGTGCCACTGCCGATCTACCGGAAGGAACGGCCATGCGCGCCGTCGTGCTGCACGAGTTCGGACCTGCTGAGAACCTCCGCCATGAGACGGTGCCCGATCCCGTACCGGGGCCGGGCGAGGTCCGCGTCCTCGTACGGGCAGCGGGAGTCCATCAGATCGAGACGGCGATGCGGGAAGGGCTGGACATCGGTCCGCCGCTTCCCCGGCTTCCGGCCATCTTCGGGGGAGAGGTGGCCGGCGTCGTCGAGTCGGTCGGGCCCGATGTGGACGAAGCCTGGATCGGCGCCGACGTGGTGACCTCACACGGCAGTCCGGGTGGCTATGCCGAACTCGCCGTCGCCGAGGTGCCGTCCCTGCACCGGATGCCGCCCGGACTGGGGTACGAGGCCGCCGTCACCATGGTCGTCACCGGCACGACCACCATCGGCCTGCTCGACATAGCGCAACTCACCTCCGGTGACGTGGTCCTGGTCACCTCCGCGGCCGGAGGCATCGGCCGTCTGGTCGTCCAGTTCGCCCGCCGCCTCGGCGCCACGGTCATCGGCGCGGCAGGCGGACCGGCCAAGACGGCGGCCGTGCGAGAGCTGGGAGCCGACGTCGCTGTCGACTACAACCTGCCGGACTGGACCGACACCGTCCGTGAGGCCCTCGGCGGGCGCGGCGTCACGGTCGTTCTGGACGGTGTCGAGGGGGAGAAGGGGCGGGCCGCCTTCGGGCTGCTGGCCGAGGGAGGGCGCTATGTCACCATCGGTGCGGCCTCGCGGGAGGAGTTCCGCCCCGATGAGACGGAACTGAAGGAGCGCGGCGTGCACTTCACCGACGCCCTGGCCCTGCTGTTGCAGAGCCAGGCCGCGGCTGCGAACGAGGCCCGCGCGCTCGCAGCGGCCGCCGACGGAGGTCTGGTGCCCGCCTTCCAGACCTTCCCCCTGTCGCAGGCCGCCGCGGCGCACGCCGCCCTGGAGGCAAGGGAGACAACGGGCAAGGTCATCCTGGTCCCCGACGCCCGAGGGTGAGACACGGCCGGCGTCGGTCCGGCCGAAGCAGCGGACCACGAGGAGGCCTGGCAAACTGACATCGCCCGCCGGTCCATGGCGCCGACGCCGGTGAGCTGCCTGGCTCGCGATGACGTCGGTCTCGTAGTGCTGGCCGCTCAAGTACGGGGTACGCGGAGGGGGCCAAGGTCACGTTGGTTGCTTGCGGTGCGATCTGCAGCGAAAGGTGGCCGCTGTCCCGTGCGGCACGCGCGCGGGGCCACTGAGGGCGGAAGGACAGGCACAGCGCTGTGACGATCGGCGACGCGGTGTTCGCATGGTTGGGAGTGGGAGCACTACTCGCGGCGGTGCTGCCCCGAGTGGTCGCCGGGCGGCCACTGTCGCTGCCGCTGGTGTTCCTGGTGGGTGGCGTCGGTGTGTACCTGCTGCCGCTGCCTCTGCCCGTGATCGATCCGGTGGACGACCGGCTGCTGACAGAGCACGTCACCGAGATCGGCGTGATCATCGCGCTGATGGGCGCCGGCCTTGCGCTCAACCGGCCCGTCGGCCTGCGCCGATGGGCTACGACCTGGCGATTGCTGGGCGTCACGATGCTGGTGAGCGTCGTGGCCACCGCCCTTGTGGCGTGGTGGGTCCTGGACTGGCCTCCGGCCGCCGCGCTCCTGCTGGCCGCCGTCCTCGCGCCGACCGATCCGGTCCTCGCTTCGGAGGTGCGGGTGGGGGAGCCCACCGAGGACGAGCACGACGAGGACGAGGTGCGTTTCGCCCTCACCAGCGAGGCGGGCCTCAACGACGGGCTCGCCTTCCCGCTGACGTACGGAGCTGTCGCGCTGGCCGCTGCCGCGGGCAGCGGCTGGTCGGCAGACTGGCTCGGCACCTGGGCGGTGGAGGACGTCGCCTTCAAGTGCACCGTGGGCGTGTTGGGCGGGTTGCTGGTCGGCCGGCTGCTGGGCTGGCTGTTCTTCCGCCCCCGGTCGTCGGCACTGCGGCTGTCCGAACACCGGGAGGGCTTCGTCGCGCTGGGCGCCACGTTCCTGTCGTACGGGGTGACCGAGCTGGTGGGGGGCTACGGCTTCCTCGCCGTGTTCACCACCGCGTGCGCGATCCGCTCGGCCGAGCGCGCCCACGGCTTCCACAACATCCTGCACGACTTCGTGGAGCAGATCGAGCGCTTGTTCACCGCGGCGTTGCTGTTCCTGCTGGGCGCCTTCATCGCGCTGGGCGGCCTCTCCGAGCTGACCTGGCAGGGCGCCGTCACCGCGCTGGTGCTGCTGCTGGTGGTCCGGCCGCTGGCGGGGTGGGCCGGGCTGCTCGGGGGCCGTCTGCGCGGCGCGGAACGCTGGGTCGTCGCGTGCTACGGCATCCGAGGCATCGGTTCCTTGTACTACCTCGCCTACGCCCTGGGACAGCACGACTTCCCGGTACCGGACCGCGAGCTCTGGGCAGTGGTGACGTTCACGGTGCTGGCCTCGGTGGTGCTGCACGGCGTCACGGCGGGTCCGGTAGTGACCTGGCTCGACCGATTGCGGGCCGGAACGCCCCCGAAACAAGAGAGCACCGACGACGAAAGGGGAGAAGCAGGTGGCACCGGGCGCAGCCCGGCCACGTGATCGTGGCACCGCCGCCAAGGGGAGGGGTGCCCGCCCTGGCCCGGCCCCGCAGCCGAGGACTGGACCGCGAAACCGGCTCGCGGGACCGGACTGCCTCGAACGCCTTCCGTCGCCGCAGCGACGCAGACAACGCCGAGTTCGACGGCCTGTGCGACCAGGGGCGCTTCTACAGCACCGATCGGGTCACCGTGGATCGCAACGCGGTGTTCGACTGCATCGCGTCCGCCCTACCGCCAGCGCCTGGGCATGCCCTGACGGACCGACGAGCACGGTACGGCGGCCGTGACCGCCGTGACCGCCGGCCGTGACCGCCGGCCGTGACCGCCGTGACCGCCGTGACCGCCGGCCGACCGTACGAGCGGCCCGCGGGCGAAGCGCGGCGACGGTGGCCAGGGCTCAGGCATGCAGGGTGGGCCGGTAGACGAGCTCCTGGGTGCGGCCGTCGAGTGTCCGATGCTCGATCAGCTCGAGGTCGAAGTCGGCGGCACCCTGGAAGATCGGGTCCAGCCCGGTCTGACCGGTGATCACCGGGAAGAGCGTCACCTGGACACGGTCCACCAGACCGGCGGCCATCAGCGCCCGGTTCATCGACAGGCTGCCGTGCGAGCGCAACGGCACCTCGGACTCCTCCTTGAGCCGGGCCACGACATCGACGGCGTCGCCGCTCACGAGGGTCGCGTCCGACCAGTCGAGAGGTCCTTCCAGCGTGGTCGACACCACCGTGGCCGGCAGGCTCGTCATCCGGGTGACCCATGGATCACGCACGTCGGACTCCTCGGTGCTCAAGGCCAGCATCCGTGTGAACGCCCGGTACGTGTTGGCCCCGAAGACCATCCGCTGGTCCTCGCCGTACTGGGACAGGCGGTGGTCGAGCAGTTCGGGCCCTTGTTTGCCCCAGTAGCCGGTCCAGTCGCCACTCGCGGCTCCGAAGCCGTCGAGGCTGGAAAAGACATCGAACGTGTAGGTGGCGGTCATGACGCTCTCCTCGTTGCGGTTGCCCGGTTGTGTGAATGCAGACTGCGCACCACGACGAAACTCATCGCGCCCGGACTCCGGACGTGACCAGATTCCGGGCCGTGGTCGCGAGTGACCTGGGGGTTCCGTCCGGCCCGGCTGTCCTGTAGGGGAGGATCTCCGTCATGCTCGAGTACGAAGACCCCGCGACCTGGGGCCCCGAACCGGTCCGCCCCAAGTGGCAGTTGAGGCTGCGCTTCATGGCGACTGCGGTGTGCTTTCCGGTGCTGTGCGCGGTAGGTCTCACCATCATGCTCGCCTTCATCGCCGTGGCCCTGCTGACGGAGGTGATCGCCATGTTCAGTACACGCTACGAGCGCGGTTTCGGGGAGGTGATGGACACGGCACTGACCCGGGTCGCGGGCCTTGGCTCATGGTTCGTGACCTGGCCGGAGCTGCGGCATGAGGGTGATACCGAGTACTACCGGGCCCGGGTCGACAAGGTGGTCGCCCACTGGACGGCTCTGGCCTCGGCGCCACCCGAGCCCAAGAAGACGAGGCCTCCCGTCGAGTGCGAGATATCCGTGTCCGTCTACCGTGGTGTGGGTGGCCGGTACGTCGCCGAGGTGGCCCTGGCCCAGGGCTGGGAGCTGCGCCCGACGGACGTCCGCAAGGAGGTGCGTCTGTGGTGGACGGCCGCCTCCCGCGCTGAGTGAGTCCCTCCTCCCCTTCTCGGCTCCTCCGCAGCCGCCATGGCTTCGAAGCGGGTGTCAGTCCTCCCGCCTAGGGTTCGCCCATGACACCTGAGATGCGGGCCCGGTTATGCCCTTTCCGCGACGAGGCGACAGCCCGGGGCATCCCCGCCGATGACGTCGAGCGGTGGTTGGCCACCGCCCGTCCCTGCGCGACGCTGAGGCGGGACGATGACGGGGACGGGCCGGTCGTGGGGCGGTTCGGCGGTCCGCTGATGCTCCCGGCCGACATCCCGGACCCCTCCCACCCCTTCGTCGCTTCGATCGACCTCGCGGCTCTCCCCGCTGACGCCACGGACCTTCCACTGCCTCCCGACGGTCGCCTGCTCCTGTTCGCCCTTCCTGAGGCCGCCGGCGATTCCGAAACCATGGGCAGCGTGGTGTACGTCCCCGTCGGTACGGCCGTGACGGAGCGGGACAGGGACGCGTGGAACTCCTTCGACTTCGAGGACTACGCAGCGATGTTCAAGGCGTTCCCGCAAGGGCCGTTGAGGGCGACGGCCGACGTTTCGCTGCCCTGGCACCACGCGGTCGAATGCGCAGAGAAGCCGGGGAGCGGGCCGCTCCCCGGGCATCCCCGCTCCGAGGAACTCGTCGCGGCCTGGGGGAGGACCCGTAGCGACATCGCCCCCGAAGGCCCGCTGCAGATCGGGGGATACGCCGACGAGGAGGCCATCTGCACCGACCCGGTGTCCGTCGCCGTGTCCAGGGCAGTGAGGGCGGCGGAGGCGGGCGGGTGGGACGGACCGGTTTCGGCTCACGTCTCGGACTGGGTGCTCCTGGCCGACTGGTATGCCGGTATGGACGTCGAGGGCTGGGAGAGCTCCACCGTCCACTGGGTGATCCAGCGCGAGGACCTGGCCGCGCGGCGCTTCGACCGCGCGTTCACCTCCGTCTTCCACAACCCCTGATCGCACGCGGCTACCGCCCGGTCGGCTTCTCAGCCTGCGGCCGGCCCCCGTCTCGGGCACCCGCTGCCGAGGCCCACACGCCGGTTGTCACCCTCTTGAGCTTGGGTGCTTGACGACCTGCCTGCTACCCGCGCCGGTCGACCCGGCACGGGTAGCAGGACCGCGGAGGCCACGTCACCCGACGGCGGTTCCTTCGAGCTCGACCATCTGGCCGGGGATCGCCAGTCGCGTCACTTCGAGCATCGTGGATGTCGGTGCCACCTCGGCGGCACCCAACCGCGCCGCCAGCCCGCCGTAGTGCTGGAAAAGCAGATCGACGTCGGTCGTGTAGACGTTGAGCCGGACCAGGTTCGCGAGAGACATGCCGGCTTCGCCGAGCACGGCCTCCAGGTTGTCGATGCTCAGCGTCAACTGCGCCGCCATGTCACCGTCGTGCTGGGGCTTGCCGTCACCGCTCATCGCGGTCTGCCCCGAGATGTACAGGGTCCGTGTGTGCCCGGAGACGACCTCCCCCTGGTTGAACCCCAAGTCCACGGACCACGTCACCGGGTTGACTGCCGCGCGTTCCACTGCCACATCAGCTCCATTCGACCAATCGGGAGTACGAACGTCCGTCGGCTCGGTAGCCGCCCCGCTGTGACGTCGTGTCGATGAGCCTCCCAAGAATTCATGACACCCTCCGTCATGTATTCCCGTTAAAGTCCGGGCATGCGTGCCGACCGGTTGATCTCGCTGGTGCTGTTGCTGCGCCGGCACGGTCGGCTGACAGCGGACACGCTGGCCCGCGAGCTGGAGGTGTCCACCCGCACCGTGCTGCGCGACATCGAGGCACTGTCCGCGGCCGGCGTCCCGGTCTACGCGGAACGGGGCAGGCACGGTGGGTTCGCGTTGTTGCCCGGTTTCCAGACCGAGCTCACCGGACTGAACCACGACGAGGCTCTCGCGTTGCTGGCCGCCGGATCGGTGCGCGGCGAGCATGTCTTCGGTCTCGGCTCGGCGCTCGCCTCGGCCATGCGCAAGGTGGTCGACGCGCTACCCGAAGGCCACCGGACCTCCGCCGGCGACGCGGCCCAGCGGTTTCTCGTCGACCCGGAGACCGACCTGCTCTCACGGCGGCTGGTCGACGAGGAGGTGCCCGGTACCACGATGACCGAGGTCAGACGCGCGGTGCTCGCCGGGCACAAGCTGCGCATCCACTACGCGGCCACGGGGCAGCAACCACAGTGGCGCACGGTGGACCCGATCGGCCTGGTCACCGTCCGGGACCGGAGTTACCTGCTGGCCACGAGATCGGGCGCGGACCGCACCTACCGGCTGTCGCGGGTGTTGGCCGCCGAGGAACTCCCCGAAGCGGCACAGCGGCCCAACCGGGTCGATCTGGACCGGATCTGGCGGGAACGCTCCGCCCGGTTTCTGTCCGGCGGTGACCACATGACCGTGCTGGTACGGGTGAATCCGGCGCGGCGGGAGGAACTGCTGGACGCCGCACTGGCTGTCCGCGCGGAAGACCCCGACGCGGACGGCTGGCTGCGGCTGGAGGTTACCTTTCAGGATTCCCGGCATGCCGTATGGGCGCTGTGGCAGCTCGGCATGGACGCGGAAGCCCTGGACCCGACGTCGTTGCGTACCTCCCTGCACGACCGCGCCACGGCGATGGCCACCCGCTACGGAGGCTCGCCCTGGGAGCGGGATGCCGACTCATCCGGCTGACCCGAAACCACACCGATCGGCTCCGCCCTGGGGTGTAGGGCGGAGCCGATGGGGTGGTGTGGGGTCAGGCGTGGCTGCGGCGTCGGTTTCCGGTGATGACCCGGTAGAGGGCGAGGAGGATGATCGAGCCGACGATGGCGGCGATCCAGGTGGAGATCTCGAAGAAGCCGTCGATGGAGTCGACGCCGAAGAGGACCTTGCCGAGCCAGCCGCCCAGGAGGCCGCCGGCGATCCCGATGAGCATCGTGATGATGATGCCGCCCGGGTCCTTGCCCGGCATGAGCGCCTTGGCGATGAGGCCCGCGAGCAGACCGATGAGTATCCAGGCGATGATGCCCATGACTGTGTCTCCCAGCTGGTCGTATAAAGGCTGTGTCAAGGCATCCGGGTTTACCGTGCCGCTGATTTCAAACGCGGCGCAGCGCGCATGTTCGTACGCGACCGGGTACGGGCCAGCGTGCCGTCCGAGCCTCCTGCCCGTCCTGAGCCTCATGCTCGTCGGCGCTGTGGCCCGAACGGGAGAAGGGGGCGGCTGCGGGCCACCCCCTTGTCCTGTCAGCCGCGTCGGCTCACCTCGCGGCCGCCCGGCCGGTCTGCCGAGGCGTCACGGTGAAGGTGCCGCGGGCGTACTCGCAGCAGGTGGTGAGAACGCTGACGTTCCAGGTACCGGTGTCCGCGCCGGTCAGGTCCAGGGCCGCCGTCAGGGTCCGGTTGTCCGCGGAGACCGACAGTGTCGTGGCGGTCAGGGTCTTGCCGCTCCTGCTCAACCGTACGGTGGCATTCGCGGGCAGAGCGGTGCCGGTCACCGTAAGTGTGACTTTGCTGTCGGTGGCCCCGCTGTCCGGGCCGACCGCGGTGACGCCCACCTTGTCCGTGCCGCACAGCGTTGAGGCACAGGCCAGCTTGGCGCTGTATGCGGTGCTGGACGCCTTCTCCGGCAGTCCGAGCACGAACACGCTCGGACTGGCCGCCGAGGACGAACCGCCCACCGAACAGCGGCTGCCGGAGGGAGACGTCGTACAGCCGTTGCTCCAGGCGCTGTTGTAGAGGGCGGGCACCGCTGTCGTGACGGCTCCGGAGGTGTCCGCGATCTCCGCGTCGAAACGGTCGAAACCGGCGGTGGGCAGGACCGCGCACACCGCGGTGTGCGACTCGTCGAGCGTGCCGGTGACGGGCCCGTAGCCGTACGACACGGACGGGACCTTGGTGCACTCCGGCGCAGGACCGTCCGCGGTGGCGATGCGCAGGGCGTCCAGGCGGTACTCGGGCGCAGCCTTCAGCGTGGCGGGAGTCTGCACGAGGACCTGGTGCGTGGTGGATCCGGTGGCCGCGCAGGAGCGGTTGCGGAAGGAGCACTCGGCGGTGCCGTCATCGCCGAAGACCACGATGTTGGCGGTGCCCAGCTTGTCCCGTACATCGAGGTGGACGACGTCCGTGTCCGCGTCGGTGGTGACCTGGTGACAGTTCAGGGTGCCGGGAGCACCGTACGCACCGGGAAGGGACGGGCCGCCGACCTTCGCGACGGGGGCCTTCGCGCAGCCTGCCGAGGAGGCGGTCGAGGTGACGTCACGCCGGGCCAGTGTGTATGTGGCGGCCTGGTCGCTTCCGGTGACGAGCACGGTGTGGGCCTTACCTGGGGTCAGCGGGCAGAGCGTCCAGCCGTCGGTGCCGGCAGCGCGCTCGCAGACCTTCTTGCCGGCGCTGTCCAGCACCGAGAACTTCGCGGCCGCACCGCCGGACGTGGCGGTCAGCTGGAAGACCTCGTTGGCCGTGTGGGCGTCGGCCGGAACACTGAGGCAGTGCGAGAAGAGGCCGTCACCGGTGGTCAAGGTGGCCTTGGCCCCGCCGGCGGTGAAGCTGCCCGCGGGCAGGACGGGGCAGTCGCTCGCGGCGTCGGTGCGGTGCAGGGCGACGGAGTACGGGCCGGTGGCGCCCTCTCCGCCGTCCTCGGCGTGCACCAGCGTCCGGTAGGGAGCCGTACCGGTCAACGCGCAGTTGCCGCCGGACAGTTCGGTCGAACTGCACTGGGGTGTGCCGTCCCGGTCGAGGACCTCCACGTCGGTGTCCACGCCGGAGGTGGAGAGCGGGGTGAGCGCGGCGATCCTGGCACCCTGCGGAGCGTCCAACGTCAGGCAGTCGTACTGCCCGACCGTGCGCAACTCGCCCCTGTGCAGGCCGGTCCCGGTCGCCACACATCCGGCGTCGGAGGCCCGGTCGAGGACGACCAGGCCGGCGCGGGTGCCACGGAACGGGTAGGTGCCGTCGAGGACGGCCGTATAGGTGCCTGGCTCCTTGATCTGGCACGGGTCGGCCTCGTACCGGCACACGCTGAGTCCGGCCTCGTCGTACACCCGGGCCACCCCGACCTCGCGGTCCTCGCTGACGGAGTGCACGGTGTACGGTCCCGCCGAGCCGGCGGTGAAGGTGAAGCACGGGTTGGTGATGTGGTCCTGCTGCTCCAGCGGGCCGTAGGGGCGGGCCGGGGCGGCGGTGCAACCCTGCGGGTCGCTGAGGCGGCGCACCTTCACCGCGAACTCGGCGGGGAAGCCGTTCTCCGCGCGCGAGACGGTGGAGATCACCCGATACGGGCCGTCGCCCGGCAGAACGCAGCTGTCCTCGTCGTTGTCGGGGAACCGCTCACAGATCCGGGCGCCGGTCGCATCGGTGATCCACGCGAGGGAGTCGCCGTAGACCTTGGAGCCGTAGGTGAGCCGGACCCGGTCGCCGCGCTCGCCCTCGAAGGGCTGGCAGTCGACCTCGACCGGGCTCACGGTCGAACGCGTGACCTCCGGCTGGTCCCAGTTCGTGCCGGTGGCGTCCGCGCAACCTCGGGACGAGCCGAGCGGCACCACGGTGACCGACGTGTCCTTGTCCTCCCAGCCGTTGTTGAACACCTTCAGGGTGTAGGTGCCGGCCGCCGGCACCGCGCACATGCCGTTCGTGGAGTACGCATCGCCGTAGCAATCCACCTCGCTGCCGTCGGAGGCCAGGATCTTCCTGGTCACCGTGTTGCCGCCACCGTCCAGGGCCGGGGCCAGATACAGACCCGGCGTCTCGACGGTGACGGAGTAGCAGACGCTCGACTCGGGTGCGATGCGCGCCTTGCCAACGGCTCCGCCCGGATCGCCGAAGGGCGCGAGCGCGAGCGGCGCGCACTCCTCGTCGGCGGCGACTGCGGGGCTCACCCCGGTCAGGGTCAACAGTGAGGCGAACAAGGCGGCGAGAGCGGCGAACACGGCCGGCACCGCGGCCGTCCGCCTGCGTCTCGCAGGCGGGCAGGAGTTGTCGTCCAACATGCAATCCCCTCTGGATCATTGGTCGTTGAGGGGATGGTCGCACAAGGGTACGACATGGCACCCGTGAGTATTCAGCAGTGAAGAAGCCGCTTTCTACCCGGAGTCGGTCCGCCGGGAACGGATGCTCCGAACACACCACAACGCGAAGCCCTCAGGCCCCCGTGTCCGTGACACCCGTGTGGGGCGGCCCATGACGTTGCTCCTGCGTGGCAGCGGGCGTGCGCAGGGCGATCAAGGCCACGTCGTCGTCGTTGTCGCTGGGGCGGACCAGATCCAGCAGGGAGTCGCAGAGGGAGTCCAGAGGACGGTGGGCGAGGGAGGCCGCGTTGCGGCGCAGCCGGTCCAGTCCGTGGTCGATGGAGTGGTGCGGTGATTCCACCAGCCCGTCCGTGTAGAGCAGGAGCGTTGCCCGGGGCGGCAGGACGATGACGGCATCGGGGCGGGGTCTGTCGAGCCCGGTCCCGAGCAGGATGCCGTGAGCTCCGTCGAGGTAGTGAGCCTGACCGTCGTGGCTGACGAGCAGGGGTGGCGGGTGACCGGCATTCGTCCAGCTCAGGCGCCACAGGTTGTCCTCGCCCAGTGTGAGCCTGGCGAGGATCATGGTTGCCATGGGGACTTCGGCTATGTGCATCACGGCCTCGTCCAGCCGGGTGACGACGTCGCTGGGGGCGGCCTGTGGATGGGACCAGGCGAAGGCACGCAGCATGTTGCGGAGCTGCGCCATACCGGCCGCGGCGTCGAGATCGTGTCCGACGACATCGCCGATGGCCAGGGCGTGGGCATGCGTGGCCAGAGCGAAGGCGTCGTACCAGTCACCGCCCACGGAGGACGCGTCCGGAGCGGGCAGGTACCGCGCGGTCATCTCCAGTCCCGGCAAGGAGGGGAGCTGCGGCAGCAGATGGCGTTGCATGGTCTCGGCGACCTTGCGCTGGCGCTGGTACAGGCGGGCGTTGTCCAGGGCCAGGCCCGTCCGGCGGGTGAGGTCCTCCAGCAGCGGCAGGTCGGCAGGCGTGAAGGCGTCATGACGCGGTCCTCGGCCCAGGGTCAGGGCGCCGAGCACGTCACGCAGGCCTCGAATGGGCGCGATGGCAGCGGAGTGCATGCCCGTCGCGGTGAACAGTCGCTGCTGCTCCACTGCGATGCCCGAGTCGGGCGGGCCCTGGTAGGTGGCGGGGCCGGCGAGGGAGGAGGCGGCGCCGCGCAGAGCCCGTGACAGCGGCATCGGCGACTCTGCCGGCACGGGGGGCATGGGGCCTTGCAGGTCTTCCCGCTCGACCAGGATGCCGTCCTTGTGCTCCATCACCAGTACTCGTCGTACTTCGTCGCGTTCGGTGAGGAGGTCGAACACCGCCCAGTCCGCCAGCCGTGGCACGGTCAGGGCCGCCAGCCGGTGCAGTGCCTCGTCCACGTCCAGGGTGGACGTGAGCTGCGTGGTCGTCTCCGCCAGCAGGGCCAGGCGATCGAGTTCCGTCAGCGGTGCGGAGTGTCCGTCACCGCTCTGCTGCGGCTTCTCCTGCTCGTACAGCAGCGCCAGCGCACCCGTGACGCCTTCGCCCATTGTGTAGGGAGTGATCAGCCAGGACAGCTGGACGAGGGTGTCATCTCCGCGGACGAACCATTCGTCGCTGCCGTGCCGGGTGTCCATGGTGAGGAGCGCTTTCCTCATCCGGCAACGGGTGCGGGGCACCGAGTGTCCGTGGCTGTCCCGGTGCAGCAGGTCGTGGGGGTCCTGACCGATCAGCGCCGCTGCCTCTCTGCCGAGCAGGATCTGGGCCGCGCTGTTGGCCGCGACGATGAGGCCGTCGTCGTCCACGACGATGGCGGACGCTGCCAGGGCTTCCAGAACTTTTTCCGGGGGGACCGTGGACAGCGCCTGCTGCCCGGGCATGGGTCTGTCTCCCGTGCCGGAAGCGGCAGTACTGTCCATGGTTCTCCTTGGTCTGGACGCGAATCTGGTGGAGTACCCCGGCAGGACCATTACAAGCACATGAGCCCGCAGTTTTTGCCGACCGTCCACCGGGCGCATTCCGGCGACACCGGCCTCCAGCGCCGACCGCGCCTCGGATGATCCCGGGTGAGCCCCCCATCAAGCCGACGGCCGGTTCTCCGGTCGGGGGACCGTCTGCCTGCTGAGTGCGGCGTGAAGGAGACCGCGAGACGCCCAGCCGAGTGTTGCTTCGCGCTGCCCCACCCGTCTCGCCGGCGTTCGACGCGCTCAGCGTCCCCGGTCCGGGTGGGCGAACGCAAGGCGCCGGAGCCTGTCCGGCGGAGCCGTCCGCTCGGCCGGGAGTGCATGAGCCCTCTTCCAGTGTTCAGCGGCATCGGCTCGGCATCGACGCCCGCCGACTTGCCTATCGGGAAAGCCGAAGATAACTTTCCTGTCAGGAAAGTAGAGCGGGGACGGGAGGGCGAGAGCCGTGAACGCACCGATGGACGCCGAACAGGCGTGGAGAGACCTGCAGCGCATCCGAGTGCCGCAGGAGCGGGTGTACGACGAGGTCGAGCGATCCGCTGCGGGCGGCCCGGGAGCCCTCTGGGGCACCGCCCTGCTCATGTGGATCTTCCTGGCCCTGCTGGGCCTGGACCTGCCCGGATGGGGCGTCGGACTGCTCCTCGCCGCATACGTCGCGCTGCTGGGCGTGCTGGCCGTGCACCACAACCGGCGGAGCCGGGTGCGCCTGCACCACACCCGGTGCACCCGGCGGATGCTCGGCACCTTCGTCGCGGGGGCGATCGTGACCGGCGGGACGACCCTGCTGTCCGGACGCATGGTCGATTCGATGGAGCCGGTGACCGCCAGTCTGATCCAGGCCACGGTCTCGGCGACGGTGTTCGTGCTGTTCGTCGGGCCGACGAGCCGCTGGGCGGCCGGGTCGGTGCGGGGCCGTGAAACTCAGGCGGCGGAGACGGGAGCGGCAGACGCGGGGGCGGGCCGATGAGCGTCCCCGTCGGCTTCGACGAGCTGATCCATCCCGCCACCCGGCTGTCGGTGGTCGCGCTGCTCGCCGCCACCGAATGGGCGGACTTCGCCTTCGTCCGCGACAGCCTCTCGCTCAGCGACTCCGCGCTCTCCAAACAGCTGCACACCTTGGAGGAAGCCGGATATCTGGAGCTCCACAAAGAGGGCGGCGGCCGCAAACGGCGTACCAAGGTACGGCTGACGGGCCACGGCCGCGCGGCCTTCGAGGGCCACGTCGCGGCGCTTCGGGCGATCGTCGAGGGCGCCGGTCTTCCGGCATCGGCCGAAACGCCGCCACCACAGCGGCACAACCCGGTGGCAGGGCGATGACGCCCGGGCTCACACCACCCCAGCCTGCCGTCCGGGCGCGCAGCGTGACGATGACGTACGGCGACATCGACGTCCTTCACGGCGTCGACCTGGACATTCACCGCGGCGAGGTCTTCGCGCTGCTCGGACCCAACGGCGCCGGAAAGACCACCACGGTCGAGATCCTGGAGGGATTCCGGAGGCGTTCCGCCGGCGAGGTGCACGTCCTCGGTGCCGACCCGGAGCGGGGCGACGACGCGTGGCGCGGCCGGATCGGGCTGGTCCTGCAGTCCTGGCGCGACCACCGCCGCTGGCAGGTCGCGGAACTGCTGACGCACTTCGCCACGTACTACCCCGACCCGCGCGACCCGGCCGAACTGCTGGCCCTGGTCGGCCTTGTCGACCAGGCCGGCCGGCAGGTGGACCGGCTGTCGGGCGGCCAACGCCGGCGGCTGGACGTCGCGCTCGGCATCGTCGGCCGTCCCGAACTCCTCTTCCTGGACGAGCCGACCACCGGCTTCGACCCGCAGGCGCGGCACGAGTTCCACGTCCTGGTCGAACGGCTGGCCCGCGACGAGGGCGTCACCGTCCTGCTCACCACCCACGACCTGGTCGAGGCCGAGCGGCTCGCCGACCGGATCGCCATGATGGTCGGTGGCCGGATCCGGGCCTGCGGTACGCCCGCGGAGCTGGCCGGGCGGGCCGCCGCCCGGGCCGAGGTCCGCTGGACGGCCGACGACGGAACGTTTCGCCGCGAACACACCGAGGACCCCTCTCGGCTGGTCTGGGAACTCCACCGGCACGCGGACGGCCCGATCGCCGATCTGGAAGTCCGCCGCCCGACGCTGGAGGACACCTACCTGCACATGGTGCACCGGGAGGCCGACGGCACGGACGAGCAGGGGGACGAGGAGGAACAGGCCGCATGAGAGGGAAACCGACGACGAACGTCTGGCGTGCCGGGCTCCAGCGCGGCGGCATCGAACTACGGCACCTCCTGCGCAACGGCAAGGAGATGTCGGGCCACCTGACCAACGTGGTCGTCGGCCTGCTCATCGCGGCCTACGCCGGCGACAACGTACCCGGCACCCTGACCCCCATGGCCCATCCGGTGCTGGCGGGATTCGCCGCCTACCTGCTGTTCCAGATCGGACTGATCAACCTCCCGCAGATGCTCGTGACCGAGCGGGAGGAGGGCACTCTGCTGCGGCTGCGCGCCACCCCCGGCGGGATACCGGCCTACCTCGTCGCCAAGTGCCTGCTCGTGGTCGTCGTGGCGGTCACCACCCTGGCCCTGCTCCTGGCGGCCGCGGCGCTGCTGGTGGACGGGCCGCTGCCGCACGGACCGGGCGACTGGCTGACACTGCTGTGGGTCACCACATTCGGGCTGCTCGCCGTCGTACCGCTGGGCGCGGCCATCGGAGCGATACTGCCCAATCCCCGCGAGGCACTGGCGTTGATCATGCTGCCGACGATGGGGCTGCTGTTCACCTCCGGGACGGTGTTCCCGCTCACCTCGCTGCCCGTTCCGGTCCAGCACGTGGCCGCGGTGTTTCCGCTCAAATGGATGGCGCAGGGTCTGCGTTCGGCGCTGCTTCCCGACACGGCACGTGCCGCCGAGGCGGCAGGTTCCTGGGAACTGCCGATGGTCGCCCTGGTCCTGGCCGCCTGGGCCGCTCTCGGGTTCCTTCTCGCGGTGCCCCTCCTGCGTCGTGCCGCCCGCCGCGAGTCCGGCTCCCGGCTGTCCGCGCGGCACCACAAGGCGGCGAAGAGTGGTGCGCTGCCCGGGTAGGCAACCTCGTGACGAGCAGGTAACGGCAGGAGCAAGTGCCTGTTCGACTACCACTGTTCGCGGTGCGGCACCTCACTTCCTCGCCGCTGCCGCTCGTCCGCGGCGAGGGTAGTACCGCGAGTCCTGCCGTCGCAGGATGCACTGGCTGAGGCCCTGCCACTGATCGACAGTGAACGCGTCAGGTGGAGCGGCTCGGTCGGACGAGTGCGAAGGATGCTCACCGCCAAGTTCACTCCAGGAGAGGCTGTTTCCCGATGCCCACCACGATGTCCGCCCGCGGTCTGATCGTCGTCACAGGTGCTTCCACGGGTCTGGGAGCAGCGACCGCCCGCGAACTCGCCCGCCAGGACTTCCACGTACTCGCCGGTGTCCGCCGGGACAGCGACGCCGAGGCGATCCGTGCGGCGAACAGCGAACCGGTGATCCTCGACATCACGCAGCCCGAGCACCCGCGGCAACTCGCCCGCCGCATCGCATCCGACCCGGAGGGCCCGCCTCTCCAGGCACTGGGCAACAACGCGGGCCGGCCTTCCACCTTCCGCACCCATCCGCACACCTGGTCGGCCACGGCCCGACCGCCGGCCGCCCACGCCCACGCTCGTGAGACAGGCGGCTGTGGCCGGGTCCCACGGCGAGCATGACCTGTGCCGGTGCAGCGTCTTCCTCTGGCTGCACCGGCACAGGTGTCAGGTGTCAGGGGCGCGGACGCGGGGTCAGACCCTGGTCGAGTCCTTCACCTGTGTCGGATCCGCCGCAGGCCCGGGTACGGACATCGGTTCGGGGCCGCCTTCGCTGAGGCCGTAGCGTCCGTGGAACCGGCGCAGGAAGCCGGGTGCGTACCAGGCCTTCTGCCCGAGGAGGCGCATCGCGGCGGGGACGAGGACTCCGCGTACGGCGATGGCGTCGATGAGGATGGCAAGTCCGCTGCCGAGGCCGAACATCTGCATGAAGCTGAGCTTGGCGGTGCCGAAGGCGAAGAAGCTCACCGCGAGCAGCACGGCGGCCGCGCTGACGATGCGCCCGGTGTGGCCGAGACCGTCGACCACGGCGGACTCGTTGTCCGCTCCCTGGTCGTGAAGTTCCTTGATCCGGCTGGTGACGAAGACCTCGTAGTCCATCGAGAGGCCGAAGGCGATGCAGAACATCAGCACGGCCATCGTCATCTCCATCGGCTGCGGGGTGAAGCCGAGGAAGGAGGAGAGATGGCCGTCGTCGAAGATCCAGGTCATGACGCCGAGGGTGGCCGCCAGGCTGATCAGGTTGAGGACCAGGGCGCGCACCGGCTGCACGATGCTGCCGGTGAACAGGAAGAGCAGCAGGAAGGTGGTGAGGACGATCAGGGCCCCGGCCAGGGGGAGCTTGTCGGCGATGGATTCCTTGGCGTCGACGAGTACGGCGTCATTTCCCCCTACCAGGGGGTTGGCCCCAGGGGGCGGGGTGACCGAGCGCACCTGCTTGACCAGGCTCTCGGCCGCTTCCGACTTCGGTGTCAGGCTGCTCACCACACTGATCCGCTGTGCGTCGGGCCGGCCGAGAGCGGGGTTGGCCGGGCCTGCCGCCGCGGACTGTCCCGGGGTGTGGACGCCGATGCTGGTCTCGACCCGCTCGACGCCCTTGAGTGCGGCCAGTTGGCCCGCGTACGACGCCAGTGGGGCCTTGTCCACGGACTGGCCGATGACGATCTGGAGGGCCGAGTCCTCACTGCCGCCGAAATCCTCTCGCAGCACCTGCGAGACCTGGCGGCTCTCGGCGTCCTTGGGCAGCACGCGTTCGTCCGGCGTGCCGAAGGAGATGTTGAGCAGCGGGCTCGCCGCGAACAGCAGTACGGCCACGACGGGCAGTGCCGTGAGTACGGGCCGCCGCATGACGGTGCGCGCCAGCCGTCCCCACAGAGGTGTGCGGGTGTCGGAGCGCTGCGACTTCGCCCACGGCAGCCGCCCGCTGTTGACCCGGTGCCCCAGAACCTTCAGCAGGGCCGGCATCACGAACAGGGTGCTGAGGGCTGCGATGGCGACCACACCGACTCCGGTGAAGCCCATCGAGCGCAGGAAGTACTGCGGGAACACCAACAGCGCCGCCAGGGCTGCCGCGACGGTCGCGGCGGAGAAGGCGACGGTGCGGCCCGCGGTGTGCACCGTTCGCCGGACGGCGTCGTCCACGCTCACCCCGGCCGAGAGCTGCTCCCGGAAGCGGCTGACCATCAGAAGGGCGTAGTCGATGGCCAGTCCGAGGCCCAGGGCGGTGGTGAGGTTGGTCGCGGTGTCCGCCACATCGGTGATGCTGCCGAACAGGAAGAGCTGGGCGAACGAGCCGATGATGGCGATGACCGCGATGATCAGCGGCAGCAGGGCCGCGACCACGCTGCCGAAGACGATCATGAGCAGTATCAGGGTCAGCGGTATGGCTATCGCTTCGGCGAGGATCAGGTCCTCGACCACCTGGTTCGACAGGTCGGCGCCTACGGCGGCGCCACCGCCGAGCTCGATGGTGAGGGTGTCCTTGTAGGTACCGCTGTACTCGTCGAGGATCTCGATGGAGTTCTTCCGCTCCTCCGTGGTGTCGCCTCTCACGTGGGCGAGCACCAAGGCCTCACGGCCGTCCTCGGAACGCAGGTCGGGGCTGTTCGTCTCCCAGTACGAGACGATGTTGCTGAGCCGCTTGTCCTTCTTGAGGTCGGCGACCAGTTCTTGGCCGCGCTCCTTGGCGGCGGGGGCGTCGATGCGGCCGTCGGGGGCGCCGACCAGCAGGACGAGGTTGGTCTCGCCGCCGAACTTCTCATCGATGACCGCCGCTGCCCGGGTGGACGGGGAAGCCGGGTCGTCGAAGCCGCCTCCCTTCAGTTTGCCGAAGGCGCCCGCGCCCACCACGCCCATGAGGGCCACGGCCAGGGCGGCGACGATCAGGACGAGCCGGGACCGGCGAATCGCCAAGTCGGCCATACGTTCGAACACGGGGTGATCTCCTTCAGGTCCTTCTGGGAAAGGCAACGGGGTGGGCCGGGCGGAAGTCGGCGCAATGCGTCGCAGAGCCCTTCGCCCCGTCAGAGGGGGCGCGGTGTCGCACTCTTCGCCGCCGAGAACGACGCTAGTGAGACAGTCGGCTTTTTGGCAGGAGGAGATTTATCTGACACTGTCAGATTTTCCTGTCAGCCTGCAGTTCTCTGTGTTGCGGCTGTCGGTGTGCAGGGTGGGGGCGGTCCCAGTGGTGGGCGAAGGCATCGGAGGCATGGCGCAACTCCTGCACGAGGCGCTCGAGTTGCGCGTCCTGGGAGTAGCGGGGCATCGCGTCCTTGAGGTCCGCGACGATCGATGCCTCGAAGGCGGCCCGCCCGGCCGCATGCTGGAGTGGATACATCACGTCGAGAGCGGGGCCGTTGCCGAAGATCGCACGGGCGAGACCGCGTTCGCAGGCGGGTGGTCCGGAGGCGTCGCCGAGCAGGACAATCCCGTCCCCGGGTGGCGGGAGCCCGGCGCTGCGGTAGAACTGGTCGCGCTCGGCGAAGGAAAGCTGTAGGGCCTACCATCCCTCGAGCCGGCCGGCTGCTCCGCTCACGACCGATCGTGCCGGTGGGACCAGGAGCCGAGGCAGTGTGCCGCATCATCGGAGACGTACTTCTGTACCCTCACCTCGGCAAATGGAAGGCAGGTCGTGATGTCGACGGACGAGCCGTTGCGGATATCGGTCGACGGTGAGGAGTTCGCGGTCAGTCAGCCGGACGACAGCCCGGGCACCTACCACTTCACCTGGCTGACCGGACCCGACCCCGCGTACGGGTTCATGTCCGCCAGTCACCCACCGACGCAAGCCACCAGGCCCGATCTTGAGGAAGCCGCCCGGGACTTCCTTGCCCAGGTGGACCCCACCACCGGATACATCGAGTAACCGACGGCCCAGGACGACGGCACCACGTACGGACCGGTCTGCTGGAGCAGTTCTGGGCGGCGATGTCCTCCCGGGTGCCCACGACGAGGTTCTTGGTGCACTCGGGGCAGTCGATGGCCTGCCCGGTCAGTCGCGCGAGCAGTACGAGATCGCCCTCGGACCATGCGGACATCTTCACGAACGGAACCGTGAGGGAGCGCTGAGCGCCACCCCGGTTCGGGCACGGAGCCCTGCCAGGGACCACCCGGCAGGTCCTCAGGGCGTATACCGGCCCCGGGACGGTGCGAGCGGGACCATGTCGAGCTGAATACCGGACAGATCGTGGAGCCGTCACAGAGCGCTCGATCGGGGAGGACTGCCTTCCGGAGTGTCCGTCCCGGAGGCGCTGCGTGATCGCCGCAGGTCGCCGTCCACTTGGGCACCCCGCAGTGGTCCGATCAGCTCCGGGGCCTCACCGGCAGGCGGACTCGGCCGGGCAGGGAACCCCCGTCGCCCTCCAGGTCCTCTGAAAGGGTGGAAGGCCGAAGAGGCGACGGAGGGACGAGGGCATGCGCAGGGACGAGGCGTTCACGGCCTTCATGACCGCGCGCTACGGATCGCTGCTGCGTACGGCCCGACTGCTGACCGGCGGTCCACGGGCCGAGGACCTGGCGCAGGAGGCGCTGCTGCGTACGTACCGCGCCTGGCACCGGATCGGCGCGGAGGAGGCCGCCGAGGCCTACACCCGCACCACCATGGTGCGGCTCCTGGTCAAGGACCGGCGCCGGCGTTGGCACGGCGAGGTACCCGCGGCGCACCTCCCCGATCCCGGGACGGACGGGCATGAGGAACAGGTCGCGACCGCCGTGGTGGTCCGCGGACTGCTGCGCGCCGTCCCGCCCGCGCAGCGCGCCGTGCTGGTCCTGCGCTACTACCACCAGCTCACCGAACAGGAGATCGCCGACGTGCTCGGCTGTTCACCCGGCACGGTCAAGAGCCGTGCCGCCCGCGCGCTTTCGGCGCTGCGGGCCGAAGGAGTCATTGCACCGGAGAGGGGGCGTCACCGTGACTGAGGAGGATCGGGTACGGGGTCTGCTCGCCATGGCCGCCGAACCGGAGGGCCCACAGCGTGCACCGGACGAGCAGTTCACCGCCCGGGCCCGGCGGTCACTGCGGAGGCGACGGCTCGCCGTCGGCACGGGCGGGCTGCTGGTGGCGGGCGTGGTGCTCTCAGGGGTGCTGTCGATGAACGGCCTCAACGAGGGGTCCAAGAGGGGCGATCCGCAGCCGGTGGCCTCGGCGGAGTGTGTGCAGGAGGCGGCGCAGAAGATCAGGAAGCGGCAGGGCGAGGGATATCGGCCCGTGTTCGGGACGGTCCGCGAAGGTCGGATCCACGTCGACGACGGAGTGACCCAGAGTTCTGCCTTCCGTTTCGCCACCGAAGGTGAGCTCCTCGCCGGCTCCGGGACCCCGCCGGCCGGCGACCTCACCGTCTGGTATCCGACGGCCGAGGTCCAGCTTCCGGAGCCCGGGCGCCATCTGCTCCTGCTCCAGAACGCCCAACGTCCCGACCGCAGTGGCGGGGAGCTGTTCCACTTCGCCCCCGAGCAGGTACTCCCACTCGACGCCGAAGGCCGCGTACGACTGGAATGCGCGGACGGAAGCGAGGGGTCGGTCACCTCGCAACGCCTGCGCGCCGCGGTGCAGGGGAGCTGATCCCCGCACCGCGACGCGAGGCGTCGAGTCACTCTCCGGACGCGGTCGGATCAGGTACGGAAGTACCAGAACTTCTCACCGGCGCTGTGTTCGGCGATGATCTCGCTGAGCGGCCGGTTGAGCGTGTCCGTCGTGTGGTAGCTCATCTTCGGCAGATAGTCCGACGTGAAGTCGGTGACCATCATGGTGTGGCCCGGCTGCCCCGGGTCGCTGTATCCGAAGATCTCGAACTGCACGACGTCCGCGATCGCGAGACTCGCAGGACCGTCCAACTCGTACACGCGCTCCGACTCGTCGCGCGCGAACCGCTGCCAGTTGGGCGCACCGCCCCAGGTGTAGCTGTGCTCGAGCCACCAGTTGCCCGTGTACCACCACGCCGAGTCGCTCCGGTACCAGCCGAGCACCCGCTCCCAGCCACCGGCGCTGAGGGCCTGCGAGATGAAGTTGGTGCAGTCGTTCTCGTCTCGCTCGTAGGGGACGTTGTCCTCCGGCTCGGGCTCGGCGTACTTCGTGGCGAAGTCCACCATCGCCTGGTAGTCGTACGCGGCCAGGGTGCTGTTCCCGTCACGGGTACTGCGCTTCTTGAGGGCCGGGTCGGTGACCTTCTTCGAACCGTCCGCGGAGCGCAGTTCCCTCGCGGCCTTCTCGGCGGCGGCCAGCTCGGCCGGCTCCAGCTTCTCGGGCGTCGCGAGGTTCGCGGGCCCGTCCTGGGTGTCGATCTTCGCGAGTGCCCAGGTGCCGCCGGAACGTACGTAGGACAGCTTGTGCCGCACGGTGTAGCTGTAGGGCGCGTCCTTGGTGTCGGCGAAGGTGTACTCCGTGTGCTCCTGTACAGCGAGCTGCGCGGTGTTGCCTTTGGTGCGGGTCTCGCCGACCGGAGTGAGCTCGGTCTTGACGGCCGAATAGTGCACGCCCGCGAGCTTGTTGATGCCCTTGAGCTGCTTACGGGCCTCCATGCGGTCGTGCCGTACGGCCGTGAAGGTTTCCGCGACCTGGATGGTCTCGGCCTTGCGGATCGTGGCGGTCGCACCGTCCACCGTCACGGCGTTCTCGCCCGTGAGATAGGTCTGCGCGGTGTCGAGAAGGGCGGATTCCTCGACGGTCGGCGCGGCCTGCGCCGGACTGATGGTGAGCAGCGTGGCGGCCAATCCCGTGACGGTTGCCGCAATCGCAGCCCGTCGCGCCCCTGTATGGATGATCACTGATTCTCCCCGTGTTTCATCTGACTTCCCGTCACGCGGCGCCTGCGTGACGGGAGATGAAGACGTACGTCTCTGACGGACGGGTTCGACGCTAGCGACGCGAGGAGTCTTTTGACACGCGCTCACCAGATGGGGCCGAAAAGTACCGGTGAGGGTTCTGTGTGCCCATTTCCCTCTTGAGGTCACGAGATGCGCACGGAAAGCGCACATGCGCATGGGTGGCGCGAGTTGCCTGTGTTCCGACCGACGAGACCGGCGCGACACGGCGGCGGTGGGCGCGGACCTTGCTCAGCCGTGGGGCACAGCGGCAAGTTCGCACATGCTCTTGTTCGTCACTGTCGAGTACCGCGCAGTTGGCGCGGCAGGAGTGTGTGGCACGGGATGGCCGCTCCGGGCGGGACGGTGAACTCTGCCTCGGCGCGGTGAGGAGTCTCGGCATGCGCCGGGCCCCGGAACATGCGTTCCGGGGCCCGGCAACGTCTGACCGTGACGTCAGGCGGGCGTGATGTTCTCCGCCTGCGGGCCCTTCTGGCCCTGCGTGACGTCGAAGTTCACGACCTGGCCCTCCTGGAGCTCACGGAAGCCGGAGGCGTTGATGTTCGAGTAGTGGGCGAAGACGTCCGGTCCGCCACCCTCCTGCTCGATGAAGCCGAAGCCCTTCTCGGCGTTGAACCACTTGACAGTTCCCTTGGCCATGCTGGTGCCTTCCCAGTCGAATACGGACCCACACCGCGCGGGCCCGGAGGTGATCGCCCTGGTCCTGCACTGCACAGCAAAATGCCCGCACCGGAGCGCGGGCAGGTACTGCGAACCACGACATCTAGTAGTGACGCTACACGGCGAATCGGGCTACGACCAGAGAGCAACGGGCATGATCCGAAACGAGTCACGTGTGCCGCCCGGTGGTCGTCGGAGCAGGGTCATGCCATCCACCGTCCACTGGTGGCGTGATGGCATGTCAGGACCCCGATCGCCGCCGGTCACCTCGGCCTGGGCCAAGACCCTGGCCGAGGTGACCGCGGACTGCCGGCCGAGCACGGCCGGACCCGTGGCGTGCGGCATGCAGCGAGCCGACAGTTGCGCCAGGGGCGTCAGTCCCAGTGACCCGATCGAGGTGACCAAGTCTGCCCGGCTCGCATTTCGAAGGGGGAGTAGAGCCGATGTTCGGGGGCACCCGGATGACCGGAAAGCACAGGGCGCGAAGCGCTCCGACAAGCGGAGCGCCGTCAGCAGATACGCCTACAGTAGGGGAATGTGATGACGAGTTACGGCGGCTCTTCTGCCACTTCCGGATCACGTACCAACGGTCTGGCGGTCGCCAGCCTTGTCTGCGGAATCATCGGAGTCTTCCTCTTCAACGTGATTCTCGGCCCCCTGGCTATTGTTCTGGGTGCCGTAGGCATGCGACAGGCAGGGGTCAAGGGAGGTGGCGGCATGGCGAAGGCCGGCGTCATCCTCGGAGTTGTGGACCTGATCATCTTCGCCGTTCTGCTCACCGTCGCCGCTTCCAACGGCGGTTTCACCTGGTACGTCGGAAGCTGATCGACGAGTGACATCCGTCGTGGCGGATGCCCGAGCAGTAGACTCTCCCGGCATATCCGCGATATGGCGCGCACAACGAATTGCCGCGCTGGAGCAAGCAGGTATCCATCGCATCGGGCACATGTGAACGGCTCGGCTCAGGCCGAGCCGTTCACGGCGTTTTGCGGTTGAGGCAGACGGACTGACTTTCCCACTCGCCTTGCCGCGTCTGGTGGGGCGACCACAACTCCCCGCGCACCAGGGGCCGTCCGGTGATTGTCCTACAGTGGGCGGACCATGCCTGATCTCTTCGGAATCAACCATCTGACTCTGTCGACGACCCACCTCGACCGGCTCGTGCCGTATTACACGGAGCTGTTGGGAGCGGTGCTCGCCTTCGAGCGCAATGCGACCCTCACCGATCCTCGGATCGCGGTCATCGATGTGGGCGAGGACGACCATCTGATGATCGTCGAAACGGCCACCGCCCCCACCACTGAACTCGACCCCCTCGGCAAGGCGGGCTGGGGGCTACGTGTGGGAACCCATGCGCAGCTCTGTGAGGTTCGCGAACAGATCCTCGATGCCGGATGGCCGGCCGGGGAGATCGAGACGCTGCCCACGCAGTGGACGATGACAGTTCGCGATCCCGATGGACGCCCGGTCGACGTCCGGGCCCATCGCCCCCGCACCGGACCGCCGCCACCTGCCGGCTGACGACAACCCCATGCGGCTGTGAGGTCTGCCGTGGCCATGCAGGTGACGCCGGCCCATGTGTCAGGGGGCAGTCGCGCGGCCGGTCTGCGGGGAGATCCTGCCGGCGCACAGGCCGCGGGCTGCCAGCCCTTGTGCGATACGTGGGATCGCCGCACGCGCGTTGGCGGACCAGTCGTGCATGAGGATGATCTGGCCGTTGCCGAGTCGTCCGGCGGCCTGCACGATGGCATCCGTGCCGGCGCCGTTCCAGTCCTGAGAGTCCACGTTCCAGAGGATCTCGGTCAGACCGTACTTGGCCTCGACGGCCTTCACCGTCGAGTTGGTCTCGCCGTACGGCGGCCGGAACAGCTTCGGCGTACCGCCGCCGGCGGACGCGATCGCCTGCTGGGTCCGGGAGATCTCCGAGTCGATCTGCGACTGGTTGAGCTGCGGCAGGTGCGGATGGGTGTAACTGTGGTTGCCGACCCACATGCCGGCATTGACCTGGGCCCGTACCTGGGAGGGGTTGGCGGCGGCGTACTGGCCCTGGTTGAACATCGTGGCCCGCAGCCCGTTCTGGGTCAGCGTGCTGAGCAGGGCCGGTGTGCTGCCGGACGGGCCGTCGTCGAAGGTGAGCCCGACGTATCCGTTGCAGGCGGCGGCTTGCGCCGGGTTGGTGTTGACGGTGAGAGTGCCCGTGGCGACCAGTGCGACGACGGCGAGTGCCGTCGGCAGGGGGCGTGACACGAGACGTGCTCCGGTGGTCATGCCGACACCGTGATGTTGGAGTTGCCGCTGCTCCGGTATCCCTCGGTCGCGAGGATCATGTAGTAGCTGAAGCTGCCGAGACGCATTCCGGCCCGGGCCCAGGCGTCGAAGTGGTTGCCGGTGGTGATGGTGCCGCCGGTCCGCTTCGACTGCCGGACACTCCAGTACTGGTTGAAGGTCTTCGTGCCTTCGACGGACGGGGCGTTGTAGCGCGTTGTCTGGTAGAGGTCGTACGTGCCGCCGTCACTGGTGACAGTGCCCTTGTACGTTCCCGTGGGGCGGTAGGTGCCCCAGTTGTCGACGACGTAGTACTCCACGAGGGGGTTGGACGTCCACCCGTAGAGAGTCAGGTAGGCGTTTCCGGACGGGTTGAAGGAGCCCGAGTAGGTCACGGCCCTGCGTCCGCCGTTGCTCCAGCCCTTGCCGGCGACGAAGTTTCCGGTGTTCCTCCAGTTGGTGCTGTAGCGGCCGCCGGAAGCCAGGTTCATGGAGACCGTGCCCTGCGCGTCCGTCCAGAACGAGTAGTAGTAACCGTTGTTGGTGCCGGTCTGGTTCGTGGTGACGACCGTGTCGGCATGGGCCGTACCGGGCAGAGCCAGCGCGGTCGTGGCACCCAGCAGCATGGCGCAGGTCTGCCTGCGGCTCGGCTGTGCAGGTGTGAGGTTCATGTGCGGGTTTCCTCCCTCATCCACGGGTGGGGTGTGGTCGAACAGTTTTGACCTGCACCCGTCAAGCGTCAAGAGTTTCGGCACCTATTACGAAACATTCGTCAGGGATGGAATCTTCGTACAAGTGAAAGCGCCTGTCCAAAGCTCACATTGATCCGGTGTGCGAGGCCGTATTCATAGCCCTCGCTCATCGGAGATCAATTGTGACGCAGTATGTCTCCGAATGTTTCGAAGAGTTTCCGGAATGGCTTGCAGGCGGGGTTGCGCAGCCGCAAGCTCGGTTGGTCGGAACCTCTGACGGAAGGTGTCAGTGGAGCTCGTCCAGGAAGCCCGAGAGGGTGGCGTGGAGGGTTTCCGGCTCTTGCAGGTGCAGGTCGTGACCGGTCCGGGGAATGCTGACGGCCACGGTGTCGGGTCGCTGCCGGAGCATTTCGTCGATGTCCCGCGAAGGGGTGATGCTCGACCGGGCCAGGACGACCAGGGCCGGACATGTGACCTGTCCCCACTCGTGCCAGGTGGAATGCCGAGCGGTCTCCTCCAGTGAGCGGACCATCACCTCCCGGTCGAAGCGGGGCCACCATCCGCCTCCGCGTTGCTCGAGTCCGGCGGCCCAGCCCTCGCCGACCGCTCCACCGCCGAAGAAGCGGACGGCGGCTTCGTACGACGGGAAGGGGCCGGCCACGAATCGAGCCAAGCGCGGACTTCGGCGGGGGTATCCGGGTTCGCGCCCCCGGGGCCGGCCTCGATCAGTGCAACCGCGTGGATCCGCCCGGGGTGGGCGGCTGCGGTGAGCATGGCTGTGTGGCCACCCAGCGACTGGCCGACCAGGACCGGGCGCTGGAGGTCGAGTTGGTCGAGAACGGCGATGACGTCGGCGACGTAGGCGTTGCGGGAGACATCGAGCGGGTGACGCTCGCTGGCGCCGTGCCCGCGTTGGTCGAGTGCGACAACGTGGTACCGAGGGCTCAGCCTTCACGCCGTCCGGTCCCATTCACCCGAGTGACCGGCCAGCCCGTGCAGCAGCACGACAGGCTGTCTCGGTCCGCCGGAGTCTCTGCACACGAGGCGGACACCTCTCGTGTCACGATGCGCTCGGACCATGTCATACGGGCCCCCGGAGTTCGACCGAAGTGATCATGCCGTACGTGCCTGTGGGGTTCCAGGTGACCACCTCGAAGGCCACGGCCGCCCCGCCGCCCCGGCCGACGGCCCCTCCGCGACCTTGCCGATGAGGTTCTCGACGGGGACGACCTCCCGCGGCAACTCGGGTATCACGCAGGGCTGTTGTGTCATCCCCGAAGGTGACGGGCTGTGCGACCCAGTGGGGAATCACTCCCGGGACACCGCGCCGGAGAGCGGCCGCACCGCCGCCCCGGCGTCGGTACGGACGGTGGCGTCCCGTACGGGATCTACGAGGCGGGGGACCGCCTCGTAGGTTCCATCGTCATGGCCCGCTGCTTGACGGACTGCCCCGCCGGCATCACCCGCCACGTCCACCGCTCTCCCTGCGTCACCATTTCCCGGGTGGGGGTGTCTCCAGCCATGCGCCCACGCGCGGGATGTGGGGCCGGCGCACGTCAGGGCGCGGTCACCTCGGCTGTGACGGCTTCGGGATGGTCCTCGACGTATGCCCTGAGGACGGACTCGAAGCTGTCGTCGGGGCGGAGGCCGAGCGCCCTGGCGCGCGCGTCGTCGAACACTGCGGGCCACGAGCCGACGATGGCCTCGACGACGGGGTCGGGCGCGACGGTCACCAGGTCGGCGACGGCGTCGCCGGCCACCCGGCGCAGTGTGTCCAGCATCTCGGCGACCGTGACCGTCAGCGCCGGCAGGTTGACCGGAAGCGTGCCCTCCAGTCTGCCGGGGCCGCTGCCGCGCTCGGCTTCGGTGATTCGGAGGATGCCCTCGACGGTGCGCCGCGGTGAGGCCAGGGCGACTTGCAGGCCGGGGTCGACCGGGCAGACGGCCGGCAGCCCGGAGAGGGGCTCGCGGACGATGCCGGACAGGAAGCCGGAGGCAGCCGCGTTCGGTGTGCCCGACCGCACCGAGACGGTCATCAGGCGCGCCACGCGTCCGTCGACGAAGCCCCGGCGCGTGTATTCGGCGATCAACTGCTCGCAGACGCGCTTCTGCGCCCCGTAGCTGGACTGCGGGGTGGGGAGCGTGGACTCGCTGATCAGGGGCGGCAGTTGCAGCTCCGGGTCGGAGCCGTAGACCGCGATGCTGCTGGAGAACACCACCCGGGGTGTCGGCCCGCCACCACGCGACTGGGAGCGGGCGGCGTCGAGCAGCGCACGGGTGGTGTCCAGGTTGGCGCTCATGCCGAGGTCGAAGTCGGTCTCGCACTCGGCCGAGACGGCCGACGCGAGATGGATGAGGACGTGCACGGGCTGCGCGAAGATCGTGTCGAGGCGCTCGCTCAGGTCACCCTGGACGACGTCCACCAGCGGGTCTTCCATCACCGGCGCCTCGGGGGGTACGAACCGGTCGGCGAGCACCAGTCGGTCGACGGGCACATCGCACAGGGTCCGCCGCGTGAGCAGGGCATCGGCGACCAGCCTCCCCAGGAAGCCGAATCCACCGGTGATGACGATCCTCATAGGCGTTCCCCTCGGTAGTTTGCGAGCCGGCCGAGCCCTTCCACGTACGGGCCCGGGGGCGTACTCGTAGCCGACCTACCCGTCGCGGCCCGGTCCGTCTCCGCCCTGCGGCGCACTCGATCGGGTCAAGCGCGCTCGACGATCTTTTCTGCGATGTCCACCGCGATCTCGATCGCCCGTGCCGCGAGCGGGGAGTGCGTGCGATGCGCCTGCCACAGCAGGAAGATCTCGCGTGGCGGGAGCCCCGGCTTGAGTTCGTGGACGCACAGCGACGCATCGGAGTCGAGGTTGGCACTGTGGACGGTGAGTTGGGGCACGATCGCCGACCCCATGCCGGCGCGCACCATCGACAGCACGGTCTCGTTGCCCGCCGTGCGGCACACGATGTGCGGCCGCACGCCACGGCGTGCGAGCGCATGTTCCATCCGGGCCTGGTCGCAGATCGGCGGGTGCGCCACCATCGGTGCGCCGTCGAGGTGGGCCGTGCGCACCGGGCCGTCGGGGAAGGTGCCGCGGCGGGCCACCAGCAGGTAGGGATCGTCGAGCAGTTTGCGGTGTTCGACATCGCCGTCGACGCGGCCGTCGAAGAACATCAGGTCGAGTTCGTGGACCTCTGGTTTGTCGGTCTCCTCCTCGAACAGTCTGATGTCGCAGCCGGGGTGCTCGTCCCGCAGCGCGCGGACGATCAGCGGCAGGATCACGTTGGACACGCTCTGGAAGGTGCCGATGTCGATCCGGCCGTCGCCGGCCTTGAACCGGTCGACGGCTGTCGCCATCGCCTGGGCCTTCGCCAGCAGTTCGCGTCCGTGTGCCAGCACCACCGCGCCGAGTGGGGTGATCCGCACCGGTTTCGGTCCGCCCGGCCGGTCGAACACGGCACCGCCGACTGACTTCTCCAAAGCAGCGATCTGCTGACTCACCGTCGACTGGGTGTACCCGAGCCGCGCGGCCGCCCGCCCGAACGAGCCCTCGTCGGCCACGGCGGCCATCGCGGCGAGATGGCGCAGTTCAACATCGGACATGAGACCACCCTAACCAAGACCATCGCTGATGGCGATCGAATCGATCGGAAACCATCGCTTTTGCCGATCGACTGCCGGGTCTAGCGTGACGTTCATGACCGAACCCCTTTCACACGGAGAGAAGCTCGTCGCGATCAACGACGTCGAGCTGTGCATCGAGACCTTCGGAAACCCCGCGAACCCGGCGATCCTGCTCATCGACGGCGCGACCGCCTCGATGCTGTGGTGGGAGACAGAGCTGTGCGAACGGATCGCCCGCGACGGCCGGTTCGTGATCCGCTACGACAACCGGGACACCGGCAGGTCCACCAGTTACCCGCCGGGGCGGCCGGGCTACACGTACACCGACCTGGCCGGGGACGCGCTCGGCATCCTGGACGCCCTTGAGATCGAGCGCGCACACATCGTCTGCCGGTCCATGTCCGGCGGCATCGGGCTGATCATGGGCGTGGACCACCCCGACCGGGTGGAGTCACTGACGTTCGTCTCCACCTCCACGGGCGAGGACGGACTCCCGCCGTCCGCGGACGAGCTCGCCGGCGAAATTCCCGCCGACCCGGACCCCGCCGATCCTGGCGCGGTGGTGGACTTCGTCGTCGCCTCGGCAAAGGCGTGCTCGGGCGGCTCGCCCTACTTCGACGAGAGGGCCACGCGCGCGCTCGTCAAGAGGGACGTGGCCCGCACCCGCGACATCGCGTCCACCCTCGTCAACCACTACGCGATGACCTTCGACGGGTCGTCCCGCGATTTCGCCTCCGTCAAGGCGCCGACCCTGGTGGTGCACGGCGACCACGACCCGGTCTGCGCGCTCCCGCACGGACACGCGCTGCGCGACGCGATCCCCGGCGCGTCGCTGGTGACCCTGGAAGGAGCCGGGCACGACCTGCCGAAACCGCTGTGGGACGTGTTCGTCCCCGCTCTGCTCCGGCACACCGGCGGCCGGCGATGACCCCCTTGCGATCGGCGCTCTGGCTGCCGGTCTTCGACGACCTCTGCGACCCCGCGGTGGTCGCACGTCTGGCTGCCGAGGCGGAGGAGGCCGGCTGGCACGGCGTGTTCGTATGGGACCACCTGCGCTGGCGGGCGCCGGTCCGGCAGGTGGCCGACCCCTGGATCACGCTGGCCGCGATCGCCACCGCCACCGAACGCCTCCGGTTCGGCCCCATGGTCACAGCCCTTGCCCGGCGTCGGCCGACCAAGGTCGCCAGGGAAACCGCCACGCTGGACCGGCTCAGTGGCGGCCGCCTCACGCTCGGCGTCGGTCTCGGCAGCGATCGCTTCGCCGGTGAACTGAGCGCGACCGGCGAAGAACTCGACGACCGACGGCGGGGGCGGATGCTCGACGAGTCACTGGAGATCCTCACCGCCGCGTGGTCCGGTGAGCCGGTGCACCATCACGGCAGCCACTACACCGTCGACGACATCACCTTCCTTCCCAGACCGGTTCAGCGCCCCGGCGTGCCGGTGTGGGCCGCGGGACTTCCCGGCAACGTCAAACCCCTGCGCCGCGCGGCCCGGCACGACGGTTTCGTCCCGGTCAATCTCGAACACCCGGACCAGCTCGCAGGCATCGTCACCACCCTCACCGGTCTCCGCGGGCCAAGGACGACCCCGTACGACATCGCCGTCCCCCTCCCACCCGGCAGTGATCCGGCGCCCTACGCCGAGGCGGGCGCCACGTGGTGGCTGGCGGAGTTCGCACCGGAGACAGTGTCCGTGGACCAGGTGCGAGGCGTACTCCGCGACGGCCCCGTCGCAGTCGACAACGAGAGGATCCGGTGACGGTGATGTCCGACCTGTTCGACTACGACGCGGAACTGTGCCTGCACAACGATCTCTTCCGTACCGCTGCCCGCGTCGGCTCTCGCGACCGTGTCCTCGACATCGGCTGCGGCACGGGCCAGACCACCCGCGAGGCCGCCCGCGCCGCCGTCGACGGTAGCGCGGTAGGCCTCGACCTCTCCGAACCCATGCTCGAACGGGCCCGCCGGCTCAGCGACGACCAAGGACTGACCAACATCACCTTCCGGGAGGCGGACGCCCAGGTCCACGCCTTTCCGCCCGCGCGTTTCGACCTCTGCATCAGCAGGTTCGGAACGATGTTCTTCGCCGACCCCGTCGCCGCTTTCACCAATATCGGGCGCGCGCTGCGGCCTGCGGCGCGCCTGGTGATGCTGGTCTGGCAGGAACGGGACCGCAACGAGTGGGCCACCGCGATCCGCCGGACCCTCACCACCGCATCAGCCGCGCCCCACGGCCCGGACCCGTTCTCACTCGCCGACCCGGCCGTCACGGAGGGCGTGCTGACGGCGGCCGGCTTCGCGGACGTCACCTTCACCGACGTGCACGAGCCCGTCCACTACGGCCCGGACAGCGCCACCGCCTTCGACGCCGTGCTCCGCCTCTGGGAGGTCAGGGAGCTGCTCGCCACCCTCGACACCGCGGCCGCCGAGCAGGGACGCGCGCGGCTGCGCACCACCCTCGACGCCCACACCACCGACGGGGGCGTGTACTTCGACTCGCGTGCCTGGATCGTCACAGCTCACCGCCATCGGTGACCTTGTCCCGGAGATCCGACGCCGACCCCGGCGATCAGGCGTGGGACAGGGCGAACGAGACGAGGAACCCGCTGACGGTGATCAGCCCGATCGCCAGGTGGGCGTCGTCGAAAGCCTCGGGGATCATGGTGTCGGCGATCATGGCGAGGATCGCTCCGGCCGCGACCGCGGTCACGGCGGCGATCACGGCGGGGGAGAAGGAGCCGACCACCGTGTAACCGAGGACGGCCGAGACCGTGGAGGCCGCGGCGATGGCCGCCCAGGTACCGAAGACGTACCCCTTGGTGCGGCCGGCCTTCTTCATCCCCGCCGAACTGGACAGGCCCTCGGGCACGTTGCTGATGAACACCGCGGCCACCGTCACCAGACTGACCGCGCCGCCATTGAGCAGACTCACGCCGATGACGGCGGACTCCGGGACCCCGTCGAGCAGGGCGCCGAGCGCGAGCGCCGTCCCGGACCCGCCCTGCTCGCCCTCCGAGGGCTGCGCCCTCGCCCGCTCGTGACCGGAACGCTTGCGGTGGCGCGCACCCCGGCGGGCCAACCACACGTTGCCCCCGGTGTAGGCCACGGCACCGATGAGGGTGCCGACGACCGCGGGAGCAAGCCCCGCCTGCTCGTACGCCTTCCCCACCAGCTCGAAGGACACCGCAGAGATCAGCACCCCGGCCCCGAACGCCATCACGGTCGCGATGACCTTCTGCGGCACCCGCAGCCCGTATCCCAGAGCGGCGCCGAGCAGCAGCGCCGAGCCCGCCACCAACCCCCACAGTCCCGCCTCCACCACTTCAGCCATGCCGAACCGCCTACCCGCTGAGGAAGTGGATCAACAAGTGACCTACTGCGGCCTCATCGGCGCCCGAAGGACACGCCCGCGTGTCCTTCACACCGCCGACACGCCGCGGCCGACGAGAACGACGGTCGCCCCTGCCCGCGTGGGCCGGGTGATCCGCGGCACCTCCGAAGGTGCGGATGGAGACCTCGGGAAGGAGAGACCGCGCAGGCAGTGGATCATCCCTTCCGACTCTCCGGTACCGTCACGGTATGAGCCATCCGCATCCAGAGTTGCAAGCCGCCCCGCCACTGCCCGAGGGAGGGCTGCGGGTCGTCGCCCTGGGCGGCCTCGGCGAGATCGGCCGCAACATGACCGTCTTCGAGTACGCCGGCAAGCTGCTCGTCGTCGACTGTGGCGTGCTGTTCCCCGAGGAGACCCAGCCCGGCGTGGACGTGATCCTGCCGGACTTCACCTCGATCCGGGAGCGCCTGGACGACATCGTGGCCGTGGTACTCACCCACGGCCACGAGGACCACATCGGCGGCGTCCCGTACCTGCTGCGCGAGCGGTCCGACATTCCCGTCGTCGGCTCGAAGCTGACCCTTGCTTTCCTGGAGGCCAAGCTCAAGGAGCACGGCATCCGGCCACGCACGGTGCGGGTGCGGGAGGGCGACCGGCGCGACTTCGGGCCCTTCAACTGCGAGTTCGTCGCGGTCAACCACTCCATCCCGGACGCCCTGGCGGTCGCGATCCGTACCGGTGCCGGGATGGTCCTGCACACCGGCGACTTCAAGATGGACCAGTTCCCGCTGGACGAGCGCATCACCGACCTGCGCGCCTTCGCCCGCCTCGGGGAGGAGGGCGTCGACCTGTTCCTCACCGACTCCACCAACGCCGAAGTGCCCGGCTTCACCGTCTCCGAGCGCGAGCTGAACCCCGCGATCGAGCAGGTCCTGCGCACCGCGCCGCGACGGGTGATCGTCTCCAGCTTCGCCAGCCATGTGCACCGCATCCAGCAGGTCCTGGACGCCGCCCACCAGCACGGCCGCAAGGTCGCCTTCGTGGGCCGCTCCATGGTCCGCAACATGGGCATCGCCCGCGACCTGGGCTACCTGAAGGTGCCGCGCGGCCTCGTGGTCAGCATGAAGGAGCTGGAGAAGCTCCCCGACCACAAGATCACCCTGGTGTGCACCGGATCCCAGGGCGAGCCGATGGCCGCTCTCTCCCGGATGGCCAACCGCGACCATGTGATCCGCATCGGCAAGGGCGACACCGTCCTGCTCGCCAGCTCCCTGATCCCCGGCAACGAGAACGCCATCTACCGGGTGATCAACGGACTGACCCGGTGGGGCGCCCATGTCGTCCACAAGGGCAATGCCAAAGTGCACGTCTCCGGGCACGCCAGCGCCGGTGAACTCGTCTACTGCTACAACATCGTCAAGCCGCGCAACGTCATGCCGGTGCACGGCGAATGGCGCCATCTGCGGGCCAACGCCGATCTGGCCATCCGTACCGGTGTCGATCCCGAGCGAGTGGTCATCGCCGAGGACGGCGTCGTCGTCGACCTCGTCGACGGGCGCGTGTCGATCACCGGCAAGGTGCCCGCGGGCAACGTCTACGTGGACGGTATGGAGGTCGGCGGGGCCACCGAGGCCTCCCTCAAGGACCGCGTCACCCTCGCGGAGGAAGGCGTGGTCACGGTCGTGGCGATCGTCGACGCCGACACCGGCAGCCTCGCCGAGGCCCCCGACTTCCTGGCCCGCGGGTTCGTCCACGACGACGCCACGTTCGAACCCGTCATCCCGGTGATCGAGAAGACGTTGGCCACCGCGGCCGCCGAGGGCGTCGGCGACGCGCACCAGCTGGAACAGCTCATCGCCCGCGCCGTGGCGAACTGGGCGTTCCGCACCTACCGTCGCAGGCCCCTGATCATCCCCGTCATCATCGACGCCTGACACGCCCCGCACCGGCGCTCGCCTCCCTGCCATGGCCGACGGCAGGGAGGCGCACGGACCTGAGCCCGCAGGGCCGGGCACCGGACGTACACATCGTCGGCATCAGAAAGGCGAACGGATGAGCGCGCGTTTCGAGGAGATCGACTGGCGCCCGACGCCGATGGGCGACATCAGCCTTCGGCGCCGACGGGATCCGGCATCCGGCGACGATGTGTACGAAGTGAAGCTCGGCGACGAGTTCCTGATGTCCAGCCTCTTCACCGCGGGCGAGATCGCCCTGACCCGGCTCGGCCTGGCCGACCTCCCCGACACCCCTCTCGATGTCGCGGTGGGCGGCCTCGGCCTCGGTTACACCGCCCAGGCCGCCCTGGACGACCCACGTGTCCGGTCCCTGGTCGTCATCGACGCACTCGCCGAGGTCATCGAGTGGCACCAGCGCCATCTGGTCCCGCTGGGCGCATCCCTGGCATCGGACCCCCGCTGCCGCCTGGTCCAGGGTGACTTCTTCGCGCTGGTCCAAGACGCCGGCGGTCTGGACCCCCAGGAGCCGGGACGGCGCTTCCACGCCGTCCTGCTGGACGTGGATCATTCGCCACGCCATGTGCTGCATCCACGTCACGCGGCGCTCTACGAGGCCGCCGGCATGCGCGCCCTTGCCGACCGTCTCCTCCCCGACGGCGTCTTCGCCCTCTGGTCCAACGATCCGCCGGACGCACAGTTCAACGCCGTCCTCGCGGGTGTCTTCGCCACGTCGGAAGCTCACGTCGTCGACTTCGACAACCCCCTGCAGGGCGGCACCGCGACCAACACCGTCTACGTGGCACGGAAAGCCGCCGCCACGGACGGGGTACCTGTGTCGTAACAGGTGCCTGAGCCGTAACAGGTGTCGCCCCCTGCATGAGGAGATCTCCGAAGAAGATCACTCAATGGTGCATTGAGGCTGCCTGGGGTACGTCCGGTGGTCAGACTCGGATCATGCGGTGCCGAACATCGGCACGCGCTGCTCCGTGCCACCCGGCCGGAGCCGGGGCGGGTCCTGCCGCAGGGGGACATGCTGTGACACACCACGACGGCCGCAAGCCGGGCCTGACCGAAGGCACGGTGGCCCTGATGGCAGGCCTCGCCGATCTGGCGGTCAGCGGGCTGAGCAGCGCGATGGGCGGCGTCAGCAGTCTGCTGCGTCGCGCGGATCTCGGGGACCTCCTGGCGGACGGCCAGGAGGAGACGAAGGCCCGCGGCCGCCTGCTCCTGGACCGGCACGCGGTCACCGCGCCGGCTCATATGGAGGTCCTCGCCCGCACCGTCACCGCCCGCACCCAGGCGGGAAGCCCCAGTGAGTGAACGGGAAGAGCACGCCTTACTGAAGAAGCGCGTCGACCAAGTCCTCAGCGGATTCGTCACGGCCGAAGCACAGGCGCTGGCCGACATCGATGCCGGACTGGCGCCGGTCGCGGAGCAGCTTCATGCCGCGACCGGGCACGGCAAACGGCTCAGGGCGGCGTTCTGCTACTGGGGCTGGCGCGGGGCAGGGCAGCCCGACAGTGACGCGCTGGTCCGTGCCGCCGGCGCGATCGAACTGGTCCATGCGGCAGCCGCCGTGCACGACGACCTGATCGACCACAGCCGTACCCGGCACGGCAGGCCCACCGGGCACATCGCCCTGCGCGAGGTCCTCACCGATCATGCACGGCCGAAGACCGGGGCCAGAGCCTTGGCCATGCTGGTGGGGGACCTGCTGATGTCGATGGCCGGGCAGCTGTTCACCGACTCCGGCCTCCCCGGCGCCTTCCTGAGCAGAGCCCGGCCTCTGTGGGCGGTCCTGGCCCGCGAACTGGTGGCCGGTGAGTGCCTGGAAATCCTGCGCACCGGAGCCGCGCCGGACCCGGACGCGTCGGTGAAGGTGATCCGCTACAAGACCGCGAAGTACACCGTCGAACACCCTTTGCAGATCGGCGGCCTCCTCGCCGGCGCACCACCGCGACTGCTGGAGTCGTACAGCGACTTCGGCGTGCCGCTGGGCGAGGCGTTCCAGCTGCGCGACGACCTGCTGGGCCTGTTCGGGGATCCTGAACAGACGGGCAAGGACCCGGCCGATGACCTCGCCGGGAACAGGCCGACCGCGCTGATGGCCCACACCCTCACGTCCGCCACCAAGGCGGAACGCGGAGAGCTGCGCCACCTGCTCGGGCAGGCGAACATCAGCGAGCAACAGGTGGAACGGGCCCGGGAGATCGCCCACCGCACCGGCGCCGTCGCCCGCGTCGAGGGCATGATCACCGCACGGCTGCGGGAAGCGCACGACGTCCTGGCCGACGCCGATCTGACTGCCGACGCACGCCGTGCACTGGAGTCCCTGGCGACCGTCTCAGCCACCCGCACCCACTGACCGCCACACCCGCAGGAGGAGCACCATGACCTACACCCGAGCGTCCATGGACGCCCTGCGCACCGAAGGGGACGAACTCGCCGACGCGACGGTGGCGACACTGTTCGAGCGCGGCGAGGTCGGCAAGTTCAACACGCTCATGCGCTACGTCTCCACCGTCGGGCAGGACCTTCCCGAGGGCCTGCCGGACGTCGCCCGCGAGTACCTGAACGAAACCAGCACGCCGCCCGACTGGGTGGACTGGGCCGAGATGGAGAAAGCACGGCTGTTCTTCATCGACAACAACGTGCACATCTCCACCGCGCTGTCCTTCGCATCGATGCCCGCCTGCTACGTCCTGCCCCAGGTGGCCAGGCTGCTGTCGTCCACCCATTCACTCAAGTACCCCTCCAAACGGATGGCCGAGACAGGCCAGTTCACGGTCTACCTCATGCAGCCCGGAGCGTTCGAAGCCGGCAGCCGTTTCATCCCCGCAGCCCAGAAGGTGCGGCTGCTGCACGCCTCCATCCGCCACCACCTCAAGCGGGAGGACCGCTGGGACACCGCCGCCCTGGGCACGCCGATCTGTCAGGAGGACATGATCGGCGGGCAGATGATGTTCTCCATCCAGGTCCTCGACGCCCTGCACCGCCTCGGCATCCACATGAGCAACGAAGGCGCCGAGGCCTACTACTACTCCTGGCGGGTGGTCGGCGCCATCCTCGGCATCGACCAGGAGCACGTCCCCAAGGACCTGCGGGCGGCCCGCGAGTTCTCCGACCTGTACATGACCCGCCACATGGGCCCCAGCGAGGAAGGTGCCCAGCTCACCCGCCAGCTCATCGACCTCTACGAAGAAGTCGTGCCCGGCACCTTCTTCGATCCGATCGTCTCCGCCCTGATCCGCTACCTGATCGGCGACACCTGCGCCGACTGGCTGGAAGTCCCCCGCACCAGCTGGGACACCGTCGTCAAGGCCGCTCCCGCCCTGCTGGGAGTGCTGGAGACCATCGAGGACCGCTCACCCCTGGCGGGCTGGGCCCTGGACCGACTCGGCCACCTGACCAGCGTCCTGGAACTGTCCTCCCTCACCCGCGGCCGCGTCATGCACTACGCCATCCCCGAAGAGCTCAAGAACGACTTCGGAGTCAGCAGCACCATCCCACCCAAGGCCCGCTGGACACCGCCACCGGCAACCATCGGTCGATAGCGACTGCTGCGGACGAGGTCCGGGGGAGCACGCCAGGCTGATCACCCGCTCTTCACAGCCGAAGTGCGACTTATCGATCGCCGTCAATCCGTCGAGCTCGCGCCCGAGCAACCTGGTACACCGAAGGGGACCACCTCCGAACTCCACGTGTGCGCAGGGGAGTTCGGCGCCACACCTGTTCCGTCGGTTACCAGCGCATGGCATGGGGGCGTACAACTGGGGACGCTCCGATCGGGTCGGACTCACTGAACGCGGTACACCGCGCGCAACACCCGACCGACCGAGTCGGGGCGGGGTCGTGCACAGGTGCCGACGAAGGGATCAGCCGGCGGTGGGCAACTGGTGCCACCAGTGACCGCATCCGTTGGCCGGCCCGGTACGCGCAGGCCGCCGCGGGCTCGTCGTCGTCGTTGTCGCTGGACGTTATCCAAGGGGACGCGGCCGGTCAGCTCAGTTTTCGGCAGTACAGCGCGTCCGGTGTCCGTGCCGAGCCCACCCGGCCCGTGTACGCGATTCCCGCCGCGTACTCGTCGTCCGCGCACTGGCCCTTGTAGTGGGTCTGCGCGAAGTCGCCGCCCTTGGCAGCCGAGCCCCGGTTGTCGCCCCGGTCGAACCAGACGGTACGGCTGTTCGTGCCGAGCCTGCCGGCCGGAGCGGCCGCGCACAGGGCGGCGGAGACGGCGGAGCCGCGGACGCTGTATCCGATGAGGAAGTGGCCGTCGGGGCACTGGAGTTTGGTGTACCCGGATGCCCAGTCCTGGCCGGGTCTGACATGCCGCTCGTCGGTGACCACCGCATGCCCGCCGGCCGGGGCCCACAAGGGGCCGGCGGACACGTCCGAGCACAGGCCTCGGTTGCCGGTGTGGCTGAGGCCGAGCAGGCGCTGTCCGTCGGGGCACACGGCTTTTCGGGCGCCGGAGTTCCAGTCCGACAGGGCCCGCATCCGCCGCGACTGGACGAAGTCACCGTGGTCGGGGCTGAGCATCGACCACTGAGCCACGGGCTTCACCGGGCCGGTGCGGCCCTGGGCGGTGACGAGCCTGGTCCAGGCTGCGGACCTCCAGTCGTCACCGTCGTAGAGGCCCATACGGTGGCCCTCGGCGTTCCAGTGAAGCAGGGCCCAGCCGTTGCCCTTGCGGTTCTCGTGCCAGCCGACGAGCGGCCAGTACGCGAAGTCGGCGTCGGTGCGGATCAGATGGTCGACGAAGTTCTCGAACCACGCACGCTGTCTGGGCCCGGTCTCGTCCCGGCCGCCGACTCCGAACTCGCTGATCCAGACAGGCGCCGTGAAGTGCCGGTCCGTCTCGGCGGTCACGAAGAGGGCCTGGCGGTCCAGCACCTTGATGAGCTCGGCTGGGCTGAGGTCGCGGTAGCGGGGGTCGCTGGTCTCGCCCGTACCGCTGGCGCCGCTGTGGTTGGGGCCCGTGTAGTCGTAGAAGTGAGCGGAGTACACGAGCTTGCCGGAATCGACCAAGGTGTGCGAGAGGCGGCGTACGGGCTCCAGGGTGGGGCGTTCGTGAGGGAGACCGTCGACGGGGATGCCGGTCCAGTTGATGCCTTCCACGATGACCAGGAGATCGGGGTCGGCCTCCGTGAGGATGCGGTCACCTACGCGCTGCGAGGCGGCGAACCAGTCGTGGTTGTCGCCGAGCCCCCAGTTGGGATCGTCCAGGACATTGCGGCGCACCTCGTTGTAGAGGTCGGCGCCGACGACGCGCTGGTTGTCCCGGTAGCGGCGGGCCATGAAGAGCCAGTCGGTCTCCCAGGTCCCGGCGGACTGGCTCGCGTTCCAGCGTTCGTTGCCGTCGACCCCGCAGCACCATCGTGTGGTGTTGGTGTGGTTGTTCAGGATCACGGCGAGCCCGGCGGCCGTGAGTTCCCGCACCACGGCGTCGTACACCTGCAGTGGTGTCCTGCCGCGCAGGGAGGGGTTGGCGGCCACGGAATCGTCGGTGACGGGGCGGCTGTCGTGGATCATCTCGTTGGAGAAGGGCAGCCGGATGCTGTTGATTCCGATCTCCTGGAAGCCGGCGATGATCTCGGTCATGGGGGCGCGGTCCAGACCGAGCGGCATCCTGCCGGAGTTCTCTCCCGCGTGGTGGCCGGAGTCCTCGTCCGGGCTTCCCGAGCCGTTCCAGGTGCCGCTGGCCCCGTGCCAGTTGCCGGACCGCAGTTTGAAGCGGTCGCCGTCGGCGTCGACTATCCAGCGCCCCCGGGTGCTGAGTGGCGGCGTCCAGTCCGCCGCGGCTGCGGTGATCCCGGGTCGGACGTCGGCCTCGGGGGCAGGTTGCCGTCCGGTCGCTGCCTCGGCGATGGGCGCCAGGGCCACCACGAGGAGTACGGCGGCCAGTGTGGCCCTGGCCCTGCTGAAGGTTCCGCGCACGGTCACCGTCCCGAGGCATGCATTGTCATGGCATCGTCATCATGGTGGGTCGCGTGGCATTGGTCCAGGCCTACGCCGGGCCCGACGGCAGTCCAACATGACCGCGTTCACTGCGCGGGTCGGCCTCACCGCTGCACAAGGGTGGCGATGATCGTGTGCCATCTTTGGCGGGCCAGCGAAGGATCCTCAGGGCCCGGGACCGGCGGGTGCGGGAACCGGGCGGGGTAGTCGGCAAAGATGAACAAGCGGTCCAGGACCTGTTCGTTCGAGGACCACCTGGCCGCGCGCGCGAGCCAGGCCTGCCGAACCTCCTCGATGCAGGGGCGGTCTGCGTGGCGTAGGCCGACCACAAGTCGACTGGTCCACTCGCGCCAGCTCGGTGAACCACCCGCCGTGCGCACGATGCTCTGCGCTTCGTCGATCAGGGAGAGGGCAACGGTGCTGTCGGCTGCCTGGCACATGACCTTGGCTGCCAGAGCGATCCGCATGGAGAGCGTCTCGCCGAAGCGGTCGGCGTCTTCTAGGACGGCGTCGCAGTCCGCTGGGGTACAACAACCGTTCAGGGCCCTTCGCCATAGTGCGTCTGCTTCGTTTTCCAGAGCAATACGGTGCTGCCCTGTAGTTCGAAGGTAGGCGCCCCTGGTCACCGGACCGACAATTGACTCATTGAGCAGCCCGCGGTCGTAGGCCAGGTCGCTGCTGATACGCAGCCCGGTGGTGGGTTCTCTCAGAGGGTAGTGCGACAGATGTTGTTCCAGTTCGGTGAAGTGCCCAATTCTGTACAGCGTGCGTGCGATCTGATAGCGCAGCAGTTCCGAATCCGGCTGGTCGATGAGCAGTTCGGTCAGGAGTCGTAGCGCGGTCTCTGCCTCGCCACGGTTGCGGTGCTGGTAGGCGAGACGCCTGCGGCAATGCCTGTTGACGTCCGATTTCAGAGGGCTTTCGAGGAACGTCTGGAGGTATGTGAGGCGACGACGGCCCTGGTGCGCGGGACGCCATGCCTCGAACATTCCGGAAACCTGTCCCATCCAGGTCCCGGCTGCCGGTGGGGGAAGCCGCCCAGCGGTCTGGGCGAATCCCGGAAGATTGATGAGGGCTTCGATGAGCCACGTCGCCTCCAGGTCGTGGTCCGAGCACAGTGCGGCGGCTATCTCGAGTACGTCGAGACGACGTTCACTGTCCGTTACCAGGGCGTTGCTGCGGTGGCGCAGGGTCTCAAGCAGTTGTCGGGCCATGGCGGTGCGATCGGCCGGGGCCCAGGCCCCGGGTTCGGCGACGGATTCGTGAGCGATGGCTGCGCGAACGGCGTCGTGCAGCCGGTAAGGGAAGAGCGGGTGCTGGTCGCGGGTGACGAGTGTGCGCCGGCACAGCCGGTTGGCGTCGCCGAGTAGCCCGTGTGTGGCCTGGGTGATGAGGTCTTCGTCAAAGCGGGGAACAAGGCTGGCTGCGCGGGCCAGTTCGCGTTCCTTCTCCGGCAGGTTGGCGAAGACCCGGGTGGCGAGTTCGGGGAGGGGCCCGCCGAACGCGTCAGCCGCGAGTGGCCGGCCGTGTGCGGCGCGAGCGACTGAGAGGGACAGGCTGAGATAGAGAGGCAGACCGTGGGCTCCGCTGCGGATGCTGTTGATGACCTCGGCCGCCAGCACTGGATTGCCTGCTGAGCCAGAGGCGGTCAGCAGATACCTTTCGACGTCGGTGTCGGAGAGGTTGCCCACGAGATGCTGGCGGGGGTCCTGCTGTGATTCGAGGCGCAGCTGCGGCCAGGTCTGCGGGCCTGTCGCGGGCAGCAGTTGGTGCAGATTCGGGGAGTCCCAGTCCAGTCGGTTGCGTGATGTCACCACCCACAGGACGCCGGGAGTGAGGCTCACGATGCGGTTGAACAGGCGTTCCTGAGCGCGGTCCTCGCCTTGGACGTATTCGGCGGCATCGGCGAACACCACGACGAGGGGACGTTTGTCGGGTGGCAGGTTCTCCAGGTCCCAGGACAACAGTCCGGCGAGCGTGGCTGCGACGTAGTCTGACGGGTCCTGTTGCGTCTGGTTCACGATGTGGACGAGCGGCTCGCAGCTGTGCAGGGTGCGGTTGCGCAGCCGGTTTCCCTGAACGGCCTCCACGATGCGGATCCCGGTACGTACCGTCAGCGGGCCGATGCCGAAGCTGGCTCCTGCGTCGCTGAGGGTCTCGTTCAGCGTGTCGGTGATCTGTCCGCGCACATCGAAACCGCCGACAGACAGGTCGGGTAAGAGCGTTCCCGGACGGGCCAGGGACCACCAGGCGGCCAGCCCGAGGTCGAAGGCGGGGAAGCTGCGCCTGCGCCCGGCGACAGCCGCGCGCAGGCGCAACGCGATGTCGGCCGCGTTGACGACCCGGCTTCCGTGGAAGTCGACGCGCACCGAGTGCAGGGCGTCCCCGGACGGTGGATTCTCCAGCCAGTCCCCGGGATCGGACAACGTGCCTCGTGTCCAGGACTCCAGGCGTCGCGACAGCTCTGTCTTGCCGATGCCGCCGATACCGTAGAAGCAGACAACGTTCCGGCGGGCACCGGTGCTCAGGACAGCGGAGCCGTTACGGACGCGGGCAGCGTGCAGACGCAGCGCGGCGGAGAACGCCGTGTACTCGTCCACGCGGTTGGTGAACAGCTCGGTCGCCGAGTACTGCGGTTCGAAGATCCGGTCGAAGTCACCCACAGCCTCTGCCCCCCGCTGCAACCCGGCCCCCGTGACGTGGAGCAGATTCTCACTATGGCTCACCGCCAAGCCAGCAGGGACCGATTCAGCGTATGCGGGGGGCGTGCGCGGTCCGGACCTCGTCGTCGGTGAGCGGCATGTCGAAGGGGCATACCTCTGGGGCGTTTCCACCGGCCAGGGAACTGGATGATTCGCCGACGGCGGTGCGGCCGGAGGGCTCCGCCATCTCCGCGGCCAGCGGGAAACGGACGGCGATCTCCACGTGAGGACGCCGACGCCTGGGGTCAGTTTCCCGGACGCGGGCGGCCAGATCAGTCCCGGTAGTCGATCGGCTTCACGACCAGGGTGCGCAGCGCCTCGTGAGGGCGCGGGTTGCCGTGCCGACCACGCGGGCGCCGGTCATGGTCAGCGCGGCAACCCGTCGGCCGAGCAGGGTGGGATCGAACGGGCGCAGCGTCCGTCGCGCATCACCCGGTGTCCGCTGTCCGTGCCCGGGTCTGGCGCACCGAGGTGAACGCTGCGGAGAGCTGGTCCCGGAGGGGTGCCGCGGAGGGATGTGGGTCGCGGCGCGGTGTGATCGTGAAGATGCCGCGGGTCGGTGGATCGACGAGGCCCACGGTGGTGACGTCGGTCCGGAGCGCGCACGTCAGCACGCCGGGTATCAGTGCGATGGCGTGACCGGTCGCGACCAGGGCCAGCTTGCCGAGCAGGTCGGCCGCGGCGAGGTCGATGCGGGCGGTGACTCCGGAGCGGGCGGCGTGTTGGCGCAGGAGCGCGGCCGAGCCGTCGTTGTCCTCGACCCATGTCTGGTCCGCGAGCGTCTGGATGTGCACGGGGCCGTGCCCGGCCTGCGGATGGCCGACGGGCAGTACGACGACCATGTCGTCCAGCCCGAGGAACTGCCGGTCGACCTGCGGGGCGTGGGGGAGGCCCGGTGGTGCATCGGTGACGACGGCGATGTCCAGATCGCCGGTGATCACGCGGTGGTGCAGTGGTGCGCTGAGGCCGGGCAGCAGGCTCCACCGGATGGATCCGGTCTGCTCCAGCAGACCCCGGACGGCCTCGGGGACGATCCCCGCGGCAAGGGAGGGTGTCGCACCGATCGCCAGTGGCCGATCGAACGTCCCGTCACGAAAGTCTCGTGCGGTGCGAACTGCGCGGTCGGCCTCATCGAGAGTCGCCAGGGCGTGGCGCCGGAACACCTCGCCGGCGGGCGTCGGGCGCACACCGCGCGCGTGGCGTTCCACCAGAGGCACGCCGAGCTGCCGCTCCAGCCCGGCGATCTGCCGGGAGACGGCCGACTGCGTGTGATTGAGCTCGGCGGCGGCCGCCGACAGCGACCCGAGTCGACACACGGTCACGAAGGTCCGCCACACCGTCAGTTCCATGAAGCCAGTATGACCTGCTGCTATGCGGCGGTCGCAGGAGTGCTCTGCAAGATCTGCGCTTGTCGCAGGGGTCGTGGTGCATCACGGTGGCAGGCATGACCACACCGCACACGGTCGCCGTCCTCGGTCTGGGAAGCATGGGCGCCGCCCTCGCGACACGACTCACCACGCAGGACCGGGACGTCGTCGGCTGGACACGCTCCGGGCGCACATCGGAGGCCTTCGACACGACGAGCGATCCGAACGACGCCGTGGCGAAGGCCGACGTCGTGCTCCTGGCGCTGTTCGACGGCCCGGCCTGCCGACAGGTCCTCGACACCGTCCGGGACTCGCTGCGAGCGGACACCATCGTGCTGAACACCAGCACCATCGCCCCTGCCGAAGCGGCGCGGCTGGCCCGGCGACTCGGTCCGTCCTACATCCACGCACCTGTACTCGGCTCCGTGCCCGCCGTCGCGGCGGGCGCACTGCAGATTCTCGCCGCCGGAGGCCAGGACGCGCTCGATCGAGCCCGGCCGGTTCTGGAGACACTCGGCACCGTGCGGCTCGTCGACGGCGCCGCCACGGCCGCCGCGCTCAAGTTGATCGCCAACAACAGCCTCGCCGGTGCCGTCCTCGCGCTGCGTGACGCGCTGCGGCAGGCCGACGCCCTCGGCCTGCCGCGTGCCCAGGCACTGGACGTCCTCGAACTCGGACAGCTCGGCGGCCTCGTGGTCCGCAAACGCCCCTTCCTCGACAGCGAGCCGCCCGTGGGTACGGCCGACTTCACGATCGGTGCGTTGGCCAAGGACATGACGCTGCTGGCCGACGCGTCGGACACGCCTCTGCGCAGCGCCGCCGGTCTGGGTGACACCTCTGCGGGCCCCGGGGCCGACATCGCCGTCGCCGCCACGGATCCCGCCGTGGGGGACGCCGTGCTCGAACCGCTCCGTGCCTACGTCCGCGGCCATGCCACCGGCGATCCCGCCCACTTCCGCGACGCGTTCCTGCCCACCGCGCACATCGAGGGAATCCGGGACGGAGCATTCGTGTCGTGGCCCCTGGACGAATACTGCGCGCTCTTCCCCGGTCGGCCGGCCCCGGACGAACCGACTCGCTCCCGCCGTATCGATGCCGTCGATGTCCACGGCACTGTCGCGACCGCGACCATGACACTCCAGCACGGCGCGGACACCTTCACCGACATTTTCCTGCTGATCCGTTCCGATGGCGGCTGGCGCATCGCCAACAAGGCCTATCACCGGCTCTCTTGAGAGGGCGGGCGCAGGGCCGGCGCGGTGTTCACCAGCTGATGCCGGCCGCCACCGGCAGGTGGTCGCTGCCCGTGGGCGGCAGGGACCACGAGCTCTCCGGCGACACGCCACGGACCAGGATCTGGTCGATCCGCACCATCGGGAACTTCGCCGGCCAGGTGAAGCCGAAGCCATCTCCGGCCGCGACCTGGGTCGAGCGCAGCTGCGAGGTGATGCCGGCGAACGCACGGTCGTCCATGGTGCCGTTCAGGTCGCCGAGCAGTACCACCCGCTCGATCCGCTCGTCGGCGACAGCCTTGCCGAGTGCCCGCGCGCCTCTGTCCCGTGAGTCCGTCGAGAAGCCTTCCCCGGGATTCACCCGTGCGGACCCCAGGTGGGCCACGTACACCGCCAGCGGGCCCTGGTCCGTGGTCACCGTGGTGCGCAGCGCCCGGTTGTAGGTCATCTTGACGGCGAGCGGCTTGGTGTCCCCCAGCGGCCCGTAGTCCATCTCGGTGTCGACGGGCCGGGTGTCGGACAGAGGCAGCTTGCTCCACAACCCGACCGTGCCCTGCACCGTGTGGTACGGATATGCCTTCGCCAGACCCTTCTCGTACACCGTCTTCGCCTGCTGGGTGATCTCCTCCAGGGCCAGCACGTCCGCTCCGGAGGCGGCGAGGTCGCGGGCGGTGCCGGCCGGGTCGCGGTTCTCGGCGCCGACGTTGTGGCTGACCACGGTGAGGTCGCTGCCCGGGTGGGACTTGTCACCGAGCAGGCCGCCGAAGAGGTTCAGCCACACCGCGACCGGCAGCAGCAGCGCGGCCACCGCGGCGGCGGAGCGGCGCCACAGCGCCCCGGCCAGCAGCAGCGGGATGAACAGGCCGAACCACGGCAGGACGGTCTCCGCCAGGCTGCCGAGATTCCCGATCCGGTTCGGGATCTTCGCGTGCAGCAGCATGAACAGGCCCAGCAGCAGGGCCAGCGCCGTGAGCACCGGGCCGCGCTTCCAGAGCTCCGGCCGAGACGCGACGCGGATCGCCCGGCGGATGTCCGCGCGCCGGGTGCCCGGGCCGGAGTCCCCGGCGTCGGAGTCGCGCTGTCCGGTTGCTGCCGTGTCGACCTGTGTCATCGTCCGCTCTCGCTCGCCGCCGGTCACTGCTGCATCCTCGGGTCCTGGGTGGGGTCGGCGTACGTGCGCGGGCAACCGTCATCGACGGCGTCGGGGCGCAGTTCGTAGTGCCAGGGTTCGTTCTCGTAGATCTGGCAGAGCCCGTACCCGGCGCCGTGCCGGGACAGCCACGCCGTCGCATCGGACTCCCCGATGTCGACCGCGTCCCCCGACACATGAGGTGACGTCGCCGCGGTGGCCACCCACCGGGCGGCCTCAGCTTCGGAGCCGTACGTGGAGACCGCCTCGCGCAGAAGCTGCTCCTGGTACTCCGGGGAGCGCCGCCCGCTGTTGACGTAGAACTCGACTCGGTCCTTCTCGGCGTCCGTGGCAGCCTCACGGAGGGCTCCGAGCAGATCTGGATCGAGTCCGGCCACCGCCGCGATCCCGTCGTCGAAGACAGTCACGCCCTCGGGCACGGTACCGCCGGCCTCCACGGGCGCGCTGCCGTGCTCACTGCGAGGAACGTTCGGCGACGGTGCGGACCGGGACTTCGAAGGTGGTGCGGCCGAGAAAGGTGTCGCGGGTGGTGCGTCGGAGGAGTCCGAAGAGTCGTACCACTGGTGGCCAAAGGCTGCGGTGATCGTTGCGAAGACGACTGCCAGGCCGATGAGAAGGAGCCGGTGGATCCGGCGGACCGTTGTTCGTGCCGACGGCGGGGCTTGAGCCATGGGTGCCAGTCAAGGCAGCGCGGTGTTGCCGACACGTATGCGGTTTTGGATATGCCGACGATATGCGGCGACTCGTAGCATCGACAGCATGCGCGTGCTGATCGTCGAGGACGAACCCTATCTGGCAGAAGCCATCCGCGATGGCCTACGCCTGGAGGCGATCGCGGCCGACATCGCAGGTGACGGCGACACCGCTCTGGAACTGCTGGGCATCAACACGTACGACATCGCCGTCCTCGACCGGGACGTTCCGGGACCGTCCGGCGACGAGATCGCCGAACGCATCGTCGCCTCCGGCAGCGGCATGCCGATCCTCATGCTCACTGCGGCCGACCGTCTCGACGACAAGGCCTCCGGGTTCGAGGTCGGAGCCGACGACTACCTCACGAAACCCTTCGCCCTCCGGGAACTCGCGCTCAGGCTCAGAGCACTGGACCGCAGGCGCGCACACCATCGGCCACCGGTGCGGGAGATCGTAGGTCTTCGGCTGGACCCGTTCCGCAGGGAGGTCTACCGGGACGGCCGCTACGTGGCGCTGACGAGGAAGCAGTTCGCCGTGCTCGAGGTTCTCGTCGCCGCAGAAGGCGGTGTCGTCAGCGCCGAGGAGCTCCTCGAACGGGCGTGGGACGAGAACGCCGACCCGTTCACCAATGCCGTGCGCATCACCGTCTCGGCACTGCGCAAACGGCTCGGTGAACCCTGGGTCATCGCCACCGTGCCAGGCGCCGGCTACCGCATCGACACGCAACCGGAGGCAGGACCCGAAGCCGGAGACCGGGCCGGACACGCAGATGAGGAAGTGGGCGGAGCACGTGGATAGGCGGGCGGGGTTGAGCGTGCGCTTCAAGCTCACCCTCAGCTACGCCGGATTCCTCATGCTTGCCGGCGGCCTGCTGCTCGCGGCGGTGTGGGTGTTCCTCCTGCGTTACGTCCCCGATCGCGCGATGCTCAAGAACCCCGACGACAAGCCCACCAATGGTGTTTTTCCCGTCCGGTCCGTCCTCCTGGACGTGTTCGCTCCGAGGGCAGCCGCAGTGCTGGCTTTCCTGCTGGTGTTCGGCCTCGTGGGCGGGTGGATCCTCGCAGGCCGGATGCTCGCCCCGCTGACCCGTATCACGGGCGCCACACGCATGGCCACGAACGGATCACTCTCCCACCGAGTCCGGCTGCCGGGCCGCAAGGACGAGTTCCGTGAACTCGCCGACGCCTTCGACGCGATGCTCGAACGGCTCGAAGCACATGTCGCCGAACAGCAGAGATTCGCCGCCAACGCCTCGCACGAGTTGCGCACTCCACTGGCGATCTCGAAGGCGCTCCTCGACGTGGCCCGCACCGATCCGAACCACGACGCAGGCGAGGTCATCGACCGCCTCCACGCCGTCAACACCCGAGCGATCAACCTCACCGAAGCACTGCTCCTGCTCAGCCGTGCCAACCAGAGGTCCTTCACCCGAGAGCCCGTCGACCTGTCCCTGCTCGTGGAAGAAGCCACCGAGACACTGCTCGCACTCGCGGAGAAGCACGGCGTCACCATCGAGAGCTCGGGCGACATCACCCGCACGACCGGATCGCAGGCGCTCCTGCTGCAGCTGACCACCAACCTCGTGCACAACGCGATCGTCCACAACCTGCCTGACCAGGGCACCGTGTGGGTCACTACCGGCGTCCGTCCCCAGAGTGTGGTGCTCACTGTCGAGAACACCGGCGAGAAGCTCACTCCGGAGTCGGCCTCACGGCTCACCGAACCGTTCCAGCGCGGCACCGAGCGCATACATGCCGATCACGCGGGCGTGGGCCTCGGCCTGGCCATCGTCAAGACCATCACGCAGGCACACGACGGAACGCTCACCCTCACCCCGCGTTCCGTCGGCGGGATCCGTATCTCCGTGGAACTACCCACGACGGCCCCGGCCCTCGACACGTCTCCCGCTTGAGGGACTGCCCGGGACGGTGACGGCATCCTCGTTCAGGCGAACTGCACCGGTCGACCCACGGGCGTCCCGCCCCCGGCCCCTCAGTCGACACAGAATTCGTTGCCCTCGATGTCCAGCATCGGAATGCACGACTCGTTCTCGCCATCGGCGAGCAACGTCCGCACGTGTACCGCGCCGAGCGCGACCAGTCGTGCGCACTCGGCCTCAAGCACGGCGAGGCGCTCATCGCCCACGAGTCCGGTCCCGACCCGCACATCGAGATGCAGCCGGTTCTTGGCGGCCTTCCCTTCGGGAACGCGCTGGAAGTAGAGCCGCGGCCCCACACCGGAGGGATCACTGCAGGCGAACCACGCGTCCTGCTGCTCGGAGGGCAGCGAGCGCTTGTACGCGTCCCAAGTGGCGAACCCCTCCGGTGGCGGCGGTACGACGTACCCCAGCACCTCGCACCAGAAGCGGGCGACACGCTCGGGTTCCGCGCAGTCGAAGGTGACTTGGAACTTCTTGATCGATGCCATCCGCCCACCGTAGGGGCAGGATCTTCCTCCGCTGTCCGGCGGAACCAGATTTCGGGGCAGAACGCGGGATTCCGACCAGCTATGTTGTGCACTTTCTTGACGACGGTAGGAGATCAGCCTAAGTTCGCCGGTGTCCTTCCCCCGGTCAAGGGAGACCGCGATGCCCCCGTCCCCCGTCGCATCACCGTCCACGGCCAGCGAACGAAACCGGCAACTGCGCCGGGTCGCCCTCTCCGGCCTGCTCGGCACCGCCGTCGAGTTCTACGACTTCCTCGTGTACGGAACCGTCGCCGCCCTGGTCTTCGGCGAACTGTTCTTCCCGGGCGCCGATCCCGCCGTCGGTACCATCGCCGCGTTCGGCACCTTCGCCGCCGGCTACGTCGCCCGCCCCCTCGGCGGCGTCCTCTTCGGCCACTTCGGCGACCGGCTCGGCCGCAAGTCGATGCTGCTGCTCACCATGGGCCTGATGGGCGCCGCCAGCTTCCTCATCGGTCTGCTGCCCACCTACGACACCATCGGCGTCTGGGCGCCGGTGCTGCTGATCATCCTGCGCGTCGTGCAGGGCATCGCCATCGGCGGTGAGTGGGGCGGTGCCACCCTGATGGTCGTCGAGCACGCCGGAGAACGAAGGCGTGGCCTGTGGTCCAGCTTCACGCAGATGGGAGCTCCGCTCGGCTCCCTGATCTCCGCCGGTGTCGTCGCTCTCGTCGTCATGCTGCCCGAGGACGAGTTCGCGGCGTGGGGCTGGCGCGTGCCGTTCCTGCTGAGCGTGGTGCTGCTCGGCGTCGGTCTCTTCGTACGGCTCAGGGTCGTCGAAAGCCCCCTCTTCGCCGAGGTGAAGAAGGAACACGCCGAGTCGCGGCTGCCGATCCTCGACGTGCTGCGGCATCCGCGCCCCGTGCTGCTGGCATGCTGCGTGGGCATCGGCGCCTTCACCGCCCAGTCACTCCTGACCAGCTACCTGATCTCGTACGCCACCGGCATCGGATACGCCCGCCCCCAGGTGCTCACCGCCCTCGCGGTCTCCGCCGCCGTCGCCCTGGTCGTGCTGCCCTGCGCCTCCGCCCTCTCCGACCGGGTCGGCCGCCGCCCGGTCGTCCTCGCCGGCGCCCTAGCCTCGGCTGCGCTCGCCTTCCCGGTCCTCGCGCTGGTCGACTCGAAGTCGCCGGGCCTGCTGATCCTCGCCGTCGTCCTCGGCCACGGTGTCGCCCAGTCCATGATGTACGGCCCCCTCGGCGCCCTGTTCAGCGAGATGTTCGGCACCCGGGTGCGCTACACCGGCGCTTCCCTCGGCTACCAGGGCGCCACCCTCATCGGCGCCGGCTTCTCCCCGATGATTGCCGGAAGCCTGGTGGCCGGAAGCGGCAACGGCACGCCCGTCGCACTGCTGCTCTGCGGCGGTTCCCTCATCACCGCGCTGACCGTCTGCTTCGTACGCGAGACCAGCAGGACGTCACTCGCCGAAGCCCGCGAACACCCCACCGCCCCCCACACCCAGGAGATCTCCGTATGACGACCGGCGCCCGTGTCCGCACCACGCCTCGTACGGCCCGTCGTACCGCCTGCGCCGCGGCGCTGCTGCTCGCCGTCACCGCGCTGCCCGCCTCGTCGGTGGCGGCCGCCGCGGACACCAGCCACATCGAGGGCCGGCTCGCCTCCGGCGCGACCTACATGATGGACGTGCCCGACTCCTGGAACGGCACCGTCCTGCTCTTCAGCCACGGATACGCGCCCGGTCCGGCCAACCCCGCCCAGGACGCCCCGGACAGCGCCACGAAGGCACTCCTGCTCCAGAAGGGGTACGCGCTCATAGGCTCGTCGTACGCCACGACGGGCTGGGCGGTGACCGACGCCGTGCCCGACCAGCTCGCCACGCTGTCCGTCTTCACCGACCGCTTCGGCACGGCCGGCCGCACCATCGCGTGGGGCAGGTCGTACGGCGGCCTGGTCACCACCGCCATCGCCGAGCGGCACCCGGAGCGGATCGACGGTTCGCTGTCCCTGTGCGGCCTCGTGCAGGGCGGTGTCGCCAACTGGAACAACACCCTCGACCCCGTCTTCGCCCTCAAGGCGCTTCTCGCGCCCGGCTCCGACGTACCACTGACCGATCTGCCGGACCAGGCGGCGGCCACCAGGGCGGCGAGCGCCCTGACGTCCGTCGTCGACTCGGCCCAGTCGACGCCCGAAGGTCGGGCCAGGATCGCGCTCGCCGCGGCGCTGCACAACATCCCGGTCTGGAACCAGCCGGCCCAGACCCGGCCCGCCGCGACCGACTGGGACGCACAACAGGCCAACCAGTACGACGCGGTCAAGGGCCTGCTGCAGATCGCCGCCTTCAACCGGCGCCAGGAGGCCGAGGCCCGGGCGGGCGGCAACATGTCCTGGAACACCGGCGTCGACTACGCGAAGCTGCTCGGCCGGTCCTCGGTCCGCAAGGAGGTCACCGAGCTGTACAAGAAGGCCGGCCTCTCGCTGAAGACCGACATCGCCACCCTCAACCGCGCCCCGCGCGTCAGTGCCGACCCGGACGCCGTCGCGTGGATGAGCAGCACCAGCTCCTTCACCGGCAAACTGGCCAAGCCGCAGCTCTCCGTCCACACCATCGGCGACGCCCTCGTGCCCGTCCAGACCGAGAGCGCCCAGCGCAGGGCGACCACCGCCGCCGGGTCGGCGTCCCTGCTGCGCCAGGCGTACGTCGACAACGCCGGGCACTGCACCTTCAGTTCCGCCGAGCAGCTCGCCGCCCTGCACACGCTGGAGGACCGCATCAGCACAGGAAGGTGGCGGGGAACCGACCCCAAGTCCCTCAACTCCCGTGCCACGGCGGCCGATTCCACGACCCCTGCCCGCTACGTCGCGTACCGACCCACCCCTTACCTGCGGCCCTACGACCTTGCCCACCCCGCCGACGGCCAGTGACGCGGCACGCCCGCCCGCCGCGTCGTCGGCGGGCGGCCGTACGCTTGCCACCGTGGCGGACGACGACATTCTGTACAGCCCGGACAGCTCGGACACCGGCAGACCGGAGAGCGACGGCTCGGACGCTCCACAGCTGCGCCCCCAGTCCCTCATGCTCGCCTTCTTCGGCAACCACGTGCTGGAGGAGGGGGATCTGTGTGTCTACTCGGGCAGCATCATCGACGTCCTCGGCCGCGTCGGCGTCGGCGAGCACGCAGTGCGCTCCACCCTGACCCGCATGGCCAACCGGGGCCTGCTGCGGCGCCGGCGGGAGGGCCGCAGGATGTACTTCGGCCTCACCCCGCAGGTGACCCGTGTCCTGGAGGACGGCCGCACGCGTATCTGGAAGCAGGGCGCGGTCGACGACGACTGGGACGGCACCTGGACACAGCTGGCCTTCTCGCTCCCCGACTCCTGGAAACGCCAGCGCCACGACCTGCGCTCACGGCTCGCCTGGTCCGGGTTCGGCGCGCTGTACAGCGGGCTGTGGATCGCCCCGGGGGACGTCGACGTCTCCGCCGTCGTCGCGGAGCTCGGACTCACCGACCATGTCAAGATCTTCCACGCCCGCGCGGACGCGGCCACCGACATCGGACTGATGATCCGCGACACCTGGGACCTGGGGAGCATCGCGGCCCGCTACGTCACCTTCGACAAACGCTGGGCCGCCCACCTGGACGCGGGGGCCGCGGACGACCCGATCGGGATCCGGCTGCGACTGGTCAGCGAATGGCTCGGCACCATCCGTGCGGACCCCAGACTGCCCGCTCAGCACCTTCCCCCCGACTGGCCGGCCCGCGCCGCCCAGCTGACCTTCCGGCGCATCGCGCAACAGACCGAGGCGCCCGCGCTGCGCATGGCCCGCGAACTGCTGGACACCGTCCCGCCGCGGTAGGCAGGGCGCCGCCGCGACCGTCGAGGCGGTCACGGTCTTCGGGGACGCGAGCGCCGGGGCCACCCGACACCGGGACGGGACATCAAGCCCGGAGTACACCCGGGTTGCGGATTGGCGACGGCCCGTTTGGAGGCATGCGTTCCGCACGACCGTACGGACATGCCACCACTCGCCGACAAGCGGTCCTTCGACTGGAAAGACGCGCTCATCTCGGGCTGCATCCTTCTGCTCGTGCTCGTGGCGGATGCGGTGGCCGTGGCCGCAGTGGTCATCGTGCTCGCGGTCCGGGCGTTGGGTTGGTTGGACGCCGGCCTCGTTCCAGAGGCAGGTCCGCCGCCCGCGGACTGGACACCGGTACTGGGCTTCGGCGGCCTGGCACTGGTGATCGCCGCGACGGGCGTCGTCATGCTGCGGCTCGAGCAACGAGTGGTGGGCGTGGTCCAGTTGGTGATCGGCGTCGCCCTGGCGGGCAACGCGCTGCGGTTCTGGCCCTGACCCAGGGGGTGGCCAGTGGCCCCGGCGGGCCACGGCATTTCATGACGGCGCCGCGATCAGCTCTCCGGAGTCTGCTGCAGCTCGGCGAGGGTCAGTACCTTCCCGCCGATTCCCCAGCCGCCGTCGGTGACCTCCTCGACCAGAACGAGGGTGGTGGCCCGGGCGCGCTCGCCGTAGATGTCGGCGTAGAGCTCGGTGGTCCGGGTGATGATCTCTTCCTTCTGCTTCTCGGTGAGGGTGTCGGCGGGGACCTTGAAGTTCGCGAACGGCATGAGGGTTCTCTCCGGTGCGTTGTGGGGTGTGCTGCCTGCGGTGGGCAGGGGGGTCAGATGATGCCGCCGTTGGCCCGGATGACCTGGCCGTTGATCCAGTGGCCGGCAGGCGACACGAGGAACGCGACGGTCTCGGCAATGTCGGTCGGCGTGCCGAGCCGTTCCAGTGGCGGCTGGGCGGCCAGCCCGGCGACCGTCTCCTCGTCCTTGCCGTCGAGGAACAGGTCGGTGGCGGTGGGGCCGGGCGCGACGGCGTTCACGGTCACGTCCCGGCCGCGCAACTCCCGGGCCAGGATGAGCGTCACCGCCTCGACCGCGCCCTTGCTCGCGCTGTAGGCGCCGTAGCCGGGGAACGCCAGGCCCACCACGGACGTGGAGAACGTGACGATCGCCCCGCCCCGGCGCACCGTGCGGGCCGCCTGCTGGGCGACGACGAAGGTGCCGCGGATGTTGGTGCGGTGCAGCGCGTCCAGATCCGTCAGGTCCAGGTCGGCGATGAGCGCCGTATGGGCGCGGCCGGCCGCGTGGACGACGACGTCGACACCGCCGTACTCCGACGCGGCGGTGTCGAACAGTGCCGCCACCGCCTGCTCGTCGGCGACGTCGGCGCGTACGGCGATGGCCCGGCTGCCGGCAGCAATGACCTCTTCGACGACGGACTCGGCCTGGTGCCGGTCGTTCGCGTAGCCGACCACGACCGCGAAGCCGTCGGCGGCCAGCCGGGTCGCGCTCTGGCGGCCGATGCCCCGGGAGCCGCCGGTGACGACGGCGACGCGCGGACGGCCAGGGCCGTGGTCGGATGTGCTGTGGCTTGCCACGGGATTCGAGGTGTGCATGGGGACTCCGGGTGCGAGGAACGAGTGGAGGAGACGGCGGGCCCCGATCCGTCGGTGCGGCCCGCCGTGCCCACCACGTTCGTCCGATGCGGGGCAACCAGCCAGGGCTCTGCGCACCCTGGGGTTGCCGTCCCCTGGCTCCGCCGCCGCGAGCTGAGTGATGATGAGTGGGTGAACCTTGCCGAACTCGCCGCGTTCCTGAGGTCCCGGCGCGACCGCGTGCGGCCCTCCGATGTCGGATTGCCCACCGGGCCGCGCCGCCGGGTCCCCGGTCTGCGGCGCGAGGAGGTCGCCCAGCTGGCCGGCCTGTCGGCGGACTACTACACGGAGCTCGAACGCGGAGGCGACGTCCAGCCCTCGGCACAGGTGCTGGCCGCGCTGGCACGAGCCCTGCGCCTCGGAGGCGACGAACGCGACCACCTGTTCCACCTCGCCGACCGGCCCGTCCCCTCTGTGGCCCATGCCCCGAACGCGCATGCGCAGCCGGCCCTCCTCGGCCTCCTCGACCGGCTCACCACGACGCCCGCGCAGATCATCACCGACCTGCACGAGACCCTCGTGCAGAACGAGCTCGCGGCCGCACTGGTCGGCCGCGCGTCCGAGCGCCGCGGGGCGGCGAGGAGCTTCCTCCACCGCTGGTTCACCGACCCCGCCTCCCGCACGCTGTACCCGGCTGAGGACCACCCGCAGCACTCCCGGGCCTTCGTGGCCGACCTCCGGGCCGTCGCCGCCCGGCGCGGCAGCGACCCGGAAGTCGCCGGAACGGTGGCCGATCTACGCAGGCGCAGTGACGAGTTCGCCGCCTTGTGGGACACGCGCGATGTCGCCCTGCGGCGGACCGACCACAAACGCATCGTCCACTCGACGCTCGGCGTCATAGAACTCGACTGCCACAGTCTGTTCAGCGAGGACGGACGCCAGCGCCTGCTGTGGTTCAGCGCCCCACCCGGTACCGAGGGTGCCGCCCAACTGGAGCTGCTCCGGGTCATCGGAACGCAGGACATGTCCGCCGGCGAGAGCACGTTCCGGTAGAGGGCCGTCGAGCGCCCGACACGGCGGAGGACCGGGCCGCCGAGCGACCGCTCGCCCTGCGCACAGCTGCTCGGCACGGTCACACCGAGGGCCTCTCCCCGGCCTAGGCCACCTGGTCGAGCGGCCGGAGGAATCGGCGCTCGTACCGCTTGATGCACCGAGTGCTCCGAGCCAGCTCGAACGCCGCCAGGCATTCCGGATCGGACATGCTGTCCGTGCGGTACTGCTCGTACGTGGCGAGGCTGGGGAACGAGAAGAGGGCGTACGCGATGTCGCTGTCGCCCTCACTCGGCAGGAAGTAGCCGTGGTGCGTTCCGCCGAATCGGTTGACGAGCCCGATCCAGCGCCGACCGTATTCCTCGAAGTCCGCGAGCTTGTCGGCGTCGATCTCGTACGTGAGATGAATGGTGATCATGTCTGCATTGTCGCCGGGGGCGGGTGGCGGCCCTGCCCGACCCCGGCCCGGACCTCCGGGGCGCAAGCCACCGCGGACGTGCGCACCATCGCGCCGGTGACCACGCCGGTTCCGACGGACATGCTGAGCCGGCATCAGCCCGGCTCAGCAACGCCGACGGCTGCGCGCCTCCGCTACCGGAGCTCGGCAGGCACCTTGAAGTGCACCTCTTTGCAGGGCGGGATCTTCCCGTTGAACATCCTCAAGGTCACCACAGAACCCACCCCGTCCTTCGGCGGCGTCGGATTCTCCAGGGCCAGGGAGTCTCCGGGGCGGAACGTGACCTTCACCCTGCCTCCGTCATGAGGGAAATACAGCTCCTTCGGGAGCAGGCCCTTGTTGCGCGACTTCGCGCAGGTGAATCCATTCCCGGGTTTGCCTATGATCACGTGGATGCCTTCGGCGCGCAGGTGCTCGGCCAGCTTCTCCTGCTGGTCCCCGCTCGTCACGGATTCGCCCATGGTGAGCGTGACGCTGCCGTCCGGGTTTCGCTCGATGGCGTAGGCCGAGGATCCGCCCGTCGCTGACGGCAGGGCGACCGCCACGCCTGCCGCGACGGCGCACGCAGCGACGGTGACCAGGGCGCGCCGCGGTGTGACCCTGCGGCGGGGTGCGGGCTCAGGCCGCTCGTCGGCCCTGAGGGTGATCTCGTGCTTGAGTTCGTCCAGGAGACGGTCTTCGAAGGTCTTGGTGCTCATGCTTCTCCCCCTGCGTAGGTGAGGCCTGCCTGATCGGTCGTCGACGGTGCCGTAGACCCTGAGGTGCGGGACGCGGCCGACGTGCGGGAGGCAGCCGGTTTCCGGCCGGTCCCCGCGTCGGCGGCCGCGGGGCGCAGCGCCCTGCGTGCCCTGTGCAGCCGCACCCGGGCGGTGACCCGGCGTATCCCCAGCGCCTCGGCGGCCTCGGCGACGGTGAGCTGGTCGACGGCGACGAGTTCGATCACCGCGCGCTCACCGTCGGCAAGGCCGTCGAGGGCGGTCAGGGCTCGGCGCCCCGCCTGCTCGGCGTCGAGCTTCTCCTCCAGCCGGTCGATGTCGTCGCCGTCCAGCAGCCGTCGGCCGGCGACCCGGCTGCCGAGCACGTTCTGGCGCGCACTTCGCCGGGCCTCCGCCGCCACCACGTTGCGCGCGATGCCGTACAGCCACGCCGTCTCGGTCCCGAGCTCGGGACGATAGGCACGGGCCGAGTCGATCACGGAGAGGAAGGTCTCGGCGGTCAGATCCGCGACGGTGTGCGGGTCGGCGACCCGCCGGGCCATGAACCGTGTGACGGCGTCGACATGGCGGCGATAGAAGATCTCGAACGCCGCGGGATCGTACATTCCTCCCGGCGGACCGCCCCGGCTTGTCCTGTCCGGTTCCAAGGTGCGCACCTCTCGTCGTCGGTCGTGCTGTCACTCCTACTTGGTCCGGCGCAGGGAAAGCGTTACAGGACCGGCTCGACGGGTGGTGTTCGTGGGGTACTTGTCAGTTGTCTGAGCGTGGTCCTGACCAAGTGGTCGGCGTGCACGGCGATCCACAGGGCGTGGAGACGAATCCTGACCAGAAGCGAGAAGCGCTCCCGGTCCTTGCGGCAGCTCAGTACTCAGTAGGGGCCGAGCAGCGTCATCGGCACGGTCATCACTACGAGCGCAGGAGGGAGTTGCTGCTGGGGCATGAGACCGAGGCCGACGACGGGTCTGCCGTCTGCGCGGTTCCGGAGCCGCTGTGCGCGGCTCTGGCGCGTGCGGGAAGGAACCGGCTCCGAACGACGCCTGTCGCGTGGGCCGAGAATGTCTCCGAACCGGACGACAACATCGCGTGGGCCAGTGTCGTGGACTTCCTTGGTCGCCTGCTCGGCGCCTTCCGGGAAGGGCGCGTCGCCGCCCGCCGGAGAGTCGGGCCGACCTGCGGAACGAGGGCACCGACCGGGTGGGTGGGCGCCACGTCACGCCAGGGAGAGGACACCGCCTGGCCGCAGGGCCAGGCGGTCGTGACCACAGGTCAGCAGGCCTCGTGCAGCACGCGGGCCGCACCACTGGCCTCGACATCGGCGCGGGCCTGCTGCTCGTGCTCCTGACGGGCGGTTTCCAGAAGGCGATGCCACGACGTCACGGTCGGACGGCGGCGCAGGAGTGCTCGGCGTTCGCGCTCGGTCGTCCCGCCCCAGACGCCGTGCTCGATGCGGTTGTCCAGAGCGTAGGCCAGGCATTCCGTGCGTACGACGCAGCCGTTGCACACGATCTTCGCGCGATTCTGCGCGGCGCCCTCGACGAACAGCTCTTCCGGCTCGGCACTCTTGCACAGTCCGCGCTCGCTCCAGGCGGTTTCCGATATCACCTCGGTGCCGTCCTCTCCCCAGATCCGGCCTGCTGCCAAGCATTGGCTACATATGGCAGGCATCTGACAGTACGGCAGCGGAACCCGGCGCGTTCAGCAGCAGACTGATCTGCACACCTTCGAGTGGCCCGGGCTTGCCACGGGGGAGACAAGGCGCTAGCGATCGAACGGGGGTGCGAGGGCGAGTCTTTGCCGTGCGCGGCGACCGGCGAGCGCGTTCGGGTCCCGGGGCCGGCTTACGGAGCCAAGCATTCCTGTGAATGTCAGGGGGTGGACAGCGTTCTGGCGGACGGCGGTCATGTCCGGGCCGGCGCGCGAACGGCAGGCCCGCCTCGGCCCTGCGGCCCTCCCGCGCGGACCAGGCCGGTCTCGTAGGCGATCACGACGATCCCGGCCCAGTCCCACGCTTCCATTCCGGCCGGCCTCTCGTCGTTGGCCGTTCGCAGACACTTGCGGCTACGGCGATCGCAGCAGACGGGGCGGCGTGCCGGATTTCCTTGCCCAGAACACGCCGTTGACCTGGGAGTACCAGAAATCCCTCGACCTGGTTATTGACGTGCTACTGACAAACTGGCCTGATGTTATGGGAGCGCTCCCACCTACTCGGGGAAGGGATCATCATGCGCAACACCCGGCACGTGTCGTTCTTACGCATTCTGCTGGCCACACTTCTGCTGGCTCTCGGCATGGCACTCGCACCGCCGGCCGCATCGGCCTCCGCGGCGGCCCCGGTACGCGTCATGCCGCTGGGTGACTCGATCACCGGCTCGCCGGGCTGTTGGAGGGCCCTGCTGTGGAACCGGCTGCAGAGCACCGGCTACACGAACACCGACTTCGTCGGCACCCTCGGTCATCAGGGCTGCGCCCAGGCGCACGACGGCGACAACGAAGGCCACGGTGGCGAGTTGGTGACCAACGTGGCGGATCAGAACCTGCTCCCCGCCCGGCTCTCGGCGACGCGTCCAGACATCGTTGTCATGCACTTCGGCACGAACGACGTGTGGAGCAGCATCGCCCCCGACCGCATCCTCGCCGCCTACACCACACTGGTGCAGCAGATGCGGGCGTCCAACCCGGACATGAAGATCCTCGTCGCGCAGCTCATCCCGATGAATCCCACCAACTGCACCGGCTGCACCCAGCGGGTCGTCGACTTCAACGCACGGATCCCCGACTGGGCCCGGGCGGCGAACACCAGCCGCTCTCCCGTGGCAGTCGTCGATCAGTGGACGGGCTTCAGCACAGCCGCCGACACCTATGACGGCGTGCACCCTTCCGCCACCGGTGACGAGAAGATCGCCGCCCGCTGGTACCCGGCCCTGACCGCGGCCCTCGACCAGAGCGGGCCCGGCGACCCCGGTGACCCGGGTGGCGAAGACCCTGCCTGCGTGGCCACCTTCCGGGCCGTCTCGTCCTGGCAGGGCGGCCACCAGGGCGAGGTGACGGTGACCAACGCCTCCGCCTCCCGTGTCTCGGGCTGGACCGCGACCGTCGTGCCGCCCGAGGGTGTACGGCTCACCCAGATCTGGAACGGCAGCCTCACCACGGCCGCCGACGGCAGGGCCACTGTCACCAACGTGGCGTGGAACGCCACCCTGGCCCCTGGCGCGAGCGCCGTCTTCGGCTACATCGCCACCAGCCCGGCCTCGGCCGGCACCCCCGCGGCCACCGTCACCTGCACGGCACGGGCCACCGCCTCCTGAACGCCTCGGCCCCCCCACCTCCTGGAGTCGCCATGAGATCCCGCACCCGCACCACTTTGCGCGTGGCAGCCGTCGTGGCCGCCCTTCTGGGCCTCCTCGTCCCCCTGCTCGGCTTCAGCACCCCGGCCCAGGCCGCGCCCACCGGCTTCCGCGTCCAGAACGGCCGACTGCTGGAGGCCTCCGGGAACGACTTCGTGATGCGTGGCGTCAACCACGCCCACACCTGGTACCCCGACCGCATCAGCTCCTTCGCCCACATCAAGGCCAAGGGGGCCAACACCGTCCGCGTGGTCCTCGCCAGCGGTGACCGCTGGACCCGCAACGACACCGCCGACGTGGCGAACGTCGTCTCCCAGTGCAAGCAGAACCGGCTCATCTGCGTGCTGGAGGTCCACGACACCACGGGCTACGGCGAGCAGAGCGGCGCGGCCACCCTCGCACGCGCGGCCGACTACTGGATCAGCGTGAAGAGTGCCCTGACCGGCCAGGAGAACCACGTCATCGTCAACATCGGCAACGAGCCGTACGGAAACTCCAACTACACGGCGTGGACGGCCGACACCAAGGCCGCCATCCAGAAGCTGCGCAACGGCGGGTTCAACCACACGATCATGGTGGACGCGCCCAACTGGGGCCAGGACTGGGCGTTCACCATGCGGGACAACGCGGCCTCGGTGTTCGCCGCCGACCCGGACCGCAACACGGTCTTCTCCGTCCACATGTACGGCGTCTTCAACACGGCAGCGAAGGTCAACGACTACCTGAACCGATTCGTTGCCGCGAAACTCCCCATCGTGGTGGGCGAGTTCGGTCACGACCACTCCGACGGCAACCCTGACGAGGATGCCATCCTGGCCACCACGCAGCAGTTGGGCCTCGGTCATCTCGGCTGGTCGTGGAGCGGCAACAGCAGCGACGTCGGATACCTGGACATGGTCACCGGCTTCGACCCCAACCAGCTCACCAGCTGGGGCCGGCGCCTCTTCGACGGCGCGAACGGCATCGCCGCCACTTCCAAGGAGGCCGCGATCTACTCCGGCGGCGGAGGAGGGGACACCACACCCCCGACCGCTCCGGGAACACCGACCGCCTCGGACGTGACCTCGTCGTCGGCCAGACTGACCTGGGCAGCCGCCACCGACGCGACCGGGGTCACGGGCTATGACGTGGTGCGGACCGGCGGCGCGGAGACCGTCGTGACCTCCGCGACCGGCACCTCCGTCACCCTCACCGGACTCGCACCGGCGACGTCCTACACCTGGGCCGTCTACGCCCGCGACGCCGCCGGCAACCGATCGCCGCGCTCCGGCACGGTGACGGTCACGACGTCCTCCGGCGGCTCCTCGGCGTCCTGCGGCATCGGCTACAAGGTGACGAGCCAGTGGGCGGGCGGCTTCCAGGGCGAGATCGTGATCCGTAACACCGGCACCTCGGCGATCAACGGCTGGACGCTGCGCTGGACCTTTCCCGACAGCCAGCGCATCAGCAACCTCTGGGGTGGAACGGCGACGCAGAGCGGCGCCGAGGCCACCGTGACCTCCGTGTCGTACACGGCGGCGATCCCCGCGGCGGGCTCGGTCACCCTCGGCTTCACGGCTTCCCGGGGGACGACGAACCCAAGTCCCACCGCTTTCACCCTCAACACGGCGAACTGCTCCGTGGCCTGACCACTGAGCCGGGAAGGTGGCGCGTGCAGCCGACGGACGCCGCGTCCCCGGGAACAGCCGGGTCCCCGTGGCGGCCGCCGGTGCCCGCCTGGAGCAGCGGATCGATACTGCCCTGCGGCAGGAGTGCGAGATCAGCCACACGATGTTCGAGGTCCTCATCAGGCTCTGCCGGCAGCCGGAGACGGGGGTCTCGCAGCGCCGGCTCGCCGACGACCTCACGCTCACCAGCGGCGGCGTCACCCGCCTGGTCGACCGAACGGAGCAGGCCGCTCTGGTCCGGCGTACGCCGTCACCCGGCTCGGGGCCGGCCCGCCGGCCCCGAGCGCCGAGGTCCCTCGCATGTCTGCGCCGTGACGAGGAAAGATGGGGTGTTGAGCGTCGGACCGAGCCATGCGGAGGAACGGACATGCAGCATGAACGAGCGGGTCGGCCAGCCGATCCGGAAGACCTCGTCGACATCGCGCGGCTTGTCACCGCGTACTACTCGCTGCACCCCGACCCGGCCGATCCGGCGCAGCGCGTGGCGTTCGGTACGTCGGGGCACCGTGGATCGTCCCTGAACACGGCGTTCAACGAGGACCACATCGCCGCGACCAGCCAGGCGATCTGCGAGTACCGCAGCGGGCAGGGCACCGACGGGCCCCTCTTCCTCGGCGCCGACACGCACGCCCTGTCCGAGCCCGCCCGCGTCACCGCGCTGGAGGTGTTCGCCGCCAACGACGTGAGCGTGCTCATCGATGCCGCCGACGGCTACACGCCCACCCCGGCGGTCTCGCACGCCATCCTCGCCCACAACCGCGGCCGCACGACCGGCCTCGCGGACGGGGTGGTCGTCACCCCCTCGCACAATCCGCCCGCGGACGGCGGCTTCAAGTACAACCCACCCAACGGCGGTCCCGCCGGCTCCGACGCGACCTCCTGGATCCAGGACCGCGCCAACGAGATCATCGCGGCGGGACTCAAGGACGTACGCCGCATCCCGCACGCCCGGGCTCTCAGCGCCCCCGGCACCGGCCGTCACGACTTCCTCGGGAGCTATGTCGCCGACCTGCCCGCCGTCCTGGACCTGGACGCCATCCGCTCCGCCGGCGTGCGCATCGGCGCCGACCCGCTCGGCGGGGCCTCTGTCGCCTACTGGGGCCGGATCGCCGAGCAGCACCGGCTCGACCTGACCGTGGTCAACCCGCTCGCCGACCCCACCTGGCGTTTCATGACGCTGGACTGGGACGGCAAGATCCGCATGGACTGCTCGTCGCCGTACGCGATGGCCTCCCTCATCGAGCAGCGCGACCGCTTCCAGATCGCCACGGGCAATGACGCCGACGCCGACCGGCACGGCATCGTCACCCCGGACGGGGGTCTGATGAACCCCAACCACTACCTGGCCGCCGCCATCGCCTACCTGTACGCGCACCGCGAGCAGTGGTCCCCCCGCACCGGCATCGGCAAGACGCTGGTGTCGTCCTCCATGATCGACCGTGTCGCCGCCGACCTCGGCCGGCGACTCGTCGAGGTGCCCGTCGGCTTCAAGTGGTTCGTGGACGGGCTGGTCGACGGCTCGCTCGGGTTCGGCGGCGAGGAATCGGCAGGCGCCTCCTTCCTGCGTCACGACGGCTCGGTATGGACCACCGACAAGGACGGCATCATCCTGGCGCTGCTCGCCTCCGAGATCACCGCCGTCACCGGGAAGACCCCCTCCGAGCACTACGCGGCCCTGACCTCACGCTTCGGCGATCCGGCATACGCCCGCATCGACGCCCCGGCGACCCGCGAGGAGAAGGCGCTGCTCGCCAAGCTCTCGCCCGCGCAGGTCACCGCGGACACGCTGGCTGGCGAGGCGGTCACCGGTGTCCTCACCGAGGCCCCCGGCAACGGCGCGGCCATCGGGGGCATCAAGGTGACCACCGAGAACGCCTGGTTCGCGGCCCGCCCTTCGGGCACCGAGGACGTCTACAAGATCTACGCCGAGTCGTTCCAGGGGCCCGACCACCTGCGGCGGGTCCAGGAAGAGGCCAAGGACGTGGTGACGGCGGCCCTCGGCGGCTGACCGCTTGGACGCGAGCGGGATTCGGGCGACGGCCGGGATGCAGGCGACGGTGAAGCGGAAGGCGCCCGGACTCCCGACCGGCGTCACCTGCCGCTTCTCGCGCAAGGGACCGGGCGCCCGGGGTGAAGAAGGGTGGGACCGGAACCGGGGCCGCTGCCGTGCATCTCGGCGGGCGGCCCCGGGCGGCGTACTCCGGATCACCCCCGGGCCCTGCGCGGCCCCTATGCACACAGCCGCCGATCCGCCCCGGTTCGCCGCCGTCGCTCAACGTCTTGGAAGCACGGGTGTCGACCGGCCGCGACCTGCGTGCCACCTGGCCGGACGCTCAGTGACGTCGTACCTGAGGGTTCACGATTCCTTGAATTCAGGATTCGATGTACTGTCGTGCCGTGCTGACTCTCGCTGCCGACATCGAGGTGCTGGCGCGGTTCGGCCGCGCGCTCGCCGACCCGATCCGCTGCCGCATCCTTCTCGCCCTGAGTGAGGCCCCGGCCTATCCCGCCGCTCTCGCGGACACCCTGCAGATCTCCCGCACCCGGCTGTCCAACCACCTCGCGTGTCTGCGCGACTGCGGACTGGTCGTCACCGTCCCCGACGGCCGCCGCACCCGCTACGAGCTCGCCGACGAGCGACTCGGACACGCTCTGGACGACTTGCGCAACGCGGTGGTCGCCGTCGACGCGGACCGCAACTGCCCCGACGCCGCAGAGAAGGGGTGCTGCTGAGTGGCCGCGGCATCCCTCGGTCCCAGCCCGATCCGGCGTGACGAACTGACCCGACGCATACGCCTGTTGGTCGCAGCGACCATCACCTACAACGTCGTCGAGGCGATCGTCGCCATCACCGCGGGCACCATCGCCTCCTCCACCGCGCTGGTCGGCTTCGGCCTCGACTCCGTGATCGAGGTCTCCTCCGCCGCGGCGGTCGCCTGGCAGTTCTCAGCCGGTGACCACGCGGTGCGCGAAGCCCGGGAGAAGCGGACGCTGCGGATCATCGCCGTCTCCTTCTTCGCCCTCGCGCTCTACGTCACCATCGACTCCGTACGCGCGCTGACGGGCGGCGCCGGTGAAGCCGGTCAATCGGTGACCGGCATCGTCCTCGCCGCCCTCTCGCTGGCCGTGATGCCCTTCCTGTCCGCCGCCCAACGCAGGGCGGGGCGTGAACTCGGCTCGGCCTCCGCCGTCGCCGACTCCAAGCAGACCCTGCTCTGCACCTACCTCTCCGCGATCCTCCTCATCGGCCTGCTCGCCAACCTGCTGTTCGGCTGGTCCTGGGCCGACCCGGTCGCAGCTCTCGCCATCGCCGCCATCGCCGCCAAGGAGGGGCGCGACGCGTGGCAGGGCAAGGGCTGCTGCGCCCCATCCGTCGGCCACGCATCTGTCCACGACGCAGCGGACACCTGTGGTTGCGCCGCGGGCTGCACCTGCTGCTGACCCGACCGCCCACGGCAGGCCCGCAGGACCGGTACAGGCGACGAACCCTGTGCCGAGCACCATCCGCGGACCGTCACGACCCACCCCGGACAGCCCTGCTCGACATGTCGACGTCAGCTCGTGCGGGGCCAGTTGTGGACCGCCGAGCACGGATCCCGTCGTCCCGCCCCGGGCTTTGGCCACCGCCACCCTCCACGGGCATCGGCCGCCGACGCGACGAGCGCACCAACTGCCTCCGGAGCGTGGCGAGATCACGCAGATGGAACGACACCCGGTCATCCTTTTGTCATTTCCATGCCGGGTGAGCTAAACATTCCTCGACTCACCTTGACCAGTGAGTTCTTGGCGGCACATCAGCCTGAGGGGAAAACACTCAGTGACAACGTCACATCATGACTCGCCCGACCAGGGCAACAGACCGACGCGCCGGTTCGGGCGCCGGTCCGGTTCGCCGGCACGCGCAGGCCTTACGCGTCTGAGGATCGTCGGGGCCGCGCTGACCGCTCTCGTCGTCGCCGGGACAGGTTCCCAGGCGATGGCAGTCCAGACGACCGGCGCGTCCCGGACGAATCCGGCGGTTTCGCGGGAGGAAGCTCCGCCGGTGCCCTCGCTCGCCTGGTCCGACTGTCAGGGCGGCTTCGAGTGCGCGAGCGCAGAGGTGCCGCTCGACTACCGTGACCCGCAGGGCCGCACCATCACCCTGGCGGTGATCCGCAAGAAGGCTGCGGACCAGACGAAGCGCAAGGGCACCCTCTTCATGCAGCCCGGCGGCCCCGGCAACTCCGGGGTGGACTTCGTCCGCGGCAACTACGCGAACCTGCCGGCCGCACTGCGCGACTCGTTCGACGTCTTCGGCTACGACGTCCGCGGCGTCGGACGCAGCTCACCGCTCCAGTGCTTCGACGACCAGCGGTACACCAAGGCCGTCACCGACGCCAAGGGTGCCCCGGGCCCGGACGCGTTCGGCCCGGCCGTGCGCGAGGCCGCGGAGTTCAACCAGGCCTGTCTGGACAACTCGGGCGACCTGCTGCCGTACGTGGGCACCGAGTACGTCGCCCGCGACATCGACCTGCTGCGCCAGGCGCTGGGCGAGGACCAACTCACCTACTACGGCCGGTCGTTCGGCTCGTACATCGGTACCGTCTACGCCGCCATGTTCCCGAAGCGGGTGCGTGCCCTGGCCCTCGACGGCGCGTACGACCCGGAGCGCTACGCCAACCAGCCGTACGCCTACGACAAGTCCCAGTACCTGGCCCTGGACGGCGCGATGAGCCGCTTCCTCGACTGGTGCAAGGCCGACCAGGCCACCTGCGGGTTCGGTGACGGCGACCCCCGGGCCGCGTTCGAGAAGCTCAAGCGCGACCTGGACGCCAACCCCGTGCCGACCGCCAACGGCGGCCAGGCGAACGGCTACACCCTCGTGTATCGCCTGATGTTCAACATCAACTCGGGCAAGGTCATCTGGCCCTCGTTCGGCGAGGCCCTGCGCAAGGCCCAGCAGCGTGACACCAGCTCCTTCCTGCTCCGGCCGCCGTCCCCGGCCAGCTTCGACTTCCTGGGCCCGAACGTGGTCGTCGAGTGCGTGGACAAGGACTACCCGCGCGACCAGCGCCGGCTCGAGCGGAACGTCAAGTCCTTCGCCGAGGCGGCGCCGCTGCTCGGCCCGGCCATGGCCTTCGGACCGCCGACCTACGACCACCAGCACGCCACGGCCTGCGCCCAGTGGCCCGTCGAGCGGGTCAGCCGCTACGACGGTTCCTTCCGGGCGAAGGGCTCGGCGCCCATCCTCGTCGTCGGCACCACCGGCGACCCGGACACCCCCTACCAGGACGCGGTGGCCCTGTCCCGTCAGCTCCAGAACGGCAGGCTGCTCACGTTCCAGGCCGAGGGGCACACCGCCTTCGGCCGCAGTGCCTGCGCGACGGACGCCGTGACGGGCTACCTGGTGGACCTGAAGGTCCCCGCCTCGGGCACGACCTGCGCCGATGAGGCCCAGCCGCCGTCCACGACGCCCAAGGTGGCCCCGCCCGGCACGACGCTCGAAGAACTGCGCAACGGCGTCAACGAACGCATCGACCGCATCGGGACAGCCTCCCTGCGCTGACCCACCCGCACCAACGGCATCTGAGGCGCCGGGCCCTTCGAGGCCCGGCGCCTTCGTCGACTCCCGACCGTGTCGTGTGCTGGGGCTGACCCCACCACCGGCCCGGCAGCCCACCCCATCGCGACGGAGGCCACGCCGCCGACATCCTGGAACGGCAGGGCGGCGGGACGGGGGCAGGACCGTATGAGTGACCCGCGCTTCCGCCACAGCCGCGCAGGGACGACACATACCAGCAGGGGGCCGAACGACCATGCACTCACGCATCATCCTGCCCGCCGCCCTCACGGCGTCCGCCGTGCTCACCCTGACCGGGCTTGCCGCGCCCGCGAGCGGTACCTCCGCAGGGAGGACCGACGCGTCGGCGGAAGGGCTGTGGCAGATGGACGGATACGGCACCGCGGTCGCCGTTAGTGGGCGCCGCATGACGACGTACGACACCACGGCGGTCAGCTGTCTGCCGGGCAGCCTGAAGGGAGAACAGCAAGGGCGCACCGGTCCGGACGGCAGCCGCCGCTTCCTTGTCCACGGGGGAGCGGTCCGCGTCACGGTCACTCCGCGGACGAGCGGCAGTGCACGTCTGCACATCGCCTCCAGCACCGGAACCCGCACCCTGCACCGCATCGCCGCGCTCCCCACCGCGTGTGCGAAGGAGCCGACCGCCGATCCGCGGGCGGTCTTCGAGGTCTTCTGGCAGACCTACGCCGAGAACTACCCCTTCTTCGCAGCCAAGCACATCGACTGGGAAAAGGTCCGCGACCGCTTCCGGCCGCGGCTCGGCAAGGACTCCGGCGACGACGAACTCTTCGCCGTCCTGCGGGAGATGATCGAGCCCCTCCATGACGCGCACACCGGCCTGTCCGACGGAAAGGACCGGGAGTACGGCGGACTGCGTCCCGACACCCCACCGCACGGCCCCGAGGACCTGGCCCGGATCGACACGGCGGTCGGCAGGGCCGTCGGCGTGCCGCTGCGGCAGTACGCGAACGGGGCGCTGTCGTTCGCCCGGCTCCCGGAGGGCACCGGATACCTGCGCATCACCCGCTTCGTGGGCTACACGGCCGAGGCGTCGTATGCGAAGTGGGAGGCGGAACTGGAGGCCGCACTCGCCAGGATCCCGTGGAGGAGTCTGACCGGTCTCGTCCTGGACGTACGGGTGAACGGCGGCGGGGCCGACCCGCTGGGCCTGCGCATCGCCTCACGGCTGACGGACCGTCCGTACACCGCGTACTCCAAGTACGCCCGCAACGACCCCACGGACCCCACCCGGTTCACCCGGGGACAGCCGATCACCGTACGCCCGCACCACGGGCCGCGCTTCGACGGACCGGTCGCCGTCCTCACCGGCCCGATGTCGGTCAGCGCCGCCGAGACCTTCACCCAGGCGCTGATGGCACGCACCCCGGCACCGGTGCGGATCGGACAGAACACCCAGGGTGTCTTCTCCGACACCATGGAACGGGCGCTGCCGAACGGCTGGACCTTCACCCTGCCCAACGAGGAGTTCCGGAGGGCCGAGGGCACCACCTTCGACGGCCCGGGTATCCCTCCGCACCACCGCACCCCGGTCTTCACCGAGGAGGAACTCGCACAGGGCCACGACAGCGCGCTGAAGAAGGCACGCGAACTGCTGAGGCGCGGCCGCACCGGCTGACCGCAGGGCAAGCCTGTCGAAAAGCCACAACTACCGCCACTCGTACGGTAATTGATGCATTCACACGCACGTTCGTTTCACAAGGAACCGTTCCGTGGCCCCTCCCGTCTCCAAGGTCGAAGCGGCACTTCGACGCGGGACGCCTCGAAGTGTCATCACGCGCATGGATGTCTATGGAAGGACTCCGGGAACGGTGTTAGTGAGTCACAGCAGGAAGAGCATCGGCCGGGTCGCAGGGGGCGCGCTGGCAGTGGCGCTCTTCGGCCTCACGGGATGCTCCAGCAGTACGGACTCGGGCGCGGACAAGGAGTCGGCGAGCAACTCGCCCGCTGCCGACGCGGACAAGCCGGCGGACGAGAAGGAGAAGGACGCGTCGTCGAATGGCACGGCCGCCGACCAGTCCACGGCCGAAGGAGCGGTCGCCGGTTGGGTCACCGCGGTGATCAAGGGTGAGCCGAAGGAGGCCTGCCTTCTGATGGGGGAGGCGGCCACCGACTCGTCGCCCGCGCGACACGGCGACGAGGCGACGTGCGGCGGCGACACACCCGAGGCCAAGCGGATCGAGAAGAGCATCGGGCAGTTCCGCACGTCGTTCACGCCCGAGCCGCCCACGGACGACCCGAAGGTCGAAGTCACCCAGCCCGCGGCCAAGGGTGACGAGGTGGCGGTCCCCGCCGACAAGATCACCGTCGACGGACAGACCCTCGAAAAGATCATCTTGTCCCACTCCACCGGCGTGAAGTCGGAGCAGCTGGACGTCAAGGTGCACTCCACCAGGATGGACGACGTCTGGTACGTGACCAATCTCGACTTCGACATCGGGTAGGGAGTCGCACCGCCGACGCGGCGCCTGACCGACCGAAGGCGTGTCGTTGCTGTTCGTGGTCCGGTACGGGGCTCGTACCCCTGTGCCGGCCGCGAGCCGCACCGACGTCGTGGCCGAGCTCGGGGCATGTCCGCCGAGACGTTCAGGCGCGGACGATCTCCACTCCGGCGGCGGCGAACGGCTCGACCACTGCGTCGGGAGCATCCTTGTCGGTCACCAGCACATGGACGTCCTCCAGCGGGCAGATCCGCGCGAACGTCCGCCTGCCCAGCTTGGAGGAGTCGGCGACCACGACAACCTGCTGAGCACGCCGCGCCAGCGCCCGGTTGATGCTGGCCTCACCCTCATGATGGGCACTCGCGCCGTGCGCGACGTCGATCGCGTCGACTCCGATGAAGACATGATCCAGCGTGATCTCGGCGATCACTTCGGTGGCCAGCGGTCCGATCAGCTCGTACGAGGCCGGTCGCGCCACTCCGCCCGTGACGACGAGCTTCACATGGCGGCGGACGACCAGTTCGTTGGCGATGTTCAGGGCGTTGGTGACGACCGTCAGTGACGGCTCGCCGCCGCCCTCGGAGCCGAGGTCGCTGCGCGTCGCGAGCGCCCGCGCGACCTCGGTGGTCGTCGTGCCGCCGTTGAGGCCCACCACCGCGCCGGCCTTGACCAGACCGGCCGCCGCGTGCGCGATCCGCTCCTTCTCGGGGGCGTGGCGGGCCGCCTTGTACCGCAGTGGGAGGTCGTACGCGATCGCGTTGATCACCGCGCCGCCATGGGTGCGGGTGACCATCTGCTGCCGAGCCAGCTCGTCGAGGTCCCGCCGGATCGTGGCGGCGGACACCGAGAGTTCGGCCGCGGCGGCCTCGACTTCGATACGTCCGTCGCGGGTCAGCAGGTCCAGCAGAGCGCTCCACCTGACCTGCGGTGCCGCCATCTCAGTCGCTCCCTGTGCGTGGTGCGGGCGCCCATGAATGCACGGACGGAGACGCGTGCATCGACGCACGCCGCCTGTTTAAGTACTTTATCGTCTCGAAAACAACAACTTCCCGCAGGAGCTTCCACGATTTCCGTCACGCGTGAGAGGCGACCTCACGGCGCTTCGTAGGCCTGTGGACCAGCGCGCCGTCCGCGCTGTCCGCGCCGTCGGCACGCGGGCCCGCACGCACGGGCCGTGGGCCGGTCAGTCGGCTGCGGCGGTGAGTTCCCGCAAGACCGCCTGCCCGGCCGCCCGGTGTTCGGCGGCCTGCGACGGGTTCGTTTCGTCGAGCACGGTGGCGATCCCCTCATGAGCCAGCGCCTCCGCGTGCCGGTTTCCCAGCCTCGGGGCCAGCTCCAGTGCCTGCCGGTGCAGTCGAAGGGCCTCTTGGGGGAGGCCCGCCAGCCGGCAGGTCTCGCCGTAACCGTCGAGGAAATGGATCTTCCAGTGTTCCTCGAACACCTCGTCGAGGAGGGCGAACGCCTCCTGGTGGCTGGCCAGTGCCTCCTCGTACCGGCCCATCTGCCGCAGCGCGACGCCCCGGCAGTTGAGGCACCACGCCTGGTTGTTGAGGTGTCCGTCCTCCCGGGCCAGCTCCAGAGCCTCGTGCAGGTGCTCCGCCGCCTCGTCGGGTCGCTCGTGGGCGATGGCCACGCCGAGCGTGATCCGGGCCGTCAGCGCGGGTGGCCACGCGGGGTCGGTGTGCGGGATGCCCAGTACCTCCCTCGCCAGCTGTGCCGCCTCCTCCCGATGTCCCAGCTGCAGGATCGCCCAGGCCTCCGAGGCGGCGGCGTGGGCCGCGCCCGCCGGACAACCGGCTTGTTCGTACAATTTCCCGGCCAGGCGGAAGAGTTCGAGCGGTTCCTCGACGTGTCCCGCGTCCCATCTCAGGTAGCCGCGGCGCAGGGTCAGCTCGGCTTCGGCTCGTATGTCGCCCGCTTGGGACACCCGGAGTCCCGCCGCCTCGTACGCGGCTTCGGCCTCCGGCATACGGCCCGCGTTGTACCGGGCGAAGCCCAGATCGCTGTACGCCTCGGCCAGTTGCAGCGGATCGTCCAACCGCTCGGCGGCCGACAGTGAGCGCTCGAAGAGGTAGTTGAGATGCGTCGTGCCGCAGCGACGCGCGAAGTACGAGCGCAGAAAGCGGGGCAGCTCGCACACGTGCAGGTCGGCCCCGACGGCGGCCGCCGTCTCGAAGACGGCCATCAGGTTCCCGTACTCGGTGACGAGCCAGGCGAAAGCGGCGTTCTTGTCCGCGAACCGCGGCAGTTCGGCCGGAGGCAGGCCGACGGAGGTCGGCCTGCCCGGTGCCAGGAACGGCATCGCGGCGTCGGCGGCGGCCGCCGCGTGCACGTAGTAGTCCAGCACCCGGCCCAGTGCCCGCTCCCGCTCGGCCGCCGGGTCCTGCTCGGCCGAGGCCCGGCGCGCGTGCTGGTGCACGAGGTCGTGCAGCCGGTAACGGCCGGCCGCCGGCTGCTCGACGAGGTGAGCGTCGAGGAGGTCTTCCAGCAGGGCCTGGGCGCTGCGCAGCGGCACGTCGGCCAGCGCCGCCACCACGTACTCGTCGAAGGACTCCCCGGGCAGCAGGCCCAGCATCCGGAACAGCCGTGCCCCGGCCCGGTCGAGCTGCCGGACCGACATCGCGAACGCGGTGTCGAACTCGCTCGCACCCTCGGCCATCCGCTCGACGAGGACGCCCACGGTCCAGCCGGGCCGGTGCCGCAGCCGGGCCGCGGCCAGCCGCAGCGCCAGTGGCAGATGGCCGCACAGCCGCAGAACCTCGGAGGCGGCCTGCGGATCACGGGCCAGCCTGCTGTCGGGGCCGCCGAGGTCTCCGCTGGCACGGGCCAGCAGCTGGGCGCTCTCGTCCGGGCTCAGTACGTCGAGTGAGACGGGAGGCACCTCGTCCAGACCGAGGAGCCGGTTGCGGCTGGTGATCAGAACGACGGAAGGGCCTGCGCCGGGCAGCAGCGGGCGAACCTGGTCGGCGTCGGCGGCGTTGTCGATGACCACGACGACTCTGCGGCGGGCCAGTTCCGACCGCCAGCAGGCGGCCAGCTGCTCCAGACTTTCCTGCGGGACCTTCTCGGACGGTACGTCGAGCGCGGAGAGCAGCATCCGCAGCGCCGAATCGGGGTCGAGAGGGGGCCGGCCTTCGGTGAACCCGTGCAGGTCCACATACAGCTGGGCGTCCGGGAAGTCGGCGGCGAGCCGGTGCGCGGCGTGGACCGCCAGACAGGTCTTGCCGACGCCGGCCATGCCGTCGACGGAGACCGCCCGATGGCTCTCGACAGCGGCGAACACGGCGGCGAGCCGTTCCTCGCGTCCGGTGAAGTCGGGTGCGTCGCGAGGCAGGTCGTTGCGGGGCGTGGGCCGGCCCTGACGGCTGCTCTTCGGAGGCGCCGGCAGGGGGTTCGAGATCCGCTCCCACAGCGGGCGCAGCGGGCGGGGATCGCGCTTGACGAGGCGGCAGAGGGCGACGACCGCGGGCCAGGGCGGCACGGTCTGCCCGTTGAGATAGCGCGAAAGGGAGGAGGAGCTGAGTCCGGTGTCCCGGGCGAGAGCCCGTACACCGAGCCCGGACAGTTCCTGGAGCAGGCGCAGCCGGGTGGCCAGCGCCTCCTGCGGATCGTCCCTCTCCATGCGTTCCTGTACGTCCACCGTGTCCCCCACCTCTTCGTCCCGCCCCGGCAGAAGTCTCCCGGGCCAAGTCGCCGCTGGTCAAGGGCGTTTCAGCTGTCCCACGGTGTCCCATCGTCATGGTCGTGGCCGGCCGGCCGGGCTGTTATGGAGTCACGCCCCGACGGAACGGGGCACCGACGAAGGAGCAGAACCAATGCAGTCCCGCATGCAGAACCCCGCTGTCGTACTGTCCGACGCGATGCAGCCCATCCAGCAGCTCCTCAAGGCCGTCCACTCCGGTGGGGTGGACGCGCGGACGCTGGAACTGGTGCACCTGCGGGTCAGCCAGATCAACGGCTGCAGTGCCTGCGTCGACGGCGGCGCCAAGACGGCCCGCAAGGCCGGCGTCAGCGATGAGCAGCTGGCCACGGTGGTCGCGTGGCGGGAGACCCCGTACTTCACCGCGGAAGAGCGGGCGGCCCTCGAGCTGGCCGAGGCGGCGACGCGGCTGGCCGACCGCCCCGACCCGGTGAGCGACGAGGTCTGGGACACGGCCGCCACCTACTTCGACGAGAAGCAACTGGCCGCGATCATCCTGATGGTCGGCGTCACCAACCTGTTCAACCGTCTCAACGCCACCACCCGCCAGATCGCCGGCGCCTGGGGCTGACCACGCCCGCGCCGGTGGAGTCGTCGACTTCATCGCCGCCCGGCTGCCGGGCATGTCGAGCCACCCGTCGACCCACACACCAGAAGGAACAGGACGATGACGAACGCACAGAAGCAGGCGAAGACCACCACCACGAAGAGCAGGACGTCCGAGGGGTTCACGGACGAGGAGCGATCCGCGATGAAGGAGCGCGCTCAGGAGCTGAGGACGTCCGCACGCCGCGCGTCGCGCGCCGACAAGGCCGCGCAGGAGGAGAGCGCCGTCCTCGCGAAGATCGCCGAGATGCAGGAACCGGACCGGACCATGGCGGAGCGCGTCCACGCCGTCGTCAAGGCCGGCGCACCACACCTCGCACCGAAGCTCTGGTACGGGATGCCCGCGTACACCAAGGACGGCAAGGTCGTCTGCTTCTTCCAGTGCGCGCAGAAGTTCAACGCGCGGTACGCGACGCTCGGCTTCAGCGACACCGCGAACCTCGACGACGACGCCATGTGGCCGACCTCCTACGCCCTGACGAAGCTGACCGCGGCCGACGAGGCAAGGATCGGCGCACTCGTGCAGCAGGCAGCGAGCTGAGACCCGAGGCCAGTGACGTGCAGCGCGGCGGACCCGGTGACGCGGCCGGGTCGGCCGCACGGCTGTGGGACGAGACGTGCGACCCGGAAGGAAGGGGCGGTCGGGTGGACGTCTTCGAGTGCGAGGCCGGGGCGGTGAGCCGCCGACGCCGTGTCGCTGTCCGCCGCGGAGGCGGTCCTCGGGGCTCGCCTAGAATTCTGGTGATCATGCTCGGGGGTTGGGACGGGGGCGTGGTGATCAGAAGGGGTCGGAGTTGAACGGCGAGCAGGCGGCCTTCGGGGCGTTGCTGCGGGACATGCGGATGTCCGCGTCACTGACCATCGAGGGCCTGGCGGAGGCGTCGGGCGTGAGCGTGCGGGGCATCGGGGACCTGGAGCGGGGGCGGCGGGCGGCTCCGCAGCGGCGGACCGTCGCCGCGCTCGCGGACGGTCTGGGGCTGGGTGACGCGCAGCGCGAGCGACTGCTGACGGCCGCCCGCGCCGGACGCAGTCCGGCATACAGCCCCGTGGGGGTACGGGCCCTGCCGCGTGGCATCGACGACTTCGTGGGCCGGGAGCGGGAGTTGGAGCGCCTGGCGGAGTTCGCCCGGCGCACGGCCGCTCGGCACGGAGGCACAGGCGAAAGCGGTAGCGGAATCGGCGAGGGGAGTCCTGGGGTTCCGCCCGAGGGCAGCTCCGGGGCTCCCCTCGGCGACGACTGCGGGACGGTGCGGCAGGGCCCGGTTGTTCGCCCCGCCTCGGAAGGGCCGGCCGGTCAGGGGCGCGGAGTCGCCCAGCCGGTGGTCGTGGCGGTGTCCGGAGCGCCGGGTACGGGCAAGACCACACTTGCTCTGCACGCCGTGCGGGAGTTCGCCGACCTGTTCCCGGACGGGCAACTGGTGGTGGACCTGCGGGGCATGGACGACGTCCCGCCGCAGCCGGCCGAACTGATGCTCGGCGTGCTCCGGGCACTCCAGGTCGCCGACCGGGACCTCGCCAGGACCGGTCCTGGGGGGCACCCCGGGTTGTATCGCCAACTGCTGGCCGACCGGCGATACTTGCTGGTGCTGGACAACGCCCGCGACGAGGCCCAGGTGCGTCCCCTGCTGCCGGGCAGCGGCGCATGCATGGTGGTGGTGACCAGTCGCCGCATGCTCACTGGTTTGGAGAGCGTGCACCGCCTTCCGCTGGGGGAACTCGGCGTGGGGGAGTCCGCCGCGTTCCTGACCGCGCTCGTCGGAACGGAACGCGCCGTCGCCGACCCGGCCGCTCTCTCCGACGTGGCCCGGCGCTGTGGTCATCTGCCGTTGGCTCTGCGGGTGGCGGGCAACTGGCTGGCCACCCGTACCGGTTGGACCGTCAGCCGACTGGCCGATCGTCTCGCGCTGGAGGAGCGTCGGCTGGACGCCCTGGCTGCCGGTGACGTACGGGTGGCGGCCGCTTTCGACCTGTCGTACCGCCAGCTCACCCCGGTGGCCGCCCGGCTCTTCCGCCGCCTCGCTCTGGTGCCGGGCCCCGACACCGGCGTCGCGTGCGCGGCGCAGTTGACGGGGCAGCAGGTGTTCGACGCGGAGGACACGCTGGAAGAGCTGGTCGAGGCCGGGCTGCTCGGCGCCGACCAGGACCGCTACCGGCTCCACGACCTGCTCCGGCTGTACGCCCGGACCCGTCTGGAGGCCGAAGAGAGCGTCCAGGACACGGCCCTGGCCCGTGCGGCACTGCATCGCTGGCTGCTGGACACGGCGATCATCGCCGGCCGCTGGTTCGAGCCCGACCACGGTGCCCCGCCCGAAGGCTGGCAGGGCGTGGTGGACCTGTCCACCGCCGACCGGGCCCGTGAGTGGCTGCAGGCCGAGGGCGCCAACTGGCTGGGCGCCCTGCGCGCGGCCGCGGCGGCCGGTGATCATGCCACGGTGGTGGAGGTGGCCGAGGCCCTGCACTGGTTCTCCGACCAGTGGATCTTCTGGGGGCACTGGCCCGAGGTGTTCGACACGGCGGTCCGCTCCGCCCAGGCCCTGGGAGGCGCCGTCGTCGAGGCGACCCAGCTCAACTACCACGCCTGGGCCCTGTTGCTGTGCGAAGGCAGGCCCGGGGACAGTCTGGTCCGTTCCGCCCAGGCACTTCAGGTGGCCGAGCGGGCCGGCGACCTGACCCAGCGGGCATGGGCCCACAGCTACACGTCGTGGGCCCACACACTGCTCGGCGACTACCCGCAGGCTCTCGATGCCTCCCGCGAGGTCGCCCGGTTGTTCGAGGCGGTCGGTGACCTCCACGGCACGCTCCAGGGCAAGGCCGGTTACGGCATCATCCTGCTGCGTGCGGGCCGGACCGAGGAAGCCCTCGCCTCCGACCTGGACACGCTCGCCTTCCTGGACGAGACAGGCGACCGCATGGAGCCGCACATCGCCGCCATGGGCCGGCTCAACCTGCATGCGGGCATCGGCCTCGCGTACAGCGTCATGGAGCGGTGGGAGGAGTCCGTCGCTCATCTGCAGACCGCCATCGACCTCAGCATCGCCGCCCGCAACACGGCCATGCTGTCTCGTTGCCTGATCCGCCTGGGCGAGTCCCTGCTGTCCGCCGGACGCCCGGAGGAGGCACGGCAGGCCTTTGTCCACTGTGTCTCTCTCGGCCTCGACGCCGACCCGCAACGCGTCGCCGAGGCACGCGAGCGGCTCGCTGCCCTGAACGCTGGTTGAGAGGCGACGGGGTTTCTCTGCTCCGCACGCTAGTGCCTCCTCGGGGTGCCTCTCGATTCCCTGAGCGCATCGAACTGTTCCCAGCGTGCACAACGGCGGACCGTGGCCGACCCGGCAGACTTTCTGCCTGCTTTGTGCCTGGAGGCCCTGACCTGCCTCTGATTGGCTTCTCTCAGCGGGAACCCGGGCCGCGACGATGCTGCCCGGCCCGGCCGCGGGGTCCTTGGGCCCCCGGACCGGGCGTCCACGCGTGACGAGGCACCGGTGAGCACCTCCCGGCGGCGCAAGCCGCCGGCCCCGGTCCGTGTGCGCCGCGGATCCGAAATCCCGTGACGAACGACAGCCCACAGCGCTTCGCGCACGGATTCGTGCCGCACGAGGCCCTGCGCCGGAGTCCGGCCCTTGGCGCCGGATGAGCCGGCGCACCGACGAAACACTGGAGATGCACCATGCCCCACTCCGACGAGCCGGTTCAGCCCGTCCAACCGGTCCTGGAGCCCGCGGCGGCCGCCTTTGCCGAGGCGACCGCCAATCCGCCGTACCTGTTCGACCTGACTCCGGCGGAGGGACGAAAGGCCGTCGACGAGGTGCAGTCGGGCGAGATCGACAAGCCCGCGGTCGACGAGGAGTGGATCACCGTTCCGGGCGGTCCGACGGGCAGCGTCCGAGCGCGCATCGTCAAGCCCGCCGGGGCGGCCGGCACGCTGCCGGTGATCCTCTACATCCACGGCGCGGGCTGGGTGTTCGGCAACGCCCACACCCACGACCGTCTGGTGCGCGAGCTGGCCGTCGGCGCGGAGGCGGCCGTGGTCTTCCCCGAGTACGACCTGTCGCCCGAGGCCCGCTACCCGGTTGCCGTCGAGCAGAACTACGCGGTCGCGCAGTGGATCGTCCAGCAGGGCGCGGCCAAGGGCCTGGACGGGACGCGGCTGGCCGTGGTCGGTGACTCCGTCGGCGGCAACATGAGTGCCGCGCTGACCCTGATGGCCAAGGAGCGCGGTGACGTACCGCTGGTGCAGCAGGTGCTGTTCTACCCGGTCACGGACGCGAGTTTCGACACCGGCTCCTACCACCAGTTCGCCACCGGCTACTTCCTGCGCCGGGACGGCATGCAGTGGTTCTGGGACCAGTACACGACCGATGAGGCCGATCGCGCGCAGATCACCGCCTCCCCGTTGCGCGCCACCACCGAGCAGCTCACCGGTCTGCCCCCGGCCCTGGTCGTCACCGGTGAGGCGGACGTGCTGCGCGACGAGGGCGAGGCGTACGCCGACAAACTGCGTGAGGCCGGCGTTCCGGTGACCGCCGTGCGCTTCCAGGGCATCATCCACGACTTCGTCATGCTCAACGCGCTGCGCGAGACCCATGCCGCCGAGGCTGCCATCACCCTGGCCGTCGGCACCCTGCGCACTGCCCTGCACACCGTCTGATCCAGGAGAGAACCCACACATGAGCACTTCCACTCCGACCGTCGTCCTGGTCCACGGCGCCTTCGCCGACGCGACCAGCTGGTCCGGCGTCATCACCGAGCTGCAGAGCCACGGCATACCGGTGATCGCCCCGCCCAACCCGCTGCGCGGGCTCGCCGCCGATGCCGCCCATGTCGCCTCCGTGGCCGCGCAGATCGACGGCCCCGTCGTGCTGGTCGGCCACTCCTACGGCGGCGCACTGATCACCGTGGCGGGTACCACCGACAACGTCGTCGGACTGGTCTACGTCGCGGCCTACGTCCTCGAGGAGGGCGAGAGCCTCGGTGAACTGCAGGGCCGATTCCCCGACTCGCCGCTGGTCAGCAACCTGAAGGAGTGGACGTACCCCGTAGGGGGCGGCGACTCGGCAACGGAGGTGACCATCACCGCGGACGCCTTCCCGTCGGTCTTCGCCGCGGACGTGCCGCACGAGGTCACGAAGGTCCTGGCGGTCGCCCAGCGCCCGCTCGCGGCAGGTGCCTTCACGGAGACGGCCTCCGCCGCCGCGTGGCAGACCAAGCCGTCCTGGGCGCTGGTGGCCGGCGCGGACCAGGCGATCAATCCCGAGGTCGAGCGGTTCGGCGCGAAGCGTGCCGGGGCGACCGTCGTCGAGCTGGAGGGCGCCTCGCACGCGGTCGCCGTCTCCCAGCCCAAGGCGGTCGCCGACCTGATCCGCGACGCGGTGCGCGCGGTGAGCTGACCGCCGAGGCGGACGAACGCGCGGGCGAACTCCCTTGCCCGGCCGCCGAGTCCGCACGGTCCCGAACGCCGACGGCCTGTCCGGGGCCGGGCCACCAGGAGGCGACTCCGCCTGGTGGCCCGGCCCCGTTCGGCGTTCGAGCTGTCGTGGATGCCGAAGTCCTCCGGCGTGCCGACCGACTCCTTCTGCCACCTGTCGCGTCTCCACGCCGTCGCGCACATCTCTTCCGTACTGATCGGTGCAGATGTGTTACGGTTCAATTCGGTACCGAGCGGTACTGAAATAGGCGGAGGTCGGTTCGTGGGACAGTTTGATGACAAGACCGCAGTCATTACCGGCGGCAGTGCCGGGATCGGCCTGGCAACCGCCGTCCGGTTCGCTGCCGAGGGCGCGCACGTGTTCATCACCGGCCGGCGCAAGACCGAGTTGGACGCGGCCGTGGAGATCATCGGCGCGGCGGGAGCCACCGCTGTGGTGGGGGACATCTCCGACCCGACCGACCTGGATCACCTGTACGACGCGGTCCGCGCACGGGGCCGGGGCCTGGACGTGGTCTTCGCGAACGCGGCGAGCGCGTCGTTCGCGACCCTGGAGCAGACCACCGAGCAGCACTTCCACCAGATCTTCGACGTCAACGTGCTCGGCACGCTGCTCACCGTGCAGAAGGCACTGCCCCTGCTCAACGACGGCGCATCGGTGATCCTCAACTCCTCGGTCCGCGCAGGGGACGGAGTCGTGGCCTTCGGCACGTACGCGGCTTCCAAGGCGGCGATCCGGTCCTACGCCCGGACCTGGGCCAACGAGCTCAAGGACCGCAACGTCCGGGTCAACGCGATCTCCCCAGGCACGATCGACACTCCTGGACTCGATGCGGTCGTCACTACCGGGAGCGCACCCGTCGCCAAGGACCAGTTCGCCGCAGGCATTCCGCTCGACCGGATAGGGCACCCGGACGAGGTCGCCAACGTGGTGGCCTTCCTCGCTTCGGAACAGAGCAGCTTCATCCTCGGAGCCAACCTGTACATCGACGGCGGCGAGACCCAGATCTAGCACCGGGACATCCAGGTCCGCACGCAATATTCGGCACCGTCGCAGCAAGCGCTGTCCTATAGTTCTGCGCCGGCCATCGGCATTCGGAAAGGCGCTCGCATGTACGACACCGTCGACCTCATCGCCGAGACCTATGCGCTCGGCGCGGGGCCTTGGACGATGGCACCCGTCACGCGTGGTGCGTTGGGCCGGATCTGGAAGCTGTCAGGGGACGGCTCCTCCTGGGCGGTGAAGGAACTGCTCTTCGGCTGCGACGAGGAGCAGGTTTCCCGGGAGGCCGCCCTGCGGCAGGCTGCGGAGGACCTGGGCATAGCGTCGCCGCGGCTCATTCCCACTCGCGACGGAGCACACGTATCGCAGCCGACCCCCTCTCGGGGAGGTTCCTTCGTCAAGCTGTACGACTGGATCGACGGCAGCCCCGCGGACGTGTCCGATCCGGACATCCTGGACTGGTTCGGCAAGACCATGGGGCTGCTCCACACGGCGGGGCGGGGTACGGGTGAGACGCCGGACTCCTGGTACGAGGAGTGCCCCGGGGACGATCAGTGGAAAGAGCTGCACGAGAAGGTCCGGCAGGCCGGGGTGCCGTGGTCGGACGCGCTGGGCCGGTTCATCGCCACTACCGCGGCAGAGCTGACGCGCTGGGTGACCTTGTCCGACCCCGCCGATCTGGTGACGTCACATCTCGACCTGCAGCCCCAGAACGTGTTGGTCGGGACGAACGGGCCGGTCCTCCTCGACTGGGACAACGCCGGACCCGTTTCGGCGGAACGCGAGCTGGCACGCGCCGTGTACGTATGGTCCGGCCGGAATCGAGCGAACCCTGATGCCGCCCGGCGACTGGTCCGCGCCTATCGAAGCGCCGGAGGCCGCGCCGCCGTCGAAGGTCCGCAGTCGTTCTCGATGCTTTTCGCGACAGACCTCAACTACGTCCGCGTACAGACCGAGTGCGCCATCGATCCGACCGTGACCGCCGCACAACGCGAGTTCGCGAGCGGCCAGGTCGTCGCCTGTCTGCGCAGCCTGCCGGATCTGGCGGTCATCTCCCGGTTGGCTGCGGCAGTGAAGGGGCTTTGAGGGATGGGGATTTGAGGGTCGCCTGTGATCCGGGCGAGTCAGCCCGACGACTTCGTGGGGCATACCTCATGCGCGGCTTCGGCCCGCACGGTCCGGGCAGGCTTGGCGACGGAGCGGGAGAAGAGCGCGGAGACCGCTACCGCCGTGAGCACGATCATGAGGGACGGCCTCAACCCGACGTGCTCACCGACGAGTCCGAGGAGCGGCGGCCCGACGAGGAACGCGGTGTAGCCCATGGTCGCGACGGCGCTGACGCGGCGAGCCGAGTCGGCCGGGTCGTCGCCGGCGGCGGAGAGCGCGACGGGAAACCCGAGGGACGCGCCGAGTCCCCACAGGACCACGCCGAAGGCGCCGAGAGCGATGTGGGGTGCCAGGGAGACCGTCCCGATCCCGACGACCGCGAGTCCGGCGCTGGCGAGCATGACGGGGGTACGGCCGTACCGGTCGAGGAGGAAGCCGCCGCTGAAGCGTCCGACGGCCATCGCCGCTCCGAAGAGGGCGTAGATCAGCGCGCCGACGGTGGCGGACAGGGCGAAGCCGTCGACGACGATCAGTGGCAGCCAGTCGTTCGCGGATCCCTCGGCGAGGGCCATGCCGAGGACGATGACCCCGATGCCCACCGTGCGGGGCTCGCGCCATATGGCGCGGGGCGAGGAGCCGGTGGGACCGGGCACGGCCGTAGTGTCCCCGGGGTGCGGGTCCGTGCGACCCGTCGCGGCCGGCAGGTTCGCCACGAGCCAGTACGAGGCTCCGGCGGACAGGACGGCGACGGTCGTGAGGTGTGTGACGACCGGGACGGACAGCAGGCCGGCGGCGAGACCTATCAGGCCGCCGACGCAGGTTCCGAGGCTGTAGGAGCCGTGCAGTCCAGGGACGACGGTTCGGCCCATCGCGGCCTCCACGGCGACCCCCTCGACGTTCAGGGCGATCTCTCCCGACCCCATCCCGCAGCCGAAGAACGCCAGGCCCGCCGCGACCAGCCAGCCTGTCCCTGCCAGCGTTCCGAGGGCCACGACGGCCACGCCCGTGACCACGGCGGCCATGCCCCACAGAATGACGAAGCGGGCGCCGTTTCGCGCGACGAGCTGCCCGCCGAGTGCGATGCCGATCATGGAGCCCACCGACAGGCCCGCGATGATGAAGCCCATCTCGGCGGTACTCGCTCCCGTGGCATCCCGGATCGCCGGTGTCCGGGAGACCCACGTGGAGATGCACAGCCCGGTGACGAGGAACGCGACGAGCAGAGCCGCCCGTCGGCGGGCCGGGCCAGGGTCCTTGGGCATACGTGGTCTCCCGCGAGTCGGTTGCGTACGGTGTGGGGTGCGCTCCAAGTGCCGTCCGCGCGACCGTGGGACCGGACCTCGCGCTGCGGACCGGTCAGCTCGGCAGGGGGCCGACCAGCCGGTGGACGGCCTGACGGACCCGGTCGAGGTCGAACGGCTCGGTCGAGATGTGGCTGTGCAGGACGAGGCCCTCCAGCAGCGCGTCGATCATGGGCGCCAGCTCCGCTGGAAAGTGCCGTTCGAGGGAGGTGCGCGAGCGGAGCATCCAGTGCTGGATGAGCTCGCGGTAGCGGGGATCGCGCACGGCGAGGGCGTACAGCTCGGCCACCAGGACCATGTCGCGCTCGTGACCGTCGCCCTGGGTGACGACGATGCGTACCACTCCCTCGCGGGGATCGGTCCCGGGCGGCAGCGTCGCGAGGATCTGGTCGAAGCGGGAGTGCATGGTGTCGGCGAGGTGGGCGAACGCGGCGAGGAGCATGTCGTCGCGGGTGGGGAAGTGATAGGTCATCGATCCCAGGGGAACGTCGGCGGCCTGGGCGATGGACCGGTACGTCGCGCCCGGGGTGCCGTGCTCGGCGATCACGTCGAGCACGGCCTCGACGATGCGCTCGCGTCGCCCGGGGTCCGTGCGGCGGGTACGGGTCACAACACCCTCGCGAGCGAGTCGAGCGATCCCAGCGGATCCGGCCCCGTGGGGATGAGGACCGCGCTCGTCGCCCCCGCGGCGGACAGTTCGTCGAGGCGGGTGCGGACCTGCGTCGGTGTGCCGGCGAGCGCGAGGCGGGCGACCCACTCGTCGGGCATCCGGCGTACGAACTCCTCGCGGCTCGCGCACTGCGAGCGCAGCGCCGCGAACTCCTCGCCGAAGGGGAGCGGCCGCAGGTGCGGTGCCCAGTCGGGCTCGCCGATCCACTCCAGTGCCGGACGCACCTGAGCGAGGGCGGCTGCCTCGTCGTCGTGCACGTGGGCGACGTTGTACGTGACGACGCGGTGCGGGCGGACGGCCGCGATCCGCGTGATGGCTTCGCGGACGTACTCGGGGGTGCAGGGCTCGGCGAGCACCGTGCCGTCGGCGACCCGTCCCGAGAGGGCCAGCGAGCGGGGGCCGCGGACACCGGCGAGGAGGGGCGGGGGCGTCGTCGGCACGGCCGAAGCATCCAACTGTGCTGCTGCCAGGCGTACATGGTCACCGGATGCCGAGGTGTCGACGGCATGCCCGCGCAGGAGTGCCGACACCGCTTCCAGCTGTTCCTCCAGCAGGCGCAACGGGCGAGGCGTTCGTGCGCCGACCGACTGCATCCAGTCCGGCATGCCGTGACCGATCCCGACGTCGACGCGCCCCGGGAAGAGCTGCGCGAGTGTCGCGATCTCCATGGCGGCGAAGGCCGCGTTGCGTACCGCCGAGGGCAACACCCCGATGCCCACGCGCAGTCGGGTCGTGGTGGCGAGGACGGCGGCTGCCTGCGCGATTCCGCCCCGGAAGCCGAGGTCCTCCACGACCCACAGCTCGTCGAAACCGAGCGCGTCGGCGCGACGTGCGAACGCCAGCACCTCCTCGGGGCCGATGTCACGGGGCAGCATCACGCCGACAGCCAGGGGGAGGATCATGAACAGAGGCTATCAGAACGTTCGTATATCAAATTGTGGCCGCCGCTGGCCGCTGAGGTCCTCTCTCTGGCCGCACGGGTCAGTTCCCGCGGATCACCGCGTGCGTAGGTTCCACACATCGCCTGTTGCGTCAGGGAAAGGGAGGCGGACTGGTGAGTGAGAACCAGTACGACACATGCGTCATCGGGGCGGGGCCCGCGGGGCTCGCGGTCGCGAGGGCACTCGCCGAGCGGGAGTTGCCGTACACGCACATCGAGCGGCACACGGGACCGGGAGGTCTCTGGGACATCGACAATCCCGGCAGCCCCATGTACGAGTCGGCCCACTTCATCTCCAGCAGGACACTCTCCGGGTTCGGCGGCTATCCGATGCCGGACCACTTCGCGGACTACCCGCCACACCGCCAGATCCTGTCCTACCTGACGTCGTTCGCCGAGGCGTACGGACTCAGGGACCGGATCGAGTTCGGCACCGAGGTCCGAGACGTGGAGAAGAACCACGACGGCACCTGGACCGTCACCCGGGCCGACGGGCGGGCGAGCGTGCACGGGCAGGTCGTCGTGTGCACGGGATCGCAGTGGCACCCCAACATCCCTGACCTGCCCGGCGACTTCACCGGCGAGATCCGCCACACCGTCACCTACCGCGGCAGTGACGAACTGCGCGGCAAGCGGGTGCTGGTGGTCGGCGCGGGGAACTCCGGCCTCGACATCGCCTGCGACGCGGCACGCTCCGCGGACCACGCGGCGATCAGCATGCGGCGCGGCTACTGGTTCATTCCGAAGCACCTGTTCGGGCGGCCGGTGGACACCATCGCGGACGGCGGCCCTCACCTGCCGATGTGGCTGCAGCAGGCGGTGTTCGGCGGACTGCTCCGGCTCGTCAACGGCGATCCGCGCCGGCTCGGTCTGCAAAAGCCCGACCACAAGCTGTTCGAGACCCACCCCGCCATCAACTCGATGCTGATCCACCACCTGCAGCACGGGGACGTCACGGCGAAGCCCGCCATCGCCCGCACCGAGGGCCGCACGGTGCACTTCGCCGACGGCACCCGCGACGACTTCGACCTCATCCTGCTGGCCACGGGATACCTGCACAGGGTTCCCGCCGCCCAGAAGTACTTCGGCGACGAGCAGCACCCCGACCTGTACCTGTCGGCGTTCTCCCGTGAGCACGACGGCCTGTTCGGCGTCGGCTTCGTGGAGACGAACTCCGGGGCGTACCAACTCTTCGACTCACAGGCCCAGTTGATTGCCTCGTTCGTCCAGGACACGCAGGACGGCCGGCCCACCGCGGAGCGGTTCGCCCGCATGATCCGCAGCGACCGGCCGGACCTGACCGGCGGGCTGAAGTTCGTCGACTCCCCCCGCCACACCGGATACGTCCACAGCGAGGCCTTCGTGAAGTACCTGAACAAGGTCGCGTCCGGCATGGGCTGGCGCACCGCCGGCCGGCCACCCCGGACGGCGTCCGTGCGGCCGGAAGCGGTGGCGTCATGACGTACGACTTCCGGGACAAGGTCATCCTGGTGACCGGCGGTGCCGGCGGCATCGGGAGCGCCATGTGCCACCGGTTCGCCTCCGGCGGCGCGCGCGTCGTCGTGGTCGACATCGACGACGTGCGGGCGAAGCGGACCGCCGCCGACCTGCCCGGCAGCGGGCACGTCGGAGTGGGCTGCGACCTGCTCGACCGCGCCGCGGTGGAGCGGACGCTCGACGGCGTCGGCGCCACCCACGGCCGCATCGACGTACTGGTCAACAACGTCGGCATGACCAGCGCGGAGCGCTTCGACGTACGCAGCGTGGAGAGCATCGAGCAGGAGATCGATCTCAACCTGCTCTCCCCGCTGGTCACCACCCGGATCGCCATCCCCCTGCTGCGGGCGTCCGGCGATCCCCGGGTGGTCACCACGGTGTCCCTCGGCGGGATCTTCCCGCTGGGGGAGACCCCGATCTACACCGCGTCCAAGTTCGGGCTGCGCGGCGCGATGCTCGCCATCGGGCTCGACCTGCGGAACAAGGGCATCAAGGCAGGTTCCGTGCTGCCGTCGGCGACCGACACGCGGATGCTGCGCCAGGAGGCCGTGGACGGCGGGAACTCCATGCAGTTCCAGGACCCGCCGCAACAGCCCGCCGACGTCGTCAAGGCGGTCGTGAGCCTGCTGGACAAGCCCCGTCTGGAGGCCTACGTCCGGCCCGGCGAGTCCCGCCTGGTGCGGTTCGCGATGCTGGCGCCGAACCTGCTGCCCAGACTCTTCCCGCTGTTCCGCAAACGCGGAGAGCGGGGCCAGGCCCGCTACCTGGACGATCTGCGCGACAGAGGACTGGCCCGTCGGGTCGACGGCCGGTGGGAACTGGTGGAGGAAGCATGAGCGGGACGAGCACGGACACACGGGAGACGCTGCGTGTCGTGAACCCGACGACCGGTGAGCTGATCACCACGGTGCCCGCCGCGAGCGCGGACGACGTCGCCCGGGCGGCTGAGCAGGCACACCGGGTGTTCGAGAGCGGTGTCTGGTCCGGGCGGCCGCCGCGGGAGCGTGCCGCGGTGCTGCTGCGCCTGGCCGACCTGATGGAGCGTGACGCCGAGTTCCTGGCCGGGCTGGACAGCGAGGACGCGGGCAAACCGATCACGGAGTGCCGTACGGGCGACGTGCCGGGGGCGATCGAGTCGATCCGCTGGTTCGCGGAGGCGGCCGACAAGGTCTTCGGACGCGTCGCCCCCACCGGTCACGACAGCCTGGGGCTCGTGAGCCGCGAGCCGGTGGGAGTGGCCGCCGCCATCCTGCCCTGGAACTACCCCCTGGCGATGGCAGCCTGGAAGGTGGGCCCGGCCCTCGTGGCGGGCAACTGCCTGCTGCTGAAACCGGCGGAGGCGACTCCACGCTCCACCCTGCACCTGGCGGCCCTGGCCACCGAAGCGGGCCTGCCCGACGGTGTGCTGACTGTCCTCCCCGGCCTGGGACCCGTCACCGGAACCGCACTCGCCCGGGACCCGCTGGTGCGCGCCCTGTCGTTCACCGGCTCCACGGCCACCGGGCGCCGGGTCCTGGCCGCGGCGGCGGAGACCAACTTCAAGCGTGTCTCCCTGGAGATGGGCGGCAAGAGTCCGCAGGTCCTGATGGCCGACGCCCTCGCCTACGGGGACGACCTCATCGACAACATGATCGAGGCCGCGTTCCTGACGATGGGCCAGAACTGCACGGCCGGCTCCCGCGTCCTGGTCCACCACAGCATCGCCGAGGAGGTGCTGCACCGGTTCACGACCGCCGCGAAGGGCCTGGTCATCGGCGACCCGGCCGACCCGCGCACCCAGGTGGGGCCCCTCATCACCACCACCGCCCTCGACCGCGTCTCGGCGGCGGTGGAGGCGGCCCGCTCGGCGGGAGCGCACATCCACACCGGAGGGCTGCCGCCCGGCCTGCCGGAGCACGGCGCCTACTACCCGCCCACCGTCATCAGCCGCGTCCCCGCGGGCAGCGACGTGCTCACCAAAGAGCTGTTCGGACCAGTCGTCACCGTCGAGACCTTCGAGTCCGAGGACGAGGCGGTACGGAGGGCGAACGCCACCGAGTACGGACTCGCCGCATCGGTGTGGACCCGCGACCTCGACACCGCGGTCCGGCTGGCGCGCGCGATCGAAGCCGGAGTGGTCTCCGTCAACTCCTACAGCGAAGGCGACATCACCACTCCCTTCGGCGGCTGGAAGCAGTCCGGGTTCGGCGGCGTCGAGAAATCAATGGACGCCTTCGCGCAGTGGACCAGGGAGAAGACGATCTGGATCCACACCCGCTGACCGGGCTACGGGCGCCCGGCGTCAGATGCCGGCGCGCCCGGCCTGTTCCGTGGTTTCGCCGCGGAGCCGTGCCGGCGCCACTCCGTGCCAGCGCTGCACGGCACGCCGCAGGGCCCGCCCGTCGGAGAATCCGGCCTGCCGGGCTACGTCACGCAGGGTCAACTCCGGTCGGCGCAGCAGCTGTTCGACCCGCTCGCGGCGTACTCCGTCGACGACCGCTTCGTACGTGGTGCCCGACTCGGCGAGACGGCGGCGCAGGGTGCGTTCGCTGGAGGAGTGCCGACGGGCCTGTTCGACGAAGGGCGGTACGTCGGGCAGGCTCTGCGCGATCGAGACCTCCAGTACCTCCAGCAGTTCCTGCTGGTCGCGACGAGAGGTCAGCTGTTCGTCCAGGAGCGCCATCACCGCGGCGAAGGTGACGGGGTCCCGTCCCGGCATCGTCCGGCGGGCCCAGGCGGCGGGGAACACCATGCGGTTCTGCACGGCGCCGAAACGCACGGGGCAGCGGAACAACTCCTCGAACGACCGGGTGTCGCGGGGCGTATGGAGGGCGAACTCGACGCTCTGCGGGGCGAATTCGTCCCCCGAGCTCAGTCGGGTGAGGCAGACGACGCTGGCGAACGCCTCCTCGGCGAGGAAGACCGCCACGGCGGGATCGAGGGCGGGGTCGGGCAGTTCGGCCCGCACCACGTAGCCCGCTGCCTCCTCCTCGGCCGACCAGACGACCATGGCTCCGGACAGGTTCTGGAACCGTACCCCCGCTTCGATGGCGTCCCGCAGCGTGTCGGCAGCCATCTGGGCGAAGCCGAGGAGGCCCCAGGCGGTGAGGTGCTGGGCGGCGCCCACGCGCAGGCCCAGGTGTGCGTCGCCGGTGAGTTCCACCGCACGGCGGATGACGGCGCTGCCCTGCCGGTAGGAGACCCGGAGCGCCGCGGAACGCATCACCGTCTCGTCCAGTCCCACCTCGTTGAGAAGGGGCCGGAGGTCGACGTCGTACTCGTCGGCGACCAGAGCGAGGTATCGCAGGATGTTCGGCGAGATGGTCGCCGAGGTGCTGCGACTCGTTCCCGGAGAACGCTCGGGGGCGGGACTGTGGGACATGGCGTTCCTACCGAGAGGCGAGTTTCCGGAGAACCAGGGAGGAGACCGGCGTGGGCAGAGCGCGCAGCGTGCGCACCAGCGCCGCTGTTTGCCAGGGGAAGTACGCCTGCGCCGGTTCCCTCTCCAGGGCACGCACGACGTACCGGGCCGCACGCTCCTGGCTGATCTCGAAAGGTTTGGGCAGGCCGTCCCCGCTGATGCGCTCGGTGGCGACGAAGCCGGGGTGGACCGAGGTGAACCGGATTCCTCTGGGCGCCAGTTCGACGCGCGCGGAGTCGATGAGTGTGCGCGCGGCCGCTTTCGCCGCAGAGTAGGGCCCCTGGCGGGGGATGCCCATGAGCCCTGCCAGGGAGTTGGTGTGGGCGATCAGGCCTCCGCCTGTCTGGCTGCCCATCTGCGCGATGAGAGGGACGAGGTAGTTGACGACCACGTCGTAGTTGAGCGCCATGATCCGCGAGACGTCCGCCACGCCCACCTGGTCCATGGACATGTCCGGACCCTGCCCGGCGTTGAGCAGCGCGACATCCATGGACCCGTACTCCGCCACGCCGGCCGTCACCACGTCGGCGGCTGCCCGCGGGTCGAGGGCGTCGGCGGCGACGACCAGGCAGTCGCTGCCCCGGGCCCGTACGCTGTCGGCGACGGCGGTCAGTTCGGGTGCGCGCCGTGCCGTGAGGACGAGCCGGTTGCCCCCGTGCGCGAGGTGCCGCGCGACCTCCGCGCCGATGCCCGACGAGGCACCGACGATCAGGATCGTCCGGTCGGTGATGCGCGCCATGGTGCCCCTTTGTCCTTGTCGGAAGAGCCGGTGGTCGTAGGTGTCACAGGGAGCAGCCGCGTGGCGTGTGCGTGGCCCTGGCGGAGGCCGGTTCGCGCCTCATGTGCTGGCTCCACGCTCGCGGGGCGTGGGCGGGGCCGCTCCGGCGCCCGGGCTGCGGCGCCTGGCCATGGCCGCCACCCGCGGAATCGCGAAGTGCATGAGCCGCGGGAACACTCCCGCGACCCGCTGGAAGCGTCCGGCGAGTGCCGGGTGAACGACCTCGACGGGCTTCTTCACGATCGCGTCGACGATCACCGAGGCGACCGCTTCGGGGGTGAGCGGCTTCTCGGCGAAGGTGATCACCGAGCTGGGGTCGGCCATCTCCTGCTCCAGCATCGGCGTCCGGGTGCCGGGCGGATGGATGATGCTGAAGGTGACCGGTCCGTCCCGCTCCTCGATGGCGACGCTGTGGTGGAAGGCGCGCAGCCCGTGCTTGGTCGCGCCGTAACTGGTGTAGCCGATCAGCGGCATGAACGAACTCATGCTGCAGATGGTGATGATGTGCCCGTGTCCCTGTGCGCGCATCCGGGGCAGCGCGGCCATCATCCCCGTCATCGGGCCGATCAGGTTGACCTCCACCATGTGGCGGTGCTGGGCCATCGACAGCTGCCGTGCGTAGCCCGTGTGGATGATCCCGGCGTTGTTGATGAGGACCTCGACGGGCCCGAGCCGCGAGGCGGCGGTGTCGAAGGCAGCCTCCCAGGCGTCCTCGTCGCGGATGTCGAGTTCCACGGCGAGAGCCGCGGAACCGAGCCGGCCGGCGAGCCGGATGGCCCCCGCCACGTCGATGTCGGCGAGGACGACCCGGTGTCCGCGCCGAACCGCCTCGCGCGCGGTCGCGGCACCGATCCCGCCGGCCGCGCCGGTCACCATGACGACGCTCACCGTCGCCTCCCGCCGTGCGCGCTGTCGTCGTGGACGGGAAGGGGGGCGTCCGTCCGCTGTCCGTGCATGGAGACTCCAGAAGAAGTGAGCCGAAGGACGAGGTCCGAGATCAGGACGGCAGGACGTACGCCTCCAGCCGCGAGGAGTTGAGCTGTGCCGCCCGCACCGGATCGTCGGTCGACACGGTCGCCGCGTACAGGGTGTCGCCCCTGGGGCCGGCGACCAGACAGCTCAGCGTCCGTTGGCTGGTGGGGACGCGGTCGAGGATGGTGCCTCCGGGGCCGACGCGCACACACTCGCCGCGCAGCGCGTTGGCCACCCAGGCCGTGCCGTCCCTGCCGGGCGCGATGCCGTCCGGGGCGATGGGGCTGCTGGAGCGCTCGGCGATCGCCCGGTGGTCCAGGAGAGCGGAGACGCGCCGGGTGACATGGCCGATCGGGCCGGCGTTGTTGAGGGCCTTCCACAACCAGGGCGGGATCAGGGGAGCCCAGGGGCGTGGGCGGCCCAGGCGCCCGTCCGGCAGGACCGGCAGCGCCGTGAGCCGCATCGCGAGGGTCTCGGCGACCAGCAGGGTCTGCCCGTCGTCGGTGAGGAACAGGCCGTTGGGGAAGACCAGCGGTTCGCTGAGGCCGAGCAGTTCGCCGGTCGGCGCGTAGCAGGCGATCGGCGTCCTGGGCACACCCGGCGGCGCGTAGAGCATCGAGTTGGGCTTCTCCCTGACGAAGCCGTGGTAGTCGAATCCGAAGTTTCCGACGTAGGCCCGGCCCTGCTGGTCGACGAACATGTCGTTGGCGTTGCCGTCGGCGATGTCCTGGAGGTCCGCGTGCACGACGAGGGAGCCGTCCGGCTCCCGCCGGTAGACGCAGCGTCCCTCCATCGAGACGACCAGCATGCGGCCGTCGGGCAGAAAGCCGAGGCCGGCGGCCCGGCCGGGCACCTCCACGACCGTCTCGGGCTGTCCGACGGTGTCCCAGCGGTGCACCGTCCCGTGGGCGAGATCGCAGAACCAGAGCGCGTCGCCGTGCCAGCGCAGACATTCCAGAATGCCGAATCCGTCCAGAACAACCGTGGCCTTCGGCCGCACTCCTGCCTCCTGAGGGTGGGTGCTCGTGGGGTGCCGATCGCCGTTACGGTCGCTCACCGCCCAGAAGTAAGTCAAGCGTCCAGGACGCTTGACTTACTTCTCCCGGCGTCCCCATTCTGGGCTGACGACGGATGCCTGCCCCCGGCGACGGCCGGCGAGCGCAGCCGGCAGGTGAGGAGAGGAGAAGGCGTGCCCCGTATGGCGGCGAGCGACCGGAGGGCCGAGCTCCTCGAAGCGGCGATCCGGGTCATGGCACGGGACGGGGTGGCCAAGGCCACCACGCGCGCGATCGTCAACGAAGCCGGTATGACCCTCGGAGCCTTCCACTACTGCTTCGACTCCAGGGCGCACCTCCTCGAACTCGTCACGGAGACCCTCACGGAGCGGTACGTCGCCGAGGTGCGAGGCCTGTTCGCGCCGCACAAGGAGATCCGCGACAGCGTTCTCGACAGCCTCCACGCCTTCTGGAAGGGCTTCGAGGCCAACCCCGGCGAGCACCAGATCAGTTACGAGCTCACGCAGTACGGGCTGCGCAACGACGGTTTCGAGGCCGTGGCGAGGAGGCAGTACGAGATCTCCCTGGGGGCCTTCACCTCGTTGCTCGAACTGGCCGCCGAGAACGCGGACATCGAGTGGGCGGTGCCCGTGCCGGTGCTGGCCCGGTACGTGCAGTCGGTGATCGACGGCCTCAACATGAGCTGGCTCGTCGACCGCAACAGCGACGACAGTCAGGCGGCGCTGGAACTGCTCGCCGACCACCTTCTTCTGCACGCCCGCCCTCGGGCCTCCTGACCTGCGCTCGGCTTCCTGGGCGGCCATGACCTCATCGCCGGGCTCGAAGGCCCACCGCACCGGTCGGTGACTCGAATATTGGATCCCCTGTGCCCTTTGAGCGTTGATACGGTCCGGGCCATGGCAGAAGCACAGGGATCACCGAGCAACCCCGTCACCGCGGAAGACGTCGAGCTGGCCGTCCGCCTGGCGGTCGCCACCCTGAGCGGGGCTGACGCGCCGGACTGGAGTGTCAGGGCCGGTTCCCTGGAATGGGACTGCTGGGAGACCGTCGAGCACCTCGCCGACGACCTTTTCGCCTACGCCGTCCAGCTCGGCCCCGCGAATCCGCCGCAGGACACCCACGTTCCGTTCGCGTGGAGTCGCCACAGGCCGGAAGGCCCGGCGAACTCCGTCTTCGCGGACCGCGAAGCCGGGGGAGCGGGCCTGCTGCAAGTACTGGACGCCAGTGGCGCCCTGCTGACCGCGATCGTCCGCACCACGTCGCCCACGGCGCGGGCGCACCACATTTTCGGCCGAGCAGACGCAGAAGGCTTCGCCGCGATGGGCGTCGTGGAGACCCTGGTGCACACCCACGACGTCGCCGAGGGCCTCGGCATCAGCTGGACGCCGCCCGCTGACCTGTGCGACCGCGTCCTCGTCCGGCTCTTCCCCGACGCCCCCACCGACACCGACCGGTGGCCGACGCTTCTCTGGGCCACCGGTCGCGCGGAACTCCCGGGCCGACCGCGTCTCACCAAGTGGCGCTGGTACGGCACGCCGCGTACCGACGGCGGACCTCAGTAGATCTTGACCTGGGTCTTTGAGGCTTATGCGCGACCGCGTCCGTCCTTGATCCCGGGGACGGGAACGAGCACGGTCTCCGGCATGACAAGCTGTGCTTCCCACTGCCCGAACCCAGGAGGCCACCATGGCTGCAGAGTCTGCACCGCAAGAAGGTTCGGAGTCGGCTGACACCGAGAACCCTGTCCCCACGACCGACGACGACGGTCAGTCGGACATGAAGCGCAAGTTCCGGGAGGCTCTGGAGCGCAAGCGCGGCAAGCAGGCGGACGCCACTCTCGCAGCGAACTCGGACGGATCGAAGATCCGTGGTGCTCACGGCCCGGCCGCGAGTCAGCGGTCGTTCAGGCGCAAGAGCGGAGGCTGAGCCCGCGGGCGCCCGCCGCGTCCCGGCAGGACGTGTGCCGCCTGCCGGAACGCGCGTACGCGGCTCGGAATCTGAGTCCGAGCCCGCCGCCCGGCCCTGGAAACGGCGGAGCCGGCGCGCGGTGGTGCGGTACCGGGCCGGCTCGGCCTACGACGCCGGGCGCGCTGCGCGCACCGAGGCTGTGTACGCCTCCAGGGCGGACCGCGGCTCACGCCCCAACAGGCCGCGCAGCGCGTTGCGTTCGATGCCCGCACCGTCCAGGAATCCGGCCGCGATCGCCGAGTACGTCCCCACCAGCATCGGCACCTGGTAGGGCAGCGCCGCTCCAGAAGCGGTGATCGCCTCCCGGGTCCGGGCGAGTGAGCCGGGGGAGTAGGACCCCTCTGTCGCGGCCGCCAGGTCCGCGCCGCCGATCGCCTCCTCGCCGACGAGCTCGTACGTGCGGCCCGCATGCTGCCGTGGCGCGCTCGCCACGTGGGCGGCCACCTCCGCGAGATCCGCGCGGGCGACGGCCGCCAAGCGTCCGTCGCCGAGCGGCGCGGTGATCGCCCCGTCGGAGCCCGGGGCGGCGATGGCGGCGAGGAATTCCGCGTACAGGCCGTTGCGCAGGATGGTCCACTCCAAGGTGCTGCGCTGGAGCCTGCGCTCGGTCCAGCGGTGGGCGAGCGCGTAGGCGAGGTGGTCGCCGTCGCCGCTCACACTGGTGTAGACGACGTGCCGTACACCGGCCTTCTCGGCCGCTGACACGGCCGCGTCGTGACGGGCGATGACCACGTCGTCCTCGCCGTACCCCGCAGAGATCAGCAACAGCGTGTCCACGTCGGTGAAGTCGAGCGCTGCCGGGTCGTCGAAGTCGACTCGCCGCTCGTCCGCGGACCGCGGCGTGCGGGTGCCGAGCACCACGTCGTCCCGGGCTGCCAGCCGCTGGGCGACGAGCTGTCCGAGTGCCCCGGCGGCACCGGTGACCAGAATCATGGGAAGTCCCTCCTGAGCTGTGTGGTTCCATCCTCAGCAGAGCAACTCGATCGCATAAGGAGGCACTTTCATGTCAGCAGGGCACACGGCGGTAACCGGCCCGGCGAAAGTCCAGGTGGCTGCCGATCCCGTGATCACCTGTGAGACACCGCAGGACGAGTGCGGTGTCCGGGACGTGCTGGACCGGCTCGGCGACAAGTGGTCCGTCTACGTCGTCGTCGAACTCGCTTCCGGTGTCCGCCGTTTCAAGGAGCTCCAGCGCGCCATCCCCGGCCCGATATCGCAGCGCATGCTCACTCTCACCGTCCGCCGACTGGAGCGCGACGGCCTGGTCAGGCGCACGGTGTATCCCACCGTTCCGCCTCAGGTCGAGTACGAACTGACCGAGATGGGACACAGCCTCACCCACCTCGTGAAGGCACTCGCAGACTGGTCGATCGCCCATCGTCCGGCCATCGCCGCCTCCCACGCGGCATGGGACTCGAGCCGGGCGGCGTCGCCACGTACGCCGTGACATCGTGGGGGTCATGACCATCGAAGTGCGCCCCGCGTCGGTGTTCGAGGACGTCCGTACGGTGCTGGGCCCGAAGTCGCCCGGTGCGAATGTCTGCTGGTGCCTGAGCTACCGGATTCCGTCCAAGCTCAACAACGAGCTTCGGGGGCCCGCCCGAGGGGAGTACGTCGCCGGGCTGTGCCGTACGGGGCCCCCTCCGGGGGTGATCGCCCACGACGGCGGCGAGCCGGTCGGCTGGGCCGCCGTTGCTCCACGCTCGGACACCTCCTTCGCGCGCAACCGCAAGATCCCGCACGTCGACGATCTGCCGGTCTGGTCGCTGTGGTGCATCCGCGTACGCCCCGGGCACCGGAAGCAGGGAATCTCGCACCAGCTCATCGCCGGCGCCGTCGAGTTCGCCCGCGACCACGGTGCACCGGTGATCGAGGCATACCCCCTGGACAACGGTGACGCCAAGGTCGACCTGACGATGGCGTACGCAGGGCTCCGGAAGAACTTCGAACGCGCGGGATTCGTCCATGTCGCCGACACCACCTCGGTGCTGGCCGGTCATCCCCGGATTCTGATGCGCCTCGACCTGCGCTGACGGATCAACCCTTGGATCTCGGTGTCCGGAGCCACCCACCGACGCCCGCGTCCTGGGCCGTCGTACTACAGCGCGGGGCCGGCCCCACCTCGGCCTCGGTCTCCGACCGGCTCGGTGGACTGCTCGGCGGCATCACGCGTTCCGGCGCTGACCAGCCCTGTCTCGTAGGCGACGATGACGGCTTGGACCCGGTCCCGGAGCCCGAGCTTGGCGAGGATGCGCGCGACGTGCGTCTTGACGGTCGCCTCGGCCAGGTGGAGGTGGGCGGCCAGTTCGGCGTTGCTCAACCCCCGGGCCAGCAGGCCGAGCACCTCCAGTTCACGCGGGGTGAGCGAGACGAGATCGCGGTGCAGGGCGGCGGACCCTCGGCCGCGCCGGGTGCTGTGCCGATGTTCGCCTCCGGTGCTGAACCGTGGTTCGCCTCCGGCGCCGTGTCCTTGTTCGCCTCCGGCGCTGCGTCCTTGTTCGCTTCCGGCGCTGCGTCGATGTTCGCCTCCGGCAAAACGCTCCACGAGGCGGCGGGTGATCGCGGGTGCGAGGAGGGCGTCGCCGGTACGGACCGTACGGACGGCCGCGGTCAGATGCTCGGGGGTGACGTCCTTGAGGAGGAAGCCGCTGGCCCCGGCGGACAACGCCGCGTAGACGTACCGGTCGAGGTCGAAGGTCGTCAGGATGATGACGCGGGGATTGTCCTGGGCCCCGGTGAGGATGCGGCGGGTGGCTTCCAGCCCGTCCATCTCGGGCATCCGGACATCCATCAGCACCACGTCGGGGCGTGTGCGGCCGGCTGCTTCGACCGCTTCGGATCCGTTGGTCGCCTCGGCCACCACGTCGATGCCGTCGGCGCCGAGAATCAACCGGAATCCGGTGCGGACAAGGGTCTGGTCGTCGGCGAGGAGCACACGCAGTGGCTCGGTCACGGTGTCTCCAGGGGAATCAGGGCTTCGACACGGTAGCCGCCGGTCAGCCGCCGGCCGGCGTTCAGGGTTCCGTCGTAGACGGCCAGGCGCTCACGCAGGCCGATCAGACCCCGGCCGCTTCCGACGGACGCGCCCGGGTGCCCGCCGGTGTCGGTGACCTCCACCCGCAGCCGCTGCGGTCCGTAGTCGACGGTCACGCCGGCGCTGGCGCCGGAGGCGTGCTTCACGGTGTTGGTCAGGGCCTCCTGCACCACCCGGTAGGCGGCGAGTTCGAGGCCGGGCGGGAGGGGACGCGGCGGGCCGGTCACGGTCAGGGCGACGGGCAGTCCGGTGTCCCGGACGCGTCCGACCAGCGCTTCCAGCTGGCCCAGGCCGGGCTGCGGAGCCAGCTCCGCCGCCGGGTCGGCCAGGCCCCCACTCCCGCTCGTCGCGTCGTCCTCGTCGGACATGGTGAGCAGTCCCATGACGTGGCGCAGCTCGGTCATCGCGGCCCGCCCGCCGGCCTCGACGGCGAGCAGCGCCTCGCCGGCCAGCTCGGGGGAGGTCTTCATGATCTTACGAGCGGCGCCCGCCTGAATGATCATCACGCTGACGTTGTGCGTGACGACGTCGTGCAGTTCGCGGGCGATCCTGGCCCGCTCGTGCTCCACGGCCCGGCGCAGGGCTTCGGCCTGTTCGCGTTCCAGGGCGGAGAGCCGGGTGCGGCCCTCGTCGGTCCGGAGTTTCCAGGTACGCAGGCCGACGGCGGCCCCGGCCATCGGGACCAGGATCAGCAGGGCTATGTACTCGTTGGGGACGATCGGTGTCACCGAGTTCCCCGACGTGCCGATCAGGACGACCGACACCGGCAGCGCCGCGAGGGTCGCCACCCGGTACGGGCTGTAGACGGCGGCGCTGTAGACGGCGATGACGAACGCGTAGAAGGTCAGCCGCAGGACACTCTGCGGTGTCGCCAGCGTCGCGGCCGTCACCACGCACAGCACGGCGAGCGGGTAGCGGCGACGCAGTACCAGGGCGCCCGAGGCGATGGCCGCGAGGCCGACCATGAAGGCCAGGCCGCGGGTACCGGACGGGCGCGGCATGACGTACTGGACGCCGGGTGCGATCTCGCGCACCACGACGACATCGGCGTTGTCGATGCCGTAGTAGACGGTGGCGACCCCGAGGGCCAGTGCCACCAGCACGTCGAACTGCCAGGCGCGCCGGGTGGGCCGCAGCGGTGGACCGCTCGGAAGCCTGGCGTCACGGAGCGTCCGGCGGGCGGCTTCCCGCAGCCGCGCCGGCGTCGTACGTCCGTCCATCACCGGTTCATTGTCTCCGCAGGGCGGACCCGCGGAATCCGACCCAGTGGTCGTTTCCACCGTGCCGGATACATCACCCGCCTACATCGCAGGGATGACGTCTGCGGAGATCGTCCCAGCGCGGTACGGCAATGGGTTCTTGCGAGCGACGCGCGCGGACCCGGCCCGCTCCTAGCGTTCACGCAGCCGACCGCCCGTACCCAAGGAGCCGCTCATGACCACGCCGGTGATCGAACTGCGCGAGGTGAGCCGTCGATTCGACGACGGCCCGCCCGCTCTGCACGGGGCGTCGCTGACCGTGCGGCCCGGGGAGGCCGTCGCGGTCCTCGGCCCTTCCGGCAGTGGCAAATCCACACTGCTCAATCTGATCGCGGGCCTGGACCGCCCCGACACGGGGACCGTCACCGTGGACGGGGTGCGGGTGGACCAGCTGGGCGAAGCAAAATCGGCGCTGTACCGGCGGTCGAGGATCGGCATGGTCTTCCAGTTCTTCAACCTGCTCGACGATCTGACCGTGACCGACAACGTCGTCCTGCCCGCGCGTCTCGCGGGCATGGCACGTGGCGAGGCGGACCGCCGGGCGGCGGGACTCCTGGAGTTGCTGGGCATCGGCCGGCACGCCCGCTCCCACCCGGGGCGGCTTTCCGGCGGCGAGCGGCAACGCGTCGCGGTGGCGCGGGCGTTGATGAACAGACCGGCGCTGCTCCTGGCCGACGAGCCGACCGGCGCCCTGGACACGACCGCCGGACAGGACGTCAGCGGGCTGCTCACCGACCTCAACGCCGAAGGTCAGACCATCGTCGTGGTCACCCATGACCTGGCGCTGGCCCGGTCCTGCACGAACCGTACGGTCCACATCGCCGACGGCCGGATCACCGAGGACGACCGGTCGCGGACCGTGGTCTCGGAGACCGCCCGATGAGCGCCCTCGGCAGGGTGGTGACCTCGGGGGTGAGACGACGCCGGGTACAGACGCTGGTGATCGGGCTCGCCACGATGATGGCGGTGGCTGCCTCCGTCCTCGGCGGTTCGCTGCTCGTGGTGTCCGGCGCGCCCTTCGAAGGCGCCTTCGCCGAGCAGCACGGCGCCCATCTGTCCGTGCAGTACGACGCCGACAAGGTGAGTGCCGGGCAGCTGACGGAGTCCGAGGACGCCGAGGGAGTGAGCGGTGCGGCCGGGCCGTTCCGCACGGCGACGGTGACCCCGCGATCCGAGGGGGCGGGCCCCGCCTGGCCGATGACCGTGGTCGGCCGGGGCGATCCCGGCCGGGACGTGGACGAGGTGGCACTGCTCGAGGGGCGGTGGCCCGCGCGCTCCGGCGAGACCGTGCTGTCCGCCGACTCCGCACTCATCCCGACCATGGGCATGAAGGTCGCCTTTCCCGACCTGCCCGGCGGGCCGACGCTGACGGTGGTCGGGGTGGCCCGCTCGGTCACGCGTACCGCTGACGCCTGGGTGGTGCCGTCACAGATGGCGGCGCTCACCGCAGCCGGCAGTGGCGGCTACCAGATGCTCTACCGCTTCACCGACGCGGGCACCGCCGCGCACATCACCGCGGGCGGCAAGGCCGTGTCGGAAGGTGTCCCGCCGGGAGCGGCCGCAGGCGAACAGTCATGGCTGACCGTCAAGAAGAGCGCCGAGCGAGACACCGCCGTCTACGTTCCGTTCCTCATCGCGTTCGGCGCGCTGGGGCTGGTCATGTCGGTGCTCATCGTCGGCAACGTCGTCGCGTCGGCGGTCGGCACGGGAACGCGCCGCATCGGGATCCTCAAGTCCGTCGGCTTCACCCCGGCCCAGGTCGTACGGGCCCATGTGGGCCAGGCGCTGATCCCGGCGGCCGTCGGCACGGTCCTCGGTGTCCTCGCCGGCCACCTGCTCGCCGTCCCCGTACTGGCCGAGACCGAAGAGGTCTACGGCACTTCGTCCCTTGGCATCGCCCCTTGGGTCGACCTGACGGTGATCGCCGGGGTGCTCGGTCTGGTGGCGGCGACCGCGTGCGCGAGTGCCTGGCGGGCCGGCCGGCTGCGTACGGTCGACGCGCTCGCCGTCGGGCGTGCCGGCTCGGCGGGGCGCGGCCGTCGGGCGGCCCGTCTGGCCGGACGGCTGCCGGTGCCGCAGCCGGTCGCCCTGGGGCTGGCCCGGCCCTTCGCGCGGCCCGCCCGCACGCTGGCCATGGGAACGGCGATTCTCTTCGGCGCCATCGCCGTCACGTTCACCGTGGGAATGGCCGCCTCGCTCGGCCAGGTGATGAAGGCCAAGGCCCACGCCGCCGCCGATGTCGTGGTGCCCGCGCCCATGCCGGACTTCGGACCCCCACACCCGGACCCCGACTTCGAGAAGCGGTCCAGGCCCGATCCCGCCGCGGTCGCCGCAGTCGTCAGGGCCGCCGACGGAACCAGGAAGTACTACAGCGCCGCGAGGGTACGGGCGACCGTGTCCGGCCCGACCGACACCGTGGACGTGATCGCCTTCGACGGCGACGCCTCCTGGGGCGGCTACACCATGGTCTCGGGCCGCTGGCTCGACAGGCCCGGCGAAGCAGTGGTCCCGTCCCCCTTCCTCGCCGCAACCGGTACCCGCCTCGGCGACACCGTCACCCTCGGCGGGCCGGCCGATCCGGTCACGGTCCGGATCGTCGGCGAGGTCCTCGACCCCCGTAACGACGGCATGCAGGTCTTCACCGACTCCGCGACCCTCAGGGCCGCACATTCCGACCTGACGGAGACCAGCCATCACATCGCAGTCACCTCAGGCACCGACGTGACCTCCTACGTCGACACGTTGAACGAGGTTCTCGCACCGCTGGGGGTCACCGCTCGGGCCGGCGGGCCCGACGCAGGCAGCGACATGGTCGCCACGCTCAACGCGCTGTCCGCGACCCTCACGCTGATGCTCGTCGCCGTCGCCGCGCTCGGCGTGCTGAACGGCGTGCTGCTCGACACCCGCGAGCGCGTCCGGGAGATCGGTGTTCACAAGGCACTCGGCATGACACCCGGTCAGACCGTCGCGATGGTCCTCACCTCGGTCGTCGTGACCGGCCTGGTCGCGGGCCTGCTGGGCGTGCCGCTCGGCGTGGCTCTGCACGGCTGGGTCCTTCCTGCCATGGGCGACAGCGTGGGGCTGCGCCTGCCCGAGTCCGTCATCGCCGTCTACCACTGGCCCGAAGTGCTGCCGCTCGCACTCGGCGGCCTGTTCATCGCCGCCCTGGGCGCACTCCTGCCCGCCGGCTGGGCCGCCAGGTCGCGGACCGTCGTTGCCCTTCGCACCGAATAGTCTTTTCCTGAGCCGCGCCTCGCCAGGACGGCCGGGCCGGTCGGCGGGGGATACCGTCGGCGCATGGACGGTGATCCTCGAGGATGGCGCCAGTGCCTGCTGGCCGGAGCGGTGTTCGCGGTGTGCATGGCCGGCACCACACTGCCGACCCCCCTGTACGGCCTCTATCAGGAGAAGTTCGGGTTCTCCGAGCTGACGGTGACCGTCGTGTACGCCGTCTACGCCTTCGGGGTCATCGGCGTGCTGCTGCTGGCCGGCAACGCCTCGGACGCGGTGGGCAGACGGCCGGTGTTGCTGTGGGGCCTCGGATTCGCAGCGGCGAGCGCCGTCTGCTTCCTGTGTGCCACCGGGCTGGGCTGGCTCTACGGAGGCCGGCTGTTGTCGGGGTTGTCCGCCGGTCTGTTCACCGGTGCCGCCACGGTGTACGTGATGGAGTTGGCACCGTCCGGGGGTGTCTCCCGGGCCACGTTCGTGGCGACCGCCGCCAACATGGGAGGGCTGGGCTGCGGTCCGCTGCTCGCCGGACTTCTCGCGCAGTACGCCGTCTCACCGTTGTACCTGCCGTTCGCCGTTCACCTCGTGCTGGTGGCCGGCTCGGTGGCCGCTCTGCTGTGGCTGCCGGAGACCGTACGCGAGCGGCGGCCGCTCCGCACGGTACGGCCGCAGCGGCCGGGGCTGCCCCCTCAGGTGCGGGCGGTCTTCGGACCTGCGGCGATGGCCTCGTTCGTGGGGTTCGCGCTGTTCGGGGTGTTCACGTCGGTGAGCCCGGCGTTCCTCGCGCAGTCGCTGGACGTGGACAACCACGCCGTGAGCGGGCTCGTCGTCGCGCTCGCCTTCTTCGCCTCGACCGCGGGGCAACTGGCGGTCGGCCGGGTCGGGGTGGACCGGTCGCTGCCGCTGGGCTGCGCCGGGCTCTTCGCGGGACTGGCGCTGCTGGCGGGCGCGATCCTGTGGGAACTGCTGCCGCTGGTGGTGCTGAGCGCGATCGTCGGCGGATGCGGGCAGGGGCTGGCGTTTCGCGGGGCGCTGTCCGCCGTGGCCGGGGCGTCTCCCGCCGACCATCGCGCGTCGGTGATCTCGACACTGTTCGTGGTGGCCTACGCGGGCATCTCGGTGCCGGTGATCGGTGTGGGCGTACTGACGGGCCCGATCGGCCTGGAGAAGGCGGGGCTGGTGTTCATCGCCTGCATGGCCGTCCTGGTCTCGACCGCGGCCGTCCACCTGCTCCGGCGGTCGGCACGAGCGAGTACGTGAGTGAGGACACCGTAGCCCCGCGGCACCGATCGGAGCGCGCCACCTGCTTTTGCCGATGGCCGAACGCCACGGGGTTCCACCTGTGTTCAGCGTCCCCAGGAGGTACACCCCGACGATCCGTCGGCGAACTCGAAGCAGGCCCGCGCGTCGGACGCCCGCTCGATTCCGATCATCAGGGTGTAGAGGACATGGTTCGGTACGGTGACCTGCCGTGACTGCTGCCGCTCGTCCGCGGTCTCGACCCGCACCCGGTCCCCGGGCCGCGGTTCGACGATCCGGCCCCACGCCGCCCGGCACGTGGAACTGACGCGCAGTTCCACGATTCGCCCGGCGATCTCCCGTTGCGCCCGTGTGCCCGCATCCGTCCAGCAGTCCGTGTCCTGCTGTTCGGAGTTGCGGCCCGTGCAGCTCTCCCCCCGGCACGGCCCCGTGCTCAGCCGCGGCGCCGCCTCTTCCTGCCCGCCGCCGCGCGACCACGCCCAGGTTCCCGTGCCGAGTGCGGCGGCCAGCACGGCCCCCGCCGCGGCGACGGCGGTGGCGTTGCGGTGCGGGATGCGTTTCCGCGGCCCGAACGGTGGTGGCGCGTCCGCCGGGATGTCCTCCTTGGTCTCGCTGCCGGCCTCCACCTGGGCGTTCACCGCGGTCTCGGGCACCGTCCCCGCACCGGTCGGGGCGTCGCGCGCGTCCCTTCCGCTCCAGGCCCGGTCGGCGAGCCGCCACAGCGCCAGCAACCGTGCCGGATCCGCCCCGCTGAGCTTCGCGAGCGCCTCCACCGCGTCGCGCGGCGGCAGCGTCTTGCCGTTGAGATAGCGCTCCCACGACGACTTGCTGTACACGGTCCTGGCTGCCAGCGCTGCGAAGCTCAGACCGGTGCTGTCCTTGGCCTCCCGCAGCCGTTCCAGGAGGTGGCGGACCTCGGGTGCGGTCGGCTCCGATGTGCCCTTCGGGAGTGGCCGGGCGCTCTCAGTCACCCGGTTTCCTGAGCGCTAGCCAGGTCTTCGGGCCGACGATGCCGTCGTCGTCGAGGTGACGGGACCGCTGGAACCGCTGCACCGCGGCCCTGGTGTTGGGCCCGAACGACGCGTCGACGCCTTTCGGGTCGAAGCCGTGCCTCTTGACCAGGCACTGCACCTCCGCGACCGCCTCGACGGTCGTTCCCACGCCGTACTCGTCGGTCACGGTCGTGCTGTGCCCGGCGTACAGGAGGCCGTCGCGCACCGTGAAGTGACAGGGGAACGTCCGCGCGGAGTAGGTGGAAGTCGGAACGGCCGTGCTCCTGGCCTCCTTGCGCGGCTCTGCCGACGGCTCCTCCCACGGCTGTGCGGCCGACAGGGCCGCCGCAGCGAGCACCAGCACGAGGGCCACCGCGGCGGCCAGCGGGCCCCTGCGGAGGGGCCGCCCGGAGGGCCTCCGTTCGGACGGCGATGCCGTGCCTCGAGTGTGGACGGGCCCTTGCGTCTGCTCGTGCGCCGGGTCTGCTTCGTCCGCCCGCGGTTCCGTTTGTTGCTGCGGATGCTCCTGCGGACCCGGTGCTGCGGGCTCCGGCACGACGGCGGAACTGGCCACCTCCCACAGCGCCGTCAGGTTGATCCGGTCACCGCCGCACACGTCCGCCATGGTCTCGACGGCCTGCCGGGGCGGCACGACCTTGCCGTTGAGGTAACGCTCCCAGGACGACTTGCTGTAGGCGGTCCTGCTCGCCAGTGCGGCCAGACTCAGCCCGCTGTGGTCCTTCAACTGCCGGAGCTGCACCACGAGTTGCCGGACCCGAGGATCCAGCGCCTCGGGCAGCGCCTTCCAACGCGACATGCCAACCCCTTATTCGCACCCCTGTGTGTGCATCGCACCTCTGTGTGCGCCGCAGCGTGGCTAAGCGTACGGAGATATGGCCGTCCGGGCACAGGTTCCACATCTCTCGTGCCGCTCGCCCTCACGGCGCCCTCACATCCCGCCGCCGTTTCGTCCCACGTGACGTCCCAGCAGCTCAGGGCGACAGGCATCCCGCGTTGTCCCAACCGGCCCTGGTCCTGTGGCCTGTTGCGATCACGGCCCTCCACCATGGCTGTCGTTGGGACGGACGGCGCGGCTTGCCGGCGTCGTCCGCCGCACACGACCGATGTTCAGATCGACCACATCTACCCCGGGGGTCTTCCATGACACTCACCGCAGCTCGCAGGCGCACCGCGATCACGCTCGCCTCCCTCACCCTGCTGGGCGGTACGGCCACCGGCGGCGTCGCTGTCGCCGCCGAGGCGGGCGCCACCGCGGCCGCCGCCTACCCGTGCGACGTGACCATGAGCTCCAGCGGCCGGCTCTCCGCCGGCTACTACAACGGCACCACCGTGCAGCCCTCCACCTCGCAGGTGACCGCCGCCGGCAAGGAGGCCCAGTGCCTCCTGCAGTACCAGGGCTACAACCCGGGGACGATCGACGGCATCTTCGGCCGCAACTCCACGGCAGCGGCGAAGAGGTTCCAGGGTGTCGTCAACGACGCGTGCAACATCAACCTGGACGAGGACGGGAAGGTCGGTCCGCAGACCTGGCCCCACCTGCGTCGGCTCTCCTGCTGATCCAGAGGTGACCTGGTGGTTCCCTCCTCGCAGGTGACCGCCGGCAAGGAAGCGCAGTGCCTCGTCCGGCTCCGGGGCTGAGGCCCGGGGACGATGGACTGCGTCTGGTGGTATCCGCGCCGCACGAGCTGCTGACCTCACCGGTCCCCACGGGGGTGGGGCGGCTGTCTCCAGGATCTCAGTGGTCCTGGAGACAGCCGCCGGTCCCGGCACGCCTCGCGCCCTCACGGTGTCGGCGCGGTGGTGCTGTACTCGCAAACGCTCCATGGCCGGCGACGACAGCGAAGTACCGCCGGACCACTGGATCCTGGCGTTCGAAGCCGATCAGTGGTGGCGGAGCCTGCTGAACTCCTCGATCAGTACGGGATACTGCTCTCCGCCGTGTCCTGCGGCGATCGCCCGGTCGGCCATGGTCTTGAGCAACTTCGGCAGTTCGGTGTTCACTCCCACTGCCTCGCTCTCCTCGATCAGGTGCTCCATCGCCCGTGCGTCGGTCTCCAGAGCGGACACCTCGGCCGGGAAGACCCCCTTGTCGATCTGCTCGGCGTATCCGGGCAGCCATCCGGCGACGCCGGTGGCCATCTGCCGCGCGAACGGTGCATACGTCGAGGCGTCGACGCCGGCCGTCCTGAGCATGGCCGTGCCCTGGAGCCACGCGTTGAGGATGCTCCACATCATGGCCAGGCCGGCCACGTCGTACAGCGACGCGAGCCCGTGATCGGCTCCCAGGTAGGTGAGGGTGCCGAGCGCGGCGAGTGCCGGCTCGTGCTCCTCGAAGTCCGCCTGGGGCCCGCTGTGCAGAATCACCGCCTCGGCGGTGCCGATGGCCGGCGGGACGGCCATGACGGCGCCGTCCAGGTAGCGGGCACCACGCTGCCCGGCCCATCGGGCAGCTTCCCTGGCCTGGGCCGAGCTTCCCGAGGTCAGATTGATCAGCGTCGTGCCGCCCCACTCGGCATCGTCCGCGCCGAACAGCTCGTACAGCGCCGGGTAGTCGGTGACACAGACGACGGTCAGCGGACCCGCCTTGAGCGCGTCACCGACGGTCGGCGCCAACCGCGCCCCATCGGCGACCAGTTGGTCGGCTTTGGAGGACGTGCGATTCCATACGGTGGTGGGATGCCCGGCCTTGAGGAACGCGCCGGCGAGTGCCTGCCCCATCAGGCCGAGCCCGATGACGGTCACGGGTGTTTCGGTGCTGTTGTCCATGACAGCATCGTCAACGTTGATACCGGTGTGAAGGTCAAGCGAGGTCGCGATGCGGATCGGGGAACTGAGTCGTCGGACGGGAGTCCACACTCATCAGTTGCGCTACTACGGGGCTCAGGGGCTGCTGGAGGCGGGCCGCGGCGCCAACGGATATCGCGAGTACGACGAGAACGCGGTACTGCGGGTGAAGCAGATCCGGCACCTGCTCGGCGCCGGTCTGTCTTCCGAGGACATCGCGTACCTGCTGCCCTGTGCGCTCGGAGAGGCGCCGGAGCTGCTCGGGTGTCCCGAGTTGCTGGCCGCGATGCGGTCCCGGTTGCAGCGGCTTGACGACCAGATGGCCGCTCTCGCCCAGTCCCGCGACGCTCTTGCCGGTTACATCGAGGCGGCCGCGCGAACCGGTGGCGAGAGTTATCCGCCCTTCGACGGCACCGACCCGGAGCTGCTCCCCGCCTGAGGAGCCGCGGTGTCGGCCCCGGTCCGAGCGGCGCCGACGCAACGGGCGCAAGGCCGTCCCGCTCGTCCCACGGGGGCGGGGGTGGTGCTGTCAACTGGGCCGTCCGGGAACCGCCCGGGTCAGGGACAACGCCGGTCAGGGCGTGCGGCGGACCGCTGCGGGACCCCGGCGATGCCCTCCCGCCGCGGCCGCGGCGGGAGGGGTGGGCCACACCCCAGCCCGGTCATCCACTGCCGGGGCGGCTGCCGTTGGCGCGCCGGGAGCCGCCGCGTTCCGACGCCGTACCGGACACGGATACGGCGAGGACGGACAACAGGACGAGAGCACAGGCCGGACCCAGCACGGTCCAGGGCGCCAGTTCCACGTACGGCTGGTTCTCCGACAGGAGGCGGCCCCACTCCGGAGTGGGTGGCTGCTCGCCCAGACCGAGGAAGCCGAGGGAGGCCAGGACAAGGACCGTGGTGGGCAGCCGCAGCATGGCGTTGCGCAGGACGGCGGGAAGTACCGCGGGGAGCAGGTGGTGGCGCAGCAGATACCTGCGGCCGGCGCCGAAGGAGATCGACGCGAGCATGTGACCGCTCGCCCTTTCCTGTTCGAGCAGCGCCGCGGCCTGGGCGGCGTACGGGCTCCAGCCGACCACGCACACCGCGCACGCGGCACCCCACACCGATGGCCCGGTCACCGCGGTCGTCAGCAGTCCGGCGAGGACGGCCGGCAGCGTCGACACCACTTCGGTCAGGCCCGCGCCCACCTGGGTCGCCATGCCGATCAGCAGACCGATGACGGTGCTGATCGCCGTGACGGCGAGGGCCACGCCGGCCGTGAGCAGCGCCCCGTGGCCGAGCCGGGCCAGCAGGTCACGGCCGAGGGAGTCCGTGCCCAGCGGGTGAGCGGCGGAGGGAGGCAGGAGCCGGGCGGCCGTGTCCACGTGCAGGGGATCGCGCAGCAGCCCGGCTGTGACCGCGGCGAGCAGGGCGATGGCACAGAACCCGGCGACCCAGCGGGTGGAGCGCCGGCTCGCGAGGGCCGGTGGGTGCAGGGCGGGCAGGGCGCCGTCCCGCAGGGCGGGGCCGAGGAGAAGCCGGCGCAGGGCTTTGATCAGCAGGCCGGCGACGACGCCGAGCAGGACGAGGACCAGCGTCGTCGTCTGCAGGGGCGGGAGATCCTGGGCCACGGCGGCGTCCAGGGCGAGTCGGCCCAGTCCCGGGATGTTGAAGATCTTCTCCACGGCGACCGCGCCGCCGACCAGGGCCACGACGGTCGGCAGGAGCTGGGGGAGTACCCCGGACTGCGCGCGGCGCAGGGCGTGACGGGCGATGCGGGCGGACGAGAACCCGAAGGAACGCCACGTGCGGGCCCACGGTTCGTTGAAGGCGGCGGGCAGCGCCTGGTCGAGCATCCCGCCGATCATTGCCCCGGACGGTACGCCGAGGGCGAGCGCGGGCAGCACCATCGACCGCGGTCCCTCCCAGCCCTGGGAGGGAAACCAGCCCAGCCACACTCCGCACACGGTGGCGAGCAGTGAGGCGAGCGTGAACTTGGGCAGTGAGGCGAGGACTGCGGCCCCGACGCCTGCCCGCCGCCGGTGCAGCCGTCGCCGGGATCCGAGATACAGGGTGCGCCCACAGACCATCGCGGCCACCGCGATCGTGACCACGAGTGCGCCGAGCATCAGCGTGAGGGAGACGGCGAGGGCGGCCGTCACCTGGGGCAGAACGGGTTCGCCGGACACCCAGGAGGTGCCCGCGTCGCCGAGCGGCAGTCCGCCCAACCAGTGTGCGAGGTGGGCGAACGGCCCGTCGTCCAGGTTGAGTTGCTCTCGTACCGCGTTCAACTGCGCGGGCGTCGGGTCCTGGTCGGCGGAGCGGGCGCGCAGGACCGTCAGCGCGGGGTCGCGCCCCGACAGCCAGGGCAGCAGGGCGACGGCCGTGAGGAGCGCGGCCGCGGCGACGACGCGGCCGGCGCCCGCACGCCACTGGACGGGGCGGACATCGGCCCCGCCCGCGGTTTCGCTCATGTGCTGCTACTTCACTCGTGTGTCGACATCGATCAGAGAGCGCTCGCGGGGGTCGAGAATCACACCCTCCACATCGGTGCTGATGCCCTGAACGACCTTCTCGTGGACCAGGGGGACGACGGCGTCGGTGCGCAGGATCTCGGCCTCGGCCCGCATGGTCTTCTGCCGGCGCTTGGCGGTGTCCCCCTCCTCGGCGGCGGACTTGACGGCCTGGTCGACCTTGGGGTCCTTCAGTCCGGCGATGTTGTAGACGCCGTTGCTGGTGTAGTCGCTGGCGAGGTAGGCGACCGCGTCGCCGGTGTCGAGGAGGGTCACACGCGAGAAGACGAGTGCGTCGTACTTGCCCGCGAGGAGATCGGCTTCCATCTGGCTGTACTCGCGCACGTCCTGCTTCACGGTGAACCCGGCCTTCTCCAGCTGCTGTTGGAGGACGCTCGCGGCTTCGGGCAGTTCAGCGCGGTTGGTGATGGCGGCGAGGCGCAGCGTTTTGCCCTTGGCCTTCGACTTGACCTGTGCGGGGCTCGCGGCCTTGGCGCGGTCGGTCACCTCGACGCGGTTGGCGGCCGCCCAGGAGACGGCGGGGCCGAACAGACCCTGGGCGGGGTCGGCGTATCCGCCGAAGACGGAGTCGACGAGGGCGGAGCCGTCCACGGCGGCGCGGGCGGCCGCGCGCAGTGCCCCGTCGGTGAGGAGGCCGCTCTTGGTGTTGAGGATGAGGCTGTCCGTCCGCACGGAGCGCACTTCGTGGCGGGTGTCCTTGTCCAGCAGCTTCGCCTGGGCGGTGGGGATCCACTCGGCGATGTCGACGTCGCCGCCGCGCAGGGCGTTGGCGCGGGCCGTGCCGTCGGCGATCCAGGTGACGTCGATGCCGGATGCCTTGGCCTTGCCGCCCCAGTATCCGTCGAACCGGTCGAGTGTGGCCTTGGTCTTCCCGTTCAGCTTCGTGATCTTGAAGGGGCCGGTGCCGGTGCCGACGGGGTTGGCGGTGCCTTCCTTCGCGTACGCCTTGCTGGAGAGGATGCCCAGCGCGGGACTGGCGAGCCGCAACGGGAGCACCGGGTCGGGGGTCTTCGTGCTGATCGTGACGGTGTCGGCGTCGGTGGCCTTGGCGGTCAGGGTCACGTCGCTGAGGACGCGGGGTTTGGTCGTCGCGTCGCCCGCATTGTCCAGTGCCCGCACGACGGCCTCGGCGTCGACCTCGGCGCCGTCCTGGAACGTGGCCCTGCGCAGCTCGAAGACCCAGGTGGTGGCGTTCTTCTGGGTCCAGGACTTCGCCAGTGCGGGTGCGGCGGTTCCCTCTTCGCTCAGAGCCGTGAGGCCCTCGGCCACGGAGAGCTTGCTCAGCACGGTGGCGTCATTGCTGTACGGAGACAGGGCCTGCGCCGGCGGTATCGCGAGGGCGACCCTCAGGCGCCCGCCCTGTCCCGATTCGGCACCTGCGTTCGAGGTGCCCTCGCCCGACGCGAAACAGCCGGCCAGCAACGGGGTGAGAGCAAGGACCGCGAAGAGGCCGCGGGAGGTGGTGCGCATGGGGTTCCTGTCGTGCGGGAGGCGTGGTCACGCCCCGGCGGGATGAACGCGGTGGCCAGGGCCGTGCCAGTCTATGAGGTAAGGCTTACCAAACTTTCATCGGGTAGGTGAATTCTCAACCAATGAGATCGCTGCGCCCGGAGGACCGCACATCCTCGGACCGCGACAGCCGGCCGGGCCGGGGACGACCACCGCGTGTGGGACGTCCCCGGTAGGCGAGGACGGTGAGCCCAGGCAGGCGCAGCGCGCGGGCAGGTGATGCTCGAGCCCGGACAGCCTGATGCCGGCGATCCGCGGGAACCAGCCGCCCCTTCCCTCCGACTCCTGTGGGGAAGCGAGGAGGTGGCATGGGCGGTCTGGACGTCCGGATGTGTGAAGTCGTCTGCCGCCACGGCCGGATGGAGGCCGTCCGAGACGTCGACCTGGACGTCGCGGCGGGCCGGCGGGTGGCCCTGACAGGCACCAACGGCTCGGGCAAGACCACGTTGCTGCGAGCCGTTCTCGGCCTGCACCGTCAGTACGGCGGCCGGATCCTCGTCGGCGGTCGGGACACGGAGAACGCGGCCGGGTGGGCCTGGCGGCGCCGGGCGTGCGCCTGGATTCCCCAGAAGCCCGCGGCCGGCCGGTTCCCGCTGCTGGCAGGGGAGCTGCTGGCGAGCAGCGGTGCGTGCGCCGAGGCGGTGGAAGCTGCGGAGAGGCTGGGTGTCGGGTCGTTGACGGGACGGGCGCTGCACACACTGTCCGGAGGGCAACTCCAGCGCATGTATCTGGCCCGCGCGGTCGGTTGTGTTGCCGCCGGTGCGGGCCTCCTGCTGGCCGACGAACCCACCGCCGCGCTCGACTTCAGCGGGCAGGAGGAGGCCGCCGACGTCCTGCTGTCCCTGCCCGTGACCGTCATGGTCGTCACGCACGACCGGGCGCTCGCCGACCGCTGCGACCGGGTACTGGAAATGGCCGCAGGCCGGCTGAGGGAGGTCCGGTGAACACCCTCACCGCCGCCGACCTCGCACCCCTGCTTGAACTCGTACCCGTCCAACGCGCGGGCGTCGCACTGCTGTTGGCCGCGATCGGTCTCCCTGTGATCGGTGTCGTGATCGTCGGGCTGGACATCATGCCGGTGCGGTTCGCGATGATGCATGTCGCCCTGCTGGGCATCGCGGTCGGGCTGCTGACCGGGCTCGATCCCATGCTGTGCGCGCTCGTCGCCTGCGCCCTCGCGGGCGCCGGGGTCGCGCCGCTCGCGCGCACCCCGGACGGTCTGTCGGGTGCGATGGGTCTGCTGATGAGTCTGGCGATCGCCGCCGCGCTGCTGCTCCTGTCCGTGTCCGGGGTCAACGCCCAGGGAGCGTTCGCGCTGTTGTGGGGCTCGATCCTGTCCGTGGGCGCCGCCGACCTGTGGCTGCTGGGCGTGCTCGCGGTCGCCGTCCCGGCCCTCTTCTGGTGGCGCCGCCGCGATCTCGCGCTGCTGCTCCACGACCGTGAACTCGCCCTCGCCTCGGGCGTGCGAGTCGACCTGCTCACCCTCCTGCTCCTCGTCCTGGTCGCGGTGTCCGTGGCGGGAGCCATCAAACTGACCGGCGCGCTGCTCGTCGACGCGCTGACCCTGCTGCCCGCACTGGCCGCGCGACGGCTGGGCACCTCCCTGAAGTCCATCACTGCCTGGGCGATGGGCATCGGCGTCGTAGTGAACCTCACCGGGTTCCTGATCGCGCTGAAGCTCGACTGGCCGCCCGGGCCCGTGCTCGTCCTGACGGCCGGGGCCGCGGTCCTCGCCGTCCATCTCATCCCCGAACGGAGAATCAGCTCATGGCGCGCATCCGCGTCCGCATCACCCGTGTCCCTTCCGTCCTCGCACTGAGCCTGAGTACCGCGCTCGCCCTGACCGTCACCGGCTGCGGCGCCGACAAGACCGAGTCGGACGCGGGCACGAGTGGGAAGAAGAACGACGACGCGCCGGTCGTCGTGGCCACCACCAGCTGGGAGGGCGCCTTCGCGAAGGCCGCGGGTGCCAAGGACGTGAAGGTCATCGTCCCGTCGTCCGCCCAGCACGCCCCGGACTACGACCCCAAGCCGTCCGACCTCACCGCCGTCGCGGGCGCCGACTTCGTCCTCTACGCCCCCTTCGAGCCGTACGCCGAGAAGATCAAGGAAGCCGCCGGGTCCGACGCGAAGCTGGTCGAGGTCGACCTCGACAACGACGCCGACAAGGTGAGCGCCGAGGTGGCGCGTCTGGGCAAGCTGTTCGGCACCGGGGACGCGGCCGCGCGATGGGACACCTCCTTCAAGAGCGAGTACGGCACGCTGCAGAAGGAGCTGAAGGTGGCGTGGCCTGGCGGCAAGGCACCGGCGGTCGTCGCCCAGGTGTTCTCCGTCTGGTCGGCGAAGCTGGCAGGCGCCGAGGTGAGCGGCACCTACGGCCCTGAGGCCGTGACGGCCAAGCAGCTGTCCGACCTGGCGAAGAAGAAGCCGGCGTACGTCTTCGACAACGTGCACATGACGACGGGCGAGGTGCTGCCGGACTCGGGGGCGAAGCAGGTGGAGATCGTCAACTACCCGGGCAGGGACCTGGATCTGCTGACCGTCTACAAGAACGCGGCGGAGACGATCGAGAAGGCGATGACCGCGTAGCGAGAGGGACGAGCACGCCGGGAGCGGGGGAGTCCCGCCGAGACGAGTGCGGGGCCGCCGGGAGATGTCCGGCGACCCCGCACTCGTCCGGGTCAGACTGCCTGCGCGGCAGGTTCCGAGCATCGTTCCCGCAGCAGCGCCCGGTCCGGCTTGCCCGCGGGCGTCAACGGCAACTCCGCGACGATCAACAGACGTTCGGGGTGTTTGCGCCGCTCGAGACCGCGCTCGTCCAGATGCGTGGACAGCTCCTGCAAAGTGGGTGCCTCACCGCGCGGCACCACGCAGGCTGCCAGTCGCTCGCCCATCAGCGCGTCCGGCACCCCGACACAGACCACGTCCCGGACGAGCGGGTGGACGGCGAGTTCCATCTCCACCTCGGCCGGGCTGATGTTGGCCCCGCCCCGGATGACGACGTCCTTGAGGCGGCCGACGATCCGCAGGTTGCCGTCACCCTCGATGAGACCGAGGTCCCCGGTGCGTACCCAGCCGTCGGCGGTGCGGTAGCGGGCGTCGAGGCCGGGATCGGCGACGTAGCACAGCGGTGTCATGGGGCCGCGGGCCACGATCTCGCCGACGGAGCCCTGCGGCGCCTCCCGCAGCTCGCGGGTTCCGGGGACGGCGATGCGGATGTCGGCGACGCGCGGGTCGGGATGTCCCGCGAGGACGCCGGGTCCTTCCCCGCGCAGGGGTTCGCCGCCCAGGCCGGTGTGGCAGTTGACGCCGTCCGCCGAGCCGTAGAGGTTCACGACCGGGCAGCCGAAGACCCGGCGGGCCTCTTCGGCCGTGGCCTCGTCGAGCGGTGAGCCGCCGACGATCACGGCCGTCGGGGGAGTGAATGCCGGGGGACGGCCCTCGGCGATCCGGTCCAGCATCATCCGGATCATGGTCGGCACGCCCAGGACGTGCGTCGGCTCGTGCGCGGCGAGTGCGGCAAGGGCCGCCTCGGGAGTGAAGTGGTCCAGCAGGACGAGTGTTCCGCCGTGCCGGGAAAGGGTGACGGCGGTGCCGTTGCTGCCGAACGCGGAGGCCAGGGGGACGAGGAACAGACAGCGTGGCGGCTGCTCGTCGGGTATGAGGGAGGCGAGGAAGTTGCCGCGGCCTCCGGCCAGCGCGTTGTGGGAGTACGCCACCATCTTCGGCTCGGCCTCGGAGCCGGACGAGACCAGGATGCGGGCGGCGGAGTCGGGGTCGGCTCGGGCAGGGCTGAAGGACGTGGGGTCGGTGCGCAGCAGCGAGGAGAGCGCGACCGTGCCTCCGGGGGCGGCACCCGGACCGGCACTGATCACCGTACGCAGGCAGGGCAGTTCACCGGTCAGGGCGAGCAGGTCGGCGGCGTGCTGGTTGCCACGGTGCTCGGTGGCGGCGATGACGGAGACTGCCTCCGCCCGGCGCAAGAGCGAGGCCGCCTCGTGGTGGCCACGGCCGACCGGGAAGGGCAGGGCGACAGCGCCCAGCGCGGCCAGGGCGAGGTCGGCGATGACCGCGTTGCGCCCGTTGGGCAGTTGGATGCCGACGACGTCACCGGCGCGTATGCCGAGCCCGGACAGCCCGGCGGCCAGACATCGCACCTTGCGGTCCAGCGCGGTGTAACAGAGCTTCCCCTTGGCGTCGAGGACCGCGATGCGGTGCGGATCGGCGATCCGGCGGGACCGGTAGAGGCTGTAGAGGTCGAGGTCGGGGCAGGTTCCGTCGACCGCCCAGGCACGGCGCAGCTCTGTGGGCAGCAGATCGTGCAGGTCCACGGTCATGCGAAGCTCCAGGGGGTCGGGACGGCAGGTGCGCCGTGGTCGTCGCGGCTGATCGAGCCGGAGGAGAGGAGATCGGTGAGGTCGGTGACGACCGGGACGGCGAAGAGACCACGCTCGCGCAGCTGCTCCAGAGCCTGATCGGTGGACAGTTCGCGCACGTCGTACGGGATCGCGCCGTGATCGGGAAGGGCGATCCAGCCGTCGGCGGTAGGCAGCGGGCGGCGGAACCCGGCCGGCCGACGCGGGTCGAGTCCTTGCGCGGCCCGGGCACGGCCGGGCGCCGTGAGCACGTCGGCGGCACCGAGCAGGGACGAGTCGACGCGCACCCCGCGGCCGGTGCGCTCACGCAGCAGCAGCCCCGCCAGGATCCCCTCGGTGCCGAGCAGTCCGCCGAGCACGTCGAGCAGTGTCATCAGGGACGGCGCGGGAGGTTCGTCGGCGGGCCGTACGGCCTCGCCCACTCCGGTACGGGCCTGCACCATGAAGTCGGTGCCCATGGGAGCATCCGGCAGCCGCCCGGCCCAGCCGCTGGTGTACGCGTAGACGAGCGCGGGGTGTGCGGCGGCCAGGTGCTCGTGGTCGAGGCCGAGCTGTGCGGCCTTGCCGGGCGCCCAGTTGTGCAGGAACACATCGGCGTCGGCGGCCATCTCCCGCAGACGCTCCCGGCCGGCCGGGGACTTGATGTCCACCTCGACGGCCTTCTTGCCCCGGTTCAGTGCGAGCCATCGCGCCGAGACACCCGAGCAGGCGGGCGGCATACCGCGCAACGGGTCGCCGCCCGGCGGCTCGATCCGGACGACCTCCGCGCCCAGCAGGCCGAGAAGATGCGCGGAGAGGGGGGCCTGAATGCGGCGGCCCGCCTCCAGGACGGTGAACCCGGCCAGCGGCAGACCGTCACTCGCTCCGCCCGGGAGGTGACCGGCGTGGTGCGGGGTCAGTTCCCAGGGTGGCGCGCCGTCGTACTCGGCGGCCCGTTCGACCAGCGACCGCAGCGGGCACACGTCGGCGCTGGAGCTCCCGGCGGCGTGCCGGACCCGCTCCCAGGAATTCACCCGCACCGTCTCGTGCAGTGACTGCGGGAACGCGGCACACGCGGTGGCGTATCGGAACTGGAAGGGCCGCCACCCCTGACGTATCGCCTCTTCGGGAGCGTCGAGGGCGCGCCAGAACGCCGCCCACACGCCGGGGTCGAGTGTCTCCAGCTCGAACACGGTCCCGTCGGCGGAGGTGAAGGGCGGTCCGCCCGGCGCGAGTTCGGCGGCCTCGTCCTCCTCGGCCCCGGAGGCGGCCAGGTACTGCGAGATCGCGAGCAGACCGGCGCGCTCGGCACTCACCTCCACCTGTGCGCCGCGTCCGGCCCCTCGGGCCGAGGCCACGAGGCCGGCCAGCAGGCCCTGCACGGCGAGCACTCCGGTGGCGGTGGCGGCGTAGTCGACGGCGAGGCCGCGCGGGGAGCCGTCGCGTCGACCGTGCACCGCCATGATGCCCGTCGTCGCCTGAGCGGTGGCCTCGTCGGTCGCGGCCCCGCCCCAGGTGGTGCGGGCGGTGACCTCGCCGAGGCCGTCGCCGGTCACGGTGAACGTGCTGCCACAGATCTGGTCGACCTGGGCGCCGAGCAGCCGCAGATGCTCCGCGACGAGTCCGTCCGCCGGACCCGGCGGGCCAGAGCTCTTCAGCCGGAGTCCGTCGAGAGGGCTGCCCGTCCGAGTGATCGCCGGCGTGGCTGGAGTCGCCATGCCTCTCCTTTCCTGACGCACGGGAACCCGGGGGCCCTCGCCCCCGACCTGCTCCACGGAAGAAGCAGTCGGACGGTCGACGGCCGGGGTTCCCGTGCCCTTGGGGAAAGTGAGGAAGAATCCGCATGGAGGAGACCACCGGGGCGCCCAAGTGCCCAGCAGAAACACGGGAGTTGAGGGACAGCGTCGCGGCGTTCGTACGCGACCGGGTGGTGCCCCGTGAGTCGCTGCTGGACGCCGGCGGACCGGAAGCGGCAGCCGTCCTGCGTGCGTTGCAGAAGGCTGCGAGGGCCGAGGGTCTGTGGGCGTTGCCGCTTCCCGTCGAGCTCGGAGGGCAGGGGCTGCCGCTGGGGGCGTACGCGCATGTCGCCGAGGCCGAGGGAGCCAGCGACCACGGACCGGCCGCCCTCGGATCGGCGCCCCTGCTCGACGCGCTGATGCTCTGGCGGCACAGCGCCCCGGACGTCCGCGACCCCTACGCCGAGCGCCTGGTCGCAGGAGAGATACGGGCCTGCTACGCCATGACCGAGCCCGAGACGCCGGGCACCGACCCCTTCCTGACCGGCACACGTGCGGTGTCGGCCGAAGGCGGAGGCTGGCGGGTGAGCGGGCGGAAGTGGTTCATCAGTGGGGCGGCCGACGCCGACCTCGTCACGGTCCTCGCCCGCACCGACGGCGAACCGCCCCACCGCGAAGGGCTGTCGCTGTTCCTGGTACCCACCTCGGCATCCGGCTTCCGTGTGGTGCGTGAACTGCCCGTGTTCGGGACCGGCGGACAGTGGGAGATCGCTCTGGACGAGGTCCTGGTCCACGGGGACCACCTGATCGGCGACCGCGGCAAGGCTCTCGACATCGCGGGAGAACGGCTCCAACTCGGCCGTACCCTGCGCTGCTTGCGCTGGCTGGGTCAGGCACGCCGCGCCTTCGACCTGATGCGCGGGCGTGCCATGACCCGAACCCGCTCCCGGGGCCCGCTCGGCGAACTGCAACTCGTCCAGCAGCACGTCTTCGAGTCACTGCTCGCCCTGCGGACAACCCGCCCGCTCGTGTACGAAGCCGTTGCCCGCCTCGACGCGGGGCTCGACGCACATGTGGAGGTCGGACTGGCCAAGGTGGCAGCCGCCCGCACCCTCCAGCAGGTGGCCGACGCGGCGATCCAGGTCCACGGAGCAGCGGGTCTCGGCCCGGACACCGCGCTGCCCTCCCTGTTCCGCACCGGCAGGGCCGCCCGCATTCTCGACGGCCCGGACGAACTCCACATCACGTCGGTCGCGCGCCGGGTCCTGCGCACCCCCTAGCTTCAAGATCTCGGCGCCCGGGCCGGGCGGCCCGGCCAACTGCCCACGAACCGAAGAAAGTTCGGGTAGCGGCCGAGCTCACACACTGTCCGGCGGGGTGGCCGCTTCTGGTCGAGTGCTGCGTCGGCGAGCGACGGCACATGGCGGCACTGCCGGCGGAGCGCTCAGGCGTCGTGCGGGTCGACGAGGCTCGTGAGCGCGGCGAGTGCGTACGCGAGGAAGAAGTCGCCCCAGATCAGCTGGTGGTGCGTCGCTGTTCCGGAGGCGAGGTCGTAACAGCCGTTCACGAGGCGGCCGTCCGGCGTGACATGGGTGCGGACCAGTTCGTCGAGCAGGGCGACGGCGTGGGCGCGGTGTCCGAGCTTGAGCAGGGCCACCGCGGTGATGGCGGCGGCGGAGGTGTCGAGAGGACCGTCGGGGTGTGCCTCGTCGGCCGGAGGCACCACAGGCTCCGGGAGCAAGCGGCTCACGGCGTGACGGAGATCGCCCGGGTCGAGATGGCGCGTGGCGTCGGCGACGGCCAGGAGCAACCAGGCGCGGCCCCGGCTCCAACCCGGCGGCGGATCGTCGCAGGGAACCCAGCCCACAGACCGCTCGTACCGCCAGGACCAGCGGAAGGGGACCTCGCCCGCGCAGAGTTCCAGATGCCGGCGCAGATGGGACTCGGCCGCCCGGGGGTCCACCGAGGCCAGCAGCGGCACCATGCCCGGAACCCCGTCGACGCGCGCCAGAAGGCGAGGCCCGCCGAACGCCGAGCCCCAGGGAACCACCCCGAGTTCGGAGTCGTACGCGTCCCGGCAGGCCTCGGCGGCCCGCAGGCGCAGAGAGGCGGCCTCAGGCGCATCGGCGAGAGCTGTCCCGTACCAGAGGATCAGTCCGCGTGTGGACGTGTCGGTGTCCACCCAGTCGGCGAGCCGACCCGTGAACCGCAGGGCCGCCTCGCGATCGGCCTCCTGCCGGGACTGCCGGGCGCGGAGCCACAGCAGTCCCGTCCAGAAGCCGCCCGTCCACGAGCCTCGCCCGGTCGTCGTCCACCGGCCGCTGCCGGGCTCCGCGAACAGGGGGAAACGGTCGCCGGCTTCGGCCAGGGTGACGGCCACCCGGTCGAGGACGGACTCCAGCGCCGGCCCGGCCCAGTCGGGTACGGCAGACTTGGGGTCCGTCGCCGCACGTGGCGTGCTCATCCCGGTACGACCGGTCGTCGCTCCCGCGCCGCCCAGAGGAGGGCCACCACGCACGCGGCCAGGAACTCTCCCGCGACCAGCAGCCATCCCGCCCCGTAGTGACCGGCCGCAGCCAACAGCCCGAACAGTGGCGGACCGATCGCGAACCCGGCGAAGAAGCCGGCCGAGACCAGTGCCGAGTCCTGTCCGGCCCGGCCGGGAGCCGCACGCTGCATCACCAGCACCATCGAGACCGCGTTCGCCGCGACCGCGAAGACGCCCACGACCACCGCGGCGACCCAGGCCAGCGGATGCGCGTACGCGGAGGCCGCGAGCAGCAGGGCCGAGCCCACCGCCCCGGCCGCGAGGCCGCCCGGCAGCCACACGGCCCGGCCCGGCCGCCCCGCGACCCTGGACCAGCCCAGTCGCCCGGCGATCCCGGCGACGCCCAGCACCGCCACCAGAGCGGCGGCCGCAGTCGGGCCGAGCCCGAGCCGCCGCACGCCGTAGAGGGCGAGATAGGTGTTCACGGAGGCGATGCCGGAGCCCAACAAGAGCGAGTAGACCGCCAGCCAGGCGATCGTGCCCCGGGGTGTCCAGGAGGCGGGTGCGTACTTCGGGGGCGGATCGGCGGGCAGGATCCGTGCCGCCCAGACCGCGGTCACCAGCGCTGTCGCAGCGGCCGCCCACACCGCGCCCCGCCAGCCGACCTCTCCGGCCAGCAGGGCCAGCGGCAATCCGGCGGCGAACGCGCCCAACTGCACGCCCGACTGCTTCGTCCCGGTCACCGGGCCACGACGCTCGGCGGGGACGGCGGCCAGGATCGTCCTGTTCGTGGCGGGGTTCGCCAGCGCCTGTGGCAGCCCGCCCAGTGCGACCGCCACCAGCAGGAACCCGGACCCGGATGCCGTCCCGATCAGTGTGAGCGCCAACGCCGACACCAGTAACAGCGCGACGAGGCAGCGGCGCGGGCCGAACCGGTCCACCAGGCGTCCACCGGCCGGTGAGAGCACGGCGGCCGCGCCGAAGCCGACCGTCGTGGTCAGGCCCAGCACGGTCGGCGACACATCCAGGTCGTCCACGAGTCGCGGGCCGAGGGCGCCGAGCAGGAACAGCTGCATCATCGAGAAGGCCATGGCACATGTCAGCACCGCGGTCATGGCCCCGGTCCCACGCGCCGGTCGGCTTCCGGTCGCGGTCCGGACGTCACGCTGCTCCGCCGGCACCGGCGCCCCTCCTCAACCCCGGGCGGCATTCCCGGGTCTTGGACAGGTGTCGGTCGGAACCCTCCCCGAGTTCCCACGAGTTGTTGTGACGTGGATCACTATGTCAGGGCTGAGTCGGGAACCGGGGGCGTTTCCGTACCCTCCCATGACACATGAGATCGGTACTGCGAGGATGAGGCCGCCATGACTGCTGGGTGGTGTTCTCGCTCGCTCAGGGCCGCTGTGTTCGCGGCCCTCAGCGTGCTGCTCGCTGCCCTGGGCCACGTCATGATGTCGGGGAGCACGGTGCCCTGGTGGGCCATCGCGGCGGCGGCGTCGGTGACCGGCGCCGTGGCCTGGCGACTGGCCGGCCGCGAGCGCGGCCCTGTCGGGGTCGCCTCCGTCACGGTCGTGGCCCAGGCCGTACTCCACGCGTCCTTCTCGTTCGCCCAGGCCGTCGCGCACCCCCGGCCGTCCGGAGACCGGTCCCTCGTCCAGCAGTGGCTGGGCTACCTGACGTGTGGTTCGCCCACGGGGCCGGGCGGGCAACACGGCGCCATGCCGACGTCCATGGACTCCATGGACCATGCCACGGGTGCCATGCACGCCATGGGGCCGATGGATCACATGGAAACCGCGCAGGCCATGGACCACGGCATGGGCGGCATCTCCTCGACCGGCATGCTCGTCGCCCACCTGCTGGCCGCGCTGCTCTGCGGTCTGTGGCTCGCCCGCGGCGAGCGCGCCGCGTTCCGCATCCTGCGGGCGTTCACCGGCTGGCTCGTGGCGCCGCTGCGGCTGATCCTCCGGCTGCCCGCGCCGCCGCACCGTCCACGCCTCCGCGTGCGACGGGACCGTTCACACCACGCACTGCGGCAACTCCTTCTCACGCATGCGATCACTTCTCGGGGACCACCCGCAGGGACCGCTGTCGCCTGACGACAGCCGGTTTCCCGAGGCAGTCCACGGCAACGACAAGCCGTCGGCTCCCGCCTCGGGCATCGGCCGCGCCCCTTCGGCGCACGGCCGCTTCCTGCTTCCCCGGTTCCAGTGCCGCCCGTTGCTCCACGTGTGGCGGCCCGGACACCGGTTCCTGGATTTCCGAGAAGGAGACACTCCCGGTGATCACTTCTACCCTGCCCTCGGCGCGCGAAGATCTGAGAGAGGTCTCGCGCGACGAGTCGATCACGGCCTGGGCGCTGGCCGCCCGCAGTGGCGACCGCGACGCCGTCGATCTCTTCGTCCGATCCCTGCACCGAGACGTCCGCCGCTATGTGACGTTCCTCGGCGCCGACCCGCAGAGCGCCGACGACCTGACCCAGGACACGTTCCTGCGCGCCCTGGGCAGCCTGCACCGGTTCGAAGGCCGTTCCTCGGCGCGTACCTGGCTGCTGTCCATCGCCCGCCGGGCGGTGATCGACAGCATCCGCCACAGCGCCTCCCGCCCGCGCGTTTCGAGTACGGACGACTGGGAGTCGGCCGCGGAACGCACCCAGCAGGTCGGCCTGCCGGGCTTCGACGAGGGCATCGCCCTCGCCCAGTTGCTGGACATGCTCCCGGACGACCGCCGGGAGGCATTCGTCCTCACGCAGATGGTGGGGCTGCCCTACGCGGAGGCGGCTGTCGTCAGTGACTGCCCCGTCGGCACGGTGCGCTCACGAGTCGCCCGCGCCCGCATGTCGTTGATCGCGAGTCTGGCGGACGACGCCGACGGCCCCCGGCCGGCGGCCATAGCCGCCTGACTCACCTCGGTTGCTGCCGCCGGGATCGATCCGCGCGGCAGCAACCCAGGGCGGATCCGGAGACTTTCCCGCACGCGAACGTAGCCTCCCTGCACACCCCTTCGGCTTTGAGGAGTCACCCCAGTGCATCACCCGACGTTGGCACGCAGTCTGCGCCGTCTCGGCGCCCTCACCGCGGCAGCCGTCGCGGCAGCGGTCGTCACAGCGGGTCCGGCCGCCGCCCACGCGGAGGTCGAGGCGGAGGGCGCCCGCGCCCTCGACCAGAACGCGACGCTCACCTTCTCCGCCGCGTCGGAGTCGGATTCGGCAGGTATCACCAAGCTGGAGGTGATCCTGCCCAAGGGAATCACCGCGGAGGACATCACCTACAAGGAGGGCCCCAAGGGCTGGAAGCTCACTCCCACCAGCCGTGGCTACACGGTCTCGGGAACCAAACTTGCTGTCGGTGAGGACGCCGACTACGTCGTCACCGTGCGGCAGTTGCCCGATGTCAAGGAACTGGCTTTCAAGACGCTGCAGAGCTACGACGACGGCCACACGGACCGCTGGATCGAACTGGACGACAGTAAGGAGGAGGGGGACGGCCACGGTCACGGGCACCCCGCGCCCCTGCTGAAGCTGAAGCCCGCCGCTCCGGGAGCGAAACTCGTGAGCCCCAGCCCGACGGAGGAGCCGACGACGGCCGCCCCTTCGACTGACACCGCCTCGGGCGAGCCGGCCACCGGGACGTCGACCCCGGCGGCCGAGTCCGCGGCGGACAGCTCGGACGGGGACGACGGCATGTCCATCGCCGTGCCCCTCGGTATCGGCGCGGCCGTCCTGCTGCTCGGCGTCGGTGCGTGGTGGTTCCGGAGCCGCCGCAGCGGCGCTGTCTGAGACCGCCCGGGGTGGGAGCCGCGCGTCGGCTCCCACCGGTGCGGCGCGGTAGGTGGCCCGGCCTCCGTCGCGGACTGCCGGCCCGGCTTCTTGCACGGGCGGATCAACCCCGGCTTCCGGACGGCTGACGGGGGGCAGACATCCGACGGAGGCGAACTCGATCAGAGAGGAAGACGATGGCGGAACGGGAACCGGAACAGCAAGCCCAGCGGATCGGGGTACCCGCCGAGTCCACCGCGGGCGAGACCAGGGTGGCGGCGACACCGGCCACCGTGGGCCGACTGGTCGCGCTGGGCTACGACGTGGTCGTGGAACCGGGGGCGGGGGAGTCGTCCCGCTTCTCCGACGCGGCCTACGAGCAGGCGGGCGCCCGCCTCGGTGACCCGTGGCCGGCCGAGATCGTACTGAAGGTCAACAGTCCTTCGAGCGAGGAGATCGGCCGGCTGCGCGACGGAGCGACACTGATCGCACTCATCGCCCCCGCGCTGAACCCGGAACTGGTCGAGGAGTTGGCCCGGCGGCCGATCACCGTGCTCGCCATGGACGCCGTCCCGCGCATCTCGCGCGCCCAGTCCCTGGACGTCCTCAGCTCGATGGCGAACATCGCCGGATACCGCGCCGTGGTCGAGGCGGCGCACGCATTCGGCCGATTCTTCACCGGACAGGTGACCGCCGCCGGCAAGGTGCCGCCGGCCAAGGTGCTCGTGGCCGGCGCCGGGGTGGCCGGACTCGCCGCGATCGGCGCGGCGCGCAGTCTCGGCGCCGTGGTCCGCGCCACCGACCCGCGGCCCGAGGTCGCCGAGCAGGTGCGCTCGCTGGGCGGGGAGTTCCTGGAGGTACGGCCCGAACAGGCAGGACGGGAAGTCAGCGGCGACGGATACGCCAAGGCCACCTCGGACGACTACAACCGGCTCGCCGCGCGGCTGTACGCCGACCAGGCCGCCGACGTCGACATCGTCATCACCACCGCGCTCGTCCCGGGCAGACCTGCGCCGAGGCTCATCACCGCCGAGGACGTCGCTCGGATGAAGCCCGGCAGCGTCATCGTCGACATGGCCGCGGCACAGGGCGGCAACGTCGAGGGGACGGTCGCGGGGAGGGCGGTCGTCACCGGCAACGACGTGACGATCATCGGCTACACCGACCTGCCCGGCAGGCTCCCGGCCCAGGCGTCACAGCTGTACGGCACCAACCTCGTCCACCTGATGAAACTGCTCACCCCCGGCAAGGACGGGCGGCTCGTCCTGGACTTCGACGACGTGGTGCAGCGGTCGATGACCGTGGTCCGCGACGGCGAGAAGACCTGGCCACCGCCACCCGTGCAGGTGTCCGCCGCGCCCGCCCCCGCCCCTGCCCAGGGCCCGGAAGCCGGAGTCCCCGGCGCCACGGCGAAGCCCGCCCGCTCCGCGCGGTCCGGGTACGCACTCGTCGGCGCCGGAGCCCTCGCGTTCTTCCTGATGACCGCCTTCTCGCCACCTCAACTGATCGCCCACTTCACGGTCTTCGTCCTGGCGATCGTCATCGGCTTCTACGTCATCGGCCATGTCCACCACGCGCTGCACACCCCGCTGATGTCGGTCACCAACGCGATCTCCGGAATCGTCGTGGTGGGCGCGCTGCTGCAGATCGGGCACGGAAACACCGTGGTGACCGTGCTGTCGTTCGCCGCGATCCTGCTGGCGAGCATCAACGTCTTCGGCGGATTCGCCGTCACCCGCCGCATGCTCGGCATGTTCTCGAGAGGCTGATCAGGGATGACCACCGCCACGGCCGCAGAGGCCGCATACGTCGTCGCCGCGCTGCTGTTCATCCTCAGCCTCGCCGGACTCTCCCAGCACCGGACCTCCCGCTCGGGGGTCGTGTGGGGCATCGCGGGCATGGTCATCGCCCTGGCCGCCACCGTCGGTCTCGCCTCGCGGAGCATCACCACTCCCGGCCTGGTGCTGATCGCCGTAGCGACGGCCGTCGGCGCGGGCATCGGACTGTGGCGTGCCCGGGTCGTCGAGATGACCGGCATGCCGGAACTGATCGCCATCATGCACAGCCTCGTCGGCCTCGCCGCGGCCTTCGTCGGCTGGAACGGCTACCTCGACGTCGCGGCCGGGGGCCACACCGGGCAGGAGATCACCGGCTCGCTGCTGCGCATCCATCACGCCGAGGTGTTCATCGGCGTCTTCATCGGCGCCGTCACCTTCACCGGTTCCGTCGTCGCCTATCTGAAGCTGTCGGCGCGGATCAAGTCCCGCCCGCTCATGCTCCCCGGCAGACATGCCCTCAACCTGGGCGCGCTCGCCGCGTTCGCCGCGCTCACCGTGGCGTTCGTCGCACGCCCTCACATGGGACTGCTCATCGCGGTCACCGTGGTGGCACTGGCCCTCGGCGCACATCTGGTCGCCTCCATCGGCGGCGGCGACATGCCGGTGGTCGTCTCGATGCTCAACAGCTACTCCGGCTGGGCCGCGGCCGCCTCCGGCTTCCTCCTCGCCAACAACCTGCTGATCGTCACCGGGGCACTGGTCGGTTCCTCCGGCGCCTACCTGTCGTACATCATGTGCAAGGCGATGAACCGCTCCTTCCTCTCGGTGATCGCGGGCGGGTTCGGCGGCGAGACGATGGCCGTGAGTGACGACGGTGAGCAAGGAGAGCACCAGGAGATCAGCGCGGAGGAAACCGCCGAACTCCTGCGGGACGCCTCCTCGGTGATCATCACTCCGGGATACGGCATGGCGGTGGCCCAGGCGCAGTACCCCGTCGCGGAGTTGGCGCGCAAGCTGCGCGAGCGCGGCGTCGACGTGCGCTTCGGCATCCACCCGGTCGCCGGCAGGCTGCCCGGTCACATGAACGTGCTGCTGGCCGAGGCCCATGTGCCGTACGACATCGCGCTGGAGATGGACGAGATCAACGACGACTTCGCGGCCACCTCGGTCGTCCTGGTCATCGGTGCCAACGACACCGTCAACCCGTCCGCCGCCGAGGACCCGGCCAGTCCCATCGCCGGGATGCCGGTCCTGCACGTGTGGGAGGCGGCCCAGGTCGTGGTCTTCAAACGCTCCATGGCCACCGGGTACGCGGGCGTACAGAACCCGCTGTTCTTCCGGGAGAACACCCAGATGTTGTTCGGCGACGCCAAGCAACGGGTCGAGGACATCCTGCGCGGCCTCGACGCCCTCGACGCGCCGATGCCGGAGATGGCCGGCACGAGCCGCTGACCCCTAACTCCTGACTCCTGCCCCCTGACCCCCGTTCGCCGGGCACCGCCCGGCGGACGGCCGGATAATTCAGCAGGGTGCGTGCGGGGCGGGACGGTGCGGAAGCCTCCCATGCGGTGGTGATCAGGCCGTGTCCCAGGCCTTCCGCGTAACCGGCGTACGCTGAGGCACTGGATGCCGACCCGGGGGAACGGGCGTGGTGCCGGCGCGAGTCGGACGGCCGAGGGCAGGGGGTCCGCGCCGGACGAGAGGCCGCTGTACCGGGGTAGTCGCCGAGGTCACCGAACGCAGATCGGGCAGTCTTCACGAGTGCCTGGAACAGGGGAAACAGGAGACCGCTGATTCATGGTTGCCCACCGCTCGGACGAAGGGTCGCACGCCCACCCCGTCCCAGGAAGCCAAGATCCGGAGCACGCTTTACCGCCCGCGGCGGAGCACCGCACGTCGAACGGACGCGGTGGCCGTCCGACAGGCCGCCCGGAGCCCGCGGTTCTGCCCCCTTCGCTGGGTGCGTGGCTCGGGCTGGTCGCGGCCCTCGGCGCGCTGGCGGTCGTCGCGCTCGGGGTCCTGTACGCCGACGAGAGCAAGCCGGGCTGGCTGGACGCGCGGATCTGGGCGGCGGTGGAGGGCGTCGGACCGCCGTGGCGGCGCGCCGCCCTGGCCACGGACTTCCTGGGAGAGCCCCTCGGCGCGGCGATGCTGGGCGTGGCCGCCGTGACGGTCTGCCTGCTGCTGCGGCGTCCTCGCGCAGCGGTGCTCGTCGTCGCAGGCCCCGCTCTGACCGTGGGGACGACGACGCTTCTCAAGTCCCTGGTCGGACGCACCATCCACGACGGGAGCCTGTCCTACCCGAGCGGGCACACCGCCTTCCTCACCGCGATCGCCCTCGCGGTGGCGCTGATCGCGACCGGCCGGCTCGGCCTCGGCAGGGCGGCCGGCACCTCACTTGTGCTCACCGCGGCCCTGGTGGCCGGCGCCGCCATGGGCTGGGCGCAGGTCGCGCTGGGCGCGCACTACCCGACCGACACCGTCGGGGGCTGGTGCACCGCTCTGGCGGTGGTACCTGCGACCGCGTGGCTGGTCGACCGGACCGCCGACCGGCTGCTCGACCGGACGGCCGATGCCGGTCGGCGGGCGCGCCGCTGACGTCCCGTCACGCCTGGCGGCGGAACACGGGCTTCACCGGTCGTCCGCCCAGCCAGGGGGCGGGGTCACCGGCGTCCAGTGCCTTCCGGTACACCGCACATGCCTGGGCCACCACGTCGACGGTGTGCTCGATGTCGGCGTCGTCGAGCGCGCTGCTCACCACGAACGACGGGGCCAGCACCCCGCCTGCGAGGAGCCGGCGCAGGAACAGGGTGCGGTACTCCTGCGACGGCTGTCCGTGCTCGTCGAGGGTGGCGAAGACCAGGTTGCTGGCCCGGCCCTTGACGACGACGTGGTCGCCGACGCCCATGGCGGCCGCGGCGTCGCGGACACCGGCGGCCAGCCGCTCGCCGAGGGCGTGCAGCCGCGCGGTGACGCCCTCCTCGACGTAGGTGGTCTGCACGGCCATCGCGGCGGCCAGGGAGTGCGTCTCCGCACCGTGTGTGGTGGACAGCAGGAACACCCGGTCGCCGGGGTGACGCAGCCCGCCCCGCTCCATCAGCTCGCGGCGTCCGGCCAGCGCGGAGACGGCGAACCCGTTGCCCAGCGCCTTGCCGAACGTGGAGAGGTCGGGGACGACGCCGTACAGGCCCTGGGCGCCCGCCTCGGACCAGCGGAGGCCGGTGATCATCTCGTCGAAGACCAGGACGCAGCCGTGCCGGTCGGCCAGTTCGCGCAGGCCGGCGAGGTACCCGGGCGGCGGCTCGGTGTGGGTGGCGGGTTCCAGGATCAGGCAGGCGACCTCGCCCTGGTACCGGGTGAGCAGGTGCTCGGTGGCGGTCAGGTCCCCGTAAGGGAACGCCACGGTCAGCTCGTTGGTCGCCGCCGGAATGCCCGCGGACATCGGCGTGGTGCCGATGAACCAGTCGTCGGTGGAGAAGAACGGATGGTCGGCGCAGAGGGCCACCCGCGGGCGCCCGGTGGCGGCGCGGGCGAGGCGTACCGCGGCGGTGGTGGCGTCGGAGCCGTTCTTCGCGAACTTCACCATCTCGGCGGTCGGCACCGTGGCCAGGAAGCGTTCCGCGGCGTCGACCTCCACGATGGACGGCCGGACGAAGTTGCTGCCACGGTCGAGTTCCCGTCGCACGGCCTCGGTCACGCGTGGGTGGGCGTGACCGAGGCTGACCGACCGCAGGCCGGAGCCGTACTCGATGTAGCGGTTGCCGTCGACGTCCCACACATGGGCACCGCGGCCGTGGCTGATGACCGGAGCCAGGTTTTCGGGGTACTGGTCGTCGCCCTTGGCGTAGGTGTGCGCGCCCCCGGGGATCAGGGCGTGCAGCCGCTCGTTCGCCGTTCGCGAGCGGGGCAGTCGCAACTCTTCGTTGTCCACCGTGTCCTGGGTGCCCACGCCGACTCAGCTCTCCTTCTGTTTCAGGACTTCGGCGAGGCTCGGAGCCTCCCGGTCCCGCGGGGACATCGACGAGACCGGCAGTGGCCAGGGAATGCCGAGTTCCGGGTCGTCGAAGGCGATCGTCACGTCCTCGGCCGGATCGTGCGGGCGGTCGATCCGGTACGAGGTGTCGGCGGTTTCGGTGAGTGCCTGGAAGCCGTGCGCGCACCCCGCCGGGATGTAGAGGGTTGTTTGCGTCTCGTCCGACAGTTCGAAGAAGGCCCGGTTGCGGTAGGTGGGCGAGTCCGTTCGCAGGTCCACGACGACGTCGAAGATCCTCCCGTACGAGCACCGCACCAGCTTGGCCTCCCCGGCTCCGGAGCGCAGGTGCAGGCCGCGCAGCACGCCGCGGACCGAGCGGGACAGGCTGTCCTGGATGAAGGCGTCCGGGTCGAGACCCACCGAGCGCACCACGTCGGCGTCGAAGGTGCGGCAGAAGAAGCCGCGCTCGTCGGCGTACGGCGTCGGCTCGAAGAGGTACGCGCCGGTGATCTCCGGGACGTGGGTGGCTTTCAAGAGGTCTCCCGCAGGGCGTGGGTGCCGTCGTTCGTGTTCGCGGTCGCTGGGAACAGGGCCGCGGTGAGGGCGGTGAACTGGTGCTCCAGGCGCCGGGCGGCGGCCAGATTCCGCTCGGTGAGGGTCCGCCGCAGTTCCGTCGAGTTCCTCTCCAGCGCTCGGAACTGTTCGAGCAGCCGGTCGGCGTCGACCTCACGAGCGGGGTGGCAGTAGGCGTCGAGACCCATCTGTGCCATGAGGGCGTCGCTCTTCGCCGCGTAGCTGAGCGCGAGCGTCGGAGTGCCGGCCTTCAGCGCGCAGACCAGGTTGTGGTAGCGGGTCGCGACCACGGTGTCGGCAGCCGCCGTCTCCTTCATCAGGTCGGCCAGCGAGGCCGCCTCGGCGGCGGTGACCAGCGGCGAGTCCACCGCGTCGAGGATCGCGGCGACCACCGGCGCATCGCACGCGTCACCGGTGAGCAGCCGGACCGGCCTGCCGTCCTCGGCCAGCGCGCGGACGAACCGGGTCGTCCCGTCGAGGTAGCGCCGGTGGATCTCCTCGGCCCGGGCACGGTCGTCGTTGCCTCCGTGGAAGTCCATGACGCCGACGCAGACGTATCCCGGTGAACTCGCGGGCTCGCTCGCCCGCGGTGTCGGCAGGGCGAACGCGAGGTCCGGGTGGACCTCGTCGCCCGCGGTGTCCACGCCCATCGCCCGCATCGCGTCGCGGGACAGGGCGTCCCGGTACGACCGGTAGGCGGCCAGCCGCGCCGACCAGCGCACCAGGGTCCGGGTCGGCCGGTCGGTGATCGCGGCGGCGCCGACGCCGACCAGCGCGACCCGGGTGCCGGAGAGCCGGCCACTCGCGCAGAGCAGGAACAGCGAGTACGGGAAGCCCCACGGCCGCAGCGGCAGCGTGGCCTCCAGGACGCCCATGCCCGGCACGATCACCACGTCGTGCCGGCGTACCCAGGCAGCGGTGCGGAAGACGTCGACGAGTTTGCCAAGACCCTTGCCCGCGATCGCGCCGACACGTGACGCGGTCCGGTACTCCCCGCGGTACCAGTGCAGCCGCGTCGCGGGAATCCGGTACCGGGCCGCGACGACCTCGGGTCCGCCGCACAGCGCGTCCACGACCGCCTCCGGGTGCTCGGCGCGCAGGTATCCGAGTAGGGCCTCCAGCGACCCGTCGTTGCCGAGGTTGCCGGAGCCGAGCAGGCCGAACACCCCGACGCGCACCGGGGTTTCGTCCGCGGACGTCATGCCCGCCTCCCCTCTCGGCCGGCGACCAGGGCGTCGAGGGAGACAGTGAGCTGGGCCGGGTCGACCGGCGCGCGGTCCTCGACCCGCTCGCCGGCGCCCGGCCGGGCCCGGCTGGTCATCCACGCGGCCAGGTGGCGGTAGCAGGCGCGCCGGTCGGCCGAGGACAACGGCGCTCTCCGGATCGCCGAGACGAAACCCCCGACGTACTCGGCGAGCAGCCGGGGCGTCGGGTGCAGCGGGCCCGCCCGGCGCGGGTCGAGGTTGACGCACCGGGAGCGCTTGCTCGGGTTCGCCCGCTCGGCGCGGGTGGGGTGGTCGCGGCGGAAGTACAGCAGCTCCGGCACCTGGTGGAAGGGTCCGTGCAGCCCGATCTCGGCGACGAACGTGCGGTCCGCGTGGTGGTAGCTGTCGTGCGGCTTCACCCGGCGCAGTACGTCGGCCCGCATCACACCGTAGAAATCGTCGCCGCCGGGCTCGAACAGCATGCTGCGGAAGCGCTCGGGCGCGCGCGGCGAGTCGGTGGCGAGCGTGTACTCGTACGGGACCTTCACCTTGCCCTCGCCGTCGATGACCGCCTGGTCGGCGTGCGCGAGGATCACCTCCGGGCGCTCGTCCAACGCCTCGACGCAGCGCCGCAGCAGGTCCCGGGCGTACAGGTCGTCGTGCGAGGCCCACTTGAACAGCTCGCCGCGGCACTGGGTGAACACATAGTTGTGGTTCGGCGCGGCGCCGACGTTCCGGGAAAGCCGGATGTACCGGACGCGCGGGTCCTGCGCGGCGTACTTGCGGCAGATGTCCTCGGTCGCATCGGTCGAGGCGTTGTCGGAGACGACCAGCTCGAAGTCCTCGTAGGTCTGGCCGAGCAGGGCGTCGAGCGACTCGGCCAGGTACTCCTCGCCGTTGTAGACGGGCAGGCCGATGCTCAACCGGGGATGGGCGGTCATGACGTCCTCACTTCGGGGATGGGTTTCTGGTGGCGCTCGCGCAGGGCGGCGCGCAACTGCAGCCACCACGCGGCCGAGCTGCAGACGGTCGCGGCGGCGACGCCCCAGGCCGAGCCGGCCGTGCCGGCCACGGCCGCGCCGCCGAGTCCGCCGGTGACGTAGAAGGCGGAGGCGATCAGCTGGCTGCGCAGGCTGCGCCGAGCCGCGCCCAGCGCGCGCAGTCCGGCCGCCGCGCCGGTGCCGAGGCCCGCCCCCGCGACGCCGAGCGTGACCGGCACGATGAGCTCGGAGGCAGAGCTCCAGACGCTGCCGAGCAGGAATTCGCCGCCGCTGTCCGGTACCAGCAGCAGCGCCCCGCCCCAGAGCAGCGCGGCGACGGCCTGCCCGCCGCCCAGGAGGAGGCAGAACGGGCCGAGGCGGTGCGGGGCCCGCCGGAGCACCCGTGCCGCCTCCGCGACGGTGACCAGCGACAGCCCCATCAGCACAGCCATGAACGGGCCGAGCATGAGCTCGGCGCCGCGGACCACACCCACCGCGCCGAGGCCGACGATCGCGCCGAGCCCGTAGGCTCGCAGCTGGCTCGCGCCGCTGTTGCTGACGTTCTCGACCAGGTACCGGTAGCCGAGGTCGCGGTGCTCGCGAAGCCACTCGCGCGCACCCGTCGGCCGGGGCCGGATGCCGGACTGGAAGCAGCCGTACACCGCGGCCACCGCGGCGGATCCGCCCCACGCGAGCACGAACGCGGAGACGCTGCCCGCGCGGGCAGCCATGAGCATGGCCGGGACGAGCGCGACGCACCACACGAGGTCGTTGACGAACGCCTTCCGCCCGGTGCCGGCGGCGAAGAACGCGAACCGCCACGCGTCCTGGAGCAGCAGCCCCGGCAGCACCACGCCGAGGCAGGCGAACGCCGGCCCCAACCGGCCGCCGACGGCGAGCCCGACCACCAGACAGGCCGCGCCGAGGGCGGTACCGACGCCGAGCGCGGTACCCGACGACCGGACCACCGCGGTGCGCCAGGACGCGTCCGGCACGCCGCTGAACCGCACCACGAGCGGATCGGTGGCCAGTCCACGGGAGACGTTGAGCACCACGCCGTAGGTCACCCAGGCCAGGCTGAACACGCCGAACGCGGTCAGGCCCAGCGAGCGGGCCACGTAGATCCCCACCGCGAAGTTGGACATGCTGGAGGCCGCCTGGTCGGCGAGTCCCCAGGACAGCCGGCCGACGACGGCCCGCCCGGCGGACCGCCGGGCGGGTCCGGCCGATGGCGCCGTCGCCTGCGGATTCTCCCCCTCGGTGGCCATCGGCGTCACGCCTTGATCAGCCCGGCGCCGTGCAGGGCGTCGGCCGCGGCGGCGACGGTGCCGAACGACAGCCCGGACCGCTCGGCGACATCCAGCAGACTGTGCTCGCCGTCCGATTGATTGAGCACCCAGAGCATGGCCATCTGGGCCTGTCTGGTGTCGCTGCGCCCGCCGAGCGCTTCGTACAACCCACGCCGTCCCAGCTGGGGCTCGCCGTGGGGGCTGAGGTTGAGGTACCGCCGGTTGCGGTCCAGGACGGCGAACGCCTCACCACAGACGGCGAGCGTGTCCGCCATCGCCTCCGGGGAGACGAAGTCCAGGTTGTCCGCCGAGGTGTGGTACTCGGGGTATCCGGCGTAGGGGGTGCGGGTGAGTGAGCCCACGCCGAGGTTGAAGCCGGGCGAGCAGAACTGCCGCTCGTCGTAGCCGTACGGGGTGAACTCCGTGACGTGGTGCGGGCGTTCGGAGTCGGCGAGTACGTGCCGCATCACCCGGTCGATCTCCGCGTCGCCGCGTCTGCTCTGTTTGTACGTCAGCTGGCCGGGGTCGCCGGCGCAGGCCAGTACCAGGCCGTGCTTGACCCGCTCGATCCGTTCCGCGTTGCGGGCCAGCCAGGTGATCGCGCCGATGGTGCCGGGCGCGAAGATGAACCGGTAGGTGTAGTACGGCGTCCGCTCGGCCAGCGCCCGGGCCAGGAACGTCGCCACCGCGATGCCGGCCAGGTTGTCGTTGGCCAGCGACGGGTGGCAGACGTGACAGGAGACGATCACCTCGTCGGGGACCTGCCCGGGGACCACGTGCTCGGCGTAGGTGAGGTGGCCGTCGGCGAGTGTGGAGTCGACGCGCACCTCGTACTCGCCGTCCGGCATCGCGTCCAGGGTCTCCTGGGCCAGGCAGAAGCCCCACTCCGGCTTGTAGTAGCTGGTGCGGTACGGCACCCAACTCGGGTGGTCCGGCAGGGTGTGCAGGTGTCCGCGCAGCTCGGCCAGCGGCATGGTCGCCGACACCGGCACGCTGTAACCGAGCACGTGCAGGCTGGACGCGGCGAAGTCGACGACCCGGTTGCCCGCGGCGTCGGCGATGTACGCGTCGCGGATGTTCCACTCCTGCGGCACCGTCCAGTCGAGCACCTGGGTCCCGGTCGGCACCTCGTGCACCTGGAGCGGGATGTACTCGCCGACGATGTCCAGGGTGGCGCGCACGCCGTCCCCCGTGATGCTCCGGCAGAGCGGGTACAGCCGCTCCACCAGGGCGTACATCTCCTCGCTGGGCGCGGTCACCGGCGCCACCGCAGGGTGTCGTCGACGGTGCCGGCGTCGGATGCCGCACGCAGCACGGCGAGGCGGGTGAAGCGCCGCTCGAAGTCCTCCTGGGTCAGCCCGTGTTCGCGGTAGGCGTCGGCGAGTTCGAGTGCGCCCCGCTTCACCGTCCATGCGCAGTCGAAGCCGGGCACCGCGGCGCGGAACCGGGAGAAGTCGACCCGGTACGAGCGCGGATCGGCACCGTTCTCCCCGGTGATCACCACCTTGGAGCCGGACACCGCTTCGGCGACCTGCTCGGCGATCTCGGCGACCGTGACGTTGTTGGTCTCGCTGCCGATGTTGAACGCCCGGTCGTGCACCGCGTCCCGCGGCGCGGCCAGCGCGGCCGTGAAGGCCCGCGCGATGTCGGCGGCGTGCACCAGCGGGCGCCAGGGAGTGCCGTCGGAGAGCACCAGCACCTCTCCGGACAGGAGCGCGTGACCCACCAGGTTGTTCAGCACGATGTCGGCGCGCAGCCGGGGGGAGTAGCCGAAGGCGGTGGCGTTGCGCATGAAGACCGGGCTGAAGTCGCCGTCGGAGAGGGCGTGCAGGTCGTCCTCGACCCGCACCTTGGACTCCGCGTACGGCGTCACCGGGCGCAGCGGGGCGTCCTCGGCCACCAGATCGTCGCCGCCCGACGCGCCGTAGACCGAGCAGGTGGACGCGTACAGGAAGCGTCGTACCCCGGCGTCGCGGGCCAGCCGGGCCAGCCGCACGGACGCGTGGTGGTTGATGTCGTAGGTGAGCTCGGGCGCCAGCGATCCCAGTGGGTCGTTGGACAACGCCGCCAGGTGGATCACGGCGTCCACTCCGGCCACGTGGTCGGCTGTGACGTCGCGCAGGTCCACCCGCGTCCCCGGCGGGTCGGCGGGTGGCGGGCCGAGCACGCAGTCGGCGAACAGGCCGGCGTCAAGGCCGACGACCTCGTGCCCGGCGGCCGCGAGGACCGGGGCCATCACGGTGCCCAGATAGCCCTGGTGTCCGGTCAGCAGTACGCGCAAGGTTCATTCCCCCAGGTCGAGAGTGAGTTTGGTGACGGCGAACGCCTCGGCGTAGCGCGCATGGCATTCGATACCGCGGATCCGGGCCAGCCCGAGAAAGGCCTCCCGGTCGTACCAGGGCCGGTGCCGCTGCGAGGGGTAGTGCTCCTGCAGCAGCGCCACCTTGTGTTCGGCGGTCTCCGGCGACAGCGGCTGATATGCCGTGGGACGGCCGAGATCACCGTCCCACTTGACGATCTCGTAGCCGAGCACGAGATGGTCGCGGAACGCGGTGGTCATCAACTTCGCCAGGCCGCGGTGGTCCTGGTGCGCGTCATCGGTACGCGGGGCCAGTACGAGGTCCGGCTCGGTCTGCCCGCGCAGTTCCTCGACCGCGGCCTTGGCCTCTTCCCAGTGCGCGGGCAGCCGCCCGTCCGGCAGCTTGTGCACGGTCAGTCGCAGGTCGGCGCCCGGGCAGAAAGCGGCGAGCGCGGCCTGCTCCTCCTGCTCGCGCTCGCTGCCGCCGCCGGACAGGACCAGCGCGTCGACGCGTATCCCCGGATGTGCCCGGCACAGCGTCAGCAGAGTGCCGCCGGCGCCGATGGCGATGTCGTCGCAGTGCGCGCCCACCGCGACGATCCGGTCGAGGCGCCCCGCCCCCAGCCGGATCACGCGGTCCTCGCTCCGGCGCCGGCCCGGCTGCCGGTCGCGCTCATGCCGTCCCGTTCCCAGACGGCCCACGGGCGCTCGCCCCGGGCATAGGCGTCGTCGAGTGCGGCCCGCTCCTTCACCGTGTCGGTCGGCTTCCAGAAGCCGCGGTGCTGGTGCGCCAACAGCCGTCCCTGTTTGGCTAGTTGGGCACAGCCGTCGGCCACCAGGTCACCGTTCTCCGGTATGTGGTCGAAGACCTCCTGGCGGAGCACGAAGTAGCCGCCGTTCTCCCACAACGGCATGTCGCTCACCGCGGTGATGCCCCCCACCAGGCCGTCCTCGCCCAGGTCCACACAGTGGAACGAGGACTGCGGCGGCACCACCATCATCGACGCACCGGCGTCACGCCGGGCGAACCGGTCGATCATCTCGGGCAGCGGGGCGTCGGTGAGCACGTCGGCGTAGTTGGCGAGGAACATCTCGTCGCCGTCCAGATGGTGGCGCACCCGGCGCAGCCGTTCCCCGATCGGTGACTCGATACCGGTCTGCACGAACGTGATCGTCCAGGAGGCGATGTCGGTGGACAGCAGCTCGGTCCGCCCGTCGCGCAGGACGAAGTCGTTGGACGTCGTCTCCTCGTAGTTGAGGAAGAAGTCCTTGATGTGGTGGGCCCCGTACCCGAGGCACAGGATGAACTCGGTGTGCCCGAAGTACGCGTAGTAGCGCATGACATGCCAGATCAGCGGACGCGGGCCGACCATCGCCATCGGCTTGGGCATGTCGTCGGAAGCTCCGCTGCGCATACGCAGCCCGTAACCGCCGCAGAACAGAACGACCTTCATGCTGTGACCTTTCACGACGCGATCTCGACAATGCTGAGTTCCGGAATGGGAAAGACCAGGCGGCCGCCCCAGTCGTGCACGAAGGACAGCTGCTCGACGAGCTCGTCCCGCAGGTTCCACGGCAGGACGAGGACGTAGTCGGGTTTGTCGGCGGCTATCTGCTCGGGCGGCAGGATCGGGATGCGGGTGCCCGGGGTGAACCTGCCGTGCTTGTAGGGATTGCGGTCCACCGTGTACGCGAGCAGATCGGGCCGGATGCCGCAGTGGTTGAGCAGGGTGTTGCCCTTGCCCGGGGCGCCGTAGCCGACGACCGTCTCGCCGCGCTCGGCCGCCTCGATGAGGAACCGCAGCAGGTCCCGGCGCACCTTGGCCACGCGGGCGGAGAACTCGGTGTACCCGGACAGCTCCTGCAGCCCGGCGGCCCTCTCCCGGTCCAGCACGTCGGCCACCCGCCGGGACGGCTCACCGGCCATCTCGGCCGGCCGGGCCCACAGCCGGACGGAGCCGCCGTGCGTGGGCAGCAACTCGACGTCCACGAGCGTGAGTCCGCCGCTCGCCAGCGCCCGGATCGCGGACGCGACGGTGTAGTACTGGAAGTGCTCGTGGTAGATCGTGTCGTACTGGTTCTCCTCGATCAGGGTCAGCAGGTGCTGCACCTCGATGGAGACCCAGCCGTCGTCCGCGACCAGGGCGCGCAGCCCCTGGGTGAACCCGACCACGTCGGGGATGTGCGCGTACACGTTGTTGGCCACGACCAGGTCTGCCGTCCCGTGCTCCTTGCGGACGGCGGCGCCCGTGGCCGGGTCCAGGAACTCCGTGAGCGTGGGCACCCCCGCGTCCCGCGCGGCGGCGCCGACGTTCACCGACGGCTCGATGCCCAGGCAGCGGATCCCGCGGTCCACCACGTGCCTCAGCAGGTATCCGTCGTTGCTCGCGACCTCGACCACGAAGGCGTCGGGGCCGAGGTCCACGCGCTCCACGGCGTCGGCGACGAACGTCCGCGCGTGCTCCACCCAGGAGGTAGAGAAGGAGGAGAAGTACGCGTACTCCTTGAACGTCTCCTCCGGAGTGATCAGCGGAGGGATCTGCGCGAGCCAGCAGTCGGTGCAGACCCGCAGGTGCAGCGGGTACGCCGGCTCCGGCTGGTCGAGTTGGTCCGCGGCGAGGAAGCTCTCGCACGGCGGGGTCGCCCCGAGATCGACGACGCCTGCCAGTGCCGCCGAGCCGCAGAGTCGGCATCGTGTCATGTGCTGCCCCCCATTGATTCCGTCCGACCCGCGATCGCGGTCCGGTACTCGTCCATCAGGCGCTCCAGCCCGACGGCCGGGCTGAAGTGCTGTTCGTAGCGGCGCCGGGCCGCGTGGCCCATCCGCGCGTTGCGGGCCGGCTCGGCCGCGATCCCGCGCAGGCAGGACGCGAGCGAGGCGCTCTCGCCCGGCCGGTGCAGCAGCCCGGTCACCCCGTCCTCGACGAGTTCGACGAAGGCGCCGTGACGGGCGGCGACGGCCGGGACCCCCGCCGCCATCGCTTCGGCGACCACCAGGCCGAACGTCTCCAGTGCCGTCGAGGGAGCCACCACGGCGACCGACCGCGTGACGGCCTGCCAGCACTGCTTCGGGTCGTAGAGGCCGACGTAGCGCACGTCGTCCCGGCCCGCCGCCCAGGCGGTCACCTCCCGCTCCAGCGGGCCCGCGCCGGCGAGCACGAGCGGCACGCCCACACCGCCCTCTGCGGCGACCTCGTCCCACGCCGTCATGAGCAGCCGCACGCCTTTGATCTCCGCGAGCCGCCCGAGGAAGAGCACGTGCTCGCCCGTGCCCGTCCGGCGGGCTCCCGGGTCGGGTACGAAGTTGTGTTTCACCGTCAGCAGCTCGGGAGGCATGCCGGACCGCACGAGGACGTCACGCTGCGCAGCGGAGATGCAGAGGAACCGCTCCACGCCGGACCACCACCGCCGCCGGTTGACCGTGAGACTGACCGCGAGCGGCACCGTCGCAAGGCGGGAGTTCCGGTAGCAGCCGTGCCGGACGGCGGGCAGGGACGTCCTCGACCCGACGCACTCGGTGCACGGTCGGCCGTCCCGGTGCAGGGTGCCCGGCGAGCAGACCTGGGTGTAGTTGTGCAGCGTGGCGACGGCGGGGACACCGGCGTCGGCGCAGGCGGCCAGGACCGCGGGCGACAGGAGCGGGAACACGTTGTGGATGTGCACCACGTCCGGCCGGTCGGCGCGCAGCAGGGCGGCGAGCTCCTTGCGGACCGCCGGGTTCCACGGCACGAGAAGCGGTATCGCGGCCTTGCCGGGGAGGGACCGGCCGGCGATGTCGTCGCTGCGCCGTTCGAACACCTCGACCCGGTGGCCGGCCGCGCGCAGCAGCTCGATTTCCTGGTCGACCACCCTGTTCTCCCCGCTCGGCTGCGCCGAGGAGTAGCGGTTGTGCACCACGAGGACGTGCATGCTCAAGGTCACCTCCTGGCCCATCGCGGGATACGTCGTCGGGGGACTGCGTGTGCTGTGAAGGGCGTGGCCGTCAGGAGGGGCGGGACCGCGGCGGGTGTCGCGAGCAGTGAGGCGGCCAGGGCCAGGTGCAGCAGATACGGCGAGGCGTCGCCGAGGCCGGCCTCGGTGTACGACGAGATCGCGACATAACTGATCAGGAAGATCGCGCAGGCCCTCGGCAGCGACGGTGGCCGCAGCAGGGCGACACCGGCCGGCACGATGATGATCATTGCCGCGAGAGTGACGCCGATCAGACCCTGCTCGTGGTAGGCGGCCAGCCAGCTGTTGTCGATCGGCAACCCGCCGAACGACTTGTCGCCCAGGCCCATCCCGAACACCTGCTCCGCCGTCGTCCGGGGCGCCGCCAGCAGGGCGTCCCAGACCTTGGCCCGACCGGTGAGGCTGGTGAAGTACTCCTTGCTCTGTCCGCGCAGGAACCACGCCTGCACCGCGGAGGCGAACCCCACCGTCGCCACCGTGGACACCAGCACCGTCCAGACGAAGAACCGGCGGGCGGCGGCGCTGGTCATGACGAGCGAACCGATCGCCAGCATCAGGCCGACGAGCAGGCCGACCGTGGCCGTCCGGGTGTGGGTCAGCGCGAGCAGGACGAGCGACGGCACGATCACCAGGGCCGCGCTGCCTCCGGTGGTCCGGCGACCCAGTACGAGCAGCACCGTGAGCCCGATGATCACTGCGGCGTACTGTCCGATCTGCGGCGGGGTGAGCGGCCACAGTGCGCCGACGAGCCGGCCGCCGTAGGTCTCGGGCAGGGCCGCGCCCGGTGAGACGAGCAGGCCGGCGGCAGCCGTCCCGAGCGCCGCGAAGTACATCCGGATGTGGTGCCGGACGAACGTCAGGCTGCCGTCCCACCACTGGCTGAGCAGCCACAGCGTGCCGATGAAGAGGCTCAGCCGTGCGCAGCGGAACAGCGCGCCGAACCCGACGCCCAGGTTCGCGCTGGAGATCACGCTAGGCACCAGCAGCAGGGTGAGCAGGAACAGGAAGGCGCCGGCCCGGATGCGCAGCCGGGGGTTGAGGGCGAGTGCCAGCGCGAACGCGGCGGCCAGCGCGCCCATGGTGACCATCTGGATGAGGGAGCGGGGCAGCGGGACGATGGTCTTCGCCCCTGCGGAGCCGAGCGTGTTGAGGCCGAGCAAGGCCCAGACGATCCCGACGGCCTTCGGTGTGCCGGCAGGGCGCGGTTCGGCGCCGGGCCGCGGGTCTGCGGTGTCCGGGCTGCTGGGCAGGGCGCCACGCGTGGGGTTCCCGTCCAACTCAACCACCGGCCTGCGGGGCGAAGGTGCTGCCCGCGTCCTGCCGGTACGCCGTGCCCTGCCACTCCCCGGAGTCGAGCGTCTTGTCCGTGTCGACGGGGACGAAGCTCCACGGCCCGCGGTAGACGTTGTCGTGCCAGCGGTTGTGCTGCTTGTGGGTGATCGCCTCGGCCACCCGCTTGCCCTTGTACGGCGACCACTTGGGATAGGTGCCGTAGTTGGACAGGACCGCCATGCGGCCGCACTTCGTCGTGCACTTGACGACGGACGGGTCGAGGAGGAAGCGGTTGTCGTGGATGTCCACCCGCTGGGTCTTCCACCGGCAGTCGTCGTAGAGCGGTGCGGTGGTGATCGCCGGCCGCTCGCAGCGGTCGGTGTCCTTCACCAGCAACGTGCAGTATCCGGTGGAGGTGTTGGCCGGGCTGTTGCAGAACCGGTCGGCGTTCTCCCACAGAGTGATGCCGTTCCAGTTGTTCTCCAGCACGTTCCGGTAGATCTCGATCTTGTCCGTGCGGGCGCGGATCCGTGGTTCGCCGCCGGCCTCGGAGATGTAGATGGTCGCGTACGGGAAGGGGTCGCCGCGGTCGGCGTACTTGCGGCCCTCGGCCCAGTTGTTCCGCCGGATCGTGTTGTTCCGGACGACCGCGTTGTAGCTGGTCTCGTACATCAGCGCGGCGCCGTCGTTGGCCTCGAGCAGGTTGTTCTCGATGCGGAAGTCGTTGTTGTTGTTGTCCGCCCACAGACCGGCACCGCGGTTGTCGTGCACCCAGTTGCCGCGTATCTCGGCGCCGTTGACGGCCCAGAACTTGATGCCTCCGGTGCAGCCGCAGCCCGGCTTTCGCCGCTCCCAGTCGTCGGTGTTGTTGCCCACGATCTCGTTGCCCTCGACGACCAGTCCGCGGATGGAGTCGCCGGTCTTGTAGGCGTTCATTCCGTACTGTCCGTTGTTGCGCAGACAGTTGGCGCGGACCTGCTGGCGGGCGCCTGCCATCATCCCGGCGCCGGAGTTGTACTGGATCTTCGAGTGCTCGATGACCCATCCGTCGGCCATGTCATGGTTGACGACGCCCTCATCGGGCGGCGCGACGAAATGCTGCACGGTCAGGTGGCTGATGGTGACGTCGCGGGCGGGACCGCTGAACGCGTAGTTGTTCTTCTTGCCGCCGTCGAGCACCGCGCCCGGCGCACCGAGGTAGCGGTTCCCCTTCTTGGCGATGACCTGGGCGTAGCGTTCCGGATCGAGCCTGTGCTTGCCCGGGCGAAGCCAGAACGTGGTGCCCGGGGGACTGCTCTTGGTCTTCTTGGCCAGGTCACCGACCACCCCGGGGTCGACCGTCACTGCGCCCGCCGGTGCCTTTGCCGGCCCGGCCGCGGGTTTGGCGCACACTCGGGCCACGGGCGTGGCGGGCGCCCTGGATGCGGAGGGCGTGCCGGTCGGCTCCGCCCCGGCGTCCGATGTGCTCGTACAGCCGGTCGCCGCCAACAGGATCAGCGCCAGCGGTGTCGCCGGCGACGCCCAGTTCCGCCACTTCGTCACCACGCGTCCCCCTAGCCGCAGAACCTGAGCACGGTGGTGAAGCCCTCCGCGCCGTCGGAGAATCCGGTGCCGACCAGCGTCGTCGAGGGTTCCTTGCGCCCGAATCCGGCGGAGTACCAGCCCAGCGGCGGGTCGGTCTCGCCGCGATGCGCACGCCAGGACAGCTGCTCGGGCAGGTCCAGTACTGCGGAGCGGTCCTCGCCGTCCCGGGTCCAGGTGAGCCGGGCCCGGTTCCCCGCCAGGTCCGCGGTGATCGCCGGGCCGAGGTGGAACGCCAACCGGGAGTTCCGGCGCGGGCCGCGTACCTCGTCGATCACCTTCAGCTCGCGGGTAGCGGCGATCAGTTCGACCCGGCGCCGGTGCACGGAGTCCTGGTATCCGTCGTGCTCGGCACACCAGCGGGCCGTGCCTGTCTCGGAGGCGTCGGACGGGTCCGCGGCCAGGACGCGGCTGCGGGCGTGCCGGGTCCACAGGAACGGGCCGCCGGACAGGGACTGGTCATCGCCGTCCAACTGCAGGGTGTTGTGGCCGAGGGTCGACCGGAAGTACTGCCGCCACTCGGGTTGCCCGTGGTAGCAGTACGTGCCCGGGTCGGCGAGCACGTCGACCCCGTCGTGCCGGACCTCCAGGGACAGTGCGTCCGCGTGGGCGTGCGCGGCGATGGACAGGAAGCCGTGCGGACCACCGTCGCAACGGCACCAGATCTCCTGCGGACCGCGCAGGATGGTGAGCCCGGCGTCGGCGAAGTGGGCCGGCCGCTCCGCGGGGCGGGGCACGGACAGTTCAGTGCGTTTGATGAGCGCGGCCAGCAGCGGGGTGCGCACATCGGTGCCGGTCACCGCCGGCCACCAGGCGAGCCGGCCGAACACGGCGTCCCCGGTGGCCAGCAGCGAGGCCCAGCGGTCGGTGCCCGCACCGTCCACGACCAGACCGTGCCCGTCGTCCGCGTCACCCTGGCGCGGTGGCCGTAGCCGGTTGTCCACGACGGCCGCGAGCGCGTCGGTCATCCGCAGCAGCACCAGCCGGACGGACGCGGGGACCGGCACGTCGGCCGCATCCGCCTCGGCCACCGCGGCCAGGCCGAGCTCCAGCACCAGCCCGTGGTACTCGGTGGCCAGCTCGCGGTTGAGGCCGGAGACGAAGGTGTTGCCGCGCAGGTGCCGCTCCAGCGACCGCAGCGCGCCGGCCCGCCAACGCGCCGAGGAGGGGAACCATCCGAACGCACAGGCCGCGGCGAACTGCCCGGCGGCCTCGGCGATGACGTGGTTGTTCGCCGAGGAACCCCGGCTGGGGAAGGCGGCCAGCCAGCGCTGGTGGTGCCAGATCTGGTTCCGTGCCACCGGGTTGTCCTCGAACAGAGCGGCCGCGCCGGGCCAGCCGTCGAGCAGCCGGCGGATCCACACCCAGGACAGCAGCCGGATGCCCAGCTCGATGCCGCTGATCCAGTGCACTCCGCGCAGCGGCGGGTTGGCCGCCCACCACGACCGCAGGTGCTCGGCCACGCGCTCCGCGTACCGCTCGTCACCGGTGGTCGCGTAGGCGGCCGCGAGCACGGTGAGGTACTGATGCCGGGAAGGCTCCCAGATCTGCTTGATGTCCCCGACCACGTCCTCGTTGCGGTACGGCACGTCGAAGGCGTACCCCCACGGAGCCCGGCGCCCGGTCTTCGGGTCGCACCACCAGTCCGGGTCGACCAGGTCGTCGCGGACCACCCCGAAGAACTCGACGTGCCCGTACATCAGCCGGTCCGCCTCGGCGACGAGACGTTTCGCGGCGTCCGGAGGTAGGGCGGCAGTCGTCCCGGCGGGCAGGACCGCGGTGAACCGGGCGTCGGTCACGATCGGGCAGTCCGGCCGCGCCGACCGCCACCGGCGCCTGCGCACCACGTCGCCGACCCTGCCGCCGACCTCCCGCGGTCCCATCCGGGACAGCCGCCGCAGGTACCAGCCTGGGCTCCCCGAGCTCACCGTCATCGCGTCCTCGCCAACGTCACCGGCGCACCGGCGGCCAGGCCGGCCTGCACGGCGAGGGTGGCCGCCGTGGTGGCGACCAGCGACTCCAGCGGCACCGGCATCGGCCCGTCGGTCCGCACGGCCTTGACGAACGCGGCCAGTTCGGCGTTCTGCCCCTTGTCGCGGGCCTTGGGCAGCCGTGAACTGACCCACCGCTTGCGGCCGTACACCGAAGCGCGGACGAAGTCGTCGAGCCGCAGCACCTTGCCGTCCGCGACCAGGTCCAGCGTCTCCTTGGGGAAGGTGGGCGCGCCGGTGGTGACGTAGCTGATGGTGGCGGTGGACCCGTCCGGGTAACCCAGCACGACCTGCAGGTCCTCGTTGCCGGACGGGGCGACCGCGTACACGGATACCGGGTCGGCCGCGAGCAGCCAGCTCGCCGTGTCGATGAAGTGTCCGCCCTCACCGGCGAACCTGGAGCCCTCGGTGCCCTGTTGGAGGTACCAGCTGCCGTGCTGGAGCTGTCCCGCGTTGACCAGGTAGCGGAGGCTCGCCGGACCGCTCCGGGCGCCGAACCGCTGCCGTGCCTCTTGCAGCAGCGGCGCGAACCGGCGGTTGAAGCCCACCTGCAGCCGGTCGTTGCCGGACTCCTCCACCGCCGCGAGCACACCGGCCAGCTCGTCCTCGGTGAGGGCCAGGGGCTTCTCCACGAACACGGACTTGCCCGCGAGGAGCGCCCTTCGGGTCAGTTCGGCGTGCGAGCTGTGCCGGGTGACCACGAACACCGCGTCGATGGACTTGTCGCCGAGGACGGCGTCGAGATCGGTGGTCGCCTCGGCGAAGCCGAACTTCCGCTGCGCGTTGGCCGCGGACAGCGCCGTCGTGGTGACGACGGTCGACAACTCGACGCCGTCGCGCTGTGACAGGTGCGGCAGCAGCATCGATGTCGCGTAGTTGCCCGCGCCGACGAACGCGAGGCGCACCGGCGCCCGGGCGGCCCGGGTCGGCGAGGACGCCCTGCCGACGGGTCGCTGCACCGCGGGCACGGCCACCGCCGGGGCCGCCGCCCCGGCGGTGTGCTCGGCGGGGCCGGGGTACCGGAACAGCACGGTCACGGCCTTGAGGTCGCCGTCCTTGAGGCGCTGGTACGTCTCGACCGCGTCGTCGAAGTCGGCGACGTGGGAGACCAGGGGCTCCACATCGACGCGGCCGCGGGCGAGGAGGTCGAGGAAGCACGCCAGATTGCGGCGCTCGGTCCAGCGCACGTAGCCGATCGGATAGTCCCGCCCCTCCAGCTCGTACGCCGGGTCGTAGCGCCCGGGGCCGTAGCTGCGGGAGAACCGGACGTCGAGCTCCTTCTCGTAGTACGCGTTCCACGGCAGGTCCAGGCGGCACTTGCCGATGTCGACGACCCGGCCGCGGTCCCGGCTCAGTTGGGCGGCCAGCTCGACGGGCTGGTTGCTGCCGCCGCCGGCGGCCAGGTACACCTGGTCAACGCCGTGACCGCCGGTGAGCTCGGCGACGGCACTCACCACGGCCGCGGACGCCGGATCGCCGCAGGCCGCCGCGCCCAGGCGCTCGGCGAGCTCGCAGCGCGCCGGGTCGGGGTCGACCCCGACGACGTGCACACCCGAGGCGGTGAGGAGCTGCACCACCAACTGCCCGATCAGCCCGAGTCCGATGACCAGGGCCACTTCACCGAGCTGCGACTCACCCTGGCGGACGCCCTGCAGCGCGATCGACCCGACGGTGCCGAAAGCCGCATGCCGGGGCGCGAGGCCGTCCGGCACCGGTGCGTAGAGGTTCTTAGGCACCCAGTTCAGCTCGGCGTGCAACGCGTGCTCGTTGCCGGCGCAGGCCACGAGGTCGCCGACCTTCACATCGTCGATCCCGGCGCCGACCTGCTCGACCACCCCGCACAACGAGTAGCCCAGTGGGGTGTAGGAGTCGAGCTTGCCCATCACCTTGCGGTAGGTGGCGGGCACCCCGTTGGTGGCCACGCTCTGCATGACCTTGGCCACCTGGTCAGGCCGGGAGCGGGCCTTGCCCACCATCGACATGCCTGCCTCGGACACCTTCATGAGCTCGGTCCCGGTGGATATCAGCGAGTAGGCGCTGCGGACCAGCACACCGCCCGGCTTGCACCCCGGCACCGGAACGTCGAGCACCGCCAGCTCGCCGCTCTTGTAGTTCTGTACTACCTGCTTCACCCGAACTCCTCTGATTCCTAAGCCGTCAACCGAGTGCTCTGGCCGGACCCAGAGGTCGCGCCGCGATACCAGTACTCGAGGGTCAGTACGTGCCACAGATGTTTGGAGAAGTCGCGCTGCCCGGCGGCGTCCTCGGCGACCATCCGCGCCAGCGCGTCGCGGCGCAGCAACCCGGAGTTGACGAGCACACCGTCGTGCACCACCTCACGCACCAGCGGCGCCAGGTCCCGGCTCATCCAGGCGCGCAGCGGGGCGCTGAACAGGCCCTTGGGCCGGTACACGATCTCCCGGGGCAGGACCGAGCCGGCCGCCTCCTTGAGGACGGCCTTGCCCTGCCGTCCGACGATCTTGCGGTCGCCGGGCACGGCGAACGCCGCCCTGACCACCTCGACGTCCACGTACGGCACCCGCACCTCGGTCGACGCGGCCATGCTCGACCGGTCCGTGTAGGCGAGGTTCAGGCCCGGCAGGAACATCCGGGCGTCGCCCAGACACATCCGGTTGACGAAGTCGTCGAGGTCGTTGTCCTGGTAGATGTCCGCATGCTCGGTCACCACGTCCTCGACCGTCCCGGCGAGGTCCGGATCGACCAGGGCGAGCAGCTCGTCCTGGTCGTACATGGTGTAGCTGCGCCGGAAGGCGGTCTCCTCCGGCAGTTCGGCGAAGGAGAGGAACCGTTTGGCGAAGCGCACCGACCGGTACCCCCGGCGGGCCGTGGCGACCGGCAGCCGGTCCACGACCGCGGACACGCCTCGCCGCAGGGGCCGCGGGACGCGCTGGTAGCGCAGCGCGAGCACGTTGGCCAGGTGCTTGCGGTACCCGGCGAACAGCTCGTCGGCACCCATCCCCGACAGCATCACCTTGACCCCGGCCTCCCGGGCGGCCTGGCAGATCAGGAAGGTGTTGATCGCGGCGGGGTCGCCGATCGGCTCGTCCAGGTGGTACGTCATCTGCGGCAGCAGGTCGAGCACGTTCGGCGCGATCTCGATCTCGTGCAGGTCGACGCCGAACTGCTCGGCCACCTGCCGCGCGTAGCGCAGGTCGTCCGGCATCGCCTCGAACTTCGCGTCCTCGGCGCGGAACCCGATCGTGTACGCGGAGATCCCGGGCCGGTCGCGGGCCGCCAGCGCGGTCAGGTAACTGGAGTCGAGGCCGCCGGAGAGGAAGGTCGCCACGGGGACGTCGGAGAGCAGGTGACGCCGGGTCGACTCCTCGACGACGGCGGCGACATCCGGCTGCTCGCCGGCCCGGGCGCGGTCCCGGCCCTCGGTGGCCACGTCCCGCAGGTTCCAGTACCGCCCGCGCTCCACCCGTCCGTCGGGCCGGCATCTCAGCCAGCTTCCCGGCGGCAGCTTCTCCGCTTCACGGAACGCGCACCGTGAGTCGGGCACCCAGTAGTACAGCAGCGAGGCCACCAGCGCCGCATGGTCCACCTCCAGCGACCCACCGGTGACAGCGGCGAGCGCCTTGAGCTCGGAGGCGAACACCAGACCCTCGCCGCGCCGGAGCAGGAACAGCGGCTTGATGCCCAACTGGTCGCGGGCGAGCACCAGTTCACCGGTCCGCTCGTCGAAGATCCCGAACGCGAACATGCCGCGCAGCCGGGGCAGGCAGTCCGTTCCCCAGCGCCGCCAGGCCTCCAGCAGCACCTCGGTGTCGGAGGTACCGCGAAAGCGCACACCGCCGGCTGCCAGCTCGGCACGCAACTCGGGCGCGTTGTAGAGCTCGCCGTTGTACGTGAGGACGAGGCCGCCCGAGACCATGGGCTGGGCGCCGGTCTCGGACAGGTCGATGATGGCCAGCCGTCGGTGCCCGAGCTGCACTTCGCCGTCACCGACGGAGTGGCCGTACCTGCCCGAGCCGTCCGGACCGCGGTGGGCGAGGGTGTCGGTGAGCCGGTCGGTCACGGCCTTCCCGTCCGGCCATCGGTACGTGCCTGCGATGCCACACATGTCCTACCGCTCCTCCTGGTCGCTGTCCGGGACCCGTGCGGTCCACATCGGCAGCCGCTCCGACGGCCGCCGGCCCGTGCCGTTCTGCAGGGCCGTCCGCTCGCTCCGGCCGCGCAGCGCGGTGTGCAGCCCGTCCCACAAGGTGCCGTCGGTCCGGTCACGCGGATCGGGGTCGATCAGCACCACACCGACCACCGGGATGTGCTGGTCCGCGAGTTGCCGCGCCACGGTGTGCAGCCATGCGGTGCTGCCGTGCCCGGCCCGTACGACGAGCACGGTCCGGGTGCCCAGGTACTGGAGGTCGGTCCACGCGGTGCCGGGCGCCACCGAGCCGACGCCGAGCCGGCGCTCCTGGTGAGACACGGCCGCGGCCTGCTCGCCGCTGACCACGCTGGGGTCTCCCGGCTTCGGGCGGCGGTCTGCGAGCTGCGGGCCGGGCAGACCATCGATGATCACCACTGAACCCTCCGCAGCCAGAGCCCCGGCGAGGTCCAGGGCGATCACGCTCGTCCTGCGCGCGCAGCCCAGTTCGAGGAGCGACAGCGGTTCCGTGGAGCCACGCACGAGGCGGGCGAGGTGCGCGGTCAGCCGCTCGCGCACCGCCCGGGTCCGTCGGCGCTGCCACAGCCTGCCCGACCTGCGGGGCAGCTCCGTGATCACCGAGGCACCCAGGTTCGCCGCGATGTCCCGGCGCAGTACGGGCCGGTCCGCCACCACGGCACCGACGGCGGCCAGCGCAAGGCCGAGGACGAGCCCGAGGACGAGCCCGATGGCGCCGTTGGTGGCGGCGGTCTTGGGCAGGGAGTGCCGCACCGGGCGCGCAGCGTCGACGATCTGCGTGCCGGCGATGACCTTGGGCGTGCCGGTGCGTGCCTCCGCGGCGCGCTGGTCGAAGTCGATGATCCGCGAGTTGAGTTCCGCCCGGCGGGCGAAGAGCGTCTCGATGCTCGCCGACGCCTTCGGGTCGCTCTCCGCGTCCGGCGACTGGTCTCCGATCTCCTTGTTGACCTCGGCGAGTTCGCTCCGCATGCGGTCACGCTGGTCGAGCAGGGCCTTGGCCTCGGCCTCCGCGATTTCCCGCATGCGCCGCACATGGTCCGCGACGAACGCGTCGGCCAGCGCCTCGGCTCGGGCCACCGCTTGTTCGTCGCTGTCACCTGTCACATCGATCTGCAGCAGGTTGTTGGTCAGGCCGGTGCCCCGGTAGTCCTGCATGAAGTCCTCAGGGTCTTCCGAGGACTTGAGGATCTGCAGTGCCTTGTCGGCGATCCGCGTGGTTCCCAGCACCGCGATGTCGGTGCGGATCAGCGTCCCGGTGTCGTTCGGCTGGTCCTCCGCATGCGCGACCAGCACCTTGGTCATCGCGCTCGGCGGCGGCGGCAGCAGGACCGCCACCGCCACGCCGAGCAGCATTCCCAGGAGGGCCAGCGAGCACCAGAGGCGACGGCGACGGCGCACCGCCACCACCAGCCCTTGCAGGTCGAAGAGCGGAGCGGCCGGTGACGACTCGGGAGTCGCGTTCGAAGTCACGCTGAACCTCCCGTCGCGGGGCCGGTAGCCGCGAGTGCCGGCGTGGCGTGGTCCGCAGGACGGTCGGCGGACCGCGTGGGACGGGCCCGGACCGGACCGGCGACGACGACACCGACGACCTCGTGGCCGGCGTCCGCACACGCACCGGCGATGCCGGCGATCTCCTCCGCGGTCCAGCGGCCCGCACTGAGGACGACCAGGGCACCGGACTCGGCGCCGCGGTCCGGCACCGTCGGCCGGTCCACCGAAACCTCCACCACGCGCAGCTCCGGATCGCTCCGGGTCTCGGCGACGAGGTGTCCGGCGGCCCGGCGGGCGGTCTCGTCGTCGTCCGGTACGACGACCAGCAGTCGCCGGGGGGCCGGCAACTGGTCCCGGAGGCGGGCACACACCCGCCGGTAGCGGATCTGTCTGTCGGCGTCGTCGCCGGACCTCCGCGGGGCCGGTACGTCCCACCGGGTGTCGATGCCGAGGAGCCGGCGGATCCGGGCCCGCGGGCCACGGTCCTCGGGTCGGAGCGCGGACGGCTCATCAGGTACGTCGACGGTGCCGAGGAGTTCCGACCCCAGGGCCGCGGCGATCTCCGGTTCGGTGCGCAGCCGGCGATTCATCCGTGCGGCGGTGAGATGGCCGACGACCGCGAGCAGGAAGAACAGCAGCGCTCCGCCGACGATGAGCTGCGTCCTCGTCGGCGGAGCCTCGCCGGTGGGCCGGGCGGCCGGCCCCATGACGACCAAGCCGGCCTTGTCGGCCGCGGGGTCGGCCTGTTCGAGCTTCGTCATGGCCTCCTCCAGCGAGGTACGAAGCTTCTCGAGCGAGGTGCGTGCCTGGACGCTCTCCACGGTCCGCCCGGGGTCGGCCGCGTCGGCCAGGTCGGTGATGCGCCGGTTGGTCTCCTCGACCTTCTCCCGCAGCGCCTCGGGCCCCTCGACGGCTTCCACATCGGTGCCGCCGCCTGCGATCCGCGCGGCGAACTTGACGAACTGCTGGGCGACCTGGTCGGAGAGCTGCTGCGCGCGCTCCGGGGTGTCGGCCGTACCCGAGATCTTGATGATGTTCCCGTCGGCGGCCTTGGCGGTCACTCGATCCCGCAGGTCGCCGCCGCTGAGGCCCTGCCAGCCGAGTTGGGCGGCCGTGCGGTCGGCCACCGACGAACTGGCCGCGATGTCCACCTGGGTCAGCAACTCGCGCTCTTCCCACTGTCCTGGCAGCAGTACGGATGCCGAGGCCGTGTACCGCGGCGGAAACAGCAGCACCGAGGTGCCCCAGCCGACGAGCGCGCCCACCACGGCGAGGACGGTGAGAAGCCGCCGGCGCCGGCGGAGGATCCGCCCGATGGTGACCAGGCGGATGGTGTCTTCGTTCAACGCCGCGGCCTCTTCCCTGTGCGTATCGTCCTGCCCGCCGACACCGGAGCGTGGTCACCGCAGGCAGCGGTGTAGGCGGCGAGCAGCGACGCCTGCGAGTTCCGCCAGGACAGCTGCCCGCTGATCCGTTCCTGGCCGATCTTGCCCATGCGGGCGCGTTTCTCCGGGTCGTCCAGCAGCAGCGCGATGAGCTTGGCGAACTGTGCCTCGTCGTTGGCGGGTGCGTAGACGGCGGCGTCACCGGCGGAGACCCGTGCTTCCTTCAGGTCGAACGAGACGATCGGCCGGCCCATCGCCATGTACTCCAGGACCTTGTTCATGGTCGACACGTCGTTGAGCGGATTGCGCGGGTCGGGGGAGAGGCACACGTCCGCGGTGGACAGGTACCGCACCAGATCGGCGTCCGGGATGCGCCCGGTGAACTGCACCTGCTCCGCGAGTCCGAGCCGCCGGGACAGCTCCACCATCGCGTCGAAGGCGTCGCCGGCGCCGACGAACACCGCGTGCCAGTCGGTCCGCCCGTACTCGTCGCGCAGCTTCGCGAGGGCCCGCAGGGCGTAGTCGACGCCGTCCTGAGGCCCCATGACGCCGAGGTAGCACAGCAGATGAGGCTTGCCGCGCTTCAACTCCGGTTCGGGCGGCACCGGTTGGAACCGGTCGACCTGGGGCGCGCTGCGCACCACGAAGACGTCCTCCGGCCGCCGGCCGCCGCGGCGCAGCGCGACGTCCCGGTAGCTCTCGTTCGTGGCGAGCACGACGTCCGCGGCCCGGTAGGTCCGCCGTTCCAGCGCGCACACGGCGCGGTAGAGCAGGTCCTCGCCGCGGTCGAACCGGGAGAGGTACAGCTCGGGCACCAGGTCGTGCTGGTCGAAGACGAATCGCGCGCCGCGCCGCTTGAGCCACAGTGCCGGAAGGAACAGCAGGTCGGGCGGGTTGCAGGCATGGACCACGTCGACCGGACCGACCTTCCGGGCCAGCCGGAGGGTATGCCACAACGCCGTTCCGTACTCCCGCAGGTAGCCGGCCGGCCCTCCGGTGGCCGCGCGCAACGGGTAGCGGTGGATCCGCACCCCGTCGATCTCCGCCTCCGACTCCGTGTCCCGTTTTTCCCCGCGGGGGCAGATGACGTGCACCTCCCAGCCCGCGTCGCGCAGTGTCGTGCACTCCTGCCACACCCGCCGGTCGAACGGCACCGACAGGTTCTCCACCAGGATCAGCGCGCGCCGGGTGTGCCGGTCGCCGCTGACCGTGTCATCGAACGATGTGTCACCAAGCAAGGCCCACGTACCCCGGTTCGGTCCGGCGCGCGTCGGCGTCGGGAAGGTGGATGAGGTCGACGATCACTGGTTCGTCGCCGTGGGGCAGCGCCGCGAGGACGGCGGGATCCCTGGTCCCGACCAGGCACACCTCGGCGTGTTCGAGCACCTCGTCGACGGAGTCCGCCATCAGCTGCGCGAGGTGCGGCAGCCGGGTCTCGATGTACTCGCGGTTCGCGCCGATCAGCCGGGAGAGGCTCACGTTGGCGTCGTGGATCCGCAGGTCGTACCCCTTGCCGAAGAGCCTCTCCGCCAGTTCGACGAGCGGGCTCTCGCGGAGGTCGTCGGTGCCGGGTTTGAAGGACAGCCCGAACAGGCCGACCCGCCGCTTGCCGGTGCGCTCGACCAGCTCCACCGCGCGCTGCAGATGGTCGGAGTTGGAGGGCAGCACGTGGGAGAGGATGGGCACCGAGACGTCGGCCCGCTGCGCCGCGTGGACCAGGCTGCGCAGGTCCTTGGGCAGGCAGGAGCCACCGAAGGCGAAGCCGGGCCGCAGGTATGCGGGGCTGATGTTCAGCTTGCGGTCGGCCAGGAACACGTCCATCACCTGGTGCGAGTCCACCCCGAGCGCCTGGTACACCGCGCCCAGCTCGTTCGCGAAGCCGATCTTGAGGCCGTGGAACGCGTTGTCCGCGTACTTGATCGCCTCGGCCGTCGGAACCGGCACCCGGAACACCTCGCCGGGCAATCCGTCGTACAGCGCGGCCACCGCGTCGCCGCTCGCCGTGTCGAGTTCGCCGATGACGGTCTTGGGCGGGTCGAAGAAGTCCCGCACGCTCGTGCCCTCGCGAAGGAACTCCGGATTGACCGCGACCCCGACGTCCACCCCGGCCGTGCCGCCGACGTACTTCTCCAGGATCGGTACCAGCAGGTTCAGGCAGGTGCCCGGGAGCATGGTGGAGCGGAACACGACGGTGTGCCGCCCGCCCCGCTCGGCCAGGGCGGCGCCGATCTCCTCGGTGACCCGCTCCAAGTACGTGGTGCACAGGCTGCCGTTGGCCTCCGACGGCGTGCCCACGCAGACCAGCGACACCTCGCTGCTGATGATCGCTTCGCGGACGTCGTCGGTGGCGCGCAACGCTCCGGTCCCCACGACCTCGGCGATGAGCTCGCCGATGCGTTCCTCGACCACCGGGGCCTTGCCGTCGTTGACCAGGTCGACCTTCACCGGGTTCACGTCCACCCCGACGACCTCGTGGCCCATGCTGGCCAGGCACGCGGCCGACACGCAGCCCACATAACCGAGCCCGAAAACGCTGACTCTCATGACCCGTTTCTCCCCCCAGGCAGGCCTTCGCGGCCTGCGGTCCGCGCGGCGGACGGATGACGACCTCCGCGCATCAGTAGGCGCCCTGTCCGTAGAGAACCGCCCGCAGCGTCTTCCACAAGATCACTGTGTCCAGGGCGAGCGACCAGTCCTCCACGTACCGCAGGTCCAGCCGGACCGCCTCCTCCCACGACAGGTCGCTGCGTCCGCTGATCTGCCACAGGCCGGTGAGCCCGGGCTTGACCAGCAGCCGCCGCCGGATGTCCGGGCCGTACGCGGCGGACTCCTCCGGAAGCGGCGGCCGCGGGCCGACGAGCGACATCGATCCGGTGAGTACGTTGAAAAGCTGCGGGAGTTCGTCGATCGAGTACCGGCGCAGGACCGCTCCCACCCGGGTGACCCGCGGATCCCGGCGGAGCTTGAACAGCAGTCCGGCGCCCTCGTTGAGGTCGGCCAGTTCGGCACGTGCCCTGTCGGCCCCGGCGACCATGGTGCGGAACTTGAGCATGGTGAACTCGCGGCCGTTCTTGCCGATCCTGCGCTGGCGGTAGAACGCCCCGCCCCGGCTGTCCGTCAGGACAAGCAGCCCGACGAACACCATCAGCGGTGCGAACAGCGTCAGCAGGATCGTTGCGCCGATCCGGTCGACGACCCCTTTGACCACCCGGCGGCCGCCGGTGAAGGTCGGCATGCTGACCCGCAGCAGCGGGATTCCGAGCACCGCGTCGACGTGCAGCCGAGGTCCGGCAACCTCCATCAGTACGGGGGCCACGATCATCTCGGCATCGCTGCCTTCGAGGTTCCAGGCCAGCCGCTGCAGCCGGTCCGGTGTCCAGTACGGGTCCGGTGTGACAGCGACGACACGGTAGCCGTCGTGCTCGACGTGTTTGGCGACGTCCGTCAGACGGCCGACGACCGGCACTCCGTCCAGTTGGTCCCCCTCAAGCAGGAGCCCGTCCGTCGTGCACACTCCGTCCACCCGCCAGCCGAGGTGCGGGAACTTGCGGGTTCGGCTGATGAGGTCGCGCACGGTGTCCGGGCTGCCGGCAGCCAGCACCGGTCGCAGACACTGGCCCTCCTTCCGCTGTTTGTGCAGGGAGAGGCGCAGCACATACCGCGCGGTCATGGTGACGAGCGCGATCGCCGGGATCGCGACGAAGATCCAGAGCTTGATGTTGCGCGAGGTCAGGGCGATCCCGCCGAGCGCCAGCACGACGGTCGCCGTGAAGAGTGAGCGTCCGAGCCGGCGGAACTCCTCGGCGCCCTGGCCGAGCACGGCCGGAGCCCATGACCGGCTCACCGCGAGCGACCCCAGCACCAGCAGTTCGGTGCCGAAGGCGAGGATTCCCCACTTCTCGTGCCAGTTGGCCGCGTCCCGGGCTCCGAAGAAGTTGCCGATCGCCGCCACCACCAGGGCGGTTGCCACGGTGTCGCTGATGATCACGGTGCGGCGGTAGCGCTGCTCCCAGTCGATCGCGGGTGGGCTGATTGCCCCGTTCGCCAGACGCCCGCCAGTCGGCGGAAACGTGCTGACTCTGCCCCCTTGCCCCACAGAACCCCCCAGGTCCCCAGTGGTTCGACGTGTTCGCCTCACACTGTTGCTCCCCCCGGGAGGCCCCCGCCTCCCCGCACTGCTTCTCCCCTCGGGAGGCCCCCGCCTCCGCGCGTGACATTCCTGCTGTTTCAGAGGTGCGTGCACAACTCGCCGTGGCAGCAACAGGCTTGCCTGCCCTGCCGACCTCTCGAGGCGCGCGGAAAACCGTCGAATTCTCGGGTGCTCCCCACACCCAAGACCCCCCTCAGGCTTTAAGAACTGATCACCGCGACGACTGGCGTCGGGGACGCGAACTGCTGGCTTTGCGTAGCGCAGGATCTATTGATCATTACTGGTCGCCTAGTGCCCGAACAGCTGAAGCACGGTCAATCTAGACCATCAGGGCCCGTATGGAGAGAGGATGTGTGCAATTTGTGTTCAAGGTTGAGTCAGGACTCACCGACCGGTTTCTGCTGCGGGTTCCGGGTCGCCGCGCTGCTCCAGGAGCCGGCCGGGTTCCGCGGCTGCGGCCTCCGGGCGGAGGTGGATGGGCGGGCTCCAACAGGCCGTCCCCGGCGCCCTGTTCGGCTACGGTTTCCAGCTGTTCGTGCACTACGGCGTGCCACTGCGGGCGCCGGAGGCAGGCGCGGTGAGCGACCCGGACGGCGAGTCGCACGTACGAGATCGTGTGACGTCCGGCTGCACGTCCGGGAGTAGGTGTGACCGCATCAGGGCCGGGCCCGGGACAATCCTGATCGAATTTGCGCCGCTTGTTTGCTGCCCGGCACGGGCAGATCCTGGCTGGAAGGCTCAAAGAAAGGCCTGAACTGCGCGTCAACACCGCAGGAGTCGGTTCCGGTCAGTTCCACGCCCTTTCCGGGGACCTCGTACGTGGAATGCGTGATCATTCTCGAACCCGCCGCGAAAGGCCAGTGACCTGCATCTTCTCTGGCGTACCCGGGCATTGCCGATGGTGCCGAACTGCTCCCCTGGTGCATGACGTGAAACGTTCCAGGACGTGGGGATGCGGTACACCTGCAACTTCGGGGTGTAGTGCGCGGGATGACGCATGTTTGACCCGGAGGGGAGGGACGCGAGAGGCGTCTTCCCGGCCGTGATGCGCATCGGGCAGCTCATCGACCCCCGTCTGCCGGCGTCGCCTGGGCGTACTCGGCGGCTCTCGTGGAGATCGCGGGGGGGGGCCTTGCCCGGTTCGCCGGCGGCGGCGCCGCCGTCAGGGCAGCCGCTACGCGCCGTCGCCGATGTGCAGCCGCGCCTCGGTCGCGCCACGGGCGGAGGCCACCTGCGCGGCCTCCGCTTCCAGCGCTCTGCGGACCGAGGCCGCGAGCGGGCCGAAGGGTGTGACGGTCACGTCGAGCTTGCGGCCGGCGGACTTGGCACGCCAGATGCCGGAGATCTCCGAGCCGACGAGCAGGGCCCCGGGGCCTCCGATGGCGCGCCAGACCTGCTTCTCACGGGCCTTGTCGGGCACCATCAGCGTCCGGTCGCGCGCCTGGAGGAACGGATCGCCCGGTGGCAGCAGCCGTACCAGTTCGCCGCGCCGCGCGGAGACCAAAGAATCCAGGTCGCGACCCGGCAGCCACGCCGTTCTGCCGTCCACCGAGACCTCGACGAGGTCCTGTGGCCATACCTTCTTGACCACGGGTGGCTTGGTTCCCAGGTACTTCGCGACTTCGGCGGGCGTCGCCGGACCGAGGAAGCGCAGATAGGCCTCCACGAGAGCCTCCGTCCCGGTGGCCGACTCCGGTACGGGGAAACGGCGCAGCAGTGGTGAGACGACCGTCCGGCCGCCTTCCGCGCCAATCCGTACCGATCCGAACAGCCCCGCCTGCTGGAACAACAATCCGGAGATGTGCCGGGCGCCGCACGGCTCGCACCAGAAGGTCAGTGAAGGAGGAACGGCCGCGCTGACCGCCGTGCTGACGTCTCCCTTGGCCATCGGCGCGGTCACCACATCACGGAACGCGCGGGCCGCGGCTTCGAAGGCTCCGAGGCCGAGCTTGGCGCCCTCCTTGATCACGGTGGTGTTGATCCGCGCCGTGGCATCCGCGTCGTCCACCGGCCACAGAGCGGTGGCCAGCCGCGGCAGGTCGGCGATCCGGTGCAGATGCGGCCCTCCGCGGAACGACCACACGAGCTCCAGCCCGTCGGCCGTGGCACCCCTCGCGGCCAGTGCCGTACGCGCGGAACCTCTCGGCGTGTCCTGTACGCCGAGGGCCAGCATCGCGGGCGCGGTGAGAGAACGGTCGAAGCCGTGGGCCGCCACCCGGTGGGCCAGCACCTGCTCCCGTGACACTTCGACGCGATGTGTGCCGGTCACCTACTGCCTCCCTCATGCGCGTTGGGCGAACCGTACAGGCCCCGGCCGGCTCGGCGACGGAGTTGGCGGAGGGGGTTCCGGAGCGGCTGCTGAACCGGCCTGGATGGCGCGGGCGGCCGCGCCGGACTCGTACGTGGCGACGTGGAAGACATGGGCGACGGCAGCCCGTGGTACTGGCAAAAGTCGCCCACCCGGACGGCTGGTGACTGCCCATCAGGCCTTCGGGGGCGGAGGTGAGGAAGGCAGCGGTGAGCGCGAGCAGCGGAGGGGGGCGCCGTCGGGGCCGTCGGTGAGCCAGGAGCCGTCGCCCAAGGGCACCAGTTCGTACGGGGTGGTCACTTCGACGGCGATCTCGCCACCGAGCGTGCCCGTGCGGACGTCGATCAGGTGGTGGCGGAACCATTCCTCCTCGTCATGACCCTCACCGCCGAGGGCGACGACGGCCGTGTCCGGGGTCAGGTAACCGCCGCTCCATTCCACGAAGGTTTCGTCAGGGTCGTACCCGAATGCTTCGACGGGCAAAGTGAACAGGACGTCTCCGCTGGGATGGCGGTGGAAGGCGACGTCCGCCTGCCCGTGGTCGACGGTCATGAACTGCTGCCCGTCCGGCGCCAGGTCGATCAGGCAGCGGTCCCGCCACGGGTAGGTCACGAATTCCGGCCTGCCGCCGTGCCCGGCCGCACTCCTGAGAATGACGGAACCGTCCTGGCCCTCGCCGACGTCGAGGTAGACGCTGCCGTCAACCGGGTGCACGTGGTGGCCGGCGCCGTGCCCGGCCGTCTCGAGCTCCTGGCAGGCGAGGACCGCTCCACTGCCGAGATCGTGCGCCACCCACTGGTCCGCGTTTCGACGGCCCGCCATCGCGTCAGGCCGGTAGATCCACGCGGTTCGACCGTCCAGGGAAAGCGCACAGCCGGGCCGGTGGCCATGGAGCCGGCCGGAGTGCGGCTCGAAGGCCGATGCCCACGCCAGGTCACCGGTGCGGGTGAGGCAGACGACGCGGTCCAGCGTCGTATATACGACGCGCTCCAGGTCGGGCCGGACCGCCGACTCCACGACGTCGTCGCCCGGTCGCGGCTGGAACACCGCGACGGGCTCCAGCGGGCCGAGAGTGCCGGGGTGTGTCACGTACGCGTGGATCGACCCGTCCCGGTGACGCGTGATCACTCTCGGCGGAGGCACAGAAGTCATGCGCCGAGGCTAACGACCGGCTCAGATGGCCGACAGCCGGGATCGGTGCAGCCACTGCATCTCAGGGGAGCGGCGGACCTGCCTCGAGTTCAGCGCAGGTCGCAGCGATCAAGTGCAGCACGCATGTGGTTGAGCCCTGCCACCCTCCAGTGGTCCCGGTCGGGCATCTGGTCGGCTTGGCGCCAACGCCAGGCCGAGAACAATGCCCAGTTCAGAGCGCGGCACCGGTGAAGCATGACGGGGTCGGCCCCCTTGTACTGGTTCCCTACTTCTTCGGGCGCATGGGCGAGGTCGAACTCGATCGGGCCGCGGCAGCAGGTGGCGAGGTCGACAAAGAGCGGGCCTTTACGGGTGTTGAGGAGGTTGCCCGGATGCGGCTCGCCGTGCAACAGCTGGTCGCGGGCATTTTCGCTGCTGATCGCGGCGCTCAGTCCACTGAGTGTTTCGCTCAGGAGTTCCCGGTCGGACGCGGGCAACTCGGGGGACCGCTCCCGGTCCTTCACCACGCCGAGTGCCACAGCGACGCGATCGGTGAAGTGCGGAGCATCCAGGTCGACATGGCGCAGGGCGGCATGGTGTCGCAGGAACACATCTGCGTAGTCGGCCGGCGCGATCTCTGATTCCGCTGGTTCGTAGTAGGTCCAGAGCGAGACGGCGAAGGCGTCACGCGAGAACACCCGCGGTTCCACCCGAGGGTCGAGTTCGGCCACCGGAGCGTCAACGTCGGTGAGACGGCGGGCAACCTCTACTTCGAACTCGGAATCAGCCAAGTGCTCCACTGGTGCGACCCGAGCCAAAACGCCGCAAGGTTCCAGGCGTAGCGCGACACGATCCGAGTTGTGGATGACGACCACATCATCGACCTGAAGGCCCAGCTCGGAAGCGGTCGCCCGACCGGCCTCGACTGCGCGACGGAGTTCCGGCGGCTCCATACGTCCTCCCCTCATTCTTGAGTACACATACGCGTCCGAGGACGGCTGCGACGCCCTCGAAGCCTTCGAGAGCGTCGTGTGGCGTCCACATCCGGACGGGGCGACCAGCATCGCAAAGAAGGACTGCACAGGCCCTGGAATTCTCCGGCGCCCTCTGTCGGCCGGGTCGGTCGCCGTGGCCGATGACGGCAGCATCTTGTCCCGCGTCGGGAACGACGTGGGCAGCGCCGCCCTGCCTGGCGTGGGCGGCGAACTGCCTTTGCCCTGGGTAGAGTTCACGCCGTGTGCCCCACACTGGGGGATGCCGTGACGGAGGAGTTCCCGATGTTGAGTGCCAAGATCCGCCGGTCTGCAGCCTGGGGTGGAGTGGTGGCCACCCTGACCGGAGCCTGGGTACTGGGAGGCGCGGGAACGGCGAACGCGGCCGGCTTCCACACGGCGAACGTCCAAGTGAACGTCCGCACAGGTCCGTCGACGTCCCACCGGATCATCCAGGTGCTCCCGGCGCGCTCCGTGGTCAACATCGTGTGTCAGACGGAGGGCGAGCGGGTGACCGGGACGTACGGGACCTCGGCGATCTGGGACAAGCTCAGCAACAACGGATTCGTGTCCGACACGAACGTCAACACAGGCAGCGACGGCTACATCCCGGGCTCGCCGAGATGCTCCGGCTCGCCTTCCTGACCAGCGACAGCCGCGGTGAGCAGACGCGCGCACCGCACATCGAGCGGAGAGGAAGACCTCGGCACCGAGGTCCGCGAGCCGGATCGCCAGGGTTCGCCCGAAGTCGCGGCCGGCGGCTGTGACGACGACGCGGTGGTTGTCGAGTCTCATGGTGTCGCTCCTGGTTCGTGCATCGGTTGTCGCGCTGTGCTGCGGCTCTGTCCGCCCGCCTGCTCCGCTCCGGGTGGGCGGTCGGGCACCGGTACGACCCACTCCTCGCCATACCCAACGCCGATCATCGACCCACCCCCTTCGCGGAGCCGACAGATCACCCGCAGCGGGTGACACAGCGGCGGACGACGCGCGCGAGGCTGAAGCGGCAGGGCCCCGATCGCCGTCGGAGACGTCCCGCCCGTTTCCGTGAGGAGCACGCCATGACCGCACCCCGTGACCCGACACAGCCGTACGACGGACCGCGACCGGCCGCCGGCGAGGCCGCCACCGGCCTTGCAAGCGGCCCCGCGGACGTACTGACACGTCTGGGCCGCTCATGGACCTGGATCCTGGTCTCGGCACTGGTGACACTGGTGCCCGGCGTTCTGATTCTGGTGTGGCCGGACGGGACCCTGCACGTCGTTGCGGTCCTCATCGGCCTGTATCTGCTGACCACCGGGGCGTTCCGGTTCGTGTCCGTCTTCGCGCACAAGGAGCACGGTGAACGGCTCCCGGGACTGTTCGCAGCTGTGCTCTTCGTTCTGGCCGGGGTGCTGTGCCTGCGAAACCCCCTGCAGACCATCGCCGCGCTCTCACTGATCGTCGGCGCCGTCTGGCTCGTGTCAGGCCTGCTGACCCTCTACACCGCCATCACCGCCAAGGACCTGCCGCACCGCGGTGTCGTCCTGACCGTCGCGATTCTCGGCGTTGTCGCGGGGATCGTGGTGCTTGCCCTGCCTTCGGAGTCCGCACGGGCACTGACCCGCTTGCTCGGCCTGTGGCTCGTTCTGCTCGGGCTCGCCGAGACAGCTCTCGCACTCGCCTGGCGGGCAGCGCTCAAAAAGGCGGCCGAAGACCCGGCGTCACGTCTCGGCACCTGACAGGCCGCACCACCCCACACCCGCGGCGGGAACCTCCTCCGCCCCGAGGGGACGGCCGCCCCTCCGGGCAGCCGTCCCCATCACCCCCTCCGGGTGAGGCGCACGGTGCCGCCCGTGCGCACGCTGAGGACGGCACGCGCCACCAGTCGGGCCGATGCCCGCGACGGAGGAGAAGGACATGAGCGCACCCGTGAACCTGGCGTACGACTACCCGATGCTGAGCATCTTCTGGAGCATGCTCCTGTTCTTCCTGTGGATCCTGTGGATCATGCTGCTCTTCCGCGTGGTCACCGACATCTTCCGTGACGACGCGATGAACGGATGGGCGAAGGCAGGCTGGCTGGCACTGACCCTCTTCCTGCCCTACCTGGGCGTACTGGTCTACGTCATCGCCCGGGGCAAGAACATGGGCCGCCGGGAGATCGCAAAGGCCCGGGAGCAGCAGGACGCGTTCCATGCCTATGTGAGGGAGGCCGCCGGAGACGGCCGCCGCAGCAGCGTCGACGAGCTCGCCAAGCTGTCCGAGATCCGAGCCGTCGGCGACATCACGGACGAGGAGTTCCGCAGGGCCAAGGAGCTGGTCCTGAGCGGCCGGGCCCCGACCGGGAACGCAGGCGCCACCAGTACGGCAGCCATGAACGGCGACCGCTGAACGCGTGCCGTACGACACGGAACGAGGGTCGATCATGACCGCCACACACGTACGGCAGGCGGACTCGACGAAACAGCTCCGGTCGGCGGGTCGCACCAGGGCGGGGGCGAGAAGAGAGATGACGATCCCGCCGAGCGGCGGCGGCGTCGGGCGGGCCGGCCCCGGCGACCTGGCGCCCGCCGCCGCGGGAGCGTAGCGGGCTCTCGCGCACACCGGAGCGGTACGTGACCTCGGGATGCTGCTGTCGGTGGCCGCACCGCCGGCAGTGCCCCTGCCGTCCGCCCACGTGGCACGACTCGCACGCAGCCGCCCCGCCCCGGCGCCGGGCCACACCACGGCGGACACGTGTGGCGCCCCGCACCACAAGGAGAAGCCATGAACAGTTACCCTCCGATCGCCGACCATGGGATCGTCGGTGACCTGCAGACCGCGGCACTGATCGCCGCCGACGGCACGGTCGACTGGTGGTGCGCCCCGCGATTCGACTCGCCCAGCATGTTCGCCTCCCTCCTGGACAGCGAGCGAGGCGGTCACTGCCGTCTGACGGTCGACGTCGGCGAGAACGTCACCGTCCGCCAGCTCTACATGCCCGACACCGCCGTCCTGGTGACCCGCTACATGGCGCCCGACGGTGTCGGGGAAGTCGTCGACTTCATGGAGCCGGACCCCTCCACGACCCCGTCCGCCCGGCACCGCCTGGTCCGGGTCGCCCGCGTGGTGCGCGGCAGCCTGCCGTTCGAACTCGAATGCCGGCCGCGCTTCGACTACGGCCGCGCCGAGCACTCTCTCGACCGGCTCGACGACGGATCCGTCGTCTTCTGCGGCCCCGACACCGACCTGCACCTGCAGGCCACCGCCCCCGTCGCTCTCGACGCGGGCGGCAAGGACGTCAGCGCGCACTTCACCCTCCGCGCCGGTGAACAGGCCGCGATCGTCCTCACCAGCCACAGCGCGGACGCCGCCGCTCGTGGTCGCGACCCCGGCGTCCCCCGTCCCGACGTCGACACGGTCACCGCATCCTTCGACGCCTGTCGCGCCTTCTGGCTGAACTGGCTGCGCTCATGCCGCTACCGCGGCCGCTGGCACGACATGGTCATCCGCTCCGCGATCACCCTCAAACTCCTCACCTACGCCCCCACCGGCGCACCGATCGCCGCCGCCACCATGGGCCTGCCCGAACAGATCGGCGGCGAACGCAACTGGGACTACCGCTACACCTGGATCCGCGACGCCTCCCTGTCCGTCCGAGCGCTGATCGACCTCGGCTTCACCGCCGAGGCCCAGGCATTCCGTCGCTGGCTGCGCGATCGCCTCGACGCCGGGGCCACAGCCTCCGGGGAACCACTGCAGATCATGTACCGCATCGACGGCGAACCCCACCTGACGGAGGAGATCCTCGACCACCTCGAGGGATACCGGAACTCCGCACCCGTCCGGGCGGGGAACGCGGCGGCCGACCAGATCCAGCTCGACATCTACGGTGAGGCCGCCTACGCCATCGCCCAGGCGAAGGACATCGGTGGCATACGCGGCTGGAAGGCCCTCGCGAAGCTCCTTGACTGGCTCAGCGACCACTGGGACCGTCCCGACGAGGGAATCTGGGAGACCCGCGGCGGCGGCCACGACTTCACCTACAGCCGTCTCATGACCTGGGTGGCCTTCGACCGGGGCGTCAAGCTCGCCACCGCCCACGCCCGCCCGGCCGATCTCGGCCGCTGGTCCGCGGCGCGCGACGCCGTCTTCGACCAGATCGTCGACCGCGGCTGGAGCGACAAGCGCCGCGCCTTCGTCCAGCACTACGACTCCGACGTGCTCGACGCCTCTCTGCTGCTCATGCCCCGCGTGGGATTCCTCGCCCCGGACGACCCGGACTGGCTCACCACGCTCGACGCCATGGACGAGGAACTCGTCAGCGACAGCCTGGTCTACCGCTACGACCCGGAAGCCTCGCCCGACGGGCTGAAGGGCTCCGAGGGCACCTTCAACCTCTGCAGCTTCCTCTATGTCCAGGCCCTCGCCCGGGCCGGCCGCATAGACCGGGCGCGCTACGCCTTCGACAAGATGCTCACCTACGCCAACCACGTCGGTCTCTTCGCCGAGGAGATCGGGCCCTCCGGCGAGCAGCTCGGCAATTTCCCCCAGGCATTCACTCATCTGGCCCTCATCGACGCGGCCATCGCCCTCGACGAGGAACTCGACCGGGCAGAACCACGGGCCTGCTGATCCTTCCGGTACCTCCGGCAGGACACGAGCAAGGGGAAACCTGGGAGGCGGCATGAGCGAACGGACACCCGAGCCCGGCCCCCGCACCCCTTCGCGCGCCGGCCTGAAGGTTCTGGCCCCGCTCGCCCTCGCGCAGTTCATCTGCAGCTTCGCCGGGTCGAACATGAACGTGATGATCAACGACATCAGTGAGGACCTCGACACGACCGTCCAGGGCGTCCAGATCGTCATCACGATCTTCCTGCTCGTCATGGCCGCGCTGATGATTCCCGGTGGCAAGCTGACCGACATCCTCGGCCGCAAACGCTGCTTCCTCATCGGCCTCACCGTGTACGGGACCGGTGCCGTGCTCAGCGCGGTGTCGCCCGGGCTCGGAGTGCTGATCCTCGGCAACTCCGTCCTCCAGGGCATCGGCACCGCCCTGCTGATTCCGCCGGTCTACATCCTCACCACCCTGCTCTTCACCAGCCTCGACTCGCGCGCCCGCGCCTTCGGCACTGTCATGGCCGCCGGGGGCGTCGGCGCGCCAGCGGGCCCGCTCATCGGCGGTCTCGTCACCGCGGCGATCAGCTGGCGTGCTGCCTTCGTCCTCCAGGCCCTGGTGGTCGCACTGATCATCATCCTGAGCCGCTCGCTCGACGACCCGCTCCCGCCCGACGCGAAGCGGCATTTCGACGTCCGCGGAGCCGTGCTCTCCGCCGCGGGTCTTGTACTGATCGTCGCCGGCATCCTCGCCGCCGACGACAACCTGTGGTTGATGGCTGCTCTGCTGGCGGCCGGAACCCTCGTCCTGGCGGCGTTTCTGCGCTGGGTGCGCGCTGAGGAGAGGGCTGGACGAGAGCCGCTGCTGTCGACGGGCCTGCTCCGCAACCGCACGTCCAACCTCGGCCTGATCACCCAGAACGTCCAGTGGCTGCTGCTGATGGGCACGTCGTTCACTGTCGCGGCGTTCCTGCAGACCGTCCGGGGCTACGACGCCGTCGAAACCGGCGTGATCTTCACAGCGGCCACCCTGGGCCTGCTCGTTACGTCTCTGGCGGCCGCGCGCCTGGCCGCGCGGTGGTCCCAGCGCTCGCTGATCATGGCCGGATTCGTACTGGCCGTCACCGGGATCGGCGTCCTCATCGCCCTTGTCTCCAGCTCCGCCGGACCGTGGGCCTTCGCCCCCGGCCTCCTGCTGATCGGACTCGGTCTCGGCGTGATGCTGACCCCCTCGGTCAATGTCGTCCAGTCCGCGTTCCCCGAAGCGCGCCAGGGCGAGATCTCCGGGCTCTCCCGCGGCGTCTCCAACCTCGGCTCCTCCTTCGGCACCGCGATAGCCGGCACCATCCTCGTCGCCGGTCTGTCGCAGGGCGCCTACGCCGCCGCGATGGGCTTCCTGGCTGCCATCGGACTCGGTGGCCTGGTGGCCGCGGCCCGTCTGCCCTCCACGCTTCCCCCGCCCGCAGCACCCGCCGGTCCTGCCCCGACCCGGCGCCGGGGCAACACCGAGGAGCGTGCGAAGGGAGACGCCGACCGACGCCCGGGCCCGCCGAGACCGTCGTCGCCGTAGAGCGGGACGTCAGGATGCTGGACTTCCCGCATGACGTGACAATGATCCACACCTGCTGTGTGTGCTTGATCGGAGAACCCCATGACGGACCTCAAGTTCGAGCAGAAGCGTTCGCTGTCGCGCACGGAGGCGGCGGACCAGCTCACCGCGCTCGCGGACGCCCTGCGCAAGGGCGGGGACGTCGACCTGGAATTCGGGCACGGGACACTGAGCCTGAAGATCCCCGACGATCTCCGCAGCGAGATCGAGATCGAGGTCGACGACGGAGAGATCGAGCTCGAAATCGAGTTCACCTGGCCGAGCAGGGCGGCCCGGAAGGCGCCCGCGCGCTCTGCCGCAGCCGCCTCCACCACCGGTGCGCCGAAGCGCAGGAGCACGCCCGCCAAGCGGGGTCAGACCGGCGCGGGCACTGCCAAGAACAAGCGCGTCAAACGGGCCGCCACGAAAGCGTCCTGACTCGACAGGGGTGCGGGCTGCGCACCTGTACGCAGCTCAGCCGTGACAGCGATCAGGCCATGGCCAGGTCCGGCCGCGCCGCTTCACCGCACCCCACTCCCGAAGCTGCGACCGGTCACCCCACCGGCCGTGCCGCAAGACCGGTCAAGGCCAGGCAGGAAGGTGTGCGATGTCCAAGATCGTGGCCACAGCGATGCGTGCGGCACCTCAGGCAACGCCTGAGGAACGTACAGCCCTGGGCAGGAAGTCGCGGCGCCGGTCACCACGGTCGTCCCACGCCGTCCACCAGCTCTCCTCCCGTCGGCGGGATCCACTGGCCATCCTGGAAGCCCAGTCCGCTACGAGGCTCCCCGAGCTCGTTCCGATCCGGTACGCCCGGATGCTGGAGTCCCCGTTCCGCTTCTACCGGGGCGCCGCCGCGATCATGGCGTCCGATCTCGCCGACAGTCCCTCCTCGGGGCTCACGGTTCAGCTGTGCGGGGATGCCCACATGCTGAACTTCCGTCTGCTCGCCTCGCCGGAACGCCAGTTGGTGTTCGACATCAACGACTTCGACGAGACGCTGCCGGGCCCCTGGGAATGGGACGTCAAGCGGCTCGCGACGAGTCTCGCCATCGCGGGCCGGGCGAACGGCTTCGACGACGCCGAGCGCGCCCGCGTCGTCAGCTCCACGGTCCGTTCGTACCGCGAAGCAATGATCCGCTTCGCAGACATGCGCAACCTCGACGTCTGGTACGCGAAGATCGACGAGAGCCTCCTCGAGACACTGGCCGCCGACCGCCTCCACAAGCGCGGCCGGAAGAACCTGTTTCGCGCCATGGACAAGGCGCGCACCCGCGACAGCCTGCAAGCCTTCGACAAACTCACCCGGACGACCAAGCACGGGCCCCGCATCGCGGCCGACCCGCCCTTGCTCGTCCCGGCGGCCGACCTGTTGCCGGATGTCGCGCGCACCGCACTGGAGCGCCAGTTCCAGAGCCTGCTCGAACGCTATGCTCGTACGCTCGCATCCGATCGGCGCTCGCTTCTGGCGGATTACCGCCTGGTCGACATCGCCCGGAAGGTCGTCGGAGTGGGCAGTGTCGGCACCCGCTGCTGGATCTTCCTCCTCCTCGGCAGGGACAGCGGAGACCCCCTCTTCCTCCAGGCGAAGGAGGCCGGTGCCTCCGTGCTGTCCTCGCACGTCGGCCCGAGCCGGTTCTCCAACCAGGGGCAGCGGGTCGTCGCCGGCCAGCGGCTGATGCAGGCCTCGAGCGACATCTTCCTCGGCTGGGAACGAGTCGACGGGATCGACGGCAAGCGCCGCGACTTCTATCTCCGCCAGCTGCGCGACTGGAAGGGCATCGCCGTGCCCGAGAGGATGCGGCCGAAGGACATGAAGGCATTCGGCCAGCTGTGCGGGGTCACCCTGGCCCGCGCGCACGCACGCTCCGGCGACCGGATCGCGATCGCCGCCTATCTGGGCAGCGGCGCGGTGTTCGACCGAGCCCTCGCCGCGTTCGCCGAGGCCTACGCCGACCAGAACGAGCGCGACCATCAGACTCTCGTCGACGCGGTGCGCTCGGGGCGGCTGCCCGCGCAGGACCTCAACGAAGCCTGACACCGGGAAAGCAGGCGTCGTACGAGGCCCCTCGGCGCCCTGTCCGGTGCGTCGCGGGAATCCACGGGAATCCACCCGCGGGGCGGAGAAGCGTACGGCGCGCCCGCGCCCCCAGCCAGGCCGCTTACGCCCTGGCTGAACACCCACCCGGACCGGTGAACGCCCACTCGAACCGGTATCGAACCGGTAGGACATCGGGTGGGCGTTCAGGCCGGCAGGCGATGACGTCCTCAGGCCGGGCCTCGGCCGGACGCGGAGTCCACTGCCTTCGTGTGGCGATGGCCCGTTCGCTGAGCAGCCGGGTCGAGGAACTCAAGGACCGCGAGGACCGTGAGCACGGTCAGTGCCAGGCACAAGGTCACCATCGCCGTGGGGCGATCCCACAGCACGATCGTCAGCCCGGCCAGGGCGACGACGCCCCAGTTCAGCCAGGTCCGCAGCCTATGGACGAAAACCCCGACCGGGCCGGGTGACAGCCCCGTGGCAGCCCGGGCGGCGCCCAGAGCGGACCGCCACCCCGCGCGGACACTCAGTGCCCACCGGCTGTGACCGGTGAGCCAGGCCGCGACCGCTGTGAGCACGCCCAGGGTGACCACGGCGCGAACGGTACCGCGCAGGAAGCGGACCAGGGTGTCGTAGACGGAGCCCGCAGCAGCGGAGTTCACGGAGGTCGGCAGCGCGTCCAGGTAGAACGCACGGAACACGGAGAGACCGACCCCGAGCAGACCGACCGTGACGACCACGGCGAGGGCCGCGGTGATCAGCGCCCTGCGCCGACGGAACGCCAGCAGGACACCCGCGGCGGCCATCAACACTGTGACCAGTGGAAGCCAGCCCCCCATCAACTGCAGGAGCTTGAAGCCGTTCTGGACCTTCCCGATCTCCTCGGAGGTCGCCACAGTGAGGTCCGTGTGCAGCTCAGGGATCTTGTCCGCGACGCTCAACCCGTTGTCCACCAGAAGTGCTTTGACGCGCTCGACGACCGGGGCGAGATCCACCGTGACCTTGTCCCCTTCGAGCTGGACGGCGCCGCCTCCGCTCCCGGTGAGCGCCTTGTTGACCGCCTGATGGGCGCCACGGTTCAGTTCACTCCACAGCGTCGCGAAGCCGTCGCTGCTCACGAACTTGGCGGTCACCGACTCCACGAGCCCTCGCAAGCCGCTCATCAGCGGCTCCTCGAGCCGTCCCAGTGCCGCTTCCAGGCGAGGCCGGTCCTCAGGAGTCACCTGTTCCAGCAGCAGGGACACGTCGACGTGGTCCATTACGGCATTCGTGACCCTGGTGGTCACGCTTGCTTGGATGTCCGGGTCCGAGGCCAAGGGCGCCACGGTCGAGACATACCGGTCCGTGTTGCCCACGATGTCGCTGCTCCACACCGCGATCACGCTCAGCGGAGCCAGAAGCGCCGCCAAGGAAATCAACACCACGGCGAGCATCGACCGCGACCGGTGCCTCTTCACACCTGGAGAAGGCGGTTTCTGCTCCGCCACTTGGCTCCGCAGGCGTACCAGTTCGGCTCGCTCGGCCTCCGACAGCGAAGCGGAACGGCCAGTGGCTTCCGAATCGCTCACGTCTGTATCCCTGCTGTAACCCCCGACCGCCTTGGGTTCATCGCTCCAGCTAATCCCCGCCCCGCAGGGTGCGCCACCTGGACGGCACAGGGACGCTCCCGCCGACCCGATCGGCCATGGATGCGGACGATGAGTTCGTCACGAGGTCATGTTCGGGGAGGTGAATGCGCGCGGCGAGGGATCAGAGCTCGCCGTATCGGTGCTCCAGGGCTGCCATGTCCCAGCTCACCGGCGCGCCGTCCTCTTCTGCGTCCGCGTCCTGCCAGGAGAAGGACCCTTGTTCGTCCGTGACGAGCACGTAGTCCAGGACATCCGCGGCAGAGCCGTCGGACAGGGCCTGCGCGGCCCAGTTGAGCAGGGCTCGCAGCGAGGCGTAGTGGGGGAGGTCGACGAACTGTCCACCATCCCCGTGGGCATGCGTACCGATGCACCCGCGCCGGTCGCCCCGTGCCATCTCGACGAAGAGGGAACCCCCTGCACCATCGTGGGCGAGAGGCAACCAGGATGAACGCCAATAGCGCAGTTCCTCGGGAACATCCCGCTGCTGCGACCCCGTCCACCACGCGTAGCCCTTGGCGATCTCGGCTGCGCCGGACAAGCGGTAGTTGCCGGGTAGCAGGAACTCTCCGGAACCGTCATGGCGGCGCAGGGATGCCACCACCTCCTCGGGAAACACGGGCCCGCACCGGCGTTCCGCCGCGCGTACCGTGTCGGAGTCCGCGGCAGGGGGCAACGAGGCGTACGTGCCCGGTGCGTGCTCGGACAACCAGCTCTCGATCATCGACCACGAGCCGTCAATCGTCATGGCACCCATCGTGGCCCGCGAGACCAGTCAGAGACCAGACCGTCGTGACCGCTCCTTCCCGATCATCAGGCTGTTGCCATGGCTGAAGGAGAGAACGGTGCCATGGACTGGGTGGAGGCGTCCTGGGGACCCGCTGATCTGGATGTTGCCCACTGCGCCACCGCGCTTGTCCTGCTGCACGGAGTGCGGCCGCACGGGGGATGACCGACCGCGTCGGTTCACTGCGTCCTGGCAAGCAGGCCGATGTCATCCCGCTCCGCCTGGAGAACATCAACTGCCTCACCGTCGAACGCGACCCGATCGCTGCTGTGGTCACGGCGGCGCATCCCCACAACGTGGACACGGTCCTGATGGCAGGCCCGGTCATGCATCCCTTCACCTGTATCCAAGTCTCCGACACTCGCGGGGCAGTAGTCAGGGCGAGGGCTCCTGTGGGTGGTGAGGTGAGCGTTCGACCGCGTAATAGGCTGCACTGCACTCCCTGGCGCACTTGCCGTATTCCCGCTGGAGGCCGCTCGACCAGCAATGCCAAGGCACGGGCTTGGCTTTGGGGGGCTTGTGAGTAATCGTGAATTTTGGGCGAGTATTGCAATTTTGGTGGCTTTCATTGGCTTTGTGGTGTCGATTTTCGTTGGAAGCTCCGTATTCGTTCTGCTCTTGTTGGTGATACTCGGTGTGAGTACTCCGGTCGTTTGGATCGAGCAGAAGAAGCGCGGTCGCCGCTGAGTTGCCGCAAGCGCGGCCCCCGGTCGGCGCTCCCGCAGTGCGGTCGGTGGAGTCCGATGGTGTGTCAGTGGAGTGGGGTCGCGCTCTGTGCGGGTTACTCGTTGGCCCCGCGGGATGCCTGAGGTGAGGCGCTCTTGGTGGCGATGACCTAGGCGCATCGTGTGCCATTCAGGCTTGCATGTGGCGCCATAATGGTGCCAGAATGCCGTCATGGATCTTGCGCCGTATGTGGAAGCTCTCCGCCGGGAACTTGCGGTGGCCGCCGAGGCCGGTGGGGATGATGCTCGTGAGCTGGCGGAGCGGCTGACGGCTCCTTTGGAGTCGGCAGCCCGGCTGACGTTGCTGAACGTGCTGTCCGCCGCGATGGGCGAGGTCACCCGTGATCTGGCACCCGGTTCGGTTGATGTGCGGCTGCGAGGGATCGAACCCGATTTCGTGGTGACGCTGCCGTCTCGCGGTGATGGCGGTGAGGAGCGGGGCGGGTACGCCGAATCGCTCCGGGTGCCGGTTGCTGCTCCTGCAGCGGGTGAGGGTGAGGAGGGCGGCACTGCCCGCGTCAATCTGCGTCTGCCGGCGCATCTCAAGTCTCGTGCCGAGGAGGCCGCAGCCGGTGAGGGCTTGTCGGTGAACGCGTGGCTGGTGAGAGCGGTGTCGGCGGCAGTCGATGGGGGCGGCCGGTCCCGTGCGGCGGACCAGGTCCACGCTGCCGGGCAGAGCGTTACGGGCTGGGTGCGGTAGCTGCGACTGCGCCGGTGCAGCGTCACCCGCATCGTTTCCCGCGGGCGGGCAGAACCCTAGGAACTGTGAGGACGGGGCGGTCATGCCTTCTTTCGATACTCCCGAACCGATTTCAGCCACCGTGCATGTGGAGGCCGGTGCCGTCCGGTTCATCGCGGGTGACCGCCCTGAGACGGTGGTCGAGGTGCGGCCCCGCGATCCGAAGAAGGAGCCGGATGTCCGGGCGGCCGACCAGTGTGAGGTCACCTGTGCGGGCGGCGCGCTGGCTGTCAGGACGTCCGCCCAGCGTTTTCGCGTGGGCCGTGCCGGCGCTGTGGAGGTGACGGTCGAACTGCCCACGGGCTCGAGGATCGACATGAGTGGCGGTGGGGTCCAGGTGGTGGGTGAGGGCCGGCTCGGTGAGGTCCGGGTGAAGACCTCGTCGGGTGACGTGCGCCTGGAGACGACCGCTCGACTGCAGGTGACTGCGTCGCACGGCTCGGTGACCGTGGACCGTATCGAGGGCACGGCAGAGATCACCACCAGTACCGGCAGTCTGCGCGTGGGCCTGGTGGAGGGCCCCGCCGTGCTGAAGAACTCGCACGGCACGACGACGGTCGGCACCGCGGCCGGAGAACTGCGGGTGAGCGGCGCCGCCGGTGACATCAGCATCGGTCATGCGGAGGGCTCGGTGACTGCCACCACCGCCCACGGGGCCCTGCGGGTGGACGAGGCGGTCCGCGGCATCGTCCGGTTGGAAACCGCCCACGGCGCCATCGATGTCGGCATCCGCGAGGGCACGGCCGCGTATCTCGACGTCAGTTCGAGTTCCGGCCAGGTACGCAACACCCTCACCATGTCGAAGAGTCCGGACAGCAGCGAGGAGACCGTGGAGGTCCGCGCCCGTACCCGGCACGGCAACATCGACATCCGACGCGTCCAGGTCTGAGGGCCTGCCCGTCAACTGGCCTTTTCCTTAGATGGCTTGCACTTCCCCTGCCTGCTCAGCCTGCGGACCGAGCACGCCGGGTGCCCGGCTTGCTTCCCGGCAGTCGGCGCCGGGCGGGCCGTGCCGCGGCAGTCAGGCGTTCAGTGCCTGCTCGGTCGTCGGGTGGCAGGCAACCACCGAGTCGAGGCCGACAATCTGCAGCACACGCATGACGGGCTCTTGGGCTCCTGCGATGCGCAGCCACCCCTGGACGTCCCGCACGTGCCTGTGAGCGGCGACGAAGACGTTGATCCCGCTGGAGTCCATGAACGTCACACCGCTGAGATCCGCAACGACTCGAAGAGGCGGCACCGCGCCTTCCTTGGACGTCAGAGCCCTTCCGAGGGCGTCCTTCACGTCCTGGTCGATCTCGCCCCGCACGGTCACGACACGGATGCCGTCGACCACCGCGCAATCGACCGCGAGCCGGTCTGACCGGTCGGTCTTCTGGTTGTCGGTCACCGTCTCCTCAACTGCGCTCAGGCTCGCCCGGTCAGGGCGTACGCGAAGGTTTCTGCCCCACCCCCATGTCTGGATGCACCCAGACGGCAACGCCGGACAACACCCCTCGTGCGTCGGCTACATGCGGCCGAATCCCTCGGATCACTTCCGGCGGACGAGACCGTCGATGAGGCTGTCCGTGCAGGAAGGGCGCTACTTCCGCCAAGTCTCGGGCTCAGCGGCGCAGCGTGGTCTCCTGGTCCAGACGCGACAGCTTCTCGGGGTTGCGCACGGCGTAGAGCCCGGTGATGAGGCCGTCTTCGATGCGCATCGCCAGAACGGTGTCGATGCCACCGTCGATGTCACCGCCCAGTCGGACGATCAGCGCCAGGTCGCCGTTGACCTGCGTCGGCTGAAGCGACATCGCGCCGGCGATCCTGCCCAGCACGTGGGCCACTTGGGCGGCCCCCAAGACGGGCGCCAGTGCGGCCTGCACGACTCCGCCTCCGTCGGTCAGCAGGACGACGTCCGGCGCGAGGACGTCGAGCAGGCGCTGCAGGTCGCCCGTTTCGACCGCCCGTTGGAACGCCTCGACGGTGCGGCGGGTCTCGGCAGCGGATGCGACCCCGTGTGGTCTGCGCTCGGCGACGTGGGTCCGTGCCCGGTGGGCGATCTGGCGGACCGCGGCGGGGCTCTTGCCGACAGCTTCGGAGATCTCGTCGTGGGCCAGGCCGAACACCTCGCGCAGTACGAAGACCGCTCGCTCCGTCGGGGCGAGGGTCTCCAGCACCAGCAGCACCGCCATCGAGACGCTGTCGGCCAACTCGACGTCCTCGGCCACGTCGGGCGCGGTCAGTAGCGGTTCAGGCAGCCAGGGGCCGAGGTAGGACTCTTTACGTCGACCGAGCGTGCGCAGATGACTCAAAGCCTGCCGGGTGGTGATCCGGACCAGATACGCACGCTGATCCCGCACAGCGTCGATATCGACGCCCGCCCATCGCAGCCAGGTCTCCTGCAGGACATCCTCGGCGTCGGCGGCCGAGCCGAGCATTTCGTAGGCGACGGTGAACAGCAGATTGCGGTGGGCGACGAACACCCGGGTGACCCTGTCCATGAGATCGCCACGACAGATCGGTTCGGATGTGTCCGTTGCACGGTCGCTCATAGTGCGGTCGTTCATCGTCAGCTCCTGCTCGGTCGCTCTCGACTGCGCCGTACACCAGACGCCGGCCCTCACCGACCTGTGACACCTGAGACCAGTGACACACGCCACATCACCGCGCCGTCACAAGGATCAGGCCGTCGGCATCTTGTGTTCGTCCAGTCGGCGGCAAGCAACACCACGAGTGAGGACGACGTCATGGAACCCCGTTTCAACCTGTTCGACAGCCCGACGGCCGCGAAGGTCGCCAAGCGGTTCTACAACACCTCGTTGGCCCTGGAAGGGTCCACGCTTCCGAAGCCCCTGCGGGAACTGGTGCAGTTGCGGGTCGGCCAGATCAACGGCTGCGGCCTCTGCGTCGACGCCCACACCAAGGAGGCCACGGCCGCCGGTGAAACCGCAGTCCGGCTCAGCCTCGTCGCCGCCTGGCGGCACAGCACCGTGTTCACCGAGGCCGAACGGGCTGCGCTGCGGCTCACCGAGGAGGGCACCCGACTCGGCGACCACGGCGTGTCCGACGAGACCTGGGCAGAGGTACGCAAGCACTACGACGACGACCAGGTCGGTGCGCTGGTATGTCTGGTCTCCCTGATCAACGCGGCCACCCGGATGAACGTGATCGTGCACAATCCGGGGGGTTCGTACGAGCCCGGCATGTTCGCCAGTGCGGCGAACTGACCAGCAGGTGAATCGGATGCCCTTCGCGGTCACCCACGACCCGAAGCACGGGAAGGGTTCCTGGCCCACTCCGATGGGGCGTCACCGAGGTTGAGCGAAGCTGTTCCCGCAGTGGGCGGATGTCGTCACCGTCGCGGACTGGATCAATGCCGTCGCACCGTCACAGCCGTAATAGCGGGAGCCCTCAGAGCCCTCACTGGGAGTTGCTCGGTAAGTGTTGGGCTGGACGCGCTGATCTGCCTCTGCCTCTTCGGTAGGGGGAACGGTGGCGGCCGCGCTGGCCTCGGTGGCGTGCTGAGCATCCCGGCGGAACCGTCCGACGTAATGGGTGGTCAGGCGGCGTGGCAGAGCGCCGCGGCGTGACGCGGTGCCGGGACGCAGGTAACGCCGGCGTGGACGGACCGGGTGGCGGGCATGGCGGGGGCGGTCTGGGGTCGGTTCTGTGCGAAGACGACGAGGCGCAGCACCGCGAAGCGTGCGATGCCGGCGAGTGCGGAGGCGGACAGGTAGACGGCCTGTTCGACTACCGCGCCGGGCGTCGCGGTGAGTTGCTGCAGGACGAGCATCGCCAGGCAGGTCATCGTGTAGGCGGCGGCCGCGGACCCGGCCGATTGCACATGCTGGCGCCGGGTCGCCCGCCCGCCTGCGCCGAAAGTGAAGCGGGCGTGCAGCTCGGTTGCCAGGAGCGTGGAAGCGACCGTGACCGCGGCATTGGCCAGCGCCCAGGGAATCCAGGATGCGAGTGCCGCCACGGCAAAGCTGGAAGCGAGCCCCACCCCGCCACCGCACAACACGAAACGGGCGAAGGCAGCGAAGGCGCCGGGTGCCGTCTGTCGCCGGCTCTGCACTGTCTCCATGATCCGCCCCTTTGAATATTCACCGCGACAAACGCGCGCCCTCGCCTCCGAACTGAGAGGTGCGCTTCTGGTGGCACCATCATGGCACACGAGTGGCGCCATGGGGAGTCTAATTGGCGTCGAAGTCTTCGCTGGCGGTGCCAATGTGGAGTTGGGGACGTAAATGCGCAGGTCACCGGACCGTCCGATGTGCTCGGCGAACGGTGTCGTGGCCGATTCTCCGGAACGACGTGGACGTGATGACCTCCGAAGGGAGAGGGCTCTGCTCTACGGCAGGGAGAGAGGGTCGGGGCAGGGCCTCTTTTGGTGCGCAGCTGACGCCCTTGGCTCGCCATGGCTCCGTAGACGCGCCATGGCGGGAGCGTGGAAGTGGGGTGGGGGGCCGGGCAGGGTCTACGGCAGTCAGCTCACGAACTGGCAGGCCGGATGCGCACACCGTCTCCGCTCGCGTGGGGTCACAGGCGTGCGAAACTGCCAACCCTTTGGCAGGGCAGACGGATGTGCCGAACAGAGTTGGAGAACAAGCTCAGATGCGAGAGCTCAGCCGGTGGGCGACCCAGTGGTGGAGGCCGTTTCCCCTGGTGCGCTTGCAGTTGTGGCACTTGGAGGGCGGCCCAACAACACACCCTTCGTCTCCGACGTCTGGTCGGACGACCTCGGGCCAACTGCCGAGCCTGCTGATTGGCTGGCCGGCATGACTGAGCTCGGACCTGTTGCCTGGCCCCCTGCCCCGATCAGGACCGAGAGGCTCGTACTCCGTGAGTCCGAGGCCCGGGACCGCGCGGCATTCATCGAGTTGCTGGCGTCGCCAGAAGTGCACACCTACCTCGGCGGTCCCCGGCCGCGTGACGAGCTTGAGCGCGAGATTCCCGGGGCGCCCGAGCGGTGGCCCGGGAGTTTCGTCGTTGATCTCGACGGGGCGATGATCGGCCAGATCCTGCTCAGGAGAGCAACGAGGGACAGTCGCCCGGCTGCCGCGGGGAAGGCCGATCTCGGTCACCTGTTCCTGCCACGGGCGTGGGGATGCGGGTACGCCGCCGAGGCGTGCGCGGCGGCACTCGACTGGTTCGACGGCGTCCTTCCCGGCGAGGAGGTAATGCTCACCACCCAGACCGCCAACGTCGGCTCAATGCGCCTCGCGTCAAAGCTGGGGTTCACCGAGGTAGAGCGTTTCCAGGCCTGGGACGCCGAGCAGTGGCTCGGGCTGCGGTCCCCGATCAGGCCTGAGTGACGTACAAACTCATCGACACTCGATCGGCTGTTCCGCCCTCGACTGACGCTCAGGCTCATCGCCAAACGGCGTTCGTTGAGAGCTTCGCAGCCGCACCGAAGTGTTCGTCCATCCGTCCAAGTGCGAGTGAGACTGGGGAGATCGTGGACGAGAGATCTGACGCGGCCGGGAAGGGCTTGTGCTGCGCCGCGGCCATCCGGTTGGGCGGAGCCACGCGGGTGTTGGCTGCCCGGGCGGGACTGTCCGACCGCTACGAACTGGTTGCGGCGGGCGTGGGCTGCATTGTGGCCTCCCTTGAGGGGCAGGAACTTGACGACAGCATGGTGAGCGAGGCGTTCGGTGAGAACTGGTCTCTGGACGCCAGATACCCGGCCGAACTGCCGGGCCTGGCCTTCTTCGAGGGCTGGACGAGGTTGGTATTCGTGACGATCGGGCTGACCCGGCCGGGCCAGCGAGAGCTTGATCCCGCGCAAGGGCTGGACTTTGCCCTGGAGGCCGCAGCCGCCTGGCCGTCAGATGCTCATGACGAGTCCTTCACGCGGCTCGCCGACTTCGAGCTGGCGTGCCAGCAGGGGGCGGCGGAGCGAGTGAGGGCGGACGGTCTGCCCGCTCTGTGGAAGCTGGCCGAGGCGCAGTCCGAACCGTACCGCCGGGCGGCTGAACTGCTCGTCGGACAGGGCGGATAGGTCGATGGAAGCGGCGAGCGGGGAACTGGCTCGGCAGTCGGAAGCGTCTGCGACTCCTGGCGCAGCATGTGTGTTCATGCTGGTCACTCCTTGCCCAGGGACGGCCGGGGGCGGTCACACCGAAACGATGCGGGTCGGGTCGCCGCAGGGGCCCGCCGCCTGAACGTCACGCCCCAGGCGGCATGGCCCTGGCGATTCGCACGAAGGCTGGGGACAGCTTGGGCATCGCTCGGCCTCTCTGCGCCGTCACATCCAGGGGCCGGCGATGGCGGTGAGTCTTCGAAACGACCGTTCTGGTTCTCGGTGCCGTCGTGTCCGGCATCAGGCGCGGCCTCGCGGTCCGCGGCTGACCGCCCCGGGCCGCGCACGGCTGTGCTGCGCTCAGCCGGTCAGCCTCTTGGTCGGTTCGCCGCTCGGCTCGGTGCGGCAGCGAGTCAGCGCCCGGCGACCGAGAACGACGGCGATCAGCCCCAACGGGACGGCCGCGACGGCTCCGACGAGCCCATTGCCCGTGCCGGGACCACCACTGGAGGTGGCCAGGTGCAGGACCGCGAGGACCGTACCGGCCAGCCCTGCCGCGATGGCGGACATGGCGCCCGTGCGCGCGTTGCCGCTGCTGATGCGGTCGGCGGCGCGAGCCAGGGCCAGCCAGCCGATGGCCACACCGACCAGTCCTACTCCGAGGGCCAGGTTCGCTCCGGTCCGTCCGTCACCGATGGCTCCGCCCTCGGCGGCCGCTGTCACCACGTCTGCTGCGTACATGCTTCTCTTCTTCCTCTTCGTACAGTGCAGTTCCAAGGCCAAGATGTGACTTGAGCATGTCTGCCGAGCACACCGGCCGTCGTCCCGCAGACGCAGACACTTTGCTCTGCCATCGGTGGCGCAGGCGCCTGCCGCGGATGCGGTAGGCATCACGTGGATACTGCGGGCGCGGTAGTCGACTACTCGTCCCGGAGCGGGACTTGCCGACAGCCACAGCCGGTTAGGGTGCGCGCATGGACGATGGATGGTTTGGCGTCCCGGCCAGGGTCAGAGACTGGGCTATCGCTCTCGGCGCGGCCGCGCTGCTGCTCGGGACAGGGCTGTCCGGAGGATCTCCCGGCAGGGACTCCGACCTGCCCGGCTACGCGCTGCTGGCAGTCGGGGGTCTGGCGCTGGTGGCGCGTCGCCGCGCGCCGACAGCCGTTCTGGCCGTCACCGCGCTGTGTGCGGTGGGGTATCTGGCGGCCGGCTTCGAGGTTCTCTCCGTCCCGTATCTGCTTGCGGTGTACGGCGCGGTACGGGCCGGGTACCGCACCCTCACAGCGGCGGCGTCCGTGACCGCGCTGGTCATGCTTCACCTCACCGCCCTGGTCTTCCATGACGGGCCAGCGGGCGAGGCATTGGCGCAGGCCCGTCATGTCCTCGAAGTCGCTTGGCTGATCGCCGCGTTCGCCGCGGGGGAGGCACTGCGGCAGGCCGAGCAGCGGGCGGATGAAGCAGAGCGCACCCGGGAGGCGACCGCGCAGCGCCGCGCGGATGAGGAGCGGCTGAACATCGCGCGGGAGCTGCACGATTCGCTCACGCACCAGATCTCGATCATCAAGGTGCAGTCGGAAGTCGCTGTCCACGTGGCCCGCAGACGGGGCGAACACGTACCTGAGGCTCTCCTGGCGATCCAGGAGGCCGGACGTGAGGCGACCCGGGAACTGCGCGCCACCCTGGAGGCGTTGCGGGACGACGATGTCACCTCGCCCCGCGGGCTCGACCACATCGCAGAGCTGGTGGAGCAGACGAGCCGGGCCGGCCTTGAGACGACGCTGATGATCGAGGGACAACGCGCCGATGTTCCGGCGGCGGTCGGCCGGACCGCCTATCGGATCGTGCAGGAGTCGTTGACCAATGTCGCCCGGCATGCCTGTGCCGCGACAGCGTCGGTCCGCATCGACTACCGGACCGGCTCGCTGACCATCCGGGTCGATGACGACGGCAAGGCCACGCCGGACACGGTGGCGACGCCCGGCCTCGGACTGCTCGGCATGCGTGAACGCGTCACAGCACTCGGCGGTCGGCTGCGGGCGCAGCCGCGCAGCGAGCACGGGTTCACCGTCCAGGCCGAACTCCCCGTGGAGCGGATCTCATGATCCGTGTCCTGCTGGTCGACGACCAGCCGTTGATCCGCAGCGGATTCCGTGCACTCCTCGACCTCGAAGACGACATCGAGGTGGTGGCGGAGGCCGCTGACGGCGTCGAAGGCCTGGCGCTCACCCGACGGTTCTTGCCGGACATCGTGCTGATCGACATCCAGATGCCGGTCGTCGACGGAATCGAGGCCACACGGCGCATCGCCGCGGATCCGGCCCTGGCCCAGGTGCATGTGGTCATCCTCACCAACTACGGCCTGGACGAGTACGTCCTCGACGCGCTGCGCGCCGGAGCTGCCGGCTTCCTCGTCAAGGACATCGTGCCGGACGACTTTGTGCATGCGGTGCGCGTCGCCGCCCGCGGCGACGCGCTGCTGGCTCCGTCCATCACCCGCAAGTTGATCAACCGGTACGTCAGCCAACCGCTTCCCGCCGTCGCCGGCACCGGCCTCGATGAGCTGACCGGCCGAGAGCGAGAGGCCGTCTCCCTGGTCGCGCACGGCTTGTCCAATGATCAGATCGCCCTCCGCATGGCGATCAGTCCGCTCACCGCGAAGACCCACATCAACCGGGCCATGACCAAACTCCACGCCCGCGACCGCGCCCAACTCGTGGTGATGGCCTACGAGTCTGGTTTGGTGGCACCGCGCGAATCGTGACGTTCCAGGGCAGGGACTCACGTTCAAGAGCAGGGGCAGGTCGTGCGGGTGTTGCCGTGCCGCAGCCCTCGGCCGAGCAGGACGACTATCCGTGCCGACCGGTCAACAGGTCGACGAGGGCCGCGCCCCGGGACGTCCGCCGGACCCACACATGCTGTCCCTGACGTTCGCGGCTGACGAGTCCGGCGGACTCGAGCTGACCGCAGTGGTACGTCATCGTCGCGGGCGTGCAGCTGAGAGTGCTCGCCAGACGCCCCATGGTGGAGGGCCGTACCAGCTCGCGCAGTATCTCGGCCCGTAGGGTGCCGACGACGAGTTGCAGAGAGTCCTTGCGCTCGTCGGGCTCCCGGAACGACGTCCACAGTGTGCTCAGCGCGGGCACCGGGTAGCCGAACCACACGGCGTCGGGGCGGTCGAAGCTGAACACCGATGCGCCGTTGCCGGAGACCATGGGCACCAACACCACAGGCCGGGTGCCGCGTTCGAAGGTCTCCGGGTACGGATCGGGCACGTACAGCGTCTGCTCGGAGAAGCGGACCCTGTGGCCGAGCCCGGCCAGTACCGGCGGGAGGGCGTTGCTGACCGCCGCGATCCCCACCCGCTCGGCCTCCCGCGCCAGTAGCGAGCCGGCCTGGGTCCAGGCAGGCCCGAACGCTTCCCACGCGGCGCGGAGGATGGCCGTGTAGGCGGTGATGAACGCTTTCGGCCGGTCGACGACACTTCGCCACTGCCGGGGGACCGTGCCCGCGAAATCCGCCTCCAGCTCCCGCAGCAGCAGGTGAGGGCTGACCTCTGCCAGCTGTTCGAGCTGGACGGCGAGGTCGGTCTCCCACAGGGGCGCTGTGGGCGTGAGACAGTCGGGCACCATCGAGTACTCGCGGGCGAACAAGGGCCGCAGCACGTCTGTTGCGGTTGCGGGGACCGCCGACCGGATCGTGCGCCTCCAAGGGGGGTGCACTCCCTGTGAACGGCCGCCCAGCGTGTCCGCGACGAGCGACATCAACGTGACACCGGGCTGTGCCACGACAGATACCGGTACCTTCTCCAGCGGCCCGAGACACAGTTTGGAGAACCCGGACATGAACACCCCCGTACACGCACATTGATCAGTCCGCCGAGAAGCCTAGACAACGCGTCTGCCATCAACGTTTCGAGACCGCTGACGTCTGCTGTCGGCCGCGCGTCGCCCAGGTGCCCCGAGCGGACACGTTGACCTGGGCCATCGGCGCGCCCCACCGGCTGTGCGGTGGCACAGTGCTGCGGGCCGCACGGCCGCAGGGCCTGACATGTAGGCGTACGGTCGCAACATCTTCACGAAACCGGGCCGGAAGCCCGACGCCCGCGACGCTGCTCGGTTCGAACGTCGCCTGACGTCCGGCTTGTTCAGAAGGACAGGCAGGACTTGGCCGTGTGTCCTGTCACTGGGTGCCGCGTGGGCTGGAGGGTTGTAGCAGTTGGTCGACGGGAGCGTAGTCGTCGGTGAGTGGTTGGGCACCGTCGATCCAGTCGCTGAGGTCGTCGCCCGTGGTGGTCTTCCAGCCGGGTTGCCGGGCGTTGAGCTCTTCCTGCGTCGCACGTAGATCGACCGGTCGGTCGGAGGCGAGTACCACCAGATTGCCGCCCTCGGCGGTCGCGGTCGGATCGAGGCCGATATCGGCGGGCCGGCCGATGAGGGCCACGTGCTCGAAGATCTCGCCGAGGGTGGCCACCTCGGCCCGTGCGAAGGCCATCTCACCGTGATCGATGAGGTTGGCGACGTACAAACCGTCCTCGTCGAGTACTCGCCGTACGTCGCTCATCGCTTCCGACGTAGTGAGATGCCACGGGACGCTGACGCCTCCGAATGCGTCGCCGACGACAAGGTCACGGCTGTCGGCGTCCAGTCGCCGCAGGCCGAGCCTGCCGTCCTCAACGCGTACGTCGATGCCTGATTCCATCCGCAGGCCGAGCCGGTCGCGGTTGACGCGCACAACCCCGCTGTCGATCTCGGACACCAGGCTGCGCGTCCCGGGCCGCGTGGCCGAGAGGTAGCGGGGAAAGGTGAGACCGCCGCCGCCGAGGTGGTGCGCGACAAGCGGCTCACCCTCGGGAAAGGAGGCGTCGACCACCGACGCGAGGGCGCGCACGTACTCGAATTCCAGGAAGGTCGGGTCGTCGACGTCGACGTAGGAGTGCCTCAAACCGTCCAGGATGAGTGTGCGCCCGCTGTCCCGGTCGGGGTCTGTGACGACCTGTGCGCAGTGGTACTTGGTCTCGGTGTCGCAGTTGCCGGGCGCGACCGCGGTGGCGAGGCCGCCGGCGACGACGACGAGTGTGAGGGCAGGAGTGCCGCTCCACCGGCGTGTTCGCCACTCGACCAGTACCGCGCCGACCACCAGCAGTGCTCCGAGGCCGATCAGAATGCCACTGACCGGCAAGCGCGATACGAGGACGAAACCGGTGAGGACGGTGCCGAAGATGGCGCCGACGGTGCCGACGCCGGACAGCCGGCCGACCACCGTTCCGGTCTCGGCGAGGCTGGTGAGACGCAGCTTGGTCACGATCGGCGTCACCGCGGCGAGCAGCGCCCCCGGCACGAGGATCGTCAGCGATGCGATCAACAGGAGCAGCACGGGAGCCAACTCCGCGGCGGCGCGCAGCACGGCCGGGGTCAGCGCCACCACCGCTCCTGACACTCCGAGCGAAGGGCCGATGAGCCGCCGTGGGTCGACCAGGTCGGCGACACGTCCACCCAGCCAGGAGCCGGCAGCGATCGCGGTGAGCGCGATGCCGATCACCGTCGTGCTGGTCTCAAGGGTGAGACCGAGATAGGGAGCCAGCAGCCGCAGAGCGACGATCTCGACCACCAGGACTGCGGCCGAGGACCCGAACACAAGCACGGCAGCGACACGGGGACCCAGGCCGGAGCTGTGCGTCGCGTCCTCGGCGGCAGGCGAGGAAGACGAATTGGTCACGGGCGTCATCCTCGCACGCGGTTCATCGGCCTGGCAGCATGGCGAAGTTGCTGATTCCCCCGGCCGCCGGCCCTGCTAGCACCTGCCGTCCGACACCAGCAGGCCCTTGTTGGCGCCGGCCGTCCGGCTCACGATGCTCGGCACGCAACTGGCCGTGTCGAGGCTGTAGGAGTAGGGGATGCTGACGGTGGTGTTGGACTGCGGGTTGGGGCCCGCGGGCCGGTTCTCCTGACTGGGCGCGGACCAGGTGACGTTGTCGAAGGTGTTGCCGCTGACCTGCCAGTAGCCGGCCGCATCGGTGTAGAAGGTGCCCAGGACGTCCTTGGAGTCCTCGAAGTAGTTGTTGTCCACCTTGGCGCGGGCTCCGGCGCGGGAGTTGATGCCGGACTCGTTGAGTTTCACGTAGTGGTTGTTGTACATGTGGGCTGTGCCGCCACGCAGCAGGGGTGCGCGGGAGTCGATGTTCTCGTACCGGTTGTGGTGGTAGGTGATGAAGCTGTTCGAGACGTCACTTTCACTCGACCCGACGAGGCCACCGCGGCCGGAGTTGCGCAGGGTGCTGTAGGAGAGGGTGACGTACTGGGTGTTGTCCTTCATGTCGAAGAGACCGTCGTATCCCTCGGACTCGCCGCCCGACGCCTCCAGGGTGGTGTGATCGACCCAGACGTTGCGGACGTTGCGCTCCATGCCGATGGCGTCACCGCCGTTGGAGGTGGGGGAGCCGGACTTCTTGACGTTCCGGACGGTCACGTTCTGGATGATGATGTTGCGGGCTTCACGTATGTGGATGCCCAACTGGTCGAAGACAGCGCCGCTGCCGACTCCGATGATCGTGACGTTGCTGATGCCCTTGAGCTCGATCACGCCGGCGGCGGTGTTGCAGCTGGCGCCCGACACCTTGCTGGTGTTGCCGTGGTTGATGGTGCCCTGCACCTCGATGGTGATCGGGGTGCTGCTGCTGGCCCGGCCGCACAGGGCCGCGTGGATCGCGGTTCCCGTGGTGGCCCGTACCGTCTGACCGCCCGCGCCGCCGGTGGTGCCGCCGTTCTGGGTCGCGTAGCCGCTGGTGCTCCCGGCGGCTGCGGATGCTTCGGGTATCTGCAGAACCGCGCCGGTCGTGGCCGCGACAGCCATCGTGGCCAGCGCCGCATAGAGTCGGAGTGCGACTGGTCGCCTCATTCTTGCCTCCCCATTCGTCTTCGAATGCTGGGTCTGCTGCTACATCGGTGGTCCTTTCGGCAGGCCGTAGGGGCTGCCGACCTATTACTGGGCCGGTCGTCCGCCGGCTCACAAGTGAGTGCGCTGCTCGCTGTGGATCGGGTTGCCGGTTCCGCCCGCGCGAGCTGCGGGCAAGCGCTTTCCATAGGAAGCTAGAACTCTTGCCGTGGACGCGTCAATAGACGCGTACTTGATCATTATTCATGGACGTGAACCCTCGTGAGGGTCGGGGCAAGGTCGGTCGACCCTCGATCGCTGTCGCGCAGACCGCCCGGCGTCGCGTTCTGTGTCCGCCTCGAACTCGGCCGCACCGCAGTCGGTCTGTCGACCTGAGCCCGGTGACTGCTCCTGGGCGGCGAGCCGGCCACGCCTCTGGAGTTCCCTTGTAGGCGGATGGTCCGCGCGGCGCGACGTTGCCCCAGTGGTCGGCCTGGTCCTTGTTGTCGCGAGGGCGTGCACGCTCCGGTCGTCACCGGTGTCCGACATGCCAGTGTGACGGGGATCACTCCGGAGAGAAAACCTGTCGCCGGCGCTCGGCGTCTTGTGGGTGTGAGACGAGTGAGGACAGCGCCGCATGAACTGGACGAGGAGAACCTCGTCCGGCTGGTGGCCAGGGGCGACCGCGGCGCGTTCGAGGAGTTGTACCGGCGTACGTCGCCGTGGATGGCGGTGCGGCTGCGCCGCCGCTGCGCGGACGAGCAGGTCGTCGCCGAGGTCATGCAGGAGACGTACCTGGCGGTGTGGCGCGCGGCTGGTGCGTTCGCCGGGGCGGCGGCAGGCGGGACGGCCGTCGGCTGGCTGTGGACGATCGCGGCACGCCGCCTCGTCGACGCCTTCCGGCGCCGGGCGCACCATGCGGAGCCGCCGCTCGCGGCTGCCCCGCAGCCCGTGGCGCCCGCCGCCGAGGAGGAAGCGCTCGCGGCGAGCGTCGGCGGTGACGTCGGGGACGCGCTGCGGCGCCTCGCGCCGGAACTCAGAGAGGTACTGCAGGCCATGGTGCTCGACGGATTGACGGTTCGGGAGACCGCGGTCCTGCTCGGGCTGCCCGAGGGAACGGTCAAGACCCGTGCCCGCCGGGCCCGGATCGCGATGCGGGAGGCGCTGACATGAGCGTGGAGCACGCGTCGATGCGGATCATCGACGGTTACGCGCGCGGTGACACGGACATCGCCGCCGACGAGGTGTGGGCCCTGGAGGCCCATCTGGAGGCGTGCCGGGTGTGCCGTGACCGGCTTTCGGCCGCCGTCGAGGTGCGGGCGCCCGCCGTGGCGGCGCTGGTCGACACCGTGTGGTCCGACCTCGGACCGCAGCTGGCGGCCACCACCACGATGCCGCACCGACGGCGCTGGGCGGCCCGGTTGTCCAGTTGGCTGACGCCCACGATGACGCCGTGGCTGGCGATGGTCGTGAGCGTGACCCTGCTTGCGCTTCTCTTCGATCTGTTCGGCACGGGCTCCGGTGAGGTGTCCCTGGTGCTGCTGCTCGCCCCGGTTCTGCCCGTGCTCGGCGTCGCGGCGTCCTGGTCACGCGGCCTGGACCCGGCGTACGAACTCACGGTCTCCGCGCCAAGGGCGGGTCTGTACCTGGTGCTGCGGCGCACCACGTCCGTGCTCGCCGTGGCCGTCCCCGCGCTGCTGGTGGGCGGGTGGGCGACGGGGGTGACGGCGGCTCAGTGGCTGCTGCCCTGTCTGGCGTTCACCGCGACGACCCTGGCGCTCGGTGGTGTCGTCGGCGTGCCACGTGCCGCCGCCGCGCTGGTCGCGCTGTGGGCCGTCGTCGTCGTGGCGCCGACCGTCGCCACCAGCCGTACGACCTTCGCCCTTCAGACGAGCGCTCTGCCCGCGTGGGGACTGGTCCTCGCGCTCGGCATCGGTGTCCTGGTCGCCCGCAGGGGCGCGTACTCCGTGCTGGGAGCTCACCGTTGACCACTGGAAACGACCCTCGGAAGGACCATCACATGAAGACCGCGGTGAGCGCGGCCGACCTCGCGCCGACGACATACGCCTGGCAGATCCAGGCCACCGGGCTGCGAGTCAGGGTCGGGCGCAAACGGATGGCGGTCGACGGGCTCGATCTGAAGCTCGGCACCGGCGTACACGGTCTGCTCGGCCCCAACGGAGCGGGCAAGACCACCCTCATCAGGGCTCTGGCCACCGTACTGCGCCCGACTGAAGGAACTTTGGAGCTGCTCGGCCAGTCCGCGGGCGGCATGGGCGAGCACCGTGCGCTGCGCCGGCGGATCGGCTACCTGCCGCAGGAGTTCGGCTACTACAAGCGCTTCACGGTGCGCGAGTTCGTCGAGTACATGGCGTGGCTGAAGGAGGTGCCCAAGGCGGACATCCCCGGGGCGGTCCAGCGGGCCGTGGAGCGGGTCGGCCTGGCGGACCGCGCCGATGAGCGGATGAAGGCCCTGTCGGGCGGCATGGTGCGGCGCGTCGGCATCGCCCAGGCCATTGTCAACGACCCCTCGATCCTGCTGCTGGACGAGCCGACGGTCGGTCTGGACCCGGCGCAGCGGCTTCGATTTCGCGAGCTGCTGCAGGAGTTGGGCGCGGACACCTGCGTGCTCGTCTCGACCCATCTGGTGGAGGATGTCGCCGCCGCGTGCACCGACGTGGTGCTGTTTGCCGAGGGCCGGTTGGTCTTCCAGGGCCCACCGGACGAGCTGGCCTCGGCGGGCGGCCCCGAGCACGTGGGCGACAGCCCGCTGGAGCGCGGCTACTCGGCGATGCTGCAGAACCCCAAGCAGGAAAGGGGGACCTGGTGAACGTCCGTGTCCTGCGTATCGAGCTGAGGCGCTCCGTCGCTCCGTGGGCCGGCGCTGTGGTCCTGACGAGCGCGCTGGCGTTCCTGTATCTGATTCCCGGAGAGTGGTGGCTAGGGGCCACAGCGTGGACGGCCCAGTGGTCGTCCCTGGCGATGTGGACCCGCTCGCTGCTGTTCTACCTGTGGCCGATGGCCGTCGGGCTCGGGGCGCTGCAGGGCCTGCGCGACCACCGCTCGAAGATGTCCGAGTTGCTGACGAGCACACCGAGGCCCGCCTGGCACCGGGCGGCCATGCTTGCGGGCACGTCGGCGATCACGCTGGTCTCGGCCTTCGCGCTCCTCGTCGTCGTGGGCGGGGTCCAGGTGCTCGCCCACACCGAGTACACGCACCCCGGGTGGCTGCCGATCTCACTGGTGGCGGCACTCTTCCTCGTCGCGGGGGCGATGCTGGGCATGGGAGGAGGGCGGGCCCTGCCGTCCGCGCTCACCCCGCCGTTGCTGACCATGGGCGCCCTCGTGTTCACGGCTCTCATGCACATGTCGCTGGGCCGGACGGAGACGGCTCCCAATTCGATGGGGATCACGAGCACGGAGCCGAACCAGCTCTCATTGCTGTCACCGGAGACGGAGGTCCGCGATGTGCTCGAAACGCTCTCCGCGTCCGTGCACGTCGGACAGACGATCTGGCTGCTCGGCATGGCCGCGACAGGCTTCGCTCTGCTGGTCGCCGGAACACTGCGTGCCCGGTTGATCGCCCTGACGCCTGTCCTGGCGGGCGCGGTGATCGCCCTGCTCGTCCTGCCGACCGACCCGCGGCGGATGTATGTCGTCGACGAGGCAGCGGCGGAACTGGTGTGTGACGGGCCGGTGTGTGTGACCAAGATGCACGAGGGACACCTCGCCGACCTCGCGGGCCCCGGCAAGGAGGCGCTGCGCCTGCTGCGCGGCGCCCTGGGGAGCCAGGCGCCGGTCTCGGTCCGGGAGAACGCCGCCGTTCTGCCGGAAGGCTCCACGCCGCAGTGGTCCCGCGAGACCGTGCTCTTCGACTTCGACGACGACATCATCGCCGCCGCCGCGAAGGATAACCAGCTGACCAGGGCCCTGGTCGCCAAAGGCATGGTGCCAGGGTGCACCCCCGTTGGCTGGAGCGGCTTCGGGGGAGACGAATACGCGCAGACCGTCGCGGCGGGCTGGGTCCTCGGAGACCTCAGCATGCTTCCCGGCACGCCGGCAAACATGCGCCGCGTGGTCGACGCCGAGACCCGCCCGGTGTGGAGGGAACTCAAGGCACTCCCGCGGGCCGAACAGCTCACGCGGATCAACGCGATGCGCGCCGCCGCGCTCTCCTGCGAGGGCGACGCGTTCGACGTGCTGAAAGGCGATGCGTCCCGATGAGATGGCTGACGCTGTATGCGCGTTCGCGGCAGGTACCCGCCTCGCTCGCGGCAGTGGTGATCAGCGCGGTGGGGGTGTGGGCACTCACCCGGGACGCCACCGGGGAGCCTGCGGATCTGCGGTTGCCCGCGCTCGTCCTCGCCATGGGGGCGATGGCTGCCTCGATCGGGCTCAGCGGGCAGGACCTCGCGCTGGACCGGACCGCCGCCATCCGCTGGGCACCCCGCAGGGCGGCGCACGTGCTGCTCTGCGGCGTGGTCGTCGGCACGGTGCTGCTGACCGTGCAGACGCTGGGCGGGGATCCGGCCACCATCGCGTTCGTCGTGCGGGACTGCGCGGGCCTGATGGGGCTGGCCGCCCTGGGCGCCGCGCTCTCGGGCGGCCAGTACGCATGGACGCTGCCGTTCGCCTGGGTCGCGTTCTCCTTCTTCGCTCCGCCTGCCACGAGTGTGCCGACACAGGTGGCGACCTGGATGCTGTTGCCGCCCGGCACCACGGCGGGCACCTGGACGGCCCTGGTCCTCACGGTCGTCGGCACCACGGCCTACGCCGTCGCGGGACCGAGGCGGTAGCCGGTCCGGGGCATCGGAGCGGGGCACGGCCGGGACCGTGTGCGGATCCGCCTCGTGCGAGCCGTGGGGACTCGCCGCGGCGCGCACGAGGCCATGGTCAGTCGCGGCGCGGGGCCACCAGCCGGCAGGCGCCGGCGGGCGCGACCGGGCCGGGGGGCGACGCCGAGGACGATTCGCGTGGGTTCGTCGTCCCTGGCCCCGTCACGTCCAAGGCACGGCTTTTCGTGCCGGGCGGCGAGGGCACCCTGATCGCCTTCAGTAAGGCATAGCGCGGCGCGCGCTCCGGCGCCCGCACGCGACGACACCGCGAACACCGTCCGACCGTTGACGCGGGCGTCGACAAGGAGGCGGGTGCCGCCCGGCGCCCGCCTCACCCGCACCGCATCGTCACCGGACAGCCCATGGGGGTGCCCTCCCGACTGCTTCGTTCCCCTGGTGCGGCGCGGAGACGACCGGGAAGGCGGGCTCGTCCCGACGGTTGGACGTGAAGGGTGTGCCGTCCTGCACCCGGACCGCCGGGCAGCCGTCAGGGCTCATTGTCAGTGACGGGTGGCAGGCTGAGTGTTGTGAATGGCGACGAGCAGCTTCTGCGCGGCCGGGTGTACGGCCACGACCATGACGACCCCGACCCGGGCCCACGACGGGACCGGTCGTACGCGGTTCTGGTCGGCGGTCCTCTGGACGGATTGCTCCTGGACGTCACCGACTGGACGCCGGACCGGATCGCGGCCGGCGCCGCCCTGTCCACCGAGCTCGGCCGGTTCGGCGCAGGCGGACATGCCTTGTACGACCCGCGGCCGGGCGACCCGACCCGTTTCGACTGGTCCGGCGACAGCCCCTGAGCCGCCATTCCTGAACCCCATCCGGGCAGCGCCGTCTTCCGAGATCCGGTCCGCCTCCGGAGCGGCCGGGAGCAGATCATCGAGCGTGACCGGGCCCGGCCAGGCCGGCACGCCGGATTCGCCCTGCAAGCGCACGAGCCGATCGGAGTCGTTTTCGTGTGCCTGAGAAAGCGTTGGACGGGGCGATGAACGAGCTTGTAGCTTGCAGTCGAACGTGACACCGCCCGAGGAGGTGAGACCCATGAACGCTGCATCGATGTGGGTGCTCCCCCTTGCCGTCACGGTCGGGCGATTGACGTAGGTGTCGCCGGGAGCGCCTTTCCGTCCAGGCCCTCCCGAAAGGCAACACCTATGCACTCTCCGCAGTTCACCGCCGAGCCGTCGTCGAACGACACGGCCGAGCGGGACTTCACTGTGGGCGACATCCCTGGACTCCGCTCGTCGGCCTCCGGCGCCGACCGCGCACCCCTCGTGTTCGACTTCGACGTGATCATCGCCGGGTGCGGTCCGACTGGCGCGATGCTGGCCGCCGAGCTGCGGCTCCACGATGTGCGGGTACTCGTTCTGGAGAAGGAAACCGAGCCCGTGTCGTTCGTCCGCATCGTCGGGCTGCACATCCGCAGCATCGAACTGATGGCAATGCGCGGACTGCTGGATCGTATTCTCGAACACGGAAGACGGCGTCCGGCCGCCGGATTCTTCGCCGCCATCGACAAACCGGCGCCGCAGGGCCTGGATTCCGCCCACGCCTATCTGCTGGGCATCCCGCAGCCGGTCATCGTTCGCCTGCTCGAAGAGCATGTGATGCAACAGGGTGCGCAGGTCCGGCGTGGTAGTGCGGTGATCGGTTTCGAGCAGGACGACGAGGGCGTGACCGTCGAACTGTCCGACGGCGAACAGCTGCGTGCGCGCTACCTCGTCGGCTGTGACGGTGCGCGCAGTACGGTGCGCAAACTGATCGGCGTCGGCTTCCCCGGTGAGCCCTCGCGCGCCGAGACGCTGATGGGCGAGATGGAAGTCGGCGTTCCGCAGGAGGAAATCGCTGCCAAGATGACCGAAGTCGGCAAGACCGACAAGCGATTCTGGCTCAGGCCCTTCGGCGAAAGGGCATACAGCGTCGTGGTCCCCGCCGCGGGAGTCAGCGACCGCGCGGAACCGCTCACCCTCGAAAACTTCAAACATCAGTTGCGCGCCATCGCCGGAACCGATTTCGGCGTGCATTCCCCGCGCTGGCTGTCCCGCTTCGGAGATGCCACCCGGCTGGCCGAACGCTATCGGATCGGGCGAGTGCTGCTGGCCGGCGATGCGGCACACATTCATCCACCCTTGGGCGGACAGGGCCTCAACCTGGGCGTTCAGGACGCATTCAACCTCGGCTGGAAACTGGCCGCACAGGTCCGCGGCTGGGCGCCGGAAACGCTGCTGGACACCTACCAGGCCGAACGCCGTCCGGTCGCCGAGGACGTGCTGGACAACACCCGCGCCCAGACGGAACTCGCATCCACCGAACCGGGCCCGCAAGCCGTACGCAGACTCCTCACCGAACTGATGGACTTCAACGAGGTGAACCGGCGTCTGATCGAGAAGATCACCGCGATCGGCATCCGCTACGACTTCGGCGAAGGCCCCGACCTGCTCGGCCGCCGCCTCCCCGACATCGAGGTGAAACAGGGCCACCTCTACGGTCTGCTGCATCGCGGCCGCGGACTGCTGCTGGACCGCACAGGCGGCCTGACCGTCGGCGGCTGGTCAGACCGCGTCGATCACCTCGCGGATCCCACCGCGGTACTGGATGTTCCGTGCGTCCTGCTCCGCCCCGACGGCCACGTCGCCTGGATCGGCGACGATCAGCAGGACCTGGACGACCACCTGTCCCGCTGGTTCGGCAAGCCCGCCGGCTGATGCCGCGCGTGAACCGGCTGTAGTGCCCCGCGATGGGCAGGGCGGGGATCTACTTCCACCCGGCCGGGCGCTCGGCGGACGCACGCGTGGGCGTCCTATTTCTCTCTGTTCGGGTCTCGGAAGCGGCCGAGTCCCTTCATGATGGCGTTGAGCGGTGAGCTGCTCGTCTCGGCCGCTTCCGGCACCGGCGGCCGGGACGAAGCGTCACCGCTGGTGAACTCCGCCAATGCGGCCTGCGCTGCTTCGGCCGCCTTCTGGTAGAGATCACAGGATTTGGTCATGGCATCGAGCGCTTCGGCATACTTGATGACCATCCCCTGAGCGTGCACCAACTCCTCGTCCGGGGTCAGCAGGTGCCAGCCCTGGCGCAACTGCGTCAGGGCCTGCTCGGCACCTTCAGGCAGCGGTCGCGGCAGCGTGGCGAACTCCTCGATGAGGTCGAGGAATTCTGCTGGTTCGGAGCCGTCCAGGAAGACACTGTGCACGGTGAAACGCTCCGCGTCGTAGTCCGGGCTCCGCGGCTTCGTGGGCAGGACGACGGCACCGCCGCGCGGCATCCGCACCTTCAGCTCCCGATTGATCGCGAAGTCGGCGATATCAGACTGCGCCGGAGCGGCCCGGTGCTCGACCACCTGGTGCCGCAGGCTCGGTGGCAGGAACGTGGAGACCGGCTGCCGCCCCCGCTCATCAGGCGTCATGGCCTCATGGACCAATACGTGGATGTACCAAGTGTCGCGGGAGCAGTCCCGCAGACGGCGGCGGAGCTCGTCCTCATCCTTCGGCAGGTGGTTCGCCGTACGCAGACGCACTCCAGGCAGCACATCGTCGTCCCAGGCGATGCGGTCACTGTCCGGCCAGAACATGGTGGCCGGCGAGGGCCACTGCGGGTCCCATGCCTGCTCCGCCTCGGCGGCCAGGACCCAGGTGATGCCCGCGCCGTCCGTACGGCGGGCACCGTGCTCGCGCATGGTCAACTGCGCACGCACCGTGACGCCGTCGGCCACGCGCCAGCGGGCCTCGAAGAGCCGGCGGGCTGACGGGCCGGGGTCGGCGGCCTCGTCCCGCGGGTGCAGGACGGTGGAGCGGGCCGCCTCCACGGGGTCGAGGTCCAGGAAGTCGTCGAGGACCCCGGCTGCCTTGAGGGCGATCAGGTTGCGCCGCACGTCCTGCTCGGGTTCGGGCCCGAGATGGCGCCCGCGTGCCAGCCACGCGGTGTCGGGGACTGTTGTCGAAGAGCTGCTGTTCTTAACCATGGAACCGTTCTGTGGGAGATCAAGGCCCGACCAGTATGGTCCTTGCCGTTGAACGTGTCGCGCCGCCCTCCCGGCGCAGGGTGCGAGTGGGTATCTCCTGCACCGCTGCCCGCTGTCCCCGCTTCGGGAACCTGCGGCACGTCCGCCGGATCACGTCGCTGCCCCGCGCCGCATGCTGCGATGTCACTTCTTTCCATGCGGAAATGAACGGCTGAGCCGGTGGGGTGAGCGGGCAGCGGAGAATCTCGGTCGGCGTCGGTGCCCCAACGGGGGAGGCGCCCGGCCAGAGGCGTGGTCTTCCGCGACTCGGGTTGCCAAGTCTGCTCTGGCGCACCGCAGTTCGGGGGGTGACGTCAGTGCAGTGGTAAGGCAGAATCGTCGGATGGATCAGGCCACGGCGGTGGTGTTGGCTTCGGCCGTAGCGGGGTTCTCCAGCGCTGCGGGGGCTGCACTCGGGTCAGTCATGGCCGGGCGTACGACTCGTGAGCAGATCGACCGAACCGCGCAGCGGGAGAAGCTGACGCGGCACGAAGTAGATCTTGAGGAGCGCTTCAGCGGATTCAGGGACAAGGTGAACGAGACCATGGCGGCTCTGCACGACGTCGCTCAGGCTCTGGCCGATGACCAGCCTGTGACCGAGGCGCCCGCCAGAAAGGCGTACGTCGCGGCCTATACGAGTTTCCTCGATGACCTTTGGCCGAGCGGTCACATGGAGGTGATCCAAGCCGCCGGCTCAGTTTGCGGCCATCTCAACAACGGTGTCGCCGCGATAGGCGCATTGGTCAAAACCCCACACGAGGCGAAAGACCCGGATTCGCAGGGCATGCAGCACTGGGGGAGCTGTCTGGGGGATATATCGAATTCCTATCAGGCAACGTCTCGCCTGATGGGCGAGGTACTTCGAAAGTCCTAGCCGCGGAACTCGCTGAGCATCGGATGGAGCTGGTGGTCCGTCTCTGCAGGAGCCCGCAACGGTTGCGTCCCACTGGGGGGCATAACGGAAGCCGTAGATCATGTGACTTTCGGCCTGATGGCTCGTTGGTTCTGCCGTGGGGAAGAGGGATCGAAGCCGTGGATCGTCTCGACCGAACTGTGGGTGGCGCCAGGCTGTGTGGAACGAGACCGGCCTGTGGCACGAACCGCACTTGGCGCTGTGGAAGAAGCCACGGGCGACGAAGAAGCTGGACTGGTCACGGCCAGTGATCGACTCCTCCCGGGTGGGAGCCGCGCGCGGCCCAAGAGCGGGCCCAACCCGGTCGTTCGCCTTTGTGAGCTCTGAGCGCGCCAGGGCATGGAGAGCGGCAGGAGACCCGGGTGCATCCTGAGGAGGCTGCGCCCTTGCAGCCTTTGCGCGTGGGGCGGTATCGGCTGGGTCGCCGGGTCGGCAGCGGGGGACAGGGCACGGTGTACGAGGCGTACGACCCTGAAGGGGCCCGTGTCGCGTTGAAGTTGCTGCACGCTACGGAGGCGGAGGGCTCCGAGGCGGCACGGCGGTTGATCAAAGAGGTGGAGGCCACCCAAAGGGTTTCTGTCGCCTGCACCGCACGACTCATCGAGGCTGTCGTACACGGGCCGCGCCCGCATGTCGTGAGCGAGTTCATCGACGGCCCGACCCTGCGGGCAGCGGTGGACGAGCACGGGCCGTTCCGGGGTGAGGACCTGCACCGGCTGGCGCTCGCCGTGGCCGTCGCGCTGTGCGGGATTCACGATGTACAGGTGGTGCACCGGGATCTCAAACCGGACAACGTCCTTCTGGGGTGCAGCGGGCCTGTCGTCATCGACTTCGGTGTCGCCCGGCTGTTGGACCTCACCGCTACACAGCCGGCCGGGCTTGCGGGGACTCCCGCCTACACGGCTCCTGAGGTGTTCGACGGCGAGCCGGCCGCTCCGAGCGCGGACGTCTTCGCCTGGGGCGCCACCGTGCTGTTCGCTGCGACCGGCCGCGACCCGTTCGGCGGAGAGCACCTGGGGCACACCGTTTCGCTCGTTCGCGGTGGTCGGCATGACCGGTCGATGCTGAGTGAACCGCTGCGTTCCCTGGTGGGTGCCGCTCTGGACGAGGACCCGGTACACCGGCCGAGCGCGATGGGGCTGCTGTACGGTCTCACGTCCCGCCCGGGAGGGCCCTGCGGCCAGGACGGGGAGCTGGCCGTGATGGAGGGCACCCGGCAGGCGCGGCTGTTGCGGCCGGCAGCCGGCTCGAGTGGCCTGCTGTTGCCCCTCGGCGACATCGCCGAGCATGTCTTCGCCGGCCTGAACACTGCGGAACAGGACTCCGCGCGGGAAGTGTTCCTCCGTATGGTCGTCCCGGCGGACGACCGCACCGGCGTGAGCGACACCGTCTGCACTGTCGCCCTTGCGGAGTTGTCGGACGCCGACTCACCGGGCCGCGCGGCATCGGTCCGCGGTGTGCTCACTGCGTTCACCGCGGCAGGATTGCTCAGCTGCGGTGATGGCGAGGTGAGCACGGTGGCAGTCCGTAACTCCGCTCTGGTTGTGGCCTGGCCCAGACTGCGCTCCTGGATCTCCGATGACCGGGAAGGGTTGCGCATGCATCGCCGTTTGGGCGAGGGCGCCCGAGCCTGGCAGGGTCATGGGCGCAAGGACGATGCGCTGGTGCAGGGCACGGAGCTCGAGCGGACTGTCGAGTGGTCGACCACGGCACCGGCTCATATGCGGCTCAGTCCTCTTGAACAGGCCTACCTGGCGACAGCCCAGCGGGTTGGCCGCCGACGGCGCGCCCAGCGCCGGCGGCTGACCGTCACCGCTCTGGCGCTGGCATTTCTCGCGGTGGTCAGCGCCACCGTGGCCTGGAACATCAATACCCTGAGCGAGGAACGCCGCACGCGCTTGAAGCGGGAACAGATTGAGTCCGCAGCCCGCCGTGCCGCGTCGCGTGCCGAGGCCCTGCGCCGCTGGGAACCCGTGACCGCCAGGTTGCTCAATGTGGCGGCCTGGCATATCGCACAGCTCGAGGAGACTCGTTTGGGCCTCCTGGCAGCGGCCACCCAACCGGAGCGGGACGAACGCGTCGTTCCGGCGGGCGCAGCGATGCTGTCGGACGACACGTCCACGATTGCCCATGCGCGGGGTGGAGCCCGCATCATCGTGAGTGATCTCGCCACCGGCAGGGTCAAGGGCACGCTCTCGCTGGGGTCGAAACGGTTCGATTCCATGTTCTCGCGCGCCGTCATGAACCGGGACGGATCCGTGATCGCCCTGCCGACTACAGCCGGAGTCAGGCTTTGGCGGCCATCGTCACGGTCATTCGGCAAAGGGGCCTACGGAACGTCCGAGAGCGATCCCGTGGAGGTGTCCGGCGACGGTGGGACCGTCGCGGTGAGTGAGGGTGGCGAACTGCACGTCTGGGACACCGTGAAGGACCGTAGGACCATCCGCGTCCGAGTGCCATCTGTCGGTCCGTCATTCGTGGCCCTCAGTCCCGACGGTCGGCGGCTCGCGGTCGTCCGGCATGACGCGCTGGAACTGTGGGACACCCGGTCCGGACGACGTATCGGGCAGCCGCTGCTGCAGACCTATGGCGTGGACCTGTTGAAGTTCAGTCCGGACAGTCGCGTGCTGGGCGTGGCCGGCGGAGTCGCCGACGCCGTGGACAGCAGCGGAGACTGGGCCCTCGGGCTGTGGAACGCGCGTACTGGTGCAGTGAAGGACGCGGCCTTCTCATACACCGCGCACGACGTCAGGGGAGTACGGGACATCAAGTTCGCTTTCAGCCCGGACGGGCAATTTCTGGCCATCGCCGAACGTGAAGCGATCTGGATCAAGGACATCGACAGAGAGAGCAACGTAGGGCTGTACGAACTGCCCGTGGTGGACAGGCCCCCGAGCATCAGCTTCGGACGGAACTCGGGCGTCCTGCACTATGTCGCGAGTACGCCTGCCGACCGCGAGCATTCAGCGGTCCGCACCATCGCATGGCGGTCGCACGCTACGCAGTACGGCAATGGACCGCCGCGCAACGCGACATTCAGCGGGGACGGAAGCCGTCTGGCAGTGAGCCGCAAGACCGGACGTGGCGTTTCCCGGCCCTTCGTGGAACTGCATGACACCGTCGACGGCCGGGTGGTGGGAACACCATTCACCTCGGCCAAGGGCGCCAAGGTGTCGGGGATCTCGCTGAGCCGCGACGGCCGAACTCTGGCAGTGACCGTCAAGGGGGTGGTCACTGTCTGGGACACAGAACGGCATCGGGTCCTTGCCGTACTGCATCCAGGTGTCGGGGAGAGCAACAGCTCCTACTATTACGAGTCACCGGTGGGCGTCGTCCTCTCCGCCGACGGCAGGCACGTCGTGACCCATGGGCCCAACTCCCTGCGGCTGTGGGCCGTTTCCAACGGTCGCGTGACCCGCTCGGTCCCGAAGGTCACGGGCCTGCCCGTCGCCTTTGCACCGGACGGCGCCACGGTCATCACCGACGAAGGCGAGATCGTCGACACACGGACTGACATCATCCGCAGACCTTTTGACGGCTCATCCACGAGACGGGTGGCCGTCAGCGCCAACGGACACATCCTGGCAGCCGACGAGGGGGACGAGCGGGTACGTCTGTGGGACCTTGCCCGGCGCCGGTCCATTGGTGTCGTCGCACCGAACTGGGTGAGCCATGGATCGCTGTTCGGTGAACCGCCAGTAGAGATGGCCTTGTCGGCGGACGGTCACACCCTGGTCCTGGCTCCGCAGAGTGGCGACCCGGTGGAGCTGTGGGACACGAGCACCCTACGCAAGATCGGCGATCCGCTCCTTCCGGGTAACCAGCCGTCCCGCCTCGCTTTCAGCGCGGGTACGGGATACCTACTGACCACCTCCGACAGCGGAAGCGACGACGGGAAGACTCCGCTGCTGGAGAGCTACGCCTTGGCGCCTCAGGCGATCGTGTCCCTCCCCTCGTAGCGTGGAGTCCGTGATTGCAGGGGAAGTTGAGGTTCATGGGGTCCAAGCAACGGACGTACACGCCTGAGTTTCGTGAGGGTGCTGTACGCATTGTGATCGAGACGGGCAGGCCGATCCCGGAGGTCGCCGAGGAGCTCGGTGTGCATTCCGGCACGCTGCACAGCTGGGTGTCGCGGTGGCGGCGCAATGGGTCGGCGTCGTCCGACCATCCTGCCGAGCCCGCACCGGGCGGGCGGCTGCGCGAAGCCGAGCGGGCCGAGCTGGAGCGGCTGCGGCGGGATGCGGCGGAGAAGAACAAGCGGATCCGCGAGCTGGAGATGGAGCGTGATGTCCTCAAGCGATGCATGGTCCTCTGGGTGAAGTGACCGAAACGGACCCGGCCGCCCTGGCCGCGTTCATCGGTAACCAGAGGACCGAGCACCACGTCCCGCACCGCCTGGCCTGCCGGGTTCTGGGAGTGTCGGAGTCCTGGTTCTACAAGTGGCGCGACAAGCCCACCACCGCTCGTGAAGTGCGGCGAGGACAGCTGGCCGACGCGATCCGACAGATCTTCGAGAACTCCGGCGGCACCTACGGTTCTCCGAAGGTCTGGCTCCTCCTGATCCGCGCCGGCTGGCGCGTCTCAGTGAACACCGTCGCGCATCTCATGGCCGAACTCGGCCTGGCCGGACGGAAGATCCGTCGACGGGGCGGGCTGACCCGCCCCGGCAAACGGCCCGCGTTCGCGGACTTTGTCCGCCGCGACTTCACCGCCGACGCTCCAGACCAGGTGTGGTGCGGCGACATGACAGAGATCGCCACTGGTGAGAGCAAGCTGTATCTGGCCACCGTCATCGACCTGTTCTCGCGCCGCCTGCTCGGCTACGCGATGGGTGCACGTCACGACGCTGAACTCGTCGTTGCGTCCTTGAACATGGCCGCGGCCACCCGTGGCGGCGACGTCAAGGGCGTCATCTTCCACAGCGACAGGGGCAGCGAATATGTGTCCCGGCGCTTCCGCCGGGCCTGCCGGCGTCTGGGCGTGACGCAGTCCATGGGCCGGGTCGGGTCATGTTTCGACAACGCCGTCAGCGAGGCGTTCAACAGCGTACTCAAGGTCGAGTACGTCCACCGGCACACCTTCGCCACCCGCACCGAGGCCCGGATCAGGATCGCGACCTGGATCACCGGCTTCTACAACACCCGTCGGCTACACAGCGTGTGCGGTTACCGGAGCCCGATCGACTACGAACACGACCACCGAGCCAACTCCGCCTTGGAGCTGGCCGCTTAGAAGATCTCCACAGTCCGAGGGGATTGACAATCGTCAAGGCCGTATGCGCGGAAGCGAGCCGTACGCTGAGTCGGCAGGAGTGGCAGATGCACATCCCGAACATTCCCTACCGGAACATCTGTCCCTGATCCGGGAGAGACCGCCCGCCCCTCTCACAGACGGCGCACCCCTGCCCCCTCAAGCGCCAGCAGTTCGAACAGTGTCGCCCGGAAATGCTCCCGAGCAACTTCGGCCGCGCGCACCGCCTCCCGTACCTCCGCCGGAACCGGACCCGCTGCGACGGCGGGGCGGGCCACCTCGCCCACCACATGGCGACGCAGCGCCTCCGTCGCGCGGGCCATCGCCGCGAACAGCGGGGCCGTCATCCCGTGTTCGTCATCGGCCGACGACACCCACACCCCGTCCAACATCAATCGTGCAGCCGCCTCATCCGTCTCCCGCCGGAGCCTTGTGAACTCCTCGTCGAGGACTGCTGGGTCCACCTGCTCTCCTGCGTCCAGGCGGCTCAGCGCGGCCACGATCGCCTGCATCCAGGCGCTGCCCACCAGACGGAAGCACACGATCCGATCGACCCGCGCCTGTGCGCTTTGCACCGCGCCCAACTCCCGCTCGTGTTCGTACTGCAGGCGTTGCAGCTCGAGAGCGCTGCGTGTCCGCATCTCTTCCAGCCCCAGTTCGTGCAGGCGCAGTTGTTCCTGCAGCCCGGCATTGGCCTCGGCCTGTCGCCGCTGGAGCCGCAAAGGGCCGAACCACCCTACGAGCCCTGTGGCCAGGACGCCGACGAGCGCTCCCGCGAGGGTCGGCAACGCGTTCCCGTCTCCCATCGGGCCATCATGGCGTCTCGTCGGGCATTCCGCCGGTGAGATGGCGGAGCAAGGGCTCTGGATCTCTTGTGGCATCGTGGCGTCTCGTACGACGCGCCTTCTGTCTTGCGGGTGGGTGGCAATTCCCGCACGATCACTCACCGCGGCTGCGAAACCAGCTCGTTCGCCGCACCTCGGCGAACTCGTCCACGGGACTGTGTGTTCCACTCGTCGTAAGACGGGCGGCGTCCAGGTGAGTTACAGCGACATCGCGGATGTTGCCCAGCTCGCGGCCCGCATGGGAATGGCTGCTGCCTCCGTAGCCGACGGCGGCGACTCTCAGTGAGTGCCACGAGCGGTCCGACTGCACGTGAGTCGTCCACCGGTTCAGCACGGAAAGAAGAGGACATGTTCGACTACGTCCACGGACTACGTCCCGAGGAGGCCGCACGCTGGGTCGCGCTGGTCGAGCAGTCACGACCAATCCTCGAGAGCGACGGCATGGAGGCCGTTCAGGCCTTCCTGTACGAGCGCGGCGTGACCGTCATCCAGGCCATCGCAATCACCCGCGAACTGCTGGGGCGCGCGGAGACACCGCTGCGGGTCGCCATCGACATCGTGGGCACGAGCGCAGCTCGGCAGTGAGTTCGGCAAGTCCCACTCGGTGGCCACGGCGGGCCGGCCAGAGCGCGTCGGCGCCTTACCTTGCGCTGCGCGACCTGCTGGATGCCGTCGCACCCAGTGGCACTCTGCTGTTCGCCTCACATTCCGGCCGGACGCAACGAGGCCATGGAGCGGCGCCGGACGCCACACGAGCGCCCGGCGCCGGTCCGGTCACGCCCGAGTGCAGGCAGTCCCGTTGAGGCTGAACCCGCCCGGAGCGGCGAACGCGCCGCCGTAGGTGCCCTGGAACCCGAACGTCTGGCTGCCGCCGGGGGAGATGCTCGCGTTGTGCGTGAGGCCGCTCGCCGTGACCGGTCCCGAGGACGGGGATACGGAGGCGTTCCAGGCACTGGTGATGCTCTGGCCGGAGGGCAGGGTGAAGGCGAGTCGCCAGCCGTCGAGGGGCGCCGAACCGGTGTTGGTGGCGGTGACGTTCGCCGTGAAGCCGCCCTGCCACACGTTCGTGGTGTACGCCACCTCGCAGGCCGTGCCGCCGCCCGGGCCGCCGGGGCCGCCGCCCCCTGCGTTGACGGTCGAGGAGAACGAGTTCACGGTCAGTCCCGTGCCGTTCTGCCAGGGCTCGAAGCCGGCCTGAACACTCGTCAGGTACCAGTTGTTCTGTGCCAGTCCGCGGGTCACCGCCTGCCGGACGAAGTCCATCACGTCGAAGCTCCAGCTGCCGATCGCCGACGGGGCGACGAAGGACAGGACGTCGTTGGCGCCGTTGCTGCCCGACCAGACCTGCCAGGTGCGTCCTCCCACCGTCGCCGTGCCGACCTGGGTGCCGATGGGCTGGATCGGTCCCACCTTGTTGAACCAGATCATGATCTCGGTCCGGTTCACGCCGTCGGTGCGGGGCGCCGGATCCAGCCAGATGTCGTACGAGGCGTTGTACACGGCATCGCCGACGTAGCCGTACGAGATGCTGCTGGGCGCGCTGGAGATGCTCGAGAGCTGCGCGGGGAGAGCGGTGCCCGGCGAGCACTTGGTGTAGTGGCAGCCGTTGAACAGGGAGGGATACGACTTGGGCGCGCCGTTGGTGGGTACGGAACCGTCGGCCCGGGAGACACGGAAGCCGGCGTCAGTGGCGGTGACGCACTGAGGCTCGTTGGTGCCCCAGCGGTTGTTCTGGACGACATAGCGCCCCTGGACGACGGTCGAGCCGAACTGTTCGCAGACGGTCGTGTCGGCCTGGGCGGGCAGCGTGGCGGTGGAGAGTGCGGCGATGGTCGCGAACGCGGTGACGAGCGCGCCCAGCGCGCCGCGTACGGCACGTGGAAGATGCGGTAGCGGTCGCATGGGGACCTCTTTCGGAGCTGCCGGGAGATGGAGGTCGTGCTGGCACTCCCGGGTTCCCCCGTGCTGGGAGCGCTCCCATTTCCGTTCTGCTGGGACTGTAGAAGTACAGTCATGCCCCTGACAACCCTGCGGTGGCCGTGCAATGCAAATGCCTGGGTGCAGCCGTACGCCACGGCGGCGTGCGGGCTGCACCCGCTTTGGCCTCAGACGGTCGGGCGGCGACTTTTGGGCGCCCGGGTGGTAGTAGTCGAGGCCGACCGGTCATGCGAGGAGTGTCGATCCGTGAGTCCCTCCCTGCACCTGGTGAAGGTCACACCGGAGAACGTCGATGCGGTGTGCCGGCTGCGCGTGGGGCCTGGCCAGGAGCGATTCGTCGACCCGGTCGTGACCTCGCTGGCCGAGGCCTACGCGTACGGGGAGGTCGCCTGGCCCCGGGCGATCTGTGACGGGGAGCAGTTGGTCGGGTTCGTCATGGCCGGCTTCGACCCGGCGCACGCGGTGGAGGCGTACCGGAGCTATCTGTGGCGCCTCAACATCGCTGCGGATCATCAGCGCCGGGGATACGGCGGCTTCGCGGTGGCGGCGGTGTGTGCCGAGGCCCGGCGTCGCGGTGAACGGCGGCTGTGGGTGTCGTGGGGGCCGGGTGACGGTGGGCCGGAGCCCTTCTGCACGCGGCTCGGGTTCCGTGTCACCGGCGAGGTGGTCGACGGCGAGATCGTTGCCGAACGGGAGCTGTAGCGAATTCCTCGGGGGTGCCGCCGCCACGGCCCCCGGGCCGGGTCGGGACTCAGGTGGACGAACTGCTCGACGGCAGAGGGAGGTTGCGTCGTCTGGAGCCGTTCACTGCACGCCTCTGTGATCAATACGAGGCTCACATGACCCGCAGTCACACTCGCGCTCGCTAACTCGATCATCGCCTACCTGGCCGTTCTGCCCGCGCACCGCGGCAACGGCTACATCGACGAGATCCTTGCCGAAGGTACCCGCGTCCTCGCCGAGGAAAAGGTTCCGCGCATCCGGGCGTCCACGGATCTCAGCAACACTCCCATGGCGAACGCCTTCCGGCGCGCCGGATACGTCAACTTCGAACGCGCGATCAACATGACCTGGAACTGATCCGGTCACGGGCAGGGAACAGCACACGGTTCCCGGCCCGGCCACATCTGCAGGGCACACCGCGCCCTGCGCCGGTCAGCTTGGCCCCCCACCTCGCATCGGCCGAGGCCTCCTGCGTCGTAAGCGTGTTGACGTGCACCAGTGAGCGGGCGACGAAGCCCGGTCGGCTCAACTGTCAGGGCGTCGTCTCGCCCCGTACCAGCGGGTGGCACACCGGCTGGACGCCCTCAGGGAGGTCGTCCGGCCGGCACCAGCGTGCCTCCAGGATCTCGAAGGGATCGAGGCGGAGTTCGCCGCCCACCAGGCGGGCCTCGTAGGCCACCTCCAGCCGTGTGCGGAATCCGCTGTTCAGCATGACCAGGCGACCTGCCTCCACATCGAGGCCCGTCTCCTCCTTGACCTCGCGCACCACGGTCGAACGGAAGTCCTCACCCTTGCGCGCGAAGCCGCTCGGCAGTCCCCACTGGCGGCCAGGAGACCACATGCGGTGCCGCAGCAGCAGGACCCGTCCCTCGCCGTCACGCACGACACCAGTCACACCCACGACGAACTTGGCGTTGAGGAGCCACATGACGCGGCTCTGGACAGGGCGCAGCAGTCGCCAGAGACGGGCAAGGAGTCGTCGCACGAGGCCTCGGAGGGGTGAGGGAAACGATGGGCAGGGTGTGGCACCCGTCGGAAGGGGGAGCAGGGTGCCACTGCGGGGAACGGTACCGACCAGGCGTCCCCAAGTGTCAACTCGCAAGGATCGCCGTGGAGCCTTTGGCCGGTGCCGCAACGCCTGAATGCGCTCCTCGTCGGGCCTCTCCTGCAGCACGGACGGCGAGTGGCGCGAAGCGGTCGTTCAACTCCATGCGCTGGCAGCCCGGTTGACCGGCCTGAAAGCGCTGTTCCCCGGTGAAGTCGTCTTCGAGGAGAGCGAGCTGTCCTGCGTTGGCGGTTCTGTGACGGGGCGCCCCCCGCCTGGTCTGCGTTGACCCAGGGCGTGCCCGGCCTGTTCATCAAGGTGGCCGGTGGTCGGGTGTGCGGGTCCAAGACCGACGGGGCGTCCACGACGCGAGGGGCTGGAGGGGCTGGAGCTCAACTCAGATCGGACATGTCGAGTACGAAGCGGTAGCGGACGTCGTTGCGGCGGAGGCGGTCCAGGGCTTCGTTCACCTGGGATGAAGGAAGCAGCTCGATCTCGGCGATGATGCCGTTGTCGGCGCAGAAGCCGAGCATGGCTGCCGTAGCTGTTCGGCCGCCGCTGCCTGCGGAGGTGAGCTTCTTGCGGCCCACGAGCAGGTCCATGGTGGTGACGGTGAGCGGTCCGAGGTGGTCGAGATGGCTGAGGGTGCCGTCCATGGCGACGAGCCGCATATAGGGTGCCAGGTCGTGCGGCGCGGAGATGGTGTCGATGACGACGTCGAAGCTGTCCCGGGCCTTGGCCATCTGTTCCGGGTCAGTGGATACGACGAGGGCCTGGGCGCCGAGACGTCGTGCGTCGTCGGCCTTGCCGGGCGAGCGGCTGATGACCGACGTCGTGGCCCCGAGGGCTACGGCCAGCAGAGCGAGCGGTGCGTCGGCTGCGGAAGACCGCGGCCACGGCGAGACGTCCGCCCTCAGTACCAGCCGGGAACCGACGGTGCGGAGAGGCTGTGGGCCGACCACCGCTCGCCGCAACTCTGCGACGTGCAGGCGGCCTGAGTGACTCGAGGAGCGACGTCCGCTCGGATGCCGTTGCTCAGCCGAAAGCTCCGAGGACGACCTCTATCCGACCAGGCGGCGGCGCCAGTCCAGAGGTGTGACGGTGATGGCCCGGCCGGGGTCGCGGTCCCACTCGACGGGGAGGCCGGCCGCTTCGAGGGCGGCTACGACTTCGTGGCCGATGGCTTCGGTGGTCTCGGACGAGCCGTCGAAGCCACCGAAGAGCAGCATCAGCCCGTGGCCGGCGGCGGCGGAGTCCGTGCACTGCGTGTGGAAGTAGACGAAGCCTCGGGCGTCGGACCCGCCCTCATCGGCGATCTCGGACTGGCCGCAGCTGCGGCAGCAGGTGAAGTTCTCGCGGGCGGTGATGCCAGCGCCTTCCAAGGCGGTGAACGCGCTGGTGAGCCGCTCAGGGTCAGTCTCGCCCCGCCAGTCGGCCTGCTCCGCGACACGCTCCAGCCACAACCGGTCCGCCAGCGCCTCGGCCTGCTCTCGCGAGACGGGCCGGCGGTCCGCGGTGACCAGGTACTCCTCAGCGGTCTCCGCCAGTTCGGCGCGGGTGCCGTATCCGCCGATCAGCACCTCGCGAACGCGCTTCTCCAACTCCTCGCGCTCGCCTTCGTCCAGGTCGAGCAGCGGCACCTCACGGACTGGGCCCATGTCCACCAATGACCACGCCAGGCCGGCATCCCAACCGGCTGCCCGGCTGGCCCAACCGGTCATCGCCGCGACTACCGCCTCTGGATCGTCGACCCTCACCTGGAAGTGCCGGTCGGCAGCGCCGTCACGGTACTCCAGCGTGTAGTCCCCGCCGTCCTCGTGCCAGAGCTGAGCGAAGACGTGGGGCAGGTCGGGTATTCGCTGGACCACCAGGAAGCGATCACCGTCACCGCCTACGCGCCGGACCAGCGCGGCCAAATCCTCGGCGGACACACGAACGTGCCGCTCCCGGTTCTCCGTCTTCACCACGATCGCGAGCATTCGCAGACTCTGACATACCCCGCTGACATAGCGGCTCCCGGGACCGGGGCCTTGACCAAGCCCGGACAGCAGCTTCTGAGCTTGCCGACCCGATATCGGCACGAGCCGGCCCGGCTGCTTGAACGGCACGTTGCGAGGTTGTCCCGTGCTCCCAGCCGTGTGTTCGCCGAGGAGCAGCTCGGGCACGCGTGCCGTGACATTGCCGGAGAGCGGCAGAGTTCTGCGAGGTGTCGGTGCCGGAAGTGCCGGTTCATCTGGACGTACTCACCGTGATCACGACCGGCTGGGTGGTATACGGCGGCGCATCCGGTGCCACAGCAGTGTGCACCCGATCGCAAGTAGTGCGACCAGGGCGAACACGGGGCCGGCCAGCGTGAGGGTGTGCCGGAGGGTGGTCGCGGCGGCGTATCCGATCCCGGCTTCGGCGGTGGCCCACGTGCAGGCGGCGACGATGCTGTAGGGGGCGATACGCCGGTAGGGCAGGCGGGTGACGCCCGCGCAGTGCGGGGCGAGGGTGCGCACCACCGGCAGGAACCGGGCGAGGAAGACCGCTCGGCCGCCGTGGCGCGCCATCAGGGTCTCGGCCTGGTGCCAGGCGGGGCCCGGTATCCGGCGGCCCATGCGGCCTCCGCGCAGCCGGTCACCGAGGAATCGGCCGGTGCGATGGGCGAGAAAGTCCCCTGCCATCACGGCTGCGGCCGCGGCTGCGATGACGCGAGGAAGGCTGATGTGGCCGGTACGGGCCAGCGCGCCCGCGGTCAGGAGCAGAGTGAGTGTCGGGATGAAGGCGCCGACGAGGAGGATCGATTCGGCCAGGACCGCGGCGGCCACCACCGCGTACGCGGAGGCCGGCGGAAGGTGGCCGAGGATGTCGGACAGCGCGTTCACCGCCTGGCCCCGTCGAACTGCGCCGGGGGGTGATCCGGGGTGGACGCGAGAGGACGTTGCAGGTGCCAGACGTGGGCGGGAGGAAGGTTGCCCCACACCGTCCAGCGGCCCGTGGCGTGCGTGCGCTGATAGGCGGCCATGATCTCGTCCACTTCGGCGTGGCGGCGGGCTTCGTCCCGCGGACACCGAGCCGGCCGAGATCCTGCGCGCCGTCCACCTGGTGGCCGCCGGCTCGGCCATGCTCCATCCTGCCGCGGCCCGCCGCCTCATCGACCGCTACCACGCCACCAACCAGCCCCGGGTCACTGCTGCCCAGGCCCGGTTCGAGCGCCTCACGCCCCGCGAACGTGACGTACTCGCCCTGCTGGCCCGGGGGGACACCAACGCCGACATCGCCGTACACCTGACGATGCGCGAGAGCACCGTCAAGGCGCACGTCAGCCGCATCCTGACCGCGCTGGAGGTCACCAATCGGGTCCAGGCCGCCCTGGTGGCCCGAGACGCCGGCCGCACCCCCTGACCTGAACCACACCGAGCATGTGGCCACTGCCAGGTCGGTATGGATGTCGCGGGGCAGCGGGAGCCGGCCGAACCGTGCGGCAGGATCTTCCAAATCGGCGAAGTCCTCGGACATGAGGCCGGCCTGTCCACGCTGCCACAGCGTCGCGCTTGTGGGTTCAGGAAGTCAGACGGTCGGCCACTTCCGCGTCGAGCACGCGACCCGGACCAAGTCGGCCACCCTGTCGGGAGTTTCGTCGGCGCGCTGGGTCATGACGGCCCCTGCCCGCTGAACTCGACTCAGCCGCCCGGTTGTTCCGGTCCTGTGGCAGGCGGCCAGCTTTGGAGGGCCATGTCGGCCACTTGCTGGAGCTCGTCGCGAGCGGTGCCGCTGGCGGCTTGGACGGCGATGCCGTTCGCCACGGTCATGAGGTAACGGGCGAGCAGGCCGGGGTCGGTGCCGGGGGACAGGTCGCCTTCGTCGACGGCTTTCTGGAACCGGTCGCGCAGGAAGGCGGTGTGTTCGTTGCGCCAGGCGATGAGGGCGTCGCGCGCGTGGCCTCCCGGCTCACCGGCGGCGAGGGACGCTTGGACACCGAGGCACCCGGTGGGCCAGCCGGGGTGGGTGGTGGCGCGGACGGAACCGTCGAGGAACGCGGTGGCCACCTGCAGGGCGGTCGGTTCCTGCAGGGCGCGGGCTCCGTAGGAGGCGGGCCCTTCGGTGTAGCGATCCAGGGCCTTGCGGAACAGGTCCTCCTTGTTGCCGAAGGCCGCGTACATGCTGGTGCGGGTGATGCCCATGGCATGGGTCAGATCCGTGAGGCTCGCGCCTTCGTAGCCCTGTTCCCAGAAGACCCGCATGGCGAGTTCGAGAGCCTTGTCGGCGTCGAAACCCCGAGGCCGTCCGATCGGCTTCTGTCCCGTCTCCATGCGATTGATCGTACTCCTTCTGTACCGGGCGGTGCGTAAAGCGTCGGGGTCCCATTCAGTATCGGTCGATGCCGAACTTTGCCGAGGTCATACGCGTGAGCCAGCTTGAAGGTACAACCGTTGTCGTCACGGGCGGCGGCACCGGGATGGGCCTGGCCACCGCCGGACGACTGGCAGCTGAAGGTGCGCACGTGTTCATCACCGGCCGACGCGAAGCCGAGCGGGAGAAGGCTCTCGCCGCATCGGCAACGCCACCGCGGTGCCCGGTGACGTCAGCGTCGGGGCCGATGCGGACCGCCTGTACGAGCGGGTGCGGGAGCTCGGACAGGGTCTGGACGCGCTGTTCGCCGATCCGTTGCACTGCGGCACCGCTGCGGCGCCACACCCCGCAGAACCCGCCGGCCGGTCGCGCCGTCCCCGACTCACTCCGGCGGCCTGAACTGTCCACGGCTATGGCCGTGCGATCTCCATCTCCCGGTCCGCGCCCACGGTCACCCCGGTCGCCACGAAACCGAATCTCCGGTAGAAGGCAGCGGCTCGTCGGTTGTCGTCGTGGACGAAAAGCCGGACTCTGCCGACCACGGGCTCCTCCAGGGACCATGCCCACTTCATGCCGGCCTCGAAGAGCTGCTCGACCAAGCCGCTGCCCCGGTGTTCGGGACGGACGAACACGCCCACCAGATGAGCCTGGGGAGACCGGATCGGCTTCTCGAAGAAGTCCTCGTCGCCGGGCCGCTCCACCAGCACCACCACGGTGCCTGCCCAACGTCCGTCTGAGCCTTCCGCGATGAACTGCCGCGCGAATGTCCCGTGCGACACTCTTTCGGCGCGCTCCTGCCAGAAGGAATCGGGCTGCCCGGCTACGTCCTGCACAGTCGTGGCGAACGCTATGGGCGCGACCGGATCGGTCAGCGCGGTAAGTGTCAGCGCCTTGGCCTTCAGCCATTCGTCCGCTTGCACAGTGCGTATCCGGTAAGCCATCAGTCGATGGTGGCCGGTTCCTGACCAGCGTCGCAACGTGATTATGGCGCCGACCGGCCTACAGCCCCGCCCATCGACCGCCCACCCGATTCCTGACCGGGGTCTGCTGCCACAGTGGATCAAGGCTGGGATGAATACGCCCACCGAGGTGTCCCGGGGAGCAGCCGTTGGGGCCGGACCGGCACGAAATGCCTGATCGCGAGGCACGAACGGGTGCTAGCGTCGCCCGCATGCCTGAACTGATCGCGCCCACGGCCCACTTGCAGTCGTCATGGCTCGCGGCGCGTGACGAGTGGTCTCCGGGTGCCCATCAGGACGGGGCTGGCCTGCGTCTCGCTCCTGGCGCCGACCTCGAAAGGCCCGAAGTCTTCTCGGCGTGGGTCGACAGACTGATACAGCAGTCGGACAGGTCGGCTGTCTTGGGAGAAGAGCGCGTCCACGCCACCCATTGGTGGATCATCGAGGGTGACAGTTATGCCGGGGCCATTGACCTGCGGCACTACCTGAACGCCGTTCTGCTCGATCTGGGCGGGCACATCGGCTACAGCATCCGGCCCTCCTTCCGGAGACGTGGCTTGGCAACATGGGCTCTCGGGGCTGTTCTGCCCGAGGCTCGCACGCTCGGCCTGGACCGGGTCCTTGTCACTTGCGACGACGACAACATCGGATCGGCACGCAGCATCGAACGCAACGGCGGGGTCCTGGAGGACATCCGCACAACCAGCGCGGGCAGCAAGCGCCGCTACTGGATAGCTGTGTAGGCAGTGCACGACCGTGCCGGTGACAGCCACTCGATGACGGCAGCGACCAGCAAGTCCGCGTGGCAACGGACCGCGCGCTTGATGCACTTGGTCCCCGCGGACTCTTGGTATTTCGGCCGACCGGCTTCCACTGCGGCCAGGCTGACGCACTGCGCAGGGCGCTCGCGCAGTCCCTCAACCCGTAGCTGTCGCGCCGATGTTGGGGCTGAATGGCGAAAACGCGCTGTGCGCTTCTCTCGCCGCGACACGATGCGTCTGACGTGAGATCGGGTCTCGCGTCACCCCATCACATCCGGGTCGCTGATTCCGTCAGCTGGAAACCTTGCGAGGAGCAACTCATGCTTCGGGGACGCGTCATTGCTGAAAGTCTGCGCGCCGACGCGGACATCCGGACGGCGGACCTCAGGCTTGTCCGCCTGGGGCGCCACGAGGTGTCCGTATCGACGCTGCCTCCGCACGAACGCGCCGGTGGCCAAGGCCTGCATGGCGCTGTCAGCGGGCAGCCCTCTACCTGGACGTTCATCGATTTCGAAGGTCCGGATCGTTTAGCTGACGACCTGGCTCAGGCCTTGGCGGATGCCCTCGAACCAGACCTTGGCTGGTGGGCCGATTTCACCGTCGATGACGCTGACCGCGTGATCGTGTTCGCCGGGCGGTACTTCCGCTACCGGATCGGCGACGAAGCAGGCCGCGCAGAGGCAGTCGCATGGGGCCGAGCGGCCGGCACCCCCGAACACCAACTCGACTGGGGGCGGTGACGGCCGACAGGCGCGTGCAGGCCGCACTTCGGCGCGATCACGCCGCGCTGCGCCTCGTCGTGGCAAGGGGCCGCGCCCGAGAGCCTTGGTCATCGAAACACCCCTCGCCCACGGCCCCGACGGCAACCCACTGGTTCCGGTCGACGACCTCGCCATACCCCGCAACGCCCCCCCGACGAGGTCGCCGACTCCGTCCTGTTCGCCACCTCCGACCAGGCACGCTTCGCCACGGTGCCGAAGTCGTCGCCGACGGCGGCTTCACCCTCGGCCCCCTCACCTGAGCCACCCCAGTCGGACACCCGGCGCAACAACCCGCACCCAGCAGCCGCACATTGGTCGGGTCAGTGGAGCGGGCCAGGGGTAGCCCGGGGTGTGATCTGTCCGAAATCCGACCGCAGGCGGAATCAGTTGGTCGGCCGAACGATGAGTTCTCGGCCGTGCGGAGGTCACAGTCTGCAGTACCGCTGACAGACTGACGCGCTCGTACCTGGAGGAGACGCATGGCAAAGCTCATCTACTCGATGATCACCTCGCTCGACGGCTACGCCGAGGCGGCGGAGGGCGGCCTCGGCAGCGGTGCCGAGGACCAGGAGGTGCATTCCTTCATCAACGACCTCTTCCGCCCCGTCGGCACGTACCTCTACGGCCGCCGCATTTACGAGACGATGGTCTACTGGGAGACCGCGCACACCGAGCCCGACCAGCCGCCGCACATCCTGCAGTACGCCCGCGACTGGCAGGCCGCGGAGAAGGTCGTGTACTCCACGACGCTGGAGTCGGTGTCGAGTGCGAAGACCCGGATCGAGCGGACCTTCGACCCTGACGCGGTACGCAAGCTGAAGGCCGAGGCCGATCACGACCTCACCATCGACGGCCCCAACCTCGCGGCCCAGGCGATCGCAGCCGGTCTGGTGGACGAGTACCACCTGTTCATCACCACGAGCGTGGTCGGCGGAGGCAAGCGGTTCTTCCCCGACGGCGTGCGGCTCGATCTCGAGCTGGTCGAGGAGCGTGCCTTCGACAGCGGACTGATCTACGCGCGCTACCGGACATGCTGAGCCGCACCGGTTGCTGACGCTGCCGACGACCCGTTCTGTATCAGGCATGAGGGCCCGTCAGCTCGAACGACGGACCCACATACGAGATCGATCCAGCGGTGAGCACCCTTACATCGAGCCTGGCGGCATGCCGCAGCAGGCGGCGGTCTCGGTCTGCTCCGCGCTGGTGAGCGGTGCTACCGCGAGCACGGCCGCCAGCGCAACGAACAAGCCGAACACCGTTTTGCGCGCCACATCCCCTTGTCCAGCGGGATCCGGTCTCACCGAGCAGGTGCCTGGCACGCAGGGAACAGTCCTCGGCTCGGGCGAGGTGGAGCCGGGTCGGGCGTGGCTCGCCGTGAGCGGTCGACGCTGATGTCAGAGTTTGCGGACCTTCCAGAGGACCTCCGCCGGCCACTTCTCGGCCCAGCTCCGGTCGAGTGATTCCTGGAAGTACGTGTCACCGCCGGCCGGAGCGGTCGGTTCCACCAGCCGCTCGACGGAGAAACCGCAGGAGCGGAACATGTCGATCCACTGCGCGTGGGTGGAGTGGAAGACCACCACGTCTCCGCTGTACTTCACCTTGGCGTCGCCGTAAGGGTTCGAGAGCTGCTCCCCTACAGTGCCTGTCCGGTTGTCGAAGCACATCTGCAGCAGCGGAGAGTAGGTGCACAGCCCGAGGACGCCCCCGGGGCGGAGTACCCGGTGAGCTTCCCTGAGCAGGGGCAGGGGCAGGGGCGGGGAGAAGCCGAAGGCTCCGTGGTCGCAGAACGCCGCGTCGAACGTCTCCGATCGGAATGGCAGACGCTCGGCGGCGGCCTGGACGAAGCCTCCGACGCCGTCCGTGATGGCGTGGGACAACTGGCCGGAGGACAACTCGACGCCGAAGGCCCGGAATCCCGCGCGGGCGAACCCGACGGTGTCGTGCCCGATGCCGCAGCCGAGGTCGAGGATCCGTGACCCCGGGGGCAGTTCGTCGGTGAAGATCCTCAGATCGCTCTCCGGCAGATGCCAGATGCCCCAGGAGGGGTGCCGGCTCGCGTCGAAGTGCTCGGGGTGGGCGTCGTGGTAGAGGTCACTGTTGGCGTCCCAGTACCGTTCGTTGACCTTGAGATAGTTGAACTTCGCCATCGCTGGTCCTCAGCTTCGCAGGGGTTCGCACGCGGACAGATCCACCCAGCCGGACGGCGGGCTGATGTAGTTCCTCACCCGCAGCCGTGTTGCCGACCGCAGCCGTCCGAACAGGCAGAACTGCCCCGTTGCCGCAAGCAGACGCTCGGCTCGCGTGGTGAGTCGCAGGTGTTCCTGCGGGGCGTCCGCGGCCAGGGCACGGAACACGGCGTCCTTGAAGGCGGACGTCTGCCCGTCGGAGGCCGGGGCGAGTGGCTGGTGGGTGAAGGGGACCAGTGGCGCGACCGGAGCGGGCCAGGGGGCGGCCATGAGCACCAGGCGGAAGGCTTCGCGGTGGGTGCTGGACAGCTGGGTGAGATAGCTCTGATAGCCGATGGCTTTCGGCAGTACTGTCAAGCCGGTGTGGTCGCGGATCTGTTCGGCGAGAACCCGAGCCATCTCGCGGTTGGGCGAGAAGTCCGGACGTGAACGCTGCGGAACCGGTCAGCGCCGGTGACAGCCGGGCCTGAGGCCACCGGCCGGGCCGCACGACGACCGCAGCCCCAGTCCATGCCCAGAACGGGTCGCCAAGCCACGCTGTGAAGGGCGTGCGGCGGTCGCGACGTCGGCTACGGCGACGCGCCCGTACTCGCGGCACCTTTCGCCATGTCCCGGGCTACGCCTTGCTGCCGGTCTCGTTCTCCCCTCGTGCGGATCATGGACGAGCTATTCTGCGCGTATGTGTGGACAGTTCACCGGCTGGCCGGAGCAGGCCATGGACGTGTTGTGGCAACTGCAGGGCGAACCGACCCACGCGACTCGCGAACGCTGCCGTGCGGACCGTGAACGTCTGGTCCGGCAGCCGATGATTGCTCTGCTCAACGACGTCGCGGACACCGACCCCCGGTACGAGGACTTCTCCGTCTGGCACTACCGCACCAATTCCTGGTGGTGGCAGCACCAGGGCGCGGTGATCCGGCTCAACCGCAAGATAGAGATGGGCCTGCGGTTCGACCTGGACGGTCTGCGCATCCAGGGCGCCTGGTGGTATCCCGATCCCGGCCAGGTGGACACGTTCCGCAAGGCTGTGGCCTCGGAGGGGAGCGGCCGCGAACTGTCCGCCATCGTCGCGGACTTGCGAACAAAGGGCTACGAGATCTCCGGGGACGTGATGAAGCGTCCGCCGCGCGGCTACCCGACGGACCACTCCCGTACCGACCTGCTGCGGCACCGTTCGTTGATCGCCGCCCGTCCCCTGGGCTGTGAGGAATGGCTGCACACCCCCCGGGCGGTCGAACGGGTCCTGTCAGCCGCCGCCGACCTGGACTCCCTGATGACGTGGCTGGTCCGCCATGTGAAGAGCCCCGCCTGATCAGGAGCGGCGCCGCGCGGTACAGGAGGAACCACACAGGGCTGTCGGCGGTTGGCTGGTGTGGTGCCGGTGGAGACGCCGGCGGGACTTGTGAGAGAGATGCGCAACGGCTCGGCCTGGAACCGATGTTCAGAGTGATCGTGCGATTCGACGAAAGGAGTCCACAGTGAAGCATCCGCTTCGTATCGCGGTGGCGCAACCGAGGTGCGCGGCTCACGACGTGACGGCCAACGCGGTGGCTCACGCCGAGGCCGTGAGGGCGGCGGGCGCGCGAGTGGTGGTGTTCCCCGAGATGTCGTTGACGGGATACGAGTTGGACGCCGCGCCGGTCTCCCCGGACGACGAACGATTGGCTCCGATCATCACTGCGTGCGCCGAGACCGGAACGCTCGCATTGGTCGGCGCGCCTGTGCCGGGGCCGCGCATCGGCGTCCTCGCTGTGGACGGAGCCGGCGCGCGCGTGGCCTATGGAAAGGTCCATCTGCACGGCAGTGAGGCTGCCCGCTTCGTGCCCGGCGAGTGTGCTGTGATCGACGTGGACGGATGGAGGCTGGGGATCGCTGTCTGCCGCGACACCGGCATCCCCGAGCACGCCGCGAAGACGGCCGCACTGGGCATGGATGGTTACGTCGCTGGGGTCGTCCACGCCGATGACGAGGCTGAGGTCCACGGCGAGCGCGCCCGCCGCGTGGCCGCTGACCACGGAGTGTGGGTCGCCACCGCGGCCTTCGCGGGTCCGACCGGCGGCGGCTTCGACCGGACGTCAGGCCGTTCGGGCATCTGGTCCGCCGACGGAAAGCTGATCGCCGAGGCGAGCGCCGACCCGGACGATTTCGCGCGGGCGGTCTTCACTGAGTGAGCCCAAGGGGCCTGCGGGAGTCGCACCTGCACCACGGCAGTCCTCCTTCACCCGGCGGGCGCTCGTGCTGTCGGCGCCGAGGCAGTGCGGGAACACGTCGGGCCACGGCTCGTTCGGATCGGCTCGGGAGGAGACGGCGGAGACATGTGCCCGCATGTACCTGGGGGGCGTACGACCCCCAGGTACCGCGCTGGCTGGTGTGCTGGACCCGGTTGCCTGCTGCGGTCAGCAGGCGTAGTGCGGGTCGTGGATGTAGTCCGCGTCGTCGGTGAACCAGCGGTGCCCGCTGATCGCGTTGTCCGCCCAGCCGCCGTCGAGGAACTTTTCGTAGCCCAGCGAGAGGTCGCCGTAGTAGTTGCCTGCCTCGATGCAGAACGATGACTGGTTCGTACTGGGGTTCACGTCCCGGCGCAGCGCGACTTCACTGAAGAGGCCGGGGAAACCGTTGTTCCACACGGAGGTGGCCCGGTCGTTGAAGTTGCCGCAGTTGTCTCCCCACCATTCGTCGTTGCTGTCCCAGCGGCACGAGGCCCCCTGGAAGTTCGGCAGGTCGTAGGCGTAGAGGTACCCGTCCGCACCGTCGGCCGCGGCCAGCTTGCTGAGGTCGGCGCCGGACCGTACCGGGGTAGGCGCCGCGCCGGCCGCCGCCGGTGCGGCCGGCCCCGAATCCGTGGCTGCCATGGCGGGCCCGGCGGCGGCCACCAGCCCGATCACGGCCGCCGTCGCCAGAACGCTTCGTACGTACTGCTTCATCTCGTACCCTTCTTCTCGGTGTGGTACCGCGACGGATCTTCGTCGCGGACGATCCGCTCCGCCTTCGGCAGCGCGGCAAGCCGCATACGACGCGCGTTGGCCACGTCGGCGCGATAGCGCTCGCGCACGTCGGTGAGATGCCGCTCCTCGACGTCCCCGGCGACCTCCGCCAGACCGGAGCCAACGGCGCAGGACGCTTCCGCAACGGCGTATTTGATCTCCTTGGCCCTGGGTGCCACGTCGCCCAACGCGGCCCGCAGGTCTTGTGGCGACTTTTGGGGCAGTCCGCGCTCGGACACACAGTCCGACCAGCGCTGCAGCGCTTTCGTGTACGCGGGATCCGCCTGTGCCCGGCTCATGGCCAGCCCCGTGACATCACGGTCCACGGCGTCCGCGCCGAACCATGTACGGAAGTCGCCGTACAACTCTCCGCGGGCCTTGCTGGTGCATCCGCGGGTGCTGCGTCCCGTGGTCATGCCGCCGGGCAGGGTGACCTCGATGGTGTCCACGCCGCCGCCCTGCCACGCGCGCAGCGCCTCGGCACGCCGCTGCGGCTTCAACGCACGGAGGTAGTCCCCGACCGGGTCGTTCGCCCGCAGGCGGGCGGTCTCCTCGGGAGTGCGGACGCGGGAGCCGTAGCCGTGTTCGCGGGCCCATGGCACGTCGCCGAGGACGAGCGCCATCGGCGGTGGCTGGGGCCCGGTCCGGACCGGCTTGGACGCCGCCGGCAGGTGGAAACCGGCGCGTGCCATGCAGCGCCGCTCCAGGATGTCCTCGGCCCTGCGCAGCGTCGCCAGCTCAGTGTTGGTGGCCTGACGCAGAAACGGAGCGGGCTGCGCGGTGCGTGAAGGGGACGCGGTCGGGCCACCTGGCCCGCAGGCGGTCAACGCTCCGAACAGCAGCAGTGACAGCACGCCAGATCTACGCACCAGGTCTCCCCCCTACACCCACACCTCGCCGGTCGACTTCAGGGTGTCCGGGTGCCTGCCGCGCCGCACTCACTTTCGGTCTCACCCGAAACCCCAGGCCCAGGACCCTCGTGAACGCGCCGCAGTAGGTGCTGGGGCCGGGTGCACCCACGGCACGGCTCGCCGTGGGTGGTCGGCGTCGCCCAGAGTGTCCTGGCCGGCGTGGTCCTCGCCGCCCGCATCCGCCGCACCCGTTCCGAGGCCTACGCCGAACTCGGCACCACCGACGTCGACACCGCCTGATTCCCCGGTGCACGGGGCCCTCAGGACGACCACGTGCTGGACAAGAAGCAACCAGCGCGCTCGCATCCGGCAACACCGGCGCTGATGCACAGAACGATCCACAGACCTCGGTGGCTTCCCGGAGGACGATGCCTGGAGTTCAGCCGGCCCGCGGTCCGAACCGCCGCCTGTACGCCAACGGATTGAGGCCGGTCTCGCGACGCATCAGTGCTCGCAGGTTGGCGGCGGTGCCAAGTCCGGTGCTTCGCGCGACCACGTCGAAGCGTGACTCCCCCCGCTCGATCAGTCGGCAGGCCAGGGCGACCCGTTCACCCGTGAGCCATGCCAGCGGCGTCGTGCCCAGCTGTGCCTGGAAGCGGCGATGCAGTGTCGCCGGACTGACCGCCGCCCGTGCCGCGAGCTCGGACACGGTGAGGACCGAGCCCAGCCGTTCCTGGGCCCAGGCCAGGACGGGCGCCAGTGATTCGTCGGGCAGGTCGGGCACCGGTCGCTCGACGAACTGCCGTTGCCCACCGTCGCGGTGGGCGGCAAAGACCAGCCGTCGGCTCACGGCGTTGGCGATCTCCGCGCCGTGGTCGCGGCGGACGATGTGCAGCCCAAGATCGAGGGCGGCGGCGCTCCCCGCGGCGGTGAGGATGTCTCCGTCGTCCACGAACAGTACGTCCGATTCGAGGTGTACGGCAGGGAAGCGGGTCCGGAAGGAGTCAGCCCACTGCCAGTGCGCGGTGGCCCGGCGCCCGTCGAGGACACCCGCCTCGGCCAGAGTGAACGCGCCGCTGCAGAAGCCGACCAGGCGCGCACCGCGTGCGTGTGCCCGCCGGACGGCGTCAAGCACAGCCGGGCGACGGGGGACCTCGGTGTCGGGCCGGTTGGGGACGATGAGGGTGTCCGCCGAGTCGGCCGCTTCCAGATCCGCGACTCCCGTGAGCGTGAAGAATCCGTCCCGCATCAGCGTGCGGGGCTCGGGCGAGCAGAGCCTGAAATCGTAGAGATCAAGGCCGATCTCGGGTCTGCGCAGGCCGAAGATCTCGGTCGCGCAACCGAGCTCGAAGGGGTTCGAGTTCTCATCCACGATGACGACGACGCGGTGCGGGCCGACTGCGCGGACCGAGTGGACTGCGTGCGAGGATTCTTGCGTCATGTGCAATTCCTAGCACTCACGCCGACCACGCGACAGGAGGAACGATGAGCCCATGACCACCGAACCCATATCCCTCGGCAAGGCCCTGGCCTCCTTCGACGCCTTCTGGAGCCCTCGCATCGTCACGCGCGTCAATGACTACGACGTACGCGTTGCCAAGGTCGAAGGCGAGCACATCTGGCACGCTCACGACGAGACCGACGAGTTCTTTCTGGTGCTCGGCGGTGAACTGCACATCGCCCTTCGCGAGCCCGCGGGGGAGCGCACGGTCGTGCTCGCACAAGGCGCGGTCTTCACCGTCCCCCGAGGTACGGAGCACAAGCCGTACGCCCCGTCCGGCGCCGCGATCCTCATGTTCGAGCCCACCGGAACGGCAACGGTTGGTGATCGCCACGAGGAGATCCCTGACCATGTGGACGCGACGACAGGGCATGTACTCGACTGAAGCGCATCCGCCGGAGCGGACGCCCTCTCCTCAACGCCGCATGCGGGGACAGGCCGCGAGCATGCTCAACCGGCAGGGACTCTCTCCTTGAGAAAGCCGATCAGCAGATCGGTAACGGCCGTTGGCCGCTCCAGGCTGGGAAGGTGACCTGCCCATGGCAGTTCGACGTGGTCGGCGTTCGCGAGCAGATGCGGCAGTCGGGCGGCGATCCGTCGGAAGTCCTCCAGATCATGCGCGCCCGACAGGACAAGGCAGGGCGCTTGAATTGCCGCCAGATCAACCACGGCCTCGACTGGCTCGAATTCCTCAGCGGCGGCCAGCTGCAGCTCGAAGGCGCGCCGCTGCATCTGGCGTACCGCCTCGCGGGCGGTCTCGTCGGCGTCCGGGCCGAGCCAGGTTTCGACCATCAGTTCCGTCGCGCCGACGACGTCCCCCGCCTCGATCAGCGCTTCTTCGCGCTCCCCGAGCGCACTCAGTTCGGCAGAAGGTTCATGACCGGGCAGGGCGGAACAGATCAACCCAAGGGCGCTCACCCGATCCGGCCAGCGCGCGGCGATCTCCAAGGCGACCTGCCCGCCGTACGAGGATCCCACCAGTGCCGCCTGCGCGATGCCCAGACTGTTCTGCAGGGCCAGCACATCCTCGGCGTCGCTGTGAGGCCGGTCCGGCGCCGGAGTCCCACCAAAGCCCCGAAGATCACAGCGCACCAGCCGGTAACCGGCGTCGATCAAGGCCTGCCACTGGGCATCCCACATCCGCCGGTCACACACCCCGGAATGCAACAGCACCAGCACCGGACCGTCTCCGGCCACATCATGAGAGAGCGTCATCCGGCAGACCCTATGCAGAGGCTGCTCGAAACGCCTCCCGATTAGCACCGCCACTTCCGGGCCCATCAGCCCGGCGAGCCATGCCGGTCACAGCACGAGTTCGCCCTGATGGCACCCGCACGCTCGAGTACTCCATCTGTAGATCGTTGTGTGTCCTGATCTTGGAGCTTCTGCCATCGGCGGAAACTCAGGTGGCCTCAGTGCACGATCTGGGTAGAGTCGGGCGATGCCCGAGCTGAAGCGGCTGAATGCCGGCCATGCCCCGGCGGTCCTGGCCTTCGAGCTGGCGAACCGCATCTACTTCGCTGCCTCGATCCCCGACCGCGGCGACGAGTTCTTCGACCAGTTCACCGACGGGTACAACGCCATGCTGGCCGAGCAGGAGGCCGGCAGCTGCGTCTTCTACGTGCTCGTCGCCGAGGACGGCTCGGTAGTCGGCAGGTTCAACCTGTACGACTTGGAGGACGGCACTGCCAGGCTCGGGTACCGGGTTGCGGAGCAGGTCGCCGGCCGCGGCGTGGCGACCGCGACCGTCCGGGAGCTGTGCCGGATTGCGGCAGCGCGGCACGGATTGCGCACACTGCGGGCGGCGACCTCCCACGACAACGCCCCGTCCCGGAAAGTCTTGACCAAGGCCGGGTTCGTCCCGGTTGGCCCGGCCACCCCGGCCGATCTCGGTGGCACGTCAGGCACCTGGTACCAGAGCGACCTCCAGCCATAGGCCTGATATCGCTCGTGGGTCGGGCTGGGGGAAGGCCGCGGCCACCGCTGATGACCGGTGTGTGAAGGCTGATGATCCTGCGGTGGCCGCAGGTCACAACATAGACCGGCCGCTGGCAGGAAGCGTTCGTGGGCTTGTTGCGCCGGATGGCCGGCCGGTTCGCGGGGGTCGAACCCCGGTGTCGGGTACGGGATCTGATGCTGGGGTATTGATCGGTTCTCCGCTTCGGAAATCTGCCTGGTTTCTTTGCGTGCCACGGGCCGCCTGGCGCGACCGGGACGGTGCGCCACCCCCGTCGAGGGCACTTCCATCCGACCCGCGCCGCCGGGTCGGCGGGGCGGGCGGGACTCGCAAGCACCTCTCAGCGCAGCGCGCTCTTCTGACGCCACTCGGCCCATGAGAGGTTCCACGCTCCGAAGCCGTTCCCGGGCTCGACAACGCCCTTGGTGTCCTTGCCGGTCATCTCGAAGGGGTCGCCCGGCCGTACCTGCCCGTAGAACCAGGCCGCGTTCGCGTCGCTCATTCCTATGCAGCCGGAACTCTGGTTGGCGTTGCCGAAGTAGCGGGCGTTCCAAGGGGCGGCGTGCGCGTACATGCCGGACCAGGTCAGTCGCATCGAGTAGTCGACCATCTTGTTGTACGCGTCGGCGAGGCCCACCGTCTCGGAGTTCATGTTGATCGTGCCCTCCTTGGCCATGAGCACGGCGGTTCCGCGCCAGGAACGCTTGTCACCGCCGGGTGTGCCGCCGGAGACCGGTATGCGCCGGACTGTCTCGCCGTCGCGCACGAGGGTGAGCTGATGGCTGTCGAGGTCGACCTTGACGATCTGCCGGGAGCCGATGGTGAAGGTGCTCGTGTAGTCGCGTACGAACCAGCCGCCGGCCGCGCCCGAGTCGGTGCCGTTCAGCTCGGCGTTGAGCGTGACCTTGGTCCCGGGCTTCCAGTAGGTCCGGGGCCGCCAGTCCACTCGGTCCCTGCCCGACCAGTCGCGTATCCAGCCCCAGGAGCCCTCGGTGCCGTTGGAGGTGGTGATCCTGAGCTGCTTCTCGACCTCGGCCCGGTTCTTGACCGGGTGGTCGAAGGTCAGGGAGACCGGCTGGGCGACGCCGACGGTGCTGCCGGTGCCCGGTCGCCAGTCGACCTTGTTGACCTTGTCCGCCGGAGCCGTGGTGAAGGAGGCCCGGGTGCTCTTGGCGGTTCCGCCCTTGGTCCGGGTCGCGGCTGTCACCGCGTAGGTCGTGCCGGGGACGGCTTTGCGGTCGGAGACCCAAGACCGGCCGTCGGCCGCGACCTTGCCGGCGAGCCGGCGGTTCTTGCCGTCGGTGACGGTCACCGCGGTGAGCCTGCCGCCTGCGGCAGTGACCCGCACGGGTTTGCCCGCCGGCACCTGGTCACCGGTGGGCGTGACGGTGACTGCGACCGGACGGTTGTCGGCGCCCGGCGGCCTCTTGGCGTCCGAGGCGCCGGGGGAGGCGCTCGACGAGCAGGCGGCGAGCGGCGCCAGCAGGGCGGCCACGACGCCGGTCCGGAGGCGGGCATGGGCGAGAACGCGGGTGCGGGACAACGGGACCTCCGGCAAAGGGCGAGAGAACGGTGCGAGTGGGCGATGTCGTGACTGTAGAGCCGGAAAACACCAGGTCAGCCGCTGTGGAGCAATGTGACGGCGACTGGTGAGGAACGGTCATCGTCCGGTCACATTCGCCGCGCGGAGCGGTCACGGACCGCTGTGAGCATCGTTTGCGTCCCCGCGACAGGTCCGGGGAGAAGGAGAGGCTCAGACTGTGTCAGCGCTGCTCGTGCCGCCCAGCCGTGTGCCCCAGGCACGGAACCGGGGCGTGGCCCTGCGAACCATCACCGGGGAGACCTACCGCGACTTCCTCGCGTCCCCCGTCGGCACGGCCCTCGGTGCCGGTTTCCTGCAGTGCCCGTCCTGGGCCGACGTCAAGGAGGGCTGGCGCGCCCAGTTGCTCGGCTGGGGACCGGCCCCAGACGCGGGCGAACTGACAGGTGTGGCCCTGGTGTTGCTGCGACAGTTCCCCGGCACCCGCAAGTACTTCGCCTACCTTCCCGAGGGGCCCGTCGCCGACTGGAGCGATCCCGACGTCGACGGCTGGCTCGTTCCGCTGTTGGAACACCTGCGCCGCGCGGGCGTCTTCGCTGTGCGCATCGGCCCGTCGCCCGCCTACCGGCGCTGGGACGCCTCCCTGCTCAAGTCGGCCGCCGGCGCTGGCCGACTCCTGGGCGATGTCCTCGCCAGTGAGGTCGACCCGCTCGGCACCGCCGTCGCCGAGCGGCTGCGGGCCCGCGGCTGGCACCGCTGCGGTGGGGAGGGGACCGGAGGGGACGGGGACGCCCAGCCCCGGCACGTCTTCCACGTACCGCTCGCCGGACGCACCACCGAGGACCTGTGGACCGGGCTCAACCAGGAGTGGCGCCGCAACGTGCGCCGGGCGCAGAAGGAGGGCGTGGAGGTGGTGGTGGGCAGCGCGGTCGAACTTCCCGAGTTCTACCGGCTGCTCGGCATCACCGAGCGACGCGACGGTTTCAGGCTCGGCCGTTCGCTTGCCTACTACGAGCGTCAGTACGCGGCGCTCAACGCCGAGGAGCCGGGGCGGATGAAGCTGTACCTCGCCCGTCACCGTGGGGAGATCCTCGCCGCACACACGATGATCACGGTGGGGCGCCGGGCCTGGTACCAGACCGGGGCATCGGCCGACCACCGGCGCGAGGTCCGGCCCTCCAACGCCCTGCAGTGGCGGATGATGCAGGACGCCCAGGCCCACGGGGCCGACGTCTACGACATGCGCGGGATACCCTCCACTCTCGATCCTGAGGAACGTGCGTACGGATTGCTGCGATGGAAGCTCGGCACCGGGGGACAGGTCGTCGAGACGTTGGGGGAGTGGGAGAGGCCATTGGGCGGCAGCGCCAACCACGCGCTTCACCGCGCCTTCCAGGCCTACCTGAACCGCCGATGAAGCGGACGACGCCGACGGTGACGATGCCGAGCAGCACGGACAGTACGGACAGCACACGTAGCCCGGACGGCGCGGAAGCGGCGAAGGGCGGCTCCACGGCACGCGCCAGTGCCGTCATGGCCGCCGGATCCATCGTCTCCCGGGCCACCGGTTTCGCCCGGTCCGCCGTGGTCGCGGCAGCTCTGGGCACCATCGGCACGGCCGCCGACGGCTACGCGGTGGGCAACGCCCTCCCCACCATCGTCTACATGCTGCTCCTCGGCGGTGCGCTCAACGCCGTCTTCGTGCCCGAGCTGGTCAAGGCCGCCAAAGAGCACGACGACGGGGGCCTCGCATACACCGACCGGCTCGTCACCGTCTGCGTCGTCGCCCTGCTGGCGATCACCGCGACCGCGGTGTGGGCGGCTCCCGCGATCGTCGACGCGTACACCGGTTACACCGGCCCCCAGGCGGCCATGACCACCGCCCTCGCCCGCTACTGCCTGCCCCAGATCTTGTTCCTCGGACTGTTCACGCTGCTCGGACAGGTACTCAACGCACGGGGCCGCTTCGGCGCGATGATGTGGGCGCCGGTCCTGAACAACGTCGTCGTCATGAGCGTCTTCGGTCTGTACCTGGCCCTGGCCATGGGCGGCGGGGACACGCTCACCGCGACCGAGACCGCCGTGCTCGGCTGGGGCACGACCGCCGGTATCGCCGTCCAGGCACTCGCCCTCGTCCCCGCGCTGCGGGCGGCCCGCTTCCGCTGGCGGCCCCGCTTCGACTGGCGCGGCAGCGGACTGACCCGCCCCCTGCGAGCGGCCGGCTGGCTGGTGCTGCTGGTCCTGGCCAACCAGGCGGCCTACTGGGTCACCACCCGGCTGGCCACCACCGCGGGCCTCGACGGCGGCCCCGGGTACGGCGCGTACAACAACGCCTATGCGCTGTGGGTCGTACCGCACGGCATCATCACGGTCTCCCTGGTGACCGCGGTGATGCCCCGGATGAGCGCGGCCGCCGTCGACGGGGACACCGACGCCGTACGGCGAGACGTCTCCCGCACCCTGCGCGTCTGCGCCGCCGCCGTCGTACCCGCCGCCTGCGCGCTGTTCGCCCTCGCCCAGCCGGTGATGGCCCTCGTCTTCGGGTACGGCAGGACCAGCGCCGACGACACGGCGGCCATGGCCGGGATCCTGATGGCCTTCGCGCCGGGACTCGCCGCCCTGTCTGGCCAGTACGTCCTGTCCCGCGCCTTCTACGCGCTCTCCGACACCCGTACGCCCTTCCTGCTCAACCTCGTGATCGTCACCCTGAACGCGGGCCTGTCCCTGGCCGCCGCACACCTGCTTCCGGCCCGCTGGGCCGTCACCGGTATGGCGGCGGCGTACTCACTCGCGCTGTGCGCGGGTTGGGTGATGACCGGCCTGGTGCTGAGCCGCCGGCTCGCTGTCGCCCGCCCTCTGCGCGCGTCGGCCGTCGGCGCTCACGCACGGCTGTTGCTCGCCGCCGCCCCCGCCACCGCACTGGGCCATCTCGCGGCCCTGGGCGCGGCACCGGCGGGAGCCCTGGCCGGCGCAACTGCCGGCGCGGTCGCCGTCGTCCTCACCTTCGCCCTGCTCGCCCGTCCGCTGCGCCTCGCCGAAGTCGAAGCGCTGCTGTCCGGCATACGCCGGAGACGGACCCGGACCTGACCACCACAGAGGGAGAACTGCCCATGCCCCGCGTGCTCCTCATCGAGGACGACCCTTCCGTACGCGAAGGGGTCGAACTCGGTCTGCGCCGCCGCGGCCACGAGGTACGGGCGGCCGCGACCGGCGAGGCCGGCCTCGCCGCGCTGGCCGAGTTCCGCCCCGATCTGCTCCTGCTGGACCTGATGCTGCCCGGAATGAACGGCGTACAGGTGTGCCGGCAGGTCCGCGAGCACAGCCAGCTGCCGATCATCATGCTCACCGCGCGCAGCGACGACTTCGACGTGGTCATCGGCCTGGAAGCCGGTGCCGACGACTACATCGTCAAGCCCGCCCGTCCCGAGGTGATCGAGGCCCGCATCCGTGCCGTGCTGCGCCGCCTGGACGACAGCGGACCGGGCCGCCCAGCCATCGAGGTCTACGGCGAACTCACCATCGACCGGGGCGGACTGACCATCACCAAAGCCGGTCGGCCCCTCGCCCTCGCCCCCTCCGAGCTCAAGCTCCTGCTGCACCTCTGCGCCGCCCCCGAGCAGGTGTTCAGCAGGCAGCAACTGCTGGAGCACGTCTGGGAGCACAGCTACCACGCCGACGCCCGTCTGGTCGACGCGTGTGTCCGCCGCCTGCGCGGCAAGATCGAGGACGAAGCCGGCAGCCCCCGCTACGTCCAGACGCTGCGGGGCTTCGGCTACCGCTTCGGACCGCTGTGACCACCGGACCCCGCCTCGGTCGGCTCCGCCGCGGCAAGCAGGAAGGACCGGGCGGTGACACGGGAGAGGGCGGCAGAGTCACCGGCGAGCGGACGCGCCTCAGGGCGTTCGGGCTGCGTACGCGGCTGTTGCTCGCCTTCCTGCTGGTCGCCGCCGTCAGCGCCGGCACGACCGCCGCACTGACCTACCGTGAGGCCCGCAACGCAGTCCTGAAGACCGCACAGGACACGGCGGTCACGTCGTTCCGCGACCACGTACAGCAGACGGCCTTCGGGCTGCCCATGCAGGCAGGGCCCGACCTGGACGACGTCCTGCGCGACATCGCCCGCAAGGGCAAGCCGCACCCCTGGGTGGTGTTCGCCGAGTACGGTTCGCTGCGCGCCTCCTCGGGCGAGAACCCCGTCTCCACCGTCATCACACCCGAACTGCGCCGCGCCGCGCGGGCCAACCCCCACGGCAGCTTCGAGCGGGTCGTCAAGGACGGCGTTCCCTACCTGACCATCGCCATGCCGATGGTCTTCAAGGCAAGCCCGAACAGCGTGCTGCCCAGCGGTCTCGTCCTCTACGCCGTCATGCGGATGACCGACGAGCAGGTCAACGTCGACGCGCTCCTCATCGCCGCCCGGGACGGCGCCCTGCCCGGCATCGCCGTCGCACTGATCCCCGGCCTGATCGCCGCACGCAGCGTGCTGCGCCCGGTAAGGAAGCTGCACCAGGCGGCCCGGAGCATGGGCAACGGCAGACTCGACACCCGTATTCCGGTACGCGGCAGCGACGAACTGGCCGACCTGGCACGCACCTTCAACGAGTCGGCGGGACAACTGGAGCGCTCCGTACGGGAACTGCGCGAGGCCGAGGAACGCGCCCGCCGTTTCGCCTCCGACGTCTCGCACGAACTGCGCACCCCTCTCGCCGGAATGCTCGCCGTCACCGAGGTCCTCGACGAGGACGCGGACGGCCTGGACACCGACACCGCCCGGGCGGTCCGCCTGGTCAGCGCGGAAACCGGGAAGCTCGCCGTGCTCGTCGAGGACCTGATGGAGATCTCCCGCTTCGACGCCCGCGCGGCCGAGCTGAACGCCGACGAGGTCGATGTCGCCGAGGCCATCCGCAAGACCCTGCAGAACCGGCACTGGACCGACGACCGGGTCCGCGTCGAACTTCACGGCGGCATCCGGGCCCGGCTCGACCCGCGCCGCTTCGACGTCGTGATCGCCAACCTCGTCGGCAACGCCCTGCGGCACGGCGGCGCGCCCGTCGCCGTACGCCTGCGCACCGAGTCACTCTCCTCGGGCACGCCCGTGCTGATCACCGAGGTCATGGACCGCGGACCCGGCATCCGTCCCGAATCGCTCCCACACATCTTCGACCGTTTCTACAAGGCCGATGCGGCCCGCACCCGCTCGGCGGGCAGCGGCCTGGGCCTGGCGATCACCCTGGAGAACGTGAAGCTGCACGGAGGAACGATCCGAGCGGGGAACCGGCCCGAGGGCGGCGCCGTCTTCACCGTCGAGATACCGCTTCACACGGAGGAGGCCGGCGGATGAGGCGTGCCTGGTCGCGCAGACATGCGACCGCCGTCGCCACCGCCGTCGCGGCCGCCGTGCCGCTGCTCGGCGGCTGCGGTATCCAAGAGACCGACGTCATCGCGGCGGGCGGCCCCGCCAGCTTCCAGGCCTTCCTCGACCGCGAACAGGACATGCTGCTTTTCTTCCGTTCCCCCGACGGAGGGCTGAGCCCCGTGATCCGGACGACCGAGCCCTCGGTCGGCTTCGGCGACGGATACACCGAGGCGGGCGCCGGCAACCAGAACACCGGCGAGACGGAGGGGCCGGTGCCGACGGAGAAGGTCGTCCTGACGTTGCTCGCCGGTCCGGGGAAGAAGGACCGCGCCGCCGGCCTGAGCACGTTGCTTCCGACCGTCCGCCCCGGCGCGACCGTCAAGGTCGAGCCCTCTTCGGCGGGCAGGGTCAGGACACGACTGCCCTTCGCCCTGAAGGCACTGGACAGCGCGGCTCTGCGCCAGTTGACCTGCACGATCGCCTACAGCCAGGACGCCGAAGGCCAGGTCGTCGTGGAGCTGACGGGACAGGACGGCACATCGAAGTCCGGCACCTGCGGACTCACCTTTGCGGTACCGGGAACGTGACCGCGGAGAGCGGCATCCGGGCACGGAACACGCCGCCCGGCACGACGGGCCGGCTCTTGGATCACTACACGACGAACCGGGGAAGCACGTGGCCGCAGTCGAGCACGAACTGACCCACCCCTGGGAAGGCATCCTTGCCGCTCCCGCCCACGGCAGTGACGTCGGCGTCCTGGTCCTGGCCGGTTCCAGCGGACGCGTCGAGCGTGACCGAGCACGCATCCTCGCCCGGCACGGCATGACAGCCCTGTCGATCCGCTGGTTCGGCGGGCCGGGGCAGTCCCCGGGAATCTGTGAGATCCCCTTGGAAACCTTCATTGCCGCCCTCGACCTGCTCGAAGCGAGCGGAGCACGACGTATCGGCATCATGGGTGCCTCCAAGGGCGCTGAAGCAGCTCTGCTCACGGCCGTGCACGACCCGCGCGTGGACGTGGTCATCGCGCTGTCACCCACATCGCGAGTCTGGTGCAATGTGGGCTCGGGCTCCGATGGGAAACAGCGCCCGTATCGCTCCTCCTGGACCTGGCGTGGGCGGCCCCTGCCCTTCGTCCCCCTGGATGACTCCTGGACTCCCGTCACCCAGGGCAGTGGTCCGGTCGCCATCCGCGGATGGTACGAACTCAGCGAACGGAGCTTCGCTCACCTGCTCCCTCCGGCGGAAATCCCCGTCGACAAGGCCCGAGCCGATCTGCTGCTCGTCGCCGGTGGCGACGACGCGATGTGGCCCTCTCTCCGCTTCGCCGAACAACTGGCAGAACGCAGGCGCTCCGCAGGGGCCACCGTGCACCTGATCACCCGCCACGATGCAGGCCACCGACAACGCTTTCCCGGCGAAGGCCCGGCGCCGGGCTCCCCGCGCTTCCAGCACGGAGGCACCCCGCAGGCTGACGCGCTCCTGGGGGAAGCCGCATGGCCACACATCCTCGGCAAGCTCACATGACTGTCGCGGACTACGCCGCCGTGGGCGGCCGTGCGGCGTGGCCGTGACCAGGGCGCCCCCGGTGGCCGCTCAGGACGGCACGGCCGGGCACCTGGTGCCGCGTGGTGGCACGGTCAGGTGGGTCAGGTAGGCGTCGACGGCGTGCTCCATGCAGGGGCCGCTGGTGACGCTGCCGTGGCCCTGGCCCTCGTAGGTCAGGAGCGCGCCGCTGCGGCCGAGTTGCCGGGCGACCGAGACCGCCCAGGGGTAGCCGGTGGCTGGGTCGTGGAGTGCGTTGGACACCAGGATGGGCGGGGCGCCGCGGACCGCCAGGCGGTGCTGCGGGTTGGCGGTCGGCGCACCCAGGCACGCCACTGCCATCTGGACCGGCAGCAGCAAGGGCAGGTCGGGTGCGGCCCTGTTCATCGTGCCGACGAGCGAGGCGTACTCCTGGTAGTCGTGCACCGGCAGCCGCCAGTCCGCGCAGAACACGGGGGCCGTCGGCGGAAGCGGCGACACCGAGGTGGGCGAGGCGGGGAGCGGGCTGCTCGACGCCATCTCGGCGATGGTCTGTGCCAGGCCTGCGTAGTCGACGACGTAGAACTTCCTGAACGCGATTCTGTTGACCAGATCCGCTGACGAAAGAGGAGTTCCCGGCTTCGAAGGGTTCTCCAACTCGCCGCGCTGCGCACGAGTCAGGAGCCCCTGCCAGACCGTGCGGACGTCGCGACCGTGCAACGCGCAGGTCGATTGGCCGGCGCACCATCGCACGAACTCGTCGAAGGAGTCCTGTGCCGCGGTCGCCGCGGACCGCAGGAACTCACGGGTACTGGCAACGCTGTGGTCCATCACGCTCTCCAGCACCATGGCGCGGACCCGGTGCGGATAGGTCTCGGCGTACTGTGCCCCGAGCAGTGTGCCGTACGAGCTGCCGTGAAAGGTCAGTTCGGTCTCGCCGAGGGCGGCTCGCAGGGCGTCCAGATCCTGGATCGTCTGAGCGGTGTCAAGGTGATCGAAGACCGGGCCGGTGCGTGCCCGGCAGTCGGCACGGAGCCGTTTGTTGTAGGCCAGGGTGGCGTCGAAGTCCGCTTGACTGCCCATCTTCGGTGACGGCCGCTGGGCGAGCAGATCGCCGGAGCAGGTCACCGGGTTGCTGCGGCCCACGCCGCGCGGATCGAAGCTGACGATGTCGAACCTGCGGCGGGTCTCGGAGCTGAACCGGCTGATGCCGCCGACCACCCGCTCCACGCCGGAGTCGCCGGGACCCCCGGGACCGAACACCATCGAGCCGACGCGCGCACCCGGGTCGGTGGCCTGGCGGCGGGCCACGGCCAGGCCGAACGTGGCCCCGCCCGGGTGGGCCCAGTCGATCGGCACCGTGAGGGTGGCGCACTCGGCGCCCGGGTGGTCCGGGGCGTCGCACGGAGCCCACTGCAGAGCGTTGGTGGTCACCGGCGCCGCGTTCGCGACGGGTGCGGCGGCGAGACCGGCGACGGCGGCGATGGCGGTTCCCGCGACCATGGCCGTGCTCCGCAGAGCGGTGCGCCGTAACGCGGGCCATCCTCTGAACGGCATGAATCGTCCTCCTGACAAGACTGGGTGTGAGAGGCACGCTCAAGAAGCGTGCAGACCTGGCCGGGACTCTTGAACACGCTAGGCGCACTGACGCTCGCCCGATGCCGTTGTCAGGGGCCGTTCCGGGGAGAGTCAGGGAAGAACCAGGGGCGCTGTTGGGGCCGCCGGACAGCGGACCCTACGGAATGCGTGGATGACGCGCTTCCCGCAGCGCAGCGTCACGTGGCCGAGGCTCGTTCCGTGTGAGTGTGCGAAGTGAAGCTTGACTGGTCGGTGCGGTCACCGGGTGGAGCCTCAAGCGCTCACGGAGCCGCAGCACCATGACGGTGTGGCACCGCGAATCGACGCGGAGCCGGCCGTGTCAGCGATCGACGTCACTTGCATCGACAGTTGGGGGAGCCTTCACGAGGTCATGCTGGTGGGTGGGGTGGCGCGTCGAGATCTTGTTTGTCGATCATGGTTTGTGAGGTGTGGTGGGGGTGTCTGCTCCTGCGGCGCCAGTCCGGTCAGGGCCCCGCGAAACTCTCGCCGCTGGGCCAGGCCGTGTGACGGGTCGGCACGCGACTGCGACTGCGGCCGCGCGAGCGCCGGGGTCCTCTGCCCGTGCCGGCGAACGTCACACCGCCGGACCCCCTGCTGTGGCGCGGACCGCCCCGCGCGTACAGCCTGGCATAGCCGGGGTTTCCTCCCCGTACCGAGCCGACCGAGCGGAACCTCATGCCTGTCACTCTGACCGATCACGCGGTGCCCCACGTCTCCACTGTCCCGGCGAACGTGGGCGAACACGTCGAGCTCTTCGTACGGGAGCGCGACGGCACGTCCCTGGGACACCTCGAAGAGCGCCAGGCCGTCCTCATGCTGCACGGCCGGAGCGTTCCGGTCCTGGCGGGCTTCGACCTCCAGTACAAGAGCTACAGCTGGGCCGAGGCCCTGGCCAAGGCCGGGTACGACGTCTTCATGATGGACCTCCAAGGGCACGGGCTGTCGCCGCGGCCCAAGATGGACGACCCGTACAACACCAGCCTCGCCGAGCAGAAGCTGCTGATCCCGCGGCCGCCGGGCCACATCCCGGGCACCGCGAGCTACGCGTTCCAACTGAACAACTCCAACAGCGACCAGGACGAGCTGAACACCGTCGTGGAGTACATCCGCCGCGAGTGCAAGGTGAAGAAGGTGGCCTTCATCGGCTGGTCCGCGGCCGCGTTCTCGATGGGACCGTATGCGGTCAAGCACCCGGACAAGGTGTCGAGCCTGTTCCTGCTGGCGCCGATCTTCCCGCCCAAGGCGACCGCGAACCCGCCGGCCACCCTGCCGGTGCCCGGCCTCCCGATGTTCCTGGGGACGAGGCCGGGTCTGGAGACGGGCTGGAACGCCGAGCTGGGCTGCCTGGACCAGCGGGAACCCGGCATGGTGGAAGTGGCATGGGCCGCGATGATGGAGAGTGACCCGGTGGGCAGGAAGTGGGGACCGCCGGAAGGAATCAACCGGATCAGGAACTTCGTACGGTGGGGCTGGAACGAGACCACTGCGGCGCAGGGCGGCGTCCTCGGCGGCAGCGTGCCGGTCCTCATGGTGTACGGGGAGCAAGACAGGCAAGTGAACACGTCGCCGCCCAGCTCGAATCAGGAACTCAACTTCTCGGTCCCCGCGCTCTACAACGCCGTCGCGGGCTCCCACAAGCTGATGGTGAAGCTGGCCTGTGCCGGGCATTCGGTGCCGTGGGAGATGCAGCACAAGAACGTGCACAACCTCTCGAAGCACTGGCTCAAGCAACTGAAGGTCGACGGCAAGACGCAGGGCGTCTTCGACATGAACACCAACGGCGACATCAGTCCGGCTCCGTAGAACGGCTGAGCCCTCCGCGAACGGCCGGGGTGGTTCCTGGGGCCCAGGTCAGCACCGGCCTGCCGATATGCCGTGGTCCGCTTCCATAGGACGCCGAAGGCGAACGCGAATCCTCCGGCGTCCCGCACGACCAGCTCGACGTCAGGGGTTCTGTGTGAGGACGAAGTCCAGCGCGGCGCTCACGTTGACGAGTCCGGGACCGGTGGCCGTGTCAGGTCCGACCTTGGCCTTGTTACCGAACCGTGGGTGACTGGTGCCGGTGGTGACGTCGGTGGCGGTCCTGGCGAGCGCCTCGCCCACCTGGGCGGGAGTCAGCGCCGGCCGGGCTTCGAGGAGTACAGCCACCGCTCCCGCGATCTGCGGTGCTGCGGCCGACGTGCCCGAGAACATCGCCCAGCCGTCCCTCGAACTGGTGGCGTCGCCCGGGTCGCCGGTCGGGTTGCCCGCGCCGGGCAGACTCTCGTCGATGTCGATCGCACAGCCGGGTGGCACCGGCAGCATCAGGTACTGGGCTCGGGGCAGCAAGCCGACCAGGCCGCAAACCGTCGGCACACGGACGCCGTCGATCCAGGGGCTGACGTATGCGCTCGCGTAGTTCGACGCGCGAAGTCGGCCGTCCTGTGCCGCGAACACCCCACCCGCGGCGATCACGCCGGGCACCTGCGGTTCGATGGTGAACTGGCCGTTGCCGGCGGAGAAGACGACGACGATGCCCTGCTCCACGGCGTCCAGGATTTCCAGTGCGAAGATCACGTCGGCCTGGCTGGGCGGTCCGATCGGGGGGAAGTCCCCGTCCCCGCCCCATGAGTTGGTGAGGACTTGCGGCTGGTCCGCCTTGGCGCGCAGGAATCCCGCGGTGGCGGCCGTGAGGTCGCCCCCTCGGTCGCTGGCGCGGTAGGGCAGCAGCCGCGCCCCGGGAGCCACGGCGAAGATGTTCGCTGATTCACCGGTGCCGTGCCCGATCGGGTCCTCCGCCGGGCTGGTGCCGGGGACAAGCGCGACGGTCGGGGCGACGTCGTAGCCGTGGGCGCTGAAGAAGGCGTGTTCGGCCTGTCCCGTGTCCACCATGGCGACGTGCACACCGCGGCCATCATGCCCCGCCTCGTGTGCCGGGATCGCATTGAGCAGCCTGGCCACGTCGTCCGGGAGCGTGAGGTGGAACGCGGCGACCTCCGGCGGTTTGGAGGCGGCCGGGAGGAGACGCATGGGCGTACGCGGGCGTTCCAGCGCGACCGCCTCGATGGCGTCGGTACCCGGTGCGGCGCCGACGCCGAGGGCGTCAGGCTGCCGGGCGCCGATGATGTCGAGGTGCGTGACGGAACGCTCCCGGTTCATGGACCCGAGCTGTTCCACCTCGTAGCTGGCGATCCGCCCGCTGGTGAGCTGTTCGTACGCGGCTGCCGTACCGGCGACGGTGAAGCCCAGCCGGCTCTCGGCGGTCACGGTCAGCCCTGCTGTCCGTGCGTACTCCTTGGCGCGCTCCCGGGCGTCGCCCTCGGCGCGGAACGGCCTGGCCGAGTCGAAGGCGGTCGCCTGGGTCATCGGCACCCCGCCCTGTGAGCGGGCTGAGACATAGCCGTATACGGTCGCCGGAACGTCCTGCCTGTACTGGGGTGTTGTGGGGCTTGTCATCGGTCCTCCAGAAGTGGAGGCCCGGACACACGCGGCACGGCAGCCGGTCACGAATTCCGGTCGCGGGCTCCGGGCGTGGGAATCGGCAGCACGGTGACGGACCTTGCGGTGTTCGAGAGCGTCGCTGGAACCGGCAGCGTCTGGGGACGTGAGCGGTTCTCGAGTCGCGCGACGCCGAACGCTTCGGCGAACTTCCCGCTCGATCCAGTGATGAGTGCCCCGGCGGACATGGGCACCACGTCGATGTCGTGACGGGCGCACCACGGGACCAGGTCGTGCACCGAGGCTTCGGCTTGTAGTTCGACCAAAGCCTCGACGAACTCCCTGTCGGACGAGCCACCTTGCTTGGATGTCACTAGTTTCTCCTAGTGATTCAATTGTTACCCTAATCTTCGCATTTGTTGCATAGCTCTGCAAAAGATGCTACTCGGGGTAGTAGACCCGCGAGGCGCTCATGGAACTCGGTCCGACGGGAGACAGGCGCGAGCCGCGCCGCGGTTCTCCGCCCGCGCCACCCGCCCTCGGGGAGGGGGTGCTCTCATGCGTGGTGATGACTCCCGCGTTCTCGCCAAGTCGTCGCATGGAGAGGTATCACCCCGGGCTCAGGTTCCGGCGTGCCCGTGCGGTGCTCGCCTGTGTCCGTGGTCGAGGTTCTGCTTCGCGGGGATGGGGGCGTCCGTCATCTGTCGAAACGCGTAACTGATGGGTTACACTTCCGAGTATGGATGATGTGGCGCATGCGATTGCCGATCCTGTGCGCAGGGACATCCTTCTCATGCTGCGCAGTGGTGCGCTCACGGTGGGGGAGATCGCGGGGCGGTTCACGGTGAGCCGCCCGGCGGTCAGCCGCCATTTGCGGGTGTTGCGGGAGTGCGGTCTGGTCCACGACGAGTTGGTGGGCAGGCACCGGGTGTACGAACTCAGCCCGGAGCCTCTCGCGGGGCTCGCGGAGTGGATCGCGATGATCCGCGGGCCGTCCGGCTGGGATCAGCGGCTGGACGCGCTGGAGACGGAGGTGCACCGCACCCGGCGTGAGCGTGCGGTGCGCCGTACGGCATCGGACAACGAATCTAGAGAGGACACCGCGTGAATCCAGTGTCGAGTGCCCGGCTTGTGTCCACTGCCCAGGGCAGTGACCTGATCCTCACCCGGGTCTTCCGGGCGTCCATCGATGATGTGTGGGCGAGTGTCACCGAACCGGAGCGTACGGCCCGCTGGTTCGGCCCGTGGGAGGGCGACGCGGGGCCGGGCCGCACGATCCGGGTCCGGATGTCGTTCGAGGAGGGAGCGCCGTGGACCGATGCGCGCATTGACGCGTGTGAGGCGCCGAGTCGTCTTGCCGTCTCCATGTCCGACGAAGCGGGGGAGTGGCGTATGGAGCTGCAGCTGTCCGAATCGTCCGGGACGACGGAGCTGCGGCTGATTCACCACCTGATGACCACGGGGGGCGTCGGCGAGGTCGGGCCGGGTTGGGAGTACTACCTCGACATGCTCGTCGCCGCTCGCAGCGGCGCCAAGTCCCCGAGTTTCGACGACTACTACCCCGCGCAGCGGGCCTACTTCCAGGCGCTGGCCGCCGGTTGACGTACGACGGCGATCCATGGCGGGCCGGGTGCCGGGGTGCGTGGGCGGATCTCTCGCACCGGCGCACCCGGCCCGGAACCACGGGCGTCCTCAGCCTGCCGTCTCGGCGTGTCGTCGGTGACGACGCTGTCGGCCACACTCCGACTGTCGGCCCGCTGCGCGGCGACGCTCCTGCGGGCACTGCTCGTAGTGACCAACACCGAATTCGCACGCTGACAGACGCCCTCTGCACCGTACAAGCACCCGCGGCCGGCACGAGTGCACAACCACCGGCTCACGACAGCCCAAATGGTCTGCACGCGCGAAGCCGGAAGAGCCTCACCCGTCAGTCGTGGGGTCACATCCGCTCTACGTAGGCGGCTCGCCATTCTGGAGCGGGCTCCGATCCGAGCTCCGTCCAGTACTCACGGCCTCGGACGATTCTCCCCTCGTTGACCGTCCAGAACGCTGCCACCCGGAAGATCCCCAGCGTCTCGTGCGGCACCTCCACCTCAGAGACCACCTCATCCCCGTCCACCAGGATGCGCAGCACCTTGATCGTCCATCCCTGCGGATACTCCGCATTGACGCGCACGTAGTTCTCACGCCCCACGATGCGCTCACCGCTGATCGGCCACTCCACCACCACATCGCCGGCCAACAACTCGCCGACCCCCGTCCAGTCCCGAGCCTGTATGCGGTTCCACAACGCCTCAGCGGTCTTCAGAGAGTCCATGCCTGCATCCTGTCAGCTCTCGGCTGGCGGGGGAGTCTGAGATCCTTCTCCTCATGAGCACACCACCAGAGGGACTGCCCGTCTACCGCGTCCTGACCGGCCCTGACGGCGCCGCGTTCTGTCACCGTGTCAGCGAAGTGCTCGGCCTTGGCTACCAACTGCACGAAGGCCCCGCCCTCACCTTCGACGGCGAGAACGTCATCATCGCCCAAGCGGTGATCTGGCCGGCACAGCCCTAGCCACCCGCCACGCCGGCAAGACACAAAGGGGAGCGGCCGTCCTCAGCTGTTCTTCCGTCACTGCAGAGCGGCGAGCTCGCAGGTAGGTACTTCTCCTGCGAGGTTGCCAGGTGGTTCGGTGACGAGAGCGTGGTCCGGTGGAAGGTACGGGCACGCGTCGATGCCGTCGGGCAACGGCATCGACGCGTGGGCCGGAGCGGAACGCGCGTGGACAGGCCTCCAGGTACGTGATCCGCTCGACCGCCCCGTGCAGCCGATGAGCTTTCCCGGGGCGCCCCCAGCCGGCCGGACCGATCAGCGCAGCCCGGCGAAGAGATCCTTCTCGGGTACGGCCGAGCCGGTGGCGTCCCTGACACGAAGGAAGGTCTCCATCCCCATCAACTCGCCGAACCTCTCCTTGCCCATCTTGAGGAAGAAGATGTTCTCGCCCTGACTGGCGTGCGCGGCCAGCGCATCGAACTTCTGACCGCTGAACGCGGTGGTGTCCACCCACGTGGTGATTTCATCGTCAGGGAGTCCGATCTCGGCCATCGCGGCGGCCTCTGCGGGATCCGGCTCCGGCATGTCCTCATGGAACTCGCGCATGATCTCGCCGAACCGCTGCATCATCGAGCGGGGCATCGTCGTCCAGTACACCTTCGGTGTCAGCGCGGTCATCTCGAGCGCCGCCATCGTGATGCGGTGGGCCTGAATGTGGTCGGGGTGGCCGTAGAAGCCGTTCTCGTCGTAGGTGACGACCACGTCAGGCTGGTAGTGCCGCATGAGTTCCGCAAGTCGGGCCGCGCCCTCCTCCACGGGAGTCCGCCAGAAGGATCCGGGGGCGTCGTTGGTGGGCCAGCCCATCATCCCGGAGTCGGCATAGTCCAGCATCTCCAGATCGCTGACCTTCAGGGCATCACAGCTAGCCTCGAGTTCTTGACGGCGCATCAAGGCGACCGCCGCCGGATCGTGCCCGGGATCGCCCGGCTTGGCACCCCCCGGCCCGTCACCGCAACCGCCGTCGGTACAGGTCACGAGAACCGTCCGGATACCCTCCGCCGCGTACCGCGCGAGGACCCCTCCGGTTCCGGTCGCCTCGTCGTCGGGGTGCGCGTGTACTGCCATGAGCGTCAAAGGCCGGTCAGTCATGAAACAGTCCTCCTGCAGAAATACATCGTGATCCAAATGCGCGGCGGGCATACCGCAACTCTGGGACCCGGATCCGGTCGGGGCGGACGACCCAGCGGTCTCCGTGTTCCCCGTCCCTGCGGCGCCGCTCCCACGATCGATGTAACCGCACCGGCCCCACGAGCTGTTCCCGATGCGACCGTTTGAACCCCTCGACGTCGGTGTTTCAAACGCAACGAGGCACGGGCGACCTGGACGTCGAAGCATCACATCAGATCTGCTGCAAACCGGCACCGACTGTGAGATTTCGGCAGAATCTCGACCCAACCCACTCAGGTGCAGGGTCTCGCGTTCCAGTGCCCGCATGAGGCTACGGCCTCCAGATTCCTCCGCCTCACGTCGTGGCTACGTTCGTTGGCTTGTTGAAGGTCTCCGAGCCGCCCTGAACGGGGAGGACAGCACCATTTGCGACCAGGTGGTCAGGGGTGCCGGTTCGTCGGTGAAGACGGTGCGGGCGGCGGGGTGGAGGAACGGGTGGCGGGCGAGGCCGCGTTGCTCGGCGGGCCAGTCGTCGAGTTCTGCGCGGCGCAGGCCCGGGGTACGGCGGGTGCCGGGGCCCGGGGTGAATCCGGCGGACTCGGTACTGGCCTGGCTACCCCGGGCGCGCAGGTGGCGGACTGGTGGGTCGTCGAGAGCAGGCGGTGTCGGTGACATGGTTCGGCTTGCTCGCCCACCCGGGGGCGACGGCCTGGAACCTGGAGTCCAGCCCGGCCAACCTCCATGTCTCAGCCGCGTGCGGCTGGAGCGACCGGTACCGAGCATTTCGCTGAGGACCTGCAAGTCCTCGCATGGGCCGGCGATATCGTCTCCGACGCGGGAGAGCCGCTGTCCCGGGCCTTCGAGCCTGTCTCGCCGCATATCACCGAGCTGAATTGAGGAAACCATATGCCGAGTTACGACGTGAGTGCGCGGTCGAGCGCCGCGCCCTCGACGATCCAGCGGCTGTTAGTGGACATACCGACCTGGACGCGATGGCAGCCTTTTGAATCGGTCGAAGCGATCTCTCCGTCGTCTGAGCGACAGGGACCGGCAGGAACCGGCACCGTTTGGGCGCTGCGGAAGGGGAGGATCCGGACCGACATCGAGATCGTGGACGTCGTCCCGGACCGGGGTATGAGTTACGCCGCGCTCCAGCTCGTGGGTATGCGTGAGTACCGGGCAGACATCTCCCTCACACCCCTGCCGGATGAGGGAACCGACATCCGGTGGCGGGCCACCTTCACGCCCAGGCATCCCATTCTGAATCGGCTATGGGAGTGGTACCTCGACCGAAGCATGCGTGACGTCGTGGGCGCTCTGGCTCGGTACGCCGAGCGTTAGTCTCGCGTATCGGAAATGTGGTCAGCCAAGTTGCCGGGCGTTCTGGAATTTCGTGCGGGGGATTCGTCCGGACGTCGGGCTTGGGGCCGCTGTTCCGAGCGGTGTTCCCGATTCGGGTGTCCTTCTCCAGGTCCTGGACGGTTCTTGTGGACGCCTCGCCGTTCCCGCTGCGTGGCATTCTTCGGTTTCGATTCCACCCGGCATCCCCGTTGGCTCACCTGCGCCTGAGTCCACCGCGACTTTCGGCACATCCGCCCACAAGCGGTCCGGCCGGCCCCGCGCCGAAACCTACCGGGCCCAGGGCAGCCGCCGGGTCAAAGAACGGCCGGGCCACCCCCACCACGACGTGCACGCACCCCGCGGAGCGTCTGCAGGAGAGCACTCGGCCCTACGATCGCGGCGCGCAGGTTCATGATCAGGTTGGACGGAGGTGCTCCTCCTGCGGCGCTAGCCCGTGGCCGGCGGCGTCAGGAGCTGCACGACGGCAGCGTTCCCCGCCGTGCGCTGGAGATGTGCCAGACGGGCGAGCATGGCGCTCTCAGGTGCGGTTCGCGCGATCCTGCGGTTTGCGGGCGCCTGGGCAGGGCTTTCCTCGGCTTCCCCGTGGAACGCCTCTGCTGCCTCGCGCGGCGGCTTGTCAGACATCTGCCACCTCCCTTTCGATACGTGAGAGCGAACTGAGCTTTCCTGCTCGGGTGTTGCCCTGTCCGGCGCGTTGCGCTGACGGTACGGGGAGGCGCGCCCCGGGACATCATCCCGGTGCAGGCGGCCCTCATGTTCCGGAACGGTGGTGTGCCCTCGGGCCGAGGGGCGGTGCGATCGTGCCCCAAGGTGTGCACCTATGGGCATGCCCTGTGCGTTGTGGCGGTGATAACTGTGTAGGGACACAGCGCCGTTGGCAATAGCAGGAGGTCCCGTGCACGCTTTCGATCACGACCGTTCCGGTGCGGTGGATCAAGCGCGGGGCAGATCTTCCACCCGGCCCGGTGCGACACCGCTGACGGGGGCGTGGGTCCGGCATCTGCAACGTTTCGCCTCGGGCTCAGTCGGCCCGCAGGAGAGCGACCCCGGCCTGCAACATGCCCAGGTCCAGCGGGCCGCCGTCGAACGGGCACTCGCGTCTCCGGGTAAACCGATGGAAAGCGGTCTGCGGAGTGAACTGGAGGGCCGCTTCGGGGGAGCGGACTTCAGCGGGGTGGTCGTTCACGACGACGCTGTGGCACGGGAGGCGGCGGCGGTACTGGATGCCAAGGCGTTCGTGAGTGGTCGCCACATCGTCGACGGCGGCGACATGAACACGCACACCTGGGCCCACGAACTGGCTCACTGGGAGGAACAACAGCAGGGCTCTGTACCGGGCAAGGACAACGGCGCGGGTGTGCAGATCTCACACCCGAGTGACGACGGTGAACGCCGCGCGGATGCGAAAGCCGATCAGGTCATGAGCGGGTCGCCTCCGGTGCAGCGAGCCTCCACTGCCGGGGCGATGGAGCGGGAGCGGCAACCGGTGCATGGCGCACAGGACGGCTGTGCTGATGGAGACCACCACGGGAATGGTCCAGCAGTACAGAGATACAAAGTCATTCGCCCTGGAGAAGCTAATTACCCCAAGAAGGAGCCGGACTCGGACGGGTTCTTTGTTTCCCAGGACACCAACGAAAGCGGGAGTTGGTTCGACGAGCGCTCCAAGGAAGCGCCTCCCAAACCTCACCTGGTGTACGCGGGGGCGGTCCCACTTGCCGTGTCGGACTCCTTCGAGCTAGCGGCACCGTACGCCGGCGGAGGGGTCGAACCGAAGAGCTTTTTCGCATCCGATTCGCAAATAGGCGAGTCCAATCAACGACTCAAGGGGCACATCACCCTCTCGAAGACCGGCAGGTCCCTGGTATTTGAAGGCTCTGGCGACAGAAGGACTCTCTGGGAGGTAGAGCCGGAGGTCAAGGAAGAGAAGAACGCACGGAAGCCCAAGGGGCTGGAAGTCGGCACGCCGCAGCGCTGCAACGAAATGGTTGAATTCGTCACAGGACGAAGCGGCATGAAGTATCAGATCGACAAGCCGTACTGGACGACGGTTGAGAAATTCCTGCATCGCATGGAGGGGAAGAAGAAGTGGCTCGGCCGATTCGATAAAGCCGTGGGATCAGGCGACATCGAGGAATTCAATCAAGTGACCTTCAAGATGAGCGACAGGTTCCAGAAGTTGGTCAGAGATAATCCCAAAAAGGCGGAGAGCGTCCTCGCGGAGCTGGAAGCCAATGAGCATGCCGCTATCCCCAGGGTGAACGACGCAATGGTCGTTACGGCAACGCCGAACGAAGAGCAGAACAAGATCCGGCAGGATGCCCAAAAGGCGGGCAGGGGCGGCGAATTCATGGACTATCATTTCGGCGGCGTTGTCGCTGTCAGTGGCGGCGACTATATCACCATGGAGAATTACGCCCGGGAACAGCACGAAGACAGTATGGACACCAAAAGCAAGAACGACCCTCTCTGGTACTTCAGGATGTACGGTCAGCAGTCGCAACAAACCTGGCATGAGCTCTGGGCCGGTTCCAACACAAGTCTGCTCGGTGCCAAGCTCACCATCACTTTGCGCGGCTGAGGAGACGTCACCGCTCCTCTGGAGCGGTGCCCGCCGCCAGGCTTTTGGGACAGTTGCGTGATGTCCGGTTCGTGATCATCTGCGGCCGCACAGCGCGAGCGGGCGTCTCGGGGTCCGGGAGTTGGTGTGGACCGCAGCGGCGGTGTTGGGGTGCCGGCCGTGCGTAGGGTGCCGATGCAGGCGCGGTCGGCCAGACCGGCACCCCTTGCTCTTCGCGGACCTTGCTTCCTCATCGGAGACGTCGGCCACGGCCGCTCTCGCGGCAAGCCCACCTGGGTTCACCCGCCAACGCGGTACCGCGATCCTCATTGCGACGGCAGGCCGCTTGTCCTCCTGCGGAGGCGGCACGTGAGGGCAGGGACGATGGCGGTGAGGTCCCGGTGAACCCGTCCCAGAGGCTGATCAGGTCCAGGAATCGGTTGCACCTCCTCGTTTCCTCGCGACGGGTGGGCTGAGCGGCATATCGGCGTTCCGGTCCCGGGACGAAGCGTCATGCGGTGCGCCAAGCTTCCAGTGCTGCGCGATGGTGCGCAGGTCGGCTTCGTGGCCGCGGACCGCCTGAGCGAGTTCGTACAGTGCGTCTTCCGTGGCCTGGAGTGGCCGAGCGGCCGGAGACGAGCATGTACTGGCTGTTGCAGGCCCAGCCGATGACGAGGCTGTAGTCGGTGGAGGGGCGCAGCAGCAGTGCGGTGTGCAGGAAGGTCGCGGCCCGTGACGAGGGTTCCTCGTAGGACAAGCTGCCGCGTTCCCGCTCGAACCTGTGCCGGTCGGCCATGAACCCGAGCACGCCCCAGTCCGCGATCCGTACGTTCAGCGGGGAGATCGCGGACTGGAATTGACCAGATTGGTTCCCCTGTCTCCCACCTGCCTCTTTCGGCGCGCGCCGAAAGACATTGCGGCTCGCGATATCGGTGACCAGCCTTGGAGACGGTCCGGTGACACCTGTAGGACCTTGACCTCCGAAAGGAAGACTGACGTGATCTTAAGAGGCAACAGGGAGATCGCCCGGGGTGCAGCTCGGCGCGGGTGGCGGCGCGCGCTGCTCGGCGTCACCCTCGCGTTCGGCCTGGCGGCGCTGACGCCGCTCCAGGCCCAGGCGGCCCCCATGCAGAGCGCGACATACGGCACGTTGCCCAACGAGGGCCTGTACCCGGAGCAGACCTCCTGCTCGGGAAGTTACTACCAGCCCAACGTGCCCGGCGGGGCGACGAAGACGGCGGTCTACGCGGGGCGGACCATCACCCTCAAGTACTTCTACAGCCCCAACTGCGGCTCGTTCGCCCGGATAGAGAACGCGCCCCAGGGCTGTGCTGCGCACAGTAACCGCGACGGTTCCACGATCGTGTGGGTGCTCGAGACGGTCGACCCCGGAATCGACTACGCCTACTCCAAGGTGATCAACAACCTCAACGGCCGTCTGAGCAAGGCCGTGCTGTTCTGCAACAACCAGCGACTGGCCGAGACCGCCTGGTACTAGACCGTGTCCGCCGTGTCAGGGTAGCCAGAGCCGTAGGCAGCCGATGGTGACCTGGCTCGGTGGCGGCGGGCGCGTTCATGCCGTGACGACTGTGGGACGGGTGCGAGGGCGGCCTGGCCCGCACCGCTGGATGCGGATGCGGGCCGGCGCCGCTTCGGGCCCCGGCCGCGTGCTGGTGGGCCGTACCGTTGTGGAGTCCACGCACGCGAGGGTCCAGTCGACGGCGCCGACGGCATCGCAATGCTGTTGGACACGAGCCGGCAGACGGTCCCAGGTGCAGTCGGCCGACCAGCGCCTGAAGCGTTCGTGGGCTGTGTTCCACGGCCCGTACCGCTCCGGCAGAACGGGCCAGGCGGCCCGATAAACAGTTTCCACAAGACCCCGTTGACCAGCTGACGAAGATCCCGGACCGGGCGGCTCATCCGCGGCGTAGCCGGCAGCGGCTCGATCACCGCCCACGACTCATCAAGCGGAGCCACACCCGGCGGAGTTCACGGACCATGGGTTCCTCGGACATGACAGTTCCTGCCAGGCGCGGCCGGGAGCGGGGCGGCGGAACGATGCGGGAAGGGCCCGTCGGTGAACCGACGGGCCCTCGTACGGCATCAAGCTGAAGAAGACGACCCTTTACGGATGACCGGGCGGTAGCGGACCACAGCAGGCGACGGTCTCCGCCTGTTCGGCGCCCGCAGGCGGTGCCACCGCGAACACTGCCGCCACTACGACGAACACACCGAACACTGCCTTGCGCATCACGTCCTCTTCTCTGTGTGCCGGTCCGGAGCCGGTCAGGTCAGGTGAGCCAGCTGCCCGCCGCGCAGCCGGAGGCGTTGACCCACCGGTGGGACCTGATGCGGTCGTTCACGACCGTCCCCGTGCCGTAGAAGTAGTTGTCCGTGAGGTTGTCGGCCCACTTCTCCCCCGGGGCGAGGCAGACGTAGCCCTTCTCGTACGCGTAGTCCTTCTCGGCGTAGAAGGCGACGACGTCCTTGCCTCCGATGAAGCCGCTGTTCATCACTGAGGACGCGATGGTGTGGTCCAGGCCCCTGAATGCACCTTCGCCATCGCTCCAGGAGCGATCGTCTCCCGTTGTCTCGCCCATGAACCCCTCGTCACAGCCGTAGTGCTGCCAAGCCCTCACGTAGCCGTCACGGCCCGGCCACTTCTCCTGACAGCGGTAGTCCTGTGGCGCCGCCGTGGCAGACGTGGCCGGTGCGATGAGTCCGAGGGATGCCAGGGCGATGACGACGGCGGCTGTGGCTGGTCTGCGCATGACGTACTCCTTGATGTCCGCCTCCGGGGAGGCATGCGGTTCCACGGACGGGCCGTGGAGGGGATGGGCGGTGGAGGGGATGGGCCGTCAGGTTCGAGGGCCGACTATCTTCTTGGCGCGGTCGAGCGCCTGGCCCTGGAGCCGGGCGTACGTGTCGAGGGCTTCGCCGTAGCGGTCGCGCAGTTGGGCGATGTAGTGGCTCTCCCGCTCTTCACCGATGGAGCGGAGGTCGGCGTCCCGGGCGCAGGTGGCGTCGGCCACGGCGAGCTTCCGCTCGGCCGCGAAGACCTTGGGTTCAGCCACCCGTCCGGACCGCGCGACCGCCGCCTGACGGGCGTCACCCGGGTCGCTGAAGGCGTAACCCGCCCGCTTCATGCACCGCGACCAGGCGGTCTGCGCCGCCACGAACCGCCGGTCGGCCAGCACCCGGGGAACGTAGAGCGACCGCAGATGCCCGGCGATCTTCTCCGCACGGAACCATTCCCGGGGATCCCCGTACAGCTGCTTCTCGGCCTCGGCCACGCAGCCGCCCATCTGCCTGCTCAACGTGCCGCCACCGGGGATCTCGACGGAGGTCTCCGGCGCGTCGATGCCCTCGTCCAGCGCCTCGTCGTAGGCATCGCGCCGCTGCTCGGACAGGCCCTTGCGGTAGGCGAGGTTGGGGTTGGAGGCCCGGGCGGCGGAATCCCTGGCATCGATGCGGCTGCCGTACCCGTACGTGCGGGCCCAGGCGACATCGTCCAGCACATAGCCGAGCGTGCGGCTCTCCGCCAGGCTGAGCCGCTCGACCTCCCAGAACTCGAAGCCCTGGCGTCTCATGCACGCACCCATCAGCACTTGCTGTGCGTCCGAGATCCGCAACTGCTCGGCATCCGTCAGCTGCCGGAACTCTCCGGTCGACGGAGGTCCCATTGTCGTCGGGGTGTGCTGGGCGCTGCCACAGCCGGTGACGACGGCCGACACAAGAAGCAGGCTGATCACGGCCTTGCGCATGACGTCCTCTCGCGTTGGGTGTGAACGAGGAGCGGGCCGGGGTGAGACGCAGGGGCGGCGGCGGTAGAGGCTGACCAGGAAGTGGGGAGGACGAGTGCGAAGCGGTTCGCCGCGCGGCAGCCCTCGTGGTCGAGCGGCGGACAGGGCCGGCAGCTCCCGGCGGGCCGGCATCCGATGCGACCGGGCTCATGCCGACAGCGTGGTTGATCCATGAGTGAACGCGCCAAGACTTTCAGCGCTCTTCGAAAGTGGCACGTCGCGACCATGCGCCGACACATCGGACGCACTAAACGCCCAGACCGGACGTCAGGGCATCGGCCAGCCACCCGTCCCGAGCGGGCGGGTTCCAGGAATCGGGGGAACACCGTGCTGCGCATCCACTTCACCACCGAGGACATGGGCAACACACGCCTGGCCACCGAGCCGGACGTACTGTGGGAGGTGCTGCTGAGCCTGCACGCGTTACAGAAGCGGCCCGGCACCAAGGAATTCGGCCTCTGGCGCGACACGGCCCGCGGCAGACTCCTCGGGAGTACGGCAGACCTGTCACGCATGCTGTGCGAACTGGCGCCGCCCGTCGGCTACTCGGCGGACTTCCTCACCCCCACGGTGGGCACCTCCGGCCTGGATGAAGCCATCGACATCCTGCTCGCCACCCCACGGACCCGACTGCGCGCGGACCTCGGCGACCTGGCTCCCCGGCGCGCGCCATCCGTGTGGCTGGGAGCACTGGCCGACGGCGATCTCTCCGTTCTCCGGACCCTGGGAGAGGCCGTCCGGCGCTATCACCGGATCACGCTGGCACCCTACTGGCGCCCCATACACGCCCAGGTCGAGGCCGACCGGGCCACCCGCCTGCACGACCTGTCCACGGGAGGCGTCGCGCGGCTGCTCACCCAACTGCACCCGCAGACCCGCTGGCGGCCGCCCATACTGGAACTCCCCTACCCCGTGGACCAGGACCTCTTCCTCAACGGCAGCGGGCTGGTGCTCCTGCCGTCGTTCTTCTGCTTCGGCATTCCCATCACGCTCAAGAGCCCCGGCACAACTCCCGTGCTGGTGTATCCCGTCGTGCGTAGTCCGGGCTGGGCGGCGGGCAGCACCGCCCGGGACAGACGGGTGCCCCGCACTCTGACAGCGCTGCTGGGCCGTACCCGAGCGACGGTCATGCATCTACTCGTTCACGCCTGCACCACCGGTGAGTTGGCCCGTCGCGCGGACATTTCCCCGGCATCGGCCAGCCAGCATGCCACCGTGCTGCGCCAGGCCGGACTGATCTCCACCAGCAGGCACGGAAACACCGTGCGGCACTCGCTCTCCCCACTTGGCGCGGAACTCCTCAACGCCCACCGCGCACCTGCGCCGGTCCGCGCACAACCGATGTATCGCACAGCGGGCACACAGCCGGAAGCCGCTCGACGGACCGGGGCACACCCACCTCGACGGGCTGAAACGGAACAGCGGCAGGAAGGCCCCAGCCGCTAGCTTGATCTTCAACCTTGGGCTTCGAAGTGCTCGTGGCGGTGAAGGGAGAAGAGCACTGGCAGGGCCCGGGCAGCGCGCCGGCCGCGCGTGCGCAACTGCGCACTCAGGCCCATGCTCTGAGCAGGGATGCGCAGTGGTGAACCGGCGGTTTGCGCACCTGACCGAGCGGGAGGAACAGATCCTGCGCTGCAGCCGGCAGACGATCGCGGACCGCGGGGAAGGCCCCACTCTGACGGAGATCGGCACGATGGTCGGGCTGCGCAGCAAGGGCACGGGCCGCCTACCACCTGCGCAACCTGGAAAAGCGCGGTGCACTGGTCCGTGACGGGTACGGCTGCGCACGGTTCCCCCGGCGGAGGGAGTGATCCCGTCTCCGCAGGCGGCGCGGATGCCGTACATCCTGCGAACCATCGCAGCAGATCATTAGCGCTTACGCGAGTGCCAGAAGTTGCTGATCTTGTGTGACAGGAGTTTCACGGACGCGTCCCGGTTGCGTACCACCCGACGGCTGGCCGAAATCTGACGGCTAGCCTGACCGGGCTCAAGACGTCCGAGGGGGCGTCGGCAACATCCGGGCGAAACGGGGACGGGGAACCGACATGGGCAGACGTGACGGGCACGCGGTGTCACGCAGGCAGGCGCTCAGGCTGGCCGGGACGGGCCTGGGCCTGGCTGTGCTGGGGGCAGGCGCATGGGGGTGCACCCCCGAGGAGGAGACGGGGGCGTCGGGCGGCAGCACAACTCCCGGCGGGGGCAAGGGTGGCGACTTTTTCACCACCCCGCCCCCGGGCACCGCGCCCAAGCCGCTGTGGCAGCAGAAGACAGCCAACGACGACCTGGCCGGGATCCACGCGCTCGCGGTCATCGGGGACACAGTCGTGGTGTCGGGTGACCCGCTGGTGGGGCGTGACGCCGCCAGCGGCAAGGAGAAGTGGTCACGGCCGGGCGTCACCATTCCAGGCGCCAAGCTGATCACCGGCGGCGGGACGCTCTATCTCGCCAGCGCCGAGTACGACGGCGACGTGGTGGGCCTCGATCCGGCCACGGGCAAGGAGACCTGGCGCAGCCGCCTGGGCAAGGAGTACGAGCAGCCGCGCCCCATCGCGGCCGACGACGGCCACGTCTACGTCCTCGCCGGGATCCTGGAGGAGGACTCCTCGACGCCGACGAACGTGATCGCCGCGATCGACACCACCTCCGGCAAGATCGCCTGGCGTGAGCAGCGTGACAAGGGGACCGAGGAGTTCGGCATCACCGCCGCGGTCGTCGGCGGGCGCCTCGCGTACACCGATTTCCGGAAGAACGTGACTGTCCGCGACACGACGACGGGACGGCAGCTCTGGACGAAGAAGATCGGCAGGTCCAACTACTACCGCTTCGCCGTGCACGAGGACCTGTTGATCGTGCCGGACGGGGAGCGGCTGCGGGCGTTCGCGCTGGCCGCGGGCACGGAGCGCTGGTCGCTGGCGAATGAGAAGTTCACCTGGTTCAACGATCCGCAGGTCCTGGACGGGGTGCTCTATGCCTCCGACGGCGCGTACGCCATGTGGGCGGTGGACCCCGGTACGGGCAAGCAGATCTGGCACAACGAGGACCTGGTGGGCTCGGCTGCGGAGGCGTGGCAGTTCGCCAAAGTGGGCGGCACGCTGTACGGCGCGACCGAGCACGACAAAAACGGCGGCGTGCACGCCTTCGACGCGGCGACCGGAAAGTTGCGCTGGACGTACAACGACAACACCGGTGCGAACCAGAAGTGGTACGTGGTCCCGGCGGGCAAGCGGCTGGCCGCGATGCACGCCAAGCGGCTGTATGCGCTGCCGGCCGTCTGAACCGACGGAGGCGGGCGGGTAGCGCGGTGGCGGGAGCCTGACCACGCCCGGCGTCGGCCGCAGGACAGGGCAGGGCGTCATGGGCCGGGCCGCGGGAGGCGCGGCGTGGCGCGCGGCAGCCGTTCCTTGTGGGGCAACGACCGGCACACTTAGTGGTCGGCTCCGGAAAACCTTCGGGGGTTGACTCCGAGGCCCGATTCTGTGTCGGTTCGTTAGAGGTCTGGGGCGGCGAGGTCAGGCTGGCAGGCATCCTCGGGGTGCCGGTGAACGTTCCTCGGCACCAGCCATCCCTGGGTCACCGTCATGTCAGCGTGGAGGTGGTCGGCAACCGTTGGCCTCCTGTCGGGATTCCGGGGCCTTGCTTGATCGCGTTGAGGAGGCGGAATACCGGCGGTACCTGCGTGGTTGTCCGCCGTTGTCGATCAACAAGGAGGCCCTGTGCCTACGATCCGTCGTCCCCGTGCGCTGCGTTCCGGCGATCTCGTGGTCGTCACCGCGCCCTCGGGCCAGCTCGAGCCCGGTGAGGAGCCGCTGCTCGCTCGCGGTGTGGCGATATTGGAGCGGATGGGTTTCCGCGTGCGGGTCAGCCCGATGGTCGACCCCGCGCGGAGCCGCTGGTGGGCGGCGGGCGCTCCGGCGGAGCAGGCTGCCGAGCTCAATGCGCTGCTCCGGGATCCGGAGGTGCGGGCCATCGTCGCGCACACCGGTGGCCAGGCGACCATTGGTTATCTCGATTTGATCGATCTGGATGCGGTCCGGGCCGACCCGAAGCCGATCCTCGGCTACAGCGACATCTCGCTGCTGCACATGGCGTTGTACGCCAAGACCGGCCTCGTCGGCTTCCACGCCGACATCGTCACCCACGGTTTCGGCAGCGATTGGTACACGTTGGGCGACGAGGCCCGTCGGTCCGAACTCGTCGACCTCTATGCCCGTGTGCTTACCAAGACTGAGGCGCCGGGCGTGCTGCCGGCAAGGGGGACTTGGGAAACCTGGCAGCCGGGCCGCGCGCAGGGACCACTGGTCGGCGGCTTGCTGAACCGCCTGGTCCAGTTGCAGGCGACACCATTCGCACTGGCCGCCGAACGGTTCGACGGCGCCGTCTTGTTCTGGGAAGAGGTACAGCGGCCGGTCACGCGGATCTGGTGCGACCTGCATACCTTGCGGCTGTCCGGTGTGCTGGACCGGATCGCGGGCATGGTGGTCGGCATCCCGAGTGAGGTCACGCCCTACGAGGGCGGCGGAGACCAGGTCGGTCTGCACGACGTTGTGCTCGACGTCCTGGCGCAGCGTGACATCCCCGTCCTCGCCCAGGTCGACTTCGGCCACACCTCGCCGAACCTGCCGCTGCCCCTCGGCGTCCGCGCAGACGTGGACGCGGACAACCGGACCCTGTCCCTGCTCGAGTCGGCGGTCGCGGAACGCTGAGTTCTGTTGGATCCTGGCACGGGTTTCGGCGGGCTGCGGCCCGTCGTGATCCGCTTCTCCCGATCGGCCCGTCTGCCATGCCCGTTGCCCCGGCCTGCCCGATAGTCCCGACCGCCACCGAACGTGAGTGGTTGAAGAGGATGGCTTACGGCCACAAGATTGAGCACCGGCTGCGGATACGCGCGCAGGTCGTCCTGCATGCGGCACAGGGACGCTCCAACGCGCGCATCGCCCACGAGACAGGCCTACTGTAATTGAAATACGGGCCCCGGAGGTGCCGGTGTACTGCCGCGACACCCCGGCCGACGTGCTGCCCTTCTTGATGAAGCCGGTGTCGTCGATGATCAGCACCCCATTGGGGCCGAGCCGTTCGGCGACGTATGCACGCACGTCGTCCCGGAGCGCGTCCGCGTCCCAGCGGGCCCCGTTCAGCAGGTGCTGCAGCCCCGCGGGATCACGGTGGCCGGCGTACTCCGCCAGCTGCCAGCCATTCTTCCGACTCACCGGAGCCAACAGGCCCCGTACGTAGTCACGCATCCGCCATCGCAGATCCGCCCGCCCGAACCGGCCCGCCACACGAGCGAACACCGACTCCAACTCCGCAGCCCAGCCCTCGACTTCATCCATCCCCACCATGACCGGACAACAAGAAGAACCAGCTCAGGACACGAATTCTCACTGGAGTACTAAGCGGGGGTGACCGGTTGTGGGCTCAGTCGTGGCGATGGCTGCTGCCTGTGCCTGCGTGTAGCCGGCGGGCGGCCCATCGCGCACGTCGCCGCTGAGGCTGGGATCTCCCGCCGCTGCCTGGCGAAGTGGTACGGCCGCTGGCGCGCGCACGGCGAGGACGGCCTCCTCGACCACTCCTTCCGCCCAGCAGTCAGTTCTCCGGCAGGACGACAAAGTCCCCTACGTCATCCGCGCCAGGTCGTGTCCCTGACCCAGGGCAGTGCGAACCGTTCCAACAACACCAAGGCAAAGTAGAGAAGGATGCTCATCAACCCGATCAGGATGATCGCGGCCCAGGCGGTAGCGGTGTCGCCCACCCCGCCGGCTTGCACGATCAGATAGCCCAGCCCCGACTCACCGGCCTGGAACTCGCCGATGACCGCACCGATCGCGGCGAGCGGCATGGCCACCTTCAACCCGACGAAGATCTGCGGCAGCGCGGCGGGAAACCGCACCTTCCGGAATGCCTGCCAACGCGAGGCATCCAGCGAGCGCGCCAACTCGGCCAGGTCCGCCGGGGTCGATGTGAGGCCCGTCGCGGTGGACAGCACGATCGGGAAGAAGCAGAGCAGGAAGACCATGGTCAGGACCGGCTTCTGCCCCCATCCGAGCGCACCCACCAACAGTGGCCCGAGCGCGATCTTCGGAACCGCGTTGACGGCGACCAGCAGCGGCGTGAACATGCGCTCCAGTAACCGCGAGGCGGCCAGCGACAGTCCGATCAGAACTCCGCAGGCGCTGGAGAGAACGAAGCCGACCACCGTCTCCACCGTGGTGTCGCCGGTGTGTTCCAGGAACCGGACGGGGGTTGCGGTGAACGCCGAGAGCACAGCTCCCGGCGGAGGCAGTACTGCCGGGTGGATCATCTCCAGCACCGACGTGAGAAGCCACCACACGCCGAGCGCGACCAGCAGCCCGGCCACCGGCAGCAGTACGACGCCGACGCCCGTCCCGCGACGGGGACCGACTCGTGGCACGGGCACCGGCTCAGGGCCCGCCGTGGGGGACTGCTGCGGCCTCGAGAGTTTGGTCATCCCATCCTTCTCCAGGGCGGCTCCTCACCAGCGCGGCGCGGTCAGGCCTTCGGCACCAGGCCGAAGTCGATGATCTGCTCAGGGGTCATCCCCTTCGGCAGCGTGCCCGCGTCCTCCAGAATCCTGATGCTCCTCGACACCCGCCCGGAGTCCAGCGTGCCGAGCGCCGTGCCGGAACCATCCTTCGGTGTGACGTACGCGGCCATCAACTGCAACTCGGCTGCCGCAGCGGCCGGATTCGTGGTGTCCACGTTCCGCTTCAGGATCTCGGAGGCTTCCTTCGAGTGGGCGAGGCTGTACTTCAAGCCCTTGAGTAGCGCGGCGGTGAACCGCCGTACCATCTCCGGATCCTGCTCGGCGATCTTCGTCGACGTGATCAGCACGTTTCCGTACAGGTCGGGGATCACGTCGCTGTACGGCAGCAGCACAGCCTTCTTCTTCGTCACCGCCTCGATGGTCGGCTTGCCCACCACGAACTGGCCGATACCGTCCACCGAGCCGCCGGCGAGCGTGCCCATCAGGGTCTGCGCCTCGCCGTTGACCCAGGTCACCTTGCCGGCGTCCACGCCGGCCAGTCGGGCGTACGTCGGGAAGAGGTTGCGTACGACTGAGCCGGGCGTGTCCGCGAGCCGTTTACCCTCGAGGTCCTTCGGTGTGGCGATGCCGTTGCCCTCGGTGGTGGCGATCGCGGCCATGGTGCGCTGTTGGATGGCGGCCACCGCGACGAAGTCCTTCGCCTGACCGTTGCCCATGTGCAGCAGACCTCCCGTCAGGTCGATGGGGCCGAACTGCGCCTGGCCGCTCACGACGGCCGGAATCACACCGCCGGTGCCCTGCCCCGGCCTGATCCGCACGTCGAAGCCGGCCTCTTCGAAGAACCCCTTGTCCTTCGCGACCCAGGCGTACGCGTCCCGGCCGAAGCTGCCGAAGGAGGTCAGGTAGGTAACCTTCTTCAGTGCCTTGCCGTCCTCACCGGCGTCCGCGTCGGAATCCGAGCCGCCACACCCCGCCACCAGCGCCAGCGCTGTGGTCAGGGCTGCCGCGGCGACCGTACGGGCGAACCTGATCATGCGCACAGTGTTGTCCTTTCCGACCGCCGAACGCGCCGGCGGAAGGGCGTCGAGACAGGCGAGACAGAACGGCAGCACGGAGCCGCCGGGGCATGACGCTTGGTGCGGGCAACAGCGTACGAGGAATGGGTAGTTGTGGGCCAGGTGTATGTCATTGGGGCATGCATCGACCGGACGACAGGTACCGCCGGTCGGCCTGCTGCGGGTAGCCTGATCGGGCGACAGGACCCGGACGGCACGACGATTGCCCGTGGATGGGGAGACCGCCGGATGATCAGACTCACCGGTGTGTCCCGGAGCTTCACCAGCCGGTCCGGTTCGACGGTGGCGCTCCAGGACATCGGCCTGCACATCGCCGACAGCGAGTTCGTGGCCGTGGTGGGCCGGTCCGGGTGCGGCAAGTCCACGCTGCTCCGGCTGATCGCCGGTCTTCTGCCGGTCACCGACGGCGAGATCACCATCGGCGGCGAGCGCGTCACCGGCGCCCGGCGGGACGTCGCCATGCTGTTCCAGCGGCCGGCCCTGCTGCCCTGGCGGTCCGTCCTCGACAACGTCATGCTGCCCGTGGAGATCTTCGGCTGGAACAAGGCGCAGCACCGCGAACGCGCGTACCGGCTGCTGGAGACGGCCGGACTGAACGGCTTCGAGAAGCACCGGCCGCACGAACTGTCCGGCGGTATGCAGCAGCGTGTCGCGCTGTGCCGGTCGCTGATGGGCGAGCCGCGGGTGCTGCTCATGGACGAGCCGTTCTCCGCACTCGACGCACTGACCCGCGCGGACCTCGCGGTGGAACTGCAGCGCATCCACCTCGAGAACTCGTCCACCGTCGTCTTCGTCACGCACTCGATAGACGAGGCCGTGCTGCTCGCCGACCGGGTGGTGGTGCTCACCCCGCGCCCGGGCCGGATCCGCAAGATCGTCGACATCGCCATACCCCGGCCGAGGACGCTGGGCCGGACCGCGCACCTGGGCGAAGTGGCCCGGTGCAGCGCCGATCTGCACGAACTGCTGATGGAACGGGACCTGTCCGGGACGGCCGAAACGGAGCGGCGATGAGCCTGCGGATCTGCGTCTTCACCGAGCCGCACCGCGGCGCCGACTACGAGGATCAGCGGCGCTTCGCACAACTCGTCGAGGCCGGCGGATTCGAGGGCTTCTTCAGGGCCGATCACTATCAGACGATGGGTGCCGATCCCGGCCTGCCCGGTCCCACCGACGCCTGGCTGACGCTCGGCGCGCTCGCCCGGGAGACCTCCAGGATCCGGCTGGGCACCCTGGTCACCTCGGCCACCTTCAGGCTGCCGGGACCGCTCGCCGTGATGGTGGCGCAGGTGGACCGGATGAGCGGTGGGCGGGTCGAACTGGGCCTCGGCGCGGGTTGGTACGAGCGGGAACACACCTCGTACGGCATCCCGTTCCCGCCCGCCCCGGAGCGCTTCGATCGGCTGGAGGAGCAACTGCAGGTGATCACCGGCCTGTGGCGGACTCCGGTCGGCGAGAGCTTCAGCCACCACGGCGACCACTACCGGCTCGTCGACGCGCCCGCCCTGCCGAGACCCGTGCAGTTGCCGGGGCCGCCGATCATCGTGGGGGGCCGCGGCCCCAAGCGCACCCCGGAGCTGGCGGCCCGGTACGCCGACGAGTTCAACATGCCCTTCAAGTCGGTGGCCGAGACCGCCCGCGCGTACCGACGGGTTGCCGAGGCGTGCGACCGGACCGGGCGGGCCGACGCCGGCCGGCCACCACTGGTGCTCTCGGCCGGTGTCGTGGCGGCCATCGGCCGTACGGAGACGGAAGTGCGACGGCGGGCCGCCCCGCTCCAGGCCAAGAGCGCGCTGCCGCCGGAGGATGCGGTGGTCGGTTCTCCGGCCCAACTCGTTCAGCGGCTCAGTGAGTTCGCCGCGATCGGCGCGAGCCGTATCCACCTGCGGCTGATCGACTTCGATGACCTCGACCACCTGGAACTCATCGCCGGTGAGGTGCTCCCGCAGTTGTAGAGCGTGAAGGCCCACGGCACGCTGCCGCGCCGGGGCAGGGGTCTCGCGGTCAGGAACGCGTGCGTTCGACCTTCGTCGTGCCGGAGCCGACGGGCCCGATCCGCAGCACGGTGCCGGTGAGGTCGGTGAGCGGCGTGACCTGCGCACGTCCCTGCCCGCCGGGTGTCTTCGCGGTCACCCGGTATTCCGCCGGGTCTGCGTCGCCGATCTCCATCTCCAGTACCGCGCGGGAGCTGGGCGGCACCGTCACCCGAGTCGTATGGGCATCGGGCGACCGGTGTACGGCGACCTTGAGGGGGCCGCGCACGGACCCACCCTCACCGCTCCGAAGCCATGGTCCACCTCGCCATGATCGACCTCATGAGCCGTAGGCTCACTCGCGAATCGACCCCGAACTGGCGCCACGCGTGACCACGGTGTAAAGCACTGTCACGAGCTCGTCGGCCTATGCCGCAATACGCTGAATCGCTGGCCCACTACATCGACGCAATCATGCAGATGCGGCGTTGGTAGGCCAGCATGCTCACGCATCAGGGCAATGGCCTGCACGTTTCGACCGGCCGAAACGAGGCTGTCCACCTCCCGGCGGACCTCTGCGGACAGCCGGTCCCACAAGGCGTTCTCCATACCTGCATTGAACTTCACGTGCCACCCTCTCGAGAGACCGTGACCTACTCAACTTCGCCGCCTTATCAAACGCCCCTGGCAGAACAAGACGCTCTTTGATTCTCACTACCATCGACACCAAACCGAGAGATCGCACCCTGATTCCTCACGCCTCGTCAAAGGCCTCGAGCAGGCGCTCGTACGCCAGCTTCGGCCGCAGGGCCGCGTCCCACGGCAGGGAATCGGCCGTGCGCGGAGGATAGATCTTGGTGTCGGCGGTGGAACCGTACCGGTCGGTGAATCCCCATGTGGAGAACGATGTGCAGTTCGGCTCCTCCAGGCAGACCCGCAGTTTGCCCGCCATCTCATCAGCCTGGGTCTGCCGCCCGTCCTCCTCGTCCTCACCTATGGGGACGTCCATCTCCGACACCCGCGCCTGAACCCCGAGCTCCGCCAGATCCCGCACATGGCTGCGGAAGGTCTCCGGGTCGATGCGGTCGCCGGGTGCGTACTCATGGTTCTGGAATCCCACGCCGTCGATCGGTACGCCGCGTTCCTTGAGCCGCTTGACCAGATCGTAAAGGGCGTCCCACCGCTCGCCTTCCTCCTCGACCCCGTACTCGTTGAGGAACAGCCGTGCCTTCGGATCGGCCCGGTGGGCGGCCCTGAACGCCTCGTCGATGTACTCCTCGCCCATGGCCTCGAACCACGGGCTCTGCTCGGAGCGCAGACCGAGATCCCCGTTGGTGTAGCTCTTCTCGTCGTCGGACATGGGCTCGTTGACCACATCCCATTCCGCGACTTTTCCCTTGAAGTGCCCGGCGACCATGGCGATGTGCCGGAGCATGGTCCGGCGCACCTCCTCGGGGTCGTCGTTCTCCCGCATCCAGTTGGGCAGAGCCTCGTGCCAGACGAGGGTGTGCGCGTGCACCTTCATGTCGTTTGCGCGGGCGAAGCGTACGAGTAGGTCCGCGTCGCGGAAGTCGTAGACGCCCCGGCGTGGGTGGAGGAACTGTGGCTTGAACGCGTTCTCCGGAGTGAGCATGGAGAACTGGCTCCCCGCGAGCGCCCGGTAGCGTGAGTCGGTGAGCAGCGGGTTCTCGGCCAGGGCGGCGCCCACGTCGAACGGCCGCCCCACGTCTGCGGCCCGCGCACGCAGCGAGTCGTCGGACTGCTCCTGGCGTAGCTGCGGCGCCTTGATCACGCGGAGCGAGTCACCGCTCTCTGCCCGCGCGATCAGCTGCGTCAGACGCCATCCCTCGCGGCGCTCGTCTTCGCCCGCGTCCGCCTCCAGACCGAACCAGACAGTGCCCTCGGCGAACACCCCCGGGTCCTGCACGGTTCCCAGCCGCCGCCCGTCGGCTTTTATGCGGAAGGTGTCACCGATGCTCGACACGGCGAGCGTCACCGTCCCGGAGCAGCCGCAGTCGAAATCCTTGGAGGTGGCCGGCTCATCGCCTTCGCCGTCCCATATCTGTACCTTCACTTGTCCGTCGGCGGCCACGCCGACGCGGAGTGAGGGCCGCTCCTGCCGCCACTCGTCGTAGATGATCGGTACCCGTCCGTACAGCCGCAGCCATGAGTCGCCGTCATCGTCACCCACACCGGACATGCGCGCGGTGACGGTGAAGTCGCCATCGGACCTAAGATGCGGGCCGGCCAGGTTCAGCGGGGGGTTGGGCTGGCCGCCGGAGGAGTCCTGCTCCACGATGTGCCGATCCGATGCGCTGACCCGCAGGATGTCGTTCCGCGCGGTGGTGCCCGGCATCTGCGTCCAGTCGTGGTTCCGCAGCAGGTCTTCGTCGTTTCCGCCGCCCGCGCCTTCGCCCTGCCCCGTACACCCGGCCGCCACCGCCATGACGAGCAGCACGGCGGTCAGTCGCTGCCACGTCCCCCCACCAAGGTCCACGGTCCCATCCCTCCCACTCTCTTGTTCGAGACGAGATCAACGTCTCGAAGCCGGGCCACAGTTCATCACGCATGAGGTGCGGCGGCCTTGTGTGCACGTCCCAGCTCGTGTGGCGGAGCGGGCCCGGACCGTTGCGGCCTGCGCGGAAGGCGCATCAAAGACGCGTGTGCCAGCGAACTTCAGGGTATCCACGGAGACGGTACGCAAGTACGCTCACTGTTCGCTGACCGGCGGATGGTGGGACTGGCGGACGCTCCAGCAGGCCCTGGGCCTGGACCGGCCGGGGAAGCGCCCGGGCAAGCGTCTCCCACCTGCAAGTGCCCTCCGGCGCCCCGCGGCGTTGAACAGCGGGCAAGACACCGGCTTGGCCTGCGCGGTGCGACCGCGCAGTGCGCCGTTCCACCGATGAGGAGTCACCGCGCGACAGAGTGGTAAGCGACGTGGCCTGCGAAGTGTGCTCATCCTGGGGGCAGCCGCGAGCCTCCTGTGTGTGAGCGCAGCCCAGGCGTCCGCGGCGCTCACTGCACTGAGCGCTCCAATGCATCCCGGTGATCGGAAACCCACTGGTAGGCCGCCTGAACCTGTCTCACCACCCCTGCGTCACGGAGGCGTGCCATGGCGACGTCACCCGCATCAGCCTGGCTCTCGATGCCCTGCCGGCACCGGTCCTGCCACCACAAGATCGTGGACACGAGGCGTTGCCGGTCGGACAATTCGTAGCTGTCGACGATCAGCCTCATGCGCCGGGTTACCTTCGCGATGTCGGTGACCGAAGGGCCCAGACCGAGGTACTGCCAGCAGACGTGAGCGATGTCGTGCACCCGGGCGCCCGGCGCGGCAAGGTCCCAGTCGATGAATGCCGTTGGTCGAAGCTGGCCACAGGACAGCTGATAGACCGTGTTCTTGGGCGACAGGTCGTTGTGACACACCACTTCCTGGTCTCCGGCCGGCGGGGTGCCGGCCGTCAGGTCGTGGAACTCACGAACGAGCCGGGCGACCGTGACCAGACTCTCGTCGGACGACACGGAGGCAGGTTGTTGCGGCTCCCACGCCACATGGCCATCGAGGTAACTGAGGACTTCACGGCCTTCGTCGTCTACACCGAGATACCGCGGAGCTCCGCTCCACCCCCTGGCTTCGAGCAACCTCAGCAGATCACCCACGAACTTCGTGGAGGTCGAGGCCGGACGGCGCACCGTGTCCCCGACGCGAACGACCGCGTTGACGAAACCTCCGGGCAAGGATGACTCATGCATCCGTCCACCCTGCCCGATCGTCACCTCATGAACGCTCAAACACCTTCTCCCGACGCTTGATCCGCCTCGGAGGCAACCCCACCAGACGAGCTACTCCGCAGGCTGTCGCCCCCCAACCGACGTGAGCGCCTTCAGAACCGGTTTCGTCGGCCTCCGTACCTGTGGCTTCAAGTTGACGGAGGCTCAATCGGGCCTCACTCGCCGTCCCCGTGCCGCGCGCGAGGTGCCGCCGGGTGCGAGCCCCGCATGCCTGGTTGCCCGCTTCGGTCTTTGCCCACCGGCTGGCGGGTCGGCGATCCCGCTCGCAGGTCAGGGGCACAGCGGCGGCCGTCGCGCGGGTCACAGCCCGTCTGGTGGGGGACATCGAGCGGCCACGAGTTAGTAACGAGCCGTTGACAGGAGCCCGAGCCACGGGCACTCTCGTGTGCACCTGGATGCCAAAACGATTGGGCAACCCGGAATCCACCACTTTGGTAGGGATGATGACGCGCCGGATCAGGATCAAGGACGTGGCCGAAGCGGCGGGTGTTTCCGTGACGACCGTGTCCCACATCCTCAACCGGGCCGAGGGGAAACGGATCAATCCGGATACCCGTCGGCGCGTCCTGCAGGTCGCCGAGGGGCTCGGATACGCGCCGAACGGCCTCGCCCGAGGGCTGAGGCTGAAGCGTTCCCACACCATCGGCTTCGTCAGCGACCAGATCGCCACGACCCCCCACGCCGGCCGGATGATCCTGGGTGCCCAGGAGGCCGCCGCGGCCGAGGGCCTGGTGCTGCTGCTGGTCAACACCAGCGGCGACCCCGAACTGGAACGCACCAGCATCGAGATGCTGCTCCAGCGGCAGGTGGACGGTGTGCTGTACGCGGCGATGTACCACCGCGTCGTGGACCTGCCGGACAGCCTGCGCTCGACGCCCACCGTGCTGCTGGACGCGCGCTGTGAGAACCCTTCCGTCCCCTTCGTCGTGCCCGATGAGGTCCAGGGCGGCTATACGGCAGTGCGCGAGCTGACCGACCATGGACACCGCCGGATCGGTGTGACTGTCCAGACCGTCGACGTTCCCGCCCGGCAGGGCCGCCTGGCGGGCTACCGCAAGGCGCTGGCCGAGGTCGGGGTTCCCTACGACCCGTCGCTGGTCGCCGCCGAGACGGCCGTGCCGTTCAACACGGTCGGCGGTGATGTGGACACGGGCTACCGGGCCGCGCGCCGGCTACTGACCGCCGAGGCACGCCCCACGGCGTTGTTCTGCTTCAACGACCGGATGGCCGCCGGCGCCTATCGGGCTGCCGCCGAGCTGGGACTCTCCATCCCGGGCGATCTGTCGGTCGTCGGGTTCGACAACCAGGAGCTGGTCTGCGAGTCCGTCCACCCGCAGCTGAGCACGGTTCAGCTCCCGCACTACGAGATGGGGGCACGGGCTCTGGCCCAGTTGCTCACGCTCACGCAGACACCGGGCCGGTCACCGGGCCCGGACATTCAAGAGATGTTGCCTTGCCCGCTGGTGGCGCGGGCATCGGTCGCTTCGCCGCCCCGGCTCTGACCCCGGGACGGCGAAGCATGTGCACCACGACAGGCGACCGTTGCAACCGGTCGTCATCCCTGTCAGTAACTCGGAACAAGTGAAGGGTACACACCATGTCCCTTGAGAGCCTCGGCGAGCCGTTGAGCTGCCGAACCCTGCTGGTACCCCAGGCCGTCCCGCCCGCGTCGGGGACGGGCGGCCGGGCCCACGCGTGGCCCTCTCATCGCTGCGGAGCCACGTCCCGCAGGTAGCGATCGTCGCGCTCCTCACCGACAGGCGTCGACCGGAGCGAACCCTCGGACAGCCGCCGTGATCGGGGCTGCTCGCCGGTCGTGACGTGCACCCGCGCCGCACGACAGCGGCACGTCTCGCGTACCTGTCGCGGCTGCTCATGCAGCGCCCGCCGGCAACTCACCGAACCCTGAGTTCCCGTCGACGGTCCGCGACCGTTCGCGCTCACGTCACGGTGGAGGTGGCCGACGTGCACCCGCTGCCGGGCAACGCCTTCTTCTTCATGGGGCCCGTGGCCGGCTTCACCGCCGATCGTCCTCGCATGCTCCCTGCACTACCGAAAGGCACGTGTGTGCCCACTGCACCCCGTGATCCGCACCGGCCCGTCGCGCACCTGCGCCCGCCCGGCAACTGGATCAACGACCCCAACGGGCTGGTCTTCCACGACGGCCACTACCACGTCAGTTACCAGTACAACCCGCACGGAGCCGACCACGCGAACATGCACTGGGGCCACTTCCGCAGCCCCGACCTGCTCAGCTGGGAGCCGCTGCCGATAGCCCTGTCCCCAACCCCGGGTGGCGTGGACGCCGACGGCTGCTTCTCCGGCAACGCCGTCTCCGACGGCGACCGAATGGTCGCCTTCTACTCCGCCCACCGCCAGGAGCGCCCACAGCACCAGCCGGTCACCTGCGCCACCTCCCACGACGGCGGCCGCACCTTCCGCCCGCGCGGAGAACTCCTCGTGCCCGAGCCGCCCGAGGGCTGCACCATGTTCCGGGACCCGTACGTCTGGCGGCACGGCGACGGCTGGCGCATGCTTGTCGGCGCCGCCTTCGCCGACGGCCGTGGCGCGGCCCTGCTCTACCACTCGCCCGACCTGGAGACCTGGACCTACCAGGGCCCGTTCGACGCCCGCGAGCCGGAACCCGTCGGCAGCACCGGACTGCACACCGGCGAGGGCTGGGAATGCCCCCAGTACCTGCCTGCGGCCCACGGGCCCGGGGCGCTCATCCTCAGTGCGTGGAACGACGACGACAGCCCCCGGTGCGTCGCCGCTCTGCTCGGTGCGGAGAACGGCGACGTGTTCGAGGCAGGCCCGCCCGTCCTCGTCGACCACGGACCGGACTGCTACGCGCCCGCGCTGCTACGGGCACCGGGCGACAGATGGCTGCTGTGGGGCTGGTCCGGCGAAGCCCGCGACGAAGCCTGGGCCGTCGCCGACGGATGGGCGGGCCTGCTCACCCTGCCCCGAGAGATCTCCGTGGACGGCGGCGGGTCGCTGCGCCAGCAACCCGCGAGCGAACTGCTCACGCTGCGCGGCGAGCGCACCGTCCACGCCGCAGGCCGGACACACACCGATCCGGTGGGCCTCGGCAACGTGGGCCGCTCCTTCGACCTGACGGCCCGCCTGGAGCCGACATCGAACGCCGGTCTGCGCCTGCTGACCACCCCGGACGGCTCCGAGTACCTCGACATCCGCATCGATGCCGACGCGGGCGAACTTGTCGTCGACCGCGACCACGCCTCCCTGGATCCTCGGGCCCGAGGCGGCTCCTATCGCATGCCGTGCCCCCTCGACGGCCCCCTCGACCTGCGCGTGATCGTCGACCATTCCATCGCCGAAGTCTTCCTGACCACCACCGGCCAGGTGCTCACCCTGCGCTTCTACCCAACAGGCGAAGGCCCGTGGCGACTTGAGGCCCGCGGCGGTCCCGACGCGCACTTCGGCTACGAGGTCGACGCCTGGCGGCTGCACCCACTTGTGATCAAGGAGTCGGCCAGCGGCGCCGCCCCGTCAGATCCGTTGCCGTGAAGCCGGCTCTCCTCAGGACCCCACGCCCTCAGACAGGCGTAACACCCACCCTCACCCCCGCACGACTTACGGAGGCACCAGCCATGATCGTCGGAAACCGCAGACCCCGCCGGACAGCCTCTACGGCTCTGGCACTTGTTCTGCCGCTGGCGGCACTGGCTGCCTGCGGCGGTGGAGGCGGCAACACCGCCACGTCCTCCGGCGGCAGCGGCAAGGGCACCATCACCGTCTGGGCCCATCAGGGCCAGGCCAGCGAGGACGCCGCGGTGCAGAACGCGGTGAAGTCCTTCAACTCCTCCCAGGACAAGATCAAGGTCAAGCTGACGCTGATCCCCGGCGACGACTACACCAAGACCGTCACCGCCACCGACGCCTCCAAGCTTCCGGACGTCATGGAGATGGACGGCCCCACCGTCGCCAACTTCGTCTGGAACAAGAAGCTCTCGGCGATCTCCCCCTACGTCTCGGCCAAGACGGTCGCCAACGCCACCGACGCCATCAAGGCCGAGGGCACCGTCGGAGGCAAGGTGTACGCACTGGGCATGTACGACTCCGGGCTCGGCATGTACGGCAACAAGAAGCTGCTGGACGCCGCCGGGGTGAAATACCCCACCGGCCTGTCGGACGCCTGGACGGCGGACGAGTTCAACGCCGCGCTGAAGAAGCTGGCCGCCAAGGACTCCGACGGCAAGCCCCTCGACCTGTCGGAGAGCGGCGGCTACGCCAACGAGGCCGGCACCTACCTCTTCTCACCCGTCGTCTTCTCGGCCGGCGGCGCACTGATCAAGAACGGCAAGTCCGAGGGCGTGCTCGACACCCCGGCCGTGGTGTCCGCGATGAAGACCTTCCAGTCCTGGAAGACCTACGTCGACCCCAACACCGACCAGAACGCCTTCGTCAAGGGCCGTGTCGCCCTCAGCTGGAGCGGCCACTGGGCCTACCCCGCCGACAGCAAGGCCCTTGGCAAGGACCTCGTGGCCCTGCCGCTGCCCGACTTCGGCAACGGCCCCAAGACCGGCCAGGGCTCATGGACCTGGGGAATCGGCGCCGCCACCAAGAACGGCAAAGCCGCGGGCGCCTTCCTCGACTACCTCCTCAACGACACCAACGTCGCCGCGATGACCACGGCCAACGGTGCCCCTCCCGGCACCAAGTCGGCGCTCGCCAAGAACACCCTCTACACGCAGGGCGGCCCGCTTCAGCTCTTCGCCGACCAGCTCGCCAAGCCGTGCGGCGACAGTGACATCACCAAGTCCTGTGTCGCCGTCACCCGCCCGGTCACGGCCGGATACCCCACGGTCACCGCCAAGTTCAGCACTGCCGTGAACGACATCTACGGCGGCGCCGACCCGAAGACCGCCCTGGCCAAGGCCGCTCGCGCCATCGACCAGGACTTCTCCGACAACAGCGGCTACAAGATCCCGTAGAACACGTATCGGCCGGGGCGGGCACGCGGACAGCCGTGCCCGCCCCGGCCGGGAAGGAGGACCGACCCGTGAAAACCGTGGAACCCACGCCCGCCGCGCCCTCGGGCCACGACAAGGCCCCACCGGTGACCTCCGTGAAGTCGCCGCGGCCGGCGCGCAAGAGCCGCGAATGGGCGACCGGGCTGCTCATGTCCGCGCCTGCCCTCGGCGGGCTGATCGCCTTCGTCGGAGTGCCGTTCGTCTACGCGATCGTGCTCTCCTTCTACAACGTCCGCCTCGGCTCCCCGCTGCCGCCGACCTTCTTCGGCCTGGAGCAGTACCGGCGCATCTTCACCGACCCCGACATGTCCGGCCCCTTCCTGCGGGCTGTGCTGAACAACCTCACCTTCGCCGTGGTCGTCGTCCCCGTGCAGACCGGCCTCGCGCTGGCCCTGGCGATCCTGCTCAACCGCAAGCTCAAGGCCATCGGCCTGTTCAGGTCCCTGTTCTTCATGCCGGTCGTCTTCCCCATGGCCCTGGTCGCCGTCATCTGGCGGCTCATCCTCGCCCGCAGCGACCAGGGCCTGCTCAACTCAGCCCTGCACGCGATCAGTTTCGGCAACTGGGGCGCCTTCGACTGGCTCGGCGACAGCCTCACCGCCATGGCCTCCGTCATTGTCCTGTCCGTCTGGCAGGGCGTCGGCTTCCAGATGGTCATCCTGCTCGCCGGCCTCCAGCAGATCCCCACCGAACTCTACGAGGCCTCCCAGCTCGACCGCGCCGGCCGCTGGCAGCAGTTCCGCCACGTCACCCTGCCCGGCATCCGCCCCACCCTCGTCTTCGTCGCGATGCTCACCTCGGTGCTGGCCTTCCGCGTCTTCGACCAGGTCTACGTCCTCATCAACGGCGGCGGCCTGGACGAGGACGCCACTCGCACCGTGATGTACCAGGCGGTCACCACCGCCTTCAACCAGAACAACGTCGGCCAGGGGGCCGCGATCACGGTCGTCTTCTTCCTGATCGTCGTCGTTCTGACCCTCATCCAGCGCCGCGTCGTCCGGCCCGGCACCGAGGACTGATCATGACCCGCACACCCCTGCGCCGCTTCGTCGACTACGCTGTCCTGAGCGTGCTGGCGTTCATCTTCGCGCTGCCCGTCCTGTACCTGATCCTGGGCAGTTTCAAGCCCTCCGACCAGGTCCTGAGCGGCCTGACCGGCTTCCTGCCCACCCACTTGTCCTTCGACAACTACCGTGCCGTCCTGGACGGCTTCGACTCCGATGCCACTGGCTACTTCTGGCGGTTCATGGGCATCTCGGTGCTCCTGTCCACCGTCGTGGTCCTGGGCGGGCTGATCGTCAACTCGATGGCCGCCTACGGTTTGACCCGGTTGAAGTGGCGCGGCCAGAACGCCGTCTTCTCTGTGGTTCTGCTGCTGATGCTGGTCCCGTTCGAAGCGGTGGCGGTGCCGCTGTTCTACATGTTCAACGACCAGCGCAACACCATCTACATCCAGGCCATCCCCTTCATCGCCAACGCCTTCTCCCTGTACCAGTTCTCCACCTTCTTCCGTGCCATTCCGCCCAGCATCGAGGAAGCCGCCCGCATCGACGGCGCCGGCCCCTGGCGCACCTTCTTCGCGATCATCGTCCCCATGAGCAAGCCGGCGTTCGCCTCGGTGGCGATCCTGACCTTCCTCACCCAGTGGGGCTCCTACCTCTGGCCGGTCCTGATGGTCTCCGACCCCTCGGTGCGCCCACTCCCACTGGAGATGGGTGTCTTCTCCGTTCAGCAGCCCGTCGACTGGGGGCAGATTCTTGCCTTCGGCGTGCTGCTCGTCCTGCCCGTCCTCATCGTCTTCGTGTTCTTCCAGCGGTGGTTCATCCAGGGCGTCGCCAGCTCCGCCGTCAAGGGCTGAGCCGGCGTCCTGGATCGTTCGCGCCGGACCCCGGGCCGTCGGCACCCACGAGCACAGGTGACTTCATCCGTCCTCTCCTGCACGTCGCGCTGGGCCGGCACGAGGCCGGTGGTTGTGAAGGCTGCGGCACGAAGGCGGGCAGGAACTGGGCTGGTTGATGACCGGCCGGGCCACGACCCGCCGCTTGGCGTCGCCCACCCGTCCACGGTCCCGCCGTCGGTGATTTCGTTCGGCCGGATGGTTCGGTGACTTCTCCTCAGCGCAGTTGCTGGGCCAGACCGACGATGATCCCCTCTGGGCCGCGGACGTAGCACAGCAGATAGCTGTCCTCGAACCGGGCCATCTCGCCGACGAGTTCGGCGCCGTGAGGGCGCAGGCGGGCGACGGTGTCCTCGATGTCGTCGACGGCGAACATGACGCGGTGCGTGCCCAGAATGTTGTGCGGCCGGTGGCGCGATCCGGCGCTGATGGCCGCGGGGGTGCGGTACTTCGCCAGCTCGAGCCGGCTGAGACCGTCCGGGGTCCGGACCATCGCGATGTCACAGCGCACTCCGTCGAGTCCGGTGCACTGGTCGGCGACGGGGCCCTCGACCTGCGTCCTGCCCTCCAGCTCCATACCGAGTTCCACGAAGAACGCGACGGCGGCATCCAGGTCCTCGACGACGATGCCGACGTTGTCCATCCGCTGAATCGCCATGATGGCTTCTCCTTCTTCCTCGTGCGGCCGGTGGTGGCCGCTGCTGCCCCTGGGACGGAGCCGGTGGCACGGTTTCGACATTCCCGACCGCCGAACTCCGAAAAACTTGGTTCGCACCTCTGCACCGCTACAGCGGACCGCGAGTCGGACGCCACCACCGAGGACGAGCGCGCCGCAGGTGGACGCTCGTACGGAAACGATCAGTCGCAGCGTATCGCCCGCGCTTCCCATGCCTTCTCCTGGTCACACCGCCGGAGACGGGACAGGAAAGGGTCTGTCGACTTGCCCCGCCGTTGGACGTGTGGGTGAACCGATCGACGTGGCGACCACCGCCCGCTACCGGCAGCTCCTGGCCGGCACATGCCGAGTCCTCGGCGGGCTCGCGCTCTTCGGCAGCGGGCCGCGCCGAGGGCTGGGCGGTACGGCCGCGATCCGCGTGGCCTTGTGCAGTGCGGGGCCCGGACAGAGCGGACCCCGCACTGGTGGGTGCTTACGGCGTCTCGAGCACCGTTCCCGTCAGCACCGGCCTGTCGGGCAGCGGCTTGGCGTTGCGGTCGGTCAGTGCGAGGCGCATCGACTCGGCCGGCTCGGCCACCTGATCCCGCACGGTCGGCACGACGAAGTCCACGCTGGTGCTCCCTGGCGGGATGTTCACCCACACCCACAGGTGCGCGTCGGACAGCGGCCGCTCGGGGTCGGGCACGTCACCGGACGACTCCTCCAGCCACTGCGCATCCACGTCCTTGGTGGACAGCTCGGCGCCCTCGGTGACCGGAAGGACCCGGACCGGCTCATAGAGGTCCACCGTTGTGGGCGCGTCCAGGGACAGCCGCCAGGTCAGCGTTTCGCCCTCGGTCACGCGGTCCGCGACCGGCGACAGGGTGACCACCGGTTCAGGGTCGTCGTTCTGGACGGTGAGCCCGCCCCGGTACTTGCCGATGACGGCGTTGTGGACGGCCTTGACGGCAATGTCGTGCTCCACGTCGTCGCCGTAGGACGTGTCGCCCTTCACCTCGACCGGAACGTCGATCGCGTCGCTGCCGGGCTGTACGGTCACGAGGCGGTCCTCGGCGCGGCCGCTGTCCGGGTCGAGGACGTACACGCGGACCTGCCCGCTGCCGTGCCCGGAGGTCTCGACCGGGATCCGGTAGGTGCGGGTGCCCGAATCGCCCTCCTTGACGATCGTGCGCCCCACGTCGACACGCGGTAGTGCGGCCGCCTCCACCGCGGACGTGCCGGGCGCCCAGCCCCAGGCGTCCATCAGCCAGGCCCGCCCGGACTGCGAACGGGGTGTCAGCTCAAGGGACTTGACATGCTTGAGATCGAGCCCCGCCCGCGTCGCGGCCGACAGTGGGACGCGAAGCTCCTGGGCCCAGTAGGAGGCGGTGTTCGCGGAGCCCGGGAGGCCGTCCACCTGGACCGAGCCCAGCGTCACCCGGCGGTTGGAGGAGTCGGTGACGGCCACGTCGAGCTTCGTGCCGGTCGTGTTCGGCGGTACGAAGACCCGCAGCGCGAGCTTCGGGGAGCCGCGGAGGGAGAGCGGCTCGGGCGGAGTGATGCGCGCGGCCGCGCCTGGGGCAGACCACTTCAGGTCCACCGCGCTGCGGCCGGCCTCCCGGCCCGTTTCCCACTCCGCGAAGTGCGGTGACGATCCAGATGTCTCCGGATCCAGACAGGCCACGGCCGGGTCCGGGTCGATCGCCGAACACAGCCGGGCGCCCGTCACCTTCGCCCCGCCGTCCGGCAGGAAACCACCGCGGCGGTGGCCGCCGACCGCGTGGGTGAGCACCCGGGCCGGGTCCGCGGACGGGGCCCGCTTGCCGGAACCGTCGAGCAGCGGACGCACCCGGTCGTCCCCGGCGAGGAAGAGCCGGGCCGCGGCGGCGATGTACGTGGCGCCCGCCTTGTGCTGCTGGGCGGCGGTCAGCCGGGTCGCGGCACCCGGCTTGCACACCGGGTCCGGCTGCTCCGGGTCGGTCCAGAAGTCGTCCCTGGCCGGTGCGACGGCCTCACCCGGGGTCCACTCGCTGTTGAAGTAGTTGTGGTTGGCGCCGACCATGTAGACCGCGCTGTGCAGTGCCGTGCCCCGGCTGATCCCGCGCGTCCCGTCGACGAAGTCCTCGCCCTGCAGGTCGGAGACGTCGCCGTCGCAGCCCGGCAGCAGCGTCACGGACGGCACGTCGGCGACGGGATTCCGGCCATAAGCCGTCGGTCCGATGAGCACAGTCCCGCGCACCTTCCAGCGCACCGGGCCCCGGTAGCCGTCCTCGGCGGCCGGCGGTGCGTAGAGGCTGTCCATGGCGGCCCGGTTGACGCCCTCACCACCGCGCGAGTGGCCGACGAGCAGGACCTGGGAGAGGTCCGCCTTCGCCGCCTCGCGGACGACGGCCGGGGCGGAGGAACGATGGGTGGTCCAGTCGGCCCAGCGTGCGAGGTGCTGCCGTACCAGCGAGGAACGCGCCTGTGCGCCGGCGTCCTCGGCCTCCTGGTCCTGGGCGTTGATGCCGTTCGCCGAGATCGACACCGTCACATAGCCCTGGGAGGCCAGCAGTTGCTGGTCGCGCAGATAGCCCTTGTGGCTCGGGATCGGCTTGTAGCCGTCCGCGCAGGGCCAGTCGCCGGTCACGTCGTTCTCGGAGCCCGGCTTGTAGCAGGGGTGGTGGCGGCCGTGCAGGAACAGCGCGAGCGGCCGGCTGCCGGTGGCACCCTTCGGAGCCACCACCTCGGCGGTCATTTCCACCGGGGCGTCGAACCCGGGCAGGCGGACCGGGTCGAGGTCGTACTCCCCGGTGACCGTGCGGTACGAGCCGGGTCTGCCCGGATCCACTCCGTTCGCCGGCGCCTGCGCGGGCAGCCGTACCCCACGCGTGCCGGACTCGTGCGTGTCATCGGCCATCACGTCCAGCCGACGCCCCGCGGCCGTCACTTGAAGACCCGTCAGCTGCTTGGGCCGCGTCTCCCCGAGGTCGAGACGGAAGGTCCGCCCGTCCTTCCCCGCCTTCGGCACCCCGAGCAGCCGGTCCCCTGCACGGAATTCGACCCGCGCATCCCCCATGGGCACGGTCTTGGGTGCACGCCAGACCAGCTCCGGCGCCCCGCCCTTCCCGTCGATCCGCCACCCCGGGGGAAGCGAGTTCTCGTCCGTCGCGCTCAACGGTCCTACTTCGTGGGGCTGTTCAGCCTGGGCCAGTCCGGGCGAGCCCGCCAAGGCCGCCAGCACCGCCACGGCGGTCACACATATTCGCCGGGCATGGATCAATGGTTCTCTCCTCAAAACCCTGTGCGCAGGCGTCCCGTCGGTTCCAGGCGTCTCTCGCGTCACTTAGGACGAGGGAGGGGCGTCTGGGGGTTGACTGTGGGGAGATGCCGACAGCGGGCGAGTGATGTGATCAAGCCACTGGAGCTGCGGGGCCCAGCGGATCACCGGCGGCTCAACTATGGGACAGGCATGGGCAGAAGGCCCTGTCGGCCGTGCAGGGCGAGGACGACCGGCTCATGCGGCGGGGCTCGCGGCTCGAGAGGGCCGGCTGTGACATGACGCTGTGGTTGGGGTGGGCGCCTGTGCTCGACGGGTGCGCCGGACAAAGGTGCCGCACCGGCGCTCGGCTGAGAAGGTCCGCATCATCCTGGCGTGTGCCGGCGGCATGTCAAACGCGGGTGTCGCCCGGCTCGTGGGTGTCCAGGCCGAGGCGGTCGGCGAGTGGCGTCGGGCTTTCGCGGCGGAGCGGAGGGCTGGGCTTGAGGACGCCGGCTGGATTGGCCGGCCGAAGGCGGGACGAACCAGCCGGCTGCCATGGGCCTCGGCGTGGACAGGTCGACCGTGGACCGCTGGCGGGCCCTGGAGGGTGGGGGGAGGTAGTCGCGGATCGTTCGGTGCTGTGCTCGTTCCGTCTCAAGCAACCTTCGCGAACGCTAAACGGTCTCGCTGGGTGCCCGGGCCGGGGCAGTGCCCTTGCCGACGGGTCGGCATATGGGCAGAAGACGCCTTGCCGAGTACCTGAGCGAGGGTGGAGATGAGGAATCTGAACACCACGGTGACGTGGGTGGACGCACGCGACAGACTGCCTCGGAGCGGTACACCGGTGGCAGCAGCGACCACAGGCCGGTACCCGGCCGACAGCATCGCTGAGGCCGATGCGGCGTTGGGTGAGGAATTCTGGCTGGTACGGCCGATGTACTTCACGACTCGGCACTGGAGCGAGGACGGGGCAGAACACAGAGACTGCTTCGTCGACTCCGACGGAATCGTCCATTCGCCCTACGGTCATACCAGTGCCGAAACCGTGACTCACTGGGCGGAGCTGCCCACCCTGCCAGGCAGGACGGCGCACGCGGTGCTCGGAAAGAACGTGCAGACAGCTCTCCAGAACGCGTGGGGCCTTCCTCCCATTACCTGACCCACAGCCTGCTGGGACACTTTGCGCGTGTGCCCGCATAGCCGATCGGCCCAACTTGCGCTGCGACCGCGTAGTTCGCCGGGTTTGTTCAGCCTGCGGTTTTGAGGGGGCGTCCGCCCCGGCGGATGCCCTTCTCGCTTCGGACGCGGGCGCGTTCCGGGCACTGGCGTTACGCCAGTGCGGGCAGGCGTGCAGGCCCCGGGTCTGCACGGTGTGGTTGGCGTGGTGGGAGTTGGCGATGGTGAACTGCCTGAGCGGTCCGAAGTGGGCCTCGATCGGGTTGGCCGCGGTCCAGGACCTCCTCGGTCCGGTCCAGTTTCGCCTCACGGTCGGGGTCGGGCGAGCAGGCAGCGACGGGCACGCCGGGTTCGCGGGGCAGCTCGGCGAAACCCACCGGTGGCGACACCACCGGGGCGCCCCTGCGCTGGAAGCCGATTCGGCCGCTGCCCGGCCGGGAGTCTTCCCGCCAGGACGCGTGGCCAGTGGCGTCCTGGAAGGCGGACTGGACAGCCAGACCTGCGTCGGCTCGCTCTCAGCCGACCACTCCTGCTTCAGCAGCCGGCGTTCTGGCAGTTGCAGGCCGTCGGTGATTTGGCGGACACCGCGCCCGGTGGGGGTTCCTCCGGAACCCTGCGATGACTGGACGTTCCGTGACAGGTCGGTCCGTGTCAGACGGCGGCGATGCCTTCCATGCCGGACTCGTCGAAGGCGGGCAGGCCCTTGGCCGTGGTCACCTTGGTGAGGGCGCCGTTGGTCTCGACGCGGAAGCCGTCGACGGTGCCGGAGACGGCGTTCTGGACGTAGACGAACTTCTCGTCCTCCGTCACGGCGAGGTCGATGACGCCTTGCGAGTTGGCGGAGGGCGGGGCGGCGATGCCCACCTCGTTGGTCAGAGCCAGCTTGCCGTGCTTGTCCATGCGATATCCGGTGACGGTGGAGTTGCCGGTGTTGCCGCCGTAGAAGTAGTTGCCCGCGCGCTCCAGCCAGCACAGCGTCTCCTGGCCGTTGGCCAGCGGCTTCTGAAGAACCTTCAGCCGACCGTCGCGCCTCACCTTGTACGTGGTGACGGTGGACTTCTCGGCCTCTGCGACCAGCATCCGCTTCCCGGTCCTGTCGAAGCTGATCGCGAACGGGACGCCGCCCGCCGACTTGTTGACGACAGGTTCGGCGACGGCCGGCAGGCCGTTGCGCTTCATCGGGAAGACCTCGACAGTGTTGCTGCCCTTGGTGGTGACCATCAGCGTGCGTCCGTCCGGGGCGAATTCGACCTCACCGGGTGAGGTGTCGAAGCGCGGGATGTCCTCGTTGTCCAGGCCCAGCGAACGGTGGGACCCCGGCAGTGGCTTGAGCCCCCCGCCAGTGATCTTGAAGCCTTGGATGCTGCCCTCGCCACCCGCGTTCATGACATACGCGACCTTGCCGTGTACCGCGAAGCCGGCCGGGAACTGGCCGCCGGAGTCCACGACGCGCCGGTCCTTCAGCTGCTGCCCGTCGACGCGGAAGGACGTCACCGTGCCGCTGCCCGCGTTGACGGCCAGCAGCATGCCTGAAGCGTCGTCGTAGACGAGTGAGCCCTGAGACGCCAGGGAGTCGGTGGGCGCGTCGACCTGGTCGCCGCCCTGGCCGCCGGTCGCGTAGGTCCCCGAAGGGCTCAGCTTGCCGTCGTCGCCTCGTGCGAACACATGGATGGTGTTGCCGTCCAGCTCGTTGCCCTGGACGAATACGGCGTGGTCGGCCCCGGCGGAGCTCCCGGAGTACTGGCTCGCCGAGGCCAGGGAGACGGCCACGGTGGCCGCTCCGGCAATGGCCAGGGCCCCGCCGCCGATCACGATGCGCCGTGTCCGGGACTTCACCCGGTGACCGCTCCGTACACCAACGGGCTGGTCCAAGCGGCGGTGACCCCTGTGGCTGCTGTGCATGTTCACGTGTCGTTCCTCTGCGTCGGCGCGGTGCGGTCCACGGCTGCGGACGGCATCAGAGTGGGCCGCGGGAGCAGTGTTGCGATACGAAACGGTGGCCGTGTCAGACTCTCGTAAGACAGTCCCGGCGGCGGAGCGACAGAGCTTCCTGTCTGCGGCAGGCAACGAAACACGCGGCTCCCGGCCCTCCTTGGCGCGGCACGAGCACTCAGGCGCCCGGCAAGTCCTGGCCCCTCGCATCACCGAGTCACTCGGCCTGAGAACGGCAAATGTCTTACGGACTCCTTACGCGACCGGGTCTGATGACCTCAGGCCCCTACGCTCATGGGCATGTTGACCATCCGAAGCATGGCCATTGTGACCGCCGCCCCGCTGGTTTTGGCCGCAGCGGGCATCGCGCATCCGCATGGGCTGTCCAGGTCGACGGCCTCAGACTGGACACAACTGCACATCGCACTGTTGCCGTTGTTTCCACTGCTCACGGTCGGCCTCTTGGTGCCGTTGTGGCATCGGCCCCGAGTCGGTCTGTCTGGCTTTGCCACCGTGGTGGCGTGGGTGGGTTCCTTCGTCTACGCGGTCTTCTACACCGGCCTCGACGCGGTCGCCGGTATCTCGGCCGGAACCGCGGTCGAGCACTCCGGCGGGACAGCGAGCCTTGGGCCGGTCAAGCGCCCGCTCTACGACACGGGTGAAGCGCTGGGGCAGGCCGGTGCGTACGCCCTCATCGGCGCCATCGCGGCCGCCGCGGTCGCGCTGTTCCCGAAGTACGGCGCCCGCATACTTCCCGGCACGGCAGTGCTTCTCGCAGCCGGCTGGTCCTTCGTCGACAGCCACATCTTCTGGCCACGCGGCGTATGGACGATGCTCGGCTTCGCTCTGGGCTTCGCGCTGCTTGTCTGGGGGACTGGCAAAAGCGCCCCCAGCGGAGTGCTTCCTCGCCGCCCAGCGGGCGACCACGAGACTGGAGAGTGACCATAGGCCGGGGTCGAGCAGATGGGTTCCTTGAGCGGAGTCCACGTCTGCCGCCACGTGCTCGTGCGCGGCGTGGTTCTCTCCAGACGCTCTATTCACCCGACCGAGATCATCAGGCACGATTCGCAACGTGAAGGTTCCGCTCTCCCACCGAACCGGCCCGTTGCAGTCGACTCGTCGCCTGCAACGGGCGCAGTTTCAGGGCGTCCAGGGTGGGGTCGGTCTCGAACGTCGATGCGGCGGAGTGCCGGTCCGGGCAGGGAGGCTGTCCAGCTACGGGGCGCTGCCCATCTCCGCGGTGAAGACGACGGGGTCGCTGTCGAATCCTCGGATCATCTCGTGATAGTCCCATGCCGCGGAGGCGTCCCGGGTGAACTCCGCGACCGTTGTGGCAGTGGATGCGAAGACCCGCGCGAAGTCGTCCTGCAGCAGTTCCTCGTACCCCTCGACAACCAGCACACCGGCGTTGGTCAGGTCGCTGAATGTCTTGCGGCCCCTGTTCTGGTGGATCACCACGCCCACGACCACCCGTACGAACGAGCGAGCGAGACGATCAAGCTCCAGGGTCATTACTTCGACATAGCCGAAGCCCTGACCGGTCTGGCTGTGCCGGTTCATGTTGATGGTGCCGTCCGGTGAGCGGCTGTCGAAATGGACGGTGTACACCGGTTCCCCGTAAGGGGCGTCCGCCGCGTAGGTCGCGGCGATGATATCAAGGTGGTGCGGTGGCTGATTCCAGGGACTCGGGTCCCACTTGAGCCGTACCTCGACCTTTTTCACACCCTGTTTGCCGCTGTTCACCGGATGACTGCCTCTCGCCTGTCACGTTGCCACGGGATGGTCCCCGTATGGTCAAGTATGGCTCCGGGGCATCCTGTTGAAGCCTCGGACCGCAGCTCGAGTGAGGGCCCGAAAGGCGGCCGTGTACTGGACCTCAGCGTCTGACGCGTCGTCGGCCCCGCCGTGCGCGGCCTGTCGTGCGAGAAGGCCACGCTGATCGGGGCGAGGGAAATGCGGTAGGTGAGAAGCGTTGCCCGGAGTGGATCGCTGCAGCTGTGCTCAACCTCGGAGTTCGGTGAGGAAGTCCACGAGCGCCGCATTCACCTCCGCTGGCCGCTCCTGCTGCGTCCAGTGCCCGCACCCCTCGAGCTTGACCGGCTCGCGCCTGAGATTGGGCATCAAGCCCGGGAGTGCTGCGATGAGTTCAGGTGTGTTCGGGAACGCAGGCACCGGATCCCTGTCCCCGTACACATACAGCGCGGGCACGCTCACGACCGCCCCATGCCAAGCGGCCGTCAGCTCCCAGTTCCGGTCGATGTTGCGATACCAGTTGAGCGCGCCGGTGAAGCCCTTGGAGAAGCTGTCGATGAGGACGTCCAGGTCGGCCTCGGTGAACCATTCCGGCAGAACCTCAGGATCGGGCATCGTCTCCAGCCACCCCCGCCCGGGTTCGACCAGCGGCTGCTTCCCCTCACCCGCGTCGGGGGCGTCGCCGGAGACCGAGTAGAAGAACTTTCGCAGAGTCATGCGCGGGTCCTTTGCGAACTCCGCGTCCGCGACGCCAGGTTGATTGAAGTAGTTCCAGTAGAACTTGCCGTCGAACATTGTTTCCATGGCGGCGAGCGGAGGCTCCGCCCCTCGGAACGGCGGCGGTACGCTGAGCCCGGCCACCCCCAGCACCACATCCGGCCGCAGCAGTGCGGTGTGCCAGGCGACGGGCGCGCCCCAGTCGTGACCGACGACGTACGCCTTCTCCTCACCCAGCGCATGGATCAGCCCGACGACGTCACCGACCAGGTGGAGAATGCTGTACGCGTCCACGTCGTCGGGGTGGTCACTGCTGCCGTATCCCCGCTGGTCGGGGGCGACCACACGGAAGCCGGCGGCGGCCAGTGGGCCGAATTGGTGGTGCCAGGAGTGCCATGCCTCCGGGAAGCCGTGCAGGAGGACGACGAGAGGGCCTTCGCCCTCCTCCGCGATGTGTAGCCGGATCCCGTTCGCGTCGATCATTCGATGCTCAACCATGTGCAATAGCATACGGTCCATGAACTTCGAGTAGAGGTGAGGCGGCCCCGCCGGCGGCATGTACGCGAAAGCCGCACATTCAGTGTCTGCGCTGATCGCCAGGTCCTCGAGAGAATGTTTGCAGTAGCCGGATCGCCCTTGACGCCTCGTTCGTCTCCGCTTGGCCGGACGGTGGTGCGGAGTGAGGGCATAGTTCAGCGCCAACAGAGGATTCTGGCCGGTCGCCCGGACCGGCACCGACTCGACCGACCGAGGTGGCGGCCGTCAGGCCAAGGGCCTGCGGGTGGCCGCCCTGGACCCAAGCTCCGTCGGTGCTCACCCTTCCGAACCGCGAACGCCACCGCCAGGTCCTGCAAGGCGGCTGGGTGTAGAGCGGGACAGGCGACCACCGGCTACCGCCGTGGGCGCCCGCACGTTGCTGTCGGCCGAGTTCGGTGGGGGCCCGGGGGCCTGCAGAACTCAGCTTGTGCTCAACCTCCGGCGACTGATCGGACGACAGGCGGTCGGCGCGCACCGGGGCACTTGACGTGAGGGCGGTGGGGGAGTGGACGGTCGTGCTCGCGGTGAGGCAGGAGGCCGTGCTGCTGTTGTGGAGAACGCCGCTGCGGCGGGGATTTCGGGTGAGCCCGAAAGTGAGTGCGGGGCTGCTGGGGCTCCTGCACCCTGAGGCGACCGAACTCCGTTGTACGTGTGAGGTGTTAGAGGTGTGAAGGAGTGCAGGTCCTGCGCCGGATCCGGCAAGCCAAGGCCGAGGAGTGGGGGCGACACCCCGGCATCGAAGTGACGAAACATCCGGCACTGGGTGCGGGCGTACAACGGCCGGTCGGAGCAAGGTGCCAGTGGGCGCCGAGCGGAAGGCGTTGCCCCGTCCGGCGCCGGCTCGGCAGCTGCCCGCTGTCAGAGGGGTGAGCAGGTCGACGGCACCGGCACCGGTAGGTGGCAGGCCGTCGCACCGGCCACACGTGACAGGCGAGCCGGCATCAAGCTGAAAGACGGACGACACGACCGCTGACATGCGCTCCGGAGCAAGGGACGTGCCTGCGGCTTCGTACAAGTACCGCGCTACACATACCGAAATTCCTATGCCGGGCGCCTGCGCATGCCAGGCCGGCGGCGAAACGAGGAACCATGAACGTCACGATCCACGAGCGCGACACCTGGGGCAAGTACGTGACGGAGGCCAGACGGGCACACGCCTCCGCACCTCCCGAATGGTCACCGCGGGATTGGAAGCCGGAGAAGGGGGTGTTCATCCACTATCTCGGAGGTGGGAGCACCAGCGACCTGGAGACGGAGGAGGATTGCCAGAATGCGATCGCGGACGTCTACGAGGACCACTGGCCCAAATACTTCGGCGACATCGGCTACAACTTTCTCGTCTGTCCGCACGGCATCATCTACCAGGGGCGCGGATACGAACGCGGTGAAGCCAACGCGGGCGGCGCGGCGCCCATCGAGGATGTGGGTCGCAACACCGGGTTCTATTCGATCGTGGGGCTCATTCGCTCCAACGACGTGGTGAACGAAACCATGCTGCGCACCATCAGGGACCTCATCGATCACCTGCGCACCGAGGCCCCGCGGAAGACCGGTGGGATGATCTTCCCCCACTCCTACGGGTACGACACCGCCTGCCCCGGGGATCTTGGTATGTACGCGCGCCCGGGATCCACCATCGATCCCTCCGCGCCGTGGACGGGGGTCGGCGGCGACATCCACGTGTATCGGACCCAGAAATGGGTGAACAAAACCTACGGTGACAAGCCCGGATTCATCGCGTGCCCAGAGAACGGGCGTATCGCCTGGTCCACGGTACTGACGCTCACCCAGGCTCTCCAGCATGAACTCGGTATCTCTCCCCTGGTCCAGAACTTCGGCCCGGGCACGTTCGAAGCCGTGAAGAGCCGCGGGAAGATGCCCGCCGATGAAAAGAACGAGAACCTGATCCGCCTCTACAACGGCGTCCTGTGGTGCAAGGGCTACTGGGCCTCCATCCACCCGGATCAGTGGACGTCCGACTCCGAGGACTGCATCGAGCAGGTCTACGACGACTTGGGCGTGACGTACGCGAGCGGTGCGGTGGTCTACAAGATGTGGCCGCACGTCCTGAAAGCACTGCTGCGCATGGACCAGTTCCGCCTCGTACCCGGCGGTGACAAGAATGTCCGCACCATCCAGCAGCGGCTGAACTCCCGCTATGTCGCGGGTATCGGGATTCCCGCGATGGGGCTCGTGCCCTGCGACGGCATCTATTCCCGCGATGTCCAGCAGGGCCTCATGATGGGCATCCAGTACGAGACCGGCATAGCCGCGAGTGCCATCAACGGATATTTCGGGCCCGGCACACAGGCCGCGCTCAAGGGGAAGGGATCGGCCACCCTCACGGGGGATCTGCGGTACCTGTTCCGCGCCGCCTGCTACGTCAACTCGCCCACGTACAGGGCGGAGGGCGAGGTGAAATACCTCGCGGCGGACATCGGCATCGACGCCCAGACCGGCACCCACCTTGGATGGCTGCAAGCATTCCAGGCGTTCTCCCAGATACCCGTCACGGGCCACAACGACTACACCACCTGGGCTCAGCTCCTCGTGTCGTCCGGTGACACCACGCGGGATGCCACCGGTTGCGACTGCATCACCGAGATCACCCTGCAGCGTGGGCGGTTGCTGAAGGCCAATGGCTATCACATCGTCGGTCGCTATCTGGACGAGCATCTCAGCCCTGGCGACGAGGACTACCGAGGCAAGGCTCTCAAGCCCGGGGAGCCGCAGCGGATTCTGGACGCCGGTCTGAGATTCTTCCCCATCTTCCAGTACGACGGCACCCAACTCGCCAACTTCACTTACGACAAGGGCTACGACCAGGGGAAGAAGGCACACCAGAAAGCCGCCGAGCATGGCATCGGCGCCGGGACATGCATCTACTTCGGAGTCGACTACGACGCGACGGACGAGGAGATCGTCAGCCACATCGCGCCCTACTTCACAGGCGTCAAGGCCGGTCTCGCCGAACTGGGAGGCCGGTACGTCTTCGGTGTCTACGGCTCCCGAAACGTTTGCACCCGTGTATCGAAGGGTGTTGGCGCCCGCTGGTCGTTCGTCTCCGGCATGTCCTGGGGTTTCTCAGGGAACCTGGGTTTCCCGCTGCCGGAGAACTGGTCGTTCAACCAGATCCTCGAGTACGAGTTCCAGTCGGGCTGGGGACTGGACCACAACATCTGGCGCGAGGGAAGCGACCCAGGTGTGTCCGTTGTAGGCCAAGGCGAGTGAGGACCCACCCATGATTTCCAGACGCAGTCTCCTGAGTGCCGCTGCCGGCACAGGCCTTCTTGCTGTGGCATCCAGTGCCCTGGCCACCCCCGCGTCAGCCGACGCCGCCGCCGTGCCCACGGGTCAGTGGGACCGTGAACTCTCCGCCAACGGCTGGCGGATCGATCCCGACGCCATCGCGGTCCACCGCGTCGAGGGGACCTCCAGGTCGGTCTCCCTGCACCAGGGTGACGCCGCGGCGGTACTGCTGCACGTCGCACGCCGCTGGCACTACGAGATCGGCGCCGTCGACTCGGGCGAGGGCGGTGGCATGACCGCCCACACAGCCCGCCGTGCCGTCCGAGCCGACTTCGAGTCCAACCATCTCTCCGGCACCGCCATCGCCCTCCACCCCAGGGCCTATCCACTGGCCGGCAGCGAAGGCCTGTGGCCGCATCACGAGCAGATCGTGCGGGACATCCTCGCCGACTGCGAGGGAACCGTCGTCTGGGGCGGCGACCTGGCCCCCGTGAAGGCCTCACACTTCCACATCGCTGTCCGCCCCGGTGACAAGACCCTGGCCCGGGTCGCCGCCAGACTGGACACCAGCAAACCCACCCTGTACCGGGCGCAGACCGCCGGCACGGTGGCCGACCCCGCAGCACCGGCACGCCGCGTCAAGGCCCGCCGCCTCCAGCGCGCCCAGACCGACTGAACCACGACCTCGGCAGTCGGCGCCCACCCCCTGCTGCTGGGCAGCGGTCCGCAGCTGCTCGAGGCCGGTGGCGGAGGAGCCGGTGGCCGGCCCGGCGCCCGGCCGACGACTTCGTGGCCGGACCGGCCTGATCCGTCAGGAGTGGTGCTCACGCCGGCCTGGCGGGGAGAGCGGCGAGGAATTCGCGGACGTGGCGGAGCCAGGTCGCTCGGTCAGCCGTGTTCAGGACATGAGCGGCGCCGGGCAGTTCGATCAGCCTGGCGCCCGGGATGCCGGCCGCCAGGCGGTACGAACTTTCGGGCAGCACCAGCCGGTCGCCGGTCGGCGCCACCACCAGGGTCGGTGCGGACACCTTCGGCAGGTCGGTCCGGACGTCAACGCGGGAGACCAGGTCGAAGTGGTCCAACATGCCCGGCGGCATCGCGGCCAGGGTCTGGGAGACGGCTGCGTCGAGGTCGGCCGGTTCGAGGTCCGCCAGGTCCGCGCGGGACATGCAGGACACGAGGGCGAGTCGTGCCAGGTCGTTCCACTGGCCCGCGGCCGCCAGGGACTTGAACAGCTGGGCGGCGAGCGCCAGGACGGGGTCTGCGGTAGGGAAGCCGGCGGTGAGGATGAGGGCCCGGACACGGGTGGGGTGCCGTGTGGCGATCCGGACGGCCACGGCGCTGCCGAGGGACTCTCCGAGGACGGCGAACGAGTCCTGGCCGGCTGCGACGGCGGCCGCGACCAGGCGATCGGCGAGGTCGTCCAGGGCCAAGGGCTCGATGGCTCTGGGAGAGGCACCCGCTCCGGGGTAGTGCGGCCCGACGAGGGTGTGGTCCTGGGCGAGATCGTCGAGGGCGAGGCCGAAGTTCGCCTCAATGCCGCCGCCGGCGCCGTGGGCCAGCAGAAGCGCGGGGCCGCGCCCCTGTACAAGGACGTCGAGCTCAGGACTGGGAAGCGCGTGATCAACGGTCATGCCGCCGACGTTAAACTCCGACATCAGTGTCAGAGTCAAGTGGCGGCGTGGGCAAGCGGAACGGGAACGGGGCGAGCGGCATGCGTATGAAGGAGATGGTGCAGCGCACCAGGGTCCATGAGCGGCTGCTTCGCTACTACGAGCAGCAAGGACTGCTGACGCCCGAGCGACTGCCCAGCGGCTACCGCGTCTACAACGAGTCGGACGTCGAGACGGTGCGCCGCATTCGCTGTCTGCTGGCGGCAGGCCTTCCGACCGCTCTGATCGCCCAGGTCCTGCCGTGCATCCGGTCGGACGACGAGCGTCTCGTCCCCACCTGTCCAGACCTGCTCGCCCAACTGCGCCGGGAGGGCGAGCGAATCACCCGCGCCATCGAGGATCTACAGGCGTCCCACGCGATCCTCGACAGCATCATCGCCGCCGCGCCCCCTGAGGGAGCCGGGACGGGAAGGCCGCCTCAGCCGGGCGTCGCCGAGGCGAGTTGAGGCCGGTGGGGTGGTGCGCAGGGCCCGGGCGGTGGAGCCCAGGCAGGGCCCTGCGCACCGCCATCGTCTGGAGAACAGCGAAGCAGAACGTGTCCGTTACGAGCCGGGAAGGTGCCGGCGGTGTTCGCTTGTGTCTTGCTCATGACACTGCCGGTCCTGATCCTGTACGTAGCGGGCCGCTGTCGACTGGCGGCGCCCGCCGCCGGGTTCGGTACGCAGGCCGCGATGAAGCCTCTCCACCACTCGAGGAGTCCGCATGGCAACACCGATCAACCGTCGCACCATTCTGGCCGCCGGCACGGGCGCCGCCGCCGGCCTGTCCCTGCCCGGCGTCGCCGCGTATGCCGACGGCCATGCAGCCACCAGCGTGAGATTCACCTTGAACGCCCAGGTGCTCGACGGTGGCGAACAGGTCACCTCGATCACCCTCAACACCACGCGGCTCGGCCCGATCGACCCGGCCAGTCTGACCACCGGCACCTTCACCGTGCACGCCAAGGCCACCAGCCCGATCCCCATCGCCGTCGGCGACGCCATCTTCAGTGAGTACGACCTCGACCGCACGGTGACCGCCGTCCGGCTCGACCACCGCGGCAATATCGTCCTCGACCTGAGCCATGCCGAAGGCCAGATCGGCGGCAGCACTCTCGGCTACATCGCGGGCAGGGGTCGCAACGTCATGCTCGACCTCGCCTACACCATCACCCAGCACGCCCCGATCGCCTTACGCGATCACCGATCGATCACCATCAAGAACTTCGTGCAGGGCCGTCGTCTGTCGGACCCCGAGGTCGACGCGTTCAGCTCCCATGTCTCCGGGTCGGGAATGAAGTACCGGCTGTACTCGCCTACCGGCTCCCGCTCCTCCCGACGAGGCAAGCACCCGCTGATCGTCTGGCTGCACGGCGGAGGTGAGGGCGCCTCACTCCCCGACAACTACTACGACAACGAGACCACGCTACGAGCCAACCGGGGCGCCCTGGGCTTCGCCACCCCCCAGGCGCAACGCATCTTCAACGGCGCCTACGTCCTCGCCCCGCAGAGCACCTCCGCCTGGATGCAGGACGGCCCCCGCTTTGCTCCACGCATTCGCGAGATCATCGGCGATGTCGCGCGCAGGAACCGTATCGACCACGACCGGATCTACGTCGTCGGCTGCAGCAACGGCGGTTACATGAGCATGAAGATGACCACCGTTTATCCCACCCTGTTCGCTGCTTCCGTGCCGATCTGCGGCGTTGTCACGTCGTTCCCGCCCGGCGGTGCACCGCTGATCCCCGACGCCGAGCTGGCGAGGATCACGACCCCAAGTTGGCTCGTCGCCTCCCGCGACGACACAACTGTGGATCCACAGGCCAACACCGCCCACGCGCACGACCTCATCCCAGGCTCACTGATGACGCTCTACGACCACGTCACCTGGAACGGTCACCAGTTCGCCGGCCACTGGTCGTGGATCTACGTCGCCCGCAATGACCCCAGTACCAACGGAACGCACATCTGGCAGTGGATGGCCGCCCAGCACCGGCATTGACCGGAATTCCGCGTGCGCTGACTCGGCCCTTCAGCGGCAACACGCACATCCATTCATCCACATAGCACTGCTGCTGACCATTGAGGATGGGTCTCGGGTGGCGGGTCTCGGGTGGCGATGGTGGGTGATCCCTGCGGTATGCCAGTGCTGTGCGGTATGAGGACGGCGACGGGCAACCACACGGGTCACCCGCGATGCCGTGGACCGTCCGGCGGGGCTGGGTGCCGGGACGTAGGTTGGTCCCGATGGTTCCGTCACCTGACTGCGCATCAAGCCGGGCAGGTCCGCTCAACGACACTGCCCCGACCCCAGACCGAGCGTCCAAGAACGGTCACGTGAAACGCGGCCGCGCGGAGACCATCACGTGGAGGAGCGGGGGCGGTGCTGATCGCGCCAGGCCCGAGGCGAGAGTCCGTATGCCTGTTTGAACACCTTGCTGAAGTGGGTCGCGTCCACGAAGCCCCACCTTCGTCCTATCGCTGCGATGGTCCGCAGCCGACCGTTCGGGCCGGCCAGCTCTCGCTTGCATTCGGCCAGGCGGTGTGTACGGATCCAGTCTCCGAGGCTGATGCCCGAGCGGGACAGGACCGCGTAGAGGTGACGTACGGAGATGTCGTGTGCGGCGGCTATCCGTGCCGCCGACAGATCGGGATCCGCCAGGTGCTTCCGGATGTAGTGAGTGATCCGCAGGCTGAGTGTCGCCTCCAACGGGTCTTTGGCCAGGCTGGAGTTGCCGTGCTGGGACGTGAGGACGGCACGGAGGAGTTCGATGCTGGGTTCCACGACGGCGTTCGCGTGCACACCCTGGTGCAATGCGTCGCTGACGGCCAGTTGGGAGAAGTAGGTGAAAGCGAGGCGTGCAACGGGGTTGTCGGATCCCAGCGGGACCGCGGTGACGTCTCGTAACAACCGGTCGGGGAGCGCGAGTGCCGCACGGGGAAAACGGATGAAGCGGTAGTCGACTCCTTCGTCGAAAAGGTGTGTGTAGGGAGAGATCGATTCGTAGACGGCCAAGTCTCCCTGCCTCAGCAGGCACTCGCGACCGTTCTGCACCACCAGGCTGCTGCCCGTCATCTGAACACCGAGAGTGACGGCCGGTTCCTCGTCCACCCGGGCGAGCCGCTCCGTCCGACGGATCGTGACCGAGGTCGCCCTCGCCGAACAGATCCTGATGGGCCCCACGGTGCCGAGGCCTATGCGAACGCGGATGTCCTCAGCTGCAGGACGGTGGTCGATATCGACTGCCACCATGGATTCCCACACCGCGTTGCGGACCACTTCCTTCCGGTCCTGCGGCGGTATGAACGTGGTGTCCAGGACCGGGCTCATGAGGCAGCCCCTCGTCCGCGTCGGTCACAGAGCCGGTCTGGCGGTACCTCGGCCCGATCCCTCACAAGTCCCCCTCGACACGGACGGCTCCCGGCATCAGTCTCGCGGGAATTGATCCCGCTGTGCAACGGCTTCGACGGGCACACGCAGGGCCCGCCCTTGCCTGATGCGGCGCCAACTTGCAGTGGTGCACCACCGGCAAAGTTTCCTGCAACGGATGACAAAGTCCGAAGCGCACGATGCTCCTCAGGCAAAGGTCCACGGGCGAGGCCAGAGAAAGGGGAGTCGCATGCGCGCCATTTCGCAGAGGCTGCAGGTTCTGCCCACACCCCCATGGCTCGGCCTCATTCCGTATCGGCCGTCACTGCGAACCGGGGTCCTGCCCCCTGCAGAATCGGCCATCGCCCGCTAGTGTCCTGCGCCAGTAGTTGATCGTTAGTTGGTGTGTGACTTCTACTGCTGGTGCGTCAGTTCCTCGTCGGGGCCCCAAGTTGGAGCCGTTGCTGCTGTCCGCGGAGGAGCGGGCGGAGCTGGAGCGGTGGACGCGTCGGGCGACATCGGCCCAGGCCCTGGCCCTGCGAGCGCGGATTGTCCTGGCGTGTGCGGGGCCGGAAGTACCGCCGATCGTCGTGGTCGCCCGGGAGCTTCGGGTGGCCGCGGACACGGTCCGCAAGTGGCGGCGGCGCTTTCTCGCCGAGCGGCTGGACGGGCTGGTCGACGAGCCCAGGCCGGGCCGGCCGCCCACCATCAGCGTCGATCAGGTGGAGGCGGTGGTGGTCACCACGCTGGAACAGCTGCCGAAGAACGCCACCCACTGGTCCAGGAAATCGATGGCCCAGCACAGCGGCCTGTCGAAGTCGACCGTGGGCCGGATCTGGCGGCAGTTCCAGCTCAGGCCGCATCTGGCGGACACCTTCAAGCTGTCGACGGACCCGCTGTTCGTGGAGAAGGTCTACGACGTCGTGGGCCTGTACTTCAACCCTCCTGAGGGTGCGGTGGTGCTCTCGGTGGACGAGAAGTCGCAGATCCAGGCCCTGGACCGGTCCCAGCCGGTGCTGCCGATAATGCCGGGCATGCCCGAGCGGCGCACCCACGACTACGTCCGCAACGGCCTGACCACCTTGTTCGCCGCGTTCGACGTCGCCACGGGTGAGGTCATCACTGCCCTGCACCGCCGGCACCGGGCCGCGGAGTTCAAGAAGTTCCTGATCCGGATCGACAAAGAGGTGCCCGCACACCTGCAGGTCCATCTGATCGTGGACAACTACGGCACCCACAAGACCCCTGCGATCAAAGCCTGGCTGGCCAAACACCCGCGGTTCGAGCTGCACTTCACCCCGACCGGCTCCTCCTGGATCAACCAGGTCGAGCGGTGGTTCGGCTACCTGGCCCACCAGATGATCCGCCGCGGCGCACACAAGAACATCCAGGCCCTGGAAGCCGACATCCGGGCCTGGGTCAAGGACTGGAACGAAGACCCCAAGCCGTTCATCTGGACCAAGACAGCCGAAGAGATCCTCGACTCCCTCGCCCGCTTCTGCCGACGGATCTCTGGCGCAGGACACTAGCAGTCTTTCCGCCGACGGCGAGCAACGTTTCAGCAGGTCAGCGTCTGGGAACGCCTGAACACACGCGCGGCGCCTCGGAGCCGCTCGGACGTCCGGACGTCCGGCAAGGACATGCGTTGGTGCAGTGTGCGGGCCGCGACGTCGGCCATTCCAGGACCGCGTGGTCGTACGGCTGCCCGACGTTGCTGAGGACCTGCGCGGACTCGGCCCGGACTTTCTGCTGTACCACAGGGTTGATCGACAGGTAGTGCAGCGCCCAGGCCGCGGTCGCCGCGGTGGTGTCCTCGCCTGCGACCAGCATGTTGAGGAGGGTGCCGACCGCGACCTCCTCAGCGATGTGCTCGGCAGAGGCGCCTGAGAGGCGCCAGTCGGTGACGCCTTCCCCGCGTTACTTACCGGTCGGCGGCCTGTGGGGCGGGCATCAGCGCCTGCCAGATGGCGCTCGGGTTGCCGTTGTTCGCCGCCTGGAACTCCTGCCAGTACCAGTCCTGGCCCAGCAGTTGCTTGGCGCGCGGGATGGCCGTGCCGTCCGGGCCGGAGTAGTAGCGGACCTTGGCGGGCTTGTCGTTGGTGACGGCTTCGTAGATGACGTCGGCGGTCAGGCGGGGGTGGGAGCGGATGACGTTGGCGGAGAAGAAGGCGTTGATGGATGCGTGGTAGGCCTCCGGTGTCTCCTGCGCCTGGTCGATCTTGTCGAAGATACGGGTGTCCATGTTGCCGGGCAGCACGGTCTTCACGGTGATGCCGAACTCGGCGAGTTCGAGGCTGAGCCCTTCACTCAGGGCGACGACGGCTGCCTTGGAGGCCGCGTAGACGGAGGTGTAGGGGTAGCCCTGGTCGGCACTGATGGAACCGATGTTGACGATGACGCCGGAGCCCTGAGCGCGGAAGTGCGGGATGAACGCCTTGTTCAGGGCGACGAGGCCGAAGACGTTGGTCTGGAACTGGCGGTGGACCTGGTCCATGGTCGTGCCCTCGAGGGGCCCCGCCTGGTAGTAGCCGGCGTTGTTGACCAGCGCGTCGACACGGCCGAACTGCTTCACGGCGAGGTCGGCGAAAGCGAGATCGGCCTGTTCGTCGTCGACGTCCAGGAGCAGGGTGCGCACGTTCGGCAGTCCTTCGTGGGCGGTCAGGTCGCTGTCCTTGCGGACGGTGGCGACGACGTTCCAGCCATCGGCCGCGAACCGCTCAACGGACAGTTTGCCGAAGCCGCTGGACGTACCGGTGATGACGATGGTGCGGGACATGAGTCCTCCATGTAGGTAACTGGTTACTTACTTGAGGGTGCAGGGAAGGGTCCGCGATTGTCAAGTAGGTAGTTACTTACATAGGCTGTCCGCATGGCACGCAACGCAGAGGAAACCCGGCGCAAGCTCTTCGACGCATCCGTCGCCGAGTTCGCCGCCCACGGCATCGCCGGTGCCCGGGTGGACCGGATCACCGCCACGGCCGGAGTGAACAACGCCCTGCTCTACCGCTACTTCGGCAACAAGAGCGAGCTGTTCGACACCGTCTACGGCACCTTGGCCACCCGCCTGGTCGAAGCGATCCCCTTCACTCCCGACGCCCTGCCCGCCTACGCGGGCGCGCTGGCCGACTACTACGCCCAGCACCCCGAAGTCCTCCGACTCACCGCATGGCACCGGCTCGAATCAGGCGACCGCCACCTTCCGGAGGCGATCCGGACGTCACAGCAGGACAAGATCGCCCAGATCGAGGCGGCCCAGGCCGACAACAGACTCACCACCACCTACGCCGCCGCGGACCTCCTCACCATGATTCTCAGCCTGGCGCAGCTGGCCACCGATGTGGCGCCGCCCCTCCCCGAGTCAATGGACCGGACCACGCTCGCTGAGCGCAAGCACACCGTCGTCACTGCCGTGACAGCCCTGCTGGCGGGCTGAGCAGAGACCCTGTTGCATCGCCACGGCGTGTCCGGATCACCGTGTCCGGATCACCTGTCCGGCAAGGAGGACGGTCATGACACCCGGTATCCATGCCGCCCACTCTGTGACCGACGCCCGACGCCCGACGCCCGACGCCCGACGTCCGACGTCCGGCCCGCTGGGTCGCCGATCTGCGTTATGAGGACCACCCCGACAGGTCATGGAGCGAGCGCAGCTGCTCCTGTCGGACCAGCTCGGACTGAGGCTGCGCGGCGCCCCACTGTCAACGTCGCCCGTCCGGTGGCTGGCCGCGGCCGTACCCGACCCGGCTGCGGCTCTGCTCGTCCTCGCGCACCTGCGCTGCGGTGACACCTGTGCCCGCCGCGCGGCGGGTTTCCGCATCGGGATCGTGACGGTCTATCGCTGATGCCTCTGCGGGTCAGATGGGGGTGTTCTCGCCGGGGATGAAGGGATCTCCGTCGCCGGGTACGACCAGGGCGGGCTTGAGGGTGAGGTGTGCCCTCCGTGCCGGGGGCTTGTGGGTGCGCGAAACCGCGCCCCGGCGCGGGTCTCGTGAACCGTCGGCGGGGTGCGGGTGGCCGAACTCAGTTGGGGGTGGTCTGGGTGCGGCGGGCGTAGGCGCGGGCTGCGCGGGCGCGGTCACCGCAGCGGACCGAGCACCAGTGGCGTCGTCCGGCGCGCAGCAGGTAGCGGTTGCAGGGGGTGGAGGGGCAGGCCGTCAGTCGTTCTGCGTCGGGTCCGGTGAGCAGGTCGGCTGCGTCGGCGGCGAGGATGCCGAGGGCTTGGTCGACGATCTGGTCGATGGGGTGCGGGGCGGTGCGGTGCATACCTCGGACCGGGTCCCAGCCGAGTGGGGCGGCGGTGGGGACCCTGGTGAGGGCGTCGTTGACGGCGGCCAGCGCGGTGGCGGGAGCGGGATGTCCGCCGACCTGCGCGGCGAGTAGGGCGCGTACCTGTTCGCGCAGGGAGCGCAGGCGTGCCGCGCAGATCTCCTGCAGACCGGCGTCCGCGGGGGCCAGGTTGTGGTCGACCAGCCATTGGCTGGCGCCGGAGGGCGTGCCCAACGCGTCGAGGAACTGGCCGCCGGGCAGGGCGATGGCGCTGTTGGCGAGGTCGAGCGCGGGGTAGTGCTCGGCGCCCGGCGCCGGCGGCAGCCCTGCGTCGACAGTGCCGACGGTGGCGGCGGTGTCAGTCTCACTCACGCATCTCACGTTACAGCTTGCCTTCTTCCGTGACAAACGCCTATGGTCACGGATGTAAGCCAATCTATCCGTGAGGTGATCTCGTCATGACAGTTACCGACGCGTCCAGCCAACAGGTCCCCGTCCGCGTTTTCGGCGGTCCGACCGCACTCATCGAGTACGGCGGGCTGCGGTTCCTGACCGACCCGACCTTCGACGGACCCGGCACCTACCCCTCAGGGCTGGCCAAGACCGCGCCCGCTTCCGCCGCGCCCGCCGACCTGGGCCGCATCGATGTGGTGCTCCTGTCGCACGACGAGCACGACGACAACCTCGATGCCTCGGGCCGCACCCTGCTCGCCGACGTACCCCTGACCCTGACCACCCCCAGCGGCGCGGGGCGACTGGGCGGTACCGCACGCCCCCTGAAGGACTGGGAGTCCATCGAGCTCGACCGCCCCGGCGGCGGCACGGTCACCGTCACCGGCGTTCCGGCCCTGCACGGTCCCGGGGCTCGCGAGGACCTCGAACCGGTCGTCGGCGAGGTCGTCGGTTTCGTCCTGTGCGGTGACGGCCTGCCCACCGTCTACGTCAGTGGCGACAACGCCCAGCTCCCGCTGGTCCGCGAGATCGCCGACCGCTTCGGCCCGGTGGACACCGCTGTCCTGTTCGCCGGCGCGGTCCGCACCCCCGTGCTGGACCGCGCACTGCTCACCCTCGACAGCGCTCAGGCCGCCGAGGCCGCCCGCATCCTGGGCGCCCGCCGGATCGTGCCTGTCCACTTCGACAGCTGGGCTCACTTCACCGAGGGCCGCGAGCAGCTAGTGGACGCCTTCACCACCGCCGGACTGATCGACCGCGTGGAACTGGCCTGACTCCGTACGCCCCGGCCGCTGCGGTGCGTCACAAGCGCACACAGCGGCCTCTCTCCTGCCCCGGCCCGGCCCATCCCGCACCGTGCTGGCGCGCCCTAGAAGGAATCCACCGTGAACGACCCGATCAAGGGCACGGCCCGCGGATCTGCTCCTGCGCCGCTGTCCGTCCTCGACACGGCCCTGGCCGGCCGTGGCATCGGCGCCGCCGACGCCCTGTCCGGCAGCATCGCCCTTGCTGAACTCGCCGAGAGGAGCGGTTTCACCCGCTACTGGGTGACCGAGCACCACTCCATGCCCGGCCTGCCCTCCTTCAGTCCCGCCGTCCTGCTGGCCCGGCTGACCGCCCACACCACGCGGCTGCGGCTCGGGTCGGGCGGAGTGATGCCGCCCAACCTCCCCCTCTGATCGTCGCCGAGCAGTACGGCCTGCTCCACGCCCTCGCCCCGAACTGGATCGACCTCGGCCTGGGCCGTTCTCCCGGTACCAAACCAGGCCGCGGCCGCAGCCCTGCGCCACCACGCCGAGCAGGCTCCCACCGAGGCATACCCAGCGCTGGAACGGCTGCGCGGTGAAGGCGTCGTCAAGGCGATCGGCATCGGAGTGAACCAGTGCGCGCTCCCCGCCCGCTTCCTGCGCGAGACCGAGCGCAGTCCCTGCGGGTGCCGTCTCGGCGGATGTGCGGTGGCTTACCGGGCGAAGTCGAGGCGGTCGGCCAGACCGGCCGCCAAGAACGCGGCCTCGATCTCCTTGCGGCCCTCCTGGAAGTGGGCCCAGCTGTCGTAGTGAGCGGGGACGACCCGGCGCGCACCGAGAACCCTGGCGGCCTCGGCGCCCAGGGCGCTGTCCAGGGTGAGCAGGGCACCGTCGAAGGCGAAGGGCATGCGGGCGCCGCCGAGGAAGAGGACCGCGGTGTCCACCGGGGCGAACTTCTCGGCGATCTCCTTGACGTGCTCCAGGTTGGCGTTGTCGCCGCTGACGTAGACCGAGGGCAGGTCGTGGGAGGTGAGCATGAAGCCGACGACGTCACCGGTAATCGGCTCGCAGCCCTCGGGGCCGTGCCGGGCGGGAAGGCCGGTGACGGTGATGGTGCCGCCGTCGGGCCGTCGGAGCTCGGCGGTCTCCCAGAAGGCGAGGCCGTGAGCGTTGCCTCCGAGGCGGCCGGCGCCGCTTTCGGTCGTGAAGACGACGGGGACCTTGGGCAGGAAGGCGCGGCCGGCGTCGTCGAGGTTGTCTTCGTGCGTGTCATGGGACAGCAGGACGGCGTCGACGGTGCCGAGGTCGGCGGCGGTGACGGGGGAGGGGTCGGTCTTCACGAGCTTGTGGTCGCCGGGGAGCGGCATGGGGTACTCGCCCGGGGCATCGAAGGTCGGATCGGTGACGAACCTCAGCCCGCCGTACTCGATGAGAGTGGTGGGGCCGCCGTAGACGTGGACGGGGGTCTTCTCGCTGGTGGCGCTGGGCATTCGGGATCCTTCCGGTTGCGGACGCTTAGGTTCTTGGCGGTACCGCCAGACTGTGCGGCGGACCGGTGCCGGACCTGTCACAGGGCCGGCACGCCGGCGACCGACGCGCGGTGGGGCCGCCCGCCGCCCGCGGGGCGTGTTACGGGGCGGGTGAGGAGAACACGCCGAAGTGGTGGCCCGCGCTGTCCTCCAGGCGCGCGAAGGTGAGGCCGGCGGCGTCGGTGATCGGCGTCATGAGCACCTTCCCGCCCAGTTCTTCGGCGCGCTGGACGGTCGCGGCGACGTCCTTGACGAGGACGTAGAAGACCGCGTAGTCGGGGAACCTCCCCTCCGATTCCCACACGCCGCCGGTGGGCTGCTGGGCGCCCGGCGTGACGACGGCGTGGTAGTTGACGCCGGGGGTGTTGCTGTTGAGCTGGAAGGTCCAGTCGAACAGCTGGCCGTAGAACTCCTTGACCGCTTCCGGCTGGCCGGTGCCGATCTCGAACCAGGCGACGGAGTTGAAGGCGGGACCGGACATCTGACTCTCCTTGGTGACGTTCAATGGGACATATCGGTAATCTCCGCACGATGCGGCCGGGGGATCGGCAGGTGCCTGTCGAAGTTGCCGTGACTCAGACTACGTATATACATTCCATGGAAGCAACTTCCATAGATTCATGTTCCATGTATGCTGATCTTGCGGATGCTGGGAGAAATCCACTGTTCCAGAGGCCGAAGACCCTCGGACGACACGCTCAGGAGAGAGCAGCGATGGCGCACGACGAGGCAACGGGCGAGGGCCGACAGGCCGGGGACCCCGGCGCACGAGGTACGGACGCGGCGGATCCGCCGCTGTCCATCCAGGTGCGCGGGGCGAAGGTGCACAACCTGAAGAACGTGGACGTGACGGTGCCCCTGCGCCAACTCGTCGCGGTGGCAGGCGTGTCCGGCTCCGGGAAGTCGTCGCTGGCGATGGGCGTGCTGTACGCGGAGGGTTCACGCCGCTACATCGAGGCGCTGTCCACGTACACCCGCCGACGTATGGCGCAGGCGCCGCGCGCGTCGGTGGACAGCGTCGAGCACGTACCCGCGGCCCTCGCCCTGCGGCAGCGGCCCGGAGTGCCCGGGGTGCGCAGCACCTTCGGCACGTCGACCGAGCTGCTCAACGTCCTGCGACTGCTGTTCTCGCGGCTGGGAGCACACCTGTGCCCCAACGGGCACCGGCAGGCCCCGACGATCGACGTGGCCGCGGGACTGGACCTGACCTGCCCTGTGTGCGAGGTGACGTTCTACCCGCCGGGCGCGGAGTCGCTGGCGTTCAACTCGGACGGCGCATGCCCGCAGTGCACCGGTACCGGCATGGTCCGGGAAGTCGACGAAGCAGCCCTCGTCCCCGATCCGCAACGCACCATCGCTGAGGGGGCGGTGGCCCCGTGGTCGATGTTCGGGCTGACGGTGATGCCACAGGTCGTCGCCGAGTTCGGGGTGCGCACCGACGTGCCGTACGCGGAACTGACCGCACACGAGCGAGAGATCGTCATGCACGGCCCCGCGGAGCAGCGGCACATCAGTGTCCGGTCCAAGAACGGAAAGTTCTTCGAGCTGGACTTCACATACCGCAACGCCCGCCGGGCCGTGGAAGAGGCCCTGAACAAAGCCACCACCGAACGCGGACTGAACCGTGTGAACAGGTTCATCAGCTCCCAGATGTGTCCGGCCTGCCACGGCACCCGGCTCAGCGAGCAGGCCCGCGCCACCCTCGTCGACGGCATCAACCTCGCCGATGCCACGGCCCATACACTCGACGAACTCATCGCCTGGGCCCCGACCCTCGCGGACGCCCTGCCGTCCGAGATGCGCCCGATGGCGCGGAACATCGTGGCCACCCTGCTGGAGACCGCCCGCCGCCTGGTCGAACTCGGCCTCGGCTACCTTGCCCTGGACCGGGCGAGCTCCACCCTGTCAACCGGCGAGCGGCAACGCGTCCAACTGGCCCGCGCCGTACGCAACCAGACCACCGGCGTGCTCTACGTCCTCGACGAACCCTCCATCGGCCTGCACCCTTCGAACGTGGACGGCCTGCTCGGCGTCATGCGCGACCTGCTCCGCGACGGAAACTCCGTGGTCCTCGTCGACCACGACGTCCAAGTCCTGCGCGAAGCCGACTGGCTCATCGAGATCGGCCCCGGCTCCGGCACCGAAGGCGGTACCGTCCTGGCCACCGGCGACGTCATGACTCTCGGCAACAACCCCGACTCCCTGATCGGTGGCTTCCTCACCGGCCGAGAACCCGTCCTCGTCCGCCAGCGGGCCGGCCGCGACACGATGTTCGACCAAGGCCGCATCCACCTCTCCACGCAGCCCCTGCACACCGTGCACGCCCTGGACGTCGACATCCCCCGGGGCCGCCTGACCGCCGTGACCGGCGTGTCCGGATCGGGCAAGACCACACTGATCCTCGAAAGCCTCATCCCCGCGATCCAGGCGAAAGCCGCGGGCAGAGCGCTGCCCGGACATGTGACCGCGGTGGACGCGCAGGCGGTCACCCGGGTGAACACGGTCGACGCCACCCCCATCGGCGTCAACGTCCGCTCCACCGTCGCCACCTACAGCGGCATTCTCGACGACCTGCGCCGCTCGTACGCCGCCACCGACGCGGCCAAGCAGCGGGGGCTCACCGCCGCGGACTTCTCCTACAACACCGGCTCCCTGCGCTGCCCCCGCTGCGAAGGTACCGGGCAGGTCTCCCTGGACGTTCAGTTCCTGCCCGACGTCAACATCGCCTGCCCCGCGTGTGTCGGTACCCGGTACGCCCCCGCAGCCACCGACATCGTCCGCCCGGCCTCCGGAAACCCGGACGAGGGAGTCTCCTTGCCCGAACTGCTCGCCCTCACCGTCAGGCAGGCGATCGAGCAGGTCGGAGACATCCGCCGCGTGAGAACCCGGCTCCAAGCCCTCATCGACCTCGGACTCGGATACCTCACCCTCGGCGAGGACACCCCGGCCCTCTCCGGCGGCGAGGCACAGCGACTGAAGCTCGCCACCGAGCTGACCCGGAACCAGTCCGACACCCTGTTCGTCCTGGACGAACCCAGCGTCGGCCTCCACCCCCTCGACATCCGCACGCTCCTGGACGTCCTCCAGCGACTGGGCGACAACGGCGCCACCGTCATCGTCATCGAGCACGACCTGGACATGATCGCCAACGCCGACTACGTCATCGACATGGGCCCCGGAGGCGGCACCGCCGGCGGCACCATCGTCGCCACGGGAACACCCGACGACCTTGCGCATGATCCGCACAGCGTCACCGCCCACTACCTCAGCGACCACCTGCACCCGACGAGGAAGTAGACCGAGCAGAGCCGAGCCCCGGCTGCCGGACTCGGCCTGTTCGCTTCGTTTGCGACCGCCCCGCAGAGCGGGTTCAGCGGTCCGATGGTGCTGGGTCTGCGCCGCAACGAGGCCGGCTACCTGCAGGGGACTGGCCGTCCTTGCTGCTCAGGTGGAGCGGGGAGCGGGCGGGATTCCCTGCCGGACGGCGAGACGACGGTGCAGCTTGTGGTGCGCCCACCCTGAACGGCTCGGCCGTCCCTGACGACGGGCGACTCGGCCAGGGTTTGGACCGTGCCCTGGTAGTCGGGCGCGTCGACCTCCCGCGGGATCCTCGGCGGACCGGCCCTCGGCCGGTCTGCCGCACCGCCCGGCTCCCCAAGAACCCGAGCTCCAGCAATTGGAAGGTCCCGAATGGCCAGCGCCATCAGCGAGAAGAGATCGCCGAGAGATTCGCTCCCGTCGACACTGCGATCCTCTTCCTCGAGGGCGCCCGTATGGCTTTCGCCTTCGACAACGGTCTGCTCACCCTTGACAGTGCCCAGGGCGCCGAGGCCGCGAGGATCCTCGGCGCACGGCGGGTCGTCCCTGCACACTTCGACAGCTGGGCCCACTTCCAGGAAGGCCGGACCGAAATCGAGGCCGCCTTCACCTTGGCCGGCCTGACCGATCGCCTCGGCTTCGCCCGGTAGCACCAAACTTCAGTCGTTACCCGAGGGCTCGCTGTTGACGGCAACCAAGGGCGCGCGGCTTCACCCGAAGACTGTTTCTGGATGGCCCGCCCGGGGATTTGTCGCTCAAGGCGCGCCGATGCTCACTGGTCGGGCTCCGGCCAAGTCGCCACAAGCGCTCGTCGATCTGGAAAGCGGGCACCGGAGAGCGTCTCCTGGGTGGTTTCACCGTTGAGCCAGCACACTTGCTCGGGGCCGCCGTCGCCGGTGTCGAACAGGCAGCACACTCCGTCGCTGGCGTCGGTGAGGCCGGTGAACGCCTCTCTGACGCGCGCCGACCGCGCGAACATGCGGCTCATCCCCGACGTTGCCGCCCAGAACTCCATCGACGCGTAATGAGGGTGCAGGAAGGACGCGAACCGGATCGTCGCGTAGATGTACCCGATCTGGAGGCGCCCGTCCGCCCCGGGTTGATGGCCGCCCGTCCCCGCGAATTCGCGCAGCGCGTCATCGAGGTCGAACATGAGGGACGTGTCGAGCTCGAGCGTGCTGCTCGTGGAGCAGTCGACCGGCTCGCTCTCGAAGTGGGACGTGAACGGGAGGACGAGCCGGTCACCGCCGGGCAGGGTGACCTCGAGCGGTGGCACGCGAGAGGACGGTGGCGCCAGCTCGGCCAAATTGGCCAGCGCCCTGGCGACGTTTCGGGGACGCAGGTAAATGTCGTAGCCGTAGGTCAGCCCCATTTTCCCCCTCTGCTGGTTCGAACCGCACCCTCTCACGACCCGCCCCTGGGGTGCCTTCCGGTTTCTGCCCAGGGCCCCGCAGTACTGCGGGGCCCTGACGACCGACATCTGGCCGCCCATGGGCACCGTCACGTCGTCGATCACCCACGCCGCCGGAGCGACCAGCGGCGGCATCCGTGGCCCAGATACGCCGCTGCACCGGCACCGGATCTTGGGTGGACTGGTTCACGAACTGCTGCACGTTCTGCTCGTTTCCGTCCGGCCGCCGCGAGGCCATCGCCTGGATCGACTCGCGGCGGCCGTCCAGCATCAGACCCCGCAGATGGCAGTCGCCCTTCGCCCGCTGATCCTCACGCAGCACCGAGGCGAACACATCGGCCGTGGAGAACCCCGACGTCGCCCGTATGCGGTTCGCTTCCTGTGCGTCCACACCCCAACACGCTCTTGATCAGCACCTATAGGAAGACCGAACGAGTCCAATCAGCTCCCGGTCGTCTGGCTACTTGTCGACCAGCGACATGTGGTGCTCGTTGTAGCGGTCTCCCTGCACCCCGACCCGGTCGGCGAGTCCGTTGCCTGTCTGCGGGCCGGAATCGCTCCCGTGATGGCACTGCCCGCGCACCGCGGTCACGAACTGCGCTACCTGGCCGCGCATGCCGAGGTCACGGCGATCGCCGTACCGGACCGGCTCGGCGACTTCGACCACCAGGCCCTGGGGCGGGAGGTCGCCGCAGCCACGCCGAGCGTTCGGCTGCTGCTCGTCGTGGGCGGCACGGGCGGCACGGGTGGCAGGGGTGGCACGGTCGGCATCGATGCGACGGATCTGCGCGGGCTGGCCGAACCGGCCGACGACCCGGCCGCCGCACGGGCCCGGCTCGACCGTGTCGCCCCGGAGAGCGGCGACATCGCCGTCTTCCTGCTCTCCGGCGGTACGACCGGACTGCCGAAGCTCATCACCCGTACTCACGACGACTACGAGTACAACGCGAGGCGCAGCGCCGAGGTCTGCGGCCTCGACTCCGACGACGTCTATCTCGTGTCGCTCCCCGCAGGACACAACTTCCCCCTGGCCTGCCCGGGCATCCTGGGCACGCTCATGAACGGCGGCCGGGTGGTCCTGGCCCGCACCCCGGACCCCGACAAGGTGCTGCCGCTGATGGCCGAGGGCGTGACGGTCACCGCCGCCGTGCCGGCCGTCGTCCAGCGCTGGATCGACGCCGTGGCCTCTGGCCACCATTCCGCCCCGCCCACGCTGCAGCTCCTGCAGGTCGGTGGCGCCCGCCTCGCCCCCGAGGTCGCCCGCCGCGCCGAACCGGTGCTCGGCGGCACGCTTCAGCAGGTGTTCGGCATGGCGGAGGGACTGCTGAACTACACGCGCCTGGAGGACCCCGACGACAGAAGGATCGAGACGCAGGGCCGCCCCATGTGCCCTGACGACGAGATTCTCGTCGTCGACGCCTCCGACAACCCTGTTCCCCCCCGGCAGCATGGGCGCCCTCCTCACCCGCGGCCTGTACACCCCGCGCGGCTACTACCGGGCCGACGAGCACAACGCCCGCGCGTTCACCCCCGACCGCGGAGGAGGTCGAGAACCTCATCTACCGCCTGCCGGGTGTCGCCAGAGTCGCCGCTGTCGCGAAGCACGATCCGGATCTGGGAGAACGGGTCTGCGCGGTCGTGGTCGTCGAACCGGGCACCGACCTGACCCTCGCATCGGTCCGCGGCGCCCTGACCGGCATGCAAGTGGCCCGCTACAAACTGCCCGAGGATCTGCTGGTCCTGGACGAGCTGCCGTTGACGAAGGTCGGCAAGATCGACAAGAAGCGTCTGCGGGACATCGTCCGAAACGGGGCCGACTCGGTCGAGGAGGTCTGACGGCGCCGGATGGCGCAGAGGCGGGCCGAGGCATGTCGCGGCGGTCCTCAAGGTCCACGGCAGGTCCGATACGGGTCAAGTAGTACGGGCACGCCGTGCGTAGTGAGGGTTCGGCCGACGATTGCCGGGCGCTCAGGAAGTGGTCCGCTCGATCACCCGCCTGCGGTGGTCCGGTCGTTGACGGGACTCGATGACCTCGCGGGCGATTCCGGACTCCAACACGTCCGCCACGCAACCGTCTTCAACACGTTCTGGTGGTCGTCGGCCGTGTCGGCATACAGATGTCGTCCTGTTCGAGATCCAAGGTGGTCCGGCGCTTGCACCCCGGCCGCGCTCAAGGGCGTGGCCGGCTCGCCTCCGTGACGCAGATGGTGGCAGTGGGCACCCGGGGGCGCGTCGAATGCCAGAGCCCCGGCTGGACGGGGGAGACCAGCCGGGGCGGTATGTGGTGATCTGCGGAGGGGCGGTCGCCTCTCGGCGGAGGGCTCCATGGGGCTTCAGCCGAACGATCGTCCCCATGGGCTATGGGTGAGGCCCGGGGACACTGTCCCCTCCGCAGTCACGTATGGATGAACGGCGAACTGCCCCTGTCTGTTCCGCCGTTGGCTCTGCGCAGTGTGTGAACTGGGGCACTCGTCACCGCGACGCACGGTACGTGCCGGCGAGGCCGTCGGCAGGGCATGGCCGACCGGCACCCCCAGCTGCTGCTATGGCGGCGACTGCGCAGTCGCCGGCTCTCCCGTGGGGAGGCTGGGAGGGACGGCACGGCTCAGCCCGCGTGGCAGCAGAAGGGCGGGCCAGGGCCGGGTTTTCCGCCCGGGGGCCGGCGGATCACCGAGGTCTCGTAGGTGTGGCCGTACCCGTGGTCGGCACCTCGCACAGGTACTTCGGTCAGCGGTCGACAGCGGGCAGAAGGGCCAGTCCGGTGTCGACCATGATGCGGTCGACAGTCTCGTGCAGGGCACTGTGGGCGCCGATGACGGTCTCAGCGCCGCCGGGCAGGAGATCGCGTTCCCGGTACCAGCCGCCCAGCTGCGTCTCGCTGACGTCGTCGGCGATCGGCTTGGTGGCGTGCCGGGCGAGGGTCTCGCCGAACGGGATGTCCAGGTAGTAACCGTGAGTCGGGCCGCGGTGGTCGGCACGTAGCTCTGTGAGCATGTCGCCGTAGCGGTCGGCGTAGAGGATTCCTTCGACGACGACGTGGAATCCGGCGTCCAGGGCGTAGCGGGCGGTCAGGCCGATCAGGCCGATGTTCGCGGCGCCGGGCCGGTCCCGCTCGCGCAGCACGATGCGGCGGATGTTGTCCTGACCGACCACGGCCAGGCCGCGGCCGAACCGCTCACGCAGGCCGGCCGCGACGGACGACTTCCCCGAGGCACTGTTGCCGCGCAGCACGACCAGCCGGGTTTCTTCAGTACCCACCATCACGGCAGTCACGCTATCGACGGCCAGTGACAGCGGCGGGGCGTTTTGGGGCACCGGCGCCGGAGACACCCGGATGGGTGACTTCGAAAACCAGCCTCACCTCAACACGCCCCCCGCGTCAGCAGATCCGAGAACCAGTGCCTTCTACCTCCTGCACGTGAGTACGCGTACTCACGTGCAGGAGGCGGCTTGATCGGAGACTTGGCGCATGAGACGAACCACTGCCCTGACCAGCGCGGTTGTCAGCTCCCCGCGCCGCTCGCAGCTGACGCTCGCGACAGCAGCTCTTGCCGCTCTGTCGCTTGCCGCCTGCGGTACCGAGAAGACAAGCGCCCATGGACCGCAGGACAAGCCTGCTCACACTGCCGAGGTCCAGCCTGGCGCGGCCTTCACGGCGATGCTGGACAAGGTCGCGCAGTCGTGTCCCCCGAGTGCCCCGCCGGAGGCGCCGCCGAACGGTCCGGCGCAGGCACTGCCGCCCGGTTCGGCGGAGATACCGCCGGACGTGGAGCCCGTCGCCCCCACGGCGGGTCCGGAGGTGGAGTTGAACGCTCGAGACTGGTGCGCGAGCGCTCTCCACGAAGAGCGCCTCGCCCACGCCCTCTGGGATGTCGTGGATCCAACCCCGACCAAGGTCCGGACGATCCTCAACGACCTCGGCTACGTCGACGAGCGCGTACACGACCTCAAGCAGTCCGGTGCGACCACGCGGTTCTTGCTCGACCTGCGTGACAAGGGCGGACGGCTCTGCTTGGAGGGCTCGGCGGCCGGTGATCACACCGTCATCGACAAGTGCGTAGCTCCCGCAACAGGCCCGTTCGCGCCGCGAGAGCGGAAGCAGTAAGCATCAGCCGGCGTGTTCGGGACCCGACGCTACGGTCACTCAAAGGTTGGTGCGATGGGACAACCGAGGTGGCCCTCCCCGGCCTCGCCGCGTCCACCGCTGATCCGGCCAGCCTTGGGTGGCCGAGCCACGCTCCAGCTCCCGATCCGGCCGCTCCGTCTGGGCGAGCCCCGGCCTCGGGCGGCCTGACGACCCCTTCGACAGATCCCGACCACGCCCCCGCGCACGCCAGAACTTCCGTCAGAGCCACCGACCGCTCCGACACCCTCGGCGAGACGGCGATGTCCCTGTTGCCCGACTGCCTCGCGCGGGGCGGTCGGGGTGCGTGTGACCGGTGGGCCTGACTACCCGCGTGGTCGGTTCTGCCAGGGTGGCGGGCCGATTCAGGTGTGGTGCTGGGGGATCGAGGCGAGCAGTTCCTCGTACTGGACGAACAGGCGGGGGATCGGGGCCCCGGTGACGGCGTGGGTGCCGGCCCTGGCGAGCGCGGTCCAGCAGGCGGCCGTGAGCCTACGGGCGTGGGTGCCGGGCCAGGGCTGGGGGAGGAGTTCGGGGGGCAGCAGGGGGTCGGGTTCCATGGCGTCGGTGAAGGCCGCAGCGAGCTGGACGGCCATGGTCAGCTGCTCGGGACCGGTGAGATCGTCCGGCTGCGCGAGCCGGTCGAGGCAGCGCTGGGCGAGGTGGGCGAGGCGGTCGTGGCGGGCGGCGATGTCGTCCAGGGGCCAGAGCGCGGCGGCCAGGGCGGGCGGGTCGGCCAGGCCTCCGACGCGCAGGTCGGTGCTGGTGAGGCAGGTGACTGCGTGGGCGACGTCGAGTCGGCGGGCTTGCGCTTCGACCAGCTGCTCGATCCGGTTCGCGCTGACGTAGAGGCCGCTTTGGACCGGGGCGGCGCCGAGATGGCGCAAGGTGTCGCGCAGGGCGTCGCGGGAGCTCCTGCTCGCTTCGGGGATGGCGAAGGCGAACAGGTGCCAGACACCGTCCCAGGCGGCCAGCCCGTGGTCCTGCCGGTAGGCGTGGCGGACGTAGGCGACGTTGGGGGTGATCGAGTCGGTGACGTCGGCGACCGCCCTCAGGAGAGCCTTGCGTCCGCGCCCTTCGTGGGTGAAACGGCCCTCGGCGACGAGCCGTTTGATGCAGAGGCGTACCTGTTGGTCCGTCATGCCGAGCAGGCCGGCGACCGTGTAGAGCTCACCGGCATCGACGGTGCCGTCCTCGCGAACCAGGGCGTGGACGACCAGCCGGGTGGGGACGTGCAGGTGAGGGTCGCCGTCCGCTTCGTCCGTCGGGGTGTTCGGGAGCGTGCTCATCGGGATCCCTCGGTGCGCGGGGGCCTGTTGATGGCGCGGTGCATGGTGGTGACGGCGCCGAAGCCCATCATCCTGCGCAGATACGGGGTCTGCTCGGTGTGCACCGCGACGAAGCCGTGGCGCTCGTACAGGGCGCGGGCGCGTGGGTTGACGTCGATGACGTCGAGCCGGACGCGCCGGCAGGAGTGCTCGGCGGCGACGGCCGCGACCTCGCGCAGCAGTAGGCTGCCGATGCCCTCGCCGCGGTGTTCTGGGGCGACGGCGATGCCGTCCATCACCAGCTCGCCCTTGGCGGGCTGTCGCTCCATCAGGGCGAGCAGCGCCAGTCGGCCCAGCCCGCGCCAGGCCCCGTAGGTGGACAGCACGTCGCGCGCGCCGCCGCCGAGCAGGCCGCGTTCGCCGAGTTGGTAGCCGGCCACGCCCGCCACTTCGCCGTCGACCACGGCGACCACCCCGCGGTCGTGGTGGAGATGGGTCGCGAGGAAGGCACGGGCGGTGTCCGGCGGGTTCAGCGCGGTGCCGAGCTTGCGCCCGAACGCCTCCCAGTACAGCGCGGCCACCCGGGCTTCGCTGCCCTCGGGTACGCCCCGGCGCACCTCCGGGCCGTGTCCCCGATCAGTCGGCTCCATCGGCGTCCCTTCCCCGCAGCGGTTCGGATGCCCGCTTGCACTATCGATCCTACTACGTTCATTCTCAATACGAGAGTATTGAAAGTGATAGTTATTGGGGGTGGGTATGAGCCGACGAACAAGTGGGCCGTGGGCGCGGCGTCGCCGGCGCGTCCTGGTGTGGGGCGCGGTCGTGGTTCTGCTGGTGAGCGCGGGGCTCGGCGGTGTCGCGCTCTGGCAGAACACCTACGCGCTACGGGAGGAGCGCGTCACCGTCCGGCATGACGGCCGCCTGCTGGACGGCGTCCTTGCCACGCCCGCGAACGGCGCCGGTCCGTTCGGCCTGGTGGTTTTCGTGCACGGGGACGGGCCCGTCGACGCCACGCACGAGACCTTCTACCGGCCCGTGTGGGAGTCGTTCGCGAAGGCCGGCTACGCCTCGCTCTCCTTCAGCAAGCCGGGCGTCGGCGCCTCCGAGGGCAACTGGCTGGACCAGAGCATGGACGACCGTGCGGACGAGACTCTCGCCGCGATCGCCTGGGCCCGCACACGTCCCGGCATCGACGGTCGGCGCATCGGACTGTGGGGGGCCAGCCAGGCTGGGTGGGTGCTGCCCAAAATCGCAGCCCGCGACCGCGCCGTCCGGTTCGTCATCGCGGTCTCACCAGCCGTCGACTGGCAGCAGCAGGGTCGCTACAACCTCCTCGCCGAACTGCGGAAGAACGGTGCCTCCCCGGACAAGACGGAGACGGCACTGCGACGCCGCGAGACGACCCTGGACCTGCTGAGGCAGGGCGCGACCTTCGAGCAGTACCGCAACGCCGTCGGCCACAACGACGGCATGACCGCGGAACGCTGGCGGTTCATCGCCCGCAACTACCGCTCCAATGCCACCGAGGACCTGCACGCCATGCGCGGTACACCCACCCTCCTGGTGCTGGCCGGGCACGACGTCAACGTCGACGTCGCCGACACCGAGGCTGCCTACCGCCGCGTCCTGCCGCCCGCCTCACTGACGGTCCGTCACTATCCCGACGCCGCCCACTCGCTGGTCGACAACGCCGTCGAGAACTCCGGGCCGCGCCTGACCCTCACCGCAGTCTTCGCTCCCCGGCGCCTGTACGCCGCCGGGTTCCTCGCCGAACAACACCGCTTCGTCGAGCAGCTCACCGACCGCAGGGGGACCGAGTGACCGCCACGACCACCGAACCCGCCGCACGGCGGTCCGCAACTCGGACACGGCTGAGGAACCCCGCTCGGGCAATGTGCTCCCGTCCTGCGATGGCAATGCGTTGTGGGTGGCGCCCGACCCGCGATTCGGTGCTGCCTCTCACGTCACCGGGTGAGCGTTCAAGAACGCGGGTGCGCGGATGCTGATGTCCGGGACAGCGCCGGGGCCAGCCAGCGCTTGAGGAAGGTGCGGAGCCGGGTTTCGTCCTGCGGTGCCTCGCCGGGATGCTGCAGCAGCGACGTGAGGAGTCGCATGATGATCTCGGCGAGGCCGTTGAGGTCGTCCTCGTCGATGTCGGCGGCGGCCCAGTCGACGGGGAAGCGCCGCAGCATCTTGGCGCCGTAGGCGATGGTCTCCCTGGTGGTGGTGCCACGGCCGAAGGCGGCGGTGTCTCCCAGTTGCAGCAGAAGGCTCAGGCGTGGCTCGGTGGGGATGGTTCGTACGCAGAAGACCATGCCTTCGACCACGGCTTCGGCCGGGTCGGTGGTCCCTTGCAGGTGCGCGATCATCCGGTCGACGAACGACTCGGCGCCCTGGGCCGCCACCTCGCCGATGATGTCGCTGATGCGGCCGAAGTGGCGGTAGACGGTCTGGCGGGTGACGCCGAGCTCGCCGGCGACGTCGGACAGGGTCGTCTTCGTGACGCCGTGCCTGTCGATGCAGCGGGCGGTCGCGTCGATGATGCGCTGCCGGGCCTCCGCGTCCGATGCGGGAGGCCGGCCTCCCCAGCCGTGATGCCCCATGGTTCCTAGGATCGCACAGGCTCTGTGGTCTGCCGGGACATGGTCGCGCGGAGTACGGCCACGATGAGCCCGGTTGCGGCTACGGTGCACAGCACGGTGTACCACAGGCTGCCGATCGGCGTGCCCTGTTCGGTGATGCCATTGGCCGCCGCGAAGTAGGCCGGCAACACGACCAGCCAGAGGACGATGTGGACGCCGAGGTACAGCGCCGGATAGGTCTGCGCGAACAGCGGCGACGCCACCGGTGCCGGATCTGTTCGCCGCGCGCGCCAGGCGTCCGCGAGAAGGTAGAGGCCGACGATCCAGACCAGGGCGAGCTCGGCACCGAGGATGGCCTGTTGGATCCCGAGGTGGTCCCCACCACGGAAGACGTTGCTGGGCAGGCCGGCGACCGTCATCGCCAACGGTGTCAGCACGCCGGCGGCCACGGTGCGCAGGCTGACCTGCCGGCCGGTGAGCGTGCCTCGGCCGTCCTTCACGCCGACCAGTCGGACGACGAGGTAGGTCATGGCGCCGAAGGACACCGAGGCGAACAGGAACATGCTGTTCATCGGGACCGAGGCGAGCGCCGGCTCGTTGATCATCTCGTTGCCGGGGTTCCAGGCCCACCACTTCAGCTGAGGTCCGAGTTGATCGAAGATCTCGTAGAACACCTGGCAGGTGAACGCGACGGCCAGCGAACCGAGAAGGAGCCCGCGTCGCGCGAAGACGCCGAGAACGCGGACCACTTCGTAGGCGAGCTGCGACAGCGCCGGATAGAAAGCCACGATGTAGAGGGGCAGCCGGTCGTACATGAACTGCACGGTGAACACGTTGTGGGAGAAGATGAACCCGACGTGCTCCTCCAGGCCGAACCAGCTCGGGAAGTAGAGCGGTGGCTCGATCACCGCCAGGTAGACGAGCGAGGCGAACCATAGCGAGATGTTGACCGGGTCCCCGTCGCGTCGCCACCGCCGCCACGCATGAACGAGGGCGAACACCGCACCGCCGATGATGAGCAGCTCGAGGAACGGCATGGTGCCGCTCTCGAGACCGAACGGGTTGCGGAAGTCCACGATGGGATCGGCGTCGTGGCAGGAGAAGCCGAGCCTTCCAGCGAGACGCTCGGCCGCTGAGTCGCATGAAAAGCTCATTCCTTGCTCCTCGGGTCAGTCATTGACGAGGTCGGTCTCGGCGGACGGCGAATTGCCGGCGCGGCTCTGGCCGGTGTAGTCGGTGCCGGGCGGATCCTGCTGGTCGTCGAACCCGCCGGGCACGACCGTGCGTCCGAGCCGCTGACGCACCTTGTAGCGCGCGATGCCGAACCAGAACCGCACATCGGTCGTCATCTCCCTGAGCGACATGTCGAGGTTGAAGACCTGGGCGAACGTCCGCTCGACGTAGGCGTCCTCGCGGCTCGTGGCGTTGATGGCGTTGAAGACCGGCCAGCTGAGGCGCGCGGCCAGCTTGCGGCGCCAGGGAGCGACGACCTCGGTCCCGGTTGCGAAGTCGTATGCCTGGTCACGGGCCATCGCGAGCATCCAGGGCACGTCGAGCGACTTCTTCTGCCGGGCGAGGAACTCGCGGAAGAAGGCGAGGCCGAGGACGTCGTGGCTGTGCAGCATCTCGGCGAGGATGAGCGCGGAGCGGGCCGCCGAGCTCATCCCCTGGGCGTAGAACGGGTTGAACGCGCAGATCGAGTCACCGACGCAGACCAGCCCGAGCGGAGGCTGGTCGAGCAGGTCGAAGCGCCGCCACTTGTTGCCGGTCGATCGAGTGAGGTGCACCCCGGAGGTCGGGGTGCAGGCACGCGTCGCCTGCCCGAAGGACCTGGCCCGGACTCGGTCCACCGCTGCCTCGAAGGTGTCGGCCTCGCGCGGCATCCGGATGCCCCATGCCCCCATGCACACGATGGCGCGGTTGCCCTCGATCGGGAAGAAGTTACTGAGGAACTCGTGCTCCTCGGGATGTTCGCCGGTGTCCTGGGTCGGAGTGATGACCAGGTGCTTCCACCACCACGCCTGTGGACGCCGGTCGGCGGGCGGCAGGTCGTACCATCGCGACGTGTAGGTGACCTTGGCGTCGAGGGTCTTCTCCGGAGGCGTCGGCCATCCCGCGGTGCTCAGCCAGTCGGCGACGGAGGAGCCGCGCCCCAGCGCGTCGACGACCAGGTCGGCTGACAGATGGCCCGAGTCGTCGCCCGCGCGGTACTCGACTCCCTCGACGCGCCCGCGCTCGGTGCCGCCTCCGGTGGCACGAAGTCCGGTGACGGTCACGCCCTCGCGGATCTCGATGGCCGGGAGCTCGTGGACCTTGTCGCGCAGGACCCGCTCGATGAGCACGCGGGAGCTGTAGACCATCGTCATCGACCCGGCCTTGCGCGGGGCCCAGCCGTCGTTCTCGCAGTACCCCGCGTCCATCGAGGGCATCAGGCGCATCCCGCCCGCGGCGATGAGTGCCTCCTCGAACCCGGGGAAAATCTCACCGATCGCGCGACGCCCGGAGTTGAGGAGGAAGTGCGGGTGTTTGCTCTGCGGCACACCCCGCCGGTGCTGCGCGTCAGGCGGGAGCCGGTCCCGCTCCAGGACGATCACCTCGTCGAAATGCCTCGCGAGCACTCCTGCGGCGCACAGCCCTGCCACGCTACCGCCGAGCACCACGGCTGTCTTTCCCCGCATGCGGACTCCATTCATACATGTCATGGCTGAATGTATGATCGGAGGGGAAGGTAACAGGTGCGGGCTGAACGTGCCAGCCTTCCCACGAGACATCAGGTCCGGCGCAGTGACCTCCCCCGATCAAGCCGTGGCGACGGCCGGCTGGGACGCCCAGATGGCCTGCGCCGTAGGGAGTCCCGCAGCTCTGCTTCCGGTCGACATCGCCGAGAGGTCGGCCTGCTCGCAGCGTTCGATGGTGCGGCCTCGGTCGGCGAGTCAGACGGACCGGGATACCGGTCTACCTCGGCAAGCCGCGGAGCCCATGGCGGCGCGGCACCAACGAGAACACCAACCGGCTGCTTGGGCCGGCAGTCGCGCGCACCGACGGGGTTGGGCGGCATGGCACAGGGGAAGTCTCCGTCCCGCGGACCGCCGACTGAAGTCGACCCCCCGTGACGTGAGCAACCGCTGTCCGAGAGCAGGGGAAACCTCAGGGATGGAGTTGATGCGTGGTGGAACGGCGCATGACGGTTGCGACGCACTGGGGCAGTCTTGTCGCGGTGGTCGATTCCGGTCGGTTGGTGCGAATTGAGCCGAGGGGTGACGACCCCGCGCCGTCGCCCATCGGCCCCGGGATGGTGACAGCCGCTGACGACAGCGCTCGCGTGTTGCGCCCCGCGGTGCGCAAGGGCTGGCTGAACGGCCTGCCGCGCGCCCACGACACGGCCAGAGGCGCGGACGCCTTCGTGGAGGTGAGCTGGGACGACGCGATCACGCTGGTCAGCGATGAACTGCGTCGAGTGCGTTCACAGCACGGAGACAGTGCGGTGTTCGGCGGATCCTATGGATGGGCGAGTGCGGGCGGGTTTCACAACGCGCAGGGTCAACTCCACCGGTTCCTGGCGTTGGGCGGGGGATACACCGACTCCCGCAACACGTACAGCACCGCGGCTTTGGAGGTCATCCTCCCCCATGTGATCGGCGGGCATCCGTGGAGCTACCAGTCCCGGATGCCGATGTGGGACGAGATCGCCGAGAACTGCGAGCTCGTGGTGGCGTTCGGCGGGCTGGCCCTCAAGAACAGCCAGATCAACCCTGGTGGACTGGCCAGGCACCAGACGCAGAACCTGCAGCGCCAGTGCCGTGAGGCCGGGGTGCGGTTCGTCAACGTCAGCCCCATCCGCAGCGACACCGCCGGCTTCCTCGACGCCGAGTGGCTGCCCGTCATCCCCAACACCGACACCGCCGCGATGCTCGGCATCGCGCACACGATGCTGGTCAACGGGTGGCACGACGAGGACTTCCTCCGCCGGTGCTGCGTCGGCTTCGACCGCTTCGCCTCCTATCTGGTCGGCGAGCTCGACGGCGTCCCCAAGGACGCTGCCTGGGCAGCGAGGATCACGGGCATCAGCCGCGACGTGATCACCGACCTCGCCCGCCGCCTCACCACCCAGCGTTCTCTCATCATGGTCAACTACGCGGTGCAACGGGCAGACCATGGCGAACAACCGATGTGGATGTCTGTCGTACTGGCCGCCATGACGGGCTCGATGGGCCGGCCCGGCTGCGGCTGGGGCGCGGGATACGCGACGATGGACGCGACCGGCGTCGCCAGAGGCCGCCCCTCCGTGGCGACAGTGCCCAAGGTTTCCAACCCCGTTCCGGACTTCATCCCGGTCGCAAGGATCGCCGACACCCTGCTGCATCCGGGGAAGACGATCGACTACGACGGCCGGCGCCTCACGCTGCCCGAACTTCGCCTGGTCTACTGGTGCGGAGGCAACCCGTTCCATCACCACCAGGACCTGCACCGGTTGACCCGCGCCTGGCAGACCCCTGACACGGTGGTGGTGCACGAAGCCTGGTGGAACACCACGGCCAAGTTCGCGGACATCGTCCTCCCCGTCGCCACCAGCCTGGAGCGCGACGACTTTGCCGCCGGATTCTCCGATCCCCACCTTGTCGCGATGCCGAAGGTCCGTGAGCCGGAGGGCGAGTCGCGCACCGACCACCAGATCTTCGCCGCCTTGGCCTCCCGGCTCGGATACGAGCAGGAGTTCACGGAGTCGCGCTCCGAGATCGAATGGGTCCGGCACCTTTACGAGCAGACGAGGGCCGAGCTCGGCGACGATGCCGCCTTGCCGGACTTCGACGACTTCTGGCGCAGCTCCACCGCTGAGCTGCCGGCGTTGACCGGACCGTTTCCCGGCAGCTTCGAGGCGCTCCGCGCAGATCCGCAGCGGTTCCCCCTGTCGACGCCTTCGGGCCGGATCGAGATCTTCTCCGAGGAGATCGACTCGTTCGGCTACGCCGACTGCGCCGGGCATCCGACATGGTTCGAACCGGTGGAGTGGCTTCGTGCTGATCTGGCGGACCGATTCCCGCTGCACTTGATCTCGAATCAGCCCGCCTCGCGCCTGCACAGTCAGTACGACAACGGTGGCCACAGCCTCAGTTCAAAGATCCGTGGCCGTGAGCCGGTGACGATCAACCGGTTGGACGCCGCGTCGCGCGGCATCGAGAACGGCATGATCGTGCGTGTCTACAACGACCGAGGCAGCTGTCTGGCGGGCGCAGTCCTGTCGGACGACGTCATGCCAGGTGTCGTGCAACTGTCCACGGGAGCGTGGTGGGATCCGGTCCGGCCGGGCCTGGCCGGAACATTGGACCGCCACGGCAATCCGAACGTTCTCACGGCGGATCGGCCGTGCTCGCGCCTGTCCCAAGGACCGAGTGCTCTCAGTGCACTGGTCGACGTCGAGTTGTACGACCATCCCCTTCCTGATGTGCTCGCCTTCACACCGCCACACCTCGAACATTGACACGAAGGGCTGCTGTCTCTTCGGGCAAGTTTCCTGTATGCCAACGTCAACCACGTAGCGGCTGGCCCTGGCCGCCGAGAGGCTCTCCACCTGCGGTTTGCGCTTGCGTAATGGAATGAATACTTTACGTAGTCGTGACTGCACTTCAAGACCTCAAATACGCCCAGTGGTTCAGGGGCGCCGACGTCGACGGCGACGGGTTCATCACCCAGCGGGACGTCCGAATGATGAGCGAGCGCTACATCGCCGCCCGCGGCACCGCGCCGGACGCCGCGACCGCCCGCCTGCTCACCGAGGGGATGGACGGGTTCTGGATGAACGTGATCGCCCCCTTGGATCAGGACGGTGACGGGAAGGTCGATCTGCGGGAGATGACCGAAGGGTTCAGGCGGGTCCTCACCGACCCAGCCCAGTACCCGGAACAGATCGAGCCGGTGACCAACTACTTCTTCGACCTCGCCGACCTCAACGGAGACGGCAAGATCGACCAGGCGGAGTTCCAGCAGATGTACTACTCGGTCGCCGGCGTTCCCGGCGAGGACTGCGCCGCAGTCTTCGCCGCTTTGGACCGGGACGGCTCCGGTGCGCTGGACCGCGCCGAATTCCACCAGGCCGTCACGGAGTTCTTCTACGGCAACAACCCGGAGGCTCCTGCTAACCACTTGTTCGGCAGGGTCGCCGGCTGACAGCCCCAGACGTGGCCCAGGGGCACCGCATGCCCGCACCACTGCAGGGTGTGGGCACGTCGGCTCCCTCGCCGTCCAGATCGCCGTGGTCCAGGGCGTCCGGGTCATCGGTACGGCCGGTGAACGCAACCACGAGTACTTGCGCTCGCTGGGCACCGAGCCCGTCGTCCACGGCGACGGGCTGGCCGAGCGGGTGCCGGATCTGTTGCCCGAGGGCAACGACGCGGCGTGGACTGCGTGGGCGGTGGCGCTTTCGCCGTCTCCCCGAAGCTGCTGAAGGACCCCTCCCGGGTCGTCCCCGAGACCACTGCCCTTCCAGGCTGGCCGACCTGGACCAGATCGTGACGATGCTCCGCCTCCTGCTCGGCGGCTGCCCGATGTCACGGTGTCCGGCGGCGCGGCCCAGGCCGCTCAGTAGCTTGATCTTCCTCCATTCCGGCTGCCTGGGTGCTGAAAGGCGCTGAGCGGGACACACGTACAGACGAGACAGCTGTCGGGCAGCGGCGCGCACCTGTACGGGGCGCCGCGCAGCGAGAGGGACGAGGTTGGCGATGCTTGCATTGACCGTGCGGCCTGGCGGGAAGGGACCCGTAGAGGTACGGGAGGTGCCTGACCCCGCCCCGGCTGTCGGCGAGCTGCTGGTGCAGGGCCTGGCGGTGGGCGTGTGCGGAACGGACAGGGAGATCGTCCGGGGCGAGTACGGCTGGGCCCCACCGGGCCGCGATTGGCTGGTACTGGGTCATGAGTCCGTCGGGAGGGTTCGGCAGGCGCCGCCGGGCAGCGGGTTCTCGGCCGGTGACCTGGTCGCCGGGGTGGTGCGCCGGCCGGACCCCGAGCCGTGCGGGGCTTGCGCACGCGGCGAGTTCGACATGTGCCGCAACGGCCGCTACACCGAACGCGGCATCAAGGAAGTCGACGGATACGGCGCGCAGATGTGGTGCGTGGAGCCCGACTATGCGGTGAAGCTGGAGCCACATCTGGAGCGCGTTGGGGTGCTCGTGGAGCCGACCAGCGTGGTGGCAAAAGCGTGGGAGCAGGTCGAGCGTGTCGGTGCGCGTTCGTGGTTCGAGCCGCATCGCGTCCTGGTAACCGGTGCGGGGCCCATCGGTCTGCTGGCCGCCCTCCTGGGCGTTCAGCGAGGACTGGAGGTGCACGTGCTCGACCGGGTGACCGAAGGACCCAAACCCTCTCTGGTGAGAGAGTTGGGCGCCACTTACCACGCGAAGGACGCTGAGGAGGTCATCTCCGATGTGTGCCCGGACGTCATCATCGAAGCCACGGGTGCGAACGAGCTCGTCCTTGCCTCACTGACGGGGACCGCACCCTACGGAGTGGTGTGCCTGACGGGTGTGTCACCCGTCGGCCGCAGGATGACCGTGGACGCGGGCGCCGTCAACAGGGAGATCGTGCTGCAGAACGACGCGGTGGTGGGCTCCGTCAACGCCAACCTGCGTCACTACAGCCAGGCTGCCGACGCGTTGGCAAAGGCCGACGTGTCATGGCTGGAGAGCATGATCACCCGGCGAGTGCCGCTGGAGCGCGCAACAGAGGCGTTCACGCCGCAACCGGACTCCATCAAGGTGATCATCGAGCTGTAGGCGGCACTACCCGAAGAAAGGCTTCATATGTCTCACAACACCGCTCCGCTCGTCGTGGTCATGGGGGTATCGGGCTCGGGTAAGACCACGGTCGGCCGACTGCTCGCACAACACCTCGGTGTTCCCTACGCCGAAGGAGATGACTTCCATCCCGCGTCCAACGTGGCGAAGATGCGAGCGGGTCAGCCGCTGCAGGATGACGACCGCCGCTCCTGGCTGGAGACGATCGCGCAATGGCTGGCCGGCCAGGACTGCGGCGGAGTGGTCGCGTGTTCGGCGCTCAAGCGCCGCTACCGTGACCGGCTGGCTTCCGCCGCGCCGCACGTCGCCTTCCTGCACCTCGACGGTTCACCCGAGCTGATCGCCGCCCGGATCACCGCGCGGCAAGGCCACTTCATGTCGCCCGACCTGCTTCGTTCACAGCTCGCCGACCTCGAACCACTGGGCGACGACGAAGCCGGTGCGACCGTCCCCATCGACGGAACGCCGCAACAGACCGCCGCCCTTGCTCATGCCGCCATTGCCTCCTCCTGACTTGTTCACCTGCGGACCGTCGATGACTTCGTGGCAAGGGGCCGCCGCACGGTGTGGTGGCATCTGACCTGGCCTGCCCGGTCACGCGGTACGACGAGGCGGCAGCCTGCTACGAGGCAGCCGTCCCTGTCACGTCCATCAACCAGTGGCTGTGACTGTCAGTGGGCAGGCGCCCGAACATCGGGGTTCGTCCCGGAGGGATCCCCGACAGCACCCTGACCGGTCCCGCACTGCGACAACGAGTGCGGGGCCGGCGACACCGACCCGGCGGTCCAGGTGTACTCGAGTTCAGGCAGGTCAAAGCCCTGCTCGAACAGGCAGACCCGCTCGTCGGTACGGAGAGCGCCGTGTCGCTCGTAGAACGCGATGGCGCGTGTGTTGGCGCGCAGTACCTCCAGATAGACATCCCGTCCGGAGTGCTCGGTGGCGGCCCAGGCGAGGGCCTGTCGGAGCAGTCGGCCTCCGATGCCGGAACCAGTACGGCCCGGCCGGGCATGCAGATTGTCCAGAAGGACGCGGCCGTCGGGGCGCGGCACGAGGTACACGAAACCGTCCATCTCGCCTCGGTTCACGGCCACGAACAGTCCCGCAGCCGACTGCGGTTCGAGAATTCGCCCGCGCCACAGCGCCAACCGGTCCTCGAACAGGGGGCCGTCCAGGAAGCTGCTCGGCATGATCCCGGCGTATGCAGTACGCCAGCTCTCCGCGTGCAGCGCCGCGATCTGCTCCACGTCGCCCCGCACGCCCGCTCTGATCTCCATGTCGACGAGCCTCGCGCATGGCTCGGGTCTTGTCATCCGTGAGCCTCAAAAGGCCGGTCCAGATGTTCGGCGGTGCTCTGTTCCCGCCCCGCCACTCCAGTGGTCCGAAGAGCGTCGCACGAGATCTGGACCTGTCGGGCGCCGACTGTCGTCGAGCGCCCAGCAGGTCCAGACTCGTCAGGTCACGCAGGCTGTCCGGTGGCTTCCTTCACCTAGCTGCGGCGGCCGAAGCGGTAGGAGCCCGACCCGACCTCGAACACTGCAGCCCCGTTCTCCATCCGGAGGAACCGGACTCCCTTGGCGTCGGCGGCAGGCCGGCCACCCTCGGTGACCGCCCAACGGGTCTTCGAGGGCACGTGAACCTCCGCAACGGTGTTGACCGGCACGGTCACTTCGAGATCGAGGGAGTCCTTGCGGGTGCTCCAGTCCGAGGAGAGAAGGCCATAGACGGTTTCGAGGCTTCCCGAGCCCATGGTCAGGTTTCCGTCGAGCGCTGGTGCGATCCGGGAGCGCTTGTAGCCGGGCTCTATCGCCGAGAGGCCGCCGATGTTCTGGAACATCCAGTCGCCCACGGCGCCGTAGGCGTAGTGGTTGAAGGAGTTCATGTCGACCGGGCCGAAGTCGCCGTTGGGCATGATCGAGTTCCAGCGCTCCCACATGGTGGTGGCGCCGTTGGCGACCTCGTAGCCCCAGGACGGGTAGTCCTTGTGCAGCAGCATCTTGTAGGCGAGGTCGTCCCTGCCGATCTTGCTCAGCGCGGGCAGCAGCAGCGGCGTGCCGATGAAGCCGGTCCGCAGGTGGTAGTCGCTGAGGGCGAGTTTGGCCACGAACTTCTCGCCGACCTTCTCGACCAGCGCGGGGTCGGAGACGAGGTTCATACCGAGGGCCATCGCGTACCCGGTCTGAGAGTTGCGCTTGACGGTGCCGTCGGTTGCGACGTACGCCTTGGTGAAGGCGTCGCGGATGTCAGCGGAGAGCTTGCTGTAGTCGGACGCCGCCGCGTCATCACCCAGGGCCTTGGCCACCTCGGCCATCATGCGGGCGTTCTCGGCGTAGTAGGCCGTGCCCAGGATGCCCTGCTCGGTCGGGTCGTCCAGGTGCAGCCAGTCGTTGGTGAAGAACGTGGTGCGGCCGGGTTCGAGAAGGTCCGCTCCGGCGCTGTCGCGCACGAACTGGAAGAACTTCTGCATGGCGGGGTAGTTCTCCCGCAGGATGCGGGTGTCGTCGTAGGAACGCCACACGGAGTACGGCACGGTGATCATCACGTCGGACCAGCCGACACCGCTGTCGCCGAACTGCCCCTGCGGGGTCGGTACGACGGCGGGCAGGTCACCGTTGGTGTACTGGGAGTTGCGGACGTCCGCCATCCAGTGGGACAGGAACGCGCGGGTGTCGACCAGGTAGTTGGCCGTGGGCGCGAACAGGCTGATGTCACCCGTCCATCCCAGACGTTCGTCGCGGGCGGGGGTGTCGGTGGGGATGGACAGGAAGTTGCCGCGCTGGCTCCAGGAGATGTTGCTCACCAGCTGGTTCAGCATGGTGTCCGAGGTCTTCAGCGTGCCGGTGGACGGGAGGTCCGACCCCCACACGATGCCCTGGACGGCGGAGAGCGCGGGCGGCTCGCTCACCCCGGTGATCTCGATGTAGCGGAACCCGTGCTGGGTGAACTCGGGCTCGTAGGTGGCTGTTCCGGCCTTCGCGAAGGTGTATCGGTCGGTGACCTTGGCGGTGCGGAAGTTGTCGGTGTAGAGGGTGCCGTTCTTGTTGAGCACCTCCGCGTAGCGGATCTTGACCGTCTGGCCTGCGGAGCCGGTCAGTGTCAGCCGGGACACTCCGACCATGTTCTGACCGAGGTCGTAGACGTACGTCCCGGCGCTGGGCTCTGTCATCTTCCGGGACGTGAGCACCTGGGTCCTGCGTACCGGCTCGTCGCTCTGCGGAACCAGAAGTGCGGTCCGGGACTCCAGGCTCGCGGCGGACTCCCACTTCGCGTCGTCGAATCCGGGCCGGCTCCAGCCCGAGGGCTTCAGCCTGGCGTCGTACGTCTCGCCGTCCTGCAGGTCGGCCTTGACGTAGGGGCCGTCCGCCGCCTTCCACGATCCGTCCGTGACGATCCACTGGACCGAACCGTCGGTGTAGGTGATGCGCACCTTCGCCACGAGAGCGGGGGAGTCCCCGTACTGGCGGCTCCAGCCGATCCCGACCTTGCCCGCCCACCATCCGTTCGCCAGGGAGGCACCGATCGCGTTGTGGCCCCGGGCGAGCAACTTCGTCACATCGTAGGTCTGGGACTGGATGCGCTTGTGGTAGTTCGTCCAGCCCGGGGCGAGCACCTGGTCGCCGACCTTCTTGCCGTTGATCTCCAGCTCGTAGACGCCGAGGGCCGACGCGTAGACCCGCGCCGAGGCGACCTGCTTGCCGGCCTTGGTCGCGAAGCCCTTGCGCAGCAGCGGCAGCGGCCGGACAGCGGGCTCTTTGAGGGCGTCCGTGGTGCCGGACACCACGAGGGCGGAGTCGACGATCTCACCGCCGGTGAACGGGTTCCGGTCGGAGGCGAAGTCGGTGTCGAGGAGCGTGCCGCCGTCGGCGCCGGTCACGACGGCGTCGTAGACGGTTCCCCGTTCGCCGCAGCATCCGTGGGTGCGGAAACCGATGTAACCCTTGCTGAACGTGGCGTCGGTGAAGGTGTCGACCGGCTTGCCGTCCAGGGTCGTCTTGATGGTGTTGCCCACCACGTCGTAGCGGACGGTGTGCCGGTCGGCGAGGAGACTGGCGTTGGTGAAGCCGTAGGGTGCGAGATCCACCTCCTTCACCACGCTGTAGTTGCCCTTGACCTGCTTGTGCAGTCTCAGCATCGGGGTCGGGCCCGTGACGTTGAACTGCCACATGTAGCCGTTGCTCGCGTCGGAGGCCCTCAGGAACATGCCGAGGGCGTTGCTGTTGATCTTGAAGTCGACCGTGGCGACGTAGTCGGTCCACTGGTCCAGCTCACTCGCGGCCTCAGGACGAGTGATCCACTGGGCGCCGTCCCAGTCGCCGGAGTCCAGCAGGCCTGTCTCGAAGGACGCGGGTGGGCTCCACGGGCTCGCGGTCCGTCTGTCGTCCCAGGCCCGAACACGCCAGTAGTAGCGGGTGGCCGGCTTCAGATCAGGGCCGCTGTACGGGACGCCGACCTGGCGGTCGGAGGACACCTTGCCGGACGACCACGTATCGGCGGATCCCGGCGTACGTCCGACCTGGATCTCGTAGGCCTTCTGCGATGTCGCCCGCCGGTCCGACGCCGCCTGCCATCCGAAGACCGGGTCCTCGCCGCCGATGCCCAGAGGGTTCAGCCGGCCGTTGGTGGTCAGAGCCTTCACGGAGAACTCAGCATCGGAGGCCGAAGCGGCAGGGGACACGGACGAGGGCAGGGCGGTCGCGCTGCCTGCCACGGCGAGCACGAGCAGGCATCTCAGCACTACGAAGAGAAGCGAGGGTTTGCGGAGCACGTCATCTCCATGTGAATCGTTCAGGTCGACGTGTTCGCGGGCTTCGCCGCGAAGCACGATGTACGTGGTGGATGTCAGTCCGCTGTGCGGCTGAGCAAGGTCCTGAGCTCGATGCCGGCGTCGGCACCGCCGTCTTCGAAGAGGACCCTGTTCAGCAGCGCGGGCAGTCGGCCGGCCGGCAGGTCCAGGAAGGGGGCCAGCCGTCGGGCCAGTTGTGCGGAGTCGTCACCCAGGCCGTTCCGGGTGAGGGCGGTGACCGTGCGTCCCCAGAGGCCGGGCTCGTCCATCAGGTCCCGCACGGTGATCACCTCGGACGGGGCCGGGGCGGGACAGGGATCGTCGGTGGTCCAGGTGTGCGTGCCGTGGGTCACGGTCACGGAGGGCTGCCCGGGACCGGGCAGGTGGACGGTGGCCCGGGCCCCCGTGGGGACGCACACCCTCAGGTGGAAGCGGCCGTCCTCGCGCCGCCAGGAGACCGAGGCCTCGCCGTAGGGAGTGAGGTGCACGGCCGTGGCGTGGGTCAGTGACCGGTGCGGCAGCGGACGCACCGTGATCTCCCGGTAGCCGGGTGCGGCGGGAGCCAGCCCCGCCACGGTGCGGTGCATCCAGTCGGCGACCGCTCCGAGCGCGTAGTGGTTGAAGGAGGTCATCTGGCCGGGATTGACCGTTCCGTCGGGCAGCATGCTGTCCCAGCGCTCCCAGACCGTGGTGGCGCCCATGGTCACGGGATAAAGCCATGAGGGACAGCCCTTCTCGAGGAGGAGCCGATGGGCGAGGTCGGCGTGGCCGGCGGAGGTGAGGGCGTCGGTCATCAGCGGGGTGCCGACGAATCCGGTGGCGATCCTGAAACCGCTCGTCCTCACGAGGTCGGCGAGTCTGTCCCCGGCCACCGCACGAAGATGCGGAGAGGCCAGCAGATCCCATTGCAGGGCCATGGCGTACGCGGTCGGCGAGTCACCCAGGATCCGGCCCGCCGGGGTGACGAACGTGCGGGCGAACGCCTCGCGGGTCCGCTCGGCGAGCGCGGCGTACCGTGCGGATTCCTCGGTGCGGCCCAGTACCTCCGCAGTGCGGGCGACGACGTCGGCACACCGGGCCAGGCAGGCGGTGGCGACGACGTCTGTGGGAGTGCGGGCGGCGAACGGGTCGTCCGGCGGGGCACTCGGGTCGAGCCAGTCACCGAACTGGAAACCGCCCGCCCACACTCCGTCGGTGGTCAGGGAAGCAGCCTTGTCGACCCATGCGTGGGCGCTCTCGAACTGCCGCTTGAGGACGTCTCGGTCGGCGTAGCGCTCGTACAGCACCCAGGGCACCACCGGTGCCGCGTCTCCCCAGGCAGCCGCGGTGGGGGCCGCGTCGTCCAGGACGTCGGGGATGACCCAGGGAACCGCGCCGTCGGTGTGCTGTTCGGCGGCGAGGTCGGCGAGCCAGGAGGACAGGAAGCCGGCCGTGTCGAAGAGGAAGGCGGCTGTGGGGGAGAAGACCTGGATGTCGCCGGTCCAGCCGAGCCGCTCGTCACGCTGCGGGCAGTCCGTGGGGACATCCAGGAAGTTGCCGCGCGTGCCCCGCACGACGTTCTCGTGGAACTGCTCGAGATCCGGGTCCGAGCAGGAGAACCAGCCCGTGCGGCGCAGGTCGCTGCCGACGACCACGGCGTGCAGGTCCTCGACCGCGAGATCCGGTACTCCGGTGACCTCGGCGTACCGGAATCCGTGGAACGTCAGTGAGGGTTCGAGGACCACCTCCTCGGCGCCGGCCAGCAGGTAGGTGTCCGTGGCGTCGGCCGTACGCAGGGGGCGGGTACACAGTTCCTCGTTCTCCAGCACCTCGGCGTGCCGGACGGTGACCTCCGTGCCCGCTGTGGTGTCGCGCAGCCGCAGCCGGACCCAGCCGACGAGGTTCTGCCCGAAGTCGACGAGGGTACGGCCGGACGGTGACTGCCAGACCTTCAGGGCCGGCAGCACCTCGGTGACGCGTACGGGTGGCCCTTCCGGGGTCACGAGCCGCGTCAGGTCCGCCTCCTTGTCCGAGAGCACGTCCACCGGGCCGTCGGCCTCTTCCGGGGTGAACCGCAGGTCGGTGCGCTGCCCCTTGTAGAGGTCGTCCGCGACGATTCCGGTGTCCCGGGCCCGCCACTCCCCGTCGGTGCCGAACACCTCTGCCGAGCCGTCGGCATAGCGGACCTCCAACTGCGCGAGCAGGGCCAGCCGGTCGCCGTACAGGGCGCGGGCGCCCCACCAGCCGAGATACCCGCGGTACCAACCGTTGCCGAGTACGACCGAGAGGGTGTTCTCGCCCTTCCTCAGCAGTGCGGTGACATCGTGGGTCTGGTAGCGCAACCGGTGCCGGTAGCTGGTCCAGCCGGGGGCGAGGACCTCGCCGCTGACCCGGGCGCCGTTCAGGGACGCGGTGTAGACACCGTGAGCGGTGGCGTACAGGCGAGCCGAGACCACGTCCGCTCGCAGCAGGACCTTTCGTACGAGCTCCGGGGCGGGCGCGTCGAGGGCGCCGTGCCGGCGCGGGCTGATGAAGCGGGCGGTCCAGTCGGCGGAGCGCAGCAGTCCTGTCTCCACGGTGGCGGGAGCACTCCAGTCGCTCCAGCGCGCTCCGGACGCCACCCGGACGCGGACGCGCGCCCTGCTGCGTGAGCCCAGGGGTGAGAAGGGCCATGGCACCAGCACCTGTTCGGCCGACATGATCCGTTCCGTCGCACCGCACTCCAGCTCGACCTCGTACGCGGTCTGCCGCCAGGCGGGGTCGTCGGAGCGGACCTGCCAGGACAGGCGGGGTTCCGGGGTACCGACGCCGAGCGCGTCCTCGCGGTGCTCGAAACGGAGCGACACCACCTCGGTGTCAGGTTCGGGACGCTCGCGACTCATGTCGGCTCCTTACTGTGGAACGTTCCACGTTTAAAACGAATCAACCGTGGAGCGAAGACACCTGCCGCGTCAAGAGGAAGCGAGAAATCCGGCACATCCGGCTCGCGAGAACCGTTCGGCTCGAGGGCGCTTCAACCGCGCCCGGCGCCGGAGCGCGGGCGGCTTCAGGCGCGTGCGGGAGCCGTACTGGCGCGCGTCACCAGGTGCGGCGTCGACGCCATGATGACCGCACGGTCACGCCGCTTCTCGATCCGCTCCAGCAGCAGCCGGGCGGCGGTCTCGCCCATCATGGCGCCCGCCTGGTCGACGCTGGTCAGGCTGACCGGCGCGAGGGCGGCCACCGAGGTGTTGTTGTATCCGACGAGCGAGAGGTCGCCGGGGATACGCAGGCCCAGGTCGGCCGCGGCCCGGAACACGCCGGTCGCGGCGATGTCCGCGCCCGCGAAGATCGCGGTGGGCGGGCGCGCGGAGGTGAGCAGTTCCGTGGCGCCGAGGTAGCCGCCCTCGTCCGAGTACCCGGAGTTCACCACCCGGGCCAGATCCGCCAGACCGTGCCGAAGCATGGCCTCCTGATAGGCGGCCCGGACATGGTGCTCGGGCCGCTGAGTCCACTGGCTGCCGCGGACCGTCGGATGCGACAGGTGGGCGATGTCCCGGTGTCCGAGGGCGACCAGGTGGTCGATGACCAGGTCGACGCCGGCTCCGTCCTGGTTGACCACGATGTCGTACGCGGGGGAGGCGTCGTGGTGGCCGATCACCACCGTCGGCACCTCGGCCGCGATACGGACCACCTCCGTACGGGCCACGGCAGGCGCGATCAGGATCAGGCCGTCCATCTGCCGGTCCACCATGGCGTGGATGAGCTTGGTCTGGTCCTCCATCTCGGAGGAGCTGCTGGACCCGATGAACAGGGCGTACTCGGTGTTGCGCAGTTCCGCGTTCACGCCGTCCAGCAGGTCGGCGTAGAAGGCGTTGCGGATGCCCGCGAGGAGAACGCCGATCGTGTAGGTGCGGCCCCGCATGCCACGGGCGGCCGCGTGCGGGCGGTAGCCCAACTCGGTCATGGCCGCCTGTACCCGCTCGCGCATCGCGGGACTCACCCCGTAGGCATTGGTCAGGACCTTCGACACCGCGGAGGTGGACACGCCCGCGCTGCGCGCGACATCGGCGATCGTGATTCTCTTCGAGCCTGGTCGCACTGAGGTCCCCGCCTCCATCGTCATGCACCGCTTTACCCCATACGGCGTTTCGGGAACGTTACTCGCAGATACTTGACGACTCCGACCCCTGCACTCCAATCTGTGTGGCACGTTACACGAAGACGGAGCGCGTCGGCCGTGTCGTGGCCCGGGCGCCCGGAGGCAGTCGACCGCGAGCAGGAACCCTCGGTCCCTGCGTGTCGGGCTCGGCTGTCCGCTCAATCGGTGACTCTGCCTGTCGCGGCGGCGCCTCGGAACCTGCCCTCGGACATCGCCCGAGGTGTTACCTCAAAATTGAATCGATTCAACCCCGCTCGAGCGAAGGAACGTCCATGAGGTCAAGCACTCTCGCCAAGAGAAGAGCAGCTCTAGCCGCTGCCGCCGTAGTGCCGCTCCTGCTCAGCGCGTGCAGCGCGGGCTCTCTCGGCTCGTCCAGCGGGGACGACAGCGCGACAACGATCAAGCTGCTCGTCGACAACGCGCCCGACAACCTCGCGGCCGCCAAGCAGCTGGCCAAGGACTTCCAGGCCAAGAACCCGAAGATCAAGGTCAGCGTGGAGACGCGCCCCGGCGGCACAGAGGGCGACAACCTCATCAAGACGCGGCTGCAGACGGACAGCATGGCCGATGTCTTCTCGTACAACACCGGTTCGCTGTTCCAGCAGATCGACCCGGTGAAGACCCTTGCGCCGATCACCAAGGACTCGTTCGTCAAGAGCCTCGACAAGTCCTTCCTCCCGCAGGTCACGGTCGGCGGCCAGACCTACGGCGTGCCCTTCGGTTCGGCTCTCGGTGGCGGTGTCCTCTACAACAAGAAGGTGTATGCCGAGCTCGGTCTGAAGGTGCCGAAGACCTGGGCGGACTTCATTGCCAACAGCCAGAAGATCAAGGCCGAGGGCATCGCCCCCGTCATCCAGACCTACCAGGACACCTGGACCTCCCAGCTGCTCGTCCTGGGCGACTTCCACAACGTGTCCGCCGAGGAACCGGGCTTTGCCAAGGACTTCACCGCCAACAAGGCGAAGTTCGCCACCGACGAGAACGCCGGCAAGGGCTTCGAGCACCTGCAACAGATCCACGACCTGAAGCTGCAGAACTCCGACTACGCGTCGGCCACGCTCGTCAAGGGACTGAAGATGCTGGCCACCGGCAAGGGCGCCCAGTACCCGATGCTCTCCACCGTCATCGGCGCGATCAGGACGAGCAACCCGGACGAGCTCAACGACGTCGGCTTCTTCGCGCTGCCCGGGGACGAGGCCTCCGCCAACGGCATGACGGCGTGGTTCCCGAACGCCTTCTACGTCCCGAAGAGCACCACGGGGGACAAGCTCGCCGCGGTCAAGAAGTTCCTCGCGTTCACCGCGAGCCCGGCCGGCTGCACCTCCCAGGCCAAGGCGTCGACGCCGACCGGCCCGTACCTGGTCGAGGGCTGCACCCTGCCGTCGGACGTTCCCACGATCACCAAGGATGTCGCGGCGTACTTCACCGACGACGCCCAGAGCCCTGCGCTGGAATTCCTGTCCCCGGTGAAGGGCCCGAGCCTTGAACAGATCTGCGTCCAGGTCGGATCCGGCATCACAGGGGCCAGGCCCGGTGCGGCCCTGTACGACAAGGACGTCAAGAAGCAGGCTCAGCAGCTCGGCCTTTCGGGCTGGTAGGAACGCACGTCAGCGTCTCCCCGCGTCCGGAAGCGGTGCGGGGAGACGCCCGAGAGAGGTCGACCGATGACCACAGTTGCACCGACCAGGCCGCCGGCGGCCGAAAAGCCGAAGGTGGCGGCCAGAACGCGTCGGTCCGCCAAGGCGCACAGCGCTTATCCCACCTGGTTCTACCTGCCGGCGGCGGTGATCTACGGGGTCCTGTTCCTCGTTCCGACGTTCGCGTCGTTCTATTTCAGCCTGACCAGGTGGACGATCTTCAAGTCGACCTTCATCGGGCTGGACAACTTCACCCAGTTCTTCCAGGAGCCCGCCCTCGTCAAGGGCTTCGTCAACACGTTCCTCTACGCGGTCGTCACCTCGGGCCTCAAAGTGGTCCTCGGCCTCCTCCTGGGCATCCTGCTGACCAGCCAGATCCGCGCCCGCGGCTATCTGCGCTCGGTGGTGTTCTTCCCGGTGCTGGTGAGCACCGTGGGTGTCGGCATCACCTTCACGGCCTTCATGGACCCATCCACCGGTGCGATCAACAAGTCCCTGGCGGCGGTCGGCATCGACGGTCCGGGCTGGCTGACGGACCCGTCGCTGGCGCTGTTCTCGGTGGCGTTCGTCGACGTCTGGAAGGGTGTCGGGCTGGCCACCGTCATCTACATCTCCGGCATCGTGTCCATCCCGCAGGACTACTACGAGGCAGCGAGGATCGACGGCGCGGGTCCGTGGCAACAGTTCCGCAACGTCATCCTGCCGCTGAGCTGGCCGGCGACCTCGACCGTCATCATCCTGTCGCTCATCGGCGGCCTGCGGTCCTTCGACCTCATCTGGGCCATGACGCGCGGTGGCCCCGGCTTCAGCTCCGACGTGGTCGCCTCCGTGATCTACAAGCAGTACCAGGCCGGCTTCTACGGCCTGTCGACCGCCGGAAACGTCATCCTCTTCCTCGTCGTCACGGCGATCATCGTCCCGTTGTCCCGCTTCCTGGCGAGCAAGGAGGTGGAGCGGTGAAGAACTCCACCCGCACCTGGCTCGGCGTCCTGTCGGTCACGGTCAGCGTCGTCGTGTTCGTCATTCCGTTCGCGTTCATCGTGCTCACCGCTGTGAAGGATCCGCAGCAGGCCGCGCAGCTCGACTTCTCCTGGCCGCGCCACTTCCACATGGTCGACAACCTCGTCGAGGTCGTCCAGGCGCGGGACTACATCCTCGTCATCGCGTTCATCAACAGCGTGATCCTGACCGTCGCCAGTGTGACGGTCATGGTCGTCCTCGGTGCGATGGTCGCCTTCGTACTGCAGCGGCGGGTCACCCGCTGGACTGGGGTGATCAACTTCCTCGTGCTGGCCGGGCTGATCATCCCGCCGGCGGTGGTACCGACGATCTGGGTTTTGCAGAAGGCCGGACTGTTCGGCACTCTGCCCGGGCTGATCCTCGTGGAGATCGCCTTCGGCATGTCGTTCTCCATCCTGTTGTTCCGCGCCTTCATCGCCACCATCCCGCGCGAACTCGACGAGGCCGCCGTCATCGATGGAGCGTCACCGCTGCGGCTGTTCTTCCGGGTCATCTTCCCGGTGCTGCGGTCGGTGATCGTGACGGTGATCGTCGTGCAGTCGGTATCCGTCTTCAACGACTTCACCAACCCGCTGTACTTCCTGCCCGGCGAGCAGAACGCCACCGTCCAGCTGACCCTGTTCAACTTCCAGAGCCAGTACAGCACCAGCTACAACCTGCTCTTCATGGACATCCTGCTCATCACGATCCCGCCGCTGATCATGTTCCTGTTCTTCAACCGGCAGATCGTGGCAGGTATGACCGCCGGCGCGGTCAAGGGTTAGGCCGTGTTTTAGAACGGGCTGGTCTGCCGAGTTGGCTGTCCGGGGAAGTCGCGGGCGGCCAGCCAAATGATGAGGTCGCCTGCGATCCGGCCGATGCTGGTGTCAGTGGTGACCTCGTGTTCGCGGCGGGCGGTGTCGCGGCGGACGGTCTCGTAGCCGCCTTCGTCGAGGACGGCCACGGAGGCGAACCAGGCGGGGTCGTCCTGGTCGGGCTGGATGACGACGAACGTGTTGTCCGCGTCGTTCAGTTCGCTGATGAGGTCGAACAGGGCGTCCTCGGACGGGTCGTCGATGTGATGGCCGTTCTCGCTGTCGGCGCAGTAGTACTCAGCCGCCATTGGTCCGCTGTCTCCCTTGTGCCGACGTGCTGCGGGTTGCCGCCGCCAGGATGGCATGCGGTGCGGAAGCGCCAAGTCACAGCCATTCGTTGATGGCGGCGATGTGGACGGTGGCCTCGAAGCGGACGGCGAGCTTGTCGAACCGGGTGGCCACCGCCCGATTGCGCTTGAGCCGGTTGATGCCGCACTCGACCGCGTGCCGGGCCTTGTAGTCCTCGCGGTCGAAGGCCGGCGGTCGCCCGCCGTTGCTGCCGCGGCGTCTGCGATGGCCGGCCTGATCGGCCGGTTCCGGGATGGTGGCCCGGATCCCGCGTCGGCGTAAGTAGGCGCGGTTGGCGCGCGATGAGTACGCCTTGTCACCACGGACCCGCAGCGGCCGTCTGCGCGGTCGCCCCGCGCCGAGCCGGGGCACACGGATGCCTTCCAGTACGGCCACGAACTGCGGGCTGTCACCCCGCTGCCCTGCCGTGACCAGCAACGACAAGGGCCGTTGGCCTTGTTCGCACGCCAGATGAATCTTGGTGGTCAGACCGCCTCGAGACCGGCCGAGTGCGTGATCGTCCGGCTCGGCGACGATCCCGCCGGGCGGCTCCTTCTGAGTCTTCCCGTCCCGGCGGGCGCCGGCCGCGTGCTGGTGAGCCCGGCAGACCGTGGAGTCGACATTCACCTCCCACGTGATCAGCCCGCCGGCATCGGCCCTGGCCTGCAGCCCGCTCAGTACTGCTGCCCAGACACCGGTGCGTTGCCAGCGACGGAACAGCCCGTAGACCGTCTGCCACGGCCCGTACTGACCCGGCAGGTCCCGCCATGGGGCACCAGTCCGTACCCGCCAGCGGATCCCATCGATCAGCCTCCGCCGGCATGCTGACGGCCTGCCGACCTGCGCGACGGGCAACAGCGGTTCCAGCACTGCCCACTGCTCATCCGAGAGATCCCCACGTCCCACACCGAGATCATCACGGCATCAGGCGCGGCAACAAACCCCGTTCTAAAACACGGCCTAGCCGCCCGACCGCCAGGTTTCGGCATCGATCCCAACCTGTGCGAGGCGGACGGAAAGCCGCCCCCCCCCACACGTCCCCGACGCCGCGATCCAGCAGAGCCGCTGGTCCGGTAGGTGTCCGCGCCCCATCCCCTCCCCGATGGGGCGCGGACATGGAAACGCCGCGCAGCCCGGAACGGCCGACGCCCGCGTGGGGGATGCGTTCCTGTCCGTCAAACAGCGACACGAAGGAGTCTCGTATGCGCGTCGACCATCACCCGGGGCCGCGTCCCGCAATACGCGCAAGACGCGGCCGGTCCGCACTCGGGGCGGTTTTCGTGGCCTTCCTGACCGTCCTCGGTATGGTCACCGCCTCTCCCGCCCAGGCCCTCAGCGGTGACGTCCGTATGCATGACCCGAGCCTCATCAAGGTGGGGAGCTGCTACTACGGCTTCTCCACCGGGTTCGAGAACGACTCGCTCAACCCCAGTGGATCCATCACCATCCGCAAGACGTGCGGTGGTACCGCGGCGTCCGGATGGACGAAGGTGGGGAACGTCTGGGGGGCGACCCCGTCCTGGATCACCGCGAAGCTCGGTTCGACGCCGCCGAACATCTGGGCCCCGGAGATCAAGCAGTTCAACGGCAAGTACCACCTGTACTACGCCGGTTCCCGCTGGGGCACCTCGTACGCAGTGATGGGAGTGGCCACCGCGACGAACATCGAGGGTCCGTGGACCGACCAGGGCATGGTCACGGACGTCAACTACCCGATCGACCCGAACGTCGACTGGGGGCCGGACGGCCGCCTGTACATCTCCTGGGGTTCCTTCACCGGCCCCGGTACCTACATGCACGTCCTGGACCAGTCCACCGGCAAGCTGTCCACCACCGACCACAACCTCTGGCACCTCGCCGTCGGCATCGAGAACCCGACGATCGTCCTCAACGGCGGCTTCTACTACCTCTTCGGCTCCAAGGGCCTGTGCTGCAGCGGGACCAACAGCAACTACTACACGGTGGTCGGACGGTCCACCAGCATCACAGGACCGTATCTCGACCAGAACGGCACCAACATGCTCTCGAACGGAGGGACCACCGTCCTCAACGGCGCTCGCCCGAGGGTGGCCGCCGGCGGTGCCGACGCCTACGACGACGGCTCGTCCAAGTACCTCGCCTACCACTACTACGACGCCGACCAGGCAGGGCGGGAGGCACTCGACATCCGTCAGCTGACCTTCGCGAACGGGTGGCCTGTCCTCTCCGGTCCACTCGCCGCTCCGAACAACCACCTGTGGAACCGGAACGCCGACAAGTGCGCGGACGTCTGGTCGGCGAGTACGGCTGACGGGGCATCGGTGAACTCCGGGAACTGCAACTCCGGCACCAACCAGCAGTGGCAGCCCACCGCCGTCGGCTCCAACTATCAGCTGGTCAACGTCAACAGCGGCAAGTGTCTCCAGGTCGCCGGAGCCTCCACCGCCAACGGCGCGACCGCCGTCCAGTCGACGTGCACGGGAGCCTCGCACCAGTTGTGGAAGAGGACAGCGGTGATCGGCGCCTACCTCACGTACACCAACGTCAACAGCGGCAAGTGCCTGCAGATCGCCGGAGGGTCCACCGCCAACGGCGCGGCCCTGGACCAGTCGACCTGCAACTCCGGCACGAACCAGCAGTGGATGATCGTCTGAGGGAACGCATGTCCTCACCGGACAGGTGAGGAACCCGGGCGGCCGAGTCGCACCCGGCCGCCCGGGCCTTCGCCGTTCCACGCCTGCGCCACCTCGGGCGGTGGCGTCGACGGGGCCGAGAGCTGCGACCGGTACCCACGGGCCCGCGGCGGCCAGGTCGTGCGGGGAGGCGGCCACGACTCACGCCGAGACAGGTTGGGGGGCGCTCCGGTCAGCGGGTCATGCGTGAGGACTACGGCGGGACTGCGAACTGAGGTGCCGGGTGCCGGCGATCACGCGTCGGGGCTGCGGGGGTGGGTGGAGTCTGTACCCCGGGTGAATGTCCGGGGCGGCAGCGGATCCAGCCACGGGTCGCTGGTCTTCTCCTGGATCTCCAGGCCGAAGATGAGATCGGTGAAGTCGGCATGTCCGGTGCCGTCGCTGCAGCTGAAGCGGTAGGACGCGCCGGGGTTGAGGTCGACGAGCAGACCGGCGTTGCCCCGCCACATCTGGGGTTCCCCGTCCCCGCCTCGCCAGCAGTTCCAGACCTGTAGCGTCGACGTGGCGGTGGGCTTGATCAGCGGCTTCAGGTATACCACCGGCGGCGCCGAGTCGGTCCACAGGCAGACGCCCGACGACCGGGAGCCGTTGACGAGCAGATCGCCCTCCGACAGTTCCAGACACACGCCCTGGGGCGGTGTGCCCACGAAAGAGGTGAAGGTGATTGCCAGCCTGGACGTCGCCCACTTCATGGAAATATCGAAGGCAAGGTGCACCGTCTTGCCTTCGAACTCAACCGGTTGACCGTCCGAAGCGCGGAACGCCCGGTCGATCTTCGGCTTACGGACATGGCCTTCAAGCATGTGAACCTCCCGTGGTTCAAGTCCCCGCTCCAACGGCGGGTGCGGCCTCTGCGCGGCGGCGCGTGTCAGTCCGACGCGGGGGCCCGGTGTCTGATCCGGTGTCGTGCATCTTCGGCCGAGGGAACAGGAACGCGCGGCCGGAAGGAGGAGCGGCTGACCTGCTCAGGCCCGAGCGGCACCCTTGAGGCGCACCACCGCGCTGCCGAGCTCGCGCTGCATCTTCGCCGTGAGTGGACGGCCCTCGAAGGTGCCGACGAGGGCCCGGGCGACGTCGCGCACCGGGAGGCCGCAGTGATCGGCCAGATCAGCGAGAAAGTCCTTGGCGTGTGCGCTGGAACACGGCACGAGCGCCATGACCACGCCCTGAGCCCGTAGGGCGACTGCACGCCTGCGCAGCCGTCGGCGCAGTTCCACGTTCTCCGAGCGAAGAGTCCTGACCTCGCCGGCAGGACTGCTCTCATCCCAGACGAGTGACTCTGTTCGAGACCAACGCTCCCCGTATGTGCTCAATGTGCGCTGCATGACACACCTTGCTTGGTCATTTTCGCGGAGCCGGGGACTGGGGCCAGTTCCCCCACCGTAGTCCTGTCGGTCCCTCAGCGGCTACCTTCGGGCAGAGACCCCGACGAGGGAAGCACCGAACGCACCTCGGCACCCCCGGATTTCGGGCGTGATCGCCGTACGGGGCGCCGTCCCGAAGGGCGGGAGAGCGCCTGGTGCGTGCGCTATCCGCGACTGCGGCTGTACCGGCGGCCGCCGCCGCGGCGTCCGCCGCCGCCCCGCCCGCGCATGGAGAAGCCGACGATCCAGACGACGAGGAGTACGGCGGCGACCCACCAAAGGGTCTGCATGGTGAAGCCGAACCCGAACACCACCAGGATCAGCAGAAGGAGAAGAATCCAAAGCATCGCCGGGCCTCCAGATCGCGGGAAGTTCCTGTGTTCCGCGGGGTCCGGGCGAAGCTGCGAGGTGGAATGCGTCCCGAGTGATCCGGAGTGGCACAGCCCTACGCCGTACTGGCAGTCAACACCCGGCCACCTCCCTTGTCAACGCGGTGTCGAAACGGGGGAGTTCCGCGAGCCGGGCAGGGGCCGCTGGGACGAACGAAGCCTCGGTGGGATGGTCGACCGGCTCGGCAGGCGGCGCCGGCAGGACGTGGTCCCCCCACCAGGACAAGCCCATCACGGTGGCGAGCAGGACGAAGGGGACGGAAGCCGGAACGATCAGTACGTACATGCGTACCGCCTGCGGTGGATGCGTGCGACGCGGCGGGCAGTTGAGGGGGATGCCCGCATGGGGCGCATCGAGGCTGCGACGGGGTCGCGTAGCGACGGTGAGTGTGGGAGCGCCCGCTGGGGGGCGGGACGGGGTCCGGCACTGATGCGCGAGGTGCGCCCACGAGGGAGCGCGAGAGGAGTTCGACGCTGCCGGGGGCTCGGGCCGTACCTGACACGCTAGCCCTCGCCGCGCTCCCTGAACAGGCGTCAAGTGGCCATCTGGATCCTGCGGAGGCCGCTGACGTGGGTCGCTGTCCGTAACCTCTGGGGAGGGCTACGCTGTTCGTACAGGCCCTGGCCCCCGGCAGTCACGCTTCGTTCTGCTCCGGGGAGGCCCGCCGTGTTCGTTCTTCTTGTCATCCTGATCGGGGTTTTGTTCGGCCTCGGATTCATGGACCCCATCTGGTGGGTGGCCGCGGCGGTGCTGGTGTTCGGCGCCACCCGGCACGGCCGCGATCGTGGGGGAGGCGGGATCCGTGGCGACGGTTCCGATCTCGGGGACTACCGGGACTACGAGAACCGCCGGGACCGTCAGGAGCGCTGGAACCGTCGCTACAGCCGTCAGCACCAGGCGCGCTGGAGGCGCGAGGACCGTCGGGACCGTGAACGCCGCGGGTGACCGATGAAGTTGCCCGGCATCCGGAGATCCCGGGGTGGCTTGAGCCACACCGGACGCGCGGAAATCGTGGAGAGGCACATGCCATGCAGCGCACAACCTTGCTTCCGGAGAATTGGTGGGATCTGAGGGCCGAGGCCGTGGCGGGGGAGGCGGCGGCTCACGACGTCGAGACGCTGCGCGCCGAGAACGATCAGCTGCGGCGGGCGCTGGCCGGCCGCATGGTCATCGACCAGGCCTGCGGGATGGTGATGGTCCTGGCCCCCTGCCGCCGCGGGCCGGCGAGGAACCTGCTGGTGGATATCTCGCGGCAGTGCCACACCCAACTTCCGGAGGTGTCTGCGGCCGTGGTCGCGGCCTGGGAGGGTGAGCCGCTCCCGCGGCTGATGCAGCGTGCGCTGGGGCGTGCGCTGCGGCGGCACTACGCGGAAGACCAGGGGTGCGGCGTCCCACTGGCGGATGAGCCGTCCGCAAGGGGAAGGCCATGAATCACGCAGCCGACGTCCGGGAATGACGCGACCGTGATTCGGTCGACATCGAGGAGCGAAGAACAGCGGCTGGTGACGGCTGGGACATCGACGGGAGACGCGGCCCTGGTTGCCGAGATTCTCGAACTGCGTGCCAAAAATGAGCAGTTGAGTCAAGCGCTGGTAACTCGTGCGGTGATCGACCAGGCGCGCGGCATGGTGATGGTCCTGGCCCCGTGTTCCAGCGAGCGGGCCTGGAACCTGCTGGTGGACGTGTCGCAGCACTGCAACGTGAAACTCCGGGACGTGGCTGCGGCTCTGGTCGCCACGACGAAGGACGAGAGGCTCCCGGAGCCACTGCAGAGGGCACTGAGCCGAGGGCTGCGGCGCATCCATCTGGCAGACCGGCGGTGACGGCGTGTGCGCTGAGCGGACGGCACCGGGAGCTGTGGGTTCAACTCTCCGGTGCCTGTGTCCAGGACGGCCGTCGGATGCCCCGTTGTGCAGTCCACCTTGTGGAGCTCAATCATCAGGTCTGTCCCTTGTCTGACCTTGAAGCCGTTGAGCGAGCAGAACGGCAGAACGGCAGAGCGCTCGACAGCACCACTCCGCCGACGCGTCACTGCGGGGTGGCGCGCCCCGTGGGGAGCCGCAGTTGCTTGGTGCGGAAACTGTTTGAAAGCGGGCCGCCCGGGGATCCGTCTGCTGTGCTTCAGACCGGAGGCACGCCCGTGGAAGCAGCTGTCGCTGCTCCCCAGTGTGCTGCGGCCTGCCGGCTCCCACGGTGAGTCACGCCACCGATGAGGAGGCACGCGCCCATGGCGTACGCACGCACGAAGGGCCCACCAAGCGCACGCGCCTACAACGATGCCCCGGACACCGCGGACGCCTTCAGCCGTATCGCCGCCCTGCCGGACGGCCCGGAGAGGTCCGCGCTGCGGCAGGAGGTGGTGTGCGCCTGGATGCCGATGACCGTAAGGCTCGCCGGGCGGTTCCGTCATCGCGGCGAGAGCTTCGAGGACCTCAAGCAGGTCGCCCAACTGGGCCTGGTCAAGGCGGTATCGCGCTTCGACCCGAGCCGCGGTACCGCCTTCCCGAGCTTTGCCGTACCGACGATCATCGGCGAGGTGAAGCGGCACTTACGTGACGAACTCTGGATCGTGCATGTACCGCGGCGCGTGCAGGAACTGCGTGGCCGGGTCCGCTTCGCCGGCAAGGAGTTCGCTTCGCTCAACGGCCGCGAACCCTCGGTCCAGGAGATCGCCGCGCACAGCGGCCTGACCGAGGCGGAGGTACAGCTGGGCCAGGGGGCGCTGGTGAGCTTCGCAGCCCTGTCCGTGGACGCCGTGCCCGGTCACTCCGAGGACAGCCACCCACTGACCGACACGCATGGTGCCCTGGAGCCCGGCTTCGACCAAGTCGTCAATCGTGAGGCGCTCCGACCGCTCCTGCGGGCACTGCCCGAGCGCGACCGGCAGATCCTGTACATGCGGTTCTTCTGCGAGATGACACAGAGCCGGATCGGCGAGCAGCTCGGTATCTCCCAGATGCACGTCTCCCGTCTGCTCACCCGCACCTGCGCCCGCCTGCGCGACCAGATGACGGCGGACCGCGATCTGAGGAGGGCATCGTGACCACGTCCCGGATACACGGGCGGATCCGGGACACCAGGCATCGGCGGAGTATTCGGCGTCCGGACGGCCATGCGGTGCTTGCCGCGGCAGCTGGACAGCGGCACCATGAGCCACCCCCTTCGAAGCCAGGCCGTTACCGCCCTGGGCGTGGTCAGGCGCGGCTCGAGGAGTGGTACTCGCTGCGGCCGGGTTCGCCGTCCTTGTGGCAGCCGCTGCTTCGACCCGGACGAGGCCATGACGTGGACGCGACGCTCCGCAGCTTCACTCAGACACCGGTAGGACCGTGGTTCCGGGTCGCCGTCGCGATCGGGCTGGTCCTCTTCGGCGTGTTCTGCTTCGCCTCTGCCCGGTGGCACCGCCTGCAACTCGGTGACCCAGGCCAGATCTGCCGGCTGCGCCCCCAGGCTCGCTCTTGAGACCGGGCTGCCACCACACACTGGTCAGCACAACCGGCGAAGTGTCCCGCCCCCTCCACTGAGCGCATGCGGGCATGCGGAGCGGCGGTCTGTCGTCCACCACCGCGCGTCAGGCGGCCGGGCGGCGGCGCGAGCGCGATACCGAGCGCACGAGCAGGTAGAGCACGGCGATGATGAGGAGCAGCACGCCGGTGGAGAGCAGATACAGCATGCCGTCGACGGCAGCGCCGATGACGACCAGTGCGATGGCGCCGCCGAGAAGGACCAGGAAGAAGATCATGGCGCTACACCTCCTGGGGCCGTGGCGGAAGGGCGGACCGGAGGGGCTGTCCAGCCGTGCCGATGTCCTCCGGACTCGCCAGTACCTCATTTCAGGGTAGACGCAACCCGTGGTGGTGGCCTGCCGGGCAGAACGGTTCTACCGTGGGGACAGGAAGCAAATCTCGGGAGCACGTCATGATCATCCTCGGACTTGTCATTCTCGTCGCCGCGGTAGTCATCGGCGTCGCCGGCGTTCTTACCAACAGCGGCAGCGCCCACGAGCTCACCAGCGGATTCTCCGTCTTCGGAGTCGATGTCACCGGCTCCACCGGCACCCTCTTCCTCTACGGCATCGTCGTCGGTGCGGCGGTTCTGCTCGGGCTGAGCCTGATCCTGAGCGGCGCACGCCACGCCGCTCATCGCGGCCGCACCGCACGCCGCGGGCTCAAGCAGTCGCGGCGCGAGACAGCCGCAGCCGAACAGGAACGCGGCGTCCCGACCAGCGAACGCGACTCCGCCCGCGCGCAGACGGGGCAGGCGGAGAGGGATGACGCAGACCCTGCCGAACGCCCCCGTCACAAGCACCACTGGTTCCGCCACGGGGCTACTCAATGACGATTCAGGTTGGCAATGCCGCGCCCCACGGAGACGGCGCTGCCACACCGCACAGGCTTGCTCCGCAGCGGTCGTCACGGGCTTGCTGTGGCGCCGACCTCGGTAAAAGTCGGGCAGTGCGGTTCCCGCACGCCGGAGGGCGGGTCCGGAGCAGCCCATCACCGGCCGGCTGCTTGCTGCCCGGCTCCGAGGAGGACGTTCCGCTCGGCTGAGTCACCGAACGAAACAACCGAACGAAACATGGGACAGGCCCAGCGCGATGAAGGGGTGTGCCCAGCGAGAGCAGTCCTTGAACCGCGGACGACACACCGGGTCGGTCACGTAGTCCATCTCGCCGTTGATCCTCGCCACCTGGCAACGGCTGGAGGCGATCTTCTCGACCGGGGAGGCTGCGTGCGATCACGGCCTCGGCGGCGGTGTCAGGCCACCAAGCCGGGGAGGGATGCGGAGTCGTCGATGAAGGCGCGGGCCACATCGGACAGGCGGCGGTTGTGGGAGCGGGCATAGCCGCGCAGCGCGGTGAAGGCCTGTTCCATGTCGATGTTGTGGCGTTCAGCGAGTTTCCCCTTGGCCTGCTCGATCAGTACGCGGCTGTTCAACGCCGTCTGGAGTTGTTCGTTGAGGACAGTGCTGCGGTCGGTGGAGCGTTGTTGAAGGAGGCTGATGGTGGCGACGTCAGCCAGGGCCTGGCCGATGAGGGTGGCGGCAGGATCGAAAGGGCCGGGGTCGGCGCGGAAGAGGTTCAGCGCGCCGACGGTCTCGTCCCGCAGGCGCATGGGCAGGGCCTGGACGGCGCCGAATCCGCTGCGGTGGGCCGCTGTGGCGAAGTGCGGCCAGCGGTCGACCTCGCGGGTCAGGTCGGGGACGATCACTGGCACCCCGGTGCGGGAGCACTCCAGGCAGGGTCCTTCGTCGTTCTGGAGCTGGAAGAGTTCCAGCAGACGTACCCGTTCGTCGGAGGCGGCCATCACCCGGAGTTTGCCGTCGCGGTCGGCGAGCAGCACCCCGGCCGCACTGACGCCGAGCATGCCGACGCAGCGGTCGGTGAGCAGACGCAGGAAGTCGATCAGGTCGAAATCGGCGACCAGGTTGTCCGCCAGTTCGACGAAGGTCTTGGCCAGGAGTTGCTGGTTCATCGTGTCACCCTCGATTGAGACCAGTCCCGCCGGAAGAGGCGGGAAGCACTGCACGTGCATCGGATGCCACCGGTGCGTCAGGATTCCTCATCGGTCCCTCTGGGCTCCGTGTGGGGGGAGAAACGGAGCCGGTGGGCCACCACGTCGGCGGCCACGTCGGCTAGCCGGCGTCCCTGTGTATAGGCGTAGGCGCGCAGCCGGACGAAGGCTTCGTCGATGCCGACTTCGAGCTGGACGGTGAGAATGCCGGTGGCCTGGTCGATTTCCGCCCGGTATCCGCCCAGGTCCTCGAAGCCTCGATCTGCCAGTGCTCCGTCGACCGGCGCGCCCGTCTCCTCGATACGCGCATCGAGCAGGAGCAGCGTGGCGAGATCGGCGAACGCCAGTGCGTCGGCCAGTTCCTCCGCGTCCAGCACGGTGGGGGTGTTGGCGTACAGGTCCAGAACTCCCGGGCTGATCGCCCCGATCTGCAAGGGGAGCGCGAAGACGGCGCGTGCGCCGGCGTCCAGGGCGGCATCGGCGAACACGGTCCAGCGGTCCTGCAGTTCACCGGTGAGCAGATCGGGCGTCAGAACGGCCGAGCCCTGGGTGAAGGCGTCAACGCAGGGTCCTTCACCCAGGGTGAGCTGGAGCTCCTCCAGTTGCTCGCTGATGGTGTCGGTGCTGCACAGCGGATGGCTTGCAGCGGTCCGGGACATCGCCGATATCCCCGCTCCGCCGACTGGGAGGGCAGCCACGGCCGCGGCGCACACATCGACCACACTGGGCCGGGTGCCGCGTCGGGCTGCGTGTTCGGCGACCAGCACCTGGATACGGGCCGAGCGGCTGTCGGCCCTCATCCGGGCCACGGTGTCCAGGCGTCGTGTGCCAGGCCCTCCAGTCGCGCCGTGGTGCGTTCCCCGAGGGGGAGTACCAGCGCGTGGAACATGGTTGGGCCCGCTGGCCGCCGCATCACTCCGACGTTCAGCCATCCCCAGGAGCGGAGTGAGGCGAGGGTCGGGTGATCGTTCTGATCCACCAAGGTGGTGCCGAGGGATGCCTGGTGGTCGCTCAGCAGCCGCTCCTGCAAATGGCGGGCGGCGTCCTGGTCCTGTGGGTGTGGCTGGACCAGGATGCTGGTGATCGCGAAGACGCCGCCGGAGGCGGTGAGCTGTTCGATGCTCTGCGGTAGTGCTCCGTCGAACCCGAGCCACCAGAAGCCGTTACGGCTCACCGGGCACCCGAAGGCGCATCCCACCAGGTGGTCCGTCTCCGCGATCACCATGGCGAACCCCGGTCGGCGGATGTCACCGGTGAGACGGTTCAGGAAGTGCTGGCGGCTGCTGCTGCGGTATGCCTCGGGGGCGGACGTCTCGCGGGAGTCGACGTACAGATCCGCCAACTCCCCGCTCAGGCCCTGTGCCAGCCAGCGGTTCACGCGGCGCAACCGCACCGCGTCCATGGTCGACGGCTCGCCTGCAGGGGGTTGGTGCGGCTGCCCCTGCCTGGGCTGGGCCTTCACCGCGCATCGCCGGAGAGGACGGGCGCCGGCGGAACGCTCCGGGGCGGCAGGGCTGGAGCGGCCGGGGCAGGGACGTCCTCGAGAGACGGTGACAGATGCCGGAGCGGAAGGCCGAGAAGCAGGAACCCGCAGCCGGTGAGTTCGAGGATGAGCCCCAGTGACGGCGGCGGGTTGTGCAGTCGTAGGACCCCGCCGGCCTCTGTGGTCCGCTGCGCGGCGTAGAGGAAGGCGTTGAGGCCGCTGCAGTCGGAGAAGGTCACGGGGGTGAGGTCGACATCGACGATGCGGATGCCGTCGCTCAGGCATCGCGCCAGTGCCGCGTGCAGCAGCGGTGCCGATTCCAGGCCGATCTCACCTGCCAGGGTGATCAGTGCTCTCTTCCGTCGGTCATGGCGGCAAATGGTGAGCTGTGGGACAGGCATGACGCCTCGGTTCGAAGACCACCCGGCAGCGAGATGGGGACACCGGGTTTCCCGGCCCCTCTCGGCGCGCTGTCGGCAGGGGCGTACGTTCGGCGGAGGCAGAACGAGGGCCGGTCCGAGGGCCTCGCAACAGGACAGGGGATCCACCCGGTTCCCTCCAGGGATGCGCCGGGTGACGGACGAAAGGTCCACTCCCCGCAGCCATCTGTGTCGTGGAACGACAAGCCGCCGGGGTCTGGGACGCCTTTACAGCAGCATAGCCCTGGCCCAGCGCGACAGACGGTCCGAAGCCACCCCATCTCAGGATGCGGACGGTGTCAAAGCGTGGCGGCACGCGCATGTGCGGCGCCCTGCACGGTACTTGGGCCTGTGGCACGGAAGCGGCGGCCCGCAGCCGCTCACGTAGGGCAGTCCGTCGGCTGCCCGAGGAGGCGGCTTCGCCTGACGGAGCCGCACAGCCCGGCCGACTGCCCGATGATGCCCATGCCCACCAGCGGATGCGTCCCTTCGCTGCTGCGGATTCCGCAGGACGCTACCGGGAGCCCCTGCCGGCTCGGCGGATTCCAGGGGCGCGGGGCTCCGCACTGCGCTGCCACCAGGCCGGCTGCCCCGACCACCGCAGCCGACTCCATCCACCGGTCCTGTCCACGGCGGCGCTCGTCCTGCCAGCGTTCCGATCTTCATCGTTCCGTCGGTGGCGTACGCCGTGTAGCCGAGACCAGTAGTGGTTGCGTTCGCCGTCCGCGCCGACCTGAGCCCGCTTGGCAGTTCTTGAGGCTCCCAGGGTTGCTCAGTGGTGCCGGGGGCGCGGGGTGAGGGCGTCGAGGTTGATGGTTCCGCGCTGCAGTTCCGCGTCGTGGGGTGCGTTGAATCCGGCATTGGCGATGAACAGCTGATTGCCGCATGTCGCCGTCGCTCGTGCAATGCTCCGGGCCTGCCCTCAATTCCCGCACGGTGGCCGGTACGTCCACTGAGGGAAGTACTGACGCCATTCGGCGCGGGTGATCGTCGGGAAGGCTGTGGCGCAGATCCGGGACGCGGCGCGTTCGGTGTCGGGGTCCCAGAGCAGGACGGTCCAGTCCTGGCTGCCGGTGGCCAGGGTGCGTCCGTCAGGGCTGAGAGCGAGGCTGTCCACCGGCTTCGTGTGGGCGGTCAGCAGCACTGGTTCCCGGACCTCGCCGCGGGCTGTCAGGCTGTACATCCGCACCTTCTTGTCGGAACTCGCGGCGGCCAGCCCCCGGCCGTCCGGAGTGAAGGCGACGGACATGACGCCATCGGTATAGCCGGTCAGGCGGTCGCGAGAATACGGGTGGCGGAGGTCGGTGAGGTTCCAGACGCGTACGGTGCGGTCCTCGCTGCCGGTGGCCAGGGTGCGGCCGTCGGGGGCGAAGGCGACCGACTTCACCGCGCCGGTGTGGCCGATGAGAGCCGCGAGGCGGGACGGGTGCCGTCGGCTGGTGACGTCCCAGAGAGCGGCCGTGCGGTGTCGGCCGGCCACGGCCAGGGTGCGGCCGTCGGGGGCGAACGCCACGGAGTCCACCGCACCGGTTCCACGCAGGGCGGACAGCGGGCGGGGACGGTGTACGTCCGTCGCGTCCCAGAGGCGTACGGTGCCCTGCTCGCCGCCGGTGGCCAGGGTGCGTCCGTCGGGGCTGAACGTGAGCGTGTTGACGGTGCCGATCCGGGCGGGGACCGCGTTCAGCGGGCGGACGCGGCGGCCGTCTGCCGCTCCCAGGGCCCACAGTCGCAGGGTGCCGTCGGCGCCGGCGCTGACCAGGGTGCGGCCGTCGGGGTGGAAGGCGACCGCCTGGACGGGCCCGGTGTGGCCGGTGAGTGGGGGCAGTTCGCGTGGGCGGCGCTTGTCCGCGAGGTTCCACAGGCGCACAGTGCCGTCGTAACTGGCGCTTGCGAGCAGTCGGCCGTCAGGGCTGAAGGCGAGGGAGCAGAGCGAACTGGTGTGGCCGATCAGCGCGGGGCCGGGCAGGTCCCACAGGCGGGTGCTCTGGTCCTCGCTGCCGCTGGCCAGCGTGCGGCCCCCGGGGCCGAAGGCCAGCGAACCGACGCCGCCGGTGTGCCCCGAGAGTACCGCCGCTTCACGCGCGGTGCCGGAACGGCTCACATTCCACCGGCGTACGGTCGCGTCGCTGCCGGCCGTGGCCAGTTGACGACCCTCGGGACTGAAAGCGACGGCGTTGACCGCGTCGGTGTGTGTGGCGAGTGTCTGTGTCTGGCGGGGTGGGCCCGGCCTGCTCACGTCCCACAACCGTACGGTGAAGTCGGCGCCGCCGGTGGCGAGGTGACGCCCGTCGGAAGCGAACGCCATGGCGTTCACCTGGCCGGTGTGGCCGACACGGGCGGCGCGGCCGAAGCGGCTGACGTGGCCCGTCGTGTCGGCCTCGTCGTTCTGGTCAGCTGCGCCTGTCCCGCCCGTTGTGCCGGCCTCGTCGTTCTGGTCAGCCTTGCTGGTCCGGCCGGGGACGGTCGAAAGCCGACGCAGTCGCTCACCCGACCTCGCCGATTCCCACAGCCGCATCGCACCGTCGCCGTGCCCCGTGGCCACCGTCCGCCCGTCCCGGTGGAACGCCACCGCGGTGACGTCGGTGCCCGTGTGCAGGGTGCCGAGGCCGCGCGGCCGGCGCGGATTCGACAGCCGCCACACCTGGATTCCGTCACGGGCGGCGACCGCGAGGGTACGCCCGTCAGCGCCGGCCCCGAAGCCGAACCCCGCCCCGACGACCGGACCGGCGCCGCCCGGCAGTCGTGCCGCGAGCCGGGGCCGCCGTGCGTCGCCGATGTCCCACACCGTCGTCGTCCCGTCCTCGCCCCCGGCAGCCACAAGCCGCCCGTCGGGGCTAACGGCGACCGTGCGTACGGTGCCGCCGCTGCGCCCCAGAGTGACCGGCCCGGCCGGCCGGTGCGGATCAGGCACCCGCCGTAGTCGCACGGTCCGGTCGGCATCGCCGGTGACCAGCACGCGGCCGTCGGCGCTGAACGCCACCGCGGTGACGGCGCCCTGTTCGCCGGTCAGCTGGGTGGCGTATGGAGTGGCGAAGGAGCTGAGTACACTGCCGCGCGCCTCGGGGGTGGGCGACAGGCGGTAGGCGGCCAGGCTCAACTGGGCGGCCAGCGCCGGGTTGACCGTCCGCAGCGCCGCGGCCCGTTCGGCGACCCGCTGGGAACCGGCCACGTCACGCTGCTGGTCCGCGGCTCGCTGCGCCCGTACGGCGAGAGCCGCGGTCGTGGTCGTCAGGACGAGCAGGACGCTCAACAACCCCAGGCCCAGGCGCCGGAAGCGGGCCCGGCGCCGCACCGCCGCCTGTTCCGCCGCCTGGGCGGCCAGACCGGCGTCGAGGAACTCCCGCTCCGGCACGGACATCGTCGTACGGTCGAGCCCGGCGGCCAGAGCGAGGCGGGTGCCGCGGTAGAGGGCGCCAGGTTCCCGGCCCAGCGCCTCCCAGGTCTGGGCGGCGTCGGTGAGGTGGCGCGCGGTCCGGGTGGCCTCACGGTCCTCGGTCAGCCAGCCGTGCAGGCGGGGCCAGCAGCGGATCAGCGCCTCGTGGGCCAGCTCCACCCGCTCGCGGTCCAGGGTGAGCAGTCGGGCGCCTGCCGCCAGCTCCAATACGGCACGGACCTCGCTGCCGTCGTCCTCTCCACTGTCGCCTTCACCTTGCCCGGCCAACCCGGCCAACTCCTCCAGGCGGGCCGGGCGCCGGGTGTCCTCCGTGCCGTCCCCCAGCGCGGTCAGCCGTACGAACACCTGCCGGGCCAGCTTCTGCCGTCCCGCGGCCAGCTCCTGGTAGAACTCCTCTGCGGTGCGCGCCAAGGCGCCCTCCAGGCCGCCCGCCGCCTCGAACGCGTCCAGGGTCAGTGCCGTGCCCCGTCGTCGCCGCCAGGTCTGCAGCAGTGCGTGCGACAGAAGAGGCAGCACGCCCGCCTGGCCGTGTGCCTGCGCGATGAGCGTCGCCAGCAGCGCACCCTCGATGGTCAGCCCGGCCCGCTGAGCGGGCTGCACCACGGCACGGCGCAGTTCGTCCAGGCTCATCGGCCCGACGGGGACCTGTGCGTCGCGGATCGCCTCCACCAGGGGCGCGTGGCGTGTGCAGTGCGCGTAGAAGTCGGCGCGTACGCCCAGCGCGACGCGACATCGGCCGCCGTCGTCCGAGGAGGCGGAGACGAGGGCCTCGATGAAGACGTCCCGCTCGGCCGTGTCCTGACAGAGGGTGAAGGCTTCCTCGAACTGGTCGACGACCAGCACCAGTTCGCCGTCCCCGCCGCCGTCCCCGTCCGTCGGGCCGGACCGTGCGGTGATCTGCCGCACCAGGCGTCCCAGGTTCTTCGGATCCTCCCTCAGCTCCTCGTACAGGGCACCCGGGGTGAGGCCCGCCATCGCCCCCAGCCGCACTGCGCACTCCTCCAGGGGCCGCGCCCCCGGTGTCAGTACGACCACCGTCGACGCGGCCGCCTCAAGGTGCGGCACCAGCCCGGCGCGCAACAGCGACGACTTGCCCGACCCCGAAGTCCCGATCACCATCACGAACCGCTGCCGCTCCAGCCGCCCGACCAGCTCCTCCAGCAGCCGTTCCCGCCCGAAGAACCACTCGGTGTCCTGCTCCCGGAAGGACCGCAGCCCCGCGTACGGCGGAACCGGCCCGCCCTCGGCCCCCGGCCCGGACTCCGGATACACCTCGCCCAGAAGCTCCGCGGCCGCCCGCCAGCGCTTCCGCCACTCCTCGACGTCCCCGTCGCAGGCGTGCACGTACGCCAGGGTCACAGCCAGCGTCGGCAGCCGCTGTCCGGAGGCGGCGGAGGACAGCGTCGAAATCGAATAATGAGCCTGCTCCGCCAGCCTCCGGTACGGCGGATTTCCCGCCTTCCGTCTCAACTGCCGTAGCTCTGTGGCAAATGCGAACAACGGACCGCTCCCAGCGTTCAGCGGTCGTTCCCTGCGCGGCATCGCCGCACCTCCCCGGTGGTTCTCGCAGCTCCCCGTTCGTGCCACACCCTGCACTGCGGCGTCGTATTTTTCAGGGCTTGTTTGTTCGGCACCAGGCCTCGAACTCGAACAACCCCGAACCCGCTAAACCTGAAGCCGGTGTTCGGCCGCACTTGTGGCGACCGGACACCGTCCGTCATGCCCGGCACACCACGGGTCGCACCGGGACAGACCACAGCACGTACACCGCTGCGGACCCGATTCCTGAGGGGGAGATACATGAACGAATCGGTGTTGCGACTGGGGCCGGTAGAAGACCTGAAGGTGTCCGTGGGCCGACAGCCTCTGCCCACGGTGCTCTCGCTGTTGGCCGACGTCCTCGGCGCGGCGGGCCAGGGCCTGCCGCCCGGGTGGCGGTCGGCCGCACGCGCCGCGTGTCCGAGCGACACGGCTCAGGCGCTGGGCCCCGCGCGCGAGACCCACGGGCTGTGGCTGCCGGACTGTATGTCGCCCCTCCCGCTCGACACGAACGCCGTGCCCGAGCAGCTCGACCGGATGGCCGCGGCCACACCGGAGCAACTCGCCGCCGAGGTGACCGAGCGGTTTGCGGACGGTGTTCCGCCCGCCTGGCTGCGCGTCCTCAACAGGCCGGCGCCCTTCATCCACGGCTATATCGAGGCGATGGCGAGCATCTGGACGGCGTTCGCGCCAATGTGGCGACGGTCGCGGCACCTTCTCGAACTCGAGGCGGAACGCATCGGCGTCGCCACGGTCACAGGAACACTGGACTCCGCACTCGCGACTCTGGGGCCGCGCGTCCGCCGTACCCGCCAGGGGCTGTCCCTGCCGGGCCGCGGCACAGGCCGGGACGCGTGGGAACTACCCGACCGCAGGCTCCTGCTCGTTCCCCTGGTGTCCGGTACCACGGCCTCCGTGCTCGCCCTGGGCCGGGAGGGCCCCAGCTGGATCGGCTACCCCGTACCAGGGCTGCGGGAGCTGGCATCCGGTGCCGCCACCACGAACCGCCGTGCCCTCGACCCTCTGGAGGCGGTTCTCGGCGGGATGCGCGCCCGGGTCATGCGTCTCGCACACCGGGGCCTGACCATGGGGGAGGTGAGCTCCCTGCTGTGCTGTGCGCCCGGAGCCACAACGCATCACTGCAAGCTACTTGAAGCGGCCGGGCTCGTCCGGCGCAAGCGTCAGGGTCAGCAGGTGCGCCTGCTGCTGACCCGGCGCGGCGAACGGCTGCTCGGAGTCCTCGCTTCCTGAGCCGCTGACAGACGGCACTCAGGACAGCGTGGCGGCCGTTCCGCCGCGGTGCCCCTGCCCCGTGCGGCCCCGCCCACGGCGGCCGTGCTGGTATGCCTCCGCCTGGAGCCGGAACAGCCGGGCGTAGGTGCCGCCCGCCGCTGTCAGTTCGTCGTGGCTGCCGTGCTCGATGACCCGGCCGGACTCCATGACGTAGATCCGGTCGGCGTCCCGGACGTTGGAGAACCGGTGGGAGATCACCAGCACCGCCCGGCCGGCGAACAGGCTGCGGATACGACCGAAGAGGTCGGCTTCCGCCTGCGGGTCGAGGGAGGCCGTCGGCTCGTCCAGGATGAGGAGGGGCGAGTCCCGGTAGAAGGCGCGAGCCAGTGCCAACCGCTGCCACTGGCCCAGTGAGAGATCGGCCCCGTCGCTGAACTCCTTGCTCAGGACGGTGTCGTAACCCGACGGTAGTCCCTGGATGATGCCGCCAGCCCCGGCGTCGGCCGCCGCGCGGTCGACGGCGTCCGGATCGAAGGGCACTTCGGGGCGGCCGAAGGCGATGTTGTCGATTGCGGGGAGTTTGAAGCGGACGAAGTCCTGGAAGACCATCGCGGTCGCGGCTCGCCGCTTGCCGGGGCGGGAGGCGTGAAGTCCGTTCCACAGCAGGGATCCGCCGTCGGGCTCGTAGAGTCCGGCGAGGATTTTCGCCAGCGTCGTCTTGCCTGATCCGTTCGCTCCCACGACGGCGACCAGTTCACCGGCGGCCAACTCGATCGATACGTCGTGCAGCGCCGCTGCGGTGGAGCCCGGGTAGGTGAAGGAGAGTTTCTCGGTGCTCACGGAGGAGAAGGCGGGCCTCTCCGGCGTCCCCGCCTTCTGCGGCGTGCCCGCCACCGGCCTCTCCACGGGGGCGATCGCAGAGCGGCTCCCGCCCGCCACGGCGGCGTGCCCGCGGCCGGTGTCGTCCTGGTCCTGGGCGTACGTCCTGTCGTTCGTGGAAGTGCGGACGCCGTCCCGTGTGAAGGTGCGGATGTCCTTCACATACACGGCGGCGGCACCGATGTTGTTGAAGAGGTACCCGAGCATCTGCACACGGGTGGCGAGCATGAGCAACGCCGCCAGGGCGGCCAGCGCGGTGGGAAGGGCCATGCCGCCGCTGCGCACCGTCCACCACATGGCACCGATGACGGCGACGAAGACGACATCGCCGATGAGCCGCGCGAGCAGCTTCCGACGAGTATGCCGACGCTGCATCTCGGTGGTGCCGACGATCTCCTCGGCGTATCGGCTGTTCCATCGTCCGCGCAGGGTGTCCCCGAGGTCCAGGGCCCGGATCTCCTTGGCCGCGTCCTGCCCGACCAGGAGGTGTTCGAGGTACTCACGCGCCCGGCGGCCCTCCGCGAGCCGCCCGTGCAGGCGGTGGTCGGCGTCGCGTTCGTCCCGGGCCGCCTTGAGCACGGGCAGCACGGCCAGGAAGACGAACGGGAGCAGCCACCAGGTCATGACGGCGAACGCGGCTCCCACCGCGGCCATGCTCAGCAGCGCCTGCAACGCGCCGATCAGGGCCGTCACCACCATCACCGGCTGGGACCGGGACGCGAAGACAGCCTGCTTCAGGCCGTCGTGGAACGCAGGTTCCTCGAAGCGCGCGAGGTCGGACCGCGCCGCGCTTCTCAGCACCTCGGACATGATGTGCCGGTCGACCTTCACCGTCAGCACCCGCTGCCAGCCGCTCGCGACCGTACGCAGGATGCCGCCGACGGACGCGAGGGCCACCAGCCCGCACAGGGCGAGGATCAGCCCGTCCCCGGACGGCCCGCCCGGACCGGCGGTCAGGGACGCCGTTCCCAGCGTGCTCCGCAGAACCAGCACCAGCGCGGCCAGCCCCGCCGCTGTCACCAGTTGTACGGCGAGGATGCCCGTCAGCCGCCGGCGGTCCGCCTGCCATGCCATACGCACCATGTACGCGCTGGCCCGCATCAGGTCGGCGGTGCTGATCCGCGCGGTGTCGGCGGGCTCGTCGCCGGCTGCCTCCGGTGGCCCGGCCCCTGCCTCCACCGGTTTTGCCTCTTGGCGTTCCGCGCCCACTACTGCCATCGATCAGGTCCTTTCCGAGCGGTCCGACCGGCGGGCGGAGGGGGTGGCGCAGGCCGCCAGCCACGCCTCGTGCTCCCGTGTGACGGTCTCCAGGCTTTCGCGGTGACGGAAGTTGTGTCCTTCGTGCGGCAGGAGCGCGAGCCGGGCCCGCCCGCCGTTGGCGACGACGGCCCGGTACAGGGCCACCGCCTGGTCCGGCGGAGTGGCCACATTGGTGTCGTCGAGGCCGTGCATGAGCAGAACCGGCCGCTTGAGGCGGTCGGCGAAGTCGAGGGCGCTGAACGCGCGGTAGAGCTCGGGGACCTGCCAGTAGTTCCGTCGCTCGTACTGGAAACCCTCCGGCGTCAGCGTTCGGTTGTAACAGCCGCTGTGGGCTATGGCGCCCGCCAGCCCCGGGCAGTGGGCGAGCGCGTGCAGGGCGACCGTGGCGGCGAAGCTGTGGCCGCCGACCACGACGGGCTCCTCACGCGAGGTCTGTTCTCGTATCTTCGTCATGGACTGGCCGACCGCGTGAACGATCTGCCGCCGGACATCGGCGGGCTCGGCGTCGGACGGCCAGGAGAGGGGAAGATCCAGCAGCCAGCCGGACGTCCGCAGCGCGGAGATGTCGGCCTGTGGGTCCGCGCCCGTCGAAGCGCCCGTGCTCCGGCGTACCTGGATCCAGAGCAGCCGCGCCGCCGCGCCCGCCTCCAGGGCCGGGACGCCGACGCGGGTCAGCCGGGCACCGCGCCCGCCGGGCGGTGGGGACAGGACGAGCGTGGGGGACACCGTTCGCGCGCGGGCGCGGACCGGGGCCGGGCGCAGCTGGGGCAGGATGGCTCCGCTCACCGCCTGGAGGCGCCCGCCGCGCAGTTCGTAGCGGTCGAAGCGTCCCGCCCTGCGCGTGAGGAGGTGGGGAACGCCGTCCTCGATCGTCGTCCAGCTGGATTCGAGGGGCCCGTCGCCACCTTCGGGCGGTGACTCGGCGGTGACGACGGCTTCCGGCTCGCCGTGGGCCAGCCGGAGGAATCCGGCCCGGCCGCCTTGTACACAGGCGACGACGACGCCCGCGGCGTCGTGTTCGGCTGTCGGCGTGCCCAGTCTGCCGAGCGCGCCGGGCAGCGCCACCTGGAGGGCTTCGTCGCCTCTGCGCAGGCGCAGCGAAGTGCGGTGGCGGCTCACAACGGCCGTGTCGGGGCCCACCGTCAGGCAGTGCCACCAAAGGGGTGGGTCGTCGTCCTCGTGGGTGATCATCGGCGCAGCGGCGGGGTGTTGCCCTTCGGCATCATGCGGTGTGCGCAACTCGATCGCCGTGCCGCCCTCGACGGTTCTGCTCGACGCGGTGGTTTCGCCGCTCCCGCCGGCCCAGCGTGTGGTGACCGGTACCGGTGCCCAGGAGCCGCTGTCGGTCCGCAGCATCGCCCGGGACCAGTCGAGCCCGTCGCCGGATCCCGGTGACTGCTCCGCCGAACCGTCGTCGGCCGAGGTGGCGTGCTCCACCAGCAGGGCGCGTCCGTTCGGGGAGGGTTCGAGGCCTCCTACGAGCAGCGGCGGGGTCAGCGAACGCAGTGCTCCGGTGGCCGGGTCGAGAATGGACACCGAGGCACCGGCCAGGCGCAGGAGTTCGGCATGGCCGGGGACGAGCGCGACATGTCCCGGCCCGGTGGCCTCGAGCACCACTGGCCTCCACACCTCGGCATCGTTGCCCTCGGCCTGCGGCTCGGGGCCGCTCGCCGCGGGGGCGGGAGGTGTCAGAAGGGTCAGCCGTCCGTCCTGGCACCAGGAGAGGGCCGGCCGGCCCGGTCGGCGGCAGGCCAGGGAGAGCGCGGCCCGTACCCGCTGGTGGACGGTCAGGCGACGGGCCGTGTAGTCGGCGATCCACGGGTGCAGGCGGTCGTCCCGCTGGACGAGGCCTGCGACGAGGGGCAGTTCCGGATGCCAGGTGATTCCCGCCGACAGGACGGTGCGCAGCGGAAGCCGCCACGGAGCCGATACCGGGGGGCCGCCGAGCACCACGTCCGCGTGCCGGGCGCGGGTCGGAGTGACACCGGTCAGGGCGGGGTCCACTGGCAGGTCCCGCCAGTAGACGGTCCGTGGGTTGTGGTCGGCCACGGAGGGCAGTTCGGCGGCGCCGAGCACGGCCCAGGCGGACAGGTCGGGCCGGAAGTGCACGGTTTCGCGGTCGGGTGTGCGGGACCCGGAGGACACGGCGGTCCAGGGGGGTTCAGGTGGCATGTGGGACGTCCGGTCCGGCGATGACGACGGTGTCGATCAGGGCCTTGACCGCCCCTATCCCGGAGACGGGCGCGCAGACGGAGGAGCCTGCCGCGTCGACCGGCATTGCGCACGGCACTGACATGTCCGCCATCCCGGGCGGGAGTTCGCTGCCGCTGCTGACCACGGTCATGCTCACGCGGTCCTGGCGCACCGGTTCCATCGCACCGATCAGCTGCTTGAGCGCCCGGCACGCGGGGCAGTTGTCGGATACGTAGAGCTGTACGCCGGCCACCGCTTCCGCGCAGTGCGCCACGGTCTCCTCCGCCTTCGCCCGCCGCCGGTCGGCCAGGAGCACGGCGGCCGCCGTCGTGGCGGCCGCCAGTACCGCGGCGGCCCCGCGCAGGCGCGGCCGGGCGGGCAGGTCGGCGGTGAGCAGCGTTGCCGCCACCGCACTGCCCAGGGCGTTGGCGCCGATGTGTGCCCGTCCCACGGTTGCCAGCCGGGCGGCGCCGAAGCATGCGCAGCGCTGTCCGTCCAGGGACTGCGCCACGGCGGTCAGCGTGCCGTAGGTGATCAGGGCGGCGGCGGGGGCCGCGCGGCCGGGCAGCAGGACCAGCGCTGTCGCCGCCGCCAGTTCGGCGCCGCCTGCCAGACGGGGTCCGTGAGGGGCACGCAGGGGCCCGGTGCGGTAGGGCCACGCCAGTTGGGACACGGGTGTGAGGAGCTTCGCGGCGCCGCCGACGAGCAGCGGTCCGGCCAGCGCGGCCAGCGCCGCCTGCGGGAGTCGGGAGGACATGGAACCTCACTTCACTTCGTCTGTGACGACGAGCCACTGGGATCGCAGAAGGTCACGGGTTACCCGGCGTGCGTCTGTGTCGTCGGGGCCGGGGTGTTCGCCGGACAGCAGGCGCTCGATCACTGCCGCGTCGCGCTCGGTGCACTCGGCGAGCGCCAAGGTCTTCTCGTTCATCAGGACGGCGCCCCCGAACAGTAGGTGGGTGAGCCGTACTCCGGGGCCGAGGACGACACGGCGGGCAGGGCTGTTGGTGGAGGTGGTCATGGCGGTCAGCCCTTCAGCCATCGGTCGATCCACAGCAGTCGCAGCAGCGGCAGGGCGTGGTCGGCGCAATCGGGGCCCCTCTTCAGGAGGCCGGTCACCGCGTCGACGTCGATCAGTCCCATGTCCGCGAGGGCGCTCTCCCGCTCCAGCTCGATGACGATCTTGGCGCTCTCGCTGTGCAGATAGGCGGCTGCCGCGAGCCGGAGGTCGAACGAGGACGAGGCGAGCCGCAGTCCGCGCACCCGGTGGCGGGCGACCGCCGCGGCCATCGGCCGGTTGTTGCGGAACAGCCCCCGGGAGATACGGCCGCGCCGTTCGGGGGGCAGCGCCTGCACAGCGCCCAGGACGGCCGGGTCGAGCGCGGGAAGGACCAGACCGCCCCGGGGCACCCGCTCGGCCAGGCCGGCGTCGGCGCGGCCCAGAAGGGGGCCCAGCAAATCCAGATGGTCCTTCCAGACGGACAGCGATGCCTGCTGGACCGTCTGAAGAGCGACCCGGCCCTTCTGGGTCAGCACGGGGAGGTCGCGCCTGCCCAGCGGAGGCGGCGGAGGCCCGTCGGGAGCTTGTTGGTCGTCAGGGGTGCCCTGGCCGGGCCCGTCGCTGCGCACCACGCCCTGCTCCAGCAGGTCGGCCGCCTCCCGCAGGGAAGGCAGGACGCCGGACAGATGGAAGGGTTCACAGGTCAGCAGCCGCCAGTCACGGGGGCCCCTGTCGACGTCCGACAGCTTGACGCCGACAAGGTCCTCCAGGAGCACGGCCGATGCCAGAGGCCGCCCCGCCGCAGCGGTGAGAGCGACGGCCAGCCTGCGGGGCAATTCCACGTCGGGCAGGACGGGCAGCAGCCCGCCGAGGGGAGCCCGGTGGTGGTCGAGCAGGTCGAACACATCGACCGGTACGTGCGAGACGGACAGTCCGGGTATGGCGGCCGGGGCCGGGCGGTGGCCGGGGAGGCCCAGATCCGCGTGGAGCAGTCGTGGCCGGTGGCCGGTGGCCAGGGCGGCGACCGCGAGGAAGGCCGAGGACAGGCCTCCGCCGTAGGCGATGGCGTAGTCGTCGGGTGCCGCGCTCAGGACGTCGGCCACCGCCCCGAGCAAGTCGGCCGGTCCGTCGGGCAGAGTGGGGCGCCGGCGGGAGACGACGACACCCTCTGGGCCTACGTGCACCGTTGTGCCGAGCGCCAGTCGGCGCACCCCCGGCAGAGGGGTGGCGTCCGGTGGCGGGGCCAGGCCGTGGATCAGTGCGAGCAGTGTGCCCGCTTCGGGCAGGCGCCCGCCGGAAGCCGCGGTCGGCAGGTTCCCGTCGGGTCCCTCGGCGAGGTCGGCCGGATCCTCGCTCCACTCCAGCCGTCCGAGGCCGACGCGGTAGTACACGTCGCCTTCCCCGAGTCCCGCCCGTCCCAGTGTGAAGCCCCCGGGGCTCATGACCGCGGTCACATCGGCCGCCGCAGGGGTCTGCCGGGGCGGGGTGCAACGGACGGCGCCGTGCCCGTCCGCGGTGACGACGTTCAGCACGGCAGTCCCCTTTTCCCGGTTCGCAGCACCTCGGTGTACTCCTCTCGGACGGGCAGTGTCGTGCTCACCACGGACCCACCGCACTGCACCCAGGCGTAGAAGCCGCCGGGCGCCACGACCGGGGCCGTTTCCCGGCCGAGGTGGAACGAGGCCGGATACCCGAGAGAGTTGAGACCGGCGGTGACGAACAACGCATCCTCTACTGGGTCGAGAAAACCCATGAGCATTCTTTCGGCCACTCGTAATCTGGCCACCGCCAATGGTGCGCCGCGCGTTCGGTCACCGAATTTCGTGTGCACAGGCGGCCATTCGAGTTCGTACGTTCCGCTGTCCTGACGGGCGGACTCCACGAATTCCTGTGCCGTGTGTGCCGCTTTCCAGAGTCTCAGCATTTCGTTGCCCCCAGGCTGCCGCGCTGTTCGAGGAGGGTTGTCGTCTCCCCTCAATTCGACCCGCCCCGACGGGGTTCACTCACCTGCCGGTTGTCAGCCCTGCAGGTAGCAGTGGAACCACTCACAGATCAGACCGTGGCAGCACTGGGAGTCCCAGGCACACGCCTCGTAGCGCGGAACGCAGGCCTCTTCGACCGCAGTCGCCTCCGCGTGCAAATGCTGCTGAAGCCCATTCCCGGCGAGCCGCTCGGACAGTGACGTCACAGGCATGACATCCCCTAACTCGGGATCACCGGCCGACCATTCGGCCGACCTCTTGGCATTGACGGAACCACGCTCCCGGGAACCCTTCAAGACCCTTTCGTGCATTCGCCGGAGCTGCAGGGAAGGGATTTTTCCTCAAGCATTTCGAGAGACTTGGAAAGGTGGACGAGGCCCGGTTCTCCAGAGCGGTCGAAGGCCGGCTCGCGCGGCCATCGTTGTCTGTGGCCGCGGTGCGCAGGCCGACGGGTATGGCGCATCGCATGCCTGTGGTGTGCGCGAGAGCGTTTCATCGCAGTGGCGATCAATCAGGGAGCGGGAAGACAACGATCAGTGAGCGGTGCTCGTCGAGGGCATCGGCCTCCACACAAAGGCTGAGATCAAAGGCTCAGAGGAAGGACAAGCGTTTCAGGCACGACTGAAACGTCTGGTGCCGTCGGAACGTCCGGTCCCATCCTGGGCCTCGGGTGAGCGACCACCGAGACACTGGGGGAATCAGATGAGGCCGATGAAGTCGATGAAGGCACTGCTCGCGGCTGCGCTGTGCGCGGGCGCCCTGTTCACCGCGTCGGGCACCGCGGAGGCAGCGCAGGAGTCGCAGGACGGGGGCACCACAGTCCTGGCCGTGAACACCTTCCAGAGCCTGGGCACCTACCGCTGTATGGACGACAGCAACCTGGGGTTCCGCACGTTCCCCTGCAACGGCACCGACTTCCAGAAGTGGAACGTGCATGTCTTCAACGACGGCACGCGCCGCTTCCAGAACCTGGCCACCGGGCGATGCCTCTACGACGGCCCCGCCGGGTTCAGCACCCAGTTCTGCGGCAGTTCGGAAGCCGTGAGCTGGTACATCGTCCGCCACCACGAAGTCCGCCTCACGTTCCGCAACCAGTACACCGACCGCTGTATCGACGACAGCGACGACAGCGGCTTCCGAACCACCCGTTGCAACGGCGGCCTGTACCAGGACTGGGTCTGACGTTCCGTCACTCTGGGGAAGAAGTCACATGGCTGACGAAATGGTGGAGTTGGCACAGCGGTTCATCAACTCCTACAACGTGCCGGGTATCCCGAAGGTGGAGGTGAACGGGAAGACGAGTTGGACGGTGATGTACGCCCTGACGCGTGCGCTGCAGCACGAACTCGGCAAGTGTGGAGGCGCTCATCGAGAGCCTCGGACTGCGCCCGCCGGACGTCGGCGGCCTGAAAATGGCGCACTGGCTGGAAGGAGCGGGCGTGGTCACGGTGGGCCTCGCCAACCACGGGGTGGGCAACTTGGACCTCGCCCTCAGCATCACCGAACTTCCCGCCTGAGCCAGTGGCCCGGCTCGGAACGTTGGACGGCCTTCAGGGAGGGTTCACATGCTCGGAATGTCCTCAGTTCGGCAGCTTCGCTGCGTAGATCCAATCGAAGCCGTCGTATCCGGTGCCGTCGAGGTGTTCTGCCCGGGTCAGGCCGGCACGTACCGCCACGCGCCGGGAGGCAGCGTTGGCCGGCCGGACTCGGGCGATCAGCGGGAGGTCGGGAACGTGCCGGGATGCCCAGCTGGTGACTGCGATCGCGGCCTCGCTGGCGAAGCCCTGGCCCCATGCTGAGGTGGCGAAACGGTAGAAGAGGTTGAGAACCTTCATGCCATTGAGTTCCATGGGCTTGACCCCGCAGAACCCCAGTTGCAGGGCAGAGTCGTGGCGTCGGACAACCCAGTACCCGTATCCGCAGCTCTGCCATTGGTTGTTCCAGCGCTGATAGAGCTCCCCGGCCTCTTCGGGCCGGGCGAGGGCGTCGGAGGAATTGTGCAGGCAGGTTGCGGGGTCACTGTGGATCGTAAAGATCGCATCGATGTCGGCTTCGGTCGGTCGCCGCAGTGACAGTCGGGCGGTCAGCAGTTCTTCGCCTGCCAGGCTCGGGTCGCTCATATGAAGATCGTAGAGCTGTATCTCTCACCGAACCCGGCGGTGCCGCCGGGACGGCCGGGAGATCTGAACCAATACCGGGAGTCAGGCCGCGATGAGCTCCTGCTCGCGGTGCGGCGTCTTGACCTTGGGCTTCTTGTTCGGCAGCGAGAGCCGGAAGACCTTGTGCCACGCGGAGAACACCTGCTTGGGCAGCGGCCCGGTGACGTACTCCAGCTCGTACTTCTCGAACAAGGCGCGCACCTTCACCGCGACCTCGGCGTACCGGTTGCTCGGCAGGTCCGGGAAGAGGTGGTGCTCGATCTGGTGCGACAGGTTGCCGGTCATGAAGTGCATGGCCTTGCTGCCGCTGATGTTCGCCGAGCCCATCATCTGGCGCAGATACCACTGGCCGCGCGTCTCGCCCCTGATCGACCGGCGCTCGAAGACCTGCACGCCCTCGGGGAAGTGCCCGCACATGATCACCGAGTGGGTCCAGACGTTGCGGACCAGGTTCGCGGTGAATGTGGCGGCGAGCGTGGGGAGGAACGACGGGCCCGACAGGAGCGGGTGGATCACGTAGTCCTTGAGCACCTGCTTGCGGATCTTGCGGCCCACGGCCCTGGCCCGTGCGCGGAACTCCGGGCTCTTGCGGCGGCGCTTGTGCAGGTTCTTGCCGAGCTCCAGGTCGTACGCTGCGATGCCGTACTCGAAGAAGCAGGCGTTGATGAAGTTCCACAGCGGCTGGCCGAGGTGGAACGGGTGCCACTTCTGGTCCTCGTCGACGCGCATGATGCCGTAGCCGAGGTCGTTGTCCTTGCCGATCACGTTGGTGTACGTGTGGTGCAACTCGTTGTGCGAGTGCTTCCACTGCTCGGCCGGCGAGACGTGATCCCAGTCCCAGGTGGTGGAGTGGATCTTCGGGTCCCGCATCCAGTCCCACTGGCCGTGCAGGATGTTGTGGCCGATCTCCATGTTGTCCATGATCTTCGCCACGGACAGACCGGCGGTGCCGATCAGCCATGCGGGCGGGAAGATCGAGAACAGCAGCACGCCCCTGCTGGCCAGCTCGAGCTTGCGCTGCGCCGAGATGACCTTGCGGATGTAGGCGGCGTCCTTCTCGCCGCGGGCGGCGATCACCTCGTCGCGGATCGCGTCCAGCTCGCGGCCGAGCTCCTCGATCTGCTCCGCGGTCAAGTGGGCGGTGGGGTCAATGGCGGTCAAGGTGTTCCTACCGTTCGATGTCACAGGGGCCCGCCGCGGCGGACACGCAGGTCTGGATGAGGACGCCCGGCTCGGCCTCGGTGATCTCGCCGGTGCGCAGGTCGCGGACTGCGCCCGCCTTGAGCGGCGTGACGCAGCCGAAGCAGATGCCCATGCGGCACCCGGACGGCATGAGCACGCCCGCCTCCTCGCCGACGTCCAGCAACGGCGTGGCGCCGTCCGCGTCGACGGTCTTGCCGGTGGTGCTGAACCTGACCTCGCCACCGTCGCCGGCGACGACGATGCTGGGGCGGAAGCGTTCGGTGTGCAGGCGCTCTTGTACCCCGTGCTCGGTCCAGTGCTCCTCGGCGGCGTCGAGCAGGCCCGCGGGCCCGCAGGCCCAGGTCTCGCGCTCGGCCCAGTCGGGCACGAGTTCGTCGAGACGGGCGATGTCGAGCATGCCGTCGGTGTCGGTGTGCACCTCGGTGAGCCGCAGCTTCTTGTCCGCGACCAGGTCGTGCAGTTCGTTGCGGAAGATCACGTCTTGCGGCTGTGGCGCGCAGTGCACCATGACGACGTCGTCGAACTCGGTGTTGCGCAGCATGCCCATCACAGGTGTGATGCCGCTGCCGGCCGTCAGGTAGAGCACCTTGGCGGGCTTGGCCTGCGGCAGCACGAAGTCACCGGTCGCCTGGTCGAGCTGGATCAGCGTGCCCGGTTCCGCCCTGCGGACCAGGTAATTGCTGACCTTGCCGTCCGGGATCGCCTTCACGGTGATCGTGACGCGGCCGTCCTGGCGGTCTGTCGGCGAGGTGATGGAGTAGGCACGCCACAGACGCACCCCTTCGACATCGACCCCGATCCGCACGTACTGACCGGCTGTGTGGCCGCGCCAGCCCCGTCCCGGTCTGATCACGACAGTCGCGGCGTCTCCCGTCTCGGGGTGCACGGCCTCGATGCGCCCACGCAGGTCAGCGCCCGCACGCAGCGGGCTGACCAGGTCGAGGTAGTCCGACGGCAGCAGCGGCGTCGTGACCATCTCCAGCAGTTTCCACGCCCTGCTGCGAAGGGCTGTACTCGTCATGACTTCAGCTTGCTGCGCCTCAGGGCGTAAAGTCCTGACCACAGGACGTAAATCTGGTGGGCTGAATTGTTCGCAGGGAACAAAAACATGAGCCATGCAATCCGGAGGGCCACCGAGCTGGCCCTGGACGAGGTGACGGTCACCGCACTTCGGGCCGCGCTGAAGAGCACCGCCGACGAGGTCGTCCAGGCGATCATCGACGAGGTCCCTCCCTACGCCAACGCCCTGTCGGGCCGCATGGGCGGCACCATCCGCCGAGCCGTCCGCACCGCCCTGGGTCACTACCTGGACCTCGCGAGCGGGAACGCCACGGGCGGCGACGCCGGTGACGCAGCCTACGAGCTGGGCCGCGGCGAGGTGCGCGACGGCCGTTCGATGGACGCCCTCCTCAGCGCCTACCGCGTCGGCGCCCGCGTGGCCTGGCGATGCCTCGCCGCGGGTGCCGTACCCGCAGGTCTGCCCGCCGCCGAGGTCGCCAAGTTCGCCGAGCTGACCTTCGCCTACATCGACGAGCTCTCCGCCGCCAGTGCCGCGGGCCACGCCGACGAACTGGCCGTCCGGGGCCGGGCTCATGAGCGCCACCTGGAACAACTGGTCCGCGACCTCCTCGCCGGCGCGAGCCCGGACGTGCTGCTGGCCTCTGTTCAACGGGCCGGGTGGCAGCCTCCGGTTTCGCTGACCGCGGTCCTGTTGCCCGCCGCCCAGGCCCGGCCCGCCTACCGCGTGCTCGACCCGAGCACCCTCGTCCTCGACGATCTGCCGGACGCCACCGGTGTGCTGCTCGTCCCCGATGCGGACCGATCACATCTCTTGCGGCAGCTGACCGACCGCACCGCCGTGGTCGGCCCGGCCCGGCCATGGACTCGTGCGTCCGCCTCGTACGCACGAGCCGTACGCGCCCGCTCCCTCTCCTCCGATATTCGCGACACCGAGGATCACCTGCCCGAGCTGGTGCTGAGCGCCGACGCGGACGCGTTCGCAGACCTGCGTGCCCGAGCCCTCGCACCGTTGCGGACCCTGCCTGTCGCGACCGCACGGAAGCTGGAGGAGACTTTGCGCGCGTGGCTGCTGCACCAGGGCAGGCGTGACGAGGTGGCGGCGGTGTTGTTCGTCCATCCCCAGACGGTCCGGTACCGGATGTCGCAGCTGCGGGAGCTGTTTCCGGATCTCGCATCGCCGCACCGGGTCCTCGAACTGACGCTGGCGGTCGGTCTACGGGGCAACTGACGCGTACTTCGACCGTCCACGACCACGTCCGCGAACGGTCCAGGAATGTGCCTCGTTCTCGGCGCCGTCAGCCGGCTCATGCGGGCCGGCGAAGAGCGGTATGAGCCGGCTGAGACCGGGGGTTGATGCGCATACCGGACAAGGCTTCGGGAAGCCCGTCGGGGGCGCTGTTTCGGAGAAGCGTGGTGGCGGATACGGCGCGACTGGATCCGGTGGACGATGCGCACAGGCCGGCCTGGCACGCCGGGCAAGGGATGATGGGGATGGAACGACGGAATGTGACGGCAGGAGCTTCCATGGCGATGCGGGTTCACCGACCCCGTGAGGACGCGGAGTTCAATTTCATTCTCGGGATGAGCGCAGTTCCGGTCCTCGCCTACTTCACCGGGACATGGCCCAAGGCAATCGAGCCCTGCCGGGTGATGGACCTCGTCGTGGGTGGCATCGCCGACGACTACACGGGCCGTCTGACGGCCGTACGCGCCGACATCACGCGTTGCCCGGCTGCGACCGAGCGATACGGGATCACCGGAGCCCCGTCCTACGTCCTGCTGAAGGAGGGAGAGGCGGTGGCGCACGGCACGGGTCCCATGACCATCACCGAGGTACGGAAGTTCCTGGACGGCCACCTCTGAGCGGCCGCTGAGGCCACGTGGCCGCGACGCCCGTCACATCTCGTCATGAGGGCTGCGCCGCCTGAGACTCCCCGGGGCTGAGACACTCCCCACAAGGCACATAATGCCGTCCAGAGCAGTGCCGTCGGCCAACTGCGCGGCACCGGCCACCGTGCGGGAAGGGCGACTTGATGAACCGGGGACCTACGGAGAACGGGCTGAGCTGGATAACCGATGCCTACAGCACCAGCTTCACGCTCGCACTCAGTGAGGGCCTCTCGCCGTACGAGCTGCTGCGTCGCGTCGGCGCCGAGGAGCGCGACGTTGTCATGCTCAGCCGCTCCGCAGCGTACGAGTTGTTGCTGCGGGATGAGGAGGACCACATCAGTGACCTCGACTTCCTGGACTGGGAAGACGAAGCGGCAGTTGCCCAGCTGACGAGCGCCGGCTTTCTGCCCGCCCCGCCGGAGACCATCGTCCGAGCGGGCTCGGTGGCCGGCTGGGCGTTTGCGCTGGAGGAATTCCACTGCCGGACGGGCACGTACCTCGCGGCGCTGTCCGAGCGGGGGCGGGCGTTCTGCGTGCATCGCAACGCAAAGGGCTTCAGCCACGTCGGTTATGCCTGCCGCGGCAATGAGGTGACGTCCTTCGAGCCTGGCCTGCCGCACCTTACCAACGGTGTCCCAGCCGAGGTGGCGCTCGGCTTCGTGCACAACGGTGACGAGTTGGGCGATGTCGCGTTCCTGCGGTTCCTGGAGAGCGAACTCGGCATCTACCTCCCCATTGAGGAGACAGAGGCAGAGCTTCCGGCAGCCGCTTTCACCTGACGCCGCCCTCCGACAACCTCGCCGAGCGCATGCGGTGGAGCCGATGCACTGGATTTGCTCAGCGCCCCCATCCGGCACGGGATACCCGGAACAAGAGGAGGGGCTCGTGCCGTATCCGACACCGCGGCACGGACCCCTCCCGGCAGTTGATTCGAGCACTGCACACAATCACGATGATCAGGATGCGGCCGGACCCGGTGACCAAGACCTACATCGCCCGCCGGGCGGCCGAGGGCAAGACCTCCCGAGACACACAACGATGTCTGCAGTGGACCATCGCCGCCAGATCTTCAAGCTCATCGAACGCCCGAACCAGAGGACATCCAGAAGCTCGAAGATCGCCCCTTCACCGCTTGACGCGATAGAGCAGCTTCGGGGGAGATGGTTGCCGAGCAGGTCGAGAGGCAGCTCAGGGAATTCACTGCACTACGACGTCATCCCCGGCCGAAGTCGACGGCCCGGTGGTGGCGTTGCCGTAATACACCCAGCGCCACGCGCCCGTCTTGGATGCCTTCACGGTCGTCTTGAGATCACCCGAGCCGTTCGCGTACACCTTCTTCACCGTGGTGTAGGAGGAGGCTCCGGTGGGCTTGAACTGCAGGCTCACCAGGCGGCCTTCGTAGGAGGCGTACTTCCTGGTCTCCCAGTTGGCTCGCGTGACCTTTCCGGTCACGGTGATGGTGCTGTCCTTGGTCACCGGCTCGGGTGAGGCGTTCACGGTCAGGCGGGAGTTGCGCTTGACGTGGACGGTGAGGCCCTCATCATCAACGTCACCGCCGCCGTCCCGGAAGTACACCTCGGCCGCGACCTTCCAGGCTCCGGCCTCGCTGTTGTGCATGCCCGAGCCTGTGGAGGGCCGGATCCTCAGCGGCCCGAACTCGTCGAAGGCGAACGCCCGGTCCGGGGGAGCGGTCCAGGACCAGCAGGAGACCTCCTATCTGGTGGGGGATGAGAACGGGACCCAGGTCGCCGCGTCGGCCTGCCCCCAGCAACACGGTCGAGGGGCCGTTTTGCGATCATCGAAGGCGTGCGGGCTTCCTTACGCTGCAACTTCCGCTGTCGGCCTGGGGTGAACTCCGGGCAACTCGCCTGGTCGTGGGCCGCCCGCCGGTGGCACTATCTGGGAGATGCCCCCTTCCCTCCAGGTCGGCCCGTACACCGTCATCGCACTCGCCGACGGCGCGGGCCCGTTCTTCTCCCCCAGGTCGGAGGCGTTCCCCGACGCCACCACCGAGCAGTGGGCGGCGGCCGACCAGCTCGATCCCGGCGCACTCGACGGAGCCGGGCGCTGGTGGCTCCAATTCCGCGCCTTCGCGATCCGCAGCGACCAGGGCGTGACGTTGGTCGACGCGGGGATCGGCCCGGCCGACAGCCCGGCAGCCTCGTGGGCGCCCGTGCCCGGGGCTCTCCCGGCTTCGCTGGCCGCCTCGGGTATCGATCCATCCGATGTGGACACCGTGGTGCTCACGCACCTCCACACCGACCACGTGGGTTGGGCCGTTGTCGGCGGCGAGCAGGCGCGGCCGTTCTTCCCGAACGCCGAATACCTGTTGCAGCAGGCCGAACTCGACGTGATCGAGGAGGTCAACGCGCAGTTGCGGTCCACGGTGATCGCCCCGCTCCAAAAGACCGATCAGCTACGTCTGCTCGACGGCGACACCCTGCTGCGCAGAGGCGAGCGCGCGTTCGCCACGCCCGGTCACACGCCCGGGCATCAGAGCGTGCTCGTCACGTCCGGGCGCGAGCTGGTCGCCGTCACCGGTGACCTGCTCGTGCACGCGATCCAGCTGCTCCACCCCGAACTCGCCTACTCCCACGAGATGGACCCTGAGCAGGCAAGAACCTCAAGGCAGCAGGTGCTCCGCAGCTGGCCCGCCGGGACCCTCCACCTCGCGACCCCGCACCTGACAGAGCCGTTCATCACCCGCTGACCGCAGCACGTCGGAGGCGACGAAGTGCGCCGGCAGCTGCGCGGCGCTGGCCAGTCGGTCCGTATCGAGGTCCCACCCGTTCACCGCCCGGGAGGACAAGGCGACATCGGGGGCACGGAACGAGGTGCTTCACAGCGGCGCGGGTAACCGGGCCCTCTGTATTGCTCTTGTTCCGGCGGCTGTGCTGTGGACGACTGTCGGCGGCGCCGAGGGGGAGTGGGCATGGGCAACTGGGCTGTGATCGCGCTGTACTTCAACGGTGAGTTGTACGCCGATTCCTCTGTCGTGGGCGGGAATCGAAGGACCAGGCGCTGGAGGAGGTCCGTGCTGTTCTCCATACGTACTTGCCGAGCGAGAATATTGTTCGGCTACGACACCGGCGGCATCGACGGTGACGCGGGGGACAAGACCAGGGCCGCCTGGAAGGCGCTCAGCCGCCGCCCGTCAGGAGCTATGCGTTCACAAAAGACACTCGGGTCTGGTCTGACGTTGCAACTCACGCTCAGTGCCGGTCTTCCGCAGGATGTGCCGCTAGTGCCGCATCTGCCAACGTTTGCCTGTCGGCTACCTCTCGAAAGCGGGCCTCGGCTGTGGCCAGTTCGTTCGTGATCTCCTCGGCGGTCAAGACGAGTGCGAAGCCTTTGCGTAGGACGGCGAGTTCTGGTTCTTGCCGAGACTCGTCGTCGGTGGCCGTGACATCTGCCCCGAACACGACCTTGTAGCCGCGCTCGTATGCCTGCCGGGCTGTGGTGCCACAGCAGTAGTTGGTGAGCGTTCCGGTGACAATGACCGTGTCGCGGCCGAGGTTGCGGAGCATCGTATCGAGCGGGGTGTCGTAGAACGCGCCGTACGAGGGCTTGCGGAGCAGGGCCTCGTCGGGGCGGCGACCCATCTGGTCCCACACCTCGGCTGGGCCCGGCCGACGCCAGCCGGTGTCGGCGTGCGGAAGGTAAGGCAGGGCCTTCGGCCGGTCCAGTCCGAGATGCGTGTCGTCGAAGATGGTCCAGATCACCGGGACAGAGGCGGAACGGCATCCCTCGACCAGTCGACGCAGTCTTGGCGCCATCCGGGTCGCCGCTGGCACCCAGTAGGGGCTCCAGCCGGGTCGGACGAATTCATCCTGCATGTCGATGACCAGTAACGCCGTCCGCTCCGGCCTTACATCGAAGGATGCCCGGCCGTGCTCGTAGGCGACACGCGCCCGCGCGGTCACCCATTCCTCGGTGTACGACATCCCCATATCCTTACATCGGTTCGAGGTACCTCGTTTCGATGTGCGAGAGTAGCAGCATGCTGGAACTCGCGATCCTGGGATTCCTGGCCAACGGGCCGCTGCACGGCTACCAACTGCGCCGTCGGATAGCGTACTTGTCCGGCCACGCCCGACCGGTCAGTGACGGCAGCCTCTATCCGGCAATCAACCGACTCGTCAACGCCGGGCTACTGGATCGCAGAGCCGAGCCGGGCGCCTCGGCCGCCCAGCGGCATACGCTGAGCCTGACCGCCGCCGGCCGCACCGAGCTCTTGCGCCGGCTGAGGGATGCCGGCGGCCTGGACATCAGCGACAGCACCCGATACTTCACCATCCTGGCCTTCCTCTCCCAGCTCCCCGACACCGCCGACCAGCACGCGGTATTGCGTCGGCGCCTCGAATTCCTGCAGCAGCCCGCAAGCTTCTTCCACGACGGCGAGCGCCCACTGCGCGCTGAGGACACCAGCGACCCCTACCGTCGCGGCATGCTCACCATCGCGCGCGCCACCAGCCACGCGGAACGGTCCTGGCTACGGGAGGTTCTGGGCTGACGACACCGCCAGGCCCCGCCGGTCTGCACCCTTGACGCTCTGTCTTCCCGCGAGACCGTGCGGGTGGCAGAACCAGTACGCGTCCGTGAAATGGATGACGACGAGGGCAGGCCGCTTCTGCGGATCATCCGCCGTGGCACCGGGTCGGTGGTGACCTGGGGGCGGGCGCAGAGGGTGCTGCACCGCAGTGCATGGAAGCGGCCATGCTGTGGCCGGCTACGCCCGGTGCCCCCTGATCCAGAAACCCGCCGGGGCTCCTGGACCCTGACCTGCTGCCGTACTGGTCCTACGCCAAGGCCGTCGACCAGGCCCTCACCGACCGGGGCATTCCGCCGGGCATCGTCCGGGTGGAGCGCACCGGCCGGGCGTACGGCGAGCTCATGTACCTGGTGCTCACCTGGGACGTGTCCCGCTGCGCCGGCCCGGACGGTCTCCGGCTCACCTGGAGGGAAGACACGGGCTGGTCCCACACCCTGCTCCGGGCCGGGGCGGGGCTGCGCTTCCGGCGCTTCAGCAGCTACGACGCCGACTGGTACGGCGAATGGAAGCGTGCGCGCGAGGTGCGCACCGCGATCGACGCCTTCCGCCAACCGGCCGGCTGACTGGCACTGCCCGCTGCTGGTTGTGGCCGGCGTGCGCCGGTTCTGTGATGCATCCGTCTCGTTGTGTGGTGAGGAAGAGGGCTGCGGGCTGTGGTCCGGGGTAAGGACGTGTGATCGGGTCTCTTGCCAAGCACGCAGGTGCTGAGGCGGGGGGCCGCAGCGGCGAGGCCTGCTGTGTCGGTAAGTAGGGTTCGCGGCTTGGGGAGGCTGAAGTGCTGCTTGATCGGTTCGGGCTGGCGGAGGTGCTGGCGGCGGCGGAGGATGCCGCGCCGGTGCGTTCGCTGGATGTCGTGGCGCGTGATCTGCGTGAGCGGTTCGGGGCGCGGTACGTGTCGTTCCTGTTCGTCGATGTCGTGGGCCGGCGCCTGTTGCGGGTCAGCGATCAGGCGGCCACGCACTACGAGGAGCGCCATCCCGATCAGGTCCCTCTCGCGGGCAGCAGCGTCTATGACGAGGTTCTGCGCACCCAGAGGCTCGTCCAGGCACCGGAGGACGGGCAGGGCTGGCGGGTGCTCGCCCCGGTCACCAATCGCGGGGACGCCATCGGTGTCCTGGAGCTGTTCCTCACCCAGGTCACCGAGGACGTGCTGGAGCAGGTGGAGGAGGCGGCGCATGCGCTGGCGTACATCATCGTCACCGACCGCCGCTTCACCGACCTCTACCACTGGGGCAACCGCACCACCACGGTCAGTCTGGCCGCGGAGATCCAGCGCCAGCTGCTGCCCTCGGCCCCCTCCTGCGAAGCTCCCGAATTCGATCTCGCCGGAGCCCTGGTGCCGGCCTCCGACATCGCCGGCGACACCTACGACTACGCCCTCGACCAGGACACCCTGCACCTGTCGGTCACCGATGCCATGGGCCACGACGTGGACGCCTCACTGATGGCGACCCTTCTGGTCAACGCCTCCCGGGGCGCCCGCCGCGCCGGAAGCGGTCTGGCCGAACAGGCCCGCCAGACCCACCAGGCCCTCCTCGACCACGGCCGGCGGACCTTCGCCACCGGCCAGCTGGTGCGCATCGCCCTGGACGGCAGCGGTGCCCAGCTCGTCAACGCCGGCCACCCCTGGCCCCTGCGCCTGCGCGACGGCAGGGTCGAGGAACTGCGTCTGGCGGTGAACCTGCCCTTTGGTGTCGCAGCGCACAAGGGCCCGTATCAGGTGCAGGATCTCGACCTGCGCCCCGGTGACCGTCTCGTGCTCTTCACCGACGGCATGCAGGAACGCGAAGCAGACACCGTCGACCTGCCCGGCCTCATCCGCGCGACGGCTGCCGATCACCCGCGGGAGGTGGTCCGCACGCTGGTCGCCGCGGTGGCCGACGCCTACAACGGCCAGCCGCCCAGAGATGACGCCACCGTCCTGTGCCTTGACTGGCACGGCCCTCAGCACGAAAGCCCGGGCAACTCCAGCCTGCTCAGGGGAGATCGGCTGGAGAGAGTCGACGAGAAGGTCTCGCATACGGTCGACTCCCAGGTGGCGGTCGACCGGGCCATTGGTGCTCTCATCGCGGTTCACGGCATTTCACCGGCCGCAGGGCTCGACGTGCTCCGCGACGTCTCCCGGCGCACCGGCACCGAGCCGCTCTCGGTCGCGGAATCCCTGATGGCCTGGGCCCTGGGTCAGCCGCTGCCGGAGCCGGTGCGCCGGGAGCTGGAAGCAGCGGTGCAGCGGCACCTACCGGGAGACGCATCCGACCCGCCCCGCTAAGGGAGGTGTCAGGTACTTAAGGACGGGGCCTGAGACCGGGGCGAGGTTCGGGCCCCACGACGCGCACCCGCACAGGGAGCCCGACGCGCGCTACGTCGTCAACGGTCCGCCCACCCGGCGGACACGCTCCTCATTCCTGTGCGCGCGGGGTTCGCACGTGCTCGGGCTGTTGGTCCAGCTCGGTGCGGATATCGGCGCGCAGTTTTCCGGTGCGGGGCCACTCGGCGGCGAGTTCCGCGAAGGTGCGAGCTTGATAGGACGCCAGGTGGGTGATGCCGGCGAGAGGTGTTGCAAGCCGGCTCATCTCTGGCACACGTCAGACTGCGTTGAGAGGCGGGGTGAGGATGCTGCCGGGGTGCTGTCTGGTGTGGATGCCACGGAGAACGGAGGGAAAGTACGGCGGCCCGACCGAGTTGGAATGGGGCGGCATCAAGGCGGGGCTGGGAGAGTTGAAGGGGCGGCCGCCGCCCTTCGTCGGTGGCGGGCGACGACCGCCGTGCGCGAGTGCTCGCGTCTGCCTGTGACGCAAGAACTCGCGCGGGATCGTCCTTGCGGCCTGGGGCGCGCGGGAGTCGCCCCACTCGAAATCCGGCCGCGAGGACGCGGCCGGAGCCCGCGGACCGTTCGCTGCGGGGAGCGGGCTCTGGCCGACCGCAATCCCCAGCGCCGGCAAGGGCGCCGAGGACAGCCGACCCGCCGCTCTGCCGGACGGGGTACTCAGATGGGTAACCAGCTTTTCGGTACGGAATCCAGCTTGGCCCGGTCGGGCCAAGCTGGAATATGCGTGCCCGTGACTGCTGCGGTCTCGGGCCCCCTCAAGTGACCTCGCCCGAACGTGGCAGCCGGGCAGACCCGGCGAGAGCAGCTCGCACCGCTGCCCGGAAGGCCTTGAACAGTCACGCGGTAAGGGCCTTTTCGACGGTGGGGTAGCAGGGGATGAGCTGGTCCGGGCGACGATCTGAACGACTCGCAGGACGGCTTCCTGAGCACCGGCGATGCGCAGCCATCCCGCCGCGCCCGACACCCGTCCGGTTCATTCGCGTCGTCGGGCGGCCAGTGCGGGTGCCAGATGGTGTTGCAGCTTTGCGGGGAGTGGTTCCTGACGGGCTGTCGCGGCTACCAGTGCTTCGGCCACGTCGTGGAGTTTGGTGTTGCTGTGCTGGGAGACCGTCACCAACATCTCCCAGGCGTCGTCGGGGCTGCAGGACCAGGCCGTCATCAGGATGCCGCGTGCCATGTCGATGGTGGGACGGTTCTTCATCGCCTTTCTGAGCTGCTGGGCTTCGCTGCGCCACCGCTCGGCGTCCGCGGCGGCCTCGGCCGGGGTGGCGGGGGCGGCGTCGTCGTTGGGGCGTGAGCGGTGGAAGCCGTGGCAGGCGCTGGCGTTCGCCGCAGCGCCTACTCCGGAGCGGCCACGCGGGGCACCGGTATGTCGGGAGGGTCACATGACCCACGCGTGCCCTTGCCGCCGGTCCCGCACACGCGCCGTGGACTGGCCTCAGCATGCGGTGGCGGGGAGGGGACTGGGGGATTCCAGTCCAAGAATCAGAACGGATGCCCAGCGCTGCGGCGGCCATCGGCCCCTCGACAAGGCACAGCCGCCGCTTCGCCGACCACGAGGGATTCCGGCACCAACGCCCGGAACGTCTCTCCTCCAGCATCGGGCGTCGGCACTGTTGGTGCGCTCGGCTCATCCAGGCGGTCACCCAGACGCCATGACCTTCCACTCACCCCTGCTCACAGGCTCAGGCGGTCAGGGCCCGCTCGAGGGTGGGGTGGCAGGGGATGATTTCGTCCAGGCCGACGATCTGAAGAACCCGCAGGACGGCTTCCTGGGCGCCGGCGATGCGTAGCCATCCCTGAGCGCTGCTCACGGCCCGGTGAGCGAAGACGAAGACGTTGATGCCGCTGGAGTCCATGAAGGTCACCCCGCTGAGGTCCGCCACCACCCGCGGCGGTGCCACGCCGTCACGGGACAGCAAGGCTTCGGTGAACTCGTCCTTGACGGTCTGGTCGATCTCACCGCACAGGGTGACTACCCGGATGCCGTCAACGGTGGTGTGGCTGATCGACAGCCGGCCGGGCTCGGGCGCTCTGTGGGTGTTGTCTGTCACCGATTCCTCGACTGTGCTCACTGACGGGGGGACTGGGGATCCGAGACGCTGTGCGCTGCAAGCCTGCCCCGACGATACGGCGAACAACCGTTCACTATTTTAGCGGGAGTACAGGCACATGTGAGAGAGGGTGTGGGGTAAGCGCAGCGTGTGAATGGGGGAAGAATCAAGGTGGACCCGGTGGATGCAGTTCCCGAGGGTGAGGGCGGCGGGGTGTGTGGTGCCCATCCGATTGAAGACACGGTCGCTTTGGACGGTGACGGGTCCGTCATCGCTCAGGCGCGCCACCGTGCGGCGGGTTTCCTCGCCCGTGTCCAGGCTGAGCACGGCCTGCCGGTGTCGGCGCGCGCGATGGATTTGGCGCAGCTGGTGGTCAGCGAGCTGGTGACCAACGCCCGGAAGTACGCTCCCGGACCGGTGCTGATGGAGCTGCGCATTGTGGGCGCCGCGGTGGAAGTGGTCGTCTGGGACAGTGATCCGGTTCTGCCGGTGGCCCGCGCTGCTGACGTGGGCAGGGTCGGGCAGCACGGTCTGGAGATTGTCATGGCTGTCGCTCAGGGTTTCGAGGTCCAGCGGGAGACGGTCGGCAAACGCATCACCGCCCGCATCGCCCTGCTCGACGATCCCGAAGGCCATATCGGCGGACGCCACCCCCAGTAGCGGCGTCCGCCGCCGTACCGGGCGGCTTGAGGCGTTCCAGGTTTCTACTACCTCGGCCGACGCACCACCGAGACGAGCCTGGCCGCGGAGATCCAGCACCAGCCGCCCTCGGTCCCCTGCTGCGAGGCGCCCCAGTGGGAGGTCAGTGGTAGGCGTGGACGACGGCGTGGCCCTTGCCTCGGCCGATCATCCACTTGTTGACCGGGGTTGTGATCACGAATGCGACGGCGAAGCCGCCGAGCAGTGCCGTCCAGAACAAGGAGTCGGACAGGTGGGCGTCCATCGCGCCGCTGAGGGCGATGATGCCGTTGTCGACGAGTTCCATGATCGCGATGGAGACGGTGTCCGCGGCCAGGGCAACCTTGACGGCGCTTTTGAAGTCCAGGCCCGCCCTGCGCAGGGCGAACAGGGTGAAGGAGTAGCCGAAGGCGAAGGCCAGGGTGATCGCAAGGATCATGGTGGGTACGTTGCCCCACAGCAGGGCGGTGCCGATGACCATGCCGAGGATCTCGCCGATCGCGCATCCGGTCAGGCAGTGCAACGTCGCTTTCGCCGCCGTTCCCCAGGACGCTCCGCCATGCCCGCCGTTCACCTGGTGTGCGGCGTGGTCGTGAGCGGTGCTGGTGTGGTGTGCGGTGTGGTCCATGACCGTCATCCCCATTCCCGTCCAGTGTGGCCCGTGCGCGTGTCTCACACCACAACTATATACCCCTAGGGGGTATTCCAGAGAGGTGGAGCGAGGCAGGCGGTGGGGGTGTGCGGGCCGTCCCGGCACATCCCCACTGCTGGTGTGGGTCAGCTCCTGCCGAGGAGGTTGTTCATCCTGGAGATCTCGGCGGTCTGCGAGGTGATGACGACCTTGGCCATCTCGCCGCGCGAGGCATCCCGTGACGGGCGGGCCCGATGGCCCGTGTGGCCCCGCCCCGGCCGCCCGCGGCTCCTCCCGTGCCGAGCCCTTCGGCGTGGACTGTCGGTGTTATGCCCTGCCGTCGGTTTCGGGTACCGGTGTGCCCGGGGGTGTGAAGGCGGCGAGGACCGTGGCGGTGATGTGGTGGGCGGCGCGGTCGGAGGTGAGGCGGCCGGCGCGGATCTCCTCCGCGGCGCTGTGCATGGTCGTGTGCAGAACATTGATCAGCCACGTGATCGGCAGGTCCGAGCGGAAGACGCCCTCGGCGCGGCCGCGGGCGACCAGTGTCTCGACCCGGGCGGCAGGCCCGCTGTGCAGTTCGCGGATGCGTCCTGCGGAGAGTTCCTTCTGCGCGGCGACGAGCAGCGCCCGCGCCTGGTCCACCAGGTGCCAGCCGGCCTCGACGTAACGCGCGAGGGCGAGCAGCGGGTCACCGGTCAGATCGACCGCGTCCAGTGCCTCGTTGCCCCAGTCGATGGCCCGGCTCATCGCCGCGTCGACGACCTCTGCCCGGGAGGCGAAGTGCGCATACAGCGTCACCCGGCCCACACCCGCTACACGCGCGATCTCGCTCATGCTCGCCTCCGGGTTACGTCCCAGGCATGCGGCGGCGGCCTGCACGATCGCGTCGATGCTGCGCAAGGCGTCGGCGCGCTTGGCGGCTGTGGAGTTCTTGCTGCCCATGCGCCCACAGTACCCCGACAAGTCGTACAGGGCTGTTTGGCTTATACCCCTGGGGCGTATAACGTGAACACTCTTGTTCGACTTAACGATGAGGGGTGAGCGTCATGAGCGACACGGAAACCACCACCACCCACGCACCGGATGAGCCTCATCCGCTGCGCTGGGCGGCCCTGGGCCTGCTGGGGCTGGCCCAGCTGATGCTGATCCTCGACATCACCGTGGTCGCGATCGCACTGCCCCACATGGGTGCCGAACTGGACCTGGGCCGCGCCGCACTGACCTGGGTGGTCAGCGGCTACGCCCTCACCTTCGGGAGCCTGATGCTGCTCGGCGGCCGGGCGGCTGACCTGTTCGGTGCCAAGCGGATCGTCCTGGCAGGCCTTGCCGTTTTCACCGTCGCGTCGCTGGCCGCCGGGCTCGCCACCGGCGCCCCGCTGCTGCTCGCCGCGCGGATCGCCCAGGGGGCGGGCTCCGCGATGCTCTCGCCCGCCGCCCTTTCCGTGGTGGTGCGGCTGTTCGACGGCGACGAGCGCAACCGCGCGCTGGGCATCTGGTCGGCGCTCGGCGGCGGCGGTGCCGCCCTCGGTGTACTGCTGGGCGGGCTGATCACGGCCGGCCCGGGCTGGGCCTGGGTCTTCTTCGTCAACGTCCCCGTCGGCCTGATCGTCCTCGTCTCACTCGCCCGGATCCTGCCGAGTCTGCCCCGCGCGGCCACCGGTTCCCTCGACGTCCCCGGGGCCGCCCTGGTCGCCGCGGCGAGCGGCGCCCTCATCTACGCGGTGATCCGTGCCGGTGACCACGGCTGGCTCGACACTGTCACCGGCGTCCTGGTCGCCTTCTCGGCAGCCGCCTATGCCGCCTTCGCCGCGTGGCAGCGCCGGGCGGCAGCTCCGTTGATGGATCTGCGTCTGCTCGGCCGGCGTCCGGTGGTTGCGGGCACCTTCGTGATCGCTGTCACCACGGCGCTGATGGTGGGGACCTTCTTCCTCGGCTCGTTCTACCTTCAGAACCATCAGGGCCACGGTGCTCTGATGACCGGCGTGTTGTTCCTGCCGGTGGCGCTGGTGACGATGGCCGCCGCTACCGCTGCCGGACGGGTGATCGGCCGTCTGGGAGCACGGCTGCTGGCCGCGGTCGCCCTGGCCGTCGCAGCCGTCGGCTTCCTCGTGCCGGTGCTCTGGTCCGGAACCCCTGCCATGGTCACTGGTGTGAGCGTCGCTGCGGCGGGGCTGGGCGCGCTGTTCGTCGTCGCCGCGGCCACCGCGCTGAGCAGTGCCGCTCCCCATGAGGCCGGTGTGGCCTCCGGGATCGTCAGCACCTTCCACGAGTTCGGTGCCTCGATCGGCGCTGCGGCCGTCTCCAGTGCCGCGGCCGCGAGCATCGCCGCCCGCACCGGGGTCAACGCCGCCTCGGGCTTCGATGACGCGTTCCTCGTGGCCACGTGTGTGGCCGCACTCTCCGCCGTCATCACCCTGTGGCTGATCCCGTCCAAGAGCGAGTAAGTCCGCGCCATCCACCAGGCGTTGACCACACGATCGCTGCGCCCCCACCGAAACGACTGGGCTTCACGCACGCCCTCGAACTGCCCAACGGAGGCACTGGATGAACAACCGCAAGCGCCGGCTCTGGACGGCCGGCATCGCCGCAGGTGGTGTCGTCGCGGCACTGGTCGCGTTCCTGCTGATCGGGAACCCGCAGGAGAAGGGTGATGACGGGCGGACCGACCGGCAGGAAACGGTGGCCGAACGCGGTCAGACCGTGATGCCCTTCGACCTCGAACAGACCACCCACCACTTCACGCCCACCAAGACGGGCGGGGTGCAGGACGTCGTCGCCGACCAGCCGGACGACACCAAGCAGGTCGGCCTCATACGCACCCACCTCCAGCAGGAGGCCAAAGCGTTCAGCCAGGGAGACTTCGGCGACCCCGCCCAAATCCACGGCAACAGCATGCCGGGCCTGGCCGAACTGCAAAAGGGCTACGAACGCATCGAGGTGCGATACCGGGAACGGCCCGAGGGGGCCACCCTCACCTACGCCACGGACGAACCCGCGCTGGTCGACGCACTGCACGACTGGTTCAAAGCGCAGCTCAGCGACCACGGGGACCATGCCGAATCCGGCCACTGACCAACGAGCCCAACATCGGAGCAGGCCCGGCACCCGGAAGTGAATGACTTGAGTGATCCTTACGAGCTGAGCGGGGGTGTGCCCTCCATCGAGGTCTTCCGCCGCCTGCGAACCGATGCCGGCCTCTCGGACAAGACCCCCGAGGCGGTTGCGCTCGCCCTGCCCAACACCTGGCACGGGGTGGTCCTCCACCACGAAGGAGAGCCGATCGGCATGGGACGCGTCATCGGTGACGGCGGTACCGCGTTCCAGATCGTCGATGTGTGCGTACACCCCGCCCACCAGCAACGCGGCCTCGGCAAGCGCATCATGGCCGCACTCACCGAGGAACTGGAGCGCCGGGCGCCCGCGACCGCCTACGTCTCGCTGATCGCGGACGGCCCGGCGCGCTTCCTGTACGAGAGGTTCGGCTTCGCCGACACCGCCGCGCACGAATCGATCGGCATGTACCGCGTGATGGGCGGGGGGCCCGGCGCCAGCGGACCGCGGGCGGAGCCGTAGGCGGCTGCCGCCACCCGCCCATCGTGTGGCGAGCAACTGCTGGGCGGCGAGCGCGGTGTCGCCCCCGCGGCGATCACCTCCACCGCGTGCCGGTTCTTGGAGGGTACCGGCCTGGCTCCCTCATGATGCCTCAGCGCAGCGGGCGGCGGTGTCGGCCGGAGCGCTGCAGGTGCATTCCCAGGTACACCAAAGCGGCGACGAGCACCACGACGCCGATGATGAGCAGGTAGAACAGCCCTTCGGCGACCACGCCAATGATGCCCAGCACGATCGCCACGATGACGAGGACCAGGAAGAGCGTCATGACGCAAGCACCTCCTCGATGAAACTGGTCAGCGGCGGGCGAGCTGCCGCTCACCGTCCGCGCCGGGCTGATAAGGAAGGCCGTAGTGCGCGAAGATGGCGGCCTCGTCCTTGGCGGGCAGGACATCGTCCGTGCCCATCGCCGGGCACTTCTTCACCAGCGACTTGTCGTAGTCGACCTTGACGTAGCCGGGCCCCACGATCGCGTCCACCAGCGGAACGAAGACCAAGCGGCGGCGAGTGGGCAGTCCTACCTGGACAGTGGTCATAGTCGGCTCGTCAGTGCTGGTGTCCACGTAGACGGACTCCAGCGTGCCGATCTTGTGTCCGAACGCGTCGATGACGTCATGCGTGCGCCACTCACGGATATCCGCGCTCTGGATCATGCCGGATTTCCCTTCGCATGGCGGTGTGCCCGATCAAGGCACTTCTCTGAGTTCCCCGCTCAGCCCGCCCGAACCGGACCCACGCCGTCGCATCTTTCCGGGAGGCCGGTCCCGGCGCGTACGGCTGCCATGGCAAGCAGTACCGCCGCGGTGTGCACGGACAGCGGGCTCCCGTTGTGCAGTGCGCCGTCGCCTTCCACGTCGACGGCGTGTGTCAGCAGCGTCATGCTGTGGCACACCTCATCAGGGTCGACTCCGTTGGCCACGATCAGGGCCAAGGCCTCCGCGTCTTCGTCCTCCACCGCCTGATGAGCCGGCGTCCAGGTGCTCTCCACGGCGGCATTCAACCGCTCATGGACCAGTTCCCGGGCGGGATCGATGTGCCGGAACCGGTGCATGAGCTGGTTCCCATACCCGCCACAGGGAAGCCGTCACGCTGCGCCACGAGCAACGTGCGGCCACACCGCCCTCATAACTGTACCTTTTGGAAGGTACAGTTATGAGGGAATGCCGGTGCTGATCGAGAGGTGTGCGGGGATGGTTCTGAGTGCGCGGCGGCGTTGGCTGCTGCTGACGGTGGTGAGTGCGGGGCTCCTGCTGATCACGCTGGACAACTCGATCCTGTACGCAGCTCTGCCGACGTTGGTGGAGGAACTCGGGGCGAGTAGCTCGGAGGCATTGTGGATCATCAACGCCTATCCGGTAGTGATGGCCGGGCTGCTGCTGGGCAGCGGCACTCTGGGGGACCGGGTAGGGCACCGGAGGATGTTCCTCATCGGCCTCGTGGTCTTCGGCGCCGCCTCGCTTGCTGCCGCGTTCTCCCCGACACCAGAGACCTTGATCGCGGCACGGGCGTTCCTGGCCGTCGGCGCGGCGGCGATGATGCCTGCGACGCTCGCCCTGATCCGCATCACGTTCGAGGACGAGCGCGAGCGCAACGTGGCCATCGCCATCTGGGGCACTCTGGCCATTGTGGGCAGCGCACTTGGCCCGATCATCAGCGGGCTCCTGCTGCAAAGCTTCTGGTGGGGGTCGGTTTTCCTCATCAACGTGCCCGTCGTCATCCTGGCTCTGGTCGCCACGCTGGTCCTTGCGCCGCCCAACGACGCGGACTCCACCAAGCGGTGGGACCTGACCTCCTCGATTCTCGCGCTCGTCGCTCTGGTCGGCCTCGTGATCGCGATCAAGGAAACCGCGAAGACGCAACCCGCGCCCCTGCTCGTCCTTGTCGCCGTCCTCGCTGCCCTGGTCGGCGGTTGGGCGTTCGCCCGGAGGCAGCGCCGTCTGCCCTATCCCTTGCTGGACTTGGCGATCTTCCGCAACCGGGCCTTCCTCGCCGGAGTCCTGGCCGCCGGGTTCTCGATGTTCGCCATCGCCGGTATCCAGCTGATCACCACGCAGCGGTTCCAACTCGTGGAGGGCTTCACCCCGCTGCGCGCCGGGCTGCTGGTCGCCGCGGTCGCCGTGGGGGCGTTGCCCACTGCCATGGCCGGCGGCGCCAGCCTGCACCGGGTCGGGCTGCTGCCCCTCGTCGCGGGTGGTCTGGCGCTCAGCACGGTCGGGTCCGTGCTGGTCCTGTTGAACTTCGACACCAGCATGGGGCTGCTCATCACCGGGCTGCTCATCACGGGCGCCGGTCTGGGAGCGGCCATGTCCGTCGCCTCCAGCGCGATCATGGGCAACGTTCCGGCCCGCCGCGCGGGCATGGCCTCCTCCGTGGAGGAAGTGTCCTACGAGTTCGGCAGCCTCATCGCGGTCGCGCTGCTCGGCAGTCTCCTGACCGCCGTCTATACGGCGACGATAGACCTGCCGGCCGGAGCACCGGACTCCGCACGCGACAGCATCGACAGCGCGCTCGCACTGGCCGGGGACGGCAACCCGGCATTGATCAGCGCAGCATCCAACGCCTTCGACGGCGCCTACTTCACCGTCATGATCGTGGTCACCGCCGTCATCGCTGCGGGCGCGATCGTCACCGGCTTCCTCCTGCGCCACCACGGCCCCGGATCCACTCTGTCCTCCCCTGCACACCACTGACACCCCGCCCCGGGAGCATCCATGCGGACCAGCAAACGAACCCAGATCCTCGAAGCGGCGGCACGCGTCGTGGAGCGCGAAGGCGTCAAGAGCGTCACCTTCGACTCCGTCGCCGCTGAGGCCGGCCTGACCAAGGGCGGGCTCCTCTATCACTTCGCCTCGCGCGACGACCTCGTCCAGGGCATCCACCAACACCTCGCCGACCAGTGGGAGGCGCAGATGACTGCGGCGGCGGGAAATCCGGCCCACGAGGCGACCCCCGCCGAGCGGCTGACCGCCTACACCCGCGTCGCCACCCAGAGCGCCACACGGGCCGAGCTCCTCTTCATGCTCGAAGGATCCACAACCCCCGGACACGCGGCCCCCTGGAACGCGGTCATGGAACGATGGGCCCCACCCCTGACCACGACCGCCGCCGACGCACCAGACACGCTCGACCAGTTCATCGCCCGCCTCGCTGCCGACGGCCTGTGGCTGTACGAATCCCTCACCGCCGAACGGTTGCCTTCCCAACTACGCCACGCACTCGCCGAACGCATCGCCAGCACCCTCAACCGCGACGACACCTGACCCTGCCCTGCCCCTGAGCCGGTGTCGAAGTGCGCGTTGACGGCTGCGAGCTTGTTGCCGAAGAGCGCCGCGGTGGTGGGGACGGCGAAGACAGGGCCGGTGATCTCCTTCTCCAGAGTGCCGCTGCTCAGACCGGGGCTGAGCCGGTAGGGGGCGATCTTTTGTCGTCGTTGCGTACGGCCCGCAGCCGGCGGCCGTCGAGTGCGAGGCCTTCGACGTTGGTCGCCGCCCAAGAGGTCATCGGCGCGTCATCGACTGGCGGCGGTGGCGCAACGGTCGTCCACCCGGGGGTCCTTCTGTTCGCCCCCCGGTGCCACCGGCGTGACCCGCGCCGGTCCACCCATGGTGTGCTGGCCCGGCTCCGACGGACGCAACCGTTGGCGTTCGGCGTGACCCGAGGTCGTCCTCTGCCGAAACCGCACTCCTCTGACTACACGGTCACGCCTTCTGCAGCACCGGAGCAGGACGCTCCCCCGACCCTCGGATGATGAGGCGGGTGGGGACCGTGATGGTGCGGGCGCGGGTTCGGTCACCGTCGAGGCGGGCCAGGGCGGTGGTAGCAGCGGTTCTCCCGATCTCCTCGGGGTTCTGGGCGACGACGGTCAGGGCGGGTTCGAGTGCTTCCGCGAGGGCTACGTCGTCGAAGGCGACGACCGCCACGTCCTTTCGGCCGGTGCGGGCGAGTTCGGTCACTATGCCCAGCGCGACGATGTTGTTGCCGGCGAACAGGGCAGTGGGGGGATCGGCCAGACCCAGGAGTTGGGACGTGGCGATGGAAGCACCGTGCTGGTCGTGGGCGTTGGTGATCAGGGCGCGGTCGGCGGGGATGCTGGCTTCCTGAAGGGCGGTGCGATAGCCGGCCAGGCGTTCACGGCGGGTGTAGAGCTTGGTAGGGAGGTCACCGATGAAGCCGATGCGCCGGTGGCCGTGGGTGATGAGGTGGGCGACGCCGTCGTAGGAGCCCGTGCGGTTGGTGCTGACGACGTTGTCCGTGGGGAGGCCGGCGCCCGGGCGGTCGAGGAAGACGACGGGCAGGCCAGCGGCGCGGTGGGACTTGAGGTGGGAGTGGTCGGCGCCGACGGACGGCACGACCATCAGGACGCTGATGCGGCGGGCGAGGAACTTGTCCGTCAGGGCACGTTCGCGCTCGGGGTCGTCGGCGGAGGATCCCATGAGCAGCGTCAGTCCGCGTTCGCGGACGGTGTCCTCGATGGCGCGGGCCACGGCTCCGAAGAAGGGGTTGGCGAGGTCGGGGATGACCAGCCCGACGGTGGTGTCGGGTCCGCCGACGCGGATGTTGCGGGCCATGAGGTTCGGCTGGAAGCCGAGCTTGGCCACGGCGGCCAGGACCTGCTTCCGGGTCTCTGCCGAGGCGGGTCCGTCCTCGTTGAGGACGCGGGAGACGGTTTTGGCGCTGACGCCCACTTCTCGGGCGACGTCGGCCAGGGTGGGGCGGCGATTCGCTGCCATGAAAGAACGGTCTCCCTGCGCTCGTCGGTTCCGGCCGCGGCCTTCGGCCGGAACCTGTGAGTGTCTCGATCGTGGCGTCAGTCGGCCTGGACTCCCGCAGCCTTCGCCGCCGCGGAATCCGCTACGACAGTATCTCCGGCCGCGTCGACGGTGAGCGCGCCGGTCATGATGGCGACGACTTCGGCCATGGAGTAGTCGGAGGGTTTGATCACGGCAGCGCGCCTGCCCAGCCGGTGAACGTGGATCCGGTCGGCGATCTCGAAGACGTGCGGCATGTTGTGGCTGATCAGGACGACCGGCATGCCCTTGTCCCGCACCCGGCGGATCAGGCCCAGGACTTGGCCGGACTCCTTGACTCCGAGGGCGGCGGTGGGTTCGTCCATGACGACGACGCTGCGGGCCCAGGCGACGGAGCGGGCGACCGCGACGGCCTGCCGCTGTCCGCCGGAGAGGGTCTCGACCGACTGGGTCAGCGAGCGCAGGCCGATCTTCAGGTCTGCCATGTGCTCGGCGGCCTCCTCGCGCATGCGCTTCTTGTCGAGCATGCGGAAGACACTGCCGAGGACGCCGGGGCGGCGCAGTTCACGTCCCAGGAACATGTTCGAAGCGATGTCCATGGAGGCGGCCACGGCGAGGTCCTGATAGACCGTCTCGATGCCGTGGGCGCGTGCGCTCTGCGGCCCGGAGAAGGTGATGGGCTCGCCGTTGAGGCGTATCTCGCCCGCGTCGGGGGTCACCGCTCCGGTGAGGGCCTTGATCAGGCTGGTCTTGCCGGCTCCGTTGTCGCCGATGACGGCGAGGACCTCACCGGGCATCAGGTCGAAGTCGGCTCCGTCGATGGCGGTGACGTGGCCGTAGCGCTTGACCAGACCCCGGGCTTGGAGCACGGGCGTGGGGGAGGAGGTGGCGGTCATCGGGCCTTCTTCCGGGAGAGCTGGTCGACGGTCACCGCGAGAATCACCAGGACGCCGGTGATCAGCGTCTGGTAGATGGAGGCGACGCCCATCAGCTGCAGGCCGTTACGGAAGACGCCGACGATGAGAACGCCGATGAAGGTGCCCAGGACCGAGCCGCGTCCCCCGAAGAGGCTGGTGCCGCCGAGGACCACGGCGGTGATGCTGTCGAGGTTGTCGGTCTGTCCCGCCTGCGGGTCGCCGACCCCGGTCCGGGAGATGAGCAGCACGGCGGCGATGCCGTAGAGGACGCCGGCCGCGGTGTAGACGCCGATGGTCAGCCGGGTGGTACGGATGCCGTTCAACCGTGCCGCTTCGGGGCTGTTGCCCAGCGCGTAGACGTGCCGGCCCCAGCCGGTGCCGCTCAGTGCGTAGGCGAGGAGGAGGAACAGGGCGATGGTGACCAGGGAGCCGTAGGTGATGTCGGTCTTGCCGAGGGGAAAGGTCTGCCCGAGCGCCGTCAGCGGGCCGGGCAGGCTGGTGACCGTCTGCTCCTCGGAGTAGATGTGGGTCAGCGCGAACGCCACGTTGAGCATGCCGAGGGTGACGATGAACGGCGGCAGCGGGATCTTCTGCACCAACAGGCCGTTGAGCAGCCCGAATCCGCCACAGACGACCAGGCCCAGGGCGATGGCGGCGAGCGGGGGCAGGGAGCCCTCGGCGGCCATCTTGGCGATCACGATGCTGCCGAACGCCATCACGGCACCGCATGACAGGTCGATGCCCGCCGTGAGGATGATCAGGGTCTGCCCGATGGCGAGGGTGCCGACGACCATGACCTGCTGCACGATCAGCGAGAAGTTGCCGCCGGTGAGGAACTGGTCGGTCGAGAGGGAGAAGAAGGCGCAGGCCAAAAGGAGGGCGACCAGAGGGCCGGTGGTCGGTGCCGTGAGCAGTCGGCGGGCCGTGGTCGGTGCTTTGAGCTCGGCGTACGGCGAGGACGTGCCCGGGGGCGTGGTCGTGGCTGTCATGCGAAGTCCTTGTCGGAAGACAGAGGTCGTTGCCCGCCCTGGTCGGAGGACAAGAGGACAAGCGGGCGGCCGTCCCCCGGTCAGGGGGAAGGGGACGGCCGCCCCTTCGAAGGAGGAGGCGCAGTCGTACGGGCCTCAGGGGCCGGCTCAGCCCCAGCAGTTGTCCAGGCCGTAGGCGGTGTCCTTGGAGGCGACCCCGTCCTGGGCCTTGTCGGAGATCAGGGTGACGCCCGTGTCGGTGTAGCCGGACGCCTTCTTGCCGTCCTTGGCGTACGTCACGACGGCCTTGACGCCCTCGGCGGCCATCTTCAGGGGGTACTGCTGCGAGGTGGCCGCGATCTTGCCGTCCTTGACCGCCTGGGTCCCGGTGCAGCCGCCGTCCACGGAGACGATCAGAACGTCCTTCTCCCGGCCCTTGGCCTTGAGTGCGGTGTACGCGCCCAGCGCGGCCGGCTCGTTGATGGTGTAGACGACGTTGATGTCCGGCTCCTTCTGGAGGCAGTTCTCCATCGCCGTCTGGCCCTTGGCCTGGTCGCCGCCGGTGTCCTGGGCGCAGGCGACATCCTTGTCGGTGGCGCCGAAGCCCTTGAGGAAACCGTTGTGCCGCTGGACGCCGACGGAGACACCCGGTGCGAGGTCGAGGGCGGCTATCTTCGCGGTCTTGCCCTTCATGGCGGCCTTGGCGTACTTGCCGATGAGCTCGCCCGCCTTGAGGTTGTCGGTGGCGAAGAGGGCGTCGACGGCGCTCTCCGGGTCGGTCGGGGTGTCCAGGGCGATGACCAGGACACCCTTGGCCCTGGCCTTCTCGATCGCGGGCACGATGGCCTTGGAGTCGCTCGGGGTGATCAGGATGCCCTTCACACCGGAGGCGACCATGTTCTCGATGGCGGTGACCTGGCCGGCGTTGTCGCCGTCGAACTTGCCGGCCGCGGTCATCAGCTTGACGCCCTCGGCGTCGGCGGCCTTCTCGGCGCCTTCCTTCATCTTCACGAAGAACGGGTTGGTGTCGGTCTTGGTGATCAGGCCGACCTTGACCTCGCCCGAACCGGAACCGGCGGAATCCGATCCGGAGCCGGATCCGCAGGCCGTCAGGGTGAGGACCGCGACGCCCGCGACAGCGGCGGTTCTGAGGAGGGAGGAGGACAGGCGAGTGGTGCGAGACATGATCGACTCCTGATGGATAGCGGGCGGCACGGGGCCGGGTTCGGAGCATGCCGTCCCGGAGTGTCATCGTTGACTTATGTCATCGTTGACACTGCCTGGCGAGGATGATGGACTCCGTCTCCCGGAAACGTCAATGCCCTGCGCTCGTCACAAATCGGCAACGCCGACGGCCATCGCCCTTTCGTAGCCGTCCGGCAGCTGTGCCCGACGCGTCCGGTAGGCCCGTACGTTCGCGAGAGAAGAGCAGCCCATGAGCCCGCGCCAGATCACCGTCCTGGGGGAGTGCGTCGCGGACGCCTTCGCCGAACCCGCAAGCGCCTCGAACCAACTCGCCCTGCGAGTCCTGCCCGGCGGCGGACCGGCGAACACGGCTGTGGCCCTGGCCCGGCTCGGCACCCCGGCCCGCTTCCTCGCGCGGTTGTCCGGTGACGTGTTCGGCCGCCTGTTCCGCGCCCACCTGGAGGCGTCCGGGGTGGACCTGTCGAGTGCCGTCCGGGCCGCCGAGCCCAGCACACTGGCCGTGGCGGAACTGGATGCCCAGGGGCAGGCCGCGTTCTCCTTCCATGCGCAGAGCACGGCCGACTGGCAGTGGACGGCCGAGGAGTTGGCGCGGGTGGACCTGTCCAAAACCGTCTGCGTGCACACCGGGTCCCTGGCCCTGGTCCGGGAGCCCGGCGCGGCGGTGGTGGAGGACTTCCTGGCGGCCGCCGCGCCTGACGCGACCATCAGCATCGACCCCAATGTCCGGCCCCTGCTGGTGCACCCTGACGTCTACCGCGACCGACTGGAGCATTGGTGCGCGCTTGCCGATGTGCTCCGGCTGAGCGAGGACGATCTGGAACTGCTGCTGCCGGGCACCGCGCCCGAGCAGGCATGCGACATCTGGCATGCCGCCGGGGCTCGACTCGTCGTGATCACCCGCGGCGCCGACGGTGCGCTGGCCTCACTCGACGGTGAACGGGTCCAGGTACCCGCCATACCGACGGCCGTCGCCGACACGGTCGGGGCGGGGGACTCCTTCACCGCCGGACTGCTGCACCACCTCGGCGCCCGCGGTCTCCTCGGCGGCAGGCTGACGGAGCTCCGCCTCGACGACGTCGCGGAGGCGTGCCGGTTCGCCGTCCAGGTCGCGGCCCTGACTTGCTCTGTCGCCGGCCCCAACCCGCCGTGGGAGAGCCAGTTGACGCAGCTCGCCACAGCCGACCGCGCATGACGGCGGGCTTGCCGACGGAGCGTGCGTTACGGCCGAACGGTTGACGCCTCGGTCGGGTTACCCCCATCATCGGGGCCACTCGATGTCATCGATGACACAAGTCAACGATGACACTCGGCGTCGGGCGCCGTGGACGACGGCGTCGGCAAGATGTCAGTGGCACTTTCTGTCGGTCCGCGCCGGGCATCAGGCTCCGCCGCGCTGACGCCCGCAGCACAGGAGACACCATGAGCTCTGGACGTGTATCCCGGCATGCCCGCATACGGCTGACCGCGGCGGTGGCAACCGTCTGCGCCCTGTCCGCGGCCCTGCTGGCCCCCCAGGCCGTAGCTGCCGACACCCCGCCGTACTCCGAGACCTACCGGCCCCAGTTCCACTTCACTCCGCAGAAGAACTGGATGAACGACCCCAACGGCCTCGTGTACTACAAGGGCGAGTACCACCTCTTCTACCAGTACAACCCGAACGGGAACTTTTGGGGCGACATGTCCTGGGGGCATGCGGTGAGCACGGACCTCGTGCACTGGAAGGAGCTGCCGCTCGCCCTGTCGCACGACGACGAGGAGATGGTGTTCTCCGGCAGTGCGGTCGTCGACTGGGACAACACCACCGGGTTCGGCACGAAGAAGAACCCGCCCATGGTGGCGGTCTACACCAGCGCGTACAAGAACGGCGGCATCCAGGCGCAGTCGCTCGCCTACAGCACCGACCGGGGCCGTACCTGGACCAAGTACCAGGGAAATCCTGTTCTCGACATCGGCTCGAAGGAGTTCCGCGACCCCAAGGTCCAGTGGTACGAGCCGACCAAGAGCTGGCTGATGACGGTGTCGCTGTCCACCGAGCACAAGGTGCAGTTCTACTCGTCGAAGAACCTCAAGGACTGGAAGCTGCAGAGCGAGTTCGGACCGGCCGGCGCGACGGGCGCCGTGTGGGAGTGCCCCGACCTGTTCCCCCTCGCGGTCGACGGGAACAAGAACAAGATCAAGTGGGTCCTGGTCGTCAACATCAATCCCGGTGGTATCGCGGGCGGTTCGGCCGCCCAGTACTTCATCGGTGACTTCGACGGCAAGAAGTTCACCGCCGACGACAAGGGCACCTACACCCCGCCCACCGGCCAGGTGGTGCAGGACTTCGAGGGCACCGACTTCGGTTCGTGGACGACCACCGGTACCGCGTTCGGCACGGCTCCGGCAGCCGGGGCGGTGGAAGGCCAGGGCACGGTCGAGGGGTTCGACGGCAAGGGCCTCGCCAACAGCTTCCACTCGGGTGACGGCACCACCGGCACCCTGACCTCGCCCTCCTTCACCGTCGACAGCTCCTACCTGAACTTCAAGGTCGGCGGCGGACGCCACCCGTACGAGTCCGGAACCGTCATGGAGCAGGGACCGCCACCCGCAGGCACGGTCCTCGCCGACTTCGAAGGCGGCGGCTACAGCGACTGGACGACGACCGGAGACGCCTTCGGCTCGGCACCGGCCACCGGCACCCTCCCCAACCAGCAGGAAGTCTCAGGATTCCTGGGCGACGGCCTGGTCAACAGCTACCTGAACGGCGATACCACCACCGGCACCCTCACCTCGCCCGAGTTCACCATCGACAAGAAGCACATCAACTTCCTCATCGGCGGCGGCAACCATCCCACCGGCTCGGCCAACCCCACCGCCGTCGAACTCCTCGTCGACGGCCAAGTGGTGCGCAGTGCCACCGGAAAGGATGGCGAGGCGCTCAACTGGGCGTCCTGGGACGTCGGCGATCTCGCCGGCAAGCAGGCGCAGATCAGGATCGTCGACGACAACACCGGCGGCTGGGGCCACCTCAACGTCGACCACATCATGTTGTCCGACACCGAGGCCAAGCCCGTCTCCCAGGAGACCTCCGTCAACCTGATCGTCGACGGCCAGGTCGTCCGCAGCGCCACCGGGGCCAACAGCGAGACCCTGGACTGGGCGTCCTTCGACCTGCGCCCGTACGTCGGCAAGAAGGCGAAGATCCAGGTCGTCGACATGAACAATGCCGGCTGGGGCCACATCCTGGCCGACCAGTTCACCGAAGCCGACACCGCGGCCAAGTCCGTCGTACAGCGCGCCGACTGGGCCGACTACGGCAAGGACTACTACGCAGCCGTGTCCTGGGAGAACGCCCCGGGCGGCAAGCGGTACATGGTCGGCTGGATGAACAACTGGGACTACAGCGGCGCCATCCCCACCTCCCCCTGGCGCGGCGCGCAGAGCGTTCCCCGGGAGATGGCCCTGCGCACGATCAACGGCCAGATCCGGCTGACCAGCAAGCCGGTCAACGGCCTGCAGTCCCTCCGGAAGGAGCGTCCCGCGACGGCGTCCGGCGTAACCCTCAAGAGCACCACCAAGCCCCTGATCGGCCCCGCCGCCAAGGGCAAGGCCCTCGACATCGAGGCGACCTTCTCCCTCAAGGACGCCGACCGCTTCGGCCTGAAGGTGCGCACCGGCGCAGGTGGCGAGGAGACCGTCATCGGCTACGACACCACGACACAGGAGCTGTACGTCGACCGCACCCGCTCCGGCGCCGTGGACTTCAACAGCACCTTCCCCGGCGTCCAGACCGCACCGATGAAGGCCAAGAACGGCAAGGTGAAGCTGCGGATCCTCGTCGACTGGTCGTCCGTCGAGGTCTTCGGCGGCAGCGGCGAGGCCGTGATCACCGACCAGATCTTCCCCGACCCCGCCAGCCAGGGAGTGCAGGTGTTCGCCGAGAACGGCTCGGTGAAGCTGGACCAGGCCCGCCTCTGGCACCTCGACTCCGCCCACGACTGATCCCGCCCCGACCACAGAGGACACCACACCGTGAACAAGACCCTTCTCGCCGAGTTCACCGCACGCAAGGGTGCGGAGGACGAGGTCGCCCGCCTGATCCTGAAGTACGCCGAAAAGGTGCGCGAGGAGGACGGCAACCTCGCCTTCGACGTCTACACCAAGGAGTCCCACCCCCGCGCCTTCTGGATCTTCGAGGTGTACCGCGACGAGGACGCCTTCCAGGCACACTTGAAGGCCCCGTACGGCAGCCCGTTCAACACCGTCCTCGCCCCGCTGATCGAGGAGGACGCCTCGGTGCTGACCTTCCTCAATCCGGTCACGTGACGGTTTCCTTGCTGCGTGACTGACGTCGGCCGGGCCGCCTCGGGGGCCCGGCCCGTCACATCGCTTGCTTCACCGAGGTCGCCGCGCTCGCGCAGGACGCGTCCGTGTCCACGACGCGCACACCTCCATCAGCGCCTTCCAAAAGCCCAGGGCACCATCCCCGACCTTCAGGACCGGGGCGCGTATGCCCCGGCGGGCGCAGTCGCGCAACAGGGCAGCCCAGGACTCGCCCGGTTCGCGGTAGCCGTCATTGAGCGCGACCAGCTCCTTGGAGCCATCCGCACGCACGCCGATGAGTACGAGCACACATGCCTTGGCTTCCTCCAGGCGGACATTGAGGTGGATGCCGGGCCCATACGTACACGTAGTCGACCTCGGACAGGTCGCGATCCATGCACGACCTGACGTTGTGCCCTCAGCGTATGGCCTGCAAGGCCAAAGCCCAGTGGAAGGCTGACGATGGACCTCACGCTCATTCTCGTCTGCGGGATCGTCGGAGCCGTCTGCGGGGCCATTGCTGTCGTCATCGTTGGCAGAAAAAGGCGCCGACCGTAGTCCTCGGACCCGTTTCGTACAGCCGGGCGTCGCGGCCACGTCTCTTCCTGAACAGGGTCCAGCCGTAGCCGATACACATCGGGGGCTTGGCCACAGCAGTGATGCCCCCGATGCCGAACCTCTTTCATCCTGGCTCTTGATTGTTTTGCTCAGCACGAGTTGACCTATCCGGACCCCTCTGCGTTGGGGTGGTCAGCTGTGTTTGGGTTGGGCGGGGGCGCAGTGGATGGGGCGGCGGTTCATGCCGACGGGTGGAGGGCTGCCTGTGGTGACCTCGTCAATCATGCTGCTGGGGGTGGTGCTGGTGTAGAGGGGGCAAGGGGCACCGGCGGGGTCGCAGTCGCGGCAGGTCTCGCAGTGGTCGAAGAACATCTGCCAGGCCAGTTCACGGCGCCATCGCGTGGTGATGTCGCCGACGCGCTGGACGTGCCCGAAGGAGCTGCCGCTGTCGTGCCACAGCCGGGAGGCGGGCGGCCAGGCGGGCGCGGCCGGTGTGCGCGATGGCCGGGTGTGGCGGGGAGGCCGGGTACGGGCGGGCAGTGGGGGAGCGGCCGAGCTGCTGCACTCACCGGTGGGGCTGGGGGGTTGGGCGGTGAGAGTGGTGATGTGGTCGGGGAAGTCGGCATCGGGCAGGGGCAGGTCGATGGCGTCGCCGGTGTAGGAGAGTGCGGCGGGGATGTAGTCGAAGACGGCGCCGGCCTGGGACAGCCGGCTGAGCAGACCGGGAATGTCCTCGCCTGACCACTGGGTGCGCAGGATGCGCAGGATGCGCAGCGTGGTGGCGACGTCGTCCTGGGAGCCGTCGGGGGCGGCGGGTTGTGCGTGGGCGTCGGTCTGCTCGTGCCACCAGTTGGCTTCTGTCCGCTCTGCGTGGGCGAGGTGCTGCAGGTACAGGCAGTAGGCGGCGATCTGGTCTCCTGCGCCGGCGGCGTACTGCCACCAAAAACGTGCGGAGTCCTCCTGGCCGGTGAGCTGGAGGATGCAGCCCAGCACGCGGGCCCCGCAGGGCTCGGGCAGCGCACCGAGGAAGCGGCCGAGATGGGCCAGAGCCCCGGCGTCGGCCACCGCGGTCTCGCACAGGGTACGCAGATCCCGCGCCGCCCCTGCGGCGCCGTCGGCGGGCTCGGGCGCTGAACCGGCCGGTGCCCGCCCCTCACTCACTCTTTGCGGGAGGGCACGGCGGGCCGCGCGAACGGCGATACGGGCGGCGGCGTCGTCGATGTCCTTCCCGCCGTACGGTTCGTCGACCAGGCGGGCTCGGGCGAGCAGCTGGTCAAAACGCGACGTCATCGGCGGGGCCCTCCTCGGTCAGTCCCAGCGCCGCCCGCAGGCGGCGGCGTGCGTGGCGGGCGGTGGAGCGCACACCCGCCGCGGTGATGCCCATGTGGTCCGCCGCCTCGGCCGGGGACAGCCCGTAGCTGTAGAGGAGCACGACGACATCCCGCTGCCGCTCCGGCAGGCCGCAAATCGCCCGGTACAGACTGATGCTCTCCTCGAGCTGGCCTATGGGATCCACCGCCTGGCGCAGGGCGTTGGTCTCGAACGCGGTCGTGTCGATCAAGGCCTCGCGGCGCCCGCGGGCCCGCGCGGCATCGATCGTGCGGTTCTTCATCACCTGCCACGCGTACGCGGCCGGGCTCTCCTTGGCCAGCACCTCCGGCCAGGACACCAGCAACTGCTCGAAGGCACAGTCGACGGCCTCCTCGGCATCCGCGCGGTGCCGTAAATACATGCGGGCCCACCGCACATACACCGGCCGGTGTAAACGGTGGAACGCCTCGAAATCCAGGGGAAGATGCGTCATGGACGCGGCGTCGCCGGGACGTCCGGACAGCTCCCGCGTCACGTGCGCCCGTCCCGGCCCTCGTCGCCGCGGTGCAGCTCACTGACACCCAGGCGCACCCCGGCCGCCGCGGCGCGGCGCACCAGCACATCGCGGCCCAGCACCCGCCCGGCAACCACCGCAAGGACCACATCGCCAACCAGCTGCAAGGGCACAGGCCTTGCTCCTTCTGTGAATAGGCGGGCTCCGCTGCCGGAGTCCGGAGAGGACGCCGCTGCGCGCCCTCTGCTCCAGATGGCGTCCGGTGAGGGCTTGGTGTGCAACGGGGCGAACGAGATTCTTCACCACACGTATCCGTTCGATTACATACTGGTCCACTGGTGTGGCCTGGGGGGCGGCTTTCGAGGAGTGGCACCGACGTCCTCACCTCGGCTTGACGCGCTTGGACCGGCCGCCGCCCTGATCCGTCACAGGCACTCTTGCGCGGTTGGACGACCTTTTAAGGGCACCGAACCGAAAACGGATACTTGCCTGAATTGAAACCTTTGTCATCGAACCTGAAGATGGCGATCGAACACATGCGTCAGTGTCACCGACTGTGGTGCTGGTCGCGGCTTGTCCTGCCAGCTGCCACGCCGCCTGCGTGCGGGTGTTGTTGAAACGGATGCCGGCAGACCCGTTCTCCCGGGCGGTGGCCGTCCCGCACGCGCCCCGTGGACTGGCCTGAGCATGCGGTGGCGGGGAGACGGGCCTGGTACTTCAGCTGTAGACCGTGAACATGATGCAGAGGTCGCCGGCCGGCAGCCTGCCCGATGTGGCTGAGCCGTGGGATGAGTAGCAGTTGATCGCGGACGGCTTTGGGTGTGTGTACTCCGTCTTGGATTGGCGCGACGGGCCGCGCAAGGGACTCGCGGTCATCAGTGGTGTCTCGCACTACCTTGAGGGGTGAGGCTTCTAAAGATTTTCTAGTCATTCATAGTCATCCCTAGTCGTGTGTCTCGCGTACCTTGGTCTCGTGAAGCTTTCGGAGTGGGCCCGTCAGCAGGGCGTGAGCTACCAGACCGCCTGGCGGTGGGTGAAGGACGGGAAGATGCCCGTCCCCGTACGTCAGGCGCCGTCCGGGACGTGGTTGGTCGACGAGGTCGCCGTCCAGCCGTCCGGGCGTGTGGTCGCGTACTGCCGCGTGTCGTCCGTTGACCAGAAAGCCGATCTTGAGCGGCAGGCCGCCCGGGTCGTGTCCGGCGCGAACGGGCTGGGCCTGGCCGTCGCTGAGGTCGTCACCGAGGTGGGATCCGGGTTGAACGGACGGCGCCGCAAGCTGCACCAGCTGCTGTCCGACCCGCAGACGGCGGTGATCGTGGTCGAGCACCGTGACCATCTGGCCCGGTTCGGCGTCGAGCACTTGGAGGCCGCGCTGTCGGCGTCCGGGCGGCGCCTGGTCGTCCTCGACCCCACCGAGACCGACGATGACCTGGTACGCGACATCACCGAGGTGCTCACCTCCCTGTGCGCCCGCCTGTACGGGCGGCGGGCAGCGAAGAACCGGGCCGCCCGCGCGGTGGCCGTAGCGACCGGCGAGGCCGCCGAGTGAAGAAGTTCCAGCCGCAGCCCGGGTTCGTGGTGCAGGCGTACCGCTTTGCACTGGACCCGAACGCCACCCAGGAGCATGCTATGCGCTCGCACTGCGGCGCGGCGCGTGCCGCCTACAACTGGGCCGTCGGCTGGGTGACCGCCTCCTGGTGGCAGCGCCGCGCGGAGGAGTCCTACGGCATCGGCAAGGCCGGGCTGACGCAGTGGCGGACGTGGTCGCTGCCCGCGCTGCGGAAGGCGTTCAACGAGGCCAAGCACACCGATCCGAGGTTCGCCGCCTGGTGGGAGGAGAACTCCAAGGAGGCGTACTCCACCGGCCTGGCGAACGCGTCGGCCGCGTTCGACAACTACGCGAAGTCCAAGAACGGCAAGCGGCGCGGCAAGCGGATGGGGGCGCCGCGGTTCAAGTCGAAGCGGAAGGCGCGCCTTGCCTGCCGGTTCACCACCGGCGTGATCCGCGTGGACGCTGACGGCCGTCACGTCAGCCTGCCCCGGCTGGGCACCATCCGCACCCACGAGCCCACGGTGAAGCTCCTCGCCCGCGTCCAGGCCGGGACGGCCCGGATCCTGTCCGCGACCGTGCGGCACGAGCGCGGACGCTGGTTCGTCTCGTTCCAGGCCGAGGTCAAGCGGGACCTCGAACGCGTGGCGCGGCCGGACATGGCGGTCGGGATCGACCTGGGGGTGAAGACCCTCGCGGTCATGGCCGACAGCATCGGCGAGATCCGCGCCATCGCGAATCCCGGGCACTACGACCGGGCACGCACGCAGCTGCGCCGCGCCTCCCGCGTCGTCTCCCGACGCCAGGGCCCCGACCGGCGGACCGGGCAGAAGCCGTCGAAGCGGTGGGAGAAGGCCAACGCCGCCCGCAACAAGGTGCATCACCGGGTGGCCAACCTCCGCGCGGATGCCCTGCACAAGCTCACCACCGCCGTGGCGGCCGAGTACGGCACGGTCGTGGTCGAAGACCTCAACGTCGCCGGGATGCTCCGCAACCGGCGTCTCGCGCGAAGGATCGCCGACGCCGGGTTCGGGGAGATCCGTCGCCAGCTCACCTACAAGACCCGCCAGCGCCACGCCACCCGCACCATCGCGGCGGACCGCTGGTACCCCTCCTCGAAGACCTGTTCCGGGTGCGGCGCGGTGAAAGCCAAACTGCCGCTGCACGTGAGGACCTACCAGTGCGACGCCTGCGGCCTGGTCATCGACCGGGACGACAACGCCGCACTCAACCTCGCCGCGCTCGCGGCAGCCGCAACAACTGGTACCGGAGTGGCCGGAGACCAGGACACCCAAGCAGTGTCGAAGCCTCGTGGAGCCGACCACAGGTCCCGCACCACCCGCCCCCGCCGCAAGGCGGAGGCGGGGCGGGCAGGTGGCGCAACCCTGCCGCACCAGCGGCAGACGGAAGCGAGAGACCGTACTCAAGCCGAAGCCCTCACGCTCTGGTGACGAGACGGACCTTCCGGACGGAAACATCCGGAATGCCGAGACCTGACTACGGTCTCGGCGACGGTAGCCGTGGCTGACGTCGGGGAGGGCCAGGGCCGCCTGGCGGGCGGTGTCCTGGAGCCGGTCGCCGGCCGCGCTCACCTGGCCGCCCGTGCGCCGGTGCCGTAGGTGTGAGGGTCGACGGGCTGCTCGGCCTTGGGCAGATGGGCGACGACGAGCCGGTAGGAGTCGGTGACGAGCTCCCTGACGAGCTCCTTGTCGATGCCTTCTCCGCTCTCCAGGGTGATCCAGTGCTTCTTGTTCATGTGGTAGCCGGGGGTGATGTGGCTGTACTGCTCCCGCAGGGCGTGAGCTTCGCCGGGGTCCGCCTTGAGGATCACGACGGGGCGCCCCGGGACGTCGGTCATCAGCATGAACACCTTGCCGCGTACCTTGAAGACCTCCCAGTCGGGGCCGAAGGGATGCTCCAGTTGGGCTCCGGGGAGTTCCTCAGCGCAGTCGGCGGCGGTCTTGTGCAGGGCTGATCCGTTCATGGGGCGTGATCCTTCTCAGGGGGTGACGGGACTGTGGCATCGAAGGAGGCGGAGGGCGCGCCGCGCGGGCGCGGTGGCACGTCCCATCCTTGCGTCGAAACCGACTGGAAGGGCGGTAGGCTGCGGACACGTGATGGTCGACAAGCGACACTCCGGGCCGAGCGGGCAGGCCGGACCAGCTGCTGTTCCGCTGTACGGTTTCCAGCCCCCGGTCGGTACTCCCTACGGCCTTGAGGTGAGTACCGTCGAGGACTTCTTCGCTCAGCACGACGACTGGCCGTGGAGCCCGCCCCGTCCGGGCCGCGCCACTTTCCATTATTTGATCCTGGTCACCGAGGGTGAGCTGCGGCACGACGTCGACCACGTCACGCGGACCATTGCCCCCGGCCAGTGGCTGTGGGTGCGTCCCGGGCACGTGCAGTGCTGGCATCCGCCCGGCGCGGCTCGCGGTCCGTTCATCCTGTTCGAACCGGACGTGCTGCGGCCCGACCTCGCCCGTCTCCTGGCCCCGCTCACCGCGCACGAGGCCCCTGCCGTGCTCAGCCCGTACCCCGACGACACCGCCTGGCTCCAGCAGACGGCACTCCAGCTTCTGGACGAACACCGCGCATTGGGGCGCCGCCCCCTCGACATCCACCACGCCCTGCGGCGCAGCCTGCTCGAATCGCTGCTGCTGCGCCTGGCCAACGCCCCGGGCATCGCCCTCAGCGGCACGGCCACGGCCGGCACGGGCCGTGCCGACAGGTACGGACGCTTCCTGGACGCCCTGGAGCTGCACTTTCGCGAGCTGCACCACGCCGCGGATTACGCCGAGCTGCTCGGCTGTTCGGTCCGCACCCTGAGCCGTGCAGCCCGGGACGCCACCGGCAAGGGGGTACGTGAACTCATCGACGAGCGGCGCCTCCTGGAAGCCCGGCGTCTGCTGGGAGGTGCCCGGTGGGATGCCCGGGCTGTGGCCGTCCACCTCGGCTTCACCGACCCTGCGAACTTCGGCCGCTTCTTCCGCGACCGCACCGGTCTCACCCCGGCCGCCTACGCGGCCCGCGCGGCGAGGACCGACGCGTGATGGACACGCGGCGGCGGCCCCTTGCCCGTCAGGAGGCGATGGCTGCCGTCGCGGTCTGCGTGAACGCCCAGTGGGAGTGGACGATGTGCCATTCACCGTCGATCAGCCGGTACGCCTCGGTGGCGTTCCAGGCGCGCAGTTGCCGTTCGTTGCCGTCGTCGAGGACGTAGGTGTTCAGGTTGTAGGCCAGGATCGCGAAGTCGCCACCGTCGGCGACGCTCACCGCCGGGTTGAGGTACTCACTGCGCACGATGTGCGGGTTCGAGTAGATCGAGTCGATGTGTGCGATGACCTTGTCGCGTCCCACCACCAGTTCTTTGAGGATCGGGTCGAAGTAGCTGACTTCCTCGGCGTAGTTGTCGAGGTAGCCGCGGTTGTCGCCGACGCTCCACCGTTCGTTGAAGGACTTCTCCAACTCCAGGATGGTCTTGCTGATCTCTGCCTTGTTGGCGCCCATATCAGTTCCTGTGCCAGTTCCTCTTACGGATGCTGTGGCCGGCCGTTGTCGACCGTCGCGCATCGGGGTGGTTAGTTGTCGCTTTTTCAGTCGCCCAGGCCTCAGTCGCCCAGGTTTCAGTCGTCCAGGACGACGACGTGCTTGCCCGGCGTGGTGCCGGACTCGACGTCGGCCTGGGCGTCACGGACCTGTTCCAGGCCGCGGTAGACCTTCGCGACCGGGACTTTGAGGCGCCCTGCGGCGATGGCCTGCAACTGGTGGGCGAGGACGTCGGCCGGGAGGTCGGCAGCCTGACCGCCGTAGGACGTCAGCCGCACCCCGCCCGGGATCATGAACGGGGTGAAGTCGGGGATCGTCCACTGGCCCGCCAGGGCTCCGGTGAAGCAGACCGTGCCGTGCCGGCGGACGGCGTTGAGGGTGTCGGCGAGGACCGAGCAGCCCACCAGTTCCAGTGCCGCGTCGACACCGTCCGGCATCAGCTCGCGCACCTGGTCGGCGATCGTGTCGCTGTCGACGAGGGGATGGTCGACGCCCGCGGCCCGCAGTTCCCCGGCCTTCTCCGGGCTGCGGGTGGTGGACAGCACGGTGGCTCCGAGGTCCTTCGCGATCGTGGCCGCGCTCAGCCCGACCGTGGAGGTGCCGCCGCGGATCAGCAGCGTCTGCCCGGCCTTGAGGTTCAGGCCGGTGGTCAGCGATCCGTAGGCGGTCTGGAACATCTCGGGCAGGGCGCCGACCACGTCCCACGGCAGGGTGGTCTCGAACGGGATGACCTGCGCCGCGGGGACGGTCACGTACTGGGCGTACGCGCCGTCGTACGAGCGGCCCATGCCGCCCATCATCGTGGCCACCTGCCGGCCCGGGCGCAGTCCGCTGTCCTCGTCGGCCTGGTCGACCACGCCGACGCCCTCGATGCCGGGAACCCGCGGGTAGGTGACCTCCGCGTCGGACTCGCCCTTGCGGGTGGTGACCTCGGACTCGTTGACGCCGAACGCCTTCACCCTGATCCGCACCCAGCCGGGCTTGCGTACGGGCACCGGCACATCCTGGATCTCCAGTGCGTCGAGGCCGCCGGGCCGGGTGACGACGACGGCTCGCATCGTCGCCGGTGCGGCGTCGCCGGCTGCTGTCGGTTGGCTCATGTCGAGTTCCTTACTCTGTTCGCCCCCGTGGTGCGCGGATCCGTATCGCCCGGTGACCGTCAGGGGCGGGCGATGTTCTCGAACAGGTCGAGGACCGCCTGGTAGTGGGCACTGGGCTCGTAGGGAGGGTTGCCGACACTTCCCGAGGCGGGCCGGTCCGTGACAGCGGGCCACAGACGGGACTGCTCACCGGTGGCGAAGTCGAGCACGATGTCGCGGATGCGCGTGTCACGGTCGGCCTGTTCGGGGCTGCGGCCCGGCTGTTCCTGGCCGACCAGGGCGTACATCTCGGTGCCGTGCACCGCGGGCGCACCCTCTGCGGGCCCGATCATGAGGAGATGGGCGTTGCCGCCCGCCGCGGTGTGGGCCAGAGCACCGCGAGCGGCGGGGAGCGTGAAGATGTAGTCCGTCAGGGACGCGGCGCGGACCTCGGCAGGGGTGCGGCCGCCCTGGTCGTAGGTGTCGACGATCCTCTTGGCGCGGGAGCGGGGAATGCGCCACCCCGCGAATTCGTCGGTGATGCGGTCGACGGTGTGCGGGTCGAACCGGTCGAGGTCGTTCGCCACCCACCAGCCCATCTCGTCACTGGCTGTGCTCAGGAGTACGTCGACGTCCCGGTGCGCGCCCGAGGCCAGGACGTCCAGGGGGTGGGCGTGCAGCACCCCGCCGGGCTGTTCGGTGTCCAGGACGACGCCGAGGCTCCGGTTGTCCATCCCGCCACGGACTCCGAGATCCGTCGGACAGACCTTGCGCAGGGCGGCCACCAGGGAGGCCGCGTCGAGATCGATCAGCTTGTCGGGGTTGCCCGCGACACCGAGTTCGGTGACGAACCGCTCCGCGAGCTCCTCGGCCCACCAGGCCGGGACGAGACGCGAGGGCGCGCCGGAGAACCCGGCCAGTCGCCGGTACAGGCCGTCCGCGGAGGAGGCCCCGAGCAGCCCGAGGGTGGAGTAGGCGCCGGCGCTGTGGCCGTAGACGGTGACGTCGCCGGGGTCGCCACCGAACGAGGCGATGTTCTGCTTGACCCAGGTGAGCGCGGCGATGACGTCCTGCAGGCCCAGGTTGCTGGCCTCGGCGAGTCGCCCGCCGTACTGCGAGAGCGAGAGCGCGCCCAGTGCGCCGAGCCGGTAGTTGACCGACACGCTCACCACGCGCCCCGTCGCGGCGAGACCGGAGGCGTTGGAGGTGATCTGAGTGTTCGCGCCGTACTCGAATCCGCCGCCATGGACGTACACGGTCACCGGCAGCGTCTTCCCGGTCGGCTGTTCGGGGGCCCACACGTTCAGGTTCAGGCAGTCCTCGCCCATCCCGCTGTCCGCTTCGAGCCAGTCGCCGCTGTCGGGCTGGACGGAGACGACGCCCTTGCGGTCATAGGGGCGGTTCGGATCGAAACCCGCGACCTCGGGGCGGCGGTATCGCTCGGCGGTGGCGTACGGGATTCCCCACCAGGACCGCACCCCTGGTGCAGTCGGAGCCTTGGGTGCGGTCGTGGTCATGGCGTGAGATTCCTTCCGGTGCGGTTCGGGAGTTTCGCGCGGCGTGTCGGCGGCTGATCGCTCGCGGTGACGCTCTCCAAGCATTCCCTGGACTCTGGCAAATCGCCGGGCGGACAGCAGTCACCCGGTGGTCATCAGGTGACACTTCTCTGTACCTCCTTCTCGTAGTCGGGCCGCCGCGGCGGCCCGGACGGGCTGAGGTCCTGCCGTCAGCGCGCCCGGTGGACCTTGGCCACGGGAATGAGGCCGTGCAGGCACAGCACGGCGCCACCGGTTCAGGGGATCGTGGGGCCGCCGAGGTTGATCAGCGGTGAAACTGTGAGCACGGATCGAGCACGTGCTGGACGCCTACGACATGGCCGGCACCCCGGGTCGGGAGATCTTCACCCTGCGCGTCTACGGCGGCGGCCAGTAACTGCGGCACTCGCAGATGTCCGTGCTGCAGCTGCCCAAGCACTGGCGGGGCCCTTTACGCACCGGGTGCCCGGGTATCCGGCAGGTGGGTGGCCTCTCTAGGTCCGCCCGCCCGACCAAAACACTTCTCCGATATCGGCGTCGGCCTGGACGGAGTCATCAGGTGGCAGAACTGTGATGAGTCACGCCGGAAGGCGGACAAGCTGCTGATCAAGCCAACGGGTGGGCCGGTCCGACGCCCGTGTCCAGCAGACACCTCGGGGGAACGGCAGTCTCTGACGGAACGTCAGTTAGCTGGCCTTGGACGGGATGCTGCTGGCCGTGCCCGACTCTGCGGGCAAGAACGATGCCTTCGGCAAGTCCGGATCCCAGCGCAGCCCCTTGGGCTATCCGCAGGCCAGAGGGGTCGCGGTGCCGAGTGTTCGGCGCACGCCGTCCTGGACGCCGCGATCGGCGGGTTCAAGGATTCCGAGCGCATCGTCTCCGACGCCCTGGGCGCCCGTGTCCGGACCGGCACACCCCGTGGGGCCTGTCGGGAGTGCCCGGTGCGGGCAGCCTGAGATCGTGTGCGACGAGCAACAGGTCGCGATGCTGGTGGAGCGGCGCGGTCGGAGGGGGCTGCAGCTGACCGGGCGGGGTGGGCTGCTTGCAGGAGCCGACCAAGCGGGTCCTGGAATCTGCCCTGGAAGGCGAGGTCACCGATCACCTCGGTTATGAGAAGCGTGATCCGGCGGGGAAGAACAACGGCAACAGCCGCAACGGCGCCCGCGCCGTCTATCAGCGATGTGGGCGCGGAGGAAGACGACCCTCGCTGTGGTCACCCTGCCTGGGTGCGGGTGCTGGGGGACCAGGAAGTGCGGGAGGGACGGTGGGTGTGGAGGACGAGCAGCGCGAGGGCTCCGGTTGCTGCGGACCAGCTGAGGGAGAGCAGGCCGTGGGACCAGGGGATGTGTGGGGTGAGGGCTGAGCTCAGTGCCAGCTGGTTCACGCCGTACAGCGGCAGCGCGGACACGCCCGCCACGTCCATGAGTGTGTTGAAGACGGGATTCTGCAGGCCGGTGTCGACCAGGCTGAGCATGATGATGAGGAAGAAGCCCTCCAGCTCGCCGCGGACCAGGGAGCCGAGCAGCAGGCCGATGCCGCCGTAGGCGAGGCCGGCGCCTGCGAGGGCCAGCCCCAGGGGGCCCGCGTGGCGTACGGGCAGGGAGATCCACAGCAGGGTCGTCGTGTAGAAGGCCAGCAGGGCGGCGGTGAGGGCGACGGCAGCAAGTTTCGCCAGCAGCATCGGCAGCCGGGGGTAGCCGGCCAGCAGCAGACGGCGGTCCATCTGCCGGGACTGAAAGGTCTCCGTGAAGGTAATGAAGCCGGCGACCAGGGTGATGGCACCCAGCGCGCTGGCCACCTGAGCCACTTGGCTGGCGCGGGTGGAGACAGGGGCGCTGATGGCGTCCAGCCAGATGCGCACCACTTCGTCGGAGGTGCACAGGCGCGCCACGGCGATCCAGACCGGGATGAACACGACCGCCAGAACCAGAGCCAGCCGGTTGCGCAGGTGGCCCAGCAGAGTGCAGCGCAGCAGCTCGGTGAATGCCGTCCAGGAGAGCCTCAACGGTCGGTCTCCTCGAAGTGCAGACGCCCCTGGCGTAGATGAGCGATCGCGTCGAAGTGGTGCAGGTCGTGCAGCAGGTGCGAAACCACGATGATCGACCGGCCCTGATCACGCAGGTCGGCGGCCAGGGCCCAGAACCTCTGATGGGTGTCCCAGTCGAAGCCCTGGTAGGGCTCGTCCAGGACCAGCAACTGCGGATCATGCATCAGAGCGATCAGCAGGTTCAGCTTCTGTCGCGTTCCACCACTGAGCTCGCCGACCTGCTGTCGTCGGCAGCTGGTCAGCGCCAGCAGCTCCATCAGCTCGTCGGCGCGCTCCAGCGTCGGCAGACGGTGGGCCATCTGGAACAGCCGCAGATGCTGTCCGATGGTGAACGCGTCGTTGAGTACCGCTCGTTGGGGGCAGTACCCCACCGTGCCGGTCCGTGTCACCGTTCCACGGTCGGGTGCAAGCTGGCCTACGGCGATCTGCAGCAGAGTGCTCTTGCCGGTGCCGTTCTCGCCGACGACCGCGACCAGCGTCCCGGCGGGCACATCGAGGTCGACGCTGCGCAGGACCTGCCTGCGACCGTACGCCTTGCAGACTCCGCGGATCCGCAGCCGTGGCCGGTGGCGCGTCGTTACTGCCTGCACATGAGCCCCTCGAAAGATCGGACAGGTATCGCGAGCCGGCCCGGAGGGGAGGCCCCGCCACAGGGGCCGGGGTCGCGCAGCCTCATGTCCCCTGGCCTGTCCGGCTCATGGCCGTTCAGCTCCGCTCGGCCGGACGGTCCAGTCCCTGAGGGGAACCGACCCTGCGTGAGGCGGCGCGCTCCTGCCCGGTGTTCAACGAGTCCGTGCCGCTGGTGTAACGGCGGCCACCCGGCTGTTGCGGTGAACAGCCGGCATCGCCACTCCACAGGCTTTGTGTCCCCCCGTCGAGCGTGACGTGAGCCGCGGTCTGCCGTTATAGGAGGCGATGCCCCCAACACCACAACAAGGCTTCAGCGCTCCCACGATCGTGATTGGAGCCGGCCCTCACGGCCTGGCGGCCGCCGCGCTACTGCGCCGCTCCGGCATTGCGGCCGTGATCCTGGAACGGTCGCACCGGGTGGGAGCGAGCTGGGCGCAGCGCTACGACCATCTCCGCCTGCACACAACTCCCGGCACCTCGAGCCTCCCCGGCCTCTCAGTGCCGCGCCAGGCGGGCCCGTGGGTGAGCCGGGACGACTATGTGCGATACCTGGAGCGTTACGTCGCCCATCACCGACTCGACGTCCGGGTGGCCACCCCGGTGCAGCGCATCGAGCGGGCCGAGCCGGCTTCGGGAGCACAGTGGCTGGTCCACTCCTCCGACGGTCCGGTGGCCACGGGTGCGGTCGTGGTGGCCACCGGCCGCTGCCATACCCCGGACGTCCCCGACTGGCCCGGGCGTTCGACCTTCACCGGCACGTTGCTGCACTCGGCCCACTACCGCTCTCCGGCCCCCTACCGTGGGCGGGACGTCCTGGTGGTTGGCGCAGGCAACAGTGGTACCGAGATCGCCGGCGTCCTGGCCGGAGCCGGAGCCGGAGCCGAACGGGTACGCATCGCGGTCCGTACCCCACCCAATATCCTGCCCCGCTCCAGCGCCCGATGGCATGCGGTCGGCCGGCTGACGGAGGCGCTCCCACTCGCGTGGCGCGACCGCACCTCCCTGCTCATGCAACGTCTCGCGGTGCCCGACCTGACCTCGCGGGGACTGCCGCGGCCTCGCACGGGGCTGTACACCCGCAATGCCCGCGAAGGGGTCAACCCGGTGCTCGACCACGGTTTCGTGGACGCCGTCCGGTCCGGTCGGGTCGAGCCGGTCGCGGCCGTCCAGGCATTCGACGGCCCGGACGTGATTCTGGCCGACCGCACCCGGCTGCGACCGGACACGGTCATCGCCGCCACCGGGTACCGGTCCAACCTGCACGGCCTGGTCAGGTCCCTGGGCGTACTCGACGAGGCCGGGCAACCCCTCGCAGTAGGGGCACGGACCCATCCCGAGGCCGCGCGCTTGTACTTCGCCGGATACACCAATCCCCTCACGGGTGTCCTTCGCCAGGCGGGCATCGAGGCCCGCGCCATCACCGACGCACTTCGACGTGAGACGGCGCGGGCACCCGTTCTCTGAATCGGGGCCCGTGGGGTTCTTGGAGTCGCGTACGTGGAGGGGCAGGCGGCGGCTTCTGTGGGTAGAGGAAGTCGTCTGGACCTCGGCGATGCGCCCCTTCGCCGCGACGTTGATCCCAGAAATCCATCAGGTAGTGCTGGTCGGGGGTGAGGGTCGCGGTGTGCAGTACGTGTTGCGCAGGACGGGCGGGTCGGGGTTGATGCCGGAGGGCCCCAGCCCCCGCAAGATCACCTCGTGGATCATGCGGCCCCGGGAGACGCTCGCCGAAAGCCGGGATGATCGAAGTCGTAGCCGGCGTAACCCGCCAAGAGAGCCAAGAAGGGCTGAACGTTCTCGATCCAGATCCAGCCCTCTACCGCGCGTTCCCGGTCGCTCTGTGCCATCCAGCCAGAGTGCCAGATGCGGCATGTTCGCTCCCCGCCGTATGTCCGTTCACGGAACTGCGGTCAGAGCCCTGAAGCCGGCCAGGTGCTTTTCCCTCCACTTGGTTGCGTCTTGAAGCGTGTGGGGGATGTGGGGAGTGAAGAGTGGGTGTGAGGGCCCAGCGACCGAAGCCGCCGACGCCGGCCTGGCGGCTGTCCAGGCCGGCGGACGGGGCGTCGTCACGCAGGGACGCCGAGCGGTGGGTGCTCGAGCACGCGGGGCTTGTACTCGACCAGCTGGATGCGGCCGTCGAAGGTGTGGTGCTCGATCATCTCGAGGGCGACGTCCGGATAGCCGTCGTAGATACGTTCTTCGCCCGTGGCCCCGGTGATCACCGGGAACATCACGACCCGGAAGCGGTCGACGAGTCCGGCTCGTAGCAGGGACCGGCACAGGCTGAGGCTGCCGATCGTGCTGAGGAGCCCCGAGCCACTCGACTTCATGGCGCGGACCGCCTCGACGGCGTCGTCGCGGACAAGCGTGGAGTTGGCCCACGTCAGTGGCTCCTCGAGTGAGGAGGAGAACACCAGCTTGGACGCTTGCGTGAGCTCGTCGACGGACGCCTCTTCTTCGGGCCTGAACTCGTCTTGGCCATTGGGGACCTGGCCTGCGGCGAAGCCCGACATCAGGCGGTAGGTGTTGGCTCCCATCAGGTAGGTGGCCTCGGGCTGCTCTCCGAGCCATGCGAGGTACTCCGGGCCCTCGAGGCCCCAGAATCCGGGCCATCCCTCTCCCGATGCGTGGCCGTCGAGGGAGGTGATGAAGTCGACGAGAAGCTCCGACATGGCGGTGTCCTTTCCTAGGGTGTCACGAGCTTGGACCGGCCGGGAGCCGCAAACTCATCGGCCGAGCTCGAACTGGGGATGTCGGCCCGGACCGGCTCGGTGGTGTCCGCCCGCAGGGCGGCGCAATGTTTGCGGACGACCTGACGGCTGCCGAGGTAACCGCGCTCGTGGATCTCCAGGAACAGGCGGGTGCCGCTGACCTGGCCCTGCGTCTCGGCGAAGCGCGCGTTGAGGTATGCCTTGAACGGTTTCAGCACGCCGTTGGGGCGCCGGTCGCGGGCGGAGATCAGCAGCTCGTCGAGGTCGGTGTCGCGGAAGCGGCGCCCGGTCTTGCGGTCGAGGTTCAGCCGACGGGCGATGGCGCTGAGTGTCCAGCCCTTCTCCGCCAGGCAGTGGACGACCTCGTATCGGTGACGGGTCCGTTCGATGATCTGAGTGCGGGGAAGTTCCGGCACTGGCAGTTCCATCAGGACCGGTGCCGGCACGGTCAGCCCGGTATCGCAGCCACCCCGTCAGCCCGATACTCGACCTGCCGTGCCGTGCCGTGCCGTGCCGCTCCGTCAGGCCCGGCACGTGCTCGACGAACGTCTTGCGAGAACACCGCTTGCGGTGCCAGAAGTACCGGCACACCCGGAGCCGGATGACAACCCGCCGTGATCCCAACGGCCGCTCATCCAGGCTGCGTTGGAACGAACTGTGCACGCGCCTCGCGTGCTTCCGGCAGTCCGGGCACCGGCCCGGCCGACCGGTGGACACCGCTTCCACCACCAGAGCGCCGGAGGAGTTGCTGACACGCTCCATTCGCACACCGATCCCGGGAAACAGCACATCCTCAACCGCCTTGCTCGCCACGGCAGGAAACACACTGTCGAAACGATCCCCCGTTCCCGCCCCTGACCTGGGAATTCACGGAACTCAGGACAGGGCCGTGAAAATCGCCAGTCCGGCTCTTCGCTCCACTTGCCTGCTGGATCAACCAGGCAGCGGAAGTTCGGACAAGGATCGAGCCCTCTCACTGACGCGCTACTGGGATGAATCGGTGTCGTAGTCGTGCCGGGCCTGCTCGACCTTGTCCAGGTTGCCGGCAGCCCATTCGGCGAGGTGCGCGAAGAGCGGGGCCAGGCTGCGGCCCAGCTCGCTGATCTCGTACTCGACCCGAGGGGGGACCTCCGGGTGGTACGTACGCACGACCATGCCGTCGCGTTCCAGCTGCCGCAGCCGCTGGGTCAGTACCTTCGGTGTGATCGTGCCGATCCGTCGTTCCAGCTCGACGAACCGTTGCCGGCCATCCGTGTTGAGAGTCCACAGGATCGGCGTGGTCCACCGGCTGAACACGATGTCCACGACCGCACTGGTCGGACAGGCGAGCTCCGGGTCGGTCGCAGCGGCTGCCACCCAGTCAGCGTTGCCGGCCATGCATACCCCTCAAGATAGTCACTTTCCTCTAGGTACCTACTATATCCACGGTGTTAGCGTCCCCGTGTCGCCCGGAGAGCAGCTCTCCGCGACAGTTCCGCCCGCTCGGGTGGCGACAACCATGCTGAATTGACACGGGAGTTGTTCATGTTTGTAGTGACGGGTGCAACCGGGAACGTCGGCCGATCGCTCGTGCAGGCCCTCGCGGCAGCTGGTGCGCAGGTGACCGCGACATCCCGGAAGATCTCGGATGCGGATGTGCCAGAGGGCACCAAGTACACGCGGGCGGACCTGGTCGATCCTGAGAGCCTTCGGCCCGTATTCGACGGAGCCGACGCGCTGTTCCTGCAGAGCGGCGGCGCCAGCGCGCACCTGCTGAACCCACAGGACATCCTCGACGTCGCCAAGGCCGGCGGCGTCGGACGGGTCGTCCTGCTGTCGTCCCAAGGAGTTGCTACCCGGCCGCAGTCGGCCTCCCATGGGCGCCTCGGACGGTCCATCGAGGACGCCGTCCGGCAGTCCGGCATGGCCTGGACGATCCTGCGGCCCGGAGGCTTCAGCTCCAACGCCTACGCCTGGGCCGAGTCGGTCCGCGCCCGAAGGGCCGTCGCCGCGCCGTTCGCCGACATCGGCCTGCCGGCCATCGACCCGGACGACATCGCCGAGGTCGCCGCCGCAATCCTGCGGGAGGACGGCCACGCCGGACAGATATACGAGCTGACCGGCCCCGCCCTCAGCACGCCCCGCCAGCGGGCCGAGGCGATCGCCGACGCACTCGGCGAACCCGTGCAGTTCATCGAGCAGACCCGCGACGAGGCCCACGCGCAGATGCTGCAGTTCATGCCCGAGCCCGTGGTCGAGACCACGCTGACGATCCTCGGCGAACCCACCCCGGCCGAACAGCGCATCAGCCCCGACGTCGAGCAGGTCCTCGGCCGTGTGCCCCGCACCTTCGCCGACTGGGCCCAGCGCCACATCGCCGCTTTCCGATAGGCCCTGACTCCGGTCAAGGCATTCCTGGGCGATCCATCACGACACAATGCCGACCCCACCCGGATGGTTTGCTCACCGCGGAGTGGGGATCCAAGGTGAGCACGTCCGGGGAAGCGCCGAGTAAGCGGTGGGGAAAATCAAGGCCCTCTCCGCAGTTCCGTGAAGCCCCAGGTCAGCGAGGAGAACGAAAGATCGTTTCGGCAGAGTGTCTCCTGGCATGGCGAGCACGACGGCCGAGGCTGTGCTGTTTCCCGGGATCGATGTGCGAGCGGAGCGCGTCAGGCCTCCACCGGCGTCCTCGTGGTGGAGGCGGTGTCCACCGTTCGCCCCGGGCCGGTGCCCGGACTGCCGGAAGCAGGCGAGGCGTAGACACAGCACGTACCAACGCAACTTGAATGAAGGGCCGTTGGGCTGTCGCCGGGTCATAGTCCCACTGTGGGTCCACCGGTACTTCTGTGACCGGAGGAGCTGTTCCTGCAAGGCGTTCGTCGAGCAGGCGCCGGGCCTGTCCGAGCGGCACCGCCGCTCCTGCACCGGGCTGACATGCTGGCTGCGGTCGATCGCGATCGCACTCGGCGGCCGTCCGGCCGCGCGGCTGTGCCGGACCGTGCGCCGCGGGTGTTGGGGGTGGACGAGTTCGCCTTCCGCAAGGGCTACAAAGAGCGTCATCACCGGGTCCGGCAGAATTGCACGAGCAGCCTCAGCGGCGAACGTGAGCACGCATGGCCGCTTCTCGGGGTGGCGAGCCACCTGGCCGGTCAGGTGTGAGAGAAGCCTGACGTGCGGGAGCGGCCCGAGGGAAACTCCTCGGGCCGCAGAGGCGGGTCTAGGTACGCTGTCGTAGTCGGCCGTGTGCCGGCCTTCAGCGGGCACGGCCCGCGACGAACCAGGGGGAGTAGATGACCAGCACGAACGATTCACGTACGGCAACGCCCGTGCCCGCCCACACGTCGGGCAAGCCCGCCGCCCTCTTCAGCGACGAGGCTTCCGCCGTGATGAGGCCCGCACCCCGCCCGACCCGGCTCATGCCGCGGCCGCTGGACACCCTGACCTGGCAGGAGCCCCCCGCCCTGGTGGCAGAAGAGCTGCCGTAAGACAGCGTTGGCGGGCATGACGGTCTCCGTTCTCGCCCCTTGCGGGCGGGCATGAGAGAGGCGCACCCCGGCTGTCCGTCCAAGGCGTAGGGGGTGCGTCTCTTGTCTTTGATCATTGATTCCTGGTCTGACCTGCGGTCGGGCACACTGGATGGTGCGTCCGTCTTGTGACGGGGACGGGAGCATCCCCGGGGCGGCCGGCTTGCCTCTTAACTGATGCTGCGGCCGCCCCGGGGCCCCTTGACGGTCATCGCTTCGCAGGGTCGCTGAGAACGTCTGCTCGACGACGTAGCGGAGCTTGCCCGGGTTCTTGATGCTCGGGGCGCCCTTGCGGGAGATCACCGGCAGGATCCGGCGCCTGCGCAGCTCGAGGCGGTTGGAGTTGCTGTCGTATCCCTTGTCGCCGAGCAGGGCGTCGGGGCGCCTGCGCGGTCGGCCGGGTTTGCCGGTTACGGGCGGGATGCCGTCGACCAGGGCCAGGGTCTGCGTGTCGTCGCTGACGTTGGCTGCAGTGGTGATGACCTTGAACGGAGTGCCTCTGCCGTCGCAGAGCAGATGGTGCTTGCTGTCCGTCTTCCCGCGGTCGACCGGCGACGGGCCGGTGGCCTCGCCCCCTCTTGTTTCGCGCGGATGCGCGAGGCATCCAGGCAGGCCCGGCTCCAGTCAGTTTGCCGGCCGCGTGGAACTCGGAGAGCAGGAGGCGGTGCAGCGTCTCGAAGATGCCGGCCTCGTGTCACCGCCCGAGTCGGCGCCAGCAGGTCTGCTTCGAGCCGACCCCCAGCTCCGGCGGCAGCAGTTGCCAGCTGATGTCGTTGTAGAGCACGTACAGGCTGCCCTGCAAGTACAGCCCGTCGTCCACCGGCTTCGGGCCGGGAGGCTTCTGCGGCCAGGGTGGCAGCAACGGCTCGATCAGCGCCCACGGTTCGCCATCCACGATCCACGGCCGATTCCCCACATCTCACGAACGGCGGAATCGTCCTGATGGTCACGCCCGACCAGCACGCTCCAGCAAGATCGTGTTACGAGCTCTGAGCACCAATGACCGGCTCAGACCCACGCTCGGAAGATAGGACCAGCCCAGAGACCGTTTTTCCTCCTATTTCTTCGTGGTCCCGGTCAGGCGGCGGTTCGTAACGCTCGTCGCTCGTTCTGGGCAGCACTTGGCGTCACCGGGCCTGGGGATGACGATGAGAATCAGCAACGCGATGACGAGGCAATTGCCAACGTAACTGTCCGTTTCGGCTGTCTGTGATCGCGGCGGCATGGCACGTGATCAATACCCCTTGTTCCTGGCAACCTGCGGTCCAGCACAGCACTTTGGAACCGGAGGCACACCGCGCGTGGCAGCGACAACCAATCCCGCCGTCAGGAGACGCCGTCTGGGAGCCGAACTTCGCCGACTCCGCATGGCAAGCGGGTTGACGAGCACAGAAGTGGCCGAGCGGCTCCTCGTCTCTCAGTCCAAGATCAGCCACCTGGAGAACGGCAACCGCGCAATCAGCCCCCGTGACGTGCGCGACCTGTGCGCCCTCTACGCAGTGACGGACCAGCGGATCATCGACGCGCTGATGGAAAGGGCCAGAGCGTCCGGTCGGCGGGGTTGGTGGCACCGCTACGGCGACCTCCCTCACAGCGTTGACATCGCCCTGGAGGCGGACGCCGCCTCGCTCCACACCTACGCGCCCATGGTGATCCCCGCACTGCTGCAGACCCCCGCCTACGCCCAGGCCGTCATCGGAGAAACGATCCCTCTGCTCACTGTCGAGCAGGCCGCCACATGCCTCAAGGTGCGGCTGCTCCGGCAACACCGGATCTACGACCCGGCCTGCCCGCTGCGGCTGTGGGCCATCGTGGACGAATCAGCACTGCGCCGCGTCGTGGGCAGCCGGGACATCATGCGTGAACAACTGGAACACTTGAACGCGCTCAGCACCGAGCCGCATGTCACAGTGCAGGTCCTCCCTCACACCGCAGGCGCCCACTCCGGCCTCTCAGGACAGTTCTCCATCCTGGGGTTCGCCGACAGCCCCGATGCAGGGGTGGTGCATCTGGAACGGTTCACCAGTGACCTCTACCTGAACAAACCATCCGACGTGCAGCACTACAGCGCGGTGCACAAGCACCTCCAGGACCAAGCTCTCGCCCCTGCCGACAGCCGCGACTTCACCAGCGACGCCACCAAGGCGTACATCGAGACGGTGATCCAGCCCTGAAAACAGGCGACGGAGAACCATCTGGTCATCAAGACCTCCCGCGGGATCTTCGGCACTGGTGCTGAACCAAGTACGGACACATCCCCGCGCTGGGAACTCCCGAGGAGTGCACCGGATTGCACCGCGACAGGAAGAGAAGAACGGGACGGCAGAAGCAAGCAACCTCAGAGACGCCGTACGGATGCACCAGATCATCGGTCAGACTTCTGAGTCATCCCCCACTACTCAGTAGCGCAGCAGAACAAAGCACCCCGGGCAGGGAGGAGGTTCGGTGCGTCGCCGAACAGCTGACCGTCCGGGGCCCCTTTCATCGCATCCGCTCACACCGCCCGGTGACAGCCGCCCCACGCCGTCGCCGGACAGGCCCATAGGGATCTCACGGGCTCGATGGTGTGGGCTGCGGCGGCACGAGTGCCGGTTCTCCGCGGGGTGTAGCCCCCGCCTCTTTGACATGGACCCACCGGCCGATGCGCCGGGACAGCTGTCCCAGGTGCCGGTAGAAGCGGTCCGGCAGGAACACGGCGTCCGCGATGATCATCGCGCCGGAGAAGAGCGGAAGCCCCATGAGTACCGCGATACCCAGGTGCATGCCCAGCAGCATGGTCAGGACGGGGTACTTGAGCCGTCCGAACAGGACGAACGGGAACGCGACCTGCAACAGCACCGTCAGGTAGCAGGCGACGGCGATCAGTACGTCGTGCTCGTCCACCAGGAGAGAGAGTTCGGGCCAGGGCCGGAACAGGTCGAGGTTCAGGACGTAGTGGAGGGCGGTCCCGTTGCCCCAGGAGCCGCCCTGCACCTTGTAGAGACCCGCGGACCCGTAGAGGAAGCAGACCTGGGCCGCGACGACGAACATGCCGCAGTTGTGGAGTACTGCCGTCAGAGTCCGGCGGAATGTACTCAGTTGACGCCGGAGTTCGCTCGCGTCCAGGCCCGCCGAGCTGCTCCTGGTCTTCCCCGCCGAGGCTCGCAGCCGGGCCCTGCGCGCATCCAGGGACCAGCGTCGGCCGCACGCGGTGCAGACGAGGTACACGGCCATGAGGAGGATGAGGTTGTCCCCTCCGTCCGTCATGAAGATGGCCCTGGCGTGGAAGGACGCGACCACGACCGCGAAGAGCACGGACATCACCCGGGTCCGCCAGCCCAGCATGAACAGCGCGGACGTGATGAGGGCTGCCGCGTAACAGGCCTCGAAGTACGGTCGGCCGTCGGACAGGGTGAGGATGCTGACCCATCCCGTCTGATCGAACAGCTGCCTGGCCAGCTCGGGGGTCCACGGTGATCCGGGGCCCCAGATCTCGTTGCGGTGCGGAATCTCGCGCAGGAGGAAGACGAGGTAGAGAAGTCCGTAGCCGATGCGTAGAACCGCCGCGGCGTAGAGCGCGACCGGCCGCTCGGTCAGGACGGTGACAAACGCACCGATCCGCTCCGGCGCGGAGCGCGGCACGCCTGCTTCCGCCCCTTCGGGGATACGCCGGTACGGCGGGAGTGTCTGCTCAGTTTCCATGGGATTCCGCCTTCCACCAGGGCAGATACCGCGTATCGGCAGGCTTCGGCGCGACGGTGGCCGAGCCGGTGCCGCCCGCTGCGGCGGGAGCGGCGATGGGCACGGTGATCACCCGCAGCTGGAGAGACTCGAAGGGGCTGCCGCGGTGGCCCGCGATGCGATCCGCGGCGATGTTCGTCAGATACTGCTGGATCATCAGTGCCCGCTGCGAGCGCGGCTGATCGTCGCCACCGTGGGTTTCGAGGTACGAACTCCAAGCCCGACGCAGCGTGTTCTGTGCCGTATGGCTCGGGAACGCGTTGTGCTCCACCGCCGAGTTGTCGACGGCGGTCAGGTCGAACCAGCCGCTCACCTGCACACTGCCGTCCGGGGCGGTATGCATGGTCCTCGCCGAGATCTGGCGGTTGACCGACTCGGGATCCGGTGCGAAGAGCCGCCAATTCTGCTCGAACAGCGGGAAGACCCACGCATTGACTTGACGGCTGTACTGCTGGGAGAGGGGATTCGGTGGTGCAACGTGCAAGAACACCAGGAGCACGTGGACGAGGGCCGTCGCCAGGCACAGGACCACGGCGGCTCCCGTTGCCGCCTTCAGGACCTTCACCGGGAGGGGCGGATGGTCCGTGGGCCCTTGAGACGCAGCGTGTCTCTCGCCCCCGCGCGGGTCCGGCTCGGCGCAGGGCCGGACCGCCTCGTCGACATCCACCGTTTCAACGCCGCCTTGCACGGCCCCACCCGGCCTTTCCATCCATGCTTCTCCGCCTCTCCGGAGCTTCCACTGACGGCGCGCGACGGAATCGATGACGATCCGCCGCGCGCCGCCCGTCCTGCCAGCTCACATGGAACTAGGCAGACTTCTTGTGGTGATCCTCGTGATCGTTGCCATGGCCCTCGTGGTGATCGGGCTTGTCGTGCCCGTCGGGCTTGCCGCCGTGACCACCGTGATCGCCGGGCTTGCCGTGATCATCCGGCTTCCCGCCATGGTCGTGGTGACCCGGCTTGCCGGGCTTCTCACCGTGGTGGTCATGGCCGTTTCCACCGGTCGTGCCGCCGTGGCCGCCACCCGTGGAGCCGCCGTGGCCCCCACCCGTGGAGCCACCGTGGCCGCCACCCGAGGAGCCGCCCGTGGAGCCGCCGTTGGAGCCACCTGTGGCACCGCCCGTGGTGGCGCCCGCGATGAGGCCACCGGGGCCACCGGTGGTGCCACCGGTCGTCAGGACGCCGCCGAGAAGACCGCCCAGGGCACCGCCGGTTCCGCCGCCCGTCGGTACTCCGCCGATGACACCGACCGTCGTGCTGCCTGTGGTGCCTGTAGTGGTGCCTGTAGTGGTGCCACCGCTCGTGGCACCGGCGATCACTCCGCCCGTGATCAGACCGCCGGTGGTGCCACCGGTCCCGCACGGCCCCTGGAAGATCCTGTTGGAGTCCAGCGTCACGGCACCGTCGCCGCGTCCGCCCGCATCGGCCAGCAGCCGGCCGTTGATGGTCGCCCTTGTGTTGGCGGTGATCGAGGTGTCGGCCAGGATGGTGCCCACGAACGTGGAGTCGGTACCGAGCGTGGCCGAACTGCCGATCTGCCAGTACACGTTGCACGGCGAGGCCCCGTTGATGAAGCTCACCGAGCTGGCGGATGCCGTCGTCAGCTCCGAACCGATCTGGAACACCCAGACGGCGCTGGAGTTGCCCTGGGCGTCCAGGGTGAGTGTGCCAGTGATCTGCGCGGAGCTGTTCGCCCGGTAAAGGCCCGGCGTCAGCGTCTGGCCACCGAACTCGTGCGGAGCGTCGTTGTACACGGCGTCCGTCAGAGCCTGTCCGGCGGCCTGGTTGTACGCAGTGGTCAGGTCGCTCTTGGCCTGGCCCGCGACGGCATCGGCAGAGTGCAGTGCCCCGGGCGGGGTCACGAGGCCGGGCCCTCCGTCGGACGCGGCGAACCCGGTGATGGCCGTCCCGGGGCTCACGCCGACGTTGAGACCGTTGACCACCGTGGGACCGGTGTTGGTGACCGTCGCACCAGCCAGTACTCCGAAACTGGCTGCCGTACCCAGCGGCACGGGGGTGGCAACAGCGTTTGCGCGTGTCGGCGTCACCGCAAGTACGACAGCGGCGATCACCACGGCCGTCACCGCCGCGATCCAGACCGACATCGTGCGCCGCAGCGGCGCGTCAGGGATATTCAGCGTCATCGAGGGGCCAACTCCTGTGAGGGGATGCTTCCTGCTCGGCGGTTCCCGATCGCACGGAATCGCCTGCTCTCTGTCGCTGGCATATTACGCAGGCGAGGAATCCGGAGACGATTCATTCACGTGGCATCACCGGAATCGGCAAGTGGATCGCGAAATACATAGAAATACTTAAAGGGCCGGATGGCTTCGTTTTCCCGCCCTTGCGGGGATGAGGAGAAACTCCCCGGACCGACCCTCCCCGGGGCGCGGCAGTCAGGTCCTTTGGGTGGATCGGGGAGGCGCCACACTAAGAGCAGGAAGGCCCCGGACAGGAGATCACCGAGGGTGACCCCCTTAAGTGCGCTACCAGGGATGAAGCCGTTTGTTGATCTTGCGGCGGTGTCAGCACGATGGATCCGCCATGCGATATGCACCCGTCATGGCGGAGCTGCCGCTCCAGGACATTCGCCAGAGGGAGTCCCAGGGAGAGTGCGGGTCGAATGCGAAGCACGAGCATGCCGGAACCGCACCGACAGTAGTAATATCGAATGTGGGCTGGTTCACTCTCACGTGCAGCCGCCCGGAAGGGCGACTCCGGCGTGTATACGCCGGAGTCGTTGCCTCGACTCCTACGACGACAAGAGACGCTTCAGCAATCGCCTCGCGGACAGAGAACTCGCGGATAGGACATTGCAGGGCTGCCGATTCAGATGCCCGAACGCCGTATTCCGCTGGGCCCACACGGACCGGTGGCCGGGGAGGCGGCATGGTCCGGGCAGCCGATATTCGGGAATGGCGCAACCAGGATGTCGTCGACTTGAAGGGGCGCTGGATCGGCGTGCTCGAAGCGGTCCGGGTGGACACCACCACCGACGAGCCGGCGGTGGCCACCGTACGGACCGGACTGCCCACCCGCCAGCGCCTGGTCTTCGTCCCCCTCGACGAGGTGCTCCACGGGCGGGACTACCTCAAAGTCTCCAACGCCAAGAGACTGGCGAGAAAGGCTCCTTCGATCGGTGCGGACGACGTTCTGCCCGCTGAGCAGGAAGAAGCGTTCTTCCACGACTACGGCATGTGAGACCAGCCGGGTGCAGGCTGCGAACGGCACCTCGCACGCCGCTGAGCGCCCGCGCCCTCCACGGGAGATGTTCGAGTCATGGTGCTCTTCCTGCAAGTCGTCGATCAACTCACCGCGTCCGGGCAGATCTTCCATCAGCGGGAGCGTGGTCCGCCCCTCCGAGCGATACCACGGCCTGGCCAACCGTCTGCCGGAGCGGATGTTCGCCAACCACCGGGCCCTGCTCGGCGCGACCCTGGCTGACCGGACCGCGGCTGCGAGGCGGCCTGCCGGGCAGGAAGCGCAAGCTCGGCAGTTGCCGGTGTGTGGTTGTGGTCGCTTCGTGGGTGGAGCAGGAGAGCGTCCGGGATCCGCAGGATCTCTTCGATCGCCCAGCGGGAGCCGGCGGCGCGCGCCAATGCGGCCATCTCGATGCCAATGGCTGCGTACGCGCGGTAGTAGGGGAGTGCGCCGAGGTCGGACGGTCTGCGGCGGGCCATCATCTAACCCGGTAGCTTCGAGAGGTCCGGTGCGCTGGGCCTGTCCAACGATCGGCACCAGCAACGGATGCGCTGGGCTGAGGTGGTGGGCCCGTGCCGGTTCCGTCACCGCGGCACGGACCCCGCGCCTGAACCTGCCCGGCCCCGGTTGGGGCATCCACGGGGGCTATGGCGCGGTGTCGCACGTGTGGGTGATGGCGGTTGGTTGGTTCAGCGAGGCTCGGCGGGGACCTGGTGGATGGTTCTGGAGGCGGTCAGTGCGCGTGCGGCAGACCGCAGGGCCCATTCCAGAACTTCGGGAACGTGGAGGGCCCCGGTCCCGTCGGGCGGGATGACCCATTCCAGATGGCCGGTCTCCCGGTACGGCGGCGGACTGGGAATCCAGCTGCCCTTCCCGGCATGGCGGACCCCCGCCCCGGCCCACTGCGCGGCGGGGCCCGGTGGCACGAGGAATCCCACGCGGTGGGCCTTGCTGTGCCGCAGAGCGGGCCCGGGCACGCGTAACGGATCATGCCAGAGCATGTCGAGGGCAGACATGCCGAGTTCTTCCGGGACGCTGAGGACATTCCAGAAGCGTCCCGCCTCCAGCAGAACGAACCCACTCCCGTGTTCCCACTGCCGTTTGCACGCCCGGGGGTCGGCGGCTGCCGCGGCGAGCCACTCGACACTGCGCATCCATGCTGGATCCCACATGTCCTGTCCTGAGCCTCGTCGGCTGCTCCTGACCGGGGCCGGCCAGCGCAACGGCTGAGCTGGGCGGCATACGCTCAGGTCAGCTCGTTCTGATCATGCTGGTCGATGTTCGAAGCCGTCAGGAAGGGTGGCGCACCCTGGCGCTTTTCCTTCAACAGCGGTCAACCGGCAAGAGGCGGTTGAGCGGCCCCTGCGCAAACAGGACCGCAGGACCGTGGCGCCCTGGGCAGCGTGGAGTGCGGTGTGAGCGGTCGGTGCGCCGACTCCGGGAGCAGCCGGCGGGCAGGGACGCCGGGTGTCAGGGGCGGGTGTCCACAATGATGGCCACGGTCGCCGCGAGGATCGTGAGCGCGGCCATGACGACCAGCACCGTTCTCACCCCCCTCATGCGTCGACCTGCGCAGGACACGGGGGCCGGCCCCGGCAAGATGCTCCAGGGCTCGGGCGAACGTTTGCCCTCTGCCGGCATCCGGCGGGCTTGGGCGTCCGTCTCCCGCAACTGCACGCACCACGCACAGGTGTCTTCTGCATGGCCGGCACTCCGGGCGCCGGGACCCGGATCGAAACAGTCACCGAAGGCTTCCATAGCTGCTCAACGACCGACTCCCGGCAAACGGCCGGAGCCTCACCCATTTGCCCCGGCCTCCCTGTTCAGCCGGACTTATCGCAGGAGCCTGAGCACGTCGTCGCCTCCCCGGAAGGAAGCGCATTCCCTGAGAGCGACGTGGTGTCGCCTGCCGTCTGCTGGTCACACGAGGTGATCAGCCGCCGAAGGCGCCGTCAGCGTGACGTACGGCCGCAACCGCAACCGAAGCAACCCTCGCGGAGCTCTGGACCGGTAGTCCGTAAAACACTGGTTGGGAGACAGAGATGACCCCCTGGAGCAACGAGAACCACACTTCCTGCGCGTACGCCGACCCCTACGCCGCTCCTGAGCCCCTGGACAACCCCTGGCCGACGCCCGTCCACGTCCGTGATGACCTGGACTACTTCCTGCCGCCGCCCAACCCCGCCGAACGCCTCAACCGAACCCTCGCCCCACGCGATGAGCGACGCCTTGCCCTGAACGTGGCCCTCACCGCCGCCGGCATCCCCCCGATGCCGGAAGACCGTGCGGTCATCGACCAGCTCAGCGCCCTGCCCGCAGACGTCAGCACCGTCCTCCAGCGCTGGCTGCACCACGCCCTGTGACCCCGGAAGAGCCGCCCCCTGAAGGGCGCGTTTCCTGGCATTGGCGCGGAGCGGTGTGTATGGGGTTGCACCTTCCGTAGCGGCATGTGGTCCGGTGGACTTACGTCCCGATCCCTTGAGGAAAGGTCCTTGCTCATGCATTCGTCTTTCATGCCACCCCGCCAGGTCAAGATCGGTGACGCGGCGGCCTTCGTCGGCAGCACGCCACGGGCGATTCGCCATTACCACGAGATCGGCCTGCTCCCCGAGCCTGAGCGGGGCGGCGATGACCGCCGCCGCTACGGGTACGAGGACATGATCCGCCTGCTGTGGATTCGCAAGATGGCCGACGCCGGGATCGCACTGGACGACATCCGCGACGCCTTTACCGCCGGCACGGCTTCCGCCGGTGTGGACAGCGGAGACGGTATCGCGGGCATCCTGGAGCGGTTGGAGGAAACCCTTGCCGAGCAGGAGGCGGAATCGCGGCGGCAGCGGACCGCGGTGCAGAGGATGCGCACCGAAGGCAGCCGGATGGGCCTGCTCTCCGACTTCGTCACCGAACGCCTCAAGAGCCTGCCCGAGGGCTCCCTGCGTCAGGCGGACCTGGACACTCTGCTGGTCACTGAGCGGATCTTCGGCCCGCTCGGCGCGGCCGTCCAGGCCACCCGCTTCATCGTCCTGGCCACGCATCCCACTCTGCGGGAGGAATTCGACCGCATCGATGACGCCGAGGAGGCACTCGATGACAGCGTCGCCGTCGACGATCCCCGGGTGGCTCAAGTTGCCGTCGAGCGGCACGCCTTCGAAAGCGACCTGCACGCCTTCATCGAGGAGTCCGGCCTGGATAAGGACGACGATGCCCTCTTCGACGCCTGGGACACTCTGCACCCTGCCACCGCCGATGACAGCGAGGACGAGGCCGACCGCGGCTCTGGCAGGCGGGAGGCTGACTCCATGAGCGCGTTCGAAGCCATCGGCAAGATGCCCTACGACCTCTCCTCGGCCCGCCTGCGCTGTATGGAACTGGCCGAAGAACTATCCGCCCAAGACTCACCCGTTACCCAAAACACGGCCTAGTGGACGGCCTAGATGATTGCGTCCAAGGGCTCGTAGCCGTAGGCCGCCGGAGAGTGGTGTCGCATGTCGCTGCCATCGCCCGCCCAGCACGTGCAGGGCGTGCCCGTTTCGTTTTGGAGGTCAGCGGAGAGCACGCGACGCATGCTTCAGCGACTCGGTGGACGTCTGGGTCGGGGCCCGGCTGAGGAATGGCCTTGAGTCTCCAGTGACTGGAGACAGCAGAGTGGGGGCATGGACGTTACGACCCTCTACTCGATCGGGGAGCTTTCCCGGCGGACCGGCTTGTCCGTGAGGACCATCCGGTTCTACTCGGATTCGGGGGTGGTAGCGCCGACCACCCGTAGTCCCGCCGGTTATCGGCTCTACGACCTCGACGCACTGCTTCGTCTGGAACTCCTGCGCACACTGCGCGAGCTGGGCATGGACCTGGCCACGGTTCAACGGGTACTGGACCGCGAGCTCTCGGTGGCGGAAGTCGCCGCGGCGCACGCCGACGCCATGGACGTCCAGATCCGAATGCTGCAATTGCGTCGGAGCGTTCTGCGAGTCGTGGCCAGACGCGGGTCCAGTCCCGAGGAGACCAAGCTCATGCACAGGCTCACGCAGTTGTCCGGCGAGGAACGCCGACGTCTGATCGACGATTTCGTGGATGGCACCTTCGGCACAGTGGATGCCGACCCGACCGCGGTGGCCATGGTTCGCGCTGCCACTCCCGACCTCCCCGATGATCCGACCGGCGAGCAGGTCGCCGCGTGGGTGGAGCTCGCCGAGCTGGTCGGCGACGAGGATTTCCGTGCCCGGATGCGCCAAGCGGCCGTACGCCAGGCCGCTGGGCGCCCGCTCGACATCGAATGCGATGCCGGCGAGGAACTGATGGTATTCACCCGTCAGAAGGTGGCCGAGGCCAGGAAGTCGGGCATCGACCCGCTCAACGACAGGGGCGCACCCGTCATCGACGACCTCGTGCACCGCTTCGCCGAGGTGCTCGGGCGCACCCCTGACACGGGATTCCGTAACTGGATGGCCCAGCAGTTCGAAGAGGCGCACGATCCCCGGGTAGACCGATACTGGCGGCTGGTGTGGATCGTCAACGGCTGGCAGGTAGTACCGAACCTGATCCCGGTGTACCCCTGGCTCATCCAGGCCCTGCGAAATGACCGTGACGCATAGTCACCGCAGTGGGCGCGCCCCGGATCCCTGAATGAGTCCAGAGGATCGCTTGCGGACATGAGGCGAGGGTGTCCGACGTCGATGTGTGACTAACGGCCTGGACACTCTCGCAACGGCACTCTATGCCCGGATTGACGACGAGTTGAAGGCTTCGCCGTGGCTCGCGCCGTGGCGGCCTGCCGTCGGAATCACGCCCACGCTCAGTGACGCCGAGCTGATCACGCTCGCGGTCATGTCGGCGCTGCTCGGATACACCTCTGAGCGGCGCTGGCTTCGCCGCGTGGGGCGGGACTTCGGCCACCTGTTTCCCTACGTGCCCCAGCAGTCCGGCTACAACAAGCGGCTGCGCGCCGCGTTCTCACTGCTCACCAGCATGATCCGGATCGTGGCCCGCGACACCTCACTGTGGAGCGACGATGTGTGGCTGGTCGACTCCACACCGGTCGGCTGCGGTTGCTCCCGTGAGACGGCCAAACGCTCGGACCTGGCAGGCTGGGCCCAGTACGGCTACTGCGCATCACACTCGCGATACCTCTGGGGGCTGCGGCTGCACCTGGTGTGCACATTCGGCGGACTGCCGGTCCTGTTCGCACTCACCGGGGCCAAGGCGGACGAGCGCGAAACGCTGCGCGACATGCTCGATACCGCGCCAGACGTCCTCGCCGCTCACCCCGGGCAGACGATCATCGGGGACAAGAACTACTTCGGCCGCGAGTTCGAGCGCGGCCTTGCCGAGCGTCACCTGAAGTTGCTGCGGCCAGCCCGCAAGGGGGGAAGCCGAGCCGGCCGGGTCACACCTGTTCAAACCGCTGCGGCAGGTCATCGAGTCGATCAATCAGACCGTCAAGGGGCAGCTCAACCTGGAACGACACGGCGGCAAGAGCCCTGCAGGGGTGTCAGCCCGGGTCTTGTGCCGGATCCTCGCACTCACAGCGGCGATCTGGCACAACGAGCAAACTGGACAGCCCATCAAGCGATCACTCACGGCCTACGATCACTGACCGCAACAACACCCCTTGGACGCATTCATCTAGGCGTTCGGAGGCGAGGACCACCTGCCGCGGGATGGACGAGGCCGGGTTCTGGTTGTCCTTGGTGGAGACACGGCCGAGGAACACAGCGCGGCGAGGACGCGCGTCGGCCTGCCGGTAGTTCGGCAGGTGACTGAGGCCGATGGGTGGGGCGAACGGGTTGGTCATGACGTTCCTACGGACTCGGAGCGGACAGAGGTGTTCTGCTGGGGCCCCGGCGGCCCATCGAGGGGCGTTCACCGTGCGGCGTGCTCGTTGTGGAGGGTGGCGGCCTTCTTCCACCAGGCCTCGCGCGATCTTCTCTGGCGTGACGGCCCGCCGTCCTTGAGAGTGACGTCGTAGGGGTGCAGGAGCCGGTCGAGCGGGACGAGGCCGTGGAGCGCGGAGGCGATGAAGATCAGCGCGGGGTAGGACAGGGCGTCCGCAGCACCGCGCAGGGACCGGTGCGTAGTCGCCGATGTAGAGCTCCCCAGCCGGGTAGCCCGGAAGGGGGCTGCCGTACTCGTTGACGCCCGGGTCCGGCAACTTCTTCTCTCCGCAGGCGAAGGCGCGCGGCTTCCAGGAATCCTGGGCATACGGGTTGGTGGCGGCGGATCAAACGTCACCGGGTGCGTCCAGGTGGACGGGACAAGGCCCGAAGCCTGTGCCATGGCTGGCCGGGTGAACGTGTCGACGGCCGGAGAGGGTGCAAGCGGTCTTTGGGTCCTCATTGCAGAACTCCACGCAGGTGCAGTCCTGGACCTCATCCAAGGAACTGCCGGTGTCGGGGACCCGAGGTGAGCACCGGTGGCGGTCGGCCATGAGATCGAGGCGGGCCAGCGTCCACCCCCGGACCAGCGCTCGTGCACGTCAACACGCTGCTGGTCCAGCGGATCCTCGCCGAACCCGCGTGGGCGTTCCGGCGGGAGATAGTCGAGAGCCACCGCATCCTCGTCGCGAAGTACCGGCGGGTTGATGTGCGGGTCAGCAGAGCTCCTCAGCGGGTGCGCAGGACGTCAAGCGCCGTGAGAGCGACGTGGAGTTCTGTTCGTCGTTCTCCGGATTCGAGGTCACAGTCGAGCAGGCGCTCGACGGTGCGCAGGCGTTGGTAGATGGTCTCCCGAGACAGATTGCCGCGGCGGGCGGCGGTGGTCTTGCTTCCGGCTGCGTCCAGGTAATGGCGCAGGGTTGTCAGCAGGTTGGTGCCATGCCGGTTGTCGTGGTCGACGAGGCGGCCAAGTTGTCGTTCCACGTAGTCCTGGACGCGGGTGTCTTCGCGGAGCGCGTACAGGAGTTGACGCAGGCCGATGTCGGAGAGCTCGTGGAACGATCTGCCCTCGGGGAGGTGTTCACCGGGTACGGCCGCCTCAGCCGCGCGTGCTGCCTCACGAAAGGAGCGAGCGGTGTCGGCGATATCCGTGACCTCCGAACCGACGCTGACGACGGCATCCGGGGATTGATCCAGGAGACTGCGGGCCAGCCGCTCGACGGTGGGCCGCCAGGGCTGGGCAGGGCGCAGGACCAAGAGGGCGCCGAGGCGGGCGGAAGCCAGTTCGCCGACGAGCGCCGTAACCCCTGCAATGCGCAGTTCCTGGGACAACCAGCCCTCCGACTCGGCGCCTTCTCCTGTGCGACCGGCCACCAGGACTGCGAGGAAGCGGCTGTCCTCGGCGGGCAGGCCGAGCGCGGCGAACCGGGCCCGGGCGTCCTCGGGGGAGTGGTGGCGCTGTTCGGCGAGGTCGCGCAGGGCGCTTCGGTGGGCGGTGCGTTCCCAGGTTGTGGGATGGGTGAGACGCGCGATGGTCAGAGCCATCGCCGTTCTCTCCAGCACCGTGACGTCCTCGGGGCCGAAGCCCACGCCGGGCGGCGCCGAGAGCATCACGACCCGGCCCCAGCGTTCCCCCTGGTATGCGACGGGGACCACGAGCCAAGCCTCGGGTCCGAGTGCCTCGGAGTCGTCACCCGACGGGGTCACTCTGGAGCGGCGCTCCCAGTCGGTGAGCGCGTCTTGCACCGTTGTGCCGGAGGGCTCGCAGATCAATGCCTGGTGCACCAGGTTCTCCAGGACGACCGTGCGGCCGCTCATCTCCGCCGCCGAGCGCACGACGTCCTCGGGACCGGCGCCGCGCAGGGTCAGGGCGGTGAACGCTTCATGGATGCGCTGGGTCCGGCGCATGGCGTCGGCTTGGTTGCCGAGGATGAGGGCGTGAACGACCTGGGTGACTTCCAGGAAGTTGACGTCTCTGGCCAGGGTGATCAGGGGGAGGCCGCGGGTTCGACAGGCTTGGACGAGCGGCTCGGGTGGGCGGTGGTAGCGGCGTACGAGCTCGATGACCAGGGCCGCGGCTCCGATGTCGGTGAGCTCGTCCACATAGCGGCGTACGCCCGCGGCGTCGTCCGGCAGGGGCATGCCGGTGGTCAGGACGAGTTCGCCGCCCTTGAGGAAGGAGGCGGGGTCCGTCAGTTCGGTGATGTGGACCCAGCGGACCAGCCGGTCGAGATGGGCCTCGCCTGTGACGACCTGAGGCTGCCCCGTTGCCAGCACAGGGAGGGCTAGGACGTCGGCCACGGTGACCGGGCGGCCTGTCGTATGAGTGTCCAGGCCCTCGGTGACCGGCGGCGGGGACGTTCCGGCGTTCTCGCTCATGGTGCCTCCCTGAGTGCCCGGACACTGTGACAAGCGGCACTGACCTGCGCAAGAGTAGTTCGGTGGTTGGTCAGGAGCTTCCGTGCGAGCGAGACGCCCAGGGTGGTTGACACAACGTCCGGATGTCGCGGTCCGGCCGGACACATCGCCCGGCGGCGCATCACTGGTCAGTGGAGATGCTCGGGATGTCGCAGCAGAGCGAACACCGAGGCCGGGAGACGAACATGACCGCACTGTCGCCGCACCTTCGCCAGGCCACGCCCGTGATGGCGGTCCGGGGCGAGGGCGTCCACCTGTACGGCGAGGACGGCCGCCGCTATCTCGACTTCACCGCCGGTATCGGCGTCACCAGCACCGGGCACTGCCACCCCAGGGTCGTGGCGGCGGCGCAGGAGCAGATCGGCACGCTGATCCACGGCCAGTACACGACGGTCATGCACCAACCCCTGCGCCGCCTCGTCGACAAGCTCGGCGAGGTGCTGCCGACCGGCCTGGACAGCCTGTTCTTCACCAACTCCGGCAGCGAGGCCGTCGAGGCCGCGCTGCGCCTTGCCCGCCAGGCCACCGGCCGGCCGAACGTCATCGTGTGCCACGGCGGCTTCCACGGTCGTACGGTCGCCGCCGCCTCCATGACCACCTCCGGTACCCGCTTCCGCTCCGGTTTCTCGCCGCTGATGAGCGGTGTGGTCGTCACCCCGTTCCCGTCGGCCTACCGCTACGGCTGGGACGAGGAGACCGCCACCCGCTTCGCCCTGCGGGAGTTGGACTACACCCTCCAGACGATCTCCTCGCCCGCCGACACGGCCGCGATCATCGTCGAGCCGGTGCTCGGCGAGGGCGGCTACGTGCCCGCGAACCGCGCGTTCATGGAAGGTCTGCGGGAGCGTGCGGACCGCCACGGTTTCCTGCTCATCCTGGACGAGGTGCAGACCGGCGTCGGCCGCACCGGCCGCTTCTGGGGCCACGACCACTTCGGCGTCACCCCGGACATCCTCGTCACTGCCAAGGGCCTGGCCAGCGGCTTTCCGCTGTCCGGCATCGCCGCCTCCGAGGAGCTGATGGCCAAGGCGTGGCCGGGCTCGCAGGGCGGAACGTACGGTGCCAACGCCGTGGCCTGCGCGGCGGCCGTCGCCACCCTCGACGTCGTACGCGACGAGAAGCTCGTCGAGAACGCCGACGCGATGGGCAAGCGGCTGCGTCACGGACTGGAGGCGGTGGCCGACCGGACCCCGGGCATCGGCGACGTACGCGGCCTGGGTCTGATGCTGGCCACCGAGTTCGTCCACGAGGACGGCAGCCCCGACCCCGAGACCGCCTCCCGCGTCCAGCGCGCCGCCATCGACGAGGGCCTGCTCCTGCTGCTGTGCGGGGCCTGGAACCAGGTCGTGCGGATGATCCCGGCGCTCGTCATCGACGAGACGGCGGTGGACGCGGGCCTCCAGGCGTGGGCGACCGCGGTGGAAGCCGGTACCTCAGGAGCATCGCCGCGATGAGCGAGAGCGTGGCGCGGCTGACCGCTCGCCTCACCGAGACGGCTCCCGGCCTGCGGGTGGAATCCGGCCCGGGCGCCCTCGGCCAGTACGCCTACGACGCCTCCAACTACCGTGTCCCCCCGCAGGCTGTGGCCTTCCCCCGCAGCGCCGACGACGTGGTCGCGGTGCTGCGGGCCTGCAAGGAGACGGGCGTCCCCGTCACCGCGCGCGGCGGCGGGACCAGCATGGCCGGCAACGCGGTCGGGCCGGGCGTTGTCCTGGACTTCTCCCGGTACATGAACCGGATCCTGGACATCGACCCGGCCGGCGGGACCGCGCGTGTCGAGGCCGGAGTCGTCCTCGACGCGCTGCAGAGCGCGACCGCCCTGCACGGGCTCTCCTTCGGCCCCGACCCGTCCTCGCACAGCCGCTGCACGCTCGGCGGCATGATCGGCAACGACGCGTGCGGCAACCGGTCCGTGCGGCACGGGCGTACCAGCTCGCACATCGAGGCGCTGGAGATCGTGACGGCCGACGGCGTGCGCGCCGTCGCCGACCGCACCGGACTGCACGCGGTGGACCCGCAGGACGCCGGACCCGTCGCCCGTCTCGAGGCGGACGTACGCCGTCTGATCGCGGACAACCTGGCGCCGATCCGTACCGAGCTGGGCCGCATTCCCCGTCAGGTCTCCGGCTATCAGCTGCACCACCTGCTGCCCGAGCACGGCTTCGACATGGCCCGCGCCCTGGTCGGCACCGAGGGCTCCTGCGCGGTCGTGACCGCCGCGACGGTCCGCCTGGTGGCGACCGCACAGGCTTCCACGCTTCTCACTCTCGGTTACGACGATGTCGTCGACGCGGCCGAGGACGTGCCGGAGATCCTGCGCTGGAACCCCACCGCCGTGGAGGGCATGGACGAGGCGATCGTCGCCACCATGCGCGCCCGCCGCGGCCCGGACTCCGTGACCGGACTGCCCGAAGGGCGGGCCTGGCTGTACGTCGAAATCGACGGCGACGACGAGGCCACGGTCAACACCCGCGCGGCCCAGCTCCTCGACGTGCTCAAGGCACAGGGCCGGATGACCGGCGGGCGGGTCGTGGAGAGCGCGGCCGAACGGCGCTCCTTGTGGCGAGTCCGCGAAGACGGGGCCGGCCTGGCCGCCCGCCTCGTCGACGGTGGGGAGTCCTGGCCCGGCTGGGAGGACTCGGCGGTCGCGCCCGAGAACCTCGCCGGCTATTTGCGGGACTTCCGCAAGCTGCTCGCCTCCCATGTACTCACCGGCGTGATGTACGGGCACTTCGGCGCGGGGTGCGTCCATGTGCGCATCGACTTCGACCTCGCGACGGACGTGGGCCGCACTGCCGCCCGCCGCTTCCTGCACGAGGCGGCCGCCCTGGTCGTCGAGCACGGCGGGACCCTGTCCGGCGAGCACGGCGACGGGCGGGCGCGCGGTGAGCTGCTGGAGGTCATGTACAGCCACCGCATGATCCGCGCCTTCACCGCTTTCAAGGATGTATTCGACCCCGAGAGGCTGCTCAACCCGGGCGTGATCGTGGCCCCGGCCCCGCTCGACGCCGATCTCGCGCTGCACCAGATCCAGCCCCTGGCGACGGATTTCTCCTTCCCGCACGACGAGGACGGCTTCGCGGGCGCGGTACGCCGCTGCGTCGGCGTGGGCCGCTGCCGCAGCGACGCGGGCGGTGTGATGTGCCCGAGCTACCGGGCCACCGGGGAGGAGACCGACTCCACCCGGGGCCGGGCCCGACTCCTTCAGGAGATGGTGCGGGGCGACCTCGTCCAGGACGGCTGGCGCTCGACGGAGGTGCGCGATGCCCTCGACCTGTGTCTGTCCTGCAAGGCGTGCTCCAGTGACTGCCCGGTCGGCGTCGACATGGCCACGTACAAGGCGGAGTTCCTGCACCAGCACTACAAGGGCAGGATCCGGCCCCGCTCCCACTACTCGCTGGGCTGGCTGCCGCTGACCTCGGCCCTGGCCGGATTCGCCGCCCGCCCTCTCAACGCGCTGCTGCGCGGACCGGTCGGCAAGCTGCTCGCCCGGCTGGGAGGGGTGACCACGAAGCGCCGGATCCCGGCCTTCGCCTCCCGGCGCGCACTGCGCGGGGTCCTGCGCGGTGCGAAGACCGGCGAATCGGCGAGGGCTGTGCTCTTCGTCGACAGCTTCACGCGTGCGTTTCGTCCGGAGGTGGCGGGCGCCGCGCGCCGCGTGCTCGCCGACGCGGGAATCCCCTGCACGGCGGAGGACGGCCTGTGCTGCGGCCTGACCTGGGTCAGCACCGGCCAGCTGTCCGTCGCCCGCCGCATCATGGCCCGTACGGTCGCCCACCTCGACAACGGTGACGAGCGGCCCATCATCGTGGCCGAACCCAGCTGCGCCGCCGCGCTCAAACGCGACGTGCCCGAGCTCCTCGGCACGGACGCCGCCCGTCGGGTCGCGGAGCGCGTCCACACCTTCACCGGCGCCCTGACCGACCTGGCCGCCCCCGACTGGACGCCCCCCGAGCTGCCGGCCGACGTCGTCCTGCAGACCCACTGCCACGAGTACGCCACCTTCAAGGGCAGCCGCCCCACCGACCTGCTGCGCCAGTTGGGTGTGGTCAAGGTCGACGAGGCCGAGGGCTGCTGCGGACTCGCCGGGAACTTCGGCTTCGAGGCGCAGCACTACGACACCTCGATGGCCGTCGCCGACCTGGCTCTGAAGCCACGCCTCGACGGCATCGACCAGGACACGCCGACCGTCGTCGTCGCGGACGGCTTCAGTTGCGCCACCCAGATCGACCACCTCGCCGGTGACCGGGGCATCCGCGCCCTGCACCTCGCGGAACTCCTCGACCCTGCCGCCGATCAAGCCGTTCAACCAGGAGGAACCCCATGACCGACACACCCACGCAGTTGTTCATCGGCGGGGCCTGGGCGGACGCCGCAGACGGCGCCACCATGCCCGTCGACGATCCCGCGACCGGCGAGATCCTCTGCCACGTCGCCGACGCGGGGCCCAAGGACGCTCAGCGCGCCGAGGAAGCCGCTGTCCGGGCGCAGGAGGAGTGGGCCCGTACGGCGCCCCGGGTCCGCAGTGAGATCCTGCGCCGGGCGTACGAGATCGTCGTCGAGCGCACCGACGAGCTGGCCCACCTGATGACGGCCGAGATGGGCAAGCCGCTGGCGGAGGCCAGGGGAGAGGTGGCGTACGCGGCGGAGTTCTTCCGCTGGTTCTCGGAGGAGGCCGTGCGTATCGAGGGCGGTCACGGCGTCCTGCCCGACGGCCGCAACCGCATGCTGCTGTCCCGCCGCCCGGTCGGCCCCTGTCTGCTGATCACCCCGTGGAACTTCCCGCTGGCCATGGGCACGCGCAAGATCGGCCCGGCGATCGCCGCCGGCTGCACGATGATCCTCAAGCCGGCCCCGCAGACCCCTCTGTCCAGCCTGGCTCTCGCCGCGATCCTCAAGGAGGCCGGGCTGCCGGACGGCGTGCTCAACGTCGTCACCACCTCCCGGGCGGGGGAGGTGTGCGAACCGCTCCTGCGCGGCGGGCGGATTCGCAAGCTGTCCTTCACCGGCTCCACCAATGTCGGTCGCCTGCTACTCGCCCAGAGCGCGGAGGCGGTCGTGCGGACCTCGATGGAGCTGGGCGGCAACGCGCCATTCATCGTCTTCGAGGACGCCGACCTGGACAAGGCGGTCGACGGCGCGATGGTCGCCAAGATGCGCAACATGGGCGAGGCCTGCACCGCCGCCAACCGCTTCTTCGTCCACTCCTCCGTGGTGGAGGAGTTCGGGCGGCGCCTGGCCGAGCGTATGGGCGCGCTGGTCGTGGGCCCCGGCACCCGGGACGGCGTCGACGTCGGACCGCTGATCGACCGGACCGGACGGGGCAAGGTCGAGGAACTGGTGGCCGACGCGGTGGAGCGCGGCGCCCGGGTGCTCGTCGGCGGCCGCACGCCCGAGGGGCCGGGCCACTTCTACCCGCCGACCGTGCTCACCGACGTCGCCTCCGACAGCCGCCTGATGGACACGGAGATCTTCGGCCCGGTCGCGGCGATCCTCACCTTCGACGACGAGGACGAGGTGATCCGCCGGGCCAACGACACCCCCTGGGGTCTCGTCGGCTACGTCTTCACCGAGGGCCTGGACCGCGCCCTGCGGGTCAGCGAGCGTCTGGAGGTCGGCATGGTCGGCCTCAACACCGGCCTCGTCTCCAACCCGGCCGCCCCCTTCGGAGGCGTCAAGCAGTCCGGGCTCGGCCGCGAGGGCGGCCGGGTGGGGCTCGACGAGTTCCTGGAGTACCAGTACCTCGCGGTGCCTGTGCGATGACGGCGGTCCTGCCCTGACATACGCCTCCTCGCGCACCGCGCGGGCCACGCCGTGCCCGGCCGCTCTGTCCTCCTGGCCGGGCACGGGGAGGGCCCTGCCTCGCCTCGGGCGGGCCGGGCCGAGGGCGCCCTCAGCGCAGGTGGCGCGCGGTGATCTCCGTCGCCGTCTCGGTCACCAGTCGCCCCAGCTCCGCGAGCCGACCGGGCTCGAAGCGTGCGTCAGGCAGGGAGACGGCCACGGCGGCCAGCGGGACGCCGTCACCGTCCAGGACGGGTGCGGCGATGGCGCAGATCCCCTGGAGGTACTGGTTGTGGTTGACGGCGTAGCCACGCTCCCTGACCCGCTGGAGTTCCGTGCGCAGCTCCTCGGCGTCGGTGATGGTGTCCTCGCCGTACCCCTCGAACGTGCCCGTCGCGAACTCGTCGACCTCGGGACGCGGGAGATGGGCGAGGATCGCGTGCCCGGTGGCCGTGGCGTGCAGTGGTGAGGTGTCGCCGATGGTGTGGAAGGTCCGTACGGGGTGGTCGCAGTCGACGCGGTCGACGACGACCATGCTGTGCAGTGCGTCGGGCACCGAGAGATGGATGGTCTCGTTGACCGTGTCGCGGAGGCGGATCATGGGTTCGCGGGCGGCGGCGAACAGGCTGGAGCCCTGCAGGGCGGCGGGTCGTACGGCCAGTACCCGGGCGCCGATCTCCCAGCGTGTGGTGTCCCTGCGGTTGGCCCGGAGCCAGCCCGCCTCGTTGAGGGTGACCAGGGTGCGCTGCACCGTCGACTTCGGCAGGCCGAAGAGTTTCGTCAACTCGCCCACGGTGACCGGCTGATGCCGGGCGACCGCCTCCAGAACCCGCAGCGATCTCGTGACGCTCTTCATTTCCATCCGGGGCCCCATCAGTCGCGTGGCTTCGTCGCTCACCTTTGACTCCCTCCCCGGAGCCGCGGCATTGCATGCCGGATTCTAGCATGGCGTTCCACAATACGGCATGGAGAGGTGGGTGGGTGCCCCATAGCCCTCCCGCGGTGAGCGGCGGGAGGGCCCCTGCCCCGTCCCGCCGTGCCGTGCGCGGCGGCCGCCCTGGGCCCGGCACCCCCGGTCGGGCCCGGGGTGACGTCTGCCCTGACATGCGGAGAGGGCCGGCTTGCACGCTTCGACGCGTGCAAGCCGGCCCTCTCCGGCCGGGGCCCTCTTGGGGCGCCGCCTTTGTCAGTCGCCCCGTAGGCGTCCGCTGATCTCCTCTGCCGCGCCGGCGACGATGCCGCCCCACTCTGACTCCCGTGTCACGTCGTACCGGGAGTCGGGCATCGAGATGGCCACGGCGGCCAACGGTGTCCCGCTCTCGTCGAGCACGGGTGCGGCGAGGGCGCAGACGCCCGGCCGGTACTGGTTCCGGTTGATCGCGTAGCCGTCGGCGCGGATCCGGTCCAGTTCGGCGCGCAGCTCGTCGGGTTCGGTGGGGGTCGTGTCGCTGAAGCGCTCCAGGCCCTGGGCGATGAGCTCCTCGACGTCCTGCTTCGGAAGCCGGGCGAGGATCGCGTGCCCGGTGGCCGTGGCGTGCAGCGGTGAGGTGTCGCCGATGGTGTGGAAGGTCCGTACGGGGTGGTCGCAGTCGACGCGGTCGACGACGACCATGCTGTGCAGTGCGTCTGGCACCGAGAGATGGATGGTCTCGTTCACCGTGTCGCGGAGGCGGATCATGGGTTCGCGGGCGGCGGCGAACAGGCTGGAGCCCTGCAGGGCGGCGGGTCGTACGGCCAGTACCCGCGCGCCGATCTCCCAGCGTGTCGTGTCCTTGCGGTTCGCACGCAGCCAGCCCGCCTCCGCCAGGGTGAGCAGGGTGCGCTGCACCGTCGACTTCGGTAGGCCGAAGAGTTTCGTCAACTCCCCGACGGTGACCGGCTGATGCTGGGCGACCGCTTCCAGGACCCGCAGCGATCTCGTGACGCTCTTCATTTCCATCCGGTTTCCCCCCGTTAATCCGCGGAATTTCTGCTGGACACCTCTTGACTCCTCCCCTGGCCACTGTCATTCTCGTGCCAGATTCTAGCACAGCGTTCCACAATGTGGCACGACTTGGCGGGGAGATCCCGCAGAAGCGGGCCGGCACCGCGAGACACGGCGGCTGTGAGCCGTGGGCCCGAAGAAGGGGCCCGGCCCCCGATCCAAACCGCCTCGAATCGACCAGTCTCACGTCGGGCGCTCAGCATGCGCCTCGGCGATACGAAAGGAAAGCCCTGTGTCAGCTGCCAGGAAGCGCGTCGCCGTCGTCGGCGTCGGAACGATGGGCAGCCAGGCCGCCTGGCGGCTGGCGGCCCGCGGCGCCGAGGTCGTCGGGTACGACCGGTTCGCCCCCGGCCACGACCGCGGTGCCGCCGGCGGTGAGACCCGGATCTTCCGCAGCGCGCACTTCGAGGACTCCCGCTACGTCCCGCTGCTCCAGCATGCCGACGCCCTGTGGGAGCGGCTTCAGGAGGAGACCGGCCGTGAGCTGCGCCGACTGACCGGATGTCTGCTGATGGGGCCGACCGATCACCAGCAGATGGCCACCGTCCTGCAGTCCATCGCGGAGCACGACCTGGACCACGAGGTGCTGGACGCCGAGCTTCTGGCGAAACGTTTCTCCCAGTACCGCGTAGAGGACGGCGACGCGGCCGTGCTCGACCGCCGAGCAGGTTTCATCCGCCCCGAGCTGACCATCCAGAGCGCCGCCCGCCGTGCCGAACAGCTGGGCGCGGTGATCCACCGCTACAGCACGGTCCGCGAGATCGTCCCCGTCGCGGGCGGCGTCGAGATCCGCACCGACTCCGGCAGCGAGCGCTTCGACACCGCCGTCGTCACCCCCGGCCCCTGGGTCAACGACCTGCTGCCCGACCTGCCGTGGGAGGTGGACGTCCGCCGCCTGGTCAGCGCCTGGTACGTGCCGACCGACCCCGACGCCTGGTTCGGTGAGGAGCGCCCGGCGTTCATCCGTACCGCGCCCACCCACTGCTACGGTCTGCCCTCCCCGGACGGCATCTCCGTCAAGCTCGGCCTCTCCCGCGCCCTGCACCAGCCCGCAGGCGACCCGAACGAGCTGGACAGGACGGTGCAGCCGGAAGAGCTGGAGATCTTCTCCGAGCTGATCGGGCGTCACATGCCGGACCTGCACCCGGATCCGACCCGGCTCTCCGTCTACATGGAGGGCTACACCGAGAGCAGCCGCCCCCTGGTCGGCCCTCTGCCCGGCGCCGAGAACGTGATCCTGCTCGCCGGCTTCTCCGGCCACGGCTTCAAGCTCTCGCCCGCCTTCGGCGACATCGCCGCCGACCTGGCGCTGGACGGCACCTCGCCCCAGCCCATCGACTTCCTCTCCACCATCGGCCGTACGGAGGCATGACCATGAACGACGCCACCCTCTCTGTCGCCTCCCTCGAGGCCCAGCCCGGCACCAAGGTCCGTGGCACCGTCCGGGCCGACCTCGGCACCCTCACCGCGGACATCCCGCTGACCCTGGTGAACGGCTCCCGCCCTGGACCCCGAGTCGTCATCACGGCGGGCGTGCACGGCGGCGAGTTCACGCCCATCGACGCCGCCGTACGACTGGCGGACAGGCTGGAACCCGGCCAGGTGCACGGGCAGGTGATCGTCTGCCCCGTCGCCAACCCGCCCGCCGTGTACGAGGGCCGGCTCAACATCTCCCCGGTCGACGGCGTGAACCTCAACCGCGTCTTCCCCGGCGACCCGGCCGGCGGTCCTACCGAGCGGCTGGCCGCCTGGCTCTTCACTCACCTGGTCGACGGCGCCGACGTCTACGTCGACCTGCACTGCGGCGGCATCGACCAGGTCCTGCGGGACTTCGTCGGCTACCGCCTCACCGGTGACCCCGACCTCGACAAGGCCACGGCCGAACTGGCAGGCTCCTTCGGCATCGAGGACGTCATCCTCGGACTGAAGGCCGACGGCGGCAACAGCCACGCAGCCGCCGCCCGCCGGGGCATCTCGGCGGTCCTGGTCGAGGTGGGCTCACTCGGGCAGCGGGACGAGCCCACGGCCCTGAGCCGCGTCGACGGCCTCCTCACGGCACTGCGCCACCTGGGCGTCCTCGACCACGAAGGCTCCGCCCCAGCGCCGGCCCGCACCTGGGTCTGGTCCGCCGGCGTCACCGCCGAGGCCACCGGCCTGTGGTACCCGGAGTTCGCCTTCGACGCCGACGTCATCGGCGAAGTGACCGAAGGCGACCTCCTCGGCCGCATCGTCGACCCGGCCGACGGCACGCAGCACACCGTCCACGCCCCCGCCGGCGGGCGGATCTTCTACGGCATGCACGGCCTCACCGTCGCCCCCGGCGACGAACTCGCCGCCCTCGCCGTGCCGTGGGACCCCGACACGGCCCCGAGCCCCGACACCCTCCGCACCCCCGGCGCGGGCCACGGGTCCGACGAGGCGGCTCCCCGCCCGTAATACCCCCGACCCCCCTGCCCGCAGCGCCCCACATCCCCTGCACCCCCTTCCCTGCAGCACCACCCAGGAGGCACACGATGAGAGATGTCCGGATAGACCGCCGGCTGTTCCTGCGCGGAGTCGGCGGAGTCACGGCGGGTCTTGCCGCCGCGTCCGCCCTGAGTGCCTGTGGCACCGGCAGCAGCCGCAGCACGACCACCGGCAGCGGCAAGAGCTCCAAGACGCTGGTCGTGCGCAACAGCGGTGGCACGTACGGCGAGGCCAACCAGAAGGCGGTCTACGACGCGTTCACCAAGGAGACGGGCATCCAGATCAAGGTGGTGAACATCGCGTACGCGCAGCTGCTCGCCCAGATCAAGCAGGGCCGCCCGCAGTTCGACGTGATCGACACCTCGATGGCCGACGTGGTGCGCTTCAAGGACGAGGACGCGACCGAGGCGCTCGACTACGACCGGTTGAAGAGCACCAGGAACGCGGGCATCGCCGAGTCCCTGATGATGTCCCACGGCGTCGGCAAGAACTACTGGGCCAGCGTCATGGCGTACCGCACCGACGCCTTCGGCGGCAAGAAGCCTGAAAGCTGGGCGGACTTCTGGGACACCAAGGCGTTCAAGGGGAGCCGTGCCCTCCAGGCCCGTGACGCCGATCTGCCCGAACTGGAGTTCGCCCTCCTCGCCGACGGCGTTCCCCTGGACAAGCTGTACCCGCTCGATGTGGAGCGTGCTTTCAAGTCCCTCGACAACATCCAGGGATCCGTCCGCAAGTTCTGGGACACCGGTGCCCTGCCCGGCGTGCTGCTGGGCCGCGAGGAGGTCGTCGCCACCAGCGTCTGGCACGGCCGTCTCGACGCCCTGATCAAGGGCGGCTCGCCGCTCGCCTACCAGTGGAACGGTGCCCGCCGGCAGAGCAACGGCTTCTGCATCCCCAAGGGGGCCGCGAACCTCGACGCCGCCTATCAGCTCGTCGACTTCGCGCTGCGGCCCGAGATCCAGGCCGCCTACGCCGAGGTCTATCCGATGGCCCCGGTGGTGCCCGCCGCCTACAAGAAGCTCTCCTCGGCCGCCGCCGACAACCTGGCCAGCTCGCCCGAACACCTGAAGTCCGGGTTCGACCTGGACGTCGAGTGGTGGATCAAGAACGAGGCGGCCGTGTCCAAGCGCTGGCAGGAGTGGGTCAATGCCTGAGCTGCACCTGAAGTCCCCGCACCAGTCCTCCCCGGCGGTCTCCCCGCCGGGGACCGGCACCGGCAAACCCCTCACCGTCACGGACCTGCGCAAGACGTACAGCGGCGTGACCGCTGTCGACACGGTCTCCATGGAGATCGCGGGCGGCGAGTTCGTCACCTTCCTGGGGTCCTCCGGCTCCGGCAAGACCACCACCCTGATGATGATCGCCGGGTTCTGCGAGCCCGACTCCGGCAGCATCGTCGTCGGCGGCCGTGACGTGACCCGCCTCGCGCCGCAGAAGCGCGGCCTCGGCTTCGTCTTCCAGCAGTACCTGCTCTTCCCGCACATGACGGTCTGGGAGAACGTCGCCTTCCCGCTCCAACTGCGGGGCGTGCCCAAGGCGGAGCTGCGCCGCCGGGTGGGGGAAACCCTGGAGATCGCCGGACTCTCCGCCCTGGCCCGCCGCCGGCCCCGCGAACTGTCCGGTGGTCAGCAGCAACGTGTCGCACTGTGCCGGGCGCTGGTCTACCGGCCGCCGGTGATCCTCATGGACGAGCCGCTCGGCGCCCTGGACAAGAAGCTGCGCGACCAGCTGCAGACCGAGATCAAACGTATCCAGCAGGAACTCGGCCTCACCGTCATCTATGTGACGCACGATCAGGAGGAGGCGCTGGTCCTGTCCGACCGGATCGCGGTGATGCGGGACGGGCGCATCGACCAGTTCGACACCCCGCGTGAGCTCTTCGAGCGCCCGCGTACCCCGTTCGTCGCCGACTTCCTCGGCGCGGCCAACTTCCTGCCCGGCACCGTCCAGCAGCAGACGTCCGAGCGCATCGTCGTGAAGCTCGACACCGGAGGCCTGCTCAAGGCCCGCCCGCAGACGGGAGTCGAGGGAGCCAGGGTACGGGCCGCGGTGCAGCCCGGCCGGCTCCGGCTCTGTACGCCGGGCGACGGGTTCTGCATCGGGACCGTCGACACGGTCACCTATGTCGGCACCCTCGTCCGCGTCACCGTCCGCCCCGCGGGCGACGCCGACACCGGCCTCGTACGGCTGGAAATCCCGGCCGGACAGGCCCCGGTCGTCGGCGAACAGGTCAGCCTGACCGCCCACCCCGACGACGTCAGCGTGTTCGCGGTGGAAGGAGGCGGGTGACATGGCCGGATCCGTTCTCGCCCCCGCGCCCCCGGCTCCGGGCCCCGCGACCACCGCCGCCCGCACGGGACGGCTGCACCGGCTGCGCCGCGCGCTGTCCGAGCGCCGCACGCGCTTCGGGCTGCTGAACGCCGCACCCGTCGTCATCTACCTGCTGGTGCTGTTCGTCTACCCCATCTTCAGCACCCTGCTCCTCAGCCTCAAGGGGGAGGAGGGGGGATGGACGCTGCACTGGTACGCGGACGCACTCCAGGGCTCCAACCTGGACGTCCTCTTCACCACCCTGCGGATCTCCGCCGAGACCTCGCTGCTCAGCCTGGTCATCGGGTTCCTGCTGGCCGCCGCCGTCTCCCGGCTCAAGCCACTGTGGGCCGGCCTGGTGATGATCATCGTCGTCGTGCCGCACTTCATCAGCGCGCTGGTGCGCACCTACGGCTGGATCATCCTGCTCGGTGAACACGGCGTGGTGAACAACGCCCTGACGGACCTGAAGGTCCCCGGCGCTCCCTTCCAGATGCTCTACAACGAGATAGGCGTGGTCATCGGCACCACCTCGGTGATGCTGCCGTACACCGTGCTGCTGCTGTACGCGGTGATGCGCGGCATCGACCGCAGGCTGCCGGCCGCCGCGGCCAGCATGGGCGCGGGACGGCTGACGATCTTCCGCCGGGTCTACCTGCCGATGGTCGCTCCCGGCCTGGTCAACGCGGGCATCCTGAGCTTCATCCTCTGCCTCGGCTACTACCTGACCCCCGCCCTCATGGGTGGTCCGAAGCAGACCATGGTCGCCTCGCTCATCAGTGAGCAGGTGATGAAGCAGAACCAGTGGAACGGCGCTGCCGCGCTCGGCATCATCCTGCTCCTCCTCACCTTCGGAGGCCTGCTCCTGCTGCGGCTGATCAAGGCCGCGAGCGAGGCCGCGAAGAATCGAGGTATCTCATGATCGCGTTGCGCTCGACACTGGCCGGGCGGATCTTCCTGACCGTCGCCTCCACGGTGATCCTGCTGTTCCTCGCCCTGCCCATCGTCCTCATCGTCGTCACCTCCTTCGGCAAGGACGCCTTCGGCGCCTTCCCGCCGGACTCCTGGACGCTGGGCTGGTACAAGGTGCTGTTCGCCGACGGCAGCAAGTGGCCGGCCGCGCTGTCGCTGAGCGCCCTGATCGCCTCACTGACCACCGTGTTCTCGCTCCTCCTGGGCATCACGGCGGCCACGGCACTGGTCCGTAGCAACCTGCCGCTGCGCTCGGCGGTGTACGGACTGGTCCTCGCCCCGCTGGTGATCCCCCAAGTGGTCATCGCCCTCGGCCTGTTCCTGCTCTTCGAGCCGGCCGCCATGCTCGGCAGCCCGATCGCCATCGCCCTCGGCCACACCGTGCTCGCCTCACCGATCGCCGTGATGATCCTCATGGCCACACTGAAGGGCATCGACGAACGGCTGGAGGACGCGGCGGCCAGCATGGGCGCTAACCGGCTCACCGTCGCCCGGCGCATCACGCTCCCCCTGGCCATGCCCGGCATGATCGCCGCCGCGATCTTCTCCTTCATCACCAGCTTCGACGAGTTCTTCATCTCGCAGTTCCTGTCCTCGGTGGACACCACGACCCTGCCCGTCCAGGTGTTCAACGTCCTCCAGTTCGATGTCGACCCGTCCGTGACGGCCATCAGCGCGGTGCTCATCGCGATCGCCGTCCTGGCCCTCGTCCTGGTCGCCGCCGTGCGCCGACTCGGCGGTGGCGGAAAGCAGGACGGTCTGCTGCCGACGGAGCCCGGGGTGGGCCTGTCCACCGGGAGTGAGACCTCATGACCACCAGCACCAGCACCAGCACCAGCACCCGCACCCCGACCGGTGAACTGTCCGCCACCGCGGCCAGACACCTGCTGCTCAACATGACCCCCAACGGCTCGCTCGGCCCGGAAGGCGAGAACCTCCTCGTCATCCGGCGGGGCGAGGGCCCGTACATCGTCGACGCCGACGGCAGGCGCTACATCGACGGCCTGTCCGGGCTGTACTGCTGCCAGCTCGGCTACTCCTACGGCCCCGAGTTCGCCGAGGCGGCCGAGAAGCAACTGCGCGAGCTGTGCTACAGCCCGCTGTGGACCTCCTCCGCGCACCCGACGGCGATCGAACTCGCCGAGCGGCTGTCCCGGATCGCCCCCGTCGGCATCGAGCACACCTTCTTCTCCAGCGGCGGCGCCGAAGCCGTCGAGACCGCCTGGAAGATCGCCCGCCGCTACCACGCGCTGCGCGGCGAACCGGGCCGCACCAAGGCCATCGCCCGGCGCGGCGCCTACCACGGGCTGACCATCGGCACCCTCTCCCTCACCGACGACCCCGGCCTGACGGAGCCGTACGGCCCGCCGGCGATCCACACCCGGTTCGTGGCCAACACCAACCGCTTCGGTCTCGCACCGGAATACGCGGACGACGGCCTGTACACGGCCCGGCTGCTCGCCGAGCTGGAGGCCGCGATCCTGGCCGAGGGCCCGGAGACCGTCGCCATGCTCATCGCCGAGCCGGTGCAGAACCGGGGCGGCTGCATCACCCCGCCCCAGGGTTACTGGCAGGGTCTGCGGGCGCTGGCCGACCGGTACGGCTTCCTGCTCGTCGCCGATGAGGTCATCACGGCCTTCGGCCGGCTCGGGGAGTGGTTCGGCGGGGACCGCTACGGCGCCCGCCCGGACATGGTCACCGTCGCTAAGGGCATCACCGCCGGTTACGCCCCCATGGGGGCAACTCTGGTCAGCCAGGGTGTCGTCGAGGTCATCAACCGGCCCGGCGCGGTCCTCAACCACGGCTACACCTTCGCCGGGCACCCGCTGAGCGCGGCCATCGCCCTGCGCAGCCTGGAGATCATGGAGCGGGACCGGATCCTGGAGAACGTCCGTGACCTCCAAGGCCACTTGGCGGGCCGCATGTCATCCCTCGCGGACCTGCCGATCGTCGGCGACGTCCGGGGAGCCGGGTTCTTCTACGCCTGCGAACTCGTCGGCGACCACGAGGACGGCGGCTTCGGCGACGCCGCCCGCGCCGACCTGATCGTCGACCTGATCCCGCGCCGGCTGCGCGAGGCCGGCCTCCTCGCCCGCGTCTACAACCGGTCCGCGCCACTGGTCCAGATCGCACCCCCGCTGATCAGCGACCGGGCCCTTCTCGACCGTATCGCCGACATCCTCGCAGAGACCCTCGCCGAGGCGTCCGCCCGCATCTGATCCATGTTTCGGAAAGGAACGACATGTACTCCATCGGTCCGCTGACCGTCGCCCCCGGCGAGCGCGCCCAAGGCCTCATCCCGGTCGGCACCAGCAGCTACGGTGTCGAACTCGGCATCCCACTGATCGTCGTCAACGGCGCGCAGGACGGCCCGGTCCTGTGTGTGGACGCCGGCGTGCACGGCGACGAGTACGACGGCCAGGAAGCCGTCCGCCGCGTGGTCGCCGAGATCGACCCGGCCACCCTGCGCGGCACGCTCGTCGCCATCCCCTGCATGAACACCCCGGCCTTCGAGGCGGCGGCCCGCACCAGCGGCCTGGACCACCTCAACCTCAACCGCATCTTCCCCGGTGACGCGGACGGCTCGTACTCGCTGCGCCTGGCCGCCACCTTCGTCGAGCAGGTCGTCCCGGCCATCGACGCCCTGGTCGACCTGCACACCGGCGGCACGTTCGGCGAGATCGCCCCGCTGGTCATCCTTCAGGGCGGCTACGAGGAACTGGCGACGGAGATGGCCCTCGCGGCCGGCCACGAGCTGGTCTGGAAGGGCGGCAAGTGGGGCGGCACGGTGCGCCATCCCACCCTCGCGGCGGGCAAGCCCGCCATCACCATCGAGGTCGGCGGCGGCACCTACCGCGAGGAGAACGTCACCCTGCACATGCACTCCATCCGCAACATCCTCCGGCAGCTCAGCATGATCGACGGTGCGGCGGAGTTGCGGGACACCTACACCACGGTCTCCGGCACTTTCGCCCGCTCCGACGCCGGCGGCTTCTTCGTCGGCCACGCCGAGCCGGGGGACACCTGCAAGGAAGGCGACCTGATCGCCCACATCGTCGACCACTACGGCAACACGCTGGAGGAGGTCCTCGCCCCGCAGGACGGCATCGTGCTCTGGGTCCGCCGGATCCGTACCGTCCGCCCCGGCGACGAGGTCGTGATCTTCGGCGAGGTGCAGGGAGAGATCCGGCCATGAGCAGCGACGCTCAGATGCTCCTCATCGACGGCAAACAGGTACCCGCCGCCGACGGGCGCACCTTCACCGTCCTCGACCCCTCGGACGGCACAGCCATCGCGCAGGTAGCCCATGCAGGCGCGGCGGACGTCGACCAGGCGGTGGCGGCGGCCCGGGCAGCCTTCACGGCACCGGAGTGGGCCCGTATGCGCGCCGCCGACCGGGGCCGCATCCTCTACCGGATCGCGGAGGCCATCCGCTACCAGGGCGAACGGCTGGCCCGCCTGGAGAGCCACGACGTCGGCAAGCCGCTCCGCCAGGCCAAGGCCGATGTCGAGGCCGCCGCCCGGTACTTCGAGTTCTACGCGGGCGTCGCCGACAAGCTCGGCGGCACGACGATCCCTCTCGGGCCCGGCCTGATCGACTACACCGTCCGCGAGCCGATCGGTGTCTCCGGCCAGATCATCCCGTTCAACTACCCGCTGCAGAACACCGCGAGGGGCTCCGCTCCGGCGCTGGCGGCAGGGTGCACCGTGGTGCTCAAGCCGTCGCCGGAGGCACCGCTCACGCCGCTGGAGATCGGCAGGATCGCCCTGGAGTGCGGTCTGCCGCCGGGCGTTCTGAACGTCGTCCCCGGTGATGGGGAGACGGGTGCGGCTCTCGCCGGGCACCCCGGGATCGACCAGGTCACCTTCACCGGCTCGGTGCCGACGGGCATCAAGGTCGCCCAGGCCGCCGCAGCCAACGTGGTGCCCTCCGTCACCGAGCTGGGTGGCAAGTCCCCGGTCGTCGTCTTCGCCGACGCCGACTTCGACCTGGCGCTGAGCGCCGTCGCGGCCTCCGCCTTCGGCAACGCAGGCCAGACCTGCTCGGCGGGCACCCGGCTGCTGCTCCAGCGGGGTGCCGAGGAGTTCCTCGACAAGCTGGTCGCCCACGCCGCCTCCCTGCGCGTCGGCCCGGGGCTCACCGACCCGGACGTCGGCCCGCTGGTCGCCGCCCGGCAGCGTGACCGGGTGCTGGGCTACCTGGACCTGGCCCGCCAGGAGGGCGCCGTGGCGCGGGCCGGCGGCGGTGCACCGTCCGACCCGGCCCTGGCCGACGGCTACTACGTCGAGCCGACCGTGCTCACCAGCCTGACCAACGACGCCCGTTGCGCCCGCGAGGAGATCTTCGGCCCCGTCGTCACCGTCATCGAGTTCGACGACGCCGACGAGGCCCTCGACATCGCCAACGACAGCCCGTACGGCCTCGCGTCCTACGTCTGGACCCGCGACATCGACAAGGCGATGCGGCTCGCCGAGGGCATCCGGGCCGGCCAGGTCTACGTCAACGCCACCGGCGTCGGCACCGGCGTCGAGCTCCCGTTCGGCGGCTACAAGCACAGCGGTTGGGGCCGGGAGAAGGGCCTCGCGGCCCTCGACAGCTACACGCAGACCAAGAACGTCTGCATCGGATTCGGGAGGCGGTCATGAGATATCGCACGCTGGGCGAGCGCGGCCCGACCGTCTCCGTGGTCGGTGTCGGCGGCAACAACTTCGGCTCCCGTCTGGACGAGGACGGCACGAAGGCGGTCGTCCACGCGGCCCTGGACGCCGGAATCACCCTCTTCGACACCGCCGACATGTACGGCGGCTTCGGCGAGAGCGACAGCGGGCGCGGTGACGGCGAACGGCTCCTCGGTGCCGCTCTCAAGGGGCACCGCGACGAGGTCGTCCTGGCCACCAAGTTCGGCATGGAGATGGGTCAGGAGGCCGACCTCTACGGTCGGCGGGGAGCCCGTCCCTACATCCGGTACGCCGTCGAGGCCTCGCTGCGCCGCCTGGGCACCGAACGGATCGATCTGTACCAGTACCACGAGCCGGACGGCGTCACCCCGCTGGAGGAGACCGTCGCCGCGCTCCGCGAACTGGTCGACGAGGGCAAGATCGGCCACATCGGCTGTTCCAACCTGCCGGCCGAGCAGCTCACCGATGCCTTCGTGTCCACCCAGGCCCGCTACCACCTGCTCGACCGCGCTGTGGAGAAGGACCTGGTCCCCGCCTGCGTCAGCCACGGCGTCGGCCTCCTGCCGTACTACCCGCTGGCCAACGGCCTGCTCAGCGGCAAGTACCGGCGCGGTGAGCGGCCCCCGCCCGGCAGCCGGCTGTCCTGGCGGCAGGGCTGGCTCACCGACGCGGCCCTCGACAGGGCCGAGGCGCTCACCACGTACGGCGCCGAACGAGGACTCACCCTCCTCCAGGTCGCCGTGGGCGCACTGGCCGCGCTCCCCGCCGTCGGCTCCGTCATCTGCGGTGCCATGACCCCCGAACAGGTCACCGCCAATGCGGCGGCGGCCGACTGGATCCCCGACGCGGCCGACCTGGCCGCACTCGACGTGATCGTCACCCCCGGCGAACGCGTCGTCTGAAGCCCCCACCTCACCCCTGGAAAATCCGGAATCCCGCGAGACTGAGGCGAAAACCATGCGAGAGATCGTCACCTTCGACGCCTATGCGACCCTGATCAACTTCGAGCTCGGCCCCACGACCCTGAAGGTCCTCGAAGACCGGCTGGACCTGGACAACCTGGACGTCGACGAGTTCCTCGACGACTTCCGCGTCATGCGCTTCCAGGCCGTCCTGGAGACCTACCGCCCGTACCACGAGATCCTGCACTCCAGCCTGCGCAACGCCATGCGCCTGCACGGCCTGGAGTACCGCGAGTCCGACGGTGACGCCCTCGTCGAGGCCGTCCCCACTTTCGGTCCCTTCCCGGAGGTCCCGGACGCGCTGCGCGCACTGAAGACCAAGTACGAGATCGCCATCATCTCCAACACCGACGACAACATGATCGCGCGTAACGTGGAGAACATCGGCGTCGAGTTCGACCACGTCATCACCGCCCAGCAGGCCGGCGCCTACAAGCCGGACCGCCAGACCTTCGAGTACGCCTTCAAGACCATGGGCGTCGAACCGTCGCAGGTCATCCACACCGCCCAGGGCTGGGAGTACGACCACATCCCGACCCGCGACCTCGGCCTGAAGCGCCGGGTGTGGATCAACCGCTACGGCCGCCCCGGCAGCGCCGACTATCAGCCGTACGACGAGCTGCGGGACCTGTCGGGCCTGCCGAAGCTGCTCGGCTGCTGACCGACGTCGCAACGGAAACGGACCGAGAACACAGAGGACGCACGCCATGAAGCAGATCCCCTACTGGCTGGACACAGCCCCCGCCTTCCCCGACCGTTCCGGAAAGGACCTGCCCGACGAGGCGGACGTGGTGGTGATCGGCGGCGGTCTCACCGGCCTGTCCACCGCCTATCACGCCGCCCGCAAGGGCGCCCGGGTCGTCCTGGTGGAGAAGGACAAGGTGGGCTCGGGCGCCTCCGGGCGCAACGGCAGCATGTGCACCCAGGGCATCACCATCAGCCCCGCCGAGGCGCGCAAGCGCTATGGGCAGGAGCGGGCCCGTGAGTTGTACGACGCCTTCCGCGAGGCGGTCGACGTCGTCGAGGAGCTCACCCGCACCGAGAACATCGACTGCGACTTCAACCGCTCCGGGCGCCTGGGAGCGGTCTGTAAGCCCGGGCACTTCGACGGCCTGCGAGCCAAGCAGCGCGACCTGGCCGACAACTTCGGTCACGAGACGGTCGTCCTGAGCAAGAGCGAACTGCGGGCCGAGCTCGGCACGGACTACTACCACGGTGCCCTGCTCGACCCGCTCAGCGCGGGCCTGCATGTGGGCAAGTTCGTCGGCGGTCTGGCACACGCCGCCGAGGGTGCCGGCGCCGAGATCCACGAGCGCAACGCCGCCACCGGCCTCACCCGCCTGTCCGGCGGCGGCTTCCTGGTGGAGACCATGAACGGCACCATTCGTGCCAAGCAGGTCATGGCGGCGACGGACGCCTACACCGACAAGTCGATGCCGTGGTTCCGCAAGCGGCTGATCAACGTCGGCAGCTTCATCATCGTCACCGAGCCGCTGGGGGAGGCGCGCGCCAAGGAGCTCATCCCCAATGGCCGCCTGCTGGTCGCCCACAAGAACGTCGGCCACTACGTCCGCCTCACCCCGGACAACCGCCTCGCATTCGGCGGCCGCGCCCGCTTCGCTCCCTCCAACCCGGCCTCCGACGTCAAGAGCGGTGACATCCTCAAGCGGGAGATGACGGAGATCTTCCCGCAGCTGGCCGGGACGCGGATCGACTACGTCTGGGGCGGCATGGTTAGTTTCTCCTGGGACCGCGTTCCGCACGCGGGCGACGTCGACGGCCTGTACTACTCCATGGGTTACTGCGGCCACGGCGTCCAGATGGCCACGTACATGGGCCGGGCCGTGGCCGAGATGATGGACGGCAAGCCGGACGCCAACCCCCTGCGCGGCTTCGGGTTCCCGAAGGTGCCCGTCCCCTTCTACAACGGCACCCCCTGGTTCCTGCCGTTCGGCGGCGCCTACTACAAGGCCAAGGACAAGCTGCTCTGAGCCGATGGCGATACCGATGCCGACGGCGTCGAAACCGCGGGGACCTCCCCAGCACGGGTCCTGGGACGTCCCCGCGGCCTTCCGGTCTCGCGGCCTGTTGCCGCACCCACTCACGTCCACGCCTGAACCGCATCGAGAAAGGGACCGCTCCGGAATGACCGCTGTCACCCGCAGTGAACACGATCTGCTCGGCGACCGGGACGTTCCCGTGGACGCGTACTGGGGTGTTCACACGCTGCGCGCCACGGAGAACTTCCCCATCTCGGGCATGACCATCTCCGCCTACCCGCACCTGATCGACGCGCTCGCCGCGGTCAAGGAGGCCGCCGCCCTCGCCAACGAGGAGCTCGGCCTGCTGGAGCCGAGGAAGGCCGCCGCGATCGTCGAAGCCTGCCGGGAGATACGCGAGGGTAAGCTGCACGACCAGTTCGTCGTCGACGTCATCCAGGGCGGAGCCGGCACCTCGACGAACATGAACGCCAACGAGGTCGTCGCCAACAGGGCGCTGGAGCTGCTGGGCCACGAAAAGGGCCAGTACCAGTACGTGCACCCCAACGAGGACGTCAACCTCGGCCAGTCCACCAACGACGTCTACCCGACCGCCGTCAAGGTCGCGACGGTCTTCGCGGTGCACGGGCTGCTCAAGGCGATGGCCAGACTGCAGGATTCCTTCGCCGGTAAGGCCGTCGAGTTCCGCGAGGTCCTGAAGATGGGCCGTACACAGTTGCAGGACGCGGTTCCGATGACGCTCGGCCAGGAGTTCTCCGCATACGCCGTCATGATTGACGAGGACCGCCACCGTCTTGCCGAGGCAGTCGAGCTGATCCATGAGATCAACCTGGGTGCCACGGCGATCGGCACCGGGCTCAACGCGCCCGCCGGATATGCCGAGTCGGCCCGCCGCCACCTCTCCGAGATCACCGGACTGCCGCTGGTCACGGCCGCGAACCTGGTCGAGGCCACCCAGGACTGCGGCGCGTTCGTGCAGATGTCCGGCGTGCTGAAGCGGGTCGCCGTCAAGCTCTCCAAGAGCTGCAACGACCTGCGCCTGCTGTCCTCCGGGCCGCGCGCGGGCCTCGGCGAGATCAACCTGCCACCGGTGCAGGCCGGTTCGTCCATCATGCCCGGCAAGGTCAACCCGGTGATCCCCGAGGTCGTCAACCAGGTCGCCTTCGAGGTCATCGGTAACGATGTCACCATCACCATGGCCGCCGAGGCCGGACAGCTCCAGCTCAACGCCTTCGAGCCGGTCATCCTGCACTCCCTGTCGGAGTCCATCACCCACCTGCGCGCCGCCTGCCTCACCCTCGCCGAACGCTGCGTGGACGGCATCACCGCCAACACCGAGGCGCTGCGCGCGAGGGTGGAGAACTCCATCGGCCTGGTCACCGCCCTCAACCCGCACATCGGCTACACCGCGGCCACCGACATCGCCAAAGAGGCCCTCGCCAGCGGCCGGGGCGTCGCCGAACTCGTCCTGGAGAAGGGCCTGTTGCCGGCCGAGACCCTCGCCGACCTGCTGCGCCCCGAGGTCGTGGCCGGCCGGAGCAGTGCCCTGACCTGACATGCCCGGCGTACCGGCCCGGCGGGCAAACAGGCGGTTTCGTCGGGGTGGTGATCCGTGACCGGCGCCGCGGCTACCAACCTCCCAAGCTCAAGAACGGAAATGGCATGTCCCTTCTGAAGACCATCGACACCCGTCCCTCCTCCGCTCCGGACGAGTCCGCCCCGCTCCCGGAACGCCTGATCTCCGGCAACCCCGCCTTCAAGACCTGGGCCCAGGACGTCGCCCGCGGGGAGACGATCCGTACGGGCGTCTGGGAAGCGACGCCCGGCGAGACGCGCTCGATCAAGGGCGAGACCTTCGAGTTCTGCCACATCCTCTCCGGCATCGTGGAACTCACGCCGGAAGGCGGCGAACCGGCGGTCTACAAGGCAGGCGACAGCTTTGTCATGAAGCCGGGCTTCGTCGGTGTCTGGAAGACCATTGAAACCGTGCGCAAGGTCTACGTGATCGTGACGTGATGCTGATGCCGCGCGGCTCGGCCGTAGCCCGCCCGGTTCGATGCGGCGGGGCCGGAAACGGAGCGAACCTACTCAGCCACCGCGCTGGCCCCCGCCCCTGCACGGCAGTCGGCGGTGAGGCCAGGTCAGTGTGATGCCGTTCAGCTTGCCGGCTTTTGCATCGCCGCGGACGGGCACCTCGACAACTGCGTCTGTCAACGGAACCACCCGAGCATGCCCGTTGATCAAGCTGCCGCACCGTGAAACTCCAGGTCCCCGACAGAATCAAGCTTGGGGCGTGGTGATCTGACGAATGGACAGTGGGCCCGGCTTGAGCCGTTCTTGCCGCAGGGCATCAAGCCGGGCCGTCCGCCGGTGTGGACGCGACGGCTGCTGATGGACGGCATCCGGCGGCGGACCCATACCGGGTGCTCCCTGGCGTGATGTGCCCCAACGCTACGGGCCCTGGCATCGGGCCTACGACCTGTTCCGGCGCTGGCAGCGCGATGGCACCTGGGTCAGGATCGTCACTATCTGCAAAAGGAGCCGTCCGGCGGCATTGCCGTCGAGCCGGCCGACCACGGTCTCGGACGTTCCCGAGGCGGCCTGACCATCAAGATCCACCTTGCCGTCGAGCAGGGGCAGAAGCCGCTGAGCGTCGTGATCACAGCCGGTCAGCGGGGCGACTCGCCGCATTCGAGCCGGTCCTGGAAGCCATCCGGGTGCCTCGCCTTGGTCCGGGCAGGCCGCAGGCGGCCGGACCGGGTGCGGGCCGACAAGGCGTACGACTCCCGTCGCAACCGGGCCTACCTGCGCAGAAGCGGGATCAAGGCGACCATCCCGGTCCCCACCGACCGCGTCCGCAACCGCCAGAAGCTCGGTGCCCGAGGCGGTCGCCGCCGAAGTTCGACAAAACCGACTACCGCGAGCGGCATGCCGTCGAGTGCGGGATCAACCGCCTCAAGCGCCACCGGGCCCTGGCCACGAGATACGACAAGCTCGCCGTCCGCTACGAGGCCACCGTGCTGATCGCAGTCCTCAACAAGTGGTTGTGACCAGCACCTGCCCAGCAAACCCTAGTGTCCTGCGCCAGAGATCCGTCGGCAGAAGCGGGCGAGGGAGTCGAGGATCTCTTCGGCTGTCTTGGTCCAGATGAACGGCTTGGGGTCTTCGTTCCAGTCCTTGACCCAGGCCCGGATGTCGGCTTCCAGGGCCTGGATGTTCTTGTGTGCGCCGCGGCGGATCATCTGGTGGGCCAGGTAGCCGAACCACCGCTCGACCTGGTTGATCCAGGAGGAGCCGGTCGGGGTGAAGTGCAGCTCGAACCGCGGGTGTTTGGCCAGCCAGGCTTTGATCGCAGGGGTCTTGTGGGTGCCGTAGTTGTCCACGATCAGATGGACCTGCAGGTGTGCGGGCACCTCTTTGTCGATCCGGATCAGGAACTTCTTGAACTCCGCGGCCCGGTGCCGGCGGTGCAGGGCAGTGATGACCTCACCCGTGGCGACGTCGAACGCGGCGAACAAGGTGGTCAGGCCGTTGCGGACGTAGTCGTGGGTGCGCCGCTCGGGCATGCCCGGCATTATCGGCAGCACCGGCTGGGACCGGTCCAGGGCCTGGATCTGCGACTTCTCGTCCACCGAGAGCACCACCGCACCCTCAGGAGGGTTGAAGTACAGGCCCACGACGTCGTAGACCTTCTCCACGAACAGCGGGTCCGTCGACAGCTTGAAGGTGTCCGCCAGATGCGGCCTGAGCTGGAACTGCCGCCAGATCCGGCCCACGGTCGACTTCGACAGGCCGCTGTGCTGGGCCATCGATTTCCTGGACCAGTGGGTGGCGTTCTTCGGCAGCTGTTCCAGCGTGGTGACCACCACCGCCTCCACCTGATCGACGCTGATGGTGGGCGGCCGGCCCGGCCTGGGCTCGTCGACCAGCCCGTCCAGCCGCTCGGCGAGAAAGCGCCGCCGCCACTTGCGGACCGTGTCCGCGGCCACCCGAAGCTCCCGGGCGACCACGACGATCGGCGGTACTTCCGGCCCCGCACACGCCAGGACAATCCGCGCTCGCAGGGCCAGGGCCTGGGCCGATGTCGCCCGACGCGTCCACCGCTCCAGCTCCGCCCGCTCCTCCGCGGACAGCAGCAACGGCTCCAACTTGGGGCCCCGACGAGGAACTGACGCACCAGCAGTAGAAGTCACACACCAACTAACGATCAACTACTGGCGCAGGACACTAGTCGACCCTGACCACGTACTTGCCCTGCACCCCGCCAGCCTCCAGCGCCCGGTGTGCCGCCGCTGTCTCTTCCAGCGGGAAGACCGTGTCCACCGCCGACCGCAGCTTCCCCTCCGTCACCTGGCGGGCGAGGTCGTCGAAGAGCGCACGTTCGGGGTTGCCGCTGAAGAAGCGCACCCGGCCGCGTCCGTGGACGGCGCTGGCCGCGATGTAGCCCAGCGAGGCGGCGGGCCGCGTCAGGTCGAAGGCGATGGTGACCATGCGTCCGCCGGGCTTCAGCATCCGCCGTACGGTACGCAGGTCGGTGCCCGCCGTGTCGAGGACCACGTCGAACAGTCCCAGTTCCGCAGGGGACACGGTCCGGTGGTCGACGGCGTGGTGGGCACCGAGCGTACGGACGAAGTCGAGGTTGGCAGCGCGGGCCAGGGCCGTGACCTCGGCGCCGTACGCCTGTCCGAGCTGGACGGCGGCGTTGCCGACGCCGCCCGCCGCGCCCCGTACGAGCAGCCGTTCGCCGGGGCGCAGTGCGGCCTTGTCGCGGAGGGCAGTGACGGCCGTGGTGGCCACCGGCAGCGCGGCGGCGGCCACGAGGTCCAGCCCGTCCGGGACCCGGCCGAGCCGCTCGGGCCGTACCGTCACGTACTCGGCAGCGCTGCCGAATCCGGAGCTGCGGCCCAGGACACCCCACACCTGGTCGCCGACCGCTACGCCGGTCGCGCCGGTGCCGAGTGCGGCGATCTCGCCAGTGAAGTCCAGCCCGATGCGCTGCGGGAACCTCCGGCCGGTGAGGAGGCGGGCCCGACCGGAACGGGCCGCCAGTTCGCCGCCGTTCACGCTGAACGCGCGCACGCGCACGAGGACTTCGCCGGGTGCCGGTCCGGGACGTGGCACCCGGCCCACATACAGCACCTCGGGGCCGCCGAAGCGGTCGAACAGTACGGCTTTCATCGTGCGGTCGTCCATTGTTGCGTTCTCACCTTCGCCACCAGTGGCCGTGCGGGGGATCGTGGCGCTGAGCGTAGGCTGGCAACTGGACGAGATCGTCCACTTGACCGGAGGTGAGAGACAGCGGTGGGGGAATCCTCTCGGATCGCGGGGCAGGACAGTCTGCGGGCGGACGCCCAGCGCAACCGGCGGCGCATCCTCTCGGCTGCCCGCGTGGTCTTCGCCGAGCACGGCATCGACGCGCCCATGGCGACCGTGGCCCGACGGGCGGGGGTCGGCGTGGCGACGCTGTACCGGCGTTTCCCGACGCGGGACGCCCTGGTGCGGGCCGCGTTCGCGCAGCAGATGGACACCTGTGCTCGGGCGCTCACCGAGGCGCTGGCCGACCCCGATCCATGGCACGGCTTTCAGCGGCTGGTCGAGACGGTCTGCGAACTGCAACGGGAGGAACGGGGCTTCCCGGCCGCGTTCGTCGCGGCCTTTCCGGACAGCACGCGAGAACACGCGCGGGTACGGGAACAGGCCGAGCGGGACTTCATGACCCTGGTCCGCAGGGCTCAGGCGGCGGGCGCGCTGCGGGCCGACTTCCACCCCTCCGACTTTGCCGTGGCCCTGTTGTCCCACTGCGGTCTGGTCACCGCACTGCCGGGTGACCGTGCGGCGTCCCGGCGTCTGGTGGCGTACTTGCTCCAGTCGTTCCGCGCCGAGGCGGCCCACGGAGCGCTGCCGGCGCCGAGCGCACTGTCGCTGCGCAGTCTTCCGCTCGCGGCCGACGGCTCCCAGGGACAGCGGCCCTCCAGAGCCTGATACGAAGCGGCGCCTGCCGCGTGGTCGGGCGTGTTGCGGAAGTGCCGACCGCGCGGCACAACGATGTCTGATTGCCGCCAGCAAGGTCCTGCTGTGGTGCTCATGCTGGCGGCATGACGATGTCATCCACTACGGAGTCAGCAACAGTTCTCACCGCCATGTACGCGGCTGAGGCGGAGTACCTGGCGGCGGGAGGCCCTGGCGAGGCTTCGTTCGACCTGCTCGCTCCCTTCTTTGCGCCGGATGTCGAACTGCATCAAGCAGATGCTCTGCCCTATGGAGGCATTTGGCGTGAGCACAAGGGCATGACGCAGTTCTTCCTCATGATGGGAGAGGTGTGGGAGTCGTTCGACATGGTGGAGCAGGAGTTCCTTGCCACCGGTGAGACTGCAGTCGTGCTCACACAGGTCCGTGCTCGCGCTCGCGCGACCGGCCGTGAACTCAGCTTCCCGATTCTGCAAGCGATCACGGTCAAGAACGGTCGGATCACCGAGGTCCGTGCGTTCTACTGGGACACGCGGGCTATCGCCGACGCCTGCGCCGTGCCGAAACCGACAGCCTGAGGTCGACGGCAGAACCCACTGGTCACAACCACTCGTTGAGGACTGCCACCAACACGGTCGCCTCGTAACGGACGGCAAGCTTGTCGTATCTCGTGGCCAGGGCCCGGTGGCGCTTGAGGCGGTTGATCCCGCATTCGACCGCGTGGCGCTCGCGGTAGTCGGTCTTGTCGAACTTCGGCGGCCGACCACCGCGGGGGCCGAGTTTCCGGCGGTTGCGGACTCGGTCCGCCGGGACGGGAATGGTCGCCTTGATCCCGCGTCTTCGCAGGTAGGCGCGGTTGCGGTGGGAGTCGTACGACTTGTCGGCCCGCACACGGTCCGGTCGCTTACGGGCTCGACCCGGACCGATCCGTGGCACCCGGATCGCGTCCGGGACCGACTCGAACTGCGGAGAGTCGCCTCGCTGCCCGGCCGTAATCAGCACCGACAGAGGCTTCTGCCCCTGCTCGACGGCGAGGTGGATCTTGGTCGTCAGACCGCCTCGGGAGCGTCCGAGGCCGTGGTTGGCCGGCTCGACGGCAATGCCGCCGGGCGGCTCCTTTTGCAGATCCCCCTTTTCGCCGCCCCGGCCGCGTGCTGGTGGGCCCGGCAGACGGTGGAGTCTACGTTCACGTCCCAGGTGATCAGGCCCTTCGCGTCCGCCTCGGCCTGGAGCTGGGTGACGATCCTGGCCCAGGTGCCATCCCGCTGCCAGCGGCGGAACAGGTCATAGGCCCGGTCCCAGGGCCCGTAGCGTTCCGGTGCGTCGCGCCAGGGGCCCCCGTCCGGGTCCGCCACCGTATGCCGTCTATCAGCTGCCGCCGCGTCCAGACCGGCGGACGGCCCGGCTTGCTGCCCTGTGGCAACAACGGCTCAAGCCGGGCCCACTGGCCATTCGTCAGATCACCACGTCACACAGAGCATGATCATCAACGACCAAGATCGCGCTCCCACGTTCCGTCGGCCGACCACAGCCGGTGGCGCTCGTAGACGGTCTTCCACGGTCCGTACCGATCGGGCAGGTCACGCCAGCGCACACCGGTCCGCACCCGATGCAAGATCCCGTCGATCACCTGCCGATGGTTTCGCCACCGGCCACAGCGCCTGTTGCTGACCGGCAGGAACGGCCGCAGCCGTTCCCACTCGGTATCCGTCAGATCACCCCGTCCCATGTCCGGACCAACGGCCAAGACTGGTGGTAGGCACATGGCCGCCCGAAAAATCCCAGGAACCTCCCGGCAGCAGTCGCTCGAATGAGCTTCTTGCCCTGGGGATGCGAAGATCAGCGGATGGTACGCGCAGGCGAGTTCTTCCTTGCAAGGGACGATGAGTCCGCCCTGCGGGTGGGCCCCCGTAGAAGTCACGACTTCCCGGCCGTGCCGTGCGACGGCATCTACCCGGATGACGCGGTTCTGAGGTGGGAAGCTCAGCTGACGGGGGCCGAGAGCGCACTCCGAGATGTGGTGCCCATGGCCAACGACGGATTCACCGTCTTTGCTGTCCCGGAGCCACTGTGCGCGGCGCTGGCCGCTGCGGAAAGTGACCGGATCCGAGCCACAGCTCTCGTGTGGGCCGAGGCCGTCTCCGAACCGGACGATGAGATCTCGCTGGACAACGCGGTGGACCTCCTTGAACGAGTGTCAGCCCTGGCAAGCAGTCGTGTGGAGAAGCGCCTCGACCTGTACTGCTGGTACTTCGCGCCCTGATCGCTCCGCATCGACAGCATCGCGATGGTGATCGGCCGGACAGCTCCCACTACTTCCAGCCGTAGATCGTGATCTTCATGCTTGAGTGGCTTGTCGCCGGGTAGTGGCTGGTCTGGGATCGGGCTTGGTGGAGGCGTCGCCAGACGGACCAGCGAAGCCGTGGACAGGGTCAAAGGCGCGTTGGATGACGAGCGTGATGAACAGTCGTTGGATCTCGTTGCAGGTGAGCGGTATCAGCTCGTCGGGTGAGGGATGACGGTCGTGTTCGTTCGCGCGGACGACGGCGAGGATGGCGTGCGCAAGCATGGCCGGGGTGACCGAGCGGGACCAACGGGTAGCGCCGGACCTGGTGCTCGTCCAAGGCCGCCAAGCCTGTGCCGGACTGGAAGAACTCCTCGACCCGCCACCTTGATCCAGCGACGCGCACCAGGGTGGTCAGCGGCACTGCGGCCGGCGAGTAGCAGCGGGTAAGTACGCGAGTTCGCCGGTCCTGCGGTTGCGGTGCATCAGCAACTGCCGGCTCCCGGGCGGGGGGTCGGTGAGGTCGATGACGGCCCAGTCGTAGAAGCGGTTGCCCTTGGCTCCGAGCCCTGCGGACAGCTTCTGCCAGGCCCTCTTGGGCACCTTCCCGGCCAGCGTGTCGGCCGCGGAACTTCCCGGCGCCTGTGGTGACTTCGTGCGAGCAGGCCACCGCTAGGACGTAGCCGGTGCCGCGTTCCTCCAGCGTGGCGCGCAGCCTCGGGTTGCCGCCGTAGACCTCGTCTCCCGCGACCCATGCGGCCTGGTGGCCGGCGTTGAGGAATCGGGTGACCTTGTGGGCGGCCAGCTCTGGCTTGGTCGCGAACTCCGTCTTGTCGCCCAGGCCGGCGGCCCGGCAGCGGTCGGGGTCGGGGTTCGGGGTCGGAGGTCCAGGAACGCGGAGCAATAAGGTTCCCGGTCGATCGCCGCGTGCCCTCGCGGGGTCGGGTAGGCGAGGTACACGGCTACCTGGCTGTTCTCGACGCGTCCGGCGGTGCCGGTGTACTGGCGCTGGACACCGACAGTGTCGGTGCCCTTCTTCACGTTGCCGGTCTCGTCGACCACCAGCACCGCCTCGTCGTCGTGCAGATGCTCCACCACGCAGTCACCCACGTCGTCGCGGACCTGGTCGGCGTCCCACTTTGCCTGCCCGAGCAGGTGCTGCATGCCGTCCGGGGTCCTGTCCCCGGCCCACTCGGCGATGGTCCAGCAGTTCTTGCGCGGCAGGTCCGACAGCAGGCCGAGTACCAACTTCCGGGCCCGGCGCCGGGATTCGACCAGTGTGAAGCGTCCCGCCATCCGGCTCATCAGGTCCACGAACGCCTCCTGCCAGTGGGCAGGGTTTACGCTGTGACCTGCGGCCACCGCATGATCTTCAGTCTTCACACACCGATGATCAAGGGTGGCCGCACCCGTCTCCACAGCGCGTCAGGGTCGCGCAGCGTCTGCCTGCCGTCCTGTGTCTGGAGGACTTGTGCAACGTGGCGAAGTCTGGTGGGTCCAGTTCGACGAGCGGAGGTTGGTCGTACTGCTGTCGGGAGACGACACGTCCGGGATCCGGGTGATGCAGGTCGTCGCTCCGGCGGGCGTCGACATCAGCGGTCTGGGCATCGAAGTGATGGTGGGCGCCGGTGAAGGACTGCCGTTCGAAGGCGTGCTGCGGCTCGCGTTCCCGCGTCCAGGCTTCACCCCTTGCACGTGGCTGACCACTGTGTCCCGGGATGAGCTGATAGAGCGGGCGGCCGTCCTGTCCTCGGCGAAGCTCAGCGAGATTGACCATGCCCTCCGACTCGCTGAACAGGCGCACGAGCAGACCCCGGCGACGACCGCGAAGCTCAGCGAGATAAGGGACGCCCTCCGTTTCGGTGAACTCGGGTAGGGGAAGAAGGAGCCGACGCCCGTGACGGCGTGGGCGATCTCGGGCGAGATGATCCACGCTGGCCTCGGCGCCCCTCACCATCGAGATCACGATCTACGGCTGGAGTACTACTGATCTTTTCGTAAGTTCGGTGGGTGTGGTGGGCCGATGGTCAGGCCGGTATGGGCCAGGAATGACCATGGCAGTCGGGGGTTGGCGTTGATGCGGTGGATGCCTTGCTCGGTGGCGTCGGCGACATCGGCGAGGTGGTCGCCGGCGAGGTTGGCGAGTTCACGTTTCTTGAGCGAGGACCACAGCAGTTCCACCGGGTTCAGCTCGGGAGCGTAGGCGGGTAATCGTTCCAGGGTGAGCCAGTCCTGTTCGGCGACCCAGGCTCGCATCGCCCGGCTCCAGTGGGCGGACAGGCCGTCCCAGACCAGGACCACCCGCTCGCCGCGGTAGAACACCTTCATCTGCTGCAGGACCTCGATGCGTCCGGTGGTGTCGTAGCTGCCGGGCTTGAGGTGGAAGCACAGGCGAGCCCCGCGATCGGGATCGGTGGAGTGGTAGCCCAAGGCCCCGGCCATCGACGCGCGCTTCCAGTTCAGGCGGTGCCGCAGGAGCGGAGTTCGCCCTCGGGGGGCGTAGGTGCGGCGGATCTGCGGGAGCAGAGAGACGCCTGATTCGTCGAGGAAGACGATCCAGGCACGTGTGTTCACTGCCCCTTTTTGATGCGCGGCCACTCGTGCGCGATCCACCGGGCGATCTCCGCATCGTCCCGCTCGACCGCCCGCCGCTCGGGCCGTTGCAGGCTCCATCCGAGCCGACCCGTCAGCAGCCGCCACACCGATGTCCTCGACAACACCACCCCCGTTGCCCGGGTGACGACCGCGCCGACTCGCTCCAAAGTCCACAGGTCGGCCTCGAAACCATGAGCCTGGGCACCTTGCTCCAACGCGGCCCGGACCATCTCGACCTGGGCGTCGTTCAGCTTGGGTGGGCGTCCGGTAGCTGCCCGTCGCCGCAGGGCCGAAGCACCGCCTTGCTCCCACACACGCCGCCAACGCCGCACACTCTCGGCACACACCCCTACCGCCCTCGCGATCTCCGCATTCGAAACGCTGTCCTCGAACAACTCGACTGCCCGAACACGACGTGCCTCCGCCAACTGAGGCCGCGACAACGGAGGAAGGGAGGAGCCGACAACCGAAAGGGAAGGTTGATAAGCCACCCCGACAGCCTCCCACCCACACAGCCACCCCACCCACCGAACTTACGAAAAGATCAGTAGGGCCTGTTGCGAAAGTGCTGGTCACGAGCGGCCTGGCGTACGTGGGCGGCGTCGTTGTCAGTGGTGTCGTGCATGATCGGCGCGTCAGTTCTTCTATGGGATGGGGAAGCGCCATGCCGATCACAAACCAGCAGGTAGCAGGGCACGCGTTTCTGCGGCAGATGTATGCGGATTCATACTTCCCCGATCACGTCGTCGACCGGGGCAGGGCAATCCTGCTGCGGCTGTGCGAGCGGATTGAGGCTGAGCAACCGTCGGATCTAGAGGCCATGTATGCGCTTTCCCAAGCCGCAACGGAGGAATTCAACCTTCTGGAGGCGGAGTTCGACGCAGCCGGGAGTGAGATCGAGACGGTTGCGCGCGAGGTGATCGCTGAGGACTTCGGGTTTGTCGCGTCGGCATACGGGTTCACGGACGCGGATGTAGAGGAGCTGATCGCCACCCGGGACTGGTGAGCGACGATCGGAAGGCCATCTGCCGGTCAAAGCCATTCGTTGAGGGCTGCGATCAGCACGGTCGCCTCGTAGCGAACGGCGAGCTTGTCGTATCTCGTGGCGACCGCGCGGTGGCGCTTTAGGCGGTTGATGCCGCATTCCACCGCGTGGCGCTCCTTGTAATCGACCTTGTCGAACTTCGGCGGACAGCCGCCGCGAGAGCCGAGCTTCTTGCGGTTGCGGTCCTGGTCAGCCTTCTCAGGGATGGTGCAGCCGATGCCGCGTCTGCGCAGGTAGGCGCGGTTCCCGCGGGAGCCGTACGCCTTATCGGCGCGGACCTTGTCCGGCCGGGTTCGCGGCCGGCCTCGACCGATGCGGGGCACCCGGATGCCCTCCAGGACCGGCTGGAACTGCGGACTGTCGTGCCGCTGGCCAGCGGTGACAAGCAGCGACAGCGGCTTTTGCCCCTGCTCGACCGCCAGGTGCAGCTTGGTGGTCAGCCCGCCGCGCGAGCGTCCGAGGCCGTGATCGTCGGGCTCGGTGTCGACGCCGCCGGGAGGCTCCTTCTGCAGCGCCCCTTTTTACGCGCCCCGGCGGCGTGCTGGTGGGCCCGGGCGATCGTGGAGTCCACGCTGACGTCCCACGTGATCAAGCCCTTCACGTCGGCCTCGGCCTGCAACTGCTCGAAGATCCGCTTCCAGGTACCGTCGCGCTGCCCGCGCCGGAACAGGTCGTAGGCCCGGTCCCACGGCCCATACCGCTCCGGCATGTCGCGCCACGGGGCACCGGTTCTGGTCCGCCACCGTATGCCGGCTATCAACTGCCGCCGGGTCCACACCGGCGGACGGCCGGGCTTTTTACCCAGCGGCAGCAACGGCTCAAGCCGGGCCCACTGGTCGTTCGTCAGATCACCACGCTCCATGGCAGGTGATCATTCACGAGCAAGATCCACTTTCGCAACAGGCCCTAGGTGCGCAGCCACGACGGCTGGCCCACGGTCTCCGTGCCCCACGATTGTCCCTCTGTCCCGCCTGGATGCCCGTTGGTTCATTCGCGTCGTCGGGCGGCCAGTGCGGGTGCCAGATGGTGTTGCAGCTTTGCGGGGAGTGGTTCCTGACGGGCTGTCGCGGCTACCAGTGCTTCGGCCACCTGGTGCAGTTTGGTGTTGCTGTGCTGGGAGACCGTCACCAACATCTCCCAGGCGTCGTCGGGGCTGCAGGAGCAGGCCGTCATCAGGATGCCGCGTGCCATGTCGATGGTGGGACGGTTCTTCATCGCCTTTCTGAGCTGCTGGGCTTCCCTGCGCCACCGCTCCGCGTCCTTGGCGTCCTCGGCCGGGGTGGCGGGGGCGGCGTCGTCGTTGGGGCGTGAGCGGTGGAAGCCGTGGCAGGCGCTGGCGTTCGCCGCAGCGCCTGCTCCGGAGCGGCCACGCGGGGGACCGGTATGTCGGGAGGGTCGCATAGTCCACGCCTGCCCTTGCCGCCGGTCCCGCACACGCGCCGTGGACTGGCCTCAGCATGCGGTGGCGGGGAGAGGACCTGGCACTTCAGTCGTAGACCGTGAACATGATGCAAGAGGTCGTCGGCCGGTAGCCTGCCGATGTGGCTGAGCCTTGGGATGAGCAGCAGTTGGTCGCAGACGGCTTCGAGCGCGCGTACGCCGTCTTGGACTGGTACGACGGGCCGCGTCAAGGAGTCGCGGTCATCAATGGTGTCCCGCACTACTTCGAGGGCTGGGACGCCAACATGGCCGCGCGCGACGAGTACTTCGTCTGGCCCGCCAGCGAGGCGGCAGTGGCGATGGAGCGCGAGCAGAGGGCAATCTACGTCAGGTACGAGGTTTCTGAGGCAGGGATGGACGAGCATCCGGCGAACGGATGGGTCGATGCCCGCTACGACGAACTGGACGTGCTCCTCGCGCCGCACCGTCAGGTGCCGGACGATGCTCGTCGGTATGTGGGTGAGGTGCGGTTGGACGACGGAGTCCGCTACCGGCCCGACGGGGGAGACGTCTGGCTGCGGTGGCGCCCGAGCAGTGAGGCATCCGTTGATCACTAGGGTCCAACTTCCAAGCCCCCGGGAGCTGCTTCCGGCAAGCTGATGAGCACGCATCTACGTGCTGTTCCGTGCCTTCTCGTAGGTGACCATTCCTCCGCATTGCCAGGTTCCCGCGCGAGAAGTCACTGCGGGCCTTCGACTACGACGCGAATCCCCACATCGACGCCGCGACCATCAACACCCTCGCCACCTGCGAATGGGTCCGCAAGGGCCACCCGCTCTGCCTGATCGGAGACTCGGGCACGGGCAAGTCCCATCTGCTCATTGCGCTGGGTGTCGAGGCCGCGATGAAGGGATACCGGGTGAAGTACGTCCTGGCGACCGAGCTGGTCAACGAGCTGGTCGAGGCTGCCGACGAGAAGCAGCTGGCCAAGACCATCGCCCGCTACGGGCGCATCGATCTTCTATGCATTGATGAACTGGGCTGTATGGAGCTCGACCGTCGGGGCCTGAACTGCTCTTCCAGGTTCTGACGGAGCGTGAGGAAAGGAATTCTGTGGCGATTGCTTCGAACGAGTCGTTCGGCGGGTGGACGAAGACGTTCACCGATCCCAGGCTCTGCGCGGCCATGGTCGACCGCATCAGCTTCGGCGGCAACATCATCGAGACCGGCACCGCCGCCTGATTCTTTGCTAAGCGGGTCGTGGGACCAGGGTGCTGCCCGGTCCGTCCGAGGTTGCAACAGGGAACTGCGACTGAGCCCCGCGTTGTACGGCTGTGCTGGGCAGACACCCCAGTACCTGCACTGCAAGCGTGCGTGATTGCACTCTGCGCTTTCCGCGATGGCCGTCCGATCCGTGCTCGCATGGCGATGCGTGGCGAGGAAGGCGAAAATGGGATGGCCAGATAGGAGATACCCGATCAGCGGGCACGGCCCTCGCCCTCAGCGCGGGGATGGCGGCAACCCATCCCCAGCGCCGACGAAGCAGACCCGGCGGGGAGCGTTTGCGTAGCAGGTAGTGACCGGAGAGTCGATGAAAACTGCGGAAACCGCGTGCGGGACGTCAACGTATTTCCGCGTGTGGCAGGTACAGGTAGGACAGGTGGTCGCTCATGTGCCGATGGCTTGCATACTCGGGAACGCCCGTGCTGCTCGACACCATCCTCTACAAACCGGCCCACTCGCTGATCGATCAGAGCCTCCACTCGAGACTGGGTGCCGAGACGACGAACGGCGACGGTTTCGGCGTCGGGTGGTACCCGGAGGAAAGCATCGACACCCCGGCCCTACTCAGGGACATCGGCCCCGCCTGGAACAACCGCAACCTGAGGGAGATCGCGGATCATGTCCGCTCCCCGTTGTTCTTCGCCCACATACGGGCGTCGACCGGCACGGCGGTGCAGCAGACGAATTGTCACCCGTTTCGGCACGGCCGTTGGATGTGGATGCATAACGGTGCCATCACAGGTTTCCACGCCATGCGCCGCGAGCTGTCACTGCTTGTCGACCCTGAGCTGTACTCCGACATCGAAGGAACGACGGACTCGGAGGTGATGTTCTACCTGGCGCTCACCTTCGGCCTGGACCAGGATCCGCCGGGCGCCGTGGCCCGGATGGTGGGAGTGGTGGAGCGCAGCGGCCGCGAGCACGGTGTGGAGTTCCCGCTCCAGATGACGATCGCCGTGACTGACGGCGAACGCGTATGGGCCTTCCGCTACTCGAGCCAGGGCGCTTCCCGGTCATTGTTCTACAGCACTCGCGTGGACGCGCTGCGCAAGCTGCACCCCGATATGGCGTTCCTGCAGGAAGTGTCCGACGAGACCCGCCTCATTGTGTCCGAACCTCTCGGTGATCTGCCTGGTGCCTGGAACGAGGTACCCGAGAGCAGCTATGGCGTCGTACATGCAGGCGGATCCGACGAGCTGTATCCCTTCGCCCCAGAACCGGCCTGACACGTCGGCTGTCTCGCACAGTCGTGGCACTTCCAGGGGGCTGCGGACGACGACGGGGGTGCCCCGATGTCTTTGGATGTCTTTGGTCGAGGGAAACGGGGGTGCGTTGGCTGTGGGGGCCGGGAAGCATGGCAGGGTGGCTGATCTGCTGTGGGATGACGTGCGCTGCTTCTTCGACCTGGACTTGATGGGGGCGCTGCCGGACGTGCGTGTCTCGGATACCTCGGTGGAGGGCTGGCAGGCGGTCCTCGATCTTGTCGCGGAGAAGGGCTGGAAGTGCCAGTACTCCGAGGGAGAGACGGTGTTTCCGGTGCCCCGGGCGGAGGCCGTGCTGTCCCGTCCGGGGGATGCCGAGTGCGCGGACCTGCGGGTCTGGCTGTCCGCCGATGTGTTGGCGATCTTCCGCTTTCATGCCCACGATGAAATCGACTTCGACGTCGACCTGCGGGAGTTGCAGGGTCAGGAGCGACTTGATGTGTTCTGCGGCTTCCTTCGGGAGATTGGGCGGCGACTGGGCAAGCTGGTGCTGATGGATGCGGAGGGTGATTACGGCCATCCAGTGCTCGGCTTCGACGTCGAGGCCGATCGAGTCGTTCTCCTCGCGGACCCGCAGGTCAGGTGACTGAGGCCGGCTGCTGCGGTTCGTAGAAGGTTCCGTCGCGGAGCATCGCGAAAAGGACGTCGGCTCGGCGTCTGGCGAGGCGGAGCAGGGCCTGGGTGTGGTGCTTGCCCTGGCGATCTTCTTGTCGTAGTAGGCCCGGGACGCGGCGTCACCGAGCGCCGCGAAGGCCGATAGGAAGAAGGCCCGCTTGAGCTGCTTGTTCCCTTTCCGGGAAGGCTGTTCGCCGCGGATCGAGGAGCCTGAGCTCCGGGTTGCCGGGGCGAGGCCGGCGTAGGCGGCGAGGTGGCCGGCGGTCGGGAAGGAGCTGCCGTCGCCGACCTCGATCAGGATCCTGGCTGAGGTCCTGACGCCGATGCCCGGCATGGACGTCAGGACCTTCGAAAGGTGAGCCTCCAGGAGTTCCTCGATCCGCGCGGCCAGCAGCCTGCGCTGTTCAAGGACCGCCGTCAGCGAGCGGGCCAGGCTCGGCACGATCAGAGCGGCCGCCTCGGTCCCGGGAACGTAGCGGTGCCGCTGGCTTCCCTTCGTCGACTTCGGCGACGTCCTACTCCAAGAACGCCTCGATGGAATCCACTGAAAGACCGGGCCGCTGGTGGACTACGCAGGCGGCCGTCCTTTCGCCTGGGTGGACGACGAGCAGAGTGAGCTGGATCAGACGAACGTGACCGCCCACCATCAAGGGCCCGGACTCCTGCACCACGTCAACCCGCGGATCGGCCTACGGGAGAACGACTTCCACACGATCTCCGACTTCGCCAGTTCCCTGGCCACCTCACGAACCACCGGCTGAGCACCTCGCCAGCTCTTCAGGTTGCTCCGTACTCGTGAGCCGAAGGACGGAAGTCGTCACCAGGGGAGCCAGTAGATCCGGTGTACAGGACCGGTTGAAGCGGCCTGGTTGTCACAAGCAAGGCACGCGGCTTGTCACACATGCTCATTCGGCAGCCCTTCTGTCACCAGAAGCGAAGATCGACAGCCTCGGGCTTCCCGGGACGACATGCGGCGTCACTTCACCACAACCGCGTCCTGCTCCTGTGCGTCCTACTACTGAGCGTCGGCAGAAGTCGGCTACCCCGGGGGATCGGGACGCGAGGCATGCAGAAGTACGCAATTATCCAGCACATCACACGGTTCTTCTGGCCCCCGCGTGGTGCGAGACGGCAGCCGCCCACGTTCGCCCGGCAACTGGTGGGGCTCTGGCTGTTCGCGCTTGCTTTCGGGGCCGGGCTCACTGCGATCGGCTGGGACGACGAGTTCGGCATGGGACTGCTGCTCCTCTTTTATGGCGACATCATCGACGGGGTGCGGTACCGCTGGACGGCCACACTGGCTGCGGTATCAGTCCTGTTGGCTGCCAGCCGGCTCACAAGAGCCGTTCTGCCCGGCTCCCTCGACGGTGCCTGGGCGCAGAGCGTTGGCTCCGCTGTCGGTGTCACGCTCGGGTTGGCAGTGAGCGCCGCGATCACACGGCTTCCGGAACGCCGATCACATCGGCCCGCCGGGGGACACGACTCCGGGATCAGCGGTCAAGACTCTCCGTAAGGGGAGAGGGGCCGCCCACCTCGGTGACAACAAGCTCGCCTTTGTGACACCTATCGCGCTTCAGCTCAGCTCGGAGCCAAGATCTTTGCGGGACAGCCCTGAGGAGGTGGCGTCATGGCTGGCCAGGTCAGTTGGGAGCTTCCCGAGGAACGGGCGGCGCGGGGCCGAGCGACGCGGGCGGACGGTCCACGTTCGCTGGACGTGAAAACGGCTACATGGATGCCGAACGCGCCTCCGTCGTGCGGGCGACCGTACGGTCCTACCGCGAGCGGATGCGCCACTTCGCCGGTCCTGGCAACCTCGCCGTCTGGTACACCCAGGTCGACATGGAGACGCTGCAGGCACGGGCGGACCGGAATCTGGGAGCGCGGGGCCGCGAGCGTACCCGGCGGACCATGGCCAAGGCCCGCAGCCGCGACAGCCTCCAGGCAAGCGGAAAGCTCACACAGACAGCTGGCGGCCGGCGCAGGATCGTCCCCGACCCGCCCCTGATCGTGCCGTTGGGGAGCCTGCTGCCGGGCGTCGACCGCGACGATCTGGAGGAACAGCTGCGTGAGCTGATCGAGCGCTACAGCCACAGCCTGCAGTCCGACCGCCGCCATCTGCTGCGGCAGTACCGGCTCGTGGACATGGCCCGCAAAGTCGTCGGGGTCGGCAGCGTCGGCACCCGCTGCTGGATCATCCTGCCCGCCCGGTAGCGGCAGAATTGCCACGTCCCTGCGAAGAGCGGGTTCTGGTGTGCACCGAGCACCACCGGGGCTTGTATACGAGATCAGCAGAGGTTCAAAGAGGGGTTCGTACAGCTCCGGCTGCTCCATCGCGGCGAGGTTGCCGCTCCGGTCGACCTCCGACTCGTGAGCTCGTTCCAACCAGACGGCAGGCACGAGGAGTTGAGCGGTAGCCTGTGGCGCCCGACATGGCGAAGCGCAGACCCGCGAGAGGAACGGGACAAAGGGCGGTGAAACAGGGATGGAGGCGATCGGCAGGGAGCGGCGAGAGGTCAGGTTCTCCGTCCCCTTGCCCCGCTCAGAGGTCACCCACGTCGACCAGCCCGTCCTGGATGGCGCGGGCCACCAGGCTTGCCTTGGTCCGCGCGGGGCGGCCGACGTTCGCGTACTTGATCCGCACCCGGTCCAGGTACGAGTTGACCGTCCGTACGGAGATGCCGAGACGCTGTGCGACCAACTCCTTCGACTCCGACTGGAACCACTCGATGAGCACATCCTCCTCGCGCGTGGACAGCTGGGGGCGGTCGGCGCGGGTGTTCGTTCCCAGCGCGCCGGCCAGTGCGGGCGGCATGTAGGGCCGGTCATCCGCTGCCGCCAACGTCGCCTCGACCAGGTGCTGTCGGCCCTCGCTCTTGGTCAGAAAGGTCGCGGCTCCCAGGTCCAGACAGCTGAGCGCTGTCTTCTCGTCATCCCGCATCGAGTAGACGACGACCTGCCGTCCGGCGTCGACGAGTCTTCGGAGGCTGCCGAAGGCGGGACCGCCCTCGCCCAGTTGCAGGTCCAGGGTGACGACATCGGCCGTGCTGCCCGGTGGGCTCCAGGCTTCCTGTACGGAGCCGCTGGCCGCGACCACGGTGATGGGCCGCCTCGATGCGGCATACCACGCCTCTACGCCCGCGAGGATGGCGGGATGGTCGTCGACGACGACCACGCTGACCGGTGCGTTGTCACTCATGCCAGGTCAACTCCGGAGGCCGCCGGTTTTCTCCAGCCAGCCTCTACCCACACACTTCCGCCGCGCGTCGTTCGCACCACGGTCACCTCAGGGTCCGTGGCACGGCCGTGGGCTCGAGAGGCCTCTCCCGTGCCCTGGACGTCGGCGCAGCCCTCGCTGATTACGCTCACACGTACCGCGCGGGGGGTCCACACGACGGTGACCCGCGAGGTCGAGCGGGTATGGCCCAGAATCACCGCCACCGGGTCGACCAACTCCCTGCGTACCTCCACAGGCACCTCACCCGGCCGGCCTCGTACGGCCAGGCTCACCGTCACCCCCTGCTGCTCGGCCACCTCGACACATGCCCGCAACTCGTTCAGCAGCGGGTCCGAGACGGCATCGCCCTCGGCGAACAGGCGGCGCATACGGGTGGCTTCCACGCCGCACCGCAGCCTGACCTCCTGGTCGTGCGGGCTCAGCACACCGTGGCCGAGGCCCACGAGCAGCGGCACCGTCGTCGCCGTCAGGGCCCGGTAGCGCTCCTTGTGATCACGCTGCATGTCCTCGTGGATGCGTTCCCGGGTGCGCAGTTCTTCCTCCCGTGCTGCAGCGGTCCCCGCTGCCGGCGCCGTACCGTGAAGCAGGCGCGTCACCAGTAGACCGACGGAGAGTTGGAAGCCGCAGGCGGATATCGTGGAGATCCCCATGACGGCCGACTCGGCGGCGGTGGGCGCCCCCGACAACAACACAGCAGTCGCGTTGAGTCCCATATGCGCCCCAAGAAACGCCGCGTACACCCTGACCCGCAGGTCTGCCAGCAAGAACAGCGCATGCCAGCCGACCACTCCGAACGCCCAGTCCGCCGGACCTGTCGACTGCCCCGGCGGGAGCGTGAACGCGCATACCGCCGAAGCTGCCAGCACCGAGCCCAGGCTCCACCCGCGCACCCTTGGCGGGATCTGCCGGCCACGCAGCAGATAGGCGCCCCCGGCCACCGCAACGGCGGCGAGGCAGACGAAGGCGGCTGTCTGTGCCCACGCAGGGCGGTACACGTCCTGGTGGACCATGAGCCGGCGCAGCGAGATGGTGAACTGCCACACCAGGCTGATCAGCAGTACGGCCAGTTGAGCCCCGTAGAGGAGCTGCCCGCGGATGAGGCGGACGGCAGCGCTGTGCTGCGCCTGGACGCGGGGCGGGCGCGGTATGCCGCCAGTCACCTGCGCTCCGTCCCCTGCCTGTGACTCCCCGGCCCGGCCGTGCCAGCGCCACTGCACGCGGGTCCCGGTGCCCGGACGGGAGGTAACGGAAGCCGAGCCTCCGACCGTGTGCATCCTGCCGATGATGGAACCGGAGATGCCGCGGCGCCGGGCGGGGACGGACTGCGGGTCGAAGCCGCGTCCCGCGTCGGACAGTTCGACGACGACGCCGTCCTCCTCTGCCCGCGCCCTGAGTTCCGCTTCCCGCACCCCGGCATGGCGTGCCACATTGGTGACGGCCTCCCGGACCCCGTTGAATATCGCAAGCCCAGGGCCGGACGGAGTCACGAGCGGGCCCTCGATGTACGTCTTGAGCTGCACCCTGGCCGGTCCCTCACCCTCGGGCACGCAGCTGAGAAGCGCCGCGAGGTCGACGCTTCCCGTCTCGAATCCGGGCATGGCGGACAACGCCTCCAGATCCTGTCTGGCCCGCGGCGGCAGCCACGACCAGTCCCGGCCGTCGCCCTGGGAGACCATCAGCAGTGTCGCGCTCGCCGTATCGTGCAGGGTCGCCAGGTACTCGCGCTCGGTCGCCCTCCGCGCGGCCGCGACGGCTGCCTCGCGGCGCGACGCCGCCCTGGCCGCGGCCGACCGGTCGGCCGCCCTGGCCCGCGCGCGAACCATGAGGAAAGCAGCCCGCGACAGGCCCGCCTGGACGAACATGCGCACCAGGGGAACTACGTCGGGGCTGTGCCCAGGCGAGGAGAGGACGTCTCCCAGCACGCAGACGACAGTCCCCAACGCGGCCAGGCCAAACCCGGCCACAGGGCGCGTCGCCCACTCGTACTGGAAAGCGACGACGCAGATGCCGACAATCGCCTCCACCATCACATCCGCGCCCTCGCCACCGAGCACCGGCTGAAACAGCCCCGTCAGCACCACCACGGCCGCGTCCAACGTCCACAGCAGGGCCAACGGGAGCGGGCGGCGCAGCGCGTAAAGGCGCACACCGCAGGCCAGGACAGCGGGCACCAGCAGAGACATCGCCAGAGGAATCTCCGCCACATCCGCCAACACCACGCCCAGCGCACCGCAGAGGCAGACCACGCTGGACCGGAGCCACACCCCGTACCGCTCGAGGGTCAGGATCAACAGACGCTCACTGGACCTGGGGCCGTCTATCGGCTCAGCGGCCCCGTTCTCCTCGTATCCCCCATGCCGCATAGAGACAAGGGTAGTAGCGGCAGCCGAGCTCAAAGGTCACGGCTGTGAACGAGAGGCGGTCTCGTCCGCTTCCTTGCGCGTATTCCGGTGTGCGCGGCGGCCGTTCCTTGTGGGGCGAACGACCGGCACACTCAGCGACCGGGCCGGGCTACTGTGCCCGTCGTACGGGGCCGACACCGGCAGGGGCATCCCGCATCAAGCCACTGATCTCATGAGTTCACGCTGCTTCGCCGCACGCGCACTCCCGTCCTGCAGGAACTCGGGCAATCCGTCCGACAATTGGAAGGTGGAGCAGAATTGATCAAGATCCGAAGCAGGCGCGCCAAGTCGGCCACGGCCGCGGGGGCCCTCCTGGCCGGCCTCCTCGGCGGCGTTCTCGCCGGCGCGCCGTCTGCGACCGCCGCTGCGGCTGACTCCCCTTGCAGCTACGGGGCTTACCTTTACAACAAAGTCACAAACCCCACCTCGTACAAATATGTCCCCTACGCCACCGGCGATGGGTCCAAGTGCTGGCTGGACTGGGGGATGAGCAACACGGCAGTCCGCGCCCTCCAGAAGAACCTCAATTCCTGCTACGGATACAGGCTGGCAACGGATGGGGACTTCGGAGACCTCACCGAGTCGGCGCTCATCTCCGTTCAGAAGAAGGTGGGTGTCAGGGCGGACGGCGACTACGGCCCCAATACGCGGGATGCGATGGCGTGGGCGAACTACAGCATGGAAACCGGAGCACGGATCAGCTGCAACTGACGAACAGCCGATCCACCACCCGGTCCCCGGCGTGGACATTCGGAACTGTCTCGGCGTGCGCGCCGCCGGCCCGCTGGGCGTGCGCCGCGCACCGTCGAGCTCCACCATCCGCCGCCTCCTGACCCTCGTATGCCCCGGCGGGCTTGCCGGCCTGCTCGGATGCGGCCCCGCGGGCAGCCGGCATCTGGCCGTGGACGGCAAGGCCGCCCGCGGCTCACGCACGGACACAGGCCCGGCCGCCCACCTGCTCTCCGCTGTCCTGGAAGGCCAACGCACCGTCAGCCAGCTACGGGTGCAGGACAAGACCATCGGGGTCACCGGCTTAACGAGCGCTGGGAGCCGACCACCGGCTGGCTGTTCATCGCCATCGCCATCGCCATTGGCGTCGCCGCGACCATCTGATTGGTTCACGGCAGCCCCGCAAGGGGTCAGCTCCTGAGCGGCCCCGCACAGCCGGGTGTCCGGGTCCTGCGCGGCGTCCAGAGCGGGCTCGACGTTCGAGCCGCGGCGCGCACTGCCGTGCTTTCTCGCAGTCCGGCGCATGCAGAACGCCCCGGTCCTCCCCACGCCGGGTGCCGGCCCCCACCACCCGGCGATGGCGTGTGAGGGTTTCTTGGCCCAGCGGTGACGTTGACGGTGCGATACCGGGGCAGATGAACCCGGCACGGTCCATGCGGGTGTCCGGCAGGAGGAGCCAGTGGCCGGTCATGAGGTCTATGCCGCCAGCGCATTGTCGGTGGTGGCCGCGGTACTGCTCGCGCGATGGTGCATGGCGGGCCGAAGTGGCAGGCCGCGCACTGCTGCTGTATCCCGCCGCGCCTCGCCCTGGACGGCGCTGAGACAGGTTCGGCGCACGGGACCCGCCGCGGCTCAAGTCGAGCAACGCCTGCCGGCGGACGCGCCATGCGCTCAGCAGGCGGTGCAGGAGGCCGAAAACCTGGTTCACGGCTACTGGAGCCAGATCGGTCCCCTCTACCTGTCCAAGCGCGATCACCATCAGCGCTGAGCCGGTCGGGCAGCGCCAGCTGGTACGGGGGTAGGTCAGGTACTGAGAGCTTGACGGAGGGTTTCGCGGCAGTCGATGACGGCGTCGACGCCGACGATCTGCAGGAGACGCCACTGTACTGGGCGGCACCGAACGTGAAGGGCCGCAGTTTCAAGTGGGTCACCCCGGGCAGTGTCCTGGCTCTGCTGATCTGGATGATCGCCTCGGCCGGGTTTGCGTTCTACGTGGCGAACTTCGCCTTCTACGACAAGGCCTACGGCACCCTCGCGGGTGTGATCATCTTCCTGGTGTGGTGGATCAGCAACATCGCGATCCTGCTCGGTCCGGAATGCGACTTGGAGCTGGCCCGCCAGCGCGCAGCAGCGGGCGGCCTGCCTGAAGACGAAGAGCCATATGTCCCGCGTCGCGACACCCGTAAGTGGAGCGAGGGAGACCGCCATCGCCTCGAAAGAAGTAGTTACCACACACTGCCGCGTTATGTGCTGCTCAGATGGGGAACGCGCAGTTCATGACAGTGCTGGCGGATCTTCGTGAGGGTGATGAACGGTTGACGCGGTGGGTGGCGTCGTGGCCGTCGAACTGCGTACGGCGGGTGCTGCCGGCGGTGGAGGAGACGGCCGAGCACACCAAGCTGTGGTGGGGCGCCGCCGCAGTCATGTCCACCGTGGGGTGGCGGGGGCGCAGGGCTGCGGCCGCGGGTGTGGCGAGCATGGCGGTGGCGGAGTTGGTGTCCAACGGTGTCCTGAAGCAGGTGTGGAGCCGGCGGCGGCCGCCGAAGGAGTGGATCTCCCATGAGGAGGTCCATGACCGGCCCGACTCGTCGTCGTTTCCTTCGGGACACACCGCGGCGGGGGTGGCGTTCAGCGCCGCGGTGGCGGGTGTGTGGCCGTGGGCGGGCGCGGTGTGTGCGGTGCCGGCCGTCCTGGTGGCCGTCGAACGTGTGCACACCGGTGCCCACTACCCTTCCGACGTCGTCGGCGGCGCCGTCGTCGGCTTGGCCGCGGTCGCCCTGGTCCACCGCGCTCCCCGTCTGGCAGCGCGCCTGCTGCGGTGACGGGCCCGAAACCACCCAACGCTGCAGGTCCGCTAGATGGGGCAGCCGCAACTGGGTACCCGGAGGGACGTGCACTGGTCAACCAGCGCGGCCTGCACGGCAGTCCCACTGTGACGCCGAACCACCTCTATGCCCGTCAATGAGTATCCGGTTCAGCCGCTCCCTCGGCGAGCGAGCCCTCACCACCGTGACCATCAGACGAAGAAGCCACGATCCACTTGATCCCTGGACCAAGGCCCGCGCCGCCGCCTGACACGCCCGCATGCCGGGGCAGGTTCAAGGTGTCGGCGCCGCCTGGGGAGTACGGGCGGCATCAAGGACCTCAGGAAGGGGGAGGGCCAGGGCGGCGGCGAGTTCGGCCAGCTCCTCCTGCGTGGGATGGACGGGGCCGCGGGCACCGTCCTGGGCGAAGACACGAATGCGGGGGGTGCGGATACCGGTCCGCGCGGCGAGGGCCTGCGCGTTCAGGTGACGACGGCGCATCGCCTGCTGCAGCAACTCTGAAAGGTCAGCCATCTGCTTCTCCTGCCCGGGCCCGACGTTTTCATCCGCTTCGGGTCACCGACGCGGCACGGGCGGCCACCGACCAGAACCGTGCGTTGGCGGTCCACCTGCCATCCGTGGAGTCACGTCCACGACGCCGCGACATCCGCGTCGTGAGCCAGCCGATCTGCGGTCGGCGCACGAGCCCGTTTCTACGTAAGTGGTCCGTTCCGGAAGTCCTTCGGGGGTTGACGTGAGGTGAGCGGGTGGGTGCGATGGCCAGGTTCCAGGTCGGTTGGCGAATCTGAGCAGACTGGCTGGTCAGGCTGGTCGCGACCTTGGTGCGGGTTGGTCAGCTCCGCACTACAGGCCATGCGGCCAACGCCAGTTCTGAGACTTCGCTCAGCTCGGCGGCCGCAGCCCCGTCCCGAGCGCGTTGTGACATGCCCTGGATGACCGCGGCAAAGTACGAGGCCATGGCGCGGGGGTTGGCCTCCGCGGGCAGCTCGCCTGTCTGCTGCGCTGTCCGCAGGCGGGTTTCGAATACGGCCAGGTTCTCATTGCGCAGAGTGCGGAGAAATGCCGCGATTTCGGCGTCCTGCGGGGTGACGTTGGTGGCCGCGCTGATGGTCAGGCAGCCGGCCGGATGGGAAGGGTCGGGATAGATGACCGCTGCCTCACGCAGGATGCGGGCGAAGGCCCCGTAGGCCGTGGGCTCCTCCTGTAGGGCCACGCCCATGAAGGCACCGGCGGGCGAGCGCCCATAGCTGTGCACCACTTCCCTGAACAGGGTTTCCTTGTCCCCGAAGGCCGCATACAAACTGCCGGGCCTGATGCCCATTGCCGCGGTCAGCTCGCCGATGGAGGTGGCCTCGTAACCGCGCTCCCAGAACAGCCAGGTGGCCGCTGTCAGGGCCGCGGCACGGTCGAACGCGCGCGGCCGCCCTCGCTTCGCACTCGTTTCACTCACACCTCATTCTAGAGCGCTCACTCAAGAAGGCGTGCTACCTTTTTTCTTGAGTGATCGCTCAACAATGGAAGGTGGTCAACCGCCATGGGTGCACGCACACTTGAAGGCAAGGTCGCGCTGGTAACCGGCGGCAGTCGAGGCATAGGCCGGGCCATCGCAAAACGGCTCGGCCGCGACGGCGCCACTGTCGCCGTCGCCTACGCCCGCGACGAGACGGCAGCGAACGAGGTCGTCGCGCGCATCCGGAAGGACGGCGGCTCGGCGTTCGCGCTGCGGGCGGAACTGGGTCGGCACGGCGACGCGGCATCCCTGTGGGCCGCCTTCGATGCTCACGCCGGCGAGTACGTGTCGGACGGGGCCGTCGACATCATCGTCAACAACGCCGGCATCGGCCGCAGCCCGGATCTGGCCTCGCTGACCGAGGAAGGCTTCGACGAGGTCTTCGCCGTGAACGTCCGCGCGCCGTTCTTCATCGTCCAGGAGGGACTGAAGCGGCTACGCGATCAAGGGCGGATCATCAACATCTCCAGCGGTGTGGTCCGCCTTGCCATGCCGGAGATCATCGCCTACGGCGCCACCAAGGGCGCCCTGGACACCTTCACCCTCAACCTCGCCAAAGAACTGGGCAACCGGGGCATCACGGCGAACTCGGTGGCGCCTGGAATCATCGACACGGAAGCCCACGCGAGCTGGCTGCGCGGCAATCCTGAGGCCGAAGCCCACGTGGCTTCCCTGGCCGCGCTGGGCCGGGTCGGGCAACCGGAAGACGTGGCCGACATCGTGGCCTTCCTCGCCTCGGACGACGCGCGCTGGGTGACCGGCAGGGTCATCGACGCGACAGGCGGCGCCGGACTGTGAGCCTTCCACCCTCGCGCCCAAGTACGCCCCGGCGGCTTCCGCCCGAGGGGGCCGCAGGTGCGGCGGTGCGGACTGTCGTGATCCTTTCCGTCTGATCGGCCCGCCCGTCATGCCTCGTGTCTCCAACGCGCGTATCGCCCGCGAGACCGGACTGCACCTCGACACCGTGCGCCGCTGGCGCAACCAATGCGCGAGGGCTGGCCTGCCCGGGCTCAAGGACCGTGAACGCAGCGGCCGTCCGACCTCGTTCACCCCGCTGCAGGCCACCGAGGTCAAGACGCTGGCCTGCCGGCTGCCCGCCGAGACAGAGGTGCCGATCTTGCGCTGGAGCTGCCCGGAACTGGCCCGATAGGCTGTCGCCCCCGTATCGCCCCGGCCCTGTCGGCCTCCACCGTGCGCCGCTGGCTCGCCGAAGACCCGATCAAGCTTTGGCAGCACCGCTCCTGGACCTTCATCACCGACCCGCACTTCCGCACCAGGGCCGCGCTCCGAACGCGATCATGGTCTACACCCCCGTGCACGCCCCCTGGACCAACCAGGTGGAGATCTTCTTCTCCGTCGTCCAGCGCAAGGTCGTCCAACCCAACGACTTCACCGACCTGAACCAGTCCGCGACCGGCTTCGAGCATTCGAAGACCGCTACAACGCCACAGCACAGCCGTTCCAGTGGGAGTTCACCACCTTCGACCTGGACGATCTGCCGGCCAGGCTCGACCGGCACACCACCGAAGTCGAGCTCCACAAGGTCGCGGCTGTAACCCAGAGGCGGTCTCGACCGCCGCCTTACCCGTATTCCGGTATGCGCGGCGGCCGTACCTTGTGGGGCAAACGACCGGCACACTCAGCGACCGGGCCGGGCTACTGTGCCCGTCGTACGGGGCTGACACCGGCCATGGCGGTCGCGCATGACCTCACCCGCAGGGCGACCCTCGCCTGATGCGGCGTCGACTTGAGGCGGTGCACGACTGACAACGTTCCCTGCACGGACGACAAAGGCCGAAGCCCACTACGACCCTAAGGTTCCTGGGCGAGGTCAGAGAAAGGTAGCTGTTCGGCAGGCGTGGACGCGCATAGATCAGACTCGCTGTTGAAAGGAACCAATAGGCATGCGCAAGGCAGGTAAAAGCAAGGCACTTCTCGCGACGGGGACCATGATGGCGGCCCTGCTGGGAGGAGTGATCACCGCTGCTCCGGCCAACGCAGCAGCCCCGGTGTTCGCCAGCGGGTCCGCTGCGGCCGCGGCGAGCCCGTGCGGCGAGACGACGATCAGGTCGCGCACCGACAACACTTTGATCATCGTCCCCAGGATTCGGGGCGGGATCTCGACCTGCTACGTGCAGCAGGGCATGAGCGGCGACTATGTCTACGCCCTGCAGATAAACGTCCTCGTCTGCTACTCGGGGACGCCCGCCGCAACCTATATCAAGAACAGTGGCGGCGCTGACGGCGTCTACGGCACCGGCACCCGAGAGGCGTTCAAGTGGATCCAGAAAAACGTGTGGGGCCTCACTGGGAGCAACGTCGACGGCGTCTACGGCCCCTACGCCCGCGACCACATGCTCTTTGCGGTGTGGTGGCACACGAACCTCAACCCCACCACCACCACAGGCAGGTGCTCCAGATACAAGGTGTGATGGGCCTCCGCGGAGCCTACAGCACGGTTCCCCAGACCACCGTCCAGGGTGCCGATTGCCTGTCCTCGTCCACCCGCCGTTCTGGGCGGAGTGCCTGTCGAACCAGGCGGGCAGCCTCTATCAACCACTCCAAGGTGTCGGGAGCTGTCTGGTGGTCGTGTGGATTCGGTGCGGTCAGGCCTCGGGGTGCGTGGCCGCGTGACTGCACCTGACACCCGAACTGGCAGCTGGCCCTCCCGCACGGCGGGGTTATCCGTTGGGTGGCGGGTGAGACAGACCGGGCCAGCCTGGGCACGCGACTACCACTTGGAGCACGTCGGATGAGCAGCAACGTACTGACCATGTACGGCGGGCCGAGACGAGTCGACGGCCAGGGCCAGGCGAAGGTGGCGGACATGGTCAGCTTCTCCGACGGGTCGGGGCCGGCGCCGTCGGCCGTGTACGTGGAGCGCGAACTGCCGCCGGGAGGCACGTCCGCGTACCTTGCGGCCCGGGGCGGCGGGGCCCGTTCCTTCGCCCTGTGGGCCGACGATCAACGCCGGGAGCGGGTGGCCACCGTGGTGACTCTCTCGGCCGGCGGCGGCGTCGCGAGGTTTCAGGTGCTCGGCACGCACGGCGAGGTCATCGGCACGCTCATGCGCGAGAAGGCGCTCCGCGCCAGGGGTCTGCGCACCCGCTGGACCGTGCACCAGCCCGGCGGCCCCGAAGCGGTGGGCTTCAAGGGGAGGATCGTATGGTGGTGGATGTGGTGGCTCTTGCTGCCCCTGATGGTGATGGTCCTCGTGATCAGTGTCTTCGACAGCGTCCCTGGCAACGAGGGCGGCTTCGCACGCGCACCCCGGCGCATCCGGTGGCGCGCGAACGGGCAGGTCCCGCTGGAGTTCAGGTCCAAGGGCGACAAACTGCACGTACACGCACCTGGTGTGGACTGGCGGCTCGGAGCCGCGCTGATCGCCCTCCTGCGCAGCTTCAACCCCGGCGCGTGGGACTCGGTGAAGTAGTGACCTGGGAGACGACGCTCCGACGCGGTGCGTGCTGTGGCGGCGGAAGTTGGCGGTTCGGGGCCGCGCACCGTAGAACTGGGCCTCATGTCTGATCAGTGGCCAGCCCAGCGCCCGGCGCCAGGGCCCTTGCCCGGTCCGCCCGGCGGGTACGGGCCGGCGCGGTTCCAGGAGGTCAGTGCCGGGTACCGGCGTTGGGCCGGCGTCCTGCTCTGGCTCGCGATCGCCGTCGCGGGTCTCATGGTGGTCGCTTTCGTGGCCAGCATCGTCCTCCTGGTGAAGGCAGACGCGGACGTGGACAACGCCGCCTACGGTTATATTGCGATCTTCCTCTGGTTCGGGATCACCGCCGCGATCCCGGTGCTGCTGGCGCTCGGTATCCCCGCAATCGTCATGACGCGGCGTGTACGGCAGCAGGAGCGGCTGGGCCACGATGCTGTGTACCGAGGATTCAAAGTCGGCGAACAGTAGTCGAGCGGGCCACATGGCCGCCAATCCGGCGATGGTCCCCGCGGCGCCAAGCGCCGATCCCCAGGAGAAGAGCCCGCTGGAGTCGATGCGGTTGACGGGGTCGCCCGCGGCGTAGAGGTGGGGGTTCTGTTCCTGGCCGGAGGGGTCGGGCGCGGCGCGCTCCCGCGCCCACGTACTGCCCTGCACGTCCCGATCCGGGCTGTAGGCCAGCCAGCCCTGACCGTCCATCACGGCGCTGCGGCGGCGCCATTCGGCATGCCACGCCACCCACTGCTCGGCGAGGTCCTCCGGATCACCTTCGTACGGACTGCGGCCACCAGGGAAGTCCGGCTGCTGGCGGGTCTCCCGCTCCCGCCGCTCCACTTCCGCGACCTGCCCGCGACCTGCTCCACGCTCAGCCCCTCGCCCTGCCGCCGGACCGCAGCCCGGGCCACATCAGCAGCACTCCACATCACGCACTGCCCTCCTGCGCCGCCCACTCCGGACCGAGGCCGGCCAACTGCCCACGACGCTCCAGGCTCAACTTCCCGACCCTCCTGCGGGTGTTGTCCAGGAACGCCCCGAACTGATCGGCTCACCGTCCACCACTTCCAGGTCTTTGCGTGCGAGGCGTAGGTGGCTTCGCGTGCGTGGAATCGGGGGGCGGCGAGGTTGGTGTTCCACCGTTCATTCTCCGACCGCCGCACCGGCCCGACCGGCTCGCCCTCAGCCGCGGGTTCGATGCCGGGGTTCTCCGGCAGGTACTGCTGCGCGGATCAGCTTGTCCCACCCCACCCACTGCCCGGTGATCCACGCCCCCAGGTCCTCGCCCTGGACGATGACCGCGCCGGGCCCGGCAGGCAGACCGGCTCCGGCCTTCTGTTTCGTTTGCGTGCGGCGGCTGTTGGGTCGGAAACGGGAAAGTACCTTCCTGACCTGGGGCGATGTACCTTCCACGCGGCATCGCCGGAGGCGCGTCCGGCGGGAAAGCTGCGGTCACCGCTGGGCATCGGTATGTGATGACCAACGATCCCGTAGTGGCTGCTGAGCAGGGAGTGCGAGGCCGCCCAGCAGACGGCGGTCGGGGTGCACGATGCCGCTCACCTCGACCGCCGACGCAGTCGCACTGCTGTGAGAGGTGGGGCAGACGCGAAAGAACTTGAGCACGATGGCATAGACCTTTCGCTACGGGGCACTTGACGGTCTGCTTGGCGCTGTCCGGCGGTGAGCGCAGCGTTGGATGTCATGGGTACAGCCAGTTCCCCGCGGTGCGGCCAGCCGTCCTGCGGGACAGGCTCTGAGGGAGAGGTATCAGCATGATCTGCCCGGCGGAGAAGGAGCTACGCGCCGTGCTGGCCCGGTTTGCTCAGGCACGCATCGAACACGATGTGCGCCCAACCGGCCGCACCAGCCGGGCTCTCGAGGACTCCACGTACACGCTGTGCGTGACGACCGGAACCCGTACAGCCGAGCAGGCACTGCCTGCAGCAGATGCTCTGCTTGAGCAGTACAAGGCGGGCCGTGCGAGCCTTTCTCGACAAGACGAGACGCTGGCCGCGTAGGGGCAGCGCGCTGCCACAAGGCTCCATGGGCGCTGCTACGTTCGCTGGATTGCGAGTTGGTCCAGGCCGAAGCTGGCCGCGCCATATCGCGGTCACGTCGTGCTCGGCTTCGTCCACGTGGCCGAGTACGTCTGGAGCGAGCGCAGGGCGTACTTCTACCTGGCCGACGAGCAGGCGTGCTGCCGGTAGGGCTCGATCATCGGGTGGGCGTCGGGGTCACGGGTGGAGCCGAGAATGACGAGGGCGTGCTCGAGGAGGGGCGGTCATCGTGTGGAGGCACGGCGCTAGCTAGTCCGGCGACCAGGCGAAGCGGCAACCCCACCCCCGACCAGGCCCACAACCGACCAGCATCGTTCGATCATGCAGCAACCGAGTTCCTGGCGGAACCCGTGACGGTCTGTCCGGCCGGTCAGTGGTTGGCGGCGCGGTCTTGTGTCGATCGGCGGCAGGCCGACCACAGCCGGGGCACCGGAGATCATTCCGCGTTCTCCAGAACCGCGCGGCGGGAGGCCGGGGCGTCGGCGGCCATGTCCTCGGCGGCCGCGGCCGTGCCCTCCATCGTTCCCTCGGCCGGAGCGACGGCCGGGGCCGTCGCTCCGTTCCGCCGCGTCATCCCGACACCCATGAGGACCACGGCCATGCCCAGCACCATCCGGACGCTCAGGTCCTCGCCCAGGGCGGCGGCACCGAGGAGAACGGAGACCACGGGCAGCAGATAGCCGACCACCGCGGCGTTGGTGGCCCCCTCGTCGTTGATGATCCGGCAGGTGAGGTGGAACGTCGCTGCCGTGCAGAAGACACTGAGGACGACGGCCGCGATCAGGACCGTCGGGCCGGGATCGACCGACTCCAGGCCGCCGATCGGCATCGCGACGGCGGTCAGCCCGCTCGCGGCGATGAGCTGGGCGGCGGAGAGCGAGATGGTGGGGGTGCCCTTGCGTACCAGGGTGCGACCCATGTAGGTGAACGCGACGGCGTAGCTGGCGGCCGCGCCCAGGATGGCGAGAGCCCCCCAGCCGCCGGCACCGGACGACTGCCAGGGCGCGAGGATGACGATCGTGCCGACGAAGCCGAGCAGGAGGCCTGCCAGGCGAACCGGGCGCAGTCCGCGTTCCGAGCCGAGGGCGAGACCGAGAGCGATCGACCAGAGCGGGGTCGTGGCGTTCAGGACTCCTGCGAGGCCGGAGTCGACAGTCTGCTGGCCCAGGCTGAACAGCGCGAAGGGAAGCGCGTTGCAGAAGAAGGCCGCGACGACGATGTGCCGCCAGACGGTGATCCCCTGCGGCATGCGCCGGCCCGTCGCGTAGCAGGCGACGGTGAGCACGAGTGCCCCGAGGGCGCAGCGGACGAACGTGACCTGGAGCGGGGAGAGCCCGCGCAACGCCAGTTCGATCCAGAGGAAGGTCGAGCCCCACAGAAGGGCGAGAACGGCCACCCGTACGCCGCCCTGCAAACTCCGTGTACTGCTCTTCACGATGCTTTCCTCCTTCGGTCGACATGAGCCTCGGTCTGCGCCCCACGCCCTGCGCTCTCCCGGGCCTTTGACGATGCCTCAGACAAACTTTGAGGACAAGCGAATGATTCTGCACAGTTTGTTAAGCTGTACTACATGCTTGATGTGAGACGGCTTCAAGTCCTGCGTGCGGTGGTCACCAGCGGCACGGTGACCGCTGCCGCGGCCCACCTCGGCTACACGCCGTCTGCCGTCAGTCAGCAGGTGGCGGCGCTGGAGAAACAGGCCGGCACCGCGCTGCTCGAGCGGGTCGGCCGCGGGGTCCGGCCCACCGCCGCCGGTCTGCTGCTCACCGAGCACGCGGCCCTGATCAGCTCGGCGGTCGCCCAGGCGGAGACCGCCCTCGCCGACCTGCGCGCCGGACGCATCGGCAGCCTGTCGGTCCGTTACTTCGCCACGGCGGGCTCCACCCTGGTGGCCCCCGCCCTGGCCCGGCTCCGCGCGGAGCATCCCGGCGTCCGTGTCGACCTCGAACTCGCCCACCCGGATGACCCGTTCCAGGAGGTGGTACAGGGCCGGGCCGACCTGGCCGTGGTAGTCCAGGCGAAAGACCGCGTCCGCGACGGTTTTCGGCTCGTCCACCTGCTCGACGACCCGTACGACGCCGTACTGCCCCTCGGACACCCACTCGCGGACAAAGAAATTGTCGACCTGAACGAGCTGGCCGGCGAGCAGTGGGTCGGCAGCGAGCCGCCCGGACCCTGCCTGGAACCGGTGATCGACTCCTGTGCGGCGGCCGGCTTCAGCCCCGACTTCGTCATCCGGAGCGAGGACTACGCCACCGCGCAGGGCTTCGTCGCGGCCGGCCTCGGTGTCGGTCTGATGCCGAGGCTGGGACTGCGCAGCCGGCATCCGGGCGTCGTCGTACGTCCGGTCCGCAATCCCGAACCGGTCCGGGTGATCTCGGCGGTCGCGCGGGAGATCGCCCTCGACCAGCCCGCCCTGCGCGGCCTGCTGACGGCACTGCGGGACGCCGCGGCCGCCGACCGGCCCGGCGGACTCGACAGGCCCGCAGTCAACTGACCGCGGTCCGGGCGGCTCGGGCCGGCGGCAGGGGGCATGTCAGGCGGAACCGGCTGAGGGCTTCCGGGCCGTCGTCACGCGCTACGAGAAACGCGCATACATCTACCTCGGCACCGTCACCCTCACAGCCCTCATAATCTGGCTCCACACATGATCTAAGAAAAAGTCCCTGGCTATGGAGAGATCGGCGCCCTCGTGGCGGGGACCGATTTGGCCAAGGCCGACAAGGTGCTGTGGGCCCGCAATGGGAATGCCCTGTTCCGCTGCAGTGGTCCGCAGGTCTTCTGTATGTCTCATTCAGGGGACCCCCTCGCTGCCTCACGATCTTGTCCCTGGCGTGTCCGACCTTGGCGGCGCATTCGAGAGGAGTGGCCCTGGTGGTGTCCGAGGGTGCTGTGACCGAGAGGGCGTGGCAACGGCATCAGGAGGCGGGGACGGGCTCCAGCCGGTAGGCGTCTGCGTGGGCGAGGACGTGGCCGGCGGTGGGTGGTGCGAAGTGGGTGCCGAGGAGGAGGGTGTCGGTGCCGGCGAGGGAGCCGAGCAGCTCGCGGCGGGTGGTCTCGGACTGTAGCGGGTCGATGTCGACGCAGGCGCCGATGGCGGGGTGGGCGAGCTGGACGGGGTGGTGGACGCAGTCGCCGGAGATCAGTGCCGTCTTTCCCTGGCTGGTCAGTTCGACGGCGACGTGGCCGGGGGTGTGGCCGGGTGTCGGGATCATGCGCAGGCCGGGGGAGATCTCGGCCCCCGTGTGCGGGACGTCGACCGTGCTCAGCAGGCCCGCCTGTTCGACGGGGATGACGGAGTCGCGGAACATCTGTTCGCGTGCCTCCTCCATGTCGTATGTGGTCCAGAACTCCCGCTCGGCGCGGGAGGTGAGGTAGCGGGCGTTGGGGAAGGTGGGGACCCATTCGCCGTTCACCTGCCGTGTGTTCCAGCCGACGTGATCGGCGTGCAGGTGGGTGAGAATCACCAGGTCGACGGAGTCCGGGGGGAAACCGGCGGCGGTGAGGCGCTCCAGGAAGCCGGTGCGCAGGTTGTGCCAGGCCGGGTTGGCCCGCTCCTTGCCGTTGCCGATCCCGGTGTCGACGAGAACGCGCAGCCCGTTCACGAGGAACGCGAAGCTGTGGCTGTCGATGTGCAGAATCCCGTCCTGGCCGGCGAAGTGGGGGTGCAGCCAGTCCTGGGCGGTCACCACCTCAGGGGTGGCGTCGGGCAGCAGCCAGGGCCCGGTCGCGGGCGGCAGGGCGGCCTCGTCGATGCGGTGGACGGTGACGCCGCCCACGGTCCAGGAGGGGATGGGGGCGGTGGCGGGGGAGGTGTGCATTGTGTGTCGTTTCCCTTGTTCTCTTCAGCGGAAGCGGTCGGTTGTTCTCTTCCGTGGGAGCGGTCGGCTTCGGGGCGGGGCGGGCCGCTCCGCGTCGTGACGCGGTGAGTGCCGCCAGGGCGAGGAGAGCGGCGGTGATGGCGTAGGCGTGTGAGGTGGCCCCCAGCCCGTAGTGCTGGGTGGCGGCGCCCGCGGCGACAGCGGGCAGGCTCATGGAGAGGTAGCTAGTGCTCTGACCGCATTGGTTCGCCGGGTCGTTCAGGCCGCAGCGGCGAGGGGGCGTCCGCCCCAGCGGATGTTCTTCTCGCTGCGGATGCGGGCGCGTTCCTTACGTTCGGCGGTCAGGACGTCGCGGTGGCGGGCGTTGGCGTTGCGCCAGCGCAGGTAGGCGTGCAGGGCGCGGGTCTGGACGGTGTGGTTGGGGTGGTGGGAGTTGGCGATGGTGAACTGCCTCAGCGGTCCGAAGTGGGCCTCGATCGGGTTGGCCCACGAGGCGTAGGTCGGGGTGAAGCACAGTTCGACCTTGTGTTTCCTGGCCCAGCGGCGGATGTCGGTGCCCTTGTGGGCGGACAGGTTGTCCAGGATCACGTAGATGGGGGCGCCGTCGGGCCGGGCGGCGCGGATCGATTTCAGCGCGGCCAGCGTGTTCGCGGCGCCCTTCTTGCGGTGGTTGACGCCCCACAGGGTGTCGTCGCCGACCGAGTAGCAGCCGTGGAAGTAGCGGACTCCGTGGGTGCGGTGGTAGGTGGCGGGCAGCCGGTCGGGGCGTTTGCGTTCTGCCCAGCCCGAGCCCGCGGTGGGCCGGATCCCGAGCGGGCCGAATTCGTCGAAGGCGAAGACCCGGTCTGGGAATCGGTCGAGGACCTCTTCGATCCGGTCCAGCTTCGTCTCGCGGTCCGGGTCGGGGGACTCCTTCCACGTCTTGGTGCGCTGGAAGGTGACACCGCGTCGGGCGAGCAGGCCGCGTAAGGTCTCGCGGCCGATCCGGATGACCCGACCGTGGATTTTCCGCAGGTAGCCGACGAGTTTGCGCAGTGACCAGCGGGTGAAGGGCTGACCGAGCTTGGTCGGGCGGGTGGTGGCCGTCGCCACGACGAAGTCCTCGTCGTCAGGGCTGAGTCGGCGGGGACGGCCTCCCGCCCACTGAGGGTCCAGGCAGGCCAGGCCGATCTCGTTGAAGCGGTGGATCACGTCGCGGACGGTGTCCTCGTCGGCCTGGACCAGCTGGGCGATCACCGGCACCCGGTTCCCGCCGGCCGAGGCCAGCAGCATCATCGCCCGCCGGTAACGCACCGAACTGGTGCTGCCCCGACGCACGATCTGCTGCAGCTTCTGCCCCTCCTGGTCGGTCAGTCTGCGCACACGGACAGGCTCAGCCACCGCACCTCCAGCGATCGGATCGGACGTCACCGCCCATCCAACCGCCACGATCACCAACCCGGCGAACCAACGCGGTCACAGCACTAGAGGTAGCTGAGGACGTACTAGGCGGCCAGTGTCGCGGCGCGGTCCCGCTCGTCGAGCGAGGCGAGGAGCATACGCAGCGCCCCCTGGGAAACGGCGCCGAAGGCGATGCCGGCCAGCACCGCGCCGCTGTAGACGGTGACGGTGGGGGCGGGGGCGAAACGGACGAGCAGGGTGGAGGCGAGCACGCCGGTGGCCATGCCGGCGACCGGGGTGACGCTGCTGGCCAGGGCGGACCGGCCCGGGCGCCGGGGGGTTTTCCAGGTCGAGGAGTGCCGCACCCGCGGCGCTGGTGGCCGCTCCTTGCAGGACCCGGGCGATGGTCAGGGAGCCCGCGCCGTCCGCTGAGGCCAGGAGGACCATGGAGGCGGCCGCCATGAGCAGGGCGCCTGCCAGGACGGGGCGTCGCCCCACGTGGTCTGAGAGCGCTCCGGCGGTGAGCAGGGCCAGCAACAGGGCCAGGGCGTACGCGCTGAAGACCACGGTGACGGCGAGGGCGGAGAGGCCCCACCGGTCCTGGTAGAGAGGGTAGAGCGGGGTCGGAGCGCTGGATGCGGCCAGGAGGGCCGTGAGTATCGACACGTCGAGGGCGAAAGAAGCCGTACGCCTCTTCGTAGGGGCGCGGGCGGACCGATGGGCGCCGTGCGCGGGTGCGTCGGCCACCGCGGGTGCGTCGGACATGGCGCCGGGCATGGGACCCCTTCCTTAAATGCAATGAATTTGCGTTAAGGAACCGTAGAGCGTGCAGCCGGGTTAACGCAAACCGTTGGCTTTAGTGGGGACGCTTCGCCGCCACGCCCCTGATTGGGAGAAGCCACGTGCCCTCCGCTGAGCTCACGCCGCCTGAGGTCGCCCGCTGGGCCGGGACACCCCCGCCGTTGACACCGGCCGGAACGGGAGCCGGGCCTGGCGGGCGGGCGCGTCAGGGTGCCGCGCAGTTGCCGCCTCGACCATGTCGACGCGGGTGGAGACCACCGTCCGCCGGGGCGTCGCGCAGCTGGAGACGCTCGGCGCCTGTCTCATCGAGATCGACATTCCGATGCCCCGGTACATCGAGGCCACCCAGTGGGGGCTGATGGTGCCGGAGGTCACCGCCTACCACGAGGGCACGCCGCGTACAGTCCCCGAGCTGGTACCAGGCGGACGTCTGCATCCTCCTGGAGGCTGGCGAACCGATGGGTGCGGGCGACTATCTGCGTGCTCAGCGTTCCCCGACGCTCATGCAGGAGGAATGGGGCCGCATTCTGGAGAAGGTCGACGTGATCGGCGCCCAGGCGGTCCCGATGACCGCGGTGAAGGCCGGTCAGAAAAGCGTCACCTGGTCCGACGGCTCGACCGAGGCCGTCTCCGACGCCTGCGTGAGTCTGTCCTCCCCGGCCGGCATCGCCGGAGTGCCCGCTCCGTCCGTCCCGGTGGGCCACGACACGGCGGGCATGCCGATCGGTATGCAGCTGTTGGGGCGGCCCTTCGGCGAGCGGCAGCTGCTGTGGGTGGGCCACGCCTACGAGCGGACGCAGTCCGCCTGATCGCTCGCGCCGGCCGTCTGAGAGCGGTGTGCGGGCCGGACGGTTCCGGCCCGGCCCATATGCCGTTCGGCTCCGGTCGGGATCAGGACCGGATGCCCGCAGCGAGGGGGGCCTGGCGCGGCCGTACTCCTCCTAAACGCAATAACCGTGCTTTAAGGTGAAGTCATGAGTCGCAAGCCGATGGTGCGCCCCGGCGGGCGCAGCGCACGGGTTCAGGCTTCGGTGCACACCGCTGTCCGCGAGATCCTGTCGGAGCGGGGCCGCGACGCGGTGACCGTCCCGCTGGTCGCCCGGCGCGCCGGAGTCACCCCCTCGACGATCTACCGCCGCTGGGGCGACCTTCAGGAGCTGCTGTCGGACGTCGCGGTGGAGCGCCTGCGGCCCGACACCGCGCCGGAGAGCCACGGCGACCTGCTGTCCGACCTGACGGCTTGGGCCGAACAGTTCCTCGACGAGATGTCGTCCCCCTCCGGCCGCGCCTACATCCGTGACGCTCTGCTCGGCGACCCGGACGGCAGCAACGCCGGTCAGTGTTCGGCCTACGCGGCCGAACAGGTCGACGTCATGCTCGCCCGCGCGATCGGCCGCGAGGAGAACACTCCCGACGTCGAGACGGCGATGGACCGCGTGGTTGCCCCCATGATGTACCGCATCCTCTTCCGCCCGGCCGGACTCGACGCCGCGTACGCCCGTCGGCTCGTGACCGAGCTCCTCGACACGGGCGAAGAACACCCCCTCCCATGATCCAGATTCCTCGCGGCCCGCGCAGGAGGATCGCCCGCATTCACTGTTGCTCATGCCCGCGGGCTATCGCAGCTCGGGCGAGGCGAGGGCCCCGGGCGGCGATAGCCCGGTTGCGTTTCGAGCCCAGCCGGAAGGTCGGCAGCCGCCGCTCCAGCTCCTGGAGTCATCGATACGCCGTCGCGCGGCCCGGCAGCTTCACCTCGCCCTCGCCCTCGCCGTAGCGGGCAACGAGACGCGGTCTGTGCCGCGCTGGGCTTGTCGCCGGGCAAGAGCAAGGTGGAAAGGATTCCGGTCGAAGCAGAAACGGCTGGTCGAGCGGGGCTGGCTGGCGGAGCAGGGGCCGGGACTGTTCACGCCGGGCCGCATCCTGGCGACGGACGGGGATGCGCTGGTGCAGACGGAAAGCTCCGCCGTGCGCGGCCGCGCCGGTGCGGGGTCGGGCTCTCGTCCCTAGCGTCGTTGGTGCCAACCAAAACGAAAGCCGCAAAGCGATAGCCCGATGACTGGAGCGTATGCGGCTGCCGCGGTGGCTGACCCATTTGCCCGAGCCGCTTCTTTCCTCACTTGTCTCATCGATTCCCTCTCCCGTCCCGATGCACTGTTCCTGCCCCATGACCAGGTGGAGCATGATGCGGAGAACGGGGCGAGGGAACTGGCGCGTCTGCTCCTGCAGGGCCACCTGGACCTGCGTGCCCGCCAGGAAGAAGCACACCTGACGGCCCTGGAGGCCGGCGGCCGGGCCGCACTCGCCGCGGGCCGCACCCGTCTGGAGAAGCACCACCGCCGTCAACTGGCCATCGTGGTCGGGACGGCGACCATCAGCCGGTGCGCGCTGCGCGCCCCGAAGCAACCCAACTACTACCCGGCCGATGCGGTGTTGGGGCTCCCGGGTGGGCGTCACAGCCTGGGCCTGCGCCGGCTGGCGGTGCTGGAGGCCGTCCGCGACTCCGCCGACCAGGCGGTCGGACGCCACTGCGGGACACGTCCACTGGGCAAACGCCAGGCCGAACAGCTGGTGCGTGCGACCGCGGTGGACATCGCCGCCTTTTATGCCGCCCGCACCCCTCCTCCCACAGCCCACACGACGCTGCTGGTGCTCAGCGTCGACGGCAAGGGGATCGTGATGCTCCCCGGCCATCTGCGGGAGGCGACGCGCAAGGCCGCCGAGCGTGCGACCCGCACCTTCCGCACCCGTCTGTCCGCCGGGGAGAAGACGGGTCGCAAGCGGATGGCAACCCTGGCGGTGGTGCATGACGCGGACCCGGCGCCGCCCCGGCCGCATGACATCATCGCCCCGCCCGGCGGCCGCGCCACGGGCCGCATCCCGAGAAAGGGGCCAAAGGCCCGCGCGAAGTGGCTCACCGCTTCCGTCGAACACGACGCGGACCAGGTGATTGCCGCCGCGTTCGACGAGGCAGAAGCCCGTGACCCGCAGCACCAGCGATGCTGGGTGGTGCTGGTCGACGGCGCTGCCCACCAGCTGGAGCTGATCCAGAAGGAAGCCGACCGTCGGGCGGTCACGATCCATATCGTCCTTGACATCGTGCACGTCATCGAGAAGCTGTGGGCGAGCGCACGGTGTTTCCACACCGCCACCGATCCCGCCGCCGAGACCTGGATCGGCTTCAAAGCCGCCAGGATCCTGGTCGGCGATGCCTCGGGCGCCGTCCGTGACCTGCGCAGCGAAGCCGCACTCGGCCACCTCACCGACGAACAACGCGCCACGATCGACAAGACCTGCCACTACCTGGAGTACAACGCCGCCTTCGTGCACTACGACCAGGCCCTCGAAGCCGGCCGACCCACCGCCAGCGGCATCGTCGAAGGAGCCGCACGCCACCTGGTGGCCGACCGCCTCGACATCACCGGCAGCAGATGGAGCGTTCCCGGCGCCGAAGTCGTTCTCACCCTCCGTGCCCTCATCAGCAACGGCGACTTCCCGCAATATTGGATCTTCCCCACCCCGACCAGCACCACTACGAACTCAGAGCCTGACCCTCAAGGTCACTTCAGAAGAGCCGCACCCGAACAGGATTGTCCCGTGGCTGGAGGAGAACGCCCCGGACATCGGTGGGGCCAGGTGATGATCCATCCTGCCCGTCCCGGCCACCCGTTCCAGTCACCCGTTCCAGGGCGCCAGTGTTTCTGCTGGTCAGTGCCCGTTCCAGCGTTCCAGCGTCCCAACATGATCGCTTCTTGTGGCGGGCGGAACAGATCACGGAACAAGCTGTGGCCGTCCAAGCAGTCCGCTGGACGACCCACTTCCGCACCATGGAGATCTCCGATGCGTTCGCGACTTGCCGCCCGCTCCACCCGACTCGCCCTCGCCGTGGCCGCCGCGGCTGCCCTGGCTGCCACCGTAACCCCGGCCGCCACCGCCGACAGCGCAAGCACCGCCGCGCGGGCCTGCGCCACCAACGACCTGACCTTCGAGATCACCTCGAAGACGCAGGCAGGTGGCTACCTCCTCGTCACCGCCAAGGCCAAGTCCGGCATCACCTGCTACCTGGAGGGCGTCTTCCCCTCCGCGTCCTTCGGCTCCGCCGCCGACACCGAGCTGCGGCCCGCCGAGCACAGCGTCAGCGACGACGTCGTCCTCTCCGGCTCCTCCGCCGCCTACGCCGGCATCAACCCCAAGTCCACCAACAACGAGAACGGCAGGCTGTTCGAGAAGCTCCACCTCTCCGTCACAGGCGACGAGGACAACTTCGTCACCCTCGACCTCCCCCACACCGTCCAGGTCGACCGCCCCCTCGCCACCAACTGGCACGCCGACCCCGCCGACGCCGTCCCCTACAGCTGACCCCCGCGACGGACGCCTCCACGGCGCCCGTCGACAACCGCGTCGCCCGCCCCCTGCCCTGGCGGCGGGCGACAGACGGCTGACCAAGGAGCTTCCGTCCGGCGGAAGTCCACTCGCCGGGATGGAGGCTCCTCTTCGTCCTGAACGGTGCGCGTCTTGGCTGGGCAGCCGCGTACGAGGTCCTGACCGGTATCACCTCACCAGCCAAGGCCGACCCACAACGGATGACGTGGCCGTTGTCCCTGGCAGGCTGGGCCGCAATCCCCGCCCTCATCGGCGGCACCGTCGGCTACCTCATCACCGTTCAGATCCAAACGCACCAAGCCCGCGAGTTCCTCCGCTACGACCGGGCGCTCGCCCGGGGCTGGCCGATCGGCAGCGGCGTGATCGAGGCCGCGGCCAGGCATCTGGTCTCCGACCGCCTCGCGATCACCGGAAGCCGCTGGAGCGTCCCCGGAGCCGAAGCCCTCCTCCAACTCCGCGCGATCATCAGCAACGGCGACTTCACCGCCTACTGGCGCTGTCACGTGCGTCAGGAACACACACGTCTCTATCCCCGCCTCGACCAGGCGATTACCGCCTGACGGCCTGAACGATCTCACTGCAGGAGAGCCACACCCTTGTCCTTTTGTCTGCCTCGGGTCCATGCCGTACGGAGGAATCCGCGATGGCCTGCGGCCAGCTCTGCTGGTCAGTTTGCTTGTGTGCGGGTGTTGTTGAAGCGGACGCCGGCACCCCAGCCTTCCCGGGCGGTGGTCAGGCACCACTGGCACAGGGGCAGGCCGCCGCTGCCGTATTGGTGGGTGTTGCGCTGGCAGCCGGAGCAGGGTCCAACCAGGCTGCCGGAGCAGGTGAAGGTGGACGGATCCGGCTCACTGATCGGCGGCGACTACACCGGATCCCTCGTCGACTGGGCGAAGGAGAAACTCCAGCTCACCCTGCAGATCGTCAAGCGCAGCGATGACATGACCGGGTTCGTGGTGCTGCCCAGACGGTGGGTGGTGGAGCGAACTCTGGGGTGGCTGTTGCGCACGAGGCGTCTGGCCCGGGACTACGAGACGCTGCCCGCCAGCAGCGAGGCGTTCATCCCCTTCTCGGCGAGCATGCTCATGGCCCGCCGCCTGGCCCGCATCACTGCCGCCGACCAGACGATCAGGACGCCGCGTCAGGAGCGGACGACACTCGCGGCATGAACCGGCCCGACGGCGAGAGGGCCAGCCAGCCCCGCTCGACCAGCCGCTTCGCCTTCGACCGCACCCCCTCGATTGTCGCCGGCACCGGCTCGAGCCCGCGCCGGGCCGTCATCTCCTTCGCCATCAACTCCGCCCCGCCATCGGGGAGTTCGGCTTCCAGTAGCTCCACGAGCTGCCGGTAGTCCGGCGCGGAGCAATGCTCAGGACTTGTGGATCAGCACTGGGAAGGGACGCGGAGGGCGTACCTTCCCGAATGATCCTGTGATGGTCACCGAGTAGGCCCGCGTTCGCAGCGCGGGTCGGGAAGGCACGCCCGTGCTCAGCGTAGTGAACGCCGACGGCTCCACCGAGTCCGGCTCCCTGATCGACGAGATCGTCCGCGAGGGCGCGCGGCGGATGCTCGCCGCCGCACTGGAGGCCGAAGTCAACCAGTACATAGCCGAGTTGGCCGCTGAGACGGATGAGGCCGGGCGCCGCCTGGTGGTCCGCAACGGCCACCACCTGTCCCGCACCGTGACCACCGCCGCAGGCGCCGTCGAGGTCACGTCCCCGCGCGTGAACGACAAGCGGGTGGACGCGGCCACCGGCGAGCGGATGCGGTTCTCCTCGAAGATCCTGCCGCCGTGGTGCCGCAAGTCGCCCAAGGTCAGTGAGGTGCTGCCGCTGCTCTACCTGCACGGGCTGTCCTCGGGGGACTTCGTGCCCGCGCTGGAGCAGTTCCTCGGCTCGGCGGCGGGGCTGTCGCCGGCCACCGTGACCCGGCTGGCGAAGCAGTGGAGCGACGACCACGCCGCCTTCCAGCAGCGCGGCCTCACCGAGTCCGACTACGTGTACGTGTGGGCGGACGGGGTGCACCCCAAGGTCCGGCTCGGGCAGGCGCACTCCTGCGTCCTGGTGCTGATGGGTGTGCGCCTGGACGGCACCAAGGAACTGATCGCACTGGCCGAGGGGCTGCGCGAGTCCACCGAATCGTGGGCCGACCTGCTGCGCGACTGCCGCCGACGCGGCATGCGCGATCCCGAACTGGTCGTCGGCGACGGCGCGATGGGCCTGTGGAAGGCACTCACGGAAGTGTTCCCGGCTGCCCGCCACCAGCGGTGCTGGGTCCACAAGGCCCGCAATGTCACGAACGCCCTGCCGAAGTCCGCACAACCGGGCGCGACGAAGGCGATGCAGGAGATCTGCAACGCCGAGGACCGCGGCCACGCCGAGAAGGCGATCGAGGCGTTCGCGAAAACCTACGGCGCCAAGTGGCCCAAGGCCGTCGCGAAGATCACCGACGACGCCGAGGAACTGCTGGCGTTCTACGACTTCCCGGCCGAGCACTGGATCCACCTGCGGACCACGAATCCGATCGAGTCGACCTTCTCCACCGTCAAACTCCGCACCAAGGTCACTCGCGGCGCCGGCAGCCCGGCCGCGGCCCTCGCGATGGTGTTCAAGCTCGTCGAGTCCGCCCAGGCCCGCTGGCGCGCGGTCACCGGCGCCCATCTCGTCGCCCTCGTCCGCGCGGGCGCCACGTTCGAAAACGGCGTCTTGGTCGAGCGACAGGAGCAGGCCGCATGAATTACCACAACGCTCCGCAGGAGGAACCGGCCGAGCACCTCCGCTTCGCGGCCTACCTGAGCGAGCTGGAGCAGGTCTCTGACGCCGACGAGGCCGACCTGGTCAGTGAAGTCCTCACTGATCCGGACCAGACGATGGCCCAGTCCGCCGTCCTGCGGCACCTGGACCGCCGGGCCACCGACATCCATCCCGTCCCTGCCTACGAGCCATGGGCCGAGTGGATGACCCAGGTCACCGCCCGCCATCCGTTCCTGGCCCGTCGCCTGCAGGAATGGTCTCTCTTCCGCGCCATCACGCTCGGGCAGCCCTGGCGCCGCGACGCCTTGCTCGAGTCCTCCGACTGGCTCCAACTCAAAACCGCCGCCGGTCCGAACACCGAGGCCATTGAGGTCCTCGTCGAGCACGGTCGCACCAAGCGGATTCGCAACACGGCCAAAATCAACCTCACGCAATCGAGCCCGCGCTCTACCGCAAGTCAACCCATCCACAAGTCTTGACTATTGCTCGCGACTGGGTGCGGACAAGACCCGTGGGCTGTCCGTCGTGAGTGAGGAAGCCGCTCTCGGAGACGCTGAGCCGCTGCCCCAACGAGCCGGTCACCATCACCCTGGCCCGGTAACGACAACCCTGGGGGCGTGCCGGATGAAAGCCCCGGCTGGACGAGGGAGAGGCGGCTTCTAGGGATCGTCGCAACACGTGGTCGTGTTGATCAGGCCGCGAGCAGTTTAAGCAGGCGCTCGGCTGAGGTTTCCCAGCCGAGCGTTTTGCGTGGGCGTCTGTTGAGTTGGGCGGCGACGGCCTCGAGGTGCTCGCGGGTAGGGACGGACATGTTGGTGCCCTTGGGGAAGTACTGCCGGAGCAGTCCGTTGACGCTTCTATGTCAAAGGGCGAGCTGGTGTTGGGTGATGTGATGCTGCCAGGACGACGCCCGCCGGTACGTCGCCGACATGGACGTCCGGTACGACCTGGGCGACGACCACCGGCTCCTCGGCACCCTGTGCCCGGACATGAAGTTGACGCTGGAGCGGCCCGACCCGGACATCGTGACCGCGGTGACCCGGTCGGCGGAGCTGCTGCGTGAGGGTCGTGGGCTCCTGCTCGACCTCGTCGACCGCGCGGAGGTCCGCGACGCCGCGGCCGCGTGGACCGGACGGGTCAACACCGTCACTGCCCGCACGGACCGGGTGGACGTCGACGCGTTGCTCATCCGGCCCGACGGCTGTGTCGCCTGGGCCCTGGGCCTTGCTTACCGGGCAGGACCTCGACGCCACCACGCTGGTGCGTGCGCTGGGCACACGGTTCGGCCCACCGGCCTGAGCACCGTACTAACAGTCGTCTCAGGTTCGCTCGGTAGGAAGTAGGCATCCAGATAAGCGATGCAACCCGTATGTAGGAGGCTAGTGATGGCAGTCAACGCAGCGCCGTCCGGGAAAGCGCCGGCCGGTCGGTTGGCAGGCCGGTGGGTGCCATGGTTGGTGATTGGCTTGTGGCTGGTGCTGGCGGCGGGCATGGTGCCGCTGAGCGGAAAGTTGAGCTCGGTCACCACCGACAGCGCCGTGGACACCCTGCCGGCCAGTGCCGAGTCCACCAAGGTGGCGGTGCTGGACGACAGTCTCCCCGGCGGTGACAACAACACGTTCGTCTTCGTGTACCACCGCGCCGGCGGCATGACCGACGCCGACCGCGCGACGGTCGAGCGCCACTACAACACCCTTGCCAAGCGGTACCCGCCGAAAGCGACGGCGGCGGCCGGCGAGGACGACGAGGGCTCACCGACGAGCCCCTCCACCGACCGCAAGGCGATGATGTTCACCCTCGAGGTGAGCACGACCTACGGCGCACCGGAGGACATCGTCGGCCCGTTGCGAGACACCGCGAAGGACCGTCCCTCCGGCCTGGAACTCGACGTGACCGGCCCGGGCGCGATCGACGGCGACATGGATGCCGTGTTCGACGGCATCGACGTGCAGGTCCTCCTCACCACCATCGTCGTCGTCACGGTCCTGCTCATCCTCACCTACCGCAGCCCGGTGTTGTGGATCATCCCGCTGGTGGCCGTCGGCGCGGCCGCGCTGACCTCGATGGGGACCGTCTACCTGCTCGTCAAGGGCTTCGGCATCGTGGTCAACGACCAGAACTCGGCGCTGCTGACGATCCTGGTATTCGGCGTCGGCACGGACTACGCGCTGTTGCTCATCGCTCGATATCGGGAGGCGCTGCACCACCATGAAAACGTCCGGGTCGCTATGGTCCACGCGCTACGCGGCGCGGCGCCGGCCATCGTCGCGTCCGCGGCCACCGTGGTCGCCGGCCTGCTCTGTCTGCTCGTCGCGGACCTGAACAGCACCAGCGGGTTGGGCCCGATCGGTGCGGCCGGCATCCTGTGCGCGCTGGTGGCCATGCTGACGCTGTTCCCGGCGGTGCTCGTGGTGCTCGGCAGGCGGATCTTCTGGCCGGCCGTTCCGCGGTTCAGTACGGCCGTGGAGGAGAAGCCGGGGCTGTGGGGACGGCTCGGCACCGCCATCAGCCGCCGCCGGTGGGTGGCGACGCTCGGCTCGCTCGGAGTCCTCGGCGTGCTCGCCCTCGGGCTGGCGGGCAACACCGGCGCCCTGCGGGAGCAGGACCAGTTCCTGTCCGCGCCGGAGTCGGTCTCCGGCTTCACCGTTCTCCGCCAGCACTTCCCGGAGCTCGGTGGCCAGCCGATGACGATCTTCACGCGGCCGGCGCACCAGGAGCGGGTGCTCGACATCGTCAAGGACACTCGCGGTGTGGCCCTGGCCATCCCGGAGCAGACCAGCGGCGGCTGGGCCAACATCTCCGTGTTCCCGAAGGACGCGCCGGACACCGTCGCAGAGTACGACACGATCAAGCGGGTGCGCACCGCCGTGCACGCGGTGAGCGGGGCGGAGGCGATCGTCGGCGGGCCGAGTGCGGAGAACCTCGACACCGAGGTGACCACCAAGCGCGACGAGAAGCTGGTGATCCCGCTGGTGCTCGCCGTCGTCCTGATCGTCCTCGGGCTGCTGCTGCGCGCGATCCTGGCCCCGCTGGTCCTGATGGCCACCGTGATCGTCTCATTCGCCGCAGCCTTCGGCGGCAGCGTGTTCGTCTTCGACACGATCCTCGGGTTCAAGGGCATCGACTATTCGGTGCCGCTGCTGGCATTCCTGTTCCTGGTGGCGCTCGGCGTCGACTACAACATCTTCCTGGCCAGCCGGGCCCGGGAGGAGACCGTGCGTCTCGGCACCAGAGAGGGCATGCTCAAAGCCCTCTCGGCCACCGGCGGCGTCATCACCTCGGCAGGCCTGGTCCTGGCGGCCACGTTCGCGGTCCTCGCCACACTTCCGCTGGTGATGCTGATCGAGGTCGGGTTCCTGGTCGCTTTCGGCGTGCTGCTCGACGCCCTGCTGGTGCGGTCGGTCCTGGTGCCTGCCCTCACCCTGCTGATCGGCCGGCGGATCTGGTGGCCGAGCCGGCTGTCCCGTCCAACGGCGGAGCTGCCGGACGGTCAACAGCCGCTCGCCGACGACGAGGAGCCCGCGCTGCAACGGTGAGCACGGCGGCACTGACGAGATCCGGGACGGGGCCTCAAGCCCGTCCCGGATTTTTTTCATGGGCCCGACGGTCGCCGCCCTCTGGTCCTGCGCCACGCGCCGGGGCTGGAGTCGGCGCATCACGGTGTCCTGCCCCGACGGTGAGCCGCGCGAGGCCATGCCCGAGGGCCGCCGTCCCTTGTCCTGCGCCGCGCCGCCGGGGCGGGTCAGCGCACCGCGGTGTCCTCCCCGGCGGTGAGCCGCGCGATCGGGGCAGGCGGGGCCGCGGCCGGAAGGTCGACCCGAAGCAGCGCGCCACCGCGTGCGGAGCGGGCGACGGTGGCCCGGCCGCCGTGGGCGTCGACGACCCGCTGCACGATCGACAGCCCCAGACCGGATCCCGGCAACGCCCGGGCGCTGTCGGCACGGTAGAACCGGTCGAACACCCGCGGTACGTCGGCGGCGTCGATGCCCGGCCCGGCGTCGTCGACCTCGAGCACCGCCGACGCGCCCTCGGCCCGGAGCCGGACCTGGACCGGCTGGTCCGCGGGGGACCACTTGCCGGCGTTGTCGATGAGGTTGAGCACCGCCCGCTCGAGCGCAGCGGGACGCCCGCTCACCCACACAGAGGTCACGTCGAGCGCGACCTCGATGTCGGGCATGCGGGAACGCGCCCGGGTCGCGGCGGCCACCACCACGTCGGCGAGGTCGAGCACCTCGGTGCTCTCGTCGCTGACGTCACCGCGCGCCAGGTCGGTCAGTTCGGCGGCAAGGGTGCTCAATTCGGCCACCTGGGCGCCGAGATCGTTGAGCAGCCGGGTCCGGCTCTCCGCCGGCAGCGCGCTGTCCAGGGTGCCGCGCCGATCGAGCCGCATCAGCAGCTCGACGTTGAGGCGCAGGCTGGTGAGCGGGGTCTTGAGCTCGTGGGCGGCGTCCTCGGCGAGCAGCCGCTGGGCCCGCCGGGAGTCCCGGAGCGCGGCGAGCATGTCGTTGATCGACTGGATCAGCCGCCGGATCTCCCCACCGCCCTCATCCGGGATGTCGGCGTCGAGATCCCGGGTGTGCGCGACACGTACCGCGGCGGCGGTCAGCCGGTCGATCGGTGCCAGCCCGGTCCGCGCCACGGTCCGCCCGACAAGGGCGCCGCCGACCACGCAGAGCAGCCCGATCAGCAGCATGCCCAACCCGAACCGGTTGATCGGGCTGTCGTCGACGACGCGGGCCACCTGGACCGCGCCGTCGCCCGCCCGCAGCGTGTAGATGAGGTAGCCGTCGTCGTCGCTGTCGTTCGACTCCATCAGGTCGGCCGACGCGCCCTGCGCCACACGCCCGGCGTGCTCGCTGACCGGGGGCAGCGCGGGTTGGCCGGCCGGCGTCCGGATCGAGCCGTCGGGCAGGACGACCCGCACCAGCCGACCGGATCCGGGATACGGCGGTAGCTGGACCTGCGCCAGACCGGCGCGCTCCGCGTTCGTCGCCAGGACGCGGGAGTCGGCGCGTAGCTGATTCTCGGCGGAGTCCTGCAGCTCCCAGTCCAGTAGCTCGCTGGCCACCTGGAAGGCCGCGAACACGCTGACCGCGATGGCCGTCGCCGCGATCACCGTCAGCCTGGCCCGCAGGGACCGCCGGCGCCACCATCGGGTCAGCCGGCGCGGCTCCCGGCCGACGGGCCTGCTCACGGAGGAGTCTCCCGCAACGTGTATCCCAGGCCGCGCAGCGTGTAGATCAATCGCGGCTCACCCTCGGCCTCCATCTTGCGGCGCAGGTAACTCACGTATACCTGGAGGTTGTTGGCGGTGGAACTCATGCCGAAGCCCCAGATCGCCTCGAACAGCGCGTCGCGGGTCAAGACCCGGGTCGCGTTGCACACGAGGACCTGCAGGAGGGAGAACTCGGTCCGGGTCAGGCGCAGCGGCCGCTCGCCCCGCCACGCCTCGAACCTGTCGGGATCGAGCCGGACGTCGGCGAACGACAGGATCTGCGACTCCCCGTCGGTCGGCGTGCGCCGGCGCAGCAGGGCCCGTACCCGGGCCAGCAACTCCTCGGTGGCGAACGGCTTGGGCAGGTAGTCGTCGGCGCCCGCGTCCAGCCCCGCGACCCGGTCGGAGACCTGGTCACGGGCGGTCAGCATCAGCACCGGCAGATCCCGACCCGCGGCCCGCAACCGCCGGCAGGTCTCCAACCCGCCGAGGCGGGGCATCATCACGTCGAGGAGCAGCAGATCCAGCGTGTCACCGCTGGCCCCACCGACTCCGTCGAGCACGGCGAGACCGTTGGCGACGGTGCTGGTGTCGTAACCCTCGACCTGGAGCACCCGCTCCAGCGACTCACGGATGGCCACGTCATCATCCGCGATCATGATCCGCACGCCGGCCCGCCCCCTTCCAGTCGATGTTTTTGCCGCTCATTGTCCCCGATCAACCTGAGGCCAGTATTAGAGCGTCGCTGAGGACCGCGCTCTTACGGATACCTAGGGGGGAGGAATGAGAGTAGACAGGAGTTTTGTCGTCGCCTGAGCGTGTGGCGGTGCGGCATCCCGGTCGGTTGGCGGCCATGGGCATGTTGGGCTGGGCAGCGTGAGCGAGCGCAAGCCCTACAAGACCCATCTGTCCCACGAGCAGTGGTCGCTGGGCGAGCCGGTGATCGCTGCGTGGAAGGCCGCGCATCCCTCGGCCAGCGGCCATCGGGGCCGGTACGAGATGCGGGAGATCGTCAACGCGCTGCTCTAGCAGGGTCGGACCGGTTGTCAGTGGGAGCTGCTCCCGCACGACTCTCCGCCGCCCGGCGCGGTGAAGTGCTACTTCTGCACCTGGCGTGACGACGGCATCGATCAGACCATTCACGATCTGCTGCGTTGACAGGTGCGGGAAATGGCGCGTCGGAAGGCGGACCCGAGCCTGGTGGTGCTCGACGCCCAGAGGGTGCACGCGGCGGCCGGAGTGCCCGCTGAGTCGACGGGGCGTGATGCGGCAAATGAGGTACCGGGCCGCAGGCGCGGCCTGGCCGTTGACGTTTTGGGGTTGGTGATCGCGGTGGTCGAGGTGCCCGCGTCGGCGCACGAGAACGCCGTCGGGATCGCGCTGCTGGACAAGGCCGCCGCCGACACCGACGCCGTGGAGAAGGCCCTGATCGACCAGGGCTTCAGGAACGCCGTCGTCGCGCACGGGGAGAAGGTGGGCATCGGGGTGGAGGTCGTGGAGCGCAATCCCGCGCAGACCGGGTTCGTTCCCCAGGCCAAGCGGTGGGTCGTGGAACGCGCCTATGGGATCTTGATGCTGCACCGCAGGCTGGTGCGCGACTACGAGCATCTGCCCCGCAGTTCGGAGTCGCGGGTGTACTGGGCGATGACCGCGGTGATACTGCGTCGGCTGACCGGGGCGACCACACCGGTCTGGCGCACCGCATGACCGGTGCGGAGCTGACGCTCGGCGCGGCTGGAGGAGCGGGAACGCGAGATCACTGCGCAGGCCGAGACGATGCGGGAACAGGTCGCGCGGCGCTGTCACGTTGTTGGGTGGGTAGGTGTCTGATGGTGATGACGAGCCCCGGTCGCGCCGAAGCCGTCCTTCGGGCCGTGGACGAGCCAGCGCCGGTGATCCGCCGTGGCGGCCTCCTCATGCGCTCCAGGCGCCCAGCGAGCCCTCATTCGCCGGGCACCGTCAGCGCCCGCAGCTGGCAACACCAACCACCGCCAGCCCGCGCGGTGCTCCTAGGATGCCTGGATGCCGAAGCCGTTACGGATGAGTCGCCGCACGTGGGTTGCCGCGTGGGCGGTGCTATGCGCGGCCGCCATAGCCGCCACCGCCGCACTCAACGCCTCCCCGGCGCCTGACCCGCAGCCCGAGAAGCCCGTCAGCGCCGAGTGCGCCGAGTACATCGCGGACATCGAGACGCAACTGGCCAAAGCCAAGCAGGAAGGCAATGACGACGGCGTGTTGTCCTTCACGCGAACCCCGGTCGGCGCGTACGACTGCAGCGACGAAATCATGGACCACTTCAGCGCCGACCCGTGAGCCGTGTCAAAGGACTCGCCGCGATAGCGAGGCTGATCTGCGCCGGTGCCGTGACGGTCATCGCCCTGAGCGCTGGGCCGGACCGGAGGAACATCAGCCTTAACGCGGCGATGTCCCATGGTGTCGCCATCCTCACCGCCAGGGGGTGGCCTACCGGATGAACGATGATATCGATGCGCGGCGATCGTGTGTCCCAGAGGCGACTTGATGGCCACGCATGACGAAGGGACACTTCATCGATGCGCATCCTCCTGATCGGGCCGCCCGGAGCTGGCAAGGGCACGCAGGCAGTGCGCCTTGCCGCGCATCTGTCGATCCAGCACATTTCCACAGGTGACCTGTTCCGTGAGCACATCGACCAGGGCACCGAGCTCGGGCACAACGCCCACACGCACATACGCGCCGGCCTTCTGGCGCCGGACGAGGTCACCATCGGGGTGGTCAAAGAGCGCCTTGCCCGTCGGGACACCGAGGGCGGATTCCTGCTGGACGGCTTCCCCCGCAATCTTGCCCAGGCGGAGGCGCTGGACGGCATCCTGGCCGACTCGAAGTCGAGACTGGACGCCGTGCTAGACCTGGAGATTCCCGAGGCCCAGGTGGTCAGGCGGATCGCTGGACGACGGTTGTGCCGTCAGGACCGCGAACACATTTTCCATGTCGACTACAGCCCGCCTGAAGTGGCAGGAGCCTGTGACGTCTGCGGTGGTGAGCTGTACCAGCGCGATGACGACCGCGAGACAACCGTTCGTAAACGACTGGAGGTCTATCGCAGCGAGACGGCGCCGGTCGTGGACCACTACCAAGCTCAGGGCCTGGTGACCACGATCTCGGCCCTCGGCCAGGTCCAGGAAATCCTGGACCGCGCGCTGGTCGCGATCGGCCAGGCCAGGTCGATGCCTCCGGCGCGTCGAGTTGTTGACCCCTCCGCGGGGAAGGCGCGGGGCTGCCGTCCCTGACTGCCGCTGCCGAGGACTGCAAGCTCCGCCCGCCCGGGCTCCTGGATCCCGGCCTGCTGCCGCACTGGCCCTATGCCCAGGCCGTCACCGACCAGGCCCTCACCGACCAGGCCCTCACCGACCAGGGCATTCCGCCGGGCACCGTCCGCGTGGAACGCACCGGTTGTGCCTACAACGAGCTCATGTATCTGGTGCTGGCCTGGGATGCGTCCCGCCGCGTCGGCCCGGGCGGCCTCCGGCTCACCTGGCGGGAAGACACCGGCTGGTCCCACACCCTGCTCCGCACCGGGGGAGAGGCGGCGCTCCCGCTCGGTCCGCTCACCGCCCTGCACCGCGTGTACGCGACACCCGAGGCCGTCACGGACGTCGCTGACACGCTGGTGTCCCGGCGCTTCCGTAGCTACGACAGGGCATGGCACGGCGAGTGGGAACGTGCGCAGGAGGTGCGCACCGCGATCGGCGTTTTCCGGGAGCCGGTCAGCTGATCGGCGTGGCGGCCCTGTGCTGTGTCTGGCCGGTTGCCGGTGCCGGGTCGTGTCGAGGGTGGAGGGGGTTCAGCTGACTTCGCTGGACCGGGGCGGCTGGCTGGGCCGGGAGTCAGCCGGCGGCCGTGCCCGTGCGGTGGTCGCTCGGGCTGATGCCCCGTTCCTTCTTGAACGCGGTACTGAGGGCGAAAGCGTTGGAGAAGCCGACACGGGCGGCCACCGCGCCGATCGTTGTGCCGGGCTCGCGCAGCAGGTCGGCGGCCAGAGCGATCCGCTGCTGGCGCAGGTAGGTCATCGGGGGCTGGCCCAGCAGTTCGGTAAAGCGTCGGGCCAGGGCGGCCCGGGAGGCTCCCGTCCTGGCGGCCAGCGTTTCGACTGTCCACGGGTGGGCGGGGTCGGCATGCAGCAGTCGCAGCGCTGTTCCGACCACCGGGTCGCTGTGGGCGCGGTACCAGCCGGGCACCGGGGCGCCGAGGCGTGTGAACCACGCGCGCAGCGCGGTGATGAGCATCAGGTCCAGCATCCGGTCCAGCAGGACCTGCTGGCCCGGGGCTTTGCGGGTGGCGTTCTCGAGCGCCTGGGAGCTGGTGGGGCAGTCGTTCTGCCCTGCCTGGACGGCTGCGAGCGGCGGAAGCGCCGCACGCAGGCGGCCGGGTATACCACCGGCCGTGGTGTACAAGCCGTTGACCAGCACGGTGCCCTCCGGCTGGGCCGTACCCCACCCCTCCACCCCGTGCGGGACAGACACCTCCCCACCGCTTACGGACGTGCAGCGGCCTCCTGGCCCGACGACCACGTCGGGTTCGGTGGCCGGGTCGTCCGCGATCACATAGGGTGCGCCGCCGCTGAGCACCGCGACATCTCCTGCACCGAGCCGTACCGGCTCGCCTCCCTGAGGAATCACCCAGGCAGCGCCGCGCAGGAGCGCGGTCAGGGCCATCGGTGAGCCGTCCTCGAAACGCAGCGCCCATGCCCCTGAGAGGGAGGAGCGGCTGATGATCGCCCCGGTGGTCCGCACGCTGTTCAGCAGGTCCGTCAGGGGGTCTCCGCTGCCCGGAGTCAGGAGGTCCATGCTGGTCAGCGTAGACGAATGCGTATGGACGCGAGAGCGCTCGCCATGGCTGTGGCCGCGGGTGGCTGGTTGGCTCGGTGACATGAGTGACAAGACGATTCTGGTGACGGGCGGTACGGGCAAGACCGGCCGCCGAGTGCTGCGGCTACTCGAAGAGCGGGGCGTGACGGCACGGGCAGCGTCCCGTACCGGTGCGGTGCGCTTCGACTGGGCGGACCGCACCACCTGGGAACCGGCGCTACAGGGGGCGACCGGCGTGTATCTGGTCGCCCCGGACCTCGGCAGCCTCGAGGCAGCCCGGGACATCGCCGCGTTCACCCGGCAGGCCGCCGAGGCCGGAGTCCGCCGCGCCGTGCTGCTGTCCGTGCCCGGGAACGGGGGCCTGGACCAGGAACATGTCCTGGCCGCCGAGCGGGCGCTGGGCGACGCGGGCCTGGAATGGACGGTGCTGCGGCTGCGCTGGTTCTTCCAGAACTTCAGCGAGGACTTCCTGCTCGATCCCGTCCTGAGCGACGAAGTGCGCCTGCCGGCCGGGGACGGCCAAGACGCGTTCATCGACGCCCAGGACATTGCCGAGGTAGCGGTCGCCGCCCTGACCGAGGACGGACACACCGGGCAGCACTACGAACTGACCGGCCCCCGCCTGATGTCCTTCGCAGACACAGTCGAAGAGATCGCGAAGGCCACCGGCCGCACCATCCGCTACGTGCCCGTCGACCCGCAGACCTACGCGGACGAACAACGCGCACAGGGCGTGCCCGAGGAATGGATACACATGCTGACCAGCGCGTACGAACCACTGCGCTCGGGCAATCTCGCCTCATTCACCAACGACGTGGAGCGCGTGCTCGGCCGGCCGGCCCGGGACTTCTCCCACTACGCCCGTGACATCGCCTCACAGGGCACCTGGACTGTCTGACCGCTTCTGAGCCGGCGCGGACCGCGCGACCCGCTGGTGACCATCCCGCGTGAACTCTTCCACCGGCCGGACCTTGTCCTGGTCGGGGACCTTGGCTGCCACCGTCGGACACTTGAGGAAGTCGGTGGTCACCGCCGCAGCGATGTCCTCGTCCCGGGCCAAGGTGTGGATCGAGGTGATCTTCCTCTGCGGAGAGGCCGGGCCTTCGACCTGCCGCCCGACCCGCCGGTTTCTGAGGGCCCTGCGTTCCGCCGCCCTGCGGCCGCACTCTCGAGGGCGGGCGGCTGGTGCCGGATGAGTGGGGGGAACCGTTCCAGCGGGTCGTGCCCGAGGCGCCTTCGCGATCACAGGGCGGTGGTCGGCGTCGACATGGCGATCGGGAGGTGCTCGCTCTGCAACCGCAGACACGCCTTATGCGATGGCCCTGAAGCTGGAGCCCGTACTTGGCCAAGGGATCATGCAGGCCCGAAAACTTTGCCGGGATTGAGAATCCCGGCCGGGTCGAGAGCGCGCTTCACCGCGCGATGCATCTCCAGGACGGCCGGGCCGAGTTCACGGGTGAGACCGGGCCGCTTGAGCAGTCCCACACCGTGCTCACCAGTCACCGTGCCGCCCAATTCAAGGGCGTCCGCGATGATGTCGTCGAACGCCGCACGGGCCCGGACCTGAGCCGCCGCGTCACCGTGTTCCGTCACAAGCAGCGGATGCAGGTTGCCGTCGCCGACGTGTGCGATGTTGGCGATGGTGATCCGGTGCCTCTCCGCGGTCCGGTCGATGCGGGCCAGCATCTCCGCCACCGCTCCGATGGGCACACAGACGTCCTCCGTGAGGACCGGCCCCAGCCGCTCGAGCGCAGGGAAGGCCAGCCGGCGGGCCGCGAAGAGCATCTCGGCCTCTTCCTCTGTGTCCGACCGGTCCGCCCAAGTCGAGCCGGCCCCGCGGAAGCAGTCGACCAGCCGGCGGGCGCCCTCCTCGGCGGCGCGGCCATCATCGTCGAAACGGGCCAGGAGGACCACGTCCGCCTCGGCTGAAAGACATCCCAGGAGCGTAGATGTCAACTCGTAGCCAGTTCCGCGTGATGCGACCAGGCGGTTGCCTCGTCGTAGAGGGTGCCGGTTTTGAGGCACCCGTGGAGGATGCCGACGAGGCGGTTGGCGACTTGGCGCAAGGCGGCGTTGTGGCCGGCGCCGCGGGCGCGTTGTCGCTGGTAGTAGGCGTAGGCGTTGGGCGAGTAGCGCAAGGTGCCGAATGCCTGAGTGAGCAGGGCATCGATGAGCCGGTCGTTGTGGACGTAGCGCGCCAGGGCGACCTTCTTCTTGCCGGAGGCGCGGGTGATCGGGGAGGTGCCGGCGTAGTTCTTGCGGGCCTTGGCGCTGGCGTAGCGGTCGGGGTCGTCGCCGAATTCTGCGAGCACCCGGGCACCGAGGACGACTCCCATTCCGGGCTGGGACAGGAGGATCTCAGCGGCCGGGTGCCGGCCAAAATGCGCCTCGACCTGCCCTTGCAGGGTCTTGATTTGGGTATTCAGCGTGGCCAGGACCGCTATGAGCGCGGTGATGGACGCGGCGTAGGCGGCGGCTACTTCCTCGGGCTGGCCGAGGTGTTGCTCACGCAGCGCCCCCTGGATGGCCTTCGCCTTGGCGGTCACGTTCTTTCGGTGGGCGCGCTTGAGTGCGGCACTGATCTGCCCCGCCGTGAGCTTCGCAGCCTGGGCGGGAGTAGGCGCCTTGCCGAGCAGTTCCAGGGTGTCGGCGGCGTCCAGGTCCTCGAAGGCGGCCAGTGCTGCGGGGAAGTAGTCGCGCAATGCGTGCCGCAGTCGTTGAGTGTGCCGGGTGCGCTCCCAGATCAGCGTCTTGTGGGTGCGGGTGACCACCTTGACCGCTTCGGCCTGGGCGCTGTCCCCGGCAACGGGCCGCAGCTCGTGGCTGTGGGTACGGACCATGTCGGCCAGCACATGCGCATCGCCCGGATCGCTCTTGGCCCCCGACACCGCAAGCCGGTCACGGAACCGGGCGGCCTGCAGCGGGTTGACGGCCAGCACCGTATACCCGGCCGTGACCAGGGCACGTACCCACGGACCACGGTCGGTTTCGATCCCCACAACGACCTCGGCCGTATCGGCGCCCTCTCCCACCGCTTCACCCACCAACGCGTGCAGCCGGCTCATCCCGGCCACCCCTTCGGGCAACCGCGCCTTAGCCAGCCGCCGCCCGGCCGAGTCCATCAGCTCGATGTCGTGGTGGTCTTCGGCCCAGTCATCCCCGACGAACAGTCGCAATGGTCCTCCCGCACTCCGGTACCGATCAACTGCAGCAGCCTGCCGGAGAACTATCAGCGACCTAATCAAGCAGTGCTCACGCCGAGGTGCGGCAGGCACGACATCCCAGTAGCGATCAACTCTCCGGGCCGAACGGCAGGGGCACGGTCTTTCAGCAGGACTCGAAAGTCCAAGCCCAATGAGTGCTCACCCACCGTCGGCTACCACCCGGAGTCTGCCGCACGGCCGACTCCCCGAACTGATTAGGCCCATGTTCTTCCAGGCATCGACCGCGCGCAGACAGTGCCGGTCGACGAGTTCCAGCGCGGCCGGCCGCAGCCCGGCGGCAGCCGTCGCACGCATCGCGTCACCGGCCTGCCCTACGCTGTCGAAGTAGCCGACGACGGTCACGCCGACCGGAGGCAGGCGTCGCAGCCGGACCGTGATCTCGGTGACGACACCAAGAGTGCCCTCGGCACCCACCATGAGGCCCACAAGGTCGTGGCCGGCGACCCCCTTCGACGTACGGCGTCCGAGCCGGACCACCTCGCCCGTGCCGGTCACGACCTCCAAACCGAGGACATAGTCGCGTGTGACGCCGTACTTGACGCAACACACTCCGCCAGCGTTCGTCGCGACATTTCCACCAATGGTCGACCAGGGCGAACTAGCGGGGTCAGGCGGGTACCACAAGGCCGAGCGCCGCTACATGGGCGCGGAGGTCGTCGTTGACCACACCGGGCTGTACGACGGCGAGGTGCTCCAGCTCGTCGACCTCCAGCACCCGATCCATGCCGTCCAGCGCGAGGATCACGCTTCCTTCGACGGCATTGGCGCCCCCCGACAGTCTGGTACCGGCGCCGCGTGCAACCAACGGGACTCCTTGCTCCAGGCACGCACGCACCACGGCCTGGACCTCGTCGGTGCTCTTGGCGCGCACGAGGGCCACCGCTCGGCCAACAGGCGCCCACACCGTCTGGTCGTGCGAGAGACCGGCGACGATGTCCGGATCAGTCACCACCCGGCCGGCGGGCAGCCGTCGACTGAGCACTTCGGCGATACCCACGGCAGGGGGCGTCGTGCTGACGAAGTCACGCTCGGCCACCCGCACGCCTCCAGAGAAGTCGACTCACATGGGACGGAAGACGAGCCGCGGCGTCCGGCTCACTGGGCACGGCAGGTCCTGAGGTAGCTGAGGAACGATGCCTGCAGCCCGGTCACGTGCGTTTCGTGCATGAGTGCGCTGGTGACGGATCCGCCGCGTGAGGTGAGACGGTGAAGGAACGTGGCCGTGTTCTTCGTGAGGTTCTGGTAGACCGCCAGGTCTCCGAGGATCTCCTGCTCGTTGAAGGTCACGTGCAGCTTGGTGTCGGGCAGGGTGTCACCCATGGCTTCGAGCCGAGCGAAGACCTGACTGTCCGCATTGACAATGCCGGGGCTGCCCGCGCCGATGCTCTCGAAGAAGGTGCTCTTCGTGAGCCAGGCGTAGAGACTGAAGAGTCCGCCGTAGGAGTAGCCGAAGAGGCCGTGACCGCTCGGGGCTGTGCCGTAGTCGCGTTCGATCCGCGGGTGCAGGTCGTCGGTGAGGAAGTTCAGGAACATGTCCCCGCGGCTGTTGCTCAATTCAGCGAGGTAGGCGTCGGCTTGCTCGCGAGTCGTCACCCCCCTTTCGACCTCCATTTCCACCGCATCGATGAACTCCTTCGCGATGGGTTCACCGGGCGGCACGAGGTCGCGGTTGCGCAACCGCTCCCAGTGCTCTGCTTCCTCGCCCGCGTACCCCACGCTGACTTGGACGTAGGGCTGAATCGACTGCATGGGGTCCAGTTGCGTGATGATGAGCGGGGCGGTCATGCCCACGGCCCAGTTGCCATCGAGCACGTACACGGCAGGCGCCGGCGCTGCGGCAGGGTCGTAGTGCGGTGGTGTGGTGACCCAGACACCGTAGTCGTGCCCACCGCTGGAGCGCATCTCGAAGTAGTTGGTGTGGGGGAGGCAGCCCTGCCACATGGTGCTCATCTGAGGTCCTTTACGATCTGGCCGGCCTGGATGACGAGGACGGCGTTGGTGGGGTCGGAGAACAGTTTTGGGTCTTCGAGCGGATTGCCGTTCCACAGAACGAGGTCTGCCTGCGCGCCGGGAGTGATGACACCCACCTGGCCGGACAGGCCGAGGATCTCGGCGTTGGTCCGGGTCGCCGCCACGAGCGCTTCCATCGGCGTCTCGAGGGCTGCGCGCAGGCTGAGTTCCTTGCAGCGACGGTCCTGGGCCGGACCGATGAGATCGGAACCCAGCCCGATCCGTACTCCGGCGTGCTTGGCGACAGCGAGCGCATGCGTCATCTGCTCGCGTGCGCCCTTGGCCCGGTCGCGGGTCGACTCGCCGAGACCGGCTCCGGCGGTGTCGTGCAGCAGCTGCTCGACGACAGCGAACGTGGGCACGAGGGCAACCTCGCGAGCGGCCATCAGGGCCGCTGTGGATTCGTCGAGGCCAGTGCCGTGCTCGACACAGCGCACCCCGGCCTCGACCGCATTGCGTATGCCCTCGTTGTTGTGGGCGTGGACGGTCACATAGGTGTTCCGTGCCGCAGCTTCTTGAACTGCGACAGCGATCTCTTCGACGGTGAACTGGGTGTCGCTCAGTTGATCATGTCCGCTCACCACTCCGCCGGTCACGCAGAGCTTGAGGAAGGAGGCTCCGCGACGGAACGCTTCGCGGACGTTGTGCCGCAGCTCGTCCGCGTTGCCCGCCATCATCGACAGGGCGCACAGGCCCGGGATGTGGTGGCTGCTCCACAGCTCGGTGGGTTCCCATGCGGCTCCGTAGTAGCCGTGCCCGCCGATCTGGCACTGAACAGGTCCGCACGACAGGACACGCGGCCCTCTGACCTTGCCCTTCGCGATGGCGGTGACGAGACCGCCGTCGATTCCGCCGGTGTCGCGAACGGTGGTGAAGCCGGCGTCGAGTGTCGCACCGGCTGTGGCGAAGATGTCCGCCGCGATCTCGGCGGCGCTGATCTGAAACGAGAAGTGCGGCTGGATCGGGCTCGACAGGCCCAGGTGGACGTGAGCGTCGATCAGGCCGGGCGTCATCGTCAATCCCTCGGCATCGAGACGCTCGCCGTGCGCGCTGGAGGCGCCGAGTCGGGTGATACGGCCGTTCTCGATCGTGAGATCGAGGCTGCTGGGGTCGCGCCCTGATCCGTCGATGACCATCGCGCCGACCACATGAGCAGGTCCCATCGTCGATCCTCCGCCGTTGCATCCGTCTTTTCCAATGGATAAACTGTGGGAGTGATCCTGTCAACCTCCCAACGCAACGGCAGCGCGCGCGAACGACTCCTGGCACGGCTTCTCGACGCCTTTGGTGAGGCCCTTCCCCCGCCGGAGATGTCGCTCCGTGAGATCGCCGCCCGAATCGAGACCAGCCACGCCCTGTTGCGCTACCACTTCGGGTCGCTCGCGGGCGTCTTGGCCGCCATGCTCACGGCTCAGCGCTCCCGTGACAACGAGGTACTTCTGGAGGCCGCCCAGCAGGGCACTTTCGACGATTTCGTCGTGGCGATCTGGCGTACTTACACCCGGTCGGAGCAGCTGTCGCGTGTCCGCGGCTTCTTCCACGTCGTCGGACTGGCCGTGTACCGCCCCGAGGACTTCCGTGAGTTTGTGGAGTCGATCGACGACCTGACCGCGATGCTGTCCTCACTCGCGGAACGCGAAGGGCTCGACGCGAAGGAAGCGCGGGAGGTGGCCAGCGTCACCATTGCCGCGATTCGCGGCCTCCTCCTGCAGGAAGTCCTCACTCCCGGAACCCGCTCGGAGGACGCGGTCACCTTGATCCTGCGCATGAGCGAGGGCCGATCCGCTCCACCATCACGTCCGGAACGTTGAGCGGCCCTCGGCCCTCATCGCTGAGCATCGGCGCACACAAGCGACAACGGTGGGGTACGGCGACGGAAAGTGGCGACAACAGTCGCCGGAGCATGGCCTCTTACCTGTGCAATGTGCGGACAACGGGTGGCGCGGCGACCCGCCGCGCCACCACAGGAACCGTCTGGTCCGGCAAGAAGAAAGTGGGTTGAAGCATGCCTGAGAGCACAGACGTAGTCGTCGTCGGGGCGGGGGTCATCGGATCGTCCATCGCTCTCGAACTGGCGCGGAGCGGCCTGCGGGTGGTCGTGGTCGACAAGTTCGGCGGCGCAGGCAACGGGTCCACCAGCGCCACGAGCGCCGTGGTCCGCTTCACCTATTCCACGATCGCGGGCGTCAATGCTGCTTGGGAGTCCCGTCACTGCTGGGAAGCATGGCGCGACCATCTCCAAGCTCCCGCCGGTGAACCCCTCGCAGCGTTCAACCGATGCGGCGTCACCATGCTGGACGTGGACTTCGCACCCTGCGGCATGTTCACGCGCCACTTCGACAAGGTCGGTGTCCCGTACGAGAAATGGGATGCACCAGAGCTGTCCAAGCGGTTGCCCGCCGTGGACACCGGCCGGTACTTCCCACCCCGCCCCGTGGATGACGACGAGTTCTTCGCCGACGCGTCCGCTCGGCTCGGCGCTCTCCACACACCCGACGGGGGCTTCATCGACGACCCGCAACTCGCCGCGCACAACCTTGCTACGGCGGCCCAGCGGCACGGAGCCGCCTTCCGGTGGAAGACCCCCGTCACCGCGGTGACGCAGCGCGGGGGACGCGTGCGCGGGGTGCGCCTCAAGGATGGAACCGAACTGTCCGCCGGGGTGGTCGTCAACGCGGCCGGCCCATGGTCGGGACAGCTGAACCGGCTCGCCGAAGTGGGCGGCGACTTCACCGTCGGTCTGCGGCCGCTGCGCCAGGAGGTGCACCACGTAGCGGCCCCCGCCGGCTACCACGACGTCGGCGGCGACCGTCAGGCACCGGTGCTGGCCGACTTGGACCTCGGCACATATTTACGGCCCGAGGGCAGCAAGTTCCTGCTCGTCGGCGGCACGGAACCCGAGTGCGACCCGCTGGAATGGCTCGACGATCCGGACGACGGGAGCCCTCTTCCGACCGTGTCGCAGTTCAGGACGCAGGTGACGCGGGCGGCTCGCCGACTGCCCGGTCTGCGCGTTCCCAACAAGCCCCGGGGCGTGGCAGGCGTATACGACGTGACCGACGACTGGACCCCCGTATACGACCGGACCGAACTTGCCGGCTTCTACGTGGCCATCGGCACCAGCGGCAATCAGTTCAAGAACGCCCCTCTGGTGGGCCGCCTCATGACTACCCTGATCCACGGTGTCGAAGGCGGTCACGACCACGACCGGAGTGCGCTCACGCACACCTGCGAACACACCGGCCAGACCATCGACCTCGGTGCGTTCTCACGCCGACGTCGGCCGGCCGCATCCACGGGCACAGTCCTCGGCTGACGCCGGGCCGCCGGGGCCGGGCCGCCGGGGCCGGTCCGGTGTGGTCGACGACCGTGTCCCAGGCCTCGTCTGGGAACGTCGCCAGCGGCTCGTCCCACAGGGCGCCCGCGTTGTTGACGAGGATGTCGAGACGCTCCGAGTCGGCGGTGACGAGGTCGGACAGTCGCCGACACTCGTCGTGGCGGGACAGGTCGGCGGGGATGGCCCGCACCTCACCGATTCCCAATGCCGTTCGTCAAGCCGCGGCGCACGCTTGAGGTAGCGGGCAGGAGGTGTCGGAGGTGCACGGTACAGTCCGTTCATCCGACTGGGGAGGGCTCATGGCGACCAAGTGGAGCTTGACGATCGACTGCGCGTACCCGGCGAAACTGGCCGCGTTCTGGGCGCTGGCGTTGGGCTACGAGGAGAAGCCCGCGCCCGCAGGGTTCGGGAGCTGGGAGGAGTGGTTCGCGCATCATGAGGTTCCGGAGGACGAGTGGGATGACGGGGCGTACCTCTCAGATCCGGACGGCGTGGGCCCCACCTTGTCCTTCCTGAAGGTGCCGGAGCCGAAGGTGGCGAAGAACCGGCTGCATTTCGACGTGCAAGTTGGTGGCGGCCGTGAAACCCCGTGGGAGGTGCGCTGGCCGCGCGTGGTCGAGGCGGTGGAGCGGTTGACCGCTGCGGGCGCGACCGTGGTCCGCGAGGACGAGTTGCAGGGCAGGCCGGATCACGTGGTGATGGCAGACCCGGAAGGTAATGAGTTTTGCCTGGTCTGACGGGGTCGGTCAGGCCAACTGGCCGCGCGCAGCGTGTCGCGTCCCTTCCTATGCGGCAGCCCTTGCCGGCGGAGCTGGCTCGTAGCGCCGTCCGTCGCGCAGAAGGGCCCAGAGGACGTTGACGCGGCGGCGAGCGAGAGCCAGGACGGCCTGGGTATGGCGCTTGCCCTCGGCACGTTTGCGATCGTAGAAGCGCCGGGATTCCTCGCAGTGGCGGATGCTGAACAACGCCGAGGTGTAGAAGACGCGTTGGAGGCGGCGGTTGTATCGCTGCGGGCGGCGCAGGTTCCCGCTCAGTTTCCCGGAATCGCGGGGCACCGGGGCGACGCCGCCGAAGCCGGCGAGGCGGTCGGCGGTGCCGAACGCCGTCATGTCGCCGCCGGTGGCTGCCAGGAACTCGGCGCCGAGGATGACGCCCAGGCCGGGCATGCTGGTGATCACCTCGAAGGTGTGGTGGTCGCGAAACCGGGCCTCGATGGCCTTGTCGAGCTCGGCGACGTGCTGGTTGAGGCTCATCACTTCCTTCGCCAGCGTGTGTACCAACGTGGCGGCCAGCTTCTCGCCGGGCAGGCTCGTGTGCTGCCGTTCGGCGGCCTGGACAGCGGTTTCGGCGAGCCGGTCGGGGCGGACGACGTGGCGGTTGCGCAGCCAGGTCTCCAGCCGCTTGACGCCGATCCGGCGAATAGCCGCGGGGGTCTGATAGCCGGTCAGCAGGGTGAGCGGGCCGGTGTTGGTGAGGTCCAGGGCCCGCTCCAGGCCGGGGAAGATGCCAGTGAACTGGGCACGGAGGCGGTTGACGGTGCGGGTGCGGTCGGCGATCAGGTCCATGCGGCGGCCTGTGAGGATCTTGAGATCGATGACGGTGTCGTCGCCGACCCGCAGCGGATGCAGATCGCGGCGGACGCGGACCTGGTCGGCGATGACGGCGGCGTCCTTCGCGTCGGTCTTGCCCTCGCCGCGGTAGCTCTCGGAAGCGCGGCTCCGCCGTCGGCCAGGTCGATGCCCCAGGTCACCTCGTCCCCCAGGGCAGCCGGCGGCCGCTCTCGTCGATCGCGACGCAGTGATGGTGGGCTTTGCCTGCGTCGATGCCAGCCCAGATCGCGGCCATGTGGTGCCTCCGTGCGGTGGTGTTGCTGGTGTCTCCCACGGACGACCTCGCTGTCGATTCCCTACGTAGCGATCATTCGCAATTCCTAATTGGCAGCCGAGTCGTCGTGGGGCGTCGGGCGGCCAATCGATGGAAGCCACAAGTGGCAGAAGTTTGAAAGCCACACCCGACGCCCCTGGGTGGACGAACCATACGAAGGGCTCACCACGTCCCGCAGAACAACGTAGGGAATTTTGACAGCTGTTCCTGCGCCTGAGCACACGCTGCTGCATTACGTGAGCTGATGACGACGCGGGCGCCTGCCTGGAGAAGGCCACGCGCGATCATCATGCCGATGCCTCTGGTGCCACCGGTGACGAGCGCGCGCTTTCCACACAGATCGAAAAGCTCTGCATGCGTTGTGAATTGGTTGTCTACCACTTGCCGTCTTTCTCGTTGGTCGTGCGGGATGACGCGTCGACGCGTCGGGTGTTCGGTTCAGCTGTCTCGACGCTATGGCCTTGGAATGCACTCCAAGCAAGCGGATCAGGTAAGAAATCGGCAGGGTGCTCCCGCGGGGCGGCGGCCGCACCCGCCTCGGACCGTTGGCTGGTCGCCCAGATCGGGCGGGCCATGTTCACCACGCCGGTCCGAGAGTCCGTTTCTGTTCGGCGGTGTGTCGTTCCAGGCAGTGGCATCAGGCCCGGCGGGTGCGAGCGAGAGTGGCGGCCCTGCGGGAAGGCCGGAGTGGACACCACGGTCATCGCGCTCTGGCTTCGACGACCAGGTCGACATGGTCTTTCCCATGCTGAGTATCAGATGCCGAGGTCGAACACGCCCCACGCAGTGAACGGCTCGGCCTGGACGTAGATCCTGCTTCCCCGACCGACAACCCGCCGGCGGCCGGGAACAGGGCCAACGGGCAGAGTGACCACGCCGACGCCCGTCGGCTCGACGGATCGCGTCATACCGCTCTGCGTACCCTGTTGCGCATCCCGCTGCCCGCAGCGCGGACGCCTCGCGTGATCGGCGTCGACGACCTCGCTCTGCGCCGCCGCCACCGCTGTGCCACCGTGATCATCGACGCTGAGACCCACGAGCGGATCGCCGTGCTGCCCGACCGCACGGCCGACACCCTGGAAGCGTGGCTGCGCGAACATCCGGGCGTCGAGGTCGTGTGCCGTGACGGATCGGCGACCTACGCCGAGGCCATCCGCCGCGCTCTGCCCCGTGCGACGCAGGTCGGTGATCGGTGGCGTTTGTGGAAGAACCTGTGTGAAGCCGCCCTCGGCGAGGTGAAGACGCACAGCACCTGCTGGGCCACCGTCCTGGACGCACCTATTTACGACGGGCCCCGTGCCCAGACCACCCTGGAACGCCGACACCAGATCCACGACCTGCTCGACCAGGGCGTGGGCCTGCTCCAATGCGTCCGCCGTCTTCAACTGCCCCTGAACACCGTCAAACGCTACGCCCGCGCCGATCGGCCCGAGCGGATGCTCCGCGTCCCCAAATACCGCGCGAGCACCTGCGCAAACGCCGGGCCGAAGACCCCGCCGTCCCGGTCAAGCACCTCTTCGAGGAGATCAAAGACCAAGGTTTCACCGACTGCCTCGACCTCTTGCACACGTACATCAGCCAAGGCCGCGCGGACGCCGACCGCAGCCGCATCTCCCCGCGCAGGCCCGCCCGCATGCTCATCACCGTGCCCGACAACCTCAAGGCCGAACGTCAGCACCTACTGGACCGGCTCATCGTGGCCAGCCCCGAGCTGACCCAACTCGCCCTCTGTATCGCGGACTTCGCCCGGCTCCTGAAGCCTCACCCAGACAATGCCGACGCGCTCGAGCTCTGGAGGACCCAGGTCCGCACTGCCGATCTGCCGCACCTGCTTGCCTTCACCCGAGGGCTGGAGCGAGACCTCGACGCCGTGATCGCCGCGTTCACACTCCGCTCAAGGCGATCACGACTGCGGCAAACGTCAACGACGTCACCCAGACCCTCGCCCTGGTCGACGGCATCCCGCCCGTTGCAGGCCGCCCCCGGCCGTCCCCGCAGACGCCCCGAGGCCCTGCTCGGCGACAAGGGCGCACCGAACTCCACGGCGCCTTCGTATCCCTGGCCTGCAGCCTCATCTGCTGGAGACGTCTCAAAAGGCCCGAAGCGTGACGGTTCAGAAGGGCGGCGGTCGGCGTCCAGTGACTCGGTGTATCCCAGGGCCCACCGTCCGGAAAAGGACACTCGCAGATCGCCTCCAGGTCTGCTGAGGGCGCCATTCCGTTCCTCACCCCGGCGGAGGCCCCCGCCCACACCTGGAGCGACGCGGACCACGAACTGGTTGCCGGCCGCGTTGACACCCAGTTCGTCGGCTTTTCGGGAGCGCCTCGCCGACCAGCTCGAACAGCTTCAAGAGGTCACCGGCGCGGACGAGTTGATCGTCACCACCAACACATACCCGACCGTGTCGGTGAGATTTCAGAGTAACTCGAGTACGAGTGCAATTGCCTATCGCGGAGCCCATCGCCATCGTGGGAATGTCATGCCGGTTTACGGGAGGGATCGAATCTCCGCAGGACTACTGGGACTGTTGTCAGCCCCGGCCCAGCCGGCCCTCAGCCTCCGGACAGGCTTGTCGGAGTCCTATCGGTCCGGGTGACCGCCGCGGCGCAGCGCGCGGGTGCACCAGCTGATGATCGCGGCGTTGACCGCTGCCCCGACAGCGATGGCGGTGAAGAACACGACGCTGTTGGCCGGCAACATGAGGAATGCGAGGCTGGCGGGAGCGGTGGCAAGGAACGGGATGACGCCGGCCATGGACGCGTCCGTGGTTTCTCTGGCGGTCACCACCAGTGCCCATACGAGCAGGACGGCGCAGACGCCGAGGTAGACGAGGGCGGCGACGCCGACGTGGGCGAGCAGCCGGCGGGGGAGGGGTCGGCCGGAATCGGTATCGGTGCCGGTCATGGGGTTGGACTCCGTGGTTGCGTATGGACGGTCGGTCGCGGTGGTCAGAGGTGGGTGCCGGGCGGGTTCGGGCGGGCGAGGCCGAGGTCGTACGCGAGGATCGTCGCCTGTACGCGGTCGCGCAGGCCGAGCTTGCGGAGCAGGGCGTTCACGTGGGACTTCACGGTGCCTACGGTGATGCCGAGTTGCTCGGCGATCTCCGTGTTGGTGAGTCCGGCCGCGATCAGGGTGAGGACGCCCCGCTGGCTGCCGGTCAGGCTGTCCAGTTCGGGGGCGCTCCCGGCCGGGGCCGCGGCGGGTGGTCCGGACGCGTAGTGGCTGATGAGGCGGCGGGTCGCGGACGGGGCGAGTACGCTCTCGCCGGCCGCCACCTCGCGGATGCCCTGCAGTAGTTGGGAGGGGTGTACGTCCTTGAGGAGGAAGCCCGAGGCGCCGGCGCGCAGCGCGTCGAAGACGTACGCGTCGAGGTCGAAGGTGGTGAGGACGAGGACCCGGGGCGCGCTTTGGCGTCCGGTGATGATGCGGGTGGCGGCGATGCCGTCGAGCACAGGCATGCGTACGTCCATGACGACCACGTCGGGAGCCAGTCCTTCGGCGAGGCGCACCGCGACGGCGCCGTCGGCGGCCTCGCCGACGACCGTCATGTCCTCCTCGGCGTCGATCACGGCGGCGAAGCCCGCCCGTACGATGCCCTGGTCGTCGACGACCAGCACGTTGAGGCTCATTGATGTCTCTCCTCGTTGTCCGGTGCGACGGCGAGTGGCAGCCGGAGGCTGACCGTCCCCTGCGGTCCGGTGGTCAGGGTGCCGCCGAGCGTCACGACCCGCGTGGTCAGCCGCTGGCGCACGGCGGAGTCGGCGGCGCGGGGCACCCCGGTGGCCGTGAGCGTCAACATAGCGCCGTCCGAGTCGAATTCGAGCATCGCAGGCTCTTCGCCGCCGGCCGTGAGTACCGTCTCGGCGGCGTGGTAGGCGGCCAGGTCGACGGCGGTGGGCAGCCGTTCCGGTACGCGGTCGGTCAGCCGTATCTCGATGTCGCGGCCGGTGGCGCGGAGTTGGTGGGCGAGCAGGTCGAGCGCCTGGAGGGTGGGCTGCGGCCGTAGTTCGTGCCCTGTCTCGCCCTCCCGGACGGTGTCGAGCAGGGTGCGCATCGCGGCCAGGGCCTCGCGGGCGCGGCTCGCTGTCGCGTCGAGTCGGCCTGCCTCCGCCTCGGTGACCATGTCGGCGGTGCGGGCCAGAACCGTGGTTTCGAGGCCGGCGGCGATGCGGCGGCGCTCGGTCCAGGCGTCGCGGACGGCCTCCTCGGTCCAGGTGGCGAGCCGTTCGTCGTGGGCGCGGAGGTCGGCTTGCCGGCGCCGGGTGCGCAGGTGTCTGGTCAGGTGAGCCGCGGTGCCTGCCAGGGCTGCGCCGACCGTGGTTGCGGCGATGACCATCCAGAGGGGAGCAGCCGTGCCTCGGTCCAGAACCGCGATGGTGGCGGTCGCGGCGTGCACCAGCACTGTGAGCAGAACGGTCGTGACGTGGCCGTCGGCCGGTGGAGGCTGGTCGCTCCCCGGCCCATGGGGGACCACTCTCTCGGCGAAGCCGTCTTTCGATACGGCTCCGCGCCCCTTTCGTGGCGTCGCGGTTCGGGTCGGTTCCATCGCGAGGGCCGCGCACGTGGCGAACAGGCTCAGCGCGGGCGGGAGGAGGACGGGCCCGCTGTAGTTCCCCGCCTCCATCGCCACCGGCCACAACAGTGCCAGCCCCAGCAGCATCCCGTACGCCGTCCGCGGCGCCTTCCGCAGCCACAGCAGGGCCACCGCCTGGCCCGCCGCCAGCAGGGCGAAGAAGGCGCCCGCGGATACCTGCGACGCGCTCGACGTGTCCTCGGCCCTGACGGCCAGCGCGGGGAGCAGTGGCTGCAGGACCAGGCCCGCCGCCACCACTACCTGCGCCACGCGGTAGGCCCTCGGTACCGACGGCTCCACCGCCGTGGCCGTCCGGCCCGGCAGTTCCGCCCGTACCTCCCAACCGCCCTCCGCCGTCGGGCCGCTGTGCACCGTGCCGCCCGCCTCCCGTGCCCGGGAGCGCAGGAAGCCCTGCCCGCGGCCGCCGCCGAGACCCGCACCGTGCGCCACCGCACCGGCAGGCGGGGGCGTGCTCGTCACCACGACGTCGGTGCGGGTGTCGCCGTACCGGCACAACACCCTCGTATGCGCGCCGGGGGCATACCGTGCCACGTTGGTCAGCGCCTCGCGCACGATGCCGTACGCCGCCTCCGCGACGGCGCCGTCCGGCAGGGAGTCGATCTCGCAGTCCACCTGCTGGTCCAGGTGACGGAACCCGGCGACGAGGTCGAGCAGCCGTTCCTCCGGTGGCGGCACATCCCCGCGGGAGGGCGCCGGCGCTCGTACCGCGCCGAGCGCGCGGGTGACCTCGCGGCCGGTCCCGACCGCGAACTCCAGTGCCTGATCGGCCAGTTCGGGACGGCGGTCGCGCAACCCGAGGGCCGCACCCGCCGTGACCACCACAGCCGTCAGATGGTGGGCGCTGACGTCGTGCAACTCCCGTTCCATACGGCGCCGTTCAACCGCAGGCAGCCGATGGCGCTCGGACTCGGCCCGCTGCAGCCTGCGCTCGGCATTTCGCCGGGCGCGACGGGTCCGCCGTACGAGCAGGCCGGCGCCGCACACGGCGGCGTACAGCACAGCGGTCAGGACGAGGTCGAGCCCGTCGCGGTCGTCGAGCCCGTGCAGCCTGTTGCCCAGCAGGAGCTGGTGGACGGCAAGCGCCACCACGCACAGCACGGCGGTGAAGGCATCGCGTTCGCTCGCCACGGTGAACAGAGCCAGCGCGACACCCGCGGTCCCCAGCACCGCCATCGCCTCGGCGGGCAGCGGCCCGGTACCCAGCATGCAGGCGGCGGCGACCACGACGAGGGCGGCCACCGGGCGAGTTCGGCGCAGAGCGAGCGCGGCCGTCACCACTGCGGCGACCAGGGCCGCCACGAGAAGGGAGGCCGGGGTGGGGGCCGGGACGGCCCCGCGCACCAGTGACGCCCCGGGCCACACCACGGCCTGGACGCAGATCAGCAGGACCGGGAACAGCCGGTCGTCGGTTCGATTCATAGCGGATCAAGGCTATGGCCCCAGGTGAGCGGCCCGACTCCGGCTGGAGGCGGATTCCGGTCTCTTACCTGGGTTGCAGAGTCTCTACCTGTGGTTCGACGCGCCAATCGTCCCGCAGCGCGAGGACGGCGCCATGCCCCCGGCCCTAGTGTCGATCACATCGAGAACGCGGTCGGCCACCGCTGCTACGACCACTTCCAAGACCGGCTCCACCAGCGGCTCTTCCACGGTCGTCCGCGTATCCAGCCCGACATTCCAGACTCCAACGAATTCAAGGGGATCTCCCATGTCCAAGCGCATTCTCCTCTCGTCGCTCATCGGTGCCGTCGCCCTCGGCGGAGTGGCCGCCGGCGGCCTCGCCCTGGCCTCGGCACCCACGGAGCCGACCCTGGAGCACAGCTCGGCTCGCTACACGGCTCCGTCCGACGGCAGCGCGGGCTCGCTCGTCTACACCGTGGACGTGAGCGACGACTCGGGCATCCGGGGCCTCAAGGTCGTTGTCTGGCCCGCGAGTTCGAAACTCGACCCGACCGAGGCGGAGCTTCGCGCGGTGGAAAGCGCCAAGTGCCGGAGCACCTCGGACGAGACCACCCGCTGCACCTACACACTCAAGGTCACGAAGCGGGAGGCGGCCGACCTGGCCAAGGGCACCTGGTACGTCTCGGCACTGGCGACGGCCAAGGACGGGGACACGACGTCCGTTCCCCGCGCCGCCACGTTCGACGTCACACGCTGACACGCCGGTCGAACGCCCCGGGGCGGACCTCGTCGATCTGGCAGTGCGCGGTAAGGAGCCGGCGGCACGATCAGTGAGCGTCCAGCCGGGGCGGGGCGCAGTGGGCGCTGCCGTGAGGGCCGCTTCTTCGCGGGGCTGGGGTGCGGACAGGGTGGTCGGCCCGGCTTCCAGGGCGCCGGTAGCCGACGGTGCCGCCGATGAACGCGGGGATTGCGGCCCAGCCTGCCAGGGACGACGGCCACGTCATCCGTTGTGGGTCGGCCTTGGCTGGTGAGGTAATACCGGTCAGGACCTCATACGCGGCTGCCCAGCCGTGACGCGCACCGTTCAGGACGAAAAGGAGCCTCCACCCCGGCAAGTGGACTTCCGCCGGACGGAAGCTCCTTGGTCAACCCCGTGTCGCGCGTCTCCAGACGGCCGTCGAAGGCGGCCTGCGTGCTTGTGTCCGCCCCGGTGAGCAGCTCTACTCGGTCGACTGGTGGCACCAGGGCTACCGCTTCGGCCCGGCCCGTGTCGGGGGCTCCGGCGGGCCGACGTGGCCGGGCGCCGCTTGTTGGGAGGGTGATTACTACATGCTCCTCACCCGCGACCTGCGCATGGGTACCTTCTGGCACCGGTGGGAGGAGTCCTTGTGCGTCCGGTGCCGAGCTTCTTGCCGAGGTCGAGCACGACCTCACGGCCATCCTCGGCACGGTGATGCGTCGTGGGGCCGCAACACCGGCACCGTCTGGACATTCGAATCGAGCGGCGACGCTGTCTGAAGGGCTGCACGACGACACCGGGACAGTCCGGAGCCTCCATCAGACCCGGAGCGGTTCACCCCCGGTGCGCCCCGGTCCCGGCAGACAAGCCGAACCCCGTCGCGCACCACCACGCGCTCGGACCACACCACGAGCGCCCTGAGGAATCGTCTCGCCCCGGTCATGCCCCGACAGTCGCGAGCCGTGCTCAAGGCCGTCCTTCTCGAAAGCGCGCCGCGGATGAAACACCGGCCACGTCCGCGGCGACGGTGTCCTGCGACCGCAGCGGGGCAACTGCCACTGTCAGACCCAGGTGGCAGCATCACCGAAGTGAACGCCCTGAGGTGTCCTCAACTCACCTCCGTAGGAAACGAAGAGGAGCATTCCCCTTGCGACTGCATCGCGTAGCGCCCGGCATCGCCGCGGGCATCCTGGCCCCGGCCCTCCTGCTCGCCACCCCGTCCTTCGCCGCCACAGCGGCACCGACCGCGGTGACGGTGGCCGTGGTGTCCTCGTCCGCGGACGAGCCGGACGCCGACGACCTGAGGGTGGCCATAGTCCGGATCCTCGCCGACCCGGACAGCGGCCGGCGTGTGACACGAGAAGCCAACGCCCTCCTGGACGCCAATGATCCCCACGCGATGCGCGCCTGGCTGGAGACCGGTTACCGGATCGCCCAGGCCGAGGACGACCGCGTCTCCATCGCCCGCATCCTCGCCGACCCGTCCATCAGCCCGGCCCTGCGCGCGGCAGCCAACGCCGCCCTCGACGACAACACACCCGAAGCACTGCGCCACTTCCTGCAAGTCGGCAGGTACCAGGTCGCCTGACCGGCACGACGCCGCATCACAGTGCGTCGCCTGGGTGGCACCCCCTGCCGCACGCCCGGTCGCCGGAACGCCGAGAATCCGGGCGAGGCCGCCTGCACCTCTGTGTGCCGGCGGCCCCGCCCGGCAGGCCCTGTGCCGGCTCGGCGCCCTCCGCAGAGCTCTGTGGTCTCGCCGCCCGGTGCAGCATGGACAACTGACACCTCCGACAGCAGAAGGCACATTCTTCGATGACCACACAACCCCTGCGCACCGAGCGCAGCGGTCGGCAGACCGCTTCCGTCGTGACCGACCTGCCGTTCAAGCCTCAGCTCGTCAAAGCGGTGTTCAGGGACGTGACCTCGTTGCACGTCTCCCGGTCGGCCGCGTGGGCCGCCGCGTCGGTGACGCGGACCTTGCTGACGGAGATCATCGACGGCGCGAGAAGCGCGGCGGCCGAGGAGGCCAGGAAGAGGCTGATTCCCAAGGACCTCATCTCGGCGATCGACCGGAACGTCGAGGTGGAGGTGGGATCGGCGTGGTACCTGCACAGCCCGACCTTCCACGGCCTGATGGGCGAGGTGCGCAACGCCGATGGTGCGCTCGTGTCTCTTCGTGAGCGCCGCGGGGCGCGTACCCCAAGTGACGTGGCTGGCGCCCACCGATTCGAGGCCGGGGTGAGAAGGCTGCTGGGGAGCCGGGGGGTGAGGGCGGTCCCGGCGATGGTCCGCGACCTGGACGGAATCGCAAGCGTGTTCCTGACGGCCCTGGCCCGGGACGCAGCCAAGGTCGTCCGCGAGGGCGGGGTCAAGCGGTTCGGGACGGTCAGTCTGGTGGTGCCGGGCGAGCCAGCCCCGGCCCCGCTGCTCAAGGACCCCCTTCTCGCCCTGTCCACCCGCCGCGGGGATGGGCGGACTGTTGGCGGAGACGACGTCCTGGCTGCCGTCACGATGCAGCTGTTCGGCGATCTCAGACAACGCGCCATCACCGAGGCAGCCGAGATGACACGGAACACGTCGGCCAACTGATCGGGCCCGCCCCTGCGCTCTGCCCACTGCGCACGGTTCCCACGTGTGCGCGGCTTCCGGAATCTGCCGCCCTCATTCGGCTCCGGTCGGCTCGCGAGAACGGGCTCGTCGCATGGGCGCGGACGGCCGGCCGCAGGCACCCCACGGGGAAGACCTCCCTTAGCCTCGGGCTTTCACGAGGGGTGTCGTCCGGCAGGTGATCGAGAAAGCAGAAAGTGCCCCTGAGCTGCAACGGTAGGACTTGCTGAGGGTCCCGTACGTAGTAGCGGAAGAGGCACTTCCCAGGTGAAGAAGAGTAGCGGGTGCTACCCGCGTGTCCGTGTCGAGAGAGGCGGTCGCGGGGTGGTTGCCCAGGCCGACTCGGTGCTGCTGATCGAGACAGTCCGCAAGTCCGGCCTGGATACCGCGATATCGGCGGCACTGGCGCCGTGGCGCCAGCGGCGGGCCGTGCACGATCCGGGCAAGATCCTGCTGGACGTGGCCCTGGCCGTCGCACTCGGCGGCGACTGTCTGGCCGACGTCGGCTTGCTGCGGGCGGAGTCGGCTGTGTTCGGCCCGGTGGCCTCCGACCCGACGGTCTCCCGTCTCGTCGACGCGCTCGCCGCCTCCGGTCCGAAAGCTATTGCGGCAATCCAGGGCGCACGTTCCCAAGTGCGTCAGCGGGTCTGGGAGCTGGCCGGGGCGAGAAGTCCCGCCGCCGACGGCCAGGTGATCGTGGACATCGACGGGGTGCTGGTGCTCGCGCACTCCGAGAAGCAGGACGCCACTCCGACCTGGAAGAAGACCTTCGGCCTTCATCTGCGCGTCGCGTTCGTCGACCACAGCCAGGACGGTTCCGGGGAACCAGTGGCCGCCCTCCTGCGGCCCGGCAACGCGGGCTCCAACACCGCCGCCGACCAGATCGAAACTACCCAACTTGCCCTGGCTCAACTGCCCAAACGCCTGCGGCGGGGACGGCAGACACTGATCCGCACCGACTTCGCCGGCGGCACCCATGCCTTCCTCGACTGGCTCTCCCGGCGTGGGCGATGGCTGTCGTATTCCGTCGGAATGACCATCACCGACGCCATCCACCAGGCCGTACTGAAGATCCCGAAGAAGGCGTGGACGCCGGCCTACGATGCGGGCGGCACCGAGCGGCCCGGCGCCTGGGTCGCGGAGATCACCGACATGCCCGACCTGAGCACCTGGCCCACGGGCATGCGGCTGATCGTCCGTAAGGAACGCCCGCACCCCGGTGCCCAGTTGCGCTTCACCGACATCGACGGCAACCGGCTCACCTGCTTCGCGACCAGCACGAAAGGCGGCCAGCTCGCCAGCCTGGAACTGCGTCACGGCAGACGGGCCCGCTGCGAAGACCGCATCCGCGCCGCCCGCGCCACCGGCTTGCGCAACCTAATGGGGCATGAAGCGGTGCATCGCCGTCCGTTACTCGAACTGCTGAGTTCCGTACGGAGAATGCGAAGCCCGCTTCACGACGGGGTCGACGACTATGCGCAACCTGGCGTCTGACGCCTCGGGGCAGACGGTCGGGATCCACGTGGTGTGGTGGCGACGGTCGGGATCAGGGAAGCCGCATTGGTAGCCCGGAGCTGAGACTCCTGTGACAAGAGTCGGCCCCTGGTGCCGTCCGGAGCCACCGCGTTACATCCGGTCGGATGAATCGGATAGTTGTCGTTGGTGGTTTGAGCCGCTCGTGAGGATCACCTCTCGCAGTTCCTGGAGCCCCGAGCTCCCGCACAGACCGAGGGCCTTACGAGTAGCTGGGGTCATGAACGGCTAATCGGATGCCGGGCCTTCGAGCCCTTCCATTAGGGAGACGCGTGCCCCTGCGCGGCTGTGACCAGCAGCAACGCGAGACCTGACCCAGAGGACGTGAACAACAGCATGAGAGCGTTCGGTGGCATCGACTGGGCCAGCGACCATCACGACGTCGCCCTCGTCAACCAGGACGGAGCCCTACTGGCCAAAGCCCGCATCAGCGACGACCTCACGGGCCTGCAACAGCTGCTCGACCTGCTCACCGAACACGGTGACAACGAGAAGACACCGATTCCCGTGGCCATCGAGACCTCCCGCGGCCTCTTGGTGGCCTGCCTGCGCGCAACGAAGCGCCCTGTCTACGCGATCAACCCGATGGCCGCCGCCCGCTATCGCGAACGGCACGCGGTCACCCGCAAGAAGTCCGACCAACTCGACGCGATGGTCCTGGCGAACGTCCTGCGCACGGACACCGCAGCCCACCGCCCGTTGCCGGAAGACTCCGAGCTCGTCCAGGCCATCGCCGTGTTGGCCCGGGCTCAGCAGGACGCAGTCTGGGACCGAACACAGGCCGGCAACAAGCTCCGCTCCCATCTGCGTGAGTACTTCCCAGCCTTCTTGACTGCCACCCAGCCGCTGCGGGACGGACTGTGTTCGCCGATCGCTCGCACCATTTTGGCCGCAGCTCCGACCCCGGCCCGGGCGGCTGCTCTCACCCGAGCCCAGCTGCGATCTCTGATCAAGAAGGCCGGGCGCAAACGCAGCATCGAGGCCGAAACCGAGCGGCTCCATGCCTCCCTGCACGCCCCGCAGATGCACCAACTCCCGTTGGTCGAAGAGGCAATGGGACTCCAGACGGTGACCTTACTGCGCAAGCTGGAGGCTGCCTGCACCAGCGCGGACGAGCTCGCCGAAGCTGCGGTGGAGACTTTTGAGAAGCACCCCGACGCCGAGATCATTACCAGCTTTCCAGGGCTCGGCGCACTCACCGGCGCCCGGGTGCTTGCCGAAATCGGCGACGACCGATCCCGCTTCGCCGACGCCAAGGCCCTGAAGGCATACGCCGGGGCCGCACCAGTCACACGAGCGTCCGGCAAGAGCGTCGCGGTCATGGCTCGCCGGGTCAAGAACCAGCGCCTGGCCTCAGTCGGCTACGTATGGGCATTCTCCGCCCTGACCGCCTCACCCGGCGCCAAGGCCCACTATGACCGGCGACGCAACGACGGAGATCGCCACACCGCGGCCCAGCGCAACCTTTTCAACCGCATGATCGGCTGCCTCCACCACTGCCTCACCAAACGCATCCACTACGACGAAGCGACCGCCTTCCCCGCCTCAGCGGACCAACAACTCTCCGCTGCCGCTTGACAGATCAACGGCATCGGATGTCTGCCCCTGCACGACACCGCCCAGAACCGGATCTGGCTGGAGATCGTCTCGCTCGCGCTCGACCTCCTCGCCTGGATGCCGAAGCTCGCACTGACCGGCGAGGCCCGACGCCGGGAACCCCAGAAGCTGCGCCTGCGGCTGTTCTCCGCCGCCGCCCAGCTGGAGAGCGGGAGTCGTATCGTCCGGCGCTGCCATCTGACAGGTCGTCCTCTCTGCCTTGGGAACCTGCAGTTTTGAGGCATGCCAGGCAGCCTTGACTACTTTGCACAGTGGGGCAGCGATAGGAGACACAGGCTGTCTGCCTGGGTCATGTCCTCAGAGCCTCCGTCACGGGCAGGCACTCGGCGAGCAGGTCGACGACGTCGCGCCAGGCTCGCTGTGCGTGCTGTGGGTGGTAGCCGACGCCGGGGACCGTGGGGTGGTCGACCGGCGGGTGGTGGAAGGCGTGCAAGGCGCCGCCGTAGACCGCGAGGCGCCAGTCGACGCCTGCGGCCTGCATCTCGGCGGTGAACGCGTTCCGTTGCGCGGGCGGCATGATCGGGTCTTCCGACCCGACCCCGGCCCACACCGGGCAGCGGATGCGCGCCGCCTCGCCCGGCCGACCCGTGGTAGTTGCATTGACTGTCCCGATCGCGCGCAGGTTGACGCCGTCGCGCCCGAGTTCCAGCGCGATGGCGCCCCCGGTGCCGTAGCCGACGGCGGCGATCCGGTCGGGGTCGGTCCGCGGTTCGATGCGCAGCACGTCGAGCGCCGCATGGCCGATCCCCCGCATCCGGTCGGGATCAGCGAGCAGCGGCAGGCAACGGGCCAGCATCTCCTCGGGGGCGCCCAAATAGCGCCCGCCGTGAAGGTCGAAGGCCAGCGCTATATATCCCAGTTCGGCGAGAGCATCGGCCCGGCGGCGCTCGACGTCGCTGAGCCCCATGCCCTCTGGCCCGAGCAGCACTGCGGGCCGGAGGTCGACACCGGCCGGGAGCGCGAGGTGCCCGATCATCGTCAGACCGTCGGCCGGGTACTCGACCGTACGCGTAGTAATCGTCGTCATGAGACTGGACTGTAGTGATCGTCGAGCCCGATCCGGCCGGTGTTCTGCCGCTGGCAGAGCAGCGCGGGAATCCCCCTGAAATACGGCGAGGGCTCACAAGAGCCGTCGCACCGGCCGGTGGTCGGCAGGGTCAAGACCGTGTCCGTCAAGCGCGAGGGCAAGCGCTGGTACGTAGTGCTCACTGCCGGGCAGGCACAGCCCGAGCCGCTGCCCAGGACGGGCAGCGTGGCCGGCGTCGACATGGGCATAGCCACCTTCCTCGCCGATTCCAACGGCGAGTTCGTTCCCAACCCGCGTCACGGGCGCAAGGCCGCCGCGAAGCTGGAAGCCGCACAGCAAGCCCTCGCCAGGTTCCCGCGAGTCCGGCGCGACGAGCGGACCGCCAACCACCGCCGTGCCGTCCGGAACGTTGCCGACCTGCACCGCAAGGTCCGCCGTCAGCGGCTCGACCACGCACACAAGACCGCCTCGGGCCTGGTCCGCGAACACGATGTCGCGTACGAAGACCTCAAGATCCGCAACATGGTCCAGGCCCCCAAGCCGAAGCCCGACCCCGAACAGCCGGGCGCGTTCCTGCCGAACGGGGCCGCCGCGAAAGCCGGACTCAACCACTCGATCTCGGATGCCGGATGGGGGGTGTTCCTGACGATCCTGCACGCCAAGGCTGAAAGCGCCGGACGGGAAGTGATCGCCGCGGACCCCCGCAACACCTCCCGGACCTGTCCCGAATGCGGGCACGTCTCAGCGGAGAACCGGCCCACCCAGGAGAAGTTCCACTGCGTCTCGTGCGGCCACTCGGCGCACGCGGACACGGTGGGCGCCCTGAACGTTCTACGGGCCGGGCTGGTCCGTCGCGACGCCAACCCGGCATAGCGAGAAGCCCCCGCGTTCACGCGGGGGAGGAGTCACAACTGTGGAGACAGACTCTCTGGCAGCGAGGTGTCCTTCGCACGCGGGCGTTCTCCGGCCAGGACCCGGCCGAAGGGCTCCCGTCGGCCCTCGACGATGCGGTGCGCTGGACGTATGCCGCGCAGTGGGTGGGCACGATGCTCCGTTGGGACCTGGCCGGCGACGAGGCCGGACTGGCCGTCTTGGCGGGAGGTGGCTCTTGGGTTTCCGCCTGAGTCCGTGACGTACGAGTCGGCCGCATGGTGCCCAGGCGCAGACCGGCCGAAGCCACAGCTGGACGGGGGAGATCAGCTGCGGCTGTGTGCGGCGGGTCGTGGAGATTGGTCGCCTCTCGGCGAAGAGCTCCCTGCTGCTTCAGCTGGACCGACTGTCCCGAGTGTCGGAGGAGCTCTGAGGATCCTTCCTGGCGCGCTCCGGTACTTCGCTCTGGCGGGGACGATCATGGGGTGCCCTTGGTGAACAAGGTTCGTTCGAGCGCGGATCGGATGGAGCTGGAGGCGCTGTCGCTGGCCGGGGTGAGGGCGAGTGCGGCCGTCATGAGCAGGAGGACGCGAACGCCTCCGCCGGTGGCGCTGTCCACTCCGGGTAGCAGCGGGATGACCACAGCGAACGCCACGAGGACGAGGCTGGAGCCAGTACGGCGCACGAGCCGGGCGGCCCGGGACGTCGGCGGCTCGGCCGCACTGTGCTGCATGAGGGCCGCCAGGTCACCCGCTGCGAGGGCGAGGACACCCAAACGCAGTGAGGCCGTGATGGCGTCGTACTCCTGGGCAGTGCGCACCTGAACGATTGCGCGGTCGTGGCGTCGGATCAGTTCTGCCAGAGCTGCGTGGAACTGTCTCGCCTGGCGCCTTGCCGCGACTTCCGTGATTGAGGTTCTGCGTCGAATGGCTGAGGTGTCGTTGGCGGCTTCGGTTGCGACCGCAAGTCGAGCCCTGACCATCTTGATGTTTCGCGGGTTCCACCACTGGGCCCGCCCTTGGAAACACGCGGATGTGGCAGCCGTGAGTTCGACCAGTACAGCGTCGAGGGGACGGGGCCGTTGAGGTTGCCGATATCTGCGACTGAGGAGTTCTTGCACTATGCGGATCCAGCGGCCCACTTGTAGGCCCAGGATCGCACCGAACAGCCCTGCCGCAGCAGTGAGCAACTGCTGGCCCGGCGGGGCGGACAGCGCGGTCTCAATGGTCAGCCACAAGGCTGCAGCAGCGACGGCGCCAGTGGCTAGCACCATTCCCGGTACGAACCAGTAGGCAATCTGCGGGTGTGTGACGCGCCAGAGCAAGCCTCGGAGGCCGAGTCGACGGAAGAGAGAAACGATCTCACGCAGGTCGTTGCGGGCAACGAGGAGGGCGCTGAGGCAGATGGCGGCCCAGGTCGCTGTGGGAAAGAGCCACCACGGCGCGCGGACGGATCCGCCGGTGCCCGTCGCGAACACTGCGGCTACCACACCGGCAGTGGCAGTTGCAGCCGCCATGCCGACTGCTGTGACAACGGTGGCTACGTAGTTGGTCACGAACTGCAGGCTGACCGGGTAGCGGTTGCGGATCCAGGCGTGCAGCACAGCCGACTGGACCCTGCGGCGTTCTCCGTCGTCGAGATCGGGAAACGCCTGGGCATACCGGCGGGTCCTACTGATCTTTTCGTAAGTTCGGTGGGTGTGGTGGGCCGATGGTCAGGCCGGTATGGGCCAGGAATGACCATGGCAGTCGGGGGTTGGCGTTGATGCGGTGGATGCCTTGCTCGGTGGCGTCGGCGACATCGGCGAGGTGGTCGCCGGCGAGGTTGGCGAGTTCACGTTTCTTGAGCGAGGACCACAGCAGTTCCACCGGGTTCAGCTCGGGAGCGTAGGCGGGTAATCGTTCCAGGGTGAGCCAGTCCTGTTCGGCGACCCAGGCTCGCATCGCCCGGCTCCAGTGGGCGGACAGGCCGTCCCAGACCAGGACCACCCGCTCGCCGCGGTAGAACACCTTCATCTGCTGCAGGACCTCGATGCGTCCGGTGGTGTCGTAGCTGCCGGGCTTGAGGTGGAAGCACAGGCGAGCCCCGCGATCGGGATCGGTGGAGTGGTAGCCCAAGGCCCCGGCCATCGACGCGCGCTTCCAGTTCAGGCGGTGCCGCAGGAGCGGAGTTCGCCCTCGGGGGGCGTAGGTGCGGCGGATCTGCGGGAGCAGAGAGACGCCTGATTCGTCGAGGAAGACGATCCAGGCACGTGTGTTCACTGCCCCTTTTTGATGCGCGGCCACTCGTGCGCGATCCACCGGGCGATCTCCGCATCGTCCCGCTCGACCGCCCGCCGCTCGGGCCGTTGCAGGCTCCATCCGAGCCGACCCGTCAGCAGCCGCCACACCGATGTCCTCGACAACACCACCCCCGTTGCCCGGGTGACGACCGCGCCGACTCGCTCCAAAGTCCACAGGTCGGCCTCGAAACCATGAGCCTGGGCACCTTGCTCCAACGCGGCCCGGACCATCTCGACCTGGGCGTCGTTCAGCTTGGGTGGGCGTCCGGTAGCTGCCCGTCGCCGCAGGGCCGAAGCACCGCCTTGCTCCCACACACGCCGCCAACGCCGCACACTCTCGGCACACACCCCTACCGCCCTCGCGATCTCCGCATTCGAAACGCTGTCCTCGAACAACTCGACTGCCCGAACACGACGTGCCTCCGCCAACTGAGGCCGCGACAACGGAGGAAGGGAGGAGCCGACAACCGAAAGGGAAGGTTGATAAGCCACCCCGACAGCCTCCCACCCACACAGCCACCCCACCCACCGAACTTACGAAAAGATCAGTAGAAGCGACATTCCGCAACCACGTTGCCTCGCGGTGGAGGAGTTCGTCGTTGCTCATGAGTCGCATGCGGCTGAGTCTCCCCAGAGCGAGGCCGCCACAAGCTTGCTGAACGGCCTGGCACCGAACAACGCGCGCAGCCCCGAAACAAGCGAACCGTTGGTTGCTTGATGCACCGCCGGGCAGGAAAGTCGTTGGTACTGCGCTCGCTGACCGCGACCCAGTCTCGCCGACCCGGAACTTGACCAGGTCGCGGCAGCGGCCATGTCCGCATGGTCAGGCAGTGCTGCGACCCCGTGGCGATGATCGTGAACTGCGCCGTGGCCAGTGCCCGTTACGACGCAGCCTGCTGCGTACCCACGTCCTCGCGGTTCCGCCCCTCCTCGATCATTTGGACCGCATCGGTGCCTCTGCCTCGGAGAGCGTGCACCGTTCGGACTCATCGACCTCTTCAACGGCCGATCTGTCAGTCGAACTCGCCCGGCCCAGCAGTTCCACGGGACGGTCGGCCAGGAGGGCGGCCAGACCAAAGAGCCATGGCCCCGCTGCCGGCACGGCCGCCGGGCGTACGTGCCGGCCCGCCACCCGGGGCGGGCCGGCACACTGCCTTTCCTGACGTGCGCCGGGCGCCCGCCTACGCTGTCAGGCGCGCGTCCGCCCAGTCGGCGTGGTCGTGGTCGACACCGTCGCCGCCGTCCGTAACGCGCAGGGTCAGCTTCCGGACGCCGGTGACGTCCACCTCGACGGTGCGGGCCGCGTCAGCGCCGGAGAGCACGCCGGTGGTGGCCACGGAGGCGCCGTCAGCGAAGACCTCGAAGGCCACGCTGCCCCTGCCGCCGACTTCATCGTCCACGCCCACGACGGCGGTGAACGTCCGGTAGGCGCCGCCGAGTTCGACGACGACCTCTCCGTCGGCGTGCATCCCGATCCCCTTGTCGTAGGTGGTGCCCCGGATGCTCAGGAACCCGCCGTCCAGGGCGGCCTGTTCACCGTTGGACAGGTCTCGTTCGACCGGCCCCCAGCCGTTGCGTTCGGACGCGAACGGGAGGTTGCTGACGTGATCGACGTCCGGGGGCGACACGAACACCCGCACCGTGCGCTCGACCCGGAGCACACCGGCGCCCGGCCGGCCCGGTGAGCGGTACTCGGCGGACACGACCACGTCATGACCGCCCACCCGAGCGTCCTGTGGCACGCTGACGGTCCACTTGCCCGACAGGTCGCCTCCCGTGGGCAGTTCGTCGGCCCGGAGGTCGTCGCCCTTCACCTTCCAGCCTTCGGGGGCGTCCAGGGACAGCGAGACATCCGTGGCCGGCCCGGACTGCTCGAGCGCCAACCGTCCGGAGACGTCGACGGACGCGCCCGTGTCCACTTCGGCCCGGGCCGGGTCCACCGTCAGCGAGGTCAGCGGCAGACGGGTCACAGGCCGGTCGCAGGTCCGCCGTCCCTCGGTGGCCCGGCATACGAGTGCGGCGAAGCCGCCGTGTTCCGCGGTCGGCACACGCAGGGTGTCGCGGCGGGTGACGATCCGCCGCTCACGGACCAGCCCGTCGTCACCGTCCCGCACGACCTCCACCAACCAGCGTCCGCCTCCGAGGAAGTCCAGGGACACGTCCTGGGTCTCGGCCGGCCCCGCACTGACACCTCCGAGGAACCAGCGGTCGTCATGGCGACGGGCGAACGTCGCGCCTTCCCCAGGCCGGCCGGACAGCAGTCGCGACTCGTCCCACACGGCGGGGACCTGCTCCAGGAACCGTTCGAGTTCCGGGCGGTCCTGATAGGCGCGTATCGACCCGGCGAAGTGCTGGAGGCCGGACTCGAAGACCACGGACAGACCGAGCTCCGCGGCGTCGGAGATGGTGCGGTTGCCGAACTGGAAGGCCATCGGGGTGTAGTCCATCGAGCCGACGACGTTGCGGGTGAAGGGCAGGGTGGCCACCCCGGATGCGGGGACGGTGCCGTACTCGGCGCCGTAAACTGCCTCCAGCGTCATCACGTGCGGCCAGGTCCGCTGGATGCCTTTGGGCAGCGTCGCCCCGTGGAAGTTGACGAGCAGCTTCTCGCGTGCGGTGTCCCGCAGGATGTCGTCGTACCAGCGGAACCGTTCCTGTGAGTCGGAGTCCATGAAGTCGATCTTCAGTCCGGCCGCGCCCCACTTCTTCACGCGGGGCAGGAACTCGGCCCGTTCCGCCGCCGTGTCCAGGTCGGTCCAGTGCACCCACAGCAGCACGCCCACGCCCCGCTGACGGGCGTAGTCGATCAACTGGGGCATCCAGTTCGTGGTTTTCCAGCCGTCGTCGACGAGGGTGTACGGCCAGCCGTGCGCCGCGCTGTAGTCGACGAAGCGCTGCTGGGTGGCGAGGCTGCGCTGGGCGGGGGCGAAGCCGTCCAGCCAGGACCAGGCGACCTTGCCGGGCCGGATCCAGGAGGTGTCCTCGATACGGGAGGCCGGTGCGAGATCGTCGACCAGGGTGGACTCGGTGATGGTGGCGAGGTCACCGAGGACGGCGGCCCGCCAGGGCGTGGCGAGCGGCCCGGTGGAGGCGACTGCGGCGCCGTCGGCCAGCCGGACGTCGTAGCGACCGCTGCCCTTCTCGTGTACCAGGTGGCTCGCGGCGTAGCGCCCGTCGACGTCGGACTCGGTGAGCAGGGCGTACGTGTCGCCGACCTGGAAGAGGGAGGGGTAGGCGTAGGAGCCGCTGACGGCGTCGGCCGCGGTGGCGGGTTTGTAGACGCCCTCGTAGTTGGGCGTGTACGGGGAGAGCCAGGCGCGTGCGGCGTCGGGGAGCCGGAACGCGGACGCTTCGCGCTCAACGGTGACCTCGCCCTTGCCGGACAGCAGGTAGCGGTAGGCGATGCCGTCGTCGGCCACCCGGACGAGCAGGTCGAGCCGGGCCCCGCCTTCGCCGGTGAACGAGAACCGGGTCTCGGTCATCCGAGCGGTGCGGCGCAGCTGCTTGCCCGTGGTCATGGTGTAGCGCTCGGCCACCTGCCGGGTGCTGCTGGAGGTGAAGGTGAGGCCCGAGGTGAGGCCGGCGTCGTCGGTGACGATGCCTATCGGAGCGGGTTCAAGCACCGTGGTGATGCCGTTTCGGGCGGCCAGGGTCAGTGCCCCGTTGGTGGCATCGAGACGGACGACGGCACTGATGCCACCCTGTCGGCTGCCGGGCTGGTGCACGGTCCAGCTCCCTGCGTCACGGTCGGCGGCGTGCGCCGGTGCGGCGAGGGTGCCTAGGGCAAGCAGAGCGCTGAGCAGCAGGGTGAGACAGGCGGGAATCAGGGTCTGGTGCGATCCGCCTGGCGACGTGCGTGGGGATCTGAGCACGTGGATCCTCCATCCGAGATCGTTGACATCGTTGTCGCCTCAGAAGTCCGTGACATCCCTTCCCTGCCGCCACATCTTCAACCGCCCGCGCTTACACGGCGATTGACCCTCCAGTGTCCGCGCCGAAGATCCGTCGGCAGAAGCGGGCGAGGGAGTCGAGGATCTCTTCTGCTGTCTTGGCCCGGATGAGCGGCTTGGGGTCTTCGTTCCGTCTTTGACCCAGGCCTGGATGCCGGCTTCGAGGGCTTGGAAGTTCTTCGGGCCCCGAGGAACTGACGCACAGCAGTGGAAGTAACACACCGACTAACGATCAACTACTGGCGCCTAGTTGCCCGCCGTCTCGTCCGGGTGGAGGGCGTCGAGGATGAGGGTGAGGCCGAAGACGAACTCGTCGGCGTAGTCGTAGCCGGGCTTGAGTACGTGCTCGGTGGCCAGCTCGGTCAGGTGGGGATAGGCGTCGGCGGGCATCTCGCGCAGGATGGCGCCCGCAACCTCGTCCAACTCCGCCGAGCCTGTGAAGGGCAGGCTCAGCTCCTGGAGCACGAAGCCGTACAGGTAACTGTCGATCAGTGAGAGGGCGTGCGCGGTCATCGGGAGGGAGAACCCTCCGGCGCGCCACGCCCCGATGACGGCGTCGTGGTGGCGCAGGGTCGCCGGGCCGGGCTGGGAGCGGGAGTCCATCAGGCCGATGGCCCACGGGTGGCGCCGGAGGGCGGCACGGGCGGAGACCGCGCGGTGCCGCATGGCGCTTTTCCAGTCCGTGTCGCGCGGCGGCAGGTCGATCTCGCCGAACACTGCGTCCACCATGCCGTCGAGGATGTCCTCCCTGCCCGCCACATGGTGATAGAGCGACATCGCCTCGACTCCCAGCGGTTCGGCAATGGCCCGCATGGTGAGCGCGGCCGACCCCTTCTCGTCCGCCACCGCCACCGCCGTACGAATCACGCGCTCGCGACTGAGTGGTGTGCGCGCCGACGCCCTGCGTCGGCTCTTGCCTCCCTCGCTCATCCGCCCCTCCATTCCGCTCCCCTTGACCGCCTTACAGCATAAGGCTACCTTGCCTTACAACATAAGGTAGGCCGGTCGGTGAAGGGCTGCGACATGAGCACGGATCGTGCGAAGAAGGTCTGCATCGTCGGAGCTTCGGGGAAGCTCGGGCAGTACATGGTCGGGCACGCACTGGAACGCGGCTACGAGGTGGTCGGCGTGTGCCGGGAGGACAGCGTGCCGAAGCTGGCCGCGTTCGAAGGCCGGATGACCGTCGTCCCCGGCCCCACGAACGACCCGGAGGTGATCCGGCGGGCGGTCGCCGGGTGCGACGGGGTGTTGACGGTGCTGGCGCCCTGGGGGGTGCAGCAGTACGCGTCGGGCACGGCCCAGGCGGTGCTCGACCACGCACGGCCGGGCGCACGCCTGGTCTTCTCCTGCGGATGGCATATCACGCGTGACGGCAAGGACAAGTACTCCCGGATGTTCATCATGGGCGTCCGGATCGCCGCCGTGCTGGCCAAGCTCGTCCGCGCCGTCGAGATCGACGACCAAGTGGAGGCGTGCCGACGGGTGTTCGCCAGCGACACCCGGTGGACCGTTGTGCGCGGCAGCACTCTCAAGGAGGGCGAAAGCCAGGGCCTGCCCGTATGGAGCCGGCACGTGGGCGACCCGGTACTGGCCAGCAACCTGACGCGCCGGGTGGACTTCGCGCTGTTCATGGTGGAAGCGCTCACCAATGACACCCTCGTCCAGGAGGCCCCGGCAATCGTCGGCTGCCGAACCCCCAGCGCCCTCGCTCACTCCGCCGGCCACCACGACCGCGCTCAATAGCGTGCTCCAAGCGCATCGCCGTGACTCTGTTGTGATGTCGAGCGGGAAGTGGAGCTCGCGCGGCCGGTGGATCAGCCGGGAGCGCTGTGGGGGGCGAGAGCGGACCGGTGAAGCACGTCGGTTCCGATCCTCGGCTGCCCGCCGAGAATCGGCCGCGACGGTCATGGACGAACAGGCCGCCGGGACCGCGCATGCGTACGTCCGCCGTCGTGGTCGCGGCTGCTGCGCTCGCGGAAGGGCCGGGCGTCTCGCAGCGCTGCTTGGCGGGAGGAGCTTCTCCTTGCTTGTCGGGGTCATCGAAGCGGCCGCCCTTCCCGCTCGCGTTCAAGCCTCGACTGTTTCCTGGTCGCCTCCCGGGCCTTGTCCCGGAAGTAGATCGCCTCCTTGTGCGTGATCGGCGCGTCGTGGAGGTTGTGCGAGCCCCGCAGGAAGTTCTCCGTACGGTCGGCGATGGAGTACGCCAGCGCCTGCTCGACTACCGCGCTGGTCTGGCGCACCTCGCCCAGCTCGTCGCGCAGCTTGCGCAGCAACCCGTCCCGCTCGCGTTCAGCGGCCTCGATGTTCGCCAGGCGTGCCACCACGCTGCCCAGCAGCGGGTCGCGGGAGTGGAACAGCTCGACGGCGCGCCCGGTGGCAGGATCGGCATCAAGGTGCAGGTCGAGCTGCGCCAGCAGGAACGCCGACACCAGCGTGCCCTGGCTCAGCCTCTGGCTGAACTCGCGCGCGGCGCTGTCGCTCACGCCCAGCTCACGGACCGCGGCTGCTCGCGGCTGCTCCCGCAGCGCGTTCATGATGCTCTCGGGCAGCGCCTTGATGTGCGGCTGGCTCTGCACACCGGCGAGCCGGAAGCCCGACTGGGGGAGCGTGGCGGTCTCGGCTGTGCTGCCCGATCCACCCTTCGATGCCGCACTCTGCACGGCGTCCTGATGGTCGGTGAGCTGGAGCGAGCCGGGCGTTACATGCACGGATTCATCCGGTGTGGCGACGCCGCCGTGAGAAGTGACTTCCGCCGCGGCAGCGTCCTCGACGTCTGGCTGTGCCCCGGGAGCCGGAACAACTTCAGCCATAGGGCCTGCCGGCGCACCGCCCGGGAGCGCCCCGGCAGCTCCTCGCTGTCCACCGCCGTCACCACCACCACCATGCTGGTTGGATCCGCCGGTCCGCTCGGAGTCGCCGGCGTCGGGCTCGTAGTCCGGCTCCAGATCCAGGCGATCCTCTTCGGCGTCCACGTCGGGATCAGCCTGCAGACTTTCCACCTCGGGTTGAGAGTCGACGTCGCCGGCCTCATCAAGCAGCGCCTCCGGCTCGGGCGTTGCCACCTCAGGCCCAGGCTGTGCCGCCTGGGCCTGGACGCGCTTGAGCTCCTCGCTCCCGCCGCGCCGGTAGGCGTCGAGGAAGGATGTGTCCACCTCGATCACTTCGGCGGTGGGTGTGGCCGCTTCCAGCATCTCTGCGAAGTCCCGGCTCATCCGAGCTCACCGTCCTCGTCATCCAGGACGTAGTTGTCGCCGCGGGTGAGCCCGATGAGGGAGTCGAAGCCTGTGGTGACGACGCGTTCGAGGTTCACCGAGGTCTTCGCCAGCTGGCCGGGTCCCCGGCCTGCCACTGGCCCGCGATGATGAGCCGCTCCACGACTCCTCGGAGCTGGTCAGCGGTGATCGCGGTCGCGTCGTCCGCCGGGCCGAGCCGGACCGCGTCCAGGATCGCGGTCCAGGACGCGGCGCCCGGCTCCAGCACGGCCACGAAGGAGCAGGGCCAGCCCGGAATGAACTGCGACGCCGTCTTCGCGCGGCCGTAGACGTGGCAGAACAGCCGCTCCGCTGAGCATGGTGCATCCGAACGAAGCCACGGCGACACGTCGACCGCCAGGACCAGGCGCCCGCCGTCGAAGTGCGGCAGCGACAACCCGGCCAGCACTGTCCGCAGCCGGTCGACGTCGGGCCGGCCGTGGTTCAGGCCGCCGTACATCGCTCCGTGCCCACGACGATGCTCGGGCAGCAGCGTCAAGTCCACCGGGGACTTCACCGCACCGTCCGCACACAGCACCGCGTCCACCAGCTCGAACAACTCGTCGCGTCGAGCAGTCAGACACTCGTAGAACTCACCTCGGAAGGCTGACGCTTCCGCGAACGCTTCCCTCCGGACAGCAACAGGCAGCAGACTCACCCCCACGGCCTTCGTCGTGGTCGCGTGCACCTTGGTCGGAGCACATGATCAGACGAAGGCCGTTCCTGCGTCCGGTGATTGTCGGGCTTACGATCAAGTTCGACGGCCGTTCGAGGCCCACATGGGGGTGCGATGTCAGAGATCGCTCAGTGGCTCAAGGACTGGCATGCCGCACATGAACACGAGCTTCGCTCTCGTGGGATCAGCTCTGCGGTGAAGCGGCCCGTCCCAGGAACCCCGTCCCGAGGGCGGCCGAAGGCCACGGCGGTGAGCCTCAGACTGGAATCAGACGAGCGCACGGGGATGGCGTTCCTCTGGGAATCGGGTGCCACTTCACTGCTCTTCATCGACTCCGGAACCGAGAACACCTGGCAGGACAAACCGGTGCTCACCTCCGAGAACGACCTGCCACAGATCCTGGCGCCCCTCGTGAAGCTAGTCGAAGCAGCTACCGACGGTAGTTAAAGAACAAGGTAAGCGGCTGTTTGTAAAAGAGTGTTTTGTCCTGGGGGAGTGTTTGGTTCGACGTCAGGTGTCGCGTCAGTTCAGGGTGGATTCGCGGGTCAGTCGTCTGCTTATGGGGTCGATCATCGCGAGGCGGATTATGGCTTCGGAGCGGTGCGGGTGGGTCTCGTAGTCGCGGGCGAGGCGGCGGTGGTGCATGAGCCAGCCGAAGGTTGGCTCGGCGACCCAGCGCCTCGGGATCACCTTGAAACCCTTTGCGGCAGGATCTCGGCGGACGACTTCGACGTCGATGCCCGGGCGGGCGCCGTGGTCGATGGCCTTGGTGTGGTAGCCGGAGTCGGTCCAGGCCTTTGTGACCTGCGGGTTCGCGGTGGCGATCCGGGACAGCAGGTGGATGCCGCCGGCGTTGTCCGAGACGCTGGCGGCGGTGGCCCGGACGGCCAGGAGCAGGCCGAGAGTGCCGACGCCGATGTGGCGTTTGCGGCCTGCGATCTTCTTCCCTGCGTCGATGCCCTGACCGGTGGCCGGCGCGTTCGGGGAGGTCTTGACCCTCTGGGTGTCGAGCACGCAGGCGCTGGGCTCGGCGTCCCGGCCTTCGGCCTGTGGCACCAACTGGCGCAGGACGCCGTTGAGCTGGTCGAGGAGGCCGTCCTTCTGCCATGCGGCGAGGTACCCGTAGACGGTCTCCCACGGCGCGAAGTCGTGCGGCAGATAGCGCCATGGGATCCCGGTCCGGTCGGCATACGGGATGGCGTCCATGATCCGGCGCAGGTCATGCTGGGGCGGGTGCCCGATGTCCGGGCCCTTGCCCCTGCGCTCGGCTCGCCGGGCTGTCAGGGCGGGCCCGGTCAACTCCCAGCAGGCATCGGACAGATCGCTGGGATACGGGCGCTGTCGCGTCATGTTGCGTTGGTACCGTCGCGAGCAGCCTGTCCCCAGGGCGCAAACGGCGTCATGCGGGGGAGCTTTGGGATCAGACAGGAGCGAACTGCCTGAAACGGCCCGCCCGATGACACCCTTCGCCACATACACCCCATGATGCGCCAGGGCCCCAGCAGTCCCAGACCGACGCACCACTGAAGTATCACCAAACACACCCACCGGGACAAAACACTCTTTAAGCACTTGTTTGGGCCCCACCCGGCGGGGTTGTTCTGTCCCCACCCTTGATCATTTCCAGGTTACCTTGGCCCACCTCCGGCTACGGGTTGCGTGCGTCGAGACACGCCGAGTCACTGGCGGTGGTGGGCGGTGCGGTCTGGAATGTGGGAGTCTCGGCCCCGCCGATGTCTCCGGCGGCCCCGAAAGCGGCCCCGAAAGCGGCGCCGAAAGCGGCGCCGAAAGCGGCGCCGACCGGCCGACCGCGACCCTCGGCTGACCGCTAGCGCAGTTCCTGTCCCGCCGCCCAGCCCGGAGCGTCGAGGTTGATGGGCGAGTCGCCGACGAATTGGGCGAGCTGGGTTTCCAGCTCGGCGAGTTCGGCGGCGCCCAGACGCACTTCCCAGCGGGCCCGCACCTCGTCGAAGATCGCCGTGCTCTCGGTGATCAGCCCGATCCCGTGATCGGTGATCCGGATGTTCTTGCGGCGGATGTCGGCGGGGTCGGTCTCGGTGGTGACGTACCCGCGTTCGACGAGCGCGGCGATCGTCTTCGCCGCGGCCTGCTTGGTGATGGCGAGTCTGCGGGCCAAGTCCGAGGCGCTGTCGGCGCCGGCTCGGATGGCCCGGATCGCGTACTCGTGCGACGGCCGGGCACCGGGGTACCCCCGGGTCGCCAGCTCCCGGACCACTTCGTCCACCAGATTGCGATAGCTGCCCAGGAGCAGCAGGGCGAGATCGGCGCCGGATCGTGAGGACATGACCACAGTCTAGATCTTCCCTTGACGTGGACAACCAGGTTGACCAACACTGGAGTCAACCTGGTTGTCTATCTTGGGAGTCATCGCATGACCAGCTCTTTCGTGACCGCCTCGCCCGCCGTGGCGGGCGTCACGCACCACACCGCCGAGGTCAACGGCACCACGTTGCACTACGTCTCGGCGGGCGACACCGGCTCCCCGATCCTGCTGGTGCACGGGTGGCCGGAGTCCTGGTGGGCCTTCCGCGACGTCATCCCGCTGCTCGCCGCCACCCACCGGGTGTTCGCCGTCGACCTGCGCGGCTTCGGCGACTCCGGCATCGCCGACGGCGACCACGACTTGGCCACCATGGCGGAGGACCTGCACCGGCTGGTCGCCCACCTCGGCGTCGGGCCCGTGCACGTGACCTGCCAGGACATCAGCGGCGGGCCGGTCTTCGCGTTCGCGGCCACGCACCCCGGCGACGTCCTCAGCTTCACCGGCGTCGAGACCACCCTTCCGGGGTACGGCTGGGAGGTGCTGGCCGACGTGAGGAACGGCGGCTCCTGGCACGTGGGATTCCTGGCCGCCCCGGGAATTCCGGAGCTGTTCCTGGCCGGCCGCGAGCGAGTGATGCTCGACTGGGCCGTCTCGGTGATGACGATGGTGCCGGGCGGGGTCACCGAGGCCGACCGCGACGAGTTCGCCCGCACCTACGCGCGGCCGGGCGGCTGGCGCGGCACCGAGGGGCTCTACCGTTCCTCCCTGACCGGCGGCGACCGGATGCGGGAACTGGCCGAGTCGCGGCCGCTGACCGTTCCCGTGCTCGCCGTCGACGGCATCAACGCCCCCTACACCGAGCGGACAATGCGCCAGGTCGCCGGCGACGTCACCGCGGTCACGATTCCGGACGTCGGGCATTTCGTCGCGCAGGAGGCGCCCGCCGCCTTCGCCACGGCGGTCGGCGACTTCGTCGACCGCGTCGACCGGAGCCGCTGAACGGCCGAGTCCCTGCACCGCCACCCTCCGTGCCCTCTCCGGCCTGCCGCTGATGCGGCCTCGAGCCGGGGCAGCGCCGTTGCCTCCCGGATTCGTGCTGCGGAGGTGGGCAACTCCCGCGCCGACACCGCGTGTTTCAACCGCGGATACGCCGTCCGCTCGATCGACGCCACGAAACCACCACCCGACCATCAACCGGACAAAAGCCCCCGCGTGGCGACGGCTCTGACGAACATCAATGCGACAGGAAAATCCCCAGCTCAGCGCGATGCATCACTGCCCTACGGCAGGTTTCCGGCGTACTCCGGTCGGACCTGCTCTTCGGCCTGCTCTTTCTACTTCTCGCGCAGCTACGTGAGCTGATGCGGCAGATCGGCCGCACTATCGACGAGGGGCATGACCTGCGCGGTTCGGGGGACGACGAGCCCTCCGACAAGTAGCAAGACAGAAGGCCCCGCTCCTCGGCTACCGAAGGGAGGGGCCTTCTCCGTACCCAGGCGGCCCACGCCGTCTAGATCAACTGCCTAGCGTTGATTTTTCGCTGAAAGCTACGGACGGTCCGACGGCCTGGTGGGGCCAAAAGAACCTGGAACAACCGTCCCCGACCCACCCCACCCTGGGGCCAAATCACGTTGCCCGAGTGGGGCCAGAACTACCTGCTCAAAACAGTGCTGTTGGTGTCTGCCGGCCGCGGTGTGGGCTCCGGCGCCTGCGGCGCGTCTGACCTCACCGTCCGGGCCTCCCGATGAGCAAGGTGGGGATGAGGGCGGGCCGTCGACGGGGGAGCGCTGGCGAGGGGCCGCCCCGGGCAGGGCTACTGCGGGAGCGTGGGTTCCGGTTGTACTGGAGCGCGCAGAGCGTGTCGCTGGTGGTGACGAGATCTCGTTCTTGGCGGTGCCGCTGGCCGCCGTGCTGTTGCTGGAGCGGGTGCGGCCGAGATGGGGTGGCTGACGGCGGCGGAACTGCTGCCCTCGTTGCTGCTGCCGATCCCCGGCGGGGCGTGGGCAGACCGGCAGACAAACCGGCGCAGGGCGATGATCGTCGCGGACATCGGGCGGTTCGCCGCGATCGCCTCCGTAGCGCTGGCCTATGCGTGCGGCGCGCTGACGATGACTCACCTGTATGCGGCGGCGTTCGCCGTCGGGGTGCTCACCGTGCGGTTCCGGGTCTGCAATCACCACGTGTACGCATCCGTGGTCGCCGCCGACAGGTACGTGGACGGCAACGCGCTGCTCACCGGGAGCAGATCGGTGGCTGCGGTCGCCGGACCAGGCGGGGGCGGAGCGCTCGTTCAGGCACTGTCGGCGCCGATCACCCTGCTGATGGACGCCATCACCTACCTGGTGTCGGCGATGTGCCTGGGACGCATCAGGGCGCAGGAAGCGCCGCCCGCACCCCGTGGTGAGGGCGGGCTCGCGGACGGGCTGCGCTGGGTGACGGCGAACCGCACCCCGGCCCTGCTGCTGGCAGGGGTCGCCATGCTGAGCCTGTGCCAAACCCTCACGACAACGCTGTTCGTGCTGTACGGAACCACCGAGCTGGGACTCACCCCCGCGGCGATAGGAACGGTCTTCGCTGTATTCGGGGTCGGCGGCCTGGCCGGCGCCTACGCCGCGCCGCGCGTCGTGCGGCGGATCGGCATCGGCCCGGCACCGTTGGTGATCGGGGCGCTGGCCGCCGCGCACCTCGGCGCCGGCTGCGGGGTCGCGGTCCTGGACATCTCCGCCAACAGCTACCTGATCGCCGTCATCCCGCCCACCCTGCGTTCCCGCGTGATGGGCGTGGTGCAGACCGCCAACTTCGGAGTGCGCCCGACCGGCGCGGTGCTGGCCGGCACGCTGGGCACCGTGCTCGGCCTGCGGCCTACTCTGTGGATCGGTACGGCGTTTGCCGTGTTGAGCGTGCTGTGGGTCGCTGCATCCGGGCTACCGCGCATCCGGAAACTGCCCGAAAATGCCACGCAGCATAGAGAAGGGCAGGAGGAAGCGGGGGGTTTGACTCTGTGGCCGCATAGCTCTCAACGAGTTCCAGGTGTCGCCCCCGGGCGTGCGGGTGCTGGCCGGGGTGAAGCGGCTGCCGGCGCTGGCGCGGCGGCGGGTGAGGACAAGCCGCTGCTGCCGCGCGAGGTCGACGACAAGCTGGTGCCGGCCTGGATGAACACCGTCCTCCAGCAGACCCGGGACGTGCGGTCGGGCACGTACCAGTGGCACGTGGCTTTATCCGTGATGACTACGCCTTTCGTCAGTGTGGCCAGGGCGCTTGGGGTGTGACCTTCGGCCGCGGCGCTCGTTCACCGGCAGTGTGGAAGATCATCACCGTGGTAGCGCGGGGCACGCGCGTCTCAACGGCGTCGCTGGCGGAACGGTTGACTGCCAGGTCGGCTGAACCATGCGACTGATCCGCGCCGTCTGTATCGCGGCCATGGCCCTGCTGGTGACGAGCTGCGCCGATCATCCGACCGCATCCCCACATCGTGAGATCCCGGCCAGCGGACAGGCCCAGGACGACCTCATCAAGTCCGCGCAGCTTGCACTCGTCGCCCGCTGTCTTTCAGGGCAGGGGCTGGGCGTGCCGTCCCTACGGCAACGCCCGAAGTCTGCCACCGCCGAGGACAAGCAGGTCCAAGCCGCCCATTTCGGCACTGACCCCCGCGAGCTGTCCCTCACCCTACCCACTGGGTACACGGTCACCGCCAACACGGATGGCTGCCTCGCCAACGCGCAGCGCGTCCTCTACGGCAATGAGAAGCGGTGGTTCGAGGCCGAGGTGGTCGTCAATAACCTGCGGGCGGAAGCGCAGGTCCGGATGGCGACCGACCCCGATCACCGCGCCGCGATGGCCCGCTGGAAACGCTGCGCGGGACACCTGTCCGGAACGCGCCCGGACCAGCCGGATCCGGCCGTCGCCAACCGCTGCAACCGCGAGAGCGGCCTGGCGGAGGTTGAATCCCGCCTGGAGCCCACCCTGCTGGCTAAGGTGCGCACCGAGCGGCGCGAGCATCTGACCGCTTACCGACAGCTGCGCACAACCGCCCTACGGCGCGCCGCCAACCTCCACCCCGCCTCAACGGCTCCCCAGGTGCCCAGGCGGAGAACCGCCCCGACCACCGATCTGAAACCGACCGAACCGAAAGGGCACCCCCCTCATGACCCTGCAGCGCATCATCACGTCCGCCGCCGCGGCGCTCCTCGCTTTGACCGGAGCCCTGACGGTCTCCACTCCGGCCGGCGCAGCCGACTGCCCCAGCGGACACTTCTGCGCCTGGACGGAAGCCAACTACGACGGTCAGCGCGCCAACTGGCACGGCGATGACGGCTGGTGGGAGAGCTTTATTGAAAGCGAGGACTCCTCGTGGGCCAATCACGGCATTTCGGGTCCGGGTGTTAAGGACCACGTCAAGGTGTACTCCCGGTCACACCTTGGCGGCCACATGACGATCTGTCTGGCCCCGGGGCAGGAGGTTGGCTACAACGGAGCTGCGAACGACGGCGGAAGCTCCCACGAGTGGTCGATGAGCTGCTGAATCGAGTGCATGTCGGCAAGGACGACTCGTCGGCCGGGGTCCCCATGCGGGTGATCACCCCGGGCGACGGTCCCGGCCATTGAGCCCGCGCCCAAGCGTGGACTCGTAAGGCTTGACCGCGACAGGCACTCAGCGCGGGGATGGAAAGCGCGGGACGTCGGCGGGGGTGAGGTCGGGGCGTGGGCGGTGCCAGCGTTCGGCAGTGTCGCGGGCGATGTCGACGCCGACCTCCATGACCAGTTCGGGTCGGACCAGGGCGACGTCCAGCGTTTCCCGCGTGCCCCACCCTGCGCTGAATGACCAGCCCGTCCACGGGTGGCCGGAGTCTGCTGGCGTGAGCAGAGGGGCGATGGTGCGGCCGGGAGCCTGGGGGAGGGTGGTGGTGCGGCCGGTGTACTGGAAGCGTCCGGCGTTGTCGTATCTGCCGAGCAGCAGCGTGCGCGGGGCCGTCGGTGGTCCGGTGACCGCGCCGACGATGGCCTCGGTCGTCTCCCGCACCTTTTACGTCAACCAGCCTCTGACCGAGGGCCGGTACGGGTTGTCGAGCCTCTTGAAGACCACGCCTTCCAGACCGACCGCAGTCCAGGACGCCAGCCACTCGCGCACGACATCCGGGGTGGTGGTCGACGGACACAGTGCCCACGGTGGCGCCGCAGCCGACCGGGCGGTGGGGGCCGCGTCGCACCGCTCCGCGGCGTCCCGGGCTGAGACGCCCCAAGCCCCCGGCCGGGTACACGGCACGGTCGCGCCGCACCACCGGCCGGGCTGCCGCGGTGAGGGCCCGTGCACCTCGCGCGAGGTGCCGCCCCCGCGATGTATCGGGCGCTGGTGAACACGCCGTCAACAGGCTGTCATCCGTCCGCGCGCACGGCGACGTTCTCAGAAGCGGCCTCGCTGATACGGTCCGCGGTGATGACGATGTAGTTCATCTGGCCCTGGCGGTAGGCGTCCAGGAAGTGGGGTTCGACGCCGGTGGCGAGTTCGGAGGCGCTGCGCAGTTCCCAGTATGGAATCGCCTCGGTGGTGAGGTCGGTGACCTGCTTGGGGACGAGGCCGGCGTTCAACAGGGCGCGCAGGTAGGCGGAGCGGCGGTGGATGTGGCACACGTAGTGGCGGTCGATCGCATCGGCGTCGGGGTGGACGTCCGTGGCGGTGTCGTCGCGGCACCAGGTGACCAGGACGTAGCGGCCTGCGGGTTTGAGGAGGCGGGCGAACTCGCCGAATGCCTCGTCGAGGTCGACGTACATGGTCGTCTCGTTGGATACGACGTAGTCGAAGGTCTGGTCGGCGAAGGGGGTGGCGACCATGTTCGCCTCGGTGAACTGGACGCGGTCCTGGTAGCCGTGGCGTACGCCCAGCTGGCGGGAGAAGTCGAGGTGGTGACCGCAGAAGTTCACGCCGTCCATGAGGCAGCCGAACCGGCGGTGGAGGAGGAAAGAGGTCCCTCCGCGGCCTGAGCCCGCGTCCATGATCCGTGCGTCGGCTGGTACCTCGCCGAGGGCGTCCAGGATCAAGGAGACCTGATCGTTCTCCATGCGGTGCATCTCGGCCAGGATGAGTTTCTCCCTAACGTCCAGGGGGGCCTGGAGCACGGAGGGGTCGAAACCGCCCACTCCGTAGTGGTGATGGTAGAGGCCGTCCTCAGCTCCCAGCCGCAGGTTGATGGGGTCGTTGGTCTTGTCGCTCCAGTGACGGTGAAGATCGCGCTCGTAAGAGGTACGGACTGTCGGGGTGTCCAGCGCCTGTTCCACGCATGTTCCAATCGGTGGGTCCGGTGATGGCGGCGGTGCAGTGTCAGCCGCGGGTGACGATGAAGCGGAACAGGCGCCGCATGGCCTCGTCGGCGGCCGGGTGCAGAACTGCGCGGTCGAGATGGGACAGCGATTCGGCGAGGTGGCGGTTGGACAGGGCGGCTGCGCCCGATCTCCCGCCGGCTTTCTCGATAAGGGCGGCGAGCTCGTGCGGCTCGGGCCACAACTCGCGGTCTCTGACCGCATGGGCCAGCGCTTGGGCGTGCGGGCCCCCCGAGTGAAGTGCTGCGATCATAGGCAGGGTGGGTTTGCGTTCACGCAGGTCGCCCATCGGAGGCTTACCGGTCACCGCCGGGTCCGCCCAGATGTCCTCGATGTCGTTGGCGGCCTGCCAGGCAATCCCCAAATGGTGGCCCGCAAACCGGAGTTCGGTGACCGTTTCCTTGCCGGCGCCGCCCAGAGCAGCTCCGATACCCAGGGCGCATTCCAGCAGCGCACTGGTTTTCCCGGCCGCCATCGCTGTGTACTCCTCCAGCCCGATGCCCGCGACCTCCCGGCTGGCGAGGTGCAGTTCCCCGCCCTGGCCGTTGACCAGAGCCGAGGATGCGTCGCCCAGCAGGCCGAGAGTGTCCGGGCGGCCCACTGCCTGAAGGCACCGGTTGGCCGCGACCCACAAGGCGTCCCCGGCCAGCAATGCCCACGCAATGCCGTAGACCGCCCAGACCGCAGGGCGGCCCCTGCGCATCTCGTCACCGTCCATCACGTCGTCATGCATCATCGTCGAGTTGTGGACCAGCTCCATCGCGGCAGCTCCCTCCAGCACCGGGGCGCTGTTGTCGCCGTATGCGGCAGCCGACAACAGCACCAGTGCGGATCTGAGCGCCTTACCCTGAGGAGGCTTGTCCACGGCAGAGCCGTCCTGCTGCGACCAGCCGAAGTGGTAGCCGCAGATGCGTCGAAGCTCGGGGTGCATGTCGGCGACCGTCCGGTTTAGGACCGGGCGCACCAACTCCTGCGCGCAGGCCAGTAGATCCGGAACGGGCGCAGCGATGAGTTCCTGTGTGGTCACGCGCATGCCGGTTCCCCCTCGCCCGGCCACGGGATGTGCCCGGCAGGCCGCGGCAGCTCGGTGCCGGCAGGGCCTGGTCGGGCCGGAGGGGGGCAGCTGGCCGGTTGGGAACGACGTGGCGCTATGCAGACCGTCATTCGAGTCCTCTCGTTGAAACGGCAGGTGAACGGGCAGGGCGTAGACCGCGGGATCGGGCTGGCGCGTGTGCAGCGGCACAGCCGGTAGGCCACCCGCAGGGCGGGGTCCTCGCCCATCAGTTGTGCCACGCGTGTGTGGCCGTGTGGAGAGGGCCGGAGAGTGGGCTGCGGTTGCGTGCGCATCTCGGGACGTGGACCTCAAGGCGCTTCCGTGTCGGACAGCGAAGTCGATGGCGCGGCAGATCGGCGCGGCGTGGGAAGGGAGAGGCCGCCGTTTGTCGGCTCGGCCTCAGCGGGCTTTGGGTTGGCGGGCAGGGTGCTGCGGGTGCTACGGCGAAAGCCCACCAGGGCGATCAGGGCCGCTCCCGCGAACCAGGCGAGCTGGATGGCCAGATGACGCGGCACCGGGTTGGTGGAGAATCCCGCTGCCGTGCTGGCCTGCATGGAGCCGTAGGAGGGGAGGTAGCGCGTGAGCGGGTGGTTGGCCCCGGAGCTGGTGACCGGGTTCTGCAGCCCGAGGTCGACGATGCTGGTCATCACGATGGCGAACATGCCCTCGACTTCCCGGTGCAGCACCGAGCCGAAGCCGACGCCGAGGGCGCCGTAGGTGAGTCCCGCGCTGAACAGCGCGGCGGCGAGCAGCAGCGGCTGCCGGGGTGTCCAGGCCAGGCAGGTGACCGCGGTGGCGTAGGCGGCTACCGCAGCCGAGATCAGAACCAGTGCGGTGACCTTGGCCAGGACGAGGTGGGCGCGGGGATAGCCGGCCATCGCCAGCCGGCGGTCGAAGCTGTTGCCGGAGAAGGCGGCGGCGAACATCATGAAACCGGTGATCAGGGTGATGGCGTTGAGGGCGCCGCTGATCTCCGTCAGCTCGTTGCCATGGGGCGCCAGCGTCTCCCCGGTGGCGCGCAGCCGCATGGGGGCTGGGGTGTCGGGCATCGCCAGGTAGGCGAGAGTCGTCCACAGGGGGACGAACAGGGTCACGAGGACCATGGCGAACCGGTTGCGGCCGTGCTCGATCAGCGAGAAGCCGGTGGCGAGAGCGAACCGGGTCCAGTGAAACCTCACGCAGTCACCGCCCGGTCCGGACGGAGTACCCCGCCGTCCAGACGCCACAACTCGTCCAGGCGCTCGGTGTCGTACGCCAGATGGGAGACGATCAGGACAGAGCGTCCCGCATCACGCAGCCGCGCGGCGAGATCCCAGAAACGCTGGTAGGTGTCCCAGTCGAACCCCTGGTACGGCTCGTCCAGAAGAAGCACCTGGGGATCGTGCATCAGCGCCAGCGTCACGTTCAGCTTTTGCCGCGTCCCGCCGCTGAGCACCCCGGCCCGCTCATCGGCGTAACCGGCGAACCCCAGCACGTCCATGACCTGCTCGGCATACCGCAGATCTGCCAGACAATAGGCCCTCTGGAAGAACCTCAAGTGCTGCCGGACAGTCAGTGCGTCGTTGAGGATCACGTGCTGAGGGCAGTAACCGAACCGGCCACCATGACGGACCGTGCCGCGGGAGGGCCGCAACTCGCCGGAAAGGATCTTCAGCAGAGTTGATTTACCGGCGCCGTTCTCTCCGACGACCCCACACAGTGTCCCTGCCCGAAGCCACAGATCAACGCCCCGCAAAACCACACGCCGACGGTAGGAATGATGCACATCCCTGACCTCCACGCCCGCCCCCCATACAACCGGACTAACCACGACCAAGATTCCAACGATCATGGCGTGGAGAAGATACGGCCCTCATGCCAACGGGCGGCCAGTCGCTGTCGCACATGACCACTCCGGTCAACGCGCCAACGTGACGAAGGCGGGGCGTCACCACATCTGCTGCCAGTGCAGCGATGGAGCGACCCACAGACGGCACGCGGCGGTACCTGCCACGATGGCCGGGCTCGGTGCGCAGAACCAACCAACGAGAGGAAGCCCCTGGTCAGAGCGCGACGGCTCATCGGGACGCCGAGGACGACGCCACCGACCAGCAGCCCGCCGCCGATGGCCTGGTCGCCGTTGTCCGGTGCGGCCTTGAGTCCATCAACCCGTATCTGCAGACCGACAGCGGCCACCCCGACAGGGGATCTCGTGCTGGTGGAGGATTTCCGTCTATCGGGGCAGCTTCGCGGTTGCGTTCGGGGTGGGCCGCGTTTATGTACCGCATCGCGGTATGAGAGGAGACGCCGAATAGGCGCATCAAGTGAAGCGGGTCGTCGACGTGAACCCAGCTTGTGCGGGGCGTACTCCGTCGCCGAGTCCGCCACCGTCTCGCCGTCGGCCCTTTGCCAGCTCCTTTTCCACGCGGAGGTAGACGACTCCCTAGCGGAAGGTGTGGGTCTCGACGAGTTCGAGATCCACCCGGCACTCGTGCTGGGGGAAGAACGGAATGCCACCACCGGCCGGGCAGACCTTGACCCGGTACTCGTCGATCAGACCCAACGCGGCCGCCTCGGCGGCGAGATGCGCGCCGCCGATCGCGATGTTGCCTCACGAGATCATTTCGTTGAGAAGATCAGGGAGTAGTAAGTCGGTTGAAAGGCTGGTCTTGAGGCGTATGGATGACTGTCCCATATCGGCGCTGGCGGCTGTGGTAGACAGCCACGGCCTCAGCCAGGTGATTGGCCCGGAAGTCGGGCCACAGGGTTTCGGGAAAGTACATTTCGGCATAGGCCATCTGCCAAAGCAGGAAATTGGAAAGCCGGTGCTCTCCCGAGGTCCGGATGAGCAGGTCCACGTCTGGCAGATCGGGGTACTGCATGTGCCGGGCGAGGCATTCCTCGGATACCTCGGCTGCCTTGGTGTCGGCGTCCATCAGCGCACGGACCGCATGGACGAGAGCGCTGCGTCCCCCATGGTTGAAGGCCATGGTGAAGGTCATGTCGGTGTTGTCGGCCGTCAGTTGTTCGTAGTGAGTGATTTGTTCACGGACGCAGTCCGGGACGCGGGCATCGAGTGCACCCAGGTAGCGCACCCGGACTCCCATGCGGTGCCAATGCTGGCCGTTGTTGACGAGGATGCGCTGGTTGAAGCGCATCAGATAGTCGACCTCCGCCTGGGGGCGCTGCCAGTTCTCGGTGGAGAAGGCGAACAGGGTCAGCCACTGGATCCCCATATCGCGTGCGCCTCTGACCGCGGAGACGACCGCAGCTTCGCCCGCGGAGTGTCCCTCGGTCCGCTCCAGTGAGCGCTGTTCCGCCCAGCGGCCGTTGCCATCCATGATGCAGGCCACATGCACAGGCATCGGCTCCTTTCCTGTTGGGATGTCATCCCTGCCCGAACTAGGCATCTCACCGTGGTCCTGGTGAGCGCGGTCGTACGCGGCCGACGGCCGAGAAGACCGCGACTGTGGAACCGAGTCGAGAGTCATGGCGTTCTCCTGGAGTTCTGAGCGGCGCGCGAGGCGGGGGACCGCCTTCAGTGGAAGGACCGAAGACCGTGATGCCGCCTCAAAGGGATGGGCGCAGCGCTAGTTCCTGCAACGAGGGGGAGGGCCGCTGAGACACGTGGCTGCCGACACGACGAGGGACAATCCGTCAAATGCGCTAATCCGACACTCGGACTGAGCGGCGACCCGATTCCTTGGTCAACCAGCCGCCCCTGGCGTCGTCGCACGTTTCGGTGACCAGGAGGCTATGCAACAACCGGTCACTGTCATCGGGCAGGCGCCACGTCCGGGGCAGGGTGGTGCATGGCTGGACCGGCCCTGTCCGTCGAGTGGATCCCCGGCGATCAGCGGCCTGCAGGGCGACTTCGTGCCTGCCCTCGTATGGCCGGCATCGTTTGAGAGGCGGTGGGGGCGCGGGCAAGGGTCGCCGTTGCTGACCAGATGGAGCCTCGTGAGGTCAGCCCCAACTGTCGCAGCATGTAATTATTTCCGTGCTCTCTGTATCCGTTCGTCGTGTTCAGCCGCCTCGGCGTTCTGGGCACCGCCCTGAGTGTTTCCACCCGTCATGGATCAGGGCTTCGGCTGTGACACGGCAAGCACGGGCGCAGGAACGGCAGTCCGCCGCAGATTACGGCGGGGCCTGTCGAGGAAGGGGGAGAAGAATGAGGGCGAGCGGCCCTGTGTTGAGCATGCGGGACGTACGTAAGGGTTGCCGGCGTCGGCGGGTCTGCAAGGCGTGACCCTGGACCTTCCGCCGGGGCAGATGGTGGGAGTCGTAGGAGAAAACGGGGCAGGCAAGAGCACTCTGCTGCGCATCCTGATTGGTGACCTTATCCATGGATGGCGGTTCGGAGAGGGCCGTCGGCGGGCGCCAAGCCCGGCTTCTTATTCGTTGCCAAGAGCCAGCGGTATTGCCTTCTTGGGCCTTGCAGCCGGCATTTCTGGCCTCGGTCCGCTGGCACACACAACATCTGGCAGAAAGAGCACGTGATGGGAATTGCCAAGCTGCCGTCCGACGGAACCGAGCACAGCTCGGCCAGCCGCTGGTTGATTCCACTGGCCTCCCGCCCATCAGCGTCTGTGCGCGCCTACCTCTTCCCACCACCTGGAACGGGCGCATCCTTCTACCTTCCGCTGGCGGAGGAGCTGCCCACGTTCATGGAGCCGGTGGCTTTGCAGGCGCCCGGTCGCGAAGAACGCAGCGCTGAACCGCGGGTGAGGCACTATTCCAAACTGGTGGACGCCACTACCGAGGCAATGAGTGCTGCGGGCAGCTCGAAGCCCAGCGTGTTCCTCGGATACTGCGCCAGTGGGATCTGGGCTTTCGAGACCGGGCGGGCACTCGTCAATATGGGGGCTCAGGGGCCACTCCTGCTCGGTGTGTGCGCTGCTCCCGCTCCCGGCGAGGCCGCCAAATACACACGGTATATGGCACGTCCGGACAGGGCAGTCCGCGCGCTCCTTCAGGAACAAGCCCTGACACCAGACATGCGTGAACTCGCAACCCAAGCCATCTACCGGGACCTCATTACAGCGCTGTCCTACCGGTACAGCCCTGGGGCTCAAGTGACCTGTCCTGTTTCCCTCTTCTCGGGGGAAGAAGACGCCATCATCCCTCGCAACCTGGTACGCCGCTGGGACGCATACACCAGCTCGCGCGTCATCGCGGACCGGGCGTACGCCGGTGGACACGTGTTCTTGCGCGAACACTGGGGCACCGTGGCACAGCACTTTTCCTCGGACGTCAAAGCAGTCCTGGCTTCCCAACCGGAGGAGCCGTCTTCCCCCCTCACGTGATGACACCAGGAGGAGGGTCACCAAGAGTGACCAAGGCACTGATATGACTGCAGCTCCCGCACACAACCGCGACGGTGTTTGCCGTTTCGGCTTGCCCAGACTGATCGTTGGCCTGCGTGGGGGCAGCACCCGGGCGGCGTGCCCGGGCGGGCCCTGGCTCGTAACAGCCGTTGTGAAAGCTAACCCCGGTCTGCTTGTTCGTGAGCACGGAAAGGGAGTTCCTATCCATGGAGGGGCAGTACGCCGCCCCGGAACAAGCGGTTGCCGTCCTCGGCATGAGCGGACGGTTTCCGGGAGCGCCGGGAGTACCCGAACTGTGGGACCTGTTGGTGGCCGGCCGGGACGGCGTCACGGAAGCCTCTGCCGAACGGCCCTGGCTGCGCGAGCTGTACGCCGCAGAACCGGGTGTACCGGGGAAGCTGCCCACGGTACGCGGCGGATTCCTTCCCGGCCTTGATCTGTTCGACGCGGGCTTCTTCGGTATTTCCCCACGCGAGGCCCGGCGCATGGATCCCCAGCAGAGGCTGTTGCTCGAGACATCCGTCGAGGCTGCCGAAGACGCCGCGGTCCCGGTGCGGGAACTGAGCCGGGCTCGCACCGGCGTTTTCCTCGGCGCCTTCGGCAACGACTACTGGTTGCGGCAGATCGGGGACCTGGAGACCCTGGATCTGCTCGCTATGCAAGGCGGGACCCACAGTGCTCTCCATGGCCGTATCGCGTACGCCCTGAACCTACGAGGGCCGGCCATGACGATCGACACCGCGTGCTCGTCGTCGCTGGTATCTGTGCACGCCGCCTGCCAGTCCCTACGGCTGGGCGAGTGCGACTACGCCCTGGCAGGCGGCAGCCACGTCCTGCTCGCCCCGTACGGCTCGGTACCCCTGGCGCGGGCCGGAGCGATCGGCCCGGACGGCCGCTGCAAGTTCGGCGACGCGTCGGCCAACGGGTACGTCCAGTCGGAGGCGGTCGGTATGCTGCTGCTCAAGCCCCTCGCACGGGCGTTGGCCGACGGTGACCGGGTACGAGCGGTGATCCTCGGAGGGGCCCTGGGCAGCAGCGGTTTCACCGGCCAGGGGATGATCGCGCCGTCCGTGCGCAGCCAGGAGGAAACCCTGCGCCTGGCCTACGAGTTCGCCGGCGTCGACCCCCGTGACGCCCGGTTCGTCGAAGCCCACGGCACCGGCACCGTCGTGGGCGACCCTGTGGAACTGCAAGCCCTGGCTCGGGTTCTGGGCCCGCGGGACGGCGACCGTGAGCGATGCCTGGTGGGGTCCGTGAAGACGAACATCGGCCATCCCGAGGCGGCCGCCGGGGTCGTCGGCGTCATCAAGACCGTGCTGTGCCTGGAGCACCGGCTCGTGCCCGGGGACACACGACTGGCCACTGCAAACCCGGCCGTCGACTGGGAAGCCGCTCCCCTGTGCCTTCCCCGCCGGCCCACCGCGCTGGCGGACGACGAGCGCCCCCTCGTGGCAGGCGTGACGTCCATCGGAGCTTCGGGTGTGGCAGCCCACCTGGTCCTGTCGGCCGCACCCGGCCGTCGAGGGGCCGTGCCGAGGCCGCGGCCCGGTGCGGGCCCGTCCCTGTTGCCCCTTTCTGCCCGCTCGAGCCCCGCCCTGCGGGAACTGGCCGAACGCTATGTGCACTTGCTGACGTCAGACCCCGCCCCCTGCCTGGCAGACGTGTGCGCATCCGCCGCCACCGGCCGCGACCACCACGAACACCGGCTGGCGGTGTCCGCCACAACGCCCGCCTCCCTGGCTGACACACTGCGCGCCCACCTGGCGGGCCAGGAGCGGCGGGAGGTGTCGACGTCGAACGGTGCGGTGTGGTCCACGCCGCGCGTGGTGTTCGTGCTCCCCGGTCAAGGCTCACAGTGGGCGGGTATGGGGCGCCGGCTCCTGGGCCGCGAGGCCGTCTTCACCGACACGGTGGAGCGCTGCGACGCCGTCATCCGTATACACGGTGGCTGGTCGTTGTGCGACGTCCTGCGGAACGATGACGACACCTGGCTGCAGCAGACCTCCATCATCCAGCCCGCGTTGTGGGCCATGGGGGTGTCCCTGGCCGCCCTGTGGCGTTCCTGGGGCATCGAACCCGACGCCGTCCTGGGACACAGCCAGGGCGAGATCGCCGCCGCACAGGTAGCCGGTGCCCTCACGTTGGAAGAAGCCGGACGCGTGAGCTGCCTGCGTGCCGGCCTCATCGACACACTTGCCCAGCCCGGTGCCCTGTGCTGGACGGAGGTGCCGCCCAGTAAGGTCGCCGGTTTCCTGGAGGAGCTGGGTGTGGCGGCCTCGGTCGCCGTGAAGGAGAGTCCCACCTCGAGCGTGCTCGCGGGCACCCCGCAGGCAATCGACCGCATCGAGGAGGGCTGCGAGCAACAGGGAATTTCCTGCCTGCGCGTACCGGTCCACTACGCCGCGCACAGCCCCAGTGTCGACCCGGTGCGAGACCCTCTGAGGCGGCAGCTTGCCGATCTGCGTCCCCGCGAGACGAGCGTGCCTTTCCTGTCCACCGTTACCGGATCAGTGGTGCCGGGCACGACCCTGAACGGCGACTACTGGTGGCGAAACTTGCGCGACCCGGTACTGCTGGACAGCGCCGTGCGCAGCCTGCTGGCCGGTGAACGACGTACCGTGTTCCTCCAGGTTTCTCCGCACCCCGTACTCACCCCAGCCCTGGGCCGCGGTGGTGCCCTGGCGCTGGAGTCGCTGCGCCGCGACCAGGACGAGCTGGCCTCCCTCCACCGCACGCTGGGCGCCCTGTATGCCGCCGGCTGCGACCCGAACTGGCGGCAGGTCCTCGGCAAGCCCGCAGCCCCTGTGTCCCTGCCGGGCTACCCGTGGCAGCGCTTCTCGTACTGGCAACAGGCTCGTGCCTTCCCCTGGCCCCCCATTCAGTCCGCCACCACGAAGGTGTTCGCAGTGACCGACGCCCCTGCCTCTGCCCCGCCACCCCCGAAAACCTTGCACCCTGTCCTCATGAGTGAAGAGGAGGGGACTGGCGCTCGGTCGTGGAGCGGCGTGCTCGACAGGGAGCAGCACGCCTACCTGCTCGACCACCGCATCGCGGAGCGACCCGTGGTCCCTGGTGCTTTCTACCTCGAATGCGCTCTCGCGGCCGTCAGGGAGGAAGGCTTGGGCAACGAGTTGCGGGACGTCACCTTTGAGGAGTTGCTGCTGCTCGACGACCGTCAGCCATGGAACTTGCGGGTACGCGTCCAGTCCAGCGCCGAGGACGCCCGGTGCCTCAGCGTCACCAGCTGCCGCGATGAGGCCGCCGCCTGGCAGCACCACGTGACCCTCCACGTTGCCCGCGACACCTCGCTGCCCCCCTCGCCCGTCAACCTGGATCACGTGCGTGAGCGTTGCCCGGACTGGCAGGCTGGCGAGCACTTCTACCAAGAGCGCGCCATGGAGGGCAACGACTGGCGGGGGCCGTTCCGCTGCGTGGCCGAGATCCACCGTGGGGCAGGAGAAGCACTGGTTCGCCTGCGGCCGGTGGCACGCAGTGGCCATCTCATCCACCCCGGAGCGCTCGACGGCTGCTTGCAGGCAGCGCTCGCCGCGGCCGAGTCCGACGGCTCCACTGAGCACGGGTTCGTGCTGACGGCGGTGGACCGCCTGCGGCTGTACCGTGAGCCGGAGGCGGAGGAGTTGTGGGTGCACGCCTCCAGGCAGAAGCCAGACACAGCGGACGGTATTCGTGTCGATCTCGTGGTGGCGGACCGGCACGGCACGGTCATCGCCGAAATCCAGGGCGTGCGGGGAAAGCGCCTTACGCCCGTCCCGCCTCATCCGCCGGCCGCGCCCCTAGTCGACCCGATGCTTGAGGTGTGCTGGCGGCCGCTGCCGCCACCTGCACCGTCCCGCCAGGGCGGCAACTGGCTGCTGCTGTCCGGAGGTTCAGCCCTCGACCAGCCCTTGCACGCCGCGCTGATCGCTCATGGCGGCACCGTCCACACTGTCAGGCCCGGCGTTGGCTACCGGGTTCACGGCCCCGGCCGTTTCCGCGTGAACCTCGCCTCGGCCGACGACCTGGCGCGCCTGCTCAAGGACATCACCCGTGACGCGCCCCTGACCGGCGTGGTGCACCTGGGTGCTCTGGCTGGGGCCACCGGGTCGGATGCCTCTCCGCGCGAGGTGCAGTGGGTCACGACAGATCTGTGCGCCAGTCTGCTACCGGTCTCCCGCGCCCTGGCCGAGTTGCCGTCCTCGCCGCCTCCGACACTGTTTGTGATCACCCGTGGCGCCCAGGCGGCCCTGGCCGACGACTCGCTGCCCGCCCCGTGGCAGGCAGCTCTGTGGCCGTTGACGCGTGTCCTGCAGCTCGAGACACCACGCTCGCCTTCCGTCCTCATCGACCTAGACGCCCGCGCACCGGAACTTCGTGGACCCCGTGAACTGTGTGAAGAGGCCGACCAACTGGCCCTCCACCTGTACGCCGCGGGCGACGAGGACCGCATCGCCCTGCGCGGGGGGAGTGCCCACGTTCCGCGGCTGACAGCCTTGCCACAACGCCTGGCGGCGCACCCATTCGGGGTCACCCTCGCCACCACCGGTGGTATCGGAGGCATCAGACTCACCCGCGCGAAGGACAATCCCCCGCCGGGGCCGGGCCAGATCGCCATCCAGGTCACGCACACCGCGTTGAACTACCGAGACGTGCTGCTCGCCGTGGGCATGGTGGCCGGCCAGCAAGAAGCACTCACGGGGTGTGAATGCGCAGGCACTGTGGTGGCCGTGGGAGAGGGCGTCACCGAGTTCGCTGTCGGCGACGAGGTCTGTGCCCTCACGTTCGCGCCGCCGGCCTCCTACACCATCACCCTGGCCGCCTACACCGTCGCACGGCCCCACCAGCTCACACCAGCCGAGGCGGCCTCCGTTCCCGTCGCCTACGTATCGGCCTACCGCGCCCTGATCGACCTCGCACGCCTCCAGCCAGGCCAGAAGGTCCTCATCCACTCAGCGAGTGGCGGCATGGGAATGGCCGCCATGGAGATCGCCCGCTGGTGCGGCGCCAGGGTCTTCGCCACAGCAGGCACCCAGGCCAAGCGTGACCTGCTGCTGCGGATGGGCGCCGAGAAGGTCGCCGACTCCCGTTCCACAGACTTCGCCCGCCAACTGCGCGACGCGGACGGCACAGGCGTCGACATCATCCTGAACACCCTCAAGGGAGCGGACGCCCGGCAGGCCAACTTCGACCTTCTGGCCCCCTTCGGTCACTACGTGGAGGCCGCCTGCAACGAAATGCACGACGGGCAACCGTTTCCCGCCCGCCTCTTCGAACCTGGGCGCTCCTACCACGCCATGAATCTGGCTGCGCTGCACGAGCACGACCCCGGCGCCCTGGGCACCACCCTGCAGTCGGTCATCGATCTACTTTCCCGCGGCGAGCTGGCACCCCTACCCGTCAAGGTCTTCGAGGCTGAGCAGGTTGCGCAGGCCATGAGCCTGATGGCGCGGGCCGAGCACACCGGCAAGCTGGCCCTCCACTTTCCCCCGCCCGGACAGCCCCGCCCGCAGCTACGCCCCGACGCCACCTACCTCGTCGTCGGCGGGCTGAGCGGCATCGGCGGACTGTTCACCGAGTGGCTGGCCGACAACGGGGCACGGCACCTGCTCGTCACCGGCCGCACCAACCTGTCCACAGCACCCCCCACCGACCCCCGTGCGCAACGGATGGCCCGCCTCACCCAGCGACCAGACCTTGATGTGCAGTACGCGGCCGTCGACGTGGCCGACGAGCCCGCCATGACCGCACTGCTGCACGAGCGCGCCCGTCAGGGCCTGCCGAAAGTCGCCGGTGTGGCCCACAGCGCCCTCGCGCTCGAACCCACGCCGCTGCGGGACACCACCAAGGCGGACATCGAGCGGACGCTGCGCCCCAAAGTCGCGGGCGGCTGGACCCTCCACCGCCTCTTCCCAGGCGACGACCTGGACTTCTTCGTCCTGTTCTCCTCAGCCGTATCGCCTCTCAGCGGCATGCGCCTGAGCAGCCAGCTCGGCGCCTACGCCGCCGCGAACGCCTTTCTCGACGCACTCGGCGCCCACCGACGCGCGGCAGGAGCCCCCACCACGGTCGTGAACTGGGGCTACTGGTCCGAGACCGGTATGGCGCACAGGCTCAGCGAACGCGACGGCCGATCCGTGCTGCCCGCCGGCATCCTGCCCATCACCCCGGCGCAGGCGCCGGAGCTGTTCACCGCCGTGCTCGCGGCGGACAACAACCTTTGCTGCATCCCGGCCGACTGGCACACTTACGCCTCCTCCTCACCACAGGACGCCACCGATCCCCTCCTGAAGGAACTTCTCGACGCCACCAGCCAGCCGCCCCCGCCCGGCCCAGCAGACCACCCCCGTCCTGCCACCAGCACCTCCTTTCACGCCACCACCGACACGGCGAGCGCCACTGCCAACACGGTCCTGGAGTCGGCACGAACACCGAATCGGCCAAGTCTGATCCCTCCCACCCGCACTCCCATGCGCATGCCTACGGTGTCCCCGTCCCCCACCACGGACAGCACACCTGGACAGCGCGACGGGACACCACCGGAATCCGACCCCGCGTACACCGCACCCGCGCTGGAGCGCTGGCTGACAGAACAGGTCGCTCTCGTCCTGGACATGCCCGTCAACCAGGTGGACCCGACACAGCCCGTCAACCGCCTGGGCATCGATTCTCTCCTGGCCGCCGAACTCACCACCCGCCTGCGACGCGAACACAGCTGCGAGATCACAGTGCCCCACCTCCTCAAAGCCGCCAGCCTGCGCACCCTCGCAGCCGAACTCCTCACCACCACCACGCTCCCGAAGGACGAGCGCGGGAGGTGCTGAGTGGTGTCGGACCCCACGCCCGTGACTTGGCGTCCGAATGGAGTCCCTCGCGGGTTTCGTCGAGGTGGTCCAGGCCGGTGAGGACGAAGCGGTTCCGGCCTCCTTGTTGTTCGATCTGCACGGCGGGGTTGGCGGCAGGCTGCTGGCGAACTTGCGGTGGGCTCGAGCCGTCGGTCCATCTTGCCAGGATGGCGTCGGGCCTACGAGTTGGTGCGTGATAGCGGGTGAGGCGTGTTTGGCCTGGGCGTGGCTCGTTTTCAGGCGGTGATGGTGCGGTCGGAGACGAGGTTGGCGATGGCGCGGTAGGTGTCGGGCAGGCGGTCGCGTCGGTGGGTCCAGCGCAGTAGTTGCTTCCGGCGTTTGTGGTCGGCCAGGGCGTGTTCGACGGTGATGCGGTCGGAGGAGTGCCAGTGGCGGTCACGTTCCCACTGTTCGACTCTGCTGGGCGGTGCTCCCGGCCGCGGTTTTCTCGGCGGGGTGATCGCTTGCCCGCGGTGGTCGCGGCTCAGGCCGAGACAGCCGTCGTCCAAGAGGACCTCGACGTCGGGGAAATGCTGGAAGCAGACGGCGATGCCTTCGTTGCGGGCGGCCGTGGCGTCGTGCATACGCCCAGGCCGCAGGGCGTCGGTCCATAGCATGCGGCCCCGCCGGTCGGCGATGACGGTGGCCTTCATGGTGTTCTGTTTCTTCTTGCCCGAGACGAACGCGCGTCGTCCGCCGCGGCCGGCCGGTGGCCTGCGGACCTGGATCTCGGTGGCATCCAGCCGCAGCTCGATGCCCTCGGTTTGGGCGTAGGCGAACACATCCGTCAGCGTCCGAAGTCGCAGGCCGGGGCGGTCGGGGACTGCGCATCCCCGCGCGGCCAGGAGCGGTCGTGTCTCTGCGATCGCGCGGGTGATGGTGGAGCGGTCGACGCCGAACAGCAGGCCCGGCCCCGCATGCGGTAAGTCGTGCCGTATGTGGATCAGAGTGGCCACCAGCCGGTCGACGAAGACCAGCTGGTGGCGGGCGCCGGCGCCTTCGGCCCGCTTGCGGATTCCGCCTCGCGCAGCATGACGGTGGCCCTCCAGCCCGGCCTGCCACGGCGCCGCCAACTCCTCGACCAAGCGCGCGAGATGATGCTGCGAGATCCCCGTGAACAGCGGATGCGCCAGCACCGCCCGATTGATCATGATCGCCACAGTCGGATCATGCCACCGGTCAGATACGACGCCTCACCTGCTATCACGCACCAACTCGTAAGGCGTCATTTCAGTTGGTGAGTCGACGGTGGCATATCAGGGTTGCGGCGATGGCTGTGAAGGCGAGGAAGTGTTCTGGCTTGCGCTCGTAGCGGCGGTGGAGTCGTCGGCAGCCCGATAGCCAGGACACCGTCCGTTCCACGACCCAGCGATGCCGGCCCAGCCGTTGCGAGAACTCGATGCCCCTGCGGGCGATGCGGTGCTGGATGCCTCGGGAAGACAGCCAACGCCGCAGGTGCTGATAGTCGTAGCCCTTGTCTCCACGGAGTTTGCCGGGCCGTCGGCGTCGGCGGCCGCGACGTGAGCGGATGGGCGGGATGCCGCGCACCAGCGGGATGAGGGCCTGGCTGTCATGGAGGTTCGCGGCGGAGATGCCGATCGACAGCGACAGGCCGCGGCGGTCGACGATGAGGTGGATTTTCGATCCCAACTTGCCGCGGTCGGTCGGATTCGGTCCCGTCAGCTGCCCCCTTTGAGGGCGCGGACACTGACCGAGTCCACGGCGAATCGTGACCAGTCCAATCCCCCCTGAGCACCGAGTTCGTTGAGGATGACGCGGTGCAGGCGAGCCCACACACGCTGCTGAGTCCAGCGCGCGAAACGTCGGTAGACGGTGGGCCAGGCCGGCCCGAACACCGGCGGCAACTGCCGCCAGGAACAGCCCGACGTGGCCACGAACACGATCGCGGTCAGGCATTCACGGTCCCCGGCCCGCCGACGGCCCCCGCCCTGCGGACGCACCACCACCGTCTCCGGCACCACCCGCCGAAACAGCTCCCACAACTCATCCGAGACCAGATGCTCAGCAAGACTTGTCATACCAACACAACGACTCCCCTCGTCAAAGGAAACGTCGTCTACTGACCATTACGGCGTGGTGTCGTTGAGGGCTGACGGTGTGTGATCGTCGCGGTATGCCTGTTGTGTGAGATATCCGCAGGGTGGTGGGCTGACGCCTGAACGGCAGGGGTTTCGCGAGCGGATCCGGCTGGAGGCCGCGGAGCTGTTCGCTGCGGGTGCCTCCAATGCCGAGGTCGCCAAGGACTTACGGGTGAGTGTGCGCTCGGTGCAGCGCTGGCGCCGGGCCTGGCACGACGCAGGCGCCGAGGGGCTGCGCTCTGCCGGGCCGGTGTCACGGCCCAAGCTGAGCGAGGCCCTGTTCACCGTGCTCGAGCAGGAACTCGCCAAGGGGCCGGTCGCGCACGGCTGGCCGGACCAGACGTGGACGCTGACGCGCATCAAGACGCTGATCGGGCGCCGGTTCCACAAGAGCATGACGCTGTCGGCGATCGCACGGATGCTGCACCGGCACGGCTTCAGCCACCAGGTCCCGGCCCGCCGGGCGGTCGAGCGCGACGAGGAGGCCGTGGCGGGCTGGGTGAAGGAGACCTGGCCGCAGGTGGAAGGTCCGTGGCGGCGCTTGGGGCCTGGCTGTGCTTCGAAGACGAAGCCGGCTTCTCGATGACGCCGCCGACCGTCCGCACCTGGGCCAGGCGCGGGCACACACCCGTCATCCGGGTGAAGGGACGCTCCCAGCGCCGCTTCTCTCTCGCCGCTCTGGCCTGCTACAAGCAGGGCGAACGCTCACGGCTGATCTACCGTCCCAAACGGCACGTCGATCACAAGCGCGGCGGCAGACGCAGTTTCACCTGGACCGACTACCGCGACCTGCTCATCGCCGCGCACCAGCAGCTCGGTGCACCCATTGTGCTCGTGTGGGACAACCTCAACGTCCATAAGGACCGCCGACTACGGGAGTTCATCGACGCCCGCGACTGGATCACCTGCTACTTCCTGCCGGCCTACGCACCCGACCTCAACCCCGTCGAGGGCATCTGGTCCCTGCTGCGCCGCAGCAGCCAGGCCAACACCGCCTTCACCGACCCCGACCACCTCATCAGCACGCTCCGACGCGGTCTGCGCCAGATCCAGTACCGCAGCAACCTCATCAACGGATGCCTCGCCGAAACCGGCCTCACCTTGACGACACCACGGCGACAACGTCAGTAAAGGGGGTTGTCCGTGGGCCGGTAGGGGCGGGGCGCCTGAGAGACGAGCGGAGCCGCGTTACCGCGGCCTGCCCGTTGTCCTCCCGGTTGGCCTGCCTCTTGTCGTACTCGATGTCGTACCTCATGACGTACCCGTTGTGCTCCGGGGAGTGGGTCGAGTCGACAGGCTGTCGGCTGTCCGGATCACTCCGGAGACCGGGCTCCGCTACACCCGCTTCTTCCACCCCGACCCCACGGACAGCGACGACGTATCCGGCTGCAACATGGAGACGTCGTGACCGACCACCACGCTCACCTGCTCGCCGCCGTCGTCGAGCTCGGCGGTGAGCTGGAGCTCCCAGCTACCCGTAACGGGCGCTTCAGGGGCGCGGCCATCCCAGAAGACTGCGCGGTCAGCGCCGGCCGCCGCCGACGCGGCGGTCGTCGGCCAGTGCGGTAAGGGGGCCGAACTCGCGGGCAAGCTGGTTCCACGTCAGAACCTCGCCACAGCGGGCCGGGAAGTCCTTCGGGTTGAACTCGGGCATGGTCCAGGTGCCAGTGCCCCGGTCCCGCAGCCACAGGTCCCCGTCACCGTCGACCACAGTCGGCGGGACCGGTACGGGCTCGGCCTGATCGGTGGGCTCCCAGGTGACCCGGCCCGGGTGGGAAACGCGGCGCAGCTCGGTGGTGGCCAGCCGCGCGGCCAAGTCACGGGTGGACTCTTCGGCGTCCTTGACCGACGCGAGTCGGAATGCGTCGTCAAGTACGGGCAGGGCTGGATTCTTGCTGCGCTTTGAACTCATACGCTGACTACCTCCGGTGGGGGGCGTCACATCCGTTATGGCACCCCGTAGAGGAACACGGTATCCGAGGCGGGAGCCGGGCCGGCTACGACCACTGTCCAGGTGGAGGCGCTGGCACACCGGGCGGTGGGCTAGGCACTGTTTCTCGGATCATGTGCGGAGCCCTCTCATGAGGGCTGCGAGGGGCGGCCGACGGAAGTCGGCGCCCTTCTCGACCGGCGTCAGCCGGCGCCCACCCGCCTGGGCGGGTACGGGAGCGTCGGAAGCGGGCTCGGAGAAGGCGGGCAGCGAGAGCGGTCGACGGTCGGTCATGATCCCTACTAGTCTCCCAGGTCCGGCCCTGCGGGTAAGGCCAGGCCGCTATCAGCGGTGATAGTGCTCTGGCCCTGGCCAGCAGGGCCAGGCTGGTTGTTTCAGCTCACCAGAACAGAGCGGTTAAGCCACTGCTACCGCCGGTGAACCGGGACCGCCGAGGCCGGGCGGCACACTGCGCGGGTGACCACGACCCCCGCCTGAACCGGGTTCAGAAACCTCCACGCTCAGACCCCGACGCCAGCGCGTGCGCCCAAACCCTCCCGACCTGGCCCCGGCCGCCCACTCGGTTCAAGAAACAGCCGTTCGGCAACCCGTCACGACGTGGGACGGGTCCTCGCAACCGGCGAGGCGTACACCAGACCCGCCCATCACGAGAAGGGCACCAAGCCCCGCCGACTGGATAAATGACAAGCTAATGGCACCGGACCCGCGATGGCCGCGACATTTGCCCCGCCTGCTGGATGCCAGTAAGCGCCGAATAGCGCATGGCAGGCCGTCTCCTCACCCCCGACACAACTGACAGGGTGAAGCCCTGACAGCACGGCGACATCGGTGCTGACGAGGATCGGCAGGTGGCTTTAAGGGGGCGTCCGGCCCTCGCTCACACGTCCCGGCGTCGCACCACGAGCACCGCGATGGCCACCGCAGCGGTGGCCCACGCGCCGTACACGATCCACGCCTCGGTGACTGTCAGCGGATACTTGCCCAGGTCGTGCGCCCGCTCCGGGTTCGTCACCAGCCGCTCCCAGGCGCTGAGCGGCATGGCGTTGCCGACCTCCTTGACCCAGCGGAAGCGCTCGCCCTGGAAGAGCGCCGGTACCAGCAACAGCAGGGCAATGACCGTGACGACGGAGCCCGCGGCGTGCCGGACGGCCGCACCCACCGCCATACCGACCAGCGCACACAGCGGTGCGAGAAGAGCGGCTGCGGCCACGGCGCGCAGTGCGCCCGGGTCGCCCAGCGACAGGCCGCCATAATCACGCAGCAGCATCTGGGTGACGCCGAAGGAGGTGCCGGAGACGAGCGTGCCGAGTGTCAGCATGACCACCGACACCACGGTCATCTTGGCGGCGATCACCGCCTGCCGGTCGGGGACGGCGGCGAAGGTCGTACGGATCAGCCCAGTTGAGTACTCGGCGAAGATCGCGATCGCGCCAACTGTGGCAGCGATGATCATGAACAGTTGCCAGGCGGGATCGACGAACGCCGTGGTGAGCGGATCGAATAGGAACTCAGGGCGGTCCGGAATCCCCGGCCTCTCCGACGGCCGCTGTGTCTGATGCGCCAGCCGGTCCGCGTTGGACGCGGCGGAGTTCACATTGATGCCGATCACGGTCAGCGCGCCGACGCCGAGCACCCAGTAAGTGGATCGCATCGACTGCCCGCAGCCGCCGCCGTGCTGCTGCTGCCCCTGGTACTGTGTCGGCCGCTGCCCGCCCTGGTGCTGCTGCTCACTGCCTCCTTCTCGGCGACCGTGGGGGTGGACTCGGTGATGGCCGCAGGGCAGGGCGTGATGGGCAGCAGGCCGCCCGCGCAGACGCAGGCGTGGCAGATCGCGTATCTGCAGGCCGTGCTCACCGATCTCACCGTCGGATGGATCGCCGCCACCCGGTCGAGGCTGACAGCGGCCGTCGCCGCCCTGGTGGCGCTCGCAGTACAGATCGGGGGCGCCAGTTACTACCGGGATGGCTCCTCGTCGTTCCTCGCCGCCTCGGCCTTCCTGGCGCTGATGATGGTCACCGCCTGGACGGTCGGCTACTCGGTCCGCGAACGCCGAGCTCGCCGGCCGGCTCGATGTGAGCACGAGGACTGTGCGCGCCGACATCGGCAAGCTGCGGTCGCTCGGCTATCCCGTGGACGCGCGCCCCGGTGTCGCGGGCGGGTACCGGCTGGCCGCCGGCGCGGCGATGCCCCCGCTGCTGCTCGACGACGACGAGGCCGTCGCCGTCGCGGTCGGATTGGGTGCGGTCGCGACCCAGAGGCTTGGCGTCGAAGAGACATCGCTCACCGCGCTCGCGAAGCTGGAGCAAGTGCTGCCCTCGCGCCTGCGGCGGCGTGTCGAGGCGGTGCGCGAGGCGACGAGCGTCGTTCCAGGGGCTGAACCGCCGCTCGATCTCTCGGCTCTCGGCGTGGTCGCCGCCGCGATCCGCGGCCACGAACGGCTCCGGTTCGGATACACGAAGGCCGGGGGCAGCGAAGGGGCCCGCCACACCGAACCGCAACGGCTGGTGAGCTGGGGGCCGCTCTGGTACCTGCTCGCGTGGGATCTCGACCGTGACGACTGGCGGGTCTTCCGTGTCGACCGCATGGTTCCGCGCGCACCGACGGGTGCGCGTTTCCAGCCGCGCATGATTCCTGAGGACGATGCCGTCAAGTATGTCGTCGGACGCGTCAGCAGGGCGGCCTGGAAGTACCGCGCCCGGATACTCGTGCATGCTCCCGCCGCCACGGTCGCCGCGAAGATCCTCCTCCCGGTCGAGATCCAGGTGGTCGACGAGTCCACGTGCCATGTCGAGCTGGGTTCCGACGACCCAGACCGGCTCGCGCTGTGGATGACACAGCTCGACGTCGACATCGAGGTGATCGACGGAGACGAGCTCGCGGTGGCGTTCGATCGCCTCGCGGCGAGGTTCCGCCGCGCGGCGGGTGGCGCATCCACGACGTGAATCTCGGCTGGGGGTCATTCGACGATGTCGTCGAGAAGCCGCCGCGGGAGTTGTCCCGCTACGAGCGGCCCGGGTCGCCAGCCTCGCCCTGCAGAAAGCGATCAGCGCCGCTCTCACTGCCCCGCCCGCCGTACGGGACGAAGCTCCTGCCGCCACCGCTCCGGTAGCGTCCGGCAGCATGCTTCGGTGCTGCCTTTGCCAAGTACCGATATCGGAGACCGGTTTGGGGCTGCAGGCCCGCAGAGGCGACCACGGTTTGAGTGCCGTCCGCTCGGCAGTGGGGGTGTGGCCGGCACCTCGATGGTGGTGTGCGACGAACGTCTTGACGGTCAGGCAGTGTCCGGGTCTGTCTGTTCCGCCGGGGCGGCGGGCGCGGGTTCGCTGATCGTGTAGTAGACGGAACTGCCCTGCTTGGTGCGCTGGACCTGGCTTTTGGCGACGAGGTTTTCGAGGGTGGTGCGTACGACGGTGGTCTTGATGGCTCGGTCGGGATGGGCCTGGCCGAGTGTGGTGGCGATTTCCGCCGCGGAGCGGGGTTCTCCCTGATCGGCGAGGTGGCGGCGGACGAGCTCGACGAGCGTGGACCCGGTCGCCTTCCCGGCTGTCTCCTTGGGCGCGGCTGCGGGCTTCTTGGGAACTGGTTTCTTGGCTGCCTTGCCGTCCTGCGCGGCGGGGGTCTTCTTCGCCCGTGTCCGTTTGCCCGCACCGGGCTTGGTGTCGGTCTTCTGCCGCGGTACGGAGGGCGCTTCGGTTTCCTGGGGGGTGGGCTGTATGGCCGGGGCCGAGGTGCCGAGCGCCTGTTGCATGTTGGTCAGCACGGTGTGGTCGTGTTGCAAGGTGCGCAGTTGGTCCTGCAGCGCATCGATGTCCGCAGTGATGCGTTCCTGTTCCTTGGTATTGCGCTCAAGGTCGCTGGTCACCTGGGCGACGTACTGTGATGTCAATTCGGTGGTGGAGGTGTGGGTGTCCGGCATGGTGCTGGCCTTTCCTCGGGGCGCGGCCGCGGGCTGAAGGATCCTGCAGAGCAGGCGCCTGGGCGCCGAGGTGCTCCCGTAGGCGTCGGTGGAGCTATGGGTGGGCCGCGACTGCTGTGGGTCGTTGCTGTGTAGCGATAGTACGGACAGGCGGAGTCGATTGTGTCTCTCGGGTGATGCCTTGCGCTCAGTCGCAACTGTCATCCGTGGATCGCAATCAGTGCGTTTCATGCTCACCGGGCCGGGCTGCGGTGTGCTGTTGGGGGATGTGCCAGAGGATCTCGTCGGTTTCGCGGCCGTGCTGCCAGGTGGCCAGTGTGTGTGATGCGGTCAGCCGGTCGAGGAGTTCGGCAGTCTGGTGGGGTGCGTATCCGCACAGGCGGGCGAGTACCTCCATGTCGGTGCTGTCATCCCGCCCCGCTGTCCACCCTGCGTCTTGACGTACCCCACGAGCTCGAGCAGCTGGTCCTGGAGCTCCTCGACAAGAACCCGAGCGCAGGTGCTCTGCAGCGACGACCGCATCGCCCAACACCGCCGCTTCGGATGGGCCCTGTTCTACGAACACCACGTCGCCACCGGCGACGACGCCCTGGGCGCAGAACAGACGATCCTTCGCCAGTTGCGCGCTGCCGGGCACGGCCTCTTCTTCACCGCGGCGCAACTCTCCAACGGCTGGACCGAGACCTTCGACGCGGGGCAAGTGAGTGCCACCGATCTGCAAGATGCGATCCGAAACGGACACCAGGCCGTGCAGCTAGTGCTGTGACCGCGTTGGTTCGCCGGGTTGGTGATCGTGGCGGTTGGATGGGCGGTGACGTCCGATCCGATCGCTGGAGGTGCGGTGGCTGAGCCTGTCCGTGTGCGCAGACTGACCGACCAGGAGGGGCAGAAGCTGCAGCAGATCGTGCGTCGGGGCAGCACCAGTTCGGTGCGTTACCGGCGGGCGATGATGCTGCTGGCCTCGGCCGGCGGGAACCGGGTGCCGGTGATCGCCCAGCTGGTCCAGGCCGACGAGGACACCGTCCGCGACGTGATCCACCGCTTCAACGAGATCGGCCTGGCCTGCCTGGACCCTCAGTGGGCGGGAGGCCGTCCCCGCCGACTCAGCCCTGACGACGAGGACTTCGTCGTGGCGACGGCCACCACCCGCCCGACCAAGCTCGGTCAGCCCTTCACCCGCTGGTCACTGCGCAAACTCGTCGGCTACCTGCGGAAAATCCACGGTCGGGTCATCCGGATCGGCCGCGAGACCTTACGCGGCCTGCTCGCCCGACGCGGTGTCACCTTCCAGCGCACCAAGACGTGGAAGGAGTCCCCCGACCCGGACCGCGAGACGAAGCTGGACCGGATCGAAGAGGTCCTCGACCGATTCCCAGACCGGGTCTTCGCCTTCGACGAATTCGGCCCGCTCGGGATCCGGCCCACCGCGGGCTCGGGCTGGGCAGAACGCAAACGCCCCGACCGGCTGCCCGCCACCTACCACCGCACCCACGGAGTCCGCTACTTCCACGGCTGCTACTCGGTCGGCGACGACACCCTGTGGGGCGTCAACCACCGCAAGAAGGGCGCCGCGAACACGCTGGCCGCGCTGAAATCGATCCGCGCCGCCCGGCCCGACGGCGCCCCCATCTACGTGATCCTGGACAACCTGTCCGCCCACAAGGGCACCGACATCCGCCGCTGGGCCAGGAAACACAAGGTCGAACTGTGCTTCACCCCGACCTACGCCTCGTGGGCCAACCCGATCGAGGCCCACTTCGGACCGCTGAGGCAGTTCACCATCGCCAACTCCCACCACCCCAACCACACCGTCCAGACCCGCGCCCTGCACGCCTACCTGCGCTGGCGCAACGCCAACGCCCGCCACCGCGACGTCCTGACCGCCGAACGTAAGGAACGCGCCCGCATCCGCAGCGAGAAGAACATCCGCTGGGGCGGACGCCCCCTCGCCGCTGCGGCCTGAACGACCCGGCGAACCAATGCGGTCAGAGCACTAGTGTCCTGCGCCAGTAGTTGATCGTTAGTTGGTGTGTGACTTCTACTGCTGGTGCGTCAGTTCCTCGTCGGGGCCCCAAGTTGGAGCCGTTGCTGCTGTCCGCGGAGGAGCGGGCGGAGCTGGAGCGGTGGACGCGTCGGGCGACATCGGCCCAGGCCCTGGCCCTGCGAGCGCGGATTGTCCTGGCGTGTGCGGGGCCGGAAGTACCGCCGATCGTCGTGGTCGCCCGGGAGCTTCGGGTGGCCGCGGACACGGTCCGCAAGTGGCGGCGGCGCTTTCTCGCCGAGCGGCTGGACGGGCTGGTCGACGAGCCCAGGCCGGGCCGGCCGCCCACCATCAGCGTCGATCAGGTGGAGGCGGTGGTGGTCACCACGCTGGAACAGCTGCCGAAGAACGCCACCCACTGGTCCAGGAAATCGATGGCCCAGCACAGCGGCCTGTCGAAGTCGACCGTGGGCCGGATCTGGCGGCAGTTCCAGCTCAGGCCGCATCTGGCGGACACCTTCAAGCTGTCGACGGACCCGCTGTTCGTGGAGAAGGTCTACGACGTCGTGGGCCTGTACTTCAACCCTCCTGAGGGTGCGGTGGTGCTCTCGGTGGACGAGAAGTCGCAGATCCAGGCCCTGGACCGGTCCCAGCCGGTGCTGCCGATAATGCCGGGCATGCCCGAGCGGCGCACCCACGACTACGTCCGCAACGGCCTGACCACCTTGTTCGCCGCGTTCGACGTCGCCACGGGTGAGGTCATCACTGCCCTGCACCGCCGGCACCGGGCCGCGGAGTTCAAGAAGTTCCTGATCCGGATCGACAAAGAGGTGCCCGCACACCTGCAGGTCCATCTGATCGTGGACAACTACGGCACCCACAAGACCCCTGCGATCAAAGCCTGGCTGGCCAAACACCCGCGGTTCGAGCTGCACTTCACCCCGACCGGCTCCTCCTGGATCAACCAGGTCGAGCGGTGGTTCGGCTACCTGGCCCACCAGATGATCCGCCGCGGCGCACACAAGAACATCCAGGCCCTGGAAGCCGACATCCGGGCCTGGGTCAAGGACTGGAACGAAGACCCCAAGCCGTTCATCTGGACCAAGACAGCCGAAGAGATCCTCGACTCCCTCGCCCGCTTCTGCCGACGGATCTCTGGCGCAGGACACTAGCGACAGCCGTGCCAGTGACCAGTAGGCGAGGGAGGATGTGCGGCCGTCGCAGCCTCGCGTTGCGCATCGAGCGTGAGGTCAAGCAGTGGGGCGGCCGATGAGCCGGGCGGAGGTCAAGAAGAGCGCTTCAGCCGAACTTGGGAAGGCATTCGGGAGGTCAGGTCTTTTGTGCTCAGCCGACGCGGCGGGGGTGTCCGGCGGGGGTGGGAGCCACGCCGAGGTGTTCGAGCAGCAGACCTTCCCGGGTGGACCAGGGGCAGATCTCGATGCTCTTGGCCCCGCAGGCCTCCATGAGGGACTGGGCGATCAGGGCTCCGGCCAGGGACTGCTCGGCGCGGTGCCGGGAGATGCCCGGCAGGTTGGCACGGTGGGACGGTGCCGCGTCGGCCAGCAGGGAGACTGCCGTGCGCAGTTGGGGCAGCGTCAGCCGCCGTCTTGTACGCGGTGTCCTGCTCTGGGCGGCGGCAAGCCGGGCGAGTTGCTCGAAGGTCTTGGAGCAGGCCAGCACCCGCACTCCCGGCCCGGCCTGCGGGAGGCCGGGGACGGCCTCCAGGGACTCGCAGAGGTGCTGCAGGACCACTGCGCGGCGGCGTCGGGACGGCGCGGTGCCACCGGGAAGCCAGTCCCGGGTGATCCTGCGGGCACCCAGGGGCAGCGAGTGGACGATGCGAGGCTGGCCTCCGGTACCGGAGGCGATCTCCACGGTACCGCCGCCGATGTCCAGCACCAGCAACTGCCCGGCCGTCGGTCCGGCCCACTGGCGGGCGGCCACGTAGGCGAGCCGCGCCTCCTCCTCGCCGGTCAGCACGCGCAGGCGGGTGCCGGTGGTGCGGGCCACGCGTGCGATGACCTCGTCACGGTTGGGCGCGTCCCGGATGACGGAGGTCGCGAACGCGAACACTTCAGGTCCACGCAGATGCGGATCGGCAGAGATGGCCTCGGCCACAGCCCGCTCGACACTCTTCATACCGACCTCGTCCAACCGGCCCTTGCGGTCGAGGGTCTCGTGCAGTCTCAGCCGCACCTTGCGGGAGAACACCGGCTCCAGCACCGTCCCCGGACGCCGCCGCACCACCGTCAGCAGAGCACTGTGACACCCGACATCGAGCACCCCTGCCTGCCGCATCCCATCGCCTCCCCTTGGCCTTTGCGCTCGACCTGACCGGTTCCTTCTCCCATCCTCCGACACCCGCCGATGACAGCACGACGGGGATTCCGGGCCAGCACGTAAGCGTATCGTCACCACCCGTGCACCCTCCGCCCCGGCCCACAGTGCTGGAGCGGAGATAGGTGAGCTCCGAAATGAAGAGCAGGGGCGCACCGCCGTCATCGGGGCGTCAGCCGCCACGCGCACGCCTCAGGGGGCAGGCGCTGTCCCGTGACTGCGGGGACTTCCCACGACTGCTTCGCAGGATGCCCCCGCCGCGTCGACTACGCGGAAGGGCACCGCCCACGTCAGGGCTAGGCACTGTTTCTCGGATCTCCTGACGTGTGTGGGGTGTTGGGGTCAGGCTGGCTGTATGGGCCGTGGGGATCTGACGAATGCGGAGTGGGATCGGCTGGAGTCGTTCTTACCTTCTGGTGGTGCGCGTGGGGGTCGGTGGAGTGATCACCGGCGGGTCATCAACGGGGTGCTGTACCGGGTGCGGACGGGTGTGCAGTGGCGGGACCTGCCGGAGCGGTTCGGGCCGTGGGAGACGGTCTATAAACGGCATCGCCGCTGGTCGGCTGATGGAACGTGGAAGATGCTTCTGTCTCGTATCCAGGCCGCCGAGGACGCTGCGGGCCAGATCGACTGGGACGTATCGGTGGACTCGACAGCGGTGCGGGCCCATCAGCATGCCGCCGGTGCGAGGAAGGCGGCCCCGGCCTCGGTCGTTCAAAAGGGGGCAGGCCGGAGGACGAACCAGGTCGGTCCAGTACTACGGAAGTTGGCTGTCCGGCTGGAGGAGGTGGTCAGATCGGCGAATGCCTGGGGCGTTCCCGCGGAGGGTTCACCACCAAGGTGCACCTCGTCGCCGACGGACGCTGTCGGCCCATCGCCTTCGTCCTGACTCCCGGGCACTACGGTGACGGCCCCCAGTTCGAGCGCGTGCTGGAGCAGATCACCGTGCCCCGCGCCGGGGTCGGGCGGCCTCGCACCCGCCCTGACCATGTCCTGGCGGACAAGGCCTACACATCCCGGAAGATCCGCCGTTACCTGCGGCGACGCGGAATCCGGCACACCATCCCGGAACGTCTCGACCAGCAAAGACACCGGCACAATCGAGGTTCCCGAGGGGGCCGGCCCACCGGGTGCGACAGTGAGCGCTACAAGAAACGCAACACCGTCGAACGTGCCATCAACCGGCTGAAGGGCTTCCGCTCGGTCGCCACCCGCTACGACAAACGCGCCTACATCTACCTCGGCACCATCACCCTCGCAGCCCTCATGATCTGGCTCCGCACATGATCCGAGAAACAGGGCCTAGCGCCGTCTACCGGTCCCGTCGTCAAACTTCCCCGTCGGGACCGGTAGACGGCGCTCACGGCCCCGTACAGTGATCTACCACCCTGGATTCGGAAGAGACCATGCCTGAGCGGAACATCGAGTTCGGCAAGTACGGCGCCCACGGCGTCAAAGGCCACCAGGCCGTCGCCCGCCAGCTGGACGCCCTCGCTGGCTACATCGCCACCCCGGTCACCGCCCGCCGCGGCCTGCAGGCCCGCCTCAACTACCTCACCCGCAGCGCCCACGCCCTCAATGCCGCCCGCGCAGCCGGCCTCAGCGTCACCGCCCGCACCCTGCGTGCCTGGCAAGCCGGCACCCGCACCCCCTCCCGCAAGAACCTCGCAGCGATCGAGCAGGCCTACCGCACCGTGCGGCGCGAGAACGTCGCCCGTTACCTCCTCGCCCGCCTCAACCGCGACGGCCGCGGCACCCGCGTGGAGATCCACCCGCTCAACCAGTGCCAGGCGGAGCGTCCCCGCCAGCGCGCGGTGGAGTTCCGCACGATGAACGTCCGACGGTGGGAGCACATCGTCGCCGCCTGGGCAGCCGACGACGAGCAGGAGCTGGACGAAGCCTGGATTGATCAGGTCGTCGACCTCGGCTCGCAGTGGGGCCAGTACGAGTACGTCACCAACATCGGCTTCGCCGCGTAGCGTTCCCGTCTTCTTGCTCCGCCCGCGAGTGCACAGCTACCCTTTCGGCCCACATATGCGCGTTTGCATCCTCTACGGTGCACCGATGGACACTGAGATACCGCTCGTCGACGGTCAACTGCCCTCGCTTGAACTGCCGGCGGTCGACGAGGTCCTGGCCGCCGCGCTGTGCGCGCTGTGCGCGCAGGGCGAGGCGGGTGTACGGGCGCTGGGCCTGCTGCGGGACACGGCCCGGATCCTGGCCGGCACCGAGCTGGAGCGGCCGGCGGAAGTCGCGGAGTCGTGCCTGCGCGGTGCGGCAGACGCTCTGCTGAGCCTGCCGGGCGCCCCAATCACGGTGGGCCTCAAGTCGGCGGCCGCCGCGCTGCTGGACGCGGTGGACACCCTGGACGTCCCGCTGGCCACGCCACCGCCCGCGCCTGCGTCCAGGGAGCCTGTCGGCGGCGCCAGCCTGGACGACGTGGTGTCGGCCAGGCGGTCAGCAGCCGCCGACCGGGCACCGGCCCCGGTCCGGGCCACCGGCGTGGCCGGTGCCGCGTCGGCGCCTCCCGCCGGCGCGCTTGTTGCGGGACTGGCCGACGAGCCGCCCGCTGACCAGGCGGTCGCGGGGCGCGCCCGCCGACGGGGTGCAGCGGGTGCGGGAAGCGGCGGAGGTGCTGCGCGGACAGCTGCGGTTGCACATCGCGCTCGGGGTGACCGCGTGGGAGAGCCGTCTAGAAGGTAATGGGGCAGCCCCGCAAAATGCCGCTACGCCCCAGCCACGACTCGACCTGGGCTTCGGCTCCCCGGACCTCCGCGCCGCGCATCGCGAGCCCTTCCCCGATGGCGACCCCGGACAGGACGCCGCGTAGTCCGGCTCGGTGGCACCCAGTCCGCTCATCGCATACGTCGTGACCGGAAGGTCCGCCTTGCGGAGCAGCGGCAGGGGCACCGAAATGGAACTGGACCGGTTCCTGCGCGCGCGTCGTACCCGGACCAGTCCCAGCCAGGTCGGTCTCCGCGAGGTGATCGAGGCGAGCTGCCCGCGATGGAGTTGAACCTCACCGCAGACGACCTCGCCGAGATCGAGAAGGCGGTGCCGCCGGGGCGGCGCGCGGCGATCGATACCCGTCCGCGTTCATGGCCGGCCTCGGCGTCGGCAACTGAGTCCGCACACCCGTCAATACTCCGAAGAGGTCAGTAACGGACCTCGATGCCGAACCAGAGGATCAGCAAGGAAACGAGGGCGATGATCGGCACGCTGGTCCTCACGATCACTTGGCCCGCCGGTGGAGCGGTTCAGCTTGCCCTGCAGAACGGGGTCCTGCCCATGGCGGACTCGATGCCGCCGAGGATCAGGTTCTGGAACTGTTCGGCACCGGGGAAGGAGCCGTCGGTCGAGAAGGCTTCGGCGTCATGGCCGAGGGTGGTGAGCCAGGCACGTCCGCCGTCGTAGTACTGGCACCAGGCGACCGGGTGGTGCCTGCTGTGTCCGGGGTGGCCCTGGTTGCCCGTGACGCCCTCCTTGAGCGTGGACTCGTCGACGGAGGCCAGGACGCGGACCTTCGAAGGGGCCGGGACGAGGTTGTACCACTCGTCGGTGAAGTCCCAACGGGCCGGAAGATCCGAGGTGGAGGAGTCGCGGCGGTTCTGCATGACGACCGTGCCGCGCTGGTCGGGCCCGTGGTCGTAGAAGTTCGCGCCACCCAACAGGCCCTCGTACCAAGGCCAGTTGTACTCCGTGCCGAAGGCGTTGTGGATCCCGACGAAGCCTCCGCCGCCGCGGACGTACTGGCGCAGGGAAGTTTGCGCGGCATCGTCGAGAGTGTCGCGGCTGGTGGAGTAGAAGACGACCGCGTTGTACCGGAAGAGCCGTGAGGGGGAGGAGAGCTGGGTGACGTCCTCGGTCCAGTCGACGGTGAAACCGTTCTTCGTGCCCATCCTGACCAGCGCGTTCTGTACGACGTTGGTGTCGGCGAGCGTCGGGTTGAGCCCGGCGCCGAGTGTGGGGCCGAGGTTCGCGTGGCGGGGTCCCGCGGTCCGCGTGTAGAGGAGCACCCGGTAGCCGTCGGCGGCCGGGGAGAAGTTGCGCCAGTCGTGGTAGCACTTGGCGCTGGTGCCGCGGCAGACCCCGTAGTCGGGGTCGCCGAGCTCCAGGGATCCGGCTCCGGTGGGTCGGCCTTCGCCTCGCGCGGAAGCCTGGTGCTGGAGGCCGAAGAAGGCGGCCAGGGCGATGAGGAGCGTGGCACTGACCGCGGCCACGACGGACACCGTCGTACGTGCTGAACCTGCTCTGGACGTCATGACGGCCGGTCCTCTCACTGGACGACGATCTTGCCGGTGGACTGGGGGAAGACCGGGTCGTTGTAGAAGTACTCGCCGGGCTTGCCGAAGGTGTACGTGTACGACTGGCCCGGCATCAGCAGCCCGGTGTCGAACTCCGCGTCGAAGAAGGCCACCGCACCGTGTGCCTGCTGGTTGTCGGCGGGGTTGGTGAAGGTGACTGTGGTGCCGGCCGGGACTGTCAGGTGCTGGGGTGCCATGGCGTTCTGGGCGACCGTGTTCTCGGTGGCGCCGGGTGCGCCCGTGGCGGTGCTCCAGACGCGGCCGAGGGTGACTGTGTTGCGTGCCGTCGCACCGGTCACGGCAGCGGTACGGATCTGGTTGCGGCGGGACGGCGGGGTGGGCGCGGGAGCCTGCTTGACCTTGCCGCCGAGTTTGAACGCCCAGAGGTGGTCGCCCCGCGGGATGTCGGGGAAGGGGAGTCCGTTGCCTCCGGCGAACACGGCGATGTACTGCTCGCCGTCGATCTCGTACGAGACCGGGACGGTGTTGACCCCGGCGCCGCACTGCCAGGTCCACAGGGTCTTGCCGTCGGTGTCGTCCATCGCTTCGAGGACGCCGTCCGGTCGGCCCTGGAGGAGTACCCGGCCCGCGGTGGTGAGGATGCCGTTGCCGTGGGCCAGCGACCAGGGGCCCTCCTTGCGCCAGGCGACCGTGTTGGTGCGGGGATCCACCGCGACCAGCCCGCCGCCGAACAGCTCACCGAGGGGCCGGGCCGTGTTGACGCGGCCGCCGCGGGTGTTGGAGTAGGAGGAGTTGACGAGGCCGTACCCGACGTAGACGCATCCGGTCCTGGGACTGAAGGAGGGGAAGCCCCAGTCGGCTCCGCCGCCCGCGCCCGGGAAGAGGATGGTGGCCCGGTCCCAGAAGACCTCGTACAGGCCGCCGGTCGGGTAGAAGGGTACGGGCCGGGTCGTCTTGTCGAGCTCCGGAAACGGGGACACGAACGGCTCGCCGCCGGGGAAGGGCTGGGTGGGCGAGGTCTTCTGCAGGGCGTGCTGCGGGACCGGCCGCTCCTCCATGCCGTGGACGGCCTCGCCGGTGCGGCGGTCGAGGATGTAGTACCAGCAGGTCTTCGAGCCGTAGACGACGACCTTGCGCTTCCTGCCGTCGATGAGGAGGTCGGCGAGCACCGGCGCCATGACGTTGTCGGCGTCCCAGATGTCGTGGTGGACCGACTGGAAGTGCCAGCGCCGCTTGCCGGTCTTGGCGTCGATGGCGACGATCGAGTTGGCGAAGAGGTTGTCGCCGCCGCGCGAGGAGCCGTCCGTGCGGGGGTAGGGGTTGCCGAACGTCCAGTAGACCAGGCCGAGTTCGGGGTCGACGGCCGGGTGGATCCAGGGGACCGCGCCGCCGGTCTTCCAGGAGTCGCCCTCCCAGGTGTCGTGCCCGAAGTCCCCGGGTCCGGGCGGGCCCCAGAAGGTCCACACGACGTCGCCGGTCCTGGCGTCGAGCGCGTATCCGCGGCCGCGCGCCCCGGCGGTCGAGCCCTCGGTGCCGATGTAGACCAGGCCGTCCCAGTGCACGACCGCGCCTGCCAGTCCGCCGCTGTTGCCGCCGCACTGGCCGCTGTCGTTGTCGCAGCCGTCGTCGCCACCGTTGTCGTCGACGATCAGCGGCTTCTGCCAGACGATCGCCCCGGTCTTCCGGTCGAGGGCGTAGACGATGTTGGCGCCCGAGATGGTGAAGATCTTGCCTTCGGCGACGGCGACGCCGCGCATGTTCGTGGTCTCGGTGCCGAGGTTCGTCTTCCAGATCACCTCGCCGGTCCTGCCGTTGACGGCGAAGACGTTCTGCTGGGTGGTCTCGACGTACAGCACACCGTCCTGCACGACGATCGTGCACTGCTGGTACGCGCTGGTGGAGCCGCCCTCCAGGTTGATGTGCCAGGCCCCGCCGAGCCTCTTGATGTTCTGCGGGGTGATGTCCCGGAGCGTGGAGTGGTTCTGGTTGCCGTAGTTGCCGCCCGCCTTGGGCCAGTCGGCGCCGGTGGTGCCGAGGGCGGCGGACTGCGGGGGTACCGGGAGCGCGAGGCCCGGGGACGCGTTCGGGGCGTCTTTCGAGGCCGCTTCGGCTGTGGGTGCCAGGGAGGAGACGGTGGCCGCGCTGCCCGCCGCGGCTGTCAGGAGGAAGGAGCGTCTTTCCATCGTTCAGTTCCCTCGATTCGATCAAGGTCCGCTAGATGGTTCATGCAATCCACAGAATGGGTTCGCATGATGGGAGGTCACGTTAGGGACGGCTGTGCATCCATGACAAGACGCGCGACAGGGGATTTTCGACTGATGAAGGGCAACCACGCACTACGGACGCGCTGTTGGTGCCACCAGGTGGACCGGCACCATGGAGGGCGGCATGGGGCTCTTGTTGCGGCGCCCCTGCCCGGTCTCCTCCCACGCGTGCGCCAGGATGCCGACACTGCGGCTGAGCACGAAGAGGCCGCGGGCCAGCGGTGCGGCGAAGCCCAGTTCGGCGTAGATGACAGCGGTGGCGCCGTCGATGTTCATGGGCACGGGCTTCCGTCCCTCGCGCCCCCGGTTGAGATGCGCCTCCACGGCACGGGACGCCCGCAGGTGAGCACCCTCCACCAGACCGTCCGCCACAGCCCGGTCCACCAGGGCGAGCAGCGGGTCGCGGCGCGGGTCGCGGGGGTGGAATCGGTGGCCGAAGCCGGGCAGATAGCGCGACCGGTCCCGCCACTCGCCGACGACCTCCGACACGACGAGGTCGAACTCCCGGCCCTGGTCGTGCCGTTCGGTGATCTCACTCAACAGTTGCACGCACTGCTGACCTGCGCCGCCGTGCACGTCGCCGAGCATGTTCACCCCGGTGGCCACGGCGCTGTTGAGCCCCACCCCGCAGGTGGCGGCCATCCGGGCGGCGGCGATCGAGGGCGCCTGCGGTCCGTGGTCGACACCTGCCACGAGGGCCGCTTCCAGGAGCCCGGCCTGCTCGGGACGGGGAAGTTCGCCGCGGAGCATCAGCCAGATCGTCTCGACGAAGGTCGCGTGGCCGATCAGATCCTGTACCGGGTGTTCGCGCAGTTCGATGATGCCGGGTTCGACCCGGCTGACGGCGGTGGCCCACCACTGTGCGACCAGGCCGTCCTGCGGCCCGGCCGTCATGACGCCCGCGCCTCGGCGGCATGGCGGTGCGCCCGCCAGCGTGCGATCAGCCGCTCCCGCTCCTCGCCGTGCTGGTCGAGCAGCGGAGGCGGGGCTTGAGGCGACAGGGGTTCGCCGTCCACCAGTACGCCGTTGCCGCTGACCCTCAGCGTGCGGCCGGAGCCGTCCGGATAGGGCAGATCGGTGAAGAATCCGCGGTGCGCCAGTTGTTCCAGCTCCACGGCCTCGGGGACCGTCAGGACGCGGGCCGCCGGGACCCCGGCCGCGGACAGCGTCGCCTCCCACTCCAGAGCGGTCTTCCGGCGCAGTGCCGCGTTCAGCTCGGTGTTGAGCTCCGCACGGTGCCGTTTGCGTGCCTCGCGCTCGGAGAACCGCGGGTCGTCGATCAGGTGGGGCAGCCCGGCGAGACGGCAGAGTGTGACGAACTGCTCCTGCCGGTTGGCCGCGATGTTCAGTCCTCCGTCGGCGGTCTCGAAGGTCCCGGACGGGGCCGCGGTGGCGTTCTGGTCGCCCATCGGTTCCGGATCCACCCCGCTGACCAGGTAGTTGGAGACGGCCCAGCCCATCGCGGAGAGGGAGACCTCCAGCATGGAGACGTCCAGCCGGGCCCCTTCCCCGGTCCTCTCCCGCCCGACCAGGGCCGCGCTGATCGCGAGGGCCGCGCCGAGACCACCGAGCGAGTCGCACACGGGGAAGCCCACCCTGAGCGGGGCGGTGTCGGTGGTGCCGGTGATGCTCATCATCCCCGACAGGCCCTGGATGATCTGGTCGTAGGCGGGAGCGGCGCTCATCGGTCCCGACTGCCCGAAGCCGGTGATCGCACAGCTGACCAGGCGCGGATTGAGCTCGTACAACCGGTCGGCGCCGTATCCCATCCGGGTCAGTACCCCGGCGCGGAAGTTCTCCAGCAGGACGTCCGCGCCGCGCACCAGTTCCTCGAAGTCGGCCCGGTCGCCGGGGTCCTTGAGATCGAGTACGAGTGATTTCTTGCCGGCGTTCTGGGCGAGGAACGACGCGCCGATACCGGCCCGGTTCAGCTCCGGGTCAGGTCCCAGACTCCGCGCGAGATCGCCCCTGCCCGGCTGTTCGATCTTGACGACCTCGGCGCCGAGGAGCATGAGGTGGTAACTGCAGTACGGTCCTGCGAGCACATTGGTGAGATCGAGTACGCGGATTCCTGAGAGCGGTCGTTCGGGCATGCACCGGCTCCTTCTGCGGTTCCTGCGGCTTCTGTGCTTCCTGGAGTTTCCTGCGGCGGTTACGCCGGTTTCTGTGCTGTGGTCATTTGGTCGGGCTGAGCGGGTGGTCGAAGCCCTGCTCCGACATCTGCCGGGCGACTTCGGTGAGCGCGGCGGCGAACCGATCGACGGCGGACTCGGGGAAGCGGTGGCTGGGTCCGCTGAGCGAGAGCGAGGCGACGACGGCCCCGCTGCGGCCGACGACGGGTACGGCAACGGCCGTCAGACCTTCGTCGCGCTCGCCCCGGCTGACCGCGAAGCCACGCTCCGCCGCCAGGTCCGCCCACACCCGCAACTGCCTGGCATGCCCCTCGCCGTGCGGGGAGCCCACGGCGATCCGGTGCAGCAGGCTGTCGGGAGCCGTACGCAACAGAATTTTGGACGAGGCGCCCGCCCACAGCGGGAGTTCGTCGCCTACCCGCACTACATGGCGCAGCGGCTGCGGGCTCTCCTGCTGGGCCACGCAGACACGGGACAGACCGCGCAGCATGAAGAGGTTGACCGTCTCCTGCTGCTCCTCGGCCAGCTCACGCATCAACTTGCGGGTCTCGCGGGGCAGTTCCCAGCTGGTGTGCGCGAGATGCGCCCAGCGCCACAGGCCGGGACCCGCGGTGTAGCCGGCCGGGGTGTCCCAGAGCAGACCGCACTGTTCGAGGGTCTGCACCAGGCGGACCACCGTGGTCTTGGCCAGGCCGGTGGCGTCGACGATCTCCCTCAGCGTGACCGTCGGCTGATCCTCGGTCAGCAGCCCCAGGATGTCCAGAGCCCTGCGCACACTGCGCACCCCGGTCGCCTCGGCCGCCCGCTCATGGTCGGTCTCGCTCACGCGCCTTCTCCCTCCGCTTCGAAACTTCCTCGAACGGCCCTCTTGCCACCGCGAGTTGGCGCCCGTACGTTACACGCCGACCCACAGAGCAGTCCACCAGTACCACTTAGCGGTTTCCTGGGAGATCTCATGCTCGATTCCCTTCTCAAGGTCGACGTGGACACGACGGTGGCGGAAGTGCCGCCGTTTGTCGCCGGCCAATGGGGTGGCGACGGTCCCTCGGTGGATCGAACAGGCCCGTACCTGCGCCGAGTTGTCAGTCGGACGATCACCGCGAGCGGGGAGGAGATCTCCCGCGCCCTCGCCTACGCCCGTTCCTCGGCCCGCACGGTGGCCGGGCTCGCCCCCGCTCTGCGCGCGGACATCCTGGACCGAGCATCCCGCGGCGCCTCGACCCACCGCGAGGGGCTGGCCCGCCTCCTCGCCCTGGAGTTGGGCAAACCGCTCAAGGACGGGCTGGGTGAGATCGACCGGGTCGCGGACACCTTCGCGGTCTGCGCGTCGGAGGCGCGCCACATCGGCGGCGAGACCCTGCCCGTCGCAGGCTGGCAACGCGGCGTCGGCAACACCGCCTTCACCTATCGCGCACCGGCCGGGGTGGCCCTCGCCATCACTCCCTTCAACGCACCCGCGAACCTCCTCGCGCACAAACTCGGTGCCTCCTTCGCCGCGGGCAACACCACTCTCGTCAAGGCTCCGCCCCAGGCACCGGCCGCCACCGCCGCGATCGTGGCCCTGCTCCTGGAGTCGGGGATGCCCCCGCAGGCGGTGCAGTTGCTGCACGGTGGCGCCGAGGTGGGCGCGCTGCTGTGCGCGGCCGACGAGGTGGCCGTCATCAGCTTCACCGGCAGCGCGGCGACCGGCCGGGCCGTCGCCCGCGCGGCCGGGGCCAAGCGCCTGGTCCTCGAACTGGGCGGGAACGCCGCCACGATCGTCTGTGAGGACGCCGACATCGGCCAGGCCGCGAAGGAGTGCGCCCGCACCGGCTACAGCAACTCCGGCCAGAGCTGCATCTCCGTCCAGCGCGTCTACGTCCACCGATCCCGCTACGACACCTTCCTCGACGCGTTCACCGCCGCCGTCGACACCCTGAAGGTCGGCGACCCGCTCGACCCGGCCACCGACGTGGGCGCGATGGTCGACGAGGAGGCCGCCGAACGCGTGGTGCGCTGGTCGGCCGAGGCCGCCGGGTCCGGCGGCCGGGTGCTGCGCGGCGGCACCCGTAACGGCGCCACCGCCGCTCCCACCGTCGTGGCGGACCCGGCGCCGGACTCCTCGGTCGTGGTCCACGAGGTCTTCGGAGCGCTGGTCGCCGTGCTCCCGTACGACGACTTCGGCGCGGTCATCGACGCCTGCAACACCAGCCGCTACGGCTTGCAAGCGGGCCTCTTCACCCGCGACATGGGCCGCATCATCACCGCCTGGCGCGAGCTGGAGACCGGCGCACTGATCGCCGGCGGCAGTTCCAACTACCGCCTCGATCATGTCCCCTTCGGCGGGGTCAAGGAATCCGGATTCGGCCGTGAGACACCCCGCTCGATGATCGACGACTACACGGTCGTCAAGACCCTCATGCTCCGTGGCCTGTCCGTCTGGGGCGACACGACTTCCTTCGATACGACCAGCATCGAGGCAGCCGCCATGGATACGACCTCCACCGATACGACCTCCACCGACGGGGAGACCGACGCATGACCGTGACCGCCGCCGAAGCCCTGGTCGGCCAGCTGGAGTCGTACGGAGTCGAGTACGTCTTCGGCACCTGCGGCCACACCAATATCGCCCTGCTGGACGCGCTCGGCCCCAGCCCGATCGAGTTCGTGATCGCCCGCCATGAGCAGGCCGCCGCGCACGCCGCCGACGGCTACGCACGAGCCTCCGGCAAGCCTGGCATCCTGCTCACCCATGTCGGCCCCGGCATGATGAACGCCGTCACCGGAGTGGCCACCGCCGCCCTCGACTCGATCCCGCTGATCGTCATCTCCGGCGACATCCCCTCCTACTACGCCGGCCGCCACCCGCACCAGGAGGTCAACCTCCACGCGGACGCCGACCAGACCTCCATCTACCGGCCCTTCACCAAGCGCGCCTGGAACGTCCACCGCGTCCAGGACCTGGCCCGCACGACGGAACGGGCGTTCTGGACCGCGACCTCCGGGCGGCCGGGGGCCGTGCTCGTCAACGTACCCATGGACCTGTTCAACCGGCAGGTCGAGGAGTACGCCGGTGGGTACCCGTTGCCCGGCGGCGCCACGCTCCCCGCACTCGGCCGGGCGACCGCCGAGCGCATCGCACAGACGCTGCTGAACGCCGAACGCCCGCTGATCTACTTCGGCGGCGGACTGCGTGCACCGGCCGCCCGCCAAGCCCTGTTGGCGCTCGCCGAGCATCTCGACATCCCGCTCGCGCACTCCTTGATGGGTAAGGGCATCCTGCCCGACAGCCACCCGCTGCTGCTCGGCATGCCCGGCTTCTGGGGCCTGGACACCATCCACGAGTACACCAAGGGCGCCGACGTGGTCCTCGCGCTGGCCACCCGGTTCGCGGAGACCGACTCCAGCTCGTGGGACCCGGCGTACACCTGGACCTTCGGTGACAGGGACAGCCCGCCCAGCAAGCTCGTCCAGATCGACATCGACCCCGCCGAGATCGGCCGCAACTACCCCGTCGAGATCGGTGCCGTCGCGGACGTCGGCGACGCGGTACGGGCCATCGGCGCCGCCGCACGGTCCACCAGGCCCGAGCCCTTCGTGCGAGAGGGCCTGCGCGAGACCATCGCCACCGCCCGCCGGACCGTCTTCGACACCGCCCGCGAGGACGGCCGCAGCGACAACTTCCCGCTGCGGCCCCAGCGCATCCTCGCCGACCTGCGCGAGGCGCTGCCCGACGACGCCGTGCTCGTCACCGACGTCGGCTGGAACAAGAACGGCGTCGCCCAGTGCTACGAACTCCCCGAAGGCGGGCGCTTCATCACCCCCGGCGGAGCCTCGACCATGGGCTTCGGCCCGGCCGCCGCGGTCGGCGTGCAGATGGCCCAGCCGGACCGCGTGGTGGTCGCACTGATCGGCGACGGCGGGATGAGCGCCCAGCTGCCCGCCGTACCGATGGCCGTCGAACAGGGCCTGCCCGTCATCTTCGTGGTGATGAACAACCGGGCCCACGGCACCATCGCCGACCTCCAGGCCTCGTCGTTCGGCCGGTCCTACGGCTGCGAGTTCACGGACGCCGAAGGACGGCCCTACAGCCCGGACTTCGCGGCCTTCGGCCAGTCCTGCGGGGCCGACGGATACACCATTGCCGCCCCCGCCGGCCTCTCCAAGGCCCTCGCCGACGCGATCGCGCGGCGCAGGCCCGCCGTCATCGACGTACCGATGGTCAACGAACCCGTGCCGACACCGGGCCACTGGAACATCAAGGACATCTACCGCGGGTCCTTCGTCGACTGACATCCCCACGCCTTCCCGTCCGCTCACAACGAGGTGACCACATGACCCGCAGCATCACCCCGCGACCACGCACGACCACCCGAGCCGCCGTCTGCACCGCCGCCGCGATGGTCGCCGCCCTCACCGCTTGTAGCGCTCCCGGCGAATCGGCCGACGACACCAAGGCGTCGTCCGGACCCATCAAGGTAGCCGTCGTCAACGCGCAGAGCGGGCAGCTCAGTTCGCTGGGCGACTGGGAGTACAAGGGCGCCAAGCTCGCCGTCGACGAGTGGAACAAGAAGGGTGGCGTCGACGGCCGCAAGATCCAGCTGAAGCTCTTCGACGACCAGGGCGACCCGACCACCGGCACCAACCTCGCCCGCAGGCTGGTCAGTGACAAGTACGTCGCCATGATCGGCACGGCGGAGAGCGCGGTGACCATCGCCATGGGGCCGGTGCTCCAACAGGCCAAGATTCCTAACATCACCTCCGGCCAGTCCGACGGCCTGGTCGCGCTGAAGAGCCCGTACCTCTTCCTGAACGGACCGACCAGCACCACCTACGACTCGACGCTCGCCCAGCACTTGGTGAAGGACAAGGGCTACAAGAAGATCGCCATGATCACGAACAACGGTTCCTTCGGGAAGGGCGAGCACGACGCGTTCCTCAAGGCCGTGAAGGGGCTCGGGGTGGACCCGTCCACCGACCAGGTGGTCACCACCGACCAGAAGGAGTTCAGCGCGGCACTGACGAAGATCAGGTCCACGAAGCCCGAGGTCATCTTCATCGGCTCGGAGGAGGTCGAGGCCGGACTGATCGTCAAGCAGGCCCGGGACCTGGGCATCACCGCCCCCTTCGCGGGCGCGGCGCCACAGGGCACCCCCGTCTTCATCGACACCGCGGGCAAGACCGCCGCCGAAGGCACCATCGTCAGCTCGCCCTATCTCAGCAACGACGTCAGCGACGCCTCGAAGAAGTTCGCCGCCGCGTACGAGGCCGCCTACGGCAAGGAGGCGGAACTGCACGGGGCCAAGGCCTACGACGGGGCGAACATCCTGCTGACCGCGCTGAAGACCAGCAAGGGCGCGACCGGCGAGGAGCTCGCGGACGCGATCCGCGACACCCGGTACAAGGGTCTGCTCGGTGACTTCCAGTTCGACGAGACGGGAGTCGGCATCACCAAGACGACCATCGGCGTCATCCGCGACGGCAAACTCGTCGCGCAGCAGTAGGCACCGGGAGCGCTGACGTGCAAGAGACACTGCAGACACTCGTCGGAGGCCTGAGTCTCGGGGCGGTCTACGCCCTGGTCGCCATGGGGTTCTCCCTGGTCTACCGCACCATGGGCCTGGTCAACTTCGCCCACGCCGACATCGCCATGATCGGCGCCTACGCGGCCTCCACCTTCTACCTGACCTCCAAGCTGCCCTTCGCCGTGGCCATGGTCGTGGCCATCGCGGTCACCGCCGCGATCGGCCTGGTCATCGAGCGGGTGCTGCGGCCGCTGGAGAACAAGGACTTCGACCTGATGTTGATCGGCACGATCGGCTTCGGCATCGTCCTGCAGGCCGTCGCCATCCTGATCTGGGGCACCACCGGACGGGCGGTCAGCTCGCCCGTCCGGTCCGCCCCGCTCGACCTGTTCGGAGTGCGTGTGCGCACGTACGACCTGCTGGTGATGGCCGTCGCCGCCTTCGCCGTGCTCGGCCTCGCCTGGTTCCTCGCCCGCACCAAGCGTGGCGCGGCCATGCAGGCCGTCGCCATGGACCACGAGGCGGCCACCGCCGTCGGCATCAACGTCGGCCGCAGCAACGCCCTCGCCTTCTCCATCGGCGCGGGCCTCGCCGCCCTGGCCGGCGGTCTCGTCGGACCGATGCTGTACGTCGACGCGTCGCTCGGCGGCGCACTCGGTATCAAGGGCTTCGCCGCCGCGATGCTCGGCGGCTTCGGGTCCATCCCCGGAGCGGTCGTCGGCGGACTCGCGATCGGCGTCCTCGACTCCTACGCGGCCGGCCACTTCCAGGGCTACTCGGTGCTCGTGACCTTCCTGGTCTTCACCGCCGCCATCATGATCCGCCCGATGGGCGTCTTCGGGGAGAGGACGGTGAGCCGCGCGTGAAGTTCCGTACCGGAGGGCTTCCAGCCACCCGTATCGGGGTGCTCTCAGCCGCCGCGGTGGCCGCCTGGCTGCTGCCGTACGGCCTGGGCAGCTACTCCATCCATGTCGTCAACATCGCGATCATCTATGCCCTGTTGGCCATCGGCATGGGCCTGGCCATGGGCGTCTCCGGGCAGATCAACCTCGCCCAGGTCGCGTTCTTCGGCGTCGGCGCCTACACACTCGCCATCCTGACCACCGACTCCGGGTACGGGTTCTGGGCGGCGGCGGTCATCGCCGTACTCGCGACCGTGGCGACGGGCCTGTTCGTCGGTATACCCGCCCTGCGGATGCAGTCCCACTACCTGGGGATCGTCACCCTCGGCCTGGCACTCGGCTTCATCAACTGGATCACCAACGCCTCGATCACCGGCGGCGCCGACGGCATCTCCGGAATCCCACTGCCCACCCTGCCCGGCATCGACCTGTCCAGCGAATACCTCTACTACTACCTGGAGTTGGTGGTCTGCGCGGTCGGCCTCGGCTTCGGGCTCTTCGTCGTCCGTACGTCCCTGGGACGACGGCTGCGCGCGATGCGCGACGACTCCCTGGCCGCGGGCGCGATGGGCGCGGAGATCCCGCTGCTGCGGATGACCGCGTTCCTCCTCGCCAGCCTGTACGGGGGACTGGCCGGAGTGCTGTACGCGGGCCTCATCCGCTACGTCGCCCCAGAGACCTTCTCCATCGGCAACATGTTCATCCTGCTCGCCATGGTCATCATCGGCGGCCGGCGTTCCCTCGTCGGCTGTGTGGTCGGCGCGGTCGGACTGACCCTCATCCGCGAGTGGCTCTCCGACTTCTCGACGTACGCACAGCTCGGATACGGCGTGGTGGTCGTCCTCATGGTCGTCTTCGCGCCGACCGGGCTCGCCGGAATCCCCTCCCGCGTAAGGGAGTTCGCGAACCGGCGACGACGGAGTCACGCCGAGGACCGTGCCCGGCTGCGCCCCTTCCAGCCGTACGAGGCCGTCGAGACGCCCGACGCCGCCGACGAGCCTCTGCTCGAAATCCGGTCCGTCACCAAGGACTTCCGCGGACTGCGCGCCCTGGACGACGTGTCCCTCACGGTCCGGCCCGGCGAGATCCGCGGCATCGTAGGGCCCAACGGTTCCGGCAAGACCACCCTGTTCAATGTCATCAGCGGCTTCTACCGGGCCACTTCAGGGCAGGTGCGGTTCGGCGGCCGCGCCACCACCGCCGCCCGTCCGTACGCGCTCTCCCTCCTCGGCGTAGCCCGCACCTTCCAGAACCTGCGTCTGTTCGGCCAGTTGACCGTCCGGGAGAACATCCTCGTCGCGCTCGACCGCACCAGGACGTACACCATCTGGCAGTACGCGGTGTGGCAGCCCGGTGTCGTACGTCGCGAGCGGCAGCTGCGCCGCCAGGCCCAGGAACTCCTGGAGCGTTTCGGGCTCGCCGACTTCGCCGAGGTCGCGCCCGGTTCCCTCCCCTACGGCATCCAGCGGCGCATCGAGATCGCCCGTGCCATGGCCTCCCGGCCCCGGCTGCTGCTCCTCGACGAACCGGCCGCCGGACTGAACGGAGAAGAGGTGCAGCAGCTCGCCCGCATCGTGCGCTCCATCCGTGACAGCGGCACCACGGTCGTCCTCATCGAGCACAACATGGGCCTGGTCATGTCGCTGTGTGAGCGCGTCACGGTGCTCTCCAGCGGTGGGGTCATCGCGGAGGGCACGCCCGCCGAGGTGGTCGCCGCTCCCGAGGTGATCGAGGCGTATCTCGGGGACTCCGCGATGGCCGACGTTCCGCGACCGGAGCCGGCACCGTCCCAGGCTCCCGCGGGTCCGCCCCAGGCATCTGCGGCTCCGGCCCAGGACCCTGCTTCGGACCAGGCACCTGATTCGAAGGAGGCAACCCGGTGAGGACGACCCCCTTCCGGCGCCCGGCCGCCCCCACAACCAGCACCCTGGCCACGCTCGCCGTCGACGACCTGTCCGTGCACTACGGCGGGGTCCGCGCGGTCAGTTCGATCAGCTTCAGCGTGGAGCCCGGGGCGTCGGTGGGCATCATCGGCGCCAACGGCGCGGGCAAGACCTCCACCCTCAAAGCCCTGATGGGACTGGTACCGCGCGGCGGCGGACGCATCACACTGGGCGAGCGCGACCTGACCCGCGTACGGGCCCGCGACATGGTGCGGCACGGTATCGGCTACGTACCGGAGGGTCGGCACGTGTTCCCCGGCCTGACCGTGGAGAAGAACCTGCTGCTTGGCGCGTACGCCCGCCGTTGGGACGCCGACACCCGGGCCACGCTGGCCGAGGTGCACGAACTCTTCCCGGTACTGGGCGAGATGGGCCAGCGGCTGGCCGGCGCGCTCTCCGGCGGGCAGCAGCAGATGCTCTCCATCGGCCGCGCCCTGATGGCCAGGCCGCGCATCCTGCTGCTCGACGAACCGTCCATGGGGCTCTCGCCCAAGCTCGTCGGCGAGATCCTGAGCGCGCTGAAACGGCTGCGCGAGGAGGGGATGAGCCTGCTCCTCGTGGAGCAGAACGCCACACTCACCTTCGGCGCGACGAGCCACTGCCTGGTCATGGAGAACGGCAGCGTCGCCATGACCGGAACCTCCGAGGAACTCAGCCGGGACGTCCGGGTGCGCCAGATCTACCTCGGGCTGTGAACGGCTCAGGAAGGGAGCGCTGCGATGGACCAGGACACGTATCTCGTCGGCCTGATCGGCTCCGGCATAGGCACGTCGCTCAGCCCCGCACTCCACGAACGCGAGGCGGACCGGCACGGCCTGCGCTACCTCTACCGCCTGATCGACCTCGACACCCTCGGCACCGCCCCCGAGAAGGTGGGTGAACTGCTGGACGCCGCCCAGGACACGGGCTTCACCGGCCTCAACATCACCCACCCCTGCAAGCAGCTCGTCATCGATCACCTAGATGCCCTCTCCGAGCAGGCCGAGGCGGTCGGTGCGGTCAACACCGTCGTCTTCGGGGAGGGGCGGGCGACCGGCCACAACACGGATGTCACCGGGTTCGGGGCCTCGTTCGCCCGCTCACTGCCCGAGGCCGGCCTGGAGCGGGTGGTGCTGCTCGGCGCCGGAGGAGCCGGGGCGGCCGTCGCCCACGCCATGCTGGCCCGCGGCGCCGGACACCTCACGGTCGTAGACCGGCTGCCCCAACGCGCAGCCGGTCTCGCGGCCTCGCTGAATCGGCACTACAGCGCAGGGCATGCGTCCGCGGAAACGCCGGACTGTCTCCCCGCACTGCTGGGCCGTGCGGACGGTCTGCTGCACGCCACGCCCACCGGAATGGCCGCACACCCCGGCCTGCCCGTTCCGGCCGAACTGCTGCACCCCCGACTCTGGGTGGCCGACGTCGTCTACCGGCCGCTGGAAACCGCGCTGCTGCGCACCGCCCGCGAACGGGGCTGCACCGTCCTCGACGGTCTCGGCATGGTCGTCTTGCAGGCCGCGGACGCCTTTCGGCTGTTCACCGGCCGAGAGCCGGACAGCGCACGGATGCTTGCCGATGCCGACGAGCTTGCCCACGCGGCCGAAGCCGAAACGACGTGAGCCGACTCGACCGAAAGCGACTCGACCGAAGGCGACCGAAGGAGTACCGCAGCGTCCACACCCTGTGGTGGCCCGGCGAGCCCGGCAGTTGAGGGGTGGATCGCGTGATCGTGCTCGGCCAGTAGCGAGCGTGCTTCCTGGACGGCCCGTGTGAGAGTGCTTCCGGTGACGCCAAAGAGCTGGGCGAGCAGGTCGTGGGTGCCGATCTTGCGGAGGCAGAGCACGGTGGCGAGGATCCGGTCTGCGTCGGAGAGCTTGTCCTTGGCACCCGCACCTCGCCGCCGTCGGCGCTCGTGGCGGAATTGCTCGCGTTGTTCCGCGAGCGCCGGGATCAACGCATCGACCAGCGCGTCGGGTTCGGCAATGGTCATGCCGGTCAGCTCCGGGTCGCGGAGAGCTTGGGTGTCAACGCCGTCCGGGGGCGCGGCCGGGTGGGCGGTTGTGGCGGTGGTTGCTGCGGATTCCGTCTCATGGTGTGGGGCCGGGCAAGGACCAGCAGGACGGAGCGTGTAGTTCCAGGCGCCATGGAAGCGGTGCCGGCTCATTGCCAGTGCATCGATCTCGGCGTCGGTGACCTTCACACCGGTGTCGTAGGTGCCGGTGTCGAGTTCAGCTTCGATTGTCAGACCGGTGCGGGTCGTGGTCGCCGCGATGCTGTCCACGATGACTTCATGGCTGATCAGCGCTCTGCCGCGCCAGTTCATGGAGATGTGGGAGAACAGTCGGTGCCTGATCTTGTTCCACTTCGAGGTCCCGGGCGGTAGGTGACAGACAGTGATCTCCATGCCAGTTCCGGAGGCGAGAGCGGCCAGTTCACTCTTCCAGGCCCGGGTGCGGTAGCCATTGGAGCCGCCCGCGTCCGCGGTGATCAGAAGACGGGTGGCGTGCGGGTAGTCGTAACGGCCGCGGGCCTGCCACCAGCGGCGGATCGAAGCGACAGCGAATTCGGCGGTGTCGTGGTCGGTGCCGACACTGACCCAGCCGGTGTTCGCCGCAAGGTCGTAGATGCCGTATGGGATCGCCTTGCCCGGTCCCTGTCGGTCCAGGAAGTCATGCGTTTTGACCAGCACTGGTTCGCCCGTCGGCCGCCACTCGCGCCCGGCGTTCTTGTAGTCGCCGACCAGCTCCTTCTTCTTGGTGTCCACGCTGATCACCGGATCCCCGGCACCGATGTGTTCCTTGGCCCGGTCGTTGATATAGCGGAACTGGGCATCACGGTCAGGGTGCTGTGCGCCCTCGACGGTCTTTGCGTTGGCTTGCAGGCTGAAGCCCTCCTCCCGGAGCAGGTCCCCGACCGTGTCCGCGCTCACCTTGTGCCCCTGGCAAGTGAGTTCGGCGGCAAGCTTCCTCGTCGACCTGGTTGTCCAGCGCAGCGGCGATATCGGATCCCCGCGTATGTCCGGCTCGACCAGTGCGAGCAGAGCCGGCCGCAGCCCCGGGTCTACCTCGGCAGCCTTCTTGCGCCCGCCGCCAGGACGGCGAACCCGCCCCAGCGGTCCCTCGCACGCCTCCAACTCATCCGCGCCCTTGCGAACCGTGGTCTCGCTGACCTGAGCCGCCTGCGCGACCGCCCGGGCCTCGGCTCCCATCAGCAGCCGACGCTGCCGCTCGTCCAGATGCGGGAACAACACCCCAAACTTGACGGCCAGTTGGTTACGAGTCGCGTCAGGGATGCCCATACCCGGTGAACGAGCCCGGATGCGGGAAGCAACAGCTTGATTCTCTGCGAGCCCTTAGGTGGCATACTGCCCGCGGTCAGATCACGCTTCACCGTCACGCGCTCCGCCACAAGTCTGACGCCCCATCAGGTGGGCTGGTCCGATGCGACTGCCGGGCTGGCCGACGGAACGAGCGACGCGCTTCGAACAAGGACGTTGCAGACCGGCTGGAGGGACTGTCAAACGAGTGGCACTGTCTCAGATTCGGTGGTGACGGAGAGTGCCGGTTCATCGTTGGCGTGACGTGCGGAATGTCAACGAGCCTGTAGATGTGGTGTTTTCGATAAGCGGATTGAGGCGCATCGCTCCAAGCGCGGACTGACCCGCAGGATGGGTCACCGTGGCGGGTCAGGGCGTGCTCAGCAGGTCGGCGAGCCGTTGGAGCCGTTCGGCGTCGGGGCTGTCTTCGGCGGCGGTGCACACCATGAGCGCGGGGCCTGGGTTGCCCGGTATGGGGTAGGCGTCCCAGTCCAGGTTCAGTTCCCCGACCTGGGGATGGTTGAGGCGCATCTGGCCGCGGGTGGGTTCCTCCACGTCGTGGAGGGCCCACAGGGCCGCGAACTCATCGCTGCGGACGGTTAGTGCACCCACCAACTCCACCGCGCGCGGGTGGCCGGGAGCGGCGGCGACCTGGGTCCGCAGCATCCCGATCAACTCGGAGACGGTGGCCGCCCGGTTCGGGCAAGTCCGGTCGGCCTGGGGGTGCAGGAAAAGTGCCAGCAGGTTCCGCTCCTTCTGCGGCTGTCGGGCGAACTCGCCCAGCAGGGCACCGCCGAGCGGGTTCCAGGCCAGCACGTCCAGGAAACGGCCGACGACCAGAGCGGGCGAGGCCATCGTGTGCAGCAGCCTCAGCGTGGTGTCCGGCACATCCTCCGGCTCGTACGAGCGGGGCAGGCGGGCGGGCGTACGCGCGGCGGTAGCGAGGCTGTGCAGGTGCCGGGACTCCTCGGCGGAGAAGTTCAGCGCGCGCGCGAGGGCGTCCAGAACCTGCTCGGAGGGCCGGACGTCGCGTCCCTGTTCCATGCGCTGGTAGTAGTCCGAACTCACCCCCGCCAGCAGAGCCAGTTCCTCCCGCCGTAGTCCGGCGACGCGCCGTCTCGGGCCGGGCTCCAGCCCAACGTCCTGTGGCCGGAGCCGAGTTCGGCGGGTGCGCAGGAAGTCGGCGAGTTCGCGCCGGGGATCGTCACTCATGGGATGGGGGGAGTCGGTCACGACTCCAGTATGCCGCCGGCGTGGCCCGCGAGGGTGGGTCTGCCAGACCCAGGAAAAGGAGAACGACCGTGATTTCGCTTGTGGGGTCCAGCATCAGATCCACCACAGCCGGCTATGGAAGGAACAGCGACATGAAGGCCGTTCAGATCACGGGTTTCGGCAGGGCGGACGTCCTGCGGGTCAACGATGTCGAGCGCCCCGCGCCCGGTGCGGGTGAGGTGCTGGTGTCGGTCGAGGCATCCAGTGTGAACGGGCACGATGTGATCGTCCGCTCGGGAGAGTTGAAGATGGTGTCGGGACGCCGCTTCCCGATCGGCGTGGGGCTGGACTTCGCGGGTGTCGTCGCCGGGACCGGCGCCGGTGTGGAGGGCTACCGGGTCGGGGACCGTGTGTGGGGCATGGTGCATCCCCGCCGGCGGCACTCCGTCGCTGGGGCGGCCGAGTACGTCGTGGTCTCCACGGAACGGGTCGCGCACGCCCCGGCGGACCTTTCGTCGGTCGAGGCGGCAGCCCTGGTGGTCGCCGGTTCTACAGCGCTGATCGCGCTGCGCGACAGTGTGCACCTCGCGGACGGGGAACGGGTCCTGGTGCGGGGCGCGGCCGGCGGAGTCGGCACGGCCGCGGTGCAGTTGGCACACGCCATGGGCGGTCACGTCACCGCGCTGGCCCGCGATCGCCACGCCGAGCTCCTGACCGACCTCGGCGCCGACGAGGTCCTGGACTACCGCTCAACCGTCTCGGAGCAGATCGGGCCGTTCGACGTCATCGTCGACACCGTCGGCACGGAATTGCACTGCTACCGAAGCCGGTTGGGCAAGGGTGGCCGGATGGTCACCGTCGGACTGTCCCCGTCGGCGCTGGCCGCGATCGCCGCATCCAGCGTGCACGGCACCCGCCGCATCCGCACCTTCAGTGCCAACCCCGAAACCCCCCTGCTGCGCGACCTGGCCGGCCATGTCACGTCGGGTGCGCTGCGCCCGGTGATCGACAGTGTGTACCCGCTCGCGGACATCGCCGCCGCGCACCAGGCATTCGAGCGCGGCGGCGTCGTGGGCAAGCACGTGGTGACAGTGCCGCGCAGCTCCCTCTGACGGAGTCCGGTCAGCGGGGCGGTACGCAGGTCGACGCCACTCTCATGGGCGGCGGTCGTGAGCCGGGCCGCCACGTGGAGCAATCGCTGCCAGCCGGTCGGTTTCGGGCAGCGGCGATCGACGGCACCGGCCCGAACACGGATGGATCCTCACCGACGGCGGCTGGAACAAGCAGCGCACCGGCCTCTACCGGCCCAAGGTCCCCAAGCGGATCCCGCGCCGCATCCCCGACGAGAAGTACACCGAGGTCTTCGCCGGTCTCCGCTCGCACCGTGACCGCGCCCTCCTGGCCTTCTGGGTCGCCACCGGCGCCCGCGCCGAGGAACTGCTCACCGCCAAGCAGGGCGATGCAGTCGTCGGCCAGCAGACCATCGGCGTGATCCGCAAGGGCACACCCGCCTACCAGGAACTCCCCTCCACTCCCGACGCGTTCGTCTGGCTGCGGCCTTACCAGGAAGAAGCCTGGAACAAAGGCGTCCCCCGCCGCCGCGCGCAGCCGCTGTGGTGGACCCTGCGCCGCCCTTGGCGGCCATTGGAGTACGACGCGGCCCGCATGATGTTCAACCGCGCCAACAAGCTCCCGGGCGCCAACTGGACTCTTCACGACCTGCGGCACACCGCAACGTTCTTGATGCTCGACGATTCGAACATGCCGCCGGTCTACGTCCAGCACATCCTCGGCCACAAGCATCTATCCACCCTGGACATCTACAACCGGCCCACCAGGGACGACGTGATCTCGGCAGGGCTCGCACACCACGCCCGCCAGGAGCACAAGCGCAACAACCCGCCTCCGGCCCCGCCCACGCCGGCCTACAACCGCGACTCCCTCGACGTCCTCTTCGGCGGGAGCCCCGGGTGACAACTACCACCGTCCCGCTCATCACCCCGCCGGCCCTGACCGCGAGGAGCCTGGCTGGCAGCGAGATCGATGCCCAGATGCAGAGGTTTCCGCCACGCAGCCCGGGAACCGACTGGGCCACTACCCGGCTTTCCCGCGAGGAGGTTCTCCACAGGCTGGAGCGGCCGCCGTTCAAGAACGGCAAGGACTCCACCCACCAGATGCGGATGGTCGGTGCGCGCCTGCTGCTGCGATGGCTGGAGACCTTCGAGGGGAAGACCTGGCAGCAGCGCTGGAACGCCAGCCCGGGCTCCGCCACCTCGGTCGGCTGGACCGAGGCCCCCCTTGCCTGGGGGGTTGCCCACGGAAGGAAGCCACAGAAGGCAGGGCTCGGTTCTGGGCTGCTGGCTCTGGTCTGCGCTGATGTCATCCGTCCCAGCATGCTGTGGCTCGCGAGCAGCCTCTCCCCCCACCTGCGCGAGGCTATCGAAGCTGCCCGCGATCCCAGGGGATTTGCCGAACCGCGTGACGCACGCATGCCCGGACAGCCGGACCCGCGGCGCACTTCGAAGGCACTCAAGGCCGCGGCCCGCGTCCTCGGGGCGAAGGGTGGCGGCATCGACGACATCGTGGTCGGCGATGTCCTTGAACTGCTGTTGGCGGCCACGGGGACCTCCACGAGCCACACGCGACTCGCCTACGCCCTGCTTCAAAGCCGCGGCCAGTTTCCCCCCGACGCGCCCAAGACACTGCGGTACATCGAGATGCGTGCCGGACAGGTGAGCCCGGCCCAGCTCGTCGACCGGTTCGACGTGAAGTGCAAGCCGATCCGCGACCTGCTCGTCAGCTACCTGACCGATCCGGGGCTGCGATGGGTCAGTCACGGTTCGATAACGAAGGCCCGCGGAGTGTGCGCCGCGTGGGGGCCCAGGCGTGGGGGTGGTGGAACGGCGGTCGGGCTCGCCCAGCGAGTGAGGCCCTCGGACCTTCTCTCCCCTACGAATACGAACGTGAGGATGGACCATGCAGCACCGCAAGTTGGGATTCGCCGCTGTCGGCGTCGCCGCCGCGGGCCTGTGCGCCGCGTTGGCCACGACGGCGCTCGCTTCGTCCGACCACGGAACCACAGCGCAGAACGTCAAGCACTCGCAGACCGTGGTCAAGGAGGCCGCGAAACCGAAGGCGGCCTCCCACGTCAAGATCAAGGACCAGCCGTCCGCGTCCGAGCGCAACCGGCAACTCCTGAAGATCCAGAGGGAGATCAAGGTGACGACCGGCCGCCCGACCAAGGCTCAGGCCGCCGAAGCCGACAAGTTGGTCGGGCAGTTGAAGGCGCAGGGCAAGGCCACCGCCGCGCAACTGGCGTGGCTGGCGCTGACTCCCGCTGAGAAGCGCGTGGAGGCGGCACCGGTGAACACGAACTGAGTGGAGCATGACAGTGACGGTGACCGAGGACAGCAGGCCGGTGTGACGGACTTCGAGGAGTTCTACCAGTCGGCGTACGCGCGGCTGGTCGGTCAGCTGTTCTCGGTCACCGGCAGTCTCGAACAGGCCGAGGACGTCGTACAGGAAGCGTTCATCCGGGCCCTGGACCGCTGGCCCCGGATCCAGGCCTACGACGTGCCCGAGCTGTGGGTGCGCCGGGTGGCGATCAACCTCGCGGTCAGCGAGATCCGCCGGTTACGCCGGCGTGCCGCGGCTCTGCTGCGCCTGGGTGCCCAGCGCCCGCTGCCCCACCTCACGCCGCAGACCGTCGAGGTCGCCGAGATGCTGCGCCATGTTCCGGTGAACCAGCGCCCGGTGCTGTTGCTGCACGACGTACTGGATCTGCCGATCGAGCAGGTCGCCGAGCAACTGGGCCTGCCGGTGAGCACCGTGCGCGGCAGACTCGCCCGAGCCCGCGCGAACCTGGCCCGCCGTTTCGCCGCCGATCCGGAAGGAGCTCTGTCCCACCATGGCCGACCCTGAACACGGACTTCGCCGACTCGTCGAGGAGGGCACGCGGGCCGCCCGGCAGCCGCCCCTCGCGGACCTACGGCGCAGGGCCCGGCGCCGCCGCACATTCCGCGAGGTCGCGACGGTCACAGCCGTGGCCGCCGCGGTGCTTGCAGCCTTCCCCCTGGTCGCCTGGGAACGTTCCGGAACCAGCACACCCGGTCCGACGGCGCCCCACACCCCCCAGCCCACGGTGACCGGCCCCGCCAAGCCTCTGCTCGCCTCGCCGTCCGAGACCGTGCCGGGCGGCACGATCACGCTGACCGGAACGCACTGCGCCCCCGGGAAGTCGGTGACCGTCGGGATCCGCTGGGACCGCGGCGCGAAGCTGAACCTCTCCATGGAAGAACAGAAAAAGTCACCGGGGCAACCGCAACCAACCGCCACGGCCGCCGGGACATACGAGCTGTCCTCGGTCAGTGCACTCGCGACCGGGTCCTTCGAGGCCAGAGTCAAAATCCCGACCACCCCCGCGGTCAACAAGCCCACGCTGTGGGCCCGTTGCCAGACTGCAGCCCCGTCCCACCAACTCACCCAGAACGTCTCGATCGTCGTCCGCAGCGCCTACTAGTGTCCTGCGCCAGAGATCCGTCGGCAGAAGCGGGCGAGGGAGTCGAGGATCTCTTCGGCTGTCTTGGTCCAGATGAACGGCTTGGGGTCTTCGTTCCAGTCCTTGACCCAGGCCCGGATGTCGGCTTCCAGGGCCTGGATGTTCTTGTGTGCGCCGCGGCGGATCATCTGGTGGGCCAGGTAGCCGAACCACCGCTCGACCTGGTTGATCCAGGAGGAGCCGGTCGGGGTGAAGTGCAGCTCGAACCGCGGGTGTTTGGCCAGCCAGGCTTTGATCGCAGGGGTCTTGTGGGTGCCGTAGTTGTCCACGATCAGATGGACCTGCAGGTGTGCGGGCACCTCTTTGTCGATCCGGATCAGGAACTTCTTGAACTCCGCGGCCCGGTGCCGGCGGTGCAGGGCAGTGATGACCTCACCCGTGGCGACGTCGAACGCGGCGAACAAGGTGGTCAGGCCGTTGCGGACGTAGTCGTGGGTGCGCCGCTCGGGCATGCCCGGCATTATCGGCAGCACCGGCTGGGACCGGTCCAGGGCCTGGATCTGCGACTTCTCGTCCACCGAGAGCACCACCGCACCCTCAGGAGGGTTGAAGTACAGGCCCACGACGTCGTAGACCTTCTCCACGAACAGCGGGTCCGTCGACAGCTTGAAGGTGTCCGCCAGATGCGGCCTGAGCTGGAACTGCCGCCAGATCCGGCCCACGGTCGACTTCGACAGGCCGCTGTGCTGGGCCATCGATTTCCTGGACCAGTGGGTGGCGTTCTTCGGCAGCTGTTCCAGCGTGGTGACCACCACCGCCTCCACCTGATCGACGCTGATGGTGGGCGGCCGGCCCGGCCTGGGCTCGTCGACCAGCCCGTCCAGCCGCTCGGCGAGAAAGCGCCGCCGCCACTTGCGGACCGTGTCCGCGGCCACCCGAAGCTCCCGGGCGACCACGACGATCGGCGGTACTTCCGGCCCCGCACACGCCAGGACAATCCGCGCTCGCAGGGCCAGGGCCTGGGCCGATGTCGCCCGACGCGTCCACCGCTCCAGCTCCGCCCGCTCCTCCGCGGACAGCAGCAACGGCTCCAACTTGGGGCCCCGACGAGGAACTGACGCACCAGCAGTAGAAGTCACACACCAACTAACGATCAACTACTGGCGCAGGACACTAGTAGGACTCCGTTACTGAGCTCGCCGGATTGTTTACGGGCACTGAGTGAGGGTGAGTCCGGTGCCGGCGAGGCAGCCGTCGATGAGGTCGGGTCGGAGTTGGATATGACGCAGGCCCCGGCGCAGGGTGCGTTCGAGATGCTCGTCGTCGGTGAAGGCGGTGTTGGCCAGCGGGCCGCGCCGTAACAGCGACCAGATGCCCTCCACCGGATTCAAGTCCGGTGCATAGAAGGGTAGTTGCACGATGGTGAGCCAGTCATGTGCGGCCGCGTACTCACACATCCCGGCGGCCCGGTGGACGTTGAGATTGTCCCAGATCAAGACGATGGGGGCGCCGAGCTGGATGTGGGCGCGGACGACCAGGTCGCGGTAGTCACGCCAGGAGAAGCTGTCACGTCCTGTGCCCCTGTGCTTGCGGTGGCGGTGCGGCCGGTAGATCAGCCGGGATGCCTCGCCCGGCCGGTAACAGCACATGGCGGCGATCGACCAGCGGCGCCAGGACCGGCCCCGCACCCGCACCACGGGCGTATACCCACGACGGCCCCAGGTGCGGGCTCGTGGCGGCGTCATCGAGAACCCTGCCTCGTCCTCGAAGACGACAAAGGCCCCGAGCGCCGCCGCAGTCATTCCGCCTGCGGCCACACGTCCTTCTTCCACAGTTCGACCGCATGCTCGTCGCGCTCCATGGCCCTGCGCGCGGGAGACTGCCAGGACCAGCCTTGGCGGTGCAGCAGCAGCCATACCGCCGCCATCGAGCAGTCGATCCGGAGCCTGAAGGCGATCACGGCTCTGATCCGTGCCAGAGTCCACCGCTGGTCCTCCCAGCCGTGCTCGGCGGGTCCCAGAGCCAGCTCCTTCTCCAACTCGGCGAACTGGCCGTCGGACAAGCCTGGGCAACTTCGGCGGCCCTGCGGTGGCGAGAGCATCCATCCCGCCCTCCCGCCATGCACGCCGCCAGCGTTCCACCGACCGCTCGCTCACCCGCAGATCCTTCGCGATCACCGCGGTCTTATCGCCGCGTGTGAACCGTTCGCCCGCCTCGTACCGGATCCGCGCACGAAACTGTCGCCGCTCGGCGGTCAATCCGCCGCCCTGCGTGTACCGCATACCACCGGCCTACCGCAGGGATCAGCACCCGACAACAACCCGAAGAGATCAGTAACCGAACTAGGGAGCGTATTGGGTCGTGATCAATCTGCGAGTTTTGCCTGCGTGGCGGGGCCTGGACGGGTACACCTTCTTGGGTGACTCGCGTGCAACTGACTGATTCAGAGTGGGAGTTCATCGAGCCGTATCTGTCGATCGGCGAGTACGGCCCGTACCCCGAGCGGCTGAGGCAACAGTTCGAGGGCGTGATCTGGCGGTTCAAAACGGGCGGGCAGTGGCGGGAGATGCCGACGGAGTTCGGCGCCTGGTCGACCGTCCACAACCGCTTCCGGCAGTGGCGTGACGCCGGAGTCTTCGAAGCCCTGATAGAGGGCGTGATCGCACAGGCCGCGAAGCGGGCGAGGTGGACCTGTCTCTGGTCAGCATCGACTCCACCACCGCGCGGGCCCATCACGATGCGGTCGGCATGCACCTGGACGAGGACGTCCTCACCGCTCTGGAGAAGGCTACCGCCGAGGCGGAGAAGGCCAGGTCAAAGGGGCGACCGCGACGAACAAACCGGGCAGCGGACAGAAAGCAACCCTCAGCGGGAAGAGCGACGACGCATCCGGCGACGGCGCGAACTCCGGCTGAGGCCGCCCTCCTCGGACGCTCCAGGGGCGGGGCAGACCAGCAAGATCCATGTTGCCGGCGACCGGAAGTGCCGCCCGCTGGCCTTCATCCTGACCGCGGGGCAGGCCGCTGACAGTCCGCAGTTCATCCCGGTACTGAAGAAGATACGGGTCTGCAGGCCAGTCGGCCGTCCTCGCGCCCGGCCCGACGCGGTCGACGGTGACAAGGCATACTCGTCCCGCGGCAACCGCGCCCACCTGCGCAAACGCCGCATCAAGGCGGTCATCCCGGAGAAGAAGGACCAGGCCGCCAACCGGAAGAACAAGGGCAGCAAGGGCGGCAGGCCCGTCAGCCACGACGCCGACCTCTACAAAGAGCGGAACACCGTCGAGCGTCCGATCAACAAGTTGAAAGCCTGGCGAGGCATCGCCACCCGCTGCGACAAGACCCCCGACAGCTACCTCGCCGGCCTCCACCTGCGTGCCTCGATGATCTGGCTCAGAGAACTCACCCGGACCACCTGGTGATCGAACCACATACGCTCCCTAAGAAAGCCCGGCGGTAGGCGTCACTTGAGTCTTCTGGTGGTGGGTAGGTGTCCCAGCGGTAGGCGCGGCGGACGCGCGTGCGGAGCGTGACGAGTACGCATGGCCGCGCCCGGCTGATCCGTAGATCCTCGAACGTCGGCTGAAGCCTGGCTGGGCGGGCGGCTGCTGAAGGGTCAGGCGGCGGGAACCGCCTGCGGATAGAGCACGCTCGGGTCGGCGGACAGGGCCGCCTTGAGCTGGACGCAGTTGTTGTCGGCGAGGATCTCCATCTTCCCGGCCTCGATACCGTCGAGGGCGGCGCGCACGACATCGGCGGGGTCGTTCTTCTCCACGTCCCACCCGGCCATCATGTCGGTGTCGGTGCTGGCCAGGTGCAGGCCCGTCACCGCGGTTCCCTGGCCCGCGAGTTCGAGGCGGATGCCGTTGGTGAGGCTCCACGCCGCCGCCTTCGACGCGCTGTAGGCGTTGGCCCCGTCGTAGGCGAGCCAGGACATCGCCGACAGGACGTTGAGGATGGCCCCACCGCCGTTGGCGGCCAGGACGGGAGTGAACGCCCGGACCACGTTGAGGGTGCCGAAGTAGTTGGTGTCCATCTCCAGCCGGATCTTCTCGGGGTCCCCGGTGACGAGGTTCTGCTGGGTGAAGACACCGGCATTGTTGATCAAGAGGGTGACGTCCGAGGCCGCGCCCGCCGCGGCGGCGACCGAAGCCGGATCGGTGATGTCGAGCCGCAGTACCTCCACACCGGGGAGGTCGACGAGGTGGGGGGTGCGTGCGGTCGCGTAGACCTTGGTGGCACCCCGGTGCAGGAGCTGTTGGGCGAAGTGCCTGCCGATGCCGCGGTTGGCGCCGGTGACGAGGGCGACGGAACCGGTGATCTTCATGGAGAGTCTCCTGGCAGTGGTGAGGTGATTCCTGTCCGGGCTGTTCACGGGCTACGCTAGAACCTGACGTTGACGTCAGAGGCAAGGAATGTGATCCAGGTCATGGAGGGGGCGTTGATGCGCATCGGTGAGCTGGCCACAAGGGTGGGCGTGAGCGTGCGGGCACTGCGCTACTACGAAGAGCAGGACCTGCTGGCCTCGGTGCGCAGCCCCAGCGGCCAGCGGCAGTACCCGGACAGCGCGGTCGACCGCGTCCAGCTGATTCAGCAGCTGTACTCCGCAGGGCTGCCGAGCAGGGCGATCCTGGAACTGCTGCCGTGCGTCGAGACCGGTGACGTGACCCCCGCGCTGCTCGACCGGCTGTCGGCCGAGCGGGACCGCATCGATACGCAGGTCAGCACCTTGGTGAAAACCCGGGACCGGCTCGATGCCATCATCACCACAGCCTCCACAGCCAGGAGCGCGGGCCGGCCCTGCCCTCGTTGAGCAGCGCGCCTTCCCCAGGCGTGCGGCAGTGCTTGTCCGCCCGACGCAGACGGACGCTCGTCAGCAGGCGTCACTTGAGTCTCTTGGTGGTGGGCCGTCCGTCCCAGCGGTAGAGCGGGGTCGCGCGGCGGATGAGCATGCGGAGCGTGACGATTGCGGCGGACAGGTAGAGGTAGAAGTCCACAGCGCACTGGCGCTTCTCGGTGCAGCGGCGGAGCTTGCCGAAGCCGTTCATTCATGCGTGGCTCCGCTCCACGATCCACCTCTTGCCGGCCTGGATCGGTGCGGGCACGCCCTTGCGGGCGATCTCGCCGGTGAAGCCCAGTTCCTCGAGCGCGGCTCGGGTCTTGTCACTGTCGTAGCCCCGGTCCAAGGTGACGTTGACCTGCTCGGGAAACATGCCGATCTGCTTCTTCGCGGCCTCCAGGGTGGGCACGAGCAGCGGGGAGTCATGACGGTTGGCCCCGGCCGAGACGAGACCGATCGGGACGCCGCGGGCTTCGGTGGGCACTGAGCGCTTCAGGCCCTGCTTGCCCCGGTCGACCGGGGAGCGTCCGGCTCTCTCGCCGCCGCAGGGAGCCTTGGTGATGCACCCGTCGACGGACAGCTCATGGAGTTGCAGGCCGATCGTGCGGTCGTACGCCTGCACGGCCAGCCCGTGGACCTGCTCGGCCATGCCCAGCTGTGACCAGTACTTGACGCGGCGTCGGATGGTGCGGTCGGAGCACTGGCGGTCGGCGATCCGCTCGTATCCGGAGCCGTGCACCAGGGCGGCGATGACGCGCTCGAAGACAATCCGGTCCGGGATGCGCGGGTTGTGGCAGCCGAGCGGATGGGTCTCGACATGCTCGGGCAGCAGCGCTGCGAACTGGTCCCACAGGGGTTCGAGCAGGCATGATGGCAGGACAGGCACGAGCCCTCCGGTAATCACTGAGCGTCAAGAACTCCATGACTACCCAGGTTCGTGCCTGTCTTGCCTCCGGGTCGTCACACGGCCATTCGCCACACCTACCGCCGGGCTCTCTTAGGCGACAGCTTCTCCGGCACTGCTCTGGGCGTCGACCAAGACCTCGTCCGACTGGCCCAGCCTGAAAACCACCGCCGACTGGACCGCGCACGTCAAGGCTCCGGGACTGACGGTGGGGCCGTCGGCATAGCCAATCGGGGAAGAAGACAGGTAGCAGCAGCATGTGATGCACTGACGACCATCGGTGTTCGGGCGCCCCGGCACATCCACCCATCGGGGTGAGCAGTGCTCGGCTACGGACTCGATCCGCGTGGGTGGCAACGGGGCGTCGGCCCGGGCCTCATCGCTACTTCAGTGCCTGTATGCCACGGGATGGGCGGTGAGGCAGGCGCGTCCGTAGTGCAGGACCCATCCGTCGCGGGTCGTATGGCTGATGGAGTCGGCCAGTCCGATGACAGGGTCGGTGAGAGCGGCCTGGAGGTCTTCGGGGTGGGGGGCGGAGTCCCAGTGGAGGGTGCAATGGGCGCCGTCGACGGAGTTGAGTGTCGGGTGGGTGGCCCTCCATGCTGTCGTTCACCTTCGGCGGCGCGTCAGCACCGCGGCCGAAGCGCCTTTCAGGCGAATCGAGTTCAGGGAAATGGGGCGATGCCCAGGAAGCAGGGGTGGATCGTTGTTGCAGGGCTTCGGCGTTGTTGAACGGAGCTGGGTTTTGTGGCGGTCTGTCAGCTTGGTGATACCCCAAAACGTGGCAGGCACGGCACGGGCCTTCAAGATCATGGAGTTCTCTACGCCCCGTGATCCGAGTGGAAGACCGTGCCTGCCGACGCATCATCGCTGATCCCATCTGCCCTTGATGGTGCTCGCCCGGCTCGGGTTGCTGGAGGGCATGCCGGCTTGCACGGACATGAAGAGCCGAGCCTTTGTCGAAGGCTGCGGCGTCACCGTGCTGGACGCGCCGTTCCACGCCGAGGGGAACATCGCTACGGCGGGCGGTTGCCTGGCGTCCCAGTATCTCGCCACGTGGGTGATCACCCGAATGCTCGGGGAGGACGCCGCACGCGCCGTCATCGACTACGTGGCTCCGGTCGGCGAAAATCAGGAGACTGTCGAGCGGGCCATGCGTGCCGTCCACGCGGGCGTGGTTGCACTGCGCTGACGCCTCGCAGTCAGCATTTCGGGCCGCTTGCAATCACGACGACGACTTCTTGAGCGCATTGAGGGCGTGGCGTTGTCTGAGGTATGCGTGAGCCGTGGACGCGGCGAAACAAGCGGAGGGCCAGGACCTGCTGTCCCCTCTGGTTGCCCGTCAGCTTGATTTCCTCTGCATTGTTTCGGCGAAGGCCAGCTGTCGGCGTACACGTGAACGTCCCCAGCCTCGTACGGATGAAAAGGGACAGTTGCTGATGCGGTGAGACCCGGTGCTCGGCACTCTGCGGCTTGGCCGATATGGGCGACGGAGGGGGCTGGCAGTGGTCTTGGATCCGCAGCGTTGGCTGGATCTTCGGCGCTTTCGCGGTTTGCTGGAGTCCGGGGCGATGAGCCTGTCGGAGATCGCGCGGGAGGCCGGGCTGGACCGCAAGACGGTCCGCAAGTACCTGTCGGCGCCGGGGCCGGCGACACCTCCGCGGCGGTCGCCGAGCGGGCGGTCGCGGGCCAGGGTGATCGACGAGTTCGGGCCTCTGATCGACTCGATGCTCCGGGCCGAGGTCCTGATGAAGGCCGCGGTCATCCACGAGCGGCTGGCCCAGGAGTACGGCTTCACCGGGAACTATCAGCGGGTCAAGCTCTACGTCCAGACGGCCCGGCCGAGGATCGCCGAGGAACTCGGCATCACGCCCAAGGAACTGGCGGGGATGCACCGCCGGTTCGAGGTGATCCCGGGCGCCCAGGCCCAAGTGGACTGGGGCGATGAGGGCAAGATCCTCGCCCACATGGGCATCGCGAAGGTCTACTCCTTCCACATGACGCTCTCGTACTCCCGCGACCCGTTCTGCTGCTTCACCACCAGCCAGGACCTGCAGACCTTCTTCGACTGCCACCGCCGGGCGTTCGCCCACTTCGGCGGGGCGCCGATGACGATCGTCTACGACCGGACCAAGACCGTCGTCCGCCGCCACGTCGCTCCTGGTGAGGCGGTCCCGCTGCATCCGGAAGCGGTCGGCTTCGCCGGCCACTACGACTTCGACATCGACGTCCTGGCCGCCTACCGGCCGCAGGGCAAAGGCCGGGTCGAGCGACAAGTGCTGATCGTCCGCGACCACGTTCTGTCCGGCCGGTCGTTCTCCTCCGTCGACGAGATGGACGCCGCGTTCACCGCCTGGGTGCCGCAGAGGCGGGCCCAGATCCACAAGACCCACCGAGAGGTCATCGCGGAGCGGGCGGCGAGAGACCACGCGGCTCTCAAACCGCTGCCGCCGACCCCGTATCTGGTGGCCGAGCGGCAGCTGCGGCACGTCGGCAAGGACTGCCTGGTCGCCTTCGACGGCAACCTCTACTCCGTGCCGGCCCGCCGAGTCCGCGCTCGCCAGCTGGTCGAGATCCGGGCAACAAAGTCCCAAGTCATGCTGCATGTCACCCTCGCCGACGCCCACGGCAGCACGCTGCTGGCAGCCCATCCCCGGGCCATCGGACGCGGTGCACGTGTCGTCGACGAGACGCACTGGGACGGCCTGCCCACTGGCAAGGGCCGCCGGACCACCACCGGCGACGTCCCGGTCCAGCCTCGTCAAGAGCGGCCGCGGGGCGAGGAGACCGGCCCGTTGCAGGCCCTGCTGAACAGGGCCGCAGCCACCCGAATCGAGGTCGGACGCCGACCGTTGTCGGTCTATGACGAGCTAACCGGCACCCGTCCCTTCACCACCCATCGAGCGACGGAGGAATCGTCTTGAGCGAGCTCACCGGCAACCGCATCCGCACCACGGCCGGCAAACTCGGCCTGCCCCACCTCGCGGAAACCATCAACGAGTTCACCCGCCGGGCTGACGAGGCCAAGATGGGCTACCTCGACTTCCTCGACCTGGTCCTCTCCGAAGAACTGGCCGTCCGCGACGACCGCCGCTTCCGCCAGGGCCTGCGACTCCCGGCTACCGCACCACAAGACGCTCGATGAATACGACTTCTCGTTCCAGCCCGACCTCGACCCGCGCAAGGTCAAGGACCTCGCCGCCCTCTCGTTCGTCGAGGCGAAGGCGAACACCGCTCTCCTGGGTCCGCCGGGGGTGGGCAAGACACATATCGCCGTCGCTCTCGCCGTCGCGGCCTGCCGGGCCGGCTACTCGGTCTACTTCACCAGCCTCGACGACATGGTCCGCAACCTCAAAGCCGCCGAAGCCGCCGGGCGCCTGGCCAACAAGCTCGGCACCTACCTACGGCCGGGCGTCCTCGTCGTCGACGAGGTGGGCTACGAGATCCTCGAACGCGGAGAAGCGAACCTGGTCTTCCAGGTCATCTCGAAGCGGTATGAAAAGGGCTCGATCATCCTGACCTCGAACAAGACCTTCAGTGAATGGGGACAGGTGTTCGGTGATGAGGTCCTCGCCACCGCCATCCTCGACCGCCTCCTCCACCACTGCGACGTGATCTCCATCAACGGACCCAGCTACCGGCTCAAGAACCGGCTCAAGGCCATCGAACGGGACACAGACGTGGCCTGACAGGCCGCGTCGGCTCGGCGGCCGGGGCGCGATCAGTCGTCTTCGAGTCGCTGGAAGACCGTGGAAAACTCGTCGTTCTCGATCAGTCCGGCGATCACCTGGGTCATGCTGTCGATGCCGGGATCCCGGACGATCAGGCCGTCCGATACCCAGAAGTAGCGGCCGCCGAGAGCCTCGTCGGTTCCTGCCCAGGTCTGCGTCAAGCGTTCGACCTCAGCCACCGTGAAGACGGTCGCACTCCACCGGGAGCCGTCCTTGAGGTCCACGAAGACATCGACGTTGCACACCAAGTCCAAGTCCTCACCTGAGCTGGGCAGGAACGAGGCCTCGAAGACCTCCGCGCGAACCCGGTACCACGGCCCGTCCCAACCTCGGTTGACCGATCCAGGCGATGCGCTGTGACTCATCATGCGAGTGTCTCCGTCCGGCCTGACGATCTCAACCAGGTTCCTCAGCCGTGCTCCTGCCCGCGACATAGCTGGGGACGTTCATCCGTACGCGACTGGGGAGCTTAGGTCGTACGCCGACACCAGCCCTTGCAGGGCGAGTCGTTGCGTTTCGTATCGACCTTCGGTCGTGGCCTCCACGTCGAACCCGTGCGCGACCTGCGGTGGGTAGCCGATGAGTTCGAGCCCCCTCACAGCAGCATCGCTGTCGGCACGGGCAGGGCGGTGTTGGCAAGAGCACCGTGGCCGCGGACCTTGCCGGTCACTCCGCGGAAGCCGGGCTCCGCACCCTCCTCATCTGTGTGACGGGCCAGGACGACGACCTCGGCATCAAGCGCTTCGGCCGCGGCAGGGAAAGGGTAGGGCGGTGGCGCTCATCCGGGGCTGTTGAAGAGTGTGACGTCGGTGGGGGAGAGGTCGGGGCGGGCGCGGTGCCAGCGGGCGGGGTGGCGCCAGCGGCCGGAGGCATCGCGGGCGACATCGACGCCGACTTCCACGACCAGGTCGGGCCGGACCAGGGCGACGTCCAGTGGCTCTCGGCTGCCCCATCCGGCGCTGAATGACCAGCCTGTCCACGGGTGACCGGAGTCTGCCGGAGCGAGCAGAGCGGCGATGGTGCGACCGGCCGTCTGGGGGAGGGTGGTGGTGCGGCCGGTGTACTGGAGGCGTGCGGCACTGTTGTATCTGCCGAGCAGCAGCGAGCGCACAGCTGTCGGCGGGCCGGTGACAGCGCCGACGATGGCCTCGGTCGTCTCCCGCACCTACTGGCGAAGAGGCAGTATTCGATTCATGCAAGATGCACGCAGCGGTCCGCGGCAGATGGTGCGCACAGCCCGCCGTATCGCCGATGGGGGAGTTACTGGCGAGCCTTCCTAGGCCGTTGCCCGGGGGCGCCCGTCATTCGGCCTCTGGTGCGCCGTAGGAGAACCTGTGTCCGGCGAAGTCGGCGAGATGGACGTAGCCGATGCGCTGGTAGAGGGCGTTGCTCGTGGGGTTGTCCGGGTCTGTGAACAGGACGACGTCCGTCGCCCCTGCGGCCTGTGCGGCCCTGCTCGCCTCGACCGTCACAGCTCCGGCGTAGCCGCGGCCGCGGAGGTGGGCCGGGGTATAGACGGGATCCACCCGGACCATGCCGCCGACGACCGAGGTCGAGGCCGCCATCGAGACGGGGACGCCCTCCGGGGTCTCCCAGAACATGAAGTGCCTGTCGCCGAAACGCGAGTCCTCCCAGGATCCGGCGTCGATCAAGTCGATGGAACGCTGCTCCCCGACGTCGACGCAGAACTCACGGCACCAGCGCACGATTTGGGCACGGTCCTTACTACCCGTGAGGCGGCCCTCGCCCTCCGGGCGCTGCGGCGGTGGGATGAGCGTGCCGAGACGGTAGAGATGCGTCTTCCAGAAAGGTACCGACGCCGCGCCCGTCTGCTTCTGCCATGACTCGGAGAAGGCGCCAGCGGTGTCGTGCTCCGCGATGACATGAGCGGGTGAGTGCCCCAGGCCGGCCAGGTGCGCAGCGAGGGTGTCGGTCTGCTCGGCAGAGAGCGGAGTGAGGCCCAGGCGTCCGAGCGGGGTGAGATAGAAGATCGCGCGAACCTCACCCTGTGACTCTAGTCGGCCGAAAACGGCGGCTTCGTCGTCGGACTCGGCCGCCCTGTGTGTCCGCAGCTTCTCGATGTCCGTCAGCGGCGTGTTGTGCAGAGCAGCGCGCGAGCGCAGGAAGTGCCCAGCTCGGGCAAGGAAGGCGTCGACGTCCTGGGTGAGGTGCCAGTCATCCGGATGCATGCTTCATGTTCCCGGACGACCTCGACTCGGGGCCGCTCCTTCAACTCCTTTCAGCCACGTCCCATTCCTCTCATTTGGTGCGGGCGCGGGCGAGTCGCGGCCAAGTAGTCGGACCAGTTCTCGCCGGCCAAGGCTGCGAAGCGTTCCGCGGTTCTCGGCTGGATGCCGATCAAGTCGGAGAGCACGACGGGTGGCAGGTCGTCGAGCGCTTGCATCATGGCCGTGTTCCGGGCTGCGCGGGCGGGCAGGCCGTAGCGCTTGAGTTTGTCGGACAGTCCCGCAGGGTTGCGGGGACGCCCGGGGGCTCGGCCCGGCAGCAGGTACTTGGTGGCTTCGTTGCCGTGCGGGAATCCGTCTTCGAGGTGGTCGTCGATGAAACGGGCGAGCTTCGGTGGCAGGACGACGGGGTGGCGGATGATCGTCAGGTAGGTGTGATCCGCGTCGTGGTGGAGGTGGTCGGTGGTGAGTTCGACGATGCGGGTCAGAGGGAGGGCGTAGAGGCGGATGAGGGCTGCGGCGATGCGAACGTCCGACGGAAGCGTGGGGTCATTCAGGCACCGGCGTAGTTCCTCGTAGTGGTCTTCTTCGATCTGGAACTGGCCTGGGAGCTGGGAGGGCGGGTGTTCGATGGGCAGGCTGGCCCGGGTGAGGTGGCGGGCGCCAGCCCAGCGGATGAAAGGGATGGAGCGGGCTCGCAGGGTGGGCCTGGAGATTGCCCAGATGTCCAGGTCTTCCTGGGTGAGGCTCTGGAGGGTGTGTTGCTGGGTGTCCAGCCAGGTGAGGAAGTCGATGGCGGCGCGGATGATGTGCCATTCGGCGAACGGGCGGATCAGGGTCGCCTGATGTCCTGGCAGCTTGGCCAGCGTGCGGGCCGTCCAGTTGATCAGTAGGGCGAGGTTCTCATCGCGTGGCGGAAGTAGGCCTGCAGTGGTGAGCAGGCTGCGAACGTAGGTGGTGGCGTGTCCTTGGGACAGCGCGTCCAAGGCCGAGTGGTTGAGCTCGTCGGGTGCCGCTACCAGCTGGCCCAAAAGGCGCGCGGCGGGGCTTCGGCGCAGCCAGGCCAGGACGGGGTAGGGGTTGGGAGCATCGGTGAGTACCTCAGCGAGCGGCTGCAGGGACGCATCGAGGGCGGTTCCGTCGGGTGAGAGCAGGCTGGTCACTTTGGCGTGCAGTGTGCAACGTGGACAACGACGTCCCGGCAGGAGGTCAGCCGGCTCGTGGCAGGACGAGCAGCAGTCGGGCCGCTCGTCGGGGAAGGAGCACGCCTTGCAGATCCGGCCGCCGTCGGGAGTGCGGCCCACGAGAATGCGCTGTCGGCCGCAGGTCGTGCACGGTTCCGGCTGGGACAGAGCAATCCGATAGCACAGGGGCAGACGGGCCCTACCGGCCAGAACACGCCCACGCTCCGCTCCTGCCCGCACAGCGCGCACGGGTGCAACTGCTGCTTGCGGGCCTCGCGTGGGACGCACGCATCGCAGTGGAACGGTCCGTTGCCGCGGTCGATGTGGTGGCCGCGGCGGATGCGCCCGCAGACGGTGCAGAGGTTCTCCGGTCGTACATAGCAGCGGTAGCAGATGTCGGGAGTCCCGCCTGTGGCCCGCACCCTGATGGGCGCGACCTGCTCACAGATGCCGCACCGGCGCGGAGGGCTCGTATAGCAGGTCCCGCAGATGGGCCCATCGGCAGTCAGCGCGTTCGCCCTCCGTCGGCGGCCGCAGCGGCAGCATGACTGGAGTTTCTTGGGAGCGCAGGTCTGGCACAGGTAGGTGCCGTCGGGCAGGTGCCGGGTGGGGATCATCATCCGGCGGCAGGTGCCGCACCATCGAGGACGCCCAGGCTCAGCGCCAGGCCTTGCGGGACGCCGTCAAGCGCGCCGGACGCGACCCGGACGAGGTGAAGATGCTCGCCGGCTTCATGCCGACCATCGCCCCCTCCCGCCAGGCGGACCTTTAGCGGCGCCGCTTCCTGGACGAGGTCGTCGACCTGAACCAACGCGTCCGCTACCTCGGCGCTATGATCGGCCTCCCGCTCGGCCCCGGCCAACTCGACGAGCCGCTGATCGCGGACCAGCTCGCCGACGCCATGCCCAGCCCGCACGACCCGCGCGCCGCCCGCGCCCTCGAAGTGGCCCGGGAAGGCTGGACCCTGCGCGACGTGCTCGCCCACGGCGTTATCGACTACCACCCGGTGGTCGCCGGCACCACCGCCGACGTCGCCGACCACATGCAGCAGTGGTTCGAGGCAGGGGCCTGCGACGGCTTCTCCATCGCCATCGACAGCTACCACGACGGCTTCGACTCCTTCGTCGACCAGGTCGTCCCGCTCCTGCAGGAACGCGGCCTGTTCCACGACGACTACGAAGGCTCCACCCGCTCCGGGCCCCGTGGCGAGCGGCCGCGCCGCCACGGCGGCGTTCTCACCCTCGCCAAGCCCGACACTTGGCACACCCCCGACCTCACCACCTCCACCGCAACCACGCGCTACGGCATCGCCGAGGCAACCTCCTGGGACCGGATGCACCCCAGACTCACCCACCGCGGCCCCTGGCTGGAGCACGCCCACGAGGAATTACCCATCCTCCACGGCACGTTGATCCGGCTGAAGGCCGAGCACCTGCCGGGCGACCGCGACCCGATACCCGTCTGGCTGTGGTCCTCGGCAGACAGTGCCACATCTGCGGACATCGACCGCTGGTGGCAGTCGCTCCTGCGGCTGCGCGTGGGCGCGGAGCCGGCCGAGGTCGCTCAGCCGGGTGGACAGCGTGGAGGTTCTCCTGTCCCCGTACGCGAAGTCTCTCTATGACTGGCGCTGCGCAGGGCTCAGTATTGCTCGGTCTCCACGAAACCCGCGTCCGCGTCGTCGTCCGCACCGAGGGCGGCGGCGGTCGGGTTGAATCCGGGCGGGGCGTCCTTGAGGCCGAGGCCCATGCCGGCGAGCTTTTCCTTGACCTCGTCGATGGACTTCGCACCGAAGTTGCGGATGTCCATCAGGTCGGCCTCGGAGCGGGCCAGGAGCTCACCCACGGAGTGGACGCCTTCGCGCTTGAGGCAGTTGTAGGAGCGGACGGTGAGGTCGAGCTCCTCGATCGGCAGGGCGAGGTCGGCGGCGAGGGCAGAGTCCGCGGGGGACGGGCCCATGTCGATGCCCTCGGCGTCGATGTTGAGCTCGCGGGCGAGCCCGAACAGCTCGACCAGGGTCTTGCCGGCCGACGCCATGGCGTCACGGGGACGCATGGCCTGCTTGGTCTCGACGTCGACGATCAGTTTGTCGAAGTCGGTGCGCTGCTCGACACGAGTCGCCTCGACCTTGTACGTGACCTTGAGAACCGGCGAGTAGATCGAGTCGACGGGGATGCGCCCGATCTCCTGGCCGACCTGCTTGTTCTGCACGGCGGAGACGTAGCCGCGACCGCGCTCGACGGTCAGCTCCATCTCCAGCTTGCCCTTGCCGTTGAGCGTGGCGAGGACGAGGTCGGGGTTGTGGACCTCGACACCGGCCGGGGGCGCGATGTCGGCGGCGGTGACCAGGCCCGGGCCCTGCTTGCGCAGGTACATCACGACCGGCTCGTCCTGCTCGCTGCTCACGACGAGTTGCTTGATGTTGAGGATCAGGTCGGTGACGTCCTCCTTGACGCCCGGCACGGTGGTGAACTCGTGCAGGACCCCGTCGATGCGGATGGACGTGACCGCCGCACCCGGGATCGAGGACAGGAGCGTACGGCGCAGGGAGTTGCCGAGGGTGTAACCGAAGCCCGGCTCCAGCGGCTCGATGACGAACCGGGAGCGGAATTCGTCGACGACCTCTTCGGTCAGGGACGGACGCTGAGCAATAAGCACGTGGTGTTGCCTCCAGTGGTTTGGCGCCCGCTATGTGACACCGTGGACACCACGAAGGGTACGGGCGGTACGGGCGATCCGGTCTCAGCAACGGCCGACCCGTCCGTCTCCCCAACTCAGCGGGGGCTTCGGGCTTCCCTTCCGAGGACGGCCAGGCGGGCGTACGGGGCCGTTCGCGACGGCAGGGTTACTTGCCGACACGAGGGCCGGCGCTGGCGGCGTGTCGTGGGTTGCGACGCTGTGCCGTGATTGGCGGGAGCAGTGGCTTCGGCTTTCCGTCGCACTGCGCCGTTTCGACGAAACCGGAGTGCTTGATTGCCCCTGCCCCAACGGGGCGGAAAATACGCGAGCCCGCGAGGGACGCGGCACCCACGTACGAGTGCCTTCACGCCTGCGGGGATGCGCTCTTCGAGCTCACGGACGACGTGGTACTGAGTAAGGAGGGGCAGGCGAAGACGCTGGTCGAGCCTTCGCTGACGGTCGGCGCCAGCGTGGGTGCGGGCCCTGTACGCGGCACTGGACCGGGACTGGGCGGAGTCGGCGCGGGTGCACCGCGCGCCGACCGCGGACGTGAGCAGCCGGCCCCGCAGGGCAACCGGAACCCGTTCATCGACCACCCCGAGTGGGTCGAGGCGATCTGGTAGACCGACGGTGACACGCGCTGAACTCCCTGTGACAGAAAGGGAGTTCAGCGTCACACCTGTCCCCTCGGTTACGAATCCATGACATCGGGGCGTACAACTGGGGGCGCCCGGACCGAGTCGTACTCACTGAACGCGGGATTCCGCGGGCAGAACCGACCGACTCGAAAGGCTCATGTATGTCCCGAGCACACCGCCGAACTCGTACCGCGCTCACCGCACCCCTGGCAGCCGCGGTGCTGGTCGCCGGAGGATTCGGCGCCATGGCTCTCACCTCAGCCCCGGCGCTGGCGGCCACCGGGTCCGCGGACGCGCAGGACGACTTCAACGGCGACGGATACGCCGACCTGGTCGTGTCGGCCCCGGACGCCACGATCTCCAGCCAGGCCAAGGCGGGCTACGTGGCCGTCACGTACGGCTCCGCCAGTGGGGTCTCCGCCGCCGACAAGAAGCTCATCAGCCGCTCCACCAGCGGCGTTCCCGGCTCCGCCACCGCGAACCAGCGCTTCGGGACCAACTTCACCAAGGGCGACCTGGACGGCGACGGCTTCAGCGACCTGGTGATCTCGGGCGGCGTTCCCGGCTCCGTCATCCTCTGGGGCTCCGCCTCCGGACTCACCGGCGGCACGGCCATACCCGGGTACGGGCAGTCACCCACCGTCGGCGACTTCGACGGCGACGGCAAGACGGACCTCGCCCTGTTCGAGCAGGTGTCCTCCTTCGGCGACGAAGCCCCCAGCAGCGCCGCCGCCGTGTGGAAGGGCCCGATCTCGCGGACCGGCACGCCCACAGCCGTCCTGCCCGTCCTGGACAAGTCCCTGTGGTGGGGCTACGACGCCGACGACGCCTCCTGCGCCACCAACGGCGGCTGCGAGGAGGACGCCGACTCCATCAGCGGCCCCTACACCTCCACCGAGACCGGTGACGTCAACGGTGACGGCAAGGACGACATCGTCGTCTGGGAGTACAAGGGCGACGGCGTCTACGGCAACCGCCTGCTCCTCGGTGGCGGCAGCACGGGCTTCAGGAGCGGCTGGGTCCCCGGTGAGGCCGCCGGCAACAGGACGGGCACCGGCGTCGGGGACGTCAATAACGACGGCTTCGACGACGTCGTGGTCGGCAACGACTGGGGCAGCGGCACCGTCAAGGTCGCTCTCGGTTCGGCCACCGGCCTGTCCTCGGACCGCGTCCAGACCTTCAATCAGGACAGCCCCGGGTTCCCCGGAGTCGAGGAAGAGGAGGACGAGATCGGCGCGTCGGTCTCGGTCGCGGACGTCACGGGTGACGGCTACGCCGACATCGCGCTCGGCATCCCGGGCGAGGACATCGGCGACATCTACGACGCCGGCTCGATCGCCCTGGTCCCCGGCAGCGCCTCCGGCGCCACGGGCGCCGGAACGAAGACCTTCCATCAGGACACCGCCGGTATCCCCGGAGTCGCCGAGAACAGCGACGAGTTCGGTGTGAGCACCGCTCTCCTGGACCTCAACGGCGACGGCCACGCCGACCTCGCAGCCGGTTCCACGGCCGAGAACGAGCAGAACGGCGCGGTCTGGGTGCTGAACGGCACGGCGAGCGGCCTCACCGCCACGTCATCGTTTGCGTTCGGCGCCGGTGACCTCGGCGCGCCCGCCACGCGTGTGCACTTCGGCGCGTTCCTGCGCTGACCGATCGATCCACAGCACTGCGGTGGGGCGGCCTCGTGCCGCCCCACCGCCATGTCCGGCCGAGAAAGGGTCTGTCAAACGAGCGGCCCTGTCTCACATTCGGTGGTGACGGAGCGTGCCGCCTATCCGAGGAGGATGCGGTGGCGAAGAAGGGTGAAGCCTGCTCGTTCGTGCATCTGGCGCGCGATCCGCTTGGTCTTGGTGTTGACGCCCTCAGTGGACGTTAAGTCCGATCTTCCTCGGTTCGTGATCGCTCGATCGTGGTACTGATCGTCGGGCAGGCCACCTGCTGGGCATGTCCATGCTGAGATGCGGGCATGGAGCGAGAGCCGTACCTCAGCGACTTATCGGACGAGCAGTGGGCGTTGATCGAACCGATGATCACGGCCTGGAAGCAGGACCGGGTGGCCCGGTCGGCGACCGGAGATCCCGGGTCCTGCGACCTGCGGGAGGTCGTGAACGCGATCTTCTATCAGAACCGGACGGGCTGTCAGTGGCGCTATCTGCCCCACGACTTGCCGTCCTGGTCTGCGGTGTTCTACTACTTCGGCCTGTGGCGTGAGGACGGGCTCGACCAGCGGATTCAGGAGCTCCTGCGCTGCCAGGTACGGGAGAAAGCGAAGCGATTAGAGGACCCGTCCCTCGTGATCATCGACACCCAGTCCGTACGCGCGGCCGCGGGTGTCCCGAAGACCACGACGGGACTGGACGCCAACAAGAAGGTCTCGGGCCGCAAGCGGGGACTGGCCGTGGACGTTCTGGGGCTGGTCATCGGCGTCGTGGTGCTGGCCGCCTCTGCCCACGGCAACGCCGCCGGGACCGCCCTGCTCGACCAGGTCGCCGACCGCTGCGGGAACCGGCTGGAGAAGGCCCTGGTGGACCAGGGCTTCAAGGACCAAGTCATCATCCACGGGGCCCTATTGGACATCGACGTCGAGGTCGTCCGCCGCAACCCCGAAGACCAGGGCAAAGGGTTCGTCCCGCAGCCGAAAAGGTGGATCGTGGAGCAGGTCAACGGCACGCTGATGCTGCACCGCCGCCTGGCCCGCGAGTACGACCACCGCCCCGAAACCTCCACCTCGCGTGTCTACTGGGCCTCCATCGCGAACATGACCCGCCGCCTCACCACACCGAGTCCAACCTGGCGCGACACCCTCGAGCTGGCCGCGTGAACATCACCGAGCTCCTGGCCAGCCTCCAGGCCCAGCACGACGAGACCGGGGACCGGGCCCGTGAACTACGCGACCAGATCGAGCACTTGGCCACCGCCCTGACCGAGACCGAAGCGCGACTCGCGGAGCTGACCACCACCCAGAAGGTCATCGCCGAACTCGCACCGGCTGGAAACGAACCCGAACCGCCCGAGACGAACACCGCCTACCAGGCCATCGTGAACGCCTTCAACCAGCACCCCGACCAGGAGTTCCGGGCCCGTGAGCTGCACGAACTCCTCGGCATGCCCACCGACGAGGCATCGGTCAACGTCACCCGTGCTCGTCTCGGACGCCTCGTCCGCCAAGGCTTCCTCACCCAGCCCGGACGAGGCCGCTACCAGAAACGGACTTAACGTCCACTGAGTGCGCGGAGATCGCGTTGTGGAACAAGGGAGCACGGCTACCCTGCGGCTCTGGCCAGGCCAACCCCAATGAGCCCCAAACGTCGGTGGGCCTCAGCAAGACCACACGTGTCTCACGTTGGTGGTCGGCTGAGGTCTGACACTCGGTCCGATCACCGGAAAGGTGTTCGGACCGTTGAACTTCTCTCTCGGTATCAAAGTGCTGATGGTCACTATTTGTGCCCTGCTCTCCGCACTCATCGGCATCGGGGCTGGCTGGATGAGCCATACGCCCGGTGCCCGCAAGCGCGACGCCGTCCTCTTCGGGGGCGGCGCCTTCGGGGGCTCGCTGACACTGGCCGTGCTCGTGCTGGCGGCCATCGGAGTGCTGTGAACGCGTCGGAGCCCCGGAGACCACCTTGGCTCTCCGGGGCTCCGACGCGTTCACCGGCCGGGCAGCGGCAACAGACGAGTTTCCGCTGGCGATGACAGCCACCCGGGTCGGCAGGACGCTCAGCAGAAAGCCCGTGGAGACCGGCCGTTGAGCGCGGCCGACCTCGCGCCGGCAGGCGGCACTGCGCAGAGTGCCCCGCAATCGTGAGTGCGGGGCCAGCCATCGGATTCCGGTCCGCGCCCGAACGGCCGGTACCGGGCGGGACAGCAAGTGACCCATCACCTGCGGCGTCGTTGAGTGGATCATGAAAAAACTCGCGTCCGCTCTCGGCGGACTGGTCGTCCTCTCCGGTCTCCTCGGCTTCACCGCCGGGTCCCCCGCGACCGCCAAGGCCGTCGACCCCAACTGCGCCGTCGTCGACGGCTACAGCGACGGCCGGTACTCCCACGTCGGAGGCACCATGTGCATCACCGGCACGGGCTGGAAGCACGGCGAACTGGATGTCACGTGCACCGTCAAAACCATCGGCTGGCAGAACGCCCCCAAGTGCAGCGTCCTGGGCCGCTTCGCCGTGCTGAAGGACGGGAAACCGCTGCCCAAGTACGCGGCCGATCCTTTCTGCAGGCCGGGTCGCCCCTGCCAGCCAGGGAGGCTCTTTGCCGGCAGCTCCTCCACCGCGACGATCAGCCTCGCCAACACGTTCACCTTCTCCTGCGAAGGAACCGGGAACTACACCTTCCGGCTCACCAACCTGAGCTTCTCCATGGACGGCAAGAAACACCGGCAGGTTTCCATCCCCGGCCCGATCGAGGCCAGCAAGCAGATGTGCTGACCCAGGACAGCCGTTGCACGACAGCGCGGCCAGCTCGCGCCATAAAGCGGCGAGCCCCACGGTGTGCCGCACTCGCCAGCTCACGAGTGCGGCACAGTCCGTCAGCGCGGGGTGAAGGCGTCGACCGTCAGGGCACCGTCGTCGTCCACGCGGACCCGGTCGACGAGCTGAGCGAGGACCTGCTCCGGCTCAAGGCCGGTGCGGGCGGCAATCACGCGCAGCCGACGGCTCACCTCGCCAGACAGCCACACCTTCGCCTTCAGCTCATCCCGGGCGTCCTGCCGCTCCCTCTGCCACGCGGCACGACGGGCGAGAGCACCCTCCCGCTGCGCGTCGCGCTCCCGCGCCCACGCGCTGCCCTGCACGTCCCGCTCCGGGCTGTAGATCAGCCAGCCCTGACCGTCCATCAGCGCGGCCACGCGGCGCCATTCGGCATGCCGCGCCACCCACTGCTCGGCGAGGTCCTCCGGATCGCCGTCGTACGGGCCACGCTCGCTGGCGGGGGAGTCCAGATGCTGGCGGGTCTCCCGCTCCCGCCGCTCGGCTTCCGCGACCTTGACCGCGACCTGCGCCGCGCTCAGCCCTTCGCCCTTGGCGCCGGACCGTAGCCCGGGCCACATCATCGGCACTCCACATCACGCGCTCCCCCCTCCTGTGCCGCCCACTCCAGACCGAAGCCGGCTAACTGCGCACGACGCAATGACGCGGCCCACCAAGTAGCAGCTCACTGGAACTGCACAACACCCAGCTATCCCGTCCTCGATCGCCTGCAGGTTGCTCAGGAACTGTTCCGCGGTGGTGGCCAGGCGACAGCGAGCATGATGCAAAGCTGGCCGCAGTCGATCAGGATTATCCCCAAACTATTCTGATAGGCGCCTCAGCCAGTTTATTCGAACGAGCTCCGGCAAAATAGACGAGCCAAGGACCCTTTTGGGATTTTCTTGGATCTCCAACAATGTATCCTTTAAAATCATTGCTCTTCCCATAACAAAGCCAGTTTCCGGACCTACCCATGATCGTGCTTGCCGCTCCACCAACTCGAATGCACTGCATGAACACCTCAGGAGAATCCGGATCCTGCACTTCCAATCCCCACGGCAGGACCCAATCCGGAACCTTATGAACAAGAGATTCGACAGGAGTTGATAGGCCGATAAGAGTAATCCCCTTTCTCCACGGACTGTCCGGGCACCCGACAAGCCGGTCGTTGTAGCCTGCCCGCCAGCACGGATCGAAAATATTCTGCTTTCCTCCATGGCCGCTGCATCGCAAGGCAGAAGGATCGGTACTCACTACAGATCTCCAGCAGGTTCCGTTAACCAAACACTTCTCAACCTTAAATCCCTTGCTGAGCTCTCCGGTTACTTGAAAGGGTTGCAAGTAACGAATTTCAGTCTCTTTGACAATCGGCGGATCTTCACCCGAGAATACCGCAGACGCAATATGATCAGCAGCGCCAGTAGTGAACACGGTTACTGCTGCTGCTAGAGCGGTTGATAAGATAGCTGTGAGCCAGATTATTGCCTGAGACTGACGGGGTGGGTGCTGCCTCACCTGAAGCCTTGACCGGCGATTCATACGGCTAAGGATGACGTAATATCCAACCCTGGCGCAGCAGGATTGGACAATGAGGTCTCGGTCGAGTTTGTGGATTCTTTGACTCCGGAAGAGCTATTTTTGCTGTCGCCGGTCGGTGAATCTGCACAGGGCCGTGATTCTGACCTGGGGTTGTGCATTTTGGGTGAGCGGGTTTTTGGCTGGGTGTCTCACTGAACTTGCGCAGGGTTGGGAAGGCCCGGCCGTCTGACCCGCGGGGTTTCTGGCTCCGGGGTGGCTGTGCAGGTTGGTTGAGTGCTGCGCAGTTTCAGTGATCCCCGGTAGGTGGTGGGGTGGGGTGGGGTGGGGTTGGTGTCGAGCCAGGTGGTGGGGATGAGTTTTTCGCCGCCGCGCCAGTTGTTGCGGACGGAGTCCTGGTACCAGGGGTGTGGCAGGTCGGCGTGGTCGCTGACGATGATCTGGAAGCCGGGGGAGAGTTCGGTGACGACCTAGGTGGTAGCCGACGTGGTTCTTGCCACTGCCGATGCGGAGCAGTTCGGTGATGCCGTTCGGGGTGTCGGTGCTGACGGTGATCCTCTTCAGGTTCAGGCGGACCAGGCCGTCGCCGTGCTCGAGTCTCAGGAATTTGGCGTGGCTGTTTATCTTGCCGCTGATGTAGCCGAGGCTGTGGGCGAGCTTGTCGTCGATGGCTTCGCTGTCGAGCTGCTCTTCGAGTTCTTGAACACGTTGCTCCGCGATGTCGACGTCGGCTTGCAGACGCTGGAGGTGCCCACGGCCGGTTGTGGTGCTGATATGGCCCAGGTAGGAGCTGATCCGGCCGCGGGACGCCGCGCATCCTCCGGTGGCCAGATCATCCAGCAGCTGGCCCAGGCCATGCCCGCCCATTTCGTCGTCTTCGACATCCCTCAGGTCGGGGCTGCGTGTCCACTCGTTCGAGTTGAAGTGCTGCATATCCTGTTCGGCTCCTCTTGCTCGGCGCTTAGCGTCGTGCCGGTAGCGACCAGGACAGAGGCGCCCGACGGGAAGACCGCTGTCACTGCATCTGAGTGGATGGACCGGACTGCGATGGCGAGGGCACTGGACATGACAGCCGCATCGGAACTGGCGGTGCTGCGGGCTCTGGAGCGAGCGGGAAAGCGCAAAGTTCCACGCTCCGAGCGAGGCAGGTTAAACGACGTCCTGCCGTGGGAGGTCTACACCCACCGACCCCCGGTGGACCCCAGCGATCTCGACAAGGCGCTTACCAATGCCTGGGATCTCCCCGCAGCAGTGGGGTTCTCGGAAGAGCTCATCTCTGCTCTGGACGCTTACGCCCGAACTCTCCTCGCCTCCGGCCACGCGTTCAACCGAGATGATCTGCAGCGAGTTCTGGCACGCCTCTGACCGTGTGCGCCGGACGGGTCGGGCATGAGCCGCTGGGTTCGAAAGCTCCGTCGTGGTCGGCGCATCCTCCCGAATATTCGCACAGTGCCGGCTTGCACCAGCGGCTTCCCGGGACGTCCGTCCCGGGAAGCCGCTGGTGCAAGTGCTCGTCTTCACACCGGTGAGTTCCCCAGTCCAGAAGCCCGTGGGCGCGGTCGACTAAAAGCTCCCCATGATTGAGGGTGTACGGGAGCGCTGCCACCTCCGGATCGGCCTTGATGATCGCGAGAGCGGACCCGGCAGCACATCGCGGGTCACTTCGGCTTAGACACGCGCCGGCGCCATGCTCGTACAACGGCCCCGGAAGCCCCGATCACGGCGGCCGCGACAAGGTTCGCGGGCAGCTCCGCCACAAGTCCGTGGAGCGCGTTGGTCACCAGCTGGCTCACCACCAGGTACTGCGCAGCTGCGGTGTGGATGCCCGGGAGGTCAGCTGTCGAGGGCTTGGATGAGGGTGGGGTGGCAGTCGATGAGCTGGTCGTGGCCGACGATGGCCAGGACCCGCTGGACGGCTTCCCGGGCGCCGGCGATGCGCAGCCATCGCGGAGGCGATCGCCGAGGTGACCGCCCTGCTCACGCCCGGCGACGCCCGGCGCTGAGCTGGCCGCCGGTTGGGCGGGGCTGCTACTCCCGGTCCTCGGCACGCTCGCGGGCCTCGACCACATCGGGGTGGTCCTCGCCGAGGAGTTCGCCGGCCAGCCTGGCGATGTAGTCCCAGTGGTTGGCGACGGTGTTCTTCGAGGACACGGTCTTCTCCATGCGCTCGGCCTTCTGGTACTGGTCGGCGAGGTGTAGGTAGGCGTTGCCCGTCTTCCTGAGCGCCTGGACCCGCAGGCTGGGCGGCGGATCGGCCTCCGCCCTCGCGGCCTTCTCCCACAGGTCGAGGAAACGCCTGGTGGTCGCGTCCAAGTCCATCTTGCGGCCGGTGGGTGCGCGCTCTACGAGCAGGGCGATCAGCCGCTGCATCGTCTCGGAGTCCGGCAGCCGGGACTCCGACAGCACGTAGCTCATCGTGCTGGTGCTCAGGTAGCCGGACTCGGTCGTCTGCCCCGAGCTCTTGGAGATCTTGGAAAGGCTGGGGCGTCCCACCGACATGTGCAGGTCGTGAAGGCCGTAGATGAGATCCCTCAGCGGGCCGACGTCGATCTGAGGCTTCTTCAGAATGCCCGGCCGCCCCATCGCTTCACTCTCCATTCAGTGTCCAGAACTGTCCAGGACTCTACAGGGCTACTGGGCTGGCGGCCGACCCTGCGCGACCGGTGTCCGAGGGCTGGAGGTGCCCAGCCAGCACTGGCTCGGGGCCCCACGACCAGATGGAGAGTCCTTCCAGGGCACCCGCCGGGTGCCAGAGAAGGAGGTTGATCCCGTGCATGACCTGATGGTTGTCGCAGCTCATGGGCTTGTGGCCGAGCTTTCCGCGGACCTTGTCGCGGCTGCCGTGATCGGGGTCTTCGGGGCCGTTGTGCGGGCGTGGCGTCGGCGCGCGTCCAAGTCGAAGTGACCTGTGGTGTGCTGCCGGTCCCAGACCGGCAGCACACCGCATCTCTGCCAATCCGCTACCGGCACTCACGATGCCCTCGGTGGTGGCGACCTGGGGGCGTCGATCGCTTCCGGCACGGCGGTCGCGACGTTTCTTGCGCTGCCGCTTGCCTCTGGGTTCGGCCAGCCGCCAGCGGCCCCCGCTACACCGCCGGCAATCCCCACTTCGGTGACGCCCATCCGGTACGCGAACCATCGCGTTGACCCCGACTGACCTCAACAACGGCTTTCGTGACGATGAGCAGCAGCGGCGCGTCCAGAAGGTCAGCCGGACGTGTACGGGAAAGCTAGGGGGCCCGGTCCTTGAGCGCGGCCGGGCCGCGTGCCGACAGGCGACCTGTCAGCGGCGGTGTCCCGTCTCCGCAAGGGACTGCCGGCGTGGGACACCGTCTCTTCACACCGCCAGTTCTCCCACAAGCGCGGCGTCAAGCCCAAGGAATAGCCGCACCCCCAGTGTTCCCGGCAGTCCGACAGGCTGCCGAGAACACTGCTGTCCGCTGTACCAACGCCTACCAGCGCATGCCGAGCTCATCAGCCCGAGCTGGCGGGCGATCGTGCGCAGGCCGATGTCTTGGTCGAGTAGGGCGTGGACAGTCGTGTGCTGTTCCCGCGGTGGAGCGGTCGCGGCAGATCACCTCGATGCCGGGGCAGCCGTCGCCGACAGAGGGCGCCGCCGAGGGCCACGAGCGCGCCCACGGCCACCAGTGTCCTTGGTACGGGGACAGCGGGGTGTGCCAGGAAGTGATGAGGCCTTGGTGCCGGCGGTTGCCGGGGCGCAGGAGACGGACCTGGTCGGCGCTGGCGGCGTTGTCGGCCACGATGAGCAGACGTTGTCCTTGGTCGGCCCGGTCTTCCAGCACGGACCGGTACAACGCTGCCCGTTCCTCGGCCGCTGCAGGAATGTCGGCCGGGTCGATGCCGAGGGCCCGCAGGAGCGCCCCCAGAGTCTGACCTGTAGAGATCCCCAGCCGTGAAGGCTGGGGATCTCTTGCGTCGCGAGTCGCCTCAGGTGTCCTCGCGGGATAGACACGGGCGATGCCGGGGCCCGACCTGCAGAACCGCCCGCCGCTTGGGGCAGCAGCACGGGGACTTCGTCCGTACCACCGTTTGTTGCAACGTCTGGCGTGCGACTGGCCGGATGCGGCGGGTGGGGAGCTGGCCACGCACCAGTGCTCAGGTCGACGACGGAGGCCGACACGCGGTATGCGACGGCTATGCTCTCGCCGCTCGTATCCAGATCGCTAGGGAGAGTCGGGCGGCGTCTCGCTCAGGGACGGTACGGCGTCGGGCTCTGCGAAGAACTGCCAGATCGTGATGATGGCGATGATCTGGCCGATGAGATAGGCCACCTGCAGGGAGTAGTACCGCATCTGATAGATGGACAGGAGTAGCCCGAAGCGGCTCTGCCAGTAACGCCGCTCGCCCCGAAACGTGTCGAGGTCGAGCGCGATCGAGGTGACTGTGAGGACGAACAGCATTGTCGAGATTTGGAGCGCCAGGTTGGTCGCACCCTCGTTGGTGAACCAGCCGATTACCCCGTCGAGTGCGGCAGGCGCAGCGAATGCGACGGCGACAGGAATCGCTTTGCTCGCTCCTCGGCGGCCAGGTAGCACGCGCCACAGGGCGCCTAAGAGGAAGCCTGCTGCGGCGAACGTGGCCGTCCAGGAAATGAGTGTGGCTGTGAGGCCGGGCAGGCCGATCAGATCCGTGAGTGTGTTTTGCCATGCTTCGCCCCGAACCCACTCGGCCCATGTGTTGAGAGCGGCTGCCAGCGATCCTGGCAGCAGAGCGAAGCGAGTGCCGCGCACGCCGTTGCCCCACCAGTCGTCCCGTGGGCCGAGGGCCAAGGCCGCGTCCACCACGGACACGTTGGTTGGCAACCGTTCGGGAGCGGCTCCCGGGATGCTGATCAGGTCCCAGTCGTGGAGCTTCTCCAATTTACGTTCCAGGGCAGCTCGTTCGGGCGGTGCGTCGCCGAAAAGCCCTTGGTCCAGGCGGCGCAGCTCGGCATGAATTTCGCGGTACGAGCGGGCCTTGGCCAGCAGTTTGTCGCGGGCTGAGGGGCCCACGGCCGTGGCTAAGGGCTGTTGGGAGATCTCGAAAGGTTGAGCCAGCACGGACCGATGGGCGAGGAGAGCCGTCATTTCGTACAGGGCGAGCATGTACAGAGGGATCCAGAGGGAGTCGAGCAGGGCTATGCCGAGGTGATTCTGGACGTCCAGACCAATCATGAGCGGGAAGAACGCGAGGAACAGGAGGCGGTCCGCCGGATCGTCGAGCGGTGACAGGGAGACAAAGGTGCGCCATGTTCCCAAGACGGCCACCACGGCCACGCCGGTGAGCAGCCAGCCGTGGTAGCCGATGATCCAGCTATCCACGTAAGTGACCGACCACATCGCCTCCCAGAGGAAGTCCGCCCGGTGGTCCGCCCCGTATTCGGGACTCACCGGATCGGTCAGCCAAGTGGCCCGCTGCCAGTTGCGCTCCTCCGTTACCGCGAAGCACACGGCCATGAGCACTGTGACCACGAGTACCGTCGGCAGGAGCGTTCGAACGGTCAGCTTCCGATCCAGGCCAGGATGACGGCGGCTCTTCGGCAGAAGCTGTCCGTCGGTAGCCAGACGCCAGGCGACAGCCACGATGGCGAGCAGGAGCAAGGCCACGAGGCAGAAAGAGCCGGCGATTTGCAGGGCAAGTCCCATCTCCAGCGAGCCGTAGTGACTCTCCGATATGAGATAGCTCGTCGGGGGCTCAACGACCGTCCACATCAGGACCGCAGCCGCCAGTGACAGGAGTGACAGCACCACGGCCGTCCAGCGGATCTGCGACGAGGGACGGGCGAAACCGAGCAATATGACGACGCAGACCAGGGCAAGGCCATACCTGATGGCAAGCTGTTGGTCGAAGAAGAGGAATAGTCCCGCCTGTCGCACCGACTCTTCGATCACACCGTCCGATTGGGCAAGCAGGTAGATGGGGATCGTGGCCAGGGCCCACAGCCTTAAGTTGCCTAGACTGCGCCGCTGGGCGTTGGTAGGCGTGCCGACACGGCCGCGGTAGCGCCGATACGCCGTCAGGAGTAGGGCGGACGTTGCCCCGGCCCAGAGCATCGAGCCCAGGAGGTCCAGTGCCAAGGCGGGCAGTTGACCTCCCTGTGCGGCCCAGGAACGCTGCCATGACGGCCGTGTCGTGACAGTCACGGAAAGCTCTTCGGGCGTTTCCGCCACCGCGGGATCCCTCGCGAACAGAGGCAAAGCCGCGAGGGCAGGGGTGCCAGTGATCTGCAGGACGAGTCCTGTCTCCCGCACCTGTCTCATCCAGCCAGGCCGCCACACCAGGGCAGTCGCGCCGTCGCCCGTCTTCGGTTCCGGTTCCGCTCGCTGAGCTCCGGGCCTTCCTGGATCGACAGTGACCTTTTCCCACAAGGCATTGTGCAGGGCAGCGGGCACCATAAGTTTCACAGACCATTGGTCCCTAGCAACTGGCGCTATTCGCCAAACCCCCACATCGATTTCGAAGCCGTTGTCGACCCAGCCATATGCCTTATAGACGACCTTGACCCGGCCGCCCTGCGACGTCACCGACGGGTGCTCGGCCCGCCACTCCGACCAGCGTTCATCATCGACCTCGTCATCAAGCCCTTGCTGCGTACCTCTGCTGAGGCAGGACATGGCGCTGATGTATCGGCGGCTATTCTCGCTGAGAAGCAGGTCGTGTGCGAGCGGCCAGGTCTCGGGGACGTCGACTGCGAACTCGCTGACGACCTTTGTGTAGGTGCGGTCGTCGTGTTCCAACCGCACCGACGCGGTCACCTTGGCTTTGGCGAGCTCGGTGCTCTCGCATTCGTGGGCCGCCGACGGCTCCGCTGCTTGCGCAATCTCGGGCGAGACCAGCCCGAATAACAGGAAAAGCGCGGTCAATACCGTAGACGCGAATGCATGACTCCTCAATGAACCTGCCCCCTCAGGACTTCGTACAGCACATCATGACGGATTTCCCTGGCCTGCCAAGACAGGCGACCCACGACTCTCGTCCAAACTGGTATTCCGACTCCCAGGGAACCGACGCCAGACGAGATCAGGGCGTACCTGACGGGATGGAGTCCCGAGCCGAATCCCAGCTTCAGCGGCAGGAGTTGCCAGGCTATGTCGTTGTGGAGCACGTACAGAATGCCCTGTAGACACAGCCGGTCCGCCACCGGCTGCGGGCCCGGCGACTTCTCCGGCCAGGGTGGCAGCAGCGGTTCGATCAGCGCCCACAAGTCGTCGTCCACGATCCACGGCCGAGTACTCACACCATCCCGAACGGCCGAATCGTCACATCGGTCACGCCCGATCAGGGCACTCCAACAAGATCCTGTTATGAGCTCTACAAGCTCGACGCCCTCGCCCAAGTCAGCGGCATGACCCCCTCCGGCATCCGCACCGCCTACAGCAGCAGCGAGATCGACACCGTCGCCCGCGAGATCGGTCGCCAGCCCGACAGTCGCCGCGCCCGCCCTCCGGCCGCACCGGACCGCTCATGACCGAGCGCCCCAGCGCCGACGCGCCGTCGTGTACGTGTCTGCCGCCGTGGCCCACGCTGACTGCTGTCATCGAGGGCACGGTCTACCTGGCAGTGCCCGCCCGCGCCCACACCCCGGCCTCCGCGCTCTACCTAGCCCGCTGCACCGTATGCGACGCCCCCTACACCCGGCCATGGAAACGGCTGACGCCGGATACGCATGCGGCCTGACCTGTCTGCCTGCCCAGGCCGCCTTCGTGCCGGTAGGGCGTGCGCACGTATCGTAGGGCGATCACCCGAACGAAGGCGGAGCGCACCGTGTTTCAGGAGACCCCGATCTACAGCCGGCTCGTTGCCGAGCGCGGGGACATCCCCCAGCAGGTCCGCGGGGAGGCTGAGCGCGTACGCCGTGACCTGGAGCAGGTCATGCGGTCCCCTGTCGCGTCCGGGTTGTTCGCCCGCCTGAATCTCCCTGACCGCATCACCCCTCCCACCGCCCGGTGAGCACCGGCCGCAGGGATGGTCGTTGCGCAACTCGGTGACCCGTGGCGCCGGCCGGTGCCACCGGCTGGTGCGCGGACAAGGAGGTGTCTCTCGGGCTCGGATTCGGGTGCGAGGATGCGGCTGATGCTGTGCCGCCACGCGGAACCCTGCGGTGTCTCGTCCCACTCAGGCGCCTGGCGTCGAGAGCGGGGGCTGCTCACGGCTGAGCTGTTCCAAAAGGGTACGCAGCTCGCTACGGCGGATCTCGGGATGGGCCGGTTCAGGGCCAGGCGGATGCTGCGCAGGGAGCGCTGACAGCCGCGGCGCACGGACCTCCAGCGGGGCAGCGCTGAGCTGCAGGCGGGCGGGCCAGGGCATGGACGGTGGCCGGTAGACGGCTTTCTGGCACCAGGCCGAAGCCCCCGCGTTCGCCTTGGCGGCGATTTTGCGGGTGAGGCCCTGGTGCACGCGGTGGTGCGTGCGGGGTGTGGAGATCAGCAGACAGGTCGGTGACAGCGGTGCGAAGACCTCGATCGTTTCGGGCAGCAGCGGGGGAGTGAGGCCGAAGGTGCCGTCCTTGCGGCGCAGGGCCACTGCGCTGTCGGACAGCACCAGCAACGGCTCCGACGAGCGCAGCAGTACCAGGCGACGGCCCGGTGCGGCCAGCAGGTCGCGGGTGCGCTCGAAGGCGCGGATGGAGGCCCGCAGAGCCGAGCGCGGGTCACCGATCACCGAAGGGTCAGGAGCCGTCCGCAGGGCTGTCCAGAACACTTCCATCCGCTGCGCCTGCGACAGCGGACGCTCCAGCCGTTCCTCGCAGTACTCAACCGCTTCCATCGCCCACAGGGCCGGGAACAGATGCCGGCCGACCTGTTCGTCGAAGGACCTGAACGCCTGGGTGCGCACCACCTGCCAGGCCAGCGCGTCCAGCGCCAGCGCGTGCTGTGCCTGCGGCAGCGGCCACTGCCCCTGTCGCGCGGCGCGCAGGACCGGCGCACACGGGCCGTCGACGTGCTGGTCCAGGTAGGTCTCCAGCGCCACGCGCTGCTCGCCCTCGGCGAGAGGATCGGTGTTGAAGTGCCGGACCACGGCCGCGCGCCGTACGGGCGTGCGGTGCTCCGCGCCGCCGCGCCACCGTCCGAGCACATGCCCGTCCTCGGCGAAGGCCCGCAGCCAGTACTTCGGCACCAGATGGTGCTCCTTGGACGTGTTTGCCCCCACCCCGCCCCCTCCTACCGCACCGGATCGGCGGATTCACACAGCACGGCTTCGGCCGCGGCGTGGCGCCAGGGGTAACTGTCCCATCCGGCGTCGAGGACGGCGTTACGCCTGTGCGTGCGGCCTGGCAGCGCCTCGCGCAGGGCATAGGTGGAACGCTGGGCATCGTCGGCCCGCTCCAGCAGGAGCCGCCCGACGGGGGCATCGGTGATGGTGACCAGGTTTTCCAGTTCGCTGATGCTGCACACCGTCACCGGCACGGTGGTGGCCGGCAACTGCGGGCGCTGCACCGGGGCGTTGACGACGTGGAACGGCTCCATCGTCACGATCAGCCCGTGCACGGGCCGGTCGGTGGGCACCTTCGCGAACTCCTTCTGCCCGCCGGCGATCAGCGCGGCGGTGTGGTCGATCTGCTCGAAGGCGTGGCCGAGCATGCGCCGCACCTCGTCGATGCGCCGCTCGTTGGCCAGGCGCAGATGCACGGTGGGCCGCACGGACTTCACCTCCACCAACAGCACCAGCTCCTCGGTGACGACGATCCAGTCGACACTGAGCGCCCTGCCGTTGCTGCGGCTGTAGACGACCTCCGACCAGACCGTCGCATCGGGCAGCAGCTCCAGCTGCCGGCCGACATAGGCCTCGAACAGATCACCCAGATCCTCAGCGAAGGCGTTACCGAAGCGGGTAACGCCTGTGTAGTAGATGCCCAGCGGGCTCGCCTTCGCCGGGATCAACTGGCTGACCGGCGCGAGGAAACCCGGACCGTACCCCTTCACCAGAGGCGTGCCGCGCAGCGGGTTGTACTCGTAGCGGCGCAGCAGCGGATCCTTGCTCCTGCGGGCCCGCTCGTTGACCTGCCGGAAAGCAGCCGTATCGGTCACGAAATGCTTCTCGGTCACCGACACGATCGTCTCGGCCGGGACCTCCGCGCAGATCCGCTGCGCGCCGGGCGTCGTGAGCGAGTTGGGGTCGAAGCGGCCGCCGCAGCTGAGCGCTGATGCCCACAGCAACTGGGCGATGCCGACGTACTGCGACAGGCTCGCCCCCAGCAGTTCCTCCTCCCAGCCCGGACGCAGACACCGCGCCTGGCGCGTCCCCGCCGTCTGCGTGAGCATCGCCGCAGCACGCGCCAGATCCTGGAACACCGGCTCCTGGTAGGTCATCTGCTCCCCGGAAGCACGCAGCAGCCACCGGCCCAGAGCGTCCTCGTCGGTGTCGCGGAGGAAGTGGTCCTCCAGCCGCACGTACATGTCCAAGATCCGCAGCAGATCCGCATCGTCGGCATCCTTGCGGTACTCGTTGCCGCAGGCCAGCGACACCCGGGCGGCATCGGCCAGCGCCCACGGCGTGTACTTCAGCGACGGGCTCTGCAGCCACGACGACTCCAACGCGTAGGTCGCCGACGCCTGCGCGATCAGCGGCAGCAGGGCACTGGGCCGGTGGCGTCGCACCCGCGCCACATAGTCCCGGTCCCGTACCGCCCGACTCCCCGAATCCCACGTCATGCACCAAAGGATCTCTTGTCCGCCCCGGAGCTGTCTTGCCCATTACATCCCGGCCCCAAGGACCAGCACCGGAGCCCGCCGACCGCCACGACCAGCAGCCCGACGGTGCTCCGCGCCGGGGCCGGAAAACCGGTGCGTGGCCGCCCTGTTGCCGTGTGATGATCCTGCCGGCGCGCCAGTCGTGTGAGCACACCCTTGGGGGAAGCAATGAGACTGTTCTCAGCTGGGCGCCCGGTACGTCTCAGATCCGGCGCCGCGGTGGCGGTGTCGGCCGGGTTACTGGCCGCCGGCCTTGCCGCGCCCGCCTTCGCCGCCAACAAGGCGCCACAGACCGATCAGTTGTGGATCAACCCGCCGTACGAGCAGACGCTGCCGCTCGGCGCCGACGGCGGACAGCCGCAGTCCCGCACCCTGGACATCGGCATCTACCACGACAACGACAACTTCACGGTGACTGACGGCAAGCTGCCGCTGATCACCGCGCCCGGGGTGCGCCCGGTCGCCGACGAGGAGGGCGTGGGGCTGGTGAACGGGGTGGAGAAGTTCGCGGGCGCGGTGTCGTCGTCTCCATGTCCGCATCCGTGCTGAGACACTGCTAGCGCTCGGCTCGCCGCTCTGTCCGGCGAGTGGCCCTCTCCAGCCGCCTGCGATCGCGGCGTTCAGCTTTCCACTGGCGGTGCTCGATACGGTTCTTCTGCATCTTGACCGCGTCGGCGGACTTCCCCGGATGCGCTGCTCGGATCAGCTTGGCCGCCGCGCCAGCCAGGAGCACGACAGCGGCCAGGACGACGACAAACGCCACGATCCACTGCGGGGCGTCGGAGGCCAGAAGGTCGAGAACCAGGCCGCTCATAGTGCAGTACCCGGGCGCCGGGCTCCGCGGTGGGGCTTGGGGTTCAACGCAAGTCTCCTTACTGCGCCGACGGATTGCTTGCTGACCGCTGTGGCTCCAACTGGTGGAAGCGGCCTTCCCTCTATCTGGCCAGAGCTGCAACGGCGGGAGCAGAAACCAGGACGGCAGAACGGCCGTCCTGGACACATACACGGTTCGGACAGAAGGCGTTGAGATTCGCCCGGCTGTCCAGGACGATGTCCTGGACAGGAAAGGAAGACGCGTGGAGGACTCTGCCCCCGAAGACTCGTGGCTGCGCTTTCGCGAAGACCTCCAGAACCTGTGGAAGGCGGCGGGCTCCCCCTCGTCGCGCGTGCTGGCGGAGGAAATGCTTCAGTCAGGGCTCCAGCCCACGCTCTCGAGTTCGACCATTCATAGCTACCTGTCGACCCACAACAACCGCCGGGTCGGAAGCGACACTGGTTCACTCGAGCGGCTCGTCGACGCTCTGTTGCAGCGCGCTGCCGAGAGCGAGCCCACCGAGGCCGTCCCGTGGCAGGACACCGCAGCCTGGCAACGCCGGTGGGAAGCCCTGCGTGACCGCCCCTACGCCAGGGAGAAGAGCGAGCAAACGTCCTCGGCGCACGTCAGCCTCCTGGGCTGGGACGGCGTCGCCGACAACACGATCCTGGCGGACCAGGGAACAGAGACCCCATGGCTGGGGCACCGCAGACTGGCCCGACTTGCCGACATGGTCGAAGGGTGCGGCCAGGTGGGCATGCCGGAGGCCGCTTGGCAGCTCGCCAAGGAACTGGAGCACAGCGCCGACCGTCTCCTGCCAGCCGGCTCCGTCGGCGTGCTGGCCAGCCGCCACATCGCCGCCTACTGGGCAGGCGAGGCAGGCCAGCCGCCTGTGGCCCGGGCGAAGACCGAAGAAATCCTGCGCGCATGCATCGCCGTCGTGGGGCCCAGCCACGCCCTCACCCATCTGGCCGAGCTCCGGCTCGCCCACTGGACCGCACGTTGCGGCGACCGGCAAGAAGCCCTGCGGCTGTACAGGGAAATCAGCAACAGACAGGCGAACGGCCGAACCGCCCTGCTGGCCCGCCTGGCACGAGCACGCCTCGACATGGACGCGGCCGAATCGGCCACGCGAATGCGCAGTCTCCTACCCGACCTGGAACGGGAGTTCGGCGAACGGCACCCCGTCGCGCTGACCGCCCGGCACAGCGTCGTCCGCGCCGACCTCAACGCCGGACACATCGTCGAAGCGCAACGCGCGCTCCCGGAACTCCGCGACACCTTCGTCGAAGCCTTCGGCGACGAGCACGCCCTCACGCTTAGGCTCAGGACGACCGAAGCCGGCTGCGCACACACCGCTGGCCGCGACGAAGCACGCAGCATGGCGGCGACCGCCCACGACGACGCCATCCGCGTACTGGGCCCGGACCATCCCCACACCCTGCACGCGGGCAACGTGCACGCCATCACACTTGCCATTGCTGAGCCACAGACAGCCCAAGAGCTGTGGACATCACTGCTCCAAGCCGCGACACAGTCCCTGGGTGACGCCGACCCACTTGTCCTGACCCTCCACCACAACCTGGCGATCACCACGCAGCACCTCGGTGACCCGGCCATGGCGCGCTCCGTCTTCGAGCGCATCCTGCAAGAGCAGTCCGACGTGCTGGGAGCCGAGGCTCCGGACACCTTGCGGACGGGGCTGAACCTGGCCCTGGCGATACTTGAGACAGACGGCATCGAAACCAGCCTCCCGACATTCCACAGGATCCACCATGTGCAGAAGCGCGTTCTAGGGCCCGCACACCCGGAGACTGCTACCTCCCGCGCTCTCATCGCGGTGGGCGAGTATGTGGTCGACGGCAGCCTGGCCGGGCGAACCCGACTGGCTGATGAACTGCGCAACCTCGAAGAGCTTCTCGGCGCGGGGCACTCTGTCACACGCCAAGTCCAGCAGGTGTTGGACGGACCCAACGTCAAATCAGGTAGGCGCGGTGACGACTGGAACAGTGGGCAGTTGAGGCGTCAGCTTTCGGCATACAGCGGTGCCGGTGGCAGGGGCGAGGAGGAAGAGGAGTAATCGCTGTGGCGTAGTCGTCGCTAGCCGCGTATCCCATCTCACCGACCCGACAACGTCGTACGGATATAGGGCTGGGCCGTCGGCCAAGCGTCAGGACGGCACTGGAAAGCCATCGACGATGTGCGCCCTCGTTGAGAGGTCGTTTTCTTCCAGTGTTTTATCCCGGAATCAGATGTTTGGTCTGCGGTGTCGGGTCGCGCCAGGAGATGGTGTTCTCGCCGGTGAGGCGGCGGGCCATCAGGTCGGTCATGGCGAGATGGATCATGGCTTCGGAGCGGGCGGGAAGGGTTTCGTAGTCGCGGGCCAGGCGGCGGTGGAGCATGAGCCATCCGTAGGTCCGCTCGACCGCCCACCGCTTCGGGATCGGGGTGAAACCCCTGGTCCCGGGTGTGCGGGCGGTGATTTCCATGTCGATGCCGAGGGTGGCGGCGTGCTCGACGAGGTGCTGGCGGTAGCCGCCGTCGACCCACACCTTGCGGATGCCGGGATGGCCGGCGGCAACCTGGTCGAGGAGCTGAGTGCCGGCCACGGAGTCCTGGACACTGGCCGCGGTGACCAGCACCGCCAGCAGCAGGCCGAGCGTGTCGGTCACGATGCTCCGCTTCCGGCCCACGATCTTCTTGCCGGCGTCGATGCCCTGGCTGGAGGCGTGAACGCTGGAGGAGGTCTTGACGCTCTGAGCGTCGATCACACAGGCCGACGGCTCGGACTCCCGTCCTTCCTTCTGTCGCAACAGCTGCCTGAGCAGACCGTTGAGCTGGGCGAACACACCTTCCTGCTGCCACTTCGTGAAGTAGCCGTAGACCGTGTTCCAGTGCGGGAAGTCGTGCGGGAGGCAGCGCCACTGAACCCCGGTCCGGTCCACATACAAGATCGCGTCCATGATGTCGCGCAGATCATGCTCGGGCGGCCGGCCGAAGTCCAGGGCCCTGCCGCGGCGCTCGAAGCGCCAGGCGGACAACACCGGCTCGACCAACCCCCAGCGGGCATCGGACAGATCACTCGGATACGGACGTCGCGCAGACATGCTTCCGGCATACCGCTCCGGACCAAGTGCGCCCAGGCGCACATCGGTGACGGCAGAAGCACGCAGAAGAACCGGGCGTCCTGGGATGAGACAGGAACAAGCCTCATCCCGCACCGCCCGTCACCCCATCCGATTCACAGGCCCCAATCACTCCCGCTGCCCCTTCCGCACCACAGTCCCACGCCCTGGGAACCGGTTTATATATGAGCAGTACGGATGAAAACGACCTCTGAGTGCCTGTTTTCGATCCCCGGTATGCGTTGGGTTCAGCTCGGTATTCGAACAGGAGTGAGGGAGTGCGGGGTCGGTGTGGCCCACAGCGGGTCGTGGCAGGGCTGTCGGCTGCTGAAGGGCTGGGTGGCCTCGGTTGGGTAGCGACCGTCACCGTCTGAATGATCACTCCTGATGCACACGCCGCGTGGTCGTTGGCTCTGGGTGCGGCCCGACGTGGTTCGCCTCACCCCAGTGGAGCCGTTGCCTTCTGCCGTATCTACTATCGCTGGAAAGGTGATCGCGGTGTCTGCTGTCGCGACGGCCTCCTGAACATGTGAGAGAGGAACTTGATGATGGGCGAGCGGGCGGGGACTTCCCCTTCGGGTGGGTCATGGGCGTTGGTGACTGGTTCGACCAGCGGGATCGGTCGTGCTACGGCGGTCGGCTTGGCGCAGGACGGGTACTCGGTCATCGTCACAGGTCGGGATCAAGATCGAGCTGCCGAGACCCGTCGATCCGTGGAGTCTGTGGGTGGCCGTGCGATTGATCTAATAGCCGATCTTTCTGATCCCGCGTCGGTGCGCAAGCTGGTTGAACAAGTACGGGAGGCCATCGACGGTCCTCTTGATGTGCTGGTGCACAACGCCGGTGGCGGGGGCTTCGCGCCGACCGAGTCCACTCCGGAAGAGATGTTCGACGCCGCATTCAACATCCACGCCAAAGCACCGTTTATCCTGACGGGGGCCTTCGCCCCGGCCATGGCCGAACGTGGCATGGGAGCCATCATCAACGTCGGGAGCCTGAGCACCTCAATGGCCGCTGCCGGCACCGCCGCCTTCCAGGCATCGAAGGCGGCTTTGTCCATGCTGACCAAGTCGTGGACTGCGGAGTACGGTCCCAGAGGCGTCCGGATCAACTCCGTCGATCCTGGCTTCATCCTCACTCCGGTGAACGAGGGCATCCGCGACATGTACGGCACCTACCTCGCTTCGCTGCCTGCCGGGCGTGGCGGGGACGCCGAGGAAGTCGCGCACGTGATCCGGTTTTTGGTGTCGCCCAAGGCGTCGTACGTCAATGGAGCAACACTGACCGTGGACGGCGGGAAAAACGCAGTGGTCGTCATGTGAAGCACCAGCGACGATGCCGAGATGTCCCGGAGCACGTGGCCACCCTCAGTACCTGCTGCTGAGCGGTCATGACATGAAGGGTGGCGTTTCGGTGTTTGCCCAGCTCAGAATTCGGACGGAGGCGGCTTGGGCTGCTCCGGTGACGACATCAGCGGTTCCGCTGACGGCCCTTCGGTGGCGATGAGAGATTCGGCCCAGGCCCGAGGAACCGGGCGGCTTCTGGGTGGTGGTGGTGACCGCCACCGCCGTTTCGATCAGTCCCGTTGCGCTTCGCGAGAGTCCGGCTGACCGGTTCTGCGAGAGCTTCTGCGGGTGATTCGCCTGGTCATGAGTGTGATCGCGGCCCAGGTGATGAGCGATTCCGAGTGCTGGACGAGCCGTTCGTAGTCCCGTGCGTGTCTGCGGGCATGCATGATCCAGGCGTGTGAGCGCTCGACGACCCAGCGCCGGGGCAGAACGACGAACCCAGGGACGTTCTTCGGTCGGCTGACGGTCTTGATCGTCAGATCCAGGTAGGTCTTGGCCCATGTCACGAGCTGTCCGGCATAGGCGGAGTCGGCCCAGACGATGGTGATTTCGGGGTGCATCAGCCGCAGACGGAACAGGACTTCCTTGGCCGCGTTGCGGTCGGTCATGTCGGCCGGGGTGACCATGACGAACAGCGGCAGGCCCTTGGTGTCGACGACCAGGCGCCGCTTGCGGCCGAGGCTGCTATATCGCGTCAAGCCGCTTGGAGGAGATCGTCGGGGAGTATTGCGGTGATGCGGTCGGCGCGTTCGAGGAGCTTGAAGAGCTGCCGACAGACGGCGCGCTTGAGACAACGCTGCGCGTCACGCGGGCTCTTTCCCTCGGCGACTCTGCGTGCGACATACGCCTTGGTGCCGGGGTCGCAACGCGTACGTACCAACGTGATGGTGTGCAAGGCCCGGTTGAGCTGCCGGTCTCCGCTGCGGTTGAGCCGGTGGCGGTTGGTGAGCCCGGAGGAAGCGGGGATCGGAGAGACGCCGGCGAAGGAGGCAAAGGCTGCCTCGGAGCGGAACCGGCCTGGATGCGACCAGCTGACGAGCACCTGGGCCGCAGTGATGGGCCCCACGCCGCGCAGGTCCAGAAGTTCGGGGGCGAGCTGGCGCACGAGACCACGAGGATCTCCGCCTCAAGGTCTTTGGCCTCGGCCTGGAGAACTTGGACGCGCTGGGCAGTGGACCGTAGTGCCCGAGCCGTCATGCGGTGCTCGATGTCGTGGACTGGGCGGTCTCGAAGTTGAGCACAGCGGGTGATCTGGGCCGGGCGCTTGAGCCTGCGCAGCTCCGCGCGGAGATCGTCTGGTGCTGACACGATCATGGCCTTGAGCTGGTTGATCGCAGCGGTCGAGGCGAGGACTGCACCGTTGCGGGCTGCCAGAAGGACGCGCAGGGCCTCTCGCTCGCCTCGTAGGCGGGGCTGGATCAGATGCTCGGCGGTGAGAGCTTCCTTGGCCGCGCGGATGGCGTCCAGCATGTCGGTCTTGCGTCCGCCGCGGATGGCGGGCCGCTTGGGGCGGCAGACCTCGACTACGCGTTCACCAGCTTGGTCGAGGAAGGCGGCCAGGCCAGCCCCGTAGCTGCCGATACCCTCCAGAGCCCAGCACCGGCGGCCAGGGACGTTCTTGCGGGCGAAGTCCAGCAGGCGCCGGTAGCCTCGGGCGTTGGCGGGGGCATCGGTAGTTTCCAGGACGGCACCGATGGGGCTGACAGCTGCTGCGGCGAGGGTGTCTCGGTGAGTGTCGACGCCGATGACGCCGTCGACTTGTTCTGCGAGCATGGTCACGCGGTTGTTCCCTCCAAGACGAACGGCCGTGGTCGGCGTCGGCCTGGGTGGAGTCACCGCGTGGCGGAACTGTGATGAGTCACGCCGTGATACGGCGGACAAGCTGCTGATCAAGCCAACGGGTGGGCCAGGCCGACGCCCATGCCCGGCAGACATCTCGGCCGAACGGCAGCCCCTGGCGGGGCGCCAGTTGATTTTCGAGTCATGCCGGATCATGAACGTCGAGCCTGGCAGCAACCCAACCCGGGCCGCACAGGAATTCTCACAGTTGATCTTCTTGCCAGCGTCGTAGCCGCGGGAGTCCTTGCCGACGGTGTCGGCGGCCTTGATCGATTGGGAGTCGATGACGGTGGCAACCGCCCCGGGAGCCCGGCCCATCTCGCGGCGGATCCGCTTGCGGAGCTGGTCACGGATCTGGCCGACGATGCCGCAGGCGGCCCAGCGGGCCATGAACCCGTAACACGTGCGCCAGGGCGGGAAGTCCTTGGGCAGGGCCCGCCACTTGCAGCCGGTGTCCACGACATAGCGGATCGCGCCACAATCTCCCGGCGGGGATGCTTCTCGGGACGGCCGCCTGCCTTCGTTTCGCAGGCCGGTGTCGGCAACATGGACTCGATCAGGGCCCATTCGTCGTCCCAGGTGTCGGAGGGATAGCAGCGTCGCCGCGGCAACGTTTCCTCCCTCAAGGACGGGGCGGGGCCGGCCGCTTCGCGGCCGGCCCCGCCGGTCAGGCATCGGTGAAGTCGGCGATCACGTCGAGCGTGGACTCGACCGAGCTGAGCTGGGTGTTGAGGTGTTTGATCCAACGGCCCCTGGGCTGGAGGGCGGCGTGGGGGGCGACCGTCCCGGTGATGAACCGGCGGATCTCGGTGAGCTTCCCGCGGATGACCGCGACCTCGTATGCCTGGAGCTCAGCGGGGTCCGCGCAGAACTTGTATCCGTCCTTCCTGGCCCAGATCAAGGGCGGCCAGCCGCGTTCGGTGATGGTGTCCCGCAGACAGGCCAGGCCGGAGCGGGTCTGATGGGGCGAGAGTTCACTGGATCTGACCAGCTGGCTGAAGGTCAGACCGGCCGGGCGGGCCTCGAAGAGCACGAACCGGACGGTGTCGGCGTGTCGCTGGGCGGCGGGCGATCTGCGCTCGGAAGCGCGAGGCATCACCTACTCGCTTTGCAGCAGTTTGGCCAGCTCGCCGTCGACGTCGACCTTGCCGGTGTCGACCGCGGTCTCGATCCAGTCCAGCGTCGCCCTCACCCGGGCGACGTTCTCATGAACGATGGTGCGTTCGTCCTCACCGAGCTGGCGGTCGCGCAGGCCGGGGACGACGCGGCCAGCCGCCGCGACGAAGGAGTGGCAGGCGGTGACCAGGTCCAGGAACTCCACCGACCGGTCGATGTTGCGGATCGCCGGAGCGACAGGGCTGGTCTCCTCGAAGTGCTCGCGGGCCTGCCGACCCCGCTCGACCTGGGCATGGTTGACCTGGTGACGGGCGGTGTCGTCCGACATCGCCCGGAAGGCGACGTCCGGCCTGCGAAGCAGGCTGGTCGCGGCGATGGTCGCCACCGACTCGTCGCGGGTGAACTCCTCCACGACCCGGACCTTCTCCTGCTCGGGCACTTTCGCCGCGACCGTCGGCCGCTTGAGGAAGTCCGTGGTCGCCGCCGCGGCGACGTCCTCGTCACGGGCCAGGGTGTGAATCGCGGTGAGCTTCTCCTGCGAGGTGACGGGCTTGACGACCTGCCGGCCGACCCGCCGGTTGGCCTCGTCCGGTGTCCACCGGCTCTTGCCCTCGGGCGGGGTGAGGATCGTGGCCCACCGTTCCTCGTCGTCGACGATGGACGCCATAATCTTGTGAACGGTGAACGACACCCCCGACACCCGGCGGTCCTTCGGCCACCTCGACGCTGCCCACCGGGCCGTCCTCACCGTCGAGTACGACAGTCCGATGTCCTCGGCGAGGCGGAACAGGGAGTCCTTGACCGTGAACAGCTCGTCGCCTTGCTCCTGGCCGCCGGCCTCGCGCATCGGCTCGACTTCGAGTGCGTGGTCACCGATCGTGAACTGGATGCGGCTGGAAGTCTCGACCAGTTTCCGCAGCTCAGCCACAATCGCCGCATAGCGGTTCGCGCTGACGCTGCCGACCTTGTCGGCGGACTCGATCTCTTCCGGCATGGCTTCCACCACCCACCGCGGACCGGTGCACGGCCAAGCGGCCGTGGCGAGACCCGGCTCGCTTCCCGACCGAGAGTCGGACCGAAAATACGACGATCACAACGAACGACCGCAACTGACCAGGTTCTGAACGGAGTTGGGATTCGGATGCGTTCGCGATGCGGTCACTGTGACCGTTCGGCGAACGTTTCCTTCCGAGCCCTCCAGGCCCTAGTGACGCATCGCCGCGAGCAGTAGACCGCGTTCGAACGGCGGTCCACCCCCGTCACCCAAATCACTCCGCACTCGGGGCACTCGGCCCTGCCGGCACCACTCAACTCCGCGGCCACCCGCTTGCGCAACCGGCGGTCCCGGCGCCACTGCCTGGAACGACATGCTGCCGAGCAGTACACGGCAGTAGGCCGTGCGTCCGGCCGCAACCGTCCACCGCAGCCCTCACACACTCGTTCCCCGGCCTCCTCGGCATCCTTGGACACCCAGCCAGCCTAGGTCCCAAAACTACTCAAACCGGGGATCGAAAACAGGCACTGATCTTGTTTTTTATGGTTTGCGAGCTTTGAGTTGATTACGTTCGGCGATGCTTTCAGGGCGTCTGGTCGATTTGCCCACGTCGTAGCGGGTGGCCGGTCGTTGGTTCTTCGAGCCGATTGGGCGTCCTGGGCCTGGAGTTGAGGGTTTGGGCGCACGGGCCGGGCTGTGCAGGTGAGGGCGGAGGTTCCTGAACCCTCGGCGGACGCGGGCCGGGGTGAGTCGAGCGGGTTCGGCCCGTTTCTCCCAAGGACGGCGGAGATCGGCTGCGGCCTCGCGGGTGAGCCTCAGCTGGGTATGCGCTGCGATCACGAGCCACGTCCACCGGTCCGCGGCCTCGGGGCTGCGGAGCCTGGGGCGGGTCCAGCCGAGCGTCTGCTTTACGAAACGGAAAGTGTGTTCAAGGTCGAAGCGCCTCAAGAACGCTTGCCAGCGCAGGTCGACTTCTTCGCTGGTCATGCCGGTCTTGGAGGACCACAGCCAGACGGGCAGTGGGTCGCCGCCGCCGGGCAGATGGTCCACCGTCAGGCGGATCAGGGTGCCCTCGATGATGGGGAGTTCGCCGTCGTGGTCGATCCACGCGGAGCGGGTGGTGAGCCGGGGGTGGATACGGTCCCAGGCCATCGCCTGGGCGGTGCCATAGCGGTCGGTGACCTGCACGGTCTCCGCGTCGGGCTCGCCCCACGTGTCCGGTTTGGCGAAGCGGAACTCCTTGCCGTGCTTCGGCGGCCGCCCGCCCTGGGGGTAGGCCAGGGCGTACTCCAGTTGCGTAGGTGTCGGACGGCGCATGACCCGGTCCGAGCGCATCCGTCCGAGCACCTCGATGGGCAGGCCGGTAAGGAGGTAGGCCATGCGCGGGGCGTCGTAGCCGGCGTCGAACACGACCAGGATGTCCGGGTCGCCGTCCTCCCACTGGCCCTGGCCGATCAAGTCGTTCACGACGCGGCGGACCTGCCGGGCGGTGACCTCGGCGACGTCGTCGTGGGGGCCGAGACGGATGGCGTCCAGCAGTTGGCACCACGAGGTGCGGCCCGTCTCCAGCGCGGCGACGAACGAGTATGGCCAGCCGGGGATGAACTGGTCACTGGAGCGGCCCGAGCGTCCGTAGACGTGGCAGAACAGGCGGTCCGGGCTGGTCGGCGCGTCCGGACGCAGCCACGGCGAGACATCGACCGCCAGTACCAGGCGCCCGTCGGCGGCCTTCGGCTGCGGCAGCACGGCCAGTGCCTTACGCAGCCTGTCCGCATCGATGCAGCCCTGGTTGAGCGCGTCGTACAACGCGCCGTGCCCACGCCGGTGCTCGGCCAGCAACGTCAAATCGACCGGCGAGGTCACCGGGCCGTCCTCACAGAGCATCGCGTCGCAGAGCTCGAACAGCGTGTCAGCGCGCCGGGTCAGACATCCGTAGAAGTCCTCCCGAAAGTGGGAGGTGAAGTCGAATGCCTCGTCCCGGCCATCGTGGTGCAGCAGACTCATTCCCCACGGCCTTCGCTGGTCAAGTGCCTTCTTGGTCGGAGCACAGGATCAGACGGAGGCCGTGTTCACGTCCCCGGAATCCCCGTACGAGCGATCACGTTCGGGGCATCGTTCGGTCAGCCGGAGTCAATGAGATCAAGCGTTCTCTTCGGGCCCAACGTGGCGAAGGACTGTCTCGTGCTCGCCTGCGGCGACGAGCCCGTCGATGACCTTGACCATCGACGGCACACCCGCGTCGCGCACGATGAGGCCATCCCAGCACCACCAGTAGTCGCCCTCTGGTTCGCCAGCCTGCCGCTGACGGTCCATGATCCGGTGCACCTCGTCGAGAGTGAACACGGTTCCAGACCACCGATCGCCGTCATCACGGATGACCCACAGGTCCACATTGCAGACCTCGTCAAGGTCCTCTCCGGCACCGGGCACGAAGCAGATCTCGTATCCGTCACGTCTGACTCGGTAGAAGGGGCCGTCCCACATGCTCGCTCCGTAGCGCTCTGTCCCACGCCGCCTTCATCAACAAGCCTGACGGCCGACCAGTACACCACGCACCCCTTGAGGGCGCAGCAGGTTAAAAGACAAGCTCAGAAGCCGTCTCTCAATCGAACTTGATCGTGTGATTCCTGCTGGTCAGGCATGGTCTCGCTCGGGGTGAGGGAGGCATGCGGCGTCTTGTGTCGGCTGGATGGTCGAGGGGTGCGCGGTGGCGTCGGTGCTGGGAATGCTGGAGGAGCGCGAGGCGGCTGCCCGGGTGCGGGTGGAGGGCCTGCGGGAGGAAGTCGCGCGGCTGGCTGGGGTGTTGGAGGCCGCGGAGATCGAGCTGGACCGGAGGGTGATCGCGAGGGAGGAACTGGTCGAGGCCCTGATGGTCTCTGCGGCCGGGTCGACTGCCGTGACCGAGGCCGGGGCGGAGCGGGAAGCCGCGTCCTCACCCGTGCCGGGCTCGACGGTGCCGCCCTGGCGGGACGGGTTGCCACAGACGGTTCTGGCACCGGACTATCAGCGGCTCCTGGGCGTGCTGGAGGAGGGGCGGTCAGCGGGCAGGGGGCCGCTGAAGGCCAGGGAGATCGCGGTGGAACTGGGCTTGGAGACGACACCGGCGAAGGTCGAGGGAGTGCGCTCGAAGGCCAGGCGCCTGGCGGAGCGCGGGTGGCTGGTGCTGGAGTCGTCGGGGGCGTTCAGCGCCGGTCGGCGGCCGGTGGCCGTGCCAGACGCCGGCCCATCCGCGTGATCATCGACCATCGGATCATCGCTTCGCTGGTGGCAGGCAGGGTTTCGTAATCCCTCGCCAGACGGCGGGAGTTCATCAGCCAGGCGAATGTGCGCTCGGCCACCCAACGCCTGGGGAGCACCACGAATCCCTTGATGTCGTCGGTGCGCTTGACGATCTGCAAAGTGAGGGCGAGTGTCTGCCGGCACCAGTCGACCAGGTCGCCTGTGTAGCCGCCGTCGGCCCAGACAAGACAGATGTCTCGACGCAGGCGGCGCAGCCGGGTCAGCAGGCCCGCCGCAACCTCCCGGTCGCCGATGTTCGCGGCGGTGACCGCGACGACCAGCAGCAGACCGAGCGTATCGGTCACGATGTGCCGTTTGCGGCCCGGCACCTTCTTCCCGCCGTCGTAGCCGCGTGAGGCGGCCGGCACCGTTGCGGCGGCCCGCACCGACTGGGCGTCGATGATCCCCGCCGTGGGCTCGGCCTGACGGCCCTCGCGCTCACGCACCTGTCCGCGCAGCCGGTCATGGAACTCGGCGATCAGCCCGTGCTCACGCCAGCGGCGGAAGAACGCGTAGACCCGGCCCCAATCGGGGAAGTCCGCGGGCATCGCCCGCCAGGAGATCCCGCCCGCGACCAGGTAGCGGACCGCGTCCAGCAGCTGGCGGTGGCAGTAGCCCTCGGGCCGTCCGCCCCGCCCGTTCAACCAGGCCGGGACCGGCAGCAACGGCCGCACGGCCGCCCACTCCGCGTCCGTCATGTCCGACGGATACCGGCGCACCCGATCGGGATGATCGGCCGCATTCCCGTACACGTGCGCGAGGCAATCGCACGATCGGGAACCCGAGTTGAGAACTACGGGCGTGAGCGCGTACAACTGCGACAACAGGGCCTCCTGGTACTGCTCGGTTCGGTTCGCACCTCCGAGCTACCAAGGGGCCCTGCCCTCATGCACCGACCGTCAGAAGACCACCCCAGCGAGAAGCCTGTTCGACTCGCACGTTCCATGAACGGTTGAGATACGGCTTCTGAAGGTAGTGCCTGATCAAGGGGGGTGGCCGTTGATGAGGCGTGAGCATCAGAAGCGAAGATCCGGCGGGCGCGGATCGGATCTATGCAGCCCTGGTTGCGTTGGGGGCCGAGCCGGTCCTTGATCCCAGCAGGCGGCCGTCCGTGACCTGCTCAGCCAGAACATCGCACTGCGCGTTATCGCCCGGCAGTTGGGCCTGGCCCGCAACACCGTCCGCCGCCTTGCTCACTCAGCGACTGCGGATGAACTCCTCATCGGGCAGTGGACGGGCCGCACGAGCATCCTCGATCCTTACAAGCCTTACCTGCACCAACGGTGGCGCGAGGGCCCTTTCTCGGCCCGCCGCCTGTTCGAGGAGCTCTGCGAGCGCGGATACGAAGGTGGCAAGAGCGTCGTCAAGGAGTACGTGCGAAAACTCCGCGAAGCCTGCCCCCACGACGATCCGCCCCGCAGGAATCCCTCGGTGCGGGACGTGACCAGCTGGATCACCCGCCACCCCGACCGCCTCAACGACGACCAGGCCCAGCAACTCAAAGCCGTCCTGGACCACTGCCCGGAGCTGGAGCAGACCGCCCAACACACCCGGGCATTCGCCGAGTTGATGAACAACCGGCAAGGCCAACACCTCGGCCAGTGGATCGACCGCGTCCAGGCCGACAACCTGCCCGCCCTGCACAGCTTCGTCAGCGGTCTCGGCCCGGACCTCGACGCCGTCGTCGCCGGACTCAGCCTGCCCTACAGCTCCGGCGCCGTCGAAGGCCACAACAGCAAGATCAAAATGCTGAAACGCCATATGTTCGGCCGCGCCAACTTCGACCTCCTGCGCAAACGGGTCCTCCTCGCGGCATGAGGCCGTTCATGATCGCGGGTTCGGTGACCCTCCGTGGCTCCGGCACTGAAAGTGATCCAGAACCAGCGTTCGGCCGTCGTCGAGATCCGAGTACCGATTCGTGTAATTGCTTCCCACCTGGCACTGCTTCCTCTGGGCTTTCACGTCCCAGTCTCCAGGTGTCCACGGTCAAGGGGAAGCTTCAACACGAGCAGCGGGAACCAGCCCATGGCCGTCACTGGCACATGTCGAACAGCGTTTGAGCACGCGCTGCCTCATCGAAACTGGCGGACTGATCGCCCAGCGCGGCCAGTGCGCTTGCGGCAATGGTGCGGGCTGAGGCCTCGTACAGCGGCATTTCCGCAGCGCTGAACGCCGCTGCGGCCTCGAGCCCCGCACGTGCAGCGTCCGCGTTGTCCTGGGGCAATGCGACCTCGGCGTGAGCCAACAGCACGAGACCGTGCACAGCTCCAGGCTGGTCGGGCGTCACGGCACAGGCTGCCTGACGCACCCACATCTGCGCCGCTTCGATGTCTCCCTGAGCGAGTTTGGCCTGGGCCAGGGTACGAAACCACAACGGCCGTTCGGGTGCCTCAAGGAGGGGCAGTTCAGGGCCGCCTCCGCCGTCCAGCACGGTTCGCACGCACGCTGCCGGATCCCCGCACAGCAGCTGGGCCTGGCCGAGTATCCCGGTGACCACCATCCCCCGTGCCAGCGGCTCTTCCCGCCGCGAGGCGACCGCCTCCTCACAGATCTTCAGCGCAGCGGGGAAATCCCCCCGCCACATGGAGACTGCGGCGTCCACAGCCATCGCCAGCGCACGGGGTTCGCTGGTGCCTAGCAACAGGGCTGCCTCCGCGGCGTCGTCGGCATACGCGGCCGCGTCGCTGAGGTTTCCCAGTCCCAGGTGAGCGAATGCCGTCGCGGTGAGCAGGTCGGTCAGGAGGTAGTTCTGTCCTGTACGGCGCACCAGGGCCAGGCCGCGGCCGAGGTGGCCGAGAGCCGCCTTGTGACGGCGCTGAAGGATCTCTGACCAGCCGACCAGCATCAGGGCGTCGAGGTACTCCATTAGGCGCCGGTCCTCGGTGTCGTCGAGAGCGGTCACCGCAGCATCGAGGCATCTCACTCCCTCAGTTGTCTCCCCGGCTGAGATGTGCGCCAGGGCAAGCACCGCACGGACCCCTGCCACTTGCATGGGTTCACCCGCTCGCCGTGCGGACAGCAGGGCGCGCCGACCCCAGGTGACAGCCAGCGAGAAGTCGCCCTTGCGTAGCTCGGCGGCAGCGACCTGGATCTCAAGTGCCGTGGCCTCCGCCGCTGAGAGTCTGGCGTTTTGCGCCAGTTCACGTCGCAGAACGGCGGTTGCCGCCTCGAACCTGCCCAGGAGTCGCTCCATCACCGCAAGGGAGACGATCGCCTGCGTGCGTCGTGGATGCGGCGGGACAAGCGCCGACGAAGCGAGTTCGCGCAATACGTCGCGGCTGTCTCGCAGGCGTCCGGCCGTTCCCAACGCGGTCGCCTCCTTCAGCCGTAGTTCCGCTCGGCGCGCATCCTTGGCGGGAAGCAAGCGCAGGGTCTGTCAATCCCCTCGGACTGTGGAGATCTTCTAAGCGGCCAGCTCCAAGGCGGAGTTGGCTCGGTGGTCGTGTTCGTAGTCGATCGGGCTCCGGTAACCGCACACGCTGTGTAGCCGACGGGTGTTGTAGAAGCCGGTGATCCAGGTCGCGATCCTGATCCGGGCCTCGGTGCGGGTGGCGAAGGTGTGCCGGTGGACGTACTCGACCTTGAGTACGCTGTTGAACGCCTCGCTGACGGCGTTGTCGAAACATGACCCGACCCGGCCCATGGACTGCGTCACGCCCAGACGCCGGCAGGCCCGGCGGAAGCGCCGGGACACATATTCGCTGCCCCTGTCGCTGTGGAAGATGACGCCCTTGACGTCGCCGCCACGGGTGGCCGCGGCCATGTTCAAGGACGCAACGACGAGTTCAGCGTCGTGACGTGCACCCATCGCGTAGCCGAGCAGGCGGCGCGAGAACAGGTCGATGACGGTGGCCAGATACAGCTTGCTCTCACCAGTGGCGATCTCTGTCATGTCGCCGCACCACACCTGGTCTGGAGCGTCGGCGGTGAAGTCGCGGCGGACAAAGTCCGCGAACGCGGGCCGTTTGCCGGGGCGGGTCAGCCCGCCCCGTCGACGGATCTTCCGTCCGGCCAGGCCGAGTTCGGCCATGAGATGCGCGACGGTGTTCACTGAGACGCGCCAGCCGGCGCGGATCAGGAGGAGCCAGACCTTCGGAGAACCGTAGGTGCCGCCGGAGTTCTCGAAGATCTGTCGGATCGCGTCGGCCAGCTGTCCTCGCCGCACTTCACGAGCGGTGGTGGGCTTGTCGCGCCACTTGTAGAACCAGGACTCCGACACTCCCAGAACCCGGCAGGCCAGGCGGTGCGGGACGTGGTGCTCGGTCCTCTGGTTACCGATGAACGCGGCCAGGGCGGCCGGGTCCGTTTCGGTCACTTCACCCAGAGGACCATGCATCGCTTGAGGACATCACGCTCCATCTCCAGCTCGCGGATCCGCTTGTTCTTCTCCGCCGCATCCCGCCGCAGCCGCTCCAGCTCGGCCCGCTCGGCTTCGCGCAGCCGCCCGCCCGGTGCGGGCTCGGCAGGATGGTCGGACGACGCCGACCCATTGCGCCGCCACCGCGACACCCAGCTGTGCAGCGTGCCGGAATGCACACCGAGCTCCTCGGCGACCTCCGGGATCGGCCTGCCCGTCTCGATCACAATGCGTACAGCACCCTCACGAAACTCAGGCGTGTACGTCCGTTGCTTGGACCCCATGAACCTCAACTTCCCCTGCAATCACGGACTCCACGCTACGAGGGGAGGGACAGTCTCGCGTGTCCAGTGCGCGCTTATCGCCGGCGCACTGGACATCAGATCGTCGGCTGCCTGGGTGAGCAGCGCGACAGCGCGCTCGTCCCCGGCACGCGCCGAGCGCACAACGTGCGGCGCCTGGACGACTGGCGATGCTCCACGTCGTTCCAGGCCGGCTGCGGCGCGAGCGTGCGCCCCGAGCCGCCAGCCTGCTCCCATTCCCTCGTATACGGCCTTCCGCACGAGCGGATGGCGGAACTCGAATTGCCGGATGGCGCTCGCTGGGCGGATCAGATCTCGGCGGGTCAGCTCGTCCAGCGCGGCGAACATGTCGCTCTCGTCCACTTGGGCGACCACGGCTGTCATTTCCGCGTCGAAGGGATCGTCGAGGACGGCTGCCGCGCGCGCGACGATGCGAGCACCTGCCGACAGGTCCTCCAGTTCGTCCAGCAGTGCGGCACGCGCGGACAACGGCAACTGGTCGTCGGTCAGCTCCTCGTCGCCCGTGCGGTGGAGCAGTGCCTGCAGATAGAAGGGGTTGCCTGCGGTCGCCTCGTACAGTTGTCGACATCTCAGGCGGCTGACCTTTGAACCACACAGTTCTGCGGCCGCGGGCGCTGACAGCGGACCGAGCTCGACCCTGGTCAGGTGACCGACGGCGTCGGCCTTCACCAGGGCCGAGGCCAACCTTGGCGGTGCCTGCCGGGGGCGGTAACCGAGCGCAAGTGTCACCGCCCTGCGTGGCGGACGCCGCATCAAGTACTCGATGAGTTCGATGCTGCTCTCGTCCGCCCAGTGCACGTCGTCCAGAATCAACACTAGCCTGAAACCAGGGTGTACCTCCTCCAGCAGCTCTTGCACAGCTCTGTGCCGGCGGAAGCGCTCGGCAGGCAACGAAGGCTCAGTCCCGTGGTGGTCGGCCATCAATGCATACAAGGAGCCCTGCGACTCCCGTCCATCGGCTCCGTGCAGCCGTGGATAGTCGGGATCCACCGCTGGCAGAGCGCCGTCCAAGGCGTCGATGAAGAGACCGTATGGGATTTGGCTGATCTCGGCGCCACGGCCGACCAGCACGACCGCGCCGCTGTGCGCGGCAAGCTCACCGAATTCGGCGAGCAGCCTGGTCTTGCCCATGCCTGGCTCCCCCACGATTTCCACCACTCGCGGAGCCTGGGTGCTCTGGTCGTCGAGTACGGCTCGGAGAATGGATACCTCTTCAACGCGTCCCACTAGGCTTTGCGGCCGCTCCACGCGGTAGGCCGTTATCCCTGGCTGTGGTGCACGCCGCTCGGCCGGACGGGCAAGCGTGAGCCGGGCGTCGGCGGTGAGGATGTCCTGGTGGAGCTGCTGCAACGCGGCCCCGGGGTCCATACCGAGCTCCTCTGCCAACCGCTGCCGGGTCCGGTGGTACAGGTCGAGGGCATCGGCGGGCCGGCCGCTGCGGTAGAGGGCGAGAACGAGCTGGCCGGCAAGCCGTTCGTCCAGCGGATGCGCCTCTGTCAGAGCAGTAAGCTCGCTCACCACGCGCCGGTGCTGCCCCAAACTCAGCCGGATGTCAGCCATGTCCGACTGCGCGGCCAGACGTTCGGCATCCAGCAGGTCGCGCTGGGCGTTGAACCACGGGGTGTCCGCCCCTGTGAAGGCTTCCCCCCGCCACAACCCCAGCGCTGCCTCCCACAACGCCACAGCCTGCTCTTCCGCGTGTACTTGGCGCGCGCGGTCCACCAGGCTGCGAAACTGGTTCACGTCCAGCGACGCCGCTTCCACCGCTAGTGTCCTGCGCCAGTAGTTGATCGTTAGTTGGTGTGTGACTTCTACTGCTGGTGCGTCAGTTCCTCGTCGGGGCCCCAAGTTGGAGCCGTTGCTGCTGTCCGCGGAGGAGCGGGCGGAGCTGGAGCGGTGGACGCGTCGGGCGACATCGGCCCAGGCCCTGGCCCTGCGAGCGCGGATTGTCCTGGCGTGTGCGGGGCCGGAAGTACCGCCGATCGTCGTGGTCGCCCGGGAGCTTCGGGTGGCCGCGGACACGGTCCGCAAGTGGCGGCGGCGCTTTCTCGCCGAGCGGCTGGACGGGCTGGTCGACGAGCCCAGGCCGGGCCGGCCGCCCACCATCAGCGTCGATCAGGTGGAGGCGGTGGTGGTCACCACGCTGGAACAGCTGCCGAAGAACGCCACCCACTGGTCCAGGAAATCGATGGCCCAGCACAGCGGCCTGTCGAAGTCGACCGTGGGCCGGATCTGGCGGCAGTTCCAGCTCAGGCCGCATCTGGCGGACACCTTCAAGCTGTCGACGGACCCGCTGTTCGTGGAGAAGGTCTACGACGTCGTGGGCCTGTACTTCAACCCTCCTGAGGGTGCGGAGGTGCTCTCGGTGGACGAGAAGTCGCAGATCCAGGCCCTGGACCGGTCCCAGCCGGTGCTGCCGATAATGCCGGGCATGCCCGAGCGGCGCACCCACGACTACGTCCGCAACGGCCTGACCACCTTGTTCGCCGCGTTCGACGTCGCCACGGGTGAGGTCATCACTGCCCTGCACCGCCGGCACCGGGCCGCGGAGTTCAAGAAGTTCCTGATCCGGATCGACAAAGAGGTGCCCGCACACCTGCAGGTCCATCTGATCGTGGACAACTACGGCACCCACAAGACCCCTGCGATCAAAGCCTGGCTGGCCAAACACCCGCGGTTCGAGCTGCACTTCACCCCGACCGGCTCCTCCTGGATCAACCAGGTCGAGCGGTGGTTCGGCTACCTGGCCCACCAGATGATCCGCCGCGGCGCACACAAGAACATCCAGGCCCTGGAAGCCGACATCCGGGCCTGGGTCAAGGACTGGAACGAAGACCCCAAGCCGTTCATCTGGACCAAGACAGCCGAAGAGATCCTCGACTCCCTCGCCCGCTTCTGCCGACGGATCTCTGGCGCAGGACACTAGTGCTCTGACCGCATTGGTTCGCCGGGTCGTTCAGGCCGCAGCGGCGAGGGGGCGTCCGCCCCAGCGGATGTTCTTCTCGCTGCGGATGCGGGCGCGTTCCTTACGTTCGGCGGTCAGGACGTCGCGGTGGCGGGCGTTGGCGTTGCGCCAGCGCAGGTAGGCGTGCAGGGCGCGGGTCTGGACGGTGTGGTTGGGGTGGTGGGAGTTGGCGATGGTGAACTGCCTCAGCGGTCCGAAGTGGGCCTCGATCGGGTTGGCCCACGAGGCGTAGGTCGGGGTGAAGCACAGTTCGACCTTGTGTTTCCTGGCCCAGCGGCGGATGTCGGTGCCCTTGTGGGCGGACAGGTTGTCCAGGATCACGTAGATGGGGGCGCCGTCGGGCCGGGCGGCGCGGATCGATTTCAGCGCGGCCAGCGTGTTCGCGGCGCCCTTCTTGCGGTGGTTGACGCCCCACAGGGTGTCGTCGCCGACCGAGTAGCAGCCGTGGAAGTAGCGGACTCCGTGGGTGCGGTGGTAGGTGGCGGGCAGCCGGTCGGGGCGTTTGCGTTCTGCCCAGCCCGAGCCCGCGGTGGGCCGGATCCCGAGCGGGCCGAATTCGTCGAAGGCGAAGACCCGGTCTGGGAATCGGTCGAGGACCTCTTCGATCCGGTCCAGCTTCGTCTCGCGGTCCGGGTCGGGGGACTCCTTCCACGTCTTGGTGCGCTGGAAGGTGACACCGCGTCGGGCGAGCAGGCCGCGTAAGGTCTCGCGGCCGATCCGGATGACCCGACCGTGGATTTTCCGCAGGTAGCCGACGAGTTTGCGCAGTGACCAGCGGGTGAAGGGCTGACCGAGCTTGGTCGGGCGGGTGGTGGCCGTCGCCACGACGAAGTCCTCGTCGTCAGGGCTGAGTCGGCGGGGACGGCCTCCCGCCCACTGAGGGTCCAGGCAGGCCAGGCCGATCTCGTTGAAGCGGTGGATCACGTCGCGGACGGTGTCCTCGTCGGCCTGGACCAGCTGGGCGATCACCGGCACCCGGTTCCCGCCGGCCGAGGCCAGCAGCATCATCGCCCGCCGGTAACGCACCGAACTGGTGCTGCCCCGACGCACGATCTGCTGCAGCTTCTGCCCCTCCTGGTCGGTCAGTCTGCGCACACGGACAGGCTCAGCCACCGCACCTCCAGCGATCGGATCGGACGTCACCGCCCATCCAACCGCCACGATCACCAACCCGGCGAACCAACGCGGTCACAGCACTAGATGGGGGCTCTTCCCCCATGCCCCCGGCAGCAGGTGCACGGCACCCTCTTCTCAGCAGGTGGGGGGACAGGGCATGTCCGGGGGAGGGGGACATGCCCTGCTGCTGTTCTTTCTTCGATGGGGGATCCCAATGTCTTCAAGGTCTTCGATCCTGGTCACCGCCGGGCTTCTGGCTGTGGTCCTGTCCGGATGCTCGTCGCTCACGGGAAGCCCGGGAGGGGGTGCCGGCACGTCGCCGTCGACGGGTTCGGCAGCCGAGGGGCCGGACGTGCCGGCGTTCGCCCTGGATCTGGAGCGCGTGTGCACGGACGGGCTCGGCTACGCGGGGATGCCCGCCTACGACCGTACGAAGAAGACCGTGCATCCGGCGATGCTGATGAACAACCCCGGCGACAGCTGGTCACAGTTCGAGCCGCCCTCCGGCGACTTCCCCAGGGGCTGGATCCTCGGCTACACGGACAAGCCCGCCGAAGCCGAGCTGGTCGTCTGCGTCGAACGCACCAAGGCGACCCCGACCGGCAAGGTGTGCGACATGGAGACCGATGACGACAAGCCGCTGAAGATACGCACGTACAACACCTCCTACCGGCTGAGCGTGGTCGAGTCGCGGACGGGCGAAGAACTGTACGAGCACACCGGTGAGGCCAAGTCCGACGAGTGCCCGGTGTACATCTTCACCTCAGAGGGCGAGGACAAGGACAAGTACTACAACGAAGTGCGGCCCAAGGACTACCGCAAGCGCGTCCAGCCCTTCATCGCACCGTAGGCCTCACTCCGGCCACCCCCGCCCCAGACCTCCCCTGGAGGAGAGTTTGTCCGCCACGACCACCACCGCCGTCGATCTGAGCGGGCTCAGCGCCGCCCGCGGTGGCTCCCGTCGGCTCACCGGCCATCTCACCCGGCCCATCGGGCCGGGACCCTGGCCCGGTGTCGTCGTGATCCATGAGGCGCTGGGCCTCAATGACGTGATGCACCGCCAGGCAGAGCGGCTGGCGAGAGCCGGGTACCTCGTCGTCATGCCCGACCTGTTCACCGACGGAGGGGCCGTACGCTGCCTGGTGCCGACCTTCCGGGCCGCCCTGTCCGGACGCGGCCGGGCCTTCCATGACATCGAGGCTGCCCGCACCCACCTCGCCCGGGATCCCGACTGCACCGGGCGGATCGGCGTCATCGGCTTCTGCATGGGCGGTTCCTTCGCCCTCCTCGCCGTGGGCGGCGGCGACTATGCCGCCGCCGCCGTCAACTACGGCCGCCTGCCCAGGCATGTCGAACAGGCGCTCACCGGTTCCTGCCCCGTCGTCGCAAGTTACGGGGCCCGTGACCGTACGCTGAAGGGCGCGGCCTCCGGTCTGGAGGCGTCGCTCGACCGGCTCGGCGTCGTCCACGACGTCAAGGAGTATCCGGAGGCCGGGCACTCCTTCCTGAACGACGCCGAGGTCGGGCCACGCGCGCTGCGTCCGCTGATGCGTGTCGCCGGAATCAGGCCGCACCCGGAGTCCGCCGTCGACGCGTGGCGACGCATCGACGATTTCTTCGCCACGCATCTCAACGGGGACGGCATCGACGGGGCGTTGGGCACGTGAGGAGCAGGGGCCGTGCGCGTGCTCTTTGCTTTCAGGGGGCCGGGGCCGTGACACATGCGGCTCCGCCGCGTGGACGCGAGCAACCACAACCCGCCCGCGGACAACTCACGACTCCCGGTGATGGAGACGTCCCCCTGCCTGCCGCGATTCCGGTGAGTGTCCCGTCTAGGCGGCCCTGGAGATATCCCAACCCCATCCCGCGGCTGCCACTACAGTAACTGCGGCAGGAAGCGGGCTTCGGATTTGCCGTCACAGATCGAGGGAGGCCCCGTCATGACGAGACCTTCCTCATTCCTGATGGCCTTTCGTGGCCTAGTTTGAGGTGTCATCCGGCGTGGCCAGGAGGCGCGTAGGTAATGCCGGCGTCTCCGGCAGAGGTCGCGGCGAGGGCCACGACCTTCCAGATCGTGGCGGGAACTCCAGCACGAGGGCCGTCGTAGGCGTGGTTGAGGAGATCCACGGTCAATCCCACGGACTTGCCGTCCGGCCCCGTGGCCGAGAACTTGACCTCCTGCGCTGTCCACGGTGCCTCCTCGACAGAGGCGAACTGCACCAGGGCGTGGTGCGGTGTGAAGTCCTGGCCGTCCAGGGCGAGGGTGAGACTGCCCAGCTGCAGGTCGAGGCCGACGTCGATGGTCGCGCTGCTGGTCTCGGAGGCGTGCAACATCGGCATGACGCCGGTCATCAACCCGGGCTCCGAGGCACTGACCCGATCCCGGCTGGTCCACGTCGACCAGTACTACCTGCGCAGCGACACCATCGCTATGGCCAACGCTGCCCTCATTAAGGCCCAGGCCCGGGTGCCGATCGTGCAGTTCTGGGGCAAGGGACTACTGGCCTCCGTCGACGGCCTGCGCTTCGTCGTGCCCACGCGGACGATCAACGCCGCACCCTCGCCGAAGTACTTCGCGAAGAAGAAGGGCATCACCTGGCTGAACGCGATCAATGACCAGGTGATCGGTATCGGGCAGATGGTGGTGCCCGGCACGCCGCGTGACTCCCTGTTCATCCTGGACGCGCTGCTGAACCTGGACGGCGGGGTGAAGCCGGAGATGGTCGCCACCGACAACGCCTCCTACTCCGACATGGTGTTCGGCATCTTCAAGATGCTCGGCTACCGGTTCTCCCCGCGCTTCAAGGATCTGGAGGACCAGCGGTTCTGGAAGGCCCAGATGCCCGGCGCCGAGAACACGGGCGGGTACGGGCCGCTGGAGGCCATCGCCCGCAACAAGGTGAACGTGAAGAAGGTGATCACGCACCGGCCGGACATGCTGCGGGTGGCCGGCTCCCTGGTCACCAACCAGGTCAGGGCGTACAACCTGCTGCGGATGTTCGGCCGTGAGGGCCACCCGACCCCGCTGGGGCAGGCGTTCGCCGAGTACGGGCGGATCGCCAAGACCCTGCACCTGCTCGCCGTCGTCGACCCCATGAACGACACCTACCGGCGGCAGATGCACAAGCAGCTCACCGTCCAGGAGTCCCGCCACAAGCTTGCCCGCGAGATCTGCCACGGCAAGAAGGGCACCATCCACCAGGCATACCGGGACGGGATGGAGGATCAGTTGGGCTCGCTGAAACTCGTCCTGAACGCGGTCGTTCTCTGGACGACTCGCTACATCGACGCCGCGGTCGCCCAGCTCCGCGCCGAGGGCCACGAGATCCGCGACGAGGACGTGGCGCGGCTCTCCCCGCTCAAGCACAAGAATCTGAACATCCTGGGCCGCTACAGCTTCACCGCCACCCAGCCGGTCGACGGCCTGCGCCCGCTGCGCGATCCGGAAGCCGTCGATCTCGACGACGATGACGACGGCCAGGACGAGTGAGCCCGGTATGGGGGGCGGCTTCGGCAACGCAGACCGAAGCCGCGCAGGAGTTCGACACGGCCGCGTTCTCAACCCCGACCACCGACGACGATCCGGCCGCCGGCCTGGACCTGCACGGCACCGGACGGCTTGCCCTACGCCAGATCGACGCACTCGCCGCCGACATCGATGCGGACCCGGCGACCTCCGGGTTCCGCGGGTTCGTCCTGTCCTTCATCGTCACTCAGCCCAGCGAGGTCAAGGCGCTCCTGGACGATGCCACCGCGGGTGGGGCGAGGGTCGTCAAGCCGGCGAAGAAGCAGCCCTTCGGTGAGTTCACCGCCGTCTACCAGGCACCCGACGGGGCGGTGTGGAAGCTGGCCGCGGCCACCAATAAGGACACCGGGCCGGCGAGCAGGCCGCCGAAGCCGACCGAGACCGCCAGCTATGTCGGCGTCACCAAGCCCAAGGCGTCCAAGACTTTCTACGAAGCAATCGGCATGAGCGCCGACCGCGACTACAGCGACAAGTTCATCGACTTCACCATCACCGACGGCGTCTGCCGCCTCGGCCTGCTGCCCCGCAAGGCCCTTGCCAAGGACACCGGCGTCGACGAGCACGGCGACGGCTTCTCCGCGGTCCTCCTCACCCACACCACCGCCTCCCGCGAAGAGATCGACCCGCTCCTGTCTGCTGCCGCCGCCTGAGACCACCCACGCGACCGCGGTCATGCAGCCGCCCCGCCTGGCCTTTCCTGCTCAAAATGCTTGCGCAGGTAGTCGACGCCGTCGAAATCTGCCGCGCGGACAACCCCGTGATCTCCTGCACCTGCTGCGGCGTGAGGCTTTCGCCAGGGCAAACGCTGCCTGATGCGGTGCTAAGGCACGAGGACGATCTTTCCCTGTACCCGGCCGGTTTCGCTGAGCTCGTGGGCCTTCGCGCACTCGGTGAGCGGGAAAGTCTCGGAGATCGTGGGGCGTACGCCGTGGGTGTCGACGAGTTCGGCGAAGGCGGTCAGCACGGCGGGGGTCGGATCCAGGAAGAACTCCACGAACCGCATGCCGAGTTCGGCGGCGCGTGCCGTCACCTCGGTGCGGTCCACGCCGACGCCGACGACGTCGACCAGAATGCCGCCTGGCTTAAGGGTGGGCAGCGAGCGCGGGCCGTAATCGTTGCTGATGGTGTCCAGCACCGCGTCGATGCCGCGCAGGGCCGAAAAGTCTTCCACCGTATAGTCAATCAGCTCGTCGGCGCCGAGTCCGCGCAGGTAGTCGTGCTTGGCGGCTCGGGCCGTGCCGATAACGTACGCGCCCCGGGCCTTGGCGATCTGTACGCCGAGGTGGCCAACCCCGCCGGCCGCGCCGTGGATCAGCACTCGCTGGCCGGGCTGTACGTCGGAGAGGGTGACCAGGGCCTGGTAGGCGGTGAAGCCGGAGATCGGCAGGGCGGCGGCGGCGACGTGGTCGAGGGTGCGCGGCTTGGGCGCGATTCGATCCTCGGGGACCACCACGTGGTCGGCGTGGCTGCCGTGTGGCGGGACGGTCCAGCCGTAAACTTCCTCGCCCACCGCGAAGCGGGTGACGGCCTCGCCGACGGCCTCCACCGTGCCGCTGAACTCGTGGCCGAGCACGAACGGCGGCGGGCCGAAGAAGTCCACCTTGCCGATGCGGACCTTCCAGTCCGCGGGGTTCATACCGGTGGCCCGTACCCGGACCAGGACCTCGCCGGGGCCCGGCGAGGGCACGGGTATCTCGGCGAGCTCCAGCACGTCGGAGCTGCCGATGGCCTGCTGTGTGATCACCCGTGTCGTCGTCATGCAGATCATTCTGAGCCCGATGATCAGGGGAGGAAAGCGGTTTCACCCCTAGCCGAATGAGTCCCCACCGTTCGTCTGCCTCTGAGACAGCCAGGACCCCAAGTAGCCGCGGCACCGCTCAACGAGCCTGCCAACCCGAACCACCAGCCTGCCCACCAACTGTCATGAGCGGCGCAGACACAGGCACTTAGCGCTAATGGCTGTTCCGTTGGTCCCCAAGGCCGTAGTCGACGTCTCGGCTCGGCGGACGGTGGTGAGGAGATCTCAGCCACTGCTGCTGGACGGGACGTCGGGACGGCCACCGGTCCCGAGGGTACGTCGTGGGGCCGGGGCCGACGACGGCTGAGCCGCGAGCACCCCTCTGGCCCGTAGCTCGCCAACATCGGGCATCCCGATGCCGGGAAGAGAATCGAGCAGGTCGGCCTGGGCCGCGCGGATACTGTGCGCGGTCTGGGGGCCAGCACCAAGTGCGCGGCGAGAGGTCACGCTGGTCATCGTAGAGGCGATGTGATCCAGGTCAGGTACTCCTGGCGGACGTAGGGGCGGCTGCCGCCGGCGCTGTCCCACTCGTCCGCGAACGGCGGGTGCTTGCCCACGCTCGTGCCGTGGGCATCGTCGAACTCGCGCAACAGCCAGGCGTCCGACTGCGCGCCGCCCTGCAGAAGGGTGTCGACGGTCGCCGCGAGGGCGCGGCGGTCTGACAGTGCTGCCCGGCGTAGCCAGTACTCCCGGTTACCCCGCCACTCGGTGGTGTCCATCAGGTCCTCGACGGCGGCCGCCTCTTCCTCGACGGGCGGGGCCTGGCGGTAGGCGTCCAGCGGCAGGGGCGCGTCGTAGACCTCGGCGGGCAGGGGCACGTACTCCACGGCGGGCACCTCCAGATCGTTGTGTGCGGCGGCCTCCTGTCGCCGGAACTCGTCAGTGCGGGAGGATCGGCCGACCGATGTGTCGGTGCTCGACGTCCACGCCGATCCCGCCGGCCCGCAGGTACGAGGCCATCTCCTCGGCTATGGCAACCGACCTTTTCCGGACTAGCCTCGCTGTTTCGGTTGGGGTGATGAGACGTCGCTGATCGTCAACTGTCGGGGGTGGGTGAGTGTTTTCGCTGCTCGGGCATGGCGGAGTCCCAGCGCGGTGGCCGGGTTCTCCAAGGTCTTTCGGGTCGTGGACGGGCAGGGGTTTGCCGGTCATCCGGCGGGACGGGGCAGGGCGGCGAGGCGGTGGAAGGCCGTGGCGAGTTCGTGTCTCCAGGGCCAGGTCGCCGATATCCGTAGGTGTAGGCGTCGACCGCCGCGGGTGAGGCGGGCTGCAACGTGCAGCAGCCGGTAGCGGAGCTTCTTCGGCTCGGCAGCCGCGAGTTCACCGTCCAGCAGCAGGACACGCATCCATGCCAGCAGATCGAACGCTGTGAGGCTGAGTTCGAGCCAGGCGGCATTGACGTTGAAGTCGCGCGAGGGGAAGCGGCCAAAGCCGGTGGTCTTGCCGCACCGGATGTGGTCCTCGACGCGTGCATGGCCGCGGTGACGGACCTCCAGGAACTGGGCGGAGCCACCACCGGGGGAAGGGGTGTCGGTGAGGAACACCTGATGCCGCAGGCCCTCGTCCTGGTCGAACAGGGACAACTGGGCTCCGGGGTGCGGCCGTTCCCGGCGCACGATGATGCGGGTGCCGACCGGATAGCCGTCCAGGTCGACCATGCCGGTCAGCTCGGCGACCTCCGCCCCGGAACGTACTGTCCCGTCCTGGTTCAGGGCAGGATGCCAGAGACGGTCCGGCATGGCCCGGACAGCGCGTCGGACCGGCTCGGTGATGGCGTATCCGACCGAGAAGAAGGTACGGATTCCTCGTTTGCGCAGGTCGCGGACGTGAGCGAGGAAGGCTTTTGCCGATCCGGCGCCGTCGGTGCGGATGAGGATGTCGGTGCCGTGCCGGTGGGCGTCGGGGATCTGCCCGAGCGCCTGGTCGAGCACCGTGATGTGGTCGCTCGCGGTGTTGGCGCCGGCATTCCCGGGCCGCAGCCGGCCGGACAGTGCCTCGCCGGTGTTGGCGAGGAAGCACAGCAGCGGGTGGAACCCGAATCCGCCCTTGTAGGTCGGTGCGGCCTGCGCTTTCTCTGAGTGGCAGGCGATCAGCGTGGCATCGAGATCCAGGACCAGACCGGGCAGCAAGCGCCCCGCGGTGCGGACTGCGGGTATGCCCTCACCGTGTTCGGCGGCCTGCAGCCAGGCGACTTCCCGGGCCTGGGCACGAGCAGAGGACAGCGGGGCAAGGGCAGTCTCGTCGACGTCGGCGAGCAGCCGCCAGGCCGTCGGTGTCGATGCGATCGGGCCGAACACCCCTGCCTGGTCCCGTAGTACGGCCAGGTCCGCGATGGCCTCACCGCCGTCGGCGAGCATCACGGCCAGGTCGGTGGCGATCCGGCCGGGGTCATGGCCGGTCCCACGCGGCCGAAGCGGCCTGAGCGCGGCGGAGTACGCGGCGGTCAACCCGGTGGCATCGGCGAGATCCGCCAGCAGCCGTGCCCCGACATGACCGACCACCCCCGAACCATCAGCGCTGACATCGATCTTGGGACGCAACCCGATACCCTGCACGTAGAAAGTGCCCTCCGCCTGGACCGACAGAACCCCTCAGCAAGGTTCATCGTCCCAGGTCAGGAAGGCACTTTCGTATTTCCGCCGCAACAGCCGCCGTATCCAAGCGAAACAGCGAGGCTAAGGCTTGTCCCGTAAAGGATCTTCGGGCGGGTGCGGGCGAGGCCGGCCGGTGTTCGGTCCGCTTGTCTATCCGGCGATGGTGAGGTTGTGCAGGCGAGCGATGCCGCTCATCGCGTGGTGTACGCCGTCGCCCTTCAATCGGCAGTCGCGAAGGATCTTCCAGGTTTTCATCCGGGCGAAGGCGTGCTCGACGCGGGCCCGGACCTGGCGGTGGGAGGCGTTGTGCTCTTCCTTCCAGGCGGGCAGTTCGTGCTGCCCGCGTTCGCGACGGTGCGGGATGACCAGACCGGTGCCCCGGTAGCCGCCGTCGGCGACCACAGTGGTGCGGCCGACGGTGGCTTTCGCGCCGGACAGGTCCCATGCCTTGCAGTCATTACGGTTGCCGGGCACGGGCCGGCCGACCACCACGACGAGACGGGTGTCGGCGTCGATGACGACCTGGTGATTCGTGGAGTATCGGTAGTTTTTCGACTGCTCGGCCACCGTGTGGTCGCGTGTGGGGACCAGGGTTCCGTCCACGATGAGCACAGTGTTCCTGCGGAACCGCTTGCGCGGCCTGAGCGCGAGCAGGGGGCCGAGGTGTCTGATGACGCGGTCGGCCGCGGACTTCGATACCCCAAAGAGCGGGGCAAGCTGGCGCAGCGTCAAGTTCGTGCGCCAGTAAGCCGTAACCAGCAACACCCGATCCTCCAGCGGCAGCCCCCACGGCCGACCCCGCCGCACCTCATCGGCCCCCTCACGGCGCAGCGCGGTCACCAGCTTGCCGAAGCAGCGCGGGCTCAGCCCGGTGAACGGGGCTATCCAGGACGGGGCCGAGGCAGTGATCACTCCAGTCACAGCAAGATCATCGCGCCAAAGCCGGGGCCTGTTGCACCAGCCGGTCACGAACCGCCTGGCCGGGGCCCCACCCATAGCTGCACCATGCTTAAAGCACCGCCGGGCCGGTATACGAGGATCTGATGAGGAGCAGGGCGTGGGAAGTCTGCTGAGGAGCGTCTCCGGGGTCCGCTGGGGAGAACTGCGCGATGCGACGGGGGCTGCGGCTGGTGCTATTCCCCCTCTGCTGTCCCGGATCGCATATGGGGATGAGGACACGGCCCGCATCGCCATCGATGACCTGGGCGATGCCATCTGTTCGCTGGGGTTCGTCGTTGGCGAGGCGACAGCTCCCACGGTCCCGTTCCTTCTCGAACTGGCCGGGTCCCCTCACGAGGCCTGCAAGGCCGAGTTGTTAGACCTGCTGGGAAGTATCTGCCGGACCGACCAGTGGCACTCCGCCGCTGCGGCGACCCGGGACCGCACACACGACGCGAGCTACTGGCAGCAAACCGGCTGGGAGGCAGCCGCAAGGACAGCCGTGTACGCAGGCCGGTCAGTCATCGAGGGTGTCGCCTCCTCCGTACGGCCAGAGGAAGCGACACCTGCTCGGAAGTTGTTGCAAATGATGGACGACACCCCGCCGTTCCCGGAGCTATGAGCGGTCATTGCGGGACAACCCTTAGTGAGCCTCCTTCATCCTCTGTATCCGCAGATCAGGAGGGTGTGGACAGCAGCGACGATGCGTCCGATGCGGTTGGTCGAGCATCGGGCTCGGCGAAGTAGGCGCCAGGTTTTCAGCTGTGCGAAGGTGCGTTCGCCTGGGGCGCGTAGTCGGGCGTGGTCCCGGTTGTACTGCTGGTAGTGCTCGGGCAGTTCGTGGTGGTGGTAATAGGGGGTGCGGACGGTGGCGTCGGCGCCGTGGTAGGCGCGGTCCGCCAGGGCGAGGATCTGTCGCGTGTGGCAGCTTTCGATTACGCCGTGAGCACGGGCGGCGGTCAGGTCGTGAGTGCGTCCGGGCAGGGCCCGCGAGAACCACAGGGGTGTGCCGTCGGGTGCGGCAACGACCTGCACGTTCATGCCGTGCTTCTTGTGCTTCTGGGAGTAGTACGGCTCGTCCGCCGCGACCCGGTCGGTGGGGATCAGAGTGCCGTCCAGGATCACGAAGTCGTCCTCGCCACGGCCGGTCAGGGCCTCGCGCAGGCCTGGCGCCCAGGCGGCGAGGACGTCGACCGTCTCGTCCACGTACCGCCAGGCCGTCGCTTCGGAGACGCCGAACCCTGCGCTGAGCTGAGCGAGCGTCTCGTTCTTGCGCAGGTGGGCAGGGGCGAGCTGTGCCTGACGGAAGCAGCTCAACTTGCGCGAGCGAGTGCGGCGTTCACACCTTCGGGCGTAGATGAGCCATGAGACATGCTCGACCAGCTCGTGCCGGACATCGAGCGTGGAAGGATACGGAACCAACGAGGCCCCCCGGCCGTCGGCGTGTTGAGTGAGATCACCACACCAACGACGAGGGGCCTCGCCACGTCACCGCCCCTGACCAGCCTGGTTCACCCGACAGCCCAGGATGAAAGAAGCTCAGTAGGGCTTGGTCAGCCTCACTCGGGGGTGGCGTGTGGGCATTGCCGGTAGCGTGATCGTCTGCCGCATGGAGGGTCCATGTGTCCGGCCGGCCCGTGCGAGGGATTCCGGTGGCGAGCGATGGGACCGTGATGAGCGAACTGACGAAGCCCAGAATCGAGGTTCCGGAGGGTGGTGCGCCGACCGAGCTGACGATCCGGGACCTCGTGGTCGGGGATGGAGCTGAGGCACAGCCGGGGCGGGTCGTCCGGGTTCACTATGTGGGTGTCACGTTCGCGTCCGGTAGAGAGTTCGACTCTTCCTGGGAGGAGGACCGTCCATTCAAGTTCGCCGTGGGCGGTGGCAGGGCCATCAAAGGCTGGGACCGGGGTGTGAGGGGAATGAAGGTCGGCGGCCGACGCGAGATCATCGTTCCCCCGCGTCTCGGCTACGGCAGGCAGTCGCCGTCTCCCTTGATCCCGGCGGGCTCGGCACTGATCTTCGTCGTGGACCTGCTTTCGGTCGTGGGCGGGCCCACCGGAGCGAGCCCTGGCTCGACCGGCTCGGCCTGAGCCTGGCGCCTCTGAGGAACACGGGACACCCCGTCGCTGCCATGTACTTGTTGCCAGGGGACTCGCGGGCCGTCACGAGAGCTCTTGGAACGGACCGAGACCCGTTCAGGTCGGCCTAGGGTCCGACAGCCCAGAAACGTGTGGTGCCCTCGGCCGTCGCGGCGAGTGTGCTCCCGTCCTCACTGAGTGCCAGATGGTAGATGTCCGCAACGTGGCCGGTGAGGTCCGCGACCTTCGTGCCTCGGCTGGTCCCTGAAACGATGCCGGTATCCCACACATGTACCTCGTTGTCGCCACTGGCTGCCAGACGAGTACCGTCGCCGCTCAACGTGATCAGTGAAAAGTGATCCTTCAGATCGACACGGGACTGCCGCGGCCCGTCGATGGTGGGGACGCCACCCGCGTCGACGGCATTCCCGAGGTCCCACCACCTGACGACGACATCGCGGGGTGTCGATTCGGCTGCGCTCAACGCGGTCAGCCGTGTGCCGTCCTCGTTCAGCCTGAGGCGCGTGGTGAAGTCGGTGCCGTCCAGCGGCGCCATGGCCACAGGAGCGTCTTCAGCCACATCCCAGACCAGTACGCACTGTCTGCCCGCGAAGGCCACGCGCGTGCCATCACCGCTGAGGGCGATGGATTGGTCCATGCGGTAGTCACAGCAGCGATTCCGAGAGCAGTAGTCGTGCACGGGAACAGGCTTCGGATTGTCGAGTCGCTCGCCGGTGTCCGCATCCCACACGTGTAGGTCGCCTTCGCCTGAATAGAAGGCCATGATGGGGCCAGTAGCCGTCTCAGCAAGGCCCCAAGGCCGCTCTGTCGGTCGCACTTGTGGGTTGTGGCTTCGCAATCCGGCCCGGGTCCCCGTCTCGGTGTTCCATGGGGTCACTTTTCCCCCCGCTACGGTGAGCAGGGTCGAGCCGTCCGGGCTCAACACCATGTCGTCGATGTCACCGGTGATGGAAGTCGCCTGCGAGGTGTCGCTGGGCAGTGCCGTGCTCAACGTCAGGCACAGTGCCGCGATGACTCCGGCGACCGTTCCGGCCAGACGACGGCGCTGCCGGTTGCCGACGGTCGGATCGAGCGGCTGCCGGTCCTCGGCAAGTGAACGGCTTGCGAGCCTTTCCTGCAGACGGACGTGCCTGAACTGGTAGGTGCCACCGGACTGGCGCAGCAGTTGCCGTTGCCTTGCGTCGGCAAGGAATCGCATCAGATGCCAGGGAAGCCGGCGCTGCGCGCCGAGAACCAGGCGCGTCAGCAGGAACCGGGGCCAGGCCCTGGTCAGCAGGATGAGTAAGGCGAGGACAACTCCGGCTCCGCATACGGAGACCGTTACGAGCAGGCCACCACCCACGTCCTCGGATCTCAGGCCGGCGACGGTCTCGGCGATGAGCGGCTCGTTGGACCAGCCTGTGGCCAGCGCTACGATCACGAGGTCCGCCAACAGGACGATCGCCAGTAGGGGCAACGCAGAGAGGGACAGGACCGTTCCGGCACAAAGCGCCGCGGTCAGGGACGACTTGCGGTCCTGGACGAGGAAGTCCGACGGATCGGCCCGGACCGATCGCTCGGGGGGCGCGTCGAGCCAGTTGTGCGCGGCCAGCGCCAGGCCGATCGACGAAGCGAGAGACAGCAGGAACGAGAGCGCGCCGAGGTAGTTCCGCACGACGGGAGCGGTCCACCCTGACTCGATCGAGACGGCGACGGCCACTGCGGCCATCGAAGGCAGGGCAGGGATCGCGGTCAGCGCGAGTCCCGTGGCATAGCCGCGGCGCAGTCGGGCCAGAGATCCCCGTACGGCGAACGACAGCCGCCCGGGGGATCGGTCGGGCGCTGCGAACCAGATGAACATCGCCAGGACGGCGAACCCACCTCCCGTACCGGCACCGGCGCTTAGGACGTCATCGGTCGTGGTTCCGGGCATCAGGGCGGCGAGGGCGCAGACCACGAGCATGACGAGTATCCCGAGACCGATACCGATGGCGGGTCCGGCCCAGCGGGACAACAGACGGCCGCTCATCAGCCACCAGGTGATGTCGCGTTCGCGGTGCTGGTGCAGATATCTCGCCAGATACGTGAGCCAGCGCTCGGCCTGGGCGGCCTGCACCCGCCAGTCCGGATCGGCGGTGGCCAGGTCACCCGGCACCTGGCGGGGCGCGTAGGCCGCGAGGACAACCCGGTCGACGAGGTGGTCCTCCACCTCGTGTCGGCTGTTGTAGCTCAAAAGACCGGCCGGCGCCTCGGAACAGTGCTGGTAGACGGTGCGGGCCAGGGAGAGCATCAGCGGAGTGGACAATGCCATGGACACAGCGCTGTCGGGTTCCGACTCCAGTCGCTCGTAGACCTCGCTCCAGTCGGCCGTCTCCGGCCAATCGACGGCATTCAGATAAGCGTGGGCGTCCGCTGCAGGAACCGGCCGGACCTCGACCACCGGAGCGCGGCGCAGGACCGGCGCGCCGCCCGCGATCACGTCCTCGTACTCAGCCGACCGGCAGGTCACGACGACACCGCGCCCGTCGCCACAAGCAAGGTTGATGCCGCGGACCGCGCTGCGGCGCGCGGACTCGGGCATCTCGTCCAGGCCGTCCAGCACCGGCAGCAGCAGGCGTCGGTCGAGCAGACGGCGCGGGATTTCGGGACGGCTGTTGTAGTAGGCCGTGGCGAGCGACTGCACAATCCAGTCGTCCAGCGACTCGCTCACCGGATCCCAGCTCGAGACCGACAACAGAACGGGCACCGTGGCGCCGCTCTCGCGGCTTTTCAGAAGGCCGAGAACGAGCATGACGGCCAGCACTGTCTTGCCCGCTCCAGGCTCGCCGAGTACCACAAGACGTCCGCTGGGGATCTGCCGGTACCCGTCGCCCAGCCGACGGGTCGCCTCGTCGAATCCGCCGTGGAGACGGCCTGCGAGGGCCTGACTTCGCATCCTGGTGCCGCTGGAGCCCGCGATGGCGTCCGGGGTATCCACAACCGATCGCTCGGTCGCGGACCACGCCAGTGGGATCACCGACGGGTCACGCAGTCTGCGCGCCCCCACCTCGTCGTCCCACTGGCTCTGGAGCGTCTCGGCAAGAGTATCGACCAGGTCTCCCTCACGCGCCGGAGGCTGCGACTGCATGAAAGGAACAAGCGCAAGCGCAAGCCCCGCAACGGAGACGGCCAATCCGGCCACACCAGTTATCTGACCTGCGGCATCAGTACTGGAAATGCCAATCCAGGCAAACATCCCCAGAGACATCACACCCAGCAGAACGAGCAGCAGTTTACCCACGCGCTGTCGCAGCACGTGTTGAGGAAGGCGCATCACTCCGCGGATTCTGACGGTCCTGCAGGCCGACATGTGCCGTTATGAGAAAGGTACGCCACATGATCACGGGGTTTCGCCGAAACCGCCTCGCCCGAGGGAGCGAAATGCTAAGTCCCCGGCATCGCCTGAGCATGATCGCTTGCTTCCGCTGCTCCTGGCCTGGCGCCACGCACGGCATGAGCGTGCCGACGATCTTCGTGCCTGGCTGGATGCGCGGCCGCGGAGAACGGCCGGAGGCGTACGTGAGGACGTCGCCCCTGGACGGAGCAGCCGGTGCCGGAAACCACGACGCCATCACCACAGCCGCGTTGGTTCCCAATCCTTCCGCACTCGAATTGTCCCACGCCATGGTCCTACCCTGAGGATCTGGCGTGCCGGGCCAGCTCGGTGACAAGGCAATGGGTCCACTCGGCCATGGGGTTACATAGTCGTCCTCCGGCCTGATCGCGGGTGGGATCCTGTTCAAAGCGAAGGCTCCGGATGCGCACAGGCTTGCTCTCTGGTCTCCTGGGTTACGTACCTCTTGCAGGCCAGCACGGGCGCGACGACGTCATTCGCTCGGGCGATCATGAACTCCTTCACCGGAACAAGCGGCGTCCGGCACACGACCTGCTGATCGTCCGGAATGCACGACTCGCAGGGGAGTCCTCATGCTGAGATTGCACTCTCGCTCGGCCGCTCTGGCAGTACCCGCCATCGCCATGGTCGTGCTCGGAGCGTGTGGTTCTAGCGCCGCCTCCGCCTCACGTTACGACACCAGCTCTCCATTGTCTTCTGACAGTGACGGACCGCGGCTGTGTTCGATTTCGGATACCAGAGATGGGAGCTGTAATGGGCCGCAACGCATTGGTGTCGGCGCTATTGGTCCGGTAGTCACCCAGGCCAACATACCGACCTTTACCGGGCAGCCGGGCACCGTCACCATGCGGGGCTACCTGACGACGGTTCTCAATAACGTAGCAGCTTTTTGGAGCCGGGCCTACCGATCGGCTGGTATTCACGACGACGCCGGAGCCGCGGCCACTTCGAAAGTGAGCTATGTACTCATGGAGCCTGGCAAGACGGCGCCCGGATGCGGCGGTGGCACCACGAATCCGTCTACGTTGAGCTATTGCCCGGGCGACGACACGATTCGTCTCTCGATTCAGGCCATTTTGGCCGACTGGCTGGGGCAGCAGCTACCCGGCGAGGAGTCACCTCCTCCCGCGACCGGCGAGTGGAGTGCTATCTACACAGTGGCACACGAGTACGCTCACAACGTCCAAGAGGAGCTGGGCGTATGGTCCGACATGACGGTTAGGCAGGTGGAGCTTGAGGCAGACTGCCTGGCCGGCGTATACATGAAGGGTTCCCTCGACCTCACTGCTGATATCAAGCGGCAGGAATTTCTGCAGGTTGTCAAGAACGCTAGCCATTCCGGCGACTTCGATTTCAGGAATCCTCAGCACCACGGCACCCCGCAGGAGCGGGTCAACGCCGTTATTCTGGGCTTGACGACAGCCAATCCGGCCCAGTGCCAGCAGCAGTACGAGCCGGCCCACTGAGCCTAATCAGTTCGGGGAGTCGGCCGTGCGGCAGACTCCGGGTGGTAGCCGACGGTGGGTGAGCACTCATTGGGCTTGGACTTTCGAGTCCTGCTGAAAGACCGTGCCCCTGCCGTTCGGCCCGGAGAGTTGATCGCTACTGGGATGTCGTGCCTGCCGCACCTCGGCGTGAGCACTGCTTGATTAGGTCGCTGATAGTTCTCCGGCAGGCTGCTGCAGTTGATCGGTACCGGAGTGCGGGAGGACCATTGCGACTGTTCGTCGGGGATGACTGGGCCGAAGACCACCACGACATCGAGCTGATGGACTCGGCCGGGCGGCGGCTGGCTAAGGCGCGGTTGCCCGAAGGGGTGGCCGGGATGAGCCGGCTGCACGCGTTGGTGGGTGAAGCGGTGGGAGAGGGCGCCGATACGGCCGAGGTCGTTGTGGGGATCGAAACCGACCGTGGTCCGTGGGTACGTGCCCTGGTCACGGCCGGGTATACGGTGCTGGCCGTCAACCCGCTGCAGGCCGCCCGGTTCCGTGACCGGCTTGCGGTGTCGGGGGCCAAGAGCGATCCGGGCGATGCGCATGTGCTGGCCGACATGGTCCGTACCCACAGCCACGAGCTGCGGCCCGTTGCCGGGGACAGCGCCCAGGCCGAAGCGGTCAAGGTGGTCACCCGCACCCACAAGACGCTGATCTGGGAGCGCACCCGGCACACTCAACGACTGCGGCACGCATTGCGCGACTACTTCCCCGCAGCACTGGCCGCCTTCGAGGACCTGGACGCCGCCGACACCCTGGAACTGCTCGGCAAGGCGCCTACTCCCGCCCAGGCTGCGAAGCTCACGGCGGGGCAGATCAGTGCCGCACTCAAGCGCGCCCACCGAAAGAACGTGACCGCCAAGGCGAAGGCCATCCAGGGGGCGCTGCGTGAGCAACACCTCGGCCAGCCCGAGGAAGTAGCCGCCGCCTACGCCGCGTCCATCACCGCGCTCATAGCGGTCCTGGCCACGCTGAATACCCAAATCAAGACCCTGCAAGGGCAGGTCGAGGCGCATTTTGGCCGGCACCCGGCCGCTGAGATCCTCCTGTCCCAGCCCGGAATGGGAGTCGTCCTCGGTGCCCGGGTGCTCGCAGAATTCGGCGACGACCCCGACCGCTACGCCAGCGCCAAGGCCCGCAAGAACTACGCCGGCACCTCCCCGATCACCCGCGCCTCCGGCAAGAAGAAGGTCGCCCTGGCGCGCTACGTCCACAACGACCGGCTCATCGATGCCCTGCTCACTCAGGCATTCGGCACCTTGCGCTACTCGCCCAACGCCTACGCCTACTACCAGCGACAACGCGCCCGCGGCGCCGGCCACAACGCCGCCTTGCGCCAAGTCGCCAACCGCCTCGTCGGCATCCTCCACGGGTGCCTCAAAACCGGCACCCTCTACGACGAGGCAACCGCCTGGTCGCATCACGCGGAACTGGCTACGAGTTGACATCTACGCTCCTGGGATGTCTTTCAGTATGGCCGCTCCAGGGTGAGGACGGCGGCAGAGATTGACGACATTCGATCCAAGCTGCAGCGGGACCACGAACAGTCCGCCACGACTTGAGCCGCGCGATGCCACGTTCGACCGATGCCCGGGCTGGCGGCATAGCCGTTGGGCCACGGGTGACGGGCATCCCGATGTGGGATTAGGCGCACAAAGGGGCCACCGAGAGCCCGGGCCAGGCGTCGGCTGCGGCCGGGTTCGACGGCCGGAACCTGCGGGAGCAGCTCGCCGAGGCGATCACCCGATCCGTTGGCGGGCGTCGTTGATGGCGCGGTCGGCCCTAGGCCGCGTAGCGGCGTGCAGCAGAAAGAACCACTCGGTCCTCGGACGGCGAAGAAGTATCCACCGCCGACCGGAAAACAGCAGCCGCTTGGTCACCTCTTGACGGCGGGCCTGCCCGGAACTATCCCCATGACCAGGCACCCAGTCTCGCCCTGCTGACACCCACCCAATGCCACCAGCGCGCCCTCTCACAGGTGCCGACGTTGGACTTACTGACGCAGAAAATCTCACTTATCCCCGCAATTAAAGGGAGTGTAGGCGCGGAGAGCTTCATCAACCGGAACCTGATGAGGCCCATCGAATTTATCCGTGCTTAAATATGCACGATACTTACTTGAAGTTGAACCAGAGGAAGTTTGCGATATCTTTCGCATTCCCCCACCCTTCTCCCGTTCCCATTCTTTCGCATTGGCATCACGAAAAGCGAGAAAGTAGTCATCAATGAAAGCAGCCTCGATTAGAACATTCTCCCCTCCACTCGTGGCATAGATCCCTTTTGCCTTTATTTCAACTTTCGAGCATGGGGGAATTGCGTCTGCCACTCCAAGTACTGCTACTTTCAATTCCTTGTCAGCACCTCCAGGATAGCCGTTAATAATCAACCCTACTGTCACATCTTTGATTGGGTCGAATGATCGATTGACAACAACAAGTTTCTGCGTCCCTCCACTGAACACAACCCATGCATTCGTCAGGGCCGCCTGAGATCGATCCTCTTGAATATCCTGATTTTTGGACTGAGCCAGCTGATCTCGCGCCACTTCCTGCGATATATACGTCGCCCAAGCGCTGAATATGAGCCCTGTGGCCGCGGCTGCGGCTGCCGTTATCGCAGCCACTTTTTCCCAGTTCGCTATCCGCAAGGAAAGTCCAAATAGCGACCTGTTGAGTGGCCTAGGCGCTGCACTCTGGCTCGCGTCGGGAGCCCCGTTTGGCCTGGATACTTGTGGTGCGGTTGAGCCGGAAGGTGCCTGTTCACCTGAGCGAGATGTGTGTGCCATATATAGAGCTGCCCCGCGCTGGACCGGTTTTCTCTAAAGACGTTCACGATAGACTTTTGGTTTCCCATAAGAAAAGTCGAATGTTTGTGCTAAATGGGTTACTCATCCTGGCCCATGCGAGGGCCTGAAGTGCTGCCCTGACGGGTGAACCACCAGAGAACGTCGCGCCGCTGAGTTCATGCTGCCGTTGATGGTGACGCCGGTGAGGTCAGGGCTTCGGCGTAGTCGCGTGACGCCCGGTTCGTGATGTTCTGTCAGCTCGGCGATGCCCTGGAACATGACAGGCACGGCTTCCAAGATCATGGAGTTCTCTACGCCCCGTGATTCGAGTGGAAGACCGTGCCTGCCGACGCATCATCGCTGATCCCGCCTGCCCTGACCAGCTCCGCGAGTATCCCGAGGTCGTGTCCGACGAGGTCCCGCGCCTGCTGGATCGGCTGGCCGAGGTGCCCGACCCGAGAGACCCACGCGGCGTACGGCACGCTCTGGTCGCCGTGCTCGCGCTGACCGCTTGCGCGGTTCTGGCGGGGGCGACCTCTGTGCTGGCCGTCAGCGAGTGGATCGCCGACGCCCCGCCGCACATCCTTCAACGCCTGGACATACGCCTCGACCCGCTGTTCCCGAAGCGGTTCCTGCCTGCGGAAACGACGGTCCGGCGGCTACTGGCCCGCATCGACGGCGACGCGCTGGACCGGGCGGTCGGACGCTGGCTCGCCGACCGCCGCCCCAAGGCGACCGGGCTGCGCGGCCTCGCAGTGGACGGCAAGAGCCTGCGCGGCGCGGCCAAAGCGAAGGGCCGCAAGATCCACCTGCTCGCCGCACTCGAGCACACCACCGGCCTGGTCCTGGCCCAGCTGGACGTCGGCGAGAAGACGAACGAGATCACCTGCTTCAAGCCGCTGCTGGACACTGTCGCCGACCTGGCAGAAACCGTCGTCACCAGCGACGCGATGCACACCCAGCGCGAGCACGCCGACTACCTCCTCGGCCGGGGCGCCCACTACATCGTGATCGTCAAGGGCAACCAGAAGAAGCTGCGCCAGCAGCTCAAGTCCCTTCCCTGGAAGGACATCCCGCTTCAGGGACGCACCCGGGGCATCGGCCACGGCCGCTCGGAGATCCGCCGGATCAAGGCCGCCACCGTCAACAGCCTCCTCTTCCCCGGCGCCCGCCAGGCCGTCCAGATCAAGCGCCGGCGCACCGACCGCAAGACCGGCAAGACCACCGTCAAAACGGTCTACGCCGTCACCAGCCTGACCGCCGAGCAGGCCACCGCGGCCCAGCTCGCCGAACTCGTCCGCGACCACTGGAAGATCGAGACCCTGCACCACGTCCGCGACACCACCTTCGCCGAGGACGCCTCCCAGCTGCGGACCGGCAACGCGCCCCGCGCGATGGCCACCTGGCGCAACCTCGCCATCGGAGCCCTTCGCACGGCCGGAGTGAAGAACATCGCGGCCGGCCTCCGCCGCAACGCCCGCGACCCTCGCCGCCCCCTCGCTCTCCTCGGCCTCGGATGATCACGAACCGGACGTCATGCGACTACGCCGAAGCCCTGCCGGACCGCAGCCTTCAGCTCCACCGGTCCGACATATTGGTAACTCCGCCCCCGCGCATTCACATCAGCCAACCTAGAGCACTTCCGACTCACGCCCTAGACGGCACTGCGCTCGACTGAAGTCATGGAGGGGATGGTTTGTTGTCCGCGGACAACAAACCATCCCGCCCATGGTGCTGCGGGCTCTTCTCACCTGGACGCTGTCCCGTCTCGTTTGGAGGTCGTCTCGTTGGGTCTGTTGCGTAGCCTGCGGGCGTGGAAATCGAAACGAACGCCCACCGCTGGTTGGAAGACACACGGACGTCCTATGACACCGTCGCCGCGAGCTATGCGGACCAGGTGCGCAACCTCCGGGACGAAGCACCCGAGGAGCGTGCGGTCCTGGCGATGTTCGCCGACCTGGTGAGTTTCCGCGGCGGGGGGCCGGTCGTAGACGTGGGATGTGGGCCGGGGCGGATTACGGCTCACTTGCGCCAGCTGGGCGTGGACGCGTACGGGATCGACCTATCGCCCGGGATGATTGAGGTAGCCCGTGGTGACCACCCCGGTCTGCGGTTCGAACTCGGCTCTATGACGGACCTCGACCTCAGCGATGGCTCGATGGCCGGCCTGGTCGCCTGGTACTCGCTGATACACATCCCCGACACACAGATCGGCACGGTCTTCGAGAACTTCCATCGAGTGCTGCAGCCAGGCGGATCGCTGCTCCTGAGCTTTCATCTCGGGGACGCTTCGAAGGTGAAGACGGAGGGCTATGGCGGCTACCCGATGAGGGTCCACGTCCATATTTGCCAGCACAGCCAGATGATTGGCTGGCTCAACGAGGCTGGCTTCACCGTCGAAGAACGCAGGACGCTCACGTCGGCCGAGAGCACCCTCGGGGGAATCCTCCTCGCGTTCCGTCAGCCTGACGCTCAGTGAGGTCCCTCATCTGGCAAGCCGCCGGTAGCAGATGAGAGCGGCGGCGATGCCTGCGCAGGCGAGGAAGTGTTCGGCCTTGCGCTTGTAGCGCCGGGGCAGACGGCGGCATCCAGCAAGCCAGGCCACCGTCCGCTCCACGGTTCGACAATGTCGTCTGAGTCGCTGGGAGGTTTCCATGCCCTTGCGAGCGAGGCGCGGCGTCGGCAAGACGTCGGTTTCCGCTGGCGTCGCCCAGGCGCTGGCCGAGTCCGGACACCGCACGCTCCTTATCGACTTCGACCCGTAAGGGTCTGGTCCCTGTGACGGTGGGGTTGGTTTGTTGTCCGCGGACGACAAGCTCACCGTCACAGGGACCAGAGCACGCGCTTTCGGATTAGGAGCAAAGATGGCGTCCCTTCTCGTGGGGCAGCCGGTCAAGCTGGCGGAACTTCCAGCTCACGGCTCGAATCGCCCTCGCCGACGCCCTGTTGAGGCTCACTGAGACGGGAACCAGCGGCGATCGCCGGGCGCTCCGCCTGGACCTGGAGATCCCCACGGTCCGCACCGCAGCTTCTTCCCGTCCCTGCTCGAACGCCGACGCCGCATCGACCAAGCTCTCCACGCCGTCGTCAGGGAGGCGTACGTGCACCGGGTGTCCACCCACAGTGTGGATGACCTGGTCGACTGGGCGGGGACAGCGAGATCTCCAAGTCCGCGGTTTCACGTCACGGCCCTGTAGCCCGTGGCAGGACGGGGCTCGTTCACAGCAGGCTGATCGTTCGGGTCAGTGGTGCTGTAGCCACCAGTGCAGAACGGCGACGGCGGCGGTTCCGGTGGAGCTTGCCAGGCCGATGAGTGCGTGGTGGCCGAGCTGACGCCACAGGGAGCAGGGCGTTTCGGTGGCGGCGTGGGCGGGCCGGTCTTCCGGCTGGGGAGCAGGTTGTGTCATGGCAGGTCCTGTGGTTGAGGAGTGAGGTGGATGCCGGGCCCGGCTTGACCACAGGTTGCTTCCGGGTGGGTGCGGTTGTCCGAAGATGCGGGCGGAGCGGGCGAGTTGGGCTTTACGCTGCTGGCCCGAGCTGGTGAATGCGGGTGCCCGCCGCAGTCGTCCCGGGCAGGGCGGGCACAGCGGGCAGGCTGGGGGGGACTGTGGCAGTAGCGGGAGACGACAGCGCGGGGCCGAAGCGTCTGGCGTTGCTTGTCCGGCTGAGGGAGTTGCGAGAGCGGGCACAACAGGCCCGAAAGGACGCACGGCTGGCTGGAAGCCTGAATGCACTGGAGCGCGCTGTACGGTCCACCGGTGTGGCGGGCACGGAAATGTTCTCGGGCCAGCGCGTCAGTGAATGGGCGCCACCGGTCAACCGTATGGACAAGTTCGTGGTACCAGGCGACGACGATGTGCTGTTGGCCGTAGTGGCGGTGTGGTCCTCATGGGCCGGCGAACCGGCCCTGCTGCCCGACGGCCGAATGAGTGGCCGCTGGGCGAAGCCGGCGCGGGCGGCCTGGGGGCCACTCCTGGAAGCCGCACGCCAGGAGCGGAATAGCCGGCAGTCTTCGCGTGCCGAAGACGTTGCCGTCGAGGCAGCGGTGGCGGCATACGCGCAGCGGGTACGTGAAGCGTTCGGCAACCTGGACCTTGAGGTGCTGACCCCGCTGTCGGAGCAGGGCGAGCAGACACCGGTCGGACTGCGCGAGGTCTTTGTCGTACCGGGAGTTCGGGGCGACCCCCCGCCGGTGGAACTGCCGCGGGAATTGGTACGCCGCCTGGAAGAGGCCGGGGAACTGCCGCCGGACGAGGACCTGCCGGACGGGGCCGCCGAAGCCCTGCAACGTCTACGACAGTCGTATCAGGCCCAACCGGTCGAGGATGCACTGGAGCTGCTGGCACGTTCCGAGAACAGGCACGTCGTACTGCTGGGCGATCCGGGGGCGGGAAAATCCACCCTGGCCCGCTATCTCGCTCTCACCCTGACCGCTGGTCCCGTAGACACAGGCCCTCTGGCAGGGCTCTCGGGAATCGTGCCGTTGGTGGTAGAACTGCGCCGCTACGGAGCAGCCCTTGGCGGGCGGGATCCCAAATTCGAAGAGTTCCTGGCCGACATGCACGACAACTGGGGGCTGTGTGTCCCGGAACAGGTCCTCAAGCAGCTGCTCGAACAGGGCCGGGCATGGGTCATCTTCGACGGCCTGGACGAGCTGTTCGATCCTGCCATGCGTGAGGATGTCGCTCAGCGCATCGCAGGCTTCGCACGACGCTGGCCACGCGCACGGATCCTGGTGTCCTCACGTGTCGTGGGCTACCGGCGAGGCGCACTGCAGGGCGCCGGCTTCAGCCACCACATGCTCCAAGACCTGGACAATGATCGGATCAGGACCTTCGCACAGCGCTGGTACAGGTGCTCGTGCGCGGCCGATAAGGGAGAAGCCACGCGCCTGACGGCCCGGCTGACGGATGCCGTGCACGACTCACGGCCGGTACGGGAACTGGCCGGCAATCCCCTCCTGCTCACCATCCTGGCGATCATCGGGCGACGCCAAGCCCTTCCGAGAGACCGACGCGGTGTCTACGAACACGCGGTAACGGTACTGGTGTCCCACTGGGATCAGACAGCCAAGAACCTGCAGGCACCACTGACCGGCGACGTGTCAGAAGTACTGGATGCATTGGGCCCGCGCGAGCGCACCCGCATCCTTGAAGTAGTCGCCCAGGCCATGCAGGGCGGCGCGGCAGGCATCGCCGGCAACTACATCCACGGTCCCGATCTCGAAGAACTCATCGCAGGGCACTTGGCCCTCGAGCACGGCCTGCCACAGCTGACCGCCGCAGGAGCAGCCCGGGCCATGGTCGACCAGCTACGCGAGCGGAACTTTATCCTGGCGCGCTACGGCGGCCAGGTGTACGGATTTGTACACCGAACCTTCCTCGAATACCTGGCCGCAACCGACATCGCCCGCCGGTTCAAAGACGACCGGGACTGGACCCCCGACGAGTTCACCGAACAGATCGTCGCCGCCCGGGCAGGCGACTCGGCCTGGCACGAAGTCCTTCTGCTGCTCATCGGCCAACTGGGACAACGTGACGCCGCAGCAGCCATCGACCGCATCCTCGCCCGTCCGACCCAAAGTGTTCGCGAACAGGCGGACTCGGCAGTGCTCGCACTGCGTGCCCTGGCCGAAGCGGCCTCCATCGGCACCCTCCATGATCAGAGCATTGCCGCCATCAACGCCTCGATCAGCGTCCTCCGCTCCCGCATGGACCAGACTGCAACGTCATGGCTGACCGATGCGTTGCCCGCTCTGGCATCCTTCGGCCGCTATTGGCCAGGCCGGACTCACTACCTCCGTTGGTTTCACCTCATCGGACAATTCGCCCGAGTAAGCATCGAGCCCACGCAATTGGCTTGCGCGCTGCTGGAGAACGACCTTCAGCATTCACTCCGTCTTGCATACCTTGTACACCACCCAGCCGACCGCACTGTCGCACTCAAACACTTGGACAAGCGCTGGACTGATGCCCCGGAGACCCGGACAGCCGTAATGGCCGCCGCCACCCACACCGAACCCTATGTCCGCAGCACCGCACTGGAAGCACTAGCGGAGCGGTGGGCCGACCTCCCGGAGACCCGGACAGCCGTAATGGCCGCCGCCACCGACACCGAACCCGATGTCCGCCGCGCCGCATTGCGCATGCTGGGGGAGCGGTGGGCCGACCTCCCGGAGACCCGGACAGCCGTAATGGCCGCCGCCACCGACACCGACACCACTGTCCGCCGCGCCGCATTGCGCATGCTGGGGGAGCGGTGGGGCGACCTCCCGGAGACCCGGACAGCCGTAATGGCCGCCGCCACCGACACCGAACCCGATGTCCGCCGCGCCGCATTGCGCATGCTGGGGGAGCGGTGGGGCGACCTCCCGGAGACCCGGACAGCCGTAATGGCCGCCGCCACCGACACCGAACCCGATGTCCGCCGCGCCGCATTGCGCATGCTGGGGGAGCGGTGGGGCGACCTCCCGGAGACCCGGACAGCCGTAATGGCCGCCGCCACCGACACCGACACCGCTGTCCGCAGCACCGCACTGGAAGTACTAGCGGAGCGATGGGCCGACCTCCCGGAGACCCGGACAGCCGTAATGGCCGCCGCCACCGACACCGAACCCGATGTCCGCAGCACCGCATTGCACATGCTGGGGGAGCGGTGGGCCGACCTCCCGGAGACCCGGACAGCCGTAATGGCCGCCGCCACCCACACCGAACCCGATGTCCGCAGCACCGCACTGGAAGTACTAGCGGAGCGATGGGCCGACCTCCCGGAGACCCGGACAGCCGTAATGGCCGCCGCCACCGACACCGAACCCTATGTCCGCAGCACCGCACTGGAAGTACTAGCGGAGCGGTGGGCCGACCTCCCGGAGACCCGGACAGCCGTAATGGCCGCCGCCACCGACACCGAACCCGATGTCCGCCGCGCCGCATTGCGCATGCTGGGGGAGCGGTGGGCCGACCTCCCGGAGACCCGGACAGCCGTAATGGCCGCCGCCACCGACACCGACACCACTGTCCGCCGCGCCGCACTGGAAGTACTAGCGGAGCGGTGGGCCGACCTCCCGGAGACCCGGACAGCCGTAATGGCCGCCGCCACCGACACCGAACCCGATGTCCGCAGCACCGCACTGGAAGTACTAGCGGAGCGGTGGGCCGACCTCCCGGAGACCCGGACAGCCGTAATGGCCGCCGCCACCGACACCGAACCCGATGTCCGCAGCAAGGCCTTGGAGGTACTCGGGCAGCGGTGGCCAGATCGCACCGAGGCTCAGACTCTGCTCGCGGCTGCCGCCGCCAGCGTAGAGCTCGATGAGGCTGTACGCGTATTCGCTCTTGCCACCTGCACGCTGCACGTTCCTGGCTGGGAAGACGGATCTCAACTGCATCAGGCCGCGGTGACGGACCCGAGCAGTCGGGCACGAGAGCGTGTCCTTCGCATTCTCGCGTTGGAGTGGCCCAATGAAGATCGAACAATCCTCACACTACGTACCGTTGCCAGAAAGGATGAGGACGAAGGTGTAAGGAATACGGCAGCCTCCCTATTGGGGATTCTGGCTGCTGCGACGTGAATATGGCTTCCAGGGCTCCGGGTTGCGTAGGGCGGCGAGCAGCTCGCGGAGCTGGTGGGCAGCGGCCTGGTCCAGGCCGAACACCGCTCGACCGGTTCGTCGGGGAACGAGCACCCCTTGCACAGGGGGCTTCCCTCGGCCGCCTGACCGATCAGGATGCGCTGTCAGTAGAGGCAGTTACGAAAGGTTCCTCCCACGTGGAGCAGAGGGGCCTTGACCCAAGGCCCCTCTGCAAAGCACAAAGGCGCGTACCCCTGAGAGTTCGCAAGGGGTACGCGCCTTCCTGGGCTGGTCGTGCGGGGCGTGTGCTCAGGTACGTGGTTCAGTTGGAGGCCGGCGGGAGGGCACGCTCGAGGAAGTCGAGCAGTGTCTGGCGGGGGAGCTTGCTGTCCAGTCCGAGGGCGGTGCGGATGGACTGGGCGCTCACGTCGCGTGGGGTGTCCATGCGGCGTTCAGCGTCGCCGATGATCTCGCCGATGAGGTGGTGGGCGGTGCGTGGGTGGTGGCGGATGAGCCAGTCGAGCATGTTCACCACCGGTGTCGTGATGCCGTAGAAGACCGGCTCGGTATCGCTGGTGGCTTCGTCGAGTTCCTTGCCGTAGGCGAACTCGTCAAGGAATGCGTGCCGGACGGTGGCCGCCAGGTCGTGCTGGTTGATGATGCTGTCGGTGTCGGTGGCTACGCCGAGGGCAAGGTCGTCGGCAATCTCATGCACTGCGCTCTCCGTGCGAAAGCGCAGTGCCCACCGCTTGCGCCAGTCAGGCCGCTCCCACAGCGCGCTCAGGAACCTCCGGGCCAGCCGCTGGCGGAGCTCGGACAGGCCGATCGACAGATCACTGTCACCGGAGTTGAGTTTCGCGGCCGCGCTCTCGGGTGAGCGGTCGCGTTCTTCTGCCCAGTCGTCGGCCACCGGGCGGGCCCACAGGCTGCGGCCGTTAATCGTGACCTGGGGTGAGGGAACATCACGCTGATCGCGGGCGATGTAGGCGCGCAGGGTGGAGGCTGCGATCCCGCCGATCTTCGCCATTTCCGGCACACCGATGAGCTGGTCGGCGGCGAGCTCTGGTGCAGACAGCCGCACTACACACCGCTCAAGTGGTAGCCCGCCTGAGCCCCGGCGAGAGGCCCACAGGGCCAGGTGATCGTTCCACAGGTCGGGGGGTGGGGCCTCGATGTCGAAGTTGGCGACCTTGAGCAGGCGGCCGCCGTTGGGGTGGGCGTTGTCGTCGAGCAGGTCGGCGGCCGTGAGGGTGACGGCCGCTTTGACGGGCCGGCGGTCGAAGTGCTCGCTGGGGGCGTCCCACACCTGGTCGGGCCGGTACCAGGTGGTGCCGTCCCACCAGTAGCCGCCCTGCCGGAACAGAAGTTGAGGACCCCACCAGCTGCTGTGCCATGAGGAGGCCTCGTTGTCAGGGACCAGTAGCACAGTCCGGCCGTGCTCGGGGTGGTTGCGGACAACCCAGGCAAGGTCCTGGCGGACCGGGTCGGTCGTGAAAGCAATCCATGAGCCCTTGGTGCTGGAAATCCGGTCCCAGCGCCCCCAGGTGCCTCCTTCTTCGTGGCGTCCGATGGCCTCGATCGCAGCGGGGTCGTCGACCGGAATGTGGGCGTCGTCGACGAAGGGCAAGCCTGGGACCGGGTGGTCAGTGCGCAGGCCGTTGGCGACCGGCTGAAGACGATGCATAGTGCTGCACTCCTTTAAGCTTGGCTGCTGTAGATGGCTACAGCACAGCAAATGCCCAACGTACAGCGCGGTCAAACCAGCGGGACCAAGAAGAGGGAAGCAGGACGCCGATCTCCTGCGATCCCGGAAGCAGCCCTGCCCTGATCCGGCGGATCCGCAAGCAGGGCGAGACGACCCGGAACGCAGAACCGCAACATCGACGGCGGCGGACCATAGCTGTCGCCCAGACGCCCGGTAAAAGGACGCCAAGTAGCTATGGACACCTCCCTCTTGCTTCTGCTGAGCTGAAGCAAGAGGGAGGCCAACGATGCCAACCAGGTGCCGTTGGCTCCAGGAGCAGTGGGCGCGGGGGCACATGTCAGAAGCTGTAGAACGTGATGCCGGAAGCTGGTCCATCAAGCGGATTATCAGCACGTATTCACCGGAGCCCGTTCTCGCTCCTTGGTACGTCAGGGCCTATCACCGTGCACGTCGGCCACTCAGGCGACTGATTCTCCGTATCCGGGTAGGGCTTCCCGGACAGTTACAGGAGGCTGGACCGGACCGCTGGTTTGTCGTGATCACGGCCACGTGGGTAGCCGCCCCTTTCGTGCAGAACCTCGCATCCCAGGCAGCGGCCTCCACATACCGCGCCTTCTGCAACATGATCGAGTCCGTCTTCTCAGGGCGCCACAACGTCGAAGGCAAGTGGGATGTACTGGTTCTGCGCACCGACGACGGGCAACTGAGCGTGGAGATACCCGGAGGCCTTCCGGAATCCGCCCACATCGCCTTGATTCGCGACTTCAACGATCTCGTTGCTGACGGCCGCAACGACGCATCGATCCAAATCTCTTGGGACGCACGGCAAGAACAGTGGATGAGAACCCACTGGTGACATGCCTGCTGTCACGGGAGCCTCTCTGGTCTCGGCGCCCTACAGATGCTCGCGCGCCCTGCACGTACGACAGGCCCCGGTACCACCCGCAACCGCTGCCTTCCGCGCCTTGTCTTCAGTGTCATGACAGCCAATCGAAGGCCGCGACCCACCCCGAATGATCGGGAGTTGCGGCTGTGGAAGGTCGGTCGGGCACTGACCTGGGCCTTCGCCGCTGCTGTCCTCGCCTCCGGCGGCATCTTCTACGGGCTGGTAGTGCTGCTCGATTTCAAGGAGATCGACACCACCGCCAAGCTCGATAGCAAGACGCTCTTCGACCTGGTGAAACTCTCCTTTGGGGTGGTCGCCGGAGCCGGCGCTCTGGTCGCCCTGGTCGTCGCCTACCGTCGTCAGCGCGTCGACGAGGCCGGCGCCCACCGTGAAGCCACTCGCCTGCACGCCGAACGCTTCTCCCAAGCAGTCGACAAACTCGGATCGGACTCGCCCGCAGTCCGGCTCGGCGGCGTCCATGCCTTGGCCGGCCTCGCCGATGACGCCCCCACCCAAGACCTACGCCAGACCTGCATCGATGTCCTGTGCGCCTATCTCCAGCTCCCCTTCACACCTGACCCCGGCAACAGCGACCCGGCGCACCAGGAAAGACACCACCGCTATCTGGCCCTTCGCAAAGTCCGGCACACGATCCTGCGCCTCATCAGCGACCACTACCGACGCCCCATGGGAATCGCCTGCCGCTGCGCGATCCATGTGATTGGTGCCGCCATGGCCGGCCTCGTCCGCAAGAGTCACCACGGAGCCGAATGAGCCCCGCGAGGGATTCCCGCTAATCAATGACTGGCCCGCCGGGTGGTGAACCCAGCGGGCCACACTATGACTTACTTGTTCCTCCCTCGAACAATGAAGAAGATGCCGATCGAAAGCCCTACCACGAGAACGGCGATCCCCAGCCCCGTCGGCAAGCTTGCGAACCCTGATCTAGCGAGAATCACAACCCGCTCCTTCCACGCTAGGTGACAATTCCAGCGGCAGCGCCCATGCCCCAGTAGCCCACTCCGATGGACCTGTCGAGCGTTTTTCCGGCGCCCAGCAGCTTGGAGGCGACGCCGACCTTGCCGCCCACGAAGCCGACTACGCCAGCCATTGCGATCTTCGATCCGCTCTCCCCGTTTGCTGCGGCGCCAGCCATCTCCAGCCCGGCCGAGGCCACCGCAAGGCCACCTGCCACGAGGGCACCACCAGGGATGAATACTGAAGCCAGACCCAAAGCCGTGCCTGCCAATCCCAGCCCGTCACCCAGGCTGAGGAGCCCTGAAGGGTCGATGCGGTTGACGGGATCGCCTTCGGCGTAGAGGTAGGGGTTCTTCTCCTGGCCGGAGGGGTCGTGTTGGGTGAAGCGGCCGATGTTGGGGTCGTAGTAGCGGGCGCCGAGGTGGTACATGCCGGTGGGGTCCTGGTGGCCGCCGGCGAAGCGGTAGGGCTGGGAGACGCCGGTCTTCTCGGTGATGGTGCGGTTCACGCCGCGGGGGCTGTAGGCGTAGCTGTTGACCTTGGTGCCGGTGTCGTCGGCGAGTGCGACGACGGAGCCGAGGGCGTCGGTGAGGTAGTAGTACGCCTTGCCGTCACGGGTCATGGAGTTCAGGGTGCCCGCCGGTTCACGGACAAATCCTGTGTCGACACCGCCAGTTGTCTCGGCCGCGAGGCCGATGGGGCCGGGGTGGTAGTAGGTGTCGCCCAGGCGGTGGCGTTCGCTGGAGTCGGTGGAGCCGTACTCGCCGGCGTAGGTCTTGCCGCCGACCGTGAGGGAGGTGAGCTGGGAGAAGTCCGACCACTTCTCACCGGTGCGGGTGCCTTCGGGGGTGGAGGCGCCGGCGAGTTCGTTGCCTTCCTTGTCGTAGGACCAGTTGGCGGTGGAGTTGTCCTTGGCGGTGATCTGCTGGGCGTCGTTGTAGGTGTAGGTGGTGCCGCGGGGGCAGCCGGGTTCGACGCCCTGTGAGGTGAGGTTGCCGGCGAGGTCGTAGCAGTACTGCCAGGAGGAGTTGAGTGTGGTGCCCTTCTCCTCCTTGGCGTAGGAGAAGCGGCCCTCGGTGTCGTAGCTGTAGGTGGTCTTCATCCCGGAGACGGCGTCGGTGGAGGTGCGGATCTTCGTTCCGTCCTTGCCCGCGGTGCCGTACTTGTAGGTGTAGGCGAGGCTGACGAGGGTGCCCTTGGGCGAGGTGGTCTTGATCGCCTTGGGGCGCCCGGACTCGTCCAGGTCGATGGCCTGCACCGTATCGCCGGGGTAGGTGGTCTTCTTGCGGATGTCGTTGTTGTTGTACTCGTACGTCGTGGTGCGGCCGGCCTGGTCCTTGAGGGACTTGAGGTTGTTGGCGGCGTCGTAGGTGTAGTCGATGGTGCCGGTGGGGTCCTTGAACGTGTCGACGTTCCCGGCCGCCGTGTAGGTCAGGACGGTCTGGGAGCCGTCCTGGAGGGTGCGGACCGTCTCGCGGGAGAGCGGGTCGAAGTCGTACTTGACCGTGCCGATGTCGTCGTCACGCTGCTTGAGGTTGCCGTCGCCGTCGTAGAAGTAGGAGACGGTGGTGTTGGTCGTGGAGACCTGCTTGACGCGGTCGCGGTTGTCGTAGGTGTAGACGCTCTTGATGCCGCGGCCGTCGGTGGTGGTCTCGGTCCGGCCCAGTGCGTCGTAGGTGTAGGTGGTGGCGGCGAGCGGGGCGGGCGGGGTGGCCTTCTTCAGGTTGCCCTGTTCGTCGTACTCGAAGGCGGTGCTCACCGACTTCGTCGCCGTCATCTTCGTGGTGGCCTTGCAGCGCTGGCCCTCGAAGCCGCCGCAGGTGGGGGCGCTCTTGTTGTACTCGAAGGTCTGGTTGCCGCCGCCGGTGCCCTCGGTGGCCACCGAGGTGGTGTTGCCGGCGGTGTCGTACTTCATGGTGGTCTTTTGATCGTTGGCGTCCGTCGCCGTGTTGGGCAGCTCGATGCCCGCGATGTTCTGGTATCCGGCCGTCGACTGCGCCCCGGTGGGCAGTTTGGCGGAGGTGGGGTTGCTCTTGGCGTCCCATCCGTACTCGGTGACTTCGCCGACGCCGCCGGGGCCGCCCACGCCTGCGGCGTCGGTGGCGGTGGCAACATTGTTGTTCGCGTCGTAGGTGCGCGAGCGCGAGTGGTTGAGGGGGTCGGTAACCTTGGAGACCTTGCCCTTGGCGTCGTGCACGTACTTGGTGGCGTGGGATTCGGGATCGGTGACGGTGGTGGTACCCGCCGCGAGCGGGTCGTCGGCGGTGTAGGCGTAGCGGTAGGTGGGGCCGGTGTGGCCCGTGCCGTTGAACTCGGTGGCGCGGAGCATGCTGGTGACGCGGTTGGCTCCGTCGTAGGTGAAGACGGTGACGCGGCCCTCAGGGGTGGTGATCTTCGTCAGTCGTCGGGAGGAGTCGTAGTCGAAGGCGGTCGGCTTGCCCTCGGTGTCAGTGGTTTTGGCCAGGTCGCCGGCGGGGTTGAGATCGAAGACGGCGGTACGGCCGGTGTGGTCCTTGGCCTGCCACTGCGAGGCGTTCGTCTTCAGCAGGTCGACCCAGCGGCCGGAGCGGGTCTCGGTGACCTTGAAACCCTTGTGCTCGGCGCCCTCGTCGTGCTGGTCGACGGTGATGACGCCCTTGTTCTTGTCCGTGATCTTCGTCAGGGTGCCGTGCTCGTTGTAGGTGTCCTTCGAGCCGGACTTGCGGTCGGTGAGGGTGAACGTACCGTCCGCATTCGCCTTCAGGTCCTTGCGGTACCCGGCCGGTGTCTTGTAGGTGCCGTCGGCATTCTTCGTGAACGTCCACGACGCACCGGTCGAGTCGTAGAGCACGAACTCGGCTGCGCCGATCTGCGCGTAGCGCTCATAGGTCTGCCACCAGCGCTGGGAGACCTTGCCCCACGGGGCGTCGAGCGAGTTGTACGTGCGGGCCAGCGTGATGCTCTGGCCCACGCCGGCGACGTCGAAGTCGGTACCGGCCAGCAGGAGGTTTCCGGTGGAGTAGTTGACGCTCGCGACCAGGGAGTCGGTGATCCGGAAGTCGGAGCTCTGATGCCAGGGCACCTTGCCCTGACCCTCGGGCACATACGCGGCCAGCGCTGCCTCGTCCGCCCGGGCAGCAGCGCCACCCGAACGCTGGGCGCCGGACGGGGTGGTAGCACGCTGCTCCTGCAACTCGCGCCACTCGGAGCGCTCCGGGGAGAGCTCGGCCTCGGCGACCGGAGCGGCCGGCTTCGTCTCGCCGATCTTCACCTCCGGAATCTTCGCCGCCGGACCGCCGCGGCCCCATGCGGAGACCGGCTGCGGATCGGCGGGGTCGGCCATCGGCTCGGCGAAGGCCGGGACCGCGGTCGCGGCCAGCGACAGCACGGCCAGCGCGGCCACCAGCCCGCGTCTCGCCCGTAAATGGGCATGGCGTTGCACATGGGAATGCGGCATTTTCCCCCCAGGGAAAGTAGGCACCAGCAACCCCACTGGTCACTGGCCGCGCACAGCATCCACCACACAGCGACCGATCGCACGGCCGTACCCCGAAAATTTGTTCCCATGCTAAGGAAGTGACAACCAGTACCAGCCCTTGCCTAATCCGCACAAAACGACCGGCCTGTGGGTGGTCATGAGCCATCCGGAATACCCACAACCGACCCCCGGGCGTAACCGCTGCAGAACAGCCGAACATCTGGGTGAATCGAAGCGGGAACCGGACGGACCACAGAGAGACGTCGGAGCAGCGGAACGACCGCGATATCCAGCCAGACACGTAGCTATTCAGCGGGGTTGGGTCCGGTGCAGGTTTGGGTGACAGGTTCGGTCACGCAGCCTGGAGGGCAAGCCAGTTCAGATGTCATCCGATCGTGCACCAGACCCGTCCGTTCATCCGTACTCGGTGGTGCACGTTCGCCACGTGTACGCCGACACTTCGGCAATCAGCGATACCCGGGTTGAGCCCCGATGACGACAGTGACCCGTGCCCCGGCATCTCCGCCGGGGCACGGGTCACTGTCGTCATCGGGGCCCGACAGAGAGTTTGCTTGCAGTTGACCTTCACCTTGGGGCAGCCCACAGTACGAGTGGGCCAGGCGACGTGCTCAGCAAGGAGGAGCGCGCGGCAGCCCTTCCGTGGACGCCACCCGCACCGGCTACTGCGGTCACATCCCTGGATCGTGCGATCAGCTCGCTCAAAAGGCGGGTCTACCCAGCTCTGGCTCGGCTACGATGCGGGCCGCCCGGGATGCCGACGCGGCGACAGCGAGCACAAGCAATACTGAACAAACAGGCAGCTCAGCGCGTCCTGGATTCGCCGCCAGCGGCAGCAGAGAGCGCCTGAACGCCATGCCGGGGGTCAGGATTTCTGGCCCAAGGTCATCTGAAAATGAGGCATCTAGCCAGCGTTTATTGGCGGCCTGTCACAGTAAGTACAGATATAGGCGAGTGTCTGCGTCGACTCATGGGCGGGGATCGCCATACGGCAGACGTAGCAGGGCACCGCCTCGGGCGCGATCCTGTTGCCACGACGGCTGTCCCCAGGCGACGGTTGCACATCTCCCAAGTTGGTCCGCAACGACTCACGTTCCTTCGCTGGCTCCACCTTCTTCGCTTCTGCCCTTTTGCGGATCCGCTCAGCTGTCAATCCCCTCGGACTGTGGAGATCTTCTAAGCGGCCAGCTCCAAGGCGGAGTTGGCTCGGTGGTCGTGTTCGTAGTCGATCGGGCTCCGGTAACCGCACACGCTGTGTAGCCGACGGGTGTTGTAGAAGCCGGTGATCCAGGTCGCGATCCTGATCCGGGCCTCGGTGCGGGTGGCGAAGGTGTGCCGGTGGACGTACTCGACCTTGAGTACGCTGTTGAACGCCTCGCTGACGGCGTTGTCGAAACATGACCCGACCCGGCCCATGGACTGCGTCACGCCCAGACGCCGGCAGGCCCGGCGGAAGCGCCGGGACACATATTCGCTGCCCCTGTCGCTGTGGAAGATGACGCCCTTGACGTCGCCGCCACGGGTGGCCGCGGCCATGTTCAAGGACGCAACGACGAGTTCAGCGTCGTGACGTGCACCCATCGCGTAGCCGAGCAGGCGGCGCGAGAACAGGTCGATGACGGTGGCCAGATACAGCTTGCTCTCACCAGTGGCGATCTCTGTCATGTCGCCGCACCACACCTGGTCTGGAGCGTCGGCGGTGAAGTCGCGGCGGACAAAGTCCGCGAACGCGGGCCGTTTGCCGGGGCGGGTCAGCCCGCCCCGTCGACGGATCTTCCGTCCGGCCAGGCCGAGTTCGGCCATGAGATGCGCGACGGTGTTCACTGAGACGCGCCAGCCGGCGCGGATCAGGAGGAGCCAGACCTTCGGAGAACCGTAGGTGCCGCCGGAGTTCTCGAAGATCTGTCGGATCGCGTCGGCCAGCTGTCCTCGCCGCACTTCACGAGCGGTGGTGGGCTTGTCGCGCCACTTGTAGAACCAGGACTCCGACACTCCCAGAACCCGGCAGGCCAGGCGGTGCGGGACGTGGTGCTCGGTCCTCTGGTTACCGATGAACGCGGCCAGGGCGGCCGGGTCCGTTTCGGTCACTTCACCCAGAGGACCATGCATCGCTTGAGGACATCACGCTCCATCTCCAGCTCGCGGATCCGCTTGTTCTTCTCCGCCGCATCCCGCCGCAGCCGCTCCAGCTCGGCCCGCTCGGCTTCGCGCAGCCGCCCGCCCGGTGCGGGCTCGGCAGGATGGTCGGACGACGCCGACCCATTGCGCCGCCACCGCGACACCCAGCTGTGCAGCGTGCCGGAATGCACACCGAGCTCCTCGGCGACCTCCGGGATCGGCCTGCCCGTCTCGATCACAATGCGTACAGCACCCTCACGAAACTCAGGCGTGTACGTCCGTTGCTTGGACCCCATGAACCTCAACTTCCCCTGCAATCACGGACTCCACGCTACGAGGGGAGGGACACAAGCGGACAGCCCTTCAGAAGGCACCAACATCGTCGTGGTAGAGCACGCATCCGTGCTTGCTGTGGTTGCAGTCGGCACACCGAGAAGTTCGAACACTCCGACACAGACGATCCCGAATCACCACACGGTCCTGAGAGCCTGGCTGGTCGGCCCTACGCCTCGTCCGGCAAGAACTCCGGTTAAAGGCTGTCCCGTAACGGCCGAGGTGTGACAGCCGGGTTCAGACTGCGTCGTGGTCTGCTGCGGCGGCCCAGCGACGGATGCGCTGGTCGGGATGGGCCCGGGCGGATGCGAGGGTGCTTTCAAGTAGTTCGTGCAGGTGTGGCGGGTATGCCGCGCGGGAGGTAGGCAGGCTCAGCAGGACACGGTGGCGCATCCGTAGATCGGTGGTCTCGGCGAACACCTGCATTGAGGCTTCCAGCCAGGCGTCCTTGATGTCTTGAGACTCGTCCAGAGCGGGATCACGTACCCCAGCTGGTCCGTACGCTGGGGACCGGTCTGCGTGCAAAGGCACGTGGGCGCAGTACCAGGCCCGCACGGCACCCCCTCGCTCAGCATCCGCGCCGATCCGTAGGTAGTCGACCAGTGCTGCCATCACACGGCGACGTCCGAACGCGTAGACCGCCGGCTCGACGAACCAGCGGCAGAAGCTGGGGTCTGGGTCGTACACGGCTGCCGCCATCAACGGGGCGAACAACTCCTCAGGCAGAAATGCACGTTCGAGCAGCGGCTTACGCACCGCATGGGCGAGGTGGCGGGCATGCCGGTCGTCCGGCTTCACGGCGGCGTCTTCGACACCCAGCAGCCGAGCCACCTCCGTCGCGCACGTCAGAAATGAACGCGGTTCTATGCTGCTCTGTTCGTCTTCGGCCACGACAGTATTCTGGACGGGTCACGTCAGCAGGCACAGCACCGTTGGGCGCTGCCCCTTGCGCGGAAGGCACTCGTTCGGCCGCGTCCCGGGGTGGAACGATCATGGCGTGTCTGGTGTGATCACGGCGTCGAGGCCGTCTTGGATAGCTCCCTTCAGCGGACTGAGCCCGCGTAGCTTTAGCAAGCTGGTGGCCGTGATACGGCACGAGCAGGCCATCGATCTGCATCGCGGTCGCCCGTGGAGCCTGTCGCTTGAGGACCGCATCTTGCTGGTCACGGCGTACTGGCGCACGAACTTGACGATGCGGCAGCTTGCCCTGTTGTTCGGGATCTCCAAGTCGTCCGCGGACCGGATCATTGACCACCTCGGGCCGATGCTTCGCGCTCCAGCCGCGGAAGCGGTTCCGTAAGGACACCGTGCTCATCGTGGATGGAACCCTGGTGCCTACCCGCGACCACACAGTTGCCGAGCAGTCGAAGAACTATCGGTACTCCACTGCCCATCAGGTGGTCATCGACGCCGATACCCGCCGCGTCGTCGTGGTTGGCCAGCCGCTGCCCGGCAACCGCCACGATTCACGAGGGTGGGAGGAGTCCGGTGCCAAAGCCGCCGTCGGCAACACGATGACGATTGCCGACGGCGGCTATCAGGGCACCGGTCTGGTCATTCCACACCGTCGGCGCAAGGGTGAAGAGCTCCCGTCCTGGAAGGAGGAGCACCACCGCTCCCACAAGCAGGTCCGTGCCCGAGTCGAGCACACCTTCGCCCGTATGAAGACCTGGAAGATCCTCCGTGACTGCCGGCTCAAAGGAGAGGGTGTCTCCACCATGCCATCCTCGGCGTTGCTCGCTTGTACAACCTCACCCTCGTTGGATAGATGCGCTCGCCGGCGGCTATGTCCCACCCGTTTGAAGATCACTTACGGGAAAAACCTTAGTACTTGTCACTTCTTCGTCTACGAGGCGCACCCATAGCCAGTAGATACTGAGTGAGGTCCAGTGGGCAGAGCCTTGCAGCGGCATGCCTCCACCAGGACGGGAGGACTACCGTGATGTTCCGGCGCAAGCAAAATCGTGGCGTTCATGACTTGTTGTATCTGTCCGAGACCAAGATGCAGCACCTGATGCCCCAACTGCCTGGACGTGTTCGCAAGCGCCTCGGCTTGTCAGCTGGTCTCAATGTGGGGGTTCTGTCTGTTTCAGCCACGTTGGAAAGTGCGGGTACATCCCCGCCCATCACTGCCCTCAACGCGGTGATCAGAATGATCGAGCGTCAGCACGGTCGGCGTGGTCTTCTAGATCCGGATTTACGGGAAGGCGACTGGATTCGGTTCTCTACTCCGTTCCGATACGCCGATACGCACTCGGGCAAGGATGTTGATCCTGATGCTGTAGGTGGCCTTGTTTTCTTCGCATCGGAGTCACGGCAACTGCTCCTGATCGGTTCTGCATCGCACATCGTGGACCAGCGTCCGCCCGAAGAAACGCCACGTCGGACGCTCGCGCTCCTCTACGTAAACTCGCTACTCCGCTACGCAGCAACCTTGCGGAAGCAGCCAGACAGGGCAGCAACAGGGGATGTGCCTGCTGTGCTGGAGGACTTGTACTCTGACGCCGGCCGCGTCATGGAGCAGGTAGGCATAGTGCATAACGTGCTGCAAATCGAGGGACTACCTCTCATGACGCTGGCAGGGTATGCCCGGGTACTTGTGCTAGACGACAACCCGCCTTCCTCCCGAAGCGTTCTAGCCACGCCGCTGTATGTCGAGTACGCGTCCCGGGGATGAGAGCCGGTAGGGCTCCGCACATGCGCTCCCATAGTCCGGTCAACATGTCAGTGGCGGCCGTACAGCAGTTCACCAGGAGCTGGACAGGGCGGCCGACCGCCTCACTGCTCGCCTCGATCGTGAAGGAACTGACGACGCCTTCGAATCCAGCACGAGTCGTAGGGGTCAGAAATTTCTGACCTCCCGGCAGCGCCACCGGCGGCCCGCCCCGATCTCTATGCCTCGAGCCCTGCTCCCCCGATACGTAGGGGGAGCAGGGCTCGAGTCGTGGAGAGGAAGGCAGGGGGATCCTCCCCGCCCAACAGATCGCTGTCACCAAATGAGGGTGCACAGGACTGGGATGCTGCCGCCGGCACTGGTCATCCCGGCGATGACAGCAACTGCCACGGGGATGCCGGTAAGCGCGGTCAGGCCGCCAATGACAAGGCCAATGACGACTGCGGTGAGCAGGACGACGGCAGTGCGCAGGGGCACGAAGGCTTCCTGGCCGGAAGCTGGGCCGCTCGGGGTGGGCGGCTGCGGGTTCTGAGTGGCGGTCATGCTTCGATTTTGGGGGCCTTCCGGGCTGTGACCTGCATGGATCGAACGAAACCGGCGAAGGCCGCCGGTAAGGCAACAGCGCTGTACAACCGTGATGGTCGGCTGAACACGAGGCGACGGCTCTATCTGTGCAGGGCTGTTCAGTCAAGTTCGGTGCCGTTCGGCCGCAGGGTCTCTAGCCTCTGAACACACGGCACCGTGGGGGGGCGGCGAACATGGCAGACCAGCACCGCAGGTGACGCAGGCACCTACGAAGGCAGGTTGCAGGAGCAGGCGGACCACCTGATCCAGCTGCGCGTGGAACGAGGCAACCCGTCCCTTCGCGTGATCGAGGAACGCGCTCGGAAACTGTTCTCCCAGGAGAAAGCGTCGTTGCCGATCTCGACACAGAGCGCTGCTTTCGGCGCCAGGTACGTGGGTCTGGACAAACTGATGTGGCTCGTGCGAACCCTGATGTCCTGGGACGAGTACGGCCAGGACTGCCCCCCTCCCGGTCACAGAGCAGCCGAGCTGGACCCGTGCCGTGCTCGACCTCGACCACGCCCCCGCGCCGTGGTTGCTCGGCGACGCCGCCCTCGCCAGCTCCTACAACACGGCCTACGAGCGCGTGTACCCCGGCGCGCTGACCGAACTGGGCATACCCGCCACCGCCTTGACCGGCCGCAAAGCCTGGGAGCAGTGGCTGTACGGCTGACGACCACCAGCAGCGCAGCATGGGCCATCGGCGTACGCCTGTGCCTGGTTGCGATAGTGGGGGAACCACGAAGTGCGGATCCTGGGGTGACGGAATACGCCCGAGATGTCAGCGGGCGGCTGTTGCCGCGGATTCTGACCTCTCACAGCGAAGGTGAGTGATCGGCCTTCTCGTCAATAGTTCAGCGCACTGGTCAGAGAGGTGTGCCGCGCGGTGGGAGAGGCGCGGTACCGATATCAGGCATACGGGTGAGTGAGGGAGCGTGCGGGACGCGGCGTTAGCGTCTCGGTGTGGTAGCGGCTGCCGGGCCGATCCCCGTGACTCGTCCCGTGGCGTCAGCGACCGCGGCGCCGCCCGAAGGGCCGTGCGGAGTCCAGGGCCGCGCCGACCGTACGGCCGAGCTCGTCGAACGCGCGCCGTGTGGCCTCGTCGAGTCGGGCGTGGTCGACCAGCCCACCGCGGTGCAAGGCGGCGTCGTACGGGATCGCGCGCACATTTCCGGCCCAGCGGCCGAACAGCTCGGCCGCGCCAGGGACATCGCCGCCCGCAGCCGACCCGTCGACGTCCGACAAGGCGACAGTCGCGGTGCGCGCGAGCTGCTCGTAGCCGTGCCCGGACAGCCAGTCCAACTGGCCCTGAACTGGGCCGAGATGCACCTGCCGCACGGTCGCGGTGACGACCACGTGGTCGACATCACCCAGCAGGCCGCGAAGGCTCTCCTCCGGTGGCAGAAAGGTGCCGGCGGCATCCACCACCACCGTGCCGAAGGACCTGAGCCAGTCGACCCGCCGACGGCAGGTCCACGTGTCGCGACGCAACGCGCCGTCGGCGGGCACGAGTCCGTACAGGAAGTGCGCGCCACGGGAATCGGCGAGCGTGACCCAGCTCTCGGGGTAGAGCGGTGCCTGTCCGGCGCCGGCGGAGAAACGGGCCGTGACGGTCGTGGCATCGGGGTCGCGCAGGCGGTATCCGACGACGCCCAGCCGTCGGTCCACCGGAAGCATGACGACGGGGTGTCGCGCGCCACGGGCTGCGCTCGACCGCGCCGCGAGCGCGGACGCGAGCTGTACAGCGACGGTGCTGCGCCCCGAGCCCTGATGAGGGCTGATGACGACGACGCAATGTCCCATCGGGCCATCAAGGCGGGGCTGGAGCACCATCGGTACGGGGGTGCGCGTCCATCGCCCGCGCCAGCGCGGGGGAGAGGCGTCCCCAGGCAGCCGCAGCCACTTCCCGTGGTCGCCCGCGTCCCGGAGCGCCGGTTCGACGGCGGGCGCTTGCCTCGGCGTCACGGGGATCTGCGCGCCGACCGGTTCCCAGCGGCCAGAGCCCTGCGGCGGCGTCCGCAGGTGCACCGCGTCGCCAATCAGCCGCAGCGCGGAAGGGGGGAGACAGTCGCGGAGCGCGGCGAAATCCGTGTTCTGACGCGGCAATCGGTCGCGCAGCAGCGCGAGGACGCCAACGGCCGTGGGCGCGGTGCCCGCCGGGCCGCGCAGACACCGCGCCAGCGTGGCCTGGACTGCGGCATCCACCGGCCGCGAGGACAAGGCCACGTACCAGGCGTCCTCGTTGAGGTCCTCCAGCGTGTCGGAGTTCCAGTCATACTGGGGCGCGGGCCACTCGCCACCGAGCGTCGCGTGGACTAGGATCGCCGCCAGCGCCCTGAGGTCGTCCGCGGGCTGCGCCGGAGTCGCGCGCGCGTGCGGCGGCCGTCCGTCGATGGTCGCACGATGCCAGCCGGTGATGACGGGGTTGTCGCCGGTGAGCAGAATGCGCCGCGGCGACAGACGCCCGTGGACGACGCCGACACGGTGACTGTGCGCCAGCGCCGAGGCGAGGCGCTGGCCGAGGCTGAGAGTGGCCTCGACGCCGAGCGGGCCGGTTTCGACGCCGACCTGGGCCAGATGCGGCACCCGGCCTCCGGCGGACGTGGTGACCGGCGAGACGACTGTCCAGGGTTGGGCGGTGTCCGCCTCGTGGTCGAAGAGGACCGGCAGGCAGACGTGGTCGAACCTGCCGAGCGCGGCCGCCTCCACGAGCACCAAATCGCTCGAGACGTCGGCGGCACCCTCCACGTAGGGGTTGCCGCGGCGCACGGCAGCCGCGTCGCCGTCCGGGCTGCGCCCGAGATACACGCTGGTCGGCCCCGAGCCCGCCGCTCCCAGCAGGCGGTATCCGCCGACGGTCTCGGGGTCCCGGACTTGGAGCCGCTGCCAGGTGAACCCGGACCTCGGCTTGGTCGAGTACCCGACGTACGGCGCGTGGGGATAGGCAAGCCGCGATGTTCTACGGGGTTCTTCCTCCGGCACGGGCGGCGGCTCGTCCCAGTCGTGCCCCTCGGTGTCTGTCAGGCCGAGCCGCTGCAGCAGGGCCGAACCGAGCCAGGCGAAGTTCTGCGCGTGCTCCGGCAGCAGGTCGGTGCCGTCCGAACGGTTCAGCCAGGCCGTGAACTCGGGTGACTGACCCATCAGTTCACCGATGAGTGCCGACACCTGGCGGGCCGTCTCAACGACTTCGGCGGTCGGTACCGCGTCCAGCAGGATGTCGCAGGCCTCCTCGGTGAAGGAGAAGACGCGCTGGCTGTGCCGGAAGCTCCTGGTTCCCGCCGGCGCGGCGCCGCCGGGCAACGTCTGCTCGGCTGGCTGCATAAGCCCGCCGAGGAATACCTCCGACAGATGCGCCGTCGTAGCGCTCCACGGAACGGCCTCGGCGACCAGCCGCATGACTGGCACGGTGAGGGGGGCGATCGCGGCGAGATGGGCGGCCAGCCGGTACGCCTCAGGGGACGCCGTCCGGCGGAACTGGCGTACCGCTTGGTCACTGGAGATCGCGTCCGGTGCGTCGTCACGCTCCCGGTCCGGGCGGGGGTCCCACAGGGGCACTGCGGCGCTCGTGCCGCCGACAACGGTCATCCGCGCCCAGGCGGCCAGCTCACGCGGTGCCGGTTCGAGGACTGGGACGGCGATGCCGGTGAACGGGCTGATCTCGGGCGGCAGCAGCGGATCTCTGATCCGCCACTCGCCGTTCGCGGCGCCCGGCTGCGGGACGTGCACCGACCAGCGCCGTACGGGGAGCGCCGAGCCCCGCCACATCCTCGCGGGGAGGGCGTGGACGACCGCGGTGGGGCCGCGGGAGGCCCAACGGGCGAGCTGGGCCTCCATCGCTCCCGTACGCCAGCCGGGGCTGGCGCCGTCCGAGATGACGACCGTCATGGTGCGCCCGGACGGATCGTCGACGACCGCGGGCGGTACCAGGCTCCGTGACGCCCCGAAGGGCTGTGGCGACAGCATCGGCATCCGTCCGTCCCCCAGCCTTAGGCCCCAGACGCGGATCTGCCGGAAGGCCCCCAACCGCGCGAAGAGCGCGTGCAGTTCGGTGCACAGCTCCTGCCACAGGAGCATCGATCCACTGTCGTCGACGACGAGTGCCAGATCCAGCCAGCGCTCCCGTTCGGGACGCGTGACGACATCCAGCAGACCGGTGTGGGCGATCCGATCGGCCGTGGCGGCCTCGTCGATCTCTTGTCGGCGCGGGTTAGGGCGGTAGCGCTTCAGCGGGCGCAGCGCCCGGGCCGTCACCAGCAGGCCCGACAGGGAGCGCGGGTGCGAGACTCGAAGTGCGAGAGCTCTGGGGGGTTCAGGCGCGGCCGGTGCCTCGGGCAACTCCCCTTCGCCTTCGTCATCACCTTCGTCATCGGCATCGGCCCGAGGGGCGGTGTCGCCGGGTGGCGTGTCGCTGTCGTAGGCGTCGTCGGTCTCGGCGTCCGCCTCGGGCTGTTCGGCTGCCGCATGGAGTTCGGACGGCGCCTCCTCCTCGTGCGGCGACGGCGGCAGCACCGCCCCGGGCGCGGTCTCCGCCCCCGTGTCCTCTGAGGGCGGGGCGCCGTCCCCGCTCTCCCGCAGGAGCGCCAGCGCGAGCGCGAGCGGCGCGTTCTCCCCTTCGGGGACGCGCTGCGCGAGCCACAGCACCTCGGCCAGCTCCACCGCGGTCGTCTGCTCGCTCAGGTGCTGGAGAATGCGCAGGACCCGCTCCGGCATCCCTACACCGATCCGCCCAGTTGGTGGAGCACGGCTTCGAGCAGCCCATTGGCGTCGAGATCCACGCCGCCGAGGCGAAGATGTGCCGCGTTGAGCAACTGATCGGTCGCCAATTCCCCGGGAGCGCGGCGTGCCAGGAACAGTCGGATTAGGTCGTCCACCCGCGACACCGCGTCGGGACCGAGGTGGGCTGCGACGATGGCGCGCAGCCGACGTTCGTCGGGGTCGGGCAGGTCGAGCCGCAGGCAGCGCCGCAGGAACGCGGGCGGGAACTCGCGTTCACCATTGCTGGTGATCACCACGACGGGGAACTCACGGCACCGGACGAGGCCGCCCACCACGACATGCGGGTCGGTTCCGTGGGCGGTGTGCACCGATGCCTGGTTCTGCCCGGCCGGCAGCCGGGAGAGTTCGGGGATCTCGAACTCTCCTTCCTCGAAGACGGTCAGCAGATCGTTGGGCAGGTCGACGTCGCCCTTGTCGAGTTCGTCGATGAGCAGCACCCGGGGATGCTCACCCGGTACGAGGGCGGTGCCGAGCGGGCCGAGCCGGATGAACTGACCGATGTCCGGTGGCTGCGCGCCCTGGTCCTGGCTCAGGCTGGTCTCCCGCAGACGTCCCACCGCGTCGTACTGGTATAGCGACTCGGCCAGCGTAGACCGGCTGTTCACCGGCCAGCGCATCACTTTGCCGAGCCCCATCTCGTGCGCGATGGCGTACGCGAGCGAGGACTTCCCCGTACCGGGATGCCCGGTCACCAGCAGCGGGCGACGCAGATGCAGCGCGGCGTTGACCACGTCGATCTGCGGCTGGTCGATGAGATACGGACGGTGTGGGTCGGCAGGCGCCGCGCCGGACTGCCGCTCGTCGAGGCCGAAGCGGCGCCAGGGGGGCGGCTCGGGCAGCACGAGTTGCCGCACCTGGCCATCGCCCCGGAAGAGGCGCCAGTCGTCGGCCGGCGCGGAACGCCCCGTGTCGGTCACTTCGGTCATGGGGCACTCTCCTCAACGGTGGGATCGATCCACAGGGCCCGTGGCGGCGGGCGGGACGCGTCGTCCCACACCAAGGCGGGGGCGAGGACACCCGCCCCGTCCCGCTCGGCGAGCGCGCGGGCCCGGTGCTGCCGCACACGGTGCGGCAGGCTGCGCACCGCACCGTTGAGCAGCAGCGCCGTGAGCTGGTCGCCGGGGGCGGCCTGCCGGTCCCAGACGACCACAGGAACGCCCAGCACTAGGCATGCGGCCCGCAGCTCGGCCCGGTGCTGCGGCGGGCAGTCGATGACGACGCGGGCCGCGGCGAGGTCGGCCTTGAGCAGCCCGTACACCTGACGGGACGTCGTGTGCCGGTGATCGATGCGCAGCAATCCGCCGCGGTCGATGGCGGCCCAGCGCGACCGCCAGTTCTGCAGGGAGTCCGGCGCCCGGTTGCGCGCTTCGGGGCAGCGGACGACTACGGCGTACTCCGCGCCCAGGACGACCGGAACCTCGTAGGGCGCTGCCTCGTTCTCCCACTGGTCGACGGCGACGTCCAAGTCCTCCGGGTCGAGCAGGACTTCGACGACCGGAAGCGCGGCGGCAGGTGGGGCCGACGCCGTCTCGCGGACGAGCACATGGTGCAGCAGGCCGACGATCTCCGCAGGAACGCGCGGTACGTCGTCGGCCACCACCTGCCGCTCGGTGCCGCTGCTTCCGGTACCGGGGTCGTACCAGGCCGCACAGCGGTATGTCCCGCCCGAGCAGCGGGTGAGCTGGACAGTCAGCCGCGGGCTGGGCGGCTCGATGCGCTCGCGCCGCCGCCGCGCCCAGTCGGCGCCGTCGTCCCGGCGCTCGCCCAGCGCCTCCCGTCCCACCCCGAGCCGGTGGGCGACCTGCTCGGACCACTTCCAGAATTCCCGCGTCTGCTTGGACGTACAGGTGGCGGCCAGGTACTCCACTGCACGCAGCAGCGCCGGCACCCGTGGTGACCAGTCGGGCACGGGCGCGCTGTCCCCCCAGTACTCCTCGAGTGCCTCGATCAACTGCTCCGCGCCGCCAGCGGTCGCGGGGTCCGCGGTGCCGGGGCCGAACCGTCCGTGCGGCGAGTCCGCGGGGACGAGCGGTTCGTCGAAGAGCGTGGTGTGTGGAAGGGCCTCGCGAGCTGCTTCCGGGAAGCGCGCCCGGAGGTCCTTGGTCAGCAGGTCCAACAGCCATGCGTGCTCACGGACGGACAACAGGCCGGGCACGAGGGCGGCCCGCCCGAAGGCCAGCAGCTTTTGGGCATCCTGCCGGTTGTCGGCGGGCAGGCTCTCAATCAGCGTGGCGATGCCCCGGTGGCGGGTGAGGAGGATGTCCACGATGTCGTCCACAGAGGGGGTGGCCTCGGTGATGTCCAGATCCAGCTCCTCGGCGAGCCGTCGGCCCTGCGCCATGCGTTTGCCGGGGTCGGCGAGCAGCCCCGCGACCAGGGCGGTGAGACTGTGCCGAGTGGCGGGATCCACCGCGGCGAGCAGCCGTCCGCCGGGCGGGGCGGCCGAGGGCTCGGCCGCCGGTGGGTGCGTACCGGCGTGCAGTTCGGCATGGATAGCCTGCCAGGGCAGGACGATGGTTCTGCGGATCACCTGGGCGGTTCCGAACCCGCCGGGGGGCGGTTCCATGATGCCTAGGACGATGCCGACCGCGGCCTCGTGGTCCTCGCACCACAGCGGGCCACCGCTGTAGCCCGGGCCGATGGCCGCTCCGCGCAGCTCGGAGTCGACAAAGCCGAGCGACTCGTCGCAGAACTGCACGGAGCCGTCGGCGTAAGTGAACAGTTGGCCGCCCGCGTACCACGCCCGCACTTCCTGGCCGCGGGCCATTTTCGCCCAGTCCATCGGCCGTGCGAATTCCGGTGCCTCACCCTCCAGTTCCAGCAGTGCGAGGTCGCCGTACCATGTGGCGTCCCCGGTCCGCGCGGGCTGGGGCGCAGCCGTGCCCGGGGCCGTACGGCGAGCGGGTATCCAAGCGGTGGTGCGGGAGGCGAGCGGGGCACACGGTCCCTTGGCGGGGAAGGACACCTCGACCTGTGCGCCCGCGGGCTCGTCCTGCGTGAACCAGTCCCGGCCGAGGGCCTCGTTGACTACATGGGAGCAGGTGAGAACGCGCCCCTCACCGAGGTAGACACCGCTGCCGACGACCCCGCCGGGGGTGGCACCGAGCACGCAGACCAGGGAGGGGCGGGCCCCCGCGTCCGCCGTGCGCAGCCACCGCCGCCCTCTACCCAGCACGGACACCGGTCGGGGATCCGGCGGCCGAGTCCCCGACCGCGACAGCCGGGACCGGCGCGACCGGCGGCGACAGATGCCAGTTCGCGGTGATCGTCATGGTGGCCTCGCCGGCGGCGCCGACCACGCCGAGCTTCAGATCCTGGCTGACGCGCAGTCCGAAGCTGACGGACAGTTCGTCGGGGGCGTCCGGCACGGTGGCGACAGTGTCGTGCACGCGCTGCAGCAGGGGCACCAGCGGGGCCAGCAGTGCGCCGAGCGCGCCTTCGGTGGCGGCCATCACCCGCCCGCCCCTCGCCACTGGGCGGGACGTGCCGAACCCCGGCACCGCCCCGTCGCCATCGGTCTCGCTCTCCGCGCCCGCGAGGGTCGGGGGAAGGGGAGCGAAGACCTGAAGAGCGAGCAACGTCCCGTCATCGAAGGTGAATTCGACGAAGTCAGTCATCCTAACAGTCTGCCCCAAAAGCCCCCGGCGCAGTGGGCAGTCAGCGAGATCCGGGGCCGATGTCAGCCCTCGTCCGACTCCAAGTTCGGCCCGCTCGCTTGTGGCTTGGCTCTGGCCATGCTCGACCACTGCAGGAACTCGACCTTGTCGCGGTGATGCCGTGGCGGGCGAGCAGGCAGCGTATTGGGCAGCACTCGGCATGGACGGATGGGGGTGTCCGTCCGCAAACGTGCTTTACCTGCCCCACGAGCCGGACCCGGCCCGCTCCGGGCCATTGACCCCGTCGCGTGCCCGGCCGCCCCGCCCCTACCGCACGCGCGGTGACTGCGGACGGAGGAGTGTGATGGCGGACTTCGACGCGATCGACGCCCTGATCGCCGGAGCCAGGCAGGAGGTTCTGCTGCCGCCCGCCGAGGAGCGGCGCTCCCTGCGCGAGGCGCTGCACCTCTCCCGCGCCCAGCTCGCTCAGGCCTTGGGGGTGAGTGCGTCGGCGGTGGGGGGCTGGGAGTCTGGCCGGGAGCCGAGCGGTGAGGTACGGGAGACGTACGCGTACTTCCTCGAGGGAGCCCGCACCAAACTGGACGCCCCTTCGGCCGCCGCGGAAGCACCTGCCGACCACCCCGGCCCGGGCGACAACGGCCCGGCGGAAGCGGACCAGACCGTCGACATGGACGACGCCGACGTCGACGTTCTGGCCGTGCCTCAGCCGTGTGTGCTGTGCGGGCAGCCGGCCCGGCACCAAGTCGAAGGAATCCCGCAGCACCTGGACCTGGCCGAGTGCGGCACCAGCGTCCCCGTACCCGCGCAGCCGGAGAAGCCCGCGCCCCGCACAGCCTCACGGCAGCCGGTGCCCGCCGGGAAGCCGGGCCGGGCGGCGTCCAGCGTGAAGGTTGTTCCCGTCGGCCGCCGGGTGCAGGCGGCCTCCGACACCCCGGACCTCATCGGCTCCGCAGTGGCGGCCGCGCTCGCCGAGCACGCCGGCGATGTCGAAGCAGCGACGGCCGCGCTCATCAAGCGGGCGATCCCGGACGCGATGGCGTTGCTGGATCACACCCGCAAGGGTGGCCGCTACGACGTGGTCGCGCATCCGTGGCTGCCGGACATCCTGCGCAAGCAGACCGCGCGCGGTGCCGACCAGGTCTGGGAGGCCCGCCCGAAGTGGAGCCGGCCGGAGCTCCCCGCGGGCGAGCACGAGATCACGGCGCTGGACATCAACGGCGCCTACCTGTCCGCCCTGAAGACGCACCTGCCGCTCGGCCAGCTCGAACACACCACCGGCAACCATCACGACCGCCGCCGTGCCGGCCTGCACCTGATCACCCCGCCCGTGTGGGAGCACGAGGCGGTGCTGCCGAACCCGGTCGGCAACCGCGACGAGCCGGGCCCCCTGTGGGTCACCGAACCCACCTTGCGCCTGCTGCTGCGCCTGTCCGGCCCGAAGTACGGGCTGTGCGACCCGCCCGAGATCCACGAGTCCTGGACGTCGGGGGCGACCGAGGGGCTGCTGGAGAAGTTCCGCATCCTGCTGAAGGACGCCCGGGACCGGGCGATCGGCGAGGACGACACGGTCACCTGGAGTACGTGAAGGCGATGTACTCCAAGTTCGTCTCGACACTGGGGGAGTCGAACTACAACCGGGAGCTCTACCGCACCGACTGGATGCATCTGATCCGCTCGCAGGCGTTCGCGAACCTGTGGTGGAAAGCTCACCGCGCCTACGACCACGGCCTGATGGTCGTCCGCGCGATGGGCACCGACGAACTGCACGTCACCGGCGACTGGCACGCGGTGTTCCCCGAAGGCCGCGGCGTCACCGAAGTGAAGGTCAAAGACACCTACACCGTCGGCACCGGCGACAGCACAGCCAACGAGACCCCTGAGAGCGCCTCCTAGCGTCGATCACCCGCCCCGGCGTCAATTCCCTCGCCGGGACGGGAGAACGGTGCTCACCGGCCCGTACAGTGATCCACCAACCCGAGGGATTCGGAAGAGACCATGCCTGAGCGGAACATCGAGTTCGGCAAGTACGGCGCCCACGGCATCAAAGGCCACGAAGCCGTCGCCCGCCAGCTGGACGCCCTCGCCGGCTACATCGCCACCCCGGTTACCGTGCGGCGAGGCCTGCTCGCCCGGCTGCACTACCTCACCCGCAGCACCCACGCCCGCGCTGCGGCCCGCGCGGCCGGACTGACCGTCACCGACCGCACCCTGCGCGCCTGGACAGCCGGCACCCGCACACCCTCCCGCAAAAACCTCGCAGCAATCGAGCAGGCCTACCGGACCGTGCGGCGCGAGAACGTCGCCCGCTACCTCATCGCCCGCCTCAACCGCGACGGCCGCGGCACCCGCGTAGAAGTCCACCCCGTCAACCAGTCCAGGGTCGACCGGCCCCGCCAGCGCGCGGTGGAGTTCCGCACCATGAACGTCCGCCGCTGGGACCGCATCGTCGCCGCATGGGCGGCTGGTAACGATCAGGAGCTGGACGAGGCATGGGTGGACCAGGTCGTCGATCTGGGCTCCCAGTGGGGCCAGTACGAGTACGTCACCAACGTCGGCTTCGCCGCATGACGTCCAGGCTTTCCTCACGCTCCGCAACAGCCTCGCTTCTGGATTTGACTAGACAATGAGCAGTGGCTGCGATGACCTCAACACCGAAGGAGTTGCCACATCAAATCTAGCGATCAAAATACGGAAACAGGTCCCGCTTCCTTCACCTTTTCCCTGAATCGGCTCATGCTGACCTCTGGTGATGAGGTTGTGTTTCCACCTGCCGGAGTCACGGTTATCACAGGTCCAAACAACTGCGGGAAGTCGACCCTACTTCGGCAACTCTCGGCGCATTTGCGTCACGGTGCGACAGCCAGGGGGACGGAGCCTACAACGCATCTAGTCCATGAAGTGGATACTTCGGTGACAGGTACACCCAATAGCGTTTGGTCCTGGCTCGAAAAGCATGCCCATGTTTCATCGAGAGGACACGGAGAAAAGCTCGCTAAGCGGCCGGGAGCCGAAGTCACTCGGGGTCAGTTAAACGGTGAATTCGATATGCAAGGAATGAGGGGCCTTACCGATTTCGTTGCATTCTACGGCGACGCGTGGACGCGTATCGGGTACGTTCAGCCTGCCGAGATGCGAAACACGTTCACAGATCCACCTGAAACTCCTTTCCACGTACTCCAAGACAGAGAAGACCTTCTCGAAGAGTTGTGTACCATTTGCGAGAGGATTTTCAATACCAGGCTTACCCTAGACAGGTTGAGCCGGGCTATCAATCTCCGTGTCGGTGAAACCGGCATTCCAGCACCATCGATTGACCACATCAGCAGCGAATACCGCGAGCGCTTGGCGAAACTTCCACCGCTGATGGAACAAGGCGACGGAATGAAAAGCCTTATCGGGCTTCTCGTACCGATCGTGACCTCCTCGCATCAGCTCGTCATCCTCGACGAGCCGGAAGCCTTCCTGCACCCGCCACAGGCCGGGGCGCTCGGGCGGATCCTCGGCGAGCAGGCACGCTCCAAGAACCTTCAGGTCATCATTGCCACCCACGACAAGAACCTCTTGGCCGGCGTCCTGGAGTCCTCCGCGGACATCAACATCGTCAGGCTCACCAGACCCAATATGGGGCCGACGCGAGCCCATCAGCTGCCTACCCAAGCTTTGCGCGATATCTGGCAGGACCCCGTACTCAAATACACCAACATCCTTGACGGCCTCTTTCACAGGCTCGTCGTTTTGGCTGAGGGCGAGGCAGACTGCAGATTCTACGCCGCAGCACTTTCCGAGCGCGAGGAAGCTGGAACGACGGAGTCATTTCCCGCCAGCGAGGTACTGTTTGTTCCGTCAGGAGGGAAAGCAAATCTAAAGAAGCTCACCTCGGTCTTGAAAGCTGTGCAAGTTCCTGTGGTTGCATCACCTGATCTAGACGTGCTCAACAATCGGGAAACATTGAAGTCTCTCGTCAAAGCATTCGGCGGAGACTGGCACAGGCTAGAAATCCTATACAACACGGCAGTTAGCCGATTTAGGCAGCCCCCAGACAGAGTAAACATTGGGACAGTCCTTGCTGCCCTCAAAGGATCCGCCGAAGGTCGCGAGGGCGAACAGTTTACCGCCGCAGTGCGACGCGAGTTCACAGAGCAGATGCGACTCAAAGGGAATCCATGGGAAGACCTCAAGAACTATGGAACCCGAGCTTTTAGAGGCCAAAGCGCAAAAGCAGCAGAGGAACTTCTGGCAGCGCTGGATGAAATCGGCATCGTTACAGTCAGGGTTGGCGAGCTAGAGCATTTCGCCCCGACGCTTGATGTTTCGAAAGGACCCGAATGGCTGCCCGCAGCACTTTCAAGCGGAGCCCATAGAGGGCGAGACGTACAGGATCACATCAGCCGCTTGACTCTTAGAAGTTTCCCAGAATAGGCGTACTTGCCGCTCAGCTAAAGACGCCGCGCCCGAGGATCGTTCTCGGGTCGCCTCCCGATACAGCCGGTGCGGCGGCGCCTGCACCCTCCCCCTCCGGGGCGTGGGTGAACCGCCGCTGTCCTGGAGGCCGAAGACATCCGGCCGAAACAGGGGAGGGCTGGCATCCGGAGACCGTTCGTCGGATGGCCGCCGGGCGGGTGAACCGGAGCCGGCCGTCTGACGTGCTCTGTTGGCCTCGCCCGCACGGGGATTGGTCACCTACCGGCGGGGTGGTGTGGCGGGGGTTGGGGGCGTGTGGGGTGGTGGGTGCGCCGGGTGGGGCGGGTGTGTGACGTAGAACACGGTGGCTAGCGCTGCTTGTTGAAGGTTGCACAGTGCTGCCGCGTGGGAACCGTCAGTGATTTTCTGCGGGGCGCATGAGTGTTCCGGCCTCTAAATCACTTAGGTAGAGGTCAGGCCGAACGGCCTGTCGGCGCAGGCGAGTTGGCGCCGGGTCCCTGCTGAACCCCCACGAGAGGATCTTCGCTCATGTCCCCTGTCCATGGGAGGCACGTGTGAGGTACGACGACGCTCCGAACGGCGCCCAGCCTGAGGAGTACGGCGCCGGGCTGTCGCAGTCCATGTACGTGCCGCTGGAACTGCCCCTGGACTTCGAGGCCTTCTACCTCGGCCACCAGGAGCCCTTCCACGCCTACGCGGAAGTCCACTTCGGCACCCGCGCCGCGGCCGAAGAGGTCATACACGAGGTCTTCCTGGAGATCCACGCCGGCTGGACGCAGCTGCTGAGCGCGGGCAACCTCGAGCAGGGCGCATGGGCGATCGTCCGCCGGGCCGTCCACGACCGCCTGGAACTGGAGGGGCGGGCGCCGGCCTTCGTCATCAACGGCCCCATCGCCCAGGCGCTGAACAAGGCGCTGACCACGGCCCGGGAAAAGCTGCAGAAGATGGAGTCCAGCAGCGGCCTGTACGAGGCGATCGCCGAACTGCCCGACCGGCAGTTCGAAGTGATCGTGCTACGCCACGTCCTGGGCTACTCCACCGCCAAAGTCGCCTGGTACATCGGGATCGACGAACGCACCGTCGGCCACCACCTGCGCCGCGCCAAGGAACGCCTGCGCCTGCGGCTGGGCCTGCCCGCCGTCGACCGGAAGAAGCCCAAGAAGGGAGAAGGATCATGACCACCATCGACACCCTGCTGGCCGAGGCCCGCATCCCGGTCTCCGCACCGCGGCGCTTCGACGTCGCCGCCGGCCTGCGCCGGCTGGCAGCCGACGCCTCCCGCCGCACCCCCACCACCGAAGTCACCCGCTCCGCCCAGGCCGCCCAGCGCCTGGGTGTGGTCTGCCGGTGGGTTCTCAACGAGCCCGACGCCGCAACCCACGTCGCGAAGATCGCCGAAGGCCCGGACTGCGGAGCGCTGACCGAGGACGAGCTGGACGTCGAGGGCGCCCTGGTCTTCGCCTGCCTGCTCTACCTGACCGGACACCAGGAGTCCGCGCAGTTCTGGTGGCAGCTCGCCGCCGGCGCCGGCAGCCGCGCCGCCGCCTACTGCCTGCACCTGCACCACCTCGCCCTCGGAGAATCGAGGCGGGCCTGGCACTGGTTCCATCAGCTCACCCACTCCATGGCCGACACCACCCCGCCCGACCAGGCGTTCCTCACCGGCCTGGAACTTTTCGCCCGCTACGTACGCACCAACGGCTCACGCGCCCTCGCACCCAGCGACCGCCTGGAGAGCGAGGTCGACCGGCTCGCCGCGCGCACACCCGGCGCGTCCGTCATCGTCGCCCGGCCCGACCGGCAACTGGTCGCCAGCCTGCGGGAATTCGGCGCGGAACGCTGACCCGCCCGGCCCCGGACACAGAAGAGGGGGAGTCCTGCCCTGGCCACCGGTTCCAAGGCCCCGGCCAGGCGGACTTTCCACCACGACACTGCCCAGAAAGGCACGTCCTGTCATGCACCCTAGCCAGCACCCGCCTGCCGCGGGGATGAAACCGCGCAGCCCGGCCATGCACTGGATTGTCCGCCGCCGGCGGACTGCGCTGGCCCACATGTGGCGCGGCGCCTGCTACGGCATCGGCACCGGTCTGATCGGCCTCGGCTTCCTATGGGCCGAGCGACTCCTGTGACCACGGACCGCGTGTGATCACCGGCGGTGGCTGCCATGCAAGGGCCACCGGAGAGGGCCTGCGCGTGGAGATCCCCCGGTCAACCAGTCGCGCGTCGCCCGGCCCCATCAGCGTGCAATGGAGTTCCGCACGATGAACATCCGCCGGTGGGACCGCATCCACGCGCGTGGGGAGGCCGGCGACGACCAGGAGCTGGATGACGCATGGGTGGACCAGGTCGTCGACCTCGGATCCCAGTGAGCTCTTTCACCTGGCCATCGATCGAGTGACGGGCAGCGGGCCGCAACGCACAGGGCTCCCGTGCCGTTGAGGGAGGTGTTCGAAGTCTCAACTCATCGGCACAGGAGCCCTGTTGGTTCCCCATCCTGCCGTACTCGACCTCCCGCACGCGTTGGTCGAGTGGCTGACCATGCTTATCGTCACCCGCGAGGGTGACCGTCGCTGCAAGCTTCCGCCGCACCAACGTGCCCTGGTCGCTCTGATGTACCTGCGTAAGCACGAGTCGTTGGCCCAGATTGCCGTCGCCTTCGGGGTCTCGGTCGGCACCGTCCACGCCTACGTGCACAGGGCCGTGGATCGCCTCGCTGAGCGGGCGCCCGGACTGCTGAAGGTATTGCGGGAGCACAACCCCGATTTCGTCCTGCTGGACGGGACCCTTGCCGAGTGCGACCGCATCGGGGACGGCACTGCGGACTACTCGGCCAAGCATTGCCGCCATGGCGTCAACGTCCAGGTCGTCACCGACCGCACCGGAGACATCCTGTGGATCTCACCGGCCCTGCCGGGCCGGGCCCACGACCTGACCGCCGCCCGCACCCACAAAATCATCCGGATCTGTGAGCGCCAGGGCGTCCCGATCCTCGCCGATCGTGCCTACCAAGGCGCCGGACCGTGGGTGACCACCGGGCTCAAACGCCCACCCGGCGGCGAACTCACAGCGACACAACGGACCGTCAACCGCACACTCGCCACCACACGCGCGCCCGTCGAGCGAGGCATCGCCCGTTTGAAGTCCTGGCGAATCTTCCGCCGATCCCGCTGCAGCCCGAATCGAATGACGTCAATCGCCAAGGCCGTCCTCACCCTTGAGCGGCACCGCTGAAAGAGTTCACTGATCGTCGGCCTGTCCGGGCAGCGGTGGCGGCCGACCTCGGCGTTCACCGCCACACCCTGCGCTACCGCATGCGCTGAGTCGCGAAGGTCCTGGGCCGCTCCCTGGACGCCTCGGACGTTCGGATGGAGCTGCGGCCGGCGTCGACGACCATGGCTGCGGCCTGAGGGCGGATCAGCTCCACTGCTGGTCCTGGTTGGTGGTGCAGGTCCACAGGATCGGCTCGACGCCGCTGGCAGTTTGGGAGTTGGGAACGGCGAGGCACCAGTCGCCGTACGGGTGACGCAGGCGGCCGATACTGTCGTGGATCCAGAGGAATTCGGAGCCGGAACCGCAGGTGTACTGGAAGGTCACGATGCCCTTGTCGTTGGCGGCGCCGAGGCACTTGCCGGTTGCCTTGTTGACGAGCCAGACCTCTTCGTCCCCCTGGTCCTTGTCACGCAGCTCCCAGCGCTGATCGGCGTTGTCGGTGCACGACCACTGGACGGCCGCGACGCCGTTGCCGTCGTCGGAGCCGGGAATGGCCAGGCACTTGCCGGTCCCGTCGTTGCGCAACTCCTCGTACGTGACGGCCTGGGCCGGTGACGGCGAGAGGAACATGAGGGAACCGAGCGCAAGTGCCACGGCACCGGCTCTTCGTGCCGCCTTCAGGACAAGGGTCATGGCTGTCTCCAGGGTCAGGGGTTCGAGACGCGGCCTGCGGAAAATCTTGACCAGCGTAAGGAAGGGGCCCCTGGGGTGTCGTGCGCAACGAGTGCACAGGTTGTTGTCTCTGTGTCTCCTCAAGCCCGTGTCTGCCACGGGCGGCCGGCATGAACGGCAGCCGTCCCCGGCCTCGCGATCCCGTACGACCGCCAGGCCCTCGCCGCAGCCACCCGGCTCCTCGCCGACCGTGCCTATATGGGCGCCGGCCCATGGGTGACGACGGCCCTCAGACGCCCGCCGGGCCGCGGGCTCACACCCACCCAACAGACTGTCAACCGTGCGCTGTCCGCAGCACGGGCACCGGTCGAGCGCGGCATCGCACGCCTGAAGGCATAGCTCATCTTCCGCAGAGCCTGGTGTAGCCCGAATCGAATGACGTCAATCGCCGCCGCCGTCCTCACCCTGGAGCGGCAACGCTGAAAAGGCTCAGTGGGGCCAATACGAATACGTCACCAACGTGGGATTTGCCGCCTGGCACCAAGGGTGACGAACCGCTGTTGGGGGTGTTGCTCCAATGCCTAGCCGTTTTGTTTGGCGGCCTCGTGGCGCTTCTTTCGTGACTCCGCCATGCGGCGGCGCTGCGCGGGCTGGACGTATAGGAGTACCGCTGCTTCGGCAACCAGCTCAGCGATGTCGGCCAGTTCGTCGGCGGAGTAGCCGACGCCGTGGTGCACGCTGTCGTTTCCGACGATGCGGGTTTCGTCGAGAGCGGTGATGACATCGGGGGGCAGGCCTTTGGCCGCGAGTTCCTGAATTTTGCCGTGCAGGTTGTGGTGGGTGGCGCCCTGGTCCTTGCACAGCTCTTCAACGGCCGAGCGATACCCCACGCCGGCGAGCCGCGGTGCGCCGGCGTTCTCTGCCCGGGAAGCTTCTTCGTACGCGCTGCGAATTCGCTCTGGTACGTGCTGGAGGAAGGCCGCGTGGCGGGGGAGCGGGCCAGAGCACCAGCCGCGTCAGCTCTTCGATGTCAACGCCCGCGCCCCAGCTGTTGCGCTTGCACTGGATGACTTCGAGGATCGAGCGACCGCACAGCTGACAGATCCAGCACTCCTGCTGCGTCCACTCGAGGAGGGGATGAATGGGCAGGGCACCCTTGCCCTCTCCAAAGTCACTCCACTCGTACTCGCGGCTTTCTGGAGAGATCATGCGCTGGTCGACCAGGTCCATGATTGTTCCGGTTGCGCAGTCCGGGTAGGGGCACACGGCTCGACGCTGTTGGAGCGACGTCAACGTCTCCTGATCAGTCATCACAGCACTGTAGAGAGATGGTTGTATTCATCGCACTGGGTTTGCTCCGCTGGGTGACGGGTCCGATGGTCAGCCTGGGGCGTTGTGGCCGTGCCGGTGACGGTGCGCGAGCCCCGGGCGCTCTTGCCGTCCACCGCGAGGGTCCCGGCCCCGGCCGGATCGGTGCCGAGCAGGTCGGCGAGCCCGCCCGGGCCGCGGCCGGGAACGGGGTGGCCGGAAGCGGTCTGGCCACCCCGCCCGCCCGCTGACATCATCTGCCGCCGGTGCGCACGTCCTGCGTTCGAGGAGGCCGCGGATGGGATCGGTACGTCGGCGGGCCGTGCCCGCGCTGCGCCCGTACGTGCTCGGCTACACGGGATTCCACACCGCCTTCCCCGAGCCCCGCCGCCGGCTGGAGCTGCCCAACGGCACCTTCACCCTCGTACTGTCCTTCGCCGACGGCCTCCACGTCACCGGCACCGACGGGCTGCTGCGCCCCGCTCCCGCCGCGATGATCAGCGGACTGCACACCGGCCCCGTCACCGGGGTGCACCGCGGCGAGGTGCACGGCCTGGAGGTCAACCTCACGCCGACCGGGGCCTACCGGCTCCTCGGCCTGCCGATGCGGTACTTCCGCGACGTCTACCTCGACCTCGCCGACGTGCTCGGACCGTGCTGGCCGCGGCTCACCGACCGGTTGCGCGAACTCCCCGGCTGGGAGGCCCGGTTCGCACTGCTCGACCAGGCCCTGGCCGCCCTTTTCGAGGCCGGCCGGCAACAGCTCTCGCCCGAGGTCGGCCACGCCCTGTCCCTGCTGCGCGGCGCCGGACCCTCGCTGGCCGAGGCCACCGCGGAGACCGGGTGGAGCGCCCGCAACCTGCGGGCCCGCTTCCAGGAGGAGGTCGGCCTGTCACCGAAGGGCGTCGCCCGGGTGTACCGGCTTCAGCGGGCGCTGCTCGCGCTGTCCGGCGGGACACCCGCCGCCGGGACCGCCGCCCTGTGCGGCTACCACGACCAGGCCCACCTCAGCCGCGACATCAAGGCGATGACCGGGCTGAGCCCCTCCGCGCTGCTCAGGCTGCGCGCAGGGGCCCTGCCCGGCTCCCCGCTCGACCGGCTGCCGGGCCGGATCACCAGTGTCCTGCTCCCCGGCCGGCCGACCCCCGCGGGGCCGGCCGGGGAGCGGCGGGCGGACGGTACCGCCGTACCGCCCGCCGCTGACGGCTGCCTCGGTCAGCAGAAGCTCCAGGTGCCGCTGTCGTAGTTGAGGTTGTCCGAAGACATGTAGCCCTTGTCCTCGGTGCCGGCGACGCGGCCGTAGAACCACAGCACGCCCGAGTCCGGGTTGACCGCGCCGCACCACACGTAGAAGACGGTGCCGCCGCTCACCGAACGGACGTTGCCGCAGACCGAGCCGATGCCCTTCTTCAGGTTGTAGGTGCCCTTCAGCGTCGTCTTCAGGCTGGAGTTGTTCGGCTTGTTCGAGGACCAGCAGGTCGCGGTCGGGGCCGCCTGCGCCGAGGTCGCGGCGAGGCCGGACACGGCGGTGAGCAGGGTGGTGGCCGCGAGGACGACGCCGGCCTTGCGCTTGATGCCCTGGAAAGCCATGGAGACTCCTTCGTCGGAGGAATGGAAGGCTCCGACGATGGCAACGGCACGCGTGCCCGGTCTTGTAGAAACCGGCAGCCCGGCCGCAATGGCCGAGAACCGCCGGGCCCGGGGGCCTCGGCGGTTCAGGTGGTGCGGGACGGGGAAGGGGCGTCAGCCGGCCTGGCCCGTCGGCCCGGCCGCGGGCCTGGTCGTGACGGGAGACGTCGCTGTCGAGTCTCACCACACCAGTGCCGGGCAGCTTGGTAGCTGGCCATCGAGCCAGCAACAACAGGGAGGGCCAGGAAGCGGTGCGGCAGTGCTCCTGTCCACCGCTGAACGCTGGCGACCTCGTTTCAGTTGAAGTGAAGTCAGGGGGCGGTACCCACGGCACCAACATGCCGTACGTGCCTGAACAACCAGCAGATATCTGTCAGTGGACGTTAAGTCCGATCTTCCTCGGTTCGTGATCGCTCGATCGTGGTACTGATCGTCGGGCAGGCCACCTGCTGGGCATGTCCATGCTGAGATGCGGGCATGGAGCGAGAGCCGTACCTCAGCGACTTATCGGACGAGCAGTGGGCGTTGATCGAACCGATGATCACGGCCTGGAAGCAGGACCGGGTGGCCCGGTCGGCGACCGGAGATCCCGGGTCCTGCGACCTGCGGGAGGTCGTGAACGCGATCTTCTATCAGAACCGGACGGGCTGTCAGTGGCGCTATCTGCCCCACGACTTGCCGTCCTGGTCTGCGGTGTTCTACTACTTCGGCCTGTGGCGTGAGGACGGGCTCGACCAGCGGATTCAGGAGCTCCTGCGCTGCCAGGTACGGGAGAAAGCGAAGCGATTAGAGGACCCGTCCCTCGTGATCATCGACACCCAGTCCGTACGCGCGGCCGCGGGTGTCCCGAAGACCACGACGGGACTGGACGCCAACAAGAAGGTCTCGGGCCGCAAGCGGGGACTGGCCGTGGACGTTCTGGGGCTGGTCATCGGCGTCGTGGTGCTGGCCGCCTCTGCCCACGGCAACGCCGCCGGGACCGCCCTGCTCGACCAGGTCGCCGACCGCTGCGGGAACCGGCTGGAGAAGGCCCTGGTGGACCAGGGCTTCAAGGACCAAGTCATCATCCACGGGGCCCTATTGGACATCGACGTCGAGGTCGTCCGCCGCAACCCCGAAGACCAGGGCAAAGGGTTCGTCCCGCAGCCGAAAAGGTGGATCGTGGAGCAGGTCAACGGCACGCTGATGCTGCACCGCCGCCTGGCCCGCGAGTACGACCACCGCCCCGAAACCTCCACCTCGCGTGTCTACTGGGCCTCCATCGCGAACATGACCCGCCGCCTCACCACACCGAGTCCAACCTGGCGCGACACCCTCGAGCTGGCCGCGTGAACATCACCGAGCTCCTGGCCAGCCTCCAGGCCCAGCACGACGAGACCGGGGACCGGGCCCGTGAACTACGCGACCAGATCGAGCACTTGGCCACCGCCCTGACCGAGACCGAAGCGCGACTCGCGGAGCTGACCACCACCCAGAAGGTCATCGCCGAACTCGCACCGGCTGGAAACGAACCCGAACCGCCCGAGACGAACACCGCCTACCAGGCCATCGTGAACGCCTTCAACCAGCACCCCGACCAGGAGTTCCGGGCCCGTGAGCTGCACGAACTCCTCGGCATGCCCACCGACGAGGCATCGGTCAACGTCACCCGTGCTCGTCTCGGACGCCTCGTCCGCCAAGGCTTCCTCACCCAGCCCGGACGAGGCCGCTACCAGAAACGGACTTAACGTCCACTCAGAGGTCGTTTTCTTCCAGTGTTTTATCCCGGAATCAGATGTTTGGTCTGCGGTGTCGGGTCGCGCCAGGAGATGGTGTTCTCGCCGGTGAGGCGGCGGGCCATCAGGTCGGTCATGGCGAGATGGATCATGGCTTCGGAGCGGGCGGGAAGGGTTTCGTAGTCGCGGGCCAGGCGGCGGTGGAGCATGAGCCATCCGTAGGTCCGCTCGACCGCCCACCGCTTCGGGATCGGGGTGAAACCCCTGGTCCCGGGCGTGCGGGCGGTGATTTCCATGTCGATGCCGAGGGTGGCGGCGTGCTCGACGAGGTGCTGGCGGTAGCCGCCGTCGACCCACACCTTGCGGATGCCGGGATGGCCGGCGGCAACCTGGTCGAGGAGCTGAGTGCCGGCCACGGAGTCCTGGACACTGGCCGCGGTGACCAGCACCGCCAGCAGCAGGCCGAGCGTGTCGGTCACGATGCTCCGCTTCCGGCCCACGATCTTCTTGCCGGCGTCGATGCCCTGGCTGGAGGCGTGAACGCTGGAGGAGGTCTTGACGCTCTGAGCGTCGATCACACAGGCCGACGGCTCGGACTCCCGTCCTTGCAGCGGCCGGAGCCTCTGCGACCGGGGCGGCCAGCCCGCCTGAGCCACCCACACGGCGCCGAAGAAGTTCAACCCGCTGGGAGTTGGTCGAGCCGGTGTTGTCCGCCTGGCGCTTCGACGCCGTCGAACACGGCCCGGCGGTCGGCGACATCCAACGGAAGCGGGACCGGTCTATATATGAGCAGTACGGATGAAAACGACCTCTCAGAGGTCGTTTTCATCCGTACTGCTCATATATAAACCGGTTCCCAGGGCGTGGGACTGTGGTGCGGAAGGGGCAGCGGGAGTGATTGGGGCCTGTGAATCGGATGGGGTGACGGGCGGTGCGGGATGAGGCTTGTTCCTGTCTCATCCCAGGACGCCCGGTTCTTCTGCGTGCTTCTGCCGTCACCGATGTGCGCCTGGGCGCACTTGGTCCGGAGCGGTATGCCGGAAGCATGTCTGCGCGACGTCCGTATCCGAGTGATCTGTCCGATGCCCGCTGGGGGTTGGTCGAGCCGGTGTTGTCCGCCTGGCGCTTCGAGCGCCGCGGCAGGGCCCTGGACTTCGGCCGGCCGCCCGAGCATGATCTGCGCGACATCATGGACGCGATCTTGTATGTGGACCGGACCGGGGTTCAGTGGCGCTGCCTCCCGCACGACTTCCCGCACTGGAACACGGTCTACGGCTACTTCACGAAGTGGCAGCAGGAAGGTGTGTTCGCCCAGCTCAACGGTCTGCTCAGGCAGCTGTTGCGACAGAAGGAAGGACGGGAGTCCGAGCCGTCGGCCTGTGTGATCGACGCTCAGAGCGTCAAGACCTCCTCCAGCGTTCACGCCTCCAGCCAGGGCATCGACGCCGGCAAGAAGATCGTGGGCCGAAAGCGGAGCATCGTGACCGACACGCTCGGCCTGCTGCTGGCGGTGCTGGTCACCGCGGCCAGTGTCCAGGACTCCGTGGCCGGCACTCAGCTCCTCGACCAGGTTGCCGCCGGCCATCCCGGCATCCGCAAGGTGTGGGTCGACGGCGGCTACCGCCAGCACCTCGTCGAGCACGCCGCCACCCTCGGCATCGACATGGAAATCACCGCCCGCACGCCCGGGACCAGGGGTTTCACCCCGATCCCGAAGCGGTGGGCGGTCGAGCGGACCTACGGATGGCTCATGCTCCACCGCCGCCTGGCCCGCGACTACGAAACCCTTCCCGCCCGCTCCGAAGCCATGATCCATCTCGCCATGACCGACCTGATGGCCCGCCGCCTCACCGGCGAGAACACCATCTCCTGGCGCGACCCGACACCGCAGACCAAACATCTGATTCCGGGATAAAACACTGGAAGAAAACGACCTCTCAGTGCGTGTTCGAGCTCTGCCGCCCTTGCCCGACCCGCAGTCGCCGCAGCCAACCGCTTGGTTTGAGGACCGTCTCGTAGACGGCCCGGAGTGTCGTCCGGGCGGACGGAACGCCCTCGCGTGGAGGTCGTGATTGAGTCCGTGGTGACCAAGCGGCTGGGTGCTCTGCCTGTCGCTGCCGAGTTTTCTGCGTCGGCTGGACGTCGCGGGGATCGTCGACGGGCTGCGGCCACCGGATTCGCGGGCGGACCTGACGCACGGCCAGGTCATCGAGGTACTGGTGGCGAACCGGCTGACCGCTCCCGCGCCGCTGTTCCGAGTCGGGGACTGGGCGTACTCGTGTGAGGCCGTCAAGGGTCTTGGTGGAGGCCGATGCGTGTCCCGGCTGGTGCATCGATGCATCTCATCGGTGTCTTGCTCGGGGCTTCGGCGATCAGCGGCGTTGTCGCGTCCGGCCGGTGGCAGTGAAACGTCTCCTCAGGGACACCACCGGAACTCGAAGATGGCTGTTCATCGTGGGATGGGCTCACTGTGGTGGGGTTCCTTGCCTGTGGCGCCGATCGCGTCGGGGGCGTCGAGGTTCTCGCCTTCGACGTCGAGGTGCGGCAGGACCCGGTCGAGGCGGCGGGGCAGCCACCAGGCGCGGTCGCCGAGGAGGGCCAGCACCGCGGGTACGAGGGTCATGCGGACCAGGAAGGCATCGATCAGGACACCGAAGGCCAGCGCGAACGCGATCGGCATGATGTCGATGTCGTGAGAGAAGAGGAAGCTGATGAACACCGAGATCATGATGACCGCGGCCGACGTCACCACCCGGGCCGCGTTGCGCGCGCCCACGATGATGGCTGCCCGGGCGTCGTGTCGGTGGACATAGTCCTCGCGTATGGCGGACACGAGGAAGACCTCGTAGTCCATGGCGAGGCCGAAGAGCACGGCCATGACGATGATGGGCACGAAGCTTGCCACGGGACCCTGGCTCGGCACACCGAGCAGGCCGGACAGCCAGCCCCACTGGAAGACCGCCACGGTGGCACCGAAGGCCGCGCCGAGGGACAGCAGGAATCCCACGGTCGCCTTGACGGGGATGGCGATGGACCGGAACGCGACCATCAGGAGCAGCAGGGAGAGGCCGATCACGACGATCGCGAAGGGCACCAGCGCGCCGCCGAGCTTGGACGAGACGTCGATACTGACGGCGGTCAGCCCTGTCACCGCCACGTAGCTGCCGTGCGCCCGGGCGATGGGCTGCATCTTCGTACGCAGCTGGGAGACCAGATCGCTGGTCTCCTGGGTGCGCGGTCCGGTGGTGGGAATGACCTGGATGCGGGCCGCCTTCTTGCTCTCGGCCACATCGACGCCACTCGTATCCGCAATGCCCTCGGTGTCGTTCAGCTTGTTCTCGACGGCGGTGGCCGTGGACTGGATGGTGGCCGGGTCGTCGTCCTCGATGAGGATGACCAGGGGACCGTTCGCGCCGGGGCCGAAGGCGTCGCTGATGATGTCGTAGGCCTGGCGGCTGGACGTTGTGGTGGCGTTGGAGCCCTCGTCGGTGAGGGCGAGCTTGAGTTGCATGGCGGGAATCGCCAGGGCGATGAGGGCGACTGTGCCCAGGATCAGGTTGCGCAGGGGGTGGCGCAGTACTCCCTGTGTCCAGCGCACACCCAGGGTGGCCGTGACGCTGCTGCGGCCGGCTTGCCGGGCGGCGCGTGAACGGGGCTTGGGGATAAGCCGGTGCCCCGCCATGCTCATCAGGGCGGGCAGCAGAGTGAGTGCCATAAGGACGGCGACCGAGACTGAGCCGGCGGACGCGAGTCCCATCGAGGTCAGCATCGGGACGCCCGCGACGGACAGGCCCGCCAGGGCGATGACGACAGTGGCGCCGGCGAAGACGACGGCGCTGCCGGCGGTCGCGGTGGCCTTGGCGATGGACTTCCGGACGGGAGTGCCGTCGGCGAGCTGGGCGCGGTGGCGGGAGACGATGAACAAGGCGTAGTCGATGCCGACAGCCAGGCCCAGCATGATCGCCAAGGTCGGGGCGTTGTCGGACACGTTGAACGCCGACGCCAGCCCCATCATGGCGACCATCGTGCCGACGACGCCGAGTATGGCGGTGATCAGCGGGAGGCCGGCGGCGAGCAGCGAGCCGAACGTGATTACCAGGGCGGCCAGTGCGACCCCGAGGCCGATCATCTCGGTAGGACCGAAGGGCGACGTTTGCGGAGCATAGGCTTCACCGCCGTACACGGTCTTGAGGCCTGCCCCTCGTGCCTCGGCCCCCGCGTTCTTGACGGCCTCGAGCGTCGCTTGGGGCGCATCGCCGTCCAACTCGGAGTCGAAGAGGATTGGGGCGACCGCGGTGCGTTCGTCCTTGGAGACCTCGCCGCCCTCGGCCGGACTACTGACCCCGATCACCCCGTCCACGCGACTGGTCGCGTCTAGGCTGCTTGCGAGGGACTTCTGCAGCCCGGGCTCGGTCAGCCTGTGGCCGGACGGCGCCTGAAAGACGATTTGGCCACCCGTGCCGGCCGGTTCCGGCCAGTGCCGGTCCATCTTGGTCAGCGCCACTTCGGCAGATGAACCGGGGATGGAATTGCTGTCCTGAAACGTGCCTGCGAACGAGATGCCCAAGCCGGCCACTGCGCCGAGGGTGAGCAGCCATCCGATCAACATCGTGCGCCACCGTTCGGCCCCGAAAGTGCCCAGCCGATAGAGGAGCGTTGCCATATCTGTTTCTTCCGGTAGGAGTGGGATTGGCGTCCTGCCTACGGTGAACCTGACGGGTTCCTGGCGGACGCAAGCGGGCGCCAGGAGCGGTCGAGACCCTCCACCGCAACGCTGGATCCGTCACGCAGATACTAACGGATACGGTGATGCCGAAAAGCTCCTCTGGAGACATCTGAGCAATCGACGTGGTTGAGGGGGCATCCTCGGCGATGCTGCCGGGTGGGTGTTGGCGCCCGAGGTGAACGCCACGAACGCGACCGCGCCGGCCAGCGGGTACGAGCTCTCGGGCAGCGTCCCGACCAGGAACGTCGGCACCGGGTAGTCCAATTCGCCGTACGCGGCGAAGGCGGTGAAGCCCGTGAGTACGGCGGCGAGGAATATTCAACGCCCGTGCCGGGGCACGGCGATGCGTTGGGGCCGGTACGGTGCGGCCTCGATACCGGCACCTTTGCGGTTGCGGGTGAGCGCGACCAGGGCGGTCGGGAGCAGCAGGGCGAACGACGGCATAGGGCAACCGCATCGGGTCCGGGGCGTACTCCGCGAGTAGCCCCGCGGCCGACGCCGCACGCATTCCCGCGGCCGTTGACCTGGTGAGGGCCGGATTCGGCTGCGCCTACCTGAATGCCTCACGAATGTCCGACCCCGCGTGCCGGCATCCCCGCCCTCCGCCCGGTGCGCCCGGGCGGAGCTTCGAGGGGTCGCTCATCACCTCCGCCAGTGCCGCTGCCCGAGCTTTCATCGATCTCGGCCGGCCGGCCGCGCCGCCCAGCCCGATAGCTGAGGCCTCCTGGGCGTCTCGTCAATAGCCTTACTTCTACCGAGGACATCGTCGCCGCAGTGCTCACGGCGCTCGGTACCGCCGCCCTGCCTTGGGGCATCAGCAGCGGATGGCACCCTCGGGCAGGTCTCCCTCGGCGATCAGCGGCAGCGCAACAGTGGTGAGCATGTCCCGATAGCGTTCCGCGAGCTGTGAGGGCTGCTTTCTGCTGTACGCCACGAGCTCCCGGTAGAACCCGGGGCCGATTCTCCGTGCGTGCCTGGCCCACCCCAGTGGTACCGCGTTCTCGGGTGCCAGCGTCATTCCGATGCCCTCGACCGCGAACAGGAGCGCCGCCGACACCTGGCCCGTACGGGCGACGGCGCGTGGCGTGAATTCGAGATGTGCTGCCACCCGGTCCACGACCTCGCTCATGCCCTGTTCCGGCTCGTAGAGCACCCAGTCGGCACCGGCCAGCTCAGCGGCCTCGGCAACCTCCTCCGCCTCGTGCCCGACTGGACCGATCACCACCATCTCCTCATAGCCGAGCGACACAACCGGCCCCTCCCACGGGGACGGTCGTGGCCCTACGGCGATGTCGCCCTGACCGCTGCGGACGGCGTCCTCCAAGGCGCGACGGTGTGAGAAGTCATGCAGGCGCAGGACTGTGGAGGGGAACAGGGAGTGCCAACGTGCGGCGGACGACGGCAGGACGCCCGACGCCACGGATCTCACCGTCAGCACGTGGACGTCGCCCTTGCGGCCCTCGACCACCTGGCGGACGGAGTCCTGGGCGTCCTGAACGGCCTGGAGGGCGCGTTGGGCCTGCGACAGGAAGACCCGGCCGGCGGGGGTCAACGTGATGCCATGGCGGCCGCGTTCGAGTAGATCCGCCCCAAGCTCCTTCTCAAGAGCGCCGATCTGCTGGGACAGCGAGGGCTGCGTGACATACAGCCGGACAGCGGCTCCGCTGAAGGAACCGGCGTCACAGATGGCAATGAAGTACTCCAGCTGACGCAGCTGCATGCGATCAAGTTACTCCTTGCTCATCAGGGCTTTGGCCTGCCGCTCAGCCCTTCCGGCTGAGGTGACTGGTCCGGACTCGTCAGGACGCGAGAGTGACCCTGCTGTCCTTGCGCGCCAGCCGTGTCAGCAGGTAGTCGACCTCGGCGCGGGCCGTGGCGGACAGACCGGCCCCGGGCCTGCGCTGTGCATCGGACGTCAGCAGACCCCGCTGCTTCATCACGTATTTGCGCACGGCCAGACCGATGCCCGGCTGCTGCTCATATCGCAGCAGAGGCAGGTGGGCGTCGAAGACATCATGGGCGGTGTCACGGTCGCCGGCTGCCGTGTGACGGACCACGTCCACGAGCAGTTCCGGTACGCAGTATCCCGTCATGGCGCCGTCCGCTCCACGCTCCGTCTCGAAGTCGAGGAAGAGGCCGCCGTTTCCGCACAGCACCGACAGACGCGGCATCTCACCGGCGGCCGCCATCTGCCGCAGGCTGCTGATCTTCTCCAGGCCCGGCCAGTCCTCGTGCTTGAGCATGACGCACCCGGGGAGGGCGTTCGCGATCCGGGCGATGACGGACGGGGACATCTCCACGGAGAACGACAGTGGATAGTCCTGGATCACGAAAGGCACTTCCTCGCCGATGGCTGCGGAAGCTCCCTCGTAGTACGCCACGATCCGGTCATCGGTCCGCAGCGTGTTGGACGGTGCGATCATGACACCGGACGCGCCGGCGGACATGACCTCCGTGGACAGCGCACGCATGGCGGCATAGCCGGGCGCCGACACTCCCACGACGATCGACAGGTCGGTTCGCTTGAGTACGTGCCTGACGATGCGCACGCTCTCGTCGTGGGACAGCTTGGGGGCCTCGCCCATCTGACCGAGCAGGGTCAGGCCGGTGACGCCAACAGATGCGTAGAACTCCGTGAGCCGGCTGAGCGAGTCGAAATCAATGGCCCCCTCATCGTCGAACGGAGTCGGCGCGATAGCGAAAACACCCTCGGTCGTACGAGTCAGCAGTGCCATGCCGCAACTTTCTTTGGTCAGCTGTTCAGGTTCAGATGCTGGAAATGAGGCCGCCGTCGGCCCGGACGACAGAGCCGGTGATATAGGCGGCCTGAACGCTCGCCAAGAAGGCCACCGTGGACGCGTACTCACGCGGCTCGCCGTAACGCCCCATGGGAATCGACGCGATGCTTTCTGCGGATGCCTGCTCCGCAGTCTTTCCTTCCCGCTCGGCTTTCGACCGGTCCAGAAACTGCACCCGCTCCGTGCGGATCCGGCCGGGCACTGTCACGTTGCAGGTAACTCCGTCGGCCGCGATCTCCCGTGCCAATGTCTTAGACCAGCCGAGGAGCGCGGCCCGAAGCGTATTCGAGAGCCCCAGGTTGGGAATGGGGGCAATCACGCCGGAGCTGGTACTGGTGATGATCCGGCCCCAGCCGCGGCTCCTCATCGACGGTGCCACCCTGTCGGTGATCGCCATCACCGACAGCACCATGGACTGGAAGTGGCTCAACCAGACCTCGTGGCCCTGACCCAGCACGGATGAGGGCGGAGGCCCGCCGGTGTTGTTGACGAGAATGTCGACCGGGCCCAGGGAATCCTCAACGAGCGCGACATTCGTGTCGATCTCGCTCAGATCGCTGAGATCCCATTCCAAAGCCAACGCCTTACCGCCAGCACTCTTCACTGCCTCTGCGCGCCTCTGTGCGGCCTGTAGATCGATATCGGCAATGGCGATGTCGGCACCCTCTTCCGCGAGGACCTGCGCGACAGCGCCGCCGATACCCCCACCTCCGCCCAATACCAGCGCGGTTTTTCCGGAAATTCCCAGATCCACGGTTTTACTCCCTCAAGGCGCCCAGACCACCGGCAATACGGCGAGTCACAATATCCCGACGACTCTGACACACCATGTAAACCGTTACCAATAGGGATCCACCCCGCGCCCTATAGGCAACCCCTATGCGACACCCGTAGGACAGGCGCCATGAGTGTGGCAAAGATGGTTCCGGGGCGCGAACGTCCCGTTCCCCCAGGTGATGCGTGGCGTCATGGCCCGCAGTTGGAGACTCGATATGTCCTTGCCGGAAACCATGCAGGCGGCAGTGCTGGGCGAGCCCGGCGTCATCAGAACGACCACGCTGCCCCTGCCCCCAGTGGGTCCGGAAGACGTCCTGGTGCACGTCCGTAGAGCGTCCTTGTGCGGCACGGACCTCAAGGTCCGCAGTCGCCACTTCTTCCCGGACGGCGGACCGGCCCCCGATGTGTTCGTCCCGGGTCACGAGTACGCGGGTGTCGTCGCGGCTGTCGGGGACACCGTCGACGAGTTCCGCGTCGGCGACCGAGTCGTCACCGAAGCGCACCGCGGCTGCATGCGCTGTGCCAACTGCCTGGCCGGGGGCTACACCGACTGCCTCAACTACGGTCACCGGGACAAGGGGCACCGTGTGCAGGGGATGACCGTGAACGGGGGATTCGCCGAGTACGCGGTCAACCATGTCTCCACCCTTCACAGGCTTCCGGACTCGGTCGACTTCGACGCCGCTGTTGTCCTCACGACGGTGGGCACGGTCATGCACGCCTTCGACACACTCGACTCCCTGCTGGTCGGCGCGAGCGTCGCCGTGATCGGGCCGGGCCCGATAGGACTGCTCGCCACCCAGGTCGCCCGCGAGCTCGGCGCTCGGACGGTCGCGCTGATCGGTACACGCGACGCCCGCCTGGAGATCGGCAAGTCATTCGGCGCGGACCTCGTGCTCAATTCCCGGAACGAAGACGCCGTCGCCGCGGTCCGCGAAGCGACGCAGGGCACGGGCGCCGACATCGTCCTGGAATGCTCGGGCGCTCCCAGCGCGGTGGACGACGCCCTCCGCATGAGCAAGCGAGCGGGCAAGGTCGTGCTCGTGGGCTTCTTCGAGGAGCCGGTGCGCGCCGATCTCAACCACGCCGTGATGAACGGCATCTCGATCGAGACGGTCCGCGGTGAGGGCACCGGCTCGCTGGCCCGCGCGGTCTCCCTCGCGGCCCGCGGACGTCTGCGTACCGCTGAACTGATCACGCACCACTTCCCTCTGCAGGGTGTCGGCGAAGCCTTCGACACATATGCCGAACGTCGGGGCAACGCCATCAAAGTCATGCTGGACGTGTCCGAGGACGGGGGAGCGCGCCAGTGACGAACGACGGCCGCAACGCCCGGACGCCGACCGCCTCCGCACCTGGACGCGAGGGGGCGGCAGCGGCCATGGCGACAGCCGCCGCCACCTGGCTCGGCACGTTGAGCCGGGAACAACTGCGCTTCGCCCTGTTCGACTCGCCGCTCGACCCCGAAGCGGAGGCGGAGAGGCTGCGGTGGTTCTACACGCCGACCAATCACGGCGGACTGGCCATCCGGGAGCAGAGCGCCTACCAGCAGAGCCTGGCCATGCAGTTGGTGGCGACCGGGTTGTCCGAGGCCGGATACGCCACGGTCGCCACGGTGATGGGTCTGGAGAACATCCTGGACCAGGTGGAAGGATGGCGGGTCGACTGGGGCCGGGAGCGCGGGCGCGATCCGGGCCTGTACTGGCTGAGGGTTTTCGGCCGACCCGGTGACCCGGTCTGGGCCTGGCGGTTCGGGGGCCACCACATCTCCTTGAACAACCTGATCGTCGCGAACAGGCTCATCTCGACGACGCCCTGCTTCATCGGCGCGGACCCGGCGAAGACCGCGTTGCTGGGAGGCACTCTGAGCCCCTTGGGCGGGGCCGAGGACCAGGCGCGGCTACTGGCAAGGACGCTGAACTCACGACAGTTCCGGCAGGCTCTGCTGCACCCGTCAGCGGTGTCCGACATCGTTTCCGGCAACAGGCCGCGGGTCCGTGCCGACGACACCATGATGCACATGCAGGACCTGTGGCGGGACCGGTTCGCGGATCCTGCTCTGGCACGGCTTGTCGACGACATCGACCGCCGGGCGGAGGAAGGCAGCGGGTACACCGAGGACGACCATGCGCGCCTGGCGATCACCGTCCCACCCCAGGGCGTCAGCGCACGCGATCTGGACGAAGGGCAGCGCGACGGACTGCGTCAACTGCTCGCCATGTACACGGGCCGAACCCCGGAGGCCCTTGCCGGGGCTTATGACGCCCGCTTCGCCGCCGACGGCGTCCTCGACGAAGTCCACTTCAGCTGGGCGGGCAGCTTGACCGCCGGTGAGCCGCACTACTACCGGGTGCAGGGTCCCAGTGTCCTGATCGAGTACGACAACACCCAACGGCATGCCAACCACGCACATTCGGTATGGCGCGACCTGACGTCCGACTTCGGGCTGGACGTCCTGGCCGAACACCGAGCAGCCACCGCCCACTGACCCGCCGGCGACCAACCGGACGATCCCCATCCGGCGCGGCCTGCGCCGCGCCGGATGGAAGGCGGGAACGACAGCCGACGCGTAAGCCCACCCTCAGCACGCGAGAGAACCGTTTCCGGCTCGCACGTTCCCCTTGTCGAGCCGCACCCTCATCACCCGGCCGAGATGCATACGGATACGCTGCATCCAATATTACGGCTACAAGGTATCCATATGCAGGGAGCCGCAGATGGAAGACCACGTCAGAGGATCGTCAGGTGCGAGCCCCGGCCGCGCCCAGCAGCCCGGAACAGTACAGCCATGCGACGACCAGGCCCCGAGCCCCGAGAGTTCCTCTCCGCAGAACCTGATGCTGTCGATCGGGCTGACCCAGCTCGGTATCACCACCATCTTCGGCGCGGTGCCCTCGGTCCTGCTCGCCCTGCAGGTCGAGTCCCTGGCGGGCGACGACGACAAAGCCGGCGTGCTGAGCGTGCTCACCTTGCTGGGGGCAATCGGCGCGCTCGTCGCCCAACCACTGGCCGGCTCGCTGTCCGACCGGACCCGCACCCGCGTCGGCAGTCGTACCCCCTGGGTGCTGGGCGCCACCGCGATTGCCGCTCCGATCCTCTGGAGCATGGGGCTGGTCGAGTCACTGCCGGCACTCGGCATTCTCTACGTTCTCTCCGAGATCGTGCTCAGTACGGCACAGGGACCCCTCGGTGCGACCTTGCCCGACCGGGTCTCCACGCAGCTGCGAGGCCGGTTCAGCGCCGCCCTCGGGCTCGGGATCATGCTCGGCGCTGTGCTGGGACGAGTACTCGGCTCCGTCCTTTCGGACCACATGTTCCTCGCGTACGCGGTCGTCGGATGCGTTCCGGTGGCGCTGGCCACCCTCCGCGTCCTCGTCTCACCCGATCCGGACAACCGAAACCAGCCACGACCAGCTCGGTCGACCGCGAGAGTCTCGCTGTCGTCGTACTGGATCAGCCCCAGGGAACATCCGGACTTCTGGTGGGCATTCTCCAGCCGCCTCCTCACCTACACCGGCTTCTTCGTCGTTGAGGGCTACTCGCTCTACCTCCTCAGTGACTACGTCGGACTGGGGGACGACGCAGTCGACATGGTCCCGCTCGCCGCCGTCATTGCCGTAGTGGCCATCTGCGTCTCGACCCTGCCCGCAGGACTCCTGTCCGACCGGATCGGCCGACGCAAGATCTTCGTGGTGGGGTCCTCGATCGTCATGGGAGTCGCCTACTTGATTCCCCTCCTGGAATCCGGCCTGCGGGGATACCTTGCGATGACCTTCATCGCCGGCCTCGCCTTCGGTTGCTACGAGGCCGTCGACGCGGCGCTGATGACGCAGGTCCTGCCACGTTCCATGTCCTACGCCAAGGACCTCGGCATCGTGAACATCGCATCCGTCCTGCCCCAGATGCTCGCACCGGCAATCGCCGGGATCATCGTCACCGTGACGGGCTCCTACGCGCCGATCTTCCCCGTGGGAGCAGGGCTGGCGGCTATCGGCGGTCTCACCGTACTGCGTGTGAAGGCGGTCAATTAGCCTCGCCGTTGCGGCTGAGGTGACTTGGCGGCGCTGAAGCGGCTTGTGGGCAGGCCAGTCCGGTGCCCGGGCGTAGCGGAGTGCATGACTGAGAGCTTCCCCCGATCAGGTCGGCGAGCCCGCCCGGGCAGACCACGTTCAGGAAGTGGCGCATGGTCGCCACCCTCGGCGCGACGCGGACGCCGAATACCGTGGCCACGCGAGCACCGAGCCGGGCGAGGGCCGTCTTGGATGTCCTGTCAATGGCGCCATCACTGGTGTCTTCCACGAGGAGATCGTCGCCGCAGTGCTCACCGAGCACCTGATCGCCGCCCTGCCCGGGGCATCAGCGGCGGACGGCATCCTCAGGCAGGTCTCCCTCGGCGATCAGCGGCAGCTCAAGAGAGCTGATCATGTCCCGATAGCGTTCCGCGAGCTGCGAGGGCTGCTTTCTGCTGTACGCCACGAGCTCCCGGTAGAACCCGGGGCCGATTCTCCGTGCGTGCCTGGCCCACCCCAGGGGTACCGCGTTGTCCGGTGCCATCGTCATTCCGAGGCCCTCGACCGCGAACAGGAGAGCCGCCGACACCTGTCCTGTTACGCGCAACGGCACGCGGCGTGAACCCGAGATGTGCTGCCACCCGGTCCACCACCTCACTCATGCCCTGTTCCGGCTCGTAGAGCACCCAGTCGGCACCGGCCAGCTCGGCAACCTCCCCCGCTCCGTGCCCGACTGGACCGATCACCACCATCTCCTCATAGCCGAGTGACACAACAGGTCCCTCCCATGAGGACGGCCATGGCCCTACAGCGATGTCACCCTGCCCGCTCCGTACGGCGTCTTCCAAGTCACGGCGGTGCGAAAAGTCGTGCAGACGCAGGACTGTTGAAGGGAACAAGGAGTGCCAGCGTGCCGCGGACGACGGCAGGATGCCCGATGCCACGGATCTCACAGTCAGCACGTGGACGTCGCCCTTTCGGCCCTCGACCACATGGCGAACCGAGTCCTGAGCGTCCTGGACGGCGCATTGGGGCCTGAAGCAGAAAGATTCGGCGGGCGGGGGTCAGCGTGATGCCATGACGACCGCGTTCCAGCAGATTCGCCCCGAGTTCCTTCTCAAGTGCGCGGATCTGCTGGGACAGCGAGGGCTGCGCGACATACAGCCGCACAGCGGCTCCACTGAAGGAGCCGGCCTCGCAGATGGCAATGAAGTACTCCAGCTGACGCAGCTGCATGCGATCGAGTTGCTCCTGCCTCATCACGATGTTGACCCGCCGCTCGCCCATCCGGTTGCGTGGGCCGGTCTTGCGGCTTCGGCCTGGCGGCCTTGCGGAACACCGAGCACGTGCGGCCCGCTGTAGGACCGGTCGGTCGGGCCGTCTCAAGCGGAAGCATGTGACGGAGTCCGCGTCAGCGAGGTTGGCGGTCATGCCTGCGTGTGGCGCCTGACCAGGCCCTTGCGGTCGTAGGAGCGGGTGCCGAGGAAGCCGACGAGGAGGCCGAGAACGAGGGCGGCGACTGAGGCGATCACGGCGTGGCCCAGGCCCGCGTCCCACGTGGCTCCGAAGTACAGAACCGAGCGGGTGCCGAGGTAGATCTGGTGCATTGGTTCGAATGAGGCGAGGAATCGGAGGAAGGAGGGGCTGGCCTCGAGCGGCATCGTGCCTCCCGAACTGGGAATCGACAGCACGATGAACAAGAAGAGGTTGACCACCATGCCCAGGCTGCCCAGCAGCGCGAGGATCGACTGCACGACCACTGCGACGGCGGTGATCGCCAGCACACTGAGCATCCACAGCGTCCATGGGTGCTCCAGGGGCATCCCGGCCCACGAGGCCACCCCCAGATAGACCGTGCTGACGACCACCGCGAGGCCGGCCATGAGGGCCCACTTCATCGCGAGGGTGGCCACGCGGCTGTATCCCGAGCCGGCCTCCTGCAGGTAGACCGGCCCCCTCTCCGTCGGGATGAAGCCGAGGTGAGCGTCGACGAAGTTGCTGGCGATCAGCGAACCGGTGAAGCCGGCCAGTACGAGGAGGAGGGCGTAGTACATCGCCGACATACCGTTGCCCGTGCCGTCCGGAACGCTCTGGAAGGGCGCGACCTGGACGTCGATGGGCGCGGAGAGGACGAGGCGCGCGGTCCCCGGCAGGCTTCGATCGGGAGACGCGCCGGTGGCCTTGGACGAAGTCACGGACGTGATGAGCTGCTCGCCCACCGTCTGGTTGGCCTGTGTCAGTGCCCGGTCGGCGAACGAGGTGACGATGGGCGCGCTGGAAGCGTTCGCGAGCTGGTTGGTGTAGACGGTGATCTGGGGCCGTTCGATGGCGCCGACGGACGTCGCGTCCGCGGTGAGCGTCGTCAGCTTCTTGCTGAGGTCGCCGGGCAGGACGATGGCGCCGTAGATCTTTGCCTCACGCATTTCCCCCTTCGCCTCGGCGAGGCTGAGCATGCGCAGGTCGAACTTGTCGCCGTCGGTGTTCTTGCGCAGATTCTCGACTATCTGTCCGCCGACGTCGATGTGCTGACCCGATGAGGCGGTGGCCCCGGTATCGGCGTTGACGATCGCGATCGGGAAGTCGTCGATGTCGTCGGATGAGCTGACCATCCCTCCCAGGTACATCGCGGCCAGCACCCCCATGACGATGGTGACGACTATCGAGGGGGTGAGCCACATGCGGGAGCCCAGCCTGCTTCTTGCGGAGTCCGTGTCCTGCGTCATCGCCTCTTGCCTCTCCAGTGAATATTATGGTTACGTGGTAGCCATAATGAAGTCTTGGTCTCATGGCGTCAAACGTGAGGGCAGTTGCGCGAGGGGCGAGGACGTGCGGTGTCGGTGCCTGATGCCCCTGCGAGAAGGCATCCGTCGTGCAGCTGTCGAAAACGGATACGATAAGGCCGAAAATCCTGTCCTGGATACGTGCCGACAGTGGAACTGGCTGAGAGGGTGACCGCGTCATGGCTTCGGAGGCCCAGCCGGTTCCGGGAAGTCCCGCTTGGTGGGCGAGCCGGACACCCGCCCCTGCGTACCGCCGTGGGCGCCCCCCGATGGACGTCGGCCGGATCGTCGACACGGCCCTGAAGCTCATCGATGAAGTCGGGATCCAGGCGCTGACCCTACGGATGCTCGCCGACGCCTTGGACTCGGGCACGGCGACGCTCTACCGGCACTTCAACGGCAAGGACGAACTTCTCGCTCTCGTCGCCGACAGAATCCTGGGCGAAGTCCACGTGCCGTCCGAGGAGTTGGACGACCTGTCCTGGCGGGAAGCCGTGACCGTCGCGGCGGAGGCCTTCTACGGCACCCTGTGCCGGCATCCCCACGCGCTGTCTTTGCTGGCGGCCCAGGTTCCCGTCGGTCCCAACGGTCTCCGAGGCAGGGAACGGCTCATCACCCTGTTCCTTAGCCATGGGTTCCCAGTCGGTTTGGCCGCGCGGGCCTTCACGGCCATCGGACACTACGTGATCGGCTTCGCCATCCAGCAGCACGGCCCCGGGACGCCACACCTCGAGGACCAGCTGCAGCTGCGGGACTACTACAACTCGCTTGACCCGACCGACTATCCGGCCACGATGGCGGCGGCCGACGAGTTGACCTCCGTACCGCTGCACGAGGAGTTCCGGTTCGGCCTGGACCTGCTCCTCGACGGGCTGGAGAAGGCCAGGCTCAACTCGTCGCAGGATCCTGAAGAAGGCACAAGGGCAGCCGGATAGCCGCTCTCGGGCGCCGAACTCGGTGTTGCGCAAACCGTCATCGGCGGGGCTTTGCCGTCGAGCGGTTCGTCGACGGCGGGGTACATGCCCGGTTCGATGTGTAGCTCGCACGCGACGCCCGCGTCGCGCAGATGGCGGGCATATGTGACGGCTGAGGCATGGCAGGGGTCGATGTCGCCCACAATGATCCAGGCAGGCAAAGTCCGGGTATAGACCCTTCGGCCGCGCGCCTCGGCGCACAGCACGGGTGGCAGTCGAGCATCGGATGGAGCAGCGTTCGGAAGCCGACCGGGACAGTCGTGTCGTACGCGCGTCGGGCCACCGTGGCGGCCGACCCTCCGCCGCCGCTTTGACAGCCGTCGGCGGTGTGGGCGGGATCAACTCCGAGGCGGGAGGCGTTGTCGTACGCCTGGCGCAGCGCGCGGTAGCAGTCATCGGGGGCCGCGGGGCAGGGGTTGCGGGTGCGAGACGGTATTCGACGTTGACTACGAGTGCATCGAGCTCTTCAGCGATGCGATTGCTGTGGGAACCCTTCGCGCCGGCGATCGGGGCGTCGAGCCGTGAACCGCCGCCGCACCCATGACGCGACTGCGAAGCCGCGCCACGAGCCCGGGACGCATGGATCCGGTCTCCATGGACGGTCCTGAGCGGCTTCTGCTCGGGCGAGTTTCAGATGCACTCCTCCGAGCCCTGCCGGCGCGCGGGTCCGCAGCGCCAGCCGATCCAGTCGGCCACGGCGCGGCCCATGACCAGCTCCAGGTCGCGGCCCTTCAGCCAGGGCAGCTCCTCGGTGAACATCGTCACCGCCTCGCGCCATGAGCAAGGGAGACGCGTGATGTCCGTGCCCCAGAACATCCGCTCGGCGCCGTATGCGTCGAAGACCTGCCGCAGTACGCCGTGGGTGCTGGCGAACGGGTACGGGTCCGTCGCCATGCTCGGTACGCCCGTCGCCTTGACCGCGACATTGGGGTGGCGTGCGAGGGCGAGCAGGGCGCCGAGGTGTGCGGCCGCGTCGGGCAGCTTTTCGAAGGGGTTGATCGCGAGGTGGTCGATCATGAGGCGCATCTGCGGGTACCGTGCGGCGATGTCGCCGATGGCGGGCAGGTACGGGGGCATCACCATGAGCCCCATGGCGATGCCGCGCCGGTCGGCGGCCGCCCACAGCCAGTCGAGCCCGCCCGACGCGAGCTTTTCTCCCATCTCGGGCGCCGCCAGCATGAAGCGCAGGCCCAGCATGCCGGGTTTATCGAGCCAGGCATCGACGAGGGACTCGTCCGCAGTCTCGTCGAGAGGGAACCAGCCGAGGGTCGCGAACCGCTCAGGATGGCGCTTCGCCGCCTCGACCGCGTAGTCGTTCGCGTCGGCGTCCCAGATCGCCGGACAGTTGACGGCGCGGTTCACGCCTGCCTCGTCCATGTCACGCAGGGCGGTGTCGACGGTGTACGGCGCGCGCCAGTGGTGCGGCGGCGCGCTCTCGCCGGCCCAGAGGTGGATCTGTGCGTCGATGATCTGCACGGGGCTTCCTCTCAGTTCGCGATCGCGGGGCTCGGCCGGCCGCACAGGCGCGCCCTCGTCCAGTCGGCGACGAGGGCGTCGCGGTCGTGCTTGTGGTTGTAGACGCAGTGGTTGCCGTCGGAGAAGACCACCATTTGCGTGTCGTCCGTGGGGGCACCCTTCAGGAGGATGTCCGCGAGGTCGTTCGAGACCATAGGGTCCTTGCCGCCCTGCACGACCAGTAGCGGATAGCCGGCGTTGGGCCCGTCGGCGAGCGGGGTGACGGTCCTCCACACCTCCATCGCCCGGTCCGTGTCCTCCGTTCCGCAGGCGGCCACCATCTTCGAGAAGAAGGTCCCCATGGTCGGCGGCACGAGCCACGGGGCGTGGATGCCGCCGTTGTCGACGCACGCCCGGATCCGGGTGTCCTGTGCCGCGACAGCCATGGCGACGCTGCCGCCCATGCTGTTGCCGATGAAGCCGACCGGGCGGCCCGGCGAGCGCTCGGCGAGGAAGTCGACGGCTCGCCGGTAGGCGTCACGCCAGTGCGCCGTGAGGTAGTGATCGTGGGTGAGCCGCGTTTCGCCCTGCCCCGGCCCGTCGAGCATCAGTGCGTCGATGCCGCGCGCCGCGAGCGCCTCGCCGAGGCTGTCGAAATCCATGGCCCAGCCCTCGACGCCCCCGATGACGACGGCCGAGGCGACCGCGGTGTCGCACGCGGGGATCAGCCACCCCGTCAAGGGACCGCGGTCGGTTTTGACTGTGACGCGCTCGCGGTCGGCGCTCAGTGCAGCGGCCTGCGCGTAGACCTCCGCGGCCTGCGCGAAGATCTGCCGGCGCTCCGCGGTGTCGGACAGCATCATCACCTGACTCATGCGGAGCAGGGCAGACGCCCGCCGCAGGTACCCGATCCGGGTGGGCCTCCCGCCGACCTCCTCGGCGCCCGCGACGCGACGCAGGCACACCTCCGCGAGCTCCGTGGCGGCCGAGCGCCAGTCCTGCCCCTCGACCACGCGGGCACGCACCTCGACGGCGTCCGCGTAGTCGACGCCGTAGCCGGTCATGCGCTCCAGCGAGAACTGGCGCAGCGCGGCCTGCGATTCGACGGAGAGCTTCGATGTGGCTTCCTCCGTCTCCGTGCGGCTGCCGACGAAGTCGAGGGTCACGACCGGTGCCGGGCGGTCCTCGGCGACCTCCTGGTGTGCTGACATTCCTGAAGCTCCTCCTGTTCGGGTCTGACACATGGCGGTACGCCCAGCCGCTGTCCGGCGAGCTGCAGCAGCGTGGGATGCGCCTGTAACAGCCGTCGCAGGGAAAGGTGCAGCGTTGGAAGGCGGCTGGTCCAGAATTACCGGCAACCGCAATTTCGATTACAACGTATCCGTAATGACATGCCGACGCAACGGGCACCGGACGCAAAGTCCGGTGCGGGTCAGGGCACCAAGACGATCCGGTCGGACATGCCGGCGGTCGCGGTCCAGACGTGCTCGACCTCCGCAAGGGGTATGGCGCGCGCTCGGACGTCGAAATCGCCATGCGTGACGGCGGATACGAGCTTGGGGAGCTCCTTGACGAAGTCGCGGCCGGGGACTGATCCGATGCCGGAGCCGACGATCTGCAGTCGTGTTGAGCGCAGCGCAGCGCCGCGGAGGGGATCGGTGCCGTTGGGCCGGCGACCGAGCCGATCTCGAGCCAGGTCAGTGGTGCAGAACCGTTTCGCGACCTGGATGGCCATCCGGCCGGCGTTTCCGGTCGCACCCAGAATGAGGACGCGTTGCCGACGCCCGAAGTCGATGCGCCGGCGCAGCGCGACCCACGAGGACATCACGGGGTTCATCGCCGCCGCGATCTGGACCGGATCGATTCCGTCCGGGAGGACGACGCTGCGCTGGAGGTCGATCACGGTGCGCTCGGCCATGGTGCCGAGGACGGTGTCGTCCAGGACGGTGTATCGGATACGGCCCTTCGGGTCGCGTACGACGCCGTCGATGCCGGGGACGAGCGGGAGTTCGTCGGTGCTGGTGTCGGGCGAGCCGGATGCCTGGGAGCGAACACGCGGGTGGAGGCCGGCCGCGACGACCTCGTCGCCACCACGGGCGACCGGCTCGGGGTAATCGCAGTACTGCGGGGGAGCATCGAACGAAGTAACGACCGCTGCGTGCACGACAACAATCTCCAGTAGTCAGAGCCTCGGTTTACCGAGGAAGGGACTGCTTCTCGACAACGGCGCCCGGTGCCGATGCCGTTGTTCAGGGACGCGCACTGCTTGATGGCTGATCGCGGTCCGGATGTGCCCCTGGGTGGGTGGCCCACCGGGTGGCCAGCGCGGAGAGCGCGAAGACCGCGGCCCAGCTGTACTTGGCGCCGCTCAGACTGACGAAGGCGAGCGGGATCGACAGCAGAAAGGCGACTGTCGGGAACGTCAGGAACAGCTGGAAACGCCGCATGGTTTCGGGCACGGCATGCGGCCGCAGCAGGCTGCGGGCCCGACAGTGGCGGAGCGAGTTGATCAGGGCAAGCCCGGTGCCCCCGACGACGCCGGCGTACAGGACGGCGCTGAGTCGGTAGGGGCTGTCCTCGATGAGGACCTTCGTTGCGAAGGGAACAAGGATGATCCCCAGCAGCCACACGAAGTTCAGCCACAACAGCCGAGGGCTGAACCCGCCGATGCGACCGAACAGCCACTTGTGCGCCACCCAGTACGCGGCGATCACCGCGAAGCTCAGCAGGAACATCGCATAGTCCGGGAGATGCTCCCGGAACGCTCGCCACACCTCGGCATCGCTTGCCCCGCGAGGCACGGGCAGCTCCAGCGCCAGGAGGGTCAGGGCGATGGCGACGACCGCGTCACTGAAGAAGACCAGCCGCTCGTTGTCGACTACGGCGGGGCCGTCGGTGGTCTCACTCGCCTGGGTCATGTCCGATTCCTGGTCTCGTCGAGTGGGTTCAGGCGGGTTGCGCGTCGAGCAACGCGCACCGCGCCGGGACGGCTGTCACCTCGGGGTGAACGCCTCGGCTGCGGTGGCGAAGGAGGCCGCCCAGTCGCTCGTGATGATGCCGCCGATGTATCCGTCGGGCCGGATCAGAATCAACGCGTCGCCGTCGACGCCGTAGATGCCGGCCAGTTGGCCGGTGGCGTCGGTGATGTGGCCACTGTCGATTCCGCGCCCGCCGCGGATGGCGTAGCGGCGCAGTTCGGCACCCTCGGAAGGCCACGTCAGGTGAGGCAGCGCCTCGGTGGCGTTGAGGCCGAACGCCAGCACGGTGAAATGCGGTCCCCGGAAGACCTCGAACAGGCGGCTGGTGCCGGGCGCGGTGCACGGCGCGTCCGGTGCCCGGTCGCCCACCCGCAGGGTCTTGGTGGCCGGAGCGTCGGCGGGGGCGAGAGGACCGCAGTGGTAGGAGAGCGAGAGCTGCCGCTCCTCGTCGCCGCGCTTCAGGCCGGAGACACGGTGCTTGCTGAGGCTCTGGTAGAGCTCGCTGGACTTGCCGAGGACGCCTGCGGCGATCGGGAGCCGTTCGGCCTCGTAGCTGTCGAGCAGGCTGTCCGGCGCGCCGAAGATCGCCTGGCCGAGCTTCCAGCCCAGGTTGTACGCGTCCTGCACACCGGTGTTGAGGCCCTGTGCGCCGGCCGGGGTGTGCACGTGGGCGGCGTCGCCCGCCAGGAAGACCCGGCCCACGCGATAGTGCTCGACGAGTCGGACGTTGGGCCGGAACGCCGAAGTCCAGCTGATGTCACGGAGCTTGAGGCCGGTGAGCGCGTGGAACCTGTCGGCCAGGGCGGCATGGTCCAGGTTCGGGGTGTCGCCCGGCTTCAGCCGGATCATCACCTGGAACTGATCGGAGTGCGGCAGGGGGCATGCTCCTGCGGAGGCCCGGGGCCACATGTGCCACCGGTCGCGGGACAGCCCGTCGATCGTGCAGTCGATGATGAGGGTCTTGTCGGAGTCGTCGGTATCCCCGACGAAGCCGAGACCGGTGGCCGCCCGGACGGCACTCGCGCCGCCGTCGGCACCGACTAGGTACTTGCTGCGCACCAGCTCGCCGGTGGAGAGCTTCGCCGTGACACCCTCGGAGTCCTGCTCGAAGCCTTCCAGGGCGACGCCGTACTCGATGGTCAGTCCCTGGCGTTCGAGCTGGCGGTGCAGGATGGCGTCGGTACGGTGCTGCGGCAGCAGAAGAATGTTCGGGTAGGGGACGTCCGGGGTCGGCTTGTTCCGCTGCTGCATCTTCCACGGCGCCGTGACGGGCCCGAGGTGGAGACCCGCGAGCGGATAGGGTCCGCCCTCCGCGTGCGCCTCCTGAAGCACGCCGAAATCCTCGAACACTTCCTGGGTGCGGGGCTGGATGCCCTTGGCGCGGGAGCCCTCGAAGGCGTGCGGCGCCTTGTCGACGACACGGACGCGAAGACCGCGCCGCAGCAGGTCGGCCGCGAGGGTGGAGCCGCTGGGGCCGCCCCCGGCGACGAGGACGTCGATGTCGTGGGGTTCTGTCATGGTGATCGACCTCAATTGCTTGTCTCGAACAGAGCGGCGAGCGGCCGCGCTGCGCTGTGGGGGCCTTCGAACTGGACCATGTGTCCGCGCTCGGCGGCGGGTGGCAGTCGCTTGGACGGAGTAATTCCCGGACGGCGTCGGGGGTTCTGCTACCTCTCGCCTCTCGCATATTGGCTACGGCGTAGCCATCTATTTCGGATACAACGTAGCCGTTTATTGGAGGGGAGGCAAGTTGTGAGACCTGGCCTGTCACGCGGCCGGTTCGTTCTCCTCCGGGCTTCGCGGGATGCGTACGGGCGGGTGCCTGCCGGGCCCCACCGAGCCTTGAGGCTCTTCACGAGCGGCCAGTTCCAGGCCATCGAGGAGTAGGCCCAGGCCGAACCAGAATTCCTCGTGCAGTGGCACGGAGGTCAGCTCGTCGGCGCTCGCCGTCGTCGCCGGGTAGATGGCGGGGTCGAGTGAGCGGTAGTACCCCCGCAACTGCGCTTGGTCCTCGGGGCTTGGTGTTCCGAGATCGTGCTGTCGGAGGGCGAAGCCGATCACGTAGTGGCCGATGGCGGTGAACGCGCGGGCGGCCAGGGGGACCGAGAATCCGTGCCGCAGGAGCAGCCCTCCGAGCCATTCTCTGGCGCGGAGGCCGTTGGGGCCGACGGGGACCTGGGCGGCGAGCAATGGGAGCGCGTTGGGGTGCCGACGAAGGGTGTCGTGAAAGGCGTCTGCGGCGACAGCCACGGCTTCCCGCCAGGGCAGGCCTTCCAGTTCCTCGGGCGCGACGCGCACTTCGCCCAGGATTCTCTCTGCCACGAGAGCGAGTAGCTCGTCCTTGCTGTTGAAACGACGGTAGAGCGTCGCCGTGCCCGATCCGAGGATCTCGGCGAGAGCGCGGAGGGTCAGTGCCCGGATCCCCATGTCATCGATGAGCTTCAGGGCCGTGTCGACGATCCGGCCGACGTCCGTCTGCGGACGGCCGTGCGGACGTGTAAGTTCGGGTGCCCGGCTCGCCCACCAGGCGGGACTGCCCGGAATGGGCTGAGCCTGCGAAGTCATGCAGCCGTCCCCCTCGAATGACTGATCTCTGGACTCGTGTGCTCGGGAGGCTCAAGTTCGGGGCCGACCGGCGGCCAGGATCGGGCCGTCGCGCGCGCCCGACTGTCCGTGGCTCGGGGCGCGATTGCGTCAGCGATGCTCATGAACGAGTTGGCAGTCGGCTTTGGAAGCCGTCGAGGATCGCTCCGAGACCGAAGGCCAGATTCAGATGCACGTCCTGGCCGGTCGACGCGAGGGGCTCGCCGTCCTTGCACGCGGCGCGCTCTGTCGACGCGGCTTTGGATGCCGAGTCGAGAGCGGTGCCGAGCACGAAGGTGAGCACGGTTCTCGTGGCTTGTTCCGCTTCGCTTCCGGTGAATCCAGCGGCTTTGTACTCGGAGAGCAGATGGTCGTCGTGGTGGGTTCTGGCGGGGCCCCGCGGGGAGCGGAGGGGCATGGTCCGTACGAGCCAAGCGTGCTGCAGGAGCATCGCGTACAGATCGTTCGCCATGGTCGTCGCTGCCGTCCGCCACCCTACGTCTTCAGGGTCGGGCAGCGGCATGTCTCTCCAGACCGCGTCGGTGGCCAGGAGCAGGATTTCCTCCTTGCCCTCGACGTGCCAATAGACCGCTGCCCCGGTCGCACCGAGACGGCTGCCGAGTCGCCGCATGCTCAGGCCGTCGACTCCCTCGCTGTCCAGCAGCGCGATGGCGGCCTGGACGATCTGCTCCCGGCTCAGCGCGTTGCGTGGCATGCAAGTCTTCCTCTCGGGGCGACGGGGCACCCGTGGTCACCTGGGGGAGTGATACCGAGACGGTTCTGGCAGAGAGTGCGCAGCGGCGTCGGCGGGATGGTGCCCGGCATCGGCATCGGCATCGGCATCGGCACGGTGAAGGCGAACGGCACCGGCCGCAACGCGGCCGCACCCGAGCCCTGCGGCACTGGATACGCGTTTCGTGAGGAAGTGTGTGCCATTCGCGTCAGGACTCCGGGATGCCAGGCGCACCGAGTGTGCGCAGAAGCCGCTCGCCGGATTCCAGCAGCTTGCCCCTGACCTCTTGGAGATCTGCACCGAGCAGGGAATGAGCGCGCTTGCGCCAGCAACCGGCGATCATCACGGCCTCGATGTTGGCAATGTCGGCGTGCAACGCCGCAGCGATCGGGTCGTGAGCAGGCCAGAGGTTCAACGCGCGAGTGTCGATGACGACGAGGTCGGCCTGCATGCCCCGCTCGATCCTGCCGACCTGGTCGGCCAACCCCAGTGCTCTGGCCCCTTCGAGCGTCGCCCATGACAACGCCTGCTTGCCGGTGACCGATGCCTTCTGAGAATCCGCACCGGTCGATTGCCGATGATGCTCGTGGTCGAGGGCACGTTGATGGGCCAGAGCGATGCGCGCGGCGGTGAGGATGTGCCCCGGTGCGACGCTCTCGACATCGGTGCCGAGCGAGGGTGCCGCACCGAGCCGCAGCAGTGGCCCGGTGAGGGGCGTGCCATGGCCTTGACCGAGTTCGTTCTCGGGCGTGATGGAGAAGGTGACATCGGCCTCGACCAGCGACTTGAGCCACTCGTCGGTTAGACCCGCACCGTGCACGACATTGGTGCGGGACCCGAGCAGGCCGGCGGTGCGCACGGCGTCCCATGCGGCCGTGGGCTCGCCGCCGCTGTGATGCATGGACACGACGATGCCGCGCTCATTGGCGGCACTGAAATCGGCCACCGCGACGTCGAGAGTCGAGTACTGAGGCCCTTGGGCGGCCATCCCGAGCGTGAGCAGGGGATGCCTGCGGACGGGGCCGTCCAGCAGCCTGTCGATCTCGGGCAGCGGGTGGGCGACATCGGGCGCCCGATAAGGTGTGCCATGCAGGAAGACGGCGCGTATCCCGGATTCCAGCAGCCCTTCGATCGCTGCATCGGCATGCTCGGGCGTCCGGTTGTTGTGACACCAGTCGCCGACCGTGGTGGTACCGCAGTTGATCTGGTTCAGCGCGCCGGCGAGATTGCCGATGAGCATGTCGTCGGGACTGTAGTGCCCGGCGAGCCCACCGTGCAGGTGGGTGAGATATTCGAGCAGGGTCCAGTCGGCGCCCACGCACCGCAGCCCCGTCTGCCAGGTGTGCAGATGTGCGTTGACCAAGCCGGGCATGACGATACGCCCGGAAAAGTCGATGCTGTCGGCGTCGGGCGCGTCAAGGCCATAGCCCATGTCGGCGATGCGGTCGTTGTCGACAAGTATGTCGATGTGCTCGGCATCGGGGTGGCCGGGCGCCAGGGTGATTACCCGTGCCCCACGCAACAGTGTGCGACTCATGCAACTGCCTCCCCATACGAGGAGGGGCGACTCATCGCGGACATGTTGAAGCTCCTTGCCAGTGGCGTCGTTGCCTGATTGGCGGCTCGGGTCAGGGTGCCGCTTCCTTACGTGAAGCCGTGCGGCTGAACGGGAGGGGGCAGACCGGAAGACCCTAACGGGTACAGTGTTGCCATTAATCAGGGCTCGCGTCAATGCGGCGGCGGAGCTGCGGGGGGCTGTGACGAGCGGCGTCGTGGCGCACCGGCCATGCGTGGCCGACTGCTGCCCGGCAGGGCGTCGCCGATGACCGCGCCGGTAGCCACGAGTTTGGCCGAGCGTGCGCGGCCGGGGTGCCCTTCGCCTGAGTGGCGATGGATGGCGGTTACGGGCAGTACGCCACCGTGCGGCATTGGCTGAGCGGCCGGGGCTGGGTACGTGCTCGCGGTGCCCTGCGGTCTGCTCGTTGACCGAAGTCAGGGCTGACACCGCGGTGGGACAGCGGCGCGTCAAACGCGCGGACGACCTGCTGCCACGCGTGAGCGAGGGCCGCTGGGAGCGGCGAAGCTGTGGCGAGGGATCCAAGGGCTGGCGGTTCTACGAGTGGGCCCTGTTCACCGTTCACGTCAAGGACGAGGCAGCCCGCCGGGGGTTTCGTTCACGAGTTGCTGATCCGCCGCTCGGTCAATGACCCGGGTGAGGTGACCTACTTCCTTACCCGCTTACCCGCTTACTCGCTTACCCGCCGACACCGCCATCACAACGATGCTTTCCACGGCAGGCCTGTGCTGGAAGTTCGAGGAGAACAACGAACGGGAAAACACCTGGTCGGACTCGACCAGTACCAGGTTGGCACCGCACCTGGACCCCCCTGGTATCACCAGGTCACTGCCTGCCTGTTCGCCCACGCCTTCCTCGTCCTGCGCAGCCTGGACATCTCCCGCACTCATCAGCTTCAGGAGGCCACAGGCGAGCAGCCGTTGGAGGCGGGCTGGGGAAAAGCCCCGGCGGCGACAGTGACCGCACCACCTGACTCGGCCCCGGCTGACTCACCCTGATCACCGTCACCGAAGTCCAACGCCTCCTCGCCACCCTCGTCCTGCGCGTCGACCACGGGCGTCGGCGCACGCTGCGCTGGTTCCTCTGGCGCCTGGTCCACAAGATCCGAGCCCAACTCAGCCACTTCCGCCGCCGCGGCGACTCGCTCCCCGACCACCTGCGACGACTGGACCCGAGCCCTCCCCGCCATCCACCAGCCCTCGTAAGATCCGCAGTTGTAGTACATGCTGGGGCAATCAGCTCATGCGTCGCCCGGCCGTTGGTCTCCTCCGGCAGGGCTTCGAAGGGGCGGCGCCGGGTCGCGCGGCTACGGAAGCGATCGGGTCATGAGTCGGTGGAGGTCTTGGGTGAACGCCGGGATCTCCTCGACGGTCTCGACGAACTGGGCGGGGTTCACCACGAACGTCCGGAAGCCCTGGGCGAGTTGAAGCTCGAGGATCTCTGTGGAGTCAGTCAGTTTGGCGGACCGGTCACCAGGGGAAAGCGCTGGAAGAATGCCAGTGACCAGTTCCAACTCGTCGCGGCTACGACCGGCCGAGGCGAGGGCCGCATCCAGCCGGGACCAGTCGTCGTCGATCACGTAGTACTCAGGAAAGAACCCTGACCCGCAGCGTACGATCCGGTCGAGGGCACGCTTGTGCAGGCTGCTGCCTCCGAACCACATCGGGGGGCCGCCAGGGCGGGTTGGCGCGGGTTGACACCACACGTTCTCGAACGAGAACGAGTCGGACTTGAAGCTGGCGGGTTGCTCGCCCCACAATGCCTGCCAGGCCCCGATGGCGTCATCGAGGACCCGGCCTCGGGACTTGAACGGTACGCCGCACGCTTCGGATTCCTCAGGCTGCCAGCTCACGGACGGCATGACCACCAGACGGCCCCCGCTCAGCATGTCGAGCGACGCCAGTTGCTTGGCCATCACCACCGGGTGCCGCAAGGCACCAAGGAGGGCCGCAGCCACGAGGCGAACCCGGCTCGTGGCCCCGGCAATCGCCGCCAAGGTCGTCGGACCCTCAAGTTGGGGGTTGTCCGGGCGCTGGTGCCACGGCGACATGAATGCCCGTGCGTTTTCGGGGAGCCCGTCGCGTGCGGCATGCGGTCCCATGGCGATGTGCTCGCCGACGATCACGTCGTCGATGCCGTTGTCCTCTGCCATGCGGGCGACATCGATGGTTCGGGCAAGGTCGTTCCTGTCGAGCACGGCATTCAGTTCTGAGAGCAGGAACGCGATGCGTACCGCACTTGAAGTCGTTCGAGTCACACGTATCTCCACGAATCTCGAGAGGGTGGCTGCTGATGTGCTCTGGCCAGGCCGGGACTCCGCGGAAGCGAGACTTGAGCCTCGCCTGAATACCCAATGAGCCTTGTTCAACCTGAATTCGCTGGTCTTGGGCTGGCGCGGGTGGTGATGGCGAGAGCCACAGGCGTGTGGGCTATCGGCGTGGCTTCCTTTCGCTGAACTGTGGCGGCGCTGTACGTAAGAGCGGAGCCTTCGGCGAACCGGCAGCCGGTCGCTCTGAACGTGGGGTAGTAGCTGATTCCACGTCACCCAGCCGCACCCTCGCTTGGTCCGGTGGTCCAAGAAGGAGGCCGAGGATTGTGCCCGCGGCTCTCACTGGCAGAAGGCGCCGCCGTGGCGGGCCGTGCCGCCGTAGGTGTCGATGATGATCTTGCGGCCGGTGAGGTCGGCGTCGCCCATCGGGCGCGGGCGGCCACCGCCTGGTGCGCGACGGCCACGAGTCCGCCCTCGGTGAGCAGCTCGGTGGCCGCCGGCATCATGGCCTCGCGACTGCGCACCGGACGCGGGTCGGCTCGCTCCTCCGGCATACGGCACCGTTCGGTGAGACGACTTGGCTCGCGTGTTTTCCGTGGTTGCCGCTTCCTACGGCGTGTGGTGTGCCGGCTGGTTGCTTGCCGCGCGGGCTCGCTGGACCAGGGCGTACGAGCGGGTCGTCTGGCGCATGACCAGGGTCTGCAGCGCCAGTTGGATTCCTCGGTCGACGTTCGATCCCACCATGAGCCAGAAGTCGGCGGCGTGGTCGGCGTACGCCTCGGGGTGCCGCAGCACCAGTTCGTCGTAGCGCTCGGCCGCACGGTCCCGCCACTGCTGGGCCTCCTGGTATCGGCCCGCGACCCGGAGGACGAGCGCGAGATGGGAGGAGTACTCGGGATCGTCGCTCGTCTCCACGAGGGGGCGCAGGTGGGCGACGGCGGCCTCGGGGTCTCCCAGGAGGAGGTCGACCTCGGCGAGGTGGCCGGTCGCGGGGGCGTAGCCCGGCACCCGGCGCCGGGCCGCCTCGAACCACGCCCGGGCCGCGGGCAGGTCGCCCTCGCGCATCCACATCACACCGCGCCGGAAGTCCAGTTGGGCGAGGGGGAAGGGCGAGACACCCCGGTAGCTGCGCCGCGCCTCGCCGAACACCTGCTCCGCCTCGGCGGTCTCGTGCCGTTCCGCCTGGAGGACGGCCAGGGCACTCAGCATCGTGAAGTCCGACTGGTGAGGGGCCGCTTTCCTGAGCAGGAGCTGGGCTTCGGCGTAGCAGCCGACCGCCTGCAGAATCGCGGCCCGTTCCCCGTCCAGAGTGGCCTGTGCCGCGCCTGCTCGACCCGCTGCGTCGAGGTCGGTCATGGCCTCGGCGAAGCGGTGCAGGGTCGCCCGCGTGCGGGCACGCGCCAGCAGGGCGATGCTGTCCCCGGGCGCTTCGCACACCAGCCGTTCGGCGAGCTGCGCGGCATGTTCGTAGTCGGCGACGCGACCCAGGAGGTGGCCGCGCAGGGCGAGCAGGTCGACCAGGACCGCCTGCTGTGCGACGGCGAAGAGGGTGGTGGAATCCGCCCGTTGTCCTTGTGTCGCCAGGCTGTCGATCTGGGCCGACAGATTCACCAGAGCTATGGTGCCGTTCGTCGTGACCGGCTCGTGGTCGTCCCGGACAGGCCGGCTCGTCATGCTTCTGCCCCCGGCTCCGGCGGCGCCGACAGCGCGGCGAACACGGTCATGAGGTCCGGCGGGGTCGGGTTGGGAGCCGCCAGGTAGGGGAACTGGTGCGTGGCCGGCCGGGTTGCGCTATCGACGCCGTCACTGATGCGGGGTCCGTCGATGCCGTTGACGAGAAGCGTGTAGATGGTGTCCACGATGTCGTCGTTGGGTGCCCGGCCGCCGCACGTCGCGTGTTCGCGTCCGGCGAGCAGGGCGGTCTCGATCTCGAAGCAGCTGTCCTCGGAGAACGGCTTCGAGACGTCGACGACGAGGAAGTCGGCCAGGAGCAGCTCGGTCAGGGGGTGTGTGCCCTGATCGTCCGGCGGCCAGACGGCCTCACCGTCGAGGCGGTCGAAGAAGGCCAGGTTGGCGTTGAACCGCGCCCGGTAGGCCCCGGCGTAGTCCTGCCGTACGGCGAAGGCGTCCTCCTCGTTGTAGAGGTCGCGGATTTCGATGTCGCTGTTGACTGGGTCGAACTTCTTGCTGGCGAGGACGACGTTCTTGATCTCCGGTCGGCCCATGCGCTCCAGCCGGACCGGGCGTCCGCCGGAGGTCACTGTCTCACCCACGACGCCGAACAGGGGGCTGCTGTCCGGGCCGAACACCGCCTGGGTGTCGACCTCGATGACGATGCTCAGAACGTTCATACCCTGGAGGGTGTTGACCGCGTCGGGCTGGAAGGCCAGTTTCTCCGTGGCGTCGGTGGCCAGGACGCCCGTGAGGTTGATGAAGAACGGGTCGAGCCGTGGTCCGGCGAAGATCCTCAGCCCTTCTGCCTCGGTGGGAGTCTCGTCGCCGACACGGAAGAGGACGTGTTCGCCGTTCGGCGCCGTGCAGGTGCCGATCTGTACCGGCTCGTCGCTGCCGGGGACCTGGCCGGGGACGGCGAAGGTGAAGTCGAAGGCGTACTCGGTGCCGCCGACGGTGAAGGCGGCCCCCTCGGCCGCCTGTGCGACCGGTCGGACCCGCAGGCGGTAGGTGATCGCGTCGGAGAACAGTGCCGTGGGGGCGGCGGCCGGGAACGCGTCGAGGACGATCACCAGTCGGCCGGGCCGGTCCGGGCTGGGGAAGGCGAATATGTCGGTGATGTCGGACGCGGGATCGAAGAGGATGCGCGGTCCGGAGAAGTGATCCGCCATCGGGAACTCCTTGGGGTGAGAGGCCGCAGGACCCGCTTGTGAGACGGGATGACTCACAGTCGGAGGCCGTGCGATTGATCGCGAGTGGGCGCGTTGACAAACCGTACCAGCAAACTGATGATGTAATCAGTTATGCGAAGATGCTCAGAAGGTGGGCATCGCTACACCTCGCGCCGCTTCGAAAAGCCCCGATTGCGGCGTTATGTAAAAATTTCCATGATCGCATCGGCTCGGTTCAGTCCAGCCGTTGCGCAGCGCCCGCCAGCACGGCGGGAGCCTGACCCCAAGGAGCGGTGCCATGAGTGAGAAAGATCTGCACGCGAGATTCCAGAAGCTGCCCGAGTCCGTCCGTGAGAAGGTCGATACGGCGTTGGCGGACGCAAAGATCGCGCTGAAGCTCCGTGTCGCCGAGGTGCTGGCCGACAAGGAGGAGGCGGCCGAGCACGCTGTCACGACCGCCGGGCGGGTCGGCGCCAAGAGCGGCGAGGTCTCCGAGCTGACGACGATCCTGCCGCTGAAGCCGAACGGTGCCGAGCGGCTGCGGAAGTTCTTCAAGCTGGTGAGCGGAAACCTGGTCGGCGCCGGTCAGGTCGGCACGCTGCACAACATGCGGTTCGTGTTCCTCGACAACGACACGAAGCTGCTGTTCGCGACCGCGTTCGACGGTGAGTGGGACCCGTACATCGACGACTTCGCCACCAAGATCCCCGAGTTCATGGACTATCTGTTCAGCAACGTCGAGGGCTGGCCCGGCATCACCTCGCCCGACGTGAAGGACTTCATCGTCAAGTACCAGATCCCGGCGGAGGCGTGGTTCGTCGCTCACCCCGGGCTCACCGTGGCGGAAGGCCACCGGCTCAAGCGGCAGGACGCCGCGCTGCAGAACTTCCTGACCGAGCTCAACTGAGGCGCCGCACCATGCCCTCCCCTTTCCGGCGCCTGCGCCGATCTCCCACCCTGGATCTCGACGACATCCAGGCGACCTTGCTGCGGGCGCGGCCCGAGCCCTACTTCGGCACGCACGCGATCCTGGAGATCACCGAGCCGGCCGCGGGCAGGGAACTGCTGCGCCGGTTGGCGCCGCGGGTGACCTCGGCGGCCCGCTGGGACGAACCACAGCCGTCCTGGCTGGCTCTCACCCTCAGCTACCAGGGACTGGTGGCGCTGGGCGTGCCGGAGGAGTCGTTGGCCTCCTTCCCGGCCAACTTCCGTGCCGGGATGGCCGCCCGTGCCGAGCGGTTGCGTGACACCGGCCTGAACGCGCCGGAGCGCTGGGAGTACCCGTTCGGGAGTCCGCGGGTGCACGTCGCTGTCAGTGTCTACGCCGCGAGTGAGGACGACTGGCGCCGTGAAGTCGCGGCGTACGAGAAGGAGTTGGGCGACGTGCCCGGTGTGCGGCTGCTGTCGCACCAGGACTTCGCGGCCGATGGTTTCAACGTGTTCGGCTACCGGGACGGGTTCAGCCAGCCGGTGGTCGAGGGCAGTGGCGCCGAGCCGCTGCCGGGTGACGGCAGGCCGATCAAGGCCGGCGAGTTCATTCTCGGCTACCCGAGCGAGACCGGTCTTCCGCTGCCCGTGCCGGCTCCGGACGTCCTTGGCCGCAACGGCACGTACGTCGTCTTCCGCAAGTACCACTCCCACGTCGCAGCCTTCAACACGTTCCTGCACGACAACGCCCGCACCGAGGCCGAACGCGAGCTGCTGGCCGCGAAGTTGGTGGGCCGCTGGCGCAGCGGTGCCCCGCTGGCCCTGGCCCCGGAGCGCGACGTCCCCGCCATCGGCGAGGACCCGAACCGGATCAACGACTTCGACTACGCCGCCGACCCGCGCGGGCTGCGGACCCCGCTGGGCTCCCACATCCGCCGGATGAACCCGCGCGACACGAAGCTGACGGTCCTCAGTGACGTCAACATCCGCCGGATCATTCGCCGCGGCACCTCTTACGGTCACCCGCTGCCCACGGACCGGCTCAAGGACGACGGCCAGGCCCGAGGTCTGGACTTCATCGCTCTCGGGGCCCGTGCGATCGACAACGTCGAATTCCTGCAGAGCGAGTGGGTCGGCTCCGGCAACTTCGTGGGCCTCGGCAAGGAGAAGGACCCGATGATCTCGTTGCAGGACAAGGGCGCGTACTTCACCGTGCCCGGGACCCCGCCCCACCGGGTGCAGGGCATTCAGTCCTTCAACACCCTGCTCGGCGGCGAGTACTTCTTCATGCCGAGCCTGTCCGCCATCCGCTGGCTGAGCACCTGACCCGAACCCTTCGCGGAGGCACCTGTGACCTCGTGCGTCCGTTACCGGAGACCGGGCTCCTGTGCCGCCACCGTCTCAACGGGGTCGAGCCGCAGGAGTCGTCCGGCATCAAGGGGCTTCCCGCCCTGACCCTGGGACTACCTCGGGCCACCCCGCCCTGACTCGGCGGGGTGGCCTTTCGGGTGCCGGGACGCTGAGGTCAAGCGGCGACCGACAGACAGGTATACGCCACTGCCGCCAGGGCCAGAACGGCGGCGGGCACGGCCCGTACGGGCGGGTCGCCGTGACGCAGATGAACCACAGCCGCCGCGGCCATCAGCAGGGCGAGTCCTGTCGCAGCGGCCACGCCGAGGGGAACCCAGGCCAGGCCCGCCAGCAACCCGGCGCCCCCGGCAACCTCCAGTGCGCCGACGACGCGGTAGAGGCCCGGTGACCTACCGAGGTGGGCTGCCGCCTGCCGCATGACCGGTAGAGCGGCGATCTTCGCCACTCCCAGCGGCAGGAAGACCAGGGCCAGCACGACGGCGGTGATGATCTGCGCCGTTCTCACGCCTCGGCGCCCCTTCGACTGCGACGGTCGGCTCCCAGACGGGCGTAGTAGTCGACGAGTCCCGGGGCGTCCACTGCGGCCGGATCGAGGACCTGCTCGGCGGGCGCGCCCTGGAGGAGTCGCTTCACCGGGACTTCGAGTTTCTTGCCGGTCCGAGTGTGAGGGATGGCCGGCACTTCGAGGATCTCGTCGGGGACATGGCGCGGTGAGGCGCCGGTGCGGATCGCCTCCCTGATCTTCTCGCGCAGGACGTCGTCCAACGTGGCCCCGGCCGCCGGGACCACGAAGAGAGGCATCCAGTAGCCGCCGTCGGCTTCCTCCGCGCCGATGACCAGCGCCTCGGTGATCTCCGGCAGGCGCTCGACGACGTCATGGATGTCGGCGCTGCCGAGGCGTACGCCGTTGCGGTTGAGGGTGGAGTCGGAGCGGCCGTGGACGATCAACGAGCCGTGGGAGGTGTGGGTGACCCAGTCACCGTGCCGCCAAACGCCGGGGTATGGGGCGAAGTAGGCCTCGCGGTAGCGGCTTCCGTCGGGGTCGTTCCAGAAGTAGAGCGGCATGGAAGGCATGGGACGGGTGACGACCAGCTCGCCGACCCGGTCCACCACCGGGTATCCCTCGGCGTCGTAGGCGGCCAGGGCGACCCCGAGGTGAGGGACGGACAGCTCGCCCGCCCAGACGGGGGTGGTGGGGGCGCTGCCGGCGAAGCCGGAGACGACGTCCGTGCCGCCGGTGATGGAGGCCAACAGGACGCGGTCGCCGACGTGGTCGCGGACCCAGGGGTAAGCCGAGGCGGGCAGCGCGGAGCCGGTGCAGCCGATGACGCGGATCGACGACAGGTCGTGGATGGACGGGTCGATGCCGAACTTGGCCATGCCCAGGAGGTATTGAGGGCTGGTGCCGAAGAGCGTGACGCGGTGGCGGGCGGCCAGTTCCCACAGGACGTCGGGGTGGGTGAGCGGGGCCGGGCTGCCGTCGTACGTGCACGTGGCGGCGCCTGTCAGCAGCGTCGAGGCGACCAGGTTCCACATCATCCAGTGGGTGGTGGTGTACCAGAGGAGGCGGTCGCCGGGGCGCAGGTCGGAATGTAGGCCCAAAGTCTTCAGGTGCTCCAGCAGGACGCCGCCGTGGCCGTGCACGATGCCCTTGGGCAGGCCGGTGGTGCCGGACGAGAAGACGACCCACAGCGGGTGGTCGAACGGTACGGCGGTACAGGTGAGTTCTTCCGTGCGGGTGGAGGCGTCCTCCCATGGGACGACCAGCGACGGATAGTTCCGCGTGGGCCACGGCAGGCCCACATGGCCCACGAGTAGGGTTGCCTTCAATGTCGGAAGGGCATGGGCGAGGTCGAGTGCGGCGTCGCGGCGGTCGTGCGTGGTGCCGTTGAAGAGGTAGCCGTCGGCGGCGATCAGGACGGTCGGTTCCAGCTGGGCGAAACGGTCGGCGGCAGCCTTGGGGGCGTAGTCCTGGCCGCACACCGACCAGACGGCGCCCAGACTCGCGGCGGCGAGAAAGGCGACGATCGCGTGCGGGGTGTTGGGGAGGTATCCGACGACCCGGTCGCCCGCCCCTACGCCCAGGTCGCGCAAGGTGGCGGCGACGGAGGCGACCTGGGAACGCAGTCGCTTCCCGGTCACCTCGTACCCGGAACCGGTCTCATTGAGAGCGACGATCGCCACGTCGTCGTCCGCGAGGTTGCGCAGAGCGTGGTGGGCGTAGTTGAGGGTGGCGCCGGGGAACCAGCGGGCGCCGGGCATCCTGTCCTCGGCCAGCACCTGTTCGTACGGTGTCTCCGAGTCGATGTCGAAGTACTCCCACACGGCACCCCAGAAGCCCTCCAGGTCGGTGACCGACCAGCGGTGCAGGGCGGCGTAGTCGGCGTCGGCCTCCACGCCCCGGTGCCGGGCCGCCCAGCGGGCGAAGTCCATCATGCGGCTGGCGGCCGCCGTCTCCGGGTCAGGCGTGAAGAAGGGGGGCGGGTACGGTGTGTTCATCGCGTCGTGCTCCTCAACAGGGCCTTCTCAACAATCCGTTGGGAAGGAAAGGGGCTTCGTGTGGTGTGCAGCAGGGATGCCCAGTCGGCCGTACCCGTGAAGTCGCGACCGCCGGACGGGACGACGTCCATCACGACGCGATCCGGCCGCAGCAGCACGGCGTCCGCCCGCCCCTCGCGCAGCCAGTCGGTGAGACGGCCGTCGTCGCCGAGGTCGGCCGCGGAGAGAACCCGGGCACCAAGGCCGTCGGCGACCGCCTTCAGCGAGGGGGCGAGCGGTACGGCGGTCAGTACGGCGAAGGAGTCGCCGAGTATCTCGTCGAGGCGGGCGCGCCGTCCGTCGACGCTCACCCAGGGCTGCGGGCACAAGCCGCCTGCGAGACCGCGTCCGCCGAGGCGCAGACGGCGTCGTACGAGCGGCCCGGCGGTCAGTGCCGGGCTGAGGCCATTGGCAACCGCAGTGGTCAGGCCGGGGATACGAACGGCCGCGCTCAGGGCACCGCGGCGGATGGCCGCGGCGCCGTCCTGGCCACCGGTCATGGCCCAGCCCGTTGCGACCGCGAGCCGGATCACATGGCGGGCGTGCGGCTTGCGTTCGCTTTCGTACGTCTCCAACATGCGCTCGTCCGCACCCTGTTGGAGGACACGCGCGAGCTTCCAGGTCAGGTTGTAGGCATCGCGCAGGCCCGAGCACAGCCCCTGGCCGATGAACGGCGGGGTGAGGTGCGCGGCGTCGCCGAGGAGGAAGACGCGCCCCCGACGCCAGCGGTCGGCGATGCGGGCCCGGAAGGTGTACTGCGCCTGCCGCACCAGCTCGAAGCCGGCGCCGGGCACGAGATCCACCCACGGAGCGACCAGCTCCCTCACTCGCTCGTGATCCGGTTCCGAGTCGTCCTGGAGGCGGAACTCCCAGCGGTAGCGGTCCTCGCCGATGCGCATGAACGTCGCCGGCCGCTGCGGATCACAGATCTGTTCGACACCTTCCCAGCAGCGGACCGGGAGGCTGGTGCGCACGTCGATGACCGTCCAGCGTTCCTCGAAGTGCAGGTCCTCCCAGGCGGCGCCGATGGCGTCGCGGGTAGCGCTGCCTGCGCCGTCGCAGCCGAGGACGGCGTCCGCCCGCACCAGGTGTTCGCCCTCGTTGTCGCGGTAGGTCACCCGGACCGGACCGTCGCCGTCCTGTTCGACGCCGACGACCTCAACGCCGCCGCGCAGCTCGGACTCCGGGGCGCGGGCCAGGGCGTCGCGCAGCACCCGTTCCAGTTCGGGTTGGTCGAACATGCTGGTCTGCGGGAAGCCGTGCGCTCCCTGAGCGGCCCGCGGGAAGTCGGCCATCACGCGGTGCCGGGCGTCCAGCAGCCGCAGCCCCCGTGCCGGGCGGGCGATCGCGGCGAACTCCTCTTCGACTCCTGCCGCCTGGAGGATGCGGCGGACCTCGTCGTCGGTGGCGACGGCACGTGGAAGGGGGTAGAGGTCGTGGTGACGTTCGAGGACGACGGTCCTCACACCCCGCTGGGCGAGTAGGAGGGCGGCGGTCACGCCCACGGGCCCGGCTCCGACAATCACCACGGGTACGTGTTCCGGCCCGGGCACGGCCTCCCGTGGTCCGGCGGCTTGGTCGACGGTCATGTGCGGCTCACTTCGGGTCTCAGTTCGCGTCGGTCATGTCGCGTCGGTCACGGGGGTGCGCTGCTCACCGAGATCGATGCGCCCGTCCGGCGTGGCGATGGTGGCGGTCACGACGTCGCCGGCGTGCAGGTAGTGCGGGTTGCGGGCCTGGCTCTTGAAGAACGCCTTCCACTTCGCGGCGGGCGGCAGCAGCGCGCCGATCTTCTCGATGGCCTTGGGCGGGGCCTTCAGTGCGGTGCCGCCGGGGGTGCCGGTCAGCAGCAGGTCGCCGGGGTCGAGGGTCTGGAAGCGGGCCAGCAGGGTCAGCGCCTGTGCCGGGCGGACGATCATGTCGGCGAGGGTGCGGTCCTGACGCAGGTCGCCGTTGACGGACAGCTTCAGCCTCAGGTCGAGGAGGTGGGCGAAGTCATCCGGCTCCAGCAGGGAGAGGTACGGGCCGGTCGGAGTGAAGGTCGGATACGACTTGCTCTCGTAGAACTGGGTCTTGGTCAGCTGTACGTCGCGGGCGCTGACGTCGTTGGTGACGACGAGCCCGGCGACGTACGAGGGCAGGTCCTGCTCGGTGACAACGGCGCCTACGGGCAGGGTCGCGCCCATGACCAGGCCGAGCTCGACCTCGTAGTCGAGGAACTTCACGTGGCCCGGCCGGACGACCGTGTCGTGCGCGCCGCTGACCGAGCCGGACGCCTTGCGGAAGAAGGTGGGCGGGATCTCGCCGGTGAATCCCGAATCGCGGGCGTGGCTGCGGTAGTTGACCATCTGGGCGACCACCCGGCAGGGCGTGGTGACCGGGGAGAGCGCGACCAGGTCGGCGACGGGTGTGCCCGGCTCGCCCGAGGTCGCGGCCTCGCGTACGGCGTTGCGGTCGGCGAGCAGTTCGGCGGTGGTGACGGCCTTGGTGTCGACGGGGATGGCGCGGTCGTCGAGGACGGCCCACCAGCCGTCGGCTGTGCGCAGGACGTTGGTACTCATGAGTTCGTCGCTTTCAGCAGGCCCAGGAGCCGGGCGGGGTCGAGTTCGTTGTCACCGCGGAGGGCATGCAGCACCTCACGGACCTTGGCGGGAGACGGATTGGCGCCGAGGAAGTCCCGGGTGGCCGGCGGCCCCCATTGCGCGAGGCCGCTCGCCGACATGGGGGACCAGCCGGGTTCGAGGTCGCTGGAGAAGAGGTCGCCGTCGGCGAAGTGCTCCAGCATGAAGTGGTCCGGATCGCGCCAGTAGTCGAAGAGCTGGCTGCCCAGGATGTGCCGGCCGATGCCCCAGCTGCGCCGGTAGCCGCGCTCGGCCAGGTACTCCCCGCCCGCCGCGATCGAGTCGAGGTCGGTGACCTGGTAGGCGGAGTGGACGTATCCCGTCCCCGGCCCCAGATGCATCGCCAGCGTGTGGTGGTCCACCGCGACGCCTCCCTGGTCGCAGCGGATGAACGCCATGACCGGGCCGCGCTCCCGCTGACCGTCCAGGAAGTGGAAATCGCTGACGATCATGCCGAGGGTGTCGAGGTACCAGGCCAGGGCCCGCGCGAACACTCGCGTCTCCAGGACCACATGCCCCAGGCGCTGGACACGGGACGGCTCACGCGGCGGGCGCTGCGTGACGTTCCTACGACGGTGATCTGTCCCGAAGTTGAGAAGAAGTGGCCGCTGTTCGGGCAGCGGGGGCAGTTCCTCCGCATGGTGCTCGACCCGCACCGGGAGGCCGGAGGGGTCGAGCAGGTCGACCACCTTGCCGCCGCCGGGCGCGTCCGCGTCTCGCACGGCGGAGCCGGTGGCGCGGGCGAGCCGGTCCAGGTCGGCACGCTCGGCCGCGCGGAACGCCGGGCCGATGAAACGGGACGTACGGCCGCGCCGGATCACCATGCAGGGCGAGCCGGCGAAGGTGCCCCGCAGCCACAGCGCGCGCTCACTGCGGGCAACGATCCCGAAACCGAAGTCACGTGCGAAGACCTCCGCGCGGTCCAGATCGGGCTTCTCGAACTCCAGCCAGGCCAGGTCAGCCACCTTGATCAGGGGATTGCGGGAGCGCCCGGGGTGCTCGCCGCGCAGGGCCCCCTGCTCGCTGTGGAGGTCCTGGTGGGCTGTTTTGGCGTCGGTCTCGTCGACGTGTGTTTGGGACACGGTGTCCTCCGGGTAACATCGCTGTAATGATGGAATCATCAGCTCTGAGAAAGTCATCGTCAAGGGCTTAGTCCGGTTAAAATGATGAATCCATCAGAAATGCGATCGCCATCGGCTCCGTTGTTAGACTCATCGCATGCCGACCTCAGCCCCGCCCAGCAACCGCTTCGAACGACGCCGCGCCGAGACCCGCCAATCGCTCGTCCGCGCGGCCCGGCAGATCCTGGCCGAAACCGGAGACACCAGCGCGAGCATCCAGGCGATCGCGGAGCGCGCGGACGTGGGTTTCGGCACCTTCTACAACCACTTCGAGTCGAAGGCGGAACTGTTCGACACAGCGGTGGTGGACGCGCTGGAGGAGTTCGGCCAGGCGATAGACGAGCGACTGCAGGGGACCGGTGATCCGGCCGAACTCGTCGCGGCCGGCCTGCGGCTCAGCGTGCGGATGGTCGACTCCCACCCGGAACTCATGCAGGTACTGCGCCACCGCGGACTCGCCCACATCCACTCCGACCGGGGGCTGGCACCCCGAGCCCTGCGCGACCTGGAACGCGGCGTCGCCACGGGCCGGTTCGTCGCCGTCGATCCGACCGTCGCCCTGTCCGCGCTGGGCGGATCCCTGCTGTCCCTGGTCGAGCTGAGGTTCGCCCGCCCCGAGCTCGACGCCGACGAGGCGGCCGCCAACCTGGCGGAGATGGTGCTGCGCATGCTGGGGATTCCCCCGGACGACGCCCGCGATATCGCCCGCCACCCCCTGCCCGATCTGGACTGACCGGGGCTGCCGGTTTGGCCGGATCGGGCAGGAGGTGACGGGCCGGGATTCAGCGGGCGCCGGTGTAGCTCTCTTCCGTGGCGTCCGCTCCTTCTGCCGCCGAACCCTCCGACCGACGCTTCCCCGAGCGGGAGCGGCCGGGCAGGACTGCCAGGACGATCAGGGTCCCGGCGGCCATGATGATCCCGCCGACCATGCTGGTCTGGGCGACACTGTGGGCGAATGCCTGATGGACGGCGTCGACGAGGGCCTGGGCCTGCTGTGGTCCGGCGGCCGGGTCCTTCGCCATCTGCTCGGCGACGGCCAGGCCGCCGCCCACCGAGTCTTTGGCGGTGTCGAGGGCCGCGGCCGGCAGCTGCCCGCCGACCAGGTCGGTCAGCTCGTCCCGGTAGCTCGTGGCGAGGAGTGAGCCGAGGACCGCGATGCCGAGGGAGGCGCCGAGTTCCAGCGCGGTGTCGTTGGCGCCGCCGCCGACGCCCAGCTCGGCCTCGGGGAAGGAGTCCATGATGGCGTCCGTGGCCGGAGCCGCGCTCAGGCCGATCGCGAAACCGAGCATCATCATCGGCGCCAGGAAGTCGGTGTACGTCGAGCCCTTGTCGACCTGTGTGAGCAGGAGGACCGCTGCGGTACCGACCACCATGCCGGCGATGACCGACGCCTTCATGCCGGCCAGAAGGGTCAGCCGGCTGGTGAGAGCGGCACCGACGAAGACCGCGCCGGCCAGCGGCAGCAGCCGTACGCCGGTCTCCAGCGCGCCGTAGCCCAGGACGAACTGCAGGAACTGGGTGGCGTAGTAGATCGCGCCGAACGTACCGAAGAAGAAGAACAGCACCGCGAGCATCGACCCGCTGAAGGGCCGCAGCCGGAACTTGCGCACGTCCAGCATGGGGCGCGGGTGCCGCAGCTCCCACCACACGAAGGCCACCAGGCCTACGCCGGCGACCACGGCCGCCGTGACGGGCCCTGCACCCCAGCCGAAGTGCGGTCCCTCGATGGCCGCGTAGACGAGGCAGCCGACGGAGACGATGGAGAGCAGGCCGCCCACGTAGTCGATCCGGCCCATGTCCTTGGCCTTGGACGGCGGTATGAGGAAGAGCGCACCGACGATGGCGGCGACGACGATCGGGACGTTGATCAGGAAGGTCGAGCCCCAGGCGTGGTCCTCCAGCAGCCAGCCGGCGACCAGGGGGCCGACGGCGATCGCGAGGCCCGAGGTGGCCGACCAAGCGGTGATGGCGCGGGCCCGCTCGCCTCGCGGGAAGGTGGCGACCAGCAAGGACAGCGTGGCCGGCATCACCACGGCGGCGCCGACGCCCATGACGACCCGGGCCACGATCACCAGTCCGGTCTCGTCGACCAGGCTGCCCATCACCGCACCAGCGCCGAAGATCACCAGACCGGCGATCAGGGCGCCACGTCGGCTGTATTTGTCGCCGATCGCGCCTAGGACGAGCATCAGCGCGGCGTACGGGACGGTGTAGCCGTCGATGACCCACTGCAGATCACTGCTGCTCAGGTTCAGATCCCGGGTCATGTCGGGGGCGGCCACCATCAGCGACGTGTTCGCCATGACCACGATCAACAGGCTCAGGCACAGCACCAGCAGGGCCCACCAGCGCCGTGAGTACGGCCCGGTCATTTTCTCGACAGGGGTCTGTGCGAGGAGAGGCATCGGAAGCTCCTAGGGGACGAGTTAATTGCCCATCGATGTGCAGGCTAGTTTGTTGCCCGTCGATGTGCAAATATCTCGAAGACCGCTACCCGCCCCGAGGCCCCGCACCGAGGTGCCGACATGACCAGCCCCCCAGCACCGCACGGAGCACGTCTCCACAGGCCGCGCGCCACGAGGACCCGCATCCTCGAAGCGGCCCGCCAGGTGCTGGGTCAGGACCCCGACAGCAGCCTCGGCGCCATCGCCGAGGCCGCCGGGGTGGCACGGCGTACCGTCTACGGCCACTTCGCTGGCCGGGCCGCGCTGATCGAGGGACTCACCGCCGACGCCGCGGAGGCGGTGCGGCTCGCGATCGCCACCACCCGCACCCCGCAGCCGCACCCGGACCCGGCAACCGCCCTGGCACACTTCGTCCTGACCCTGTGGCCGGTCGGTGACCGCTACCGAACCCTGATCCGACTCGCCCCTCAGGACCTTGGGACGCAGCGAGTGAGTGCGCTGCTCGCCCCGGCCCGCGACACCGTGGCCGCGATCCTCGCCCGCGGCCAGCGCCAGGGCGTCTTCCACACCAGCGTGCCGCCCGGCCCGCTCAGCAGAGCCCTCGAAGCACTCCTGCTGGCCCTGCTCGACAGCGTCAACTCAGGGATCTGGGCCGACGACGGCACGAGCGCCGCCACCGCGGCGCTGATCGCCGTGGGCGTCGACAGAGGGGTCGCGGCATCGACGGTCCGCCGACTCGCCCGGCACACCGTGAGACACGCCCCCCATCTGCAACGACTGCGATGACTGAGATATGAGGAGTACGTATGCACCAGCCCCAGACCGGGTACGGCGACACGGTCGTGGACCGGACGTACCACCAGCCCTACCGGCCAAGCGCGCACCCGGAACTTTCGCGCCCCGCGGTCGTCGCCGGTGCCGTCCTGCTCGCGCTGGTCCTCGTCGCCTTCGCGGTCATGGTCGACCGGGTGGCGGCGGCGCGGGTGGAGGCACGTACGGCCGAGGCGTTCCAGGATGGGATGGACACTCCTCAGCCGCCCGCGGTTCACGTGCGCGGCTTTCCCGTCCTGAACCAGCTGGCCGCAGGCACCCTGCGCCACGTCGACATCACGGCGCACGACATACCGGCCCAGGGGGCCGAGCGCCCACTACCGGTGAGCGAACTCACCCTCCGCCTCGACGACTTGCGGAGGTCGGGCAGCGGCAGTGAGGCACGTGCCCGCTCGGCGGAGGCAATCGCTGACCTGTCGTACTCGGATGTCTCGAAGGCCCTCGGCGTGGAGGTCTCCCAAGGCACCCGTTCCGGCCAGGTGACGGTGGCTGTCCAGCTGCCTTTCGGCAACGAGGTCACCGTGACGACGGGTGTCTCGGCGGCATCCGGAAACCGCATCGCCTTCAAGGACTTCAGTGTCGCAGGCAGTGCGCTGCCGGCCGCCGGGGAAGAGCTGCTCAACAAGGCCTTCGACGAGCCGATCCAGCTGCGGAACATCCCCGCGGGTCTGCACCTGCGCACGCTCACCACCACGGCGACTGGCCTCAGCGCTCGTTTCTCGGGCCGCTCGGTCACTTTCCAACCGGACCATGCGGGTGACGTCTGAACCAGCTCAGGCGTCGGCGGCAGGATTCGCGCCCACCGTCGTGGCAACGTCGTCCACCACGGCACTCGCCCGCTTCTCCGGCACCCCGGCCGCGATCAGCGTGGCGACGGCGATCCTGGTCCCGTCGTCCTCCCACGCCCCGGTGTTGACACCCTCCAGCAGGGCGATGGTCAGAGCTTCCAAGCCTGCACTGAGTACGGCCGGCGGCACATTCGTGTGAAAGACACCGTCCCGCTGTCCCTCCTCCAGGATGGCCGTGACCGAGGCGCGGGCGGGAGCGAGGATCTCGGCCACCCTGTCCATGCGCAGATCCCGGCGAGCCAACGCGAGCAGCATCCGGTATCGGTCTCCCACGGGCCACATCGAGATCACGAAACGCGCGAGTGCGCGCTCAGCCGGTTCCTCCTGCTTCACTCCGCCCGCCACCGCACCCCGCAACGCCTCGGACGCCTCCTCGGCAAGAGCCTCCAGCAAGGCGGCCCGCCCGGGAAAGTGACCGAACAGGGTCCGGCGTACGACACCGGAGGCCCGCGCGAGCTCCTCCAGGGTGATGTCCGGATTCCGTCCGAGTTCCTGGCGGGCGGTGGCCAGGATGCGCGCCCGATTCGACCGCGAATTGCTTCTCATCGGCTCGCGGGCCACGGGCTTGCTCAAGACAACAACCTCATCGGATCAGTACGGGCGACGTCGGAGGACGAACAGCACATCCATTCTGGCATGGTGGCACGGGCCCGTTCCGGCGACTGAGCCTGCGTCACCGGCCCGGCACGTCATGGGCGGCCACCTCGACGCCGACCTGTCGTCTCCGCTCGTGTCGCCTCCTCCGGCGGCGTGGGGTGCTGGGCGAACGGCCGCCACATTCGTGTCCAGAGCGACGTGAGTTCCTCAGCGGCGTCCTGGGCCGACTCGATGCCAACGCCTCGTGGTCGTGGCCGCCCAGATTGCGCAGCGCCCGCAGAAGGTCTTCGTCTGGAACATCGGTGAGGAGCGACCGGATCAGGTCCGCTTCCTCTCCGGTGCCGGGCAGGAGCTTGCGCAGGTCGGCGGCGGAGAGGCGGAGCAGACGCTGGTACTCCGGGTTCGTCATCGCGTTGATCCGGCCGCGCAGGGCGCTGCCGCCGGGGCGGGCGAACAGATCCTGCAGGCACGTGCCGTACTTGACGGTGATGACCTGCCAGCCGGCGGCGGCGAACATGCCCTGGAGCCGGTGGGCGGCGATGCCGGGTACCACGCGGTCGAGGGACTGGCGGTTGAGATCCACGATCCACACGACCTCACCCAGTCCGGCGACCATGGGGTCGACCACGGCCTCCTAGCAGGCACCCTCGTCGAGCTCGGCATCCCCGATCAGCGAGTACTGGCGTCCACTGCCAGCCCCGCCGACCGCCCGTCGACGTAGCGGCGTGCCAGCGCGCCGACGAAGCTGCTGCCCGCGGCCCTGAAGCGTTGGGCGGAACAACGGATCGGCCCCGTCGTGTCCGTCCGGGACGCCTCGCACAGCTGGGACCGCTCCCGGGTGTGGGACCTGGAGGGCGGGAGCGGGGTGCACCGCTACACCGGTTGGCTGATCTCCGGGATGGGCATGGGGTCAGCTGCCTGGGTGAGGTACTGCACGGTGACCGGCCGACGCGAGGGGAAGGACTCGTTCCCGCCCACCTCCTGCACCGCCGCGATGACCTCACCCGCCACCAGGGGACGGGTCGTGATGTGCCACCACCCGAGGTAGGGGGCGGCCGTGCCCACCACTTCCGTTCCGTTGGCGAAAATCCGAACCGTAGCCCCGGCAACCACACCGCTGACGGCGACTGCCCGCGCGCAATCGCTGATGACCCCCTCAATGACCGGAGGGGACAAAGCTTCTGTCTGCGCCATCACGGGCCTCCAGAGACGGGCGAAGCTGCTGCTGCAAGAAGGCTGGGATCAGTAGGCAGACGCGAGGACCCAGCCACCAGCTTCCGTCGCATGCCCCGCGTCGGCACATCGGGCTGCGCCGTTGGGAGGAGCGGGCATCCGACTGCACGCAGAGGGCGGTGGACGCTGCGTGACCGAGGTCGCCGCCTCGGTGCTGACCGGGACCTGGCCTGATGCGCTGGCACACGAGCGATGGCTCTCCACGGCCTTCGGAGGCGAGAAAAGCGGCTCATACCGGCGTCTGGTTGCCCTGAGGAGCCCCGGGGCCGGCCACGCGGGTGTTGGCTCCGTTCGCGCGGGGCGCACCGCGGCGCCCAGGTCGGCCAGAGGATCGGACTGTCCCCGCGCAGGCTACTCGTCGGACGGTAGCGCGCCAACGGCTGCCAGGAGCGCACGCGCCACCAGTGCGGCGTCGCTCTCCGGCAGTCCGGCCGCAGGGCGTCCGATGACGCTCGTCCCGAAGTCGAGGACCCTGCTCACTTCGCGCGCGGCGAGTTCGGCCTTGGGCTCGACGGTGCGCAGCCGCGGCCAGGGATCCGCCGCTTCGCGGTGCCGGTCGGTGCGCGTCAGCCACTGGGTGACCAGCGCTTCGGCGTGCAGCGAACTCACCGCCCGGGCACCCAGCCGCCCCAGAAGATACGCCTGCCAACCGGCGGGCAGGCCACCGGCGCTGCGGCCGAGCAATCCGCCAAGACGGCAGACCGCAAGCAGCGGCGCGAGATCGACTTCCCGCGCGCGCTGTCGTACGAGGCCCTCGGGCGAGCAGAGCCAGGCAGCGGCGGCAGCGGCGGCGGTCGCCTTGTCTCGGGGAGAGGTGTCGTGGTCGCTCTCGGCCCTGCCCAGCGCGTGCAGGACCCGCAGGGTGGCGTCGACGCTCCCGCCTGGCGGATTTGTGCCCGACAGTCCCTGTTCGTAGCTCTGTTGGTAATCGTGGAAACGGCTGGGCACGAGGTCCGGCACTGGTTGCCGTGTGCCGAAGGCCACGTCGGGCAGATGGTGGTGTCGCAGGGAGCGTGCTAGCCACTTGGGTACGTCCAGGACCGTGAGCCTGCTGCCGGGTTCGACCAGGGAGACGGTACGTAGTCCATCGACGTGTGCCGCGTGGCTGACCCCGGCCTGCAGGGAGTCCCCACCGCTTTCGCCGCGGCCATTACCCTCGCTGCCGCCGTGACCGCGGCCATCACCGCCCTGCTCACCTGAATCCCTGCATCCCAAGCCTGGCAACCTGCCCGTTTCCCGCACCGCAGACTTCGGTCCAGGTCCAGGCCGCCCGCGCGGATCTGGAGGCATTCGAAGACCTGATGTTCCAGGTGCTGGAAGCCCGGGGGCTGCCCACGGACAACTCATCGTCGCGGCCAAGCAGCGCGAGCCCCTCCTCAAGACTGGATGACCGTGCTGTTGGGCTCCCTTGCCCTCGAGGGCTGCTACTTGGTGCTGTTCCTGCTCACCCCCAGATCTTCGAGTTCGGAGAGGTGAAACTCGGCCTCGCGCTGGGCGATGACCTTGCCCTTGTCGTTCAGCGCTCCAGCGGTTCGGCGAGCTGCCGCTGGGGCACCTTCTCCAGCGCCACCAGCACCTCGTACGCTCGGGCCGACGTCCGCGCGAGCTCGGCGGCACCATCCGCTATGTCCGCAGTGGTGGCGCGCGGCGTAGAGGCCCTTGGCCCAAGCCTTGAGGTAGCTGGCGCTGTAGCCCAGGTCAAGGAGGTGGGAGGCCGCCGTGCGGGAGAACCGCTCCGGCTTGACCCGCTCGTCGACGGGAATGTTGATCCCTACCGCCCACCACTCCAGCAGTTGCCTGAGCCCCTGAAGCAGTCCTCGCGGACTCATTCCTCCTGGCAGACCGCTCCGCCCATCCCTCCCCGCCGGGGACCGGGTCCGGCTACCGTGGGGGCATGGCGAAGGAGATCCGTATCAAGGTCGACGACGAGACGTTCGAAGAGCTGCGCCGTCGCGCCGCTGACGACCATGAGGAACCAGATCAGTACGCGAGCCGGCGGCTGACCGACGACCTTGCGCGAACCCGGTTCCTTGAGGGAGCGAAGGCCTTCGTCGAGGAGCACGGGCAGGCCTTCGCCGACCGCTTCGGGACCGGTCCCAGCAGCCACGCCGCCTGATGCCGCCTGTTGTGGTCATCGATGAGCGATGGCTGCTGGATATCGCGCAGAACCTCGTGCCCGGCGATCCCGATGTGACCGACTACGGGGCGCTGGCCGCCGCCGTCGCCCGCCACCGGCACGAGGTCATGGGAACCCTGGTCTACCCAGCCGCACACCACCGAGCTGCTGCGATCCTGCACGCTCTCGCACGGCTTCCTGCCCTTGAGCACTCGAACGAACTCTTCGCGGCTCAGGCCGCCTACGCCTATCTCCACGCCAGCGGCATCCAGGTCAAGGTCGGCAGCCAGGAGGCGATCACGCTGGTCGTCGAGGTCGTCGAGGGCCGCTGCGACGTCCGCCAGGTCGCGGAAGCGCTGAAGAGCTGGGGCTGATGTGCCCGACCATCCCAAGAAGCACCACTTCGTTCCCCAGTTCCTGCTGCGACGGTTCACCGATCCGGCGGAGCGGCTGGTCGTTCACCGGGTCATGGTGCAGAAGCAGTACCAGGCCAGCGTGATCAACGTCGGGCACACGCTGTACCGACCTCTACCTCGCTGGGCCCATCGCACCACAGCCGGTTCCAGGTCAACGTTCCGTGCGCCCCGTGCTCTACTCGTCTCGATTGCGCCAGAAGGCAGGGCACTCCGTCTTTGCTGCCGCGGGTAGATCCTTGACGATCCGGCTGCGGGCGGCTGCCAGGGTCCGTGATGTCCCGGCGCCGTCGACCCGGAAGGTCTCGGACGGCTCGTCGGGACGGTCCATGACAACCACCAGCAGGTGTTCCCCCGTCGAGTAAGCAGGCTCGCCCTTCCACTTGCCGCTCATGGTGGTGAACTGGATCTGTCGCTGAGAGCCCTGCTTCGGCTTGATCCAGTCCGTGACGGTGAGCGTGACTTTCACGGCGTCGGCCTGTTCGGGGTGCTCCTTTATCGCCGCGATGTCTCCTTCGACGATCTTCGGCGAGCAGGCAATCCGTTCCACCTCGGTCAGAGCCTGTCCCTGATCCTGCCGGGAACCGGCAGAACCATCATCAGCAAGCCCGTACGCCAGGAGAACCAGGCCGACGGCCGCGGCAGCGACCAACGCGCCGGCAATCGTGCCGGGACGCTTCATCCAGACGCGGCGCGGACCCTGAGCAGAGTCGCTCTCTCCCTCTTCGGCCGCTTCACCGATCATGCCGAGGGCCAGCCGCAGCTGGTCCTCCTCCGGGCCGGTCAACGGGGTCATGTCAGATCGCCTCCACCTGGCGCAGCCGCGCCCGCATTGCGGCCTGAGCCGCGTGCAAGCGGCTCTTGACGGTTCCTTCAGGGACGTCCAGGAGTTGCGCGATCTCACGGATGGGCAGATCCGCGTAGTAGCGCAGCACCAGGACCTGCCGGTGGGCCGGGAGCATCGATTCCAGTTCGTCCGCCACCGCCAGGGCGAGCAGGCGCTGTTCCTCGGAATGCTCCACAGGCGGCTGGGACCAGCGCTCGGCCAGGCGCCGACGCAGCCCGGCGTCTCTGCTCTGTGAGCGATGCCAGTCACTGGCTACACGGGAGGCGACAACAGTGAGCCAGGCCAGGGGATCGCGCACCTTCGGTCGCGTCGGGTCGGCCTGTTCCTCAAGCAGCTTGAGCCTGACGCGCTGCACACCGTCGTCCAGCGCATCCCATGGCACGCCGCCCAGCGCCAGCACCGCGCGCACGCGCCTGACCTCGGCCGGATCGACCAAGGCCGGCTGATCGTCCTCACCGGGCCGTCGTGCGCCACGCCCTCTGGCCATGTACAGGTCCTTCCTCGTTTCCTTAATGACGGGGCAGTCATGGGAAACGTTCGTCCGAGCCGGGAATCGTCCGCGGCGAGTGTTCAGCCGCCGCTACAGCGACGGCCGGTCTGAGGCAGAGTCCGTGTGAGTGCTCCCCGGTTCTCGGTGGAGGCCCGCGCCCATCAGCCGGAGGGACCGTGGCGTGGCAGCCGACGGTCCCGTTCCGCTGAGTGGTCGGGTCAGGTGCAGGTGTCTGCTGTCGGCTCCTGTGCGAACTGCCTGGACTCGTCCGGTTCGGCGGCCATGAGTGCGGAGGCGAGATGCGCCGTGTCCTTGCCGGCCATCTCGTCCTTCAGGCCGATGTTGGGGCCGCCCTCGTCCAGGACCTGGCGTGCCTGTTCTGCGGTACGCTCCCGGCCCTCCAACTCGCCTTCGCCGATCCTGTTGTTGTCATACGGGACGGTGGATCCGGCACCCAGACCGCGCCATCGGCCGCCCTCGGGGGAGCAGGGGTCTTCTTCCCACACGATGGCGACGGTGTAACTGTGACCCGCCTGGATCCGAGGGCTGTCAGCCTTGGCCACCTTGACGCGGTTGTTGATGTCACCGTCGGTGAACTGCCAGCCCATGGAGGGACGGACCCAGGTGCTCGGTGCCGCTTTCGGCGCGTCGGCACGCGACCAGACAACCTGGTCGATCCTCAGCGTCACGGCCCGGCCGATGAGTCCTTCGCCGCGGTCGAGTTCCGACTGCGCCGGCGGGGTCTCCTTCTCCGCGGTGGCAGTGACCGCTACGACATGGTCGGCGTAGGTGACCCAGTCGGACGCCGTGCGGCTGGGCAGGTTGTCGGCGCCGTGGGCGATGATGATCCGGTCCTGCCGTCCGCGCGGCGTATCGGCAGCGGCAATCGCGGACCAGTCGATGGAGACCGCCGCGGTGACGACGGAAACTGCTCCTGCGAGAGGTGATCTTTTTTACCGCAGCGCGTTGCGTGCGAGGCCGTCCGACCTGCTCGGGGTGACGGCGTGCCGGTCGCGGGTCGGAAATTCTTTGTTTCCGAGTTGGGTCCAGTGTGTTGACCGGTGGGACATCTCGGTGCTTCAATCCCGGAACCGGTACCGAAACCGGTTCCGGGATCGCTTTCGGTACCGGTTCCGCGAGTCTTTGTACGATCGGTCCTTCGGTGCGGGAGGACTGTCTTCCGCCGTTGTATGGAGGGAGGGGAGAGTGGCATGGGAATAACGATCGCTGACGTGGCCGCGCGGGCGGGAGTCAGCAAGACGACGGTCTCGCGGGTGCTGAACGGCAAAGGCGAGATCCACGAGAACACCGTCTTGAAGGTCCGCAAGGCGATCTCGGAGCTCGGCTATGTGCCGAGCGCCGGGGCTGTAGGGCTTGCCCGCGGCACGACACAGATGATCGGCATGCTGGTCCCTGATCTGGCCTGGGTCTGGTCCGGCATCGTGCAGGCGGTCGTCGACACGCTGGAGAACGAGGGCTTCGGACTGCGCATGCTGACCTGGAACCGCGGTGAGGAGTCACTGCGCAGGCTGGGCCTGCAGGTCGCTGCCAAGTCGTTCGACGGTCTGCTCGTGCTCGAGCCTGAGGGGGCCCTGGGATACATCACGGAACTGCACGAAGCGGGGCTGCCGGTGGTGCTGATCGACGACCGCTTCCAGCGGCCTGGATTCCCCTACGTGGCCACCACCAACCGGGAGGGGGGCGAGCAGGCCGCACGGCACCTGCTGGAAATCGGGCGCCGTCGTCCGCTGGTGGTGACCGGTCCCGAGGCGTACGGCTGCACCCGGGAACGGCTGGGCGGCTTCGTGGAAGTCTATGCGCAGGCCGGGATCGAACTCGACCAGCGCCGCATCATCTGCGGCGACTTCCAGTTCGAAAACAGCCGGAGCGCGGTCGCGCAAGCTCTCGCGGACGGCGTGGAGTTCGACGCGGTCTTCGGGCACAACGACCCCTCGGCGGCCGGCGTGCTCGCCGCGTTGCACGGCGCCGGCCTTGAGATTCCACGGGATGTCGCCGTGGTGGGCTTCGACGACGTCGAGCTGGCGTCGTACACCTATCCGGCACTGACCACCATCCGCCAGCCGATGTGGGAGATGGGTGAGGCGGCGGCGCGTCTGCTCCTGGACCACGTGCGCGGATCGCCGGAGGCCGCCCCCTCGCGCACCATTCCGACCAGCCTCGTGATCCGTGGATCGTCGTTTCAGCCGAACCTAAACTGACGCGACGTCATCGCGCGGCCACCGATCCCCGGACGGCCAAGGGCTTAGTCCGCCCTCTGGCCTGGTCAGGGCTGCCGGCCGCACCCGGTGGACGTATGAGTCGCCACCGTTCCTGAACCGTCCGTCTCCGCCGCCCATTCCAGCCCCGCAGGCGGGGACGGACCCCAGTTGGCCGTGGAACGACCAACACCGGCCCTCGGGCGGGCCGGTAGGTCGTTCAGGTCCAGCTGAAGCCGCTGCACACGTCGGCCCGATCGGCCTGCCCGCGTGCCGGACGGCTTCACCGCCATCCACGCGAACCCAGGATCACGCGTCACCGCCGAGGTGCACGTGCTCGCCCGCCGTTTCCGATCCGGGACACCGAACGGTACGCCTGGCACACCCAGCCCGGCCGCTACCCGCTCCGCGTCGGACGCTGCAGCCGTGATCTGCGCCTGACCGTCGGCGACACCGCCGGCCCCAGGTCTGTGACCCGTGACCTGGCCCTGCCGGTCCCCCCGACCGTTCTCGTCTTCTGCCCCCCGAGTCCTGTACCGCTCAACGGCAAAAGGAGCCGCACGATGCGTACCACCTCTCGTCACACTGTCAGAACCGTCCAGGCCCTGTCCGTCACCATCACAGCAGCCTTGCTGGCCACCGGCTGTGGCCGCAGCGCGGACTCCGGTCCCGGCAAGGACGCTCCTGCGAAGATCGGCAGCGGCAAGGCCAAGGGAACTGTGGTCATGTGGTCCATGGGTGACACCGACCCCGCCCTGAAGAACCTGGCCAAGAAGTTCGAGCAGGAGAACCCGGACGCCCACGTCAAGATCACTCCCGTCCCGTGGGCCTCCGCCCACGACAAGCTGACCACCGCGATCGCCGGTGGCAACACACCGGACATGTCCGTGATCGGCACCACCTGGATGGCCGAGATGGCCGCGATGAACGGCTTCCAGGCCACCCCGGCATCGATCAAGTCGTCGGACTTCTACCCCGGCCAGTGGGACACCACCAAGTACAAGGACACGTCCTACGGTGTGCCGTTCATCGCGAACACCATGGTGGTCTACTACCGCACCGATCTGACCGAGAAGGCCGGCATCAAGGGCGCCCCGGCCACGGACTGGGACGGGTACCTGAAGGACCTGAAGGCCATCCAGGCCACCGCCGGCAAGCAGAATCCCAAGCTGCGCTACTCAACCGGGTGGAACATCGGCTTCAACTCCTGGATCTTCTGGCTGCCGCTGGTCTGGCAGCAGGGCGGTGACATCTACGACGCCAAGACCGGGAAGTTCACCTTCGACTCGCCCGAGGTCGCCAAGGCGCTGGAGTACTACGCGAGCATCCCCCAGCAGGGCCTGGCACCGACCGACAAGACGGAAAGCATGCCGGCGTTCCAGGCCGGCCAGATCGCCACCTACCAGGAGGGGCCGGGGGTCGGCGGCAGCCTCCACAACGACACCCCGAAGCTGGACGGCACGTGGAAGACCGCGCCGCTGCCGTACTCCAAGCAGCCCGCCGGGTTCGCCGGCGGCAGCGACCTGGCGGTGTTCAAGGACGCCAAGAACGCCGACGCGGCTTGGAAGTTCGCCCAGTTCCTCACCGAACCGGCCAACCTCGCGGCCTATGCCAAGGCCACCGGCAACGTTCCGCCCTCGCCCACCGCGTGGGACGAGGCGAAGCTGAGTAACGACGAGAATATGAAGGCGTTCGCCGAGCAGCTCAAGGTCAGCAAGGCGCCGCCCGCCATCGGGACCTGGCAGCAGATCGCTGACGCAGTCGACTCCCAGCTGGAGAGGCTGTCCCTCGGCAAGGCCACGGTGGCTCAGGTGCAGCAGGCGCTGCAGTCCAAGGCCACCTCCATCGGCACCGGCCGCTGAGCGCCGCGGCGTGAGCACCCCTCGTAGGGACGGATGACATCCATGTTCACGAAAACGCCTCCCGGGCGGGGCGACACCCACGAGCCGAGCACCGCAGGGCCGCAGCGAAGTGCCGCTCGCCGGCTCTTCGCGCTCCGGAGCACGGCGCGCGGCAGGCAGGCCCGGGCCGCCTGGGTCCTCGCCGCCCCCTTCCTCGCCCTGTTCCTGGCCTTCATGCTGCTGCCGGTCGTCTGGTCGCTGCTGATGAGCCTGACCGACACCCAGAGCGCCGACCTGCGTACCCCGCTGAATGTGTCGTTCACCGGCTTCGACAACTACGTGCGGCTCTTCCAGGACGAGCAGTTCGTTCACGCCCTGCGCAACACCGCCGTGTTCGTCGTGGTGGGTCTGCCTCTGACGCTTGCGGCCGGGCTCGCCGCGGCGGTCGCCCTCGACCGCGGCATCCGCCGCTTCCGGGCCGTCTTCCGGGTCGGCTTCTACCTCCCGGTCATCACCAGCATCGTGGCCATCGCCGTGGTCTGGAAGACGCTCTTGGACCCACAGGCGGGACTGGTGAACACCGTCCTGGGCTGGTTCGGGATCGATGGCCCCGCCTGGCTGGCCGACACCCGCTTCGCGCTGCCCGTCATGATCCTCATGGCCGTGTGGCGCAACCTCGGCACCGTCATGATCATCATGCTGGCCGGACTGCAGTCCGTGCCCCACTCCCTGATGGAGGCCGCCGAACTCGACGGCGCCGGGGCCTGGCAGCGCTTCTGGCGGGTCAGCTTCCCGCTGCTGCGCCCCGCCCTGCTGCTCACGGCTGTGACCACCGGCATCGGCTATTTGCAGTTCTTCGACGAACCGTTCGTCATGACCCAGGGCGGACCGCTGGACTCCACCCTCTCGGCCACGATGTACGCCTACGACCAGTTCGGCAACGGCAACTACGACGTGGCCTCGGCCGCCGGCTACGTCATTTTCGTCCTCATCGTCGCGCTGACCGTCCTGCAGTTCCGGGTACTGCGAGACAAGGACTGATACCCCATGAGTACCCTCTCCACCCTGCGAACAGCACCATCCGACGCGGACCGGGCTCTGCGGCGCCGCCACATCCGGCAGACCTGGGGCCAGCCCTGGCTGTACGTACCACTCGCCGGCGCTCTCCTGTTGATGGTCGCGCCGTTCTTGTGGATGCTCTCCGGTTCCTTCAAACCCGAGGCCGACATCCGCGCCGTGCCGCCCGTGCTGATCCCCACCGCACCCACGACCGCCAACTTCCACGAACTGTTCAGCAGGCTCGACTTCACGAGCATGTTCGCCAACTCCGTGACCGTGGCCCTCGCAGTCACCGCGGGGAACCTGATCTTCTGCTCGATGCTCGGCTACGCCCTGGCCAAGCTGGAGTTCCGCGGACAGCGCGCCGTATTCATGCTGGTCATCGGGACTCTCATGGTCCCCGGCCTGGTCACCTTCGTACCGCTGTACGTGCTGGTGGCCAACATGAATCTGACCGGTTCCCTGCTCGGGCTGATCCTGCCCTTCCTGGCCACCCCGTTCGGGGTGTTCCTGATGCGGCAGTTCATCTCCTCCCTGCCCGACGAGCTGATCGACGCCGCCCGCGTCGACGGCTGCCGCGAACTGGCCATCTTCTGGAAGATCATCCTGCCGCTGACCAAACCCGCCCTCGCCACCCTCGGGATCATCACCTTCCTGGGCTCCTGGAACAACTTCCTGTGGCCGCTGGTCGTGGCCCAGAACGAAAGCCAGTACACCCTCCCCGTCGGTCTCGCCCTGGCCAGCGGCGGACAGGACTTCACTCGCTACGGCATCCTCCTCGCCGGCAGCGTCGTCGTCCTGCTCCCGGTGATGATCGTCTTCCTCCTCTTCCAGCGCCAATTCGTCGCCGGCATCGCCACCACCGGCCTGAAGTGACACCCCGGCGTCCGCCTCGCTGCCCTGTGCCGTTACCGGTCCCGACCGGGCGGCGGGCGGACAGCCCGCGAGCCCCGCCGCGCCAGTCCGAGCGCCACCACGGCCGCCGGCAGCGTCCTTGCGACGAAGCGCTCGAAGCCGCCAACCAACTCTCGACCTGTGACGACTCATCTCTTGGAGAACAACGTGGGACAGCCGGTCCGCTCTGCGGCGTACCTGGATCCGGAATCATCCGTGGAAGCGAGGATCGAGGACCTGCTCTCCCGGATGACCCTGCCGGAGAAGGTCGGGCAGTTGCTGATGCTCGACGCACAGCACGGGGACCTCGTGGACATCCTGTCGGCCAAGCTGGCCGGGTCCGTTCTGCATGTGACTCCCGAACGAATGCCCGAGGCCATGGAAATGGCCCAGCGGACACGGCTCGGCATCCCGCTGCTCACAGCCGACGACGCCATCCACGGCCACTCGTTCTGGCCGGGCGCGACCATCTTCCCGACTCAGCTGGCCATGGCCTGCACCTGGGACCCCGCTCTGCTCCACCGGGTGGCCCGCGCGTCCGCGACCGAAATCGCGACGACCGGAATCCACGGGACGTTCTCCCCCGTCCTGTGCATCACCCGGGACCTGCGCTGGGGCCGGATCAACGAGACGTTCGGCGAGGACCCGTTCCTGATCGGCGAACTCGGCGCGGCAATGGTGCGCGGCTACCAGGGGGAGGGCCTCAGCGACCCGACAGCCGTGCTGGCGTACGCCAAGCACTTCGCGGGTTACTCCGAAACCCTGGGCGGGCGCGACGCGAGCGAAGCCGATCTCAGCCCACGCAAACTGCGCTCATGGTTCCTGCCCCCCTTCGAGCAAGCCGTTCGGGCCGGCTGCCGCGGCGTCATGCTCGGCTACCAGTCGATCGACGGTGTGCCCATCACCGCGAATCAGTGGCTGATCAACGACGTACTCAAGGGTGAGTGGGGCTTCACCGGCACGCTGGTGACCGACTGGGACAACGTCGGCCGGATGGTCTACGACCAGCGCACCTGCGCCGACCACGCCGAGGCGGCGGCGGTCGCCGTCAACTCCGGAAACGACCTCATCATGGCCACGCCGCAGTTCTTCGAGGGCGCGCAGGAGGCGGTCGCCCGCGGCCTGGTCGAGGAAAAGCAGATCGATGACGCGGTACGGCGGGTCCTGCGGCTGAAGTTCGAGCTCGGGCTCTTCGAGGACCCCCGCGCCCCCGACCCCGAGCGGCAGGCGCAGGTGATCGGCTGCCGCGAACACGCCGACCTCAACCTGGAGACCGCCCGGCGCTCCCTGGTGCTGCTGCGCAACGAGGGGATCCTGCCCCTCGAAGGCGGGCTGACCCCGGACACAACCGGCCGCGCCGCGAGCCAGGGCACACCGCGGACGATCGCGGTCATCGGCCCCAACGCCGACAGCCCGCAAGCCATGCTCGGCGACTGGGCAGGCGCCACCGGCCAGGTCCCGTGGATGCCCGACGGACATCCACGCGAGACGGTGGAGACGGTGCTCGACGGCCTGCGCGCCGTCGTACCCGCCGACTGGACCATCACGCACGCCCTCGGAGCCGACATAGCAAGCCCCGACTCCAACTCCGAGTGGTCCCTCGGGCCCGACGGTCAACCACAGCCGCCCGTTTTCACCCCCGCCCCGGTCGACCAGGCACAACTCCGGGAAGCCACGGCTGCCGCAGAGGCCGCCGACTACGCCGTGGTGGTCGTAGGGGACACCATCGACCTCACCGGCGAGGTGCGCTCCACGGCCACGCTCGACCTCCAAGGAAGCCAGATCGCACTGCTGAACGCGGTCGCCGCCACCGGCACACCCATGATCGTCGTACTGATCCAGTCCAAGCCGAGCACCCTCCCCGACTCGGCACTGAACGCGGCAGCACTCATCGAGGCGTTCAACCCGGGCATGCGCGGTGGCCGCGCCCTCGCCGAACTCCTCCTCGGACTCACCGAACCCAGCGGCCGGCTCCCGGTCTCCTTCGCACGCCACGTCGGACAGCAACCGGTCTTCTACAACCAGGTGCGCGGCCAGCACGGCAACCGATACGCGGATCTCACCCAGGACCCCCTGTTCGCGTTCGGCGAGGGCCTCACCTACACCACCGTCACCTACTCCGACCTCGTCGTGCACGACCCGGACGTCCCTGCCGACGGCACCGTCGACGCCACGGTGCGCCTCACCAACAGCGGGGACCGTCCGGCCCTGGAAACGGTCCAGGCGTACATCAGCGACCTGACCACCAGTGTCACCTGGGCCGAGCAGGAGCTGAAGGGTTTCACCCAGGTCGAGGTCCCTGCCGGCGAAAGCCTGGAGGTCAACATCAGCATTCCTGCCTCGGGGTGCTCACTCGTCACGGCCGACAACCGGCGCGTGGTCGAACCAGGTGAGTTCGCCCTCCGTGTCGGCCCCAGCTCACGGCGGGAGCAGCAGCTGAGCGCGGGGTTCCGTATCCGGGCCTGAGGACCACCGTCCAGCGCCCCTCGGCACCGCTGGGCGGTGCCCCTGTCTGACATACCGAAAGGCATACGTGTGTCCACCACGCCCGCACCCCTCGATCCGCACTACCCCGTCGTGCACCTGCGCCCGCCCCGTAACTGGATCAACGACCCCAACGGGCTGGTCTTCCACGACGGCCACTACCACGTCTTCTACCAGTACAACCCGCACGGAGCGATCCACGCGAACATCCACTGGGCCCACTTCCGCAGCCCCGACCTGCTGACCTGGGAGCCACTGCCGATCGCCCTGTCCCCGACCCCCGGTGGCGTGGACGCCGACGGCTGCTTCTCCGGCAACGCCGTCTCCGACGGCGACCGCCTCGTCGCCTTCTACTCCGCGCACCGCGAGGACCGCTCGCCCCAGCACCAGCCCGTCACCTGCGCCGTCTCTCACGACGACGGCCGGACCTTCAGCCCGCGCGCAGAACTGCTCATCCCCGAGCTGCCCGAGGACTGCACCATGTACCGCGACCCGTACGTCTGGCAGGACGGCGACGGCTGGCGGATGCTGGTCGGCGCCGCCCTCGCGGACGGCCGCGCCGCAGCCCTCCTGTACGACTCGCCCGACCTGGAGACCTGGACCTACCGGGGGCCCTTCGCGTCCCGCGAGAAGGAGCCGATCAATGGCACCAGCCGGAACACCGGCGAGGGCTGGGAATGCCCCCAGTACCTCCCCGCAGCCTCGGGACCCGGCGCCCTCATCCTCAGTGCCTGGAACCTCGACGACGGCCCCCAGTGCGTCGAGGCCCTCATAGGTGAGGAACACGGCGACGTCTTCGAAGCCGGCCCGGCCGTGCTCGTCGACCACGGCCCCGACTGCTACGCACCCGCCCTGCTGCGCGCGCCGGGCAATCGGTGGCTGCTGTGGGGCTGGGCGTGGGAAGCCCGCGACGAAGCCTGGGCCGTCGCAGACGGATGGGCCGGCGTCCTCACCCTGCCCCGCGAAATCCACGTCGACGACGAGGGCATGCTGCGCCAGCAGCCAGCCGCCGAACTGCTCGCCCTGCGCGGCGAGCACATCATCCACACCGCGGGTGCGACGCACGGCCCGCAGCCGGTGGCCCTCGGCAGCGTGAGCCGCGCCTTCGACCTGACGGCCCGTCTGGAGCCGACCGGCATCGCCGGTCTGCGGCTGCTCACCACCCCTGACGGCTCCGAGTACCTCGAGATCCGCCTCGATGCCGATGCGGGCGAACTGGTCGTCGACCGTGACCATGCCTCACTGGACCCCCGAGCCCGCGGCGGCTCCTACCGGTTGCCCTGCCCTACCGGTCAGCCGGTCGAGCTGCACGTGGTCGTCGACCACTCCATCGCCGAAATCTTCCTGACCACCACCGGCCAGGTCCTCACCTTGCGCTTCTACCCAACAGGGCAGGGTGCGTGGCGACTTCAGGCCCAGGCCCACAGCACGCCCGGTACGCGCCTCAGCTACGCGATCGACGTGTGGGAGCTGCACCCGCTCGTGATCAAGGAGCCGAGCACCGGCGTCACAGCGCTGGCGCCAACGTCGCCGTAGGGGCTGGCCCTGCCCCCGATACTCCCTCTTACTGGCGGGCGCCAGAGCCTTCGCCAGTCCAGTGCGGGGCTTCGGCCCCGCCGCAGGAAAACCTCCCCAGATGACACCTGTTCACGGACTGGTGCCCTGGGCCACGGGTCTGGACTCCCCTGCCCGGACGCTCAAATTGCCGTCAGAGTGCGCCTTCGGAGGCGGTGCCGCAGCCCCAGAGTTCGGCCACGATCGTGAGACTGAACGGCTGGCCACGGGGTGCGAGACCTCAGGGAGCCGCAGGTCACGTCTGCGCCGCCGGACACGGGAAGTGAGTCCCTACATCAGCGTACGAGCGGCTGCCCGTACTGGCACGCGCACCTGCTGCATCCCGTGGCTAGCCCTGGGGAGGATTGAGCTCCCGCATCCAGCCTGCAGGCTGTAGAGGTACTGGCGCAGGCGAGCGGCGTCCCGGGGCGCTGGGTGGAGCCGCCTGGGACGCCGCTGGGGGTCAAACCTGTGCCGAGGGCTTCTACTTCATGGCTGTGCCTTGGTGGGGGTGGGGTCAGCGGCGGTGGTTGCCGCCGCCGTGGTGGCGGCCCCAGGACTGGTCGTCGATGCGGCGGCCGTTGTCGTTGCGCAGGGTGGCGGTGTCGGAGCGGTTGTCCCACACGTAGCGGCGGCGGTCCTGGTAGACGTGGCCGTCGTGGTCACGGCCATTGCCGGTGTGGACACGCACGGTCTCGTGACCGCCGAGGCGGTAGTGGCTGAAGGTGTAGGTGCGGCCGTCCTCGTCCGCGAGGGTCCAGCCGTTGAGGTTGACGCTGCGGCGGCCGGTGTTGGTGATGTCGACCCACTCCTTGTTGAGGGAGCGGTTGGAGCCGTTGTCGAAGCCGGGGGAGTCGTACTGCACGTCGCTGATCTCGACGCGGGAGCGCCGGTCCTGCTGGCTGCTGTCCGCGGAAGCGGGCAGGGCGAACGCGCCGAGGGCTGCGCCGGCGGCGAGGACGGTGGCGGCGATACGGGTGGAGCGTGACGACATGGACATCACCCAACTGTGCGAGTCCCGGTGGTCGGCCCTGACCGGCCACCGGGGATGATGTTGCGTTCCCGGCGAGTGCCGAGGACCCACAGCTTGGCCCCGGCCCGCCCGGCCCGGCGGGTGTCCCGCTTGGTGTTGCCGTATGCGGACATTTCCGTGACTGTCGGATGCGGTCCCCACCCAACCGGGCAGACGAGCAGCGGCAGTTCGGTGTCCCATGCACCCACAGCCGAAGATCGCCGTGGAAGCGGTTTCCAGCTCTCCCCACGCCCCTGCCGCACTCCCCGCGCGCGGTGACCGCCGGGCTCGCATAGCCGTAACAGGCCTCAGACCTGCAGATTCGCTTCACTGTTCCAGAACGCCGGAACTGTTCGAGCGGATCGGCGCCGGAGCGGGGCTGTGCCTGCTGCAGGCCGCACCGGGCGCGCTCCCCGCGTCCGCGGCGCGCCGGCCCCTGACGGCGAAAGCCGCGCCGCCCTCGTCCTTCCATCTGCCTCCGGTCCATGCCGTACGGAGGAATCGAGAAATCCGGGATGGCCTGCGGCCAGCTCTGCCGGTCAGCTCGCCCCGGTGCGGGTGTTGTTGAAGCGGATGCCGGTGCCCCAGTTTTCGCGGGCGGTGGTCAGGCACACTGGCACAGAGGCAGGCCTCCGCTGCCGTATTTGTGGGTGTTGCGCTGGCAGCCGGAGCAGGGTCCGACCAGGCTGCCGGAGCAGGTGAAGGTGGAGGGGTCCGGCTCGCTGATCGGGGGTGGGAAAGTGCTGGTCATCGAAGGCGTCCTGTTCCGGGGGAGGGGGGCGGGGACTGCAATGAGCGAGGCTGTGCGAGTGGGTCAGTGCGCCGTACCGGCGAGGGCCGGGCGGGTGGGTAAGTCGAGGATGTCCAGGGCGGTGTCGGGCTGGCAGTGGCTGCACGCCTGCACTCCTGTCGCGAGGAGCCGGCGGGCCTCGTCACGGTTCACCGGGCGGCGTCGTTTGCCCGCGGCGTAGCAGCCGCCCGCATGGACCTCGATGGGTGGGCGTCCGTCGCCGATGCCGAGTTCGACGAACCACGCCGGCTCCGCGGGCCGTCTCTGCCGCCCGCGTTCCTGCTCGGCTTCCCGCTGCTGGACGGTGGCGATCTTGTCGTCGATGCGCTGCAGCCACATCGCATGCCGGACCCGTAGTGCGTGCAGTCGTCCCAGGTCAGGGGGCAGATCATCCAACATGTTCCATCCCGGGGCCGATCGCTGCGGAGATGTGACTTCCAGAGACAGATGGCCAGTGACGGCGGGAAGGCTGCTGGTGAGCGGCCTGTGCTCAAGGATGGTTGGCCACTGCGGCCTCGACTTCGTCGCGGAGTCGGGGCCAGGCGCACTTGTCGTCACGCACCCCGGGCGGCACTCGGCCGCTGGTGCTGGTGGAGCAGCCAGGCCGTGCACGCCACGACCGGTACAGCAACGGTGGGCACAACCCACGACGGGCTGCCGAGCCACACAGCAGGCAACCCCACGGCAGCACAGGTGATCACCGTGGTGATGATCAGCGGTTTGCCGTACGGGTGCCAGGGAAAGGGCTCGCGGCCAAGGGGTCTGGTCATTCGCACCGTACCGAACCCAAGCCCCATGGCCGCTAGGAGACCTAGGAACGTGCCGATGGCGACTGTCATCTGGGGCTCGTCGCGGGGTTCTTCGGAGGTACCCTGCCGAACACCTTCCTTGCTGACCGTCATGACGTCGCCGCGCCAGACGGTGCCTGTGACCTGGTCTCCCGGCCGAAGTTGCTCCAACAGCGGCCCCGGATCACCGAAGGCCACGACCCCGTTCCAGAAGGGCGTGCCAGACAAGGCCGCCTTGTAGCTGCCGCTTCTGCTCTGCTTGATCTGCGTGCTCTCGACGGTGAAAGAGACCGTACGCAGGCAGTCCTCCCGCACTTCCGCCGTCGCGTGGGCGGGGCACGCTTCGGCCGCGACGTAGTCCTGGTGCCGCTTGGTGTCGGAGGGCAGCCACGCGGTGAACACGAGATAGCAGCCCAGTGCCGGGATCAGGGACAACATGATCAGCGCCGCGCCCACGAGCCGCGGCCGGCCCGGAGACCGCCGGGCCGGTTGGTCAGCGCGCGGCGCAGGCAGCGACGGCCCGTCCATCCCGCGGGTGGTGTCCGTGCTCGGCACTGTCATCACTCGCCTCTCCTGGCCGATCCGAAAGGCCCCTCCGCCGAAGTGGCGCTCCAGACCCGTCGCCATAGCTTCGTCCAGCCAGAAGCAGGCAGACAACGAGGACCTCAGGCAACCTGCGTTCGCTCTTCATTTCCGCACCTGGGCAATCGCCGTGGCCCGCTCCCGGCCGTGCAAGCCCCCGGCTCTGGACGTCGGTGCGTCAGCCTGACGGCCGCACTGGTCACTGAGACCCCGAACCGGGCCTGGGTGGCCAAGTAGCGCTGCCAGTGGCCATCTATCGCTGCGAGTCACAGCTGCGCAGACCGCACCACTCGCGTGTTCGAATTCTTGTTCGATACGGTGAGTGTAGTGGAGGTGGGTGCCATGGAGGCGCAAGCGCAGACGCGGGTCTCGGGGGAAGTGCGGGTGTCGAGTGTGATGCATGTGCGCTGTGCGGACCGGGTCCCGGAGGACGTCTTCCGGCAGGTCCTGGAACAGTGCGCGGAGCTCTCCCCGACCGTCCAGGCCCTGCCACCGTCCGCAGCCCTGGTCGAACTCAAGGGCGCCCTGCGCTACCACGGCACCGACGCCCGACGGCTGGGAGAAGTCCTGCGGGTACGCACACTCTCCCGCCTCGGGACCGACGTACGCGTCGGGATCGGCCCCAGCATCACGGTGGCGGCCACCGCCTCCGGCCAGATCGACGCCCCCGGCGGTGTCCTCGCCGTCGACCCCGACCGGGTCGTCGACTGGCTCGGGCCGCTGCCCGTCGAAGCCCTGCACGGCATCGGCCCGAAACAGGCGTCGGCGCTGCGGGAGTACGGCGTGCACTGCGTCGGCCTGCTCGCCACCGTCCCGCCGGCCACCGTGCAGCGGCTGCTCGGCGGCAAAGCCGGACGGCTGGCCGCCGACCGGGCCCGCGGCATCGACCCCCGCCCCGTCGCCCCACGAGCCCTGCCCGCTTCCATGAGCGTGCGGTACGTCTTCGTGCAGCAGACCCTGGACGGGGCGCTGGTCCGTGGCGCGCTGCTGGATCTGGTCGTGCAGCGCGGGGTGCAGCTGCGTGGCCGCGGCCAGGTCGCGCGCGGCCTGACGCTGTCCTTGCGGTTTGCTGGCGGGACGTCGTGGGAGAAGTCGCGCCGTCTGCCGGAGGCCTCCGCGCACGACGACGACCTGCGCACTCTGGCCTACCGGCTGATCGATGCCGCGGGTCTGCAGCGTGGCCGCCTGACCGGACTCGCCCTGCGCGGCGACGACCTCACTGATGCCGACCGGGTCGCTGAGCAGATCAGTCTCGACCAGGCGCGGGAGGACCGGCTGGTCGCGGAAGCGGTCAGCGACCGCATCCGGCGGAAGTTCGGGCCCGATGCGATCGGTCCGGCCGCAGCGCTGCTGCGCGCCTCCTGACCCCGTTGACCTGATCCGTTGTGGAGGCGCGAGTGCTGCTCAACCCGCCAGGGCTCCTGCGCCCCGGCCTGCTGCCGCACTGGCCCTACGCCCGAGCCGTCGACCAGGCCCTCACCGACCGCGGCATCGCGCCGGGCACCGTCCGGGTGGAGCGCACCGGCCGGGCCTACGGCGAGCTCATGTATTTGGTGCTGGCCTGGGATGTGTCCCGCTGCGCCGGGCCGGGCGGCCTCCGGCTGACCTGGCGGGAAGACACCGGCTGGTCCCACACCCTGCTCCGCGCTGGGGGAGGCGGAGCGATCCCGCGTGGCCCGCTCACTGCCCTGCACCGGGTGTACGGGACCCCGGAAGCCGTCACCGATGTGGCCGAAGCTCTGATTTCCCGGCGTTTTCGCGGCTACGACACGGAATGGCATGAGGAGTGGGGCGGTGCGCACGAGGTGCGCACCGCGATCAACATCTTCCGGGAGCCGGTCGGCTGATCGGCGTGGCGGGCCTGTGCTGTGTCTGGCCGGTCGCCGGTGCCGGGTGGTCAGGAGGCGGCCGACTCCCAGGTCACCCGTCCGCTGATCCGCGCCGGGCCGGATGTGTTCTCTGGGAGGTCGGCCCCGAGGCTGCCTTCCACTCGTTCTCCGGGGGCGAGGGTGCCGTAGCCGCAGCGGATGGTCTCGCCGCTGGGTGTGCACTGCTGGGGCAGCGAGGTGACGGGCAGGCTGGGTGTGATCTTGTGTGTCATGACGACGTTGTGGGCACTCTGGTCGCCGGTGTTGGTCACCGTCCACTGCCAGGTGACGTGGTCTCCTTCCTCGGAGAGTTCCGGTGCTGAGTAGGCGTACTCGATGCTTCCGGCTGCCAGCGCATGGGGTGCGTTGACCATGGCGGAGCCGGCGAGGGCAGTGGCCGAGAGGGCGAGCATCCTGGATCGCATGAGGTCCTGTTTCATCAAAGGAAGGGGGTGCATCGGAGTCGATGCGGCGGCTTTCTAACCCCTGAAGTGATGTGGGAGAAACGAGGTTCCACCAGTTCGGGCACCCGCTCTGGCAGCCGCCCGCGAGGGGAGCGGCCGGCTCCGGCACGCAGATCCTGTGACGGATACGTCCGGCGCACCTGCCACCTTGCCCACTGCACGCTCCGCGCCCGTACCGGCTGTCGGGCAAGCCTCCAATTCCCCTACCGATCTCCCTACCGTTCCCCCTACCAACTCCCCTACCGGCACCCGTAGTAGGCTGCGCATGCTTTGCGCAGGTCAGACCCCTTGACCAGCCCCGACCACGAACCCCGACAACCCTCTTCTCTCTCCTTTGCCTGTACCTGCTTGCTGGGGGATGGATTGTCTGTGGCAGGTGGCAGGGTGGGCGCGTCGTGATCAGAGGCTTGGGGCGGCGCGTGTGGGTTGCGGCCCGGCGCGGCCGGTCCGCCGTGCGGCGCCTGGCGGGCGCCGCGATCAGGGTGAGACGGGGAAGGAGCGGTGTGGGGTGGGCGGTTCGAAGGCGTACCCGTACGGATCGACATCGGCGGTGCGCGGGCACGTCCTGGCCACGCTCGGGGTGCTGAAGGTGGCGAGCGCCGATCAGATCCACCGGCTGATGGCCGCGGGCCATAAGGACAACAAGGCGTTCCGTAACGCCCTGCTGGATCTGGCCCGGTACGGCATCACCGTTTCGGAGGGCAGCAGCCGGGACGGCAACAAGCTGTGGTCGCTGACACCGCTGGGTCTGGACGCGGCCGCGGAAGTCCTCGGCAGGCCGGCGGACCAGATGGGCGGCACCGCCCGCGGCGCGGCCCGCTCAGGAGCTCCGCACGCCATGGCGGTCAACGAGACCATCATCGCGATCACCCGCACTCCCGCCGCCCCGACCCGGCCCGTGCCCCGGCAGCGGACCGAATCCGCCGTGCCGTCGGCGGCCGTGGAAGCAGACGCGATGGGGCCGCAGGGGATTGGCACGGTCGGCTCCTGGTCGACGGAGGCCTCGCTGAATCTGCCCAGCAGCAGAGGCACCCGCACCGCCGTCCGCGCGGATGCCGTGTTGCAGGCCCCGGAGGCCGGCCTGCCGGTGCTGTTCGTCGAGGTCGACAACTGCACCGAATCCCCCGAGGTGCTGGCCGCGAAGTTCGAGAAGTACCGCACCTACTTCCGCCTCTGCGCGGCCATCGTCGACCGGCTCACCTTCGGCGGCAACCTGATCCAGACCGGCACCGACTCCTACCGCCTGGCCCTCACCCAAGCCCGGGCAGCAGCACAGAACGCCGCTGGCTGACCTCCCCCGGCCGGCGGGAGGCGATGCCGTCTTGCCCCGAACGCGAGGGTCCTTGACGGCCTCCCGCTATTGCGGTGCGAGCGCTTTGAGCCAGTCCTCGACGGCGACGACATCTGCCCACTGCGGGAACAGCTTTTCGGTGAGCATCCGGTGCACCTCGGGGTCGGTGTCGAGGCAGCCATCCGCCAGGACGGTGAGACCGAAGTCCAGGTCGATGGCGTGCCACAGAGTGGACAGCACTACAGCGCTGGTGGCGATGCCAGTGAGAACAAGGCTGTCGACATCTCGAGCCCTGAGTACCAAGTCGAGGTCGCTGCCCGAGAACGCGCTCCCCCGCCTCTTGGTGACCACCACGTCGCCCTGCTGCGGCGCAACGTCGTCATGAATCGCGGTGCCAGGGGCGCCCTCGGTGAACAGGCCGGCCCGCACGGCGTTTGTCATCACCCTGTTGCGAGGGCTGACTTCCGGACCGCCCGGCCGTAACCCCATCACCACGTAGATCACGGGGATGCCGGCAGCCCGGGCACCGTCGATCGCGCTGCGCAAGCGCGGCAGATATCCGGAACCGTCGTCGGCGATGGCCACGACGTCCCGTTGGACGTCCATCACCAGAAGTGCGCTGTTCGCCATGCTTGCCGTCCCTTCTCCGTTGCGAAACAGGAGCAAGTCTGGTGGATCAACCGAGCCTCGGTGGAGGTTTCGGAGATCCTCATCAGCGTCGCGCCGCAGTGCGCCCATGACCGGTGTCGGTTCTCATCGACATTTTCTTGCCCTGTGATCACCAAGTGCTGTCCAAACTCGGTGATAGGCGGTGTCGTCCGTCAGTTACGAAGCCACGTATCGGCCCGGAAGGGCTGAAGAACCGGATGAACACCGTTCTCCAGCTGTCCCGGCAGGTGTGGTCGGGCACCTACCAGTGGCACGGCGCCTACGGGGCGGGGGAGGCGGGACGGCTACTACGATCACGCGGACGCGGTCCCCGTCCTGTTCACCACCCTGGAGCGCCTCCAGACCAACGGCCCGCACGGCGCGGTGTGGAGACGCTGCGGACACGGCCAGTTCGAGACCCTCCCCGACGCCCTCGCCAACCCCCAGGACCACGACGCCTGGGCTGTCCGTGAGGAAGCGCGGCGCCGGGAACGCGACGCGGAGCGCGAAGAGCGGCAGCGGGCCCGGGCAGTCCAGCGTGAAGGCTGGGCACAGGAACCCGGCAACCCAGTACCTGAGCCGGAACCGGAGCCGTGTGAGCGCTGCGGACTCCCGATCACCGGCCAGCAGGGCCACCTCTACGACCACGCGCCACCGGAAGACGGCCGCCACTGCCCCACCTGCCGCACCGACCTCCGACAACAGCCCATGACGCTGCGCCAGGCCCTCTTCGGGAAGCGCCCCGGCACCCGGTAACGGATCATCACCCGGCCAAGCGGAAGGTGCGTAGGCCTTTGCGGATGTAGGCGCCCGTCCGTTCACACCCCTTGACGCTGATCAAGAGGCGGGCGGATCGTGGCCATTCGTGCAGTCCACCCCGAAAGCAGGGGGCTTGTATGAAGACGTTCTCCTGGCGCTATCTGGTGTACGCCGACGGGTCGTTCTCCCGGATGAGCAACATCGACGGCAGTCTCGACGACTACACCGACGTCGACCTCGCCCACATGGATGCCATGCGCAGCAGGGGCGCCGAAGACGAAAGGGAGAAGCCAGCGCGGCGGCCGTGTTCGCGCTGCGGGGGCGACCTCGTGCTGCACTGGCATGGCCCGTGGGGGACCGGGGTGTGGATGGAACTGTGTCCGGCCTGCGACGCCGACCGGCCCGTCGCCCGCGCGTTCATCCGCTGGCACCGCGACCCCGACCGCGATCCCGCAATCCTGCAGGAGCTGTTCGAGGACTGGGAGACCGAGACCATGCACGCCGAGGGCTGGTCCCGCGCCGCCGAACCCAAGGCGCCGCCCGCCCCGCCGGTACATCCCCGTCTCGTACCGCGCGGGGAAGGCTGATCCGCGATTCATGCAGGAGCCCGGGACCGAGCGGGGTCCGGGCTCCTGCACCGCACACCGCCGGGGGGAGTCGGCGCGCTGGACCTGCCCAACGACGTCCGCACCTCAGGGATGCGCAGGGCGTGGCGTCAATGGCGGCTGCTGTTCTTCCGCTGGGCAGGACCCCGGCCGAATAGACAGCCCGAGGGGAGGCGGCCGGTGCGGGGTTAGGCAGTCAGCCTCGCAGGGCCCTCTGCCCCAAGGGGTTGCGGCGGAGGGCCCGCCCCTTTGACCGGTGCGAGGGGGGCTGTTCAGCGTTTCGTGAGGGCGGCCAGGTAGACCCGCACCAGCTCCGCGCCCGCCGTGCACCGTCCGGTTCCTCTCGGGCACTCGTGGCACGTGCGCAGGTGTTCCACGTACGTGTCGTAGCTGCGCTGGGCATCGGGTGTCATGGTGTGCATTCGTGCCTCCCCGCGACACGCGCCACCGGCGCGCTTGCTTGCCGACTGTCTCCAGCCAAACCCGAGCATATGGCGCGAGGAGCGCGTCTGTACCCCACTGCATGACGACGATGGATGACGAATGGGGCCCGTGCCGGTTCCGTCAACGCGGCACGGACCCCGGTGGCGAACCTACCCGCCTCCCGACCGGGGCACCCCCGCGGTTCGGGGTGCGGTGTCCACGCGTGTGGGTGGCGACAGTCGGCGGGCTCGACGGGGCGTTCGGCAGAAAGCGGGAGCGGGTGAGCCGCAACTTCCTAGCGCTGTCCCGCAACTGGTCCGGCTGGTTAGCCGTGGATGCTTTGGTCCACGGACTGCCCGCCGAAAGTTCCTGTCACGGTGTTCGAGTTCCCATCGCCTGAAAACTGCTGGTTGCTACCCGCGGACACGTTGTCGTTTTGGCTGTTGTCCTCATTGGCGTTGCCGTTGCCGAGAACGCCCACTGCGTCGATGGCTCCCGTTGTCTGGGTGAGTTCCTCTCCGGTACCGGGGTCGGGGTCCGCCACCGCATTAGTTCCGGACAGGACGAAAGCGGCCCCGGCAAGAGCGAGACCAACAGCTACACGCTTCATGTTGTTCATGCCAGGCAAACAATCTTGAGTCCGTCCGAGTTACGTCCACCACGGAGTTCCGGGACGGTCTTTTGGCGAGGGCGCCTGGCGTTCTGGACTCACCTTGGCGGCCCGGCCAGGTTCACCGTTGTGGTGAGGACAGTCGGCGGGCTCGGCGGGACGCTCGGCAGAAAGCCAATGAGTAACCGCCCGTGCGAGCGGCGGCCGGGCCCGTGCCGTCCGGCGGCGCACGGCGACGATGCCCCCGCACCCGCCCCTACCAATATCGGCACGGGACCCCGGGGCCTGCCATCCCGGGGTCCCTCTGTGCGCAATTCGTTGACCATGCGCCCTCAATGACCGGCCGGACCCGGAGACCCGCCCGAACGCGTCCTCAGTCGGCATCGACTACCGGCTGCAACCCACGACGCTGCGCCAGGCCCTGTTCGGGAAGCGCCCGCACGGGCCGCGGGCCGGTAGCGGCTGAGCCCGCTATCCGATGGTCGCAGCGAGTGTTCGCCGGTCGGTGCGCCGACTCCGGGAGCAGTCGCCGGGCAGGGACGCCGGGTGTCAGGGGCGGGTGTCCACAATGAGGGCCACGGTCGCCGCGAGGATCGTGACCGCGGCCATGACGACCAGCACCGTTCTCACCCCCCTCACGTGTCGACCTGCGCAGGACACGGGGGCCGGCCCCGGCAAGATGCTCCAGGACACGGGCGAACACTTGCCCTCTGCCGGCATCCGGCGGGCTTGGGCGTCCGTCTCCCGCAACTGCACGCACCACGCACAAATGTCCTCTGCATGGCCGGCACTCCGGGCGCCGGGACCCGGATCGAAACAGTCACCGAAGGCTTCCATAGCTGCTCAACGACCGACTCCCGGCAAACAGCCGGAGCCTCACCCATTTGCCCCGGCCTCCCTGTTCAGCCGGACTTATCGCAGGAGCCTGAGCACGTCGTCGCCTCCCCAAAAGGGAAGCCGTCTACCCGAGGGCATGGCGCCCGGCTGCCGTCTGCTGGTCACACGAGGTGATCAGCCGCCGATGACGCCAGCGGTGTGACGTCGGGCCGCAGTCGCAACCGAAACCGGTCTCGCGGAGCTCTGGACCGGTAGTTGCCCGCACGCCACCCGCTGGGAGACAGAGATGACCCCCTGGAGCAACGAGAACCACACTTCCTGCGCCTACGCCGACCCCTACGCCGTTCCGGACCTCCCTGAGAGCACCTGGCCGACGCCCGTCCATGCCGGTGACGACCTGGACTACTTCCTGCCGCCGCCCAACCCCGCCGAACGCCTCAACTCCGCCACCGCCACCGCCACCGCCACCGCGGTCTTCGGCGTCCAGGTCTCGGTCAGACGGCTGTAGCCGTCGTAGTTAGCGGTCAAGGACGGCCTGCTGCTGGCGGCCGATCTCAGCCGCGAGGTCCTCGCTCAGCGAGATGGTCGCGGCCCACACGCCGGTCGGCGTCAAGGCTGGGTTGGCGAGCGCCCACTTGAGGCAGTCGGCGGCGATCGGGCAGCCGCGGCACGCACTGCGGGCGCGCTCGATACGGTCCCGGTCCGTCTTGCTGCTGGTCTGGCCGTGTTCGTGGACGAACAGGGCCGGGTCTGTGCGGCAGGCCAGGACCGTGGTGGTGTGGGGGAAGGGAATCCGAGGGTCGGCTTCGGGGGCCGGAGCGTGTGTGGTGCGCATGGATGAGCCCTCCTTGCGGAGTGATCGAAACGGGGGAGAGTGCAGGGGGACGCCGTGCCGTCAGGCGTGGTCGATCGAGGCTTTGCCGTGCTTGGGCTGGACGTCGGAGGCGAACCGGCCCTGCCGCGCCTTCGCCGGATTCGTGGCGATCCAGCTCTCAGCGCAGGTCTTGTGGACGGGCTCGCTGCGGTGGGAGCGCATCGGCGTCGGCTTCGTACACAGCACGCATGGCAGGTCCTGCCAGCGGTCGAAGTGGCGGCCGTCCCGCCAGTCCAGGAGGTCGCCGGGAGCCGGGATCAGGCCCGGCTCCCACACCGGCGCCTTGCGGGCCCGGCCGGTCATGCGACGGGCAGGTGGGTACCGGGGCGGCCGGGCCGGCGGCCGTGGACCGCGGGCGTGTAGGCGTCCTGCCTGGTCGCCACATATCCGGGCGGCTGCTGGCCGGTCTTGACCCGGTACATCGCCACGTCCGCACCCCGCAGGATCCGCGAGGCACCGGCCCCGTCCGGCAGGTCGGATGCGCGGGCGATACCAATGGACGCCGCCGGGCGCAGGATCTGCCCCTCGAGGTCGCGCAGCGGCTGCCCGTCGTGGTCGACGGGCTGTGCCAGCAGCTCGCGCAGCGCGAGGACCTCGCGGACCGCCGCGGCGCGCGGCAGCAGCAGAGCGACGCCGAACTCGTCACGACCCAGACGCGCGGCGAGCCCGCCACGGCGGGCGGCGGCCCAGGCGCTCAGGCGACGGCCGGTCGTGGCGATCAGGGCGTCACCGGCGGCATGCCCAAGGGTGTCGTTGACGGTTTTCAGGCCGTCGGCGTCGGCGACCAGGACGTGCACGTCCTTACGGCGGGCGCGGGCCAGCCGGTCGATGCGGTCCATGAGGATGTCGCGGCCGGGCAGGCCGGTGAGCGGGTCGTGGCGGGCGGTGTGCAGCTGGCGGCGTACGCGGACGTCGTCCGCGAGGACCGCCAGGGCGAGCGGCACGGCGGCCGCGGTGATGACGAGTGTGCGGGACGGCAGCCGTAAGGCGCCGGATCCGGGCATGATGGTCTCCGTTCTCGCCCCTTTGTGGGCGGGCATGAGAGAGGCGCACCCCGGCTGTCCAGGCGTAGGGGTGCGCCTCTTGCTTTTGATCTTTCGTTTCCGGCCTGACCTGCGGTCGGGCATGCTGGATGGTGCGTCCGACTTGTGACGGGGACGGGAGCATCCCCGGGGCGGCCGTTCCTGCCTCTTAGACGTCATCTCATTTGGGTGACTAGACTTGTGGCGTGTCAAAGATCGTTGAGCGGCTGGTGCCGGACGAGTTGTGGGAGCTGTTCCAGCAGGTGGTGCCCGAGGCGCCGTCGCGGCCTCAGGGTGGTGGCCGGCGTCGGCACGGCGACCGTGAAGTGCTGGCCGCGATCGTCTTCGTGGCGACCTCGGGCTGCACGTGGCAGCAGGTGCCGACCGCCTCGTTCGGCCCGTCCGGCGCGACGGCCCATCGACGCTTCACCGAGTGGACGAAGGCCCGTGTGTGGGCCAAACTCCACCGCCTGGTCCTCGATGAACTCGGATCCCGCGGCGAGCTGGACTGGTCCCGGTGTGCGATCGACTCGGTCAACATGCGGGCCCTGAAAAGGGGGAGCTGACAGGCCCGAATCCTGTAGACCGGGGCAAGTACGGGTCAAAGATCCACTTGATCACGGAGCGGACCGGACTGCCCCTGTCCATCGGCATCTCGGGCGCCAACACGCACGACAGCCAGGCATTGATCCCGCTGGTGAAGGGCATACCGCCGATCCGCTCCCGCCGGGGACCCCGGCGACGCAGACCCCACAAACTCCACGCTGACAAGGGCTACGACTACAACCACCTGCGACGATGGTTATCCAGCCGAGGAATCCGGCACCGCATCGCCCGCAGAGGTATCGAGTCCTCGGCCCGCCTGGGCGCCCACCGCTGGACCGTGGAGCGCACGATGTCCTGGCTCGCCGGATGCCGACGCCTACACCGCCGCTACGAACGCAAAGCCGAGCACTTCCTCGCCTTCACCAGCATCGCCTGCACCCTGATCTGCTACCGCAGACTCGCCAAATGAGATGACTTCTAAGGCATGTTCCGTCAGATGTGAGGCCGTGGAGTCCACGTCGGCTCTCCCTTCTTGAGGGTGCGGGTGAAGAACAGATCGGTGATACGGAGGTCGGTGTAGGTACCGCCGCGGTCCGTGCCGGCCCACACCAGATGGACCACCGCTTTGTCCGGACTGCCGTCGCGGCGGGCAATCGCGGCCTGGATACGGAAGCGAACGGTGGCGAATGCCGGGGCCACCGCCTGGTCCGTGACGGGGAAGATACCCGGCCACTTCGTCCGGCCGACTCCGGTGGCGTCCGCCCGCAGCAGCGCCCGGCCGGCGGTGAGCAACTGCCGCTCGTCGGCGGCGCGAAGGTCCGATGGCCAGGCTGCCTCCAGCGACTGCTGGACAGCCCGGTCGCCGGCCGCGCCTTCGCCGTGCGGCGGCAGAGCGGACTCGAGGACCGACGGGGCCGGCGCGGCGGGCGCGGTGGAAACAGACGCAGCGGCGGTTGACGCGCCGTCGGGAGGCTTGGAGGCCGTGGAGGCCTGATGCGCAGTTCCGGGGGACGACGTCTCGGGGGCCGCTGGCTCCTGGCTGCGCGGTACGACCAGCAAGGCGATGCCCGCGACGGCGAGGAGGACGGCAGCCGCGATCAGCAGCCATGGTGATCGCGCCGGAGGAGTGGTCACAGCAGCCTCGCTCCCCCCGCGAAGCCGGACATGGTGTTCACGCCGTCCAGCCGCACCACCGCCCCAGGTCTGGGGGCGTTGACCATCTGCCCGCTGCCCAGGTAGATGCCCACGTGATAGATCGTCGCGTCGCGTCCGGGAGCGGTGGCATAGAAGACGAGGTCACCGGGCTTGAGCGCGCGCGTGCCGAGGCTGGCCGGGATCCGCTGGCCGACACCGGCTTGGGCAGACGCGACGCGCGGCAGGCTGATGCCGGCCTTCGCGTACGCGTACTGGGTCAGCCCTGAGCAGTCGAAGCCCTTGATCCCCGTGCCGCTCTTTCCGCTCGGCGAGCAGCAGAACCCAGTCGACTTGCCGTTCGCGTTGCCGCCTCCCCATGAGTAGGGCACACCGCGCTGGGAGAGCGCCGCCTCGATGACGGTGCGAACCCTGCCCGTGACGTTCTTCAGATCCGGATCCTTGGCGGCCGCCGTGTACTGGTCGATCCACCCGAGCACGTTGGCGACGTACTCACCTGACTGGTTGTACTGCCAGATCGCGGCTTTGAGCTGGGCGCGCTTGGTCAGGTCGCGGCCGTTGCCGCACAGGTAGATCGCGGCGCCGAGCGCGGCGTCGTCGGCGTTGTGCGGGTCGGCGCTCTGGTCGCCGCCTGCGTCCTTCCCGACGCCCTCCCAGGTGGAGGGCAGGAACTGGAAGGGGCCGACAGCGCGCTCGCCTTGAGAGGTGCCGTCCCACTTGCCGCCGTCGGTGTCCGGGAAGACGGTGGTGTTGCCACCCGCTCCGGAACCGTTGAGGAGCACCCCGTAGATCTTCGGGCGGATGTCTCCGCCTGCGGCGATGTTGCGGCCCACCGCGTGGTTCGACTCGACCTTGGCGATCCCGGCCAGGATCGGCCAGCGCATGCCCTGGCACTTGGGCACATGCTTCCCGACCTGCTGGCCGGCCTTCTTGTACGCGGCCAGCATCCGGGCCGGGATGTCCGCCGCACTGCCGCCCTCTGCGATCCCGCTGTCATCCTGCGCACCCGTCCTCAACGCGACGTACGCACTGATCGCGTTCCCCACGGGCGCAGCGCAGCACACGGCGGCGAACAGCAGCATCACCACCACACAGCCCCACTTGGCCGCCCGGCCACGACGGCGCCTCACTCGCCACCACCACCGTCGCGGGTGCCGTCCGTACCGTCCGTCGGACGCGGCCGCGGCCTCGCACCGTCGTCGTGCCCCCGGTCGAATGCATCGCGGAGCCGACGACGCACCTCAGAGGGAGCGTTTGTCAGCCGCCGTGGGGGAGCGGACGGCGTCGGCGCCGAGCGCCGCGTACCGGGGGAGCCCGGCCGTGTCGTCGTGCTACCGGTAGGCAGGCGGCGGCTGCGGAAGGCTATGTCGCCTCTGTCGTCGTTGTGGTCGCGCATCACCTGGGCCGTGTGCCGCCCCACGTCGCCCCAGGCCCGCCGGTCTTCGCGCATGGTGTTGCGCCACACCTGAACCTGCTGGCGGGCGTCCTGGGTGTAGCGCGAGCCGCTCCGCCCGGCCCGGCGCACGTTGGCCGGCAGGCCGGCCGTCGTTCCGTAGGCGGCCCGGGCGCCTCGGTTGAGGATGCGGTAGCCGCGGAAGCGGACCATGCGGTTGTGGGCTCGCGTGGACAGCAGGGTGCGGTCGGTGTCCTGGTCGTGCAGCACCTCACCGGTGTTGCGGTCGACGACCTGGCCCTCCTCATCACGGTAGCGGTCCCGCGGGCCACCGCGCCGCAGAAGGCCGCCCTCACCCTCGCCCTCACCGCCGCCCACGGCGCCGTCCTCACCATCGGTGCCGGTGGGCTTTTGCCACTTGGCCAGTTGCTCCTTGTCCGGTCGCCTGCCGATCAGCAGCCAGTGCGCACTCCTTGCGCCGAGCCGCGCGCCGATCCCGGCACCGGCCGCTGCGGCGGTCAGCGGGGCGAGGCCTCGCCTGGCCTCCGCAGTGGCATCGGCGAAGATCTGCCCGGTGTCGACGGGCATGCCCGAGCCGTCGAGGAAGGAGGAGAGGGCGCCCGTCAGCCGATGCCGGGTGCCCAGCAGCCCGTACCGGCCGCCACCGCCTCCGGTGAAGGCGCGCAGTCCGCCGCCGTATCCGCCCATGGCTGCCGGGGAGTTCATGGCGAGTGCGGCGCCGAGTTCGGAGGTGTCGCCGGGCATGTGGGTGCCGCCGATCTTGGCGTACCGCATCCGCATGGCCATGCGACGGCCGAAGGATGTGATGCCCGTCAGCAGCCGGCGGTGCCCGGCCGCGCCCGCGATGGCCAGCACGTCGATCAGGAGGATCCGCTCGACCATCAGATCCGGTCCATCGGTGATCGTGGCGTCGACGGCAATGCCGAAGAACGGTACGAACGCGCAGATGCCGACCATGGCGAGGATCGCGATGCCCCAGATCGACAGCCACTTCCACACCGTCTGCCGTGGAGGCCCGGGCAGCATGGCCGCGACGAACGCAACGCCGCCGACGGCTGCGGCCGCGGCGCAGATGCCCTGGGTGCCGAGCAGGACGATCGCGGCCGACAGCAGCATGCCGCAGACGAACAGCGCGGCGATCAGCATCAGGAAGGCGCCGCCGAGCCGCCACCAGGTGGGCTGTTCCGCGTACGTGGCGCACGCCTTGCCGACATCGCCGGCCTTCTTCAGGTCATCGAGGAACGCCTGGAACTCGCGGTCCTCCTCGCTGACCACCGCATTCGCCGAGTCCAGCAACTCACCACCAGGGGTGAGTTCCGGCAGGCCGTCCACACCGCTGCCCGGGTCATCCTCGCGCTCGCAGTACTTCTTGGCATCGCCATGGACCAGGTCGCAGGGACCCTCATCCTCTTTGTCTGCAGTGTCGGCCTCGCATACCCTCCTGGCTTGCCCGTCGAGCAGGTCGCAGTTGTTCTTGCCATCGTCCTCATCGGCGTTGTCCTTGGAGGCCCGGTAGCCGCCGGTGACCCATTTCAGGTGGACGGCGTAGGCCTTACGGTCGGACCCTTTGGCCGGGTCGAGGATGCGCCCGTACTGCAGCAGCATGTAGGGCTTGACGATCATCGCGTTGGTGACCGCGTCCTGGAGCGGGCGGGCCACGTCTTTCGCCGACACCGGCTTCGCGGCCTCAAGCTCCTCGCACTTGATCTCCTGCATGCCGGCCATGCCGGCGCACGGACTGAGGCCGGCGAGTTTGCCGCCCCAGTCATAGGAGTTGACGCTCTCCTGGGCAACCTCGGCGGCCACCTGCTGGGTCTGCCCCAGCGGTCCGTTCTCGGTCAGCAGGTAGTCGGGGCGGACGAAGGCGGACGCGGCGAACGCCGCGATCAGCAGGGTCAGGAAGATCTCACCGAGACCGCGGCCGACCCGGCCGCGCACCATGATGAACCCCGTGAAAACGAAACTCCAGGCCAGCAGCAACCCTTTGAGACCGAGGGTGTCGACGACCACGTTGTTGTAGGCGTCGGCGACCCTCTGGGCCGGGTCGGTGAGGATCTTCAGCAGCGGGAACCGGAAGGCGACCTCAATGGCCCAGCCCGCCAGCCCGACCAGGAGCCGGATGAGGGTGAACAGACCGGACAGGGCGAAGGCGAGGGACTGCGTCTTGAAGCTGACAATGGAGCCGCCCTCGGCGTTCAGCTCGTAGCCGTTGATCGCCACCCCCTCGGAGGAGGTGATGTTCAGCGGTGCGAGAAGATCACCGGTCTCACTGCTGCTGCTCGCCGCGTACACGACCTGGCTGTTGACCAGGACGAAGACACCGCAGAACAGGACGACGACACCGGCCGAGCGGAACGTCGCGCGGTCGGGACGCCACATTCAGCGCCGCCCGCATCCGGCTGCGCCCCGGCGCCGCCACACGACGACGGCAGCCAGCCCGGCAGCGGGCGCAACGACCATCCATGCCGTGCATGCGCCGTCGCGGCGAGACTCGCCCGCGGAGGACGCGGGGGAGCCGGTGCCGCGCTCGCAGTACTTCTGGGCCGGCCCCGCAACCAGATCGCACGGATCCTGGTGAGCGGAGCCGGAGCCGGAGCCGGAGCCTGAGGGGGAGAGGGAGGGAGAGTCGGCGGCGAAGGCCCGCCCGGTGCGCGGCCACCACGACTCCGGCACGCCTGCCCCCACCACCAGGGCGAGCAGGGCGGCCGGCAGGGCTATCACGAGCAGGGCGCTCGCCACGGCGGCGATGCGCCGGCAACGGGACGAGGAGAAGGAAGACGTGGTCATGAGACGTGCTCCTTCGGCCGTGCCGCGTCGGGACCGCCGGAGGCACGCGCGGCCGTACGGCGGCCGGGCGTGGTGGTGATGGAGGCGGTGATGCGCTCGATGCGGGGGATGACGGCTTTGACCCGGCCGGTGTTCTGCCGCGGGCAGGCCAGCAGGAACTCGCCCTCGCGGCCCTTCCGTCCGACGGGGGACAGGCCGGTGGTCACCAGCCGCAGCAGCTCCGGGTCGTCCGGGTCGAGGCCGACGAACTCCAGACCGCGGCGGGCACGCTCACGGTCCGCGGTACGGGCGAGCGCCCGGTAGGCCATCAGCCCGCGGTCGGGGCCAAGTTCCTCGGCGTCGTGGGAGGCAGCGAGCAGGCCGGCGCCGTGCTTGCGGCCGTCGTGGAGGATCTCGTGGACCAGCGCGGTTCCCTCGGCCGACGAGGTGAGCCAGTACAGCTCGTCCGCGACCACCGCGGTGAACCGGGCGGGGTCCTCGAACGCCGTCTGCCGGGCGATCGCCGCGATCAGATAGAGCACCGCGCGCCCGATCAGCGCTTCCAGCGGCTGCTGGTGCAGGATCTCCGGATTGCCGAACGCGGCCTTGGGCGGCAGCTTCAGACCGGCCGTCGTGATGACGATCATGTCGGAGGTGCTGGAGGCATCCAGCCGCACCGGCGGCAGAGCGGGGTCGAACACCATCGCCGCCAGGGAGTTGGTGGCGACGACGCGGATGAGGCCGGCGAGGGTGGCGGCCGCATCCTGCCGCTTGCCCACCTCGCGCGTGGCCATCTCCTCCAGGACCTGAAGCACCCGGCGCATGGACGGCCGGTCGCCGGCGGCGGCCTGCTCGACGGCGTGGTGCAGGACCTCGCCATTTGTACTCATCGGGCCGATGCCGAGCTGAAGGGTCAGGTAGGACAGGGCGTAGTGGCGGCCCTCGGGCCCGTCGAACATCCGCAGCGGGTCGATAGACACCTCGGCCTGGGCGGCGTCGATGATCTGGACGCGCCCCTTGGCAGCGGTACGGGCGAAGGCGGCCCATTCGCGCACCGGGGTGCGGTCGATGCAGATCGCGCAGCCGCCGCGCGCCCACACCGCTTCGGATATCAGTTTCTGCAGGACGCTCTTCCCGGCTCCCAGGTCACCGACGATGCCCAGGGAGGCGCTGGCGTCGTGCTTCGGCGCGTCCGCCACGTTGATCATGACGGGGCGGGTGGTGCCGCAGTCCAGATCGAGGCCGAGGAACATGCCGTTGGGGTCTCCGACCTCCCCGGTGGTGAAGGCGCCGCCCAGGGCCCAGTCCTCGGAGACCTGATGCTGGGTGAACTCCCGCACCACGCCGGGCCGTGCGGTGCCCGGCAGCCCGAGCAGGAACAGGGCCTCCTGAAGGCCGGCCGGGCGCACGGCCCGGTAGTCGGCGCCGCCGAGCAGGGCAGCCAGGGCCCGGGCGCGGGCGTCGCAGACCGCGGCGGTCGGCCCCCACACCGTCAGTACAGTCACCGACTGCACCTCGACCTCCACGCTGGTGCGCGACAGACGGGCGTCCAGCTCGCCCAGGTCGCGGGCTGCCTCCGTCAGCGAGGTCGGCATGCCGGTGGGGCGGGCGTCGTACTGGTCGGCCTGGTCGACGAGTTCGTTCCGCTTGCGCCGCACCTGATCCCGCGCCTTCTCCGCGGGCACCAGGGCGAGGTCGACGGTGTAGTCGACGGGAAAATCGAGCGTCTCCAGCTGCGCGAACAGGTCGGCGGCATCCGCGCTGACCGAGGGCGGGCACTCGGCTAGCGCCAGCTGCGCCTGGTAGCCGGTGCCGACGTCGGACTCGATCTGCAGCCACCGCCTGCGCAGCGGAGAGGCAGTCTTGAGCCGCCACCAGGCCCCGCGCCCCGACCGCGTGAGCCGGTCGGCGCTCTTGAGGTCGCCGACGTCGTCGAGGTCCGGGTCGATGCCGCCCTCCTGGAGGCGGGCCTGCCCGAGATCGGCGTAGCTGGGGGAGTGCAGCACCCCCGCGCGCACCCGCCCGCCGTACAGCTCGCTGCTCTCGGCTTCGGCCAGCAGCGGCTCCTCCAGACCCCGGTGCAGCGCGTGCTGGATCATCCACACGATCTCCGCCGGGCGCGCGGGGCGGAACGCGATGCCGCCGGCGAGTGCGGCCTCCACCCGGGAGGCCTGCTCCTGGTATGCGGTCACCTCCCGCCGGGCCACCGGCGCCGGCCGCATGCCCAGCGACGGGGCGAACTCTGCCCACACCGCACCGAACTGAGCAGTCACCTGCAGGCCGGCGCCATCAGCGGACAGCGGGACGGCCAGCCACAGCGTGCGGCGGTGCATCTCCTGCCCGTCCAGCAGATCCAGCGTGGCCTCGACGTTCTCCACCCACGGGTGCACCTGCCCCGGCGCCTCGGCGGGCTCGATGCCCTCGATCATGCGCAGCGCGACCTCTCCCGGATCGACCCGGGCGCACCAGCCGAACAGCCGCGGCGCCCCCGACAGCGACCGCACCAGATGCGTGATCTTTGCGAGCTCCTCCTCCCGTACGGCGGCCGGCACGTAGGTGCCCTGCACGGTCTCCTCCGTGCGGCCTTGCGCGTCGGGACCCGGGTGCAGCCGGTAGACGGCCCACACGCTGCCCGACGTCGACCACACCAGATGCCCGGCGATGTGACGGATCGGCACCCTCATCGCGCACCCCCCTGTCCGGCGCGCGCGAGCAGCTGCTGCACACCCGACACCGGCCGCACCGGCTCCGGGCCGGGCGCCGCCATGCGAGGGCCCGACGGTGACCGTGCAGGTTCAGGGTGTGGCGTGCGCGCGGCGGACGTCTTCGTCTGCGGAGTTGCGGCGACCGGCACGGCCCCTTCGATGACGAAGCCGCCGATCACCGGGCGGGCGGCGTGGTCGCGTGCCGCTCGGCCGCCGATCCGGCCTCCGCGCGGCTGCCAGCACCGCAGCAGCCAGCCCAGGGCCGCAGGCAGCGGGGCACGGCCTCCGATCTTCTGACGGCGCACGGCCCAAATGGCCAGCAGCCAGGCGGCGATGGGGACCGGCCCCATCCACGACCACCACGGAATCGTCTTGACCAGCAGGAAGCCGCCGGCGACAGCGAGGAGGATCTGCGCGGGCGTGAACGGGCCGAGCGGGATGCGCCAGTCGGCCACCTTGCCCAGCACCCAGGGGTGACGGCGGGCAGCGGTGTAGAAGCGGCCCATCCGCACGGATGCGGCGGCGCTCACAGCCAGCCTCCGACATCTGAGGAGGGTTCGCGGCCGGCCGCGGGCCCACCCTGGACGATGCCGGGGACGGCGGGCGCGCCCTTGGACGGGTTCTTGACCTCGTCCTCGAACATGCTGGCCAGGTCGTTGCGGGAGTTGTACAGGCCGAGCGCGATCACCATCAGGATCAGTGCGCCGATCCCGGCCTTCAACGAGAACTTTTGGATCATGATCACGACGACGAGCACGAGCAGCCCGGCCTGCAGGCCCTTGGTCGCCCACCCCATGAACATGTCGATCCAGCTGTCGCCGAGTTCGTCCAACTCCCCGGCGAGCATCAGGTTCTGCGCGGTGTTCACCGGTCACCTCCCGCCTGGGCGGTGGTGCCGGTCTGGAGTGCGGTGATCTCCCAGCGTCCTGAGCGGGCTGTGAGGGTCAGTTCGTACGCCAGCGGCCACCGCCCGGCACGGTCGCGGGCCTCCACCTGAACCATCGCCCGCACCCGGGTCCCGTCCGCCGGGACGGACTCGGCGGCCGCGGCCTCTTCGACGGAGAGGACCTGCTGGACGGTGACCGACTCGTACGGGGCGGGAGAGACAGGCGACAGCTGAACCCCGGGAGAGAGGTAGCGGTCGACTTCACCGGCCCCGGTCAGATACGCGGCGAAGAACTCCCCAGCCGCGGACGACAGATCACCGGTGGTCGGGACGGTCACCGTGTAGGGCGAGGGCACTTCCCCGGCGCGTGACGGGCCGGCCACCACCCCAGGGGCACCGGACACGGTGAACGAGGCGCCATCCGCGTCGGCGACGACCGGCACCGCGAAGTAGCGCAACCGTCCGTCGGCGTACTGCGCAGCCAGCGTCACCGACCACGCCTGGCCGGACTGCTGCGCACTGCGCACCGCCACGACCGACTCCGGCCCGAGCTGCGCACCCGACGCATCGGGAAGATCGACGTCCGGGCCCATCGACTGCGCAAGCCGGGCCTGCGCACTGCTCTCACCGCCCGCACGGCTGCGCAACCACGCGCTGAGGAACAGCGTGGCGTACCCGGACGGGTTGGCCGACACGGTCGTCTTCACGGTGGTCGGCTTCGTCGCGGGGGCGGCACGGACCACGGTCGCCGGGGTGGCGACGGCGACGGCCAGGGCGAGGGGACCGGCCGCCACGGCGGCCCACACGCCCAGGCGGCCCAGGTGGACCCGGCGCCGCATCTGCTGCAGCCGGGCGTCCACAGCTGTCGGAGGAGCAGCCTGCCCCTCCCGTGACTGCTTGGCACGAGACATTCCGAACTCCCAGGTCAGAGCGAGTTGTTGCTTCTGACCCGAGGGAACGGGCCGCCCCCGACCCGACCACCGACCACGAAGGCCCGACCACGGTCACGAAGAGGACACAAAGGCCGTGGTCGGGTCTGTGGTCGGCCCGACCACAGACCCGACCACGACATTTCGCACCGCGCGGAGTCCGCTTCGACACGCGGACCTCACGGTGATCGGGGCGGCCGGCACAGCGGTGCGCACGCCCGGGAAGGCCTGCGGGCGAGCGGCACCTCGCCTCCCGAACCGGGCAACTACGCAACCAGAACTCCGGCTGCGCAGCCGGAAGCTGAGGGAGCCCCGTACGGCTGCGCACTCACACGCCCATGCCGATTGCGCACGACGCTCGGCCCGGTGCGCAGCACCCCGCGCACGGCTGCGCAGTCGGCAGCGCGCACCGATTGCGCAACTCGGACCAGACCGCCGTTCAGCGCCGGCCGCGCGGTGTGAGCAACGGGCCAGGCCGCCGCCACGCGAGGCGCGGTACAAGAAACGCAATACCGTCGAACGGGCGATCAACAAGCGCAAGCAGGCCCGCGCGGTGGCCACTCGCTACGACAGACGTCGCTACGTCTACCCCGGCACCACCACCGTCGCCGCCCTGACCATCTGGCTCCGCGCCTGATGGGTTTGGGGAAGTTCTAGCTTGAGTTTTAACCTCAGACCAGCCTCTGGTGTTCGTTGTGGGCGCATTGCTCCTGATGAGCGACGGCTCAACGTGCCGTGGACCAGGGTCGGTTGGAGTTCTGAAACACCGGCCGACGTGGCGCCCATCCCGTGGGGGTTCCGGAACCTGCGGGCCCCTGGGTGAGTCAGCCTGATCCAGAACCGAGATGGAGCGCAGCCAGCCGAGGCAGATGCCGACGCATCTGCTGGGCATCGCCGAAGTCGAACGACTCGCCCATGCCCTCGCTGTCCTCCTCTTCGGTCGTGGCGCGAGCGTCGGTATAGGCCTTCCAGGCCTCCCAGAAGGCGTCTGTGTCACCGGTCAGCCGCTTATACGCGATGGACGATACGAAGTTGAAGTCTTCATCGAAGATGACGTCCTGGTCCCTGGAGGCTGCCGCGGTACGCACGGCAGGATGCCCGGCGAGGGCGTCCGGGCAGGCAGCCGCCCGTTCATACCACTCGCGTCCGAGCGCCACCAGACCCGCCGTGAAGTCGCTGAACCGGTCATCGGAGCAGCCCCCGCCGATGAGGTAGGCGGCCGCCCATACGTCCCAGCGGTAGACCGCGTCGCGCAGACGGGAGAAGCGGCTCTCGAAGGCGAGGATCTCTTCCGCGGGCAGGGCCGACAGATGGTCGGCGACGGCGACGTCGAGCGGCTTGTCACTGTCCTTAGCAGCATCGAGCACGCGCCAGAACGCTTCGGTGTCCATGGCGGGCAGTCTGCCAGGGCGCTACGAAAGCCTCCTCTGCACGGGCCCTGCAGGTTAAAACTCAAGCTAGGGCGTGTGTCGGAAGTGCTCTAGGTTGGCTGATGTGAGTACGAGGGGGCGGAGTTACCGATATGTCGGACCGGTGGAGCTGAAGGTTGCGGTCCGGCCTGGCAGCGACGGGTGCCGGATCAGCTCGGCAGCAGAATTCGACGACTGGACCGCTGGGCGATCGGCGGCGGAGCTGACCGAGCCGTTCACGTTCGTGGTTGGCACGGACGGTGTGCTCCGGCTGGCGCCGCGTCGGAGCGAGCACGTGGCCTGTGCCGGCGGAGCCATGGTTTTGAGTGCCGGCGAGATCAGCTTCATGCGCGAGGCAGACCGGTGGACCGTGAGCGAGGTCAGCAACCAGTCCACCGGCTACTGCCCCGACATCGGCTCCTGGTCGGAAGTTGCTCGTGCTCTGGACGACGTAGGGCTAGAACGGCCGTCCGGGTTCACCCACGAGGTGGTGTTCCGCCGGTGCCTCGGCTGCCAGGAGCACAACATTGTGCGCGAGGACGACTTCGTCTGCGTCTTCTGCGGCAGCGATCTGCCGCAGGCGTGGAACGTGGATCCCGCCGGGTGATGGCCGAGGGTCACAGCCACTCGTTGATGGCTGCGATGAGGGCGGTCGCCTCGTCGCGGACCGCGAGCTTGTTGTATCGCGTGGCGACCGCTCGGTGTCTCTTGAGACGGTTGATCCCGCACTCGACCGCGTGACGCTCGCGGTTCGACCGGGTCGCTGCTCGAGCGGGCCTTGGACGCGGGAGCACCCGCGCGCTGGGTCGCGGACGACGAGTACACGAGATAAACGGTAACCTGGGCGTTCTCGACTCGGCCGGCCGTGCCGGTGTACTGACGCTGGACGCCGACGGTCGCGGTGCCCTTCTTTAAATCCCCCGTCTCGTTGACCAGGAGCACCGCCTCGGTGTTGCGCAGGTGCTCGACCACGTAGGCGCGTATGTCGTCACGAATCGCGTCGGCGTCCCATTTCGCCCGGTGGAGCAGGTGCTGCATGCCGTCCGGAGTGGCATCGCCCGCGTGCTCGGCCAGGGTCCAGCAGTTCCTCCTCGACAGGTCCGACAGCAGCTCGGAGACCAACCGCCGCACCCGGCGACGGGGTTCAACTCGGGAGAACCGGCAGGCGATCCGGCTCATCAGCCCTTCGAATGCCTCCTGCCAGTGGGCAGGCACTACGCCGGCTTCCGAGGCCGCCGTGTGATCATTGGTTCTCCCCACAACACCCCATGATCAACGGCGGCCTAGGACGCCACCGAAGCCAGTAGTCGGGCCCCTCGACCCGGTAGCGAACGTCGACACCGGCAACGAACCGCAGCTCACACACGAGCCGACGGGCGCCGTCCGGCGCCAAGCGGTGCGGCGCCAACAGCAGCTCCAGCTCGTCATAGCGGGCGTCGACCCCGCCGTGGGCCGGGTGGCTCTCCTGTCCGACCTCGCCCGCCTGCTGGCGCTCATAGAACCTGGCGTAGATCGCCCACTGCTCGCGCTCCAGCTCCGCCACCGCCTCGCTTGCGGGCCAGACCCGGTACTCATCGACTTCATGGCTGTGGTCGTAGACGAGCATCTCGAAGTAATGAGGCTTCCCGTCGATGTCAGCAAGGCCGGCCCACGGTTCGCCGTTCCAATCCGACTCGACGTACACACGCTCGAAGCCGTCCGCGATCAACTGCTCCTCACCCCAGATCTCAGCCACCCAGGCAGGCTACCGGCGAGCAGCCTCCGTATCCATGATCACGATCTACGGCTGGAGTAATACCGGGCCGGACACGGAGAAGCCCCTGCGGATGCGGCAGGGGCTTGCGTCGAAGCCAAGAGATCAGAACCCGGGACAGTCATTCAATGCTTGGCCGCATCGCCTCATCAGGTGATGAGCCGGCGGTACACGGGCTTGAGGCCGCACGCCGACACTGCCTCGCAACGGCCCGCGGCCGTCATCCACATCTCAGGGCGCCGTCTGCGAGGTGACGTACGCCGGACGGAACAAGGGAGACGACGCCGAGTGCCGTGACGAGCCCCGCGCCGTCCGCGAAGCAACTGCCCGACCCGTGGTCGGCCCGACCACGCCCCCGACCACGGCAGTTCAGTGCGCATGTTGCCGGATCGTGATCGATGGTCGGGGGTTGTGGACGCAGTCCTGGTCGGCGTCGGCGGGTGAGCTGCCTCCATGGATCCCACGCGCGTCCCCTCAACCGTCGGCACCACCCGTCTCGCTTCCGCGAACGGCGTGGGCTGCCCCGGCTGCCGCGCGCACAGGGCACTCACGGACGCGCGATGACCGGAGGCCGGATCCGCCGAGGCTCGATGGCTGGCGACCAGTTCACCCAGATCGCCAACAGCCTGTTCCGCGACAGCCGTCTCTCCTACAAGGCGAAAGGAATCTTCGGATTCATCAGCACGCACGAGGACGGCTGGCAGGTGACCGTCGCCGGGCTCGTCCGCTCCGGGCCCGACGGACGGGACGCAGTGCGCACCGGGCTGCAAGAACTGGAGACTCACGGCTATCTGATCCGCGAACGTCTCCGCCGTACGACCGGCACCCTCGGCGAGATCGTCTACTCCATCACCGATCAACCCACCTTCGTCGACGCCTTGATGGCGGACGCCGCCACGGCGCTCCCCGTGCCGACGGAGCGCATGGAAGGCCGCGGCGACTACGGCATGGGGATCCGCCGAGGCGTGATGGCCGGCGACCAGTTCACCCAGATCGCCAACAGCCTGCTCCGCGACAGCCGCATGTCCTTCAGGGCGAAGGGGCTGTTCGGACTGATCAGCACCCACCGCGAAGGCTGGCACATGACGGTCGCGGACCTGGCCCGCCGCGGCCGCGAAGGCGTCGACGCGGTGACGACCGGGCTGAACGAGCTTGAGCGCTACGGATTCCTGCAGCGGGACCGCGACCGCAACCCGGACGGCACCCTCGGCTCAGCCACGTACTTCATCACCGACCTGCCCAGCCTGCAAAACGCCAGGTCACAACCAGAGTCGGGAAATCCAGGACTGGATAACCCTACGTTGGCTGACCGCCCCACAAAGAACACCATCAGTAAGAAGACCAACAAGCAGAACAACAGATCCCTCCCTCCGTGCGCCCGCGGCGAAGCCGCGCGGACACCCGCCCGGCCGGACCAGACAGGCGCGCCCCCGGCAGATGACATGCATCCGGGTATCCGGCTGCTGCTGGAGATCGGGGCGAGCCGACCTGAACTGCTGCTGACCGGGAAGCCGCTGACCGATCAGGGCCGCGTCGTGACGGTGATGATGGACGCCGGCTGGAGCCCCGAACAGCTGCGCCACGTCATCACCGACCGGCCCCTGCCACACCCGGTGCGCACCACGGTAGGAGCGATCATCGCCGCCCGACTGAGGGCGGCCCAGGCCTACCCGCCGCCCGCCACAGTGGCAGATCACCGGGCGCCTTCGCCGGACGACGAGCCCCTCGCCCCGTCGACAACCGAGTCGTCCTCGACGACGGCTTCCGCCGCCCGCACGGTGAGCGCGGCCCTGACCTACCGGGCGCTCGTCGAATGCGCGGGCTGCGGCAGGCCCGGCACCGCCCCCGGCGAAGACCTCTGCCCGGCCTGCCTCGACTGGCCGCTGTGCCGCACCTGCCCCGGGCCGACTCCCCGCCGCGCCCACCCCGACGGCGACGGCCGCTGCGCCACCTGCACCTCCGCCCTGGCCGCCATAACCGACCTTCTGGAAGGGAGCACTTCGTGATGGACACCCTCCACACACCACCCCGGACGGCACCCCAGCAACGTCTCCGTCCCTTCGCCCGCGATCCCAAGCGGTGGGAGGACGAACGATCGCGCGCGCTGCAGGCCGGTCATGTCCGCCGCGACACCGCGTGTACCGGAACGTGTGAGCCCGTACTCGTGCACGAGCGCACCGGGTGGGGGTGGCTGGCCTGGACCGTGCCCGGTGACGGCACCCTGCCCGAGCTCCCTCTGCAGATCGGGGTACTCACCCCGGACGCGACGCTGACCCAGCGGCTGGCCGTGCGCTGGCTGACCCGGCGTCCCGCCAGACGCATCGCCTTGGCCCCCGCGAGCTCCGCATCCCTGCGGCTCTCCGCGGTCGCCATGGGATTCATCAGCCTCGTCGCCGCACTGTTCGCCCTCGGCCGCGGCATCCCCGGCGACCTCGTGCTGCCCGGGATGCTGCTCGCCCCGTTGCTCGCAGAGCACCTGCCCGACCGGCTCGACGACCGGGCCGGCGAACACGTCCGCAGCGTCGAAGGAGACGCCGCCTGCCAGTACCTGCAACGCCTCGCGGTCCTGCACACCTCCCTCGTCCAGGCCGCCGCCGGCAGCGACCGCTACGAACTGCGCCGCTCGGCCGAGACAGGCCAGCACCTGCTATGGGACGCCGCAGGCCTCCTCCAGAGCCAGGACACCCGCTCGGCCTCGGCTCAACTGATCGACCGCGAGCGGCTGATGGTCCAGCTCGCCGACCAAGTCGCCCAGACCCTGGAGGGCACCCGCACCAAGGCCCGTTCCGGCACGGAGAACCAGCCCAGCGGCCAGGAAGGCCCGTTGGGCCCGTACCCGCCGGGCTTCGAACTGGCGGCACGGCCAGCACCTCGACGCGAACCCGGCGCTTCACCGCTGAAGGGATACCGCCCCATGACCCAGGACCAGCCCGCCGACGACGTCCACACCAGGGACGTCTATCTGCTCTTCGCACACGAGCCGTACTACCTCGGTGACGGCTCCCAAGAGATCAACACCGTCGTGGTAGCCGCAGCCTCCCTGCTCCACCCCCAGGTACGACAGCCCGACGGAGCTCAGATCCACAACCGCCTCACCCAGGGACGCAAGCCAGGCGAGATCATCCCGCTCTCTACCCTCACCCACGAACTGGGCGGCGGCGCCGACTGGCCGACGGTCGGCGACTGGGAGACCGTCACCACCGACCTCGTGCAACTCGTCCGCGCAGGGGAGTGCGACGCCCTCAGCCTCGGCCTCCCCGAGATCGCACGCGCCCTCATCATCAGCGGCCCGCACAACCACGTGCGAGCCTTCGACGCCGCGGCCAACCAAGTCATCACCTACGGACCCCAGGAGCGCGCCACCGTTCTGGCCGAGGTCGACATGTTCCTGGCCGGCCTCGTAGCCGAGCAGGACCTCTGGCCGGGCGATGGCCTGGTGCCCACACTGTTCCAGCAGGCGTAAGACCACCAATCCCATGGAGCGGCAACGGCCGTTGACCGTGAGGTCCGTTGTCAGAGCCGGCCCCTGTGCCGGCCGCCGCCGTCCCGTGCCACCGGCACCCTCTAGGAGACGCTGACCATGTTGCCCACCACCGGGCCCGAGGCGTCCTTCACGGTCGTGCTCCTCACCCTGCCTGTGATCAGCGCCTTGCATTTGCTGATCCCACGGTGCTTCAGGACGCGATCCGAACAGGAGGTGTGGGGCCGCCACATGCGTGCGCTCGCCATCGCCTGGCCGGTCCTGCTGCTCGGTACTCTGACAATGCCCGCACTGTCCGGCAGGGTGCGGGCCGAACTGGGCATGGGCAGCATGTTCCTCTCCCTGGTACCTGTGGATCTGTGCCGCCGTCGCGGCGTCTTTCGTCACGGCCGCAGCAGTGGAATCAGTTCGCGCGGCACGCGCGGAGGCACAGCTCCGGCCCGTGGCCGAGGAACTTCTCCAGGGTGGCTTCGTTCACTTTGAGCGGCAGCGTTTGTCGATGAGTTTCGGTTCTGGCTCGCCTTCCGTGATGCCCGCACGCTGAGTAACAGCTGGCGCTCGGATGGGGCTCCGGGAAGTTGTTGCGCGAAATGACCAGGGCCGATCTTGGTGTGGTCGACAGTTGCGGTCCGGGGTCTTCGTGTGCTCGGCGAACGTACGCCGAGCAGATGCCGGGACTGAACCCGAGGCACAACAGCTGGACCGAGCCGTTGCGTGCGACTCTCGCCGCGGATGACATGGGCCTTCGGGTGTCCACCAGTCGCAGCGCCGTGTTGCGGCTGCTCGGCGCGTTGCCCGAACCGGAAGTCCCGTCCCCGCGTGTGGTTGGTGTCGATGAGTACGCCACACGTAGAGGACGGGTCTACGGAACGGTGCTGGTCGATGTCGAAACCCGTCGGCTGGTGGACCGCTGCCTTACCGGGAGGCCTCAAGCATGGCTGCATGGTTGGCGAAGCGACCTGGGGTCGAGGTCGTTTGCCGGGACCGCGCGCCGTTCTTCGCTGAAGGCGCCACGGCCGGGGCCCCCCAGGCTGTCCAGGTCGCTGACAGGAGGCATTTGTGGAACAACCTTGGCGAGGCCGCTGAGCGGGCTGTCGCCCGTCACCGCCAGTGTCTGCGCGTCCTGGTCCCCGATCGAGAGGAGAAAGCTCGATCCAGCCTGAGGAGAAGATGGACTGTCCATGGCGGAGCGACCGGTTCGCCAACCGTATCCGGGCCAGGCACGCCACCGTCCAGGCGCTGCCATCCCGGCTCCGCGATCTACGTGGCTACCAGGGACATCAACCTCCAGAGGAAGCTCACCGCGGTCGGGTTGCCGTTCATCGGGGCCCTTTGATCGAGCTCGCACTTGACCGGTCATCGGGGAGTACTGGCGGACCTGGTGGTCCCGGTTTTGGACGACGGGGACCACGAGATCCGGGTGGACGGCGGGATCAGCGCCGGGTCAGCGTTGCTGGATCCACCAGATGATCTACCCGGTCACGCTCGCGCCCAGGGCGCCGGCGCTGCCGTGAACGATGCCGTGGCCCGTCGTTCGGGCGAGGGCGCGCAGGCGGCGGACTCCACCTCGCCGGTGCCTTGGCGGCCTGGGCACCCCGCGGTTCGCGGTCGAGGGCTCGGCTGTTCTATGGAACCGGGCTGATGTCGCCGTTGGTATTCATGTCGAAGATGCCCTGCATCTTGCCGTCGACCTTCAGGTGCTTGAGCCAGTGCTTCGAAAGGCTGTGCACGTTCTTGTGCTGCATCTCCCACACCAGCGAATGCCCGGCGCAGTCCAGCTTGACCATCAGCTTGTGGTTGCCGGCGATGGCGTTGTAGAGCGCGGGGACCGAGAAGTTGAATTCCGGATCCTCGCTCGACGTGTTCACCTGCCTGTCGTACTCCCCGTACGCGATGAGGACCGGCACGCTGCCGCCGAGGACGCCACCCTGCCCCGCGGTGGTCTTGTTCCAACCCCACCGGACGAAGTTTCGGATGCGATTGCGCCCTTCACCGACTGGCCCCCACGTGCTGCCCACCGGATCGCTTGCCATGATCGCGTCCCACACCTTGTCGCGCATCTCATCTTCGCGCTGGCCCGCGCAGTGCACCTCGCTGCCCCACCCGTCCCAGGTTCCCCCCTTCGTGCTCACAAACGTCGGGAAGCCGGGCTGCGGCAGCGGGTCGGGGACGTTCGACGTGCCCTCGGGCGGGAAGATCGGCGCCAGCAGGAACAGGCTCGACACCTTGCCCGGGTTCTTGACCGCGTACGGCCCCATTGTGAACGCGGCCGCGGACCAGCCGATGAAGGCGACCTTCTTCACCCCGCGCTCGCGGATGATCCAGTCCACGACGGCGTTCAGGTCGTCCCGGTCGCTGTGCGAGTTGGTCAGCTGGAACGGATAGTTCGGCGGGCCCGGCGTGAAACCCGGAGGTCTCGGCTTCAGAAGATGCTGCTGGGCGGGGTTGACGTTGCGAGGGTCGTCCATCTTCGGCCGCGGCGACAGCCCTGAGCCCTGGAGATCCATCATGAAGACGTCGTAACCGGCCTTCGCCAGCGCATCGGCCCAGCTGTACGACTTGAAATCGAGATCAAAGCCCGCGAGTACCGGAACGCTCCGGCCGTGGAGCATCAGGACGGCCGTGCGCTCGTCGAGGTGGCCGAGGGTCGTGCCGTCGCGCTCCCGCACGAAAAGTTCGACGTGCTCGTCCCTATTCGCGGGGACGGTGGACTTGTGGGGTACCCGGTGGTCTTTCACGGTGACGGGCATGAGGATCCGTTCTATGAGCTCGGCCGGGGCGTCGTTGCCCGCCCAGACCACGCTCGACGCGCGGGACCGTCCGCGCCACAGCAGGGGGCCAGTCGTGTGACGTGCACTTTCTCCGTGCCGGCGGCGGCCTACTCCTGCTCGTCGTCCAACGGCGACAGCCACAGCGCCACCCCGTCGGCGGTCAGCTCGCCCGCCAGCCCGCCAGCCCGCCAGCCCCGTCGGCCCGGCGTGCCGCTCAGCGACCACCCGCACGATCCGCCTCGGCGTGTTCTCCACTCCATCGGCCGCCCGTTGCGGGAGGTGAGCAGCGGCCTGGAGGCGAGCGCCGATGCGGCTGCTCTACGAACGCCATTTGGCGCGTCGGCCAGGCTCGCACTGGACCGCGTGCTCCGGGACGGATCAGAAATGACGACCGGCTGGGTCGACAGCGCCGACGCCGACCAACGGCGCCAGGAAGTTCGAAAGATCCGCCAGACACTCGAAACGCCCACTGATCACTAATCGTGACCGGTTCACGGAGAGCGAGCCAGAACCACTTCTCATGAATAAAGAGGTCGTTTTCTCTCGATGTTCTATCCAGTAATCTACCGTTTACCCTCTGGTGTCGGGTCGCGCCAGGAGACGGTGGCCTCACCGGTGAGGCGGCGGGCCATCAGGTCGGTCATGGCGAGGGTGGATCATGGCTTCGGAGCGGGCGGGCAGGGTCTCGTAGTCACGGGCGAGACGTCGGTGGAGCATCAGCCAGCCATAGGTTCGTTCGACGGCCCACCGCTTCGGGATCGGGGGGAATCCCCTGGTCCCAGGGGTGCGGGCGGTGATTTCCATGTCGATGCCGAGGATGGCTGCGCGCTCTGAGCAGGCACGAAGCCCCAGGCCCCCTCCGGGGGAAGGGCCCTGGGGCAGGTGCCGACGCGGTGGCTCACCCGACCGGCGTGCTGTTCAGCCGGCCGTGACCGGTCGGAGCCGCCGCGCCTTCACACGACGTCCGGGCGCCGCCGGGTCGGCCACGGTGCCGGCTGTCTGGGCCCGGAACTCCCGGTGCCTGCTGGTGTCCAGCTTCTCGGCGACCCTGGCCAGGGCCCTGGCTTCGGGGCGGACCGCGATGTGGAAGTGCGACGCCTTCGCCGGTTTCAGGTCGCCACCCCAAGCGACTGTGCCCTCGCAGTCGACGAGGATGTCCCTCACGATCGCCTCATGATGCGGCCACAGCCGCTCGCTGCCCCCCAAGGGATAGGCCCTGGGGTGAAGGGCGATGGCGGTGCCGGAGAGGTAGTTCGACTCGAAGGCGGCGCTGACGGTACGGCGGGTGGTGTGGGCGGTGATGCCACCGCCCTCTCCCGTGTCGATGCCGGCGATCTCGTAGTGCCAGCGGCGCGCGATGTGCAGGAGGATCACGGCGGCGTCACCCTTGTGCAGGGACACGGACCGGGTGGTCCCTTCAATGTGGTGGACCGCGACGGCGACGGGGTCGATCCGCCAGCCGTTGGAGGAGGACTTGCGGGTCCACTCGGCCGGGCCCGTGGGGTCGTCGGCGGCGTTCGCGGCGGCGGCTGGGAGCACGGTGCCCTGCGCGACGACCAGAACCCCGGCGCCCGCGGCGGCGTTCAGAAGACTGCGTCTGGAGATCATGGGGGATTCCTCACTCACCGGTCACGAGGGCGGACACGCCGGGGTCGCTGCCCAGGCGCCATATGTTGTGGTCAAGTCCCCAGCCCGCCTGGAAGTCGTACTCCTTGATCTGGTTGAACGACCAGTTCTCCGGCAGCGGGTAGCCGAGGTTCCCGGAGAATCCCCAGGACATGCCCGAGACGAACGACCAGGTCGCCCCGACCTCCTTGGAGACGCGGATGCACACGTTCCGGGAGCCGTAGACGCCGAAGGTGTACCGTTTTTCGAAGTCGGCGAGGCCGTCCCGGACGCCCCTGAAGTACCCCAGCACGTGGCTGTCGATCTCCTCGTCCGTGGCGTCGTAGTCGATCGCGAAGTAGATGCAGGTGCTGGGGCCGATGCGATGCTCGACGGCCTTCCGGTGGGCCCTCGCTCCCTGGTCCCGTCCCTTGACGTAGGTGAAGTTCTCAAGCTGCGTGCCGTTGTACTGGAAGATCGGGAAGAACCGCAGGCCGGCGTTGAGGATCGTCTGCGGCTCACCCGGCTTGAGCGCCTTGCCCAGGTAGTACGGGTCGCCCGGGCTGAGATGCTCGTCGAGGAACCGGCCGACGATCTCGTAGCCGTTCGCCTTGAGCAGCCGGCCGCGTTCCGCGGTGATCTCGGTGATGCCGTCGCAGCCGGCCGCGTCCCGCGAGGTGTCGCCGGACGACACGAGGAGCTGGGCCCACGTCGTGTAGTCATTGCGGCCCGTGACGGGGAGCTGAGAGAAACGCTGGAAGTTCTGTACCCACCCCAGATGGGTGCCGGTCTGGGTGTCGATCCCGATATCCGCCGCCAGATACTTTGTCGCACCTTGCGATGTATAGGTGGGTGAGTTGAAGTAGCACGCGGCGCGGAAGAGATAGCGCAGGTCGCCGGTGAGAGTGGTGGAGCCCTTGCCCTTCAGAGCGGTTTGGGTGCCGGGCCCGAAGTACCCGTTGATGGAGCTGAGGGCGATGCCGGTCTCGTACTGGATGGCCATCATCAGGCCCTGCTGGACATCGCGCGAGTAGACGCCGTCACAGGGCACGAGACCCATCGCGGGAATGCGGATACTTGCGACATAGCGGGAGTTGAGTCGCTGCTGGATGCTGCGGATGACGTCGTCCCCGCCCTGCACCTTGCGGAACTGGTCCATGCGCATCAGGGCTCTGACGACGTGCGGCCACAAGGCCCGGCGCTGTCCCAGATCGGCGTACGGCAGGCCGATGTCACCGTAGAGCTGGGCGAGGGCGTCCTCAGAGTCTCCTGTCCAGCGGTCGAGGTCGGTCGACGTCCAGTAACCCTTGGCCCACAGCGCGCCGTTGTAGATCCTGATCAGGTTCTTGTTGCCGTCCTCGCCCGGGAGTAGCCCGCGGTTCTTGACGGCGTTGAAGGTCCCGGGACCGAAGTTCTGAACGGTGGGCGATATGCCGAGTTCATGCTGGAGTCCCTGCGTGAGCGACAGCACCGTGGGCCATCCGGTGTACCCGGTGTCCGAACAGGCGACGTATCCGGACGCCGTGGCGTAGGCCTCATTGACCCATTTCTGCGTCCGGTACACATAGATATCGGCTGGGCCCCGCCACGATACCGAAGGGTCGATCGTCGATCCCGGCCGCGCGTACATGTGAAGGTTTCCGGGGCATTCCGTGCCCCACCCGAAGGAATGCGGAAGGATTTTTTCGCCGGCCGGCCGGGTGCGCAGGCTTCGCAGATGCTGGATGAGGTCCCTGATCGAGCGCAGCATGGCCTCGCTGGCCAGATTGCCGGAGCGGATCAATCCCAGGATCGAGTAGAACCCTGCGTTGCGGCCTATTTTCTCGTTGTCGAGCTCGATTTCTCCGCCGCCGTTGGCCTCACCACGCTCGTACCCCCGCCCCATGTAGATATGACCGTGCTGGCAGACGACGAAGTTGTAGGCGATGTCGCCGAAATCCTCCAAAAGGTGGCCCAAGTAGACGTTGGCGATTTCATTGCGGCAGTCCTCTTCCGTCACCAGGTTGCCGGCGTTCCCTGAACCGAGGTAGTGAATGAACACCCCCATCCTGCCCGACCAGGGATCAGTGGTGTTCGCGATGGGTTCTGACGAGGCATGTGCTCTTGATACGAGGGGTGTGTACTGTCCCCAGGTGGCGCGGTTGTTGATGGTGACTGACATCGTTCCTCATCTCGCGGCGGTTGGTCTGTCCTGCGTTCGCCCGTGCGGAGCCGCAGCCGTCAGCCCCGGCAATTCGGCACGCCGTCAATCCAGTTGGTCTGGTTCTTGATGTAGTAGCTGGCCATCCAGCCGCGTGTGCCGTTCTCGGTCATGACCCACACCCAGTACGGGTTGCCGCCGACGGTCAGTCCGCCCTCCTGCTGGCAGTACACCCACACCACCTTGGGCGCGCTCACCGTCGCCACGATCCGGTCGCAGTAGAACGGCCCCGGGTACAGCTGGCAAAACTCGCCGCCGTCACGGACATTGACGCCCGAGGCCCAAACGCCGTAGTGGTCGATGCCGTGCCCGTCCGCCTGTGCGGTGCCCGGCGCGGCAAGCAGGGCCGCGGCCGTGACGACCGCGGTACCGGCGACGGTGGCAAGTCTCCTGAGGAGAGCGGCTGTCCGGCCGCGGGCGGACGTGGGCAGGACGGAGCCCGGCATCTTCAACATGGTGATTCCCTTCAGTGACGAGCAATACGGGAGGCCCGCCTGCTGGACGCCGCACACGCTTCGCAGCCGCTGCCGAGCCTTGGAACCCACATGTGGCGGCTCCCCCTGACGGATGACAGGGTTGAGCGGGCGACTCCCGGGGCCACGATGGTGAGCACCGGGGGTACCCCCGGTGCGCGCGTCGAAGAGGACGCGGCACACACGGGCACCTCATGTGGTTGCCCTCAGGGTGTCCCGAGTCCCGGCCGCCCGGCGACCACTTTCGGTCTCGTCCGAAGCAGGACGGAGGGGCAGGACCTCGTTGCGTCTGTCACCGCTGTGAGCGGCACGAGCGAGTGTGGGCGATGGCAGCCGGTCACAACAGGGGGTTCTGCCTGTGCTGCACGTCCACTTCGCCGCGGAGGATCTGAGTCGTGTCCGGCTCGCCGCGGAGCCCGATCCTGCCTGGGAGCTGCTCCTGAGCCTTCACGCCCTTGGCGGCTCACCGGACCACATCGTCTTCGGTCGCTGGCGGGCCGAGGCGCTGGCGGCGCTCGATCTCTCGACCCGCCCGCTGCTCCAACTCGCCCCGCCGCGTGGATATTCGCCCGACTTCCTCACCTCATCCACAGCGGCCGGGGCAACGGACGCGGAGTCCGTCGTGGAGGCCGTGATGAGCACCAGTCGCACCCGACTACGCCGCGAACTCAAGTTGCTGGCTGCCCAGGATCGCCCCGATGACGGCGGAGGCGAGCTCTCGCCCACCGAGTGCGCCGCGCTCCTGCCCCGGCTGGCGGCGATCGTGGATCAGTGGCAGAACGAGGCTGGTTGACGGGGGTGCATCTCCACCCCGGTGCCACGGTCGGCGCGGTTGAGGCGGGCGGCCGAGTCTTGCGGATCAGCGGACCTGGGCAACGGCGGCGGCTACGAAGGCATTGAGGGCGTTCCGCAGATCTTGCTCGCGTTGGGCCGCGGATTGGGCCGACGGCGACGCACCGAGTGACCAGTGATTCGGCCGTGCCCGAAACGCCTGGTGCCGGTCGGGGGATGCCACGGACCCTGAGGGTGTCGTCAGGAGCGACGGTTCCCGCCCGCGCCCAGAGGAGAGAACGCATGAATCCACTGCACTTGCCAAAGTCGTTGAACATGCGCTGTGCCTCGCTCGCACTCGGACTGGTAGCCGCGTCCGTGTTCACGACGGCGCTGGCCTCGCCGTCGATCGCCGCGCCGGCGCAGACCGCCTCGTCCGCTCAGACGGCGGACGCCAGGATGGAGCGGGAGATCGCGGGCGTTCTTCGGCACAACGAGGGCGCCGAGCGGGTGGGGAAGGACCGGGTGCGGCTGGAGCGGGGTGTGGAGATGACCGTCCTGCCGTCCACCCGCGCGGCCGCCGGTATGAGCGACTGCCGGGCCGGTTACGCCTGTGTGTGGCAGTACAGCAGCTACACCGGCTACCGCCTGGACTTCTACTACTACGGCTCCTACGACCTCTCCAACTACACCGTGTCCGACGGCTCCAACTGGCGGGACAAGGTCAGCTCCTTCTTCAACAACCAGACCGGGGGCGCCTGGATGGTCGGCAAGGACTGGGTCAGCTCCGGCGGCAGCAGCCAACTGGCGTGGATCTTCGGCGGGCCGGGCGCGCATGCCCAGGCCCAGCTGTACGAAGCCGACAACCGAGCCGATGTGATCCAGCTGTATCCGTAGCCCAGAACCTGAAGACGCGGCGCGGCACCGGCGCGGTGCCGCGCCGCTGTCCGTCCGCCTTGGCCACGCCATGGCAAGGCCGACGGGCTCTCGGAGCTGGGGGTGCCTGTGCGAATCGCCGACCGGGCTCGAACCATCGCTGGACGTAGGTCACACCACGTCCGTCGGCTGGTCGCGAGAGCGCCCGCGTTAGGAGGCCGGAAGCTGTCCGAGCTGTCGGCCTCGGTCTGCTTCTGCCGCCGCGAGCGCCGCCAGTTCGCCGGCCTCGGTGAAACACGGCCCATTCCAGCATTCCGGGGCGGCGATCACTTGCCCGCGCACCTCGGTCCCGAGCCGCTGCGCTGCCACGTACAGGCGCTGCAGGACCGTGAGCGCCCGGACATCGAGCGCGCCTCTGTACGTCCACCACGTCCGCGAGGTGGGGTGGAACGCGGCGACGGAACGCAGCAGTTGACGCTGCTCTTCGAAGGCGGCCGGGTCGGCGGGGGCTGCGGCGGCGGTGACCTCCAGGAGCCACCGGGGAGTGTTGAGGTGAGGGGTCGACGTCATGCTGCGGACCGTACCGCCGGGCACTGACAATGCTTCGCAGCGACGGTTTCGTTGGGGATGCTGTAGCGCCGGTGGACCGTGGTGACGCTGGATCGCCAGGCTACGAGGCCCTTCTCTCGGCTGTCAGGAAGGAAGGAAGGGGCATCCCTGCTGTTCAGCGATCCGGCTGGAGCCGGGGGCGCGGGCTGCCTTGCGGATCAGCGGAGCTGGACAGAGGCAGCGGCTACGAAAGCGTTGAGGGCGTTCTGCAGTTCTTGCTCGCGTTCGGCCAGCTCGGTTTTTGTCGCTGCCCGGCGGATTGGACCGATGGCGTGCAGGGCCGACGTGGCGAGAGTGATGAGCATGGCGTCTTCAGTGAGTAGCCGGACTCGGAACTGAGCGTTCTCTGCGTCAGCGCCAAGTTTGTCGCATTCGGTGAAGGCGCGTCGTGTCTCGGAGCTGTCGGCGTCGGCCTGCTGGAGAAACCAGAGGGCGACGATCCCTTGCTTGAGTGCGGTAACAGTTCCAGCGTAGGCGCTGTAGGCCGTCAGACGTTCCTGGCGAAGCTGGAGGGCGCGGGCGAAAGCCTCTCCTTGCAGGCTGGAACGGCGCTGGAAGGTGAAGGTGATAATGGATCCCAGCAGGGTTCCAGCGACAGCGATCAAGCTGGCCAGCACGACCTCCATGTCGGCATCTCACCACGCACGCGCGCGTCCGAACACCCCCAGGCCCATGTAGCGGTAACGTGGTGGTACCACGCTGAGGTCAGAGTGCCCCGACCGAGTCTTTGCATCAGTTGATCAGCGTGTCTGCGGCGGCTGGGGTCTGCCGATGTACGGCAGCGACTGCCAGGGCGCTCGACCTGAGTCCTGGACACGGAACATGTGGATATCGGGCATCTGAGGTAGGGTGCCCCGGTTTTATGGTCGGGGCACCGTGGCAGGGTGATTCTGCGTCAGATGGCGCGTGCGGATGCTGTTGTCCTGCCTTGTTCCGACGACGTCGCAGTGCTCAGTGCCAGGTGCGGCATACGGCGATGACGGAGTCGTACAGGACGACGAGACCGGTGAGGCCCAGGGCGATGGGGGCATCGCTGTGGGGCAGGACGTGGGTGAAGTAGAGGCTGCTGGTGGTGGCGATGGCGGGCAGGGCGAGGGTTCCAACCGCCTTTCGCATCCTGTGGATCTTTTTGTAGAGCCGCTGGCGGACGGCGCGGGGTGGGATGAGGCTCCAGGCCGGGCTCGGCCCGCCTGGCTGGCCGGCTACCGAAGGCTCCACCGCCGCTACGAACGCAAGGCCGAACACTTTCTCGCCTTTGTCGGCATAGCCGCGACCCTGATCGGCCACCGCCGACTGATCCGGTGAACCAATCGATCGGGATCAACAGTCGGCCAGCACCGGTGGTGTCAGTGACGGCTCGTAGGGTGCGCTGGTATTCGACGAGGAGGTTCCATGGGCTTTTCCGGTCATCTGGTCTTTGCGCGCAGCGAGCGCCCCCTGCTGGAAGCACCCCTGTTCGGCAGCACCGGTCCAGGGCTGAGGGACAACGTGTACGCGTGGCAGCCGCGACCAGGCGGCTGGCAGACCCTGCAATTGGAGCAAGGCATCTGGGAGGACGAGCACCTGCCCACCTTGGTCGAATGGACCGGCGCGCCGGCCTGCGTCGCTGATGTCTCCGACAGCAGCATCGCCCTCGTGACCGGCCTCAACACCGGTGGGCACCGCTGGCAGGCATGGCTCAACCTGGAAAACGCCGCTGCTCTCCTCGTCGAGGACCCCGAGGACGTAGACGACGTGAGCCTGTGGATAGCCACCCCGGAGTTCGAAGAAGCCATCGGACGCAAGCGCGCAGAGCTCGATGCGGAGGTGCCGGCCGACGCCGAAGGTGCTCTTGCGTGGGCTACAGCAGCTGGTGTCCAGACCACGGCGCAGCAGTCCCGGATCGAGGAACTGCTACGTGCACGGGAGACCTTCGTAGAGGAGCTGTTCGACGCGCTGCTGGATGAACTGGGCTTCCCTAAAGCCGCCCAGTCCTCATCACAGCCATAAGAAACGATGTCCTATCGCGGCCTCGACGGTTCGGCCGGTAGATTCGGCAGAGCCTTGGCATTTTTAGCGGCGGCTGCCGCGACGGTCGCCAGGTCTTCGCCCGAGAAGCCGGCACGTCTCAGCACCGCCAGAGATTTGTTCGTCGCCAGCGTGCACAACGCCAGCTCTGCCGCCTCCTGCTTACCGGCTCCCGCTGCCAGCAACGCCTGCTCCAGCATCGCCCGCAAACCGTCGATCATGGCGCGGACCACCTGCGGGGATGGTCCCGTGTGCCGGAATTTGGTGCGGGTGCAGCGGCTCCTGCTCCCCGCTACGTGCCGGCCTTCCGTCCGTGGGGGCGACGCACGGCGTACTCCGTCGCGGGAATGGTCCGTCGGATGGGCAACACGACACCGCCGCTGAGCAACGACGTCTTCCAACCGCTCGTCGCGGCGGCCCTGTACGTGGTGGAGGTGCTGGCGCCGCACGTCAGGGAGCTGCAGCAGCAGTTGCAGGAGATGGTGCCGAACCGCCCGGGCCGCAACAACCGGGAGCGTCCGGACTGGAGGGTCGAGGTCCTGCAGGCCATCGACCGCCACGTACAGGAGGGCGATCCGTTCGATGTCGCCCTCGATCACGTCGTAGCCGAGCCGCTGGCGGACGGCTGGGATCCGGACGATCCGCTGCTCCGGGTGAACCTGATCTCCCTCGCCCACGAGAGTGGACGGCGCGCCTTCCACTACACGTGGCTACCCACGCTGCGCGGCCACCTGGAGAAGGCCGTCAGGGAAGTGGGCCTGTCCAAACGCTGGGGCCGGACAGCCGCCCTGGTGGATCGAGCGGACGGACGGGGCAGTATCCCCTGGACCCTGCCGATGAACACCACCGAGGCCCGACTGCAGCTCTCCCGGGCCCGCACCGCCTGCCTTATCGCGCTCGCTGCACTGACCGGAATGCGGAAGAGCGAACTGGCTGAGCTGACCCTCGACTGCCGCCTGCCTCCCGAACAGCTCGGCGAGGGCCGCGGCCGCTACCGTCTGAAGGGCAAGGTCATCAAGGGCCGGAAGCTGGGTGGTGAATACGATCAGTGGGTGACCATCAAGCAGGCGTATGATACCGCCGAGGTCGCCGCCTCGCTCGCTGACCGGGTGAAGAACGACGGTCACCTGTTCAAGTCGCTCTCCTTCTTCACCCCGTACGAATGGTTCCTGACTCGGGTCAATGGCCCAAAGGGCCGTCGGCTTGGGCTGGCGCCGATCCCCGAGGTGCCGGTCAGTCTGCGGATGCTACGGAGAACCCTCGCGGTGGAAATGGCGCACCGGCCCGGTGGTCTGCTGGCCGCCAAGATCCATCTCAAGCACATTTCCGTGGTCACCACGGAGGGCTATGCGGACTGCCCCGGTGGGGCCCAATCGGTGCTGATGGCCGAGTTCGGCCAAGAGGAGCGGGAGCACAAGGTGCGCGTCGCCCTCGACGCTTTCCACGACTACCGGAACGGTATCCGGCCTGCGGGGCCTGGCGCCAGCGACCTCCTGGACTTCTTCGCGTTCGTCGACGAACAGCTGGATTCCTCAGGGGCGCCGAACATCAAGCGCAGCGACCAGGAGGTGACGAACCTGCTCGCCAAGCGGGCCAAGTCCCTGCACCTGGGGCCGGTGAACTACTGCTGGTTCCTCGATCCGTCCAAGGCGCTGTGCCTCAAGCTCGCAGGGGCCCACGCCCGTGGGGCGACAGAGCCCTTGATCGGCATGTGCGATTCAGCGCGGTGTCCCCAGGCCACTCACCATGCCGGGCACCGCCCGGTGTGGGCGGCCAGCGCCGAAAGCAAGAAGGTCTTCATCGCCACCATCGGACGCGCACGGCGGACGGAAAGGACCCGGCTGAGTACGGAACTCGCCCGCGATGAACGGGTGCTGGCCGAGATCGACGCCCTCTGCGGAACGGGGGCATGACGTGGCCCGCATCAGCGACGAGACCCGGCGGAACAACGAGACGGCCATCCGGCACGTCATGGAACGGCTCCTTGCCGGTGACGTTCCCTCGGGCGGCAAGTGCGACATCAAAACCCTCGCGACCCAGGCCAGGGTCGCCCCGCACCGGCTTCTATCCCAAGAAGAACCGCGACGGCTCGCCGCGGTCTGGCCCCTACCAACACCTGGCGGAGGAGTTCGAACGCCGGTTGACCGAGCTTGGGGAAACGGGCGTGATTCCGGACCCGCGGGCTGCACAGATCGAGCGCCTCAGGGAACAGGTATCCGGACTGAAGGAACGCCTCGCCGCGTGTGACGCGCAGATCGATGGGCTCACCGACTTCAGGGAGCGGGCTCTGTCGCAGATCGCCGCCCAGCGGATGGAGATCGAGCGGCTTCGCGATGTCTTGGCCACGCCGTCGAATGTTCGTGCTCTGCCGAACAGTTCAGGTGCGAACGCACCGTACGGATCGGGCAGCTGAGCGCAAAAGGGCGAGGAGTCCGGCAGCCTGCGCGAGGTACCGCGGTCTCCCGGTACCCGCCGCTCACGCACGTTGCCCGGGACTCTGAAGCGTCCCGGGCAACGTCGTCCACACCTTCGGGCTCCGGCCACGCCCATGATCGCCGCGACCACCCTGATGCCGAAGCCGGCCGCCACCCCGCTAGGCATACGAAGAGTGTGAGATATGCGCCAAAATCCGGGCACTCCCGTCAGAAGGCTGCCCGGCGCCCGGGCCAGGGCGACGCAACGCGGTGGTCCGCCTGCCGGTGGAGGTGCCACGTCAAAGCCGTCCTGCCGCCCAAGCCAGTCCGGTCTGCTTCGCCGGGACGCGTGCCCCGGCGGATGAGTGTTCTTGTGGTGCGAGCAGGACAGTGCGTGTAGCGTCTGCGGTAGCTGTCATGGTTCGAAGTACCGGTCGCCCGTGAGCACACCTTCACGGGCGATTTTCGTTGTTCACCAGTCTGAGGACCAGGGCGATCACCTCCGGTTCCCCGCACGGTGCGGGACCGATTTCGAGTCCCCTTGGAGGACACATGGCCAGCGGCATCGTTAAGTGGTTCAACGCCGAAAAGGGTTTCGGCTTCATCGAGCAGGACGGCGGCGGTCCGGACGTCTTCGCCCACTACTCGAACATCTCCGCCCAGGGCTTCCGCGAGCTTCAGGAAGGCCAGAAGGTGAACTTCGATGTCACCCAGGGCCAAAAGGGCCCCCAGGCGGAGAACATCACCCCCGCCTGACGTACGCCTCTTCAGCTGGCGCCGCCGCCTCATTGGCACTCGTCCTGTGAAAAGCCCGGCCGGGCCGTTACTACCGGCCGGGCTTTTCTATGGCTCGTATCTCCGCGGACGGCGGGCCGTCTGGGTGAGCGGTCATTTCAGGTTCCTGCGGGCGGACAGTTGATCGCCCTGTCCGGTATTGCTTTTCGTCCCCTGGATGGAGACGGCGAGCTGAACCTCACAGATTGTTCAAGGCTGCCGGTTGGGCGGGGGCAGCTGGTTGGGGGTGCAGGTGTGTGGGGCGGGTGGGCAGCCAGTAGGCAGCTGCTGCGGCAGTGAGGAGGGTGACTAGTCCGGCGAGGAGGGCGGTGGCTGTGAGTCCTTCGGTGAAGGACTCACGGGCTGCTGTGAGGAGGTGCTCGCGTGTGGGACTTGGCAGGCGGGGCGCGAGGGTATGCGGGGCGAGGACGTTTTCGGTGGCGGCCCGGGCGAGCTGCGCGGGCATGTCGGTACCGGTGAGCCGGTCGCTGAGCCGGTCGCTGTAGAGGGTGGCCAGGAGGGACCCCTGTACGGCCACGCCCAGGGCGGATCCGACTTGGCGCGTGGCGTCGTTGATGGCTGAGCCGAGGCCGGCCTGTTCGCCGGGGGTGGCGCCCATGACCGTTTCCGTTGCCGCTGCGACGGTCAGTCCGGCTCCTGCGCCGGCGACGGCCTGGAAGGCGATCAGATGACCGTAGCCGGAGGTGGCGCTTGTGGTCGCCAGAATGGCGAACGAGGCTGTGGTGATGAGCAAGCCTGTGACGATCGGCAGGCGGTTTCCCCACCGGGCTCCGAGCGGCAGGGCAGCAGCCGCTCCCAGTACGAGCCCGGCAGGGAGCGGGAGGGTCCGGACCCCGGCCTGCCAGGGGGTGTAGCCCAGTACGCCTTGCAGGTAGAGGGTGACGACGAACAGCGCTCCGAAGCAGGCGAAGGACATCAGTGCCAGTGCCGCGGCACCCATGCTGATCGATGGGATACGCAGCAGGGGGATGGGAAGCATCGGGAACCGGGCGTGGTGCTGGCGCACGATGAAGCCTGTGAGCAGGAGGGCTGCTGCGCCGAAGGCGGTCAGGACGGGCGTGCTGGTCCAGCCGTGGGTGGGGCTTTCGATGAACGCCCAGACGAGTGTGAGGAGGCCGGCGGCGGACAGGACGATGCTGGGCCAGTCGATGGGGGTGTGCGGTGCGCGCGACTCCGGTACGAGGATCAGGGCGAGCGTGATGGCGATGGCCGCGACGGGCAGGTTGATCCAGAATGCGGCGCGCCAGGAGAAGTGTTCGACGAGCCAGCCGCCGAGTACTGGTCCGGTCAATCCCCCGACGCCGATCACTGCCGTCCACAGGGCGATCGCACGGCGCCGTAGCTCGGGCTCGGGGAAGAGCTGGTGGATGATGGACAGCGTGGCGGGCATGAGCAGGGCGGCGCCGGCTCCCATGGCTCCCCGGGCCGCGATGACTTGCTCCGGTTCCTGCGCGAGGGCTCCGAGGAGTGAGGCCGTGGCGCACAGCAGGAGTCCGGTGGTGAAAGCCCGGCGGCGTCCGATGCGGTCGGTCAGTGAGCCGGTGGCCAGCACGCATCCGCCGAGGACGAGGGCGTAGCCGTCGATGATCCATTGGATCTGTGACATCGAGGGCTGGAGATCGGTGTGGAGGTCGGGGACGGCGACGTTCAGGACGGTCAGGTCGATGGCGAGAAGGAACAGGCCCAGGCACACGGTGAGTGTCGCCGCCCAGCGGCGAACCTCGCTCGTGCGTGTCACCTCAATGTTCATGGTGTCGCCACGGCGTAGCGGGCGGCGGCGTGCAGGTCCTTGCACAGCCGGTCGGTCAGGGCGCGGATCTGTTGGTCGGGGTAGCTGTGGGCGCCGGGGAAGAGCCGTGGGGAAACGGGCTGAGTGGTGAGGTCGCCCCAGGTACGCAGTCGTTCCATGGGAGCGATCGGATCGTCCTGGCCGCCGTACACGGCGACGGGGAGGTCCAGCAGCGGTTCGGGCTGGTGTCGGTACTGCAGGGCGAGAAGCAGGTCCGCGAGGATCGGGGTGTAGGCGGCGGCGAGGATCTGGGGTTCGTTCAGGAGTTCGTCGGGGATGGGGCCAAGGAGCCTGGCGGCGCCTTGCCTTCCGTCCAGCAGGACCGCGGACAGTGCGGTGACGAAGGCGTCCAGATGGGGTGCGGGCAGGGCGGAGAGTGCGAGCAGCACGGGCGTGCGGTGGCGGGCACGGACCAGGGCGCGCGTGGTCTCGTAGGCGAGCAGGGCGCCGAGGCTGTGGCCGAACAGTGCGAACGGCCGGTCGTCGTCGCTCTGGTGGATCAGGTCTGCGAGGACCGTGGTGGTGTGGTGAGGGTCCGTTAGGGATGCCTGGTCGGCGAGAGCGCCGCGGCCGGGCAGCCGGATGGCCCACAGGTCTACGGATTCGGGCAGATGCTCTGCCCAGGGGCGGTAGAAGCTGGGGCCGCAGCCTGCGGGCGGCAGGCACAGCAGTCGCAGTGCGGCGGCGGGCCGATCGGTGAGCGAGGCCAGGGAAGGCTGCCCGGGGTGGGCACGGTGCGATGTCACGGTTGTGTGTCCGTTCAGGAGGAGCGGGCCCGGGGCCGCACCGGGTCGGTGCAGCCCCGGGGGGAGTTCAGTTGCTGGTGTGGGTGCGGTTGCCCAGGCGGGCCAGGACGCGCAGTGCGAGGTCGCTCAAATGGCCGGCCCCGGTCAGCTCCACCACGGGCAGGTCGCATCCGATGCTCTTGCTGATCGCGCTGGCCAGCTCAACGGCCATCAGTGAGTCGACGCCGAGCAGGTCCAGCCGGCGGGAGCGGTCGATGCGCTCGGGGGTCGTCTGCAGGACGACGGCCAGGAGTTCGGCGAGTTTGTCTTCAACCAGGCGCACGGTCTCGGCGGGGCTGGTGGCGGCCAGCGTGTCCCGCCACTGGTCGGCGGTGTCGATGTCGCGCCGGCCCTGAAGGAGACTGGCCGTGCGGGGGGCGGTCAGGGTGGGCATCACGTGTTGCTGGAGCCTGTCCCAGTCAAAGAAGCCGACGGCCGCGGTGGCCGCCTCGGGGTGGCTCAGCAGCTCGTCCAGGCGGATGAGGGCGTCGGCGGCGGTGAGATGCCCGAGGCCGATCGCCGTCATCTCCTCGGAGCGGCCGGTGCGGTGGACGTATCCGGTGTCGGTGATGGCTCCCCACTGGACGGCAAGGGCGGGAAGACCTGCGTTTCGGCGGGCCCGGACCAGTCCCTCCAGGACGAGGTTGCCCGCGACGTAGGCCGCCTGCCCGATGTTGCCTGCCAGGGCGGCCGCCGAGCTGTAGACGACGAAGAAGTCCGGTGAGCGCTCGCGGGTGAGAGCGTCCAGGAGCAGGCCGCCGGTCATCTTGGGTGCGAGGACCGCGCGCAGGCGGTCGTCGCTCAGCTCGGCCAGGGGTGCGTCATCGAGGACCATGGCGGCGTGGATGATGCCCGCCAGCCGGCGCCCGGAGGTGTCGACGTCGTCCAGCACGCGGCGTAGTGCGGCTTCGTCACTGATGTCCGCCGCATGGACGGCCGCGTGGGTGCCGCAGCTGCGCAGGTGGGTCAGAAGCTGGGCGGCTTCCGGTGCGTTCTCGCCGCGGCGGCTGAGCAGGGTGAGATGGCGCGCCCCCCGGGCGGCCAGGTGGCGTGCGGTCGCGGCGCCGAATCCGCTGAGGCCGCCGGTGATGAGATAGGTGGCGTCAGGGTCCAGTACCGGCCGGTCGGCAGGGCGGCGTACGGGTACGTCGCCGTCGAAGGTGACCACGATCTTGCCGGTGTGCCGGGAGTGCTGGAGGTTGGTGAACGCCTCGTCGATGCGGTGGGCGGGGTAGCCGCGGTAGGGCAGCGCCGTGTAGTCACCGGCGTGTACGGCCTTGGTGAGGGTGCTCAGGTGCTGGTCCATCAGGGGCGAGGGCCCGCTCATCATGGGGGAGAGATCAACCCCGAAGAAGGTCAGGTTGTGCAGGAAGGGGGCCAGTGGCAGCGAGCTGTCCTGGAGGAAGTCCCGCTTGCCGAGTTCGAGGAACCTGCCGTGGGGCTTGAGCAGGCCCACACTGCGTACCAGGGCTTCCCCGGCGAGCGAGTTGAGGACCACGTCGACGCCCGCTCCGCCGGTGAGGTCTTTGACCTGCTCGGCGAAGTCGAGTCGGCGTGAGTCCAGCACGTGTTCGACGCCCAGCAGACGCAGCAGGTCACGCTTGGCCGGTGTGCCGGCGGTCGCGATGACCCGGGCTCCGGTGCGGCGCGCGTACTGCAGGGCGGCCAGACCGACCCCGCCGGCGGCTCCATGGACCAGGAGCGTCTCGCCGGGAGCCAGGCGGGCCAGGTGGTTCAGGCTGTGGTGCACCGTGGCGAAAGCCACGGGCAGGGTGCTGGCAGCGGCGAAACACATCTCCGCCGGCAGCGGCATGACCCTGTCGGCACGCGCGAGCGCATACGCACCGAAGCAGCCTCGTGCCAGCCCCGCCACGCGGTCGCCGACGGCGACGTGGGTGACGCCGGGTCCCACGGCACTGACCACTCCGGCACATTCGAGGCCGACGTCCGCGGTGTGCGGCATCCGGCTGGAGGCAATGGCCGGGACACGGCCTGTGGCGATCATGATGTCGCGATAGTTCAGGGCAGCCGCCGCGACAGCGATCACGATCTCGCCGGCATGCGGTGTGGGCACCTCGGCGGGCCGCCAGGCCAACCGGTAGTGGAGGCCGGGGTCGTCCATGGTGAGGGTGTAGCTGCTGGAGGCGCTCCCGGTCACCGGCGGGGACAGGGGGCGCACAACAGTGGCGAACCGGCCAGCGGGGGTGAGCAGTACCTCGTCCTCCTCCGGCCGGGCCAGCAACTCCCTCACCACGCGGTCAGCGAGCTCCTTGTGCTGCCCTTCACCGCGCGCACCCGTGAGGGCGATCCTGCGGACCGTCAGTTCCGGGTGCTCGTTCGCCAGAGTGCGCGCTCCTCCCCACGCGCCGCCATGCTCCGCCGCGGGTGGCGCGGATACGGCGGTCTGGGAACTGGTGGCGATCAGCCACACGGTCAGGTCACGGGTGTCGGTGCGCTGCTTGCAGGCGGCGCTGAGGGCCCGGAAGACCGCGAGGTGGCGTACCGCTGCGTCGGTCGCTTCGGCCGGTGACGCGGCGGTGACTTCCTCAGTGAACAGAACCAGGTCGGTCGGTGGCTGCTCCGCGCACAGCAGACCCTTCCACGACGCGGTGGTGTCGTCGACAGACGTCGTCCGGACGGCAGCGGAGGGTGCGCGGTCGTGCAGGGCGGCCACCACCGAGCTCTGTGCCGGGCCGGGGTCCTGTCGTTTGCCGGGCAGGGAGCCCACGAGCCACCGGCGGCCGGGGACCGCTTCGGTGCGGGGCGCTGCGGCGGGGGCGTGGGAGCGAGGACGCCGGGCGGTGAGGAGGACGGAGTGGTCGCTCAGCGCGAACGACGCGGTCTCTCCCGTCTGGGCGGTGCCGGTGAACCCGCACTCGTGCAGGAAGTCCTTCCAACGGTCGTGTGCCAGCAGCGGCCCGTCGGGCCGCAGCTCGCGGTCGGTCGCTGACCAGAACGTGTCCAGCAGCCCGAAGACCGGTGCGAGAGCTTCGTGACTGTGGCTCTCCACTGCCAGCAGGTGTCCGCCGTCGGCCAGCAGATCCGCGACGCGGCGCAGCGTGGCAGCGAGGTCGGTCGTGGCGTGCAGGACGTTGGAGGCCACCACAAGGTCGAAGGAGGAAAGGGCGAATCCCTGTTCTACGGGGTCCGATTCGAGGTCCAGGACCCGGTAGTCGACGAAGTCGTACGCGGCGAAGCGGTTCTTGGCCTGGGGGAAGAAGGCGGAGGAGATGTCGGTGAAGGTGTAGTGGGCACGCTCGCGCGGCAGGTGGGGCAGCATGGCGGCTGTGGTGGCGCCGGTGCCCGCGCCGACTTCCAGGATGCGCAGCGGGCGGTCCTGCGGCCAGCGGGCGATGGTGCTCGCCATCAGCGTCGCTGCGAGCCGGCCGTGGTAGGCCAGGATGGGTGCGCCGTCATAGAAGCGGTTGGCCATGGAATCCGCATCGGAGAACAGCAGTTCCAGGGGGTCGCTCTGCCCTCGAAGGACGCGCGCGAGGTGTTGTCCGCATGCCCCGTAGGCCAGCGCCGTCGCGGCCTCACCGGGGAAGTCGCCGAACAGCGCGGCGAACAGCGGCTCCGGGGTGGGCTCCTTCGCCAGGCGCCAGCGGCCCGGTCCCTCACTTCGCAGCACCCCGTGCTCGGTCGCCGTGCCCAGGAGGGTACGCAGGAGCTGGGTGTACTTGACATCCGCGCCAGCCGCGATGAGCGCCTCCACCGTCACTGCCTGGGCGCCGGGGAGCAGTTCGCGTACTGCGGCGCCGGCGAAGTGCCCGGTCATCTCCATGACCTTCGTGCGGAACCGGTCGTAGGGACTCGCCGTCCACGTTGCGGTGAGGGTGGCCATCTCCTGCGCGCAGGCGGCGAAGACATCCGCCGGTGCGGGCAACGGCGCCGGCCGTGCGGTCTCTCCCGCAAGGGGGGCGGCGCGCAGGACTTCGGTCAGTTGCTGGGGCCGGGTCCTGCCGCCCGCCTCGAAGCGGCGCAGACGGCAGCCCAGCAGTTCCAGGGCGACCGTTCCGTCGGCGTCGCTGACAGTGATGTCCCAGACGGCTTCCTGCGGGGTGACCAGCCGGGCCCGCACGTGAACAAGCCCCTTTTCCGGCATCGGGTGCCAGCAGCGCACCGTCTCGATTCCCGAGGGCAGATAGGGGCACGAGTCGTCGTTGACGGCCGCGAGCAGGGGCATACCCGCCTGCAGGGCACCGTCGAGAACAGTCGGGTGGGCCTGGTGGCCGGGGGCCGCTTCCATCGTTGCCGCGTACTCCGCGAGAATCTCCTGCGCTCCGGTATGCAAGGCGGTCAGCGGCCGAAAAGCGGGGCCGTAGGGCAGACCGGCGCGTGCACAGGCGGCGTAGTGCTCCTGGGGGGACAGCAGGCCGGTCAACCGGGAGCGGATGTCGCCGAAGGCGAGGGCCGGCGGCTGGTCGCGCAGCAGACGCCGCACGCGTCCGCTGGCGTGTTCGCTCCAGTCCTGCTGCCCGCCGCTGCGGCTGCTCACAGCGAAGGCACCATCAGAGTCCAGGCTTGCTGAAAGGGCAACGTCCATGTCCGGGTCGTCGAACGGCAGCGTCAGGGCCCTGTCGAAGGTCAGGCCCATGATCTCGGCGGGTGCGTCGAACACCTCCAAGCCGGCGGCCAGTGCCATATCGGTGTAGGCCGCCGCCGGCCACACGACAGCGCCTTGGACGGTGTGGTCGGCCATCCACGCCAGGGCATCGGGATTGATCTGCTGGCGCCACGCCGGGTGTGCGACCGGTTGGCGAGCCCCCAGGAGCGGCTGCCGCACCGGGGTGGACGGCTGCTGCCCGGACTCCTCCAGCCACCAGTCCGGGTGGCCGTTCCAGTGCCGTTCGCGCTGCCACGGATAGGCCGGCAGGGCCGTCACCGCTCCCCGCTGCGGGAAGAAGACCTTCCAGTCGACCTGCGCGCCGACGGCCAGCAGACGGGTGAGCGCCGCATCCAGGGCCGTCGGGCCGGGCTGGACGCGAGACAGCGTCGCAACGACGGCGACGCTGTGCGCGCTGTCTGCCGCCACACGACGCAGGTATCCGCTGAGCACGGGGTGCGGGCCCACTTCCACCAGCACGTCGCACTGCAATTCTTCGTCGACCAGCACGCCGGCGGCTTCAGCGAAGAGGACCGGCTCGCGCACATTGCGCCACCAATACGCCGCATCCAGCTCCGTGCCCTGAACCGAACGCCCCGTCACGGTGGAGATCAGCGGGATACGGCACTTGTCCGGACGCAGGCCGGCCAGCGCCTCGGCCAGCGGCTCCTGGATGCCGTCCATCGCGGGGGTGTGGAAGGCGTAGTCCAGACCCAGGTCACGGAAGAAGACGCCCTCCGCATCCAGCTGGGCACCGAGCGCTTCCAACGCCTCTGCCTCGCCCGCGATCGTCACATCCTGATCCGAGTTGACCGCGGCAACCACCAAGCGCTCGGCGTACCCGTTGTCGGCAAGCAGCCGCCGCGCCGCCTCCGCACCGAGACCTGCCGCCGCCATCCGGCCCGCGCCCACCGTCGCCGCCTGGGCGCGGCTGCGTTCGGCAACCACCCGGCACGCCTGCGACCGACTCAGCGCCCCCGCACAATAGGCTGCCGCGACCTCGCCCACGCTGTGCCCCATGGCCGCGACCGGCTCGATCCCGCGCGCGGCGAGCGCTGCCACCACACCAACCTGCACGGCGAACAGCAGGGGCTGCGTCACCTCGGTCCGCTCCCAGCGCCGGGGATCCGACGGCGCCGCAAGCTCCGCCCGCACCGACCAGCCCAGCAAAGGCGCCAACTCGCGATCCACCGCCGCCACCTCGGCAGCGAAGGCCGCGTCCCCGCTCAGCAACTCGGCCCCCATTCCCACCCACTGGGCACCGTTTCCGTTGAAGACGAACGCCACGCGACCACACGCGACCGCTTCCTCCACGGCGACTGCCGCAGCCGGCCTGCCCGAAGCGGCAGAGCGCAACGCGGCCGCCGCATCGAGGGCGCCGTCGGCTAGTACGGCGATGCGCTGCTCCCGCCCAGCCCTCCGGCGGCTGGCGGTGAAGGCGTCATCGTAGAAACGCCGGCCGGCGCCCTCGGCATGCTGCTGCGCCTGGCCTTCGAAGTGAGCGGCCCAGTCCTGCGCGGCGTCCGTGAGCGCCCGGGAGGTACGGGCGGAGACCACCACCGGCAGACGGGCTCCCTGCCCGACCGTCTTTTGGCCCGACGCCTGGGCGGGGGCGGGGGGCGCGGCCAGGACGACATGGGCGTTGGCGCCGCCGAAGCCGAAGGAGTTGACCCCCACCACCCTCTTACCGGTCTCGGGCAACGGCCGCGCTTCCACAACGGGTTCCAGCCCCAGAGCGGCGAAATCGATCGCGGGGTTCTGCGGCACACCGTGCAGCGTCGGCGGAATCCTGCCCTCCCGCAGCACCAGCAGCCCCTTGAGCAGACCCGCCACCCCAGCGGCGGACTCCATATGCCCGATGTTGGACTTCACCGATCCCACCAGCAGCGGACCGCCGGTCCGGCCGGCGCCCAGTGCCCGCCCCAGGGCCTCGCACTCGACCGGGTCGCCCGCTTGAGTCCCCGTGCCGTGCGCCTCCACGTACGCCACATCACTCGGCCTGACACCCGCGCTCGCATACACACGCTCCAGCAACGCCGCCTGTGAACGGGCACTGGGCAATGCCAGACCAGCAGTCCGGCCATCAGCATTGATGCCGCTCGCAAGGATCAACGCATGCATCCGGTCCCCGTCCGCCAGGGCCGCGGACAACGGCTTCAGGAGCAGCACCCCCGCACCTTCCGAGCGCACATACCCGTCCGCCGACGCCGAGAACGGCCGGCACCGCCCTGTCGGCGACAGCATCGAGGCACCCGAGAAACCCGCGAAACCCGCCGGGCTCAGCAAAACGTTTACTCCGCCGGCGATCGCCAGCGGGCTTCGGCCCGTACGCAGCGCCTCGCACGCCTGGTGCACCGCGGTCAGAGCCGAAGAGCAGGCGGTATCCACCGCGTTCGAGGGCCCCTGGAAGTCGAACACGTACGACAGGCGGTTGGCGGTATTGCAGGCTGCCGAACCCCCCATGGTGTACGGGTTGTACGAGCGCAACCGCCGCGCCTGCAGATCGGAGTAGTCGTGAGAGGAGACCCCGATCACCACGGCTGTGTCGCTGCCGGCCAGCGACGCCGGGTCGATCGCGGCATCGTCGAACGCCTCGACCGCGCACTCCAGCAGGAGCCGCTGCTGAGGATCGATACGGGTGGCTTCCTTGGGAGCGATACCGAAGTAGCCGGCGTCGAACGACGCCACATCATCGAGAAACCCGCCCGCGGCTGTGTAGGACTTGCCCGCCCGCCCGGCGCCGGCTGTGACGAAGGCCCCGGTGTCGAACCGATCAGCGGGAACCTCCCCCACCAGATCCCGTTCCCCTTCAAGGGCTGCCCACAGACCGTCCAAGGTCCGAATCCGACCCGGAAGGCACAGGCCGACGCCCACCACAGCCACCGCGTCTCCCGGCAGACCACCGGACACCGAGCCTGGAAGCGGCTCGGCAGCTTGAATTTCCACAGTCACGGCAAAGCTCCAGAAGGTAAGCAGCAGAGGACTGACCTCCGCTAAAACAAGCGGGGCCGCCCGGTTAACGGCCCACAGCCGCACAAGTCGCGCTTGATCGACGATCTTGTGTAAATGGCTTTGAGTACCTGCGCCTGAGCGCGCGTTGCCGTAGGAGTGGGCCGGGGCCGGGGACTGTGAAACGTTCGTTTGACAGACTCCCCGGCAGGCCCTCGGCGACCCGTAATGGCGATCAGCTCCAGAGCCTCGTGACCTGCGGGAAGAGAGCATCAAGAACGCGGCCTCCTCGGCGCTGGTCACCTTCGGGGTGCGGTCGCCTTCCTTGTTCTCGCGCGGGTAGTGCGCGTCGTCAAGGACCGGGGTGCCGGCCGATCCGCGCTCGTGGCGGGGCGCGGACTCGCGGGCCCGTCACGGTACGCGCGCCGGGTGCCGTGGCGGGGGTGGTCGTGGTCCTCGCCGTAGATCCGGCCCGCGCAGCAACTCCTCATTCCTGTCCACGCGTCCCAGCCACCCAGTCGCCACCGACAAGAGCGGGCTTGCCCAGGGTCACCCCGGGCTTGCCCACGCTGTCGGGGTCCCGGCCGGGTGGCCGGTCGACGTCTACTCGCGCCGACCCCACACCCGTGGCTCAGGCTTCGACGGCGCACACGGCGTAGACGCTGCCGGTCGTGCTGGCAGCCTCCGCCTTCACCGTCCAGGACCTGGGGCCGGACGGGTAGCTGGCAGGTACGGCCCCATTGGTGGTGAAGCCGCCACCCAAGACGTTGGCGAGCGGATTCGGGCAGGTCACGGTCGCCTGACCGTCGACGAGGGGCGCGGACCGCACGGTGGTCGTCAGCGAGGTGAGACCGCACACCGCATAAGCGGTGCCGGGGGCGTCGGCCTTGACGGCCCAGGACCGGCTGCCGGAGGGATAGCTTTGGGTAACGTCCGCCGCGGACTGCGAGTCGTCAGCCCGGAAGCCGCCACTCAGCGCCCGGGCCAGGACGTTGGGGCAGGTGACCGTGGTCGCCACCCCCGGACTCGCGGGCGCGGAGCGGATAGTGACCGTCAGGTCTCCCAGCGCGCAGATCGCGTACGCGGTACCGGACGGCTCGAACTCGGTGGGCGCGTCGACCGTCCAGGACCTGGCAGCGGAGGGATAGCTGACCGACGCCTCGTTGCTGCTGGCGACATCGAAGCCCCCGCCCACCACCCGCGCCAGACTGTTCGGGCACGTCACGGAGGTGCCGCCGGTCGTCAACGATGCGCTTCTGATGGTGATGGTCGGAGCCGCGGGCGCCGCGGTCGCGGTGGTGAAGCTGAGCGTGGTCGCGGCGACAACAGCCAGCGCCAGCGGAAACGGAGTACGTCGCATGGAATCCTCTTTCAGGCGCCCGGACGACCGGTGCACACAGGGGAACTCGCGCAAAGCAGTGAAAGCAGAGCAGGACATACGACTGGGTCCTCAGCAGGCGCCTCGCCCTCCACGACGAGTTCATCCAGCCGAGCCCGGCCGCACACGGTCTGCCCCACACCAGGCGGCAGTGACACCCAGGCACATCACCTGGGTCATCACCCCGCCAACGATCTCCACCGCACCAGGACACTGCCGCGCAGCGGGTGACGGGGCTTGCCAGCCACAGCGGCACCGTGACCCGCAGGAAACGACACGACCTGCGGCGGACACGGCGAGTGCGACAACAAACCTCCTGCTCCGGGCTGAGATGCGTCTGGCCGCGTCGCCGGCGGTGCGGGATGAGCAGGCCGGTGCCCTGGTAACCGCCGTCGGCGATGACCGGCGCTCCGCGGCAGACCTGGTCGACACCCGACTCCGTGAACGCCCGGCAGTCGTTGCGGTTACCGGGCAGTGGGAGGCCGATCGCCACCACCAAGCGACTGTTGGCGTCGATGACGACCTGCAGGTTCGTCGAGTACCGATAATTCTTGCTGGACGCGGCCACGCTGCGGTCACGGGTGGGCACCAGGGTGCCGTCAACGATGTAGACGGTGTCCTTGCGCGGCCGGCGCGCGGGAGACATGGCCAGCAGGGGTGCGAGATGATCGAGGATGCGGTCAGCCGCGGACTTCGAGACCCCAAACAACGGCGCTACCTGCCGCAACGTCAAGTTCGTGCGCCAGTACGTCGCCACCAGCAGCACCCGATTCTCAAGCGACAGCCGCCACGGACGGCCGCGCTGAACGTCACCACCACGACGCCGCACCAACACCATCAGCCTGGCGAACTGCGCCTCGGACAGTCCCGAGAACGGCTCGATCCACTTCGGATCATCCGCTGAAAACACCCCACCCATGCCCAGCCAACGCACCAACCACCACACCAGTTACGGGACAACCTCTAGGGGGTGTTCTGAGTTGAGATCACGAGAGGGCTTGAAGGCTGCGTAACCAGAGGATGGACCCGCGCAGGTGGAGTCCTGCGGCATAGCTCTCGGGTGTCTTGTCGTAGGGGGTGGCCAGCCCCCGCCATTCCTTGAACTTGTTGATGGCGCGCTCGACTGTGTTGCGGTCTTTGTAGAGCGTGGCGTCGTGGCTGCTTTACCTGCTGCATGTCAGCAGCGAGGACCCGGACGTGGTCTGGATGTGGTCTGGATGTGCGAATGCTTCGCCGACGAGGCGGCCTTCGAGCGCGCCGTGTCGCTGGTGCCCGCGGAGGTCACCAAACGTCTCCACGAACTCTGCATCGCAGGGACGGAGGCGTACCGGCTCGGCCTGGTCGCCGGGAAGGGGCTCCCGCGGCGCCTTGAGACAACGCGCGTCCCGACGGTCAGGCGCCGCAGGCCCCGTTTCCGCCGAGGCTGATCATGGCGCGGTACAGCTGCTCCTCGGTGAGCGGCGGCGCCGGTAGCGGGTGGGCGCGGTCGGTTCGGAAGCCGTCGAGCAGAAGGTAAAGGTGGCGGCGCCAGGCGTCCGGGGCGATGGCGTGGGTGGCCTCGGTGACGCGGCTGTGCGACCAGATGACGAAGGCAAGGTCCTCGGGGGTGAGGTCGGGGCGCAGGCTGCCCTGCTCCTGCGCACGCTCGACGATGTGTACACCGAGTTCGCGGATGCGGGTCTGGGCACCCGCCAGGCAGGCGCTCTCCGGCAACCGTATGGAGGCCAGGTCGTTGAACCCCCGGTCCTGTGACTGGAGTTCGCACATGGTCTCCAGGAAGTGGCACAGCCCCGCCCAGGCGTCATCCATGGTGACGGCCTTCTCGGCGGCCTCCCGCCAAACGGCCAGCTTTTCGGCGAAGGTTGCCTGCACCAGGTCCAGTCGGGTGGGGAAGTGCCGGTACAGCGTGCCGATGGCCACCCCGGCCCGCTTGGCCACCTGCTCCAGGGGTGCCTCCATGCCCTGCTCGGCGAAGCAGGAGCGGGCCGCGGTGAGCAGGGCCTCGCGATTGCGCTGCGCGTCGCGCCGCAGGGGGCGGACAGGTGCCGGGCTCCCGGCGGAGGCGGACGGAGGGTCGATGGCCATGTCACTCAGCCTACCAACCGGAGGGGTGCCTCATATTATCTGCTACGCTCCAGAACATGAGGCTGCCCTCGACTTTCAGTCCTGACCGCTGTCGTGGCGGGAAGTGCGCCTCATCCATTCAGGCCGTCCGACCACAGGAGCACCACCCATGCCCGTCATCGCCGTCATCGGGGCAGGCCCCGGCCTGGGCCTGTCCATCGCCCGCCGCTTCGGAAGGGAGGGTTTCCAGGTCGCCCTGCTCTCCCGGACCCAGGACAAGCTCGACGCGCTCGCCGCGCAGCTTGCCGAGGAGGGCATCGAGGCCGCAGGCTTCGCCGCGGACGTGACGCGTCCCGACTCGCTGCAGTCGGCGCTCGCCGCGGTCGCCGACCGGTTCGGGGCCGTCGACGTACTGGAGTACTCGCCCGCCGACCCCACTTTCGCTGGCGCCGCCTCTGTCGACGCCACGGCGCAGGACCTCCACAAGCAGCTCGACTACTACCTGTACGGAGCGGTTGCCGCGGTCCGTCAGGTGCTGCCCGCCATGCTCGAACGCGGCAGTGGCACGCTGCTGTTCTCCACGGGCGCCTCCTCGGTTCGGCCGATGGGCGGCGCGTTCGGCAGCGTCGGCGTCGCGGCGGCGGCCCTGCGCAATTACGCCATGGCCCTGGGCGTCGACCTCGCCGAGCGCGGGGTGCACGTCGCGCACGTGGCGATCGGGGTGTTCATCGGCAGCGGTCCCGGCACCGAGCCCGAGACCATCGCCGAGCACTACTGGGACGCGTACACCAAGCGCGACCAGGCCGAGATCGTCCACACCGTCCCCGGCGGCATCTGGTGAGCACCTCCGGCACGCCCGCGGCGAACACGGCCAGGCCACCCTTGGTGAAGTTCTTCCGAGCCGCCAACAAGGTCGTACGGCCGCTGCTCGCCTCCCGCTTCCACAAGCCGCTGAGCGGGCGCCTGATGCTGCTCACGTACAAGGGGCACAGGACGGGTCGCGAATTCACGGTCCCCATCGGCTACTTCGACTGGGATCCCGGCACGGTGCTCGCCATGTCATCCCAGCTCGGCTGGATCCCCAGCATGCGCGAAGGGTCCGCCGTCCGGCTGCGCATCCGGGGCCAGGACCACGGCGCCGTCCCGACGGTCGTCGAGGACCCTGAGGAAGTCGCCGCCCTGCTGGGTGAGTTCGGCCGGCGCAAAGGGGCCAAGGCCGCCAAGGGCCTGATGCTCGGCCTCCCAGGCGACCGGCAGCCCACCGACAACGAGCTACGCACGGCCGCCGCGAAGACCCGCATCGTCCACTTCCGGATGGAGCCCGAGCGGCCGGGCCGGTAGCACTCGACCGGCTGATGCGGTCGACGGAGACCCTTCTCGCCCGCAAGCACTCCAACCATGAGCGCCAGGAGCGGATCATCACCGAGGCCCTGGCCGACCGCTGGCCGGACCCTGAACGGCAGCAGGCACTCCGGCTGGTCGCCATGGCCGGAGTCGGCACAAAGATCTGGAGCAGCCTGGAACGCCATGGGTCGCTGGCCGACCATCTGGACGAGACGTTCGCGGCCGTGCAATCCGAGTTGACCCGGTGACTCGACTGCGCCGGACTCGCGGCTCGCACTCCGGCTAGGGCCTGTCCGACGTTGAGGTCACGGGAGGGCTGGAAGGCTGCGTAACCAGAGGATGGACCCGCGCAGGTGGAGTCCTGCGGCATAGCTCTCGGGTGTCTTGTCGTAGCGGGTGGCCAGCCCTCGCCATTCCTTGAACTTGTTGATGGCGCGCTCGACTGTGTTGCGGTCTTTGTAGAGCGTGGCGTCGTGGCTGACCGGGCGGCCGCCGGAGTGTCCTTTCTTCTTGCGGTTGGCGGCCTGGTCGGCCTTCTCCGGGATCACCGCCTTGATGTTGCGTCTGCGCAGATGGGCGCGGTTGGCGCGGGAGGAGTACGCCTTGTCTCCGGCGACCGCGTCCGGCCGGCTCCTGGGGCGGCCGACCGGGACACGCACCTTGATCTTGTTAAGAAGTCATCTCATTTGGCGAGTCTGCGGTAGCAGATCAGGGTGCAGGCGATGCTGGTGAAGGCGAGGAAGTGCTCGGCTTTGCGTTCGTAGCGGCGGTGTAGGCGTCGGCATCCGGCGAGCCAGGACATCGTGCGCTCCACGGTCCAGCGGTGGGCGCCCAGGCGGGCCGAGGACTCGATACCTCTGCGGGCGATGCGGTGCCGGATTCCTCGGCTGGATAACCATCGTCGCAGGTGGTTGTAGTCGTAGCCCTTGTCAGCGTGGAGTTTGTGGGGTCTGCGTCGCCGGGGTCCCCGGCGGGAGCGGATCGGCGGTATGCCCTTCACCAGCGGGATCAATGCCTGGCTGTCGTGCGTGTTGGCGCCCGAGATGCCGATGGACAGGGGCAGTCCGGTCCGCTCCGTGATCAAGTGGATCTTTGACCCGTACTTGCCCCGGTCTACAGGATTCGGGCCTGTCAGCTCCCCCTTTTCAGGGCCCGCATGTTGACCGAGTCGATCGCACACCGGGACCAGTCCAGCTCGCCGCGGGATCCGAGTTCATCGAGGACCAGGCGGTGGAGTTTGGCCCACACACGGGCCTTCGTCCACTCGGTGAAGCGTCGATGGGCCGTCGCGCCGGACGGGCCGAACGAGGCGGTCGGCACCTGCTGCCACGTGCAGCCCGAGGTCGCCACGAAGACGATCGCGGCCAGCACTTCACGGTCGCCGTGCCGACGCCGGCCACCACCCTGAGGCCGCGACGGCGCCTCGGGCACCACCTGCTGGAACAGCTCCCACAACTCGTCCGGCACCAGCCGCTCAACGATCTTTGACACGCCACAAGTCTAGTCACCCAAATGAGATGACGTCTAAGGACCGGAATGAAGCGCGGGCTGTCCGCGGCCTGCCCGGGGGTGAGGATGATGGACAGCGGGCGGCAGCGCCGCTCGACGGCGAGGTGGACCTTGCTGGTGAGTCCGCCCCGGGAGCGGCCCAGTTCGGCGGCCCGCAGTCGGGCTCTGCGGCGTCGGCGCACGGCGCGGCGCTGTTCCCGCTCGCGGTTCTCCCTGTCCGCGGCCCCCTCGCCTACGGGATCGTTTTGCCCCTTTGCTGCAGCCCCTTTTCCTCCGCCACGGCCTTCTCCAGGTCCTCCGGTTCGACTACCATGCCCGCTGCGTGGTGATGCGCGCGGGCAACGGTCGAGTCCACACTGACCAGGCTCAGATCGACATCGTCGCGGGCCCCCGCCTCGGCGATCATCGCTTCCATGAGGGTTTGGAAGACTTCGTCACGCGCCCACATCCGGAACCGGTCGTAGATCGTCGACCAGGAGCCGTAGCTCTCCGGCACATCCCGCCAGGGACTGCCGGTACGGAACCGCCACATCACCGCGTTGAAGTAGCTGCGCAGGTCAGGGATCGGTCCGAACGACCCCAGCGGGAGGTGCGGCTCGATCAACTCCCACTCGGCATCAGTCAGATCACCACGAGTCACGCCACCGGTCTACCGCAGCCAGCACCCTCCTGAAGCGGGAATGATCGATTCCGTGATCTCAACTTAGGGCGTGCAGATCATTAACTCGTGGCTTTCTGCTCGGTGGTTCGTTGGTCTGGCATGAGCGGGTTGGATGGGCAACGGGCCGTGCTGGCAGCCAAGTTCGAGGCGATTTTGCCGCACCTCGACGAGCGGCAGCGTCGCTTGTTGATAAGGGCGGAGGCCCAGTCCCTCGGCCACGGCGGGATCAGAGCGGTCGCCCGTGCCGCCGGTGTTCGCGAGGCCACTGTGTCTGTCGGAGTGCGGGAACTCGACTCCGGCCAGGCTCCGTTGGGACGTATCCGTCGGCCCGGCGCCGGCCGTAAACGCGTCGTCGACCGGAACCCTGCCGTTCGGGAGGCACTCCTTGCGCTGGTCGAGCCCGACGTCCGCGGAGATCCCATGTCGCCGCTGCGCTGGACCACCAAATCCACCCGCAAGCTCGCCGAGCAACTGACTCGGCAAGGCCACAGGATCTGTGCGGATACGGTGGGCGACCTCCTGCGCGAGGAGGGCTTCAGCCTGCAGAGCAACGCCAAGACCATGGAAGGCAAACAGCACCCCGACCGGGACGCACAGTTCCACTACCTCAACGAACAGGCCCGCGACCACCAGGACAGCGGGGCTCCGGTCATCAGCGTGGACACCAAGAAGAAGGAACTGGTCGGCCCGTTCAAGAACAACGGCCGTGAATGGGAGCCGAGAGGCGAGCCGGTGCGGGTCGACACCCACGACTTTCCCGACCGCGAGCTGGGCAGAGCGGTGCCCTACGGCATCTACGACGTCGCGGCGAACACCGGCTGGGTCAACGTGGGCACCGACCACGACACCGCCGCGTTCGCCGTCGAGTCGATCCGCCGCTGGTGGAACGGTGCCGGCCGGGCCGCCTATCCGACGGCCGGCCGACTGCTGATCACCGCCGATGCGGGCGGCTCCAACGGCTATCGCACCCGCACCTGGAAGACCGAACTCGCCCGGTTCGCCGTCGAGGCCGGCCTGACGATCACTGTCTGCCACCTGCCTCCGGGCACGTCGAAGTGGAACCGGATCGAGCACCGGCTGTTCTCCCACATCACCATGAACTGGCGCGGCAGGCCCCTGACCAGCCACGAAGTCATCGTCGAAAGCATCGCGGCGACCACCACTAAAACCGGCCTGACCGTGCATGCCGAACTCGACACCAACGCCTACCCCACCGGCATCCAGGTCAGCGACGACGATATCGCCGCCCTGCCGATCACCCGGCACCGCTTCCACGGCGACTGGAACTACACCCTCCACCCCCGGCACCCGCTGGACGCGACGCCGGACAACAGCACCTCAGACCAGGCCCCGGCGACCAGACCGCCCCGCCTCACGCAGCACGCGCTGCAGGACCCAGAACTGACCGGCATGACCCGCCAACAGCTCAGCGAACTCATCGACGCGCTCACTCCTGCGCTGGAGGTTCAACGCGAGCAAGTGCTCCGCACACGTCGCGGTCACGAGCGCTTGGTCGCCCCTGGCACTGGTGCCAAAGCCAAGCTCACCCCAGCCGACCGGATCCTGGCCACCGTGCTCCACCTGCGCAAACTCGCGACCATGGACCTCCTCGGGCAGCTCTTCGGCGTCACCGCCATGACCATCAGCCGAGCGAAACAGGAAGTCCGCCCACTCCTGGAAGCACACGGCCACCACATCAACGCCTCAACCGCCCGCTTCCGCACACCAGCCGACATCGCGACCTTCCTCGTTTCCGCCCCCACTCGAAGCAAGGTCAAAAAGACGAGTTAATGATCTGCACGCCCTTACTGGTGGTTTCAGAATGAGCCGCATGCGGCTGCTGTTGTTCCTGGACAGTGAAGCCAGTCGCTCTGTCATCCAATCCAGGCGTTTGACACCGAAGCTAGGCGTCGCGCCCTCGCGTCGCTTCTACCGGCCGGTCACCTACCGTCTGCTGCTGGCCTGCCGGCTCGGCCCCACTTCCGGTGCCGGCCGAAGAACCGGTTCCCGTCCTCAACCTCGAACCACGGGTACCGCTGGTCCCGCCCACAGAATTGTCCGAGCGGCAGTCAGGCCGGTGTCGAATCCGCCGAAATAGACCGAGATGTCGGCGACGATCCGAGTCACGTCCTGGCAGATCCGACCCGCCCCCTGAACCGGTTCACGGGCGCGCATGCGCAGTCAGCAATCCGGGCGCGTTCTAGGCCAATGCGGGATCGGACGCGGTGAGTTGGGGGCATGCTGGTGGTGCGCTCATGCGCTCTGCTTCGGTGGCAGGAGGCCGGCCGGTGTTACGCATTCACTTCACGGCGCAAGACCTCGCCCGGACACGGGTGGCCGCAACGATCGGCGTCGCAGCGGAGGTCTATTACAGCCTGGAGCTGCTGGGAGCGAACCGGGAACTTCCTCACTTCCGCACGTGGCGGTCAGCGGTCGCGGGCCGGATGGGAGCGGACACGCACCCCCTGACGTCCCTGGTCCCGGTGCGCGGCCCGGGGCTTGATCTGCTGGCCTTGATGGGCGATGTGCCCTCTGTGGACCACGCCGTGGACAACCTGCTGCATGCCCCGGTGTCCCGGCTGCGACGCGAGTTCGAGGGTCTCGACTTCCACCCCGGACACCTGCCATGGGCAAGGCGGGTGTGCGAGGGCGACCGCGACGCGCGCCGGGAGCTCGCCGATGCCGTGCGCGCCTGCCATCGGCTGACCGTGGAGCCCTACTGGGATCGAGGTCGGTCCGAACTGGTCGCGCTGTCCACTCGTTGCGCGAACCTGGTGTTGGAGGGAGGCATCGATCTGCTGCTGCGTTCGATCTGCGCACCACTGGTCCGCTGGCGTCCACCGGTGCTCGAAGCTCCCTATCCGCGCCGAGTTGAGGTGCGTCTCCAGGGAAGGGGACTGATCATCACGCCCACGGTATTCGCCAAGCACCCGGTGAGCTTGCTGTGGGACCCGCTCGATAGTGCCCAGCCACCCCGACTGAGCGTGCCGGCTCTCCGTGGGCCCCTGATAGATACCGGTCGGGCGGAAGCGGACGGCTCCGCCATACGGAACCTGGGGTCTCTGCTCGGCCGCACGCGAGCCGCCGCTCTACAGGTGACAGCAGAAGGCTGCACGACGAGCGAACTGGCCCGCCGCCTCAGAGTCACGGCGGCAGCGGCCAGTCAGCACGCGACCGTGCTGCGAAACACCGACCTCATCACCACCAGCCGCCGAGGCGGGTCCGTGCTGCACCACATCACCCCTCTCGGGCTGGCCCTGCTGCGGACCGGCGCCCTGACGGAACCGTGAGGCCCCCGAGGGCACCGCGGCGTCAGACTGGGCGCGAGACCCGCGCCTGCCGCTCCGGCTCCCTTTAAGCCGTGACTTAAGAGGTAGGCCACAGGTGGCCGACCCATCCAGGATGTGAAGCCGCAACCGGCTCACCCCTCTGGAGATCGCATGAAGACTCACCTCGCCGCCGCCGTCGGTTCCGTCGTGCTGACCGCGGGCACCCTGCTGGGCGCTCCCGCCGCCAGCGCGCAAACCGCCGCCTATCCGACCAGCCCTTTCTACGTTGATGATGGACAGGGCAGCTACGCCCGCGGAACCCTGACCTGGTACAACCGATCGGTCGGCGTCGTTGGAACACTCCGGGCCGTCGACTGCCGCAGGGCGTGGTTCGGCGCGTACGGTGCCTCTGGCAAGCAGCTCGATACCAAGGGCACCGGCACGAAGTGCAACACTACGTATCCGCTCAAGACCGGACTCCTTGCGGATGTGCCCGGGGGTGCCACGTATGTCATCGTCTGTATTGACGATGAGTACGCGAAGCCCATCGACTGTGTGCAGGTCGACCGGCCCTGACCATCCGACCGCCGGAAAGTGACGCTGCCGCACCAGCTTCCGGGGCGGAACCACACCCGACGCCCGGGAAGCTCATCTCGCCGCCGCCGGGGCTCTCTCGTGCCAGGATCTCGCGGGCGTGCTCGGGGACGGCCTCCTGGACGGCGCCGGCCATCGACCGGGCGCCGTGCGCCATGGCTGCGCGGCGCCAGGTCCCCTTCCGGGCCGCGGCGCGCTTCGCACGAGCTCGGTACTCGCGTGCCGCGTTGACTCCGACGGTCACCTCGACTGCCTCGTGCAGCAGCAGCAGCCGTCCGGCGGCCTGCGCCTGGGACCCGGTGTCCCTGCGCCTGGTGCCAGCTCCGAGAAGCCTCCACAGCCGTCACCGGGGCGAGCAGGAAGCCCAGCGCGCCGGCCGTGTCGTTGCGGCCGACCGACGACACGTAACGAGACAGAACCTGCGTCGACTCCCGGTACAGTTCGCGCGCCTGCCCCTCCATCTGCCGCGCTGCCGGGGCCCGGGACGCCCGCTCGAACTCGTACGCGGCCTGCCGCATCTGGCTGCGCACCAGATACGGGGAAACGACGGCGGCCACCACGATCAGGTCACCGAGCGCGGCCACGTCCCCGGCGCTCTGGTGCAATCTCTTCGGGGTTCCGCCCGGCGCCGGAACGCCGCACGACCCCCCGGCCGCCCGGCACCAGCCCCACCCACTCACCTCAAGATTATTCGCGACCCCCGCCCCTCTGTGGAGGGTCGGGGGGTGTGTGGCGGAGCCCTCTGCGTCACTACCGGCGGCGGACGCCCGGCCGGAACGCCGCACCCCCGACCTGTTGTGCCGGAACGACGGGGCGGGGATGCAGGGTGACGTGTCGTTGGGTCGACACCACGGCGCCGGTCAGCCGCCGTGGTCCTCGCCGGCCTCGACGTGGTGGCCCGGGATGCCGCGCCAGCGTTCGGCGAAGGTGGCCGCGTAGCAATGGGTACATCCGTCGGAGAGCTTCGTACAGCCTGTGACCGGATTCCAGGTGCTGTCGGTCCACTCGATGCCGGTGGTGTCAGCCACAGCTGGCCTCCTCGTCGCGTGTGGGGTAGGTGTAGCGGATGGGCTTGCCGAGGCTGCGGGCGTATTCGATCTCGCGGGCCGTACTGTCGCCGATGTAGCCGCCGGGGTTGACGATGAGGACTTCGTCAGCGAGGTCGATCTTCCGCAGGTGCAGGTCGTCCAGGACCTGCTTGAGCCGGTCGGCCCGGGCCGTGTCCGACCACAGCGGGTGGTCCTGCTTGAGACGCCTCACGGCCTCAAGCCGTCAAGCAGGTGGCGGCGATGTCTGTGTAGCTTTGCTGCCTGTTCGATTGCGGGCGCAAGGGGAGTTTCGGTGGATGTGGTGCGCATCATGGAGTCGCTGGCCGAGCAGGGGGTCACGGTGCTCTTGAAGGCAGACGCTGAGCGCATGCGCGAGGGCATGAAGCCATGGACATTCGTCGCGAGCGGAGCCCCGTTCCACGAGGACCTGCTCGTGCGTACGGACGCGGTTTCCGTCGAAGCGTGCCTGGACACCTGCGTGCCCCGGCTACGCGAGTTCGGCCTGGTCATCCCAGAGTGAGGGCTCAGGCTTCCGCGGCTATGCGGCGGCCGGTTCGAGTCCTTCCGACGGGGACGGGAAAGCCAGTGCCTCGTCATAGCGCTGCCCGTGCTGGAGACAGTGATACATCTGGCCGACCATGCGGTTGAACAAGTTCCGCAAGGCGGAGGCGTGCCAGTCACCGTGCTTGTCGCGTCGTCGCCGGTAGTGGACCTTGGCTCCGGGCGAGGCGGTCAGAGCTGCGAAGGCCCACAAATAGCCGGCGTGGTTGAGTCGATCGTTCTTCACACGCCGCCGGGTGACGCTCGACTTCTTGCCCGAGGCCCTGGTAATCGGCGAGGAGCCCGCATAGGCCTTCAGGCCGCGGGCGTCCGCGAAGCGCGTGTGGTCGTCCCCGATCTCGGCCAGCACCCGGGCGCCCAGCTGGACACCGAGCCCCGGGAAGCTGAGGAGGATGTCAGCGTCCGGGTGCTGAGGGAAGGCCTCCTCCACCGCCTTGGCCAGGTCGTCAGCGGCGGTGCAGGCGGCTTCCAGCTGGCCCAGGAGCGCCAGCATCTGCTTGCCGAGTGCGTCCTCGACCACGGGCAGATGTCGGGCCCAGTTGCGTCGTAGCGCTTCGCGGAGCCGCTCGGTGTCGGCCTCGATTCCGCGCTGGCGGCCGGACCGCTTAAGGGCAGCCGTGATCTGTGCGCGGGTCAGCCGCGCGGCTTTGGCGGGGGTGGGCGCCAGCTTGAGGAGTTCGCGGGCCTCGGGACGGCACAGACCGTTGGCCCAGACTGCGAAGGCGTCCAGGGCAGCGGGGTAGTACTCGCGCAGCAAGGACCGGAGCTGGTTGGACATCTGCTGCCGGTTCCAGGTCGCGTCCTGCTGTGCCCGGGCCAAGACGGCGATGGCGCGGGCAAGGCCGGAGTCGTCGGGCAGCGGCCGGTGGGCGTGCATGTCGGTCCGCAGGACGTTCGCCAGGACCAGGGCATCGCCGGGATCGGACTTCTTGCCAGAAACGGAGTGCCGGTCGCGGTAGCGGGCGGCGGCCATCGGGTTGATGGCGAAGACCCGCCGCTTGCCGGTTCGCAGCACGGCGACGAGCAGGCCGCGGCTGGTCTCGATCGCAACCGGGATGGGAGTCTCCTCGGTGTCGCCGTACTCGGCGAGCAGGTCCAGCAGGATTCTGTAGCCGGCCGGGTCGTCGGTGATGTGTCGTTTGGCGAGTAACTGGCCGGTGTCGTCGACCAGTGCGACGTCGTGGGTCTTCTCCGCCCAGTCGATTCCGCAGTAAATCAAAGTTGTTCCCTCCCTGAAGTGCGTGTGTTTGCACTGGTCACGAGCGCATGCGGGCCACTCGGCTCCCTAATTCCAGGCCTCGACCACGAGGGTCGGACCGACGCCTCACTAGCCGTGTTCGTGGCACCAGCGCACCGCGCGGGCCTCGGTCTATGCGAGAGCTCAGCTGGCTCGCCTGCAATGAGAAGTCACCGTGCGGTGGGCTCGTCCCACCAACACCAACGAGGGATCAAGGCGGCGGGTGTTGACGCGCGACAGCCCGGGCGTCGCCAGTCTGTGGAAAGGCGTCAGGACCCGATCCAGCGCAGGCATCCGCCCGGAACCGACGGCCGCCAACACCACACCGTCTGGTGGTGGTCGCGAAGACACCGAGTGCCACCAGCCTCAAACGAGGCATCCATGCCAGTTGCAGCCCAGGCATCCACCCGGTGTCCGCGCGACCGCCACCACCACGAGCACCAGAACATTGCATCCGTCTATCCGGAGGCCTTCATCAGCCGGAGTGGCAGAAGATGTCACAGTCCCAGGACTCGAACAGGCCCAGCAGAACCCTCTGGATAATGCTGGATCCGTTAACAACGAATTAGGTTGCAGCCGGGTGCGAGGACGATCCGGCCGGCCGCCGTCTCGTAGGCATTGGCTTCGTTGAGCTGCTCCCAGTACCGGGTCGATCCGCACAGGACGACGATCGGCGGGCGGGAGACGGTGGTGTGGGCGGTCTGGTGACGCATGGGTCCCTTCCTGGGCATGGTGAAGCCCCGGGGCGGCCGCTCAGTACGGGCCGTCCCGGGGCGGGGTGAGTTGAGGTCAGACGGTGGCGGGGGTACGGGTGGCGGCCCGGCAGGCGGTGAGGTCCACGCGCCGGGCCCATTCCCGGGTTGCGTGGGCGGGCGGGGTGCCGCGCAGGGCCTCGCTGTAGAGCCGGCGGTCGCGGCGGTCGTCGCGGGAGTCGCTCTGGCGCGCGGTGCCGTAGGCGACGGCAGCGAGCTGCTGCCAGACGTCGGGGGAGTGCTGGGCTCGGCAGCGTGTGCACAGCAGTTGGCCGATGACCGGGTCGTCGCTGATGGTGCAGTCTTCGTGGCAGGGAAGTCGGGCAGGCAGTGGCAGGCGAAGCGGGCGTCGTCACGGCCGACGGGCCAGGTGCGGCCGCGGTTCAGATTGAGGGGGTAGGTCGGCGCGGGGGGCCACTGGTGGCCGCGGCAGCGGTGGTAGCGGCCCCATCCGGTGCGGCCGGGACCGTGGGCCCCGTTCGTGGACCGGGAGGGCTTTGCGCAGGCGGGGCATTCGGACTGGACGGCGACGTCCTCGTGGGCGAGCCATTCGATGTTGATGAGTGTCGCGGGCTGCGCGTGTTCGGTGTCGGCGGGCGACCCTCGCCTGATGCGGCGTCAACTTGAGGCGCTGCACGACTGACAAAGTTCTCTGCACGGACGACACAGTCCGAAGCCCACGATGACCCTAAGGTCCCTGGACGAGACCAGAGAGAGGGGCGTGGCACACCCGCATCACGAGCCTTGTCCAGGCCATCCCCTGCCTGCATCACGCCAGCTCAGACCAAGGATGGAAAGGCTCACTGCGCGCCTGTCGCCAGGGCCAACTCCCCATCCACGAGAGGAATTTCCATGAGTATGCGCTCGATCCGACGAGTCAAGGGCGTTATGACAATCGGCGCCCTCACCGCCAGCCTCCTTGGAGGCACCGCAGTCTTCGCTCCCCCAGCTGCTGCTGCCTATGCCGGGCACTGCAATATCAATCAGGTGACATCGGTCGGTGTCACCCCCGGCTACTCCATCACTCGGCCGGCCTACATCAGTGAAGGCAGCAACAGCAGAACGGCCAACTGCTGGATGGACTACGGAAGCAGCGGAAATGGCGTGGAATGGCTCCAATTCACGCTCAACTCCTGCTATGGGTTCAACCTCGCGACGGACGGCGACTTCGGGTCGAACACTCGCAGTGCCCTTGCGTCCGCCCAGCAGCAGGAGAGCATCACCGCTGACGGCATATACGGCACTCAAAGTCGTCAGTACTTGAAGTTTCCGCGATACCGGGAAATCAATGGTGACCGCAGCGGCTGCGAGTCGGTCAACTGACGCGTAGGAACATGGGGAGCCGGCCCCTTGCCGATCCCGGAGTGTGCGGGCGGGATGGTGCTGTGAGGCGGCCGGAGCCGGTGTCGACGGCCGCCCCACAGACATGGCTGTACTGCCCCGGCCCGACGGAGCGAAGCCGGGGCACGGGTGTGGTGTTGGTCAGCCGGAGAGACGGGCGGGCACGCAGACGGCGAGCCCTGTCCGGCGGCGACCGTTCAGACGTTGGTGTTCGTGCGGGCCATGATGTCGGCGAGGTGCAGCAGCGCCGCCGTGGATGGCCGTCGCGATCGCCTCGACCCCGGCGTCGTTGAGGCCATCGACGTTGAGACCCAGCTTGGAACGGCGAGTCGCGTACGGTTCCCGAGGTTGCGGCCACGCCGAACTCAGCGCATTCTGAACAGTCCGCCAGCCCACCCGGTACTTGCGCTCCAGAGCCCGGTTCGACATGCCCTCGCGAGCGTCACGCCGCAGCGCGGCATACAACTCGACCTTCGACTGACCAGGCGGCATCGGCGGTGCTCCTTCACTGAGCACATTCACCTTGCCACCGCAACCCCGCGAGTGACACTACTTCTCACGGACAACTTCCCAGCTAACCAGCCGGTGACATCCACTCAGACGGACAACTGACAACCCACAAACACCGTCAGAGCCATCCTTGCGAAAACCATTGGTGCCCGGCTTGCTCCGCTGATGGGCTGACGTCCTACCGTGAGTCTGCCGCGTGACGGAGGTAGTGGTTGTGACAGGCTATGACGTGCTTGCCGAGGTGTACGAATGGCTCATCTCGGATGCAAAGTTGCCTCCAGCCGAGTTCGCTGCGTCGTTCGACGACGTCCTCAAGCTCCTGCCGTCGAACGCTCACGTCCTCGACTGTTCGTGCGGAACCGGACAGTTGGCGGTTGGCCTCGCCGGTCGTGGCATGCAGGTTGTCGCAACTGACGCCAGCGAGGCGATGGTTCGTCGGACTGCAGAGTTGTCTGAGGAGTTCGGGGCATCCGTCCGGGCCGTACGGGCGAACTGGGAAGAGTTGCCCGTCCATTTCCAGGACAACACGTTCGACATGGTGTTCTGCGTTGGCAACTCGCTTCACCATGCCGCGGGCGCGACAGGCAGGGGTGCTGCTCTGGAGTCGATGTCACGGCTTCTGCGCCCCGGCGGGCGCTTGGTACTCACATCCCGCACTTGGGAACTCGTGAGGGCCAGAGGTTCCCGGCTGGAGATCAGTGACCGACTCGTCCGCCGGAACGGTCGCGATGCCGTCGTGGTCTACCGCTGGGAGATTGCGCCGCATTGGGAGGAGGAGCACCACATCGAGATTGCGATTGCGCAAGTTGATGCGACCGGGTTGGTTCTTGTCCGCTCGGAACTGCTGTCCTGCTGGCCCTACCGGTACGAGGAACTCGAAGTCGAGCTGCACCGGGTCGGACTCCAAACGGAACTGAGCACGTTCGATCTTGAGGCCGAGAACTACATGGTGGTCGCGAGCAAGGTATAAACACCGGACTCTCAGTCCCTGGCCGGACCGCGCGGTTGCTCGCAGGACGCTTGCGCCCTCTCATCGGTGCGGGTTCAAGTGGTCAACGCCTCGGACGAGGAGTGCTCGTCGATCAGACGGCGGTAGATCCGGGGTGACGGTGTGGCGCTGTTCCTGGTCGCGTCCAGATCAATGAGCAGGATCTCGTCGATCAGCAGCGTGAACGGATCCAGCTTCGACGGCCGCGCCGAAGCGGTTGTCGTGCGTGGCTGCGGCCAAGCCGAGGTCAGGGCCTTGTTGACCGTGCTCCAGGTGACGCCGTACTTGCACTGCGACGCCCGGTTCGACATGCCATCGCGGGAGTCACGCCGCAGCGCGGCGTACTGTTTCCCGCACCGGGCCGCCGAGCATGCTCGGCGGCCCGGTGTCGTGTCGGGTGGTGGTCCGTGAGGGACGCCTCCCCTACTTGGTTATGCGGTAGGCGCCGTAGACGGTCTGGTTCAGGGTGTTGCCGTCGGTGTCGGTGAGGGTGGCACGCAGTGAGACCGTGCCGGGCTTGGCCGGGCTGCGAAGCTTGAGGTGCTTGCCGTCCACGGCACTGGTCTTCTTCCAGGTTTTGCCGTCGTCGTAGGAGACGTCGAAGGCGAGCTTGCGCAGCGAGGCGATCTCGGTGGCCGCGCCCTGGAGGGTGAAGGGCACGGTGAGGGTCGTCCTGGCCTTGGCGGTACTGGCCATCGACAACTTCGGAGCGTAGCGGACGACCGTCAGCGGCAGCCGCTCGGACGTGTCACCGGCGACATGGGCCGAGGCGAAGGTCCAGGTCGCGGCGACCCGGGTGCTGACCGCGAACTGCGCCGGGGCGCGGGAGACGTCCACGTCGAGCTTGTAGGTGCGCCGGCCGGCGGGGACGGTGTGTGACTCGCCGTTCAGCGGTTCGTCTGCGGCGAAGATCTTCTCGCCGTCGGCGTGGAGCGAGCTGCTGGCCTTCGTGTAGGCGGAGGTCCCCAGGTTGCCGCCGCCGTCGGAGAACAGCGGCAGGTACGCCGAGAAGGTGTCGCCGGCGCGGAGCGCGCCCGGCTGGTCGAAGCCGTGCGCGAGCGGACCCGAGGGGAGGGACGGGCCGAAGACGCCGATGTTGAAGCGCCGGGTGTAGTTTCTGCCCGCCGCATACGCCCTGGGCGCGCTGCCCTGGGTGTTTTCCCACGTCGGGTCGCCTTCTTCGTCGGGGGCGCCGAGCTGGCTGACCTGGTAGAACCACTTGATGCCGTTGGGCAGTACGTAGTCGGTGCCGGTCAGCGGCAGACGGCCCGGCGTCTGGAAGAGGTTGAAGTAGCCGCCGGGCATCAGCGGCGCGGCCCAGATGGTCGCCGTCTTGCCCTTGACCGGCGTCCCGACGACGACCTTGACCTCGGTGAGCTGCGAGCGCTTGACGTTCTTGGTGAAGCCGGACAGGTCGCCCGTACGGTTCCAGGCCAGCCGGTAGTTGACGGCCTTGTGGGTCCAGATGCCGTGGTACATCGCGGACGCCTCGGCGGCCGGCACCGGGGCGCCGAGCTGTCCGACGCGCATGTCGGCGAAGGAGGGGGCGTCGTACACAGACGTGTACGGCTTGTTGTTGACGTCGATGCGGAAGAAGAACATCGCGCCCGCGGGCTTGGCCGCGCCGTCCGGCACGGTGACCTTGACGGGTTTCGTCTTCCGGGCGTCCATGACCAGGGTCGTGTCCTTGGTCAGTGCGAACTTCGGGTGCAGCAGCACGGACCGTCCGGCGCTGCCGGTGAAGAACCTTCCTTCCAGGGCGTAACGGCCTTTCGGCAGACGGATGGTGACCTCGCCGTCCCTCTTGTCGGAGGCATCCGTCCAGATGTCGTTGTCCAGGCCGTAGATACCCGTCTCGGCGTCGTCGGGGACCTTGCCCTCGAGGTCGAGGTGCTTGATGGTCAGGTCGTACGACTCGACCTCGCGGACGACGCCGAGGGAGGTGCGCGCGGTGGTGGTGCCGTCGGCGGTGGTGGCGGTCACCGAGCCGCCGAAGCTGCCGTCGGCCGTTTCCGCACGGGTGTCGGCGGTCACGGTGGCGGTCGCCTCCCCGCCCGCCGGGACGGCGAGCTGCTGCGGCGAGACGGTGAACAGGTCCTCGGCCGCGGGCTTTCCGTCATCGCCGTAGGCCTCGGTAGCCAGGTCGAGGGTGACCGGCCCGGTACCCGCGTTGCGGTACGTGACGTCCTTGGTGACCGGCTGGTCGTCGGTGTGGGGGAACTCCTGTGTCCCGAAGCCCAGCGAGGTCGGGCTGCTTGTGAGCTGCTGGGCGACAGCGGCGTCGACGTCCACCCGGCCGGTGCCCTGCGTGTACGCGGAGGTGGCGGCGGCCGGCTTCGCGGAGGCGGTGAGGGCGGCCTTGATCCGCGCGCCGGTCCAGTCCGGGTGCTGCTGGGCCAGGATCGCGGCGGCGCCCGCCACATGCGGGGTCGCCATCGACGTACCGCTCATGGAGACATAGCCGTCGGCGGCGGGTTCGCCCATGAAGCCCTCGGCGGCCTTGGCGGCGGCGATGTCAACGCCCGGCGCGGTGAGGTCGGGCTTGAGAGAGCCGTCGGCCGTGGGACCGCGGCTGGAGAAGTCGGCGATGGCGTCCTGCCGGTCGACCGCGCCGACGGTGAGCGCGGATGCGGCGCTGCCGGGGGTGCCGATGGTGCCCTCGTCGGGACCGTCGTTGCCGGCGGCTATCACGAACAGGGCGCCTGAACTTGCCGACAGGTCGTTGACGGCCTGTTCCACGGGGTCGATGCCGGGGCGGTCCTCCCCGCCCAGGCTCATGTTGACGACCTCGGCGCCCTGCGCGACAGCCCACTGCATACCGGCGATGACACCGGAGTCGTCGCCCGAGCCCTCGTCGTCGAGCACCTTGCCGACCAGGAGCTGGGCGCCGGGTGCAACCCCCGCGTACTTGGTGCCCGCGGGAGACGCGGCCCCCGAGCCCACGATTGTCGAGGCCACGTGCGTGCCGTGGCCCGCGTGGTCGACCGTGTCCGCGGCGGCGGAGAAGTTCTTCTCCGCGTCGATACGGTCCTTCAGGTCCGGATGCGTCGCGTCGATGCCGGTGTCGAGCACGGCGACCTTGACGCCCTTGCCGTCGTACCCCGCCGAGTGGGCCGCGGGCGCGCCGATCTGCGGCACGCTCCGGTCCAGGCTCGCCTTCACCTTGCCGTCCAGCCAGATCTTCCTGACCGTCGCGGAGCCGGTGCCACTGGTGAGCGTCTCCCACAGCGCGGAGCCCTCGGACTTACGGGCGCGTACGGCGTCGCCGTTGATGCTCGGCAGATCCCGGCGGACGGTCGCGCCCGAACTCCGGAACGTACTTGCCGATAGGGACGTGCCCTTGTCGTACGTGACGATCAGCGGCACGTCGGAGCGGCGGGCGTCGTCGTAGCGCCCGCCGACCAGACGCTTCACGTCGAACAGCCGCCGGTCCACCCTGCCGTTCGCGATCAGCGGCTCGGCGTCGCGCGGCACGACATACGCGTGACCGGCGGCCTGCTGGATGCGGAAGCCGATCCCCTTGCGGCCCTCGGCGGCCACCACACCGGTGACCTTGCCCTTGGCGTCCAGGGCCACCTTGTCGCCGGTCACGAGCGTGACCGTCCTGGCGGGGGCGGGGAGGGGGCTTTCGACGGGGGCGGCCTGGGCGCCGCCGGACGTGCTCACCAGCAGTCCGGCGCCGAGCGCCGCCGCGAGAGCGGCGGCCAGCGGGACGGTGGTGACCGCTCGTTTCCTGTGCTTGTGCGACTTCAACTCGTGCCTTTCAACATGGTTCATGGCGATGTGCTCGCCGGCTCGGGGCAGCATCAGGGCGCGGCGGAGCGACACCTGGCCGCTCGGCCGCGTACTGGGAAAAGGACTGCGAGGAGAACCGGGAGGAGGACCGCGAGGGGATCGGGCCGGACGACGAGCCCGGCCGGACAACGGCGCTCGGACAGCGGCGCTCGGTCAGCGGCGCTCGGGGTCAGACGAGGCGCTTGCGGCCCCAGAGGATGACGAACGCCGCGATGCCGGCGGTCAGGGCCAGCAGGATCGAGGCGCCGAGCCACTGCATGGAGGACATCTGGGAGATCGGGATGTACTCGACCGCCCAGCCGACGACCTGTGCCTTGTCCATGCACGCGTCGGCGGCCTTCTCCGTCGCCTCGTTGCAGCTGCCCCAGCCGATGAGGTCGCCGGAGGCGGTGAGGTAGGACTGATCCACGACATGGGCGCCGGCGGGCAGGTCCGGGAAGGCGCCGTCCCCGACGCCCTTGTCGGTGGTGAGGGTCACGATGTTTCCGAGGGACATCCGGAAGTACGACCAGACCAGCTGCACGGCGACCGCGAAGCCCAGGGTGACGACCATGGACAGCAGGGTCCGGCGCAGCAGCATGCCGATCGCGACGCCGCCGACGACGCTGAGCAGGGTGAGGGCCACCGGCACGGGCCCGCTGCTGTCGAAGGCGGCCCCGGACCAGTCCAGGACGGACGACGACGACTTGACCGGTGACCACCACCAGGTGAACGCGGCGGAGACCGCCGTGGTGCACACCGCGACCAGGAGCAGGGTCGTCCCGAGCTTGGTGCCGAGCCAGCGGACGCGGCTGGCGGACTGTGTGGTGACGAGCTTGGCGGTGCCGTTCTCCAGGTCCGCGGCGAGCAGGGGTGCCCCCACGAAGACCCCGATCAGGACGGGCGCGAACCCGATCAGCTGAGAGGCCGCGCTGAGCGGCTTCTGGTGGCCGAACTTCTCCTCCCAGCCGGCTTTCAAACCGTCGATGGAGCCGTATCCGTCGAGGTACATCATCATCTGCTGGCGTTGGTAGATCATCACGGCGACGGTGACCGCGGCGGCGGCCAGCAGGGTCCAGTAGGCGGCCCGGTGCTGGCGCCAGACGAGCCAGTTCATGCCGCCGAGCCGCAGGCCGCGTACCCGGCCGGCTTCGGCGGGAGCGGTTCCGGCGGGTGCCGGGCCGCCGGTGCTGCCGGTGCGGGTCAGGGTGCTCATGCCGCCACCGCCTGCGGGGCGACGTAGGAGCTGGGACTGATCAGGGGCGGTGCCTCGGGGGAGCGCAGGTAGGCGAGCAGAAGTTCCTCCAGGTTCGGGGTGCTCGCCTGCCAGGGACCGGCGAGCGGCCCGTCGGGGCGGACCAGCGAGGTGAACTGCCGTCCGCTGAGGCGGGTTTCGACCACGGTGTGGTACGCGAGCTCCGGGGGCGTGTGCCCGTCGGCATGGGCGCCGGTGAGCAGGGCGTGGGACGTGCGGAGTTCGTCGACCTCACCGGCCAGGCGCAGCCCGCCGCCCGCGATGACCAGCAGGTAGTCGCAGGTGTTCTCCAGTTCGGCGAGCATGTGGGTGGACATCAGCACGGTGGTGCCGTGCTCGGCGGCCTCGGCCAGCAGGGTGCTCATCAGCTCGTGGCGCACCAGCGGGTCGAGGTCGGACATCGGCTCGTCGAGGAGCAGCAGGTCGGGACGCTTGCCGAACGCGACGGCGAACGCCACCCGGGTGCGCTGGCCGCCGGAGAGGGTGCCGATCTTCGCCTCGAACGGCACGTTGCCCGCGCGGACGACGTTCTCGGCGGCCCGCTGGTCCCAGCCGGGGTTCAGTTCGCGGCCCAGACGCAGGGTCTCGGCGACGGTGAAGCGCCGGAACAGCGGCTTCTCCTGGGCGAGGAAGGCAGTACGCCGGCCTGCCGCCGCGGACTCCGGGGCCGCCCCGAACACCCGCAGGGAACCGGTCGTCGGCTCCAGCAGGTTGGCGGCGATGGCCATCAGCGTGGTCTTGCCCGCACCGTTGGGGCCCACCAGGCCGCAGATCCGCCCGGCAGGCAGCCGGAAGGAGCAGTCCCGCAGCGCCCAGCCCCGGCGGTACCTTTTGCCGACCCCGCGGGCCTCTATCGCGGACTCCTCGGCCGAATAGCCGTGGCCCGCCTCGTGGTTCATCATCCGTGCCCCCCGTTCCCTGCGGCCGCCCCGGTCTCGGCGTACCGCTCCTCCATCACCGACGTGACCAGCGCCGTCACGTCCTCCTGCTCCAGACCCGCCTCGTGGGCCCGGTCCATCCACGCCTCCAGCTCACCCCGCAGCGGCGAGTCCGCCCCCGCCTGGGGACTGGCCAGCGACAGACGGACGAAGGTCCCCAGGCCCGGCCGCAGCTCCACCAGGCCCTCACGGTCCAGCTCGCGGTACGCCTTGAGCGTGGTGTTCGGATTGACCGCGGCGGTCGCCGCGACCTCCTTGGCCGTCGGCAGCTGGTCCCCGGGCACGAGTACGCCCAGACGCAGCGCCTGCTTGGTCTGCTGAACGATCTGCTGGTAGGCGGCGACCCCGCTGCGCCTGTCGATCCGGAATTCCATCGTCCATCACCACCCTTTAGCTAATGAACTAGCTGACTAGTGGACTGATGATGGAGCACGGATCGCGTACCTGTCAAAGACCCCAGGTCGCCGGCCGGGGCTCCCGCGCTCCGATCGAGGGAAGGGGCGACGGTGAGAGGTTCAGGCGTGAACGCCTTGACCTGCATCAAAGTTGAGGTTCTGCGTTTCCCGTATGGATGCCACGAACGCCACGAACCCCGCTCTTCCCGCCCACGACACCGACGAGTCTGAGCCCCGTGGACCGGGGCACGCCCAGTTCCAATACGCACATCCTGTCGGACGCGAACGGGCTGCCCCTCCTCTTCGGCATCTCAGTCGGCAACACCCACGACAGCGAAGACCTCAACCCCATGATCGCCGGTCACCAAATGATTCCCAATAAGGTTGTCAAGCCTGGCCGGTGAGGTGCTGCGAGCATTTCAGCCCAGTGAGGCAGGGGGCGAGGGTGCGGTGATCTCAAAGGTGCGGCCATCGCGTATGAGAGCCCATATGGCGTTCAGGCGTCGTCGTACAAGGGCGATGACCGCTTGCTTGTGGTTTTTGCCTTCGGCCCTCTTTCGCTCGTAGAACGCCTTGAGCTGAACCGGGTTTCGTAGAGGCCGATCTTGTGTGCTTCAGGCGGCGTTCGGTGTCGCCTGGGAACGGTAGCGCTGGGCCTCGAATTCCTCGGGTGGGAGGTAGTCGAGGGCGGAGTGGAGCCGTTCGGTGTTGTACCAGCCGACCCACTGGACGACGGCTCGTTCGACCTGGCCAGCGTCCCGCCAGGGCCCGTGGTGCTCGATCAGCTCGGCCTCGAAGGAGCCGTTCAGGGCCTCGGCCATGGCGTTGTCATACGAATCCGCGACGGAGCCGACCGAGGCTGCGGCGCCCACGTCCCTCAGCCGCTCGCTGTAGCGGATCGACACATACTGCTCATGTTCAAGGTGCGATGTCCACGCGTGTGGGCAGCGACAGCCGACGGGTTGGCGGGACGCTCGGCAGAAAGCCCAGTGAGGGGTCCGGTCGTGTGAGCGCGGCCGGGCCCGCGCCGTCCGGCGGCGCACAGCGACGATGCCCCCGCACCCGCCCCTACCAAGCACGGGACCCCGGGACCTGCAATGACATCCCGGGGCCCCTCTTCCGCGAGGTCCTGAGCGTGCGGCGTGCGCGTCATCCCGGTCACCCCGTCCTTGGGCCACGCGGGACTACGGAGGACTTCATCTTTCCCTCTTCCTGGCGCGGGCACTCAGCATTTGACTGAACTTCCCATTCATCCCAACGAGCGCCCTGCATAAGGATGTTGGGGAGCTCTCAGCGCCCGGGTGCCACGACTGCGGGTGCCGGTTCGCGTGAGCGAGGCGTGGCGGGCCGTTCGCGTCGGCGGGCGCCCCGGGCCGATCGGCTGGTACTGGAGAGGAGTTACGCTGGCTGAGGAACTTGAGCGCCAGGCGGACCGACTGGAGAAGGCGGGGATCCGGCTCGAGTGCTGGGGACACGAGTCGGTGAGTGAGCGGCTGCGGTACTTGCCCGAGATCGTCGACGACTTCTTCGACCGCTTCTGGGTGGCCGAGTTCTGCGGTCCCGAGGCCGCACAGGCTCTGGCGGGCCGTCTGCCTGGCCAGGACGTGGTGGCATTGCGCCCGGGCCTGCGCAGCCTGTACCGGGCGTCCTTCGCCCTTCAGGACACAGGGGCGGTCCTGATGGCTCCGGCCGTGTCCGCGCACCCGCCGAGACCGCTTGAGCACGTCCTGCTGGACATCACCGACAGCACCCTACTCAATCCGCTCCCGTCCGCTCTGCGCGTGCTGATCACCCAACAGCTCACACGGCGAAGCATCGACACCGACACCGTGACCAGTCTGCTCAAGGAATGGTGACACGACACCTCAAGTACAGTCCGCCGGGCCGCCGCGACAACACTGGCCCGGGCCCTCGCCATCACTCCCGTCACGGCGTCCGGCACCAACGGCGCGACACCGGAAGCCACCACAGCACACCCCAACTGGCAGCAGGCACGCGAGAGGCTGCGCCCATCAGGCTCGCAGGGGGATCAACCGATCGGTCTCTTCCCACTGATCATCGCGTCGATCATGCTCGGCACCAGTAACTGTTCTACTTGCTTATCATCGGCGTGATCGCGTTTGTCACCGACTTCCTCATCCTCGGTCTGCTCTTGGGGCGCAGGAGCAACGGCAAGCGCCGTGTTCGGTAACCCCTACCAGGCCTGCACGAGAGGGCGATGCGGCTCACCGTGCCCCAGTCCGTAATGTTGGTCAGCGGCGCATCGGAGAACCTACGTACAAGAGCGGTGGACCTTGGGTACGAGTGGAAGGCAGCACGGTGAGCAATTCGCCGACACCTGCGCTGAAGCCGGACGGTGCCGACTGCACCCCATCGGTCAGCTCTGGAGCACCGTCTCCTGCATACCGTCTGCTGCCACGACGTATGCGCGCGGCCTGCCCGGTCGGCATGACATCGGCACCGCGCTGCGGCGGACACCGGCATCGGTGTGGAACGACAATCTGACAGACTGCGCCGCCGCGCTCACTTATTACGCGGTGCTCGCGCTTTTCCCCACCCTTCTGGTCACGGTTTCGCTGATCGGGATCGCCGGCGCCTCGGCCACTGAGAACCTCATCAGCAATGTGATCGCTGTGGTACCGGCCGAGTCCCGGCCGGTAATGCACAGCACGCTCAGGAGCATGGCCGACCAGCGTACAGCTGCCTGGGTTCTGGCGGTCTTCGGCACGATCGGCGCTCTGTGGTCTTCCTCCAGCTACCTGGGAGTTTTCCGCCGAGCCCTGCACGCCATGCACGGCGTCGAGGACCTCCGGCCCGCATGGAGGACCGCACCGCGACTGGTGATCACCGCTCTGGTATTGCTGGCGCTCCTGGTCACCAGTGCCCTGGTGCTCATCCTGACCGCCGAAGTGGCCCCCGTCCTCGGCCAGCTGGTGGGCATGGACAGCATGGCCGGTACCGCGTGGAACGTACTGAAGTGGCCACTGCTGCTGGGCCTGGTCGCCGTCCTGGTGCTGGTGTTGTTCCGCTCGGGACCGGCCCAGACGCGCGGCGTGCGGCAACGACTTCTGGGCGACGCTCTGGCCATAGTTCTGTGGCTCGCCGCCTCCGCCGGCTTCGCTCTCTATGCTTCGCAGGTCGGCTCCTACAATCGGCTGTACGGCTCCCTCGCCGGGATCGTCGTCTTCCTGGTGTGGGTCTGGCTGTCCAACCTCGCCCTGCTCGTCGGGGCCCAGTTCAACGCCGAACTAGCCAAGATCCACCGCTGATAAGAACTTGCGCCGCTGGTGGCAAGGAGGTTGAGCGAGTTCTCGGGCTGCTGTAGGCGGCGGGGCCGGTCTTGGAGATAAGTCCGTTTACGGCGCATCTGTCGAGCTGTCGAGCTGTCGGTGCATCGTGCCGAGGGTGATGTCGCCGAGGCGGCGGGCGAGGTCGAGGGTGTGCCACTGGCGGTCGGGTTCTGCATGAAGGACGTCCAGGACGCGCTGTCGGCGCCGGTCGGCGGCCGGTGTGTGCCGTATTCGGCCCGACCAGCACCCGCATCCCGGGCAGGCCGCCCGCCTGACGGTCGTGCGGGCCTCGCCCCGGACACTCGTGTCGGTCACCTCGACCGACTCTACGAGCACGCCCTCCACCGAGGAGAACAGCAACTCATCCAGTTGCGGCCGTACTTCGTTCATGGCGCAGCACTGTCGACCACACCGCATTCCGGCCAGGCGTTTTTCGGGCGACTTCAACCGCCGCCACACGAGGGCCGACAGCCACGCTGCGTACGTGACCACAAGAAGTGGACCAGAGTCCGTTGAGAGCTATGCAGCCATGATGCGGGGGCGCCGGTGCGGGAGGAGCCCGGCGAGGACCCGGTTGCCGATGACGCCGGTGGTGCGGTTGCCCAGGGCGCCGGGCTTGATGACGTCGGCGGCCTGGACCACGAGGTCGCGGGCGGTCTGTATGGCTATGGTGAAGCCGCAGCGGTCCGGGTCGGTGCCCGGCCGGGACTCGGCGGCCTCCGCCATCACGGTCCGAAGTGCCTGGTAGAGGGCGAGTAGGGCCCACATCTCCTGCTCGACCCCCATCGGGTCGCCTGAACGCAGGACCCGGCCGTCTGTGATCGTGCGACGCAGAGCAAAATACGCCGACTCGTGCTCCCACCGCTGGTGGCAAAGGACAACGAGGGCCAGGGCGGGGTAACGGCGAGCATCGGTCAGCGTCGTGACCAGCCGGTAGGAGTTGGTGAACGAGCAGTCGTCATAGGCCACAGTGATCTGCGCTTCCACGACGCGTACCGGGACCGTCGGATGCCGTCGCCAACAGCAAGGACTAAAACAAGCCGGGCATCGCGCCAGCGAACCCGGCCATGACACAATCAAAACTGATCCGTGGTCAATGTCCGCCACGATCGCTGAGGTACCCGACGACGCGCTGTTGCGTCCCATGCTCGCCCACCATCTCCTGGGCGAGCCGACTGTACGGACACCTACGGTCCTTTCGTGAACCGCCGCCCAGCGCGTCGCTCCACAGATCGGGTATCGGCACGTCCAAGCAAACTACCCCCTGGCTGGGAGCTCGTAATGGCGCGGATAGTCCTGCGTGACAAGACCGCTAAGGATACTGGGGAGTGGGTTCCCGGAAAACCTCCCCTGTCTACGTTCGGTCGGGTGCTGGCCATGATGCTGGCCTTCGCGGGGACGGTCGTATTTGCGGTGGTTCTGGCCCGGCTGACTCTGGAACCCTCGGCAGCATCCGTGCCGCTGACGCACAATAACCTGCGCCCTGGTGACTCCATCCGTGCCTACCTCGCGCAGCCCATGGCCCCTGACACTGTCAAGCAGCTCGGCGGCAATATCGTGATGGGGATACCGTTCGGTGTGCTGTTGCCGGTACTGGTACCCCGAACGCGAGGACTGGTCCGCGTAGCGGCGGCCACCGCCCTCGTGATGATCCTCGTCGAACTCGTCCAAGGCGCCCTCATTACCGGGCGCGCCTTCGACGTCGACGATGTACTGCTCAACACCACGGGTGCCCTCATGGGTTACCTGCTGATCGGCCGCCGGATGGGTCTCGCAGTGCATCCCCGACGCCGCCACTGGTGGCACCGGTTCACCAAACGCCAGCTGACTGCTGAAGACCCGACATAGGTGCGCCGAGCCCCCTGTTCCGCCGCCCCTCGCCGGGCGCACCATGGAGTGTGATGCTCAGGCCCGGCCCCGGGGGTGGGGGGGCGACCGCGGGATCCTCGGCTGGCTCGCTCCTCGAAACGGCTCCCCACCTGTTCGCTGGCCGGGTGCCTGCTGCGCCCAGCGGCGGCTCAGCAGCATAGGCCCGGAGATCCGTGAAGAGGCCCTGGTGTGGATCAACATCCTGCGACATGGCGGCCCACGTCGCCGTCCCCGCTCACCGTCCGCAGCCAGGTCACCTTTGTGATCCCGTTCCTCCGCGCCTGCTCGGAGCACTACCGCACTCTCCGCCAGGTCACCCGCGCCGACCTCATCGACTGGCTCGCCCGGTGTGCCTCGCCTCACAACGAAGCCGTCGCGCTTCGCGGCATGTTCAAGACCCTCAAGGCCCAGAGGCTTCTGTTCACCAACCCCGCCCGCGGTCTGAGCTTAGGCACCAGACCCAGCTCGGTTCCCAAGCCGATGAGCCCAGCGGCGATCGAAACCATAGTCGCGGCCGCAGACACCGACCCTGCGCTGAAGCTGTTGATCGCGCTCGTCGGAATCCACGCGCTCTACCCACACCACGCCAGAGCGCTGCGCCTGGCAGCCCTCGACTTCACCGGCAGCCGGCTCGTGACGGACGACGTTGACCACCCCCTCGACGACTTCACCCGCCGGGCCGCCTCCGACTATCTCCACCTGCGGCGCACACGCTGGCCGCATTCCCGCAACCCTCACCTGTTCATCAGCGCGCAGACCGCGCACACCCACGCCTCGATCACCAACGGCTGGATACAACTCGTGCTGCGGGACCTGCCCGCCACCGCACAGCAACTACGCGAAGACCGACTCGAAGAGGCAGCGGCCACCGGCGCCGACCCGCTGCACCTTTGCGCGCTGTTCAACATCAGTGCGGAGACCAGGCTGCGCTACACCCGGCCCTTCCATCCCGGCCCTGACCAAGACCTGGAGGCACACCAGTGACCGGCGAGCGCCCCGTCTGCGGCAACGAAGGAGTGGAACATGTCGGTTGAAGAGTCCTGGGAGAAGATCGAACAGTGGATAGTCCGGCATGCACCGGACGAGCCTCATTTGCCAGGGCCGTGCACTCCCTCGGACATCCAACAGCTTCATGATCAGCTCGGGGTACGCCTACCGGAGGACGTGGAACGTTCCCTGCTCCGCCACGACGGCTCCGGCACCACCACGATCATCCCTCCCGGCTTCACGCTGCTCAGCACCGAAGACGTTCTTAAGAAGCGCGCATCATGGCTACGTTTCGCCACGACGGACGACTGCAACCTGAGCGAAACCGATAAACCCTTCATCGTGCCCATAGCCGCTCTGAGCGTGAGCATGATCCTTGTTGACACCAGAACGGGAAAGCTGGGCTGGCGGGACATCGAGAGCCCCTACTCATCCGACGCAGAACTTCCCGGGGAAACTTTGTCATCGGTTCTCGATTTCGTCGGGAACCTACTCGCCTCGCCGAGCCCTTGGATCGCCATACTGCCGGGTGATGAAGAGTGGGAGGCCACGGACGCCCATCCGGACTTTCCCCGAACGTTGATGTGGACGGAGGACGAGATGCCCACGCCCCAATGAGCCTTTCCCAGTAATGGGTCGAAGCGTCGAGTGATCGTTTAGCCTCGGCATTTCATGACGGCTCATTGGTGCAACTGACGGGCAGTTTCGGCGTGTTGGGCTGACGGTGGGCAGTGTCAGGGTCCGCACTCGGTCGACGTCCCACGACCACCTCCAAGACCGAGTCCTGGAGACAGTCTGCTCCAGAAGTAGCGGTGGGCGCAGTACCGTCGATCTTGGTCGACTCCATCAGGTACTCCGCTGCGTGCCAGGGATGCGGCGCCGAAGCCGAGTGGTGCGGTGTCCAGGCGCTGGTGGGCGAGGAACTGCGGTGGGATGTTGAGTCGACGTGTCCGGCCTGCGGGTTTGCCCTGGCTGTTTGTGGTGCTGATCTGCCGGAGGAACTGCGGGGCCGACTGCTCTCCGAGCACGGGCGGGCAAGGTTGCAGGTAGCCCCGCCGACGAGGAACGCCGCCATCATGCGGGTGCTGCGGGCGGAACTCGGCATCGGCTTGGACGGCGCCCGGGCCGTACTGGAGCAGATCCTGGCCGGGCAGTACGCAGGGACTATGCCCGAGATGGAGCTCCTGGCCCGGAAGCTGCGGGCATCAGGTATCGAAGCGGCCGCTTCACGGGCGGTGGATTGAGTGAGCCTGCCGGGCGGAGCGACTGGGGTCCGCGAGGACGGCCGGCCCCATGCGGCAGGCCGTCGAGTAGTGGCAGGGATCAGCCGGCCTTGACTGCCTGCTCGGCGCGGGCTCGGGTGCTGGCGAGGCGGTATGAGTCGGTGCCGGTTTCGATGATGGTGCCGTTGAAGGTGAGGCAGTCGACGATGGCCGCGCAAAGGCGGGTTCGGTGAAGGTCTTGGTCCAGCCGCCGAAGGACTCGTTGGAGGCGATGGCGACGCTGTTCTTCTCCTCGCGTTCGGTCAGGACCTGGAAGAGGAACCCGACCGCCGCGGCGGTCGGGTTCCATGAGCGTTTTCAACGGGACCACTGATCGGGTGATGGCGGCCGGGTCGAGGTGAAGACCGCAACGCACAAGGCTCCCGTGCCGTTGAGGGAGGTGTTCGACGTCTCAACCCACTGGCACAGGAGTCCTGTTGGTTCCCTATCCTGCCGCACTCGACCTCCCGCATGCCCTGGTCGAGTGGGTCACGATGCTCATCGTCATCCGTGAGGGTGACCGGCGGTGCAAACTCCCGCCGCACCGGCGTGCCCTGGTCGCTCTGGTGTACCTGCGCCGTCACGACGCCCTCGCCCGGATCGCGGCTGGCTTCGGGATATCCGTCGGCACCGTCCATGCGCATGTCACCGCTGTCACCGGTCTGCTCGCCGACCGTGCGCCGGGCCTGCTCAAGACTTTGCGCGAGCGTGATCCGGACTTCGTCCTGCTGGACGGAACCCTCGCCGAATGTGACCGCGTCGGCGACAGCCGAGCCGACTACTCGGCCAAGCACCGCCGGCACGGCGTGAACGTCCAGGTCGTCACCGACCCCGCGGGCGAGGTGCTGTGGATCTCTCCCGCGCTGCCGGGCCGCACCCACGACCTGACTGCGGCCCGCGCCCACCGCATCATCCGAATCTGCGAGCGTCAGGGCGTCCCGATCCTCGCCGACCGCGCCTACCAGGGCGCCGGCCCCTGGGTCACCACTGGACACAAACGGCCGCCGGGCGGCGAGCTCACCCCCATCAGCCCGAACCGCATGACCGTCATCGCCAAAGCTGTCCTCACCCTGGAGAGACAACGCTGAAAACGCTCCATGTAGCCGAGCTCGTCGATGCACAAAAGATCAACGCACCCGTAGCGGGCGATCGTCTTGGTCAGCTGCTTCTCGTCGGCGGCCTCGACGAGCCGTTCACCAGCTTCGTCGCCAGCACGTACTTGACCCGGTAGCCGGCCATCGCAGGTGAACCAGAGTCACCCGCTGCGCCAGGACTCCAGACGCTGTGCGACAGCGCGCAGGTCGACTTCCTGTGCGCGGACGGCCTGGGCGAGTTCGTACAGTTCGTCGTCCTTGGCCTGGAGAGGCTGGCGGGAGAGATGCATGTACTGGCTGGCGCAGGCCCATCCGATGACGAGGTTGTAGTCGGTGAAGGGGCGCAGCAGCAGTGCGGTGTGCAGGAAGGTCGCGGCCCGGGAAGCGGGCTCCTCGTAGTAGAGGACGCCGCGCTCGCGCTCGAAGGCGTGTCGGTCGGCCATGAACCCCAGCGCGCCCCAGTCCGCGATGGGCACGTTCAGCGGGGAGATCGCCGACTGGATCTGCAGGACCCAGCCGACATCGACGCGGATGATCGAGCTCACCGCTGTCCCACAGGGAAGCGAGCCTCAATGCCAGGCAGTACCCGGGTCGCTTCCGCAACGGCACCTTCTACGAAGGCGAGTCGGTCAGCCTCCTCCACCGTCACATCATGTACGTGCTGCTTCAGACTCCGACCCGTCAGAGCCGCCCGATCACGCAGCCGCGCCATCTCTTCTTCGCTGAATTCCACATTGAGTGCAGGCATAGACCCAAGGTACCCCGTCAGGTACCAAATGAGGTACCTGTTGCCGTAAGGCGACAGGAGGGGAGGCGGCGGCCAGCGGCATCGGCGCCGTCGTCGTCGTGACGGTGATGGCTGGTGGTCGCGGAGCTGGCGGCCGGATCGGTCGTATCGTGCGCGCCTACTTCACCTCGGGGAGCTGAGGCTGTCGCGGGGCGCCCCGAGAAGGCCGTAGCCGCACTGCCCCGGCATGGGGAAGCTCGGGCCGTCTCGAAGGCCGGGGCGTCGCCCGCCTGGCCTGCGGTGACGCGGGGGTGATCTTACGGAGCATCCGTACGGCGAAGCTCTTGCCCGGGTCGAAGCTCTCCTGCTCGTCCTTGAGGAGTTTGTAGGTGCTGTGGAAGAGGACTGCCGCGAAGGCGAACAGCACCGCGGTGAATCGGATGACCAGGCCCACGCCGAGGGAGAGGAAGCTACCGCGGAAGACAAGCGCGCCGATGACGCCGAAGATCAGCATGCGGTGCTGGTAGGTGCGGGGCACCTTGAAGTACGCGATGATCACCGCGAAGACGAAGAGGTTGTCCACCGACAGGCTCTTCACGATCGCGTCGTCGCGGAAGCGGTGCAGGCAAAGGTGCTCGCGGCCGTTCCACGCGTAGTGGGCGATGGCGACCCTGGCGCTGTGTGCCGGGGGTATCCGCAGCAGCTTTGGCCGCGACCTGGCAGTCGGCGATCTCGATCGCTTCCGCGGTGGGCAGCGGCATTTCCCGCCGCTCCTCATGGGCGCGTCATGAGGGGAGGGTTTGGTGGATTTCGTGCGGTCTGCCGATCTCGCCCCGGGAGGCTTCGCGGTCCTCGAGCTCGCGTATCTTGCGGACGCGGTGTTGGTCCCCGGGTGGCGAACTGCAGCACAGCGAGGGCTGGTTCTCGCCACCCATGACGCTCTTTCGGGCTCTCTTTCGGGTCGAAACGTTCAGTTAACCCTGCAAATGATTTTGCAGGGTTATTGTGTTTCTTGGCTGATCATTGACCAAGCGTTGGCGTGTTCTAGAGGCCGCGAACTGCCTGGAAGGAGGCTCATGTTTCGAGGTATGCCGGTTCTGGCCGTGATGTCGGCCCTCGCCGCCGTCCTGCTCGGACTCAAAGTTTTCGCGCTCACGGCATCGTTCGCAGTCGCACATACAGCCCGTCACGTCTTGGCCAAGGGTCAGCCCGGATGTGAGCCCTCAGGGAAGGCGCTGCGTGACAAGATCGCCATCTTCCGGGACGCGGCCCACCACGGCGGCCCGACCAGTGCCCTGTACACCCGCGGCCGGCACCGCACTGCCGCCGACTCGGCACTCGACGCACCCGGACGTCCACACCTGCGGCATGGCGCTTCGGCGGCGGGTGAACAGGGGCAGGGCACACCCGGTACCGTGCACCGTCGCGCATCGAGAGCCTCGACGACCCACTGCCCGGCGGTACTTGAGATGTGCCGCTGCTGAGCAGCAGAGCAGTCCCCACCTGTCCTGTAAGCCAGACGCGCCCCCCACGACGCGCCAGGAGGAATCACCACACCATGCAGCCCCTCATCGACAACGCCCGTACGTTCGGACAGCGCCCTGAGGAGTTCGCCGGCCTCGCCGAAGGCCAGTCGCCCGAGGTCCTGTTCATCACCTGCGCCGACTCCCGGGTCGTACCGGCCTTGATCACCGGCGCCCGCCCCGGCCAGCTCTTCGAATTGCGCACCGCGGGCAACATCGTCCCCCCGTACGCATCCGACCATCCCACCAGCGAGGCGGCAACCATCGAGTACGCCGTCGAGGTGCTCGGCGTCCGCGACGTCGTGGTCTGCGGCCACTCCCACTGCGGCGCCGTGGGCGCCGTCGTGCGCGGCGAGGACCTCAACGCCGTTCCGGCCGTGCGCGACTGGCTCGCGCACGCCGCCGACGAGCCCAAGTGCTCCGACCCCAGCGATCCGACGGTCTCCGAGGCCGTGCAGAACCACGTCCTGACGCAGCTGCTGCGGCTGCGCTCCTATCCCTGCATCGACAGGCGGCTACAGGCGGACCAACTTCGGTTGCACGGCTGGTACTACGAGGTGCACACCGGGGCTGTGCGCGAATACCGCGTGGAGACCGACACGTTCCAGACGCTGTGAGAGGGCTTGTGGCCATGGCGTCGAAGTTCCCTTACTTCAGGCAGGACTTTGCTGCCTCCATCGTCGTCTTCCTGGTCGCCATCCCCCTGTGCGTTGGCGTTGCGGTCGCCTCCGGTGTCCCCGCAGAGCTGGGCCTGATCACCGGCATCGTGGGCGGCCTGGTCACCGGCTTTCTGCCCGGCAGCCGTCTGCAGGTATCGGGGCCGGCCGCGGGCCTGACGGTCCTGGTCTTCGAGGCGGTCAGGGAGTTCGGAGTCGCCGCCCTCGGCGTGATCGTGCTGATGGCCGGACTGCTCCAGCTCGCCATGGGCTTCCTCAAGGTGGGCCGCTGGTTCCGGGCGATATCCGTCTCCGTCGTCGAGGGCATGCTCTGCGGAATCGGGCTGGTGATCATCGCCGGGCAGATCTACGTGGCGGCGGGTCTGCAGGCCCCGGAGACCGGCATCGGCAAGATCACCGGTCTGCCAGGGGCGTTCACCGACGCGCTCGGCAACTCCAAGGCGCTCGCCTCGCTCGCGATCGGCGCAGGCGCCATCGCCATCATCATGCTGTGGAAGAAGTTGCCGAAGAAGGCACAGGCCATGCCCGGCGCCCTCGCTGCGGTACTGCTGGCCACCCTCGCTTCGCTCGCCTTCAGCCTGCCAGTCGCCACCGTCGAGGTGGAGGGCCTGCTCGGCGCCGTCCAGCCGCCTGGCAGCGACGCCTTCGGTGAGCTCGCTGGTCCGGCCATCTGGGGCACGATCATCGCGTTCGCGCTGATCGCCTCCGCCGAGTCGCTGTTCAGCGCAGCCGCGGTGGACCGGCTGCACGACGGTCCGCGCACCCAATACGACAAGGAGATGATTGCCCAGGGTGCGGGCAACACCGTGTGCGGTCTGCTGGGTGCGCTGCCGATGACCGCGGTGATCGTGCGCAGCTCCGCCAACGTCGACGCGGGCGCGAAGACCAAGGCGTCGCGTGTACTGCACGGCCTGTGGCTGCTGCTGTTCGCAGCCGCGCTGCCCTCCGCGCTGGCGCTGATCCCTCTGCCCGCCCTCGCCGGCATTCTGATGAACGTGGGCTGGAAACTGATCCCGTTCCGCCAGCTCGCCGGGCTGTGGCGGGGCCACAAAGGTGAAGCGTTGATTCTGCTGGTCACGGCCGTTTCGATCGTCGCCGTGAGCATGTTCGAGGGCGTACTCATCGGTCTGGCCCTGGCGGTGATCAAGACCGCTTGGGAGGCATCACATCTGAAGACGGAGGTCATAGACAAGGGCGCCGGGCCGATCCAGGTGTACCTGTCAGGAAATGCGACGTTCCTGCGACTGCCGAAGATACTCGACAGCCTGGAGGCCCTTCCGCAGGACCGGCCGATCGAAGTGGACCTGTCCGGCCTGCACCACCTCGACCACGCCTGCCGCACGGCCCTGGAGAACTGGGCCCAGCGGCACAGCGCACCCGACATCGAACCGGTGAAGGTCAAGACCGTGGAACCGGTGCGGGCCACCGCACTGTAGAGACCTATCCGTAGAGCTGCCGCCCGGACGGATGCTCGGTCCTGAGCCTCCGCCTGGGCGACTCCTCGCAGCAGCATGAGCCAGTGCCCCGACAGCGGCGCAGCGAGCGCAATGTTCGCTGGCGACACCTACGACTGCTCCCTCGACCAGAACGCCTGCACCTGTCGATCACCGACGCCATGGGCCACGACACGAACTCCGCGCTGCTGGCCACCCTGCTGGCGGACGATACCGACGCGCTGACAGACACGCACTCACATTCCGACGGTGCGCCGCATCCCCAGCGGCCCGTCAATGAGTATCCGGTTCAGCCGCTCCCTCGGCGAGCGAGCCCTCACCACCGTGACCATCAGACGAAGAAGCCACGATCCACTTGATCCCTGGACCAAGGCCCGCGCCGCCGCCTGACACGCCCGCATGCCGGGGCAGGTTCAAGGTGTCGGCGCCGCCTGGGGAGTACGGGCGGCATCAAGGACCTCAGGAAGGGGGAGGGCCAGGGCGGCGGCGAGTTCGGCCAGCTCCTCCTGCGTGGGATGGACGGGGCCGCGGGCACCGTCCTGGGCGAAGACACGAATGCGGGGGGTGCGGATACCGGTCCGCGCGGCGAGGGCCTGCGCGTTCAGGTGACGACGGCGCATCGCCTGCTGCAGCAACTCTGAAAGGTCAGCCATCTGTTTCTCCTGCCCGGGCCCGACGTTTTCATCCGCTTCGGGTCACCGACGCGGCATCCGCAGCACCACCGACAAAGAGCCATGGCTCCCCGACCACTTCTAATGGAGACCGCAATCGACGCCGAGCAGCTACACACCGCTGCGCCCACGCAGACGATCCTCCGGTCAGGAGTCGGAAGGGCCGCCCGTCGGAGCCGTTCGTACGCAGTTCGGCACCGGGTATGAAACACCCGAAGGCGTGAGGAGGCAGTGACTTGTGCCGCGATCGCATCTGGTGCTGCGTGCCGGCGCGTAGCGGACGGTGCTGGTGGGCCCGGCGGATGCGGTGGAGCAGATATCAATGGGTGCAGGGGATGAGGAACTTGCGCTGGGGGAGCGGTGCCTGGGCCAGAAGAGCGTCCGCCCAGCGGGGCAGGGCCTCCAATCGGTCGTCCCGCGGCGGCAGCACCGCGGCGACGACGAGATGTCGCGGATGTAGCGAGTGGTCGGCATGTTGGGTAGATCGTCGAGTTGTTGGTGGGAGATCTCTTCATCGGAAGTGGCTAGAGGGCGTCTGAAAGGCCGGTCAGCGGGCACGTTCCCTGGTAGCGGGGCGGTGGCGCACTTTCGGGGCCTGGGGTGTGCGGGCTGCGTTCCCGGTACTCGACTGATCTGTCCGATCCGGAGTGGGAGATCCTCTGTCCGCTGGTTGCGGCGGTCAAGCCCGGTGGTCGGTCGGCGATACACGCGCGGCGGGAGATCCTGAACGCGTTGGCGTACGGCTGCGGGCGGCTGTGCCTGGAGATTGTTGCCGCATGACCTGCCGCCGTGGCAGACCGTCTATCACTACTGGCGGTGATGGCAGCAAGAAGGTGTGGGGGAGCGGATGTTGACGGCTCTGCGCGAACGCGACCGGGTGCAGCTCGGCCGTGATCCCACTCCCAGCGCGGCCGAGTGGACAGTCAGAGCGTGAGGGCCAGTGAACGCGGTGGTCTGCACGGGTACGACGGCGGCAAGAAGGTATCAGCGGCATCAAGCGCCACCTGCTCGTCGATACATGCGGCACCGTCCTGGCCGCTTGTGTGAGCCCGGCGAGCGTCGGCGATCGTGGTGGCGCCGCGGTGCTGTTCTCCCAGGCTGCCGATGCTTTTCCGCGACTTCGGCGCGTGTGGGCGGACCCGGGGTACCCTCGGTGCCGACTTCCATGCCTGGGCCCGGGAAGCCACCGGCATCACCGTGCAGGTCGTGCAGCGCCGCGACGGAGGATTCCGCTCGGCCTGGGCGAAGGTAGGGACACCGCCTCCGGCCGTGCCCCTCTTCGCAGTGGTCTCGCGACGTTGGGTGGTAGAGCGGACCATCGCCTGGCTGGGACGGTGCCGCGCCTGTCGAAGGACTTTGAGTACCTGAGCGTGTGTTCAGAGAACGCCATCTACCTCACCATGGCCATGCTCCTCGCGCGGCGCCTCGCAAGACCAGCCCGCTGGCAGGCTTTTCAGACGTCCTCTAGTTTGTATTTGCGCAGTGTCGTTAGGTGTTCACGTCTGGGCGCCTGACGGCAGTAGTTGAGGGCGACGTCGGCCGACGGGTGTGGCGCACAGGGGTGGTTCGCCGCTTTCGTCGTCCCTCTGATGATTTTGGAGCGGCTACGGAGGGCGTGGCCGACGAGCGCGCGGCTCTCGCTCACAGCTCCAGCACCAACCGCTCACCTTCCAGTGCGCGCGAGACGCAGGGCAGCATGGCGCCGGCCGCACGTTCGGTGGCGGTGAGCCGGCGGTCACGGTGATCGACACGGCCATGGGCCACCCGTACCCGGCACGTGCCGCAGAACCCCTGGCGGCAGGAGAACGGCAGGTCCGGCAGGGCCTCTTGGAGAACATCCAGGGCGGAGCGGTCGTACGGCACTGACAGAACCCGTCCGGTGTCGCCCAGCTGAAGTTCGAAGGGACGGCCGTCCGTGATCGGGGCCGGGGCGAAACGCTCGAAGTGCAGGGCTGACGCGCGGCTGCCACCGAAGGCGCGCCGAACGCCGTCGATCATGGGCGCGGGCCCGCAGCAGTACACCGCGCCCTCCGCCGGGCCCAAGCTCAACAGATCGGCTGCTTCGGGCACGCCGGACTCGTCGTCAGGACGGATGGAGACCTGGCCAGGTGCTGCGGCCGCGAGTTCGGCCAGCTCTGCCGCGAAGGGCATCGAGCCGCGGCTGCGTCCGGTGTGTACGAGCCTCCAGCCCAGTCCGCGTCGGGCGGCTTCCCGGGCCATCGGCAGGATCGGGGTGATTCCGATGCCGCCCGCGATGAGCAGGACGAAGGGTTCGGCGGCGAAGGGGAAGGCGTTCCGGGGCGCGGTGACGGCGACCCGCTCACCATCTCCGAGGGTGTCGTGCACCTCGGCCGAACCGCCTGCGCCATCGGCGATGCGGCGCACCGCGATGCGGTACCGGTGCCGGTCGGCGGGGTCGCCGCACAGGGAGTACTGCCGCTTGCGGCCGGAGGGCAGGCGCAGTTCGATGTGGGCGCCGGGCTGCCAGGGCGGGAGTGTTCCCCCGTCGGGTGCTGCCAGCCGCAGGGAGACGACATCCTCGGTCTCTTGGTGCCTGGCGGCGACCACCAGTTCCCGGATCACGGGCATCCCGGTGGCCTGCGGGCGCCTGGGAGGAGTGCCGCGCCGCGCGAGGCGCGTGACCGCGTTGTCGCTGAAAGCCGCCAGCTTCTGCATGAAGGAGTCGCTGCGCGGTCTGCCGTACAGGTCCGGCGGCCGGGTGAGAGGTGTGCTGATGTCCATGGGAGGCCTCACTGGTTGCCGGGTCATCGGGCAGCCGCTCGGGCGGCGGGGGACGCCGCCAGGTAGGCGACCGCCTGCTGGGTCGAGCCCTCCTGGGTCGGGTGGTAGCCGGGGCGGAAGTAGCGCAGCACCGAGCGGGTGAACGAGACCGGTGGCGGCAGCAGGTCCTTGCGGGCGGCGGCCAGATAGTCGCGGAAGCGGACCTTGACCCGGTCGTCGAGTTCGGGGTCGGCGCTCATCAGGAAGCGGACTCCGCGGACCCACAGCCGGGTCAGCACCGGCGCGGTGACGAGCATGCCGGCCATTCGGCGCCGGTACCGGGGATCGAGGTGCACCAGCAGGTCGAACGCGACCGAGCGGTGTTCGACCTCCTCCGCGCCGTGCCAGCGGAACAGATCGAGCATCGCGGGGTCCGCGCCGGCCTGGTCCAAGTGCCCGTTACTGAGGATCCAGTGACCCATGTACGCGGTGAAGTGCTCGAACGCCGCGATGAGGGCGAGCCGTTGGAGGAGGTGCGCGTGTGTGGCGGCCGGCGTCAGCTCCGGCCGGTCTCCGAGCACCCTTCGGAAGATCCATTCGGACTGCAGGGTGTACGGAGCCGGGTCCAGCCCCTTGGCTAGCAGGTGCTCCAGGACCTCCTGGTGCGCCTCGGCGTGCATCGCTTCCTGGCCGATGAAGCCGCGTACGTCCTCGCGCAGCCGGTCATCGGTGATCAGTGGCAGTGCCTGCTCGAAGGTGCGCACGAACCAGCGTTCGAGTTCGGGGAGCATGAGGTGGAGCACATCGAAGGTGTGGGTCGCGAAGGGCTCACCCGGCAGCCAGTGCAGCGGGGTGGTGCCCCAGTCGAAGGTGACGTCCCGGGGCTGCAGCACCAGGTCGTGGTGGTCGATGGGCTCGGACGGACCCTCCGGGTGGGCATGTGCGGCTCGGAACATGACAGGTTCCTCCTCCGTCAGCGGTCGGTGTGTGCGGAAGGGCGGTCAGGCAGTCGTCCAGTACTGCCGCCTGTTGGCCTGTTGGGCTGTCAGATCGGGTGCACGGTGTGGTCCGGACTGCGGCGGGAGCCGTCTTCGACGCGGTGGGCGAATTCCGCGATCCGGGACGCGACCTCCTCGGGGTGGCTGAGCTGTACCCAGTGCCCGGCGTCGATCGGGCGCCGTTGTATCAGGCGCGTCCAGTGCTCCACTCCGTACGAAAGCACCGGGGTGACGCAGAAGTCGCGGGTGGGGATGATGAGTTGAACCGGGACGGTGGTCGGCCGGTCCCGGGGACGCAGCAGGCGGGGCAGCATGTTGGCGCGGTACAGCGCGATGCCCGTCACGGCGTCGCGGGCCAGCGTCGGCGCGGGGTAGGGGGTGTGCCCGGGCATGCCTTGGGATCCGGTGAGGAAGGCGCGCCAGCGGTGTCCCAGTGCTCTCCAGGTCAGGGCGGGCAGGAGAGGGAACTGGAAGTAGGCGATGTACCAGGACCGTGCGGCCTGCCGCAGCAGCTTCGGCAGATCCGGATGGCGCGGCCGAAGGCGAGCCCGGATGAGGTGGCCGACGTGGTCCAGGCAGGGTCCGGAGATGGAGGTGAACGAGGCGATCCGCCCGGCCAGGCGGGTGCCGGTGACCGACTCCCAGGAGTGGATCGATCCCCAGTCGTGTCCGACCAGGTGCACCGGGCGGTCGGGGCTCATGGCGTCGAGAACCGCCTCCAGGTCGGCTTCCAGGCGGGACAGACGATAGGCGCGCAGACCCCTGGGCCGGTGGGAGGCACCGGCTCCCCGCACGTCGAAGGCGGTCACGTGGAAGCGGGCGGCCAGGCGCTCGGCGACCGGGCGCCACACGGCGCTGGTGTCCGGATAGCCGTGGACCAGCACCACCGCAGGAGCCGTGGACGCTCCCCATTGATAGGCGGCCAACTCCACACCGTCCGCGCCGTCCACGGCGATCCGGCGGGCGGCCGGGCCGGTCACCGGCCACCGCCGGCAGGGGTCAACTCGCCGTAGTTCAGGCCGCCGTGGAAGAAGCTGGGCAGCACCGGCCAGTGCCGTTTGAAGCGCGCCAGCTCCGAGGAGGGCAGGATCTGCAGCCAGCGCGGATCGCGCCGACTCGGGTCGGCGAGGGTCTTCTCCTTGACCATGGAGTCGTACTGGTCGAGGGAGTCCTCCAGGGTATTGGCGTTGGGCACCACCTCATGGCCGTAGAACGCGGCGTGGCGGCGCACCCCGGGGATGCGGGAGAGCTCGGGCTGCCAGTTGTCGGCCGAGATGCCGTTCTCGGAGGAGACCCACACCCCGTCGGGGGTGTTCAGCACCAGCGAGTGGTTGCCGTCCGTATGGCCGGGGGTCCACAGCAGGCTGACGCCGACGCCGAGTTCGACATCGCCGTCGAAGGCGGTGACGCGCTCGTCCGGTACCCCGTCCATGCCTCCGTCGACGTACCAGGCCCACTGCATCGGATGCATCGATTCGAAGGTCCCCAGCTCCCTGCGGTGCACCAGCAGCCGGGCGCGCGGGAACAGCGCTTCGCGGGGCGCCCGTTCGCCGGGAATGGTGCTGGTACTTCCCATGATCATGCGCACGTCCTGGACGTGCAGGTGGTCGAAGCTGACGAAGTCCACGTCTTCGGGTCGCAGACCGCAGGAGGGCAGGACGGTGTTCGGGTCCTGGTAGAAGCGGGCGAAGACGTGCTCGGTGAGAAAATCCCCCGCCAGCCGCTTGAGCTGGGCATAGAACGGCGCTTGAGCCGTTCCGGCGGCGACGGTCGGCTCCCACACCAGTGTTTTCGGCTCACCGTCGAAGCCGTCGAACTGCACGACGAGCATCCGGTTGACGATGCTCACGAACGGGTTGACGGCGAGCGCGGCACCGTGGAAACCGAACCGGGTCGGGTACGGGGCGGCGGCGATGTCGAAACTGCGGACGGCGTGGATGCGGCCCTGCTGGACGAACCGCTCACGGTAGGCGGCCGCGGCGCTGCGCACGGCGCGCAGCCGGTCGCCGCGGGGCCATACGTCGTGGACACCTTCGAATTCGGGGATGGGACGCGGAGCGGAGGCGTCCTGCGCCTTCTCCGCGCTGGGCGCCGGCTTGGGCGTGGTGGTCACGGGCTCAACTTTCGGGATGGCGGGCGGTCCGGGTGCGCTGTTCGTAGGCCGCGCGGACCGACCGGTCGGACAGGGCGGCGAGCTGGTTGGGGACAAGGAGGTGATGCAGGGCGTCGCGGGCACGGCCCGGCAGCACCGCGGCCAGCCGGGTCAGGGCGGCCACCTGGCGGGGAACGAAGACCTCGAACCGAGGGCGCAGCACGACGTCGAGCACCGCGTCAGCCACCTGATCTGTCGTCAGGCGCCGGGTGGGTCCGGTGGCGGTGCCCACGGCCAGCTCGGTGTCCACGACGCCGGGCATCACCAGGGACACGTGTACGCCGGTGCCGCGCAGTTCGGCGCGGACGGCTGTGCTGTAGCCGTGGAGGGCGTGCTTCGTGGCCGCGTAGGTCGCCTCGCCGGGCGGGGCGACCTTGCTGGCGGCGGAGGCGATGTTCACCACGTGGCCGTGACCGCGTTTCCGCATCCGCGGGATTACGAGTTTCATCCCACGCAGTACGCCGTGGACGTTGACGTCGAACTGGCGCAGGGCAGTTGCCTCGGGTTCCTCCTCGAAGGGGCCCACCCACATGATTCCGGCGTTGTTGATCAGTACGTCGATCGGCCCCAGCCGGGTCTCGACGGTGCGCAGGAAGTCCTCGAAGGAAGGTGTGTCGGTGACATCGAGAGACAGTCCGAGCAGTCGGCTACCGGGACGCGCGCCGATGGCATCAGCCGTCTCGACGGCGAGCTTCGCGTCGAGGTCGCCGATCGCCACGGCGGCTCCGGCCGCGGCGAGCCGGGCTGCGACGGCACGTCCGATTCCGCGGCCCGCCCCGGTGACCGCGATCACTCGGCCGGTCAGCGGTCGTGTGCGGGGGAGCCTGTCGCGGTCTCTTCGGCTGGACGCGTACGGGTATTTGGGCGGTGCTGCCACGGTCGAGCCCCTTTCTTGCTCTGAGCATGAGCGGAACGCCGAGCGGCAAGCGGACCTCACGCGTGTCTGACACGATGCCATGTCAGATGAACTGACAAGCTAGAGTGTCAGTTCGGAGCACACCGGTGTCAACACCTCTGCGAAGGGGAGAAATGACCGGCACACAGACCGCCGGGCGGCGCTACGGCGGACGCGACGCGGCGCAACGACAGCAGGAGCGCCGCACCCGCCTCATCCAGGCGGGCCTCGACCTGTTCGGCACGGCCGGCTACGCCTCGGTATCCGTCAAGCAGGTGTGCGCGCATGCCGGACTGACCGAGCGCTACTTCTACGAGTCGTTCCGCGACCGCGAAGACCTACTCGCCGGGGTCTACAACGAGCTGATCGCTACGATCACAGCCGAAACCGCGCAGGCCGCAGCCGCTGCCGCACCCGACGTCGACGCCCAACTGCGCGCCGGCCTCGAGGTGTTCATCCGCACACTCGCCGGCGACGCCCGCAAGGCCCGCCTGGTGCTCATCGAGGTCGTGGGCGCCAGCCCCCGCCTCGAAGTGCGTCGCCGTGAGGTCCTGCACGAATTCGCCGCACTGATCGCCGCCGTCGTCACACCGCCTCCTGGCCCGCAAGCCTCCTCCAACCGGCTCTCCATGACCACGATGAGCCTGGTCGGCGGAGTCAACGAACTCCTGGTGGACTGGACACTCGGCCACCAGAACGCCACCGTCGAAGAACTGATCGACCTGTGCTACACCCTGTTCATCGCGGCCTACCGAGCCATCAGCGATCAGCCCTGATCGCGCAGGCCTGGATTCGTTCAGGAGCTTCTGCACCGGAATTGCAGCCCGCGCCCCCTGCTCAGCGGTCCGGCGCACTCGCACTCGGCGGCCGTGTTTTCGATCAGGCAGGCTGACGGGAAACGTTGCGCAATGAACACAGGTGCGGGGCACCTGCCGATTGCCGGACGGATTCCGTACGCATCATCCACCCGGAAGCGACGCAAGGCGATCGGACTGAGCGGCCGCGAACCAGTGACGGCAGTGTTGCGTCGCGGGAGCTGATCGCGCTCACCGACGGCAAGGGTCGACTGCTGTGGGCTCGGCAGCCCGCCCCGGACGTACCTCGGAGATCACGGCCTGCCGTCATGACCGGCTCACCGTCAGGCTGCGGGCGGCCTCGGAGCCATCGCCGACCTGGGATTCATCGGGCTCGACGACAGCGGTCCCGACGCCGATCCGGCGGTGATCACCGGCTAAAAGGCCGCCCGGAACCGGCCGCTGACGCGCGGGAGAAGCTGTCCAACAAGGCCCTTGCCGCAGTACGGGCGCCGGTCGAGCCCGGCTTCGCCCACCTGAAGAACCGGCGCGTATCGGGCAGAACATTGTCCCCGTACGACTTGACGCCCTCAACGCGCTGGCACCCGAGTCGGAGGCATGGTTCGAGCTGAACCGTACGTTCAGGCTCGGAGCGGTCCCGGATCCGGACTCACGGCACGTCCGCGAACCCCTGAACCTTCCCCTCGCTCACTCGCCACCCCGCTACCAGTACCCCCAGGGCCCGCTCATAGCAGTCGGCGACCGCGAGCCCGGGCGGCTCGTTCCCTGACAGCACCAGGGACACCAGGCCATGGGCCGTTCCCCAGACCGACAGCGCGATGACCTCCGGGACGGACTCCGAACTGAACTGCCCTGCCTGCTGTCCGCGCCGCACGGCGTCGACGAGGGGCCGGTAGGTCTCGATGGCCTCACGCGGCCTCTCCGACTCGGACGGGCACTGGACGCTGCGGTCGGAGAAGAGGATCGCGTAGAGATGCGGGTTGGCGATGGCGTATTCGCGATAGACGAGCCCAAGTCGGATCACGTCGCCTGCCGGGTCGTCCGTGGGACGGATGGCTGCCAGGCGTGCGGCGAAGAGCCTCGCCGCCTCCTCGTACAGGCTGCTGAGCAGACCTGCCTTGTTGCCGAACAGCGAGTAGACCGCCGTGGTCGAGGTCTTCACGTCCGCAGCGAGCTGTCGCAGGCTCAGCGCGGCAGTGCCGCGGTCGAAGACTGTGGCGGCCGCGCGGTGCAGGAGCCGGAGCCGGAGTGCTTCGTCATGTGTCTTGAGCCTGGCCATGGCGCCATCATATTGCAACGCCGTTACGAATGCTTCTCGGTAGCGCTTGGGCTTGTTGCCGCCCGCTCCGCGCCGCACCGGGACCTGCCGTTTTCGAAACGGTCTACTCACACATATCACCAGGTCAGGGCAGCAAGGGTCGACCCTCCTTCAAGTGAGAGCTGTGCAACAGTGTTGCGTCGAGCAATAAAAACACTGTTACGGTTCGTTCGGCGCCGACCTTCGGACAGTCCTGCGCGGCGCTGGTTGACGATCTAGGAGAAGTCATGTTTGAGGGGTTTGGGCGTCTGCTCCACCGCAGGCGAAAGCCGGTGCTGATACTGACTGTGCTGTTCGCCGTCCTGTCCGGGGCCTACGGCGCTGGAGTCTTCGGCTCCCTGACACCGCTCGGCTTCCAGGACCCCGGCTCGGACAGCGTGCGCGCGGCCCACATCGCCGAGAAGGCGTTCCCTCAGCGGACACCCGACGCGGTGATCGTCTACCGCGACAAGGACCGCACCGTCGACGACCCGTCGTTCCAGCAGGCGGTCGTCAAACAGTTGGAGTCCCTGCCGAAGTCGGAGGTGACCGGCTACCTGGACTTCTGGACGACCAGGATGCCGGCGCAGGTCAGCCACGACCGGCACGCCACCTACGTCGCCCTGAACCTCCACGGCAGCAGCGAAAAGGCCAAGGAGGACGCGTACGAGGCGGTCAAGGACAAGATTGCGGCACCCGGCCTCCAGACTCTGCAGGGCGGCACGGTGCCCACAGGCCACCAGGCCAGTGAGAAGATCGAACACGACCTGAGAACCGCGGAAATCATCTCGGCCCCCGTGCTCTTCCTGCTCCTGCTGGTCGTGTTCGGCGGTCTGACCGCGGCCTTCCTCCCGCTGCTCGTCGGCGGGCTCTCCATCCTCGGGTCAATGGCCGTTTTGCGGACCATCGCCAACATCACCGACGTGTCCGTGTTCTCCATGAGTCTGGTCACCATCCTGGGTCTCGCGGTCGCCATCGACTACGGCCTGCTGATCGTCAGCCGCTACCGTGAGGAACTGGCGGCCGGCTACACCGGCGAAGCGGCGATCGGGCGCACCCTCGCCACGGCCGGACGCACCGTGATGGTTTCCGGCACCACGGTCGCGGCGGCGCTGGCCGGCCTGGCCCTCTTCCCGTCGACTTTCCTGAAGTCGATGTCGTACGGCGGTGTGGCAGCGGTCGTGCTGGCGGTGCTCTTCTCACTGGTCGCGCTGCCCGCGCTGCTCGCCGTGATGGGACCGAAGGTCAATGCCTTCCCGCTGCGCCTGAAGAAGGCAGGGCGGCCGACGGCGGCGGGCGAGGGTGCCTGGTACCGGTTCGGGCAGGGCCTGATGCGGCGGCGGTGGGTCGTGGTGGTGGGCGCGGTGGGCTTGCTGCTGACGCTCGCCCTGCCGTTCTCCAAGATCGAGTTCGGTTCCATCAACGCGCAGCAGCTGCCGAGCAGCTCCGAGGGCCGCCAGGTCTTCAACGCCATGGAGCACGACTTCGACGGCGACGCGGTGAAGTCCATCGACTCGCTGCTCGTGCTGAAGTCCGACGGGACCTCGAAGGACCAGGGCGCGGCGCTGAAGGCGTACGCCGAGCGGCTCGGCGCCACCGAGGGCGCCACGAGCGCCCGGATCACCGGAGTCGAGGGCACCACGGCCCGGGTGTCGGTCACCTACGACGGCAATCCCATCTCGACCCAGGCGCGCGACCTGGTGAACCGGCTCAAGGAGGTCCCCGAACCGCCGGGCGCCCGGGCGTACTTCGGCGGCGAGTCGGCGGTGTACGACGACACCCTGGACGCACTGGGCGAGACCCTGCCGTGGATGCTGCTCTACATCGCGGTGATGACGTACCTCCTGCTGTTCCTCGCGTTCGGCTCGGTGCTGCTGCCGCTGAAGGCCATCGCGATGAACATGCTGTCGCTGACCGCGACCTTCGGCGTCCTGGTCTGGATCTTCCAGGACGGCCATCTGCACCACCTGCTCGGCTTCGACCCGACGGGCAACATCGAGCCCAACATGCCGATCATGCTGTTCGCGCTGATCTTCGGACTCTCCATGGACTACGAAGTGTTCCTGGTGTCCCGGATGCGGGAGCAGTACGACAAGCAGAGCGACAGCACGGAGGCCGTGGCGACCGGGCTGCAGTCCATCGGCCGCCTGGTCGTGAGTGCGGCGCTGCTGATGTGCGTGCCGCTCGCGGCGATCGGGATGAGCGATGTGCTGACCATCAAGCTCTTCGGCGTCGGCATGGTGTTCGCGGTCCTGGCGGACGTGCTGGTGGTGCGCATCCTGCTGGGAACGGCCGTCATGAGACTGCTGGGCAGAGCGGCCTGGTGGGCTCCGGGCCCGCTCGCCCGCTTCTACGACCGGTTCGGCATCAAGGAGACCGACATGCCGGCCGACGACTCCGCCGACGAGCGGGTCCCCGTCGCCACGGGCTGAACCCTCCCGAGAGGCCGAAGTGCCTTCACGTGGAGCGCCCGGTTCCACCTCCACGCTCCGGGGCGACGACATCACCATGTACGTCGAAAGCCTGACGGCACCCTCTCGAGCATCGAAAACCTTCCCGCACCACCCGCCGTCCGCCTGCACCTCACCCCGGACACCGTTCCGGAGTGGCTCTACGACACGGTCGGGAAGCTCGACCTCAAGCTCCAACTCGGCCTGGACGACGCCGACATCGACCAGGCGGACAGACAGGCGGAAAAAAACTCGCCATCCTGGGGATCTACGGGTACGGAACGCCACGCTGAAGCCGGTCCCAGCGGCTGTGGCTGGTCGTGGTCATGGGGGACGAGACCTGGCCGCGGGGCTGTGTCGCGCGCACGGTGGTCTGCTGGTGCGGCGGTGAGTGCCGCGGCCGTGGTCTCTTCGTCGGGGGCGGGTTTTCGCAGGCGCGGCGCGAGGCGACGTCGCCTCAAACGGCACAGGAGTGGTAATGCAGCCAGGGGAGATGGAGCGGGTCGATCTGGGTGAGGTGCCGTATGAGGTCGCGCAGGCCGACATGGCCGGTTGGGTGGCCGAGCGGAAGCAGGGGCGTACTGGGGATCGGCTGTTTCTGCTCACCCACCCACCCGTGATCACCTGCACGGCGCGGACACCGGCCGACCAACTGCCGGAACCGGCTTCACCGATCAGCCTGGTCGAAGTCGACCGGGGAGGTCACGCCACCTATCACGGGCCAGGGCAGCTGATCGGGTATCTCGTGCTGAACGTACGCGAGCTGGGACCGCGCGGCTTGATACGACGGATCGAACACGCCCTGATCCGTGCGCTGGGATCACTCGGATTCGACGCGATACGCCGGGACACACCCCGAGGCGCCGAGAGCCTGGTCGGCGTGTGGACCCCCGACCACCGCAAAATCGCCTCCATCGGCATGCGCATCAGCGGCGGCGTCACCAGCCACGGATTCGCGCTCAACGTCGACCCGGATCTCGACGTCTACACCACGTTCACGGCCTGCGCCCTGCCCGGTGTCCGGATGACCTCGTTGGCTCAACTCGCTGCCGAACTCGGCCGGCCCACGCCCACGGAGGAGCAGGTGAGGGATGTCGTAGCCGACGCCGTAACAGCCGAGCTTGCGCCAACGCGCACACCCTCCTGAGCCGGGGCGGGCGCTTGCGTGGCGGCCGCCGTTCGCTTCCAGTCCCCGCTTCCCGCGGACCGTCGGCCACGGGCCGAATCGGCCCGGCAATTCCCGCTACTGACGCCACCGGAGAACCGGCCGTGAACTTGGCTCCGCACGGAATCGGTGTCGATCGAGCGGGTAGAGCACGGCATCGGCTTCATCCGGGCCCAGCAGATCGAGGTCATCAATCCGGAACCGGCAGGTCGCCGGGAGTCGGCAATGGCGACTGCCGGGTCGTGTCCCGCTTCATGGTGTAAGCGACCTTGCTCGGCGCGTTCCGGTAAGCCGCGCGTCGGCCACCCCATGGGACACGGCTGCCGGCCCGCTAAGCGGCTGACCTGCCGTCAGCGCCATCCGCGGTCCCGAGCCGCGCCGATGCGGCGATGACCTGCGGATTCCGGCGCCTTGATCCGCTACACCACCTGGCGGGACACCACCGCCTGCTGGGCGGGACGGCCCCGATGGGCGTGTTCGGCGCGACGGACCTGGACCGCTTGCGTGACCTGAAGCGAGCCGCTCACTCGCGGCTCGAAGCGACCAGATGCCAGGGATGGCGCCGGCAAGCGGCTTCCTGGCGCTGCTGGGATATGGGACCGCGCCTCGACTTGGAATTTGTAAACTGATCGGTTTACGATGGCTCTGAAACCGACCGGTTTCATCAGTCGGAGTCCGGCGGGAGTGCTCGATGTCCGGTTCCACGTCGACGGCCGTGTGTGCCGGGAATGAACGTTCCGAGGGTCGCCGGACCGCAATGAAGCTGTCCGCCCTTCTCCGGATATGAGTGTGTCGTCCGAAACCGGAGTAAGTCATGAGTGGGATTCACCCGTTCCGCGTTCTGCGTGCCAAACCCCTGTGGATCGCCAACGGCGTCATCACGGGCGTCCTCGCGCTGCTGTTCACCGTGTTCTATGTCGGGGCCAACATCGATCCCGTCGGCCACATGAAGAATCTGCCCGTCGGCCTGGTCAACGCCGACGAGGGGGCCGCTGTCGGCGGCAAGCAGGTCAACCTGGGGGCTCGGATCACAGAGTCGATCAAGAAGTCCACCGCGAGCGAGGGCAAGATCGACTGGAAGGTGATGGACGAGAAGGAGATGAAGGAGGAACTCGGCAAGGGCAAGCTGTACGGCGCGCTCGTCGTCCCCGCCGACTTCACCTCCGCCACCACCGCACTCACCGGCGCCGTGACCACCGGGGCCCAGGCCCGGCCGACGCTGACGGTGCTGACCAACCAGTCCGCCGGCAGTGTGGGCTCCGGTCTGGCCCGGACTGCGACGACGCAGGCGGCCGAAAGCGCCTCGCTCGAGGTGGGCAAGGAACTGACCGCCCAGGGCGGGGCCAGGCAGGCGGAACTGCCCGCCGCGGCACGCATCCTCCTGGCCGACCCGGCCGCCGTCGCGGTCCAGGATGGCCATCCCCTCGACTCGCACAGCGGCCTGGGCCTGACCGCGTTCTACTACGCGCTCGTCCTGGTGGTCTGCGGCATGCTCTCCGCCAACGTCATCAGCGGCCAGGTGGATCATGCCCTCGGCTACACCCACAACGACATGGGCCCGCTGCGCCTGCACCGCCCGCTGATCCGGGCGACGCGGGTGCAGACCCTCGCCGTCAGCAGCACTCTCATGGCCGGGCTGTCGCTGCTGATGGGGAGCCTGGTCATGGTGGGCGCGGTCGGCCTCATGGGGATGTACGCCTCCCATCTGCCGCTGCTGTGGCTGTACTCGGTGTGCGCCATCGCGGTCTCCGGGATCGGCGCGCTCACCCTCCTCGCTGTCTTCGGCACGCCCGGCATGCTGGTGGTCACGCTGGTCTTCATCGGGATGGCGGTGCCGACGGCCAACGCCACCACGCCGCTTCAGGCGCTGCCCGGCTTCTACCGCTTCCTGGCGGAGTTCGAGCCGCTGCGGCAGATCGTCGGCGGCATCCGCTCGATCCTCTACTACGATGCCCAGGCCGACGCCGGCCTGGCCCGGGGCTGGGTGATGATGGCCGTCGGCCTTGTGGCAGCCGCCCTCTTCGGTTTCGGCGTGACCAGCTGGTACGACCGCAAGGGGTTGCATCGCATCCCCGCTGAGACGGAGCCCGCGAAGACCGCTGCCCCGGCGTAGTAGAAGGCGGCTCACCCAGGACGGGGTCATTACTCGGAGTGGCCCCGGTGTGCGTCGCCCCCGTGGGGACGAGAGGCGCGCGCACCATCAGGGCTCGGCGGCGGTCTTTCCCCCAAGGCCGTCGCCGAGCCTCTGAGCGCCCTGCAGGCGTCCGCGGACGGCGAGCGTCTCCCCGACACCCCGTGGAAACCGATCGGTGTCCATTTCGTTCGATTCGAGTTAACCTCGCGGTATGACTACCGAAGTGAAGCAAAGTCCCCGGGAGCGGCTGCTGGAGGCCGCGGCCACGCTCACCTACCGCGACGGCGTCGGCATCGGCGTCGAGGCTCTGTGCAAGGCGGCGGGGGTGTCGAAGCGCTCCATGTACCAGCTGTTCGAGAGCAAGGACGAACTGCTGGCGGCGAGCCTGAAGGAGCGTGCCGCTGCCTTCGTGGCGAGGGCCCTGCCCCCAACGGATGACGGCCGTTCCCCCCGCGAGCGGATCCTGTACGTCTTCGAGCGGGTGGAGTCGCAGGCGGTTGCGCCCGACTTCCAAGGCTGCCGGTACCTGGCTGTGCAGATCGAGCTCAAGGACCAGACCCACCCCGCGAGCCGGGTGGCCCACCAGATCAAAGCGAACCTGACGTCCTTTTTCCGTTCCGAGGCCGAACAGGGTGGAGCAAACGATCCCGACCTGCTGGCCCGGCAGCTCATCCTGGTATTCGACGGCGCCAGCGCCCGCGCGGGAATCCAGGCCGACAACCTGGCCGGGCTCATCGCGCCCACGGTGGTCACCCTGCTCGATGCGGCAGACATGCGCTGATCCGCCCCGTCTTCGAGCAGGGTCGGCGACCGAAGTGCTCTTTCGGGTTGATGCCCGACTCCGCAGCCGGAGTAGCGCCCAGGGCCTCACGCCCCTGCTTCCCGGCAATCGGAGGGAAACCCGATGGCCGTAAGAGTGTTGCCGAGCATGCCGCAAGAAGCTCGTGGTCGCGTGGACATTGGCACCCAGCGACAGGTGCACGCCTTCCCGCGATCTCATCCAGCCGGCCCGGACGCGTTCGCCCGTCCGGCCGTCGCCCTCTGCCTCGGCGGCCGCGACGACGGCGTATCCCTGCATCTGCATCAGGAGCGATTCGGGGCGCGCCGAGATCAGCCGCGCGTACATGCCCGCCAATGCGCCCAGAGCCTGCTCGCTGCCCTCCATCCCCTCGGCCGCCCGGTCGAAGGCCATGCGGGTGTCTTCCCTGCTCCGCGCCAAGGCGGCGACGAAGATCGCCTTTTTGCCCCGGAAGAACCGGAAGAGGTGTGGCTGCGTGACGCCGACGAGTTGCGCGATCGCCTCGGTGGAGGTGCCGTAGCAGCCCTTGAGCGCGAACTCGGCGATCGCTGCGCGGACGACGCTTTCGCGCCTCGCCTGCGCATTGAGCCTGGCCATGTGGCCATGCCGTCGTTGTGGCAGGCGCCCGTCGGTTTGCGTCTGCCGGCAGGGCGCCTGACCGGGCTCCGGTCCGCAGGGCCCTTGTCGCGGCCGACCGCCATGAGCCGGGCTCCTGTCTGTCGCACGTCATAAACAGCGCCCCGACCCACCTTGGGCGAGACGCCGCAGCCGCCGCGCAGCCCGATCCGCCTCAGCGCGCAGACGGTGGCGCGGCCCGCATCGGGTCGACGCTTGAGCTTGCGCTTGGAAACCGATCAGTTTACGGTGAATGGAAACTGATCAGTTTCTGACGAGTAAGGCATCCATGATGACGACGAACCAGCCGCTGGCGCTCGTGACGGGAGCGTCATCCGGCATCGGGAAGGAAACCGCGCTCGCCCTGGTCGCAGCCGGATTCAACGTAGTCGGCACAAGCCGTGACACCTCACGCGTCTCCCCGCTCGACGGCGTGACGTTCCTCGGGCTCGACGTCGCCAGTGGCGCCTCGGTCTCCGCAGCGGTCCAGGAGGCGAGCGAGCGGTTCGGGCGGATCGACGTCCTGGTCAACAACGCCGGCGTCGGCTCGATGGGTGCGGCCGAGGAAACCTCCGTCGAGCAAGCCCAGGGCGTCTTCGACACCAACGTCTTCGGGGTCATGCGCATGGTGAACGAGGTCCTGCCGCACATGCGCGCCCAGCGACGCGGGCGCATCATCAACATCTCGTCCGTTCTCGGGTTCCTGCCCCAGCCCTACATGGCCGCCTACGCCGCCTCCAAGCACGCGATCGAGGGCTACACCGAGTCCCTGGACCACGAGGTCCGTGACCACGGCGTCCGGGCGCTCATCGTCGAACCCGCCTACACCAGGACCGGATTCGAGGCCAACAGCGCGAAGCCCGACACCCCCCTGCACGCCTACGCGAACCAGCGGCTCACCATCGACCGCGTGATGGCGGACGCGATCAGGGACGGTGACGCCCCCGCCGTCGTCGCCAAGGCGATCGTCGCGGCGGCGACCGACGCCAAACCGAAGCAGCGCTACACCGCCGGGCCCCTGGCCGGACGTGCGCGCATACTGCGCCGCTTCGCTCCCGCCAGGGTCTTCGACAAGCAGATCCGCAAGATGAACCAGTTGGCCGGCTGACGCCCGCCCGCACTCAAGTACCCCGCAGGCAAAAGACGTTCAGACGTAAGACGTAACGGAGCGGCACATGGCGGAGATACAGATCGGGTTCGACGTTCCGGCAGAGATGCGTGACGGCACGGTGCTGCGCGCGGATGTCTACCGGCCCGGCGGTACGGGGCCGTGGCCGGTGCTGTTGGCCCGGCTGCCGTACGGCAAGCAGACCCCGATGATGGGCGTCGTACTCGATCCGCTGGCGGCGGCGAGGCACGGTTTCCTGGTGGTCCTGCAGGACACCCGTGGCCGGTTCGCCTCCAAGGGTGAGTGGGAGCCGTTCACGTATGAGGAGAGCGACGGCTACGACACCGTACGGTGGGCCGCCGCGCTGACCGGCTCGAACGGCTCCGTCGGCATGATTGGTGGCAGCTACTTCGGCAACACGCAGTGGATGGCGGCGTTGTCGAAGCCGCCGGAGCTGAAGGCCATCGCGCCGATGATCACCTGGTCCGACCCGGACGACGGGCTGTGGACGCGTGGCGGTGCGATCGAGCTCGGCCTCAGCGTGCCCTGGTCGCTCCTGCAGGGGGCCGACACCCTGATGCGCCGTCACTCCACCGACCTCGACGGGCTCGTGAACGGCATCACCGGGCTCGTGCAGGATTTCGACGGCTTGGCGAGCGGTGGTTACGGGGAGCTGCCCGCAGGGCGGTTTCCCGCGTTCGCCCGGCACGACCTGCCCGAGCTGGGTTATGAGCGGTCCCGGCGCGAGCCCGAGTGGGCGGCGTCATGCACTGTCGCGGGCCGGCACGGCGAGGTCGAGCTGCCCACCTTCCAGGTCGGCGGCTGGTTCGACGTCTTCAGCCAGGGCACGCTCGACAACTTCGCCGCGATGCGCCGCGCCGGCCATTCCGCCACGCTGGTCATGGGCCCGTGGACCCACACCAACTGGCGGCACGTGGTCGGTGACGTCAACTTCGGGTTCGGCGCGCACTCCGACTACATGGGCATGCGCGGACGCGTGCACGACATGCAGTACGACTGGTTCCACCGCACCCTCGGCGAAGGCGGCGAAGGCGGCGAAGGCGGCGAAGGCGGCGACGGTGGAGCTGTGGAGCCGGACACGGGCACGGTGCTGCTGTTCGTCATGGGTATCAACCAGTGGCGCGAGGAGACGGAATGGCCCCTGTCGCGGGCCGCGGACACGGACTTCCACCTGCGCGCGGACGGACGCCTGACGCAGGAGCCGCCGTCCGCCGCCGAGCAGGCCGAGGAGTTCACCTACGACCCCCTGGACCCGGTGCCGACCACCGGCGGCGCGATTCTCATGGGTGGCGGGCTCCTGAACGCCGACGAGTTCCGTCCCGGGCCGCTCGACCAGGCGGCTGTGGAGGCGCGCGAGGACGTCCTGGTCTTCACCACCGAACCGCTCACCGAGGACGTCGAGGTGACCGGCCGGGTCCGGGCCGTGCTCTTCGCCGCCACGGACGGACCCTCGACCGACTGGGTGGCACGCCTGTGCGACGTCGACGAGTCGGGCGTCTCCCGCAACGTGGCCGACGGCATCGTGCGGGTGCGTGCGGCGACACCGGGCGAGGCGGCTGAGCACGTCGTGGACCTGTGGTCGACCAGTATCGCCTTCAAAGCGGGTCACCGGATACGGGTCCAGGTCACCTCCAGCAACTTCCCCCGCTGGGACCGCAACCTCAACACTGGCGAACCCGAGGAGAGCGCGACCACGGCCCGAGTGGCCCGCCAGCGCGTCTTCCACGACCCCGCCCGCCCCTCCCGCATCGTCCTGCCGGTGATTCCGGTTCCATAAGAAGCACCGGAGATGCACGCGGCGGACATGAGCGACTCCATCTCGCACAGGGTGATCCTCAGCACTATGTCCGTCGAGCCGCCACAGTCGTGGGATTGACCGTCATCCACCGGCCGCATCCGTTTCCCTCCCAACGCACCAGCGACCGGGTCGCCTTTGCATGCGGCGTCGAGGCGACCGGCGCGGTGCCGCGGCGGCGACAGGTGACACAGGGAGGGCCGGATCGGGGGCCGGATCATCCCACGACTCTGGTGCGTGGGCTCCAGTTCAGGCAGGGTGGGTGACCCGTCTGTACGGCGCCGCGCGCCGGCTCCCGCGGACTGGGCCGCCCCTCGTCGCGACGTCGCGTCGCGACAAAGGCCGTCGGGGCCGTCGGGCCTGTTCCCTGTCGTCGCGCGCCTCGCCGACCCGCCCGCCGTACTTGGTCACCGACCCCAGGCCAGACTCGCAAGGGTGCGCGGCCGAGCACGTCGGCGACACCGAGCCGTGCGACACGCCACTCCTCACGTCACTCCGCTGAACTCCGCCCGAGGTCCAGCCAGGCCACGTCGATCACTGCCGACGGACTCGCGGCTTTCACCGGCCTGAGCCCGTCGAGTACGGACTTCGCAGATGGACATGAAGCCAGCCAGCCCCTGAAGCCTGAACTCTGTCCGACTCCACCTCGACCCCGCGTGCCGTGGGCATCCGCGCTCCACCCGACTTGCATCACGAAACCGATCGGTTTACGGTGGTGAAACCGATCGGTTTTCATCTTTGTGGAGGCAGTCATGACAGCAATCAAGGGCGCCAGCGTCTTCGTCACCGGAGGCAGCCGTGGCATCGGCAAGATGCTGGTCGAGGAGCTCTACGTGCGCGGGGCCGGCAAGGTCTACGCCACGGCCCGTGACCCGCGCACGGTGACTCACCCCGATGCCGTCCCGCTGGCGCTCGAGGCCACCGACCCGGCATCCGTGGCGGCCGCAGCCGAGCAGGCCCAGGACGTCACCATCCTGATCAACAACGCCGGCGCCTCCGTCCGCGCTTCGTACCTCAACTCCCCGATGGAGGACGTGCGTCGGGATCTGGAGACCAACTTCTACGGGCCGCTGCTGGTCACCCGGGCCTTCGTGCCGGTCATCGAGCGCAACGGCGGGGGCCACATCCTCAACGCCCACTCCGTCCTGTCCTGGCTTGCCGACGGCACGCCCTACGGCGCCTCCAAGGCCGCCCTGTGGTCGCAGACCAACTCCCTGCGCCTGGAGCTTCAGCCTCGCGGCATCGCGGTGACCGGGCTCCACATGGCCTACGTGGACACTGAAATGACCTCGGGTCTCGACGCACCCAAGGCCGACCCCCGCGACATCGCCGTGGCCGCACTCGACGGCATCGAGGCCGGAGCACACGAGGTGCTGGCCGACGACACCACCCGCTGGGTCAAGTCCCAGCTGTCCTCCGACCTGGAAGCCATGTACGCCCAGCTGAAGAAGTGACACCACCCGCGTTGTCCAGAGAGCCCCGTGTGGACAGCTCGCCCACCCACCGCTTCGCCGGTGCCAGCGGGTTCCGGCTGCACATCGCCGAACACGGGCAGGGCCGCTGGTCCTCCTGCTGCACGGCCGGCCGGAGAGACTGGTGCTCCTGGCGTCACCGGTTCCGGTCGCTGGGGTCGGCCGGGTACCGGGTCGTCGCTCCCGACCAGCGCGGCGACGCCGGGAGTCACCCGCTCTCCCGGCGTCGCCGACGGACGACGACATTCCGGCGTACGTGCAGGACTTCGTCCTGCACGACGGGCGGGCGTTCACCGGAGTCTTCGACGGGTGCCGGAACATCGAACGCTACAACGAACTGCTCGCACCCTTCCGGGGTCTCGGGATCGACGGTCCTGCGCTGTATGTGGTGGGAGCCCGCGACCTGGTCACCGCGCTGCGTCCCCCGGACCGGGGCACCTCGCTGAGCGAGATTTCCGTGGCCAGGGCGGGTCGGGCAACCCGCTGACCGCTGCCGCGCCTCAACTGCAGGACCCGGCGGTGCTGCCGGGTTGCGGGCACTGGACACAGCAGGAGCGTCCCGCCGAGGTCAACGCCGCACTCCTCGACTTCCCTCAACCGCATCGACGACTCCGCGTCCCGATGACGTCACGCGGCACCCGCCTCGTGGCTTTCTCAACAACTGGCTCCCCCCACAAGACAGAGGACACCTTGATGCCCGATCGCAACCCCATCCTGATCACCGGTGCCGCCGGCGAAGTCGGCGGTGTGAGCCGGACGATGGTCGACATGCTGCTCGAACAAGGGCACCCGGTGCGCGCGTTCGTGCGCCAGGACGACGAACGCGCGCATGCGCTCCGTCAGGCCGGGGCCGAGGTCTTCATCGGTGACCTGCTCACCATCGCCGAAGTGAGCGCCGCGCTGAAGGGCGTCCGCCGCATCTACTTCAGCATGAGCCTGTCGCCGTACTACACCGACGCCGTCAGCCTGATGGCCGCCGCGGCACGGGCCCAGGGCGACATCGAGGTCTTCGTCAACATTTCCGAGTACGAGCAGTCGTTCATGACGTTCGACAAGATGACCGCGCCGGAGGAAGAGCGGCGTGCGTGGCTCGGCGGACTCGTGGCCAACTGGTCGCCGCAGCAACGCGCCCATTGGGTCGCCGAGCAGGTGCTGGACTGGTCCGGCCTCCCGACCGTCAACATCCGGGCGGCCATGTTCGTCGAGAACCCCCTGATGACCTGGCTGGCGCTGGAGCCGCTGAGCAGGGGTGAACTGCGCCTGCCCTTCGGTGACCATCGGCTCGCGCCCATCGCGGGCTACGACGTGGCGGAGCTGTGCGTGAAGATCCTGGCCGACCCGGAGCCGCATATCTCGAAGTCCTACGACCTCAACGGCCCGGAGCTGAAGGACATGCACGAGTTCGCGGAGGACTACGCGGCCGTTCTGGGACGCGAGGTCACGTACGTTCCCGAAGAGGTAGAAACCTGGAACGAGACCTACGTGGACACCGCCCTGGCCGCGCTCCCGCACACCGCGGAGCACCTGAAGACCCTGACCCGGCTGATGGGCGGCGGTGGCTACCGCGGAGCCACCGACCTGTTGGAAAGCCTGCTCGGACGCCCGCCGAAGACCGTGCGGTGGGCCCTGGCGAACCACCCGCGCATCCGGAAGCTGGCGTCTGCCTGAACCGCTGAGCGAACCGGCCCACCTCTCCATGCAGTTCGTCGGACCGCAGGGCCAAGACGGCTGACCGAGGACGGGCAGCGCCGCACCCTGCGCTACCGCATGCGCTGCGTCGAGGAGATCCTGGGCCGCTCCCTGGACGACCCGGACGTACGGATGGAGCTGTGGCCGGCGTTGAGGGCCACGGCTGCGGCCTGAGACCGGATCAGCTCCACTGCTGGTCCTCGCTGAGGGTGCAGGTCCACAGGATCGGCTTGACGCCGCTGGCGGTGTCGGAGCGGGGAACGGCGAGGCACCAGTCGCCGTACGGGTGACGCAGGCGGCCAATGCTGTCGTAGATCCAGAGGAATTCGGAGGAGTTCAAACCTTCGCAGGAGTACTGGACGGTCGTGACGCCCTTGTCGTTGCTGGCGGCGAGGCATTTGCCGGTTGCCTTGTTGACGAGCCAGACCTTGCCGTCCCCCTTGTTACGCAGCTCCCAGCGCTGATCGTCGTTGTCGTTGCACGTCCACTGGACGGCCGCGACGCCGTTGCTGTCGTCGGAGCCGGGAATGGCCAGGCACTTGAGGGTCTCGTCGTTGCGCAACTCCACGTACGTAGCGGCCTGGGCCGGTGTCGGCGACAGGAAGATGAGGGAACCGAGCGCGAGTGCCACGGCGGTAGCTCTTCGCGCCGCCTTCAGGACAAGGGGCATGGGCGTCTCCTTGGTCAGGGAGTCGAGATGCGGCGTGCGGAATAGTCTTGACCAGTATGAGGAGCGGGCCCCTGGGGTGTCGTGTGCAACGAGTGCACAGGTTGTTCACTCTGCGTCTCCTCAGGCCCGTGTCGCCGCGCGGGCAGCCGACGTGAAAGGCTTCCGGCCGGCCCCGACCAGATCTGTGGTTGGGGACAGCAACGGGGTGTTCCGGTCGGTCAGCCGTCCCCTCTCCCGGCAAGTCCCGCCGCCTCGGGCATGGCCAGTTCGAGGCGGGCCGGGTCGGTCGGCATACCGGGGACGTCCGGCGGGACCGGCCAGCGGACGGCGCGCTCCGGCGGCAACTCGAGAGCCCGCACGTCAAGTCACCGTCATCAGCGACGCGCCCGAGCTCGGCGGCCACGAGGTCATCGCGCGCTGGGCAACGTCCGAGGAACCGCAGGCCCGCAAGGCGGCCCAGAAGGAGCGCGAGGCCTCGCTCACGGCGGATCTCGCCCGCCAGGAGGCGAGGAAGCGCGCCAGGCGCTTGAGGTCGCCGGGCAGTCCGGCCTGTACGGCGATCAGCACCACGAATGAGCGATCATGAACCGAGGGAGAAGGGACTTAACGCTCTCCTGAGGGGCCGAAACCTGTATGTCAGCTGATGGCTGTGGTGGTCCTGCGCGCGGGGTTCGCCGTGGTGTACAGGCTTTGGCTTCCCGAGCGTTCACCGAGCCGCATCCAATTGCTAGCCCACAGTCCAGTGTGGGTCAGGCATGCCGTCATCGCTCATGTGCACCCGCTGCCATATCTCCTTCCAGCCCTACGGGAGCTCCGGCGCGAGCCTGTGCCGCTGCCCGCACGGACAGGGCGACGGCGCCCATGCACACTCACGGCGCAGCTCGACCCAGCCGTGTCCGGTCGAGTCCGGCTCCAGCGGTCCCTCGTCCCCGCAAGCCGGGCACCCGGGCAGATCTGCGCCGTTCAGAAGCGCGTTCTGTCGCCGGACGTGCTCGGACAGTCGCAGCGACGGGTGGCGAAACGGTCTTCGAACCAGGCACGGTCCGTGCTCTCCCACCAGCTCCGCAGCCACCACGGCCGAAGGTTCGTTACGGCCCGCCGCCCGGCCTGCTTCTCCGCCCGACGCTGCACGGCGTACTCCTCTGTCCGCACGAGCCATAGCACCCGTGCTTCGTGCAGTTCCTCCACCGCCCGCGTCAGCGCGTCCGGGTCCGCCTCCAGCCGTCGGGGGATCGCGGCGCTGAGCGTGAGGTGGTGGTATGTCGCCCGCAGGCCGGAGGGAGCAAAAACGGTGAGGCAGGTGCGCAGCGCGCTGTGCTGCCGGTGGAGGGGGAGCCGGGCGTCGTGCACGCGCGCCCGGTGGGTCAGGAAGCCGGTCACTTTGTGAGCTCTAGGTCCAGTGCCCGGGCCAAGGCGGCCGTGACGGCGGCGGCGTGTGTCGGCAGGTGGTGTTCGGCCCAGGTTCCGGCGAGGCTGAGGAAGTCCTGCAAGTCCTGTTGGGCACCGGTGACGAGCGTGCGCACCTGGTCCACCGGTAGCTCGATCCCCGGGCTGCCGTCCGTTGCGTGGGCGTCGAGAGTCAGCCGGACGGTGTCGCCGACTCGTTCGGCCACCGAGAAGGGATCGTGGCCGAAGTAGGAGCAGCCGGTGCCGTCTAGCATCTCCCGCCACTCCCGCCAGGTCTCCAGGCCGTTGCAGCAGCCCGGCTCGACGAAGACGGTGCCGGTGGCTATGTCGGTCACCTGGAACCCGCCGGCGGCGAACAGGTCGGGCATGGTGAGCAGCCCGTGCAGGAACGTGCCGAGCGGGTCGGTCGGGCAGGGCCCGTGTTCGTCCTCCGGCTCGAAGTTGTTGCAGTCGGCGATCCGCATAACCGCCGTGCCGACCTCCGCCGGAGTCAGCTCCCCGTCCAGCACGAGGTAGCCGTACGACTCGTGCTCGCCAACCGGCCAGAGCGCGAAGTCGTCGGCAGCGAAAATCTCCAGAACGGGTTGCATCACAATCACACAGGGATGATGCCGGGCCCGCTGCCACACCGCCACGGGCTTTAGCTGCGGCGTCGGGCTCGGCGTGTGCCCGCTACCTGGGCAGTTTCGCGGTGCGCTGCAGCTCGGGACCCAGCCGCGCAGGCGTTCCTTGGTAGGTGTCCCTCAGCCCGAGCGAGAAGAAGTCTCCCTCTAGCTAGGGTTTCGGAGTCTTCCGGCAGCGGGGTCCTGGCCGGTGCTGTCATGCCGAACCGGCCGATCTTGGCCGCGCCGATCTCCCTGACTTCACCGCGTGGATCGACACAGAGCAGTGGAACGTCGTCTTGAAGCTGTAGTCATTTCAGTTGTCCCGAACCAGGAAGGCCTGCCCCGGCACGGGGGAGGCCGGCCGCCCGCGGACAGGCAGGACAGTGAACTGCACGGTTCCTCCGGAGAACACCTCGGTCGACGGCCGGGCACATCAGAAAAGAGAACGCAACCGCTCCACTCGAGCGGTGCGCCTCCCGCTGAAGGGCGCCGGGCCTTGCGTGCTCAAAGGGCCAGGTCCGTGACGGCGCGGGCGGGCTGGAAGAGCATCCAAGCGCCGGGCTACTGGCCGGGGTGAACAGCCTGGACGCCGGTGCCCGCGTACGCCTTGGGCGTCAGCGTGAGCAGAAACCGCCCAGCCGGATGGGCGGCTGAGGGCCTGGAAGCGTGGATGGCGTGGACGGCGGCCCAGGAGTGCCCGAAGCGCAGCAGTTCGGTGGCGGTGACCGCGGCATCAGTGTCGAACGCCTCGATCCGGATGAACCGCAGCCCCTTGATGTAACTGAGCAGGCCGGGCCGCTCGGCGTCACCGGCCGTCAGGGACAGCACCGGCGCGTACAGGCTGCCAAGTCCGCCGGAGGCCTGGACATAGAACGCGGCGACAGCTTCGTTGAACGGGTCCTTCGGGTCGTACAGAGCGGCAGCGGTGGTGTGGTCCAAAACGACCGCGATCGCCGCCACTACGCGGCCGTCTGCGAGCCGTGCTGCGCCCCGCCCAGACGCTCCAGCAGCGCGCGGGCCTTCGCCTCCGCCTCCGGACTCGGCGCACTGCCGAGGGCGGAGGCCAGCTCGGCGCGGGCCAGCTCGGCACGCTCGGCGTATTCGGCCTGCGTCGGCGTGCCCTGCGCCAGCTCCTCGACCAGGCTGCGGATGGTCGTGCCGTGCTCGGCCGCCAACCGCGCCAGCCGGTCCCGCGCGGCCGCGCTCACCTTGATGCTCGTCTCGTCTGCTGCCATATACCGACTCTACCGCATTCCTCTACTGTCGGTAGAGGGGTGTGCCCGGAAACAAGATCACCAACAGAGTCACGGCATTGGGTCTAGGTACGCTTTCGTAGCCGGTCGTGTGCCGGCCTTCAGCGGGCACGGCCCGCGAGGAACCAGGGGGAGTAGATGACCAGCACGAACGATTCACGCACGGCAACGCCCGTGCCCGCCCGCACGTCGGGCAAGCCCGCCGCCCTCTTCAGTGACGAGGCATCCGCCGTGATGAGGCCTGCGCCCCGCCCGACCCGGCTCATGGCGCGGCCGCTGGATACCCTGACCTGGCAGGAGCCCTCCGCCCTGGAGGCGGAGGACGACCTGTAGTGAGCTGCTCCTGCCGACGGCCCGATCGCCTCTCGCGCCTGTGGTGGTGCGATCTCGTACAGGTCGACCGCCACCTGGACGGGGTTCGGGGCTTGCGGCAGTGAAGACCCGCAGAGCAGTCACGCAATGCGCGCTGACTTGCCGAAACTCAGCTGCCTTCGGTGAGGATCCCGCGCGGATTCCCAATGATCCTGGTCAACCAGGAGTCATAGGGTGCGGCCTATGGATTCGTTGATCACTGCTGTCCGCGAACCTGCTGACCTGAAGGTAGGGCGCCGCCGCTGGGGGCCCTCGGTGGCGGTCCGGCGTCGCGGAGGTTTGCCAGGTGCGGGTCTGTCAAACGAGTGGCTCAGGCTGAGCCTGGCTTGTGTCGTGTGATGCTGACGTTATGACTGATCAACGCGAGGTCTCCATCGTCCGCTGGCCAGGCCGGACTCTTTCCGTCGAGGACGGGCTGGCCGCGTTGCTGGCGGCCTACCATCTGCGGACGGAGGCCGAGAAGGGTGAGGTCGTTGCTGATGTGGACGGGCTGCCAGAACGCTACCGGACGGAAATCTCGGACCCGCGGATCGCGTTCGTCGACGATGTCGTGCTGGTGGCTCTGAGCGGGAGTGTCGCGGTGGGCTGTCTGGTGGTGACCGCCCCCGCCGACGGGCGGTTGGAGATCAAGAGGCTCTGGACGGACCCGGCATTCCGGGGCCGGGGCGTTGCGTCGGGCCTGCTCGATGCTGCGCTCGCGCATGTTGCGGAAAGCGGCGTAGACACCGTGCGGCTGTCGGTGTGGAAATGGCGGACTGGGGCCATCGCTCTGTACGAACGATTCGGCTTCACCATCACCGAGTCATGGGACGACCGGGATCAACTGGTCTGCATGGAACGTGCCGTGTGAGTGGCACAGCCACTCGTTTGACAGTCCCGTGCGTTGCCGTGCTTGGGTGACGGTCGTGCGCTCGACGAGGGTGCCGACCGCGGAGCCCTGGCCGCGTCCGATGATGAGATCTCCCTCCCAATGCCCGGGCAGCGCTCTGTCGTTGACTTCAGAGGGACGCTCGTGGATGAGCGTCATGTTTTTGATCTTGTTGACTGCGGGGACGCCCCGCCGCTGCCTTTTGCGGCGAGTGCGGCCGGTGCGGAGTTGGCGTCGCGGCGGCCGAGGAGGCCGGCGAACAGGGCGCGGTAGATCGTCTCCGGGCAGGCCCGCATCGCCGTGTCGTGAGCATGTTCGCGGGCGAGGTAGCGGGCGATCTGCTGTGGCGACCACTTTTCCGTGAGCTTCTCGCGCACCAGTGTCCGCAGCGGCTCACCTGCCCGGATCTTCTCTTTCTTGGGGCGGTGGCGCCGCAGCAGGGCCTGGTTGTGGGCCCACCAGGGGTGGTAGCGGCCGTCCGGCTTCGCGTTGCGCTTGATTTCGCGGTAGACGGTCTGAAAGCTCTTGCCGATCAACGCGCGATTTCCTTGACGGTCTGTTTGGACACCTCGGCCTCAAAGACCTCGGCCAGGTGGGCGGCGATCTCGCCGTGCGTAAGCTCCTTCGCGGACAACGACAGAACCATCTCGTCGACCCCGGTCAGCCGGCGCTGCCGCTTCTTGATGATCTGCGGCTCGAACGTGCCGACGCGTCACGCGGGACCTTGATCTCGACCGGCCCGACGTCGGTCAGCACGGTCTTGGCCCGGCCCCGTTGCGGGAGTTGCCACTGCCCCGGCCGGCTGAGTCGTGCTTCTCATAGCCGAGGTGATCAGTGATCTCACCTTCCAGGGCGAACTTCAGTTCTTGGCGCGGTTCCTTGCGTGCTTGATGCTTGCCAGGCGGGTGAGTCGGGCGCATATGACGGATCCCTGTGCGCTCCCGTATGCGCGGATACGCCCCTGAGGAACACGAAAGGGGCATCGCGGGGTGCGGTCGGCTCGGGGAGGATCTGTGGTGGTGATCTTGACCTGTCCGGTGGCGGTGAGTTCCGCCTCAGGGGGATACAGGTGCCAGGCCTGCTGCTGTTCTGTGCTGGGACGTGGTGGGCGGATCCCTTCACCTGACCGAATGACGAAGGAGCCCTATTCATGGCATTGACGACCGCCAACGTGGCAGCCGAGCTGGAGGCTGCGAGCAAGGTGGGTGACCCGGCGGCCGACATGCTGGTGTCCGACCTGATCGACAACGGGGAAGTCGACGGAGTCAACCAGCTGTTCCGCACCATCAGCACCTTGGGCCCCGGCCAGGACCTCTCCCAACTGCCCGAGCGTCTCGCGCAGTTCCTGCACGAGGCGCAGGCCCCGCCGCCGGACTGGAGCGAGGCCGATACCGCAGCGGCGGAGGGTTTCTTCGGGCATCACCACGGTGAGGCGTCCATGCTTCAGGGCACCGTCGGGCTGATCGGCACCTACCTCTCGCCCACCGGCGCCTACACCCTGCGCTCCACGGGCCGCCTGGGCGGAGCGAACGGACCGGGCCGCCGGCTGTCGCAGTCCTCCCGCCTGTTCCTCGGTATGGGCAAGTCCGGTGCCCTGCGCGACGGCACGCTCGCCGCGACCGTCACCAAGGTCCGCCTGGTGCACGCCTCGGTGCGGCAGTTGCACAAGAAGAGTGGCGAGTGGGACTACGCCACCTGGGGCGAGCCGGTCTCCCAGAAGTACACCACCGGCGCCGCCTGCATCTTCAGCACCCAGATCCTGCAGGGGATGAAAAGGCTAGGCCTGCACGTCTCCGCGGACGACGCCCATGGGTTCATCTGCGCCTGGCACTACATCGACCACTATCTCGGCACCCTGGAGAAGTGGCTGCTGCCCAAGAACTCCGACGAGGTGGAAAGCCTGTGGAACCAGGAGCGGGACAAGGAGTGGAAGAAGACCGACGACGGTGTGTTCATGACCGCCCAGGCCGTCAAGTTCTACCGCGACCTGCTCAAGCCCGGTGTCAGTGACGCCTACCTCGCTCTGACGCGGGTGGCGCTCACCGACAAGTACGCCGACATGGCCGGCCTGCCCCGCAGCCCCCTTGACCTCGCAGGTCAGCCCCTGGCCGCCGGCCACGGCGTCGTCAGCAACACAGCCGGTGGCCTGTTCGGCGGCGCGGCGAAGAAGACCGTCGGCGTCAACCCGTACAAGGACGTCATCGGTGTGGCTTCCAAGGCGTTCAATGAGATCGAGAACTACGCCCTCACGCACGGACAGGACGACCAGCCTCAGATGCATCAGGAACTGCATGACGGCCGCTGATGCGGCAGTAGTTTGATGTCTGACCCCTCCGTGCTGCACACGCCGGACCAGACCGAGGCGATAGACGCAGACGGTGGGTCGAAGCGGGGAGCCGAGGGCGCGAGTCCACCGTCAGAGCCGGTGATGTGTGGCGGGTGTCGGTAGGGCCGGGCCGTAGCCTGCCGCCGGGGGGTGCCTCTATGTCTTTCGTCAAGCGAGGCGTGGGGTTCGGGGTTCGTAGAAGGTGCCGTCGCGGAGCATCGCGAACAGCACGTTGATCCGTTGTCGGGCCAGGCGGAGAAGCGCCTGCGTGTGGGTCTTCCCTCGGGCCCGGCATTTGTCGTAGTAGGTGCGGGAGGCGGGATCGTGCAGGGCGGCGAAAGCGGAAGCCCTGGGTGTGGTTTGGGGGTGTCGGGTGTTGGGTCGTCTCCGTTCGGCAGGGTTTCTCGGGCTTGTCTGGGTGGTGGGGGTGGGTGGGGTTAGTGGGTGGTGAAGTCGGCCATCATGGCCATGTCTTCGTGTTCGAGGTTGTGGCAGTGGATCATGTAGGTGCCGGGGTAGTGGGTGAAGTGGGTGGTTATTTCGACGGCTTCGGCGGGGTGGAGGTTGATGGTGTCTTTCCAGCCGTGGTCGAAGGTTCCGGGGGTGTGGTTGTTGCGGGTCAGGACCTGGAAGTGGTTGAGGTGGAGGTGGATGGGGTGGTGGAAGTTGGTGGTGAACCGCCAGATTTCTATTTGGCCGAGTTGGGGGCGGGCCAGTGTGTGTCCTGGTTTGTATTCTTTGCCGTTGATGGTCCAGCCTGTGGTGGAGCCGCGGAAGTGGAAGTCGCGGGTGATGGTGGCCCGGCTTGGGTCGAGGCGGGGTATGTCGCTGAGTCGGTGGGGGACTCTGGTGTCGTCGTGGGGGGAGCCGGAGCCGGTGTCGAAGCGCATGATCTGGGCTGTGGGGCCGTCTGCGTTGCGGTTGAGGAGGCGTACTTGGGTGCCGGGGCGGTAGCGGGAGAAGTCGATGATGATGTCGAAGCGTTCGCCGGGGGCGATGTCCAGGGTGTCGTGGGGGCGGGGGGTGTTGAGGAGTCCGCCGTCGCTGCCGATCTGGAGGAGGCCGCCGCCGCCTGGGGGCTGGGGGTCGAGTTGCAGTGTGTACAGGCGGGCGTTGGAGGCGTTGAGGAGGCGTAGCCGGTAGCGCAGCCGTTGGGTGTGGTGCACGGGCCAGGGGGCGCCGTTGACGAGGATGACGTCGCCCAGGACGCCGTTCATGTAGGTGTCGGTGACGCCTGGGGTGTGCAGCTGGGGGTCCAGGGCGGGGTAGCGGAATGATCCGTCGGCGGCGAACGAGCGGTCTGTGATCATGAGGGGGATGTCCCGGTCGCCGCGGGGCAGTTCCAGTTGTTCTTCTTCGTCGTCGTGGATGAGGTGGAATCCGGCGAGTCCCATCCAGACGGCGGTGCCGGTGTAGCTCATGCGGTGGTCGTGGTACCAGAGGGTCGCGGCGCGCTGGTCGAGGGGGTAGGTGTAGGTGCGGGTTCCTTCGGTGAGGTCCATGGGGTGGTGGCCCATGGATGAGCCGTGGGGTCCGCCGTTCATGTCCTGGTGGACGCGGTGGGCGTCGTAGGAGCCGTCGGCGGGCAGGATCAGGGAGGTGGGGTAGCCGTCGCTGGCTGCCGGGGTGTGGCCGCCGTGCAGGTGGACCACGGCGGGGCGGTCGAGTTCGTTGCGGTGGCGTACGACGGTGCGGCGTCCCGAGCGGGAGACGATGGTCGGTCCGGGGAAGGTGCCTGCGTAGGTCCATGCCGGGGTGCGCAGTCCGGGCAGGATCTCCAGTTCGGTGTGTTGCTGGGTGATGTCGTAGTGGTCTGTGGTGCCGCTGGTCGATGTGGGGGCCAGCACGCGGGGGATCGGCAGGGGGGTGCGGAAGGGGGCCGGCAGTTCGGTCTGGCTGGGGAGCACGGTGCCGGGGCGGCCCTCGCGTGCGTAGCGGCTCAGTGCCGGCCAGCCGGCCGCGGTCAGGGCGCCGGCGCCGAGCATCGCCCCGCCGGCGCCCAGCAGGGTGCGCCGCCTCATGTGGCCGGCTCCGGCTGGGGGGTCTGGTCCGGGGTGCGGACGGCGGCCGGGGCCCGGGCGGGCAGGGGGGTGGTCATCACGCGGTGGGAGAGCACCGCGACGGCGGAGACGAGGATGACGCCGAGCAGGACGTGCAGGGCGACGCTGCGGGCGAGTCCGAGGGCGATCTGGGCCACGAGTGCCAGCAGCACGACGACCGAGGCGGGGAACACCGCGGCGGGTCCGCCGCGGCGGCGCACGAAGAACGCGGCGACGGCCATCAGGAGGGCGGCCACTGTGATGACACGGCCGAGTGTTCCGTGCATCGCCAGCATGTCGAAATGGCCGCCGAGAAAGCCTCCGGCCAGGGCGACCTGAACGAGCATCAGAATCGACTGGAATGCCGCGGTGATGCGCAAGGACAGCAGAGCGGGGCGCAAGGACATACCGCTGATCCAACCCGGATGCCCGGCGGCCTGCAACCCGGATCCGGCCTTTTGGCAGGGCAGTTGAGCGATCCTCAAGTGACCCTCGAACGGGCAGGGACGATAAAGCCATCGGGTGGGGTGGAGATCGAGCCACAGGTTCTCTTCGGGCTGTGTGGTGTGCTGTCCGCCCGGTGCGGGACGCGTCTCATGCCCGCCGGCCCCGCCCTCCCTTTTTTCTTCTTTTTTGGGGGGAGGTGTTGCGCGGGCGGTGTTCATCTTTGACGCAGTTGGTCGGCCGGGAAGGTCCGCCGTCGCTGACGGCTGCGGATTGCGGCCGGCATGTTTCCCGTTCACCGGAAAACGGGCCGGCTGTTTCCCCCCGTTGGCGAAAAGGGGCCTTTCCCGCCCGCCCGGCCGGTAGGGCACGGCCGGGCGGGCGGCGTCGATGGCTCCGCATGGTGTCCTGCCGTCGCTGACACGGGCGCACCGCAGGGCACGGGTACGGGTGCTGACGCACCGGCGGGTACGGGCGCGGGTGCGGCGGATGCGGGCGCACCGCCGGGCACGGGTACGGGTGCTGACGCACCGGCGGGTGCTGACGCACCGGCGGGTGCGGGCGCACCGGCGGGCGGGTGCTGACGCACCGTCGGGTGCGGGTGCGGGTGCGGGTGCGGGTGTCCTGGTGTGGCCGTGCCGGGAGGGCCGTGCCCGGGCTTGAGCGCCGCGTTGCCCGGGTGCTCTGCGGGAGGGTCCTCACGCGCCGGCCGGGCGCCCGGGAGTGGGGTTCCCGCAGGCAGGGGCGCCGCGGGGGTGGGGTTCTCGCCGGCAGGGGGTCCGGGTGCATCAGGGGAGGGCGGCGGTGGCGGGGGCGCAGGAGCGTTTCGAGAGGGCGCCGGTGCCACCGTCTCGGAAAGGGCGCCGTCGCTGTCGCTGTGGGGGTGTGGGGGAGCGCGGTGGTGGTGGCGGGGTTCGCGGCGGCCGGTGACGGCGGCACCCGCGGCACCCGCGGCGGCGGCGGGCTGGGCGGTGGCCGGGTTGCTGTGGCGGGTTGGGCGGTGGTGGTGGGTTGGGTGGTCTGGTTCTTCGGGGGGTGGTCAGCGGGCGATGACGAGTGTGGCGGGGGAGGGGGTGGGGTGGAAGGAGATGGTTTCGAAGCCGGCTTCGGTCAGCCAGGCGGTGTAGTCGGCGCGGCGCCATGTTCCGCCGTTGTTGCTTTTGAGGAGCATTTCCGAGGCGAACAGGAGGGGGAAGGCGGGGCCGCTGCGGTCGTCCTCGACGATGTAGTCGCATACGACGAGGGTGCCGCCGGGGGTGAGGGCGTTGCGGAGTTTGGTGAAGACGGCTGTGTTGTCTTGGGGTCCTTCCTGGTGGGCGACGTGGGAGTAGACGGCCACGTCGTAGGCGGCGGTGTCGAGCGGGACGGTGTGGAAGTCACCGTCCAGGCTCGTGAACCGGTCGGTGAGGCCGTGCTGGGCGAGCAGGCGGCGGGCGATGGCGTTGATGGGCTGCCAGTCGAGCTGTGTGGCGCGGGCGGCGGGGTTGAGGCGCAGCCACAGGGAGGAGAAGATGCCTGATCCGCCGCCCACGTCGAGGATCGAGAGGTGGGTGCGTCCGGCCAGGTCCAGGAGGCCGGCGGCGGTGTGTGCGGCGGTGACCGACAGGCCGGCGATGGCGGTGACGACGTTTTCCCAGTGGGGGTTGTCGGCGACCTCCACCATCGGGGCGGTCTGCGGGCCTCCGGCGGCGAACACGCCGAGGCGGCCTGCGAGTTTGTCCATTTCGGCGAGTTTGAGCTGGGCGAAGCCGCTGATGTCGGTGGGCTGTCCGTGGACCAGGTACAGCGCGGCTTCGGGGGTGTTGCGGTAGGTGCCGTCGCTTGTGGTGAGCAGTCCCAGGCCGACGAGCCCGTCGAGGAGGGTCTGCATGCCGCGTTCGGCCAGGCCGGTCTTCTCGGCCAGCGGGCCGGCACGGTCCAGGCCGCCGTGGATGAGGGTGAACAGCGCGTGCCCGGTGGCCACGCCGAGGAGGCCGGTGGCCCAGTAGCCGCTGGCGATCTCCAGGATCCGGTGGGGGGAAGGCAGGGTGCCCGTCATCGTGTTCTTCTCCTCACAGGGTTGCCGGCACGGCCTGCCGGCGCAGGTCCGCGGTGATCGCGGGCGCTTCGGTGCGCCAGCTGCCGACGGCCATCTCGGCGGTGATGCCGGGGCCGAAACCCGCGATCACTCCGGTGGCGTGCTCGGTCATCGTGTCTTCCTCGAACTGCCTGCGCAGCGCGTCGAAGACGACGGCGCTGGCGATGTTCCCGTATTCGGTGAGCGTCGCCCAGCTGTGCCGGAACATGTGGAGGTCGACGCCCAGGAAGGTGCTCAGGTCGGCGAGGATGCGCGGGCCGCCGGCGTGGATGATGTAGAAGTCCAGGGCGCCGATGTCCCAGCCGTGGCTCATCGCGAGGTCCCGCAGGACCGGTGCGAGCGGCTCCATGGTGCCGGGCACCCGGCGGTCCAGCTGGAAGTGGAAGCCGGTGGACCGCACGGCGTAGGAGATCCAGTCCTCGGTGTGGGGGATGATGTACGAGGCGTTGCGCTCCAGCCGCACGCCGGTGCCGCCGCTGCCGCGCACCACGGCGGCCGCGACCGCGTCGCCGAACAGCCCGTCGGACAGCAGGGAGCCGATGTTGTCGTCGCCGGGCTGGTAGCACAGTGAGCACAGTTCGCAGGAGACGATCAGCACGTTGCTCTGCGGGTAGGCGGTGCAGAAGTCGTGGGCCCGGTTGACCGCGGCGCCGCCGGCGGCGCAGCCCAGCTGGGCGATGGGTATCTGCCGGGTGTCGGTGCGGAACCCCATGTTGTTGATCAGCCATGCCGTCATCGACGGCATCAGGAACCCGGTGCAGGACACGAAGATGATCGCGTCGATGTCCCGGGCGGTCAGCCGGGCGTTCGCCAGGGCCCGTTCGATGACTGGCGGGCATCTCTTCTTGGATTCGGCCTCGAATATCCGGTTGCGTTCCTCGAGGCCGGGATGGCGGAGCGTCTTCTCGATCGGCTGGACGATGTGCCGTTTCTTCACACCGGTGTTCTGGATCAGCCTGAGTGCCAGCGGCAGCTGCGGCTTCCCGGCGTGGGTTTTCTCGGCGAACTTCAGGGTTTCTTCAAGGGTGATGACGTATTCCGGCACATCCACCGCCGGTTTGCATAGCGTTGGCATATCCGTGAAGTCCACCTTCTGAGGAGTCGGCTGGGAGTTCGACACCTCGATACTCTGACGCACCGCGCTTGAGGGGCACTTGGAGCGGACTCGGGTTCCTTTGGTGCCGGAGAGGGAAGTGTCATGTGCGGGTGGCTATTCGTCCTGGCGCGCGATAATCTCTTCCAATGCCCGCCGCAGCAGGGCGATCTGGTCCTGTCCGAGGTAATGGGCCCACATCCGTTCGATGTCCCCGAGAATCCGGGCGCCGGCCAGCTGGCCCTGCGCTCCCCGTTCCGTCAGCCGGATGATCTTCGCCCGGCGGTCGCCCGGGTCCGCTGTCCGCTCGACATAGCCCAGCCGCTCGAGTTCGTCGACCACTTCACCGATCGCCTGCTTGCTGAACCCGGAGCGTTCGGCGAGCGCGGTCAGCCGTGAGCCCTCGGGGCCCACGAACCGGAAGACGGAGCCGTGCCGGAACCTGATCCCTTCGAACCCCTCCTCGTCGAGGCGCCGGTGGAGCTGCTCGACGGTGAGGTCCTTGGCCTGCGTGAGCAGGGTGGGCAGCGGAACCCGGCGCTCGCCCGGCTCCCCGGATGGTGTGGTCATCTCGGGCCACCTTTCTGGCACAGCCAATGTCGTCAGGGTGCTTGACTAAAAAGTAGTACGGTTGCTTGACTAACTCTAGCGGGGCCGGCGACCCGGCCGCGAGACACGATGCGACACCGGTCAGGAAGGGAACAGTCATGAGCAGTTCGGGCCAGGAGAACACCCAGGTCACCCGCAACACCCAGACCGCGCAGGACGCGCAGGGCGCGCAGGATGCGGGTTTCGGCGCCGAGGCGCTCGAAGCCTTAGGCCGGCGGGTGCGGGGGCCGGTGCTGACGCCCCGGGACGAGAGGTACGACGCGGAACGGGCCGGGGCGCAGACCGCGCGCTCGCACCGGCCCTCGCTGCTGGTGGGTGCGACCGGTCCCGCCGATGTGCAGGCGGCGGTGGAGTTCGCCGGCCGGCACGGCCTCGCGGTGGCGGTCCAGGGCACCGGCCATGCGCTGGGGGCCGTCGCCGGCGAGGGCGGCGTGCTCATCAACACCTCCCGGATGACCGGCGTGCGGGTGGACGCCGGGGCGGGCACCGCGTGGGTCGCCGCCGGGGTGAGCTGGGACCGGGTGATCCACGAGGCGGCGCCGGCCGGGCTGGCCCCGCTGGCGGGCTCGGCCCCGTCGGTCGGCGTGGTGTCGTACACCCTGGGCGGCGGCCTGGGACTGCTGTCGAGGCGCTACGGGTACGCCGCCGACCGGGTGCGGAGCATCGATGTCGTCACGGCGGACGGCCGGCTGCGGCACGTCACCGCGACGTCGGAGCCCGACCTGTTCTGGGCGCTGCGCGGCGGCCGGGACAACTTCGGCGTGGTCACCGGCCTCGAGATCGACCTCATGCCGGTTCCGGCGCTCTACGGCGGGGGACTGTTCTTCGACTTCGCGTCGGCCCGCGAGGTCCTCGAGAGGTATGTGCAGTGGTCGGCCGGCATGCCGGACGAGATGACCTCCTCCGTCGCGGTGATCTCCTTCCCCGACCTGCCGGTGCTGCCGCCGCCGCTGCGCGGCCGGCACGTCCTGCACGTGCGCATCGCCTACGCGGCGGACGACCTCGGCGCCGGCAAGGATCTGGTGGCGCCGCTGCGGGCGCTGAACCCCTTCAACGACACCGTCCGTGAACTGTCCTGCGCCGAGGTCGGCACCGTCCACAACGACCCGACCGCGGCGGGCACCTTCGAGTCCGGCACCGCCATGCTGGGCGCACTCGACGCCGGCGCGGTGGGGGCCCTGCTGGACCACATGGGACCGCACACGCCGGTGCCCCACGTCGTCGAACTGCGGCACCTGGGCGGACGGCTCGCGCGCCCGGCCGACGTCCCGAACGCGGTCGGCAACCGCGACGCGCACTACCTGCTGAGCGTGGTCTCGCGGCTGGAGCGCGCCCCCATCACCGACATCCGGCCCGCGCACGAGCGTCTTCTCACGGCCATCGGGCCCTGGAGCACCGGAGGCCGGGCCCTGACCTTCCTCAACGGCGAGCGGGACGCCCAGCACGTGCGCTCCGCGTACGAGCCCGAGGACTACCGGCGCCTCACCGAGATCAAGGCCGCCTACGACCCGCAGAACCTCTTCCGGCTCAACCACAACATCCCGCCGGCCGCCCCCGGGCAAGGCTAGGACAGGCCCCGCCCCGCCCGGGGGGAGGGGCGTCAGCGCTTCTGGGGGCCCAGGTGCACGGGCAGGCCGGTGACGGAGTTGGAGAACAGGGAGGGGACCGGGGACAGCTCCAAGGGGTCCACGGCGAGCCGCAGTTCGGGATAGCGGGCGAACAGCGCAGGCAGCGCGGCCATCGCCTCGGCCCGGGCCAGGCCCGGGCCGATGCACACGTGCGGTCCGGTGCCGAACGCCAGATGCCGCTTGACCGGCCGCGTGATGTCGAACCGGCCGGCGCTCTCGCCGTACTGCTTGGGATCACGGTTGACACCGCTCCACGGAGCGAGGATGGCGTCCCCCCGGGGAATGGTGACGCCGGCCACCGTGATGTCCTCGGTCGGGAAACGGGCCGGGAAGTTGCCCACGGGGGAGTCCCAGCGCAGGGTCTCCTCGATGACCTGGCTCCAGAGGGCGGGGCCGCCCTCGCGGACCATCGCCAGCTGCTCGGGGTGGGTCAGCAGCGCCCGGGTGGCGTTGACGATCAGACTGATCGAGGTCTCATGGCCCGCGCCGATCAGTGTCCACAGGGTGTCCTCGAGTTCCTCGCTGGTGAAGGCGTCGTCGGCATCCTCGTTGAGGGCGAGCAGCGCGCTGGTCAGGTCGTCGGCGGGCTCGGCGCGGCGCATGGCGAACAGCCGCTGGAACAGTTCGTGCCGCTCCTGCCCGGTGGCGCGGAACTGCTCGGCGGTCGTGTCGGCGCGGATGACGGTGCTGATGAGCTCACGCAAGCGTGACCACCACGCCTCGGGTATGCCGATGAGCTCGCAGATCACCTGCATGGGGAACGGGTAGGCGTAGTGCCGCCGCAGATCGACCGTGCCGTCCGCCGCGGCCCGGCGCGGCAGGTCGTCCAGCATGGCGGCCACGATCCGGTCGATCCGCGGCCCCATGCTCTCGACCCGGCTCCGGGTGAAGGTGCGGGTCAGCGGGCGGCGCAGCCGCCGGTGCTCCGCACCGTCGCGGGCCATCATGTTGTTCAGGCGGATCATGCCGAGCAGCGGCCAGTCGTCGGGGATCTCCCCGCGGCGCAGCGCCTCCCAGTTGCGCCAGTCCCGCCCCACCCTCGGGTCGGCGGCCAGCTCGGCGAGCAGCGCGTAATCGGTGACCACCCACATCCGCACACCACCGGGCAGCACGGCACGGACCACCGGACCCAGGGCGCGCATCCGCGCTGCCTCCCCATGGCGGTCGGTGCCCGACGGGTCGATGGAAAAGAGCGCGGAAGAATTCTGGCTGAGCGTCGTCAGGGTCATGGTGACATTCCTTCAGGCTGACTTGAGTCCGGCTCGAGAATGGCAGCACGATCCTCTTGAGAACGACTGAGAACTGACCACACAGCCCACTTGGGAACGACTGGGAACGGACCATAATGCGCAGGTCAATTACCTGCACGAGGTAGGGCACGGAAATACTCGACCGGCACTCGATCACGCATTGCTAGCCTCCCTCGACCATCCGGTACGGCACCGGACCCGCGAATGGCGATGGGGAGTGTCCGCTATGAACGCATCGAGCGCCCTGACGGAGAACGGCACCGGCGGGCGCGCCGCCACGTCGCGCGCCCTGAGCCCGGGGGAGCGCTGGTACTGGATCATCGACCAGCTCTCCACGCTCAACGTCTGCGCCCGCGTACGCATCGAGGGGGAGCTCTCGGCACCGGTGCTGCGCACCGCACTGGGCGCGCTGCAGGACCGCCATCCGCTCCTGCGCACGGCCATAGCGCAAAACCCGCCGCGCACACCCGGCGGCGGGCCCCGGTTCGTGCCGGTGGACCTGCCGATCCCGCTGCGCGAGGTACGCGTGGCCGGCGCCGGCGACGCGCACTGGACGCGCGAGGTGGACGGCCGGGAACTGACGGACCCCATCGACTGGCGGTCGGGACCGCTGGCCCGCGCCGTCCTCATCAGCGCACCGGACCAGACCCACGACCTCATCCTCACCGTCCCGCACTGCATCGCGGACGGGACGACCGCACTCTCCCTGCTGCGCCAGTGGGTGCGGCTCGCGGCCGCGCCGCCCCCGTCAGGCCGCAGAGCCGCGCCGCACGGCCCCCTGCCGCAGCCGTTCGAGGCCCTCTTCCCGGAGCGCTTCCGCCCGGGGGCGAATGCGCCGGCCGGCCCGCAGACGGCCGACGGGGCGAACCCCGGGGCGAACCCGGGGGCGGACTCCGGGGCGGGCTCCGGGGCGAACCCGGGGGCGGCCGGCGGGGTGGGCTCCGGGGCGGCCGGCGGGGCAGAGCCCCCGGCGGCCGCGGACGCGGACGCGGTGGGCCGGCTCGAGCCGGAGCGCTTCGTGCCCTTCGCCCAGCGCCGGACCCGGATGCTGCACCGGTCCCTCGGCAGCGACGTCCTGGAAGGTCTCGCGCTCGCCTGCAAACGGGAAGGAGCCACCCTGCACGGTGTGCTGGCCGCGGCGCTGGCCTGTGCCGTGGCCCGCGACGCCGAAGCCCGGCCCTTGGCGCGCTTCGCGGTCGGCTCCCCGGTCGCCCTGCGGGACGAGCTGCGGCGCCCGGTGTCCGAGGACGAAGCCGGCTGCTTCGTATCGGCGCTGCACTGCGAGGTGCGCTATCAGCCCGAGGACCTGTGGTCGATGGCCCGCTTCATCAACGACGACCTGGCCGCCCGCAAGGAACTTCAGGGGCTGCCGTGCACGACCGACCCTGACGAGTTGGTCGCGTGGATGTCGGGGCTGGAGACGGTCACGGTGTTCGCCACGTACGCGTCGGTCGGACTCGGTATCCTCCAGCGCGCGCATGCGGCTGGTCTTGGGGTGTGGAGCCTGATGGTCGTGGATGAGGCGCACCGTACGAGTGGGGATGGTCTGAAGCCGTGGGCGGCAGTGCACGACCAGGCGCAGCTCCCCGCGGAGCGCCGGCTCTACATGACGGCTACCGCCAGGGTGTGGGAGGCGGAGGGTGAGCGGCCGCGGTTGGTGGCGTCGATGGAGGACGGTTCACCGGTGTTCGGTCCGGTGGCGTACAAGCTGACGCTGTCTGAGGCGATCGGTCGGGGCATCGTGGCGCCCTACCAGGTGCTGTGTCTCGACATCCGTGACCCCGACCTGTATGCGGCGCTGGCCACGGAGGCCACCGGTTCCGACGCTGTGCGTGGGGCGCGGCTGGCGGCTGTGCAGACGGGTCTGCTGCGCGCGGCGGTTGAGGAGCGGTTCCGTCGGGTGCTGTCGTTCCACAGCCGGGTGAGTGAGGCGGAGGCCATGGCGGCGTCGGTGCCGGCGGTCGCGGCCCGGCTCGCCGAGGACGGCCCCGACACCTACCCGCCCGCACGCCAGGTGTGGGCGGACTGGCTGTACGGCGAACACGCACCCGGACACCGCCGGACCGTGCTCGATGAATTCGCCTCCGACTTTCTCGGGGGACCCGAATTCGATGGTCAGAATATGCGTGCTGAATTGCGTGTTCTTTCTTCAGTTCGTATTCTCGGGGAAGGTGTCGATACCGCCGAATGCGACGCCGTGCTTTTCGCGGATGCACGCGGCTCAATGGTGGACATCGTGCAGATGGTCGGGCGCGCTCTGCGATTGAACCCGGACCACGGAAAACTCGCCACACTGATCGTCCCGGTATTCCTCGGGCCGGGTGAGGATCCGAATGAGTTGCTCACTTCCGACGCTTATTCGATCTTGGGGAAGATCCTTGGCGCCTTGCGGGCGCACGACTCGGAGACGATCGACGCTCTCGCGGACCCTCGTCTGCGCAACAGCCGACCGGCCGTCGATGGCGACCGCGGCGAGGAGGAGCTGCCGGACGGCGAGGACGACGGCCAGGGCGACGCCAGCCCGGAGGCGCAGCGGCTCTCGGAGCGGGCGGCGGGGGTGCTGCGGTTCAGCGAGGAACGCGACCCGGCCGCGCTCACGCAGTTCGTGCAGCTGCGCGTCATCGACCCCGAGGGGGCGTACTGGCGGCGTGGCATCGAGGCCGCGACCCGGTGGCTGCGCGAGACCGGTAGCGCGGAGCTGCGGGTGGCGTTCACGTACGTCACGCCGGAGGGGTGGGGGTCGGTCGGTTCGCATCCGCTGGGGGTCTGGGTGGCGGATCAGCGCCGGTACTACACGGCCGGGACCTTGGAGGCCTCGCGGGTGGCGGAGTTGGAGCGGCTGGGGATGGTGTGGTCGGTGCACGCCTCCGCGTGGGACGCCGGCCTCGAGGTCGCCCGTTCCTATGCGGCCGTCCACGGGCACTTCCTCCCGCCCGCCAACGCGGTGTGGGGCAGCGGCGGTACCGGGGGCGGTGCTGGCTCGATGGCTATCGGGGTGTGGGCCAAGAACCAGCGCGCCGCGGCCCGCAAGGCAGCGGAGAACGCCGCACGGCGTGAGGCCGGGGAAACGGGCGTCTCGTATGCCGGGGAGCTGTCGACGAGCCGTCAGGAGGCTCTGGCGGAGATTGATCCAGGGTGGTGCCCGGCCTGGAAGATCGCGTGGCAACGCAACTACCGGTTGGCGCTCGCGCACGTGAAGGCCGGCGGCAGCCTGCCCTCCGGGCCTGGCGAGGTCATCGTCCAGGGCGAGGACCTCGGAGCCTGGATCGCCGGGCAGCGGGCGGGGTGGGACAAGCTGATGCCCGCACAGCAGTACCTGCTGGAGACCCTCGGCATCGAACCGCTTGCGGAAGGCGAGACGGTCGAGCCGGTACGGCGGTCACAGGATGAACGGTGGAACACCAACCTCGCCGCCGCCCGCCAGTTCCACGCACGCGAAGGACACCTGCGGCCCGCCCGCAAGCACGTCGAAAACGTGAACGGCGAAGAGATCAAGCTCGGGGCGTTCCTCGACAACATCCGGCGCCGGGCCGCCAAGCTCAGCCCGGAACGGCGTGCGCAGTTGGTCGGCCTCGGGCTGGAGTGGGCGGCCAAGGAGGGGCGCGCGTGATGTGAAGGCGGGGGAGGTCGCGCGTGCGACGGTCCGGCGGCAGAGTGTGGGGCTGTGCGTGGAGCAGATCGTAGGCAAGGTTGCGGGAGCGGCGCCCTGGGGGCCAAGCAACTTGGTGGGGCCGAATGGCATCGCCATAGCCGCAAAGCAGGTTGCGGGCGTGACGTTCCTGCAGTGGGTGAAGGCTCTACGGTGGTATGACGACAGGCTTTTCACCGGGGGTGGGTCATGGAGCCGGTATCGGCTGCATTGTTGCTGGCGTTGGCGACGGGCGCGGCGGGGGCTGCGGGTGGGCAGTCCTGGCAGGGTTTGGTCGCGTTGGTGCGGCGGTGGCGGGGACAAGAGAGTCCGTCGGGTGTGGTGGAGCCTGTGTCGGCTGAGGCGGAGCTGACGTCTTTGGAGCAGGATCCTGCCGATGAGCGGCGGGCACAGATCTTGTCGGTCGCGTTGGCGGCGCGGGCCGGGAGGGACGCGGGTTTTGCCGCTGCGCTGGAGGCGTGGCACCGGCAGGCGCAGCAGGTGGTGCCGAATACCGGAGCGGGCAGCGTCTCCACCAACATTTCCGGCGGTAGTCAGGGCAATGTGGTCACGGCCCGCGACGTGACTGGCGGGCTGCACTTCGGCCTGCCGGCGAGCCCGCCTTCACCGCCTGAGCGGCCCGGCGGGTCCGGGAGCTGAGGGCCGGTCATGGCTGTGGAGCCGTCTGGTGACGGTGATGTCCACGCCGAGGTGTCCGGGGGCCGACAGGACGTGGTCGTCACTGCGCGGGACATCACAGGACCGGTGACGATCACCACGGCCGGGGTGCGGGTGCCCGGATATCTGCAGGACCCGCGGCGCTGGCCGCTGGTGAAGACCTGGGACGCCCTGACGGCCGGGGCGCATCGGGCGCGGCCCGACGACGCCGGTGACGCGGTGCCGCCGTATGTGGCCCGGGACGTCGACATGATGCTGCAGACACGGCTCGCCCAGGCTGCGCAGCGGGGCGGGCTGGTGCTGGTGGTCGGGGAGTCCACGGCGGGCAAGACCCGTGCCGTCCATCAGGCGGTGCGCCGGTGCCAGGCGCTGGACGGCTATCGGGTGCTGGCTCCTGACACCGGGCCGGATCTGGTGATCGCGGTGGACGTGGTGGCCACCACCTTGGTGCGGTGCGTGGTGTGGCTGGATGACCTGGAGCGGTTCCTGAGCCCTGACGGGCTGGAGCCGGGGGTGCTGGCCGAACTGGTGCGGCTGCAGACACCAGTGCTGGCCACCATGCAGCTGCGCCACTACGACACCTTCTACCCCCACACCGCCGAGACCCGCCCGGAAGGCCCGGCCGGGCCGCAGACGGCCGCAGTCGGGACGGGCGCCCGGGTGCTCAAGCAGACCGAGCCTTTGTACCTGGAGCGCCGCTGGAGCACCGAAGAGCTGGCACGCGCGAAGGACTGCGACGACTCACGGATCATCGACGCCGTCACCCACCACGGCCCCTACGGGGTCGCCGAATACCTCGCCGCCGGCCCCGCCCTGCTCACCGAATGGCGCCACGCCGCCCGTCCCGGCGGCCATCCCCGCGGCGCCGCCCTGGTCGCCGCCGCCGTCGATCTCACCCGCACCGGACTGCGCCCGCCCTACCCCACCTCCCTGCTCACCACCCTCCACCAGCACTACCTGCCCGACGGCCACCTGCTGCGCCCCGAACCACTCGACCAGGCCCTGGCCTGGACCCAGCGCCTGCGCTACGGCGCCACCAGCCTGCTCCTGCCCACCAGCAACCCCGACACCTGGAACGTCTTCGACTACCTCCCCGACCACACCACCACCCCCGTCACACAACAGGCATGGCAGACCGCCCTGGACCACGCTGCCGATGAAGACGAACGCTTCACCATCGGCGTCCACGCCTTCGACCGCGCACCCCACATCGCCGAAGCCGCCTGGCGCCCCCTCGCCCCACACAGCCCCGGCGCCGCGTTCAACCTCGGCATTCTGCTCAGCGACGCCGGGCGGGTGGAAGAGGCCGAGCAGCTGTACCGCCAGGCCATGAACGCCGGGCACACCGACTCCGCGTTCAACCTCGGCAACCTGCTTGCTGACGCCGGGCGGGTGGAAGAGGCTGAGCAGCTGTACCGCCAGGCCGTGGATGCCGGGCACACCAACGCCGCGAACAACCTCGGCATTCTGCTCACCCGGGCCGGGCGGGTGGAAGAGGCTGAGCAGCTGTACCGCCAGGCCAGTATCGCCGGGAACACCGACGCCGCGTACAACCTCGGCAAACTGCTCGCCGACGCCGGCCGGGTGGAAGAGGCTGAGCAGCTGTACCGCTACGCCAGTATCGCCGGGAACACCAACGCCGCGAACAACCTCGGCATCCTGCTCAGCGACGCGCGGATGGAAGAAGCCGAGAAGCTGTTCCGCCACGCCATGAACGCCGGGCACACCGACGCCGCGAACAACCTCGGCATTCTGCTCACCCGGGTCGGGCGGGTGGAAGAAGCCGAGCAGGCGTACCGCCAGGCCGTGGATGCCGGGAACACCAACGCCGCGTACAACCTCGGCAAACTGCTCGCCGACGCCGGCCGGGACGAAGAAGCCGAGAAGCTGTACCGCCAAGCCATGAACACCGGGGACACAGACGCCGCGAACAACCTCGGCAACCTGCTCGCCCGGGCCGGGCGGGTGGAAGAGGCCGAGCAGGCGTACCGCCGGGCCGTGGATGCCGGGAACACAGACGCCGCGAACAACCTCGGCAACCTGCTCGCCCGGGCCGGGCGGGACGAAGAAGCCGAGCAGGCGTACCGCCAAGCCACAGACGCCGGAAACACCAGGTCAGGGACCTGACTACCGGCGCTTGTGACTGGTGGCACGCTTTCTTAACTCACCCTCAACGACCGGGCTCCCGGTTGGCTTTCTGCCGAGCGTCCCGCCAGATCCGGCTACTGCCATCACTCACACATGGAGCTCCGGCCCGTGGACTCTGGTGGGCGTCGGATAGGTTCGGCGCGGGGTCCGTGCCGCGTTGACGGAACCGGCACGGGCCCCTCCTTCGTCGTCATGCAGTGGGGTACAGACGCGCTCCTCGCGCCATATGCTCGGGTTTGACTGGCGACCGTCGGCAAGCAAGCGCGCCGGTGGCGCGGGTCGCGGGGAGGCACGAATGCACACCATGACACCCGCTGCCCAGCGCAGCTACGACACGTATGTGGAACACCTGCGCGCGTGCCACGAGTGCCCGAGAGGGACCGGGCGGTGCACGGCGGGCGCGGAGCTGGTCCGGGTCTACCTGGCCGCCCTCAAGAAGCGCTGAACAGCCCCCTCGCACCAGTCAATGGGGCGGGTCCCCAGTCCTCGAACAGCTCTTGCAGGCTCGCGGGATCACGGTCGGGGTCACCATGCCAGCCGGCCTTGCCCGGCGCCCGAGCGTGGAGGCCCCGCCGACGCGCAACAAGAGGACGGCGCCCCGATCCCCCGAGGCACGCCCACCCCGCCCCCGCCCCTCCCTCCTGAGGGCGGCCGGAAGGTCGGCCAGCGGCGGCTGCTTGGGGTGGTGAAGCCTGGTCGGGCGCGGGGTGTCTGCCTCGCGCGCCAGGACCCGCGCCGGTTGTCGGTGATCATGCGCGGGCAGATTCTGGAGGCTTCCATCCGGTGGCGCCAAGAGCTGGGGGTGCCTGTGCCGAGCGGTGTGGTGAAGTGGTTCGATGCCGGACGGGGTGTGGGTGCCATCACTCAGGACGGCGGTGGCTGGGAGGCTGTCGCCCACCGGTCGGCGGTGCACGGTGACGCGGACCGCGTGCTGGTTCCGGGCCACCGGGTGTATTTCGACGTCACCCAGGACGCCGATGGCATCCGGGCCGACGGCATCCATCCGACCCGGCTGGACTGTCCGCCCGCTGAACGGCCGCAGCATGGTCAGCTCGTCTGGATAGTGCCGCCTGGACTGCCCCCACGTCCTGTGCCCGTCGGCGGGTGAGAATGTGACCGGGCCGGGACAGGAATCGGGCCGGTCACCACCCGATGCAGCGCGTTGCGCACGGTCGCAAGTCCCCGGGTCCCCGGGTCCCTCCTCGGGTTCACAGGGTGTGGTGCAGCCAGCGCTGGAGGACGGTGCTGACGTCTGCCGGCAGGGCGCTGAGCTGGTCGATGACCGCGCGGTCTTCCGGCATCGGGGGGATACCGGCGGCGGTGAGCGTCGCATTCAGGGCAAGCCGCCGTTCATCACGTGGGTCGAGGATTGAGTGGAGGCGTTCGGCGGGGTGGGGCGGCGGCAGGAAGTAGTCCAGGTCGTCATCGGATTGGACGGGCGTCGGCCAGGTGCTCTCAGGGAGGTCCGGAACGGCGTAGGGGTCGGCGTACGCGCAGGAACTGAGGCTTTCGTTGCTCCAGGGGGTCATCTCTGTCTCCCAGCGGGTGGCGTGCGGACAACTAACGGTCCAGAGCTCCGCGAGACGGGTTTCGGTTGCGACTGCGGCCCGACGTCACACCGCTGGCGTCATCGGCGGCTGATCACCTCGTGTGACCAGCAGACAGCGGCCGGGCGCCGTGCCCCCGGGCTGGACGGGCTTCCCTTCTGGGGAGACGAAGGCGTGCCGGGCTCTTGCGATAGGCGCGGCTGAACAGGGAGGCCGGGGCAAACGGGTGAGGCTCCGGCCGTTGGCCGGGCATCGGTCGTTGAGCAGCCATGGGAGCCTTCGGTGACTGTTCCGATCCGAGTCCCGGTACCCGGAGTGCCGGCCATGCAGAGGACACCTGCGCGTGGTGCGTGCAACTGCGGGAGACCGACGCCCAAGCCCGGCAGATGCCGGCAGAGGGCAAGCATTCGCCCGCGCCCTGGAGAGTCCAGCCCGGGCCGGCCCCCGCGTCCCGCGCAGGACGGCGCGTGAGGGCGGTGAGAACGGTGCTGGTCGTCATGGCCGCGGTCACCATCATCGCTGCGACCGTGTCGGCAGTCCTGGACACCCGCCCCTGACACCCCGCGTTCCTGCCCGCCGGCTGCCCCCGGAGTTGTCGGCGCACCGACCGCTCACTCAAAGGAGCGGACCCTCCGCAACACACCGGCGCAGAGGGCCCCACGAGGCTGACTGCTTAACCCCGTGCCGGCCGGGTCCCCGCCTTCCGGGCTGCCTATGCAACTTGGTCCCCGCCCACGGGCCGTGATGGTCCGTTACCGGTTGCCCGGGCGCTTTCCGAAGAGGGCCTGGCGCAGCGTCATGGGTTGCTGTCGGAGGTCGGTGCGGCAGGTGGGGCAGTGGCGACCGTCTTCCGGTGGCGCATCGTCGTAGAGGTGGCCCTGCTGGCCGGTGATCGCAAGTCCGCAGCGTTCGCACGGCTCCGGCTCGGGTGCGGGCGCGGGGTTGGGTTGCTGTGCCCAGCGCTCGCGTTCCGCTGCCCAGGCCTGCTGCCGCTCTTCGCGCTCCGCGTCGCGTTGCCGGCGGCGTACTTCCTCACGGACAGCCCACGCTTCGTGGTCCTGAGGGTTGGCGAGGGCGTCGGGGAGGGTCTCCCACTGGCCGTGTCCGCAGCGTCTCCATACCGCGCCGTGCGGGCCGCCGGTCTGGAGGCGCTCGAGGGTGGTGAACAGGACGGGGATCGCGTCCGCGTGGTCGTAGTAGCCGTCACGTTCTTCGCCCGCCCCGTAGGTGCCGTGCCACTGGTAGGTGCCCGACCACACCTGCCGGGACAGCTGGAGAACGGTGTTCATCCGGTTCTTCAACGCTTCCGGGCCCATGCGGGTGCCGGGGTTGAACACCACGGCGACGGGCGGGTGGCCATCCCTGCCCGTCGCCGCGTACCGGGAGCGCCACACCGGGACCTCAAGCCCCTGTGCGGTCTTGGTCTTGAGGCGGAAGTAGGTGCGGTATTTCTCGAACTTCGCGGCCAGTACCTCGGGGGATTCGGTGCAGTTGTCGACCTCGACGAACAGCACCGGCAGGCCGGCCTCCGGCGCCTGCAACACGGCATCCGCGCGGACGGCGGTGCGGGTGCCTCTGCTGCTGGGCAGATTCAGCGGGACCTCCGTCGGCCACGACCTCACCCAGCTCATCCCCCGCGCCCCGGAACCCGTCGCCTGCGCGTCAACGTCCACCGGTGGCAGGGCGGGCCCGGTGTCTTTGAAGCGGTGTGATCGTTACGGCAGTCATGAATACGACTAAGCGCGCAATCGCCGCCGTCATCCTGACGGGCGCTGCTCTCTCGGCTCCCACTCAGGCTTACGCCGCCGACGCACTGGCCGCACCCGTGCCCGTGGCCGGGCCGCTCGTGGGAGGGATCCTCGACCCACTCCTGGGTGGCCTGGCAGACCCCGCGACCATGCTGAACACGCTCCTGCCGAACGGAGTCCTCGGCGGCTGACAAGCCCAGCGGACCCCCTTGACCACCTGCCGGTCAAGGGGGGGGCGGTCAAGGGGTCACGGCCCTGGAATCAGGATCGCCCGTCGGCAATTCCTGGTCGCAGCCACAGGTGAAAGGGCTGCACTGCCGGCTGAACCAGATGGTGTCGACCATCGGCACGTCCTGCATCTGGTCGGCCAAGCGCCACAGGACCGGTCAGGACCCTGAGGGCGCTGTGCCCACGCGCACTTCGAACAGCTGGGACTGGGGGATGGTGTCGCAGGTGTCGTTCGACAGGAATCCGTTCTCCTGGAGGTCGAGACAGCCGGACCACGGCTCGGTGCCGAAGTTGCCCCCCGTCGCCTTCAGGAAATGGTCGTTCTTGATCTGCTGGGTCTTGGAGTCATAGGCAAACGAGTTATTTCGCGCGGGCGCCTCCGGCCAGGCACATACGGCCCCATCGAACTCCGAGTACAACCTGTCGTGGCTCAGGCATTTGCCGGTGGCGGGGTTGCGCAGCTGAGCGGTGCCGTCGGAGTTGTGGATCGGTTCCCATCGCTGCGCCGCGCTGACAGGGGAGGACGAGCACGGGGCGGCGATGACCCACTGGCCTTCGCCTCCCCTGTTTCCCATGATGGGGGTGGCGTCCATCTGGAGGCATTTGCCTGCGTGCGTGGGGTCGAGGCTGGCGATCTGGTAGAAGGGCCCTGGCTTCGGCCAGTCCGCGGACGCCTGGGCTGCGCTCATAGACAGGAGGCTCGCGGCTGCTCCCAGGATGAGCACACTTCGCAGGCCACGTCGCTTACCACTCTGTCGCACGGTGACTCCTTATTCGGTGGAACGGCGCACTGCGCGGTCGCACCGCGCAGGCCAAGCCGGTGTCTTGCCCGCTGTTCAACGCCGCGGGGCGCCGGAGGGCACTTGCAGGTGGGAGACGCTTGCCCGGGCGCTTCCCGAACAGGGTCTGGCGCAGCGTCAGGGGCTGCCGCTGGAGGTTGGTCCGGCAGTCGGGGTGGTGGCGGCCGTCTTCCGGCAGTGCGTTGGTGCAGACGATGCCCTGCCGACCGGTGATCGGCCCTTTGCAGCGTTCCGCACGACTCCGATTCGGGCTCCGGTGCGGGCTGGCGGATGTTCGCCGCGGTACGGGAGACGCACAGCGAATGATCAACGATGCGTCAGCAGGCGCGTGCTGCGCCCCGGCCCACCGTCCGTCCCCTTCCCGCGCCGGCCTTGCCCGGCGCCCGAGCGCGGAGGCCCCGCCGACGCGCAACACAGAGCCGGCGCCCCGATCCCCCGAGGCACGCCCACCCCGTCCCCACCCTTCCCTTTCCTTCTTCTTCTGTCTGGTGGGGGTGTGGGGGTGTGCAGAGGGGGATGTCGGGCTGGCGACCACGGTCTGGTAGGGGTGGTGAGCTGCGGATATGCCGTCAGGCGCTGGAGGGGCGCGGACTGTTGTGGGTGGGGTTGTCGGCGGGGTGGTGGGTGGGGTTGTGGGCCTGGTCGGGGGCGGTGTTGTCGCTTCGTGACCGTGGTCGGGCCGCGGTGGTCGGGATGGTGGTCGGGGCCGGCTGCTGCGCTGGCAGGAGACGCGGCACCCGGCAGAAGGGGGGTGCTGCTGTGGGCCGACAGCGGAGGTACGGCGATGGTGAACGTGGATGCGGGTGGTGGGGACCGGCTGGCATTGGCGGTGCTGGCGCAGTACCGGATGGCGACAACGGAGCAGCTGCATCTGCTGATCGCGCCCGGGGTGCGGATCGAGCAGACACGCCGCCGCCTGGCCAAACTGCGTCTGGAAGGTCTGGTGGACCGGGTCACGCTTGCGCAGGCCGGCCGGACGCGCGTCTGGTTCGTCACCGAGTACGGAGCGCAGGTGGCCGCGCAGTTGCCCGAACTGCGCGACTGGCAGGCACCACGCCTGGCGTCAGACAGGACAGCCGTGCGGCTGAAGACGGGACACGGGCTGACCGTGACGGAGGTCGGGCTGGCGTTCGTACAGGACGCCCGGCGCCGCGGCGAAGTGTGCCGACCCTTGGACTGGATTCCCGAGGTCTACCACCCCCTCGGCAGCGGGGAGGCGGTGATCCCGGATGCGTTGCTCTACTACCGCCAAGGCCAGGGTGAGGAGTGGTCGATGCTGCGGGCGTTCGTCGAGGTCGACCGGGCGACTATGGGGCCTGAGCGCCTGGCCGCGAAGATCGGCGCTTACGCCCGGCTGCACAGTTACGTGCCCGTACCGGTCGCACGGCCCCGGCAACCGTTCATGGAACCGCCGGAGGAGCCCTGGCGGCGACGCTATCCGGTGTTCCCGCGGCTGCTGTTCATCCTGGACAACACCGGCCCGACAGGCATCCAAAACCGTGCCCAGGCCCTGCGCGCAGCGGCCCGGGATACGGGTGTGGCGGGCTTTCTGCGCGCGGTTCCGGTCCTGGTCGCGGCGATGGCCGACCTGCTGCGCGACGGGCCTGCAGCGCCCGTGTGGCGGCCGGTGCAGGACCTGAGCCGGCACGTGAGCTGGATGCACTCCCGGGATACCTGACCACGGCCCCGACCACGTCTTCTTCACCCCCGACCACAGACCAGACCATGCAGGTCACGGCCCTGCGCTTGGAGCTGTCCTGAGTCCAGGTCCAACGGCAGCGGGCCCGGAATAGGGAGCTTGAGGAGGAGCTCGGGGAGCCGTCACCGTCACCGGTCCCGCCGTAGTTCGTCACGAGTAGGAGAATTCGGCTCCGGCGGAGAGGGGAGGTGGACATGATCGGGGGATGGTCGGACTCGGGGGACGTCGCCGGCGGCGCAACTGGCAACTGACCGACACTCTGTGCGCGGTGGTGGTCCTTGCGTGCGCGGTCTACGCGGTCTGGCAGATTTCCCATGGTGGTCTTGAACCGTCCGACACCGCGGGCGTACTGGGCCTCTTGCTGGCCGCGGCCGGACTCGCGGCCGCGATCAGGGCACTGCGTAAACCAGTGGAGGGCAACGACGCGGAACGCGCCCGCGTGCTGGCCGCGACCCTGGCCGGCCTGGTCGAGGAGGGGGAGGGTGCGGTGTGGCGGCAGTTGCTGGGCGACGACATCCGCCGTATCAACCTCACCTATCTCCTGCACCCGGCCGCGGTCCGTCCGGCGCTGGCCCCACCGGCCGGACGCCTGGCGGCTGGCGGCCCGGGTTCAGGCCCGGCGACCGTGCCCGACATCGTCACCTACTACCGCGCCACCCGCCCCGCACGGCTCGTCGTCACCGGCGCGCCGGGGGCCGGCAAGACCGTGCTGGCCCTGGAACTCCTGCTGGCCCTCATCGACGGTCGCGCCGAGGACGATCCGGTCCCGGTGCGTATCCCACTATCCCGGTGGGACACCGAACGCCAGTCCCTGCCCGATCTTCTGCGTCAGCGGCTGGTCGAGGCGTACGACTGGCCCGCGGACCTGGTCGCCCTTCTGGTCCGCCACCACTTAGTGCTGCCGGTCCTGGACGGCTTGGACGAGATGGACCCCCCGCGTGCCGACGGCTCCCCCGATCCCGCCGCACCCCGTGCGACCGCTGTCATCCACGCCCTCAACATTCACCAGCAAGGCCGGGACGCCGGTCCCCTCATCCTGACCTGCCGCACCCGCCACTACGACGCCCTCGCCCCCGAGATCACCGTCCTGGACGCCGCCCGCATCGCCGTCGACCCCGTCGCCACCGACGACGCATGGACCTACTTGGCCGACCGCGCCCTCGACACCGCCCGCTGGGAGCCTCTGCTCGACCACCTGGCCGCCCAACCTGGTGGCGTTCTCGTGGCCGGGCTGTCCACCCCCTGGCGGCTCTGTCTGACCGCCACCGTCTACCACGACGACGGCAACCCCGCCGAACTCCTCGCCCTCCCGGACGCCAACACGCTGGACCGGCACCTCCTGGCCCGCTTCATCCCCGCCGCCACCCGCACCGCCCCCAACCCCCGCGGCTACACCGCCGAAGACGTCCACCGCTGGCTCCACCACCTCACCACCCACCTCGACCCCACAGGCACCCTCCACCCCACAGCCCCCGCAGGCGCCGAAGCCACTGACCTTGTCCTGCACGAACTGTGGCCCCTCGCCGGACGCACGCGCGTCCGTGCGACCGACGCCCTCCTCACCACGCTCCTCGTTCTCACCACCTTCGTCCCAGCTTGGGTAATTGCATCCCAAGTACCGGTGTGGATCATGGTCCTGCTAATGGCCGCCCTGAGCGGAGCGGTTGCCACCAAGTCGGGCACCACCCCCAGGAGGCTGCATAACCCGTTCACTACCGTTGAAAGGCGCAGCAATCTCGTATCCGGGCTCGGGACCGGGCTCGGGTTCGGGCTCATGGGCGGGATCGTGTTCGGGCTCGAGTACGAACCCACGACCGGGCTCGGGGCCGGGATCGCGTTCGGGCTCACAATCGGGCCCGCGATGGGGCTGATGGCCGGATTCATGCGGCAGCCGGGTGCGCTTCTCGAAGCTCGGGACGTCATCAGGGACGACTCCTTGGCAGGGCTCATGATCGGGCTAGCGACCGGAATCGCCTTCGGGCTCGCCTTTGGGCTCGCCTTCGGGCTCGCGACCGGAATCGCGTTCGGGCTCACCTTCGGGCTCGCGATCCCGCTCACGATCGCACTTGCGACCGGGCTGGCGGTCGGTGCACCCGTTTCACGACGGTATGCGGTTTTCCTGCTCTGCTCACGCCACCATCTACCGTTCCGGCTCGGCCTGTTCCTGGACTGGGCCGTCACCGCAGGACTCATGCGCTACAGCGGACCCGCCTACCAATACCGCCACCGCGAACTCCAACACTGGCTCCGCCAACACCCCCACCCCCCAACCAGCCCCTAACAGGTCAGAGCACCCTGACGCGCCCGGTCCGCAGCCCACACACGCCGCACCAGCCCTCTGATCACGACGTGCCCACCCTGCCGCCTCCCAAGACAATCCATCCCCCACAAGCAGGTACAGGCAAAGAGGAGAGAAAGGGTTGTCGGGCGTGGCCGCCGCGCCATGGGCTGTATAAAGTTCGGGCCCGGGTCCGTGCCGCGTTGACGGAACCGGCACGGGCCCACCACCTCAGCCCAAAAGCCTTCCCGCGCGCAACGCGGCGGGCGACGCCGGTCAGCCGACCGGCTCCCGGAAGGCGTCGATCGCGGTGCGCACCTCGTGCGCACGCTCCCACTCACCGTGCCATTCCGTCTCGTAGCCGCGAAAGCGCCGGGACACCAGCGCATCAGCCACATCCGCCACGGCTTCGGGTGCCGCGTACACGCGGTGCAAGACCGTGAGCGGACCGCGCGGAATCGCCGCCTCGCCGCCGGTGCGGAGCAGGGTGTGGGACCAGCCGGTGTCTTCCCTCCAGGTGAGCCGCAGGCCGCCCGGGCCGGCGCAGCGGGACACGTCCCAGGCCAGCACCAGGTACATGAGCTCGCCGTAGGCCCGGCCGGTGCGTTCCACGCGGACGGTGCCTGGCGGGATGGCGCGGTCGGTGAGGGCCTGGTCGACATCCTGGGCGTAGGGCCAGTGCGGCAGCAGGCCGGGGCGCAGGAGCCCTGGCGGGTTGAGCAGCACTCGCGCCTCCACAACGGATCAGGTCGACAGGTCAGGAGGCGCGCAGCAGCGCGGCGGCCGGGCCGATCACATCGGGCCCGAACTTCTTGCGGATGCGGTCACTGACCGCTTCCGCGACCAGCCGGTCCTCACGGGCCTGGTCGAGGCTGATCTGCTCAGCGACCTGGTCGGCGTCAGTGAGGTCGTCGCCGCGCAGGGCGAGTCCGGTCAGGCGGCCACACTGGAGACCAGCGGCGTCGATCAGCCGGTAGGCCATCGTGCGCAGGTCGTCATCGTGCGCGGAGGCCTCCGGCAGACGACGCGTCTTCTCCCACGACGTCCCGCCCACGAACCGCAGGACCAGCGTCAAGCCGCGCGCGACCTGGCCGCGGCCGCGCAGCCGCACTCCGAGCTCCTTGCCCGGCGTAGAGGCCCCGCCGACGCGCAACGGGTAAGCGTGCCGCTTTGATCCCCCGAGGCGCGCCGGTGGTGTCCCGCCAGGTGGTGTAGCGGATCAAGGCGCCGGAATCCGCAGGTCATCGCCGCATCGGCGCGGCTCGGGACCGCGGATGGCGCTGACGGCAGGTCAGCCGCTTAGCGGGCCGGCAGCCGTGTCCCATGGGGTGGCCGACGCGCGGCTTACCGGAACGCGCCGAGCAAGGTCGCTTACACCATGAAGCGGGACACGACCGGCGCGCCCGTCACCCGTCCCGGGCGTGACAGACCTGGGGCGGCGTCGTTGGAGGGGAGGGCTTGGTCGTGTTGGCCTTGGGAGACGTCTCGCGCGTGGTCTTACGCAGAAAGCCGCTCCTCCGTCGGACAAGAAGGGTGGTCACCACCGTGGTGGCTCCATGAGCGGTGTGCGGAAAACGGTGTGGCGGGGCACGGTCTCCGTGGCGTTGTTGGCTTCGGTACTGGCGGGTCAGGGGAGCTTTGCGTCAGTGGCGGAGTCCGCCGGCGGGGAAGCGGCAGGCGATGCTTCGCGGGACCCGGCTTCTGCGTCGAGCCAGTCGGTCGTGATGCGTGACGGCACGCGTATCGCCGCCACTGTCTACACCCCGGCGGGGGCCGGGCCCCATCCGCTAATTGTCATGCCGGGTGCGTGGTGGACCATGCCGCAGGACGTGCTATTCGACGAGAAGAAGGAGCTGGCGGAAGCAGGTTATGTGGTCGTTTCCTACGATCCTCGAGGGTTGCGGCGTTCGGGCGGGGAAATCGACATGGCCGGGCCGTCGGACGTCGCGGATGTCTCGGAGATGATCACTTGGGCGCTCGGTCATACGCCTGCGGACGGGCGGCGTGTAGGGCTGTACTCCTCCTCGTACGGGGCGGCGGTGACTTTGAACGCGGCGGCCCATGACCCGCGCGTGGTGGCTGTTGCGGCTCTGTGCCCTTGGACCGACCTGTTCGATTCGTTCGTGCGCAACGGCACGCATACGGGGACGATCGCGACCTACCAGGCCGTGCTGGGGTCGCTCAACGGCCGGATGAGCCCTCAGACGCGCCAGGCATTCGCACGGTTGACGAGCAACCAAGACACCGAAGCTGTGCGGGCCTGGGCGAAAGAGCGGTCGCCCCGTACCTTCGCCGCGCAGCTCAATGCGCGCCGCACGCCGGTGTTCATGGCCGGAGAGTGGAGCGACCCTCTGGTGCCGGCTGGTCAGACAGGCCGGTTTCTGGACCAGTTGACCGGCCCCAGACAGCTGTGGATGAACCCGGGCGGTCATGGGGATTCCAGTTCACGCGAAGCCGCACTGCTGCAACCGAAGGCTGCCATCCGCGAACATGCCCGGCGCTGGCTCGACCGGTTCCTCCTCGGCCGCCCCAACGGCGTGGACCTCCTCGCGCCGTTGATGGTGCGGCCCCGCAACAACGATCGGGTGGAGACCTATCCGAGCTGGTCGCGCCTGGAGCGGTCCCCCTCGCAGGTGCCGTTGCGGGCAGAGGGGACCTCAGGGGAGGCCAGCGTGCGCCTGCTCGCCGGCCTGGATTCACCCGCCGACTCAGGACTCTTCCCCGTCGCCGGCCTGGCCGACTCGGTCGGTCTGGCGCCCACCACCGCGCTTCCCCTGCTCGCCGCACCGCTCGCGGCCGTGTGGCGCAGCGAACCGCTGGAGGTCCCGTGGGGGTTGCGGGGCTCGCCCGTCGTGCGCACCCGCCTGACATCCACGACGTCTCGGGGCACATTCGTGGCCCACCTCTACGACGTGGACCCGCTGGGTGTGGCGCGGCTGATCAGCCATACCCCGTACAGCTTCACGGGCGCGACACCCGGCACCCGTTTCGCAGCCGAGGTGCCGCTGCCCGCCGCGGCGTGGAACGTCCCCCGCGGGCACCGCCTGGCGCTCGTCTTCGACGGCAGCGACCACCGCTACACGGGCGGCGGCCCGATCGGCTCAACTCTCACGTTCTCCGGGGCCGACACCCGCCTGAGCGTTCCCGTCCGTTCCGTATGAAGTCGGCGGTCCGCCCAGGGCTCGTGATCACAAAAGGGTGATCACACCGGGGCGGGGGTGTCCTGGCGGCGGCCGCCGCGTTAGAGAGGGCACGGTCTCGATCTTGGGCGGCGGCTTTGCCGCGCCGTGAAGTCTGGAGTTGTCATGCTGAGTGTTCCGTTGGGCGATGCGGAGCAAGTACGCCATGTAGCAGTGTTCAACGTGGCTATGCCAGGGCATGTCATTCCGACGCTGGCCGTCGTGCGCGAACTGGTGAGACGCGGTCACCGGGTGAGTTACGCAGTGACCGCGCAGTTCGCCGACGACGTACGGGCGGTGGGAGCGACCCCTGTTCTTTACGAGGCACCCGATGCAGGGGAGGCGCCCGAGGACATGGTCGTGGGGGTGACCGGGGCAGTCATCGTCAACGTGGCCGCGCTGCCACAGCTGGAAACCGCGTTCGGTGCCGACGTGCCGGATGTGGTCCTCTCGGATGTGTACGCCTGGGCGGGCCCGCTGCTCGCAGCTCGCTGGGGGGTGCCCGCCGTCCAGCTGGCTCCGACGCACATTCCCTACGATGGGGTGGTACAGGATTTCTACGGGCTGGACGACATCGCCCAGATCCCCGGCTTCCCCGAACTCGCAGAAGCGCTGGAGGAATTCGGTGTGCCGGGAGGAGTCCACGCGCTGACGCTGGCGCCGCCGAAAACGATTGCGTTCTTCCCACGCTCCTTCCAGCGGCGTCCGGAGACAGTGAAGGCGGGCGAGGCGCACTGGGTGGGCCCGGCGATCTGCGACCGGTCCTTCCAGGGCCGCTGGCAGAAGCCGGAGAACGACAAGCCGGTGCTGTACATTTCGCTGGGCTCTCAGTTCAACCGGCACCCGGAGTTCTACCGGTCGTGCATCGAGGCATTCGATGGACTGGGGTGGCACGTGGTGATGAGTGTGGGTTCCGACGTGGCCGCCACCGGGCTCGGCTTGGTGGGAGACGGGTTCGAGGTGCACGCGTGTGTGCCGCAACTCGATGTGCTGGCCGCCGCGTCGGTGTTCGTCACACACGGCGGCATGGGCAGCCTCATGGAAGCCTTTTCTCTTGGGGTACCCGTCGTCGTGGTACCGCAGATGGCCGAGCAGAGGGTCAACGCCAGCCAGGTCGAGGAGCTGGGCGCGGGACGCCATCTCCCCCGGGAACAGGCAACGCCCGAGACGCTGCGCGCCGCGGTCCAGGCGGTCATCGACGACCGGCAGGTAGCCGCCGCGGTGGCGAGGCTGCGCCGGGACATCAGCGCGGCCGGCGGCGCGGCAGCCGCGGCAGACGTCGTAGAGAAGACCCTGGCCGATACACCCACGACTACCCACTGACCTGATCGCCGCCACATCTGCGCCGCTGGGCCGCACCCAGCGGCCTTGAGGCAGCCAGCAAGCCGTCTTACGATCACGAGCTGCCCGAGGGCACGTCCCAGAAGGCATCCAGCCCTCCGGACGATGCCCGTCGACCCAGACGGTCTCGTGTACCGAACCGGAGTCAAGCGGCAGCCGAGAGCGTGCCGTCGTCCGCGCAACCTCGTTGGGGCTCTCCCCCAGCTTCCTGTGCGGCTACGCACCAGAGCCGTCATGGTCAATGACATTCACAACCATCTCGATCCCTCTGCAGGACCTTCTCGGAGCAGGACACCAATGGAATCCTTCAAGACCCGTCGGCGCATCAGGATGAGCGACGCCGACATCTACGGCAATGTGCACAACCTGTCGATGATCCGGTACGCCGAGGACACCGCCGTCGAATTGGCGCGGAAGCTTCAGCAAGAACACGGCATCCAGAGCTACTGGGGTGTCGCAGACATTCAGGCCAGCTTCACATCGCCGCTGCCCTGGACGACAGCCGACGTCGGACTGTCCCTGCAAGCCGAAAGGGTCGGCCGGGCCAGCCTGACACTCCTCACCCAGATCACTTCCGAACACGGCACGCACGCCACCGTCCGATCGCGCGTCATCCGTTTCGACGCCACCGGCAACCGCGCCGCCATCAGCCCGGAAGAACGCGCCCACTACTCCCGCTACCTGACATCAAGCGGCCAATCCGCAGGCAAGGTTCTCGCGCAGTCCCGGACCTGAGGAGACCTGCCCGTCGTCTCTCAGGGGAGGACGGAGGCATCGGGTTCAGCGGTGGATTGGGTAGTGCCGCCATCTGCGGGACGGCGGCAGCCGTCCCGCTCTCCCTGACCCCGCGGTTTTCCCTGGCCGCGCGTTCTGTCTGGGCCCGACGCGAGCGGCGGCCTCGATGGCCGCTGCATGGCAACAGCGCTGTGCGCGACACTGCCACCGCGGACGGTGGCAAACCTCAACGGCGTGCCTTCATCGACTCCAGCGGCATCAACACCTTCCTCATCGCCTACCAGGCCGCGAGCAGCGCTCAGGGATGGCTGCGCATCGCCAGTGCCCAGGAAGCCGTCCTGGGGGTCCTGCAGATCGTCGGCCTCGACAAGGTCATCCCCTGCCGCCCCACCATCGAACAGGCCCTGACCGCCGGTTAGCCGAGCGGTCGCCGAAAGACGTCGATCGCGGTGCGCACCTCCTGCGCACGCTCCCACTCGCCATGCCATTGCGTCTTGTAGCCGCGGAGGCGCCGACACCAGCGCATCGGCCACGTCGGTGACAGCCTCGGGTGTCGCGTACACGCGGTGCAGGGCGGTGAGCGGGCCGCGGGAGCGCCGCCCCATCCCCAGCCCGGTGTGGACGTTCGCGATATTCCCCCGCCAAAAGTTTGCGTAATTCCCCCACCCCTCGCCTGATCGGGGTCACTTGACCGGGGCCTTGCCGGGCTTGTCGGTGGGGTTTTTGGGGCGCTTGTTCGGCCGGTAGCTGGGGCCGTTCATGATGACTTGGTGGCTGGTGTTGATGAGCCGGTCCAGGAGGGACTCGGCGACGACGGGGTTGGGGAAGAGCGGATACCAGTCGCTGGGCGCCCGGTTGCTCGTGATGATCAGGGACCGGCCCTGCCGCTCGGAGACGAGTTCGTAGAGGTCGTCGGCCTGGGCCGCGCCGAGCTGGCGCATGGCGAAGTCGTCGAGGATGAGCACGTCGGGACGTACCAACTCGCGCAGGCGTTTGTCCCAGGTGCGGTCCGCGTGGCCGCCGGCCAGTTCGGCGAGGATCCGGCTGGTCTTGGCGAAGCGGACGTGGGCGCCCTGGCGGACCGCGAGGTGCCCGAGGGCCTGGGCGACGTGCGTCTTGCCGACCCCGACGGGACCGAACAAAATGACCGACTCGCCCGCGTGCAGCCAGCGCAGGGCGCCGAGGTCGCGGATCTGGGCCGCGGGCAGCTTCGAGGAGGCGGTGAAGTCGAACTCCTCGAGGGTGACCTGCTGCTCGAACTTCGCCCGGTGCAGGCGCCGTTGGAAGGCGACGGTCTCGCGGCGGGTGATCTCGTCCTGGCAGAGGACCTGGAGGAAGTCGAGGTGGCCGAGCTCGCCGCCGTGGGCCTGGGCGAGGCGGGCATCAAGGGTTTCCAGCATTCCCGAGAGCCGCAGCGACTTCAGCGACTCGCGCAGGGCGGTGTCCATCACGCTCATCAGATGCTTCCCTCAGCTTCGCCGTGGACCTGGTCGTCGCGGAGCCCGTCCGCCGTGTCGGGGGGTGTCGCGGAGGCGAACAGCCGCTTCGGTCCGTGGAGGAAAGCCGCGGCTCCCGCATCGCCGCTGGTCTCGGGCTCGGGATCGGTCTCGGTGCCGGCGATCAGGATGCCCTTGATGGTGCGGTAGGACGGGTCGCCGACCGTGATCGCTCTCGCGCAGGCGGCCTCCAGCCGCGTGTCGCCGTACTTCTTGCGCAGTCCGAGAACTCCCTGGGCGGCGCGGAGCCGGTAGAGCGCGTTGACCTCCAGCAGCTGGTCGACGACCTCGCGGCAGGCGTCGCCGAGCTCGGACGCCTGGGTGCGGCACCAGATCGGTGTCTTCATCTGGAAGGCGATCTTCTCCGGCGGGTAGTCGCTTCTGTCGGTGCGTTTGCCCTGCTCAAGTGCCGCGTGAGTCTTGACCAGTTCACCGTCGAGGAAGACCTGGACCATCGTGGCGGTGGAGCGGACATCGACCCTTCGGCCGATCAGTTTCCAGGGCACCGAGTAGAGGGTGCGGCCGACCTTGATGTGGATGTCCGGGCCGACCGTCGCGGTCGACCAGCGGGCCAGCACGAACGGGGTGGGCGGCAGCGGCAGCAGCGTCTCCGCCTCCAGGGCCCCGAAGACCGCCATCGGGGTGGCCCCGCCCAGCGGCCGGCATGGCCGCTGGCCTGCGACGTTCTGGGCCCAGGTGACGGCCTCGGCCTGCATGTGCTCGATCGAGATGAACTCCCGCCCGCGCCAGAACGAGTCCCGGATGTAGGGCATGGGCCGCTCCACCCTGGGCTTGTCCTTCGGCTTCAGGGCGCGAGCCGGGTCCACCAACGCCCCGTAGTGGGTGGCGAGTTCGGCATACGCCTTGTTGATTTTCGGGTCGTAGAGATCGGGCTTGTCGACGCCGGTCTTCAGGTTGTCCGGTACGAGCCGGCGCGGGACGCCGCCGAAGTAGCGGAAGGCCGCGACGTGAGCTTCGGTCCAGGAGTGCTGGTGGAGGTTGAGGACGGGGCGGACGAACATGTGCCGCGAGCACGGCAGGACCATCACGAAGGCCCAGATCCGGTGCCGTTTGCCGGTGCGCGGGTTGATCCACTGACCCAGGAAGCCGTAGTCGATCTGGGCCTCCTCGCCCGGCTCGATGTCCTCGCGCAGGACGGTGACCTGCGACCTTTTCACGTCGTCGGGCAGCGTGGCGTGCACCCAGCGGCGGAACGCGGAGATCGACACCTGAAGCTTGTGCTCGTCCCGCAGCCGTTGATGGATCGTGGTGACCGTCACCTCACCCAGCAGGCCCTCGATGTAGTCGCGGTGCCGATCGATCTCCGCCCAAGTGATCTGCCGCAGACGGGAGTTGGTCAGCTCAGGGAACCACTCCTTGATCAGCTTGGCCCAGTCGGCCTCGCCCATCGGCGGCCCGCCCGGAGTGATCCCGGCCGCCTCCGCCGGCGTCAGGTACTTGCGGATCGTCTTGCGGTCCACCCCCAGCGACGCGGCCAGCTCACGCTTCGAGCGGCCTGCGTACCAGTGGACGTAGATCTCGGTGACATCGACCACGACGAACGTTCTCCTCGCCATCCGGGCTGCCCATCGGCCTTGCGAACCACAGGCCGAGAGCCGCCCCGAGCACCTCCGCGATGCCCCGGTCCCTCGATCCCGAACTCCGCCGTACCCATGGCCAATTAGGAGAATTCGGTATGGGGAATAACGAAGTGCTCAAACCACCCAACATGGGGAAAATCGCGATCGTCGACACCCGGAGCAGGGTGTGGGACCAGCCGGTGTCTTCTCGCCAGGTGAGCCGGAGGCCGCCCGGGCCGGCGCAGCGGGACACATCCCAGGCCAGCACCAGATACATGAGCTCGTTGTAGGCACAACCGGTGCGTTCCACGCGGACGGTGCCCGGCGGAATGCCGCGGTCGGTGAACGCATGGTCGACGGCCTCGGCGTAGGGCCAGTGCGGCAGCAAGGCTGGGTCCAGGAGTCCCGGCGGGTTGAGCAGCAATGGTGCGTCAGCAGGCGCGTGCTGCGCGCCTCGGCCCGCCGTCCGCCCCCCTTCCCGCGCCGGCCTTGCCCGGTGCGCAGCGCGGAGGCCCCGCCGACGCGCAACAAGAGGACGGCGCCCCGATCCCCCGAGGCACGCCCACCCGTCCCCGCCCTTCCCTTTCCTTCTTCTTGTCTGGCGGGGGCGTGGGGATGTGCAGAGGGGGATGTCGGGCCGGCGAACACGGCCGGCTGGTCGGTGTCCCGATGGACGATGAGCAGCAGGACGGGCCGCGTCGTGCCGGCACGGTGGTGGGGGTGGCCCGTTGGGGGGCGGGGGGTGGAGGCGTTTCCGCGGGCGGCCCACCAGCCGCTGGCTGACATGCCTCACGCAAGAGACACAACTCCTGTGCAACCAGGCCGCTACCTCGCGCGTATGAACCAGTGACCGCTCAAGCGGCACCGGATTCCCGGCAAACGCAGGAGGAAACGACATGCGCAAAGCCCTGCTCGGCTTGTTCGTAGCCCTGGCGGCAGTGCTCGCGGCAGCACCGCTCACCAGCGCCGACCACACCGCAACCGTCGCCTGCTGCGGCCCCATACCGAAGTAGCGGGTTCCCACAACCCCTGTGCAACCAGGCCGCCACTGCGCGTGAATGAATCGGTGACCGCTCCACACCGCACAGGATTCCGTCAAACACCGGAGGACAGGCAATGCGCAAAACCGTACTCGGCTTGTTCCTAGCACTCACGGCTGTACTCGCAGCAGTACCGCTCGCCAGCGCCGACCAGACCCAGACCATCGCCTGCTGCGGCGGCATGCCCGGCCACCCGTAAAGGGCCATCGACAGCAGAAGCGCTGGATCAGTTTTCCCCTCACGACAAGGAGAAGACCGTGCGCAAAGCCGTACTCGGCTTGCTCGTAGCACTCGCGGCAGTGCTCGCAGTGACACCGCTCGCCGGCGCCGACCAGACCGAAACTGTCGCCTGCTGTGGCATGCCGCCCGGCCAGACGTAAAAGGCACTTACCGCTAGCTTGATGGTGTATCAAGGCCCGTCAGCATGCGCTCGCTGGCGGGCCTTTCTCCTCGTTGGGAACGGTGACCGACGGAAGTGACTGCACCTGATCACACGGTGCGTCATCCGGCCCAGCCCACTTCACGGCCAGGGATCAGGTCACCTGCTGAGCCGCGGGCCCTGCGAGGGGATGGTCAGCGGCGGTCGTTCAGCAGGGGACCCGGTGGGACGCTTCGGCAGCCGCCTGAGGTGTCGTCGTGCGGGGACAGGCCGTGGATGGGCCGGAGTTCCCCGAGGACCACATGAGTACCTCTTCCGTGTCGAGGACGATGCCGGTGTAGCCGCGGCCACAGGTGCACGGCACGATCCCCGTCTTCGGGACCGCCCTGCTGGTCGGCATCGCAGTCGTAGCTGTCGGCGTACCCGCCAACATGCTCAACCAGGTACACGGGAACGTGCCTACCGACGGGAACGTGCCTACCGGAGGGGTGCGTGGGAGCTGAAGAGCACGTTCGGCCGCCCAGGCTCAAGGGATGATGATGACCTTGCCTCGGGTCCGGCCGGCCTCACTGAGGCGGTGGACGTCTGCGAGGTCGGTCAGCGGGCGCGACTCGCTGACGTCGATGGCGACCGCACCCGCCTCGACGAGTTCCACCAGCGCCGCCAGATGCGCTACATCGTTTCGGGCGACGATGTGCATCGCAGTGACCCCGGCATCGGCAGGTGACTTGACCGGGGTCGCGATCGAGACAATACGCCCGCCCGGCCGGACCAGAGGCGCCAGAGCCGCGGCGTCCGGTGGGCTCAGCGGGACCAGATTGAGCAGAGTGTCCACAGGGCCGTCGAGCGACGCGCCCACCGGCCCTGCGGTGTAGTCGATCACTCGGTCCGCGCCCTGCCTCCGGACCACCTCGGTGCTTCGAGCACCGGCCGTAGCGATCACCTCGGCTCCGGCATACTTCGCAAGCTGCGTCACGAAGCCGCCGATGCCACCGCCCGCACCGTTGACCAGCACCCGCTGACCAGCGGCCACCTTGCCATGCTCGAAGACCGCCTGCCATGCCGTCAGGCCGGCCAGGGGAAGAGCCGCAGCGTTCGCGAGAGGGACAGCGTCCGGCACCGCGACCAGCACGGCGACGGGCGCCCGTACGTATTCCGCGGCCCCTCCGCTGTCGAGCCACCCCATGACCCGGTCGCCGACGGCGAATCCCTGCGCCCCCGGGCCGATCTCGGCCACGGTGCCGGCGACGTCCCAGCCGAGCGTGTACGGCAGGTCCACGGGAAGGAACGCCTGCAGCATCCCGGCGCGCAACGCGGCCTCGGTGGGATTGAACGAGGTCGCGGCGACACGGACGAGTACTTCTCCGAAGGCGGGTCGAGGGCGCGGAACGGTGTCGTAGCGGATCACGGACGCATCGCCGAATTCATGGATACGCGCGGTCTTCATCATCGTCATGCCGCGAATCTACGACCGCACGCAAGAGACGATCCATGCGCCAGAGCGCCCAGTTCATACGCGAACGTCTCGCACGCGTACGCTCACCGTATGGATGTACTCAGCGACGTGGTCGCGGTGACGCGCACTGGCCGCTCCCGCTCGGCGCACGTGCGGTGGCATGCCCCGTGGAGACAGGAGTTCGCCTCCGTCCCAGGGTCGGCGGGCTTCCAGGTGGTCCTGCAGGGTTCCTGCTGGCTGCTGCCTTCGGAGACGGAGCCCGTCCAACTGGGCGCGGGCGACGTGGTGTTCCTTCCCCACGGCAGCGGCCACACCCTGGCGGACAGCCCCAGAACCCCGGTGACGGCCCCTGCCTGCGGTCCCGCCGACCACCAACTGTCCGGCACCTACGTCTCCGACAGCGTCGACTGGAGCGGAGAGGACGGCCCGGTCACCGTAGTGCTCTGCGGGGCCTACCAACTCGACCTGTCCCGCACCCACCCGCTGTTGCTGACCCTCCCGGATCTGATCCACCTCCCGGCACAAGCAGGCCGCCATCCGGAGTTGAGTGCGGCCGTCGAGCTACTGGCCGCAGAGGTGGAGAACGCGCGTCTGGGCACGGACGCAGCCGTCCCCGCGCTGCTGGACGTGCTGCTGCTCTACATCCTGCGCATCTGGTTCAACGGACAGTCCTCCCTGGGCAACACCACCGGATGGGCTGCCGCACTCAACGACCGCCCGGTCACCGCCGCCCTCCACGCCATCCACCGAGACCCGGCTTCGCCGTGGACCGTGGCGAAACTCGCGGCAGAAGCCGGGCTCTCCCGGGCTCCGTTCGCCAGGCGCTTCGCCCTGCTCATCGGTCAACCACCCCTCAGCTACCTGACCTGGTGGCGGATGACCACGGCGGCGCACCTGCTGCGGACATCAGACGCACCCTTGAGATCCATCGCCACCCAAGTGGGCTACACATCCGAGTTCGCCTTCGCCAACGCGTTCAAACGAACGCACGGAACGGCACCCGGAACGTACCGACGGAGGAACTGAATCCGGTACGGCAACCCGGGCACGTTCAGCTGTACGTGCCTGGGGACATGCAGGTGTACGCCGACAGTAGCCCTCCTCCACGTTCTGCTCGGACGGCAGTGAAAGGCGGCTGCCGCACCAAGAGGAAATGCCTCTTCTCCCCCGTGCTCTGTCGGCATCGGCCGGGGTGGCGTGGCAGGTGGCTGCGGCGTGGCCGCATCCCGGTAGGGGCGGGTGTAGCGGGTGGCGGCGTGGTAGGTGAGGCCGAACAGTTCGCAGATGATGCGGGTGTCTCCGTTTGCCTGGGCCTCGTCGATGATGCGGTCGTCGCGCAGGAGGTGGCTGGAGGCGGGGTAGTGGCGGTAGAGCCAGGGCCGGCTGACGGGTGTGGTGGACAGGGCGGTGCGGCTGGTGACGAAGAAGTGAGGGTTGGCGGTGTGCGGCCGGCGCTGGCACCGGTGGGTGAGATAGACGGCCAGGCGTACGCGTACCGGCTCGGCCAGGCGGATGGTGCGGCCCGGCAGGGACAGGTGGCCGGCGCAAGGGGTGCCGGGACCGGCGCCACGGACGCCGACTTCTTCCCTGGGGCGACCCCTGCCGGCCCGTGCAGCGCAGAACCCCGTCTCCGGTCCCGGCCCTACGGGTTTCGCTGGCGCTTGCCGAAGAGCGTCTGGCGCGGCAAGGAGGTCGTCGCCCTCGCCCCACGCGCCGGAGAGCGGTCCACCGTACCGCTGGCACGGCTGTGCATCCGGGTCCGGGCCCTGCGGGGAATCGTGTTCCCGTTCGTCTTCCTCCTGCCAGGCTGCCCGTATCCGTTCGAGTTCTTCCCGCGACTGAAGTCGTTCGGCTTCCAACCGGGCATCATGCTCCCGGCGGCGTTCGTCGTCGCGGCGCCACCACATCTCGATGTCGTCGGGGTTGGCGAGGGCGTCGGTGAAGGTCTGCCACTGGCGGTGGCCGCACAGCCGCCACACCGCCCCGAGCGGCCTGTCGTCTTGCAGGCGGGGCAGGGTCGTGAAAACAGCAGCGGGATGGCGTCGCTGTAGTCGCGGTACCCGTCGTCCGGATCCCCCGACAGGCCGCCCATGCGCTCCCAGCTGCCGGACCGGAACTCCCGGGTGAGATCCAGGACGCGGTTCATACGGTTCTTCAACGCCTGCTCACCAGTACGGATACCCGGGTTGAACACCACGGCCACCGGCGGATACTCCTCCGGAAGGTCGGCGGGAACAGGGTGCGCCACACCGGGAGTTCACGGCCCTGGTGGTCTTTGGTCTTCTGGCGGAAGAAGCGGCGGTAGCGGTCGACTTCGCCACCGGAACGTCCGTGGACTCCGTGCAGTTGTCCACTCGAACAGCGGCACCGGCACCCCGGCTTCGGGCGCATGCAGAACGGCGTCCGTCTGGACGGTGGCCCGGTTACGGCCGCTGCTGGGCAACGCCATCGCCACCTCCGTCGACCAGGAGCTCACCGAACCCACCCCGGCCGGTGCGGCAGGCGCGGCCGGAGGTTCCGTACCAGCGGTGGGGATGGCAACGGCTGCTGTCTCCGCAGCCGGCCGGGTGGTGGTGCGGCGCACCGAGCGGGCGGGTGCGTGGCTCCAGCCGGCAGGGCAGTGGAGGCAGCGGGGATGTCGCCGTCCACCGTCCGCGACGGCACCGGCTTCACCATCCCCGCCCGCCTGGCCTCCTACGCCAGCCTCGCCCCGACCGCGAAGTCATCCGAGGCATCGAGCCACGGCGAACACGCACCCAGAGGCGGCAACCGGCAGCTCAAACGCGCGATCCTCAGTTCCTCACGACGTTGGCTCTCCAACGAGGAGGAAGCCAAGGACAGTCACTCGTCGCAGCGTTTTGGTGAGGCGCCCTGACCTCAGAAGAAGTGCTTGCGTCCACCGACCGCGCGGCCGGTCGCACCCAGGATCCACAGGATGGCGCCCACCAGAATGAGGATGCCGCCGATCGTTGTCAGCAGCCCTATGCCGACAAGCAAGCCGATGATCAGCAGAATAAGGCCAAGAATGATCATTTCAAGTTCCTGTCGTCAGGTCCGACTCAGACGCGTGTGCGTATGAGCTTCACAACGGCCTAAATTCCCCTCGACCGGTAGGTCCCGGCTCCGAATTGCACCAGGACCTCGGTGCGATAGCCCTTGTGCCCGGCGACACGGTATCCACGCACATCCTCGAAAAATTGTTAGGCGCTGTTTCTCGGATCTGCTGACGTGCGTGCGGTGTTGGGGTCAGGGTGGCAGCGCAGCACCAGGTTGGCGCCTGCATCGAGTCGTCGAACAGCGCCCGCTCCGCACGGTCAGCCGGGTACGGCAGCTCGCTGGTCCCCTCGCTGGGCGCTGCTGGCGCCGCCGAAGGCGTGTGTGGCGGCCTCAGCCAGGCCAAGTCTCAGGCTCTGGGTGTCCGTGCTGATCCGGGCGGGATACCGCGTCGGATCGCGGGGATCGGCGCAGCTGGCTCCGTACTCAGTGCGTGCCTGCCGATACTCGAAAGCGCGGCGGGTGCTGCGCACGTGGGAGGTCGACCGGGAATCCCGTCACAGGGTCCGGCGACCCGCTGTGGAGACGTCGGCTGGGGGGGGTGATTCCTCTCGACGCAATTAGCGAGGTTCAGCCTCGCCGAGGTTCAAGGTGAGCTGAATCCCCACCCAGCGCCTGTGGCGGTCCAGGGATCGAAGCGCCCCGCACATCCGCTCCACGACCAGCCGCGACGCGCGACAATTCGATGCGGTGGTCAACACAGCCCCGTTCCAGGCTCGTTGCGAGTCGATCCCGGGCAGCGGTGACGGTCGTGGTCAGAGCCTGTCGGCGGACCGCCCTCACCCGACACGCTCTGCGTTGGCTCCGCCGCGTCCCTGCCGAGGAACGGAAAAGGCCCTCCACTACCTCGTCGTCGCACTGTTCGTATGCGGAGGTACTGAAGGCGCCCTTTCCGCTCACCCACCGACGGCGAGAACTGGTGGTTCACGCCATCGCCCATCTGGTCAGCCCGCTCGTTCTAATGCACGGCAGCCGATCTGCGCTCCTGCACGGTCATCAGCATCTTTCCGGGGCGCACAGTGGCCCGTGCCACCGGGCGCACCGTCTGGCCGGGGGCCAGCGTGAAGCGCACCGTCCGCAGAATCGTGGCCAGGGCGGTGATCAGCTCGGTGGTTGCGAACCGGTCACCGATGCACCGGTGTTTGCCCGCACCCCACGGCAGAAGAGCTCCTGGCGGGAGTTCCTGAGCTCCGTCCGGCCAGCGGTCGGGGTCGAACCGCAGCGGCGAGGGATAGAGGTCCGGGTCGCGGTGCAGGGCGTGCTGGCAGTAGGCCAGGTTCGTACCGGCCGGCAGCGTCCACGGCCCGAGCTTGGTCTCCGTGAGGGTGCGGCGGGTCAGGATCCAGCCCGTGACATGCAGCCGCAGTACCTCCTTGATCACCCGGTCCAGGGTCGGCAGCCGGCCGATGTCCGCGAAGGTCACCGGCCGGTCGCCCAGCACCTGCTCCAGCTCTATCCAGCACCTCGGTTTCGATGTCGGGATGCCGAGCCAGCTCGTAGAGCACCCAGGCCAGTACCGAGCCTGTGTTCTCGGTGCCGGCCAACGCGAGCGTGAGCACCTCGGAACAGATCTGCTCATCCGTCAGCGGGCGGCCGGTTTTCTCGTCCTGCACGGTGAGCATCACGGAGAGCATGTCGCCGGTGTCGTGGCTGGTGGAGCGCAGGCCCGCGACAGCCTCGGAGACAGTGCTCCAGATGGCGGTCCGGGCCCTGTCGAAGCGGCGGTTGAGCGGGAGCGGCAGATGCTTGGCCCAGCCTGGCATCATGATCCGCAGCCCGACGCTGTCCATCACCGCGGCCAGGTTCTGGCGTAGTTGCCGGAAGGCGGCGGCGTCGAGGCTGTCGGAGAACACCGTTTTGGTGAGCATGGTCAGCGACAGCTGGACCATGCTCTCGCGGACGTCGATGCGCTGACCCGGGGTCCAGCTGTCGAGTGCGGCTTCCGTCTCGGTGCGCATGATGTCGACGTACCGGCCCAGCTTGGGGCGCGCGAAAGCGGGTTGCATCTGGCGACGCTTGGCGCTGTGCACGTCTCCGGCGACGGTGACCACGGAGGTGCCCAGGAGTACGCGCATCTCGTCGAAGAACGAACCCTTGTCGAGGGTGTCCGCGATCGGGGTGGTGAGCATCGCGCGGATCAGGGCGGGGTCCTGGACGACCAGTGTGGGGGTGCCTGGCTGGAGTGTGATCTCCACCAGGGGGCCGTAGCGCTGACGGAGCGAGGCGATGAAGGGGAGGGGCCAGGGAAGAGCCGAATGAAGTGGCCGAACAGCGGGAGTTATCCCGCCGCCCGGGGTATGGGGGGAGGCTCTACAGGCACAGTTGTCCCTTCTCGATGAGCAGCGCCTGAATGCCTTCCCGTCAACGGCACCCGGTCAATCTCGCCCCCTGATGTCCTGCGCGCCACGCGACGAGGTATCGGCAGCAGGACGGCCAGGCAGGGAAGCCAGGTGCTCGGCCGTGCCGGGCCGGGCGCGATCGGCTTCGACCAACGCGCACGCCGGGCCAGGACGACCGCCCTGGCCGAGAGCGGGATGAGGTTCGATGCCGGCGGCCACGAGACGTGGGCTCCGGTCTCGATCGCCACGGCCGCCCGGTTCCAGCAGCAGATCGGTTGTCCAGGTCAGCGGCAGGGTGTCGGCGCCGGCGTAGCAGTCCGTCCGGCCGATGTGGTGACCCGATGGCGGATTTGGCGGCAGGGCGGCGTGGCGCGTGCACTGGGGGCGTGGAGGGGTGACGGCTGTCTTGTTGTGGCTTCGCGGGTGACCGAAGCCGCCGGCCCGGTGCGGCGTCAGGCGCCGGTCTAGGCGGACTGGGCGGTCCTCCATGCACGGTAGTGGAGAGCGGGGCTGTCGGTGAAGGAGGTGTGCCGGGGGGTCCAGCCGAGCAGGCGGTGGGCCTTGGCGCTGGTGACGAGTTCGTCCTGGTCGGCGGCCATCTGCATCATGCCCCCGGCCTCGGCGCTCACCTGGGTGATCTCGCCGGTGTAGCCGGCAGCCCGTACGGCTGCATGCTGCATGTCCAGGGCGGTCAGCCGCTGGTCGTCGGCGATGACGAAGGTCTCCCCGTCGACGGCGGCGGGGTTGTCGAGGATGCGGACGTAGGCGTCGGCGAGGTCGTCGACGTGGACCCAGCTCCACCGCTTGGCGGCGTCACCGTAGAAGACCGGGCTGCCCGCTTCGGCGGCGGCGAACCACTGACCGGTCATGGAGGTGCTCGCCGGCCCGCCGTACATGAACCCGGGGCGGACCACGGTGTGGGCGAGGCCGGAGGCGGCCAGTTCCTTTTCCAGGCCGAAGCGGAAACCGATGGGGCTCTCGGGGTTGCCGGGGGTGTTCTCGTCCATGAGGGACAGGCCGGTGCGGCCGTAGCTGGAGATGCCGGTGGTGAACACCAGGTGCCGGCGGCGGCCGTCGCGCTCCTGTGCGGCGAGCAGTTCGGCGAACAGGCGCTGGTCGCCGCCGACGGGGTCGCTCATGTCCATGAGGAGATGGACGACGGCGTCGGTGCCTTCAAGGTGTTCGCGCCAGGTCTCGGGCTTGGAGAAGTCCCCCTCGACGGGGGTGACCTCGTTGACCGTGAGGTCCCGGGCCGCGGGGGCGGTGGTGTCGCGGGCCAGGCCCAGGACGGTGTGCCCGGCGCGGGTCAGGGCGGTGGAGACGCGGCGGCCGGCGTAGCCGGTGGCGCCGATGACGAGGATCTGCATGAGAGGTGCTCCGTGTGCTGGGCGGCGCCGCGTCTCAGGCGGCGGGGGCGGTGGTGAAGAAGCGGGTCAGCCGGTCGGCCGTCCACGCCGGGTTGTCGGCGGCGAAGGTGTGAGCGGCGTCGGGGACGGTGTCCGCGCGGACGTCGTCAGCGGCGGCGTGCGCGCCCTCCAGCAGGACGCTCTGGGGCAGGCCGTGCTCGCCGTTCAGGACGAGGACGGGCATCATCAGACGGCCGTCCGCGCGGGCGGCCCGGCCGTCCTGGACGAGGGTGGCGTAGTGCTCGAACCCGCCGCGCATCGCGTCGGGACGCGTGTAGGCGCGCAGCAGGTCGGCGCGGTCCGCCTCGGTGATGCCGCCGCGGGTCATCACCGTCCAGAAGCCGGACAGATACTGCTCCTCCTTGCCCGCGGTGAGCATGGCGGCCAGCTCGCTCTGGGCGTGGAAGCCGAAGTGCCAGGAGCCCCCGGTGGCGGGGTTCATGTGCTCCTCCAGGCCGTAGCCGGGAAGGAACGCCTCGCTGAGCACCAGCCGCTCCACGTCGTCGGGATGATGCTGGGCCCAGGCGTGAGCGGTCACCGTGCCGACATCGGTACCGACCACGTACGCGCGGTCGTGGCCCAGGTGCCTGAGCAGGTGATGGAGGTCTTCGGCCTCCTCCCGCTTGGTCCAGTGGCCGTCCGGTATCCGGGAGTCGCCGGAACCGCGCAGGTCGGGGGCGATGACCGTGAAGCCCCGGGCCGCGAGCAGCGGCATCAGAGCCCGCCACTCGATCCAGCTGAACGGCCAGCCGTGAATGAGGACGACCACGGGCCCGGACCCGCCGGCGACGTAGTGGATGCCGACACCGTTGACGTCGGCGACAGCGTGCTGGAAACCGTCCGGTGCAGGTGCTTGGGAAGTCATGCAGCCCCCCTTAATTTGCTTGCTTCAGCAACAATCACACTAGTTGCTTGCCCAGTCAAATACAGTGGTCCGCATGGACTCCATCCCGCCCGAAGACGATCAGCTGAACGCCGACGAACTGCTGCTGTGGCAGAGCCTGGGGCGTCTGGTGCACTCCCTGCCGCGCCTGCTGGAGGAGGACATGGGCCGCACCGGCGTGACCATGACCGAGTTCGCCGTCCTGCTGCTGCTGAGCGAGGCACCCGACCACCGCATGCGCATGTCCGCCCTCGCGACCGCCTCCGGCCTGACCCCCTCACGCATCACGAGGATCATCGACGGCCTGTCCCGCCACGACATGGTGCGCAAGGAACGCCACAGCCAGGACGCCCGCGGCAGCGAAGCCGTCCTCACCGACACCGGCCTGCACGCCATGCGAACGGCTCAACCCGCCCACCTCGCCAGCGCCCGGCGCCGGGTTCTCGACCACATCCCGGCCGACCTCCTGCCGGGCATCGCCGAAACACTGGCCCGCCTCGCCGACACCCAGCAGCGGCAACGCCCTTCCGATCCCACCCCCTGACCGCGCGAGACACCTGCGGATCGCACGATGGCGTCTTCTCACGCGCGTTCCTGCCGCTCGTCCGTCGTCGTCCTCGGCCAGGTCGGGCGCGTCGGGGTCGCGCAGCGGGCGCAGGGCGCCGGCAGCGGGGGTGGAGGCGGTGAAGGCCCGCCCGGAATGGACGCGCCCCGAACTGCCCAACGGCCGGCACGAAGTGACCGCCCTCGACATCAACGGCGCCTACCTGTCCGCGCTCAAGACCCACCTGCCGCTCGGCCAGCTCGAACACACACACCACCGGCACCCACCCGGACACCACCACACAGCCCCCTGAAGACGCCTCCTCACACCGATCACCATGCCCCGGCGTCGAAATTCCCCCACCGGGACGGGAGATCGGCGCTCACAGCCCCGTACAGTGATCCAGCACCCTGGATTCGGAAGAGACCATGCCTGAGCGGAACATCGAGTTCGGCAAGTACGGCGCCCACGGCATCAGAGGCCACGAAGCCGTCGCCCGGCAACTGGACGCCCTCGCCGGCTACATCACCACCCCCATCACGGCCCGGCGAGGCCTCCAGGCCCGCCTGCACTACCTCACCCGCACCGCCCACGCCCGCGAAGCTGCCCGCGCGGCCGGACTGACCGTCACCGACCGCACCCTGCGCGCCTGGCAGGCCGGCACCCGCACACCCTCCCGCACAAACCTCGCACGCATCGAGCAGGCGTACCGCACGGTGCGGCGCGTGAACGTGGCCCGCTATCTGACCGCCCGCCTCAACAAAGAGGGCCGCGGCACCCGGGTGGAGATCCACCCGGTCAACCAGTCCCGGGTCGACCGGCCGCGTCAGCGCGCCGTCGAGTTCCGCACCATGAACGTCCGCAACTGGGACCGCATCGTCGACGCATGGGCAGCCGGCGACGGCCAAGAGCTGGATAACGCGTGGATCGACCAGGTCGTCGACCTCGGCTCCCAGTGGGGACAGTACGAGTACGTCACCACCATCGGATTCGCCGCCTGAGCCCATCGACGGGCGCTTCGTCACCGCCGAAACCGATTGAGCGTGCGATCCCGGCCGTGGTACCACTTCGTGATTCGTAAGATGATCACGAGATGCACAAGGGGTCGGTGAACATGGCGCTCGGAGAACTGGTGAAACTGCGGGCGATGGGCCCCGCAGACGCCGACGCACTGTGGCGCTGGAACCACGACCCCGAGGTCATGCGGTGGATGGACGACACGTATGCCCAGCCGGTGGAGCGCGTCCGCACGTGGCTGGAGGAGCGTCCCCGCAACACCTATGGCGACTTGCTCCTTGGCATTGAGGCACTGACCGACGGCCAGCTCATCGGCCTGGTCATGCTGCACGACGCGGACCCGGAGAAGGGCATCGCGAAACTCGATATCTACCTGGGCGAGAAGGCATACTGGGGCCGCGGATACGCCACCGATGCGGTGCGGACGATCTGCCGCTACGGCTTCGAGGACATGCGCCTCCACAAGATAACGCTGACCGTGGTCACCGAGAACGACGCCGCGCGCAGGGTCTACGAAAAGGTCGGCTTCGTGGAGGAGGGCCGTCTTCGGCAGGTCTTCCGCCGTGACGGCAAGTGGTACGACATGTTCACGATGGGGCTGCTGGAGGGCGAGCTCTGCTGAGCCCCGGTTCAGAAGTGGATCAAGATCTGCGATGATCCGCTCGTGGGGCGCGGGGACTTGACGGACGAGCAGTGGGCCAGACTGGAGCCGTCAATGCCGGTGGGCAAGAAGCCGGGGCGGCCGCCGGCTTGGTCCAAGGGGCAACTGGTCCTGTCCACCGAGGTGGTCGAGCAGGCCGGCGTGACCTGGCTCAGTCCCCCCATGGCCTCGGCGAGCGAGCAGGTCTCCGGCGGTGGGCCGCTCGGCACCATTGACCGAGACGCCCCTGCTGACGTGTAGTCACGGACACTCGATGCGGTTCCGAAAGCTTCCCCTCCCGCTGCGTCTCCTGCCCCGGTGCCTCCGGAAGGAAAGTCGACGTCGGTCCTCGCGCATGCATGTGCGTCCGGCGAACCCAAAAACGGGGCATCCGGTTTGATATTGACAAACCGGCATGGCCGTTTTTTACTGGGAGTCTACGAGGGCCTGACTTGCCGGCCCCGGACGGCTGGACACATGTCTCATCGGGCTGACACGAACAGGGGAAAACCGCGTGGACATCGATGCATTGGGCGTGTTGGCCGTCAGCGAGAACGGTGTGTCGGTCACGCCGTCCGCACCGAAGCCGCGGCAGGTTCTCGCGATGCTGGCCCTGCACGCCGACCAGGTCGTCTCCGTGCCCTCGCTGTTCGAGGAACTGTGGGGAGAAGAGCCGCCGAGAAGCGCGCGCACGACACTGCAGACCTACGTACTGCAGTTGCGGGAAGCCATCGCCGGGGCGCTGACGCATGACGCGCCCGGCAGTTCGCCGCGTACGGCCAAGGACGTCCTCGTCACCACGTCGGGCGGCTACCTGCTCCGGACATCGGGCGGCGCCAGTGACGTCCGGCGGTTCGAGACCCTGGCCGGTCTCGGATACCGGGCCATGGAGGCCGGCGACTTTCCGCAGGCGGCCCGTCAGTTGAGGGACGCCCTCGCGTTGTGGAAGGGGCCCGCGCTCGCCGACGTCCAGCCCGGCCCCTGGCTGGAGATGCAGGTCCGGCAGCTGGAGGAGAGCCGGCTGTGCGCCCTGTCCCAGCGGCTCGAAGCGGACCTGCGGCTCGGACGCCATCGCGAACTGCTCGCCGAACTGACCGTCCTGGTCAGCCGGTATCGCACCCATGAGAGTCTGTGCGGCCAGTTCATGACGGCGCTCCACCGTTCGGGCCGCCGCAGCGAGGCCCTGGACGCGTTCCATCGGCTGCGCCGCGCCCTGGTACGGGACTTCGGCATCGAGCCCTCTGCCGCTCTCAAGCGGCTGCAGCAGTCGATCCTGCTGACGAGGCCCGAGCCGGTCGGCGCTCTCCACGGCAAAGAGCTGAGCCGCGTCAGCTGAGTGCTTCCGAGGGACAACTGCGCCGCGGTCAGCGGGGCCGGACGCGATGCGCGCCCGGCCCCGCCGTCACTCGGTCGGACGGACGCCCGCGCGGAGCAGACCATAGGTGTAGGCGTCCTCAAGAGCCTGCCCCGAGGCGGCGATGACGTTGTCGCCGACTCCGACGGTGGACCATTCGCCGGTCGCGTCGGCGGTGGAGATCAGGACCCGGGCGGCGGAGGTGGTGCCGTGGGCCTGCTCCAGGATGCGGACTCTGTAGTCCACCAATTCCAGTTTGGCGAGTTCCGGGTAGGTGTGTTCCAGCCCGGCACGCAGCGCCCGGTCGAGCGCGTTGACGGGGCCGGTGCCTTCGGCCGTGGTGATGAAGCGTTCGCCTCTGGTCCGCAGCTTCACCGTCGCTTCGTTGCTGTCGACGCCGTCCGGCCGCTGCTCCGCGATGATGCGCCACGACTCGATACGGAAGTAGCGCTGCGGCCCCTCCTGCGCCTCGTCGCGCAGGAGGAGTTCGAATGACGCGTCGGCGGCCTCGTAGGTGTAGCCGCGCAGTTCCTGTGCCTTGACCCGCGCCACCACCCGTCCCACGAGGTCGGGGTCGTCGCCGAGACCGACTCCGAGTTCCTTCGCCTTGAGCTGGATGGAGGCGCGGCCGGCCATGTCGGAGACGAGCATGCGCATGTGATTGCCGACCAGCGTGGGGTCGATGTGCTGGTAGAGGTCCGGGTCGACCTTGATGGCGGAGGCGTGCAGGCCTGCCTTGTGGGCGAAGGCGGAGACGCCGACATACGGCTGGTGGGTCGAGGGAGCGAGGTTCACGATCTCGGCGATGCTGTTCGAGATACGGGTCATCGCCTCCAGCGCGCCGGGCGGCAGCACGCGCATGTCGTACTTGAGCTCGAGGGCGGCGGCGACCGGGAAGAGGTTGGCGTTGCCGACCCGCTCGCCGTATCCGTTGGCGGTGCACTGGACATGTGTGGCGCCCGCGTCCACGGCGGCGAGGGTGTTGGCAATCGCGCAGCCGGTGTCGTCCTGTGCGTGGATCCCGAGCCGGGCGCCCGTCCCGGCCAGGACCGTGGTGACGGCGGCCTGGATCTGGGCGGGGAGCATGCCGCCGTTGGTGTCGCACAGCACCACCACATCGGCGCCGGCGTCCCAGGCCGCGCGGACGACGGCTGTCGCGTACCGGGGGTTGGCCGCGTGGCCGTCGAAGAAGTGCTCGCAGTCGACGAACACCCTGCGGCCCGCGGACCGCAGGTGGGAGACGGTGTCGCGGATCATCTCCAGGTTCTCGTCGAGCGTGGTGCGCAGGGCGAGTTCCACATGCCGGTCGTGGGCCTTGGCGACCAGTGTGATCACCGGGGCGCCGGAGTCGAGCAGCGCCTGGACCTGTGGGTCCGCGTCGGCTCGGCCTCCTGGCCTGCGGGTCGCTCCGAACGCCACGAGCTGTGCGTGCCGGAAGTCGATCTCCGCCTTGGCGCGGGCGAAGAACTCGGTGTCGCGCGGATTGGCACCGGGCCAGCCGCCCTCCACGAATCCGACGCCGAAGTCGTCCAGATGACGGGCGATGGCCAGCTTGTCCCTGACCGTGAGGTTGATGCCTTCACGCTGGGCGCCGTCGCGCAGGGTGGTGTCGAAGACGTGGAAGCCGTCGTTCGTCCCGGGTGCGGCTGAGCCATGAGGTGAGCCGGCCGTCTCGTTCATACGGACCGGACTCCGGTCGCGGCGTTGCGCGGGCGGGGTGGAGGTGTGCTGCCGGACCGTGCCGGCGGGCGGAGAGCGCTGCTGGCCATCTGCGGTGCGGGAAGCTCTGGCACTTCCATGGTGACCTCCTCGTCGTCGGGCTGTCTCTGTGCCTGGCGTTCGGCACGGTACCCGCCCCTCGGAAGCCAACAGGGTTTTCTCGAGCGGGTGTTGAGCGTTCCTCGACTGCTCGGCGCGGGCGGTGCCGGCGAGGGCGGCAACGGCAGCGCGGAGGCAGCCCCCGGAGGCTGCCGGCGGGGGCTGTGGGGCGGCGGAATCGCGGGCGGACGGTTGCCGCTTCGGGTGCGGTGGCCGGGGCACGCGAGCCGGGCACGGTCCGCACGAGGGTCCGCACGAGGGCCCGGGTGCGGGAGCGGAGTGGCGGCGGAGGGGCCGTTTGCGGTGCGGCGGGTCTCCCCGGCCGGACCGTCAGGCCCCTCGGTGGTGGGCGAGACGGGCCTCCAGCCCGTCGAGCGTGCGCTGCAGTCCGTAGTCGAAGGTGTCGCTGCGGACCTGGTGCGGGTCCTTTCCGCGCTGGGCGGCGTGGCCCTCCATCAGGCGCGGGTGGTCGCGGGCCGCTTCCTCCAGGGCCGGGCCCAGGCTGTCCACCCACTCGCGTTCGGTGCTGCCGCTGCGGGCGATCATCGACAGGTACGCGGCCTCGCTGGTGGCGACGCCGATGACGTAGGCGATGACGGTGCTCATGGCCTTGTCGGTCTCGCTCGAGGGGAAGCCGGCCGTCTCGAAGACCGCGAGCATCTGGTCGGACATCCTCATCACGTTGGGTCCGAGGTGGGACAGGCCGACCTGGCCGAGCACCGAGGCGATCCAGGGGTGCTGCAGGACCATGGCTCGCAGGCTGTCGGCCGCGCCCGCCGCAGCGGCCCGCCACTGGGACTGGTGCTCCGCGACGGGGACGTGGAGTTCGCCGTACACCTCGTCGACGACCAGCTCGATGAGCTCGTCCTTGTTCGCGACATGCCGGTAGAGCGAGGTGGCTCCGGCGTTGAGCCTGTTGCCGAGACTGCGCATGCTGAGGGCTTCGATGCCCTCCGCGTCCAGGAGCTGCACGGCCTCTGTCACGATGCGCTCGCGGGTCAGATACTCACGCTGGCGGCGCGGGCGGGTCCATACGGAAGGAATCGGCTGCTGTTCGGCCCGCATCGGTCCTCACCCTCTCGTCGTACCGGCAGCGTATTCCACGGTGTTCGCAATGAGGAACGCCGTACGCATCGTCGGGTGCATCCTACGTCGATCACCCGTGCTGATCCTGAGTGCCGGGCCGCGGGTGTCCGCCGGCCGGGAGAAGAGCGCGAGCGCCCGGCCTGACGCATACGAGCACACGGCCTGCGCCCCGGGCAATCGGAGGGGCGGCCCGGCCCGCACCCGGCCCCGGGCGCCGGCGGTGGCCGGGACTGGACACCTGACGTCGCGGCCCCGTCCCGCATAGCCTGCGCGGATGACGACCCACGCAGCGACGCGCCGCCCCCGTGAGCTGCGGTCCCACGACACCGCGGCCCCGTCGGACCTGCCCGGGACCGGAGAGGCACCGCACCTGTGGCTCGTGCGGACAGCCGAGTTCCGGACACGGGCACGGCAGCAGGCCGCTGCCGTTCTGGACCGGTCGGAACAGGAACGCGCGGACCGCTTCCGGCTCCCCGCCGACCGCGACACCTACCTCTCCGCCCATGTGGGCCTGCGCCTCCTGCTCGGCGCGTACCTCCGTACGCACCCCGCGAAGGTGGCACTGACACGTCTGCCCTGTCCGCTGTGCCCCGAGCCGCACGGCCGGCCGGCGGTCGAGGGGAACCCGGTGCACTTCTCCCTTTCACACAGCGACGGCCTGGGACTGCTGGCCTTCGCGGCCTCCCCCGTGGGCGTCGACATCGAGCAGGTCCCGCCCCCGGAGGTCGCGGAGGAGGTGGGCCGGGCGCTGCACCCGCGGGAGCGGGACGAACTGCGCGGATACCCGCCACCGGAGCGCCCGCGGGTCTTCGCCCGGACATGGGCACGCAAGGAGGCCTACCTCAAAGGGCTCGGCACAGGCCTGGGCCGCGACGCGGCGCTGGACTACGTAGGCACTGCGGCCGCCCCCGCCGCCCTGCCGGGGTGGACGATCAGCGACGTCGAAGTGGACGCGAGCCGCACCGCCGCCGCGGTGGCCGTGCGCAGCTGACTCCCCCACACGCCGAACTCCGCACCCCGCACTCCGGCCAGGACCGGACCGGCGCTCCCGGTGAGGCCGGACCGGTCGGTTCCGGAGCGCCCGTTTGAGCACCTTCCGCTCGCCCCGGCGGCACTTTACGATCAAGATCACGGCTTCTGAATGAGACCGTCCGGTTCAGTATGCGATCGCGTGGAGCGGGAGCCGGGGCTCGACGCCTCGCTTCCCGGCACGGCCACGAGACCTGAGACCGGATGCCGTTCCGGGGCGGGACGGACAGCGGTCCCGCCCCGGAACGGGCGGGCACGGAGCCGTGCGCCAACACCATGCACCATTGCGTACAACATTTTCTCATGCGTACAGTGTTCGCGTACTGAGAATGCCATCCGCATTACTGAGGGAGACGTTATGCCGAAGGACCTGAGCTGGGACGCACAGGGCAACTGGGCGGCCTCGGGCGACTGGGGGTCCAAGGACTCCCAGGGCCGCAAGCTGTACCTGGCCGACTGGCAGGCGCGGCTCGACCGGCTCCGCGTGGCACACCACGTGCCGGGCGCCACGCTGGCCGTCCTCACCGGCGGAGAGACCTACGAGCTGGCGAGCGGAGTCCTGCACCGCGGCACCGGTGTGGACGCGACGCCCGATTCGGTCTTCCAGCTCGGATCCCTCGCGAAGATCTACACGGCCACCCTCATCATGCAGCTCGTGGACTCCGGCGCACTGGACCTGGACGCCCCGGTCAAGGACGTACTGCCGGACTTCGCCGTCGCGGACGAGGAAGCCACCCGCACCATCACCACACGCCAGCTGCTCTCTCACACCAGCGGACTGACCTGCGACTTCACCTACGACTCGGGGCGCGGCGACGACTGCCTGGCCCGGTACGTCGAGGCCGCGAAAGACGTCGGCCTGGACTGCCCCCCGGGCACCGCGGTCTCCTACAGCAGCCTCGGCTACAACGTGCTCGGCCGCATCGTCGAGGTACTCACGGGACAGACCTGGGACGAAGCGCTCAAGGAGCGGCTCCTGCAGCCGCTCGGCCTCACCGGCACGATGACGCTCCCCGAGGAGGCGCTGGCGCACCGGGCCGCGATGGGGCACCTGGGCGAGCTCGGGCAGGACCCGGATCCCGCTCCCGCCTGGGACCTCATGCCGCGTTCCGCCGGCCCCTACGGCCGGGTGCTCGCCACGGCCGGCGACGTGGCCCGCCTGGTCAAGATGCATCTGGAAGGGGGGAAGACCGCGGAGGGCGTGCGCGTGCTGAGTCCGCAGAGCATCGCCGCCATGCAGCGACGCGAGGTGGACGTCCCCGACAAGTGGACGGTCAGTGCCGACGGCTGGGGGCTCGGCTGGACGCTGTACGACTGGTCCGGCACGCCGGGTTTCGGGCACGACGGCGCGTCGATCGGTCAGTACGGCTTCCTGCGGGTGGTCCCCTCGGCGGGCGTCGCACTCGTCCTGCTCACCAACGGCGGCGACGCCAGGCAGCTCTACGCGCAGCTCTTCGACGAGCTCCTGGGCGAACTCGCCGGCGTGCGGATGCCCGCCCCCTTCGGGCCGCCCGCCCAGCTCCCGGCGGTGGACCTCGCGCCGCTGTGCGGCACGTACAGGCGTGAGGGCGTCGTCATCACCATCGCCGAGCACGACGGCACCGCGCACCTGGTGTACGAGTTCGTCGACGGCATGAAGGACTTCTCGCCCCCGCTGGAGATGGACCTCGTCCCCGTCTCCCCCACGGTGTTCGCCGGTCCTGGCAGCGGCGCCTACAGCGCCGACTGGATGCCTGTCGTCTTCTCGACCCTGGCGGACGGCACGGCCTGCGTGTACATCGGGATGCGGGCCGCTCCGAAGGTGGCCTGACCCTCCACGGCACAGGGGCCGGGGCTTGTCCGCCCCGGCCCCTGTGCCGTCCCAGGTGTACGGGTCTGCACACCTGGCCCCGCACGCACCCCGGCGGGCAGGATTGGGGAATGACCAGTCTCGCCACCAGACTCCCCACGTTGCGTCAGTACTCCTGGCCCGGCGATGTCCCTGCCTCGCTGCACCACGCCCTGACAGAGTGCTGGATCGAGGTCACCAACGCGGGTGGCGCCGCCGGCTTCCACGTACCGCGGATCGACGCGCGGCAGGCCGCGCCGGCTGTCGACCGGATCGTCGGACGTCTGAACCCGGTGACCAGCCGCCTCGTGACCGCGTGGCTGGACGGGGAGATCGTGGGCTGGCTGAACCTCAGGCGCGACCCCTCGGAACTGATCGCGCACTGGGGCACCCTGCACCACGTGCAGACGCGCCTGTCGGTTCGCGGCCGCGGTGTCGGGTCCGCCCTGATGCGTGAGGCCCACCGGGTCGCCCGGGACGAGATGGGCCTGGAGCAGCTGCATCTGACGGCCCGTGGAGGCCGGAGCCTGGAGGACTTCTACGGGCGCCTGGGATGGTACGAGGTGGGCCGCTGGCCCGCCGCCTTCCGGCTGGGACCCGGCAACGACCAGGACCAGATCCTCATGGTCCTCACGCCGCTGTGAGTCCGGTGGAAGCGGCGTGCGACCCGGCCGTTTTGGACACTTGAAAACCGTTGAGCCGGCCCGCGTGCAGCGGGCCGGCTCATTTTGTGGAACGCCGCTTCACCCGGTCGGGACCCGGTGGGGCGGCGTTGTCCGTGCACCGGCCGCGTAGGCCGTGCTGTCCCCGGGAAAGGGTTCGTCCGGCGGTGCCTGCCCCCGGATGACGGAGGTGCCGGCCAGCCGGTCGGCGAGGGAACGGCCGGAGGGCGAGAGCGCCGACAGGGCGTTGAACCAGAAGGCGGCGACCGCCAGCAGCCAGACCGCGAAGGACGCGAGGAAGGCACCCGCGGTCAGCAGGCAGCAGGCCAGGGAGAAGCACGCCACGTCGGTGATGGTGGTCGCCGCCGCCCGCAGGGCGGCAGAGCCCGCGCGGTGCGGGGTGACGCGCAGTCCCAGCAGCCTCTTGCCCAGGGTGCGTCCGCCGAAGGTCAGCAGGACCCAGTGGTAGAGGAACGTGCCTGCGGTCAGGAGGGCGAAGGACTGGATGACGATGACCGCCGTCCGGTCCCACAGCTCCCGCCCGAACTGCTGGATCGGGTCCAGGGCCTTGTCGTCCAGGGTGAGCAGGTCCCATCCGCCCGGCATCGTCAGGTCGGGCAGTTCGGTGAAGGTCTCGGCGATGCGCTGGGCGGCGAACACGCCGAGCAGGTAGGCACCGATAAGGACGAGAGCGAAGTCGATGGACCACGCGAGGACGCGGCGGACCGTGGAGGGCCGGCCGGTGAGGCGTGACGTGCTGTAGGGATGGGTCATGGTCTCCCCAAGGCAGGATGCGGACAGGTGGTGGGAGGCGGCGTCCGTCCGCCGCCCGCGCCCGTACGGCAAAACCCGCGCCCGTACGGCGAAAGCGGCGGTCGCGACCCCTCAGGTGCTGGCTGGGGACCCGCGATCGCCGCTCTCCGGTGGTGTCCTCCGGATCAGTGGGTGGTCAGGATCTGCTCCGGACTGGCGCCCTTCGTCTCGTCGCCCGGTACGGGCGCGGTCTTCGTCTCCCCGCCCTGATCGGGCGTGTCCTTGCGTGCGCGCATGAGGAAGAAGGCCAGGACCGCGGCTCCCACGACTCCGGCGGCGCCCGCGAGGAAGCTCGCGGACATACCGTCGGTGAAGGCCTCGTTGACGAACTTCAGCAGGCCGGGGTCCGCATCGGCGGCGGCGAGTGCCTCACCGATCGAGTGGCGGGCCGCCTCCGGGGCGTCGGCCGGCATGTTGCGGGTGAACGTGCTGGTCAGAACGGCTCCCAGGATGGCGACGCCGAGCGCGGCACCGGCCTGCTGAATGGTGTCGTTCAGTGCGCTGCCGACACCCGCGTGCTCCTCGGGAACGGCGCCCATCATGGCCGCCATCGCTGCGGGCATCGCCAGGCCGCTGCCCGCGCCCATCAGGCACATCGCGCCGGCCAGGACGCCCCAGCCGTCACCGACGGACAGGGTCGACAGCAGGGCGAAGCCGGAGGCGATGACCAGCAGGCCCAGGACCGCCATGAACCGGGTTCCGGTCTTGGCGATCAGGGAGGCTCCGAGCGCGTTGAACACGAGCGTGGCCACAGCCAGCGGGGTGAAGGCCAGCCCCGTCTCGGTGGGGGTGTAGCCGAGCACGAACTGCAGGTACTGGGTGAGGACGAGCATCAGGCCGCCGTTGGCCAGCGTCAGCAGGACGAGCGAGAAGCTGGCGCCGGTGAAGACCCGGTCGCGGAACAGGGCGAGCGGGACCATCGGGGAGGGGTGGCGCTTCTCCCAGACGGCGAAGCCCACGACCGCGACCACGGTGATCGCGAGCGACACCTGCGTGCCGGTGTGGCTGAGGCCGCCCTTGGGAAGCTCGTTGATCGTCCACACCAGGGCGCTCATGCCGAGGATCGACAGCACCATGCCGACCGGATCGGCCTTGCGCCAGGGGCCCTTGGACTCCGGCATCAGGACCATGGCCGCCACGATGGCGAGTGCGGCGATGGGGACGTTGATGAGGAAGACGACTCCCCACCAGTAGTGGGCGAGCAGGGCGCCGCCCAGGACCGGGCCGCCGACCAGGCCGACCATGGCCACCGCGCTCCAGACCGCGATCGCCTTGGGCCGCTCGGCCTCGTCGAAGACCGTGATCAGGATCGACAGGGTGCTCGGCATCACCAGCGCGCCGCCGACGCCCATCAGGACACGGCCGAGGATCAGCTGCTCCGGGGTGGCGGCGACCATGCCGATGAGGGAGGCCGCACCGAAGATCGCAAGGCCGATGATCATCACCTTGCGCCTGCCGAACTTGTCGGACAGGCTTCCCGCGGTCAGCAGGAGTCCGGCGAAGACCAGCATGTAGGACTCGAGGACCCACTGGATGTCCTGGGCGCTCGCCTTCAGGTCCTCGGTGATCGTCGGTACCGCGACGGTGAGCACCATGTTGTCGATCACCAGCACGAGCGTGCTGAGGCACAGCACGACCAGGATGAGCCAGCGCCGTGGGTGACGTTCCATCAATCCAACCTTTCGAACGGTGTGAGCCCGACGGCCGGAGCCGACAGGGAGGTGGGGCTGCGCTCACATTATCAAACCATCGTCGCGGTTTTTTCTAGTCGTTTTCCGGTCTCACTTGACGCACTGACGGGGCCACACACCCGGCACTTAGGGGCAAACAGCGGCAAGTACGCCCGGAATCCGGTCGAGGAACATACCGACGTCCTGGTCCGAGAGGATCAGTGGCGGAGCCAGCCGGATGACACTGGGCGTGGCAGCGTTCACCAGAAGTCCCGCTTCCTGGGCCGCCTGCTGGAGCTGGGGCGCGACGTCCTCGCTCAGCACGACACCCAGGAGGAGGCCGGCTCCCCGCACCTGCCGGATCAGGGGATGGCCCAGGTCCTCGATGCCGCGCCGCAGCCGCTCGCCCGTCCGCTTGACCTGCTCGAGCAGTCCGCCGTCGGCGATGGTCGCCAGCACGGCGAGGGCGCCGGCGCAGACCACCGGGTTTCCGCTGAACGTCGAGCCGTGGGTGCCGGGAGCGAGAAGGTCCGCCGCCTCGCCGAACGCGAGAGCCGCTCCGATGGGCAGGCCGCCCCCCAGCCCCTTGGCCAGCGTGACGACATCGGCCTCGACGCCTTCCGCCTGGGCCGCGAACCAGTGGCCGGTGCGCCCGATCCCCGTCTGCACCTCGTCGAGGACCAGCAGGGTCCCGGTCGCGGCCGTGATGGCGCGTGCCGCGGCGAGGTATCCGGGGGGCGGGGTCACCACACCCGCCTCGCCCTGGAGGGGTTCGAGGATCACCAGGGCTGTCTCCTCGGTGACGGCGGCGCGCAACGCCGCGGTGTCTCCGTAGGGGACGAAGGTGACGTCACCGGGCAGGGGGTGGAACGGGGCGCGTTTGGAGGGCTGGCCGGTCAGGGAGAGGGCGCCCATGGTGCGGCCGTGGAAACCTCCGTGGGCGGCGACCATGTGGGTGCGCCCGGTGAGCCGGCCGATCTTGAAGGCGGCCTCGTTGGCCTCGGCCCCGGAGTTGGCGAAGTACACGCGGCCCGTGCGGCCGCTCAGGTCCAGAAGCCGTTCGGCGAGCGCCACGGTCGGTTCCGCGATGAAGAAGTTGGAGACGTGCCCCAGCGCCCCGATCTGGTACGACACGGCCTGCACCACGGCGGGATGGGCGTGGCCCAGGGAGTTGACCGCGATGCCGCCGAGCAGGTCGAGGTACTCCCGGCCTTCGGCGTCCCACACCCGCGTGCCCTGTCCGCGGACGAGAGGAAGACGCGGGGTGCCGAAGTTGTCCATCATCGCGCCCTGCCACCGGCGGGTGAGGCCGGCGTTGCCGTCGTGGCCGTTCACGCGGCCGCGCCCTCGTCCGCCGGGTCGGGCACGACCATCGTGCCGATGCCCTCGTTGGTGAAGATCTCCAGCAGGACCGAGTGCCGTACCCGGCCGTCGATCACCCTGGCGCTGCGCACGCCGTTGCTGACGGCGTGGAGGCAGCCCTTCATCTTGGGGATCATGCCGCTGGCCAGCTCGGGCAGAAGGGCCTCCAGTTCCGCCGCGGTGAGGCGGGATATGACGTCCTCGCTGTGGGGCCAGTCCCGGTAGAGCCCCTCGACGTCCGTGAGGATCATCAGGACTTCCGCGTCGAGCGCCGCCGCCAGGCCGGCCGCGGCGGTGTCGGCGTTGACGTTGTAGACGCCGCCGTCGCTGTCGTCGGTACTGCGCGCGATCGAGGAGATGACGGGGATGCGGCCGTTGTCCAGGAGCGCCTGGACGACACCGGGGTCGATGCCGGTGATGTCGCCGACGCGGCCGATGTCCACGCGTTCGCCGTCGATCTCGGCGTAGGCCCGGCCGGCGGTCATCAGGCGGGCGTCCTCGCCGGTCATGCCGACGGCATGCGGCCCGTGCCGGTTGAGCAGGCCGACCAGTTCCCTCTGGACCTGTCCGGCCAGCACCATGCGCACCACGTCCATGGTTTCGTCGGTGGTCACCCGCAGCCCCGCGGTGAAGTGGGACTCGAGCCCGAGCCGGTCCAGCTGCTTGTTGATCTGCGGGCCGCCGCCGTGCACCACGACGGGTCTGAGGCCCGCGTGGTGCAGGAAGAGGATGTCTTCGGCGAAGGCGGCCTTGAGCTTGTCGTCGACCATGGCGTTGCCGCCGAACTTGATGACGACGGTCTTGCCCCGGTGGCGTGCGAGCCACGGCAGTGCCTCGACGAGGGCGTCGGCCTTGGGAAGCGCCGTGTGCTTGCGCGCGGCGGCCATCCCGGTGGGAGTGAGGGGGGTCATCACGGTCATGAGGAGTACTCACTGTTCTCGTGGACGTACTCGGCGGTGAGGTCATTGGCCCAGATCACGGCGGAGGCGGAGCCGGCTGCGAGGTCGACGGTGATGACGACCTCCCGGCCGCGCATGTCGACCTTGGCCCGGTCCTCCCCGATGGAGCCGTTCCGGCAGACCCGGACGCCGTTGATGGCGACGTCCAGTTGGTCGGGATCGAAGGCGGCCCGTGTCGTGCCGACGGCGGACAGGACACGGCCCCAGTTGGCGTCCTCGCCGTGGACGGCGCACTTGAGAAGGTTGTTCCGGGCGACGGCCCGGCCCACCTCGACCGCGTCCGCCTCACTGCCGGCGTGCACGATCTCGATGCGGATGTCCTTGCTGGAGCCTTCGGCGTCGCCGATGAGCTGGCGGGCGAGGTCCTCGCAGACGCCGCGGACGGCCTCCGCGAACTCGTCGTCGTCCGGGACGACCCCCGCGGCCCCCGAGGCGAGCAGGAACACGCTGTCGTTCGTCGACATGCAGCCGTCGGAGTCGACACGGTCGAAGGTCAGGCGGGTGGCGTCACGCAGGACCGAGTCCAGCCGCGGCGCGTCGATGACGGCGTCGGTGGTGAGGACGACGAGCATCGTGGCCAGCCCGGGGGCCAGCATGCCCGCCCCCTTGGCCATGCCGCCGACGGTCCAGCCGGGTCCGTCGTACAGGCTGGTCTTGTGCACGGTGTCGGTGGTCTTGATCGCGACGGCGGCCTTCTCGCCGCCCTGCGCGGACAGTTCCCGCACCGCCCGCTCGACACCGGGCAGCAGCTTGTCCATGGGCAGGGGCACTCCGATCAGCCCGGTGGAGGCGACCGCCACCTCGTGAGCGGGAACGCCCAGGGCGCGGGAGGCCGTCTCCACCGTGGCGAGGGTGTCCTGGTAGCCCTGCGGGCCGGTGCAGGCGTTGGCGCCACCGGAGTTCAGGACGACCGCGGAGACCTGCCCTGCTTCGAGGACCTGTTGTGACCATCTGACGGGAGCGGCTCTGACCCGGTTGGAGGTGAAGACGGCCGCGGCGTCGCGGCGTGGCCCGTTGTTGACCACGAGGGCCACATCCGGGCTGCCGTCGGCCTTGAGGCCGGCGGCCGTCCCGGCCGCCGTGAATCCCTGTGCTGCTGTGACGCTCACTGCATCTCCTCGTTCGCTTCTCCGTCCGCGCGGTACAAAAGCGCGGCGCTCGTCGTGTGCTGCGGCGGCCAGGCCGTACGTGCGTCGTTCACGGTGAGACCCCGATGGTGGAAAGCCCGGTCGTTTCGGGAAGCCCGAGGGCGATGTTCATGCTCTGGACCGCGCCGCCGGCCGTCCCCTTGGTGAGGTTGTCGATCGCGCTGATCGCGATGAGCCGCTGTGCGCTCTCGTCGAGAGCGACCTGCACCTGGGCGGTGTTGGACCCGTACACCGATGCCGTCGCCGGCCACTGCCCCTCGGGCAGCAGGCGGACGAACGGCTCCTGGGCGTACGCCTTGTCGTACGCGGCGCGTACGTCGTCGGCGGTGACTTTGGCCCTGGCCCGGGCGCTGCAGGTGGCGAGGATGCCGCGGGCCATCGGGGCGAGGGTCGGGGTGAAGGAGACGGTGACGCGCTCCCCCGCCGCCGCGCTGAGATTCTGGATCATCTCGGGTGTGTGCCGGTGGCCGCCGCCGACACCGTAGGGGCTCATCGAGCCCATCACCTCGCTGCCCAGGAGGCTGGTCTTGAGCGTCCTGCCCGCGCCGGAGGTGCCGGAGGCGGCGGTGATCACCGCGTCGGTGTCGGCGAGGCCGGCGGCGTAGGCGGGAAACAGTGCCAGGGACACGGCGGTCGGATAGCAGCCCGGTACGGCGATGCGGGTGGCGCCCTTCAGGGCGGTGCGGTGGCCGGGCAGTTCGGGCAGGCCGTAGGGCCAGGTCCCGGCGTGCGGCGAGCCGTAGAACCGCTCCCAGTCGGCGGCGTCGGCCAGCCGGAAGTCCGCGCCCATGTCCACCACCAGGACGTCCTCGTCCAGTTGCTCGGCGACAGCGGCCGACCGGCCGTGCGGCAGGGCGAGGAAGACGACGTCGTGGCCGCGCAGCACCTCGGTGGTGGTGGGTTCCAGGAGCCGGTCGGCCAGCGGGCTCAGATGCGGCTGGAGCCCGCCGAGTCTCTGGCCGGCGTTGGTGTTGCCGGTGAGCGCGCCGATCTCCACCGCGGGATGTCCCAGCAGCAGGCGCAGCACCTCACCGCCCGCGTATCCGCTCGCTCCTGCCACTGCAGCCCGCACTGTCATGTTCCCCTCCTGGTCGGCGACGGCATGAATCTCCATCAGGCGGGAGCCACCCACAACCCGATAGGTCATGGGCATGACAATTCAATAGAGGGTCTGCGTCCGATTCTCCGGCCACTCCCCCGTGACCTGCGCGTTCGACGACTTGCGCCCGCTACCCCCTGCGGCCGGAACCCGCGATCCCGGCCCGACGGGACATCCCCGAACACCCCCGCTCACCCGGGCGTCCCCCCTCCGAAGAGGGCCTCGATGCGGTCGAACCCCTCCGCCCGAAGACCGGGAGTGGCATCGAGGGCCTGGACGTACTGCGCACGCACGGCCTCCTCGGCGAGCTGGAGGAACGGGGGACGCCGTGCGTTGCGGTCCAGACACAGACGCAGCGGAGTGGTCATGACCAACGCCACCGCGGGGACGTCGTACCGCTCGGCGATCGCGAGCAGCTTGGTGCGCAACGCGACATCGGTGTGGTCGGCGTCCACGACCGTCGTCAGACGACGCGCCAGGCGGCTCTCGACCACGGTGCCCAGCGCGTACACGGCTTCCTCGGTCGCGTCCTGGTCCAGCACGTCCTCGCTGACGAGTTCACGGAAGGTGTCCAGTTCCAGAACACTCTCGGGCGGCCAGGTGGCGGCCGTGGTGCTCTTGCCGCTGCCTGCTGCCCCCAGCAGCACGACGAGGACCGGGGAGGGGAAAACAGTGTCGGGCACAGCGTCTCCTTGCGGATGCGGGACCGCGCGTCCGGGGCGTCGCACGGCAGACCTCCCCCGGTCGCCGGCATCCCCTGTCGCGAACGATGCGGCGACCGGCGCCGCTGCGAGCGGGCGACGGTGCCGGGACGGCATGTCCTGCGGCGAGGTAACAGGATCCGGGCGGGCGCCCGAACCGGCGTCAGCAAGGTTGTACCGCAATGTCCCTGGGAACCGCAGTGGCCAACTCCCGCGGCCGACGCGCCTGGCGAGAACTCGATCCCGCCCCCGCTGTGCCGTCACCGGGCAGACGGTCACCCTCTCCCCGTGGCGCGGCGGCGGCGCCCGGCCCCGCCCGGCCGTGCCCGCGCTCTCCGCCCGCACGAGCCCGGCCCTCCTACGGGCACGGCCGAAGGCGCCCTGACGAGTGGAGCTGTCAGGGCGCCTCGGTGTCCGGCCGTGGTGGACGCGTCAGAAACTCACCGGCAGTCCGCGCAGGTGGCGGCCCTCCCCCGGCAGGTCGAAGTACTCCAGGTCCTCGCGTGCGACGCCCAGCGTCAGGGCCGGATGCCGGATGAGCAGCTGGTCGAGCGCGACCTCGGCCTCCAGGCGGGCCAGCGCCGCGCCTATGCAGTAGTGGGCGCTGTGGCCGAACGCCACGTGCCCCACCCCGCGGCCCAGCTCCCGGGTGATGTCGAGACGCTCGGGTGCCTGGTACTCGTCGGGGTCGAAGTTCGCCGCGAGCAGGGCGCTCGTCACCGCCTCCCCCTTGCGTACCGGCATCCCGGCGAACTCCAGGTCCTGCGTCGCGTACAGCGGGGCGCCCATCGGCACCGGCGAGGTGAACCGCAGCAGCTCCGGTACGGCGCGCTCGAGGAGTTCCGGCCGGTCGCGGAGCAGTGCCAGCTGGTCGGGGTGGTCGAGGAGCGCGAGCACGGCGCTCGCGATGAACAGCGCGGGCGGCGTGATGCCGGTGTTGATCAGGAGAAGGATCAGGGCGACCATCTCCGTCTCGGTCAGGCCGTCGGGGTCGTCCTTCCCGGAGATGATCCAGCCGGAGACGAGGTCGTCGGTGGGCTGGGCCGTGCGCCGGGCGATCAGGTCCTTGGAGTGATCGACCATGTTCCGCAGGGCCGGGATGACGAGTTCGATGTCCCCGGAGGCGTACTCGCGGATCCAGGTACGCATCTGGGGCACGTCCGGTTCGTCGATCCCGATGAGCGCGCAGATGACGGTCGACGCGAGCGGATAGCCGACGTCCTCCAGGAGTTCGGCCTCCTTCTTCTCGGCGAGGGGTGCGACCAGTTCCGCCGTGATCTGTTCCAGGCGCGGGCGCAGCTTGCTGATGCGGCGGGCGGTGAACGACTTGGTGACCAGGTTCCGCAGCCGGCTGTGCTCGGGGCCGTCGACGAGCACCATGATGCCCAGGTAGTCGCGGTACTCCATGGGCAGCCCGTACGCCTCGATCATCTGCTCGGCGATGCTGGGCCCGTCCTGGGCAAGGCCGGGAACCTTGTCCTGGTCCCGGACGAAGCGCGTGTCGCTCAGTACGGCCTTGGCGTCCTCGTAGCGGGTGATGAGCCAGACCGGCGTCTCGATGTCGGGGAGGGTCACGCGGACGAGCGGGGCCTGGCGCCGCAGTTGGGTGTAGCCGCGCACGGGATCACTGACGAGTTCCGAGGTCAGAGCGAAGGTCTCGGTCTCCTGCGACGTGATGGTCATGGTGCTCTCCTTCGGACGCGGGCCGCGTCGTACTGGTCGTTCGGGGCGGGTGGGGCCTTCGTGCCGGGAGGACGTGTGCGGACCGGCCGGGTTCAGCGCGCGAAGCGGCCAAGGCGGCTTCGGTCGGATCCATGAGCGTCAGCGTGCTGGGGAGGGGGCTGGCCCACAAGTGCCGTCAGTCGCACTCCGTTTGCGGGCGTACGGCTCTGATCAGGCACAACCGTGTTCGACGGGGTGTGCGGGGTCCGGATTTTGCACAGTTGAACAGGCCCGGTGCCCGGACATGCCAGTGCGTGTCCGCACCGGGGTGGTGGTGCGGACACGCACGCGTGGGGTCGCATGAGGGTGGTGTCCCCCCCACGTCTGCCGTCTCGTCAGAAACGCAGTTCCTGGGTGCAGCACTTCACACTGCCGCCGCCTTTGAGCAGCTCGGAGAGGTCCGTGCCGTGCGTCCGGAAACCGCGCTCCCGCAGTTGTCCGGCAAGTTTCTGGGCCGCCTCGGGAAGCATGACGTTCAGGCCGTCGCTGACGGCGTTGAGGCCGAGGACGTCCGCGTCCTCCTGGTCGACGAGCAGGGCGTCGGGGAAGAGCCGGGCCAGTAGGGCGCGGCTGCCGGCGCTGAAGGCCTGCGGGTAGTACATGACCTCGTCACCGTCGAGGACGCACAGCGCGGTGTCGAGATGGTAGAAGCGGGGGTCGACCAGTTCAAGGCTGATCACGGGGCGGCCGAAGAACTCCTGGGCCTCCTGGTGTCCTTCAGGGGTGCACCTGAAGCCGCGTCCGGCGAGGATCCAGCTGTCGGTGACGGCGAAGTCTCCCTCGCCCTCGTTGACATACAGGGGGTCGTGGATCTCGGTGAAGCCGTTCGCGCGGAACCAGGCCCGGTGGGCAGGGGCCTCGGCGGCCCGTTCGGTGTGGAGGAACTTGGCGCCGAGCACCTTGCCGTCCACGACGGTTGCGCCGTTCGCCGAGAAGACCATGTCGGGCAGTCCCGGCACCGGGTTGACGAGGTCCACCCGGTGGCCCAGGGACTTGTAGAGGTAGTAGAGCGACTCCCACTGCAGGAGAGCCAGACCGGCGTCCACCGGCTTGTCCGGATTCATCCAGGGGTTGATGGCGTAGCTGACCTCGAAGTGGTCGGGCCGGCACATCAGGTAGTGGCGTCGGGTGGCCTTGCGAGCGTGCACCGATACGGAAGTCATGTCATCTCCGGGGTGGGGTGATCAAGTACTGGCGTAGGGGTGCACACGTGCTGTGGGCACACTCCGGGGTGGGAGGGGCGCCGGGCCGGGCCCGTCCGGACGTCACTGGCCGGTACGGGTCCGTGCTCGGCGTCTCCCTTCCTCAGCTGCGGTCAGACGCGGACGGTGTCGCGGTCCATGGCGTCACGCAGGCTCTTGGGCCGCATGTCGGTCCAGTGCTGGTCTATGTATCCCAGGCACTGCGGGCGGCCTTCCTCTCCGTACGCGACTTTCCAGCCGGCGGGGACCTCGGTGAACGTGGGCCAGAGCGAGTACTGCTCCTCATCGTTCACCAGGACGTAGAACCGGCCTTCGGCGTCGTCGAACGGGTTGGTGCTCATGGGCAACTCCAAATTCTTCGGAATCTCTGCGGCATGTGTTCACACCGCGCTGTACTGCCGGGTCCTCCTCCTCTCGGCGATCGAGTCGGCGATCTCGCCGCTCCTGATGGCGATGTTCGACAGCAGGGAGGAGGCCAGGCCGTGGGTGTGCTCGGTGCCGCCCTGGAGGTAGACACCGCAGGACACGTCCCCGGTGGTGGCCAGCCGGTAGTCCCGCTCGACGCGGAGCCGGCCCTCCTCGTCGCGCACGCAGTGGGCTTCCAGGTCGCCCAGCAGCTCGCTGGGTTCCATGGAGTCGTAGCCGGTGGCGCAGATCAGCACGTCCACGTCCACCTGGAAGGTCCCGTTGTTGCGGACCGAGTGCATCGTGAGACGGACGTCGTCGTCGGTCTGCTTCACGCTGTCGACACGGGAGAGGTTGAGGAACTCGAGGCGGGGGGTGCCGCGCACTTCGTCGTCGTAGGCGCGCTGGTGGAGGTCCCTGATCACCTCGGCGTCCACCACCCCGTAGTTGGTGTTCTTGTGGTAGCGCCAGAAGGAGTCCTTCGAGCGCTGGCTGCCGTGGTAGTAGTCGTCCACTGCCTCGGCGTCGAAGATGCGGTTGGCGAAGGGGGTGTCGTCGGCGATCGAGTAGCCGTAGGACGGCATGATCGCGGAGACCGTCGCGTCCGGGAGCGCGTCGTAGACGAACCGGGCTATCTCGGCGGCGCTCTGGCCGGCCCCGACGACGGCGACCCTCTTGACCGAGGCCTGGTCCAGCTTTCGGAATTTCTCAAGGAATTCCGAGCTGTGCCATATTCGTTCGTCCCGGGTGATTCCCGTGGGCATCTTGGGGACGAGCCCCGTGGAGACGACGATGTTGCGGGCTTTGACCAGGCGGGTTCCGCCCTGGGGCTTGTTGTCCCGTATCTCGACCTCCACATGGTCGACGGGCCTGTCCCCGTCGGCCGGGGGAAGCCTGACGGACAGGACCTCGGAGCTGTAGGTGACGCGGTCCGAGAAGCTCGACTCGGCCCACTCCAGGTAGTCGTGGAATTCCTCCCGGGTGGGGAAGAACTCCTGGTTGTTGACGAACTGGGCCAGCCTGCCGGCGGCGTGCAGGTACGAGATGAAGCTGAACCGGGAAGCCGGGTTCCGGAAGGTCGACAGGTCTTTGAGGAAGGAGATCTGCATCCTCGCCGACGGAAGCAGCATGTTGCGGTGCCAGCCGAGGGCCGGCTGCCGCTCGAAGAATGCCGCCGATATCGGCTCGCCGGACTCGTTGCTCTCGTGCTCCTCAAGGGCTACGGCCAGTGAGAGGTTGGACGGACCGAAGCCGATACCGACGACCTCGTGAACTTCATCCAGGTTTCCCATTTCAATTCTCCCGCCGGTGGTGGTTTTGGAAAGCTACTGCGCGAAATGCGGACCGGTCAACATTCTTTTCGAGAATTCTTGAGCGGTCTTTTCGAGCGGTCTTTTTTCGACGTGCGTGAATTGTCGAGCGGTATTCCAGCGCGATGGAACGGCAGGTGACGGGCGCGGCCGATTCGGCGCGCGGCTCGCCCCTCAGACCGCGAGCGGGCAGCCGGGTGCCGGAAGCCCGGCCATCAGGCGGGCCGCCTCCTGGTGCCTGCTGGAGTCGGTGTGCGCGAAGGACTCACGGACGCGTTCGCGGACGTGGGGGTCCTGTTCCTGGCTGAGTTTGAACATGCCCTCCGCGCCGCTCACGTCGATCCGGAAACCGCCCACGGCCGGCAGGATCTTGCGGAAGTAGTCCTGGGAATCGGACATGTCCCAGGCGTTGCCGAAGTCGGTCTCGAAGGCACGCACCGTGGACCTGACCACCTCCAGCGTCTCCTCGCCGGCCTGTTCGTGCTCGATCTTGTTGAGCACGCCGTGCACATGCACGGCAGTGAAGTTCCACGTCGGTGCGGCCGGGACCGTCTGATACACCGTCGGTGAGACGTAGGCGTGCGGGCCGGTGAAGGTGAGCAGCACCCGGGCGCCGTCCTCCAGGGCCTTCCAGTGCGGATTCGCCCGGTTCATATGGCCGAGCAGACGGGCCCCGGAGAGGTCTGAGGACCACTCCTCGGTCATCGTGGGGTCCTGGATGACCGGGAGGTGCGTGGCGTAGGGGCCCACGTCCTGGGGGCCGTTGGAGACCATCAGCGCCAGCGGATTGCCTCGCAGGAGGTCCACCATCCACGCGGCGGACGGCTGGCGGTAGGGAGAAGGAACAAACATCGGGAAGCACATCCTTCGATGCGGGGTCGGTCGTGACGCCGGCGCCGGGCGCCTTTCAGGACGCGTCGAGCTCGCGGGCGATGGCCGCGGTGACGGCGGGCGCGTGCTCCGGCGTGCAGATCTCGTGGTGGGTGCTGGGGATGTCGTGCACTCGCAGCGTTCCGGTGATGTGCGACTTCCACTGGTCCATGTACGGCGCTTCGGGATTCAGCGTCGCGTTGAAGAACAGGGCGTCGCCCTCATAAACGGGCTGTTCGAACCGCTTCAGCATGTCGACGTTGTTGACCACGACGGCGGAGGCGATGTCGAGCAGTCGCTTCTCGTCCGAGTCGGCGAGGTCGCCGATGTGGTCTCCCAGCAGGCCGCGTACCTGCGCCAGTTCGAGGTCCTCGTTGCCGGCGAAGTGCCCGCTGGGTGCGGAGTCCAGCAGTCCGAGCAGTGCGATGTCGTGGCCTCGGTGCTGCAGTTCCGCGGCTATCGCGTGGGCGACGATGCCGCCGAAGGACCAGCCGACCAGATGGTAGGGGCCTTCCTTCTGATAAGAGAATATCTGCTCGATATACTCGCCGACCAGAGTTTCCAGGCAATCGGGGAGCGCAGTTCTGCCGTCCAGTCCGCGCGCCTGAATTCCGTAGGAAGGCCGGTCCGCGGGCAGCATTCCGGCGAAATTCAGATACGGCCAGGCCAGCCCGCCCGCCAGGTGAATCCACCACAGCGGCTCCTTGTCCCCGCCGGCCTTGATGGGGAGCACCCGCGCGAAGGGGTCGGCGTTTTCCGGTGCGTCGTCGGCCGCCTGCACGCACAGGGCGAGTTCGGCGACGGTGGGGGCCTGGAACACCGCCCGCATGGGCAGCGCGGTGTCCAGCCGGGCACGGATGCGGTTGTTGAGCCGGGTCGCCAGGAGTGAATGCCCGCCCAGGGTGAAGAAGTTGTCGTCGATGCCGACCCGCTCCAGGCCCAGGATGTCGGCGAACAGCTCCGCCAGGGCCTCTTCGGTCCCTGTGCGGGGCGCCCGGTACTCCTGCCCGGCGAACTCCGGTGCGGGCAGGGCGGCCCGGTCGAGCTTCCCGTTGGGAGTCAGCGGAAGCCGGTCGAGGACCATGAAGGCGGCGGGGACCATGAAGGCCGGCAGCTTCTCGGTGGCGAAAGCGCGCAGTTCGTCGGTGTCGAGGGCATCGGGGCCGGCGGCCACGACATAGCCCACGAGCTGCTTGCCGGTTCCGCGGCCCTCCAGGGCGATGACGGCTGCCTGGGCGATGCCCGGATGGGCGACGAGAGCCGCCTCGACCTCGCCGGGTTCGATGCGGAACCCCCGGATCTTGACCTGGGCGTCGCCGCGGCCCACGTACTCCAGCTGGCCGTTGTCGTTCCAGCGGGCCAGGTCGCCCGTGCGGTACATCCGTTCGCCCGCGGATCCGTAGGGGCCGGCGACGAACCGCTCGGCGGTCAGGTCGGCCCGGCCGCGGTAGCCGCGCCCGACGTCACCGGCGATGTACAGCTCGCCGACCACGCCGACCTGGACCGGTGCGAGACCGGGGCCCAGGACGTAGGCACGTACGTGCCCCAGGGGCGAACCGATCGGGGCGCTGCCCGAGCCGTCCCACTCCTCGCCGTCAGGGACGGTGAAGGTGGTGGCGTAGAAGGATTCGCTCTGCCCGTAGGCGTTGATCATCTTCACGCCGGGGAAGGCCTGACGGATCTGGTTGACCAGCCCGGCCGGCAGTGCCTCGCCGGCGAACACCAGGGTGTCGACGTGCGTCCGGTCGGCGAGCTGGTCGACCAGTTCGGCGAAGACCGAGGGGACGGTGCTGATGACGTTGCCGTCCCACCGGTCGCGCTCGCTCAGGGCGAGGACGTCCCGGACGATCTCGACGATGCCGCCGGTGCACAGGGTGGTGAAGATCTCGAAGGCGGAGACGTCGAAGTTGACCGAGGTGCCGGCCAGCATGCGCCGGCCCGGCGCGGCCCCGATGCGGGTGGCCAGGCGCAGGACGCCGTTGACGACGTTGCTGTGGGTGATGGCGACGCCCTTGGGGGCGCCGGTGGAGCCGGAGGTGTACATCACGTACGCGAGATGCTGCGGGCGCAGGTCCACGGCTCGTGTCCCCTCCCCTGTTCCCGGTCCCGGATCCGTGGTGATGTCCAGGTCGTCCAGGCGCAGCAGCGGCAGGTCCGTGTCGGGCAGTACGGGCACGGTGCCGGTGTCGGTGAGGATCAGCTGGGGGGCCGCCTCGGTGAGGATGTACTCCAGCCGGTGGCTGGGGTACTTGGGGTCGATGGGCAGGTAGGCGCCGCCGGCCTTGAGGACCGCGAGGAGGCCGGCCACCAGGTCGGTCGAGCGGGGCAGCGCCACCGCCACCACCGTTTCGGGTCCCACTCCCCGGGCGGTGAGCAGGCGGGCGAGCCGCTCGGCCCGGGCGTCGAGTTCCCGGTAGGTGAGTGAGTCGCCGTCGCAGACCACTGCCTCGGCGTCCGGTGTGGCCGCCACCTGCTGGGCGAACAGCTCGGGGAGGGTGACCTGCGGGGTCGGTGTGTCGACGTGGTTGAACTGGTGGAGCAGCCGGTCGCGCTCGGCGGCTTCCAGGACCTCGACCTGTCCGATGTGCCGGGTGGGGTCGTCGGCCAGTTGACGCAGGATGCGCTGCAGGCTGCCCGCCAGGGACTCCACCGTGGCGCGGTCGAAGACGCTTTCCTTGTACTGGAGCTGGAGCCGCAGGTAGGGGTCGGCGTCGGCCATCAGCGTCAGCGGGTAGTGGGTGCCGGAGAAGGGGCGGATGCCGGTGAAGGAGATGCCGCCCGCCGAGTTGGCGTCGCTGAGGCCTTCCTGGTCCACGGGGTAGGACTCGAAGACGACGAGGGTGTCGAACAGGGTGCTCAGGCCCGTGGTCCGGTGGATCTCCGCCAGGCCGTAGTGGTGGTGGTCCAGGAGCGCCGCCTGCCGCTTCTGCAGGCTCTGCAGCATCTGGGCAAGGGTGTCTCCGGGGCTGTACCGGGCACGCACGGGCAGCGTGTTGATGAACAGTCCGACCATGGAGTCGACGTCGGTGACCGTCGGCGGCCGTCCTGAGACGGTCGCGCCGAAGAGCACGTCCTGACGGCCGGTCAGTTCGCCGACGAGGACCGCCCAGGCCCCCTGGAGCAGGGTGTTGACGGTGATACCGAGCTCGGAGGCGCGGCGGTTGAGCCGGCGGGCCTCGTCCATGGCCAGGACCACGTCGACCTGTCCGGCGGCCGAGTCGTCCACGTCGTCGCCCCGCCGGGTGGTGACGGGGGCCACGAGCGTGGGCTCGTCCACGCCGTCGAGTTCAGCGGCCCAGGCCCGGGCGGTCTCGTCGTGGTCCTGCTGGGACAGCCAGACGAGGAAGTCCCGGTAGCCGCGGGTCCTGGGCAGGACCGAGCCGTCGCCGGCCGATCCGTACAGGCGCAGCAGGTCGGTCATGACGATCGGGAAGGACCAGCCGTCGAACAGGGCGTGGTGTGCGGTGAGAACGAGTTCGGACTTCTCCGGGCCCATGGTGAGCAGTGCGAAGCGCAGCAGCGGGGGCCGGAGGGGGTCGAAGTGCTGGTGGTGGTCCTCGGCGAGGAACCTTTCGAAGGCCGCTGTGCGCTCGTCCTCGGGCAGGTGGCTGAGGTCGATCTCCTGCCAGGGCACGTCGATGCCGTCGACGACGACCTGTACCTGGTTGCCGTCACTGTCGTCGACGAAGGCGGTCCGCAGGTTGGCGTAGCGGTCGAGCATGGCCTGGGCGGCCGCCCGCATGCGGGCGGAGTCGATGGGTCCGCCGATGTGGAAGGCGATCTGCATCTGGTAGGCGTCGATGGCGTCGTCGTCGTTGAGCCGGGACTGGAAGAGCAGTCCGGACTGCAGCGCGGTCAGGGGCCAGGCGTCGGCCAGGCCGGGGTAGTTGCTCTCCCAGATTTCGATGTCCTGCTGGGTGACCTTCACCAGGGGCAGGTCGGAGGGGGTGAGTCCGCCGGCGGCCGCGTCGGCGGTGTGCCGGGTGAGGGCGTGCAGCGCCTGGCACCACAGATCGGCCAGTTCCTGGACCTCGGCGCGGCTGAGGAGGCCGGTGGGGAATCCGATGACCGCGTCGAGTTGTGCGCCCAGGTCGGTGTCGATGACCGCGGAATTGATCTCGACGCTCGACATGGCGGGCATGTCGGCGTCCAGGTCTGCGGCCAGGTCCAGGTCGGTGACCTGGGTGAAGCCGAGGCCGCGGAGGTTCTCGGGCATGTCCGCGGAGGAGAAACGGCCCAGGTAGTTGAAGCCGATCTGCCCGGTGGAATGCTGGGCCAGTTCCGCCCCGGTCTCCTCGTTGAGGTAGCGCAGCAGACCGAAACCGAGGCCCTTGTCGGGCACGGCCAGCAACTGCTCCTTGACCGCCTTGATCACACCGCCCGCGGCCGGACCGCCCGCGAACGCCTCGTCGAGATCGAACCCGGCCGTCTCCAGGCGCACCGGGAACATGCTGGTGAACCAGCCCACCGTGCTCGAGAGGTCCGCACCCGGCACCACCTCCTGCTCACGGCCGTGTCCCTCCAGCTTGATCAGCGTGGAGGACTCCTCGATCCCCCGTCCACGGCGCCACTTCGCCACCGCCAGAGCCAACGCCGCCAGCAGCCCGTCGTTGACCCCGCCGTGGAACGCCGCCGGAACACGCGTCAGCAACGCCTCCGTCACCGCGACGGGCAGCCGGACGGTGAACTGCTCCTGGGTGGAGAGCAGGTCGACGCTCGGGTCGAGGGGCCGGCTGCCCAGGAGGGGATCGGAACCCTCCAGGACGGAGCGCCACAGTTCCATCTCTGCGGTCCGTGCCGGGCTGCGGGCCTCGTCGAGCAGGGCATGTGTCCAACGCCGTACGGAGGTGCCGGTCGCCGGAAGCTGCGGGGTGCGTCCGTCGCGGACCTGCTGCCAGGCCTCGGCGAGATCGGGCAGCAGGATGCGCCAGGAGACACCGTCCACCACCAGGTGGTGCAGCACGATCAGCAGCCGGCCCGGAACCGCCCCATCCGTGGGATCGAACCAGACGAACTGCGCCACCACACCCGCGGCCGTGTCCAGACGCCCCGTCGCGGCATTCAGCTCGGCATCGGCCAGCTGCTGCCAGTCCTCGTCCCACACACCGTCACACACGACCCGGTGGATCAGCGCGGAAGCGTCGGCCGACCCCTTGGGCGCGATCTCGATGGCACCCCCGTCCTCCAGCGAGAGCCGGGAGCGCAGGATGTCGTGACGGTCCAGGACCGCGTCCAGCGTCGCCGCCAGAGCACCACCCTCGATCCCCAGCGGCAGGTCGAGGGCGAGGGACATGGAGAAGCGGTCGTAGCCGCCGCCCAGTTCCGTCATGTACTTGACGATCGGCAGCAGGGGGACGTCGCCGACGCCGCCGCCCTCGAGTTCCGCCAGGACCACCGTGGTTCCGGTACTGCGGGCCACCAGGGCCAGTTCGGCCACGGTGCGCTGCTCGAAGATCTGCCGCGGACTGACCTCGACGCCCTGGGCGCGGGCCCGGGTGACGACCTGGATGGAGCGGATGGAGTCGCCGCCGACGGCGAAGAAGTCGTCGTCGACACCGACCCGGTCCAGACCCAGGACATCGGCGTAGACATCGGCGAGGACCTTCTCCTGCGGCGTGCGCGGCGCCCGGTAGGCGCCGCCGGTGAACTCCGGCTCGGGCAGGGCCTTGTGGTCGAGCTTGCCGTTGGGCATCAGCGGCAGACGGTCCAGGACGACGAACGCGGAGGGGACCATGAACTCGGGCAGACGCTGGCCGAGGAAGGCACGCAGGTCGCGGGACGACACCCCGGCAGTGAGGTCGTAGTCCGTCTCGCCGACGCTCTGCGCGCTCTCCGGCAGGTCGGCGCCGGCCGGTACGACGTACCCCACCAGCTGCTTGGCGCCGGACGTGCCGGTGGCCTCACGGACGACCACCGCCGCCTGGGCCACACCGGGATGGGCGACCATCGCGGACTCGACCTCGCCGGGCTCGATGCGGAAGCCGCGGACCTTGACCTGGGTGTCGGCACGGCCGACGTACTCCAGCTCACCCTGGCTGTTCCAGCGGGCCAGGTCCCCGGTGCGGTACATCCGCGACCCGGGCTCGCCGTAGGGGTCGGCGACGAACCGCTCGGCCGTCAGGTCCGGCCGGCCGAGATACCCGCGGCCGACGTTCCCGCCGACGTACAGCTCGCCCACCACCCCGACCGGGGCCGGCTGGAGGGCCGGTCCCAGGACGTAGGTACGCATGTTGCCCAGCGGCCGGCCGATCGGCGCGCTGCCGTTCCCTTCCCACTCGGCCTCTTCGTGCACGGCGAAGACGGTGGCGTAGTAGGACTCGGTCTGCCCGTAGGCGTTGATGATCCGGATGTCCGGCCGTGCCTCGCGCAGACGGGCGACGAGGGCGGCGGGCAGGGCTTCGCCGGCGAAGACCACCGTGTCCATGTCGGTGCGGCCGGTGATGGTGTCGAGGAGTTCGGCGAAGGCGGACGGCACGGTCGAGACGATGTGCCCGGGCCAGCTGTCGCGTTCACCCAGGACCAGGACGTCACGGACGACCTCGATCGTCCCGCCGTGGCAGAGGTTGGTGAAGATCTCGAAGACCGACACATCGAAGTTGACCGACGTACCGGCCAGTGCCGTACGCCCCGGACCTGCGTCGATCAGTCCGGCCAGCTGCGTGACGCCGTTGACGACGTTGCGGTGGGTGACCGCGACGCCCTTGGGGGTGCCGCTGGATCCCGAGGTGTACATGACGTACGCCAGCTGGTCCGGCCGCAGGGGCGCGGTGCGGTCCCGGCCTGTCAGGTCCTCGCATCCCTGCGCTCCGCCGACGGCCGAGTCGAGGTCGATGTCGTCGATGAACAGGGACGGGACGTCCGTGTCCGGCAGCACGGAGAGGGTGGCGGTGTCGGTCAGCACCATCTGCGGTGCGGCCTCGGAGAGGATGTGGGCCAGGCGGTGGCTGGGGTACTTCGGGTCGATCGGCAGATACGCCGCCCCCGACTTGAGCACCGCCAGCATGCCCACCACCAGATCCGCGGACCGCGGCAGCGACAGCGCCACCACCGACTCGGGACCCGCCCCCCGCTCCACCAGCACTCGCGCCAGACGATTCGCCCGAGCATTCACCTGCCCGTACGTCAGCTCCGTGTCCTCGAACACCACCGCCACCGCGTCCGGACTCTGCGCGACCTGACGCTCGAACAGCCCGGGAAGGGTGTACGCCGGTATCGGCAGGGAGGTCTGGTTGTGCCCGTTCAGGACCAGCTCACGCTCAGCGGCGTCGAGGGCGTCGGCCAGACCGACCGGGGCGCCCGGGTTCGCGACCAGCTGGCCCAGCACCCTGAGGAACCGGACGGCGAGGTCTTCGGCCGTGGAGTGGTCGAAGAGGTCGGTGGCGTACTCGATGAGGCCCTGGGCCTCGCGCCCGGCGGGTGTGGTGACCTCGGTGAGATTGAAGAAGAGGTCGAACTTCGCGGTGCCGGTGATCACGGGGACGAAGTCCACGCGCAGGCCGGGCAGGTCGAAGTCGGCCTGGGCGAAGTTCTGCCAGGCGAACATCACCTGGAACAGCGGGTGGTAGGCGGTGGAGCGGTCGGGGTTGAGGAGTTCCACCAGCCGCTCGAAGGGGGCGTCCTGGTTGCCGTACGCACCCAGCGCCTTCTCCTTGACCTGCGCGACCAGCTCGTCGAACGTCGGGTTGCCGGCGAGTTCGGCCCGCAGCACCCAGGTGTTGACGAAGAACCCGATCAGATCGTCCAGGGCGTCGTCGGTGCGGCCGGCGATCGGGGCGCCGATCGGGATGTCGTCCCCGGTGCCCATCTGGTGCAGCAGGACGGCGAGCACCGACTGCATCACCATCGAGACCGTCACATCGCGGTCACGGGCCAGCTCCTCGACCCCGCTGAACAGGCCGGGCTCCACGGTGAACTCCGTCATGCCGCCACGGTGACTGGCCTTCGGCGGCCGCGGCCGGTCAGCGGGAAGCTGAAGCGGCTGCGGGATGCCGGCCAGCTCGTCCCGCCAGTAGGCGCACTGCTGGGCGAGCACACTTGCCGGGTCCGAGTCCTCGCCCAGCAGCTCACGCTGCCAGACCGCGTAGTCGACGTACTGGACGGGCAGGGGCGCGAAGTGCGGCTCGCGTCCGTCGCGGCGGGCTCCGTAGGCGGCGGAGACCTCACGGATCAGCGGGGCCATCGACTCGCCGTCGCCGGCGATGTGATGGATCACCAGCGACAGGATGTGCTCCTGCTCACCGGTGCGCAGGATGCGGGCCCGCACCGGAATCTCCCGGTCCAGCGCGAACGTGTATTCGGCGGTCTCGGCGAGCGCGGCTTCCAGCCGGTCGGCGGCCACCTCGACCACCGGGACGTCGAGCAGCGCCGCGGCCGGGGGAACGATCCGCTGGAAGGGGATGCCTTCGGCATCCTCGACGAACACGGTGCGCAGGCTCTCGTGCCGGGCCACCACGTCACCGAGGGCCGCTGCCAGGGCGGCGGCGTCCAGTTCGCCGGTGAGCTTCAGGTTGAGGGGGATGTTGTAGGTCGCCGAGGGGCCTTCGAACTTGTCGATGAACCACAGGCGGCGCTGCGCGAACGACAGCGGGATCAGCTCGGGCCGGGAGGAGAGCCTGGTGAGCGCCGGGCGGACCGCCACGCCCGCAGAGAGGTGGGTGGTGAGTTCGGCGACCGTCGGCGCGGAGAAGACCGTCTTGATCGGGAGTTCCGCGCCCAGGACGGTGCGGACCCGGCTGATCAGGCGGGTGGCGAGCAGTGAGTGTCCGCCCAGGGTGAAGAAGTTGTCGTCGATCCCGACCCGCTCGACGCCGAGGACCTCGGCGAACAGCGCGGCCAAGGACTGCTCGGCCGCCGTGCGCGGGGCCCGGTAGGCGCCGGCGGTGAACTCCGGCTCGGGCAGCGCGGCCCGGTCGAGCTTCCCGTTGGGCATCAGCGGGAGGCGGTCGAGGATCATGAAGACGGCCGGGACCATGAAGTCCGGGAGCCGGGCGGCCACTTCCTCGCGCAGCTCTTCGGCGCTGACGCCGCCGGCCTCGGTGGGTACGACGTAGGCGACGAGCCGCTTGCCCGCGTCGTTGCCGGCCGCGGCCCGGGCGAGGACCACCGCCTGCTTGACGCCGGGGTGCGCGGCGGTGGCGGCCTCGACCTCACCGGGCTCCACACGGAAGCCGCGGACCTTGACCTGGGTGTCGTCGCGGCCGACGTACTCCAGCTCGCCCTGGCTGTTCCAGCGGGCCAGGTCGCCGGTGCGGTACATCCGCGATCCGGGCTCGCCGTAGGGGTCGGCGACGAACCGCTCGGCCGTCAGGTCCGGCCGGCCGCGGTAGCCGCGGCCGACGTTCCCGCCGATGTAGAGCTCTCCCGTGACGCCTGCGGGGACCGGCTGCAGTCCGGGGCTCAGGACGTAGGCGCGCATGTTGCCCAGAGGTGCGCCGATCGGTACGGCGCCCAGCGACCGGGGGGTTCCGGAGGGGGTGAAGGTGGTGGCGTAGAACGACTCGGTCTGTCCGTAGGCGTTGATGATGCGGACGCCGGGGAAGGCCTGGCGGGCGCGGTTGACCAGGTCGGCGGGAAGGGCTTCACCGGCGAAGACCAGGACGTCCACCTGTGTGTGGCCGGCGATCTGGTCGAGGAGTTCGGCGAAGGCCGAGGGCACGGTGGAGATGACGTTGCCGTGCCAGCCCGCGCGCTCGCCCAGGACCAGGATGTCCCGGACCACTTCGACACTTCCGCCGGTGCACAGGGTGGTGAAGATCTCGAAGGCGGAGACGTCGAAGTTGACGGAGGTCCCGGCGAGCGCCCTGCGGCCCGGCCCGGCGTCGATCTCCCGGGCGAGCTGGGTGACGCCGTTGACGACGTTGTGGTGGGTGATGGCGACGCCCTTGGGGGCGCCGGTGGAGCCGGAGGTGTACATCACGTACGCCAGGTGCTGCGGCTGCAGGGTGGTGGAGCGCTCGGCGTCCGAGAGGTCCCCGATGCCGGCGGGAGCGTCATGGTCGGCGTTGTCGAGGTCGACGTCGTCGAGGTGCAGCACCGGGGTGTCGCCGGCGGGCAGCACGCTGACGGTGTCGTGGTCGGTGAGGATCAGCTGCGGAGCGGCCTCGGTGAGGATGTACTCCAGCCGGTGGCTGGGGTATTTGGGGTCGATGGGCAGGTAGGCGCCGCCGGCCTTGAGAACGGCCAGGAGTCCGATGACGAGTTCCGCGGAGCGGGGCAGTGACAGGGCCACCACTGTCTCGGGGCCCACGCCCAGGGCGGTCAGTTCCCGTGCCAGCCTGTTCGCCCGTGCGTTCACCTGGGCGTACGTCAGCTCCGTGTCCTCGAAGACCACGGCCACCGCGTCCGGGCTCTGGGCGGCCTGAGCCTCGAAGAGGGCGGGGACGGTGAGCGGGGAGGCCGGCGTGCGGGTGTCGTTGAACTGCTCCAGCAGGCGTACGCGCTCGGCGGGCTCCAGGATGTCGATGCGGCCCACGGGAAGCGACGGATCGGCGATCAGCTGGCGCAGGACCCGTACGAATCGCGCGGCCATGATGTCGACGCTCTCGCGGTCCAGGACGTGCTCCTGGTACTGGAGCTGGAGCCGCAGGTGCGGGTCGGCGTCCGCCATGACGGTCAGCGGGTAGTGGGTGCCGGTGGAGGGGCGGATGCCGGTGAAGGCGATGCCGGCCGCGGAGTTGGCGTCGCTGAGCCCGTCCCGGTCGACCGGGTAGGACTCGAAGACGACCAGGGTGTCGAACAGGGTTGTGAGACCGGTGGCCTGGTGGATCTCGGTGAGGCCGTAGTGGTGGTGGTCGAGGAGGGCTGCCTGCCGGTTCTGCAGACCGCGCAGTACGTCGGCGAGGGTGTCGGCCGGGGCGTACTGGACGCGGACCGGGAGGGTGTTGATGAACATGCCGACGATGGAGTCGACGTCGGTGACCGCGGGCGGCCGGCCGGAGACGGTGGCCCCGAACACGACGTCCTGCCGGCCGGTCAGCCGGCCGAGCAGCACCGCCCAGGTTCCCTGGACGAGGGTGTTGACGGTCACGCCGAGCTCGGAGGCGCGCCGGTTCAGTTCCCGGACCTCGTCGAGCGGCAGCGCGAGCTCGACGTGCCCGATCCCGGAGCTGCCTTCCTGCTCGGTGCCGCCGGGCACGAGCAGGGTCGGCTCCTCGACCCCCGCGAACTCGTGTGCCCAGGCGCGGGCCGTCTCCTCGTGGTCCTGTCGCGAGAGGTGGACCAGGAAGTCCTTGAAGCCGCGGACCCGGGGCAGGACGGAGGCGTCGCCGGCCGATCCGTACAGGCGCAGGATGTCCTGCATGAGGATCGGCAGGGACCAGCCGTCGAACAGGACGTGGTTGGCGGTCAGGACGAGTTCGGAGCTGTCCGTTTCCGTCCTGACCAGGGTGAGCCGCAGCATCGGCGGAGCGGCTGGATCGAAGCTGCGGCCGTGGTCCTCGGCCAGGAACGCGTCGAGGGCTTCCTTGCGGGCCTGCTCGTCGAGGTGGCGCAGGTCGATCTCGGCCCACGGCACCTGGACGCCGTCGACGACGACCTGTACCTGGTTGCCGTCACTGTCGTCGACGAAGGCGGTCCGCAGGTTGGCGTGCCGGTCGAGCATGGCCTGGCCGGCGGTCCGCATGCGGGCGGGGTCGACCTTGCCCTCGATGTGGAACGCCATCTGCATCTGATAGGCGTCCCACGAGTCGTCGTTCAGCATGGTGTGGAACAGGAGCCCGGACTGCAGCGGGGTCAGCGGCCAGACGTCCGAGACGCCGGGGTAGTGGTGCTCCCAGGTCTCGATGTCCTGCTGGGTGACCTTGACCAGGGGCAGGTCGGAGGGGGTGAGTCCGCCGACGGCGGGATCTGCGGTGTGCCGCACGAGCGCGTCCAGGGCGGCGAACCACAGCTCGATCAGTTCCTGGACGTCCTGGGGGGTGAACAGTCCGGTGGGGAATCCGGCCGAGACGTCGAACTGGGCGCCGAGGTCGGTGTCGATGACCATGGAGTTGAGTTCCAGGGCGGACATCGCCGGCATGTCGGCGTCCAGGGGCGCGGCCATCTCGCAGATCTGGGTGAAGCCGAGGCCGCGGAGGTTTTCGGGCATGTCCGCGGAGGAGAAGCGGCCCAGGTAGTTGAAGCCGATCTGCCCGGTGGAATGCTGGGCCAGTTCCGCCCCGGTCTCCTCGTTGAGGTAGCGCAGCAGACCGAAGCCGAGGCCCTTGTCGGGCACGGCCAGCAACTGCTCCTTGACCGCCTTGATCACACCGCCCGCGGCCGGACCGCCCGCGAACGCCTCGTCGAGATCGAACCCGGCCGTCTCCAGGCGCACCGGGAACATGCTGGTGAACCAGCCCACCGTGCTCGAGAGGTCCGCACCCGGCACCACCTCCTGCTCACGGCCGTGGCCTTCCAGCTTGATCAGCGTGGAGGACTCCTCGATGCCCCGCCCACGGCGCCATTTCGCCACCGCCAGAGCCAGCGCCGCCAGCAGCCCGTCGTTGACCCCGCCGTGGAACGCCGCCGGAACCCGCGTCAGCAACGCCTCCGTCACCGCGACGGGCAGGCGCATCTGCAGGTGTTCGAGAGCGGAGCGGGTGTCGACGGCCGGGTCGAGGGGCCGGCTGCCCAGGAGGGGGTCGGGCCCTTCCAGGACGGAGCGCCACAGTTCCATTTCTGCGGTCCGTGCGGGGCTGCGGGCCTCGTCGAGCAGGGCGTGTGTCCAGCGGCGTACGGAGGTGCCGGTCGCGGGAAGCTGCGGGGTGCGTCCGTCGCGGACCTGCTGCCAGGCCTCGGCGAGATCGGGCAGCAGGATGCGCCAGGAGACACCGTCCACCACCAGGTGGTGCAGCACGATCAGCAGCCGGCCCGGGACCGCCCCGTCGGTGGGGTCGAACCAGACGAACTGGGCCACCACACCGGCGGCCGTGTCCAGACGGCCCGTCGCGGCGTCCAGTTCGGCGTCGGCCTGCTGCTGCCAGTCCTCGTCCCACACACCGTCACACGCGATCCGGTGGATCAGCGCGGCGGCGTCGGCCGAGCCCTTGGGTGCGATCTCGATGGCACCCCCGTCCTCCAGGGAGAGCCGGGAGCGCAGGATGTCGTGACGGTCCAGGACCGCGTCCAGCGTCGCCGCCAGAGCACCCTCATCGATCCCCAGGGGCAGTTCGGCCAGCATCGACATGGAGAAGCGGTCGTAGCCGCCGCCGAGTTCGCGCATGTACGCGGCGATGGGCAGGAGCGGGACGGAGCCGGTGCCGCCGCCCTCGAACTCCTCGAGGACGGGGCCCTTTCCTGCGTCGCTCGAGGCGACCTCGGCCAGTGCGGAGACGGTCCGGCACTCGAAGATCTGCCGGGGGGTGACCTCCAGGCCCTGGGCGCGGGCCCGGGAGACGACCTGGATGGAGCGGATGGAGTCGCCGCCGACGGCGAAGAAGTCGTCGTCGACACCGACCCGGTCCAGGCCCAGGACCTCGGCGTAGATGCCGGCCAGGGTCTTCTCCGGTGCGGTGGTGGGTGCGCGGTAGGTGCCGCCGGTGAACTCCGGCTCGGGCAGGGCCTTGTGGTCGAGCTTGCCGTTGGGCATCAGCGGCAGTCGGTCGAGGACGACGAACGCGGAGGGGACCATGAAGTCGGGCAGGTGCTGCGAGGCGTGGGCGCGCAGTTCGGCCGCCTCGATGCCGGAGCGGAAGTCGTGGCTGTCGTTGTCGCTGGTGAAGGCGGGAACGACATAGCCGACCAGCTGCTTGGCGCCGGAGCTGCCCGCGCTCTCCCGGGCGATCACCGCGGCCTGGCCGACGGCCGGATGGGCGGTCAGGGCCGCCTCGACCTCGCCGGGTTCGATGCGGAAGCCGCGGACCTTGACCTGGGTGTCGGCGCGGCCGACGTACTCCAGTTCGCCCTGGCTGTTCCAGCGGGCCAGGTCGCCGGTGCGGTACATCCGTGACCCGGGCGGGCCGAAGAAGTCGGGGTGGAAGCGTTCGGCGGTCAGGTCCGGGCGGCCCCGGTAGCCGCGGGCCACGTCTCCGGCTATGTAGAGCTCTCCCGCGACGCCGGGTACGACGGGGCGCAGGCCGGGGCTGAGCACGTAGGCGCGCATGTTGCCCAGCGGCCGCCCGATGGGGACGTTGCCGGTGCCTTCCCAGGCGTGGTCGGCGGCGATGGTGAACGTGGTGGCGTAGAAGGATTCGGTCTGGCCGTAGGCGTTGACGACGCGGACCCCGGGGAAGGCCTCGCGCACTCGGGTGACGAGGGCGGCGGGCAGGGCTTCGCCGGCGAAGACCAGGGTGTCGATGGTGGTGCGGCCGGTGATGGTGTCGAGGAGTTCGGCGAAGGCGGAGGGGACGGTGGAGACGATGTGCCCGTGCCAGCTGTCGCGTTCGCCGAGGACCAGGACGTCACGGACGATCTCGATCGTCCCGCCGTGGCAGAGGTTGGTGAAGATCTCGAAGACCGACACGTCGAAGTTGACCGACGTTCCGGCGAGCGCGGTGCGTCCCGGGCCTGCGTCGATGCGCTTCGCCAGGTGGGTGATGCCGTTGACGACGTTGCGGTGGGTGATGGCGACGCCCTTGGGGGTGCCACTGGATCCCGAGGTGTACATGACGTACGCCAGCCGGCCGGGGTGCGGCGAACTGTCGACGCCGGTGTGGTCGTCGTCGTTGTCCAGGTCGATGCCGTCCAGACGGACCCGGGGGGTGTCGGTGTCGGGGAGCACGGACTCGGTTGCGGTGTCCGTGAGGATGAGCTGCGGTGCGGCCTCGGAGAGGATGTGGGCCAGGCGGTGGCTGGGGTACTTCGGGTCGATCGGCAGATACGCCGCCCCCGACTTGAGCACCGCCAGCATGCCCACCACCAGATCCGCCGACCGCGGCAGCGACAGCGCCACCACCGACTCCGGACCCGCCCCCCGCTCCACCAGCACCCGCGCCAGACGATTCGCCCGAGCATTCACCTGGGCGTACGTCAGCTCCGTGTCCTCGAACACCACCGCCACCGCGTCCGGGCTCTGGGCGACCTGACGCTCGAACAGCCCGTCGATCGTGGCGTCGGGCACGTCGGTGGTGGTGGCGTTGGCCTCCGTGAGGATCCGGCGCTCGGCCGGCTCCAGAAGGTCGAGGTGCCTGACCGGCGCCAAGGGATCGGCCACCAGGGCGCGCAGGACACCTACGAAGCGGGCTCCGATGGAGTCGGCCGTCTCCTGGTCGAAGAGATCGGTGGCGTATTCGATGGTGCCGCGCGCTCCGTCGTTCTCGTCGGGTGCGACGTTGAACTCCAGGTCGAACTTGGAGGTCTTGGTGCCCAGTTGTTCGAAGTCGAGCCGGGTCGTCAGTCCCGGCAGGTCGACCTCGGCGCGGGTGATGTTCTGCCAGGCGAAGAAGACCTGGAAGAGCGGGTTGTAGGCGGTGGAGCGCTCCGGGCTGAGCTCGTCGACGAGCATCTCGAAGGGGGCGTCCTGGTTGTCGTACGCGCCGAGTGCCTTGTCCTTCACCTGCTCCAGGACGTCGCCGAAGGTGGGGTTGCCGGGCAGCTGGACCCGCAGCACCCAGGTGTTGACGAAGAACCCGATCAGGTCGTTGAGGTCCTCGTCCACCCGGCCGGCGATCGGGGCGCCGATCGGGATGTCGTCGCCGCCGCCGAGGTGGTGCAGCAGCACGGCGAGCACCGACTGCAGGACCATCGAGACGCTCAGACCGCGCTCCTGGGCCAGCCGTTCCACGGCGGCCTGGAGCTCGGGCTCGATGCGGAACTCCGCGTGGCCGCCCTCACGGCTGGCCACCGGGGGGCGGGGCCGGTCCAGGGGCAGGCTCAGCGGCTGGTCCATGCCGGCCAGCTGCTCACGCCAGTGGGCGAGCTGTCCGTACAGGATGGACTCGGGGTCCTTCTCGTCGCCGAGCAGGTCGCGCTGCCACAGCGTGTAGTCGGAGTACTGGACCTGCAGTTCGTCCCAGCCGGGCGTGTGGCCGGCGCGGCGGGCGGTGTAGGCGGTCGACAGGTCGCGCAGCAGCGGGACCGCCGACTCCCCGTCCGCCGCGATGTGGTGGAACAGCAGGACCAGTACGTGTGCGTCGGGGGCGTGCCGCAGGAGGCAGGCCCGGATGGGGATCTCCGCGTACAGGTCGAACGCGTAGGAGATCGCTTCCTCGATGGTGTGGTCCACCTCGTCCGGTGACACCGGCACGACCGGTACTTCGAGGACCACCTCGTCGAGGGGCAGGATCCGCTGGTAGGGGACTCCTGCCTCCTCGAAGAGGACGGTTCGCAGGACCTCGTGCCGGGCGATCACGTCGCGGATCGCCGCTGTGAGTGCGTTGGTGTCCAGGTCGCCGGTGAGGTGCAGGGCCAGGGGCACGTTGTAGGTCGCCGAGGCCCCCTCGAAGCGGTCGAGGAACCACAGGCGGCGCTGTGCATAGGACAAGGGGATCACTTTGGGTCTACTCCTTGGTCATCTTGCGTAGACGGGGCCGGCTCTTCGTGGCACTGATGGCCTGGACTTGACCCGAAAGCTCCGCAATTGTCGAATACTGGAAAATCGTCCGGATCGATGTCTCGATTCCGAGGGACCTGCGCATCCGGCCGATCAGCCGGGTCGCCTTCAGCGAGTTGCCGCCGAGGCTGAAGAAGCTGTCGTCGATCCCGACCCGCTCGACGCCGAGGACCTCGGCGAACAGCGCGCACAGCGCCTCTTCCTGCGGGGTGCGGCCGGCGCGGTAGCCCTCGCCGGCGCCTTGGTCACCGGGCTCGGGAAGGGCCTGGTGGTCCACGCCGCCCTCGGCTGTCGAGGGAAGCTCCGCGAGGAAGACGAAGGTGGTCGGCACCATGTGATCCGGCAGGCGTCGGCCGAGGAACTCCCGCAGTTCTGCGGCGTCGGTGGTCTCGTTCCGCAGCGGGGCGACGTAGGCGAGGAGCTGCTGGTCGTCACCGTCTGCGGCGGTGACCACCGCCGCCTGGGACACCGAGGGGTGGGCGGCCAGGGCTGCCTCGACGTCCTCGGTACGGAACTGATGACCTCGGATCCGGGCCGGCGGACCGCTTCGGCCCACGTACTCCAGGGCGCCCTGGCTGTTCCAGCGGGCCAGGTCCCCGGTGCGGTACATCCGCGATCCGGGCGGGCCGAAGGGGTCGGCGACGAAGTGCTGGGAGGTCAGTCCGGCCTGGCCCTGGTAGCCCCGGGCGACCTCGCCCGCGACATACAGCTCGCCGGTGACGCCGGGCGGCAGCAACTGCAGTGCGGGACTGAGGACATAGGCGCGCATGGCACCGAGGACGGAGCCGAGCGGACTGGCCCCTTCGCCGTGCCATCCCTCGGCGGCGGCGAGCGCGGTGGCGCGTACGGTCTCGGTCGGCCCGTAGGCGTTGACCACCCGCACTCCCGGGATCCGCTTGCGGACCCGCTGTACGAACGATCCAAGCAGCACATCGCCGGTGAAGACAACTGTTCGGGCCTGGATCGCGGCGGTGGACCGGTTGAGCGCCGAGGCCAGGAGCGGTGCGGCCGTGCTGATCACATCGCCGGTCCAGCCCTTCGTGGCGAGGGCGCCGAGGTCCTGGGCCAGCTCGACGCCGGCCCCCGAGCACACCGCGCCCAGGAGTTCGAAGACGGCGGTGTCGGCGTGGTGCGAGGTCGCCAGTACCGTCGCGCCGGGTGTGATGCCCGCCGCGGTGGCGAATCGCCGCACCCCGTCGGCCAGGGCCCGGTGGCTGAGAGCCACTCCGCCCGGTGCCAGGGGCCCGTAGCGCACACACGCGAGGTTGCCGTGCCGCACGGGGGCGTTGCGGTCCCCGTCGACGGGGTCGGTGTCCGGGCCCCGGGTGCGGTCCATGTCCTCCAGGTGCACGAGCGGGATGTCGGTGAGGGCGAGTTCCGGTGCGGCGTCGGGCGAGGCGAGGATCAGCTCGGGGGCTGCCTGGGCGAGGACCGTGTCCCGCCGTGCGGGACTCTGATCGGGGCTCAGCAGGGCGTAGCCGGCACCTGTCTTCAGGGTGGCGAGCAGGGCGATCGCCAGCTCCGCGGAGCGTGGCAGGGCGAGCCCCACCACTGTTTCCGGGCCCGCCCCCAGTTGGATCAGGGCGTGGGCCAGGCGGTTGGCGCGCGTGTTCAGTTCCGCGAAGGTCAGGGACGTGTCGCCGGAGGTCACCGCGGTCGTGCCGGGGGTGGCGGCCGCGTGCTGCTCGAACTGGGCGGCAGCCGTCTGCTGTTCGTGCGGGCCGCCCGGGCTGTCCTGCGTCCCGTCGAGGGCCGGGGCCCCGGCGGCGAGCAGGTGCGCGCGCTCGGTGTCCACGAGCAGATCGATGCCGCCGACCAGGCCGTGGCCGGCACTGCCGGCCAGTTGGCCCAGGATCGACCTGAACCGGCCGGCGATGTCCCTGGCGGCGTCCTCGTCGAACAGGTGCGGCTGGTACTGGAGGGTCAGCCGGCTGTCCTCGACGATCAGCGCCAGGGGGTAGTTCGCACCGCCGACCGACCGGAGGCCGGTGATCTCGAATCCGGCCGCCGAGGCTGCCTCCAGGTGGCCCGCGGGATCCGACGGGTAGGACTGGAAGGCCACGATGGTGTCGAAGAGGGCGTCCAGGCCCGCGGCCTGGTGGATGTCGGTCAGGCTGTGGTGGTGGTGGTCCAGGAGCGCAATCTGCCGGCTCTGAAGGTCTGTCAGGAACGCCGGGAGCGTGCTGCCCGGCCGGCACTGGGCCCGTACCGGCAGGGTGTTGATGAAGAGTCCGACCATCGTCTCCACGCCGGGGAGCGTGCCGGGCCGACCCGATACGGCGGCGCCGAAGACCACGTCCTGGCGGCCGGTCAGCGCGGAGAGCAGGATCGCCCAGGCGCCCTGGACCAGGGTGTTGACCGTGATGCCGAGATCGGCTCCGCGTCCGGCGAGTGCGTGCGACTCCTCCGGCGTCAGGGTGAGCCTCACTTCGCCGACGGCGGAGAGCGGCTCGCCGGAGCCGGCGCCGGCGGCGGGTGCCACGATCGTCGCGCCGTCCAGGCCGTCGAGTTCGTCGGCCCAGGCCCGGGCGCTCTCCTCCCCGTCCTGCCGCGCCAGCCAGGCCAGGAAGTCCCGGTAACTGCGCACCGGCTCCAGCGCGTGGGCGTCCTCGCCGGCGGCGTAGAGACGGAGCAGGTCCTCGGCGATGAGCTGTTCCGACCATCCGTCGATCAGTACGTGATGGGCGGTGAGGACCAGCTCGTGCCTCTCGGGGCTGAACCTGATCAGGGTCAGACGCAGCAGCGGCGGGGTGGCGAGGTCGAAACGGGCGCCCTGGTCCTCGGTCAGGAACCGTGCGAACGCGTCGTCCTGGTCGGCGTCGGCCAGATCGCTGAGGTCGATCTCCCGCCAGGGCAGTTCGACACCGTCCGACACCACCTGGACGAGGTCGCCGGAGGCGTCGGGGACGAAGGCTGCCGTGAGGTTGGCGTACCGGTCCAGGAACGACTGGCCCACGGCCCGCATCCGGGCGGCGTCGACCGGTCCGCTCAGGTGGTAGACGGTCTGCAGGTGGTAGGTGTCGGAGCCGGCGTCGGCCAGCATCGACTCGAAGAGCATGCCGGACTGCATCGGGGTCAGCGGCCATACGTCCGTCAGCCGCGGGTAGCGCCGGCGCAGGCTCTCGGCGTCGTCGGCGCCCAGGACGAGCAGGGGCGCCGACGGGGTGTCCTCCTCGGTGTCCGCGGCGTCCTCGGCGGCTTCCGCGACGAGGGCGACGGTGCGCAGCTGCAGGATGAGGCGGGGGGTGACCGCAAGGCCCCGGGTCCTGGCCCGGGTGACGGCCTGGATGGCGCGGATGCTGTCGCCGCCCAGGGCGACGAAGTCGTCGTCGATCCCGATCCGCTCGACGCGCAGTACATCGGCGAAGACCTCGGCCAGGGCCTCTTCCCTGGGGGTGCGCGGTGCCCGGTAGTCGGCACCGGACAGGTCGGGCTCCGGCAGGGCCTTGCGGTCGACCTTGCCGTTGGGGGTCAGGGGCAGCCGGTCCAGGGGCACGATCACCTTGGGGACCATGTACTCGGGGAGCCGGTCCGCGGCGAGCCGGTGCAGTGCCTTAAGGTCGGCGCCCTCGCTGTCCTCCACGACGACGTAGGCGACGAGTTGACTGCGGTGGGCCACGACGGCGCTCTGCTGAACCGTCGGATGCGAGCGCAGCACTGCCTCGATCTCGCCGAGTTCCACCCGCAGCCCGTTGAGCTTGACCTGGAAGTCCTTGCGGCCCAGCAGCTCGATCAGGCCGTCCTCGCCGAAGCGGGCCATGTCGCCGGTGCGGTAGATGCGGTCGGACACTCCCGCGTGCGACCACTCCAGGAACCGCTCGGCGGTGCGCTCGGGCTGGTCGAGGTATCCGCGGGCGACGCCCGTGCCGGCCAGGTACAGCTCCCCCGGCACGCCCGGCGGGACGGGCTGGAAGGCGTCGTCGAGGATGTACGTGCGCTGATTGGCCATCGGACGGCCGTAGGGAATGCTCGCCCAGTCCGGGTCCGCCTCCACGACCTCGTAGATCGTGGAGTGGATGGACGCCTCGGTCGCGCCGCCGAGGGTGAACAGGCGCATCCCCGGGGCGACCTCGCGGACCCGGCCGGGCAGGGGCACGGGGATCCAGTCGCCGCCCAGCATCGCCGCCCGCAGCTGGTGCAGCGGCTCCGCGCCGCTCTGCTCCAGGTGGTCGACGAGCAGATCGAGGAGAGCCGGGGCGGAGTTCCAGACGGTGACGCCGTGTTCGACCAGGAGCTCGGTCCAGTACGCGGGGTCCTTGGCGCGTCCCGCGGAGGGGATGATCACGGTGCCGCCGGCGGCGGTGATGCCGAGGTACTCGTAGACGGACAGGTCGAAGCTGGGGGACGACAGTGACAGGACGCTGTCGCCCGGTCCTGCCTTGAAGCGGGAGTTGAGGTCGGCGATGTTGTTGACCACGCCGCGGTGGTGCAGCGCGATCGGCTTGGGCGCCCCGGTGGATCCGGAGGTGTGGATGACGTAGCAGAGGTGGTCGGGCGTCGTGACGGGGACCGGGTTGTGCGCGGGGTGCTCCGACAGGTCGGTGCCGCCGGGGCCGAGCAGGACCAGGGGGGTTCCGTTGCCGGCGGACGCGGGCAGCCGAGAGGCGAGTTCCGCGCGGCTCACGGTGACGGCGCAGGTGGTGCCGTCGACCATGGCGGCGATCCGCTGGGCCGGGTAGTCGGGGTCGAGCGGCACGTACGCGCCGCCCGCCTTGAGGATGCCGAGCATCGCGATGAGCAGTTCGGGCGAACGCTCCAGGCACAGTCCGACGCGGGAGTCCGGCCCGATGCCCAGGGAGCGCAGGTGATGGGCGAGGCGGTTGGCCGCCGTGTTGACCTCGCCGTAGGTGAACCGTGCGTCCTCGTGAACGGCCGCGGTCGCGTCGGGCCGGCGTTCGGCGTGGGCTTCGAACGCCTCGTGGAGGAAGCTCTGGTCCGTCAGCGGGGTTTCGGTCCGGTTCCAGTCGACGAGCATGTGCTGCAGTTCGGCGTCGGTGAGCAGGCGCAGGTGGGCGAGCGGCACATCCGGCCGGGACAGCGCGTCCAGGAGGAGGGTGCGGTAGTGGGTGAGGATCCTGCGTGCGGTCGCCGGGTCGAAGAGGGTGGGGTCGTAGTGGATTTCGGCGAGGCCGTCGCGGACGACGAGCCGCAGTTCGTACATGGCCGGGCTCTGTGCGGGCTGTGCCGGGTCGGCGAAGACGAGCGCCAGGGGGACGGTGTCCGCGGCGGGCCGGGGCCCGGTGGTCAGGGCGCCGGCCACTTCCCGCAGGGTCCGGGTGCCGTTGATCCGCAGCTGTACGTGTGTGGTGCCGGAGTCGTCGGTGCGGTCGTATCCGATGCCGTCCTGACCGGTGTAGCGGTGGAGCAGGGCGGCGAAGGCAGCCGCCTGCGCGGCCTGCCGGTCGAGTCCGGGGACCGTGGCGTACGCGTCGAGGCCGGTGGTTTCGACGGCGGAGCACCGGGCCGGCATGCCCGGGCGTCGTGGGCGGTCCGTGGGCAGCAGGACCGGCGGGTGGGCCGGGCCGGCATCGTGTGCGGCGTGGTTCACTGTCCGGCTCCGATCAGGGCGGCGGGGGTGCGGTTCCCGGTTTCGAGGACCAGCGGGTATCGGGCGCACAGGTCCGTGACGTCCGCGCGGATGCGCAGGACCCGGGCGGGGTCGATCAGGTACTCGGTGTCGCTCAGGGGGGTGGTGGAGGCGATCACGGTGTGCAGCAGGTGGGCGCACTCCCGCATCTGCTCGGGGCCCATCCCCCGCTGGGCGAGGATGTTGCTGCCGAGCCGCAGGCCGCTGGTGACCAGGGGCGGCTTGGTGTCGCCGGGGATGCGGTTGCGGTTGGCGAGGATCCCGCAGTCCTCCAGGGCGCGTTCCGCGACGACTCCGGTCAGTCCGCGGTCGATGATGTCCAGCAGGACCATGTGGTTGTCGGTGCCGCCGGTCAGGATGCGGTAGCCGAGCGCGGCCAGCTCCGCGGCGAGGGCGGCGGCGTTCTCCACGATCAGGCGGGTGGTCTCCTTGAACTCCGGGGCGGCGGCGATCGAGAAGGCTCGTGCCTTGGCCGCGATCGTGGCGGGGCTGGGCGTGCCCTGTGACTGCGGGAAGACCGCCCGCTGCATGAGGCGGGACAGCGGTGTGCGGCCGTCGGGTCCGGGGGCCCGGTGGTCCTTGCCGCTGAGGATGAGGCCGCCGCGGGGGCCGCCGAGCTGCTTGTAGGTGCTGGTCGTGGTGATGTGGGCGGCGTCGATGGGGCTGGGGTGTTCTCCGGTGGCCACCAGGCCCGCGATGTGGGAGATGTCGGCGAGCAGGTAGGCGCCCACCGAATCGGCGATGGCCCGGAACCGGTCGAAGTCGACCGTGCGGGGGTAGGCGCTGGCCCCGGCGATGAGGACGCCCGGCCGGTGGCGCTGGGCGAGTTCGGCGACCTGCGCGAAGTCGATGCGGCCCAAGCGGTCCAGGCCGTAGTGCACGGCGTTGAAGTGACGCCCGGTCACCGAGGCCGGCGACCCGTGGGTGAGGTGACCGCCGGCGTCGAGGTCGAGGCCCAGGAGGGTACCGCCCGGCGGGATGAGCGCGGTGAGCACGGCCAGGTTGGCCGAGGAGCAGGAGTGCGGCTGGACGTTCGCGTAGCGGGCTCCGAACAGGTCCTTGGCCCGCTCGATGGCCAGCAGCTCGACCTCGTCGAACCGGGCGGCGCCGGGGTGGTAGCGGGCGGCCGGGTAGCCCTCGGCGGTGACGTTGGACAGTGCCGCGCCGCCGGCGGCGAGGACGGAGGGGGCGGCGACACTCGCCGAGGCGATCATCGCCAGCGTGGTGTCCTGGTGACGCACCTCGGCGTCCAGCAGCCCGGCGAGCTCGGGGTCGGCGCGGTGCAGCGACTCCATGCCGGCCGACAGGTGCCTGGCCTGCTCTCCGCCTACGCGCTGGGCGTCCTGACGGGGGGACGGTGTCCGCCCTGCGTGCCACTGACCGGCCATTTCCTTTGCCTCGTCTCTCGTTCGGTACTGCCCGGAAGGTGCGAATTCTTTTTTCGGAACTTTGCCGCCGAGCGAGTCTTTGTCCGATCCCGGCAGGAACAGCGGAATTAGGAATGACTCTAACTTCGCCCTCGCGTTCGGGACAATGATGTTCGGACTGAGCAGTCGAACACCACGAAAAGCGCCCTCCCCCGTCGGTGACGAAAGGGGAGGGCGCTTTCCTGGAGGAATTCATTCCGGCGCGGAAAAGGAATTGCGTCGTCATGAATAGGGGGACGTCCGGGAATGGTGTCCCGCCCCGGACGGCCTTGCGGGGTCAGCCGGCGGCTACGGGTTCGGCCGGGCCGACGAGGTCGAGTGCGTGGGCCAGGCCCGCGACCGTGGGGTTCTCGTACAGCTGGTTGGCCGTCAGCCGGACGCCCAGTTCCTCGTCGATGCGTGCGAGCAGCCGCGTGGCCCGCAGGGAGTTGCCGCCCAGGTCGAAGAACGAGTCGTCGCGGCCGACGGTGCTCTGGCCGAGGACGTCCTCCCAGATCGCGGCGATCTGGCGCTCCGCGTCCGAGGCGGGCGCCTGGTACGTCCGGCGGGTGCCGGGCCGCTTGGGTGCCGCGTCCAGGAGCAGCTGGGTGGTGTCCACGGCGCCGGCGGCGTCCACCGGGATGCGGGTGACCTCGATCAGACGCACCGGGACGGGGAAGTCACGCAGGACGGGCTCGATGGCAGCGTGCACGGCCTCCGCGTCCGTGCTGTCCGCGGTGAAGGCCACCAGGACTTCCCTGGCGCTCAGTTCGTCGGTGGCGAGTTCGGCGAGGATCGCCGGGTTCTCCAGGTCCAGGCCGATCAGGAGGTAGTGCTGGGGCATGGACGTGGCCGCCAGGAAGGCCCGCAGTCCGTCGTCGGGGTCGATGGCACGAAATCCGCGCCGGCCGGCGAGGGCCGCCGACTGTCCTCGGTTCATGCCGACGTCGTTCCACATGCTCCAGGCCAGGCACTGCACATCGCGTCCGCGCTCGTGGCGCCAGTGGTCGGCGAAGCCCACCAGGAAGGTGTTGGCGGCGGAGTAGGCGCCGAAGGAGCGGCCGCCGAACTCCCCGTTGACCGACCCGAAGAGCACGAGGGAGGCCTTCGGCCGGCTCTCCAGGACGGCGGCGATGGCCAGGGTGCCGGCCACCTTCGCTGCGTACTGCGCGGTGAAGGTGTCCTGGGACTCCTTCGCCAGGGTGTGCCGTTCCAGGTCCTTCCACTGGCCGCTGACATCGGCCGCCGCCAGGTGCAGCACACCGTCGAGGGGGCGGCCCCAGCGGGTTTCGGCCTCGGTCACCGCCGCGGCGAGGGCGGTGCGGTCGGCGACATCGGCCTGCACGTAGGCCAGTTCGCCCAGAGCGGCCAGTTCGGCCAGGGCGTCCGCCTTCTCCCCCGTGGGCGCCGAGCGTCCCACGAGCAGCAGGCGTGCGCCGTAGGCGGCCAGGAGGTATCCGGCGATGTCGTGGCCGATGCCGCCGAGCCCGCCGGTGACCAGGTAGAGGCCGCCGGGGACGATCGCGGAGGGGCCGTCCGTCTCCGCCTCGGGCACCGGTCGCAGGCGGGGCTGCCAGCGCAGGCCCTCGCGTGCGGCCACCACCCCGGTGTGGGAGCGGTCGGCCAGTTCGGCGGCGACGGCGGCCGCCCACTTGTCCCGGTCCGCCGGCAGGTCGAGCTGGCGGACGGTGAGGTGGGAGAGCTCGGTGGCGGCGGTGCGCACCATCCCGGGCAGTGCGCAGACGCCGAGGTCGATCCTGTCCCAGGGGCGTACGTGCACCGCGCCGGTGGTGAGCAGGAGCAGCAGCGGGCGGGCGGCGCCTGGCCAGGTCGCGCCGTCCAGGGCCGCCGTCAGGGAGGTCAGCCGGCTGGTGATCTCGTGGAGCCTGGCGCTGTGGTCGGGCCGTTCGCCGCCTTCGGTCGGGAATCCGGCGAGTACGACCGTGGAGATGGCGCCGTACCGGGCGGTGACCTCGGCCAGCACCCGGCTGATCTGGGAGCTGTCGTGTGGTGCGACGCGGAAGGTGACGGGGCTTTCCTGGGCGAAGTCCTCTCCCTGGCGGACCAGGACCGTTCGTCCCCGGTCGAGTCCCAGGAGCGGGAGGTCGCCGGGCTCGGCGAAGACGAGCCGGACGCCGTCGGTGGCGCTGTGGCCGGCGGCGTCCTCCAGGCGTGACCACTGGCGGCGGAAGAAGGCGGTGTCCGGCCGGCCGGACGCCTCTTCCTCCTGTCCGGTCCGGTCGGCGAACCGGCCTGCCTTCAGGTCGGCGACGAGCGCGCCGCGCTGGATCTTCCCGCTGGCGGTCTTGGGGAATTCGGCCGAGGTGACGGGTACGAGGAGGTCGGGCGCCAGGCCAGCCTCCCGGCCGAGCCCGGTCCTGATGTTCTGGAGGGTGCGGGTGAGCGAGTCGGTGTCCCACCGGGTGGGGACGAAGAAGACGACGAGGCGGTCCGAGCCCTCCCCCGGCTCGCGTACGCCTGCCGCCGCCGAGTAGGTGACACGGACGCCCTCGGCCTCTTCGACGATGCTTTCCAGCTCGTGGGCCACGTAGTTGGCGCCGCGGACCACGATCTGGTCCTTCTTGCGTCCGGCGATCACGAGCTGGCCGTCGTGGACGAAGGCGAGGTCGCCGGTGCGGAACCAGCCCTCGGGGTCGAAGGCGGCCTGGTTGGCCTCGGCGTTGCCGTGGTAGCCGCGCATCATCGTCACGCCGCGGATCTGCAGTTCGCCGATCCGGTCCTCGGGCAGGACGGCTCCGGCGGCGTCGACGATCCGGACCGTCACTCCTGGAAGGGGTGCTCCGACCGTGGAGAAGGACACCGCGTCCTTGCCGCCGGCCTCGTCGGAAAAGCGCAGGTCCCCGTCGAAGGAGGAGGGGGCGACGACGACGGTGCCGGCGGTGCGGTCCTCGCGGCTCTGCGTGGAGTAGGTGACGCCGGAGCAGGTCTCCGACATGCCCCAGGCGGGCGCCATGGCGTCGGCGGGCAGGCCGTGCGGCTTGAGCAGTTCGAGGAAGCGATGGCTGTTCGCCGCGATGACGGGCTCGCCGCCGTTGGCGAACTCGCGGACGCGGGAGAGGTCCCACTGCCCCTGGGCGACCTGGTCGGCGTACTCGTGGAAGAGGTTGAAGGCGAAGTTGGGGGCCCACGTGTTGGTCGCCCCGTAGCGGTCCAGCAGGTCCAGCCACATCAGGGGGTTGCCGAGGAAGTCGTCGATCTTCCCGTTGACGTGGAGGCTGCGCAGGAACACGTCCCGGATGTTGTAGAAGACCATCGTCACGTGGTCCAGCGGCATCCAGATGACGCTGACGTCGTCGCTGGTGTAGCCGCGGCCCTGGATGACCGACCAGCTGCGGGCGGCGACGGAGGCGTTGGTGTGCTGGACGCACTTGGGGACGCCGGTGCTGCCGGAGGTGAGCAGGTTGATCACGGGGGTGTCGGGCCCGGAGGCGTACCAGTCCGCGTCGGGAGCGTGCCGGGCCAGTGTCTCGACCTCCAGGACGCGCACGGTCGACTCGTTCCAGAGACTGCGCACCTCCCGCAGGGCGGGCGCGGTGGCGGCGTCGGTGAGCACGGTGGGCTTGTCCAGCAGGTCCCAGGCGTTGCGCAGCTTGCGGTTGGTCTCGTTGTGCGCGGTGTAGGTCGTGGCCACGGCGACCGGAGTGGGGACGAACCCGCCGAGTACGCAGGCCCAGAACGCGGTCATGTAGGTGCGGTGGTCCTCGAACTGGAACAGTGCCGCGTCACCCGGCTCCAGTCCGGCGGCCCGCAGGCCCGCAAGGACGTGCTCGGCTTCCGTGAGGAGCTCGGCATAGCTCTGGAACTGCGGCTCGCGGCCGGTGCGGACGTAGACGGTGCCCTTGTCGGGCGCCTGCGCCGCCGCCTGGCGCAGTGCCTCCTGGAGCGTGCCGGCGCCGCCCGGGGGGACGTGGAGGTCACCGCCGTACAGCTGGGAGGCGGGCCGGTGGACGCGGGGCTCGGCGAGGGCCGGCTCGGCGGGCGGGGCGGGGGCGGGTGCGGCCGGGTCGAGTTCCGCAGTGACCGCCCGTGCGCCCTGCCGGACCACGGCAACGGCCTGCTGGACGCCGGGCACCGCCCGTACGGCGGCTGCTATCTCCTCGATGAGGCGCGGCTCCAGGGGTCCTGAGGTGCTCATGAAACGCTCCCTGCCTTCTCGGGCTGCAGCAGTGCCTGACTGATGTCGTGGATCAGCTCGGCCGGGTCGTGGAGAAAGTAGAAGTGGCCTCCGGGGTAGAGCCGTGTGGTGAAGGCGCCGTCGGTCTGCTCGCGCCAGCCGTCGAGCGTGTCGAGTGGCGCGCGGGGGTCGGAGGCTCCGCTCAGGACGGTGATGGGGCTCTTCAGCCGGGGGCCGGACCCGATGCGGTGCTGCTCCCACAGGTCGAAGTCGGCTCGCAGGGTGGGCAGGAGGGCGTCCATGACGTCCTGGTCCTCGGCGATCTCGGGTTCGATGCCGCCCAGGCGGACCACTTCGGCGGCCAGGTCGTCATCGGTGAGGTCGCGCAGCTGCTTGACCCGGCCGGCGGTTCCCGGGGCGGACTGGGCGGAGAGGAAGAGCCCGCTGGGCTGGGGGCCTCCTTTCGCCTGCAGGGCTCGCGCGAGTTCGAAGGCGAGAACGGCGCCTCCGGAGTGGCCGAAGAAGGAGAACGGCCCGTCCATGACGGGGCGCAGGGCCTGGGTCAGCAGTTTGACCAGCGGTCCCACCGCCGTGACGGGGGGTTCGGCGATGCGGTTCTGGCGCCCGGGAAGCTGCACGGCGGCGAGTTCGATCTCCGGGGGGAGCAGTGCCGCCCACTCGGCGTAGGCACCCGCTCCGGCCCCTGCGTGCGGGAAGCAGATCAGGCGGTGGCGGTGGTCGCCCCGCCTGGCGCGCCAGATGTAGGGGGTCTCGGCGATGAGTTCGGGAATACCGGTCACGGCTCACACCCCGCCGTCGATGTGAGTTCGGCTCTGCGCCGGGAAATTCAGGTCCGGCGTGCAACGCGAATGTGTTCGCACTGCTCCTCCAATAATGTCGGTCATGAATTCAGAAATTTTCGTGCCGGCAGCGTGCTGTGCGGAGTTCACCGGGATTTTCTCCGTAATCGGATCGACCATCTGGTGAGCCTTTTCCGGCAGAGCCCGACGATGCTTGTCCGTCCGCCGGGCGGGCCGGAATTTTGTGGCGGTGCGTGATGCCGGCCGCTTTCTTGTGCTCCGGCTTTCTTCGCCTGGCTGGTCTGCATTCGGGGCGTTGCCGGGGGCAGGCGGGCCGGGGTGGCTGCGCCTGTGGAGGGAAGGAGAGGCAGCGGTGGTGTCACGGGCACCGCATCTCGAGTTCGTGAGCCAGACGCAGCCAGTGCTCGGCGCAGCGGCGGGCGGCCTGTGCCAGCGTTCCGGCGCGGTGTCCGGGGACACTCTGGGCCAGGCGGCTCCACTTCGCCTCGTCACCGATGGCATGCAGGCTCAGCAGGTGGAGGAGGGTCCGGCCGGACTCCGTGCGCAGCGAGGGGTCCTTGCTCATGTTGGGCAGCATCAGGCTGATGGCCGCGGCGGAGGTCCGGATGGCGGCACGGCTGCCGGCCGGCCGGGGCGTGGTGGCCGGCGAGGTCTGGGAGGGGACGGTCCGGGGCCGGGGAGCCACCGGGTCCTGTCCCAGCCGGATGCGGTCGCGTACGTCCTTGGCGGTGGCGGTGGCGATACCGGCGCGCTGGGCGATCTCGCGCAGGGAGGCGTCGGGGTGGTCGGCGATGATCCGGCTGGCCCGCAGTCGCCCTTCGGCGGCGTGCAGCGGCCTGACCCGGCCGTCGCGCCCCATTCTGGTGTTCGACTGTTCGCCTTGGGGGGTTGAACGGCGCCGGATGGCCGCGACGGTGCCGGCGGCGAGGCCGGTGTTGGCGGCGATGCGGCGGTCCGACCACTGCGGCCGGTCGGTGACGATCCGTGCCGCTGCGGCTGTGCGGTCGGCCAGGGTGAGGGGAAGGCCGTGGGAGACGTTCAGCTTGACGGCCAGGGCGAAGACGTCCGCCGGCTCTCCGTCGAAGAACTCCACCTCGACTTCCTTGTCCCCGCGCAGCTGGGCTCCGCGCAGGCGGTGCATGCCGTCGATGACGCGCATCGTGGGCCGGTGCACGAGGATCGGCGGCAACGGGGCGTCCAGCTCGGAGAGCAGCCGCACGTGGTCGTCGTCCTCGCCGTTGACCCGCGGCGAGTCCGAGGGCAGGAGCTCACTGACGGCGACGGTGGCCCGCAGGCCGGACGGACGCTCGGCGGGTTCGACGGCGGTCGCGGGGCTCTGGGCGCTGTCGACGACAGCGAGCTGCGTGCTCATAGCCATGCCTCCCGCGGTGTCGGCGTGCGGCCGGCGGCGGTTCGCACGGCGCACCGGCAGGGGCGGGCCGGTCCCCCGGCGGCGGGCCTGCTCGCGATGGCGGCGGTGCGGGTGTCCAGGTCCTTCATGGCGTGCTGGTTCCTCCCCCGTGGTTGTGCGGGTCCCTGTGGGTGCCGGGTGTGTTCGCCGCGCCGGGCGGCGGACGGATGGACCGAGGTGCGCCCGGTGCGGCACGGGAGCGCTGAACAAGGCGGTGCGCTCGAGGAGTTCTCTTCACCGGGTGTGTGGGTGCGGGCGGTGGCGCCGGCGCATCCATACGGCGGGTTGTGGGTCCGGTGCGGGTGCTCGAACGCCTCTGCCGGCGTCGATCCGTTCATCGCGTGCCACTTGACACGCAACTGCTGCAGGTGCACCGCGGCTCCCCTCGACGGTCGCAACAACCTTGGATTGAAAAATACCAGTGTGCGGGTTTTTTATCGACCCCTAGCGCAGTCTTGGAGATTTTCGGCTGCGACGGGGGATCAAACAGAACGCTCCCGCACTTGCACCGCGGGGGATTTTCGGCGCAAGTACGGGAGCTCGCCCTGGTCGGGTAGAACAGGTAAAACACCTGCTCAGGCTGCCTGCCTGCCAAGAAAGGAAGCCTCTCCGAGCCGCTGCTTGCGCACGCTGGGAGCTGCCGGAGCCGACGTACCGCCGACCCCTTCGACCGGGAACGACCTCATGAAATCATACCGCTGCGTCGGTTTCAATCCCTTGGTCGACATCTCCTTGGCGCCGCGAGCGCCGCAGGACCCTCACCCCATATGCGCGCTTCGTCCGTTCGTTGCACCCTCCTGCCCCGCCCCCTCGCGGGCAGGCGGAGCGCACGCGGACCGCCGAAGCACATTAGAAACCGCTATGCTGGTTTCATAAAGCTCAAGGTGCCGCCCTCCTACTCAAGGAGCACCAGTGACCAAACAGGAACGTGCCGTTCGCACACGCGACTCACTCATCCGCTCCGCGGCTGAGGCGTTCGAGCGGCACGGATACGTTCAGGCGAAGCTGGCCGACATCAGTGCCAGCGCCGGCGTCAGCCCGGGCGCACTGCACTTCCACTTCGAGAACAAGGCGGCGATGGCCTCCACCGTCGAGGCCTCGGCCGGTGTGAGTCTGCGCCGGGAGGCCTGGCTCGCCCAGCGCCCGGGCATGAACGCACTGCAGCGCCTGACGGACACCTCGCACGCCCTGGCCGGCCGGATGCGACGGGATGTCGTGGCACGCGCCGGCTTCAAACTGAGCTACGAGGCCCCGCAGCACACCAGCCCGACGCTCCATCAGGAGTGGCGTGTGTGTGTGCGGCAGCTGCTGGCGGAGGCCTTCGAGGAGGCACTCCTGGCCGAAGGGGCCGAGCACCCCGATGTCGCCAACACCGTCGTCGCGGCGACCACGGGCTTCGAGCTTCTCGGGCGCGAGGACCCCGCCTGGTTCTCCGCCGAGGCGCTGACCGCCTTCTGGGGGCTCATCCTGCCGTGCATCGCCCGCCCCGAGGCCCTCGCGGCACTTGAGCCGGCCGGCTCGGCGGCACGCTCCGGCGAAGCCCGCTCCCCCATCGGGTGAGCCTGCCCCGGTGCCCCGTGCCGTCTGCGGCTCGGATGCACCGGGGCTCCCCGGGCCGCCGGGCCGGCCCGCCTCCGGTGTGCCGCGTCGGCCGCCGTCGGTACGGCGGGTGCCGGCGCACGGGCGGACCTGCCCGGCCGGCTGCACACTCAGGCGGCACGCCGCATGTCACCGGCTGACGCGGTGCGTCCGTGCGCGCGACGGGGGTGCCGGCGAGCCGGGGTTTCCCGCCCCGCCGCAGGCCGCGCCGCCGGGCAGGAGCCTCAGCCGCGTCCGGCGGCCGTCCCGGTCGTCCCGGTCGTCCCGGTCGTCCCGGTCGTCACGAGCTTTCCCATGACGCCGCCCGCCACGAGGCCGGGCAGCAACAGCTCCCACAGGCGGGTGACGGTGCCGGCCGCATGCCGGGACCCGTTCCGTCCCCCCAGGGCGCCGAGGCCCAGCGTGGTGGCCACCAGGGTGCCCACCACTGCCTGTGCGGGAATTCCCGGGGCCACCGTGCCCTCCCCGGCAGCCTGGTGAAGTGTCTCCTCCACCCACGCCTTCCAGTGGCGGCGAGGGCCGGCGGCCGAGGCGCCGCTCGCCTGGACACTGCGGGCCACGCTGAAGCCGACCCGCAGTACCGGGTCGTCACCGAAACCCCGGACCAGTTCGTGGGTGGCATCGATGAGGAGCTGCAGAGAACCGCCGGGAAGCAGGCCCGCGTTGCGCCCGGTGATCCCGGCGAGCCGGTGGTCGGCCGACGCCCCGACGGCGTCAGCCAGTGACGCCTTGCTGGGGAAGTGGAAGTGAAGGGCCCCGTTGCTCACTCCGGCACGTGAACTGATCGTGGACAAGGACGCGAGCGGGTAGCCGTGCCGGTCGAAGACCTCGGCGGCGGAGGCGATCAGAGCGGCGCGCGTGCGCAGCGCGCGGTCCTGCTGGGGCATCTCAGCTCCACTGTTCCGGATGTGCGGGGCAGGACAAAGGGGCGCGGCCGGTACCGCCGCGCGTCCCTCCCCACAGATTAACAAACCGCACGCACGGTTTCCTGTGTCTCCTGGTCCTCGCGGCACCTTTTGCCGCGTCACGGGGCGCCGGTTGCGAGAGAGCCGTCAAGGCTTCACAACTCCCCCACGAAGTCCGTTGTGTTCGGGTATGTTTCGAACGACTGTCGGACGTGCCGCTGACCGGGCGGACGGGTGTGCGCTGCGAGGCGAATCCGTGACAGCGCAGGCCAGGGGAGACGAGGAGTCCCGGATGGTACGTCCGATACCTACGGACGTGGTCGTGGTCGGCGGAGGACCGGTCGGCATGCTGCTCGCTGCCGAACTGGCTCAATGCGACGTGACCGTGGTGGTCCTGGAGGGCGAGGCCGGTACGTCGACGCGGCCCAAGGCCACCACTCTGCACGCCCGTACGACGCAGACACTCGCCCGACGGGGATACCTGCCCGCCCCCGAGTTCTCCCCCGCGGCGGGCACCGTCAGCAGTCCGTTCCACTTCGCGGGCCTTCCGGGGCTGCACATCACCGCGCCCGCGGCCGAACCCGAACCGGTCCTGAAGCGGGCTCAAGCCGATCTCGAGCGGCTCTTCGAGGACCGGGCACGCGCGTACGGTGCGCAGGTGCTGCGCGAGCACCGCATGGTCGAGCTGGCACAGCGGCCGGACGGTGTACGGGTGGTGGCCGAAGGGCCGCAGGGGCGCACGGAGTTCGACGCGGCCTTCGCGGTCGGCGCCGACGGCGCGCGGGGCACGGTGCGCGAACTGGCCGGCATCCGCTGCGACACGCACGCCCCCACCGTCTCCGCCATGATGGGTCTCGTACGGCTGGACGACCCGGACTCCCTCAGCGGCGGGTGGCACCGCACCGCGCACGGATGGGTCGTGGCCAAGGAGGCCGCGGACGGTGGGATGCACGTCCGGACGGTCAACTTCACGCGGACGCACGCCGATCGGGGCAAGCCCCTGTCCCTGGACGAACTGCGCGAGGAGACGTCGCAGATCATGGGCCGGGAGATCGGGATGAGCGCGCCGAGGTGGCTGAGCCGGTTCAGCGACTACGCGCGGCTGGCTCACACCTACCGCAAGGATCGCGTCCTGCTGGCCGGAGACGCGGCGCACCTGCATTTCCCCATCGGGGGGCAGGGCCTGAGCACCGGGATCCTCGACGCCCTGAACCTGGGCTGGAAGCTGGCGGCCACCGTGCGTGGCGCGGCCGGCGAGAGCCTGCTGGACTCCTACGACACCGAGCGCCGGCCCGCGGCCGAGCGCGTCATCGAGAACGTCCGGGCGCAGGTGTCCCTGATGCACCCGGAGGTCCGGCTCGATTCGCTGCGGAATCTGTTCAGCGGGCTGCTCGCCAAGGACCCCGGCGGTTCCCACCTCGGCGCGATGATCAGCGCCCAGGACACCGTGCTGCCGGCGCGTTCGGCCGCTCCCTCGGCGTGGGAGGGGAAGTTCCTGCAGAACATCGCCCTGACCACGCAGTCGGGACCGACCGATGTGATCCGTCTGCTGCAAGAGGGACGGATGCTGCTCCTGCTCTTCGGCACCGATACCTGCGAACAGCACGAGAAGGCCGCGCAGGCGTGGAGCCGGTCGGTGCGGACCGTACGAGCCGAGCCGGTGGCGGTGGTCCCGTGCGCCGCACTGCTCGTACGCCCCGACGGCTATATCGCCTGGGCTTCCGACGGCGCGGGCCTGGAAGCGACCCTGGCCCTGTATCTGAGCGACGAGAGTGCCGTACGCCCCGTGGGGTGACCTGCCCGCCGCGGGAGCGGGCCGGCCGGGGCGACGTCCGTCATCAGCTCGCGGCAGCGACTATCTTGGGGGGCTCCTCCACCGTCGGGGTCCCTCCCGCCTCCCGGTACACCTGGGCTCCGCGGCCGGGGGAAAGATCCAGGGTGGCGAGCACGGACGACAGCACGACGTTGGGCAGGACGTGCCGCAGCAGTCCGGAGATCCGGTGGTTCAGGTCCTGGTAACCGCTGATCGTCTGCGACATGGCCTGGACGCCCGCGAAGGAACCCACCAGGACGTCGGCCGTCTCGGTGGGGACCACATGGGGCAGCAGTTCTCCGTCGGCCTCCTGCAGGAGACCGAGGACGATCTCGCTCCAGCGCAGGAAGGGGCCGCTGCGGTCGAGTTCGGTCGCCTGCTGGTCCAGTGACAGGCGCACACCTGCTCTGACCATCGGGTCCGTCTGCAGGCGATAGGCCTGCAGGGCGACTGTGTCGACGATCTCCTGCACCTTGGTGTTGCGGGTGGGGACCACAAGACGCTGGTCCTGTTCCGCGAGTACGCCCTGTGCCAGGTGATCCTTGGACTGGAAGTGGAAGTACAGGGCCCCCTTCGTCACGTTGGCGGTGGCGAGGATCTCAGTGATGGTGGCGGCCTGGTATCCACGCTTCTCGAACACCGTCGCTGCTGCCGCCAGGATGGTCTGGCGGGTGCGAATCGCCCGGTCCTGCTTGACCACTGTTTCCCTCCATTCTCAGAGTCACTGGGCCATGCGACCCAACACAAAAAAACCGTCGAGTATGTATCTTACACCGGGACGGGGTCCGCAGCCCGGTCAATCGACGACTTTTCTACGACGACCATGGCGCCGGACTCCTGGCAGTCCGCGCCGAAGGGGGACAGATGATCCTGGTGACGGGAACCACGGGCACGGTGGGACGGCTGGTGCTCGAGCAGTTGCCCGCCCACTGCACGGTGCGCGCCCTGGCCAGGGATCCTTCCCGGGTGACCCTCGCGCGTGCGGGCCTGGAGACGGTACGCGGGGACTACGGCGACCCGGCCGGCCTGCGCCGGGCGCTCACCGGTGTGCGCCGCGCCCTGCTGGTGACCAGCAGGGTGGCAGGGGACGACGACGCCGCCTTCCTCGACGCGGCACGCGAAGCCGGCGTGCAGCACGTGGTCAAGCTTTCGGCCGCCGCCGTCACCGACACCGGCGCACAGGACGCCATCACCCGCTGGCAGCGGGCCTGCGAATCAGCGCTGACCTCCTCGGCGCTCGACTGGACGCTGCTGCGCCCCCGCTCCTTCATGTCCAACGCCCTGTCGTGGGCCCCCTCGGTCCGCGGGGAAAATCTGGTGCGCGCGCTGTACGGCCACAGCCCCAACGCCTGCGTCGACCCCCGGGACATCGCCGAGGTGGCCGTGCGCGCACTCACCGAGGACGGCCACACGGGCCGGGCCTACACCCTGACCGGGCCGCATCCGCTCACCGCCGCGGAACAGACCCGGCAGCTGGCCGAGGCACTCGGCCGGCCGTTGCGGTTCGAGGAACTGACGCCGCATCAGGCACGCGAGGCACTGCTGCGGCGCCATCCCGAGACGGTGGTGGAAGCCCTGCTGGACAGTGCGCTGCGGCAGCGGGCCGGGGCCAAGGCGCAGGTACTGGACACCGTGCTGACGGTGACGGGCCGGGCGCCCAGGCCGTTCCGCGTGTGGGCGCGAGATCACGCACAGTCCTTCGGTCCGAAAGCCGCAGCGCCGTGAGAGGTGCCCCTGCACCGGTCAGGCGGCGACGCTGCAGGCAGCGACAGTGGTACTGAAGAGAGGTTCGCCGTTCTGCCGGCCGGTCACCAGCACCAGGCCCTCGTCCGAGCCGGTGGGCACGGCCTGCGCCTCGATGAAGCAGGGGCTGTCGAGCTCGGCGTACCGCTGGAACTCGCTGACGATCCGGGTGGGCAGCAGGAAGGCCCCGGCCGACGCCATGGGCTTGAGTACGGCGATGGTGGCCTGCCGGGCGGCCTCGATGAGCACCATGCCGGGAACGTGGTCCACCGGGTGGTCGAACAGTATGGGGTGGCGGCTGTCCACTCTCAGCTGCCAGCGGTGCGTCTCGCCCAGCGGGGACAGCACGACGTCCATGGGCGACATGCGGCCCACGCTCTGCGGCGAGACCGGTGCCGTGAGCCGGAGCGCGGGGCGTTCGGCGGACAGCCGGCCCGCCCGGACCCGCCGGTAGACCTCGGGACCGACACAGGTGTAGGTGGCTCCACCCACGGCCACCACGTGACCGTCACGACGGACGACCACCTCGTAGGAGGCACCCGCGTGACCCTGGCGGCGCTGCTTGACGTCGGTGAAATCGACTTCGAGTTCCAGGGAGGCGGGGACGCCCTCCAGGCCGAGGTACTGCGGCTCCACGGCTACGTGGAGGTCGCGCATCAGGAACTGGTGGCCGAGAGGAACATCGAACTCTGCATGCGCCAATAGAGAACCAACCTGGCGGATTGTTTCTGTGGCCATGAGCGGGTCGTAATGGGTGCCGTTGGCCAGAGTGAAGAAGCTGTGCGCCCGCGGCCACTGGGCGGTGACCGCAAAACGGGCGTCGCCGCGCCGCTCCCAGCCGGTGAGAAGGACCTCCGCGACGGCCGCCCGGTGCACGAGCTCCTTGGGCACTGTGGAGGTGAGAGAGCCGTAGCGGGTCAGGGCGGGCGCGGTTCCCCCGCCCTCCCGCGAAGACCGAACGGTCGGTGCTTCGTACCGGAACGTGTCCAACGCTGACATGTATCCCCCAGGATCGCGTCTGAACGTGCACGGGACGATGCGCATCTCCGCCCAACCGAAGATACATACCAACCGGTTTCATTTCTAGACGTTACTGGCCGGTACGCGGGACGGGAAGTGGAATTACATTCTCCACTCGTGCCGTCACACCAGCGGACCACCAGCGCGCCTCGAGCCTGGCTCCGGATAGTGGCACGTCGCCGGCCGAGGCGGACAGTACATCCCGTTGCCGAGTGCGAGTGCCAGGAGATTCCCGGTATCGGGCATCAGGGCCGCCACGGCCGTGAACAGTGCGGGCCGGCCCGTCTGCCCGCGCCCACTCCTCGCGCAGAGCCCGGGCGGAGCCCGGCCGGCTGCCTCCGCCCCTCACACCGGTCCGCCAGACACCACCGGCGCGGTCCCGGCCGAGAGAACGAAGCCACCGCCCAGCCCGCAGCAGACAACAGACCGCTCCGCCCGCTTACGGGCAGACACCCAAGAGATCCGCGATGAGGGCCATGCCTGCAGCAGCACCACCACGCGGTCGAGCGGAACCCACCCGTCACCGCCGCCGCACCACACCCTCAAATGCCTTGTCGTCCCAGCCTTCTTGGCGTTTCCTTGACAGGGCAGATGACATGCATGCTCGACAAACAAAACGGGTAGGCGTTATTTTCTATTCGCGGTGAGGAACCAGACCACACCAAGACGCCGCAGCCGGGCCACAGGACTCTTTTGCCTGCCAAGCACGTCCTGTGAGCTCAGCGCCGATTGCGCAGTAGATCCAGCACGCCCCGGGGGGACGGCATGCTCGCTACCAGGTTCCGATCTACGCCCTTAGCCGGCCGCTGCCCGCTGAAGCGGCGTCAGGTCCCGTGCGCGGCCCGTCCCGGCCCGAAGACGCGGACAGGGATCCGCCGCGCCCCCCACCGACATCGCAGGTCCCCGGCCGGGGCGCCGCCTCTCCACGCCCGCCACGGGACCTCACTCGCACACCTGATCTCCGGCACGGTCCGGCTTCCCCGCACGAGCCGGCCACGCGCCTGCTCCGCACACCGGCGCGAATGCGGCTCTCCCCCGGCGCGATCCGGACCACCGCAGCCCCTGCGCGGATGACGCGACCCATTCCGTATCCGGGTCGCTTCAGTCGCTGAACGGACCACGCGATGCCCGTTGACCTGCCGTTTTCCACAAGCGACCCAGCAGACCGAGCAGTTGCCGACATCAGCCCCGCCCGGCTTCGTACCCCTGTGGACACCGCGTTGTGGTGTGCGGAACACAACTGGCCCGTCCACCCGTTGGCTCCCGGCCGCAAGACACCCGCAGCCAACTTCAAAGCGCGGGCTGCTGCTGAGGGCGGCGTCCGTCGCCGTTTCCCGCCGGGATCATTCCTGCAGGGCGATGCGGGCGGTGATGCGTTTGCCGGCCGGCTCCCGCTGGATCTCCAGACTTTCAGTGACGGCCGTGACGATCTCCAGGCCGTGCTGCCCGACCCGGCCCGCATCAGCGGTCCGGGCCACCGGCAGGACGGGATCGCTGTCCTGGACGACGACTTCCACCGCGGAGTCGCAGATGCGCAGTTCCATGTGCGTCGGGCCGGGAGCATACCGACGGGCGTTGGTGACCAGCTCGCTGACCACGAGCTGGGTCAGGTCCTTCGCGCGTGCGGACACCCGCAGGCCGTACTCGGCCTGGACGCGGGTGAGGAAGCCCACCGCGCGGTGGCGCGCCTGGGCTATGACGGGCCCTTCCCCGTCCAGGGCGACAGCGTCGTGCATCGGGCCGCGACTGCTCGCCCCGTTGTCTTCACCTTCGCCTTCGGGAACTTTCACTGGCTCCGCCTCTTCCCACGTTCACACGCTGCGGGTACCCCGCACCATCCCCGCAAGTCCCCTGAGCAGCGGCTACGTGCGAACGGTTATTCGCCGTACTATCGGGGCAGTCCGGTGCTTATCGTGTCGGAGCCCGAGACACCCTTCAGCGAGCGCAATCGAGGAAACGGTGACAGAGACCCACGGAGCAGGCCAGTCCGGTCAGTTGGCGATCGGCCGCACCACCGCCGACGGCGTCCGGGTGATCACTCTGCACGGCGAGATCGACCGCACCGTCAAGGACGTACTCGCCGAGGCGCTGCTGCCTCCTGAGAGCGTGGCATCGCCACGGATGGTGGCGGACCTCAGTGGTGTGACGTTCATGGACTCCAGCGGCATCAACGTCTTCCTCGCCGCGCATCAGGCTGCGAGTGACGCTCAGGGATGGCTGCGCATCGCCGGCGCGCAGGGAGCCGTCCTGCGGATTCTGCGGGTCGTCGGCCTGGACACGGTGATCTCCTTCCATCCCAGCGTCGAGCAGGCCCTGACCGCCTGAACTTCTTCGTGCTCTCCCGGGGCCCGGCGCGCTGCTCCACAGGGCCGTTCCCCTGGAATCGGTGTTCTGGCAGCGCATTTCGAGCCCATCGAAAAGTGTGATCGCGGCTCTCGCCGACGCGTACTGTCATGCCGACAAAAGCGGGCGGGAGAACTCACCCCTCGGAGAGGCTCAAGCGGATGCGTGATCGGATCGGACTGGCGGAGGTGCTGGCGGCGGCGGAGGACGCCGCGCCGGTGCGTTCGCTGGATGTCGTCGCGGACAACCTGCGTGAGCGGTTCGGCGCGCGGTACGTGTCGTTCCTGTTCGTCGACGTCGTCGGCCGGCGCCTGCTGCGGGTGAGCGAGAAAGCGGCCGCCTACCACGAGCACCATCCCGATCAGGTCCCTCTCGCGGGCAGCAGCGTCTATGACGAGGTTCTGCGCACCCAGAAGCTCGTCCAGGCACCGGAGGGCGCACAGGGGCTGCGGGTGCTCGCGCCGGTCACCAACCGCGGCGACGCCATAGGCGTCCTGGAACTGTTCCTCACCCAGGTCACCGAGGACGTGCTGGAGCAGGTGGAGGAGGCGGCGCACGCGCTGGCGTACATCATCGTCACCGACCGCCGCTTCACCGACCTCTACCACTGGGGCAACCGCACCACCACGGTCAGTCTGGCCGCGGAGATCCAGCGCCAGCTCCTGCCCTCGGCCCCCTCCTGCGAAGCCCCCGAATTCGATCTCGCCGGAGCCCTGGTGCCGGCCTCCGACATCGCCGGCGACACCTACGACTACGCCCTCGACCAGGACACCCTGCACCTGTCCGTCACCGACGCCATGGGCCACGACGTCGACGCCTCCCTCATAGCGACCCTCCTGGTCAACGCCTCCCGCGGCGCCCGCCGCGCCGGAACAGATCTGGCCGAACAGGCCCGCCAGACCCACCAGGCCCTCCTCGACCACGGCCGGCGCACCTTCGCCACCGGCCAGCTGCTGCGCATCGCCCTGGACGGCACCAGCGCCCAGCTCGTCAACGCCGGCCACCCCTGGCCCCTGCGCCTGCGCCACGGCAAGGCCGAACAACTCCACCTGGCCGTGAACCTGCCCTTCGGTGTTGCCTGGCAGGGCTCCTACACGGTGCAGGATCTCGACCTGCGCCCCGGTGACCGTCTCTTGCTCTTCACCGACGGCATGCAGGAACGCGAAGCAGACTCCGTCGACCTGCCCGGCATCCTCAGTGCTACCGCCGCCGAGCACCCCCGCGAGGTCGTGCGCACGCTGGTCGGCGCCGTCACCGACGCCAACCATGGCGGACCGCCCAGAGACGACGCCACCGTCCTGTGCCTGGACTGGCACGGCCCCCACTCCAGCAACCGCCACGCCGGCACCTGAGCCGACGCCTGCCCGGCGCACCACCGCGAGCTGGAGTCGCCGGCCGGTCAGCCTCGGCCGTTGCCGGAGAGCATCGATCGCCACGCGCACTTCGGTCGCCTGGGCGTCGTCGTGAGCACGGTCGGCTACGGCCGGCTCGGCATGGTCGAAGAGCTGGCCGACGCCCAGGTCGCGACACTGACTGCGCCCGCGGCGGCCCGGTAGCGCCCGTCTGGTCCTGCCCCGGGCGGGCGGGGACCGCCGGCGGGTGTTGGCGGTGCTGAGGTTCCCGGAAGGAATCGGCCGGCCCCGGGCGCTCGCCGAGGGCCCGGTCGCCGCGGGGGAACCGAAAAGGCTGGTGTGCGGGGCCGACGGAACCGGGTAACGTCTTTGTCATGTTCTTCCAGACGCCGATTCACGGGTGAGAGCGTGATGGGCCCCTGCTGACGTCCTTCGACGTGGCCGCCCGTCCCCCACCGATGAGTCCGTAGATCACTTCACATTACCGGGAGAACCCGTGACCGTAAGCAAGAACATCAACAACCCTGTGGGCATGGGCGGCGGGCAGCGCAAGAAGCTGTCCCGCGCCGAACGGCAGAACAACGGTCCGCACCGCAACCTCGACCGCCAGGGTGCAGCCGACCGGAAGGCGGAGCTGGTGCGCAAGATGCGTGAGAAGGCAGGCGCGGCAGAGGGCGCCGGGCAGGCGGGCGACGACACCGCGCAGGGCTGACACACCGCCGCCGCAGGGCGGCACCGCACAGGGCAGGGACCGGACCGCGACGCGCGGTCCGGTCCCTGCTGCCGTACCGGGGCTCTGCTGCCGTACCGGGCGCGGCCGGTCCCGCTCAGCTCGCGGCCGGCCGCCCTTCGTCGCAGCCGGCAATCCGGGGCGGCGCGGATTCGGCGGCCCCTGTCACCGCCACCGCCCGGAGCTGCACCAGCGGCTCAGCGCGTCTCCGTGCCCGGCCGGGCGACACCGCAGCCGGCCGGCCTGCCCCGCCGCGTTCGGCCGCGACGGAACCAGGGTTGTCGTGCACATGGCGCGACATGCTGTTTATCCTGCCGGACAGGGGCACTCGTGGGACACGGCGTCGATCTTGACGCGCTCCTCACACGACACGGAGCGCCCCGGTGCTCCCCACATGCAAAGGTGCCTGCTCATGAGCGCTGTGAACCCGGTCGGCAACACGAGTCCTCACACGAGCACCGATGCGGCCGCTCACCGGCCGCGCCGGCTGTCCACCGAGACGAAGGCCGCCTTCAAGACCACCGAATTCTTCACCTACATCGCTGCGGTCGTCGCGGTACTGGTCGCTTCCATGGTCGTGGGCGACGACGAAGGCCACGCCGACTACTTCCGCGCCGACAAAGCGTGGCTGTACATCGTGATCCTCACGGTCGGCTACATGATCAGCCGAGGCCTGGCCAAGTCCGGCAGCCGCGACCCCTACGACGACTCCCACTGAGCAGCCGCCCTCACAGGGTGCGCCGTTCACGCAGCTCCCGGACGGACCCAGCGGCGAAATGAACTGACCGTACGGAGCCTGGCGGCAGGCGGAACTGTGCCGGTGCCGGCGGATGCGCCCCGATGTCTGCAGCGGATCCTTCAGGAGACCGGGACGGACCAGGTACTGCGGATCTGTGACACCGTCACCGGCGCAGAAGCCGTCTTCTGCGGATGAGCCGCACCACGGGTGGCGGTGGCGGCCACCGCCGCCACGCTGATTCGATACCGCCGCACCCCGCGGGATACCGGTATCCCGCCGCCTCAGCGCGAGTCCGGCAGGGCAGGCAGCTCAGGCCGCGCCGGCTACTGCGGTACGCGCGCTGTGCGGTGGTTTTCGGCGTTGATGCGCTGGGCTTCCTCGAGCTGGTCTTCGAGGATGACGATGCGGCAGGCGGCCTCGACGGGAGTGCCGTGGTCGACGAGTTCCCGGGCTCGGGCCGCGATACGCAGCTGGTAGCGGGAGTAGCGGCGGTGGCCGCCCTCGGAGCGCAGTGGGGTGATGAGGCGGGCTTCTCCGATGGCGCGCAGGAAGCCGGGGGTGGTGCCGAGTATTTCGGCGGCCCGGCCCATCGTGTAGGCGGGGTAGTCGTCGTCGTCGAGACGGCCGAATGAATCGTCTGCTGTCATCTCACCTCTCTGTACAACAGGCTGAGGGGCCTTGGTGCCGTACGGCACCAAGGCCCCGAAGGAACTGCTTCACCATCTGCCGGCCTCAGTGCTGCGCCGGCCTTCTGTTTCCGCTGACCCGACTGAGATGCGGTCGGGGGTGCGGGGATCGCGGTTGCTGGACCGGAGACCACCTCACTATCGATGTCCTGCGGTACCCGGGCTCAAATCGTCCGCCCGGGCGATCCTGATGGCGCGAAGCTCCTCCGTTCTTCCCTCTTGAACAACCATTTCCAACGGGGACTGCGAACTGCTGATACTGCGTACTGCTGATACTGCCGGTGATGCTGTTACTGCTGGTGATGCGAACTGCTGGCGGCCTGTGACAGCGCCGCGCTTCGGCAGCCAGCCCCGTCGCCCGTCCTGCGTCTGCTCTGGCTTAGAACCCCACTGCCGAACTTCCCGGTGCGCGCGTCCGCAGCCGACGCCTTCACCGAGGTGCTGCTCTGCTACTGCACTGCTGGATCCTGCGAACTGCACTTGCGGGTAGTGCTCCCGCGGTCCTGCTCACGGCGGCCCCTGATCACTGCGGGCCGCCCGGTCCGGCTGTCAGTCCCGTCGCCGTCCTGCAACCGCTCTGGCTTCGGAACTCCACCGCCGCACCGTCCTGCGAACTACGTACTACTGACCGGCAGTTCGTCTCTGCCGGGCTTGCTCGATCTCGGCTACGAGAGAAACCATAACCATGCAGCCGCTCAATGTCTACTCTGACCAACATAGATTTTCGTGCGTTCGACGGTGGGTTTACCGCCTTCGAACGGCGACAGGAGCAGACCCCCCAGCCGTCACTGCCGGGGCACGGGCATCAGGCCGGCGCGACCGGGCGCGGGCGAAGAGACGCGGGGTCGCCGTGAGCCGGGCCTGAGGGGCCTCTCCAGGGAGCCGGGGCGGCTGCCCGCACCCTCACGTCCGACATTACTTGGCTAGCCACACGATTACTGCTACCTTAATTATGTGGCCAGCCACCTTTTTGGCGGCCGGAGGGATTTGAAGCCATGATGAAAGCAATCGTTTTCGACCACTTTGGCGGCACGGACGTGCTGCACGAGGCGGACGTCGAGGTCCCGCAGCCCGGCCCCGGCCAGGTCCGGATCCGTGTGAAGGCCGCCGGGCTGAACGCGCTGGACGGCAAGATCCGCGCCGGGATGCTGGAGGCCGTCCGCCCGACCGTCTTCCCCGCCGTCCCCGGTGGCGAACTCGCCGGCGTGGTGGACGCCCTGGGTGAGGGCGTGCGGAATGTGCAGGTGGGTGACGAGGTGCTGGGCTGGTCGGACACCGGCTCGTACGCCCAGTACGCGCTGGCCACCACCGTGGCCCCCAAGCCCGCCGGCCTCGACTGGCAGCACGCGGTCGCGCTGCCGGTGGCCGGCGAGACGGCCGAGCGGGTCCTGAACCTGCTGGGGGTGGCCGCCGGGGAGACCGTGCTGATGCACGGCGCGTCCGGAGCGGTGGGCACCCTGGCGGTGCAGCTCGCCACGGCCCGCGGAGCACGCGTGATCGCCACCGCGGGCCCCTCCAACCAGGACTACCTCACCTCGCTCGGCGCCACCGCGACCGTGTACGGCGAGGGCCTGGTCGAGCGGGTGCGGGCGCTGGCCCCCGACGGCGTGGACGCGGTGTTCGACCTGGCCGGGAAGGGCGCCCTGGAGGACTCCATCACCCTGCGGGGCGGCACCGGGCGCATCGTCACCATCGCCGACTTCGGTGCACGGCAGCTGGGCATCACCTTCTCCCAGGGCTCCCAGGAACGCTCCACCGCCCGCTTGGCCGCCCTGGCCCAGGACGCCGCGGCCGGCAAGCTCCTCACCACCGTCACCGCCTACCCGCTCGACCAGGCGGCCAAGGCCCAGCAGGTCAGCGACGCCGGGCACGTGCGGGGCAAGCTCGTCCTGAGCGTCGGCTGAGCACGCCCTCCCACCGCCTCCCCACGACCACCCCCTGCCTTTACGGTGACCGGCCGGTCACCGCCCTGTCGAAGGACCCCTCATGCTGGATTCCCTGTGGACGCCGACCACTCTTGGCAACATCTCTCTGCCGCACCGCCTGGTCATGGCCCCCATGACCCGTGACCGCTCCACGCCTGAAGGCATACCGACCGAGCTGAACGCCGAGTACTACGCCCAGCGGGCCTCGCACGCGCTCGTCATCACCGAGGGAACCCAGCCCTCCGCCGACGGCCAGGGCTACCTCCTGACCCCCGGCATCCACAACGACGAGCAGATCGCCGGGTGGCGCAAGGTCACCGACGCCGTGCACGCGGCCGACGGCCGGATCGTCATCCAGCTGATGCACACCGGACGCATCGCCCACCCCGACAACACCCCCCACGGCCGCCCGCCGGTCGCCCCCTCCGCGATCCGGCCGCAGGGCGTGATGTTCACCGCGTCCGGGCCCCAGGAGATGCCGACCCCCCGTGCGCTGTCGGCGCAGGAGGTCGCGGCGACCGTCGACGACTTCCGGCGCGCCGCAGCGGCTGCCGTCGCGGCAGGCGCCGACGGCGTGGAGATCCACGGCGCCAACGGCTACCTGGTGCACCAGTTCCTGTCCGACAACACCAATCAGCGCACCGATGGCTACGGCGGCTCGATCGAGGGCCGCATCCGTTTCGCCGTCGAGGTCGCCGCCGCGGTGGCCGACGAGATCGGCGCCGAGCGCACCGGTATCCGTATCTCCCCCGCGAACCCCTACAACGACATCGCAGAGTCCGACACGGCCGAGCTGTATCCGGCGCTCCTGGACGCCCTGCGCCCCCTGGACCTGGCCTACCTCCACGTGATGCACGCCGGCGACGAGGCCCTCCTCGACACCCTGCGCGCGCAGTGGCCGGCCACGCTGATCCTCAACCGGGGCGGCACCGACCTGCCCGCCCGCGCCAAGGACGTCGCCAACGGCACGGCCGACCTCGTCTCCGTCGGCGCCCTCGCGCTCGCCAACCCCGACCTGGTCGAGCGGCTCCGCGCCGGCGCACCCCTGAACACCCCCGACCCGGCCACCTTCTACGGCGGCGGAGCGGCCGGCTACACCGACTACCCCACCCACACACGCTGAGGAACCGAACCATGCCCACCCCCGAACCCCGCATCCCCACGACCGCCGGCGGCGGACCGATGAGCTACGCGATCTTCCAGCTCGCCCGCACCCACCGCGCCTACGCCGCCACCCTGCTGCGCGAGATGGACCTGCATCCCGGACAGGAACTGCTGCTGATGCACCTTCTCGACCGGGACGGCCAGTCCCAGTCCGAGCTGCTCGAATGCCTCGGCGTGGACCACTCCACCATCTCCAAGGCGCTACGCCGCATGCAGGACGCCGGCCTGGTCGTCCGCGAGCCCGCCGCACATGACCGGCGCGTCATGGTGGTCCACCTCACCGACAAGGGGCGTGCCATGCGCGAGCCCATCGCGGCCCTGTGGCAGGCCCTGGAGGAGACCTCCGCTCGGAATCTGTCGGACCAGCAGGCGCAGTCCTTCGTGGAGACCGCGTACGCCATCACCGAGGCGATCAGCGGCCGCGCGCTGCCGGAAGAAGAGTCCGGGTGACTTGCCGGTGTGCACCCCTGCCCGCGTACGCCGCACCACAGATGGAAAAGGGGCACGCGCACGGGGGTGCACGCCGTCGCGCATGCGGCGACCGCCTCCAGGCCGGCGTGGCGCCCATCCCGTCCCGGTTGCCTTCGGACGCGGCACGTTCCGGCGGCGAGGCGCACTGCGGATCCGCCCCCACGGCCCGCCTCCATGGGCCCGCCCGGCACGTAGACGCCTGTGTCTGAGCCGCCCCCGCCCCGCTCACCAAGCCCCTCGCTGATGACCTGACGGAAAGTGACAACCCCCATGCCTGCCACCGGCTCAACCACCCTCCCGGTCCTCGTCGTCGGGGCGACCGGCTCCCTGGGGAGCAAGGTCGTCGACGAACTCCTCAAACGCGGCAAGACCGTCCGCGCCCTGGTGAGGCCGGCCAGCGACGCCGGCCGGCTCGAAAGCCGGGGCGTTCAGATCGCCCGCGGCGACATGCTCGACGTCGACTCGCTCGTCGCCGCCATGAACGGCGCCGACGCCGTCGTCACCACCGCCGCCGGCTACACCCGCGGCGGCAAGAACGCCAACGACATCGACACCATCGGCAACGCCAACCTCGCCGAGGCCGCCCACCGCACCGGCATCCGGCGGTTCGTCCTGACCAGCATCCTCACCAGCGACCAGACGCCCGATGTCCCGCACTTCTGGCACAAGAAGCTCGCCGAGGACAAGCTCGAACAGCTCGGCGTCCCGTTCGTCGCCCTGCGCCCGGGGGCGTTCCTCGACCAGGTCGCGAGCATGGCGGGCGACCCGGTCGGCAAGGGCCGCATGGTGTGGATCGGCCAGGCCACCGTCCCGCTGACCTTCGTCCACACCTCCGATCTCGCGGCGTACCTGGCAGCCGCGGTCGACGCCGAGGCCGAGCCCGGCGAACGGATCGACATCGGCTGGGACCGTCCGGTCAGCATGCGGGAGGTGGCCGAGGTGATGGGCAGCCGCGCCGGAAAGAAGATCAAGGTGTGGGCCGTCCCGTCCGCCGTCGCCCGCGCCGCAGGAGCCGTCACCGTCCGCTTCATGCCCCTGATCAAGGACCTGGCCGCGATGTTCCGCTGGTTCGAGACCGGACGCTACGTCGCCGACCCCCGCCGCCAGGAGCAGCTGTTCGGCCCCGCCCCCACGGCCGAGGAGGCCCTCGCCCGGTACACCGACGAGCTGCGCACCGCACAGCACCGGTGACGGTAGCCGGCGAGGGCGTCCAGCTGGCGGGCGGCGGCTTCGTGGCCTTTGAGGCCGTGGGCGCCGTACTTGCCGAAGTCGATGCTCCGCTCGGGCATCGTCTCTTCCAGTTCTCGGTGTGATCGCTGTAGGGCTTGTGCGGGCCGATCCCATGTCCTGGCGTGGGTATGTGACACCCGGGACAGGTGGACGGCGTCAGGAAGCGCCGTCAGAGGGCTCAGCGGTTGCGCTGGGGCCGGCGCTGACGGTGTAGGTGTCTTTGACCTTCACTTCGGTGACGCCGCGGCCTTCGGGGAACACCGCGTGCCAGTCGCCGGTGACGTGGAGTTCGTCGGTGCCCATCGCGCGGACCACCATCAGGCCCTCGTCGTAGGCACGGTGGGCCTTCCACCACAGGTTCGCGAAGGCCTGGGAGCGGATGAGGTGCATCCAGTCGGTGCGGTAGAGCTCCCGGTTGTAGTTCGACTCCCCCAGCGTGGACACGAACTTGGAGTACATCGCCTTCACGTACTCCAGGGTGACCGTGTCGTCCTCGGCGATGGCCCGGTCCCGGGCGTCCTTCAGTGCGATGCGGAACTTCTCCAGCAGGCCCTCGGTCGCCCCGGACGTCCAGGACTCGTGGATCTCGGGCGGGTCGCACAGGCCGTGCTTCGGGCCGGACAGGCGCAGCAGGAGGCGCAGGGTGGGCTCGGTGACCCACAGGGGGCCCGGCTCGTCGCGGTTGCCGACCGGGTTCGGCAGCACCGCCTCGTGCTCCCACACGGGCGGGGTGATCAGGTGCAGGCCGGCGCGGCGGCGGTCGTGGTGGTTGCCGGTGGTGTGTTCGAGCTGGCCGAGCGGCAGGTGGGTCTTCAGGGCGGACAGGTAGGCGCCGTTGATGTCGAGGGCGGTCACCTCGTGCCGGCCGGTGGGCAGTTCGGGGCGCGTCCATTTCGGGCGGGCCTCCCAGACGTGGTCGGCGCCGCGGGCACTTTGCTTGCGCAGGATGTCGGGCAGCCACGGGTGGGCGACGACGTCGTAGCGGCCGCCCTTGCGGGTGTGGTCCAGCAAAGCCATCGCGTCCGGGATCGCCCGCTTCACCAACGCGGCTGTCGCGGCTTCGACGTCGCCGGCGTGGTCGGCGAGCGCGGCCGCGACCGCGGCGCCGATCAGGTCCGGAGTCTCGGAGGCCGCCTGCGCCCGGCGGCCCACCGGCACCACCTTCACACCGGACACCCTGCCCGGCTTCACGGCAGGGAGCGGCTTCTCGGCGGGCGGCGGTTGCTGTGGCCCGGCCAGGGGTGCGGGCTCCGGCGGCTGCGCGGGGCCGGCCGTGCCGCACTCGGCAGGGTCCAGGTGCTGCGGGAATCCCTCCACCTGGTGCCGGGCGGGCTGCCCGCACAGCACACACGGCTGCGGGTCGGCCAGGACGTCGTCGTCACCGTCGACGGCGTGGGGGCCGGCGCTCTGCCCGGCGTCCGCCGGCTCGCCGTCCCCGAGCTCACTGCCGGCGGCCGCGTCGGCGGCCAGCTTCGCGCGGGCTCCCTCGAGGAAGTACGCGTACTTCTCCCGTACTTCACCAGCGGGGTCCCGTCCGGACTCCCAGCCCCCGACCGTGGACGGGCCGACCCCCAGAGCCTGCGCGAGCTGGGCCCGCGAGAGATGCAGCCCTTCACGCAGTGAGCGCCGCTCGGCTGCGGGCGGCAGCGGGACTTCCTTCTTGGCCGCGGCGAGCAGCGCGTCGATCGCCCCGAAGTCCGTCATCACGCTCCCCCGTCCGCGCCCGCGGAGCGGACACCGGTGATCGGGCGGCCGGGCACGCGACGGCGTTCCTCGGGGAGGGCTTCGGCGGCCCGGGTCGGACCGGCCACCAGATCGTGCACGGAGATGCCGTAGTGCGCGGCGACCGCGTCACAGTCGGACAGGCTCCACGCGGCGGTCCCGGACTGACGCCGGCTCACCTGCGCCTGACTCACACCCAGCGCGGCCGCGAGGTCGGTCTGCGACTCGCCCGTCGCGTGCAGCAGCGTGGCAACAGCTGACCGCACCAGCCCTTCAAGAGCCATACTCATAAAGCTCATTCTATCACGCTTGACGCATTGAAAATGCGTCAAACGCATACCTCTGGTCCGGTGAGCGCGCAGGGCCGTGCGGCTGCTGCCGGAGCGGTCCTCGAGCCCGGTTCTAGGCCGGAGCGCTCAACTGGGGGGCAAGGCCTGGAATCGGCTCCACACAGTCGTTCGACGACTCAGCCGGGGCCTGATCTGTTCTCGGATTGGAGATTCGCATGTCGAGCAACTTCCCGGCCTTCGCCGAACTGATCGCGCAGTCCAAGCACTCCGCCGTGCACCTGGAGATGCGTGACATCTACACCCCCAAGGGCCCGGTCTTCGTCGACTGGCAAAAGGGCCTCCCGATCGAGTACGACCGGCACACCGACTGGGTCGAGCTGGTGCAGGAAGCGGTCAAGCGCGGCATCGACTGGCGGCGCGCGCGGATCGTGTCCGAGCCGGTGACCGACTTCATCCAGTACGAGTGGGAGACCACCACGATCGTCAACGTGCCCGCCGGCGAGAAGGTGCGCTGGCTGCCGCGGCAGCGGGCCTCGGAACTGCTGCTGCCGGGCAACGACTTCTGGGTGTTCGACGACACGCTGCTGCGCTGGACGAACTTCCACGGCGACGGCTCCTGGGGCCCGCACGAGTTCTCCGAGGACCCCAAGCTGATCCGCCGGTGCAAGGAGGCGTTCGAGGCGGTCTGGGAACGCGCCGTCGACCACGCCGACTACACCCCGCAGCGCAAGGAGCCGGCGGCCCTCTGAGTCCGCCGCCCCGCCCGAAGCCCGATACGCAGCATCCGTCACCCGCCACCGTGGAGTCGCTCGCGGGGCGGGTGACGCGCGTTGTCCGCCGGCCGGGGCCGGTGCGGCAGAGCGGAAATCAAGGGGCGCTGCACCGGGCGGAGTTAGTTTCCGGACACTGAAGGGATACGGGTGATCTTCGATGGAGCTCCGGATACTGGGATCGATAGAACTCTGGACGGGCAGCGCTCTGGCCGATCTCGGCCCCGCACGGCAACGCAGCATCCTCGGCATCCTGCTGGTCGATCCGGAACGGCCGGTGCCGCTGGAGTCCCTTGTCGACCGGGTGTGGGGCGACCGGCCGCCCGCGGGGGTCCGCAACGTCGTGCACACCTACATCACCCGGTTGCGCCGGGCGCTGGCCTTCGCTTCGGCCGGGCTGCCCGAGCCGGTCGGTCTGGTCCGGACCCCGGCCGGCTATCAGGTTTCGGCCGATCCCGGCACGGTGGACCTGGTGCGGTTTCGCCGGCTGCTCAAGAGCGCCCAGCACGAGGGCCTCGGCGACCAGGAGCGCAGCATGCTGCTGCAGCAGGCGCTGCACATGTGGCGGGGTGACGCACTCGGCGGTATGCAGAGCGACTGGGCGGCCCGGCTGAGGGAGACGCTGCGGCAGCTGCACCACGAGGCGCTCAGTCAGTGGGCGGACGCCGAGATCCGTCTGGAGCGTCCCGGCGCCGTCCTCTCGGAGCTGCGCGCGGCGCTGCTGACCGATCCGCTCTCCGAGCAGCTGTGCGAGCGTCTGATGCTCGCGCTCTACCTGGAGGGGCGCAGCGTCGATGCCCTGGAGTACTACCAGTCGATGCGCCGGCTGATCGCCAAGGAGCTCGGCACGGATCCGTCGCGGCGGCTGCAGCGGCTGTACGAGACGATCCTGCGGGGGGAGGCGGCCGATCCCGTGCCGCTGCCCGAGCGCGGCGGCGACCCGCAGGGCGCCGTCACGCACGGCGTCGGCTCGTTCCAGGTTGTGGCCCGCCCCCAGCCCACTCCGCAGATGCTCCCGCTCGACCTGCCCGACTTCACGGGGCGTGAACGGGAACTCGAGGTGATCCAGCGGACCCTGACCCAGCCCACCGGCTCGCAGCCGCCGGCGGCCGTGCTGGTGGGCGGCGGCGGTGTCGGCAAGACGGCACTGGCCGTGCGCCTGGGGCACCGGCTGCAGTCCGCTTTTCCCGACGGGCAGTTGTACGCGGCGCTGCGGGGCAACGGTGCCCGGCCGGCGGACCCGCACGCGGTGCTGGGCCGGCTGCTGCGGGTGCTGGGTACGGATCCCGACCGGCTTCCGGCCGACCCGGATGAGCGTGCCGAGGTGTACCGGCTGGCGCTGGCCGGGCGCCATCTGCTGCTCACCCTGGACGACGCGGTCGATGACGAGCAGGTGCAGCCGCTGCTGCCGGGCAGTGCGGACACCGCGGTGCTGATCACCAGCAGGGTCCGGCTCAGTGCGCCGCTCGGCGCCCGTGTGCTGCAGCTGCCGGATCTGCCGCACGGTCACAGTGTGCGGCTGCTGGCGCGGTTGCTGGGCCCCGAGCGGGTCAACCGGGAGCCGGTCGCGGCGGCCGCGATCGCACGGTACTGCGGGGGTCTGCCTCTTGCCCTGCGTGCCGCGGCCGCACGGCTCAACACCCGTCCCCACTGGTCGCTGGGCCGCTATGCGGAGCGGCTCAGTGACGAGGGCCGGCGGCTGGACGAGCTGGCGCACAGTTCGCTGAGTGTGCGGGCCAGTTTCACGGCGTCGTACAACGCGCTGCCCGAGGATGCCCGTGAGGCGCTTCGCTGTCTGGCCCATCTGCCGGTGCCCGAGTTCGACGCCCATCTGGCCTGCCCGGTGCTCGGCAAGGACTTCGCCACCGTCGAGGACGCCTGTGAGCAGCTGGTGGAGGCCCACTTCCTGAGTGTGGCCGAGCCCGCGGCGGCGGACCTGCCCACCCGCTACCGGCTGGACGGCCTGCAGCGCAGTTTCGCCCAGGAGCTGGACTCGGGCCGGGCGGGCGCCCTGGAGGAAGCCGTCCGTCTGTCCATCTAGCGCAGCCCACCTGGGGATACACCCGCGGTCAAGACGCACTCCAGTCCCGCGCCCATCCCGGTGGCGGAGAGTCATTTCCGAAGCCACCTACGCGACAGGGCAGGAAGGAGTGGGACCGCAATGACGCCTCCGGACACTCCCCAGGCCGTACTGCCGGACTTCGGCAGGACCGACACGGAACCGCGGCCACCGACACCGGTGCGCGCATCCACGATGACCGAACTGGCCGACGATCTCACCATCCGCAGGGCGCAGGCCCACTTCGGGCACGACCCGGAAGCCGATGCCCGCCATCTCTCCAAGGGCAAGCTGCTGGCCCGCCAGCGCATCGAGGCGCTGATCGACCCGGGCACGTTCACCGAGCTGGGGCTGTTCGCCGAGCACCGGGCGGTGGGCTTCGGCATGGAGGACTCGCATCCCGAGGGCGACGGGGTGATCACGGGCTGGGGCGAGGTCGACGGCCGTACGGTCTTCGTGTTCGCTCACGACGCCCGGATCCGCGGCGGCGCGCTGGGCGCGACGTTCGCCGCGAAGATCCACCAGCTGCTCGACTTCGCCGACTCCGTCGGTGCCCCGGTCATCGGCCTCAACGACGGCGGCGGTGCACGGATCCAGGAGGGCATCGATGCCCTGGCCGGCTTCGGCAAGCTCTTCGCCCGTAACGTCCGGGCCTCGGGTGTGGTGCCGCAGATCAGTGTCGTGCTCGGCTCCTGCGCGGGCGGCGCCGTCTACTCGCCGGCGCTGACCGACTTCACGTTCATGGTCGAGGGCATGGCCAACATGTTCATCACCGGGCCCGACGTGGTGCACGCGGTGACCGGTGAGAAGGTCACGCACGAGGAGCTCGGCGGCGCGTACACCCACGGCACCCGCACCGGTGTGGCGAGTTTCGTGGCCCCGGACGAGGAGTCCTGCTTCGAGGGCATCCGGGAACTGCTCTCCTATCTGCCGTCGAACAACGCCGAGACGGCGCCGTACACCCGGCCCCTGGACGATCCGAACCGGCGCTGTGAGGAACTGCTGCGGGTGGTGCCGGTCGACGACCGGACGCCGTACGACATCAGAACGGTCATCGGTCACATCGTCGACGACGGCAACTACCTGGAGATCCAGGAGAGCTGGGCGCCGAACATCGTGTGTGCCCTGGCCCGCCTGGACGGCCACACGGTCGGTGTGGTGGGCAATCAGCCCGCCGCCATGGCGGGGGTGCTGGACATCGACTCCTCGGAGAAGGCCGCCCGGTTCGTGCGCACCTGCGACGCGTTCAACATCCCGCTCGTGACGCTGGTCGACGTGCCGGGGTTCATGCCCGGCACCGACCAGGAGCACAACGCGATCATCCGGCGCGGCGCGAAGCTCCTGTACGCGTACTGCGAGGCGACCGTGCCGCGGGTGCAGGTGATCCTGCGCAAGGCGTTCGGCGGCGCGTACATCGTCATGGACTCCAAGTCGATCGGCTCCGACCTGTCGTTCGCCTGGCCGTCCAACCAGACGGCCGTGATGGGCGCCGACGGCGCGGCCAACATCATCTTCCGCCGGCAGCTGAGCACGGCGGCGGAGCCGGAGAAGCTGCGCCGGGAGCTGGTCGCCGAATACACCGAGCAGCTGATGAACCCCTTCGTCGCCGCGCAGCGCGGACACGTCGACGACGTCATCGACCCGGCGGACACCCGGCGGGTGCTGATCAAGTCCCTGGACATGCTGCGCACCAAGCGGTCCCGGCAGCCCGTCCGCAAGCACGGCAACGAGCCGCTGTGAGCGCGCCGGAGGCCGTCTCGCTGAGGGTGCTGCGGGGCAACCCCACGCCGGAGGAACTGGCGGGGCTGGTGGCCGTGTTCGCCGCGTTGCGCGGCAACGCCGGCGAGCCGGATCCGCCGCCCGCCAGGGGCCGCTGGGGCCGGCCGGCCGACTGGCACCCCCCGCAGCCCGACGCACCGGACGCGGCCGGCTGGCAGCGCACCCCCGCACCGACCCACGAAAGGAGTACCCGATGACCGGTTGGACCGGACCCGGCAGCGTCGCTGCGACGACCGGCTGCCTGGCCATGTTCCCCGGGCAGGGGTCGCAGCGGCCCGGCATGGCCCGGCACCTCCTCGACACCTATCCCCTGGCCCGGCGGCTGTTCGACCGGGCCGACGAGATCCTGGGTCTGCCGCTGTCGCGGATCTGTGTGAGCGGCAGTGCCCAGGAGCTCGGCCGTACCGAGATCACCCAGCCCGCGATCGCCGCCACCAGCCTCGCCGTGTGGGAAGTGCTGCGGTCCGCCGGCTACCGGCCGGCGGCGGCCGCGGGCCACAGCCTGGGTGAGTACCCGGCGCTGGTGGCCGCCGGGGTGCTGTCCCTGGAGTCGGCCCTGCAACTGGTGCGGCTGCGCGGGGCGCTGATGGGCGAGGTGGCCCGCGAGGTGCCCGGCGCGATGGCGGCCGTACTGGGCCTGCCCGCGGCCCAGGTGCTGGCCGCCTGCGGCAGCGCCGAGGGCCTGGGGCTGGGTCTGGTGCAGGTCGCGAACTACAACGAGCCGCTGCAGACGGTCATCTCGGGGCACGCGTACGCCGTCGAGGTGGCCGGCAAGGCGGCGCTGGCCGCCGGCGCCGACCAGGTGGTGCCGCTGGACGTGGGGGCGCCCTTCCACTGCTCGCTGATGGCGCCGGTGGTGGAGGAGTTCACCGAGGCGCTCGCCGCCCACGCGTTCGCCGACCCCGTGCTGCCGGTGATCAGTTCGGTCTCCGGCGCTCATGTCCGCTCGGGCGAGGAGGCCAGGCAACTGCTGCGGCGTCAGCTCACCGGACCCGTCCGCTGGGTCGAGGTGCTGCACACGGCCGCCCGGCGCCCGGTGGACGCGTACACCGAGATCGGCCCCGGCCGGGTGCTGAGCGGGCTCGCCCGCCGCACCCTCGGTCAGGCCCGCACCCGCTCCACCGGAGACCCGCGCCGGCTCACGGCGCTGCACGCCGAAGTGACCCCGGAGAGGCGGCAGGAGCCGGTGGCGTCGTGACACCGCAGCAACCGCCGACCGCACCACCCGCTCTGTCCATCTCCAGCAATTCCACGAAGGGTAAAGGACACATGTCGTACGACGGTAAAGGCTTCGGCACCATCGTCCAGGAAGCGGTCGCCGACGCGCTCGGCATAGATGTCGAGGAGGCCGTGCCCGAGGCCACGCTGCTGGGCGATCTGGACGCCGAGTCCATCGACCTGCTGGACGTCCTGTTCCGCATCGAGAAGGCGGCGGACGTGAAGATCAAGGTGTCGGACATCGCCGAGCTGCTCCAGGGCGGGATACCCGACGAGGAGTTCGCCGACGCTGACGACATCATCAACGAGGTCGGGCTGGCCCAGCTGAAGAAGTCGCTGCCGCAGATCGACGTGCAGGCACTGGCCGGCAAGCTCACGGCGGACGAGGTGCTGTCCCTGTTCACCGTGCAGAACCTGACGGATCTGGTGACCGAGCGTGCCGCCCTCGCCGCGGCCGCGGCGTGAGCGGGGCGCGGGGCGGTCACCGGACGGCCCCGCGCCGCCGCTGCGGGTGCGGACCGGCATGGATCTGGCCGAGGTCTCTCGCGTAGAGGAGCTGATGATCTCCCAACCAGAGCTGCGGGAGCGGGTGTTCACCGCTCGCGAGCTGGCCTACTGCTACCGGCGCAAGCGGGTCGGTGAGCACCTCGCCGGCCGGTGGGCCGCCAAGGAGGCCGTGCTGAAAAGCCTCGGGACCGGCATGGGCCCGCGCATGGAGTGGACGGACGTCGAGGTCGTCAACGACCGCGCCGGACGGCCCCACGTGCGGCTGTACGGCGAGGTCGAAGCGGTTGCCCAGTCCCTCGGCATGTACTACATCGACCTCTCCCTGAGCCACAGCGGAGGTCTTGCCGTCGCACACGCCGTCATGGTGTGCCAGTCCGCGGCGCCGCACACCGCACCAGCCGCCGCCACACACAACGACCGAAGGAGACGAACGGCATGAGGCCTGACGAGACGGAGGCGCCGCGATGAGCCGCAGGGTGGTCGTCACCGGGGTGGGCGCCGTCACGCCGCTGGGCAACGACGCGCCGAGCACGTGGCAGGCACTGGCCGCAGGGCGCAGCGGAGTCGGCCGGCTGACGACGATCGACACCACCGGTTTCGACGTGACGATCGCCGGTGAGGTCAAGGGCTTTAGGCTCGACGACGCGGTCCCCGGCTCGGTCGGCCTGCGCCATCTGCTGCGGCCGGGCACCTTCGGTGTGGGCGCGGCGTGGGAGGCGCTGCGCGACGCGGGGGTGGACAAGAAGACGTACGACGGCGCGGACATGGGTGTGGCCATGGGCGCGTGTGTGGACCGGCCGGACCTGCAGTGGCTGGTGGATGTCGGGGCGCTGCGCGAGCGGACCGGCCGGGACGACGCGTTCTCCGTCTACGCGCCCTCCGACGCTCTGGCCTACAGCCAGAACATCGCCTCCGCAGCGATGGCCCGGATGCTGGATGCGACCGGCCCGATGCTGGGTGTGTCCACCGCCTGCTCGGCCTCCGGGCACGCTGTCGGGGAGGCCTTCCGCAGCCTGCAGGAGGGCGATGCCACGCTGATGCTCGCGGGCGGCTACGACTCGCTGACGACGTGGCTCGATGTGCTGTGCTTCGGCCTGCTGGGGGCGCTGACGAAGGACTACAACGACGCTCCGCAGCAAGCCAGCCGGCCCTTCGACGACAAGCGCTCCGGGTTCGTCCTCGGGGAGGGCGGTGTCGTCCTCGTCCTGGAGGAGCTGGAGGCGGCCCGGGACCGCGGGGCGCACATTCTCGCCGAACTCCTGGGGTACGGCACCAGCCTGAACGCCTGGCGGATGACCGACTCGCCGCCGGACGGCAGCGGTGCCATCGAGTCCATCGAGGCGTCGATCGCGGATGCCGGCCTCGAGCCGGCCGACATCGACTACGTCGTGGCGCACGGCACCAGCACCCCGGGCAACGACCTGTCGGAGACCACCGCGATCAAGAAGGTGTTCGGTGACGCCGCGGACCGGCTGCTGATCAGCTCGCCGAAGTCGATGACCGGTCATCTCACCGCGGCGTCCGCGGCGTTGAGCCTGTTCACCGCGATCGGTGCGATCAACCACGGCGTCGTGCCGCCGACCATCAACCAGGAGACGCCCGACCGCCGGCTCGGCCTCGACTTCGTGCCGAACACGGCACGCAGGCAGGAGGTACGGCACGCCCTCGTCAACGCCTTCGCCTTCGGCGGCACCAACGTCGGGCTGGTCGTGGGCCGCTACGAGGAGAAGCGATGACGACCCGACAGCGACACGCAGGAGCGCCGATGAGCGGCACCGGACGCCAGGTCGTCGTCAGTGGCATCGGCCTGCTGACCGCGCTGGGCGAAGGCCCCGAGGCCAACTGGAAGGCGCTGGTGGCCGGCGAGTGCGGGATCGGCCCGATCCGGGCCTACGACCCGCAGCCGCTGCAGACCCGGCTCGGCGGCGAGATCGCCGACTTCGACGCCACCCGGTTCGCCACCAGGCGCCAGCTGCGCACCGTCAACCGCGGGGACCGCCTCGCGCTGGCCGCCGCCCGGCTCGCCCTCGACGACGCGGGCCTGCCGCACAACCAGGCCGGCGGCGACGAACTCGGCCACCGGGCCGGCCTGTATCTCGGCGGCAACAAGTCGCTGGGCCGCATGGAGCAGCTCATCGACGAGCTGAAGGTCATCCGCCGCCCGGACGGCACCGCCGACATGGAACACCTCGCCCGGCGCGGCGACGTCATCATGCCGCCCTTGTTCTTCGTCGAAGGGCTGCCGGCCGGCGCGGTGTTCAACATCTCGCAGACCTACGGCATCCGGGGTTCCAGCACCTTCTTCGCGGGCTACGCGGACGCGGGTGCCACCGCGATCGGCCGGGCCATGCGTGCGGTGCGCCGCGGGGACGCGGACGTGGCGATCGCGGGCGGCTACGACGACGCCACCAGCTGGTGGTCGATGACGCTGCTGGACCGGCTGGGCATCCTGAGCACCCGTAACGACCGGGGACAGGGGGCCTACCGGCCCTACGACCGGGACCGCAGCGGCGGGCTGCCCGGCGAAGGGGCCGCGCTGCTGGTGCTGGAGGAGAAGCAGGCGGCACTGCGGCGCGGCGCCCGCATCTATGCCGAGGTGACCGGCTACGGCGCCGGCCACGACGCCCGGACGCCGCCGGCGGCGGACCCCGAGGGCCGCGGTCTGGCCCGGGCGGTGCGGCGCTCGCTCGAGGACGCCCGGCTGGCCGCCGGCGACCTCGGCTACATCGCCTCGGACGGCTCCGGGACCCGTCTGGGGGACGCCGGTGAGGCCGTCGCCCTGCGTACCGCGCTGGGTACGGCCGCCCGGTCGGTGCCGGTCAGCACGCCCAAGCCGCAGACCGGCCACCTGGTGGGCGGCGGCGGTGCGCTGAACGCCGCCGTGGCCGCGCTGGCCCTGCACCACGGTGTGGTGCCCGCGACGCTCAACCTCGACAACCCCGACCCGGTGTGCGCCCTGGACCATGTCCGCGGCAGTGCCCGGGAGTCCAGGCCCTCGCATGCGATGGCGCTGGCCCGGGGCATCGAGGGGCAGGCCGTGGCGCTGACCCTGGCCAGGCCCGTGTGAGCGGCCGAGCAGCCCCGTCCACAGAAGGAAGCAGAGGCATGACTGACGTTCCTGATCCGGCCGTCGGCGTCGTGATCGCCGCAGTGGGTGCGATCACCCCGCACGGCGGTTCGGCCGAGGCCCTGTGGGAGGGGGTGCGCGCGGGACAGGTGGCGATCGCGCCCGTGCGCCGCCTGCCCATGGACCAGTACCAGACGAGCGTGGGCGGCGAGGTCACCGAACCCTGCAAGCCGGGTTACGACTACGCGCCGGGCTCCGACACCCGTGATCTGTCCCTCGACTTCGCGCTGACCGCCGCCGAGGAGGCCATGGCCTCCTCCGGGCTCCGGGTCGGCGCGGACATCCCGGCCGAGCGCTGGGGCGTCGCGTACGCCACCTGCCACGCCGGCTGGCGCAGTGCCGAACTGGCCCTGCGCCAGGTGCAGGAGGGCCACGCGCCCGACTGGCACCGCTACACCTACGTGCCGCCGCACGCCGGCGCGGAGGTGCTGTCGGCGGCCTTCGGCCTCAAGGGCCCGGCACTGAGCGTCAACACCGCCTGTGCCTCCAGCGCGCATGCGCTCGCCCACGCCCTGGAGGTGATCCGGTCGGGGGCGGCCGACGCGATGCTCGTCGGCGGCAGTGATGCCTTCACCGAGTCGGCGTTCGCCGGGTTCAGCAGCCTGTGGTCGCTCTCCCCGGAACCGGCCGCCCCCTACTCCAAGGACCGGTGCGGTCTGTCCCTGGGCGAGGGCAGCGGGATGCTCCTGCTGCTGTCGCGGCAGACGGCCGAGCGCACCGGTGCGCCGGTCATCGCCGAGCTGCTCGGCTACGGCCTGTCCGCCGACGGCTACCACCCGACGGCGCCGCACCCCGAGGGTGAGGGAGCGGCCCGGGCGATCCGTGCGGCCCTTGCCTCCTCGGGACTGGTCCCCGACGACATCCGGTACGTCAACGGGCACGGCACCGGCACTCCGAAGAACGACTCCGCGGAGAGCAACGCGGTGCGTGCCGCGCTCGGCGCGGCGGCCGAGAGGACCGCCCTGTCCAGCACCAAGTCGATGATCGGCCATCTGCTCGGCGCGGCCGGTGCGGTGGAGGGCATCGTCACGGTGCTGGCCCTGCGCGACCAGGTGGCGCCGCCGACCGCGACCTGTGCCGGTCTTGATCCGCAGTGCGGTCTCGACCCGGTGGCGGGGACGGGCCGCCCGATGGTCCTCGACACCGCGCTGTCCAACAACTTCGGGTTCGCCGGTGCCAACGCCACCCTCGCCTTCGCCCGCCCCGGCGGGCCCGGAGCGCCGGCGTCGGGGATCGGCCCGGACGAGATCGTGGTGACCGGGTTCGGCGTGATCACCTCGGCCGGCGAGGGGGCCGAGGCGCTCTGGGACGCCTATGCGGGCGGGCGCCGGCAGGGGGTGGCAGAAGACGGACTGCGCCTGGCCCGGGCGGAGTTCGACCGCTCGGCCGCCGGCACCGCACGGGAGCGCCGGCGGATGGACAAGGTCTCCCAGCTCGCCGTCGCCTCCTGCCGGGCCGCCCTGGCCGCCGCGGGGGCGGACGGCGACGAGGCTGCGGTGGCCGCGACCGGGGTGGTGCTCGGCACCGGGATCGGGCCGATGGAGAGCAGCGAACGCTTCACCGTCCCGGTGCTGTCGGAGGGCGCACGGGCCGCGAACCCGGGCGTGTTCCCGAACACCGTGTTCAACGGCGCGGCCGGCCATGTCGCGATGGCTCTGGGCACCAAGGGGCCGACGTCGACGCTGACTTCGGGGCACGCGGCGGGTGCTGCCGCGCTGGGTGTCGCGTACGACATGCTGCGTGCCGGGCGTGCCGAGCGGCTGCTGGTGCCGGCGGTGGAGGCGTTCTCGCCGGCCGTGCTGGAGGCGTACCGCAGCATCCCGCTGTTCGGTTCGGCGGCCGGGCGCCGGTACACGCTCGCCGAGGCCGGTATCGCGCTGGTCCTTGAGCGCCGCTCCAGTGCGCAGCGGCGCGGCGCCCCCATCCACGCCGTGGTCCTGGGGCATGCGAGCGCGTCGGACGCCTGCGGCATCGGCCGCTGGGACCCGTCCGGTGACGGCGTGGAGCGGGCGATGCGCGCGGCCCTGGACCGTACCGGGCTCCGGCCGCACGACATCTCTGCCCTCTGGGCGAACGCGGCGGGTCTGGCTGCCGCCGACCGTCCCGAACAGGCCGCCGCGGAGCGGGTGTTCGATCTGGACCGGGTGCGGTTCGAGACTCCCAAGCGGGTGCTCGGCGAGCCGATCGGCGCGGGTGCCCACCTGTCGGCGGTCCTGGCCGTCGGCGCCTGGCGGCAGGCCGGGACCCGCCGCCCGGTCCTGATCAACAGCTCGTCCCTCGGCGGCACCCACACCTCGCTCGTCCTGTCCCCCGCCCCCCTGCCCGTAACGGAGTCCGGCCGATGACCACCGCGTACGACGTGAAGATCCTGTCCACCGGCGCCTATGTGCCCGGCGAGCCGCTGGACAACGCCACGCTGGAGAAGTTCGTCGGGCCGGTGCCGGACGACATCCTCGAGGGCATCCAGGTCAAGACCCGGTACTGGATGATCGACCCGGTCACGGGCGAGCACCGCATCAACAACAGCCGGATGGCCGAGCGTGCCTCCCGCCAGGCCCTGGAACGGGCCGGGGTGGAGCCCGGCGAGCTCGACCTGATCGTGGTGTGCACGGCGACGCCGGAGTACACCCTGCCCAATGTCGCCACCACCCTGCAGCACTATTTGGGGCTGGAGAGCGTGGCCGCGATCGAGATCCGCGGGGCCTGCGCGGGCTGGGTGCAGGCGCTGGACCTGGCCCGGCGGCAGCTGTCCGACGGGACGGCGCGCACCGCCCTCGTGGTGGGCAGCGAGGCCGGATCGCCGGTGCTGGCACCGCACTTCCTGGGCAAGGACCCGGAGCGCGTGCGGATGCGGGACCGGCTGACGCTGTACACGTTCGGTGACGGGGCGGGGGCCGTGGTGATGCGGGCCGAGCCCGCAGAGGCGTCAGCGGACAACTTCGCCTTCGTCAACGCGTGCGTGGGGGGCCTGCGCAAGCCCGGCATGGAGATCATCGGGGGCGGTACGGACGTGCCGCAGGCGGAGCAGCTGCGCCGGCGCCAGCTGATCCAGATGAAGATCGACGTGGCCGGCACGACCACGTTCGGGCCGCAGGTGTTCGTCCGGGCGATCCAGGAGATGGCCCGCAAGGACGGCCGGGCGCTCGGGGAGTTCGACGCGATCGTGCTGCCGGAGGGCAACGCCGACTACTTCGCCGACGAGTTCGGGGCCGCCGGGCTGTCCGCCGAGGACATCCAGGCGCTCGAGGGGCGGATCGTGGAGAACCTGGCCGAGGTGGGAGCCACCGGTTCGGCCGCGGTGCCGCTGTCGCTGGACGCGGGCTGGACCTCGGGGCGCATCCGGCCCGGCGACCGGATCGTGCTGCTCGGCATCGAGGCCAGCCGGTACGTCTACACCGGCCTGTCGCTGACCTGGCAGGCACCGCCGCCGGCCTGAACACCCCCTGCTCCACCACGTCATCTCGCGTGTTCTTTGTTCATCTCATCTCGAGTCGCCTCGTGGACGAGGCGCAGCTTCTGGAGGCATCACGTGGCAATCAAGCACCGCACGCTGGGGACGCCCGGACTGGACGTCCCGGCCCAGGGCCTGGGCTGCATGGGCATGACGTTCGGCTACGGCGATGCGGACGAGACCGAGGCGCTGGCCACCATCGACCGGGCACTGGAGCTCGGTGTCACTTTGCTGGACACCGCCGACATGTACGGCCCGCACACCAACGAGGAGCTGATCGGCCGTGCCGTCGCCGGGCGCCGCGACCAGGTGGTCCTCGCCTCCAAGGTGGGCAACGAGATCGGCCCCGACGGCCGGCTGACGTGGCGGGTCAACGGCCGCCCCGACTACATCCGCCGGTCGATCGAGGGCACCCTGCGCCGTCTGGGCACCGACCACCTCGACCTCTACTACCTGCACCGGGTCGACCCCGACGTCCCCGTGGAGGAGAGCTTCGGCGCGCTCGCCGAACTCGTCGAGGCCGGGCTCGTGAAGCACCTGGGGATCTCCGAAGCCGGGCCGGCGACCATCCGGCGTGCTCACGCGGTGCATCCGCTGACCGCCGTACAGACCGAGTACTCGCTGTTCACCCGGGACGTCGAGGTCAACGGCGTGCTGGAGACCGTGCGGGAGCTGGGTATCGGATTCGTGGCCTACAGCCCGCTCGGCCGCGGGTTTTTGACCGGCACGATCCGCGACACCTCCGACATTCCCGAGGGCCTCGACTTCCGGCGCATCGCCCCGCGTTTCAAGGACGAGAACATCCGCCGGAACCTGCCCGTCGTCGACCAGCTCAGCAATCTCGCCGCCGCGGCCGACACCACCGTCGTGCGGCTCGCGCTCGCCTGGGTGCTCTCCCGCGGCGAGGACGTCGTCGCCATCCCCGGCACCAAGCGGCGCACCTACCTCGAGGAGAACGTCTCCGCGGCCGGCCTCGAGCTGTCCCCCGACGTCCTGGCGGCGATCGACACCATCGCCCCGTACGGCATCACCGCCGGAAACCGCTATCCCGACGCGGAGATGGCCTCGCTGACCCGCTGACCCGCCTCCCTCGCCTCCTTCTGCGTCATCCGTTCCGATCCCCCGGGAGAAAGACATGTCCGCCCCAACGCCTCGCCCCATACGCCGCGTTCTCATCGCCGGCGGCGGGATCGGCGGCATCGCCACCGCCCTGGCCCTGCAGCAGCAGGGCATCGACGCCGTCGTCTTCGAACGCGCGCCCGCCCTGCGCGACGGCGGCGCCGGACTGCACATCTGGACCAACGGCATGCTCGCCCTGGCCCATCTGGGCGTCGCCGACCAGGTCGCCGCGATCGCCCCCGCCCAGTCCGAGTGCCACTTCGCGACCTCGACCGGCCGGCCCATCGGCATGTGGCCGGTGGGCCAGTTCGTCGAGCGCTACGGGCAGCCCACGGTCGCCATCGGCCGCTCGGACCTGCACGGCATCCTGCGTGACGCCGTGCGCGCGCCCGTCGTCACCGACGCCGAGGTCACCGGCTACACCGAACACCTCGACGGGGTGAGCCTCCACTTCGCCGACGGCACCTCCGAGGACGGCGACCTGCTGATCGGCGCCGACGGCGTCCGCTCCGCCGTCCGCGCCCAGCTGCTCGGCCCCCAGCCTCCCGACTACACCGGCTACATCGCCTGGCGCGGCCACGCCGAGATGAGCCCCGGCCAGTTCCCGCCCGGCACCTTCAAGGCCCTGTTCGGGCCGGGGACCCGCTTCACGTACTACGACATCGCCCCCGGCGTCATGCACTGGATGAGCGTCGCCGACGGCCCCGCCGGCGGCCGCGACGAGGGCACGCCCGAGCAGACCCTGGACATGCTGCGCGCCCGGCACGCCGGCTGGAGCGGCCCGGTGCGGCAGATCCTGGACGCCACCGTGCCGGAGAGCATCCTGCGCGGCGACGTCTGGGACCGCAAACCCGACGCCGTCTGGGGACGGGGCCGGGTCACCCTCCTGGGCGACGCCGCGCACGCCATGAGCTTCAACATCGGGCAGGGCGCCTGCCAGGCCATCGAGGACGGCCTCGTCCTGGCCGGACACCTCGTCTCGCCCGGTGTCACCGTCCACCAGGCCCTGCGCGCCTACGAGGCCGAGCGCCAGGAGCGCACCCGCCCCATGCAGCTGCTGGCCCACCGCATCGGTGTGCTCGGCTCCCTGCACAACCCGGCCGCCGTCTGGCTGCGCGACCGGGTGATGGGACTCACCTGGAACAAGACCTTCCAGTCCACCGAACGTGACCACGTCGCCTACGGCACGCGGTGGAACTCCGCCGCCGCCACCGCAGCCTGAAATGCGCCCGTACCCGCCCACGACGAGAGGACTGCTGTTGTGACCACTGCGGCCACCACCAACCTGGCGCGAACACTGTGGGAAAGCGCCGAGGAACGAAACAAGGCGACCATCCGGCGCGTCTTCACCGAGTTCGTCAACCAGGGCGACGCCTCGGTCGTGGACGAGCTCTACCGCCCGGACATCGTCGACCACGCGGGCCTGCCCGGCGCGCCCGAGGGCGCCGAGGGCGTGAAGTACACCATCGCCGGGCTGCGTGAGGCGTTCCCCGACTTCCACGTCACCATCGAGGACATCAGCGCCCACGAAGACCTGGTCGTCATCCACAACACCTGGCGCGGCACCCACCGGGGCGAACTGCTCGGCATCGCGCCCACCGGCCGTTCGTTCCTGTCCGTCGGCATCGTCATCTGGCGCTTCGACGAGGAGGGCAGGATCGCCGAACGCTTCGAGCACGGCGTGTCGTCCAACATGTTCGCCGCGCTCGGCATGCGCATGCTGGCGCCGCGCAAGGGCCGCCGGCCCACCGTGGAAGGGACCCGGTCCGTGACCCGGACCGTGCCGCTCAGGCCCGGCAAGCCGCTGGCCTGGCACCGGCTCACCGCCGAGCTGCAGGGGCCGCGCCGGCGCGAGTACGAGGCGTCCCGGCGACGGCTGGGCATCACCAGCGAGGTGCTGCGCATCGACCCGCGGCCCGACCAGGACCACGTGATCGTGCACTTCGAGACCGCGGACCCGGAGCGGACCAGGAAGCGCTGGACGGAGTCGCAGCACCCCTTCGACCAGTGGCTGCGCGAGCAGATCCTCGACATCCACGGCGAGGACCCCTGGGCCGGGACCACCCCCTACGAGTCGGCCGGTCACGCCTGGACGGCGCCGCCGCGGCTCACCCCGGACCGGCCGGACGGATCCCGCTGACCGGTGCACCGTCTGCCGACCCGCGTTCGAGCCGCTTTCCAGGCCCGGTCGGCAGACTGGGGTCCTCCCCCGGCCGCCCAGCGGGATCCCGCTCACCGCACGGGCGCCGCACGCCGGCCGGGGAACCCGCCCGCAGGGGCGTCCAGACCGACGGGCCCGCGCCGTGAATTCCCCCGGCGGCACGGGCCCGTCCCCTTTTTCCCGCTCCTTTTCCCGCTTCGCTTTCCCGCTCCGCTTCCGCCGGCCTCGTGCCGCTCTCCCGTGCCGGGGCCCCCTTCCCCGGCGGTCACACGGCCGGGGCCGTACGGGTGCGGCCCGGCGCCGGCCGGACCGGTTCAGCCCGTCAACAACCCTCGAGTGAGCCACGACCGGGTGACTGTACAAAGAGGCTGCTGCTCCCGTTCGAGGAGCAGCACCCGACGACAGGCGTGAACGTCCCGCCGAGTCACCCCGTCCGCTCGACAGCGCCGGCCTCGCCCCCCTGAAGGACCAGATCGATGCCGGACCTCACCCGAGAATGGAAGTCCCATGGCCACTGACCAAGTACTGTCCGGCTCCCCGCCGGCCGGAAAAAGCAGTCCGGGTGCCGCTCAGGCCGCCGAGCCGAAGCGTGCCCCGATCTCCCGGCTGCCGTCCCTGACCGGCCTGCGGTTCCTCGCCGCACTGTCCGTGTTCGTCTACCACGCCTCCATCCCGATACCGTCGCTGCGGCTGCTGGCCGACGACCGTACCGAGTTCCAGCTGTTCCGCTGGTTCGACCCGGCCGGCGGGCTCGGGGTGTCGTTCTTCTTCGTGCTCAGCGGCTTCGTCCTGACCTGGTCGGCGCGGGACAAGGACACCACGACGGGGTTCTGGCGGCGCAGGTTCGTCAAGGTCTACCCGAACTACGTCATCGCCTGGGTCCTTGCGATGGTGCTGTTCGCCAGTGACTTCACCTCCACCCGGATCGCCATCACCAACCTCTTCATGGTCCAGGTGTGGACGCCCGAGTACTACACCAACTTCAGTGTGGACCCGCCGAGTTGGTCGCTGGGCGTGGAGGCGGTCTTCTACCTGAGCTTCCCGCTGCTGCTGGCCGTCCTGCGGCGCATCGACCCCCGCCACCTGAAGTACTGGATCACCGGGGCGATCGCCGCGGTGTGGGCCACCCCGGCGCTGGCGTACGCGGCGTTCCCCAAGACCCCGCTGGTGCCCAGCGGCCAGGACCTCCCCGCCACCGCGTACTGGTTCAACTATGTGCTGCCCCCGGTCCGCATGGTCGACTTCGCCCTCGGCATCCTGGTCGCCCTCGCGGTCAAGCACGGGCGCTGGCGCAACATCGGCATGATCCCGTCGTTCGTGCTGCTGGCCGGCGGGTACTGGCTCACCTACCACGTGCCCGCCCTCTACGGGCAGCGCGCCACCATGATCATCCCGATCGTGCTGCTGATCGCGGCCGCGGCGACCGCGGACATCGAGGGCCGCTTCACCCTGTTCCGCAACCGCACGATGATCTGGCTGGGCGAGATCTCCTTCGCCTTCTACCTGCTGCACTACATCGTGCTGGCCTGGCTGCGCAAGCAACTCGGCACGGAGATGTACTCCAACACGGTGGGCATCTCCCTGCTGGTCGGCGCGGCCGTCGGCACGGTGGTGCTGTCCTGGCTGCTCCACCGGCTGGTCGAGGTCCCGCTCGTACGCCGGTTCAGCCGCTCGCGGCGCACGGCACGTGCGAAGGCGGACGCCTGAGCACCTGTCAGACACCGGGCCGGCACAGAGCCGGCCGGGCACCACGACCACGGCGGCGCGCCACTCCCGAGGAGCGGCGCGCCGCCGCTGTCGAAGAACAGCCTCGGACGCGGCCTCCTGCAGCGACGGTCCTGGCGGCGGCGCTGATGAAGCGGCGCCGGCCGGTGCACGGGGCCGCGGAGCCGGCCGCCGTCACCCCACACGTTGCCCCGGGCGCCGGCCGGACGGTCACACGGCCGGCACCAGTCCCCCTGCTCCCCCGCATTCCTCCGCGTCAGCGCACCAGGGCCTCGATACCCGGGACGAGTTCGGCGGGCGGTGGCATACGGGCGATGGCCTGGCCCAGTTGCGCGGCCGCGGGCAGCACACGGCCCCCGTTGACCAGCTCGGCGATGTGGAAACGCAGCCGCAGCATGCTGGGGGTGCCCGCCAGTTCGTCGCCGGTCAGGCAGCGGCCGATGCCCGCCTGCTCCAGGCGCTTGCCCGCCCGCTGCTCCGCCTCCCCCGCCGGCAGCACCAGCTGGGAGACTCCGAACCGGGCGGCCGCGTACACGATCCCTTCGTCCCCGCCGTGCACGACGACGACGCTGCCCTGCAGCACCACGCTCCAGGGGTGGTCGTCGCCTGTCAGTACGAGGAGTTGCAGGCCCAGGCTTTCGACACCCTCGGCGACACGGCGGAAGAGCTGTGCGCGGCGCCGGTCCTCGGGCCGGTTCCCGGTCGGCACCCCGGTGATACAGACGCGCGGAATCAGCGACAGCTCGGTGAGCCAGGGCTCCGGCTGTCCGGGCAGTTCGTAGGCGTCGCAGCGCACGGGCCAGGCGCCGGGCTCCGGCCGTTCCCGCAGCAGCGGCGGGCAGGGGTCGATCCAGACGGCCGGCAGCGGCGACAACGGCGGGTGCGCATAGGGAAGATAGCCGACGGTCGGCACCCCGGACTCGGCCGCCATGGCAGCGGAGTCGGGGCACAGCGGATCATGGATCACCAGGTCGGGCCGCCAGGCCCGGCTGAACTGCCTCGGAGCGGCCAGCACCGGGACGAGGCCGGCCCGGACCACACGGTGGCGGGCCCGGGCCGGACAGGAGAAACGGACCTCGTGCCCGGCCGCCTGCAGTTCCCTCGCGAGCAGCACCAGGCGCAGTGCCGCCGACATGCCGAGGCCCGCCGAGAAGAGCACACGCACAGCTGCCTCCCTGGACAGTCACCTGGCGAAGCGGTCCAGCACCCGCCCCGTCCCGGCGTCGGCGTCCAGTGCCGGATCGCTTCCGAGCACCGCCCGCTGCAGATACTGCAGCCGCTGTGACGGCTCGATGCCCAGCTCCTCCACGAGACGGGTCCGCAGATTCTGGAAGACATCGAGCGACGCGGAGGGGCGCCCTGCCCGGTAGAAGGCCACCATGGACTGGGCGTGCAGGCCCTCGTGCAGCGGGTGCCGGGCGGTGAGCGTGGTGAGCTCGGTGAGCAGTTCGGCGTGACGGCCGAGCCGGAGCTCGACGTCGATGCGCCGCTCCAGCAGACCAAGACGGCTCTCCTCCAGCCGCATCGCCTCGATCGCGAGCAGCGGCCCGGTGCGTACGTCGACCAGGGCCGGGCCCCGCCACAGGCCGAGGGCCTCCCTGAACAGGTCCGCGGCCTGCTGGTGCTCACCGCGGTCGAAGGCGCGCTGGCCGAGGGCGGACAGCCGGTCGTGCTCGTGCGCGTCGATGCTGCCCGGCTCGGTGTGCAGGAGATAGCCCCCGTGCCGGGTCAGCAGCAGTTCCTTGGAGCCGCCGGGCTCTCCGTCCAGCGCCTTCTCCATGCAGCGCCGGAGCTGGAGGATGTAGGTCTGCAGCGTGGTGAGCGCGCTGCGCGGCGGGGCGTCACCCCAGATCTCCTCCATCAGTGCGGAAACCGGCAGCACCTGGTTCGCGTAGATGGCAAGCAGTGCCAGGATCTGCCGCGGCTTCGCCGCTGTGGGCAGGATCGGAACGCCCTTCAGCTCGGCGTCCAACGACCCCAGAACGAAGACTCGCATGCGGCCCCCCTTTGTCTCTTCATCGGACCTCGAACCTCCCACGCGGCCGCCTCACGCGGACAGTGCGTCGCTCCCGCTCCTGCGGGTGTCTTTGTCCTGCTCAGGGCGTGACCGATTCATAAAACGCGCTGTCCCGGACACGACCGAGGCCCCGCGCGCCGTCACGCTCACGCGGGGCCTGTGGTCCGGCCGGAAGGGGAGGAGAGCCGGACCCGTGGTGGTTCAGTCGCCGGTGAGCGCGAGGTGGCCGTACAGCGCGAGGCAGTCCTCGTACGCCGGCAGGAGTCCTTTCGCCAGCGCCTCCGCCGCGGTGGGCGCGGCCAGGTCCCCGTCGGACATCACCGGGGCCTCGGTGAGCCCCCACGGCAGGGCCAGCGCGGGGTCGAGCGCGCTGACCGTGTAGCCGACGCCGGGCGTGTGGGGCCGGGAGCTGTGACAGGCCACCACCGTGTCGTCCTCGAGCGCGAGCCAGGCGTGGCCGAGGCCCTCGGAGACGAACACCCTGGAGGCGTTGCGGTGGTCCAGCCAGACCATCTCGTGCCGGCCGTACTGCGGGGACCCGACACGCAGGTCCACCACGACGTGCACGGTGGAGCCCCGCACGCAGTCGAACAGCCGGGCACGGCCGTCCTCGCCGGCCGTGCCGTGGATGCCGCGCAGGACCAGCCGTTGCGCGACGGACAGGCCGCTGTACCGGATCGCGAAGGGCCGTCCGATCACGTTCTCGACGTCGTCCTGACGGAACGTCTCGTAGCGGACCACGACCTCGTCCCCAACGGGCCGGGGCGAAAGCAGGAACGCGCCCGGCAGAGCGAGTTCGCTGACTTCCAGGCTGCTGGGTTCCATGCCCGCAAAGGTAGCCTCCGCTGCTCAAGACCTGCTGGAGGAGGCGATGAGGGGGCAGGGGGGCCGTGGCCGCGATACCTCGCGCGCGCCCGCGCGCTCCTGCGGAGGAGCCCGGCTCCTCCGCAGGCGCAAGCGGAAGCGGAACGTGGTCGTGGTCGTGGTCGTGGAGGTGAGTCGTGGAGGTGACCGGCGGTGTACCCGGGCACGGAGACTTCGCAGGGAGCCGCCCTCGGGGGTGGGCGGCAGGCTTCCGGCAGACGCACTGCACGCACTGCACGCACTGCACGCACTGAGCAAGGTGCCCGGGGGGGTGCTCACTCGCCTCGCCGGGGTGCGGGCGAGGCGAACTGGCCGAGCGGTCCCCGCCGTTGGCGGACGGCGGCGTACGGACGGCGAGATCGCCCACGGGGCCGGACGGCGCTTCCCGCTGCTCACCGCGGACGCAGAGGCCGCCCACCGCGCGGTGGCCCACGGGGCCCGGCCCGGCGGCCGCACGAGGTCGTCCATGTTCAGCTGGTGCCCGTGCCCGGCGGGCGGCCCGCACCCCTTTTCTGCGTCCGGTGCTTCGGGTCAGGTCAACCAGCAGTCGGGGGCGGGGCCGCCTCGGCCGACCGGCGGGAAGAGTACGTCGAGTTCGCTCAGCACGGACTGCGGCAGTTCACATGCCAGAGCTTCGAGTGCGCCCTCGATGTGCTGCTCCGTCCGGGGCCCGATCACCACACCCGTCACACCGGGGCGGGACAGCGTCCAGGCCATGCCGACCACCGCCGGGTCCAGGCCGTGCTCGGCGCAGAGTTTCTCGTAGGCCTCGATGGTGTCGCGCTGGGCGTCCAGGGCCTCCAGCGCACGGCCTTGGGCGGACTTGACGGCGGAGTTGGTCTGCATCTTGCGGAGCACGCCGCCGAGCAGGCCGCCGTGCAGCGGTGACCAGACGAAGAGCCCCAGACCGTACGCCTGGGCCGCGGGAATCACCTCGAGCTCCGTATAGCGGGTGACCAGGTTGTAGACGCACTGCTCCGTGACCAGGCCCAGGCTGTTCCTGCGCTGCGCGGCCGCCTGCGCGGCCGCGATGTCCCAGCCGGCGAAGTTGGACGAACCGACGTAGCGCACCTTGCCCTGGGCGACCAGGAGGTCCATGGCCTGCCAGACCTCGTCCCAGCCCACGGACCGGTCGAGGTGGTGCATCTGGTACACGTCGATCCAGTCCGTGCCCAGCCGCCTCAGCGATGCCTCGCAGGAGGCGACGATGTTGCGGGCCGACAGGCCGCGGTCGTTGACGCCCTCGCTCATCGGGTCGCCGACCTTGGTGGTCAGGACGACCTCGTCGCGGCGGGCGGGGCTCTTGCCGAGCCATCGGCCGATGACCTCTTCGGTGTGGCCCTTGTGGACGCGCCAGCCGTAGATGTTGGCGGTGTCGACCAGATTGATGCCCCGCTCCAGGGCATGGTCCATGAGGCGGTGCGCCTCCGGCTCCTCCACCCGGCCCCCGAAGTTGACGGTGCCGAGGGCCAGCCTGCTGACCCGCAGACCGGTACGGCCCAGCTGTGTGTAGATCACGCGTCCTTCTCCTCCTTCAGGGATGAATGCTCAACGCGACGACAGGCTCAGGACACCTCGGCCTCCCGGCCGCTGGAGCAGAACTCCGTCGTCAGGCGCAGGCCCTCCTCGAGGGACACCTGCGGTGTCCAGCCGGTGGCGGCCCGGAAGGCGGAGGAGTCGACGGTCACGCTCCGGAAGTCGCTGACCTCGGCGTACTGCGGCGGCTCCACGGAGACCACCGGCACCGGTTCCTTGCCCGTCTGCTGGGCGACCAGCGCGGAGACCGTGGTGAACACGTCCCCGAGCGGGGCCCCCTGGCCCGTGCCGATCAGCCAGCGCTTTCCCGCGAGCGCCTCCATGCAGCCGGTGGCGGCCCAGAAGGCGCGGGCGACATCGTCGACGTGGAGCAGGTCCCGGCGGACCGTTCCGTCGTGCCACATGGTCAGGGGCTCGCCGGCCACCGCGCGGCGCGTCATCGTGGAGACGATGCCCTTGTCCCGGGCGGTGGACCCGGCGCTGTAGCCGTACAGGGTGGTCAGGCGCAGGCAGGCGCCACGCACCGTTCCCGCGGTGTCGGCCGCCAGCAGCAGTTGCTCCGCCTGGAGTTTCAGCCGTTCGTAATACCCCTTCGGCCGGTCGGGTTCGGTGCCGTCCAGGACTTCCTTGTCCGACGAGCCGGCCGCCGTGACCGATCCGGTGAACAGGACGGCCGGGGGTGCCTGGGAACCGGCTCGGTCGCCGAGGGCGTCCAGCAGGTCCTGCATCAGGCCCACGTGGACGCGTTCGGCGCCCGGGTCGCCGTCGGCTATGCGCCAGGTGGATGCCCCGGCGATGTACGCCAGTGCGTGGATGACCACGTCGGCGCCGGCGACGGCGACGGCCATCTGGCCGGGCTCGGTCAGATCCGCGCGGAGCACCTCGATCTCGGCGCGGGCGTCCTCGGGGACCGGGCACTTCCGGCGGGAGACGGCCCGTATCCGGACCGGGTGCCGTGCCAGTTCGCGGAACACGGCGGATCCGACGAAGCCTGCGGCGCCCAGCACCACGATCAGCGGGGGGTTCACGGTCACAGCGCTGCCTCCAGCATCCGGGCGGGGTTCAGTTCGGGGAGCAGGCCACCGGCCAGGGTGATTGCTTTCACGCCCGTACCTCCATGAGTTCGTGTGGTCCGTACACCGTGGTTGTGGGGTGCCGGTTCGGTCGGCCGGTGCTCGGTGCGCCGTTCGTCGTGGCTGGCCGGCTGAGGCGGCGGTTCCGCTGCTGTTTCGTCCAGCGCGGCGGCCGCGTGCACGGCGGCTGTGAAGGGCCGCTGCGGTGTCCGGGGCCTCGCGCCGGGTGCAGCCGGCGCCGGTTCGGCCGGCTGGTTCCGCAAGGGGCCGGTCTCCTCCCGGGCTGCGGGTGGTGTGGGAATCCGGCCGGGTTGGCCGCGCGTTGCTCGGTGCCTCACCCGCCGGTGGTCAGAGAAGACATGCGGCCAGGCTCCGGGCCTCGACGTTGACGTGGTATCCGAACCGGGTCAGGTGGTTGAGCTGGCCGAGGGTCATCCACCGGTAGTTGTCCGGGGCGTCGATGGTGTGGTCCTCGGGGAGTTCGACGACCAGGTGGCGCGTGTCCGCCTGGGAGAAGCGGCCGCCGTCCTCCGACTGGATGGCGTCCAGCCGGGTCCAGGACGCGGGGGCGTCGAGGTACTGCGTCAGCGGCGGGAAGTCCTGCGGGCCGCGGTGGTAGCCCGGGGAGAACTGCACGGTGGGGCCGAGCTCGAGACGGTCCGTCAGGCCGGGCTGGACCGTGGCCTGGAGCAGGAACTGCAGTACCCCGGCCCGCCGCTGGCAGATCAGGGCCACGGCGTTTCCGGGACGGGGCTCGAGCATGGGCTGCCACCAGGTGCCGACCTCCCGGCTGGTGGCCCGGACCGACATGCCGATGATGTCGAAGATGCGTCCGTCGCGGTGGCGGATGCTGTCGTCGTCACAGATCCATTCGTCCATGTCCCGCAGGCTGGTCCGCCTGACGTCCAGGCTGAACTTCGCCTTCTGGTCGAAGAGCCACGTCAGCGCACCGGAGAGGTCGGCCGCCGAACACGGCGCTTGATGCGACGTCAGGAGTTCGGCGTGGAAGGTGTCCGGCTGCTGCGCATAGGACAGCCGGTCGCCCCCGGCAGCGCCGTAGGCTATGCCGGACAGCACGGTACGGGCATTCATGTTGACGCGGTTGCCCAGCATGAGCTGGTGGCGCACCTGGCCCAGGGTGAGCCAGGTGAAGTCCTCCTCGACCGGTACGTCCTCGTCCTCCGGCACCTCGACGATCATGTTCCGGTTTCTCTTGTACAGATACCAGTAGCCGTGCTCGGACAGGAGCTGGTCGAACAGGACACGTCGGCGGGTGCCCTCCAGGAAGTACTCCAGATACGGGGTGGCTCTGCCGCCGTGGACGCGCTGGTAGTTGCTCTGCGTGGCCTGGACGGTCGCCGCGTACTGGACGAAGGCGGTGTTCCCCGGCTCCATCTTCGCCTGCATGAGGAAATGGAGGACTCCGTCGAACCGCTTGACGATGATCCCCAGGATGCCGACCTCCGGCTGGACGATGATCGGCTGGGACCATTGCGGCACCGGTCCGAAGTCCGTCCGTACCGAGAGCCCTTCCACCGTGAAGAACTTGCCGTCCGCGCGGCTGAGCCGGTCCTCGTGGTGCCAGTTCGGGAGAGCGGCCAGCGGTACCCGTTCGACCTCGTAGGAGGCGGACGCCTCCCGTTCCTCGAGGAAGGCGCTCGGGTCGGGGGTCAGCGGGGACTTCGACACCATCGCCGACGCCAGGAAGTCGTCGGCGCCGTTCACCTCGGGCTGCATCCTGCTACGTCCTTTCAACTGCACGGGCCCTGACGGGCGGGCCGGCTTGGCGGGGGTCAGGCGAGCTGACGGGCGAAGGTGGCCATGTCGAAGTAGAGCGTCTTGTCGATCAGCACGTCGCCGTCGAAGTGGAAGAAGATCGCCACGGGGGCGTCGACGGTCTTGCCGCGGTTGGGGATGCCCCGCCAGTCGGCCTCCTGCCTGGCACGGAACTGCGCCTCCACGATCACGGCCGTCGGCGTGTGGTGGGCGTGGAAGAGGCTGTGGTCGGCGACCGGGAACGTCTTCTGCAGTGCGGCGAAGTAGCCCTCCTTGATGGCCTCTTCACCGGTCAGCGGGGACTCCTCGAACGGTATGACCCGGTACACGCCGCCCCGCGGGAAGGTCGCGATCACCGCGTCGATGTCCCCGGCGCCCTCGGCGACGGTGTGCTCGATGACGACCGCCTCGCGCCGCTTGCGCAACTCCTCGTCGGGCTGGGGCAGGTGAGCGCCGGGCAGAGTGAACTCGCGCTCCTCGGTGGCCATGGCGGCTCCTTGAGACAGTGGCTGGTTCGGTTCGGAAGGTGACGCTAGGCCGCTCCCCTCGCCTGTCCCTCGCGCTGCGCTGGAGCGCACGGGTGCGCGCCGTGCCCGGGCACCTGCTCCAGGGGGATTCGACCGCGGGTGGCGATGCTTCGACTTCATCGTTGTTCTCCCACCCCGCTTAGAGAGGCCGGTATGTCGAGGAATCACCACGCTCTCGTCCGGAGCTTCGTGGACATGATCAACAGCCATGACATCGGCACCATGCCGGAGCACACGGCGTCCGGACACATCGACCACAACCCCGGGGTGGCCGACGGCATCGAGGCCAACCAGGCTTTCTGGGTCCAGGTGTTCACCGCCTTCCCCGACCTGAAGGCCGTGCTGCACGACGTCATCGCCGAGGGGGACCGGGTGGCCGCCCGCCTGGAGTACACCGCGACCCACCAGGGCACGTTCCTCGGGATACCGGCGACCGGCCGGCCGGTGAACTTCCAGTCCATCGACATCTGGAGGGTGGAGGACGGGCTGCTCGCCGAGCACTGGGACCAGCTGAACATGGACGACCTCTTCCGGCAGCTGGGGGCCGACCCGGCGGCGCTCGCGCAGTCCTGAGCGAGCCGGGCCGCCGTCCGCCGCACCTTCGGGCGAAGGCGCACACCCGCGGCCGCACAGCCTGACCGCCCCCCACACGCACACACACGCACGGTGCCCCGCGCTCGCCGAGGAGCGCGGGGCACCGTGCGTGTGGGGGGGGCGGTCAGGCGATGAACTCGGGGAACCGCGCGACCGTGTCGGCCGGCCCGGGCAGGGCGGCGATGTCGCGGGCCACCCTGCGGGCCGCCTCCTGGTGTGCGGCGTCGGTCAGCAGGATGCGCATCTCGGCCTCCACCGCCTTGGCGGACACCTCCTCGCCGAGCAGCTGGCGGCCCGCTCCCGTCTCGCTCACCGCGGGCGCGTTGGCGAAGCCGTCGCTCTCCGCCGGCAGGATCAGCTGGGGCAGTCCCGCGGCCAGCGAGGCCAGCGTGGTGCCGTGGCCGCCGTGGTGGACGATGGCGGTGGCGTGCCGCAGTGCCTCGGGCTGCGGCACCCAGGACAGCGCGGTGACCCGGTCCGGCAGTTCACCCAGCTCGGCCGGGTCCACCAGATCGCTCGTCGCGACGAGGATCCGTACGTCCAGCGGCAGCAGGCCCTCGATCGCGGTGCGCAGCCGCTGCGCGGAGCCGACCACGGTGCCGAAGCTCAGATAGACCAGCGGGCCCTCCCCCTGGGTGACGCTCGCGGGCAGCTCGCCCGGCTTGCTGAAGGAGGCGGGCCGCTGCGGTATCACCTGGACACCCGAGGCCAGGAACTCCTGGTCCTGCACGGCCGGAGGGCAGATTTCGATGTACGGGTTGCCCAGGGTCGGGCCATGGCCGATCTTGCCGGCCACTCCCAGGTCGCTCGCCGTGGCGAACAGTTCCTTCCCGATCAGCGCGTTGGACGTGACCCGGCCGATGCCGTGGCAGACGGCGGGCACGCCCGCCGCCGCGGCCGCGAAGCCGGCGCCCGGATTGAACGACTCGTAGACGACCAGATCCGGCCCGACGGACTCCAGGACAGGGGTGAGATCCGCGAACACAGTGCGCGGCAGCACCGAGCCGAACGCCTTCACCGCCAGGTCCGCCAGCACCTCGGGCGGGATGTCACTGGCCTGTACGGCACCGCCGTTGGCCTCCAGGAAGGCCTGGCCGCCGGCCGCCTCGATGAACGCCTCGGGGACGGTGAGCCCGCTGGTGACCGGCCGCAGCTGCTCCTTCTCGAGGATCGGGTGGAACTGCTCGCTGGTGGCGAACCAGACCTCGTGGCCGGCCTCGAGTGCTGCCTGGGCGAGCGGAACGAGGGGGAATATGTGTCCGTAGTTTCCGAGGCTTGCGAAGAGAACCTTCATGTCGGGCGCGGCCTTTCTGCCGGTGACGTAATGACGGATGACGTGAGGGGGAAAGTCCCGCGGCCCCACGCGAGAGGGTCGGGTGGGGCCGCGGGCCGGCCTGCGAAGGGGTCAGCGGGTGGCCGTCGGGGCCGGTTCGGCGGCCTGTGGGGCCGGTTCGGCGTGCTCCGGTGCGGCGCTGTGCTGCTCTGCTGCGGCGGGCCGGGTGGCGAAGAGCATCACGATCGCGGCGAGTGCCACGGCCGCCGCGCCGACCCACAGGGCGGGCACGAAGCCGTCGATGAAGTCCTGGCCCGATGCGTAGCCGCCGTTGTGGGTGAAGACGCTGGCCAGGGCGGCCACGCCGAGCGCGGCGCCCAGTTCCCGGGTGGCCGAGGTCGCGCCGGAGGCGATGCCCTGCTCGGAGACCTCGACGGAGCTCATCGTCAGGTTGAGGAGCGGGGCGAAGAAGCAGGCGATGCCCACGCCGCCCAGGAGGTAGCCGGGCAGCTGCTGTACGTAGGAGACGTCCGGGCTCATCACCAGTGCCCAGTAGGCGAACCCGGCGGCGAGCAGCGCCAGGCCGAAGGCCACCACGGGCCGGCCGCCGATCCGGTCCGACAGGATGCCGGCGAAGGGCGCGACCAGGAGCGGCATCGCCGTCCACGCCAGCATCCGCACGCCGGCCTCCGTCGGCGAGAGGTGCTGGATGGTCTGCATGAACTGCGTGATGAGGAAGACCACGCCGAACATACCGACGGACATCAGCAGGCCGCCGGCGTTGACGGCGCTGAAGGCCCGGTTGCGGAACATGCCCATGGGCAGCATCGGCGCGCTGGTGCGCCGCTCCCACTGGACGAACGCGGCGACCAGCACGGCGCCGGCCACCAGGGAGCCCACGACCTGCGGGTCGCCCCAGCCGCCGTGGCCGTTGGCCCGGACCAGGCCGAAGACGAGGCCGAGGATGCCGAGGCTGACCAGGAAGGTGCCCGGCAGGTCCAGGCGGTTGTTGGGTCCGCGGCTCTCGGCCAGGCCGCGATAGGCGATGGGGGCGAGCAGCAGGCCCACCGGCACGTTGATCCAGAAGATCCACTGCCAGGACACGTGTTCCACCACGACGCCGCCCACCAGGGGGCCGCCCGCCACGGCGAGTCCGTTGAGCGCACCGTAGATGCCCAGGGCGGCGCCCCGCTTCGCGGCGGGCACGGCCTGGGTGAGCAGGGTGAGGGAGAGCGGCATGACGATGGCGGCACCGGCGCCCTGTACGGCGCGGGCGGCGATCAGTTCGCCGATGCCCGGTGCCATGGCGGCCGCGGCCGAGGCCGCGGTGAACAGCAGCAGGCCGGCGATGAACATCCGGCGGCGCCCGAAGCGGTCACCGAGGGCGGCACCGAACATCATCAGCACGGCGAACGTCAGTGTGTAGGCGTTCACCGTCCATTCCAGCTGTTCCAGGCTGCCCCCGAGCTTCTCCCTGATCGTGGGGAGCGCGGTGACGACCACCAGGTTGTCGAGGCCCGCCATGAAGGCGGTCAAGCCCGTGATCAGCGTGGCCATGCCCGGGGACTTCGCTGCCCCGGCCGCCCCGCCGCCGGCGGCGACTTTGTCAGTACTCATTCAGGGATTTCCTTCCGACTTCACCATGGGGGGCAACGGTTTGCGTCGCGCGGTCGGTGACGAAGCGCCGATCCGAAGCGGACGGCGCAAGACATCGCGCCGACGCTAGGCCGCCGGGCTCAAGCACCGGTCGAGCCGCCGTCCACGCCGTGCGGGCCCCGGCCGCCTCCACCGCTTCTCCGCCCGCGCCCGATCGGACCGCAGCACCATCTGGCGAGCCGGACGCGGGCAGGCCCCAAAGGCCTGCTGCGCCCCTGGTGCCCCCGCGTCCCGGCGTACCGCATCCACCCGCTGTGGGAGGCACCGCCATGACAACGGAACCGACCGGCCGGCCGCTTGGGGCCGCGCGCGGCGCCACCGGCTTGGTGGGCTCGGCCCTGCCGGACGGCGTGGCGCGCTCAAACCGAGGCGGCCGCCGCCGGCCCCACCGGCCGGGACGCGCCGGTCTGCGCCGTCCAGGAGGCGGCGGGGGTGCTCCGCACGCTGCGGTGCCAGGGCCGAGCCGTGCGGCGAGCGGGGTGATGCGCGGCGTGGCGGTGGCCGCCCTCAGCCACGTACCGCAGGACCGCTGACCCCCCGCCCCCGCGCCCGCAGGAGCGAGGCGACGACACACGAAGGAAGGCGCATGACCACCTACATACGGGACTACTCGCCCGATCGTCACAGCGAGCGCGAGGACCGGTCCGACGCCGTCGAGAGGGAGTTCGCCGCATGTCGCGGCGGGACGGGCATCCGGTTCGAGCGGCAGCGGAAGGAGCGTTGAGATGAAGGGCATCATCCTCGCCGGCGGCAGCGGTACCCGGCTGCGGCCGCTGACCGGCGCGCTGTCCAAGCAGATCCTGCCGGTCTACGACAAACCCATGATCTACTACCCGCTGTCCGTGCTGATGCTGGCCGGGGTCCGGGACATCCTGCTGATCTCGTCCAAGGACCACTCGGACAGCTTCCGCACCCTGTTGGGCGACGGCTCCCGGCTCGGCCTGCACATCGAGTACGCCGAGCAGGACGAGCCGCGCGGCATCGCCGAGGCCCTGGTCATCGGCGCCGACTTCATCGAGGACGACCAGGTCGCGCTGGTGCTGGGCGACAACATCTTCCACGGGCCGCGGTTCTCGGTGCTCCTGGACGACGCGGTGCGCCGGCTCGACGGCGCCGCGCTGTTCGGCTACCGGGTGCGCGATCCGCACCGGTACGGGATCGGGGAGATCGACGCCGACGGCCGGCTGCTGTCGCTGGAGGAGAAGCCCCGCACCCCGCGCTCCAACCTCGCGGTGACCGGGCTGTACCTCTACGACTCCGACGTGGTCGGGATCGCCAAGAACCTCTCCCCCTCGGCGCGGGGCGAGCTGGAGATCACCGACGTCAACCTGGCCTACCTGGCGCAGGGCCGGGCCCGGCTCACCGAGCTCGGCCGCGGCTTCGCCTGGCTGGACATGGGCACCCACGACTCGCTGCTGCAGGCGGCGCAGTACGTCCAGCTGGTCGAGCAGCGGCAGGGCGAGTGGATCGCCTGCGTCGAGGAGGTGGCCCTCAACCGCGGCCTCATCACCGCCGAACAGTGCCTGCGTCTGGGCGAGGAGATGGCGGGCACCGACTACGGCGCCTACGTCACCGAGGTCGCAGCCCGCCACCGCCCGGCACTGACCGCCCGCGTCGCCTGAGTGAGGAGACCCGTTCCATGCTTGTGATCCGAACTGCCGCCCCGGACGGTGCCACGGCTGTCACCGGGCCGATGAACCGGTACCCCGGCGCCGGGACCATGTCATGACCACCCGTGTTCTGGTGACCGGCGGCGCCGGGTTCATCGGCTCGCACTACGTCCGTACGGTGCTCGGCCCCGGCGGACCCGGCGATGTCTCGATCACCGTGCTGGACAAGCTGACGTACGCGGGCAACCTGGCCAACCTCGACGAGGTCCGGGCGCACCCGCGTTTCTCCTTCGTGCAGGGCGACATCTGCGACCCCGGTCTGGTCGGCAAACTGATGGCCGAGCACGACCAGGTGGTGCACTTCGCCGCCGAGTCGCATGTCGACCGCTCGATCGACGGCGGCGCCGAGTTCGTGTGCACGAACGTGGTCGGTACGCACACACTCGTCGACGCGGCGCACCGGGCCGGCATCAGGGTTTTCGTGCACATCTCCACCGACGAGGTGTACGGCTCGATCGACGAGGGCTCCTGGCCCGAGAGCCACCCGCTGCAGCCCAACTCGCCGTACTCGTCGTCGAAGGCCTCGAGCGACCTGATCGCGCTGTCGTACCACCGCACCCACGGCCTGGACGTCCGGGTCACCCGCTGTTCGAACAACTACGGCCACCACCACTTCCCCGAGAAGCTCATCCCGCTGTTCGTGACGAACCTCCTCGACGGCGGGACGGTCCCGCTGTACGGCGACGGCCGCAACGTCCGCGACTGGCTGCACATCGACGACCACGTGCAGGGCATCGAACTGGTCCGCACCAAGGGCCGGGCGGGGGAGATCTACAACATCGGAGGCGGCACCGAGCTGTCCAACGAGGAGCTCACCGCCATGCTGCTCGCGGCGTGCGGCGCGACCTGGGACAGCGTCGTCCGGGTCGAGGACCGCAAGGGCCACGACCGGCGTTATGCCGTCGACTGCACGAAAATCCGGGAGGAGTTGGGGTACACACCTCGCAGGAGCTTCGCGGAGGGGCTGGCGGAAACCGTCCAGTGGTACCGCGACCACCGCCGGTGGTGGGAACCGCTCAGGGCGGCGGCGGCTGCGGAGGTGGGGCCTCCGCCTCCGGTTGAGTGAGAACTTCACCTGCCGCCGATGAAGCGGACACTGTCCGTGACATCCCCCCCTCGCGAAGAATTCCGGCCATTGGAGCACCAGCCGACCACATCAGTGAGGACCTTCTCCGATGAGCCACGCCAGTGCCACCCGCGTCGCCCGCTCGGTGCACATCACCGAGGCAGCTCCCGCACGTCCCCTCCTCGTGGTCGAGCACCTTGACCACAAGGTCAGTTCCACCGTGCTGTTCTGCCTCTGCACGGGTCCCTCCCCCGCGCCGCCGAACGCCGCCGCGTTCACCCTCTGCGCAGGCCCGCCCCCCGCGAACCTCGTCCCCGCCACGGCCCCCCTGGCCGTCGAGGGTGATGCAGTCGCGGGGGCCTGGATATGACCTCTGAGTCGTTTGTCCCCGGGGGACCCGCGCCGGCCTCTTTGCAGGACGGCTCGGCCCTCGTGGGCTTCAGGCACCACCTGCGCCCGGCGACCGTCCCGGGCGAGGCGACCTATCTGGTCTCCCGCCAGGGCGTGACCACCCTGCACGGCCTGCTCGCCGATGTGCTGGTGCCGCTGCTCGACGGCACCCAGTCACTCGCCGAGATCCTGCACGCCGCCTCGCCCGCCCTCACCACCGAGGAGGCCGAGGACGGGCTGCGCCTGCTCAGCGAAGCCGGGCTGCTGCGCTTTCGCAATCCCGCCCTGGCGGCGGCGAGCACCGACCCCATCGCCGAGGCGTACTGGGACCTGGCCGGCCTGGACGGCGCCCGGGCCGCGGCGGGCCTGACCGGCTCCCGGCTGCGGATCCTGCCGCTCACCGGCGTCGACGCCACACCCGTGCTCGCGGCCAGTGTGGAGTCCGGTCTGCGGGTGACCGACTCGGACACGGACCTCACGCTGGTCCTGTGCGACGACTACCTCTCCCCCGAGCTGGAGCGGGTGGACGCCGAACACCGGGCGGCGGGCAGGCCGTGGCTGCTCACCCGGCTGTGCGGCTACGAACCCTGGATCGGCCCGTTCTTCCGGCCGGACGAGGGACCGTGCTGGTCGTGCCTGGCCTACCGGCTGGAGCAGCACCGCGGGTACGAGGGGCCGCTCCAGCAGGCCCTGGGCCTGGACCGGCCGCTCGTGCGGCCGATCGCTTCGCTTTCGGCCGGACGCGTCATGGCCACCCAGAGCGCGGTCCTGGAGGCCGCCAAGTGGCTGGCCGGGCTGCGCTACGCCGACCAGGGCTCCGTCCGCACGGTCGACACCCTCAACCTCCGCACCCGCGTGCACCCCGTGTCCCGGATCCCCCAGTGCTCCTCCTGCGGCGAACCCGGCCTGACCAGCCGGCGCGTCCTCGCACCGTTCGTCCCGAGGTCGCGGACCAAGGCCGGGCACGGCGGCGACCACCGGGCCCTGAGCCCCGACCAGCTGCTCAAGCGCCACGCGCACCTGGTGAGCCCGATCACCGGCATCGTGCCGATCCTCGAACCCTCCCCCGGAGCACCGGAGTTCGCCACCACCTACGTGTCGGGGCACAACCTGGCGATGCGGGACCGCGGTCCGGCCGGACTGCGCTCGCAGAGCGGCGGCAAGGGCCTGACCGACACCGACGCCCGCACCAGCGCCCTGTGCGAGGCGGTGGAGCGCTACTGCGGCACCCGGCACGGCGACGAACCGGTCGTGGTGGACACCCTGCACGCCCTCGGCGATCAGGCGCTGCACCCCAACTCCTGCCAGCTGTACGCGGATGCGCAGTTCCGCGAACGGGACCGCTGGAACCGCTCGGGCTCGCCCTTCCACCATGTGCCCGAACCCTTCGACGAGAGGCGGCCGGTGGAGTGGACCCCCGTGTGGTCCCTGACCGAGCAGCGCCAGCGGCTGCTGCCCACCTCGATGCTCTACTTCTCCACCACTGCCGGTTCGCCCGGGCCCTACGCCGACTCCAACGGCAACGCGGCGGGCAGCAGCCCTGAGGACGCCCTGCTGCAGGGGTTCCTCGAACTGGTGGAACGGGACGCCGTCGCCCTGTGGTGGTACAACCGCACCCGGCAGCCCGCCATCGACCTGGACTCCTTCCACGAGCCGTACATAGGACGGCTGCGCGAGGGATACCGGAAACTGGGCCGGGACCTGTGGGCGCTCGACCTCACATCGGACCTCGGCATTCCCGCGGTCGTGGCACTGTCCCGGCGTACCGGGGGCCCCACCGAGGACATCGTCTTCGGCTTCGGCGCCCACTTCGACCCGGCCGTCGCGCTGCGCCGTGCGCTCACCGAGACGGGGCAGCTGCTGCCGGCCGTGAGCCGGGACCGCCCCGGCGGCGGATACGGCATCACGGACGCTCTCCCGGTCCGCTGGTGGCGGCAGGCGACCCTCGCCAACCAGCCGTATCTGGCGCCGGACCCGGCCGCCCGGCCACGGACTCCCGGCCACTGGAACTACGTCGTGCGCAACGATCTCCTCGACGACGTCAAGGCCATCACCGGCCTCGTCGCCGCCAAGGGCCTGGAGCTCCTGGCCCTCGACCAGACCCGCCCGGACGTGGGCATGCCGGTGGTCAAGGTGATAGTGCCGGGACTGCGGCACTTCTGGGCCCGGTACGCGCCCGGCAGGCTGTTCGACATACCTGTCACACTCGGCCGCCTCTCCCACCCCACCCCCTACGAGCAGCTCAACCCCGTCCCGCTGTTCGTCTGACCCCCCTGCGCGGCACGCACCGCTTCGGGCAGGGCAGGCCGGCCGCTCTGCCCGAAGCACACCGGCGGTGAAACCCACCACCGGTGCGGCGACCGCCGGCACCACACACATCCGGCACGAGGATGCCGCTCCGCAGGGGCCGGGGCGCCCGGGCAGATCCAGCCAGGCGGCTTGCTCCGGCACCTTCCACAGCCGCCCCGTCGACCGCCTGACGACGGGCCGCACAAGCTGTCCCGCAGCACGGTCCGACCCCCTCCAGACCAGCATCGACGCCACCGTCAAGGCGATGCCGCAGCGATGTGCCCGGTTCCGTGGATGACCACCCAACACCAGCCAACCTGCATAGAATGAGGGCCACTTGTTCGAACTGGCATCGAGACCCGAGGGGAGCTGGGCGACGAGAGATGGACTTCACCAGTCCGAACAGATCCCCATCACGTGCCAGCCAATCGCAGGACTACGGGAGCGTGGCCACCAGAACAGCCCGGGGCATTCTGCTGGCCGCGCTCATCTGTTATCTGGGCATCACTTTCCTCAACATTCTGTCCGTGTCGCTCGACGCATACGATCTGACCCGCGCCCTGGTCTGTCTGACGCTGGTGTTCGGACTGCAACTCGTGCACTCGGCACCCGGCATCTCCACCGCACCGATGCGCACCAAGCTCCTCACTCTGGCCGCCCAAGGTGTCCTCTCCTTCCTGCCGCTGATCTGGTTCGGAGTGTTCTGGGGCGCCATGGCCGGCTTCTTCGCCGGCTCCCTGCTGCTTCTCCTGCCGGCCGCGGCAGGCTGGACCCTGTACGGGCTGACGGCGCTCAGCATGGTCATCCCCGCCGTGCTGGACGACCGGGGTGTCATCGACGCGGTGTACCTGGCCCAGACGACCGCGCTCACGGGGCTCGTCGTGTACGGCCTGAGCCGTCTGACCAGCCTGGTCGACCAGTTGCACCGGGCCCGCACCGACCTGGCGCGGCTGGCGGTCAGCAACGAGCAGTTACGTTTCTCCAGGGACCTGCACGACCTGCTCGGGTACAGCCTCTCCGCCGTGTCCCTGAAGAACGAGCTGATCCGCCGCCTCATCCCGACCAATCCGCACCGGGCCTGCGAAGAGGTCGACGAGGTGCTTGTCATCTCCCGCCAGGCGCTGGCCGATGTGCGCCGGGTCGCCAGCGGGTACCGGGAGATGTCCCTCAGTTCCGAACTCGCCTCCGCCGAATCGGTGCTGGCCGCCGCCGACGTCTCGGTCACCGTCGACACCCAGGACGCCATCGAGCACCTGGGGGTGCTGACGTCCACCGTGCTGGCCACGGTGCTGCGCGAGGGCGTCACCAACCTGCTGCGGCACTCCAAGGCCTCGTGCTGCTGGATCTCCGCCCGGATCGAGGGCGATGCCGTGTGTCTGTCGATCGTCAACGACGGCCTGATACTCGGCTCTCATCTGCGCTCGCCGAGCAACGGCAGCGGGCTGGGCAACCTGGAACGACGACTGGAGGACATCGGCGGCCGGCTGATCACACAACGTCTTCCCGACGCGTCCGACACGGGGCTCTTCCGGCTCTCGGCCGAGGCACCGGTCAAGGAGCACGGTCCGGCACCCCGCACACACGAGTGACCACGGACAAACAGCAGCCGCCGGGCGGACAGACAACGTAGCGTGAACAACCTTGGCACCAGCTCTCCCGTTGACGACCTTCCAACGGGCAGAGTGCTGGGCAGGATTCAACAAGATTCTTGTACGGGAGAGAGCGGTGGACGGCGACGATGATTCGGATCCTCCTTGCCGAAGACATGCACATGGTCCGCGGCGCACTGGTTGCTCTGCTCAATCTGGAGGACGACCTGGACGTGGTCGCCGAGATCGAGCGCGGCGACCAGATCCTGAGCCAGGCACGCGAGCACCGGCCGGACGTGGCCATCATCGACATCGACCTGCCCGGCCTGGACGGACTCAGCGCGGCCGAACTCCTGCATGAGCGGCTCCCCGAGTGCCGGACCCTGATCCTCACCAGCCTCGGCCGCCCCGGCACGCTGCGCCGGGCGATGTCCGCGCACGTCTCGGGTTTCCTCCTCAAGGACGCACCGCCCAGCGATCTCGCCCAGGCCGTCCGCCGGGTCGTCACCGGCCAGCGGGTGATCGACCCCCAACTGGCCCTGGCCGCCTGGGGCGGCAGCGAGAGCCCGCTGACCATCCGTGAGGCGGAGGTGCTGAAGATGGCCGCGCAGGGCCTGGAACCACAGGAGATGGCCGCGCAGCTCCACCTGTCACCGGGCACCGTGCGCAACTACCTCACCACGGTCGTGACCAAGCTGAACGCACGGAACCGGGTCGATGCCATCCGCATCGCCCGCGAGTCGGGCTGGCTGCTGTGAGGCGGTCAGCTCGCGGCCACCGTCATGCCGGCTCCCGCCAGGTGACCGAGGATCGCCAGGGTCAACTCGGCGGGCAGCGGGGCCACTTCGACCACCGCGTCCGGTGTTGTGGGCCAGGCCAGTAAAGACACCACCCACATCGCCTCGGGGCGGTGGATCTGCACCCGGTGGTCCAGGGCGCGGCCCTCCAGCAGGAAGGCGTTCTCCTGCACCGTGATCGTCACGTTGGGCCGCAGCTGCACCCTGCGCTGCGACGGCACCCGGACCAGGGCGAAGCGGGCGCTGCGGCCCGCCGGGACCACCGACAGCACCGGCCCCTTGAGGTCTTCCAGGGACAGGGTGCGGATCACCAGGTGGGAGATCTCCCGCAGCACCGACAGCACCAGTGTGTAGCTGTCCTGTCCGGCGGCCGGTTCGTCCTTCGGCTGCTGCAGCAGGTTCGCGAGCCGGATGGGACCCAGTTCCATCCGGTGCAGCGCCTCGGCCACCACGCTCGTGGGAGCCTCGATCCGCTCGGTGCCCTGCGGACCGCTGAGCACCAGTGCCTGGCCCTCCTCGTCCCACCCGACCGCCGTGTCCTCGCGCAGGGACCACAGGTGGTGCAGGCGCAGGGGGGAGTCTTCTGGGGGGGGAATCACGAGCAGTAGACCTCCTCGGGCTGTTGGAGCCGCCCCGGCCTAAAGGCCGGCTCCTCCCCCGCGGAACGCGTGCGCCTCCAGTATGACTGCGCGTGCAGCGTTTTCGGCAGCGAAGGACTCATACCGAAAGCATGAGGAAATCATGGGGCCTTCACCGCCCCGGCGGGAACGCCGGCTGTCTCCCGCTGCGGCAGCCGGGTCCGTTCCGCCCAGCGGACGGCGGGACCGCCGGCGGCCAGAACGCCGAGGAACAGGGCGCCGATCAGCAGCCAGCCGAGGCCGCCGAGCCGGTCGGGCACCACGGTGACCAGGGCCGGCCCGGCGATCAGCGCGAGGGCGTCACCGGTCGCGAAGGCGCCCCCGTACTGTCCCTGCGCGTTCGCGGGCGCCAGCTCGTAGCGCAGCCCCCATCGGGCGGCCTCCCCCCAGATCTCGCCCAGGGTGAAGAGCACCGCGACGGCCAGGAGGACGGCGGCGGCCGCCCAGGCGGGCATCCACCCGGTCAGGGCGGTGACCGCACAGGCGACGGCCAACACCACAGCGGTGACCCGCTGAAGCCGTGCCGCCCCCCGCACGGTGTCCGCGTCGCGTGCCATCCGCACCTGCAGGAACACCACCATCAGCGTGTTGACCAGCATGATCCATGCCGCCAGCGCACGCGGGGCGTCGGTGTGCACCACCAGCCAGAGCGGCAGTCCCACCGCCAGGGCGATCGGCCCGATCCTGACGATCCCCGAGACCTGGGCGACCACCAGATAGGGGACGTCGCGCACCGCGCCGCGCGGCCGCTCGCCCCGGGGTTCGCGCACCGTGCCCGGGACCTTGGGCAGCCGCATGTACAGCGCGGCCACCAGCATCATGGCCAGGGCATTGCCCCAGAACAGGCAGAGGTAGGCGGTCTTCGCATCGGCGGCGATGACCAGGCCGGCCGCCAGCGAGGCCAGCGAGAAGCCGCCGTTGAACACACTGCGCATGTACGCCGAGAGCCGGACCCGGCCCTCCCTGCCCATCACCGCCGACACCAGGGCGCCCCGGGCGATGTGGCCGCTCTGTTCGGCCAGGCCCAGGGCCACGGCCATCGCCAGGTAGGCCGCGAAGGAATCCACGAAGGCCGCAGCGAACAGCGCCGCCGCCTTCCCCAGGGCGAACACCGCGGTGGTGCCCCGCGGCCCGAACCGGTCGGCGAGGTGCCCGGTCGGTACCCCCAGCGCCAGGGCCAGGACTCCGGCGAGCGACATGCCCAGGCCCACCTGTCCCGGTGACAGCCCCACGACATGAACGAAGTACACGGCGCCGCCGGTGACATAGAGGCCGTTGCCGAGGCTGGCCACGGCGGTGCACAGGACCAGCAGCCGGCCGGCACCAGGTTCGGGAAGCAGGCGGGACAACGCACGGGCCATGGTGGGCACCTCACTCGGTGGGGGCGGTTGACGCTACGGCGGGCGGGCGGACATGCTGCGTGGGCTGAGGACGACCTCAACCCACTGGACGGGAAGCGGGCAGGCAATGAATCCGATCAGCCCGATCGGGGTGGTACGCGGCGGGCGCCGGCAGGTGCACGAGGACGCGTGGGGGGCGGTGGTCTCGCGGATCGAACTGGATGCGGCCGTGTTCGAGGCGTCGGCGACCTGTGGTCTCGAGGACTACTCCCACATCGAGGTGATCTTCGCGTTCCATCTGGCGACACGGACCTGCACGGGGGCCCAGCATCCCCGGGGCAACACCGACTGGCCGCTGCGCGGCATCCTGGCGCAGCGCGCCCCCAACCGGCCCAACCATCTCGGGGTGTCCGTGTGCACTCTGGCGGCCGTCGAGGGGCTGACGCTCACCGTGCACGGCCTCGATGCCGTCGACGGTACGCCGGTGCTCGACGTCAAGCCGTATCTGCCCGAGTTCGCCCCGCGCGGTGAGGTGCGGGGTCCGGCCTGGTCCAGTGAGCTGATGCGCGCCTACTTCTGAGCCGGCCGGGCGGCCGCGGCTCATGGCACGGCCACCAGGTCCGTACGCGCGGAGGCGATCAGGGTGTTGGCCTCGTCGCGGGGCAGTTCCTCGTCGACCAGCAGCGCGACCGGGAGCGCCGTCGCGCTGCGGATCCGCGCGGCGGCCGCGCACCTGGTCACCCGGCCGCCCTCCGGCCGGGCCCGCACCGCGAGGAAGTCGATCCCCGGCAGCGCCCGGTCGGGGGCCCGGTCGACGAGCAGTCCCACCGCCCGGGTGCCGTCCGCGCCGTGCAGCACACACCGGCCGTCGCTGCGCTCGACCTTGACCTGCCGGTGGTCCAGGCGCACCCGGCCCACGGTCAGCGGCACGTCGAGGGGTTCCGCGTCGGTGGGATGGCCGGCCAGCCGCGCCACGGTGCGTGCGACGAACTCCGGGTCCCTCTCCCGCAGCCGGCTGTAGGTGTTCAGCGCCCGGCGGCTGCGCAGCGCGAACACCGTCTGGTGTCCTTCCAGCCGCCCGCCGCGGCACAGCTGCTCGAACCAGGCGGTGCTCTCCGCCGCTTCCGTCTGTGCCTGCTCGGCGACCGGCCGGCGGATGCTCTCGTACGCGGCCACCGCCTGGAGCGGATCGTCGTGTGCGGCGATACATCGGGCGAGACACAGGGCGTCGTCGATGGCCAGGGCGGTGCCCGAGCCGGTGGAGAAGTGAACCGTGTGGGCGGCGTCCCCGGCCAGCACCGTCCGCCCGTCGGCCCAGTGGCGGTTGACGACGGTACGAAACGGCTGCCAGCGGGCGGTGCGGGCTTTGAGGGGTGCGCCGCGCAGCTCGCTGGAGAACAGTGCGGCGAGCTTCAGTTCCGCCTCGGCGGCCGGCAGGTCGAGCAGGCCCAGGGCGGACAGGGTGTCCGGGTCGGCCTCGATGATGAAGGTGCTCTCGTCGGCCGCATGCGGATAGGCGTGCACCACCAGGGGGCCCGGTCCCAGGTCCTTGAGGAGGAAACACGGTTCGAGGACGGAGGGGGTGCTCATCCACAGGTAGCGGGTGCGGCCCGCGGAGACGGAGGTGGCGAACCGGCCGGCCCGCCGGCGGCGCAGTTCGCTGCCCGCACCGTCGGCCAGCACCACCAGGTCCGCCTGCTGCGGCAGGTCCGTGACGGTGCCTTCGATCAGCCGGACCTGGGCGGTGCGCGCGGCCAGTTCGCGGACCTGCGCGTGGAAGACCTGCCGGGAGATCCCCGACATGCCGAAGGCGCCGGACTCGATGCGTTCGCCGTCGATCACCGTGACCGTCTTGTCCCATGCGGCGTAGGCGGACTCCGGCAGTTTCAGTGTGTCGGGGTGGTCGGCCCGCAGGCGCCCGGCGAACTCGTCGCTCAGCACGATGCCGGCCCCCGGTCCCCGGTCGTTGCGGTCGTAGAGGTCGATGGCCGTATCGGGCAGCAGCCGGGCCAGCTCCAGTGCGCAGAAGGCTCCGGCGGGGCCTGCGCCCACCACGGCCACCGAGCGGACGGGAGGGCCGCTCATGCCGGGGTCCCGTCCCAGTGGAACCGCTCACCGCGGGCCAGTGCGGCGCCCCGGGACACCGCGGTCATCTCACCGCTGGCTATCTTCATGATGGTGAGGAACTCGGTGAAGTGCGGTTCGGGTGCGTCGAGTCGGGTGCCCGCCTCCTTCATCAGCGCGAGCCAGCGCAGCCGTTGCTCGCGGGAGATGAGGAAGTGCGCGTGCGCCTGGTGCATTTTCGGGTCCCAGGCCGCGCTCAGGTCGTTCTCGCCGTAGATCCGGCAGAAGTGTTCGTTCAGCCGTGCGGCGTGACGGCTCCAGTCGGGGACGGCGAAGAGGGGGGACAGCAGCTCGTCCTGCGCGACGAGCTCGTAGAAGCCGGTGGTGAGCGCCTGGAAGAACGCGGCGCCGCCGATGCCGGTCCAGAAGTCGGAGACCTTCCGGTCGACTTGGGCGGCGCTCATCCGCTCGCCGGACTGCAGGCCCTGGTCGGCGACAAGGAGTACCTTCCCGTCGTGCCGGGGGGCCGGGGTGGTCGAGTCGCGCGACATGGGCATGCTCCTTGAGCCGGTCGGTCGGGTTCTGTCGGATCAGCCGAGCACCAGGCCCGCGGCGGCCAGGGTGCTGACGGTGCAGCCGCGCAGCCGCTTGGCCTGCACGGTCCCCAGCCCGTAGGAGATCGTGGTGATCCCCTGGCCGGGGGCCAGTTCGGCAGGGCGGTAGAACATCGTGGCGAAGTACGTGAACGAGGCGTCGGGGTGCTCGTAGTCGGTGCCGCTCATCAGCGCGGTCCACTGGTCGCCGTCGCGCACCAGCATCGTGAAGGAGAGCAGGGCGCCTTGCCGGCGGGCCTCGACGATCCAGACGTTCTCGGGACCGAAGTGCTCGCGCAGGTGCCGGAACGAGGCCGCCTCGCGCTGTGCGTCGGGGACGGCGCCGTACTTGGTCATCAGCTGGGCCCGCAGCGGGAGCAGTTCGGGTTCCTCGTCGCGGATCGGGCGTTCGCTGACCGTGATTCCGCGGGCTGCGATCTCGCGCAGCTCGCGCCGCACGGTGAAGCGCTGGTTGCGCCGCAGTCCGGCGATGTAGCCGTCCAGGTCGTCCCAGGTGACGTCCATGTCGCTGCGGTCCACCATGGGCACCACGTCGAAGCCCGCGGTGCGCAGCACGTCCAGGAACTCGGGGTGGTCGGGGCGCAGGAACAGTGCCGAGACACTGCGTATCCCCTGCTCACGGCACCAGTCGAGCAGGGTGTCCAGGTACTCCCCCAGCAGCCGCGGGTCGCGGGCGCCCGGGCCGACCGGCGCCGACTCGTAGTTGGGTCCCATCAGAAGACAGGTCGGGAACAGTGTGCCGGTGGAGCGGCCCTTCCACGGGTGCGGTCCGTCGGCGGCCACGCCGTCCGCGGCCGAGCCGCCCGACAGCACCCGCTGCGGGTCGAAGCGCACATGTCCGGTGGGGGCCTGCATCACGCCGCCGACCAGGGCCACTTGTTCTCCCTGGGGGCCCGGCAGAGCGAAGGTGCGGACGCCGCCGGGGATTCTGCCCTCGGCGAGCGAGATCCAGCGCCGGCGCAGGGTGACCGGTGCCCTGCCGGCCCAGCTGTCCCAGCTCTGGGGGATGTCGGTGCGCACCAGCAGCCCGGCGGTGTCCAGCGCTGGTGCGGGGCGGTATGTCGTCACGGCAACTCCCTTGGGGACATGAACGAAGCCCGTCCGGCCCGGCAGTGCACGCGGCTACCGGGCCGAAGGGGCTGTCGGACGATCGTCAGGCCGCCTGCCGTTCCCTCACTCGGTCCCAGACCGGTGCCGCCTGGTCCCACACGGAGAGGTTCTCCCCGGCCCGGTCCCACACCGACAGGTTGTCCCCGGCCTGGTCCCACACGGACAGGTCCTCGCCGGCCCGGTCCCACACGGACAGGTTCTCCCCGGCGCGGTCCCACACCGACAGGTTCTCCCCGGCGCGGTCCCACACCGACAGGTCCTCGCCGGCCCGGTCCCACACAGAGAGGTTGTCCCCGGCGCGGTCCCACACGGACAGGTCCTTGCCGGACTCGTCGGCCGACTCCACTCGGATTGCCCTGACTTCGCGCATGCGATATCCCTTCGGAAGGTTCACAGAAGGCGATCCGTCGGACCGCCGAGACGCGGCCCTCACCGCGCTCAGCAAAGAGCGTTGCAGCCTGAGTCACGACCTGTCTTCTCCCTAATTGCTAACCTTCCCAAGGAGTGTGGAGAACCCGTCCTTGAAATCCGGTTGAAGCCGCGAGAAAACTACTTGAACCCGCTCGACAACCGCTTGAATCCGGGCTGAGGAGCCCTCTCGGTGAGCATCTCGAAACCGGGAGGCGCGAACAGGACGGGCGGGGTGGACCAGACCTGCGGACACAGCACCAGTTCCACCTCGGAGCTGATGTACGGGTCGATGTGCAGGGGTCCCAGCGTGGCCGTCAGCAGAATGGTCCCCAGCGGCTGTTCCCGCGCCGCGAGCATCGTCGCGTGCAGGTAGCAGATCCCCCGCGGCACCTGCTGCAGCGCGAAGGGGCCGAGGTCCTCCACCGTGGTCCAGCTGGAGGGACGCCCCTGGAGTATGGGGCCGCCGAAGGAACCGATGTAGATCGGGGAGAGGGGTTTCGCCCCGGCCCGGACCACACCGCGCAGCCGGCAGCGCGTCCGGCCGGCCGGCCCCTGGGCCGAGGAGCGCGCGGTGAACTCGCCCTCGCCCCGGCTCAGCTGCCGGTACTGAGTGGGCGGGATTCCCACCGATTCGGTGAAGCGGCTGGTGAAGCTTCCGGTGCTGTCGTATCCGACCATGGAGGATATGGCGGCCACAGCGAGATCGGAATTCTGCAGGAGGCGCTTCGCTTCACTGATGCGCACCGCGCTGAGAAAGCGCCCCGGGGTCACTCCGGTAACCTGTCTGAACACGCGCAGGAGATGGAATTTGCTCACCAGGACCGCGCAGGAGATGTCGTCGAGGCTGAGCGGTTCCGCGTATCGCTCCCGGATGATCCGTACGGCCTGTTCCACAGCATGCTGCACACGCATCTCCTGAACAGCCGAATGAAAAAGAAGGGGGGCCGCGCGCCCGGCCCCGACATCACTCGGTCGATCGGTGAAGAAGGCGGCCGGCCGCACGCCTTGAGGGTCCGAGGCGGTCCCGGAGCGCTCAGGCCCGACGGCGGACACACAGGGCACCCCGGGCCTCGCGGGCCGGGGCGTCCGGGTCGCCTGTCAGGTGCGCAAGCGGCGCACCGGCCGGGTCGCCGGCGGGGCCGGGTCAGACGCCGATGATCTCGAACGGCATGGTCGGCACGTTGTGGAAGCGCTCCCCGAAGCGCGTGAGCTTGGTGGTGAGGTAGCCGGCCGAGTCGGACATCGGGTTGTCCGGCGGCAGCGACTCCAGATAGCCGGCGTGCGCGGCGAGCGCCTCGATGCCGGCGGCGATGCCGTCGGTGCAGTCGACGGCGTGCCCGGAGTCCGGGGAACCGCCGACCGCAAGACAGCGCACGCCGGACCACGGCGGGAAGCCCTCGTCGAGGAGTTCGGGGAAGATCCAGGGGTTGCCGGCGTCGCTTGCCGCGTCGAGCAGGGCGACGCCGACGTTGCGGTGGTCGGGGGTGTTCCAGTCTCCGCTGCGCCACCGGTCGTAGAAGTTGATGGTGACCAGGATGTCCGGGCGGTGCTTGCGGATCGACCGCGCGATGTCACGGCGCAGCGGCAAGCCGTACTCGATGATGCCGTCGGGGTGGCCGAGGAAGTCCACGTCCCGCACCCCGACCGCGGCCGCGGCCCGCACCTGCTCCTCGGCGCGCAGCTCACCGGTGGTGTCCGGGTCCATGGTGGCGATCCCGGCTTCGCCGCGGCTGGCGATGGCGTAGGCGACGAACTTGCCCTGCGCGGTCCATTCGGCGACCGCGCAGGCGGGCCCGTACTCCAGGTCGTCGGGGTGCGCGACGACGCACAGCGCTCGCTGCCAGTCGTCCGGCATCGGTTCGTACGGCTTGGTCATGTTGCCTCTCCCGGGGTGCACGTCGGCCGAGTCGTGGTCTGCGCGGCGAATTGCGGGCACTTTGCACCTCGCCCTGGCCCGGCTGTCCTGCTCCGCTGCCGCCGGGCACACCGGCCGCCGCGCCGCTTCGGGTCCTTGGGACCCACCGTGAAGCACCGGGATGGGCGTGGGACTGGAGCATGTCTTGAGCGGCGGTGTACCGGCAGGTCGGCGCCCTTGCACGGAGGGCTGCACGAAGGGGGCTAAGCCTTTGCGTCCGCCGCCGGGCGGGTGCCATGTGTTCGCGTCCGGCGGTGGAGGGCGTTGTCCGCTCCTGGCGCCGGCTGAAGTGCATCGAGGGCTCGTCGTGTGCGGGTGCGGGGTGCACACCGCCGGTGCTCTGGAGCCGCCGTGAGGGCCGGTGCGCCGCGGCAGGCCCGGTGGGCGCCGGGCTCCGTGCGCGCCCGGCTGTGGTTGCGGCTGCCGGGCGGCGGCAGGCCGGTCGCCGCCACCGGGCGCGTGCCGGCATCGGTCACGATCTGCGGGCGGGCCGAGAGCCGGGATCGGGCGCGCCGGAGGCGGCCACGGGGTGAATCGCGGGCGGGCCTCAGGGGGCGCCGATGATGCCGTCGGTGTTTCCCTGCGCGGCCGCCCGTGCCGGCGGGATCGCCGGCACGGGCGTCAGATATCGGGGATGCGGTCGGCTGCGGGCTCCGGGGTTCAGGGCGGCGGCGCCCTCTGCCGCGACGTCAGGTGTGTACGCCGGCAGGCCGCGCCGCACGTCAGCGCCCCGGCACCGGGCCAACGCCAGCAGCGCGGCCCTGCACCGCCTGCCCGGGTCCGGCCGGACGGCTGTCCTGCGGGGCATGGGGCCACCGCTGGCCGGCCGGCCTTGTCCTGTGCGGTGTGTTCGGCGGCCGCGCAGGCGGGCCCGTACTCCAGGTCGCCGGGATGCACGACGACGCACAGCGCGCTGCCGGTGGTCCGGCATCGGTGGGCGGGCTGGGTCAGCGTGCCGCTGTGCTGGTCGTGTTCCGGCTGCGGGCAGGCACGCCGGCCGGGTCGTCCTCGGCGGATTGCAGGCACTCCTCGAAGAAGGCGAGTGCGCGCAGGTGGTAGGAGCGGGCGGCCCGGCCGAGGCTGATGTTGTGGCCCGAGCCGGGCTGGCGCTCGACCCGGACGAGGGGTGCTGTACTCAGCCGGGAGGTCAGGTCGGCGATGTCCGGCTCCTGGTGCAGCCACCAGGCCTCGTGCTCGGCGAACGTCAGGCGCAGCGGGATGCTGATCCGTGGTGCCAGGGCGTCGAACATCTGCGGCCACAGGGCCACCTCGGCGGCCTCGCGGGCGGGGATGGGGGCGACCAGGGCCTCGGCCGCGCGGAAGGTGCCTGACGGGTAGAGCCCCAGCGGGCCCCAGTTGCGCTCCCACTCCAGGTGGCGGCGCAGGCGCCGGTGCTCGGCGGGTTCGAGGCCGTAGCGGTGGCCGACGCCGGAGGCGTCCAGGGCGAGCAGGCCGGGGGTGTGCGCGGCGGTGGTCAGGGCGAGTTTGCCGCCGTAGGAGTGTGCCAGCAGCAGGAACCCCTGCCCGACGGTGTGCCGTTCGGCGAAGGCGTCGAGCGCCCCGGCCAGGACGGCGGACTGCTCGTCGAGGGTCAGGCCGGCGGGCGCCTGTGCGGCGGAGTGGCCGTAGCCGGGCCGGTCCAGGGCCAGCACCGTGAAACCGAGTTGGGCGCCCAGCGTGAGCAGGGACAGGTCGGCGTGGGCCTGGCCGTCGAAGTAGCCGGCCCGCATGCCGCCGCCGTGCACGGCGACGACGGTCGCCCGGGGCGGCCGGTCGGGCGGCTCGGCCAGCAGGCCGGACAGGGTCAGGCCCGCGACGTCGAGGAGGAGCGGGCGCACCCCGGCCGAGTGGGTGGACGGCGGTGCTGTGCGCTCCGGCCTGGGCACGCTCATGGGTGGTGGTCCTTGTCGGTCGGCGGTGGGCTGAGCCGGCTGCCGGGGTGCCCGGGATCCGTGCGCCCCGGCACTGCGGGCTCAGGCGAGCTGACGGGCGAAGGTGGCCATGTCGAAGTAGAGGGTCTCGTCGATCAGGACATCGCCGTCGAAGTGGAAGAAGACGGCCACGGGGGCCTCGACGGTCTTGCCGCGGTTGGGTATGCCGCGCCAGTCCGCCTCCTGCTTGGCGCGCATCTGCGCCTCCAGGATGACCGCTGTCGGCGTGTGGTGGACGTGGAACAGGTCGTGCTCGGGGTGGGGGAAGGCCTTCTGCAGTTCGGCGAAGTAGCCCTGCTTGATGGCCTGTTCACCGATGAAGGGGCTCTCCTCGTAGGCCATGACGCGGTAGACGCCGCCGCGCGGGAACGTGGCGAGGACCCCGTCGATGTCCCAGGCGGACTCGGCGATGGTGTGTTCCGCGACGACCGCCTCGCGCTTCTTGCGCAGTTCGGCGTCGGGCTGGGGAAGATCCGCGCCAGGCAGCTTGAACTCGTGCTCATCGGTGGACATGCAGGCTCCTTGAGACATCGGCTGGTCGGTTCGCAAGGTGACGCTAGGCCGCTTTCCTCGCCTGTCCCTCGCAGCCCGCTGGAGCGCGCACCGCCGGGCGGCCGGCCGGCCCGGGGGCACCAAGGCTCCGTTCCCCTCGTGCAGCGGTCCGTTCAAGGGCGCCGACCTGCCGGTACACCGCCGGTCAAGACCCGCTCCAGTCTCACGCCCATCCCGGTGTCCCACGGTGGGTGCCAAGGCCCCCAAGGCGACACGGCACTGCCGGCGGATCCGCTCGCCGCCGCACTCAACGGACAAGGGAGACGCTATGGAACGCCCGCATCCTTCGGGGGACAACCTCTATCGGCTGCTCATGGGGCCCGCGGCCGTCTCGCCGGACAAGCCCGCGGTGGTGGAGGCGGACGCGGAGGGGGTTCTCCAGGAGATCTCCTACCGCCGCCTGGACCAACTGGCCCAGGAGTACGCGGCCGTCCTGGACGGCCTCGGTCTCGATGTGGGTGACCGCGTGGTGATCGAGGCGGACACCTCGGCGGCGTCGGTGGCCATGCTGCTCGCCTGCTCCCTGCTGGGCCTGCCGTTCGTGACGGTGAGCCCGCAGACTCCGGACACCCGCCTGCTGTCGATCGTGCGTTCGGTCGAACCCGCGCTCCATGCGCGGGCCGAGGGCCTGGCGCGCAGGGAGCTGGTGGAGGCGCAGGGCAGCGCGCGCTTCGGGCCGGGCGGCCTGGTGGTGGAGCGCCCGCCGGCGCGCCGGGTGCGGCGGCGGCGGAGCGTGCTCGCCACCGACACCGCGTACATCGTGTTCACCTCCGGGTCGACGGGCCGTCCCAAGGGTGTGGTGATGAGCCACCGGGCGATCGTGACGTTCCTGCGCGCGATGCTGCAGGACGCTCTGGCCGGACCCGACGACCGGGTGGCCAGCACCTCACCGCTGCAGTTCGACTTCGCGCTGTTCGGGATCGGTGTGGCCCTCAGCAGCGGCGCCACCCTCGTCCCGGTCCGGCGGGAGGATCTCTCCTCGCCGCGGCGCATGATCGGTTTCCTGCGCGATGCCGGGGTCACCCAGGTGCACGGCGTTCCGTCGCTGTGGCGTCCGGTCCTGCGTCACGACGCGGACCTGCTCAAGGAGTTGGAGCGGCTGCGCTCGGTCGTCTTCGCGGGAGAGGAGTTCCCCCTCCCCGAGCTTCGCCGGCTGCAGGAGATGCTTCCCGGCGCCCGTGTCGTCAACGGCTACGGGGCGACGGAGTCGATGGCCGCCTCGTTCACCGACGTGCCCCGTCCGCTGCCGGCCGGGCAGGAGCGGCTGTCGATCGGTCACGCCCACGCCGGCGCGGAGATGACCCTCGTGGACGAGCGGGGCGACGTGGTCACCCGGCCGGGCCTGGTCGGGGAGATCTACCTGCGCAGCCCGGCGCTGTTCACCGGCTACTGGAACGACCCCGAGGCCACGGCCGCGGTGCTGGTGCCCGACCCGGTCGAGCCGCGGCACGGGCACAAGGTGCTGCGCACCGGCGACCTGGCCCGTCTGGGCCCGGAGGGTGATCTGTGCTTCGTGGGCCGCTCCGACTACCAGGTGCAGATCCACGGGAACCGGGTGGAGCTGGGCGAGATCGAGGGCACCTTGACCCGGCTGCCCGGCGTGACGGCGGCCGCGGCCGCCCTGGTGCCGCGTGCGGGGGACCACGTGCTGATGGCGGCCGTCGTCCTGGACGGCGCCGGAGCGGATCTCGACGTCGGTGCGGCCCTCGCGTTCTGCGCGCGGGAGCTGCCCGCCTACATGGTGCCCCGGTCGATCCGCGCCGTGCCGGAGCTTGACCTGACCGAGAACGGCAAGGTCGACCGCGCCTTGCTCACGCAGAAGCTGGCCTCCCCCCGGGGGACATCGGATGTACGACACGCTACGAACGCTTAGGAGCCACACGTGACTTACACCTTGTCCATCGGCCGGCGGGTGCGGCTGGCCGACGTCGCGTCGACCGCGGTCTGTGCCGACTCCGTGGCCATCGACGACACCGTCCGCGCCCGCGTACAGGCCTCCCGGCAGACACTGGAGAAATTCGTCGCGGAGGAACGGGTCATCTACGGCGTCAACACCAGCATGGGCGGCTTCGTCAACTATCTGGTGCCGGTGACCATGGCCCGCCAGCTCCAGGAGAACCTGCTCAACGCCGTGGCGACCAACGTGGGTGAGCATCTCGACGACACCACGGTCCGCGCGATCATGACGTCCCGCATCGTGTCCCTGTCCCGCGGCAACTCGGCGATCTCCCTGACCAACCTGGACAAGCTGATCGCGGTACGCAACTCGGGTGTCGTGCCGTGCGTGCCGGAGAAGGGGTCGCTGGGCACCAGCGGCGACCTCGGGCCGCTGGCCGCGATCGCCCTGGTGTGCATAGGCCAGGGGAAGGCGCGGCTGGACGGTGAGGTCCTTGCGGGTGCCGAGGCGCTGCGCCGGGCCGGCATCGAGCCGATGGAGCTCAGTTTCAAGGAGGGCCTGGCGCTGATCAACGGCACCTCCGGCATGGTGGGTCTGGGCAGTCTCACCATCACGCGGGCCCGACGGCTGCTGCAGTCGTACCTGCTGGTCTCGGCGCTGTCGGTGGAAGGCCTGGCCGGCAAGACCAAGCCGTTCGACCCGCGGGTCCACGCGCTCAAGCCGCACAAGGGCCAGCAGGCGGTCGCCGAGTTCTTGTGGGAGACGCTGGCCGACTCCACTCTGGCGGTCGACGAGCTCGACACCGAGCACCTTCTGTCGGGTGAGATGGGGGACACCGCGAAGGCGGGATCGCAGTCCATCGAGGACGCCTACTCGATCCGGTGCACCCCGCAGATCCTGGGGCCGGTCGTGGACAGTCTCGCCTCGATCGAGCAGGTCGTCGAGGACGAGCTCAACTCGTCCAACGACAACCCGCTGATCGACCCCGACGAGGCCGAGGTGTTCCACAACGGGCATTTCCACGGGCAGTACGTGGCCATGGCGATGGACCATCTGGCGATCGCGCTGACGACGCTGATGAACCTGTCCAACCGCCGCATCGACCGGTATCTCGACAAGAGCAACAGCGAGGGGCTTCCGGCGTTTTTGTGCCAGGAGAACCCGGGCCTGCGGCTGGGTCTGATGGGCGGCCAGTTCATGACCGCCTCACTGACCGCGGAGACCAGGGCGAAGTCCATGCCCATCTCCATCCAGTCGCTGAGTTCGACCGGCGACTTCCAGGACATCGTCTCCTTCGGTTTCGTCGCGGCCCGGCGCGCCAGGGAGGTGCTGGACAACGTCGCGTACGTGGTCGCCTTCGAGCTGCTGTGTGCCTGCCAGGCCGTCGACATCCGGGGCACGGACGGTCTGTCGCCGGCGACCCGGCGGCTCTACGAGCAGACGCGTGAGCTGGTCCCCTACCTCGACCACGACGTGACGATCACCGATTACGTGGAAACGCTCGCGCAGCGCCTGCTCGCCGAGCCGGGCCTGGGCTGAGGAGCGCCGTGCCTGCCTCGTCCCGGACCGCGACGGTGTTCGACGCGCTGCACCGACCGCCGCAGAGCGTGCGGACCCCCGAGGGCCTTCGCGTCACGGTGCGGCTGCCCGTGGAGCGGGCCGCCGCGCAGATGGCCGGCCACTATCCGGGCTTCCCGATCCTGCCGGGGGTCCTTTTGATCGAGGGGGTGCGCCAGGCAGCCGGTTGTGCCCTCGGCGGCGAGCTTCGGCTGTGCCGTATCGACCGTGCGCGTTTCGCCCGCCCGTTGTTTGCGGGCGACGAACTGGAGCTGTCCCTGCTGGTGACGTCCGAACCGGACAGCCGGGTCACGGTCCGCGCCCGGGGGACACGTGCCGATGGCCTGATGGCGGCGGAGCTGTCCCTCACGCTCGAAGCGGTGGTGGCCGGTGCTTGACCACAGCCAGGTGCGCGATCGGCTCCGCCAGCGCCCTCCCATGCTCCTGCTCGACACGGTGCGCACGTTCTCACCGCCCCACTCGCTCGTCGCCACCAAGGCGATCACCGGTGGGGAGGACTGCTACCGGCACCTGGCGGACGGAACCGGCATCGGCGGTTTCGCCTATCCGTCGGTGCTCCTGCTCGAATCGTTCGGCCAGGCCGTCTCCCTGCTGTGGTCGCTCGCCGGGCTCGGCCCGCCGGACGAGGTCCCGCTGATGGTCGGCATCCGCGACCTGCACTACGCCGCGCCGGCCGTGCCCGGCGATGTCCTGGAACACCATGTACAGCTCAGCCACCATTCCGGCGCGGTCGGTGAGTTCACCGGACAGACGCAGGCAGCCGGCCGGACGGTCCTCACCGTGGGCTCGATCCTCGTCGTCTCGCGCCCTTCCGCAAGCCTGCTCCCCACCCCACCGGCACCGCATCCAGTGAAGGACGGCAGATGAACGACACCGACCACCCGATCTCAACGGTCCGCGCGATCGTCGCGGAGATCCTGGCACTGGGTCCGCACGAGATCGACGACAGCGCGGACCTCTTCGACCACTACCTGGCCGACTCGCTCAACCTCATCGAGATCGTCGCGCGGGTGGAGAAGCAGTTCCAGGTGGTACTGCCCCTGGACGGGCTGCCGCAGGCGCGCTCCATCTCCGCCCTGTGCGGCCTGCTGACCGGGCAGAGGGCCTGATCACCTGGCCGCACCCGGCCCTTTCGCAGACCCAGGAGCCAGCCAGTGACGACCCCGACCAGCCAGGCGAGCGGACCCGGCGCGCTCACCGTGCGTGCCGTGCGCGGTGCCGCCCAGGTCGCCTCCGACGACCCCGCCCTCATCGAACAGGCCACCAGTGAACTCCTCGGCGAGATCCTGCGGCGCAACGGCCTGGGCGATGCGGACCTGATCAGCATCGTCTTCACCACCACCCACGACCTGCGCTCCGCCTTCCCGGCGGCCGCGGCCAGGAAGCTGGGCCTGACCGATGTACCGCTGTTGTGCACCGCCGAGATCGCGGTCCCGGGCTCCCTGCACCGCGTCATCCGGATTCTGGCGCATGTGCACAGCAGGCGGCCCCGCGACGCCATGCACCACGTCTATCTCGGCGGGGCGGCGGCGCTGCGCCCCGACCTGAGTGCCCCGACCCCGGGAACCGACTTCCCTCTGCCCCAAGGAGCCTGATCATGTCCGCGGCATCATCCGTTCGTGACCGCGATCTGCGGCCGCCGGCAGCCCTCGGCGTCGGCCCGGGCCGGCTCGTCGCTGAGGAACAGCAACCCGTGTGGGCCGACCCGCAGCGCGCGTCCGCCGTGCGGGCCGAACTCGCGGCCCGGCCGGGCCTGGTGGGCTGGGAGGAGGTGCAGATGCTGCGCATGCTGATGGCCGAGGCGGCCGGCGGCACCTACCAGATCATCCAGGCCGGGGACTGCGCGGAGGACCCCGCCGAGTGCGGAGGGCAGGCGGTGAACCGCAAGATCGGCCTGATCGACGCGCTGGCGGGCGTCATGAAGATCAACACCGGCCGGCCGGTCATCCGGATCGGCCGCATCGCCGGCCAGTTCGCCAAGCCCCGCAGCTCCCCCACCGAGGTCGTCGACGGGCGCGAACTGCCCGTCTACCGCGGCCATCTGGTCAACGGCCCCGCCGCCACCCTGGAGGAGCGCCGCGCCGACCCCGACCGCATGCTCGCCTGCTACGCGGCCGCGGACCGGGCCACCACCTTGCTGCGTCAGCGCACCGGTGCCTGGATGCCGCCGACCGGAGCGCCCGTGTGGACCAGCCATGAGGCGCTGGTCCTGGACTACGAACGGCCGCTGCTGCGCCGCGCGATGGGCGGCCAGAGCTACCTGTCCTCCACCCACCTGCCCTGGATCGGGGAACGGACCCGCCATCCGCAGGGCTCCCACGTCGGGCTGCTCGCCACGGTCGCCAACCCCGTGGCCTGCAAGGTCGGCCCCACCATGACACCCGCGGAGCTGACCGTGCTGTGCGCCCGGCTCGATCCGAACAGGGAGCCCGGCCGTCTCACACTGATCGCCCGGATGGGCGTCGCCCAGGTCGCCGCGCGCCTGCCGGCGCTGGTCACGGCCGTCCGCGAGGCCGGGCATCCGGTGTCCTGGCTGTGCGACCCGATGCACGGCAACACGACCAAGACCGCCACCGGCCTCAAGACCCGGTCGGTGCACACCGTCATCGAAGAGATCGTGGCCTTCCAGCAGGCCGTCGCCAAAGCCGGCGGCGTCGCGTCCGGCCTCCACCTCGAGACCACGCCGGACGACGTCACGGAATGCGTCTGGAGCACGTCCCAGTCCGCCGACGTCGGCCGGCACTACACCACGCTGTGCGACCCGCGGCTCAACCCCCGACAGGCCATCGCCGTGGCCGGCGCCTGGAGCGCCGTCTGACCGGTCGAGCCCGGAAGGTAACTTGTGATGTCCATCGCCTATTTGGGCCCGCCCGGCTCGTTCACCGAAGCAGCTCTGCACGGGCTCTACATCCCGCACCACAACGCGGTGCCCTATCCCACGGTCCGCCAGGCCCTCGACGCGGTGCGCCGCGCGGAGACCACCGCCGCTGTCATCCCCTGGGAGAACTCGGTCGAGGGTGCCGTCACGGAGTCCGTCGACGCGCTCGTCGCCGGACGCAACCTGTCCATCGTCGGCGAGACGCTGCTGCGTGTGGAGTTCGCGCTCGCCGTTCCCCCGGCCGGCACCCTCGGCTCCATCCGGCAGGTCCTGACGCATCCCATCGCGCACGCCCAGTGCCGCACCTGGCTCGACGACCACCTGCCGCGGGCCGATGTGGTCACCACGTCCTCCACCGCACACGCCGCCCGGGAGGTCGGCACCACCGGCGCACCCGGTCTCGCCGCCATCGCCGCCCCCAACACCCTCGAGCGCTACGGCCTCAAGATCGTCGCCTGCGACATCGGCGACCGGCAGGACGCGGTGACCCGCTTCGTCAAGGTCGCCCCGCCCACCGTCGGTTCCCTGCCCACCGGCGCCGACCGCACCAGCATGGTCGTGCCGCTGGCCGACAAGATGCAGCAGCTGCACGCCGTACTGGAGGAGTTCACCCGCGCCTGCGTGCCGCTGACAGCGGTGCTGTCCCGGCCCGGCGGCTCCCGCCTGGGCACCTACTTCTTCCTCCTCGAATGCGAGGGGCACGTGGACGACCCCGAGGTCGGCCTCGTCGTCGCCACCCTCGCCCGGCGCCACGCCGTCCACGTCCTGGGCAGCTACCCCCGTGCCGATCTCAGCCGGCTGGCACTGTCGACGTAGATCCGCGGTGTGTGCGCAGGCCGGTTCGGCGGTGTTCCTCAGCCGGTCTGACCGGGGGCTCCGGGCCGGCCGGCCCGGAGCCCCCGGTCAGACCGGCTCCATGAGCCGGGCCAGTGCGCGCTCCACGACGGCTGTCTGCATCTGCGGCGGCGCCTGCTCCTGTTCGAGCCTGCCGATCTCGATGGAGCTGTCGACCACGAACCGGCACCGCTGCTCATGCCGTGCGCTGAAGGCCCCGAACGCCGCGGGCACCGTGCCGTGCCGGGTGAGTTCCTCGGCCAGCACCAGGGCGTCCTCGACCGCGATCCCGGCGCCGGAGGCCAGCTGGGGCGTCGTGGGGTGGGCGGCGTCACCGATCAGGATGACGCGCCCGCGGTGCCACGGTCCGGGCAGCCTGAACGACTCCAGCGGGCGGAACGCGATCTCGGTGTCCGCGCGTATCGACTCCCGGAAGGTGCGCAGGTGTCCGCCGTAGGGCTTCAGCAGGGCGGCCAGGGCGCCCGGCAGCTCGTGCGGCGTACGGAGCCTGCGCGGCGTGCGCTCCACCGCGAACAGGTACATCGTCGTCGCCGAGACCGGTGTCCAGCCGACCTTGACCGGCCCGCCCAGGAAGTAGTGCCGGCGCTCGACGTCCGGCGGCCGCGGTACGAACATGCGCCACACGCTCTGGCCCGTGTACTGCGGTTGCGGTGCGTCGGGCAGGAGCTGACGGCGGGTGCGCGAGTAGATTCCGTCCGCTCCGACCACCAGGGTGTAGCGGCCCGTGGTGGTGTCGCTGAAGGTGACGTCGACGCCGGTGGCGTCCTGGGTGAACTGTGCGACGGACAGGCCGAAGCGCGGGCGGACACCGCCGGCGAGGACCTGCGCGGAGAGGATCGTGTAGAGCTCCGGCCGGCCTATCCCGCCGGAGCCGCCCACCTGGGCCTGGGCCGGCATCGGTGTGGGGATGTCCCGCAGGTGGGTGCCGTCGACCGCGCACACCCGGATGCCCTCGCCGACGTAGCCGCGCGCGGCGACCTCGTCGTACACCCCGAGCTGCCGCAGCGCCCGCAGCGTCGGGCCGGTGATCGTCAGACCCGCGCCGGTCACCGTCCAGCGGGGTTCGATGTCGATCAGGTCGACCGCGGCCCCGGTGCGCCGCAGGGTGATGGCGGCCGCCATGCCGGCGATCCCGGCACCGATGATCAGCACTCGTTCCGCCTGCTGCGACGTCATCGTGATCCTCCGGATCGTTCACGTGGGACGGCTCGGGTGCGGACCGGGGCCGGTGGACCGCGGGTCCGCGTGGGCAGACGCGGGAGGCGGGATCCTGGCGCAGCAGCGCGTCGGGGAGGGTGTCACTGATCTGGCCGGCGATCTTGCCGGGGTGCGCCCCGGTCACGGATTGCGGGGTGAACGGGCGGCGGGACATGTCCCTCAGCCGTGCTTCGTGGCGCTCAGGATGCCCTGCAGCGGGAGTGCGTCCGGCGGCAGCTGGGCCGGGTCCTGGGCTGTCTGCCTGGTGACGGTGAACCCCGCCTCTTCCAGCCAGCTCCGGAACGTCGACATCTTCTGGGGTCCGCCCTGGCCGGTGGCGCAGCCGAGGAAGAAGGACGGGTAGTAGTCGACGCTCCAGGAGTCCTTGATGTTCTCGGCGTAGATCGGCACCAGGAGATGCACCTGCCCGCCCGCCTTCAGCGACGTGTGGACGCGGCCCAGGATCCTGAGCACATCCTCCTTGTCGAACATGTTCAGGAAATGTTTGATCAGTACGACGTCGAACCCCTCGGGGACGCCCTGGAACACGTCTCCGCCGATGAACGCGGACTTGTCGTCCACGCCGTTCTCCCGGAAGTTGCGCAGGCATTCCTCCCGCTTGTCCGGCAGATCGAAGGTGGTCACCCGCAGTCCGGGCGAGTCCTTGAACTTGTGGGTGTGGATCGCGCCGAGGCCGGTGTGGCCCGCCAGGTCGAGCACCTGCGAGCCGGCCGGGATGTCGATGTGGTCGAAGAACCAGGGGTCGATCCGGTCGGTGACCGAGTCCATCAGCTTCGACCAGGGTTCGCGCAGGTCCGCGTGCAGGGCCATCGCGCCGTACAGGTCGCCGTCGAATCCGTAGAGTTCCTTCAGTCCCACGGGGGTGCCGGTGCGCACGCTGTCGGTGAGGTAGTAGAGCTGCCGCAGGGTGGTGGCCTTGATCTTGCCCATGAAGGCCAGGACCCGGTCGAGGTCGGTGTCGGCCACGTCGGCCAGTGCGTCGAGGCGGTACCCGCCGGAGGTCTCCTCGTGGGCGACGAAGCCCTCCTTGAGCGGCAGATACAGGAGCTGTTGCACGGCGTCCGGCCTGGCACCGACCACGTCGCCGAGCTCGGCCGCGGTCAGGCCGGGTTTCTCGCGGAGCGCGTCGATGATGCCGAGTTCGAAGCAGGACAGCAGGTTCATGAACCGTGCGGGTCCCACCATGTACTCGCGGAATCGGGCGAGCGTGGCTTGTGCGGTCATGGAGCAATCCCTTCGAGTCGTGCAGTGTCGGCGCCCTGTCGCGGCTGCGGTCCGGCAGCGCCGGCCAGGGGACGTGGTGGGGGCTGGCCGGCGGGCCGGCCCGGTACCCAGGCACGGCCGGCCGCCGCTGCGATCTGCAGACGCAGACGGTCCCGGCGCATGCGTCCCGTGGCCGCGTACAGTGCGTCCGCCACGAGGGCGTCGGTGAAGCAGAACCAGCCCAGTCGTTGCTCGTCCTCGGTGATCAGGCCTGCCGCGATGGCGTGGTCGAGGGCCGCGAGCGCCGTGTCGAGCCCGATCGACGCCGCATCGGCGACGACCTCGGCATCGAAGTGCCGGCCGGCGGCGGCGGCCACGGCCAGCAGCTCGGCGGCGGGCCGGCGCAGCCGTTCGACGCGGCGCAGGACCACCTCGCGGACCGGGGCCGGCACCGTGGGGGAAGTGTCCGGGCGCTGCCCGCACGCCAGCACTCTGATCATCTCGCGCAGGAGGAGCGGGTTGCCCTGGGAGCGGGCGCACAGTTCTTCGGCTGCCCGGCTGCTGACGTCGCGTCCGGTGAGGGCGCCGGCCAGGGCCCGGGTGTCCCGGGGGGTGAGCCCCGCCAGCTCCATCCGCGTCGGGTGCACGCCCGGCGCCGTCAGGGCCGGTGCCAGGGCCGGTGCCCCGTCCGGGCGGTGGGAGGCGATCACAAGGAGCCGGCTGGAGGCCATGGACCGGGTCAGGCGGGCCAGCATCCGCAGGGAGGCCGGGTCGGCGCGGTGCAGGTGGTCGAGCATCACCACCAGCGCTCCGCTCCTGGACAGGCCGGTCAGGTGGCGGGCGATCGCGTCGATGAGCCGGGGGCCGGCCGGCGGCTGCGGGCCGTTCGCCGGCCGCCGGGCGGCTGCGTTCAGCAGTTCGGTCACCGGGCGCGGCGGGGGGCGGTGGGGGAAGGCGGCATCGGCCGCCCGCAGTACCGGCTCCCACAGCGAGAGCGGCAGTACGGCGAGGTCCTCGGGGCAGGTGCCCCGAAGGACCGGCACACCGGAGCGCTCGGCGAACCGCCGCAGCAGGCTGGTCTTTCCGGCCCCCGGCTCCCCGGACACCGTCACCACCTGTCCCCGGCCGGCCTCCGCGGCGGCCAGGGCCTCGGTCAGCTGCCGGATCGCGGCTTCACGGCCGACGAAGACCTCCCCGGCGCCTCCGGCCGCCGGCGCTGTCGTGGCGGCCGACCGGAGCGGGAGCAAAGGCGCGGCCGCGGCGGCTGCGGGCTGTGTCCGGCAGGCCGCTGCCGGCCGCGCCGCAGGAACCGGCTCGGGCCGCGCCGCAGGGGCCGGTGCCGGCTGCGCCGCGGGGGCGGGTGCCGGCTGCCAGCCCAGAGCCGGGTCCTGGTGCAGGATCTGCTGCCTCATGTGCCGCAACCGCGGTGAGGGGTCGACCCCCAGTTCCTCGGACAGACGCCGCTGGATGCTCCGCAGCACTTCCAGGGCGTCGGCCTGCCGGCCTGCCCGGTACAAGGACAGGCTCAGCAGTTCGCAGCCGTACTCGCGCAAGGGGTGGGCCGTGAGGAAGGCGCTCAGTTCGGCGCCGGCCACTTCGTGGGCGCCCAGGGCCAGCAGCGCCGCGCACCGCATCTCGACGACGGACAGCCGCAGTTCCTCGAGCCGCGCCACCTCCGGCACGACGCACGGGACGTGGCCCGCCTCCGTGTAGGCCTGTCCTCGCCACAGCGTCAGCCCCGCGTCGAACGCGTGCAGCGCCCGGTGCGGGTCGTCACGGTCCCGCGCCTGCCGTCCCGCCTCGGCGTGGGCGACGAAGGTGTGCGCATCGACCTCGGCGGTGCCGGCGTCCAGCAGGTAGCCCTGGGCGCAGGTCCGCAGGATTCTCGCCGGTGTTCTCGGCGCCCGGCCCGGCTCCAGGACCTTGCGCAGTTTGGCCACGTACGCCTGCAGCGAGGTCATCGCCGAGGGGGGCGGGCTCCCCTGCCACAGTGCCTCCACGATGACGTCGGTCGTCACCGGCCGGCCGGCCTGGCTCACCAGCAGGGCCAGGAGGGTGCGCTGTTTGGGCGCCCCCACATCCACCGGCCGCCCGCAGACGATGGCTTCCACCGGGCCGAGGGCATGGAATTCCGTCATGGTGCGGCGATCGGTTTCGACCACCATTGTGTCCGCCATGACGAGCCCTTCCGGATAGCCGAATACCGACGTTAGGGATGCCGGTTCAAAACTCCCTTGAGCGGCCGTGGAATTGGGCTCGAATTCCGCTAACGGATCTGGTCCGCGCCGTGATTCAAATGCTCTACTGACGGAGGAGTGCTCAGCGCCGCAGCGGGCGCACGGATTGCGCCGCCGCATCTTCCGGCCGGCCGGCGCCCTTTGCCCTGCCGGCGAGTTGCTCGCGTCCGAAGTGATGACGAAGAGAGGCTGATCATGAAGGCAGTACGTTTCCACTCCTACGGCGACCCCGACGTCCTGGTCCACGAAGACGCGGACCGCCCCCGGGCCGGTGCGGGCCAGGTCGTGCTGCAGGTCGCCGGCGCGGCGTCGAACCCGGTCGACTCCTCGATCCGTGCGGGCTATGTCCGGGAGGTGTTCGCGCTGGCTCTGCCGCACGTGCCGTGCTACGACGTCGCCGGGGTCATCACCGAGGCCGGCGAGGGGGTGAGCGACTGGAGCGTGGGCGACGCGGTGGTGGCCTGGCTGCCGATCGCCGGGCCCGGCGCTGCCGCCGAGTACGCGGTGGCACCCGCCGAGACGCTGACGGCCGCTCCGCGCACGGTGGAACTGGCCGACGCCGCGGCGCTGCCGTCCGTCGCACTGACCGCCTGGCAGGCCCTGTTCGAGCACGCCGGCCTGCAGGCGGGCCAGAGCGTTCTCGTCAACGGCGCGGGCGGCGCGGTGGGCGGATACGCCGTGCAGCTCGCGGCTCAGGCCGGAGCGACGGTGACCGCGACCGCCGGCGCCGGCAGCGCTGACCGCATCCGGTCCTACGGCGCCCAGCGGATCATCGACTACACCGCCACCCCGCTCCAGGAGGCGGTGGCCGGTGAGCAGTTCGACCTGGTGCTCAACCTGGTGTTCCTCGGCCCGCAGGAGCTCGCGCGGCTGGTGGACCTGGTCGTCGACGGCGGCGCCTTCGCCAACACCATTCCCCCGGGCCTGACGCAGACCGGGCGCGGGGTACGGAACCTGCAGGTCTTCGGGCGCAGCGACGCCGGCCAACTCGCCGAGCTGGTCGCCCGGGTGGACGCCGGTGAGCTGAAGATCCATGTGGCGCAGCGCCGGCCGCTGGCGGAACTGCGCGCTGTGCAGGAGGAGTTCCTCGCCGGGAAGCTGACCGGCAAGACCGTCCTGATCCCCTGACCCGGCGGCTCGGCCAAGCGCCGCAGCCACAAACAAGGAGCATTGTGCCCATGTCTTCGACGTTGGAATCGGACGCTGTCGCAGCAACCCTGAACCGGCTGCTGGCAGCCGAGGACAAGCAGGACCTGGCGGCCGAATGGGCCGCGGCCGGCATAGATCTGACCGGTGAGTTCCCTGCCCGGATGAGCGCCGCCGACATGGCGGAACGCACCAAGGACATCATCATGTCCGTGTCCAGGAAGGGCGGGGAACTGCTCTACCTCCTCACCCGGGCGATCAAGGCACAGACCGTCGTCGAGTTCGGCACCTCCTTCGGGATCTCGACTCTGTATCTGGCCGCCGCGGTGCGCGACAACGGCGGCCGTCAGGTGATCACGACCGAGCTGCAGCAGGACAAGGCACGCGAGGCGACGAAGAACTTCGCCGCCGCCGGGCTCGGCGATCTCGTCGACCTGCGGGTCGGTGACGCGCGCCAGACGCTGCGGGACCTGCCCGGGCAGGTCGACCTGCTGCTCCTCGACGGGTGGCTCGACCTGCGGCTGCCGGTCCTGCGGGTCGTGGAGCCCCGCCTGCGGCCGGGCGCGCTGGTGGTGATCGACGACGTCGACCTCGACATCGGCCGCGGCGTCTACGAGGAGTTCCGCGACTACATCGGCGACCCGGCCAACGGGTATCTCTCCGTCACTGTCCCCGTCCACCAGGGAGTGCAGATCGCCCTCAAGACCGGCTGATCCGCGCAGGTCCGACGCGGCGGGCAGGCACGAGAGGAGAGCGAGCCGGCCGCGGCCACCGGATTTCCCCGGGTGGCCGCGGCCGGCTCACTCCCGTGCCGTGCTCGTGCTACTGCGACGCGGCGAGCACCGTCGTGATGCTGTCGTCGACGATGCGCTGGGCGCGCTCCCGGGACACCGCGCCGTCGATATGGGTGAAGTTCCACGACAGCCGGCCGTGGCTGGTGCTCACCGAGGAGCCGAAGTAGCCGACCACGGAGATCCCTCCCACGAACTGCGCCCCGGACAGCTGCCAGGTGCCGAGTCCGGCCGGGAACTCGAAGCGTCCGATGTTGGACACGAAGAAGTTGAAGGGCCCGTGCTCCTCGATGTACCGGATGAAGGGCTCGCTGTCGGCGACAGCGGCCGGCCCCTGGGCGGCGAGCAGGCTGAACACCCCGTACTGCTCGCCGAGTTCCTTGCGGGCGGCCAGGTCGTCGTTGATGAAGCGGGCCATCGACCACAGGTCCTCGGGCTGATAGCGCACCTCGCAGTGCAGCGCCGATACGAAGCAGCCGGCTTCGTCCTCGGACACCGGGCGCCGCAGCTCGTCCCGCAGGGCGACCGGGGAGCCGACCGCGAAGCGCGCCAAGGGCCGGGCTTCGGCGTCGCGGGCCACGGCACAGGCCAGCGCCGCGGCCAGCACACCGTGCAGGGTGGCTCCTTCCCGTTTGCAGGCGAGCGCGAGACCTTCCAGGACGTCGCTGCCGAGGGACCGGTGCAGCATCCGGGTCCGGCGCTGGGCGAAGGGCACGAAGCGCTCCGGCTCGAGCCGGCCCACCGCGTCCGCGTCCGCGGCCGCCGGGGGCTCTGCCCCGCCGGCCGCCCCGGAGCCCACCCCGCCGGCCGCCCCCGGGTTCGCCCCGGAGCCCGCCCCGGAGTCCGCCCCCGGGTTCGCCCCGGGGTTCGCCCCGTCGGCCGTCTGCGGGCCGGCCGGCGCATTCGCCCCCGGGCGGAAGCGCTCCGGGAAGAGGGCCTCGAACGGCTGCGGCAGGGGGCCGTGCGGCGCGGCTCTGCGGCCTGACGGGGGCGGCGCGGCCGCGAGCCGCACCCACTGGCGCAGCAGGGAGAGTGCGGTCGTCCCGTCCGCGATGCAGTGCGGGACGGTGAGGATGAGGTCGTGGGTCTGGTCCGGTGCGCTGATGAGGACGGCGCGGGCCAGCGGTCCCGACCGCCAGTCGATGGGGTCCGTCAGTTCCCGGCCGTCCACCTCGCGCGTCCAGTGCGCGTCGCCGGCGCCGGCCACGCGTACCTCGCGCAGCGGGATCGGCAGGTCCACCGGCACGAACCGGGGCCCGCCGCCGGGTGTGCGCGGCGGGTTTTGCGCTATGGCCGTGCGCAGGAGCGGATGGCGGTCCTGCAGCGCGCCCAGTGCGGTGCGCAGCACCGGTGCCGAGAGCTCCCCCTCGATGCGTACGCGGGCGCAGACGTTGAGCGTGGAGAGCTGGTCGATGATCCAGTACCAGCGCTCCCCCGGGCTCAGGGCGCGCGACGTGGCGGCGCGCCCGCCGGTGCCGTTCTCCGTCAGGGCGCTCGATGCGTTCATAGCGGACACTCCCCATCGCCATTCGCGGGTCCGGTGCCGTACCGGATGGTCGAGGGAGGCTAGCAATGCGTGATCGAGTGCCGGTCGAGTATTTCCGTGCCCTACCTCGTGCAGGTAATTGACCTGCGCATTATGGTCCGTTCCCAGTCGTTCCCAAGTGGGCTGTGTGGTCAGTTCTCAGTCGTTCTCAAGAGGATCGTGCTGCCATTCTCGAGCCGGACTCAAGTCAGCCTGAAGGAATGTCACCATGACCCTGACGACGCTCAGCCAGAATTCTTCCGCGCTCTTTTCCATCGACCCGTCGGGCACCGACCGCCATGGGGAGGCAGCGCGGATGCGCGCCCTGGGTCCGGTGGTCCGTGCCGTGCTGCCCGGTGGTGTGCGGATGTGGGTGGTCACCGATTACGCGCTGCTCGCCGAGCTGGCCGCCGACCCGAGGGTGGGGCGGGACTGGCGCAACTGGGAGGCGCTGCGCCGCGGGGAGATCCCCGACGACTGGCCGCTGCTCGGCATGATCCGCCTGAACAACATGATGGCCCGCGACGGTGCGGAGCACCGGCGGCTGCGCCGCCCGCTGACCCGCACCTTCACCCGGAGCCGGGTCGAGAGCATGGGGCCGCGGATCGACCGGATCGTGGCCGCCATGCTGGACGACCTGCCGCGCCGGGCCGCGGCGGACGGCACGGTCGATCTGCGGCGGCACTACGCCTACCCGTTCCCCATGCAGGTGATCTGCGAGCTCATCGGCATACCCGAGGCGTGGTGGTCACGCTTGCGTGAGCTCATCAGCACCGTCATCCGCGCCGACACGACCGCCGAGCAGTTCCGCGCCACCGGGCAGGAGCGGCACGAACTGTTCCAGCGGCTGTTCGCCATGCGCCGCGCCGAGCCCGCCGACGACCTGACCAGCGCGCTGCTCGCCCTCAACGAGGATGCCGACGACGCCTTCACCAGCGAGGAACTCGAGGACACCCTGTGGACACTGATCGGCGCGGGCCATGAGACCTCGATCAGTCTGATCGTCAACGCCACCCGGGCGCTGCTGACCCACCCCGAGCAGCTGGCGATGGTCCGCGAGGGCGGCCCCGCCCTCTGGAGCCAGGTCATCGAGGAGACCCTGCGCTGGGACTCCCCCGTGGGCAACTTCCCGGCCCGTTTCCCGACCGAGGACATCACGGTGGCCGGCGTCACCATTCCCCGGGGGGACGCCATCCTCGCTCCGTGGAGCGGTGTCAACCGTGATCCCAAGCAGTACGGCGAGAGCGCCGGCCGGTTCGACATCACGCGGCCGGTCAAGCGGCATCTGGCGTTCGGCACCGGACCGCACGTGTGCATCGGCCCGGGCCTGGCCCGGGCCGAGGCGATGGCCGCGCTGCCTGCGCTGTTCGCCCGCTATCCCGAACTGCGGCTCGCCGTGGACCCCTTGGAGCTGTCCCCGGTCCCCTCCCTGTTCTCCAACTCCGTCACCGGCCTGCCCGTGCACCTGGGCCCCCAGAAGCGCTGACGCCCCTCCCCCCGGGCGGGGCGGGGCCTGTCCTAGCCTTGCCCGGGGGCGGCCGGCGGGATGTTGTGGTTGAGCCGGAAGAGGTTCTGCGGGTCGTAGGCGGCCTTGATCTCGGTGAGGCGCCGGTAGTCCTCGGGCTCGTACGCGGAGCGCACGTGCTGGGCGTCCCGCTCGCCGTTGAGGAAGGTCAGGGCCCGGCCTCCGGTGCTCCAGGGCCCGATGGCCGTGAGAAGACGCTCGTGCGCGGGCCGGATGTCGGTGATGGGGGCGCGCTCCAGCCGCGAGACCACGCTCAGCAGGTAGTGCGCGTCGCGGTTGCCGACCGCGTTCGGGACGTCGGCCGGGCGCGCGAGCCGTCCGCCCAGGTGCCGCAGTTCGACGACGTGGGGCACCGGCGTGTGCGGTCCCATGTGGTCCAGCAGGGCCCCCACCGCGCCGGCGTCGAGTGCGCCCAGCATGGCGGTGCCGGACTCGAAGGTGCCCGCCGCGGTCGGGTCGTTGTGGACGGTGCCGACCTCGGCGCAGGACAGTTCACGGACGGTGTCGTTGAAGGGGTTCAGCGCCCGCAGCGGCGCCACCAGATCCTTGCCGGCGCCGAGGTCGTCCGCCGCGTAGGCGATGCGCACGTGCAGGACGTGCCGGCCGCGCAGCGGCGGCGGCAGCACCGGCAGGTCGGGGAAGGAGATCACCGCGACGGAGGAGGTCATCTCGTCCGGCATGCCGGCCGACCACTGCACATACCTCTCGAGGACCTCGCGGGCCGACGCGAAGTCGAAGAACAGTCCCCCGCCGTAGAGCGCCGGAACCGGCATGAGGTCGATCTCGAGGCCGGTGACCACGCCGAAGTTGTCCCGGCCGCCGCGCAGCGCCCAGAACAGGTCGGGCTCCGACGTCGCGGTGACGTGCCGCAGCCGGCCGTCCGCCGTGACGACATCGATGCTCCGCACCCGGTCGGCGGCGTACCCGTAGCGCCTCGACAGCAGTCCCAGGCCGCCGCCCAGGGTGTACGACACCACGCCGACCGACGGGGCCGAGCCCGCCAGCGGGGCCAGCCCGGCCGGCGCCGCCTCGTGGATCACCCGGTCCCAGCTCACCCCGGCGGCGACCCACGCGGTGCCCGCCCCGGCGTCCACCCGCACGCCGGTCATCCGGGAGGTGTTGATGAGCACGCCGCCCTCGCCGGCGACGGCCCCCAGCGCATGGCCGGTGCCCTGGACCGCCACCGCGAGGCCGTGCCGGCCGGCGAACTCCACCGCCGCCTGCACATCGGCGGGACCGGTCGCACCCACCAGCAGCGAGGGCCGGTGCGAGCGCGCGGTCTGCGCCCCGGCCCGTTCCGCGTCGTACCTCTCGTCCCGGGGCGTCAGCACCGGCCCCCGCACCCGCCGGCCTAAGGCTTCGAGCGCCTCGGCGCCGAAACCCGCATCCTGCGCGCCCTGCGCGTCCTGCGCGGTCTGGGTGTTGCGGGTGACCTGGGTGTTCTCCTGGCCCGAACTGCTCATGACTGTTCCCTTCCTGACCGGTGTCGCATCGTGTCTCGCGGCCGGGTCGCCGGCCCCGCTAGAGTTAGTCAAGCAACCGTACTACTTTTTAGTCAAGCACCCTGACGACATTGGCTGTGCCAGAAAGGTGGCCCGAGATGACCACACCATCCGGGGAGCCGGGCGAGCGCCGGGTTCCGCTGCCCACCCTGCTCACGCAGGCCAAGGACCTCACCGTCGAGCAGCTCCACCGGCGCCTCGACGAGGAGGGGTTCGAAGGGATCAGGTTCCGGCACGGCTCCGTCTTCCGGTTCGTGGGCCCCGAGGGCTCACGGCTGACCGCGCTCGCCGAACGCTCCGGGTTCAGCAAGCAGGCGATCGGTGAAGTGGTCGACGAACTCGAGCGGCTGGGCTATGTCGAGCGGACAGCGGACCCGGGCGACCGCCGGGCGAAGATCATCCGGCTGACGGAACGGGGAGCGCAGGGCCAGCTGGCCGGCGCCCGGATTCTCGGGGACATCGAACGGATGTGGGCCCATTACCTCGGACAGGACCAGATCGCCCTGCTGCGGCGGGCATTGGAAGAGATTATCGCGCGCCAGGACGAATAGCCACCCGCACATGACACTTCCCTCTCCGGCACCAAAGGAACCCGAGTCCGCTCCAAGTGCCCCTCAAGCGCGGTGCGTCAGAGTATCGAGGTGTCGAACTCCCAGCCGACTCCTCAGAAGGTGGACTTCACGGATATGCCAACGCTATGCAAACCGGCGGTGGATGTGCCGGAATACGTCATCACCCTTGAAGAAACCCTGAAGTTCGCCGAGAAAACCCACGCCGGGAAGCCGCAGCTGCCGCTGGCACTCAGGCTGATCCAGAACACCGGTGTGAAGAAACGGCACATCGTCCAGCCGATCGAGAAGACGCTCCGCCATCCCGGCCTCGAGGAACGCAACCGGATATTCGAGGCCGAATCCAAGAAGAGATGCCCGCCAGTCATCGAACGGGCCCTGGCGAACGCCCGGCTGACCGCCCGGGACATCGACGCGATCATCTTCGTGTCCTGCACCGGGTTCCTGATGCCGTCGATGACGGCATGGCTGATCAACAACATGGGGTTCCGCACCGACACCCGGCAGATACCCATCGCCCAGCTGGGCTGCGCCGCCGGCGGCGCCGCGGTCAACCGGGCCCACGACTTCTGCACCGCCTACCCGCAGAGCAACGTGCTGATCGTCTCCTGCGAACTGTGCTCACTGTGCTACCAGCCCGGCGACGACAACATCGGCTCCCTGCTGTCCGACGGGCTGTTCGGCGACGCGGTCGCGGCCGCCGTGGTGCGCGGCAGCGGCGGCACCGGCGTGCGGCTGGAGCGCAACGCCTCGTACATCATCCCCCACACCGAGGACTGGATCTCCTACGCCGTGCGGTCCACCGGCTTCCACTTCCAGCTGGACCGCCGGGTGCCCGGCACCATGGAGCCGCTCGCACCGGTCCTGCGGGACCTCGCGATGAGCCACGGCTGGGACATCGGCGCCCTGGACTTCTACATCATCCACGCCGGCGGCCCGCGCATCCTCGCCGACCTGAGCACCTTCCTGGGCGTCGACCTCCACATGTTCCGGCACAGCTGGGCGACGCTCACCGAATACGGGAACATCGCCAGCGCCGTCGTCTTCGACGCGCTGCGCAGGCAGTTCGAGGAAGACACGATGACCGAGCACGCCACCGGAGTGATCGCGGGTTTCGGCCCCGGCATCACCGCCGAGATGGCCGTCGGCAGCTGGCGCACCGAAGCGCCCGCGATCACCGCGGACCTGCGCCGGCAGGCCGTGCCGGCAACCCTGTGAGGAGAAGAACACGATGACGGGCACCCTGCCTTCCCCCCACCGGATCCTGGAGATCGCCAGCGGCTACTGGGCCACCGGCCTCCTCGGCGTGGCCACCGGGCACGCGCTGTTCACCCTCATCCACGGCGGCCTGGACCGTGCCGGCCCGCTGGCCGAGAAGACCGGCCTGGCCGAACGCGGCATGCAGACCCTCCTCGACGGGCTCGTCGGCCTGGGACTGCTCACCACAAGCGACGGCACCTACCGCAACACCCCCGAAGCCGCGCTGTACCTGGTCCACGGACAGCCCACCGACATCAGCGGCTTCGCCCAGCTCAAACTCGCCGAAATGGACAAACTCGCAGGCCGCCTCGGCGTGTTCGCCGCCGGAGGCCCGCAGACCGCCCCGATGGTGGAGGTCGCCGACAACCCCCACTGGGAAAACGTCGTCACCGCCATCGCCGGCCTGTCGGTCACCGCCGCACACACCGCCGCCGGCCTCCTGGACCTGGCCGGACGCACCCACCTCTCGATCCTCGACGTGGGCGGCGGATCAGGCATCTTCTCCTCCCTGTGGCTGCGCCTCAACCCCGCCGCCCGCGCCACACAGCTCGACTGGCAGCCCATCAACGCCATCGCCCGCCGCCTGCTCGCCCAGCACGGCCTCACCGACCGGTTCACGAGCCTGGACGGTGACTTCCACACCGTCCCGCTCGACACCGCCGCCTACGACGTGGCCGTCTACTCCCACGTCGCCCACCAGGAAGGACCCCAAGACAACACAGCCGTCTTCACCAAACTCCGCAACGCCCTCACCCCCGGCGGCACCCTCGTCGTATGCGACTACATCGTCGAGGACGACCGCAGCGGCCCCGCCTTCCCCCTCCTGTTCGCCTCGGAAATGCTCCTCAAAAGCAACAACGGCGGAACATGGCGCCGCGCCGACTACACCGCCTGGCTGACCGAAGCCGGCTTCGAAACCATCTCCTTCCACCCCACCCCCTCCCCCGCCACACTCGTCATCGCCCGCTGACCACCCCCCGAAGAACCAGACCACCCAACCCACCACCACCGCCCAACCCGCCACAGCAACCCGGCCACCGCCCAGCCCGCCGCCGCCGCGGGTGCCGCGGGTGCCGCCGTCACCGGCCGCCGCGAACCCCGCCACCACCACCGCGCTCCCCCACACCCCCACAGCGACAGCGACGGCGCCCTTTCCGAGACGGTGGCACCGGCGCCCTCTCGAAACGCTCCTGCGCCCCCGCCACCGCCGCCCTCCCCTGATGCACCCGGACCCCCTGCCGGCGAGAACCCCACCCCCGCGGCGCCCCTGCCTGCGGGAACCCCACTCCCGGGCGCCCGGCCGGCGCGTGAGGACCCTCCCGCAGAGCACCCGGGCAACGCGGCGCTCAAGCCCGGGCACGGCCCTCCCGGCACGGCCACACCAGGACACCCGCACCCGCACCCGCACCCGCACCCGACGGTGCGTCAGCACCCGCCCGCCGGTGCGCCCGCACCCGCCGGTGCGTCAGCACCCGCCGGTGCGTCAGCACCCGTACCCGTGCCCGGCGGTGCGCCCGCATCCGCCGCACCCGCGCCCGTACCCGCCGGTGCGTCAGCACCCGTACCCGTGCCCTGCGGTGCGCCCGTGTCAGCGACGGCAGGACACCATGCGGAGCCATCGACGCCGCCCGCCCGGCCGTGCCCTACCGGCCGGGCGGGCGGGAAAGGCCCCTTTTCGCCAACGGGGGGAAACAGCCGGCCCGTTTTCCGGTGAACGGGAAACATGCCGGCCGCAATCCGCAGCCGTCAGCGACGGCGGACCTTCCCGGCCGACCAACTGCGTCAAAGATGAACACCGCCCGCGCAACACCTCCCCCCAAAAAAGAAGAAAAAAGGGAGGGCGGGGCCGGCGGGCATGAGACGCGTCCCGCACCGGGCGGACAGCACACCACACAGCCCGAAGAGAACCTGTGGCTCGATCTCCACCCCACCCGATGGCTTTATCGTCCCTGCCCGTTCGAGGGTCACTTGAGGATCGCTCAACTGCCCTGCCAAAAGGCCGGATCCGGGTTGCAGGCCGCCGGGCATCCGGGTTGGATCAGCGGTATGTCCTTGCGCCCCGCTCTGCTGTCCTTGCGCATCACCGCGGCATTCCAGTCGATTCTGATGCTCGTTCAGGTCGCCCTGGCCGGAGGCTTTCTCGGCGGCCATTTCGACATGCTGGCGATGCACGGAACACTCGGCCGTGTCATCACAGTGGCCGCCCTCCTGATGGCCGTCGCCGCGTTCTTCGTGCGCCGCCGCGGCGGACCCGCCGCGGTGTTCCCCGCCTCGGTCGTCGTGCTGCTGGCACTCGTGGCCCAGATCGCCCTCGGACTCGCCCGCAGCGTCGCCCTGCACGTCCTGCTCGGCGTCATCCTCGTCTCCGCCGTCGCGGTGCTCTCCCACCGCGTGATGACCACCCCCCTGCCCGCCCGGGCCCCGGCCGCCGTCCGCACCCCGGACCAGACCCCCCAGCCGGAGCCGGCCACATGAGGCGGCGCACCCTGCTGGGCGCCGGCGGGGCGATGCTCGGCGCCGGCGCCCTGACCGCGGCCGGCTGGCCGGCACTGAGCCGCTACGCACGCGAGGGCCGCCCCGGCACCGTGCTCCCCAGCCAGACCGAACTGCCGGCCCCCTTCCGCACCCCCCTGCCGATCCCCCGCGTGCTGGCCCCCACATCGACCAGCGGCACCACAGACCACTACGACATCACCCAGCAACACACCGAACTGGAGATCCTGCCCGGACTGCGCACCCCGGCATGGACCTACGCAGGCACCTTCCCCGGACCGACCATCGTCTCCCGCTCGGGACGCCGCACCGTCGTACGCCACCGCAACGAACTCGACCGCCCCGCCGTGGTCCACCTGCACGGCGGCCACACCCCGGCAGCCAGCGACGGCTACCCCACCTCCCTGATCCTGCCCGCCGACGGCTCCTACGACGCCCACCGCGTCCACCAGGACATGAACGGCGGACCCCACGGCTCATCCATGGGCCACCACCCCATGGACCTCACCGAAGGAACCCGCACCTACACCTACCCCCTCGACCAGCGCGCCGCGACCCTCTGGTACCACGACCACCGCATGAGCTACACCGGCACCGCCGTCTGGATGGGACTCGCCGGATTCCACCTCATCCACGACGACGAAGAAGAACAACTGGAACTGCCCCGCGGCGACCGGGACATCCCCCTCATGATCACAGACCGCTCGTTCGCCGCCGACGGATCATTCCGCTACCCCGCCCTGGACCCCCAGCTGCACACCCCAGGCGTCACCGACACCTACATGAACGGCGTCCTGGGCGACGTCATCCTCGTCAACGGCGCCCCCTGGCCCGTGCACCACACCCAACGGCTGCGCTACCGGCTACGCCTCCTCAACGCCTCCAACGCCCGCCTGTACACACTGCAACTCGACCCCCAGCCCCCAGGCGGCGGCGGCCTCCTCCAGATCGGCAGCGACGGCGGACTCCTCAACACCCCCCGCCCCCACGACACCCTGGACATCGCCCCCGGCGAACGCTTCGACATCATCATCGACTTCTCCCGCTACCGCCCCGGCACCCAAGTACGCCTCCTCAACCGCAACGCAGACGGCCCCACAGCCCAGATCATGCGCTTCGACACCGGCTCCGGCTCCCCCCACGACGACACCAGAGTCCCCCACCGACTCAGCGACATACCCCGCCTCGACCCAAGCCGGGCCACCATCACCCGCGACTTCCACTTCCGCGGCTCCACCACAGGCTGGACCATCAACGGCAAAGAATACAAACCAGGACACACACTGGCCCGCCCCCAACTCGGCCAAATAGAAATCTGGCGGTTCACCACCAACTTCCACCACCCCATCCACCTCCACCTCAACCACTTCCAGGTCCTGACCCGCAACAACCACACCCCCGGAACCTTCGACCACGGCTGGAAAGACACCATCAACCTCCACCCCGCCGAAGCCGTCGAAATAACCACCCACTTCACCCACTACCCCGGCACCTACATGATCCACTGCCACAACCTCGAACACGAAGACATGGCCATGATGGCCGACTTCACCACCCACTAACCCCACCCACCCCCACCACCCCCACACACACCCAGACAAGCCCAGGAAACCCTGAGCGATGCCGTCAAGACGAGGCCCGCTCCGGGGCGGGCCTCTTCAGCCGCGGATGTCGCGGTACAGCGGCGCAACCGCACCTCAGTCCCCCACCCCGGCCCTGTCCATGGCCTCCGCCAGAGAGCGCAGGGTCGCAATACCCTCTTCGACATGTTCCGGGAAGACCATGGCCAAGAGGACGGTCACCCCGGCTCCGGCATATACCTGGAACCGGTCCGCAATACACCCAGGAGAACCCAGCAAAGCCGTGCGACCGAGGAACCCCTAAGGCACAGCCCCGGCAGCCGCACACACCCGCACGCAACCCCCCGTCCCCATACAGCCTTCGGACCCGAGGGTGGCGATCCCCTCGCTTGAGCGGCTGGTGGACGTCGTTGGCCTGGCCCGTTCGCGCCGGATCAGCCGGAGTGATCACATCGGCACCTACTTCTACAAGGTCCACGGGGCAGGGTGCCTCTTCGTCGGCGACAACGGCACTGAGGTCGATTTGGACTTCGCAGCCGACGGGAGTGAGGTCTTCGACCTCTGGCGGCTGCGCGGGTACGGGCTGAGCCTGCCGGAGCCTCTTGACGTCACGGATCAGGACCTGCGGTCCGCAGTGCAGTCGCTGCAACCGCTTCTGACCGAGGTGCGGCCGGGGTGGTACAGCGTAGCCAACTGATCGTTTCAGGATGAGGTTCGTAGGCGGCGGAGACATATGAGGCTGCAGGCCAGTTCGAGCAGGCCCTGGTGGAGATCGGCGCGTCGCTCGTAGCGGGTGCGGAGTCGTTTGAACTGGTGCAGCCAGGCGAAGGCGCGCTCGACCACCCAGCGCACCTTGCCCAGTCCGGAGCCGTGGACGACGCCGCGCCGGGCGATCAGGGGTTTGATGCCGCGCTGGCGCAGCAGGCGGCGGTACTTGTCGAAGTCATAGCCCCGGTCGGCGTACAGACGCCGGGGTTTGCGGCGGGGCGTCCCCGAAGTCCCTGAACCGGTGGGATGGCGTCCAGCAGGGGCAGGAGCTGGGTGACGTCGTGCCGGTTGCCGCCGGTGAGCGTGGCGGCGAGCGGGGTTCCGTGACGGTCGACGACCAGGTGGTGCTTCGAGCCGGGGCGGGCACGGTCGACGGGTGAAGGGCCGGTGTGATCCCCCCTTTGAGGGCCCGGACGTGCGACCCGTCGACGGAGCAGTCATCCAGGTCCAGCAGGCCGGCGCGGCGAAGCTCGGTCAGCAGGACAGCGTGCAAACGCGGCCACACACCCGCCTCGGTCCAGTCCCGCAGCCGGCGCCAGGCCGTCACCCCGGAGCAGCCCACCCTCTCCGCGGGGACATCACGCCATGCGACACCCGTCCGCAGCACGTACATCACGCCGGCGAGTGCCACTCGGTCGGGAACGCGCAACCGTCCCGGATGCCGACGGCGGCGCTCGGGAGCAGGCGGCAGCAGCGGGGCCACCCGCTCCCACAGGTCGTCAGGAACAAGATCGGCACGCATCCCCGACACCATGCCCACCAAGATCGTCGGGCACACGACCCGCAGCTCGACTCATTCTGAAATGATCAGTAAAAGAGTGTTTGTCCCGGTGGGTGTGTTTGGTGATACTTCAGTGGTGCGTCGGTCTGGGACTGCTGGAGCCCTGGCGCATCATGGGGTGTATGTGGCGAAGGGTGTCATCGGGCGGGCCGTTTCAGGCAGTTCGCTCCTGTCTGATCCCAAAGCTCCCCCGCATGACGCCGTTTGCGCCCTGGGGACAGGCTGCTCGCGACGGTACCAACGCAACATGACGCGACAGCGCCCGTATCCCAGCGATCTGTCCGATGCCCGCTGGGAGTTGACCGGGCCCGCCCTGACAGCCCGGCGAGCCGAGCGCAGGGGCAAGGGCCCGGACATCGGGCACCCGCCCCAGCATGACCTGCGCCGGATCATGGACGCCATCCCGTATGCCGACCGGACCGGGATCCCATGGCGCTATCTGCCGCACGACTTCGCGCCGTGGGAGACCGTCTACGGGTACCTCGCCGCATGGCAGAAGGACGGCCTCTTCGACCAGCTCAACGGCGTCCTGCGCCAGTTGGTGCCACAGGCCGAAGGCCGGGACGCCGAGCCCAGCGCCTGCGTGCTCGACACCCAGAGGGTCAAGACCTCCCCGAACGCGCCGGCCACCGGTCAGGGCATCGACGCAGGGAAGAAGATCGCAGGCCGCAAACGCCACATCGGCGTCGGCACTCTCGGCCTGCTCCTGGCCGTCCGGGCCACCGCCGCCAGCGTCTCGGACAACGCCGGCGGCATCCACCTGCTGTCCCGGATCGCCACCGCGAACCCGCAGGTCACAAAGGCCTGGACCGACTCCGGCTACCACACCAAGGCCATCGACCACGGCGCCCGCCCGGGCATCGACGCCGAAGTCGTCCGCCGAGATCCTGCCGCAAAGGGTTTCAAGGTGATCCCGAGGCGCTGGGTCGCCGAGCCGACCTTCGGCTGGCTCATGCACCACCGCCGCCTCGCCCGCGACTACGAGACCCACCCGCACCGCTCCGAAGCCATAATCCGCCTCGCGATGATCGACCCCATAAGCAGACGACTGACCCGCGAATCCACCCTGAACTGACGCGACACCTGACGTCGAACCAAACACTCCCCCAGGACGAAACACTCTTTAAGAGGTCGTTTTCATCCGTACTGCTTATATATAAACCGGTTCCCAGGGCGTGGGACTGTGGTGCGGAAGGGGCAGCGGGAGTGATTGGGGCCTGTGAATCGGATGGGGTGACGGGCGGTGCGGGATGAGGCTTGTTCCTGTCTCATCCCAGGACGCCCGGTTCTTCTGCGTGCTTCTGCCGTCACCGATGTGCGCCTGGGCGCACTTGGTCCGGAGCGGTATGCCGGAAGCATGTCTGCGCGACGTCCGTATCCGAGTGATCTGTCCGATGCCCGCTGGGGGTTGGTCGAGCCGGTGTTGTCCGCCTGGCGCTTCGAGCGCCGCGGCAGGGCCCTGGACTTCGGCCGGCCGCCCGAGCATGATCTGCGCGACATCATGGACGCGATCTTGTATGTGGACCGGACCGGGGTTCAGTGGCGCTGCCTCCCGCACGACTTCCCGCACTGGAACACGGTCTACGGCTACTTCACGAAGTGGCAGCAGGAAGGTGTGTTCGCCCAGCTCAACGGTCTGCTCAGGCAGCTGTTGCGACAGAAGGAAGGACGGGAGTCCGAGCCGTCGGCCTGTGTGATCGACGCTCAGAGCGTCAAGACCTCCTCCAGCGTTCACGCCTCCAGCCAGGGCATCGACGCCGGCAAGAAGATCGTGGGCCGAAAGCGGAGCATCGTGACCGACACGCTCGGCCTGCTGCTGGCGGTGCTGGTCACCGCGGCCAGTGTCCAGGACTCCGTGGCCGGCACTCAGCTCCTCGACCAGGTTGCCGCCGGCCATCCCGGCATCCGCAAGGTGTGGGTCGACGGCGGCTACCGCCAGCACCTCGTCGAGCACGCCGCCACCCTCGGCATCGACATGGAAATCACCGCCCGCACACCCGGGACCAGGGGTTTCACCCCGATCCCGAAGCGGTGGGCGGTCGAGCGGACCTACGGATGGCTCATGCTCCACCGCCGCCTGGCCCGCGACTACGAAACCCTTCCCGCCCGCTCCGAAGCCATGATCCATCTCGCCATGACCGACCTGATGGCCCGCCGCCTCACCGGCGAGAACACCATCTCCTGGCGCGACCCGACACCGCAGACCAAACATCTGATTCCGGGATAAAACACTGGAAGAAAACGACCTCTAAGTGCTCTGCGCCAGTACCTACCTCGATCGGTATCTGCCTGGAGTGCCACGACGGCACCCCGGACCACCTGAGCTCCTACGTGCACGAGTCACGCCACGACCTGACGGCGTGAACCACCATGCCCAGCCTCTGGCAATTCCCCGTCCTGCTCCGGACCCCGGCACGCGCTACAGCACGGCGCCCGAAGCAGGAGCGGCGGACCGGACAGCCCGGCCCCGCACACCCCTGGAAGGAGCTCCACATGCCCGACACCCTGACCCCGACCGCACCGCCCCTATGGGGCGGACTCCCCGCTGGCGCAGCTGCTCGACAGGGCGCAGACCGGTCGGCGTACCCACCGCCGACCAACAGGCCCAGGACACTGTCACAGCCGCCGCGCACCACGTGCACACCGCCTAACCGGACACGTTCGGCACGGTTCTGGAAGTGACGGACTGGCACGGCTGCCCGGCTCCGCAGACCGCCGCCGGCCATGACGGCCCTGCTGAGCCTGCTGGGCCTGGCAGAACACCTCACTGTTCCGACTGGACCGACCGCCGCTCGCTGACGACCCGGAATCCTGACACGGCACGGCACGGTGGGAAGGGCCTGCTGGATCAGCTCGTCCAGGTCTTGATCTGAGCGGCGACCTCCCGCACCGGGAGCCCGTCCCGGGCCGCGCGCGCCAAGGGAAGAACAGTGTCCAAACCGGGGCTCACCGCGAGGCCGCACGCCGAGAGGTAGGCCGCAGCCACTGTGGCGGCGAACAGCAGATTCCTCACCTCCAGGCTGGGGTTCCTCGCAAGCTCGCACAACAGCGCCGCGGCCTTGTGATGTGGTTCGGGATAAACCTCACGGTCCAGGACCTCCGCGCGATGACGCGCTTCCGCTGCCACCGGTACGCCGTAGTCGACGACCTGGGGATCGCCCGGGATCTGCTGCGCCACCGCCAGGATCCAGGCGAGATCGACACGGAGATTCACGCGGCGTCCCTCGGCGCGCTCTCCGTCAGTCCCTCCGGAAGACCGGGGTACCGGTCCTCACCGACCTCCGCCTCGAACGCGTCCGCGTACCCGGCCAGGAACGTCGTAGCGCCGGCCATGAAGGCGGCACGTGTCTGGTCCACATCGGCCTTGATCAAGTCGGCAACGTATCCCTGCAGGCTCAGACCCCGGCGCTTGGCCCGGTCCTCGGCAGCCGCCTTGACAGCGTCGTCCAGCCTGATGTTCGTCTGCTTCGCCATACCCACCACTATAGCTAGCCAGCGGTATCAGCGACTAGCGAACGGACGGACGGGGACCTACCTGCCGCGCCGGCAGTCCTGGCGGCACCCCGACCTCTCCCCCGCCGACGTCACACTCTCCAAACAGCCCCGGACAACCACCGCCCCCACCCTGCGCGGGCGGCCACAATGAGGCATGGCAGTCAGTCGGCAGTCCTCTTTGCCCGGGTCGGACGTGGCGGAGGATCTTGCGCTCCACCAGGAAAAGGTCCGGCGGCGTCTGCCCACCACCCTGGAAGACCTGCACGGGCCGCTGACCGGCATGATCGAGCTGCCCGTGCATGTGGCGTGGTCGGGTATGACCGCCTACGACCTCGACAAGCCGCGCCAGCGCACGGGGCTCTACCGCACCGTCCTGCATGAAGGCCTGCGCGAGGACCTGCCCCTCTAGGTGGTCGCCCCATCCATGGGATCCCTCCGATCTCGTCGTCGGGCTCCACATACAGTGCGGTCAAGAGGGTCTCGAGGTCTGCCGTCACCGACAGATCATTGAGGTCCTCGCTTCTTCTGCGGCACGGGACTTCGGGTGCTCGAAGGGCCTCGCTGTGCGGCAACGGCTCGTGCACGTTCAGCAGAAAGCGCTGGATTGTTGCCAGCTCCACGTCGGAGTGGGTCCGCGTGGCAGCAACGACCTCCGTGATCAGTGGTCCGAAGAACGACTGTCCGAGGGTGACTGCCCGTTCATCAACCTCGAGCAGCACACGGCGTCGGTCACGGCTGTCGCGTGTGCGCTGCACGTGGCCGAGCCTCTCGAGCCGGTCGACAAGGGCCGTGGTGCCCGCGGAGTTCAGGCCGAGCTACCGCCCGAGCCAGCCGGGCGTCGCGGGCGTGTGCGCCCGAGCGGCATCCAGCAGGCAGATCAGGGCACGCAGGTCGGTCGGGTGCAGGTTGCTGCATTGCGCGAACTGGGCTCCGCGCAAGTCGAGTTCGATGGTGATGGCTCGCTGAGCGAAACCATCACTTCTCCCTACATGACGAAACCTGCCCCGACGCCCATTCCCCAGCAAGAGAGGTTGACGCCTCGGCTCATCGTTTTGGATGCCTTCAGCAAATCTGCGGCCACGCCGACCTTTCCACCGACGAGCAACCGCATGCTTGGCCAGCTCCACCACCCTCTCAAGAACCACCGCCTGTTCGACGAACACACCGCCTTCCCCACCACGCTGGCCGTCGCCGCTTGACGGTTTGGCGCCGTGAGTTGTCTGCCGTGGTCGGGGCTGTGGTCGAGGTCATGGTCGGGGTAGCGGCCCATCGGCAACAGGGTGGCGTACACGCTCACTCGGATGGCGCACGGCCCGGGTGGAAGGCATCGACTGTGATGTGGACCTTGCCGGAGCCGATGCTCACCGAAACAGTGCGCAGCCCTGCTCTGCCGCCGCGGCCGGCCGCGGAGCCGAAGTTACGGACAGGGTTTGTCATTGTCCGTTGTTCATGGCCATGTCAGGACCATGAAGGGCGGCTGGCCCACTCGCACCGATCGCCGCACCCGTCGGTGTCGGTGGACTGATCGCCTCCGTCGTTGCCCTGTCCGTCGGCTCATCCCTCTTCAGACGTCTACTAGTCACCGACACCCCCGCCGCACTCGAGCAGCGGGGGTGTCGCATGTTGGACTGACCTGGCCGTCACCCCGTACTTGTCACACGGCGCTGGGGTCCGCGCTGCGGCCGAAGACCCGTGCTTCACAGGTCTTGGAGCTTGTCGACGCGGACGGGACCGCCGGTGGTGACGGACTGGACGGCGGCGAGGGCGATGGCCAGGGCAGCGCGTGCGTCCTCGCCGGTGGCGGAGGGGGTGCGCTCGGTGCGGACGCTGTCGGTGAAGTCGGCGAGTTCGGCCACATAGGCGTCGTGGAAGAGGTGCTGGTCGTAGGTGACGCACTCGGCGGCGACGCCGTCCGGGCCGTATGCGGTCAGGTGGGTGCGGCGGACGTCGCCCATGGTGAGCATCCCGGCCGCGCCGAGGACCTCGGCGCGTACGTCGTAGCCGTAGACGGCCTGGAAGCTGGCCTCCGCGGTGGCGAGGGCGCCGTTGTCGAAGCGGACGGTGACGACGGCGGTGTCGAGCAGGCCGCGGTCCTTGAAGTCGGGGCGGATCAGGGCGTCCGCCATGGCGAAGACCTCGACGGGTTCGGCACCGGGATTGAGGTGGCGCAGGACGTCGAAGTCATGGATGAGGGTCTCCAGGAAGATCGTCCACGGCGGTATGCGGGCCGGGTCGGCCAGAGCGGGGTCGCGGGTGAGCGAGCGCAACAGCTGCGGTGTGCCGATGGCGCCGGCGGCGATCTTCTCGTGGGCGGCCCTGAAGCCCGCGTCGTAGCGGCGGTTGAAGCCCACCTGGAGGAGCACGCCCGCATCCGCGGCGGCCGCGATGGCGCGGTCGGCCTCGGCGAGGGTGACCGCCATCGGCTTCTCGCAGTAGACCGCCTTGCCCGCTTTGGCGGCCGCCTCGACCAGGTCGGCGTGGGTACGGGCCGGGGTGGCGATCACCACCGCGTCGATGTGCGGGTCGGCGAGCAGTTCACCGATGTCCGTGTAGGCGGTGGAGCAGCCGAGCCGGTCGCCCAGGCTCCGCGCGGCGCCCGGGGTGGGGTCGGCGATGGCGACGAGCCGGACGCCCGGGAGGCGGTGGGCGAGGGTCTCGGCGTGGAACGAACCCATCCGTCCGGCGCCGAGGAGGCCGACGGCGAGAGGCTGCTGGGTGGTCATGCGGGTGCTCCGTACGTCGTCGTCAGGGTAGGTACAGGCAGTGGAAACAGTCAGACGGTGAAGGCGGAGCGGAAGCGCTCCAAAGCGAGCTCGCTGTCGCCGGAGGCCCACGCCTCCATCGCCACCGTGCCCTCGTAGCCGAGGCCCACCAGGGCGCGGGCGACGGCGGGGTAGTTGATCTCCCCGGTTCCGGGTTCGCGGCGGCCGGGGACGTCGGCCACCTGGATCTCGCCGATCAGGCCCAGGGCATGGGCCCTGCGGACCAGCTCGATCAGATTCCCCTCGCCGATCTGGGCGTGGTAGAGGTCCAGATTCATCCGCAGCCCGGGCCGGTCCACGGCCGCGACCAGGGCCAGGGTGTCGGCGGCCGTCGCGAACGGCACCCCGGGGTGGTCGACGGCGGTGTTGAGGTTCTCCAGGGTGAAGACGACCCCGGCGCTCTCGCCCAGCTCGGCGAGGCGGGTGAGCGTGCGGTGGGCGGCGATCCACATCTCACCGGTGACCTCACCGCTCACCGGCACCACCGGCAGGCCCTGGCCATCCAGTCCGGTGCCGTGCAGGTTCAGGCGAGGGCAGCCCAGTTGCTCGGCCGCCTTGAGTGACTCCTCGGCGGTGCTCAGGAGTTCGGCCGCACCCTCCTCGTCGGTCAGACTGCCGCGGATGTAACCGGTCATGGAGGAGAAGTTGGCCGGGGTCCGGGCCAGAGCGGCAAGGTCGTGCCGGGTCCAGTCCCAGATCTCGACCTGGAAACCGGCATCGTGGATGCGCCGTGCCCGCTCGTCGATCGGCAGTTCCAGGAAGACCATCTCGGCGCAGGCCGCCAGTGTGTACATCGCCACGTACCTCTCTCCGCGACTTCGGGCTAGAACGTTCAAGGAACTAGAACGTTCTAGAACTCCGTGGAGCAGCAGTACGCCAGCTGCTGCCCTCCCCTGTCAAGGCTCCGGTGGCGTGCGAAAGCTAGAACGTTCTATAGTCGACTCTGCAGGAGACGACCCCGACCAGGGAGGACAGGTTGCCGGCGACCCCAGCGGTCCCCAACGGAAAGCGACCGACGCTCGCCGACGTGGCGTCGCGGGCAGGGGTGTCCACAGCGCTGGTCTCCATCGTGATGCGCGGCGCGAAAGGGGCCGGCCAGGCCACCCGCGAGCGCGTCCTTCAGGCCGCGCGGGAGATCGGTTACCGACCCGACGCCCGGGCCCGGCTGCTCCGCAGCCACCGCTCCCATCTGCTCGGGGTGCAGTTCGGCCTCCAGCATCCGTTCCACTCCGACCTGGTGGAGGGCATCTACGCGGCGGCCGAACCGGCCGGGTACCAGATCGCGCTGAGTGCCGTGGCCGCCGGACGCGGCGAGCAGCGCGCCGTCGAGACACTGCTCGACGACCGCTGCGAGGCGCTGATCCTGCTCGGCCCGCAGGCCCCCGCCGCGCGGCTGGCGGAACTCGCCGGGCAACTGCCGGTCGTCTCCGTGGCCCGCCGGCTGCGGCCGTCCGTCCCGGGCCTGGAGGTCGTACGGACCGCCGACGACGAGGGAGCCGGCCAGGCGGTGGACCACCTCGTCGCTCTGGGCCACCGCGACATCGCCCACATCGACGGCGGCCGGGCACCGGGCGCAGCCGACCGGCGCCGCGGCTACCGCACCGCCATGAACCGCCACGGCCTGGGCGAACTCATCCGCATTCTCCCCGGCGGTCTCACTGAGGAGGAAGGCGCCGAGGCCGCCCGAACCCTGTCGGCCACCCGTCCGCGCCCCACCGCCGTACTGGCCTTCAACGACCGCTGCGCGACCGGCGTACTCGACCTCTTCCTCCGCTCCGGCGTCGCGGTCCCCGGCGACATCTCCGTCGTCGGGTTCGACGACAGCCATCTGGCCCGCCTGGCCCACATCGACCTCACCACCGTCGGACAGGACATCGCACGCCTCGCCGGGCTCGCCGTAAGCCGGGCCGTCGCACGCCTGGAGGGTGCGGAGATCCCCGCCGGGGAACAAGTCATCACCCCCCGTCTCGTCGTCCGGGGAACGTCCGCCCCGCCCCCCTGAAGGCAGATCCCGGGCGTGCGCGGCCTGTGTGTTCCACGGCGACGACGCCGACCACACCGAGAAAGTACCGGTTCGGCCCGACGGTCGTCCCTGCCGTCGGTGGGCCGGGTGCTCCAGATCTGAGAGGTCGTTTCATCCTGTTGTTTCATCCCTGGATGCGGCTTTGATGCGCTGGTGTCGGGTCTCGCCAGGAGATGGTGTTCTCGCCGGTGAGGCGGCGGGCCATCAGGTCGGTCATCGCGAGGTGGATCATGGCTTCGGAGCGGTGTGGGTGGGTTTCGTAGTCGCGGGCCAGGCGGCGGTGGAGCATCAGCCAGCCGTAGGTCCGCTCCACTGCCCACCGTTTCGGGATGGGAGTGAATCCCTTGACCCCTGGGGCGCGTTGGACGATTTCGAGGTCGATGCCGAGGGTAGCTGCGTGCTCGACGAAGTGCTTGCGATAGCCGCCGTCAACCCAGACCTTGTGCAGGCCGGGGTGGTCGGCGGCAGCTTGTTCCAGGAGGGTGCGGCCGGCCGTGGAGTCCTGGACGCCGGCCGCGGTGACCAGACCGCCAGCAGCAGGCCGAGGGTGTCGGTGATGATGCTGCGCTTGCGGCCTGCGATCTTTTTGCCCGCGTCGATACCCTGACTGCGCGAGGGGGCACTGGTGGTGGTCTTGACGCTCTGTGCGTCGATCACGCCGGCGGACGGGGTGGCTTGGCGGCCTTCCTGCCGGCGGACCAACTCCCTCAAGAGGCCGTTGAGCTGGACGAAGACACCGTCCTTTTGCCACCTGGCGAAGTAGCCGTAGACGCTCTGATGGGGCGGGAAGTCGTGCGGGAGGTAGGCCCACTGCACGCCGGTGCGGTCCACGTACGGGATCGCGTTCATGATCTCGCGCAGGTCATGCCTTGGCGGCCGGCCGAAGTCCAGGGCCCGGCCGCGGCGTTCGAGGCGCCAGGCGGACAGCACCGGCTCGATCAACTCCCAGCGGGCATCGGACAGATCACTTGGATACGTACGACGTTCCGTCATGACCTGGGCATACCGCCGCCCGGGGGCGTGCGCCCAGGCGTGCATCCTGCCGCGTCGAAGCACGGGACAGACCTGGGCGTCCTGGAATGAGACAGGCACGCGCAGACCGCCACCCCGTCCGTCACACCACCAGCCTCACCAAAAGGAACCGCCACCACGGACTCACCAGCAGCACACCAAGAGGCAGAACAAACCTGCCTGGAGCGCCGCACTCAAGATGAAAACAACCTCTGAGAGGTCGTTTTCATCCGTACTGCTCATATATAAACCGGTTCCCAGGGCGTGGGACTGTGGTGCGGAAGGGGCAGCGGGAGTGATTGGGGCCTGTGAATCGGATGGGGTGACGGGCGGTGCGGGATGAGGCTTGTTCCTGTCTCATCCCAGGACGCCCGGTTCTTCTGCGTGCTTCCGCCGTCACCGATGTGCGCCTGGGCGCACTTGGTCCGGAGCGGTATGCCGGAAGCATGTCTGCGCGACGTCCGTATCCGAGTGATCTGTCCGATGCCCGCTGGGGGTTGGTCGAGCCGGTGTTGTCCGCCTGGCGCTTCGAGCGCCGCGGCAGGGCCCTGGACTTCGGCCGGCCGCCCGAGCATGATCTGCGCGACATCATGGACGCGATCTTGTATGTGGACCGGACCGGGGTTCAGTGGCGCTGCCTCCCGCACGACTTCCCGCACTGGAACACGGTCTACGGCTACTTCACGAAGTGGCAGCAGGAAGGTGTGTTCGCCCAGCTCAACGGTCTGCTCAGGCAGCTGTCGCGACAGAAGGAAGGACGGGAGTCCGAGCCGTCGGCCTGTGTGATCGACGCTCAGAGCGTCAAGACCTCCTCCAGCGTTCACGCCTCCAGCCAGGGCATCGACGCCGGCAAGAAGATCGTGGGCCGAAAGCGGAGCATCGTGACCGACACGCTCGGCCTGCTGCTGGCGGTGCTGGTCACCGCGGCCAGTGTCCAGGACTCCGTGGCCGGCACTCAGCTCCTCGACCAGGTTGCCGCCGGCCATCCCGGCATCCGCAAGGTGTGGGTCGACGGCGGCTACCGCCAGCACCTCGTCGAGCACGCCGCCACCCTCGGCATCGACATGGAAATCACCGCCCGCACACCCGGGACCAGGGGTTTCACCCCGATCCCGAAGCGGTGGGCGGTCGAGCGGACCTACGGATGGCTCATGCTCCACCGCCGCCTGGCCCGCGACTACGAAACCCTTCCCGCCCGCTCCGAAGCCATGATCCATCTCGCCATGACCGACCTGATGGCCCGCCGCCTCACCGGCGAGAACACCATCTCCTGGCGCGACCCGACACCGCAGACCAAACATCTGATTCCGGGATAAAACACTGGAAGAAAACGACCTCTGAGTCGGCCGACCGCATCGCCGATGCTGCGGAGCAGGATCCGGAAAGCCCGACCGCCATGTCAGGGTTCGATGAGCGGGCTAATGCGGCGGCGGACCGCAACGACGGCCCGGGTACGGATGACGGCTGGGATGACGACGACTGATCAGCAGCCCAGCGGGGCAACCGCCGGAACGCTGATGCAGTCCGGCGTACGGTCGTCGTGTCAGGGACAGGCCGTGGGTGGGCCGGAGCTCCGCGAGGACCTCCAGCAGGACCTCTTCCGTGTCGAGGACGATGTCGGTGTAGCCGTGCCCGCAGGTGCACGGCACGATCAGCGTCAGCACGTCACTCGCGCCGTCGGCCTCCGTGGTGCGCAGCGTGTGGTGCAGCCACGCCACCGCGCTCGGCTCGAACGAGCCGGCGCCGGTGCCGGTGTTCTGCAGGGCGGGGTGGCCCTGCCAGTCCAGCGCGTCGACCACCGCGGCGAGGGTGTCCGGGTACGTGGTGCGCGGCGGTGGTGACGGCGTCCTCGCGCTGCTCGTCGGCGTCGGGTGCGCCGACGAGCAGCGCCATGTCGAGCAGTCGGTGCCGGCGGGTATGGTCCGGCTGCGATCAAGCATTGAGTTTGGGGAGGGGCTTTGAGAGCAAAGACGGGTCTGCTCGTGTACGCCGAAAACGACGTGCCGGACCAGTTGCAGCGGGTGCGGCCAGCGCACCTGGCACGGACGACTGGCCAGAGCAGGGTCCACCGTCGCTTCGTGGCGGTTGTTTCGGTCCGCGCACGGATCATCGCAGTAGCGGCCACATCCGTGCTGGCTGCAGGCTGCGGCATGCTGGACGATCCGGTCAAGGACCGCTGGGAGGCTAGAACCGAGTTTTCAAGTTGTGGCGCGGTGAGCTTGGCTCAGGGTGAGGAGATACAGAAGCAGGCGATGCGGGAAATCGTCTGCCTCCGACGAGCCCTCAAGAATGGCGAGAGCGCAGAACTGAAGATCACGTATCCCACCGTGGAGGGTGACCCGATTCGCGAGTACTACCGCCTGACGCCGCAGAGCAGACTTGAGGTCTACACCGACAGCACGGATGACCGCTACTCGGACCAGAAGTGGTCGTTTGCTGAGTGCTACACCCCTGAATGGTTGACTGAGATTTCCTGCGATCAATGAGTGAGCTCGGCTGAAATCGGGCACGTCGGGGGCACGGCCTCACTCGTAGATCCGGGCGGCAACCAGGGCGCGAGCGAAGAACGTCCAGTCGCCTCGTGGCGGTAGATTCTGCCCCTGGTTGCCGTACCACCCGGGCGCAGACTGCGACTCTATGGCGCCCACGCGTGGGTGATCACGAGTTCTACACCCGACAACGTCACCCGGTGCCCAATCCAGGCTTTGAGGTCTGACCTCATCCTTATCAGGTCGATCACGGGTAGCTGACGGCCTCTATCAACTCGCTTGCAGCCTCGAATGATCGTCCGCCTGGAGCCGCGGCTGACCGCTGATGTCCGCGTTTGTTGGTGTCAGCCGTTGGTGTCAGGTGTTGTGGCACCTCTCGACAGATCGACCCAGTCAGCTTTCGCCGTGGCCGGATGCCGTGAGATCCACCCATATCCACGGCTCGTGGTGCCACGTACGCACTTCGCCTATGACGAGGTCAATGGCCATCCCCACAGGCGGCAGCTCCTGGGCGAGTCGCTTCACTCCAGGCTCGCACTTACGGCGAATCAGGTCCATTGAGGCGCCCACGGGTTCGTAGTCGTCGAGTTGAGCCATGAGGCCCCATGGCTCGTGACCGGTGATCGTTGCTTGGACGACGTCGCCCTGACGAAGCTCGCTGAGGGGACGCCTCGACTCATCTGCCATGGCGGCATCATCCCTCCTCAACTCACCACTCAACCCCGCTCCCATCCCGTCCGCCGTCGACCCACACAACGTGGAGCGGGCGTGGTTCATGGCGTCCAGGGTGCGCCAGCGGGGAGTCCGCCGCGTAACGGCGTGCGGTCAGGGTGTCGGGCATGTGGAGCTCCCTCCCAGAAGGGCGTGCCGGGCCGGGCTGTCCGGTCCTGCGCCCCGTCCCGCACCGGCCACCGGAGGCGGGGTGCAGGGTGGGACACGGGGCCGTCAGACCAGTGCGCCGAGCGCGGCCAGGAGCAGCAGGGCCAGGGCGGTCAGGATCAGGTTCCAGGGGCGGCAAGTGCACCGGCGCATCCTCCACGCGCCCGCTCGCTACTCACCCGTCTCGTACTCCGAACGATCCATGGCCGACGGCTCGTTGTAGGTGATCACGACCGGCGCGTTTGCCTCCGCCCGTGCGCGGTCCGACGCCGTCGCGATCTCCTCGTAGGCCCATTCCCTGTGCAGGCGCTCCCCCTGGGCATCGGTGATGTCGATGACAACGCCGGTCCATTCCTCGGCGGGCTGTTCGGGGACGAGTCCCAGTTCGTACGTAGCGTCTTGGAGGAGGGATTCGGTGACGCGTATGCCGGTGAGTCTCTCGGCCAGAGCGAGGACCGCCGCCTTCACGTCGACGTCCGGGGCGCTCTCGTCGTGCTCTCCCTCGGGAGTCAGAGGGAAGCCGACTTCCCGCAGCAGGGGGACCAGTTCATCGGGCGTGTTGCCGTCGCGCGACGAGGGACCCTCGAACGTCGTACGGAGCTCACCGTCCTCGAACCAGTGGAAGAGGTGGATGGGCTTGCCGCCGTTGGTCGAGTGGGCCACTACCCGGCCGCCCTTCGACAGCGTCTCCACGCACGCGCCCGCGATTCCCAGGCCACCGTCGAAACCGAGGACGAGTGTCCAGGCGCCGTTCTCACCCGGAGTGCTGAAGGCGCCCGCGACGTAGGACTCGTCCCAGTAGTCGTAGTCCACCTCGGCGCGGTGGGCCTCGTCCGCCTCGATCAGCACGGCCGTTCCCTCCCCGGTGCCGCGCGGTTCCGCCCCCATCACGCGCAGCACCTCGCGCGGGGTCCGCGCCCGTATCAGTGTCAGGGTGTATCCGCTCTCCATCGCGTGGCGGAAGAGCGGCGAGGTGCGGATCCAGGCGTAGTCGTGCGCGGTCACCAAGTTCATACGGCGCAGTGTGCCTGATGCCCCTGACAACGCCCGGTGCAAGCCGGTTCTTTCAGCTGGATCTGGTCCTCGGATCGCGCCGAGCCCGTGTTAGCAACATGATCTTGTTACGAGCTCACAGACTCGATGCTTGGTTCGGAGAACAGGCTGGACTTGCCGTCGGTGCGGGCGATCTCGCTGCCGACCGCGGCGCAGGCCACATCCAGGTTGTGATCCGTGTGGGCGCTGGAAGCGAGGGGATGGTCACAGCGGGCAGTGCCATAGCGGCTCTCCGTAAGTTGTTACTGACCTTTCCGTTCAGTTGTCGGGGCTGACATTGCTAGATCCCTGCGGTACGCCGTGGCCATGAGATATGCGCAAGGCGGTGGTCTCACCGCGCGGGGTCAGGCCGCGAGGGAACGGGTGCGCATGCTGGCCGTCGATGGCTTTGCGCGGGGCGAGAAGAACACGGTGATCGCGAACGAACTGAGGGTCAGCATCCGGTCGGTGGAGCGGTGGCGCCGCTCCTGGCGCGAGGGAGGGCGGAGGCCCTGCGTCCTTCGGGGCCGGCAAAACGGCCGAAGATCGGCGACAGTGACTTCGCCGTGCTCGAGCCGCTGTTACTGACAGGCGCGATGGCTCAGGGCTGGACGGATGAGCGGTGGACGCTGTCACGGGTGCAACTGCTGATTGCGGATCACCTGGGGGTGTCGTTGTCGATCCGCGGAGTGTGGGAGTTGCTGCGGCGGCACGGCTGGTCGTGTCAGCAGCCTGCGCGCCGGGCGATCGAGCGGGACGAAGCGGCGGTGGCCGGATGGGTGAAGGAGACCTGGCCCCGGGCAAAGCCACCGCGGCGGCGCTCAGGGCATGGCTGGTCTTCGAGGACGAAGCCGCCGTCTCGATGACGTCGCACCGCTCCCGCACCTGGGCGCCGAAAGGCAGCACACCCGTGGTCCGGTTCAACGGCGCCTCCCGTGGTCGCATCTCGATGGCTGCGCTGGTGTGCTTCAAGTCCGGCGAACGCAGCCGCTTGATCTACCGTCCCCGCATCCAAGGCCATCACCGAGGCGCTCATCGAGGCTTCACCTGGCAGGACTACCGTGATCTTCTCGTGCGGGCGCACCTTCAGCTCGGCGGTCCCGTCGTGGTGATCTGGGACAACTTGAATGTTCATCGCTGCAGTCGATTACGTGAATACGCGGCAGACCATGACTGGCTCACCATCGTTCAGCTGCCCAGCTATGCACCCGACCTCAATCCCGTCGAGGGCATCTGGTCGTTGCTCCGGCGCAGCACTACCGCCAACGTCGTCTTCCGCGACCGCGACCACCTCGTCCGAGCCGTCCGCAGCGGCCTGCGCCGCATCCAACGACGTGCCGACCTCATCGAGGGTTGCCTCGCCGAAACCGGCCTTTCACTCAACACGACAACTGAACGGAAAGGTCAGTAGGCGGCGAGGCGGCGGGCGGGGCGGCGGGCCGGGACGGTGTAGGTGCCGGGGGTGGCCGGGATTCCGTCGTGACATTCCAGGCAGGTGCCGAGGGTGCGCAGCGGTACCGGCGCAGAGCACTTGTTCCGTGGCTGTCGTATTCCTGTGGCCACGGTCACGGTCGGGGGACGTTCGCTGAACTCTGCGGCGAGACAGACGAATTGGGGCCGGGGAACCTTGGGGCATAGGTTGACGGAATGGTGGAGGGGGCGAACTCCGCGGCGCAGACCATGCCGCAGGAGCAGCAGACAAGGGGGCGGCATGCCGCCCGGCGGAAGAAGGACAAGGGCGGACTGGCTCGTTCGTCCTTGCTGATGGCAGTTGGCACGGTGGTGTCACGGGCGACGGGACTGATCCGCCAAGTGCTGCAGGCCGCAGCGCTGGGAACGGGCTTGCTGGCCAGTACCTACAACACGGCGAACACCGTCCCAACGAGCCTGTACACGCTGCTGATCGGCGGCGCGCTCAACGCCGTGCTGGTGCCGCAGCTGGTCCGGGCCAGGACAACACAGCCCGATGGCGGACGCGCTTACGAGCAGCGCTTGGTCACGCTCGTGGTCTGTGTACTGGGTGTGGGCACGGCGCTGGCGGTGTGGGCGGCGCCGCAGATCGTGGGCCTGTACATGCGGGACACCCCGGACAGTCACGAGGCGTTCGAGCTGACGGTGACGTTCGCGCGGTTCCTGTTGCCGCAGATCTTCTTCTATGGGCTGTTCAGCATCTACGGGCAGGTGTTGAACGCTCGCGAGAAGTTCGGGGCGATGATGTGGACCCCTGTGCTGAACAACGTGGTGCTGGTCGGCATGTTCGCCGCCTATCTGGGGCTGATGGCGGTGCCCGACCGGGTGGAGGACATCACCGCCGACCAGGTGCAATTGCTGGGGATCGGGACGACGGCAGGAATCGCCGTGCAGGCCCTGGCGCTGATCCCTTTCGCGCGGGCGGCCGGTTTCCGCTTCCGCCCGCGGTTCGACTGGCGGGGTACCGGCCTGGGCAAGAGCGTCCACGCGGCGAAGTGGACGCTCTTGTTCGTCCTGGCCAACCAGGTTGCCCTGACGGTGGTCACGAATTACGCCAATGCCGCCGACCAGGAGCTGCCGCAGGCCGGCGCGGGCTATTCGGCCTACACCTACGCGCAGACCATCTGGATGCTGCCGCAGTCGATCGTGACGGTGTCCCTGGTCACGGCCCTACTGCCGCGCATGAGCCGGGCCGTCGCCGAGGGGCGCAACCCGGATCTGCGCGCGGACCTGTCCCGGGTGCTGCGGATCAGCGGCGTGGTCATCGTGCCCGCCGCGTTCCTCTTCCTCGCTCTGGGGCCGCAGATCTCGTCGCTGCTATTTGCCCACGGGGCGGCGGACGCCGCCTCGGCCCGCCCGCTGGGGTACATGCTGCAGGCATTCGGACTCGGGCTCATCCCGTTCTCCGCCCAGTACATGCTGTTGCGCGGCTTCTACGCCTTCGAAGACACGCGCACGCCGTTCTTCATGGCGGCTTGGATCGCGGGCGTGAACATCGCCCTGGCCACCGCGTGTCATTTGCTGCTGCCCGCCCGCTGGGCGGCCGTCGGCATGGCCGGCGCCTACACCCTCTCCTACGTTGCCGGCCTCGCACTCACCGCGCATCTGCTGCGCAAGAGGCTTGGGAGCCGCATCGACGACGGCGACCTGCGCCGCACCTACGCAAAACTGTTCTGCGCCGCGGGCCCGGCTGCAGGGCTGGGCTGGACTGCAGCGCGTGCGTGTGCGGTCCTCGGAAGTGGAACGTGGCCTACGGCCGTCGCACTGGCTACCGGGGCGCTGGCGACAGCCTTGGGGTACCTCCTTCTCGCCCGGCTGATGAAGGTCAACGAGTTACGTCGCCTGCCCGGGATGCGCTGAGTCCAGGCAGACGAAGCGAGGAAGCGTGCTTCAGGGACGGTCCTGCGCGCGGCTGGTGACGACTGCTCGCGGCGGTTCAAGCAGGGGCCGCCCACCGCATCGGGATGCCGCGCTGGGTGCGTCGGTCGGCCTGCTTGTCCCGGTTCGAGCGTCACCACGGTGGCCGCGTCCATGATCGTCTGCTCGGGCCCGGCGTCCGGCGCGGGCCCGCTTCCCTTGGCGCCCTTGCCTCACCGCACATGCAGGACGCCGCAGGGGCCGGCCTGGGGATACCAGTCCCCCACCTGCAGGCGGACGGTCTCGTTGATGCGCAGGCCCACGCGCCGCCACAACGACGCCGCCACGTAGTCCCGGGCCCCGGTCAGGAACGCTGTTCCCCGCAGACCGGGCAGGCCGGAGCGCCAGCCGGTGAACAGGGCCTCGACCTCCCCGGCCGACGGCGGGACCCGCACGTGCACCCGGGCCAGCAGGCGGGGCTGGTTGAACTCGTCGACCGGCTGGACCAGCGGCCGGCCGGTGATCTCCTCGACGTCGTGTGCGTGGCGCACCTGCAGGAACCCGTAGAAGCGGGCAACGGTGTGCGCCATCTGAGCGCGGGTCTGCGTTCTGGCACCGCGGGCCCGGGCCGCCGCCAGCCAGCCGTCCACGTCCGCGGGCGTGACCGCCCACACCGGGCCCTGCGCGAACGCCAGCAGCTCGTGCACCCAGGCACGCTGCTGGGCCACCCACCGGTCCGTCGCACCGCGGCCGCCCAACGCCAGCACGAACTCGTCCACCTACCGGACCCCGCCCGCCTGCCCCTCAGCGCTCATCCCCCCACCCTGCGCCGCAACCACCGCCAATCCAGAGGGATGTTCACCAATGCCGAAGAACCGACCACTTCACTGACCAGCAGGCCACCATCCTGACCAGCAGTGACAGACCACGCCCATCCTCCGCCTTTCAGGTAGAGGCAATGCGGGAGGCGCGGCAGCAGGGGTGGTTGTGACCCTGCTGCCGCGGCGGGGGTTGTGACCCCTGCCGCCGCCCTGCCCGCATCGCTCACCTCACCCCGTGACCTCCGCCTTCTCGTAGTTCACTCCGTCCGGTCCCAGGCACACGAACCAGTCCTTCTGGGAGCCGTCCACCTCGCGGATCAGGTTCTTGAAGTCGCCGGCCCCCGCAGCGGCCCGTTCCACCCGGGTCTTCGCGCCGTCGCCCCAGGTGCAGGTGACCTCCTGGACGGTCCGGGCGACCTGACCGATCACCAGGCGCTGCGGGGCGTCGACCCGGTCGGTGTCCAACGGCCTCGAGTACACCTCGAGATTCTTGTCCGAGACCAGGCCGTCCTTGCTGAATAGTCTCAGGATCACCGTCGACGACTTGCCCTCCACGGTCAGGTGCACGAAGAACCAGCTCTCGCCCACCAGGTCCGAGGCCTTCTCCACCTTGACCGGCTCCTCCCCGTACAGGGCCATCTCGGCGAGCTGGGCGCGTGCCTTCGCCGTGGTCTTCGGCGCGGTCCAGACGGCGGCGTCGACCTTCCACTTCCTGCCGTGGTCCGTGCCCCTGGCCAGAGTCGTCACCCGCCGTTCGGGACTCTGCTTCGCCGTCCCCGCCGAGGGCCGCGCGGCCACCTGCCCCGCCTCGTGCCCGCCGCCCGTGCCTCCCGCCAGCGCCAGTGTCGTCCCCGTGGACCCCGCGATCACCGCCGCGGCCGCGGCGGCCACCGCCCAGCGGCGCGTCTTGCGGCGCCTCCCTCCCCGTAGCACCGCCTGATAGGGGGCCGAGCCGACCTCGACCTCGTCCGCCGCGTCCGCCAGCAGGAGGGCGATGTCCGTGTGCGCCTCGTCGTACGTCATGTCGTGGTTCGCCTCCCTGTCCCCGCTCATCACTTCCGCCCTCCGTTCGTGAGTGCCTCGGCCAGTCCAGGCAGGGCGCGGAGTTTCGCGATCCCCCGCGCCGTGTTGCTTTTCACCGTGCCAACGCTGCATCCCATGGCCTCCGCCGCCTGCGCCTCGCTCAGGTCCTCCCAGTACCGCAGGACCACCGCCTCCCGCTGTCGCGCGGGCAGTGCGGCGAGCACCGTCAGCAGCGCGCCGCGGTCGTCCGCCCGCGCGATGCGGTCGTCGGCGTCGGGCAGCTCGTGGGTGAGGCCCGAGTAGTCCTTCGGCGCCAGGAACTCCTTGAGGCGTCTGCGGTGCCTGCGGGCGTGCGCGTTGATCATCACGCGCCGTACGTACGCGTCGGGATCGTCGGCCACGCCGACCCTGCGCCAGGCCGCATAGGCCCGTTCGAGCGTCGACTGGACCAGGTCCTCCGCGGCATGCTGCTCCCCCGTGAGCAGGAAAGCCGTGCGCAGCAACCGTGGCCAGCGGCCGACGACGAAGCTCTGGAACTCCGCGTCCCGAGCCTCTTTCCGATCCAACATGGTCACCTCCTAGATGGTTGAAGGAGTCCATGAGGATCGGATTTCGTTGCACCGCCGCGCGGAGGATTTTTTTCGAGCCTCGGGCCCGGAGATTGTGCGGCAGGCCCGCGCGGCCGTGGCCTCACGCCTGCCGCACCGGCACCTTCCGCGGCAGCAACAGCATCTGTCAATCCCCTGGTTCCGTAGAGACTTTGGTTACTGGAGTGCGTTCGCATCATCCGCCGCAGCATCCCGTCCCAGCTCGGAGTGACCACCGCCAGGCTCACCCGCTCCTACAGGGAGGCCGGACGGGAGGCACGCAGCCGCCTCCTTCCGGCCCGCCGCGGCCGGAACTGCCCGCGTGCGATCAAGAAGCCGAATCGATGGCCGGTGCTCAGGACCCGTGCCAGACGCAACATGGTGCAGCCCGGCCGCTGGGCCCACAACCCGACCTCGATGCCGAAGAGCAGCCGCCGGGCGGGACGACCGGCGTTCAAGGAAACGTAAGCCTTGCCACCGCTGCCATCGGCCTGCCTGACTCCCGTAGACGCCTCAGTTCAATTGCCGCGCTTGAACCTGTTGAGGTCGCAGACGTCTGGATCACCCCGGTACTCATAGAGGCGAGGGACCTGCCGGCTTCCGTCGACATACAGCCCCGTGCCGTAGTAACCACCCTCCTCCGAACTGTTCCAGTAGTCACTGATCCTGTGGAACGTCAGCGAGATGGGGTAATCGACGCTGTCAGTGTTGGTCAGTTCCCACGTCCCGTTGCCGTCTCTCAGCTCTGGTGGGCCCTCGGCACCCTCAAGGTCCGTCGACCACCCCGTCGTCGTGAACGTTCCATCACCCTTGAGGGTCACGGAACGGTCTGCTGCATCTCGATAGGTGCCGACCAGATCCCGACTGGCCATTCCGTCCGGCTGTTGGCCCTCCCCTGGGCAAGGTGAGTATCTGGCGAAGCACCCTGTCGTGGTCGAGATAGCGGCCAGAGTCAGTGCCCCCACAAGGCTGCCGAGCCTTCGGTTCATGTTCCCCCCTGCAGCGTCGAGAATGTCCTGAGGCTGTACCGGAGCGGCAGGTACAAGCCGCTGGACTGCAAGTTGTCCCGTACTACCCGCTCCATCATCGCCGTAGCGGCCGCCAGCACCGTGCGCGGGCCGGTTGAGGCGACTTCTCACTCCTCGTGGTTAAGGCAGCTGCATTGGCCGGCGAAGGCCCCTGGTACCACGCAGCCCGACCACTTCCCGGATGCTGTCGCAACCTCAGGGCCCGTCACGGCTTCTGCCCTGACGGTCTGGGGCGTCGGTGACCTGCAGGTGAGCTGCAACCAGCAGGAGACCTCTGGGATTGCCGGCCCTGCAGGTGAGAGGAGAGAAGACACTCTCGCCTTCACTCCTGTCACGATTCCCACCGTGCAGCCCGCTCTGCTTCTCCCCAGCCAGGCCGTTGTCGAGTCTTGCGGATCACCGGACCTGGAGCCACGGATCTGACGGACCCGTAGGGCGCTTCTCGTGGTCCCAGCGGTAGCGGCAGTCGAGCTCAACAGGTCGCGGCTGTAAACCAGAGGTGGTCTCGACCGTCGCCTTGCCTGTATTCCGGTGTGTGCGGCGGCCGTTCCTTGTGGGTCAAACGACCGGCACACTCCGCGACCGGGCCGGGCTACTGTGCCCGTCGTACGTGGCTGACACCGGCCATGGCGGCCGCGCATGACCTCACGTGCAGGGCGACCCTCGCCTGACGCGGCGTCAACTTTAGACAGTGCACGACTGACAAAGTTCCCTGCATGGACGACAAAGGCCGAAGCGCACGATGACCCTAAAGTCCATGGGCGAGGCCAGGGAAAGGGAGGCACATGCGCGCCATTTCGCGCGGGCTGCAGGTTCTACTTACGGCTACTTGGATGACCGTCGCGACGCTCTCGTTTTTGCCGTCGCCGCCGGTTCCCTCGTCCGCCGCCAGGGGCCTGCCGACCGCTGCGTGAGCCTTTGGTCGCATGTACAGGCAAGATCTCAAATCGTCCACTTCTGTGCAGTTATGGGGGATTCGTGAGGAAGTTCAGTAAGAAGATCAAGACGCTCGCCGTGGCGGGAAGCCTCGCCGCGAGCGTGCTCGGCGGCGCCGTCGCTACGGCCCCCGCCGCGAACGCCGCCGTGCAGGGACACTGCAACAGCACTGCTACCCCCAGTTGGCCCGGCGGGTACATGGTTATGCCCGCCACCCATTGGAAGGGGAGCGTCCTGTGCTGGATGGACTACGGCAGCACGGGCGGGGGCGTGTGGGCGCTGCAGCGTGACCTCCAGCAATGCTACGGGGCCAAGATCAAAGTCGACGAGGTCTTCGGCAGGGACACCCGCACTGCGCTGATAGCCGCGCAGAAGAAGGAGGGCATCACGGCAGACGGCCTGTACGGGGAGCAGAGCGCCATGCACCTCAAGCACCAGCTCGTGATAAACGGGGAGATCGCTGGCTGCGGTTCGCGCCGATAGCAGGCCGCGAACCTCTCAAGTAGCCCGAGGGGTCGATTCAGCAGGTCAGCGTCTGGGACCTCCCGGGATGACGCCACTTCTGCGTCAGCTGCGGCCGGACATCGCGCCGAAGCCGCAGTCTCGTTGCGGAGCCGGCCTGTGCGGTCGGTTCCGTTCATCGCACGTCAACGGAGGGGAACAGCATGCGAGCTCTCACGAAGGCACTCGTCAGTGTCACCACCGCCGTCGGGATCGCCGTCGGCGGCCTGGCCACCGCGGGCACGGCCATGGCGGCTCCCGCGCCGACCCAGCAGCAGACGACGAGCGCCGAGACCGTCGCACCGCTCGCGGTGGTCAACCTCGGCCTGAGCAAGGAACAGGCCAAGAACCTCCAGCGCATTCTGAAGAGGGACTGGCGCTACACCGGCGAGATCGACGGGCTGCTCGGCACCGGGAGCTGGAAGGCGATGCAGCGCTACCTCGTGCTGTTCGGCTACCCGTCGAACGAGATCGACGGAAAGGTCGGACCCAACACGATCACGGCGTTGCAGAGCATGCTGAAGCAGCACTATCGCTACACCGGCGAGATTGACGGAATCGCCGGATCGGGGACCAAGGCCGCGTTCAAGCGGTTCGCCAACGACATGGCCTCCTAGGAACACACCGCGGCCCGTCCTTCCCGTGGGAGAGGACGGGCCGCGGTTGCGTTGGATCTCAGAGGCGCTCGGGCGTTCTGATGCCCAGCAGGGCCATCCCCTGGTGCAGCGTGCAGGCCGCGACATCGCGCAGGAACAGGCGGTTGTCCACCTGCTCGGGCGTCTCGGCCTTCAGGATCGGGCACTTGTCGTAGAAGGACGTGCACAGCGACGCACCTGGTACAGGTACGCCCCGCCAGCTTGTGCGGGGTGTACTCCTTCGCCGCGTCCGATAGGCCGCCAACTGCGGGTCTCGCTGCATCTGGGGAGCAGTCGCATCATCCGAGCCGACGTCCAGGATGGCTAGAGCCTGTCCCGCTTCTACGCCTGAGCCCAGTCGTCGAACGTCCGTCCCATCCCCGTCCCAGCACGGAGGCCGAGCCCCAGCTCAAGCCGTCGAGGCCGTCCCGTCGTCCCACGACGAGTCGTTTCCTTGCTGGTCATCGGTGTGTCCTGCCAGCGTCGAGCCCGTTCGACACCAGCAGTTCCACCGAACGAAGGGGAAAGTGAATGCGACCGAACGTCCTCAAGAGGTCGATCGTCAGCGTCACCGCCGTCATAGGCCTGGCGGCCGGGACCCTGGCCGGCGCGGGCACGAGCTTCGCGGCGCCCGCGCCGGCCTCGAAGGCGGCGGTGAGTTCCGAGGCCGTCTCCGTGCTCGCGGTGAACAACTTTGGCCTGAGTGCCGCGCAGGCCAAGAACATCCAGCGCTGGCTGGCGGACAGCTGGAACTACAACGACAGAATCGACGGGGAGCTGGGCACCAACAGCTGGAAGGCGTTCCAGCGCTGCCTGGAGAAGCACTGGAAGTACAAGGACACGATCGACGGAGACCCTGGCGCCAACACGATCAAGGCGCTGCAGCGCCTGCTGCAGTACTACTGGGACTACACGGGCTCGATCGACGGAATCGCCGGAGACGGGACCAGGGCCGCGTTCAAGCGGATGGCCGACGGCCACGCCGGTCGGCATCCCGTCAGCGCTCCGTGGCAGAGGCGGTCGTCGAAGGTGCGGTCGTCGAAGGGACCGCCGAGGGAGTCGGACGCAGGGACCGCGCGCAGTGCGGCCAGTCGTGGAAGCCGCGCTTCTGGCTCCACAGACGCTTGGCGGCCCGGATGTTCCATTCGGGATCCAGCGCCTTGCGCGGTGTACCGCCTAGTTCACGCAGCCGCTTGTCGGAGATCTGGAACAGCCCCCAGTTCCGTGAACCGTCCGTGTTCGGCAGGATGTGCAGGGGGTCCAGGAACGACTGGCAGTCGGCGATGGAGACGGCGTCGTCCGGTGCCTCGGTGAACACCTGCCGGATGCGCTCGCGGACCTTCTCCGGCGACCAGGTGTCCATGCGTACCCGCGACTCGTACAGGGCCTTCTTCGTCGGGGTGCCGACGACCCCGTTCGGGGTGATGTCCGCGAACACCTGGAACGCCGTCACCCGGCGCAGTGTCTCGGGGCCGAAGGAGCTGTCCACACCGATCTCGGCGCCGCGGCGCTCGAGTTGCCGCTGCACCTCGCGTACGCACTTGTCCTGTTGGCCCATGCTCACGACGGGCTTGCAGCCCGTCGCGAACAGCAGCCGCCCGTCCTGCCGCGCGCCCGCCGTCCCGCTGGGGGATTCGGTGCGCGAGGAGATCGCGGACACTCCCCAGGCCGTGAGGGCGAGCACGACGGCGGTGACCACGGCGGTGACGGCGGTACGCCTCCCGCGGCGGCTCAGCGACGGCCGTCGTCCCGCCTGCGAGGACGACGGCGTCTCCGTGGCCTCCGTGGCCTCCGTGGCCTCCGTGGCCTCCGTGGCCTCCACGACTAATGAGGGCGCCATCGGGCCCGCCAGGGTTTCTCGGGTCTCCACCACCGGCGGGGCTCCCCCGGGCTCGGGAGCCTCCTGAAGCTCCGAGGTGGCCTCCGTCGCTTCCGCCGCCTTCCCCGCCTCCGCCGGTACGGCTCGGTCCCCCCGCTCCGTGTCGGCCAGGGCCCAGAGCCGGTGCAGTTCACGCAGTTCGGCGGGCATCGCCCCGCAGACGGTGGCGATGCGGTGCGCGGTGCCGTAGTTCTGTGGGACCGATGAGCCCGTGCAGTAGCGGTGAAGGCTGGAGCGGCTGATACCGGTCTTCTGCGCGAGGGCCTCGTAGCTGTAGTCGGCCCTCTCCCGCAAAGCGCGCAGCCGAGAGGCGAACCGCTCGGCATCTCCGTATCGCACCATGATGATCCCCCCTGATATGAGAGCACCCTGGTTGTCGTCCCGACGACGTCCCAGGGGTCCGGTGTTGTCCCCAGGCCGGGACGCGGTCGGCATCCTAGTACCGCAACGGTTTTCGACGTGACTGTTGCAGTGCTAGGGCCTGTGTGACGTTGTGATCAGCCAGTTGCCTCCAGCAGGTCGTTGATCCAGATCATTGAGGCACGGAGGTGGAGGCCGGCGAGGTAGCTCTCGGGCGACTTGTCGTATCGAGTGGCGATGCCCCGCCAGGCCTTCAGCTTGTTGATGAGCCGCTCGACCGTGTTCCGCTCCTGGTAAAGATCACTGTCGTGGCACGTGGGGCGGCCGCCTCGGCGCCCCTTCTTCTTCCGGTTGGCGGCCTGGTCCTTCTTCTCCGGAATGACTGCCTTGATGCCGCGTTTCCTGAGGTAAGAGCGGTTGGCGCGGGACGAGTAGGCCTTGTCCGCGGCGACAGCGCCGGGCCGGGTTCGAGGCCGGCCGACAGGCAGACGGACCCGAATCCTCTGCAACACGGGACGAACTGCGGGCTGTCACCGGCCTGTCCTGCGGTCAGCACGAGGGACAGCGGACGGCACCTGCGGTCCGCGGCGAGATGAATCTTGCTCGTCAGTCCGCCACGGGATCTGCCGAGCAGGGCCTGGTTCAGCCGGAACTTGCGCCGTCGCCTGATGCGCCGTCGCTCTTCCTGCTCGGGGCCGTCCCCGCCGTCCTGCCCGTTCTGTCCCGGCGGGTCGCCCTTTTTTGCCGGGTCCGCTCCTGTTCGGCGGCGGCTTCCTCAAGGGCATCCATGACGTCCTTGCCGAGGTGCATCCCGGCTGCGTCGTGGTGGGCGCGGGCCGTAGTGGAGTCCACGCTGACCAGGGACAAGTCCGTCTGTCCCCGGCGAGCAGCCTCCGCGATCATGCCTTCCAGAAGAGCGGAGAAGACTCCGGCGTCCCGCCAGACGCGAAAGCGCCCGTAGACCGTCGGCCACGGTCCGAACTCGGAGGGCATCTCGCGCCACTGGGCGCTGGACCGAAACCGCCAGATCACCCCCTCGAACTGCTCCCGCAGCCGCTCGGGGTACGGACCGTACTCGCCTATCGGCAGATACGGCTCGATGAACTCCCACTGCTCGTCGGTGAGTTGCGTACGTGTCACACCCAGCGTCCTACCAGGTCCCGTCCCCGCACGGGACCAGAACCCGAGAATGATCACGACCTCACACAGGCCCTAGGAGCCCGGCCGCACGGGCACCAGGTCGAGAAGTCGTTCCGCCGACTCCCGCGCGAGCGGGGTCAGGCGGTCGTAGACCGTTCGGAACGTCTTCTCGGCCTGTTCGGCGGGCCAGTCGTCGGGCAGGTGCTTGACCGGTAGCCGGGGGTCCTGGCGGATGACCTGGAGCCACTGGGTCGACAGGCACAGGCGCAGCGCGAGGGCCTCGTCGGGCTCGGGTGTCGTCGTCTCCCAGTGCTGCCAGCCGCGCACGAACGCCTCGTAGCGCGCGGCCAGTTCGCCGAGTTCCCAGGTCTCCTCGATCATCGCACCGATGTCCATGCCCGCGTCCGCGTGGGCCCGGAAGACCTTCACATGGGCGGACAGAGCGAGCTCGGCCACCAGCGTGGACACGTCGACCTCGCCGAGCGCGATCCACAGTCCGCCGAACAGCGGGCCGAAGCCGGTCCAGGTCAACTGCGCGCGCAGGTCGTGCCGTTGGCGCTGCCAGGACTCGGGCAGTGAGAAGCCGAGCAGCGTCCAGGTGCCGTCCCAGTGGCGGTTGACCGCCCTGCCTCCCAGATCCGCTGCTCGCCGTCCCGCAGCACGGCCTCCAAGCGCTCGGTCAGCCCGAAGGACATGCGCCGGCCCTCGCGCTGCCGTCGCAGCAGGCCGCGGCCCACCATGCGGGTCAGCGTCGAGCGGGGCGCGTGTTCGCCGACGCCCGCGCGCCCGAAGACGTCGATGACGCTTCCGGAGTACACGCAGACGTCACGGCCGAGCACCCGGTCGCCCAGGAACGACAGCATGAGGGACTGGGGTCGCAGCGCCTCGTCAGTGGTCACCGTGGTCACCCGGCCACCTGACCCGCGACAGCCTGGAGGGCAGCGAGTTCGTGGACCACTACACGGACGCGCTCGCGGAGGTCATCAAAGCCAAGCGGGAAGGGCACGCACTTCCCGCGGCTGCGGAAGTTGAGGCGCCGGCCGGGCAGGTCGTCGACCTCATGTCCGCACTGGAGGCGACCGTGCAGAAGGCGCGGGCCTCCCGCGGCAAAGACGGCGACGCCGACGTCCACGAACTGCCCGCGAAGAAGAAGACCACGGCCAAGAAGACAGCGAAGAAGGCAACCGTCAAGAAGACCACCGCGAGGAAGAGTGCGGCGCAGAAGTCGGCGGCGAAGCCGAAACGCAGCGCGTGATCCGCCCCGAGGAGAGGGCCGGATGATGATGCCACGGCAACACGCTGACCAAGATCATCTCGACGAGATCCACTTCCGATGGACCTTAGAGCAGAACAAGGGGGTCTCCGGCGCGCACCTGTCCTGGCGACACGACCGTGGCAAGCCCATCCAACCGCATGTCGTGCGCCTTCGTGATGGCCCGCAATACCAGAGGGGAGTGGGGGAGGTCCTGCTGAGCCTCGTTGGTCATCACGCATCGCTCACTCGATCGCACGAAAGCCCCTCAAGGCAGTCGTGACGCTCGCGGGCCTGCCGCGACCGTGCCGTCGCAGTCCGAGCCTGGCGATCGGACTGCTTCGAGCCGGGGCGGGCACTAGACCCACCACCGCCCGTCCGGTTCCGCCCCGGTCGCGCGCAACCGCTTCGGGAGTCCCTTTGCCGATCAGCCTGTTCGTCGCCCGCCGTCTCCGCAGAGCCGCACGGGTGGCCTTCGGATGGGACGAGTTGCGTCCCGGCCAGCTCACCGCGATGAAAGCGGTCATGCGCCGCAGGGACGCCATGGTGGTGATGCCGACCGGCTCGGGCAAGTCGGCGGTGTACCAGGTGCCGGGCATGCTGCTCCCCGGTCCGACGCTCGTCGTGTCACCGTTGATCGCTCTCCAGCGGGACCAGATCGCCGGACTGCTGCGGAACAGCGGCCAGACCGCCGTCGCCGTCAACTCGTCGATGTCCAGGGCCCAGAACGAGCAGGCATGGGAGAGCGCGAGCGACGGAACGGCCCGGTTTCTCTTCCTCGCCCCGGAACAGCTCGCCAAGCAGGACGTGCTGGAGCGGCTGGCCGCGCTGAGACCGTCCCTCTTCGTCGTGGACGAGGCGCAGTGCGTGTCCTCCTGGGGCCACGACTTCCGGCCGGACTACCTCAGGCTCCGCCAGGCCGCCGAGAGCATCGGGCGCCCTCCCATCCTCGCCCTCACCGCCAGCGCCGCCGCACCGGTGCGAGCCGACATCGTCGAGCAGCTCGGCATGCGCAAGGCCCACGAGGTGGTGGCCGGGTTCGACCGGCCCAACATCCGCCTGGAGGTCACTCACTTCCTGGACAACGCGGCCAAGCGGCGCGCCGTGGTGGAGCGAGCTGCGGCCGAGCCCAAGCCGGGCATCGTCTACGTCTCCACCCGCAAGGACGCCGAGGCGTACGCCGCCGAGCTCGGCGAACTCGGCCTGAGCGCCGCCGCCTACCACGCGGGCAACCGGTCGGCCGACCGCAGCGCGGTCCACGACCGCTTTCTCGGCGGCGAGTTGGACGTGGTGGTGGCCACCTCGGCATTCGGCATGGGCATCGACAAGCCCGACGTACGGTTCGTACTGCACGCCGCGGTGCCCGGGTCCCTCGACGCCTACTACCAGGAGATAGGCCGGGCAGGCCGGGACGGCGAGCCGTCCCGAGCCATCCTGCACTACCGCGTCGAGGACCTGGGCCTGCAGAAGTTCTTCTCCACCGGCCGCCCAGACGCGGACACCATCGCCGACGTCGCCCGCCTCGTACGGGACCGTGCGACCCCCGTGACACCGACGGAACTCCAGGAAGAGACCGGCCTGTCCGCCAGCCGGCTGACCGCCGTCCTCAACCTCCTGGAGAGTGCCGGAGCCCTCACCACGGAACGCGGAAAGGTGGCCCCGGTCCACGGGGCCGATGCGGAGGAAACCGCCACGCGGGCCGTGGAGTTGAGCAACGCGCACGAGAGCATGGAGCGCTCCCGGGTCGACATGATGCGCGGCCTGGCCGAGACCACCGGCTGCCGACGGCGTTTCCTGCTCGGCTACTTCGGCGAGCGCCTCAACTCCCCCTGCGGCAACTGCGACCGATGCGAACAGCGGCCCACCGGCACCGCCGCCAGCGCCGTCCCCGGCCCGTCCCGCCCCCGCACCGCCTCACCCACGCGCCACGACCACCCGTTTCCGCCCGGCACCGCGGTCCACCACCCGCAGTGGGGTGACGGCGAGGTCCTCACCGAGGAGGAGAACCGGATCACCGTCCTGTTCGCCTCAGTCGGCTACCGAACCCTGTCACTGCCGGTGATCCTGGAGAAGAACCTGCTCACAGCCGCTTCCTAGACGGAGGCCCGGTCCATGCCGCGAAGGGCTTCGGGCATCCCGTTCCCGCAGAGGCTGGCGGTGACCGGGTAATCGCCGAAGGGCCCGTACCCGGCACGACAAGAGAGAACATGCTGAACAGTGGGCTTGATCCGCTTTGACGGACATCCGAGAGCAGGGATTCCGCACCGGGAGGATGTCCATCAAAGCGGATCAAGCCCACTGAACGTCATGACCGATCGCAGCGACAACTTCACGAGCGGGCGGAAGCTGAACCCGAAGCAGGCCGTGAAGGTCATCGAGCGAGGGAGTCCGTGATGGAGAACGCCACCGAGCCGCGGAGGCCGCTCGCGCCCTATGTGGCCATGGCTGAGCTCCTCGTGTCCGAACGGATCGACGCACTGGAGTTCGAGTCGAGGTTCTGGTCCGAGTTCCGCGGTCTGCAGGACATCTCCGACAAGGACTTCGTTGCGCTGAACGAATCTTCTACGTCGTTGAAGACTTCGTGGCGGATGTGACCGCGCAGGATCCCGGAGACGTGACGGAGGCCGAACTGCTGGCCGGAGCGAGGGCCTTCCTCAACGCCTGTCAGGGGCGATGAAAGCCGCGGCAGTCTGAGCAAGCGGGCCCGCCGACGACTTGAACCAGTCATCGCCGGGGGCCCACCTCTGATACGGCCCTCGCCGGATCCGTCCCGCACGATGATCAGGAGCGCCCTGCTGCAACGGGAAGTCGACGAGGCCGGCGCCTTCTGGGAATGGACCAGGCGCCGGCCTTCGTGCTGCGCCGCTGTGACGTGCTGGAGCCACCCGTTCCCAACGTGCAAGTGCGGTCTCAGCCTTTGGCGGCATCCTCCAGCTCAGCCTCGGTTCAGCTCAAGGGAGTTGACCTCCGAGGAGGCGGAACGGCCCGCAGCAGTTCCCACAGAGGACAGGAGCCGGCCGCCCACACACCAAGCATCTGCCGGTCGACCAGGTGCAACCGCTGCTGCTTGGCGAAGTCCCGGCCGGGCTGCGAGATGCGGCCGTTGGTCACCATCACCACGACGTCCGCCCCGTGCACCGGCCTGGCCGTGCCGTTGAGCCAACACTGCTCCTGACCTGCAGTATCTCAACAGCTGGCCCGGCTCGGCTCGGGTACCCGCACGCCGTATCGCATCGATCAACTGTCGTCGGGATCCGCGGTCGACATTCCGCTGGCTCAAATGATCTTGAGTGGTGGATCATGGCTGGGTGATACGTCGCCATGAACTGTCGGATGCCGAGTGGGAGCTCGTCCGGCCGCTCCTGCCCGGGTCGTTGCGGGGCCGGAAGCGGCTGAACGACCGGATTGTGCTCGGGGATCGTGTGGAAGTTCCGGACCGGCACCGCGTGGCGGGACGTGCCCGAGCGGTACGGTCCGCGGCACACGCTGCACACCCGCTTCCGCCGCTGCGCCCTGGACGGCAGCTTCGAGCGGATGCTACGTGCCGCCCAGGCACAGGCACATGCAGCCGGGGACATCGACTGGCTGCTGGGCAGTGGTGGGGCTGGAGGCCATCGGGCATTTTCCTCGGCGTCCGGCACGGGAGAAGCAATGAGTCCATCCTGGCGTACGGACAGGGTCCGGCGCGGTGCGGATCCGCGCACCGCACCGGGACGGTGAGGGCAGGCGGATGCTGTGGTTTCCGCGCTCGCTGATCTTTCGGCATCGGGCGGCCACCAGATTCCCGACGGCCTTGCGCCGCCGCGGCCGAACGGCCAACCGTGGACGTCGTCTTGGCCGTGTGGTTCCGGGGGCTCATGGTGCCGGGATCAACTACGGTTTCCTGGCGGGCTGCCGAGGGGGCGGTCGTCGGTCAGGAGTTGTCATGCTGCCGCAGGTGGGGCTGTACTACCCCGTTCATCCACTTCCGTAACGAGCGGTGGCTGAAGACCGCTGCGCTGTACTGGCGGGAGCTGGCGCGCGTCGTGCCGCAGGGCTACCGCCTGGCGGACTCGCGGACCTGCCGTGTGCCGTGCGAGGAACTCGGCTTCATCACGCCGGTGGACCCGGCGCAGACCGCCCGGCAGGTGGCACCCCTGTTCCTCAACGTCGTTGCCCGTCACGGCGAGGCCCTGCGCGCCGCCGGATACGCAGTGTCGCCGGCGTGGGACGACTGGGACCGCCGCGCGAGGGATCCCTTCAAACCGGAGCCGCCGCTCGCACTGGGACACGCGACGAGGCACACCCACAGCGGGCTGCCCGCGCGTGCGGGCGTTGCCGCCTCCTACGAGAAGGAGTTCACCCCCGAGCTGCGCGCGGTGCTCATGGAGTCTGGATTGGCAGCCGATGTGCGGCGCAGGCCTGGACTGCGAGAGCGGCAGTCCCTCGCGTACGGGCGCTGGATGGCAATGGACGCCCGACTGGCCTGGGTCTACAAGTGCGCGTTCGTCGAGGTCCTCGCGCGCCAGGGCCGGTACACGCCCACGACGGACCAGCAGGATGCGAACCTGGCGTCGGACGGCTGGGATACGGACCGCATTGCCCAGAGCCTGCTCGACGCTCCGGACGTGGCAGCGGCCGCTGGGCCGGATGACCTCACCGATGCGGTGGGAACCTGTGTGACGCTGCCCTCGGCGAGGTGAAGGCACCCAGCACCTGCTGGGCCACCGTACTGGACGCGCCTATTTATGACGGTCCCCGCGCCCAGACCACCCTGGAACGCCGGCACCAGGTCCACGGTCTGCTCGACCAGGGCGTGGGTCTGCTCGAATGCGCCCGCCGCCTGCAACTGGCCGTGAACACCGTCAAACGCTACGCCCGAGCAGACCGGCCAGAGCGGATGCTCCGCGTCCCCAAGTACCGAGCCGGCCTGGTCGACCCCTACCACGAGCACCTGCGAAAACGCCGGGCCGAGGACCCTGGCGTCCCCGTCCTGCACCTCTTCGAGGAAATCAAAGCCCTGGGCTTCACGGGCTGCCTGAACCTCCTGCACAAGTGCATCAACCAAGGCCGCGCGGACGCCGACCGCAGCCATTTCTCCCCGCGCCGGCTCGCCCGGATGCTGCTGACCAGGCCCGACAACCTCAAGGCCGAGCAACACGAGCTCCTGGCCAAGCTGACTGCCGCCTGCCCCGAGATTATCCAACTGGCCGTAGCTATCAGGGACTTCGCCCCGCTCCTTGCACCTCACGCCGGCCATGCCGACGCACTCTCACATTGGATCGTCCAGGTCCGCGGCGCCGACCTGCCCCACCTGCATGCCTTCGCCCGACCGAGGTCTAGAACGAGACCGCGACGCCGTTGACGCCGCCCTCACGCTTCCGTACTGCAACGGCCCCACTGAGGGCGTCAACACCAAGACCAAGCGGATCGCGCGCCAGATGCACGGACGAGCAGGCTTCACCCGTCTTCGCCACCGCATCCTCCTCGGATAGGCGGCACGCTCCGTCACCACCGAATGTGAGACAGGGCCGCTCGTTTGACAGACCCTTTCTCGGCCGGACATGGCGGTGGGGCGGCACGCGGCCGCCCCACCGCAGTGCTGTGGATCGATCGGTCAGCGCAGGAACGCGCCGAAGTGCACACGCGTGGCGGGCGCGCCGAGGTCACCGGCGCCGAACGCAAACGATGACGTGGCGGTGAGGCCGCTCGCCGTGCCGTTCAGCACCCAGACCGCGCCGTTCTGCTCGTTCTCGGCCGTGGAACCGGCTGCGAGGTCGGCGTGGCCGTCGCCGTTGAGGTCCAGGAGAGCGGTGCTCACACCGAACTCGTCGCTGTTCTCGGCGACTCCGGGGATACCGGCGGTGTCCTGATGGAAGGTCTTGGTTCCGGCGCCCGTGGCGCCGGAGGCGCTGCCGGGGACCAGGGCGATCGAGCCGGCGTCGTAGATGTCGCCGATGTCCTCGCCCGGGATGCCGAGCGCGATGTCGGCGTAGCCGTCACCCGTGACGTCCGCGACCGAGACCGACGCGCCGATCTCGTCCTCCTCTTCCTCGACTCCGGGGAACCCGGGGCTGTCCTGATTGAAGGTCTGGACGCGGTCCGAGGACAGGCCGGTGGCCGAACCGAGAGCGACCTTGACGGTGCCGCTGCCCCAGTCGTTGCCGACCACGACGTCGTCGAAGCCGTCGTTATTGACGTCCCCGACGCCGGTGCCCGTCCTGTTGCCGGCGGCCTCACCGGGGACCCAGCCGCTCCTGAAGCCCGTGCTGCCGCCACCGAGGAGCAGGCGGTTGCCGTAGACGCCGTCGCCCTTGTACTCCCAGACGACGATGTCGTCCTTGCCGTCACCGTTGACGTCACCGGTCTCGGTGGAGGTGTAGGGGCCGCTGATGGAGTCGGCGTCCTCCTCGCAGCCGCCGTTGGTGGCGCAGGAGGCGTCGTCGGCGTCGTAGCCCCACCACAGGGACTTGTCCAGGACGGGCAGGACGGCTGTGGGCGTGCCGGTCCGCGAGATCGGGCCCTTCCACACGGCGGCGGCGCTGCTGGGGGCTTCGTCGCCGAAGGAGGACACCTGCTCGAACAGGGCGAGGTCCGTCTTGCCGTCGCCGTCGAAGTCACCGGCGGTGGGTGACTGCCCGTACCTGGGTATGGCCGTGCCGCCGGTGAGTCCGGAGGCGGAGCCCCAGAGGATGACGGAGCCGGGAACGCCGCCCGAGATGACCAGGTCGCTGAAGCCGTCGCCGTCCAGGTCGCCCTTGGTGAAGTTGGTCCCGAAGCGCTGGTTGGCGGTGGCGGAGCCGGGAACGCCGCTGGTGGAGCGGCTGATGAGCTTCTTGTTGCCGGCGGAGACCCCACTGGCGGAGCCGTACGTGACGGCCACGTAGCCCGCCTTGGCCTGGCTGGAGATCGTGGCGTCGGGTGCCGACACGACCAGGTCGGCGTATCCGTCGCCGTTGAAGTCGTCCTGCGCGTCCGCGGACCCGGTGGCCGCCAGCGCCGGGGCTGAGGTGAGAGCCATGGCGCCGAATCCTCCGGCGACCAGCACCGCGGCTGCCAGGGGTGCGGTGAGCGCGGTACGAGTTCGGCGGTGTGCTCGGGACATACATGAGCCTTTCGAGTCGGTCGGTTCTGCCCGCGGAATCCCGCGTTCAGTGACTTCGACTCGGTCCGGGCGCCCCCAGTTGTACGCCCCGATGTCATGGATTCGTAACCGAGGAGACGGGTGTGGCGCTGAACTCCCTTTGTGTCACAGGGAGTTCAGCGCGTGTCACCGTCGGTCTACCAGATCGCCTCGACCCACTCGGGGTGGTCGATGAACGGGTTCCGGTTGCCCTGGTAGTTGTCGTGCTCGACAGCAAAGCGGGACTTGTGGAGCGCCCGGTGCCATGGGAGTGGCACGCCGGGTGCGGGAAGCGGCCCGAAGAAGCGGCTCGATCGAAAGACGAGACCGCGCTTCGGGCCGACTTCACCACCCTCAGCATCCGCTGGACGCGACGGCGGCCAACAACCCGTCAGGCCGGGCCGCAGCGAACAGGGCGCCCACGCTCACGCAGCATGCGCTGCAGGACCCTGAACTGACCGGCATGACCCGCCAGCAGTTCAGCGACCTCATCGACGCACTGACTCCCACGCTGGAGGTCCACTGACCGGCATGACCCGCCAGCAGTTCAGCGACCTCATCGACGCACTGACTCCCACGCTGGAGGTCCAACGCGAGCAAGTGCTCCGCACGCGCCGCGGTCACGAGCGCATGGTCGCCCTCGGCACAGATGCCAAAGCCAAGCTCACCCCAGCCGACCGGGTCCTGGCCACCGTGCTCCACCTACGCAAACTCGCCACCATGGACCTCCTCGGGCAACTCTTCGGCGTCACCGCCATGACCATCACCATCTCCACCCATGCAACCCCTCCGTTAACTCTGACTGCAGGGGCCGGTGGTCGTAGCAGCAGGCTTCATCTGCGTCTGCAGCACCGCAATGCTGCCTGGCGAGATACTGATGGGCCTTCGCGCGTATCAGTTGCGCTCCTCGGCGTTCCCAGGTGAGGCCAGCCCGATCAGTGAACGTCAGGGATCGAACGTCCTTCACATAGCCGAGGAGCGGAGCCAACTCCCTATTTGCCTGGGGATTGACGACCCGATACTCCAAATCTCCAGGCCGGTACGTCACTGCGGTACATGGGCCCATATCGCCGATCCTCATGTACAGGACATCGTTGGGGCTGGCGCCTTCTCCTCGGAACCGTCGCCAGACGGCGTACACCGGATCTGCGGAGCGATTGGCTACGTCGATCTGTTGGTTCTTCCTGTCCTCGCACGGGGGGTACGCATCCCGCAGCATGGAGTCCGGGGGAACGGTCGGGCTCACACAGTTACTCCCATACCACTGTCCCCAGTACCAGACGCGTGCTGCCTGCTCGCGACTCTCGTTTTCGGCTTCCTCCCGTGACTGTTCAAGCTGGTCGCGGGCTGTCGCTGCGCCGTAATAGGCGGCGATGCCGGTGAGGACGAGACCGCCGACAGCAGCCACCGCACCGAGTACCGCTCCGAAATGCAGCCAGGGGATGCGACGCCGCCAACGGGGAGTTAGCGCACGCCTACGGACGCTGCGCGGGCGCGGGCTCCGTCGAGCAAGGCGTATGCGGCTCTGCCGTGGCACATGGTTCGGCATCGCTCTCCTCCCCCAGATCTGTATGTGCGCAGACCCTGCCACGGGCTTGCGCGGCTGCGCGGATGTTTGCCGATCCTGCGTCCGTACGCCGATGCGGCGCGCACGGGCGTTCGGAAGTGCGGAGACGGGCCACCGGGCAGACGGGGATCCGACCACCCCCTTGATCAGGCACTACCTTCAGACAGGCACTCACCTGGGACTGAACTTCAGGATGATCACCCCGTCGTCCGTTCGGTCGAAATCGACGTGGATGTCTCCGGTCTCGACCTCCCCGGTTCCGCCGACCCAGCCCCTGAGCGGGGACGGCTGGTCGTCGGTGGCCGAGAACTCGACCCTGCTGTCCGTGATCCCATCCACCGTGAACGTGTCGGTCACGTACTTGGGCGCGAACCGAATCGTGTCCCCCTCCCTGACCTCGACCTCACAGGCGCGATCCAGGCAGGCGTCGAAGTCCCGTCCGTCCTGCGCCTCCTGGAGTGTCGGGGGCGGAGTCGCGGTCGGTGCCAGCGTGAGCGATGCGGAGCGAGACGGCGGGCTTTGGCTCTTGCCGGTCGGGGGCGCGTCCCTCTCCGATTCGTCGCCATCACCGCACCCCACGAGCACCAGCGCGAGGGCCGGCCCGAGCACCCCGAACACCACGCGACGGCAGGCGGCGGATTCTTCGAACATGGTTGTCTTCCGTCCCAGTAGCGGTCCAACTGATGTCTCGCTGACGAGGAAACCCTGATACAGGTTGCCCGGGACCGATCCCGGGCAACACTCTGTGCACTACCCGGTGAAGACGAACGGCCCGTCAACAGCAGGAGCGAGGCATCGCAGTTCGGGAGGGGTCCCGGCGGTACTCGCAGATGATGAGCCGACAGTCACCGAGGTGGAGGGTGGAAAAGGGAGGTCCGCTGTGACGCCAGTGCAAGTTGATTGGCTGTCCCTGCTGCTCGGTCCCATCGGCATCGTCGCGTTGGTGGTTGCCTTTTCCGCAAGGCGTTCGGCATCTAAGACGGGCGAGCCGATGCCTGGTTGGGGGAAGGTTGCCCAGGGCGTGGCGATTACCCTCGTAGTGTCCGTGGCTTTCATGAACGTGGCTTGGGGCAGTCAGTAAGTGGACTGTCGACGGAACGTTCGGCTGACGCAGGACTCAGTCATGTGCGCCGGGTGCACGGTGAGCGCCGATGGAGGCGACGACCGCGTGATGAGGAGAACGCGGTGTACGAGTACGGAGACGTTCGACCGACGATGACCCGGCGCGGGGACCGTCCTCGCTGTGCCGGCAGGCGGAATGCGGCAGTCGCGCTCATCGGCCTCGTCCTGTTGCTCTCCAACCGTCGGCTGCCGAGTGACGATCACGAGCGCTCTGCGTCGGCGCCGTCGGACGCCGCATCGCCCCTCACAGCGGCGGACCTTCGCGCTCGTCTCCTGGACTCGGCAGAGGCGGGAGAGGCGGGAGAGGCCCTGTTCTCGTATAGCTACGGGGAACGGACATGTAGCGTTGAGTGACTACACGGGGCTACGATCACGCTGCTGAAGGGCCACGAAGTCGGCGTGTGCCGTCTCGACTGCTTCTGGGTACGCCTGGGTCTTCTCGTGCTCGGCGAGCGCCCGGTAGATGCTTGCGACCGAGGGGTTCTGTCCCTTGCGCTTGCCGGTGGGGATAGTCAGGTCGGGCTGAATCTGCTCGACGGACTCGCCGCCCGCGCGGCGCCGCAGGACGGTGTGCAGCATGTCGTCGGTGATGACCGGGGGCCGGCCGCCGTACTTGCCTTTTCGGGCCGCGGTCTCCAGCCCTTCCAGGGTCGATTCGCGGATGTTCTCCCGCTCCGTCTCCGCCATCGCGGCGAAGAAGCCGAACAGCAGCTTGCCGGGGCCGGTGGGGTCGTAGATGCCGGGCAGCGGCCCGGCGAGCAGCTCCAGCACCAGGCCGTGCTCGGTCAGATGGTCCGCGAGGGCGGTGAGCTCTGCCGCGTCCCGTCCGAGTCTCTTCATCTCGAACACGGTGAAGATGACCCGGCAGTGCGGGGCATGGGCTTTGACATCCCGGGCGGTCCTCAGCGCCTCCTCGAACTGCGGTCGGACCTTGATCCGGGTACTGATCTTCTCGCTGAAGATCTTGTCTCTGCTGATGCCGTGCTTGGCGAGCGCGTCCAGCTGGGAGTCGAGCTCCTGGCTGAGGTGCGAGCAACGGGCGTACCCGATGCGGATGCCCGCGCTCGGCAGACTGGGATCGACGGCCGCGGGAACCGACTTGCCGGGACGCCAGGGCTGCCCTGGTCCTCGGTTGGCCGGGGTCGGCACCCGCAGTTCTTTCGCCAGCTTCGGGACCTTGGTGAAGCGGCCGGTGTGGTAGGCGCTCGTGACTGCCCCGCTGCGCGAGCGGCACGGCGAGCCGGGGGCGGCCTTGCACTTCGGGCACGGACGGTGCTCGACGAGGTCGGCTTCGGACTCAGCTCGGTGTGACTGTGCGCCGTAGGTGGCGGATGAGCGCTCTACTTGGCGGAACTGACCGGTGCTGTTCCTCGTGCTCATTGATCTCTGCCAGGAGCCGGGCCTGAGCGCCGCCGGGCCGGACTGCGTAGCCTTCGTTGCAAGAAGTGGAAAGGAGTTCCGCATGACGCCGAAGCAGCCCAAGACCGAGCTCGACGCCCGCTACAGCTCCGCGCTCAACCCGCGCCCGGGCGCGGAGAACGTCACTGCCACCGACTGGGCCGAGGCCCAACGCCGGCTGCGCGCCTCCGAGGTCTTCTGGATCACCACGGTCCGGCCGGACGGCCGGCTGCACGTCACGCCGCTGATCGCCGCCTGGCACGACGGGGCGCTGCACTTCAGCACCGGGCTGGGTGAGCAGAAGGCGAAGAACCTGGCCGGCAATGCCCACTGCGCACTCACCACAGGGCACTACTCACTCTCCGAGGGCCTCGACATCGTGATCGAGGGCATGGCGGAGCGGGTGACGGATCCGGCGCGGCAGGACGAGGTCATCGCCGCGTTCGAGGCGCAGTACGGGGACCACATCACCTCGCCGGAGGGGATCTTCTACGGCTTCGGCGACAGCATCCGCAAGGGCAACGACCTGCTGTTCGCGGTGGCACCCGGCACGGCGTACGGCTTCGGGCACGACGGCCAGGTGTTCAGCCACACCCGCTACACCTTCTAGCGGGCCTGCGCACAAGGAAGCCGCCGACCGCCAGGCGGAAGGCGTGCTGGGGGCTGTTTGTGAGGGGCGGGGCACAAGCCCCGCCCGGGGTTACGCCGCGGACTCGAAGCCCGTATCGCGGGCGAGCTTCTTCAGCTCGACCAGCGCGTGCTTCTCAATCTGGCGGATGCGCTCGCGCGTCAGGCCGTGCTGCTTGCCGACCTCCGTGAGCGTGGACGAAAGGGTCTGAAGAGGTGGTTCCTTTTCAGGCCCTTTACGCTGCGCGTCCCGCCAACTACAACTCTCAGTTCCGCCAAGCAGAGCGCTCATCCGCCACCTACGGCGCACAGTCACACTCGGGCGGAAGGTTCTTGAGGGGCCGTCATGGACCCTGATTTTCGCACAACGCAAGTCTCAGAACCCTTCTCCTGCCACCTTTGCGTGCGAACGGGTTCTGAGAGTCGATCCGCTTCCCTGCGGCCCCCGTCCGGCCATTTTTGATCTTGCTCGGGCAAAGGATCGTTTTTAGGGGTCGGGCCACTGCATCCAGCCGTCGGCAGGGCGGGGCGGCTTAAGCGTCACGGCGGACCAGCCCGCCACACTGGAGGGGCCCACGTAGTACATGGATTTTCCAATGATTGGATTATCCATATACTGTGTGGTCATGGATGATCGGCAGCTGACCGAAGAGCTTCACGACTACCTGGTCGCAATTCGCACCCAGGTGCATACCGAGCTCAGAGACCTGGCCCGGGAAGCGGGGCTGACTGACACTCAGACCGATGCGCTGTGGAGGCTGAGCCGCGGGCGGGAGATGACCGCGCGCCGTCTGGCCGACCTCTTGCAGTGCGACGCCTCAACCGCCACGTCGATGATTGACCGGCTGGAGAAGCGCGGCCTGGTCCGCCGAGTGCCCCACCCCACCGACCGCCGCGCGAAAGTCATCCAGCTCACCCCCGAGGGATGCGCGCTGCGCGATCGCGTCATCCAGCACACCACCGAGCACTCACCCTTCGCCCGCCTTGACCACGAGAGCAGGCTGCGCCTGCACACGCTTCTCCGCGAAGTGATCGACGGCCCCTGCCCGACAGGTGAGGCCGCCAGCATCAAGGACACTGTGAAAGAGGAGCAGCAATGAGCAGCGGGATCGCGGTCATCACGGGCGGAGCCTCGGGCCTGGGCCTGGTGGCGGCACGCCACCTGGTCAAGGCCGGTCAGAATGTCGTCCTCGTCGGCCGGGACGCGACGCGCACCCGGGCTGCCGCCGACAGCCTGCGCGGCCTGGCCCCTGCGGGCAGTGACGCGGCACCGCCGCGGACGTACACCGCTGACCTGGAACAGTGGTCGCAGGTAAAGGCACTGGCAGCGAAACTGGCCGCCGACAGACACCCGGTGGACGTCCTCATCAACAACGCAGGAGCGGCGTTCCCCCGGTACGAGCAGACGCCGGACGGCGTGGAACGCACCTACGCGCTCAATCACCACGCCCCGTTCCTACTCACCCACGCCCTTCTGACCGAGGGAGTACTCACGCTCGAAGCGCGGATCATCAACATGTCCTCGTTCGTGGAAAAGCGTGGCAGGCTCGATGCCACCGATCCGGATGTCGCGGGAACATCGTGGAGCAAGCGCTTCTACAACCAGATCAACGTCTACGCGACGAGCAAACTCGTCAGCCTCCTGGCCGCGCGAGAACTCGCACACCGCCTGCCTGACGGCATGAGCCTGTACAACGCCAATCCCGGCATGGTCAAGGGCACAGGGATGAACAGCAACGCCGGCGGTCTGATGCGGCTGACCGCCCCGCTGTTCCGCCCGTTCGCCATCACCCCGGACGAAGGTGTGCAGACCCCAGTCTGGCTCGCCAGCGCCTCGCCCGCACCGCGCCCCAGCGGCGGCTTCTTCAGCGAGTCCCAGCCGGACACCCCTTCGCGCCTGGCCCTGAACGACACTCTCGCCCGGACCGTCTACACCAAAACCGCAGCCCTCCTCGGAGTGGAGCCCCTCACGAGGTAGGGCCGGCCCGGAGCCCGAGTCTCATGCCGGGGCTGGGGCTGCCTCGTCCTGCGGGGTGCGCGGACCGGGCACCGTGGCCCGGATGGACAGGTCCAGATCGAGGCGGCTGTTCATGTCCAGCTCGAACCGGCCGTACGGATTCACATGGGTCCAGAACAGCGGCGACAGCGCCCGGCGGTCCGCGTCGGTGAGCTTGTCCACAGACACAGCGCGAGGGCGCCCTCGCCCGTCGCGCTGCCTGGCAGGGGGAGCGGCTGGATGCGGGTGATGAGTTGACGGCGCAGGTGTGGCTGTCTGCTGATGTGAGCCGTCGGCTGCGCGCGACGGCCGCCCGCACTGGCCTTGAGCCGGAGCAGGTTCTTGCCCAGCTCGCCGACCGGGTCCGTATGGACGACGACGGCGTCCTGGCGGTCGACGCCTTCGCCCCGCGCTGACCGGGCGCCCTTCGTGTAAGGGCGAGGGTGGTCTCGGCTGCACCCGCGGTTCGCGGTGCAGCCGGGACCGGGCAGACCCCGCATACCCCAGTTGGACTTTGGACAGAGATCACGCATGCCCATCACCGGACAGCCGCGCGGCCGACAAGGCATACAGCAACGGCCCGTGCCGTGAATATCTGCGCCGCCGGGGCATCCGTCACGCGATCCCGGAGAAGAGCGACAGCCAGGCTGCCCGCCTGCGTAAAGGCGCACGTGGCGGGCGAGCGCATGGCTTCGACGAAGGCCGCTACAAGAAGCGCAACACTGTCGAGCGGGCAATCAACAAGCTCAAGCAATTCCGAGCGGTAGCCACGCGCTACGACCAACGCGGGCACGTCTTCCTTGGCACCATCGCCGCAGCAACCATCATCCTCATATGGCTTCGCCAATGAGCTTGAGTTTTACCCTCGGTAACTATGGTTCGGCACCGACCAGGCCCACGTGAGGTGAACTCTGCAGTTCGCATGGCATGCAGCCCATCCGCGTCGGACTCTCGGGAGCCCGCCTCGCCAGCGCGCGACCGTCTGGACGGGACCCCAGGCGGCGCTACCCAACGCTCGGCCCGTCGCTGTGCACGGCGGATAAGGTCGTGGACCACGTCTTCACGAGGCGGTTGACACCTTGGGGGTACAAGGCATGCCTACGCCTGACCGGATCTGGGCGGACGCCGATCTCCCCACTCGTCGGCTCGCCGGGCTGGCTCTCAACCCGTCCGTGACGGAGAGCGTCCTCCTGCGGCTGCTCTCCGACGCTCCGCTTGCCGTACGGATGGTGCTGTGCCGGGACCGGATCCTGCCCGACGCCGTCGTCGACGCGGTGATCGAGCACCCCGACACCTACACCCGCAGCTTCTTCGCCCGTAACCCCCATGTCGATCCGGCCCAGCGAGTTCGACTGCTGGACGATCCCGAGTGGTTCGTCCGCGCCCACCTCGCCGAGGGACCGCAGGTGGCCGCCCCTGCCCAGCCCAGGCCCCTGCCCGACGAGGCCGTCGTCCACATGATCAGCACGTATGACGACGAACTCCTGGGCGGTCTCCTTTACCAGCAGATCTCCACCAGGCTGGGCCGATCCATGCCCACACATCCGATCTCGAAGGTCCGCCGTTGGGGGGTCGGCAGGTGGGCATCGCTGTCCGCAGACATGCGGGCCGCACTGCTCACAGATCCCGACGACGGCGTCCGGGAGACGGCGCAGCGGCACGCGCGCCATCAGGATCCGGCGTGGGTGGAGAGCGCGCTCCCTGACCAACCGAGTCACGGCCGTACCGACATACTGCTCCACCACGCCCTCAGCAGAGCTGTGGTGGACGACGTCCTCGCCAGGCCCGTCGGCAAGGAGGACAAGGCGATGATCGCCGTCAACCCCACCCTCCCTCCCGACGCAGTGGTCCTCCTGGCCGCCGACCCGGTTCCGCGGATACGGGGCCTGATCGCGCACCGCGCAGACCTCGGCCCCGCCGAGCGCCGCGCACTCGTCGCCGATCCAGACCCGCACGTGCGCACGAACATTGCGTACCGCGCGGACCTGGGACCGGCCGAGCTCCACGCGCTCACGACGGACCCCCACCCCGGCGTCCGGCTGGCCGTATCCCTCCACCCCACGTTGAGCGAGGAGGAACGGGCCCGGATCGACTACCAGGTCCCCATGGACCATTACTTCGTCTTCCACCCTGCGCCCGAGGTGCCCCGGGATCCCAAGACCGTCCGCGGAAACGCACTCTCCAACCACCCACTCCTGCGCCGACAGGCAGCCAGAAACCACCTGCTGCCACCGGACCTCGTCGCACGCCTGGCCGCCGACGACGACCTCGGCGTACGCGTCCTGCTGGCCCAGAACCATCCAGACGCCCCCGCGCCACTTCTGCTGCGCAGCTTCCTCGAGTACACCGGCCCCGAGCGCAGCCACCTCACCACCCGGCCGAACTTCCCGACCAACGGACTGGCCGCCTTCGCCGACCACGAGGACCCCGAGGTCCGGGCCTTGGCCGCACGCGACCCCGAAACTGAACCAACAGCCGTGGAACGGCTCACCCAAGACCCGGAACATGCCGTGAGGGCTGCGGCGACGCGCCACCCGAACCTTCCGCAGTCCCGGCTGGCAGTACTCCTCGACGACGAGGAGCTGGCCCACGATGCGGCTGCGAACCCGGCGCTGGACTTGGACACGATCCGCCGCCTGTTGAATACCGACGGCCGGCAGGTAAGGCCGCCGGCATAGCGAAAGCTCCCGGTTGCCCCTGCGCCTTGCGAGGAACGAGTTGTGAAACACCGACGCAACGAGGCTTTACTCCGCCGGTGTTCCGAAACCGTATGCCGCTCATGGAGAGGGGCGATCGCAGGCGCTGCTCACGTGGGAGTGTCGATCGTTTCGTGGCAGGCAACGCCGCGAAGAAGGTGAAAACTCAAGCTGAACGGCCGGGCGGCGGCTCCGCTGTTTCGGGCGGTCATCCAGCTGTGTCGAGCTGCGTCGCGAGCTGATCCAGCGACGACTCCCAGCCTCCGGAGGCACTGTCGGCGATCGCGGGATCGGCCATGACGTGGGTGAACACCAGGAGACAGCCGGCCCCTTCGTCGCGCAGCTCGAACCTGAGATGATCGTCGAACTCCCTCTCCTTACCGTCCGGGTCGTGCTCGTCGAAGGCGAACAGCCGCGGCGGGTCGAAGTCGGTGATGGTGGCCGAGTAGATCGTGCCCTCGCCGTCGTCGAAGGTCATGCGACCGCCGGTCCTGGGCTCCAGCCCCGTCACCCGAAACGGATACCACTGGCTCAGCTGCTGGGGATCGGTGACCGCCAGCCAGACCTTGTCGCGGCTGTGCTTCAGATGACGTTCGAACTGCAGGGCAGGCCGGCCGTCGAAGGGGGTGACATTGGTCGCGCTCATGACTTCACGGCTCCTCGGTTGAGCGACGCGGCTGTTCCTCGGGGGCGTCGGGCATCGTTTCCAGGTGTCGTTCCAATGCGTCCAGGCGTTCGGTCCACAGTCGGCGATACGGTGCGAGCCAGGCGTCGAGATCGGCCAACGGCTCCGGGCGGAGCTCGTACCAGCGGCGCTGCGCTTCCGGTCGGACCGTGACCAGCCCGGCCTCACGCAGCACCCGGAGATGCTTGGACACCCGCGGCTGACTCATCCCCAGTTCGTGGGCGACCTCCCCCACCAGTCGGGGGCGGCCGAGGAGCAGCCCGAGTATCCGTCGCCGTGTGGGATCGGCCAGCACTTCGAACGGCAGGGACACACCTTGACCATACTTCGTCAGTTATATAACGGCAACGGCATGAACGACTTCGGTTCAGCTGACCGCCGTGCGGGCTCCGCCCACCCGAACATGATCGGGCGGGCAGGCCCTCCACAGCTTCTGTCCCTGCCGGGTGGAGTCCTCCGAGAGGGCCAGCCCGTGGCGCGCGAGATCGAGGGAGGCGTTGCGCACCGCCTTGTTGTCCTGGTGGCCCGGGCACATCAGCTGCCGTACCTGGTCGGCTGTTGCCACCCTCAGCACCCCGAGTGCCGTCAGCACGTGGCCGCGGACCGCTGCTGTGGATCCGTACGGATACGCCTTCGAACCACCCACCGCCCGCCCCTCTTCCCGCTGCTCCGGACACCCCGCACCCTGCCGCCCACCACCGAAACCGCGCCCACAACCGAAGGACCGGAAGAGCCGGAAGAGACCGGGGGCAGGGTTTCGGGGCTGCCTGGTCGGGCCGACCACACGGCCTGACCTGCGCAGACCGTACGCGGCGTACTACGGGGTCCGGTAGGGGGATCGGTAAGGGCTTGGAGGTCTGCGCGCACGTGCGCAGCCGGCCGTGCCGGTCAGTCGGCGAGACCGCAGGCAAGCGCATGGTGGCGTCGACGCTGCTTGCCGATGACGCGGCAGGAGACACGGCCACAGCCGGCCCGCAGGGCTGATGGGGACAGGACGCCCCGCGGGCAGAGACTGCCGTCGATGACGATGGTGGCTGGTGCACCGCGGGTGCCTTTGATCCCGCCCTACCCTGGCCACCGAGGCACGCCGAGCGGCTCCACAGCCTCACTCAGCCAGGTGCTCCCAGTGGGAGTTGAACCAGGCCTGCTGCGCCTTCACCCACGCGGACTCCGCGTCGTCTGCTTCGTCGTTTGCACTGAAGTACGTTCCGCCGGCGCCGACGCTGAGGACGTCGAGTGCATCGACCTCCTCAACGCCCAGCGGAATGCGTCGCTTCCCCACCTTGTACATGCTCTGGAAGAGTTCCGTCCCGTTGAGCAGGTACAGCTTGAACATCGGCGCCACCGGAACGTACTTGACCGCGAAGTCGAGCTCCCGGACCGGGCCGTTGGCGCGCAGGTTCTGGAGGGTGTCCTCCAGAGAGGACAGGCACCGGACGGAGATCTTCCGCAGGCGCTCCACCACGCGCACGTCACCGGGGTCGGTGTTGTTGCGCGGGAAGGGGAGCAGCAGCTCCTCGGCGGGCAGCATGATGCGCAGCTTGATGCTCCCCGGCTTTGGAGCTGTCCCCGTCAGAATGCGCTCCGCCTGGAGGCGAAAGTGGATGTCGAGCGATTCGGACGTGAGGCAGTACACGTCAAGCTCCACCTCATCCTGCTGCAGGGCCCGTTCGATGAACCATCCCAGCTCCGCCGTCCGCATCCGCGAGACACCGCCGGCGGGGGACGTGGCCGGGGCCTCCCTGATCACCTTCGAACCGCTGCCTTGACGTGACGCGATCCAGCCCTCCCGCTCGAGCTCCCAGAAAGCCTTCTGCACGGTGACCCGGGAAACCCCGAACGCCTCGGCTAGCTCGCGTTGCACCGGCAGATTGCTGCCGAACGGGTAGACCTGGGCAAGCAGTCGGGCGCGCAGCTCCGTCACCACACGCTGAGTCGCTCCGCCACGGTCACCGCTCGGGTCGTCGGACATGGTGATGGGTACCTCCAGGGTTGACGCTGCTCGCGTGTTCATTCATCGAGGTCGGCGTTGCGAGCGGCCCGCACGGCGTCCGGGCTGTGTCGGTGAGGGGGTGAGGGCTTCCTGAAGCTGAACCCGGAACGCTAGCGGCACTGAATGAGTCGGGGACGGCTTTATCTGTGAGGCCTGATGTTCGATGCTTCCACCGCGCGCTGACCGGCTGCCCCGCACTCGCGCACGGATGAGTCCGGGGCAGCATGCGCAACGCTCGCCTGACTGCGCGGCCCGGTCGGCGGCCACGCGTCCGGCTTTGCCGCCGAGCAGGCGCTGGACGGTGGCCGGCGGAATGGCGGCGAGCAGGCCGACGCAGTGCACGCCGTACTCCCGCAACGCCGCCGCCTGCTTCGGGCCGATGCCGTGCAGGGCTTCGACGGGCAGCGGCCCGAGCCAGTCGGCGACCTGGTCGGGGTCGACGGCGAGGACACCGCCGGGGGCGGTGATCTGGCCGGAGGCAGTTGCCGCCACCGTGATGGTGGGGCCGATCCCGACGCGTACGTCGGTCCCGAGACGGGAGAGCGTGCGTACCCGCAGCACCTCCCCCAGCCGTCGGGCATCGGTGCCGTAGTAGCGCAGCGCGCCCTTCAGCTCCACCAAGGCTGCGGACGGTGGCAGGGTCTGCGCGGTCGGGAGAGCTCCGCGCACTGTTCCAGGAGCTGCCGGAAGACGTCCTCCGGGATCCGGTCCGCACAGCGCACATGCATCACACTCGACACCCGCCGTTTCTCCGAGACCCGCGTCTGCGCTTGCGCCGCCATGGCACCCACCTCCACTACACGCACCGTATAGAACTAGTATTCGAACCCGCGAGTGACGCGGTCCGCTCAGCCGAATGTGACCGGCCAGCACAGTTGGCGAACGGCCACTGTTTTTTGCGAGAGACCGCTCTGCCTCCTGGACGCTACTGAGAGTGAGAGCGAACTCGGAGTTCTCTCACCCGGATCACTGCGGCTGAGACAGTTGGCACTTTGATCACTGGGGCGGTACTTCTACTGGGCAAAAAGCGCTGCACGGCCATCGGCCGTCCAGATGAGGGGTGCGGATCGTGAGGATGCATGGTGAGCGGGAGTGCTGGGAACTGCTGCCTGGGCTCGGTGTTGGGCCGCTGCGGTTCGGGATGAGTCAGGCCGAGGTCGCGGAGGCCCTCCAGGTTGCCGGGCCGCACCAGCGGGCGGGTGGCCCGTACACGCAGGAAGACTTCGCCGCCGGAGTGAAGGTCTTCTACGACGAGGGCAAGCTGGCATGCGTGGCGATGGACGCCGTCACAGGCCCGCAGGTCTTCCTGGCGGGCTTTGCCTTGGCAGGTCGTGATCCCGAGGAGGCGTATCAGTACCTCCTCGATCACGCTGCCGAGCACGGCAACTGTCTGGCATACACCCCCGATGAGTCCCTTGCCCTGACTGATCTGGGGCTGCTTTTGCGGGTCCAGCAGATCGGAGACGTGCTGCTGTCGCGCCCACTCTTCGTGATGGAGGAGTGGTTGGAGTCCGAGTACTACTGCGCCCGCGGCCACCTGCCGCTCGAAGGAGCCCCGGTTACGCACGGACGTATCGAAGGTCTGTAGGAGATGCTTGCGGTGAGGAGAGGGCGCGGGCTGGCGGGCAATCTGCCACTCGAACGGGTGGCATTCGTTCCATGGTGATAGGTGCAGCAGCCGGAGCTGGTGTCGTTGCCGTATGGGCACGCGAACCGACCCAGAGACTCGGTCGGATACGTGCCATCTCGGCACGCCGATCAACTCGTTCACGGGTGACGTGGCCTTCCGGCCGCAGCTGGTCCTCGATGGGCGCTGGCCACGCAGGTGGTCAACCACTTGGCTGTTCGGCGGAGATCAGGTTGCTTGGCCCGTACGCGATCTGGAATCCGTACCAGTGCTGACCCCTCAGCCGGTTCGGCGCTCCACCCACCGCTCGCTCACCCGCAGGTCCTTCGCGATGGCCGCATTTCTCTCGCCCTGCTCGAACCGTTCGCCGGCCTCGAACCGGATCTGTTCCCTGAACTGCCGCCGCTTGTCAACGCTCTCGCGAAACTGAACACCCACCAGTCCCGCAAAGTTGACCCCCTTCGGGGTCGTGCCACTTGTTCGAGGCAGTGCCGTCGGCCAGGCACTATTGGCGAATGGAAGACGATCTCCCGACCGTGACGGTGGCGTGCGGATGCCATCGTGTTGTTCGACTGGCTGATGAGCACGGATCTCGACTCGGTGCCGGTCACCCACCCGGCTCAGTAACAGGCCTTGGCCGATTTGCTGTCACGGCTGGAGTGGGCCGCGGACACCGATGTGACCGGGTCGACCACGGAGGAGATCGCCGCAGCTCAGCAGGAAGTGGCCCGAGACATGGGCTGGTAGTTCAGCCGAGCTGAGTCCGGTTCTCCTTCGCCAGCAACTCGCGTCGCTGGCGGGTCCGGTAGGAGTCTCCGGCTAGGGTGAGGACCTCGGCGTGGTGGACCAGTCGGTCGATCATCGCGGCGGCGACGATATCGTCGGAGAAGGTCTCTCCCCACCGCCCGAAGGGCAGGTTCGCGGCGTCCTGGTCGAACGGGATGTATCCGACCTCATCGATAATGATCAACTTGTAGCGGCGGATCTTCTTCAGCTCGGCCTCAAGCCGCCCGGCCTGGTGGGCTCCTGCGAGGCGGGCGATCCAGTTGCTGGCGGTGTCGAACAGGACCGCGGTGTCCCCACCATCGCCGATGGCGGCTACCAGGGCACCGGGCTGCTCATTCCGCACCGAAAATCTCGTGGTCAAGAGCATCTGAGTCCCGTGCAGGAAGCGGAGAACTCGGTCCACCGTCGCGCTCGGGCACGCGTCGAGCACGCCTTGTCCCGGCTGAAGAACTGGAAGAATCTGCGGGACTGCCGGCTCAAGGGCGACGGGGTCCACCAAGCCGCACTCGGCATCGCCCGCCTCCACAACATGGCCCTCACGGGATAACTCAAACCCCATACGGGACAACCTCTAGGCACGGTCCGGGCCCAGGGCGTCGCGGACGGCGGTCAGAATGGCCTCGGTGTCGGCGCCCAGGGCGCGGGCGGACGAAGTGAAGCCACGGGCGAGAGCGGCGAGTTGGACAGTGTGCGGGCGGGTCGGGCCGGGTGGCGGCGCCGCTACCCGGGTGCCCGCGCCCCGACGGGTGCGGATCAGCTCGCCGGCCTCTAGCTCACGGTAGGCGCGGGCGACGGTGCCCGGTGCCAGCCCGAGGTCCGCGGCCAACTGGCGCACGGTCGGCAGCCGGTCGCCCTCGGCCAGCCGCCCGGTGACGATCAGCGCGGCGAGCTGCGCGCGGATCTGCTCGTACGGCGGGACCTGGCTGGTGGTGTCGACACGGACGGCGGCCTCACTCATCGTCGTAGGACCCCTCTGCCGCCGCCTCGTCGGCGACGGCCCGCGGTGCCACCACTGAGACCAGAGACCAGACGGCGGTGACCAGGTTCAGCAGGGCCAGCGGGTAGAACACCCAGAAGGTGAGCACGCCCAGCGCGCCGCCACAGCCCGTCTCCGTCAGCGCGAGGGAGACCATCAGCACGGCGTACAGCTGCTGGCTGGACACCAACAGGCCCCAGGCGCCGGTGACCGCCCACGCACGGTCGCGGCGCTGCTGCTCCTCACCCGGACCGTGGGCGATGCGGCGCAGGGCCCAGACGCAGGTGGGGGTGGCTATGGCGAGCGCGCCGAACATCGGGAGGGTGTAGTACAGGCCGGGCCAGGGGCCGGCGGTCGCCCGCATCCCGTTGCAGGTGAGGGTGAGGACCTTTCCCGTGCTGAAGATGCGGTCGGGGTCGACGGAGGCCGTGGCGGCCGTGATCACCAGCAGGACGACGAGGGAGAGCCCTTGGAGTGCGATCAGGGGACCCATGTGTGGCGGCACATGGTCTCTAACCAGGCGTGGTGCGAGACTCGCGGTGCGTACCGTCTCCTGGGGGCGCAAGGTCAGGGCGTCGGCGAGCAGGACACCCGCCACCGCGCACAGGCCGAAGGCCGTGAGGCAGAACACGACGCGCTGCTCGAACTCGACGTCTCCCAGCGTGGACAGCGCCTGCGCGACCACGAGGCCGATGGCCAGACCGGACCAGCGGGCGTAGTGGTCGGCGTGGTCGAGCAACCGGTACTGGGGCGGGGCGGTGTCGAGCATGCGAAGATCCCCCCGGATCATCTTGTATCAAGCGGTGAGTACAAGATGCCGCGGCCGGGGATCTTGTGTCAAACGTTCGGTACAAGGCGGTGCGAGGGGAAGGCAGGTTCCGGAGCAGGTGGTTCCCGTGCCACGACGGGAGAGCGGCCGGCGGACGGGGAGGCAGTCGGTTCGACGGGGAGGCGGTCCACGGTGGATCAACTGGTATTGGGCAGAAAACAGCAGCTACTCCACGTCGCGATGCCTGAACTTTCTCGGCAGCCTCCACAATGACAACCTGGTGCGGGCCGCGGGATCCAGATGGAGGGCCGAAAAGACGTTCCAGTCCGGAAAGGGCCCGGCCGACCGGGACGAGCATCAACTCCGCCGCTACACGTCCTGATCCCGCTGAGTCACCCTCGCAACGTCCATAAGGACCGCCGACTGCGGGAGTTCATCGACACCCGCGACTACGCACCCGACCTCAACCCCGTCGAGGGCATCTGGTCCCTGCTGCGCCGCAGCAGCCAGGCCAGCACCGCCTTCACCGACCCCGACCACCTCATCAGCACGCTCCGACACGGTCTCCGCCAGATCCAGTACCGCAGCAACCTCATCAACGGATGCCTCGCCGAAACCGGCCTCACCTTGACGACATCACGGCGACAACGTCAGTAGACGGGGCCGCATGGCGACACCAAAACCTTGACCCGGCCGCCAACTCACTCACACCCTCGCACGGTTGGTCCGCCCGTTGCTCCGCAGGGACCGCCGGGGTGTGTCAGACCGTTGAGGCAGACTCTGGCCCATGAACGCACTTGACGAGTACCGCGCGGCGGCCCGCAAGCGAGACGTGCCCGAGCACCTTCTCGACCGGGCGCTGCGCCTCGCCCGCCCGCGCTTGGAACTGCGGTCGATGGACGACGCCGACGATCCCGTCGTCGGCCAGTACGGAGGCCGTCCCCAGCTTCCCCCGGACGTTGAATGGTCCGGCTTCCCGGCCTTCATCGCATCGGTCGACTGCGCCGCGGTCCCGGTCGGCGACCTGGACATCCAATTGCCGCAGGACGGGCAGCTGCTGTTCTTCGCCAACAACAGTGAACCGAGCGACGATCCCGGGCCCGAGGAAGGCCGGGTGCTCTACGTCCCGGCCGGAACGGCAACGACGGAACGGGCCCCCTCCGAAGAGAACGCGTCCTACACCTACGAGCAATACCCGCTCCGAGGCCGGCTGGACTGGTTCGTGCCCGACACCGACAACACCGTCGCGGACCAGGACACCGTGCGTCTCATCGACCCGTACCTGCTGGATTACATGGACGAGACCATGAACGGCGAACTCACCCTGGGCGGATACGCCAACCCGATACAGTATGACCCGGCCCCCTGGCCCGCCACCGGCGACGATGCACTCATCCTGCTGGCACGCGCCGACTACCACTTCGTAGACACCCCCTCTTTCAGCTGCGCCACGTCGTGGTTGATCCACCCTCGGGACCTGGCCGGGAGGAACTTCGAAAACGTGCGGCTCGACTTCCAGGCATACATGTGACACCGCCGCACGACGCTCACCTCCGCATGGAGTTCGCGGAGCACAATCAGGGAGCGCACTCAGTGGACGTTAAGTCCGATCTTCCTCGGTTCGTGATCGCTCGATCGAGGTACTGATCGTCGGGCAGGCCATCCGCTGGGCATGTGCATGCTGAGATGTGGGCATGGAGCGAGAGCCGTACCCCAGCGACTTAGCGGACGAGCAGTGGGCGTTGATCGAGCCGATGATCACGGCCTGGAAACAGGACCGGGTGGCACGGTCAGCGGCCGGAGATCCCGGATCCTGCGATCTGCGGGAGGTCGTGAACGCGATCTTCTACCAGAACCGGACGGGCTGCCAGTGGCGCTACCTGCCCCATGACCTGCCAGCCTGGTCGGCGGTGTTCTACTACTTCGGCCTGTGGCGCCAGGACGGCCTTGACCAGCGGATTCAGGAACTCCTGCGCTGCCAGGTACGGGAGAAGGCCCGGCGATTAGAGGACCCGTCCCTCGTGATCCTCGATACCCAGTCCGTGCGCGCGGCCGCGGGTGTCCCGAAGGCCACGACGGGACTGGACGCCAACAAGAAGGTGTCGGGCCGCAAGCGGGGACTGGCCGTCGACGTTCTGGGGCTGATCATCGGCGGCGTCGTGCTGGCCGCATCCGCCCACGACAACACGGCCGGCACCGCCCTGCTCGACCAGGCCGCCGAGCGGTGCGGGATGCGTCTGGAGAAGGCTCTGGTGGACCTGGGCTTCAAGGACGAAGTCCTCATCCATGGCGCGTTGTTGGACATCGACGTCGAAGTCGTCCGCCGCAACCCGGCCAACCAGGGCAAAGGCTTCGTCCCGCAACCGAAGAGGTGGATCGTGGAGCAGGTCAACGGCACGTTGATGCTGCACCGCAGACTGGCCCGCGAGTACGATCACCGGCCCGACACGTCCGCCTCGCGCGTCCACTGGGCCTCGATCGCGAACATGACCCGCCGCCTCACCACGCCGAGTCCAGCCTGGCGCGACACCCTCGGACTGGCCGCGTGAACGTCATCGAGCTCCTGGCCGACCTCCAGGCCCAGCACGACAAGACCGCAGCCCGTGCCGACGAACTGCGTGACCAGATCCATCACTTGACCGCCGCCCTGACCGAGACCGAAGCGCGACTCGCGAACCTGGTCACCACCCGGAAGGTCATCGCCGAACTGGCACCGGCTTCAGGCCAGCCCGCACCGTCCGAGACGAACACCGCCTACCAGGCCATCGCGAACACCTTCAACCAGCATCCCGATCAAGAGTTCCGAGCCCGTGAGCTGCACGAACGCCTCGGCATGCCCACCGACGAGGCATCCGTCAACATCACCCGCAGCCGCCTCGGACGCCTCACCCGCCAAGGCTTCCTCACTCAACCCGGACGAGGCCGCTACCAGAAGCGGACTTAACGTCCACTGAAGAGGGGGTGGTCAGCGGCGGTCGTTCGGCAGGGTACCCAGTTGGACGCTTCGGCAGTCGCCTGACGTGTCGTCGTGCGGCCCGCGATGCGGCCCCTCAGGCCCTCAAACGTCTCCTGCCGGCGGGCAGGGTCTGCGCTGTGACCTGCGACCATCGCATGATCCTTTGTCTTCACACACAGATGATCAACTGTGGCCGCATCCCTGTGCGACCGGTTTCGACCAGCAAGGCCCGTCAGGTGTACGGCCGATCTGGCAACAGCCGGACGCCGCCGGTCATCCCGGCTTGAGCTCGTCCCGGGCGATGACCGCCTCACGCAGGCCTGCGGCCATCGCAGCCGCCCGGTCCGGCGGCAGCGCCAGGACACCATTCTCCGTCATCAGAGCGTGGAACTGCTGCTCAGGGTAGGGGACGCCGGGCGGCAGAGCGGCGATGTGCCAGTGCAGATGCGCATTGCCCTGCTGGCTGCCGAGCGAGTAGAGGTATGTGCGCTCCGGCTCGCAGACGGCCTCGACGGCGAGGGCGATCTCCCGGACGAACATCATCATCCGGCTGTAGGCCGCCTCGTCCAGGTCGCGCACGACGTGCTCGACGTGCGCCTTCGGTGCGACCAGAACCTTGCCCGGCACCGTGGGCCACCTGTCCAGGAACGCTACGTGATCGCCATCCTCAAAAACCGTCTCGTGCCGGTAGTCCGGATTCCCGGCCAGGAACGCACAAACGAAGCACGGGCCGCTCCGAGTCCGCTCCACATACGCCTCAAGGTCCATTGGCCGTCGGTCCGTTGACACCTGAGCACCCCTCCGTAGTGGCGAATCAGTCTCCCGCAGGCCCACGACACCCACCGGCTCGAATGAGCGCCAACAGTCTGGCAACACTCCTCGCCGACGCCAGACCCTGCTGCCAAGGAACGATCACGCTGCGGACAGAACCGGTCCACCTGCGCAGCCTTGCGTACAACGCCTCTGCGCGGTGTCGGCGATCCGTCAACATGCAGGCCAGAGCTGAGCTGGCAGGAGAGGCATGACCACGAGCAACAACGGCGAAAGCGACAGCGCGGATCCCGAATCGGATTCCACAGACCACGCTTGGCAGGAACGTGCCACGCAACAACTCCGTCGGGTCCGAGGGTACGCGACCTCGGGCCTCAGCAGGTTCCGATCCGCCCTCGCCAGCAATGGATTCATCGGCGGCGTCGCGGTGGGCCTCATCTTTCTCCTGCTGCCCCTTCTGCAGGAATCCGTGACGGAAAGTCGCGCTCCTCTGTTGCACGCGAGCGCGCAGGTGCCTTGGGATCTGGACGAGGACGGCGCTACCTGGGTGTTTACCAAAAAACTTCAAAACGAGCAGGTAAGGAAGATTCAGTCAGCCGGGCTGGCATACGATAAGCTGGCCCTTATCGCCCAATCCTATGGCGGAGTACGTGTGAGTGAGGGCGGATTCGCCCTCCGCGTACGGGTCGTGCTCCGCGGAGCACGGAGTGAGCCCACCCTCATCGAAGGGATGGAGGCAAAGCAGGTCAGGTGCAGACCCGCACCCACGGGGGCACTGGTGCGCGGCCCTCTTCAAGGCGGTGGGCCGGTCAAGATTCTGCGTGTCGATTTGGACGCGGGCGACCATAAGGCCCGAGCGGTCCGCATGAACGGTTCGTTCGACCGCCGACCGTATTTCACCACACACTTCCACGAGCTCGCGAAGGGTGAATCAATCGTCTATGAAGTACGAGCCGTGACGCGTAGGCAATGCACTTGGAAATTGGCCGTCCAAGTGAGAATCGGAGAAACGGCAGACAGCGTCGAAGTAGATGATTCTGGTGCGCCTTTCGTTGCCAGCAGCATCATCTACAACCGGAGCACGCCCTACAAAACATGCCTCGCGTCGGACAACGAAACGGGGTACATGGTTGACGAGGCCGCTTGCCAAGAGTGATTGGCTCCGTAAATGCCTCACAGACCTTCGACTACTGAGCCCTTGCCTGCCTCGGCCGGAAAACAAGGGACGCGTATTGTCGAGGAAGCCATGCCCACCGGAAACATCCCCAGCAGTGACCCCGCCCCAGCGCGATTTCATGCCCGCCGCTCAACCAACCGTCAATGAGTTCGCCGCATTCATGCCTGCAGGCGAAGCTCCTGGCGTAAAACGTGCACGTCGGCCGCGCAGCGCAGACGATGGGATCTCAAGCACGTGCGTCCAAGAGGGGCCATGAGCGCCGACTACCCGCCACCACCAGATGCTCCGCCCGGATCGCCTAGACCGCCGGCGTCCAGGCGGCGCCCTCTCCTGCTCGCCGCGCTTGCGGGTGTCGTCATCGGAGGGGGTGCCGTGGGCGCCGTGTGGGGCTTCGCCGGCGGCCAGGACACCGCCAACAGTCCAGAGAGCGCGAGCAGCAGTACCACGCTCGCTGCCGAGACCGAGCCCAGCACTTTCACTCTCACTGACACCTTCGAACTCACCAAGGACGCGGTCGGCAACGGCCTGGGCGGATGCAAGGGTAGCGGTGGCTTCGACGATATCGCGGAAGGTACGGCCGTCACCGTGTACGACGCGGCTGGCACGGTCATCGCCACCGGGCACCTTGGTGTCTCGACGCTGAGCTCCGGGACATGCACGTTCGATGTCGCCGTCGAGGGAGTTCCCAAAGGCAAGGAGTTCTACAAGGTGGAGATCTCTCACCGGGGGACGGTGCAGTTGTCAGCTGATGATGCCGAGGCTGGCCTGTTCGGCGCATCGTTGGGATGAGCCGACTGCACCAGTCTGACGGTCATTGAGCCGTTTCCAAGCTGGCGGTTCTGACCGCGAGTTGGACAGTCTTGCGCAACGACGAAGCTCCCGGGAGACGGGTTCTCGACCAGGATCACTCGTGTCCGCCAGGAGCTTCACGTGCTTGTCCGCCCGTCCTCGATATATCTGTCCAACCGCATTTTGCGGTTCCTGACGGTACAACTGACCGTGCGTCGTATGGAGATCAGGACGCGGTGGCAACGTCTCTCCGCTGCACGTCAGGCTCTGCTCGCCCTGGCTCATCTGTGGTACGCACACACCTAGGCTCAGCTCGCCGCCGGGTCCGGCATCGGGATCGCGACCGTCTACCGCCACACGATCAACGAAACCCTCGCCGATACGGGACTCAGATGCTGGTCCGACAAGGCGTACCAAGGCGCCGGCGACCTTGTCCGGGTGCCGTTTCGAGGCCGCCGTCCCACGCGACACCACCCACGCCAAGATCCACTGCGTCGGAGAGCAGGCGATGGCCCCCTCAAGGGCCGGCGCCTCCTGCGGAAACTCCGCTGCAGCACCAACCGCATCACTGACGCCGTGAAAGCCCTCCTGGTCCTTCACCATGCATCAGCGTGACGTTGGCAAACGCTGAGTGCGCGGAGCCGTGCGCCGCTACGTCAGTACGCACATGGATGGGATCAGTCTCAGTCGGACGGTGGCTGCTCGACCCTGCCGCCTGTATTCGGCAACTGCACGTAGTTCTCAGCGCCGGAGGGAAGTACAAAAGGGCAAGCTGCCGAGCAGGCATTGACCAAGAGAGGCAAGACTTCGGTGGCCACCCTCAGCGAGATCCACACCTGGTGGAGCCCACCCTGCTCGATCGGCCGATCGCAGACACTGCACCCGCGGATGGCAGTGGTCCCCCAGCGCCGGGCATCGAGCCGTGCCAAGTCGAGATCAGCAACTGAGTCCCTCCAGCGCTGAAGCCGGGGGAAAGGAGGACGGAGCTTGTAGTTTGCCGCTTCCAAGGTGGGCAGACGACCGGGTTCGTCGTCCTGCCAGTCCCGGAATTTACGAACCCGCGCGTTACCGCCCGCGCCGACGGCGAGTCCAGCCTGCTGTGCGCGTTCACCGGCGCCGTCCCCGCCGGGCCCACCTCCCTCGCCGACCACCAACTGCCCGCCGCCACGCAAGCCTTCGGCGCAGCTAACGTTCTCGTCCTGGCCACCGCTTCCGTGCTGCTTCTCCTGGTCATGCGGCCCCAGCTTGCGCGATGGCGACTGGCCTCGTTTCCGTACTTGGCATACCTGGCGGAAGCCGAGATCCGTGAGCGCATGCTCGGCGACAGCAGGGCAGCCCGCGTTCGGGTCCTGTCCCAGATCGCCCTCGGCAAGTACTGCCGTCTCCGGCGTGCGGGCGACCTGATCCTGGCAGCCCTGGCTCTGCTCCTCCTGGCCGCGATCGGCGCCCTGGTCTGACGGTCCTACGACTCGCCCCACACCGCCCTGCACACCCCAGTCCGCCCGTACACCCCCAACTCGGCTGGGCTACCTGATGGACCTCGCCTTCCAAGGAGGTTGAATCCGGTCAGCCTCCAAGGCCACCTGCGGAAGACCGGTGTCCCACCGCAACGTGGCAGGATCTCCGCGATCCGCCAACTCGTCTTCCAGGCCCCAGCCCTCACCATCGCGAAGGCGCTCGGCCACCACGACGAGACAGCCACCCGCCTGGTCACCGAAGCTGGAGGACCTGGAGCCGATACGCCCCTGGCGACCACACATGCTGAGGGGGGCGGCTTGCTTGCTCTGGCGAGCCAACCTCCTGGGGCCGGCATGATGTCAGTACCAGGTGGCATGCTCTGCCGCCATGAACAAAGAGCAGTTCTGGCAGCTCATCGAGGCAGCCCGCAACCAGGTGTCCAACCTGAACGACGGAGAAGTCGTCGCCCGCCGGGCAGCCTCGCAACTGGCCACGCACCCGGCCGAGGAGATCGTCGCCGCTCAGCAGGTGTTGTGGGACCTGATGGCCGACTCCTATACGAATCCTCTGTGGGCTGCTGCCTACGTGATCAACGGCGGATGCTCCGACGACGGCTTCGACTACTTCCGCGGCTGGCTGATCGCTCAGGGACGCGAGGTCTTCGAGCGCATAGTTGCCGACCCCGATGCCCTGTCAGAAGTGCCCATCGTGCGAGCTGCAGCGGCCGACGGAGTTGATCTCGATTGTGAGGAGACGCTGAGCATCGTCTGGAACGCACACGTCATGGCGACCGGCAAGCAACTCCCGGACGACGCATTCACCATCCGATACCCGGAGCTGGACACCACCTGGGACTTCGACTTCGACGACCGAGGCGAAATGACTCGCCACCTGCCACGCTTGGCAGCTCTCTACCTGGAGTAAGCGGCGAATCGCGATCACGAGACACCCAGCGGAGGCGAGACTTCCCGGTGATCACTGTCCGTCACGCCCTGAGGATAAGAATCGGTTTCCGCTGACGAATACGCGACACCTCAACATGCGAGCCCCCAGTCCCGAGACCGCAGAGCCCCGCGGGTTCGCGGAAACTGCAGCCTGCTCAGTGGGAACTCTCGGGTCAGTCTGTGTGCATCAGCTCAAGGCATCCGTGGGTTCGGTGGGAACTTGGGCAATCGGAGTGGCGAGCCGTGTCAGCAGCAGTTGCAGTCGGGCTAGCAGCCGCAGGCGTCCGCCTCTACGGCGGACGAGATGGCCGGCGCACAGCAACTCTTGCCTTGCCAGGCGTCGAGGCCTTCCTTGATGACGATGGGGGGGGTAAGTGATGTCGGAGCTTTTCTACTCTTGTCAGTCTGTTCCCATCCTTGTGTCCCGAACGCGTCCCGAACGCCGCATCACCAGCCCGGGTGATCGAGGCCGCTCGCTGATGGTCGACCACCGCGGAATCGCAGTTCTTGCTGGCGAGGTCGCGCTTCCTCGATGCGTCTCATTGAATACGACGGGCGATCTCGGTCGCCCTGCCCATCAGCCATTCGAGCGGCCCTCGTTGGAAGAAGCGGGACCAGATGGTGGCGAGGACGGTGACGGACGCGATGAAGCCGAGCAGGATGTACAGGGGCGAGGCGCTCTGGCCGTCGGTGTTCAGGAGCCAGATGGCGATGATGTGGTAGACGTACGCCGTCAGTGACATCGAGCCGACCGCGATGACGGGCCCCGCCAGGCGGCGCAGCCGGGGGAAGGCGTCCATGGCGGCCAGGCACGCGGTGATCACGAGGATCGCCACGCCGGTGGCGGCCACGATGGACAGGGTCGCCTCGCTGTGCGGGGCGGCGGCCAGCATCCCGGCGGGGGTGTCGCCGAAGATGCCGATGCTGTCGGGCGATACAGACGCCATGGATGACATGCCCGATCCTTGTTCGGCTTTCCGGACGGCTTCGGCGGCACCGGGTACAAGACGCACCGCCAGCCAGGAGCCGCCGTAGCCGGTGACGGCGAGGGCGACACCGGTGAGGGCGAGGCGTATGCGTACGGCGGTGGCGGCCAGGTCGCAGCGGGCGACAGCCATACCGGCGATGACGAACGGGACCCAGGTCAGGGCCGGATAGCCGCCGGTGAAGAACAGCGAGACGGGGCCGTCGGCCTGGCCGTAGGAGAGGAATACGCGGCCGCCGACCACCGGCTTCAGCGCGTACAGCAGCTGCGGGCCCACCAGGGCCCAGCCCACCGCGATCAGCGCCAGCGGCTTGGCGCCCAGCCGGTACAGCGGCAGCACGAGCAGGAAGAACAGGCCGTAGAAGGCGAGGATCGGCACGACCGGGGTGCCGGTCATGGTCAGGGCGGTGCCCAGGGCAATCAGGATCCCGGCCCGGATGATCACCTTGGCGACGGCCTGGCGGCCGGCCAGGCCGGTCTTGGGTGTGCGGCGCCCGGTGATGAGGGCGACCGCGAAGCCGGCCAGGACGGCGAACAGGGCGGAGGAGCGGCCCTGCGCCAGCTCCATCAGGAAGCCGATGACACCGTCCTGGCCCGGGGCGGGACCCACATGGACCGCATACATGCCGAAGACGGCCAGGCCCCTGGCCAGGTCCAGCCCAACCAGCCGGCCCACGCCGGGCGCGCCCGGCGTGGGCACACCGCGCTCGTGTTCAGGGGATGGTGCGTCGGTCGGCGGGGAGTCTGCGCGCTGTGTCATGTCTCTCAGGCTGGAGACCGTGTCGGCGACGGGTGAATCGTGACCCTCTGACGGCGGATCAAAACTGACCCACTTCGTGGTCTTCTGACCAACCTGATCTTGATCGAAGGTCAGGAGAAGAGGGTGATTTCCGTGGAGGACTGGGCAGAGATCCGCAGGCTGCACCGGGCCGAGCAGATGCCGATCAGGGCGATCGCCCGGCAGCTGGGCATCTCGAAGAACACCGTGAAGCGGGCCCTGGCCACGAACCGGCCGCCGGTCTACTCCCGGCCGGCGAAGGGCTCGGCGGTCGACGCGGTCGAGCCGCAGATCCGGGAACTGCTGAAGCAGACCCCGACGATGCCGGCGACCGTGATCGCCGAGCGGATCGGCTGGGACCGTGGCATGACCGTCCTCAAAGAACGCGTACGCGAGCTGCGGCCCGCCTATCTGCCCGTCGACCCGGTCTCACGCACCACCTATCAGCCCGGCGAGCTGGCCCAGTGCGACCTGTGGTTCCCGCCCGTCGACATCCCGCTCGGATACGGGCAGTCCGGCCACCCGCCGGTGCTCGTGATGGTGTCCGGCTACTCGCGGATCATCGCGGCGCGGATGCTGCCCACCCGCACCACCGGCGACCTGATCGACGGCCACTGGAAGCTGCTGACCGGCTGGAACGCGGTCCCGAGGATGCTGGTCTGGGACAACGAGGCCGGCATCGGCCGCGGCAAGGTGACCGGCGACTTCGCCGCGTTCGCGGGCCTGCTCGCCACCCGGATCTACCTCTGCCGACCCCGCGATCCAGAAGCGAAAGGGCTGGTGGAGCGGGCCAACGGTTACCTGGAGACCAGCTTCCTGCCCGGCCGCACCTTCACCGGCCCCGACGACTTCAACACCCAGCTGACCACCTGGCTGGCCATCGCCAACCGGCGCCAGCACCGCACCCTCGGCGCCCGCCCCGTCGACCGGTGGGAAGCCGACCGGGCCCAGATGCTCGCCCTGCCGCCGGTCGACCCGCCGCGCTGGTGGCGCTTCGCCACCCGCATCGGCCGCGACCACTACATCCGCGTCGACACCTGCGACTACTCCGTGCACCCCCTCGCCATCGGCAAGAAAGTCCAGGTCCGCACCGACACCGACGAAGTCGTCGTGACCCTCGCTCCCGGCGGGGCCGAGGTCGCCCGCCACCCGCGGTGCTGGGCCAAGCAGCAGACCATCACCGACCCGGTCCATGCCCGCGCCGCCGCCGTTCTGCGCGGCGACTACCGCCACCACCAAGCCTCCCAGGCCCAGGCCGCCCGCCGGCACAACGCTGCCACCGCAAGTGATCTCGTCGAGGTCGAACAACGCCAACTCGACTCCTACGACCGCATGTTCACCCTCATCGAGGGCGGCGGCCAGGCCGATGATCCGGAGGTCTCCTGATGCCCGCCACCACCAGGACCACCGCCCCGGCGGGGCCCCGCACCGGCCGCCAGACCGCCGCCGACCTGTCCTTCCTGGCCCGGGCGATGAAGGCCCCGGCCCTGCTGGACGCCGCCGAACGCCTGGCCGAACGCGCCCTGAAGGAGACCTGGACACACACCGAGTTCCTCGTCGCCTGCCTCCAGCGGGAGGTCTCCGCCCGCGAGTCCCACGGCGGCGAGGCCCGCATCCGCACCGCCCGCTTCCCCGCGATCAAGACGATCGAGGAACTCGACATCACCCATCTGCGCGGCATAACGCGCCAACAACTCGCGCATCTGGGCACGTTGGACTTCATCACCGGCAAGGAGAACGCCGTTTTTCTGGGACCTCCGGGGACCGGGAAGACACACCTGGCAATCGGACTCGCGGTCCGCGCCTGCCAGGCCGGCCACCGGGTCGCGTTCGCCACCGCCGCCGAATGGGTCGACCGCCTGGCCGCCGCCCACCATGGCGGACACCTCCAGGCCGAGCTCACCAAACTGTCCCGCTATCCGCTGATCGTGATCGACGAGGTCGGCTACATCCCCTTCGAATCCGAGGCCGCGAACCTGTTCTTCCAGCTGATCTCGAACCGATACGAAAGAGCGAGTGTGATCGTCACGAGCAACAAACCCTTCGGACGCTGGGGCGAGGTCTTCGGCGACGAGACCGTGGCCGCCGCCATGATCGACCGCCTCGTCCACCACGCCGAGGTCCACTCCCTCAAAGGCGACTCCTACCGCATGCGCGGACGCCAACTCGGACGCGTCCCCACCGCCACACACGACACCGACTGAACACCGGCAATCAGACCCGGTGGGTCAGAACTCGACCGCCCACACCGGGTCAGGATTCAACCGCCGCCGACAGACCGGACGTGCCGCGGAGTATCCGGCAGAAGGCTGCCGTGCCCCTGCCGACTGGAGGGTGATACCCCGCCGGGCGGCTGGAGCTGGCATCCGAGATGCTGCAGGTACGTTCCGCGGCTTTAGGGTCGAGGCGGTATGAGCCGGGCGGTAGGGACGAAGGTGAGGCGGAGCGCGCGTGAATCGGGTGGTGCGGGTGGTGGTGGACGACGAGGCTTTGGTGCGGTCGGGTTTCGGGCTCATCCTGGGCGCGGCCGAGGACATCGAGGTCGTCGCGACCGCGAGCGGTGGCGACGCCGTGGAGACCGTCCGCCGGGAGCGGCCCGACGTGGTCTTGCTGGACATCCGGATGCCGGACGTCGACGGCCTCACCGTCCTGCGCGAGCTGCGGATGATGCCGGACGCTCCCGTGGTGGCGATGCTGACCACGTTCGACGCCGACGAGTACATCCTGACCGCGCTGCACTCCGGGGCAGCCGGTTTCCTGCTCAAGGACACCGAGCCGGAGCAGCTCGCCCAGCTGGTGCGCACCCTGGCCGCGGGCGGCGTGGTGCTCTCCCCCAAGGCTTCGCGGACCCTGCTGCACAGCCACCCCCGCGCCGAGGCCGCCGTCGACGAGGAGGCGGCCCGCGTCCGGCTCCTTACCGCCCGTGAGCGGGACGTCCTCGCCCTGGTGGCGGAGGGTCTGTCGAACGTCAACATCGGGGCGCGCATCCACCTGGGAGCCGGCACCGTGAAGGATCACGTCAGCGCGATCTTCACGAAGCTGCGGGTGACCAGCCGGGTGCAGGCCGCGCTGCTGGCGCAGCGGGCAGGGCTGCTCGACGAGCGCCCGCAGCCGGAAGCCACACTATGAATCGCGCACGTGCCCTGTGGGAGCGGGTGCCCGCGCCGGTCGTCGACCTCGTCCTGGTGGCGGTGGCAGCCGTGGACCTGTGGTTGACCCTGTGGGACGACACGCGACTCGGTGTCGCGCTGGCCGCGCTTGGCTGTGCCGCGCTGGCCTTCCGGCGCAGGTTCCCGCTCGTCGTTTTCCTGCTCACCCTGCCGATCGCGACGACTCAGCCGGTCGCCGTCGCTCCGCTTGTGGCGCTGTTCACCCTGGCCGAACGTTCCCGCAGCCGAACTCTCCTCGCGGGGTGCGTCGCCCTGGTCGCGGTCGCGAGCAGTGTTCCGTGGCCCCTGGCCAGTTTCGCCGAGGTCGGCCGGACCATGACGCTGATCGACTTCGTGTACAGCCTGGCCACCGCGGTCGCCCCGGTCCTCTTCGGACAACTCCTTCAGGCGCACCGAGACTTGGCGCGGCGGCTGACCGAGATCGAGGAGGCCAGGGAACACGAGCGGGCCCTGCACGCCCAGGCCGTACTCGCCCGCGAACGCGCCCAACTGGCCCGCGAGATGCACGACGTGGTCTCCCACCAGGTCAGCCTGATCGCCGTACAGGCCGGAGCCATGCAGGTAGCCGCCCAGGACCCGAACGCCAGAAAGGCCGCCCGCACGATCCGTTTGCTGAGCGTCACCACACTCGACGAACTGCGCACCATGGTCACGCTGCTGCGCGCATCCGGCGGCCACGCCACGGAGCTGACGCCTCAGCCCACCCTGGCCGACCTGCACAAACTCGTGGAATCCAGCGGCACTCACGCACAGCTGGAAGGTGAACTCCCGCCCACCGTGGGCACACCGGCCCAACGGGCCCTCTACCGTACGGTCCAGGAGGCGCTGACCAACGTCCGCAAGCACGCCCCCGGCGCAACCGCCCGCGTCGAGCTGTGGCAGGACGGCGACCACCTCGGAGTGACCGTCGCCAACACCCCGCCCACACGTCCCTCCTTGTCCCTGCCAGGATCACATCACGGTCTGGTCGGCCTGCGGGAACGGGCCGACATCCTCCACGGCACCCTGGAGGCGGGCCCGACCACGGAGGGCGGCTACCAGGTGCGGCTGCGGATTCCCCTCAGCACGGACTGACCGACCAAAACCGCATGCCGGCACGTCGGCTGCGCCGGCTCACCGGCCCGCCGCTTGGGCTCCGTGCCCGAGCTGCTGATCAAGCCAACGCGGTGGGCCAGGCCGACGCCGACGTCCGGCAGACAACCCGGGTGTCGGCGCGATGTGATCGCCCAGCGTGGCGCCGAGGCGGGGACCTGATGCTGCAGCCCCGGCCGAAAGCGAGAGGCAGCTGGCTGGAGGGATCGGTCGCCGACGCCTCCGCCGGCGTCATCGCCCGGGCTTTCGACCAGCCGCGTACCGCGATCCGGGCACCGCAGGCCGTGGGCGGTACTGGTCGACGGCGCTCCGCACCAGCTGGACGATCCAGGACGAAGCCGCCCGCAGCGAAGACCTCGCAACGACTGGGATGTCACCCAACGACTCGGATGTCACCGCTGGACCGTCGAACGCACCATGGTCCGGCTCGCCGGATGCCGATGTCTGCACGGCCACTACGAACGCAAGGCCGATCACTTCCTGGCCTTCACCAGCCTCGCCTGCACCCTGATCTGCTACCGCGGACTCGCCAAGTGAGATGGCCTCTCAGGGAACCGCGCCACGAACACGTTGGACGTCCGTGGCGGATTGATCGGGGATCCGGTGCGGTGGACGCTGCCCCGGGCCGCGGGGCGGTCAGCCGGCCCAGACGTCCTCCACGTAGTGACCGGACTCGGCCAGGGCGGCCAGGCAGGCGGTGGCCTCTTCAGCGCCGGCTCCGGTGCGGTCCCGGTAGATCACCATGAACGCCTCACGCACGGCGGGGGCCATGCGGCGGCCGTCACCGCAGACGTAGACACAGTCCGCCGGCTTCCAGCGCCGCCCAGACCTCGTCGCTCTCCTTGGCGATGCGGTCCTGGACAAAGCGGGCACCGTCTTCGGGGGCGCAGGCGAAGGTGGGTCGCATACTGACGGCTCCGCCGGCCTCGGCCGCCTCGAACTCCTCGCGGTGGAGGTAATCGACGTCGGGGTGATCGCAGCCGAAGTAGCACAGCAGCGTGCCGGTCGACTTGACGTGGTGACGGTCCAGGACGGCCCCGCGGAAGGGTGCCAGTCCGGTGCCCGCGCTGATCAGGGTCACCGGCACGGAGTCGTCCTCGGGCAGGCGGAAGGCCTCGCTGCAGGGCAGCACCCGGGCCTGGACGGTGTCGCCGGCTGTCACGGTCTGCAGGTAGTGCGAGCCGATGCCGCGGAAGGTGCCCTCGCCGCCCCGGTGGGGCGCAGCGAGCAGCGACACCATCAGGTCGACCTCACCGGGTGCCGCCTCGGCGGAGGAGGAGATCGAGTAGTTGCGCGGGCGCAGCACCCCCAGCAGTTCCAGGAAGACCTCGAAGGGCAGCTCGCAGGCCCGGTAGCGCTCCAGCAGGTCCAGGACGCTGCGTCCGGCGGCGGTCACCTGCTCGCAGAAGGCGACGCTGCGGCGGGTGCGGCACCTGTTCGTCAACCGGACCAACATACGCGCGGCCCTGCGCAAGCTGGTGAACGCCACCTTCGCTGCCCGGGACGAGATGTGGTGGGGCACCGGTACTGCGTGCGCCTCCGACAGCCGCAAGTTCGGCGTCTGGTCCTCGAACCTGATGACCGAGTGGCACCAACGCTACCGCGGCCCCGGGGTGATGATCTACTGGCACGTCGAGCGGAAGTCGGTCTGCATCCACTCCAGCTCAAGAGCTGTTCGGCCTCCGAAGTCGCCTCGATGATCGAGGGCGTGCTGCGGCACTGCACCGACATGGACGTCGACCGGCAGTACACCGACACCCACGGCGCCTCCATCGTCGGCTTCGCCTTCGCTCACACGATCGACTTCAAGCTGATGCCGAGGCTGAAGAACATCGGCTCCGCGGAGCTGTACCGGCCGGCCGCCGGGCAGGACGAGAAGTGGCCGAACCTCGCACCGGTGCTGTCCACCAAGACGATCAACTGGGAACTGATCGCCCAGCAGTACGACCAGATCGTGAAGTACACCACCGCGCTGCACCTGGGCACCGCCGAAGCCGAGCAGGACCTGCGCCGCTTCACCCGCGGCGGCCCCAAGCACCCCACCTACCAGGCCATCGAAGAACTCGGGCGGGCCGTGCGGACCGCGTTCGTCTGCGACTACCTCGCCGACGTCGAAGTGCGCCAGGAGATCCACGAAGGGCTCCAGGTCGTGGAGAACTGGAACTCCGCGAACAAGGACCTCTTCTACGGCAAGGACGGCGACCTGGCCGGCGCGGACAAGGAGTTCCAGGAGGTCAGCATGCTCGCGCTGCACCTGCTCCAGTCCGCTCTGGTCCACGTCAACACGCTGCTGATGCAGCAGGTCCTCGCCGATCCGAAGTGGGCCGACACCCTCACTGACGCGGACCGGCGAGCGCTCTCCCCCGCTGTTCTGGACCCATGTGAATCCCTACGGCCGGTTCGAGCTGGACATGAACAGACGCCTCGACCTGGACCTGACCGCCCGGGACGCCGTGCCCAGGCCGCGCGCCCCCGAGGGTAGACCGGCGGCCCTGGGGTGAGGAGCTGGGGCTCCGATCGCCTACGAACAGCATCTGGTCACCAGCACCCTCGCCGCATAACGGCACAAACAGGTGTCCACTTCACGGGGGAAGGTTCAGTCGGCGTGTCTTCATGGGCCGCGACAACCTCCTGGTGCGAGCATCTTGACGCCGTCGCCGCCGAACTCGATGGCCGCCCACGCAAAACGCTCGGCTGGGAAACCCCAGCCGAGCGCCTGCAAAACTGCTCGCGGCCTGCTCGACACGACCACGTATTGCAGCGCCCCCTGAAAGCGCCGTGGTAGCGGGCCTTACGCCCGTGGCGGGACGGCAGACGAGCTCAGAGCTGGGTTTCGCCGCCATCCACGGCCAGCTCGATGCCGGTGGTGTACGTGGCATCGAAGGCGAGGAATGCGGCCGCCTTGGCGAACTCTTCGACGGTGCCGTAGCGCTTCATGGGGTTGCTCGCGGTCCGCTCCGCCCTGAACTGGTCAGCGGCCTCCTTGGACAAGTTCATCGTTTCCAGAATCCCCGAGTCGATGGGACCCGGGCTGATCGCATTGACACGGATTCCCCGCGGAAGCAGCTCGCGGGAGAAGGAGCGGGCCATCGAGCGCAGCGCCGCCTTGCCGGCCGCATAGACGCTGGTGTCCACCATGCCGATGACGTTCGCGATCGAGGTGGTGAGGACGATGCCGGCGTTCGCGCTCAGCAGCGGAGCGAGCTTCTGCACAGTGAAGAAGGCGCCCTTGACGTTGATCGCGAACAGCTCGTCGTACACGTCCTCGGTCGTCGACTCGAGGGGCGTGAGGGGTGAGATGCCGGCGTTGACGAACAAAGCCTCGATCGAGCCGAGCTCGCTCTTCACACGGCCGGCGAGCACATCCAGGTCGGACAGTGAGGCCACGTCCGCCCGGACGGCCACGGCGTTCTCGCCGAGCCGCTCGCGTGCCGCGTCGAGCTTGGCCTGAGAACGGCCGGTGATCACCACGCGGGCTCCGCCTTGCACCAGCAGCTCCGCCAGCGCGAGCCCCATGCCGCTGCTGCCACCCGTGATCACCACATTCTTGTCGCTGTACTCACCCATACCGAGATTGCTCCGTTCCATCGCCAAGTCATGTCGATATATCTGGATGTCGCTGTTCATGAAGCGAATCAGCCGAGGGCTTCGATCTTCATGTCGCCTGTGGTGACCGTGCGGATGTGATCGCTGGCGAGCAGGTCGTGCGGATTGCCGAGGTCGATGGCGCTGACCTCGTCGAGGCGGGCCAGCTGGGAAGGAGTGAGGTCGACCTGCAGGGCACCCAGGTTGTCCTCCAGTTGCGCGATGGTGCGGGCGCCGATGACGGGTGCCGTCACACCCGGGGCGTTCAGGGTCCAGGCCAGTGCGACCTGGGCGGGTGTGCGGCCCAGCTCCGAGGCCACCTCCTTCACCGCATCGGCAATGGCAAGGTTGCGGTCGGTGACCCATCCCAGGGCGACGTTGAGGCTCTTGCGGTTGCCGGCGGTTTCGCCGACAACGGAGCCCGCCGGGTTCTGGTCCTCCCGGCTGTACTTGCCGGTGAGCACCCCGCCGCCCAACGGGGAGAAGGGGACCACGCCGAGTCCCATCTCGCGTGCCATCGGGATCAGGTCACGCTCCGCGGTGCGCCCGATGAGGCTGTACTCGGTCTCCAGTGCGACCAGTGGCGACCAGCCGCGCAGGTCGGCGATCGCCTGCATGCGCGACACCTGCCAGGCCGGGGCGCTGGAGATCGCCACGTACAGCACTTTGCCCTGCCTCACCAGGTCGTCCAGGCCCCGCAGGATCTCCTCCACCGGCGTCCTGAAGTCCCATACGTTCACGTAGAGCAGATCGATGTAGTCGGTGTTCAGCTGCCGCAGACTGGCTTCCACCGACGCCAGCATGCTCTTGCGGTGGGTACCCCCGGAATTCGGGTCACCGGGCTGACGCAGCGTCGAGTACTTCGTCGCCAGCACGATCTTGTCGCGGTTGGTGCAGGCGAATTCGCCGAGCAGTCGCTCGGAGCTGCCGTTGGTGTAGGTGCTGGCGGTGTCGAAGAAGTTGCCGCCGAGCTCGGTGTAGCGGTCGAAGAGCTTGCGCGCCTCGTCGCGCTCGGCGCCCCAGCCCCACTCGGTGCCGAAGGTCGCCGTGCCCAGCGCCAGCGGTGAGACCCGGAGTCCGGAACGGCCCAGCAGCCGATAGGTGTCGAGAGTGAGTGCCATCGTGTTCTCCTGTGAGGTGCGGTTCGTGGCGTTCGAGAGGTGCGGATTGGTGGTCGACTCGCCCGGGTTTCAGGCACCGAGCCCGTAGCCGCCGGCCACGGTGATGTCCTGGCCGGTGATGTAGCCGGCGGCGTCCGAGGCGAGGAAGGCGACTGCTTCCGCGACCTCCTGGCTGGATCCGAAGCGCTCGAAGGGGATCTTCGAGCGCATGGCGTCCCGGCCGCTCTCGGACACCCCCAGCTTGTTGAGCAGCGGGGTGTCGGTGGCCCCGGGGCTCACGGCGTTGACGCGAATCCTGCGCGGGGCCAGTTCCAGCGCGAGCGAGGGCAGCATGGCCAGCAGCGCGCCGCGTGTCGCCGCCCCCACCGTGGCGCCAGGGGTGCCGCGACGGGATCCGATGCCGACGGTCAGCACGATCGAGCCGCCGTCGTTCATGAGGGGAAGGGCCTTTTGGAGGGTGAAGTACTGGCCCTTGAAGTTGAGGTCGGCGTGCTCGTCGAACGATTCCTCCGTCACCTCGGCAACCGGTGCCGGACGGAAGATCCCGGCGTTGAGGAAGAGCAGGTCCAGCGATCCGAACCGCGCGGACACCGCCGACATCAGGGCGTCGGTGTCGGAGAGCACGCGCCCGTCGGATCGGACGACGAGCACGTCGCCGGGGAGTTCGGACCGCGCCCGCGCGAGGGACTCGGGATTCTGTCCGGTGACCGCGACCTGGTAGCCGCGGGCGTGCAGCAGCTCGGCCGTCGCTCTGCCGATCCCGGTCGTCCCCCCGGTGATGAGAGCTGTAGGCATGGCAACCTTTCGTCGCTGAAGGGATGGGTGAGACCACCCATAATCGGGGACCTCCCCGTTTGCCTCACCGTACACTTAACCGGGGACATCCCCGAATCACTCCCGAGCTCATCCGACACTCACGATCGCGAAGGTCATGACACCTCCACGCAGCACCCTGCGCGCCGACGCGCAGCGCAACCGCGAGCAGCTGATCGCTACAGCCGCCGAAGCCTTCGCGTCCGGACGCGCGATCTCGCTGGACGCGATCGCCAAACGCGCGGGAGTGGGGAACGCCACCCTGTACCGGCACTTCCCCACCAGAGAGGATCTGGTCGAAGAGGTCTACCGGGACCAGATCCGGCCCTTGCGCGAAGATGCGCGCACCCTGCTGGCCACCGCGCCGCCCGCGCAGGCCCTCCGCGCGTGGATGCTCCGATTCGCCGACTGGGCCGGTGAACGACGCGGCATCTGCGAGGCCCTGGTCGCCATGAGCGCTTCCGGCCGCTTCGGCACCGGACCGGTCTGCGACGAGGTCCAGCAGGTCCTGGCGATGGTGCTCGAGGCCGGCGCCACAGCAGGAGAACTGCGCAGCGACATCGACCCGGTCGAGGTAGGCGGCATCCTCGCCGGTTTGCTCTCCGTGGCCGGCGCACCCGAGCAGCGCCCCCAGCTGAACCGAATGCTGGACATCGTCGTCGACGGACTCAGGCCCCGCTAAGCGCGATACGCCGGCGGTTCGGCGAGGCGTCGGCCTATGCCGGACGGCATGGCTGCGGCCGCGGCGGTCGTGGTACCCCAGACCTTGGTGAGGACCGTCGGGATGGTTGCCTACGTTCGGCTCTTTCCCCGCCTCGCGACAGCGCCCGAACGGCTCGTCAGGTGTTCCTGCCGTTGCCGCCCAAGGGGGTAGTTGATCTTGGAGGCGTCAGCGCTTCCGGCGGGCGGCGGGGTCGCGTTCGGCGACGTGTCGGGCGACTGCGTCGACGCCGGGGCGGGCGGAGCGTTCCAGGGAGCGGACGGATGCGTGGCGGGAGCGGGCCAGCAGCGTCGGGGTGGAGGTGCCGCCCTCAGCGTCGTGTGTCAGGGCACTGTGGCGTAGCCGATGGAGCGTCCAGCCGTTCAGGTCCTCGATGTCCTCGGGCGAGGCGAGAGGGTTGGCCAGTAGTCGGGTGTTCTCCTCGAAGATTTCCTCGGCCCGGCGATAGGAGAGCCGGGTCCGGCCGGTCTCGGAGCACACGTCCAGCGCGGGTGTTCCGGCCGGGGCCTTGCGGTCGGTGAGGAACAGCGGGCCGCGGGTGCGACGGGCGATCAGTCGGGGCAGGAGCTGGGCCGGTGCCGGACTGCCAGTGAATCCACTCGATCGCCCCGCCCTGGCGGTGATCCTGCCGCGCTTGTCCTGCGGATATAGGTCCTCCACGTTCAGGCACAGCACCTCATCGGCGCGGGCCGCCGACTCGTAGAGCATCTTCCAGAACGTCTGAAGACCGAGACCATCTACCTGACCGAACTCCATAGTGCTGGGATCTTCTTCTGGTCCGCCTGCTGACTCAGGGAACCTGTCTGGTGTCAGCTGACGGGGATCAGTACCCGCATTGTCAGCGGCTGCTGGCAGCATCACCGCTATGAACGCCACGTTTGCCACCCCGCCGCGGCCGTTCGACGTCACCGCGCTCTTCCCTCAACTGGCCCCGCTGGCGCGGACGGCGACTCGGCTGCACCCGCGGACGAGGACGCCGACCGTGCACGACAGCTCCGTCGGCGGGCCGCTCCTGTGGCCCGTCGACGAGCCGTGGCCGTACTGCGAAGAACCGCACGACAGGCATGCGGCGCTCAGGATCAACTCCCCGGACGACATCCGGCTCCAGCGCCGCGTCCTCGCCGCAGCGGCCGAGCGCCTTCACCGCGGCCCCGTGGCACCCGTGGCACCCGAGCGGACCCCCGCGGAGCAGGAGACCCTGGATCTGATCAGGGCGGGCCGCCCATGGTTCGAAGGCCCGATCCCTCTCGTGTCCGTCGCCCAGTTGTACGCCCGCGACATTCCTTTCCCCTGCCCGCCCGACGCGGACCTGCTCCAAGTCCTGTGGTGCCCCTTCGACCACGAGATGGCCCACCCGAAGACCGCCCTCGTCTGGCGGTCCTCCGCCACTGTCACCGACGTCCTCGACGCACGGCCCGAGCCGCCGATCGTCCAGGACGGCTGGTACCTCCCGGAGCCGTGCCTGTTCTCACCGGAGCAGGTCACCGAGTTTCCCAACCCCCTGGAGCTGGACAAGGAGCTTCGGGACCAGCTGGACGACATGAGCCGCTGGGAGACGATCGACCCCGCGCAGTACAACGCGTACGCGGACGATCCGGGCGAGCTCTACCTGAACAACCTTTGCACCGCCCCCGGCTGGAAGACGGGCGGCTGGACCCGCTGGAGCCCCACCGACCCCGTCGACCGCGCCTGCCCGGAAAGATCCGAACCGCTCCGGGTCTGGCGGAGGCTCGGGAGTGCCCCGAGTCAGGTGGAGTCGAGTCACTTGGTTTCACGCTACCGGTGGCGTGCGGAGTTCGTACTCCACCGGACTGAGCATGCCCAGTGCAGGCGGCAACCGTGTCCGCACCGGCCAGTACGGGATCTGTGCCTTCAACCGCACAGAACCGCAGGTGGTCCTCGACCGCCCGCCCGTACGCGTCGATCGTGTCGCGAGCCTGACCGATGTTCGCCATGAACTGCAGTCGCCGTCGGGCCAGTTGATGTTCAGCGAGAGTGGGGAAACTTGCCCCACGGGACGGGGGCCATGGCAGCAGGCCAGTAGTTGCGACCGTGCCTACTTGCGCACGTGGAAGCGCAGCATGGTGACCCCGCCGGACTGGACGTTGCTGAACGGTTCCAGGTCGATCCGGTCGAGGCCCGGCGGCGCGAAGCGGACGCCGTCGCCGAGCAGCACCGGCAGCACGTACACCAGGATCTCGTCGACGAGGCCGCGCTGCAGGCACTGGGCGGCCACGTCGGCGCCGAGGATCTCCAGGTTCTCGTCGCCGGCGGCGCGGCGTGCCGTGGCCACGGCTTCCTCGATGTCGCAGGTGAGGAAGGTGACGTTGGGGTCCGGCTCGTCGGGCGGGCGGTGGGTGAGGACGAACTGCGCCCCGCCGTCGTAGTCGGTGTTCTCGTCGGACATGCGCTTGCCGACCTCGTACGTGCCCCGGCCGATGAGCATGGCACCCGTGGCCGCCATGACCTCCGGGAACGTCGCCGACGTCATGTGCTCGAAGACCCAGTCCATCGTGTGACCGGGACCCGCGATGAACCCATCGAGGGACATCACCCTGTTCACGACCACTTTGCCGGTGCTCGCATCCGTCATGCGTCTTCTCCAAGCAGGTCGAGGGCCGGGATCGCATCATAGGTCGGTGAGCAACATCTTCTCCGGCGGTAGCCACGACCTGTACCTGTCCAATGGCGCCACCGCGGTGTTCATCGACGTGCTGATGCCGGCCGTGTCCGACCTCGCCTTCGAGGACTGGGACTTCCGCTTCGCGGCGCGGCTGACCCTGCAGGACCAGAACGTCATGGGGCGCGGTGCCGTCGGGTTCGACCTGGCGGAGTTCGACTGGGGTGCGACGGAGCGGGAACGCGCCCGCGCGAAGGACTTCGTGCTGCGTGCCACAGCGCTCGCGGCGAGCGGACATCGCTGGAGCGGGCTGGGCTACCACCCGCCCCGCGTGGATGACTACCTGCACCGCTTCACGACCATGGTGGAGTCCTGCACCCCGTCCGCCGACAGCGCGCCGCACGCGACTTGCCCGGCCCGGACGAGGCCGCGATGGCCTCGTGCGTGCGCCACTACGTCCTCAGCGCGCTCCCGCTCCGGGACGGCTGCTTCCTCTGCAATCGGCCGAACCACCAGCCCGGCTCGATTCCCCATAAGGCGGGCCCTGCCCGCCGACTATCCGCCCTGGCAGACCGTACTACCGCTTCGCCCGCTGGCACCGGCTGGACGTCGTGGCGTCATACCGCATGTGCGGCTTGATCGGGCGTCAGCTGCATGAGGTCACGCTCTCAGAAGCGCTTCGCAGAACACCCGGGTTTTGACAGGAGTTCTGCAAATGGCGACCTGCGGAAACGTGGTCGCTCAGAGCCTGTTCTCAGAACTCTCGCATCTGGTTATTTGTGAGCGCCCTTGCGTCATGCGGACGTGGCGGCCTGCTTCCGCGTGACCGCGCCGGACGTGGCACCCCGTGCTGGGGGTCAGGCGCGGCGGGCGGCCCAGACGGTGCGTTCGGTGCGTACCGTCAGGTCGTCGCGGCGCAGGATGCTGTGCGGGCGGGTGGTGTCGAGGAGTCGGTCGAGCGCGGTGAGGTCCTCGGGGGAGAGCCTGTCGGCGATGACGCTGCGGATGCGCTGCAGGACGCCGAGGGCGTAGCGGCCGATCGCTTCGCTGCGGTCGCCCTCGATGTCCACGGCGATGGTGCGTTCATCCTCGACGGTGAAGCCGGCGGCGGTCAGCATCGGGCCCCAGTCGGCGCCGCGGTGGGGCATGTGCTCGGCTTGGCGGCGGTCGGCTGCGGCGTGGACGCGCTCTTCCAGACCGGGCCGGTCCGTGGGGGCATTCTCGGGCAGGAAGCGGGGGTGGCCGGCCAGTTCGACGACGGCGAACAGGCCGTTGGGTGCGAGCGTGTCGTGGACGGTGCGCAGCGCGCGCTCGGGGTGGGCCATGTGGTGCATCGATGCCGATGCCCAGATCAGGTCGGGCGAGCCGAGGTCGGGCCAGGCGTCGTCGTCGAGGTCGGCCTGCACGGTGCGTACGCGTTCCTCGACGCCGCGGGTGCACGCCTTGGTGCACAGGCGCTGAAGGTGTTCGGCGGACGTGTCGACGGCGGTGACGTGCGCGTCGGGGAAGCGGTCGAGGAGGGCGAAGGTGCCCGCGCCCGTGCCGCAGCCGAGGTCCACGATGTGGCCGGGGGCGGTCTTCAGTGGCAGCGACGCGGTGATGGAGGCGGTGTGCTCGGCGAGGACCTCGGCGTCCAGGTCGAGGATCTCCGCCTGGCCGCTGGTGGCCTGCTCGTGGTGGTGGCCGTGCGAAACGCCGTGGTGGCGGGTGTGCGGGTGTGCTTGGTCCATGCTCTTCACCCTAGGTCGACTATGCGTCAGAGGCGTGCTGTCTCCCTATTTGCGCAAGGCGATGGCCGTAGGTGCTGCCTGACGCGCAAAAGGGCACCGCTGCGGAGGTCGTCGTGTGTCTCGCGCCGTCATTCGGGAGGGCCTTGAGCGTCGCTGCCGTCGCCGTCGTCGCGCTGGTGGCCGCGGCGGGCGTCACGGTCGAAGAGGCCCAGGATCTCGCAGGGTCCGCCCTCGGTGCCGATCGCGTGCGGCATCATCGTGGGGAACTCGGCGGCCTGGTTGGTCTCGATGCGGATGCGGCGCTGGCCGAGCATGAGGATCGCGGTGCCGGACAGTACGACGAGCCACTCGCGCCCCGGGTGGGCGCGCATGCGGGCGGGGTTGTCGGGCGGGGGGTCGGTCAGGCGCTGGCGCACCACGCTCATGCCGGGGTCGGCCTTCAGGGTCCAGCGCATCCGCCCGTAGGTGCTGTCGACCGTCGGGCTGGTGATGACGTCGTCGGTGGCGGTCTCCACGAGCTGGTCCAGCGTGGTGTCCAGGGCGCGGGCGAGGGTGACCAGCTGGTCCAGCGCGAGGCGGCGCTGGCCGTTTTCGATACGGCTCAGCGAGGACTGGCTGAGGTGGGAGCGGGTGGCCAGCTCTTCCAGTGACAAGCCCTGCGCCACCCGCAGGGCGCGGATGCGTTTGCGTACGAGGCTGTCCAGCTCTCCACTTTCTTGCGTCATGGGCAACATTGTATGCCTTCGGTGCAATGCGGGGTTAGCGTCGCGTGCAGATGGTCCGCAGTGTCTGGGGCCACGCACGATGAGGGAGCAGGAGGACATGGCTGTGACGACTTCTCCGTACGCGATCGACGCACTGCCTGGTGGGACCGTCGACGCGGTAGTGATCGGCGGGGGCGCCGCGGGGCTGAACGGAGCGTTGATGCTGGCCCGCTCCCGCCGCTCGGGCGTCGCGATCGCCAGCGGCTCCCCGCGCAACGCGCCGACCTCGGCCATGCACGGTTTTACGACCGGCGGCCAGGTCGTGGGCCGCCGCGTCCTCGCGGTCGCCACACAGATGCAGGCCCGCACCGAAGGCCTGGACGCGCTGAAGCTGCCCATGGAGGACCTGCCCGACAACATGGGCCGCCGCTTCGCCTCCGGCATGGCCGGCACCACCGAGGTGCCGGGCGTGTGGGTGGCCGGCACCGCCACCGACCTTGCCGCCCAGGTCGACGCCTCCGCCGCGGCCGGCTCCCTGGCCGGCGCCCACATCAACGCCGTGCTGGCCACCGCGGACCCCGACGCCGCGCTCGCCGCAGCACAGGGTGAGACGCCCGCCCCCTGACATCCCCTCAGGCCCCGGCCGACCGCCCGCCCCACCCCGTTCACCCGCCGACCGGCCCTGCCCGGCGCCACCTCGGCATGCCCATTTTGTGAGGAATCCATGAGCACACACCAGCCCCCACAAGCCACACCGGCCAGAGACGAAGGCAGCCCGGACGCGCGTCAGCTGCGGACGATCCTGATCGCCGTCTCCCTCGCGCTGATGTCGGTCATCGCCTCGGTGTCCGGGCTGAACGTCGCGCAGACCCACATGGCCGTGGAGTTCGGCGCCTCGCAGAACACAATCCTGTGGATCATCAACGTCTACACCCTCGCCCTGGCCGCCCTGCTGCTGCCGCTCGGCGCAATCGGAGACCGCCTGGGCCGCAAGCCCATGCTCCTCGCCGGACTGGGCGTCTTCGGCGTCGCCACCGTCGTCTCGGCCCTGGCCCCGACGGCGGAGGTGATGATCGCCGCACGCGTCGCCAGCGGGATCGGCGCCGCGATGATCATGCCGATCACCCTTGCCGTCATCACCTCCACCTTCCCCGAGGAACAGCGCGGCAAGGCGATCGGCGTATGGACCGGCGTCGCCGGCGGCGGCGGCATCCTGGGTATGTTCCTCTCCGCCCTCCTCGTCGACGTCGCCACCTGGCGCTGGCTGTTCGCTCTGCCGGTAGCCCTGATCCTCGCGGCCCTGGCCATGACGGCGAAGTCGGTTCCCAACTCCCGCGAGACCTCGGCCCACCGCTTCGACACCGCCGGCGCGCTGCTCTCCACCCTCGCCGTGACCGGCCTCATCTTCGTCCTGCAAGAAGGTCCCGAACGCGGCTGGACCGCCCCCGTCACTCTGATCAGCCTCGCCGTCGGTCTCCTCGCGGCCATCGGCTTCGTGGCCTGGGAGCTGCACCGCCGCGACAGCGCACTGCTGGACGTACGGCTGTTCCGCGAGCGCGGCCTGAGCGGCGGCTCGATCACACTGCTGGTGGTCTTCGGTGTCCAGGCGGGCATCGGCGTGGTCCTCTTCCCGTTCTTCCAGGCCGTGCTCGGCTGGTCCGGGCTGCTGTCCACGGCCGCCATGATGCCCATGGCCGTCATGATGATGGCCACCTCCGGCTTGGCCCCCAAGCTCGCCGCGGGCATCGGTTCCCGCTCCACCATGGCGGCAGGCATCACGCTGGCCGGACTCGGTCTCGTACTCATGGCCCTGCTCGTCTCCGTCAAGGGCGGCTACGTGTCCATCCTGCCCGGACTGCTCGCCATGGGGCTGGGCATGGGCCTGTCGATGACCCCGTCCACCACCGCCATCACGGCGTCCCTGCCGCGCGCCAAGCAGGGCGTGGCCTCTGCCCTGAACGACGTCACCCGCGAGTTCGGCACCGCACTCGGCGTCGCTCTGCTCGGCGCGCTGCTGGCCAACGGCTACCGCGGCGCCATCGACAACCGGCTGCACGGCATCCCCCAAGGAACCGCGGACACCGCGCGCGACGGCGTTGCCAACGCAGTCGAAGCGGCCGGCAACGCCGGCCCGCACGCCCAGGACCTGCTCCACGCAGCCCAGCAGTCCTTCGTCGACGGCTGGCAGCAATCCATGTGGGCAGGCGCCGCCGTCATGGGCGCCCTCCTCGTCTACATCGTCTTCCGCGGCCCCAAGAACACAACACCTGCGGTCACCGCCGAGGCAGAAACCGCCGAGGCCCTCGCCGCCCGCTGACCGCACAAGAGCCAGACGCGCACCAGACACACCGCTCCGTGTACATCGCGTGCGCCGGCGCACGATCGGCCGACCGGATCCCAGCCCGGCCCGGCCCGGCTGATCGTGCGCCGAATTCGTGACCCGGGCCATGACATGCAGCCACCAACGGCTCCCCGACCTCGGTGATCCGTGCCTTCAATTGGCGTCTGCACGGACCGTGTTCATGCTCGTCCCCGGTGGGCTCGACGTCCCCCTGGCCCTGATACGGCACAGTTCCCGCTGGAAAAACGAGAAAGGAAGGACCGACATGTTGACCATCGGGCCGATCGGCGGCATGAGCTGGGAGCCGAGCGCGGAGTACTACCGCCTGCTCAACGTGCCAAGTACGAGTCGATGGTATGGCGGCCCAGTCCGCGCACCAGCGTGTCAGGCGCGGGAGGTCCGCATCGTCAAAAGCGTTGCGGCGGGTCGCGCCCTGGGGATAGTTCTCATGCATGGTGATGCGATCACGGCGCTTGGAAGATCTGTTCGGAGCGCGGCTGGATGACTTGAGCTACCAAGACGTCAAGGGTCTGGCGGGAAACAGGACGTCCTTCGCTACCCCAGGCGCGGTGGCAGCCAGACCGATTGGCTCACCGAAACCGTGGTGGCCACTACGGTAGCCAGTTGAGCAGGCGAGAGACCTGGACGCCCGTCACGCGGGTACCAGTCGGCGAAGTCCTCGTCCTGCCACAGCCCGTCGAGGCGGTCTCTCACTCATATCGCCGTCGTACCGCCCGGGTTGCTCGCCCGCGTGACCTGCGCAGTCAGAGGCGGGACCTGCTCACCGGAACGTGGGCGGAGGACAACGGGCACCTCGACCGCTGCATCGGTCATCGGAACTACCCGAGCATGCCCGTTGGCCCGCTGCCCCACCGCGAAACTCCAAGATCCCCGACAGAGTCAAGCCAGGAGGACCGCGGCATCCTCATCGTCTTCGACGCCGGTTACGACGCCCCGCGCACGGCCCAAAGCAACGGTCACTCTCGCATCGTTCCTGCTCTGGTCAAGATCCGCTTGAAGACGGACCCCAGTTGCTCGCCGGCCGACCGCTCGCCGGCGTCTCGGTTCGCCACCCGAGGAGGATCGCGCGCAGCGCCTGTTCGGCGAGGTGGCGGGCGCGATCGTCGCCGACGCTGCCGAGGTGACTGAGCGACGCGATGCCGTACAGCGTGCCCCAGAGGATCTCGCAAGCCTGGTCGAAATCGGCCAGCACCACGTCGTGTGCAGCCGACCAGGAGCTGAGCAGCTCCTTGAGGACGTCGATGACCGGTTCCGCGACGCGTCGGCGTTCGTCCGCGTCGACCATCGGGTCGTTCATGACCTGGAAGAGGTGGGGGTGCTCGCCTGCGAACCGGACGTAGTGCGACGCAATGCGCGTCATGCGCCGGTCCGTATCGGGCTCCTGCGCGGCTTGGCGGAACTCCGTCAGCATCAGGTGGTGACCGTACGCGACCAGCTCCAGAACCAGCGCGTCCTTGTTGGCGAAGTGCTGGTAGACGACGGGCGCGGAATATTCGACGTCGGCGGCGATGCGCCGGATCGTCAGAGCCGCGATGCCCTCGGTCTCGAGGACGTGCAGCGCGGCCTCGATGATCCGCTCCCGGGTGTTCGCCCGTTCGCGGGCCCGTCTTGTGCTGGTCGGCATGGTCTGTCACTTCGCTTCGATGGTGTTCCCGAACACTAGTCACCGTCTTGACCGCGTCGGCGATGCGCGCCATATTTAACGCCGTTAGGAAATCTAACAACGTTAGGAACGAGTAGTAAGTCATGATTTACCACATCAACAGAGTCACGATGAAGGCCACTGCGACGCCTCAGCAGATCGAGGGGGTGCTGGAGAGCTGGCGCAATCAGGGCCGGTCGAACCCCGCCATCAAGTCCTTCGTCGTCGGCCGCGACCACGGCGGCGACTACACGTACGGCGCGGTGTTCGTCGTCGAACATCTCGACGGGCTCTTCGCCTACCTGACGCACCCGACCACCTACCAGACCGACCACCTCGGGCTGCACCTGCTCGAACGGCTGGAGATCTTCGACGTCAGTGACGACGACGACCCTGACCTGAACGACAAGATCCAGGAACTGCACCGGCGCCGCAACGAGCTCAACCCGCAGATCGCCGGCATGCTCGCCGACGTGCCCACCTATACCGGCTCCGGCGTGGACGACTGACCGATACCCCGGAGAAGGAGAAACCGTCATGGCCAAGCACGTCATCATCGGTGCCGGTTCCATCGGTACCAACGTCGCTCGTCTGCTCGCCGAGCGCGGCGAGAGCGTCCGGATCGTCACCCGCAGCGGCTCCGGCCCCGAGCACCAGCTGGTCGACCGGATCGCCGCGGACGCGTCCGACCCGTCCCGCCTGACCGAGCTGTCCCGCGGCGCGGAAGTGATCTACCACTGCGCCAATCCACCCTCATACACGGTGTGGGAGCGCCTGTTGCCGCCCCTGCAGACGGCGGCCATCACCGCCGCCAAGGCGAACGACGCCGTCCTCGCGCTGACCGGCAGCCTTTACGCCTACGGTCCGCAGCCCGGTGGCCGGATGAACGAACACACCCCCATGGCCGCCACCGGGCACAAGGGCCGCCTGCGCAGACGCATGTGGGAACAGGCCCTCGCCGGGGGGATCCGCACCGTCGAGGTCCGCGGCTCCGACTACATCGGCAAGGACGCCAACGGTATCTACTCCCTGCTCATCAAGTCGGCCCTGCAGAAGGGAAAAGCGGCCTGGATCACCGGCCACCTGGACATGCCGCACACCTTCACCTTCAACGGCGACATGGCACAGGCCCTCATCACGCTGGCCTCGGAAGAACGCGCGTGGGGCCGACCCTGGCACGTGCCGTCCGCGCCGGCCGTCACCATTCGCGAGCTGGCGCGGCGCTACGCCGTCGCGGCGGGCCGGCCACCGGTCAAACTAATCCAGATACCACGCTCCGTGACGCGTACGGCCGGGTTGATCGTGCCGATCGCCCGCGAGATGGCCGAGATGGATTACCAGTGGTACGCGCCGTTCCACATGGACGCGACGGAGACCGCCGAGACCTTCGGCCTGACCGACACCGACCTCGACACGGCCGTCCGCAACGAGGTCAGCTGAACTCCCCCGCCACGCCTGCACGTCGACGGCAGGTCCGCCGACACCGTGAACGTTCGTGATCACGACACTGGCTCCGCTCTGTCGGGGGTCTTGGAGTTGCCGCGGCCAGCTGCCCAGGGTCCGCCAGGACTTCAGCCGGGGTATCGCGCGCTGGTCGAGGTGGTTCTGAAAGGCAGTTGATCGGCGGGGCGTGGGTGTTTCCTCCGGCGGCAGTCCGCTGAGGCGCTCGATGTCGACGGCGATGGCCGTCAGGACGTGCTGGATGTGCGCTTTCCCCTGTCTCGGTAGCGGCAGTGCCGTATGCCACGTCCGTGGGCGAACTCGTTGACCCTGCCCTCCACTCCGGCGTGGACCGCATAGCGGGCGTTCCACTCGGACGTCTGTTGCTCGGTGTGGACGCGGAGTTGCAGGTCGCGGACCTCTCGCGGGGAAAGCCCACGGTGCGGGCGTTGTCGGCGGTGGTGGTGCACTGGGTGCGGGCCGGACAGGGGCGGCACTGGCTCTTGGTGCACCTGGCCACGATCAGCGGCGCCGACTGCTCTCTGCGGGGGCTGATGCCGGACGGGCGGCGTAAGGCGATCCAGCCGATGGCGGAGCGGCTGCCGGACGGCAACCAGCCGAACCTGCAGCAGTTCGTGAACCAGTCGACCTGGAATCCGCTGCCGGTGCGGCGGTGGATCGCGCAGCGGATGGTGCTACGCACCGCGGCCCTCCGCGCGGTAAGTCGCGCAGAGGGCCACGATACGAGCTTCACTGCTCCCGGGAACCCTGACCGTCACCTGTCGACGAGCCCCCTGGGCAGGCTGTCACTCCGCCATCTCGTACGCCCCGGACAGCGCCTCCACACGTTCCCAGACGCGCCCCGAACGCGCCTCGTCGACGACGGGACGCCGGATGGCACCCAGCGCCCAGCTCTGCTGATCGGCAGTGGAGGAGTCCTTGCCGTGCAGTTCGACGGCGAAGCCGGAGAAGTCGCGGACCAGGACGGAGAACAGTTCGTCGAGCACATCCTCGTCGAGGTCCGTCAGACGGGCCTGTTCCAGGATCAGTTGGCCGTGAACCACCAGCGCGAACAGCTGGCCGACGGCGAGAAGAAGATCGAGGTCGCGGCTCTGTTCCTCGTCGGGGGCTGCGGAGGCGACGAACTCGCAGAGGGCGTCGGCCTGCTCCCGGAAGCGGGCGACGTTCGGCACCCCGGCGTATGCGTCGTAGGCGGGGCGCCAGTCGTGGAAGCGCACGGAGCCAAGGCCGCGGGCCGGTCCCTGCTCGAAGAGGAACGTGTCGTCCGCCGCGTCGAGGCGAGTCGGCACGGCTGCGAACTCGGCCGGGTGCAGGAGGTGGTTGCGCATGAACTTGAGGATCAGCGCGAGGTTGACGTGGACCGTGCCCTCGAGCTTGGGAAGACCCCGGATCTCGACGGCGGCCTGTGCGAAGTAGGTGTCCTTCTCGAAGCCCTTGGCGGCGATCACATCCCACATCAGGTCGATGACCTTCTCACCCTCCGTGGTCACCTTCATCTTCGTCATCGGGTTGAACAGCAGATAGCGGCGGTCTTCCGAAGAGGCAGAGCGGAAGTAGTCGACAGCCCGGTCGCTGAACAACTTCATGCCGACGAGGCGGACGTACGCATCGGCCAGCTCGCGGCGCACGTGCGGGAAGGCCGTGACGGGGCGGCCGTACAGGATCCGGTTGTGCGCGTGGGTGACCGCCTCGTACATCGCGTGCTCACAGATGCCGATCGAGGCAGTGCAGAGATTGAACTTGCCGACGTTGACGGTGTTGAGGGCGGCGTCGAAGGCCGCGCGGCCCGTGTGCAGGACGTCGTCCGGGCCCACCGGGTAGTCCTCGAGGCGGAACTCGCTGACGTACTTCGAGGAGTCAACGACGTTCTTGACGAGGTGATAGGCCGGGTGGCGGCTGTCGGCGGCGAAGAAGACGTAGCCGTCCGGCCCTTCGATGTCGGTGCGTCGGCCGAAGACCGAGACCATCCCGGCGGCATTGCCGTTGCCGATGTAGTACTTGGAGCCCGTCGCCCTGAAGCCGCCGTTGCTGTCGGTCGTCAGCAGCATGTCGGTGGAGTAGATGTCGGCGCCATGGGTCTTCTCGGAGAGAGCGAAGGCGAACACCTCACCCTGGGCGAGAAGTTCGGCCGCGCGGGTACGAGCTGCTGGGTTGTCGCTCTGCCAAACCGGTCCGAGGCCGAGGATGGTCACCTGCCACGCGTACCAGTAGTCGAGGCCGTAGAAGCCGAAAATCTCGTTGAGAGCGGCGATCCGGGCCGTGTCCCAGCGCTGGCCCTTGTTCCCGGCGGCGGACACGGGGGTGAGGAAGGTGGCGAACAGCCCTTCCTTGGCTGCGAACGCGAGAAAGTCGGCCAGCCAGGCGCGGGAACGGTAGTCCTCGATGAGCCTGCGCTTCCCGCGCTCTTCGAACCAGTCGACCGTGGCACGCAGCAACCTGCGGGTCTCGATGTCGAAGTGCGCCGGGTCGTACGTACGGGGGTTGAAGAGGAGGGGGTCGGCCATGGAGGTCCGCCTTCCGAGGGTTGAGGGTTGAGGGTGGAGGGTGCCGGAGTGAAGTTCGAGAAGCGCGGGCGGCAGGGCCGGCACGTCAGGCGTGCGGGTGGGGCGTGCCGAGTCGGCGGAGTGTGGCAAGTACGTCGTCGAGCCAGGCAATCGTCATCCGCTCGTATGCGATACCACCCCGCAGCACGACATGCTGCAGCTCCTGACCGGCGTCGAGCGGGACGGGGGCCGCCGGGCCGGTGAAGTCCCGCAGCTCGCCGGCCACATAGTGCGCGAGTCGCTCGCCGTGCACCTGGCGGTGCCGTTCGACCTCACGGATGAGCACGGACGGGTCGTCGAAGGCCGCACCGCGGATCTTCACCGCGAGGTCGTGCCGCATGCTCTCGGGTTGGATCGATTCGTGCAGCCACTGAGAGAGGGCGGCGCGGCCTGGGCCTACGACGGAGTACTCCTTCTTGTCCGGCCGGCTCTGCTGCGACAGCGCACGAACAGCGAGCAGGCCCTCGCTCTCCATACGCTTGAGAACGCGGTAGATCTGCTGGTGCGTGGCAGTCCAGAAGTATCCGATGGACCGCTCGAACCGCCGGGCCAGCTCATAGCCGGAGCCCGGCTTCTCCAACAGGGAAACGAGGATCGCGTGCTCGAGCGCCATACCTCGATCCTGCTATGCAACTCGTTGCATAGCCAGTGGCGCTGCCCAGGTGAGACAGGGCTCACTCACACCCAGCGCGAGCACGCCGACTACCTCCCGGGGCCGCGGTACCCACTGAGGTTGCACTGCCGCCGGAACTCCTGCCGAAGGGCATCCACGAGGCTGAGCAGGTAAGTGGCCGTCTGGCGGGTTGTGACCGCGGTTGCGTGACAGATCGGCTCAACACCATCTCTTCGTATCCCACCGCCCGTTCGGACAGTTCGGGATGACGGTCGCTCAACGGACAGCGAAGGCGGCCGCACACACTCAGGTTGTTTCGCCCGTCGCCGGTCCGATCAGGGCGACGAGTTCCCGTTTGAGGACCTTCCCACTCGGGCCCAGGGGGAGGGTGGCGGCGAACTCCACGCGGCGCGGGTACTTGTAGGAGGCGATGCGCCGACGGCTCCAGGCGATGATGTCCTCCGCGAGGGACGCGTCCGTCGCGGCGCCGGGGCGAGGGACGATCACCGCGCATATCTCCTGGCCGTAGCGGGCGTCCGGGATCCCGATCACTGCGGCCTGGGCAACGGACGGGTGGCGGGACAGGACCTCCTCGACCTCGCGCGGGTACACGTTGTACCCGCCGCGCACGATCATGTCCTTCTTGCGGTCGACAATCGTCAGATAGCCCTCGGCGTCCTTCACTCCGAGGTCGCCCGAACGGAACCAGCCGTCCACGAGCGCGGCTTCGGTGGCCGCGGGGTCGTCGAGGTAGCCGATCATGACGTTGTGGCCGCGGACCACGATCTCGCCGACCTCGCCCGGCGCGAGCAGGACGATCCGGTCCTCCGTACCAGCCCGGGCTATCTCCGCCTCCACGCCCCGGATCGGCTTGCCCACGGTGCCCGGCCGCCGGGGCCACGCCCTCTGGTTGTAGGCGACGCAGGGGGACGTCTCGGTCAGGCCGTAGCCCTCGTAGACGGGGCAGCCGAAGGTCGTCTCGAAGTCCTGGAGCACCCGGACCGGCAGCGCCGAGCCCCCGGAGTACGCCCGGGCGAGCGGCGGACGGCGGCCGTCCCGGGCCGCGGCCTCCAGCAGCGCGATGTACATCGTCGGCACGCCCATGAGAACCGTGCAGCCCTCGCGCACCATCAGGTCGAGCGCCCCGTCCGGTGTGAAGCGGGACATCAGGACGAGGGTCGCGCCGGCGCGGAAGCACGTCCCCATGCCGCAGACCTGGCCGAAGGTGTGGAAGAGGGGCAGGCAGCCCAGGAGGACATCGTCGGTGTGCATGACGAAGGGCGAGAGCATCGTCGTGTCGATGTTCAGGACCAGATTGAGGTGGCTGAGCATGACGCCCTTGGGGCGGCCCGTGGTACCCGAGGTGTAGAGGATCAGCGCGATGTCGTCCGGCGCGCAGGGCACCGGGGCCTCGACCGGCACGGCCCGAGCGGCGAGCTTGTCCAGTGCCGTCCCGCTGCCGTCGTCGTCCGCCTCCACCGTCAGCAGCGGCACGTCCGCGCGCGTCGCCGCCCGCTCCCCCTCCCCGAGGAGGGACCCCGCGCACAGCACGGCCCGGGCCCCCGAGTGCCGGAGGATGTACGCGATCTCCTCCGCCTTCAGCAGCGCGTTCACCGGTACGACGGTCGCGCCGAGAGCGAGGACACCGAAGTACGCCGCCGGGAAGGCCGGTGTGTTGGGCAGCAGCAGCGCGACCCGGGCACCGGGGCCGATACCTCGGTCGCGCAGCGCCGCCGCGTACCGGCGCGCGGTCAGCCAGAGGTCGCCGTACGAGATGCGCTGATGGCCGGCCACCAGCGCCGTGTGGTCGGGGCAGCGCGTCGCGGAGTCCGCAAGCACATCCGCCGCTGAGAGCGTGGCACCTCCCCTCATCGGCTCGGTCCGCGCATTCCGGCACGGCCGGAAAAAGCCTTGTGAATCAGCGAGATGGAGATTTCACATTCGGTCATCGATACTCCGCTTTCGTGCGAAGGCACACTGTGCAGGGACCGCAAGGCATCCTACGATGAGGCGCCCCGGAGGGAAAGCGACAGAGAGCGAGTATGAGACATGTCCGAGTACATGGATTTCTTCGCGCGCCTTGGGCAGGAGACATCCGAGCGGAAAAGGGAGTTTCTGGAGCTCGGCCGTATCGCGGGCCGCTTCCCGGTGGCCGATACGGCACACCATGGCGAGATCTCGATCTGGTGCAGCAACGACTACTTAGGTATGGGCCAGCACCCGGACGTTCTGGCGGCGATGAAGCGCGCCGTCGACGAATGCGGGGCCGGCTCCGGCGGTTCGCGCAACATAGGCGGGACGAACCACTATCACGTCGCATTGGAGGCGGAACTTGCCGCGCTGCATGGAAAGGAGGACGCGGTGTTGTTCACCTCCGGGTATTCGGCCAACGAGGGCGCGCTCTCCGTGCTCGCCGGCCGCATCGATGACTGTGCCGTGTTCTCCGACCAGTTGAACCACGCGTCCATCATCGACGGTTTGCGGCACAGCGGCGCCGAAAAGCTCATCTACCGGCACAACGACTGCGCGCATCTCGAGAAACTGCTGTCCGGTGTGGATCCGCAGCGGCCCAAACTCGTCGTGACGGAGTCCGTGCACTCGATGCGCGGTGACATCGCGCCACTCGCGGAGATCGCCGACATCGCCAAGCGGTACGGGGCGGTGACGTTCGTGGACGAGGTGCACGCCGTCGGCATGTACGGTCCCGAGGGCGCCGGCATCGCGGCGCAGGAGGGCCTCGCCCCCGCGTTCACCGTGGTCATGGGGACGCTGGCCAAGGGCTTCGGGATGACTGGCGGCTATGTCGCCGGGCCCCTCGTCCTGATGGACGCGGTCCGTACCTTCGCCCGCTCGTTCATCTTCACCACGGCACTGCCGCCCGCGGTGGCGGCCGGCGCGCTCGCCGCCGTACGGCATCTGCGCGGCTCCACGCGGGAACGCGAGCGGCTCACGGCCAACGCCGCCCTGATGCACGGCCTGTTGCGGGACAGGGGCATTCCCTTCCTGTCCGATCAGACCCACATCGTATCGGTCCTCGTCGGCGAGGACCGCCTCTGCAAGACGATGTCGGCGCTGCTGCTGGAGCGGCACGGCGCCTATGTTCAGGCCATCAACGCGCCGAGCGTGCCGACGGGCGAGGAGATCCTCCGGGTCGCCCCCTCCGCCGTTCACGAGGCGGTCGACGTCCGCCGGTTCGTCGACTGGCTGGACGGGATCTGGACCGAACTCGGCGCGTCGCGCGGAGACACCCCGGTGGCCGCACCGTAGGCGTGCCGGGCCCCGCGACGCTTGTGTGATCCGCCGGACCGGACCAGGTGTGTGGTCCGGAGACGTCGGTGAGTTGTCCGGAGACGTCGTCGACGGTCGACACGCCTAGTCCGCCTGCGAAGACATGCGGCGCATCTCCGCGGACTCGGCCAGCACCTCCTCCCAGGTCCCCGCCGCGTCCACGCGCCCGTCCTTCAGGACCACCACCCGGGCCGCCGCGCGCAGCAGCGCGGGCCGGTGCGACACCGCGAGGACGGTGACCGAGCCGTCCAGCAGCCGGCTCCACAGGAGTTGCTCGGTCGCGGGGTCCAGGGCGCTGGACACGTCGTCCAGGACCAGGAGTTCGGGGCGTCGGGCCAGCATCCGGGCGATCGCCGTCCGCTGGAGCTGGCCGCCGGACAGCCTGAGGCCCCGCGGGCCCACGACGGTGTCGGCACCGTCCTGCATGGCCGCCACGTCGGGCGCCAGGACCGCGGTGTGCGCGACGTCCTCGAAGATCCTCCCGTCGTCGCCAAGGCCCAGCAGGACGTTGTCGCGCAGCGATCCGCTGAACAGGCGCGGGTCCTGGGGGGTGTAGCCGCAGCGCGGAGGCACCAGGAAGTTCGCGGGATCGGCGATCGGTTCCCCGTTCCACAGCACGGTGCCGCGCTCGTGCGGCAGCAGTCCCAGGACGGCCCGTATGAGCGTCGACTTGCCCGAACCGACGCCGCCGGTGACCACGGTGACGGAGTGGCGTACGACGGTCAGGTCGACGTCCTCGATACCGCGCTCCGAGCCGGGGTGCCGTGCGGTCAGCCCGCGGACGGTCAACTCCCTTAGCTCGGGCGCCCGTTCAGGCACAGGCGCCGGTTCCTCAGCCGGCGTCCGGGGTCCTCTCCCGAGGAAGTCCGCGATCCGGCCGAGCGCCACCGAGACCCTCTGCAGTCGCACCGAGAGGATCCCGATCGAGGCCAGCGCCTCGGCGAGGATCTGCAGATAGAAGGTGAACAGCGCCAGGTCCCCGACGCTGAACGTCCCGTTGTGTGCCCGCCCCGCCGTCAGCAGCAGTACGACGCCGATTCCGAGGGGTGCCGCGTTACCGATCACGGTCCGCTGCACGCCCGCGAACAGTTCCTCGCGCACCGCCGCCTTCGCCCGGGCGGCGTTCAACCGGTCGATGTGCGCCGCCACATGGTCCTCGGCGGCGGCCGCCTGCACCGCCTTCACTGCCCCGACCGCTTCCCGCAGGGCGCCCGCGACCTCGGCCGACGCGCTACGGGTGGCGCGCCGGTAGCGGAGGAAGCGGCCGTGGACCGCCGCCGTGACCACCGCGACCAGGACCAGCAGTGCCAGCAGCGCGCTCGTGACCACCGCGTCGATCCGCATCATGACGGTGACGGAGGCGAAGACGAACAGCCAGTGCGCGAGGTTGGTGGGCGCCCAGGCCACGAAGAAGCCTGTCTCGTCGACGTCCTCGCCCACCACCCGCAGCCCCTCCCCCGGGGTGGTACGGGCCGCGGCTCCCCGTCCGCGCAGGGCGGAGCCCAGCAGTTCCCGCCGCAGCCGGGCCGTCGTACCGTACTGGACCCGTGGCTCCAGCCGGTTGATCATCACGCCGAACTGCAGGCACAGCCGTGCCCCCTCGATCGCGGCCACCCAGGCGATGAGCAGCCAGACCCCGCCGCCGGCGCCGATCTGGTCGAACAGCCGCTGGAACAGCAGCCCCACCGCCAGCGTCCCGGCCCTCAACAGCACCCACAGCCCGGTCAGCGACCAGTAAGCGCCCGCCGAACCGCGCAGCACGGCCCCGAGCCGCCGGAACGTGCCCCGTGCGTCGATGTCGGCCACCCTCCCGCCCCGTCAGCCGGCGCGTAGCAGTTCGTGGAAGCGCGAGGTCGGGTCGGCGGCGAGCACGGTCTGCTCCCCGTGCTCGACCACCGTCCCCGCGTCGAGGACGAGAATGCGGTCCACGTGGCGCAGCGCGTGCGGCCGGTGCTGGACAACGACGGCGGTCCGCCCTTCAAGCAGCCGCTCCATCGCGGGCATGAGCAGCCGCTCGGTGTGCGGGTCCAGCCGGGCCGTCGGCTCGTCCATCAGGACCACGGCCGGGTCCCGCAGGAACACCCGGGCCAGCGCGAGAAGTTGCTCCTCCCCCGCGGACATCCCTCGCGCTCCTGTGCCCAGCACGGTGTCCAGACCGTCGGGCAGTTCGCGCCACCAGTCGGTGAGCCCGGCCAAGTCCAGCGCGGCGCACACCCGGCGATCGTCGACGCGGTGGTCGAAGAAGGTGAGGTTGTCGCGGAGCGTGGCGTGGAAGACCTGCACCTCCTGGGTGACCAGGGCGACCCTGCTGCGCAGTGCCCGGGTGTCGAGTCCGGCCACGTCCTGGCCGCCGACGCTGACGCCGCCGCTCACAGGGTGGTGCAGTCCGAACAGCAGCCGTACGACGGTCGATTTGCCGCTTCCGGTACGGCCGACGATGCCGAGCCGTTCCCCGGGCCGCAGCCGGAAGGAGACGTCACGCAGCACCGGTTCACCGGGGTCGTACCAGAAGGACACGCGGTCGAGTCGGGCGCCCAGGGGGCCCGCGGGCAGGTGGCGGGAGCGGGTGCGCCCGACGTCGTCCTCCTGGCGCAGCAGTTCCTGGAGGCGCTGCACGCTGACCGCGGCCCCTTCCAGGTCGTGGAAGCGGGTGGTGACGGCCAGCAGCGGGCGGCGCAGCAGCATGGCGTACGACAGACAGGCGAAGGCCGTGCCGGTGGAGAGCTGTCCGCGGCCGTGCAGCCACACGCTGACGGCCAGGGCGAGGACCACGCTGGCGGTGGACAGTCCCTGGACCGTGGCGGGCCAGCGCACGGAGACCCGCGCCGCGCGGCGCGCCTTCCGGTACAGGTCGGCCTGCCGGGTTTCCAGGGCCCGCAGGGTGTGGGCGGAGGCTCCGTTGGTTCTCAGGTCCTCGGCGCCTGCGAGGCGTTCCTCCAGGAAGCCCAGGAGTTCCGCGGACGCGGTCTGCCGGGCGGCGACGAAGGGCATGGCCTTCCCCACAAGTCGGCGCAGTAGCAGGAGGGTTCCCAGGGCGAACGGCGCGAAGACCAGGGCCAGTCGCCAGTCGAGCTGGAAGAGTGCGCCGAGGATTCCGACGACCAGCAGCATCTGGGCGAGAACTTCCAGGACCAGCGCGGACATCACCGCGGCGAGTCTGGTGACGTCGCCGTCGACGCGATCGACGAGTTCGCCGGGCGGGTACCGCTGGTAGAAGCGGGAGGGCCGGCGCAGACAGTGGGTCACCAGGTCGGCGCGCAGCCGGTTGGTGGTGCGCCAGGCGAGCCGCGCGGCCACGGCGTCGCAGCCGATGGTCACCACGAGCAGCCCGAGGGCCGCCGCCAGGTACCAGGCGGCGACCGCGAGCAGCAGGTCGGAGGGGCTCCGGGACAGCGTGTGGTCGATGAACCGGCGCAGCATCTGGGGTGCCACCAGCTGGAGCCCGATGCCCAGCGGGACGAGCACCGCGAGGAGGAGGACGGACGGCCGTTCCCCGCGCAGATAGCGGAACAGTACGGAGAGCTGCCGTAACGGACTGCCTGCCAACGCGTTCCTCTCCGAGTGCCGGGCGGCGGAAGGCCTCAGCATAAAGTCCGTTCCCGGGCGTTGGGAATGACGCGCACATCGGTGAACTCGCCATAGGGCGTCGCTGCGCCGGGGCCGGGAATGAGCCGCCCACATGCGGAATGTGATCCGCCGCTTAATGTCGGTTAACGCCGTCCTGGACGCCGTTGCCGCCGATTCATCTCGCTGTTAGACTCCACGGGTCTTCTGGGCAATTCGCCTTGCACGCCGTCGTGCGTACTACCCATTCTCGGCCATGTTCTGCCGGCACCCGCGTACGTCCGGGTCGGCCGAGTTCGCGCACCCGCAATTGGACCGACGTCCGGAGACAGCACCAGCACGGAGCACCGCCTTGAACGACCGGATGTCAACGGAACCAAGGGGGATTCTCAATGTCGGCTGACGTGCACAACGGGGTCGAATCCGCGGGAAAAGCAGTGGTCACCGGTGCCGCGGGTTTCATCGGATCCCATCTCGTCGAGGCATTGCGGCGCAGCGGCACAAACGTGGTGGGCATCGACCGGAAATCCAGTTGGGCCACCGGTGAAATCCCGCCGTCCGCCGAGCTGGGATCCCTCCACGCGATCCGTGCCGACCTCGTCTCCGCGGATCTGTCGGCCTGTCTGGAAAATGCCGCCACGGTCTTCCACTTAGCTGCATTGCCGGGTGTGCGCCCGTCCTGGACACAATTCCCGGAGTATCTCCACTGCAACGTATTGGCCACCCAACGCCTCATGGACGCCTGTGTCCGGGCCAACGTGCCTCGCGTGGTCATGGCCTCGTCCTCAAGCGTGTACGGCGGCGCGGAGGGCACCATGAGCGAGGACGACCTCCCTCGCCCGCTGTCCCCCTACGGGGTCACCAAACTCGCCGCGGAACGGCTCGCCCTCGCCTTCGCGGCCCGCCGCGACGCCGACCTGTCGGTGAGCGCCCTGCGGTTCTTCACCGTCTACGGCCCCGGCCAGCGCCCGGACATGTTCATCGGTCGGGTCATCCGCGCCACCCTGGAGAGCAAACCGATCGAGGTCTACGGCGACGGCACCCAGATCCGCGACTTCGTCCACGTGTCGGACATCGTGCGCGCGCTGATGCTCGCCGCGACGACAGCCGACAAGGGCAGCAACGTCCTGAACATTGGCACGGGACGTGTCGCGTCGATGAACGAAGTCCTGGCCCTGACCGGCGAGTTGACGGGCAGGACGCCCGAGGCGCGGTACGGTCCGGCGCGCATCGGCGACGTACGGGCCACGACGGCCGACGTCGGGCGGGCGCGGCACCGCCTCGGCTTCACCGCACGGACGGATCTGCGCGCCGGGCTGGCCACCCAGATCGAGTGGGTCAGGCAGTCGCTCGCCCGGACCCCGCCGCACGAAACCGCCTCGTCCGCCCAGATGGCCCCCACCCACCGGTCGTAGGCGGCATGTGCGGCTTCGTGGGATTCAGCGACCTCAGCGGTGGCCAGGAGGCCGCCCGCGCCACGGCGGACCGGATGCTGGCCGCGGTGGCCCACCGCGGCCCCGACGGCAGCAACTGGTGCCACCACCGGGGCGTGACCTTCGCGCACTGTGCCCTGACCTTCGTCGACCCCGTCCGGGGCCGGCAGCCGTTCGTCTCCGCGAGCGGTGCCACCGCGCTCGTCCTCAACGGGGAGATCTACAACCACGAGGAGCTCCGCCGCGAACTGCGGGCCGCAGGGGTCCGGTTGCGCACGGCCGGCGACACCGAGGTGCTCGTGGAGCTGTACGAGCGGCAGGGCATGAAGGTACTGGAGCGGGTGCGCGGCATGTACGCCTTCGTGCTGCACGATGCGCGCACCGCGACGACCGTGCTGGCCCGCGACCCGATGGGCAAGAAGCCGCTCTACTACACGCCTGTCCCCGGCGGGATCGCCTTCGCCTCCGAGCTCACCGCGCTGCTGCGCCATCCCGACGCGCCGTGCACCCCGGACATCCGGGCCCTCGCCGGCTATCTGACGCTCCAGGCGTTCTGCGCGCCCGGATCGGCAGTGACGGACGTGCACAAGGTCCGCCCCGGCAGCTACCTGGAGCACTCCGGCGGCCGGCTGCGCGAAGTGGAGTTCTGGCGGCCGCGGTTGGCGACGGGCGCTGGGACTCCGGGCGGGCGGGAGGCCGCCGCACGCTTCGAGGAGCTGTTCCGGGCCGCGGTCGCCCGCCGGGTCATGAGCACGGAGAGCCGGCTCGGGGTGCTGCTGAGCGGGGGCCTCGACTCCAGCGCGGTGGCCGCCGTCGCCCAGCAACTCTCCCCGCAGCGACCGGTGTTGACCTTCAGCGCGGGATTCGAGCAGCCCGACTTCGACGAGAGCGCCCACGCCCGCTCGGTCGCCCGGCACCTCGGTACCGAGCATCACGTCGTCCGTATCGGCGGACGCGAACTCGCCGACGTGGTGGAGTCGGAGTACGCCCGGGCCGACGAACCCCTCGCCGACCCCTCCCTGCTGCCCACCCGCATCGTCTGCCGGACGGCTCGGCAGCACGTCCGCGGGGTGCTCACCGGGGACGGCGCCGACGAACTGCTCCTCGGCTACCGGTACTTCCAGGCCGAGCGGGCGATCGAGATCCTGCTGCGGCTGATGCCGGCTCCCCGGCTGGAAGCCCTGGTGCGAACCCTCGTCCGCAAGCTGCCCGCCCGGTCCGGCAATCTGCCCGCCGCCGCGGCCCTCGGCCTGCTGGCGCGCGGGCTGCGCGCGGCACCCGAGCACCGCTTCTACCTGTCCACTGCCCCCTTCGGCCCGGCCGAACTGCCCGGCCTGCTGCGCCCGGACGCCCACGCGGCCCTGGCCGGGCACGACCCCTTCGCCGAGGTGTCCCGGCTCCTGGACGGCCAGCCGGGCCTCACCGGCGTGCAGCGCAGCCAACTCGCCGTCGTCGCCCACTTCCTGCGCGACGTGATCCTCACCAAGACCGACCGCGGCGGTATGCGCAGCGCCCTCGAACTGCGCTCCCCCTTCCTCGACCTGGACCTCGTCGAGTACGGCAACGCACTGCCCACCGCGCTGAAACTGCGCCGCTTCACCGGCAAGTACCTGTTGCGCCGGGTCGCTGCCGACTGGCTGCCGACGGACATCGTGCGGCGCACCAAGCTCGGCTTCCGCGCCCCGCTGGCCGCCCTGCTGCGGAATGAGTTGCGCCCCCTGCTCCTTGACACCCTCTCCGCATCCGCGCTGGACCGCGGGGGGCTGTTCGACGCCCGTGCCGTGCGGCTGCTGACCGACGACCACCTCAGTGGCCGCCGCGACACCTCGCGCAAGTTGTGGGCACTCCTGACCTACCAGCTCTGGTACCAGGCACTGCCCACGCACACCCCGTCCCCTGCATGCCTCGACCTCACCGAGGAGCCCCACCGTGCGCCCTGACCGTCCGCACATACAGGTGCTGTCGCCCCGGACCTGGGGGGAGTTCGGCAACTACCTCGCCGCCACCCGGTTCTCCCGGGTGCTGCGCGGCGCCGTCGACGCGGAAGTGACCCTGCTGGAAGCAGAACCGATACTCCCCTGGCTCGGCGAGGCCGGTGCCGAGATCCGCACGATCTCGCTGGAAAGCCCGGACGCGACCGTCCGCACCCAGCGCTACATGGCCCTGATGGCCCGTCTCCAGGAACGTTTCCCCTCCGGTTTCGAGACCGACCCCACCTCGCAGCAGATCACCGAACTGGCGCCGCTCACCAAGCACTTGCGCTCCACCGCGCCGGACGTGGTGGTCGGCACGAAGGGCTTCGTGGCACGGCTGTGCGTGGCCGCCGTACGGCTGGCGGGACTGCACACCCGGGTGGTCAGCCATGTCACCAACCCGGGGCTCCTCCAGCTGCCGCTGCACCGAAGTCCGCATCCCGACCTGACGCTGGTGGGTTTCTCCTGGGCGAAGGACCACCTCCTCGCGCAGACGGGCGGCGATCCGGACCGGGTGCAGGTGGTGGGACCGCTGGTCGCCCAGCACGATCTGCGCGACTTCATGACCAGCGAGTCCGCCGCTCCAGCGGCCGGCCCCTGGGGCGGGGACGCCGACTCCGGCCGCCCCCGGCTGATCGTCTTCTGCAACCGCGGCGGAGATGTCTACCTGGAGCTGGTGCACCACATCGCCGCACACCATCCGGACACCGACCTGGTGTTCGTCGGCTACGACGATCCCGATCTCGCCCGCCGCGCCGCCGCCGGCGCCCGGCGGCTCACGCACTGGCGGTTCCACAGCCGGCTCACCCAGGCCGAGTACTTCGACTACATCGACCGCGCGTCCAGGTCGCCGTACGGGCTGCTCGTCTCGAAGGCGGGCCCCAACACCACGCTCGAGGCGGCCTACTTCGGGATTCCGGTGCTCATGCTGGAGTCGGGGCTACCGATGGAGCGATGGGTGCCGGGGCTGATCCACGAGAACCATCTCGGCCGGGCCTGTGCCGCGCCCGACGAACTGTTCCACACCGTCGACGACTGGCTGACCCACCCGTCGGCGATCGAGGAGCACAAGAAGGCCGCGATCGGCTTCGCCGAGTCCGTGCTCGACCAGGAGGCGGTGGCCCGCCGGATCGGGGCCGCCGTACGGCCCCTGCTGGACGACCGGTGAAACCCTGCATCCGGCTCGTCGCCACGCCCGACGGGGTCCGGGCCGAGGGCGACAAGGAGGCACGGCTCGGACACGCCCTCGGCGGGGATCCCCTGGCCGAGGGGCCGCCGCCCGAGGGCGTCTTCGCCGCCTGGGAGTGGGACGGCGAACGCCTCCTCGTCCGCAACGACCGGTACGGCATGCACCCGCTGTACTACCGCGCCGACCCCGGCTCCCTGACGCTCTCCCCCGATCCTCTTGCCCTGCTCCTGTCCGGCGAGAGCGCCGAACTCGACGACGACGCACTGGCCGTCTTCATCCGGCTGGGCTTCTTCCTCGGTGAGGACACCGCCTTCGCCGCGATCCGCGCGCTGCCCCCCGCCGCCACGCTGACCTGGACGCCCGACGGGCCCGGCATCCGTTCGCCCGCGCTCCCCGTGCCGGGTCCCGCGGCCCTCACCCGGGCCGATGCCGTGGACGGCTTCGTCGAGTTGTTCCGCGCCGCCGTGGCCCGTCGGCTGCCCGCGGAGCCGCACGTCCTTCCGCTGAGCGGTGGCCGGGACTCCCGGCACATCCTGCTGGAGCTCTGCCGTCAGGGCGCCCCGCCGCGGCTGTGCGTCAGCGGCGCCAAGTTCCCGCCCGACCCGGGTGCCGACGCCCGCGTCGCCGCCCACCTCGCCGGACGCCTCGGCCTGCCGCACCACACCGTCGCCCGGCCGCGCTCGCAGTTCCGCGCGGAACGCACCGCCAACCCGGCACAGGGCATGGGCACCCTGGACGGCGCCTGGGCCCTGTCCCTGCTGGCCTTCCTGCGCCGCCACAGCGGGCTCTGGTACGACGGGATCGGCGGTGGCGAGCTCGCGCAGAACCCCAGCATCGCGCTGATCAGGAAGAACCCGTACGACGTGACGGACCTGCCGGGGCTCGCGGACCGGCTGCTGGCCGCCGGCCGCACCGGAGCACACGTCGAGCACCTCCTGGGCCCCCGGACCCACATCCTGTGGAGCCGGGAAAGGGCCCGCGCCCGGCTCGTGCGAGAACTGGCCCGGCACGCCGACGCCGCCTTCCCGCTCGGCTCGTTCTTCTTCTGGAACCGGACCCGGCGGTCCATCGCCCTCGCCCCCTTCACGCTGGGCGACGACCACGCGGTGATCCACACCCCCTACCTCGACCACGCGCTCGTCGACCACCTCGCCTCGGTGCCGCACCACTTCCTGATCGACGGCACCTTCCACGACCAGGCGCTGCACAAGGCGTTCCCGGAACACGCCGGCCTGGGCTTCGCCTCGGCCGTTCCGCAGCGCCACGGGCTGGTCCTGGTCGGACACCGGCTGGCGTACCTCACCCGGCTGCTCGGCCACACCCTGCACAGCGAACGGGACTGGTGGTCCAGCCGCGACCGGATCCTGCAACAGCTGCTGGCCGCGGGCCGCGGCCCGGGGGCGCCGCAGCGTGTCAGCCGACTCCAGCCGCTGGCCCTCTACCTGCTCCAGCTGGAGTCCCTCGCGGCCGGGAGAACCGCCTGAGTCCGGACGTCAACACCGCCCGAACGACCCCAGAAGGAGGGGACATCATGCGGAAGACACTGCCCGTCATCAGTACCGGTGCGGCGGCGGGGACCGCGTCGGGCGGCTGCTCGACGGCCGTCACCAACGCACCGGCCCGCCCGGAACTGCCGCGCTGGCGCAAGCGCAACCTGCGGATCGCGCTGGTCCGCCACCACGACCTGTGCCTCAACACCCGTCAGATCACCCAGATCCAGAAGCGGGCCGGCGTCCTGCCGCACCTCGGACTGGGCTACATTCACACCGCGCTGAAGTCGGCCGGCTTCCACAACGTCATCCAGGTCGACACCCCCGCCCTGGGCCTGGACAGCGAGGGACTGCGCAAACTGCTCGCCGACTTCGAACCGGACCTGGTCGGCGTCAGCACCACCACGCCCGGCCTGCCCGGCGCCGTCGAGGCCTGCCAGGCGGCCAAGAGCACCGGCGCCAAGGTCATCCTCGGCGGCCCGCACAGTGAGGTCTACTCGCACGAGAACCTCTTCCACGACTGCATCGACTACGTCGGCGTCGGCGAAGGCATCACGATCATGCCGGAGCTGGCCGAAGCCATGGAGCAGGGCGACAAACCGGAGGGCATCCGCGGCCTGGTGACCCGCGAACACGACGGCGGCGCCGCGCCCATGGTGAACCTGGAGGAGGTCGGCTGGCCCTCCCGCGACGGCCTGCCGATGAACAGCTACTACTCGATCATGGCTCCCCGGCCGTTCGCGACGATGATCTCCAGCCGGGGCTGCCCCTTCAAGTGCAGCTTCTGCTTCAAGCAGGCAGTCGACAAGAAGTCGATGTACCGCTCCCCCGAGGATGTCGTCGGGGAGATGACGGAGCTGAAGGACCGGTGGGGGGTGAAGGAGATCATGTTCTACGACGACGTGTTCACCCTGCACCGCGGCCGGGTCCGGGAGATCTGCGCGCTGATCGGCGAACAGGGTCTGAAGGTGCGCTGGGAGGCGCCGACCCGCGTGGACCTGGTGCCGGAACCGCTGCTGGAGGCGATGGCCGGGGCGGGCTGCGTACGACTGCGGTTCGGCATTGAGCACGGCGATTCGGAGATCCTCAAGCGGATGCGCAAGGAGAGCGACATCGAGAAGATCGAACGGGCCGTCACCTCCGCGCACGAGGCGGGCATCAAGGGCTTCGGCTACTTCATCGTCGGCTGGCTCGGCGAGACCCGGGAGCAGTTCCGCGCCACCATCGACCTCGCCTGCCGCATCCCGCTGGACTACGCGAGCTTCTACACCGCGACCCCGCTGCCAGGCACTCCGCTGCACACCGAGTCCGTGGCCGCGGGGCAGATACCCGCCGACTACTGGGACCGGTTCGTGCAGGGCGAGTTCGACGCGCGGATCGGCTATCTGGTGCCCGACGCCCAGCGCCGCGCCCAGGCCGCCTACCGCGCGTTCTTCCTGCGCCGCTCCATGGCGAAGCCGCTGCTGTCCCACATGGCCTCGACCGGCCAGTGGCGCAACACCCTGGACGGTCTGCGCAGCCTGGCCCGGTCGACCTCCAACACCGACCGTGACTTCTGAGACCGCCCGCCCGGCCGCGTCCGTGCGACCGGGCCCTCCCGTCCGCCTCAACGCGCCGCTGCCGGCCCTCGGCCGGCAGCGGCGCGGCGAACCGTTCCTGACCCACCACGTCCGCAAGACCATGGCGCGCGGCTTCCGCCCGCCGCCGTCCTGGTCGGTACCCGTGCGGTACGTCCTGCCCGACGGGCCGTCGGGCGGATCGCCCCTGCTCTCCCGTGCCCGGGCCGCCGCCGACGCCCTGGCCACCGGCTCCCCCGCCCTCGCCCTGATCGCCCCGACCTACGTGTCCCGCGGCACCCTCGCCGAGCATACGGAGCGCCTCGACGCCCTGCTGGACCGCGTCGCCGAGCTGGCCGAGGACCAGCCGGACGCCCCCACTGTCCTGTTCGTGGGCATGCAGTGGTCCTCGGCCGAGGAGGAGGACGAGTCCGTACGGCGGCTGCGGGCGCTGCTGCTCCGGGCCCGCACCCGGCTGCCACAGCTGCCCGTGTGCGGCCTCTCCCTGCCCGGCCCCGGCAAGCCCCGCACGCTCAACGCCGCGATCGAGGTGGCCGAACTGCTCGGCTGCGCGGGCGTCGGCTGGGTCGACGACGACGTGACCCTCGACCCGGGCTGTCTGTCGCGGCTGTGGCGGGACTTCCTGGCGGCCGGCTGCCGGGGCGCGGTGGGCGCCACCAAGATCCCGCACACCAAGGAGTTCGCCACCTCCCGCCTGCTGGCCCGCGCCAAGGCGATCGCGGCGCCCGCGACCAACTACCCGCACGGCTGCTGCATCCTGGTGGCCACGGACGTCCTGTCCGGCGGCATGCCCGGCCGTTACGTCTCGGACGACGGATACGTCTGCTTCCGGCTCCTCGATCCCGCCCTGCCGGATCCACTCGCCCAGCTGCGCCTCGTACCGGACGCACGCTGCCACTACTACGTCGCCGGTCCCGCGGGCGAGACCCGCCGCAGGATCCGCAGGCTCCTCCTCAGCCACCTCGTCGACCTCGCCGACTGGCCCCTGCCCGTGGTCCGGCACTACTTCCGCGACATCCTGTTCGCCGGGCTGTGGCCGCTGACCGGATTCGACGGCGCCGACGGACGGCGGCGCGGCATCCAGAAGGCGATGATCAAGTGGCTCTACTTCGCCTGGTTCGCGGGGGTGGGGACGGAGCTGTACCTGCGCGGGCTGACCGGCCGGCCACTGCGCGCCGTCGAGTGGGCCGCATATTCGGCCGTCCACACCCTCACACCCGCTGACCAGGAGCGCTGATGAAGGTACTGTCTCTCCATTCCGCCGGTCACGACACCGGCGTCGGCTACTTCGAGGACGGGCGGCTGGTCTTCGCCATCGAGACCGAACGGCTCACCCGCGTCAAGCACGACCACCGTTCAGACATCGCGCTGCAGCACGTGCTGTCCCAGGAGTGCGTGGACACCGACGGGATCGACCTGGTGGCGGTCAGCACCCCGGTCCGCAGCGCCCTGCTGCAGATTCCGGACCTGGACCACGCGATGGAACGGATCAACGCCGGCGCGCCGCACCACCGGACCACCTGCGACCTGCTCGGCCGGCGTGTGGACTGCGTGGTCGTCACGCACGAGGTCTCGCACGCCGCGCTCGCCGCCCACTACGCGGGGCACGAGGACGGCACCCTCGTGCTGGTCAACGAGGGCCGCGGACAGCTCACCCGCAGCTCCCTGTTCCGGGTCGAGGAGGACCGCCTGGAGTGGATCGCGAAGGACCCGCTGCCCTGGTACGGCAACGGCTTCGGCTGGACCGCGATCGGCCACCTCCTGGGCTTCGGCAAGAGCCCCAGCGTCGCAGGCAAGGTGATGGCGCTCGGCGGCTACGGGCAGCCGGACGCCCGCATACGCGAGCAGTTGCAGGCGGTGGATCCCCGGGTGATGCACGATCTGGAACTGGCTGAGCGGGTACGCGCCGAACTCGCCGAACGCCCCGAGTTCCACCCCGAGTTCGAGACAGCGGCACACGTCGTCGCCACCTTCCAGCAACTGTTCACCGAAGCCGTGCACGCCGTGCTCGATCGACACGTCACCCGCACCGCCACGGGGGTGGGGCCCATCGCCCTCGGCGGCGGCTGTGCGCTGAACATCGTCGCCAACTCGGAGCTGCGCGCGGCCTTCGGCCGCGATATCGCCGTCCCGCCGGCCTGCGGCGACGCGGGGCACCTGGCGGGCGCCGGCATCTACGCCCTCACCTACGTGCTGGGCCAGCGGCCCGAACCGCTCAGCGTGTACGGCAACGGCACCGGCGAGCCCCGCACCGACGTCCTGGCCACCCTGGACACGTCAGGGCTGAAGGCCGTTCCGTACGACGCCCACGCGGTCGCCCGGCTGCTCGCGGACGGCGGTGTCGTGGCCCTGACGGAGGGGGCGGCCGAGCTCGGGCCGCGGGCGCTCGGGCATCGCTCGCTGCTGGGCAACCCGGCCGCGTCCGGGATGCGCAAGCGGCTGAGCGAGAAGCTCAAGCAGCGGGAGTGGTACCGCCCGCTGGGAGCCGTGATGCGCGACGAGCGTTTTGCCGAGCTCTACCCGGCCGACCGGCCGTCGCCGTACATGCTCTTCGAGTACCAGTTGCCGGAAGGCACCGCCCCGGAGGCCCGGCACATCAACGGGACCTGCCGGATCCAGACCCTGGGTGCCGACCAGCCGCGGCTGCACGGGCTGCTCGCCTCCTTCGAGGCGCAGACCGGTGTCCCGGCCCTGATCAACACCTCGCTCAACGGCCCCGGCCGTGCCATCGCACACACCGCCCGGCACGTGCTGGACGACTTCGCGCACAGCGACGTCGACCTGTTCGTCTTCGACGACGTGATGGCCTACCGGAGCGAGCCCCGGTAGGCCATCGGCCGACGGTCAGTGCACGAGGTGCCGCGGCAGCAGCCGGTCCAGTACGTCGTCGGTGTAGAGGCCGACGACGGGGACCAGCCCCGAGGAGGCCGGCTGCTCCCGGACCGCGTCGAGCGCCTGGGCGCGCAATCGCTCCAGCAGTTGCTCGACGTCCCGTGCGGGCACGGCCCCGGTCCGCATCAGATGACCGAGGTTTCCCTCCCGCTCGCCATTGCGGTCGTAGTCCGTCAGGTCGTCGGCGATCGTGATGATCGTGCCGAACGCCTCGGCGAACCGCCGCGCGGGGTCGACGGACCTCTCCTGCCGACCACAGATCGCGGAGAGGGAGCCGTAGCAGCCGAGGAAGGTGGCGCCGTAGGTGCTGGCGTTGGCGCACCACTCGTCGAGGTTCTCCGCGCGGTGGCTCTTGGTGCGTATCTGGCCGGTGCAGACCTTGGTGAAGTCGTGCTCGAGCACGTCGGTCACGGCGCGTGCGTCCGCGGCGAGCGCGCACATCTCGTGCAGCGCCGTCAGGTGCAGGTGCAGGCACAGACAGGCGAGTTCGACGCGGTCGAGCCCGGTGTCATCGTCCATGAGGTCGTCGAGCAGCTTCATGGCCACGATGTCCATGGCCAGCGCCCGGGCCACCGCGGTGCGCCGCCCCGGTTCGGTGACCCACTCGGTGAGGAAGTGCGGCACTCTCAGGTACAGGCGCAACGCCGCGGTATGGGCCACAAGTTCGGGGGAGCCGCCGTTGCGGGCGACGAAGTCGGTGACGTGGTCGCGGTTCGCGGACTCGGTGACCAGCATGGACGCGGTGTAGGCCTCGGGCAGTACCGCGGTCACGGCCGGTCCGCCGTGATCTCGGCGAGCGTCGACCGCCAGTCGACGTGTTCCAGCGCCCCGGCGAAGCCCACGTAGTCGGCGCCCGCCTCCAGGTACGCGGTGACGTGCTCCCGTCGGCGGACGTTGCCGCTGACGAAGAGGATCTGGTCGGGATGGAGCTGACGCCGGAAATGGCTCACCACGTCGACGGGGACCTGGGCGTAGCGGGAGTACAGGTACACCATGTGGAAGCCGAAGCTACGGGTGACCGCTATGTACCGGTCGATCTGTTCGGAGCTCGTGGTGGCCACCGGCACCGTGCCGAGCAGGTCCCCCGTCTTGTGGTCCTCGCCGAAGGTGAGGGCGACGGTGAGCAGGAGTTCGGGCCAGTCCTCGCGGTCGAGCCGGCCGGGCAGGTTGACCAGGGTCTCCAGGTAGCTCTTCCACACGTAGTAGTCGTCGCGTGAGCCGAGCAGCGCGGGCAGGATGACGGCGTCGGCGCCGCGGGCCAGCGGAAAGCCGAAACCTTTCCGCGGCGGGAAGTGCAGCAGCACCGGCAGCGAGCTGGCCTCTTTGATCGCCGCCACGTACGGGTCCATGCGGGACTCGAACGACTCGTAGTCGGTGCTGGCGAGGATGAGGGCGGGACAGCCGAGGTCGTCGAGGATCTTCGCCTTCTCCACGGCCTCGGTCTGAGACACCTTGAACGGGTCGATGATGTGGACGGGCCCCCGCTCGTGGCCCCGCAGCCTCCCGAGGACAGCTCCAGGTCCCAACAGGGGTGGTACGGCCGGGACTTCCGTGCGCTGGACCAACTGCGGTGACGTGTTCACCAGCGTTCCCCCTCGTTGTCCGGTCGTGGCGCGTTGCGCGCCGTCATGCGCGGTCCGCGCGGCTCGGCGCGGCCGTCGCCGAGGACACCGCCGCGGTGCTCGTCCTGGCCAGCGCGGCCACGACGGACGCTGTGGTGTAGAGCGCTTTCGTGTCCAGGACGACGGATCCCAGCGCGGCCTTGCCGCGCCGTCCGCGTTCCCAGTGCTCACGTGCGTCGGGGTCGAACTCCATGGGGCCGGGCACCCGGCACCATGCAGACGGCCGCCAACTGCCGTCCTTCTCCTGGGAGTCGACCAGGTAGGAGACCGCCCGGCGGACGGCGTCACGTCCATCCGGCAGCTCGCCGGCCAGCACGGCACGCACGGCGAAGGCGGTGGCGAAGGCGGAGCCCTCCGGCTCCCACTCGGTACGCACGGCACCGTCCGCACCGATCCTGGCCGCGGCCCAGCGGGCGGCTGCCCGCGCCTCGGGACCGTCCCCGGCCGGGCGGCCGACGGTGAGCGCCTCGGCCGCCAGCGCCGTGGGGTACTCGCGATCCGGCCACCAGTAGGCGGGCCACGACCCGTCCGGTCGCTGGATTTCACGGAGTCTGGCCAACAGCCGCTCGTGAACGGACAGGTGGAGCAGCCCGGCGGCGGCCGAGGTCACACACACGTGACTGGCGTACCAGGCGTCCCAACGGGGGGCCACCCGGTCCAGGAAGGGCGCGGCGATCTGCGGCAGATAGCTGGAGATGCCGCCGTCCTCCTGAAGGTGCGCCGCGACGAAGCGGTAGCCCTCGTCCGCACGGAGGTCGTCCTCGGCTCCCAGCGCCTCGGCCAGCCGCAGTACCCAGGAAGTGATGTCGGCGTCACCGGGAACCTGGGGGCAGTAGCCCCAGCCGTCGGACGGGCCACGGGCCTGTTTCAGCAGCTCCCAGGCGGACACCGCCGCCAATTGCCCGGGGCCGTCGGGCAATTCCGCGAGTGAGGCACCGACAAAGGCAGTGGCCCAGAACTGGCCTGGGCCACGGACTTCGTAGTCGTTCCACCAACCGTCCGCATCACGTGCGGTCCGGAGGAATTCCGTTGCCCTCGAAAGGGCTTGTTCGGCTGATTCGCCGAGGGGTAATCGCTGTGCACCGTTCACGAATCTCTCCTTTCTGGGGAGAGGCGACGAGCCGGGCCACCGTACCGACGCGTGGGCACGCACCGGCAGGACGATTCCCCAACCCTACACGCGTTCGTATCGGCGAGACAGAGTCACTTTCCCCCGGCCCGCCGCACGGACTCGCGGCGGATTCACACGAATTGCATGTGGGTACGCCGCCGCAATCGCACCGACATGACGCCGCCGCTCGCCAGAACCAGCAGCGCGGTCACCACGACGGCATGCGTCGCGCCCGAGACGAGGGAACCGCTGCCGGCGCCGTCGACGGCGTACGTGATGATCTCCCGGGTCGACCAGAAGGGCAGCACCTTGGCGACATCCTTGGCCGGGTCGATCACCATCTGGGCGCCGATGACGGAGATCAGCAGCAGGGTGCCCTCCAGGTCCCGGGGCACGGCGAGGCCGAGCAGCAGCCCGAGCGGGACCGCCACCAGCGTGGTCAACGCCAGTTCCAGGGCGACCGCCTGCGGGTTCGCCACGTCCTGGTCCACGATCACGACCACGGCGTACAGCGCGGAGATCAGCAGCCCGGCGGTGAGGAGGGCGACCATGCGGCCCAGGTACAGATGCCGGGGCCGGAAGCCGGACAGGGTGAGCCGGGACTCGATCTCCCGGCCGCCGACGGCCGAGAAGAGGGCGGCGGTGCTCACCGCGAACCCCACGCCGAGACTGGCGAACCGGATTGCCTGGCCGGGCTGGTCGTGCCGGCCGAGGTAAAACACCAGCGGCACGAGGAGGAGCAGGCTCAGCACTCCGCGCCGGCGCAGCAGTTCGCGCAGTGTCATCTCGGCCATGCGCAGGGTCCGCGTCATCGGCCCGCCTCCTGTTCCCTGGGGCTGAGGTCCAGCACGTGGTCCACCTGGTCGAGCTGGTTGAGCATGTGGGTCACGACGACGATCGCCTTGCCCTGGTCGCGCCAGCCCCAGACGTTCTGCCAGAAGTCCACGTAGGACCCCCGGTCGAAGCCCTGGTAGGGCTCGTCGAGCAGCAGGACGTCCGGGTCGCCGAGGGCGGAGAGGACGACGTTGAGCTTCTGCCGGGTGCCGCCCGACAGGTCCTTGGCCAGGGTGCTGCGGGACACCGACCAGTCGAGCTTGGAGGCGAGTTCGCGCCCTCGGCGGTCGGCGTCCCGGCCGCCCATGCCACGTCCCGTACCGAACAGCGTGAAGTGCTCGCGCGGCGTGAGGAAGCCCATGACGCCGGCGTTCTGCGGGCAGTATCCGAGGCGTCCGGAGATGGTCACCCGGCCCGAGTCCGGGGCGAGCAGCCCGGCGCAGATCTTGAGCATGCTGGACTTGCCGGCTCCGTTGCTGCCCACGATCGCCGCGACCTCGCCCGCGCGCACGACGAGGTCGACGCCGTTCAGGACGCGGCGGCGGCCATAACTCTTCACGATCCCGTGCGCGTGCAGCAGGACGTCCCGCCCGGACGACGGCCCGGACGTCCCGCCCAACTGCTGTTCCGCACGTGCGGAATACCTCATGTGTGACACCTTCTTCCTCCGCCGCCCGCGACGAATGGCGCGGAATGCTGTGCCGTCAGCCTGCCACAGAGCGGCGAGCGGGCCGCACACACCACCGACACACAGGGTGGATCGGAAAAATTCGGCCGACCGTTTTCGGCCGTTTCCCGGATGCCGTCCGAGGGGAACTCCGCGCGACGGCAGCGGAATTCGGCCAGGACACCATCCGATTCCCACACGTCTGCCCGGATGATTCACCGAACCGGCGCAACCAGAACGCGGTCATTTCGGCCATCGCCCCGGAACAGGACGGGCGTCTTGTGATCACTTCAAGGCGCCAGTTAGAGTACGCCCCGTCGAAATCAGTACACTCCGCGCATTGCGCGGCGCGCACGTCGACAGTGAATTCCCCTTCGTCCGCGGATATCTGACGAGGGGCCGGAACGGGTGGTGCACGGGTCGGCCGGCGAAGGGACGCGGATGCTCGGGGGCACCGGAAGCGGGCGCACGTGGTGGCAACGCGCCGTGGCCCGCGGATTCGACCCCCTGCCCCCACCACACGCCCCGGTGACCCTGGTCAGGTCGGGAGAGGTCCAGCAGGACTCGGCGGGCCTGGACACCGGACTGCCCTCCGGTGGACTCGGGGTGCTGCTGCCCACGTACGTGGCGCGCTGCGACCTGGCAGCCCACGAGACCGCGCTCCGTCATCTCCTCGACGCTCTCGCCGACGTACGGGACACCCGTCCCGGACTCCCGCTGACGATCTGGCTGGGCATGCAGTACGGCCCCGGAGAGCAGGCGGAGGCCGTCGACCGGCTGCGCAGGCTGACCAGGGCCTCCGCCGTACCCGTCGTCGGGTTCGCGCTGCCGGGCCGGGGGAAACTCCGGACGGTCAACACGGCGCTCGGGCTGTCCCGGCGGCTCGGCCACACCGGCTGGCTGTGGACCGACGACGACGTCGAGTTCGGCCCCGGCTGTCTCGCCCGGCTCGTCGACCGCTTCCACGAACGCGGCGGCGCCGGCGCGGTCGGCGCCCATCTCGTGGCCCTGCCCCGTGCGTCGGCCGCGTCGCGGACGATGGACCGAATTTCCGGCGTCACCGTGCCGCCGGGCTCCTACCCTGCGGCGGCCTGCATGCTCGTCGCGGCCGACGTCGTCGCCGACGGCATACCGGCCCGCCGGCTCGCCGACGACGGCTACGTGCTCTTCGAACTCCTCGACCCCGACGCGGCCGACCCGCTGCACGACCTCGAAGTACTGCCGGACGCCCGGGGCAGCTTCTACCGGGTCACCCGGACCCACGACACGCTGCGCCGACTGCGTCGCTCCCTCTACAGCCATGTGACCTGCACGGCCGACTACCCGTGGGCGACCGCGCGGACGTACCTCACCGGCACCCTGTTCCACGGCCTGTGGCCGCTCGCCGCATGGGACGGCAGCGGCGGCCCGGTACGGGGACTGAAGCGCTGGACCGTCAAGGCCGTACACCTGGCCTGGTTCTGCTCGGTCGCCGTGAGCCTCGCCATACGTGGCGCGGTGGGCCGCCCGCTGCGGCACGTGCCGTGGGGCGACGACGGCGACTTCATGAGCCCGGCCGCCGGGGGGCGGCCCGCGGCGGCACGCACCGGACGCTGACACGGGACGGCCGCCCGGCACGGCGGCCGTCCGCACGCCGACACAGGCGGCTGCCCGCTGCGGCGGCCCCGGAAGGGAGACGCCGTGCGGACATCGGCACACAAGGAGGCAGCGGTCACCGTCGTCCTGCCTCACTACGACTGCGCGGACTACCTGGGCGTGGCAGCGGCCTCGGTCCTCGCCCAGGACCGGACCGACCTCCACCTGGTCGTGGTCGACGACTGCTCCCCCGACGAGACATGGACGGCCGCACTGCGTCCGCACGCCGACGACCCGCGTCTGACCGTGCTGCGCACCTCCGAGAACGTCGGCCATCTGCGCATCAAGAACAAGGTCCTTGAGCGCGTGGACACCCCGTACATCGCCTTCCAGGACGCCGACGACATCAGCCTGCCGGGTCGGCTGCGCCATCAACTCGCCCTGCTGGAACGGAACAAGGCCGACCTGGTGGGCTGCGCCTACGAGTACATCGACGCCGCGGGCGACAGTACGGGCCGCCGCCGGATGCCCCGCAACGGCAACCTGTGGATGCGCCTGGGCCGTTCGACGGTGGTGCTGCACCCGTCGTCGGTCGTGCGCCGCGAGGTGCTGGAGCGGCTCGGCGGCTTCGACGGCACGGTCCGGCTGGGCGCGGACACCGACTTCCACCTCCGGGCGGCCCGGCTGTACCGGCTGCGCAGTGTGCGCCACGTCCTGTACCGCTACCGGATCTGGCCCCAGTCGCTGACCCAGGCGCCCGAGACGGGCTTCGGGTCGGCGGAACGCCGATCCTACACACGGGCCATGAACGACCAGGAACGCCGCCGCCGCGAGGCGACGACCCGCGCGGAGCTGCTGCCCCTGCTGGTCGCGCCGCCCAACGACATCGACTTCACGCTGGACCCGGTCGCGGTGGGCGGGTGACGGGTGACCGACATGGAAGCACCCCTGCCCGAGATCGCCGTGGTCGTCGCGGCGCCCGAGGGCGAGTGGGAACCCGCGGTGCGCAGCCTGCTGCGTCAGTCCCTCCTGCCGCCCGCCGCGATCACGGTGGTCACCCCGGCGGACCCGCCGCCGGACCCACAGCTGCACTTCATGCGCTGCCCGTCCGAAACCGCCGCCGAGGGGTGTGTCGAGGCCGCACGCGCCGCCCGGACTCCCTACGTCGCCTTCCTCCACGGTCGCGACGAGGCCCTCCCGGACTTGCTGCACCACCTGGCCCGGGCGGCCCAAGACGATGCAGGCCTCGTCCAGTGCGGCACGCTCCGGCTGCGGGCCGACGCACTGGTCGAGGGCATCACCCTGGCGCCCGGTCTCGACGGTGCCGCGTACGCCGTACGACGCGATCTGCTGCACACGAGAGATCATCGGGCAGCGTGGGTCATGGTGCCGCGACTGCTGGTGCGGCGCCGGACCGACGACACCGCGGCCACCGCGTCCGCCGCCCTGGCCGCGGGGACCTGCCTCATCCGGGACACCCGCCTCACCCCCTCCACCCACGCACCCTCCACGGACGTGTCCGTACACAGAGGGGCCCCGGACCTCGTCTCCGTCGTGATCCCCGTCCGCGACGGCGCGCTCACGCTCCCGGCACAGCTGCGTGCGCTCGCGTCCCAGACCTACACCGCCCCGTGGGAAGTCCTCGTCGTCGACAACGGCTCGACCGACTCGACGCGCGAGGTGGCGGAGAAGGCGCGCCCCGACCTGCCCGGCCTGCGGATCGTCGACGCCCACGAGCGCCCCGGCGAGAGCTACGCCCGCAACCGCGGAATCGCCGCCGCCCGCGGTGACTTCATCGCCTTCTGCGACGCGGACGACGTCGCCGACCCCGGCTGGCTCGCCGCGCTGGCCGCGGCCGCCCCGGACGCCGACCTCATCGGCGGCAGCCTGGACAGCAGTGTGCTGAGCCCCATGTACGCCGACGAGCAGCCGGCGCCGATGACCGAGCAGACGGACTTCCTGCCCTTCGCGCGAGGTGCCAACTGCGCCGCCTGGAAAGACGTGTTGACGACGATCGGCGGCTGGGACGAGAGCTTCCGGGGCGGCGGCGAGGACATGGACCTGTCCTGGCGGGCCCACCTGTGCGGCTACCGGGTCGGCTATGCGCACGACGCCCGCATGCACTACCGGCTGCGCGCGGAACTCTCCGGCCTGGCCCGGCAGAAGTGGAACTACGGCAGGTCCGGCGCCCGGCTGTACGCCGCCTACCGTCACGCCGGCTTCGAGCGCCGCGACAACCGGACGGTCCTCATGAACTGGTCCTGGCTGCTCCTGCACACCTCCGACCTCGCCCGCTCCCCGAGCCTGCGCCGCCGCTGGATCCGCTACGGCGCCCGGCTCTCCGGCTTCCTGGCCGGCAGCACGGAACGGGGCGTCAGATACCTCTGACGCCCGCGCGCCACCGTGCTCCCCGCCCGACCACGGCAGCTGCGACTGCACCTGGGGCGCGATCAGCTCCAGGTGCTCCAGATGGGGCGAGGTCGAGGATCCGGAGGTAAATGCGCCGGGAGCCGATCTCTGCACAGCGGCCGGTCTGCTCGACATCCTCGTCCGGGGTACCGGCCAGACTGTTGGTCTTCAGCTCCTCGAACCGGCGGCCGATCGCGGCGGCGCACGGCGGGCCACCTTCTGGTCGTCCTTGCCGACGCGAACGACGAGGGCGTTGGAGCAGGTGATCTCGTCGGCCTTGCGGCCCGTTGGTTGCACAATCCCGTGCGCGGCGGGGGCGGGTACGGGCATGGGAGGGTGCGTGGCCCCGGGTCAGCCGGGGGCGGCACGGCTGAGGCGCTCCCAGGACCGGTGCAGATCCGCTTGGTCCTGGTCCATCTGCAAGACGTGATCGAAGGACTGACTGCCGACGATCAGCCGTCGGGGCGAGTCCGGCAGTGCAGCCAGTTCCATGATGACCGGAGCAGCGGTGCCCGGCTCCGGGGGACGCCGTCGCCCCACATCGCCTCCATCTCGGTGCGCAGGGGCTGATACTGCGCCCAAGGTTCGGTGGTCGTGGTGCCGGCGGTGAACAGGCCGGTGTTGTAGCCGCCCATCTGCACGATGGTGACCTTGCTGCCGGACCCCTCGGCCACTATCGCCAGTGCCTCGCCGACCGAGTCGAGTGCGGCCTTGCCTGCCCCGTAGAAACCGACGGTGGCCATGCCACCGCCGCTGCCCAATCCGCCAGTGGACGGCATACCCGTCCAAGGCTGCACGACAAGCCACGAGGCGTGGTCCGGTCAGTTCTCGATCAACGCCCTGCGGGGAATGCTGCGCGCCGGCCGAAGCCGACCATGACGAGCGCCATGAGTGTGAGAGCGATCATCGCGGCTGGAAGAACCGGTGCGCCCACGCCATCGACGACCACAGCCCCCACAGCACCACCCGCAAAGATCGCCATGTTGAAGGATGTCGTCAGCATCGCGTTCGCCGCATCGGCGTTCTCGCCCGCGGCCTCCCCCAGGGCCGTCTGCAGCTGCGTCGCCGAGCCGCCGAACGCGAGGCCCCACAGGACGATCGCGAGCAGCACGAGCACAGTGGACTGCTGCGCGGCGGCAAGAAACGCTGCGGCGACGATGAACAGAGTCACGCTCGCCAGGGTGAGCCTGCGAAGTGCGCGGTCGATGAACACGCCGGTGATCCAGATGCCGCCGAGCGCAGCGACGCCGAAGACGAGAAGTGTGACGTCGGGCCGGAGAGCTAGACGCATCTGCTGCAGATAGGAAGCGATGTATGTGTAGAGCAGGTTGTGCGCGAGCATCCAGACGAATACGACGGCGAGGATGGTCGCCACGCCGGGAATGCCCACCACTCGGCTGAGCGGAGCGCGTGTCTGCGCCGACTGCCCCCGAGCGTCGGGCACGAGGAACTTCGCGAAGACCATGACGATGACGCTGAGCAGTGACATCGCGGCGAAGGACCAGCGGCCCCCGACCGTCGAGCCCAGCCAGGCGCCAAGGGGGGTTCCGACGGACAGCGCGACGGGGGTTCCGGTCATGGCGATGGCAAGGGCACGCCCGGCGTGCTCCGGTGCGGCGATACGTCGCCGCGCACCCGGAGCAGGCCCAGGCGCTCCCGTCCCGACCACGCGAACTTGGCGACCGCCACCTTCGACGACCGCTCCAGCGCCTTCCGCAGCAGCACATACGGCTTCGCGGCGACAGGGCTCGACGCCTCCAGGTAGTAGCCGTCGCCGATCCGGATCGGATCGATGCTGTCCAGCGGCACGAAAGCGGCGATCTCGATGGCCTTCGCCGTCGGCAGCGGCAACGCGGCCAGCTCATCATCCGACACCGGGATCACCTGATCCTTGGACAGCTCGAACCCTTTACCGATCTCGTCCTGGGTGACCTCGCGGTCCTCCAGGTCGCAATACTTCCGCACTCGCGCCCGGCCCATGTCCTCCAGGTGGTACTGGTGGAAGCGGATGCTGTGGTCCTCGGTCGCGGCAGTTACGCGTATAGGGATCGTGACCAGGCCGAACGAGATGGCTCCGGTCCAGATGGCGTAGGGCAAGGCAAACCTCCGCGACGAGCCCCGAGGGCATCAGCCTACGGACGGTTCGAGTGTGCGGCATGTCGGCAGGTCTACACCGGTTAGCTATTCCGTTTCAGGGCACTTCGTCATGGTATGTCCCACTAGCGAACGGAGCACCATCATGGTCATCAAGAAGATGCACGACATGGGCATCCGCAGCGAACACGCCTACATGGCGGCCCTCGGCAGCATCGGCCTCTCCATCGCCAGCTGGGTGGGCAGCCTCAAGATGGAGCCCGTCGGCGGTCTCGCCCGCGCCGACCGGTGGGGAATCTTCGTCGGCCAGTGGGCGCCCACCTTCTTCGGCCTCGGCGTCGCCCTCTCCCACTACGAGCAGCACGACGGCACCCTCACCGCGACCGTCCACGAGCTGCGGGAACAGAAGGCCGGCTGACACGCGCGAGCGCCCGCCTCGGCAACGGGGGTGGTGACGAGGCGGGCGTGCGGTCAGTCAGGCATGGAGGGCTGACAAACGGGACAGGATGCGCCTACCGTGATCAAGCGGCCACCTGGGTTCGCAACCACCCTTCGGGGCGGGGTCCTTCGGGACGCTCGGTGGCCGCACCTGCCGTAGGAGGGGACATGAGCGACACCGCCTGGGGATGAGCACGCACAGCGGAACGCCCTCGCGGAACAAGGGGCCACGGGGGCGTTCGCATGCTCAGAGTCCGATGTCCTCGCTAGCGGCGTCGGTCCACTTGTCGGCTTCGCGGATGTAGCCCCAGAAGGCGGGGCTGTTGTCGGCGTGGCCAGACTGGGCGCGGATCTTCTCTTCACGCCTTCCGGCCTTGCGGCTCGTGGTGATGAACCCGGCCCGCACCGAGTGGCCGGTCAACCGGACAGCGAGTCCGGCTCGTTCGGCGTTGCGGGCGATGATTTCTCGGACGGCTTCGGGTGAGAGTGCGCGGTCGCCGAGGTGGCCCCAGACGTCGATGGGGAGGAAGGCGGGTCCGATGGTGAGGGGGAGGAAAATCTCCCCGCCGCAAGCGTTGCCAGCGGTGACCAGCCATCGCAGCCAAGGCGCGCGGTTCCCGTCGGCTACACGGTCATGGCCGACCGCAAGACCCAAAGGCTGGCTCAAGGAGTTTTCGCTGCCCAACGGCTGGGGCCGGAGGGAGTCGCGATCGGTTCCGCGCCGTACGCGTACTTTGGATCGATCGCCACCGGCGGCGTATACCGGGTGAACCTCACGGACGGCAAGGGCAAGGTGGTCCACCGCGGCCTGGGACGCATGACGGTCGGGCTGAAGGTCGACTCCTGGGGCGGCTGCTCCTGGCGGGCGGCAGCAGTGGTGAACTGCGGGTCGTCGAAGCCCACAGTGGTGCGCTGCTCGCCAACCACGGGGTCGCCGGAGAGAACAGTTTCGTCAACGACGTCCTGCTCACCCGCGACGCCGCCTGGTTCACCGAGTCGTTCAGCGCACAGCTCTTCAAGCTGCCGCTGGGCAGGCAGGGCCGCTTCGGCGCCCCGGAGAGCCTTACGCTGAGCGGTGACTGGGTGCAGTCCGGTTTCACGTCCAACGGCATCTCACTCACCCCGACGGCAGCGCCCTGCTCGTCACCAACGCGGCCGTGGACGGCGGTTCGCTGATGCGCGTCAGCCCCCGCACCGGCGGAGCCCGCAAGGTAGACCTGGGTGACACCACACTGCCCAGCGGCGACGGGCTCGTACTCGTCGGCCGCACCCTCTACGTCGTCCAGCCCAACCCCAACCAGGTGGACGTGATCCGGCTCAACCGGTCGGGTACGTGGGGCACCGCGATCGGGGTGATCAGGGACGACCGCTTCGACCTGCCCACCACTGCCGCCGCCTACCAGGGTCGGCTGTACCTCCCCAACTCCCGCTTCCCCTTGGACCGGGATGAGAACACCCCTTACAACGCGATGTCCGTGCCGTTGGTGTGACGCACGGCCGGAGCACGGCCGGCCCCTGTCCGCTCGAAGCGGGCGGGGTCCAGCCGTGCTCGCAGTTTCTATCCGTGCGTCGTGATGGTGTGCGCTTCGGTGAAGGAGAGCAGGCCGTCCGGGCCCATCTCGCGTCCGATGCCGCTCTGGCGGAAGCCGCCGAAGGGGGCTCGGTCGTCGCACGCAACGGCGTTGGCGTGGTTGATCCAGGTGGTGCCGGTGCGCAGCCGTTCCGCGAGGCCCGCCGCGCGGGCGGGGTCGGCGCTCCAGACCGAGGAGCACAGTCCCGACCAGTCGTTGTTGACCTGGTCCAGTACGGAGTCCACGTCGTCGAAGGGCAGGATCGGCAAGGCGGGGCCGAACTGTTCCTCGGTGACGATTCTCAGGCCCGGGTCGGGATCGAGGACGAGGGCGGGGCGCAGGAAGTGGCCTGTGGAGGTGGCGGCACCGGAGGCCAGGGTGCCCCGTTCGCGTATCTCGGCTCCGGCTCCGGCCGCCTGGGCGAGCATGGCGGCCACCTTGTCCCGTTGGGCGGCGCTGTTGAGAGGGCCCATGGTCGAGGCAGGATCGTCTCCGGGCCCCACACGCTGGGTGTCAAGGGCGGAAGAGAGCTCGTCGACGAGTTCGTCGTAGCGGGAGCGGTGGACGTACACCCGCTTGACGGCCATGCAGACCTGGCCGCTCGTCAGGAAGGAGCCCTGGACGAGCCGTCCGATGTGCTCCTGGTCCAGTACGGCGTCGTCGAGGACGATCGCGGGGTCGTTGCCGCCGAGTTCGAGCGTCACCGAGGCGAGGTTCTGTGCGGCGGCGGCCATGATGTGCTTGCCGGCGTCCGTGCTGCCGGTGAAGACGATCTTCCGAACACGAGGGTCGGTGAGCAGCGGGGCGACGGCGTCGTTGCTGCCCGTCACGACGTTCAGCACCCCGGCCGGGAGCCCTGCGGCGAACAGCTCCAGCGTGCGCACCATGGCCAGCGGCACGGTGGGCGGGGGCTTGACCACGGCTGTGTTCCCGGCGAGCAGCGCGTACGGCAGGCTCGCGCCGAGGATGGCGATCGGCCAGTTGAACGGCACGATGACGGTGACCACGCCCATGGGGAGGCGGTGGATGTGCGAGGTCAGCGGCGGGCCTTCGAGGCGCCGTACCTGGTCGAGGGAGTCGGCGAGATCGATCGCCGCCCGCGTGCGCGCGACGAAGACGCCCATCTCTATCTGGCTCTCGAAGGAGATCTTGCCGTTCTCGCGGGTCATCAAGGCCGCCCGCTCGGCCTCGCTTCCCTCGAGCAGGGTGAGCGCCTCACTGATGATCTCCGCTCGCCGACGGGCGGGCATCGCGGCCCAGGCGGGGAACGCGGCATCCGCGGCCGCGACCGCCGCGCGGGCTTGCTCAGGGGTCGCCGCGGCTGCGTGGCCGACGACCAGGTCGGGGGCGGCGGGGTTGTGGACGGCCGTCCACTCCTCGGTCTCGACTGTCTTGCCGTCGATGATCAGTCCGGTGCGGACGGGCGCCGCCCCGGTCTCCTGCGGTGCTGTATGGATTCTTTCGGACATGCGACTCTCCAGGAAAGATCAAGAAGCGCGAGAAAGAAGGGCTTGAGACGCCTGGCGGACGATCATCCGTATGGCGGACATGGTGAGGTCAGGGTCACTTTGGACAATTGGCCGTGTCAACCCCTCGGATGCGGAAGCCTCGCAGGCACAGCTGTCCGTATCACGGACACACGTTAGGCTGACCGGTCAGAGACCATGCCGACCGCCGCCGAGGAGCCACGTGCCACGCCACGGAACAGGACCGGATTTCATCGAGGCACTGGCGCGGGGGCTGGAAGTCATTGCCGCGTTCCGGCCGGGGCACCCGCGGATGTCACTGGCTCAGGTCGCCGGTGCCACCGGGCTCGCCAGGCCGACCGCCCGCAGGATTCTGCTGACCCTGGAGGAACTCGGCTATGTCCGCTCGTGCGAGACAGGGTTCGCTCTGACCCCGAGGGTGCTCGAACTCGGGGTCGCCTACGTACGCTCCATGGGCTTGTGGGAGATCGCGCGGCCCCAGATGGAGCGGCTGGTGGAGCGGACCGGCGAGTCGTGCTCCGTGGCTCAGCTGGACGGATCGGACATCATCTATGTGGCCCGGGTGGCCGTCCCGAAGCTGGTGACCCTGTCGGTGCAGATCGGAACGCGGTTTCCGGCACTGCAGACCTCCCTGGGAAAGGTACTGCTGGCGGCCCTGCCGGCCGATGAGCTGGAAGGGGTGCTCGCCGAACCCTCACGCTCGGGGCTGACGCCGTGCTGGCAGCCCAGCCCCGGCGAACGCGACGCGGTCCTGCGCGAGGTGCGGGCACGTGGGTGGGCACTGACGGACCAACATCTGGCGCCCGGCATTCGGTCGGTCGCGGCCCCGTTGCGTGACGGGTACGGCCAGGTCATCGCGGCGCTCAACGTCAACTGCCACGCGGCCGAGACATCGGTCGAGCGACTTGTCGAGGAGCATCTACCGCTGCTGTTGCAGACCGCGGGAGACATCAGCGCGGATTTCGCCCGCGTCGCCGCCGTGCCGCAGACCTGAGCAGCCACTGCCCCGGCACGGACCTGAGGGCCGTATGAGGGGCCGCGTGCGCGTCACGCCTCCTCAAAGGCTTCCAGATCGAGGGGTGTGGGCCTGAAGTCCTGGAGTCGGTCCGCGTGGGCGCCTGAGAAGAGTTCCGCGACCGATCCGGCGGTCCAGCCGTCCTGCCGGAACCGCTCCTCGACCTCACCGGGGTGCGTCCACAGGGCGATCCGGTCGCCTCCCGCCGCGATGGCCTGTCCGGTGACGTGGGCCGACTCCTTGGACGCGAGATACACGATCACCGGTGCCACGTCTTCCGGCGATCCCAGCCCCTGCCGCCGGATGGCGTCGGGAACGGGCTCCCCGGCATCGACCTTCGCCACGAGGTCACCGAGCCGGGGCATGGTCGCCACCATGCGGGTCAGCGCGGTCGGCACGATGGCGTTGACGGTGACATCGATCTTCGCGAGCTCGAGCGCCCAGGTGCGCGTCATCGCGACGATCGCGCCCTTGGACGCCGAGTACGCGGTCTGGCCGAAGCTGGCGCGCTGCCCAGCCGGTGATCCCACCAGGATGAGCCGGCCGCCCTCGCCCTGTTCGCGGAAGCGGGCCGCCGCCGCGCGGCCGCAGGTGAACGTACCGCGCAGATGGCTGTTGACGACGAGGTCGAAGTCGTCATCGGTGGTGTTGCGCAGGGTCCGGTCGCGCAGCGCACCGGCGTTGGTGACCATCACGTCCAGTCGGCCGAACTCGTCGACCGCGCGCCGCACCAGCGCGTCGGCGAACTCGGAACCTCCGACCGCACCGACATGGGCGACGGCCGTTCCGCCCGCGTCCGTGATCAGGTCGACCGTCTCCGTGGCCACATCGGCGTCGAGGTCGTTCACGACGACGGCGGCACCCGCCGCGGCCATCCCGCGAGCATAGGCACGCCCCAGGCCTCGGCCCGAACCTGTGACAATGGCGACTTTGCCGTCGAGCATGCTGTCCTCCTGAACTGGGGGCGATAGGGCGACTCCCCTGAGCGTAGGAACCCCTGAGCCCGTGAGGATCCCGCTGATGACGGCATCTGCGGCCGACCTGTGTCCCGGCCGGTCCGGGACATCCGTCGCGGTCGGCAGGGCGGTCAGCCCTTCGGGGGCACCAGTCCTTGCCGCACCGCGAGCAACGCGGCCTGGGTCCGGGAGGTGAGCCGGAGTTTGCGCAGGACGTTGCTCACGTGGGTGCGGGCGGTGCGCTCGCTGATCACCAACTCGTCGGCGATCTGCTGGTTCGACCGTCCTTCGGCGACCAGGACAAGGACGTCGCGTTCCCGGCTGGTGAGCGAGGCGAGCCCGGTCGGCGGCGAAACGATCTCCTGGGTGAGTCCCCTGGCCACCGCGGGGTCGAGGAAGACCTCGCCCCGGGCGGCCGCGCGGATTGCGGCGACCACCTCACTTGCGTCGGCGTCCTTGAGCAGGTAGCCGGCAGCTCCCTGGGCGAGTGCCGCGTGGACGCGTTCCATCTCTCCGAAGCTGGTGAGGACCACGAGTCGGAGACCGGGGTGGCGCTGCTTGATCTCTCCGATCGCGGTCACCCCGTCCATCTTGGGCATGAGCAGGTCAATCAAGACGACGTCCGGCAACTCCCGGTGGGCGGCCATCGCGTCGAGCCGGGTGAGTGTCTCCTGGCCGTCGGCGGCCTCCGCGGCCACTTCCATGTCGTCCAGGACCTCGAGGTAGGCACGGATTCCGCGGCGTACGACGGCGTGGTCGTCGACGATCAGGACCCGGACCGGGCGGGGTTCTCCGCTTCTCGGAGCGAAACCGCCGACGGGATGCTCCGTGCTCCCTCCGAGTCCGGGGGCGACTCCGGCACTCGTACCGGAAGGGGTATGACGACCCGTACGGTCGTGCCGCTCCTCCCCTCGGATCTGATCCTCATGGTGCCGCCCCATCGCTCTGTCCTTTCCCGCATGGTCGTCAGTCCGTAGCCGTGATGTCCGGTGGCACCTGTCGCCTCGCCGTCCTCGTTCTCCGGTGCGGCCCGTCGCCCGCCGGATTCCGCGATTCCGCGTCCGTCGTCGCGGATGACGGCGGTCAGTGTGTGGTCCTGTACGGCGAGGCGGATGGTGACGGTGGTGGCTTCCGCGTGCTTGACCACGTTGTGGATGGCTTCCGCGACGATCCGGTACATGTCCTCGGCCAGTTCCGGTTCGACCGTGTCCACCTGTTGTCCGAACTCCAGCCGGATGCTGAGGCCCGTCCGGTTCTCGGTGCTTTTGACAAGCGTGGTCACCGCGTCCTCAAGGCCGAGCCGGAGGGAGGAGGAGGCTGGACGCAGTTCGTGCACCATGGCCCGGAGGTCGGCGAGGACGGTTCGCGAGAGAGTCCCGACTTCGTCCGCGAAGGCGCGGACCGCTTCCGCCGACACCGCTTCGCCCCGCGCGCCCAGCACCCCGGCGGCGTTGGCCTGCATACCGATGGAGAACACCTGCTGGACGATCGAGTCGTGCAGGTCGCGGGCGAGGCGCTGACGCTCGTTGCGACGGGCGCCCTCGCGCTCACGCTGGAGCAGCGTGGCGTAGTCGACGGCGAGGGCAGCGTGTTCCGCCATGGCGGCGAGGAACTCCAGTGTCCGGCTACCGATCTCCTGCCCGGGGGCGAAGTAGGCGTTCAGTACCCCTTCGGGACGACCGCGCGCCATCAACGGCACGCTGACGAAGGAGTCCCAGTTCAGCTCGCCGAGGTAGCCGTGCAGCGGTTCCCAGGCCGGGTCCTCGCGGATCTGGGCCCACCGGTGCGGGACGACGATCGGCTTGCGTTCCTTCAGGGCGTCCAGCATGGACAGCCGGGCGCCCCGGTCACGGCACTCCAGCAGACGGTCGAGGAACGAGTCCCAGTGGCGCAGTCCCGCGGAGCCCATCAGCCGCAGTTCCCGGCCGGTGCTGTCGAGGCTGAGGATCTGCACGCCGGCCAGGCCGTCCGCCTGGACGATCTGCTGGGCCACGGCGTCCAGGGTCGAGCCGAGCGAACTCTCCGAGGCCAGAGCGATCGACGTCCGGGCGATCGCCGCGATCCTGCGCTGCCGGTGCCATTCGTCGGTGACGTCGCGGAACGACACCACGGTGAGCTTCGGGTCGGCCGGCAGACTGCGGGCCCGGTAGGCGAATTCACGTCGGGGTCCGCGGGCGGGCTCCCAGTGGGCCACCTGCTCGTCCGACCGGAGCTCCAGCAGCCCCGCGCGGCACTCGGCGGCTCCCTCCACAAGGGTGAACGGGGACGGCGCACCGATGAGGTCGCCCTCTGCGTCCGCCCGAAGCAGCGCGGCCGCCGCCGGGTTCAGCCGTACGAACCGGCCCACGCAGTCCAGAACGGCGAGGCCGTCCGGCGCGACGGCGACGATGTCGTCCCACCCCACGAGCGGCGACGTGGACATGACCGATCTCCCTCAACATCGACGAAGAACCCGCCCCGCAGATTTGCTGTGCGACGGGGACGCGTTCGAAACCGCGGGCCTGCGTCGTACGCGTCGGCCGGTTTGGGGACGAAGGCGACTTGCGCCCGGCCACAGCATCGTAGCCCGGCGTATTCGAGGTGGTCCTACGTCATTCGACCTGTTCGTCGGCAGGTCGAAGCGCCGAGCCGCTTCAGTCATTGCTCGCGTTCCCCGCGAGGAGGCCGCCTGCCTAAGTTGAGAGGACGCCCCGCGGATCGTTACTCCCCCGAATGGATCCGCGGGGTCCCACGAGCCGCCTGCTCGGCCGTGCGCTCCGCGCAAGCCATCGAGGACGAGGAGGTCCGAGACGTGAACGTGTCCATCGGCACGGTCTGGGAGGCGGTCTGCCGCGCGCTGCCCGATGCCGTCGCCATCACGGAGCCCGGTCGTGAGACCACGTACCGGGAGTTCGACGAGCGCGCGTCACGGCTGGCCGCCGCACTGGAATCGGCCGGAGTGGGCGAGGGAGACACCGTGGCCTGCTACCTGCACAACGGGGCCACCTACCTGGAGACGGTCTTCGCCGCCTTCAAGCTCGGTGCCGTACCGGTGAACGCCAACTACCGCTACACCGGCAAGGAACTTTCCGAGCTCCTGACCGACGCCGACGCCGCCGCGGTCGTCTTCAGCGGCTCCCTGGCCGACCGCGTCACGCATGCCGCGAAGCATGTGCGCACGCTGAAGCTGCTGGTGAGAGTGGGCGAGCCGCCCGCCGACGGTCCGGGCGGGCCCGCGGTGCCCGAACTGGAGGAGCTACTGACCGCGCACGCGCCGCGCGAGCCTCAGCGACGGCCCGGAACGGACCAGCTGTTCATGTACACCGGCGGGACCACGGGCAAGCCGAAGGGCGTCATATGGCAGCTGAGCGACCTGCTGCGCGCCCACGTCGTCCCGTTCTACCACCCGCTCGGAGTCACCGAACTCCCCGCAAGCCTCGACGAGGCCGTGGCCATCGCTGTCAAGGCACGCCACGAAGGCCGCGCGCCGACCACGATGCCCGTCGTACCCCTGATGCACGCCACCGGGCTGTTCAACACCATGGGCGCCCTGATGACAGGAGGCCGGGCGGTCACCGCACGAGCGGGCGGCCTCGACCCGGAACATGTCTGGCACATGATCGCCGAGCAGCGGGTCGATACGGCCATCATCGCGGGCAACGCCGTGTGCCGCCCGCTCGTCGACGAACTCCTGCGGGCTGAGAAAGCCGGGACGCCGCACGACCTGCGCTCGTTGCGCAGGATGATCAGCTCCGGCACCGCGCTCAGCGATCCGCTCAAGAGGGCACTGCACGAACGTGCCGACGTCACCATCACCGAAGCCATCGCATCGAGCGAAGGGGGCCCTTTCGCCTTCGCGGTCACCTCCTCGGTAGAGGATCTGCCCTCGCGGTTCCACCCCGTTCCGGCGACGCGGGTGATCGGCTCCGATGACCGCTTTCTCGAACCAGGCAGCGACGAGACGGGCGTCCTCGCCTATTGCGGGCCCATGCCGCTCGGCTACTACAAGGACACCGAGAAGAGCGCGAAGGCGTACCGCACCATCGAGGGGGTCCGGTACGCGATCCCCGGCGACCTGGCTCGACTTGAGGCCGACGGCGCGATCCGGTTCCTCGGACGTGGTTCGGGCGTGATCAACACGGGTGGGGAGAAGGTGCACCCGCAGGAGGTGGAGAACGTACTGCTGGGGCATCCCGAGGTGACGGACTGTGCCGTCGTCGGCGTCCCCGACGAGACCTGGGGCGAGCGTGTGGCGGCCGTCGTGGCAGTCCAGCCGGGCGGTACCGTCACCGGTGACGAACTGCGCGACCTGGTCCGGCAGAGTCTCGCCGGGTACAAGGTGCCGCGTTCCATCGTCCTGACGGACAGGCTGCCGCGGACCCCGACCGGCAAGCTCGAGACCGCCTGGGCCAGGAAGACGGCGCAGGAAGCCGACTCGGGCGACGGAATGTGACCGTGGCGTCTGCCTCAGCTCGCGCGGTGCCGCCGGCAGCCGGAGTGCCGACCTGACGCCGACTCGGCCGGCGCCGAACCGTTCGCAGAGGTCCGCCTCGACCAGGCGCTGTCGCGGCACGTACGCACCGCGCAGCAGCGCGTCCCGGATCGCACCGGTGACGTCGGTTTCCAAAGGAATGCTCACGGTGCTCAGTCGCCCTCCACAACACAGGGCACGGCACTTCGCACCAGGCCGGTCACCCCACTCGATCCCAAGGAGTCCTGATGACCTCCCACACCTCCACTCCGTCCGAAGGCGCGCTGCTGGTGATCAGCGCGCATGCGGGGGACTTCGTCTGGCGGGCCGGCGGCGCCATAGCCCTCTCGCACGGAACCATGGGAGAGGCGTACGTGCGGCTCTACCCGCAGACGACGGGTGTTCTGGCGTGACGGCACAGGGCGGGACGGGTGTCCGTGGGGTTACGCACATCTGGGTTCCCTTCCGGGACACATCCCTTTACGTGCAGTTCGCGGACGAACCCGACGGAGCGAACGGAACGGCCCCGACGGACGACCGCCGGAGCCTGTTGGCCGATGCAGTCGCCGAGGACGCGCTGACACGCGACGACCGCTACGGCGTACCGATGTGGCGCACCGACGTCAGACGGCTGCACGCCGTCGTGGAAACCCTCTGGAACGAGGACGACCGCCAGGTACGGATCCACCTCGACCAGGCTCCGCAGCCCGACGAGCGTGCCGGGACGCCCGGCCCGCGCGACGGATGACGTAGTCGGGGCCACGACCATGCGCCGCCCCGATCCGGTCATTCGAGCGATGACCTGGGCGTTCTCCGGTGGCTAGCGTCGATCGTGGCGCCGCCGACCGCGGCCGGAGCGATCCCTGCCGACCGTACCGAGGAGACGAACGTGACGAGCCCCCCAACCGCCGCCCCGGACACGCACACCCTCGGTTCCGCCGAGGCCGGAACGCCCTCCGCGGCCCGGCGCGGCACCGAGTTCGAAGGCACCGCCACCGTAGTGGCCCGCCAGACGGTGGCGGACGGTGTCGTGTCGCTGGAACTCGCAGCGAGCTGCGGCGAACCGCTGCCGCCCTGGCGGCCGGGAGCACACATCGACGTCGTCCTGCCCACGGGCGTCATCCGGCAGTACTCGCTCTGCGGTCCGGTGAAAGACACGGCCCGCTGGCGCGTGGCGGTGCTCCGAGAGCCCGACGGACGCGGCGGATCGCAGTGGATCCACGACCACCTCGTGGAGGGCGGCGAACTCCGGGTGCGCGGCCCGCGCAACAACTTCCCCTTGCGGCCGGCGGCCCGGTACCTGTTCGTCGGCGGCGGGATCGGCATCACCCCCCTGCTCCCGATGATCGCCGAGGCCGAGGCTGCGGGGGCCGAGTGGTCCCTGCTCTACGGGGGCCGCACGCGCGCGTCCATGGCGTTCCTGCCCGAGCTGGAGGGCTACGGCGAGCGCGTGACCGTACGTCCGCAGGACCAGTACGGTCTGCTCGACCTCACCGGTCACCTCGGCGATCCCGACCGGTCCGCCCTGGTCTACTGCTGCGGCCCCGCGGGGCTCATCGACGCGGTCGAGGCACACTGCGCCGGCTGGCCGACCGGAGCGCTGAACGTCGAGCGGTTCGCCGCGGCGGACGTGCGACAGCCGGCGGGCGATGAGGCCGAGCAGCCCATAGAGGTGGAACTGCGGGCGTCCGGGACGACGCTGACCGTGCCGCCCGGGCTGTCGGTCCTCAAGGCCGTGGAGCAGGCGGGCGTACCTGTCCTGTCGTCCTGCGAGGAAGGCATCTGCGGCTCGTGCGAGACCTCCGTCCTGGAGGGCGAGGTCGACCACCGCGACTCACTGCTCACCGACGACGAGCGGGCAGCGAACGACACGATGCTGATCTGCGTCTCCCGCGCTCGGGGCCGACGCCTCGTCCTGGATCTCTGATACTTCGTCAATTCGACAGGCGGACTGCCCTGTTGGGCCGACGTCAAAGGAAGGACCGCCATGACACTGACACAGCACGTGCGCAACGGCTGGTACCTGGGGGCCTGGTCCGACGAGATCGGCCGAACCCTCAAGCAGCGCTGGATCACCGACCTCCCGGTCTGCTTCTACCGGCTGCCCGACCAGACCGTCACGGCCGTCGAGGACCGCTGCCCCCACCGCAAGTACCCGCTGTCGCTGGGCCACCTCGACGACGACGGAACCCTCCAGTGCGACTACCACGGCTACCGCTTCGACGGGCAGGGCGTGTGTGTCGGGGTCGCCGAGCAGGCCGACAAGCCCAAGGCGGCACTGCGTCGCTTCCCCCTGGTCGAGCGGGACGGCGCCGTATGGATCTGGCCCGGGGACCCCGAACTGGCCGACGAGGGCCTCCTGCCCGACACCTCGTGGCTGAACGACCCGAACTGGACCCATGTGCACGGGGTCGTCCCACTGAAGGCCCGGCATCTGCTGCTCCTGGAGAACCTGCTCGACCTCACCCACGAAACGTTCCTGCACCCGACCAGCATCGGAAACGCCGCCGTCGCCGCGACCCCGATCGACGTGACGGTGGACGGCGACCGGGTCGGCTTCAGCCGCCGCATGACCGGCATCGAGGCGCCGCCGTTCTACGAGAAGTCCTGCGGACTGACCTCTCCGGTGGACCGCTGGCAGGACGGCGACTTCTACCCGCCGGGCATCTTCGTCCTCAACATCCGCGTCGCGGCCACCGGCACCGAGGAGCCGGACGGCTTCCACATGAAGGTGCTGTACGGGATGACCCCGGGACGCGGCAACGAAACGCACGACTTCTACGCGCTCGGCCGCGACTACCTCATCGACGACCAGGAGCTCACGAGGTTCCAGCACGAGCAGCAACTGGCCGTGATGCAGGAGGACGTCGACGCCCTGGAGGCGCAGGAGATCATGTACGCCACCGACCCGGGCGGCACCGCCGAGTCCAGCATCAAGTCCGACCTCGCCGCACTGCGCGGACGCCGGGCGGTGGCGAAGATGCTCACCCGCGAACAGCAGGCCGGCACCGCGCGACCCCGGGCGTCCGCATGAGCGGCCGCCACGTCTTCGTACTGCTGCACGGAGCCTGGCACGGCGGCTGGGTGTGGCAGCGTGTCGCCCCGCTGCTGCGCGCGGCCGGACACGAGGTGCACACCCCCACGTTGACCGGGGTGAGTGACCGCGCCCATCTGCTGAACCCGCAGATCGGACTCGGCACGCACGTCGAGGACGCGGTGGCGCTGATAGAGGCCCACGACGCCCGGGATGTGGTGCTCGTCGGCCACAGTTACGCGGGCCAGGTCGTCACCGGCGTCGCGGACCGGATCCCGGACCGGCTTGCGAAGCGGGTCCACCTCGACGCCTTCGTCGGCGACGACGGTGACGCGGCGATCGATCTGCTGCCCGAGCGCATCGCCGGGCACTACCGGGAGTCCGTGGCCGGGCCCGGGTTCGGCTGGCTCATCCCGGTGCGCTCGCTGAGCGTGCTCGGCGTCGAGGACCAGGCGGACCTCGACTGGCTCGGCCCGCGGCTGACCCCGCACCCGTGGCTGGCCTACACCGAGCCGCTGCGGCTGACTGGCAAGGCCGACCAGGTCCCCGGTGTCTTCGTCGAGTGCACCGACTGGATGCGGGTGTTCACCCCACACGCCGAGCGCGCCGCCGCCCGCGGCTGGCCGGTCCACGAGATCGCCACCGGACACGAAGCGATGGTCACCGCCCCCGGCCGACTCGCCGAACTGCTGCTGGAGATCGCGGCAGCCTGACCCCGTGAAGGACATCCCCGTGGAATTCCTCGTCCGCACCGAGAACACCTTGCCCCCGGACACCCCCGACGACGTACGCGAGGAGCTGCGCAAGGGCGAGCGCGAACGGGCCATGCAGCTCAGGGAGGCCGGCATCCTCAAGCGGCTGTGGCGGGTGCCTGGCCGCAACGCGACCATCGGCCTGTACGAGGCGGCCGACCCGGCACAGCTGCACGACGCACTGGTCTCCCTGCCGATGTGGAAGTGGATGGACATCACCGTCGAGGCACTCGCCACCCATCCGCAGGAGAGAGCCCGATGACCGGCCCGGTGAACCCCAGCCCCCGGGTCGCCGTGGTCACGGGCGCCGCCGGCGGCCTGGGGCTCGCCATCGCCCGCAGACTGGCCGGGGACGGTTTCACGGTCGCCGCCCTCGACCTCGACGAACCCGACGACACCAGCTCGATCGCGGGCGGCCGGGCCTGGCGTTGCGACGTCGGGGACCCGGCCGCGACCCGCCGGACCGTATCCGAGATCGCCGACGCGTACGGCGGGGTCGACGTCCTCGTCAACAACGCCGGCCTGCTCTCCGACCGGGCGCCGCTGCTGGAGACGACCCCGGAGGAGATGCACCGCTTCTTCGCCGTCAACGCCGTCGGCCCGCTGCTCATGGTGCAGGCGTGCGTGCCCTGGCTGCGCGGCAGCCCGCACCGCGGGCGGGTGGTCAATGTCGCGTCCCGCACCTTCTTCACGGGGTCTCCGGGCCAGATCGCCTACGTCGCGAGCAAGGGCGCGCTCATCGGGATGACCCGGGTGATGGCACGCGAACTGGGCGAGCACCGGATCACGGTCAACGCGGTGGCGCCCGCGCAGGTGGCCACCCCGGGCACCCGGGCGCACTCCGGCGACGAGGTGTTCGCCGCGACCATGAGCCGGCAGGCGATCAAGGAGTTCGTCACCCCGGAACAGTTCGCGGGGCTGGTCTCCTATCTCGTCTCACCGAGCGCGTCCATGGTCACCGGCCAGACGCTCGTCTGCGACGGCGGCGGGCTCCTGCACTGACCGTCATCAACACCGGAGAGGAGAAGAACAGCATGTCCAGCACCACACCCCGGGTCCCCGGCACCTATGTCTTCGACGCCGCGGAGAACCGCCGCGGCCGAGCGTTGAACCGGCTCTGCGGTTCCTTCAAGGACGCCGAGAACCGGGAGAGGTTCAAAGCCGACGAAGCCGCGTACTGCGAGAAGTTCGGGCTCACGGCCGAGCAGCAGGACGCCGTTCTGCGGCGGGACTGGAACCGGCTGATGGAGCTGGGCGGTTCCATCTTCTACGTCTTCAAGCTCGCCATGGTCGACCAGAAGTCCATGCAGTACCTCGGCGGGGTGTTCACCGGCATGACCACCGAGGAGTTCACGCAGGCGCTCAAAGCGGGAGGACGGAGCTTTGGCTGAGGTGACATGGGGTCTGGCGACCTCGCACGTGCCGTCGATCGGTGCGGCCATGGACCACGGGAAGACGCAAGACCCGTACTGGAAAAGGCTGTTCGACGGATACACGCCGGCGCGGGAGTGGATGGCCCGGCACACCCCCGACGTCGCGGTGGTCATCTACAACGACCACGCCAACGCCGTCGACATGAGCGCCACCCCGACCTTCGCGCTCGGCACGGCGGAGTCGTACCAGGTGGCCGACGAAGGATGGGGCAGCCGCCCGGTGCCCACGGTCACGGGCGCCCCCGAGTTCTCCGACCACCTCGTCAAGAGCCTGATCGACGCCTCCTTCGACCTGACCGTCTACCAGGAACTCGACGTCGACCACGGCCTGACCGTTCCACTGTCGGTCTACTGCCCCGACCCCGGCGAACGCTGGCCCTGCGCGGTGGTCCCCCTCCTGGTCAACGTCATCCAGTACCCGCAGCCGACCGCCGCGCGGTGCCTGGCCCTCGGCCGCGCGCTCGGCGAGGCCATCCGCTCCTTCCCCGAGGACCTCAAGGTCGCCGTCTTCGGAACCGGCGGCATGTCCCACCAGCTCGCCGGCGCCCGCGCGGGACTGATCAACCAGGACTTCGACCGGATGTTCCTCGACGCGATCGAGCACGACCCCGAGAAATTGGCCGCGCTGACGCGCGAGGAGTACATCCGCGAGGCCGGCTCCGAGGGCATCGAGCTGATCATGTGGCTGATCATGCGCGGCGCGCTGGGACCCCGGATCCGCCGTGTGTACGAGGCCTACCACGTACCGGCGTCCAACACGGCGGCCGGGATGGTGCTGTTCGAGAACCTGAGGCGGTGATACGCCGTCAGCCCAGCTCGGCCGATGCCCGTGCCGCTCGGGTGATGTGGCACCCAGCCCCGTGGTGCTGTCGTGGTGTATCTCTCTGAGTCGGTGTGGACCGCCGCAGGCGTGCCGTCAGGCGAGGCCGAGCGCGGACGCCTTCCCCGCCCGGACGCATCAGCCGGAGCGATAGCGGAGCCCGTCGAGCAGGAGGTCGAGCATGCGGCCCGCGCGGTCGCGCAGCCCCTTGTCGCTCGTGATCAGCAGGACACCCCCGAGACTGAACCCGACATCGAGCGGGTCCACGTCCGAGCGCAGAACTCCCACTTCGGCCCCGGCGTGCAGCAGTGTGCTGATGGCCGTGCTGATCCGGTCGAGACTCTCGGCGAACGGATCCTCGTCGCCGGAGGCGATGACGGCCTTCAGTGCGTCCGCCATGCCCTGCTTGGTGGCCAGGTAGTCGATGAACAGGTCCATCCACCTCCGCATGGCCTGGTCGGGCGGGAGTTGTGCGAGCAGTTCCGTGACGCTGTCGCAGACCCGGGCGAGTTCGTTGCGGTAGGCGGCCTCGAGCAGGGCCTCCCGGGTCGGGAAGTGCCGGTAGAGCGTGCCGATTCCCACGCCGGCGTCCTTGGCGATGGCCTCGAGGGACGCGTCGGTGCCGGTCTCGGAGAACGCGCGTCCCGCGGCTTCGAGCAGGCGTTCCCGGTTGCGTCGCGCGTCAGCACGCAGTCCGCGTGGGGTGGCGGTCACAGTCTTCCTTCCTTCTGGACAATCGGAGGCCCCTCCGCTTAGGGTCTGGAAGCAATCGGAGGCACCTCCGTTTTCGAGAATAGCAAACAGGGAGCATGGCGAGAATGGCCACGAGGACAGGCATCACCACTCCGTTCACCAGCCGGTCCACGGCTGCCGACGTCATCGCGGGCATCGACCTCACGGGCCGCCGCGCTGTCGTCACCGGGGCGGCGTCCGGCATCGGCGTGGAGACCGCCCGAGCGCTGGCCGGCGCCGGCGCGGAGGTCACGCTGGCCGTGCGGGACACCGCCACCGGCGATCGCATCGCGAAGGATATCCGGGCCGCCACCGGCTCCGAAGGCGTACGGGTAGCCGCCCTGGACCTGACCGATCCGGCGTCCGTCCGCGCGTTCACCGCCACCTGGCAGGGCCCGCTGCACATCCTCGTCAACAACGCCGGTGTCATGGCCGCCCCGGAGAGCCGCACACCCCAGGGCTGGGAGTTGCAGTTCGCCACCAACCACCTGGGGCACTTCGCCCTGGCCACCGGGCTGCACGAGGCACTCGCGGCGGCCGGCGGCGCCCGGGTGGCGTCGGTGAGTTCCAGCGGGCACCTGTTCTCACCCGTCGTCTTCGACGACCTCCACTTCACCGAGCGGCCTTACGATCCGTGGCTGGCGTACGGCCAGTCCAAGACCGCAAACGTGTTGTTCGCGGTCGAGGCCGGCCGGCGATGGGCCGCCGACGGGATCACGGTCAATGCGCTGATGCCCGGAGGGATCCAGACCAACCTGGGACGCTACATGGACGACGCCCGGATGGGCCTGTTCATGGCCCACCTGCGAGCCCTCCTCGGCGAAGGAACACCCTTGCCCGAGATGTCCTTCAAATCGGTCGAACAGGGCGCCGCGACCTCCGTCCTGCTGGCCACCTCACCCTTGCTCGACGGCATCAGCGGCCGGTACTTCGAGGACTGCAACGAGGCACCACTGCACCAGCCGGGCACCAACACCGGGGTCGCGCCGCACGCCCTGGATCCGGAGGCGGCCGAGCGACTCTGGCAGGTCTCCGAGCAACTCCTGGACTGACCTCATCCCGCTCGCCGCCCACGACTGAGCCCGCGCCCGTCCGTAGCGACCCCTCACACCCCAGGGCGACCCGCGATCCAATACTTGAAACTTCAGTTGAATCACGAAACATATGGGGGACACCATGGCAGGCAGCATCCGCAGGCACTGGAAGCGCTGGCTCATCGCCGGTGTGGCCACCGTCGCCGTGCTTTGCACGGCGGGCCCCTACATCTACATCAACTACGTCCAGGAGAAGCCACCAGCGGCCCTCTCGCTCGACGACCAGCCAGGCTCGGACTCCTCCGCCAGTTCCTCGGGTTCCGGAGATGTCGAGGGTGCCTGGCGGGTGGGCAGCGGTTCGCAGGCCGGTTACCGGGTCGACGAAGTCCTCTTCGGCCAGAACGTCACGGCGCTGGGCCGTGCCGAAAAGGTCACCGGAGAGCTGGAGATCGAAGGCAACCGGGCGGTCAGCGGATCCTTCACCTCCGACCTTGCTTCGGTGAAGAGCGACTCCGACCAGCGCGACGGCCAGTTCCGCGGCCGGGTCATGAACACCGAGCGCTACCCGGAGGCCACCTTCGAGCTCACCGAGCCCGTCGACTTCGGTTCTGCTCCGGCGGTGGGCGAGCAGATCAGCGCCAAAGCCTCAGGTGAGCTGACCGTCCACGGTGAGACCAACTCGGTCTCCTTCGAGCTCGACGCCCAGCGCACCGCCGACGGCTTCCGGGTCAACGGTTCCATTCCGGTCACCTTCGCCGACTACGGCATCGAGGCACCCAACTTCGGCGGGATCGCGGTGGAGGACGAGGGAAACATCGAGTTCCTCCTCGCCTTCGACCGCGCCTGAGCCCACACGGGCGCCTTTGCTCTTTACTCCCGACCTCCCACCAAACACCCGCCGACGCGTTCACCGCCGTCCGCACAGCATTGGAGAACCCCCATGTCGAACAGCACCAGCCGGCTGCCCCGCAAGGCCGTAGCCACCCTCCTGGCTGCGGCGACCGTAGGAGCTGTGGCCGGCTTCGCACCTGCCGCCACGGCCACTGTCTCCGCCTCCGCGCCGTCCCACAGCGGCCCGGGCCTCGGCCTCGACGCCCCGTACACGAGCCCCGCCACGCAGCAGCGCAACAAGCGCGTCGCCGTCCACGTCCTCACCCAGCTCTTCGAGGAGGGCAACCTCGAGGTCGCCGACCGGTACATCCGCGAGGACTACATCCAGCACAACCCCGCCGCGCCCAACGGCCGGGAAGCGATCAAGAACTTCATCCGCGACTGGACCGCGCGCTTCCCGGACCACCAGTACAACGTGAAGCGGGTCCTCGCCCAGGGCAACCTGGTCCTGGTGCACTCCAACCCCGTCTACGAGCCCGGCACCCGTGGCACGGCCGTGGTCGACATCTTCCGATTCGACCCCAGGAGCGGCATGATCGCCGAGCACTGGGACACGGTCCAGGACGTGCCGGCGACCAGCGTCAACGGCAACGACATGTTCGGCACGGTCAGCAACCCGCACACGAACCAGCCCAGCGGCCCGCGCTGGAGCACAGCGCTCAGCGAGAAGATCGCCACCGGTTACTTCGACACCCTCCTCGTCGACAAGAACCCCGACGCCGTCAGGTACCTCGCGCCGGAGTACTACCAGCACAACCCGACCATCCCCAGCGGCTCGGCCGGCCTGCGTGAGCAGTTCACCAATTTCTTCCGCCAGTTCCCGAACCTGATCGTGGAGCGCAAGCGCGTCATCGCCGACAAGGACTACGTCGCCATCCACGCGCACTACCGCCTCAGTCCCGAGGACCGGGGACAGTCGGTCGTGGACATCTTCCGGGTCAAGAAGCAGAAGAATGGCGAGCTCAAGATCATCGAGCACTGGGACGCCGTACAGGACGTCCCGGCCACCTCCGCCAACGACAACACGATGTTCTGACCTCTCCGGATTCTCGCGATCTCTCGCGGTCCCTCGCGGCCCCTCGCGGCCCCTGGGCCCGTCACCGGCCGGTCACGGGCCACGCATATCCGAGATGCAGACAGCAGTCCGATCGACCCCAACCCGAGCCTGGCTTCAATGCAGCCATCCAAGGGCTTGATTTACGAGTCAACCATGCGCCAGTGTGACCGCTGTACGGACTGATGTCCGCACAGCGGTCGGGCCGGAACGAATCGAGGAGGATTCCATGGCCTTCGTGACGGAGGACAACCTCAGCGACCTGGCGGTGAAGCGGTGGGCCACGGCGCACTCTCCCCGGCTCGCCGAGCTGATGACAGCGTTGGTGCGGCACCTCCACGCGTACGCCCGCGAGGTCGGACTGACGGAGGAGGAGTGGGCGGCTGCCGTCGAATGGCTCACAGCGACCGGCCGGATCAGTGACGACAAGCGTCAGGAGTTCATCCTCGCCTCCGACGTCCTGGGTCTGAGCACGCTCGTCGTCCAGCTGAACCATCACTTCTCGGCGGACGCCACTCCGGCGACGGTGCTCGGTCCGTTCCACATCGACGGCTCTCCGACGGCCGGTTTCGGAGCCGACATGTCGGACGGCATTCCGGGCACGCCGCTGTTCATCATCGGCCGGGTCCTCGACCTCGACGGCACGCCTCTGCCCGACATCGTCCTGGACGTATGGCAGGCCGACACCGACGGCGCCTACGAGGCGCAGCTGCCGGACATCGACGAGGCCCGGCTGCGCGCGCTGTACCGGACGCGGGCGGACGGCACGTACTGCGTGCGCACCATCGCGCCACGCGGCTACGCGATTCCGATGGACGGTCCGGTCGGTGACCTGATCGGCAGGACCGACATCAGCCACTTCCGTCCCGCGCACATCCACTTCCTGATCGACCACCCCGGCCACGAGAAGCTCATCACCCATCTGTTCCGGGAGGGTTCCGAATTCCTCGACACCGATGTCGTGTTCGGCACGAAGGACGAGCTGATCGTGCGCTTTACCGAGGAACCGGCAGGCCCCTCCCCTGACGGCGGCACCATCGACGAGCCGTACCTGCGCGCCGAGTTCGATTTCGTGCTGCAGCCCCGGACGACGGACGAGCCGCAGCCGTGAATCTCGGGCTGCTCCTGCTGCGGCTGCTGCTCGCCGCGCTGCTGTTCGGCCACGGCACCCAGAAACTGTTCGGCTGGTTCGGCGGTGCCGGGCGGGCCGGGACCGCCGCCGTCTTCGACCAGTGGGGCTTCGTGCCCGGCCGGCGGATGGTGCTCGTCGCCGGGGCGGCCGAACTCGCCGGAGCGGTCTCGGTCGCTGCCGGGCTGCTGACTCCCGGCGGCTGCGCGGTGATCGTCGGCACCATGGCGGTCGCGGCGGCGGCGACCGCGCCGAACGGCTTCTGGGCCCAGAAGGGCGGCTGCGAAGTGCCCTTCTCCTACGGCGCGGTGGCAGCGGTCCTCGCCTTCACCGGCCCCGGCGCCTGGTCACTCGACCACGCCCGCGGGCTGACGGAACTCGACGGCTACGCATGGGGATGCGCGGCACTGGCCCTCGGCCTGGCCGCCGCGGCCGTACCACTGACCGCCCGCTCCCGTGTTCTGCGGTCCCGGACCACAGACTCCACAACGAGGTGACCACGTGACGATCGAACAACCACGCAGCGAGGACTTCGCCTTCGGACGTCCCGTCCTGTTCCGCAACGCGACCGTCCTGTCCATGGACCCCGCGATCGGCCTGCTCGACCGCGGCGACGTGCTGGTCCGCGGCGAACGGATCGAGCAGGTCGGAAGGGACCTTCAGGCACCCGACGACGCCGTGGTGGTGGACTGCGCCGGCGGCATCCTCATGCCCGGCATGGTCGACACCCACCGGCACATGTGGCAGACCGCGCTGCGCGGACTCGGCGCCGACTGGACCCTGTCGCAGTACTTCGTCTTCTACTACCTCACCTGGGGCAAGATCTTCCGTCCCGAGGACATCCACGCCGGCAACCTGCTGTCCGGCATCGAGGCGCTCGACGCGGGTGTGACCACCACGGTGGACTGGTCGCACGGGCTGCAGACGCCCGAGCACGGGGACGCGGCCGTCGAATCGCTGCGCGCGGTGCCGGGCCGCTTCGTGCTGGCCTACGGCAACCTGCTCGGCGCTCCCTGGGAGTGGGCCCGCTCGAAGGAGTTCCGGTCCTTCGTCGACCGCCACTTCTCCGGGCGGGACGACATGCTGGGCCTGCAGCTCGCCTTCGACGTCACCGGTGACGCCGCCTTCCCCGAGAAGGCGGCGTTCGAGGCGGCCCGCGAGCTCGGGTTGCCGGTCACCACCCACGCGGGTGTGTGGGGCGCGACGAACGACAACGGCATACGTCTGATGTGGGACCACGGGTTCATGACGCCGGACGTCACGTACGTACATTCCGCGACGCTCAGCGAGGACTCGTACCACCGGATCGCCGCCTCGGGCGGCACGGTCTCGGTGTCGGCGGAGAGCGAGCACAACGCCGGCCAGGGCTACCCTCCCACCTGGCGGCTGAGGCGCCACGGCATCCCCGTGTCGCTGTCGATGGACACCAGCGTGTGGTTCAGCGCCGATCTGTTCTCGGCGATGCGCGCCACCCTGTCGGCCGACCGCACGCGCGAGCACATGGCGGCCCACGCGGCCGGGGAGACGGTGGTGCACCACAGCCTGCGGGCCCGGGACGTCGTGGAGTGGGCCACGATCGGCGGCGCCGGAGTGCTCGGTCTCAGCGACACCATCGGCTCGTTGACGCCGGGCAAGAAGGCCGACCTCGTCCTGCTCAAGAACGACCGGTCCCCGGCGATGTACCCGATCCTGCACCCCTACGGGCACGTGGTCTACCAGGCCACCCGCGCCGACGTGCACACCGTGCTGGTCAACGGAACCGTGGTGAAGTACGCGCACGAACTGGTCGGCGTCGACCTGGAGCGGGCCCGCACCGCCGTCGCCGCGACCGTGGACTACGCGCGGACCACCATGGGCGAGGACGCGTGGCGGGAGGCCGTGGAGCCGGAGATCCCGACAACCGAGGTGATCTCCAACCCGTACACCTACAGCGAGTACCGCGGCGAAGGCGTCGCCGTGCAGAACGAGGGGGCGTAGCCCATGAGCAGCGGTTCAGGCGGCTCACGCGGACCGCTCGACGGGCTGCTGGTGGCGGACTTCTCCCGCATCCTCGCCGGTCCGTACGCGACGATGTTGCTCGCCGATCTCGGGGCCGACGTGGTGAAGGTCGAGGGTCCTCAAGGGGACGACACCCGCACGTGGACGCCGCCGGCGCGCGACGGTGTGTCGACCTACTACCTGGGGATCAACCGCGGGAAGCGGTCGCTCGCGCTCGACTTCCGCGACGAGGCGGACGCGCGGCTCGCGAGGGAGCTCGCCCGGCGCGCCGACGTGGTGATCGAGAACTTCAAGCCGGGCGGACTGGCACGGTACGGCCTCGACCACGCCTCGGTGAGCGCCGGAAACCCGGGCGTGGTGTACGCGTCGATCAGCGGTTTCGGAGCCGGACCCGGCCGGAACGTACCCGGCTACGACCTGATGGTGCAGGCGATCTCCGGGCTGATGAGTCTGACCGGTGATCCGGACGGGCCGCCGTACCGGGCGGGGATCTCGGTCTTCGACGTGATGGCGGGCAACCACGCCACCATCGGTATCCTCGCCGCCCTCCGCCACCGCGACGCGACCGGCCGGGGCCAGCTCGTCGAGGTGAATTTGCTGTCGTCGGCGCTGACCGGGCTGGTCAACCACAGCTCCTCCTACGTCGCCGGCGACACCGTGCCCTATCGGATGGGCAACGCGCATCCCAGCGTCTTCCCCTACGAACCGTTGCCGACGGCCGACCAGGACCTGATCGTCACCGCGGCCAACGACGGGCAGTTCCGCAAGCTGTGCGAAGTACTCGGGATCCCCGAGACCGCCGACGATCCCCGCTTCCGGCACAACGCCGACCGCACCGAGCGACGGGAGGAACTCCGGCCCCTCCTGCTCGAACGGCTGAAGACGAGGACCGCCCTGGAGTGGTTCGAGCTGCTCGTCGACGCCGGGGTCCCCTGCGGGCCGATCAACACCATCGACGGCGGATTCGCGATGGCCGAACGCTTCGGACTCGACCCGGTCGTCGAGGTCGGCGAGGGAGACCGGGCCGTACCCACGACACGGCACCCGATCCGCTTCTCCGAGACGCCCGCCGCCTACCGCCTGCCCCCGCCCGAGTTGGACGAGCACGGGACCGAACTGCGCAAGTGGCTGCAGGACTTGCTGGGGGACGACCATGCCTGAGTACCCGACCGCCCTCGGTGCGTCCTCCCTGGACAAGATCACCCTGCTCGGCCAGGACCTCGCGGCCGATGTGATGGGCGAGGTGGGCTTCGGCGAGCTGGCGTTCTGGCTCGCCGCACAGCGCCGACCCACCCCCGGGGAGACACGGGTGTTCGAGGCCGTGCTCGCCGCTCTGGCCGACCACGGCTTCACCCCGACCGCGATCACGACCAGGCTGACGTACCTGTCGGCGCCCGACTCGGTCCAGGGCGCCCTCGCCGCCGGGCTCCTGGGCGGCGGCTCACGCTTCCTCGGCGTGACCGAGGACTGCGGCAGGTTCCTCCACGACGCCCTGTCGACAGCTCGGGGTGGCCCCCCGACCGACGAGGCAGGCTGGGACGAACTCGCCCTCGCCTCCGTGCGCTCGGCACGAGCGGAGGGCAGGGTGATCCCCGGTCTCGGGCACCACGTACACAAAAAGGGCGACCCCCGCACACCGCGGCTGTTCCACATCGCCGCCGAGGAAGAGCTGGTCGGTCCGCACCTGTCGCTCTTCGCAGCCATCGGCCGAATCCACCCTCACGTTCTGGGCAAAACACTGCCGCTGAACGGCGCCGGCGTCTGCGGCGCCGCGCTCGCCGACCTCGGCCTCCCGCTGGAACTACTGCGCGCCTTCGCCCTGCTCGCCCGCACGGCCGGACTCATCGGTCAGCTCGCCGAGGAGATCCGCAACCCCGTCGCGAACGACATCTTCCTCTCGGTGGACCTCAACAACCGCGCCGTACCGCCGCACCCTGCCGACCGAGGCGAAGCTTCAGCAAGCGGCTGATCAGGACGGCACTGATGCCGTACGACGGTCGTGGCCGGGCGCGATGCCCTGTTCCCGGGAGAACGCCCGCGAGAAGGCGAACTCGGACCGATATCCGACGGCTTGCGCGATGTCGCCGACCGGATTGTCGGTGTCGCGCAGGAGGCGGGCGGCCAGGTCGATCCGCACGCGAGAGCGGTAGGCCAGGGGGTGTGGCCCACCACCTCCTTGAACTGGCGAGCGAAAGCCGGGCGGGACATCGTGACGGCGCGGGCCAGGCTCTCCACCGTCCAGTCGCGGTGCGGCTCTTCGTGCATCAATGACAGGGCGGTTCCGATGCGCGGGTCGCGCAGGGCGGTCAGCCAGGACGGTCCCGTCTCGGTGGCGGTGTCGGCCCGTTCGATCCAGGCGCGGATCGCGAGCACGAAGAGCACCTCGGTCAGACGGGTGGTTACTGCCCGGGAGCCGGGCTGCCCGCCCGCCGTCTCGGTGGCGAGGATCCGGAAGACATCCTGTAACCGGGGGTCGGCACTCATGCCGGGCACATGGATGACCTCCGGCAGCGCCGACAGCACCGGATGCCCGTCGGTATTGCCGGCGTAGTTGGAACTTGCCGCACACCACCGCACGACGGGCCCGGCCCCGCCGAGGTCGACCACGCCCTCCCCGCCCGGCGGGTGAGCGGCCTCCAACTCCGCGTACGGGAGGGCCTCTTCGTCGGGGGCCCCGAGCAGCCGGTGCGGCGTGCCGCGCGGCAACAGCACCACGTCCCCGGACACCAGCTGCACCGGTGGCGCCTCGGCGGTCCGCAGCCAGCAGACGCCCTCGGCGATGACATGGAACCCCGCAAAGCCCAGCCGGTCCACGGCACAGCCCCGACCGGATGATGAGTTCAGTGGGTGGTGCTGGAGGCGCCGACTCGCCCGCAGGGTGGTGGCCGACGCCGGAACGGTGCCCGGGAAGTGCTGGACCGCGATCGTGTTCGTGGCCACGTCACCGAATGAGATGACCCCTTTGCCCGGCGCGTTGCGATAGCTGGATGAGCTGCCCAGGGAGCGCCTGCGATTCGCCCCGAGCGGGGGCGCTGCTCTTACGGTCGAGTGCCGTCGATGTGCTCGAGCAGCGTTCGGGCTTCAACGGTGCGGCGGTGGTCCGGGCCGAAGGAGGCCAGGCAGGCATCATGAGCGGCTGCAGCCTGGCGACGGGCATCGGGAGCGCGCCGCAACCCCAACAGGGCAGTAGCAAAGGCCAGTTCGACGGCGCCTGTATCTGGATGGCGCTGGTAATCGGGCAGAGCGCGGTACAGCTTGTCGGCCCCCTGCGCCTCGATGAGGGCCTCTTCGTGGCGAGCCTGGCCGTTGAGGCTGCGAGCCAGGCCGAGTCGCAGGACGAGGGACGCCCGGTCACGTACGCGACGGGCGGCCAGGGCCTCGCGGGCGAGTGCTTCAGCCTCCTGGTGGCGCCCCTGCGCATTGAGGGCGAATACCAGCCCATTGCGGGCGGCCGCTGCCAGGAGTGACATTTCCGGGCCGGTACCGCGGCCCGCGGCCTCGGCGACGGCCGCACATTCTGCCTCGCACTCGGCGTGCTGACCGAGCGAGGTCATCTGCTGGGCGCGGTCCGAGCGCAGCTTCAGGGTCAACCAGTGATCGGCTCCAAATATCCTGCTGAAGGCAGGCAGCGCTTCGTCGTAGGTGGCGAGTGCCTCGGCGTGACGGCCTTGGGCGCCCGTCGCGAGCGCGGCGATGTTCAGCGCCACAGCTGCGTACTCGTCGTCGCGCGGCCGCGATCGGGCCACGGCACGGGATTCGGCCTCCGCCTCGGCGTAACGCCCGGCTTCGTAAAGGGCTTTGGCCTCCGCCACAGGCGTCCCCGTCATTCGTTGGGCGTCGCTTCGGCCACGCCGCCGTAGAAATCTCATGACCGGGAGCATACGGATGCTGCGCAGGCTGCTCGCCGAAGAGGCAAGGAGATAGTCGGCAGCCCAAGACGGCGCAGGACGGCCCTGCGCGACCTCCGGAAGAGCGCGCGTCGCCTGCTACCGATGACGGAAGACATGAAACTAGGTATTGCCATGTTCCCCGCGGACTTCGCCGTCCGCCCCGACGAACTCGCCCGTGCGGTCGAGGACCGCGGCTTCGAGTCGCTGTTCCTTCCCGAGCACACCCACATGCCCGCCACCGAACGCACGCGCGCCGAGGTGGGGGAACTGCCCGCGCACTTCTCCCACACCCACGATCTGTTCGTCGCTCTCACCTATGCCGCGGCCGCCACCCGGTCCCTGCTGGTGGGCACCGGCATCTGTCTGGTGCCCCAGCGCGACCCGATCGTCACCGCCAAAGCGGTGGCCAGCCTGGACGCCCTGTCGGGCGGACGTGTGCTGTTCGGGGTGGGCGCCGGATGGATCAGCGAGGAGATCGCCCAACACGGCACCGATCCGGGGCGCCGCTGGAGTGTCACGGCCGAGCGGGTGAAGGCGATGCGCTGGATCTGGGGGCACGACGTCGCCGAGTTCCACGGCGAGCACGTGCGCTTCGGACCCCTGTGGTCCTGGCCCAAGCCCCACCGGCCGTCCGGCCCGCCGGTACTGGTGGGCGGTTCCCTTCCCTTTGTGGCGAGCCGGGTGCTCGACTTCGGGGACGAGTGGATGCCGCACGCCGGCATGCCCGTAGCCGAACTGGCCGCGCGCATCGCGAAGTTGCGTGCCGCGGGACGCGCGGACGGACGCGCCGATGACGTGCCGGTGACCGTCTTCGGGGCCGAGCCGGAGCCCGCGCACCTGGCAGAGTTGCGGGACATCGGCGTGAACCGGGCGGTGCGCTACGCACCCCCGGCCGACCCCGAGGCCGTGCACCGTTTCCTGGACCAGGTGGCTCCGCTGACCGCCGCGTTCTCCAACTGGCCGAACACCACGAGACAGTCAACTTGACCCGGTCCTGAGGACCGGGCTTGGAGGTAGTGCCCAATTGGCTGCTGGGGTGGACTCCTCCGTCCAGTCACCCCGCTATGGGGGGGGCAGGGACGCGTGACTCATGCCCCGCATTCCACACGCTCCCGCCACGGTTGGCGATGAAGTCGTACGGCAGAGATCGCAGTGGAATGTCTTCGCCGAGATAGACCACCGCAGCCGTGCCCTGACAGCCGTTGCCTCCCGGCGGCGCGGTATCGCGGACTCTGCCATCCTGCGGGCCGGTCTTGTAGGAGGCGACATCGATGAGCGTGTACCGGTACTCGTAGCGTGCTGGGGCGACAGCAGTCGCCTCCCTCGCCTTCTCGATAGCAACCCAGTAATGGGCGAGCTTCACCCTGACTGCCTCGCACGGTTACCCCGCCCGCTTCGAGAGCGCCTCCCCTACTCGGCGGACCCACAGTACGAGCCGGATGAACAGGCCCACCAGCAAATCGATGATCTCCGTCGGCCAACCTGGACACAGAGCGGCGCCTGTTCCTCGACGTCGCAGTCCGCACTGCAGAAGGACGCGACAGCGTCGTTCCACCGGTTCGCGCCGTCTCGTCCCTGGCCGAGTTCCGCTGTCGACCTGGTCCAGGCGGACCCACGAGCGCAGCACTTCGGGCGAACCGATCCCCAGCTTGCTCGTGGCCGCATTCATCGCGGCCCGCTCGGTGGCGTGGTCCGACCGCACCTCGGCGACCACACGGACCGCACGCTTGCGTAGCTCAGGGAGTTAGAGGAGGGGCGTGCCACGACGCAACCCCCTCAGCGAATCGACCCTCCGTTCGAATCGGAACGTTTCAAACAAGCCTCGCCCGAGAGTCACGATCGCGCCGCACGGATCCAAAGTGGCGCAAACAAACGTTGCCGCTCCGTTTCGAGACGCGCAGCCTGGAGGCGCGGGAGCGCTCCCATCTCGTCGACACCCGCACCGGAATCAGACATTCCCCCCACCGAGGAGAAGAGAATCATGGATTGTCATGCGCATGCCCCACGCATGCGGAGCCGACTGACGCTCGTTCTGACCGCCTTCGTCGCCGCGCTGCTCAGCGTCATTCCCTGGAGCGGAACGGCCGTCGCCCACGGCTCGGTCATCGACCCGGCCTCCCGCAACTACGGCTGCTGGCTGCGCTGGGGCAGTGACTTCCAGAACCCCGCCATGGCCCAGCAGGACCCTATGTGCTGGCAGGCCTGGCAAGCCGACCCCAACGGCATGTGGAACTGGAACGGCCTTTACCGCAACGGCTCCGGCGGTAACTTCCAGGCCGCCGTCCCGAACGGCCAGTTGTGCAGCGGAGGGCGGACCGAGGGCGGCCGCTACAACGCGCTCGACGCCGTGGGCCCGTGGAAGACCACGGACATCAACGCCAACTTCAGCGTCAATCTGTACGACCAGGCCAGCCACGGCGCCGACTACTTCCTGGTCTACGTCACCCGGCAGGGCTTCGATCCCACCACTCAGCCCTTGACCTGGAACGACCTGCAGCTGGTGGCACGCACCGGCCGGTACGCGCCCAGCCAGAACTACTCGATCCCCGTGAGCACGTCCGGCTACAGCGGTCGCCATGTCGTCTACACGATCTGGCAGGCGTCGCACATGGACCAGACCTACTTCCTGTGCAGTGACGTGAACTTCCGCTGACCCGGCGGGTCGGCGGAGCGTCCCGCCGGACACGGCACACCGTCCGGCGGGACGGCGTCCGTCGGCCCACGGACCGGTCGCGCCGGCCGCGGTCCGGCCGCGCAGCCGCCACGCCGCACCAGCACCACCGCCGCGCAAGCGACCTCGTCCCTGGAGCCGACATGTCCCCACGCCGCTGGCCCGGGCCAGTTCTGCTGGCCCTCCTGCTGACCGCTCTCACCGCCCTGCCCGCCACCGCGGCCCCCGACCACGCAGCGGGTCCCCCCACCTCGACGCACACACCTGCGCACCGGACGGGAGCGCGGGAGGCCGCACCGGCCGCACCCCTGCCCTCGCTCAGCGCCACCACGACCCAGGTCGCTTCCGGACTGCGCAGGCCCACCGCGCTCGTCGCCCCGGACGACGGCTCGGGCCGGCTGTTCATCACCGAGAAGTCCGGCACCGTCCGCGTCTACCACCCGGACACCGGCCTGGAGCGCACGCCGCTGCTGGACATCACCGCGTCGGTCGACGAATCGGGCAACGAACGCGGGCTGCTCGGCATCGCCCTCGCACCCGACTTCGCCGACAGCCAGGAGGTGTACCTGGCGTACACGGCACCGCCTGCCGGAGCCGTCACGCTCGCCCGCTACCGCCTCGACGACAAGCGCCTGGAGGTCCTGCTCGCCCAGGAGCACGCCGAGTTCAGCAACCACAACGGCGGCCAGCTCGCGTTCGGCCCAGACGGCAACCTGTACTGGAGCATCGGTGACGGCGGAGGCTCCGCGGACCCTCTGCGCGCCGGGCAGCGGCTGGACACCCTGCTGGGCAAGATCCTGCGGATCGACGTCAGCCGCGCCTGCGGACCTCTCCTCTACTGCGTCCCCGACGACAACCCCTTCGTGGACACCCCCGGCGCCCGTGCGGAGATCTGGCTGTACGGCCTGCGCAACCCGTGGCGGTTCTCCTTCGACAGCGCCGACGGCTCGCTGTGGATCGGCGACGTCGGCCAGGGCCGGTGGGAGGAGGTCGACCACCTTGCACCCGGCCGAGGGGGCGCGAACCTCGGCTGGTCCTGTTACGAGGGACTGGAGAGGTTCGCCGGCGGCACCTGTCCTCCCGGTGAGGAGTACACCGAGCCGGTCTTCACCTACTCCCCGTACACCGGTGGCTGCTCGGTCATCGGGGGTCATGTGTATCGCGGCCGGGAGTACGCCGGTCTGGTGGGCGGCACGTACATCGCCACCGACTACTGCTCCTCCACCGTATGGGCGCTGCGCCCCGACGGCACGGGCGGCTACGAACAGGCCGAGATCGGGGAGATGCCCACCCAGGTGACGTCGATCGGAACGACGGCGGAGGGCGAGTTCTACGTGGTCAACGACCTGCCGGGCGGCCTGCACAGGGTGTCGTTCGCGCGGGAGGAGCCGACCTGCCGGGTTGAGCGGACTGTACGCGCCTGGGGCACCGGCACGACGGTCGACCTCACCCTCACCAACACGGGCGGCGCCCCGGTGAACGGCTGGACGCTCGAGTTCCCGCTGGCCCTCGGGCAGACCGTCGTCTCCGACTGGAACACCGACCTGGTCCAGGGCAGCAACACGATCGCGGCTGCCGACGCCGGGCACAACGCCACGATCGCCGCAGGCGCGAGCGTCACCCTCGGCTATCTCGCCGAGCACACCGGCGACGCCTCACCACCGCCACGGTTCACCCTCAACGGGGACGCCTGCGCCGTCGGCCGCTGAACCGCCGTACGCGCGACGGGAGCGCCCCGGGAGATCGGGCGCACCCCCGAAACGGGGAGCACTCCCGGTCTGCTGACAGCCCTCGCACACACGGTGTTCCCGCGCGCCACGGGCGGGAACACCGTGCACTGCAGAGCCATGCGACACGTCACTGCGCCGCGCACAGGACCGACAAGGCCACAGGCAGCGAGAGAGCCGAACAGATGGGCCCTGCGAGCCGGAGGCCGACGTCTGAACCGGCGCTCTGGTCAGTCCGCACGGTGACCGCCCGTGGCACGCCACCGCACACAACTCCGCCGGCTTCCCTCGTCCAGCCGCCGGGGCTGCTCTGTCTGCTCACCCGACGCCGCCACTCCCGCCTCGGACAACGCAGCCCCATCGCCTACGAGATAACACTCCGCACAACATCGACTACCTTGGCCCAGGCCGCATAGCCCGTGTCCAAGATTCCGAATCAGGGCCCAAGGCCGGGTAGTAACGTTCGGGTAGCCCTTGCTGGAGATCAGCGCCTGGATGCAGCGGCGTCGCAGCTCACCGCGCACAGCCTTCGAGCCGTACGCCTTGTCGCGGGTCGTCGGCGGTGCGCGCCCCCGGAAGGTCCACTTGATCGTCGACCGGCACTCGGCCCACCGTTCGAAGAGCGTCCGGGCTTGGCTCGCCGACCACAAGGACGAGATCGAGTCCTGTTTCCACGGGCTGCCGCGGTGAAGCGCGTCATTCCTCGGCCGGCTCGGGGGCTCGGGGAACGCGTAGCTGGAAGCATGCTCCGAGGGTCCGGGGGGTGAGGGTGAGGGCGCCTTTGTGGCGGTGGGCCAGGTCGCGGGCGATGGCGAGGCCCAGGCCGGTGCCGCCGTGGTCGCGGGCGCGGGCGTCGTCGAGCCGGACGAAGCGTTCGAAGATGCGCTCGGCGTCCTCGGTGGGCACGCCCGGTCCGTCGTCGTGCACCGTGAGGACGACCCAGGCGTCCTGGTTCCGGACGGTGATCTGGATGCGGTGTGCGGCGTGGCGGGCGGCGTTGTCGATGAGGTTGCGCAGCAGCCGTTCGTATTCGTCGGGGTTTCCGTCTACGTGTGCGGGGGCGGTGCTGTCGCAGGTGAGGGTCAACGGTCCTTCGGTGAGGGGGTATTGCTCGGTCAGCCGGGAGGCGAGGGCTGTCAGGTCGACGGTTTCGGGGTCGGCTGTGGGGGTGCGGGTGTCGAGGCGGGCAAGGAGCAGCAGGTCTTCGGCGAGGGCTTGGAGGCGGCGGGTCTGTCGTGCGGCGGTGGTGGCCGCGGCGGGCCAGTCGGTGCGTTCCGGGTAGGCGAGCGCGACTTCCAGGCTGGCCAGCAGTGTGGTGAGGGGGCTGCGCAGTTCGTGAGCGGCGTCCGCGACGAAGCGGCGTTGCTGGGCGGCGGCGTCGTCGAGGCGCTGGAGGGTGGTGTTGATGGTGGTGGCCAGGGCGGTGATCTCGTGTCCCGTGGCGGGGACGGTGACACGTTCGCGAGGGTCGCTCGCGGTGACCGAGGCGGTGAGGACACGGATGGCTTCGATCGGCCGCAGCGCGATCCGGACGGCGAAGTAGGCGGCGGCGGCGATCAGTACGAGGCCGACGAGCCCGGCCCGCAGCAGCAGGCGGTCGGTGGTCTCGGTGATTGCCTCGGCTGTGTGCGGGAGCACCACCACGTAGACCCGCAGCGTGGCGTCGGCGGCGACGCCCAGAGCGGCGACTTCGTCACTGCTGAGTTCATCGGCGCTGATATCGGCGAACAGGACCGTGTAGGTCCTGCCGGCCATGTCGAATCTGTCCCTTGAGTTGGAGTCGCGCACCGGTATGCGGAGGGGAAGGATCGTCAGGCTTCCGGGCTGCCTGGCCTCCGATGGGGCGGGCAGCACATGGCGAGTGCCGGGATCGAAGTCGTCCATGCCTCCGCCGAAGGCGACAGCGGTGCGTCGGCCGGTCGCGACGACCTCGTACGGCAGCACGGTGCCTCTGCGAGCGGGAACCACACCCTCGTTCAGCTGATCGACAAGAGCCCAGAGCTGTTGCTCGGCTTGTCCTTCGGCGATCTGCGTGCCCTGGCGGTAGACGTCGTGGTGCAGCCACCAGCCGATGGCGACCAGGATGACAGCGGCGGCCGAGGCGGCGGCCAGGGCCGTGCGGGATCGTACCGAACGCGGCCACCAGCGGCGTCGCGGCTCAGTCGCGTTCACGGTCGTCCACCAGACGGTAGCCGGTGCCCCGTACGGTCTGCAGGGACAGTCGGCCGAACGCGGAGTCCACCTTCTTGCGCAGTGCGCTGACGCGCGCCTCCACCAGGTTGGGATCCAGTGCCTCGTCGGGCCACGCGTGATAGAGCAGATCCGCTTTGGAGACCGCCTGGCCCGCCCGGCGGGCCAGCAGCTCCAGCACCGCGAACTCCCTGGGCGTGAGTTCCACCCGGGCCCCGGCCCGGCGGCAGACCCGGCCGGCGACATCCAACGAGAGGTCGCCCACGGCAAGGACGGGCGGTGCGACCGTGGCGGCTCGTCTGACCAGGGCCCGCAGCCGTGCGACGAGCACCATGTAGGAGAAGGGTTTGGCCAGGTAGTCGTCGGCCCCCGTGTCCAGTGCCTCTGCCTGGTCCCACTCCCCGTCCTTGGCGGTGAGGACCAGGATGGGGGTCGCGTTGCCCTCCCGGCGCAGCTGGGCGCAGACCTTGTAGCCGTTGAGTCCGGGCAGCATCAAGTCCAGTACGACAAGGGCGTATTCGCCGGTCCGGGCCATCCACAGTCCCTGCCGGCCGTCATGGGCGAGGTCGACGCTGTAGCCCTCGGCGGTCAGACCGGTATGCAGGGTGTGGGCAAGGTCCACCTCGTCTTCGACCACCAGGATGCGCATGCGGTGCAGCTTCGCACAGCACCGGGCCGCCTTCCTGATCGGCCGGTCAGGTTGGATCAGCATCCGGTCAACAAGGTCCGGGCACGCTGGCGGCGTTTCTTCGCCACTGCTGAAAGACATCCCAGGAGCGTAGATGTCAACTCGTAGCCAGTTCCGCGTGATGCGACCAGGCGGTTGCCTCGTCGTAGAGGGTGCCGGTTTTGAGGCACCCGTGGAGGATGCCGACGAGGCGGTTGGCGACTTGGCGCAAGGCGGCGTTGTGGCCGGCGCCGCGGGCGCGTTGTCGCTGGTAGTAGGCGTAGGCGTTGGGCGAGTAGCGCAAGGTGCCGAATGCCTGAGTGAGCAGGGCATCGATGAGCCGGTCGTTGTGGACGTAGCGCGCCAGGGCGACCTTCTTCTTGCCGGAGGCGCGGGTGATCGGGGAGGTGCCGGCGTAGTTCTTGCGGGCCTTGGCGCTGGCGTAGCGGTCGGGGTCGTCGCCGAATTCTGCGAGCACCCGGGCACCGAGGACGACTCCCATTCCGGGCTGGGACAGGAGGATCTCAGCGGCCGGGTGCCGGCCAAAATGCGCCTCGACCTGCCCTTGCAGGGTCTTGATTTGGGTATTCAGCGTGGCCAGGACCGCTATGAGCGCGGTGATGGACGCGGCGTAGGCGGCGGCTACTTCCTCGGGCTGGCCGAGGTGTTGCTCACGCAGCGCCCCCTGGATGGCCTTCGCCTTGGCGGTCACGTTCTTTCGGTGGGCGCGCTTGAGTGCGGCACTGATCTGCCCCGCCGTGAGCTTCGCAGCCTGGGCGGGAGTAGGCGCCTTGCCGAGCAGTTCCAGGGTGTCGGCGGCGTCCAGGTCCTCGAAGGCGGCCAGTGCTGCGGGGAAGTAGTCGCGCAATGCGTGCCGCAGTCGTTGAGTGTGCCGGGTGCGCTCCCAGATCAGCGTCTTGTGGGTGCGGGTGACCACCTTGACCGCTTCGGCCTGGGCGCTGTCCCCGGCAACGGGCCGCAGCTCGTGGCTGTGGGTACGGACCATGTCGGCCAGCACATGCGCATCGCCCGGATCGCTCTTGGCCCCCGACACCGCAAGCCGGTCACGGAACCGGGCGGCCTGCAGCGGGTTGACGGCCAGCACCGTATACCCGGCCGTGACCAGGGCACGTACCCACGGACCACGGTCGGTTTCGATCCCCACAACGACCTCGGCCGTATCGGCGCCCTCTCCCACCGCTTCACCCACCAACGCGTGCAGCCGGCTCATCCCGGCCACCCCTTCGGGCAACCGCGCCTTAGCCAGCCGCCGCCCGGCCGAGTCCATCAGCTCGATGTCGTGGTGGTCTTCGGCCCAGTCATCCCCGACGAACAGTCGCAATGGTCCTCCCGCACTCCGGTACCGATCAACTGCAGCAGCCTGCCGGAGAACTATCAGCGACCTAATCAAGCAGTGCTCACGCCGAGGTGCGGCAGGCACGACATCCCAGTAGCGATCAACTCTCCGGGCCGAACGGCAGGGGCACGGTCTTTCAGCAGGACTCGAAAGTCCAAGCCCAATGAGTGCTCACCCACCGTCGGCTACCACCCGGAGTCTGCCGCACGGCCGACTCCCCGAACTGATTAGGCCCTGTCGCCGATGTCCGTTGATGAACGTGTCCCCGCCGTCGCCAGGACGGTTTCCCCTCCCGTACCCGCCCGTCGACGATCACCGGGCCCGGCCCAGGCCGTTGTCGTCATCGCGCCCTTGGCGCTGACCATCGCTCTGGGGCTCTGGGGTATCCGCAGGCAGGGCACCATGTGGGGGGACGAGTCCGTCACCTATCAGCTCGCGCACCGCGATCTTTCGCAGATATGGCTCACCGCCCAGCACATTGATCTGGTCCATGCCCTCTACTACGCCGTGATGCACGAGATCTTCGGTCTCTTCGGCACAGGGCTGCTGACGTTGCGGCTGCCTTCTGTGCTGGCGATGTCCGCGGCGGCGAGCGGAGTCGGGCTTCTGGCGCTGCGCCTGGCGGGACCCCGTGCCGGGCTGCTGGCCGGGCTGGTGTTTCCGCTCCTTCCCCAGGTACAGAAGTTCGCGCAGGAAGGCCGCTCGTATGCCATGGTCTGTGCCCTGGTCACCTGGGCCACCTATGCGCTCGTGGTCAGCGTCCCGCATCGCGCCCGGTGGCGGTGGGCGGTCTATGGCTCCACGATGCTGCTGGCCTGTCTGCTCCATGAGTTCGCTGTCCTCGTCCTGGTTGCACACGGCGTCACACTGGTTGTCTCCCGTGTTTCACGACCGGTGCTGAGGGCGTGGGGTGTGGCTGCCGCGGGCGTTGTGGCCGGGCTGTTGCCGCTGGCGATCTACAGTGCGGGGCAGTCGGAGCAGGTGTCCTGGATCGGCGGACCGGTGCGGCCTGGATATTTCCTGGTCGTGGCGGTCATGGGCGTGGTGTGTGCCCTGGCGCCCCTGGGGGTGAGGGGGCCCGTTCGGCTTTCCGTGCTGGCTGTGCCGATTCTTGTGCTTCCGGGCCTTTTGCTGCTGATCGCCTCACTGGTCAAGCCCCTTTTCGTCGACCGGTATGTGCTTTTCAGCAATATCGGAATCGCCTTGCTGCTGGGCGCCTGGATGGATCACTTCCTCCGGCGGCAGCGGTCTTCCCGCTACGCGTGGATCGCGGCGGTTGCCGTACTGGCCGCGCTCGTCCAGCCGAGTTTTTCGCTGAGGACGCCTCAGAGCCGGAGCAATGACGTCACCGCCATCGGTGCCGCCGTACGCAAGGAAGGCCGTCCCGGCGACGGGCTGCTCTATCTCGCCGGCCAGCACCGGATCTTGACTGCGGCCAACCCCGGGGACACCCGTTTCCTGACGGATCTGGCCCTGGCGCAGGATCCCGTTTCGTCGAACACGCTGGCAGGTGTCGAGCTTCCCGCCCAGGAAATAGCGGCACGCATGCTGGAGTTCGACCGGATCGTCGTGGTCCGCGCGGTGGGTGTGCAGTCGTCGACCAACTCGCAGGAGGAAGCGAAAACAAGCACCCTGCGGCGCCACTTCCGTGCGTACGGAACAACCCATGTCAACGGGGCGCGTGTCAGCGTCTATGTCCGGGACCTCGACCCGTCTCCGAAGGCCGATCCTGGCACTGTCTCGACCCGGAAGCCACGGACTGAGTTGCCACCAACTTGAAGTCGCAGGTCAAAGACCTGGTGTGATCGGTCCTCGGGGTACACGTGCTGGTCGTGGGCGGGAGTCCGCGGAGAGGATCATTCGTCAGCGGTCGACTTCAAGGTTGGTCAGTACGAGCAGAACACGCAGAAGTTGGGTGGCGCGGGCGGGATCGGTTCGAAGTTTGGTGAGGATCCGCCAGTTCTTGAGGTGCCGTCGGAGTTCTGCTGGGCCCTGCGTACCCGGCTCACCTTGAGTGAACGAATTTGCGCATCAAGCGCGGCCACATGCGCGTCAGCAACCTCGGCGACCGTGGTGCGGCCACTCACGACGCGGACCACGTCATCGAGACCGAACCCCAGCTCCCGCAGGGTCCGCACCAGGTCGACCCGGGCCACGGCCTCGGCCTCGTACAGCCGGTAACCGCCCGCGGAACGGGCCACAGGCGGCACTGCCCCCTCGTCCGACCAGAAGCGCAAAGTACGCACTGCAAGGTTGGTGCGGCGCGCGAGCTGGCCAATGGTGAGCAGGTCGGGGTTCTCCTCATCCATGCGGAGATCCTCAACCCTCCACCGGCAGGAGACGCAAGCGTGACCGGCAAGGGCGCGGCATTGACCCCGTTACATCAGCTATGCGCGGGTCGCCCCGAGCCAGCGCAGGGAAGGCATCCCTGGCACCAGGCACGCCCTCGCCGCGTAGACCCTAGAACCAGGCGCTGTTTCTCGGATCTCCTGACGTGAGTTGTGACGGTTTCGGGTCGGGATGCCATGGCCCAGTGGCCAGGGTCCATGCGTCGATGTCCTGATAGCGCCGCGGGCCTGGGTGGCCGCTTACCGTGCTGCCGACCAGGTGGAGACGTTCGGTCTGCCAAGGGCGTCCGGTGAAGCCGTCGAGGCAGGCGGCCGCCGCCGGTACGGACGCGTTGTCGTAGCGGCGAGCGCGGGCCAGCGTGAGGTGAGGACGCAGCGGACGTTCGACGAAGGCGATGTCGCAGTCCCTGATCCGCGCCCGCACTGCTTCGCCCAGCTCGTGCAGTTCGTCGAGATCGCCCTCGATGCCACTCCACAGCACTCGCTCGTCGAAGTGTCCGCCACCGAGGAGTACCAGTTCGAGAGAGGGGCGGGCAGCCGCCAGGTCTGCGAGGGGCGAACGAAGCCGGTGGACGGCCTGCACAGGCAGCTCGCCCAGGAACGCCAGGGTGATGTGCCAGTCCTCGATGCGGTTCCAGCGCAGCTCGGGATAGGCGGCGTAGGCCGGGCTCAGCGCGTGCGCCAGCTCCTTCTTCGCATGGTCGGGCGGCGCGAGGGCGATAAACGCGTGCTGGGTGGCGGTCTGGGGCGGCTCGGTCACGGATGTCTTCCTACCTCATGCGCTCGCGGGGCCGAAGCCTGACCCTCCGCTGCGCACCCCTGGTCGCCATCCCGGTGGCAAGATGTTCTTCAACATCCTGGCCACCTGCGCTGTTCGAAGTCGATCTGTTGCGGATGAAAACTCGCGAGGACATGGCCGTCGGCCGTTCCAAGGGCAAGCTCCACGGCAAGCCGCCAAAACTCTCCGCCCGTCGGCAGGCCCACCTCATCAAGCAGCATGCCACCGGCGAGCACACCAACGCCGACCTCGCCGAACTATTCTCCGTATCTCGCGCGACGGTGTACCGGGTCCTGGAAGCGCGTGGGAAATTGGGAGCCCTCACGACCCGGCCACGGTGTCAGATATTTGACCGACCGTTCTAGATACGCCTATGGTCTTCGACGTGGCCAGGACCAAGGAATTCGATCCGGACGCCGCGCTGCAGTCGGCCCTTGAGCTGTTCTGGCGGCGCGGCTACGAAGCTACGTCAATGACGGACCTCGTCGAGCACCTCGGCATCGGCCGCGCGAGCATATACGCGACCTTCGGCAGCAAGCACGAGCTGTATCTGAAGGCCATGGACCGGTACGCCGAGACGCGCGACCCGGCTCTCCTCGCCGAGTTGTCCCAGCCGGGCCCCGCACTGCCTGCGGTGCGGGCGGTGGTGCGCCGCTTCGCCACAGAGGCCGCCTCCCCGGAAGCCCGGCTGAACGGCTGCTTCGTCACCAATACCGCGGCCGAACTGGCCCCGCACGACCCTGCGGCGGCCCGTCGGGTCGAGATCAGCTGGGAGCACGTCGAGACCCTGCTGCACTCCGCGCTCGTACGGGCCCAGGCTCAGGGCGAGCTGCCCGAGGGCCGCGATCCGCGCGCACTGGCCCGCATGCTGCTCGTCCTGCTGCAGGGTGTACGGATCGTCGGCAAGGCGTCGAACGATCCCGCCCGGGTGCGGGACGCGGCCGAACAGGCCCTAGCCCTGCTGGACTGACTCACACCCACCGGGAACCACCGGGCTCGCTTCCGCATGCCCAAATAATGAACCGATCGGTCAAATATCAGGGGGAAGGCATGACCGCCACTGGCGCTGCCCGCGTCGCCACTATGCAGCAGCGACGCGCCTTCGTCCTCCTCGGTAGCGTCCAGGCCACGCTGATCTTCACACTCGCCGCGCTCGCCATACCGCTGCCCCTCATCGGGCGCGAATTCGACCTGCAGCGCGCCGACTTGATCCTGCTCAGCGCTGCCTACGGACTGACCTTCACCGGACTGCTGCTCTTTGGCGGTCGCCTCGCGGACCGCTACGGCGGGCGGCGCGCACTCACCGCAGGCCTCGTCCTCTTCGCCGCCGCCTCGGCCGCCGCTCCGCTCACCACCGGCATCGGGACACTGCTCGCAGCGCGCTTCGCGCAGGGCGCGGGGGCGGCTCTGATCGCACCCGCCGCCATGGCCGTGCTGCGCGCCGCCTTCCCCTCCCCCACCGCATACGGCAGGGCGATGGCCACCTGGGGCGGGCTCTCGATACTCGGCGCGACCGCGGGCAATCTGCTCTCCGGCGTCATCTCAGCGCTGCTGTCTTGGCGTTGGACCTTCGCCGTGCCACTCGTGGTGGCCCTCGCAGCCCTCGCCCTCACGCCCCGGCTGCTGCCGGACACCATGCCGAGCCGGGGCAGGACTCTCGACCTGCCGGGTGCTCTGCTCGCCACCGCCGGGGTCACCCTCGCCAGTTACGGGCTCGTCGTCACCGATACCCGCCCCTGGTCGTCGGTCGGCGTGCTCGTGCCGCTGCTCTGCGGAACCGCGCTGCTGGCCGCGTTCTGGTACGCCGAGCGCCGCGCCGTCGACCCGCTGCTGCCGCCCCGCTTCCTGCTCGACCGGCGGCGGGGCCTCGCTCTCGCGGCCATCGCACTGAGCGCTTGCGGAACCGCGATGACTTTCGTGGTTCTCTCCCTCCACCTCCAGCAGGCGCGCGACTGGTCACAGCTGCAGACCTCGGCGGCGTTCGTACCGTTCGCTGTTGCACTGATCGCCGCGGGCCGCGCGGCAGGACCGCTCATCGGCCGGTACGGGGCCCGAACCGTCACAGCCGCCGGGCTCGGCACCGGCGCGGCCGGGCTCGCCCTCCTCGCGCTCACCGGGATCGACGCACACATCTCATACGGGTATGGACTGCTGCCGGGCCTGGTGCTGCTGCCGGCCGGCACGGCGGCCTCCTTCGCGGGAGCCGCCGTGCTCGCCACCGAACGCGTGCCGCAACAGCAGACCGGGCTCGCGGGCGGCGTGCTGAACACCGCGATGGAATTCGGCCCGACCGTCCTGTTCGCGATCCTGCTCACGCTCGGCAGCGATACCTCGTCCCTGGCCGCAACAGGGGCCGCTCTCGCCGCCGTCGCCCTCCTGAACCACCGCACCAAATAGTCCACCACTCAAGGGAGCCACCGAAATGAACCGCTTCACCGGCAAGACCGTCCTCGTCACCGGCGCAGGCTCCGGCCTCGGCCGCGCAATCGCGCTCGCATTCGCAGCCGAGGACGCATCCGTGGTCGCCGCCGGGCGCACCGCGGCCACACTGAACGAGACGGTCGGCCTCATCGAGGCCGCAGGCGGCACGGCCACCACCGTCACCGCCGATGTCACCGACTCCGGCCAGCTCCAGAACCTGGTACACGAGAGCGTTACCCGCTTCGGCGGACTGGACATCGCGGTCAACAACGCCGGGATACTCCGCGGCACCGTAGCCGTCGGAGAGGTGAGCGAGGAGGACTGGGACGCGGTGCTGCGGACCAATGTCACCGGCGTCTGGCTGGCCATGAAGCACGAGATCGCCCACATGAAGGACAACGGTGGCGGCGCCATCGTCAATATCTCCTCCAACCTGGGCGCACACCTGCGGATCCCGAACGTTGCCGCCTACATCACCTCCAAGGCAGCGGTCTCTGCGCTGACCCGTGCCGCCGCTCTCGACCACATCCACCAGGGCATCCGCATCAACGCGGTCAGTCCCGGCGCCTCCGCCGCTCCCATGTCGCTGCGGCCCGGCGAGACCGAGGCCGACCGTGCCGAGCGAGTGAAGACAGAAAACCCGCTCGGCCGGGTCGCGGAGGCAGAAGAAGTGGCAGCCGCGGTGCTCTACCTCGCCTCGCCCGCGGCCGGCGCGGTGGTCGGCGCCGACCTGGTCATCGACAGTGGATCCTCGGCCTGACGGTTCGTAGGCTTCGGCGACACCCTTCCCCGGCAAGGAACTCCGCCATGACGGGCTGGAACGCGAGGGCCGGGTGCCGCCTTGACGACCTGTCTGACACGTGAGGACGAGCCTGCCAGGCGACGTGCCGTGCGTCGGCCGGGGAGCGGATGGTGATCCGGAAGAAACGCCCTACCCGCGCCGCGCGATCAGCGCCGCCACCCCGTCGAGCACGACCCCGAGTCCGAACTCGAAGTCCGCGTCCGGCTCGTCCGCCTGGTCCAGGGCATCGGATTCGAGGACGCGTGTGACGGCCGGGTGGCGTTCGGGGTCGGTAAGGGCGGCGAGGGTGCGCTGGTAGCGGCGCAGCACCTCGTCGGGGGCGTGGCCTCTCGCCGTGTACGCGGCATCCAGGTCTGACATCAGCGTCGCCTCGTTGCGCACATAGCCGCTGACCAGCATGATCACGCCGAGTTTCGTGCCCTCGTCGAGCCCGGTGCCGTCGAGGGTCTCGAGGCCGTACTCCATCCACGCCACCGACTTCGGGCTTGCGGGCGGCCCGGAGACAGGGATCCGCAGGAGCCATAGGTTCTCGTGGAAGAACGCGCGCTGTGCCCGGGCCCACCGGGTCAGCCCCGCGCGCCACCCGGCCCCCTCGGGCATCGGTTCGGGGGGCGCGGGCGTGACCGCCTCCTGCATCAGGACGTAGAGCTCGTCCTTTGCGCCGACGTACCGGTAGAGCGACATCGGCGAGACGGCGAGCTCCTTGGCGACGCGCCCCATCGACACCGCCCCGATGCCCTCGGCAGCCGCGGCGCCCACTGCCGCGGCCACGATGCGGTCCAGGCTGAGCCCCGGCTTTGGCCCTTTCGAGGGGCGGGCCCTGAAACCCCAGGCCGTCGCGAGGCTCACGGGTAGGCCGGTGTCCTCGTCCGCTGCCGCCATCCGCGTTGCCTCCCTCTGCGTCCCGGGACCGTTTCTCGGGCCTCCGGCTTGACGCACATCATAGTTCTGCGTAACCCTTACACGATAACGCGTAAGGGATACGCAGTAAGCAGTCATGGAGAGGCGAGGCCATGCCCGACGCACCCGCCATCGAGGCCATCGGCCTGCGCAAGACCTACGGCAAGGTGGAGGTTCTGCGCGGTCTCGACCTGGCGGTGCCGCGCGGCACCGTACACGCCCTGCTCGGCCCGAACGGCGCGGGCAAGACCACCACCGTCCGCATCCTGGCCACGCTCACCGAGGCCGACGCGGGCACCGCCAGGGTCGCAGGGCACGACCTGCGCACCGAGCGGGCCCGGGCCCGCCGCGCGATCAGCCTCACCGGCCAGTTCGCGGCGCTCGACGAGATGCAGACCGGTGCGGAGAACCTGCGGATGATGGCCCGGCTCACCCGCACCCACGCCGGTGCCCGCACCTCCCGCGCAGCCGCACGCACCCGGGCCGCCGAACTCCTCGACCGCTTCGACCTCGCCGACGCCGCCGGCCGCCTGGTCAAGACGTACTCGGGAGGCATGCGACGGCGCCTCGACCTGGCCGCGTCCCTGGCGGGCCAACCCGAAGTGATCTTCCTGGACGAGCCGACCGCGGGCCTCGACCCGCGCAGCCGCCAGGAGCTGTGGAGCGTGGTGCGCGAACTGTCGGCGCGGGGCACGACGGTCTTCCTGACCACCCAGTACCTGGAGGAGGCCGACCGGTTGGCGGACCGTATCGCCGTGCTCCACGGCGGCGAACTGGTCGCCGAGGGCACCTCCGAGGAACTGAAGCGGCGCGTCGCGGGCCAGCGCCTCGACATCGTCCTGACCGACCCGGTCGCCTATCTGCGCCTGGTGTCACAGGCGGTGTACAGCGAGCCCGAGACCCGCACCCTGGGCTTCTTCACCGACGGCGGTGCGCCCCAGGTGCGGACGCTGCTCGACGCGTTGGACCCCGACAGCACGCTCATCGAACGGTTCTCGCTGCACACGGCCACCCTCGACGACGTCTTCCTGACCCTCACGAAGCCCGCACACCAGGAGCCCAGCCATGTCTGACGCACTCATCATGACCGGCCGCTCCATCCGGCTCAGCCGCCGCAACGTCGACGCCCTGATGACGGCCATGGCGCTTCCGGTGATGCTGCTCCTGATCTTCGTGTACTTCCTCGGCGGAGCCATCGACACCGGTACGGAATACGTCACTTACGTCGTCCCCGGCGTCCTGCTGCTGTGCGCCGGCTTCGGTTCGGCCAGCACCGCCGTGACCGTCACCGAGGACCTCAAGGGCGGCATCATCGACCGCTTCCGGTCCCTCGACATCGGCGGCATCCCCATCCTGGCGGGCCACGTCCTCGCCTCCACGGCCCGGAACCTGATCGCCACCGCCCTGGTCTTCGCGCTCGCCTTCGCGATCGGCTTCCGCCCCTCGGCCGGCCCGGGCGGCTGGCTCGCCGCGATCGGCCTCCTGGCCACCTACATCGCGGCGCTCTCCTGGCTGTCCGCCGCAGTGGGCCTGCTCGTCAAGTCCCCCGAGGCAGCCGGGGGTTTCACCTTCTTCGTGAGCTTCCTGCCTTACCCGAGCAGCGCCTTCGTGCCGACCGACACCATGCCCTCGTGGCTCCAGGGCTTCGCCGCCCACCAGCCCGTCACCCATGTCACCGAGGCGGTACGCGGACTGCTGCTCGGGCAGCCGGTGGGCTCGACGGGGTGGGTGGCGCTCGCCTGGTGCACGGGCATCCTCGCCGCCTCGGTGGCCGCTTCGGGAGCGCTGTTCAAGCGGCGTACGGCTTAGATCGTGTCCTACGTGGTGAGGCGGTGGTGGCTCCGCGCATGGGGCGGGGTACGTGGAGTTGGATTGTTCCGGACGGGCTGTGGGAGATCGCGCAACCGCTGATCCCGCCCTCGAGAGTGCGGCCGCACGGCGGCGGAACCCAGGACACCCCTGATGAGACGCTGTTCGCGGCGATCGTCTACGTCCTGGTAAGCGGCTGCGCCTGGCGCCAACTGCCGCCCTGTTTCGGCATATCGAAGTCGACGGCTCACCGCCGGTTCCGGATCTGGTCCAGGGCCGGTGTCTGGGGCCGCCTCCACGAGGCCGTGCTGCACCACCTCGACGACGCCGGCCTCATCGACGTCACCCGCGTCGTCCTCGACACCGCCCACGTCAGGGCTCAAAAGAAAGGGGGCGACCACACAGGTCCGAGCCCCGAGGACCGGGGCAAGCCGCGTTCCAAGTTGTGGGGGTGACGCTCGTGGCGTGGGCTGAGTCGTCGATAGCCGGACAGCCAGGACATCGTCCGCTCGATGACCCAGCGGCGTCGCCCTAATCGTTCGCTGGACTCGATCCCGTTGCGGGCGATGCGCACGCCGATGCGGCCTCGCTGCCGCCAACTGCTGCTACAAGCGACTCGTCCCTCACCACGTAGGACACGGTCTCAGTGACCGACGCGGAACGTGGCGTCCTCGCGCTCCGCTGCTGTGAAGATGGGGGCGACGCGCAGGGTGTGATCGGCGTGCCGAATGTGGTGGTCCAGGAAGTTGTACGCACGGAACAGCGACCAGGCGGAGTCTCCAGTCAGGCTGCCCGGTAGAACGTGGCGTCCTGGTCGAACGCGGTGGTGCCGTCGGCGGTGTCCAGTCTCAGGTGGTGTTTGTGGTTCCGCAGCGCGTGATGCTCACCATCTGGGTCGCGAAGACCTCCGAACAGGCCGACCAGCCGACACGGGCGGCGGGGTGGCGGGGTGGCGGGGTGGCGGGGTGGCGACCGCATTCTCGTCGCGGTCGCTTCGCGCACCCCGTGCGGTGCGCGAAGCGACGCGGACGGCACCTTGCACCGGCACCGCGGCCGTCGGCCGCGGGTTCGGCGTTGTCTGCAGGCACATGTTCGCCGACGGCGCGTCAGGGCTTGTGCGTGGTGGCGTGCTGGTGGGGAGCGGCAGGATGGGGAAGCGGGATCTTTTGCGCGAGCTTGTCGCCTTCGACGTCCAGGTCAGGCAGGAGGCGGTCCAGCCACCCGGGAATCCACCACGCCTTCTCCCGAGCAAGTGCCATGGTGGCCGGAATGAACGTCATGCGGATGACAAACGCGTCGATGAGGATGCCCACCGCCAGCGCGAATCCCGCCTGTTTGATCATGGGCTGGGCGTTGAAGATGAATCCGGCGAAGACCGAGACCATGATCGTGGCTGCTGCGACCACGACGGCGCTGGCCCGGGCGAAGCCGGAGACCGTCGCGTCGATCGGATCGGCGCCGTGCATGCGGGCTTCGCGCATCGAGGTCACCAGGAAGACCTGGTAGTCCATGGCCAGTCCGTAGAGCACGCCGGTGACGATGATGGGCAGCAGGCTCATCACGGGTGCGCTCGCGTCGAGTCCGAACAGCGCCTGCAACCAGCCCCATTGGAAGACGGCCGTGGTGATGCCGAAGGTGGCGGCGATGCTGAGCAGGAAGCCGAGGGTGGCCATCACCGGGACGAGTACGGAGCGGAAGACCAGGAGCAGGACGATCAGCGAGAGTCCGAGAACGGTGGCCACGTAGAGGGGCAAGACGTCCGCGAGGCGGTCGGACACGTCGATCGCGAGGGCGGTGAAGCCGGTGATGCCGAGGGTGACGCCATGGGTTTCGCGGATCTCCCGGCTCTTGTCCCGCACGGAGGTGACGAGGTCCTTGGTGCCGTCGTCGTTCGGCCCCTCGCCAGGGATGAGGCTGAGGACAGCTACGGTGCCGGCGGAGTTCGTACCTGCCAGAGAGACCGATGTGACGCCTTCGGTGTCCTTCAGGTCGGAGACGACTGCGGCGAGGGCCGTGGGTGGGAGCGGTTGCCCGCTGTCGGAGGAGCGGGCGACGACCATGAGGGGGCCGTTGTAGCCGGGGCCGAAGCTTTCACTGACCTCCTCGTAGCTCTGGCGCTGCGCGGTGTCGGGGTTGTAGCTGGCGCCGGACGGCAGGCCCATCCGCATATCGAGGGCAGGGAGAGCCAGAACCAGGGGGATCAGGAACGCCGCCGTGAGAGCGGGGTACTTGTGGCGGACCAGGCGTGATCCCCAGCGGGTGGCCCGTGTCCGTGCGGCGGCGGAGGCCTGCTGCTGCGCCGTGCGTCGGGTCCTGGGCGAGCAGATGCGCTCCTTGACCAGGCCCAGGAGCGCCGGCAGCAGGGTCAGGGCGAGCAGGACGGTGATGGCGATCGTGGCCGCGGCGGCGAGGGCCATGGTGCTGAGCAGCGTGATACCGACCACCAACAGTCCTGCCAGGGCGATGATGACGGTGCTGCCGGCGAAGAAGACCGCGCTCCCGGCGGTGCCGATGGCGCGACCGGTCGCCTCGTGCGCGTCCAGGCCGCCGTCCAGAATCAGCCGCCGTTGCCGGTTGACGATGAACAGGGCGTAGTCAATGCCGACGGCGAGCCCCAGCATCAGGGCCAGTACGGCGGTGAGCGAGTGGATCTCGAAGACGGTGGAGAGAGTGAAAGCGCCGCCGACGCCCACCGTGACACCGACCAGAGCGATGACCAGGGGCAGGCCCGCCGCCACGACCGACCCCAGGGTGACCAGCAGGACGATGGCCGCCACCACGACGCCGACGATCTCACCGACGCCCACGATCTCCGGTATCTCCAGCATCGCCGCCGACGGCAGCACGTCGAGGCGGCCGTGTTCAGCCTGCCGCTTCGCGGCCTGGACGGTGCTGTCGATCGTGCCGGAGGGCAGCTCATAGGTCTGCTCGTCGAACTGGAACTGCATCAGGGCGGTGGAGCCGTCCGACGAGACCACAACCCCGGGCACCGGTCGTCCGTCCTGCAGCAGCGGCGCCGGCGCCTTGGCTCCCGTCGGCTGCCCGGCGGCCTCGGCCACCGCCGCCTGGGCCCGCATCAGCGGACTCTTCTCACCCTTCGACAGTTCCTCGGCGAGGATCTCGCGCGCGTCGATGACGTGGGCGTGGCGGTAGACCGCGTCCACCGCGGCTATCAGGGCGGCGCGGCTGCTCTCGCCGTCGACCCGGGCCCCGTCCTGCGCGCGGAACACCAGCATGCCCTGCCCGCCGGACGCCTCGGGAAGGGACTTCGCCAGATCGTCGATGATCTCCTGGGCGGGGGTGCCGTCGATGCGCACCTCGTTGCTCAACTTGACGGGATTGACCACGAGCAGCGCCACCACGGCGGACATCACCGCCAACCAGCCGGTGATCACATACCAGGGCCTGGCGTAGGCGAAATGCCCCAGCCGATACAGCAGCACAGACACACGCTTTCCCTTCTCCGGCGCACCCCGACGGGCACGCGCATCCGAACGAAGTGAGATGGTACTACCAAAGCGATAGTCAACTATCAAAGCGGTAGACGGCTATTATCGCGCGGGCGATTGAGTAGTCTGCGATGTAGAAACTGGAGGGTCAGAGATGCCGAACGCCGCACCGCGCACACCCCGGCTCCGCAGGGTTGACGCCCGCTCCAGCGCGGAGCGCATCATCGCGGCCGGACGCAACGTCCTCGGCACAGGTGAGGGCTCCCTGGAGCAGATCGCGACCGAGGCGGGCGTGGGCATCGCCACGCTCTACCGGCACTTCCCTAACCGGGAGGCCCTTGTCCGGGCGGTCCTCGACGACATCCTCGAGACCGACCTCCTTCCGCTGATCACCGACGCCACGGCCTCCAGCCACCCGCGCCAGTCCCTCCTGGACATCGCCACCCGGCTACTCGACCTGATCACCGAGGAGCGGGGACTGGTCACCTTCGTCGGCAACTTCGCCGACGTCGCCGTGGATGCCCTCCGGCGCTTGAGTGACTCCCTTCGTCCTCTCTTGGAGCACGGCCAGGCGCAGGGGGAGATCCGCACCGACCTCACGGCGGACGACATTCCGCGCTTCCTCGTCATGGGCGTCGCCGGCCTCGCCCTCCCCGGCACCACGCCTGGCACGCGCGCACGCTTCATGGCCCTGCTCTTCGATGCGCTCAACCCCGCCAGCGCGTCCCCCCTCCCGTCGGCACACACGGATACGGAAGGTGACGACCTCCGCACCGCGATCAGCAGCGTCGTCCGAGACTGAGCTCGGCTCTGTCGGGGATCTTGGATTTTGCCGGTGCGCCTGCATGATCAGCGTGCTCGCGGCTGCTTCGAAGACCGATGCAGTTGTCGAGGTGTCTGTTGTCGCTCCGTCCCCGTCCCGGTGAGCAAGTCCCGTCTCTGACCGCGCAGATCGCACGGGCGAGCAACCCGGGCGGTACGACGGCGATGCGGGTGAGAGACCGCCTCAACGGGCTGTAATGCGACGAGGACTTCACCGACTGGTACCCGGGAGTTGGGAGTTGGTAGGGAGAGCGGTGGGCGGGATGGGAGGTCTGCGCACACGTGCGCAGCCGACCGTGCCGGTCAGCCGGCCGGTTGGTGGAAAGCGTCGATCGCGGTGCGCACCTCGTGCGCACACTGCCACTCGCCGCGCCATTGCGTGGTGTAGGAGCGGAACTGCCGGGACACCAGGACGTCGGCCACGTCCGTGACGACATCGGGTGTCGCGTATCCGCGGTGCAGGCCGGTGAGCGGACCGCGCGGGATGGCGGGCCGGCCCCCGGCTCCGAGTTGTCGTCACAGTGGCACGCCCACATCAGGAGCGAGGCGAGGATGACGGCTGCCCGGTAGGACTCGGCGGTCTTGTCGTACCGAGTGGCAAGCGACCACAGGACTACGTCTTTGGTGCCGGTCCACCCGGGCCCGAGGTCCGATCCGCAGCGCCCCGACAACAGCTAGCGTCGCACCATGCGCTTAGGACTACTTGGCACCGGCAACGTCGCCCGAGCACTGGCCCATGGCTGGAGCGCCGCAGGACACGACGTGCTCCTCGGTTCACGTCAGCCCAAGGAACGGACAGACCTCGGTCTCCCCGTGGCAAGCCTGAACGAGACAGCCGCCCACGCGGAGGTACTCGTCAACGCCACCCCGGGTACTGTCTCCGTGGAACTGCTGCACTCCATCGGAGCACCGGCGCTGGCCGGCACTCTGCTGATCGATGTCGGGGTCGGCCTCTCCGAGGACTTCACAGAGCTCTCGCACCCCAACAGCAGCCTGGGTGAAAAGATCCAGGAAGCCTTCCCCCTGACCCCCGTCGTCAAGACGCTGTGCACCATGGACTCCACCGTGATGACCGCCCCGGACGGTCTCGATGGCCCGAGCACCGTCTTCCTCTCCGGCGACGACGCCGAAGCCAAACGGACCACCGGCCGACTGCTCACCGACCTCGGCTGGCCCCCGTCATCCCAGCTGGACATCGGCGGCATCACCACCGCACGCGGGCAGGAGCACTTCGCCCTGCTCTTCATGGGCATCGCGGGCGGCCTGGGTGCTCACACGTTCAACATCAACGTGGTCACCCGCCCTTCTGCACAGGGTCACGGCGCAACGCCGTAGAACGCTGCTTCAACCGCTTGAAGCAGCGGCGCGGTATCGCCACTCGCTACGACAAGGCCGCCGAGTCCTACCGGGCAGCCGTCACCCTCGCATCGCTCCTGATGTGGGCGTGACACTGTGACGACAACTCCCAGCAGGGTGTGTGACCAGCCGGTGTCTTCCCTCCAGGTGAGCCGGATGCCGCCCGGTCCGGCGCAGCGGGACACGTCCCAGGCGAGCACCAGGTACGTGAGCTCGCCGCACATGCGGCCGGTGCGTTCCACGCGGACGGTGCCCGGCGGGATGCCCCGGTCGGTGATTAGCGAATGACGGCCTGGTTCATCGCCGGAGAAGCGCGCTTCGCTGAGGCCAGGAACACCCTGGCCTCAGCGCGCGATGATGAGGAGCCAGATGTCTGTCTGGGATCTCTGGCGTTTGAGCTACTCAGTGTCGACGGGGACCATCCCGATCAAGCTGCCAAGGCCGCCTGTTTCGCCGTTCTGGGAGTCCTCAGGGGGCGGGTTGAGCTCCCCGTGCGCGGCGAGATCGACCTGACCGTCAAGGACATGCTCGCCGAGGCGATGCGGTCCTCGGGCGGCGTGATGCCGCCGCGGGTGGTGGCGGACTTCAGGCGGGTGACGTTCATGGACTCCAGCGGTATCAGCGTCTTCCTCACCGCTCACCAAGCCGCGAGTGACGCTGAGGGCCGGCTGCGCATCGCCGGCTCCCAGGAAGCCTTCCCGCGGGTCCTGCAGATCATCGGCCTTGATCAGCTCATCCCCTGCTATCCCACCGTCGAGCAGGCCCTGACCGCCTGATCCTGTGCACAGGGTGAGTAGACGGCCGTGGCGTCTGGGTGACCGCTTTGGAGAGCTGTGGACGCGGAGTAGTGGCGCAGGGAAGCCCTGCAGCTCAGAAGGGGTTACTCAGCCGTCCCACCATCGACTTGGCGCGACATTCTGATGACGGCCTGCTCCTGCGGTCCCGACGACGCCTGGGAGATGTTGGTGACGGTCTCCCAGCTGAGCTGCTGTTCCAATGCTGACCGAACGGGAGGAAAAGAACAGCGTCGCCATCGCCTCCAACGAAAGTTTTGGAGGGTGGACCAAAACGATCTTTTATCCACCACCGCGGGCTGACCTGCCGAATTCCCATCCCTCACCCGACGATGACCATTCACGTCGGGTCAGCCCCGGACCACGTCGGCCCTGGTCCGGGGCCGAGCTGGATGCCTCGACATCGTGTCAGGCTGTCACGCAACGGCTGCGGAGGAGTTCCACACCGTCGCCTTCGAGATCGTCGCAGTACGTTGCGCGGCCGGTCATAGCCATTACCAGGGCCAAGGTGCGGCCGGACACGAGAAATCCGGAACCGGTTGTGAACGGACCGTCATCCGCTACAAGTCCGAGGCCACCGATACGTCCCTTGGCAACGACCACGAGGTCTGAGCCCTGGTAGTACTCGGCCGTCTGTGTGACGACCTTGATCGGATAGTCGCGGCGGATGCCCAGCGCGCGCCGGATGTCTTCTCCGTGCACGATCGTCTCCCCCAGCATGGCGATGGCAGGCAAGGGAGGCTTGGTCGTGCTCGGGACGACGCGCCGGAAACGTTCAAGGGTCTCGCTCGGGGTCTTGCCGAGTTGCTCGGCCAGCCGCATGGCCACCTGCTTGTCGAAGTCGAACCGGCAACGGATCACACCCGCCAGCCAGCTCACGGTGTTGAGGCTCGCGCCTGCGGTCAGGTGCGCCAGCACCTCACGCACCGTCAAACCAGTGCAGAGCGACGGTGTTGCCCACTGCTCGTCCGTCAGTTCTGCGAGATCGGCCGCCAGCGCTGCCCGCTCGGTGTGGATCAAGGGCCAGAACCCGTTCTCGCGCTTGCGGTCTGCTGTCAGCGCCGGATCGTTCATACGGGCTGGACTCCTGTCAGGGATCGTGATCTGCGTTGCTTCCGGCCCGAACAGTGGACGTTCGGCAGATGCGTTTCCGAAGGAGACTCTCGCCCTGGAACAAAGTCATCGCCAGTGAGCGATCTTTTCTCCGGCGCCTGCCCCAGATCCCACGCGCACCGACAACTCCCGCATTTGGTACACCAAGCTGTCCAGCGGCTGCCCGGCGTTGCTGGCTTTCAACGATATTTTGGAGCCGTCTGATCGCTAAGCGGTACCCGAACCCATCGACGAGCGTTGCCCCTCCCGCTTACGCAACCACCCAGCACAACAACACCAAACTGCATGAGGTGGCCGAAGCGCTGGTGGCAGCGACGGCCCGCCAGGAGCCGCTGCCTGAGAAGCTGCAGCAGCATCTGGCACCCGCGCTGGCCGCCCGGTGACGGAGATGGCTGTACGCAGTCAGGGCGTCGCCGCGTCTCGCCCGTTGAGGCGAACCCTGAACGGGGCCGGCGCCGCGGCCGAGCCGGCCGCTTCTCCCAAACCGCAGTCAGTTGCCCATGGTGAAGTCTCCTGATCGGTCTTGCTGCAGGCGGATGGAGTGGTTCAGCAGGTCGAGCGCATCGGGAGTGCCGCCGCCGAACTCGTCTCGAATCCTCTGCAGGGCTTGAATCCTGCGCCCCTCAAGATCAGGTAGTCGATCCGCGACCAGCGCAGGCCTGTACTGTCGGTGGGTTGCTTCAGGGCATCGATCTCGGCTCGCAGCTGAGCGACTGCGGCGACGATCTCCTCGTCGGACGCGATGCTCAGGAAAGTCAGTCCTTCGGGTCCCGGATCAGGATTCCGAGTTCTCGACAGAGCCGCGCGCGCAGATCGAGGAGCTCGCGCCGAATCGCGTCGTGCTGCGCGAGCGCCTCGTCCAACTCGGCCTGCATCGGACTCGTCTCGTCGTCAGGCATGCGGCTGCTTCTCTGTGCTGGAGGCAAGGGCCTGGACACGCGACAGGGCAATGCGGCGGTGAGTGAGATCGACATCGATGATCTTTACGGTGAGGGTGTCACCGACCTCGATGGCGTCTTCGGACGAAGCATCCAATTCGCTGGTGTGTACCAGCAGCCCTTCGAAGCCGTCCTGTCGGTCTTCGATGCGCACGAAGGCGCCGAACGGCACGATCTTGGTGACCGGCCCGGTCACCACCTGTCCTATTCGCTGCGCTACCTGCGGCCACGGGTCTTCCTGCATTGCTCGGAGCGACAGCGGTAGCCGTTCCCGGATCATGTCGACGTCGAGGACTTCGGCTGTGATCTCCTGGCCGACGCTGACGACGTCGGACGGGTGGTTGCACGGACGCCAGGACATCTCCGGAATATTGATCATCGCGGTGAAGCCGCCGATGTCCACGAAGGTGACCCCGAAGCCGGCGATGGTTTGCACCGTGCCGGTGACGATCTGGCCGCGCTGCAGGGTCTTCAGGAAGGCCCAGTCACGGTCGCTGGGCGTCGGCTCGGTCTGCCAGCGAGCGCGGAGAACACCGTCGCTGTCGGGCAGCACAGCGGTGTAAAGCGGGAGATCTTCACCGGCATACATGGATACGACGCCGGCAGCACGCGCGCTGGCGAGCTGGGAGGTCACTGCCTCGAACTGGGTCTCGTCCACGACCGTGCTCGTGATCTGCCCGTCCTCGTCCTCCCAGACGATCTCCACCAGGCCTTCGTCTGGCAGCGCGGCCACGGCCTTGTCGACATCGGTGAGCAGGTCCGGCCAAATAGCCAACTGTGCGCGTGGGGCCAGCTGGGAGCGCACGGTCTCGATGTTGTCGCGGGTCAGGCGGTGCCACCGGGAGGCGTTGCCAGCGAAGACCTCCTCCAGGAACACCGCGCGGTGGGCGCTGACGGTCCAGTGCAGGCGGGCCCAGAAGTCAGCGTCGGCCGGGCGCTGTACGTGCTGTGGGTCATCGGGGGCGAAGTCGTAGGGCGATGTGTCCAGGCGTTCCGGGAACAGCCCGAACGAGCGGGTGCGGGCCAGCGCCGCTTCGCAGGGCCGGCTGCTGCCCACGTAGAGGTACTGGTCCCAGCCGACGTGCACCGCGAATGATCCCTCCGCCTCCAGGCGGCACCAGGCGCCGTTGTCGCGGAGCATGGCCCGAACGAGTTCCAGGCCGACGGCGATCGGCACCAGCGCACCGTCGTGAAACCCGGCGAGGCCGGCAGGGAACAGGTCGGCCAGACCGTAGCCGTCGACCGGTGGCTCCAGGCCGAAGTGGACGAAGCCTCCGATCTGGGGTTCGCGGATGGCCAGCTGGTCGATGCCGGTTTCCTCGGCGAGGACGGCAACGGCCTGCAGATAGGCAGCTTCGACCGGTCCGTGGTCGCTGGTCGCGGGCTTGGCGCCGGTGTAGTGGCCGTGCCGATCGCGGTCGGCGGGGTCGTACTTGGTGACCCGGTAGACGTATGGCAGCACGTCACAGCCCGCCGGAGGTCGAAGGCGCCGCTGCATTCTGGTGGCGTTCGAGGACGTGGTAGTCGGTGGCGCGGCTGACGGAGAAGAGCTCGACGAGGTCAGCGATGGTGTGCTCGCCGGACTGGTGCTGCTGAACCATGTGGGTCTGCTGGCAGGTGGTGATTTTGGGCTGCTTCCCGCTGAGTTTGCCCTTGGCCCGCGCCACTGCCGTCCCTTCGCGGGTGCGCATGCGCAGGAGGTCGACCTCGAACTCGGCGAAGGTGGCCAGGATGTTGAAGACATCTTCCCATCGGGTCGGCGGGGTCGTAGAGAGTGCCGCCGAGCGAGAGCTTGACGCCGCGGGCGGCGAGGGAGTCGCCGATGTCGCGGGCGTCGGGTACCAAGCGTGCGAGGCGGTCGAGCTTCGGGACGACTGACGACTGGGCACTGTCCGGCGGATCATGTGGCCGTGTTGGCACCACGTTCGTTTTTTCGGGCCGGACTGCGCCCGGTTGCGAGGCGTTCCTGCCCCTCAGGCATGGGCAGGACTGCCAGTGCGGTATCTGCAATATTCCGCAGCGTCTCCGGGGCCAGGCCGGCCTTGCCTACCGCCTCGATACCGCGGACCACCGTCAGCAGCAGTGCCGCCAACCGCTCCGGATCCGCAGCGCTATCGATGTCGCCGTGGCGCTGGGCTGCGCTGATCTCCGTCCGCAGCAGGGTCAGCAGTGCCGTCATGGTCTCGGCCGACCGTCCAGCGACCGTCGGATCGTGCTGGGCCAGTTCCGCCGCGCCCTTGGCCAACAGGCACCCGCGGCGCTCGGTGTCGGAGGCCGTGTTCTCCGCCATGAGGTGCACGTATCCCGACAGCCGGACCAAGGCCTCTGCGTCCGGGCCACCTGCCAGCCGTCCTTCGGCCACCTCAACGACTGCGGTGCACCAGTCGCCGAACACACGGTGGAACAGCTTGCCCTTGTCGCCGAATGCGCCGTACAGGCTGCCCTTGCCCAGGCCGGTCGCCTGGGCGATGTCGTCCATCCGGGTTCCTGCATAGCCGGTCGCCCAGAACTGTTCCCGGGCCCGCTCCAGGACTTGGCGTTCGTCGAATGCGCGTGGTCTCGGCATGGTCTCAGCCTATCCATTCTTGACTCGACCGTCCATTACTGCCTAGGTTATGGACGATCCGTTCCACAACTGAAGGAGTTCGACATGCCAGGCGTGCTGCAGGAGAAGGTGGCCGTGATCACCGGAGGGACCAGCGGGATCGGGCTGGCCATCGCCCACCGCTTCGTCCGGGAGGGCGCACGGGTCTTCGTGACCGGCCGCGACATCGACCGCCTCGAAGCGGCAGTCAAGGAGATGGGTCCTGCGGCCACCGGCGTACGATCCGACGTCTCGGTCCTGGCCGACCTGGACGCGCTCTACGCGCGAGTCCGCGAGGAGGCCGGACGCATCGACGTGCTGGTGGCCAACGCGGGAATCGTCGCGGACGCCGCGCTCGGCGCCCACACCGAGGCGAACGTCGACCTGACACTCGCCGTCAACGTCAAGGGCCCACTGTTCACCGTCCAGAAGGCGCTTCCGCTGCTGGCGGAGAACGCCTCCATCCTGGTCATCGGCTCAAGCAACAGCGTGCGCCCCAATGAGCACCTCGAGGTCTACAGCGCCTCGAAGGCAGCGTTGAGCAACCTCGTTCACAACTGGGCCCGGCAATCGCGAGAGCGTCGATTCCGGGTCAACGTCCTCAGCCCGGGACCCACGCGGACCCCTGCCCTGCTGCGCGCCGCGGGGCCGGACGTCGACCGGTTCGCCGAGGCCGTCGTGCCACTGGGGCGGCTGGCCGACGCCGAGGAAATCGCCGAGGCCGCCCTCTTCCTGGCTTCGGCCGCCTCGTCGTTCGTCACCGGCGCCGAACTCTTCGTCGACGGCGGCTACACCCGGGCCTGAACGACGGCCGGTGGTGCGCATCCGGTTTCTCGAAGCGCTGGGGCGCACTCCCGGCCGCGCGTGTGCGTCGCACGAGGCCCAGTACGCTCGAAGCAACGAGATCGTGGCCGCGGCCGCTTCGGATGACGTCGGCCGCCACCCCGACTGTCGCTCCGGCAACGCCGACCTCCGCTGGGTGCTCATCCATCTCGTCGAGGAGACCGGACGGCACGCGGGGCACGCGCACATCGTGAGGGAACTGCCTGACGGGGCGAAGGGGTACCACTAGGGAGCGTATGTGGTTGCGATCACCAGGTGGTCCGGGTGAGTTCTCTGAGCCAGATCATCGAGGCGCGCAGGTGGAGACCGGCGAGGTGGGCTGCGACGGCGCCGTCCCCAAGTCCCTGTCCCGCACGGGGCCGCCGTCGCCCGTGCCTTCCTAGATCGTGCCGCTCCACGCCCGGCGGTTCTCCCGTCGGCGCACATGGCCGCGCCAGCCCGCGAGCAGCGTCATGCCCGTCCATGCGGCGACTCCCGTGACGAGGCCGCCGAGCCTGCCTTCGGGGTCGACGTCCACGGCGTCCTCCAGCGGGACGGCGCCTTCCGGGTCGCGGAGGATCTCGATGCGGTCGCCCACCCGGTAACCGGGGTTGCTCCCCCGGTACTCGAGGGTCTCGTCGAGTTCACCGCCCGGCCCGACCAGTGTGAACCGGTGGTTCTTGCTCGCCGTTCCCGCCGCGCTGTCCGCGGTGATCGTGACGGTCTCGCGGACGCCACGTCGGTCGAGCGCCGCCTCGGGGGCGTACTGGACGGACCCGACGAGAATGAAGAGTGCGGGGACCACGGAGAGGACGGCGAGCCACCACGCCCTGTGGAGCAGCCGCAGCACGATCACGAAGACCAGGCAGCCGAGCACGCCCGCCGCGATCGGGATGAAGTCCATGCCCAGCGTGACATAGGCGAGTCCGGTGTTGCCGGCGGCGATCCCCCAGGCGACCAGCAGCACCCAGAGCGTGGCGAGTACGGACGCCCCGGCGCTCCTTCCCGTGCGCTGCCCACCTGGAGCGGGCACTCCGGCCCCGGCCGCGTACCCGACGCCGCCCGCCACGGGCGCGTTCATCCTCTGATCGCTCATCCGCGCAGCATACGAGGCGGCCGGAACGCCGTACCACGTGGCCCGGGACCGGTGTCAGTGGCGTGTGCCAAGGTGCCGTACATGACGACCACACCCGACGGACGCCCGGTCCCGCCCGCGCACGCCGACGAACGCACCATGCTGACGGCCTGGTTGGACTTCCACCGGTCCACTTTGGCGCTGAAGTGCGCGGGCCTCGACGACACGCAGGCGCGCAGGACGGCCGTAGCGCCCTCGTCCATGACGATGATCGGCCTAATCCAGCATCTGGCGGAGATCGAGCGGAACTGGTTCAGCCGCGTGTTCGCCGGCGAGGACGTGGCGCTGCTGTTCGGGGACCACGGCGGGTTCGGATTCACCCTCGACCCGGACCGGACCCTCAAGGAGGCGCTGGCGACCTGGCAGACGGAGGTGGAACGCAGCCGTGAGCTGATCGCCGACGCTCCGCTCGACGCCCCCGGCAGGCTGTCGGAGGAGAACGCCGCCGTCCTCGGCGAGGACAGTGTGTCCCTGCGCTGGATCCTGATCCACATGATCGAGGAGTACGCCCGTCACAACGGTCACGCGGACCTGATACGCGAAGCCGTCGACGGCGTCACGGGCGCCTAGGGAGCGTATGTGGTTCGATCACCAGGTGGTCCGGGTGAGTTCTCTGAGCCAGATCATCGAGGCGCGCAGGGGGGGCCGGTGAGGTAGCTGTCGGGGGTCTTGTCGTAGCGGGTGGCGATGCCTCGCCAGGCTTTCAACTTGTTGATCAGACGCTCGACGGTGTTCCGCTCTTTGTAGAGGTCGGCGTCGTGGCTGACGGGCCTGCCGCCCTTGCTGCCCTTGTTCTTCCGGTTGGCGGCCTGGTCCTTCTTCTCCGGGATGACCGCCTTGATGCAGCGTTTGCGCAGGTGGGCGCGGTTGCCGCGGGACGAGTATGCCCAATGGGAGCCGAAGGTCGGTACTGAACCCCGTTCTTGGGTGATGGCCTCGCCGTCCTTCGGGGGCGCGGAGCGAGCCTTTGAGCATGCCAACGAACCAAGGCTGCGGCAGTCACAAGATCCGCCGGACACGGCCTAGCCTGACGGTCCCTGCTCGCTCGATGGTGAGGAGAGTAAGTGCCCACTCTGATCAACGCTGTTGACGTCCGTCCGCGCGTGTCCTATAGGACCATCCAGATCGGCCCCATCCTCTTCGAACAAGCGCCGGCGGTGGACGACATTGTTCAGATCCCCGGGGAGGGTTGGAGTCTTACCTCCAGCGACAACGATTTTTACCCTTTGGTGCGTTTGGAGGTGTGGGACGGGCCCGCTCCTCAACCATCAGGCTCTTGGGAGTATGAACGGGCTTTCCATTCTCCGATGGCAGATCACCTCGCGGTGGTCGACTTGAGTGGCGTCTGCTACGGCGAAATCCCGCTGCGGCCGGGGCGCTATCATCTGCGTTTGCTCTGCCGAGGGCGAGATCATGTTGAGGCTTTGCTGACTCTCGATCCCTTCCCTCCTGACGGGCCGCACGAGGATCCCCTTGAGGTGTGGGTTGTTCAGATTTGGCCTAGTGCTGACTGGGGAGCCGCATCTCAACCGACCTTGGAACGTGTGGATCGAACGGAGTTCCTGGACAGCTGATCTTCCGGACCAGCACTCGGACTTCCTCGCACGTGACCGGCTTCGGAATCGCTTCGAGTTACTCGATGGGCCTGTCGATCTCCTCTTCGCGGATCCTAGTTCGACCGACTGACAATCCTCCGTCAGCGCGCCACGGCCCTGTCCGCAGGCATCCGTCTGGGCACGTGGCCGTGATCTGGTCGCTTTCGCCCAGCTCGGGCCGGACGGAACCTCTGATCCACCGCGTCCACCGGACCGCTCCGAGAGAGGCCGGACCGCTGGAAGTCCGCGCTGAGCGCGTGCAGTTCAGCGCGACGGGCGAGCATGAGTGCCTCCAGCTGCCGCAGGGCGGTGTCCAGGAGCCAGACCCCGCGGCCGAACTCTGGTGGCGGATAGCGGCAACCGTGCCAGGTTGCCGAAGGACCAGCGCCCCGGCGGCTTGCGCCGCCATGGGACAGAGATCCTGTTCGCAGCCTTCTTCGCGGTAGCCGCTGCCGTGGGGTACGAGATTGTCAAGGAGCAAGTGCACGGCCACGGCGACCGCTTCGTGTGGGAAAGCCCGGAGAGCATCATCCAGGATCACTGTTCACGCCACCGCATCAGGACCGTTGCAACCTTGTTTCCTAGACGTCAGCCCAAGATCTGGCACCTCGATGAGCAGACGAGAACTGTCCCTGCGTGGGTGTCCTTTGACAGTGAAGTTGGTCGTCTTGGTCGCGCTGACCTGCCATGACTAAGTTGGTTGGCAGAAGGTCACGTGAGATGGGCCGCGGTGTCGACGGTCACGTGGGCTGGGTCAGTCCCAGTCGGACGCCGGCCGATCGACTCGGCCGCCTGTGTGCGCTGTGGGGATGTAGTCCTTCGCACCGTCGGGCAGTTCGGCGACGCATGCCGACGAGCAGGCGCTGACCAGCAGAGGAAGCACGTCGGTGGCCACGCGTAGCGAGATCCATACCTGATGGAATCCCCTCTGTGCGACCGGATGGTTGCAGACACTGCAGCGATGGATGGCGGTGATGCCCCGTCGCCAGGGATCCAGGTTCTCCAGATCGAGGTCCGCCACGGAGTCCTGGGCAGGCTGAAGCCTTGGGAAGGGTGGCCGCAGCTTCTCGTTGCCGAACAGCGCGCGCGTGCTCACTGTGCTGCGGGTCAGCCTCTGGCACCGGGTGATCTCGTAGGGGAACCAGTGAAGTCGGTATGAGGTGTATGGGGTGAACTCCTCCAGACTGGTCATGGATCCGATCTCGGGCGGGATGCGAACCAAGTTGCTGCCGTAGAGCACCAGGTGCTTGACCGCCGTCAGCCTGGCGATACTCGGCGGCAGGGTGATGACCTGCCGCCGCTCTTCCGGGCTCAGCTCGGTGAGGGGGCGGAACTCTTCGCGCCCGTCGGCGGCGGCCTCATCGACCAGCTCCAGCAGGTGTTGCCAGCCCGGGGCAGAAATGTCCTGCCGTTGGGTGTGGAATCCGACGCGGGCTCGCGGGCGTGGCCTGGACTGGTCGAAGCACGAGCACGCGTCCTGGCGGGGCCCCAGCCGTTCCGGGGCTGGATCTGATGTGTCGCCCCAGCGGTTCACGTAGAGCTTCGTTTCTTCCCCATCCGTCATGGCACCAAGATATGGAGGCTGCTGAGGGCCGCTTCAGCGACTATTGTCCCGTCTCACTGAATCTTGACCGATCTCACTGAGCTTTGACCGGGTCCGCAGCTGAGCAGAATCCTAGGATCGGAAGCGGTCCCTCGCGAAGGATGTGCTCCATGTACGACACCTTCCGCTACCGCTATCTCCACGCCGGCATGGGCCTGGCCGCAGATCTACGCGCCGACGCGTACGAGACGGACGACGCCCCACCCCTGACCGGCCTCCTCATCAACCGCTCGCTGTATCTGCAGCTCCCCGCGGACCGGGCCCCGTACTGGCTGGATGCGGCCTGGCTTGCTTTCGGTGCTTCCCTGCACGCCGAGAAGTTGGCCGACGGCCGGGCCCTGATCCTCGACGTCGGCGCGATCACGTACCCCGGCGCCGACTACCGTTCGGAGGTCGCTGCTCTTGCTCTCGACGGCTGGATCCACCGCCGCTTCGGGCTCGCCCCCTGCGGTGCCTCAGTGACGTACGACCGGCCTTCCCACCGTTTCGCCTTCACCTGGCCGGGCCCGGTCGCCCCCTTTGCCGACGAGTTTCCGCCACCGTGCTCCGCGCGAGTGGCCAGCCACTGACGGCTGTTCCCCGGTGTTCGACGTACGCGGCGGTGCCGTAACAGGGCCAGACCTCCGCTTCCACGATGACGCCCATGATCAGCCCGGCTTCGTTTTGCCGCTGCCCGCCGATGCCGGGCCTCGAGGGCCCAGCCCTCTGCTCAGCTGCGAACCCGGTCAAAGTTCAGTGAGATCGGCCAAGGTTCAGCTAGACAGGACCAGCCAGCCGTAGGTCCGCTCCACCGCCCACAGTTTCGGGATGGGGGTGAATCCCCTGGTCCCTGGGATGTGTTGGACGATTTCGAGATCGATGCCGAGGGTAGCTGAGCGCTCGACCAGGTGTTTGCGGTAACCGCTGTTGACCCAGACCTGCGCGGGCTGGGGTGGTCGGCGGCAGCTTGTTCCAGGAGGGTGCGGTCGGCCGTGGAGTCCTGGACGCCGGCCGCGGTGACCAGCACCGCCGGCAGCAGGCCGAGGATGTCGGTGCTGATGCTTCGCTTGCGGCCTGCGATGTTTTCGCCCGCGGCGATGCCCTGGCTTCACACGGGGACAAAGCGACCTCTTATCCCAGCACCCGCCCGAGGAAGCCGCGCAGGTAACCCGCGACGACGTCCAGGTGGCTCTCCAGCAGGAAGTGACCGCCATTGACCAGGTGCACCTCCGCGTCCTTGGCGTCGCGGGCGAAGGCTTGCGCGCCGGCCGGGCCGAAGATTTCGTCGTTGCGGCCCCACACGGCGAGCACCGGGACCTCGCTGGTGCGTAGGAATTCGTGGAGCAGCGGGTAGAGCGGGCGGTTGTTCGGATAGTCGCGGAACAGCGCCAGCTGGACCTCGTCGTTGCCCTCGCGGGAGACGAGGGCGAAGTCGTGCTGCCAGGTGTCCGGGTTGACCAGGCTCGGGTCGGGCACGCCGTGCACGTACTGCCAGCGGATGGCGTCTACGCCCAGTGCGGCGCGGACGGCGGGTTCGGTGTCGGGTCCGGGGTTCGCCCCGTAGGCCCACACCTCGGTCCAGAACGACTCGACGAAACCGTCCTCGTAGCCGTTGCCGTTCTGGGTGACGAGGGCGGATATCCGCTCGGGGTGCTTGAGTGCGAGGCGCCATCCGATGGGTGCGCCGTAGTCCTGGACGTAGAGGGCGTAGCGGTCCAGACCCAGTTGGTCGAGCAGTCCGGAGGTGAGTTCGGCGAGTGCGTCGAAGGTGTAGGCGAACTCCCCTACGACGGGGGCGTCGGAGTGGCCGAAGCCGAGGTGGTCCGGCGCGATGACGTGGTAGTCGTCGGCCAGCAGCGGGATGAGTTCGCGGAACATGAACGAGCTGGTTGGGAAGCCGTGCAGCAGGACGATCGCGGGGGCGTCAGCGGGGCCGGCTTCGCGATAGAAGATCTCATGGCCGTCGACGGTGGCGGTCCGGTGGTGCACCGAGCTCATTTCTAACCCCTTAAAATCTTTTATCTGGTTAGTCCATCGTCATGCAAGCACGGAATGAGCTAACCTGTCAAATGACTCGATCCGGTTAGAGGGAGCGTGGCATCCGATGGACAGGTTGCTGGAGCTGCTCAACAGCAGGCCACTGGTCAACGGCGAGGAACAGGACGCGCTCGGCAACCCGGCCGAAGGCAGACGCTGGGCGCGGGAGCACGGCGGTGAAGGCAGCCTCGCGGAACTGGCGCTGCTGCGCGAGACGCGGGACATCCTGCGGGACATGGTGCGCGGAGATGGCTCGCCCGCCGCGTTGAGCCCGCTGCTCGAAGGGGTCCACCAGATCCCGGAGATCACTGCGGATGGTCTTCAGTGGATGATCAAGACTCCCCCGCATGCCCGGCTGGCCGTCGAGATGGTTCTCGCGTGGGCCGCCACCGAGCAGCAACTGCCCGGTCGGCTACGCCCCTGCGCCAACGACGAGTGCCGGCTGTTCCTGCTCGACCGCAGCCGCGCCAACCGTGCCCGCTGGTGCTCGATGGCCGTCTGCGGCAACCGCGAAAAAGCACGTCGCCACTACGAACGCACCCGCTGACCCGTCCCCCACGCGCCGTAGGCGGCTTGCGTACTCACAAACGGTTCCTTTGCCGTCACGACCCTGACCTGGGGCGACTGCTCGCACTACGGGTCTGGCACGCCATGTGGCTGCAGCGCATCGACGACAAGATCGCCGCCCTGCAGCAGCGGAAAGCCGAGCAGGGACGCGGGCGACAGAGACGGTTCGCAGAGCCGGAGTGGTTCGTCGCACGCGGCATCCGCGACGGACGCCCGCCCGCCGAGGTCCATGCGGGCTGCTGCTACGCCGCGGGCAGACGACGACGTCCGGTGAGCCGTGATGAGGCCCGCCGGCTCCTCGCGACAGGAGTACGGGCGTGCAGCCACTGCCGGCCCGACACAGTCCTGGACATCCTCGACGTACCCATCCGGCCGGCCCTCGCCGCCACAACGCGCTGACCGGGCCCCTGTACCCCCTGGCCTCGTTTTCTGCGATTCCCCGCGATCCCCCGCCCTCGCCCTCGCCATCGCCTGGAACAGGACATCCCTGATGACCAGCAGTGCGTTCCCGCCGCCGATCAGTGAACCGGACAGCACCCGTCGGCTGACTCCCCGTCCCGGGCAGGGGGTGGCCTTCCTGGGCCTCGGTACCCGTAGTAGCCGTTGTTCGACCGGTCGGTGTTCGGCCTGGCGACTGCAGCAGTTCCCGGCGGACAGGCAAGGCGGACCGGCCGGGTCCTCGGTCCCTGGGCGTCGGTGGACCTCTCGCCTCGCCTGCGGCGCACGCCCGTGGTGCGATGAAACAGGGGGTCGGGAAGGAGAGAGCGATGATCCCACCGGCAGGGGAGCACAAGAGTGGCACGAGCCCTGTGTCGGTCCGCCCGCTGGGTGAGGCGGACCTGGATCGGGCCGACGAGATCTTCAGGGTCGCCTTCGGGACGTTCCTCGGGGCTCCCGAGCCAAAGACGTTCTTCGGGACCGCCGACTACGTCCGCACTCGCTGGGCGGCCGATCCACATGCGGCCTTCGCAGCTACGGTCGAGGGCGAAGTCGCCGGATCGAACTTCGCCGTCAACTGGGGCAGCGTCGGGTACTTCGGCCCGCTGACCGTGCGTCCGGACCTGTGGGACCAGGGCGTCGGCAGGCGCCTCATGGAGCCGGTCATGGACTGCTTCGACACCTGGGACAACCGCCACCTGGGCCTGTTCACCTTCTCGCACAGTCCGAAGCACCTTGAGCTCTACCGCCGGTACGGTTTCTGGCCCCGGTTCCTCACAGCGATCATGAAGAAGCAGGTGGCAGGCAGTGCCGCAGTCCCCGGCCGAGTGCTGTACGGCGAGCTGCCCGACGCCGAGCAGCCCGACGCCCTGAGTCTCTGTCGCGCGCTGACCGGGGCCGTGTACGAGGGCCTGAGCCTGGAACGCGAGATCGTGGCCACGCACGCGCAGGGGCTCGGTGACACCATCCTGCTCCAGGGCGCCGGCTCCGATCTCGATGGCCTGGCCGTCTGCCACTGCGGAGCCGGGTCGGAGGCCGGCGATGACGTGTGCTTCGTCAAGTTCGGAGCCGTACGCCCCGGCCCGGAGGCCGCCAACCGGTTCGAACGACTGCTTGGCGCGTGCGAGCAGCTGGCCGCCGAGCGCGGACTGGGTCAACTGGACGCCGGGATGAACCTCGGCCGCCCGGATGCCTACCGCCGAATGGTCGACCGCGGATTCCGCACCTGGTTGCAGGGCGTCACCATGCACAGACCCAACGAACCCGGCTACAGCCACCCCGAGGCCTACGTGATCGACGACTGGCGCTGAGACCCCGCCACACACGGCCCGCGAGGAAGGCCCGGTACTGCCCGAACCCGTGAACGTTCCGCGTCGGCGCCGACGGCCAGACACCTCCCGGACCGCTGCCGCAGTGCTGTTCCTGCTCATGTACAGAGCCATCGGAGAACTTCCCCGGTCACCGGCACGTCGTGCCCCGCATGGGGCCGATCAACGACACATGTCACCGCACCATACGGGCGTCTTGCCCAGCCCTCCACAAGATCCGCCTAGGTCCTGTCCGATAGGTCGTCTACGCGGTCTGAGAGGATCGGATGGACGGATCGAGTAGGGAGTGCCGGTTGCCGAGCACGCTGTGGCTGCCATATGACGCGAGTTCTCTCACGCGCCTGGGTGTGGGCGGCGAGGCGGTGTCTGAGCTGGTCGATCGAGGGTTGCCGGCCGACTGCAATCGCATGTTCGTGCGGGACTCGGGCCGGGAGCTGGATGTCCGCGCCCTTCCGCCGGGTCGGGCTGCGTTCCTCGGTGCGTTCGAGGACGGCGTCAACACGTACTGGCTGCTGATCGACAGCGGTGAAGTGTGGATGGTCCGTGGCTATGAAGGCGATGGGGATCAGCAGTACGGGCTGGTCAGCTCGTCGGTTGCGGGTCTGCAGAACGTCCTGACAGTGTGGGAGGCGTTCGCCTGCTCGGGGAAGAGCGATGCGGACGACGACTACGAAGACTTCGTCGAAGACGTGATTGAGCGGGCCCGGCAGAGCGATCCGAGGGTGTTCGAGGATGAAGAAACCTGGTGGTCACGCGTTTTCGAGGAAGTCGAGCTCGGCGTCCTGGTCCCGGAAGACCGATAGGCGAGGACGCGGTGGTCACGGGCGGAGCCACAGTCGGATTGCCGCGACCGTGACCGTCCCGTGGAAGACGTAGGCTCTCTTGTCGTAGCGGGTGGCGACCGCGCGGAACGTCTTGAGCCGGTTGATGGTGCGCTCGACCTCATTGCGGCGCCGGTAGACCGTTGTGTCGAAGCCGGTGGGTCGGCCGCCCTTACTGCCCCGGCGTTGGCGGCTGGCTCGCTGGTCCCTGGGTTCAGGGATCGTGTGCTTGATCTGTCGGCGCCGCAGGTATCGGCGGTTTCGGCGGGATGAATACGCTTTATCTCCCCCGACGTGGTCTGGTCGGGTGCGTGGGCGTCCGCTGCCCGGCCTTGGCACTTTGACCTGTTCGAGCACAGGTATGAACTACGGGGCGTCACCCCACTGTCCGGGCGTGATGACGAAAGCCATCGGGCGACGGCCGCCCTCGCTGGCCAGGTGGATTTTGCAGTTCAACCCTCCCCGGGAGCGGCCCAGGCCCTCGTCGGAACGGTGCCTCACCGGGCGACTGCGCCGGCCCGGAATTCGTGGCGCGCGGGTGAGGGCGCCGGCTGCGTGCTGGTGTGCTCGGCAGGACGTCGAATCGACGCTCACCATGCTCCAGTCGATCCGGCCCTCTGCATCCGCGTCGGCTTGGACGGCCCGAAGGATCTTCTCCCATGTGCCGTCCGCCGACCATCTGCGATGACGATCGTGAACCGTCTTCCACTTGCCGAACTGAGGCGGCAGATCCCGCCAGGGCAGGCCGGTCCGCTGCCGGAACAGAATTCCGTTGATCACCCGACGGTGGCACTGCCAACGCCCGCCCCGACCGCGGTTACGCGGCAGATGCCGCTCCAGCCGCATCCACTCGTCATCTGAAAGATCACCTCGCCCCACACGGACCGAAACGATCCAGCGCAAGGCGAGTCACAGGACCCATCGGACACGCCCTAGCCCCCAAGAGCCATCAGAAACGGCCTAGTTCTGGTCCGAGGTTGCGCCGGAGCTGGGCGGCGAGTTGCGCGACCGTCCGCAGGTCCGTCCGTCCCGCTGCCAGGTGGTCGGCGATCTGCCGCACCGCGTCGCGGAATTCCTCCCCCGCGTACCGGGAATCCGCCAGTACGTCGTGCGGTTCGTGCGGCAGAACCAGTCCGACGGCCGCCTTCCATGCTTTGGCGGCGTCCACGTCCGTGCCCCCGGTCGAGATCGCGCTCTGGAAGTCCGTGAACGCCGACCGCCAGATCCGCCGCGACACCGCCGCCGCGACGGCGTCGAGCACGTCGGGCCACGGGCCGGGGCGGGTCAGCAGCAGCCGCACCTGGTCGAGCGGTGCCAGCCCGCTGCCACGTACGCCTCCGCCTAGTTGCACCTCGACGTCCATTCCGGGGGTCATCGCGACGCCCGCCGCCCTCAGATCGGCCGGGCTCGCGAGGGCGGCACGGTCGACCCTCGGCGGATTCCCTGGCAGATCGTCCGTCGTCACCTGCCTCGCAACCCACTGGCGTTGGGCGTCGTCACGGGGGACGACGGGTACGTGCTCCACGTCGAGGTCGAGGTCGAGGTCGAGGTCGAGGTCGAGGTCGACGGAGCCGCGTCGCGGGGCCGGGTCGTACGCACTGTCGTCCGGGCCGACGAGTCCCACCAGGGCCTCTGCCGGGTCCGGGTTCGGCTCGGGGCTCGTGTCCGGGGCAGGGGCCGGCTTCGAGTGCGCCTGCACGGTCCGGCCCGTGGCCTCCTCGCTGATGGTGGCGTCCGTGCCGCTGCTGTCGACGCTGCTGCTGTACCGCTCGCCTCCCGCCCTCGTGATTCCGTCGCGGCCCAGCCGTGGCGGGCGCCGTTCACCGATATCCCCACCGGTCCAGGTGGACTTGAAGCCGACAGGCGCCCGGGGTGGAGTGTCGCCTCGGTTCGTGACGACACCGGGGGCGGATCCGACGAGCGAGCTGACGGTGGCGGTGGCTGAAGTGGACTCGGCGGGCTGGTCGGGCTGGTCGGGCTGGTCGGGCTGGTCGGGCAACTCAGGCGGACGTATCTGTGACCAGTGCGTCGCGTTGAACATCTGCGAGGTCATGAGGAGAACGGTCTCGTTCGACGTCGGACGCTCGACGAGTCGGAGTGGGTGTTCCGGCACCCAGACGGTCCGGGCGGTCCCGGTCCGGGCCGCGAGTGACGTGGCCAGGTCGACGGTCCCGGAATCCACGCCGACGGGGACGATCGCGACGTCCAGACCCAGTTCCGCCAGGGTGGTGTCGTAGGAGAGCAGTTCGGAGATCTCCGCGTAGGGCACCGAGCGGGTGGTCCTGTCCGGCCAGGGCATCTCCACCTGTCCGGGGGTCGTGCCCTTCATGTCCAGCACGTATCCGCCGGGACGGGACGACCTTCCGAATCCCCTCTTGGACCAGGGTGCGGAGGACGGCCGGGCGCCCAGCAGCTCGCCGCTGGGTGACGTCTCGTAGCCGTCCGCCCAGAGGGGAAGCCTCAAGGGCTTCCCTGTCCAACGGCGCCCGGCCTTCCGGCCCTCCGCGGAGATGATTTGAGTGGTGTCGCTCAGCGCCCCGTGACGTTGGAGGTCGGTCGCGGCGAGCACCGTTGGATCGTAGGCGTTGCGGCCGAGGGCCGCCGTCATGGCCGCCAACTGCAGCAGGTTCGCCCGCAGAACCTCGTCCTGCGGATTCTCACCGTTGGCCAGATGGAGCACCTTCGTCGTCAGGGCGTCGGGGTCGGGATGGTTCTCCACGCTTTCCACGGCCTTGACCGTGGCCCACAGCGCGTTCTGCCGGTCGTCCGCGGTGATCTGAGTCGAGTCGATCAGCCTCAGAACTCGGCGGACCCACCGGTCCGGATCGCCCTTTTCGATCAGTTCGCGGGCCCGGTCCACGGAGGGCAGCGCAAGGAAGTCCGGCAAGGTGGACGGCTGACCTGTGGACTGCCGGTCGGCGGACAGCCGTGCCGACGCCGCTTCCAGCATCGTCCGTACGTCGGCGGGGTCCAGCGATGCCGGCCGGGTACCGGGGGCGGTCGTCAGGCCGTGGTGTCCGCGCGTGACCCGGTCGAGCAGATCGAGCGTCAGTTCCCCGTACCCACGCAGCTTCTCGTCCCTGCGGCGCATGACCTCCAAGGCGCCGATACCGCGCAGCAACCCCTGGTACGTGCCGACCGGGTCGTCCTTGTCGCTCTCCACATCGACGCCGAACGTGATCCGGAGGGCCCGGACCAGCCTCAGCGTCGTGTACCTGGCCATGGCCGGGGTGAAGTCCGAGGACGTCTCCAGGCCGGCCTGCTCGGCCAGGGTGTCGAGTTCGTCCGGGGTCGGCTCGGGGCGCAGTTTCTCCATGTACACCGGGTCGTTCACCGGCGTGGTGGTGATCCCGTGGTGCAGTAGTTCGCCGCCCTTTTCAACAGTCGTGTGCACCCTGCTGGGGGCGTAGACGTCGCGCCTCGTCGTATTGGAGACGCCCTGGGCCGCCGACAGGACGGCGAGCGGATCAGTGACGAACGGGCGACTCCATATTTCAGGGGCGGCGTCGTTCCCCTCCCGCTCGCTTCCCCAGCAGGACAGGAACACGATGGGCGTGTTCGGGTCGAGTTGTTGCATGCTCGGGCGCCGTCGGAGAAGGTGGCCGGTCTCAGGTCCACGAACCAGAACCTCGCTCTCCAGCTCGTCTTCCACCAGGATGGTCTGCCCCGGCAGACCGTGGCCGACATAGAAGTACGGTTTCAGGCCCTTCCACGGCACCGGTCGGGGAGGTCCGATCTGTTTACCGGTGACCGGGTCGTAGCTGTACCACTCCGTCGACCGGATCATCGCTTGGAGATACGACTCACGCTGCATCTGATCGGCGCCGCTCAACACGGCACGGCCGACGGGCCATCCCGCGACGGTGAGGGTGAAACTCCTGATCGCCTCGTCCTGGAGCGTTCTTCCGTCGCTCGTCCGCAGAACGCCTTCCCCGGGCCCGGTCCGCTCGGGGTCCGACCCCAGATCGTCCGGCTTGCTGCCGATCCACTCGCCCGTCGCCGCGACTTCCAGATCCAGGTTGTCGGTCACCTCGATGCGGTGCCGGCCGGTGTCCTGGTTCGGCTTCATGCCGACCTCACCGCTGTGCGACCACAGCGTTTTGCGCACCCGGGCCGCGGCCCTGCGCGGCAGGTCCAGCCCCTGGGCGCCGGCCTTCGGCGAGACGAGCACCACCCGGGTGGCGTCATCACGACCGGTCAGGTCTTCGTCCAAGGCCAGCAGTTCGGCGAACTCCTGCGACGACAGCCTCCACCGCTTGCTGCGATCCGGCAGGGCCAGAATGACGCTCCGGTGGTCGCCGCCCTTCGTCCCGATCACATACGGATGGGGCGCACTCGGATCCTGTGCCCACAGCGCCGGCCGGGGTTCACGCTTCTCGCCCGCGTTGTCGTACGAGGACGCGTCCACATCCTGGACAGGCCGGCCCGTCCAGTTCCGCCCCGCCGGGGTGCCGTCCTGCGCGGTCAGGCGAGTGGCGTCGGACAACAGGCCCTGCTTGCCCAGGTAGTACGAACTCAACGCCGCCCGGCTCGTCGCTCTCCCGGCCGCCATCGACTCGTCCACCAGCTCGTACAGCGTGCGCGCTTGGTCCGACAGGTCGTCGACGTCGAAGCGGATGGTTTCCGGAGCGGGGTCGTCGGGCGCGTGAGACGCACCCGGCGGTCCATCGGCGACGTCGCGGACACCGCCGACGTCAGTGCCGTCGGAGTCGGAGTCGAAGTCGGCCACAGAGCTTTCAGGCTCCTCGTCCGACACCACCTCCTCGTCGGGATCAATGGCTCCCTCGGATTCGTCGTCCGACACCACTTCCTCGTCGGGATCAATGGACCCGTCGGACTCGTTGTCGGACACCACCTCGTCCGGATCTATGGACCCCTCGGATTCGCTGTCCCGCTCAACTGCGTCCGAAATCGTGGAGCCGTCGGACTCGTTGTCCGGTTCAGGGTCGTCTTCGACGTCGTCCGCAAGGTCGTCGTTCAGGTGCAGGATGTCCTGGGCGAGCGCGTCCAGGTCGGCAGCAGACTTCTCCGGACCGAAAGACCCCGGACTCAGCTCTTCGAGCCGGGCGGCGGCGGCCGACAGGGGTGACCGGTCGACCGTGATCGCTGCCTGTTGTCGCGCAGCCCGTCCGGCGGCGCCGTCGATCGGGCCGACGGCACTGATGTCCCGGCCGCCGCTCTCCGTGGTGATCGGGAAGTCCTCGGCCCGGACCGGGCCGCCCCGTACCTCCCGGACGTCGCGCACAGCACGCTCGTTGAGCTCCAGCTGATGCCGGATCTCGTCGAGGAGGAGGTCCCGCACGGCGTCCGCCCGTTGCCGGCCGACCGTCTCCGCGTCCTCCACCGCGCCGCCGAACAACGCGAAGCGCTGACCGTTGCTGTAGCCGGTGATCGTGATACGGGGGATGCGGAGGCCGGCCCTTAGGTCGCTCAGGCCGGACATCACGATCTGCTCGGCCAGCTCTGCGATCCGCCGGCGCTGGATCGGATCGGTATTGGTCCGGTCCGCGTCGTGTTCGGCCTCGGGGACGCGGGTCGACGGGTCCGGCTCAGGCGCTGCGGGTGCCTCCGGTGCAGGCGGCGGTACGGACACCAAGGGGGCCGTCGGTGGAGCCGGAGGTTCAGTCGGTGGGATCGGGGGCGGTGGCGGCAGCAGAGGTGCCGGGACGGGCGCGGCCGTCTTCACCTGGTCGGGCCGGACGACGACACCCAGTCGGTCGCTGAACAGGGCCGCCACATTGGCCAGCCAGGCGGCGGCTTCCGCGGGGTCCAGGCCCGGCCGCACCGACTCGCTCATGTAGCGGCCCGACTTGTCGTTCACCACCCAGGAGTTCAGCTCTGCGTTCCAGCGGAACTCGCCGGACACCCGGCTGCGCCCCGGCAGCGTCCGACCGGCCTTCGCGGGATCAGCGCCCGCGGGATCAGGCTCGACGAAACCGGCTGCGATGCCCGTGTGGCCCAGCCCGTCCATCGCCTGGCGCAGCGACTCCGCCGTCAGATCGGGATCGTTCTCCCGCATGCCCGCCAGCAACGCGTCGAACTGCTCCTCCGTGACGATCCCGCTCAGTTGCTCCGTGCCCACGATCACCCGCCCGTCATCGGTGACCGTGTACAGCCACACCGCGTCCCGGTTCCCGGTGATCAATAGGTTCGGGTCCACCTCGTCCAGCGGAACCCACAGAGGGTTCAGCCGTATGTCGCCCTTCTGGTCCTTTTCCTCGTCCTTGATGCGCTTCGGGAGGACCGAGTTGCCGAACCCGTCGCGGGGTGCGGCGTCGCTGCCGTCGTAGTGGTTGACGCCGTTGTAGTAGACCTCCGTCTGCCGCAGGGCGTTGTCGGGCCCCGCACGGCTGACCCGTCGGGTGCCTGACGGGAGCGCCTGCACCACATCGACCCGTGTGTTGAACGCGTGCGCCAGAAGAGGCAGGAAGATCTCTCCCGCCGCTGTCCCCCAGCGCTGCTCCCAGTTGAGGACGGCTTCCAGGAGCGTGGGCAGTTCCTGGTCGTCCAGCGGCGCGGCGCTCTCCGAGTAGACGGTTTGGAGCAGGCGGCCCAGGGCGCCGTCATCGAGGTCGTCGGGCGTCGGCAGCAGACCGTGTTCCTGGAGGTACTCGAACATCTGGCGCGGACTCAGGTCCTCGGCGTACGCCTCCTGCACGGCCCGGGCGTCCCGCGCGGAGATGCTCGGGTCCGGGGCTGCGGTTTCCGATGCCACGCGCGCGGCCACGTACCGTCGCTGCAGTTCGGTGGGGTCGAGTGCCTCCGGTACGGGGATGTGCTGGACGCCGTGGTGGGCGAGTTGGGCGAGTCTCTCGGCCCGGTTCATTCCCGTGACGCGTGTCCCGAACGCATCGGCGACCGTCTGCCGGAACTGGCCGACGATCTGCGGATGCAGCCGGCCCTCGCTGCGCACTACGTAGTCCTCCACGAAGGACCGCATGGCCTGGAGCACCACATGCGGTGGGCCGGTCGGGAGCTTGCCGGTCCTGGAGCGGATCGTGGCCTGGCGGCGCAGTTCATCGCGTACCGCAGCGGGATCTTCGAGCCAGAGGTAGGCCTCGGGGTCGGTGGTGGCGAGGCTGCTCAGCCGGTTTCGGAGGTGCGTGGGGTCGCCTGCCATGAAGGAGTAGAGGAGGCACTCACCTGTGGCGGGCACGCGTACGCGGTGGCCCCTCGCACGGACGCTGTCGGTCGTCGACGGCTCGGCGTTCCTGTCGTCCGAGCCCTTCTCGACGCCACTCTTCTCGACGCTGTCCTTCTCAACGCTGCCCTTCTCAACGCCGACCTTGTTGTCAGAGCCCTTTTCCTCCGAGCTTTCCTCCGAGCCCTTGTCTTCCGAGTTCTGCTCTTCCGAGCCCTTCTTGTCGTCCGTAGGTTGCGTATCCGTCGGATCCGTCTGATCCGTTAGATCCGTCAGCGGTGTCCGGCCGGTCGGCAGTGCCAGCTGGTAGTGGCGATCGTCAAGGCTCAGCACCACATGCGCGCCGGGGCGCCCGGAATTCTCGACGAGCCCTTGAAGGTTGCCTTCTCCCCTCGGGTTCTCGGGAGTGAAGTCCTGGAAGCCACCGTCGCTCCGGACCACCGTGACGCGTACGCCGAAGGTCCGGGCGGCGAGCAGCGGGAGCAGGTCCGCCGCGGAGTGGTCCCAGCCGGTCTCGGACGCGGCGTCGCCCTGCCGGAGGAGTTGCGTGATCGCCAGCTCGGCCCGTGTCGCGGGGCTCAGGCTGACGGCGTGCGGGATGAGACCGTCGAGGGCGTCGAACTCGCGGCGGGCCGGCGTGTCCGTGCCGAGGTCCAGGCCCGCCGCGGCTGTCTCGTCCGCGCTGAAAGTGTCGGTGTGGTCGGGGGCGACGGCGGCCAGGAGGTCCTCGTCGGCGTGGTCGGTGAGCCAGGAGGCCATTTTCCGGCGCAGTTCGGACATCGCCCGCGGATCGTCGAGGTCGATGCCTTCCGCGGCCAGCAGCCCCGGGGAGGCGTGTTCCAGGCCGAGGGCGAGCGCGCGGAGGAACGCGTCACCGTCCCTCGGCACGTCGTGCAGCGTGTACGTCGCCCGCGCCGAGGTCGCAGACGGCACAGTCTGCACAGGCGACGCGGGTGACGCGGGAGCCGTCAGCACGGTGTCCGCCCCCGTACCCGTCCTGGTGTAGCGGGGCGGCGCCGGGGACGACGGCTTGGGTGCCCTCGGCGGGGCCTGGTAGGTCACCGCGGGCGGCTCGGCGAGGCCGTCCAGCTGCTCCCGGCCCTCCTCGGTGGCCGCGAGCCGGTGCCAGCGGGTGAGTTGGTCCGTCCCGGCCCGTACCCGGTGGTATTCCGCCGCGGCCTTCTCCGCCGCGGCCCTCAGTTCGTCCAGCTCGGCGCGCCGGGTGTCGAAGGCGTCGCGTGCCGTGTTCCGGCGTGCGGTGGCGTCGTCGAACTTCTGGCCGGGCGCTCGCGCGGACAGCAGGGCAGTGTCGAGCCGCTCGTCGTCTTCGGCCTTCTCCCTACGCGCGGTGTCGAGCCGTAGATCGGCCGTCTTCCGCACTTGGTCGGCAGCCGCGGTCGCTTCGGCCAAGCGGGCCCGGACGGCGTCCTGTTCGTCCCGCAGGAGCTGCGCCCAGCCCTCGTGTTCGGGTTCGGCGCCGTCCTCGTTCTCGGCGAACGCGTCGGCTTCGGCCTGCGCGGCGGCCACCCTCGCGTCCGCGAGACCGTGGTCCCGGCGCGCGTCGTTCTCGGCCTGCCGCAGGGCCGTGTCCGCGGCGTCGGCCTCAGCCTGGGCGAGGTCGACCGGGCGCGCCGCGGCGCGGGCGATCCCGGCGGCCTGGTCGAGGGCGGCCTGCGCGGCGTCGAGGTCCCTGCGCAGGTGACCGGAGGCCCGCCGCTTCTTCCAGTAGGCCTTGTCGGCCTCGACCCACGCCTTGCTCGCGCTGCCGACCGCGTCCCACGCCTTCTTGACGCCCTCGGGGAAGTTCACGTCGCTGATGAGCTTCAGCTTGCGGGCGACGTCCTCCCGGATCCAGGCGACGACGTACGCCTTGGACTCCATCGCCTGCGGCCCCGGCCTGGCCTTGCCGAAGGTCCCGCTGCGGACCTTGTTCGCGAGTTTCGAGTCCACGATGTTCCGGTGCACGTCACCGACGCTCAGCCAGGTGTTCGGGACGGCGAACAGGAAGGACCGGTCGGTCCTGGGCTTGAGGTTGCGCGAGGTCAGGTGGTCGTCCCCGACCGGCATCCCGTCGCCGTCGAGGTCGTTGGGGCCGGGACCGAAGAGTCCGATCTGGTTGAGGCCCGCGTTGGCGGGCGAGTCGTACAGGAAGGCGCCGCCGAAGCTCCCGCTCTGGGTGTGCTCACCGGACGAGGACGTGCCTGCGTTCTCCCCGTACCGTTTGAGCACCTCCAGCTTCTTGCCGTCGGCGACTGTCAGCAGCAGTGCGCGGCTGAAGTCGGGTGTCGAGCGCAGGCTCAGCTGTCCGGTGTCGGTGCCGATGAAGGACTTCTCGGTCAGCCCCACCACCTGGTAGCCGTCCGGCTCGGTGGTGCGCGGGTAGAACGAGGTGACCGCCATGGTGCTGGTGCCGTCCTCCAGCGCCTGCGCCGAACCGGTGCCCAGCCGGGTCAGACCGGTTTCTCTGCTCTTGCGGAGGAGTTCGGTGAGGGCGGCCGCGTCGGCGGCGGCGTCGGAACCGTTTTCGGCACCGTTCTTGGCGTCGTCCTTGGCCTTGAGGGCGTGGGAGGAGTAGCCCGTGTCGTACGCCTGCAGGAGGAGGAGGTCGTTCGCGACGCGGATGTTCTGGATGCCTACGATCCCGCGGGGGTGCATACCGTTCTCGGGGAAGGTGAACGGCTTCGTCACGCCCTCCCCGTCCCGGATCAGGAGCTCCTCGCCCGCCTTGCGCACCTCGGGAAGAGGCACCCTCCGGGGCGGAGCGGCCAGGGCGGGATCGGCCGCCGGATCGGGCGCGGGCAGCAGCGTTCCATGCGCCGGCTCCGACCGAGCCGGCTCCATCAGACTGAGCGGCACGTGCTCGCGCAGCTCACCGACGTCGTCCTCCTCGACGATGCGCAGCCGACCCCGGAAGCGGTCCAGCGCCGTGGCCTTCCCGTGCTGCGAATTCCTCGTCGGGCCCTTCCCCGACTTGCCGCCGGAGTCGGCCGGAACGCCGGTGTCGGGGGTGTTGTCCGCTTCCAGAGTGATCCGCATCCGGTACGGGGTGACGGTCTCCGCATGGGGTTCGGTGGACGCCGCCCGGTAGATCGTGACGGTGGTGACCGCGTGGCTCGACGCGACCGTCTGCCGGTGTGATCCGCTCTCGGTGTACGACGGTCCGGCGCCCGGGACAGTCGCGTTGCCGGTGTACACCATCTGGCTGGTCAGGAGCCCCACGTCCGCCCCGGACGAGTACTCCGAGTTCGTCTGGGAGGTCTCGATGGCCCGCCGGTTCTCCTCCAGCTCCGCGCTGTGGTCGAGCCCGTCGAACGTGGGCGTCCCGGGGATCAGTTCGACCCGTACCCGCACCCGCCTGCTGCCGATCCGTACGCTGTCCCAGCCCCAGCCTCCGGCGGTGACCATCGTCGACGGGCCGGTGGTTGTCATCTCCCCCTTGAGGGCCCGCGTGGCACGGGCCGTCACCAGTTGCCGGATCCTCTCCCGGCTCTCGTCGTCGAGTCCCAGCTCCCCGATGCGCCGGTCGAACGCGAGCAGCACCTCGGTGGGATCGAGCGCGTTCACCGCGTAGGTGCCGAAGGCGGCGTCACGCAGCCAGGGTTGCGGCGTCCACTGCTGCCGCGTGTAGCGGGGGACCTCACCCATGCCGTCGTCGAGCAGCCCCAGCCGGTGTGCGCTCTTCTCCGGCAGATGCCCCAGCAGACCGCCCGGGCTCGTCAGCTCTGTGCCCGCCGCTCCGGCGAGCGAGCGCGGTACGAGGGCACTGCCCGCTGCGGCTGTCCCGATCCGGCCCGTCCCCAGCCGGCTGGAGGTCAGCGCGAACCAGTGATCCACGTCGGCGGCCACCAGCACCTGGTGGGTGAAGCCCTTGCGGTTCGTGTCCGCGACGACCGTCCGTACGACGCTGACACTGTGCGCGCGGGACGTCGAGAAAGGGTTGGCGACGATTCCGTACGTACCCATGATCCCGTGTCCGGGGTTCTGGGCGACGGCATAGACGAGCTGACCGCCGAAGACGAGGCTGGTGCTGTTGCTGGTCTTGCCGGCGGCCTGCCGGGTGCCGCCGAGCGTCATCTCGGTGTCCATGGACATCGACGGCGTGAGGGCGTGCAGGTCCCCGACCGTCGTCGCGTACCGATAGGTTCCCCACAGCTCGCCGAACGGCCCCTTGCCGAGCAGGCCGCTGCCCACCAGGCCGAGCGGCCCCGAGCTCTGGTCGAAGCTCGCCGCCAGGTACTGGGGAGTGAAGGTACGGACAATCGCCTCCCGGGTGGGGGCGCCCTCCTTCACCAGTTGCCAGGCGCTGCCCGACGCCGTCTTCAGGACCCGGTCCACCTCCGCGGTCAGCGTGGGCGACAGAACCATGTTCACGATCACGAACGGGTGCTGCTGGAACTCCTTGAACTGCTGTGTCCCGCGCTCGGCGAGCCGTCGGGCGGGCTGTCCCTTTCCGGCACCCGCGGGCAGTACGAGGCTGCCCTTCGCCAGCGCGAGGGCCCGCTCGGTGTTCATGGGCGTGGGAGCGGGCTCGTCGGACAGGTAGGGGTTGAGCGCCCCGTCCGCGTACGGGTCCGCGGCGGGGGCGTGCTGTACGGGGACACCGATGAGCACCTGTCCGGTCACCGGACCGCCGCCCGGCAGGGGGCCCGGCGTCGTCCGCCGGCCGAAGAGCACGTTCACCGGCTCGTCCAGGACCAGCAGTCCCGGCAGCCCGAGGCCGACGCCGCGGATCAGACCGCGGGGTCGCCAGTATCCGCTCAGGGTCGCGGTGAGACCGATGTCGAAGCGGTACAGATGAGTGGGCTGGTTGCTCACCGACATCGGCTCGTTGGTGACCGTCGAACCGAAGGAGATCTCCGACTCCCGCTGCCATCCCTTGCGGCCGCCCAGGGTCAGCCCGAGTACGTTGTGGCGGAGTCCGGCGCCGTCGACGGCGTTGTCGCGTCCCGAGAGCGTCCCTTCGAAGCCCAGGTCCACGCCTCGCTTCGAACTCATCTGACCGTCGAGCCGGTCTATGCCCTGTGCGCTGAAGCGCATTCCCTCGTGGACGTCCTTGCCCTCGTACCGCCGCCCGGTCAGCGTCCCGTACACCCGCAGCGTGTAGTAGGTCTGTCCGACGGCGTCGGGGTCCGTGAGTCTGATCGGCAGGCCGACCGTGGTCAGCGCCTCCAGGTTCGCGGTGATGTTCTGCTGCGACAGCACACCCAGGATCTGCAGGGTGTTCTGGAGCGCGATCCGGTACTTGACGGGATCCCCCCACTGGGGCGGCATGGGCAGGCTCCGGGCCGCGTCGAGCACCTCGTCCGGTTTGCGCGCGAGCACATCGTTGAAGCGGGCGCGCCAGCTCTTCGGCAGGTTCGGCGGCAGCAGCTGGTCGAGTGGCACCACCAGCCCTTGCCGTCGCTGCGCGATGCCCTTCACCACGCCGTCGGCGAACTCGTCCAGCAGGGTGCGGCCCACGCCGTCCGCCGCGTCCGGTGTGACCCGGGTGCGCAGCCCGTCGTCGAAGGTGAACTCCTTCACCCGGTGCATGCCCAGGGTCCGCGGGCGGTCCACGGTCAGATAGGCCGGTGCGAAGGGCGGGGCGACGCCGTTGCGCAGCGCGAGCCGGGTCCCGTCGTCCCATCCGGCCAGCCGGCGCGCCTCGGCACTGGTCATCCGGTCCAGGCTCCAGGTGAGGAACCGCGTCGGCGGCGCGTTGTCGCCGGCCTGCCGCACCCGTACCGACTTCACCACCAGGTAGAGGGCGGTCTTGGGGCCCTTCACCTGTCCGGCCGACTTGAGGGTGCCTGCCCCGCCGAGTCCGGCCGACCAGGTCCTGGCGTACGAGTACTGGGCGGTCGGCCCGGCCTGGAGCCGTAGGCCGAAGAGGGCCGTGCCGGGGTCGAAGAAGTTGAAGGCCGGTCCGGCGACGGCTTGCATCAGCAGGCTCTTGCCCTCTGCCCGACTCCGCTCGCTGCGGACCGTCGATGTGTTGATGTCCCGCATCTCGGCCTGGTCGGTCTCTCCGACGAGCATCGCGGTCTGCGGAATCAGTTCCTCCACCACGAAGACGCCCAGCGGTGACTTCTTGTCGTCGTCGGCGAACAGCGGCGGGGTGGTGATGCGGCCGCGCGCCATCGTGCCGCCGTGCCGCTGGAAGCTGTCGCCCGAGAAGAAGGTGTCCAGCTCGGTGTAGGCCGTGCTCCCGGGCAGTACGCCGATCCGTCCGGCCGCCCAGTCCCGGATCGCCGCGACGGGGCCGAATCCCTCGATCCGGACGAAGCGGTACTGGGAGTTCCGGTCCAGGTCGATCGACCGGGGGATGCGGCCCGGCTTCGGCATCTTCAGCACGCTGTCGGGCAGCCGGACGAGGAGCCCCTTGTGGATACCGAAGGCGAACTGGGCGGGCGCGGCGGAGCCGGTGTTGGTGGTGCTTGCGCTGGTGCCGGTACCTGTACTGGCGCCGGAGCCTGTACTGGTGTTGGTGCTGGCGTTGGTGACGACCCGACCGGTGGCGTCCGTGACGCGCACCTCGTAATAGATGTCGTCCAGGAACGACCGTGATTCGTCGAGCGTCCGGGTCTCCATCTGGTTCATGCGCTGGTCCGACAGCGTGTAGCCGACCTTGTTGATGAAGCCGAACCGCAGGGAGAGTCGGCCGAAGCCGCCGAAAACCGCGGTGCCCGCCGGGCCGATCGGACCGCCGAGGCCGTACTGGGAGTTGGCCTGCATGTTCTTGGTCAGCCCGAACGTCGCGGCGCCCCTGTGCATGCTGTCGATCTTGGTGGCGTCACCGAGGCCGTCGCTGTACGGGGACCAGTTGCTGTAGTGCCTCGCTCCGACCCACAGGACACGGACTTCTCCGGCCTCGTTGACGTACGGGAAGGGGCGGCCGTCTCCGTCCGCCAGCGTCTTCGGCTTGTCCCGGAGCGTCTGCCGGAGGTCGGTCAGCAGCTGAGTGTCGCCCTTGGCGGGCCTGGTCTCCCGCCCGCGCCGCAGTTCGCGGTCGATCGTGTCCAGCGCGTCGTCGATGCCCCGCAGGACGACCGTGCTCTGGCCGAAGGTGCTGGGATTGGCGAGGAGTTCTTCGACTTCGGCGGCGGTCAGCTCGGGGGGCAGGAGCGACGGGAGGTCGTCGACGTACCCGGGCATCCGCCTGCCGTCCTCGAAACCGACCGGGGTTCGGCGCTTGGGCGGGGGCGCCATGGAGTGGTCGAGACGCGGGCTGTCCGGAGGGGGCGGGTCCGACTCGGTGGGCTTCGCAACGGTGGGCTTCGGGACGAGGGCCACCGTCAGGTCCGGGTCGGTGATCGCGTCCGTGGTCGGGGCTGTGATCGCGTCCGTGGTCGGGTCAATGGTCGCGTCCGTGGTCGGGGCTGTGATCGCGTCCCCGAAGGTGACGGCTTCTGTTCCGGCGGTGTTGCTCGTCGAAGCGGCGGTGGCCGGCGCGAGGAGATCACGCGGCCGCACCACTCCCCAGTCGGCGCCCGCGACACCTCCCGGCACCGTGGGGAGCAACGCTGGGACGTACGGCTTCGACGGTCCCACCTTGCCCAGCCCCGCGCTGCCTCGTGAAGCCCAGACTCCGCGGCCGGTCGCGGCACTGATGACGGCTCGCGGATCGGCGCCCGGGACATTGGCAGTCACTGGCACCGCAGACGTGGTCGAGGATCCCGCCGTCGGCGTCGGCACCGCCTTCGAGACGGTCAGTACGACATCGACGTCCAGCCGGTGGTCGGACAGCACCGGGTCCCGCGACAGCAGCTCCGCAACCTCGTCGTACGGCACCCGGTGCCGGGAGCCGTCGGGCAGGGTCATGAGCATGTGGTCGGCCCCTCCCCCGGCCCACACCATGTACGGCTCGGGCCGGTTCGGAGCCTTCCAGGGGGTGCGCTCCGCTCCCACGGGCCGGATGCCGCCGCCCGGCTGCGGTGCGGTGACGATGACCCGGCTCGTGTCCACCTTCACGTTCACGTCCGGCTCGGACTGTGCCCACTGCCGGCCCGTCGGCTCGCCGTTGACGTCCAGGAGCTGGGTCTGCGGAGACAGGGCTCCGAACAGTTCGAGATGGAACGCGGCCAGCTCCGTCGGGCTGTCCACATCGCGTCCCGCGGCCGCGGCCTGCGCGACCAGTCGCAAGAGGTCCGCGCGCCGGACCGGGTCCGGCTGGTCCAGGTGCAGGACCTTGGCCGTGAGGGCGTCGGGGTCGGAGGTCCGGCTCTCCCATTCCAGGGCCTTGGCCGTCGCCCAGAACAGCCGTGACCGCTCGGGCTCCCCCACCGTCGGCGAGTCTCCGTCCAGGCGCAGAACGGAGACGGCCTGGGCGTCCAGGTCGGCAAGGCCGCTCAGCCGTTGCGCCGTGGCGACGACCTGAGGTAGCGCCACGAAGTCGCTGAGCGCGGTGCCGGGACTGGTGTGCGCGGATTCGGCGGCCACGAGCAGCAGGTCACGGTAGGCCTCAGGGGTCGGGGCCGAGCCCGGGTCGCCGTCCGCCACGCCCTGCCGCCGCTGCCGGTCCGCGCGGGCGGCGCGTGCGAACAGGTCCATGGTGAACGGGCCGAAGCCGTCGAACGAGGGATCGGTTGCGCGCATCATGTCCAGCTCACCGATGCCACGGAGCAGATCCGCGTAACCGGCCTCGTCCTCGACAGCCACGCCCAGTGACAGGCGCAGAGCACGGACGAGGCGCAGCGTACGCGTCCGGGTCTCGGGCCGGACCGGTCCGGGGCCGGTGTGCAGCCCGGCCGCGCGGGCACGGTCGTCCAGCGTGTCACCGGCGGGTTCCGGCCGGAACTTCACCCACTGGCCGCGTCGGCCCTGCGCGTCGGTCATCAAGACGTGCACCCATCCCCGGCCCGGCAACTGCTGGAGGCCGACGGTGCGGGTGCCGCCGTAGACGGTGCGTTCAGTCACGTTGGACGTCCGCTGACCGTCACTGATGACGGCCAGCGGGTCAGGGACGAAGGCGTCACGAGCGTCCCGGCGGGCGCGGGTCGTACCTTCGGGGGCCGCGTCCCAGCATGCCTCCATCAACACGCCGTGGTTCGGGGGGAGTTCGGCCAGACTGGGACGCCGCTTCAGCAGTCCGCCGACTTCCTTGCTCCGGGCGACCTTGACCGCGGTTTCCCCGTTCCCCTCTTTGGCCTCGGTCGGCAGATGCGTCTGCCCCGGCCAGGAGTGCGCTGCGAAGACGTACACCGGCTTTCCGGCGAACGGAACGGGCTTGTCGTCCTTGGTCCAGACCCCGGTGGCGGGGTTCCTGTGCCAGAGCTCCGTCGCCTCCGTCGCGTGCCGGAGGGCCTCCATCTTCGACGGGGCCTCGGCGTCGTCGAACACGCCCCGGCCGATCGGGCCGCTCTCGGTGACGATGGTGTGGGACAGCACCTCGCGTTCCCAGGCCGGAGCGTCCTCGCCGCCATCGGGGCCGTTGGGGTCGAGGACCTGGCCGGGAGCGCTGCGAACCCAGTCGGCGCGCGGCAGGCCACCGCCGGACGACAGGGAGACGGTGTACGGCAGGGACGGGTCATCCTGCGGAGCCAGGTCCACACCGCCGTTGGCCGACCAGGTGTCCCTGCCGATCCGGTCGGCCGTCCGGCGTGGCAGGTCCAGGCCCCTGGCGCCCGCTCCGGGAATCAGCAGGACGACCGGGACGTCCGCGGGGAGGCTCGCCAGCGCCGGATCGAGGGCCAACAGTTCGGCGAACACGTCGATCGGCACCTCGCGCGGGGCGCCGTCGTAGCCCCGTACCTCGACGTGCTTGTGCGTGCCCGACGCGACCACCACGTACGGCCGCGGGCCACCGGGCCGGTGCCAGGGAGCCGTACGGACGTCGGTGCGCACGATCGTGTCGTCGAGGTCGTCGGCATCGGCATCGGCATTGTTGTCGGGTTGCTGGACGGATCTCCCGACCGTCGTCGCGTCCAGGTCCGGGATCACCGTGTCCGTCCAGTTGCGGCCCCGGACCGCACCGCTCTCGGTGGTCATGGCACGGGAACGGGACAGCACACCGCGGAGCTGGAGGTGGAAGGCGGCGAGCGCGGCCAGGCTGCCCGCGGACTCCACCGCCGCGTCCATCGCCACCCGGAACAGCTCGCTGCGCTGGGCACCGGTCACCGGCGCGGCACGGTCCAGCCCCAGCACGCTGCGGGTCACGGCGTCCAGGTCGAGCGGGCCGTCCCGCAGACCTCGGTCGAGTTGCCGCAGCCGATCGACACGGGCGATGGCCTCTTGGAGGCCGGGGTAGATGTGATGGGACACGATGTCGGTCCCGAAGACGCCCGTCAGCAGCTGGTGGTGATGCTGGATCTCCTCGGGGGTGAAGGGCTGCGGCTCGGGCGACTCGTCCGAGTCGGCCATCGACTCATCGACCGATGCCGCGTCGTCGGCGTCCTCCCAGTCCATGATCATGTCGATCGAGTCGGTGGAACCGGGCGAGGATGAACTGCTGACGGGGATATCGGCCGGCGCCGGCGCGCTGAAGTACGCACCCTCGGGAACGTCCAGTGGCAGTTCCCTCACGTCGGCGGGGGTGTCGGGGACTGCGTCGGGGCTGCGCGGCGCGTCCACGGACACTGTCGGTGCAGGGGGGTGACCGGACGAACTGGTCGGCAGGGGTTCGGACTCGGTCCGCACGGTTCGGTACGGCCGTTCATGCTGGGCCGCTGTCTCGCCCTCGGGCGTGGTGGCCGGGGTTGTGGTCCGCTGCTGGGCGCCCGCTTCGGTACGGGGTGTCGCGGGGGCCGACGCGAGGTCCGGCGGCGTGAGGGGGGTCGACGGATGCAAGGAGGTGTCGGCCGGGGCCGACGTCTCCGGGACGAGGTTCGGTTCCGTCGGAGCGTTGGTGACGGCGTCGGCGTTGACGTCGGCGTGGGCGTTGGCGTCGATGTCCGCGTCGGTGCGGGTGCCGGTGCCGGCCTGCTCCGCCGTGCCAGGCGTTACCGCCTTGCCGCCGTGCGGCGCTGTCGTCTGGGCCGGGTAGGTGCCGTTGGCGGTCGAGTGCTTGGCCGTCGGCGTGCTGGGGTCCGTCGACTGGTGGGCGGCAGGTGGTACGGCCGGTGTGACGTTCGGTGCGGCGGGCGGGATACCTGGCGTGACTGTCGGCGCGTCCGCCCGAGAAGACGAGTCCGTGTCCGGATTCGTATCCGGATTCGCACCCGTATCCGCGTCCGCGTCCGCGTCGGTGTCCGCGTCCTGGTCGAGCAGTGCTTCGGAGTCGCCGTCAGGCGTCCGTTGCCGTACGGACTCGTCGGGGCCGGAAAGGGCACTGTTGCCCCCCGTCCGGCCCGCAGGAGCCTCGGCGCTCTCCGGATCGTCGACAAGGTTCTCGTCCGAGAGGGAACTGTCGGCGTCCGTACTGTCGGCATCCGTGTAGTCGGAGACTGGTGTCGACGTCGGTCCGGCCGTCGGGGTGAACGACGGTGTCCCGGGGGCGGACGTGCCCACAGTGGGGATGTTCGGCAGCGTGTCGGCGGGTGAGTCGTTCCCGGCGGGCGGTGCTTCGTAGAAGTTGAGCGTGTCGAAGACGGACTCACCGTTCGCGTCGCGGGTCGTGGGAGGCGTGTTCCGGGCGACGACGCCTTCCGGATCGGCGTAGAGCCCGTCGTCGCCGTCGAGGTAGGAGGGGGACACGGAGTATGGCGGCTTGGACGTACCGTTCACTCCCACGGGTCCGCCGGTCACCGCCCCTCCGGCCTCCGGCCCCGGGTACACGGGGGTGAACCCGTCGGTCGGACCCTGCTGCCCGAACCCGTCGATGCCGTCATAGTCCGAGACGGACGAGGCATCGCTGACGCTGTCGAAGACCGACGAATCTCTGTTGGCAAATCTGACGTCACTCGTATCGCTGACGGAGTCGACATCGCCGAAGTCGCCGGCGTCGCTGACATCAGGCACGAACGACGTCGTGCCCCCCTCGCCGATGCCGATGCCACCGGTATAGGGGAGGGGAGAGTTGGTGGAATCCGGTACGTCATAGGGGTCGTTGTAGACGTCATTGTAGAAGCCGTCGTCGGACACCGTGTGGGGACGAATCACGTTGCCGTGGCCACCGGCGCCGGTCGTGACGTCATTGATGTCGTCGACGTCGTTGACGCCGTTCAGGTCGAAGTCATGGTTCTGGAAGAAATTCTGGTTCAGCCACTTGCCGCCGAACTCGGCGATATCCGAGGCACCCTCGAAGATGAGCCCGCTGGTGCCGGCGCTCAGGAAGGTCCCGGGGTCGAGCTTGAACGTGCCTTCGAAGAAGAGCGTGGTGAACGCCTCCGCGAAGGTCTCGGCCTGCCCTTCGTTGATGAAGGCGAGCGGAAGCTCCGCCACCTCCTTCCAGACCGGGCTGTCCTTGAAGATCTTGTTCACGAACGGCTTGGTGAACTGGGAGAAAACGCCACCGAAGAGCCCGGCCAGCGCCCCCGCCGCCGCCGACTGCGCGATGTCCATCCAGTCGAAGTCATTGCGGCGGCGGTCCGGGTCGTCCGGCGCGGTCATCGAGATGACCTGCGCCATGAACGTGACGAAAGCCTCCTGGATCGCTTCGAACACCGCCGAGAGCGGGGTCGGGATCGTGCGTGAGATCCGCTGGAGAATCAGCAGGATGGAGAGCGCGGTGCGCGACTTCGCCGCGGCTATCTCAACCAGCGACGTACCGCCGGTGAAGATGGAGAGTATGGCGATCAGCGCGAGTTCGATGTTCATCAGGATGAACTCGATGAGGACCTGGTACTTGCCCTCCGAGAGCTTCATCGACCGGTCTACCTGACGGGAGCCGATGTCCCGTAGCTCGGTGGCGAACTTCGCGAGGTGGTTCTCTCCGGAGTCGTCGACGAAGAGCTTCACCGCGGCGACGAATTCCCTGGCGATCTGCGGTGGAAGCGAATTTCCCGCGTTCTCGACCGCTCCCTTCATCGCGTCGGACAGCGCGTCGATGTCGTCCGCCAACCGGTTGTAGGCACCACGGCTGTCGAAGCCGCGGTCCTCGTTACCGGTGGCGACGTTCGCGCCTACCCAGACCTCGATGAACTCCCGCAGAGCGGGCGGGAAAATGATCGCCATGCTAGCGCCGGTCCTCGCTCTCCGCGCCCTGGCCCTCTATGTCGTCCATTGCCTGGATCTGCGGACGCTGGACGTGGTCGGCCTCCTGGTTGACCACGTCCACCAGGGCCAGAAAGCCGCCGGTGATGGCGGCGACCGTATCTGTCACCCCCTGCTTCTCGGCGCGGCACTGAGGACCAACGGCGTCGGCGAAGTCGTCACCCCCCTCCTCACCCCACCAGCCCGAGGTCATCTGCCAGTTGTCCTCGAACCGGGGCCCCAGTTCCTCGGAGCCTCTCGCGGCGTCGTCGATGTGCTTGGAACTGGCCCGGATGTTGTAGACGTTCGCCGAGTACCTACTGGGCATCGCTACTCACCTTTCTGTCGCTTGTTCTCCGTGCCGCGGGCGGTGGGGGCGCCGGGTTCCTCTTCGTCCTCGTGGATCTCGTCACGGAGCCGGCTCATCGGCGTCGGCCCCTTCTCCACCGAGGTCTCGGCGAGCAGCGAACCGAAGATCGAGCTCCAGTCGACCCCCATCCGCTCCGGGGCCAGACCGCGGGAAGTCATCCTGGTGAGCGGGTCGAGCGTGGCGACGACCCGGCGGGCCATCTCGGCACGGGCCGCGTTCGCCGCTTCCAGTACCGAGGCGGCGAGCTGCGAGGCCGCCATGGAGCGGTACTTGCCGTCGAGGAACTCCAGGCTCGTCAGTTCCCCCTTGGCACCGACCGCCACCCGCACCGATCTGTCCGCCGAGCGCGCGGTCACCGACGCCGCGTTCAGCTCGACCTGTGCCTGAGCCACCGCTTCTTCGGTCGCCTTGAGGTGGGCCATCGCCTTGGCGACACGGTCGTCGATCGACTCACTCAATTCGGTCTCCTCACTGAACCTGCCGAACTCACTGGAGAATTGGTCATCGCCCGAGGGCTTGCGGTGCGCCGCCCTCGTCGGTGCCCCAGACGTCCTCGTCCTCCGCCAGCCAGGTGGTCCGCTCGCGGTCGTTGCTCTCCGTCTGCTGTCCGGACCCGCCCGCCCCGGGCATGCCTCCCATCGGCGGCATGAAGGGCGTGTTGCTGCTGCTGGTCTGCGTGGACCTCGGGACGACGCGGTGTTCCTCGTCCTCGACGGTCGTCGCGGTACCGGCCGCCCGGCCGGAGCGGCCGACACCGGGCTCGATGACGTTGCGGACCCGTTCGCCGGACGATCCCGATCCCGACTCGCCGGCGCCCCGCATCATCGGCATCATCGGCGCCCCCGAACCGCCCCCAGTCGTACCGTCGGAGGCGCCGGTCAGGGCACCGCTGCCCTGCGGGCGGCCCAGCGCGGACGACAGATCGTCCTGGTTGTAGAGGTTGTCGCTGAACACGGAGGAATACGCCGAGCCCGCGGAACCGGCGGAGCCCCCGACGCCCGGCTGCCCGAACGACGAGAGATCGGGCGGCTGCGGCAGATCGGCGACGCGCTGGCGGATCAGCTCGTCGATGTCCTTCTCGCCGGCTCCGATCCGGTCGTACTCGGCCTGGATGTCCCCCATGCGCTGGTCGTACTCGGACTTGGCATCCTTCCGCGCCTGCTCCGCGTCCGTACGCGCCTGTTCGCGGTCCTGCTGGGCGGCGGCCTTCTCCTCGTTGTAGGCGTCCTTGGCCTCCGCCTCGGCCCTGTCGGCCTGCTGGATTGCGTCCCGTTCGGCGGCGTCGATGTCGGCGATCCGGCGGTCGTACTCCTCGCGGGCCGTCTGCTCGTCGGTGCCGCCCGCCACCTCGCGGTCGTACTCCCGCCGTGCTTCCGCGCGTTCCTGTTCCGCCTGCTGCTGGGCCTGCTCCCGGTCTTCCCGGGCCTCGGCCTTCTGCTGCTCGTACTCCTGTCGCGCCTGTGTCTCCTGGCGGTCGGCCTGCTGCTCCGCGTCCGCGCGCTCCTGCCGGGCCTCGGACTTCTGCTGGTCGTAGTCGGCCTGCGCGTCGGCCTTGGCCTGCTCCGCCTCGAGCCGCGCCTGCTGCTTCTCCGTTACGGCCTCTTGCCGGGCCTGCTCCTGCTGGCGCTCCGCCTCGGCCTTCGCGTCGGTCTGCTCCGACTTCGCGGCTTCCTTCTCCTCGGTGGCTGCCGCCTGGGCTGCCTCCTTCTCCCGCTGGGCCTCGGCCTTGGCGGCTTCCTGCTCCTGCTTCGCCGCCGCCTTCTCCTCGGCCTGCTCCGCCTTCGCCGCTTCCTTCTCCTGCTCGGCGTCCGCCTTGGCGGCTTCCTGCTCCTGCTTCGCCGCCGCCTTCTCCTCGGCCTGCTCCGCCTTCGCCGCTTCCTTCTCCTGCTCGGCCTCGGCCTTGGCCGCCTCCTGCTCCTGCTTCGCCGCCGCCTTCTCCTCGGCCTGCTCCGCCTTCGCCGCTTCCTTCTCCTGCTCGGCCTCGGCCTTGGCCGCCTCCTGCTCCTGCTTCGCCGCCGCCTTCTCCTCGGCCTGCTCCGCCTTCGCCGCTTCCTTCTCCTGCTCGGCCTCGGCCTTGGCCGCCTCCTGCTCCTGCTTCGCCGCCGCCTTCTCCTCGGCCTGCTCCGCCTTGGCGGCGTCCTTCTCCTTCTTGGCGTCGGCCCGTTGCTGGTCCGCCTGGGCGACGGCGAACGCCTGCTGCTGTGCTGCCTGCTGCTTAGCTTCTTCCTGGGCCTGCTTGGCTTCGGCCCGGTCCTGCTCGTTCTGTGCCTTGGCCTCCTCCTTCTCCTTCTCGGCGTCCGCCTTGGCGGCTTCCTGTTCCTGCTTCGCGGCGGCCTTCTCCTGCTCCTGCTCGGCCTTGGCCGCTTCCTTCTCCTGCTGTGCCTCCTGCTTCTCCTTCTCCTGTTCGGCCTTCGCTTCGGCCTTCTCCTTCTCGGCCTCCTGCTTCTGCTTCTCCTGCTCCGCCTTGGCTTCTGTCTTTTCCTGCTCCTGCTCGGCCTTCGCCTCGTCCTTCTCCTTCCTCGCCTCTTCCTTCTCCTTCTCCCGCTCTGCCTTGGCCTCCGCCTTCTCCTTCTCGGCCAGAGCCTTGGCCTCGTCCTTCTCCTTCCTCGCCTCTTCCTTCTCCTTCTCCCGCTCTGCCTTGGCCTCCGCCTTCTCCTTCTCGGCCAGAGCCTTGGCCTCGTCCTTCTCCTTCCTCGCCTCCTGCTTCTCCTTCTCCCGTTCCGCCTTGGCCTCCGCCTTCTCCTTCTCGGCCAGAGCCTTGGCCTCCGCCGCGGCTTTCGCGGCGTCCTTCTTCTCCTTGTCTGCCTCCTCCGCCGCGGCTATCTCCGCGAGTCCCCGCTTGTCCTTGTCGGTGATGCTGGTGTCAAAAGCGTTCTGTGCCAGAGCGAACGCATCAGAGATAGCAACAATGGCATCGGCAGCCGCCGCGCCGAGGAATTTCTGGGCGGACTCCTCCCACCGACGCACGGCTTCTTCGCCGATCGCCTTCCACGTCGTCATGAGACCGGGGTCCCCGTAGGACTTGCCGTCGATATGAATGTCACCGGAGAAGCCGGGCAGCGCGACGAGCGTCAAAGCGCTGGATTCTGAAAAATAGGAGATTTCAATGTCCGACTTGTCGAACATCGTGTCGAACAGGCCCAGTCTTGCGTTCTGCAGCATGTCGTAGAGCCAACGCTGCGGATTACTCTCGGGCCGCCACGCGTTGTACGCCTGCGCCAGGTACTGCGCCTGGGTGTGGAGCACGTTCTGGGCCTGGGCCAGAGCGCGCGCGGGAGCGGAGGTCACCGTCGTACCGTCGAGGGTTACGTCCGCTCCTGCCTGGCCGTCGCCGTTGATCTGGTCGGCGTATCCCTCGTAGTTCCGTGCCAGTTTGTGGATGAGCCGCTTGAAGATGGCCGCCGACGTGCCGTCCCAGGCATCACTTCCCTCACCGATGTTCTCGGTGTCCCATTTGCCGACGGTGAGGGCGCTGTCCTCGAAGAACTTGACCACCCGGTCGAATGCCTTGGCCGCGTTCGTGAAGGAGGCCAGATCGACGTAGGCACCATCGGCGACGGACACGCCGCGGTTCGAGAAACCATGCGTGCTGTAAGGCCACGTGAGCAACTGATCCAGGGCCGCCTTGTAACCATAGAGGTACTGGACCAGATGGTTGGTGTCCCAGTCGAGTTTGTCCCCCTCCTTGTTCCAGCCTCCCTTGTCCTTCAGCTTGTCGCTCGTCTTCGAGTACCCGGGGATGATGTCGTCCCCGCTCGGCGGAGCGGCCGTGCTCGTCATCAGGAAGGTGATGTGCGCCCGGATCTGGGTCAGCGTGCTGCCCGCCGATCCGTCCTCGCTGTGGTAATACGGAATGGTGTAGTCGGTGTTCTTCGTGTGCCAGCCGCCCGAGCCGACGAATCCCGAGCTGTAGTACTGGCCCACGGTGTCCAGCCGGACGTGCATCATCGGGATGCCGTCGTTCCCCTTCAGATTCTCGAACAACTTGTCCCGCGGCGTCGTCATGACGTAGCCGGTGAGCATCTCGAGCGCGGCTTTCCAGTTGTCATCGTTGTTGTCTTTGGGGTCGGCCATCACCGTGCTCCGCGATGTCGTAGGAGAAAAGAGGGTGCTCGGTCCCGCCTGGGGCCTAATCCTCGTCCGACTCCTCCTCTTCGGGGGCGAGGCTGGAGTCGACGTCCTCGAAGATTTCCATGAACTCGTCGGCGACGATTTTCTCCAGGCTCTGTCCCTGGTTCTTGTTCAGCTTCTCGATCGTTTCCCACAGCGCCGCTTCGAGGTCTTCGAAGAGAACCGTCTGTTCGTCGATGATGCCGTCGAGCTCTGCCGCGGCTTTCTGGATGACCGAGTTCAACGCGTCCCCGCCGACCGCGGACTTTTCGCCGGCCATTCCGCCGAGAATGAGCGGCCTCGCGCTGTCGATCGTAGTGGTGGTCTTCTTGTTCGAGGCGATGGAACTGATGGCGGGCCCGTTGGTCACGTCGTTCTTGGCGATCGCTTCCAGGGTCTGCTGGAACGCCGTGATCTGCTCGTTGATGAACGTCTTCAGGAACTCGCTGTCAAGGACCGTGACTTTGGCCACGTCGTTCCCCGCCTTCTGGAAGAAATGGAGATCTGAGTTGTGCGGTCATGCGTCGGGCGCCGTCGGCCTCAACTGTCGCGGACCGGGGCGGCGTCGCCCGGAACAGCTGAGGCCGACGGCGCCCGGTCGTACTGTCGCCGTTCCCGCCCGGCCTTCCCCATGCCGTCGTGCACGAGGGAAGGCGGGAGACGGCCGTCTCGCGCGGTCAGCGACTGCCGATCCTGATGTCTCCCCACCGCTGCGAGAGGTTCTGCTCGGTGTACCGGTAGTTGGCGGAGATTTCGGTGAGCAGATTGGAATGCATGGCGAGAAGTTCCTTGATCTTCCCGACGGCGGTGTCCCACTTCGCCTGCACGTCGCTGTAGACGTCCCGGTCGTCACCGATCCAGCTGTTCCTGAGCTCGCTGAGCTCCATCTCCAGGTTCGCAATAATGCTCATGATGGATTGCGACTGGGTGACCATGTCATCGGCCGCACCCTCGGCGTGGTTGTAGTCGACATAGATATAGCCGTCCGAAAAGTCCATCAGAATCCTCGATTCGCCGCGAGAACCGCGAGTACGTGGTGTGTGCGGTGACGGTCAGTGGGCGTGACCGTGGCCGCTGAGCGGTGATTCCTTGAGTGCCATGCCGTTCTGACGCGCAGGCGCTGACGGAGCGCCGGACTGTCAGGCGGTGGGGTTGGTGCCGCCGGCGCCGTTCGGACCGGTGTTGAGCCCGTTGAGCTCGTCGAAGACGGCTGTGGAACGCGAATACTCCGTATCGATCGACTCGCTGGAGGAGCCCTGCACCAGGCCGTGTTCCTGGAGCGTGCCGTTGAGTTCGTCGACCATCCGGTCCAGGTTGATCAGGATGGTGTCGACGTGTCCGTCCCACTGCTCCAGCAGTGACTTGAACTTCCCACCGTCCGCGCCTCCGTAATTGGAGGAGAGATTGGTCGCGGTGCCCTGGACATCCTGCTGACACCGCTGAACTCCGGTGAATGCCTGCTCCAGCGCCATGATCCCATTGCGTGTCGCCTGCTCTTCGGACTGCTGCATGGCCATAAGAGAACTCCCTTTCGGCGAAATACACCGACCAGTGGGCCCCACACCACCTGTGGGCAGACAGGTTGGCCCTGCGGTCACACGCCGGTGCGCCGGGACATGGGGTGGCCAGATGCTATGCACGGCCCAAGTTGTTTGGCAATTGCCCTCACTTGGCCGTGGCAACTCGAACTCCCGGCCCTGAACGCTCGAATGAGCATTACTTCGGAATTCATGCCGCTCACCTGAGCGGCGAGATGATCCCGACCGGGCAGACCGGGCATTAACCCCCTCTCACAGCACCGCCGGAGAGCCGACCTGAACATCCGGTGACCGCGGAGAATCCAAAAGTTTCCCTGCCGGAGGAACCGCCGCCACATTGCGACTTGTTCCCTCCCGCTATTCCTTCGGGCACCGAAGTGTCACCCGCGCCTCCCCCGAAGAGGCCGCCTCCGGTGTGAGGTCCGGACCGCTCGGCAACATGGCGAGCATCGGCGCAGGCATGGTCCGTTCCTCGACGCCCTCGTACCCCAGCGCCTTGAGGCCTTCCTCGGACAGCAGCCGGTACTTCACACCCTCGTCCGTCACGAGGTACGTGGTGTCGCCCAGTGCGCTGCCGCTCGCGCTCAACGCCCTGACCAGGGCGCCCTTTCCGGCTCGTACAGCGATGACGTCGACCCTCAGACAGCCCGGTACGACGTCGGGAGCCGGCGGCTGCACGGCCTGGGGCAGCGCGCTCTCCGGCAGTACCGACGCGCCCACGCTGACGCGGCCCTCCGCGGAGTCCACGTCGGCGCACGCGACCGACTCGGCAGGCACCTCGACCGCCTTCGGTGGCTTCTCGGGCAGCTGCGCCGGGTTCACCCGGGATGCCGCGGCCCGCGGAGCCAGATGCTCCGTCAGCGAGTCGGCCCCGAGCGTCGCCACCGTCGCGGCGGCTCCCCCGTAGGCCTTCGCACGGGTCTCCGGATCCCCCAACAGAAGGGCCGCACCGGTGGCCGTGAGCGGTACGAGGCCCTCACGCGTGAGGAGGTGGTACCGGGCGTCGGAACCCGGCACGTCAACGCGGAAGAGCTGGCCGATCCGCGTGCTCCGGCCGCCCAGAGAAGGCCCGTCCGCTCCCCTGCCCGGCACGTCGGAAGGAGACAGATCCGGTCCCAGGGGGAAGGCGTCGAGGAACGCCGCCGAGGCGGGGCGCGGTGTGATGCTGCCGTATCCCAGCGCTTCGGCCGCGTTCGCCCGCTTGTCCAGGCGCAGCCGGCTGCCCTGCCACAACAGATACGCGGTGTCACCGGGACCGGCCACGACCAGCCCGTCCGCCTGTCCCAACTCCCTTCCGCCCGGCACGTCCTGGGGTTCGTCCGTGCCGAGAGCGAGCGTCGTGGTCGTCGTGACGACCCCGGTCGTCCGCTGACGGAGGCCGGAACACACCAGCCAAGGCTTGCTGTCCAGGTCACCGGTGCCCGGCAGCGCTTCGGGGCCGTCCGGGATGCCGATGGGCGCGCCGTGCGGGGTGCCCGCGAGCGAGGAGGTGCCCACCGTCGTGACGCCCAGTCCGCCGCCGGCTATCAGCTGGGCCGACGCGTAGTTGCGCACCGGGCGCAGCCTTCCGTCCAGATACAGGTAGCGCGCGCCCGTCTGCTTGTCGACGATCAGGTTCTCCCCCGAACGCCACGAGTCGTTGCCGCCGGGCTTGATGAGCCCGAAGACGAAGGCTCCGGCGCACACCAGCACCGCGATGATCACCCCTATCGCGGCGCCGCGGTTGGTCCGGCCCAGTGGGCTCTCAGGATCGTCGGGCTCGGCGCGCAGCATGGCCGAGGCCAGCCTTCCCATGACGAAGAGATGCGCCTGTACTTGGTCCCGTTTGCTGTGCATGGTCGCCGTCCTCCCGGATCAGCCGTTGATGCCGCGGAGCAGGCCGTAGACACCCATGGACCAGAGCATCAGTGGCAGCATGCTGATGGCGGCGAGCGAGTGGAGCAGCTCGGCCGCGCGGCCCCAGTAGGGCACGAGCCGCCGCCCCGGCACGGTCCAGGAGGCGATCGTGATCACGGCTGTCAGGCCCATCAGACCGGCTGTCAGGGTCAGTCGGTCCACGGGGTCCAGGGAGCGTGCGGTCACGAACAGGAGCAGGGCCGCGCCCCATGCTCCGGCGGTGGTCAGTGCCAGGCGCTGCAGGACGTTGCCCAGTCCCCTGCTGTGGAGGAGCAGAAGGAGCGACAGGGCCACGACGGTGAGGATCTCGGCGAGGCCCGGCTCGGCCACGAGCGCCGCCAGGCACGGCAGGCAGACCAGGCCGATGGCTCCGTAGAAGGCGGTCATCCAGCCGTCGGCCAGCATGGCGCGGGCTTCGACATCCGAGGACGAGTACGGGTCGATGCCCTGCTGCAACTGCTGGACGTTGGTGGGCAGCGGCGGCATCCGCATGCCGGAGAGCCTGAACGACAGGGAGGGGACGAAGCCGCCGAACAGCACCACCACGACGGCGACGACGCTGGCCGCCTGTTCCGGCGTCAGGTCCAGGGTGATCAGGGTGGCGCCGAGCGCCCCCGCCACGGCGACCGAGGCCGCACCCATGAACAGCGCGGGGTAGACGCCCACCGCCGCCAACGCGAGCACCGCTCCTCCGCCACCGGCTGCCGAGGCGGCCAACAGCCGTGCGCCCAGGACGGCTTCGCCCTCGGCACCGCCCAGTTCCCCGCCGGGCAACAGCCAGCCCGCCAGCGCGAAGTACGGAGCCGCCATGAGGCCGAGCACCGAACCCGCCCCGGAGTCGCCGACGGCGCGGGCGGCCGAGCCCGCCCCGGCGAGCAGGAGCAACCCGACGGCAGCCGCCGCCAACGCCCGTAGCCAACCGGCCGATCCGGGCATGGCCAGCAGTACGAGGCCCAGCGTGAGTGTGGCCGCGGCCAGGCCCCGCAGCAGGCGTCGGCCGGCCTCCGCGTTCCAACCGTGCGGCCGCTGCTGCATGGTGGTGGAAATACCGTCGACCAGGTCGTCGAGGTGGACCTCGGGCAGCGCCTCGGCGCGGGGTCGCAGATAAAGGTCCTCACCGTCCCGCAGACCGAGGGAGTCCAAGGTACTCTCGGGATCGAGCGGCGGGCCGCCGAGGCGTTGGAGCACCCAACCACCGTGTTCCAGGCCGGATTCCTCCAGGTCATCGCCTCCGTAACTGATCACTGTGGGCAGCAGATCGGCAACGGGGACGTCGGAGGGCACGGCCAGGTCGACGGTCCTGGCCGGGGCACGTACGGTGACGCGGCACAGGCTTGCCACCTGAATTTCAGTCATGGGCTTCGGATTCACACTTTCTTGCAGGCCACGGAACTCACGGTGGCTGGAAGGTGGAAACGGCACGCCGGCCGGTTCGCTGAACGTGACGGGAAGTCGAGCGCGGCTCGCGCCGACGAGTTTGACGGTAAGCCCGGCACTTTCGCAACACCACTGAGAATTCAGCGTTCCACGACATCCCTGCGCAAACCCTGCAGCCACTGCGGGACTTCGATTCATTCCCCCCGTGAGACATCTCGCTTTCGCTTCGTCGCCTTCTAGGCGAATCCCACGGAAGCGTCAACCGGACAGCCCCGTGCCGTTGCCACGGAGTTTTTCCGATACCACTGAGGAGGCCATTCGTTGAGCGTGATCCTGTTCCGCAGGCCGGCACGCCGCAAGGGACCGGAATTGCCGTCGGGAGACCTGAGCCTTCAGGAACCGCCGACCCTTCCGGAAGTCGTGCCGGACAGTTCCGCGGTATGGACATACTTGCCGATGGCGCTGATGTCCGTCTCAATGATGCTGATGTTCATGCGGCCGGGAATGAGCAGGTCCAGCGGCGGGTTCATCTATATCGCGCTCGGTGTGATGGTGATCGCGTCCGCGGGGATGATGCTCGGGCAGGTCATGCGCCGCAACAGCGAGCGCAAACAGCGGCTGAAGGGCGAACGCCGCGACTATCTGCGCTATCTGCGGCAGACACGGCGCAAGGTGCGGGCCTCCGTCGTTGATCAGCAACTCGCCCTCGCCTGGCGCCATCCCGAGCCCGACGCGCTGTCCTCCTTCGTGCGCAGCACCCGGCTGTGGGAGCGCAGGCCCTCCGACGAGGACTTCGCGGAGGTCCGCATCGGCATCGGCGACCAGCGTCTGGCGATGAAGCTGACCCCGCTGTCGACCAAGCCCGTCGAGGACCTCGAACCGCTGTCCGCGCACGCGCTGCGCAGCTTCACCAAGGCCTACTCGACCGTGCGCGACCAGCCCATCGCGATCTATCTGCGGGCCTGGTCGAAAGTGCTGTTCCGCGGCGACGAGGAGCGGACACGGGGTCTGGTCCGCGCTCTGCTCGGCCAGTTGGCTGTCTTCCACTCCCCCGACGACCTGTGGATCGCCCTGTGCGTGTCGGACGAGCGGCGGGCGGAGTGGGAGTGGGCGAAGTGGCTCCCGCACAACCTCCACCGGCACGAGGAGGACGGCGCGGGACCGGCCCGGATGATCACCTCGGCCTTCAGTGAGCTGGAGAACCTGCTCGGCGCCGAGTTCCAGGAACGCCCGGGCGCCGACCCCGACGCCGTGCCAGGGCGGGAGGAGCCGTACACGGTCGTCGTGATCGACGGCTGCACCGTGCCCGCGGGTCACCGTTTCGACGGGCACGGCTTTCGCAACGTCGTCGTGCTCGACCTCACGGGGTCGCTCGCCTGGAAGCCGGGGCGCACCACTCTGCGGCTGGAGGTGGACGAGGACAGTGTCGCGTTGGTGCGGACCGACCGCGACCGCAAGGAGCAGTCGACGGCCCTCGGCAGGCCCGACCGGTTCGGGCCGGTGGGAGCGCTGGCACTCGCCCGGCTGCTGGCGCCCTACCGGATGACCATGGGCGGCGACGACTCCAAGCCGTTGGCCAACGACGTCGAGCTCACCACGCTTCTGAACATTCCCGATCTGCACCGGCACGAGCCGGCCACGCTCTGGCAGCGGTACACCGGCAGTGCACGGCTTCGGGTGCCCATCGCGGTCAGCGGCGAGGGCAGGCCCGTGGAACTGGACATCAAGGAGTCCGCGCAGGGCGGCACGGGACCGCACGGCATGCTCATCGGCGCCACCGGATCCGGCAAGAGCGAGCTGCTGCGCACGCTCGTCCTCTCCCTCGCCCTCACCAACTCCTCCGAGACGCTCAACTTCATCCTTGTCGACTTCAAGGGCGGCGCCACCTTCCTCGGCCTCGACGAGCTGCCGCACACATCCGCTGTCATCACCAACCTCGCCGACGAGGTGGCGCTGGTCGCGCGCATGCAGGACGCGCTGCACGGCGAGTTGATACGCCGTCAGGAGCTGCTCCGGGCCGCGGGGAACTACACCTCCGCCCTGGAGTACGAGAAGGCGCGGCAGTCCGGCGTGCCGTTGCAGCCGCTGCCCAGCCTGTTCGTCGTGGTCGACGAGTTCAGTGAACTCCTGTCCGCGCACCGGGACTTCATGGAGCTGTTCGTCATGATCGGGCGGCTCGGCCGCTCGCTCGGGGTGCATCTGCTGCTCGCCTCGCAGCGGCTCGACGAGGGCCGTATGCACCAGCTGGAGAGTCATCTCTCGTACCGGATCGGCCTGCGGACGTTCTCCGCGATGGAGAGCCGCGGTGTGCTGGGCGTGCCGGACGCCTACGAGCTGCCCGCGCAGCCGGGCGCCGGCTTCCTCAAGAGCGGGGTCGACGCGCTGACCCGGTTCCGTGCCGCGTACGTGTCGGGCCCGTACCAGCGGCGCCGCGCCGTCGTCCGAGCGCAGGTGGCACGCCAGGTGGTGCCGTGGACGGCGGAGTGGGTGGTGCCGCGTGCGCCGGCGGACCCGGACCTCACGGGCGAGGGCGGCGAGGAGGAGCCGGAGGCGGAGGGCGCCGACGAGGAGAACGGCGAGACGCTGCTGTCCGTGGCGCTCGACCGGCTGCGCGACTCGGGTCCGCCCGCCCACCAGGTGTGGCTGCCGCCGCTGAGCATGCCGGCGACCCTGGATCAAATCCTGCCTCCGCTCGCGCCCGATCCGCGGTACGGCCTCACCACGGCCGACTGGCCGCTGCGGGGCAAACTCACCGTCCCTGTGGGCATCGTCGACCGGCCCTTCGACCAGCTCCGTGATCTGTTGACGGTGGACCTGTCGGCGGCCGGCGGCCATGTGGCCATCGCGGGCGGCCCGCAGAGCGGAAAGAGCACTCTGCTGCGGACCCTCATCACCGCGCTCGCCCTCACCCACACACCACGCGAGGTGCAGTTCTACTGCCTGGACTTCGGTGGCGGCACACTGGCCGCGCTCGACGGGCTGCCCCATGTGAGCGGGGTCGCGGCCCGCGTGGACACGGAACGGGTGGGCCGGGTGATCGCCGAGGTCAGCACGCTGCTCAGCAAGCGGGAGCGGTTCTTCCTCGAGCATGGCATCGACTCCATGCCCACGTACCGCAAGCGGCGTGCCGCGGGTGAGTTTCCCGACGAACCGCACGGCGACGTCTTCCTGGTCATCGACGGCTGGTCCACCGTGCGGCAGGACTTCGACCGGCACATTCCCACCTTCAACGCGCTGGCTGCCCGCGGACTCAACTACGGCGTCCACTTGTTGATCACCACGGCTCGGTGGGTGGAACTGTCGTCCTCCGTGCGCGACCAGACCGGCACCCGACTGGAACTGCGGATGGGTGACCCGATGGACTCCCAGATCGACTCCCGCAAGGCGGCGTCGATCCCCCGCAGCCCGGGGCGGGGACTGACCTCCGACAAGCTGCACTATCTGTCGGCGCTGCCGCGCGTGGACGGGGTCGAGGACACCGACGACCTCGCTGACGGTGTCGCCGGTCTCGTCGCCGCGATCAGTGAGAACTGGACGGGCCCGGCCGCGCCCCGGGTACGGATGCTGCCGACGAACCTGCCCGTCGGTGAACTGCCCGAGCCGGAGGGCGACCTCGGTCTGCGGATCGCGATCGGTCTGGACGAGAACGAACTCGCCCCGGTGTGGCACGACTTCTCCGAGAACCCCCACATGATCGTGGTGGGAGACACCGAGTGCGGCAAGACGAACCTGCTGCGACTGATCGCCAAGGGCATCACCGAGCGGTACACCCCTGCAGAGGCCCGCATCATGACGGTGGACTACCGGCGTGAGCTGGTGGAGAGCGTTCCCGAGCCGTACCGGCTCGGTCACGCCGTGTCCCTGGACATGCTCAAGGATCTCGTGGACGGGGCGGCCAGGGCGGTCAGGCAGCGGGTCCCGGGAGAGGACATCGCCCCGTCGCGGATGCGGCTGTGCGACTGGTGGCAGGGGCCGCGGCTCTTCATCCTGGTCGACGACTACGACATGGTCGGCAGCAGCGCCATGGCGCAGCCGTTCGCTCCGCTGCTCGACCATCTCGCGCTCGGCCACGAGGTGGGTCTGCATCTGATCGTGGCTCGCTCGTCCGCCGGTGCCGGGCGCGGCCTCAACGAGGCGCTGCTGCGCAGGCTCCAGGAGGTCAACACGCCCGGCCTGCTGATGTCCTGCCCGCCGAGCGAGGGGTATCTCTTCGGCAGTGTGAAGGGGCGGGAGCTGATTCCCGGCCGGGCGGTGCGGATCGCTCGCCGCAAGACCCTGCAGGTTCAGCTCGCGCGGCTGGAGGAGGGCTGATGTCCGGCCTCGCCGTTGAAGGAGTGCTGAGGGGCCGTGATTCGCCGTGGGTGGGTGGGGGCTGGTCGCGCTGTTCCCCGCGCCCCCGCAGGGCGCACGGCGCCCCGCCGGAGGCGCGCGCGGCCGCACTCAACCGGCACGGCACCATCGGCCGCTGTAGGACGGACCGCGGCCCGTCAGGGGCGCGGGGAACTGCGCGACCGGCCACAGGCGACCCGCACAGGACCACCCGCCGTTGCCTACCCCTGCCCGGCGGACGGGGCGGACGCGTCGTCCGCCCCGCGGCCCGGCGGGAGCCAGTTCCGGGCGCGGCCGCGGGGAATCACCACGGCCATTGCGCCCACCAGCAGGACGACCGCCAGCCCACCGGCGGCGATCGCCAGGGCCCGGTTCCGGGGACCGGGATCGGCGGGCTCCGGAAAGTCCGCCGGGACGGGCTTCGCGGCCGCCACCCGCTCGTCCTGGTCCCGGATCACGGACAGGGCGGCGTAGGGGTCGAGCCGGGGCGTGTCCGACGGATAGGCGGTGTCGAGCAGTTGCCGGGACACCTCCGCTGCGGACAACTCGGGCTCGTAGGCCCGTACGAGCGCGGCGGCCCCCGCTGTGCCGGCGGCGGCCAGCGAGGCTCCGGAGCCGATGTAGTGGCCGGGGCCCCGCGGGCCGACGCTGACCATGGAGCTGCCGGGCGCCGACAGGTCGGGCTCATGGGCGGGCGGAGCCTTCTGCTGACGTACGCCGCCGGGCCCGAAGTCCACGACGGACAGCACGCCCGGCGCGGCGGCCGGCCAGTACGGCCCCAGCGGCATCTCACCGCCGGGCCCGAGCTCCTCGCGGGGCACGGCGTCCGGTGCGGCGGGGGCGACGACGAGCGCGTCACGCTCAGCGGCATAGGCGGCGGCCGCGGTGAGCTCCGTCTTCCCGGTGCGCAGGGCGTGGCCGACGTAGACGACCCGTGCGCCCCGGTCGGCCGCTGTGCGTATGCCGAGCGCGACGCGTTCCGCAGTGGGCACGCCGCGGTCGTCGGTTCCGCGCAGGGCGATGATCTCGGCCTCAGGGGCGATGCCCGTGATGCCGCTGCCCTTTTCCGGGGCGGCGGCGATGAGACCCGCCGCGAAGGTGCCGTGCCCCACGCAGTCCTCGCCCGCCCCGTCGACGGCGGTCACCCGCCCGGCCAGGCTGCGGACTGCAGAGGCGACTCCGGTGTCGACCACCGCGACGGTCACGCCGTCCCCCCGGGAGATCCGCTGGGCGCGCGGCAGTCCGAGGGCCGTCTGCGACCACGCCGCCCCGGTGGCCGTCCGGTCCGAGGCCCCGGTGCACGCGCTGTCCTCGCCGAGACGGACGGGCAGCGGAGGCAGCAGCGTCGTGCCCGGGTCGTCGGCGTCGGGCGCGGCCGACGACCCGCCGTAGGCGGCGAAGGCGGGCCCGCACGTCACCAGCAGGACGACGGCAACGCCCGGCACAAGGCTCGCATACCTGCGTTTCATGGCATTTCGCATAAGACGCATGATATGCACATGACATGCTCGAACGCACGCGCAGGGCGCAGCCAACGCCTACAGGCCGCGGCAGAGCCAAAGACGGGTCCACACAAGGAGGTTCGAGGCGCGTGGCACGGCAAATACTCACGGTCTGCCCGGAACGGTCGGACAGCTTCCAGACGATCGGTGAGGCGCTGGCCCAGGCACGCACCGGAGCGGTGATCCGCGTACGCCCCGGGCGCTACCCCGAGAATCTCGACATCAGGAACCGGGTGACGATCGTCGCCGAGGGCGAACCGGGAGCCGTCGAGATCTGCCCCCGCGCCGGCAGCGCCGTCAGCCTCATGGCCGACGCCGTGATGCTCAGCGGGCTCACCCTGCGCGGACGCGACAAGGAGATGGCGGTCGTGGACGTACCGACCGGACAGGCCGCACTCGACGGGTGCTCCGTGACCGGCGCGGGCTGGACGGCCCTACTGGTCCGCGGCAAGGGCTCACTGGCCGCCCGCAACTGTCGGATCAGCAACCCCGGCGGCGCCGGGTTCGTCGACTCCTCGGAGACCGAAAGCGTCATCGAGGACTGCGTGTTCGAGAACTTCGGCACCTCCGCGGTGGTCCTCGGCGAAACCGCGAGACCCCTCGTCCGCGACTGCCGGATACGCGGCGCGCGCGCCAACGGCATCCTCGCGAGCGGTGAGGCCCGCGGCACGGTCGACGGCTGCGACATCTCCGGCACCGACAAGCCCGCCATCGCCCTGGAGGGCCACAGCTCGACCCGCGTCCTGCGGTCCACCGTCCACCACACCTCGGTGGGCCTGCTCGTGACCAGCGTCTCCCGCCCCGAGGTCGAGGAGACCACGTTCGAGTCCATCGCCCAGAGCGCCATCATCATCTCCGGCGGCGCCGACCCGTTTCTGAGCCGCTGCGTCACCCGGCGCACCAAGAACAGCGGCCTGCTCGTCCTCGACCGCTCCCGCGGAACCCTGGAGGGCTGCGAGTTCCACACCTCGACGGAAGCCGCCATCAGAGTCGTCGAGGGCAGTGCGCCGATGCTGCGCGACACGGTGGTGAGCGACTGCGCCGACACCTCCGGAGCGGTGCTGCTGACCGACGACTCCACGGCCGAGTTCGACCGCCTCGACGTACGGGACGCCGCTGGGGTCGGCATCTCCGTACGCTCCTCCGCCAACCCCCTGCTGCGTCGCGCCAGGGTCACCGGAGCCGGCAGCCACGGCATCGCGATCACCGACGACGGGCGCGGCCGCCTGGAACACTGCGAGATCGAGTCGGCGGGCGGCTGCGCACTGAGCATCGACGACGACTCCGACCCGGAAGTCAGTGACACCGTCATGCGTTCCACCGCTCGCTCAGGTGTCGTCATCGGGGAGCGCGGACGAGGGACTTTGCGGGACTGCGAGATCAGCGACAGCGCCGACGCCGGTGTGAGCGTGCACGACGGCGCGGAGGTCGCACTGGACCGGGTCAGGGTCAGCGGCTCGAAGGCCCACGGGATCCAGGTGTCCCGTGGCGGCCGGGCCTCGCTCACCGCCTGCGAGGTCACCGACAGTACGGGCGACGGCATACGAGTCGACAGCGCCGAGCCGGTCCACGTCACACGGTGCGTGGTACGCGACAACCGCGGAGCGGGACTGCGGCAGAGCCGCTCCGGCGACCGGCTCTCGGTCGAATTGCTGACCAGCGCGGACAACGGCCTCGCCGACAGCTGGGGGGAGAACGCCGAGGCGGCGGACGGACACGGAGCCGCGGACGAGTCCGCGAAGGGCACTGAACCGGAGGGCCCGCTGGCCAAGTTGGAGGCACTCATCGGCCTGGACAACGTCAAGCACCAGGTGAGCACGCTCGTCAACCTCAACCAGCTCGCGGAACGCCGCCGCCGGCTCGGCATGCCGGTCCCCTCGATGAGCCGGCATCTCATCTTCGCCGGACCACCCGGCACCGGAAAGACCACCGTGGCCCGGCTGTACGGCAGCATCCTCGCGGACCTGGGCGTACTGCGCAGCGGCCATCTGGTCGAGGTCGCCCGCGCCGACCTGGTCGCCCAGATCATCGGCGGCACGGCCATCAAGACCACCGAAGCCTTCAACAGCGCGCTGGGAGGCGTGCTGTTCATCGACGAGGCCTACACCCTCACCCCCGAGGGAGGCGCCTCCAACGACTTCGGACGCGAGGCCGTCGACACCCTCCTCAAGCTCATGGAGGACCACCGCGACGACGTGGTCGTGGTGGCGGCCGGATACTCCGAGCAGATGGAGTCGTTCCTGTCCGCCAACCCGGGCCTCGCCTCCCGGTTCACCCGCACCATCGCGTTCGACAACTACGCGGTGGACGAGTTGGTGACCATCACCGAGAGCATGTGTCTGCAGCACCAGTTCGAGCTCGGGCCGCTGACCCGGGAAGCACTGGCCGTACGCTTCGAACAGATGACACGCGACGCGTCCTTCGGCAACGGCCGGGCCGCCCGCGCGGTGTTCGAGGACATGGTGGACCGGCAGGCGTTCCGGCTCGCGTCGATGCCGGACCCGGGCGAGAACGATCTGACGCTGCTGCTGCCGCAGGACGTCGGGGACGCCGAGGCGGAGACCGTCGGCGGAACACCGCGCGACGCGGGCGACGCGGCCGACCCGATGGCCGAGCTCGAGGCCATGGTGGGACTCGGGGCCGTCAAACGGGAGGTCGCAGATCTGGTGAGTCTGCTGTCCAACGCGCGGCAGCGGATCTCGGCGGGGCTGCCCTCCCCCAGGATCAGCAACCATCTGGTCTTCACGGGACCACCCGGCACCGGCAAGACCACCGTGGCCCGTCTGTACGCCCAACTCCTGCACTCGCTGGGGGTACTGCCCCGCGCCACGCTGGTGGAGGTGGCCCGGGCCGACCTGGTGGGCCAGTACATCGGGCACACCGCACAACGCACAAAGGAGGTCTTCACCAGTGCGCTGGGGGGCGTGCTGTTCATCGACGAGGCCTACACCCTCACCCCCGAGGGATCCTCCAACGACTTCGGACGCGAGGCCGTCGACACCCTCCTCAAGCTCATGGAGGACCATCGCGACGACGTCGTGGTCATCGTCGCCGGGTACACCGAGGAGATGGAACGCTTCCTGGCATCCAACCCCGGCCTGTCATCCCGGTTCTCCAAACACGTCGGGTTCGAGGACTACAGCACGGAGGAACTGGTCACCATCGTCTCCCGGCACGCCGTCACGTCCGGTTACGAGTGCGGCGCCGACACCCTCGCGGCCCTGCGCACGCATGTGGACGCGATCCCCCGGGACCGTTCCTTCGGCAACGCCCGGCTCGCCCGCCAGTTGCTGGAGACCATGATGACCAGTCAGGCACGTCGGCTGGGCGGGCTTGCCTCGCCCAGCCTCGCCGACCTCACCACCCTGCTCCCCGAGGATCTGCCCACCGGGAACCGTCCCGTGCGGCACCAAGCCACCCTCTGAAGACGGAGAGCACCCGCCGGAGAGTCGCTCTCCGGCGGGCGCTTTCTCACTGTCGGCTTCTCGCTGCCGGTCGGCATCGGCCGGATGACAGCGTCACACGGTGAACTTCACGGCTTCGAGCGCGCGCTCCTTGGTCACGTCCCCGCCGAAGATGTAGTTGTTGGCGGTCTGGGGGTTGTCGCAGCCCAACCCCAGCCATCCTGAGCCGCTGACCTGGGTGTTCTGACAGATGTTGCCGCGATCCTTGCCGACGTTGATGGCGAAGCCGCCCATGTTCGGTGCCGACTGCTTCGCGTTTCCGATGACGAGGTCGGAGCCGTTGCCTACGCCCTTCCAGGGCACCGTCCATCCGGCTCCCTGGAAGAAGGGGCTGGCGTCCACACCATTGGTGTCGGACACGGCGATATTGAGGGCCTTGATGGCGCGGCCCTGCCCCTCCAGGCCTGCCGTGGCGCCGTCGCACACCGGAGCCTGCCAGCCGGTACCTGTCATGTAGGCCCGGTAGCAGATGTGCCGGCCCGGGCTCGCCGTGGCCAGCCGCTGGACGGCGAGCGCCGCGGTGTTCGGCGGGGCCTTGGGAGCCTCCTGCTTCACCTGCCCGGCACCACTGTCCGACTTTTTCTTCTGCTGCTGCTTGGGCGGCGGCTCGGGGGTCGGAACCGGACTCGGCTGCTTGGCCTTGGCCTTCACTTTCGCGGAGGGCTTCGGGCTCGTCGGCTCCGGTGTGGGTTCCGCCGGGGCGTAGTCACCCTTCGGAACGGCCAGTGAATCGTCCCCGAGGACAGTGTCTGACCCCGCCGCGGCCACCTTGTCCTTCTTCTCGGAGTCGTCCGTGGCCCAGATCAGCAGCGGCACGACGAGGAGGACCGCGCCCGCGATGCCCGCCGCCGCGAGCAGCGGCTTCTTCGGGTGCCCGGAGGGCGGTTCGTCCCCACCGCGCGCGTCGCCGGCGCCGGAAGCCTCGCCCGCCGAGGCGGCGGCCTCACCCTCCGGGACGGCGGCAGCCGCGGCCGACACCGTCCGGGTCCGCCCGCTCGTCGCTCCGGCCTCCGGTTCCGAGGTCCGCGCCCGGGAGGCCGCCGCAGCCGACCCCGCCTCCTCCTCTGCCGCGCCGCTCGTGGTGCCCGGCCGCGAGGGCGCGGAGGCGGTTCCACCCGTCGAGGTGTCGGGGCGCGACCGTCCCGTCCCCTCCCCCTCACCCCGCGCCCCGTTGGTGGGCGACGGCGTGGCCGGTGCCAGCATCGCGCCCGGGTCCGCTCCTACGGACCCCAGCGCGACCGCCCTGCGGACGGACGACCCGCCCGCGTCGGCCGACGGATCCGAGCCCCCGGCAGCCGAGGCCCCCCTTGAGGGCCCCGACGCTCCGTCGGGAGCGGGCGGGTTCTGTCGACTTGTCATCATTCTCCTTGGGCTCTGTACGTGGTCTGGTTCGTACGGGATCGGCGGCGACGTCCCTGAGCTGTTCGTGGGCGGCCTTCGAGCGCGCTCACGGCTACTCGCGCTGCCCCACGGGCCCGGTGCAGCGCTCGGGCCAGCTCTGGCCCTCGCCGGTCGCGAACCCTTTGTCGAGCGCCTCTTCGAGCTGCGCGAGCGCCTTGAGATCCAGGCCGCTCAGTTCCTCCGGCCCGTCCATGTAGACGATCGCGTTCCCCGGGATCTCCCGCAGGAGGACCACGGGGCGACCGCTCGTTACGGTCCGCACTCCCAGCACCCGGAAACCGGTGCCCGGCACAAAGACGATCTCGTCGTACGGGGATCCGGCAGGCCGCTCGACAAGTTGACGCACCTTGCGCCCGGTGACGGACCAGATCGCGTAGCGCACGGAGCCGGCGGAGGGCAGCGCCGACGCGCCGGCCACGGCACTGAGGGGCCCGGGCTCCTGGAGCAGGGTGCCCACCCCGGGCTCGGGATCGTCGGCGTCGCCGCTTCGCAGGGCCATACCCCGGTAGGAGGGCAGCCTTCGCAGAGCGGAGGCCAGACATCCGGCGTAGGGCAGGAGGCGCTCCTCGCCCGTGCGCATGTCCCTGATCAGCTCGCTGTGGTGCAACGGCCCCTTCTCGGTGGTGAGATAGGCGTGCGCGGCGATGAGATCGGTTCTCGCCGCCTCCAGTTCACGGCCGCGCAGCGCGGGCATCCGGGTGAGCACTCGGGAGACGGCGGCGGCATGCCGTTCCCACTCCGCCCCGGCGAAGTCACGGAACGCCGCCCGTTCGGCGGCACCGCTGACATGGCCCGGGACGAACGGAAGGGGCAGGGCCGTCGCCGCGGGAGGTGGCGGCGACATCGCGGGCGCCGGGGCGGGCGGTTCTGAACCTGGCTTCGCGGACTCGTCACCCTCGGCACGCGCAGGCCGCGCACCGGCCGGGCTGCCTTCCGCACCGGCTTCCGCACCACCTTCTGGACCGGCTTCTGGATCAGCTTCCGAAGTACTGGGCCCGTGCTCCGGAGCCCTTGCGCCCGCGCTGCCGGTGCTCTCGGTCTCGACCTTGGGCCCGGTCTCGGGCTCGGGCTCGGGCTCGGGCTCGGGCTCGGGCTCGGGCTCGGGCTCGGGCTCGGGCTCGGGCTCGGGCTCGGGCTCAATCTCGGGCTCTCCGCCCGGGCCGGGGCCGTCCGATCCGCGGCCTCCGGCGCTGCCGGACCCGCCCTCCGACGACGTACGCGTGAGGGCACCGGCGGCCGGTCCAGGGTCGGCTTCCCCGCCGCCTCCCGCACCACCGGCTCCGGCCCCGACTCGCCCGTGCCCCGCACCACCGGACACGTACGCCGGCTCTCCCGCGACCGCACCAGTGCCAGTACCCGTGCCGGAGCCGGAGCCGGGGCCGACGACAGTTACGGCACCGGTGGCAGTTGCAGTGGCAGTGGCGGAGAGGTCCATCGACGCCGCACCGATGCTCCCGGCGGGGACCGATACCGCCTCCGAGGCGTCCGTCGCCGGTGCCCGGGAGGAAACCGGTACGGGCGGCACCGCGGGGCGTGGGACACGCTCGTCCGCCCCCGTCACGGCGGCCGGTCCGGCGGCCGCGTTCTGCCCACCGGACTCCCCCTCCCGACGAGGTACCACCGGCCCGGCGAGAGCAGGTGCACTGCGTGGCAGCTGAGTGCCCGTCGTCCGGCCCGGGGGCGCCGTGATGGCGGTCGCCGGCACGGGCCCACGGGCCGTGGGCGGGCGCGAGGCTCTTCTGGCGGTGACATAGCGGATGGCCACGACACCGTGTTCGGCGGCCAGCCGACGCAGTTCGCCCTCTCCCATGGTGAGCCGACCGCGCACCAACAAGGTCGCCCTTGCCCCGGCCTCGGTTTCGAGGCCGACCAAGAGCCTGGCCAGCGCGGGCAGCAGCGAGTCGTCCAACGGCTGTCCCGGCGCACCCAGTTCGATGACGCAGGCGTCCGGGTCAACGGCCGTCCCCGCCAACGGCGGTCGTGGGCCGTCCCGTTCCCACAGCGCGAGTCCGGACCGGGTCACCGCGGCCTGCCAGCGGTCCGTCAGCCGTACGGTCCCAGGTGCGCTGCCGCCGGGGATCCAGGCGGGCGGATGGCTCTCCACCAGCCGCGGGGCGAACACCCTTCCCTCCGTGTCGGCGGGCCGGCAGGCCACGGACGACACGAACGGCCGCCAGCCCGGTTTCCCGTCCGTGCCCACCAGCGTCGGCCGGGGAACCGCTCCGGGCGGCGCGTGGTCGTCGAGCAGAGGCAGACCCGTGAGGACCTCCACCTCGCTGCCCAGCAGGTCGGACACCGACTGGCCGAGCCACAGCAGGTCACGGCGGCCCCCCGGCGCGAGCCGGACACGGGACCTCTGCGCCACGGGCAGCGCCGCCAGCACGGCGGCCACCTCCTCGGCGGCGACGTCCTCCGCCTGCGGGGCGCCGACCAGCACAGTGGGACGTTCGGAGTCGACCGGCACCGCGAAGCACAGGTCGTCGAGGCGCGGCCCGGGGGCCTCGGCCGGACGCATCAGCACGCCCGCCGGTATCTGGTCCACCACACAACCGCCCGTCGTACGCGAGGGCACACGGCCCAGCGCCTCCTGCCAGGCGGGTTCCGGGGCACGCGGGCCCAGTTTCCGAGGCGCCTCGCCGGGCTTGAAGCGCCACCATCCGCGTGCCTGCGGGGCCCCGTGGACGAACAGCGCGCCCCCGGGGGTGATCAGTACGGCTCCGTCCGGAGCGATGACCTCCAGCTGCCAGGCGTCGGCGATCCTGCGGGCCACACAGGGCCGGCCCGGCTGATCGTCCCCCGCGCCGGACATGACGAGTCGTACCCGGCGCGTGCCCTTCGCGCGCAGGGAGTCCAGCAGAGCACCCAGCCGGGCCCAGAGGTCGCCGTCCGGTGCTCCGCCGACATCGGCGGAGCCGACCATCACGGTGACGATGCCTTCGTCGACGCCGAGGGCATGGGCCACTTCCTCGAGGGTCGCCAAGGGGAAGGAGTCGTCGTCGACCGAGCGCACCAGCAGAACTCCGTCGATCTCCTCGACTGGCAGGCCACCTCCAACGCCCTGGGGCCCGGTACCGCTGGGGTCGACGCCCGGTCCGCGCGTGCCGCGCCGCGTACCACGCCCGCCCCGCCGGCCGGGGAGGGCGGATGACCAACGGCTCACGTGTCCGTCCTCCGTGCCCGACGGTTGTCCTCGGTCGTGCCCGTCGCGGCGTCGGCCGTCCAGTCACCGGACGCGACGGGGACGGCCGGGGCGGTGTCGCCGCTGACGGTGGGAACGGGGCGCCCCGGCAGGCCGTCCCGGACCGCGTCACGCATGGCATCGCGCACGGCGTCGAGTTCCAGCGTCATGCTGACCGGCCCGGAAGGGTTGATATAGAGCGCGTGACCGTCGGGGATCCGCGGCACGAGGTCGGCAACTCTGGTCAGCTCGAAGGCCAGACGCCCGGCGGTGTGCAGGAAGACCGGCGAGGTGAACAGCGGGACGGCCGGGGTGCCGTCCGGGGTGACGGCGCACAGCGGGCCGCCCTCGGGACTGGTCAGAACGGCCACCTCACGACCGAGGAGCGCCTCCGTCACCGCCTCGCCCGGACCGTAGCCGGTCACGGCGAGCTGAACGGCCCTGTCCACCTCGTCCGCCGGCGCGGGCCAGCCGAGCGCGCCCGGCGACGGCCGGTAGTCCGGGTTGTCCTGCCACTCCTCGATCTCACCGTCGAGCCCCGACCGCCACCGGCCGACCATGACCCACTCAGGGGGCTCCCCCTCCCCGGACCACATCGGGTCCACCACTCCCAGCCAGTGGTCCGGCGCCCGTCGGCCCGCCTCCCGGATCTCATCCGGAACGGACAGGAGCTCCCCGTCCGCACCGGCCTTCTCGGTGCTCTGCTGGGTCATCGCTGTCCTCATTCGGTGGTTCGGGGCGGCGGCTCGGAAGCGGCCGGGACGAAGAACGGAGGCGTGGCGCACGGCGTCTCAGGTCACCGTTTCCGCCACGTACGCGGTCTGCGTCCGCGGGGTGTCGTCCGGTCCGTCGGACCAGAGGAGCCGACGGGCGGTCGTCGAGTCCATGACGACACCGGTGAGAAGTCCGGACTTCAGGACGGCGAGCAGCGCCTCGGCACTCCGCATGCCGCCCGCGAGACCGATCAGCGCCGGAACGTCACGGAGCTGGTCGGCGCTCAGGGAGATGATGCGAGCGTCGAGTCCGGTGGGAAGCACCCGGCCGGCCGCGTCGAAGAGGTGACCCGCCACTTCCGCGCACGCACCCAACGCCCGGTATCCGTCACGCTCCTGCTCCGACAGGGCTTCGTACACCCTCGCGGGCGTGGCGTCCCACGCCTCGATGCCGACGACGGCCTTCGTCACGCGGCCGAACTGGTTCAGCGTCTCGGCGGTGGCCGGATGGCTTCTGAAGAGGGCGGCCGTCGGCGCGTCCGGCAGGATGAAGGGCGTGTGGAGGGGGAAGGCCCGGCCTCCACCGGCCGCCGCGGTACGGCGGACAGCGGCGACCGCGGTGTCGTTGGCGAGGTCCGGCCCGTGCACTCCCGTCAACTGGACCACCTGGCAGGAAGGCAGCCTCCCCACCGCCTCGCTGAGCGCCTCCACCGGACGGCTGCCGTCCAGTCCGAGGACGTCGCCCTCCTCCGTGATCTCCGAGATCAACTGCGCGGCCGCCGCTCCGAGCCAGCGGCCGACCTGGCGCTGGTCCGCCGGGGCCACTGGACCGCCCTCGCTCCGGGTCAGGTTGACCACGACGCAGTACCTGAGTCCGAAGCGTTCGGCCAGGGCTCGTCCGAGCGGAACGTCGATCTCCGCCGGGACGGTGATGTCGATGCGCACGATGTCGTGGGCCACGGCGGCGTCGAGGAGGCGGGCCACCTTGAAGCGGCTGATGCCGAACTCCTTGGCGATGTCGACCTTCGACTGGTTCTCGAGGTAGAAGCGTCTGGCGACCGAAGCAGCGAGAAGCTTGTCGACCGGTGCGGGAGGAGCCTCTTCCGCACGGTGCTCACCCATGGCGTCCCCGTGCGGCCTCATCAGCCGGTCCCCGTCGGACCGATCGGGAACTCGTGGAGCGCGCAAGGGGTTCTCTCCTGTTCGGCGCGCGGACGGGGCGTGCTGTCGGCCGACAACCCGCCACTCCTTGCATGCGAGTTGAACGGCACGGTCGCGTGTTCATCCGGGGTGGGGACCGCCACCGGACTCCGGTGTCCTGATTTCGCGGTGCCGAGAGGCGTGCTCCGGATCGAACTGCCCAACCGTTTCCCCGCTGTCCATCTGCGTGCCATTCCCGTGGTGTTAGTAGCCAGAGGGCCAGAACCACACTCCTGTGCCCGGTGTGGTTCGAACAACGTGGAGCACCACGAGACGCACCACGAAATCAGCCGTGCGACGGCTGGAACGAGAGGCAGCGATGTCCGGAGCGGGACCGCTTCACGAACGCCGGGAAGCCATGGAGCTGGTGACCTCGGAGGTCGAGCGCGCCCGCGTCGGCACCGGCCGCCTGGTGCTGCTCAGAGGTGCGTCGGGCACGGGCCGCACCGCTCTTCTGGAGGCGGTCACCGACCACGCGTCGACGCACGGCATGCGAGTGCTGCGGGCCCGCTGTTCGCCGGACACCTCCACCGTGCCGTTCGACACCGTCCTCCAACTGCTCGGTTCCGAACCGGAGTTCGAGCAGGCCACGGACGAGGCCCCCTACGGAGCCCCGGACAGCCGGAGTCGTCCCGCCCGGCTGTGGCAGCTGCTGCTGTCCTATGGGGCCGGGGCCCCGCTTCTGGTGGCCGTGGACGATGTCCACTGCGCCGACGACCTTTCGCGCCGCTGGCTGGTCGAGGCCGCCCGGCGGATCGACCGGCTGCCGATACTGATGGTGGTGACCGAGCGGAGCCAGTACGACATCGACTCGCCGTCGCCCAGCCTGGCCCACTCGCTCTCGCCCGCCCTCGTACGGCCCCACACGCTCGCCCCGCTGAGCGCGAACGCCGCGGCGGAGCTGGTCCGTTCGGTCCACGGCGGCGCTCCACAGGAGTGGGTGGACGACTGTGTGCGGGCCGCAGCGGGCAGTCCCCTGCTGTTAGGGGCCCTGCTGGACGACCTCCGGACGGACTGCTCGGTCGGTGCTCCCACACCGCCGGTGCCGAACACCTGCGCCGCCCTGTATCCCGGCTCCTATCCGGCCGCGGTCGCCTGGTGGCTGGACAGTGCCGGGTCCGCGACCACCGAAGTGGCCCGTGCGCTCGCCGCGTTGGACGCCGCCGGGGCCGGCGGCCCTGAAGACGGCTTCGACGACGGTTTCGAGGTCGGCCGTGCCGAGCTGCTGGCCGAGATGGCCGGCGCCGATCCTTCCCGGGTGTCGGGCTGGCTCACCGCCATGACCCGCCTCGGGCTCCTGCGCCCGGCTCCCGACGGGCGGCCCCGCTACGCCCATCCGCTGCTGCGCGACGCGGTGTTGAGCGGCTGGACGAGTGCCCGACGGCAGGCGGCACACCGGACGGCGGCCGAGGCGATGCTGCGCCGCGGCGACCGCGCCGAAGCGGTGGCCGTGCAGTTGTTGCGGACCGGCCCGGTCGGCGAGGAGTGGGCGATCGACGTCCTCCTCGACGCGGCGGCCCTGACGGTCCAGAACGGCCGCGGCAGGGACGCCATGGCGTTCCTGCGCCGCGCCCTCGACGAGCCGATGCCGGCCGCCCGCCGAGCCCTGGTCCTCACCGAGTTGGGCTCCCTGGAGTACATCACCGTCCGGTCGACGGCCGGTATCCCCCGGCTCACCGAGGCCCTGCGGCTGCCGGGTCCGCCGCAGGGCCGGGTGCTTACGGCAGTCGCGCTGGGCACAGCACTGGCCCGGCAGGGCGACGCCCGTTCGGCGGTCGGCGTGCTCCGCGACCTGGACGAGCACCTGGGCGACCATCCGGGCCTGGTCCGAACGGTGCAGACCGCCTCCGCGGCGCTGTCGGACCACGATCCGGGGGTGCGGCAGGAGGTGTACCGCTGGCTCCGGGCGACCGCCGAGCGGTCACCGGAGTCGGTCGGCACGGCCGGACAGGCGCTGCTGGTGCGGTACGAGTCGACGGCCGGCCTGACCTCGGCGGCCTCCGCGATGCGCCGGATCCGCGCCCTGCTGGCCCAGCCGGCCGACCCGCTCGCGGAGGCCTTCCTGCTGGGCACGGCCGCCGCCGTCGCCCAGTGGGCCGACCGGCTCGACGAGGCGGAACGGCTCGTCGAGCGGGGACTGGCCGGACAGCGCATCTCCCTGCTGCACCCGATGCACATGGCACTGCTGAACGTACGGACCGACATCGCCGCCGCGCGCGGCGCATACGCGGAGCTGCTCGCCGACTCGGATGTGTGGCGGCTCGCCGGGACCCGGCAGGGCCCGGCCAACGCACAGGCCCAGGCTCTCGTAGCGCTGGTGAAGACCGGTCGTACGGACGAGGCCGTCCGGCGCGCGGACAGCCTCGAACCGCGGAACCCGCACGACTCCTGGGAGTTGAACCGCTTCCTGTACGCCCGCGGTGTGCTGCACGCCGCCGCGGGGGATCCGGCGGGCGCGCTCGACGACTTCCTGGAGTGCGGGCGCCGTCAGTCGTCGCGGGACGTGACGAGCCCGGTCGTCACCCCCTGGCGGACCGCCGCGGCGGAGTGCCATCTGGCGCTCGGCCGGCCTCGCGAAGCCCTCGACCTGGCGCAGGAGGAACTCCGGCTGGCCATGGTGTGGAACACTCCTCGGCTCGTGGGCCGGGCCCTGCGGGTTCTCGGCACGGCGACCGGCGGCAACCGCGGCCTGGACCTCGCGGACCGAGCCGTACAGGTACTGCGGGACGCCACGGTCGACGTGGAGCTCATTCCAGCTCTCGTCGCACAGGGGCGCCTGCTCACCGCGGCCAAAGAGCGGCCCCGGGCCCGTACCGCCTTACGGGAGGCCGCCGAGCGTGCCGAACGACTGGGCGCACTCCGGATGCGGGACGTGGCCGAAGCGGCCCTGCACGAGGGCGGCGCCCGCCGCACCGCGCGGGCACTCACGGGGGCGGGCGCACTCACCGGCAGCGAACGCCGGATAGCCTCCCTCGCGGCCGACGGTCGCACGAACACCGAGATAGCGGAGCTGCTGCACCTCGCCCGCCGCACTGTCGAGAGCCACCTGACCAGCGCCTACCGCAAACTCGGCATCAGCCGCCGAGCGGAACTCACCACAGCCCTGGCGGGCCGGTCGACCCGCCTCTAGCAGCCAGGGCATTTCCTCGGTCCCGGTCGCCTCGGGCCGGGCAGTCCTCACCCGCCGACCGACGCAGGATGCGGTGCAAGCCCCGGGCGCCATCCCGGCGAGCTCATTGCCTGTCGCATCCCCGCTTCAGAAGGCACGTGGGAACCTCTGCGTCTCCGTACCGTCCGGCCTCACCCGCTCCGCATGCTCGCGGCGGCGCAATGCCGGACACTCCTGTATAGGGGCCGGCGTATTTCGCGCGGGCCATGGTGAGGTGTTCGGCGTGCTTGAGGTGCCGCTCTGGCTGTGGGGGGCGTTCGCCGCGACGGTCGTCGTGTCGCTGGCGGTGGACCTGCTGTCCCACCGCACCGCGCACGTCATCGGCTTCAAGGAGGCAGCCGCCTGGAGCGGGCTGTGGGTGAGCCTCGCCCTGATCTTCGGCGCGGTCGTCTTCCTCGTTCTCGGCACGACGGCCGGCACCGAGTACACGACAGCCTGGCTGCTGGAGAAGAGCCTGTCGGTGGACAACCTCTTCGTCTTCGCGGTGATCTTCGCGTACTTCAAGGTGCCCCGGGCCTACCAGCACCGCGTGCTGTTCTTCGGCGTCATCGGCGCGCTTGTCTTCCGCGGGATCTTCCTCTCCCTCGGCGTGGCCGTGGTCAGCCGATTCACCGCGGTGCTGTTCGCCTTCGCGGCGGTCCTCTTCTACAGCACCTACAAGCTCCTCAAGGACGAGCAGGAGAGCTTCGACCCGGGCAAGAGCTTCGCCGTACGGATGCTCCGTAAGATCATCCCGGTGCGGGACGAGTATGCCGGGGCGAAGTTCTTCGTCAAAGAGGCCGGCAAACGGATGGCGACCCCGCTGCTCGCGGTGGTCGCTGCGATCGAGGCCGCCGACCTGATCTTCGCCGTCGACAGTGTCCCGGCCGTCCTCGCGGTCAGCGACGACGCCTTCATCGTCTACACCAGCAACGCGTTCGCCATCCTCGGCCTGCGGGCCCTCTACTTCATGCTCGCCGGCCTCCTGGACCGCTTCCACTACCTGAACAGGGGGCTCGCGATCATCCTGGCGTTCATCGGCGTCAAGCTCATCTTCCAGGCATCCCACAAGTTGATCAGCCCCGGCATCCCGGAAATCCCCTCGCCGATCAGCCTCGCAGTCATTGTCTGCGTCCTGGCGGGCTCCGTGGTGCTCAGCCTCAGAAGGCCCGCTCCGGCAGACGCCCAGGAACAGGCCGACGAACAGGCAGACGCCTCCGAGACCAATGAGCAGCCCGGCTCACCACCTGTGATGGATGGCCCTGAGTCCTCAACCGGTTCAGCACGCCGGGACGCTGAATCCCGCTCGCGCTCGGGGCGGCGAGGAAGCAGTGCACTTCCCGACGGGCCAATACGGGCATATCGTAAAAATATGGTCAAAATGAAGCGCAAGCCTGAAGCGTACGCGTGTCCGACCTGCAGGCGGTCCGTGCCGCCTGTAGCCCACCGCCACAAGACCCTCGGCGTGTTCGTTCCCGTGTGGGGCCCGGGCGCATGTCAAAACCGCGAGTGTCCCGACTTCCGGTTGGACCCCAGCCACAAGCACTCCGCGGACCGGTGACGAAACCGACAGCACGACGATGCACTGCCGGTGGGTCGGGCAACCCGAGCTGGCCCGCACGTCAAGCCGCCGGGGAGCTGGAGCTGCCCCTCCATGACGCACCTCGACAAGGTCCACCCGGCGACAGGCCGCGGGCTGTCCCTGGCCGTCCCCGGGTTGCGGCATCGGCGACGGCCCGGGACCGGGCCGGAGCTGCCGCCACGCCCTGCCCTGCGGCCGGGGCGGGAGGTGCCCCCGGCCGGGCACCCGAGCGGGTCGCGCCCCCGGGCTGTACCGCCCATCTGGTCCGTCCGCCTGCCCAGGGCTTCCGCGGCCGCGTCCAGGCCGTGGGGTGTCAGCGACCAGAGCTTGTTCCCGCCCCGGATATGGCCCTCCGAGACCGTGATGCCGTACCGATCCAGCGGTGTCGCCCGGCACCGCACAGCGGACCGGCCGCGCCGGGCCGCACCCCACACCAGCGCGTCGCCTACATCCGTGTGTGCCTGAGCACGATGGGTGTCGCATGTGCACGACAACCGCCGTCATCCGCGTCCGGCCTCCTGGTGCAGGTGCTCTCGGGACGACCTCCACGGGTCTCCGAGGAGCGGCGTTGTCTGTGGGCTCTGCCAGGGTGTGCGTCGTGGACGAACTGGTGGAGCGTGTCGACGATCAAGATCGTGTGCTGGGGGTGGTGGTCAGCCGTCGGCAGGCCGTCCGGGAGGGATTGCTGCACCGGGTCGCCGTGACGGTGTGTCGTGATGAGCGTGGGCGGATCCTCGTTCACCGGCGGTCGGAGCAGCTGTCGCGCTTCCCCGGGCTCTACGAGGTCGTGGTCGGTGGCGCCGTGGATGTCGGTGAGTCCTATGAACAGGCCGCTGCACGGGAGATGGCTGAAGAGCTGGGCATTCGTGTGCTGCCGCGTTTGCTGTTCACGTTCATCAACCGCAGCGGTTCGAGTCCTCACTGGCTCGGCGTGCACGAAGCCGTGGTGCCGGACGCCGTGGCCGCCGATGCTGATGAAGTCGCCTGGCATGGCTGGCTGACCGAGCCGGAGCTGCGGTCGGCCCTGCTGGAGTGGCGCTTCACGCCCGACAGCCACGAAGCCTTCAGCCGGTATCTCGCGTTCGGTCAGCGTTCCCTACGAGGAGAAGGGCACGCCAGCGAGCCGAGCTGACGGACTCCTTGAAAAGGTCCGAAGCCCGCCGCTGCATGGGCCGTGAACTCCTCTCCAAGGCCGCCGACCCCAACTCCCCCTGGAATACACCCTCGTGACTTCCCTCGCGCTGCTACACAGCCGAGCGGAGGCCGCGATCGGCCCGATACGGGACGGAGGCCTGCCGGAGAAATGACGGACTCATAATCCTCACCGGAAGGGGCGGCCGGGCGTCGGCCACCCCAAGAGTCCGCTGGGGCCGCGCCCGGTGGCAGACGGAAGTGAGTCCACCTTGCGCAAGTCAGTGAGCCGACGGGCGGTCACCTCCCTCGCGGGGGTCTGCGCGTTGGGAACCGTGTTCGCCGTGGCCCCCGTCGCTTCGGCGATCGTCGGTGGAGTGCCGGTACCGGACGGCGAGCGGCCCTTCGTCGTACAGATCGAGCAACAGGGCGACGACGGGACCTGGTCGCACTACTGCGGTGGAGCACTCGTCCACAGCCGCGTTGTCTCCACGGCGGCGCACTGCGCCAGGTTCGCCGAGCAGGGCATGGTCAAGATCCGGCTGGTCCTGGGGCGGACCGACTCGAGCACGCCCGGCGGAACAGTGGTGACCGGCGACCGCTTCTCCGTCTACAGCCACCCCGACTTCGACACCGCGACCAACACGGACCTGGGGCTCATCGTGCTCGACAGCTCGGTCGACCAGCCTCGCGCGGCCCTGCCACCGCTGGGAACGCAGCTGCGGCCGGGGCGTCTCGTACGCGCCGCCGGTTGGGGACGTACCGATCTCGACGATCCGAACAAGCCGTCCCGTATGCACGAAGTGAAGTTGCCCGTCAACAAGTTCGACACGGAGGGCGGTGCCTGGGACAAGGAGTTCATCTGCGCGGGCACCGCCGAATCCCGGGTCGGCCCGGGGGACAGTGGGGGACCGCTGTTCGATACGAAGGCTTCCGGCAAAGCGGTCGTGTACGGGCTCGTGACCGGCGACACGAACACCTGCACCGGGCTCTTCACGAACCTGGCCGACCCCACCATCTGGAAGCCGTTCCGCGACCAACTCGCCTCTCATGGGCTCGGGCACGTCATCCCGGACTGAACCACACCGGTGGCGTACTGGGTCAAGGCGCTCCCTTCGCGGGCGGCTTCACTCGGATTCGATTCGACCCAATGGATCGATGCTCTCCGACAGGGACTCATGCGCTGCCGACCAGCCGTCTTCCTCAATGCCGCGTGCTTGGCGAAGGCAGGTCCAGGTGACCTGCTGGATCAGGGCTACACGCTCGAGGCTTTCGTCTGTTGCCTCCCGGACCTCGTGGCCCGCGATCCCGCCGCGAGATCGCCGATACGTGGCTGATACACGGTTGAGCCTGGGTGGAGGCACGGTTCTGGCAGGGTGAGAGCCCCCGAACCTACCTCCGGACGGAAAAGATGCCCGCTTCAGCAGCTGACGGGGGCGCGCCCGCGCCCGCGCCCGCGCCCGTGACGATCCTGCTCGTCGAGGACGACGCGGTGATCCGCAGATCCGTCACGATGGCGCTGGAGCGCTACGGCTACCGCGTCACCGCTGCCGCCGACGGCCTGACCGGACTCGAACTGTTCCGGGAGGGCCGGCACGACCTGCTGTTGCTGGACGTGATGCTGCCCAACCTCGACGGCATCGGGCTGTGCCGCCGGATCCGGGAGACCAGCGTGGATCCCGTCCTGATGATGTCAGCGCGCGGCGACGCCCTGGATGTCGTCTCCGGCCTGGAGGCAGGGGCCGACGACTACGTGGTCAAGCCCGTCGACACCGCCGTGCTGGTGGCCCGGATCCGTTCGCTGCTGCGGCGGGCCACATTCACTCCGGCCCCCGGCCCGGCGGCCGGGCAAGTGGCCGATCGTCCGGGCCTGTCGGACCAGCCGGACGCGCCGGACCGGTCGGGGAGGCCCGGCCGCGACCGGCACGCTCGGCTCGTCTTCGGCGACCTGGTCATCGACACGGGCGGCCTGGAGGTGTTCAGGGCCGGTGAACCGGTCGCGCTGGCCCCCACCGAACTGCGGCTGCTGCTGGAGTTCACCGCGAACCCGGGCATCGTGCTGGACCGGCAGACCCTGCTGCGCGACGTGTGGGACTACGGCTGGGACGGCGACAGCCGCGTGGTCGACCTGTGCGTGCAGCGCCTGCGGAAGAAGATCGGGGCCGAGCGGATCGAGACCGTCCGCGGCTTCGGCTACAAGCTGCGGCGCTGACGTGGTGCGCGCGCTGCCGCACTGGCGTTCGCTGCGCTGGAAGATCGCGCTGCTCGTCACCATGGCGTGCTGTGCCATCGCGGTGACCGTCGGGCTGCTGGTCCACCGCAGCACCCTGGAACGGTCGATGAACGACGGTGCGGCCAAGGCCCTGACCCAGTTGTCCGACGCTGTGGAGGACTACGAGCGGGACGGCGTCCCGCCCGACGGTCTGGTCGTCTCGCCCGGGGAGATGCCCGACGAACTCCTGCGCCGCCTCCAGGACCGGCAGGGCAGGGCGGTCGGCTCCGCCACCTGGTACGACGGCGACGGCCCCGGCGACCACCCCTCGATGTGGGCCGTTCGGACCCTCCGTGGCGCTCCCGTGGCGGTGAACACCGACATGACCTCCGACCTGCTCACCCGCCGGGCGCTGGACCGGCACATGTGGAAGTACTCCCTGGCGGCGCTGGCGGTCGTCGTACCGCTGTCGGCGCTCGCCGCCGAGTTGCCGAACCGGAGGCTGCGCCGGGTGGCGCGGACCGTCCGCCGGATCGCCGGGGGCGACCTGGCCGCCAGGACCGCGGCCGGTGGCCGGGGCGGTGACGAGATCACCGAGATCTCGGCCACCGTCGACTCGATGGCCGACAGTCTGCGCGAACGTCTGCTGACCGAGCAGCGCTTCACCGCCGATGTCGCCCATGAGTTGCGTACGCCACTCATGGGCTTGGTGACCGCGAGCGGGCTGCTTCCCGAGGGTGAGACCACCGACCTGGTGCGTGACCGGGTGGGGGTGCTGCGGACGCTGGTGGAGGAACTGCTGGAGATCTCCCGGCTCGACGCGGGCGCCGAGCGGGCCGAACTCAGGCCCGTACCGCTCGCCGAGATGGTCGGAGAGTCCGTGGCCCGCACCGCTCTGGACACGCGGTTCACCGCCACCGGTGCCCTGTCGGCGGAGACCGATCCGCGCCGGCTCGACCGGATCGTCGCCAACCTCGTCGTCAACGCCCACCGGCACGGCCGCACGCCCGTCGAGGTCGAGGTGGCCGGGACGACCGTGACCGTACGGGACCACGGCCCGGGCTTCCCGGCGGAGCTGCTCGCGGACGGCCCGCAGCGATTTCGCACGGGTGCGTCGGAGCGCGGCCACGGGCACGGCCTCGGACTGACCATCGCGCTGGGACAGGCCCGGGTCATCGGGGCGTCGCTGGAGTTCGCGAACGCTCCCGATGGCGGGGCGCTCGCCACCCTCCGGCTGCCGCCCGCTGGCTGACGCCGAACGGCCGATACCGAACGGATGCCCGGCCGAGCGGTGGCCGATCCGTGGCCGGAGCCGAGCGGAGATCCGCCCCGCGGAGGGTGGTCGACGTGCGTGAACGCCACGCACCCGCCCCCTTGGAGGTGTCCCTCCCATGTCACCGGTTCCCTTTTCCGGAGAGCCCGGCGCAGGCCGGGCCCAGTTCTCATGGTCCACCGGCTCATGGCTCCCGCCCCGCCGGCACGACCGGTCCGGGCGGCGCTTCACGGCCGGCCTCGCCGCGGGCGCCACCGCACTGGTCACCCTGGCGGTCCTCGCCGTCGCCGTACCCACCTCCGGCAACAGCCCGGAAACCGGAGCGGGTTCGCTGCCGTGGCCGGCGGAGGGGCAGACGAGCGTGGTGGTCGAGGGCCTCGGCTCCCACGGTGACCTCGGTACGCGGGGCGAGCGGACACCGGTGCCGATCGCCAGCGTCACCAAGGTGATGACCGCCTACGTGATCCTCCGCGACCGTCCGCTGCGCGCGGGCGAGGACGGCCCCCTCGTCACCGTCGACCGGACCGCGGCGAACGAGTCCGTCTCGGGCGTGGAGTCGAGCGTGCCGGTCAGGGAGGGTATGCGGCTGAGTGAACGACAGCTGCTGGAACTGCTGTTGATCCCCTCCGGCAACAACATCGCCCGGCTGCTGGCCCGCTGGAACGCCGGCTCGCAGGAGGCCTTCGTCACGAAGATGAACCGGGCCGCCCGTGACCTGGGCATGCGCCACACCACCTACACCGGCGCCAGCGGCATCGAACCCACGACCACCAGCACCTCGGCCGACCAGCTGAGGCTGGCCCGCCGGGTCATGCGCGACAAGGTGTTCCGGACCATCGTCGCCATGCCCAGCACCACCGTGCCCGGTGTCCCCGGGACGATCCGCAACACCAACACCCTGCTCGGCACGGCGAGCGTGATCGGCCTCAAGACCGGCTCCAGCACTCCCGCCGGCGGCGCCCTGATGTGGGCGGCCACCGCGTCCGACAAGGACGGCCGGGACCGGCTGATCCTCGGAGTGGTGCTGCACCAGCGCGCCGGCACCGACCCCCGGCAGGGGCTGCGGGCCGCTCTCGCCACGAGCCACGCGCTGATCGAGGGCGTACGTCGATGGCTGTCGACGACCTCGCCCGGAACACGGTGAGACGGCAGTGACACACTCCCTCGACACCGCGCCCGCCCGGCCCGAACCCGATTCCATCCGCCCGCGGAACGAGGACACCGGCGACCGGCGTCCGCCGATGGTCCTCGGCTCGCTCGCGGTCCTGGCCACGCTGGTGATGCTGGGCCATGCCCTCGTCCCGAACCGGGTCGGCCGTATCGGCAGCCTCGTCGAGACCTTCCTGCCCTGGACGGGGCTGGCGGTGCCGCTGCTGCTCCTGTGCGCGCTGGCTCGCCGGTCCAGGGCCGCCGTGTCCGTGGCCGTGCTGCTGCCGGCCGTCGTCTGGTGCTCGCTCTTCGGCGGGACACTCGTCGACAAACGAGAGGACGGCGGCAACCTGACCGTCGTGACGCACAACGTCAACGAACACAATCCGCGGCCGGTGCGCACCGCCCGTGCACTGGCCGACTCCGGCGCGGACGTGGTGGCTCTCGAAGAGCTGGGCGGCCCGTCGACCGCGGCGTACGAGAGAACGCTGGCCGGCATCTACCCGTACCACTCCGTGCAGGGCACGGTCGGTCTGTGGAGCAGCTATCCGGTCGCCGACGCCCGTGCGGTCGACATCGCGCCCTGGCCACGTGCCCTGCGCGCCACCGTCCGCACGCCCGAGGGACCGGTCGCGGTCTTCGTCGTCCATCTGATGTCCGTCCGCTTCACCGCCGGCTCGGGGTTCACCTCGGACGCACGTGACGCGGCCGCGCGGCGACTCGCCGCCGCCGTGCACGCCGAGCCGCTCCCCCGCACGATCCTCGTGGGCGACCTGAACGGCACGACCGACGACCGGGCGTTTTCCGGGCTCACCTCCCAACTGCGGTCCGCGCAGGCTGAGTCGGGCGCGGGGTTCGGTGCCAGTTGGCCGGCCTCGTTCCCGGTGGCCCGGATCGACCACATCCTCGTACGCGGTGTGGAGCCGCGGTCCGCCTGGACCCTCCCGGCCACCGGCAGCGACCACCTGCCGGTGGCGGCGTCGGTGCGGGTGTGAGCGCGGGCTTCCGGAACGGCTAACTTGATCCCCTGGCGCTGGCTGCCCTGCGCGCTCGCGCTCCGAGCGCGCAAAGCAGCCCTCCGCTCCCGCCTCTCTCAACGGAATGTGCCCAGCGTCCCTCACCCCCTGAAGCGCCATAACCTGCGCAAAGGCTCGGCAGCTCTGGATAAGTGCACCCTGCCCATCCACGCCGGAGTCGAATTCGACACCCGAGCCCTGGCGCCCTGCCCGCCGTACGAGGGACGCTGAGCAACGACCTCTCAGCGGTGGGCGGCACGGTTCATCTCGACGATGTCGTCGACGGTGGGATTGGCGCCGAGGCCGGCGAAGCGTTCCGGGAGGCTGTCGCGGACGGCCGCGTCCTTGTCGCGGTCGGCCGCGGCCAGGGCCGTCGGCAGCTCATCGAGGGTCAGTTCGGTGCAGTAGGCGGGGCTGTTGGGCTGCTGACGCCAGGAGTCGGCCAGTGTGCCGGCGTCGTAGGGGTCGAAGCCGGTGTCGTCCACCAGGCTCATGGCCACCTTCCGCGCCTCCTCGGAGTCGCCGGCGACGGGGATGGCGAGGCGGCCGGGCGTTCCGGCCGGGGCGCCCTTGGTCCGCTGGGTTTCGGCCAGCGCGGCGTTCCACGCCTTGACCACGGGGCGGCCGAGCAGCTGGGCAGTGTACACGCTCTCCACCTGGCCGTTGTCCACCGCCTCGATCGGCTCGCTGAGCATGCCGGGGTAGTAGTTCGAGGTGTCGATGACCACCGTCTCGTCGGGCACCGACGCGAGCAGGTCCGCCAGCTGGCCCGCCACCCCGAACGGGATCGACAGGATGATGACGTCCCGGCCCTGGACGGCGTCGGAGAGGACCGCCGCGCGGGCCCCGGACTCCAGCACGTCTGCCCGGACGGCCTCGGGGCCGCGGGCGTCGGCCACCTGGACGTCGTGACCGGCCGTGCTGAGCTTGGCAGCGAGGTTCCCGCCGATGGCGCCAGCGCCTATGACAGTAATTTTCATGATTTGTTCCTTAGGAGGTTGTGCCGCCCCTGGGGGCAGCACGATGTGATGGATGGATGGTGGTGCCGCCTGGCGTTGCGGGGGCGGAGCGGGGTGCCGCGCGGTTTACGCCTGGGTGTCCTGCTCGCGGTAGCCGCTCGCGATGAGCGTGCGGAGCCGGTCGAGCGACTCCTCCTCGGTACCGGTGCCCTTGATCCAGGCAACGGAACAGGCCGCGAGGAACAGGTCGTGCCCCCGCACCGACGCGCGCACGCGCCCCGCGAGCTGGGCGGCTCGCACGTACTGATCGGTGGCGGAGATGAGGATGTCGCAGGGAATCGTGAGCGGGTTGTCCGGCTCCTGCGCCCGGGCCGCAGCCATGAGCGGGTCCGGCAGCCCACTGAAGGCGCTGAAGTACTCTTCCATCGCCCGCAGCCACTGCTCCAGCGCTTCGGCCGGGTCGCCGAGCTGATCGATGTCCGCCTGGCGGGCCACCAGTTCTTCGGAGCGCGTCTGCAGCACGGCCGCCAGCAGCGACTCCCGGGTGGGGAAGTGCCGGTACAGGGTGCCGGGCCCGACGCCCGCCTCCTTGGCCACCGCCTCGAGGGAGGTGCCGACCCCGTGCTGCAGGAAGTGACGCTGCGCGGTCTCCAGAAGGGAAGCGCGGTTGCGCTGGACGTCCGCGCGGGGCTTGCGTCCCCGCTGTTCACCGACGCTCATGCACCCTCCTGCCTGCCGTGATCCTGCGGTCACATCAAAACGGATGCCGCCTCCGTATGCTTTCGAGAGTAAAACGGAGGCAGCGTCCGGTCAAACCGGTGGCCAGAGCGAAGAGCCCGGGCATCGCAGGGAGCCGACATATTTGGCCGCAACTCGCAGGGCACAAGCCGTGCGGGCTGCACCATCCCAGGCTGCCCTTGTGCGGCCCCTCCCGCGCCGAGCCCGGCCCGGTCCCCGGGCCAGGACATCAGGGGGCGAGCTGCTGGTGCCCGATGACGGAGAGCAGTCCCAGCTTGCTGTGGCTCTCCGTGCCGGGGCGAGTGGTCAGGACCACCAGAGTCTGGGCGCGGTTCTCGGTGAACAGGACCTGGGCGTCGACGTCGATGCGGCCGAGTTCGGGATGGAGGATGGTCTTGCAGTCCTCGTAGCGTCGGGCGACCTCCTGAAGTTCCCACATGCGGACGAACTCAGGGCTGTACTCCTGGAGTTCGGCGAGGATCCGGGCGGCTCGCGGGGTGTCGCTGCCGGCTGTGAGCGCGGCCCGCAGACGTGCTGCCTGGGCGCGGCCGTGGCGCTCGCGGCTCTCCTCGGGAACCATCAGACGTTCGGCCGGGTCCATGAACCAGCGGTAGTAGGCACTGCGGGCCAGGCCGGTGTGGCGGGTCTGGTCGCCGAGCAGCGCGACGGCCAAGGGGTTCATCGCGAGGGTGTCGACCAGATCGGTCTGCACCAGGGCCGGCGAGTCGTCCAGGCGGTCCAGGACCCGCATCAGCGTCGGGCTGACATGCTCCGAGCGCAGGAAGCGGGCCGGGGCGTTGTGGCCGATGAGCACGAAGAGATGGTCGCGTTCGTCCAGGGTCAGCCGCAGCGCCCTGGCGAGCGCTTCGGTGATCTGGACGGAGGGCTGCGGAGCACGCCGCTGTTCCAGCCGGGCGTAGTAGTCGGTGGACATGCCGGCGAGCTGCGCGACCTCTTCGCGGCGCAGCCCCTGGGTACGCCGGCGCGCCCCCTCGACCAGCCCGACGTCGCGGGGCCGCAGCGCCTCACGCCGGTGGCGCAGGAACTCCGCCAGTTCCTTTCTGTCCATGCCCCCATCCTCGCCGGGTCCCGCCCGGCTATCCAGAGACCGCCGATCCATGGCTGAGCCCGCCTCTCCCACCTCCGCGAAGCCGCCCGCACGGCCGACGCCGAAAGCGCTCCCGGCGAGACGACCCGGTGATCACTCGACCTGCATGAATCGCTGGGCAATTCGCCGACTGTCGCCGGTGTGCCGCAGGCCCTCGGCGGGGAAGACAGCCTGCGAGGACGGTTCGGTCGACGACGCCCGACGCTTGGACCTGCCCCGGGCCTCGTCGCCCCGGCCCACCCGACACGACGATGTTCGTCGTGTGACGGGCGCTCGCGGGTCTCTCGCTCCGGTCCGACGATCGAGGTGCAGCCGCAGACGCTTCCTTACCGTTCCGCGTCCTCGGTGAGGACCACTCCGAGTCGGTCCTCGCATTCGCCCGTGATGCGATCCCACAGGGCCCGCCCGCTTGCTCTTGTTCCGCGTCGGTCCCTATAGGTCGTCAGCTGCCGCTGATCATGGCGAGGACGTCGTCGTAGGAGCCGTTGGCCTGCGCGTCGCGGATGAACCTGGCGCGCTCGACGACAAGCTCTGTCGCGTCGGGCTTCGCACGCAGCAGATCGAGGGTCTCGGTGAGGAAGTCGTCCAACGGCATGGATTGGTCGCTGTCCTGCTGGCCCAGCAGGGTCGTGCGCACGCCGGGCGGGACGACCTCGATCACCTGAACGCCTGCTTCAGCACCACCGACCTGGATGCGCAGGCTCTCGGAGAAGGAGTGCAGCGCGGCCTTGGTCGCGCTGTAGGTCGGGGTGCTCTGATACGGGACGAACGCCAGCGCCGAGGTGACGTTCATGACGACCGCGTCGTCCTTGCCCACCAGCAGCGGCAGGAAGGCGTACGTCATCCGGATCGTGCCGAGCAGGTTGACGGTGACGTGGTCCTCGGCGACCGGGAGTCCGGCCGGGTCGAGGAGGCTCTCCCGGAGCATGATGCCGGCGTTGTTGACCAGGACGTTCAGCCGCGGGTGGCTCGCCGCCACGGTCTCACGGGCCCGGGCGATCGAGTCGGGGTCCGCGACATCGAGGACGAGCGTGTCGATGCCCGGGTGCTCGGCCGTGATCTCGTCGAGGAGTTCCTTGCGCCGGCCGGCGACGACCACCTTGTTGCCGGCCTCGTGCAGACGCAGGGCCAGACCGAGTCCGATGCCCGAGGTGCCGCCGGTGATCAAAATCGTGTTGCCGGTCATCTTCATGGGGGGTCTTGCTCCTTCGGTACGGCGGGCCGGTGAGCGCCCGCGGCCTCGACCGTAAGAGCGCCCGCGCGAGGGCGGGAGAGGAAGGTTTATCCATGGATCGGCGGTCTCTGCCTCGTGAAGCGGCCCCGCCCAGCGGATCCGGTGTCGTGGGCGGTGGAGGTGGCGGCGATGGTGACGCCGGTGCCGAGACGGTCGGCGTCGGATGAGACGACGTCGAGGGCGGTGACCGAACCGCCCAGCCCTTCCGTCGTGGACGTCAGCTAATGACCGCGTTGCCTGCCGCCGGACTTCGAGCCGGATGGTCACCGCGTAGGAGACGCTGGCGTGCGAGACGCTGGGCGTGCTCACGGAAGGGTCCTCATCTGTCCTGCCGCACGGCGGCCTGGAGGATGCCGCCGGTGGGCGACGGATATGCCCCCGCGAGGTGACCGCACTCGACGGGCACGGCTACTTGTCGGCGCCGACCTTGGCGGCGTCCGACTCGGCCTGCGGCGGCATGGTGGTGCGGGAGTGCAGGACCTTCGGGTTTGTTCGGTGTCGAAGTCGTTCTCCCACGATCACGATCGTGGCGACGGCGTTGCCGAAAACGTTGATGAACAACGCGGCCCTCCTTGAGGATGCGGTCGATGCCGACGATCAGCGAGAGGGCGGCGAGCGGGATGTGGCCGACCGCCGTGACGGTGCCGGCGCGGACGATGAACGCGCCGCCCGCAATCGCGGAGGTGCCCATGCTGGTGAGCAGCATGACGCCGACCATGATCAGCTGCCTGCCGACCTCCGGCTTCGGTGTCGCTCCGCTGGGCAGGTTCGCCGCCGGCGACGACGAAGTGCATGAGGACCAGGGCCAGCACCGCGTCGCCTGAAGCCAGGCTCCCGCGGCGGCCGGCCGCAGCATTTCGACCCGGCCGACTACCGCGAGCGCCACGCGGTCGAGTGCGGGATCAGCCGCCTCGAGAGACACCGCGCCGTCGCCACGCGCTACGACAAGCTCGCGGTCCGCTACGAGGCGACCGTCCATATTGCTGCCCTCAACGAGTGGCTGTGACCATCTCTCCCAGTGTCAGGTCTGTTGGGCCTCGCCCTTTTCTGTCACCGCATAGCCTGGCGTGGACGGCCACCGAACAGTCAGCACCACCGACTCTTCCTCCGCGAACCATGAGTGATCGACTCCGTGCCCCCACACGACGTAGTCACCCTGTTCCTGCAGAAGTACGCTGCGGCCGGGCAGTTCGACGCGAAAGCGGCCGCTGATGAGGACCAGGAGCGCTGTGCGTTTCTCGCCTCTCACCCACTGCGATCGCTCATCGGCACAGGGGTGGACACCCCATTTGATCTCTACGGACTCGCTGTGGCGCGGATCGCCGACGTCCTTGAAGTGGCCGAGGAGCCATCCTCGGTCCAGTGCCGCATCCTTGCCCGCGTTGCCCACGTACACGCTGTCATTCACGTGACCGAACGCTAGCAACCGGTCTCGTACTCGCTGTCGGCGCTTTCGACACACGCCCACCGCGGCGGCATCGCCAAGGCCGTGCCCGGTCTCGGGTTCGTCGGGATGGAGTTCCAGCGCAGCTTCTCCTCCGAGACCCTGCGCGGGGTCGGCCGCGACGCTGGCCACGTCCTGTCGCGGCTGCGCCGCCAGGCCGCACAACGGGCGTCTCCGGTCAGGACAGGAGGGCTGCGATTTGCGCGGCGGCCTCTCGGGCCGGGCGTCCGACGCCGATCAGGGTGGCCGAAGCGGGGCCGGTCCAGTCGCCGTAGCCGAGCAGGTGCAGCCGCGGTTCGCCGAGGGCACGCGTGCCCTCGGTGGCGATGTGCCCGCGGGCCCCGCACAGGCCCAGCGGGGCCAGGTGGGACAGGGCGGGCCGAAAGCCCGTGCACCAGATCACCGCGTCCGCGTAAGCCGAGGTCCCGTCGGTCCACTGCACCCCGTCGCGGGTGAGGCGCTCGAACATCGGCTGGGCCTTCAGCAGTCCGGCGTCCCGGGCGGCGCGGACGGAGGCACGGCGACGATGTCGCCGAGCGAGGCCACACCGCCGGTGTCGGCCGTGCCGGCGTCCAGGGCGCGGCGGCGGGTGGTCGCGGCGTCGAACAATGCGCGGCCGTCGATGTCGTCGGCCAGGTAGCGGGGCGGGCGCTGGGTGACCCAGGTCAGGTCGACGCCGTCGTGAGCGGCGAGGTCGGCAGCGATCTGTGCGCCGGAGTTCCCACCGCCCACGACCACGACACGCTGGCCGATGAAGTCGGCCGGGCGCTGGTAGCCGGTGGTGTGCACCTGGCGGCCGGCGAACACCTCCCGGCCGGGGACGGCGGGCAGGAAGGGGCGCCACCATGTGCCGGTCGCCGAAACCACAGTTCTGGTCGTCCAGACACCTGCATCTGTCTCCACCCGAAGTCGCCCGGCGTCGGGCCGTACGGCGCTCACCCGGACCGGGCGTTGCACGGGCAGGTCGTAGCGCTGCTCGTAGTCGGCCAGGTAGTCGACGACGTGAGAGGCCTTCGGGTACTCCTGGCCCGCCTGGGCGGGCATGAGCCGGCCGGGCAGCGAGGAGAACGCGGCCGGGGAGAACAGGTGCAGGGAGTCCCAGGTGTGCCGCCAGGCCCCGCCCGGCGCGGCCTGGGCGTCGAGGATGACGAAGTCGAGCTTCTTGCGGCGCAGGTGGTAGCCGGCGGCGAGCCCGGCCTGCCCGCCGCCGATCACCACCACATCCGCCGTGCGCGTCACGGGGCCGTCGTCAGGGCTCCGGCGCTGAACTTCTTGCGCCAGGCCAGGGCCACGTAGACCAGGCCGATCAGCACCGGGACCTCGATGAGCGGGCCGACGACGCCGGACAGGGCCTGGCCGGAGGTGACGCCGAAGGTGGCGATGGCCACCGCGATGGCGAGCTCGAAGTTGTTGCCGGCCGCTGTGAACGCCAGCGTCGCCGTGCGGTCGTAGGCGAGACCGAGGCCCTTGCCCAGCAGGAAGGTGCCGAAGAACATCACCGCGAAGTACACCAGCAGCGGCAGCGCGATCCGTACGACGTCCAGCGGCTGCGAGGTGATCGTCTTTCCCTGGAGGGCGAAGAGGATGACGATCGTGAACAGCAGCCCGTACAGCGCCCACGGCCCGATCTTCGGCAGGAACGTGGACTCGTACTTCTCGCGGCCCATCTTCCGCTCACCGATCCGGCGGGTGAGGAACCCGGCCAGGAGCGGGACGCCGAGGAAGATGACGACGTTCAGGGCGATCTTCCACATGGAGATGTCGAGGTGCTCGCCGTCGCCCAGGCCGAGCCAGCCGGGCAGCAGGTCCAGGTACAGCCAGCCCAGCAGACCGAATGCGATCACCTGGAACACCGAGTTGAGGGCCACCAGGACGGCGGCGGCCTCACGGTCGCCGCACGCGAGGTCGTTCCAGATGATGACCATGGCAATGCAGCGGGCCAGGCCGACGATGATCAGGCCGGTGCGGTACTCGGGCAGGTCCGGCAGGAAGATCCAGGCCAGCGCGAACATGACCGCGGGGCCGACGATCCAGTTGATGACGAGGGACGAGATCATCAGCTTGCGGTCACCGGTGACGGCGTCCAGCTTGTCGTAGCGGACCTTGGCCAGGACCGGATACATCATGATCAGCAGGCCGACGGCGATCGGCAGGGAGATGCCCCCGATCTCGACCTTGGCGAGGGCGTCGTTCAAGCCGGGGATGGCGCGGCCAAGTCCCAGGCCGAGCGCCATGGCCAGCAGGATCCAGACAGCGAGGAAGCGGTCGAGCGTCGACAACTTCGCGACGACCGAGGAGTCCCCGTCAGTGGTCGCGGGTGCTTCGGTGGGGGTCACGGACAGGCCCTCTTGTTCTCGGCAGCGGTACGGGCGGAGGCGGCCAGCGCGGCGAACTGCTCGGACAACCCGCCCAGGACGTCGGGCTTGAGCTTGAAGTAGGTGAACCGGCCGCACGGCTCGGTCTCCACCAGCCCGGCCTCACGCAGCACCTTCATATGGTTGGACAGGTTGGTCTGCTTGGCTCCGGTCTCCTCGACCAGGTGCGTCATGCAGAGCGTCTCGCGCGCCAGCAGGGTCACTATTTTCAGGCGGAGCGGATCACCCAACACCCGGATCACATCAGGATCGACTGAAGTCAGCATGCCCTGATACTGTCACATCATCACGTGCTGACACCAGCGCGGGCTGACTTATTGGACGCGTCGAAGGAGTCCCCGTGTCCACCTCGTCCCCACCCCTCCTGCCCGACCGGCGCCTGGCCGCCGGAGTCGCCCGCCTCGCCACCCGGCCCGCCGCCCGCTTCTCCGCCGAGACCGTCCAGGCGCTGCTCACCGACTCCTACAGCCTCCCGGCCTCCACCGCGCAGATACGCACGCACCTGGTCGTGCCGGCCGAACGCTTCACCGCGGAACGCCTTGACGCCCTCGCCCACGTCCAGGGCGCCCCCGGCAGCGGGCTGCCGCGCGTGCTGTTCGCTGCTGTCCTCCCTGACCGCCTGAACCGCCGCTGATCCTGAAGGAAGAACCCATGTCCACCGCCCCGCTCGCCTCCGTGCTCTTCGTCTGCGTCCACAACGCCGGCCGCTCCCAGATGGCCGCCGGATTCCTGAACCATCTCGCGGGTGACCGGATCGAGGTCCGCTCCGCCGGCTCGATCCCGGGCGACCAGGTCAACCCGGCCGCCGTCGAGGCGATGAGGGAAGTCGGCGTCGACATCGCCGAGGCCAAGCCCAAGATCCTCACCACCGAGGCCGTCCAGGCATCCGACTACGTCATCACCATGGGCTGCGGCGACGCCTGCCCGATCTTCCCCGGCAAGAAGTACCTGGACTGGGCCCTCGAGGACCCGGCCGGCAAGGGCGTCGAGTCGGTGCGCCCCATCCGCGACGAGATCAAGACCCGCATCGAGATCCTGATCGCCGAGATCGACGCCAAGCAGGAGGCGTGAGCGGTGTGAGCGGCACGACCACCGACGGTGTGCGGGACGTCATTGTCATCGGCTCCGGCCCCGCCGGATACACCGCCGCCCTCTACACCGCCCGAGCGGAGCTCAAGCCGCTCGTCTTCGGCGGCGCGATCTTCGTCGGCGGGGCGCTGACCACGACGACCGAGGTCGAGAACTTCCCCGGCTTCCCCGAGGGCATCGACGGCCCGGTCCTCATGGAGAACATGCGGGCCCAGGCGATGCGCTTCGGCGCGGAGATGGTCGATGACGACATCGTCGAAGTGGACCTGACCGGGGACATCAAGACCGTCACCGACACGGCCGGCACCGTGCACCGGGCGAAGGCCGTCATCGTCGCCACCGGGTCCGGCTACCGCAAGCTCGGTCTGCCCAAGGAGGACGAGCTCTCCGGGCGGGGCGTGTCCTGGTGCGCGACGTGCGACGGGTTCTTCTTCCGTGACCGCGACATCGTCGTGGTCGGCGGCGGCGACACCGCGATGGAGGAGGCCACCTTCCTCACCCGCTTCGCCCGCTCCGTGACCGTCGTGCACCGCCGCTCCGCCCTGCGCGCCTCCCAGGTCATGCAAAACCGCGCCTTCGCCGACGACAAGATCTCCTTCGCCTTCGACAGTGAGATCGCCGAGATCAAGGAGCAGGACGGCAAGCTCGCCGGCGTCGTGCTGCGCGACGTGTTCACCGGCGCTACCCGCGACCTGGACGTGACGGGCCTGTTCATCGCGATCGGGCACGACCCGCGGACCGAACTGTTCAAGGGCCAGCTGGACCTGGACGAACAGGGCTACCTGACCGTCGACGCGCCCTCAACGCGTACCGACCTGCCCGGCGTCTTCGCCGCCGGTGACGTCGTCGACCACACCTACCGCCAGGCCATCACCGCCGCCGCCAGCGGCTGCCAGGCCGCCCTGGACGCCGAACGCCACCTCGCGGCACTGGGCGACGAACACTCCCTCGCCCCGGTCCCCGCGTAAGGCGCAGCGAGGGCCTCCCGCTGCTCGTCCGGGCTCGCCACCAAACGCCCAGGATCATCGCCCCGGAGTGGTCTGTCCCGTCCTTGACGGTTGGGAGGCGTCGGTGAGGTCGGCGCCGGTGGCGGCGTCCCGCTGGGAGTGGTTGGTGCCGTGCCAGTCCAGGCACATGACGGTGGCGTCGTCCTGCAGGTGGCCGTCGTTGGCGTCGACGATCGCCGCGATGAGAGTGCGGGCGGCCTCGCGGGGATGCAGCGCGCGGGTGCGCTCGATCAGGTCGGACAGATCGAGGTCGCCTGCGTTGTGCTCCAGCATGCCGTCGGTCAGCATCACCAGCCGGTCGCCCGGACGCAGGTCCAGCGACTGGACCCGGTAGGTATGAGGGGTGTCGAAGCCGAACGGCATATCGACCGTCGGAGTGATCTCCCGCACCTGGCCGTCCCGCATCCGCAGCGGCCAGGGGTGCCCGGCGTTGACGAACTCGGTCTTGCCGTCGAGCAGGCTGATACGCAGGAGCTGGCCGGTGACGTAGCCCTTGTGGCCGTGCTCGCGCATGGCCTGGTCTGCCTGGCGGGCCTGCTCGGCGAGATCGGCACCGGCCCGCCGGGCCCGGCGCAGGGCGCCCACCGCGAGGGTGGCCAGCAGCGCGGCCTCGACATCGTGCCCCATGGCATCGGTGACGGAGAGCTGGACGGTGTCCCGGCCGATCGCGTAGTCGAAGGTGTCACCCCCGACGTGGTCGGCCGGCTCCAGCGACCCGGCCACCGCGAACTGCGCCGCCTCGCACGCCAGCGACGCCGGGAGCAGCCGGTGCTGGATCTCCGCGGCCAGACTCAGCGGCTTGGTCCGGCGTCCCCACTGGTACACGTCGGTGAAGGACCGGTTCGCGATGACGAGATACGCCAGCGCGTGCGCGGTCTCGCCGATCTCCCGCATCACCTCCGCGTCCGGCGCTGTGGGCAGGAACAGTTCGAGGAGCCCGATGGCGTCCCCGCGGTTGGTCACCGGGGCGACGATGCGCACCGGCGCGCTCTCACCCTTGTCCTCCACGCCCGGCCGCTGGGTACGGATCACATCGTCGTACAGGGTGCCCCGCAGCGTGATGCGCCGGGCGGGTTCATCGATATCAACGCTGCCCGCCGCCCCCAGCCGTACGACCGAACTGCCGGTGAAGTCGGTGATCAGGAACGACACCGACACGGCCCCGAGGCGCTCCTTGAGCATGCGCGCGACCACGTCGAGCGACTCCACGGGCGCCGCGGCCTCCGCCGCCTCCAGCGTCCCCGCCAAAGTCATCTCCCGGCCCCGGCCGCTCTCGTCCCCGGCAGGACGAGAGACTCGCCCGCCGTTCGGCCCTCCTACAGTCACAGCGACTCCTTCATTGCTCGATGACGCTCAGGACTTCGCCGGAAGACGCGGAAGACCTGTTCCGATCCCGGTACCCGGACAGGTCACACTTCACCACCGGCCCACCTTGTGCCCGCTACGTAACACCGTCAGGTGGCTGCGAGGAGGATGGCGGTGTAGTGCGCGGTGAAGGCGGCGATGGTCAGGGCGTGGAAGACCTCGTGGAAGCCGAACCAGGCCGGTGAGGGGTCCGGGCGCTTGAGCCCGTAGACCACGGCTCCCGCGGTGTAGAGCAGACCACCGGCTATGACGAGGGCAACGACGCCGGCGCCGCCGGCGTGCGCGAAGTCGGGCAGATTGAAGACGGCCACCCAGCCCAACGCGATGTAACACGGGGTGTAGAGCCACCGGGGAGCCCCGATCCACAAGATGCGGAAGGCGATCCCGGCCAGCGCGCCAGCCCACACCACCGCCAGCAGCACCCTCTGACGGCCTTCGGGCAGCAGCAGTACCGCCAACGGTGTGTACGTGCCGGCAATGATCAGGAAGATGTTCGCGTGGTCCAGCCGCCGCAGAACCGCCTCACCGCGCGGACCCCACGTCCCGCGGTGGTAGACCGCGCTGGTGCCGAACAGCAGGCAGGCCGACACCGCGTACACCGCGCAGGCCGCCACAGCCGCGCCCGTGCGCGAAACGGCGATCAGGACGATGCCCCCGGCCAACGCGAGGGGGAACACCCCGGCGTGCAGCCAGCCCCGCAGCATCGGCTTCAGCGCGGTCGCGGCGCGCTCCACCCCGGCTTCCAGGTCGGCGGCTGCCTGCCCGGCAGCCGACCGGCCAACCGCGCCTGCACGGGCATCAGTCGAGGGGGTTCGCGGGCTGCCGGGACGGGGCTCCGGCTCCCGTCCCCGCACGGGCGACTGGGCATCTTCGGCGATCATGCGCTCATATTCTTGAATTCGGCGGAAGAGGGCGGGTCAGACGCCGGCCGGGTGCGGGGTTGCGGTGCGGCGGTGTTCGGCGTTGATGCGCTGGGCTTCCTCGAGCTGGTCTTCGAGGATGATGATGCGGCAGGCGGCCTCGATGGGGGTGCCCTGGTCGACGAGTTCCCGGGCCCGTGCGGCGATGCGCAGCTGGTAGCGGGAGTAGCGGCGGTGGCCGCCCGCGGAGCGCAGCGGAGTGATCAGGCGGTGTTCGCCGATGGCGCGCAGGAAGCCCTGCGTAGTGCCGAGCATCTCAGCGGCCCGGCCCATGGTGTAGGCGGGGTAGTCGTCATCGTCGAGACGGCCGAAGGAATCGTCTGCTGTCATCTGACCTCTCTGTGGCACGCGTGGAGGGCCCTGGCGCCGTACGGCGCCAGGGCCCGAAGGAACTGCTACACCATCTGCCGGCCCTGTTACTGCGCCGGCCTTCTGTCACCGCACGCCCGACCGAACTGCTGCCGGGAATGCTGGGATCGCGGTTGCTCGACCGGAGACCACCTCACTATCGATGTCCTGCGGTACCCGGACTCAACAAGCCGCCCGGGCGATCCTGATGGCGCCCACTTCCTCCGTTCATTCCCTCAATGCTGGTACTGCTCCTGCGCACTGCTGGTGATGCGAACTGCTGGCGGCCTGTGACAGCGCCGCGCTTCGGCAGCCAGCCCCGTCGCCCGTCCTGCATCTGCTCTGGCTTGGAACCCCACTGCCGAACCTCCCGGTGCGCGCGTCCGCAGCCGACGCCTTCACCGAGGTACCGCTCACTGACTGCACTGCTGGGTACTGCGAACTTCACTTGCGGGTACTGCCACTGCGGTACTGCTGACGGCGGCCCCTGATCACTGCGGGCCACCCGGTCCGGTCGTCAGTCCCGTCACCGTCCTGCAACCCTGGCTCCGGAACTCCACCACCGCACCGTCTTGCGCACTGCAACTACGTACTGCCGCCAGGCAGTTCGTGTCTGCCAGGCCTTGCTGTCTCTCTGATCTACGAGAGAAACCATAACCACATCACCACCCAATGTCTACTCCGGCCAACACAGGTTTTCTGAGTGTCCGACGGGGAGGCAGTCGGCCGTCGAGCAGCGACAAGGGCACCGGACGGGGTCCGCCCAGGCCGAGGAAGGCTCCTGCGGTACACCGTCCGTACCACCGCCCTTGCCCGGACGGCCAGCTCATCGGTTGCCGGGGCCACTCTCCCCGGCGCGGTCATCCATGAGCGACTCGTACAACCGTGATGCGAGGTTGTGCGTGGGGTCGGATTTCGGGGGTATCTGAACGCCCTTAGCCGGATTGCTCAGAACAAGGTGGCGGTATGGGGCCAGTGGTGCACGAAGACGAGGGTCAGTCGCTGGCCAGCCGTCCCCTACGGTCCGCAGTCGCCCTGGAGGACGGGGAGCGGATCGGTGTGGCCCGGGTTGCGGCCCGCCGTTTTATGACCGAGGTCCAGGCAGTCCACGGGATACCGGTGTCAGAGCGGGCGATGGGCCTGGCGGAGCTGGTGGTCAGCGAGCTGGTGACCAACGCGCACAAGTACGCGCCCGGCCCTTGCCTGCTGGATCTGGAGGTCAACGGCGGCGCCGTGGAAATCAGCGTCTGGGACGGCAATCCTGCCCTGCCGGTGCCGCAGGAAGCCGATCCGAACCGGATCGGCAAGCACGGCCTGGAGATCGTGATGGCCGTGTGCCGCAGCTTCGAGATCCGCCGCGAGCCGGTGGGCAAGCGCGTCAAAGCCGCGATCGTGCTGGCCGACGATCCCGGCGGGCACCCGGCAGGCCGGCTGATGTGACCGGCCCGGTCACCGGGCTGCTTCTCCACCTCCGGTACTGCACCTCAGTGCCCTGATGCCGCGGCATGGGCGCGGCGGCCCCTCTCCGATGCGCACTGGGAACCGATCCGGACCACGCTCACCACCTGACGGGCCGAGCGCAGAGGCAAGGGTCTCGACATCGGTCGCCCGCCTGAGCATGGCGTGCGCCGCATCATGGACACCAGCCTCCACGTCGACCGCACCGGCCTTGCCGTGGCCGCGTCCGGCGGCCGTCATCAGCCGTCGGCCACACCCGTGCGCGGCTGCCGATAGGGCCTTACCGCGCGGCGCGCTATGGCGAAACGGTGCGTCTCCGAGGGGCCGTCGTAGATACGGAACGGTCTTACCTCCCTGTACAAGCGGGCCAGCGGCGCGTCGGCGGCCGAGATGCCGAGCGCTCCGCAGATCTGCACCGCGCGGTCGACCACTCGGTTCACCGCCTCCGCCACGAAGGTCTTGGACACCGACGTGAGCTGCGAGGCGGCCGAGCCGGTGTCCAACTCCCAGGCGGTACGCAGGATCAGGGCGCGGCTCGCCTCGATGTCGATCTCCGAGTCGGCCAGCATCTGCTGGACCATGCCAAGGTCTCCCAGTGCCGAGCCGAATGCCATCCGGCTGCCCGCCCGCTCCAGCGCGACGTCCTGGGCGCGGCGGGCAGCTCCCAGCCAGCGCATGCAGTGGGTCATCCGGGCGGGACCGAGCCGGACCTGAGCGCCTTCGAAGCCGCGGTCCACGGCGCCGAGCACCTGCTCCTCCCCCACCACGCACTCCTCGAAGACGATCTCGCTGTGTCCGGCGAAGAGCGACTCGTCGAGGGTCTCGATGTCCCGGACGATGCGCATGCCGGGAGTGCCGGCGTCGACCAGGAACATGGTGGCGCCGCCCGGGTCGCCGGGGTTGCCGGAGGTCCGGGCCATGACGATGGCGAAGCCGGCTCCGTTGGCGCCGGTGATGAACCACTTGCGCCCGTCGATACGCCAGCCGCCGGGAACCCGGGTCGCGGTGGTCCGCAGGGAGCGGGGATCGGCACCCGCCCCCGGAGCCGGTTCGGTCATGGCGAAGCAGGACCGTGTCCCGCCCGCGGCCAGCGGGCGCAGATACGTCTGCTTCTGCTCTTCGGTGGCCACCTTGTCCAGCAGGTGCATGTTGCCCTCGTCCGGCGCCGCGCAGTTCAGCGCCAGGGGTCCGAGCAGCGAGTAGCCCGCCGCTTCGAACACCACCGCCTGTCCGCGCAGGTCGAGCCCGTGCCCGCCCCACCGCGTCGGCACATGTGGAGCGAACACACCCGCATCACGGGCGGCCTTCTGCAGGGTTTCCCGCAGTGTCTCGGGGGCGTCGTGCACGGACCCGCCGCACTCGCGCTCGGCCGGAATGACCACCTCGCGCACGAACCCGGCGGTCGATTCAGCGAGTTGGGCGACGGTCGGATCGACATCGAACTGGATGGGCACGGGGCCTCCCGCCGGCAGGCGTACGGGCATCGGCACCCGTCGCATCTAGAAACTGTATAGCGTCTTCAGTATCTTGCCGGAAAGCACCCGGCGACGGGAAGACGACAGGAGAAACGTCCATGAGCCTCTCCGCGAGCGCCGGACCGGTCCGGATCGTCCGCCACCCCGACGGGGTCGTTGAGCTGAGACTGGACGACCCGGGACGGGGCAACGCCCTGGACCTCAGAACGGCCGAAGCACTGCGGGACACAGCTGCCGAGGTAGCCGCGGACCCGGGCGGCGCGGTCCTGCTACGGGCGACGGGCAGCAGCTTCTGCGTAGGTGGTGACCTCCGCGCATTCGCCGGCCGCGGCACGGAGACCGGCTCTTACGTGCACGCCGTGGCGAGCGCCGCGCACACCGCGATACAGGCCCTGTACGACCTACCGGTGCCGATGGTGACCGCCGTGCGCGGCGCGGCCGCGGGCGGCGGGATCGGCCTCGCACTCGTGGGCGACATCGTCCTGGCGGCCAGGTCCGCGCGGTTCCGGCTGGCGTACACGGCGATCGGGCTCACGCCGGACTGCGGGGCCTCCTGGTTCCTGCCGCGCCTCGTGGGCCCCCGTACGGCAACGGACCTGATTCTCACCAACCGGCTCCTGACCGGCGACGACGCCGAACGGTGCGGCTTGGTCTCCCGGGCCGTGGACGACGAGGAACTGGACCACGCGGCACACCGGACCGCGGCCGATCTGGCCGCCGGCGCCACTGGCGCACTGCGCGCCGCGAAGGACCTGCTGCGCGCCGGCGCCGGTGACGAACTGCGGCGCCACCTCGCCGAAGAGGCACGGCTGATCGCCGCCCTGGCGGACAGCCGCGAAGCACAGGACCTCATGGCGTCGTTCCTCACCACTCGGGGCCGCCCGAAGTCGGGCGACAGCCGGACCGAGGCCAGGGAATCGGAAAGTGTTTCTTGAGACCCTCTTCACTAACAGGCCTGCCTGGGCGTAACCTCCGGGCAACACAGAACCGAGGAACCGGTCACCACAGAACCAGGGAAAAGGTGTGGCGATGCAATCTGCTGCCGTGGACCTTCCGGACGCTCCCGACGAGCATCTCACCGATGCCGTCGTCGACCTCGCTCTGCGGGGTATGTGGCGCGGCCGGCCTGAGTCCGAGCACCGTCCGCTGGTCGACGCCGGGCTGGCGATGGTGAAGGGGCCGGTGGTGCTGCCGACCGAGCGTGCCAAGGCCGTCGCCGCGCAGATCCTGCGGGTTCCCGCCGGCTCCGAGCAGGAGGAGCGGATCACCGCGGCGTACGAGGCCTTCCTTCCGATCAACCGGAAGATCCGCGACGTGTGCACGGCATGGCAGTGCCGCCCCGACGGCACCGCCAACGACCACACCGACGACGTCTACGACGCCGGGGTGCGCGAGTCGCTGGAAGACGTGCACGAGGCCATCCAGCCCGTACTGCGCAGGCTGGAGCGGGTGCTCGCGGGCAGCGGACGGTACCAGACGGACCTGGAGAGCGCCCTCGAACGCTTCGACGACGGCGCGCCGGCGTGGCTGGCCTCGCCGCTGTGCGACTCGTACCACACCGTGTGGATGCGGCTGCACCAGGAGCTGCTGCTGGTGCTGGGGATCAGCCGGGCCGAGGACGAGGCTCGTGAAGAGGAACTGGTCACAAGGAGCCGGGGTTGAGCATCACCGACCGCGAGGCGGGCCCGCACGTACAGGCCGAAGCGCTCCGTGCCCGGCCCGAGGCGCCGCTCGCCCCACCCGAGGCCCCCGGCCGGATCCTGGTCCCCTACGGGCAGGGTCGGATCCGGGGGCTCGACGCCGACGAGCTGGGCGCGCACGGAGCGGCGATGGACAGGCTGGTGGCCCTCGGGCTGCCGGTCGTGCCGGGGCTCACCGTGCCCGCAGGCGCCTGCGCCTCGCTGGGTGAACCCGACACCGCCGAAGCCGCCGTGGACCTGGTCGAACAGCTCTCGGGCCGGCGGATCGGCGACGCGGCCCGGCCACTGCTGCTGCGCCTGTCTGCGAGTGCGCCGACCGAGATCGCGGGACTGCCGCCCGACCTGGCCTGTCTCGGCGTGACCTCGGGAAACGTCGGCGACCTGTGCGCCGTCATCGGACGCGCAGAGGCTCTGTACGAGGTGTGGACCACCACCGTACGGATGATCGCCGAGCACGCCCTCGACGTGCCCGGTGCGGAACTCGACGACGCCCTCCTGGACATACCCGAGCCGCGCGCGCGGATCGAGGCGCTGCTCTCCCTGGTGGAACAGCACGGCTCACAGCCTTTCCCCGACGACCCCGCGCAGCAGCTCGCGCTGGCCGCACGGGCCCTCCTCGTCCGGTGGGACTCGCCCCGTGCGAGACGGTCCCGCCGGGCCCAGCGGCTCCCCGCCGAGCTGGCCGTCGCCCTGCACGTGCAGGCCCTGCGCATCGGACCGGCGGACCGCTCGGGCTACGGCACCGCGGTCAGCCGTGACCCCGAGACCGGGCGCCTCTCGCCCCAGGGCTCCTTCTTCCGGGGAGTGCGTCGCAGCGCCCCGCCGCCGCACACCGGTGAACCGCTGGACCGGCTCGCGGGCGGCACCGCCCTGCTGGAGCACTCCTTGCTCACCCTGGAACGTCATCTGCGCGCGCCCGTGTCGGTCGACTTCGAGGTGCGCGACGACGAGATCTCCCTGCTCGCCGCCTCGGCGCAGCTCCGCCCGCCGCTTCGGGCCTCGGTGTGTCTGGCCGCGGACCTGGCCCGGGACGGCGCGATCGGCCGCGAGGAGGGCGTGCGGCGGATCACCCCCGCGCAGGTGCAGGAACTGCTGCACCCCCAACTCCGGCTCACCGGCGGGGAGGAGCTCCTGGTGAAGGGGTTGCCCGCATCGCCGGGGGCCGCGACCGGGGCGGTCGTGCTGTCCAGTGAACGTGCCCTCGAACTGGCCGCGGACGGCGCTCAGGTCGTGCTGGTGGCTGCCGAGACGACTCCGGCGGACGTCCCCGGGATGCTGGCATCCGTCGCCGTGCTGACCGGCAGCGGCGGCATCGCCTCGCACGCCGCCGTGGTGGCACGGGGCGCCGGAAAGCCCGCCGTGTGCGGCGCCGAGGGGCTGCGCGTGGACCCGGCAGCCGGAACGGTCCGCTTCGGGGAGCGGATGGTGCGCGAGGGCGACCCCATCTCGCTGGACGGCCGTACCGGCGCCGTCTACGCGGGGACGCTGAGCGTCAGTGTCGCCGGACCGCCGCCCGAACTGTCCACCCTGTTGGAGTGGGCAGACGACACGCGCCGACTGGGTGTGCGGGTCAACGCCGACACGGCCACCGAGGTGGACACGGCCCTCGCCCTGGGCGCGGAGGGCGTCGGGCTGTGCCGTACGGAGCACCAGTTCCTCGGCGAGCGGCTGCCGCTGATCCGCCGGGTGCTCCTGGCCGCCGACCCGACCGCCCGCGACGAGGCGCTGTCGGCGCTGGAGCGCGCCCAGCACGAGGACTTCACGGCGCTGCTGACCGCCGTGGGGAACCGCCCGGTGACCGTGCGCCTGCTGGACGCCCCGCTGCACGAGTTCCTGCCCGCCCCCGGGCAGGCCCTGGACGCGGCCGAGGAACAGCGGGCGGCCGCGCTGCGCGAGGCGAACCCGATGCTCGGGCTGCGCGGGGTGCGGCTGGCACTGCTGCACGAGCGGCTCTACCCGGCGCAGGCCGAGGCGCTCTTCACCGCCTGGGCCGATGTCGCCGCCACCGGCATCCGGCCGGAGCTGGAGGTGATGATCCCGCTCGTGAGCCTGCCGGAGGAACTGGCCGCCGCGGCCGCGTACGTACGCGGAGCCGCCGACGCGGTCACCGCCCGCACCGGGGTGGAGGTCCCCTACCGGCTCGGCACGATGATCGAGACCCCGCGGGCCGCGCTGCTGGCCGGCGAACTCGCCGAGCACGCCGAGTTCTTCTCTTTCGGCACCAACGACCTCACTCAGCTCACCTATGGATTCTCCCGGGACGACGTCGAGCGCCAGGTGCTCGCCAACTACCAGGAGCGCGGGTTCCTCACCGGCAGCCCGTTCGCCCGGCTCGACCCGCACGGGGTGGGTGTGCTGATCGCCCTGGCGGCCGAGCGGGCACGGGAGGTGCGGCCCGGCATCAAGCTGGGCGTGTGCGGTGAACACGGCGGGGACCCCGAGTCGATCGCGTTCTGCGACGACCTCGGTCTCGACTACGTCTCCTGTTCCGCGCACCGCGTACCGGTGGCCCGGATGGCAGCCGCGCACAGTGCCCTGCGACAGAGTCGCGACGAGAGCAGAGGCGCGCGGCGTGACGAGAGCGGGAGCGCACGATGACGAGCACCGTGACCGACGGCTCGGCCCTGTCGGACAGTGAGCTGGAGGACCTGCGCGAGACCGTTCGGTCGGTGTGCGCGGACGCCGGCGGCACCGCCGCGGTACGCCGGCTGTCCGAAAAGGCCCCCGGCATCGACGCCGACCTGTGGGACGCCCTCGGCCGACAGGTCGGCCTCGCGGCCCTCGGCCTGCCCGAGTCGGCGGGAGGCATCGGCGGCCTCGCCGAGACAACCGTCGTCTGCGAGGAGTTGGGCAGGACCCTGGCACCGGTACCGCTGCTGTCCTCCACCGTCCTGGCCGGACAGGTGCTGGCCGGCTGCGGTACGGCCGACAAGGCGCTGGCCAGGCTGGCCGAGGGCACTCTGCACGCCCTGGCGGTGGCAGCGCCCGACGGGACCTGGCGGGCCGACGCGGTGCCGGTGGCCGTCTCCTGGCAGGGCAGCGTCCCGCTGCTGGACGGCACCGCGCCGTTCGTCCTCGACGGCGCCGACGCCGAGGCGCTGGTGGTGGCCGCGGCCGGGACCGACGGCGTGGACCTCTTCCTGGCCGACCCGCGCGAGTCGGGGGTGACGGTGCGCCAGGTGCCCACCCTGGACCTCAGCCGGGGCCAGGCGGTGGTCACCTTCTCTGCTGCCCGGGCCCGGCCACTGACAGCCCGCGGCAAGGGGGCGGACATCGTCTCCCGCGCCCTGGACGTGGCCCTGGTGGCACTGGCCGCCGAGCAACTGGGCGGAGCCCAGGCCGCCTTGGACATGACGGTGGCCCATGTGCGCGACCGTACCCAGTTCGGCAGGGCGATCGGCGGCTTCCAGGCGGTCAAGCACGCCTGCGCCGACATGCTGCTCCAGGTCGAGGCCGCACGGTCGGCCGTGGTGCGCGCGGTCCGGGCGGACGGCTCGCCGCAGGCGCTGGCCGAGGCCGCGGCGGTGGCCCAGGCCTGGTGCGGCGAGGCGTTCGTCTCCGTCGCCACCGAGTGCGTGCAGCTCCACGGCGGCATGGGCTTCACCTGGGAACACGACGCGCATCTGTACTTCCGGCGCGCCCAGTCCGACGCGGTCCTGCTGGGCGGCGCCGCACACCATCGGGAACGGCTGGCCGGGCTGCTCGCCTGGTGACGTGGAAGGAGGGACAAAACATGACCACCAGGCTCATCGACGAGTCGTTGTTCGAGAACCGGGAGTTCGACAACGAGGGTTCCGAAGACGGGAATCCACCACGTCTCGCGGGCGCCCGCTGCTCCGGATGCGACACCGTCGTCTTCCCCCGACAGGACTCCTGCCCCCGGTGTCCGGACGGGTTGATGTCCGGTCACGTACTTCCGGTGAGCGGGCGCGTGTGGTCGTGGACGCTCCAGGCGTTCCCGCCCAAGCCGCCGTACCGGCCGCCGTCCGATGGCTACCGGCCCTACCACGTGGGCTATGTCGACCTCGGTGAGGTGCTGGTCGAAGCGCGCCTCGCGGTGCCCCGCGCGCAGATCCGGATCGGTCTGCCGGTCCGGCTCACCACGGTGCCCGCATACCAGGACGACGACGGAACAGAGGTACTGACCTTCGCGTTCCGCCCGCAGCGGGACGGGGAGCGATGAGCCGGCCCGACGACGTGTACGTGGTCGGATGCGGGATGCACCCCTTCGGCCGCGACGAGAGCGTCACCGGCATGGACATGGCCGAGCGTGCGATACGCGAGGCGCTGGCCGACGCCGGTGTCACCTGGGAGGAGATCGGCTACGCGGCCGGCGGCTCCGACGTGTCCGGCAAGCCCGACACGCTGGTGGGGCGACTGGGCCTGACCGGCGTGCCGTTCGTCAATGTGCAGAACGGCTGCGCGACCGGTGCCTCCACCGTGCTCGCGGTGGCCAACGCGCTGCGCGCGGGCGAGGCCTCCCTGGGACTGGCCGTGGGGTTCGACAAGCACGAGCGCGGCGCGTTCCACGTCTCCGCCGCCCGCTACGGCCTGGGCGACTGGTACGCCGAGACCGGCATGATGCTCACGACCCAGTTCTTCGCGCTGAAGACCCAGCGGTACCTGTACGAGCACAGGATCTCGGAGCGGGCCCTCGCGATGGTCTCCGCGCGAGCCTTCCGCAACGGCTCGCACCACCCCCTGGCCTGGCGGCGCAAGCCGCTGACGGAGCAGGAGATCCTCGACTCCGCCGAGGTCAGTCCCCCGCTCACCCAGTACATGTTCTGCTCGCCCGGACAGGGCGCGGCGGCCTTGGTGCTGGCGCTCGGCGACCGTGCGTTCGACCTGTGCGAACGACCGGTCAAACTGGCGTCGTTGGCCTTCCGGACCCGGCGGTTCGGTTCCTTCGAGGTGTTCTCGCCCTGGCTGCCGCCGGGACCGCACCACAGCCCCAGCGTCGACGCCGCGGAGGCGGCGTTCCGCACGGCGGGGGTGCGGCCCGCCGATGTACAGGTCGCCCAGCTCCAGGACACCGACAGCGGCTCGGAGCTGATCCACCTGGCGGAGACCGGACTGTGCGGCCATGGCGAGCAGGAAGAGCTGCTGGCCGCCGGGGCCACCGATCCCACGGGCCGGATACCGGTCAACACCGACGGCGGCTGTCTGGCCGGCGGGGAGCCCGTGGGCGCCTCCGGGCTGCGCCAGTTCCACGAGGTCGTACGACAGTTGCAGGGCCGGGCGGCCGGTCTGCAGGTGCCAGGCACTCCCCACGTGGGCTTCACCCATGTGTACGGAGCACCCGGTATCAGCGCCTGCTCGGTCCTGACGGTATGAGAGGCGACGGGCAGGCCATGGGGCACGGTGACAGAACCGCGCTGGTGACCGGCGGGGCACGCGGAATCGGTTTGGAGATCGGCCGACAGCTCGCGGACCGGGGACTGCGCGTCCTGGTCGGGGCGCGAAAACTGGAGGCCGCGGAGGAAGCGTGCCGCGCCATCGGCCCGGCGGCACTGCCGCTGGCCCTGGACGTGACCTCCGCGACGAGCGTCGGCGAAGCGGTCCAAAAGGCACGGGAGCTGACCGGCGGGATCGACGTCCTGGTGAACAACGCGGGAGTGTCCCTGGACGGGGAACTGCGGCCCCCGTACCTCGACGAGGGCATCCTGCGCGCGACCCTGGACACGAACCTCACCGGCGCCTGGCGCATGGCGGAGGCCGTCGTCCCGGGCATGGTGGAAGCCGGTTACGGCCGGGTCGTGAACGTCACCAGCTCGTACGGTTCACTGGCGCTGATGGACTCCGGTCGGCATCCCGCCTACCGGATGTCCAAGGCGGCACTCAACGCCCTGACCCGTATGCTCGCGGCCGAGCTGGCCGGCACGGGCGTCCTGGTCAACGCCGCCGACCCCGGCTGGACCCGCAGCGGCATGGGCGGGTCGTCCGCCCCGCGCGGGCCGGCGGAGGGTGCGGACACCCCGGTCTGGCTGGCGACCCTTCCCCAGGGGGACGAGACGACGGGCGGGCTGTTCGCCGATCGCATGCCACTGCCCTGGTGAACCACCTCAAGTCCGTGACGTGGCAGGCTTCACCGGCTCCGTCGGCTTCTGTTCGGCGGCGACGATGCGCAGCGCCAGCTCCCTGACCGCCTCCAGCACGGACCGGGAGGGCAGCTGGGACAGCGGTCCCCCCTCCGCCCGCAGCGCGGTGACGAGCATGGTCGTACTGATCAGCGTGCGGACCGCGAGCGCCTGTGCCGCGTGCCGGGCCTTGGCCGCCCGGGGGCCGCGCGTGGTGCCCTCGGGCAGATAGTCGTAGCCACGCTGGATGTGCCGCTGCTCGAACTCGTCCCGCAGCAACTTGACGTTGCCGTTGGCGGAGGCGACCTGGACTTGGTACAGCCGGGCCTCCTCCGGGTTCTGCTCCACCCATGCCCACACGGCGTCGATGACGCGGACCAGGCCCTCCGCGTCACCCGGTTCGGACTCCGGCCGAGCTGCCTCCACGACCGCGTTCAGCTGGTCGAAGACCCGGCGCATGGCGAGCTCGAGCAGCTCTTCCTTGCCGTCGAAGTGGTAGTAGACGGCCGTGGGGACGACCTGTGCCTCGTCGGCGATGTCCTGGATGCTGGTTTCCGCGAAGCCGTTGCGGCCGAACACCCGCACGGCGGCGGTGATGATGTGCTGCCGCCGCGAGGGTCGGTGGGCGGGCTGCTTGCCGTTCTTCGTGGTGGCCATCATGCTCCCTGCCAACTGGCGTGAACCCTCGTCCGTGGGCCCTGCGTACTGACCATTGTATCGAGTAACTCCGACCGATCGTCCGCATAATTCCTGCTGCACATTGGTCTCCGGGGAACCTGGATCCCGGCATACTTGACAGCATGACAACATCCGGAACCCGCGCCGCTCACCGTCCCTCGCGCAAGCAGTGGGTGATCGAGGCAGCTACGGAGTTGTTCGCCACCCAGTCGCCGGACGAGGTGACGGTGGCCGACATCGCCGCGCGTGCGGAGATGACCTCGGCGGCGGTGTACTACCACTTCTCCTCCAAGGACCAGGTCCTGGCGGAGGCCATGCGGGCGTTCGCCGCCGCGCTGCGCGAGCAGCTGCAGGCGATCACCGAAGCCCATGAGCCCGGCTCGGACATCGGAGCAGCAGTCACCACGCTGCTGTCCTGGCTGGGGGAACAACGGTCCGCCGCCTCCGTGTTCTTCGTGTCGTCGGCCGGTATGAGCCACGACGCGGAGGCACTGCGCCAGGAGAGCCGTACGCAGTTGCTGGAGGAGCTGGTGCGGTTGATCCGCAAGGCGCGTGGGTCCGTCTCCGACGCCGAGGCGGCGGTGATCGGCCTGGGCCTGCTGGCGCTGCTGGAGACAGCCGCGATCTCACAGGTCCGGGGTGACGACGTCTACCGGTCGCTGGGGCACCGCTCCTTCGTCCGCGAGGTCGGCGAGCTCGCGGAGCGGATCGCCGACCCGGCCACCTAGGCCACTGGTCACACCAGCAGGCGGAGCGGCTTGCTCAGCAGTTCACCGACCGTGCGCAGATATTCGGCGGCGGGTGCCCCGTCGACGGCACGGTGGTCGAAGGTGAGGCTCAGGGTCAGCACCCGCGTCCGCAGCGGCCGGTCGTCCACCCACTCGACGCCGTCCCTGAGTCTCCCCACCCCGAGGATCGCGACATTGCCGGGGTTGATCACGGGCGTGAAGAAGTCGACGCCGTATCCGCCGAGCGAGGTGACGGTGAAGGTGGCCCCTTCCAACTGGGTGGGAGAGATCCGACCCTCGCGCGCGGCCTCGGCCAGGGCCCTCGACCGGCGGGCGATCTCGGGCAGCGGCAGCGCCACCGCGTCCTCGATCACGGGCACCATGAGGCCGCCCGGGACGGCCACCGCGAAGCCCAGGTGGATGCCGTCGAGCAGATGGACGCCGTCCTCGCGCACCGTCGCGTTGAGCAGGGGGTGCTCGCGCAGGGCCAGGGCAGCGGCCTTCAGCAGGAAGTCGTTGAGACTGGGCACCGGCAGTTCGCTGTCGGCCCACTCCTCCTTGAGCCGGCCCCGCAGGGACACCACGGCGTCCATCCGCACCTCGTAGCCGTGCGTCAGCTGTGCCATCTCCTGGAGGCTGGCGTGCATCCTGCGGGCGATGGTGCCGCGCATCCCGGTGAGCGGGAGGACGTCGCCGGGCTGAGGGGCCGCGTTACGGCGAACAGGAGCCGGGGCGAGGGCGTCGAGGTCGGACCGGCGGATCCGGCCGCCGGGCCCGGTGCCGTTCACCGCCGAGAGGTCGATGCCCCTCTCCTTCGCCAGCTTGCGGACCAGCGGCGAGTAGGGGGTGTCACCTGCGGGAAGCGGCGCGAGGAGGTCGCCGGGGAGGGCCGCGAGGAACTCCTCCACGTCCTCGGAGACGATCCGGCGGCCGGGCCCCGTGCCGCGTACGGCGGTGAGGTCGACGTCGGCGGCCACGGCGACGCGCCGGGCGTTCGGCGAGGACAGAAGCCGGTCACCGGTGCCGTTGACGGAGGGCGCGGCGGCTCCGGCCTCGGGGACCGCACCGGTGCCGGTCAGGGCCGGCAGGGCTCCCGTACCCGCACCGCCGCTGTCCAGGGCAGGCACGTCGGTGGCCACACCGGAGCTGGACCCGGACCCGGCGGGCATCGGCGTACCCCCCGGGTCCGGTGGCTGCTCGCCCTCGGCCAGCAGCCAGCCGATGAGGGCCCCGGCGGGCACGGTGGCCCCCGCCGGAACCACGGGGTGGAACAGTCCCCCGGCCTCCGCCTCGACGTCCACGTCGACCTTGTCGGTGGCCAGCCGGAGCAGCGCGTCGCCCTCCGCGACGGCCGCGCCGGTGGACACCAGCCATTCGTCGATCGTGCCTTCCTGCATGGTCAGGCCGATCTTCGGCAGCAGAACCTCGACCGCCACGTCGGTCACGACCTTTCGAGGAGACGCCGGCAGCCCTGGGCGATACGGGCGCGATCGGGTACGTACGCCTTCTCCAGGACCGGGGAGAAGGGCACCGGGGAGAAGGGGGCGCCGATGCGCAGGACCGGCGCGTCCAGGTAGTCGAAGACCACGTCCTGGATCTGGGCGGCTATCTCCGCGCCGAGCCCGCCGAAGGTGACGGCCTCGTGCACCACGAGGACCCGGTTGGTGCGGCGGACGGAGGCGAACATCGTCTCGGTGTCCAGGGGTTGCGCGGTGCGGGGGTCGATCACCTCGACCTCCACCCCCTCGGCGGCGAGTTCGTCGGCCGCCGCGAGTGCCTCCCCGACCATGCGGCCGAGGGCGATCACGGTGACGTCGGAGCCCTGCCGTGCGGTGTGCGCCTGCCCCAGCGGGATGGCGTAGATCTCCTCGGGCACCTCGCTGGTGCTGCCGAGCAGGACCTTGTTGAGCATGATGACGACCGGGTTGTCGTCCCGGATGGCGGAGACGGTCAGGCCCTTGGCGGTGTAGGCGTCGCAGGGCATCACCACCTTGAGGCCCGGCACGTGGGCCAGCCAGGCCTCCAGGCTCTGGCTGTGCTGTGCCGCGGCGCCGAGACCCGCGCCGGAGGCGGTGGTGATGGTGAGCGGCACGGACAGCGCGCCGCCGAACATGTACTTCATCTTGGCGGCCTGGTTGACGATCTGGTCGAGGCAGACGCCGATGAAGTCCATGAACATCAGGTCGACGACGGGACGCAGTCCCCGGGCGGCGGCCCCCACACCGAGACCGACCAGGGCGGCTTCGGAGATCGGGGTGTCGATCATGCGGCGGGGGCCGAACTCGTCGAGCAGGTTGTCGAACATGCGGAAGACGCCGCCGTAGCCGGCCACGTCCTCGCCGGCGACGAAGACGTTCTCGTCCTCGCGCATGGCCTGCGCGAGACCCTCGTTGAAGGCCTTGACGTAGGTGAGTTTGCGCGTGGCGACGGCCGGCGCTTCGGTGATCGTGGTCATGGCGGTCATCCCGAGTAGACGTTGAGCAGCAGGTCGGCGGGGTCGGGCAGCGGGCTCGCCTCGGCGTACGCGATGGCTTCGGCGATCTCGTCGCGCGTGCGCTGCCATACGTCGTCCAGCTCCGCACGGGTCGCGGTGCCGTCGGCGACGACCCGGGCCTCGATCAGGTCGATGGGGTCGCGGGTCTTCCACTCGGCGACCTCCTCGTCCGAGCGGTAGGGGTGCCGCAGTCCCTTGACGCCCTGGTGGTCGAAGAAGCGGTAGGTCTTGGCCTCGATCATCATCGGACCCTCGCCGCGTCGGGCCCGTTCGACGGCTTCGGCGGCGGCGCGGTGGACGGCGACCGCGTCCATGCCGTCGACGATCACGCTGGGCATGCCGTAGGCGGCGGCCCGGTCGGCGACATCGGTGAGCAGCATGTGCCCGGACTGCGGGGTGAACTCCGCATAGCCGTTGTTCTCGCAGACGAAGACCACGGGCAGGCCGAGGATCGCGGCCATGTTGGCGCCCTCGTGCCAGGCACCGATGTTGGTGGCGCCGTCACCGAAGAAGGTCACGGCGACGCTGTCCTCGCCCTTGTAGCGGGCGGCGAAGGCGGCGCCCACGGCGATGGGGACGCCGGCGCCGACGATGCCGTTGGCGCCGAGCATGCCGCGGCTGAGGTCGTTGATGTGCATGCTCCCGCCGCGGCCGAGGCACGCGCCGGTGACCCGGCCGTACAGCTCGGCGTACATCTCGCGGAAGCCGACGCCCTTGGCCACGGCGTGTCCGTGGCCGCGGTGGGTGGAGGTGATCTGGTCGTCGTCGCGCAGGGCTGCCATCACGCCGGCGGCCACGGCTTCCTGACCGACGTAGAGGTGCAGGAAGCCGGGCAGTTTGCCCGCCTCCATGAGTTTGCCCGCCTCGGTCTCGAACAGCCGGATGCGCACCATGCGCTCGTGCAGGTCCCTGATGACCTGCGCGCTGACCTGCGGGGATTTCTTCGACGCCGTTGACGCTCGTTGAGCCATCGTCCGCCCCTTCGTCCGAGGGAGGTTGCCAAGCAATCGGACTTACTTTTGCTGGTCTACAGTAACCAACTGAGGGCACCTTACTGAACAGTGTCTCTAATTACTATGCCCCGGCTGCGGGTTGTCGGTCCGCGCGTCCACCAACTCCACGACGTTGCCCTCCGGATCGGCCCAGAAGCTGATGCGCCGGCCGCGCGCCCGGACGACGACCGGGTCCGAAAGGGGCCGGGCACCCGCGGCCTTCAGTGCCGCCACCACGGGGTCCATGTCGTCGAAGTGGAAGGTGAGGTACGACAGCCCCGGACGTCCGGCCGGTGAGGGCGCCGCATGCGCCGCTACCGGCGCCGACCGGGGAAGGATCAACTTGACACACCCCCCGGAGGGCACCCCCAGCCAGACGACCACCAGTTCGCCGCCGAGCCCGGCCGGACCGCCGATGGAATCCGGTACGCGCGAACGGCGCTCGGCATGACAGCCGATGGCGGCGCAGTAGAAGCGCTCCATCAGTGCCAGGTCCCGCACCACCACACCCACTTCGAACGGCCGGGTCATGACCATCACACCCACCCCCACGGGACACCGAGCGGCGACTTCGACACTTTCTATTGACAGAGCACACTAAGTCCTGTTGTCGTTTCGGACACAACCCAGCTGTCGCATTCATGAGCCGGTCACCGGCTCGCGGCTGGGAGGATTGTGAGGACATCGTGGTCCAGACCAGTTCGCCGGAGATTCGGGAGACAGGCGCCGAGCGCAGGTCACCGGCCTCGGCTCCATCGGCCCCCGCCACCCCCGAATACTCGTCGTGGATCAGCCAGGACCGGTCCACCGACGCCGCGTCCCTGACGATGCGGCGGGAGGCGGCCGAACTCGTCGAGCGGGTGATGAAGCACTACCGCGACAACACCACGCACGAGGCGGACGGCCAGCGGACGGAACCGGTCGCCAACTACCTGGACGCCGACCGCTGGCGGCGCGAGATGGACGCCGTCCACCGCAGCGTTCCCCTGCCGCTCGCCATGTCCAGCGAGCTTCCCGGGCCGAACACGTACAAGGCGATCGACGTGCTCGGCATCCCCGTGCTGATCACCCGCGACCGGCAGGGCACCGTGCACGCGATGATCAACGCCTGCCGGCACCGAGGGGCCAAGCTCCTCGAACCCGGCTGCGGGGTGTCGAAGCGGCTCACCTGCCCCTACCACTCCTGGTCGTACGACCTGGCCGGCGAGCTGCGGGGCGTGTACGCGGAGAAGACCTTCGGCGAGGTTCCGCGCGAGGGCCGCAGCCTCGTCCGGCTCCCGGCCGGGGAGCGCGCGGGGATCGTCTTCGTCTCGCTTGACCCGGCGGCCGAGCCCGACCTGGACGGCTGGCTGGGCGACCTGCTGCCACTGCTGGAGGGCCTGCGGCTGGCGGAGTGCCACCACTACTCCACCGGCGAGCTGACCAGTCCCAACTGGAAGGTCACCCTCGACGGCTATCTGGAGACGTACCACTTCGCCTCGCTGCACCCGAAGACGGTGTTCGAGACGAACCTCTCCAACATGATGGCCCACGACACCTGGGGCCCCCACCAGCGCATCGCACCGGCCCTGCGCCCCATCGCGCAGGCGGTCGACCTGCCGCCGGACCAGCGCGATCCCGGGGACTGTGTCGGCCCCATCTACTGGCTCTTCCCGGGCCTCGCGATCGCCGGCGGCTGGCGCCAGAAGATCGCCGTGTCCCTGGTGCTCCCCCGGACGGCGACCGAGTCGGTGACCCAGCAGATCATCCTGCTGCGGGAACCGGCGGTCACCGAGGAGGAACGCCAGACCGCCGACCGGTTCGGCGAGTGGTTCCACGAGGTGGTCCGCGACGAGGACTACGCGACCACCTACGGAGTCCAGCAGGGTCTGAAGGCCCTGGCCGGGACCGACTTCGTCTTCGGACGCAACGAGCCCGGACTCCAGCACTTCCACCGCACCATTCATCAGCACCTGGACAGAGGCGCCACAGCAGCCCCCAGAGCCACCAGGTGAACAACCAACAAGACTCGCGGGAGAACACCATGGTGGCTACGGGCAGCCTCGACGGACGTGTCGCGGTGATCACGGGCAGCACGCGCAGCATCGGCCGCGCCATCGCCGAGGCCTTTTTGGCCGACGGCGCGACGGTCGTGGTCAGCGGCCGTTCGGAGGTCAAGGGCAAGCAGGCCCTGGAAGAGATGGGCGCCGGGGACCGGGCCGTCTTCCACCCCTGCGACGCCAACAGTCAGCAGGACATCGAAGGACTCGCCGACTTCGCCGCCGAGCGCTTCGGCAGACTCGACATCTGGGTCAACAACGTCGGCGGCAGCTCCGGCTTCGCCCCCATCCACCAGCTCAGCGACGAGGCGTGGCACAACGCCCTCAACCTGAACGTCAACGGCTACTTCTACGGCACCCGCCGGGCGCTGCCGAAGATGCTGGAAGGCGGCTGGGGCCGCATCATCAACATCTCGTCGGTGGAGGGCAAGCAGGCCAACAAGCCCGCGATCAGCCACTACATCACCAACAAGCACGCCATCCACGGCCTGACCAAGGCGACCGCCTTCGAGTACGGCACCCAGGGCATCACCTGCAACGCCATCTGCCCCGGCGCCGTAGACACCGACCTCATGCGGGCCGCGGGTCCCGCCGCGGCGGAGGCCGAGGGCATCTCGTACGAGGAGTGGCTGGGCCGGTTCGCCGAGCATGCCGCCACCAAGGAGATCACCACCGTGGAGCAGGTCGCGGCGGTCGCCTCGCTGCTCGCGAGCGACGCGGGGGCGGGTATCACCGGCACGCTGATCAGCGTCGACGGCGGAACAGCGCAGTGGTAGGCGAAGGACGGGCAGGGGCAGGCACGGGTACGGACAGCGGGAGACCTCGGTCATGAAGAGCTGGATCACGGACTGGCAGCGCAGTGAGCGGCTGCCGCACTACACCCGGGCCAACGCGGGCGAGACCCTGCCGGAACCCGCCAGCCCGCTGGGCTGGACCCTCGTCTGGGGGCGGGGCCTGCAGGGCTGGCGCCACGGCTTCGTCGGGTTCGGCATCTACCGCGAGGAGGAGGTGGCCGGGCCCCGACCGCCGTTCGTCGGCATGTTCGGCGGCCACTTCTACCTCAACCTGTCCCACATGCGGCTGTTCGGCATCCGTATGGGCCAGACAGCGGACCAGATCGACGCGGCCTTCGTCGGACAGCGCTCCGACACGCCGGTGTACGTGGCACACCCGGACGACCAGGACGAGGAGCTGACCGCCAAGGCGGGCGGGACGCTCCAGCGGATGCTCGGCCAGGCCGGCTTCCCGGAAGCCGACGCCGACCGGGAACGGCTGCGCGCCCTGCGCCGCTCACGCCCCGACCTGACACAGCTGTCCGACGCCGCACTGGTGGCGCACGCACGGTCGTTGCTGGACGAGGTGGAGACGACCTTCCAGCGGCACGTCGAGTCATCGCTGCCCGCGTCCGTCGGACCGGCGATCCTCGGTCCGCTGTGCGCGAGCGTGGACCGCCCCGGCGCCATGCTCGACCTGATCGGCGGTCTCGGCGACGTCGACTCCGCCTCTCCCTCGACCGGCCTGTGGACCCTGTCCCGGCAGGTGGCGGCCTCGGCCGAGCTGAGCGCGCTGTTCGACCGGGGTTCGGCCGCGGTCGAACAGGCGCTCGACGGAGCGAGCGGCGATGTGAAGGCGTTCCGTGACTCCTTCGAGGAATTCCTGGCGGAGTCCGGCGATCGCGGCCCCAACGAGTGGGACATCCACGCCCTGTCCTGGGAGGCCTCGCCCGTCCAGGCGCTGGCCCTGGTCGACCGGATCCGGCACAGTCCCGACGACGACTCCCCCGCCGCCCGCCAGGAGCGGCTGGCCGAGGGGCGTGAGCGTACGGCGCGGGAGATCCGGGCCGCGCTGCCCGAGGAGACGCGGCCCGTGTTCGACGCCGGCATGCACGCCTCCCAGGTGTGGATCCCGGCCCGCGAGCGCACCAAGGCGAACTGCGTCACCGTCGTCAACGAGATCCGCATGGCCGTACGGGAACTGGGCCGCCGCGGCGTCGATGCGGGGCTCTTCGACCGGCCCGAGGACGTGATGATGCTCCTGGACACCGAACTCGACGACTATGTCGCCGCCCCGGAGTCCTTCGGCCCTGTGATCGCACAGCGGCTGCAGGAGTACGCGGGCCTGCACGAGCTGGAGCCGCCGTTCTTCGTCGCCGACGACGCGCAGACCGAGATCGACACCTGGCCTCGACGCGCCGAGGAGCGGACGCCGGCGGCCGTCGCTGGTGATGTGCTCGGAGGTGTGGGCGGCAGCCACGGCACGTACACCGGCAAGGTGCGGGTGGTCACCGACCCTGCCTCGTGCGAGGCGCTGGAGCCCGGCGAGGTGCTCGTCGCGCCGATCACGGACGCGGCCTGGACCCCGCTGTTCCTGGTCGCCGGTGCGGCCGTCGTGGATGTGGGCGCGCTCAACAGCCACGCCGTGGTGGTCTGCCGTGAGCTGGGCATCCCGGCCGTCATCTCCGTCGAGAGCGGGACGCGACGGCTGCGGGACGGCATGGTCATCACGGTCGACGGCGACCGGGGCACGGTCACCGTGGACAGTGTCCCCGCGCCGCTCGGCAGCTGAGAACACCGCGGGCCCGTCGCTTCCCTGCACCGGAGCGACGGGCCCGCGGGCACGACCCCGAAAGGACCCCCATGGCTGAGGAAATCATCGTCGCCGGCTGGATGGACTACGCACCCGGCGACCGCGACACCGTGCTGAAGGCCCTCGTCGAGCTGGGCCTACACACCCGCGAGGAGGAATCCGGCTGTCTGGACTACGCGATGACCGCCGACCCCTCCGACGAGCGGCGTATCCGGGTGTTTGAGCACTGGAGCTCCCAGCAGGCCCTCGACGAGCACTTCGCCACCCCGCACATCAAGGACTTCCGGACGGCCGTGACGGGACTGACCCGGGTCGGGGTCTCCCTGACGGCCCACGCCGTGGCCGCGTCGCGCCCCATGCGGTGAACACGCCTCACACGGATAAACGGCGCCCCCACCAGGGGGCGCCGTTTTCAGCACGTTCAGTGGGAGCCCTCCAGCCGGACCAGCATCTTGCCGACGTTGCCGCCGCCCAGCATGGACAGCAGTGCCCCCGCCGCGTTCTCCAGGCCGTCCACGACCGTCTCGCGTGCGGTGATCCGGCCCTCCGCGAGCCAGCCCGCGACCCGCTGCTCGAACTCCGGCCGCAGGTCCTCGTGGTCGCGGACGATGAAGCCGCACAACGTCAGCCGCTTGAGGACCGCCTGGATCAACTGGTTGATGTCCACGGTCCGCCGGTCGCCGCCGAACTGCGACATCATGCCGCACAGGGCGACCCGGCCGCCGGTGCGCAGCGCGTGCAGAGCCGCGGCGAGCTGCTCACCGCCGACGTTGTCGAAGTACACGTCGATGCCGTCGGGCGCCAGCCGGGCCAGCGCGTCACGCACCGGCTCGGCACGGTAGTCGGCGGCCTCGTCGTAGCCGAACTCCTTCACCAGCAGGGCGCACTTGTCCGGGCCTCCGGCGGTCCCGACGACACGGTCCGCGCCGAGCATGCGCGCGAACTGGCCGGCGGCGGTGCCGACGGCCCCGGCCGCCGCCGACACGAGGACGGTGTCGCCCGCACGCATCTCCGCGACGCGGGTCAAGCCCACGTACGCGGTGAACCCGGTCTGGCCGAGCAGCCCCAGCCAGGTGGGCAGCGGGGCGAGTTCCGGGTCGATGCGACCCGCGCCGTCGGCGTCCGCCACATCCAGCACGGCCCGCTCCCGCCAGCCCAGCTGATGCCGTACGTACGTACCTGCCGGCACAGAGGCGCAGCGGCTCTCCTCCACGACACCGAGAGCGCGGCCGTCGAGCGGTGATCCGGGGGCGAAGTTGTGCGTGTAGTGCTTCTCGGTGCTCTCCAGGCGCCCGCGCATGGACGGGTCGACGCTCATGTAGAGGTTGCGCACGAGCAGCTGCCCCTCCCCCAGGGGCGGCAGCGGGCGTTCCTCGACGGCGAAATCACCGGGGAGCGGCTCTCCGTCGGGTCGGCGCACCAGACAGACCACCCGGGTGGTACGGGGCGTCACGGGGTCACTCCTCCGGCTGCCGGGTCGTACGCCGCCTGGCGAGGCGGCCGACCCAGCCGGCCATCTGGAGGTCGGCGTGGCGCAGTTCGCCCGACTGCCACCGGGCCTGGAAGTCGAAGACGCCCTGCGCCCCGGTCCTGGGGTCGGTCACCTCGACCAGTCCGTCCTCGGTGAGCCGGTACACATGCCCGGTCAGTGGATGGATCACTTGCTTGGACATGGGGGTCTCACTCCTGCACTCGGCGGCGCACGCCGCGCTTGGTCACGGTCACAGGGCCCTCGACCCGGAGCCGGCAGGCGAGCCGGGTCAGGCCGTCCACCGGCCTGCGCAGCGACTCGATGCCCTCGCGTTCCAGCGGGCCCACCGGGGAGCAGTTCTCGGTGCCCTCCTCGATCTGGACGAAGCAGGTACGGCAGGTGCCCTTGCCGCCACAGACGGTGGGCCAGCGGTAGCCGAGCCGCTGGGCGGCGGTGAACAGGTCCTCGCCGTCGAGCACGTCGAGCTCGACGCCGGAGGGCCTGACCGCCACCCGGTGGCTCACTTGTTCATCCACTGGTCGAGCGTCCGGTTGAAGTGACGGATGCGGCTCTCCTGGTAGTTGGCCAGGGTGATGCCCGGCTTCCGCATCGCCTTGAGGCCCTCCTGGACGTACGGCAGGTTGTCGCAGTCCTGGTCGAAGACGGGTCCGAGCACGCCGAGTTCGGGAATGTCGGCGAAGAGCATGTCCTCCGGCACCCAGCGGATCTTCGCCGGGGGCGGCATCTCGCCGGGTTGCTTCGGGGACGACATGAAGATGATCTCGGCGGTGCAGGAGTCGGGGTCGAGACCGTTGGGCCGGAACCGGTAGATGATGTTCGACTTGGCGCCGCCCCACGGGTTGAAGTTGGGGAACAGCAAGTAGTTGATGGCATCCAGCAGTTCGGTGTCCGGAGTCTTCGAGAAGTCCTGCTGCGAGGTGACCGCGAGCTGCGCGCGCATCCGCTCCGCGAGGACTTGGCGGGCGGTGCCCCCGGGCGGGATCGCCGGCAGTTCGTCACCCTCCTGCATCACCAGGTCACGGCCCTGGGCGGCGGCGTAGAACGCGCGCGAGTCGTAGAAGGTCTCCAGGACGTCCTCCTCCGTGACGGAGTCCGCCACGTGCGGGCTGGGCGCGCCCTGGATGTTGATCATCCGGGTCCAGTTCGGCTGGTCCGCCATGACGTCGTACTGCGAGTTGGCGTCGGCGAGCCACGGCAGCATCTGCGGGTGCGTGGCGATCACATGGAAGGACTCGATGAACGCGTCCTGTGCGACCTTCCAGTTGCAGGGCAGCACCTTGCCGATGTGCAGCGACTTGTAGCGGTTCTCCAGCGGCCAGATGTAGTAGTCGTCGAAGGTGCCGCGGTAGCTGTCGAAGGACTCGGCGTACGGGTCCATGTTGATGAAGACGAAGCCGCGCCAGGTGGCCACCTGTGCCTCGGGGAGCGCGAACCTCTCCGGGGTGACGTGGGGGAAGTCCCAGGCACAGGGCGGGGTCTGCATCGTGCCGTCGAGGTTCCAGGCGAAGCCGTGGAACGAGCAGCGGAACTCGCTGACGTTGCCGCCGCCGGTGCGCAGTTTGCGACCGCGGTGCAGGCAGACGTTGACGTAGGCGCGGATCTCGTCGGGGGCCGTGCGCACGACGATGAGGGAGTCGTCGCCGATCTCGTAGACCTCGTGGTCGCCGACCTCGGGAATCTCGCTCTCCAGGCAGGCGAACTGCCAGACGCGCCGCCAGACCTGCCGCATCTCGCGTTCGGCCCACTCGCGGGAGGTGAAGCGGGCGGTGTCGATGTCCTCGCTGCCGAGGTAGTCGTTCCGCTCGTACCTCAGAGCGAGGGGAACGGGACGGCTGTCCTGGTCGAGGTAGTCCTGGACGCTGGGCCCGGGGCACCGCGCAGTGGCCGGCTCCGACGTTTCGTCCATCATCTCTCCTCCGGCAGAAACTTTAGAGTGAGTGTAGTTACCAGTTGCGCCATGGAGCAACACTTGCGCCAGTGAACAACTTCTCCACCTTCCGAGGTCACCACGCCATTTCCTTGGGATTCTGGAAGTTATTGCGGCGCCCCTCTCCCCAAGCCCGCTGCGGCATGTCACACTCCGACCCACTTGAGGCTGTAGTGCCTCATAAGTTTCTCGGTCCCGGTACGGTCTCTGCCCGTCCCGGCCCAGCGCCGCGGCGTTTCCGCCCGGGGCACCACGGAATCGATCCGCCTGACCGGAACCGGCCGCCGCGTACGCGGGAGCGACGCGGGTCGCGGCAGTGCAGGCGACACATCTCGGGAGCACTCAACGATGAGTTCCAGACCCCGTCGCGCGGTCCGCCGCGCCCTCACCGCGATCGTCCCCGCCACCGCCCTGCTCGCCCTGGCGGCGTGCGGCAGCGACACCACTCCCGCCGCCGACTCGACGCAGGCGGGGGCGCCCGGCTCCCCCGGTCTGACGGCGGCCCGCGCGGCCCTGCAGAAGTACTCCGAGCGCCCGGCCACGATCTCCGTGACCGAGCCCGTCGGCAAGGCGATCCCCAAGGGCAAGAAGATCGACTTCATCCTCTGCGGCGTCCAGTCCTGCAAGGACCTCGCCGGCTTCTTCACCGAGGCCGCCGAGGAGCTCGGCTGGGAGGTGAAGCAGATCGCCACCCAGGGCACCCCGGAGTCCGTCCAGGCCGCCTATGAACAGGCCCTTCGCGACAAGCCGGACGCCGTCGTCGCCTCCGGCTTTCCCCGTGCCGTCTACGCCAAGCAGCTGGCCCGGCTGAAGGCCGCCGACATCCCCGTCATCCAGTCGAACGCCGACGACGTGCTGGGCGACGGCATCTCCCTGTTGAAGAACGGGCCGGACGACGTCGGCATCCAGGGCGAGATGCTCGCTTCATGGGTGGTGTCGAACAGCGGAGCCAAGGCGAGCACCGTCTACTTCGATCTGCCGGCCTACACGATCCTCAAGCCCGTCAAGGACTCCTTCGCGGCCAAGTACGAGGAATGGTGCGCCGGTTGTGGGCTGGACAACGTCGACGTGCCGATCACCGCGGTGGGCAAGGACATGCCGGACCGCGTGGTGTCGTACCTCCGGTCGCACCCGAAGGTGACCCATGTCGTCTTCTCCCTGGGCCTGCTCAACGTGGGTGTGCCCGCCGCGCTGAAGACCGCCGGCATCACCGGCAAGCACATCGTCGTCAACGTCGGTGACGCGCAGAACTACCAGTACATCCAGAGCGGCCTCACCGACGGCGCGATGGCACTGAACTCCCACGAGACGGCCTGGCTCCAGGCCGACGCGCTGGCCCGGCACTTCACCGGCCTGCCCATGGACGTGGACCAGAAGGCCGCACTGCCCAACATGCTCGTCACCAAGGACAACCTGCCCTCGGCCGACGGCGACTTCCCGATCGTCGAGGACTACCAGAAGCAGTTCAAGGCGCTGTGGGGACTGAGTTGACCGGGCCGGTGCTGCGGGTGGCCGGACTGTCCAAGAGGTTCGGCGGCACCCAGGCACTCAAGGACGTCGATCTCGAGGTCCTGCCCGGCGAGATCCACGCCCTGATCGGACCCAACGGCTCCGGCAAGTCCACCCTCATCAAGATCCTCGCCGGTTACCACCACGCGGAGCCGGGTGCGACGGCCGAACTCGACGGCGAACCCTTCGATCTCGGCCATGTCACTGGCTCCCGCCACGACCGGCTCCGCTTCGTCCACCAGGAGCTGGGGCTGGTGGGCGAGTTGAGCGCCATCGACAACCTCGCACTCAGCCACGGCTTCGCCCGCACGGCCCTGGGCAACATCCGCTGGCCGGAGATGGAGAAGCGGACGAGCGCCCTCGTCGAACGGTTCGGCCTCGGCATCGACGTGCGCCGTCCCCTCTCGGCGGCGACCCCCGTCCAACGCACGGTGGTGGCCATCGCCGCCGCCCTGCAGGGCTGGGAGGGCCGCCGCGGTGTCCTGGTGCTCGACGAGCCCACCGCCGTGCTGCCGCCGGGCGAGGTGGCCCGCCTCTTCGACATCGTGCGGGAGGTCCGCGACGCCGGCGCGGGCGTCCTGTACGTTTCGCACCGGATGGACGAGATCTTCGCGCTCGCCGACCGGGTCACCGTGATCCGCGGCGGACGCCGGATCGCCACCCGCCCGGTCTGCGACCTCACTCCGCGCACGCTGGCGGAACTGATGGCGGGCGAGGAGATGGAGGCCCACCACCGTCCGCCGGCCCCTTCCGGCTCTGCCGACCCCGTGCTGGAGGTCCGCGACCTGTGGGCCGGACCCCTGCGGGGAGTCGGCTTCGACCTGGCCAGGGGCGAACGCCTGGGCATCACCGGCCTGGTCGGCTCCGGACACGAGATCATGCCGTACGCGGTGTGCGGGGCCCATGCCGGGCGGGTGAGCGGCAGGCTGCGGCTGCCGGAACACTCCGGACGGTGGACCGACGCGCGTGACGCCGACACCCTGGGCCTTCCCCTGGTCCCGGCCGACCGGGCGGGCGAGGGAGTGATCGGCGATTTCTCGGTCGGCGAGAACCTCACCCTGCCGCTCCTGAGCCGGCTGCGCACCCACTACGGGCGGCTGCGCCGACGCCGCGAGTCCGCCCTGGCGGAGGACTGGATCCAACGGGTCGGCGTGCGTACGGCCGGCCGCCATCCAGCCGGCGTCAGGATCACCACGCTGAGCGGCGGCAACCAGCAGAAGGTCGTCATGGCCCGTTGTCTGGCGCAGCACCCGCCGGTGCTGGCGCTGTGCGAACCCACGGCGGGCGTGGACATCGCCACCCGCCTGCAGCTGTACGACCTGATAGAGCGTCAGTCCGACGAGGGCATGGGCGTCATCGTGTCCTCCTCCGACACCCAGGACCTGCTCGCTCTGTGCACCCGCGTCCTGGTGGTGCGGGACGGCCGGATCGCACGGGAGATCAGCGGCCGGGACATCACCGAGCCCGCGCTCGTGCACGCCATGGAAGGAACCGAGTGACGTGAGCCTGGAGACAACCGAACGACATGAGCCTGGAAGGAACCGTGCGACATGACGTCCATCCCGACCCGGGCCGCGGAGCTCCCACCGTCCGCACCGGAGAGACCCGCGGTGTCCGTACCGGAGACACTGCGCCGACGGGCGGCGGCCGCCCTGTCGTTCCGCAACATCGGCGCCGTGTACGTGTGGCTGGTCATCGCCGTGCTCTTCTCCGTCTGGGCGCCGGACACCTTCCCGACCACCATCACGGTCAAGCAGGTACTGAACGGCAACGCCGTGGCGGGCCTGGTGGCGCTGAGCGTCGTACCGCCGCTGGCCGCACGGGTCTTCGACCTCTCGATCGCCTACACCATGTCGCTCACCAGCGTGCTGACCGCCTACTTCATGGTCTCCGCCGGGCTCGGGCCCGGCGCGGCCATCGCCCTGGCGATGACCGCCGCGCTGCTGATCGGAGTCGTCAACGGAATCGTGGTGGTGGTCCTGCGCGTCGACTCGTTCATCGCCACCCTGGCCACCGGTGCGCTGATCCAGTCCCTGATCACCATGGTCACCAACGACAGCTCCATCACCGGTGTGCAGCTGCTCGCCAAGCCGTTCGCGAGCATCGCCCAGCTGGACGCGGGCGGCATCACCCTGCCGGTGCTGTATCTGCTGGTCGCCGCCCTCGCCATCTGGTTCGTGCTGGAACACACCGCCACCGGACGCCGGTTGTACGCGACCGGATTCAACGCCGACGCGGCCCGGCTGCAGGGGGTGCGCACCGACCGGCTGCGCTTTCTGACACTGGTGGCCTCCGCACTGCTGTCCGGTCTCGCCGGCGTGGTCTTCGCGTCCTCGGTCGGATCCGGATCGCCTACCGCCGGCACCCCGTATCTGCTGGCCGCGTACGCCGCCGCGTTCGTCGGGGCGACCCAGTTGCGCGCGGGACGTTTCAACGCATGGGGCACGGTACTCGCGGTTCTCCTGCTCGGCACGGGCGTCACAGGACTCGGGCTCGCCACCAGCGCGCAGTGGGCCGCGAGTCTGTTCACCGGCTCGGTCCTGATCGTGGCGCTGGTCCTCACGGGGGGCCGGATCGCCCTGCCCTCCGTTCTGCGCCGCCGGACCGGGACCCGACCGGATTCCACTCCCGGCAAGGAGGTCCGGGGATGAAGGCCCTTCAGTACCGGCGGGTGGGGCACGCCCCCGAGGTCGTGGAGGTTCCGGTGCCCGAACCCGGCCCCGGGCAGGTGCTGTTGAAGGTGACGGCTGCGGGGCTCTGCCACTCCGATCTAGCGGTGATGGGCTGGCCCGAGGAACAGTTCCCCTACGCGCTGCCGATGACACTCGGCCACGAGGGTGTCGGGACGGTGGCGGCCGTGGGCGCCGGTGTCACCACCGTGGCGGAGGGCGAGGCGGTGGCGGTGTACGGCCCGTTGGGCTGCGGAAGCTGCCACAAGTGCGCCGAGGGCAAGGAGAACTGCTGTCCGCACGCCGCCGGCCTCGGCATCCTCCCGCCGGGGCTGGGATCCCCCGGCGCCCTGGCGGAGTACATGCTGGTGGACTCCCCCCGCCATCTGGTTCCGCTGAACGGACTCGACCCTGTGCAGGCGGCGCCGCTCACCGACGCGGGGCTGACGCCGTATCACGCGATCCGCAGGTCGCTGCCGAAGCTGCTGCCCGGCAGCACGGCGGTGGTGATCGGCGTCGGCGGTCTGGGGCATCTCGCCGTGCAGTTGCTGCGCGCCCTGACCCCCGCCCGGGTGGTCGCCCTCGATGTCAGCAAGGAGAAGCTGGAGCTGGCAGCCAAGGTGGGCGCGCACGAGACGCTGCTCTCCGACGGCGAGGCGGCAGCGCGGGTCCGGGAACTCACCGGCGGTACGGGAGCGCAGGTCGTCCTGGACTTCGTCGGAGCCGAGGCGACCGTGACGGTCGCCGCCGGGTCGGTGGCGGTGGAGGGTGATGTCACTGTCGTCGGCCTCGGCGGGGGCACGCTGGCCGTCGGCTTCGGGGGAGGGCTGCCGTTCGAGGTGTCGGCCTCCTTCCCGTACTGGGGAAGCCGGACGGAACTCATGGAGGTCCTGGAACTCGCACGGCAGGGTCTCGTCTCCTCCCACGTCGAGACCTTCACGCTGGACCAGGGGCCCGAGGCGTACGAGCGTCTGCACGCCGGTGAGATCAACGGCCGCGCGGTGGTACTGCCGCACGCCTGAGCCGCGATCCGTGCAGGGCCGGCGCCCGAGCCTCGCTCAGGCGCCGGCCCTCTCCTGTGCCGGATCGCGCACACCCACCGCCCGCTGCACACACCGCCGGAGCACTGTCAGGAACTCCGGCGTCTTCCACGGCCCCACGTCCACGCGCCCGGTGTCGTCCACGCCGAGGTCCTGCATGTCGTAGCGGCCCCGGCAGTGGCCGAGGGTGAAGTAGCAGACCTCGCCGAGGCCGTGCCGCTTGAGATACAGCACCGGTCGGGGCGCGCTGTCGAGGGCCGCCGTGTCGCCCTCGGCGAAACCGCGGCACGGCCCCGTGTACTCGGCGTGCAGCAGCACCTCGAGCTCGCCGTGCAGCTCGCACACGTACAGCTCGTCGGTGACCGTGAACGGCCCGATCCCGGCGACCAGCGGATGGCCGGGCCGGGTCACCCGCACCTCGTACGGCTCGATCGGCGGGTGGGCCAGGAACTGACTGCCGAGCACCTCCGCCAGCTCGCCGAGGAGCCGGGGAGTCGTGAACACCCGCGGTCCGGCACCGGCCGACGGCTCGATCACCGAGTTGGTCCCGTGCAGGGCGAGCCAGCGGCCGCCCCGCGCGACGAACCGTGCCAGTGCGGCCCGCTGCGCCGGACCGGGCCGGACGTCACAGGTGTAGGTGATCAGCAGGTCCGCGTTGTCGAGCGCGGCCGCACAGTCGTAGTCCTGGTGGACCGTGGTGCGCACGCGTGGATGCTCACCGAGCAGTTCCAGCAGCCGCAGCCGCGCGTGGTCGAAGTCGTGCCAGCGGCCGCCGCAGACCAGTACGGCGTCCAGGCGGCCGGCCGGGCCCGCCACGGCTCAGTACTGGACGCGGGTCAGCAGCCCGCCGTCCACCACGAGGTTGACCCCCACGCAGAAGGAGCCGGTCCGCCCGAGCAGGAACGCCACCGCGGAGGCCACGTCCTCCGCCGTGCCGTAGCGGCCGATCGGCAGCTTGGCGAGCACCTCCTCGTACACCTCCGGGCGGCCGGTGCGGATGGTCTCCCAGGCGCCGCCGGGGAAGTCGATCGGGCCGGGCGAGACCGTGTTGACGCGGATGCCCTTCGGCGCGAGGGCGTGCGCGAGGGCCGAGGCGTGCTGGACGACAGCCGCCTTGAGCGCGGAGTACGAGTTCGCTCCGGCCGGGCGCGCGGTGTCGGAGGCGTTGGTGGTGCCGATGGCCACGACGGCGGCCCGGTCGGAGGCCTCCAGGTGGGGAAGGGCCGCCTCCACGAGTCCCGCGAACGGGATCAGGTCGCCGCGCAGGCTGGCTTCCCAGGACTCGGGGCCCTTCACATTGCCTGCCGACACGTTGGACACCAGCAGGTCCAGGCCGCCGAGTTCACCGGCCGCTCGCTCCACGAAGCCCGCCAGGGCGACCGGGTCGGTGACGTCGACCGCTTCCGCGAACACGGTGGCCCCCTCGCCGCGCAGTTCTGCGGCGGCCTTGGCCAGACCTTCCTCGCCGCGGGCACACAGGGCCAGTGCGCAGCCCTCGGCCGCCAGTGTTCCGGCGATCGCCCGGCCGATGCCCCGGCTCGCACCGGTCACCAGCGCCTTCGCGCCTGTCAGTCCCAGATCCATCGCTGTCACTCCTTTGTGATTGCCGAAACGGTTCCCGGTCGCTCCGCTGCCGGGAAGGCCCTGCAAGTGCGAGGAAGATCCCTCAGTTGCCGGGAAGCTGCGAGAAAGGCGCCCGGTCTGCCCGCGGCTCCGGCGGCAGCTTCAACACCCGTTCGCCGATCAGGTTGCGCTGGATCTGATCGGTGCCTCCGGCCAGCCGGTAGCCGGGGGCACCCAGCAGATGCTGTGTCCAGGCGAACGTGCCCGGTTCCCCGGTGTCCGCGCTGATCCGTGCCCCCATCAGCTCGGCGGCGACCTGGCCGGTGCGGGTGAGCAGGTCGGAGGCCATGAGTTTGGTCAGCGACGCCTCCGGGCCCGGCCGGCCGCCGGCGGCACTCGTCCTGGCGACACGGTCGACGGTGGCCGCGCGCAGGGCCGCACGTACGTACAGGTCGGCGAGGCGCTGGCGGACCAGCGGGTCCGTGGTGCGGCCGAGGGAGCGGGCGAGCGCGAGAACGTCCGAGAAGGTGCCGCCCTTGCGGCGGTTGCCGCTGCCGGACGCTGTCCGTTCGAAGGCGAGGGTGGTGGTGGCGACCTCCCAGCCCTGGCCGGGCCGCCCGATCCGGAACCGGTCCGGGACGCGTACGCCGCTGAGGAACACCTCGTTGAAGGATGCGCCGCCGCTCATCTGCCGGATGGGGCGCACCTCCACTCCGGTGGAGTCCATCGGGACCAGGAAGGCGGTGATGCCGGCCTGTTTGACGACGTCCGGGTCGGTGCGGGCGAGCAGCAAGCCATAGTCGGCGAACTGGGCGCCCGACGTCCACACCTTCTGGCCGTCGAGCACCCAGTGGTCTTCGTCCTGCCGGGCGCGGGTACGCAGGGCCGCGAGGTCGGATCCTGCGCCGGGCTCGCTGAAGAGCTGGCAGGCCAGCAGGTCGGTGCGCAGGAACGCGCGTGCGTGGTCGTGGCGCTGCTCCGCCGTGCCGAAGAGGGAGACGGCCATCGCGACCAGGCGCACGGTGACACTGATGAGCTCGGTGGACGGCGGCACTGCGAAGGCGGACTCCTCCTCGGCGAAGGCAGCCACGTGGGCGGCGGTCAGACCCGCGCCGCCCTTGTCCGCGGGGAGGGTCAGCGCCTGGTAGCCGGCGTCGAAGCGGGCCCGCTGGTAGGCGCGGCAGCGCTCGAGCAGCAGACGTTCCTCCTCCTCGGGAAGGTTGTGGAACACGGCGAGGTCGGCGGCCTCGCCGGCGGATTCCGGCACCGGCGCCGGTTCGAGCACGGTGGCCAGCCACTGCCGGACCTGCGTGCGCCATGCGTCCGGATCGGGACGGGACATGGATCCTCCTCGGACACTTACCAGACGGCAGATTCAGTAACGGATACCTGCAAGAAGGCGAGAAGTGCCTCTTCACGGCTGCTGAGAGGCACATGAATGGCTTCCGCTTGAGTCAGAGTGTTCCGTACTTTCTTGATAAACGCTACAGTCTCCGCATTCCCTCTCCCCTCGAATCGGGAGAGGCCCGCGGAGCCGCCGGAGGAGCCATGTCGCTGCTGCCACTCGACCGTCGTGCCCAGGAGACACCCGACGAGCCCGCCCTGGCGGACGACCTGGGTGTGCTGTCCTGGTCCGGCCTCGCCGACCAGGTGGCGCGGGCGGCGGTACGGCTGCTGGAGTTGGCGCCCGGCCCCGACGACCGGGTCGCCGTCCTCGGGGACAACGCGATCCCCACACTGGTGGCCCATCTGGCCGGTCTGCGGGCCGGTGTCGGAACCGTGGCCACCTCCCGCAACCTCACGTCGGCAGAACTCGTCGACCAGATCGTCGACGCGGGTACGACCGCGATCATCGCCGGGCCGGCCGGCGCGGGCGCCGCCCTGGACGCGGCCCGGGAACTGGGCCTGCCGGTCGTGACGCACGGCACCCCGGCGATCGGGCACGCCTTCGACTGGGACCTGTGGCTGGCGGCCGCGCCCACCGGGCGCACCCTCCCGACGGACCGTCCCGCCCGGCCTCCGCTCGTGTATACCTCCGGAACCACCGGACGGGCGCGCGGCACCGAGGTGCGCTGGGTGAGCGGCCCGGTCACGGACAGCTGCGCCTACCTCGCCGCGATGGCCGCCCGGCCCGGTTTCCCGCCGGGGCCTCACCTGGTGTGCGGGCCGCTCCAGCACAACGCGCCGCTGACCTCGCTGCGGCATCTGGCGGCCGGTCAGCCGGTGGTCGTACTCGGCAGATACGACGCGGAGTCGTTCCTCAGCCGTGTGCAGAGGTGGCGGGTCTCCTCGACCGTGATGGTGCCCACCCACTTCCAGCGGCTGCTCGCCCTCCCGGAAGAGGTCCGCGTCCGGTACGACGTCTCCAGCCTGCGGCAGGTCTCCCACACCGGCTCCGCGTGTCCGCCGGACGTGAAGCGCACCATGATCGAGTGGTTCGGTCCGGTGCTGACCGAGTCGTACGGCGCCAGCGAAGCGGGCACCGTGGCCCGCATCAGCAGCACCGAGTGGCTGGAGCATCCTGGCTCGGTCGGGCGCGTCCGGCCCCCGTTCGAGGTCCTGGTCACCGATGACGACGGCCGGCAACTGCCGCCCGGAGAACGCGGACTGCTGGCTTTCCGGGCCCCGGAGGACCAGGGCGTCCGTTACCACGCCGACCCGGACAAGACCAGGTCCGCCTACCTCTCCCCCGGCGTCTTCACGCTCGGCGACATCGGCTACGTCGACGCGAACGGCTACATCTTCATCACCGACCGGGCCGCCGACGTCGTGGTCTCCGGCGGCGTCAACCTCTACCCGGCCGAGAGCGAGGCCGTACTGCGGCAGCACCCGGCGGTCGCCGAGGTCGCGGTCATCGGCGTACCCGACCCGGACTTCGGCGAGTCCCTGCGGGCCCTGGTCGTGGCGGCCGGGGACGATCCGCCGTCCGATGAGCTCGACCGGTTCTGCCGCGAGCGCCTCGCCGCCTACAAGTGCCCGCGGTCGTACGAGTTCGTTCCCGAACTCCTGCGCAACGCGATGGGCAAGCTCGACAAGCGCGCGATGCGCCGCCCCTACTGGAGCTCGGAACGGACCATCGCCGGCTGAGTCACCCGCCCGCCCCTCACCCGCACGAAGGACCCCTCATGACCGAACTCCTCCTCATCCGGCACGGCCTCCCCATGGCGGGAGTGTTCGACCCGGGACTGTCGCCGGAGGGCGCAGCCCAGGCCGAGCGCCTCGCCAACTGGCTCGCGCACGACGACGTCGACGCCCTGTACGTCAGCCCGTTCCAGCGGGCCCGTGAGACGGTGGCGCCCCTGGAGCGCCTCACCGGCATGACCGCCACGGTCCTCGACGACCTGCGCGAGTGGGACACGGACGTGTCCCAGCCCTACATGCCACCGGAGCAGATCGGCGCGGACGATCCCCGGGCGGCGGCGCTCGCCGAGGGACGCTACGAGGATTTCGTGCCCGATCTGGACTGGGACGCCTTTCGCACGCGTGCCGTACGGGCCATGGACACCATCTTCGACGCCCATCCCGGCGGGCGGGTCGCGGTCGTGTGCCATGGCGGCATCACCAACACCTACCTGGCGACGGTGCTCGGCCTGCCCACGATGTTCTGGTTCCACCCCGACTACACGTCGGTCAGCCGGGTGCGGCGCATGCCCGGCGGCCGGATCGTTCTGCACTCGGTGAACGAGACAGCCCACATGATCGCAGAACGTGCCGTCGACGCGGCCGTCTGATCCTTTCCCACATCCCAGGAGGTCCCGGCCATGCCCGGATCCGTCATCGTCGCCGGAGCCAGAACGCCCATCGGCAAACTGATGGGCACCCTCAGCTCCGTGTCCGCGGTCGACCTCGGCGCCCACGCCATCGGCGCGGCACTGGCCGCCGTCCGGCTGGACCCGGCAGCCGTGGAAGCCGTCGTCATGGGGCATGTCGTGCAGGCCGGGACAGGCCCCAACTCGGCACGGCAGGCCGCGGTCCGCGCCGGAATTCCGTTCTCCGTCCCCGCGAGCACCGTCAACAAGCTCTGCCTGTCCGGGCTGCACGCCATCGCCCTGGCCGACCTCATGATCGCCTCCGGCCGCCACGAGGTGGTCGTGGCCGGTGGCATGGAGTCCATGTCGGGCGCCCCGCACCTGCTGCGCGGAGCTCGCACCGGCTGGAAGTACGGCTCGGCCGCGGCCGAGGACGCCCTTGACCGCGACGCTCTCGTCTGCGCCTTCGACGGCGTCTCCATGGGCGCGGCCACCGAGCGCCACCAACAGCCGTTCGCCCTGACCCGCGCGGAACAGGACGAGTACAGCGCGCTGTCCCATCAAAGGGCCGCCCACGCCCAGGAGTCGGGGGCGTTGTCCGAGGAGATCACCCCCGTCACCGTGGCGGGGCGTCGCGGCGAGACGGTGGTGGTCACCGACGAGGGTGTACGGCCGGCAAGCACCGCCGAGAGCCTGGGACGCCTGAGGCCGGCTTTCTCCAGCGCGGGCACCATCACCGCCGGCAACTCGTCCCAGCTCTCGGACGGCGCCGCGGCCGTCGTCGTGATGAGCGCGGAGCGCGCCCGGCGGGAGGGCCTGACGCCGCTCGCCGAGATCGGCGCCTACGGCACGGTCGCGGGCCCCGACCCCTCGCTGCTCGTCCAGCCGGCCGGCGCGGTCCGCGACGCCCTGTCCCGGGACGCCCGGCTGAAGGCCGCCGACCTGGACCTGTTCGAGATCAACGAGGCGTTCGCCGGCGTGGCCCTGGCTTCCGTACGGGAGCTGGACATCCCCCTGGACAAGGTGAACGTCAACGGCGGAGCGATCGCGCTCGGGCACCCGGTCGGCATGACCGGAGCCCGGCTGGTGCTGACTCTCGCGGCGGAACTGCGGCGGCGCGGAGGCGGCAGCGGAGCGGCGGCCCTGTGCGGGGGCGGCGGCCAGGGTGACGCGCTGTTGCTGCATGTCCCGACGCAGGACTGAACCCCGGAGCCGAACCACCATGAACGACCACCTCCCCCCGGTCGACACGACCCTTGTCGTGGCGGCCCGCACCCTCGCCGCCGACGGCGTCGTCTCTCTCACCCTGCGCAGCCCCGACGGCGAGATGCTCCCCGCCTGGACACCGGGCGCCCACATCGACGTATTCCTGGACGGCGACGACGGCGATCTGATCCGTCAGTACTCCCTGTGCGGGCAGCCGGCCGAACGCGGGGCCTGGCAGATCGCCGTGCTGCGCGAGCCGCGAGGTCGCGGCGGCTCCGCGTACGTCCACGACCACCTGCGCGAGGGCGCCACCGTGCGGGTCCGCGGACCGCGGAACAACTTCCCGCTGCGGCCCGCCGCACGCCATCTGTTCATCGCCGGAGGCGTCGGGATCACGCCCATCCTTCCCATGGTGGAGGCCGCCGCGAAAGCGGGAGCCGACTGGCGTCTGCTGTACGGCGGCCGCACCCGCACCTCCATGGCGTTCCTGGACCGCCTCGCTCCGCACGGGGACCGGGTACTCATCCGTCCGCAGGACGAGTACGGCCTGCTGGACCTCGCCGCTCACCTCGGCGTACCCGGGGAGGGCACCCTGGTGCATGCCTGCGGTCCCGAACCCCTGCTGCAGGCGGTGCAGGAACACTGCGGTGGCTGGCCCCCCGGCACGCTGGGCGTCGAACGGTTCGCCCCGGTGCGGACGGCCGCGACCGACCCGACCGAAACCTTCGAGCTGGAGCTCGCCCGCTCCGGGCTCACTCTCACGGTGCCGCCGGACCGCTCGGTCCTCGAAACGGTGGAGCAGGCCGGCGTCGCGGTCGACTTCTCCTGCCGGGAGGGCACGTGCGGCACCTGCGAGACCGACGTACTCGACGGCAGGCCCGACCACCGCGACTCACTGCTCACCGAGGATGAGCGGGCCGCCGGCGACACCATGCTCATCTGCGTCTCCCGCTCGTGCGGACCTCGCCTTGTCCTCGATCTGTGACCGCGATCGATTCCAGTAATTTACTAGGACGTCCTAGTATCTCTTCTGTCAGCTGTACCCCACCCTGCCCGGGAAGGCCCCTCATGAGCGACCTGCACCGACCCGTGCACCCTGTCCGCCTGGTCACCGCTTCGGCTCTGTTCGACGGGCACGACGCGTCGATCAACATCATGCGGCGCATCTTCCAGTCCCAGGGCGCCGAGGTGGTCCACCTCGGACACAACCGGTCCGTGCGGGAGGTCGTGGACGCGGCACTGGAGGAGGACGCACACGGCGTGGCGGTCTCGTCCTACCAGGGCGGGCACGTGGAGTACTTCGAGTACCTGGTCGAGTCGCTGCGCGCGCAGGGAGCCGACCACGTCCGCGTCGTGGGCGGCGGAGGCGGCGTGATCGTACCCGAGGAGATCACCCGGCTGCGCGAGAGCGGGGTGACCATCTTCTCCCCCGAGGACGGCCAGCGGATGGGCCTGGCCGGGATGGTCAACTCAGTGGTGAAGGACTGCGACTTCGACCTCTGGGACGGCAAACCGGCCGACGCGGCCGCCGTGCTCGCCGGCGACCGGTTCGCGATCGCCCGCGCCATCACCGGCGCGGAACTGGGCAAGCTGCCCACCGATCTGCTGAAGCAACTGCGAGCCGCCGCCGCGGCACAGGTCACTCCGGTGCTCGGCATCACCGGCACCGGCGGCTCCGGAAAGTCCTCACTGACCGACGAGTTGGTGCGCCGTTTCCGCCTCGACCAGCAGGACAAGCTACGCATCGCGGTCATTGCGGTCGACCCGACCCGTCGCCGTGGTGGCGGTGCGCTGCTAGGTGACCGGATCCGCATGAACTCCCTCGACGGGAGCCGGGTCTTCTTCCGCAGCCTGGCCACCCGCGGCAGCCACGAACTGCCCGAGCACCTGTCCGACGTCATCGACGTGGTCAAGGCCGCCGGGTTCGACCTCGTGATCGTGGAGACGCCGGGCATCGGGCAGGGAGACGCGGCGATCGTGCCGTTCGTCGACACCTCGCTCTACGTGATGACACCGGAGTTCGGCGCCGCCTCGCAGCTGGAGAAGATCGACATGCTCGACTTCGCCGACGTCGTGGCGATCAACAAGTTCGAGCGGCGCGGCGCGCAGGACGCCCAGCGCGACGTCAGCCGCCAACTGGTCCGCAACCGCGAGGCCTTCGGCATGAAGCCCGAGGACATGCCGGTGTACGGCACGTCGGCGGCGACGTTCAACGACGACGGTGTCACCGCGCTCTACCAGCACCTGAAGACGGGCCTGGCCGAGAAGGGGCTGCCGCTGTCCGAGGGCGCGCTGGCACCGGTCGGGGTACGCCACTCCTCCGGCATCCGGCAGGTGGTCCCCGCAGGCCGGGTGCGCTACCTCGCCGAGATCACCGACACGATCCGCGCCTACCACGCCGGGACCGCGCAACTGACCGACACGGTCAGGCGGGTACAGCACCTGGAGACGGCCAGGGACGGGCTCGTCGAGGCCGGCTCCGACGCGGCGAACGTGCAGTCCCTCCTCGACGACGCCCGCAAGCAGCTCCCGCACCAGGTCACGGAGCAGCTCGAGAACTGGCCCGCCGTCATCGCCTCCTACTCCGGAGACGAGCAGGTGGTGAAGGTCCGGGACAAGGAGATCCGCACCACGCTGACCCGCGAGTCCCTGTCCGGCCACAAAATCCCACGCGTCGCCCTGCCCCGCTTCACCGACCACGGGGAGCTGGTGCGGTTCTGGCGCGAGGAGAACCTGCCCGGCTACTTCCCCTTCACGGCCGGGGTGTTCCCCTTCAAGCGCGACGGTGAGGACCCGGCGAGGATGTTCGCCGGTGAGGGCGATCCGTTCCGTACCAACCGACGCTTCAAGCTGCTCTCCGAGGGCCAGCCGGCCACCCGCCTGTCCACCGCCTTCGACTCGGTCACCCTCTACGGCCGGGACCCGGACGAACGCCCCGACATCTACGGCAAGGTCGGCACGTCCGGAGTGTCGGTGGCCACGCTGGCGGACATGAAGGCGCTCTACGACGGCTTCGACCTGATAGCGCCCGCCACCTCGGTCTCCATGACCATCAACGGACCCGCGCCGACCATCCTGGCGTTCTTTCTCAACACCGTCATCGACCAGCAACTGGAGGGATTCCGCGCCGCCGAGGGCCGGGACCCGTCGCCGGAAGAGGCGGACGGGCTGCGGGCCCGCGCGCTCGCGAGCGTGCGCGGCACCGTGCAGGCCGACATCCTCAAGGAGGACCAAGGGCAGAACACCTGCCTGTTCTCCACCGAGTTCTCCCTGCGGATGATGGCCGACATCCAGGAATGGTTCATCGCCCACAAGGTCCGCAACTTCTATTCGGTGTCCATCTCCGGCTACCACATCGCCGAAGCCGGCGCCAACCCCATCAGCCAGCTCGCCTTCACCCTCGCCAACGGCTTCACCTACGTCGAGGCCTACCTGGCCCGCGGCATGCACATCGACGACTTCGCCCCGAACCTGTCGTTCTTCTTCTCCAACGGCATGGACCCCGAATACTCCGTCCTCGGCCGGGTCGCCCGCCGCATCTGGGCCGTCGCGATGAGGGACAAGTACGGCGCGGGCGAGCGCTCGCAGAAGTTGAAGTACCACGTCCAGACCTCCGGCCGCTCCCTGCACGCCCAGGAGATGGACTTCAACGACATCCGCACCACCCTGCAGGCCCTCACAGCCATCTACGACAACGCCAACTCACTGCACACCAACGCCTACGACGAGGCCGTCACCACCCCGTCCGAGGAGTCGGTACGGCGGGCGCTGGCGATCCAGCTCGTCATCAACCGCGAATGGGGTCTGGCGATGAACGAGAACCCACTGCAGGGGTCGTTCGTCATCGACCAGCTAACCGACCTGGTCGAGGAAGCGGTGCTCGCCGAGTTCGAGAGGATCAGCGAGCGCGGTGGTGTGCTGGGCGCCATGGAGACCGGCTATCAGCGCGGCCGTATCCAGGACGAGTCGATGCTGTACGAGCAGCGCAAGCACGACGGAACTCTGCCCATCATCGGCGTCAACACCTTCCGACGCCCCGGCGGCGACAGCAGGCCCTCGCAGCTGGAACTCGCCCGGGCCACCGAGGAGGAGAAGCAGTCCCAGCTGGAGCGCGTGCGGGACTTCCAGACCCTCCACCGCGACCAGGCCCACGACGCCCTGACAGCTCTCAAGGACGCGGCGACGAGCGGCCGCAACGTCTTCGCCGTCCTCATGGACGCCACCCGGGTCTGCTCGCTCGAGCAGATCACCGAGGCCTTCTTCGAGGTGGGTGGCCAATACCGCCGCAACGTCTGACCCAGCCCCGGAAACCACCGCGCAGCGACTCATCAGATAGGACCTCAGATGGATCCCGTTACCCGTCTCGGCGTTGTCGGATGCGGCCTCATGGGCTCCGGCATCGCCGAAGTCGCCGCCCGCAACGGCATCGACGTCCGAGTCGCCGAGGCCACCCCGGACGCGCTCGATGCGGGCCGCCGCCGGCTCACCGCCTCCCTCGACCGAGGCGTACGGCGTGGCAAGCTCAGCGAAGAGCAGCGCGACCAGGCCCTCGCCCGGCTTTCCTTCACCCATGACCTCAGCGACATGGCCGACCGCCAGTTCGTCGTCGAGGCCGTCGCCGAGAACCGCGACATCAAGACCGACGTGCTGCGCACCCTGGACAAGGCAGTCGAGGACCCTGCCGCGGTCCTGGCGACCAACACCTCATCGATCCCCATCGTCGACCTCGCCGTCGTCACCGAGCGTCCCGCACAGGTCATCGGCATGCACTTCTTCAACCCCGTGCCCGTGCAGCAGCTGGTCGAGCTCATTCCCGCCCTCACCACCAGCGCGGACACCGTGCGGCGCACCCAGGGCTTCGCCGAACAGTTGGGCAAACACGCCATCCAGGCGCCCGACCGCTCCGGCTTCGTCGTCAACGCCCTCCTCGTCCCCTACCTGCTCAGCGCCGTACGGATGGTGGAGTCGGGCTCCGCACAGCCGGAAGACATCGACCGGGGCATGGAACTCGGATGCGCCCACCCCATGGGGCCGTTGCGCCTGCTCGACCTCATCGGCCTCGACACCGCCCAGGCCGTGGCCGAGTCGATGTACGAGGAGTTCAAGGAGCCGCTGTACGCGCCGCCCGCCCTCCTGCGCCGCATGGTCGCCGCGGGCCACCTCGGCCGCAAGAGCGGCCGAGGCTTCCACACCTACGACGCCTGAACAAGACGTCAGTCGCCGGAAGAGACCTGGTCCGCCCACCCGAGATCCCGATGGACAGAAGTGGGCCGACCAAGGCTCGACGGGCCCCGGCCGATGGGAGGCCCCAAAGCCGGGTAGTCAGTGGCCAGCGACGGATCGGGTCACGTCCACAGACCGTCGGCGAACAGTTCGCGGTCGAACAACCGCTTCGGGTATCGGAGCGGGTGCGGACGCTGCTGCGGTTCACGCTGTACGCGGTCGCCCGTGACGGCGCAGTGCGGGAGGTGGCCTGATCGGAACGGATGCCGACCTGGTCGGCGAACAGCACTTCGCCGTACTCCGTCTTCGCCGTCGCCCGGATCGCCGGCCATGCCTCCTCCAGCCAGGTTCGCAGCGCCTCAGGGTTCTGCTCGACCGCGCGCTTGTCGGGCCGCTGGAACGACAGTCCCCAGCGCCGCAGGTACTTGCCCACCCGTGGCGCGGTCATCCGCACCCGATCCAGTTGCAGAACCGGGCGAACCCACGTGCCCCGAGGTGTTGCCCACCCACCGCCAGCGCGTTCCTACCCGGTGGGCTTCAGATTCTGCGAACCCGCTGGTTTCGGAGTACGACCGCAGCGCCTGCCCCGACCACCTTGCCGCCCGCCGACGACGCTGTGAGCGCAGCGTCAGCCCTGGAGGGCACGACCCGTGGGAAGCCTGCGCTGCACCCACCGTCATCGTCAGCCGCGCCCTGCTGCAGGCAGAACCCTCACTTCTGCTACTTGCCCGGCCCGCCCAATCCCTTCTTGGCGTTGCGACTCCGCCAGATGCCGATCCCCACCGAGGCACCGGTGATGAGGACGAGCATCACCGCGCCCGTGGGCCAGAAGCCGGCTTTCTCCTGTGCGGCGAGAAAGAGAAGTTCCACAGGTTCTCCCTTGGGTGTCTGTGTGCGATCAGGACCAGTCCCCACCACCGATCCCGGCTCCTCCGCATACCCGCCGAACCCGCCGCCCATTCGACGGGATACGGCACCTACGGAACAAATGCACTCCGCCAATACCCCTGCGCACGCTCGACACCTGCCTTCTCCGGACTACCGGGCGCCCCGTAATCAGGTGTCGGGACGATCAGCCCCCGGGGGGAAAGGTCCGGTATGGGGCCGGAGAACGGCTGCGTACGACGCGGGTGTTACTTTGCTTCCCGTGTTAGAACACCAGGACGAGACCAGGGCGGCCTACGACGGGGTCGTCGAGCTGTATGCGTCGATGTTTGCTAATGGGTTGGAGACGCAGCCGTTCGCGCGGAACATGATCGGCACCTTCGCCGAGCTCGTGCGTGGTACGGGGAATCGGCGGGCAGCCGACGTAGGGTGCGGACCCGGTCATTTGACGGCCATGCTGCACGACTTGGGGCTGGACGCCTTCGGGCTCGACATCTCCCCGGCCATGGTCGACCACGCCCGGCGGGCCCATCCGGCACTGCGGTTCGACGAAGCGCGGATGGAAGCCCTTCCGGTCGAGGACGGCGCCCTCGGCGGGGTGCTGGCCCACTATTCGATGATCCATACCCCGCCTGGGGAATTGCCCGCGCTGCTCGCTGAGCAGGTGCGTGTCCTGGCACCAGGGGGCCTGCTCCTGGTGTCCTTCTTCGGGACCGAAGGGCCAGAACCAGTCCGCTTCGACCACAAGGTGGCGCCCGCCTATAGCTGGCCGGCGGAGCAGTTTGCCGGGTTGCTGACTGGGGCCGGACTCGTCATGGCGGCTCGATTGCTCCACGATCCAGCGTCCGAGCGGGGCTTCCTGGACACCCACTTGTTGGCCCGCCGTCCGTAGAGCGTGGCCCGTGGCCTGGGCCGCGGTGGTATGGATCCTCCGCGTGGATGAAGCTCGTCCGAAGAGCCGTGTTTGTGTCGGCGGCAACTGAGCATCACGGGGGGGGTGACAACCGTCCAGGTCAGGTGCTGCCGATCCGTGGTCTGAGCCCTGAGAAGAGTCGCCGGGCCAACCGCGTCTTGGGACGCGGCGAGGGCATTCGCATACAACCGGCCCGGACAGTGGAGGCCAGGCAGATGCACTGCGACCACTTCACGGTCCGGGATCGCTCCCGGGCTTACGCGGGCGCCGTCCTCGCCCTGCTCCAAGCCCGCGTGTAATCCCGTGGGCCCGCGAAGTTGCGCCATCCCGCGGCGATTTCACCCGCAGACCGCGCTTGGGCCCAGGCTGATGCCCTCCAGGGGGCAGACTGGAGGGCATCAGTGGTGTGCTGGGATCAGATGGCGCCAATCTGCCAGGCGATCGCGCCGGTTGATCCCGTGGTGCCGTCGACGTCGAGGCATATCGGCTTGTGTACGGTGATCCGCTGGCGGACCACCGACTGATCGCAGGGAACCGTGGTGTCCGTGCCCGTGTCCGCCGGCGTGAAGGCCATCCGGGCGCTGCCTGCCCCGAAGCACGTCAGGGTGAGCAGGTAGGTCTTGCCATTCCTCAGGATGGGCTCGGTGTGGATGCCGTCGGTCACCCATTCCGCACCGGCCTCGACCAGCTTTCCGCTGCGGAGGTCGGCGAGAGCCGCCTGGGCCTGCTGGGTGAGGTCTTTCTCCGACACCTTCGAGCGAACTCGCCCGACTCACTGGCGAGTTCGCCGCGTTCCTGACCCCGGCCCCGGCCAACGACGACAAGCTCACCTGTGGATCGCCACAGTCCGCACCGCTGTCCTGCCCCACCTGCACAGCTTCCGCGACCGCACCGCCTGGATCGCCGGCCTCACCCTGCCCCCACCGCGACGGCCGGACCGAGGCCGTCAATACCCGAACGAAGAAGATCATGCGGCAGATACACGGCCGAGCAGGATTCGGCCTCCTCCTCCAAGAAGGAGAACGCACCCTCACCACCGACTACGGAACAGAGCCGAATGTCGTACAGTCCCCGCGCCCGTCGAGCTCGGCCTCGCACGACTGAAGTCCTGGCGGATTTTCCGCAGAGCCCGGTGCAGCCCGAACCGGATGTCGGCAATCGCCGCCGCCATCCTCCCCTGGAGTGGCAACGCTGAAAGAGTCACTGATCACGAACGATGCGTGACACTGAGCCACGGTGCCCTCTGCGACACCGGACTCCATGCTGCAGCAGTCACGTATCGCGAACATAACCAAGCCGGCATCGTCGAAGCGCACCTCGCCGACGTCCAGCCAGCAGATTCGGCCGAAGGTCTCAAGTCCAGTCCCCAGAGAGGAATCCTACGGGCGCCACCAGGCAAGACGTCGTCCTAACGGGCTGGGGTCGGCATGGTCGACGGCCGCCACTCTCGCCTGATCAACCCGAACACCCACGAGTCGGATACCTCGCCGTTCACGACGCAGTCTTCCCGCAACGTCCCTTCCCGCACGAATCCGAGCTTCTCCAGAACCCGGGCAGATGCAACATTGCGTGTATCAGCCTCGGCTTGAACTCGATTCAGTTCGAGTGTGTCGAATGCCCACTGCAGCAAGGCATGTGCGGCTTCCGTCGCGTAGCCCTGACCCCACATCGCCTCGTCGAGGATGTAACCCAACGACGCGCTGGCGTAGTTCGGGTTCCATGCGGTCAGCCCGCACCAGCCGGCGAATGCCCCGTCAGAAACACGGTCGATGGCCACTCGTGCCCCCGTGCCTTCGTCCGCCATCTTCCCGCACATCGCGATGAAGCGCTCAGCGCGAGCCCGTTCGTTCCACGGCGCGGAGTCCCAGTAGCGCATCACGTGGGTGTTGCTGTGCAGCGCGAAAAGGAGGTCCGCATCGGCGTCGGTGAAGGGGCGCAGTCGCAGGCGAGCTGTGTGCAGCACGGGAGTGGTCACAGTCATGCGCACCATCTTGCGCCCTCATGGGGCCGGCAGAACACCGAATATCCGCCCCGGGTCCTGCACCCCTGCAGAGGTAGGCCCAACTCCACCTTTCATTGCAGCTGTTCCGTGTGGTCTGAAAACGTGGAACCCCGTGATCACGTTCAGAAGGTCGTCTTCGCTTCAGCACCGCGCCAGGCGTCGGCGATCCATCCGGACATCAGGGGACGATCGCTCAGAGGGGCGACTTTGTAGTTGCCGTAGCTTCAAGCCCATGCCGTTTCGGCAGCATGCTGCACGGGTTCGGCGGGACATGTCCGCTTTCCCAACGGCTCGTTGGAGGCGATCGAGGCTGCACTTCTCTTCCCGTTCGGTCAAGACCTGGAAGTGGAGTTCGGCGCCGCGCCGGTCACGTTCCTTGTAACCCAGCTCACCAATGCACAGAAGATCGACGCGCCCGTAGCGGGCGATGGTCTTGTTCAGCTGCTCCTCATCAGCAACCTCGGCCATCTCGTTCACCAGTTTCGCGGCGAGCGCGTAGCGGACACGGTAGGCCTTCGTGGCAGCCTCGGTGCCCAGGGTGATGAGCCTATGGGACTGGCTGGTGCCCGAGTCGCCGATCAGGCAGAGCGGCTGGCTCTTCTTGATCCACTCGGAGCTGGCGATGGCGTTCGTGGTGGCCAGGTCGATCACGACACACTGCCCGGGGGCGGCTCGCGTGACGTGCGGCGCACAGCCGGGGGCCGGCGCACATGGCACACAGCCGAGAGCGGTACGCCAGCCGCCTGGCCGGGCGGTACGCGTGACGTACAGCCGGCCCTGAGATGTTTGTTGGGCATCTTTGGGCTCCACCGCGGGGCTCAGAAGTGGCTCCACTTCGTGAAAGTTGAGGCTTTGCCCGTCGAGGAGGGGACGGTGCAACGCGAGCCTGCGACGGGGCAGCCTCGAAAACCACGTGCTCCAGCCGCTGTGCTTTCCTACGCTTCCTGCAATGGAAAGCACCTGGACCGAGAACCTCGTCAACGTCGTGGACGTTGAAGCGACCTGTTGGGCGGGTTCCCAGCCGCCTGGCTCGGTCAGCGAGATCATCGAGGTCGGACTGACCGTCATCGACCTGGATGCCGGTGAGCGCCTCGCCCGACACCGGATTCTGGTGCGGCCCGTCCGGTCCACGGTCAGCGAGTTCTGCACGGAGCTGACCGGCCTCACCCAACACGAAGTCGACCAGGGAGTCAGTTTCGCCGAAGCGTGCCAACTGCTGGCGGTCGAGCACCGTGCAGGCACCCGACCGTGGGTCAGCTGGGGCGACTACGACCGCCATCAGTTCACCCGGCAGTGCCAGGCGACACGGACGCCCTACCCCTTCGGCCGCCACCACACCAACGCCAAGATGGTCTTCACCGAGGCACATGGTCTGCGCAAACGGCCCGGCATGGCACAGGCCCTGAAGATCGCCGGACGGCGGCTTGAAGGCCGTCACCACCGAGGCGAGGACGACGCCTGGAACATCGCGGCCCTCGTGCTCCACCTGTCCCAACAGGGCCCCTGGCCGGCCACGGTCGAACCCCCTGCTTGACGCACTCCGCCGATCCAGCAGCACCACTTGATCAAAGTGGGACCACATCACCTTGCTACGGGGCCGCGAATGCCATCCCCGCATGCCCCCGACGGCCCGCCCGCGGAACCACAAAGGCTCGGTGCACTGGAGCCCAGAGAAGCGCTTCCAAACAGGCGAGACCGACAACACCATGTTCTGACCGGCAGCGGCCGGCCACACCTTGCCTGCAGTGATGAAGGCAGCCGAGCATCCACGAGTGAGACGACCGGCTGTGCAGACGTGGGTCGCCGCTGGGGCACTTCGAATCCTGCTTCTTCCACGACATGGGCGACGAACTCGACAGCTGGCCGCCTGGATGACCAAGCGGACAGTGGATGGCTCCGCAGGGGGCGGACACCCGCTGACCAAAGGTGTTTGCGCAAACCGCGCAGACCACGCGAAACTCACGGCTCGCGACACTGCGTAGCTCAATTTGCTGTTGGCCATGGGCGCAGCGATGAGTTTTCCCGGCCCGGCAAGTCTCACCACCGTTGTCGACAACAAAGGAGGAGCACGTGGCTCAGCTACTGAGAGTCCAGAACTTCAACATCTCGAGTGACGGAATCGGTGCCGGTGAGGATCAGACCCTTGAGAGGCCGTTCGGCCATGTCGAGCCCGAGAGGCTGTTCGCCTGGGCCGGCGCCACAGCGAGCTGGCCCATGCGTACCGACCCCGGAGGAAGCCGGGGCCTGGACGACTACCTCACGCGGGACTACCCCCGCAACATCGGCGCCGAGATCATGGGCCGCAACAAGTTCGGGCCCCAGCGCGGCCCCTGGCAGGACCATGAGTGGCAGGGCTGGTGGGGGGACGAGCCCCCCTTCCGCACTCCGGTGTTCGTCATGACCCACCACAAGCGTCCTTCGTTCACGCTTTCCGACACCACGTTCCACTTCGTCGACGGTGACCCTGCCACGGTCCTTGAACAGGCCCGGGAAGCGGCGCAGGGTAAGGACGTCCGGCTCGGAGGTGGGGCCACCACCATCCGGCAGTTCCTCGACGCCGACCTCGTCGACACGATGCACGTGGCGGTCTCGCCGGTGAAGCTCGGGTCCGGAGTACGACTCTGGGACTCCCCCGATGAGCTGCTCGACCGGTTCCACCTGGAGGTGGTTCCCAGCCCGAGCGGTGTCACGCACCACCTGTTCTGGCGAAAGTGACCGGTCCTCAGGGCGGCCCCTGGCGCCGTTCTGCCTTCCAGGCCGCCCTGAGGTAGGCCTTCGGCGTAGTCGCGCGACGCCCGGTTTGTATTGGTCCGTCAGGTCAGCGACAAGGCCCGGAACATGACAGGCGCGACTTCCAAGATCAAGGAGTTCTCGACGCCCGGTGATCCGAGTGGAAGACCGTGCCTGCCGACGCACCATCGCTGATCCCGCCTGCCCTTGACCAGCTCCATGAGCACCCCGCCGTCGTATCCGAGGAGGCCCCGAGCCTTCTGGAGCGGTCGGCCGAGGTACCGGACCCACGTGATCCACGCGGGGTACACCACCGCCTGGCCATCGTCCTCGCACTCACCGCGTGTGCGGTGCCGACCGGGGCAGCCTCGCTGCCGGCGGTCGGCGGTCGGCGGTCGGCGGTCGGCGAGTGGAACGCCGACGCTCCGGCTCATGTGCTGGAACAGGTCGGCGCCCGCCCCGATCCGCTGCCGCCCAGGCGGGTCCTGCCCGCCGAGACAACGGGGTGCCCACTACATCGTGATCCTCAAGGGCAACCAGAAGGGGCTGCGCAGGCAGCTCAAGTGCCGTCCGTGGAAGGGCATCCCGCTTCAGGGCCGCACCAAGGCTGTCGGCGCCGCTCGGAGATCCGCCGGATCAAGGTCGCCTCCGTGAACAGCCTCTTCCTCCCCGGCGCCCCGCCAGGCCGTCCAGATCAAAAGCAGCCACAGCGACCGCAAGACCGGCAGAGCCACGAGCACGACCCTTTACGCAGTCGTCGGCCTGACCGCCGGGCAGTCCACCCCGGCCCGGCTAGCCCGACTCGTCCGCGACCACTGGCAGATCGATGCCCTGCACCACGCCCGCGACACCACCTTCGCCGAGGACGCCTCACAGCTGCGGGCCGGCAACGCGCCCCGCGCGATGGCCACTTGTCGCGACCTCGCCATCGGAGTCCTCCGGACAGCCGGAGCTAAGAACCTCGTGGCCGCCCTCCGCAACAACTCCCGCGCCCCCGTCGCCCCCTCGCACTCCTCGTCCTCGGATGGGCACAAACCCGGTGACACACAACTACGCCGAAGCCCTGGGCTCGAGCACTTCTTGATCCCTCACCGCCATAAGGCCGTCTCCAAGGCATCGAGCTGGAGATCGGTGCGCATGTGTGTGGCGAGCTGCCATCCGACGGGTTTCCGGGAGTACACGTCCAGGACGAAGGCGACGTAGGCCCAGGCCGACCAGGTGCGGATGTTAGCCGCGGGCTTCTTCCAGCAGACCTGCCGCATGTGCGGTCCGCTGGTACAACACGTAGCGCCCGTCTCTGACCTTGGTGACGAGGCGTGCGCGGTGCAGTGCACTGAGGTGGTAGGAGACGGTGCCCGGTGTGCATCCGATCCGGGAGGCGAGTTCCGTGGTGGACCGGGGGGTTTCGAGGTCCGCCAGCAAGGCCGCACGGGCGTTGCCGACCACTTGCGTGATCGTTCCGGACCTGCGGCCCCTGCCGACTCCGATCCGCTGGGCGGGGTAGTAGAGGACGAACTGTCCGGGGGTGTCGACCTGGATGATGACGTCGGGCCGGTTGAGCACGCCGGGGGCGAGGACCAGGTCCCGGCCGGTGGCATCTATGTCGCCGTCCCACGACTTGGCGAGGGTGACCGCGTCGCCTGCCCAATCCATGTCGGGGTGAAGTGCTCCGAGCGCCCGGCCGACGCCGTGGGTGGCGATGGTCGTCGCGCGGTGGGCGATGTCCTGATCGATGATCGAGCGCAGTTCGGGCCAGCCCTCAGAAAGGGCATCCCGCCAGAACCGGGCGAGACCGTTGGCGAGATGCCGCTGCATCCGCCCCGACTCCGCGATCCGGCGGGTTGTGGCCAGCAGCGGCCTGTTCCAGTGGGTCCGGGTGTAGGTGAAGACCTGCGTTTCGAGGACGTCCTGCGTTGCGGCCTCGATCTGCGCGATCTGCTCGTCGAGCAGGTCACGACGCTGCGCGTTCGTCCCTGGCTGAGGGGTGAGCAGGTCAGGTGTGTAGGTGTCGCCGTTCAGCGGCAACAGGTCCGCAAGCAGGGCAACGTCCGGATGGGCAAGTGACGCGCGGGCGAGTGGTCCGGGATCTCCGAACACCGGGTGCCGTCCCGACGCGGCAGTGAGTTTCAACCACGCCATGGACTCCGACGCGGGGGAAGGGGCCAACCGCACCCTGGACACTGTGTCGGCGTCTACACGCAGAGTGAGCACCGCCCCGACGGTAGCAGTCGTCGCGATGGATTTGAACTGACTCGAATGCTTTCCGGCGCGAGGTCCACGCGTGGTTGAGTCGTGGTGCCGAACAACGGCAGCAACGTTCACTGCCCGAACTGAGGCGGTCGCCTCCGCACGACGTGAGGTTGTCCACCCGAAACCCGAAGAACCTGGGAGTAGTTGTCATGGTGAGATTGCAGGACACCTCGAAGGTGAAGAGCCGCACGAGGACGGTCGGCGCGGCCGGCATGCGAGTTGTGCGAACGAGCGCAGGTTCGATCGTCGCCGTCACTGCCGTTCTCGGATTGAGTCTGGCAACCGCCGGCCCCGCCGCAGCTGCGGATGCCGACCCCGCCGCGGTTACGGATGCCGGCACCTGGCGTGCTTACGGCAACACGAATCCGATTACCTCCAGCACCGCCACATGGCGGTGTGCCGGCAGCAAGACGGTCGACACCTCTGTGCTCGCGCAGGTCTGTGCGATCAGGTCGTCAACCGGGGGCAGCGTGCAGGCGGCAGTGATCGTACGCAACAACCGATCCAGCCTCTACAGTGCACTAGCAGACGTGCACCTGTATACCGTCAACCCTGCGACACGCCTGGGCTCTTGGGAGTGCGCGTCATCGGGGGTCGGGGCGAACTCGTGGTCAGTATGCTTCGGGAGATCCCTCAGCAAGCCCAGCTCGGTGAAGGTGAACTCGGCAGGGCACCTCAACTTTGTTGGACTCGGCCAGTCACCGAACGTCTGAACCGGAGCCCGCCGGGGGGCGTGAATCCGGCCAGGGCGGCTTTACGGAAGATGCGCCACCATCCTTCCTGCAGGTTGAGCCAGCACGCGCCGGTGGGTGTAGAGGCCGATGATCCGTGTCCTTTTGGGACGAAGTCGGGATCCTTCGAGCGTGTCCAGGACCGGGTGCGGCGCCAGCGCACGCCTTCGGCGAGCAGGATGCGCCTCACCTGCGAGCGGCCCACGTCGATCCCTGCGAATCGCGCTGCCGCGGCCAGGGAGTCCAGAATCCACTGGGCCGGCCCGGACTCATCGAAGGCCCACAGCTCCCCGACCGGCTTTCCGCCCACCGGGGCCGTGACGGCTTCGCGGACCCGCCCGTCCCGTGGCCGGTCCTGCACGCCCCCTGCTGGCGCGAAAGTGGGCAGTACACGGAGTCGCGGCGGTGTTCGTGGGCGGCGGCGTGTGGGGGCCGACGGTCAGGCGGTGCGTCGCGGCAGCGAGAGGCGAGGGCGGGTCACAGCCGTGTGGCCGTGCGGATCAGCCCGGCGAGGGCGAGGGAGCGGCTGTGCGCGGGCCAGGCGATGTGGGTGACGACGGGGGGTGCATCGGCCAGGGGGACTGCGGTGTGCTCGGCCCACAGCCAGGCGCGGGCGGAGTCGGGGAAGACGGCCATGGTGCGTCCGAGAGCGATCAGCTGGGCCAGCTGTGTCTGGTCGTGGATCTCAGGGCCCGGGCCGGGTGGGTACGTGCCGTGGCGGGACCAGCGGGCCAGCGGAAGACCGGGGATGTCGGTGACGTCGGCCAGGGACAGAGTCCTCTGCGCGGCGAGGGGGTGCCCGGCGGGCAGGATCGCGACCTGCCCCTCGGTCATCAGTTCCTCGCTGTCGAATCCGGCGAGGGAGTTGAACGGTTTGTGCATGAGTGCCACATCGGCGCGGCCATCGCGCAGCATCTTTTCCTGTTCACACGTGCCGCTCGGCAGCACCTCGATCTCGGCGGCGTCGGGCTCGGCCGCGTAGGCATCGAGGAGCTTGTGCAGCAGCTCGTGCGACGCGCCCGCCTTCACCGCCAGCACCAGGCGGTTGCGAGGGCCGCCCGGACTGTCGGCGCCACCGGCGCGACGGGTGCGGCGGGCGGCGGCGGTGGTCGCGTCGAGGGCTGCGCGGCCCTCGTGCAGCAGTACTTCCCCGGCGCCGGTGAGGGAGACGCCGCGGCGGTCCCGTTGCAACAGGGAGACGCCGAGGCGCCGTTCGAGCTGCTGGATCGCCCGGGACAGTGGTGGCTGGGCCATGCCGAGGCGTTCGGCGGCGCGACCGAAGTGCAGTTCTTCAGCGACGGCCGTGAAGTACCTCAGCTCGCGGGTCTCCAAGGTGTCCACGGCTACAACCTACCTCGGTGATACCTGTCGGGTATGACAGGGCACTGTATCGGTGTTGGATGCGCCGCCTGTGTGCGAGCGAGCATCGACGGCATGAGCAACAGCACGAACACATCCACCGCGTCACTTTCCGGCGGCACCTGGACCCTGGGCGATCTGACCGTCACTCGCTTCGGCTACGGCGCCATGCAGCTCGCCGGCCCCGGAGTCATGGGCCCCCCTGCCGACCGCGAGGGCGCGCTCGCCGTCCTGCGCGAGGCCGCCGGCCTCGGGATCAGCCATATCGACACCGCCGGTGCCTACGGACCGCGTGTCACCAACCAGTTGATCCGTGAAGCGCTGCACCCCTATTCCGAATCGCTGCACATCGTGACCAAGGTCGGCGCGGTCCGCGATCAGCAGGGCGGCTGGCCCACCGCCCGGCAGCCCGAGGACCTGCGCCGCGCCGTCCACGAGAACCTTGAGGACCTCGGACTCGATTCGCTGGACGTGGTCAACCTCCGGCTCGGCGACGCTCAGGGTCTCCAGCCCGGCTCGCTCGCCGAGCCCTTCGAGGCCCTCGTCGAACTCCAGCAGCAGGGCCTGATCAGGCACCTCGGAGTGAGTAACGCGACGGCGGAGCAGGTCGCCGAGGCGCAGGCGATCGCGCCGATCGTGTGCGTGCAGAACATGTACAACCTCGCCCACCGGCAGGACGACGAGCTGATCGACGAACTCGCAGGCCAGGGCATCGCCTACGTGCCCTTCTTCCCGCTCGGAGGCTTCACCCCACTGCAGTCCACAACGCTTTCCGCCGTGGCCACCCGGCTGGATTCGACGCCGATGGCGGTCGCCCTGGCCTGGCTGCTGCGGCGGTCGCCGAACATCCTGCTCATTCCCGGCACCTCGTCGGTGGCGCACCTGCGGGAGAACGTCGCCGGCACAAGGCTCTCGCTCACCGACGAGGAACTTGCAGAGCTCGAGAAGATCGGCCAGTAGGAGGAAGCCAGCCAGGCCCCCCGTTCTCTCGGCCGCCGAGCTCCCAGTCCTCGACCAGGCGCACGGTGCGTTCGGGGTGTTCCTCGTGCAGGTAGTGACCGCTGTCGGGCCAGTGGTCGACGCGGGAACCGGGGACGCGCAGAGTGTCGCGTTCCCAGGCTGCCGCCTCCGCCGAGGTCCACACGGTGAGCGCGGGCTGCGCACGGTGGCGCAGGTACGCCTCGCTGTGTGGGCGGACGCCGACCGCGCCGGGGTCGGCGTACATGCTGGCATACGCCTGGGCGATGACGTGGTTCGGCGTGCCGAGCATGGTGCGGAGGTGGGCGGTACGCAGTCCCGCCGGAGCACCCGCCGAGAAGGCACCGGCGACGAAGTCGGCCGCGGCGCGTGCCCCGTGTTCCCGGTACTCCTCGAGCCGGGCCGGAACTCCCTCCGCTTCCGTGCCGTGCGCGCCGTGCGCCGGATCGAGCGCGACGACCGAGCGGACCAACTCCGGATGCCGTACGGCCAGCAGGTTGACGATCTGGCCGCCCATGGAGTGACCCACGGCAGTCGTCGGCCCGGTGCCCAGGTGGCGGAGCAGCGCGGCGAGGTCGTCGGCCATTTCCCCCATGGTGTTGCCTTCCTCGGGTACTTCAGAGCGGCCGTGCCCGCGCAGGTCGGGGACGATCACGCGGAACCGGTCGGCCAGCGCCTCGGCATGCGCGGACCACTCCCGGCCGTCTCCGCCCCAGCCGTGCACCAGGAGCAGCGGGGCCGTCCGGTCGGACCCGAGAGCGGTGCAGAAGAGCTGCACTCGGTCCAGGTCGATCATCGTCATGGTGGGCCGTCCTGGAAGGTCCGGTAGGTGGTGTAGGCGAGTCCGCGTGGAGACCGGTCACGCCGTGGAACGCTGAGCGGCCTGCCTGCCGTACGGCGTCTCGAATCCCACCTCACCATGGAGAAGATCAAGGCAGACAGCTGACCGGCAGGATCCGGGGGGACTGGGCGTGACCGGCCCCGTCGACGGATACGGCTTCCGGCATCACCCTGGCAGCCCTTCCGGAACCCGACCCCTGTGCGGCAGTTGCCCTGCGAATGCGCCATCATCGCGCCCAGCCTCATCGGGACCGCCCTGGGTCCTGCGCCTGAGGGCCGTGGATGCCCCCGGCGGAGTTCAGTTCGGCGCTCAGTGGCCGGGTGGGATTCGGTCCTGCGGCCCGTCAACCTCCTCAGCCATACCGCCTTCCACCTGCGCCCTCTCGGCCACAGCCGGGTCGGCCGAGTCCGAGACCAGCTCCGCGATGCGCAGAGTGCACTCCCACTCCGTCAGCTTGCCTTTGATCACCACCAGGTATGACTCCTGATCGGCCAAGCGGTACACGCGGCGCCGCTTCTCGACAATATTCTTGCTCGGCAAGTACGTGTGGAGGACGGCACGGAGCTCCTCCAGCGCCTGGTCCTTCGTTTCCCGCCCACGACAGATGAACTCGGTGTACAACTCACCGTTGAAGTACTGCGCGATCACAGCCCAGTTGCCCATGCCCACTCCCCCTCGGCGTCGCCGCCAGTCACCCACAGCTCAGCCGCCGGGACAAGAGCGATACAGACCGAAGGGCGGCCGCCTCACCGTAGTGGAGCGGACGAGCGGCTGACCGCCGCCGGACGGGACGAACCAAAGCGTCGCCCTGGACAGGTCGGCCACACTCGGGGCACGCTACTGCGACGCCAACGTCGGCCGGTTCAGCCAGTCCGACCCCGCCGGCCTCGCAGCCAACCCGTACCCGTACGTCTCCGGCGACCGCACCGACATCGACCCCACCGGTCTGTTCGGCTGGGGCGATACCCGACCGGGCCGCGTCGAGGTCAGGTCAGGTCAGGGACGGCAGCACGTCCGAAGCCACGGTGTCGAGGATCGCCTCGTCACCCGCGAACGGGCCCGACTCCCTCGGCCACGGCGCCAGAACGTCGGTGAAGCCGAGCTCGTCCGCCCGACCGAGGAAGTCGCGGTAGCACTCGACACTCGAAAGCGAGAAGACCGGCGCTGCGTCGGTCTGGAGGAACCGGCGGACCGTGGCGGGATCGCGGGATTCGGCGGCCAACGCCTCGTCGAACCGGGCCGACACCTCGGCCAACGAGCGCCACCAGCCGGCCAACGAGTCGTGGTCGGTACCCAGGGTGACCCACCCCTCGCCGTGCTTTGCAGCCAGGGCCAGCGCCTTCGGCCCGTTGGCAGCCAGCACGAACGGCGTGCGCGGTCGCTGCACGCAACCCGGCGCGTTCCGTGCGTCCACGGCCGTGTAGTACTCGCCGGAGTAGTCGACCCGGTCCTTGGTGAGCAGGGCGTCCAGCAGCTCGACGAACTCCCGGTACCGGCGGAACGGGCTGGCGGCCTTCGTGGCGCCCCCGAACACCTCCACGTCGTAGCCGCCCACCCCGCCCGCGCCGATGCCGACCGTGCAGCGGCCGTCGGACAGGTCGTCCACCGCGAGCACGTCCCTGGCGAACGACAGCGGGTGGCGGAAGTTCGGCGACGCGACCATGAAGCCCAACTCGATCCGCGAGGTCACCGTCGCCGCCGCGCCCAATGTCGGCACGGCGCCCAACCAGGTGTGGTCGACGAGCGGACCCCAGCCCAGGTGGTCGAACGTCCACGCGTGGGCGAACCCGTACGCCTCCGCTGCCTGCCACCGTGGCTTCGCCTCGGCCCAACGGTACTCCGGCAAGATCGTGATCCCGGCCCGCACGACACCCCCATCTACGATCATCGGTCACGTCATTCGAACAGAGCTGGCGTTCGCGGTCAAACACTTAACAAGGTGATCGAACGGTCGGTCAGTCGAGGTTCACGCGCGCCCGACGATCTTCCTCATGTCGGCCACGGCGATCTCGAGCGCGCGAGCGGGGAGTGGATGCGACCTGCCTGCCACAGCAGGAAGACCCCGTGCGGCGGGAGCCCTTGCCGGAGTTCGTGGACGGACAGCAGCTCGTCGGTGCCGACGTCGGCACCGGGGACGGTGAGTTGTGGAGCACTGCCGAACCCTTGCCGGCGCGGCGGTGCCCGCCGTCTCGACCACCGACCGCGACGCCGCGCACGCTGTGCTGCCGCCGCTGCGCGCCCGGTGCTTCCGCTGGAAGTTGATCTGGGCCGACAACTCCCCAGCGGACGCTGGCGGAATGGGCAGGTGCCGCACTACGGCTGGTGCTGCAGGTGGTCAACTGCAAGGAGAACGTGGTGGGCTTCGGGGTGCTACCGCACCGCTGGGTGGTGGAGCGGACCAACGGATGGCTGCTGCGCACCCGTCGCCTGGCGCACGACCACGAGCGCACCATCCCGGCAGTGCGGGGCCGGGGGCAATGACCTGGGCATCGGTCTGCCCCGTCACGTTATTTGAGAATGCCATCCATGACTACTGGCGAGCCGCAGCGGGCCCCGACAGTCACTCCGCCGAGCTGGAAGCCAACACGAAGGCACCGGCAGCCAGCACCTTCATCTAGCCATTGCCGCTCCTTGATCCGGCCATGACCCGCCGCCACGGATCATCGGAAAGGCGGGCAGTCCCAGGATGCCCGATAAGAAGCATGCATGAATCGCTATATGTTAATGTCGCAATACGTTGTCCGCCGGAAGCGCCGCGGGCAGCCGGAAACACAGGCAAGGAGCCCCCGCATGACCAGCGCCACCGACCACCGCACCCACGAGGACCACACGCACGCCCACGGTGAGGGCTGCGGCCATGTCGCCGTGCCGCACGGCGACCACACCGACTACGCCCACGACGGCCACATCCACCGGACCCACGAGGACCACGTCGACGAGTGCGCCAGCACGGGCCATGCCGCCCACGAGGGGCACGACCACCAGCACGGTGAGGGCTGCGGCCATGTCGCCGTACCGCACGGCGACCACACCGACTACGCCCACGACGGCCACATCCACGCCGCCCATGAGGGCCACTGGGACGACCACTGACATCACGTCAAGCACGCGTCGGCACGCGGAGGCTGGAAATCATTGCCATATGCTAATGTCTGCATATGTCGACAACTTCCCCTCCCCCGGCGGACGATCCGCCACAGGACCTGCAGGCAGCCAGTGAACTGCTGCGCGCCCTGGCATCACCGGTACGCCTGGGCATCGTGGCCGAACTGTCGAGCGGCGGGAAGTACGTCCACGAACTGGTGGCCGCCCTCGGCGTCAGCCAGCCCCTGGTCTCCCAGCACCTGAGGGTCCTGCGCACCTCCCGGATCGTCACGGCACGACGTCAGGCCCGGGAAACCCGGTACAGCCTCACCGACGACCACGTCGCACACATCGTGCTGGACGCCATCCACCACGCACAGGAGTAGCGCCCGCACACGCACGACATGGCACCACCTCGACGGCCGCCCGACCTCCCCAACCGGGCGGCCGTCGCCGTTCCGGCCCATCCCCCAACTCACCTGGATCACACGCAACGGCCCTCGGATGCGGTGGGCAAGCGCGAACCCGGCCGAACTCGTCCAACAAAAGAGGTCTCGCCCTTGCCGACTCTCTCAGTTGAGGGGGGCGGCGCGCCGCGGAGCGGGCGCCGCGCACAGCCGGTCGGGCAGCGTGTCGTCGTCCGGCAGGCCGGCCCGCAACCATGCGCCGACGACCTCGGCATCGGCCGCAGCAACGAGCGGGCCCAGAAGCACGACAGCCCCGCTGGGCCGACGATCCAACGTGCACGGCTGAACGGCGGCGTACAGCCCACGCCCGGGAGCGCAATGCAGAAGCCTGCCCAGGCAGTCGGTGGCAACCAGGACTCCGTGCGGACACGTACGCACCGCGTCACGCAGTCCGTCCATGACCTCGCCGTGCACAGCGCCCCGGCAGGGCGTGCAGGCGACGAGAGTGAAAGGGCGCGACTGGCACCCTCGTGTCGCACGGCTCATGCGTCCCGCCCTTCATGCCGGGTCGATCCCGACAGCTGAGCCTGACTGCGTGGCAGGCGGGCTCGTCCGCCACCGACATGCCAGCCGGCCCTTCACTTCCCGATCCTAAGCTAATGACATCCATTTTCAATACGAAGAGCCGTGATGTTCGCGACCCAACCCGCCTTCCTTGGTTCAGGGTCCCGTCTAGGCTGCTCGGCATGACCGTGAACGAGGCAGCGACGGCACCCGCGTTGACTCAGATCACCCGGCCCCGGTCGATCCCACCCGACCTCAGACGGGAACTGATCGACTGCTGGGTGGCGGTGGCGAACACCGGCGGGGCCGTCATCGCACCCGAGTTCCCGCTGCCGCCCGTGAGCACCCGCGAGGCCGGAGCGGCGATGGACCGGCTCATCAGCGGGCTCGATCCTCAGCGCGCCAGGCTCCTGGTGGCCACGGTGAACGGCGCGCTCGCGGGCTGGCTCATCGTGCGTCGCGACGAGCATCCTCTTGTCGCGCACTGCGGTGTGGTCAACCACGTCCAGACGCATCCGCGCTTCCGCGGCCGCGGCATCGGCGCCACCTTGATGTACCGGGTGCGCGACATCGCCCGCGACGAAATGGGCCTGGAGAGACTGGGGCTCGCCGCGAGAGGGGGTCTGGGCCTTGAGGACTTCTATCGCAGGCTGGGCTGGACGGAGATCGGCCGATGGCCGGGGGCGCTGCGCGTGGCCCCGGGCGACGACCGTGACGAGATCCTGATGGGCCTGACCCTCTGAATCCTGATGAGCCTGGCCGTCCGACCGGGAGGCCGCTCAGTCCTTGACCGCGACCAGGACCTGACTGTCGCCGAACTGCCAGACCGGAGTGACATGCCGGAAGCCTGCCTGCCTCAGCAGTTCGGCGTGGCGGGCCGCGGTCAGGCCGTTGTCCCCTCCGCCGCCGTCGGCGCCCGACGGCTTGCGCTGCTCGCGCTCGGTGAACAGGTCTGCCAGCTCAGGGTCTTGGGCCGCGGCCGTCCACCAGGACTGCCAGTCCTCGTTGGCGTGGGTGCGTGACCGTTCGGCCTGACGTCGGCCCACATGTGCGGTCAGGTCCGAGCAGGGCGGGCCGCCCGGCGGGAAGTGGTCCCCGTTGACGAGCGCTCCGCCGGGGCGCAGGAGTCGCGCCAGGCGACGATAGGTGCTGAGCAGGACCGGCTCGGTGAGGTAGTGGAGGGCGGTCGTCGAGACGGCCGCGTCGAGGGGTCGGTTCAGGCCGAGGACATCGGTCCACCCGTCCTCGCCGATCACGGCGTCCACGTAGCGGGCGGCGCCCGCGTGGTGGGTGCGGGCGAGTTCCAGGAGCAGCGGGTCCATGTCGACGGCGACGATCTCGGCGTCCGGCAGTCGCTCGTCGAGCCGTGCCGCCAAGGAGCCGGGCCCACAGCCCAGATCCAGGAGGAGGGGTCCGGTCCGGTCGGCGGTGACGTGCTCGATCACATCGGCGATCACGGTGAACCGTTCCTCGCGGTGGACGGCATAGTGCTGCTGCTGCCGCTCCCAGCGCTCCACCCACGTTTTGGCTGTCGCCATGCTGACGCCCATCCGGCCGCGCCACCTCTTCCGTTGCCCACCTGTTCGCTGACACCCCGAATCTACAGGTGGAAACGGTTTTCATTCGTTTTTTCGCTCGCTTTTTGATGTCAGCACAGCTCTGTGAGGACCGACAGCAGGCGGTCGATCTCCTCGACTGTGTTGTACACATGCAAGCTGACCCGCACCGATCCGTCCTTCTCCCCGGCTCCCGCCTGGCAGAGGCTGTCGGCCCGCACCATGAACCCGTGGCTGAACAGGATGAAGCCGAGGTCGTCGGAGGGGATGTCCTGGTGCCGGAAAGTGACGATGCCGTGGCGGCGCTGGGTGGCGGGGACGACGGATTCGACGCCCAGACTGGCCTGGCAGCCCAGGACCTCGTAGGCGGCGAGGCCCTCGAGTCCCTCGGTGAGGCGAGCCGTGAGGGCGCCGGTCCAGCGCGCGACGCGGTCCGTGCCCACCGTGTCCAGCCAATCGAGCGCGGCTTCCAGCGAGGCGATTCCCACAGTGTTGGGCGTGCCCTGCCACCCGCCGGGCTGGAAAGCTGGACCGCGCGTGTTCCGTGCCCAGACGGCACCGGTGCCGGGCAGGGCCAGTGCCTTGTGGCCGGAGAAGACCACGAAGTCCACATCGAGCGCGGGATCGGCGACAGAGACAGGCAGATGACCGACGCTCTGGGCGGCGTCCAGGCAGATCGGCACGTCCGGGCCGACGGCTGCGCGGATGCGGTGGACGTTCATGTCTGCGCCGTACACGTGGTGAACGTGGGTGGCGGCGACGAAGCGGGTGCGCGGGCCGACGACCCGGTCCAGCGCCCTGTGGTCGTAGTCGCCGGATGCCGTCTGGTAGGGCAACTCCCTCACCCGTACTTCGACACCCCGGGCGGCCAGCAGTTGCCGGGCCTCCAGCCAGGGGTCCAGGTTCGCCCGGTGGTCCGCGAAGGGGACAAGGATCTCGTCGCCGTCCGTCAGATGCGCGATGAGCCAGTCACGGGCCACCGTTCGCAGCCCGTCGGTGGTTCCGCCGGTGAAGTGGACGGCCGAGCGCTGGGGGTCCGGGTCCTTCAGGAACTCCTTGACCCGGTTCCGGGTCCGTTCGACCAGCTCTGTCGTCCGGTTGGCCCACGGATACATGCCGCGCCCCGCGTTGGCGTTCGACGTCGCGAGGTAGGTCTGTACTGCATCCAGCACGGCCTGCGGCTTCTGCGAGGTGGCCGCGCTGTCGAGGTATGCCAGCTCGGGGTGGGCGGTGATGATGGGGAACTGCTTCCTGATCTCCCGCTGCCAGTCGGCCGACGTGCCGTCCTGCCGGGTCCCGTACCGGGGGTGTACCGCGCTCATTCCCGCACCAGCGGTGCACCCGCGTCCCGCCAGGCGACGATGCCACCGGCCAGGCTGCGCACGTCCGGATGCCCCATCCTGCTCAGCACGGCGGCATAGCGGGCGGACTTCTCGCCGACCGGACAGGCCAGCAGCACCGGCTGCGCCTTGCTGAACGGCAGCCCGCCACGGACGAGTTCGTCGAAAAGCTCGTCGACGATGTTGACCGACCCCTCGATGTGCAGCGCGGCGTACGCGTGAGGGCCGCGCAGGTCGACGACGAGCGGGCGCGGCTCTGCGTCGCCGATCCACCGCCGGGCGTCCTCAATGCCGATGACGGTCGCTCCGGCGCGTATCTCGGCGTCGGTGAGGGCTGCGGCGGAGTGCTTCGGACGCGATCGGCCCAGGAGTTCGGGGCGTCGCCGGCGCACGTAACTCAGATAGCTCTCGGTGCGGTCGCAGACGATGAAGACCGCCGTCCGGCGCTGTGCCGCTTCCGCCAACTCCCCGTCCAGCGGGCGCAGATGCCGTACCGCCCCGTGGTAGGCGGCGCCTCCTGTCGGTCCGGTCAGAAGTCCGCAGCGACGGATGAGGGTCAGCATGCCGTCGATGGCCTCGTCGGAGGTCACCGACTCGATCGTGTCGTACGTCGCCGGGTCGAACAGGCCGACCTGGTGGACCTCGTCGATGGTGCGGATACCGGGGATGAAGTCCGACTTGTGGGCGACCAGTCCGAGGACCCGCGTCTCGGGGTCGTGCTCGCGCAGCACCCGGGCCACCCCGGTCGACGAACCGGCCGTGCCCACACAGGCGATGAACCAGTCCGGGGCCCGTCCGTCAAGATCCTTGATGATCTCCGGACCGGTGCCCGCCGCGTGCGCATCCGTGTTGCGCGGGTTGAAGTACTGGTCGGTGTGCAGATAGGTGCTCCCCGGTTCGGAGAGCACCTGGTGGAACCGGGTCAGCGGATCGTCGGTGTCGGTCGGGTCGAGACATTCGCTCTGCCCCGGCAGTTCCTCGATCTCGGCGCCCAGCAGCAGAAGAAGCTCCTTGATCTCCGGCACCCGCATCCGGTTGGTCACGCTCTTGAACCGCAGCCCGTGCATACCGGCCAGCAGGGCGAGGGCCTTCGCGGTGTTGCCGCTGGAAAGTTCCACGACCGTGTCGCCCTGCTCGGCCGCGCCTTCGAGAAGCGGGCGGGCCATGTTCCAGGCGGGCCTGTCCTTGACCGACCCGAAGGGGTTGAGCATCTCCAGCTTCGCGTAGAGGTCGATGTGGCGCAGGCCGTGCACAGCCGGGTCGATCCGCACCAGCGGCGTGTTGCCGATGGCCTCCGTGATGCTGTCGTACCTCATGACAACGCTCCCCCGGGTCGCGTGATCGGCCAGTAGTCCTCGTCCAGGCACCAGCCCCACGATGCGCCGTCCCGGACGACCGCGACCGTGCGGGCGACCGGCTGCCGCTGTGCGTGGTGGGCATGGAAGTCCATCGCGTAGCCGGCCGTGTTGGCGAACGCCAGCACGTCGCCGGTGCGCGGCAGCCGGGGCAGGAAGACCTTGCGGCGCGTGATCAGATCGGCCTCCAGGCACAGGTTGCCGACGAGGTAGACGCCCACCGGATCCTCGCCGCTCTCCTCGGCCACTCCGGTGCGTGGAAGCAGTACCGGATCGACGACCACGCCGTGTTCCTCCAGGCTCACGTCCCCGGCGTTCATGCCGAGGCGCACCAGGTAGTCGCCGGAGTCGTGGCCCGTACGCCGTACGTCCAGGACGCGCGCCAGGGAGAGTCCGCACTGGTCTACCAGTGCGCGGCCCGGCTCGGCGTACAGGTCGTAGAGGTGCTCCAGGAGCAGGGTGGCCGACGGGCGGGCCAGGGAGGGGGCGGGCAGGGAGAGCAGCTCGTCCAGATAGCCGGGCCCGGCAGTGGGGCGGTGAGCCGGGTAGAGGGCAGCGGACCCCCGCACGGTGCCGCCCTCGTTGCGCAGTCCGTAGCCGTGGCCGCGCCAGGTCAAGGCCGGACCGGTTCCCAGGACCGCCTCGGACAGCGCCGTGGTCCAGTGCTCCCACTGGTCGGCGTCGGCGACATAGCCGACGCCGAAACCGCCGCCGATGTCGACGGCGCGCGGGGCGAGTCCCCTGGCGCGGCACTCGTCCAGGAGCATCACACAGCGCTCCAGGGCACGGGCCTTCTCCGGCAGCCCGGTCGTGTCCAGGTGGTAGGCGACGCCGGTCAACACGACGGCGTCACCGTGCCGTTCGACCGCGGACAGCAACTCGCTCACCTCGTCCGCCGGAGTGCCGAAGCGGCTGCGCCGCGAGAGCACCCGCACACCGGATACTCCCTGGGAACCTGCGGCCGACTCGAACTCGGCGAAGCGCAGCAGGACATCGACCCGGGGAAGAGCGTGCTTCCGCACGAGCTCGGCCAGTTGCTCCAGCTCACCGCGCGAGTCGAGGTTCACCGTCGCTCCGACGCGGGCGGCGAGCCACAGGAACTCCGCGTCCTTGGGGCCGGTGGCCATGATCCGGTCCGGGGTGACGCCACACCCCAGGGCATGCCGCAACTCCCCCAGCGAGGCGACATCGACGCCGACCCCGACCGGGTCGGCCGCCGCCAGTCGCCGGACCAGGGCGCTGGACCGGTTCGCTTTGTGAGCGAAATACACCCGCCCGGACAGATGGTGCTTGCGGTAGACGGCAAGGAAACGCTCGGCATTCTCGGCGATCCGCTCCGGAACCAGCACATTGAGCGGGGATCCGAGCGCATCGACGAGAGAGTGCAGGAACGGGCGGTTCGCCAGCAGAGAGGTGAGCGGAGCTTCCAGTCGTGGCTGCAGATACAAGGGCACACGCACGACAGGTCCCTCCCCCTCCGACGGCGGACCGCGGCCCAGACAGCCGTTCGGACGTAATCATTTCCGGTTACATGCGCCTTTAAGCCCAGGCGATCTCTCCCCTGGGCGGCACGTACCCCAACCGCCAGGCGACCCGCAGCGCGCGCAGGCCGTGCACGGAGCTGTCGTCCCTGAAGCGGAGAGATTCGGCGTCGTCGAGTTCACGCAGGTGGGGGCGCCGCTCGCAGAGCTGTCGGAGCACGATCTCCAACTCGGCCCGGGCCAGCGGCTGCCCGAGGCGCTGGTCCACGCCGTGTCCGAAGGCGAGGTGGGCGCAAGGGTCCCGGCGGACGCCGCAGCGGCCGGCGGCACCCGCTCAGGCCAGCAGGACGTCCTCGCCCGCCGTCACGGGGACGACCTGCCTGGCCGACGGCGCCTCGGCCTTCACCGGAGTCCCGAAGTCCGAGAGTGTCATCGTCGTCATGGCCTTCATACCGCCGAAGTAGGACAACCGGGCCTGGACGGCGCGCCCCTTCCCGTCGACCCACACGTCCGCGTAGACGGGCACGTCGTCGCCCAGCTCCTCGCGCAGGTCGTCCAGCCCTTGTTTCGTCTCCGCCGTCATCCGGAGCGTCGCGGTGGCGTGGTCGATGGTGCCCCGGTAGTGCACCGCAGGGGCGCCGTTCACCTGGTCCTTGCCCTCGTTCGACACCTGTCGCATCGTCTTCATCTGGCGGAGCAGGTGCTCGGGGTCGTTCAGCGGCGCCCGCAGGAAATAGCGAGTGAGGGCCTCGCTCCGGTCGGCTGAGGCCCACTTGCCCTCGCCCACGTCCCGCGAGCCCCGCACATAGACGGTGTCGCCGACGAAGACCTCCTCGACGGGTTCCATGCCGCTGTCCTCGAGCTCCACCGTGAGCCGGCCCCTGTCACCCGCCAGGTCGAAAGCGCCGGCGATCGCGAACACGTACGTCGTGGGGCTGTCGGCGGACTGCAACTCGATCTTCTCGGCCAGGCGGGCGCTGTCCGCGCTCGTCCTCTCGATCGCGGCACGCACGGCCGCCCCGTGATCCACGGCCTTCTTCGTACTCTCCGAGGCTCCACTGTCCGGACCGCCGGAACACGCGGTGCAGAGCAGGAGGACAGCGGCGGAGAGGAGGTGGGCGCGGCGCATGGACTCTCCGAGGAATCGTGACTGCGGCAGGGGAAGCCCGAGAGGGCCTGTAGATCTTCGCATGAAACCCGCGACAGGGCGGGGCGTGTCATCGGTGACGGATCGGATGTGGGGGCACCGCGTTCCGCCTGCAGTTCGGCCCATGTCGTCCGGGGCCCGTTCATGCATGATGACGGGATGAACCACAGTGACCAGCGCTTCCACGTCATCGTGCTGTCGAACTTCGCGAAGGGCTTCGACAAGTACGCGTTCGCTTACGGCAAGGCGGGGATTCCGGAAAGTACCTATCCCGACCGGTTCCATCTGCTGACCCGTGCGGAGTTGGGAATCGGCATCGGCAAGGCGCGACGCCTGCTGGACCGTCTGGCCATTCCTGGCGACCGGCTGCTGGTGCTGGAAACCACGGTGGACCCCGCCACGTTGGTGCCCAACGTGGCGACCGGCCTCGGCATGGAACTGCACGAGGCTCGCATCCGGTTGTCAGCCGTCCACGAACTCAACCACGTAGGCGACGAGTTCACCCTGCGCCCGACAACCGTCGAAGACGCGATGGCGGCCTCCCTGCACCTGCACGGATCGGCACAGCGTCGCTACGTCGACATGCGACCGCGCTCGGTTTCGCTTCTGCCGGTCGCCTCCGCCTGCCAAGCCCGGTGTTCGTTCTGCTTCTCCGCGGCTTCGATCTCCAGCGACCAGGCGCCGGCCCGGGTCCCATGGGACGCGGTCGCCCACTGGCTGGAGCGCGCCCGGGCAGCGGGTGCCGAACGTGCGGTGATCACCGGCGGCGGGGAACCCACGCTCATACCGTTCGAACAGCAGCTACGGCTGGTGTCCGCCTGCTCGGCGGCCTTCCCGAAGGTCGTCCTGATCACCAACGCGCACACCCTCGCGAAGGGTCCGCACGCTGACCGCGCCGGGCGTCTCGCAGCCCTGAGCGCCGCAGGCCTGAGCGTGCTGGCGGTCTCCCGGCACCATCAGGACGACGCTGTCAGCGAGCGGCTGATGATGCTGAGCACGCCGGTGAGCTCTGTGATCGACTCCTGGCGCATGGAACGTGACCGCTGGCCGGGGCTGCGCATGAGGCTCATCTGCGTGCTCCAGCACGGCGGCGTCGCCGACGCGTCCGCGGTCGCCGACTACCTTTCGTGGGCCGCGGCTCTCGGTGTCGAAGAAGTCTGCTTCAAAGAGCTCTACGTATCCACCAGCACCGAGTCGCTCTACTTCGACCGCGCCGCCAACGTCTGGAGCCGGGAGCACCAGGTGTCGCTGTCCGTCGTCACCCGGTTCGCCGAGCAGCACGGCTTCGAACTGGCGAGCCGTCTGCCCTGGGGTGCGCCGGTCTACCACGGCAACTGGGACGGACGGCCTGTACGGATCGCCGCCTACACCGAACCCAGCCTGTTCTGGGAACGCACCAATGGGATCGCACGCAGCTGGAACGTCATGGCCGACGGCCGCTGCTACGCCTCCCTGGAAGACCGGGCCAGCGAGATCGTGCCAGAAGGTGCCACGGCATGAGGTTCGACGACTTCCAGGAATTCCGGCAGCGAGAACTCAGCGCCTCCTCATCGCTTCTGGACGCCGCCGAGACCAACGTGTACCGGGCGCTTGCCCCGATGTGCCCGGAACCACCGACCGGCATGAGCACGGTGCACCGGTGCGATCTCGCCCGTGCCTGGCTGCGGCGCTTCGAGCTGCCGGAAGAGTGGTCCGGCCAGGCCATGGTCTGTCGAGGGGTCCGGCACGGGCTCGGCGTGGTGTTCCACCGGCTGCGCACCGTGCAAGCGCGGTTGTGGCTGCCCAGCGACGTGTACCCGGTCTACTTCGAGCTGGCCCGCGCTGCGGGCCTGACGCCCGCGTCCTACCCGACGCTGCCGACGCCGGCCCTGCCGAGGTCGCCGGCGGACGACCGGCCCGAATACCTGCTGCTCGCCAACCCCAGCAAGCCGCTCGGCCGGTACCTGTCCGATGCCGAGTGTGCCGCGGTGATTTCGTGGTTGCGGGAATCACCACGCCGCCGCCTGCTGATCGACAGCGTCTACGACCTGGGAGCGCCGTTCGCGGCCGGCACACGGCGATTGCTGGACACCGGTTGTGCGGTCCTGCTGCATTCGGTCACCAAGGGATGGCTGTGGCCTCGCACGTTCGGCGTGGTCCTGCTGGGTCCCGCGCAAGCCGAACTGGCCGAAGCATTCCGGGCGGATCCACCGACGCCGGCTCAGCTGAGGCTCGCCGACCATCTGCTGACCGAGCACGGCGACGTGCCCCGGCAGGTCGTCGGCGAACTGGCCGCACGGGCTGAGCGGTTGTTCGAACGGTTGCCGGACGAGGTGCTCGGGGCGATTCCCACGGCGAGCCGGACCTGTCCCGGCAACTACTTCTTCCCGGTTGAAATACCGGCGGAGACACTCCAGCGTGAGTGCGGCGTGCTCGCCATGCCGGTCAGCGTGTTCGGGGAGAGCAGTTGGTCCGGCTCCATCCTGACCAGCCTTGCTGACGCTTTCGGTCCGACGCCGACGGCGGCGCGATGAAGCCGCTGGAGGACCTGGCCGTATACGACGATGCGGACTTCTACGATCAGGAGTTCGCCGCGCGCACCCACGACATCCCGTTCTTCCTCGGCCAAGCGGTCCGGGCGGGCGGTCCGGTCCTGGAGGTGGCCTGCGGAACCGGCCGCATCACCCTGCCCATCGCGCGGGCGGGTGTCGAGGTCACAGGGCTTGATCTCATGCCCTCGATGCTTGCGCGTGCCCGTCAACGCGCCGCAGGCGAGCGACTGCCAGTCGAGTGGCTGGAACAGGACTGCCGAGACATCCGCTCCGACAGGCGCTTCGCCTTGGTGTTCTCGGCAACCAACGCGATGCAGCACCTGCACGACCTGGATTCCGTGGTCGCGTTCCTCGCCTCGGCGCGAAAGGTGCTGCGACCGGGCGGGACCCTGATCCTGGACGTGTTCAACCCCGACATGGCCAAGCTGTGCCGGCTTCCCGAGTCGCCCTACCACCACAAGTCGGTCGTGGACCTGGACGGTGCGACGCTCGACGTGCGAGCGACGACCAGCTACGACGCCGCCGCCCAAGTGCTGCGCTTCACACTGGACTACCTACGCGACGGCGTGTGCGTACGCATCAAGAAGGTCAGCATGCGCTGCTTCTTTCCCGAGGAACTGCTGGCACTCTGCCGGCTGGCCGGTCTCGACGTCGCGCAGCGCTACGGGGATTACGACCAGTCCCCGTTCACGAGCACCTCGCCGAAGCAGCTCTTGTTCTGCCGCTCCCGAACCGCCAACGGCCAGATCGGCGATCCGCCGTCGGTGCCGGTGATGCATCTGAGCTGATCCGGCACAGCGTTGCGGCCAACATGCCTGGCCGGAGGCCGCACGAGCGGTGATCCTCGCTGCCGTCCCCGCGGCTGCCGACAGGCGCGTCTGGATCACTCCACCGTGAAGTCGGCCGCCTTGGTGTCCAGCGTCGTGTGGCCGTCCTCGGCGGTGGCCAGGACAGCCACGTGCCACAGGCCTCGAGGAGACCCGTCGGCATCGGCGCCGGTGACGGCGACCGTGTAGGTGCACCGCTCGGTGTCCCCGCCCGAGGGCTTGCAGTCGGCCGACTCCGCGGCGGCCATGTCCTTGGCGGTCAGCCTCTTCTTCGCGAAGGACGAGTTCGCCGGCCAGGCCAGCACCTTCACGTTCTTGACATCGGAGGACGCCGTGACGTCAGTGGTGAAGGTCAGCGAGCCCGCGCGGTCGCCGTCGGGCGCGGTGTATCGGGCCGTACTGTGCGCCAGCGACGGAGGCTGCTCCCCGGCGTGGGCGAGGGCGAAGGCACCGGCACCTCCGAGGACGACGACACCGGCAGTCACAGACAGAACGACACGACGCGACATGAGAAATTCCCCCGACAGGCTCAGCTGGATCACACCGGCGCTCTCGACGGCGCCGTGCACCCATCCTGGCCGCGCAACGGACGCTGGACATGAGCACGCGTACTCAACTCCGGCCTGCGTAAAGACCTTTGAGTCGATCTGGATGAGGCAGCGAGAGCGGGTGCCGCAGTCACCGCCCAGACCCCCGTCCAGCTTGAGTCGTATGTCCGGAGCCTGGGCAGCGCGCGCCGGGTGGACGCGCCTACGGCGCTCGGTCTCCGGGGCAGGGCAGGGACAGGGGCAGGGGCAGGGGCAGGGGCAGGGGCAGGGGCAGGGGCAGGGGCAGGGGCAGGGGCAGGGGCAGGCGAGTAGACCAAAGTCGTGTCCACCGGGCGGCCACTCCCACGCAACCGTTCGTACACCTCATGAGTCACATCCCCATCAGCCCTTCGTCCTCATTACCTCTTTCGACTCTGGGAGTTCACCGTGCGCGCACGCACCCTTGCTGCCACCGCCGTCGTAGCGGCACTCACCGCAGCAGGCCTGACTCTTCCGCTCGCCGGGAGTGCCGCAGCTGCAACGGCTCCGCGGTTCGACTTCAACGGCGACGGATACGCGGACATCGCGGTCGGCATGCCCAACGCCACAGTGAACGGCAAGGCCAAAGCCGGCTACATCAGCGTGATCTACGGCGGCCCGCAGAGTCCTAGCCAGTCCACCGGCGTCATCAGCCAGGCCGAGGCCGGCATACCCGGCACGCCCGAGGCGGGCGACCGCTTCGGCTCCTCCGTGGCACCTGCCGACGTGAACGGCGACGGAGTCTTCGAGCTCGTCGTCGGCGCGAGCGGCGAGTCGCTCACTTCCGATCAGCTCAAGGACGAGGGCACCATCACCGTCCTGGACGGCTTGGCGTGGAACGTCAAGGGCACCACCGTGGCCAGGGGCGTGTCCGAGTACAGCAGCATCGGCCGCACCATCGCCACGGGTGACTACGACGGCGACGGCGACACAGACCTCGCGTACGGCGAGAGCGGCGAGGAGAACGGCGCGCTCCGCTTCCGCCCCGGCCCACTCACCGCCGACCCGGTGACCACCACCACGGTGCGCAGGTACAGCATGGGCGGCAGCACCCGCGCCCTGGCCACCGGTGACTTCGACGGCGACGGCCGGGACGACCTCGCCGCCACCTGGCAGGGCTTGGAGGACTCCAGCACCTTCATCACGCGCTGGGACGCCCAGGCCCAGCCCGCTCAGTGGTGGGCCGACGCCGACCGCGGCAGCGCGCTCGCCGCCGCCGACTTCGACGGGGACGGCACCGACGACCTCGCGGTCGGCCTCGTACAGCCCAATACGGAGTCGGAGACGACGCATTGCGAGGACCGGCTCGGCGGTGCACTGCTCCGGCTGAAGGGTTCCAAGAGCGCACAGTTCGGTACCGAGAACGAGTGCATCACCCAGTCCAGCCCGGAGGTCGGCGGTAGTGCCGAGGAGGGCGACGACTTCGGCACAGCGCTGGCCGCCGGCGACCTGAACGGCGACAACCGTCCGGAACTGGTGGTCGGCGTGCCCGGAGAGGACGTGGGCACCGTGAAGGACGCCGGCGGATACGTCGTCATGAACGGCACGGAGCACGGCCCCTACGGCGGTCTGGCCCGCAGCCAGAGCACCCCGAACATGCCCGGCACGGCCGAGGCCGGCGACCGCTTCGGCGCCCAGGTGACCGTCGGCGACTACAACCGCGACGGCTTGTGGGACACCGCGGTGAGCGCGCCCGGCGAGAACGCCGGTGAGCCCAGGTCGGGTGGCGTCTGGTTCGCGCCGAGCAGCACCGAGGAGACGTACCCGCCGGGCAAGTCGCTGACCCCGTTCGGCTTCGCGCTGCCCAACGGGGCCATCAAGTACGGCGAAGTGCTGGGGCTTTAGGGATCCTTGCAGAATGACCCATCTGTGACACGGAAGATGTGCGTGTGATGCCGTCTTCCGTGAGATGGGTCATGACGCGACGGTGGCCGTGGGAGCCGTCTCCGGGGCCGGGCCATCGCCCGAACGCTCACGCTCTCGATGCGGTCAGTATCCGGGTGCCGGCCCTCTCCGAACATCCGCCCGCCTGCCTCCTGCTGCCACGGCCGCCCACCGCTCTGCATCGGTGGCCTGCACGCCGACGCTCCCGTAGGGTGCGCGGGTTGTCATGCTGGAAAGGCGGTTCACAACGAGGCACCCAGGGCAGCAACACGGGACCAGTTGGCTGGTGCGGCGTGGGCCGCACTGGGCGGCGGGCGGCGGCTGGAGACGGTCGAGCGGATCGCGGGCGGCAGTAAGAAGGGCGTGTACCGCCTGGTGATGGACGATGCGACGACGGCGATCGCCTACCTGTGGGACGAAGCCGAGAACTACTGGCCGGCGGCCACAGGCGACGGCGACCTCACCGACCCGTTCTCGCCCGGCCTCGGGCTCGATCTGTTCGAGGCTGCGCACGCGCGGTTGGACGCACTCGGCGTCCGCGTTCCGGCGATCCGTCTCGTCGACCGCGACGGCGCCCACTGCCCGGCCGACCTTGCGATCGTCGAAGACCTTCCGGGAGAGAGCCTGGAGGCGTTGCTCGCGCGCGACCCAGGTGCTGCCGCTCCGGTCATGGCCCGGCTCGCGGAGTCCCTGGAAGTGATGCGACGTCACCAGGCACCGGGGTACGGCAAGGTGGCCCTGGTCGATGGCGGAGGAGCGTCACGCGGTACGTCGTGCGAGGCGGTGGTTCTCGACCGTGCGCTGCGTGATCTGGCCGAGGCGGCCTCCCGCGATCCGCGGATCGCGGGCGCCCGCGGCCGGCTGGAGGACGGGCTGCTGGGCCTGGCGGCCGCGGTGCGGCCCCGCGCGGAGTACGCGGTCGTGCACGGCGAACTGGGGCCCGATCACGTGCTGGTGGACGCGGACGGGATGCCCGTGGCGATCGACATCGAGGGATTGATGTACTTCGACGTCGAGTGGGAGCACGTGTTTCTGCGGATCCGCCTGCACGACGCCTACCAGCCGCTGAGGGCGGCCGGGCTGGACGAGGACCGGCTCGCGCTCTACATGCTCGCGCAGCGGCTCTCGCTGACGGCGGGGCCGCTGCGGCTGCTCGACGGGGACTTCCCCGACCGGACGTTCATGGCGGGCATCGCCGAGTACAACCTGAAGCAGGCGCTGGAACTGGTCCACGACTGAATTCCCGGGTGTCTCAACTCGTTCGCCACAAGGCAGTGTCTCGCTCCGAGAAGGGAGCAGGGCCTACGCGGAAGAGGGTCAGCCCCAGCTGGGTGTCAGAACACGATCGAGCGCCGCCCTTCCTGCGGGCCCCCATGTCGGCTTGCCGCCGGGAAGGCCCCGCTCCCCGTTCTGGCCCATAAGAATGAGGAAGAGGCTCTTCAACGCAGCCAAACCTCGGGCGCGCCGGATGGTCGCCTCGTCCGCATCCGCGTACTCCTCGAAGAACCGTGCGCCTGCGCCTGCGGGCAGGAGCAGCCACGCGGCCGCAAGGTCCCACGCCGGATCGCCGGTGAACATGTCACCGAAATCGATCACGCCCGAGAGCGTCCCGTCCGAGACGACGACATTCGCGGGGTGGAGATCACCGTGCAGCCATACCGGCGGGCCCTGCCACTCGGGGGCCGCAACGGCATCGTCCCAGACGTCCCAGAGGGCCTGTACGTCGCCGGCGATGCCGCCGGGGGCAATCGCTTGCACACACTTCTCGAAGCCGTCCGTGCAGTTCCTGGGGTGAGCGCCGCGGTCCGAACTGGTCGGCGCATCGGTCGGCGCCTCCACATGGAGCGTTTTGAGGAAGCCCGCCAGAGTGTCGGCAGCGTGGTCGCTGCGGCTGATCGAGGTGCAGTCGAGCGGCTCGCCGGGGACCCACGTCATGATGGTCCAGAGCCTCGGGAAGCGCGCGGACGGTTCGCCGATCCGCACAGGGGTCGGAACCGGGAGCGGAAGGCGCGGCGCCAGGAAGGGCAGCCACCGGCGCTCTTTGCGCTGGAGATCCGGGGCACGTTCCGTGCGCGGCATGCGCAGGACCAACTCGTCCCCGAGGCGCCACATGTGGTTGTCCCAGCCGCCGGCTACTTCGCGGAGGGCCAGCCCTGCAAGGTCCGGATGCTGGTCCTTGAGAAGGCCGTGCAGCAGCTCTGCGGTGATCTCGATCTCGGAGTCGGTCATGCGAAGCCACAGTAGGTGAGACAGACGGAGCCGACTCGCACTCTCCGAAATGCCCACCGCCACGCCCGTTCCTGGCCAGCCAGGATCACCCCTGCCAGGTGCGAAAACGGGTCGCCCGCCCGCGTACCGATCAGGCACTCTCCCCGGCATGGTCACACCACCCTTCATCCCCGGCCTGGAACTCTCCCGGCGCTTCTACCTCCAAGCCGTGCGCCCCCTGTTGGACGAGAACGCTCCGGGTGTCGCGCACTCTGCTGCCCGTCTCGGCGGCGGCTCAGAGGTGCTCGGATTCGACACCGCCCGATCCGCAGACCACGAATGGGGCCCGCGCCTGCAGATCTTCCTGAAGCCTCAGGACGCGGCCGACCACGGCCCACATCACCACGATGCTTTCCGAGCGGCTGCCGAAGGTCTTCTGCGGCTATCCGACTCACTTCGCTCCGACGGGAGAAGGGAATATCTGCGTAATGCGGGCCACCGATGGACCGGTTCACCACCGCATCGAGGTCACCGATCCGAGTTCCTGGTTCACCGCGCTGCTGGGCTTCGACCCGTCCCAGGGTGTCACTTCGGCGGACTGGCTGGCCACGCCCACCCAACGCCTCGCCGAGGTCACAGCCGGCGCCGTCTTCCATGACGGACTCGGTGAGCTTGCCACGGCGCGAGCCAACCTCCGCTGGTATCCGCGCGACCTGTGGCTCTACGTCCTTGCCTGTCAGTGGCAGCGCATCGCCCAGGAGGAGGCCTTCGTCGGCAGGTGCGGCGAAGTGGGTGACGAGCTCGGATCCGCTGTAGTCGCCGCTCGCCTGGTCCGCGATCTGATGCGACTCTGCCTGCTCATGGACCGCCGCCACCCGCCCTACAGCAAGTGGCTCGGTTCCGCCTTCGCCCGCACTCCCCAGGCGTCCTCCCTTGCTCCGCTCCTCAGCACCGTTCTCGCGGCAACCGACTGGCACACCCGCGAACAGCAGTTGGCCCGCGCCTACGAGGCCATTGCGACCGTCCACAACGAACTCGCCCTCACCGACGCGGTCGACCCCACCACCCGGCCCTACCACAGTCGGCCGTTCCAGGTCCTGCACGCTGAACGCTTCACCGCCGCGCTGACCGCCCACATCACCGACCCTGAGATCAGGACCCTGCCGGTCTTCGGCGCGGCCGACCAGTTCATCGACAGCACGGACGTCCTCGTGGACTGCGAGATGACGCGCACCGCGACACGGGCCCTGACCAACCGCAGTTAGAACGCATCGATCTCCTGGAACCGGCTGCCCCTGCGTCAGCCGCGGAGGGTCACTTGCTGTCCAGCCGACCCAGCGCACGGGCGTCGGCGAGGACGGACCGGGCCATCTGCCAGTCGGTGTGGTCGATGCCGGTGATGTGGCGTAGGTAGGCGAGGGTGACCTGCTGGACGAGGGCGACGCGGCTGGGGTCCTCGTCGGTGGTCTCTGCTGCCCGGTAGCCGGAGATGCCGCCGAGGAAGTGCTCGCCGCCGAAGACGGTGAGCAAGCTCTTGTTGCCGCGGCTGAGGGTGTAGGGGTCGCTTGTCCAGGCGGGTCCTCGGGTGGTGAGCGGGAGATCGTCCTTGTCACCGGCGACCACCAGTCCGGGGGCGGTGATGTGGGAGAAGTCCTGGTCGCGGAGCCAGGGAAGGTTCTCGTGAGCGAAGGGGGTCAGGTCGTCGCCACCCGTGCCGGCCGTGGCCAGCTGGATGCTGGCCATGACCCTGGAGTCGGACAGGTCGTCGGCGGTGCCGGTCTGGGGGTCGGTGACGCGCAGACCTACCAGAATGCCCGCGGTCTGGCCTCCGAAGGAGTGGCCCGCCGCGACGATGCGGCTGTGGTCGACCCGGCCGGAGAGGCCGGGCACGGATACCTCCAGCGGCTTGAGCTCATCCAGGATGCGCTTCATGTCCTGCACGCGGTAGCGCCACAGGTGGGGCCTGCGGGAGTCGTCTGCGGCGATGGCGACCCGCTTGGAGTCGAGATGCGTGGCTTGGATCACCACGAAGCCATGAGAGGCCCAGTGGTCGACCAGCGGTGCGTAGCCGTCCAGGTCGGAGCCGAATCCGTGCGCGAAGAGCACGATCGGCAGGCGTGTGCCAGTGAGCGGTGCGGAAACGCGTACGTACAGGTCCTGGCCGCGCTGGGGGCGGGCAGCACGATCGGCTTGACCGTCACGGTCGGGGTCGGAGCGGGGCCGGTGAGGCCGGTCGTCTGGTGGGTGGTCATGTGCGCGCTTCTTTCCGGTGTGGTGCGGGTGGCGGATCAGGTGGTCCTGACGTTGCGGATGCGTGCGGCGTTGATCCGTGATGTATCGGGCGAAAACCCCCGGGGGCATGTCAGCTACGCTAAAACTTGACGTCGACGTCAAAGGCAAGTCGTTATGGCGTAGATCACATGGAGCTCGGAATGCGCATTGGGGAACTCGCCCGCCGCACAGGCGTCAGCACCCGGGCCCTGCGGTACTACGAGGAACAGAACCTGCTCACCGCCGAGCGAAGCAACAGCGGCCAGCGCCACTACCCGGAAACCGCGGTCGCCCGAATCCTCCTGGTCCGGGAGCTGTTCACCGCCGGCCTGTCGAGCAAGATCATCGCCGAGCTCACGCCCTGCGTCATCGACGGCAAGGCCACACCCGAACTCCTCGACCGCCTGACTGTGGAGCGCGGTCACATCGACCAGCACATCGCCGATCTCACGCACACCCGAGACAGGCTCGACTCGGTCATCGCCAGCGCCTCCACATCCATGGACACCGGAACCCCCTGCCGACCCGACCCCGCATCGACCGCTCCGGCGCAGGTCAGCGGCACCACCCTCCGCGGTGATCAAGAAGCTCGGGAAGGTGAGGGATGACGTCGCCCCGTCCCTTCCCGGTGCTCTGGAACAGTGACCAGCTCGCGTTGTCACGAGAACGGGCGAGCTCGTGAACGGCGCCGCTGCGGCAAGTGCAGCGAGCGCATGTCGCCCTTGCCCGCGCACATGGCACCGCGAACGCCGTCATCGCCCGCACGCTCCGGCTGCACCTGGACACCGTGCACCGCTGGCGTAAGCGGTTCACCGCCGAAAAACTCGCAGCCCTGGAGGACCGTCCCCGGCCGGGGCACCCGCGCCGCTACGGTTCCGAAGTGCATCTGGCCATTGTGGCCAGGGTGACCTCGGCACGCCCCGCCGTCGACAGCCAGTGGACCCATCGCGCCATCGCTGATCACCTGGCCAGCACCGGCATCTCAGCCTCTCAGGCCGGACGCATCCTTGCCGGCCTGGACCTCAAACCGCACCTGATACGCGGATGGCTCACCCGCCCCGAGGACCCCGGCTTCTACGCGAAAGCCGCCGAGGTCTACGCCCTCTACCTCCATCGCCCACCGGACTCGGTAGTCCTCAGCGCGGGCGGGAAGACCGCGATGCAGTCCCTCTCACGCAGGCATCCAACCCGCCGCGCGCACCTGGCTGAACCAGGTGGAGATCTTCTTCTCGGGTGGCGCGGTGGAACCAGTTGGGACCAGTCGCAGTCGACGCCGACTAGGGACTGCCTGACGCATCTTGGTCGATGGTCGCCAGCAGGCGTGCAACCAGAGGACTGTGGTCGTTCTTGCGCCAGGCGACGGCCACGCGTGTCCGGGCGGTGCCGGGTTCGATCCTGCGGAAGGCGACGCCTTTGAGGCGGATGCGTCGGATGCTCGCCGGAGCCAAGGAAACGCCCAGACCCGTTTCCACGAGGGCGCACACGGTTTGCCACTCCACCGCGTGCTGGACTATCTGCGGTGCGAACCCTGCTGCGGTGCACAGGCCGATGATCTGGTCATGCAGTGTCGGGCCGACCGTGCGGGGCAGCAGAACGAAGGGCAAATCCGCCAACTGCGCAAGCCGTACGGTCCGTTGGGTGGCCAGAGGATGGGCGGACGGCAGCACGGCCACGAAGTGCTCGCTGAGTACCGTACTGAAGCCGAGCTCCGTCTCGCCGGTGGGGGGTTCGCGCAGGAGACCGATGTCGATGGTCTTGTCGTGCAGGGCAGCGATCTGTGGAGCGGTGGTCATCTCGTGGATGTCCAGGTGCACACCAGGGAACTGGTGGCGGAAAGTGCGCAGCAGGCCGGGCAGGATCGTCAGGGCGAGGGAGGCGGCGAAGCCGATCCGCAGGCAGCCGGCGCTGCCACTGCCGACGGCCCGGGCTGCGGCCAGGCCGTCCGCGATGTCGGTGAGTGCCCGCCGGGCGGCGGGCAGCAGTTCACTCCCGGCCGGGGTCAGGCTGACATGCCCTGGGGCACGGGTGAACAACGCGTGGCCGACCTTGTCCTCCAGGCGGCGGATCTGCTGGCTCAGCGGCGGTTGAGCGATGCCCAGGCGGGCGGCCGCGTGTCCGAAGTGCAGTTCCTCTGCGAGCACGACGAAGGCATGCAGCTGCGGTAGGGGGAGTTCGGGGCGCTCCATACGTTCAGAGATATCAGACCATGCATGTGGACCTATTAGACGTATCATTGCTGGTCATTTAGCGTCGGCGCATGACAGAGCGACGCGCGATCCTCAGTGGCTCGACCTTTGAGGAGCAGATCGGCTATGCCCGTGCGGTGGTCGACGGCGACTGGGTGCATGTGTCCGGGACGACCGGGTTCGACTACGCCACGATGACGATCTCCGACGACGTGGTGGAGCAGGCCGAGCAGTGCCTGCGCAACATCGAGGCCGCGCTGGCCGAGGCGAAGTGCACCTTCGCCGACGTGGTGCGCGTGCGCTATCTGCTCCCCGACCGCGAAGACTTCGAACCCTGCTGGCCGGTCCTGCGGCGCTGCTTCGGCGAGGTTCAGCCCGCCGCCACGATGCTCGTGTGTGGTCTCGCCGACCCGCGGATGAAGATCGAGATAGAGGTGTACGCGCGGCGGCGCATCCCGCCTCACAGGGGCGCTACGAGCAAGCACTCGGAAGCGTCTGCCGTGCCCATCGAGGCCTATGAACCCCCCTACTACGCCGCCGTCTTCACTACGGTGCGAGCCGAGGACCAGAGCAACTACAGCGAGACCAGCGCACACTTGGAGGACCTGGTGAAGGACGTCCCCGGATACCTGGGGGTGGACCACGCGCAGACTCCCGGCGGGCTGGGCATCACCGTCAGCTACTTCCGCGATGCCGATGCCCTCACGGAGTGGCGGACCAACACCGAGCACCGCGCGGCGCAACAGCGCGGGCGACTCCAGTGGTACCAGGCCTACACTCTGCACGTGGCGAAAGTGGAACGAAGCCACGGATTCGTGCGCACAGACGCACAGCAGAGCCCGACAGCGGGCTGACCCACGAAAGTCACCTCAGCACCCGTCCCGCCACAAGCCCGCATCGAACGGGCTGTCAGGCGGATTCGGTCGACCAGGAGTCCGGGGCCGATCACGGACACAGCGGTGATCAACGCCCCTTTCCCGTCCTACGCTGGTGTGATGGGCGTGGGGATAGAGGTATTGATCGTGGACTGGCCGCGGGTCGAGGCGGCAGCGCCTGACGACCGGGGAGAGATGCTGATCGATGCCGCCTTCGGAGACGGGTACAGCGACGACCTTTTCGAGCACGGCTGGTCGTGGTCCTCGCAGCCCAGTGAGGACTGGTACGGCAGATACGCTTTCCGGAACACCCTCGGCTCGTACAAGCCGCACTTTTGGGCTGGTCATCGCTGGGACCACATGCGCGATTTCGTCGCGCCTGGAGCACGCGCGGTGGTGGACCGGTTCAACGACGCGCTGTTCTGGCACGGTCTGGAGGACACCACCGGGTTCGCCTCAGGACTCCCGGAGCGGCCGTGCACCTGGGAGGCAGACCTGCTGCTGTGGTGTCCGCCCGACCATGTGCCGCTGATCGCGGCATGGTGGCGACAGGCGGCACCCCAACTGGGTGATATGCGCGAGCCGTTCGTCCGGCACGCCGCGGAGCCCAGCGGATGGATCACGACCTTCGAATCGTTTGCCGACTTCCTCACCGACTGGGGAGAGGTGGTCACGGAGGCGGAGCGCCACGGCTGGGGCATCATCGGCCTGCGCTGCTGACCACTTCGGGGCGCCGCTCGCGTCCAACTCGACAGCGGCAGCGCCCCGGCCGGCGGTCGGCTGGTGCCGTCGCACCCGAGCCGGATCGCGTCCTGCTCCAGGTATCGGCGCCAAGGGGGCCTGGCGCAGGGTTCTTGCACGCCCGGACCGTCAGTTGAGTCATGGCCTCGTCCTCTCCCCGAATGCGCCGTCATGCCCGCCTTCCATGTCGAACTGAATGAGGACGATGACCGCGCCTCGGCGTGCGTCAGGAGGCGGCGATCGGACCCTTGGCGTCCGGTACCGGGTGACAAGTTCACCGGGTGGACCTGCCAGGGCCGCCGCTGGTCAGGCCGTGGGCGGCGGGGTGAACAGGGCCTGGAGGGTTCGGGTGGCTGTTTCGCGCAGCCAGGTGTGGGCGGGGTCGTTGTCGTGGCGCTGGTGCCAGAGCAGGTGGAGGGGCACTTCGGGCAGCTCGAGCGGCAGCGGCAGTGTGGTCAGGCCGAGCTGGCGGCGGATGGAGCGAGTGGCCGCGTCGGGCAGGGTGACCACGAGGTCGGTTTCACGGGCGAGTTGCAGTGCGGTCGTCGTCGTGGGGGCGGAGGCGATGACGCGGCGCTCGTGGCCCAGTGCGGTCAGGGCGTCGTCGATCGGGTCGTGCAGGCGTCCGCGTCGGGAGACGGTGAGGTGATCGGCTGCCGCGAACCTCTCGGTGGTTACGGGCTGTTCGGTGAGCGGGTGGTCCGGCCGGACTGCGAGGACGAGCCGGTCACGGCCGATGAGGCGGTGGTGGATATCGGGCAGGGAGGGCGGGCCCGCGCTTGAGGCGAGGTCCACCGTGCCGCGGCGCAGCTCGGGGGTGTCGTCGCCCGGCTCGGCGGTGAGGCGCAGTCGCACCCCGGGGGCCTGGCGGTGCACTGCCGCGATCAGGGCGGTCCCGCACGTGGTGGTGAGGGCGTCGTGCCAGCGGACGGTGAACACTCGCTCCAGAGTCGCCAGGTCGAGTTCCGTCTGTGGGGACAGCAGTTGGTGGGCCTGTTGCACGAGGGCGTGGACCTGGGTGCGTATGGCCAGCGCGTGGGTGGTGGGGGTCATGTGGCGTCCGGTGCGGACCAGGATCTGGTCGCCGGTGGCCTTGCGGATACGGCCCAGCGAGCGGCTCATCGCCGGTGCGGTGACGTGGAGACGGGCTGCGGCCCCGGCCACGCTGCCCTCTTCAAGCAGGGCGTCCAGGGCGGTGAGCAGGTTCAAATCCAGTTGCATGACAGTAACTATACGAGTGAAAACCATGCACTTGCTGTTAATGGACGGGGCTTCTACCTTCGAGATGCGGGGCCGAGGGAAGAACCCAACACCGCCCCGTTTCCAGCGAATCCAGGGAGTACGCAATGACCACAGCCATGCCTTTCGACCTCGATGCCACGTTCCTGTCCACGGTGACCGACACGGTGAAGGTCGCCGGAGTCAGCCTGCGGGAGCGCTACACGACCCAGGCCCGGGGCGTGAGTCTGGAGGAGGTCGTCGGCGAGATCCACGCCAATGACGACGCGGTCCTCGCCGTGATGCGTGAGCCGCTTCTGAAGGCGAGGCCAGGGTCGCAGTGGGCGGAGGACGAGCTGGCCGGCGGGGCACTCCCGCCGGGCGAGTGGTGGGTCGTCGACCCGGCCGAGGGCAACATCAACCACGTCCACGGCATGCCGGACTGGGCCGTCACTGCCACCCTGGTGCGCGACAACCAGCCGGTCCTCACGGTCGTTCACCTCCCGCTGACCGGCGACACCTACACCGCCGCCGCCGGCGGCGGCGCCCACCTCAACGGCCGTCCCCTGGCCGTGTCGGCCAAGAGCGACCTGGGTGCCGCCCTGATCGGCACCGGACAGGCCCGGCCCGGTGAGAGCACCGAAACCTTCCGCAGGATCGGCGCATCGGTCACCGCCATGCTCACCGCCGGCCTCGTCGTACGTGTCTCCGTCCCGGCCACTCTGCAGCTCATCCACGTCGCCGCCGGAGGCATGGACGCCTTCTGGCAGTTCTCCGACGTCCGCTCCGGCCTCGTCGCAGGCGCCCTGCTGGTCACCGAGGCCGGAGGTACCGTCACCGACCTGGACGGTAAGCCCTGGAGTACGGCCAGCCGCGACTTCCTGGCCGCCGCCCCCCGCATCCACTCTGCCGCGCTCGACGTGCTGTCCTCGATCTGACCAGCCCCACCTACACCCACCGAGTCCGCAAGGAGCACCCCAACATGAGCAGCATCGGCATTCTGGGCGCCGGTCGCGTCGGCACCAACCTCGCTCGCAGCCTCGCCGCCGCGGGACACCACGTCACCCTCGGCCGCCGTCAAAGCAGCCACGAGACGGGCACGCCGCCCGCCGAGGGAACCGCCATCCGCTACGCCGACCACCCCACCACCGCCCGCACCGCGGACATCGTGATCAATGCCACCCCCGGAGACAGCACCCTGGACCGGCTCACCGCACTGCGGGGCGAACTCGCGGACAAGATCCTCATAGACGTCTCCAACGCCACCCACGACGCCGCCGACAAGCTGCCCGGCGACCTGTGCTACCCCGGTAGCAGCCTCGCCGAACAGCTCCAGGCCGCCCTGCCCGACACCCGCGTCGTCAAGACGCTCAACACCATGCTGTTCATGGTCATGACCGCCCCGGGAACCCTGGCCTCCCCGCCCACCGCCTACCTCTCCGGAGACGACGAGCAGGGAAAGAAGACCGTCACGGGCCTTCTCAACGACCTGGGCTGGCAGCCCGACTGGATCGAGGACCTCGGCGGCATCACCACCGCCCGCGCCACCGAAGCCATGATCCTCGTCGTCCCCCACATCATGCGCCGCAACGGCTTCGCTCCCTTCGCCGTCTCCCTCGCCCGCTGACCCCCTCCGCCATGGAGACGTGGCCCGGCCGCGTCCCGTGCCCGCACCGCCGGGCGGGCGACCGGTCCAGCCGCACCGGACGTGCCACCGAGCAGCGGCGAAAAGGGCCGGATGCTGTGGCTGGGCGTTGCCCGGCGTACACAAAGACGCATACGCCCGCCAGACCCCGCCCCTTCCGCCCGGAGCAGCGCGCCGTCGCACCGGACGTACGGGAAGTCCCACCTCCCGAGCACAGACCTCATCCGTCTTTCCCAGCACTGCGACACGAACGAGAGCCACGCATGACGACCACCGTGCCTTCAGACATCGCCGAGCTGACCGAGATCGTGGCCTATACCGACTTCGCGACCAGCGCCCCACCACCCGTACGGGAGGCCCTGGGTGTCGGCGCGTTACGCATCGGCCCGACGCAGGTGCTGACCATCCGCGAGGACCCGAGCCACTTCTTCAACCGGGCAGGCGGCTTCGGCACCGATCGTCCGATCACCGTCGACGACCTGACCCGGGTGTGCGACTTCTACCGGCAGCAAGGGGTGGCGCAGGGCTCGATCATGCTCGCACCACGGTCGTTGCCGCCCGACTGGGCCGCCACCGCCTCGAAACTGGGCCTCACCGAGGGCAGTCGCTACACCAAGCTCAGCCGCGACACCGAAACGGTGCCCGCCACCGTCGGCGTTCCCGTGCTGGACCCCGGCTGGCGAGTCGGCGTCGTCGAGGCCCGACAGGCCCACGAATGGGCCACCGTCATGATGACCACCTTCGGCTTCACCTCGCCCGCCATGATCGAGATGGCCGCGTCCTTCGTAGGCAAGGCGGACTGGCGGCAGTACGCGGTCTGGGCCGACAAACGGATCGTCGCGGTCGGGAGTGTTTTCCTCAACGGCGAGTGCGCCCACATGTTCGCTGGGGCCACCCTCCCTGACGCACGCGGCCGCGGCGCCCAGTCCGCGCTGCTCGCCGCCCGCCTCCACGCAGCCGCAGCCGAGGGCTGCCGATGGATCGTCGCGGAGACCGTGGCGGAGAGCCCCGGCGAGCACAACCCGTCCTTGCACAACCTGCTGCGCGCCGGCTTCGAGCCGATGTACGACCGCGCCAACTGGTTGTGGCACGCATAGCGCGAAACCACGGTCCCGTGGTGCGCCGGAGAAGGGGACCACGCCCGCACGCCAAATTCCACCCGCGCAGGGCAGGCCCTGTCATGGAGCCGACCACTGACCCGCACCCGAGACGATCCGCAGACGAGGACAGCCATGACCACCCTTTCCCCAGCCCGGACCGCCCCGCCACGACAGGCCAACCGGGTCCGCTGGGCGATCCCGGCCCGGCTGCGCAAGAGCGTCCTCGTCGCGCATGTCGTCTCGGCGGGGGCCTGGATCGGCATCGATGTCATCTCCATCGTCCTGGTGGCGATCGGCTGGGTTCGCGCGGGTGACGACCGCACCGCCGTGTACCAAGCACTTGCGGACTTCTTCGTCGTCCCCCTCCTGCTGACGGCACTCATAGCAGGCACCGTGTGCCTGGTCACCGGAGTACTGCTGGGGCTGGCGACCAAGTGGGGACTCGTACGCTACTGGTGGGTCGCTGTGAAGCTGGTCCTCAATGTCATCGCCTGCGCGATGATGCTGACATTCCTGGGCCCCATCACCGAACTCGCCTCGGGGGAACAGCCGTTGCGCGACATCTGGTTCCTCTCGTTCCTCGCCGCCACCGCCATGGCGCTCCTGAGCTTCGCCACAGTGCTCTCGGTCTTCAAACCATGGGGCCGAGTCCGCAAGTAGCTCCCCCAGTCAGCAAGGAACAGGATCACAGAACAGACCGATCCGAGACCGCGGACGCTTGCCCACCGAACTGCACCACCTCACGACAGGGGCAGCCACCGCCGCCAAGAATCCGTCTTTTCAAGCCGTCGGCTTCATTGTGCCCAGGGCGGACTGTTACCAGCGTTGGTGAAGTTCTGCCCCTCGGGCTGTTTGCCGAACGGTGCCCATCCGTCGAACCCTCATCACAACCGAGAGTGACCATGACACACAACAATCAGCTGGCCCACGACCTCCAGGGCACGGGACCGCTGCTCGTGGCAGTCCACGGCATCACCGAGAACCGCAGCTTCTGGGACCCAGTTCGCCTGCAGCAGCACTTCCGCGTGCTGCGCGTCGATCTGCGTGGCCACGGGGAGTCGCCTCGAACCGCACCCTTCGGGATCGACGAGTCGGTGGAGGACATCCACCGTCTGATCGAGTCGCTGGGCGAGGATCTGACGGGGGACCAGCCGCCGTTCATCGTCGGCCATTCCCTCGGCGGGGTGATCGCGACTGCCTACGCAGCTCGTTATCCGACCCGTGGTGTGGTCAACGTCGACCAGTCGCTGCGGGTCGGTCCGCTGCCTGCGGAGATAGCCATCGCGGTGCGGGGAGAGGGCTTCGCGGACTTCGTTCGTACGGTTCTCGCCTCGATGTACGGTGAGTTGGACCCTGAGCTGGTGGCTGACATCGAGCGCCGCCGCACCCTCGACCAGGACGTGTTCGACGGATTCTGGACCCCGTTGCTCGATTGGGACGCTGAGACCCTGGCAGCGTGGTCTCGACGGGCCACGAGTCTCCCGCCTGGTGTCCCGTACCTGTCTTTGCACGGCACGGACGCAGGTGCTGACTACGCCGACTGGCTCGCCGACCGCATCCCCGCCGCCGTGGTCGAACAGACACCGAAGCGCACGCACTATCCGCACCTGGCACAGCCCGATTGGTTCGTCTCCCGCCTCCGTAAGTTCTTCAGCGTCTGAGTGTCAGGCGCTCACGGGCGCACCCTCTTCCCGCGTCACAAGAACGCTGATGCCCGGCAGCCTGAACGGCAGCCGGGCATCACGGGGGCAGGAAGCCGCCTGAGGGCTTGAGCGGGCGCCACGGCCTTCTTCATCTTTCGCCGCGGCGGGCAGGCCTACGGCTCTCCCGCCGCGGCGGCGTTGTTCATCCGGGCGCTCACCTTCAGGACCTGGTCGATGACGCGGCGGCGCATCTCGCCGGCAAAAGCCGGTTGAGATCGTGACCTTGGTGCGGAAGGGTCTGTCATCATGGAGTACTTCTGCTACCACCGAGACCGGCCGGACTCCCTAGCCCTTCGCGAGGAGCTGACGGAGGAGCACTGGTCCTACATGGACCGGTATGCGAAGGAACTGATCGCTCGCGGCCCGACCTTCGCCGACGATGGTGAAACGCCCACCGGAAGCGTGCATATCGTCGATCTGCCCGATCCCGCCGCTGCCCGCGCGTTCGCCTTCGACGAGCCCAACTACCAGGCCGGTGCGTTCCGGGACGTGCTGCTGCGCCGGTGGCGCAACGTGTTGGGGCGCACCATGTGGGATTTTCCCGGCGGCCGGAGCGGTGGCAACCGGTACCTGGTGCTCGGCTTCGGCGAGGGCCCGGCAGCCGACCTCGACCTGCCGCCCGACCAGGACGAGCTGATCGCGTACGGGCCGCTGCTGTCCGACGACGGCGACACGTGGCTGGGCACAGCGGTACTGCTCAGGGCCCCGGACTCGGATACGGCACGCGCCACCCTGACTCCGGACCGCTACGCAGACATCGAGGTCCACGACTGGGAGTTCGGCGGGCGTCGATGAACGACGGAGACACCGGACGGATGCCATCGACGGAGCGCATCGACCTTGGACAGCGGCGGTGACGGTGGCGATGCGGACGGTTCCGTTGGTCGGCGGGCCGGTGGAGATACGGGGTGCGCTGGACCTGGAGACCACACCGGCAGGAGTCATGCCGCGCCGGTTGGATTTCTGGACACGATCCGGGACGGCCACCCCGACAGCCCGCTGCTGTTGATCTCCCCGGTGAGCTGTCCGGCCCTTGAGCAGGTTCCCGGCCCGGCCGCGACCGGTCCGGACGGGAGGATCACTGCGCTGGGCGACCCGGCAGATGTGGCCGCCGGCGCGTTGTCGCTGACGGTGGTCCGTGCTGAGCTGGCCCGGATCGCTGCGGCACGACAAACGTCTGAGCCGGCGGTCTCCCCCAGGTGGTGGCCGTGACATCAGTCGAGCTCTGCGTGGGAAGCGGAGCCCGGAGGTCGGCCCTGCAGTCCAGCAGCGGTACGACGGGCCCGGTGGCGTACGTGTGGTGCTGCGTTCGTCTGGGCCCTGCCGCGAAGCCGCCCGGATCCGAATTCGATTGCTCCGTCGCGGCCAGTTCCGCATCCTTCTGGGATGCGTTTCTCCATCAACATCCCCAACTTCGGCGACTTCGCCGACCCTCGTAACGTCGCGTCTGTGGCAGCTGCCGCCGAACAGGCCGGCTGGGACGGACTTTTCGTCTGGGACCACGTACTGCACCGACAACACCAAGGGCGCCCCTTCGGAGACCCCTGGATGCTGCTCACCGCGGCCGCGCTGGCGACCTCGCGGATCCGACTGGGCACCCTCCTGACGCCGGTCCCCCGTTACCGTCCGCAGCAACTGGCCCGCCAAGTGGCCACCCTGGACCAACTCAGCAACGGCCGGGTGATCTTCACAGCGGGCCTGGGCGGCCCGGTCGAGGACGAATACCGCAGTTTCGGCGACACGGCTGAGCCACGCGTCCTCGCCGAGCGGCTGGACGAGGGACTGGAACTGTTGGGGCGCTGGTGGTCCGGCGAGCCGGTGACCCACCATGGCCGGCACTACGAGGTCCGGGACGTGACGCTGCTGCCTGCCACGGTGCAGCGGCCTGGTCCGCCGGTGTGGATCGGCGGGTTCTGGCCGCGCCGCCCGCCGATGCGGCGAGCAGCCCGATGGGACGGCGCGGTGCCTCTCTTCGAGACGGCCCGGCATGGGCATGTACCCGCTGTGGCAGAGGTACGGGATCTCGTCGGCTATGTACGTAAGAACCGTGTGGCCGGAGACGAGCGGCCCTTTGAATTCGTGCTCGGCGGTGCCACGCCCTCGGATGCCGCGAAGGCCCGGGACGTCATCGGTCCACTGCGCGACGCCGGTGCCACCTGGTGGGACGAGCGGCAGGTCCAGACCGGCCCCGATCTGGACCGCCTGTCTCCGGTACTGCGCCGGATCGAGGCGGGACCGCCCGTGATCTGATCAGCGTGCTCTCTACAAGGGACCCTGAACGAGGGGCCGTTGCCGGGTCAGGCAGACTCCGAGGCCCCCTGCGGCGGAGGCCACCATGGGCGCACAGCGGGTGCGCACCGGCGCAGATTGTCCGAGCACAGAGCGACCGGCCGACTCGGCACCGATGAAGTCGACAGCTCTGAGCAGGACTTCGGGATGGCGTACGACTGCATGCCGGTATGCAGAGCGAACAGGATCCCACGACGTACGCGCCGGCCCGGTACCCGAGGTCTGCCCTCGACCGGCCTCGGCCCCGGCTCGGGCGCCAACCGATAGAGGAGCGCCCGCAGTTCAGCGGTTTGGTCGGACGGCCGCGTAGGTCCGGCCGACTGCTGGTCCCGATGGGCAGCTGCACGGTTCAGCTCACCCGGATGCCGGACGGTCCGTCATGGCGCTCGGTGGCGCGACTGAGATCCACCAGATACCGGTCACCCATCCCACGCACTCAGGATCCTCACCGATCGTCCTACCTATTTCTTCGACTCTGCTCTCTGTCCGTACCGTTGACAGCGTCGCGACTCCCCTCAATCATCAGACATCCGATGAATTGGAGCCGCTCATGGGTACGTATCCGAGACGTCAGGTCCTGGGCGCCGCAGCCGGAGTCGCCGCCGCAACAGCCCTCCCCCTCACCTCAGCCACCGCCGCACACTCCGCCGAACCGCTCGCCGACAACGCCGGGCCGTGGGTTCCCGTCCCCGACCCCGTCCCTGTCCCGCTCGACTCCCTCTACGACAACGACGGCGTCGACACCGCTTCCGCGCGGGGCGGTGACTTCGACGGCTCGGGCTACACGTTCCCGGGCGAGGAACTTCCCACGGGCCGTGTCGAAGTCGACGGCTCGCCCTTCGTCTTCCCGACTTCGGACGCGGGCGCGAAGAACAATGTCGTCGCCCTCGGCCAGCGCGTCGAACTGCCCGAAGGCCGCTACCTCTCGGCCGTCTTCCTCACCGCGGGCAGCTACGGCAACGCCTCCGGCAAAGCCACGGTGCACTACGCGGACGGCTCGACCACGACCGCCACCCTCGGCGGATCCGACTGGTACGCCGCGGGCGGATCCCTGTCGGTGCCGTACCGCTACGGACCGGACGGCACCAAGGACGAACACCGCGTGGGGATCGGCACGTCCGAGCTGTGGCTCGACCCACAGCGCGACGCCGTAGCGATCACGCTCCCGGTGACCAACCCGGCGCAGGCGAACAAGGCGTCGCTCCACGTGTTCGCGCTGTCCCTGCAACCTGCCGCTCAGGGACGCGCGCTGGCCCTGCGCGGGGCCCGGTCCACGAACTCGCTGCTGGAGTCGTCCGGTGCCCAGAGCGTCGAAGCCACCGTCGTCAACGCGGGGACGGTGGCCGTCCTGGCCGCGGACGGGGTGTCGGTGCGCGTCGAGGTTCCGGGAGCCCGCACCGTCGAGGCCGCTCGTGTCCGCCGCCTGGACCCCGGCGAGCAGGCCCGCCTCCGCGTGGGCATCCGCAACCGTGCGGGCACCGCACCCGGCACGGCCCGGAACGGCTCGGTGACCGTCACCGGCCGCGGGACCCACGTTGCCTCGCGGCAAAGCCCGTTGACCCTCGGCGTCGCCGACTACCAGCCCACTGAGGCTTCTCTCTCCGGCCACCAGGCGCCGTACTGGTTCCAGGGCGCCAAGTTCGGCATCTTCATCCACTGGGGCGTCTACTCGGTGCCCGCATGGTCGCCGGTCGGAAAGCAGTACGCCGAGTGGTACTGGAACCACATGCAGGATCCCCAGAACGCCGTTTTCGCGTACCACCGCGAGAAGTACGGCGAGGGCTTCGCCTACGACGACTTCATCCCGATGTTCACAGCGGAGAACTTCGATCCGCGTGCCTGGGTCGAACTGTTCCGGGACGCGGGCGCGCAGTACCACGTGCTGACCTCGAAGCACCACGAGGGCTTCGCGCTGTGGGACACGAAGGTCTCCGACCGCAACTCCGTGAAGATGGGCCCGAAGCGGGACCTCGTCAAGGAACTCTTCGACGCGTCCCGCCGCTACACACCCGAACTCCACCGCGGGCTCTACTTCTCCATGCCCGAGTGGTTCAACCCGGACGACCCCTGGATGGGTCACGCCCCACGCAATCCGTACACCCTGGAGCCGGAGCCCTACACGGGTTACACCGGGGGCAAGGACTTCGTGAAGGACTACCAGGCCCCGCAGATGCTGGAGCTGATCCAGGGCTACGACCCGGAGCTCATCTGGTGCGACATCGGCGGCGCCAACGACAGCCTCAATGTCCTGGCCGAGTACTTCAACCACGCGAAGAACCGCGCCCGGCCCATCGAGGTCACCGTCAACAACCGTTCGGGCATCGGCTTCCACGACTTCACAACCCCCGAGTACACGACGTACGACAACACGGTCGTCGCCAAGTGGGAGTCCAGCCGCGGCCTGGACCCGTTCAGCTACGGGTACAACCAGGCGACCCCGGACGAGGCCTACATGACGACCGAGGAGGTCGTGCACAGCCTCGTCGACATCGTCTCCAAGAACGGCAACTTCCTCCTCGACATCGGCCCGCGGGCCGACGGCACCATCCCCGAGATCATGCAGACCCGGCTGCGTGAGACAGGCCGCTGGCTGCGCAGCAACGGGGAGGCGATCTACGACACCACGTACTGGTCCCGGATGGCCGAACTGGGCGAGGACCTGCGGTTCACCATCCGCCCGGACCAGGCCTTCTACATCCACTCCCTCGCCAAGCCCGGCGCCACACTCACCGTCGAAGCACCGGTCCCGATCCGCAGCGGCGACAAGATCACAATGCTCGGCCACGGCCGGCCCTTGACCTGGACTCTCAGCAAAGGAGCGCTGGTGATCGACGTTCCCGAAGCAGCACGCAAGGCGGGGCAGCACGCGTGGGTCTTCAAAGTGCACTGGCGTGCCTGAGACCCCAGGGGCCCCCTGAGCGCGACCGGCGGCCGCGACGGCATCACGCTGCTCGCGGCACCGGTTCCGCCACGGAGAGCTGCGGGTCGGCTTCGACCGGGTGGGTCGCCTTCCCCTCCGCGGCGAACGTCGACGGCGGGCACGCACACCCGGCCGACGACGATGAGAATGGCGCGTCATGAAGCAGGCCCTTTCCTGGAGGCACCGCCGGCCACGTGCTGGCTAGACTGTCGCCATGCGGAACTGGCTGATGTGCGGGAGGGGCGTCTCATGACTTTGACATCTCCCTCTGTGACAATGCGGATCGGAGAAGTGGCCCGGCTGACGGGGGCCAGCGCCCGATCACTGCGGTACTACGAGCAGCAGGGTCTGATCCGCAGTGCACGATCCGGTGGCGGGCAGCGGCACTACGCCGCGACGGAGGTCGCGCGGGTCCATCTCATCCGGCGGCTGTTCGACGCGGGACTGGGGAGCAAGGTGATTGCCCAGTTGCTGCCCTGTGTGGAGAGCGACGACGCCGACGTTCACGAGGATGCGTTCGAAACGATGGTCAAGGAACGGGACCGCCTGACCGCCGACATCGCCCGACTCGTCGAGACCCGGGACTCTCTCAATGCCGTGATCGAAGTGAACACCCGGCACCGGCTCGGCGCGGGCCGGGCCGGTTCCGTTGCTGCCGGGGGCGGTCATCACTGCGAAGCGTGAGTTCAGAGCCGCATGTCGATGACGAGCTTGCCCGACGCGTGGCCCGACTCGACGAGCGCCAGCGCCTCCTCCGCCCGCGCCAGAGGATAGGTCGCCGTGATGTTGGGATCGAGTCGCCCGGCGACCATCAGCTCGGCGACACGCTCAAGACTGCTCCGGTCGAGACGGCGGTTGACCATCGCTCCGCCGAGCTCGCCGACAGACAGGTCCCCTACCGAAACAAGTGCGTCAGGCCTGGCCACCAGTGGGGCGACGCTCCGCAGGGAATCGCCGCCGACCGTGTCGACGACGGCGTCGAAGCCGTCCGGGGCCTGCGCTCGGAGCCGGGCCACGACATCGCCTGCGGTGTACTCGACGAAGGTTGCACCGGTTGCCGTCGCGCGATCCCGCTTGGCCGCACTGCCGGTGCCGACCACGACCAGACCGCGGTCCCGTGCAATCTGGGCGAGGGCGATTCCGACGCCGCCGCCGATGCCGTTCACGAGCAGCGACGCCCCGGCGGGCAGGGCGAGTTGGTCCAGGACGTCGAGCGCGGTGGTGCCGGCGACGGGGATGGTCGCCGCCCAGGTCTCCGAGAGCGTGTCGGGTATGCGGGCCGTGGACTCGGCGAGCAACAGAGTCGTCCTCGCGTACGTGCCGGCACCGGTCAGGGCGAATCCGGTGACCCGGTCGCCGACGGCCAGGTCAGTCACATCGTCCCCCACCGCAAGGACGGTGCCTGCCGCCTCCATTCCCAGGACCTGCGGAAAAGGCACATGGCCGTTCAACACCTGGATGTGTCCGGACCGGAGTAGGTGATCGAGCGGGTTGACTCCCGCGGCCGCGACGCGCACGAGGACTTCGAGAGGACCGGGCGACGGAACGGGCCGATCGAAGAACTCGTGGACGTCGGCGCTACCGAAGGTGCGATACCCCAGGGCTGTACTCATCAAGAATTCCTTTCGCAGCGTCCTCGTCCGGCGTTCGGCGGGGACATCGCCAAGCTAATTCTTGACATCAATGTCAGGTTCAAGCGGATGTGACGCGAGTAACATCCTTGAACCCGCAGCCACCGAACCCACGGCTGATGCAAGCTGTGCCCTCGGAAGAGCCAAGGTCTGATCGCCTGTTCAACAGGCCGAAGTCGACAGGGAAGACGGGGTGGGCCGGCCTCTGTCCGGCGGGCCCGCACAGCCCGGACGAGTACTTGCGTGGGCGTTCAGCAGTACTTGAGGACTTGGCCGGCCCCGATCGTGGTTACGGTCAGAGGCCGATGCCGGTCAGCCACTGCCCGGTAGTGCGAGGGGTGATGCCGAGCAGCTTCTGGGCGGAGTTCTCAGGTGTGATCGAGCGGTGCGGAAGTGTGCTCATGGCCGCGTAGAATCCGGCGACGTCGGCGGCGGGGCCCTCGCCCAGCAACGGTGCAACGGAGCTGCGGAACTGCTCGGGGGTGATCTGCTCGAAGACCACGTCCTTGCCGAAGTGGGCGCCGAACGCCTCGGCCAGGTCGGGCCCGGTGATCGCCGGGTACTGGCCGACGGAGATCACGCCGGTGATGTCCGTGCGGTCGAACAGGGCGGCGACCGCGTCGCCGATGTCCAAGTGTGACGCCCAAGAAGCCGGGAAGTCGGCGCGGATCGGATAGGGCAGCACGCCTTGCTCGCGGACCGCGTCGAGGACGTACGGCATGAGCAGGTTCTCCAGGTAGAACGTGGGCGCGATGACCGCATGGGACACCCCGCTGCCCGCAAGACCGCCAACCAGTGCCGCCGCCGCGCCACCGTTTTCCGGGTCGATCGGGGCGCCGCTGGTCGAGAACACCACCCGGTCCGGACGGGCCGCGCGGACAGCAGCGACGATGTTGCGCGCATAGGTCAGGCGGTCCTCTTCGGAGACCACCGGCAGGTGGACGAACACTCCGTCAGCGCCGCGGTACGCCTCAGTCAGTTCGGCTGTGGAGCCGTAGCCGGCGGCTACGACGCGCTGCGCGCCGTCCACGGCTACATCGGCGGATCGAGTCAGAGCGGTCACGGACTTGCCCGCGGCGGCGAGAGCGGAGACGACGGGGGCACCCTGGGCGCCGGTGGCGCCGTGAATCACGTAGGTCATGGACGCCATTAGTGCATGGGCAGCACCAGTTACATCAACTGCACTATTGGGGTACGGTCAAAACTGTGACCGATCCCTGTCTCCCCGAGTGCGGCGTCGCCCGGTTCCTCACGCTGCTCAACGGCCCGTGGGCCACTCTGATCGTGCGTGAACTGCTGCACGGACCCCACCGCTTCACCCGGCTGCGCGAGGCTCTGCCCGGCATCAGTCCGCACACCCTGACCAGCCGGCTGCGCCAGTTCGAGCGGCATGGCATCGTCACCCGCACGACCTACGCGGAGATCCCGCCGCGCGTCGAGTACGCGCTGACCCCTCTCGGTGAGGGGTTGCGCGATGTCCTGGACGCCATGGGCACCTGGGCCATGGCAGTGCCCGATCCCGAGGCCGACGTCACCGCGTGATGCGGGCCCGATCACGTAGTCGTTCGACGGGGTCTTCGACCTCTGGATCAGGGTCTTCGCCTCGATCTCGACCGGCTCCATGACCGCTTCCTCCCGACTCGGCCGTCCGCTTCCGAGCCGCCGGGCTCCTGTGATGTCCACGGTTCGGACGACTGAGGACCACCGAACCCATACCCATGGAACAACAATTCATGGAAGTTGCTTCCATGGAATGTAAATGGTTTGCTGGGCGCCGGATCGATGCGCAGCCCTCATTCGTGCCGGTTCCGGCAAGGTGCCCCGCCGCGGGATGCGGTCACCGCCTGGAATCCACCTGACACGAAGAGTCACACGTCTCGCCCCATGAGGCCTAAGGAGTGAGTGCCATGACCGTTCCCGCCTTCAACTCGGTCGCCTGGTTCGAGTTCGGTACCGACCAGCCGGAGAAGGTCAAGGAGTTCTACGGCGAGCTCTTCGACTGGAAGTACGTCCTCAACACCAACACCCCGGGTGTCACCTACCACTCGGTGATGACGCCGGACGCCCAGCAGCCGGCGGGCGGTGTGTGGGAGTCGGAGGGCGGCTTCCCCAACTACGCGATCTTCCACGTCCTCGTCCAGGATGTCGCCGCGACCGTCGAACGCGGCCAGGACCTCGGCGCCGAGGTCCTCATGGAGCCGGTCTCCGACGCTGCGGGCTTCACCTTCGCCCGACTGCAGGACACCGCAGGCAACCACTTCGGCGTCTTCTCCGCGCCCGCCGCCTGACCGGTTCCGCAGGGCCGCATCTCCCCCGTTCACCGCCTGGAGACTCACCGAAGCCTGCCTCGCCGACCGCCTCGACTTCGCCGTATGGCCAACATCCCCGCGCAAGACACCAAGGAGCAAGAGACATGACCAGCGCCAACATCGAGATCGCCCGCACCTACTTCCAGGCCGTGCAGACGGCAGACATGGCCACCCTCGGCGAGCTCCTCGACGAGGGAATCGTCTGGCACCAGCCGGGCGCCCATCAGTTCTCCGGCGAGCACAAGGGCCGGGGCGCCGTCTTCCAGATGCTCGGCGGGATGATGGAAGCCAGCCAGGGCAGCTTCGCCATCGACACGATCCACACGCTCATGGCCAACGGCGACCTGGTCACCGCCACCATCCACTTCAGCGGCCGTCGCGACAACGCGTCGATGAGCATGAACGGCGTCGACCTCCTGCGCATCGCAGGCGGCAGGATCACCGAGATGTGGCTCTTCTCCGAGGACCCGGCCACCGAAGACGCCTTCTGGGGCTGACCTCATGGGTGTCCGGGGCCGAGTCGGCCCCGGACACCCGCAAGTCAAGCCGTACACATGCGAAAGGCACCCCCATGCGGAAGATGACCGAGCAGCAGTGGCGGGCCTTCGCCACGCACGGCACTCGCACCGGCAAGCTGTCCACCGTCCGCGCCGACGGCAGCCCTCACGTGACACCGGTCTGGTTCCTCCTCGACGGCGACGACATCATGCTCACCACGGAGAAGAACGGAGTCAAAGGCCGCAACCTCGCCCGCGACGGACGGTTCGCCCTCTGCGTCGACGAGCACCGGCCACCGTACGCATTCGTCCTGTTCCAAGGACGCGCAGAGATCTCCGAGGCCCCTGACGACATGCTGCGCTGGGGCGGACTGCTCGGCGCCCGCTACATGGGCAACGGCCGCGCCGAGGAGTACGCCACACGCAACGGCGGCCCCGGCAACCTCCTCGTCCGAGGCCGTATCGACAAAGTCATCGCCTTCGCCGGTATCGCCGACTGAATCGTGAACCGAGAGGCCGGGACCGGTGCCCTGTTCGTCCGGCCCTGGCCTGTCGACCCACCGGCACGGCCGACCCGTCGCGGCTCACGGTGCAGGTCGGCCGGGCTGCTTCGGCGCCCGCACAGCCGGTACCGGTGTCTTCGCGGCGGCCTTCCGCTCCGCGTCCAGGGCGCGTCCGGCTGCCCGCAGCGTGCTGAGGACCGCGGTCACCTCGCGTACGGACTGCTCGGTGATCACCGACCCGATCCGCAGTTCCAGCTCCTCCTCGAAGACCTTCAGCGCCCCGCTCACCAGCTTCCGCCCCTCGGATGTCAGCTCGACGATCGAGGAACGGCGGTCGTTCGGATTGGCCCGCCGCTCGCACAGGCCCGCCGCCTCCAGGCGATCGACCACCTTGCTTGTGCCGCCCACCGTGATCGAGAACTTCTCCGCGATGTCCTGGATGCGCCGCCCGGGCCGCTGCAGCAGCAGGTGCAGCACCTCGAACGAGGTCAGCGGCAGGTCGTACTCGGCCCTCAACCGCCCCTCGACGCCGTCCCACAGCTCGATCTCCAGCGAGACCAGCTCCCGGTACAGCAGCTTCAGGTCAGCGTCAGCCATCACTCATCTTCCGAAGAACCATCTTCCATGGATAGATAATTGTAGGCCATCGGTACGGGGAGTCCCGGCTGACACCAGGTGAGGCATGACGCGCGGGTTCATGGTCAGCGCATTCACTCCGCTCCACCTCCTCTCGTTCAGCGCCCACCCTGCTCATTCCCACGAGCCGTTGGACGGACATTTCCGAGCGGGGAGGACGGCAGCGATACCGCCAGCGAAGTCCCCCACATGGTCCGCGACCCATTCGCGGTATGTGCGTGCGGGCCGACCGGTGATCTCGGCCACCGCCGGCGACACCTGCTCCGGCTCCGCCTCCATCAGCCCGTGGGCCCCGACGATGGCACGGGCGTATTCCGGGGGCGGGCCCTGTGCCTCCAACGCGGCGGCCGCCGCGTCTTCGTCCAGTTCTGCAAAGACCAAGGGGCGGCCGAGGGCGTCGCCGATCGTACGGACCTGCTCAGTCAGCGACTGCGGACCGGTCAGGTTGGCGGGACCGGACCGAGCGGGTCGGTGGTCACACAGCCGTTGACGTATTCCGATATGGGCATACGATGGTGTCATGGCACGAGCGGCGACGACCTCGGACGCGTTCAACGCGATCGCCGAGCCGCAGCGGCGGGAGATCCTGATGCTGCTGCGGGGCGGCGAACGACCTGTGACCGAACTGGCGCGGGACCTGGGGATGAGCCAGCCGCAGGCGTCCAAGCACCTGCGGGTGCTCCGCGAGGTCGGGCTGGTGCATGTCCGCGGAGCGGGCAAGCAGCGGCTGTACGGCCTGGACGCCCGCGGGCTGCGGCCGATCCACGAGTGGGTGGGCGGCTTCGAACAGTTCTGGAACGAGACCTTCGACCGGCTGGACGAGTACGTGCGAGATCTGAAACAGGCAAGGCAGGAGGAACCCCCGGATGACGAAGACCAGTAGCAGCGGCGAGCCCGACCACACGACCGCGGACCGCGAGATCGTGATCTCCCGGGCCATCGGCGCTCCGAGGGAGCTGGTGTTCGAGGCGTTCACGCAGGTGCGGCACCTGTCGCGGTGGTGGGGACCGGATGGGTTCACCACCACGACGCGGTCCTTCGAGTTCCGCACGGGCGGGGCCTGGGCCTTCGTGATGCACGGGCCGGACGGGACCGACTACCAGGAGTGGATCACCTGGACAGAGATCGTCCCGCCGACACGAATCGCGCTGGTGCACGGCGAGTCCCGCGACGACCCCAACGCCTTCGAGTCGGTCCTGACCTTCGAGTCGGCCGGCGAGGAGACCCGGATCGTGATGCGCACGGTGTTCCCCACCAAGGAACTGCGCGACGAGGCGGCGGAGAAGTACCACGCGGTCGAGGGCGGCGAGCAGACGCTGCGCAACCTGGCGGCCTACGTCGTTGGCCTCACCCGGAACGACACCGGCCGGAACGAAACCCCACCGAAGGGAGCGGAAGGCTGATGGGCGGGAAGGTGTTCTTCAGCGTGACGATGTCGCTCGACGGCTTCATGGCCCCGGAAGCCGTGCCCGTCGAGCTCGCATTCTCGCCCGAAGGTCAGAACGACCCGAGGGTCCAGCGCTGGATGACGAAGTGGTCGGAGCTGCAGGCGTGGCTGTTCCCGCAGCGGTGGTTCCGGGAGAACCTCAAGCTCGGCGAGGGCGGCGAGGAAGGCATCGACAACGACATCGCACGGGCGACGTACGAGCGCACCGGCGCGAGCGTCATGGGCAAGCGCATGCTCGACGCCGGCGAGTTGGCGTGGCCGGAGGAGGCGCCGTTCCACACCCCGGTGTTCGTCGTCACCCACACCAAGCGTGATCCGTGGGAGCGGCCGGGCGGCACGACCTTCCATTTCGTCAACGACGGCATCTCCAGCGCGCTCGACCAGGCCCGCGAGGCCGCCGGCGACCGTGACGTCCGCATCTCCGGCGGCGCCGAGACGATCCAGGAGTACCTGGACGGCGGCCTGATCGACGAGTTCTCAATCACCCTCGCGCCCGTGCTGTTCGGCACCGGTATCCGCCTGTTCGACCGCGTGGACCCGACCCGCCTCGCCCTCGACCAGTCCCGTACGGACGCATCATCCCGGGTGACCCACCTGACCTACACCGTCGGGAAGCGGTAGCGGGCGCACCACGCCCAGCCGGCGAACCCTGCGACCCTGGTCGCACGGCTGAGGAGGCACTGGTCCGGTCGCCGCACAGTCACAAGGCTCCGTCTTCGGCCACCCTCTCGCGGTACGACTGAAGCGAGGGTCTTCAATCGTCATTCGGGTCGACCGGGCTCAGCAGTGGCATGGCCGGTACCAGGTCATCGCCACGTCGAAACCACATGGCCGTGCGGTGTCTGGCGAACTTCGGTTCCGTTGCCCCTTGGCAGGCAGAGCAGGGTGTCCACGGTGGCAGGGACCATCGACTCGGGCGAAGACCGCGTCATGCAGTGCCTTCCCTGCCGGTCACCGGCAGGGAAGGCACAACCAGTCGCTCCGCCGCCGGTTGGGGATGGCAGTGCCCCTGCACCGCCGTTCGGACTGTGCCTCAAGAGAATCGCGGCACGAGTCCCGTCACGAGACGAATGCCATCGCCGACGGAGCGATCGGATCAGTCTTTTCACGGCCCAAGTTCGCAGCGCCTCATCAAACAGGCCGTTCGGGGATCGTCGGGAGAACCTTCTCAGCGATGTCGAGGAGAACGCTGTCGTTCGGGAGGGCTCCGGACTTGCTCCATACGGTGATGTCGCAGTAGCCGCCGTGATCCTGGCGGTCGAGGGCCACGGTAAGCGTCCTGGCCAGAGGGCCTTGTTCGACCGGTCCGCCGGATCCGCCACCCCCGAGGTTGATCTCGATCTTCATGGTGTGGTCCGAGGCGAAGACCGCGGGCCGTCCGAGAACCTTGAGGGTCCTGACGTCTATCTCATTCCCGTACTTCATCAGCTTCACGTACTGGTCAGTCGTCAGCTTGTTGTAAGTGGCCGAGACATTCACTGAGTACGTGTCGAACGTGACCTCGGCCTCCGGCTGGGCAACCTTCCCATCCGTCAGGGGAGCCGTGTTGCTGCTACCGGAAGCAGCGGTCGCAATCTCTCCAGGCGTTCCGAGGAGCTTGGCCAGGTCCGGCCGGTTGAGCGCCTCGCACAGCTCTTCACCGGTCACCGGCCGAGGCGTCTTCTTGTAGGTCTTCGGAAGCTCCTCGTGTTCTCCGTCCGAACACGAGGCGGGTTGCGGGGTGCTGTCACCGGACGGCATCACGCTCGGCCCCAACCACACCGCGGCCGCCAGTGCCCCGAACACGGCCACGGCCGCGAAGGCCTGGCCCCACGCGTTGGGCTCCTTCTCCAGAGTGTTCGGGCCGGGACGCGGCCCAGCTCCGGCCTGGGCCTGGGCCTGGGGCTGGGGCTGGGCGGCAGCATCGACCGCCGCCCCGCCGGCGGCAACCGCCGGACTCGAGTTCCGGCGTGCACGCAGGGCACGGACCACCACGTGGACGCGCACTGCGGTGAACACGAGGAACACCACGCTGAGACCGGCCGCAACCCGGTCGTGATCGCTGACGGCGAGATACATGATGCGTACGCCGAGGACGGATCCGACCGCGATGAGCAGCGGCTCGCGGACCCAGAACGGCAGGAGACGGAGAAGGAAACCGAGCATCCGGCGATCTCACCAGGTCAAGACCACATTCGCCGTGGTGGAGGCCACAATTCCGGGTACGCGCAGGGCCTGTCGCAGGAATAGCCGCCAAGTCGATACTTCCGGGACCGCTATCGGGGGTGGCAGCTCATGCAAGCGCTTGGAGCCAGGTCCTCGCCTTCGGCTCCTCCCCTGGTCTGGCTCCGCCGTCAGACCGTCCAACTTCACTGCCGATGTCCTGCGACACCGGAGTTGGACCGGTTGTCATGAAGTACGACGGCGGACGACGAGGAGCCCCGGCACGATTGAACAAGGCGACGCCGGCCGAGAGCCTCTTCCGGCCCAACTCGTGTCGCACCTCGATGCCCGGCAACGGCGGTCTGCTCCGGCGCGGAGTACCCGCAACCGACGTCTGCCTGGAAGAATTCGCCTGTGGGGCACGGACCGGGCGAGATTGCGGGCCCTGTCCCGCACCCGCACAGGAAAGCGAACAGAGAGGCGCCATGGGCATGATCGAGTGGGTACGGCTGAGCACAGGTGCCAGAGCAGTTCCGCAGCCCGTCGCGACCCGGCTCGTCTGGTTCGCGGCCTCCATCGGCGCCCTGCTGCTGGTGGCGCTCACCAGCCACCTCGACGGTCGGGGACACCCCACCACGGCGCTGATCGCGCTGTCCCTCCTGGCTGCCCTGCTCGGGCTGTTCGCCCGCCTCACCGCGGCCCCTGGAACCGCCGTACTGTGCTGGCTCTTCCTCAACGGCTTCGCCATCCCACCTGCGGGACAACTCACCTGGGCCGGGCACCGCGACACCACCTGGCTCTCGTGCCTGCTCGCCGCAGCAGTCGCCGGAACCGCCGTCGCCCGCATCGTCAACGCCCGCGCCGCGTACCGGCGCATCCCCGCTCCGGCCGCACCTCATGATCACGAGACGCGTCGTCGCTGGTAGCGGCTGTCGCGGTTTCATCGACCCGTACGGAGAAGGATCACCGACCGCCGAATCGGAGCACGACAGCCACGTACAGACTCCGGGGTACCGTCAGGGCGCCGAGCGGCGAACACCGCGGGGTCACCACTTGCACGGCGAAGACGGGATTCACCCCGCCTGGTGGGACACGCGGAGCACCAAGCGGTTGCGTGTCGTGATCAGCCCGCGCTCGTGGTGGAAGAAGGCACAGCCCCGGCCCCTGGCGGGAAAGTCCACCGACATCGCCCGCCAGGGGTCTTCGTACTCAACTCGGCCTACTCCCAGGCGCGTTGCCCAGCCACATCGGCGGCTGTCACTCAAGGAGAACTACGTGGACGTGTGGCCGTCAAGCAGCAGGTCAGCGGGTGGTGGTGACCCGGTGCTCCTTGCGTGCGGCGCAGTTGGAGTCGTTCACCTGCACGTACACGTTGTTGATGCCGCCGCCCCAACTGACGCAGTATCCCTTGCCGTACACGTAGGCCGGACCCGCGTATGAGGTGTACCGCCCGTAGTCCTCGGCGTACTCCTGGGTGTCAGGAATGTGGACCCAGGTGGACATGTCCACGGCGGTGCCGGGGTTGTTGCGGATGGTGGCCACGCAGTTCTCGCCGTTGGCGGGGTTGTACGTCAGGTAGACCGTGCCCAGCGAGCCGACGGCCGCCGAGTTCACGGTCTTGTAGGCGCTCCCGCAGACCTTCTGCGGCGTGGTGTTGGGTGCCGCGGAGGCGGGTGCCGCCAGGGCGGTCGTGGTTCCCACCGCGAGAGCGGCAAATGCGGCTGCAGTCAGGACTGAACGGTTGAATCTCATATTTCCCCCTTGTGTGCTTCGGAGTTGGTCACTCCCGCCTGATGGGACACGCGGGACAACCAAACAGCTATGCGTCGTGTGCGTGGGGCTGCTCGGACCATCGACGGCCCTGACGGACGGACCGTCAGCCGACCGTGGCCGTGGCTTGCGCATCTCCGGAGCCGGTCAATGGTCCCAGCAGTAGCCGTTCCCGACGGACAGGACCCCGTGGCTGCTGCCAGCAGATACACAGCACTCCCCCAGAACGAGTACCGGCTGATCTTCTTCCCCGTGGACACCCAGATGTCATTGGAGTGGCCGTTGACGGTGATGGTCGCGCCGCCGTACCAACACAGGCCGAGGACTGTTTTGTTGGCGGCGAGGGTGCCTTCCCACCCTCTGTCCGTTCACCGGTCGGGAGAACAGTGGCACACGTCTGTCGGGGCGGCCATGTTTTCAGCAGTCGCCAAAAGGCTGGACTCGACGGGCGACAGAGGCGTATGGCGCGGCGTGGTTCGATCGGGCAACGGTGTTCATCCGATGCTTCATCCATTACGGACCAGTGCGGTGCCGGGACGGAGGTCGCCTCCCGAGACCCGGCGCGCGCCGTACCTGTGGCGGCGAGTCCGGCTTGGTCGTCCTCTGTCGCAGTCACCGGTGAGGAGTCGGACTCCGCATGATGCACCCCCTGGAGGCGGGAGCAGGCCGTGGCCCACACGGCACTCAGAGCGGTGGCGGAGATCGTACCGAGAGCGATCATCCCTCAGCTGAAACGCGATGTGACCCGGATCACGAGGTTGAAGTGAATCGTGGCGCGGTGTCCACAGTCTTTCCCCAAGTAGCGGGCTGACGAGAACGGGGAGGGTGGGATGGAGGAGCAGAGTCGAGCCGAGGGGTTCGACGGGTTTGTGGCAGCCCGCTGGCCCGGCTTGCTTCACCTCGCTCATCTGCTCGTGGGCGGCGACCGGCATCGGGCCGAGGATCTGCTCCAGGAGGCTCTGGTCAAACTCTGGTTCGTCTGGCCCAAGATTGCGGAGGAGGCCCCGGAAGCGTACGTACGCCAGGTCCTGGCACGAGCGGCGGCGCGTTCGGCGCGGCGGCGCTGGTGGGGCGAGCGGCCGGTCGAACAGCTGCCCGACCTGGCTGCGGCCGGTGACATGTCCTCTGCGGTGGCCGAACGTTCGCGTCTGGAGGCCGCGTTGGCGCAGTTGCCGCCGCGGCAACGAGCAGCCGTCGTGCTGCGCTATTACCAGGATCTGCCTGAGAGGCAGGTCGCGGAGGTGCTGGGGTGCCCGGTGGGCACCGTACGGACCCATGCGTCGCGTGGTGTGGCGCGTCTGCGTCGGATTCTGACCGACGTCATCGAGCCGGTGGGGTGAGGAGGAGACCATATGGACCACTTCGAGCGGGAGTTGGCGCGGATGATGCGCGACGCCCAGGAACACACTCCCTTCGAGTCGCGACACAAGGCGCGACTGCGGTCCGCCGTTCGAGCCCGGCGCCGTGTCCGCGCAGCACAGAAGGCCGTCGGCTCGGTAGTGGCCGTCGCCGGAGTGGGCCTTGGCTTCTTTCTCCTGCCCCATACGTCCGACGAGGTCAGGCCGCAGGCTCCCGCTCCGCGGCCTGTGGTGAGCCCGGCACCTTCGGATACAGGCGCTGAGCCGACATCGGACGCGACCTCCACAGCCAACTCCACCCCGACCGCCGAGGGAACCTCCGCTCCTGCCACGGCGCCGGCCACCACCGGGAGTTCGACCACAGGGTCCTCGGATCCGACCGCGCCCCGAACCACGAATCCGCCGCCCTCCACCACCGGAGCACCAAGCGGGCCGACGACGGTGACAAGTCCGCCGACAACACCGCCCACGACGTGGGAGCCGTCTACGTCCGCGGACTCCGGATAGCCGGGGCCGCACCGACCACAACCCACTGCCGGCAATCCCGGCTCGCAGCACTGCCGTGGGCGGCCCCGGCATGCCTGCGACGAACACCCCAATGGATCGAAACGTGACAAACCTGATGGATCAACTGCCGCTGCGCACGCCGCTGTCGGCACACCACCGTGAGCCCGTTCTGAATGTGGTCGTGCCGGTGTACAACGAGCAGCAGGATCTGGAGGCGAGCGTACGAAGACTTCACGCGCACCTGCGCGAGACCTTCCCGTACCCCTTCCGCGTCACCGTCGCGGACAACGCCAGCACCGACGCAACCCCGCTGATCGCGGCCCGGCTCGCTGCCGAACTCCCCGAGACGCAGTGGCTGCGCCTGGCGGAGAAGGGCCGGGGCCGGGCGCTGCACGCCGCCTGGTCCCGGTCGCGGGCGCCGGTCCTCGCGTATCTGGACGTGGATCTGTCGACAGACCTCACCGCGCTGCTGCCGCTGGTCGCCCCACTGATCTCGGGGCATTCCGACATCGCCATCGGCACCCGTCTGGCCCCCGGCTCCCGGGTGGTGCGCGGCCCCAAGCGGGAGGTCATATCGCGCTGCTACAACGCCCTGTTGCGCTCCACGCTCGCGGTGCAGTTCTCCGACGCGCAGTGCGGGTTCAAAGCGGTCCGGCGTGACGTGGCCGAGCGGCTGCTGCCCCTGGTGAAGGACTCCGAATGGTTCTTCGACACGGAACTGCTGGTGATCGCCGAGCGGGCGGGGCTGCGCATCCACGAGATACCGGTCGACTGGGTGGACGACCCCGACAGCCGGGTCGACATCTTCGCCACGGCACTGGCGGATCTGCGCGGCATCGCCAGGATCGGCCGGGCCCTGGCCCGCGGCATGCTCCCGACGACCGCTCTGCGACAGGGCGACGGCGAACCGACGGGTGGACTGGCCGGTCAGTTGCTGCGCTTCGGCGCCGTGGGCGCGGTCAGCACCATCGGCTACGTCCTTCTCTACGCGGCTCTGCGTCCGACAGTGGGCCCGCAGGCTGCCAACGCGCTGGCGCTGCTGGCCTGCGCGATCGCCAACACGGCCGCGAACCGACGGCTCACCTTCGGGCTGCGCGGTCGCGGTGGCGCGCTGCGCCACCAGGCCAAGGGGCTGCTGGTCTTCGGGATGGGCCTCGCTCTCACCAGCGGCTCGCTCGCCGCGCTGCACCACGTGGCGCCCGGCGCCGCCCGCTTGGCGGAGATCGCGGTGCTCGTCGCCGCCAATCTGGCGGCCACTCTGCTGCGCTTTCTGCTCCTGCGGGCCTGGGTGTTCCCCGCCCGACTCCGTGGGACGGAGCACACCGCCGCGTGAACGACACGACAACGCTGACGTCCCTCGCCGATACGGACGCCCCTCATCTCCCCACCCCGCACACGGGCACCGGTACAGAGACAGGCAGGGTGTTTCGCATCCGGCTGCGCCGCGCGGCCAGGCACTACCTGCCGGTGCTTGCGCTGTACGGCGTACTGAAGCTCATCGGCTTCATCGTCTTCATGTACCTGCTGGACTCCGCCGGGGACTTCCGCAAGAAGGACCCGCGTTTCGGTGGCGGCACCCACGCCTGGGACGTGCTGGCCAGCTGGGACGGATGGTGGTACCAGCAGGTCGCCGCACACGGCTACGACCCCGCGCTGGTCCCCGTCCCCGGCGCCACGGGACTGATCACCCTCGAAGGCAACTCAGCAGCGTTCTTCCCGCTCTACCCGGCGACCATGCGACTGGTCTCCGAGTGCACTGGGCTCGGCCTGTACGGCTCCGGCATGCTGGTCTCCGTCGTCGCCTCGTTCGTCGCCGCCCTTGGCATCCACGCCGTCACCGCCCAGCTCGGCGGCAGACGCGCCGGACTCGCCGCGGCCGGACTGTGGGCCGTCTGGCCGGGCTCCGGCGTGGAGTGGGCGGGCTACTCGGAGTCCCTCTACGTCGCCCTCGCCGTCTGGACCTGCCACTCCGTCATGAACGACCGCTGGCTCACCGCGGGCGTCCTCACGTTCACCGTAGGACTGAGCCGGCCCACCGCCGTCGCGCTCATCGCCGCCCTCACCGTCGCCGCGCTCCTGGCACTGCATCGCCGCCACGACGACATCGCCCGCCCCTGGACCGCGGTGCTGATCGCGCCACTCGGGCTCCTTGGCTACCTGCTCTGGGTCGGCAACGCAATGGGCGACCTGGGCGGCTACTTCGAGCTTCAGGACCGTGCCTGGGCCCACTCGTTCGACTACGGCAAACACACGGTGAACGTCTTCACCTCCATGGCGGTGGGCCACTTCGACTACCTCTTCGCCTACCCCTTCGCAGACGTCATCGGCGCCATGGTGACGCTGCTGGCGCTGCTCCTGATCCCCCTCCTGATCCGCCAGCGCCCACCGCTCGTCCTGACCGTCTACACCGTCCTCACCTTCGCCATGGTGATGGGAAGCCAGCAGATCTTCGGCAACGTCTCCCGGTACTTGCTCCCCGCCTTCCCCCTCTTCGTCTCCCTCGCCATCCGACTCCGCAACGTCCCCTTGCCCCTGCTGTGCTGCCTGCTCGGCATCATGGCGGTCGCGTCAGGCTCGTACGCGGGATACGTCCTGTTCGAACTGGGGGTCCCCTAACGGTCCGGGGCCCGTAAACCCCGAGACCCGGGCGGGGCTGCTCTGCTCTGCTACCTCGGCGTGCACGAAAGGCTCCTTCCGCAGCAACACGCCTGCGAACGGGCTCCCTCGGCGCGCAGCATGGCGACGGTGTCGTTGGCGACTTCGACCCAGTGGCGGAAGAACTCGGTCGCGTGCGGGCTGAGAATGAGCAGGGGCTCAACGACGACGCCACACCTCATGCGGACAGCCTCGCGACGTCCTTACTCAAGTCCTCGGAGCTACCCGTCCTGCGCCTGACCTACGAGGCCCCGTCGAGAACCTCCCGCAGGCCGATGCGCGAACTCGTCCGGCTTCCCCGGATATCCGAACTCTCCGTCGCAGAAACCGCCGTGATGGCTCGGGAACACGCTCACCTGCTGCCCGAGAAGGTCAGCAGCCGCAACGGAGGTGCGCTCAGTCAGCACGCCTTCGGACTCCTCACCCACAGCGATCACGACGCGGGTCGGCGCGGCGGTGATCGCTTCGGCATCGGGCCGATAGCTGCTGACGGCCCATGACCGGTCGGACAGCAGCGGATCGTCACGCGAGCCGTCGTCCTGCGTGGGCATCCCGAAAGCGGCGGGATCAGCCTCTGGCTGTGCGAAGTACGCGTCGGTGAACTCTCCCTCCCACGAGGTCATGGCCACGAAGGCGGCCATTCCTGCCCCCCACCCTCGCCTTTCGTACGCCTCCCGGACACCGGCTCGCGCCCGCACGGCCGCCGGGCCGTCCGGCGTGAGTGTGATGAGCGGTGGCTCGTGCGCAACCAATGTGGTCACGTCCTCGGGATATTTCGCCACGACCGCGAGCGCGGTGATCGCTCCACCACTGCTTGCGAACATCTCCACCGGCCCGACCCCGAGAGCCTCGATGACGGCGTGCACGTCGTCAGCCTGGACGTGCGGCGTATGGTCGACCCGACCGTCCTTACGAGTGCTGCGACCGAGCCCGCGCGGGTCGTAGGTGGCAACGGTTCGTTCGGGGAAGCGCGCCGCGAGCGCGGCAAAACCACTGGCGTCCATCGGCTGCCCGATCATGAACAACGGCGGACGTCCATCTGTGGTCGGCAGCGGCCCTCGAACGTCATAGACGAGGTCCGCGTCGGCTGTCTCGAGTGTGTGAGTCTCCATACCCTTACAGACCGGCGCCGGCCCGAAAACTAATCGGCGCGGCGGGCGTCGTCTCACCATGATGTTTTCCCCTCGCCCTGGAGTGCGCCCCACCTCATGGTGGACGGTCAAACGCAAACTCCATCGCCGCTGCGGCCGGGGAACCTGGGGTCACCTCCATCCATACCCGACTCGGTACTGTCGCGCGCACGCCGACAGCCCTGTGCACCGCGCCCTGTGGGCACCTCGGGGTGGCAGGCGACGACTGCTTGCTGCGTAGACGCGCTGTCTGGGCTCCGTCCGCTTTGACGGACGACGAGATCAGGAGGTCGGGCTCGGAAGGCTGCCGGGCGCCCGAACCATCCGGTCACCGAAGAGTCCTCGCTGCCGCCTGCCGACGAGTGGCGCAACTCCCCGTACTTCGTCACGCCGACCGACGCTTCTCTTGCCGGTGGCAACGGCCAACACCTGTCTGACCGACGTGCGAGCGTTTCGTACCCGGTCGTCACGGTGCAGACGAACTGCCGCACGTGCCTCAGGCGCCAGCCGGTCTCCTCCTCGACCACACCTGCGAGGACTTCTGGTCACCTCGGATCGGCGCAAAGGCAGGGTTGCGGAGCATGAGCCGCGCCTGCCCGTTGTGCCGTCGTGCAGCACCTCGATGGTGGCCTCATTACAAGGAGCGCTTGGCCGTCAGCGTGACTGCAGGGCGTCCAGGGCCACGGCCTGTGCGATGGCGAGGCGGCGGTCGAGGTCGGGGGCCGCGATGTCGAGGACGTACCGGTCACGCAGTCCGAACTTCTTGTCGAATGCCATCAACCGCTTGTCACCCACGCCGAAATCGAAGTGGTACGGCCAGATGAACGGCACGAAGTCGGTGAACGGAAGCAGTTCCCAGACCCGGCGCACCACGGCCACCACCCAACTGCGCTCGCGCCCGGTGAGCTCCGTCGTGCCCGGCTGGTCCATGCTCCACGTGGAGCGCAGCAAGGAGGCCACCGGCCTTTTCTGGAACGATCCGATGGTGTTGCCCAGCGCGTCCCGTACGTCGTAGACGGCGTTGAGATCGACGATCTGGCGGGCCTCGAAGGTGCACAGGACGTGGTCCATGGACTCGTCGGTGTAGATGGCCACCTGCTCCTTGAGCGTCATCCGCTTCTGCTCGGCGAAGGCGACGACCTCGCCCTCGGAGCCGTCGGGACGGGCCGCGGTCACCACATACCGGTTCACCATCAGGGCCGTCTTCTGCCGGATGTTGAACCGCTCGTGCCCCTGGAGGTGTGCGTTGTCCACGTGACGTCTCCCGCTTTCCTTCTCTGGCACTGCCCGGCGTACTCGGTCCAGGAGTGCACTGCTCTCGCTGCTGTTCGTGCTCTGCACCATCGTCGCCACGACAGGCGCCCCGGTTCAGTCCCCGAAAGTCGCGGCCCGCAGCTACCAACGACAACAACGCGGGAGCCCTCAACCACGCCTGTCCTGGACGGGGTTGTTCACTTTCGTCGTCCGCCGGCACGACGCAGGGATGATGCGGGCGCTCCCGGAGGCTGTCTATCGTCGGCCCGTGAGAGTGGACGAATCAAACACCGCCCGCGTCGCCCGGACGCTCCGACTCCGGCTCCGGCCTGACGCCGCGATTCCCTGGAGTCGCAGTCGGATCGCCGGAGAGACCGTGCTCGCCGTTGTCCTTGCCGGACTGGCGGGTCTGTTCGATGCCGTGGGGAGCGGGTTCGGCGTGCGAACCGCCGCTGTTGTCACGGGCGTTGCCCTGCTGTCGCTGCTCCGGCGCGCGCGGCCGGCGACCGTCCTGGTCCTCTCGGCGGCCGCTGCCGGGGCGTCGGCCGCCACGGTGCCGCTACTGGTCTACGCGAGTTGGTCGGCGGGCAGCCGCATCATGCGGCCCCGACGCGTGGTCGCCACGTACGCCGTCGCGCTCGTGCTGCATACCGCTGTATTGGCCCGGAACGAGCTCGACGCGGACCCCACTATGTCGCTGGCCGCCGCCGGTGCGCTGGGTGCAGGCGTGTTCCTCGCACTGGCGATCGTGCCAGGGCTGGCCGCCCGGTACCGGGCGCAGCGCCGAGCGCTGCTGGACGCCCTGCAGCGGAACAACATCCAGCTCGTGCGCGAGCAGACCATGGTGGCGCAGCAGGCGCGCCTGCTGGAGCGCGGCCGCATAGCCCAGGACATGCACGACAGCCTTGGTCACCAACTCGCCCTGATCTCCGTACATACGGGCGCCCTGCAGGTCGATCCGGACCTGACCGACCGCCAGCGTGAGGGGGTGCGCATCCTGCGGGACGCCTCGGTGAACGCGATGGCGGAACTTCGCGAGGCCGTTGGCATCCTCCACGAGGACCGGGTCGACAGAGACCGGCCGGACAACCGCACCGAGCGCGTCGGAACAATGGCCGGGCACCCGCCGGGCGCGGAAGCCGGCTCCGGCGGCGGACGTCCGCACTCCCGGTCGGTCGCCTCCCTCGACGGCCTCATCGCGTCGTCCCGGACCGCAGGCGCGACCGTGGACCTGCACCGGTCCGGCACCGTGCGGCCGCTGGCGCCCGCCGCCGACCACGCGGCGTACCGCATCGCCCAGGAGGGCCTGACCAACGCCCACAAGCACGCCCCGGGCGCCCCGATCACCCTTTCCCTGCGCTACGAACTGGACAGCCTGGTCGTCGAGGTCGCCAACGGGCCCGCGCCCGCCCGGACACCGGACGTCCCGGCAGCGGTGAGCGGCGGCCAGGGACTGAGAGGACTGCAGGAGCGAGCCCGGCTCGTCGGCGGCATGGTGCACACCGGGCCCACCCCGGACGGCGGCTTCCGCATCGCGGGCATGCTGCCCTACGGCAGCGGTGTCGGCGAGTCACGGCCCCACCCGGACGGCGCGACCTCCGTATACCAGGACGACGACTTTGGAGGGCAGCCCGGGGCCGGTACGGCGGATCACAGTGGAGCGGTCATCAACCGCGCTGATCCACAAGGGGAGTTCGCCGCCACCATGAGCAGCAGGAAGAACATGGCCATCGGCTGCGGCATCACCGCCGTCGTCCTCGTCGTGAGCCTGATAACTCTGGCCGTCTGGGGGGTGAGCGCGCTGATGGACGAGATGGACAAGGCCATGATCCCGCCGAGCGTCTACGAATCGGCCGAGCCCGGGTCTCCCGAGGCCGACGTGCAGGACAAACTGCCCGACGACGACTCGGTGCTGACCGAGGACTACAAGAACATGGGCCCGCGGCCCCCGGAGGGCGCGACCTGCCGTCACTTCGGGTCCGATGACCCCGATGACGTCACCACCGTCTTCCGCTTCTGCTTCCGCGGCGGAAAGCTGGTCGCGAAACAGACCTTCCAGGACAAGAGCTGACCCACAGGACCGGGACATGACCCGGCTCACGCCTCCTCCCACCATCCGCGCGACGCATCCCACCGGATCAGGGCATGATGGCCGGGCCCAACCATCCCCACCCCGACCGATACCGCCCAGGAGGCCGCGTGATCCGGGTCCTCGTCGCCGACGACGAGCCGCTCATCCGGGCCGGCATCAGGATGATCCTCACCTCGGCCGACGACATCGACGTGGTCGCCGAGGCGAGTGACGGCCGCGAGGCGGTGGACACCGCCCGAAGCACCGCCGTCGACGTGGCCCTGCTGGACATACAGATGCCGGTGATGGACGGCCTGACAGCCCTGGCCGAACTGCGCCGGACCGCACCCGACGTACGAGGACTCATCCTCACCACGTTCGGTGAGCGCGACAACGTGCTGCGCGCGCTCGGCCACGGCGGCGCGGGCTTCCTCCTCAAGGACTCCGCACCCGACGAGCTGATCAACGCGGTGCGGGCGGCGGCAGCGGGCAACGCCTATCTCTCGCCGGCCGCCACCCGGCACGTCGTGGACGCCCTCGCCTCCCCCGGTGCCACCGCCCGCGCGGAGGAGGCCAGGCACCGCCTCGAAGGGCTCACCGCACGGGAGCGCGATGTGCTCGCCCTGCTCGGAGAAGGCCTGTCCAACGCGGACGCGGGCCGACGGCTGCACATGAGCGAGGCCACGGTGAAGACGTACGTGAGCCGGATCCTCACCAAGCTCGGGTGCGACAACCGGGTCCAGGCAGCCCTGCTCGCTCACGACGCCGGCCTGAACCCGGACGGGGTGTGACCGGCCCTGCTCGAATTCGGCAGGTCTCTCCCGATGCTCCGACGGACCGCCGCGGCCACTGGTCGCGGCGCCCACCCTGCGGACGTGTCCCGTCGCGCACAACTGCGGGCGTGGTGGGACTCTGACCTGCGGTACCTACGGTTGAGTGGACGAGCGACTGCCTGCGATCCCACTCGGCCGTAGGCAGTCGCTGGAGTGTCAGCGTGCTGCGAGGCTTGCGAGCAGCTCGGCGGCGGGCTTCGGGTGGACGAGCCAGCGCAGGTGGCTCCCCTCAAGTGTCTGGACGTCGAAGGGGTTGTCAGGTGTGAGCGCGTTGGCTTCGCGAATCATGCGGTCCTGCGCGGCGGGCGGCATGCTGGCATCGGCGGCCAGGCGCACATAGGTCTTGGGAATTCGGCCCCAGGTCGTGGCCTGTGCCCGGTCGGCAGACGTACCGACATCCAGGTTCTCGTCGGGCTGGAAGGTGTTCAGGAAGGTCCGGAACTCGTCATCGGTGAGGTCGGCGGCGAACGCTCGCTTGAAGGCGGCGAGCGACGCAGGGTCGGCGGTGCGGAAGTTGGTCCGGAGCAGACCGAGTTCGGCCGGGTTCCCGACGAGCGTGGCGGCAAAGGCTCCCGCGTCGACGTCCGCCATTTCCGGCTGGGCGTAGTAGTCGGCCACGTCCAGATCGACGGGGCACCAAGCGGAGACGTAGGCGATCCGGTCGATCAGCTCGGGCCGGGCGTTGGCAACGGCGGTGGTCGTGATGCCGCCCCTGCTGTGAGCGACAAGGATCGTGGGCCCGTTCCGCTTGGCCCGTTCAAGGACTTCGATCACGCGGACGACGTTGTCTGCGAGCGTGACTCCCTTGATGCTCCCCGGTTCTGCAGCGAGGGCGTCGAGGTCCTGGGGAGCCTGGTAGGTCGCGGGGAAGGTCGCCTCGAATCCGTGTCCCGGAAGATCGACCGCGACCGAGCGGTGGCCCAGCAGGGCGAGCTCGGCCTGCAGCGGCGCGAACGAGAACGAATTGGCGAAGGCCCCATGGACGAGGACGAATGTCGGAAGATTCTGCATGCCTCAGCCTCCAACAGAACGATCTTCATCACAAGATCAAGGAACCCGGAACCTGCACACCCACGACCGGGACAGCCGCACCTGCCCGCGGCGGAGTCGGACTTGCTCCTCATCGCAGAGCCAGAACAGGACGGGCCCGAACGGCTTGAACGGGCCCGCAAGGAGGCGACGAGAGAGTCACCCTGGCCGACCAGACACCGGTTCGCCGACCAGACACCGGTTCGCCGACCGCACCGGGTGCCGACACGCACCGGCGCCGCCCGCGCTCCGTGACCGACGCAGGGTGAGGGGCCCCGAGGCACCTTCTCGTACTGGCCGATCACGCTCCCGGGCATGGATGTCGGCGAGCCAGGACGAGGATCGCAATGTAGACCGCATCCAGGAGGGTGGCACGGAAGGAGTGGAGCAGCAGGAGAGAATAAGGCCATGGCGATATGCAAGAAGTGCCGTGCGCGCAAGCGCCGTTGGCCCCTTTCCTGCTCCCGGTGCCGTTCCAGGTCGAACCGGACGGACGCTGCGGCCGACGTCGCTGATATTGCTGTGGCGGGAGGGCTGCTCAACTGGATCTGGCGAGGAGTCATGGCAGTTGTACGGCTGGTGCTGCGGGCGCTCAACTGACCGCCCTGTATAGCCCAGTTCGTGCTCCTGATGATGTGGTGCAACGTTTCCCACCAGCGAGCCAACTCGTACATCCGGTTCGCGCCCGTGAGGTCAGTGACTGCCATCCGCAGCGGCGGCCGGCGAGGCACGCCCTGTAAGGCGCCCTGGAAGAGCGAGGCACCCCTTTGTCGCCTTCAGGAAGGCGCCGAAAGCGAGGTGCCGAGGCGCCCTCGACCGCTCAGCACGCCCCGGTCGACCCAGCCAGGAACTACAGCGCGCCCCTTCCCTGGTCATAGAGAATTCCGACCCTGGTAGCGACAAGCGTGCCGTTGACAGCAGGATCCTGGGGCGGAGGAAGGACCTTTTCGCTGCTGCATACCAACTGGACCTTGCCCTCGCTCGACAAAGTGACGGTCCCCGTCGCACTGAGCGAAGCCTCGTTGTAGCCGCTGCCGCGAGGCGTTGCCATGTTGGGGCCACCAGTCACCCTGCAGTTCCCCTTGTCCGCGTAAAGCAAGAATGCGGATCCGGTCAAGGTGTACGTCCCGGCAGGAAGCGACAGAGCGACGACCTGCGTGTCCGTTCTGCCGATGGACTGCACTGCCGAGGCCTTGTAGACGTCGCCCGGAGCCGCAGACGCAGCGGCGGCCGACTGGGAAGCATTTGCTGTGGCTCCCGTATAGGCGGCTCCCAGCGCGGCTATGACGATGGCTGGTATCCCAATGGCCCTGATCTTCGCGATCCTACTCACGGCCGACTCCCCCTGATGAAGTTCCGGATCAACGTCCGCCTCAAAGTACAGGGCGCGCAGCCTTAATGGGCACAATATGGCTCGCACGCTCCGACCGTAACCTGTCCGTAGATGACAGTTTCAACAATGTTCACCAACTCACCTCGCGATTTCATCGGGCAGGCTGTGCAATGCCTTTCCATAAAAGGGAGTTCGTGACGCGCATCCTGACCAGTTCCATTGAACCTGCGGAAGGAACGGCCGCGCCTCGACGCCCTTTTGCGTCTGCCCGACGTAGATCTGCACGCCAGTTGCGGAGAGGGCCCAAGAATCGAGCAGCCTACTCCCACAACTGGTGAAGCAGGACTCTCCGATGCGCAACGCCGACAACGAGAATCTGCTGGCCGCCCGGTGAGATCCAGGAAACGGGCCGTTCACCACGCGAGAGACTTCCAGGAAACAAGCGGTTTCTAGCGTGTCCGGTCATGGATTCGGAGCTGTATACGCAGCCGGACACAACCGCCGCACGGGAGTCGCCACCTGCGCCCTCCCTGCGCGATGCGGTCTACGCCAAGCTGCGCGCATCCGTACTCGACGGCAAATTCGGCCCGCGCGAGCGGCTGGCCGAAATGCGGCTGGCCGGTCAGTTCGGGGTGTCGCGAACCCCGGTGCGCGAGGCGTTGGCGCGTCTGGCCTCCGACAGTCTCATCGAGCGGGGCGCCGACGGCTACTTCGTCACGATCCCCAACCTGACCCAACTGAGCCACTTCTACGAGCTGCGGATCACCCTGGAGCTGCGTGGGATAGCCCGCGCGATCGAGGACTCCGCCCTACGGCACGATCCGGAGATCCTCGACGCAGAGCTGGACCGCTGGTACGCGATGCGTGAGCACCCGCCGACACCGGACCCGCGTTTCGTCGTCCAGGACGAGAGGTTCCACGCCGAGCTCTCCCGTGCTTCCGGCAACCCTGCCCTCACCGGGTCTCTCGTGACGGTCAGTGAGCGCATACGCCGCGTGCGGATGTACGACTTCCTCACCCAGGACCGGGTCGAGACGACCATCACCGAGCACATCCAGATCATGGAACTGGTCCGCGACGGCCGCCTCGACGACGCCTACCGAGCCCTGCACGCCCACGTCGGCGACTCGATGGCCGTAGTCATGGAACACGCCCGCCGCGCCATGACCCAGATGGCCCTGCATGCCGAACTCCTCTGAGACCCCGTCGTTCCCCACCCGGCCCTTCGACTGCTTGGCCAGGCGCCGACCGGGAGTGCCCAACCGCTCACCATTCCCACACCCGCACGCAGCACCCCCCACCCCGAAGGGCTGACCATGAGCGCCACCGAGTCACGTCTGACATCCCCAGAAGCGAACTCCCCGACGAGTCAGGCGACGAAGGAGACACTGGAGGACTACACCCTCCGCTTCGCGCCCCGCAGTTACCGCCGCTGGACCCCCATGGTCGTGGCGACGACCGCACTCGGCGGCATCGCCTACATGGCCGACTTCTCCATCGGCGCCGGCATCGGCCTGGCGCACGGCACCGGCAACGCGCTCGTGGCGATCGCCGTCGCCGCGGTGGTCATCTTCATCACCGGTTTCCCGCTCGCCTACTACGGCGCCCGCTACAACATCGACCTCGATCTGATCACCCGCGGCTCCGGCTTCGGCTACTACGGCTCGGTACTCACCAGCGTCATCTTCGCCAGCTTCACCTTCATCTTCTTCGCCCTGGAGGGCTCGATCATGGCCCAGGGCCTCAAACTCGGCCTCGGCCTGCCACTCTGGCTCGGCTACGCCGTCTCCACCCTGATGGTCATCCCGCTGGTCATCTACGGCATGAAGGCACTCAGCAAGCTCCAGGTGTGGACCACTCCGGTCTGGCTCGTGCTGATGGTCGCCCCGCTGGTCTACCTGATATCGACCGACCCGGGCACCGTCGACCGCTTCCTCTCCTACGCGGGCACCGACGGCGAGGGCGGCATCAACACCGCATCCGTGCTACTCGGCGCCGGTGTCTGTCTCTCGCTCATCGCGCAGATCGGTGAGCAGATCGACTACCTGCGCTTCATGCCTCCCAAGACCGAAGCGAACAAGCGCAGTTGGTGGACCGCGGTCATCATGGCCGGCCCCGGATGGGTGGTGCTCGGTGCCCTCAAGCAGGCCATCGGTGTCTTCCTCGCCGTGTACATCCTTGCCAAGGTCGGCCCGGAGGCCGCGCCGGAGCCGATCCAGCAGTTCCGCAGCGCCTTCGACGCGATGATGCCGTCCTGGCTCGTCCTCCCGCTGGCCGTCGCACTCGTCGTGATCAGCCAGATCAAGATCAACGTGACCAACGCGTACTCCGGCTCCCTCGCATGGACCAACTCCTTCACCCGCGTCACCCGGCACTACCCCGGCCGCATGGTCTTCGTCCTGGTCAACCTGGGCTTCGCACTCGCTCTGATGGAAGCCGACATGTTCAGCTTCCTCAACAGCATTCTCGGCTTCTACTCGAACTGCGCGATCGCCTGGATCGTCACCGTCGCCACCGACATCGGCATCAACAAGTACCTGCTGAAGCTGTCCCCGCTCCAGCCCGAGTTCCGCCGCGGCATGCTCTACGCGGTCAACCCGGTGGGCGTCGTGGCCTTCGTCGCCGCCTCGGGCCTGTCCATCGCCATGTACTTCCACGCCCTCGGCGACACCCTCCAGCCGTACTCCCCCGTCGCCGCGGCCGTCATCGCCTTCGCGCTCACCCCGCTCATGGCCATCGTCACCAAGGGCAAGTACTACCTGCGCCGCACCGACGACGGCATCGACGAGCCCCTGCTCGACACGGACGGCAACCCCAGCGCCACGACGTACGGCTGCCACGTCTGCCACCAGGCGTACGAGCGCCCCGACCTGGCCGCCTGCCAGACCCACGACGCACACGTCTGCTCTCTCTGCCTGAGCACGGACAAGGTCGGCGACCACGTGCTGCCTGCACAACCGTCGGCGGCCTGATCCCGCCGACCGGGCGGCGACGGACATCTTGACGTTCTCTCGCCGCCCGCCCATTCCTCTCGGCCGAAGCACCTCGCCGACGGCATCTGGCTTCTGAGCCGGTCGGGGTATATCCGGCAGCGGGAGGTGGTCGAACCCGGTGTTCAGGCGGGCGGGGTGCTGTCGAGCAATGCGTCGAAGGCCCGGCGACGGTGGGCAGACGGGGTTGCGGATCACCGGCCGGCGTCCCCGAGAACAGATCCCGAACATCGCGATTCTCCAGTTCGCGAGGGCGTCACACGCCGACGACGCGAGCGGCTGACACCGGCCGAGAACCCGCAGCGCGCGGGCGACGCCGCACGCCCCGCCTCAGACAGCCGGAACCGGTCTACGAAACCGCGGTCACAGCAGTCACCGGCACGCATATTCCACCTTGGCCGGGCTGGAACGTAGCCTATGACGCTGCGGCTAGTACGCATTAGAATTCCTGAACTGAAATACTGGTTACCCGTCCGGAAGAGCGGCGGGCCGGCTGTCCTCGCTGCCTCACCGGCACCGGGGTTATCAGTCGGCCGGAGCCCGCCTCCCGCAGCGAACGGTCCGCGGGCTCCGGCTGTGTCCTCGCGGCCGGTTTCGAGTGGGGCGAACTCCCGCACGCCCCAGGCCGCAAGGACGACCCCGCGCGGGTGCTTGCGTCACCGTCGACGCGAGCACTCGTGCACGGCGGTCGTCGCCCGTCACCAACAGAGGGCGGCGGCCGCCCCGTCAACTCTTGCAGCCCCAGCCCGTTTACGCCCCATTCCCTCTCAGCCGATCCGCCGTACATTCTCTCCGTCTGCGTGTCATACACACCAGACACCACCCCGGCACGGCAGGAGTCCGTCACAGGACCACAGTTGGCAGCGACGGCATGATTGCGACGGGATCGGCCGGGCACGTCTCGCAGCTGACGTCGCCCGCCTCGCGCCCCGGCCCATACAGCGCCTTTCCAGCCATGCCATGGCCGCATCATTTCCCTCGTCTGTACGCGTGGCATATGCGGGCGGGATCTCTGGCAGCATCCCGGTGGTAGTGATCTCGTCTCTCGCGTTCGGGACCCACCGCAGGCGACGAAAGGGGCCGGCCAGGACGACGGTGAGACGTCGTCCGCCGGTTCGAGGGGCAAGCCAAGACTGGTCCGTACCGTGGGGCCGGCTCACGTACTCACAGGCGATGGACCTCGCCTGTCGCAGGCGAACAGTCGTTGTCGTAGGTAGCGCGGACTGGCTTCCCTGCGCGGGAGCGCTTCGTGGGGGCCTCAACCCAGTTCGGGCTCGGGCCCGCTTGCACGGAGCGCAGTGCGCGGTGTGGTGTGGCTGGTGCCGCGGACAGGGCCCGGCAGACAGTGCTGAGCGGACGCTTCGCGAGCTCGCGGCCGGCGGTGCCTCCTGGCGGGTCGGGTGGTCCTACTTGGCGTGGGCAAGGAAGAAGTCCCGGACGTCGTCGGCGAGCAGTTCCGGCACCTCCATCGCGGCGAAGTGGCCGCCGCGCTCGAACTCCGACCAGTGCCTGATGTCGTAGAGCCGTTCGGCCAGCGGTCGCACCGACTGCGTGATGTCGTGTGCGAAGACCGCCACGCCGACCGGTACCGGGCACGGCTCGATCCGCCGCGGAGCATCGTGGTGCAGCCGCGCCGAGGAAGCCGCGGTGGCGGTCAGCCAGTACAGCGAGATGTCGGTGAGCATCCGCTCGTCGCTGACCGGTGAGCGAGGGTCGGTCCACTGGGCGAAGCGCTCGGCGATCCAGGCCAGCTGACCGACCGGCGAATCGGTCAGCGCGTAGCCGATGGTCTGCGGAGTGGCGGCCTGAAGAGCCTGGTACGGCGGACGATTGGCCATCAGCTGCCGGACTTTGTCGAGTCGCGCTTCGTCCTTCTCGGACAGTTCGATGCCGGCGTCCGGAACCGGCCGGGTCGGCAGGTAGTTGACGTGGACGCCGACGACCTGGTCGGGTGCCGCCGCGCCGAGCGCCAAGGAGATGCCCGAGCCGAAGTCGCCACCCTGCGCTCCGTAGCGCTCGTAGCCGAGACGGCGCATCAGCTCAGCCCAGGCGTCCGCGACCCGGACCATGTCCCAGCCGCGTTCGTGGGTAGGCCCGGAGAAGCCGTATCCCGGTATGGACGGAATCACCAGGTGGAAGTCACGTGACAGCGGATCGATCACGTCGAGGAACTCCAGGAACGAACCGGGCCAGCCGTGGGTGAGGATCAGCGCGAGCGCGTCCGGCTTCGCAGAGCGGACGTGCACGAAGTGGATGTTCTGCCCGTCGATCTCGGTGGTGAAGTGCGGAAGCTCGTTGAGCTTCTCCTCGTGCTCGCGCCAGTCGTAGCCGGTTCGCCAGTATTCGGCGAGTTCCTTGAGTCGCGCCAGCGGAAAGCCGTAGTCCCATCCCGCGTCGGCGACCTCGTTGGGCCAACGGGTGCGGGCCAGCCGGTCGGTCAGGTCGTCGAGGTGGGTCTGGGGGACGTCGATGCGGAACGGCTTGATCATGGTCTCGACTCCAGGGGTTGCATTCGGCGTTCAGCGTCGGACAGTCAGCGCTTGACGCACCGGATCGTTAGTGACACTAACGCTTCTGTCGCTGGCGAGCGTAGTTTGTTAGTGGGACTAACGCAACGTACGATCTCGGCATGAGCGACAGCACCCCCGACATGACGGGTCCGAGCGGCCGGCAGGACACTGCGGCGCGGCTCCAGAATCTGACGACCCGCCTCCTGTCGCTGGCCGCGATCCATTCGGATCGCCTGGTCAACGAGGAGTTGGCGCGCGCGGACGCCCGCAAATGGCATTACGCGGTGCTCGCCACGCTGGACGAGTTCGGACCCGCCAGCCAGGCCGACCTCAGCCGCCGCACGGGCATCTATCGCGGAGACATGGTCACGGTGATCAACGAGCTAGCCGATCGCAGGCTGGTGGAACGCTCACCGAACCCTGCCGATCGCCGACAGAACGTCATCACCGTCACCGAGCAGGGACATCGGCAACTACTGACGTTGGACAAGATCCTTAGCCAGGTGCAGGACCGGACGCTTGCGCCACTGACCACACCGGAACGCGAGCAGTTGGCCCGGCTCCTCACCACCCTTGTGAATCACCACGGCCAGAGCATGTGAAAGAGGCCGCGCAGGAGGGGTCCGCGACTCCAACATCCCGCACCATCACTCCGGGCCAGTGGCTGTGGGTACGCCCCGGATACACCCAGTCCTGGCACCCACCCGGCAGCGCCCGCGGCCCCTGCATTCCTGTTCGAGAGGGTCGCCCTGCAGGCTCACACCGCCCGCCTGCTTACCCACGTCGCCCCACACGACGCCGCCTTTTCCGCGACCGTACCGGCCCAACCCCGCCGCTTGTGCAGTGCGCGAAGAACATCAGAAGGTCCGATCCAGCGCACCTGGGAGATGTTCCAGCGCCTGCCCGTGAGGGGCCGAACTCAGCGGATCCCGAGTCGCCGATAGATCGTCAATGTGCCTTGTGGACCGCTTCATCGGGCTGCGACCATCCCGACATGGACTCGCGAACAGTCGGAATACCCGAGGTGGACGGCTCCGAGCAGGTGGCCGTTGTGATCGATGTGATGCGTGCGTTCACCACCGCCGCGTGGGCTTTCCACCGCGGGGCAGAAAAGATCGTTCTCGCCGCTGACGCAGACGAGGCACTGGCGATCAAGGCCTCCCACCCGGGATGGCTTGCGCTCAAGGACGGGGCGCCGGTCAGTGGATTCGACCTGGTCAACTCCCCTGGACTGATCCGGGAGGCCGACTTGGCCGACCGCACCGTGATCCAGAAGACCACTGCGGGAACGGTCGGGGCTCTGGCTGTCGTCGAGGCGAAAGTGGCACTGTGCGCCAGTTTTGTCGTGGCCGACGCGACGGCCCGGGCCCTGGCGGATGCCGGCGCGGGCCCGGTGACGTTCGTGGCCACCGGCGATGACGGCCGGGCCGCCGAGGATCTGGCCTGCGCCCAGTACCTGGACCGGCTTCTGGCCGGGGATCGTCCCGACCCCGGCCCTTATCTGCACCGCGCCCGCGCCTCCCAGGCCGCAGACGACCTTCGCCTCGAACGACGCCGCGGTGCTCACCCCACGGATGTGGACTTGTGCTTGGAGGTGGACCGCTTCGACTTCGCCATGAAGGTCGGACTCGAGGCAGGGATGGCAGTGCTGCGGCCACTCCGGAACTGACGCTGTCGAGGAGCACGGTCCCGACATCGTGGTGACGGACGTACGCATGCCGCCGGGCTTCCAGGACGAGGGACTGCATGCCGCGGTGCGGCTGCGCGAGAAGCGCCCCACACTCCCGATCCTGCTCCTCAGTCAGTACGTGCAACGGACGTACGCAGCGGAACTCCTTGACTCCGGAGACGGATCGGGCGTCGGCTATCTGCTCAAGGACCGGGTCGGCCAGGTCGAGGATTTCGTGGAAGCACTCCACAAGGTGGCGAGCGGCGGGACGGTGGCCGATCCCGAGGTGGTGCGCCAGTTACTGCGCCGCCGCCACGATCCCCTGGAGCAGCTCACAGCGGGCCGGTTCAAGCCTTTCGTCGTGCCACCGCCGACCGTGCACATGGGCTCGTGAGGCGTCATGCACCGGGCGCCCCGCCGGCGCCCCGGATCGCCTGTCACACGGCCCAGCTCAAACCTTGTATTAGATGCTGAACAGCTGCTTCACTATGGCGACCTGCGGCCATGCAGCGGCTTTGCCGGCCTTTGCCGCCCGTCATCCAGGAAGGCCTCAGGCATGAGCGATTCAGCGCTGATCACGACTGGCTTGCCCATCGCTCTCGCCATCATCATGTTCGGCCTCGGGCTGTCGCTCACCCCTGCCGACTTCAAGCGCGTCGCCCGTTCGCCCAAAGCGGTCGCCTTCGCTCTGACCGTGCAGATCGTGGTGCTCCCGCTCCTCGCTTTCGGCCTGGTCGAGATCTTCGACATGGACCCGCTGCTCGCCGTGGGCGTGATGCTGCTGGCCGCGTCCCCGGGTGGCACCACCGCCAACCTCTTCAGCCACCTGTTCCGCGGGGACGTGGCGTTCAACATCACTCTCACCGCGATCAATTCCGTGCTGGCGGCCGTCACCATTCCGCTCATCACCAACCTGGCCATCAGCCACTTCGACGCCGAGGGCGACCTTGGACTGCAATTCGGCAAGGTTTTGCAAGTCATCGCCATCGTGCTCATCCCGGTCGTGATCGGCATGCTCGTCCGGAACCGTTCCGCGGACTTCGCCGCCCGAGCGGACCGCCCGGTCCGTGTGTTCTCCATCGCCGTCCTGGTTGCGGTGTCCCTCGCCGCACTCCTGGGAGAACGGGAGAACCTTGCCGACTACGTCCGCCAGGTCGGGCTGGTCACCGGCATCTTCTGCCTGGCAAGTCTCAGCATCGGCTACGGCGGTGCCAAGGCCCTTCGCCTGAATGAGGGGCAGGCCGTCGCCAGTGCCATGGAAGTGGGGATCCACAACACCACCGTGGCCCTCACCATCGCACTGAGCGTCCTGGACAACACCGAAGTGGCAGTTCCCAGTGCTGTCTACTCCGTTCTCATGTACGTACTGGCGACGGCCTTCGGCTACGCCATCACCCGGAACCGCTCGGGGAACTCCTCCACGGCGGAGCAGACCGTCGGCTGACTCCCCGAGGCTCGCGGAAGCGACGTGCATGAGGCACGAACACGACGCGTCTTCCCGTTCCGTGGCACCTACGTACTGCGGTCGACGTGGCTTCTCGGGCTTCTCATGGGAACGGGATACGACGGGCTGCCGTAGGAAAGGTGGGGCGTGCATGCGGCACATGCTGGTCTGGCTGGTGCGTCTGAGCGGGCTCGCTGCGTGGGGAGCAGCCGCCGTCGCCTGCTGGCAGCTGCTCGGGAGCGGGCCTGTGCCGCGGCCCGTTCGTGAGCCCCTGGTGTGGGGTGCCATCGCCATGGGGTGCGCTGTGGTGCGGGTGGTGGCGTTGTGGGCGCTGCGAGTGCCGACAGTAGCGGCATGGTGGAGGCGGTACACCAGCGTCACAGTTCCTCTCACCAAGGCGCCACATGCCTGGAGCGATCCCGGCGCGCTTGCATTCCACGACTCCGTGCTCTGGGTCAAGCTCCGTACCGCCGCTGTATGGCTGCTCGTGGCCTTCTGCGCGGGAGTTTTCCCAGCCGCGATGATGACCTCACCCGACGGAGAGGAACGCATCGACGTGCTACAGGATGCGGGTGCCGAGGTGAGCACCGCGACCGTGGTGGCCCAGCCGGGGCAGGTGCGCAAGGAATTGAGCGACGGTGACCTGGAGGGGTACACCAGTCGCCTCGTCGTCGCCGTACCCGGTGGCCCCGGACGGCTCGCCGTGCCGGACGCGTTCACGTACGACAAGCCCGTCGAAGGGACTGCGGTTGACGTTCTGTGGGCGCGGTCGGACGGTTACATCGACGAGCGAAAGCACCTGCCCACGCTCACGGCGGGACAGTGGGCGGCCTTCCCGGACGACGAGAACGGCGACGCCGCGCTGGCGGCGTTCGTCGTCCTTGCCGTCATCGGGGGTGCCGTTCTGACCCCCTGCTTCACCATCGGGGCCCACGCCGACCGCCTCCAGCGGCTGGCCTGGTCGCCGCTCGCGCAGACCATCCGGGCCGGGCTCGCGGTGGGGGTGTTCCTCGGCTGGCGGCCCCTGCTGCTGGGGCGGGAGCCGACCACAACGGAGATGGCGTTCGCCGGAGGCGGCTTCCTGCTCGTCCTGGCCGTGTACATCGGCACGTCCATGCGCACGCTGCGGTGAGGCCGCACCCACAGTGCGTCCGCCCGGCACACCGACCAGCCAGAGCCGACGGAGACACCCGCCCCTTGTCGTCGCCCAGGCCCGAGGCCGCTGTGCCTTTCGACCTGCCTGCCCAGAGGGCCGCCCCCTGAAAGCCCACCTGCCTGCGGGCGGATCCTTCGGGCAGCCGAACGCCGTTCGTCAGGATTTCGGCTGTGCTCGTGGGCCGACCAAGCCTTGGTACAGGGCCCGCCGTTCCCGGGAGCCGTCCTCGGTCTCCGCCAGTGCGGCGTCCCACTGCTTCTTGATCTCGTCCAAGAAGGTGCGCCAGTTCCCGCTGGCGTGAGCCTTGCCCAACTCCCCCAGCTCGACCAGGCGTTCGTTCTTGCCCAGCCCGCCCGAGCCGACCTTGTCGCCCTTGTGCCCGTGCAGAACCGACTCCGGGTTGGCGGTGGCCTCGGTGGAGCGGAAGTCGCGCTGGTAACCCACCAGGCTGGGGGCGTCCGGCGCGAGGGTCTCGATGCCGATCTGCAGCGAGCCGTCCCTTTTCGTGGTCGGCCGGTGATGGACGAGCAACATGTGGCCGTACGACCCGTTCGGCGGTACCACGTCGCCGTTCCAGTCCTTGGAGCCGAGGCCGCCACCGGAGATGTCCTGACCCCACAGGTCGGGGCGGTCGGCGCCGACGGAAACCATGTTGGTGAGCGATGCGCCAACGCCGCCCTTCTCCTTGAACGCGCCGGGCTTGCCCTCCTTGTTGGCCCCGATGGAAGTACGGTGCGTGGCGAAGCCACGGTCGACGACATCCCCCGCGAGGGTGTTCGTCCGGTCGTCCTGCGTCACGCCCAGGAACTCCGGCAGCGAGTAGGCCGGCTCGGCCGCGGAACTCAGCGCGGGGATACGGATGTTGACCCGTCCGCCGTGGGCGAGGGCGCGGATGACGTCCTTTTCGTAGTCGGCTGCGTGCGCCCCGGCCTCCGGGTCGTACAGCTTCAGCCCGTTCTGCAGGATGAGCAGCACCTTGGTGAGCATCTCGCGGGCCCGCGCGTCCTTCGCCACGAAGTCCGGTGCCGTACTCCTGCCCTTGCCCTTGCCCGTCGTGGGGCCCGTCTCGGGGATGCCGTCCGGGTGCAGGCGCTCGGGCGCGATCCCGGCCGGGTGCAGGGTGTCGATGGCCGTCTCCCGGATCTGCTCGTCGCGCTCCCGCTCCAGGTCCTGCTTCTCCTCCGGCGAGGTGCTGGGCGCCTGAGTGAGCATGAACCGGCCAAGCGTGTAGTCCGGCGAGATCGGCGTGCTCCGGCCCGCCTCCCGCACGGCCGGGTGGTTGGCGCGGACGGCCAGGGTGGCTGTGAGGACGCGCTTGCCCGCAGGAAGCGTCAACCAGTCGTCGAACCGGCCCTTCGTGTAGCTCTCTGCCTGCTCGTAGGTGCCGATGCCCACTTTCTCGAGCCACTGCGCGTTCACCGCGGAGAGGTGCTTGATGTCGTCCAGGTCCTGGTTGTTGAAGGCCTCGCCGCGCATCACCCGCCGGTCAAGGATCTTCCTGAGCCGGGCCGGGCCCTCGACCATCCACTGCTCGGGCCACCAGGTACCCGGCGCGAAGACGCTCTTCTTCATCTTGCTCTGAACCGTGTGCTGTTCGATCGACTGGCTCAGGCGGGCGATGGCCTCCGCCCCCTCGGCCTGCTGCCCGGCCTGCTCGACGGCAGGGTCCTCGGTCCCGGCGCTCTGGTGCATCCGCTGGACGGACACCTGACCGGCGTGCGGGTCTGCGGGGTCGTGGGGCCGTGACGACGACTGCAGGCCTTCGTCCACCGGGGCCCGCTGCACCCGGGGCGGGTCGGCAACCTCGGCCTCCCGGCCGGCTCCGGAGGGCGACGAGGTGGCACCGTCCGCGGCCACTCGCTGCAGATGCCGTACCCACGCACTGCTCATGGCCGTGGGCGGGGGTGTCTGGCGCGACGCGCCCGATGTCCGCTCACCGGCCTGACGGTGCTCCCGATCGACGGAGCGCACAGGTGGTCCTCCTTGGTCACTGGAGTGGTCTGCCTACCCGTTGCAGGCGAGGCTCTTGTCCCGGCGGAAGGGCCTGCGGGGCAGGATCCGATGTCCTCGGGGCCTGGTCTCCGCCCCACGCCCCGAGGCATTCTCGGTGCCGGTGCGGCAGTTCAGCGGTGTCCGGCAGCCATGTCATCCGACGCGACAGGATTCCTGCGGCGCCGAACATGTCGTGAAACCTCCACCGCGCCGGTTACGACCAATGCGAGCCCGACACCGACGGCGATGGCGAGGAGAGTGTTCTCCTGGAAGAAGACGCCCCCTAGATACCCCGACAGGGCGGTGTAGGCGCTCCATGTAGCGGTGGAAAGTGCAACGTACAGCATGAACTTGCGCAGCGGATACCGCACCACGCCCGCCGTACCCGTAGCAAGATAGCGCCCGACCGGAATGAACCGAGTGGAGACGAGTACAAAGCCGCCGCGTGATGCGAGTTCTCGATCGAACCAGTCGTATGCGGACCGGCGTTTGGTCCCCACTGGCAGACGCTTGACCACCCGCTCCCCCATCAGCCTGCCGATGGAATAGGGGACGAGGTCGCCGAGAAAGGCACCGGCCGTCGTAGCGGCGATGACGAGCATGATATTCGCCTGCCCGGTTGCACTGGCGACGCCTGCGAGGATCACGACGGGTTCACTCGGGATCAACGGGAGGAAGGAGTCGAGTAAGGAAACCGCGATGAGTACGGCGTATAGAGCGGGAGACGCCAGTAAGGACTCTGCGAGGCCTATCCAGTCCGGCATTTACTGCCCGCCCCCTGCAATACGAGTATGGAATTTCACAGCTGATCCCTTGATTGATGGAGGGGCTCCTGGGTGGCGGATGGTCAGTCCCCAGGGCTTGGTCCAGATTCGCGCTGGTGTGGCGCGCCCCGCCCGCACAGTGAGCGGCTTGTCCTGCTGAGTGATGTCAGGTGCTGGGTGCCGTGGTGAGCATCCAATGACTGAACGCGGCATAGCGTTGTGCGAATTCGGCTGCGTCACCGGCGTGTTCGATGGCTGCGGAGTGCTCGCGTACCGTCTCGAAGCGGGCGCGGCGGGCTTGCTCGTAGGTCGTGAGGGCCTTTTCCAGGTCGTCCTCGGCTGACAGGCTGCTGCGCAGTACGCCGACGTCTTCGATACCGAGCGTGCCGCCGGAGGCGATGTGGGGGGACAGTCCGTGCGCGGCGTCGCCGATCAGGGCGACGCGCGCGCTGGTCCAGTGGGGCAGCTCCGGGACCAGCGTGACCTGGTTCTCCAGGATGGATTCCTCCGGCGTTTCGGCGATCATGGACAGGAGATCGGCGTTCCATCCCACCTCAGCCAGTTTCCGTGCTCGTTGCAGTGCCCGTTCACGCTTGGTTCCGGTGAGCGGTCCGGCATCGAACTGGTTGACCATCCATACGGTCCGGTCACGATCGATTCGCGCGTACCCGCCGCGGGTCCGGTCGCTGCCGACGGTGAGCACGGTGGATTCTGAGTCCTGGCTGCCGGTCGGCACGATCGCGCGCCAGGCGTGGTGCCCGAAGTGCGGGACGGCGTCGCTCCCCGGTACCAGTTGCTTGCGCACGTGTGAGTAGACGCCGTCGGCACCGATGAGGAGGTCGGTACGAAGTGTCTCGCCATTGGCGAGGTGCACAATGACGTCGGATTCGGTCTCGGTGTATCCGGTCACGTGGGCATCGAGGCGGATTCGGTCGCGACCGACGGTGTCGGCCAACAGGTTGTTCAACTCTGCGCGCGGCACGAGCAGGAACTGGTGATCACTGTCGGTGTAACCAGGAGCGCGGACCGGATCGCCGGCCGGGTTGAAGAACCACGTGTTCTGTTCGACGCCCATGTCGCGGATTGCTGAACCGATACCGAGGTGGTCGAACTCTCTGAACGCGTTGGCCCACAGGCCGATACCGGCACCGACGGCTCGAACCTGCGGGGCCTGTTCCAGCACAATGACGTCGTGGCCGATGAGTTTGAGGGAGGCGGCGGTGGTGAGTCCTACGAGGCCTCCGCCGACTATCACCGTGGTATTCGTCGACACTTCTGTACTCCTTCATGCGATGGACAGGGGGTGCCGGAGTTTCCGCCCACTGGAAGGGCCTCCAAAGGCTCCCGACGACAGCTCAGTTGCCGGTTCGTCGGGGAGTACCTGTACGGCAGGCAAGAATCTTCTCTGCCACCGAAGTGCGGCGCCGAAGCACGTCTCGACACTACGAGCAGACCATCGTTGACTTCAAATGCAATGTAATCAATGAGGCATTTACTCTCATGCAATTGACGCCCGGCACTTGCGCGGCAGCACGCTGCTCGTCCGCGGCGGCACACGGAGGGACCGTCCTGGACCGGAGAGCTCGCGAAGGCGGTTGTTCTGGCTGCGGCCGTGCCCTGCGCTGCATCGAGCATGGCGGGCGAGTCACCACCGCGCCGCCTGCGTGGACAGCTGTGCGCAGCCTCAAGTGCACGCCTCAGAAGCGTCGGCAGCTCGCCGCCAAGCCGACCTCGGCCACCTCACTCGGGCCGCGCAGACGCTGCCACGCAAGCGTGCCGATCACGAAGAGGCCCTACCTGTACCGACCACTACGAGCCGCGGCCTGTCGGGCACGGCAACGCGGTGCCCCGGAGCTTCGTGCGACTTCCGGAACGAGAGGAGCGCCGGGCCGCTGGTCACCCGGACGCCGTCCGCTGAGGGCTGCCGCCCCACTTCGCAGCGAAGACCGGTGGACACGACGCTTCGACGTCCCGTCGAGCCGAGCGCCACCACCGGTCACGCAGTCCAGAGACGGACCACGCCGTCAGCGAGCTGCAGGAACTGCCGGGCGCCCGGGTGGTGATGTGTGGGGGATATGCCGGGGACGACGCCCAAGAGCTTCCCCTCGACCGGGTCCCATATCGACATCGACAGTCCGGCGTCGCCGCAACTGAACAGGTGGGTTCCATCGCTGAAGAAGGGCCCGGTGGGGCCCTCGAACGCAAGGAGTTCAGCGGCCATTCCGTTCTCACCGGTTCGACTCATGTCGAAGATCCGCGCCCCCTGCCGCATCGTACTGCTGGTATCGCCGATTCCCTCCACGGCGACCCGGACCGAGTCGATCCAGGTCATGCCGTGATCCCAGTAGTCCGCTCGGCCGCACACATCGACCCGGCTCGGGCCGTCCTCCGACTCCCACATGTTGCTCTCGATCCATGGGGCAAGGTCCCATACGGAGGGGAAGCCGATCGGATGCCATATCCAGCCGTCGTCCAGGATCCGCTTGCCATCGGGGCTGACATACAGTGCGCCGTGGAAGTAGTCGAGGTGATGCTTCGGCAGGGAATCTCCGTCTGCGGGCGCAGGGAACGACCGATCCGTCAGCAGGACCCCTGACTCCGCGTCCGACACGTCCAGCCGGTTCCAGTCCGTGCGGTGGATCACGACGCAACGTCCAAGGCTCTGCCCGAACGCCAGTGAGAACGGCACGGTCTCTTCCTCGTAACCCTGGTTGTCCAAGGCCAGCGTGACCTCGCCGGTCCGCAGGTCGATCACCTCACCGAACCGCCCGTAGTCGTTGACCACCGCGGCGAACATCCCGTCGTGGGAGGCGTGCAGGCGCCTGCGAAGGAGGCGACCGTCAAATGGTTCGTGGTCGGGTTCTTCCGGAACGATCGTGGTCCCGACAGCCTCGTGATCACCGGTTGCCACGTCCCACCGGCTGATCGTTCCGTCCTCGCCCAGCGCCAGCCACGCCGGCCGCTCACCATCGCGCACCGGTGCCAGAGCGACGACTGCTCCCAGGCGCGGTGGCACGCGCACCTGACGCACACCGTCATAGCTACCGACCACCGTTGCCCCCACCCCCGGTACCAGAGTCGTCAGCATATCCGGGCGCAAGTTGCTGGTTGGCGTTGTGCAGGGTGCCCTCCGTAGGGACTCCCAGGACTTCTCCGAGCGCGCGAGACATCCTGCCGCGGCCAGGAATCCGGCACCACCAGTCGCGTGTGCAAGGGGACCTGGCCGGCCGTCAAGCAGCAGTCGGAACACCTCATCCCCCAGCACCGGATCCGCGTCAGACCCTCTGCCGGGCAGCTTCGGCCTGCGCCCGCTGGGAACGCTCGACCAGCATCCTGGCAAAGCCCCTGGCCCGGTCATCGCTCGTGTACTTGGCGCCGACTGCGTTGACGCTCAGCACGGTTGTGCCCACCAAGATCTCGACATCCACCTGGGCGTCCTTCTGCGCTGCCTTCAGCGTGCCGCGCCGGGCGGCACGCCGCTCCCCGATCGAGCCAACCGATACCTCCCTCATCTCCCGCGTGGCCTGCCTCTTTTCAGACTGTTCCGATACGCGCCGTACGCGGCAGCAGCTGCCTCACTGTCCTTGTAGGCGTACAGAGAGAACGAGACCTGCCCCTCAGCCTTCTTTACGAATTGCGACAATCCAACAGAAACGACATCGACGCACAGTTCCTTGTTCATCTCCCCCCGCAATGCACCCACCCGTGTCATCGTTGATGACCGGAAACGCCTGTCTCAATCTGCCACTCCCCATGTCCACCCCTTGTCTCGAGCCGCTGATCATTGGACAGGCCTGATCAGGCCGCGGACCGGGGATCAACAGTCATCCAATGCCCCGCGATGGCTCACTGTGACTGCGTGGTGGTGGTCAGCGCGTCGATCAACTGCCGTGCGCGTGTCTCCTCCTTGAGGAGGGTCTCGACCAGCGGGCCGGTGCCCGGATCGGCCGTACCCACCAGGTTCGGACCCGCGGATTCGTCGATGTACTGCTCAGCGGGCCGGGCGTCGGCCGTCAGGTGAACGCGATCATTGGTGGTCAGCGCACCGTGAACCATGGCGTAGTCGATGCCCAGGCGTGCCAGTCGCTCGCCGCCCGCGTACTGGGACTCCTGGCCGGGGACGCTCTCCCCCGACAGATGCGGGTACTGGAGTGCGACCTCGTGGGTGGCCACGATCGCAAGCAGTACATGCTCGGTGCCCACCACTCCGTGGCCGAGACGACGCGCCTGCTCGTAGGACTCCTGCCTGACCCAACCTGCGGGCATGGAGGCCCAGTTGACGCCGCCCAGTCTGATCATCCACCGCATCCAGAAGGACATCCGACGGTAGTGGCTACGGCCGAGGAGAACGTCACGGGTGGCGTGCAGCAGAGGGTTGAGGGCATCCACCTGGCTCCCGGAGCCACCATCCATGCGGGCCCGTACGGCCTGCGGTGAGATGCCACACGCCCCCAGCAACTCCACAGCGCGGTTGTCCTCCTCCAGCAGGCCCCTCAGCAGATGCTCGGCGCCGAACTTCACCGCGTCCTGCCGCTGCGCGTGTCCCATTGCGGCGTTCAGCGCTCGGGCCGCCGCGCCCGTGAAGTGGGTGTGCTGATCACCGTCGTCCCCCAGGACGTCCTTCGACGCGACACCTGCGTCCGCGTCGTCGCCGGCGGTCCACGCGTCGTCCCTGTGCATCCTGTTCCGCAACACCGTCAGCAGCACGAGCTTGGTGGCACCTACATCCGCGAGTGCTTCACGTGCCGGTCCCTTGGCCGTGGTGATTCCGGCCAGTAGATGCTCCGTGCCGATGGCTCCCCCGGCGTCCCCCTGCGCGCCCCGAGCTGCCCCCAGAATTCCCACGATATTCCAGTCGGGCGACGTGATCGCTTCCATACGGCGCTTCCCCTTCTTCCTGGTCCTGCGTATCAGCCTCCCTGACCAGGGCAGAAGACCGCGTCGCTCCACGGAAGGATCCGCTCCTGCACCCTGAGGTACACCCGGAGCCCTGCTGGACGACCGGCGCCGCGCCGCCTCCGTCAGCCGAACGACGGTCTCGGCCGCACCAGGCCGACGTCGTACGCGAAGATCGTCGCTTGCACGCGGTCGCGCAGGTCCAGCTTGTTCAGGAGAGCGTTGACATGGGTCTTCACGGTGCCCGTGGCGACGCCCAGGCGGGCTGCGATCTCGGCGTTGGCCAGGCCGGTCGCGATCAGGGACAGGACCTCGCGTTCACGTGGTGTGAGAGCGTCGAGGGCCGCGGGGGCAGTCGATGGTGCGGGGGCGGCGGCCGTGAACGTGTCGATGAGACGGCGGGTGATCGCGGGGGCCAGCATGGCCTCGCCGGTGAGCACCACCCGAAGCGCCATGAGCAGTTCGGCCGGCTGGGCGTCCTTGAGGAGGAAGCCGGAGGCGCCGGCGCGCAGGGCCTCGTAGACGTAGGAGTCGAGGTCGAAGGTCGTCAGGACGAGGACCCGGGGTACGTGGCCCGATGTCGGGCCGGTCAGCAGGCTCGTCGCCGTGAGGCCGTCCATCTCGGGCATGCGGATGTCCATCAGGACGACGTCCGGGGTCAGTCTGCCGGCCAGCGTGACCGCCTCGGCACCGTCACCTGCTTCGCCGACCACCACGAAGTCCGGCTCCGCGTCGATGATGGCCGCGAATCCCGCGCGGACCACGGCCTGGTCGTCGACGACCAGGACCCGGGCGGGGGTGGAGGGTGAGGTCATGGGGCGTCACTTTATCGAGCCCTCGGCGGGAATCGTGAGCGGGACGTCGGCAGGGGTGCCGTCGCGCAGTTTGCCCAGAAGTTCACGCATCGCCGCCAGCGACTCACGGGCCGCCGGGGCCACGTCGTCGAGGCGGCCCTCCTCGGCGGCACCGACCACTTCCGCGGTCCGGTCGAGGACCGCGGCGCGCAGCCCGGCGGCGACCCGCTGCCGTTCCCCATGCGCCGCGGCCAGCGCCTCGTGGACAACCGCGCCCAGTTCGCCGTCCTCGCGGCGGGCGATCCGCCCGCGCCGGGACCGGACGAGAAAGCCCGCCAGCCACGCGCAGACGAACAACGGCAGCAGTATCACCGCCTGGGCGAACACGCTGCCCCCCACGGTGAAAGCTCCGGCCGGCTCTCCGTCGATCATGCCGTCCCGCGCCGCGGTCACGGTCACCGCACCGGCCAGCATCAGCACAGCCAACGGCACCGATGCCCAAGTCGCCCAGGGATCACGGCCGTACGCCCCCACCGCGTACACCCCGCCCACCAGAGCGCCAGTGCCCGCGGTCAGAGCCAGCCAGGGATCCACGGCGGAGCCTGGCGCCACCGGCCACAGCCAGGCCCCCGCCAGCAACGCGGCCAGCACCGGCCAGGGCATCGACCGCCGCCACAGCAACGGCAGCAACTGCACGATCAGCAGCGCACTCAGCAACAACAGGCCGGGCGCGTCACGCTCCGCGGTGAACAGCATCACCGCCGGGACGATTCCGGCCGCCGGCAGCAGGGCGTGGGAGGCGAGGCGCCAGTCCAGCGCCCTGCCGCGCCCGGTCGAGGGACGTGCCGTCTGCCCCGGGTGGGCGGGCAGTTCCGCCCGTACCGACCAGCCGCCGGTCGGCCCCGGCCCGGCCGCCACCGTGCCACCGACCGCCTCGGCGCGCTCGCACATACCGGTCGTCCCCCGCCCCGATCCGAGGCCCCGGCGGCCGGCGCCTGGTACGCCGGTCCCCTGGTCCGTACGGGATCCTCCGTCGTCGTCGACGGTGAGTGCCAACCACCCGTCGCCGAGGTCCCGCAGGCCCACGCGTACGACCGCCCCCGGGGCGTAGCGCAGCGTGTTCGTCAGGGCCTCTCTGGCAATGCCGAACACTGTCTCCGCCACCTGCTTGCCGACTGTGGCCGCGCCCACGTCGCTCGTGATCTCCACTCGCTGCCCGAGGCGGATGAAGCCGCTGGCGAGTTCCTCGATCCGGGGGCCCAGTGGAATGTCGTCACTCTCCTCGGCCGTCCCCAGAGAAGTGACCAGACGCTGCACGGTGGTCAGCGTCTCGCGGCCGGTGCGGGCGGCGAAGTCGAGGGCCTCGGCGGCCAGTTCGGGGCGGCTGGCGGCGAGGTGCCGGGCGGCCTCCGCAGTGACGACCACGGAGGTGAGGTGGTGGGCGCTGACGTCATGCAACTCCCGCGCCAGCCTGCGCCGTTCACTTGCCGCAGCGCCCTGCCCCTCGGCCCGGGCCCGGGCCAGCCGGGCGGCGGCCAGGGCTCGTGCGGCCGACTGGTGGGCGCGGCCCCGGCCGAGCCCGACAACGCCCAGGTGAAACGCGACAGAGACGAGCAGCCCGGCAGCGGCCAGCAGGCTCGCGCCGTCGACGGACACGTCGACCATGCCCTGGTAGCAGACGAGGACCCCGACCGCGCGCAGGGTCACCGGCAGGGTGGTGCGGGCTGCGACCGAGTACACGGCCACCAAGTCGGCCACGATGACGAACGCCAGGAGCGTGTCCGAGGCCACCGTGAACAGGGCCAGTCCGTAGAAGACGGCAACCCCTGCCAGCGCCACCAGCGGCACCCGACGTCGCAGCCCGAGAGCGGTGGTCGTCCCGGCCGCCACCACCAGGATGAGCTCGAGGTCCGCACGCAGGACGTCGTGACCGCCGTCCAGGACCTCCGGTCCCGGCCACACCAGGAGGCAGGCCGTGATGGCCAGGGGCAGCAGCCAGTTCCGTAACGTTTCCATGAGGGCATGAGCCTACGACGGGCCGTCTCGCCGATACCTCCTGCGCCGGACCGACCTGCCCCCGGCCGCCTCCACCTTTCGATAGAGACGGCCGCCGGGGCAACCACCCTCCGGCGGCGGCGAGGTAGGTGCCACCGCACGACGACCTTCCCGCGACGCGACGATGCTCGCGGCATGCAGCTCGATGGCGCCGGCGACCCCATCTCGTCACCGCCGTCGTCGCCGCCTCGCAGGCGCTGAACGTCACCCGGCACTGCCCCGGGCGGAGCACGTCGTGTCACACCGTCACGGGCGGTGACCTGGCAGGTGTCCCCCACTGCGGTACCCCGGGGCCCCGTTGACACGGCGCAGCGGGCCTCGCAGACTCATCGGCATGACCGGGCACTGGTTCGACGTGATGACGGGGCCTCCGCGCGTCCCGAATCGGACCGGGTGCGAACGCTCCGGGCGCTAGCCGGGCATTCGCCGTGACGCTCGCCGCGCCGCAGTCCAGTCGAGCGGTCATCTCCATGATGACCAGGGGAATCCGGACACCTCGTCGTTCTTGCCCGTCCCCACCGTCGGGCAACGACTGATTCATCCACTCCTCATGCCGGACTCGCGCGTTCGCGGCGCCCAGGCACACACGTCTCGTGTCTGTCTGGACTGCCGTCGGGCCATGCGAACGAGGAGGATCTTCATGACGATGACCGCGGCACAGACCGGCACACCGACACTGCGAGAAGCACGCATACCGGACGGCGGGATCTACGAGGGGGTTCGTGAGCTGAGGCGGCTGCCCGAGGACTGGCAGGCACGACCCTACGACCACTTCGAACTCGTCCCCCAGGGCTGCACGATCGGAGCCGAGATCAAAGGCCTCGACCTCGCGCGCCCGCTCAGCCCAGCCCTGCGTGAAGAGCTCAGCCGAGCCCTGCTGGAATGGAAGGTGCTCTTCTTCCGCGCACAGCACCTCACGTCCGCGCAACAGAGCGGCTTCGCCCGCAACTGGGGGGAGTTGGAGACCAACCCGCTGCTCGCCCGCGGTTCCAGCGCCGACGTGGTGCGCTTCGACAAAGGCGCCGGCGCCACGCCGACCTTCGAGAACGTGTGGCACGCAGACGTCACCTTCCGTGAAAGGCCCGCGCTCGGTGCCGTGCTCCAACTGCGCGAGGTCCCGCCCTTCGGCGGCGACACCATGTGGGCGGACATGTCCGCCGCGTACGACAACCTCACGCAGGAAGTGAAGGACCGCATCGACGGCGCCACCGCCGTGCACGACTTCATCGCCGGCTTCACACGCTTCTACGGGCCCGAGCGGCTCGCCCCCTTCCAGGACACCTTCCCGCCCGTGGAACACCCGGTCGTACGCACACACCCGGAGACGGGCCGGCCGTTGCTGTTCGTCAACACCTCCTTCTCCACCCGCATTACCGGCCTGGCACGCGAGGAGAGCGACGCACTGCTGCGGCACCTCGTACAGCAGGCGCACGTTCCGGAATATCAGGTGCGCTTCCGCTGGCAGCCGGGAGACATCGCCTTCTGGGACAACCGTGCCACGCAGCACTACGCGGTCAACGACTACGGCTCGCACCGTCGAGTGGCGGAACGCGTCGCCATCGCCGGTGACCGCCCGTACTAGACACTGCTGCCCGGATCTCCTTACGTGAGGCGGTGTTGGGGGGAATGGGTGGCGGGGGCTACCGATCGCCGGGGGTGACCAGACCGGACTCGTACGCGAGCACCACAGCTTGCGCACGGTCGCGCAGGGAGAGTTTCGCGAGCAGCCGTCCGATGTGGGTCTTCACCGTCTGCTCGGCGAGCAGCAGCGCCGCCGCGATCTCGGAGTTCGAAAGCCCGCGCGCCACCAGCTCAAGCACCTCGGTCTCGCGCGGGGTGAGCGCCTTGAGGCGCAGCTGGGGGTTCTTACGCGGTGACGGGCGCTGCTGCAGGGCGAAGTCGGCGATGAGCCGGCGCGTTACGGACGGTGCAAGCAGCGCGTCGCCCGCCGCCACGATCCGCACCGCCGAGATCAGATCGGCGGGCGGAGCGTCCTTGAGCAGAAACCCGCTCGCGCCCGCGCGCAGTGCCTCGTACACGTAGTCGTCCACGTCGAAGGTGGTCAGCATGAGCACCCTGGGCCGGTGCTCCGCATCGGGACCGGCCGGAGGGCTGAGCAGTTGCCGGGTGGCCTCCAGACCGTCCATTTCAGGCATCCGTACATCCATCAGCACCACATCGGGTTGCGTGCTTCGGCCGATCGCGACGCCCTGTCTCCCGTCGGCGGCCTCGCCGACCACGTCGATGTCGCTCTGTGCGGCCAGCAGGGCCGCGAAGCCCGCCCGCACCATGGCCTGGTCGTCGACGATGAGCACGCGGATCGTCATGCGCTGTGGGTTTCCCTTTCGGTGAGGCCGTCGAGGGGCAGACGTGCAAGGACCTGGAAGCCGTCCGCGGTGGGGCCGGTGTGAAGCGTGCCGCCGAGCAGCCGTACACGTTCACGCAGTCCGACGAGGCCGTGGCCGGTGCCGCTGTTTTCCAGAGGTGGGGAATCCACCGGAGGTGGCCCGTTGATGACGGTTACGGTCAGGTTCTCGTCGTCGTCCAGGCCGACGAGGACGCGGGTGACCGCTCCTGGAGCGTGTCGTACCACGTTCGCCAGTGCCTCCTGCACGATGCGGTAGACGGACAGTTCCACCGCGTGCGGGAGCGAATACCCGGCCCGGGTGACGTGCACCTCGGTGGGCACCCCAGCGCGTTCGGTCGCTTCGGCGAGCTTCGGGATGTCGTCGAGTCCTGGTTGCGGGGCGAGCTCGCCGCCGTCGGTGGTCTCGTTGCGCAGTACGCCCAGCAGCCGCCGCATCTCGGACAGCGACGAGCGCGCGGCCGCCGCTATGCTCCCGAACTCCTCCTTGGCGCCGGACGGAAGGTCATCGATCCGGTACGGGGCGCTGTCGGCCTGAACGGCGATCACCGACATGTGGTGGGCGACCACATCGTGGAGCTCGCGTGCGATCCTGGCTCGCTCCTCCAGCAGGGTCCGGCGCTCTCGCTCGGTCTCGCTGATGGTCTCCTGCTCGGCGAGCTGCTGCCGCGCCTCCTGCCTCTCGCGCAGCGCGCCCCCGACGAGCAGAGCCATGCCGCTCAGCACGAACAGGAGCACGTGGATGCCGTCGCTGCGATCCTGCGAGATCAGCTCGAAGCACAGTCCGGCCACGCCGGTGACCAGCCAGACGGCGATGAGGGTACGGCGGGGCTCGCGCAGTCCGAGCGACAGCATCAACAGGAGGTAGCCCACGACGATCATGGGTGTCCACGGCCAGGACCGGTCCCCGATCACGCCGGTGGGGACGGTCAGCAGCACGAGCGCGCCGACGACATCGGCCGTGAACACGATCCACCACGCCTGCAGCGGGCGGGTCACCGCGAGCAGCAGCGGCGCTGCCTGCCCGACCGCCAGCACACCGGCGATGCCGCCGTTGACTCGGTAGTCCTGGGACAGCACCTGCACGGTGACCGGCAGCAGGATCGCGGTGAAGAGGACGGCCACTTGGTACGGCAGCCTGCGCACGAACCGGCTGTGTGCTTGGGCAAGCAGCGGGGTCGGGGGATGCGACGGGTGCGACAGGTCGTGCACGAGGGCGCGCAACTGCCGATTGAAAACGCCGCCGCGGCGCACCGCGGGCGGCTCGATGTGCGGTGACGGAGCGTTCATGACCCGATCAGCCTAGAGGTGCGGCCCCACGCCTGACGTCATACCTGGGGCCTGGCACTGGGTCATACCTGGGTACCTGATGTGGCCCGGCACCTCGACGCCTGCCCCCACGCCCCGACGTACGCGGAGTCGGGCGTCGGAGGCTTCAGCAGCCCCGGGCCATCGTCAGGCGCGAACGAGTTCAGCGGCTCCGAAGGACACGTCGAAGCGGTCGCACCAGATGCTGACGCTGGTGTAGCGGGATGGGTCGACGTCGGTGGGCAAGGGGTAGTTCTGGCTTCCCTTGTTGCCCTTGAGCTTGCCCAGGCTGACGTATGCGCCGTCGTCGAAGACGTGCCAGCCCGCCCTTCCCTGCTTCACCGGCGAGTCGGTCAGCCACACGCGCAGGTCCGGGCCGTTGCTGGTGTCGAGGTTCTCCAGCCGGACGACGTGGGAGCCGTCTGCGAGCCGGACGAGCTTCACCGTGCCCGACGTCGTGTGCTCGTGGCTGATCAGCCCGCCGCCGGCCAGCGTCTTCGGAACGGGCACCGGGGTGGAGGACGCGGAAGGCTCCGTCACGGGCGCAGCGGAGGTCTTCACAGCCCCGGGCAGGGCCTCCTCCACCGTCTGGTCCTGCCACAACTTCCACGGCTGGAACCAGTACAGCCCGAATCCGGCACCGGCGACAGACACCGCCAGCACCCCGATGACCAGTGGCCTGCCCACTAACATCCGCACACGCCCCATGCCCGCCTCGCTTCCTGAAAGTTCCGTCGCTCCCTCCATTCAACGGGGCGGACGGCCGTCATGTGGGCCGAGGGAGATGACGAAACTCTTACGCCGCCGACACGAAGGGTGCTCGTACATCCGTGGCCAGTCGGCTGAGGACCCGGCAGTCACTGCGGTGTACCGGGGGGTCTCCCTCGCTCCATCGGATCACGTCTCAGCCCGCGTTATGAACCTCGGATGGGGGGTAACCGATGCCCGGCGCAGGACAAGGCGGAGGAAGGACCAGGCACGCAAGAGGTCGGGGCAACCCCAGTCACTCCTGGTCATCGGCGGCGGGAGACGTGGCGTGTGGCGACCGGTCGGACGTGCGGTGAGACTGGGACAAGCGGCGCCTGACGATAGGTGGACCATGCATACCGTTGAGGAAACGATCGAGGTCGCGGTTCCCGTACGTACCGCGTACAACCAGTGGACGCAGCTGAAGAGCTTTCCCCGGTTCATGAGTGTGGTGCAAAAGGTCGAGCAGGTCAGACCCGCCCTCACTACGTGGACCCTCGCGGTCGGACCGCTGCACCGCGAGTTCCAGGCCGAGATCGTGGAGCAGGAACCCGACTCTCACGTGGCCTGGCGCAGTCTCGGCCGGAGCTTTCCGCACCGGGGCGAGGTGTCCTTTCGGCCCACCGCGGCAGACAGTGCGGCGATCACGGTGCGCATCCACATCGAGTCGCGCGGCGCCACCGGAACCCTCTCCGGCCGCGCCCTGAAGCTCGTCGGCCGTGTGGTGCAAGGGGAGCTGCGGCATTTCAAGGCGTACGTCGAAGGGCTGGGCGAAGAGAGCGGGGCCTGGCGGGGCACGATCCGCGACGGACGCGTACGGCCCGAGGAACCGAAGCCGCACCGGAGCCGGGTCGCTTGCTGGCCCGTCGGCTGATCCCAGTGGCAGCAGCGTGACTGAGAGGCAAGTTGATGAAGAAGGCGCCCGGCGATGAGCCGAAAGAGGCTCTGACCGTTTCTCCGCCCAAGAAGTGGGCTGCGGGTGTACCCGCGGTGGTGCACGCGCTGGAGTACTCCCTGGAGGAAACGTCGCCCCGGCGCACCGGGGAAACGCTGCTGACCATGAACCAGGTCGACGGCATCGACTGTCCCGGCTGCGCATGGGCAGACCCTTCGCCGGGCCACCGGCACCGCAACGAGTACTGCGAAAACGGTGCCAAGCACATCAACGACGAGGCGACGACGCGACGCATCAACGCCGACTTCTTCCGCAAGCACACGGTCTCCGAGCTGGGCCGGCGATCTGACGCCTGGCTCAATCAGCAGGGCCGCCTCACCGAACCGATGGTGAAGCGGCCGGGCTCCGACTCCTACGAGCCGATCAGCTGGAACGACGCCTTCGGGCTGCTGGCTTCGGAGTTGAAGTCCCTGGAGTCCCCCGACGAGGCTGTGTTCTACACCTCGGGCAGGGCCAGCAACGAAGCCGCGTTCGCCCTCCAGCTGTTCGCCAGGGCGCTCGGCACCAACAACCTGCCCGACTGCAGCAACATGTGCCACGAGTCCAGCGGCTACGCCCTGCACGAGACGCTGGGCACGGGCAAGGGGACGGTCAGCCTCGACGACCTGCACAACGCCGACCTGATCTTCCTGGTTGGGCAGAACCCCGGGAGCAACCACCCGCGCCAGTTGTCCGCGCTGGAGCAGGCGAAGCTCAACGGCGCCCGAGTGATCGCGGTGAACCCGCTGCCGGAAGCGGGACTTCTGAGGTTCAAGAATCCGCAGAACGCCCGCGGGGTGATCGGACAGGGCATCCAGATCGCCGACCGGTTCCTCCACATCCGCAACGGCGGTGACCTGGCTCTGTTCCAGGGGATCAACCGGTTGCTGCTGGAGGCCGAGGACGCCCGGCCGGGCGAGGTACTCGCCCACGACTTCATCCAGTCCGACACCAAGGGCTTCGAGGAGTTCGCCGAGCACGCCCGCGGCATCGACTGGGACGACATCCTCGCCGCGACGGGCCTGACCCGCGAGGAGGTGGAGCAGGTCCGCGACGAGGTGCTGCGCAGCGACCGCGTCATCGTCTGCTGGGCCATGGGCATCACGCAGCACAAGCATGCCGTCCCCACTATCCGGGAGATCGTGAACTTCCTGCTGCTGCGCGGGAACGTGGGCAGGGCAGGCACCGGCGCCTGTCCGGTGCGCGGGCACAGCAATGTGCAGGGTGACCGCACGATGGGCATCTGGGAGCAGATGCCGGACGACTTCCTCGACGCGCTCCAGGCGGAGTTCGGCTTCGATCCGCCGCGCCCCCACGGGCTGGACTCCGTGAACTCGATCAAGGCGATGCGCGAGGGCCGTATCAAGTTCTTCCTCGCTCTGGCGGGCAACTTCGTCCGCGCCGCTCCGGACAGCGAGATCACCGAAGAGGCGATGCGCAACTGCCGCCTGACCGCGCAGATCTCCACCAAGCTCAACCGCTCCCACACCGTGTGCGGTGAGACCGCGCTCATCCTGCCGACCCTCGGTCGCACCGAACGGGACATCCAGGCCGACGGGGAACAGTTCGTCACCGTGGAGAACTCGATGAGCGAGGTACACACCTCCCGCGGGCGCCTGGAGCCGGCCTCCCCACTGCTGCTCAGCGAAGTCGCCATTCTGTGCCGGCTCGCCCGCCGCACCCTCGACGGCACCGCCGACATCCCATGGGAGCGGTTCGAGGCCGACTACGGCACAATCCGGGACCACATCTCCCGCATCGTCCCCGGACTGCACGACTTCAACCGGCGCGTGACACGCCCCGGAGGCATCCAGCTGCCGAACCCGGTCAACGAGGGCGTCTACCACAACGCTGTCGGCAAGGCCCTGTTCACTGCCAACGCCTGGGAGATGCTGCACGCCCCCGAGGGGCATCTGCTGCTGCAGACGCTGCGCTCCCACGACCAGTGGAACACCATCCCCTACACCTCCAACGACCGCTACCGCGGCATTCGTGGAAGCCGCCGGGTGGTTCTCGTCAACCCGCAGGACGTGGCGGAGCTCGGCCTGGCCGAGGGGCAGCACGTCGACCTGATCAGCGTGTGGTCCGACCAGGTCGAGCGCCGGGTCGAAGATTTCCGTGTCGTGTCCTACCCGACCACCAAGGGGTGCGCCGCCGCGTACTACCCCGAGACGAACGTCCTGGTACCGCTGGAGAGCGTGGCCGACAAGAGCAACCAACCCACTTCGAAGGGGATCGTTGTCCGACTCGAACCCGCGACTCCGCGGCCGGACACAGCCCAGGGCTGACCTCGAGCCGACCCCACCCGCGCCGGCGGCGAGCACTGGGTCTGCCTGAGCCGCTCCTGCGGCCCTGCTCGTCGGACACGAGCACGGCCTGCGCACCGCCAGTCGGCGACGACACCGTCGGCGCCCGCGTACTCACGCTGCAGCGCGGGCGTCGAATTCCGAGCGCCCCTCCCGCCCGATGGCCCGGCCCGATGGCCCGAACAAGAAGAGAGTGGCCACCTTGGCACCAACTAGGTACCATCGAGGTATGCCATCACTCAACGTGTCCTTCTCCGACGAGGAAATGGAAGGCGTCCGCGCGGCCGCCGCAGCTGAGGGCAAGAGCCTGAAGCAGTACCTCCACGACCTCGGTGTGCGCGAGATGCACCGCAAGCAGTTCGTCGCCGGCGCCGCAGCCTGGGCCGACAGGCTGCGCGGCGAGTTCGACGAGGCGTTCCCCGAGGAGGTCCCGCCGACTCGGCGCGCCGATGGAGCCGCGGCCGCCTGATGGTTCTTCATATCGACGTCTCATGGCTGCTCGACGTCCAGGAGGCCGCCCTGGAGCATGAGGACGTCACGGTGACCGACTACTCTGCGCTGGTCGCAGCCGTCGCCCGGCACAAGACCCGCATGCCGACGCTGGAGTCCTCGGACCCCGACGCCGCCTGGCGCGCTGCCGCGCTTCTGCACACGATCGTGCGCCTCGAGCCCTTGCCGCACAGGAACAGCCTTTATGCCGCGTTTGTCGCAGCCCAGTACATGGATCAGTCCGGCGAAGGCATCGACCCGCCCTACGGGGTCCTGTCGGACCTCGTCCGCAAAGTCCGCGACACCCGCCTGAGCGTGTACGCGGTCGCCGAGACACTGCGCTCCTGGAGGATCTGACGCCGATCAGGAGCTGCCCAGCCGATCATGTGGCTACCTCCGCACCTGGTCATTGCTTCCGGCATGGGCGGGGAGGGTCGTCCCGGTGAACAACCGCGAGGGCTGAACCCGTCGGCGGCAGCTGCCCTCACGCCGGCTGTTCGCCCTCGCTCATCATGGCGACCCAACTGTGGGGTGCGTCGTCACCGAGCATCATGCCGTAGACGTCTTCACTCACCGCTTCAGCGGCGCGCGCGAACATGCCCTGCTCGTAGTCGGCCAGCGCCTTCTCGATGTCGTCAGGATGCGCGGCGATGGCCTGGCCGAGTTCAGCGCCGTCCAGCATCGCGAGATTCGCCCCTTCGCCGCTCGGGATTGCGAGGTGGGCAGCGTCCCCGAGCAGAGTGACCCCGGGCGTTCGATCCCAGCGGTGCCCGAGCGGAAGGGTGTAGAGACGTCGCAGGAACGGGGCGGTGTCGCTGTCGGTGAGGAACGCGGTGAGCTGAGGGGCCCAGCCGTCGAATTCTGAAGCGACCCGTGCCGTCACGGTCGCGGCGTCGGTGAGATCGGTGTCGGCGAGCCAGTCGAGTGGCTTCACGAGCTGCGCGTAGGAGTGAAGGGTTCCATCGCCTTCCCGCATGACCAAGAATCCCTTCCCCGGCGCGAGCGCGAACAACGAGCCGGCGCCCACCGCTTCCGCGGCGGCACGATGACGGGCGGCCCCGTCGTACAAGAAGGTTTCGACGGACGTGACGCCCGCATACGTCGGGGTGGCGTCGGACAGCACCGGCCGGACCCGTGACCACGCTCCGTCGGCCCCGATCAGCAAGCTCGTGGTGATCGTGCTGCCGTTGGCGAAGCGCACCTCGTGGCGGCCCTTTTCGAGGGGCTGCACACCAGTGACCTTGTGACCCCAGCGGACGGTGCCGTCCGGGAGGGAGTCGAGCAGCAGTTGCCGCAACTGACCACGTTGCACTTCGGGACGCGAGCCCGTCCCGTCGTCGGGCTGGTCGAGCAGTACGGTTCCCGTCCGATCAAGGACTCGGTAGGACTCACGGCCCTCCAGGACGAGGCCACGGAACTCCTCGAGCAGCCCGGCTGCCGCGAGTGCCGGCAGGCCGTTCCAGGGGTGGATGTCGAGCATGCCGCCCTGGGTTCGTGCGGTCGCCGAGGCGTCGGCCTCGTAGACCCTGACCGATATGCCGCGAATATGCAGAACGCGGGCCAGCGTGAGGGCGCCGAGCCCGGCTCCAATGACCGTGACCGGTGTCGTCATCTCGTTCTCCAAGGTTGACTGGATTGCCACTCCAACAAGCTAGCCCCTTTGGATCGACAATCCAACATGGCAGAATGAGCGTATGGCGACCAAGGACAGCGGGCGACAGCGACGCACTGACGCGCTGTCCAAACAGCTGATCGTCCGGGCCGCGATCGAGATCCTCGACGCCGGCGGCGAGGCTGCGCTGACCTTCAGCGTGCTCACCCGACGCCTGAACACCGGCTACGGGGCGATCTACCACTACGTGGCCAACAAGAGCGACCTGCTCGCGGCGGCCACCGACGACGTCATCACCCGCGTCGCAGCCGGACCGGTCACCGATCCGAAGCCCCGGGAAGGGCTACGTGCCCTCGCGCTCAGCCTGTTCGATGCAATCGATGCGCACCCGTGGGTCGGCGCTCAGCTCACCCGCGAGCCGTGGCGACCTACGCTGCTGGACGTCTACAAGAGCATCGGCGAGCAGCTACAGGCACTCGGTGTGCCCACAGAGGCCATATTCGACTCAGCAGGCGCGCTGATGAACTACATTCTCGGAGTCGCCGGGCAGAACGCTGCGAACGCCCGCATGCTCGCGAGCAACCAAACCGAGCGAGACGCCCTTCTCGCGGACATCGCCGCGCAGTGGGCCCAACTCGACCCCGTCCGACACCCATGGGCACACAGCACGGCGAAGCGCCTGCGTGAACACGACGACCGTGCGCAGTTCCTCGTCGGCGTCGATCTCATCCTCGCCGGTATTGAGGCAGTGAATCGTGAGCGCGAAGGCAGCTGAACCCTCAGCATCGCTCGCCACCAGGGCATAAGGACGTTCCTCAACGCCTGTCGCGTTGCGGTGCCCGGGAGTACTGACGCCGCCCGTCCACCCCAACTCAGGATATGACGCGGGTCACATCCACCCCATGTCACGAACAGAAGGGCAGCTTGCGTCTGGTGGTCGTCCGCACGGCGGGAACGACCGACTCGAAAGAGGCAGCAGAGCGATGAACGCGACAGCAGTGGAGCAGCACGAGGTCCTGGTCCTGGGCGCCGGCTACGCCGGGCTCTCCGCCACGATGCAGCTCGCGGCCCGCACAAGGAAGCGTGGGGACCTGCGAGTGACACTGGTCAACCCCTATGACACCTTCACCGAGCGGCTCCGACTCCACATGACCGCCACAGGCCAGGACACGACCGAGATGCACATCCCGGAACTGCTGGACAACACCGGCGCCGGCTTCGTCCGCGGCTGGGTTACCGCCATCGACGCCGAGGAGAAGACCGTACGGATCGACGACGACCGCGTCCTGCGCTACGACACCCTCGTCTACGGCTTGGGCAGCATCGCGGACACCGTCTCCGTCCCTGGCGTGGACGACCACGCCTACACCCTCAACAGCCCTCAGGACGCTGCCCTCTTCGCCGACCGGCTGACCCGGGCCGGCGGCGGAACCGTCGTGGTCGGCGGCAGCGGACTCACCGGCGTCGAGGCCGCCGCGGAGATCGCCGAGCGGCACCCGGAGCTCCAGGTCGTGCTGTTGGGCCGACAGGAGCCGGGCGCGAGAATGCACCCGAAGGCCAAGGCCCACCTGGCCGCGGCGCTCGACCGGCTCGGTGTGCGGGTACTCAGCGGCGTCGAGGTGGCCAAGGTGCTACCGGACAGCGTCGAGTTCGCGGACGGCACCAACATCCAGGCGACCGCGGTGCTGTGGACCAGCGGCACCCGCGTCTCACCGATGGCTGCCGCCGCGGGCCTGCGCGCCGACGAGCGCGGCCGTGTGATCACCGACAGCGCGCTGCGCTCGGTCTCCCACCCGGACGTCTACGCCGTGGGCGACGCGGCGGCGATCCGCCAGGGCTACGGCGTGATGCACGGGACATGCCAGGGCGGCATGCCCACCGGGGTACACGCGGCCCTTTCGATCCTGCGGGTGCTGGCCGGCAAAAAGCCCAAGCCCTTCCGCTTCGGCTACTACCACACACCTGTCAGCCTGGGCCGCAACGACGCCGTCGTGCAGTTCACCCACCCCGACGACAGCCCGCGCCGAATCGTGTTGACCGGCAAGCGGGCCGCGAAGTACAAGGAGACGGTCACCGCCGCACCGTGGCCGACCTTCGCCCGCATGAAGAAGATGCCCGCCTCGGGCGCGTTCTGGCCGCGCGGCGGCCGCTACACCCGGATACGGAGCGTCAAGTGACCCGGACCGACACCGACCAACTCGCATTCCAGCAGTACCGCACCCTGCTCTTCTCCGTCGCCTACCGCATCCTCGGCACCGCCGCCGACGCCGAGGACGCGGTCCAGGACGCCTGGCTGAAGTGGTCGGCGGCCGACCGTTCTCTTGTCGCCGACCCCAAGGCCTACTTGGCCCGGATCGTCTCCAACCTGGCGATGGAACGGCTGCGTTCGACCCGCCACCAGCGCGAGACCTACGTCGGACCCTGGCTCCCCGAACCGATCCTCACCGGCCCGGACACCGCCGACGGCGTCGCTGCGGCGGATTCGGTCTCCATGGCTCTGCTCGTCGTTCTGGAGACACTGAGCCCCCTGGAGCGCGCGGTCTTCGTGTTGAAGGAGGTCTTCGCCTTCAGCTACGGGGAGATCGCGGAGGCGGTCGAACGTACGGAGCCGGCGGTTCGGCAGGCCGCGCACCGCGCCCGCGCGCACGTCCAGGCCCGCCGGCCCCGTTTCACCGCGGACCGATCCCGCCAACGCGACGTCACCGAGCGCTTCTTCGCGGCGGCGACGGGCGGCGACATCAACACCCTCATGGAGCTGCTCTCACCGGACGTGACGCTGTGGACCGACGGTGGCGGAAAGGTCCGCCAGGCCCTCAAGCCGGTTGTGGGCCTGGAAACCGTGGCCGGTTGGTTCGCCGCACTCGGAACCGTGACCTACCAGGGCATCGAGCCTGGACAGATGCGGGGAGAGCTCACCTGGATCAACGGCGGCCCGGGCGTGGTCTTCCGCGGCCCGGACCGAGTGGTCGCCACACTGACCTTCGATTTCGACCCGGAAGGCCGCATCTCGACCATCCACAACGTGGCCAATCCCGACAAGCTCCACGCCGTCACCGACGGCACTCTGCACGAACTCTCCTGACCGCTGATCGGGTTGCCTGTCTCCTCTGTTGCCGCCGCGCGCGCCACGGGCAGTTCGACGGTGTTCGGACCGAACGCGAGGTCGACCAGTCGGTCCTGACGAGAAGGCCGACTTCCTCGCACGCACGGACACGCCACGCCAGCTCGTGGAAAGGCACAGGGCCCAGCCGAAGCCGACCAGGGCGGCGCGCACGTCGGTGACCGGGCCGGTACGGTCCTCGACGCCTGCACCGCCTTCCATCCGGGCAGCCACTCGTCACGGTCACGCGTGGGCCAATCAGGTGCCGCTCTTGCTGGGCCGCTGCTATAACCCCTTCATGACCGACGTCACACTTGCGAGCGACATAACCGATCTGGTGGGCGCGGTGGTGGCTATAGCCGGAGTCGCCGTGTCCCTCACCGGCATCGTCTACGGATGGCGGGCCGCCGTGCCACAACGAAAGGTGGCGTACTCCTTCGACGTCACACCGCTCCTCAATGGACGTGCGGGCAATGTGGACGATGTGATGGTGTACCGAGGAACGGAGCGCCTCGCACACCCGCACACAGCCACGTTGAAGTTGATCAACGTGGGGAATCGGGAGATCGAGGCTGCACACTTCAACGGTGCGCCGGTCGAGTTTTCACTGAACGCTCGCGTGATTGCCGAACTGGATCGGGAAACCGGGGACAATCGACGGATTCCTCCGACGGAAACCAACGGCAGCGCCTTGTACGTCCAACCCTTCGTGATCCACAAAGGGCAGGAGATCGCGTACAAACTGCTTCTCGACGGCCCTTCTCCGGCAGCGCAACCGCGCCACTCCCTGAGCGCGGACCTCAGGGTTGACCACCGATTCGCGAAGAGTCTTGCAAGCTGGGCGCTTGTCATCCTTGTCGCCTTCGGAGCAGTGTTCGTGTGGGCGGACTGGCAAATCGACAAGCGCCGCTCCATTGAGCGAGTCGTAATTCAGGAAGCCATGCACAAGGCGTACCTGCAGGGGAAGGCGGACGCAGAGCGCCTCCATCGTCTGGCAACCGCCTCGCCTTCCGCCCCGCGCGCTCCCGATTCCGTGGGAAGCCCGCCCACGTCTGTCGGAGGCCCTCCGTAGGCGCTGCCCTCGGTCCGGTCACGGACAGCCGATTTCGGAGATGTCCTGGGCCAGTTCCGCCAGGGTGACCTCTGCGTTCAGTGACGACACAAGTTCGTGGTCCAGGGATCGGTGCGGTCGGCACCGAGTTGCTCGGCAACCGTGCGGGCGACCAGCCGTCTCCCGTGACGAACCTGTATGCGCCCCGGCCAGAGGGCGCGCGGAGCGCTGGTCTCGCGGAGCGCGGCGCGGAGGTCAAGTCCGCACGCCAGGAGCGCTGTTCGACCGCCGCGGCTGCACCCGTACGATGGGGGTATGACAGCAGCATTCGATCGAGCCGCCGCCCCACCGGGCCGCTGTTCGCGCTGCTGGTCCTGACGGTACTGACCGGCATCCTGGGCATGCACGCCCTGGCTCCCGGCGGAGCACCGGCTTCCGAACACACCATGACCATGGCCTCAGCTTCTGCCGCGGTGCAGGTGACCGCGGAATGCTCGCACACCGCCGACGGCTCCGGGCACCTCGCACACGCGGACGGTACGTGCGTGGCAGCCGGTCTCGGTTCCGCCTATGCGCCGCCTGCGCCGGCCGATGACCTGACCCATGCCCCGGTCACTGCTGGTGTTCCGATCGCCGCGCCGGCGTCGGCCGTACAGGGCCGGGCGCCCCCTGACCTTTCCGAACTGCAACTCCTGCGGATATAGAGCGACCTCCACGGCACTCCCTCACGCCCTTTCCGGCGAGGGTGCCGTGTCTTCGCCCGCTCTCACATCCCTGTGATCCCGCGCGCCTGAGACGGGCGTGCGCGAAGGAGTTGCACCACCATGATCCGCACGCGTTACCTGACCCGCCGCGCCACCGCCGTGGCAGCCACCGGAGCGGCCGCAATCATTCTGGCCGCCTGCGTCGGAAGCGGCGACAGCTCGACCGGGCACGACGGCCACAGCGGCGGCTCTTCGCCCGCTTCCACCTCGACGTCCAGCTCGCAGAAGCGGCACAACGCCGCTGACGTCGCGTTCGCCCAGGGAATGATTCCCCACCACCGTCAGGCCGTCGAGATGGCCGACCTGGCACCCGGCCGGGTGCAGTCGGCTGAGGTGAAGAAGCTCGCCGCCGACATCAAGAAAGCTCAGGACCCGGAAATCAGGACGCTGTCCGGCTGGCTGAGCGCCTGGGGCGAACAGGTTCCCGCGGCAGGGACCGATCACTCCATGCACGGCAACAGCGGGATGATGCCCCCCGAGGACATGAGGAAGCTGAAGAAGGCCTCGGGTGCCGCCTTCGACACCGCCTTCATGCAGATGATGATCGGGCACCATGAGGGTGCCGTCTCCATGGCCAGGACCGAGCAGGCCGACGGTTCCTACGCACCTGCCAAGAAGATGGCCGGGCGGATCGTCAGCTCCCAGACGACCGAGATCCAGCAGATGAACGAACTGCTCGACAACCGCTGACCGAGGCACCCGCTGGGGGCGTGCACGCGTATGCGTTCGCCCCCGGCGGGGGCGAGCGCGCCGTCAGTCTCGCCTGCGGGAGCGCCGGACGCCGTAGAAGACCGCTGCCGCCAGAGCGAGGGCACAGACAACCCCGATGCCCGCGGCAAGGCCCCACGAGAGCCCACCGCTGCGGCGGGCGACGCTGCGGCCCCGCCCATCATCCGCACCGGCAACCCGCACCGCGATCTTCGCAACGTTGTTTCCCTTGTCGGAGTCCCGCTGCGCATAGCCTCCCTTGAGGACGACCTTGACCTGGCCCGTACCCGTGGTCCTCTCGTCGATACGGAACCTCAGCACCTGTGTCTCGGACGCGCCCGGCTTCAAGCTCTTGCTCCCGCAGGTGTACCGCTCCTCACCCTGCTCCCACGGACTACAGATCCAGTAGGGAGCCTCGTCGGCCTCCGGGTCCGGCGAGGGCTTCTCCGGCGGGATCAGGGTGACGCCCCGGGGTGGGACCACCTCGTAACGGAGGTAGCGGGCGTCGACACGCCCCGCGCCCCCGTTGCGCAGCCCCACCGCCAGCTGAACGATGTCACCGGGACGCCCCCGGAGGTCCCCCGCCACGGCCCTCACGTCGACCCGTTGGTTCGTGTCGATCGGGATGTGCCCGGACATCTGTGCAAAGCCCTTGGGCTCGGTCGGCTTCAGGCCGAGCTTCGGTCCGGTCCCGGGGACCGTGTACTCGTCCTCGTCGAAGTACGGTCCGGCGTCCTGGCCCGGCGCGAAGATCCGCAAACTCACCGAGCCCTTCGTCAGTTCCGCCGCGCCCTCCACGACGAACGGTGCGTCGAACGCGTAGGCCTCACCCGGCTCCACCTGTGTGTCGAAGTAGCAGTACGCGCGGGACTCGCCGCTCTCGGCGTAGCGGCAGTTGGCGTACCTGCGGTCGATCTCCATACGCGAGGCCACCAGGGTCACGCCGATTCCGCTCGCCGCGACAGGCCCGCGGTTGAGGACCCCGCCCCACAGTTCCACGGGCTTGCCGGCCGCAGCGTCTTCGATGGCGATCTTCTTGCCCCAGAGTTCCGGCGTCCCCGCCGTCATCACCGTTTCGGCCTCTGCCCGTTGTCCGTTCGGGCCGGTGGCGGAGAACCGCACGGTGCCGTGCGCTCCCGGCTCGGCCGCCCTGTCGGCGCCGAGGACGACCAAATCGTAGAGGCGGTAGCGCCGGCTGGATGAGGTGAGGCGGCAGGTGAAGACGTACCCCGTACCCTCCGTGCAGATCCGCTTGGCATCCAGCCGCACCTTGCCGCGGACCTCCGAGGCGTCCACGGTGAGCGTGATGCCACGCACGGAGGAGCCGCTCCCCGCGTCGACCGTCACCGGCAGTTGAACACGGGTCGGATCGGTCACCTGCGTGTGGTACGTCGCCGGGGCATCGACCGTCACGCGTTCTCCATCGGCCTGCGGTGCACCCGCAGCGCCGGGTGCCGAAGCCCCCACCAGCACAGCGGCGGCCGCGACAAGCCCTTTCCATCGCCTCATCCCCTGATCATGCGCAGTCCAGGACACGGAGGAATCACGCCGTCGCCTCAGTACCGCTCCGATAGGAACGGCAGCCAGGAAGCCTGCCCGATCGCCGTCATGGACCTCCCGGCCTCCTGGCACCGCCATGACATCCCCCGGACCGAAGACGTCACGTCACGAACGACGTCCTCGTGCATCCCCGGCCAGTCGATGCGGAGCATCGTCGACCTCGCCGCGCGGGCCCATGGCCAAGGAACAGCCGTCGCAGGTGCCAACCCCTCGATCGTTCTCTTGCGCGGAGCACCCCTCGGCCCTTCCCGCCTCGTTCCGATGTGCCCAACACCCGGAATGTCACTGGAACATAAAGCCATGACCACCTTCCTCACACCACAACAGCTCGCAGGCCGCACCTCAGCCGCCGTGGACGCGGCCGTCGCGGCAGGGCGCGAGCTCGGCCTGACCGTCACGGACCCCGCGGTGCTCCACGACGTCTTCTCCGTCGTCGTCCATCTGGCGCCCTCGCCGGTCGTGGCCCGGATTCCCACTGTCCTGCCGCGCCGGAACGACCTGACCGCCCTCGCGCGCCGCCAGCAGGATGAGCTGGATGTGACCCGTTGGCTCGCCGACCAGGGAACCGCCGTGATCGCGCCCAGCCCGCTCCTGCCGCCAATGCCCGTGCAGCGCGACGGTTTCTCAATGACGTTCTGGCCGTTCGTCCCGGAGAACCAGGACAAGGAGCCCGACTACGTGGCGAACGCCGAGAGTGTCGCCGATCTGCACGCGGCCATGCGCACCTACCCGGGCCGCCTGGAGTTTCTGACAGCGGCCGATCCGCGGTTCATCGCGGAAAGCCTCGCCCAGCTCGACCAACACCCCACCTTGATCGGTGCGGCCGACCTGGACCGTGCCCGCCGAGAGTGGCCGATTCTCCAACCCCTCGTACGCTCACGCACGGCCTTCGAGGCCCGGTTCCCGGGCATCGACCTCCAGCCCATCCACGGCGACTCCCCGCCCGCGAACATCTTCTCCGGGGTCGACGGCGACCTGTACGCCGACTTCGAACTGGTCACGCTGGGGCCCGTCGAATGGGACCTGGCCGCTCTCCGACCCGAGCACGAAAGCGCCTACAACCGTGGCGCGCGACGCAACGGCACGAGGCCGCTCAACGAGGAGGTCCTGAACTTCGTCAACGCCGTGGGCATGCTGCGCGTCGTCGCCACTCTCACGCTGGTCCCGCAGCTGCCCGAGCTGATGGAGTACCTGGAGCCTGCCGTCGACCAATGGCGGACGATGCCCTTCGCGGGCGGCATGAACACCTGACACAGCGCGACCGGCCCGCACCCCGCCACGCGGGGGCCGTGCCATATTCACCACCAGACGCACCGCGCTGCCCGCCGCGCCAAGGACCCAGGCGGAGTCCTCGGCGCGTGGGCTCCGCCTGCTTGACGAGCGCACTCGAGGCCTCGACGGCAAACAAGATCTTCCGCGCTGCGCGAGGATCAGGTGCGGCCGGCCCGCCTGAGCAGAGGTTTCCTCGCAGCCTCAATGGTCGGCACGTACAGACACCCACGGGACTCACTACCGTCGGGACAGGGCACCGCGGTGCATGCGAGTGAGTACAACGGGAACTCGCACGCCATGACGAAATCCAATGACGAAACGCACACGTCCCACGCTCCTGGATCCCAGCCGAGCGTCCGCCCGGATTCCGACGAACCGCAGACGATCACGGCGCCGACACCGCCCGTCGCGTGGAGCGACGACTCCCCGGACCAAACCGACCCGGCCGACGAAGAGAACGGATCGGATCGTCCCCATCCTGCCGAAGAACCGAAGGCGACGTCTCAGGACGACTGAGTCCCGTCTGGGGATGCACTGGCAGATTCCGCAGCGTGCAGTGAAGGGCCGGGCCCCCAGCGGGGAGCCCAGGCCCTCCAGCGCCCAGCAGAACGGCGGACAGCCACCGGACGGCGGGCAGCAGCCTGACCGGACGTTCCGCATGGCAGGAACACGTCACCACTCATCATTTGCAGCCGTAGCTGCCGGTCTCCGCGTTTGGGACGCCCGCCCGTCGGCCGGTGGCAGCTGATCAACAGGATTCGCCGATGAGTGCGGACAGGTCGAGGCACTTTTCGGCCACTGCCCACTGAATCGTCGTCCGGAATCCTTCCAGGAGGCCCCGCCCGCCGAGCGGTGACCAAGGCTCGATCAAGGCGCCGCAAGCGTCGGACACATCACTCCGGTGTGGGGAGACAGCGGCTCACGCTGCCGCGTCCGGGCCTGCCGACAACGGAAGACCTTCTGCATCCACGATTTCGTCCGTAGGCCGTCGGGAGTCCCGCTCGAGCCGACGCCGCGTACCCGTAGGCCAAACGTCACCTCTTCGCGCGCAGTGCGTCAACGCCCAAGGGACGGCAAAAGCAAAAGGCAAGGAAATCGCTCCCCTTGCCGTTCTCAACTTATAGCGCACCCGGGGGCTTGCGGCAAGGCCCAGGTGGTAGCGCAAAATCGTCGACCGAGGCCACAACCTGCGGAAATGGGGAGCACGAGGTGCGTGTGTTGTCGACGTATGGGGGACGCGGTGACGTCGAACCAGGGGTCGGGCCGGCAGTGCGGTCGCGAGCGCTCGGGACGGTGGCGCGGGAGTGCACGTCGCCCGGCTGGACGGAGCGGTCGGCCGACGCGTCACAGGAAGGGCAGCCGGAGACGAGGACACGCCTTTCAAGAGACTCGACGGAGCTCTCGATCCGGGTGAAAACGCCGGTGATGCGCTCGGCCAGCGCACTACCGCCCCGGAAAACGACCCTCTCGGAGGCATCACGATGACCGGGCCGTACGTGTGCGACCTGCAAGAGGTTGACGAGACACAGGTCGCGGTCGTCGGCGGCAAGGCCGCGCACCTGGGCGGGCTGTCGCGGATCGACGGCATCCGTGTGCCAACCGGCTTCTGCGTGACGACGAACGCCTTCCGGCGAATCATGGCGGAAGCGTCGTCGATCGACGATCAGCTCGACCAGTTGTCGCGCCTCGACCCGGACGACCGCGAGGCGATCCGCACTCTCAGCGCGCAGATCCGCCGGACCGTCGAAGGGATCGCCATTCCAGGCGATCTCGCGGAGGCGATCACCCACTCGCTCACCCGGTTCGGCGAGCGGTCCGCCTACGCCGTCCGGTCCAGCGCAACGGCGGAGGACCTGCCGACGGCCTCCTTCGCCGGCCAGCAGGACACGTACCTGAACGTCGTGGGACCGGCAGCGGTCCTCCAGCACATCAGCCGCTGCTGGGCCTCGCTGTTCACCGAGCGGGCCGTGGCCTACCGCCGGCGGAACGGCATCGACCACCGTACGGTCCACATGGCGGTGGTCGTCCAGCAGATGGTCATCCCCCATGCGGCCGGCATCCTGTTCACGGCCGACCCCGTCACGGGCAACCGGAAGGTCGCCACCGTGGACGCGGGCTTCGGCCTCGGCGAGGCCCTGGTCTCCGGACTGGTGAACCCGGACGTGTTCACAGTGCGGCACGGCGAAGTCGTCGCCAAGACGATTGCTGCCAAGCAGCGTGCCGTGCACGCCCTGCCCGCCGGCGGTACGCACGAAGTGCCGATCGACCTGCGGCAGCAGGAGCAGCCGTCGCTGACCGATGCGCAGGTTGTGCGGCTCGTGCAGCTGGGGCGGCGGATCGAAGCACACTTCGGCCGCCCGCAGGACATCGAATGGTGCCTGCTCGATGGTGACTTCCAGATCGTTCAGAGCCGTCCGATCACGACGTTGTTCCCCATCCCCGAGACCGACGACCAGGACAATCACGTCTACGTCTCCGTCGGCCACCAGCAGATGATGACCGACGCCATGAAGCCCCTGGGGTTCTCCATGTGGCAGTTGACTGCCATGGCGCCGATGCACGAGGCCGGCGGGAGGCTGTTCGTCGACGTCACCCAGCGCCTCGCCTCACCCGCGACCCGCGTCGGCCTCCTGGACCTCATAGGGAGAGGTGATCCGCTGGTCAGGGACGCGCTGGAGACCGTCCTCGACCGTGTCGATTTCGTCCCGACACTTCCGGACACGCCTCCCGCCGGGCGGTCGGCCGGCAGCGCGCCGACCCCGATCGAGACCGATCCGGCCATCGTCACCGAGCTGATCGAGCGCAGCCAGGCGTCCATCGCCACCCTGGAACGTGACATCCGGACGAAGACCGGAGAGGCACTGTTCGACTTCCTGCGGGAAGCCTTCGAGGAGCACAAGCGAGTCCTCAGTGACCCGCTGAGCATGCAGGTGATCATGGCCGGCATGGAGGCCACGTGGTGGCTCAACGACAAGCTGCAGGAGTGGCTGGGCGAGAAGAGCGCGGCTGACACGCTCACGCTGTCCGCCCCCGACAACGTCACGTCGGAGATGGGCCTGGCGCTGCTCGACGTCGCGGACGTGATCCGCCCCCATCCGGAAGTGGTGGCGTTCCTGCAGGGCGACCGGGACGAGGGCTTCCTGGACGAACTGGCGAAGCTCGCGGGCGGGGCCGAAGCGCGCGATGCCATTGGGGCCTATCTCGACCAGTACGGCATGCGCTGCGTCGGGGAGATCGACATCACGAGGCCTCGCTGGCGCGAGCGCCCCGCCACGCTCGTCCCCGTGATCCTCGACAACGTCAGGAACTTCGAGCCGGGCGCCGCCGAGCGTCGTTTCGAGGAAGGCCGGCAGAAGGCGTGGGAGAAGGAACAGGATGTGCTGTCACGCCTGCGGTCCCTGCCGGACGGGGACCAAAAGGCCGGTGAAGCCAAGCGGATGATCGACCGGGTCCGCACCTTCATCGGATACCGGGAGTACCCCAAGTACGGCATCGTCAGCCGCTACTTCGTCTACAAGCAGGCTCTGCTCGAGGAGGGCAAGCGCCTCGTGCAGGCCGGCGTCCTTCCTGAGAAGGAGGACATTTTCTACCTCACGTTCCAGGAGCTCCATGACGTCGTGCGCTCGCAAGAGGTGGATGACCAGCTCATCCAGCAGCGCAAGGACGCTTTCCGGTCGTACGAGGCGCTCACCCCGCCCCGGGTCCTCACCTCGGACGGCGAGGCTGTCACCGGGTCGTACCGGCGCGAAGACGTGCCGGCCGGCGCCCTGGTCGGGCTCCCTGTTTCTGCCGGGACCGTCGAGGGCAGGGCGCGCGTCATCCTCGACATGGCGGAGGCCGATCTTGAGGCGGGCGACATCCTGGTCACGACGTACACGGATCCCAGCTGGTCGCCGCTGTTCGTCGGAATCGCGGGCCTGGTGACTGAGGTGGGCGGGCTGATGACCCATGGGGCGGTGATTGCCCGGGAGTACGGCTTGCCGTCCGTCGTGGGCGTGGAGCAGGCCACCCGGCTGATCCGGGACGGGCAACGCATCCGTGTGCACGGGACTGACGGGTACGTTGAGATCCTGGCGTGACGGACCACACCGAGAAGGCCCGCCGGTAGCGTCCGGCGAAAGCAACGCCATCAGTTCATGGCCGTCCCACGCTCGCCGCCCGCCGTGCGCACACGACCCGTCATGGCTCTGAGCCTGGAGAGTGTCTTACGGGGAGTGGCAGCGTCGTTCGACGGTGTGGGATCCGCTCCGCTGCCGGACGTGGCAGCCCGGGTCGGCGCTCGCCGCCGTGCCCGGGCCCCGAGTTGTTTCGGCTCAGTCCGGCGCGTCCATCAGTGCGGTGACATAGGAGTCAAGCCGCTCCACCACGGCTCGCGTCGTCAGCTCGGTCCTCCCCGCCTCGCGCCATGACTGCGCCACCGACTGCACTTCTTCCGAGCACGCCAGCCCGTCCCGCACCCGCCAGTACAGACGCTCGTTCGCGGCCGCGGCCAGCATCCCGCCGGCCTCCTCATACGCCTCAGCGAACCGCAGACCCCACGCCGGGCCGTGCAACAGTGCGAGATTGGTGGAGCAGTGCGCGACATCGAGGTCCGCCGGGCCCCAGGAGGTCGTCGCCCAGTCCACGACCCCGGTGATCCGGGCATCTGCCGGGCTTTCCGGCGGCACGTCGAACAGCACGTTCCCGGGGTGGAAGTCCCGGTGCAGGAATCGCCCTTCGTAGGGCGGCGCGGGTTTGCGGATCACGTCGATCGCCGCGGCCCACAGCGCCGCGTCGGCGCCCTTCGGAACTACCACTGTGTCGGCGGTCGTCAACGCCACATACTCCGGGGGCCGTTCCGCGGGCCGCACCTCGTGGATCGCCACGAGTTGCCGGGCCAGCAGAGGGACGCGCGCCTCCAGTCCCTCGTCGTCGAGGACCGTCCGGCCCGTCAGATGTGTCATGAGGAGCGAGGGATACGCGCATTGCGCGCCGGTCGGATCCACCGCGACGAGTCGAGGCGCCGGCACACCGGTCTCCGCGAGCAGGGGCAGAGCGTCGGCCTCCCTGTTCAGCCAGTCCTTTGCGCGCTCCACGGAGAACGGATCGACGAAGCTCCGCAGCACCAGGTCGCGGGTGCCACCGTCCCGAATGGCGATGGTCAGCCGCCGCGTTTCGGCGGTGATGCCGCCGTGCAGCGCCTCGGTTCCGACGATCCGTTCCCCGGCCGCCAGATGCCGGGCGACCCAAGCCGAGGTCAACGGCCGGACGGCAGCCGCCTCGTCATGGTTGCTCACCGCGCCACCCCATCATCCTGCCGACGGCAGGCACAAGGACTTTTGTCACGGCCCGCGAGCACCAGGCAGCTGCACTGCGGAAACGTCAGGTGCTGCCGCGTCGGTAACACCGCCCTGTGGGACATGGCCGATGACCGACCGGGGCAGGCTCTCGGACCATCAGTCGATACAGAACTCGTTCCCCTCGATGTCCAGCATCGGGATGCACGCATCATTGCCGTCATACAGCGTTCGCACATGTACCGCTCCGAGCGGGACCAGTCGTGCGCACTCGGCCTCAAGTGCGGCGAGGCGCTCTTCACCCACGAGTCCGGTGCCGACCCGCACATCGAGATGCAGCCGGTTCTTGGCCGCCTTCCCTTCGGGGACCCGCTGGAAGTACAGGCGCGGGCCCACCCCTGAGGGATCACTGCAGGCGAACCACGCGTCCTGCTGCTCGGGAGGCTGGGCGCGCTTGAAGTCGTCCCAGGTGGCAAACCCCTCCGGTGGCGGCGGTACGACGTATCCCAACACCTCGCACCAGAAGCGGGCGAGGCGCTCAGGTTCCGCACAGTCGAAGGTGACTTGGAACTTCTTGATCGACATCACCTGGCCACCGTATGGGCACGTGCTCCTCGGCGAAACCCCCGACGGGCATCGCCTCGCTGGTGGATCATCTTGCGCGCGCACCCGTCGGTGCGGGCCGTGCTCGTCCGGCGCGCGCGGCAGGCGCCAGACGCCGGGGAATTGCATTCGATGCGTGAATCGGGGGTGAGCGGAGGGCTACATCCGCACGCTCCACACCGAGGCAATGGCCACGGACAGGCGGTCAGTCATGCCTGCCGGTCTCCATCCGCTGGTCGTCTGCCAGCTCGATCAGGGCGAGCACCGCGGCGTGGCGGTCCTCCTCGGCGCCGAGCCGCTGGGCCTGGGCCGCCTCGGCCTGGATCTGGTGGAGGCCGTGCAGACGCTCCGTCCAGTCGCGCAGGATGGCGCGGGACTCGTCCGGTGTGATGTCGATCGCGGCCGCGACCTCGGACCAGGTGGCTCCGAGCAGGATGGCCTCACGGATGTCGCCCGCGCGGCAGGCAGTGAGGTCGCGCCGGATCGACTCCGACAAGGCGAGCACAGCCAGCACGTCGCCGGCACCTCCACGCTCGACCGGGTCCGGGAAGTCCGCGGGCAAAGTCCTGTTCATCAGCCGGTCGACGTGCCCGGCGCGCTTCTCCATCTGCCAGGAAAGCGGGACCCGTCTACCAGAGATCATGCGGACGTCGTCCGGGCGGCGGACAGCACGGTCGGCCCAAAGCTCGTACTCGGGTGTGCTCATGCGCCCCCCCTTAGGCGGCCGGGCCCGGCCGCGTCGGCGTCCGTTGAACACCCTAGGAGGGAAAGGGGGGACACAGGAATCGGTGGATATCCAATTGACGTTCTTTACGGCGCCATCATGATCGTTAGCAGCCGCTGCAGCCTACGACGGCATGAACGCGAGCATGCCCGGTCGGCGCCGCCCGGCACTCGCACCCTGATCACGATGCGGCCAGGCGTGGCCTCTGTGATCATGTCACCGGCTTGTGACAGCGTTGTCCTGGAACGAACACGCCGGGATCCCTTCGGCCCGCAGCCCTCTCATAGTGATCAAGCAAACGCCGAGAAGCCGACAGCGCTTCGACCTCAACTCACCGATCACCAAGGGGATTCAATGTCCGGCAACCGTCGCAAGGCCTTCCTCGTCTCCGCATCCCTCGTGGGCGGCGCCATGCTGATGACAGCGTGCCAGGACACGGCCAAGGCCACGGACAACGGCGCCGCGAAGGGTTCTTCGTCCGCCACTCCGGCCGGCGACGCGGCCACCCCGTCCGGCTCGTCGACCACGGGCAGCAGCCAGGGCACCGACAAGGGTTCCGATGCCACAGGCAATGGAACCGAGGACGGGGCCGGCTCCGGCGTCGACACCGGCAACGGCGAGCGGAAGCCGGTCGAGCAGGGCTGCGGTGCCAACGACATCTCCTGGAGCACCAAGTCCCAGTCCCAGGCCGGCGGATACGTACTGATCACGGCGAAGGCGAAGTCGGGCATCACCTGTTACCTGCCCGCCGCGCTGCCGACCGTGGCGTTCGGATCCGACGGCACCGAGGCGGGCCCCGCGGAGCAGGCCGTCGGCGAGCAGATCAAGCTGAGCGGGAACACCACCGCCTACGCCGGGGTGAACCCGAAGACCACCAACGCAGACGGCGGCAAGGAACTGGACTTCATCATCGTCGCCGTCGGCAACGATGACCCCAACCCTGTTTCCCTGCCGGTCGACACCATCACCGTCGACAAGCCGGTCGTGACCAACTGGCACACCGCCCCGGCCGACGCCGTTCCTTTCAGCTGAACGGACCCACGCCTCTGGATCCACGCTTGAACCGCTCGACGCGGGAAGCGCCAGGCCCGGAATCGGTTGAGGCGGCACCGTGTCGGACCGAGGCGACTGACGACATCCAGCGTTGTTCAGCCTGTGCACACGTTCATGTACCGGCTCTCATCGAAGCGCTCGTTGCGCTGCGGATGGAACCAGCTGACCTTCCGGTAGGTCCGGACGCCAAAGCAGTCCCCCAGGTCGAAGGCGACGACGGTGCTCTTCTCCCAAGGGCTGTCGGCCACGGACGCCTCACCGGTGACGTAGATGGCCTCTCCCGTGCCGGTGGCCCGCTCACCACCCCAGGACGTCCAGGTCACGTCACGGACCATCCCTGACGGACTGCCGCCGTTGTAGACCGTGGTGGGCTTGGGCAGCCCGTACCCCTTCTGGTACGGGCCCCACAAGGTCCCCAGAACCGGGGCGGGTTTCGAGTCGCTTGGAGCCCAGGCGAAGACCGTGACGGAGTCGTCGAGAGGAACCCGCTGATTCTTGGAGTTGGTGACGACAAGCGGTGAGGCCGGCGGCCGGTAGTCGTTGAGCCCTGCGGTCCCGGCGCGCCGGGCGCTCCACCCGTCCTCGGCCGGCTGGGCCATGACTGCTTCCTGATCGGACTTGGTCCAGGTCCCGTCGTCCAGGCGGTAGACGACTGTGCGCTGCCGTCGGGCCGCCGCCTCTTCCCCGTACGCGACGCAGGCCTCGGCCGGCTGCCGGAAGGCGCTGGCCCACACCTCGCCCTTCGGGCCGAACCAGACTCCTGTGATCCGCAGACGACGGGACGCGTCGTCGTCGGCCAGGGCAGTGGTGGTGTGTTTGCCGGTGTCGAGGTCTACGACGGTCACACCGTCCGAGGCCACACAGGGGTCGCCGCCCGAGTCATTGCCCCCGTAGGCGAACTGTGCGCCGTCCCGGCTGACCACCGTGTACTGGCCGGCCTGACGGGCGCCGCCGGGAATGTGACGGAGAGCGTCGTCGACGACCGTCGTCACCATCTTGTTGGCGGCCATCCGGAACAGCTTGTTGGCGTCTGCCCCACTGACGTTGTCGTCCATCGCGAAGATCAGCAGTGCGCTGTCGGCCGCCGTGCTGCCGACGAGGAACAGTTGCCAGGTGGTGGTGGTGTCTAGGCCCTGGAGTTCCAGGGTCTTGGGGGCCTTGCCGGTGGGCGGGTGGGACAGGATTTGAGCGCCCTGCTGAACGCTGACCAAGTTCGCGCCCTGAAAGGCGATTCCGGAGCAGTTCTGGCAGTCCCAGGTGCGGTTCCGGCCGGTGGACAGGTCCCTGGTGTGCAGGGTGGCGGCCGTGCCCTGGGCGGGTCTGACGAGCCAGCCCAGGCGGCGGCGGTCGGCTGACCAGATCAGATCGGTGACGGTGCTGCCGGCCGGCACCCTGTCGACGGTGGTGTTCCTTTCCCTGGTCTGGACGCGGACCTCCTTGTCCGTGGCGTACGCGATGGTCGGCATGGTGGCGGCCACCGGGGCCGTCTGCGGCGAGGAGTTCGTTTCGGGGCGGGTGAGCAGCAGCGCTCCCGCGACGACGGCCGCGGTGGCCACAGCTGCTGTGGCGACCTTGGCCGTCCTGGCCGCAGGGCGGCGCAGCGGACCGACGGCAGACGGTGGCCCGGGAGGGCTGCTGGGCGGGTTGGCCGGCGGTGACGACAGCACGGAGATGGCCTCGGACCAGGCCTGATTGACGGCTTGGAGGACCACGGTCCGGACCGGGCGGAGGAACAGGAGAAGGACGAGGGCCGGCGCCCACTGGGCCTTCAGATCCACTCGCTCGCTGTCGCACACCAGGCAGCGCCGGCAGCCGGTGGACTTCTCGCACGTGCTGATGGCCAGGACGTCCCGCACCCGGCAGGTGGGACACACCGTGCAGCTTCCGCAATCGGCGCATTTGCGAGCATGTTTGAGCACGTGATCCCGCACTTCGCTGCCGAACTCCTGCGGGTACCGGCCGATGATGGCGGTCAGCCGTCCGCACGACGTTCGGTCGTGCTGCACAAGGAGATACGCCTCGAAGCCGGTCGCGACGACCGCCGCCACCCGCGTGACCTTGTTCTGGACGGTCTTCTGCGACAGCTTCCGGCCGGAGAGGGTGAGCTGCTCCGTCACCTCCGCGACCGAGAGCTCCTGCTCGTAGTAGAGCCGGTAGATCTCCTGCTCGTCCGCCGCGAGCGTGCGCGCCACCCGGCCGGCGATGCCCCGGGCCTGAGCCAGTCGCTCCTCGTCGTCACGCGCCACCCCCACCCGGGAGACGCCCGAACCGAACTCATCGTCGTGGTCATCGGCCGGGCGAGAACGTTCCCGGGTCGCCTCACGGCGCTTGTAGTGGTTGCGTTCGCGGTTGCGGCTGAAGTTGTGCAGCCAGCCACCGAGGCGATCCGGATTCTGCGGGCCCTCCCCCTTCATCAGCTTGTCGCAGACATCGGTGAAGGTCTGCTGTGTGACATCGGACGCCGCCTCCGCGTCCCCCATCCGGCGCGCCGTCGACACCATCACGTCTTGTAAATAGCGTTCTGCGATCATCTCCAGCGCCTTCTTGCGGCGTCGTGGCTGGGACGCGTCCAGCGCCCAGCCGACCAGTTCCCGGTCGCTGACGGGCTCGTTGTCCGGCTCTGCACGGTCCCCCACGGTCACTCCCCTCGTGTGAGCCGCGACAGCAACTCACGAACTCCCGCAAAAGAATCTTCGTGAACTCCGGGAAACGCCCCGTTTCTCGGCCCTGGGCCTCCGTCCGATACCTCACGGCATCAACGGAGGACTCCATGTCCCGTCGCATCCAGCACAACCGCACCGCCTCCCCCGCCGAGGGCGAACAGCACTGCTCCCACCGCCCGCAGCGATTCGTCCACGTCACCGCACTGGCCGGCTCCGGCCTCTCCAGCGCGGCCCTCTCCTGGAGTCTGCTGAGCCACAGCCCGGTGTGGGCCGCGGTCGTGGCCGGGAGCGTCGGCGTCGTCGCGGTGACCGGCACCATCGCCCCTCACACTCCCCACCTCGTCCGTGCCTTGATCTGGCGCCTGACCCTGCGCACAGTGCTGCGGGAAGTACGGCAGTTCGCACGCGAGGACCTCCTGTCGGAGAAGATCACCCCCAAGGACCTGACAAAGCTCGCCGCAACGGTCCACCGGAGCACCTTGGAGAACCACCCCACGCAGTCACGGGACAACCACGGCAACGACAGCTGATCGCCGCGGTCGTGGGGCCCTTCACCCTGAAGGGCCCCACGACCGGCGAGGCCGCCTCCCGTATCCACCCCAACGCCCACACAGGGCCGACAAGAGGACAGATACGGTACAACCGCTCCCAAGAACGAAAGGGCAAATTCGCGAAAGAGCAGTCCTGGACACAGGGCATTCGCTAGGCATGCCGGTCAGGCGCGCGGGACGTGCTCGCACCCGCGCGGCAGTTGTGTGGAGGCGCGCGCTTGCGATGGAGCCAGTTACGTCCGCGTCACTTGGACGACTTGGCTGATCGACGCCTCGTCACATATCCGGTAGGAGAAGCCAGACTTCGGAAAAGGCGAGGCCGTGCTCGTGGGTCGTCATCCCGCATTGGCAGCCCAGCGAGATCAGCCGCCAGTCGCTCGTCACGGTCCACGGACCGTCTGTACCTCCACACGCCGGGCAGGCGACGGTCTCAGCCGTCCACACCCCGGCAGCGGGTCTGCCATAACGACGGAATCGGCCGGCGTATGGGAGCTGCCAGGACTCGGCCGGGGGCGTGAGCGAAGCGGTGCCGGGCCCGCTCGTGGCGGCCAACGCAGCGAACAGTGCGGTCAGATCGGGGAGCAAGGCCTCGCCGGCCGCCGTCGGTGGCCCGGCCGGGCCGTCTGCCGTTCCCGCCGGAGCCCCGTACCTCGGGGCCGCCGCTGCGCCCGGCGGGTTCGGGGTGGCGTACCAAGGCAGGAATGCGCGGGCGACCGCGGCCAGGAGAGCGGCTGAGGGCGGGCTCACGGCTCCTGCGTCGAGGTGGTGGAGGGTCGTGCGCAGGAGACGTTGAAGTCGCCGGTCCCGGTCTGTGGCCGGCATTGATGCGGTCGTTGCCCGCCGGTCAGGGAGCGGGGCCGCGAGGCGGTCCAGGACGGACGCCGCGGCTTCGGAGTCCGCCGTGGAAGGGCGCCACTCCCCCGCTGCCAAGAGCCGCTTCGCCTTCCCGGCCTCGCGCATCAAGGCGCGCGTCTGCAGCGACCTCAGGCCGAAGGCTGTTCCTTGGCTCTCGTGTCCGTTCATCGTCTCCCCCGCTAAGCCGCCCTCTTTTGTCCTCGTCCCGGCGACCGGCGCGATGCACCCCCGTGCCCGCCACCGAGCACCCACCGGCATCCCATCACACCGACGCATAGGACCTCTTGGAGCCACTGCTGAGGTTCGCGTCAGGTCGCCTGACCAGAACTTCGTCAGCCGTCGACGGGCGGAGACGCGGCCTGCGATGATCAGCGTATGCCCCGCCTGCCCCTGCGACCTCGTCCGTTGAGCGACCTGGAGCGAACCGTGCTGGAGCACATTCTCTCGGCCGACTTCGCCGGAGCTTCCGCGCTCCGCAGCCAGCTGGACCGGACGGAAGTGGTAGCCCTCTGGGCTCCTGGGTCCGCGAGCGTCAACCTGCGGGTACGGGAACCCGCGCACCACGCGGCCATGTCCGCCGAACTGGTGCCTGTCGACGCCCATGTCCACGACCAGTCCGGCGAGTACATCGGTGAACTACTGGTGTGGACGGACAGGGGCGCCACCCTGGCAGCTCTGGAGTACTCCTGGCTCACCGACGAGATGCCCAGTTCCCTCCCGCGTGTCGACCAGGTGATGGTCAGCGTGCGGTGACCGGCTCATGTGTGGAAGGGAGGAGGCCAGTGCGCGAGGTCCACCGCTCGCTCTGCCTGACGGCTCACTCGACCCAGGGGGGTCGGCTCATTCAGGCCGTATCACTGCTTGGCCGGGACCTCCAGCCGGCCGGACCCACGGCCGCGAACCACGAGCCCGCAGCACGAGACGCATCGGGCATCAGGCGTCGGGCTCAACTCCCGTACAGCCAACTGTCGTACGCCGCGTCGTCGACGAGGTGGTAGAGCCCGAGGGCACCGGGAAAGAGCACCAGGGCGAGGACACCGACCCGCACGAGGGTCGGTGCCATGATCATGACGCCGCCTGTCTGGCCGGTGATCGTTCGCCAGTCCCGCCATCGCCGGATGTCACCACCGCAGGCCGTCCAGAAGAAGACCCCGAAGACGATCCCCGTACCCGCGAGCACTGCGGAGAAGCCTGCGGTCACGGCGAGGAACGTTTCGCGGTCGTGGTGATCAGCGACGAAGAGCATGCCTACGACGAGCAGGGCGACGGCGGCGATCCCCTGGACCGTCCCCCGTAGCACCACGTCCGTGAAGCGCAGCCGCGGCAGGCGTACTCCATCCTCGTCGGTGGCCACCTGCGAGGTCTGCGCTGCATCGGTGCGTTGTGTCCGCGTCATGGGCGGCACGTTATCGGCTCGCTCAGCCCTGAGGGTTCGTCGTACAGGGCAGCCGGGACAAGGGCTGGGAACCGCCAGCACATCCGCCCCCGGAACAGCACAAGCAGAAGCCCGAAGACCAGGCGGTCGGCAACTCGCCGTTGTCGTGGCCTGTTGGCGCTGCTCCGGGCGCGCCTCATGGGAGAGGTCAGCCGTGTCACGGATCCATGGCCACTGTCACAGCCGTGCCACAGGCCCCCGCGCCACGCCCCGGGAGTACAACTTCTGTTCAGGTTCCCGGGTCTCATCTCCCGCAAAGGCAGCACGCCGTTCACGACCGGTTCGGCGTGCTGCCCGACTCACCGGACTGCGAATTCGACGCAGTGACATACAGGGGGAACTTCCATGCGCTCCACACGCTCTGTGGCCGCCCTGGCGGTAGCACTGCTGGCCGTCACCGGCACAGCGATCGTCAGCGGGCCCGCCTTCGCGGCGGGCGACCAGCGCGCCAAGGCTGTGGCCCACGACGACTTCAACGGCGACGGCTACCCGGACCTGGTGGCCGCGACGCCCGCCGCAGGGGTGGGTGGCAAGGCGGGAGCCGGGCTCGTTTCCGTGCTCTACGGCTCGTCGAGCGGCATCGACACCGCTCGGAGAGTGGTCCTGACGCAGAGCTCAGCAGGTGTGCCCGGCACCCCGGAGGCCCACGACGCCTTCGGCTCGGCCGTCACCTCCGCGGACCTCGACGGTGACGGCTACGCCGACCTGGCCGTCGGATCGCCCGGCGAGGACATCGGCAACGTCGTCGACGCAGGGGGCGTCACCGTCCTGTGGGGCTCGGCCCGCGGGCTGACCGGTACGAGCTCGTGGCTGGAGAGCGGCACCCTGGGCCCGTCCAGCGCGAGGGAGTCGTACGGGACCGGGCTCACCACCGCCGACGTCGACGGCGACGGACGCCCGGAGCTCGCCCACCTCAACGCGGAGGGCACCCTCTACGTGCACGACTTCAGCAACTCCCGCACGCCCGCCGATCCGGAGCAGCTCCACGACCTCCCCTCCGAGAACGGCTTCCGGCCCAGCGGGCTGACCGGCGCCGACTACGACAAGGACGGCTACGCCGAGCTCGTGATCACCGGTTCCGAGCAGCAGCTGGAGCAGCGTCAGGGCCGCTCGATCCTGCTGCGCGGCACCGCGAGCGGGCTCGACCTGGACCGCTCTTTCGGAGAGGGCTGGGTGGGCGCCTCCGGTGACATCAACAAGGACGGATACCCCGACCTCGTGCTCGGCTCCCCCTACACCCTGGAACACGGTGAATGGGATCTGTCCGCCGGCGCTGTGTTTGTGCGCTTCGGAGGTCCGGACGGCCTGTTCGCAGGCAACACCGAGGCCCCCGACCAGGTCTTCGAGCAGGGACAGGGCGGTGTTCCCGGCAGCTCCGAGGTCGGCGACGACTTCGGCGCCGACCTCAGCCTGGGCGACGTCGACGGCGACGGCTACCCCGACCTCGCGATCGGCTCACCGGGCGAGGGTATCGGTGACCTCGGGGACGCGGGCGCGACGTGGCTCCTGCGCGGCTCGGCCCAGGGCCTGCGGTCGGCCGGCGTGCAAACCCTCAACCAGGACACCGCCGGTGTGCCGGGTGCGGCCGAAGCGGGCGACCGCTTCGGTGCACAGGTCCGGCTCATCGACTCCGACCGCGACGGTCGCGCCGAGCTCGTCACCACGGCTCCGTACGAGAACGACTCCGCGGGCTTCGCCTGGGTCTTCGACTCGACGGCGTCGGGCCTGACGACCAGCGGCTCCTGGTCGTTCGGCGCCGCCGCACTCGGCGCGTCGCCGGACAACGCCTTCTTCGGCTACGTCCTCGGCAAGTGACACCCACCGCACCGACTGCCATCGAGCGCTGCACAACGCCCATCGCCTGAACCCGGGGCCCCGCCGACGCACAACTGTCGGCGGGGCCCCGGGCCATGGGCCGCCGACGGCAGCCCCGTCCTGCCACCACGTGGTGAATCGTCGAGACCGCTCCCGCACCCTGCCGCCGAGGGCGTGACATTCCGGCCGTAGCGAACCCAACAGCGGATCGAGCCCCGTTGAGGCCCAGGCCCGCCTGTAGTGCGGTGGCACCAGGGCACCTCAGAGGCTGGTGCGGATGCACCGGGGGAAGACGGCGGCGGGGGACGATGCCCGGCGGGACGCCCGAGGGAAGTCTGGGAGGCGCGTTGAATCTCGCGCATTCCCCTTGCCTAGCGGTGTCTGGAGTGATCTACAGGTGGCGACAATTCTTTACCGGATCGGACGGTGGGCCTTCCGGCGGCGCCGGCTCGTGGGCGGTCTGTGGATGGGCGCCCTGGTGCTGGCCGTCGTGGCCGCCGCCCTGGCGCCGGCCGGGGAGGAAGAGGACATCTCCATGCCCGGCACCGAGTCGCAGAAGGCGTTCGACCTGCTGGACGAGCGCTTCCCCCGCGGCAACTCCCAAGGTGCCGAGGCCCGCTTGGTGTTCCAGGCCCCGGACGGGCAGCGGGTGACGGCCACGGAAAACAAGGCGGCCGTCGAGGACGCGCTCGGCTCGCTGGACGGGGACGCTCAGGTCGCGTCGACCACCGACCCCTATGAGACCGGCGCTGTCAGCGAGGACGGCACCATCGCCTACTCCACGATCACCTATTCCGCGGACGCCGTCGACCTCACCGAGCCGACGAAGAGGGCGCTGGAGGACGCCGCGAGCCAGGCCCGGGGCGCGGGGCTGACCGTGGAGATCGGCGGCTCGGCTCTGGATGCGGAAGAGTCACCGGGCGGCACGACGGAGATCATCGGCGTGACGGTGGCGGCGGCGGTGCTCATCCTCGCTCTCGGATCGCTGGTCGCGGCCGGACTGTCCCTGCTGACCGCCTTCTTGGGTGTGGCCATCGCCTTCGGCCTGATCTCCGCACTGGCCGTGCCGCTGGGCCTGACATCCACCGTGGCCATCCTGGCGCTGATGCTGGGACTGGCGGTCGGCATCGACTACGCGCTCTTCATCACCTCCCGCTTCCGCGACGAGCGCGCCCAGGGCCGCGAGCCGGAGGAGGCCGCCGGCCGGGCGGTGGGCACGGCCGGATCCGCTGTCGTGTTCGCGGGCGCGACCGTCTGCATCGCCCTGGTCGGGCTGGGAGTCGTCGGAATCCCCGAACTCACCAAGATGGGCATGGGCGGCGCGGGCGCCGTGGCTCTTGCCGTACTCGTCTCGCTGACCCTGGTTCCCGCACTGTTCGGCTTCTTCGGCCGACGCGTCCTGTCCCGCGCCGTCCGCAGGACCACCCTGCCGGGAAGCGGGCGCCCGCACCCGGTGCCCGCCACGGCCGGCCGTCCCGGGCTCGGCATCCGCTGGGCACGGTTCGTGCTGCGCCGGCCGGTGGCCGTGCTGCTCGTCGCCGGTCTCGGTCTCGGCGCCGTCGCCCTACCGGCACTGACCCTCGAACTCGGGCTGCCCGGAGACGAGTCCAAGTCCGTGGAGACCACCCAGCGCCGAGCCTACGACCTGCTGTCGGAAGGCTTCGGCCCCGGCTTCAACGGCCCGTTGACCGTGGTCGTGGACCTGTCGGAGTCCACGGACGCGCGCGCCACCACGGACCTGGTCGTCAGGACCGTACGGGGAGTGGACGGGGTCGAGTCGGTCGGTGCGCCGGTCCTCAGCCGGACCAAGGACACCGCCGTCCTCACAGCGGTCCCGCAGACCGCGCCGAACAGCGGTGAGACCAAAAACCTGGTGCACACGATCCGGGGCGCGGTCTCGGACACCGAGGCCTCCACGGGCGCCGGAATCCTGGTGACCGGCACCACCGCGCTGAACATCGACATCTCCGAAGCCATGTCCGACGCCCTCATCCCCTATCTGACCGTGGTCATCGGCCTGGCGGTGCTGCTGCTGATGGTCGTCTTCCGCTCGGTCCTGGTCCCCGTCAAGGCCGCGCTCGGCTTCCTGTTGTCGGTGGGCGCCGCCTTCGGCGTCCTCGTCGCCGTCTTCCAGTGGGGCTGGGCCGCGGACCTGATCGGCATCGAACAGACCGGGCCGGTCATGTCGCTGATGCCGATCCTCATCATCGGCATAGTCTTCGGCCTCGCGATGGACTACGAGGTCTTTCTCCTCACCCGCATGCGGGAGGCCTACGTCGATGACGCGTCCCCCGACGAGGCGATCGTCAACGGGTTCCGGCACAGCGGACGTGTGGTGGCCGCGGCGGCGATCATCATGATCAGCGTGTTCGCCGGATTCATCGGAATGAACAGCCCGACGATTCAGACGATGGGTGTCGGCCTGGCCTCCGCGGTCGCGTTCGACGCCTTCGTGGTCCGGATGGCGATCGCACCCGCGGTCCTGGCACTGCTGGGCCACCGGGCCTGGTGGCTGCCCCGTATCCTGAACCGCGTGCTGCCGAACGTGGATATCGAGGGTGTGGCACTGAGCAGGCATGCACCGGCCTCCTTGACCGAGCAGGACGCGGCGATGCGACGGCTCCCCGTCGGCCGGCGCTGATCCGGCCATGACGAACACGGGTGGCGGCGGCCCGCGACCACGCGGCAGGTGGTGGCGGGAGGCAGCGATCACGGCGACGGCGTTCGCGCTCTGTCTGTTCGGCGGCGTGGTACAGGAGGACGGCAGCACGCTGTCACCGCCGTCCGCCCTCGCCTACTTCATCGCCGTGGTGTCCTGTGCCGTGCTTCCGGTGCGGCACCGGGCGCCCCTGGCCGCCATGGCGATCACGACCGCGAGTGGCATGTTGGCGCCGTTTCTGGGCCTCCTGCTGAGCCCGCTCATTGTGGCCCCCGCCATGGTCACCGCCTATTCCTACGCGCTCACCGCGCGCTCCGAACGGCGCGTGGCGAGCGCGGTGGCGCTCATATCCGTGGCGCTGCTGGTCGCCTCGACCCCCTTGTTCGGGGCCCTGTCGTGGAAGGACGCAAGCAGGGTGGGAGCGGTGGCGGCGTTCCCACTGGTGGCAGGCGTACTCGGGCACTCGGCGCAGAACAGGCGCGCCTACCTGGCGGCCGTGGAGGAGCGGGCCCGGCGGGCCGAGGAGAGCCGGGACAGCGAAGCACGCCGGATGGTGGCCGAGGAACGGGTACGCATCGCCCGGGAGCTTCACGATCTGGTGGCCCACCAGATCACCCTGGCCAACGCACAGGCCACTGTCGCCGCCCATCTCTTCGACACCCGCCCCGAGCAGACCCGCAAGAGCCTCAAGGAACTCGTCGAGACAACCGGCGACGCACTCGACGACCTACGGGCCACGGTCGGTCTGCTGCGCCAGGCCGGAGACGCGGCCGCGCCCGCCGAACCGGCTCCCGGGCTGGAGCGGCTCCCCACACTCTTCGAGTCCTTCCGCCGCGCGGGGCTGGAGGTGGCGGTGCACCAGGAGGGCACCGCCAGGCCGCTGCCGCCGGGAGTGGACCTCACCGCCTATCGCATCGTCCAGGAGGCTTTGACCAACGTGACCAAGCACGCCGGTACCGGCAGCGCCCGGGTGCGTCTCGCCTGGAACGGCGACCAGGTGACCCTCACCGTCGCCGACGACGGAAGGGACGTCCGTACGTCGCCCGCCGCATCCACGCAGGCGCACGGGGCCACAGCAGCAGACCGCCCACCCGGCTACGGGCTGATCGGGATGCGTGAACGTGCCACCGCGGTCGGGGGGCACCTCTCCGCGGGCAGGCGCCCGGAGGGCGGCTTCCTCGTCTCCGCCCACCTGCCCCTCCCACCCGTCAAGGACACGACGCCGACAGCCGGCGGGACAACAGCCACCGGGGGGCGAACGGCCGACGCAACGACAGGCGACGCACGGACGGACGGCGGAGCGCCCGGGGAGGCGCCGTGACGCTCCGGGTACTGCTCGCCGACGATCAGGCCCTCCTGCGCGGCGCCTTCCGGCTGCTCCTCGACAGTGCCGACGACATCACGGTCGTCGGCGAGGCCGCCGACGGCAGAGAGGCGGTGAGACTCACCCGGGAACTGCGCCCGGACGTGGTCGTCATGGACATCCGGATGCCCGAGATGGACGGTCTCACCGCCACGTCCGAGATCTGCGCGGACCCGGAACTGCGTGCCAGCCGCATCCTGATCCTCACCACGTACGAGACCGACGAGTACGTCGCCCAGGCACTGCGGGCGGGAGCCGGCGGCTTCATCGGCAAGGGCATCGGGGCCGAGGCCCTGCTGGACGCCGTGCGCACCATCGCCGACGGCGACACTCTCCTGTCCCCCGCCGCGACCCGCTCCCTGGTCGCCCGCTTCCTGGCCACACCGGACACCGTCACGCCGCACCGGCACCGTCCCGAACAACTCGCCGCCCTCACCCCGCGCGAACGCGAGATGGTCGCTCTGGTGGCGACCGGACTGTCCAACCAGGACATAGCCGAGCAGATGTTCCTCAGTCCTTTCACCGTACGCGCTCACGTGCAGCGCGCCATGACGAAACTGGAGGCCCGCGACCGGGCGCAACTCGTCGTCATCGCCTATCGGACAGGCCTGGCCCGCGCCGCCCCTGACGGCGGCACCGACCGTCTGCCCTAGAAGGGGAGGCGGCAGGGGGCGCGCGTCCTGGGGCGAGCGGCCTGACGCCGCGCGCCACCACGGCGGCATCACGGCAGGGAAGCCCATCCCGATGATGGGGCTGTCTGGTTCTCCTGGCGGACGAACCGGGGGTGGCTCCAAGGCAGTGCGTCGCGTCGTGACAGGATCTCCTCATGTCTACCAACGTCTTCTTCGACATCACCATCGACGGCGCCTCCGCCGGCCGGATCGTCTTCAAGCTGTACGACGAGGTCGTCCCCAGGACGGCGCAGAACTTCCGTGAGCTGGCCACCGGTCAGCACGGCTTCGGATACGCGGGCTCGGGCTTCCACCGTGTCATCCCAGACTTCATGCTCCAGGGTGGCGACTTCACCCGTGGGGACGGCACCGGCGGCAAGAGCATCTACGGCACGAAGTTCGAGGACGAGAACTTCAAGCTCAAGCACGACAAGCCGTTCCTGCTCTCCATGGCCAACTCCGGCCCGGACAGCAACGGCTCGCAGTTCTTCATCACCACGGTTGTCACGTCGTGGCTGGACGGCAAGCACGTGGTCTTCGGTGAAGTCGTCGAGGGCCAGGACCTGGTGACGAAGATCGAGTCCCTGGGTTCGCGTTCCGGCGCCACCCGCGCGAAGATCGAGATCGCTTCCTCGGGCGCCGTGGAGCAGTAGGACCCACGCCCCGGGCCGCTGCGGGGTCGGCTCCACGCCGAGTGATCCCTGCCTCTCCCCCCGCTCGTCCCGGGGCCTCCCACGATCCGACGCACGCAACATCCGGCACCCCGGCGCCTTGGCACGCAGACGCCCGTCGACGTGAGCACGGGTTGTCCGTGGCGAACGACAGGGATCTCCTCCGTCGTCCTGCCGCCTTGAACGTCTCGTCGAGGACTCAGGGATCGACGGCGTTCCGAGCACGGGCCGCGAGCCATACGGCGATCCGCGCCTTGAACTCGCGGTTGACGTAGGGGCTGTCGTGCACCGTGATCCACTGCAGGTGCCGCAGGATGTTCTCCGAGCGGCCCGGGTGGGCTACCGCGAGCACACCGACGCCGGTCTCGCCCGTCGATCCGTGGACGTACACGCTGCTGTCGAGCGCCATCATCGCGAAGCCCGGACGGCCCGCGCCCACGCCGAGAAACGCTGACCCCGCGCCCCGCCCCATGATGTCCCAGCGCTCCAGCAGCCGCACCCGGGTCCAGACAGACGGCGCGGCATCACTGTCGCTGTGCAGGTGCCGCAGGGCAACCCGGTGCGTCCGAGTCCCCTGAGGCAGCTGCACGAGGCACTCGCGTCGACGATCGAGAAGGCCAGAGGAGACGGCGAGGTCGTACCAGTCCTCGTTGAGCCTCTCGACGAGCCGTGGGGTGTCGTATCAGTGGGAGAAGCCGCCGTTCACATCCTCGGCGCCGTATCCGTGGACGAAGGGCATCGTGCCGTCCGGCACTGCGTCCGAGATCACCTCGAGGCCGACGCGCCGCAGCGGTCGGTACACCTTACGGTCACGCTCTCGGATGCCCATCGATGACTGTTCCAGCAGGCTTCAAGGCACACGCCCCGGGCGGCCACCCGAGCCTGCGGGACTCCGGCGTCCGGGCCACCGCACCATCGGCTGCGTACGAACATGCGCGCGGCGCCGCGTTTGAAAACGGCGGCACGGTAAACCCGAAGGCCTTGACACAGTCTTTATACGACCAGCTAGGAGCACAGTCATGGGCATCATCGCCTGGATACTCATCGGTCTGCTCGCGGGCCTCATCGCCAAGGCGCTCATGCCGGGCAAGGACCCGGGCGGCATCATCATCACGATGCTCATCGGGATCGCCGGCGGCCTCCTGGGCGGCTGGCTCGGCAAGGTCCTCTTCGGCGTCGACTCCATCGACGGCTTCTTCGAGATCTCCACCTGGATCGCCGCCATCGTCGGCTCGGTCATCCTCCTCGCCCTCTACCGGGTCATCACCGGAAACCGACGCCGCAGCCACGCCTGACCCCCACATCCCACCATCGGCTCCGCCCCCACCCGGGGCGGAGCCGATTCGCGTACCGCGAGCACCAGCCCTTCCCGGACCCTCTCCCCGGGCATCAGCGTCTGACAGTGGGCCTCGGCTTCGGTCAGACGCGGTTCGGACAGACCCGGTCGGTCGGATCTCCGTGCTGTATCAGCCGGCGTGAAGGATTCGAAAGCGATCGGGCCGTACCGGATCACGGTCAACGATCTGGACCGGCGCCGAGGCCCACTGCCAGACGCTGATGCCCGGCACGCGGGAGAACTGGATCTGGCCGCGGGTCCCCTCGACTGCGACGCGCGGCCAGGATTCGGCGGTGCGCGCCCGGTCCGCGCCGTGAGAACGCAGCACGTCAGCGAGGACGACAACCGTGTCATAGCCCTCGTAGGCGACGAAGGAGGGCGGGTCGGTCAGCCGCTCGCGCAGAGCCGTCTCGACTCGTGCACCGAGAGGGCTGAGACGCTCGGGCAAGTAGCGCAGGAACGGGATCGCGGCGCAGTCGTCGCCCAGCGACGTCGCCCATGCGGCGAACTCCGGTTGCCCCGCCGGCGCGCCGATCATGAGCTCGGCGAGGCGCTGGTCGCGGCGGACGGACTTGACGATCTCCACGGCCGGATCGGGGTGGCCCACCAGAAGGAGGAGGGCTGTCGCACGATGGTCGACGAGTTCGTCGCACACGGCCGCAGGGGTGAGCTCGCTCATGTCGAGCTCGATGACGGTGCCACCGCGTGGAGTGAGGTGCTCCCGCAGAACGCGGGTCCCGGATGCCCAGTACACACTCGGCTGGGTCGCTACGGCGATGCGGTCGTGGCCCTCGCCCAGGAGGAAGTCCGCGTAGATCTGCCAGCCGTGGGACTGCGGCGGGGCGAGCCGCGCGACCCATTCCGTGGGCTGTTCGGTGAGCGCGTCGAGAACCGCGGACGAGCAGAGGAACGGCAGTCCGAGGGCGTCGGCCCTGACGGTAGCGGCGCGAGCGACGACACTGTGGTACTCCCCTGCCAAGGCGGCGACGCCCAGGCGAGCCAGTTCGTCCACCGCCGCGGTGGCCTTCCGCGGATCAGCCGCGGTGTCTCGTACCAGCAGTTCGAGTGGCCTTCCGGCGATGCCGCCGGCGTCGTTGACGTCGCCCATGGCCAGCTCGAGACCGGCGAGCAGATGTCGGCCTGCCTCGACCCAGCCGGGACGGGTGAGCGGGACGAGGGCGCCGATCCGGACCGTTGATCCGTCAGTCCGCTGCGTTTGAGGGGCCACTGGTGGCGTGTTCATGCGTGGGCGTCTCCCGTGTCGCGACCTGTCGGTCTCTCCCGCATCGGCCGGTTCCGCTCCGACCGCGTGATGCCGTTCCCGAAGCCGTCGCAGGTGACACAGGATGCGACCGGACAGCGGAATTCAGAGCCAGCGCTGTGCGGCCTCGACGCTGTCCTCGCCACTGGTGTTGAACGCGATGGCGGCCTGGGGCGCATGGCGGCGGATCAGGTTCACGATCTGCTCGAAGAGCAGGAACAGTTGCTCGGCCTTGCGGATTCCGCCGCCGACGACCACGACATCCCATGGGTGTTCGGTCAGCGACGCAACAAGGGTCGGCGCAGCCGTTTCGTCGAACACGACCAGCGTCATGGCCGCGTCGATGCCATGTTCACCAAACCGGCCCAGCTCCGCATCGAGGGCCCCGCGAAGGGCCTCGCTGTCCACGCCGGGTATCGAGTGCGGGTCGTAACCGACGACGAGTGCAGAGGGCATACGGGCAACCTACCGTGCTCTGCGCATACAGAACCCGCCGGACAGGCCGTGGAGGGCGACGCGGCTTGGTACCGCGCCGTCTGCGGGAACAGCCGTAACGCTGGGGACACGAATCTGCGTCGAGGACCCTCCCCCGACTTGGTCAAGAAGACCCGCCGACTGCCGCATACGGCCTTCGCGCAGCGGAGTCCAAATCCCCCTGCACGGACGGATGTTCAGAACCTCGCATCTTCTGCGGACGGTGCACAACCCTTCCGATGGCTCGCGTGTCACACCAAGCAGGAGCAACCAACTCCAAAGATCACAAGGGGGAAAAATGAGATCCAACCGTTCCGTTCTGACCGCCGCCGCCTTCGCCGCTCTGGCGATGGGCGCGACCACGGCTCTCGCGTCGCCCGCGTCAGCCGCACCCAACACCACCCCGCAGAAGGTCTGCGGAAGTGCCTACAAGACCGTGAACTCGGCTCCCATCGGCTCGCTCGGCACCGTCTACCTGACGTACAACTCCTCCAACGGCAAGAACTGCGTCGCGACCATCCGCAAGAACCCCGGCGCGGCCGTGGACATGTCCACCTGGATCTACATCCCGGACACCGGGGACTCGGCTGAGGACTACGGGCACTACACCTCGTACGCGGGTCCGGCCTACGTGTACGGCAAGGCCCTCTGCGTCAACTGGGGCGGCCACATCAACAACATCTACACCCAGGTATCCGGCTCCAACTGCGCCGCCCTCAAGGAGAACCGGGTCACCTTCACCCGCTGAGTCTCTCCTCCTGACCACCACACTCCAGCGCTGTGCTCACCCCTCGCCGGGCGCACGGGGCCGACTGTCACCGGTAGACCGTCCGCGGTCCCGGTGACCGTACGGGAGTGCAACTGGTCCGGCTCGCCCTGGCAGACTCACTGAGTTCTGCCAGGGCGAGAGCGCGTTCGAGACCCCACTGCAGGGGAGCGTGAGGGTGCGGCGACTCGTTCACGGGGACGTACTCCTGGAGCCGTACGCGCCGACCGGGTGTTCTCGTATGCAGTACCGGCCAACCTCTCATCGGCTGTGCGAGGCAATGACGAACTTCCGCCAGGACCGCGGGACATGAGGAATTCCGAGTGGCCATGACCGCCGACATGCACGACACAACTCCGGACCTCGAGGACAGGACACTTCTCAGGGTCGTGTACGGGCAGCGCCGCCACGTGCTCGGCATCCTCGACGGGCTCGACGCGGAGGCCTTGCGGCGGCCCGTACTGCCGGCCGGGTGCCACTGTCTCTGGGGCTGGCCCAGCACCCCGCGCTGGACGCCGAGCGGTTCTGGTTCCGTGCAGTCGTCGACTGGGACGATGCCGTCATCCATGGTCTGACGAGCGGCGACGAGGCCTGGAACGGCCTGCCGTCACGGCCGACCGTTCGCGACACACCCCGAGCCCAGACCCCCACCACGGTGGCCGGGCCGTGCCCTCTTCAGCTGCCACAGCGACGCCGCAGCGCCTCTCCTGCGCCCGGGACTGCGAGCCTCTGACAGTGCACGCCGGATGCTCGCCGTCGAGTTCGGCCATGCACACCTCTTCCCGCTCCAGGTTGGACGTGGCATGCTCACGCCCGACGCATTCATGAACCTTGTTCATCTACATGAATTCCAGTGTAGGAGCGAGCACCTATGAGCCAAGCAGTCCGCAGCGGGAGCGGAGCCGGCCGGGCCGACTGCCGCCGCGGGACGGCGCGTTCCCGCCGTCTCCCACGCCCGCTGGGCGAGACCGAACGCCATCACCCACCCCACCCTCACAAGCGACCGCGCCAACGCCCCTGACGGCAGGACTGGCGGTGACCTGGCCACCATCCGCCCCGGACACTCAAGGCCACCGCCGCGCCCTGCCAGGCCCGGCCTTACCCATTCCCCCGGCCCGCCACCGACCAGGACGTCGACCGGTCCACCTCCGCGGCCCTGGCGACACCCAAGACGGCGGACGGGCGCGAGAAACGGCACTGCGCACAACATCGCCGACGGATGCCCGCCCGTAGACGCCAGGCCTCTCGTGGCGGCGATGGACCACCGTCCTGGCCCGCCGCAAGAAGCTCACCTCTGCGATTCACATACATGATTGGAGTACCTGATGAGTACTCGCTCGCGCCTGGCTGTCCTCCTGGCGGCCTTGGCCGTGATCAGCGCCGCAGCAGTACCCTCTGCCTCGGCGAAGGTGACGCACCCCGTGCCCGACGCTCCGCACACCGCCGTCCTCGACGGCACCCGTCTGCAGCAGGCGAAGACGCGGCTCGACCGCGGCGACCCACAACTGCGCCGAGCCGCCCAGGCGTTGACCGCCCGCGCCGACCGGTGGTTGAGCCAGGGCCCCTGGACGGTCGTCGACAAACCCAGGCCGGCACCGAGCGGCGACGTCCACGACTACCTCAGTCAGGCTCCGTACTGGTGGCCATCACAACCGCCGACGTCCGGAAATCCGTGGGGTTGCCCGTACGTCCAACGTGACGGACAGCGCAACCCCGAGGTCGACTCCGGTACCGATCGCCGGGATGTCGAGAAGGTCTTCGATTCCACGTACGACCTCTCCCTCGCCTGGTACTACACCGGCGACGAGCGGTACGCCGGAAAGGCCGGACAGATACTGCGCACCTGGTTCCTCGACCCTGCCACGAGGATGAACCCGCACCTGAACCACGCACAGTTCATCCCCTGCACGTACGACGGCCGCGCCATCGGCATCATCGACTTCTCGCAGTCGTACACCGCCGTCCTCGACGCGCTCGCCATCCTGAACTCCGGCGCCCCCAACTGGACCAGGACGGACCGCACCGGCATGGCGAAGTGGAACAAGGACTTTCTCAGCTGGCTCAGGTACAGCGACTTCGGCAAGCAGGAGGCCGCCGCCACCAACAACCATGGCACCTTCCACGACATGCAGGTCGCAGCCCTCGCCCATGCGACCGGCGACAGGCATCTCGCCCGCCGAACAGTCCTCGACGCGCGGAGCCTGCGTATCGCCCCGCAGATCGCCGCCGACGGCAGCCAGCCCCAAGAGCTGACCAGGACGCGCAGTTGGCACTACTCGACCTTCGACCTGGTCGCCTACACGCGGCTCGCGGCCATCGGCAAGCACCTCGGCGTGAACCTGTGGAAGTACCGGGGCCCCGACGGCCAGAGCCTGTTCAAAGCGGTGCACTACCTTCTGCCCGCGTCGACGGCTGCCGCTGTCTGGCCGCACACGGAGCTCGAGTTCCACCGGTACGCGGCCACTGATGTGGTGCATGCGGCCGCCGATGCGGGTGACAGGCAGGCGCAGAAGGCCGTGCCCTCCCTGGAGGAGCCTCCGGGCGGCGACCTGTGGCTCTTGCGCCCGGCAGCGGAGCAACTGGACTCCATCACGGGCTGAGGCCGACCATCGACCGACCACCGGCACGGCATGCCAACTGTTCGCCCTGCCCTGTCTCCTGGACGGCGTGGACAGCTGGAGAGCACACGTCATCGCGAGAAGATCATGCCGTCATACGCCGGATGTCGTCGGTGATGCCCTCCAGCGGAGGCGTGTTGCCGATGGAGGCGAACCAGTCCCACAGCTCCAGAGCGTGGTAGAGGCGGTAGAGGCCGACCCGCTCGCTCCAGTCGGCGGGCAGCGTCCCGTATCCGTCGCAGAGCGCTTCGCGCTTGTCCTGGTCGTCGCGGACGGAGTAGTAGTCGGTCTTGGCCACGTCCATCAGGGGATCCGCCGCGATCGCGTTCTCCACGTCGATGAAGCCGCTGACCTGCCATCCGCCGCCGTCGTCGGCGACCAGGACGTTGCCCTCGTGAAAGTCGTTGTGACACAGCACGGCATGCGGGCACGCGCCGAGCAGCTCGATCTGCCGAGCAACCTTCGCTTCGACGGCCGTCGTGAGCGCCGTATCACCCCCGTGACCGGCGTACTCCCTGAGCTTCTTGTGGAACTGCCGTGTCATATAGGCGGTGTTCGTCGGCTCGGGATCCAGAACATGCGTGGTGAGGTATCCGTAGCTGTCCTGCGGGATCTGGTGGACCGCAGCCATGCAGCCCCCGATCTGACGGTAGATCTCCCGCAGCGATGCCCTCTCCAGGGCATGGCTGACAGCGGACAACGGCTGCCCCCTGAGCATCGTCATCACCGTGTAGCAGCGCCCAAGCACGTTGTCGGCGTCCCCATGGTGCAACACGGCAGGCACCGGCCCGACAGCGTGCTGCTGAAGCAGTCGGTAGACGTAGATCTCCTTCTCCTGTTTCCATCGCCACTGATCGTCATAGATCTTGATGACGACCGGCTCGGCCACCCCGGCGAATCGGACCTCGAAGATCGTGCTCAGCTCCCCGCCAGTACGCAGAACGGTCTCCCCGACGGACGTGGCGGGAAGGACGGGATGCAGGAGTTCCTCGGCCATCGCCGGCGGCAGCACTGCTGTGGCGGTCACGATGAAACCGTAGATGTGCCAGGGCGGTCGTCGCGAGCGAAATAATGGGTGGTTCGGAGAGGCCCAACTGGTGCCTGCTCATGTCGTACGGCAAGGCTGAAGAAGTATCAGCGCGCGCCGCATCGCTGGCCCCCGAACACGGACTCGTCCGCTTCGATCCGCAGGGTGAGTGTCTGCGGCCGTGAGCTGCGTGCCGTCCTCAGCGGACGGACGGGAGGTGGGTACGTGCGGCGTCAGAGACCGTCATCACCCGACTGCGCTGTTCCAGGCGGCCGCGAGGTCGACGGCGAACTCAGTGCCTCACGGAGGAGCGCGACGGCTGGGGCGATGTCCGTGTCGCTGATGTTGCCGTACCCGAGGACGAGCGCGCGCTCCGCCGACCCGTGCACCCGGTAGTCGTCGAGGTCCGTAAGGCGCAGCCCGGCGGCGGCCGCGGCCCGGACCGTCCCGCGGGTGTCGGCGTCGTCCGGTAGGTGCAGCAGGACGTGGAGTCCGGCGGCGGTGCCGGCGACCCGGCCTTGCGGTACTTGGGCGGCGAGCGTGCGGGTCAGCAGGTCGCGCCGCGAGCGGAACCGGCGCCGTGCCGCGCGCAGATGGGCGTCGTACCATCCACGTTCGATGAAGGTGGCGAGTGCGAGTTGGTCCAGTACCGGCGGCGCGACGGTGACCGGGTTGGCGCTCCGGAGCGCCTGGGCCATCGCGGTGGGCGCGACCATCCAGCCCAGACCGAGGGCCGGTGACAGCGTCTTGCTGACCGAGCCGAGGAGGAAGACCCGGCTCGGATCCATGCCCTGCATGACGGCGACCGGATGGCGGTCGTAGCGGAACTCGGCGTCGTAGTCGTCTTCGATGACGAAGCCGTCCGTCTCGCGCGCCCAGCGCACCAGGCGGGCCCGGCGTCGCGGCGACAGAACCGTGCCAGTGGGAAACTGGTGGGCCGCGCCCACGACGACCGCCCTGGCCGGCGTACGTACGAGGTCCTCGACCCGGAGGCCGTCGTCGTCCACAGGCACCGGATGCACACGCAGTCCGGCGCTGGTGGCGGCGTCCCGCAGTCGCCCCCAGCCTGGGTGCTCCATCGCCAGGTCGGTGATCCCCCGGGCGTGCAGCGCGCGGCATGTGCGGACCAGCCCGTCGGTGACACCGGCGCACACGGACACCGATGTGGGGTCGGCGTCCGCGCCGCGCGAGCGCCGAAGGTACTGCGCGACGGTGGTACGCAGCACCGCGTGCCCGGCTGGGTCGGGCAGGCCGAGGTCGTAGTGGACGGCCGAGCCGGTGACCGCCCGGACGGCCTCCGCCCAGCGACGCCGCGGAAACGCCCGCAGATCCGGCAGACCGGGCGCGAGGTCGTACCGGATCGCTGTCTGCGCCGGAACGCGCCGCACACGAGGCCGAGTCGGCGAGGCGTCCGGTGACCACGAGACACGCGTGGCGGAACCCACCCGCGCGGAAAGGAACCCCTCCGCGATGAGCTGCCCGTACGCCTCCGTCACGACCCAGCGGGAGCAGCCGAGTTCCTCGGCGAGCGCCCGGCTCGGTGGCACGGCGGCACCCTCCGTCAGTCGGCCGTCCCGGATCGTGGTGCGCAGCGCGAGCGCCAGACGATCGTGCAGGCGGAAGGCGCCACCGTGCTCCGAAGGGCCGATGTCCAGCAGCGTCGCCCACGCGAGATTGGTCTGGGAAATGGCCACAAGATTGGAGCGTACCGCCGATCCGAATCGGCCTATCGTGAGGGACATGATTACCAACCTGGCTCTTGGCGCCATGATGTTCGGCACGGCTCAGGACGAGCGCCGATCGTTCGAGATCCTGGATCACTTCGTGGACGCCGGGGGCGTCTGGATCGACACTGCCAACTGTTACGCGTTCTGGGCGGATCCGACTGGCTTCGGCGGCCAGAGTGAGGAGTTGCTCGGCCGCTGGCTGGCAAGCCGCCCGGGCGTCCGCGACCGTGTGAAGATCAGCACCAAGGTGGGCTGTGAGCCGACCGTGGCCGGGCGGTTCCCGGAGACGGCCGAAGGCCTCTCGGCCGGAGCCGTGAAGAACGGGATCGAGGGCAGCCTGCGGCGACTCGGTACGGATCACATCGACCTGTACTGGGCCCACAAACCCGATCCGGTCACGCCGCTGGAAGAGACGGTCGCGGCCTTCGACGAGCTCGTCTCCGCGGGTACGGTCGGCCGCCTCGGCTGCTCCAACTACCCCGTCTGGCAGGTCGAGCGGGCCCGGCAGATCGCGCGGGCCCACGGCGGTACCGGTTTCACCGCGGTGCAGCAGCACCACACCTACCTACAGCCGCGGCCCGCGACCCGGCCCACCGTGGTGCACCGGTTCGGTGCGGTCACCGACGAGGCGCTCCACTATCTCGAACACCACCCGGACATGGCGCTGTGGGCGTACACCCCGCTGCTGAGCGGCCGTTACACCCGTACGGACAGGCCGCTGCCGGCCGAGTACGACCATCCGGGCACCGCCCGCCGTCTCGCGGCGCTCGACGAGGTCGCCGCCGAGACCGGCACGAACCGCAACCGGGTGGTGCTGGCATGGCTGACCGGAGGGCCGGCCGCCACGCCGATCGTCGGCGTCAGCACGGTCGAGCAGTTGGACGAGGCCATCGCTGGAGTGTCCCTCGAGTTGACCATCGAGCAGCGCGATCGTCTGGACTCCGCTCTCTGAATCCAGCACATGGTGCCTGGTCAGCCGTGATGGCGGGCGCTGCTCCCCGACTTGCTGAGGAGGCGCAGGTCGACGAGGTCGCTGTCGGGGTACCACGGCGGCGTCCTCGCCGCGGCCGGGCGCAATCGAGGCTGCGGCCACCGAACAGACAGCCCTGCCCGGCATGCTCCGGAGCAGGGCTGTCTGCGGTCAGGATTCCCGGATCAGCGGTTGCAGGTCCTCACGACGCCTCGGCGAGCGTTTCGGCGAAGCCGCTGTTCTCACGCACTTCGGCGACAATCATCATGCTGTCGAGAAGTCCGACGAGGCCCGCACGTCATGGCAGCAGGTCCTGACCATTTTTGACGACCTCGACCACCCCGAATCCGCGCAACTCCACCCCACATTGGGCCACTTGGCGTGATCACCGCCAGCTGAACGAGTTGCGGTCCACGTCGTGTCCGTCAGGACAGGCGCGATCCATCTGGAACCGTACCGGCCAGTTCCATTGACGCCCTCGAGCCTGAAATCTATCTTCTGGCCGAAGCTTCGCACATCGTTCGACATTTCGAACACCAGGCACGCCTCTCGATACGGAGACCGACCCCACCCTCCGCCCTCGCTGCCACCAGAGGCGGCACTCGCAGAACGACAGGAGACATACATGTCCGCGGTTCTCGCCCGGCTGTCGGCGATATTGGTCGCCGCCTGCCTCCTCCTCACCGGCCAGGCCGGGATCTCACCGGACCGGGCCGCGGCCGCCGACCCGGGCTACCTGATGACGCACTTCATCGGGGAGGGGGCGACGGGCCAGCAAATGTACTTCTCCTACAGCACGGACGGTCTGAACTGGAACGATCTCAACAGTGGCGGGATGACCCTGCGTTCCACCGTGGGTACGCGCGGAGTGCGCGACCCGGCACTCGTCCGCTCACCCGACGGCAACAAGTACTGGATCATCGCGACCGACCTGTGCATCGGCTGCGGCCAGTCCTGGGACGACGCCATCAACAACGGCAGCCGCAACCTCGTGGTGTGGGAGTCCACGGACCTGGTCACCTGGTCCAAGCCGTGGCTTCTGAACGTGGCAGGCGCGATTCCCGAAGGACGCAACGCGTGGGCGCCGGAGGCCATCTGGGACTCCGCCACCAACAGCTACGTCCTGTACTGGGCAACGAACGGGAGCCGGAACGGCATACAGAAGCACCGCATCTACTACTCCCGCACGACCGACTTCCGCACGACCACCACTCCCCAGGTCTACATCGACCGTCCTGGCACTCAGGAGATCATCGACACCCAGATCGTCGAGATACCGTCGGGTGTCGGCAACTACCGTTATGTGCGGGCCTCCGGCGACGGCCAGATCACGATCGAAGGCAGCAACTCGATCCTCGGCACCTGGACCAGCCTCGGCAACCTCTCCGGAATCGGTCTTACCGGCTCGCAGGTCGAGGGCCCGATGTGGCTGAAGTTCAAGAACCGTGACGAGTGGGCTCTGTACCTCGATCAGTACGCGGCAGGTAAGGGCTACATGCCGGTCCTGACGACCAGCCCGTCCACCCCGTCCGCCTCCGGCTCCTACCGGCTTCCGGCCGCCGGCACCTTCAACCTGGGCGGAACGAAGAAGCGCCACGGTTCGATCCTGAACCTGACGGCCGCCGAGGACGCACGGATCCAGGCGCGTTGGGCCAATGTCCCGGGCAAGAGGCTGCAGTCCTTCAATTTCCAGGACCGCTACGTGCGGCACAGCAACTTCGACGTGCGCATCGACCAGAACGTCACCAACGAGGACGCCCAATTCCGGCAGCGACCCGGCCTGGCCGGCTCCGGCACCGTCTCCTTCGAGTCGGTGAACTTCCCCGGCCACTACCTGCGGCACGACGGAGTCGACTTCCAACTGGCCCACAACGACGGCACCACCGCCTTCGCCGGGGACGCCACCTTCCGCCAGGTCGCCGGGCTCGCCGACTCTGCCTGGTCCTCGTTCCAGTCGTACAACCACCCCGACCGCTACATCCGCCACTACGCCTTCCAGTTGAAGCTCGAACCGATCACCACCGCCACAGGACGAAGCGACGCCACCTTCCGCCTGACGAGCTGACCTGAGGGTCTTACCGGCGCCCTCTCGCCAACCTCGCACCCACGAGAGGGCGCCCCCGCCACACTCGCGCGACAAACAGGCATCCCAAGAAGGTTCCGTGCCGGAGACGCCGCGCAGGAGATCAGCGCTCCTGGCCGCACCGGCGGCGTCGGTCGCTGGTGGGGCCGCGCCTTCGCGGGGCGGTCGACGGACTGACCGTGGAGGGACGACCGCCTCGGACGACGCGACGCTCCTCCTGATCGGCGATGATCGCCTTCGCCGGTGCGCAGCTCCTGCGGCAGCTAGCATCAGCGCATGCGTCTCCGTCGCAGTCATGACAAGTTGGCGGGCTTGCCCCGCGATCCGCGAGCCGACCAGTATCCGATGCCGACAGTTCCGCACGGGTGGTACGCCGTCCTCCGCAGCAGCGAACTGCGACAGAACCGGGTGGTCAGCCTGCACTACTTCGGACGGGCGCTGATCGCCTTCCGCGGGAGCGACGGACAAGCGGCCGTGAGAGACGCACATTGCCCCCACTACGGTGCACATCTGGGCGTCGGCGGAAAGGTCGTGGGCGGGACTGTCGAATGCCCCTTCCACGGATGGCGATTCGGTGCGGACGGCCGCTGCGTGAACGCCCCGTTCTCGGTCCGGACCCCCAAAGTGTCCCTCGAAGGCTTCCCGGTCCGCGAGCACAGCGGCCTCATCTTCGTCTACACAGGCCCTGCCGCGCCCTCCTGGGAAGTACCGGAAATCCCGGAGACAGAATCCAGGAACTTCGCCCAGCCGATCGACGACACCTGCAAGGCGCGCATCCACGTCCAGGAAATGCGCGAGAACATCGTCGACGAGTCCCACTTCCACTTCATCCACGGCCAGAGCGAACCCCCCGTCCAGGACTGGAGGACGGACGGCCCCTTCGCCGAGGTCCGCGGCCGGATCAGCCGGCGCGTATTCGGCTGGGACATCGACAACACCTTCGACGCCTTCATGTACGGACCCGGTGTGATGGTGGTCCGCACCCATGGGCCGGTCCTGTCGGTGACCGCAGTCGCGCTCTCCACTCCCATCGACGACCACACCAGCGAACTGCGGATGCTGTACTACCTCCGTAAACCGGCCCGGGCCCCGTTCCTGACACCCGTGCTCAAACTTGTCTTCCGCTCAGAAGCCCTGGACGAGGTACGCGAAGAGGTCAGGATCTGGGATCACAAGATCCACCAACCTCGCCCGGTTCTGCTTCCGCACGAGAAGGGCATCAAGGCCCTGCGCCGCTGGTACGCCCAGTTCTACCCGCCCGGCCTTCCCGTCGCGCAGCCGCGCGACGTCAGCCCGCCCGTCGCCGAAGCCGCTGCCGAAGCCGATGGAAGCGATCACCACCGGCAGACGCTGCCGATCGATGGTGACCTCACGTCGTCCTGGCCACTCCGTGGGTGAGCTGTGTCCCAGCAGACAGGCGCGGGACGGGGTACCGGTATCTCTGCCGAGGGTTCAGACCTTGCGAGCGACCCCGGCGTACAAAGGTATCCGCTCATCATGACCGTCCGGTTCGCCGAGCTCGGGGTGCCAGAGCATGGCGAGTTCCACGCCCGGGTCGACGAGTTCAAGTCCGTCGAAGAACGTGGCGAATTCAGTGCGTGACCGCACTTGGGCAGGCGTACCGCCACTGCGGTATATCTCGACGATGCGCTCCCAGGTCTCAGGGTCGAAGTCCCCGGTCGCGTGAGACAACGCCAGGTAGCTACCGGGTGCGAGTGGCCTGAGCAGTTCGGTCACGATGCGGTGGGGATCGTCCTCGTCCCCGACCAGATGGAGGAGGGCTACCAACGACAACGCGATCGGCTGGTCGAAGTCGAGGGTCTCCCTGGCTGCTTCGATGATCTTTTCAGGCTCTCGCACGTCCGCGTGGACGTAGGTCGTACTCCCTTGCCGGGTGCTGTGGAGAAGCGCCTCGGCGTGCCGCAGCACGATCGGGTCGTTGTCCGCATACACGACACGTGCGTCAGGAGCGATCTCCTGGACGACCTGATGCAGATTCGGCCGGGTGGGAATTCCCGTCCCTATGTCGAGGAACTGCCGGACACCTCGCTCGGCCAGCAGGCGTGAGGCCCGGTGCATGAACCTGCGGTTGGTCCGCGCCATCTCCGAGACATGGGGGAAGACGGAAATGACCTTCTCGGCAGCCTCCTGGTCGACTTCGTAATTGTCCTTCCCACCGAGGAAGTAGTCGTACATGCGCGCCGAATGAGGCTTACTGGTGTCGATACCACTCGCGCCACTGCGGGTGTCTGTCATTTCGCCCTTCACCTGTTGCCGTGACATGTTGCATTCGCTCTCCTTGAGATGGCAGGAGAGTCACCCAGACAAGCCGTCGTTGCTCGCGTTTCGACCCTCCCGCATGCCCGCCTTCGGGGTCTTCTTCCTCCGCTTCCCCCGCTGCTGCCCGATGAGCGGTCATGGGGCCATCCTCCCCCGCAAGGTCACGCCCTGAGTGGGATTTCGTTCAGGCTCTTCGAACAACTGCGCCCCGAGGTCGCGGCGGCCGACGGACTCAGGCTCGACTCCGCGAGGTCAGAGCTGCTGGAACAGGACGGGTATCAAGGCAGGCACCGCGGGGACCAGCAAGTAGAGAATGATGCCGGTCATGGCCTTGCGAGTCGTGACCGGAAGCACGGGATCGGCCCAGACCCGCGCGATGGCCGCGTCGCACTCCTCGCTTGGAAGGTTCATCTCGTACAACGACTTGACGTGATCCTGCTTGACCTTCAGTGCGGAGTGATAACCGATCGACGACGGGTAGACGATCACGAGCATGTCGACCAGCATGACTCCCAGCACGATGAACACCATCCATGGTTCGGCCGGCAGCCAGACCGTGAAGAGGACCAGTAAGCCGATCAGGTGGGCCAGCGCGGAGCCGTAGGTCCACAACATGAACTGACGCAGTGGCCGCAGTCCCTGATATCCGTCGCTGTCGAACCGCATGTTCGGCGTGACCCCGAAGCCGAGTGCCTCCGACCGATGCAGGTAGGCGGTGAAGACCACCCCCATGACCAGTTGCTTGGCCAAGAAGTAGAAGGCGTACGTGCCGGCCACGCACAAGGCCACTGCGAGTTCACGGTGGGCGTGCCAGTTCGCCCACCAGCCCGCGTAGACCTCCGAGCGCCAGACCGGATCGGGCAGCCCGGTCGGGTTCCACGTCTCCATGAGGCCATGGGCATTGACGAAGCCGTACAGCGCGGCCGTGCCGATCCCCATGGCCACCGCGATGGCCGCGGACACCTCTCGACCCCCCAACACCTCGAACCACCGGTTGGTCTTGCGGACCAGATCGTTGAGTTCGCGAATCTCATCGACGGTACGCTCCACATCGACAGCGTTACGCTCGTTCATCTGCACGAAGTCCGAGATGGCCAGCACTTGCTGACAGCAGAAGACGGGCGTGATGAAGACGACCGCCAGCACGATCAGCCCGGCCGGGTCCTGGAGCAGAGACAGGCTCACGCCGCCCAGGTCCACGTTGTCCGAGAACACGTAGTCCAGAGCCCACCGTCGGTCGGGCCCGGCCGGCGGTCCGAGCACGCCACCGGCGTGGGCCAGGATCAGCAGCGTCACCGAAAAGACGAAACTGACCAGCAGAACCTTGGTCTTTGCCCTCAACGGCCAGTACGACAAGTGGATCCACAGACGCCACAGCGGGCGTAACACTCTTCGCAACAACCTCGGCACCCTGCGCAGCCGGCACATCGAGGCGCGGATATCGACGGATTCTGACGCACGGAACACTCGTCCGATCAACTGCGGTTTCAGAGCTACCAGTTGCTCCACATCCGCCCCCGATGGTCACACCACGCGATGGTCTTCACAGCCGACACGGGACCCAGCGCCCGGCAGGCCACCCCGTGAGAATTCCGCGGGGCCCCACTGCCGATCGGGCCTCCACCGCTTCCTGACAGCTGGGCATCAGCAACTCCCACTGCCGGAACCGGCGCGCGGCACATGACAGTTCAATGCCCCCGCGCCCCTCCGGATATCCCGACGTCCGACCACCCGATCCGCCGATGTCCACCGCGCCTTCACAGGACGATGACTGTCAATCCCGGGCAGCGTCCTGTTGTCTACGACACCTGTCCGGCCGCTGCAGACGGGACGTATGCGCAAGGAGCGTCCAGGAGTTGCCTCGCCTGTCGTTGCCTGTCCGTGTGGGCGCGTGGGTCCCGTCCGATTGGCGACGTGTGGCGCGCCCTGCCAGGCCGCACGCTCAGAGTATGGGGGCTGTCGACAAGGAGCCACGGCGATGGGGCGACGGACAGGCATCTGCCTGCCCGTACTGCAGGCTGCCGCAGGACCGAGTGCCGACACTGGATCACGACTGGGTGCTCCTGGAACCGGGGCTCGATGTGCTCGCGCATCTGGTACCGGCGGAGCGTCGGTGGATCACGTTGTCGGACGGACGGGTGGCGGTGTACGCCGTGTGTCCGCCGGATCCGCTGCAGCGATGCCGGATCGAGCACCGTCTGGCCTGCTCCGGGCAGCAACTACCGGATCTGTGGCCTTGGTTGACGGCGGTGCGACAGGAGAACGCGCGCCAGGTCGAGCGACGTGCGGGCGCGGAACCAGCGCTGTGGCCCGACATCGAGCTGCCGGACACCGGGTAGGCAAGCCGAAGTGATGCTCCTCGTTGGCCGCCCCCCACAGCACAGCGTCACGTGTCGAGTGGTCTCGCGGCCAGGCGTACGACTGCGTCGACCAGTGTGTCCACCGCCGTGGGCGACGGCGGCCAGCCCTCGAACCGTACGCGCAGCTCGTGGCCGTCCGTCTCCACCGAGTCCACGCCCTGTGGCAGGTCCAGTCGGCGTATGTCCCGGCGACGCAGCTGTGCGGTCGGCCGCTGTTCGGACAGACGGAGCAGGACTGCCGTGATTGACGTGCCCACCTCGCCGACGTCCTCTATGGAGCAGGCGACGCCCACCTCGATGCCCTGGCAGCGGCCCACGGCGAGCAGCTCACCACGAAACCGAGGGCTCGCCGGCAACTCCCACCGCTGCACGTCGCCGGTCAACGCCGCCGAGGTGGTAACGAAGGACCCGCCGTTGCGGCCGGCCCATGTGACCAGGGCCCCTTGAGTCATGGCTCTCCGCTGTGCGGCGCGTTGCACGTCGGCCAGCGTCATGACGGTGATCAGGCCACTGACCGCGACCGACGCCACAACGAACAACACCAACGCTTGCCAGGGAAAATCCCAGACAAGGCCGATCACCACGAGCAGCACCGTTGAGAACACCGCGAGATGGACCCCGCTCGTCAGCACTTCCCGTTCATCGTCCGTGGACGGCATGTAAAGCAGTACACCACCCACCGGGACGTACGGACCCGCCCTTGCGCCTGGCTCCGCCCGAGAGCATCAATGAATCTCCGTGGACGAGAAGCGCCGACGGTGTCAGCCACGCCCGAGGCGTTCCGGTGTGGTCGTGTACTGAAGGCCTTCGAGTGAGAGGTCGGTGAGGAAGCGCAGGACCAGGTCGGCGTACTCGGCTTCCCGTTCGAGGTGCACCATGTGGTCGGCGTCTCGGACGAGCACGAAGGTCGAGCCAGCGATGGCGGCCGCCACGGCGCGGTTCTCGTCCGGAGTGCTGACGTCGTCGTGCTCACCGGTGAACACCAGGGCGCGCACAGCGTCGATGTTCTCGGAGGGCAGCGGATCCGATCCGAGCAGCCGCTGGTGACAGACGGCGTGGCGGCGGGCCTCGGCCGGGGTGATGCGGGCGAACTGCCGGTGCAGCAGCCTTGCCACTGTGGGTGCCTGGCAGACCTGGTCGCCGAGGGCGGTGTTCAACAGCGTCGTGACGGCGCGGGCCGCGATCTCCTGCGACCCGGAGTCCGACAGCGTCCCATCGATGTCGTCCGCGAGTGCGGCGCGGGCGCGCCACACCTGCTCGCACTCGGACACCAGACCCGGGTTCATCCGGTGCGTGGCGCCGGCCAGGACGAGCCGCGCGATCCGCGCCGGTCTGCTGAGGGCGGCACGGTAGGCGATCGGCGCGCCGTAGGAGGCGCCCAGCAGATTGATCCGGTCGAACCCGAGCCGGTCGGGGACGAGCAGAGCGGCCTCGGCGAGCGCGTCGAAACCGTGCTCGGAGGACAGGTCGTCGGCTGTGCCGACACCGGGCAGGTCGACGAGCACCAACGTCATGTGGGCGCTGAGTCTGCGCTCCAGCCGGGGCCAGGCGTACATGTCCTGCAGTGCGCCGCCGAGCAGGAGCAGGGGTTCGGTGACCGGCGGCCGGCCCGAGGTGATGACACGGCAGGTGTAGCGCAGGCCGCGCCATTCCAGGGGGACGAGTTCCTCCTTCGTCTGCTCGGGCGCGTTCCATTCGGGCGGGTTCCACGCGATGGGAGCGGTCGGCATCACGGTTTCCCGGCGGCTCGGCTCGCGATGAGGTCGGCCAGGGCGTTGACGGTGGGGGCGCGCGAGAGTTCGTCCTCGGTGAGGAACAGGCCCATGCGGTCCTCCAGTTGCATGGACAGCACCGTCACGGCCATGGAGTCGACACCTGCGTCGGCCAGGGTCGCGTCGGCGGTGATGGGCGCGGCGGGCAGTCCGGCCTGTGTCGTGAGGATGCCCTTGAGTTCTTCCAGCACGTGCTTTGTTCCTTACGTTCCTGGGCAGGTGGATCTCTACAGCTCAGCGGTGATGCCCGGCGGCCACACGAGGGTGGTGGCGGCCCAGGCGAGCCCGCTGCCGAAAGCGACAACGAGCACGCGGTGCCCGGGTTTCAGCTGACCCTCGTCCGCGGCGTGGGCGAGCAGCAACGGCACGGACGCCGCCGCGGTGTTGCCGACGTGGGCGATGTTGGAAGGCGTGCGCTCGGGCGGGATGCCTAGTGCGTCGGCGACGGAGGCGCCGATGCGTCCGTTGGCCTGGTGGACGATCAGCCGGTCGACCTCGTCGAGGGCCCACCCCGCGGCTTTCACCGCGTCCCGGGCGGCCTGGCTCATGCGACGCACCGCGTGACGAAAGACCTCGTTCCCGCGCATGTGAACGAAGAAGTCACCCGCGGGCGCGCTGTCCCGCCGGTCACGCTCACGGGCTCCGCCGGCCGGGATGACGATGGCGTCGGCGAGTGAACCGTCGCTGCCCCAGACGAAGGGTCCGAGGCTGCCGTCCTGTTTCCCGGATCCGGCTTCCAGGACCACCGCTCCGGCGCCGTCGCCGAAGAGAGGGGCCGTGGAGCGGTCGTCGGAGTCGATGATGGCCGACATCGTCTCCGCCCCCACGACCAACACCTTCCGGGCGCTCCCCGCGCTGATGAGCCCAGCGGCGACCGCCGAGGCGTGTACGAAGCCCGCACAGCCGGCGGTCACGTCGAAGGCGACCGCGTCGCGCAGCCCGAGCCGGTGGGCGACCGCGGGCGCGGTGGCCGGGCAGTGGTGGTCCGGGGTGGTCGTGGCCAGGACCAGGGTGTCGACGTCCGCCACGTCCGCAGAGCGCATCGCCCTCCGCGCGGCTTCCAGGGCCAGATCTCCCGTGGACACCACCGCGTCCGCCCGGCGGCGCTCCTGAATGCCGATTCTCTCCCGGATCCACGCGTCGCTGCTGTCCAGCCGGGAGCACAGCTCGTCATTGGTCACGCGGCGGGGAGGAAGATAGGAACCCACGCCCGTCACCACGGCCGTCGGCCCCGGCGCTGCACGGAGTTCCGCGCTCGAAACGTTCATTGACTAAGCGTACTTGAGTGAAGTCGGAGAGTTATCGATGCGCCGGGAGCCTCGTGAGCCCGAGTTCGCCTCGGTGCGCGGCGTTTCGCTGCACAAGTCGCCGAACGCGCCGGGGAGATCGGACCGTCCGCGGGCGCGGCAAGGCACTCTGAGAAGGTCGCGACCACCGCATCAGAGGGCACTCAAACCATTGCGAACAGGTTCATATAGGCTGCCTGCGCTGCCCTTTGACGCCTCGTTCTTCCTCAGGCCCCAGGAGAGTCTCCCAGTGACCGTAGTGACCGCTCAGCCCGAACCGGCCGTCCCTCCCGTCGACCAGGTGCCCGGACAGGCGACAGCAGAAGCCGAGGAGTTCTGGGTCGAGCCCGGAACATCCGTCGACCCGGTTCCGACGGCCGACACGCAAAACCCGGCCCCGGCGGACGAGACGCTCGACGCGGAGGCCCAGCACGCTGAGACCCACGCCGCTGAGACCCAGGGCACCGAGACCCAGGACGCTGGGACCCGGGACGATGTGCACGCTGATGTCGCGCAGGACGCCAGCGACTTCGGGGCGTACGTGCGGGCCGGCGGCTGGGCGTTCGCGCTCAAGGTGGCGCGCAGCGTGCGGCCCGGCGGAGAGCTGGCGGGGGAAACATCGAAGGTCTCCGCGAAGGGCTTCGCCGAACTGGCCGGGTGCTCGCCCGAGCGGGTCATGCGTTACTACAAGGCGTGGGACAAGGCGGCCGACGACGGCCTCGTCCCGTACTTCGAGGCGCTGACCCCGGGCCAGGACGTGGAACTGCCGGACTCAGACGTGTGGCACTCGTACTACACCTCCCGTTCCAGCGCCGCCTCCGAGCGGGGCACGGCGATCGCCGCGGCGGCCGAGGCCGAGGGCATCCGGCCGACCAAGGCCCTGGAGGTCGCCGAGAATCCCACCGCGCTGCGGGCCGCCATCCTCGCCGACCCCTCCACGGCCCAGGCGGCCCGGACGGCACTTCTCGACCGGCTCCAGGAGGACCCGGCGCTGCAGACGGAACTGGCCCGTGACATCGCCCGCACCGACGACCTGAAGAAGGCGGTCGCCTCCGAGACGCAGGCTGCCAGCCGCATCGGCTACGTCCGGCAGATCGTGGAGAACGGCCAGGTCAAAACCCCTGCCGGACAGACCATCGACGCCCCTGCGGAGCTTCGTGCCGAGGCCGAGCGCCACCTTTCCCTCATCGACGAACTCGACGAGGGTGAAGAGACCAGCGAGTGGGCCTCCGAGGCGTACGACTCCGTGAAGGACCTCGTCGCCCAGACCATCCAGGCCAACCCCGAACTCCGCCTCCAGGAACGCCGCACGAAGTTCTACAGCAGCCTGCAGAAGGCGACCAAGGTCTTCGAGGAGCTGACCTTCGACGACGTCGACGACCTCGACACCATCTACGAGGACGACATGCTGCAGCGCCTGGAGGAACTCCAGGACGCCATCACCACCTGCATCACCGCCCTGCGCAAGGCGGCACCGGGAGAGTGAACGCGGGCGCGCGGTCCGAGCACCACCTGCCCGGGAGGCGGGCCGCGCGCCTCAGCAACGGTCGTGGGCCGTCCTCACGTCCAGAGGATCCGAACTCCTCGCCGACAGCTCTGGGCGACATAGGGGCGTGATGACACTCAGCGTGACGTCACCTCGAGTGCCGATGATGTCGGTGCGAGCGTCGACGCACGGTGAAGAGGCAGGCGAGCATGCCGAGTCCCCAGGCGATCAGAAGGGCACCCCACAGGGGCATGGTCACCTCCGGGACGAGGAGACGGATCTTGACGCTCGAGCGGTTCTCGAAGATGAAGACCAGAGCGATCGCACTGATCAGAAGGAACGGTGCGAACCGGCGGACGCCAGGGCGGGAAAGAAACGGCGTGTGCGCCTTGTGGTCCGTGCCGGTCTGAGCCATGGCGTGTCTCTCCCAACGTTGGCCCCTCGTCCAGCGTCCTCTCCCAGCACGCGACGCGCGACCGATGACCGTTCCTGGGCAGTCCTGGCCGCTGAAGACAGCGCCGCAGGCAAAAGCGGGGTCCGCTGTCCGTGCCCTGCTCCGATCACGGACGCACTGCCTCGTTCACACGGTCGGAGCAAGAGCACCGCACGTCAGTGCACCTATGTCTGTGTTGCACCGGGCGGAAACCACGGGTAGCGATGGACCTGAGCGGCTGTGACACCTGGTTTTGGGCCTGACCCTCGCTCTGCCCACTCAGGCTCCCGGTTCCGAGGCCGACAGCACCGCACTCACCGCAGGTCCGCAGCGGGCTGCGCCCGGGGCACCGGGCCGATGAGGAAGGAAGCACCGATGGCGGAGCCCAGCCCACGATCCGATCCGGCGGTCAGCGGGGCACAGCCTCAGGAAACAGACCGCCTGCGGGATCTACTGCTCGCTCCCGGCTATCTGAAGTTGCTCGTCTTCTGCGCGCTCCTCGGTATCCCGGTTTCCCTCGCGGCGTTCTGGTTCTTGGTCGGGCTGCACGAACTGGAACACGTGTTGTGGGCGGATCTCCCGCAGAGCCTGGGGTGGGGCACTCCCCCGTGGTGGTGGCCGCTGCCGCTCTTCCTCGTTTCGGGCGTGGTCGTCGGCCTGGCCGCCGCGCACCTTCCCGGTGGGGCCGGTCACGCACCGGTCTCCGGCCTGCATACCGAAGGCACCTCACCGAGGGCGCTGCCGGGGGTGGTCCTCGCCGCGACCGCGAGCCTCCCGTTCGGCGCCGTCCTGGGTCCGGAAGCACCACTCATCGCCCTGGGAGGTGGTCTGGCCCTGCTCTTCCGCGACCTCGCACGCGCACCTGCGACCGTGCAGAGCACAGCACTGCTGGGTGCGGCCGGAGCCGGGGCGGCCATCGCGGCGATCTTCGGAAGCCCACTGGTCGCCGCCGTGCTCCTCATCGAGGTCGCGGGCGTCGGCGGACCGCGACTGTTCGCGGTCATGCTGCCCGCCCTGCTGTCCAGCGGGGTGGGTGCCCTGGTATTCACCGGCTTCGGCCGCTGGACCGGACTGGAAACAGGAAGCCTTCGCCTGAAGCTCTCCTCGCCGTTCCCCCGTCTGGACGCCGGAGACGTGTTCTGGTCCCTGCTCCTGGCCGTCGCCATCGCCTTCGTGATGCACCTGGCACTGGCCGCGGGACGACTGGTGGCGGCATACGTCCGGACGGGCGTACGCGTACGCACCGTCCTCTGCGCGCTGGGCGCGGCGACCTGCGCCGCGCTCTACACGCTGTTCACCGGCCGCTCACCTGCCGACGTCGCCTCGTCCGGCCAGGCCACCCTGAGCGAGCTGACCGCCGACCCGCATTCCTGGGGTGTCGGTGCGCTGCTTGCCATTCTGCTGTTCAAAGGCATCGCATACGCCCTGTGCCTGGGCAGCCTGCGGGGCGGCCCCATCTTCCCCGCCCTCTTCCTGGGAGCCGCCACCGGTGCACTGCTGGCGCCTCTGCCGTATCTGGGGCTCGTCCCCGCGATGGCCGCCGGCATGGCGGCGGCCATCGCGTCCACCCTGCGGCTCCCCGTGAGCAGCGTGGTGCTCGTGGCCCTACTGCTGGGCAGCCCCGACATGATGCCCGTGGTGATTCTGGCGGCAGTGGTCGCCTTCGTCACCACCGAGCTCCTGCCCAAAACCCTGCGCCGTCGCACCGGCCGGCGTTCCCGCCCCATGGACAAGTCCGCTGGGACCACCGGATGAAGAAGCGGCGGCCGACAGTGAGCATCCTCGTCCGGTTGCTGCGGAACGCCCGGAAGTTCTCCTGCGGCCCGGTAGCAGCAAACCCGTGCTCACAGTGGCGACCTCTGACCGGCTCCCACGCACAGGTCCCGTCCCTCGTCACCACGCCCACCAGCGGCCGAACCGGAGGGCCGAGTGTGAACACTGTCGTCCGTACTGCGATGGCCGTCTCCCGGTCCCTTGTCCCCCTCCCCCGGCCCGGCGGCAGGGATCCGGCGGTGGATGTCCTCCACCAAGTTCCGCATCGCCATGCGGAAGATCTCGGCCTGATGGTCGCCGAGGAACGAGGTGTGCCCGAACACCTCCAGAACGACGAGTCCATGCATGTGTCCCCACGCGCTCATGACGAGCGCGGTCGCGGGAGGCGGTAGCTCTCGCCGGCCGGTGGGCGGCAACTGACTCAGATACGCCAAGAGCTCAGGCGAGAGAGCAGGGGTATCGGCCGCGGCAAGTTGTGCCGGGGCGAAACCACCGAAGATCTCCCGCTCGAAGATCGCACTCATCCGGCGCAACGCCTGAGTGGTCGGTCCGTCGACAGGAGCCTCGTAGTGCCGCAACGGCGCTCCGTAGAGGAGCTGGAATCGCCCAGGATGAACGAGGGCCCACTGGCGATACCCCTCGGCCGCGATCACCACACGCTCCAGGGACGAGCCGTGCTCCGCGGCGTCGACAGCAGCCCCCACGGCCTCGGCCAGCGCCTCGTACGCCTTGGCGATGAGCGCCGTCACAAGATCGTCCCGGCTGGGAAAGTAGTGGTAGAGCGCCTGCACGGTCATCCCCAGACTCCGGGCCACCGCGCGCAGGGACAGGGCCGCGGGGCCGTGTTCGGCGATATGGCGCTCAGCGGCGTCCAGGATCTCCTGGGTGGCGGCTGCTCGACGCCGTTGGCGCAGGGAGAGCGGGGCAGCTATGTGCTCTTCGACGGGCATGGAACGACCGTACGACGACAAGTCTCCTGGTGTACCGAGAAGTTGCTGATCGTCAGAGAAATCTGACGGTGTCAGATCTTCTGCCGCCTCACCAACGTGGTCCTGGAGATGACAAGCGCCGTCCCACCGCACCTGCTCCATCGGGGACGGGCATTCCTGGCGGAGCACCGCCACATGAACTGCCGGGACCGGTGGCGGTCTCGTACACGTCTTGCACATGGGGTCTCGTACTCTGACGCGATGAGCGCCCCCTTCGCCGACGCCTCTGTCCGCACACGACGAGCCGTCGCCACCATCCTGGGTTCCGCCGTCGGGGACGCGCTCGGCGCGCCTTTCGAGTTCGGCCCGGAGGGCTCCTTCTCCGAGCGATTCCCAAGGGCGGGCAGCGGGGGTGAGATGTGCGGAGGAGGCGGGTGGGAGCCGGGCGAGGCCACCGACGACACACAGATGGCAGTGCTTGTCGGAGAGTCGTTGCTGCAATGCGGCGGACTCGAACTTCCCGATGTCTTCGCCAGGTTCAGGCGCTGGGCAACCGCCGAGCCGAAGGACATCGGCCTGCAGACCGAAGCGGTCCTCTTCAGCGGCGATCCCTGGGACCTGGCCGCGTCCCTGCATTTCCAGGTCAACCAACGAGCCGCGGGCAACGGCGCGTTGATGCGCGCCGCCACGTCCAGCGTGTACTTCGCACCCCACGGCCGGGATGTCACCATGGACGCCGGCCGTCGCCTGGCCGCACTGACCCACGGTGATCGAGCTGCATGGGAAGGCACCGCGATCTTCCACGAGTTGATCCGCGTCGCACTCACCGGAGAGGACCCGCTCTCCGCCCTACCGGACACACTCGCAGAGGTGCACCCGGACCACCGCGCCCGGTACGCCGCCGTACTCGCGCCCGGCTGGCACCCGGACCTCGCCACCGAGTTCAACGCAGCGGTCTGGCCCTGTCTCGGCTCCGCCGTCTGGGCAGTACGGACGACGTCGTCCTACGAGGAAGCCGTGCGCGCAGCGATCGACCTGGGCGGCGACACGGACACCGTGGCCGCGGTGTGCGGAGCGCTGGCCGGGGCAGTGCACGGACTCGACGCCATCCCTCGACGGTGGGCCGAGGCGCTGCATGTCCCCCTACCCGGCTTCGGCGACCGTGTCCTGCACGCTCCCGAACTCACGGAGCTGGCACGGAAACTGGCCGCAAGCGCCGTCTCCACAGGGCGCTGATCCGGACGGGCACGAGTGCCGCGAGCACCGCTCGAACGACGTGAACCACAGGCAGCTTCGCGCGCCGACCGGGGTACTGTCTGCCGTGCCTCGTCCAGGGCACGACGACGCCCTCGGGGCCGGGCGGAGCAGGTGGTCCCGGGCGGACTGCCACGGCCATGTGGTCCGGCTGAGCCGCAGGTCCGCCGGGTGATCAGTCGTCGAAGTAGGCCTTGGCTACAGCATGGGTGTCCTCGTAGAGGTGGTAGCGGGTGATCCGCCCGTCCCGGACCGTGGTGTGCAGGGCGAACGCGGTGTCGATGTCCCGGCCTGTCTTCTTGACCTCGGAGACCATGCGGCCGAGGAGGACCACGTCGTCGCCCTCGGCGATGACCTGACGGAGGTCGAACTCCTTGGCTTGCACATGGCTCTGCAGGAGGTCGAAGAACGTCCGCATGCCCTCCGCCGAGTCGACCTCCGGTACCCATGGAATGCCCGGCGGGTGCGGGATCGAGAAGGACACCGAGTCGGCGAACAAGGCCACCGCCTCCGCGCTCTTCCCCTCGGCCAGCAGCGGGAACAAGCGTTGCACAGTCTGCACCGGTGACTCTGCTGTCATGCGCGTCGACTCTACCGGTTGGGTTTCGCCGTGCAAGCCCCGTCAAAACCTGCGGGAGGCTGAGGCGGAGCAGGCCGATTCGCCGGGGTCTGCCATCGATGACGACGCGCCCAGAAAACCTCCTCGGCCGTAGACTCGGGCCATGGACAGGACCGACCGCGCCAGTCGCAGGATCGCGGCACCCCCGGCGGCTGTGTACGGCGCTCTACTCGACCGAAAATCGCTCGAGACGTGGTTGCCGCCGGACGGTATGAGTGGGCGGGTCGAGCGCTGGGATCCACGACCTGGTGGCGGGTTCCGGATGGTTCTCACCTATCTCGATCCCACCGACAGCCCCGGCAAGTCGTCAGACGCGACGGATGTCATCGACGTCGGGTTCGCCGAACTCGTGCCATCGGAGCGCGTGGTGCAGCGAGCAGAGTTCGAGGCCGACGACCCCTCGTATGCGGGAACCATGACGATGACCTGGCATCTCGCCGCCGCGGGTTCCGGGACCGAGGTGACCGTCACGGCCACGGACGTGCCACCCGGCATCGAGCAGGCAGCCCACGAAGCCGGAATCGCCTCCTCGCTGGCCAACCTGGCGTCGTACGTCGAAAGGGCCGGCTGACACTCGGATCCGCTGCCCCCGAGCCCTGCCACGCCGCCTCCACTCAACCCACGACGCGCCTCGCAGCCCGGCAGCACCAAGAAGGCGACTCCCGTCACGTTTCGTGATTCCTGCGCCGCGCAGACCGGTTGGCGAGCAAAAGGCCGCCCCATAAGAGCACCTGACAAGCTGCCACCGCGACTCTAGTCGCGCCGTCACCGTCGATGATCCGCCACACCAAGAGCCCGATGCTTATGCAGAGCATCGGCCAGTACAACCACGGCCCCCAGCGATTTCCTGCCTTGGCCCATGCCGGCGGGGACTGGGAACGCGAACGCTGCCGCATGTACCTCACTCTCCCTCGGCAGCGCCAGGACTCAACGCACCTAGCGGACTGCCCTCGAAACCGATACCCGCCAGAGCCGACACGATCCCCTCCTCCTCTGCGTCATAGCCTTTGCCGCTTCAACACGACGAGAGCGGTGAAGACTTCGAGTGAAGCCTTCACCGCCAAAGGCCCAACTGCCGTAGGAGCAGAACTCCTCAGCCGGCAGGGCCGCCGGTCAAATTCCAGATTTCAGGCGTTCACGTGCCGGCCAGCAGGCATCCTTCGAGGAGCGGCGTGATGCGCGGGCTTGTCCGCGCCGCTGTCCTGAAGGCGCCGCAGCCACAAGGACGTCACGGTCAGCAGGCCGGCGAAGACCAGCAGGAAGAGCGCGGACACCCACATCTGTCGGCTTCCCGGGTGCGCCCATCCCGCCCAGGCAGCTGACGCCGCCCACAGCAGAACGGCCGCCGCGTAGAAGGCGCGCATCCGATGCAGCTGCCGCACGGCCCGCAAGGACATGGAGTGATCATTCTTCGGTGCCATGCCGCCCCGTGTACCCCCAACGCTCCCGCATTCACCCGACATCCACGGTCCATAACCGAACCGGGCTGGAGCGGTCGGCCCTGCCGCTGTGCCCCTGCGGGATCGATGAGGCTCTGGGGCTCCCGCAAGTCGTACGAAGCCGAGGCACTTGGGCTCAGTCACTGGGAGGCGGAGTTCGTCTTCCGTCCGCCGAGCCGCGTTGCGCCGGGAGCGTGATCAGGCAGGTCCAGCGGCGGCGTGTGTGCCGGCTTCGGTCACCCGTACGGCCCGCCGCCGCGCGCCGCCACACCGAAATCTTTCTAGCGTAGGGATACAAGTCGCCCAGCCAGGAGGAGGCGCTCATGTCACGTCATGCAACCATCGCGGGCATAGCCGCGGCATTCGTGTCCATCGTTCCGCTCGCCGGTCTCGCGCACGCCCAAGACCTCGACTGCCGCGACTTCACCTTTCAGGAAGACGCGCAGGCCGTGTTCGAACAGGACACCAGCGACCCCAATCGGCTCGACGAAGACCAGGGCCCTGACGACAGCATCGCCTGTGAAGTTCTACCCCGGCGCACGTCGGCCCTCGCCACACCAACAGTCAGCACCCCTGCCTCTCTTCTGCCCACTCGCGGCGCACGGGCCGGTACCGGCGGCGCCTCCGCCACCGGCCCGACCCACTGGGACGTCAGCATTGGCATCAGCCTCGCCGCCAGCGGGACACTCGCTGCTGCCGGCTATACGGTGCTGCGCCGCCGACGACGCTGAAGCCAGCCCGAGTGGTCGCTGTCGGCTTTCTGCTTCCCTGACGGCCCGCGCAGAGCGTGAGCTCAGTGCCGCACCCTGCGAACGCCTCCGCGAAGCCCGGCCGAAGCCGTGAGTGTCGCCTTCACCGTAGAGCTGACCTCAGGCAACGCACTTCGTCGTCGACCGGCCTACGATGCCATACGCCCTCCCCGGCCATCTGCAACGCTGCCCCAGCACCCTGCGATGCTCGCGGACAGCATCCGGACTTGAACGTGCCACCGCCAGATGGCGGTCTCCCTCCATGCCCGCAATGCAGTTGTTGCTCCTGCTGGAGCTGCCCTGAAGCAGTGGAGCGGCCGAAGGCGCCACGTTTCCGGTGGCTGCGCCGCACGCCCAGTCGTTAGCCTCGGCACTCATGAATCAGCGGCAGCGCAAGAAGCTTGGCCAGCGCCTGTTCGTAGCAGCTCTCACGGGCGACACCGCCCGGGTGAAGGAGCTTCTCGGGGCCGGAGCCGACCCGGAGTGGTCGGACAGCGATGGGACCACTCCGCTCTATGCCGCGTCCGTGAGCGGGAAGACAGAGATCGCCCGCATGCTCCTGGCGGCCGGGGCCCTGCCGAACGCCGAGAGCAGCGGGCTCGGATCAGAAGGCACACCCTTGTGCGCAGCCGCATGCTGGGGGTACACCGAAACGGTACGCGAACTCTTGGCGCACGGCGCTGATCCGAACCTCAATGAGGATCACGGCACGGGCTGGTCGCCCTTGAAGTGGGCTGTCCACGGCTCCCATGCCGAAACTGCCGAACTTCTCATCGAGGCCGGAGCCACCCCCACAGAGAGCACTGCTCAGCATCAGCATCCGAGAGGCTGATGCCACAGGCCCTTCACATGTAGTCGAAGTACCGGTCGCGCCAATCCGACTTGCCCAACTCCTCCTCGTCGTCCTCGGCCAAGCCCGCAGACACGAGCACCGCCGACAACTCCAGGTCTCCTGCCGCCGGCAGCGTCGACGGCCTGTCGTACGGCTCACGCAGCAGCTCGGTCGGGACGAAGGTGCACCCCATGCGGTACAGACACCGTCGAGCCATGTCACGAACTCTGCGGGCGTGCTTGCTCCTATGTCGGAGTCCCGCTCACCGTGTGCCTACCGTGGCCGCGGTCCGCGGTCCGCGGTCAGGGCTCCTTGCGAAGGGGAGCCCAGATCGTCGACCGCACGCGGTGTACCACTGCCCCGTAAGGTGCTCGTCCGTCCGTACAGGACGCCGAAAAACAACAAAGGCAAGGAGGTTACGCGCTCCTTGCCACTCCTAAGGTATAGCGCACCCGGGGGCTTGCGGCAAGGCCGGGGGCATGCCGCAGAATGACCGGCCAAGGCCAGGACCTGCGCAAATGACTGCTGTACGAAGGACGGGGATGTTGTCGACGCACGGGCTGGGCGGGGGTTGCCGGGAGCTCGCGGCGCCGGCTGGGTCCGCCCGGCTCGAGCGTGCGGGTTGTGGGTGCCGTCGGGCTCCTCCGTGCTGTTGGCCGAAATCCAAACTCTTGAATGGGCGTTGTGATGATTGACGTGATCGTGGTCGGTGGTGGACCGACCGGTGTGATGCTTGCCTGCGAGTTGCGGCTGCACGGCGTGCATGTGGTCGTGCTGGAGAGGTTGACCGAGCCGACCGATCAGTCCCGCGGGCAGGGCCTGCACGCGCGCAGTGTGGAGATCATGGACCAGCGGGGCCTGCTGGACCGGTTCCTCGCAGTCAACGAGAAGTTCCAGGTCGGCGGGCTTTTCGGTGGCATCGTCAAGCCGTGGCCGGCGAGTTTGGACACGGCTCACCCGTACGGCATCGCGACCCCGCAGCCGGTCACCGAGCGGTTGCTCAATGAACGTGCGGTCGAGCTCGGTACCGAGATCCGGCGCGGCTGCGAAGTGGTTGGACTGCAGCAGGACGAGGACGGGGTGACCGTCGAGCTGGCCGACGGCACACACCTCCGCTCGCGTTATGCCATTGGCTGCGACGGTGGCCGCAGTGTGGTGCGCAAGCTCCTCGGTGTCGGTTTTCCCGGTGAGCCCGCCAAGGTCGAAACGCTGTTGGGCGAGCTGGAGATGACCGAGGATCCGACGACGATCGCCGCCGCGGTCGAGGAAGTCCGCAAGACCCAACTGCGGTTCGGGATCGCCCCTCTCGAGAACGGGGTGTACCGCGTCGTCGCGCCTGCCGACGGCGTGGCCGAGGACCGGGCGACGGCGCCGACGCTGGAGGAGTTCCAGCAACAGCTGCGGGCGTTCGCGGGCACCGACTTCGGCGCTCACTCACCGCGTTGGCTGTCCCGGTTCGGCGACGCCACCCGGCAGGCCGAGAGATATCGGGTCGACCGGGTTCTGCTGGCCGGCGACGCGGCACACATTCACCCGCCGACCGGCGGGCAGGGCCTCAACCTCGGAGTCCAGGACGCGTTCAACCTCGGTTGGAAACTGGCCGCCGAAGTCAAGGGATGGGCGCCGCAAGGGCTGTTGGACAGCTACCACACCGAGCGGTACCCGGTGGGCGCCCGCGTACTCGACAACACACGCGCGCAGATCACACTGCTGGGAGCCGATCCGGGCGCGACCGCGTTGCGGGAGCTGTTCTCGAAGCTGATGGACTTCGAGGAGGTCAACCGGTACGTGACGGAGATGATCACTGCCGTCGGGGTTCGCTACGACTTCGGTGAGGGTCACGAACTGCTCGGTCGGCGGATGCGGGACGTGAAGCTGAAGACGGGGCGTCTCTACGAGCTGATGCATGGCGGCCGCGGACTGCTGCTCGATCGGACCGGCCGGCTCTCGGTGGCGGGCTGGGCAGACAGGATCGACCATGTCGTCGACGTCAGCGACGAACTCGGCGCCCCTGCTGTGCTGTTGCGGCCCGACGGGCACGTGGCATGGGTGGGCGAGGACCAGCAAGATCTGCTCGACCGGCTGCCGACGTGGTTCGGCAGCGCTGCCGTCAACTGAACCCACAGACACTGCACGAGCTGATGTGCCCCTGCTGCGACCGAGTCCGGCGCCGTGCCGTCCCCTCCGCCCTGAGTAGTACCGATCCGGCCAGGGGATGAGACCTGTGGTCGGTACTGCACGTCGGACGGAATCCGAGACGTTTCGAAGAAATCCGAAGAGCTGGAGCGGTGGCCCGCGAGAGGCAACGCTGGTCCCACAGGGAAGCCGCCACCTCGGGGGACTCCCGGAACGCAGGGAGAGACGGATATGCAGGGAATCAGCTCGCACTCGATGACCAAGCTCATGATCACGGCAGCGGTGGGCGTCATGGCGGCGGCCGGTATGGCCGCTCCGGCTGCCGCGGCGGAACACCAGCCGGCCGACCGGTCCACGTCCCAGAGCGCGGGCGTCCAGGCTCAGACCGTCACGACCTGGATCAACGGCAACGTGCGGATCGGACCTGACACGGGCTACAGCATCGCCTACACCGTCGCGGCCAACCAGAACCTCTCCGCCGAATGCTGGCTCGAGGGCGGCTTCGTCAACGCCAACGGCGTCTACCACGACAAGTGGGTTCTCCTCTCCGACGGGAACTACATCTGGGGCGGACTGCTGAAGGGCAACGAGGTCGGCAACGTATCCCGGTACTGCTGGGCCTGACACACCGCCCGGAAGTCACGACGCGCGGGCCGCCACGTCCTGGCAGGACGTGGCGGCCCGCGCGTACGTCCCTGGATCGGGTCACCTATGCGGTGGTGCGCCTGCGCACCAGGTTCTTGTCCTCCTCCGGCAGCGCGTCGGCGATCAGAAGCCGTGGCAGCAGTTCCGGTTCGCGTGTCATCGCGCGGAAGACCAGTGCGACCGTCACGTCGTGATCGGGCCGGTGGACGATCTCGACCGGGTCGTCAGCACTGATGTCCCCCGGCTCGATCACGCGAAGATACGCGCCCGGCCGGGCGGCCTGCATGAATCGCCTCATCCAGCCGTCACGTTCCAGCCAGCCTTCAAACGTCGCGCACGGGATCCGAGCGCATGAGATCTCCAGAACGACATCGGGCCCGATGCGCCAACGCTCACCGATCAGGGCGCCGTTGACATCGAGGCCGGCAGTCGTCAGATTCTCCCCGAAGACACCGTTCACCAGCGGCCTGCCCAACTCGGCCTCCCAGCCGTCGAGATCCTCGCGGGCGTAGGAGTAGACGGCCTGGTCGGTGCCGCCGTGGTGCTTCACGTCGTACACCCGGTCCCCGGCGAGACCGACCGCGCCGGTTCCCTTGGGGCCGGGGGCGGCGACGGCGACCGGGCCGTCGACCGGCCGCTTGTCGATGCCTGTGGCGCTGAGGCCCTTCCAAGGGTTGGGACGAGGCTTGCCGACATTGACGGAGAGCAGCTTCATGGGGCGACGGTACGTTTCCGCCGTACCCGGTGGCGACACAATTTCCCTCCGGTGCCGCGTGTCCGGCTGCACGTCACTGGTGTTCGTCCGGCGGCCGGTCAGGGGGCCACCGGGCGGCCCGCCAGCAGATGCAGGTATTCGCCGGAGAAGGCATCCCGTAGTACCTGGTCATGGGTCACCAGGACGATCGCCCCGGAGTAGCGGGTCAGAGCCTCCTGGAACTCGTCCGTGAGCGCCGGGGAGATGTGGTTGGTGGGTTCGTCCAGGACGAGCAGCTCGGTGGGGCGGGACACCAGTCGGGCCAGTTCGATCCGACGGCGTTGACCGGCCGACAACCCTGCGGCGGGGATCAGCAGGTCCTCCGCGCGGAACAGTCCCATGGCGAGGAGTTCCTCCGCGTACTCCTCCGACGGGCCGAGCCGGCCGGCCGCGTACGCGCAGAGCAGGGTGGCTCCGGTGGCGGCGGGCAGCGGCGCCGGTTCCTGTGGGAGGTAGCCGACTCGGGCCCGCACCCGGACGTCGCCCTTGTCGGCCCGTCGTACACGCGCGAGCAGCCGCAGAAGTGTCGACTTGCCGGCCCCGTTGGGTCCGGAGACCAGGAGACGGCCACCGGCCGGGACCCGTAGCTCCGGCACCTGGAGCCGGTCCCCGACCACTACGCCGTCGACCTCGACCCGGGGCGGAGCCGCCACGGGTGGCGCCGGCAAAGGTGAGTCCGCCGGTGTCGAGGAACGGTCCACGAGCGGCTTCGCCGAGCCTGTCCGCAACGCGACGGTGAATCGGAGCGGTTCCGGGGGCGGCGGCACCGGGTGGGTTCTCAGGTGTTCCAGTCGGGCCCGAGCCGCCCGGACCCTGCCGGACAGTTTGGCTTCCGAGGACCGCCGATGTTTGCCGAAGCCCTGCCGGGGGTCCTTGCCGGTACTCGTGAGGCGGGTACCGGTCATGTCGACCAGGGCTTCGGCCCGAGCCGTCTCCTCCCGCCACTCACGGTGTTCCTGGGCCAGTCGGCGCCGTTCGGTCTCGCGGACGGCCCGATAACCGTCCCAGCCGTCGCCGTAGCGGCGCACCGTCCGTGTGTCCGCGTCGACCTCCAGGATCGTCGTGGCGTACTCCCGCAGGAACGCACGGTCGTGGGTGACGACCACGACCGTTTCCTGGTGGGTGACGAGGCGCCGTCGCAGCCATGTGACGGCATCGGCGTCGAGGTGGTTCGTCGGTTCGTCCAGGAGGAGGAGTTCGGCCCCCGCACACAGTGTGCCGGCGAGGGCCAGCCGGGAGCGTTCGCCGCCGGACAGGGTGCCCAGGGTCCGCTCCCGGTCGAGTCCGCCGATTCCCAGCCCGTCGAGGGCGGCGGCGACCCGCGCGTCCGCCTCGTATCCGCCGCGTTCGGCGAAGGTCTCCAACAGCTCGCCGTAGCGGCTGAGTTCGTCGGCGGAGGCGTCTGCGAGGGTTTCCTCGGCCCGGCGCAGGTCGCGCTCGAGTGCGCGCAGTTCAGTGAGGTCGGCGTCGATGGCGTCTCGGACGGTGGCGGTGGCCGCCAGGGCGGAGGTCTGGGCAAGGTGAGCGACCCCGCCCGGGGCACGAAGCGTGATCTCTCCTTCGTCGGGGGTGTCGAGCCCGACAAGGAGACGGACCAAGGTTGATTTACCGGATCCGTTCTCGCCCACGACCGCGACCCGCTCGCCGGGGCGGACGGTGAACGAGACCCGGTCGAGGACACGGCGAGGTCCGTAGTCCTTGGAGAGATCACGGACCGCGAGCTGGAACCGGTCGGCGCCGGCCGGTCGGGGAACAGCCGCCGGAACGGAGGCAGTCGTGGCACCGGCGAAGGCCGACGAGGGCTGATGGGCGCGTTCGCGCATAGTGGTACTTCCCTGACATGGGGCGGCCGGTCCGGATGAAGGGGGCATCGGCCGTGATGGGTACGGGACATGTCGGGGGAACGTGGAGAGCCCCGGCGCACATCACCTGAACCTGACGCGCGAGCGCCGCTGGCCGGTCGCCGCGGAGCGGGCCTGGCACACGACGCGAGAGCGCACACGGAACGGCGTTGTGCAGCACGCTACGCGGCCGTCTGGTCAGGTGGCCGGTACGTCGGTGCGCGGCCGGGGGTCGGCGTGTTCCCGGACCCGGGAATCAGAGGAAGAAGTACAAGCTACCCATATGCCCACCCTAACCGACGGCCACGCAGCCCGGCATTCGATATTCCGGCGGCCTGTCTTTCACGCCCCGCGTCCGTGTCACGGGCGCATGGGGCCTTCGGCCGTGCCGCAGGCCAGGCGCTTGGTCGCCGATCGTCGTCCGCGTGCGGCGCAGGCTGCGTGCCGGACCGTGTCCGGAGAGATCAGAGCATGGGAGGCAGGCCCGGCTCCGGCAGCACCTGCAGGGAGTTCAGCGTGAATGCCAGCAGGTGATAGTGGCCCACCAGCATCGGCAACTCGATCAGCTGGCGCTCCGTCAGGTGACCGCTCAGCCCCTCCCACGTCGAGCCGCTGATCCGTGCCTCGGAGCGCAACTCGTCGGTCGCCCGCAGCAGCAGCGACTGCCTTTCCGTCCAACCCGGTGCGTCAGGACCCGCCGCCACCCGGTTCATGTCGTCCGGCGACAGCCCGGCCTTCGCAGCGATCCCCACATGCTGCCCCCACTCGTAGGGCGAACCGCAGTTGCGCGCCACCCGGAGGATGACCAGCTCGCGGTCAGCGAAGGGGAGTTCGCCCGCGAGCAGCAGCTGGCTGCTGAACGGCAGCCAGGCTGCGAACAGCTCCGGGTGACGAGCGAGCGTGGTGAAGACGTGCGCCTCGCCGAGCGAGGACACACCGAGTCCGAGCGAGCCGATGTCCGCGGACAGCGTCTCCCGCACGGATTCTGCCCATTCCTCGGCAGGCTGCGGAGGAATCCGGGGCGCGGCGGACGGCATCGGCGACTCTGGCACGCGGCCACGCTACGCCACACCCCGGCCGGAGGATACGCCCGCGACAAGCCGCATCGGCGGCGCCGCCGTCGAGTCAGCGCTGCCGCTTCGCGTACGCGGCGACGGGACAACCCGGCCCCGAGGTACAGGAATCGTAGGACTGCGGCGTTCGAGGCTGCCTACCCATCGGGATCGACAACGCCTACCGTCGGAGCGTCACTCCGTGCGCCCGTCAGCGCGTCGGCCAGCTCGTACAAGCTGTTGGCCCGGCAATCGAACGCGTCGGACTCCCTGGGCGGGTCCCCAACTGGTCGTTGCACGTACGCAGTTCGCATGCCGAGCGCCTGAGCCCCGCGAAGGTCCCAGGCGTGGGCTGCGACCATCAGCACGCGCCTTGGCGGGCATCCCGCCGCGTCGATCGCGAGCCGGTAGACCTCCGGGGAGGGCTTGTAGGCCCGCGCGTCCTCGGCGGACAAAGCCTGATGCCAGGACAGTCCGGCGTGGGCATTGAGACGCAACAGGGCCGCGCGACTTGCGTTGGAGAGCCCCATCAGAGGAAACCGCCGCGCGAGCCGCGTCAGTCCGGCGAGAGAGTCGCCCCAGGGTTTCAGCCTCTGTCCCGCGGTAGCCAGTCGCTCGATGCGCCCGAGGTCGGTGAGCCCGGCACGGTCCGCTACCCGCTGAGCCGCCTCGCGGTCGATGATCTCGGTGTTTGCGTATGCCCTGTTGCCCTCTCCGATGCGTCGCTGCTCGCGTTCGACATGTTCTCGCCACTCGGTGAGCAGCTGGTCGACGGATGGTTCGTCGGATACGGGGACCGCGTCGCGGAGGGCGGCTCGGAGTCCGCCTGTCTCGTCGACCATTGTCCCCAGGACGTCGAAGACGACGACCTCGATGTCGCGCGATGGGACCATCCGGCCTCCTTTGTCGCGGGCGGTCACGACGTGGCGGGGCGGCATGTGGGCCGGACGGCCAGGAGGGTCATCCGGCCTGCGTGCCCCTTCGACACTCGCGTGCACGGGCGGGCAATCCGACCCAACCCCGTCACCAGTTCAACGGGTAACGATTGTCACCCGACCCTCATCACCCGTCAAGGCGGTGTGACGCGCACTGTTCACGAGTCCGGAGCGTCAGGGCGCGGCGCCGTGGACAGCGAGGTCCGGACACGCCTCCGTAGGCCCGGTGAAGCACACACTTCCGATGACTACCTGTATTCCAGGGAACACGCTGCGTCCACACCGTCGGACCGATACGGTCTCAAGCCAATCAGTACGGAACGGGCGAAGAGGTGTGGGGCATGCTTCCTGAGGTCTTGGTGTCGTTGGCTGCGTCCGGTGGTGGCGCAGTCGTACAAGCGGCGGGAACGGACGCGTGGTCCCGGCTCAGCAGTCAGGTCGCGCGCTGGCTCGGACGAGGAGACGCGCAGTCGGAACAGGGTGAACTGGAACGGCTGCGTGACAGCGCCTCGGAACTCGTGTCGGCGGGGCAGGCCGAACACGTGAGGCTTCACCACGAAGCCCTGTGGCAGGAGCGCATCGAACGATTGTTAGAGACACTGGGTGACCTCGAACGCCGGCAGGCCGCCGAGGAACTGAGGGGTCTCCTCCACGGGTACGCCCGGCCCGCCGACGACACCGGTCCCACCGTCGGCCGGGACGTGAACGTGCGGGCGGACAACGGATCGATCGCCGCCAATGTGCTGAACGGCGGGGCGCACATCGGTCTCCCTCCGATGCCGGACCCCTCCCAGGGCTGAGCGGGACGGCGCCGGGAGGGTCCCGCCCCGGGCAAGTGCCGTACCCCCGAAGCGAACCGGGAGGCATCAGCGCCAACGCTGGTGGCGTGGCGATCGGCAACTACCATGCCCCGCCTTGCCACGGAGCGTCCGCGCCCGGCCTGCCGGGAAGCATGCCGCGTCAGATCGGAACCATCCCGCGGCAGGCCGAGTGCTTCCAGTACCGCAGCATTGCCGAGGCCATGAAGGGGGCCTCGGACGTCGAGGACGCCGCCGCCTATGTCCTGTCGGGGATGGGCGGGGTGGGCAAGACGCAGCTCGCGGCCGCCTATGCCCGCGACGCGTGGAAGGACGGCAGGCTGGACCTGGTCGTGTGGATCAACGCCAACACCCGCGCCGGCATCGTGACCGTCTACGCGGAGGCGGCAGCGGAACTGCTCGGCGCCGATGCCGGCAGTCCGGAACATGCCGCCGACGCCTTCCTGGCCTGGCTCGAACCCAAGTCCCAGCCGTATCCCTCACGGTGGCTCGTCGTCCTGGACGATGTCTCGCATCCGGACGATCTGCGTCATCTGTGGCCCCCGAGCAGCCCGCACGGCACCACTGTGGTGACCACCCGGCGGCGTGACGCGGCGCTGAGCGGCGACGGCCGACGCATGGTGGGCATCGGACTGTTCCAGCCGGACGAGGCCCTCACGTACCTGTCGCGGGCACTGGCAGCGCATGGCCGTGCCGAACCCGCCGAGCAGCTCGCCCATCTCGCCGGGGATCTCGGACGGCTGCCGCTTGCGCTGTCGCAGGGCGCCGCGTTCATGGTCGATTCCGGCCTCGATGCGGCCGGCTACCGCGATCTCCTGGCGGACGGGGCCCGCAACCTCACCGAACTGCTGCCCGAACCCGGCACTCTCCCGGACGACCAGCATGCCCCCGTCGCCGCAGCATGGGCGCTGTCCATCGACCAGGCCAGCGCTCTTCGCCCTGACGGTCTCGCGCGGCCGATGCTGCAACTCACCGCGATGCTCGACGCGAACGGCATCCCCGTCTCCGTCCTGACCAGCGCACCGGCTCTCGACTACCTCGCCCACCAACGGTCCAACCGCGGACGTCATCGCCGCAGCCAGCGTCGGCACGAGTGCACGGCCGAGGAAGCAGTCGGAGCACTGCGGGCACTGCACCGGCTCAGCCTGATCGATCACACTCCCGGGAACCCCGGGCAGACCGTGCGGGTGCACCAGCTCATCCAGCGCGCGGTCCGCGATGCGCTGGGTCCGGCCCGGTACGAACCGCTGGTGCGTGCCGCTGCCGACGCCGTCATGGCCGCGTGGCCCGACATCGAACGTGACACCACCCTCGCCCAGGTCCTGCGAGCCAACGCCACAGCCCTGATACGGCACGGACACGGGGCGCTGCACCGGACACGCACGCATCCGGTGCTGTTCCGGGTGGGCCGCAGTCTCGGCAAGACCGGGCAGGTCACCGCGGCCCGAGAGTACTTCGAGGACCTCATCGGGACGGTGGCCCTCCACCGGGGACCTGAACACCCGGACACCCTGGCCGTACGCAGCGCCTGCGCACGCTGGCGAGGCGAGGCAGGGGACCCATCCGGCGCGGCCGCGGCAACCTCCGAACTACTGAAAGACCTGTTGCGGGTCCTCGGACCGGATCACGGCCAGACCTTCACCGCCCGCAGCAATCTCGCACGCTGGCGCGGCGAGTCGGGTGATCTCTCGGGCGCCGTGCGGGAAACGGCCGAACTGCTGGAGGACCGGTTACGGCTGCTCGGTCCGGAGCACCCGCGCACTCTGTCGACCCGCAGCAACCTGGAGTACTGGCGCGGCAGGACGGGTGACCCCCGGGCCGCAGCCGCAGCGACCGCCGAAGTGCTGGCGGACATGCTGCGCCGGTTGGGCCCGGACCACCCCCATACCCTCACCACACGCAGTCACCTGGCGCATCTGCGCGGCCAGGCCGGTGATCCGCTTGCCGCGGTCGCGGCCACGGCGGAGCTGTTGGAAGACCGGCTGCGCGTACTGGGACCGGATCACCCCGACACGCTCACCACCCGCCATGAATGGGCCCGTTGGCGAGGTGAGGCAGGTGATCCCGAAGGGGCCGCCGACGCTCTGGCCGACCTGCTCAAGGACCGGTCACGTGTGCTGGGACCGGATCACCCTCGCACACTCGCCACCCGAAGCAATCTCGCCTGCTGGCGGAGCGAGGCCGGAGACCGCCGGGGCGCGGCGGAGATGACCGCCGAACTGCTGGAGGACCTGATCCGGGTACTGGGGCCGGACCACCCCTATACCCGTACGGCGCAGACCAATCTGGCGCGATGGCAGGAGCGGCCCGGACAGGACGGGCTGCCCATCCCCTACTGACCGCACGCTCCAGGTTCGAGCGGCCACGTCTCCCCCCTCGGCTCGGCGGCCCTGCGCTGTGGCCCTATTCCCCGGCGCAGGCCGGGGCGTCCGCGTCGATGGACAGCGGGCTGCCTTCGGGCACGAGGTAGGTGACGTACAACTCGACGGGCTCGGTGCCGAGGTTGCGGCCGATGTGCACGTGACGTGCTCCGGCCGGTTCTATGAACGACGCGCCCGTGGGTGTGGTCTCCACGGAGCAGTCCCGCAGCGTGCGGGTGAGCGTGCCCGACTTGACGACAGCGATGAGCTGACCCGGGTGGTGGTGCCAGCCTGTCGAGCCGCCGGGCGCGATGGTGATGGACCGCACGATGACGTCCGTACGCCCCTTGGCCTTTATTTTCAGGGTGCCGGACGATGTGCCCTTGGCGAGGACCGTGCCGGTGACCCCGCTGCCGGGGGTGGCGAGCGCGGACGTCGACCCGAAGGCCAGCGCGACCACGCAGCCTGTCATGACGAACGCTCTGCGGACCTTCCCTGTCCGAGACGCACTACTCACGGAAATCCCCCTCCGGATCGGCCAACTGGTCTGCGCATGCGGTGACTTGAGCCCGACAGACTCACTGCCCCCGCTCGCCGCCGTCCACACCCCGGTGGCCCTGATCGCTCCCAGCCGCTCGCGAGGGACCAGGCCTTCCCGCTACTCGAACGCTGGCCGTCCGGCGGCAGGCCTCCGTGTGTCGACCCGGTCGGAGGGACAGCCGCTCGGATGCCGGGCTCGGCGGAGCCGCGCCGCACCCGCCGTCCGCCGGGCGGGCACGTCGCCGTCCCTCCGCACCCTCGTCGTCACTCGGCCTCGGTGCGCTCCCGGATCTGCTCCGGAGTCAGATACGCGTTCGTGTATTCGAAGTCCCGCAGTGTGGCGGGCGTACGGGACAGGAACCCGGTGCGCACGAAGTCGTCGCCGGCCACGCTGTTCAGCGCCCAGTTGGTCGCCACCCGGGCCTTCGCCACATTGGTACGCAGCGCCGACCAGTGGTAGCCACGGGCGACGACCAGCGCGGGCAGGCCACGCAGTTCGACACCGAGCGGCTTGGACACGGCGTCGCGGCCTCCGAGGTCGACGACGAGCCCCAGGTCCTTGTGGACGTACGGCGTCATCCGCTGGCCGCGCAGGGACGCGATGACGTTGTCGGCGACGTGCTTGCCCTGGCGCATCGCGTGCTGGGCGGTCGGCGGGCAGACCGCGCCCTCCACGTCCTTGGCCTCGTCCGGTACGGCGGCGGCGTCTCCGAGCGCGAAGACGCCGTCGTGCCCACGCAGGGACATCTCCGAGCTGACCGCCAGCCGCCCCTTGACCGTCTCGGTGCCCAGGGTGGCCATGAGCGGGCTCGCCGCGACTCCGGCTGTCCAGATGAGCGTGTGCGTCGGGATCACCCGGCCGTCGGTGAAGGTGACCTCCTCGGGGCCTGCCTTCGCGATGGAGACGCCCAGCGAGACGTCGATGCCCCGCCTGCGCAGGATCTCCTGAGCGCTGCTGCCGAGTTTGTCGCCCAGCTCGGGCATCAGCTTCGGCGCGATGTCGATCAGGTGCCACTTGATCAGCTTCGGGTCGAGCCTCGGGTAACGCTTGACCGCGTTGTGCGTCAGGCGCTGCAGGCACGCGGCGGTCTCGGTGCCTGCGTAGCCTCCGCCCACCACCACGAACTGGAGTCGCGCCGCCCGCTCGGCCTCGTCCTGGCTGGCGTCGGCGATGTCGAGCTGCGAGATGACGTGGTCACGGACGTACGCCGCCTCGGCGAGCGTCTTCATGCCGCGGGCGTTGTCGGCGAGGCCCGGGATGTCGAAGGTCCGGGTGACACTGCCCGGTGCCAGGACGATGTGGTCGTACCGCTCGTTCACGATCTCGCCCGTGATCTTGCGGACGACGCAGACCTTGGCCTTCAGATCCACGCCGATGGCACCGCCGGGAATGATGCGGGTGCGGTACTTGCGGCTGCGGCGCAGCGACACGGCGATCGACTGCGGGGTCAGGACCCCCGAGGCGACCTGCGGCAGCAGCGGCAGGTAGAGCTGGTAGGAGAACGGCGTCACCAGTGCGAGGTCGGCCTCGTCGGGTCCCAGCTTGCGCTCCAGGCGGCGGACGCACGCCACTCCCGCGAAGCCCGCTCCCACCACCAAGATCTTCGGTCGTCCCACGATGTCCATCCCTTCACCGGCCGCGCACGTTCTGGCTTCCCCCAGTCCCCTGCCCCCTGAGTCCCCTCCTCGCACATGGTGATCCTCTGATGAGACGTGCCGACGCACCCCGACCGGCGAGTCGGGCCCCGGACCTGTGCAGATTCGGGTCGCCGGGTGAGATCCAGGGCGGAATCAGGGGGATCTCGTGTACGTCACGGCCCGGCGACGGCGTCCTGGACACCGTCTTCCGGGCCGCCGTCGAAGGATGCTCCTCGTGTTGTACCGGGCCTGCAGGGGCGCGGGAGGCCGCCCTTCAGCGTCCGTGCCCCTTGCCCAGACGCTTCAGCACGGCACGCGCCATGGCCTCCTCGCCCTTGGCGTTGGGGTGGGCCGGGGCCGCGGGCGAGGCCGGTCGCAGTGGTTCGACCCAGCGGATCGCCGGGTCCTTGCACATGTCGTGGCCGATCGTGGGCCCGTACGTGTCGACGTATTCGGCCCGGTTCAACCGCGCCACGACCCGCATCATCAGGTTGAGGCGCTTTCCGGTGTCGCGCAGATAGGGGAAGTCCTTCGCGGCGAACGGCACCGAGGGGTAGCAGCCACTGCCGTCCTCCGGCAGCAGATCCGGATAGCCGACGACGAGCACGCGAGCGTGCGGCGCCCTGGCGTGCACGGCCCGCAGCACGCGGGCGATCTTGGGTGCCGTCTCGAGGATCTTCAGCGTCAGCTGATCGACCCCGGACGACGTGTAGTGACGCTGGCACGGATTTCCGGCCAGATCCTGCGAGCTCAGCTGGGCGCACGTGCCGATGATGGAACTGAACCCGATGTCGTTGCCGCCTATCTGCACCGTCACCAGGTCGGTGTCACGCTTGACGGCGTTGAGCTGCGGGGGGTTCGTCCCCTGCGTCTTCCACATCTCCACGGTCGTGGCGCCGCCGCAGCTCATGTCCTTGAACGTGGACGTCCTTCGCTCGGCGGCCACGAGTGAGGGGTAGTTGTGGTCGGAGCGGGCGCAGTTCACGTCGACCTGCTTCGGGATGCCCGGTCCCGAGGTGTAGGAGTCGCCCAGGGCGACGTAGTCCGTGCCCCTGCCCTGTCCGTTGCCGTGGGCCGCGACGGGTCCCGCCGACGCGACGACGAGGGCACAGCCGGTGAGCGCGGCTCCGACGGCGGTCGCCCGTCGGCGGTTCGATGCTGTCCAGCCGTACTGGGTGCGGTTCATCGAGGTTCCCCCTGAGTCCGGAACGGCGCGTTGAGGTCGCCGGAAGCGCCCTCGTACGGTGACTGAACTTGTATACCGGCCAGTTCGTTCTCGGGACCAGAGGCGCGGAGCATGGGGCTGCGTCGTCGCGCCGCGAATCCGCCGCACCACGGGCTCCCCCTCGGCACCCCGCCCGCGGTGCCTCCCCGCACGCACGCGGCCGCGCAGTCGACTTCCGCTCCGCCTCGCGCCGCCCTGCTCGCCGCGGCGGGGGCCCGGGACACGGAGGCGGAGCAAGGCAAGGTGATGGCATGCCAGTCGAGCGGCGGCATCCGGGCCGTCGACTCCGCGGAGGGGCAGAGCCGACGGCGGCGGCATCCGTCAGATGCCGAACTCCGCGGGCGACAGACCGAGAGCGGCGCAGGCGTCACGGATGGCCTGCTGCTCGGACAGCTCGAAGTGTCCGTCCGCACCCGCGACCACGATGCCCGTCTGGACGACCGCGCGGGCCTCCTGCGGCTTCTTGGCCGCCTTGGCGATCTCCCGCAGCGCTTCGGCCTTGCCCTGTTCGAAGTTGGCGACGAGCCGGTCCACGTGGCGGTTGAAGCCCTGGCGAAGCTGGTCCGCCGGGAAGTTCTGCAGGACTTCGTTGGAGACGATCAGCTCCTCCACGCGCTGCCGCTCAGCCTGCTCCACATATCCGTCGGCCGCGGCCACCAGGGCGCACATCGCCATGCTGGCGTCCCGGTAGGCACCGCTCTTCAACTCGGTCTTGACCGACGCGAGCTGGGACTTGAGCAGCCCGACCAGCTGGGCCTTGGAGCCACCCGAGCCCGAGGACGAACCGGGTGCGTGGCCACCGCGCTGTCCCTGTCCGTGGGGGGCGTGCCCCTGTCCGCCTCCTCCCCTGCCGCTCTGGGACTGCTGGAGATTCTTGGCCTGGTCCTTGAGCCGGTCCCACATCGCCACTACTGCCACCTCGGCTTCTGCTGTTGCCTGTCCGGTCTTGATCATCGGTCACGCTTCTTCGCGGTCCGCCAGGTGAACGGCTCCCGCGGCCACGGAGGTTCCCGAATGGCAAAGGTAACGTAAAAAAGATCCAGATCAGGCCGGTGAATCCACTGCCGCTCCAAGGGCTTCCCATGTCGTCGCCCTCCGGCACTGCCCGTACCGGCCCCGGTCGGTCATACACCGGCCGGTGAGTCACCGGTCGGCGAGGCGCCGCCCGCTACCGGCCCGCACCGCCCTCGCGCTCGTGCGAGAAGCCTTCTTGACCGCTCGCCGTCCGTGCTTGCTCCGCGCATTGCGGTACTTCGCGGCCATCTCGCCGTCAGGCGGCCGCCTGGGCCATGTTTCCGGAGCCACGGAGTACCGGATCGCCCCGCAACCGCAGGAAGGCGAGGCCGAGGGCGACGGCCTGCAGTACGCCGCACACCAGGATGGCGTGACCGAGGGCCGGCACCGGCGTCAAGGCGACCACGACGCCCGCCACCGGGAAGGGCAGCAGCAGAAGCAGGATGGTCAGCGAGAGGGTGCTGCCGAACGCGGCCGGCGGTATGAGGAGTGAACGAAGCGTGCGTAGCACGACGGTCAGGCCACCGTCCGCGGCCATGAAGAGCGCCATGACCAGGACGTATGAGATGTAGGTGGGAGCCTGGGACAGGGCGAGACAAGCCGCGGCCGCGACCGTGGAGCAGACCACGCCGACTCCCCACAGGCCAAGCCTGTTGAGCGCGATCCGGCAGGCGGCCACCGCGAGGAGGGTGGAAGCCGCCGCCGCCGACCACAGGGTCCCCACCGCTGCCGAGGTCAGCCCGAAACGCTCGATCACGATGATCGGGCTGGCGGCGTGCAACAGCCCGAGCGCGAGGTTGGAGACGACCAGCCCTGCCACGAGCCAACTCAGCACAGGCAGGGAACGGAGCGTGTTCCAGCCCACCTTGAGTCCCGCCTCCAGGCGCGCGCTGTTCTTCGACGAGGCGCGCAACGGCGTCGGCGGGGTCTGCAGAGCGAGACAGGCCGCGAGGACGGACAACACCCCCAGAACGGCGAGCATGTGGGTCGGTCCGAGGAGCAGCAGTACACCTCCCAGGGCGGGCCCGGTGAGGGTGGCGGTCTGGTCTATCCCGATCAGAACGGCCTGCACCTTGTGTGCCTGGCCTGCGGTACGCCGACTGACGATCGCGCCCACGGCCTCGTTGGCGATGAAGCTGAACTGCGTGAGGGCTCCTGTGCCGGCGGCCAGCGCCATCACCGTGACCGTCTCTGCCGTCCCGCCCGGAAGCACGAACAGCGCGACTCCTCCCGCCCCCACGAGCAGGGCCCGCGCCAGGGAGGCGAGGAAGAAGACGATCGCCGCCCCGCACCGGTCGACCAGATCACCCGCCAGGCCGAAGGCCGCCACGCGCGGAATCCATTCGAGCGCGAAGGCCAGCCCTGTCAGAGACGCGGAGTTGGTGGTGGCCAGCACCAGGAGCGGCATCGCGTAGGTACACATGGAGAAGGCGAGCGCGTCGAAGGCGCGGGGTGCGTAGACCCGGCGGAGCAGGCTGCCCTGGGGAACGGCTGCATGCCGACCGGCCGGTCGGCCCTCATGGAGGGAGATGGTCACGGAATGGGGTGCTTTCAGTCAGCGGTGGCGCGACAAAGGTAAAGGGCGACCGGACAGGAGGCCGCCTGAAGGGGTCGGCCGATGGCTCTTCGGCCGTATGCCGGGCAGGCGACGCCGAAGTCGCCCAGGAAAGGACGGCGACCGCGACGCTCAGCGAGCTTCGGTCATCGGACGCGCCGGACGGATGGCGCCGCGTCCGGTCAACAGGGCATCAAGCGCTGTTCGTACGCGGTGCGCGGCCGCCGCACCGCCGGCCGCGCATCCCCTGCGCGAGCTCTCGCACGGCGGCGTGGCTTCGTCGTACCTGTCCCTGGGGTTCTCGCCACCGCACGCTGCGGGAATGCCGATTGCCCCAGTCGTGCCGCTCCGCCCGGCGGTGGGCACGGCTGTGGCGGGGACGCAGTCCGACCACGCCAGGGTGCGAGCTTTGGGGCACGCGGACTCCACTCAAGTGGGGGGCAAGAGGGAAATCGGGCCTGCGGTGTGAAGCGGCACGCCCGACCGTAGTGAAGTGACCTTGCCACACGCCTTGTTGAGTAATCAACCACAGCGTGTACCAAGTTTGCCGCGCCGATCCCGCGCCGGAACCCGCCCGCAGACGTCGGCTCCACCAGCGAGACTTCACCGGCCCGGGCCACGCACACCACCGCGTGGATCAGCCCGAAGAGAGCGCTTGCGCGAGAGTATGGCAGGCCCGGCCACCGGACGGTCAGTGGCCCTCCTGCAACGTGCGCGGGGCGCCCACGGGACCGTCCCGGAGGCGCCCCGGGCACGGAGGGCGACGATGATCCCGTCACCGCACGCACCTGGCGTCGCATCCGGGACGGTCACATCGGCGAGGCAAGCGGCCGTCGGTGGTTCACCGCACTCTCCGAGGGACCTTTCTTCGCCTCCTTCACGCTGGTCACCGTTGTCTGCTCCCGCTGAAGAGCGCCGTCGCGTCGAGCCGACAGCCCGAGGGTTCCGAGGACCTCCTCGCCCTGCGGCCGCGGTCCCGCGGGATCGGCGGCCGCCACCCTGCCGGGAGCCCGCGTGCAGGACCTCGTCCTGCACGGTGCGGAGTCGCGCCGCGCGTCCGGGACAGCCTGCGGCCATGGGGCACAATGGCGGAGTGGCAGAGATCGTGACGATCCGCGGTGACCTGGAGCTCCTCACGCGTACTGCCGAGCTCTTCTCCTCCGTCCAGGAGGAGTTCGTCTGTGTCGCCCGCGATCTCAGCACCTGGTCCCGCCCCGGAGCCCGGCAGGCAGCCCGCGACCGGCTGCGAAGCAGTGGCACGCACCAGATCCGCAAGCTGTACAGCCCGGCTGTGCTCGCTGACGAGCACAGCCGCGAGCACCTCGCCGACCTCCTCGGCAGGGGCGCCCGGGTGCGGATCGCCGCCACGACGCTCCCGCACGAGACGATCATCATCGACCGCCGGTTCGCGATCCTCGCCGGCGTGCACACCCCCGGCGGCCGTGAGTACACCATGGCTTCCGCGCCCGCCCTGGTCGGCGGGATACACGCGCTGTTCGAAGCCGCCTGGGAGACGGCCACCGACATGAGGACCTTCGTACGCGGCGAGCAGCCCGATCTCGACGCCGAAAGCCGTACGGTCCTGCGGGCGTTGGGATCGGGCGCCACCGACGAGACCGCCGCACGCGAACTCGGCCTGTCCCTGCGCACCTACCGCCGCAGGGTCGCCGAACTGCTCACCTCCCTGGACGCGGGTTCGCGATTCCAGGCCGGGATGCGCGCGGGCGAACTGGGCCTGAGCGGCTGACGAGCGGCAGCCGCCTGGCCGGAGCAGGACCTGACCGGCGCCGGACCATGGCGAGTTGGCGCCGACCGCCGGTCGGTGCCCTGCCGACGGGACCCATGTCAGTCGGCCGCGACCCTTTCCGGATCGTCGGCCGGGGTACCGACGCGCAGCCATCGGTAGCCGTAGGCGGGCAGCTCGACACGGACCAGGCCGTCGTCGGGCACCGTGAGACCTTTGTGCTCCTCGTCGAGCAGATCCGTCAGCCTGCCACCAGGTCCGGCCTCGGACAGCCGCAGCCGTACGGTGGCCGGTACGCCGGCGAAGTTGTGCACCGCCAGGACCGTTCCGTCGGCGGTGCAGCCGACATGCGCCAGCACCGCGCTGTCCCCGGTCTCCACCAGCCGGTAGTCGCCCCACGCCAGTTCAGGCGCCTCCCGGTAGCGCTCGATGAAGAGCCGCATACGGCCCAGGAGCGAGCCGGGGTCGCGGCTTTGCTCGTACACGTTGACGTTCTGGCATCCGAAGGCGCCTTCGGCCAGTGGATTGGGCAACGCGTCCGGGCCGGCGGTGGAGAAGCCCGCGCCTGCCTCCGGTGTCCACTGCATGGGTGTGCGGACGGCCTGGCGCCCCGCGGCAGCCAGGTTCTCGCCCATCCCGATCTCCTCGCCGTAGAAGAGCACAGGGGTGCCCGGCAGCGTGAAGAGCAGGCTGTAGGCGAGCTCGATGCGGCGCCGGTCGCCGTCGACCATGGGCGGCAGCCTGCGGCGCAGTCCCCGGCCGTACAACTGCATGTCCTCGTCCGGGCCGAAGGCCTCGAACACCTCGGCCCGTTCGTCGTCACTCAGTTTGTCGAGGGTGAGTTCGTCGTGGTTGCGGACGACCGTGGCCCAGTGTGCGTCCCGTGGGGCGGCCGGACGCTGACGCAGCGCGGTGGCCAGCGGCCCGGCGTCCTCGCGCGCCATGGAGAGGTACATCTGCTGCATCACGACGAAGTCGAAGCACATGGTGAGCTCGTCCCCACGGCCCGAGGCGGGGTCGCCGAAGAAGCGCGCGGTGTCGTCGTAGGGGAGGTTGACCTCTCCGAGCAGGATCGACTCGCCGTTGCGGCGGCCGAGGAAGGCGCGCAGATCGGCGAGGTACTCGTGCGGATCGGGCAGCGCTCCAGCGTCGCTCTGCCCGTCCGTCTCCAGCAGGAAGGGCACGGCGTCGACCCGGAATCCGGACAGGCCGAGCTCCGTCCAGAACCCCATGACACGGGCTATCTCGTCGCGGACCTCGGGGTTGGCGATGTTGAGGTCGGGCTGCTGCTTGTAGAACCGGTGGAGGTAGTACTGGCCACTGCCCTTGTCGTACTCCCACAGGCTGTCCTCCGCATCGGGGAAGACCACGCCCTCGGGGCCGTCCTCGGGCGGCTCGTCCGCCCAGACGTACCAGTCACGGTGGGCGGAGTCCCGGCCGGACCGGGCATCCCGGAACCACGGGTGTTCCTCGGAGGTGTGGTTGACGACCAGGTCGGCGATCACCCGGATGCCGCGGTCCCGGGCGGTGCGGACGAACTCGGTGAAGTCCCCGAGAGTGCCCAGGCGGGGGTCGACTCCGTAGAAGTCCGTGATGTCGTATCCGTCGTCGCGCTCCCGCGTCGGATAGAACGGCATCAGCCACACGCATGTCACACCGAGACGCACCAGATGGTCGATGCGCTGTGTGAGGCCCGCGAAGTCACCGGTCCCGTCGCCGTTCCCGTCCTGGTACGTCTCGACGTCCAGGCAGTACACCACCGCGTTCTTCCACCACAGGTCGGACGTACGGGTCAGACGCATCGGTACTCCTTCGCCGTGGCGGGCACAGGACGGGTGACGTCGAGGCGCGGCAGTACCTCGGCCCCGAACGCGTCGATGAACGGGCCCTGTTCGCGGCCCACGTGGTGGAGCATCACAGCGTCGAAGCCGAGTTCGGCGTACTCCTGCAGCCAGGCCGTGTGCCGGCCCAGGTCGGACGAGATGTTGACCGTCTGCGCCACCTGATCGAAGCTGACGTGTTCACTGACGATGTCGAACAGGTCCGCCGAGTCCAGATCCCAACTGACGGGCGGAGCATGCACGTTGGTGCGCCACTGGTCGTGCGCCAGCGCACCGGCCTCGTCCTCGTCGGGGGCCCAGCTCAAGTGGACCTGGAGGTGCAGCGGCCCTCGGCCGCCCGCGTCACGGTACGCGTCGATGATCTCACGCAGGCGTTCCCGCGGGGCGTTGACCGTGATCAGGCCGTCCGCCCACTCGGCACACCAGGCCGCGGTCGCCGTGCTGCAGGCGGCTCCGATCAGCGGCGGTACGTCGGGCGGCAAGGTCCACAGCCGAGCCCGGTCCACGGTCACCAGTCCGTCGTGGCTGACCTCCTCGCCCTGAAGCAGTGCGCGGATGACGTCGACGCACTCGCCCAGCCGCGCGGTACGGACGTCCTTGCGGGGCCAGCCCGCTCCCGTGATGTGCTCGTTCGAGGCCTCACCGCTGCCCAGGGCCACCCAGAACCTGCCGGGATACATGGCGGCGAGGCTGGCGACGGCCTGGGCGATGATCGCGGGGTGGTAGCGCTGGCCGGGCGCGTTCACGACGCCGAACGGCGTTTCGTCGGTGGCCTGGAGGGCGGCTCCGAGCCACGACCAGGCGAACCCGGACTCCCCCTGTCGTACGCTCCACGGCGAGAAGTGGTCCGAGCACATGGCGGCGGTGAATCCCGCACGCTCCGCGTGCACCACGGCGTCGAGCAGGTCCGCGGGCGGGACCTGTTCGTGCGAGGCGTGTAATCCATAGACAGTCATGCCGGACGAGTACCCCCAGGATGGCCCTCATGCGGAGAAGCGCTCACAACTCCCCCAGACGCCGTACACGGCAGTGCAGATACCCACGCACAGAAGCACCGACGCCGGAACCTGATCGACCCGCCCCCGCACGACACCGACTGCCCGCATCGACACCTTGCGACACCCCTGCCCGTCACCGGACTCCGCGACAGCAGCCCCGAGTTCGCCGGCCCCGCGAACACCCGGAAGTCGTCCCAGGGCTACGGCGCCGGATCCACCTCTTCCACCAGGGCAGGCGGACAAGGATCTTGAGCGCCTCGCCGGCACTGTCGGCGAACAGCACGGCGTCCCCTCGGACGACGCGTGGAGCACGGCCGTCCCTCCTCGGAGGAAGTACGTGCCGCCGGCGTCGTCACCGGCGATCGGCCGCAGCGACGCGCCGGAGGAATGCTCAGCACGCGATCCAGCCGCACGTCGCGTACCCGCGCTTCATCACGCGACGTCGTGGGGCCGGACGGAAAAGGGCCCGGATCCAAAAGGATCCGGGCCCTCTCACGCAGTAGCGGGGACAGGATTTGAACCTGCGACCTCTGGGTTATGAGCCCAGCGAGCTACCGAGCTGCTCCACCCCGCGGCGATGTCCTCCACCGTACGCCATCACGGAGGCCCCGGAGACCACCCTCTCGTGCGTCGGGGTTCTACCCATCGGCACGAGGGAGCCCGCTGGTCGCCGACAAAGGGACGAACGGGCCCTTTCGGCCAAACCCTGCGTGGAGGCCACCGCCGTGCGCCAAGGGTGGATGCATCAGGCACTCGGCATGCGCCGTGACCCGGCACGGAATCCGATCCGGCTCAAACACGTGTGTTCGATCCCGTCTCCCTCGCCGTTGACTCCGGTGACCCATCCGATGGCATCCACCGTGCAGGAGATACGCCGTTGACTTCAGCCGACGCCCAGGGCACGCAGGCCGTGCCGCCTCCCCCACCACCGCCCGCCGAGCTCACGTACTCAGGGCATGATCGTCGTCACGCACCGGCTCGAGAACACGAAGGTGGCGGACGACATCATCGTCATGGAGCAGGGCCGCATCACCGAACAGGGCGACTACGACAGCCTCGTGCACGCGGGCGGTACCTTCGCCGAGCTCCTCCAGCTCTCCCAGGACCGTTAGCCACGCGCCACCGCAGGTGACCGTGTCGTACGGGGCGGCCCGCCGCCGGTAGAACCCGGGACCGGCGGCAGGCCGCCGACGGCGGGGACCGCGCGGGCTCCCCTCCGCGCGGTCCCCGCACCGCGCCCCTCACCTCCAGCGGGGCAGGAAGCATGTCGCCCCGGCCGGCGCCCGCGGGTGAAGGGTGGAACGGTGAGGCCGCGGTCTACGCACGGGCCCGGCTCCAGCTGTTGGGAGCGACCTCAGGACGTGTCGAGCGACCTCACTCCATGGCATGGGTCTCCGCCGGTGTTCTCCGACGCGATGGCTCTCCGCCGGTGTTCCGACGCGACGGAGTGGCCCGTACGACGACACGGACAGCCACCCTGTCCTCACGAAGAGGGCCGGCACGGGTCATCGGGAGAGTCATGAACGGCTCCAGGGCGGCCTGCGGATTCCAGGGCGGCCGCTGCCTGACCGTTTCTCAGGCCACAGAGTAGCTGTGCGGCGCCGGAGAGTGAAGGCCTCCCCTGGGGGCTCTTCCAGCTTCGCTGCAGTGGACAAGGCGGCGAAGGATGTCCTGTCCCGGCGCCCGTCCCGCGAGAGCTGCGCCCATGGGGATCGCGGCGCCACGGCAGAGGACGAGCTCCCCTGGCGATGCCGTCTCGTCCTCTCAAGGTCTTCAGTGAGCCGCGCCACAAGGGACCCCGGGCTGCATGGTCGGTCACCACACCACGCTCGCTCGTGGACGGAAAGTCGGTTCCCGCCCACGACGCCATCCACCGGCTTTGACCTCCGCATGAGCCGAGACCGGGTTCCGGCGGTGCGTCCTCGCGCTGCCGCAACCGGGACATCGCGGCGTTCTTCGGGCAGCGTGAAGGGTCTGCGCGGTCTGCGAGGATGCTTTGTATGGATGTAAGGCACAGGAACCACGTGACGGTGACCGGGCGGGCCGGCGGGCCCGTGGTGATGCTGGCGCACGGGTTCGGCTGCGACCAGAACATGTGGCGCCTGGTCGTGCCGACACTGGAACGTGACTTCACCGTCGTGCTCTTCGATCACGTGGGCGCGGGAAAGTCGGATCTGTCGGCCTGGAGCCGGGAGCGGTACTCCACGCTGGACGGCTATGTCGATGACGTGCTGGAGCTGTGCCGGGAGCTGGAGCTCGGCCCGGTGACGTTCGTGGGGCATTCCGTCAGCGCCATGATGGGCGTTCTGGCCGCCGCCCGGGAGCCCGCGGCGTTCGCGGGGCTGGTGCTGCTGGCGCCCTCTCCATGTTTCATCGACGATCCCGGGGCCGGCTACGTCGGCGGGTTCACCGCGGATGACATCGCGGAGTTGCTGGAGTCGCTGGAGGCCAACTACCTGGGCTGGTCGGGTGCGATGGCACCGGTCATCATGGGCAACCCCGACCGGCCGGAGCTGGGTGAGGAGCTGACCAACAGCTTCTGCCGCACCGATCCGGACATCGCCCGGGTCTTCGCCCGGGTGACGTTCCTGTCCGACAACCGCATGGATCTTGCCCAGGTGGGTGTGCCCACGCTGGTGGCCCAGTCCTCCCGTGATGCGATCGCCCCGCCGGAGGTGGGCGCGTTCGTGCACGCCCGGATTCCGGGTAGCCGCCTGGTCACCCTGAACGCGACCGGCCACTGCCCCCAGCTCGCCGCCCCGCAGGAGACCGCGGCGGCGATCACGGCATTCATGGAAGCAGTCACGTGATGTGCGAGACCAGCGACGAGGAAGAGGCCCGGCGGAAAGGCGACGACGGGCCCGTGGTCGATCAGGAGCAGTTCTCCTCCCTACTGGAGGACAGCATCGAGGACCTGTACGAGCACGCGCCCTGCGGATACCTGTCCACTCTGCTGGACGGCCGGATCGCCAAGGTCAACGCCACTCTTGTGGACTGGCTCGGCTACGCGCGCGAAGACCTGCTGGGCCACAAGTACTTCTCCGACCTGCTGACCGTCGGCGGACGGCTCTATCACGAGACCCATTTCGCTCCCCTGCTCAGGATGCAGGGCGAAGTCAGCGGAATCGCTCTGGAACTCAAGGCCGCCGACGGCTCCCGCCTGCCGGTCCTGGTCACCTCGACCGTGAAGACAGGCAGTGACGGACAGCCGCTGCTGATCCGTACCACCGTCTTCGACGCCCGTGACCGCCGCGCCTACGAAACCGAGCTGCTGCGCGCCCGCCAGGAGGCCGACGAGGAACGCGAGCGGTACAAGCGCCTGGCGACCACCCTGCAGAGGACGCTGTTGCCGCCGGCCCTGGCCAACGTGCCCGGCCTGGATGTCTCGGCGCACTACCACATCGCCTCGGCCGACGAGGTCGGCGGCGACTTCTACGACCTGTTCCCGCTCGCCGCCGGGACCTGGGGACTGTTTCTGGGTGACGTGTGCGGCAAGGGCGCCGCCGCCGCGGCCGTCACCTCCCTGGCCCGGTACACCCTGCGCGCCGCGGCCGTGTACAACCCCGACCCCGTCGCCGTCCTCGGCAACCTCAACACGGTCCTGAACCACGAGTACAGCGGCACCGACCCCCGCTTCTGCACCGTCGTCTTCGGCCTGCTCACCCCCGACCACGACCGGGGCGGCTTCCACATCACCCTGGCCGGCGGCGGGCATCCCCCCGCGCTGCTGATGCGCGCCGACGGCACCACCGACTACCTGCCCACTCCGGGCGGACAGCTCATCGGCGCCCTGCCCGACGCCCAGATCGCCACCACCAGCGTCCACCTGGCCACCGGCGACACTCTGCTCCTGCACACCGACGGACTCACCGAAGCCCACATCAACGCCGGCGCCGACGACGGGGGGCGCTACGGCGACGACGCCCTCCTCGCTTTCGCCCGCGCTCTCGCACCCACCACCGCGTCGGACACCATCGGCGCGATCCGTGGTCTGCTCAAGACCTTCGGCAGCGGCGTGGACGACGACACCGCCGTCCTGGCCATCCATGTTCCTCGACCCCACAGTGGAGATCAGCAGTGACCCAGCACCTGTCCCTCCACATCCGTACCGTTCCCGCCGGAGCGGTCGTCGAGATCGCCGGGGACCTCGACCACCACACCGCCCCCGAAGTCCGCGCCGCGCTGCCCGGGCTCGACCTGCTTCCTGGCCAGCAGCTCGTCCTTGACCTCGGCGGCATCACGTTCTGCGACTCCAGCGGCATCACCGCCCTGATCGCCGCCCGTAATCACACCCTCGCCTGCGACGCGAGCATTGCGCTGGCCGCGATCCCCGACCGGGTCAGCCGGATCTTCCGGATCGTGGGCCTGGACCAGGTCTTTCCCACGCACCTCACGGTCCGGGCCGCCCAAGCCGAATGGCGCCCCACCACAAGCTGACCCCGCGCCCGGACGCTCACCCCCGCGACGTACCCGTACGTATCCGTCGGCCCTGTGCGGCGCCCGCGTAAGCCGTCGGTGCGGCTTACGCCTTCGTGGAAGGCACCGGGAAGAGCAGGCAGCTGCTGGTGGCGTGGGCAAGCAGACGGTCCGTCGCGTCGACCAACTGCGCCTGGGCGAGAGCGGTTTGACGGCCCCGGTTGACGACCGTACCGATGGCGCGCACCCGGCCCGTGTCCACGGTGATCCGCCGCAGGAACTTGACCGTCAGGTCGAGCGAGGTGTACGCCATGCCCTGCGGGAGGGTGGACTGGACGGCGCAGCCCGCCGCCGAGTCGAGCAGAGTGGCGAAGACGCCGCCATGCACACTGCCGATCGGGTTGTAGTGCTCCTCCCCCGGCATCAGGGAGAAGACCGCCCTGCCCGGCTCCACCTCGTCCAGGGTGAAGTCGACCGTGGCACCGATCGGCGGCCCGGGCAGCTTCCCCGCCTGCAGCTCGCGCAGGAAGTCCATGCCTGTCATCCGTCCGGCGGCTTCCGCCAGGAGCGCCGGATCTTCCCATTCGTACGTACGTGTCCGCCCCACGGCCGAGCACCTTCCCTCTGACTTTTACAAATGAAGCTAGATGCGCGCGCACCTGACTGTCAATGAAGAAGCCAGAGCTCTACGATGACCGGATGAAGTGGCTTGAGGCGAGCACGGAGAACTGCCCCGTCCAGCGCACACTCGACGTGGTCGGAGAGAAGTGGACGTTGCTGATCCTGCGCGACGCCGTCAACGGAGTCCGCCGCTTCGACGACTTCCACCGGCACATCGGGCTCTCGGAGGCCGTCCTCAGCGACCGCCTACGGAAGCTGATCGCCACCGGCATCCTCAAGACCGTCCCTTACCAGGAGCCGGGCGCCCGCTCCCGCAACGAGTACCGCCTGACCCGTAAGGGATGGGACCTGTGGCCCGCGCTGATGGCACTGAGTCAGTGGGGCGAGACGTACGCCCTGGGCCCCGAGGGCCCCGTGCTGGACGTACGCCACACCGACTGCGACGCTCCTGTCCGCGTCGTCGTCGAGTGCTCAGCGGAGCACTCCGCCCTCACTCCCGGGGAAGTCACCGCCCGTCTGGGACCTGGAGCTCGCCCTCGGTCGTGATCCAGCGGCCCCGGCGGCGCGCTCTGACGACCGATGCGCTCGGACGCCGGGGGCAGGGGCGCCCTCACGGCGGCTCAGCCCGGCGAGCCAGCTTCCGGCCCCAGGCACGGCTCGGTGCTTCGACGTATCGGTAGGTCAGCACGCACACCGGCAGCAGCACGGCGAAGAACGCCGCTTCGAGCAGGAGACTGTCGCGCTGCGACCGGCCGATCGTGCCGTAGGTCACCGCCAGCAGCACCGGGTGGACCAGGTAGACGGAGTAGCTGATCACTCCCAGTCCGATCAGCCAGTGCGGCACCCGCCGACGCCGCGATGCCAGCCCGACACCGAACGTCAGCACGGCCAGCAGGAACGCCACGATCCAGCCGCGCCTGCTGAAGGGCGCCTCACCGCTGTGTCCGTACGCGCTCCCCACGGCGCAGGCGATCACCACGACGGCGGTGCAGGCTGCCCACCGCCAGGTGCTCTGCCCGTGTTCGGCCCGGTGGACGGCAGTGCCGAAAAACATCACGGCGAGGATCACCAGGCCCTCCCACATGGGGACCGTGCCGTTGCAGGGCACCAGGACAAGCGCCAGTACCCCTCCCAGTACACCCCCGGACACGCGGAGCACCGGTGACCTGGCGCTCGCACAGCAGACGGCTCCCAACATGGCGATGGAAGCCAACGTGATCAGCAGTCCCGTACCGACCGCGACGGAGAGGGCAGAGGTCCGCACGGTGAGCCCTGCTGTCGCGCTCGCGGCGGCGAGGCCGGCCAGAGTGACGGCGACCGCTGCCGACCGCCGATGCAAGCGGACGGTGAAAAGGGCGACGACCAGCAGATAGAACGCCATCTCGTACGAGAGCGTCCACAGGACGAGGAGGAAACTGCGCGTTCCCAGGAGTTCCTGAAGCAGGGTGACATGGGCGGCGGCCACCACGGCAGCGCTCCGCCCGTCGAGATCACGGATCTCCGCAACGCCCAGCGCGTCGAGTACGAGGACCACGGCGACGACGGCCAGACACAACGGGTAGACGCGGAACACCCGTCCGGCCCAGAACGTCCGGACGCAGCCCCGGCGCTCCAGCGAGGCGGGGATGATGTAGCCGCTCACCAGGAAGAACACCATGATGCCGTAGCGGCTGGTGTTGAACTGCGGCGTCAGTTCCCGCCGGAAGTCCGCCATGAAGGCGTACGAGGAGTGATCGAACACCACGACCAGTGCCGCGATGCCGCGCAACGCGTCCAGCCAGCCCCACCTCGCCGGACCTGCCGAGGTGCCGGGCTCCGGTGGCCGTGGCGGCACGGAGGGCGCTCGCTTCTGGGGAGGCGGGACAGAGGGTGGGGGTTCCATGCCTGGACCGGGTCCTAGAGGTGAGGTGTCGAGCGGGGAACTCAGGACCTCCCGATCAGGCGGTCCCCTCCGCGACGGAGTGGGAGGGCGGCCTCCATGAGCGGGTCCTGACTCCGGCTCAACGACGCGGCCTCGCCCACGGCCCCAGCGCCACCTCAACTGCACCCGTTCGAGCGCGAAAAGGAAGGGGTCGGCGCGCCTCCGGCAACCGTCGCCCCTCCCAGCGCGGATCGCGCTCGGTCTCCCGGCCGCCCGACGACGCTCCGACGTCCCTTCGGCGACCCGACGTTCCGCGTGATGCCACACCGCCAGGCCTTCTCGCCCACCGAGTCCCAAGGGGGAGCGCAACCCCGCGCATTCCGGCGGAGGAACGACGACGCCCCGCCCCCGGAAGCACGACGGGGGCGGGGCGGGCGGGGCGGATCAGCAGCCGTTGACCCACCAATTCGCTTCGCCGTCGTCGTTGGCGTCCGGGTCCCAGCTGTTGCCCCAGCCACGGTCGAGGCAGAAGTGGCGGTCCTCGAACGCCTGGTAGCCGAACACGACCACCGAACTGGGGACGTCCGGTGTGCCGTTGTTGAACCAGGACGAGTCGTTGTTGGCCATGTACGCGTTCCTGGTGTCCACCCAACGCGCGTTCGTGTGGTGGAAGTTGGCGACACCCCAGCCGCCCTGGTCGAAGTTGATGTGCCGGTAGACACACAGCGCCCCGGACTCACAGCCCGCCGGGACGGAGCCGTTGTACCAGGTGGGGTCGGCATGGGCGGGAGCGGAGGAGAGCGCGACCAGGGCGGCGGCGGCCGTGCTCATGGCCAGGGCGAATCTGGATCTACGCATGGCTGTTTCCCTTTCGAGGTGGAGTGAGTTGTAGCAAGGTGAAGTGCGGTGCGTTGTCGTACGACAGGGCTGGTGGGCGGCAGGAGGTTCGGCGCATCGGTGAACGAGGTCGGTCGCGGAGGGAGGAATCAGCCGGCTTTCCTCGGTTCCTGTGCCAGGTCCAGAGCCCGGGTCACCGCGACCGTGTAGTCCTCGGCCGCACCTCGCTGGGCCCCGCGTGCCGCCGTTTGGACGTGGCGCTCCTCCACCCGTTCCGTGACCGCCGCGAGGCGGGTCGACCGGCTGCACCGGGCGTCCGCGACGGCCGTACGGCGTTCGCCGGCCGACACCGTGGCAGCGCCGGCGGCGGGCGCGCGCTTCGAAAGGGCTGTACGGCGCGCTTCCGCGGGAGTACGAGCGCTGTGCCCCCGTTCGGCCATGCACGAGCGCCACTCGCTCAGCGCGGCGGTGTACTCCGGGTCGGAGGAGAAGTTTTCGCGCGTGATGGCACGGAGGTTCGTGACCGTGGCCTTGGCACGGACCCAGCGGGCCTGGTCGCCGTACAACCGCGTACGGGCGTTGGCCTGGCAGCCGTCGGCGCTCGTGAAGACCCTGCCCAGCGTGGGCACTTCGACGGACACGGCGGAGGGATTGGTGCCGTCGAGCGCGCGGGAGAAGGCCCGCTGCTTCTCGGGCGTGAGCGACACGATGTACCGGCCGTTCGGGCCGAGGGCCCGCTTCCCCTGACCGGAAGCGGCGTCACCCGGTGCGGTTCCGTAGCCGTTGGCCCGGGCCCAGGCCACGTCGCCCTGGCGGGAGGCGCTGGCGGCACGCGGAGAGGTCGACGACCGCGGCAGCTCCTCTACGACGTAGCGGAAGCCCTGCTCGTCCATGCAGTCGGCGATGAGCCGCTGTTCGGCAAGGTGCAGCAGCGCCTTCTCGTCGCCGGTGAGTTCGGTTCGCAGCTCCGCGTCGGCCAGTGCCGGCGCAGCCGGTGACGAACCTGCCGAACATCCCGCGGCGAACCCCGAGCAGAGCAGTGCGGCCACCATGGTCCGCAGGGACCTCCCGAGGACCCCGGTCGTTCGGCTGCGCGCCGTCGCCCGGCCGGCACGCACACCACTTCTCCTGGACACTCGTCCCCCGATCGCCCTGCCCCACTGGTCGATCGAAGTGTGCAGATGATCCCGGGAGCAGCGCACGCACTTTCGGCCTCACCCGAATCAAGCCCGCCCAGGACCGTACGGGACCACGGAATTGGGTGCGGGCAAGGTCTCCGAGGGCTCTGGACCGGGGTTTCAGCCTTCTGCATCCGCAGCCGGCCGCGGCGGCTCACACCGAAGGGGCGGCGGGACACCGTGCGAGGAACACGAACTCCCGGCCGGGACGGTCAGGTGCGTCTCGAACGCCATGGATCGCGAAACCCTGCGCGAGCAGGTCCGCCTCGACCTCCTGCCGCCCGCGGAAGCGCAGCGTCGAATCCGATGTCAGCACCTGCCCGTCCGCGGCGAAGACGTACGTCGAGCGGAACGTCACGAGCGGCAAACTCACATCGGTCACCTGGAGCCAGCTCTCGACCGGGCCAACGCCCGGGATGTCCGTCACGGAGTACGAGGACTCGCGCTTCCATCCCTCCCAGGCACGCCTGGCCGGATCCCGGGTCTCGAAGATCAGCAGACCGCCCGGGCGCAGTGCTTCACGGGACCTCCGGAGAGTCTGCTGCCAGCTCGCCGGATCGACGATGGCCTGAGCGACGTTCGCCGTCATGGTCACCAGGTCGACCTGGAGCGCCGGGAGCGCAGCCGCCTCCCCGCAGATCCAGCGCACCCGTCCGCTGCCCGGCTTGCTCCGGGCCACGTCGACGGAGGCTTCAGCGGGGTCCATTCCGACTACGTCGATGCCTCGATCGGCCAGGAGCAGGGCAAGAACACCCGTCCCGCAGCCGATGTCCAGCACCCGCCGCGCCTCGAACTCCTCCACCATGCGGACGTACGCGTCGAGATCGCTGCGATCGGGGTCGAGCGGGTCGTAGATCGCGGCGAGCCGGGGATGTCCGAAGCACTCGTCAGCCATGCGTGCGAAGGTATGGGGCACCGAGACCGCAGTACCACTCCTTTTCACTGCCGGTCGGCGGTGTCGAGCCCACACGGACAAGATCGTTCACACGTGGTGGTGGAGGACGGCCTTCGCCCTTCGTCTGCACCCACTGCACGACGCCGTCATCGGATACGTAATACTCCCAGCATGGAACGGAGCATTACGAGCGGGAGTGGGTCGATCTCGGTACGGCGAGCCACCGCGCGGGACGCGAAGCGGCTCACCCGGCTGGTGCGCGGCTCACGCGCCTACGAGGGGCAGTACGCGGCCATGGTGGCGGGCTACCGCGTCGGCCCGGACTACATCGAGTCCCACCGCGTCTTCGTAGCCACCGACGGCGGCGACGGCCACGTTCTCGGGTTCTACGCGCTCGTCCTCGCCCCACCCGAGCTCGACCTGATGTTCGTCGCCGACCAGTCACAGAACCGTGGCGTCGGCCGGCTGCTCGTCGCCCATATGCAGACCGAAGCACGCGCCGCCGGGCTCGACCGCGTCCGGGTGGTGTCGCATCCCCCGGCAGAGGGTTTCTACCGCAGCGTGGGCGCGGTGCGCGTCGGCACGGCGTCCGCGACCCCGCCCGCCGTCGCGTGGGACCGGCCCGAGCTGGAGTTCCTCATTCCCGCCGACGGTTCCGGACCCTGAGGGCATGTATGGCCCTGGCAGGCGTGTCCGCGTGCCGGGCCGGACCCCCGGCCGGACCGCGAACCCATCGGTTCCCGCATCCCCATCACCGGCGTACCGACCCGGGGTAGTGTCCCTACTTGCCAGTAGGTTCAGCGCCCAGGGAGAGAGCGCCCATGCCCCGCACGTTCACCGTCGCTCGCAGCATCCTGGTCCAGGCGTCACCGTCATCGGTGTACGACCAGGTCAGCCGACCCGCCCAGATGGGCCGCTGGAGCCCCGAGAACCTCGGCGCGTCCGTCTTTGGCGGGGACGGACCGGCTCACGTCGGCATGGTCTTCGACGGGCGCAACAAGCGCGGCCGGTACCGCTGGACGACCCGGTGCACGGTCACCTCAGCCGACCCCGGCCGCCGCTTCGCCTTCCGCGTCCACGCGATCGGACTCAAGCAGCCGCGCCTGAAGGCTCCGATCGCGACATGGGAGTACGCGTTCGAGGCACAGGGTGACGCCACCCTGGTGACGGAGACCTGGATCGACGACCGGCGCTCCTGGCCCACGCCCGTGGTCAACGTGTTCGACCGCGCCGTCACCGGTGGCAGGACCTTCGCCGCCTTTCAGACCGCCAACATCGACAGGACCCTGAGCAACCTCAAGAAGGAACTCGAGGCGACGGCGCGCCCCTGAAGCGAGTGCCGCCGCGAGGCGGGAGATCACCGCGCACCGGTGACTGTCAGTGCCGAACGCTTGTATGCGGGTCATGACATCATCGGTATTTCCCGCTCCGCCGGATCGCATCGAGCGACCGGACGTCACCGTCATGCAGCGGGCCACAGCCGACGAGCTGACCTGCATTCAGCAACTCTGGCCGTCGTTCGAGCAGTTGGTCGGCCTGCGTGGACGCAAGATGTACGCGCAGGTCGACGAACGCCGGAACACCTACACGGTCTGTACGCCGGTCAAGGAACACGACGCCCCCGACCTCCTGGGCCTGAAGTCGGGCTGCTTGGCAGGAGGCTCGTACCTACGGGGCCGCCTGGTCGGCGACCCTCCTCAGATCTACGGGCGAATCGCCGAGGGGGTCGCCGAGTTGCAGGCGATGCTGCCGGCCGATGAGGCGCGGCCACTGATCGAGTTCTACCGCCGGCACGACCAGATCGAACTCTGGCTGCCGATCGGGTCGTGACACCGGCTCAGCCGTACGAGGGTGCTCACCCACTCTTCCCGCGCGGGAAAACCGGCACCACGGGTGAAGTGGGCGCGAAACGGCGGAAGTCGGCACCCCGGTCTTCGCGAGTCGGCCCTCAGGCGGCGGTTCCCCTGCGGGACGAGCGCTGTCGCAGCCAGAGCGGCAGTGCGTACCAGCACACGCCGAAGTACAGCATCACCCCGGTGACGAGGATCTCGGCGAGTATCCCCGGCAGGACGACGCGCAGGATGAGCAGCAGGGTGGAGCCGATCGTGAGGGCGAGCAGCACCATTCCGAACATCATCAACCGGTGCGCGGTCTCCACCAGTTCCTCCTTCATCCGCTGGCCGGCCAGGAAGCGGTGGATCGAGACCGGGGCGATGAGGGACCCGGTGGCCGCCGCGCCCAGGACGACGGTGACCACGTAGATCGTCCGGTCGATGGTTCCCAGGTCCTGGAATCCGGGAGTGAAGGCCACGCTGAGCAGGAAGCCGAAGAGGATCTGTACGCCGGTCTGCGCGACCCGGGTCTCCTGGAGCAGTTCGTTCCAGCGGCGGTTCACCCGCTCCGCCGGCGTCTCCACCTGCTCGTGGGTGTCCTGCTGGGTCTGGCGAGCAGTGAAGGCTTCTCCGGGGCGTGCGGAACCTTTCGGCGCGGCCTCTCCGTCCTCGGAGGGAACCGCGGGTGCGGATCGGTCCGTCACGGCCATGATGTCCTCCACAAGTGGGGTGCTGTACGTCGGGCACTTCCAGATACCCCGCATGGCCTGTGACAAGCCCAGGGCCTGGCTGGTGGCAGGGAACAGCGGGGCGTCACCATGTACGCATGACGGACGAGGCAATCGTGAACACGCACCAGGCCGAGGCCTGGAACGGCTATGAGGGCACGCACTGGGCCGACCATCAGGCGCGCTACGACAATCTCAATGACGCGGCCAACGAACCCCTTCTGGCCGCAGGCCGCATCCAGGACCCGGACACGGTCCTCGACATCGGCTGCGGCAACGGGCACCTCACGCGTCTCGCGGCCCGCCGCGGAGCCGGCGCCCTCGGCGTCGACCTGTCCGCTCCCATGCTGGAGCGGGCCAGGGCGAGCGCCACCGAGGAGGGACTCGCCAACGTTTCCTTCGTGCGGGGTGACGCCCAGGTGTACCCGTTCCCGGAGGCGGGCTTCGACGTGGCCGTCAGCCGCTTCGGCGTGATGTTCTTCGCCGATCCGGTGGCCGCGTTCGCCAACATCGGGCGGGCTCTGCGGCCGGGCGGTCGGCTCGCCTTCGTCTGCCCGCAGGCCTTCAGCCGTATGGAACAGTCCGTCGTCCTCGACGCCGTCGCCGAGCATGTGACCCTGCCCGACCTGGCGAAGGAGACGCGCACGGGTCCCGCCTCCTTCGCCGACCCCGCACGCACCACGGCAGTGCTGCGCGACGCCGGGTTCGCCGATGCCGACGCCACCGCCATCGAGCGGCCGCAGCTGTGGGGCGAGGACGCTGAGGACGCCGCCTCCTTCCTCTTCGGGTGGGGACCCATGCGGCACTGGCTGCGGGACGCGGACCCGCAGGCCACACAGCGCGCCCGCCGAGCGGCGACCGACGCCTTCCGCCCCTATCAGTCGGACACCGGCGTCCGGTTGACGGCCCGCCTCTGGCTGGTGACCGCCACCTGGGGCGGAGCCGCGTAGGAAGGTCCGGGCACCTGCCCGGCAAAAGGCTCTCGACTGCCGGTCGGCCGACTTCAGCGACGGACCAGGGCGGCGGACATACCTGTCTGCCCAAGTGGGGATCAGCTACACGGGGCACACACAGATCCGGTGAGGGACGAGCAGTGGCAGGCCTACGCTCACACCACCGCACGGCTTGCCGGGAAGGGGGCATCGGCGTGATGAACCGACCGCTGCTCTACCTGGACGTGGACGGGCCGCTCAATCCCTATGCCGCGAAGCCGCACCGGCGGCCCGAGGGCTATGTGACCCATCGGATGAAGCCGGAGGGCTGGATCGCCCAGCACCCCGGCACGCCCCGCAGCCACGTGAAACCGCTCCGGGTGTGGCTCAATCCCGAACACGGCTCCCGCCTACGGGAGTTGGGCGAGCAGTACGACCTGGTGTGGGCCACCACCTGGGGTGCTGAGGCCAACACGTACATAGGGCCGGTCATCGGTCTTCCGCTGCTCCCGGTCGTGGAGTGGCCCACGACGCACGAGACGCACCCGGACGGCACGTTCTGGAAGACCCGGCACCTCGTCGCACACGCCGACGGCCGGCCGTTCGCCTGGATCGACGACGACCTCGACGACACCGACCGCGCCTTCGTCGCCTCGCACCACCAGGGCCCGGCGCTCCTCCACCACGTCGACGCCCGAGTGGGGCTGCGCGACAGCGACTTCGCCGTCCTCGGCTCGTTCGCCCGCGCGCTGTGATCCTCGGCTCTCACAGGGACGGGTACCGGTGGCCGAAAGCCGCCATGACCTGTCACCGGGGCAGGCCGAAGGGGCGGGGCGGTCCACCACGGCCGTACAACCTCCGAGCGGCTCGGTGGTCTTCCCTTCCGGGGTGCGTCATGGGAACGGAACACCAGATTGCCTTCTTCCTCAGGGAGTTGGCAGGACCGGACGTGCGGCGCCGCACGGCAGCGGCCAAGGGCCTTGGCCGAATCGGACGCCATGAGCACGCCTGGCGACTCGCCGAGACGGCGGGCGACCCGGTACCCGAGGTACGCGAGGCCGCAGCCATCGGCCTCGGCCGGCTCGGGGTACCGGAAGCGGGTCAGAGGGTGCTCCCGCTCCTGATGGCCGACAGGGATCCGTGGGTACGCCGCGCGGCCTCACTGGCCGCGCTCAAACTGGACCTCCGGGGTGACGAGATCGTGCAGGCCTATGCGGACCTGCTCCGTGATCCCGACCACCACCTTCGTATCAACGCTCTGGTCGGTCTGACAGCCATGCGCATCCCCGGCGATGTCCCGGCCCTGGTCAGGCTGCTCGGAGATCAGGACGGCGCCGTGTGGGGACGGGCCCGAAGTCTGATCTACCGCTTGAGGGACGACAGGGCCGTGAAGGCGGAGGTGATCCGGGCGGCCCGGGAGGGCGACGGCGCCATCCGGGTGGAGGCACTGACGCTGCTGCCACGCCGGTGCATCAAACGACTGCTCGACTCGCTGCTCGCGGGGCTGCGTGATCCGTCCCCCGAGGTACGCGTCGCCGTGGCCGACCGGCTGTCCGACGTGGAGACGCCACGGGTCCGTGACGCCCTGACCGCCGCCCTGGACGCCGAACGCGACTCTTCGGTGGCACTGAACCTGCTGGGCATCCTGGAACGGCACAGCGATCAGCGGATGGTCGGCGCGGCACTTCGATGGCTTCGCGACCCCGTGGCCGGCCCGGCGGCCGCCGGCGTACTGGGAGAGGTGGACACCGGGGCCGCTGTCGAGCACCTGCGCGGCGTCATCGACGACACGTCGCTTCCTGGGCCGAACCGTGCCGCCGCCGCGAAAGCCATCGGCGCGTGCGGACGATGGGACGCCGTATGGCTGCTGCTCCCGCTGCTCGACGATCCGGACCCCGACGCGCAGGCCGGCGCCGTCGACGGTCTGGGCTCACGCGTCTACTACGGGCTCCACCTCTGGGAACGCCGCCCCGTGGCCCGGGCACTGGTCGCTCGCCTGACGAGCCACAGCGACTCCACCTGGCGGACCGCCAACGCCCTCAGCGGGCTCGCGGAGGCCTTGCCGGCCCTCCGGCGCCTGGCCGACACCTCCGACGCCGTAGAGGTGCGGGCCGCCGCCCTCTCCCTGCTCGTCCCGGAGGACCTGGACGGCCCCGGTCGTGGCGCCTACGGCACGGAGGCGGACCTGCGCCGCCTGGTGCGGGGCCTCGACGACGACCAGGAGCCCGTCCGCCACAGCGCCGCCCACGGTCTCAAGCAGTGGGTCGCGGTCGGCTTGACGCTCCCGCCCGTCGGCGATGCGGTGCGCGACCGGCTCCTGACTCTCGCTCAGGACCCGTCCCCGCGGGTGCGCTCAGCCGCCGCCGACGCACACCAGGCAGTTGCCTACGGCTGGATCCACTGACTGCCGCAGCCCTGCGGAGGAGAGCGGTACGGTACCCGGCCGGGGTTGGGTGGACCGCCTGGGCCTGCCGGACCAGTCACGGACCGTCCCGGTGGCCTAAATACGCTCCCACGGAAAACCATCTGACATGCCGACGGGAGAGCGGTACTGTCGCTCGCGATGACGACTCACTCTGTTGGCAGAATGGGGGTCCCGTCCGCGCAAGGTGAGTGCTGATGCTCACTGACACCGCGTACGAGGATGCCCGCCTTTCCTTCTGGTCGCGCGTGCGAGAGTTCGCCGTGCCGCCCTCCATGATCGACACCGCGACCGCTCGCCGCCGCGCCGGCGACTGGGCAGGGGCGTGCGCCGCCGCGAACGTCGACGTCGATCTCGATCTGCGGTCCCTGGCACGCACCCATGGCCGGGACTTGGCCGCCCGGGTCCGCGACGATCTACGTCACCTGGCGCCCGACCTGCTGCGCTGGCACATGCCGAGGATCGCTCCCCACGGTTTGCTGCGCCCAGGGCTGACGATCGCTCTGACGCGCTACGACGCCCTGGAACGCGACGGCCCGGGCACGACGTACCTGGTGGTGCGGACGGCACCCGCCTGGGCGGATGCCGGTCAGCGCGCCAGCCTCGCCCTCTGGGACGGATCCCGTGCCGACGCGAGCAGCCGCCGCCATCCGCATCCCCGTCCGAACCGGCGGTTCCGCCTCGATCTGCACCGTCACCTGTGGGATGCCCGCCGGAGCGACGAGCTGCGAGCCCGCTCGGGAGCCGACCGACCACCCGGCGAGGGGCAGCCCCTGGTGAACCCGGAGGTGCTGGACCGGGTACCTCGGGATCGCGACTGCGCCGTCGGCCGGTGGGCTGCCGAGGCGGGGATCCTGCTCGGGGCCGAAGGCCGGTCCGCCGGTACCGTCGCCGTCCGGGTGGGATCCCGGCAGCGGCTGCTTCTGGACCTGGCCGCGGAAGCGGAGGGGTCCGGGTCACCCGGATTCACCGTCGAGGTGGCATCCCGCCCCGGCATGGCCGCCGACCTGCCGGTCCTGCCCGACGCGGCGACCTGGACGCTGCCCGACCTGGAGCTGATCCGCAGCGGTGCGGTCCGGGCCGATCAGCTGCACCCACTGGTCGCCTCGGCGTTGGCACCCGACCGTGCACCGGCCTCCGCGCAGCCGGACGACACGCGGGCCTCCACACGGGCGCCGAACCAGTCACCGCCGGCCCCGCCTCGGACTCCGGGCAGCCCCGGACCACCGCACCTCGTCCTGTGCCGGGGCGCACACCACCGGATCGGCCTGGTCGACGGCGTCCTGTCCCCGATGGACCACGACCCCGTCGAGATCCGCCGCGAGGAACTCCTGGCCGAACTCACCGGCACGCCACTCCCCTGTCTCCAGGCCATCGACACCGCACACCGCCGTCCCGACTGCCTCACCGGTGTCCGGGAGCGCCTCCAGCACGGTGACATCGCCGGGGCCCTGGCCGTCGTCGAGAATCTCCTGGGCCCCGACGCCCTGCTGCGCGACGGCCCACTGCGGGACGAACTCGAAGCGGCCGCGCGGCGGCGCGTCACGTACGGGCTCTTCCGTGCGGACCTCACCCAGCCCGGGCCCGGCGGCATACGCCCGGGTCCCTCTCGCCCTCGGGACCACCGCTCCAACCCACGGCACGCGACCGCCCGTTGACACGCCGTGTGTCGCCCTCTGCCCGCCCCTCCACGAACCCCAGGTGACCCAACATGCCGACTCCCAGCACCTTCGCCACGCCCACCGCACCCTCCGACCCGACTCACCTCCCCCAACTCGACGTCGCCGACGCCCTGTTGGCCCGACTCCGCGACACCGCCACCGAACCGCGCTCCGACATCCAGCTCGAAGCACTCACCCTGGCCGTCGCCGCCGACCTGCCCGTCCTCCTGTGGGGCGAGCCGGGTATCGGCAAGACCGCCGCCCTGACCCAGCTCGCCGCGGCCCTGGACCTTCCCCTGACCACCGTCATCGCCAGCGTGCACGAGCCGTCGGACTTCTCCGGGCTGCCCGTCATCGGCGACGACCCCGCGGAACAGGGCGTCCCCATGGCGCCACCGGACTGGGCGGTCCGTCTGGTGAGGGCAGGCCGGGGGCTGCTGTTCCTCGACGAGCTGTCCACCGCACCTCCAGCGGTCCAGGCCGCACTGCTGCGCCTGGTACTGGAACGGCGGATCGGCGCCCTGCGGTTGCCGCCCGGCGTACGCATCGTGGCCGCCGCCAATCCGCGGTCCTCGGCTGCCGACGGCTGGGAGCTGAGCCCACCCCTGGCCAACCGGTTCGTCCACCTCCAGTGGACCCACGACCACGACGTGGTGGTGCGGGGCCTCGGCGGCACCTGGCCGCGGGCCACGCTGCCCCGGCTGGATCCTGAGCGGCTGCCGGAGGCCGTGAGCTTCGCCCGCCGTGCCGTGTGCGAGCTTCTCTCCGCCCGACCAGGGCTCGTACACCGGCTGCCCAGCAGTGAGACGCGGCGGGGTGGCCCCTGGCCGTCGCCGCGGAGCTGGGAGATGACCCTGTGCCTGATCGCCTTCGCGACGGCGGCCGGCTCCTCCCGGGAGGTGCTCTCCCTGCTGGTCAGAGGGACGGTGGGCGACGGTCCCGGTCTGGAACTCCTGGCCGGTCTGGACCGCATGGACCTCCCGGACCCCGAACTGCTGCTCGCCGACCCGGCGGCCGCCGCCCTGCCCGAACGCGGAGACCTGCGCCAAGCCGTGCTCGACGGTGTCGTGGCCGCCGTCCGCAAACGTCCGGACAAGGCGCGCTGGGACGCCGCGTGGGCACTCCTGGTACGGGCGCTGGACACCGGAGCCCCGGACCTCGTGGTCGTCCCCGCGACCACGCTCGCCTCGCTGCGGCAGCAGGACTGGGACGTTCCGGCGTCGATCGAACGTCTCGCCGGAGCGGTGTCCATCTCCCGGCGGGCAGACCGTGCGGCGGCCCGGGCCACCGCCGCCACGAAGGCCGGCCGGTGATCCCGGAACCGACGGGGGCCCTGGACCTCGACAAACTCTTCGCCGCCCGGCTGCAGGCGGCCCGGGCCCGGCCCTACCTGGCGACGGCGCTCTTCGCCCTGCACACCGTCGAGTCTCCGTCCGTGCCGACGATGGCCGTCGACCGGCACTGGCGGTGCTACGTCTCACCGGCGTTCGTGGACCGCACACCGGTGGAGGAGCTGGCCGGTGTGTGGGTGCACGAGGTGTCGCACCTGCTGCGCGACCACCACGGTCGCAGTGACAGGGTCGCGAAGGAACGCGGGCTGACCGGAGCCGGGGAACGACTTCGGATGAACATCGCAGCGGACTGCGAGATCAACGACGACGTGTACGGAGATGGGCTGGTCCGCCCCCGGGACGTCGTCGACCCCGGCTCCCTCGGGCTGCCCGAGGGAGCCCTCATGGAGGACTATCTGCGGCAGTTCCGGCTCGGACCGCGCACCCAGGGTCACACCTGGCTGGACTGCGGCAGCGGGGCGGACGGTCTGGAGAGGGAGTGGGAGCTGGGGCCGGCCGGCGCGCACGGCCTCAGTGCGCAGGAACGGGACGCGGTGCGGTTCCGGGTGGCCCAGGGCATCAAGGGCCGTCCGGGGCGCGCCTCCAGGGCCTGGCAGCGATGGGCGGAGGAGGCGTTCCAACCCCCGCAGCCGTGGCGGGAGTTGCTGGGTGCGGCGATCCGTTCGGCGACCTCCGGCTCCGGCGCGGGCCAGGACTACAGCTACGGCCGGCCGTCACGCCGCTCGGCCGGGGTGCCGGGCGCCGTGCTGCCCAGTCTCAGACGCAGGCCTCCCCGGGTCTCCGTGGTCATCGACACCTCCGGGTCGGTCAGCGACGCCGAACTGGGCAGTGCGCTGCGTGAGGTCGCCGCGATCTCCCGTGCCGTCGGCGGCCGCCGCGACCTGGTCTCCGTACTGCCGTGTGACGCGGCCGCCGGGGTGGTACAGCCCCTGTGCCGTGCGGAGGGGATCCTGCTGCTGGGCGGCGGGGGCACGGACCTGCGCACGGGCTTCACCAAGGCACTCCGTACCCGGCCCCGGCCGGATGTCGTCGTGGTCCTGACGGACGGTCAGACACCCTGGCCGAGCACCCGGCCGTCCTGCCGGACGGTGGTGGGCCTGTTCCCCCGGCCGTACGGCTCCGGCGCGTGGGACGAGGACGATCCCGAGTACGTCCCTGATTCGCCACCGGACTGGGCTCGCGTGGTGGAGATCGGCTCGGTGCCCGCCGTTCGGTGAAGCAGACCGCGCACTCCTACCGGGCCGACAGGCACGTGGCCGCCTCGGAGGTCGTCGGTGACCGTCTGATCTCCGTCTCCTGGCAGGGCAGGGTCTCGGCCTACTCGCTGACCACGGGAAAGACCCTGTGGACCGGCCCGGTGGGCATCAGGATGCCCGACAGTGACACGGTGTCGGCCATCGCGTCTCCCGTGGTGTCGGCGGGGCAGGGGGTCGTGTACTTCTTCAGCCCGACCGGAGAGCTGTCCGGCCTCGATCTGCACTCGGGTGAGCAGGTCTGGCGTGGCCACGTCGACATGGGCGAACCAGGCCCCAGCTTCAGGGACGCACCCCAGATCCTGCTCTACGAGGATGTGCTGGTCGCCCAGAACCGCGGCAGGATCTTCTCTCTTCTGCCGCGGATCGGAGGCTGACCCGAAGAGTTGTCGGCCGGGGCGGGCCTGCCCCGGCCCGCTCCCGTACTGGCCGGAGGCGCGCGGACCCGCGCCGCACGCCGGGTCCCGTCAGTCGTCCGGCATCGTGCTCCGCCGGTCCTGGTCGGGGAGGCGCAGGAGTGCCGCTCCGACCGGGGTGAGGGTGTGCAGGACGGTGTTCGCGTGACGGTGGCTGGCGATGAGTCCCGAATCGCGCAGCACGGTGGTGTGGTGGCTGGCGTTGGCGGGCGACACCGAGACCGCGCGGGCGATCTCCGCGTTGGTGGCGCCGTGCTTCATCGCCAGCAGTACCGCGGCGCGGGTGCGCCCGAGCAGTGCCGACAGTGGCGTCTCGGCCGAGCACGGCTGGGGCGCGGGGTCGGTCGGAGTCAGTGGGTACAGCAGCATGGGCGGCAGGTTGGAGTCGGCGAAGGAGACCGGCTTCTGCCAGCAGAAGTACGAGGGGATCAGGCGCAGGCCGCGGCCTCCCAGGTGGAGGTCACGATCGACACCGCCCACGTACTCGACTTCGAGGACGGGTGCCCGCCAGCGCATGACGGGCCCCAGTCCCCCGAGCAGGCCTTCCGCTCCGCCGTGCAGCAGGTCGCGCCCTCGGCGGGCGCACTCGGCGTCGATGCGGGCCTGCATGCGGTCGCTGTAGGGCGCGATGGCGGCGTTGTGGTACCTGCGCAGCGCTGAGACCAGTTCAGCGCGGACGTCCTTGTCCGCGAGGCGGTACATGTCCGCCGGCACCTTCCTCACCTGCGCCAGCAGCCCGATCTCGTGCCGGACCCGGTCGGGTGGGGTGTCGAGGATGGCGTCGAGTCCGCTTCCGAGGCCCTGGTCCCCCTCGGCCGGTGTGAGGAAGTCGGGGAAGTACGTCGCGCGGGGGAACAGCGGAAACAGCAGTGTGCGTACCACGGCGCCCAGTTGCTGCGAGGCGATGGCGGCGCGGGCGTCGCGGTACCAGGCGGCGTGGGCCCAGCGTCCGCGCTTGGACTGTAGGCGGTGCAGGCTGGCGGCGATCTCCCATAAGGGATCGGGCCGGGCGGCGAGCCGCGTTCGTGAGAGATCCTCCGCCGTGAAATGGATACGCAGCACGGTCCCCCCATGCGTGATTCCTGTCCGATGCGGCAGAGAATGCCGCGCCGCAGTCCTGAAGACAATGACTGGAACGGATCATCCTCCGGCACGCACGGCGGGGTCGGCGCGGTGCGCGCTGAGATGTCACCCCTGAATCAGGGCGGCGACCTCTTCGCGAATGGCGGGCATGTCCGCGTAGACGGTGCCGGGGCAGTCGGTGGCCGCCCAGTGGCGGTGACCGCCGATGACAGGTGAGGTGCGGCTGGCTCCGCTGACGGGGTTGCGGTAGAGGACCTTCCCCGTGGGGTTGAGCGCGTGGCGCTGGGCAAGGTCGGCCAGGAGCTGGACGAGGGCGGTACGTGCGGCGGTCGACGGGGGCGTGACCGTCAGAGTCCCGAGGAGGGCGATTCCGACGTTCCCGGAGTTGTACCCCTGGACGTGCGCGCCGGTGACGAGCCGTCCCTCGGCGTCGTGTGCGGCCGTACCGTCGGTTCCGGACCAACGCCCTTCGTACACCCGGCCGTTGCTGTCGATGAGGAAGTTGTAGCCGATGTCGCCGTAGCCCTTGCCGACGGTGTCGTTGCGGTAGATCGCGCGTACCACCGCGGCCGGGTCCGGATTGGTGCTCCCGTCGGCGGTGTGGTGCACGGTGAGGGTCTGGACGGGGTAGTACTCGGGCGGCCAGATCTCCGTACCGTCGGCGGCGTATCGCAGGGACTCGTCCGCGCCCCAGTTCCCACGCGACAGCAGCGTGTACGCGGCGGCCGCGGCGGCAGCCGCGGGTGTGTGCGGCACGACGCTCAGTGTGGCAACGGCTCCGACGGCACCCAGGAACACGCGTCGTGATACGGGGCGGGCCGTGCTCGTGCTCTGAGCGTCTGCGGAGTTCGAGGCCGTCATCGCGTGATCCTCCTGTGGGGGCGTCCGGTCCGGGCGAGGCTGCCCGCCCCTCGGACGGGGAGCGGGCAGCCGGTGGGACGAGAGATCGGCGCTACAGGGCGCAGGCGGGCTTGGGGTTGTAGAGGCGGTTCCAGGTGCTCGATCCCACGATGCCGTCGGCACCGCCCGCGGTGCCGTTGCAGGTCTGCACCCAGTAGACGCCCTGCGCGGTGTCCTGACCGTAGTCCCCGTCCACGTCGAGCCAGCCGGGGTACGCGCTGTAGGTGTTGATGAGGCACTGCACCTGACGGACCGCGTTGCCCTCGTCGTTGGGGCGGACCGTGGGCCGCGCCGTGTCGGAGATGTAGTTGCAGTGGGGCTCGGCGACCGCGGCGCTCGCCGTGGGCGCGCCCACGAGGGTCGCTCCGACGGCCAGTACGGCGGTGCTGCACAGGAGTGCTAAGCGGTGGGTGCGCACGACGTGTCTCCCGATGCGTGTGGGGTTTGTGACGAAACCAAGGTTGCTCGGGAACACGACGTTCGGTCTATGAGATTCGACTGGGGCGAAAGAAGGCAGGTCAGGCAACCCGAGACGGCCACGGCGCACACCCCGCCGCCGGACGGGAGGGGCCGGGCCCGGGGGATGCCGAAGAACCCGGGAGGGCATGTGGGTGCATCTGTCGGCCTTGTCGGCACCCGCAGGTCAGACACCTTTCCGGCAGGACTCGAATCCGGTGGGTCGTACCGCTCCGCCGGGCGAACCTTGTGCGTCTCCCGTGCGTTGTCTGTTCAAGGGCCGTCACTTGTGGCGGTCCCGCCCATGAGCGGACCAGATGGTTCCGCTCCCCGTCGACAGTGATCCCTTCGAGTACGGACAGGGTGAGGAGGAGGCATCGCATGGCACAGCCGACGCGTGCGGCCTCCTCGCACAGCGGCGGGCGATCGCCCGTCACCAGCATGGCGCTGGCGGCCCTGTTCGCTCTCCTCTGCGTACTCGGCCTGCAGAACGGCTCCGCACAGGCTTCCCCGGGCACGCCGACACCGGTCGCGGCCGCCGTGCACCACGGTCCGGCCGGCGCCGGAGGGGTCGCCCCGGCCAGGAGCGCCGCCGCCGGCGTCGACACCCGTAGCAGCACCGACGACGCGTGCACGACGGACTGCGGTCAACCACCCCGCGTAGGCCGGACCACCCTGGGCGAGTGGCATGTCCCGTCGCCCGGCGGGGTGCCCGTACCACCCGGGCCCCGACTCTGCCTGCCGGAGCCCGGGCCCCAGCTGCCGCTCGCCCCCGGCGCCCCGACACCGCCCCAGCCCTCCGCGTCCCACAGCGGGCGCGGCCCGCCGTCTCCCACAGGTATCTGACGTCACCCAGTCGATCCCCACCGCACCCTCGTCGAGGCTGCGGTATGCCTGTTGGAGGCACTCTTGACGCGCGCCATCCGCGTGCGGGCGTTCTTCGCCCTGGCCGTACTCGCCCTCTCGCTGTACATCACCCTGACCGTGCCGGTCCGTCTCGGACTCGATCTGCGGGGTGGCACACAAATCGTGCTGGAAACCCGCGACTCCCCCACCGCCGAGGCCGACTCCGCGGCCACCGACCGAACTCTGGAGGTCCTGCGCCACCGCATCGACGCCCTCGGCGTCGCCGAGCCCACCATCGCCCGTTCCGGAGAGAACCGGATCATCGTCGAGCTTCCCGGTGTCCAGGACCCGCGCGAGGCCGCCGACGTCCTCGGCCGCACGGCCCAACTCGCCTTCCACCCGGTCCTCGGCACCGCCGACACCGGTGAGTCCTCACCGCGGTCGCGGTCCGACGGCCCGGCCGGCCGCGTCCTGCCCGACGAATCCGGACAGCCCGTGCGCCTCGGCCCCTCGGCGCTCACCGGCGCGGACGTCGACAGCGCCGAGGCACGCATCGACCAGCAGGGCGGAGTCGGCTGGTACGTCGGGGTCAGCTTCAAGGGGGCGGGCAGCGACGCCTGGGCCGAGCTGACCGGCGAGGCGGCATGTCACCCGGCCGGCGACCCGGCCCGCCGCGTCGCCATCGTCCTGGACGACAAGGTCGTCTCCTCCCCCCAGGTCACCTCCACCGTCGCCTGCCGTACGGGCATCACCGGAGGGTCCACCCAGATCAGCGGCTCCTTCAGCCGGGAGGAAGCCCGCGAACTGGGCCTCCTCATCAACGGCGGCGCACTGCCGGTACCGGTCGAGACCGTCGAGCAGCGCACCGTCGGCCCCACCCTGGGCGCCACAGCCATCGAGGCCAGCGCCCGGGCCGCCGTCATCGGCACCGCGCTGACCTCGCTGTTCATCATCGGCGTCTACCGGCTCCTCGGCGCCCTCGCCGCCCTGGCCCTGGCCTGCTACGGAGTCATCTCCTACGCGGCGCTGGCCGCACTCGGCGCCACCCTCACTCTCCCGGGACTCGCGGGATTCGTCCTCGCCATCGGCATGGCGGTCGACGCCAACGTCCTCGTCTTCGAACGCGCCCGAGAGGAATACGCGACCCGTCGGCAAAGGGGCCTGCGCGCCGCCCTCACGGCCGGATTCCGCAACGCCTTCAGCGCCATCGCCGACTCCAACATCACCACGCTCATCGCCGCCGGTCTGCTCTTCTTCCTCGCCTCCGGGCCCGTCCGCGGCTTCGGTGTCACCCTGGGCATCGGCGTCCTCGCATCCATGCTCAGCGCCCTGGTGATCACGCGTGTCCTCGCGGACTACGCGGTCGCCCGACGATCCGTACGAAACCGTCCACGACTGACCGGCATCGCGGACACCGGAAGGGTCCGCGACTGGCTCGTCCGCCGCAATCCCGACCTGATGCGCCGTCGGCGCGTCTGGCTGGCCGCGTCCGCCGCCGCCCTCGTCCTGGCCACCTCCGGCATCGCGGTCCGAGGGCTCAACTTCGGCGTCGAGTTCACCGGGGGACGACTCCTCGAATACTCCGCCTCCGCGCCGGTCGACGCCGATCGTGCCCGGGACGCTCTGGCCGATGCCGGTCTGCCCCGCGCGGTCGTGCAGACCTCCGGGGACGGGGGCCTCACCGTACGCACCGATCAGCTGTCGAACGCGGAGGCGGCGAAGGTGGACGCGGCGATCGGCGACCTCGCCGACGATGCCGAGAAGGTCCGCGACGAGCTCATCGGCCCCAGCCTCGGGGACGAGCTGCGCCGGGGAGCTCTCATCGCCCTCGCCACGGCCCTCGCGGCCCAGTTGCTGTATCTCGCCGTTCGGTTCCGCTGGGCCTTCGGCGCGTCCGCGGTCGCCGCGATGGCTCACGACGCGCTGATCCTCGTCGGCGTCTTCGCCTGGCTCGGCAAGCCGATCGACGGAGTGTTCCTCGCCGCGCTGCTGACCGTGATCGGATACTCGGTCAATGACTCCGTCGTCGTCTTCGACCGCATCAGGGAACTGTCGGCCGACAAGAGGAGGACAGGCTTCTCGGGCCTCGCCAACACGGCGATCCTGCAGACCCTCCCCCGTACCGTGAACACCGGAATGGGCGCGGTGTTCATCCTCGCCACCCTCACCCTGCTGGGCGGCGACTCACTGACCGACTTCGCGCTCGCCCTGCTCATCGGCATCGTCGTCGGCACCTACTCCTCGATGTTCACCGCGGCACCCCTGGCCATCGAACTGCACGCCCGCAGCTCCCCGCCGCCCGGCCCCACGCATGAACCAGCCCCACGCGGCGCAGCCGTGACGTAGGGACACTGCACAACCGGACTCCACCTGCGACCTGGTCGTACGCAGTCGTTCGCGCCCGGTGCGACATCCCGGATCAGTGCCCTCGCACCGGGCAGTCCGACTGCTATCGTCCTGGCCCACCGAACGGGCAGTGGGAGGTGTCTTCCGCTGACGCCGACAGCGGGACGAAGGAGCGCTGCGCCATGCGAGTCCTCTTGGTCGGAGCGGGAGGCGTCGGCACCGCCATCACCAAAATCGCGGCGCGTCGCCCCTTCTTCGAGCACATGGTCGTCGCCGACCACGACCCCGCACGGGCCGAGTCGGCCGTCGCGGCACTCGGGGAGAAGGGGCACCGGTTCACAGCGGCCCGGCTCGACGCCTCGGACACCGCGGGCGTACGGGCCGCCCTCGCCGAGCATGGCTGTGACGTCCTGCTCAATGCCACCGATCCCCGTTTCGTACTGCCGCTGTTCGACGCCGCACTCACCCATGGCGCCCACTACCTGGACATGGCGATGTCCCTGTCCCGGCCGCACCCGACCCGCCCCTACCAGGAGTGCGGCGTGAAGCTGGGGGACGCGCAGTTCGCCCGGTCCGCCGAGTGGGAGGCGGCGGACCGGCTCGCGCTCGTGGGCATGGGTGTGGAACCGGGCCTGTCGGACGTCTTCGCCCGCTATGCCGCCGACTTCCTCTTCGACGAGATCGAGGAGATCGGCATCCGTGACGGCGCCAACCTGGTCGTTGACGGATACGACTTCGCCCCGTCGTTCAGCATCTGGACGACCATCGAGGAATGCCTCAACCCACCGGTGGTCTACGAAGCCGAACGGGGCTGGTTCACCACCCCGCCCTTCAGCGAGCCGGAGATCTTCGAGTTCCCGGAAGGCATCGGGCCGGTGGAGTGCGTCAACGTCGAACACGAAGAAGTGCTGCTGGTCCCACGGTGGTTGAAGGCCCGGCGGGTCACCTTCAAGTACGGTCTCGGCGACGAGTTCATCGACGTCCTCCAGACCCTGCACAAACTGGGCCTGGACCGCACCGATCCGGTCACCGTGAACGGCAGCACCGGCAAGGCCATGGTCTCCCCGCGGGACGTGGTCGCCGCCTGTCTGCCCGATCCGGCCGGCCTCGGAGAGCGCATGCACGGCAAGACGTGCGCGGGTACATGGGTCAAGGGAACCAAGAGCGGCCGCCCCCGGGAGGTCTACCTCTACCACGTGGTCGACAACCAGTGGTCGATGCGCGAGTACGGCTCCCAGGCCGTGGTCTGGCAGACCGCCATCAACCCCGTGGCCGCTCTCGAACTCATCGCGTCGGGAGCCTGGCACGGCAGCGGCGTGCTCGGCCCCGAGGCGCTGCCTCCCCGCCCGTTCCTCGACCTGCTGACCGAGTACGGCTCCCCGTGGGGAATGCGCGAGGACACCGTCCCGCCCGGAAACGGCACCGTCCGCCCCGCCCCCTGACTCCCGCCTGCCGGGCCTCGGTCCCCCCTCTACGCCGCCGCTCGTACGACCCCGCACCGCCGGTGCCGACACACCCGTCGGCGCGTACCCGGGTGACATGCGTATCCAATCGAGCCTCAATGGCGTAAACACTCCACAACGCCCTGTTGTATGAACGCACGCACAACCGGAGCGAGGGAACATGGCCAACGGCATTCCGGACGCACGCCCACCCGTCGGGTTGAAGGCCAACGCGATCGGGTTCGTCGACGCACTCGTCATCGGGCTCAACTCCACCTCCCCGGCGTACTCGCTGGCGGCGGTCATCGGCCCGATCGTGGCGCTCGTGGGCATCTATGCCCCGGGCGTCATGATCGCCTCCTTTGTGCCGATGCTGCTGATCGCGTCGGCGTTCTACTACCTCAACAAGGTCGACCAGGACTGCGGCACGACCTTCTCCTGGGTCACCCGGGCCATGGGACCGTGGGCGGGCTGGCTCGGCGGCTGGGCCATCGCCATGACCGGTGTCCTGGTGGTCGGCTCGCTCGCCGACGTCGCCGTGAGCTTCGCGCTCCTCGCCTTCGGCCTCGACAGCTGGGCCGACAACGACTTCGTACGCCAACTGCTCGCGGTCCTGCTCATCCTTGTGATGACAGCCGTGTGCGTCGTCGGCACAGAGGTCTCCGCCAAGGTGCAGAACGTCCTGATCCTCGCTCAGGTCGTCTGCCTGCTGGCCTTCGTCGTGGTGGCGCTCTACCGGGTCTACGCCGGCACCAGCACCTTCGATTCCGTCGAACCGTCCCTCACGTGGCTGGATCCCTTCGGGGCCGGAGGCGCGACGCTGACAGGAGCCCTGCTGCTGGGTGTGTTCATCTACTGGGGCTGGGAGTCGGCGGTCAATCTCACCGAGGAGGTCAAGGACTCCGCCACCGCTCCCGGCAAGGCAGGCATCTGGTCGACGGTCGTACTGCTGGTGACCTATCTGTCGGTCGGATTCGCGGTCGTGGCCTATGCCGGGCCGGCCTTCCTCGCCGAGAACGCCGACGAGGAGGAGTTCATCTTCGCCCTGCTCGCCGGCGAGGTGATGGGCGGCTGGGACTGGGTCGTACTGCTCGCGGTGTCGACCTCCGCACTGGCATCGACGCAGACGACAATCATCCCGGCGTCCCGGACCGCCCTGTCCATGGCACGTCGTCACGCGCTGCCCGCGCACTTCGCACACATCCATCCGCGGTTCCGTACACCCGACGTGAGTACGTGGTGGGTCGCCGGCATCGCCATCGCCTGGTACCTGGTCGTCAACCAGATCAGCACCAACGCCCTCTTCGACTCGCTCACCGCGTTGTCGCTGCTCATCTCGTTCTACTACGCCCTCACAGGGGTCGCCTGCGCGGTCTACTACCGCCGCCATCTGACCGAGAGCGTCCGCCACTTCGTCCTCATCGGCCTGGGCCCCCTGGCCGGCGCGGGACTGCTGGCGTGGCTGCTGGTGGAATCGGTCTCCGACATGTCCGACCCCGCGAACTCCTACAGCGGCGTCTCGTGGTTCGGGCTCGGCCCCCCGCTCGTCATCGGCATCGGGATCGCCCTCACAGGCGTGGTCCTCATGGCCGTACGGCGGCTGATGTCACCGGTCTTCTGGTCGGAACGCCCCGGCGTGGCCGACGCCGACCTCGTCCACGGCAAGGAGTCCTGAGATGTCGGTTGTCCTCGGATACGACGAGTCCCCCGGCGCGGCTCGCGCGCTGCGGGTCGCGATCGAGGTGTCCGCCGCGTTCGACGAACCCCTCGTGCTGGTCTACGGCGCCGCGGCCCCGGGAGCCGTGGGCGAGGAGTACGGGGCGCACCACGAAGCCGTCCGTGAGGCAGGACGCCTCGCGCTCGACCACGCCGTCAGGGCGGCCGACGAGGCCGCGGTACGGACGACGGTCGAGATCATCGACCAGAAGCCGGCACAGGCGCTGATCGACGCCGCGGCGCGCCACGCGGCGCGGGTCATCGTGGTGGGCAGCTGGGGGGAGAGTCCGATGCGCGGGGCCCTGCTCGGCTCGACTCCCCACAAGCTGCTGCATCTGTCGAGCGTCCCGGTCCTCTGCGTCCCGACCGAAGAGCCCGGTGTCACAGCATGACCGCTCCCACGACGACCGACGCCACAGCCCAGACAGCACGCCACCGAGACGGTCCACGGCACGCCGAAGCCGAGCAGCTCCCGCGGTCGGACCCGTCGGCAGCGTCGACGTCGTCTGGCCACTGATCGCCCGCAGGCGCCGGCCTGGCCCTGTGATCAGCGCGCATCGGTACGGCGCACCACCTTCCCCTTGCCATCCGCTTCGAGCGAGGCCGCGCCTTCGGGTCCGGCCACGCTGACCCTTATGGCGAGGGACCCGGCCGGCCGGTCGGCGGTGATCTGCCAGGACCGCGGTGCGTCGATCCCAAGAGTCGTCCTGGCCTCCTCGACGAGGGCCGGGAAGCGGTCGTAGGGCAGAGAACCCGGGTCGAACCGCGAGGCCTGTGTGCCCGTGGGAGCGAACACGACCGCCAGCTGGTGTTCCTGCACGACGACCGTGAGGGCCGGACGGTCGCCCTTGTCCTTGGTGAGCAAGTCGATGGCCCGCCGCAACTCACCCTTGTCGAGGAACGACTGGTTCGGGCCGAGGGCGACCGTGCCGGACGCCGACGACACGACCGTGGTGGAGGACGTGGAGGATGTCGAGGAGCCGGAGCGCTCCGAGGGGGAGGACCGTTGCGCGCCGGCGTCCTGGCCGAACAGGTCCGCGCGGAACATCAGGATCACCGCGGCCGCGCCGAGCAGCAGACCGAGGAGCGCGACGAAACCGAAGGGGCAGCCCTCCGGGGGCTCGCTCACCCTGGCCGGCCCGGGCACCGAGTCGATGCGGGCGCCGGCCGCCCGGTCCTCCCATTCCGGTGTCGGCCGCTTCACGATCCTCACCCGCCACGGCCGGTCCGGCGGGTACTGGACCACCACGATGCCGTGGGGCCGGTAGTCCGGGAGGTCGACGAGGTTGATGCCCTGGGTGAACTCGACCCGGTACGCCGGTGCGTCGTCCGGTGCGACGGTGAGTTCGAAACGCACCGGTACGTCGCTGTTCTCGCTCCCGACGGCCCGCAGACTGTCGATCGACGCAAGTGCCGTGCGGGGTACGAGAGCGGCCTCCCGCGCGCGCCGCGGCATGTCGGCCAGGAACAGAAGCAGGCCGTGGACCGCAGGCACGCCCAGGCCTGTGACGAACAGCGGCACGCTCTCGATGATGCCGCCCACGACGAGGGCCGCCAGCGACGTTCCGATCACGCCACCCGTCAGAAATCCACGGGCCAGAGCTCCGGGGCTGTTGTGCGTGGGTGGCGCACTCGCGGTGATCGTCACAGGGGTGATTGTGACGGGCCGAAGTGACGGCCGACAGGCCTCCGAATGACGTTCCGCGGACAGCATCCACGCTGTTCACGGCCACACCACCGGCACCCCCTGCGCCGCCGGCGGTGGCCACGGTGGTGCCCCCGGTGAAGACGGCCGGCCCGGCCAGGATCATGGGCGACCTCGCGAGGCCTCAGGGCGGGCGGGGCCGCCTTGAGGACTCCTCACGAACAGGTCTCCGGTCAGGACTCCGTGGTTCGGGAGCGAAGCATGCGGCTCACCGCGTCCGAGCGTTCCAGGAGCTTGTTGCGGACCACCGGCGTCGCCTCGTGCGAGAGCCGCTGCGCCTGCTCGATGTACGCGGAATCGACGGCGTGCGGTGAGAAGAGGCTGCTCGCGAAGACCATCGCCGGGATCATCCCGCCACGGTGCAGATGCGGGATCAGCTCCAGGTAGCGCTGGGTGTAGGGCGTCAGCAGGGCGTCCTGGGCGGGGCGCCAGAACGCCGCCGCCACCTGGCGGACCGAGTTGACGGGGACCGCGCGTTCCACCGCCAGCTTCTGCCAGACCTCTGCCTTCGCGGCGGGGTCCGGCAGGGCGGCCCGTACGGTGAGGGCGCGCACCCAGGCGTCGGGGTCCGGATCACGCTCCAGCAGGTGCGCGGCCTCGGACGAGACGTCCGCTCCGAATTCCGCCTCACGGGCGAGTACGCGCCAGCGCAGATCCACGTCGTCGCCCGCCTGCTCACGGAGCCAGGCCAGGTCGTCCGGGTGCGTGGCGGTGCGGGCCAGTCCGCGCAGGGCGACCCGGCGGCGGCCGGAGTCCGTGGCGAGGCGACGGCAGGCCTCCGCCACCGCCGCCGTCAGCCCGGGACGTTCGCTGTCCGGCGCCCACAGTTCGGCGATGTCCGCAGCCAGGGTCAGACAGGGCTCGATCACGGCGTCGGACGTCTCGGCGGTGAGGACCGCGGTGACGCAGCGCCCGGCTTCCGCAGCGGTGGCCTCTCCCGTGGTCAGCATGTCCCACACGGTCGCCGTGGCCACGCCACGGGAGATGGCCGTGGGCAGATGCGCGGCCGTGCGGAAGAAGGCGTCCCTGGTCGTGGGGTCGGGCCGGGTCGTGGCGAAGGTGAGGTCCTCGTCGTTGATCAGCAGGATGTCGGCGTCGGAGGGCAGGCCGGTGACCGGGGTGCGGGGCTGCGTCACCTCGACGCGCACCAGAGCCCTGCGCTCCAGGGCGTCCCCCTTCCTGCCGTACGCGCCCACCGCGAGCACCTGTGGGCGTGGTGTGCCGGCCGCCACCAGCGTGACGGCGTCCCCGTCGCGCTCCAGGACGAAGCGGTCGGTGCCGGCCGTCGCGAGCCAGGCCGCGCGCCAGGTGTCCAGGTCCCGTCCGCCGGCCTTCGAGAGGGCGTCGATCAGGTCCTGGAGCGTGGCGCTGCCCCAGGCGTGGCGGGCGAAGTAGGCGGCCATGCCGACCCGGAAGTGCTCTTCGCCGACATACGTCATGAGCTGCTGGAGGACGGAGGCGCCCTTGGGATAGGTGATGTTGTCGAAGATGGACGCCGCCTGGGCGACATCGTGGATGGGCTGGTGGATCGGGTGCGAGACGGGGCCCTGGTCGGAGAGGTACGCCTTGAGTTTGCCGTCCGCCAGGTGGCTCGCCCACGCGTCGGTGTACCGGGTGGCGCGCTCGGCGGCCCAGTTGCAGGCGAACTCCGCGAAGGCCTCGTTCAGCCAGAGGTCGTCCCACCAGCGCATGGTGACGATGTTGCCGAACCACATGTGCGCCATCTCGTGCAGCAGCACCTTCGCGAGCAGCTCGCTCTCGGCGGGCGTCGGCGTGGCCCGCCGCAGGAACCCGTCCGACCAGGTCACGCAGCCGTAGTTCTCCATCGCCCCGCCGAACTCGGGCACGAACACCTGGTCGTACGTGCGCTGCGGGAACGGCATCGCGAAGACCTCGCCGTAGAAGGCGAGGCCCTGGCGGGTGAGGGTGAAGATCTCGTCGGCGTCGCGGTCGAGGATCGGAGCGAGGGAGCGGCGGGCGTACAGGCCCAGGTCGTGTCCGTCGGTCTCGCGGCGGATCTCGTGGAAGGGGCCCGCGTTGATGACGGTGTTGTACGTCGACAGGGGCGGGGTGTCGGGGAAGGTCCAGCGGCGGGTCTTCGACTCCAGTTCCTCGACGCGCGGATCGCCCGAGTTACTGGTGACGGTCCATGCGGAGGGTGCCGTCACGGTGAAGGCGTGCGGGGCCTTTAGGTCGGGTTGGTCGAAGCATGCCCAGACGTACCGGGCCTCGTCCGGTTCGAAGCTCATCCACACGTAGACCTCGCCGTCCGCGGGGTCGGTCGCCTTGTGCACGCCCTCGCCCGTGGCCGTATCGGCCTGGACGCTCTCCACCCGCAGCACGTTGTGCCCGGCGAGCGTGGGAAGGGGGATCCGGCCGTCCCCGGCGGGGGTGAGCGGGTCGCCGTTCAGCGTGGCGCTGCGCACCTCTGCCGCGCAGTCCACGAAGGTCGACGCGCCCGGCTCGTGACAGCTGAAGGTCACGGTGGACACGCACCGGACTTCCGGTCCGTCGCTCAGGCCGGTGAGGTCGACCTCCACGTCGTACCGCTCGACCGTCAACAGTGCGGCCCGGCACTCGGCTTCGGTGCGGGTCAGGCTCCGGATCTCCATGCGTCCTCCCTCGGCAGACAGCGCGGCGTCAGCCTATGACGGAGCGCGACGGCGGGCGCAGGGGTTTTCGGCATGCCGAACGGCCCTCGGAGTCGGTGGGTGCGCTGGCATGATGCGTGGCCATGGGAAAGAGGGATGACAGTGACGAGGCGTATGTGGTCGGTCTCTGTGATCAGGTTCTCGGGGAGCCGGCCTCGCGTCAGCACACCTTCGACTGGCTGCTCGGGGACCCCGGGGCGGGCGGCCGACGTGCCAGGCTGCCGGTCGATGCCCACTGGCCCGGTCATCAACTCGTGGTGGAGTACCGGGAGTTGCAGCACGACGAGGCGGTGCCCCACTTCGACAAGCCGGACAGGCCGACCGTCAGCGGGGTCCACCGCGGCGAGCAGCGCGCCCTGTACGACGCCCGGCGCGAGACAGAGATCCCGGCGCACGGTCTCCGGCTGGTCGTGATCCGGCCGGCCGACCTCGACGCGGACAGCCGCGGGCGTCTGCGCCGCAGCCAGGAGGCCGATCTGGCGGTGCTGCGGAAGATCCTGGCACACGCCGGCGACGAGGACCGGGTCACCGACGCCTTCCGCACCTGGCTGCTGGCCCAGGGCTGGACACCGGTCGAACCCACGGACCGCTGGACCGACCTGGAAGCCGTACGCGGAGCCGAGCGGTTGATCTGTGAGGCCAAGGGCCGGACCAGCGAGAAGGGCATCGACGCGGACATCGCCTACGGGCAGCTCCTGCGCCGTATGACGAGCGAGGCACCGCATGTCCGCTACGCACTGGTCGTGCCGTCCTCGTCCGTGAAGGCCGTCGAGCGCGTTCCTGCCCATGTCCGCAGGCTGTTGCGGATCGACGCGTACGAGGTGACCGACGACGGGGCGGTGCTTGAGCTGCCGGGGTAGTCACCCGCGCCGCCAGCTGTAGGGGAGGCCGGGGCCGAGGAGGCCGGGCCGGGCCCGCCTCCCCCGCAGGGCGGGACGGGGCGAGGCGGCGTGAAGGCTCTCGCGCCACCTCGCCCCGGCGGAAGGGGGATCAGGCGCCGACGTACGCCGCGAGGTGTTCGCCGGTGAGCGTGGAGGGGGACGCGACAAGTTCGGCGGGGGTGCCTTCGAAGACGATCCGGCCGCCGTCGTGCCCCGCGCCGGGGCCGAGGTCGATGATCCAGTCGGCGTGTGCCATGACCGCCAGGTGGTGCTCGACGACGATGACCGACTTTCCGGAGTCGACGAGCCGGTCGAGCAGGCCGAGCAACTGCTCTACGTCCGCGAGGTGAAGGCCGGTGGTCGGCTCGTCGAGCACGTAGACGCCGCCCTTGTCGCCCATGTGCGTGGCCAGCTTCAGCCGCTGCCGCTCGCCGCCGGACAGCGTGGTGAGCGGCTGGCCGAGGCTGAGATAGCCGAGTCCGACGTCGGAGAGCCGCGCGAGGATGCGGTGCGCGGCCGGCGTGTTCGCCTCGCCCGCTCCGAAGAACTCCTCGGCCTCGGTCACCGACATCGCGAGCACCTCGCTGATGTCGCGGCCACCGAGGCGGTATTCCAGGACCGCCGCCTGGAACCGCTTGCCCTCGCAGTCCTCACAGGGAGTGGCGACGCCCGCCATCATCGCCAGGTCGGTGTAGATGACCCCCACGCCGTTGCAAGTGGGGCAGGCGCCCTCGGAGTTGGCGCTGAACAGCGCCGGCTTCACGCCGTTGGCCTTCGCGAACGCCTTGCGGATCGGGTCGAGCAGGCCGGTGTAGGTCGCCGGGTTGCTGCGCCTGGAGCCGCGGATCGCGCCCTGGTCGATCGACACCACGCCCTCGTCGGCGTGGATCGATCCGTGCACGAGCGAGCTCTTTCCGGACCCGGCGACGCCGGTGACGACGGCGAGCACGCCGAGCGGAATGTCGACGTCGACGCCCTGCAGGTTGTGCGCTGACGCGTCCCGGATCTCCAGTGCCCCGGTGGGCGTGCGCATCGTCTCCTTGAGGGCGGCCCGGTCGTCGAGATGGCGGCCGGTGACGGTGTCTGTGGCCCGCAGCCCCTCGACTGTGCCCTCGAAGCAGACGGTGCCGCCCGCCGTTCCGGCGCCGGGGCCCAGGTCGACGATGTGGTCGGCGATCGCGATCGTCTGGGGTTTGTGCTCCACGACGAGCACCGTGTTGCCCTTGTCCCGCAGCCGCAGGAGCAGGTTGTTCATCCGCTGGATGTCATGGGGGTGCAGGCCGATGGTGGGCTCGTCGAAGACGTAGGTGACGTCGGTGAGGGAGGAGCCGAGGTGGCGGATCATCTTCACGCGCTGCGCCTCGCCGCCGGACAGCGTGCCCGAAGGCCGGTCGAGTGAGAGGTATCCGAGACCGATCTCCACGAAGGAGTCGAGGGTCTGCCGGAGCGCTTCGAGCAGTGGTGCCACGGACGGCTCGTCGAGGCCCCGCACCCATTCGGCCAGGTCGCGGATCTCCATCGCGCAGGCGTCGGCGATGCTGATCTTGTCGATCTTCGACGACCGGGCCCCTTCACTGAGCCGGGTGCCGTCGCACTCGGGGCAGGTGGCGAAGGTGACCGCCCGCTCCACGAACTCCCGGATGTGCGGCTGCATCGCCTCCTTGTCCTTGGACAGGAACGACTTCTGGATCTTGGGGATCAGTCCTTCGTAGGTGAGGTTCACCCCGTCGACCTTCACCTTGACCGCCTCGTGGTGGAGGAAGTCCTGCAACTCCTTCTTCGTGTACTTGCGGATCGGCTTGTCGGGGTCGACGAAGCCCGACTCGGCGTAGACCCGCACGGTCCAGAAGCTGTCGGACTTCCAGCCGGGGATGGTGAACGCGCCCTCGGAGAGGGACTTGGAGTCGTCGTAGAGCTGGGTGAGGTCGATGTCGGAGACCGCACCCCGGCCCTCGCAGCGCGTGCACATGCCGCCGGTGCGGTTGAAGGTCGCCTTCACCGTCTTCTTGGCACCGCGTTCGACGGTGATCGCGCCGCTGGCCCGCACCGAGGCGGTGTTGAAGGAGTACGCGCTCGGCGGGCCGATGTGCGGCTTCCCGAGCCGGCTGAAGAGGATGCGCAGCATCGCGTGGACGTCGGTGGCGGTGCCGACGGTCGAGCGGGGGTCCGAACCCAGCCGCTGCTGGTCCACGGTGATCACCGTGGTCAGCCCGTCGAGGACATCGACCTCGGGGCGCGCCAGCGTCGGCATGAAGCCCTGCACGAACGCGCTGTACGTTTCGTTGATCATCCGCTGGGACTCGGCGGCGATCGTGTTGAACACCAGCGAGCTCTTGCCCGAGCCGGAGACGCCGGTGAACACCGTGAGGCGGCGTTTCGGGATCTCGATGCTGACGTCCTTGAGGTTGTTCTCGCGGGCGCCGTGCACGCGGATCATGTCGTGGCTGTCGGCAGCGTGCGGCGCAGGCGACTGCGTGTTTCGTCTGCTGGCCATGCTCATCGTGTCTCCATCTGTTCGCGGGGGCCGCCTGCACGGTCCCCGTGGGCGTCGCCTGGCTCGATCCAACCAGTTTCGAGCGGTACGTCTGGGTCTGCTGCGTCTTTTGCTTCGTCGGCGGTCAGGGCTCGCCGCTCCGGTCCCGCTCTCGTAGGCGTCGCTCTCGCGGTCCGGCTCCCGGCGAACGGCACGGGCGCCGGTCGCGTTCCCGCGGGCCGGGCCGGCCGCCGGGCGCAGTCATCCGCGGGTGGGCGGGTGCTTTCACGGTGCCGCCCGCGGCCACGGCTTCGACCACGGTCGTCGGACCGCTCAGCGCTTCTCCTGGATGCGGATCATGTTGCCCGCGGGGTCCAGGAAGGCACAGTCGCGGACGCCGTACGGCTGCTCGGTCGGCTCCTGGACGACCTCGCCGCTGCCGGCCGACCGCAACCGCTCGAAGGTGGCGTCCAGGTCGGTGGTGGCGAGCAGGACGCGGGCGTAGGTGCCCTTCGCCATCATGTCGGCGACGGTGCGGCGTTCGTCGTCGGTGACGCCGGGGTCAGTGACGGTGACCGGCGGTTCGAGGACGATGGAGGTGCCGGGCCGGTCGGCCGGGCCGACCGTGATCCAGCGCATTCCCTCGTATCCGACGTCGTCACGGACCTCGAAGCCGAGGGCGTCGCGGTAGAAGGCCAGGGAGGCCTCCGGGTCGTGGTGCGGGAGGAAGCTCGCGTAAATGGTGACATCCATGGCGACCACGCTAGGCGTGGCCCGCGGACCGGCGCTTCTCGATTCCTGACCGATCCGGTCGTCCGTGTCGCCCCGCGGGCCGTCGTGCCCGCTGTCGCACGTCCTGTCCGGCGCGGGCAGTCGTGGACCGGCATGCCGGCCGCCCGGTGGGCCGACTCCTGACGGCGGGGCGTCCGGCGGTGAGCGGTCCACCGGCGTGTCCCTACCTGCTCGTGGTGGTGATACGGGTGACGGCCTCAAGGGTCAGGGCGCGGTCGTGGGGCTCGCTGTCCAGTGCGCGGTGCAGGGTCAGGCCCTCGATGAGGGCGTCGAGCTGGCGGGCCGTGTCCGGGTCGAAGTGCTTCTCCAGATGGGTTCGGCTGCGGCCCATCCACGCGTGGGTGAGTTCCCGGTAGGCCGGCTGCCGGGCCGCGAGGATGTACAGCTCCTGGGTGAGTACGAGATCACGCTGACTCCCCTCCGACAGGACGTGGACGAGGTCCGTCACTGCCTCGCGGGCCTGGTCACGGTCGGTCGGCGTGGCGAGGTGGGCGTCGAAGACGGCGACGATGTGGTCGGCGAAGCGGGTGAACGCCTCCCGGAACAGCTGGTCGATGCCAGTGAAGTGGTAGGTCATCGATCCCAGGGGGACGCCGGCACGCGCGGCGATCTTCCGGTGGGACACGCCGGCGACTCCCTCGTCGGCGATGAGGTCGAGGGTGGCGGCGATGATGCGTTCGCGGCGCTGCGGGTCGGTGTGTCCGGTGGCCATGACGGGGGCCTTCAGAGGGTGCGGACCGGGCGGGCGGGGTTGCCCACGGCGACGACGTCCGCGGGCACGTCCTTCGTCACGACCGCACCGGCCCCGATGACGGAGTTGTCCCCGATGCTCACTCCGGGCAGGACGATGGCGCCCGCGCCGAGCCATACGTTGTTCCCGATGGTGATGGGACGGGCGGCTTCCAGTTTGTCGCGCCTGGGCTGCGGCTCCAGGGGGTGGGTGGGGGTGAGCAGTTGGACGTTCGGCCCGATCTGGCAGTCCTCGCCGATGGTGATCGCCGCGACGTCCAGCGCGGTCAGGTTGTAGTTGACGAAGGTGCGCGCGCCGATCGTGATGTTGCTGCCGTAGTCGACGTGGAGTGGCGGCCGCACATGTACCTCCGGGCCCACGAAGCCGAGCAGCTCGGCGAGGACCGGCCGGGCCGCGTCGGCGTCTTCGACGTAGGCGGCCTGGTAGCGGGCGGCGAGGCGTACGGCCTGCTGCTGCCGGCGGGCGATCTCGGGGTCGTCGGCGATGTAGAGGTCACCCGCCATCATGCGTTCGAGGTTCGAGCGCGGGTCCTGCGCGAAGTGGTCCGTCGGCATGCGTACGATCGTACACTTCACGTCGGCGTGCGGCCCGGGAACCCGGGACGCCCCAAGGGCTCCGCTCAACGGCGCCGGGGCTGCAGCACTCCGGCGGACACGAGGACGAGCAGTCCGGCGAAGGGCACCACCAGCAGCCCCACCCGCAGGTCGGCCGCGTCGGCGACCAGTCCGACGACGGGCGGGGAGAGCAGGAAGCCCAGACGCATGAGCCAGGAGACAATGGCCAGCCCCGAGCCGGGCTTCAGGCCGGGCAGTTCATCGGCTTCGTGCATGGCCGCGGGTACCAGTGTCGCCACCCCGAACCCGGCCGCGGCGAACCCGAGAATCGTCCCGGGCACCGTGGGCACGGCCAGCGCCAGGCCCATCCCGACCGCGGCGACGAGACCGCCGGCCCGGGCCACCGTGCGCTGACCGAACCGGTCGACGAGCCGGTCGCCGATGCTGCGGCCGATGAACTGGGCTCCCACCAGCGCGATGTAGCCGCAAGCCGCCAGCGTCACCGACGCGGACAGCGAGTCGGAGAGATAGAGCGCGGCCCAGGAACTGCCCGCGTCCTCGACGAGCGTGCCCGCCATGGCGATGAGGACGAGGGCGGCCAGGACGTACGCGGTGCGTCGGCCTTTCGTCTTCCGTGCGGGCTGCCGCTCCTCACAGCCGGCGGGGTCGGACCCGGCTTCCGGCTCGGTGTCCGGACCGGGCAGGCAGAACCGCAGGGCGACGCACGCGGCGATCGTGAACACGGCTGCCGAGATCGCCAGGTGCTGCCCCCGCGAGAGGCCGAGTGCGATCGCCGCGGCGGCCATGGATCCGCCGACGACGGCCCCTATGGACCAGATCGCGTGGAAGGAGTTGATGATGGAGCGGCCGTATCGGCGCTGCACCCGCAGTCCGTGGGCGTTCTGCCCGACATCGGTGATCGCGTCCATCGCTCCGGCCAGGCACAACGCCGCCGCGAACAGCAGCACGGAGTCGGCGAGGCCCGCGACGAGAATGCCCGCGCCCGTCAGCAGGGTGCCTGCCACGGCCGCCCGCGCCGACCCCAGGCGGCGGATGACCACACCTGCCGCGAGGCCGGCCGCGATGGCGCCCGCCGGGAACGCCGCGACGGCCACACCGTAGGCGGCGTTCCCGATCCCCAGATCCGCCTTGATCTGCGGAAACCGTGGCAGGAGGTTGGCGAACAGGGCCCCGTTGGTGAAGAACAGCACGGCGACGGCCACACGAGCCTGCCGCTCGGCCGGCGCGGGTCGGCCCAGTACGTCAACAGTCATGCGGACGAGCCTATAGTGGAAGCGTACGAACGTACACTCCTGATCGTTTCTGCATACATCCGTCACCGGCGATGAGGGCTGCAACCGCGGGTTCCGCCGGGCCACCGACGCAAGAAGAGCAACATCGCGGCCCGTGGCACGGCCGCCGGAGAACACGGTCGGGCCGCCTTCACCACCCGCGGCGGGAAACGGGGAGGCGGGGCCGGGCCGACGCACAGGCCGGCCCTGCCCCGCCTCGTCCCTGCCTGACCTACTTGCTCGCGGCGAAACGCATCAGGGCCTGCTCGTCACCCTGCTTGATCTTCCCCGTCTCGTTGATCACCTGCAGCTTCCAGGCTCCACCGGCCCGGATCGCCTTGGCCACGGCGCAGCCGTTGTCGTTGCTCAGCAGGCTCGGCCAGATGTCCGCGACCTGCTGTGTGCTGCCCCCACTCGCGTCGTACACCTTGAAGCTGATGTTCCGCGCCTTCTGGAAGGAACTGCTCTTCTTGTACGCGGCGGCGACGAAGACGATCGACGTGATGTTCGCCGGGACGCGGGCGAACTCGACGGTCACCGTCTCGTCGTCACCGGCACCTTTGCCGGTCTGGTTGTCTCCGCTGTGCACCAACGAGCCGTTGCCCAGCGGATCCAGGGAGTCCAGGCCCGCGAGGCGCACCGGGTCCGATCCCTGCATCGCGATGGCGATCAGATCGAGGTCCGTACCCGTCTTCTGGCGCAGCTTGCCGATGAGCCCGCCACTGCTGCCGACCGTCGGGTCCCAGGACACCCCGATCGACAGATGAGTCACTCCGTCCAGGTCCGCCGGGCCGTCTTCCTTCGTAAGCGTGATCATGCCTGTCCCTCTTGATCGTGGAATTGCCTGTATGCAGTGTGCCTCGCCTCCTGCCCCACCCCCTAGCCCAGGCCCCGCGATCCCCCTCCGCCACATGCCGTTTTCCAAGCCGGCAAGGGCGCACCGAACCACCACCGGCCACGACCGAGGCCGCCGACGCCACCCCAGGGTGTACATCCCAGGGCTGACACATCACCCGTAAATCCACCGAAGGCCCGATGCCGGCCGACGCCTCACCCTGAAGGGTGGCGGGCATGGGTGAATCCAGAACGCTGACCAAGCGTCAGAAGAGTTCCCTGCCCGCCCGGTTGGCCGCGATCGTGACCACTCTCTGCCTCACCTCGGCCACCGTGGCCCTGCAGACCCCGTCCTCGTCCGCCGCGTCCGGAGCGGACGGTGAGAGAGTCGCCGAGGGCCGACGCTCGGCCCACATCAGCCGGACCGAGTACGGCATCCCGCACATCCGGGCGCGGGACTTCGACGGACTCGGGTACGGGTACGGCTACGCGTTCGCGCAGGACAACGTGTGTGAACTCGCCGACCAGGTCGTGACGTTGCGGGGTGAGAGGTCCCGCTTCTTCGGTGGCGACGCGCAGTCCGGACAGGACTCCGACCTGGCGAGCGACACGTACTACAAGGGGCTGCTGCGCGCGGGCACCGTCCGGCGGCTCCTCGGGCAGAAGGCACCGCTGGGACCGACGACGGAACTGCGCCGGATGGTCGAGGGGTACGCGGCCGGGTACAACCGCTATCTGCGGGACACGGGCGTCGACAAGCTGCCGGACCCGCGCTGCAAGGGCAGGCCGTGGGTGCGCTCGATCACCGCGCTCGACCTGTGGAGCCTCGTGTACGACGTCAACGGAGCCACCGGAGCGGCCCCGCTGGCCCCGACGATCGGCGACGCGAAACCTCCGGCCGCGGGAGGCGACGGCACGGCGGCCGCGGCCACCTCCGAGACCAAGGCAGCGGTGGCCCTCGTCCAAGGGCGGCAGGACCCTGCCGCGGCCGCCTTCGGCAGCAACGGATGGGCGCTCGGCCGGGACGCCACCCGCAGCGGCAACGCGATGGTCCTGGCGAATCCGCACCTCCCCTGGGTCGGCGGCAACTTCCGCTTCTACCAGGTGCAGTTGACGATCCCGGGCACCCTGGACGTCTCCGGCGCCGGCCTGTACGGCACACCGCTGGTCCTGATCGGCCACAACCGCAAACTCGCCTGGACGCACACCGCGAGCGACGCCCAGCACGCCTCGCTCTACGCACTCAGACTCGTGCCCGGCGATCCGACCCGCTATGTGGTCGACGGCAGGACCGAGCAGATGAAACACCGCACCGTCCCGGTCACCGTCCGCGACAGGAACGGTGAGCTGTCGACCGTCGAGCGGACGCTGTACACCTCACGGTACGGACCCGTCCTGTCGGTCGGCTGGACCACGAAGACCGCCTACGCCGTACGTGACGCCAACGCCGACAACCTGCGTTCGATGAACACCTGGCTGGCCATGGGCAAGGCCGACGACCTCGGTCAGCTGCGCGCGGCCCAGGACACCTACCAGGGCATCCCCTGGACCTACACCCTCGCGGCGGACACCGGCGGCGACACGTACTTCACCGACTCGTCCTCCGTCCCGCACCTGACCGGCGAACAGCTGGCACGCTGCACCCTCCCGGGAAACGAGGAGGAGCCCAGCGCCCTGGACGGTTCGACGTCGGCCTGCGCCTGGGGCAGTGACCCCGACGCGCTCGTGCCGGGCGTCCACGGCCCGTCCCACCAGCCCAGGCTGAGCCGCACCGACTACGTCGCGAACTCCAACAACGGCCCCCGGTACACGAATCCGGAATCCCCGCTCACCGGCTTCCCGGGCACCTATGACGACGCACCGCGCCTCGCCCAGCGCGCCCAGCTCGGACTCGACATGATCGCGGGGCGCATGGCCGGCACGGACGGACTCGGCGCCCCGGGCTTCACCCGGAGCACCCTGCGCGCCTCGATGTTCGGCAACCGCGTCCTGTCGGCCGAGACGGGGCGCGACGACGTGGTCGACATGTGCCGCGCCCATCCCCGCCTCAAGGCCACGGACGGCACGGAGGTCGACGTACGCAAGGCCTGCGCGGCCCTGGCCCGCTGGGACACCCGTGCCGACGCCGACAGCCGGGGCGCCGCGCTCTGGATCACCTTCTTCGACCACCTCTTGGAAGCCGGCCCGCCCGACACCTGGCGGCGCGTCCCCTACGACCCGGCGCAGCCGCTCACCACACCGCGCGGCATCAAGGGCGACGACGTTCGCGTCCGGCGTGCCCTGGCCGACGCGGTCCAGGACCTCACCGCCCGTGACCTCCCGGTCGACACCGAACTCGGCGACGTACAGAGGTGGGCCGGTATCCCCCTGCCCGGCTGCAGCGGCAACAAGGGCTGCTTCAACGTCCTGGCGGCGGGCCCCGACTCGGGCACCGGTACACCGGCCGCGGGCGCCTTCGGCACCAGCTTCCTGATGGCCGTCGAACTGACCCCCGACGGCCCCCGCACCCACACCCTCCTCACCTACGGTCAGTCGGCGAACCCTGTCTCCCCGCACTACACCGACCAGACCCGGCTCTTCTCCCGCAAGAAATGGGTCACCGAACGCTTCACGGCGGCGGAGATCGCACACGACCCCGCCCTCGAGGTGATCACCCTGCGCGACTGACCCACCGGACACCGCCTGGCGGCGGGTGCGACGATCACGTCGGCCGGGTCAGAAGCCGACGTCGGCCTCCCGGTAGGCCGGCCGCCGGCGGACCCGGCCGGCCTGTTCGTAGGCGTAGGCCAGGCGGAGCAGGACTGGCTCGCTCCAGGCCGTGCCCATGAACGTCAGCCCGACGGGCAGGCCGAACGCGAAGCCGGCCGGGACGCTGATCGCGGGGTATCCGGCGAGGGCGGCGGGTGTCGACGCGCCGCCGCCGTAGCTGTCCCCGCGGATCAGGTCGATCTTGGCCGGCGGTCCGGTGGTCGGCATCACCAGGGCGTCCAGGCGGTACCGGCGCAGCACCGCGTCGATCCCCTCGGCACGCGAGAGCCGGTGGTTGGTGGCCAGCGCCTCACGGTACTCACGCTCGCCGAAGTCCAGTCGGTGCACCGCCTCCAAGCCGTCCTGCCGTACATAGCGCAGCTCGCGGTCGGCATGTTCACGGTTGAACGCGATCAGCTCCGCCAGGCTGCGCGGGTGGTCACCGGGGGCGTCGGCCAGGTAGCCGTTCAACCCCCGCTTGATCTCGTACGCCTGGACGACCATCGAGCTGGGGAGGTCCTCCAGCTGCTCGGCCGTCGGGATGTCGGCCGGGTCGACCACCGTCGCCCCGGCCTCGCGCAGCACGGCGATGGCCCGCTCCGCGATCTCGTCGGCATGGTGGCTGTAGCCGAAGTACACCGTCCTCGGTACGCCGATACGCGCCCCGCGCAGCCCGTCGGCGTCCAGGAACCGGGTGTAGTCGCGGTGGAAGTGACCGCGGCTCGCCTTCGTCGCCGGATCACGGCCGTCGACACCGACGAGGGTGCCCAGCAGGATCGCGGCGTCGCGGACCGTGCGCGCGATCGGGCCGACACTGTCCTGACTCGGCACACCGGGGATCACACCGCCGCGCCCGACCAGTCCGACGGTCGGTTTCACCCCGACGACGCAGTTGGCCGAGGCCGGGTCGATGATCGAGCCGTTGGTCTCGGTACCGATCGCGGCGACGCACAGGCCGGCTGCGACGGCGACCGCGCTGCCGGAACTGGACTCGTTCGGCGACCGGTCCAGCTTGTACGGGTTCCGGGTCTGCCCGCCCCGGGCGCTCCAGCCGGCGTGGTGGGTGAGCGACATCCCGCCCGCCCACTCGCTCAGGTTCGTCTTGCCGAGGATGACGGCACCGGCTGCGCGCAGCCTGGCGGCGACGGTGGCGTCGGCCGCCGGACGCAGGCCCCGCAGGGCGAGTGATCCTGCCGTCGTGTGCATCCGGTCCGCGGTCTCCACCAGGTCCTTCAGCAGGACGGGCATGCCGTACAGCGGTCTGCCGCGATCACCTTCGGAGTCCAGCCGCCGGGCCTCCCGAAGCGCGTCGGGATTGACCTCGATCACCGCCCGCAGGAGCGGGTCGATGCGTTCGATGCGATCGAGGTGGTGGCGGGTGAGCCGTTCGGCGTCGAGCCGTCCGTCGTCCATCAGGCGACGCAGTTCGCTGATGCCCAGTTCCTCCAACCCCTCGGACGAGGCCTGCCGCGCATTCGCGGGCCGGGCCCGGGCGGTGGCACCGCCGAGCCAGGGGGTGGCGGCCGTGGCGGTGCCGAGCGCGAGCACGGCGCGGCGTGGGGTGTTTATCCGGTCCATTCGGTGCGGCTCCAGTGGCGAGGTGATCGGTTCAGTGGTGTCCGTGCGCAGAACTCCGACAGCGTCCGCAGTCCCCGGGCGGTGAGCGGCCCGGGCAATCCCCGTCCGGACGCCGCGGAACCGTGGGCACGGGCGGCGGCACGCGGGGTGGACGGTCCGGGTGGCGCGGCGTTCCTCCTGTACCAGCACGCTAGAGGCGCGGTTGATGATTCTCGCTCCGGCTGTCCCCCGACTCTGCGGTGCGAGCAGCCCCCTGCGGCTGCGGGGGCCGGCCGGAGGATCACCCGCACTGACGTCGGCCGCCGGGTCGCTCGGGCGGGCAGTCTGAGCTGTACTGATGGCTATGGGAGCTGCGGTCGGACGGCCCGATGGCGACGACGGTCCGTACGACGTTCACGGCCGTCGCGTCCGGCGGTGTCGCGGGTCTGCTGGCCAAGGTCATGGGCAGCCTTGGCGCGAAGGCCGTCAGCAAGGCCATCGCCAAGGACCTCGAAGACGTCGCCAGGGCCGTGGAGAGCCGCAGCGGCTGAGCTTCGCTGTCATGCCGGAGAGGTGCCTCGGCGCCTGGCCTGTGAAGATCCGGCAGTCTTCCCTCAACTCGGCCTGTGCGCGGTGGAGTTGTGGGGCATGTCGCGTGTCATCGGCGAGGTGGACAGCGTGCGCGTAGGGTGCCCGGATGATCGGGGTACCAGAGACGTTCGCGCGGAGCACCCTCGAGCGTGAAGGGGAGCCGGGAGCGGTGTGGCTCGCCGAGCTTCCAGGGATCGTGGACGAACTGCTGGGGCGCTGGAGCTGTGTGCCGGACGGCGAGGTCATGCACGGGGGTGTCGGGGTCGTCGTCCCGGTGCGACGGCGGGCCGGGGAGACTGCTGTGCTCAAGGTGTCGTTTCCGCATCCCGGCAACGTCCACGAGCCGGACGCGTTCGCGGCATGGGGCGGGCGCGGCGCCGTCCTGCTGCACGAGCGTGACGACGAACGCTTCGCGATGCTGCTCGAACGGGTCCGGTCGTCGACCCTGGCCGACATCGAAGCAGGCGACCGGACGGTGGCGGTCGCGGGGCGGATCAATCGGCGGCTGGCCGTCCCCGCCCCGCCCGGCCTGCCCCGGCTGCGGGACCAGGCCGAGGCCTGGGAGGAGCAGCTGCGCAAGGACGCCGCGGAGCTGTCCCACACGCTGCCGCGCGATGTCGTCGACGCCGCGGTGGCAACCGTTCGCGAGCTGGGCCGCGCCCAGCCGGACACCCTTGTCCACGGCGACCTCCACGCCAGGAACATCCTGCGTGCCGACCGTGAGCCGTGGCTGGCCGTCGACCCCAAGGGGTATGTGGGAGATCCCGCCTACGACGCCGGCACGCTGCTCAAGTCGCAGGCGCTGACGCTCGTCGGAGCCGATGACCTGGGCGCGGCTGTTCACCGTACGTTGGACGTGTTCGCCGAAGCGGCGGAACTCGATCGTGAACGCACCGGTCGATGGGCCCAGTTCCATGCCGTCCAGGCCGCGTTCTGGGGCCGCCGCCACGGATTCCGCATTGCGCGCAGCGGTCCGGCGCTCAGCTGGCTCACCGAATTCGTGGACCGCCTGGCGGAGTTGCTCACCGAACGCTCCTGACCTGCGGAGGGACCGGCGTGGCTCCTCATCGTGCCGCGCGGACGATGGCACCGCGTCACGCTGGACGCTCCCAGCGGCATCATCTCCGTCACCGTGGCGCGAGGCAGCCGGCTCGAGGAGCGCGCCGGGGCCTGACGGCAACTCGTCGTCGGCACGAGCGAACTGCGCTTCTGGAGCCCTTGCCCCGGTTCAGAACTGCCGGTGCTGGTGTCCGTCGCCCCGGCCGACGGCCGGCCGTGAGCGGAAGGTGCGACGGTAGGCGTCCGGTGGCACGCCGAGTGTGCGGTTGAAGTGGCGGCGCAGCGTCGTGGCGGTGCCCATACCGGTGGCCTCCGCGATGGCGTCGACACTGCGGTCGGTGGACTCCAGCAACTCCTGTGCACGGCTGATGCGTTGAGAGAGGAGCCACTGCAGTGGGGTGGTGCCGGTCGCTGCCCTGAAGTGGCGCCCGAGGTGGCGCGAGCTCATCCCTGCCTGGCGTGCCAGGTCCTCCACGGTCAGTGGCTGATCGAGGCGTTCGGCCGCCCACGGCAGCAGCGCGGCGAGCGGGTGGTCGTCGCGGGAGGGCACCGGCGCGGCGACGAACTGGGCCTGACCGCCGGCCCGGTGAGGCGGCACGACCAGGCGGCGGGCGACGGCGTTGGCGACCGATGAGCCGTGGTCGAGGCGGACGAGATGGAGGCACAGGTCCAGGGCGGCGGCCTTGCCGGCGGAGGTGAGCACGCTGCCGTTGTCCACGTAGAGCACGTCCGGGTCGACCTCCACGCGGGGGTGGCGGGCGGCCAGCACTTCGGTGTGCGCCCAGTGCGTGGTCGCTCGCCTCCCGTCCAGCAGACCGGCGGCGGCCAGCACGAACGCGCCCGTGCACAGGGAGGCCACACGCGCGCCCGCCTCATGGGCCGCGCGCACCGCGTCGACCAGATCGCCGGGCGGATCCTCGTCGACATCGGCCCAGGCGGGGACGAGCACCGTGTCGGCACAGGCCAGCCTGTCGAGTCCGCGGTCCGGCTCCAGCCGGAACCGGCCGACCTGTACGGCGCCCGCCCCGCAGACCTCGACGTCGTACCAGGCCACGTCCACGCCTGCCGGAGCGGAGCCGAACACCTCACAGGCCACCGACAGTTCGAAGTGCAGCATCCCGTCGGTGGCTACCACCGCGACAGTTCCCATGTCCGGAATTGTACGCAGCATGTCGTTCCGGACACTCACGATCAAGTACCCGTTCGGGCCAGGATGTTCACAGAAGATCACAGCGGCGCATTCGGGCACGAGGAGCTTTCATGAGACCGGGACACACGGTGGCGGTGTTCGGAGCGTACGGGCACACAGGCCGGTTCGTGGTGGCGGAACTGCTGGAGCGCGGGTTCGTCCCGGTGCTCTCCGGGCGCGACGCCGGCAAGCTCGGGGAGTTGGCGGCAGCGCATCCGGGGCTCGAGGTGCGGACCGCCTCGGTCGACGATCCGGCCTCGCTGGACCGTGCCCTGACCGGCGCCGCAGCTGTGATCAACTGCGCCGGCCCCTTCTCGACGACCGCCGCCCCGGTGATCGAGGCGGCTCTGCGCGCCGGGATCCCGTACGTCGACGTGGCCGCCGAGATCGAGGCCAACGCCGACACCTTCGCGCACTTCGCGGAGCGCGCCCGCACCTCGGGAACAGTGGTCGTCCCCGCGATGGCCTTCTACGGCGGCCTCGGCGACCTGCTGGTCACCGCCGCCATGGACGACTGGACCTCGGCCGACGAGGCACACATCGCCTACGGGCTGAGCAGCTGGCACCCCACCACCGGCACACGCGTCGCGGGCGCAGCCGTCCACGCGCGGCGCAACGGCCGGCGCGTACGTCACCGCAACGGGCAGCTGGAGTACCACCAGGACGACCTGCCCACCCTGGACTGGCCCTTTCCCGACCCGATGGGCACCCGGTCCGTCATCGGGGAGTTCACCATGGCCGACGTCGTCACCGTGCCCAGCCATCTGTCCATCCCCGAGGTACGCACCTACATGACCGCCGAAGCGGCCGGTGACATCGCGGCGCCCGACACCCCGTCGCCGACCGCCGTCGACGAGCGGGGGCGGTCCGACCAGACCTTCCTCATCGACGTCGTAGTGCGCTCCGGCGACACGGAACGTCGTGCCACGGCCGGCGGTCAGGACATCTACGCCGTCACCGCGCCGCTCGCCGTGGAAGCCGTCCACCGCATCCTCGACGGCCGGACGGGGAAGCTCGGTGTCGTCTCCGCCGGTGAACTCTTCGACGCGACCGACTTCCTCGACGCACTCGCCCCGCACATCACCTGGACGGTGAAGCCATAGCCGACGGCCGGACCGCTGACGTCGAGGGCCCGCGCTGTCGTGAGTACGCTCGCCGGAGCTCCGCGCCGGACCTCGACGCACGGAGCCGCTCGCGCCAACTACCCACCCGTGCAGGGGGATCGGGCATGTGCATAAGGTGTGCGTTGTGAGAGCCACCGTCGTCTGCCAGGCAGTCCCGCACCGGAACGCCGCCGAGGGGAACACCACCGTCCGATGAACCAGATCCTCTTCGCCGGGGCCATCGGCCTGTTCCTCACCCTCATCGGTACGCCTCTGCTCATCAAGCTGCTGGCCCGCAAGGGCTACGGGCAGTTCATCCGCGACGACGGGCCCCGCGGTCACCACGGCAAGCGCGGCACACCCACCATGGGCGGCATCGCCTTCATCCTGGCCACCCTCGCGGCGTACGTCCTGACCAAGGTCATCACCGGTGAGAGCCTCACGTTCCCGGGCGTTCTGGTGCTGTTCCTGATGGCGGGCATGGGCGTCGTCGGATTCCTCGACGACTACATCAAGATCGTCAAGCGGCGTTCGCTGGGGCTGCGGGCCGGGGCGAAGATGACCGGTCAGCTCGTCATCGGCATCATGTTCGCCGTACTGGCCATCCGGTTCGCGGACGACCGCGGTCAGACTCCCGCCTCGCTGCGGCTGTCGTTCGTCAGCGACTTCGGCTGGACCATCGGGCCGGTGCTGTTCGTGGTGTGGGCGTTGTTCATGATCCTGGCCATGTCGAACGGGGTGAACCTCACCGACGGCCTGGACGGACTGGCGACCGGCGCGTCGGCGATGGTCCTCGGCGGCTACACCTTCATCGGCCTCTGGCAGTTCCAGAACTCCTGCGCCAACGCGATGAACCTCACCAACCCGGGCTCCTGCATGGAGGTACGGGATCCCCTCGACCTGGCCGTCGTCGCCTCCGCGCTGATGGGTTCCTGTATCGGGTTCCTCTGGTGGAACACCTCGCCCGCCAAGATCTTCATGGGCGACACGGGGTCACTCGCTCTCGGTGGCGCACTGGCGGGCCTGGCCATCTGCTCCCGCACCGAGCTGCTGCTCGCCCTGCTGGGCGGACTGTTCGTCCTGATCACGCTGTCCGTGGTCATCCAAGTCGGCTCGTTCAAGATGACCGGCAAGCGGGTCTTCAAGATGGCCCCGCTCCAACACCACTTCGAACTCAAGGGGTGGTCCGAAGTCCTGGTCGTGGTCCGCTTCTGGACCATCCAGGGCATATGCGTCATCGTCGGCGTCGGCCTGTTCTACGCCGGCTGGGCCACGGGCTGACGCACGGCACCACCCACCCCGAAGCCACGGCCCCTGGGGATCGGCAGCGCGGAGGGCCGCGGTGCCGATGAACGGTGGCCGGCCAGTTGCTCAGGCAGGGGCGGCCGCCGCGGCCCCGAACTCGGCGCGGCCGTCTCCGCGGAGGAACTCGTGGGCGCCCCGGAGCCTGGTCCGCACCCGCTCCTGTGTCGCACGGCTGTCGAGGCGTACGTCGAGGGCCCCGGGCAGGGAGGTGTCGGCCCGGCGCCCGGCGGGGAGCCGTGTGCCGTCAAGTCCGTGGCGCCGGGCGATGAGCACACCGAGATCGTGCCGGCTGAGGGCGTCCGGACCGGCGAGGTGGAGGACCCCGGCCAGGTCGGACAGTGCGACCTCCCACAGGGCGGCGGCCAGGTCTTCTACATGGACCGGGCAGCGGATGTCGTCGGTGAACAGGACCCCGTCGCCGGTTCCGGCCGCCAGGGCGCGCACCTTGCGCTCGTGCCCGGACAGGCCGTGCCCGATGATCAGCGAGGTGCGGACGACGGCGGCGTCCGGCGCAAGGCGCACCGCCGTCTCGGCGGCCGCCTTCGCGGCGCCGTACGGGGTGAGCGGATCGGGCAGGCAGCTCTCGTCGTAGTGAACGTGCCTCCCGGAGAACACCGCATCGCTGGAGACGTGCACCAGACGGCAGCCCCGCCCCACGGCGGCCTGCGCCACGCGAACGGCGCCGTCCGCGGTGACCGCCCAGTCGGACAAGCCGCTCGACGCGTTGACGACGACCGACGGCGCCACGTCGGCCATCACCCGGGCGACCCGCGCAGGGTCCCGGAGATCGAGCGGAAGCCAGGTGACGCCCCCGGCTCCGCCCGGGCGTGTGGCGAACGTCGCGGCAGCCTCACAGCCCGCCGCGGTGACCTGGCGGACCAGCTCGGAGCCCAGGAACCCACTGCCACCGATGATCAGGACCGTCATGGACGACCACGGTACCGAAAGGTGTACCGGTGTCCGGCCCGGTCCCGGCATCGCCAGGGAACGGGCCTGGCGGGCGTCGGCCCAGGTTCCGGGGACCCGGGCGAAGACGGACTCACCGTCGTTCGACGCGGATGCAGGGCGGGGGTGGCCCGGGACCGGGGCCGCCCGGCGAGCGGCGGGGAGGCGTATCGCCGGGCGGCCCCGGGTGTCAGACGCAGCCGGCGGGATTCGCCCGGGACACGTCCTCGATCAGGGACTCGTGCGCCGCCTTGAGCCGCGGCACATCGGGCTTGACGACCTCGCGGTCGTACGTGATGAGTCCGTTGAGCTCGCCCTCGACGTCCGCGATCTGGGTGTACACCGCGCCGTTGCCGCCCTTGCAGGCCAGGGCCCGCACCTCGTCGAGCTTGGTGAGGTAGTCGTCGGTGTACGTGGCCGGATCGACGTCGACGTAGGACTGCTGCACCGACCAGGCGTGGCCGGGCACGGCGAGGCCGAGACCGCCGTACTCCCCTGCCACCAGAGCCCTCTTGCCGTCCGGACGCGGTGGCAGTGCGGGGCTCGGGTAGCCGTGCTCGTCCATGATGTCGCCCGTGCCGCCGTCGGCGCCCAGGTTGAGTCCCGACTGGTTGTTGACCAGGCGGGTCGGGTCCCAGGCCTTGGCCTGCTCGGCGATCCGGCCCACGTCGTACTGGCCCCACCCTTCGTTGAAGGTGACCCACATGACGATCGACGGGCTGCTGATGTGTTCGTCGATCATCTGCTTCATCTCGCGTTCGTACGTGGCGCGGGCGGTGGCGGACGGGTTCACGCCCGCTGTCATCGACGGCATGTCCTGCCACACCAGCAGGCCGAGCCGGTCGGCCCAGTAGAACCATCGGTCGGGTTCGACCTTGATGTGTTTGCGGACCGAGTTGAAGCCCATCGCCTTGTGCATTCTCAGGTCGTACGCCAGCGCCTCGTCGCTCGGGGCGGTGTGCAGGCCGTCCGGCCAGAAGCCCTGGTCGAGGGTGGCCATCATGAAGACCGGCTTGCCGTTGAGGACGGTCCGCGGGGTTCCGCTCACGTTCTCGACGGCGATGGACCGCATGCCGAAGTAACTGCTGACGCGGTCTGCGCCGACGCTGACCCTGAGGTCGTAGAGGAACGGGTCGTCCGGTGACCACAGGCGCGCGTCGCGGATCCTGAGCGTGAGCGGGCTGCCCGTGCGGCCGGATGCCGTGGCCACCTTGCGCTTGCCCGCATAGGCGGTCGCGGTGACCGGGACTCCGTCGCGTACTCCCTTCGGCACGACCGTCACCGTGCCCGCCGCCACGTCCGGGGTGAGTGCGAGCGAGTCGACGTGGTCCGCGGCGACGGGCTCCATCCACACGGTCTGCCAGATGCCGGAGGACGGGGTGTACCAGATGCCGCTCGGGTCGAGGCGCTGCTTGCCGAGCGGCGGGTTCTCGCCGCCCGAGGCGTCCGTCGGGTCGTAGACTCCGACGATCAGCTCCTGGGTGCGGCCCGGCTTGAGCGCGTCGGTCACGTCGGCGCTGAACTTGTCGTAGCCGCCCTGGTGTTCGGTGACCTTGGTGCCGTTGACGTAGACCTCGGAGCGCCAGTCGACCGCCCCGAAGTTGAGCCGCAGCCGCTTGCCGGAGCCGATCCTCCAGTCGGACGGGACGGTGAAGGTGCGGCGGTACCACATCCGGTCCTCGTGCCGTTCGATGCCCGACAGCTGGGACTCGACGGGGTACGGGACGAGGATCTTCTCGGCCAGGTCGCGGCCTACCGGCGGCTGTTCGCCCTCCTGTGCCGCGGCGAACTGCCAGCTGCCGTTGAGGTTCTTCCAGTCCCGGCGGGTGAGCTGGGGCCTCGGGTACTCACGGTGGGCGTTGCCCGCGGTGACCTTGTCACCCCACGGGGTGCTCAGCTGGTAGGTCGACTTGTTGGCGCCGCTGCTCCAGAAGGCATTGACAACGTTGCCGTCCTTGCCGGAGAGGCCGCCTGATCCGTCGTAGCGCACATCGGCGGAGCCGCGCGCGGTGCCGGTCTTGTTGCCGACCACGGGCTCCTTGAGCGCGACCAGCAGCGACCTGGGGTCGGCCGGGTCGAGGCGGACCCGGCCGAGCGGCCAGGTGGCGCCGCCGATCACGGCGTCCAGGTGTTCGGTGAGTCCGGCCGGGGGCGCCGCGAGTGTCTGGGCGAAGTCGAGCCGGAGTGTGCGGCCGTCCTTGAGGACCGTGGCGGCTATGGCTCCGTCGTAGTCGTAGCCCTCGGGCAGCAGGAACGCCGACTGCGGAATGGCGGTCTTGGTGCCGCCGGGCGGTGTCCAGCGCACGTGGAGGTTGGAGCCTCCGACGTGCTCGAAGTACTCGACCTTGATGTCGTAGGCCTTGCCGGCGGTCAGTTCCACCGGCTGCCCGGTCTGTTCGCGGTCCCAGTCGTCGACCCAGTGGTCGATGACGGGTTTGCCGTCCACAAAGAGGCGGAAGCCGTTGTCCCCGATGACCGAGAAGGTGGTGGGACCGGATTTCTCCGGCACGATCCGGCCGGTCCAGCGGACGCTGACGTCGTCCGACCGGCCGGTCGCGGAGCGCAGGCGCGACTCCAGGTTGTCGAAGTCGAGTTGCGAGTCGAATCCGGTGGCCTTGAGCTCGTGGAAGTCGAAGGCGCCGGGGGCGGACTGGGTGTAGTACTCGCCCTTGAGGCCGTGGATCTCGGGGGGATCCTCCACGGCCGTCGCGGCAGGTGCGGCGGCCAGTCCCGCGGCACCCAGCACTGCTGCGACGAGCAGGGCGAGGCGGTCTCTGAATGGTCTGATGCGCACGAATCCTCCTAGGGTGAGGAAGGGTGGCGGCTCGATGCTTCAGTCTGTACAACGTTGGAAGCAGAGGCAGTTGGCATGAGAGCACGACCCGCGGCCGCTGTCCAGGTTCATGACAAAGCTCCGGTCGTGGAGTTCCCGTCGATGCCGAGGAGATCCCTTGCGGGTCAGCCTGAAGGACGTGGCCGAGCGGGCCGGCGTCTCGATCAAGACCGTTTCCAACGTCGTGAACAACTATCCGCACATCACGCCGGCGATGCGCGCCCGGGTCCAACAGGCCATCGACGAGCTCGGATACCGGCCGAACCTCACCGCGCGGCATCTACGCAAGGGCCGTACGGGCATCATCGCGCTCGCCGTTCCCGAGCTCGGCAATCCCTACTTCGCCGAGCTGGCGGGCGCGGTGATCGACGCGGCCGCCGAGCACGAGTTCACGGTCCTGCTCGACCACACGCGGGGCGAGCGCGAGCAGGAGCTGCTGGTCAGCCAGGGATTCCGGGCCCGGGTGATCGACGGACTGATCCTCAGCCCGCTGGAGCTGGAGGCCGAGGACCTGCGGAGCCGGGCCGACGACGTGCCGCTGGTGCTGCTCGGTGAGCGCGAGTACGGCCTGCCCTTCGACCACATCGCGATCGACAACGTGGCCGCCGCCCGGACGGCGGTGCGCCACCTGCTCGACCGCGGCCGGACCCGGATCGCGTACCTCGGCGCCCGTACGGACTCCGCGAACCGTCCCGCCCATCTGCGGCTCGACGGCTGGCGGGCGGAGTTGACGGCGGCGGGCCTGCCGGCCGGGGACGACCTGGTCGTGCCCGTCGGCGGCTGGGACCGGGACGACGGCGCCCGGGCCATGGCCCGGCTGCTGGACGCGGGCATACGGCCCGACGCCGTCTTCGCCTACAACGACCTGATCGCGATCGGTGCCATGCGGGTGTTGCACGAGCGCGGGCTGAGGGTGCCGTGGGACATCGCCATGGTGGGTTTCGACGACATCGCCGAGAGCCGTTTCGGAGCGGTGTCGCTGACCACCATCGCGCCGGACAAACAAGCCATCGCACGCCTCGCGGTGGCTTCTCTGCTGCGCAGTCTGTCGGGCCGTCAGGAGACGGGCGGGCGTGAACTCACCGCGGAATACCGGCTGGTGGAGCGGGAGAGCACCCTCGGGCGCCGCTGACGGCGGTCCGGACCATTGGATCGAGATTTCGGACGGAGGGGTTTACAGGCCCCTTCCAACGATGTAAAAACCTCCCCTGAACGACGTGCACGCCGTGTTGACCGTCAAGTGCCGAACGCCCCGGGAGCGCTCTCCACTCCGGGGCCGCGCCGTTTGGGGACTCCATGAAGCCGATCGCACCTCCTCGACGCACCACCGCACGCACCCTCCTCGCCACCGGCCTCCTCACCAGCCTGGCCCTGACCGGATGCACCAAGTCCGAGGACTCCTCCGACGACAAGGCCTCCACCCAGCAGGGCGACTCCGGCCAGCAGGTCGCCTCGCCGGGCACCGGCTCCGGCCCGGTCTGCACCCTCGACACGTACGGGGGCAAGAAGCTCGACCTCGCGAACGCCACCGTCGGTTTCTCCCAGTCCGAGAAGGAGGCCAACCCCTTCCGGATCGCCGAGACCGCCTCGATCAGGGCGGAGGCGAAGAAGCGCGGCCTCAAGCTCCTCACCGCCAACGCCCAGTCGCAGTTCTCCAAGCAGATCAGTGACGTCCAGGACCTCATCGCCAAGGGCGCCGACGTACTGGTCGTCGCCCCCCTCAACTCGGACGGCTGGGAGCCCGTGCTGCGCACCGCGGCAGCCAAGCACGTCCCGATCGTCACGGTGGACCGCAAGATCAACGCCACCGCGTGCAAGGACTACGTGAGCTTCATCGGTTCCGACTTCGTGGAGCAGGGCAGACGGGCCGCCGACCAGATGATCGAGGCGACCGGCGGCAAGGGCGACATCGCCATCCTGCTCGGCTCCGCGGGCAACAACGTCACGACGGAACGCACCAAGGGCTTCGTGGACCGGATCAAGACCAAGGCCCCCGGCCTCGAGGTGGTGTTCCAGCAGACCGGCGAGTTCGCCCGCGAGAAGGGCCAGTCGGTCACCGAGAACCTCATCCAGTCCAAGCCCGGGATCAAGGGCATCTACGCCGAGAACGACGAGATGGGACTCGGCGCGGTCAACGCCCTCAAGAGCGCGGGCAAGAAGCCGGGCGACGTCAAGATCGTCACGATCGACGGCACCCGCAAGGCCGTCCGGGGCATCGTCGACGGCTGGATCCACGGCGTCATCGAGTCCAACCCCCGCTTCGGACCCCTCGCCTTCCAGACCCTCGACACCTTCACCCGGGGCGACGAAGTGGCTCAGGACATCGTTATCAAGGACAGCTCGTACACCAGGTCCAACGCACAGTCGGACCTCGGCAAGGCCTACTGACATGCTTTCCGTCACCGGTGTGTCCAAGCTCTTCCCCGGCGTGAAGGCGCTGTCCGACGTGGACTTCACCGCCCGCGCCGGGGAGGTGCACGCCCTCGTCGGCGAGAACGGCGCGGGCAAGTCGACCCTGATCAAGGTACTCACCGGCGTCCACCGTCCGGACGCGGGCCAGATCGTCCACGACGGCACGCCGGTCCGCTTCGCCACCCCTCTGCAGGCCCAGCAGGCAGGCATCTCCACCATCTACCAGGAGGTCAACCTCGTCCCGCTGATGAGCGTGGCCCGCAATCTCCTCCTCGGCCGCGAACCCCGCGGCCGGCTCGGTCTGATCGACTTCCGCCGCATGCACCGGGAGGCCGAGGAGGCACTACTGGGCCTCGGCATCCGGGTCGACGTGCGCCGTCCGCTGCGCGAACTCGGCGTCGGGGCGCAGCAGATGGTGGCCCTCGCACGTGCCGTCGCCCTCGACGCCCGGGTGGTGATCATGGACGAGCCCACCTCGTCGCTCGAACCGCGCGAGGTGAGCACGCTGTTCGGCGTGATCCGCATGCTGCGTGAGCGCGGTATCGCCGTGGTCTACGTGAGCCACCGCATGGACGAGCTGTACGAGATCTGCGACGCCGTCACCGTGCTGCGGGACGGCCGGGTGGTGCACACCGGGCGGCTCGCCGGTCTCGAGCGCCTGCGGCTGGTCTCGCTCATGCTGGGCCGGGAGATCGGCGAGGTGCGCAGCGAGGGCCTGACCAAGTTCACCGGCTCCCACCGGGCGGCGGCCGAACCGGTCCTGCATGCCGAAGGCCTGACGGTTCGTCATCAGGTGCGGGACGTGTCGCTCTCCATTCGTCCGGGCGAGGTGGTGGGTCTGGGAGGGCTCCTCGGCTCGGGCCGCAGCGAGACCGCCAAGGCCATCGCCGGAGCGCTGCCGGCGGACTCGGGCCGCGTCTCGGTCGGCGGTGTGCCCGTGCGCACCGGCTCGACTCCGGCCGCGATCCGCGCCGGCATCAGCCTCCTGCCGGAGGACCGCAAGGCCGAAGGCATCGCCCCCGGACTGTCGGTTCGGGAGAACATCGCACTCGCCGCACTCCCCGGCCTCTCACGGTTCGGCCTGGTGGACAACGCCCGCGTCGACCGGATCGTCGACACCTTCGTGAAGCGGCTGCACATCAAGTCCGCCGGCCCGCACCAGAAGGTCGGCGAACTCTCCGGCGGCAACCAGCAGAAGGTACTGCTGGCCCGCTGGCTCGCCCTGCACCCGAAGGTGCTGCTGCTGGACGAGCCCACCCGGGGAATCGACGTCGGCGCCAAGGCCGAGGTGCAGGCCCTCATCGACGAACTCGCCGACGACGGACTCGCCGTGCTGCTGATCTCCTCCGACACCGAGGAGCTGATCGAGGGAAGCGACCGGATCGTCGTACTCAAGGACGGCACGGTCGTCGGCGAGCTGACCGGCGACGCGGTCACCGAGGAAGCGCTGATGCGGGCCATCGCCGCCGAACCCGCCGGGGCCGGCCATGACTGACCTGACGCTCACGCGCGGCCCGGTGGACCGCGCCAGGCTGCTGGGCCTGCTGCAGGAGTACGGCGTCTACGCGGGCGTGGTCGCGCTCGCGGTCTTCAACTTCGCCTTCACCCCGCACTTCGTCTCGGCGGAGAACTTCCGCACCCAGGCCGTCCAGGTCGCACCGGTGCTCATCGTCGCCCTGGGCATGGCGCTGGCGATCGGCACCGAGGGCGTCGACCTGGCGGTGGGCTCGGTGATGGCCCTGTCCACCTCGCTACTGTCCCTGTACCTCGGCTACGGCCCGTGGATCGCCGCACTCATGGCGGTGGCGGGCGGTATCGCGGTCGGGCTGGCGAACGGGACACTGATCGCCTTCCTCGGCGTCCAGCCCATCGTCGCCACGCTCGCCCTCATGGTCGCCGCACGCGGGCTCGCCCTGGTACTGCTCCCCCAGCTCGAGGACGTACGCGATCCGGGCATGGCGGCCCTGGGCTCCGGCGACGTACTGGGCGTGCCCCATCTCGTCCTCATCGCCGCGGCCCTGGCCCTGCTGGTGGCTTTCGTGGTGCGCCGCACCACCTTCGGACGGCAACTGCTCGCCGTGGGTGACAGCAGGCCCGCGGCCCGCCTCGCCGGCCTGCCCGTGCGCCGGGTCCTCATCGTGGTGTACGCGTGTTCCGGCGCCCTGGCAGCCGTGGCGGGCATCCTCGCCACCGCACGGCTGACAGCCAGTGACCCCACCTCGCTGGGCACCCTCATGGAGCTGTCGGCGATCACGGCCGTGGTCGTCGGCGGCACTCCCCTGTCCGGGGGCCGGGTACGGATCGGCGGAACGGTCGCCGGCGCCGTCCTGATCCAGTTGCTGACCACCACGCTCGTCAAGCACGACCTGCCGCCGTCGTGGACGCAGATGGCCCAGGCCGTGGTGATCGTCGCCGCGGTCTACGCGGCCCGCGAACGGGGGAAGCGATGACCACCGAGGCCACGGAAGCCGCCAGGCGGCCCGGCGCGGACCACCAGATCGACGGCAAGGCCGGGAGTCCGGGCCGCGCGGAGCGCCTAAGCGCCCTCGCCCAGCAGCACGGGGCCCTGGTCACCCTCCTGGTGGCCACGGCGGTGGCGTCGCTGGCCTTCGACACCTTCCTGACCGGTGACAACCTCGAGAACATGGCGTTGTCCTCGGCCTTCCTGGCCGTGGTGGCGCTCGGAATGACGTTCGTCATCGTCACCGGTGGCATCGACCTGTCGGTCGGCTCGCTCTTCGCCCTCGGTGGAGTACTGGCGGCCTGGGGCTCGCAGTACGGCACAGCGGTGGCCCTCCTGCTCCCCCTCGCCGTGTGCGGCCTGATCGGCGTGGTCAACGGACTGCTCATCGCCCGCTCGGGGCTGGCCCCCTTCATCGTCACGCTCGCCGCGATGCTCGGGGCGCGCGGCATCCTGCTGGCGATCACCGACGAGGGCTCTCGGACGTATCTCGTGGACAGGGACTCGTTCTTCGCGACGCTCGGACAGGGTTCGCTGCTCGGCATCGGTGTGCCGGTGTGGATCACGGTGGCGCTGTTCGTGGCGGGCGCCGTCGTCCTGCGGCGCACCAGGTTCGGGCAGTACGTGTACGCCGTCGGCGGCAACGAGGACGCGGCCGCCTTGATGGGCGCCCCCGTGGCGCGTACGAAGATCGCCGTGTACGCCCTGTCGGGCCTGTGCGCGGGCCTTGCGGGCGCGCTCAACGCGGCCTGGCTGGTGTCGGGCGTGACGATCCTCGGGTCGGGCATGGAACTGGAGGCCATCTCGGCGGTCGTCATCGGAGGCACCCTGCTCTCCGGCGGCTTCGGCTTCGTCAGCGGCGCGCTGGTCGGCGTGCTCCTGCTGAAGGTGATCCAGAACGTCATCAACCAGATCGGCTCCCTCGACTCCGCCTACCAGCAGGTCGTCAGCGGTGCCTTCCTCGCCGTCGTGGTCGTGGCCCAGACCTGGCTGGGGCGCAGACGACGCGTGCTGTGACCGGACGGTGGCCCCCGCGCCGGGCACGCCCGGGCGGCCTCTCAGGGCGGCTCACGAACGGCCTTGTCCGGGGCGGCGCGGAGGCCGCCCCGGACAAGGCCGTGTTGCGGGTCCCGGCCCAGGAGGCCGGTCCCGGAACCGGCCGATCGGCCGGGAGGCGTCCGCGGCGCGGGAAGACACCGCGTCGCCCCCAGGATCCCCTGCGGCGTGGCGATCGGCGCTAACCTGCCGCAACCGACATGGCCGAAAATGTGTCTCCCATCGCGTGGCCCTCGCCTCCGATGTCCACGGAGGCGCCGGGACCACGACGGCCCTGAGGGGATGCGGATGAACACGTGGGCAGTACCTGGTTACACCGAATCGCTGGAGCTGGGCTCCGGGGCGAGCGGCCGGGTCGTCCTGGCCGTGCACCGGGAGACCGGCATCCCGGTCGCGGTGAAGTACCTCAGCGAGTCGCTGCACACCCGGCCGGGCTTCGTCCACGACTTCCGCGCCGAGGCGCGACTGCTCGCGGGCCTCGACAGTCCGTACGTGACGGGGCTGTACGAGTACGTCGAGAGCCCGGACGGCGCGGCCATCGTGATGGAGCTGGTGGACGGCGTGTCCCTGCGCTCCCTGCTGACCAGGCAGAGTCCGCTGGACCCCGAGGCCGCACTCGTGATCCTCAAGGGCTCACTGCTCGGCCTGGCCGACGCGCACCGGCTCGGGGTGGTCCACCGCGACTACAAGCCGGAGAACGTGCTCGTCCGGCCCGACGGCGAGTCGAAGCTCGTCGACTTCGGCATCGCGGTGTCCACGGGTGAGAGCGCCGGGGTGGCCGGCACGCCCTCCTACATGGCGCCGGAGCAGTGGACCGGCGCGCCCGCCTCGCCCGCGAGCGACGTGTACGCGGCGACGGCCACGTTCTTCGAGTGCCTGACCGGCCACAAGCCGTATCCGGCCGACAACCTCGCGGAGCTCGCGCTACGGCACATCGACTCGCCGGTCCCCGCCGAGGAGGTTCCCGAGCCGGTGCGGTCGCTGGTCCGCCGCGGCCTGGCCAAGTCGCCCGCGGAACGCCCCGCGCACGCCGAGGCCTTCGTCGCGGACCTGGAAGCGGCGGCCGTCGCCGGTTACGGGCCCCAGTGGGAGGAACGCGGCCGAGGCAGGCTCGCCGCACTCGCGGCCCTGCTGGTACTGCTGCGGCCCCCGGTCCGCCCCCGGGCGGAGACGACCACCGACACCGCTCGCACCGTGCTGCGTTCGGGAGTCGGCGGGGGCGGCGGGTGGGGCCACGCGTGGCGGCCCACCCGTCCGGGACTGCTCGTGTCGGCCGCGGCCGCGCTCCTGGCGATCGTGCTGGCCTACGGCATGCCGCGCAGCGACAGCGCGGCGGCCGACCAGGCGGCCGAAGCGTTCGCCACGACCAGCGCACAGCCCGGAGTGGAGTCGGGGCCCACCTCGACCGCCTCACCGGCCTCGTCGAGTTCCCCGGCCGAGTCCCCGGCGCCCGCCGGGTCGTCCGGCGCCTCCCCGTCCGGTTCGCTGGGCTCGGCCTCCGACGACCCCGCGGAGACCTCCTCGCCCCCCGCGCAGGAGGCCACACCCACCGGTGGCGCGACGGCCACGCCCACCCCGACCACCGCGTCTCCCACCGCACCCGTCGCACCCGCGGTCAAGGACGTCGCCGTGTCCGGCTTCCGCCAGACGGGCCCCACCACGGGTACGACCACCGTCTCCGTCTCCACGGACGGCACCGGCCCGATCTCCGTGACCCTTGTCTGGTACACGGGCGACACCAGCGGTCAGCCGGGCACGCCGGACGCGACGCCCCAGACGTTCGACCGCAGTGGTGCCACGCAGTACACGTTCACCGTCGACCACACGTTCCAGGGCAAGGGCTGCTACTGGGCCGTACAGGCCACGACCACTCCCGCCTCCGCCGACGGTGGCGCCTCGCAGCAGATCCTGACGAGGCGGTGTGACATCCGTTGACTTCGGCAGACGATTCCACCACCCCGCCCGGCAGCGTCTCCTGGCCCGTCCCGCCGGACGATTCCCCCGACACCGACGCGGAGTACAGCGCCACCGTGCTGGGGAGTCACTGGTTCCTAAGACCCGAGCCGGACACCACGCCGGCCCAGGAACCAGCCGCCGTGGCACCGGCCACGGCGGAGACACCGCCCGACCGGGTCGAAGGTACGGTGCTGCGCTTCGGCCCCGGGGTGACCGCCGCTCTCGCACACCGTCCGGACACGGCACCGCCCACCGTCGTGACGACGCCCACGCGCCCTCGCCTGGGAGGGCTGCGCCGTCACGTCCTGCCGGGACTGGTGCTGCTCCTGGTCATCGCGTTCCTCGCCTGGCAGCGCTCCGGCGCCGGCATCACGACGGACGAGGTGGCCGTCACCACGACCCGGGCGACCGTGGCCTGCGACAGCACCGCGGACATCGTCGGAGTGATCACCACGAACGGCAGGCCGGGCACCGTGTCCTACCGCTGGGTCCGCAGCGACGGCACGACCTCGGCCGTCCTGCGTGAGGTGATGCCCGCGGGCCGGAAGAAGGCACGGGTGCATCTGCTGTGGTCGTTCCAGGGCGAAGGCCGCTACCGCGCCCAGGCCGAACTGCACGTCCTCTCCCCCGGCCGGCACACATCCACGATCCGCTTCCTGTACGACTGCTCCTGACGGCGGACGAGCGCCGGACACCGCTGCGTCGGCTTCGAAGCCATGGCCATGCCCACCCGAAGAAGCGTCGACCAGGGAATTCCGGGTGTCCGACCGCCGATTCTGGGCACTCGGACGCCGGGAGCACAGGCCGTCACCGCCACGACATCGAGGAAGAGAGAAACGGGAGCGAGCCACCGGCACCCCGACCGGCCCTGCCGGGGCACACTTCCCGCACGCGGACCCCTTCGTGCGGGCGGGAAGGCCTCACGGCCGGACCACGCAGTTCACGGAGGTAGGGCCGGCGATCGCTTCCCCGGCTTCCTCGTCGTTGTCCGTAGCGACCTGCAAGAGAGGCTGTATCACGTGCGTACCGTCGGTGTGGAGGAAGAACTCCTCCTGGTCGATCCTGAGACCGGGGACCCGCAGGCCCTGTCCGCTGCCGTACTCGCTCGTGCCGCCAGGGACTCTCCGGCGGAGGAGACGTTCGAGAAGGAGCTGCACAACCAGCAGCTCGAATTCGCCACCCACCCGCAGTCGGACATGACCGACCTGGGCGCGGAGATCGTCCGCTGCCGGAAGGAGGCCGCGCGCGTCGCCGGCGACATCGGGACGGCTGTCGTGGCACTCGCCACGTCACCGCTGCCGGTCAGGCCGTCGGTCAGCATGAACTCCAGATACCAGTGGATGGCGCGCGAATTCGGCCTGCCGACCCAGGAGCAGCTCGTCTGCGGCTGCCACATCCATGTGTCGGTCGAATCCGACGACGAGGGCGCCGCGGTGCTCGACCGGATCCGCCCGTGGCTGTCCGTGCTGACGGCCATCAGTGCGAACTCCCCGTTCTGGCAGGGCCGCGACAGCCTCTACAGCAGTTACCGCAGCCGGGTGTGGGTCCGCTGGCCCATGGCCGGCCCCACCGAGCTCTTCGGTTCGGCCGACAGCTACCACCGGCGGGTGACCGACATGGTGGCCACCGGCGTGCTGCGGGACAAGGGCATGATCTATTTCGACGCACGGCTCTCCGAGCGGTACCCCACCGTCGAGATCCGCGTCTCGGACGTCTGCCTCGAGGCCAGTACCGCCACTCTGATCGCGACCCTCACCCGTGGACTCGTCGAGACGGCGGCTCGCGAGTGGCGTGCCGGACAGCCGCCGGCCGAGCACACCGTCGACCTGCTGCGCCTGGCCTCCTGGCGCGCCGCCCGGTCCGGGCTGGAAGAGGACCTGCTGCACCCCGTGACCATGAAGCCGGCCCCCGCCGAGGACGTGGTGCGCGCACTGCTGGAACACGTCGGCCAGGCACTGGACGACAGCGGCGACTCGCACCGGGTGCACACGGCCGCCGACGCACTGCTGCGCCACGGCAATGGCGCCCGCATCCAGCGCCAGATCCTGGAACGCACCGGCAGCCTGGGCGACATGGTCACGGAGTGCGTACGCCGCACCCAGACGTGAGCGCGGCCGTGGGCCGGGCCGCGTCGGCCCGGCCCACGTGGTGCCTGCTGTCCTGTGCACCGCAAACGGGTGGCAGGCCGGGGCACGCGGGGCCTACGATCACCGGCAAGGCGGGGTCGTAGCACAGAGGTAGTGCGCCGCGACGACATCTCGGAGGACGTCGGTTCGAATCCGACCGCCCCGCCCCTCACGGCCTTCCCCTGCGGTGAGTCCGAGCGTCAGCGCAGGTCGGCCCCGGCGGGACTGTCGTCGAGGAATCCGCCGGACTGGTGCTGCCACAGCTTCGCGTAGGCGCCGTCCGCCGCGAGCAGCTCCTGGTGCGTGCCCTGCTCGACGATCCGGCCCCGGTCGAGGACGACGAGCCGGTCCATCGTGGCGACCGTACTCAGCCGGTGCGCCACCACGAGCGCCGTCCGTCCCTCCATGAGCCGCCACAGCGCCTCCTGGACGAGGACCTCGCTCTCGGAGTCAAGTGCGCTGGTGGCCTCGTCGAGCAGCAGGATCGGAGCGTCACGCAGGATCGCCCTGGCGAGCGCGACCCGCTGGCGCTGTCCGCCCGACAGCTTCACCCCGCGCTCGCCCACCATGGTGTCGAACCCGTCCGGGAGCGCGTCGGCGAACTCGGTGACGTGTGCGGTCTCGGCCGCGCGGCGGATGTCGGCGTCGGAGGCGTCCGGCCGGGCGAACGCGATGTTGTCCCGCAGGGTCCGGTGGAACATCGCCGGGTCCTGCGGCACGTAGGCGATGAGGCTGCGCAGGTCGGCCTGACGCAGCCTGCTGATGTCCTGTCCCCCGATCAGGATCCGGCCGGCGTCGATGTCCGTCATCCGCAGCAGCAGCCGGCTGAGCGTGGTCTTGCCTCCGCCCGACCGGCCGACGAGGCCGATCTTCGTTCCGCTGGGCACGGTCAGGTCGAGCCCTTCGAAGAGGGGTCCCGCCCCCGCGTGAGCGAAGGTCACGTCCTCGAAGCAAACGTCGGCAGGCCTGGAAAGCAAGGGCTCCGGCGATGTCGGGTCGAGCACGGTCGGCGGCATCAGCAGCAGTTCGGTGAACTGCGCGGCCTCCGTCAGCGAGCTCTCCATACGGCGGTAGATCTGGTTGAACTCGAACATGATCCGCGTCGCGTTCGTGTAGTACGTGAAGGCGACCACGACCGCCTCCACGCCGTGCCCGCTTCCGCCGAGCGCGACCGCGAGCAGCAGGCCCAGCGCGTTGGTGAGCACGGACATCGGCGCGACCAGTGTGTCGATGCGCAGGTTGCCGTAGTCCCACGACCGCAGCATGAGCCGCCGCGACTCCGCGACGCGCAAGCGGTGCTCCGCCGCCTCGCGTTCCTCGGCCGCGAACGCCTGGACCGTGTCCATGTTCATCAGGCTGTCGGCGACATGGCCCGACACCCGGGCGATGGCCTCCTCGCGCTTGGCGACAAGGGCCTGACGGCGGCGGATGAGGGGCACGACGCACAGTGCGGTCAGCGCGAGCATCCCCAACAGAGCGACGACGAGCAGCGGTTCGTACCGCCAGAGCACCACCGACCCGAAGATCAGCGGCACCAGGCTGCCGACGACCTGGAACGTCAGTGTGTCGACCAGCTCCTCGAACCGGGAGGCGAAACTCAGTACCCGCTTGGTCAGCGACCCGGCGAAGTTGTCGTGGAAGAACGCCGCGTCCTTGGCGAACAGTTCGCCCATGCCGATCACGTACAGGTTCTCGATGCCGCGTGCGTCGAGCCGGTTCAGACAGTGCAGTCCCAGGCGCCACAGTGTCTCCGAGAGGAGCAGGACGCCTGCGAAGCCGAGGACGTACGGCAGCGCATCACCGACGCCGATGCCGCCCTCGGTGGCGATCCGGCCGACGAGTTTCGCGACGATCAGCGGCGCGATGTAGCTGATGCCGATATTGCCGAGCGCGGGCAGCAGCATCGCGGGCACCGAGAACCGCCGGAGCCGGCGCAACTCCCGCCCGTAGTGACGAAGCGCGAGGAACACCGCGCCCCTGCCCGGCGGAACCTCACGCGATTCAGGTGATCCCATCCCCACCCCGTGTCGTCGTACGGCAGCCCGTCGCCCGCTTCTTCGGGAGGATGTTGTCGCGTCGGCACCCGTGCGGAACTCCGCTTCGGGTGACGGGGACGGGGGCCAGGAATCGCAGTGTCCCGCGAGGACGCGTGCAGAGTCCAAGCGTTTTCCCGCCTCCTGGGATTCCCGGACACGTGCCGCGGAACCCCAGCGGTCATGGCGGCGTTTCCCGGGTACTTGGGCGGCTGAGGGGCCGTACACACACGAGCGGGGGACACGACGTGGCGCGCATTCTTGTCATCGGTGGCGGGATCGCCGGTACGGCGGCCGCGCTGGCCCTGCACAAGGCGGGGACGGACGTCACGGTGTACGAGGCGCACCCCGACTCGGCCGAGGACATCGGCGCGTTCCTCACACTCGTGAGCAACGGCATGCGGGCCCTCGCCCAGATCGACGCCTCCGCCGCGGTCACGGCCATCGGCTTCCCGCTGTGCTCGATGCGCGTCCTCGACGACACGGGCGCAACCGTGGCACAGGTCCCGCTCGGTGAGGCCGGCGACCCGCTCCTGCGGTACCGCTGCCTGCACCGCGGCGACCTCGCCACCGCCCTGCAGGCAGAGGCCGCTCACCGCGGCATCGACATCCGGCACGGCGCCCGCCTCGCGTCCGTCCAGGACGCCCCGGACCGTGTCACCGCCCGCTTCACCGACGGCAGCACCGCGACAGGTGACCTGCTCGTCGGAGCGGACGGCCTGAACTCCGTCGCACGACAGCAGTTCGCCCCCGCCGTACAACCCCGCTACGCGGGACAGCGCGTCTTCTACGGCTACACCGACGACGTACTCCTGGCCGAGGAGAACGCCGAGGAGAGCGAGCGCATCACCATGGTGCGGGGCAGCACCGCCGCCTTCGGCTACGCGGTGTCGCCGGACGGCCAGACGTACTGGTTCGCGCGTGTGGCCGGTGAACCCCTCGCCGCCGACGAGGTCGCCCATGCCACCCCCGCCCACTGGCGCGATCTGCTCCTGCCGCTGTTGCGCAAGGACGCCACCCCTGCCGCGGACATCGTCGCGGCCACCACCGACCGCATCATGGTCACCAACGCCACCGAGATCCCCACCGGCACACCCTGGCGCTCCGGCCGCACCCTGACCATCGGAGACGCGGCCCACGCGGCTTCCCCCGCGACCGGGCAGGGGGCCTCGATGGCGCTGGAGGACGCCGTCGTCCTCGCGAAGGCCCTGCGCGACGCACCCGACACCGAGACCGCGCTCACCCTCTACGAGACACTCCGCCGCCCGCGCGTGGAGGACAACGTCACCGCCAGCGGCAACATCTCCCGCGGTACGCGCCCGCCGGCCCGACCGGGGCGGGGAGCGCCCGCGCCCCGCCCCGGCGACGACGAACTCACGCGGCACCTGGACTGGCACACCGACCTGTGGACCGAGGCCGGCGGCGACACGTCGGGATCGTCACCTCGATAGCGGCGAGCCGGTGGCACCGGCCCAGCCGGGCACGGCACCGGCCGGGCTCAGGCGCCGTGCGGGCGTCCGTCCGGTCGAGGCGGCATCCCTCAGTGCCCCAGCCCCGCGCCTCCGTCGACCGGGATGACCGCGCCGCGCACATGTCCGGCGGTGGTCAGGAACGCCACCGCGTCGGCGACCTCCTCGGGGTGGGCCGGGCGGCCGGCGGGGGTCCGGCGGAGCAGGTCCCGGCGTTGTCCGTCGGTGAGCGCCCGGTTCATGTCGGTCTCGGTCAGGCCGGGAGCCACGACGTTGCAGGTGATGTCGCGCGGGCCGAGTTCATGGGTCAGCGACCGGGCGAACCCGACCAGGCCTGCCTTCGCCGCCGCGTAGTTGGTCTGCCCGGGTGCGCCGTGCAGCGCCGACGTGGAGGAGATCAGCACGATACGGCCGTGGCCCTCGCGGAGCATTCCGCGCATGGCGCGCTGGGCGACCCGGAAGGCCCCGGTGAGGTTGGTGTCGACGACGCCGGTGAAGTCCGCCTCGCTCATCCGTACCAGCAGCCGGTCGTGGGCGGCGCCCGCGTTGGCGACCAGCACGGTGACCGGACCGTGGGCCGCCTCGGCCTCGTCGAAGGCCCGGTCGACCTGTTGACTGTCCGTCACGTCGCACCGTACGGCGAGGAAACCCTCGGCCGCGGGCGGCTCGTCACGGCGGTGGGTGACGGCGACCCGGTGCCCCGCCGCCGTGAGGCGGCGCGCTATGGCCAGCCCGATCCCCCTGTTGCCCCCGGTCACGAGCACCGAACGGGCCGTCGCCTGCGTCATCGTGCCTTCTCCTCCTCCGACGCCGCGGTTCTCACGCGGTTTCCGCATGGTCGTCCCGCGCCTCCCGCGGTTCCTGTCGCCCTTCCGGGAGGGGTCGCGGTCGCGCCTCTCGCTCCCTCAGCCCCACCACGCACACCCCCAGCCCGACGAAGGCCAGCACGGCGGTCCAGAAGGTGGCCGCGTACATCGCGTCGAGGTAGGCGCGGTCTGCTGTGGCGGCCAGTTCCGGCAGCCTGAGCGAGTCGGCCAGCGAGCGTGCCGCCTCGGCCGAGGTCCGCACCCGTTCCTCGGCGTCAGGCGGCAGCCCTTTCGGCCCTCCGGGCAGCGGGGCGTCCGCCATGCGCTCCCGGTACACGCCGGACAGGATCGAACCGGACAGTGCCACCCCGAGCGTCCCTCCCACCTGCCGGGTCACGCTGTTGACGGCAGATCCGGCGCCCGCGAGACGGGATGGCACCCCGCTCATCATCAGCGCTGTGACCGGCGTGCCGACCAGGCCCATGCCGAAACCCTGAACCCACAACAACGCGGCGACGACCAGGATCGGAGTCCGCTCGTCGAACCACAGATAACCGACGTACGTGGCCGCGGTGGCCAGGATTCCGGCGGCGACCGTCCAGCGGGCCGACAGCAGCCGGCTCGACGCAGGAGAGGCCTGACTGCCCAGGACGATGCCGACCGCGGCGGCGATCATCACGGTTCCGGCATCCGCGGGGGAAAGCCCGCGCGGCCCTTGGAGATAGAAGGCCGCGTAGAACAGGTGTCCCGCCAGGGCCATGAACACGATCAGGAGCACCACGCTCCCGGCCGCGAACCCCGGCTGTGCGAAGAGCCGCAGGTCCAGGCTGGGCGCCGGGGAGCTGCGCTGGCCGGCCACGAACACGGCGAGCAGCGCGCCTCCCAGGAGGAGGGGCAGCAGCACGTCCGGCCCGTTCCAGGCGTGTCCATTGCCGAGCTCGATGATCCCGTAGACCACACCGCCCAGTCCGAGTACCGACAGGGCCAGTCCCCGGAGGTCGAGCACCTGCCGCCCGGGACCCTTGAGTTCGGGGACTATGGCCACCACTCCGGCCAGGCACAGGGCCACGATCGGCACGTTGACCAGGAACACCGAACCCCACCAGAAGTGGCTGAGCAGTGCCCCGCCCGCGACCGGGCCAACGGCCACACCCAGACCGCTGGACGCGCTCCAGATCGCGATCGCCCGGGTGCGCCTGTCCGCCGGTGTGCTCTGCACGACGACCGAGAGGGTGGCGGGCATCAGCAGTGCGCTGCCCACGCCCATGAAGGCGCGCGCCACGACGAGCCAGGCCGGGCCCGTCGCGAACGCACCGGCGGCGGAGGCGACACCGAAGAGCGTGAGCCCCGCGAGAAGGGTGGCCCGGGGGCCGAATCGGTCGGCCAGCGCGCCGCCCGCGAAGAGCGTCCCCGCGAACATCAGCGTGTAGGCGCTCGCCACCCACTCCAGTTCGGCCGGGGTCGCCCCGAGGCCCCTGTCCGGGTCGGCCAGCGTGGTGACGGCGACATTGAGGATGGAGGTGTCCAGCCAGATCAGCATCTGGGCACAGACCACGACCACGAGGACGGTTCGCGGCCGGGACGGGCCCCCGGCGGAGCCGGCGGCCTTCCCTGCCGGTTTGCTCAGCCTGCTCATCGGGGGCCTCCGTTGCCCGGAAAGGTGGCGAGGCGCCCGGCCGGCTCCCCGGTGACGCTGTCCGCCCTCGCCGGTGAGGGCCTCACGGCGGTTCTCGCCCCGGAGTCCGGCAAGGTGCCGGCGAGGACGGCTCTGCCCGCAGCCCCGGTGCCCGACCCGGTCCATGTCACGGCCAGGCACGACACCGTCATTCGGCGCCCAGCCCGTCGCGCCAGGTAGGCCGCAGCGGCTTCCAGCCCAGCACCGTGCGGGCCCGGTCGTTGGCCGCGCCCCGTGCCGCGGTGAGCTGATGGGCCGTGAACCAGCCGAGCAGCCGCGGCGCGAGGTCCGACGGGACCGTCCGCGGAGGGGGCCCGCCCAGCGTTCGGGCGTAGTGCGGCAGCCACTGGGCGGCCGGGGCCGGTTCGTCGTCCGTCACATGGAACACCCCCGCGGCATCCGCCTCGACCGCCGGAACAGCGGCCGCCACGGCGTCCTCCACGTGCAGGAACGAGGTGACACCGGCACCGCCTTCGGGAAGAGGAAAGCGGCCTGCCCGTACCCGCTGAGCGGTCCCGCCGGTACGGGCGTACGCGGTCCCGGCGCCGTACAGCGTGCCGTACCGCAGCACCACACCCGCGAGCTCCGGGGCGCCCAGGACGAGCCGCTCCAACTCGGCGACGGCCCGTACGGTGGCGGCCCAGCCCGGGTCCGGCGCGTCCGTGTACAGCGGTGCGTCCTCGTCGAGGACGGGCCCTCCGGCCGGGGCGGCGGCGAAGGCGATGGACTGCGCGACCAGCCGCCGCGCGCCGGCCGTGCGGGCCGCCTCGACGAGATGTGCGGTGCCCTCGGTACGCAGTCGCGCGGTCTGCGCGAACGCACCGGCCGGGTCGTCGCGCAGCAGCCGCAGCGCAGTCAGCTGGTGGACGACCACCTCCGGCCGGGCCGCCGCCACCGCCGCCGACAGGGCCTCGCGGTCGAGTGCGTCGGCGACCACGACCTCGTCGGCCTCCGGGGCCCGGTCCCGGGAGCCCTCACGCACCAGCGCGCTCACCCGGTGACCGCGCTCCCGCAGCGCGCCCACCAGCGGATGTCCGACCACTCCGGTGGCTCCGGCGACCAGCACCCGCACGCCTCAGCCCTCCCCACCGGGAACGACGGCGCTCGCGGCACCGACGGAACCCTCGGGGTCGGCCGGAGCGGCCACCCGCATCAGCAGGCGGCACGCCTTGTCACCGTCCCGCAGACAGCTCTCGGCACGGTTCTCCGCGAGGGTCACACCCAGCCCCTCGGACCAGCCCGCGTGGATGTCGGTGCACGGGCACCGGTAGCCCTCCAGCGAACCGGCCATCTTCACCATGGTGACGGCGAAGTTGCGCCGCACAGTGAGCACGATCAGGTCGTCGCCCACCACCTCGGTGGAGGCGTTGCGCAGTTCCGGCGGGAACATCCGGTCTCCGCACTCGTCGTACCGGCGGCGCAGCTCCTCCAAGTCCTTGCCGCTGTCACCGCTGCCGGTCAGAGGGCCGGACCGTCTGGCGATCCGCTGTCCGACGTGCAGGGCGACCTTACGCAGCGCCTCGGCGTTGATGTCGTTCGCGGCCTGCTGCCCGAAGCGCGCGGCCACGCCCTGGTACCAGTGCGCGTCGTGCTGCCACCACAGGCGGTAGGCCTCCACCGTCTGCGCTCGGTGGTTGACCTGGTCGGCACCCGTGCCCGTGCTCATGCCTGCTCCTTGGCCGCGAACCGCTCGCGCATCACTCGCTTGAGGACCTTTCCGGTCGCGCCCTTGGCCACGTCGTCGGGCTTCATCCGCAGCGCGCGGGCCACCGGGGGGAATCCGGCGCCGGAGAGGACCGCGTTGACCCGGCCGGTCCATGCCTCGTCGCTGTCACGGCCGGCGTCGTTCTCGTCCGCGAGGTGGAGCAGCGCGTACGCCTCGGCCTGTCCGTCGCCGTCCCAGTCGGCCCGTACGCCCTCGGGGGCGACCCCGACGACGGTGCAGTCGGCCACTTCGGGCATCTCCCGCAGCAGCAGCTCCTCGGTGCGGGTGCTGAACAGGATCCCCTCGCGGGTGCGGACGGCGTCGGGCGCCCGGTCGAGGTGGTAGAAGTTGCCCTCCTCGTCCCGCTGGGCGAGGTCCCCGGTGAGCCAGTAGCCGCCCAGGCGCATCCGGTTCCAGGTCAGGGAGTCGTTCCAGTAACCGGGGGTGAGCGTCGGCGACTTCAGGCCGAGGCGGCCGATCCGCCCGGGCGGCAGCGGGGTGCCGTCCTCGGCGAGTACGGCGGCCTCGGCGAAGCTGATCGGTCTGCCGACACAGCGCGCGTAGGCCGAGGTGTCCTTGGTGTGCCGGTTGTGGAACACCGAGTAGCCGGCCTCCGACGAACCGAGCCCGTCCACGAAGACCGAGCCCTCGACCCGTCTGCGGATCAGGTCCCGGCCGATCTCCACGTGGTTGCCGTGCCGCACCAGGGCCCGGATGTGTGCCTCGTGCGCCGCGTCCCCGGTGTTGAACCACACCTGCACGCTGGACAGGTCACGGCCCGACAGGTCCTGGGCGGCCATCTCGCCGAAGGTCCCGGCGAAGGCCAGCACCGTGGTCGGCCGGAAGTCCTCGACGGCGTCCAGCACATCGACGCCGCGGCGGCTGGAGAGCAGTTTGATGTCGGTACGCAGCAACAGGCAGTAGAGCAGCGTCGCCACCATGGCGTTGTGGGCGCCGGGCAGCCCCACCAGGGTGCGCTCCATGTCGGTGCCCGTGGAGTAGCGCAGCCGGTGCAGTTGCGCGTACATCAGTGTCCGGTGGGTGTGCGGCACGCCCTTGGGCATGCCGGTGGTGCCGGAGGAGTGCGAGATGAGCACCGGGTCGCTGGGGTCGTGCCGGTAGGGGTACGACGGTGGCAGCGCAGCGCGGTGTTCGGGCCGGATGTCGGCGGCGGTCACGCAGAAGCGCAGTCCGGACCCGGGCCCCGCCAGCACGTCGCGGTGTTCCCGGTCGGTGAAGGCGCCGACCGCGCCCTGTCCGCGTACGTACTGCTGGGCGATCCGCGGCGGCAGGTCGCCGTTGACGAAGGACGCGATGGCACCGAGGGCCGTCAGCGCAAGGAAGTTCACCGCGAATTCCGTACTGGAGTGCGCGTGGACGGCGACCGGGTCGCGGGGGCGCACGCCATGGGCCGCGTACCAGCCCGCGTACGTCTCGACGACCTCGTGCAGTTGTCCCAGGGTCAGCACCTCGGGCCGGCTGCCGTCCGGTGCGCGCCAGCTGCCGTCGGTCCGCAGGACGGGTTCGTCCGGCGGGCGGCCGTACGCCCCGAGGCGCTGCAGGACGTTGCCGGCGCCGAGTTCGGTGTCGGAGCAGATCCGTGCCCGCTCCTGTCTACTGATGAGCATGAATCTCCGTCTCGTTGCTTCCGACGAGCGCGTGGCCTGGGGCGTCGGGGTGGGTGGTGAGGACGAAGGCGGCGGGTTCCTGCCCGGCCGGGGGTTCCGCGGGCAGGAGGTGGCTGCCGCCCTCTCGCAGCAGCAGCCGGTGGGCGGCGGCCAGGTCGAACAGGCCCTGGATGCTTCCGTGGTGCCTCGCCGCCGCGGGGGTGCCGGTGCCGCCCACCTCGTCCGTACGGTCTCCGGCCGACCGGACCCGCACCGGTGCCCCGGTTCCGGGACGGCCCAGCAGGACGGCCGCCGCCAGGCCCGCGGCGGGCGGGAGGGCCGGGACCGGGTGTCCGTCGTCGGCGGCCAGCTCGCGGTGGACTCGGGCCAGGCGCTCGCTCCCGCCCAGCTCGACGCCCAGCGCCAGGACACGGTCCAGCTCCGGGTCCTCCAGCAGGAGGTCGGCCATGGCCAGCAGTTCGGCCACCGGGTCCTCGACGCCGGAGAGGCTGAGCATCTGCCCGGTGATCCCGAACTCCTTGCTGATGTGCCCGAGTACGGAGTTGGGGGTGGCCTGCATGAACAGCAGCGGGTTGTGGACCCGCCCGGAGACCATGCGCCGGCTGGCGAGATCCGCGGTGGTGGTGTCCCCCATCAGGCTCGCCAGGGCCACGGCGGTGCGCGTGCCGTCGCCGGGATGTCCGGTCAGGCACTGCCGGGCGACGTCGTACGCCAGCGGGCTGAAGGCCGACTCCACGAAACCGGGCAGTCGCGGCAGCGGGATGTCGTCGTCCTGCCCGGTGCCGTGGGTCGCGGTGGCGCTCGCGAGGATGCCGAGGGCCGTCCGCAGCACCGGTTTCCCGGGCGTTTGGGTCGTCTCGGACGGCATTCGGGTCCGGTGAGTCGTCATGGGCGCTCCAGGACGATTGCGGTGTTGGCGCCCCCGAAGGCGGCGTTGACCGTGAGGGCCCGGCGCAGGTCGGCCGTGCGGGGTCGGTTGGGGACGTAGTCCAGGTCGCATTCCGGATCCGGCCGGCCGTATCCGGCGGTCGGCGGCAGCAGACCGTCCGTCAGGGCCACCATCGTGATCACGAACTCCACGATGCCCGCCGCCTCCAGGAGATGGCCGGTGGTGCCCTTGGTGGAGCTGACCGGTATCGCCTCGGCCCGCCCGGGGAAGGCGGCCCGCAGCCCTCGGGTCTCCGCGCCGTCGTTGTACTTCGTGCCGGTGCCGTGGGCGTTGACGTAGCCGAGAGCGGTCCCTTCCGGATCTCCGGCGAGGCTCATCGCCTGCCGCGCGGCGCGGGCCAGGCCGGCGCCCTGCGGGTGCGGCTGGGCGATGTGGTGCGCGTCGGTGGCCGCTCCCCAGCCCGCGACGGTCGCGAGCGGCCGGGCACCGCGGCGCCGGGCGTGCTCGGCGGACTCCAGCACGACGGCGGCCACGCCGTCACCGAGGAGCAGTCCGCTGCGGTCGAGGCTGAAGGGGCGCACCATGCCGTCTCGGGAGAGTGCCCGGCCGGAGTCGAACTTGCCGAAGGTCTCCTCCTCCACGAGGTATCCGCCGGCGCACACCGCCGTGTGGATCCGGCCGGAGGAGATCAGCCGGCAGGCGTGGATGATCGCGGCGGAGGAGGCGACGCAGGCGTTGGTGAAGGCGAGCCGCGGCCCGTTCAGCCCGAGTCGCCGTGCCAGCAGCTCGGCGAGGTGCGCGGGGACCGCGTCGGCTGCCCGCTCCCCCGATCCGCTCGTGGCGTGCCGGACCGTCTCCCCGTGGGCGCGGGCTCCGGGTGCGGCGTCCGCACCGCTCGCCTCACGGCCGCCACCGCTGCCCCCGCCGTCCGAGCCGTCCGAGCCGTCCGAGCCGTCCGAGCCGTCCGAGCCGTCCGAGCCGTCCGGGACAGGCTTGTCGGATGGGGAGTCGGCGACGGTTCGCCAATGACGGGTGACGCTGGTGTGGTCACCGGCGACGCCGAGCAGCACCGCCGCCTCCGTGCCCGGTGGGAGGCCGGCCATGTCGAGGGCCTCAGCCCCGCACCGGGTGAGTGCGTGGCGCAGTGCCCACTCCTCGACCGCGTCGGGCCCGTCGGGAGCGGCGGCGGCCATCGGCGTGCGGTACGGGCCCGTGTCGAACCTCGTGGTGGGGGCGAACGACGGGGTGCCCGTGAAGACGCCGTGCCGCAGGGCGTCGGCGCCGGTGCCGAAGGCTGTGCGCACCCCGAACCCGGTCACCGTCACCTCACCGCTCATCATGCGCTCCCCTCTCCGCGCGGCCGTCCTGGGCTGCGGCACTCAGAAAGCCGGTGAGCCGCCGCAGCGAGGTGAGCCGGGCGATGTCCTCGTCGCTGGGCTCCACGACCAGGCCGTAGCGCTCCTCCACCACATGCAGCAGCCACACCAACCCGAGGGAGTCCAGTACCAGTTCGGTGTCCTCACCGAGGGTCTCGGGCACTCCGGGGAAGATCTTGCGGTCCGCCAGCAGCTCCCGGACGGCGTCGGTGGTCAGCGGTGACAGCACCGCGTCCGTGTCGCTCGGCGTGGCTTTCGCGCTCATGCCTTCGCACCGCGTCGGACGACCTCGGTGACGAGTCCGCCGAGGGTCAGCGAGGCCAGGGACTCGATGTCGGTGTCGGGGATCTCCACACCGAACCGCGACTCCAGTCGCAGGGTGAGCTCGATCAGGCTCAGCGAGTCCACGTCCAGTCCGCCGACGGTCAGCGGGCTCTCGTCGGTGATGCCGTCGCGGCTCGTCAGGATGTTCATCTCGTCGATGACCGCGCTCAGAACGAACTCGCGGATCTCGCCTTCCAGCGTTGATGTAGTCATGCCTACTCGTCTCCCGTGCTCCGGTGAAAGGTCGTACGAGTCGTACGAAAGGAGTTGTGCGAGGTGTGGGACAGGTGTCGCGCCAGGTGGGCGCGTGGCCGAGGCCGGGTTACGTACCGCCGCCGGTCGCTGCCGCCTGAAGGGTCGCCGCCTGGCGCACGAGCTTCCCGTTGGACGTGCGGGGCAGCGTCTCCAGCAGTCGCACCACCCGCGGCAGCTTGTAGTCGGCCAACCGTTCGCGGCACCAGCGCAGCAGGTCCTCGGCCGACGGCCGGTCGTCCCCGGCGGCCAGCGACACGTACGCCTCGGTCATGCCCTCGTGGACCAGGACGGCCTGCTCGACCGCCGGATGCTGGAGGAGCACGTTCTCGACCTCGGTGAGGTCCACCTTGAGGCCGCCGATCACGACGAGGGAGTCGGCGCGGCCGCGCACCCGGACCGCTCCCGCGGCGTCCACCGTGGCCCGGTCCCGGGTGTGCAGCCAGCCGTCCGCGTACTGCGTGCCGCCCGAGTCGAAGAGGTAGGGCGACTGATCCAGTGCGACGTCCAGTTCGCCGTTGTTCACCCGTATCACCACGCCCGCCACGGCCCGGCCGACCGAGGGCCGCAGCGTGCCGAGGGCGTCCATGGCGACCACACCTGACTCGGTGGTCCCGTAGGACTCGCCGACCGGTACGCCGTACAGGCCGGCGAAGCGAGCCGCGACCTGCGGCGGCATCAGCTCACCGCCCGACACCGCGACCCGCAGGTCGGGCAGTGCGGGGGGATCGATGGCGGCGGCGAGCAGTTCGTAGTGCATCGGCACGCCGAACAGGGCGGTGACGCGATGGCCGACCGCGGTCCTCAGGATGTCGCGGGCGGAGACACGGGGCGCGAAGACGACGGACACTCCTGCCGCCAGTGAGTGCAGCAGGCCGCCGATCAGCCCGAAACTGTGTGCCGTCGAGCTGAGCAGCAGCAGCCGGTCGCCCCGGCCCGGCATGCCGGGGACCGCGGCGAACCGCTCCACCTCGGCGGCGAGGGAGCCGACGGTCCTGCCGATCACTTTCGGCCGCCCCGTGGAGCCCGAGCTGAACTGGACCAGCCGGTGTCCGGTGGTGGCCGGTCTGCCGGTTCCGTGGCACTCGGTGACGACCTCGTACTCGGAGCGGAAGCCGAACGCCGCCCGGACGTTGGAACCGGCCCGGACCATGAACTGCGGTCGGCAGGTGGCGCCGAGCGCCGACACCTCGGCCGGTTTGAGCCGGAAGTCGAAGAGCAGCACCTGGGCCCCGAGCCGCCACAGCGCGAGCAGCACCTCGACCTGGGTGAAGCTGGGCGGGGTCCGCAGGCCCACGGTGCTGCCCGGACCGATCCCGAAGCCCGCGAACACCCGGGCCTGTTCGGCCACCCGGCTGCGTAACTCCCCCCGCGTGACCGTCTCCTGTTGATGCGTCAGATAGGGAAGACTGTCGTCGTGCCCGTCGAACAGCACCTGGACAAGAGTGTCCATCGCGCCGTCCGCCGAGCCGCTGGACACACCGTCCGGCCGGTGGTCCGTGCGGGGCGGTCCGTCGACGAGGTCGCCCATCAGACCTCCTTGCAGAACTCGCCGATGGGCAGGCCCACATGACGCTGGTCCGCGGCGAGATAGCCGAGCAACTCGTCGCCGGACCGCAGCTCGGTGACGTTGAGGACCTTTCCGCCCGGGCCGAGCACCCGTACGTGCCAGTCGTCCTGCACGGTCAGGCTGACCAGCCGGCCGTCCTCGGCGTGGGTACGGATCTCAAGAAGGGGCCGGGACTCCAGTTTCGCCCGGCCGACCACGACCCGCCGGGTGCGGCCGTCGGCCCCGACCGCCAGCAGCGCGCTGCCGGAGCCCACCTCGCTCAGGTAGTTGGTGCGGTTGTCGGGCCCCAGCGTGTAGGAGTGCAGCGCACCGGCGTTGACGCGGAACGGCCGGGTCGGCATGTAGGGCAGCGGGTGGGTCTCGCTGCAGCAGAGGACGAACCCCGAGGAGTACGAGCCGACCAGGATGCCCTCGTCCTCCTCGAAGTGCGAGCAGGTGTCCACGCAGACCCGGTCGCCGAGCCCGACATGCCGGATGCTCTCGACGGTGAGGGTGGACAACTCCAGTTGGGGCGTGGTCGCTTGAAGCAGCCTGGCCAGCGCGAACACGTCGTCGGCGCTGCGGGGCGCGTACAGGATGCCGTCCGAGCCGCGTTCGAGGACGTCGAAGACGATGGCCGCCTCCTCCAGGTCGTCGACGACGGTCACCAGCTGGCCGTCGGCGGGCTCGGCCGCGGCGAGCACGATCTCCAGCGGGATCTTCGTCGGGTCGGCGAAGTGGATGACGGTGTACGGCAGCGCCATGGCGCCCGCGCACGACAGCTGAAGGGTGCGGTCGTCCCGTACGTCGATGAATCCGGCGGCGGGCGTGCCTCCGTCGGCGCGGTTCTCCGCGGCGAGGGCGTCCAGCTCGTCCTGGGTGGTGAACTTCCGCATCAGGATGTCGATTCCGGGGCCGGGCCGGGGGTCGACCCCGCCCGCGGGCGGCTTCTTCGCGCTGCCGGCGTCCTTGCTGTCGTCGGCGTCCTTGGTCGCGTCGTTCGCCTTGGCCTGCTTGTCGGCGGGCTTCTTCGTCCCGGCGGTCACCGGGCTTCCGGGGGCCAGCACCCGGGTGACGGTGGGCGGCAGCGTGCCGAGCAGTCCGGCGTCGGTGGTCAGCACCCCGGCCATCCGGGTGTGGACGGCCGCGTCCACCACCGCCTGGAGCTGCTGCTGGGGGACTTCACGGAGATCGATCCATGCGAACCTCATGCGACACCTGCCACGATCGTCGAGTATTCGGCCATGTTCATGTCGTTCGGCATGCCGTCGGGAGGCGGCTCCGGACGGGTGCCGTGCACCACGGCGGACAACCGTGACACCAGCGCGGCGGGCGAAGGAGCCGAGAACACCCGGCGGCCGATGGCCAGGCCGTGGCAGCCGGAGGCCATCACGGCGGTGGCGTACTCGACGAGGTCGGAGCCGTCCGGCGGGCCGCCCGCCGCCAGGACGGGGATGGGGCTGTTCGCCACCACTTCGGCCATCCGGTCGATCGGAAGGGCCACCGAGGTCTTGACCATGTCCGCGCCCAGGTCCGCGGCGACGTTGACCAGATGGGCGAGGAGGGCGGGGTCGCGCGGGTTCTCGATCCGGGGGCCCCGGGGGTAGACCATCGCGATCAGGGGCATGCCCCACGCGTCGCAGGAACGCGCCACCGCCCCCAGGTCGGCGAGTTGCCGGGCCTCTGTGTCCGACCCGATGTTCACGTGGACACTCACCGCGTCCGCACCGATCCACAGGGCCTCTTCGACATCGGCGACGAGCACCTTGGCATCGACATCTGCGGAGCAGGCGGTACTGGCACTCAGGTGCATGACCAGGGCGCAGCTTCGCAGGATGTCCGGGGTGAAGGCGCGGGCACGTCCTTTGTGGACGATGACGCCGTCGGCCCCGCCCGCCACCAGCGCACGCAGCAGGTCGTCCCACTTTCCTGCGGGGACGATCGGTCCGTCGGAAACGGTGTGGTCCAGCGGGATGAGCAGGTGCCGGCCGTCACCGGCCAGCGAAAGTCTCCTCAAGCGTAATAACTTGCCTGTTTTCAGCACGGGTATTGCGCCTCCCAGTCGTGAGGCCGCATTTCAGAAAGCCGAACCGCAGCAACCCGTTGCGGTCTCCTATGTCCGAAAAACGATGGCTGTAGAACTTTCAAGTTCCGCTCACCCGTCAGCTTTCCCTGCGTGATCGCCCGTTGACAAGGCGACATCGTCACAAATTTTTATACCGAGGAGCGCATGACTATTGACAGCGTTTTGACAGGAATACCAGGGTTGACGGCGACCGCGAGTACTGGTTTGTGGCTGATTGATGCGGCACATGGCGAGGTGGCGGGACAGTGCGCTCTATCCGCATTGAGGAAGTGCGTCACGACGGCATCCTTATGAGGAGCTTTACGTCTCTCACCGGCGCAAAGAGACCCACATTCTTCCGACCGGCCATACGAACCCGTTCGGTTATTCGGACGACTCGGCTTACTTGTCGAAATCGAATTTCCGGGCTTAGGGTGACAGGCGCACTCCGGTTCCTGTTTCATGCGAGGCCGTCCCCCACTTGAACCCGGCCGTCTTTCGGACCGGGCGTACCGGAAGTGACTCCCCCATGCCCGATTCGCCGTCCAAGACCGTGCCCGCGACCGTGGATCCCGGTTCCGCCGCGTTATCGGCGCCGGAAGCGAAGAGCAGGCCGTCGCGAACCGCCGTCGCGAGCCTGATCGGCACCACGATCGAGTACTACGACTTCGCGGTGTACGGCACCGCCGCCGCGCTCGTCCTGGGACCCGCCTTCTTCCCCTCCGGCGACTCCACCGTCTCGACCCTGGCCGCGTTCCTCACCTTCGCCGCCGCCTTCCTGGCCCGCCCCCTCGGCGTCGTGCTGTTCGGCACGATCGGTGACCTGCTGGGCCGCCGACGGGCCCTGGTCGCCTCCCTCCTCCTGATGGGCGTGGCGACCGTCGGCGTCGGACTGCTGCCGACGTACGAGACCGCCGGACTCCTCGCCCCCGTCCTGCTGGTGACACTCCGTCTGCTGCAGGGCGTGAGCATGGGCGGCGAGTGGGGCGGAGCGGTGCTGCTCGCGGCGGAGCACGCGCCCCCCGGCCGCCGCGCCCTGTACGCCTCCATCCCGCAGGCCGGCCCCTCGCTCGGTTTCCTGCTGTCCAGCGCGGTCATCCTGCCCACCCTCCACATCGCGGGCCGCGACGGCTTCGCCGACGGCGCCTGGCGAATCCCGTTCCTGCTCAGCACCGTGCTCGTGGTGATCGGCCTGTGGGTGCGCACGACGGTCTCCGAGTCACCCGTCTTCACCTCCACGGCCCGCCGTACGGCACAGGCGCCGGTGTCCCGCTTTCCGCTCGGCACACTCCTCGCACAACACCCCGGCCGGCTGCTCCTCGGTATCGGCGCGGCGGTCGGCGGCTCGGCCGTCTACTACCTGACGATCGTCTACAGCCTCTCGTACGGACCGAAGTCACTGGGCATCCCGCAGAACACGATGCTGACCGCGGCGAGCATCGGCGCGGCGGCCGGAATCGCCGTCACACTGCCGGCCGCGAGACTCGCCGACCGGATCGGCCGCCGCCCGGTGATGCTCACCGGAGCCGTCGGCTGCGTCCTGTGGGCGGTGCCCATGTACGCCTCGCTCAGCTCGCGCGACGCCGTGGTGATCACCGGCGCCTACACGGTCGGTCTCGTGCTGCTCGCGCTGATGTTCTCCCCGGTGGCGGCCTTCCTCCCGGAGTTGTTCCCCGCCAGGCTGCGCTACACCGGCGCCTCCACTGCCTTCATCCTCGCCAACACCTTCGGCGGCGGCTTCGCCCCACTCGTCGCCACCTGGCTCAACAGTCACTGGGACTCACCACTCGTCCTCGGTTTCTACACCGGCGGACTCTGTCTGGTGAGCCTCATGTGCCTGCTGGCGCTCCCGGAGACCCGGGACTGCGACTTCGACACCTGACGGCCGCATCCTTCGGCACACCTGCGCGCACCTCGCCTCCGCCCGCCAACCCATCACCAACTTACCTACCAGTGAACGCAGTTGGACCGCCCGTCGTGGCGGGCGGGGGCAGTACGGCATCATGGTCGGCCGTCCGCCGCAGAGGTGTTTCGGCCGATTCCGGCCGGGTCACCAGATGCTCACACCCGTACATTGACCTCTTCACCGTCGTGCCCAACGGTGGAACCTCCCCGAACCACGTGAGAAGGGAAGTTCCCATGCGCAGACGGCACTTCATCGGTGGACTGGCCGGCACCGCGGCAGGACTCGGTCTCACCACGGCCACCGGTCCGGCCGCGACCGCCCACAGCACGGCCACCGCCTTCCTCCCCGGCTGGCAGCCGGTCTCCGTACCCGAGGGCCGGACGGCCGCGCAGCTCCTCGGCGTGGCGGCCGGCGGACCGGACGCCGCGTGGGCCGTGGGCGAGGAGGGACGCAACGGCGCCACCCGCGGCAAGCCCCTGGCGATGACATGGGACGGGACGGCATGGTCCCGCACCGTCCTGGACCACCTCGGCCTCACCGGACAACTGCACTCCGTCGCCGCCGCGTCCCCCGGCACCGCGTGGGCCGTCGGCACCGACACCTCCGGCACCGGACATCTCCTGACCTGGGACGGTGGAACATGGCAGCAGGTGCCGTATCCGGGGAAGGGCGACACCGGCACTGTGATCACCTCTGTGACGGCCGCCCCCGACGGACGCGCCTGGGTGTCGGGCCGCAGCAGCAACAACCTTTCGCTGCTGCACTGGAACGGACAGCGCTGGCGCTGGTGCGCACCGCTGCCGAGCACGGTGACCGAGGCCCCGTCAGGTGTGCACCGCACACCTGACGACGAGATCTGGGTGTACGGCACCGGCATCGCCGCCCGCTGGGACGGCGCATGGACCGAACTGGCGCCGCCCACCGGACTCCGCTTCGGTGTCACGGGACTCCTCCCCCGCGCCCACGACGACGTCTGGCTCACCGGCTACGACTACGGGGTGGGCGGACCGCCCGGCAAACCTCCCGGCTGCGTACTGCGGCACTGGGACGGCACCTCCTGGAACAACGTCACCCCACCGTTCACCGTCGGACGCCTCAGCGGAATCACCGGCGACGACCAGGGACGCCCCGACCGCATCGCCGGCTGGGACTTCTGGGACCAGACACGGGCCCACTACCTTCGGTGGGACGGCACGGCCTGGGTGAGCGAGCGCGGACCGCTGGCCACCACGCCGGTCCTCCTCAACTCCCTGGCCCGGGTACCCGGCACCGGCGCGTACTGGTCCGTCGGTACGAACTCCTCCGCGCCCTACCCGCCCGCCCAGGCGCACATGGAGCACTTCGGCCCGTGACAACTCCGGCACCGACGAACCGACGCCACACGCGAGCAGCCGGGCCCCGCCCACGGTCCGGGGCCCCACTCGTGCCGTTGCGCCTGCGTGCGCGGACGTTGTAGCGCCCACCGCCACTCCGGCGTTCCTGCCGTTCCCACCGGAGTTCCTCCCGCTTCCGCACGCCGCTGCCGCTCTCCTGCCCTGAACTCCTGGCGCAGTTCGTGTCGTGCGCGTTGTTCATGGGCCCGGCGGGGCGGATGCCGGCCTGTGCTCGTACGGGGTGCCGCTCCGGGTTCCCGGCCGAGCGGTGCCTGACGCGGAGGGCGCCGGCCGTCGCCCTCTGCGCCGGCTCTCCATCCCTTCCACACGTCATCGCACAGGCAAGGTTGCATCAGCAAGAGTTCGGGGACGGGTCAGGCATCAGGACACGGCAATCGCAGTCAACAAGACACACACAAGGAACAGGCCATTCCACTCGTGCGTACTATCTCTACACTGGCGCAAAGCACGCAGTTGTGTCCCAGGGACGGACTCGTCCTGCCGGACCTCACACCGATCCCCGCTCGCGCACGCACACGCCCCGCTGTTTGCACCCCGTGCCGGCGCACCGAGAAAGGCCCCCAGTCATGGCTGAGAACCAGACCTCCACCACAGAACTCACCTCGCAGTACATCGCGCAGGTGACGAGCGACCTCGAGCGCAACACCAAGGAGCAGGACCGTATCGCCGGAGACATCTCGACCCTGAAGGAGCAGTTGCTGGCCCTGCAGCACGACCACACGGTCCTGGTGCACATGCAGGAGGCTCTGGGCGGCCCGCGCTCCGCCGAGGCCACCCCGGCCTCGCCCTCCGTCCCGAACCAGGCTTCCGCCCCGACGAAGCAGACCAGGCAGGCCAAGCCGAAGAAGGCGGCTGCCACGGGCGTGAAGAAGGCCGCGGACAAGAAGACCACGGCCAAGAAGCCCGCCGCGAAGGCACCCAAGTCGGCTGCCCAGCCCAGCCTTGTGGACCTCATCCGCGGACACCTGGAAAAGCAGAGCGAGCCGCGCTCGGCCGCCGAAATCACCACTGTGCTCTCCGAGGCCCACCCCGACCGCAACATCAAGACGACCGTAGTGCGCACCACCCTTGAGAACCTGGTGGCCAGGAGCAGCGCGCACCGCAACAAGCAGGGCAGCTCGGTCTTCTACACCGCCACCACCGAGCCCGCCGCCGCGCCCCAGTCCGCCGCGACGACCGACTGATCACCTGCGTCGGCGCCACTGCCCCGAGGTGCCGAAACCTGCCGGAGTTCCGTTCACACACACCGTTGTGTGTGCCGGGGCGCCCGCAGGCAGGATCTCAGCCTGCCGACGCAGACCAACGCCGCGAAGGAGCGGGCCGGACGCATCCGCACACGGCCCCTTCCTCGCCGGTCAACACAGGGACCGACCATGCCGATCCCGTAGGGCTCACTGTCCACTCGGCGGGTGCAGTCGGGCGAACTCGTCCGCGAGCATGCCCATCAGGATCAGGTCGTGGTGCCGTCCGTCGAAGAACACATGGTCACGAAGGCGCCCCTCCTCGGTGAAACCGAGTCGGCGTTGCAGTGCCAGGGACGCCTCGTTGTGCGCGAAGACGCGCGCTTCGCACTTGTGGAAACGCCGCTCGGCGAACATGAAGCGCAGCAGCATCACAGCGGCCTCTGTCGCATACCCCTTGCGCCGATGGTCCGCGCCCATCGTGATGCCGTACTCGAACCACCCCGCACATGTGTCGGCCTGGTGCGAAGCGACGACGCCGACCATCTCACCCGAGTCGACGGTCTCGATCGCCAGGGTGAAGCAGTCACCGTCGGACGTGGCGACCGACTGCTCCCTCGCCCGGGCCCGATGGCTTTCAGCGGAACGTGGCGGCTGCAACAGGTCCCCCAACCGCTCCTCGTCCGCGGCGAAGCGCATGAGCAAGGTCCAGTCGTCAGGCTCAACACCACGCAGGCGTATGCGTTCACCGCTCCAGTACGATCCCACCCCTCATTTGATCACGCGGTCTCCAAGGTTGTTTCGCACCAGCCGGTCGGGCCCTCTCGTCCTCCGCGTGCATGGGTCCCCTGTGTCCCCGCGGACACCCCCATGCACGACAATCGAGCACCCAGTGTCCGACCGACCGAGGAAGCCACCGATGCCACATCGTCCTACCGTTTCGATCTCGGAGTTCTCCGTCGCCGACGGGGAGGCCGGGCCCTACGGCATCACCGGCGGGCCGGACGGCGCGTTGTGGTTCACCCTGGTTCACCACGGGCAGATCGGCCGCTTCACACTCGACGGCGGCACCACCACCCACCAACTGGAACCGGCGTCCGGCGGACCCTCACTCATCACCACGGGTCCTGACGACGCACTGTGGTTCACCGAGTTCCGCGGGCACCTCGTCAGCCGCATCACCACCGCCGGGGACATCACCTCATTCCGGTTGCCGACGCCGGACGCCGGGCCGTTCGGGATCGCCGCGGGCCCGGACGGCGCGTTGTGGTTCACCGAGGCCAACGCCGACCGCATCGGCCGCATCACCACCGAGGGACACCTCACCGAGTTCCCCGTCCCGCTCTCGGCCGCCTTCCCGTCCGCCATCGCCGCCGGAGCCGACGGCCGTATGTGGTTCACCATGAACCAGGGGAACGCGATAGGCGCCGTGGGGCCCACGGGAGACGTCGTCGTCCACCCGCTGCCCACACCCGACAGCGCTCCGGTCGGCATCACCGCCGGTACCGACGGCGCCCTGTGGTTCGTGGAGATCGGCGCCGGGCGGATCGGGCGGATCACGACGGAGGGGCAGATCGACGAATTCGCCCTGCCCGACCATGCTTCACGCCCGCACGCCATCATCGCCGGCGCCGACGGCAGCTGCTGGTTCACCGAGTGGGGAGCCAACCGCATCGGCCGGATCACCGCTGACGGCCACGTCGACGAGTACGACCTCCCCAGTCCGTCCTCGGAGCCCCACGGCATCGCTCAGGGGCCCGACGGCGCAGTGTGGGTCGCCCTCGAAACCGGTGCGCTCGCCCGCCTCACGACTGAGTGAACCAGCAGTTCCCCGCAGGCCCACGGCGGCTCCGGCGTCGCCGTCGAGGGGGGCGTCCCGGACGGCGACGCGGGCACGCCCCGTTCCGGTCCGGGCGCGGCGGCTGTCCCGGCGGTGGGGCGTGCGGAGGTCACAGGAAGGCCGAGGTGACCGCCACGAACCGTTCGGCGTCGTCGAGCCAGGGGTAGTGGCCCGCTCCCTGCTGCACCACGAGCGTGGCGTCGGGGAACAGCTCCGCGAACTCGGCCGCCGACTCGGGAGGACTGTTGACGTCGAACTCGCCGGTGAGCAGCAGCACAGGTGCCTCGCAGTCGCGGAGCGCCGCACGAGTTGCCTCCGGGCTGAAGGCTCCCTCGGCCCCGAAGAGCGCGACGGCTTCCGGGTTGGCGGGCCGCCCTGCCCGATGGTGCTGTCGGGCCGCTGCGTCCCAACGACCGTAGTAGAAGGGGGCGATGGCTTCCCAGTCGCTGCCCGTGCCCGCGGTGATCGCCTCCAGCGCGGCGAACGCCTCCGGGAACCACGGTTCGCCCTTCCGCCGCCGCGCGAGGTCGCGACGCGTCCGCGCGGTGACTTCGACGCCCACCGCTCTCGCACCGGGGCCGATCAGCGCGACCTTGCCGACGCGCTTCGGATACCTCGATACGTACTGCGTCACGATGTTCGTGCCCGCGGAATGACCGAGCAGGTCCAGCCAGGGAAGCCCGAGGTGTTCGCGCAGCGCCTCGATGTCGTCGACCATGCGGTCGCAGCGGTAGGAGGAGGTGTCGTCGGGAAACGCGGACCGCCCGGTGCCGCGGAGGTCCAGAACGATCAGCTGCCGGTGCGAGGACAGTCCGCCGAGGTCACCGAGGTAGAGCGAGTCCGCGGGGCCGCCCGGGACGCAGACGAGCGGATGACCGTCCCCGGTCACGCGGTAGGCGAGCCTGGTTCCGTCAGGGGCGTGGAAGGTGGGCATGGGCGGCATCCTGTCAGCCATAACCAGGCTATACAACCCGGTTATGACCGGCTGGGGGCCCTGGTATATAACCGAGCCATGGCAGAGACGGAAAGGGCGCGGCCTACCCCCGACACGCTCACCGACGAACAGGCTGAGCGGATGCTCGCCGACATGAACGAGGTCATCCGCGCGGGCGAGGAGATGCGACGGCTGCGCACCGAAATGATCAAGCTGTTCGCCGACTTCGGCTGGACCCAGGACAGGATCGCCCGCCTCACCGACATGAGTCAGCCCGCCGTGTCCAAGCAGGTGACGAAGTACAGGTCGGGCGAGCCGCTGCCACCGACCCGGCTCTCCCTCGACCAGCACGATGTTCCCTGGCTCGAAGGACGGCTATGGGGCCTCGCCGAGGAGATCTCCGAAACCTGTGGGGAGACCGCCCGCTGCACCCGTCACGTCCACGCCCTGGCCCGGGGAAGGAAACACTTCACCCCCCAGGCCATCGACGAACTGCGGCGCCTCGTCGAAGAGGACCTGAGACGGCACGAGGCACGGATGCCGCACAGCTACCGGGACGCCTACGACGAGATCAGCCGCGGACTCGACGTCCCCACGAAGACCACCACCACGGGGTCGCCCTCCGTGCGCCGCACGCTCGCTCACCGCATCCAGCGCGACCGGCTGAGGGACGACACCTGAACGCCGGTTGGGGCAACGGCACGTACGGATCGGTTCAGAAAACCGTGAACGACCCGGAGGCGACGTCGCCGTAGCGTTCGGAGAAGCCCGTCAGTGCGACTCACGGCTCACCTCGGAACCGCTGGAGCCGATGAGGAAGTCGAGGTCGGCTCCGGTGTCGGCCTGGAGGACGTGGTCGACGTAGAGGCGTTCCCAGCCACGGCGGGGCCTCGCGAACCCGGCGACGGTGGCCTCGGTGGGCGTCCTGCGGGCGAGTTCGTCGGCCGGTACGTCGACCTCGATTCGGCGGGCCGCGACGTCGAGAGCGATGAAGTCCCCGGTACGCACGAGGGCGAGGGGCCCGCCTGCCGCGGCTTCCGGGGCCACGTGCAGGACGACGGTGCCGTAGGCGGTGCCGCTCATCCGGCCGTCGCAGACCCGGACCATGTCACGGACTCCCTGTTCGAGGAGCTTCTTCGGCAGAGGCATGTTCGACACCTCGGGCATGCCCGGGTAGCCCTTGGGACCGCAGCCCCGCAGGACGAGGACGGAGTCGGCGTCCACGTCGAGGTCGGGGTCGTCGATGCGGGCGTGAAAGTCCTCGACGCTGTCGAAGACGACCGCCCGGCCGCGATGGCGCAGCAGGCGCGGGGAGGCGGCGGCCGGCTTGATGAGGGCTCCGTCGGGAGCGAGGTTGCCGCGCAGGACGGCGATGCCTCCCTCGGCGACCAGCGGCTCGGCGCGGGTGCGGATGACCTCGCCGTCCCAGATCGGGGCGTCGTCGAGGCCCTCCACCAGAGGCTTTCCGGTGACGGTCAGCGCGTCCGGGTCGAGCAGGTCGCACACCTCGCGCAGGACGGCGCGCAGGCCCCCGGCACGGTGGAAGTCCTCCATGAGGAAACGGCCGGCAGGCTGGAGGTCGACCAGGACCGGCACGCGGGAGCCGATGCGGTCGAAGTCGTCGAGCGACAGGTCGATGCCCAGCCGTCCCGCGATCGCCAGGAGGTGGACGACCGCGTTGGTCGAACCGCCGATGGCGGCCAGCACGACGATCGCGTTGCGGAAGGACGCCTTGGTCAGGAACGTCGCGGGTCGCCGGTCCGCACCCACCATGTCCACCGCCAGCCGGCCGGTGTGGTGCGCGGCCTCCAGCAGTCGACTGTCGGGGGCGGGCGTGCCGGCCACGCCGGGGACGACCGTGCCCAGCGCCTCGGCCACCAGCGCCATCGTCGAGGCGGTGCCCATGGTGTTGCAGTGCCCGCGGCTGCGGATCATCGACGACTCGGAACGTACGAACTGCTCCTGCGAGAGCGTGCCCGCACGGACCTCCTCCGACAACTGCCACACCCCGGTGCCACAGCCCAGCAGACCGCCGCGGAAGCTGCCGTTGAGCATCGGCCCGCCCGGAACCACGACCGCGGGGAGGTCCACCGAGGCGGCGGCCATGAGCAGCGAGGGGATCGTCTTGTCGCAGCCGCCGAGCAGGACGACACCGTCGATGGGGTTGGCGCGCAGCATCTCCTCGGTGGCCATCGCGGCCATGTTGCGCCACAGCATCGCGGTGGGCCGCACCTGTGTCTCACCGAGCGACACGACAGGCAGGTCCAACGGGATGCCGCCCGCCTCGTACACACCGTTGCGCACCGAGGCCGCGACCTCGTTCAGGTGCGCGTTGCAAGGGGTCAGGTCCGAGGCGGTGTTGGCGACGGCGATCTGCGGCCGGCCGGTGAAGGCGTCCCCCGGAACACCTCTGCGCATCCAGGCCCGGTGAATGTAGGCGTTGCGGTCCTGACCTGCGTACCACTGGTCGCTCCGGAGCTCCACCTGGAACCTCTTCCAACAGTCGGTACGACGGTCTAGAGTCTGGAACGCCATGAAGCATACGCAGACGGACCGGTCCGAGAAGCGTGTCGTTCGCATCGACGACCTCGCCCACGTCGACTTCTCCGACGTCGTCACGGACTTCGACGCGACGTTCTCCGGTACCGGTGGCATCGACCGCGGCCGCCCCGTCGTGGCCGAGTGAACGACGACCTCGGCGACCACGTCGACACAGGCACCCCGCCCGGCGGCGGCGCGGCCTTCACGCCGCCCCCCCGTCTCCAGCCCGGAGACGTCATGGAACTGGGCATCGGGCAGCTCGGTACACGGCGTCGGCACGTCCTGGTTCCCCGGTGCGCGGTCGGCACATGCGTGCCTTCGTACTGACCGCGCCCGGCGAGTACGAAGTCCGGGAGGTACCCGCGCCGGTGGCCCGGCACGGGGAGGTCGTCGTCGACGTCGAACGGGCCGGGGTGTGCGGCACCGACATGGAGTTCTTCACCGGAGAGATGACCTACCTCCACCAAGGCCACTCCTCCTACCCCGTACGGCCGGGCCACGAGTGGGCCGGCCGCGTCACAGCCGTCGGCGAGGGCGTCGACCGCGACTGGCTGGGGCGCCGCGTCATGGGCGACACCATGCTCGGGTGCGGCAACTGCCGCCGCTGCCTGCGCGGCCGGCAGCACGTGTGCGAGAAGCGGAGTGAGGTCGGCATCCGCGGCGCACGGCCCGGGGCTTTGGCGGAGCAACTGGCCGTACCAGCCTCCTCGTTGCACGCCCTGCCCGACTCCGTCGACGCCGTCCTGGGCGCGCTCGTGGAACCGGGCGGCAACGCCCTGCGGGCCGCCCGGGCCGCCGTGCCCCGACCCGGGGAGCGCGCCCTGGTCCTCGGGCCGGGGACCATCGGTCTGCTGGTCGCGCTGTTTCTGCGGGCCGCCGGGGAGGAAGTGCACCTCATGGGCACCACCGACGAGTCGCTCGTCTTCGCCCGCGGTCTGGGCTTCGACCACGTGTGGACGGAGGACTGCCTGCCGGGCCTCCCCTTCGACGCGGTCGTGGACGCCACGAACGCCGTCCATCTGCCCGCGCGGGCACTGGAACTCGTCGAGCCGGGCGGTCGCCTCGTCTGCATCGGGCTGGCCGCCGCACCCAGCCGCGTCGACACCCGCACCCTCGTCCTCAAGGACGTCACCGCGGTCGGTGTCCTGTCCGCCTCCCCCGGCCTCGACGCCACCATCAGTGCGTACGCGAACGGCCATGTCGACCCCAGGCCGCTCGTCGCCGCCACCGTGGGTCTCGACGAGGTCGGCCCCGTCCTTTCGGGAGAGCGCCCCGCGACCGCGGGACCCGGCCCCAAGATCCATGTCGACCCGCGGTCAAGTGCCGCGCCGACGGCCGCATGAGCGATTTCGCCGTCCTCGCCGCCCTCATCGACCTGCCGGACGCGCTCGCCGTCTGACGGACAACACGGGTGTCGGAGCGGTCGGCGACATCGCCCGGAGTGGCGACACGCGGCGGACGCGGGGCCCTCGGCCCGTGACCGGGTGCATTGTCAGTGGTGGCAGGCAGGATGACCCCATGACCACACCAGCTGCAGTGATCGTGGATGCCGCCGCCTACGCGCAGGCGGTCGAAGACGCGGTGAAGGCCTCCGCCGCGTACTACACGGGTGGCACATCGCCCATGGACGACGACACCTACGACCGGCTGGTGCGCGCCATCACCACCTGGGAGACGGAGCATCCCGACCAGGTGCTGCCCGACTCCCCGAGCGGCAAGGTCGCCGGTGGTGCGGTGGAAGGCGATGTGCCGCACACGGTGGCCATGCTCAGCCTGGACAACGTGTTCTCGCCCGACGAGTTCACCGCCTGGACGGCGTCGCTGGCCCGGCGCATCGGCCACGACGTGGAGCGGTTCAGTGTCGAGCCGAAGCTCGACGGCCTGGCGATCGCCGCCCGCTACGCCCACGGCCGCCTGGACCGTCTGATCACCCGCGGGGACGGGACGGCCGGGGAGGACGTCTCGCACGCGATCGGCACCGTCGAGGGCCTGCCCGAAGTCCTGGCCGAGCCCGTCACGGTGGAGGTCCGCGGTGAAGTACTGATGACCACAGCCCAGTTCGAGCATGCCAACGAAGTGCGCACCGCGCACGGCGGACAGCCCTTCGCGAATCCGCGCGGCGCCTCGGCGGGCACTCTGAGAGCCAAGGAGCGCGCCTACACCGTGCCGATGACGTTCTTCGGGTACGGCCTGTTGCCTCTGGCCGACACGGACACCGAACTCGCCGGGCGGCTGCGCGAGCTGCCCCACAGTGAGCTGATGGCCCGTGCCGCCGAGCTCGGGGTGAACACCACCGCGGGCACCGCCGTTCCCAGTACCACCGCGGACTCCGCGGAGCAGGTCCTGGCCCGGGTGCAGGAGATCGCGGCGTTGCGCGCGACTCTGCCGTTCGGCATCGACGGGATCGTCATCAAGGCGGACCTGGCCGCCGACCAGCAGGCCGCCGGATCCGGCACGCGCGCTCCACGATGGGCGATCGCCTACAAGCTGCCGGCGGTGGAGAAGATCACCCGGCTGCTGGAGGTGGAGTGGAACGTCGGCCGCACCGGCATCATCGCCCCCCGCGCCGTGCTCGAACCGGTCGTCATCGACGGGGCCACCATCACCTACGCCACCCTCCACAACCCTGCCGACATCACCCGGCGCGACCTGCGCCTGGGCGACCACGTCATGGTCCACCGCGCCGGTGACGTCATCCCCCGTATCGAGGCACCCGTCGCCCACCTGCGCACCGGCTCCGAACAACTGATCGTTTTCCCCGAAGTGTGCCCGCGGTGCGGTGCCGGCATCGACTCCAGTGAGCAGCGCTGGCGCTGCGAGAACGGCCGCAACTGCCATCTGGTCGCTTCCCTCTCCTACGCCGCCGGCCGCGACCAGCTCGACATCGAAGGGCTCGGCCACACCCGCATCATCCAACTCGTCGAAGCCGGACTCGTCACGGATCTCGCGGATCTGTTCACCGTCACACGCGACCAGCTCCTGAGTCTGGAACGGATGGGTGAGACGAGCACCGACAACCTCGTCGCGGCGATCGGAACCGCCAAGGGAAGACCGCTGTCGCGGGTCCTGTGCGCCCTGGGCGTGCGGGGCACGGGCCGCTCGATGTCCCGCCGCATCGCCCGTCACTTCGCCACGATGGACCACATCCGCGCAGCCGACGTCACGTCGATGCAGCAGGTCGAGGGCATCGGCACCGAGAAGGCCCCGTCCATCGTCGCCGAACTCACCGAACTCGCCCCGCTCATCGACAAACTCGTCGCCGCCGGGGTGAACATGACAGAGCCCGGTGCCACTCCGCCGAGTCCGACGGCCGACGATGACGCCACGGGCGACGCGCAGACGCCACAGGCCTCGGAAGGCCCCGAACCCCCAGGCGGGCCGCTGGCCGGCATGACGGTGGTCGTGACCGGCGCGATGACCGGGGCGCTGGAGAAGCTCAGCCGCAACCAGATGAACGAACTCGTCGAACGCGCCGGCGGCCGCTCCTCCTCCAGCGTCTCCAAGAAGACCACCCTGGTGGTTGCCGGAGAGGGCGCCGGATCCAAGCGCGCCAAGGCCGAGTCCCTCGGCATTCGCCTGGCCACCCCCGACGAATTCGCCACCCTGGTCGGCGACCATCTCGAATAGCCCGCGTCCTCGCGCGGCGGACACCTCGTGATCCGCGGCTCAACTGTCGTACGGCCGACGGCCGGTCGGCCCGTCCCACCCGGGCGATGAGTTCGACCTCGACCAGCAGCTCGGGGAAGGCGAGCCGCGGGGTGCCGATCATCGTGCTCGCCACCAGAGGGTCCGACCGACCGTTCGCTTCCTTGCGCACCGGCCCTGCCGCGGCGTCACCGGCACCGGCACCGGCATCACGTACGTAGACGACGTGTTCACGACGTCGTCCAGCGATGCGCCGAAACGCCTGGGCAGCTCTGGCGCATTGGCGTAGCACAGGCGCAGTTGGTCGCCCATGTTGGCAAAGTCCGTGGCCAGTCCGGCGTCGTCGACCGGAGCGGGAGCCACGAGCTCCGTTCCCTCATGTGCCACCTGCCCGGAGCGATGGATGGTGTCGCCGCGACTGACCGCCTGCACGTACCCGTAGCTGTTCTCCCAGAGCACTTCAAAGCTCTCGACCTGCTCCGCTGCACTCATGCGGGCCGCACAGTGGCTGACAGGTCGACCGGCTGGGGTCCCCGGTGGGCGCAGGCCGTGCTCAGGGGGCACCATGGCCTGCGGGCCGGCGGTCGAGCCCTCAGGGAAAGGCGGCGATGATCGATGAGTTTCTACGAGATCCGCAGTCAGTCAGTAGGAGTTCGCAGTCAGTCGGTGAGAGTGGGCGTACTACAGGCCCGGAACCGGCCGACGTCGACCCGACCGGGCCTGTTCAGAAGCAGATGACGAAACACCTAGGAGACCCTCGATGCGCACCCTGATCAGCACCGCCTTCGTCTCGCTCGACGGCGTCGTGGAAGCCCCGGGCGGCGAGGCCGGCTACCGAAACGCGGGGTGGACCTTCAAGGACGTGGAGTTCCTCCCGGATGCGTTCGCCATCAAGGGCCGGGAGCAGCAGGAAGCCACCGCGATGCTGCTGGGCCGGACCAGCTACGAGGCGTTCAGTGCTGTCTGGCCGGACATGGAGGACTTCTCCGACTACAAGGCGATGCCGAAGTACGTCGTCTCCACCACCCTCACCGACGACGACCTGGTGTCGAACTGGGGCCGGACCACGATCCTGCGCTCGCTCGACGACGTCGCCGCGCTCAAGGAGACCGAGGGCGGCCCGATCATCATCCACGGCAGCGCCACCCTCAACCGCAGCCTCTCGGACGCCGGTCTGATCGACCGTTACCACCTGCTCGTCTTCCCGCTCCTGCTCGGCGCGGGCAAGCGTCTGTTCAGCGACACGGACAAGGACACCCAGAAGCTGCAACTCGTCGAGCACGAGGCGTACGCCAACGGCCTGCAGATGAACGTGCTCGACGTCGTCCGCTGACGATTTTCCAAGCCCGCAGAACGGCCGCCTCGGGGAGAGTGCCCCAGTTCACAGGTCGGGCGGCGCCCGGGGCGGAACAAGCCGGGCTGGTTGACCGTTCATCCTTATGTGGCTGCGGAGGGGACAGTGTCCCCGGGCCTCACCCATAGCCCATGGGGACGATCGTTCGGCTGAAGCCCCATGGAGCCCTCCGCCGAGAGGCGACCGCCCCTCCGCAGTCCACCACACACGGCCCCGGCTGGTCTCCCCCGTCCAGTCGGGGCTTTCCTCTGTGCGAGGCCGGTTCCTCTCACCCTGTTCAGTCCGCCGGGCGACGGCGGACGGAACAGGCAGCTTCCACGCAGGCCTCGCCCCGAGGCCGCTGGCGCGGAACGGTGCCGCATGACAGGCTCGGCGTCGCTCGTGAACAGGCCGTGGGTGAGGGGAACTCCGTGGACACGCAGACGTGGGACGCGCTGGTCGCATCGATGAAGAAGGCGTACACCGCGGATCTGGCCCAGGGGACGGTGCCCCGCCCGGTCATCATGCCGTTGGTGCGCGGCGAACTGGTCGGACTCGTCTGGCTACGCTCGACAGAACCCGGTGAGGACGCCATGACCGGGATCGTCGAGCTCTCCAACGTCGCCGCTGCCGCCGACGCCGACGAGGTCGTCCTCGCCTGGGAGACCCACGAGGTCGCCACCGCGTGCCGGCTTCCGGCCACAGGACCGGCCCCCTGCCTGAACCTGGTACACGCCACCAAGGACGGCCACGTACTGCACCAGCTCCCCTACACGCACCAGCCCCTGGATCCCTCGCTCGGCAGCCCGGCCCCGGCCGGGCTTCTCTGGCTCCCCGCTCTCGGGCCGTACCCGGACGCCGACCTCGCCCCGCCGATCCAGGCCGCCCTCACCTACTCCTTCACCCCGCTGGAACTCGACCACCCCTCGCCCTTCGGCGTCACCGTCCTCCTGATGGAGGACGACGGCTACACCGTCCACCTCACCGACACCTTCACCCCTTGACCAGGCGTGCCGCGCAGGCGACCGGACGACCTCACGCAAGGACGAACGCCGATTGCCGTTGTCGTCCCGCCGCAGCGGGGTATACGGAGCTGTGCACGGACCGCATCACCGCTCCCGCCACAGGAGAAGAGCCATGGCTGGCATTTTGAACAAGATCAAGCAGTTCGCCAGGAGCCCGCAGGGCCGGCGCACCGTCGAACAGGCGCGCCGCGCCTCCGCCGATCCGCGCCGTCGCGCACAGGCCCAGCGGCTCCTGGGAAAGCTGCGCGGACGACGCTGACCCCGGCCGCGGCCCGCCCTCGGCCGCCGAAGCCACCCGGCTGCCCCTCGGTAGTCGCTCCGACCGGAGCAGCCGGGGGCCGCCGAGCCGATCTCTTACACGGTTCTCCCCACGCAAAAACCCCATCCGCAGAATGCGGATGGGGTTTTGTGGAGCGCCGGGCAGGCCTTGCACCTGCATTTCCCCGCAGGAAGCGGGGCGTCTTTCCTTGGACCACCGACGCGAGACGCTTCAGCCGACCGGCCGTGCGCTCAAGATCAAGTGTAGCAGCCTCGGGCAGCCCTCGAACCGCACCGTGACGGGCGGTCAGAATCACCTAGGACAGGACCGCGGCGAGACGCTCGGCGCCCGGCCCGGACACGCTCTTCAGCCCGGCCGGCCGCCCGGTCGTCACGAGCAGCAGGTCCCCCACGGGGCCCCGGGCCTCGTCCGGGCCCTTGCCCGCCGACCAGTCCGCGTCCGTCGCCACCAGCCGAACCCCCTGCAGCCGCTTACGGGCCCCGTAGAACGGGCTCGCCACCACGTGCCCGATCGCCGCGACCACCTGTTCCTCGGGCATCGGGCGCTCTTTTCCGAGGGGACGCGCGATGTCCTGCCCGTGGACCAGGAAGTCGACGAGCGGATCCAACGGCGCGGCCATGGGGGCACGACGGTCCGAACCGGCCGTTTCACGGATCTGCCCGATGAGTTCCGCCGCGCCGAATCGGCCCGCCCGCTCCCGGGCGAGGTCGAACTCCATCCGGTCCCAGTTACCGCGTGCCCGGACGACGCCCTTGATCATGTCCGGCCATCCGGTGCGCGTGGACAGGGTCAGATGGGCCGCCACGTCGTGCACCGTCCAGCCGGCGCAGAGCGAGGCCGACTTCCAGTCGTCGTCCTCAAGACCCTCGAGGAAGTCGGCGATGCTCAGCCGCTCGTCCCTCGTCCAGGAAAGAACTCGCTCACGGTCCATGCCCGACTCTCCTCACGTGGCGTGCGGACCGAAGCAAAGGCCGCACCGTCCTGCCGCCATCCGAATGCGGCGGTAACGCTGTAACGACCCACGTCCGCGGGCAAACTGATCGACCCAGCCACTGTGACCCGCGCCACTTCCGAACGGACGGCATGCCATCGCGGCTCGCGGGCTGTACCCGTCGCAAGCTCTCCCGTTCGCGCTGTCGCCAGCGCTCCCGTTCGCGCCGCTTCATGCCTACGGCTCGTCACCAGCGGGTACACGGACAACCGTTCGGCCCGGAGCCGACGCAAGCCCGTTCAGAACAATGGCCCGTTTGCCGACCGCGGAGGCGGATACCCGGACCCCATGGCTGGATCGAACAATAAAACGACGAACGGACAGTCGCCCACCGCGCATGCGCGAGAGGCGAAGAAGACCGTGACCGAAGGTGCCACGGCACCGGCGAAGGAGTCACAGGAGGCTGCCACCGAGGCGGTGAAGAGCGCCGGGGACACTGCCGGGGCCGTCGGCCGCGGCAGCAAGGAAGCCCTGGTGAACCTCAGCGGAGCCGCATCGCAGAAGGCCAGGGAAACGGCCAAGGTGGTGCAGGGCACCGTCTCGACGGCCGCCCAGCAGACGGTCGGGAAGGCCGGCCTGGCCTGGACGCTGCTCAAGGCCAGGAAGGTCGTGGCAGCCGCCGCCGGCGCGGGGGCCGCCACCGTGGTCGTGTGCTCCTACACGGTGGGCCGTCGTGCCGGTCTGCGGCAGCGCGGTCCGCTCTCCCGCCTCAGTGGTGGCCGTCTCTGAGAGACGACGCCGTCAAGGCACCTGCTCGCAGGCCCGTCGGAGCCCTCGGCTCCGGCGGGCCTGTTCGCGCGCGGGCACTCTCTTCCGGGTACGGAGGGGCACGGTTCCACGGACACCCGCGTGCCGAGCGTCGTGCCTGGCGCCACCACCGCTCCGCTTCCCCCGGACGACTCGTCGCCGGCGGGCTCACGGGCACCCGGCGTCCACCCTGTGCATCGGGGCGACGGTCACACGGTCCGGAACCTGATCTCCCTGCTGTGCGTCGTTACGGGCACGTCGTGCGCTCAGGTCTTGGAGCGAGGACGCATCCGGGACCGACGGTCAGGGCGTGGTGGAGCGAGTGAGCGGCAGTGGGACGACGGGGTCGAGGGCCGAGACGCTCCGGCGGTGGCGGCCCCTCCTCCGGCGTCGTCCGAGCCCGGACAAGGGAGGCCCTTCGCACTGGTCCCGTGGGCGGGTGCTCGCGGCGTCGGCCGTCCTGACCGCTGCTCTGCTGGCGTTCCACTCCGCGGTGCCCAACACGGTCGGCCGCTTGGGCAGCCTGCTGGAGACCTTCCTGCCCTGGCTCGGCCTGGCCGTGCCGCTGCTGCTCGTATGGGCGTTACTGCGCCGCTCGGTGACCGCGCTGGTGGTCCTGCTGCTGCCCGCAGCTGTGTGGGCGCACATGTTCGGCGGACGGTTCCTGGCCGAGGGCCGGGGCGCACACGATCTCACGGCGGTCCAGCACAACGTCAGTGACGAGAACACCGACCCCGCGGGCACCGCCGGCGCCCTGCTCGAGGGTGCTCCGGATTTCGTCGCGCTGGAGGAGCTGACACCTTCCGCCTTGCCGGCCTACGAGAAGGCCCTGGCAACCACCCACCCCTACCGCGCGGTCGCGGGGACGGTCGGGCTGTGGTCGAAGCATCCCCTGTCGGCCGCGCGGCCGGTGGACATCAGACCGGAGGGCATCGACGAGAGTTGGAGCCGCGGGGTGCGGGCCACCGCACGAACCCCATGGGGCGACGTCGCGGTGTACGTCGCCCACCTTCCCTCGGTCCGGCTCGGGTGGAAGGGCCTCGACTCCGGTCGGCGCGACGAGAGCGCCGGGCTGCTGGGGGCGGCCGTCGCGGACGAGAGGCTCGACAGGGTGATCCTGCTGGGCGATCTCAACAGCACGGTGGACGACCGGGGTCTGGACCCGGTCACCTCCCGGATGGACTCGACAGGGCGGGCCTTCGCCTTCAGCTGGCCCGCCTCGTTCCCCGTGTCCCGGATCGACCACGTCATGGCCCGCTCCGGGACCGTCACGAACGTCCGGACCCTGCCCGCCACCGGCAGTGACCATCTGCCGGTCGCCGTGGACATCGGACTCGACCGCGCCTCCGGCAGAGATCGCGGACGATGAGCCCAGGACGGTGACGCCCAGGGCAGCAGCGACGGTCGTCCGCCGGGCCGGCCGAGCCCTCTAGGTCTGCCGCAACAGCTCGTACGCCTCCGCCCCGACGCCGAACGTCCAGGCCACGCCCTCGCGGGCCGTGCGGGTCGTCGGCGGCACCCTCAGCCAGTAGGTGCGGCTCGTACCGTCCGGTTCCGGTGTGGAGTTGACGACCTCGACCATCACCACGTCCTCGTCGCCGACGAGTTCGACCCGCCACAGCACCCCGGTCTCGTCGCGGTGGACAGGGACTGCGCCGGACTCGTCCAGATACCGGTCGTAGCCGTAGTGCTCCAGCATCACCCGGCGCAGTTCGGCGTTCTCCTCGCCGCGGATCCGCTCCGGGGTCAGATGGGTCAGTTCGTCGAGGAAGTCCCGCGGAACGGGCATGCCCCGCCAGGCGTACAGCTCGAACCCGTCTCCGTAGGCGAGCGCCGGGCCGTCGCCGCGGTCCAGCCGCCCGGCTTCGTCACGGTGCAGGGTCAGGGGGCGTTCGCTGACGATCGCCACCTTTTCGTAGGGCCACCACCAGCCCGCCTCACGTGCCACCGCGGCCAGGCCCCCCAGGGGACTGTCGTCCCCGGAGTCGAACGCGCACAGCCAGGCCGCGTCGTGCTGGCCCAGTGCCGCGTCCAGGAGAAGCAGGCGGACCTGGGTCTCCTCCCGGCGGTCGTCGGCGAGTTCGTCGACGATCCCCGCCCGTACCCGGTCGACCAGGGTGCGGGTCGACTCCCACAGGCCCGCTCCCGTGGCGCGCCAGTGGCCACTCCATCCCGTCGGTCCCAGCTCCTCGTGCAGCCGTGCCCGCGCGGCGGCCCAGGGCGCGCTCAGCACGGCGTCGCGGACGCTCGCACCGAACGGGTCCGCCTCCGAACCGGCCGACCGCGCCGCCGTCATGAGTGTCCGCACCGCCTCGCGGGGCGAGCTCGTCCACACGATGAGGCCGGGTGCGGCCAGTCCGGCCTGCCGGTAGGCGAGTCGTACGCCCTCCTCGGCCGCCGCCCGGTCACCCGGTCCTGTCGCCGCTGCCGCCGTCCGCCAACTGCCCTGGTCCATCGACGCCGTTCCTCTCCCGAGTCCTGTGCCGGGCCGCACCCGCGTGCCGTCGCCCGGTCCTGCGCTTCGCCTGTCCGCTCCGGGGCCCTGAGCCCTGGTGCCGTGTCCGCGTCGGCCCACATCCGTGGTGCGGCCGGGGCGGCGGGGGTTGCGTCCTCGTCAGTCGGCGACGATGCGCACCGAACCCGGCACGTACTCCCGTTGCCGAATCACCCGGTACCAGCCTTTCGGGAGCGAGATCGCCGCGTGCTCCTCGTGTACGACACGGGCTCCGTCGGGCACATGCAGCAGCATCGGCCCGAACAGCCCGGCCTCCCGGATCAGCCGTCCCGGACCGACCACAGCATGCGCATGGCCGGTGACTTCACCCAGCGCCAGGACGAGTCTGCCGCGGCCGTCGCGCGGTTCGGACACCGCTCCGGCCGCGTGCTCGGGCACCGCGCTCTCGGCCAGCGCCACGATCAGGACGTCTCCTTGCCGGTACATGGGTCTCCTCCCGGTGCGGCACACCGTGTGCCATGAGAAAGACCGTAGAGGCGGGTACTGACAATCGCCCTCGCCCACAGGTCACCCCGCCCGGCGCCGTACGTGACGTGTCGACCCGGCCCTGTGCGGCGGGGCGGTTGGGCAACGAGAGGGCCCCCTGTCCACAGCGCTGTCAGTGGAGCTTGGTAGAACTCCGTTACCTGGATGCGGTCGGCGCGTACCGGGATCAGGGCCACGACCGCCGATCCACCGACCTCAGCACGAAGGAGCGGGCGCGCATGACCATCGGTAGCCACCTCGAGGAGTTCCACGGCCTGCCGGCCTTCACCTTTCCGGGAGTCGGTGACACATCGCCCGAGGCGCCCTCGCTGCCCTCGCCCGAGTCCGTGGCCTGGCGCATCGGGGTGGACTCCTACGACGCCGAGGAGCAGTGGGAGGAGGCCTTCGCGCGTTTTCTGGAGTCCGTCGACACCGAGCGGGTGCGCGCGTTGATCGTGGGCGCGTGGAGCGAGGCGTACGAGACGGCCCCCGACGAACTGATCAAGGCGCTGGTGGCGGCCCGGGACCGGCTGCCCGCGCTGCGCGGCCTGTTCTTCGCCGACATCGTGATGGAGGAGTGCGAGATCTCCTGGATCGTCCAGGGCGACATGGGCCCGGTTCTCGAAGCCTTCCCCGGCCTCGAGGAGTTCGGGGTCCGCGGCGGCAACCAGTTGGTGTTCCCCGCCGTCCGTCACGAGCGGCTGCGGAAGCTGACCGTCGAGACCGGCGGTATGCCCGCCGAGGCGGTGCGCGGCGTCGCCGCCAGTGACCTGCCCGCCCTCGTCGAACTCGATCTGTGGCTGGGTACGTCCGAGTACGGGGGCGACGCCGACGTGGCCGACCTCGAGCCCGTCCTCGCGGGGACCCGGCTGCCCCGCCTCACCCGGCTCGCCCTGTGCAACAGCGAGATCCAGGACGCCATCTGCACCGCACTCGCGTCCGCGCCCGTGGTGGCACGCCTGGAGGAGCTCGACGTCTCCATGGGAGTGCTCACCGACGACGGCGCGACAGCACTGCTGACCGGTCAGCCGTTGACCCACCTCAAGAAGCTGGACCTGCACCACAACTACCTCAGTGCGGAGCTGCGCACACGGCTCCTGGAGACCCTGGAGCCCGCGGGTGTGCAGGTCGACGCCGACCAGGACGACGCCGAGTCGGACGAGGACGGAGACGGCGAGGTCTGGCGTTTCGTCGCCGTGGGCGAGTAGCGCGCGAAGTCCGGACGAGGGGAGGGAAACGGCATGGGCCGCAGTGGAGCGGCGGACGCACCGCCGAAGTGGGTGGTCGTCGCCAACGGGGACAACCGAAGGGCGGGCCTGTTCACCGCGGCCGCCGAAGCCGCCGGGCACGGCACGCCCCGGGTCGTCGAGTGGCATGACGTACTGCGCGAGGGCGGACACGACTTCGCCGACGACGAGGTCGTCCGCCTCGACTCCCCGGGTGAGAAAGCCGAGGTGGACGCCCTGCTGCGGGGCATGGACGATCCGACGCGGGTGGAGGGTTCCGCACACTGGTACACGCGCTTCCTCGACTGTGTCGCCTCGCTGCGCGGCGGCCGGCGCCTCGACGACCCGGCGGACCTGGCCGTGATGTTCGACAAGCGGCTCTGCCACGACCGGCTCGCGCGCGCCGAGGTGCCCGTGCCGCCGTCCCCCACTTCCGGTGGCCTCACGCCGATCCGGGGCTGGTCGGACGTGCGGGACGTCATGGAGGCGGCGGGCATGAGGCGTGTCTTCGTCAAGCTCGTCCACGGTTCGTCCGCCTCCGGTGTCCTGGCCGTCGAGGCCACCGCCTCGGGCCGGATCCGCGCCACGACGTCGGTGGAGCGCGCCGAGGACGGCCGCCTGCACAACTCGCTGCGGGTGCGCCGCTACACGGCGGAGCGGGAGATCGCCTCGATCGTCGACGCCCTGGCGCCCGACGGGCTGCATGTCGAGCGGTGGCTGCCGAAGGCCTCCCTCGGCGGCAGGTCGGCCGACCTGCGCATCGTGGTCGTCGACGGCCGCGCCACGCACGCCGTGGTCCGCACCAGCCGCACCCCGCTGACCAACCTCCATCTCGGCGGCACGCGGGGCGATCTGGCGGCCGTACGGGCGCTCGCGGGCGACCGGTGGACCGCGGCCCTGGAGACCTGCGAGCGGGCCGCCGCCTGCTTCCCGGGCACACTGTGCGTCGGCGTCGATCTGCTGCCCGCCATCGGCTGGCGCCGCTTCGCCGTCGGCGAGGTCAACGCGTTCGGCGACCTGCTCCCCCGTCTGACCGGCCTGCCGGGCAGCGGGGCGGAGGGCCTGGACACGTACGCGGCACAGATCGCCGCGGCCGGAGCCTTCCTCCGCGGCCCCCGTCCCGACCGACCCGCGACAGGCGGGCAGTCCGGCCCGCCCGCGTCACCGTACGACCTGCCAAGGACAGCCCATGCCCCAGCCTGACCCCGGCCCCGCACCGTCCCCGGCCGACCGCCCTCACACCACCACCGCCACGGCCCGCACGCCCGACGCCCCGGACATGAACGAGGTGGTGGGCCGGGACGACCTGCTGCTCCTCACCCTGGACACGCTCCGATACGACGTCGCGGTGGAACTCGCCGCCGCCGGCCGCCTGCCCCACCTGGCCGCCCACCTCCCGGGCGGCACCTGGGAGAAGCGGCACGCACCCGGGAGCTTCACCTACGCCTCCCACCAGGCGATGTTCGCCGGTTTCCTCCCGACCCCCGACGCGCCCGGTCCGCATCCTCGGCTGTTCGCGGCCCGGTTCGCCGGCAGCGAGTCCACCGCGGACGGCACGTTCGTCTTCGAGACCCCGGATCTCGTGTCCGCCCTGGCGGCGCGCGGCTACCGCACGGTGTGCATCGGCGGTGTCGGCTTCTTCAACAAACAGGGCGCTCTGGGCGGCGTCCTGCCCGGATTCTTCCAGGAGAGCCACTGGGAGCCGGAGTTCTCCGTGGCCTCACCGACCTCCTTCGAGGCGCAGGTCGCACGCGCCGAGAAGACCGTCTTGGAACTTCCCCCGGAACAGCGGCTGTTCCTCTTCCTCAACGCCTCCGCGCTGCACCAGCCGAACTGGTTCCACCTCCCCGGAGCGACCCGTGAGACGGGAGACAGCCGCCTCACCCACGCCGCGGCGCTGGAGTACATCGACCGTCACGTGGGGCGACTGTTCAGCGCGATGAGTTCGCGTCGCCGATGCTTCGCGATCGTCTGCTCCGACCACGGCACCGCCTACGGGGACGACGGTTACACCGGTCACCGCCTCGGCCATGAATCCGTGTGGACCGTTCCCTACGGCCACTTCTTCCTGGAGCCGCCCGCATGACCCTCACCTCCGCGGGCACCTCCGTCTCGCTGCCTCGCCCGTACCAGAGCTATACGTACGCCTATCCGCACAAGACCGCCTACCGGCCCCTCGACCCGGAGCCCCGGCTCGCGGACCTGTGGGCCGGAGAGTCACGGCAGTCGCTGTCGCTGTACCTGCACATCCCGTTCTGCGAGATCCGCTGCGGCTTCTGCAACCTCTTCACCCGCATCGGCGCCCCGGACGATCTGACGAGCCGGTACCTGGACGCGGTGCAGCGCCAGGCCGCCGCCGTCCGCGAGGCCCTGGGCGACGAGGAGCCCCCGCGTTTCGCCAACGCCGCTTTCGGCGGCGGCACTCCGACCTACCTGGAGGCCGCGGAGCTGGAGCGGCTCTGCGACATCGCCGAACAGGAGATGGGCGTGGACCTGCGGGCCGTCCCGCTGTCCGTGGAGGCGTCACCCTCCACGGCCACGGCCGACCGGCTGGCCGTGCTGGCCGAGCGGGGCACCACGCGCCTCAGCCTCGGCGTGCAGAGCTTCGTCGAGGAGGAGTCGCGCGCCGCCGTACGCCCGCAGCGCAGGGACGACGTCGAGGCGGCCCTGGCCCGCATACGCGAAGCCGCCGTCCCCGTCCTGAACATCGACCTGATCTACGGCATCGACGGCCAGACGGCCGCCAGTTGGCGGTACTCCCTCGACGCGGCCCTGTCCTGGCGCCCCGAGGAGATCTACCTCTATCCCCTCTACATACGCCCCCTCACCGGCCTGGGCCGCCACCTTGACCCCCGGGCGGCCGACCTGCAATGGGACGAGCAGCGCCTGCGCCGCTACCGGGAGGGCCGCGACCATCTCCTCTCGCACGGCTACGAGCAGGTGTCGATGCGCATGTTCCGGCGGACGGACGCACCACCGCAGGGGCCGGACGACTACGCCTGCCAGACCGACGGCATGATCGGTCTGGGCTGCGGCGCCCGCTCGTACACCTCCCGGCTGCACTACTCCTTCGACTACGCCGTGTCGATGCGGGAGATCCGCGGGATCATCGACGCCTACACCGCCACCGGGGACTTCTCGCGTGCCCTGCACGGGAGGTGGGTCGACGAGGACGAGGCTCGCCGTCGGTATCTGCTGCAGTCGCTGCTCCAGGCGCAGGGTCTGCCCCTGGCCGACTACCGCCTCCGGTTCGGTTCGGACGCGTACGGCGACTTCGCGGCGGAACTGGACACCCTCGCCGCCCGCGGCTGGCTCGACGACGCCGTGCCGGAGCGGCTGCGGCTCTCCGCCGAGGGGCTCGCCCACTCGGACGCCATCGGCCCCGAGTTCTTCTCACCGGCCGTGCGCGACGCCATGGCCGCCTACGAGACGAAGTGAGGGCCGGTGGACCTGACGCTGCTGTACCGCGGCCCTCTCGCCTCCTGCGACTACGACTGCCCCTACTGCCCGTTCGCGAAGCGGCGGGACACCACGACGCAACTGCGCGCCGACCGCGCGGCATTGGAGCGGTTCACCGCGTGGGCACACGAGCAGGGTGACGACCGTCTCTCCGTGCTCTTCACGCCCTGGGGCGAAGGGCTGGTGCGCTCCTGGTACCGGCAGGCACTGGTGGATCTCTCGCACCGGCCGCACGTCCGGCGGGTCGCCATCCAGACCAATCTGAGCTGCCGCACCGACTGGCTGCGGGACGCGAATCCCGACACCGTCGCCCTGTGGTGCACGTACCACCCGGGACAGACGCCCTACGAGCGCTTCCTCGCCAAGACACACGATCTGGCCGGTCTCGGCATCCGTTTCAGCGTCGGGATCGTCGGCGTGCCGGACCACCTGGAGCACGCACGACGACTGCGGGCCGGACTGCCGCAGCACGTCTATCTGTGGGTGAACGCCGCCGAGGGACACTCCTACACGGACGCGCAGGCCGACGAGTGGACCGCGCTGGACCCCCTCTTCCCGTTCAGCCGGCACCCGCACCGCTCGGCGGGCATGCCGTGCCGGACCGGCGATTCGGTCCTCTCCGTCGACGGTGACGGCACGGTCCGCCGCTGTCATTTCGTCCGCACCGAAATGGGCAACCTCTACGACGGCTCCTACCGTGCCGCCCTCGGCCCGCGCGCCTGCCCCCGGGAGATGTGCGACTGCCACATCGGATACGTCCACCTGGAGACCCTGCCGCTGTACGACGTCTTCGCGGGCGGCGTACTGGAACGCGTCCCGCGCACACTCCCCGGCCGCCCGGCACTGCCCCTGCTGGCTCTCCCGTCCGTCACGGGTCCCGGCTGACGGTCACGGCCGGGTCGCACCGTCGTCGCCGGGCGGCGCGTGCGACCCGGCAGGCGGGATCCGCTGTCCGCGACAATGGGAGGCGAGTCGGCCGAGCGCACCGTCGTGCACGAGACTGTGATCCGTGAGCCCCCCTCCGCTCACCGACACCGCTCCGCCGGACCCCGTCCGCCTCGAAAGGAACCGGCCACATGATCATCTTTGGCACCAAGGGCTACCTCTACCAGCTCGCGATACTGACACTGCTGTGCGGTCAGTGCGGCAACCCCGCAGCGCACACCCTCAGCAAGCGCGTCACGAAGTTCACCCTGTTCTTCATCCCGTTGTTCCCGGTGTCGACGAAGTACGCGACGCAGTGCACGTTCTGCGGCGCGCAGCACAAGATCGACAAGGAGCAGGCGGAGCAGCTTCAGGTGCAGGCCTCGAGCGGCCAGGCGTACGGACAGCCCCAGCAGCAGCCGTACCAGGGCTGACGGGGCCGTGAGGGGCACGGCGAGTTCCCCGGGCGCCGTAACTCGATGGCCCCCACGGACTGTCGTGCCCGATGATCGAGCCCATGGATGCCGTCGTTCAGCGCGTGCGCACGTCGTGGACGAAGAAGTCGCGCGGCGGCCCTGAAGCCGCCCGGAGGAATGCCGCGCCGACGGCCTTCCCGCTGCCTCCGGGGCTGGGCTCCGCAGTCCACGAGATCACCATGGGGGAGTCCGACTCCTTCGCACCCCGAACGCAGGTCGCGGAGCTGCCGGCGGCGGGCGTCATCGTCCGCCGGGCCGACGGACTGCTGCGCGTGGACCCGCCGGAGATCAGCCTGTTCGGGATGCCCCGACGAGTCCGGCGCCCGCCGGCTGTTCGTCTGGCTCCCGGCCAGTGGCTGCAGTGGCAGATCAACTTCCGGTTCGCCGACTGCTGCGACGGGTCCTGGTCCTACCGCCTGGACACGTTCAACATCCTTTGGGGCTCCGCGGCGCCCGGGGTGTTCCTGGGCGTGCCGACGCGGCGCGTGGACGAGCGGGGCCCGCTGCGCTGAACGCCCGACCGAGGGCACGGGCCGTCGGCGGGCCCTGCCTTCTCGGCACGCAGCCTCGGCCGCCGGTCCGCCGCGGGCGGGGGACGAGCCCTCACCGTCCGCAGCGGTGCTCGAACTTGTTCGCAGGCAACTGCCGTTCCGCTGGGCAACGAATGTTACGCGTGAGAAACCTTGACGATCACTGTGGTGGGTGCCACGATTCCGGCGCCGCCATGTTTACGTAAACATGCCTGCCGACCCAACTCTGGCCATGATCGAAGCCGGAGCTTCGCGGACGGCGATGTTTACGTAAACATCGCGTAGGGATCGTGATGCAGGGAGGAGCTCAACGAGGCCTGTCGACGGCGAGCCGACGACGACGCCCGTCCGCCCGGCACATTTTCGACGGCTGCTCGGCAGCGCACAGGCTCCACCACTGTGCCGAGCCGCCTCTCCTGAAAGGCAAGACGATGCGCAGAACCCCCACCCGCTTCTCCCGCCGACTGCGCGCCACACTCGTGGCCATGGCGATCGCCGCGACCAGCGGCACGACCGTCGCCGCCGCCGGCCCCGCCCAGGCTGTGCCGGGCAAGGACACGACCGGGCTCACCAAGGACACGAACCAGTTCAAGGGCGTGAACTGGGCCGACCCCCGTGACAACTTCGCCGACGACCCGATCGTGCTCTCCGGCCTCTCCACCACCGACAGCTACGCCAAGACCTACGCCAAGGCGAGCCGGGTGATCTCCGGCTTCCGCGCGAACCTCGGCGCCAACACCGTCCGGCTGCCCATCAACCCGTACACCGTCAACGGCTCCTACTGGAAGTCCTACCGCGGGGTCATCGACGCGGCGTCGGACAAGGGCTTCAAGGTCATCCTGTCCTACTGGGAGGGCATCGGCCCGCGCAAGGACGGCTTCATCGACGACACCACCACCTACTGGCCCATGTGGAACACCGTCGTCAAGGCCTACAAGAACGACAAGCGCGTCTACTTCGAGCCGATGAACGAACCGCACGGCTACACCGACACCGAGTGGGCGGACATAGCCGCGAAGTGGCTGAACACCTACCGGCACGTCCCCCGCAACCGCGTCTTCGTCAGTGGTGCCGGCTACAACGACCACGTCACCTCCGTCTGCGCCGACCCGCGCCTGAAGGGCACCTACCTGACGCTGCACCACTACGGCTTCTGGAAGGAGTACGCCACCTACGACCAGTGGGTGGCCGACCTCAAGGTGCGCATCGGTGACTGCGCCAACCGGACCGTCGCGGACGAGTTCGGCTCCCCCATGACCACCGGCTTCGACTACAACAAGCCGACCCCGGACAACAACTTCATCAACTACCTGCAGGCGGTCACCGACACCTTCCGTGAGCTCAAGATGGGCTCCGTCTACTGGCCCGGTCTGCGCACCGACGACACCTACTCGCTGCAGACCCTGGTCGGCGACCCCGCCCGGCCCCGCCTGGTGACCACCAACCAGTCCGGCGCCGACCGCCTGGCCTGGGCCTGGGGACGCGGCAAGCCCGTCCGCCCCTGACCGGACCCTCGACGCCCGCAGGACCCAAAGGCCCCGCTCCCCTCGTGCCGGGAGCGGGGCCTCCCGCCGCATCCTCCCGGCGGGGGATGTCGGCGCCTTTGGTGCCCCGTGCGAACGCCTCCGCACTGTGCCGCGCGCGGGCTGTTTGGGATGAGGAAGCAGCGGTACCCGGCCGCTCCTTGAGCCCAGTTTCTGGAGGAGGCTCGGATGACTTTCAATCCCCTTGAGCAGCGGGGCATCCCGCTCGAGCGGCAGTTACGCAACTGGCGTGAACTGGACGTCGAGCCCATCGATCCGGATCACTGCGATCCGTACACCCGCTGCCGCGTCATCACCATGAACGGTATCGAGGTCGAAGCGGTGATGTTCAGTCACCAGTTCGCCCGGCACTGTCCGGACCCGGAGGTCAAACGGCAGCTGGCCGAGGTCCGCTACATCGAGCAACAGCAGCAGAAAGTGGTCAACTGGCTGCTCCCGGGCCTCGCTTCGGTCCTGGAGACCACCATCGCGTACGAACAGGTGGCAGTCGACCTGACCGGCTGGGTGGCCCGTATGGAACCCGATCCGTACCTGAAGCAGGCGTACCAGTTCGGTGTGCTGGAGGACTTCGACCACCTGTACCGGTACGCCAACCTCTACGAGATGATCGAGCACCGCAAGGCCGACTCGATCGTCGAGGGCCTGACCGAGGTCATGCCGGGACGGCCCACGAAGTTCCACCACCGCCACCCCGCCGACAACGTGCGCGAACCGTACGACCGTTCCACCACCAACCCGCTCTCCAAGCTGCACGCGCTGACGATCATGTCGGCCGAGCAGCAGACGATGAACTTCTACATGAACGTCGGCCCGCAGTACATGGAGCCGATCGCCCGTCAGCTCTACCAGGAGATCGGGCTCATCGAGGAGGAGCACGTCACCCACTACGAGTCGCTCGTCGACCCGGGCGAGACGTGGTGGGAGCAGCTCGTCAACCACGAGTACAACGAGTGCTACCTCTACCACTCGTTCATGGAGCAGGAGAGCGATCCCAAGGTCAGGGCGATCTGGGAACTGCACCTGAACATGGAGCTGGAACACCTGCACATCGCCTGCGACCTGATGCGCCGCCACGACGGCCGGGAGCCGCAGGAGGTGCTGGCACCCGAGCTGCCGAACGTGCTCACCTTCGAGCCCAACAAGGCCTATCTGCGTGATCTCCTCGACACTCAGATCGACCTCACCACGCTGGGGACCGGCTATGTGCAGGAGGCGCACGAGCGGTTCGAGCGGCTGCAGGAGCAGCTCCACGGCGGCGAGGAGCCGCCCAGCGAGCGGGTGATGGCACAGCACCGGGAGCTCTTCGGGCGCGAGTACCGCTCGCAGACCGAGGGCGAGCATCCCGACGTGGCGTCGAGGGAGAAGGACTGACATGGCGAGGACGACCGAGCCGTCCGGCCGGGCCGGGATCGCGGAGAGCGGGGCCGATGTGGTGGCGCTGCTCATGCGTCAGCACGGCGACATCCGCAACCTCTTCGACGAGGTCGAGCAGACGAGCGGCGACGAACGCCGGGATGCCTTCCGCCGTCTCGTACGGCTGCTGGCGGTGCACGAGACCGCCGAGGAGGAGGTCGTACATCCCTTCACGCGGATGTCGGTGACAGGCGGCGAAGCCATGGTCGAGGAACGGCTGGCCGAGGAGAGGGAGGCGAAGGAGACACTGGCCCGCCTGGACGACGCCGACACCGACGACCCCAAGTTCCTGTCCGAGCTCGCCGCTCTGCGCACCGATGTGATGGCGCACGCACGGGCGGAGGAACGGTACGAGTTCATCCACATCCGCCGTACCGCGGACGCCGCGCGGCTCGCGTCACTGGCCGGTGGTGTCAGGGCCGCCGAGGCCATGGCGCCGACCCGCCCGCACCCGGGGACCGAGTCCGCGGCGAAGAACCTCGCTCTCGGGCCGGTCGCCGCCCTGGTCGACCGCACGAGGGACGCCATCCGCAAGGCCACGGGAAAGGACGGATGACCGGAAGGGACCAGGACCTCCGACAGCCCCGGCCGCGGCATGCTTCGCCCGACGCGGCCGGGCGCCCGCCGGCTCCGTCCAGGGCCGCGGAGAGACGCCCGGTCTCTCCGCGGCCCTGCCTGGTGTGGTGACTCCGGGCGCGCGGGGCCCCGAGGACGCAGGCCCGGGCGACCACCGGGCCCTGCGGTCCACGAGCCCGCCCGGTGGCTCCGTGGTCATGGGCCGTTGCCGAAGGTTTACTATCGATCAGATCATCGACATGCTCCTGTGGCCCTCGCCGGGCCCCGGACGGGGGATACTGACCGGGAACCGGCGGCATTCCAGGGGTGGTCAGCGTGGACAGAGCGTGGGAGGCGGATCCGCCGGACGTGTTCCCGGCACAGTCCGCGGGCACCCTGCAGGTGCGCCCGTTGGCGGATCGTACGGGCTGGCAGGCGGCCGGCGAGATCAGTCTGGCCACGCGCCCGGCCTGGGAACAGGCACTGGACCGGTTGGCCCGGGAGGACGTGGAGGTGTACCACTTGGAGCTGTCCGCGGTCACCTTCGTCGACGTCGCCGGGGTGTCCGCACTCGCGGTGGCCGCACAAGGGCTTCCCGAGGGGCGTCGCATCATGCTCGAACAGCCACCCGCCGCCGTCGGGCGAGTGCTCGACATGTTCTGGCCCGACCTGCCGGGCGTCGAGGTGGTGTCGCGATGACGGCCCCGGTCACCGAGCCCTTCGTACATCCCGCGCTGTTCTACCGCGGCGAAGAGGAGTACGTGGACGGCACCGTGTCGTTCATCCGGGACGGTCTGGAGGCCGGCGAACCGGTGGCGGTCGCCGTGCCCGGCCCGAACCTCACAGTCCTCCGAACGGCCCTGGGCGAGGCCGCGACGGACGTGCACTTCATCGACATGACCCAGGCGGGCCGCAATCCGGGGCGGATCATCCCCCGGGTGCTGCGCGTCTTCGCCGACGCCCATCCGCGGACGCGGGTGCGGATCATCGGCGAGCCGATCTGGCCCGACCGCTCCGGCCTGGAGTACCCGGCCTGCGCTCAGCACGAGGCGCTGATCAACGCCGCGTTCCAGGGCAGGGACGCGACGATCCTCTGCCCGTACGACGCCGAAGGGCTCAGCGAGCAGGTGCTGACCGACGCGTACGCGACCCATCCCGTCGTGATCTCCGGCGGCCGCGAGCGGACCAGCCCCTCCTACGCGCCCGAGCAGGTGGTCGCGCTCTACAACCAGCCCCTGGCGCTCGCGGAGGCCGCTGAGTCCTGTGACTTCGGCGCGGACGACCTGCCGAGGGCCCGTTGTTTCGTGGTCGAGCGGGCCGCGCGGTTCGGACTGTCCGGCATGCGGCTGGAGGATCTGGCGCTGGTCGCGGCCGAGCTGACCACCAACAGCGTGGTGCACGGCGGTGGCGCGGGCACCGTGCACGTGTGGGCCGAGAACGGTCAGGTGGTGTGCGAGGTCCGCGACCGGGGGCACCTGAAGGATCCGCTCGCGGGACGACGGCCGACGCCGCCCGCCCAGCGGGGCGGCCGCGGCCTGCTGCTGGTCAACTACCTGACCGATCTCGTACGTGTCCACACGGGCCCCGACGGCACCGTCATCCGCTGCTACATCGACTGCTGAGCGGCCGCGCCGGAAGGCCGCGCCCGAGGCCGCGGTGCCGTCCGCGGCCGACGGCGCGTGTCCGCGCCCCCGACGGGGCACGGATCGTCAGGTGAGGAAGAAGTCCCCCAGTGCGGTTGCGAGCGCGTCGGGAGCCTCTTCGGCCACATGATGCCCGGAATCGATTCCGTGCCCCCGCACGTCGGGCGCCCAGTCCGCCCAGATCTTCAGCGGGTCGCCGTAGAGGTCCTCCAGATCGTCCCGGAGCGACCACAACACGAGCGTGGGACACGCGATCCGTATCCCGGCGGCCCGGTCGGCCTCCTCGTGACGCCGGTCGACGGTCAGGCCCGCCCGGTAGTCCTCCAGCATCGCCCGCACCACGTCGGGGTTTCTCATGGCCTCCCGCCACTCGTCGTGGTTCTCCCGGCCCATGCTCCGCGGGTCTCCCTGGTACCAGCTGTCCGGATCGGCGTTGATGACGCGCTCGGGAATGTCCGGCTGGGCGAAGAAGAACCAGTGCCACCACTCGGTGGCGAACTTCGCGGTGATGCGGGACAGGTGCTCGCTCAGGGGCAGGCAGTCGAGGAGCGCCACGCGCGACACCGCCTCGGGGTGATCGAGAGCCAGCCGCAGCGCGACCGCGCCCCCACGGTCGTGGCCGGCGAGCGAAAACCTGTCATGGCCGAGGAAGCGCATCACCTCGACCACGTCCTGCGCGACCGCCCGCTTCGCATGGCCCACGTGATCGGCGGTGGGCGCCGGGCCCCGGGACCGGCCGTATCCGCGCAGGTCGGGGCAGACGACGGTGAAGCCCCGCTCGACCAGTCGGGGAGCGACCCGGTGCCAGGTGGCGGACGTTCTCGGATGGCCGTGCAGCAGCACGACCGGCGTGCCCTCGCCGCCGTGGCGGACGAAGACGGACGACTCCCCGAGCTGAACCAGCTCGCATTCGAAACCCTCGAACATCGCAACCTCTCGGCTCGTCCCGCTGTACCGGTCGCGTACGGCCCCTGAGGGACGGACGCCGAAAGGCTCCCCCGCGGCGGCAGCATGGTGCCGCCGCGGGGGAGCCCGGTCCTCGGTGATTCGGCGCGGAGGGTGAAAGGCCTGCCGCGCGCCGAGTGCGGAGGGAAGAGAGGTCAGCCGGGCGTGATGCGGCCGCGCCACGAACCGGACGCGCCGCCCTGCTGCTCGATGTACTCCTTGAAGCGTCGCAGGTCACCCTTGACACGACGGTCGATCGTTCCCGTCATGTCGGCGGCCTTCTCCGCCATCCCCGTCGGCTCGACGTCCAGCACGAGCTGGACCCGTGTGTGCGTCTCGTCCAGGCGCTGGAAGCTGACCGTGCCCTTCTGCTTCGTGTCACCGCTGGTGGTGCGCCAGGTAATCCGCTCATCAGGGAACTGGTCGACGATCTCGGTGTCGAACTCCCGCTTCACGCCGGCGATCTTGGTGGTCCAGTGGTTGTGGCGGTCGTCGAGCTGCCTGATCTCCTCGACCCCCTCCATGAAGTTCGGGAACTCCTCGAACTGGGTCCACTGGTTGTAGGCGATGCTGACCGGGACGTCGACCTCGACCGACTCCTTGACCGTGCTCATCAGCGTGACTCCTTTCCACTGAGTGCCCCGGAGCAGAAGTTCCGCCCCGGGGATCTCGTTTCACCGCGGCGGGTACCCGATACGCGCCTGTCTACAACCCGGCGGAACCATCGTTTCCGGTCGGCTCCGCCGGACCGCCGACCGGCGCATGGCCGGAGCAGGTCGGGATACCCGGCCGACATGGCAAGGACATCGAAATCCGATCACGACGGCGGTACGGCGTCGGGGCCCGGGCAGGACCAGGCACCGGGCCCGGGAGAGCAGATCGAAGAACGGGCACCGGACGAGCCCACCCAGCTGCCCAAGCGGTCCTGGCTGGCCGTGCTGAAGGGCACGGTGAAGGAGTTCATGGACGACGAGCTCGCCGACAGGGCAGCGGCACTGACGTACTACGGGGTCCTCTCGCTGTTTCCGGCGCTGCTGCTCCTGGTCTCGCTCCTGGGCATCGCGGGGAAGTCGGCGACGCAGGAGGTACTGGACAACGTCAAGAAGCTGACTCCCGGTTCCGCCCGGGACATCATCAGCGACGCGGTGACGCAGTTGCAGGGGCGTGGCGGCGTCGGCTCGGTCATGGCCGTGGTCGGTATCGTCCTGGCCGTGTGGTCGGCGTCCGGCTATGTGGCGGCCTTCATTCGCACCGCCAACGTCGTCTACGACATGCCCGAGGGGCGCCCCGTGTGGAAGGTGCTGCCCATCCGGGTCGGCATCACCGTGGTGCTTCTGATCCTGGCGGTGTTCAGCGCGCTGATCGTGGTGTTCACCGGAGGCCTGGCCAGCCAGGCCGGTGGTGCGCTGGGGATCGGGGACGAGGCACTGACCGTGTGGGCGATCGCGAAGTGGCCGGTGCTGGTCGTCCTGGTCACCATCATGATCGCCCTCCTGTACTGGGCCACACCGAACGTGAAGGGCCGCGGCTTCAAGTGGATCACTCCCGGCAGCGTGCTGGCCCTCGTGATCTGGATGATCGCCTCGGCCGGGTTCGCGTTCTACGTGGCGAACTTCGCCTCGTACAACAAGACCTACGGCACGCTCGCCGGTGTCATCGTCTTCCTGGTGTGGCTGTGGATCAGCAACATCGCGATCCTGCTCGGTTTGGAGTTCGACTCCGAGATGGCCCGCCAGCGTGCCATCGCCGGCGGACTGCCCGACAGCGAGGAGCCCTACGTACCGCCGCGGGACACCCGCGCGTGGAGCGAAGAGGATCAGCGCCGCATGGAGTGAGCTCGCCCGCTCCGGCCGGAGGACGACCGGGCCGGTCCGGGCGACCGGGCCGGTCCGGGCGACCGGTCCGGCCGGGAGGCCTGGGTGGAGGTCAACGGGCCGTACGGGCGAGTTGGGCGACGACCTCGACGGCCCGGTCCAGTTCGGCTTCGGTGTTGTAGTAGTGCGGTGAGAGGCGGACCAGGGGATGGACGTCCCGCATCTCCGTGTCGAACTGGGTGTGTTCGGGGACGGTCGTGGAGACGTTGATCCCCTGCCGCGCGAGCGCCGCGGCGACGTCCGCAGTGGGTACGGCGTCCACTTTGGCGGTCACGATGGCGCAGCGGGTGCGGCCGAGGTCGTACGTGGTGACGCCGGGCAGGGCCTGCAGCCGGTCGCGCAGGTACGCGCCGAGGGCGACGGCTCGCTCACCGATCCGGTTCATGCCCAGGTCGAGGGCCTGGCGTACGGCGGCGTCCAGCCCCAGGACGTTGGCGTAGCTCGCTTCCCAGGTCTCGAAGCGCCGGGCTCCGTGGTGCCACCTGAAGCCGCGCTCGCCGTCCCAGGTGGCCGCCTCGATCTCGCTGACGAAGGGGTCGAGGTGTTCGAGCGCCTCGGGGCGCACCCACAGAAAGCCGGTGCCGCGCGGTCCCCGCAGGAACTTGCGGCCGGTCGCGGTGAGCATGTCGCAGCCGATCTCGGTGACGTCGACGGGGATCTGCCCCACGGACTGGGTGGCGTCCAGCAGGAACGGCACCCCGGCGGCACGGGTGATCCGGCCGATGTCGGCCGCCGGATTGACCAGACCACCGCTGGTGGGGATGTGGCTGACACCGACGAGCCTGGTGCGCTCGTCGATCAGACCGGCCAGGGCGTCGGTGTCGAGCTGTCCGGACTCGTCGTCGGGGACCACCACGACCTCGGCGCCGGAACGCCGGGCGACCTGCAGGTACGCCAGTACGTTGCTGCCGTACTCCGCCCGGCCGGTCAGGATGCGGTCGCCCGGCTTGAAGGTCATGGAGTAGAAGGCTGCGTTCCACGCGTGCGTGGAGTTGTCGAAGAGCGCGATCTCGTCGGGCCGACCGCCCACCAACCGGGCGATGTTCGTGTGGGTGGCGTCGATCCGCTCGCGCTCGTGGTGGGCGGCCTCGTATCCGCCGATGGCCGCTTCGAGTTCCAGGTGAGAGGTCATCGCCTCAAGCGTCTGCCGGGAGAGCAGCGCGGCCCCGGCGTTGTTGAGGTGCACTCGGTTCGCGGTACCGGGGGTGTCCTTGCGGAGGGCGTCGATGTCCATGCCGGTGTCTTCCCACCCGTCCGTGCTTCGCACTCCTCCCCTGCCTTCCCCGAGCGCGGGCGCCGTGCGCAGTGCTCGGCCGGTGTCGTTCGATCCCGCTCCCCCGGGCCCGGACAGCCGCGTCCCGGACATGCAGGCCGTGGTGTCCGGTGGGTTCATCGGCGAGTGGGCTCCTCGCGTCGGCGCCAGATCCCCTTCCACCGCTCGGCGTGGGCGGCGGCCAGCAACGGGTCGTGTGTGCCGACCTCTTCGACGGCGAGGCTTGTGCCGCAGACGGCGCACAGCTGATGGACCCAGTGGCCACGGTGGCATGTGCCGCGGCACTCCCGCCGGTGGGCCTTCGCACCGTCCGACCGGGGTGGATGTCTTCCCACGTGCACCCAAATACACTGCCGCGACGCGTCCGTCACCTCAGTCGCGAATTCGGGGGAACGACAGAAATGAACGCCTGGAATCCGCAGGGCCGGCCACCGTACGACCCCTACGGCCCCAACGCTCCTGCCCCACCGCAGGGCCCGTACCCGAACACCCCGCCGCCGCAAGGCGGTTACCCGCCCCACGTCCCGCACCCCTACCCACCGCAACCCGGCAATCCGCATCCCGGGCCGCCTCCCGCGCCGCGTGTGGGCCGGGCCGGCCGGGTCTGGCGCACGGTGGGGCCCATCGCGATCGGACGCAAGGTCTTCACCCCCTCACGGCCGGGGCGCGTCGACGACGCGGTGGTCGCCCGTATCCAGAAGATCCGCAGCATCGTGGGTCTGGCCGCCGTCCTGTGGGTGATGTTCTCCTACAAGCTGGTCCATTCCGCCGGGGACGTCGCGAGCGACCGCCTCAACCAGTCGTGGATCAACGTCCTCGTCCTCTCGGTGACTTTCCCGGTGATCGTCGGCCTGCTGATCGCCGTGGCCCGCCCTCCGGCCCGCCAGGAGTTGTTGCGCCGCACGGCCAAGCCGGTGGGTTCGGTGCTGGCGATCATCGCCGGGGTCGCCGTGTTCCCGGCGTTGGTGCTCACCGGGTTCGCCAGCGGCGAGTTCGCCACCAACGCCCCGACCACAGTGGTCACCGTCGTCGTCACGCTGCTCACGATCGGCTGGGTCCTGCCGTTCGTCGTCTACGGCATCGGAATGTCCCTCGTCCACGTCTTCCGCACCGCGGACATCCACGAGACGGTGCCTCCGGTACTGGCGACGGCGCTCGTGTGGGAGATGACACTGGTGGACCTGCTCACCGGCGCCCACGACACGCTGCCGGGCCCCACGCGGATCGTGGTCATGCTCGGGGCCCCGCTCTCGGTCACCGCGGTCGCTCTCTGGGAACTGCGGCGCCTGCGCGTCAACTACGGACTGACGCTGCGCGGCGCTCTCATGCGCTGAGGGCGCGACGGTCGCGGGGTTCACAGGGCTCCGCGCGCCCGGCTTGCCGGGCGCGCGGAGCTTCACCCCCTGAAGGCGGGCCGGACCAGGCATCGCGCGCGCCGACTCGCGGATCCGGCGGGGCCACCGAACGAGTCCGCGAAGAAGTCCTGTCCGACGGGTTGCCCGGCCGTTGATTCATTACTTAAATCAACACATGAACTAAGCACTCTCCCAACGGCTTTGGACTTCCGCAGACCTCTCGGGCTCCTCCGGGAGGTCACGGTACCGCGCGCCCGGCAGCCCCAAGCCGCCCCTCCACTTCCGCACGGAGTGAACGTATGAGACTCAGATCCCTGGGAATCGCGCTCGCCACAGCGGCGTCGCTCGTGTCCCTCCCCCTCCAGCTGCCGGCCGCCGCGGCCGAAGTGCCGCTCTCCCAAGGCAGAGCCACCACCTCCTCCTCCGACGAGACCCCCGGTACCCCCGCGGGCAGCGCCGTCGACGGCGACACCGGGACCCGGTGGTCGTCGGGCCGCACCGACGCCCAGTGGCTCCAGGTCGACCTCGGAGCATCGGCCACCCTCACCCAGGTCGTCCTCGACTGGGAGGCGGCGTACGGCAAGTCGTACAAGATCCAGGTCTCCGACACCGGCAGCTCGTGGACCGACCTCACCTCCGTCACCGGCGGCGACGGCGGAACCGACACGCTCGACGTCTCGGGTCAGGGCCGCTACGTCCGTATGCAGGGCGTCACCCGCGCCACCGAATACGGCTACTCCCTCTGGGAGTTCCAGGTGTTCGGCGATGCCGGCACGCCCCCGGCCGGGGACTGTGCGAGCGCCAACGCAGCCAAGGGCAGGCCGGCCACCGCCTCCTCCACGGAGAACGCCGGCACGCCCGCCGCGTCCGCCTTCGACGGAGACACCGGCACCCGCTGGTCCAGTCAGGCGTCCGACCCCCAGTGGGTGCGCGTGGACCTCGGTTCGGTCCAGGACATCTGCAAGGTCGACCTCAACTGGGAGGCCGCCCACGGCAAGGACTTCACCGTCCAGGCCTCGGACGACGGCCAGGACTGGACGACCCTGAAGTCCGTCACGAACGGCACCGGCGGCACAGCCTCCTACGACGTCAGCGGCTCGGGCCGCTACGTACGGATCCACGGGACAGCCCGCGCCACCGGGTACGGCTACTCCCTGTGGGAGGTCGCGGTCCACACCGGCACCCACAGCACGCCTCCCATCGAGGGCGGCGGCGACCTCGGCCCCAACGTCATCGTGGTGGACCCCAACACCCCGGGCCTGCAAGGTAAGTTCGATCAGGTCTTCGCCCAGCAGGAGTCCGCGCAGTTCGGCTCGGGCCGCTACCAGTTCCTGATGAAGCCGGGCACGTACAACGGCATCAACGCGCAGCTGGGCTTCTACACCTCGGTCTCCGGCCTCGGCCTCAACCCCGACGACGTGAGGATCAACGGCGACATCACCGTGGACGCGGGCTGGTTCGACGGCAACGCCACCCAGAACTTCTGGCGCTCGGCGGAGAACCTGTCGCTCAAGCCCGTCAACGGCACGGACCGCTGGGCGGTCGCCCAGGCCGCGCCGTTCCGCCGGATCCACGTGGAGGGCGGCCTCAACCTCGCACCGGCGGGCTACGGTTGGGCCTCCGGCGGCTACATCGCCGACTCGAAGATCGACGGCACGGTCGGCCCGTACTCGCAGCAGCAGTGGTACACCCGCGACAGCTCGGTCGGCGGCTGGACCAACGGCGTGCGGAACATGACGTTCTCCGGTGTGCAGGGCGCCCCGGCGACGAACTTCGACACCGGCCCGTACACGACACTCGACTCCACCCCCGTCTCCCGGGAGAAGCCGTTCCTCTACCTGGACGGCGACGACTACAAGGTGTTCGTTCCCGGCAAGCGCACCAACGCCCGTGGCGTGTCCTGGCCCGCCAACGCCGGCGGCACCTCACTCCCGCTCAGCCGGTTCTACGTCGTCAAGCCCGGCGCGACCGCCTCGACCATCAACGCGGCGCTGGACCAGGGCCTCAACCTTCTGTTCACCCCCGGGGTCTACCACCTAGACCGGACCATCGACGTGAACCGTGCCGACACCGTGGTCCTCGGGCTGGGACTGGCCACGATCGTCCCCGACAACGGCGTCGACGCCATGCACGTGGGCGACGTCGACGGGGTCAGGCTGGCGGGCTTCCTCATCGACGCCGGTGCCGCCAGGTCCGACACGCTGCTTCAGGTCGGAGCGCCGGGCGCCTCCGCCGACCACGCCGCCAATCCGACCACCGTGCAGGACGTGTTCATCCGAATCGGCGGTGCAGGACCCGGCCTGGCCACCCACTCGATGGTCGTCAACAGCGACGACGTCATCGTCGACCACACCTGGATCTGGCGGGCCGACCACGGCGAGGGCGTCGGATGGGAGACGAACCGCGCCGACTACGGGTTCGAGGTCAACGGCGACGACGTCCTCGCCACGGGCCTGTTCGTCGAGCACTTCAACAAGTACGACGTGGTCTGGAGCGGCGAACGCGGCCGGACGATCTTCTTCCAGAACGAGAAGGCCTACGACGTGCCGAACGCCGCCGCCGTCACGCACGACGGCATCGTCGGGTACGCCGCCTACAAGGTCGCCGACAGCGTGGACGTCCACGAGGCCTGGGGTCTGGGCAGCTACTGCAACTTCACGACCGACTCGACGATCGTCCAGCACCACGGTTTCCAGGTGCCGGTCAGGACCGGCATCACACTGCACAGCATCCAGGTCGTGTCGCTGGGCGGAAAGGGGCAGTACGCCCACGTCGTCAACAACACGGGGGCGCCGACGTCGGGGTCGGACACCATCCCCTCGAAGATCACCAGCTTCCCCTGACCGCCCGCCGGACCCGATGGCCGCATGACCGTTCGACCGCGTGACCGTTCGATCGCGTGACCGATGCCGGAGATCCCCTGTGGCCCGCCCTTCCGGCGGGCCACAGGCCTGCGGAGCGGGCTGCCCGGGTGCGTGATCGCGCCCCGGCAGGGCCGCGTGAAGGACGAGATCGACGAAGGATTACCATATGAGCACCGCCTAGCTCGAAAGATAAACCTGTGACTGTCAATGACGACTCGTTCACCAACTGGAAGCACCGCGAGGAGATCGCGGAATCGATGATCCCGATCATCGGGAAGCTGCACCGCGAGCAGGACGTCACCGTCCTGCTGCACAGCCGCTCCTTGGTGAACAAGTCGGTGGTCAGCATCCTCAAGACCCACCGGTTCGCCCGGCAGATCGCCGGTGAGGAACTCTCCGTCACCGAGACACTGCCGTACCTGCAGGCTCTCACCACGCTCGATCTCGGCCCTTCCCAGATCGACATCGGCATGCTCGCCGCGACGCACAGGACCGACGACCGCGGTCTCACGGTGCAGGACTTCACCGCCGAGGCCGTCGCCGGAGCCACGGGTGCCAACAAGATCGAGAGCCGCGAGGGACGCGATGTCGTCCTGTACGGCTTCGGCCGCATCGGCCGCCTCGTCGCCCGCCTCCTCATCGAGAAGGCGGGCTCCGGGAACGGCCTGCGGCTGCGCGCGATCGTCGTCCGTCAGGGCGGTGAGCAGGACATCGTCAAGCGCGCCTCGCTGCTGCGCCGCGACTCCATCCACGGCCAGTTCCAGGGCACGATCACCGTCGACGAGGCGAACAGCACGATCATCGCCAACGGCAACGCGATCAAGGTGATCTACGCGGGCGACCCGTCGGAGGTCGACTACACGGCCTACGGCATCAAGGACGCCATCCTCATCGACAACACGGGCAAGTGGCGGGACCGCGAGGGCCTGTCCGGGCACCTGCGTCCCGGTATCGACAAGGTCGTCCTGACCGCGCCGGGCAAGGGCGACGTCCCCAACATCGTGCACGGCGTCAACCACGACACGATCAAGCCGGACGAGCAGATCCTGTCCTGCGCCTCCTGCACCACGAACGCCATCGTCCCGCCGCTCAAGGCGATGGCCGACGAGTACGGCGTCCTGCGCGGCCACGTGGAGACCGTGCACTCGTTCACCAACGACCAGAATCTGCTGGACAACTACCACAAGGCGGACCGGCGCGGCCGCTCGGCACCACTGAACATGGTCATCACCGAGACGGGTGCCGCCTCCGCCGTCGCCAAGGCCCTGCCGGACCTCAAGGCGCCGATCACCGGCAGCTCGATCCGGGTCCCCGTACCGGACGTCTCCATCGCGATCCTCAGCCTGCGGCTCGGGCGTGAGACGACCCGCCAGGAGGTCCTCGACTACCTGCGCAACGTGTCGCTGACCTCGCCGCTGAAGCGGCAGATCGACTTCACCACCGCACCCGACGCGGTGTCGAGCGACTTCATGGGCTCCCGCCACGCCTCGATCGTCGACGCCGGCGCCACCAAGGTCGACGGCGACAACGCGATCCTCTACCTGTGGTACGACAACGAGTTCGGCTACTCCTGCCAGGTCATCCGCGTCGTCCAGCACGTGTCGGGCGTCGAGTACCCGACCTACCCGGCCCCGGCGGGCTGATCCACCCCTGGGCGGCGCGCCTCTCGATGCGGCGCGCCGCCCGCCCACCACGTCGTTCCCTCCCGTACACCCCCGGCCTCTCCCCCGCCGGGTGCGTTCCCCACGCTGCCGGACCGGCACACTCCCACCGGCTCCCGGCCGTGACCCGGAGCGCGCACCGCGCCGGATCCCGGGACGTCGTGATCAACAGGCGGCAGAATGGCGGCGACGACGGTTCGGTGGCGCCACGGCGGCGGCAGACGCCCAGGACGCGCACACCGTGTCCGGGAGGGGAAGACATGAGTGAGAGCCAGGCCCCGTCCAGCGGTTCAGGGAGGCTCAACACCGGGGTGGCGCACAACGCCCGGGTCTGGAACTACTGGATCGGCGGGAAGGACAACTACGAGGTCGACCAGGCCGTCGGCGACCAGGTCGCCGGAATGTTCCCCGTGATCCGTGATGTGGCCCGCGCGGACCGGGAGTTCCTCGGCCGTGCGGTGCGGTATCTCGTCGAGGACCGCGGGGTGCGGCAGTTCCTCGACATCGGCACCGGGCTGCCGACCCTGGACAACACCCACGAGATCGCCCAGCGGTCCGCACCCGACGCGCGCATCGTGTACGTCGACAACGACCCGATCGTACTGGCCCACGCCCGGACGCTGCTGACCAGCACACCCGAGGGAGCCACCGACTACATAGACGCCGACGTCCACCGCCCCGACACCATCGTCGAGCGCGCCTCGGCGACCCTGGACCTCGGACGGCCCGTCGCGGTGATGATGCTGGGCATTCTCAACTTCGTCCTCGACACCCGCCAGGCGCAGGACATCGTGCGCGAGATCCTGGCAGTGGTCCCCTCCGGCAGCTACCTGGTTCTCACCCACCCCACCACCGACGCGGACCTCGGCGGCGAGGGCAACATCGAGGCCATGAAGTTCTGGAACGAGAACGCCACCCCGCCCATCACCGCCCGCACCCGCGAGGAGATCGCCGCGTTCTTCGACGGTCTGGACCTCCTCGATCCGGGCCTCGTGTCCTGCACGCGGTGGCACCCCGCCGACGGCTCTCCCACCACGGTCCCGCAGTTCGGTGCAGTGGCTCGTAAACCCTGACGCGTGAGCCCCTGCCGGACCCCGGTACCAGGGGTGCTCGGCGGCCACCGGCGGGGCTCGTTCAAGGAACCGTGGCCGGTTCCCGGGGCGGGATCCAGCGCAGGTGGACGGCCTGGCCGGGTTCCTCGGCCCGCAGCAGGGAGAGCCGCGGGCGGACGGCGTCGGTGCGTGCGCTCGGCGGCTTGCGGGCCCCGGCCCGGTACGGGAGCGGCCACTGGGCGGCGGCGTCGGCGTACTCCTGCTCGGCCGCCGCGTGCAGGGTCCAGTGCGGGTCGTAGAGGTGGGTGCGGCCGAGGGCGCACAGGTCGGCCCGGCCCGCCAGCAGGATCGAGTTCACGTCGTCGTACGACGCGATGGCTCCGACCGCGATGACCGCCGCGCCGGTGGCCGCGGCGACCTCGTGGCGGATCCGGTCCGCGAAGGGCGTCTGGTACGAACGGCCGAACGCAGGCCGCTCGTCCTTGGTGACCTGTCCGGAGGAGACGTCGATCGCGTCCGCCCCGTGGGCGATGAAGGCGCGGGCGATCTCCACGGCGTCGTGCTCGGTGTTGCCGTCCGCAACCCAGTCGGTCGCGGAGATCCGCACGATCATCGGCCGCCCGGCCGGCCAGGCGGCCCGCACGGCGTCGAAGACCTCCAGCGGGAACCGGAGCCGGTCGCGCAGCGTGCCGCCGTACTCGTCCGTGCGGTGGTTCGTCACCGGTGAGAGGAACGACGACAGCAGGTAGCCGTGTCCGCAGTGGAGTTCGAGCAGGTCGAAGCCCGCCTCGGCGCCTCGGTGCGCGGCGGCGACGAAGTCGGCGACGACCGCGTCCAGGTCGGCGCGGTCCATCTCGCGGGGGACGGCCGATCCGGGACCGTAGGGCAGTGGCGACGGGCCGACGGTGTTCCAGTTCCCGTCCGGCAGCGGGTCGTCCATGCCTTCCCACATGAGGCGCGTGGATCCCTTGCGGCCGGAGTGGCCGAGCTGGAGACCGATCCGGGCGGTGCTGCGGTCGTGGACGAAGGCCACGATCCTGGCCCAGGAGTCGCGCTGCTCGTCGGTCCACAGACCGGTGCAGCCGGGCGTGATGCGGCCCTCGGGCGAGACGCAGACCATCTCCGTCATCACGAGTCCGGCGCCGCCCATCGCCTTCGAGCCGAGGTGGACGAGGTGGAAGTCGCCGGGTACGCCGTCCACCGCGGAGTACATGTCCATCGGGGACACGATCACCCGGTTCTTCAGCTGCAACTCCCCCAGCCGGAAGGGCTGGAACATCGCCGGCGCGACACCGGACAGTCCCTGGGAGGCCGCGAAGGCCGCGTCGACCCGGTCGGCGAACTCCTGGTCGCGGGTGCGGAGGTTGTCGTACGTGATGCGGCGTGACCGGGTGAGCAGGTTGAAGCAGAACTGGGTCGGCTCCTGGTGGGCGTACATGCCGATGTTCTCGAACCATTCGAGCGAGGCCTGCGCGGCCCGCTGCGTGGACTCGACGACGGGGCGCCTCTCGGCCTCGTACGCTCTCAACGCGGCCTCGGTGTCCGGGTGTTCGTGCAGACATGCCGCGAGGGCGAGGGAGTCCTCCATCGCCAGTTTGGTGCCCGACCCGATCGAGAAGTGCGCGGTGTGCGCGGCGTCACCGACGAGGACGAGGTTGCCGTGGTGCCACCGCTCGCTGCGTACGGTGGTGAAGCCGAGCCACTTGGAGTTGTTGGCGAACACCCGGTGACCCGCGAGTTCCTCGGCGAAGAGCCCGCGGACCCGCTCGACGGCCTGCTCGTCGGAGGCTCCCGGCGGGAATGCGGTCCCCTCGGTGGCGTCGAAGCCCGCCCGGTGCCAGACGTCCTCGTGCATCTCGACGATAAAGGTGGAGCCCGTCTCGGAGTAGGGGTAGCCATGTACCTGCATGGTCCCCCATTCCGTCTGCTTCACGAAGAACTGGAACGCCTCGAAGACCCGGTCGGTGCCCAGCCACATGTACTTGTTGCGCCGTTGGTCCAGCACGGGGCGGAAGATGTCCGCGTGCGCTGCCCGCACCTGCGAGTTGACTCCGTCCGCCCCCACCACGAGGTCGTACGCGGCGCGCAGGTTCCCGGTGTCGGGGGCGGGCGTGGAGAAGCGGACGAGCACCCCGAGGTCTCGGCAGCGGCGCTGCAGCAGCCGGAGCAGCTCCGGGCGGCTCATCGCGGCGAAGCCCTGACCGCCCACGGTGTGGGTCCGGCCGCGGTAGTGGATGTCGATGTCGGTCCAGCGGGCGAAGCGGCGTGCCATGGCGTCGGCGAAGTCGCGGTCCGCGTTCTCGATGCCGCCGAGTGTCTCGTCGGAGAAGACCACGCCGAAGCCGAACGTGTCGTCCGGGGCGTTGCGCTCCCACACGGTGATCTCGTGGGCCGGGTCGAGCTGTTTCATGAGAGCAGCGAAGTAGAGGCCGCCGGGGCCACCGCCAACGATCGCGATCTTCACGGGGTTCCTCTCAGTGCTCGACGGCGGCCGTGGTGGCCTGCTCGTCCTCGACGGCCGCGCGGAGTGCGAAACGCTGCAGTTTGCCGCTGGCGTTGCGCGGCAGGCTCTCGCGGAAGCGCACGTCGCGTGGGTACTTGTAGGGCGCGATGACCTGCTTGACGTGGTCCTGGATCTCCTTGGCCTTGGCGGCGTCGCCGCTCGCGCCGTCCCGCAGCACGACGAACGCGCAGACGACTTCGCCGCGTTCGGCGTCGGCCCGTCCGACGACGGCGCACTCCAGGACGTCGGGGTGGGTGTCGATGGCCGCCTCGACCTCGGGTCCGCCGATGTTGTAGCCGGACGAGACGATCATGTTGTCGCCGCGGGCGTGGTAGTGGAAGTAGCCGTCCTCGTCGCGGTGGAAGATGTCGCCGGTGACGTTCCAGCCGTCCACGACGTAGTCCTTCTGGCGTTCGTCGTCGAGGTAGCGGCAGCCGACCGGGCCGATGACGCCCAGCCTGCCCGGCTCGCCGGGGCCCAGTTCCGTGCCGTCGGGGCCGAGGACCGTGGCGCGGAAGCCCGGCACGGGCTTGCCGGTGGCGCCGGGCCGGATGTCGTCGCCGGCCGCGGAGAGGAAAATGTGCAGGAGTTCGGTGGCGCCGATGCCGTCGATGACGCGCAGCCCGGTCCTGTCCCGCAGCTGTTCCCAGGTGCCGACGGGTATGTGTTCGCCGGCCGAGACACCGGCCCGCAGTCCGGCGAGCTGCTGTTCGCGTCCCTCTCGCAGGATCGCCTTGTAGGCCGTGGGCGCCGTCGCGAGCACGGTGACGCCCTGCCGCTCGACGAGTTCCGCCATCCCCAGCGGGGTCGCCGCCTCGGTCAGCAGTGCGCAGGCGCCGGCCCGCAGCGGGAAGACGACGAGCATGCCGAGGCCGAAGGTGAAGGCGAAGGGGGCGCTGCAGGCGACCAGGTCGTCCGGGAGCAGACGCAGCACGTGGCGGCCGAAGGTGTCGTCGATGGACAGGATGTCCCGGTGGAAGTGCATGGTGATCTTGGGTGCGCCGGTACTGCCGGACGTCGGCGCGAGGAGCGCCACGTCGTCGGCCGAGGTGTCCACGGCGGTGAACTCGCCCGACTTGGCCGTGGCGCGGGCCACGAGATCGTCCGGGCCGGCGCCGCCGAACTCGACGACTCTCAGGGAGGGCAGCACGGTGTCACGGACGGCGTGGACGTCCTCGGCGCACCGGTGGTCGACCAGTGCGAGGGCGGGCCCGGTCCGCTCGGCGACCGGCGCGATCTCGCGGGCGCGGAGCGCGGCCATGAGGGTGACCACCACTCCCCCGGCCTTCAGCACACCGAGCCAGCTCGCCACGGTCCAGGGGTTGTTGGGTGAGCGGAGCATGACCCGCTGTCCCGGGACCAGCCCGAGGTCCTCGGTCAGTACCTGGGCGACCTGGTTGGCCCGCTTCCTCAGCTCTCCGTAGGTCCAGGTCTCCCCCGCAGGCGTGCGCAGCGCCGGACGGTCTGCGCCGAACGCCGACGTGGGCCGGTCGATGAGTTCGGTCGCGGCGTTGAGCCGCTCCGGGTGGTGCAGGTCGGGCGTGGTGAACTCGATCGTCGGCCACAGGTGCGGGGGAGGCAGGTGGTCGCGGGCGAAAGTGTCCAGGTACGCCGAGGACGAGAGGGAAGGCGGAAGAGTCAACGGAGGAGTCCTTCCGGGAGCCCGCCGGTGTCGGGCGGCGGAGTCAGGCGGGGCGGATCATTCCCTCCTGGACGGCGGTGGCCAGGTGACGGTGGTCGCGGGTGAAGAAGCGGCCGGTGCCCAGGCCGCGGCCCGCGTCGGCGGCGACCGCTTCCTGGACGTAGAGGAGCCAGTCGTCGACCGGTCCCGGGCGGTGGAACCACATGGCGTGGTCGAGGCTGGCGGTGACGAGGCCGGGATCGGCCCAGGCCAGGCCGAGTACGCGCAGGACGGGTTCGAGGATCGTGTAGTCACAGACGTACGCCAGTGCGGCCAGGTCCCGCTGGGCGTCGGTGAGCCCTTCGACGGGCCGGAGCGCGTCGAACGGCTTCACCCAGACCGCCTGCTGCGGCAGCTGTTTGCCCTCGACGGTGAGGTAGACCGGGCCGGGCACATGGCGCATGTCGAAGCTGCGGCCGGCGGACCAGTAGGCCTTCGACTCCTCGGTCATCGAACCGCCGTCGCGCTCCGCGAGATACGCCCGTGAACTGTGCAGTTCCTCGGGGTCGGGTACGACGTCGGTGAACTCGGCGTGGAAGGACCCGCCGGGTTCCCCCGCAGCGAAGTTGGCCAGACAGACGTACAGCGGTTTGCCGTTCTGGTAACCGCGTACCTGCCGGGTGCTGTAGCCGCGGCCGTCGCGCAGCACCTCCACCTCGTAGTGCACCTGGGCGCCGATGTCGGCGGGGCGCAGGAAATAGCTGTGCATCGAGTGCAGGGTCTTGGGGCCGGTCACCGATCGCATCGCCGCCGCGGCTGCCTGGGCGACCAGGTCGCCGCCGTACGCCTTGGGCCACGGGCAGGGCTGGGTGACGGCGGTGAAGGCGAGGTCGAAGTGCTCCGGCGGGGCGGGGGCCAGTGTGACGGCGTCGGTGAAGAACGCGGAGGTCGCAGGCGTCCCGGCCGGCGTCGGGCCGGGCTGTGGCGTCACCGGTCGAGCCAGTCGCGCAGGTCGGCGTCGCTGACGTCGGCCAGGTTGACGACGATGTTCTCCGGTGTGCGGGTGGTCATCCACGTCAGCGGTGCGGTCCGGGAGAGATTGCACTCGATGTGCGGCATGAAGGGCGGGACGAAGACCCAGTCGCCCTCCGACATGTCGACGTAGTCCTCGAACTTCTCGCCGAAGTAGATGCGTGCCCGCCCGGACAGGACGTAGCCCCCGGTCTCGGCCTCGCCGTGGTGGTGGGTGACCGAGCGGTAGCCGGGTTCGTTGCTGACCTTGCCGAACCACAGCTTCGTGGCGGGCGTGTGCTGGATGCTGACGCCCGAGACGCGAACGGCCCCGCCGGAGTCGGCGGTGTTCGCGCTCTCCGATCCGGCGCGCGTCACCACGGGAGCGACGATCCCACTGGGCAGCCGGTACATCGAGGCGTCGCCCTCCAGTCGGTACTTGCTGAGGTCGGGCTCCATGGGGGCGGGCTCCGTTCCGGTCGTGGCGGCTCAGGAGGAGACGTGTCGTACCCGGTCGGGCAGGGGCGCCCCGGTCCGGTGATCGCTGCTCTGCCGACGGCGTCGCGCCCGGCAGGGCGGGACGGATCCGTCACGGCGGGACTGTGCCCCGGAGGCTCCCCCGGGCAGGTTCCCCGACGGACGGCGACGTGACGGTCGGGAGAGCTGGTCTGCGACTGTGGAGTTGACGTTGTATCTCGTTTTTTTCACGACCGTCATTTATTGTCAATACAACGGACCGGACGACTCGTCGGGCCGGGCCGCGTCCACCCGACTGGAGGCCTCGTGACGCCCATCGCAGTGAACCCGGGCACGCTGCCGACACCCCGCGGCTACTCGCACGGAACGCTCGCGGGAAACACGCTCCACCTCGGCGGGCAGACCGCGCTCGACGCCGACATGAAGATCGTGCAGGGGGGCATCGTCGAGCAGTTCCGCCAGGCGTTCGGCAACGTCCTGACGACACTCCGCGAGGTGGGCGGCACGCCCGAAGACCTGGTCAGCGTGACGCTGTACCTCACCGACATCCCCGACTACCAGGCCCACGGCAAGGAGATCGGCGCCGTGTGGCGCGAGCTCGCCGGACCCGTCTATCCGGCGATGGCGGGCATCGGCTGCACCGCTCTGTGGCAGCCCGAGGCGATGATCGAGATCCTCGGTGTGGCCGTGATCCCCGAGGAACGGCTGGTCCGGCCGCAGAGTTGAGAAGTCAGGCCGGCGGCCGGACCAGCGGCCCGGCCGCCTCAACTCTCGCTTCTCGGGAGATCGTTGTTACCGTTCACCGATGTCTGACTCTTCACGCGACACAGCGGCGGGCGCCGGATGGGGCACCACGGAACGCGGCGACTACCTACGCCTGATGCCGAACCGGGGCGAGAAGCTGTCGTGGCTCAACCCAAGGACGCTGTGGCCGGCCCGGAACGGCGTGCTGGCCTCACTGTTCGGGGACCCGACGGGCCACACCCGCGGCCGCTGGGTGGAGCAGCGGACCGCGGCCGGGGCACCGGCCGACAAGGTGGTCAGGCACAGCGCTCCGGACCACTTCTCCTTCATGGTCATCGGGGACACCGGCGAGGGCGACGACCCTCAGTACGCCGTCGTGCCGGGCTTCCTGAAGGTCGGCCGGGACACGGAGTTCGCCGTGCTCGCCAGTGACGTGGTCTATCCGGTCGGCAGCACCGACGACTACGGCACGAAGTTCTTCCGCCCGTACAAGGACTACCAGGCGCCGATCTACGCGATCCCCGGCAACCACGACTGGTACGAGGACCTCGACGGTTTCATGCGCGTGTTCTGCGACGCCCCTCCCCTCGCGGAACCGGCCGCGCCCCGGCGGCTGACACCCGCCTGGTGGCGGTCGCTGCTGTGGCACAAACCGCGCAGGCACGACGAGCAACGCCTGGCCGAGGCCCGGAAGTTGCGCTCGGCTCCCGCTCAGCGGACCGTCCAGCCGGGCCCCTACTGGGCCATCGACGCGGGACCGGTACGGATCGTGGGCATCGACACCGGCCTGACGGGCACCGTGGACGCCGAACAGGGCCGCTGGCTGCGCGAGGTGTCCAAGGGGGACATCCCCAAGATCCTGATCACCGGCTCCCCCCTGTACGTGGATGCCGAGCACCACCCGGGCCCCATCGAGGGCGGCGGAACCGTCGACGACATCGTGCGCGATCCGGCCCATCACTACGTGGCCGCGATAGGCGGCGACATCCACAACTACCAGCGCTACCCGGTGGAGGTGGACGGCCGCACGATCCAGTACGTGGTCGCCGGCGGCGGCGGAGCCTTCATGCACGCCACCCACACCATGCCGCGGGTCTCCGTCGCCGGTGTATCCGAAGGCGACTTCCGCTGCTATCCGCTGCGCGGCGACTCGCTGGCCTTCTACAGCAGGCTCTACGGAAACCGGCTGCACATGCGGCGCTTCTTCACCCTCACCGAGGCCGAGGCGACCGCCGTCGTCGCGAAGCGTCTCGGCATTCCCGCGACCCGCGTCCAGGAGCGGCCCGCCCGCATCACCCTGCGCACCCGCGTCGTCGCGAGCCTGCTGGGTGCCGGAGGCCGCCCCGACCGCACGTCACGCCTGCGCCTTCCGGTGCGCAAGGCCTACACGCAGCTCTTCTCACCGGGTTCGGCGACGTACAGTCCGCCGTTCTTCAAGTGCTTCCTGCGCCTGGACGTCTCGCCGGACACCGTCCGGCTGCGCTGCTTCTCGGCGACGGGGAACCGCCCGCAGGAACTCGACCCGCCCGTCGAGGACGAGGTGTCCATCCCCCTGACCTGATCCGGCGGCGAACCCCCGAATGGCGGAGCCCGGCTTGCGGGCAGACGATGGAGGTGAGGGGGCTCCGGCCACCTGCTCGGCCGTGGATGTCACACGAGCAACGACCAAGCCCCGAGGCTGCTGGACAAGGCCAGACAGGAGGCGATCGTCAATGATCGAGATCAAGGCGGTCGAGAAGCCGGACGAACGGCGGGACTTCCCCCGCGGGCACCTCGAAGCCGTCCACCTCTCCGGGCTCGACTTCGCCGTGGCCACGTTCGAGCCGGGCTGGCGCTGGTCGGAGTCCGTCGCTCCGATCGCGGGGACCGAGAGCTGCCAGGTCCATCACAACGGTTACGTCGTCCAGGGCCGCATGCGGATCCGGATGGACGACGGCGCCGAGAGCGAAGTGGGGCCCGGCGACGTATTCGTCTGCCCGCCCGGCCACGACGCCTGGGTCGTGGGGGACGAGCCCGCGCTGGTGTACGACTTCGCCGGAGGCATGGCACAGGACTACGCGAAGGCCAAGGACTGACTCCGGTCGGCCACCGCGCAGACCCCACGGGGCGGCTCCCCTGATCGGCCACCCCGTGGATCCCCGGCATGCCGCCGGCCCAGGGGCGCGGCTGCGGCCCCTTCGACCTGCGGTGAGACACCGCCGCCTCCCGTGCCCGGGGCGTGGTGGCTCACCGCACACCACGCCCCAAGGACCCCGAGCCGGCACGGTCCACGGCCACGGCGGGCAACTCCGACACAGCATCTCCCCCTCGGCACGGGGTCATTCCCGGCCTCCGCGTCTATTCTGGGGTCGCATGGAGGGGGCAGCGGGCAGAGGGTCGACCGGTGAACTGCCGGAGTCCAGTGGGTCGTTCGGTCCACTCGTCGTCGCGTCGCCGATCCTGCGGGCCGCCCACGTGGAGCTGCCCGAGGAGAGCCCAGACCCGGTGCTGCTGCCGTCGATCACCCTGCTGGAGCCGACCGCGTCCCGCGGCCGTGACCCCGACCGGCTGCCTCTGCCCTCAGGACAGCTGCTCGCGGGCCAGTACCGGTTGATCCGGCCCCTGGGCTACGGCGGTATGGGCGAGGTCTACCTCGCACTCGACACCAAGGTCGACGACCGCGAGGTCGCGATCAAGATCCTCCACCCCCAGCAGGCGGCGGTCTCGGCCGGGGCGCTGGCCCAGGAGCGGCGCGCGCTGGTCGACCTCAGCCACGACGACATCATCCGCGTCTTCAACTACGGGCACCATCCCGACGTCGGCGACTTCCTCGTCCTGCAGTACGTGGACGGCCTCACCCTGGAGGAGGTACGGGCACGGGTCCAGGTGAACCCGGCCGAGTTCGGCGGCGGCCGCTTCCACGAGTTCGTACTCGCCTACGGGGTGCGGATCCTCGCCGCGCTCGGGCATCTGCACGCCGACCGTCCCCGCAAGGTCTACGGCGACCTCAAACCCGACAACGTCATGCACGACGGCACCACCACGAAGATCATCGACGTGGGGAGCGTCCGCTCCGCCGGCCTGCCCGGCCACACCACGGAGGCGTTCCGCGCCCCGACCGTCGGGCCGAACGGCGAATCCACCGGCCAGGACGACCTGTTCAGCCTCGGCGAGACACTGCGGCGGCTGAGCGGGCTGGGACACTCGCCCGACGATCTGGCGGAACTGGGCCGCCTGGACATGATCAGCCGGCCCGAAGCCCCCACCGTGACCGGAACACTCAGAGCTCCGGGGCCCCACTCGATGACGGCCCCCGCTCCCCACGGACTCGGCCTGGTCTCACTCGCCCGGGTACTGCACCGCGCCACCCGGTGCGCACGGGCCGAGCGATTCGCCACCGCACGGGAGATGGAGGAGCAACTGCGGGGAGTTTTCAGGGAGTTACGGTCGCTGCGCACCGGAGTAGAGACCTTCGAACCGTCGCCGCTCTTCTTCCAGTCGCCGTACGCGCTCGACGCGGCCCTCGGCTCCGCGCCGCCTCTCACCCGGTGGGCCGCCCCGGACGCCCCGGCCCCGTACGCACCCCCGTCACCCGCCGAGGTCGCCCAACGGCTGCCCGTGCCGCGGCCCGACCCGTTCGACCACCATCACGCCGAACTGAGCAGGCTCGCCGACGCCGCTCCCGAGGCGCTGCTGCAGCACACCGGGGACTGGCGGGACTCACCGGAGGTGCATCTGCTGCGCTGCCGGCTGCGGCTGCGCAGCGCAGGCGGCGGGACCGAGGCCGCCGAGCGTGAACTGCGCTCCGCCGAGACCCTGATCGGCGCCGAACACGCCCCCTACGACTGGCGGCTCGACTGGCACCGCGGGCTCCTCGCGCTCGGCCGGGACCAGGCCGACGCGGCACGGCAGCACTTCGACCAGGTGTTCGCCGCGATCCCGGGCGAGTACGCCCCGAAGCTGGCACTCGGCTACTGCGCCGAGCGCCTCGGCCGCTGGCAGGAGGCGCTGACGTTCTACGAGGCGGTGCGGCTGCGCAACCCGTCCCTCGGCAGCGCGGCGTTCGGCGCGGCGCGGGCGCGCCTCGCGCTGGGCGGGGAGCGGGTGTGGGACGACGCCGTACGAGCCCTGGACGCGGTACCGCAGCACTCACGACACCGGACCGCCGCGCGGACGGCCGCCGTACGCGTCGGCGTCGAGCACGTGCGTACCGCGGAGCGTACGGACGAGGTGGCCGAGCGGCTCCGCGAGGTGCTGGCGCGGCTGGCGCGGCTGTTCCACGCCCACGGGCTGACGGACGAACAGGCCCGGGTCCGGATGACCGCGGAGGTGTGGGAAGCGGTACGGGGCGCGCTCGCCCGAGGGGCCGTGGGCGCCGCGGGCCTGACGGCGCTCGCCGCGACCGCCGACGCCCGTCTCGGCCTCCCGCCCGACGAACCGGGACTGCGCAGAGAACTCTCACGCCTCTACCTCACCCTCGCGCACCAGGCCGCCCGTTCCGCCACCGCCGAGGACAGAGCCGTCGCCGAAACCCTGCTCGACAGGGCCTACGAGGTCCGCCCCCCGTCCTTCCGCCACCACCGGGACAGCCCGTGGCTCGGAAGGAGAGTCACCACCTGGCTGCGGACGATCGCCCATACGCCGACGCAGGGGAACAGCTCCGGGACGGTCAGCGAGTGACCGGAACGGCGTGGCGCGGGCGCGCGGCCCGGGGCTCGGATGCCGAAGCCCCGCCGCTCACACGTCCGCGCCGCGTGGCGCGGGGCGCGGTGGTCGTCGTGGCCGAACTCGCCCGCCGGCTCTGGCGCTACGCCTGGCCTTCGACGACGGGCCGTCGCAACCGCGCGTACCTGCGGGACCGGCTCGTCGCGCTGCCGCTGCTCGCCGTGGTGGCGTTCGGTTCGCTCGGCTGGGCGTACGCGGATGTGCGGGACGACTCGGAGTACCTGCGCGATCGTCTGACACCCGCGCTGGTCGGCCTCGCGCACGTCAAGGCATCGCTGTTCATCGCGCAGGGAGAGGCCCAGAAGAACCTCGACACGGCAGGGGCGAGCGAGCTCGGCGGGCTCAGCGAGCGGTACCGCACACGGGTGGCGCGGGCGACACAGAGCCTGAACCAGGTCACGCGCAGCGGAGCACTGACCGTGGCCGAGGAACAGGAACTGCGCGTGGTGTCCGCGCTGGTCGTGGACTACACCGGGTGGATCGGCCGGGCCCAGGGACACGCGAACGACGCCGTGCTGCGGGACGCCGAGCTCACCTACGCGCGCAGCATGCTCTGTTCGGAGCCGGTCGCCGCCGCGGACCGGCAGGACCGCTATCCGCCGTGTCCGCCGACGACCGGGTCGGGCGCGACCTCGATCGTCGACCGCGTCGCGGCACTGGAGCGGCAGTTGCGCGAGCGGCTCGCGGACCGGGCGGCCTGGGGCGAAGGCGTGCTCGCCGCCGCGGCGGTCGCCGGGATCGCCTTCGTGCTGCTCGCCGTGGGTCTGTGGCGCACGGTGTCCTTCCTGCGCCGCCGCTTCCGGATCCGGCTCAGCATTCCGCTGGCTGCCGCCGCTCTGCCGCTGCTCGCCGTGCCGCTCCTGACGATCGACGCGCTGCTCGCCCAGCACGCCCAGGCAGAGACCGTCCCGCTGGCCGGACTGCTCGCCGAACGGACCTCGCCGGAGACCGAGACGATCGCCGAGGAGCACCCTTTCGACGGCCCCGACCCGGAGGTCATCGAGGTGCTGGAGTCCCGGATCGACGAGGTGCTGTCCGAGGGGCGGCTCGCCTTCCTGGACGGGGCAGCCCCCTTCGTCCTCCCGGCGGGGCTGGTCGGCGCAGGCCTGGTCGGCGGCGCCCTGCACGCGTACCGCCGCGAGTACCTCGTGGTCGCCCGCCCGGGAGCCGTCTCATGACTCGTCTCATGTCCCCTCTCCCAACCCGTTTCATGACGCGTCTCCTGCGCGTCCTGCTCGCCTCCTGCCTGCTCGCCCTGGTCCCCGGCTGCACATCGGACAGCCCCAAACCCCTCGTCGTCCTCGGCCCGTGGACCGGCAAGGAGGGCGAGGCTTTCGAAGACGCGCTCCAGCGGCTGGACGACGGGACCGGCAGGACGTACACCTACGAGGGCACCCGCTCGCTGCGCGAGACCCTCGTCTCACAGCTGGAGGCCGACGCACCGCCGGATGTGGCGGTCCTCAACAGCATCGGCGAACTCACCGAGTACGCCCGCCGCGACAAGCTGAGACCGCTCGCCCAGGTGACCGGCGAACGCGCGTATCAGCCGTGGGCGCCGAGCATGCTGGTGGACGGCAAACGCCGCACCTACTGGGTGCCGCTGAAGGTCGACCTGAAGAGCCTGGTGTGGAGCAAGGAGGGCACGCCGAGCGACGATCCCACGTGGTGCGTGGGACTCGCCTCGCAGGCCACCTCGGGCTGGCCCGGCACGGACTGGATCGAGGACATCCTGCTCCACCAGGTGGGTCCCGACCGCTACGCGGACTGGGCCACGAGCAAGCTCAGCTGGCGCGACCCGGACGTCGTACGGGCCTGGACGACGTGGGCGGGACTGCTCGCCGACCGCGGGGCGTCCGTCGAGCGGTCCCTGACCACGTCGTACGAGGGCACGTCCGGACCGGCCGGGCCCCGCGGTCTGCTGGACTCCCCCGGCTTCGAGTGCACGCACGAGCACCAGAGCGCCTTCATCCGGTACGTGTACGCGGGCGACGACATCCGTGTGGAGCCGTCGGCGCGGTTCCTGGGCGGGCGGGCCGAGTACCGCGACGCGTTCGAGGTCTCCGGTGACATGGCCGCCGTCTTCAGCGACGACCCGGCGGCCCAGGAGCTGGTGGAGCGGCTGTCGAGCACGGCCGGGCGGGAGCTCTGGCGGGCCGAGGCGGACCCGGCGGGGCGTCCGCTGTTCCCGAACACGACGGGGCTGTCGCCCGCGGAGCCCGTGAACCCCATCGAGCAGGAGATCGACGACCTGCTCAACTCACGTGCCCACATCCTGTGTTTCGACGCCTCGGACGTGATGCCGCCCGAGCTTCGGGACGCCTTCCACCGGGCGGTGCTCGAGTTCTTCCGCGATCCCTCGAAAGAGCATCTCGACTCGCTGCTCCAGCAGTTGGACATCGTGCGGGCCCAGACCGACGAGAAGTCGGGCGACTCCCGCTCGTTCCGGCCGCCCGAGGACATCTGCGACAGCCCCGGCGGATGACCGGCGCCGCCCGCGACGGCGGACGGCCCGGTCCTCGGCACCGGACGACCCGGGCCGCGTGGTGCACGGCCCCGGGCCGCTGACGCCCGCGCTCCGCAGGCCCCGTCTCGGGAACTCCCCCCCCGCGACGCCTCGTCAGCAGCAGCGGCTCTGGGGATGTTCCTCACGGTGCCGGGTGCGCAGCGCCTCGTACGCGCGTCGCGACGGCACCGGCGCCAAGGGGTGGTCGTGCAGATGGCGCTCGCGGTAGCGGTCGTACTGCGCCTCTCCCGTCAGTTCGCGCAGATACCAGTGCACGGCACGCGCCCACCGCCGCGGGCTCATGTGCGGGCCTCCGCCATCGGCTCGGCCGACTCCTTCGGCACGCCGATACGGGACTCCACATACGGCGCCTCGGTGGTCGGCAGTGGAACCGGGGACCGCACCGCGCGCACGCACACGACGGCCGCGTTGACGATCACCACGGCGACCAGGAGCAGGAACAGGGCGATCAGGACGCCGTCGACCGTGGAGTTGGTGACCACGGTGTGCATGTCGTCGAGGGTCTTGGCGGGCGGCAGGACCTGACCCGCGTCGATGCCGTCGGCGTATCGCGCGCGCTGGGCGAAGAAGCCGACCCGGGGGTCGTCGGAGAAGATCTTCTGCCAGCCCGCCGTGAAGGTGATCGCGACCACCCAGGCCAGCGGGATCCCGGTGACCCACGCCCAGCGCAGCCGCCCCGACTTGACGAGGACCGTGGTGCAGACGGTGAGGGCGATGGCGGCGAGCAGCTGGTTGGCGATGCCGAAGAGGGGGAAGAGCTGGTTGATCCCGCCGAGCGGGTCGGTGGCACCGCTGTGCAGGAAGTAGCCCCAGGCCGCGACGACGAGTGCGCTGCACAGCCAGATCCCGGGCTTCCAGTTGACCCGGCCGATCGGCTTCCAGACGTTGCCGAGCATGTCCTGGAGCATGAACCGTCCGACGCGGGTGCCCGCGTCGACCGTGGTCAGAATGAACAGGGCCTCGAACATGATCGCGAAGTGGTACCAGAAGGCCTTCATGGCGGTGCCGCCGAAGACCCCGGAGAAGATCTCCGACATACCTACGGCGAGGGTCGGTGCCCCGCCCGAGCGGGCGATCAGGGTCTGTTCCTCCACCGCCTCGGCCGCCTGGGTCAGCTGGTCCGGGGTGATGGTGAAGCCGAGGCCCGCCACCGCCTGCGAGGCGGACTCGGCGGTCGTGCCGAGGAGTCCGGCGGGCGCGTTCATCGCGTAGTACAGGCCGGGTTCGAGGGTGGCCGCGGCGATGAGCGCCATGATCGCGACGAACGACTCCATGAGCATGGCGCCGTAGCCGATCATGCGGACCTGGGACTCCTTCTCGATCAGCTTCGGGGTGGTGCCCGAGGCGACCAGGGCGTGGAATCCGGAGAGCGCCCCGCAGGCGATCGTGATGAACAGGAACGGGAACAGCGACCCGGCGAAGACCGGGCCGGCGCCGGAGGAGGCGAAGTCGCTGACCGCGTCGGCGCGCAGCACGGGTGCGGCCACCACGACCCCGACCGCGAGCAGTGCGATGGTGCCGATCTTCATGAAGGTGGACAGGTAGTCGCGGGGCGCGAGCAGCATCCACACGGGCAGCACCGAGGCGACGAAGCCGTATCCGATCAGGCAGAACACGAGCGTCGTCGGGCTGAGCGTGAAGGTGTCGGCCAGCGACGACTCCTGGACCCAGCTGCCGCCGACGATGGCGAGCAGCAGCAGCGCCACACCGATGAGGCTGGTCTCGACGACCCGGCCCGGCCGGATGCGGTGCAGCCAGAAGCCCATGAACAGGGCGATCGGAACCGTCATGGCGACGGAGAAGGTGCCCCACGGCGAGTGGGCGAGCGCGTTGACCACGACCAGGGCCAGCACCCCGAGCAGGATGATCATGATCGCGAAGACGGCGATCAGGGCCGCGGCCCCGCCCGCCCTGCCGATCTCCTCGCGGGCCATCTGCCCGAGCGACTTCCCGTCCCGTCGCATGGACAGGAACAGCACGATCATGTCCTGCACGGCCCCGGCGAAGATCACGCCGGCGACGATCCACAGGGTGCCCGGCAGGTATCCCATCTGGGCGGCGAGCACCGGCCCCACCAGCGGTCCGGCGCCGGCGATCGCCGCGAAGTGGTGGCCGAGCAGTACCCGGCGGTCGGTCGGCTGGAAGTCGACGCCGTCCTCCAGGCGTTCGGCGGGGGTGGCCCGCCGGTCGTCGGGCTTCAGGACGCGCCGCACGAGGAAGCGGGAGTAGAAGCGGTAGGCGATGGCGTACGAGCCGAGCGCGGCGACCACCAGCCAGACCGCGGAGATCTCCTCGCCCCGGGCCAGCGCGAGGACGCCCCAGCCGATCGCGCCGACCAGGGCCACCGCGGTCCACAGCAGCATCGTCCTTGGTGTCGTACGGGAGCGTGCGGCGGGCGGGTCCTGGCGCCCTCCTGGCGCCGGAGAACCGGATTCGGGCATGACGGACGTGGGCATGGCGGCTCCTCACCTCGACGGTGACGTGGGGTGGTGCGACTGCGGACCCGTGGGCGTCAGGGACGCGCCACGGCCGGTTCGGGCTTACGGACGAACGGTGTACGGGTCAGGGACCCGGCAGGTGTACGGGTCAGGGGTCGTGACGGCCCTGCCTGGTCAGGGCGTAGGCGCCCAGCAGACACAGGCCGCATCCGGGAACCCAGGCGAGCTGGTACCAGTAGAAGAACGGTGTCCCGGCGAGCCGTGGGCTCTCACCGGCGTACCAGGGGACCCACAGCAGTCCCGCGGCGGGCGCGAGGAGCAGCACGGCGGTCGCGACGCGCCGTAGCCGGTGATGACCCATGGGTGTCATGACCTGCGCTCCTCTCCCGTTCACTGTCGGCCTGTGCAAGAGTTGCCCACCCGCCGGAAGTGGTTGACAGCGAATTTCCAGAAGATTTCCCGCCGGTCGTGCGTCCTCCGATCCGGCCACGTGCGCAACCAACGGGTGAAGGCACAGGAACACCAAGGGCGGTGAGCCATGGCGGATGGCGCCATGACGGCGACGTTTCTCGCCGTGACGGGCGGAGCGTCGCTCCTCGCCGTGACCGCGCGCCGTCTGCGCCCCACCGACCGGCTGCCGTCCCTGGAGGGCTGGGCGCTGGCCGACCGGAGCCTGGGCCCGGTGTGGACCTGGCTGTTGCTGGGCGGCACGATCTTCACCGCCTACACCTTCACGGCCGTCCCCGGGCTGGCCTATGGGAACGGCGCGCCCGCCTTCTTCGCGGTCCCCTACACGGTGATCGTGTGCCCGCTCGCCTTCGTCCTGCTGGCACGACTGTGGTCGGTGGCCCGCCGGCACGGCTATGTGACCGCGGGCGACTTCGTCCGCGGACGGTACGGTTCGCCGCCGCTCGCCCTGGTCGTCGCGCTCACCGGGATCCTCGCGACGATGCCCTATCTGGCTCTTCAGCTGCTGGGTATCCGCGCGGTGCTCACCGCCGGGGGTGTCTACCCGCGGGGAGCGAGCGGCGACCTGGTCATGGTGGCGCTCTTCGCGGGTCTCGCGGTGGCGACCTACCGGCACGGGCTGCGCGCGCCCACGGTCATCTCCGCGCTCAAGGCGGTGGCCGTCTTCGTCTCGCTCACCGCGGTGTGCTGGCTGGTCCTCGCGCGGCTCGGCGGACCGGGCGCGGTCTTCCGCGGCGCGGCGCACCGGCTCGGCGGGACCTCGGTCGCCGACTCGGCGCTGCTCCTCTCCCCCGAGCAGCAGCCCGCGTACGCCACGCTCGCCCTGGGATCCGCGCTCGCCCTGCTCATGTACCCGCACGTGCTCACCGCCGGTTTCGCCGCCGACGGCCCGCGCACCCTGCGGAAGGTCTCCGTGGCGCTGCCCGCCTGGACGGGCCTGCTCGCCCTGTTCGGGTTCCTCGGTGTCGCGGCCCTCGCCGCGGGGGTGCGGGCCCCGGCCGGGGGCGCCGAGGCGGCCGTGCCGATGCTGGTGGACCGGTTGATGCCGGGACCGCTGGCCGGGCTGGTGTTCGGGGCCATCACGGTCGGGGCGCTGGTTCCGGCCGCCGTCATGTCGATCGCGGCCGCCACCTGCTTCGTACGCAACGTGTACGTCGAGTACGTGCAGCCGACCGCCACGCCCAAGCGGCAGGTGCGCATCGCCAAAGCGGTGTCACTGACCGCGAAGGTGGGGGCCGTCGCGTTCGTGTTCGGGCTGCGTGACCAGGACGCGATCAACCTTCAGCTGCTCGGCGGGGTGTGGATCCTGCAGATCTTTCCCGCCGTCGCCGTGGGGCTGTTCACGAGCCGGCTGCATCCGCGGGCGCTGCTGGCCGGCTGGGCCGTGGGGATGGCGGCCGGCACGTTCCTGGTGGTGCGCGGAGGCTTCTCGTCCATCGTGAACCTGGGTTCGGGCGGCCGGCCTCTGGAGATCTACGCCGGCATCGTCGCCCTGGTGCTCAATCTCGCCGTTGCACTGGTCGCCACCTTGGTCCTGGAGCGGCTCCGCGTGCCGCGCGGGGCCGACGCCACCGGCCTGCCGCCACGCCTGACCGTCAGACGCCGGCCCGAGACGGGAGCTCCCCAGCCGTGAGACGCAGACAGCACACCCGCGCGACGATGGCGCAGGCCGCCTCGCCCGCCGTCCCCGAGGCGCGCGTTCCGCGGCCGGGGACGGTCCGGCCGGCGGTGGCGGACCCCGTCACCCTCGAAGGACAGGCCGGGGCCGGGGCGCCGGAGGGTGCGGCGCTCACCCCTGCGGCCGGTGATCCGGTCGACGCCGAACGGGAGGCCGCCCTGGCCCAGCTCTTCGAGGTGCACTACTCCTCGATGCTGCGGCTGGCCGTGCTGCTCGGCGCGGACGACCCGGAGAACGTGGTCGCCGAGGCGTACTACCAGATCTACCGGAAGTGGCGCCGGCTGCGGGACGCCGGGGCCGCGGAGGCGTACCTGCGCTCCACGGTGTGCAATCTGACCCGGATGCGGATACGTCACCTCCAGGTGGCGCGCAAGCATGTCGAGAAGCCGCCGACCGACGTCGTGGCCTCCGCCGAGAGCACCGCTCTGCTCCATGACGACCAGCGGGTGCTGATCGACGCACTGCAGCAACTGCCCGCACGGCAGCGCGAAGCACTCGTCCTGCGCCACTGGCTCGGTCTGAAGGAGAGCGAGATAGCCGCCGCGATGGGAATCTCCGGCGGATCGGTCAAGACCCACACCGCGCGCGGCATCGCCGCCCTGACCCAGGCCATGGAGGCCCGGCGATGAACGACACCTCCCCGGACCGGACCGGGAACCAGCCCACGGAGGAGGAGCCGTCGCGCCGGCACGCGACGGGCCGGACGCCCGCGGAGACCGAGGCCGAGCAACAGCCGCACGCGGACCGGGACCGGACGGAACAGGAGTTGCGCGCGGCCCTGGAGCTGCTGGCCTGCGGGGTGCGTGCCGCCCCCGACGCCTACCGCACCGCCCGTGGCGACTGGGTGCGCCGTGAGCGTCGCCGCCGGCTCGTGCTCGCGATCCTGATCGCGGTCGTCTTCACCCTCGCCACGCTGATCGGGCTGTGGGTCCTCAACCAGGCCCCCTCCGGTCCCGGGGTGATCTTCTCGGGCACCGGGCATGCGTCCGCTCACGGCCTCCCGGTGGACACCTCGGGGTGACCGCCCGCTCCGGGGCCGGTGAGCGACGGTGTGTGGGCGGTCGCGCAGGACGGCCCTTCATCTGTCGCGGTCGTCCGGGCCGAGGAACTCACCGCCGCCGTAGTTCAGGCTCCGTGCGGTCTTCACCAGGGGTGCCAGCGGGTCCCGGCACGGGAGTCGCGGGCGCCGACGCGTCGCGCGGCGGCAGATGTGGACGAGCAGGGCCCGTGCCGCGACCGCGGCGTTCGCGGCGATGCCTCCTCCCACGCACACGGATCGCACAGCCGTCCCAAGTCCGGGTGTTCTACGGACAAACGCCACGGCGCGCCACCCCTTCCATGGGATAGATATATCTACGAATATGACTCTGGGCATCGCCTCGGGAACTTCGCTCAGGCCCGGGCCGTGCCCGTACAGGGGGGAAGCACTGTCCGCTCGCACCGGACACCGGTCGAAGAGGAGTGACATGAGAAGCGCTTCCCAGCACCAGGCCGTGGAGTGGCTCGCAGCCGCCGCGGTGGACCCCCGGGCCTGCAAGCGCGAGTGGGAGCACGGGCCGAGCGGCGCCGTCCTGCTGCCGGCCGGGCGGTTCTGGGACGTCCTGAGCGTGCCGGAGGAGATCGGCCTTCTCGCCCTCGACGCCCTTCTGCGCCTCCCGCTGCCGATGCCCGGTCCCACACTCGCCGACTTCGGTGCCCACCGCGTGGGCTTCTTCCTTCCCCCGGACCCGGAGAGCTACTGGGTGGGGCAGGACATCCACTACTCGGGGAAGGGGGCCTGGATCGCCGCGCCCTCGCCCCGCCGGACGAGTGGGACCCTGCGCTGGCTGATCCCGCCGGACGGCCACGGCACCCTGCATCTGCCGACGGCCCTCGAAGTGGCGCTCCACCAGGCCGTCGGAATGCTCGCCGACCTGGTGAACGGCGAGCCCGCGCGTTCCGGCGGCCGTGCGACGCGCTCCGGCTCACGCCCCGGACACCTCGGCTGACATCCCGTCACCGGCCGGTCACGATCCCTGGGTTCCACCCGGCCCCGGACCGCCCCTTCGTCGCCTTCCCGGCTGCGCCGGGCGCAGGGCGGAGCGCGCCGGCCACTGCGCCTCGGGCCGCCCGGGGACCATGCGTCCACGCGCGCGCCAGTCGGCGACCAGCGCGGCGTAGATCGGTGGATCCGTCCATGGGGTGCCTGCGAGTTCCACGGACGGCTGAGAGCGGCCCGCGCGACCCAGGAAGGGTCCCGTTGTGGCGAATGTGCTGTCCATGTCCGTGCAACGGGGCTCGTGCGCCGGTGGTACGCCCTCGTCCGCCAGGGCACCGGAAAGAGCGAGCACACGCCCCTCGTTCGGGGCCGTGTGCTCATCGGACGAAACGATGTGTCCCGCCGCCGGAACACGGCGGGACCGCTGCCTCGGGCGCGCCTTCCCCTGGCCGGCTCCCGGTGCGGAGGAGCCGGCCAGGGGGACCGGACACGGGTCAGGAGCTGGGGCACTCCTTCCAGGCCAGATGGTAGATGGTGCTGATGTCACCGTCGGTCGAGTCCATGGTCATGAAGCTGGTGCTGCCGGGAGTCGACGTGCCCGCGTTGACGCGCAGTTCGGTGTTGATGTTGAAGTTCCGCTGGACACCGCAGGGCGCCCAGACCAGTTGGGCCCATTCCGTCGTGTCCGTGGCCTGCCAGTTGTCGTCGTAGGGGCCCCTGAAGGGGTGCGTGATGGAGGCCGTGTTCGACGATCCCTGGAAGTAGTACGAGGCCTTCTCCGTGGCGGTGGCGCCCCCCTGGAGCGAGGCGAAGCCGCGGTAGTCCGCGCGGGCGATGGCGTACGTGAAGCCCCCCGGCACGGCGACGATCAGGTTGAGCTGGCAGTTCTTGCGGAACGCGGTGGGATCCGAGTTGCCTCCGACCTGGGCGAGGTAGTCGCTGTAGGTCACCGTGAAGGCCGTGTTGTCCGGGGACACGGCGACGGCGGCGGTGCCCTGGGGGCAGCCGGAGCCGTTCACCGTGGCGACCTTGATGACGATCTTGTCCGGGGGCGGGTCGACGATCCCGGTCGACGGGTCGTGCGCGGGGAGTGCCGTGGCGAACAGAGCGGCGATCGCGCCACTCAGAAGCAGCCCACCAGCCATGGGTGTTCCAATCCGTTGCGTCGGTGTTCCGGCGGCGGGGACGTGACCCGCCGTGAAGAGGGGGGTGCGGCTCTTCGCGTACACGAAGGGCCGTCGCGGACCAGGTGCGTTGGATCAGACAGCGAACGAAAAGTCATGCACATGTCAACTACATGCGCACAGCGACCCGGCCCTGTGAAGGAGCTGTGAAGGCCGGGAGCGATCGCATCGTACGTAGCCTGAACCGGACCGGCCAGATAGAACTCCGGCCATTCCGTCGGCCACTTCCGGCCCCGCCCCCGGCGCCCCTCGCCACACCGCCTGCGCCTCGGCCTGTCGGCCCAGCTCAACGCACGTGTCGACCTGGGCCCGGCTTTCCGGGCGCCTCTCCGGCAGGGGTTCCACTCGCCCGCCTCCGCGCGGCCGCCGTTGCGGGGGTCAGCCCTGGAACTCCGTCAGGTCGATGGCGTACAGCCTCAGGTCGTGCCCGTGAACCGGGTCCTGCACGGTGCTCTCCGCCTGCATGCCGAGCTTGTCCAGCACGTTGGCGGAGGCGCTGTCGCCCGGCCTGGACGCGGCGACGACCCGGTCGATACCCCGGTCCTGGACAGCGAATTCGAGCGCGGCGTGAGCGGCCTCCGACGCGTACCCCTGCCCCCACAGGACCCGCGCGAGCCGCCAGCTGATCGCGATCCGGTCCGCGATCTCGGCGGGAGAGTCCGCGACGTACAGACCGACCGCTCCGGCCAGCTCTCCGGAACCCAGGAGTTCGACGGCGAAGAGCCCGAAGCCCTCCTCGTCCCACTCCTCCTCCCACTCCTCGATGTCCTGCGCGGTCTCGTCCAGGGAACGCGGGCGGCCGTCGCCGATCCACTGCATCACCACCGGGTCGGACTGGATCTCGGAGAGGGGAAGGAGGTCGTCGTCGTGCCAGCGACGCAGCAGCAGGCGGGGGGTACGGATGTCGGTCATGACCCCATCCTGTCGATACGCGGGCGTGAGTGCGAAATCGACGGAGCCGGGGCGCGCGTCCGTCGTCCGCGGTCCCGCCCCGCCCGGCGCGTGGCCGCCTAGCACCGCGCGGCCCGACACTGGTTTCACGGGGTCACGGCCGCCGCCCGTTCACGGTTTGCGCGCGACACCGCACAGGGCGATCACTTCGCCGGCGGCACCGGCGGTCGCGGGGTCGGGCCGCCAGTCGGTGAGGGGGACGACACCCGGATCCAGCAGCTCCAGACCGTCGAAGAAGCCGGCCAGTTGCTGGGGGCTCCGCAGGTGGTACGGGGCCGCGCCGCTCTCGTTGTAGAGACGGGTCGCCTCGACGTTGGCCTTGTTGGTGTCCACGCTGTCGTTGAACGCCAGGTAGCTGCCGGAGGGAAGCGCCGCCATCAGCGCGTCCACGATGCGTCGCGCTTCGTCGTAGTCGGCTATGTGTCCGCTGACCTGCATCAGGGTGAGCGCGACCGGCCGCGTGAGGTCCAGCGTCCGCGACGCCTCGCGCAGCACGGTGCCGGGATCGTGCAGATCCGCGTCGACGTAGGCCGTCGCCCCCTCGGGGGTGCTGGTCAGCAGCACCCGGGCATGGGCCAGCACCAGGGGGTCGTTGTCCACGTAGACGATGCGCGCCTCGGGTGCCACCCCCTGGGCGATCTCATGCGTGTTGTCGACGGTCGGCAGACCGGTGCCGATGTCGAGGAACTGACGGATCCCGGCCTCGCCGGCCAGGTGGCGTACGGCGCGCCCGAGGAAGGCCCGCGAGTCACGGGCGAGATCGGTGATGCCGGAGAAGACCTCGCGGAACGCGTCACCCGCCTCGTGGTCGACGGGGTAGTTGTCCTTGCCGCCGAGCCAGTAGTTCCAGATCCGGGCCGAGTGCGGCACCGTCGAGTCGATCTTCGCGAACGCCGCCTTGCTGGGGGCGGACGAGTCCTGCGTCACCGGCAACCTCCTTGAGGGGAACCGTCGTTGGCCGTGGCACACAACCTAGTGCCGCGAGGGGCAACGACCGTCGCGACAGCGGCGAGATCCGGGCACGGCGCGAACGGTTCCCGTCGCTCAGTGCACCGGCTCCATGACGCTTCCGTCCTCCATGCGCAGGCTCCCGGGGCTGCCCCCCGCGCCCGACGCGGCCGGGTCGTGCAGCTCCGCAGGGGACGGCAGGTCTTCGGTCGTCTGGTGTCCCTCCAGCAGCGCCCGGCCGAGCGGAGTCAGCGTGTGCCGCACGGTGTTGGCGACGCGGTGCGTGTCTATCAGGCCGGTGGTCCGCAGAACGGTCGCGTGCTCGCTCGCCGAAGCCGCCGACATGCCCAGGCGTCGCGCGATGCCTCCCCCTGTCGTGCCCCCGGTCAGGGCGATCTCCTCCAGGACGGCGGCACGGGTGCGCCCCAGCAGCCGGGCCATCGCCGACCGCCCCGGCCGTGCGGGCCGGGTGAGCAGGTGCAGGCCACGGTTGGCCGGATACACGAGGACCGGCGTCAACTCGTCGTCGAGCAACGTGATCGGCCGACGCCAGCAGAAGTACGAGGGGATCAACAGCAGTCCCCTGCCCCTGAGGTGGAGCTCCTGGTGAATCGGATAGTCCACCTCCAGCACCGGAGGCTCCCAGCGCACCAACGGGTGGAGGCTGCCGAGCAACCGCTCGACGCCGCCGTGCAGGAAGTCGCGTACCCGCAGGGTGCGTTCGGCCTCGGTGATCGCGCGGATGCGATCCCACCGACGGGCGAGCACGCGCGCGTGGTAGCGGTTCAGCGCGACGCCGAGCCGCCGCATCGTCTCGAGGTCGCCCTCCGCCATCAGACGCGTCCAGGAAGGTGTCCGGCGCCGGGCGGCGAGCTGCGCGAGGTCGGCGCGCAGTCGCCCACGGCCCGTGCTCAGCACGGCGTCGACGATGGAGTCCACGCCGGTGACACCGGCCGGAGTGAGGAAGTCGGGCGAATACCCGCGCGGTGGCGCCAGTTCGAGCAGCATGCGTGTCGAGGCGTCGAGGCCGGTCAGTGCCTCGGACCTCCACGGGCCGAAGACCACGTGATCCGCCGAGCCCCCGAGTGCATGCAGGCTCAAAAGGATTTCCCACGCCGGATCCGGCTCCGTGGCAATGCGAACACGGCTCAGATCCGCCGCAGAGAAATGAATGTAGAGCACAGACAAGCCCCCCGAGTCATATGGCCCTTCCCACAGGATCGCACGATCGCGCCATGAACCCGAGACCTCGACGGCACCCCCGCCCTCGCAGCTCGGCGTTTCGGTTCAGGCCGAAAGACGGTGCGGGAACAGACATGGTTCCTTCGGCACACCGGAATTCATATACCGGAGCGAAAGCAGTGAAATGCCTGCCGCGTTCGGTTAACGCCTCACCTGAGCGAAATGCCCGGCAGGGAAGGAACAGCGCGACGGCCGCCGCGTATCCGCTTCGGATCCGGCCCTTTCCGTTCGTCCCGGACTCCCGCCGACCCGCCGAACCGGGGGATACTGGACCCATGCGGTTGCGGAGCACGGCCTGTGCCGCCGCCGGACTGGTGCTGGTGGCCGCGATCGGCTGCACCGGGGGCGGTGACGCCGAGCGCGCGGATTCGCCCTCCCCGGCCCGCAGTGCGAGCGGAACACCCAGCAGCCCTCCGCCTCCCACCTCTGCGCCGGCGCCGGCGAACCCGGTGTCGATCCCGGGCCTCATCGAGCGCGACCATCGCGGCTCGGACCTCAGACTCGGCGACGTACTCGCCCGCACGAACGCCTACACCCGGTACGCCGTGACGTACGAGGCCAACGGGCTCACCATCTCGGGGATCATGAACGTTCCCGAGGGCAAGGGCCCTTTCCCCGCCCTGGTGCTGGCACACGGCTACATCGACCCGGCCGTCTACACCACGGGCCGCGGGCTGGCACGCGAACAGGATCTGCTGGCCCGCGACGGCTACGTGGTCCTGCACACCGACTACCGCAACCACGCGGGCTCCGACAAGGATCCCGACAACGACGTGAACCTTCGCCTCGGCTACACCGAGGACACCATCGGTGCCGTCCTCGCGCTGCGCGGGTCGGGGCGCCCTGAGATCGACGGTGACCGGATCGGCCTGCTCGGGCGGTCGATGGGCGGCAGCGTCGTGTACAACACCCTGGTCGTGGCACCCGGCCTGGTCGACGCCGCGGTGGTCTTCGCTCCGGTGAGCTCGCGGCCGGACGAGAACATCGACCACTTCCAGCGCGGTGAGGGCGACCCGATCGCCTCGAGGATCGACGCCACGCACGGCTCCCCCGAAAAGAACCCGAAGTTCTGGCGGGAAGCCGCCGCCGTCACCTACGTGGACCGGGCGAGCGAGCCGCTGCTGATCCACCACGGCACCGCCGACGAGACCTGCCCCCTGGCCTGGTCGGAGCAGACCGCGGCCGCGTTCGAGGCGGCGGGCAAGGACGTCGAGCTGGTGAAGTGGAGCGGCGAGGGGCACACGTTCGGCCCGCGGTGGCCGGCCTCGATGGACAGGACGACGGCCTTCTTCGAGAAGCATCTGCGCTGAACCCTGCACCGATCCACCCGGGCCCGGCCGGTGCCTCCTCGGGGGCATCCCGGCCCGCCTTCGCCCACACGAACACAATGAACGCAAATGATCAAGCCGTGGGAATCCGTCCCGGCCCTCCCTAGCATCGGGCCCGCCGCGCAACGGAGCGCCGACGAGGACAGGGAGACACCCATGGACTGGACGAGGCCGAGCACAACGGGCATCCGCGAAGGAACCCGTGCCCTGCGGTCACTCGGGCGCCGCCGCGCGGCAGTGGCCGCGGGCATCGCGGCAGTCCTGGCCGGCACGCTCGCCGGACCTGTGTCCGCCTCCCCGGCCGCTGGTGAACCGACAACCGCCGAGTGCCCAACCAACCTGACGGGCAAGGCCACTTGCTACACCGGACAGGATTCCCACGGCGCCCACTACGCGATCGCCGTGCCGAAGGACTGGAACAGATCACTCGTGGTGCACGCGCACGGAGGCCCCGACCTCGGCGCGGAGTCCGACCCGGACCGCAGTACCGGTGACCTGGAGCGCTGGGCGGTGATGGTGGACGAGGGCTACGCGTGGGCCGGCTCGTCGTACCGGCGCGGCGGGTACGGGACGCGGATGGCCGCGGCCGACACGGAGAACCTGCGCCGTCTGTTCGTCGAGGAGTTCGGAACGCCGAAGCGCACGTACGTGCACGGCCAGTCCTGGGGCGGCAACGTCGCGGCGAAGGTCGTGGAGACGTACGGCGCCCACAAGCACGGTCCGTACGACGGAGCCCTGCTCACCAACGGTGTCCTCGGGGGTGGTTCGCGCGGATACGACTACCGCGTGGACCTGCGCGTGGTGTACCAGTACTACTGCGGCAACCACCCACGCCCCACCGAGCCCCGGTACCCGCTGTGGGAGGGACTGCGAGCGGGGTCGACCATGACGTCCGCCGGACTGCGCGCCCGCCTGCGGGAGTGCACGGGCTTCGAGTCTCCGGCGCTGGAGCGGACAGCCGTGCAGCAGCGGAATCTGGACGACATCCTGGCCGTCACGGGCCTGCCCGAGCGCGCCCTGGAATCGCACCTGCGGTTCGCGACGTTCACCTTCCGCGACATCGTGCACAACCGGCTCGGCGGGCGCAATCCGTTCAGCAACGAGGGTGTGCGGTACTCCGGATCCCACGACGACGAGGCGCTCAACGCGGGCGTGGAGCGGTTCGCCGCCGACGCCACCGCCGTACGCGACCTCTCCTACGACAGTGACATCACCGGCCGGGTCGCGATTCCCGTGCTCACGCTCCACGCCATCGACGACCCCACGGCGTTCGTCGAGCACGAGGAGGCCTATCGGGACAGCCTCCGGGGCGCCCACCGGGAGAGGAACCTCGTGCAGACCTTCACCCGGGAGAGCGAACACAGCGGGCTGAGCACCGCCGAGTACGCCAACTCGCTTGCCACGCTGGACACTTGGGTGCGCACCGGCAGGAAGCCGACGCCGGAGTCGACCGCGGCCTCCTGCGCCGCCTTCGACGCCGAGTACGGCACCGGCTGCTTCTACGCCCCGGCGTTCCGTCCCGGTTCGTACGCGTCCCGGGTCAACGCCCGCCCTGGCGGGCTGCGTTGGCCGGCCATGACCGCGTCCCAGGAGCGGTCCTGGAGCCGCATCGACGGTGTGGGCATCGCTCCCTGAGCGCCGCCGCCCCGCCCGGGCAGAGCCGTCTCGCCTGCAATGCGGCGTCCTCTCCCCGCCGTTCTCCGGTGACAGCTCCGCCTCCCGGTGGCGTGGATCGTGCCACCGGGAGGCGGAGTCGCGGGTGCGGGCCTACAGCACGGGGGTGATGCCCCGCAGGTCCGTCACGGGTGTCACGTGCGACGCGAGCGGTTCGCCGCGTACACGGCCCCGGCGCCGAGGGCGACCACCAGGGCTGCCCCGCCGGCGATCAGGCCGACCGGCGCGCTGGAACCCGTCTCCGCCAGCGGCGGCGTGCTGTCACTGGGCGACGGCTCGGGCGTGGTGGGCGGCTTCGACGACAGCGGCGGCACGTCCGGTGTCGTGGGAGGCGTCGTGGACGGCTTGGGTGTGGTGGGCGTGGCGGGCGGAGTCGTCTCCTCGGCGGGCGGCGTGCTGCCCGCGGGACCGGTCGGGGTCGGCTCCGACGGGGTGGGCGTCGGGGTGGACGGCTCCGACGGGCCGGGGGTGCACGACTTCTCGCCTCCGTTCCACGCGGCTATGAGGTGGTAGGGCGTGACGACGCCGCCCGGCTGGTAGGGAGCGGGCCCGTGGCCCTCACCCGTCTTGCCGTCATAGGCGATGTCGTCGCCGTACAGGTCGATCTGGCCGTAGCAGTCGGGGGACTTCACGGCCAGCTTCTGCCAGGTCTGCTTCGCGTCGTCGCCGGCCACGTCCGCGGCGGTGAGGTAGACGGTGGCCTTGTCCACCATGACCTGGCGACCGGAAGTGGCCCAGTTCGGGCCCTCGGTGGTGTACTCGGCAAGGGAGACGGGGTACTTGCAGCTGTCCCCGACCTTCTGGCCGGGAGCCAGCCGGACCTGGACGGTGCCGGGGACGGTGTCCCAGGCACGGAATCCGCCCTGCGAGGTCCAGTCCGCGCCCACGACACCTCCGTCGGCGCCGACGATGCGGTACTGGACCGTGGCGGACTGGCACGCCCCGCCGGGCGTGGCGCTCGCGACACCGGCTCCCCACACGGGTACGGCGGCGACGGCGAGGAATGCGGTGGCGGCGAGGGCAGCCGGAGTTCTGGATTGTTGCGAACGCGACAAAGTGAGCCTCTGCGGGATCGAAAGGTGTGGGAGGTGGCTGAGCACGGGTGACCGACGCGGGCGGACGCAACGAAGGCGTGCGCGACCGAGTCACTCGCGTCACTTCGTTCGCTTCAGACGCAGCGGAGCGAAGTGATCCGCATTCTTGTCGCCTTTCACAACTCCCGTCAATCCTTCACGAGTTCCCCACGTCAAGAGTTGAGTGAAGTCGTGGTGTTCCACACCATTCGGCCGAAAGGCACGGCGAGTTCGTCCGCGGCGGCGACGACAACGGTCTGCCGTGGCGGTTCAGCCGCGGTCCCCTTCCGGATCCAGGTGCGGCATGATCCGGTCGAGCCGGCGCGGGGTCCACCAGGCGCGTCGGCCGAGCAGCGTCATGACCGCAGGAACGAGCAGCAGGCGCACCACCGTGGCGTCGATCAGCACGCTCACCGCCAGCCCGAGGCCGAGCATCTTGACGACGATGTTGTCGCTGACGACGAACGCGGCGAAGACACTCACCATGATCAGGGCGGCGCAGGTGATGACGCGGGCGGTGATCTCCAGGGCGTGGGCGACGCTCGCCCTCGCGTCGCCGGTGTGCAGCCAGGCCTCGTGCACCCTCGACAGCAGGAAGATCTCGTAGTCCATGCTGAGGCCGAAGATGATGGCGAACATCATCATCGGCACGTAGCTCTCGATGGGAACCTTCCCCTCCACGCCCAGCGCGGGGCCGCCCCAGCCCCACTGGAAGACGGCGACGACCACGCCGTACGAGGCGGCGATCGACAGGACGTTGAGGACCGCCGCCTTGAGGGCGACCAGCAGTCCGCGGAAGACCATCAGGATGATGAGAAAGGCCAGGGCGACGACCACCGCGATGATCAGGGGGAGGCGTTCCGCGACGATGTCACGGAAGTCGACCTGGGCGGCCGTGGTCCCCGTGACGTACCCCTTGGCGTCGGTGCCGGAGACGGCCTGGGGCAGGATCCGGTCGACGAGGCGGTTCGTGAGGTCGGTGGTGTCCGCGCTCTGCGGGGCCTGCTCGGAGTAGACCGTGGCGACCAGCACGTCTCCGTCCTGGGTGGTCGAGAGCGGTGTGGTCGTGGCGGCGCCCGGCACGTCGGTGAGGGACTTCTGCACCTGCGACTGGAGCGATGAACGCTGGTCGGACGGCACGTTCGTCTGGTCCACTACGACGGTCAACGGGCCGTTGGAGCCGGGGCCGAAGGCGTCCGCCATGATGTCGTAGGCCCGCCGGTCCGTGAACGACTTCGGATCCGCACCGTCGCCGATGTGGCCCAGCTGGATCGAGAGCAGCGGAATCGCCAGGACGAGGACGGTGACGGTGCCGCCGGCCAGGAACCACCAGGGCCGCCGCTGCACCCGCTGGGCGTAGCGGTGCCAGGTGCCGTGGGCGGGGGCGCCCGGAGCCGCGTCCGTCTCCGCGACGGGGCGGCGTACCCGGTAGCGGTCGATGCGGTGACCGATGAGCCCCAGGAGGGCCGGGACGAGCGTCAGTGCGCCGATGACGGCGGAGACGACCGTGACGGCCGCCGCGACGCCGAGTTTCGCGATGAAGCCCACCCCGGAGACCGACAGTCCGGCCAGGGCGATGATGACCGTGCAGCCGGAGACGAGTACGGCCCGGCCGCTGGTGGCTGTGGCCCGCCCCGCCGCCGTGACCGGATCGGCGCCGTCCATGAGGTTCTGCCGGTGGCGGGTGATGAGGAAGAGCGCGTAGTCGATGCCCACGCCGAGCCCGATCATGGTGGCCAGCGTCGGCGACACCGTGGCGAAGGTGAAGGCCGCGGCCAGCAGCCCCAGACAGGCGAGCCCTCCCACCGCGCCGATCAGGGCGGTCAGCAGGGGGATGCCCGCCCCGAGGACGCTGCCGAAGCCGACGAGGAGGACGACGATCGCCACGCCGAACCCGATCAGCTCGCTGACGCGGTCGTCGGGGGCGGGCCTGGCGAGTTCGCCGAGCGGTCCGCCGTACTCGACCTCGACGCCCGCCCCTCTCAGGGGCTTGACGGAGTCGTCCACCCCGTCGAGGTACGAGTCGCCCAGCGTGGACGGCTGCACGTCGAAGCGGACGGTGATGTAGCCGGTCTTGCCGTCACCGGAGAGGGGGCCCACGTTCTGCTGCTGGGACTGGCCCGAGGACTGCTGCGAGTTCTGTGCCGTCAACGGGTTCTGCACCGCGAGCACGTGGGGCAGCTTCTGCAGATCGGTGACCGTCTGGCTCATCTGCGAACTCACGGAGCTCAGCGACTGCTTGTCGTCGCGCAGCACGATCTGGCTGCTGTACCCGCCCGCTGTCGGGTCGTGCCGCTTCAGGACCTCCTGCCCCTGCTGCGACTGGACGCCGGAGAGCGAGAAGTCGTCCGAGTACTCCCCGCCGAACGAGCGGTTCAGGACCTGCAGAGCCGCGAGTACGACGAGCCAGCCCACGATGACGATCACGAAGTGCCGGGCACACCACTCCCCCAGCCTGCGCAGTTTCCCGGCTGCGCCCGGTCCGCCTGCCGGACTGGGCCCTGTCGGCGACATAGGCACTCCTGTGGGGGGGATTTGCCGGACTTGTTCATTAAACGACGCCCTGATCACGTCGTCCTGCGGAAGTCCCGCCCACCGCGTCACCCGGAGCCCTCACCGGCGGTCCCCGCCCGGCCCACTTCAGCTGCTCCGCCCTCGTACGAATCAATACCGCTATTCGCACTGTTTCCTTTTCATCGCGCTCATCGCGAAGATAGAGTCACTCCCATGCCCCACAATGAATCCACACCTCGCGTGGCCCTCAAGAAAATAACCCCCGACGTGTCCGGAGCAATGGGCGCGCTGCACGGCGCCGCCGTTTCCGCGGCGCAGGACGCCAAGCTCGAACCGGAACTGCTGGAACTGGTGCGGATTCGCGCCTCGCAGATCAACGGCTGCGCGTTCTGCATCGACATGCACACGAAGGACGCCCGCGCGCAGGGCGAGAGCGAGCAGCGCGTGTACGCGTTGAACGCCTGGCGGGAGATGCCGTTCTTCAACCAACGGGAGCGTGCCGCGCTGGCGTTGACCGAGGCGGTGACGCTGGTGCACGACGGGCACGTCTCGGACGCGGTCTACGCGCAGGCCGCGGAGGTCTTCGACGAAGCCCAGATCGCGGCGCTGATCTGGGCGGCCACGGTCATCAACGCGTACAACCGCATCGCGATAGCCACCCGTATGGTCCCGGGCGGCTATCAGGCCGCCCAGAAAAAGGCCTGAGCAACCTCGGGGAATTACTGATCCGGATATGGCTTTACGCGCCGGGCCGAATTCAATTCGGTCCGGCGCGTGCCTTTTCGGTGCGCTCTCGGTTCAGTCGGCGGGCAGGGCCTCCATGAGGCCGTCCAGCCATTCCCGCCATTCCTTGGCGCGCGGGGCCGCACCCACGTCCATCTGCCTCCCCTCCCAGCCCGCCACCGGACGGATCCCGTGCAGGGCGTTCAGCAGCCACACCTCGCGGCCGGCCAGCTGCGCCAGGGTCCGTTCACGGTGGGCCAGGCGGATCCCGCCGCGCAGAGCCTGCTCCTGGACAAGCCCCGAGGTGACGCCGGCCAGGATGGGCAGCTGCTGCGGAGGCAGACACAGGGTGTCGTCCTCCCACCACAGCACGCTGGAGGTCGCCGCCTCCAGTACGAAGCCGGACGGGGCGATCAGCACCGCCTCCTCCGCGCCCTGCCCGGCCGCCCGCTGACGGACCCGGGCCAGGACGTCCAGGTCCGGTCCCTTGCGGCGCGGCACGGTGCGTGGATCGAGCTGGCCCGCGGCCCACACCCGTACCTCCGGGGCGAGCGGCGGGGCGTACCGCAGGAGCAGCCGCAGCTGGAGGGAGCCGGCCACCAGCTCGACGCGCGGGAACCAGGTCCCCGTACGGGGCAGCGCGGCCGTCATGTCCCGCCAGAACTCGGTGAGCTGGTCCAGGGAGGGCCCTCCGCAGTCGCCACAGGCCCGCAGGAACCGCTCCCGGTGCCGGTCCAGGCCGCGCACCCGCCCGTCCCGGAGCAGCCAGGAGTCCGCAGCCAGCAGCTGGGTGTCGGCCGCCAGGCCCGCGATCAGTCCGCGGCCGGGTATCCACGCCAACAGGCCCTCTGCGGTTGCCGGTTGTGTCATCAAAGAAATCTCTCTCCTCTCAGTACATCCCTCAGTACGTCCACCCGGGCGTCCGGATTCATCCACCGGACCCTCTGGTGACGTGCCGCGGTCAGTACTTCCGGCCGGCACTCGCCGGTGAGCCGTGTCTGGGGCCGTAGGGAGCGTGCTCCAGCCAGGCCCCGCACCACGGCAGTACGGGCGCGAGGGCCGCGGCCGCTCGCTGTTTGGCTCGTACGATCCGCCGCGGCCGCAGATGGTCCAGGGCCGCGCCGGCCGCCTCGCTGTTGAACAGGGCCGCCGTGCGCCGGTCCGTCGCGAACCGTGCGACCGCCTCCGGCGTGCCGGCGGCCACGGCTTCGGCTGCCGCCGCCGCGTCCGCGATGCCGCTGTTCATCCCGCGGGCGCCGAACGGAGGGAACAGGTGGGCGGCTTCGCCGACGAGCAGCACCCGGCGCCCGGGGTCGGTGAAGTCCGCCGCCACCTTGCGCAGGAACCGGTACGTCGACACCCACAGGATGCGCTCGGCGTACCCCTGCCCCACGACCCGGGGCAGCCACTCCCGTACCGCGTTCTCGGTCCCGTAGGACTCCAGCGGGTCGTCGTCCCGGCACTGCAGGTCGACCTGGAACCCCCCGGTGAACGGCACCCGCATGACGCTTCGGCCGCCGGCCCCGGGGTGTTCGTAGTGGAAGACCCGCTCCAGCGGGAGCTCGGCCCCGGGGATGTCGGCCACGTCCACGACGACGTGGAAGCCCGCCGCGCTGGTGCCCTCCATGGGGATGTCCAGCTCCCGTCGGACGGCCGAGCGCGCTCCGTCCGCGGCGACGACGTGGCTGCCCGTCCAGCCGCGCCCGTCGTCCGCGCTCACCATGACCTCGGCGTCCGTGACCTTGACGGCCGCCACCCGGGCGTCCCAGACGAACTCCACCCCCGCGCTCTCACAGGCGTCGAGCAGCAGCCGCTCGGTGTCCACCTGGCGCAGGCTGGTGAAGGGCGGCGGGAACGAGGGGGGCGGAAACGTGCGGGCGTACACCTCACGGCCCCGGTACAGGGTGCGTCTGGTGTGCCAGGTCCTTCCGAACTCCGCGATGCGGGCGGCCAGCCCCGGGCGCATCTCGTCGAGCAGCCGCAGTGTCTCCTTGTGCACGAACAGAGCGCGGCTGCCGGGCCGTTGGCGCCCCTGCGGATCGGCTTCGAGGACGGTGACCGGCAGTCCGCGGGCGCGCAGGCCGAGGGCCGCCGACATGCCCACGGGGCCTGCGCCCACCACGATGACAGGAGTCATGTCAGGCGCCGCCGGCGGAGTCGGCGGTCACCGTGGTGCTCCCGGTGAGCATGCGGGTGATCTCCACCCGCTTGACCTTCCAGGTGGAGGTCATCGGCAGGTCCTCGAAGCGCCACTGGAGAGGGTCGGCCATCGCGGGCAGGTCCGCGGTGGCCTCCCGCCAGCGCCGCAGGTCGAGCGGCTCTTCGCGCCGCAGGCACACCACCGGCACGGGCTCACGGTCGGCGCCGGGCACGATGACGACCTCGCGCAGTTCACCGAGGCGGGACATCAGCATGTCCTCGATCTCCAGGTTGCTGTGCACGGCGTCGATCTGGTCGATCTCACGGTCGATCAGATACAGCGCGCCCCACCGGTTCCGGTAGCCCATGTCGCCCATCTGCCACCAGCCGCCGTCCAGTTGACGGTCGTACTGCTTCTGGGCGCCGAGGTAGGTGAGAATCCGGCCCCTGGTCCGCGCCTCGATGCGGCCGGCGGTGCCGGGCCTGGCCCGTCGTCCCCCGCTGTCGGCGATCCGGACGCCGGTGAAGCCGGGAATGCCGATACCGACCCGGCGGCCGTCGGCGCGGGCCGCACTGCGCCGCGTGTACCACTGGAAGGCGACCGGACCCGTCTCGCTCTGCCCGTACAGCTGCATCAGCCACGGCGAGCGCCGGTTCGACGCGCCGAGCAGCCTTTGCACGGTGCGCGGGTGGATGGCGTCGAAGGTGCTGCTGAACGAGCGCACGCGGGCCAGCGGAGCGCCGGGCGCGTCGGCCAGCTCCTCCCACAGCACGAAGGTGTTGGGGTGGGTCTCGACGATGCCGGGACGGTGCCGGGCCAGCAGCGGACCCGCGGCGGCGGGCTCGGGGTCGGTGATGAACAGCAGCGGGCTGCCGAAGTGCAGCAGCACACCGAGCAGATGGTAGAAGCGCGAGTGCACGAACGACAGGTGCAGGGCCGCGGTCTCGCCCCGGGTGGGCCAGCCCATGGCCTTCTGCGGGACGAGCCGGTTCCACATGGTGTTCGCGCAGTGCACGGCGAGCTTGGGGTCGCCCGTCGTGCCCGAACTGTGGGTGATGAGCGCGGGTTCGCGGGGATGCAGCCGGACGGGAGCGTGGAGCGGGGCGCCCGCGTACTTGTCCAGCGCAACGGCAGCGGGCGCGTCGTCCACGCTGAGCGTCTGCCGCACGAGCGCGGCGACCTCGATGTCCTTGAGCGGGCCGGTGAGCTTCGCCCGGTCGGTGATGAGCCACGGCTCGTTCAGCCGCTGCAGCATCCGCCCGACGACGGGGCCCTGAAGACCCGGCGAGAGCAGGACGGGCACGGCGCCGATGTGGGAGACGGCACAGGCCAGCAGGACGATGTCGAGGTTGTCCGACTTGTGGACGACGACGTGTTCGGAGGGCCGGACTCCGGCCTCCCACAACCGCCCCGCCAGGTCGTCGACCAGAGCCGCCAGGAGCGGATAGGTGAGGTCGAGTCCGAGGCCGGGATGGACGTCCAGCGGGCGGTCCAGGGTGACCGGGACGGCTCCGTGCCGGTCGGCGGCCTGCCGGAACAGCGGGCCGAGGTAGAACCCACGATCGAAGAGCAGGGGCTGCGATGGTGGCATGGGCCCTTTCCTTTCTGCGGTGTGCGCGTTCACGGCCACGGTCACCACGCCCCTCGGCGTACGAGGTGACGGCGGAGCTTGCCGGTCGGGGTGCGGGGCAGTGACGGCACGACGTGGATGGTCCTGGGCACCTTGAACGCGGCCAGGTGTTCGCGGGCGAGGGCGAGGAGCGCGGCCTGCAGGTCGGACTTGGTGGCCGCGAAGGTCGGGGCGGCCGTGGCCGCCACGCCGATGACGACGTAGGCCCGCAGGGCGGTCGCGCCGCGTTCGTCGGCGACCGACGCGACGGCGACCTCCCGTACCGCGGGGTGCCTGCGCAGGACGGCCTCCACCTCCAGTGGGGAGACGGTGATGCCGCCGACCAGCTCCATGTCGTCGGCCCTGCCGAGGATGCGGTACGTGCCGTCCGCCTCGCACCGCGCGCGGTCCCGGGTGGCCAGCCATCCGTCGGCCAGGGCGCGCTCCGTCTCCTCGGGCAGGTTCAGGTATCCGGGGGTCAACGTCGGCCCCCGTACCCAGAGTTCGCCCTCCGTGCCGTCCGGCACCGGGTGCCCCGTACGGTCGCGGAGCTCCAGGTCGAAGCCGGGCACCGGCCGGCCCACGGTGCCCGGGGTGTTGGCGTCGAGGCTGTTGGCGCAGAAGGCGTGTCCGGCCTCGGTGGAGCCGATCTGTTCCAGTACGGGCGCGCCGAGCAGCTCGGTGACGCGTTCGCCGAGTCCGGCGGGCATGCCTTCGCCGGCCGACACCGCGGCGCGTACGGAGGCGAAGCAGGCGGCGTGTTCGTCGGCGCGGTCGGCCACCAGCGCCGCGTACGCCGAGGGGACGGAGTAGAGCAGGGTCACCCGGTGGCGGGCGACGAGTTCGTCGACCGCCGCGGGCGAGGGGCGCCGGTCGACCAGTACGGCCGAGGACCCCGAGAAGAGCGGAAAGACGAAGGCGTTGCCGAAGCCGTAGGCGAAGAACAGTTTGGACACCGACAGGGTCACGTCGTCCGGGGTGATCCGCAGCAGGCGGTCGCCGATGAGGTCGTGGTATTTGCCGGGGTCGCCGTGGCAGTGCACGACGCCCTTGGGGGTGCCGGTCGTGCCGGAGGTGTACTGGATGTAGAGCGGGGTGCGCGGGCCGGCCGGATGGGCCCCGGTGGTCGGCGGGGCACCGCGGGTGAGCGCGACGAGCTGGTCGGCGCCCAGTCGTGTCCGTCCGGCGAACCGCTCCTCCAGGCCCGGTCCGGTCACGCACAGCTCGGCCTCGGCGTCGGCGGCCATGAACTCGTGGTTGGCCGGGGTCAGTTCGGGGTTGACGAGGACCGCGACCGCGCCGAGCCGGGCGGTGGCGAGGAAGGCCGTCACCCAGGCGAGGGAGTCGGGCAGCGCGAGCAGCACCCGGTCGCCGGGGCGGACGCCGTGGTCGGCCAGCACCCCGGCGGCCCGGGACGCGAGGTCGTGCACCTCACCGTGGGTCCAGGCCCGGTGCCCCTGATGGAAGGCGGGCCGGTCCGTCCAGCCCTTCCGCTCGGCCAGCGCGGCGAGCGCGACCGCCAGGTTGCCGCCCTCGGTGTCCTCGGCGGTCTCCGCGGTTGCGGGACGGGCCGTGTCGGTGGGGCTCGGGGCGGAGGCGGGGGGCGTCATCGGACCTGCTCCGGCAGCGAGCGGGGCGCGGTGGCGGTGGCCTCGCGGTGGGCCCGTAGCTGAGCGGCTGTCTTGAGCAGCATCTCGTCGTACTCCGCCTCGGAGTCGGAGCCGAGGACGATGGCGCCGCCCGCGCCCAGACGCATCCGGCCGTCGGTGAGGACGGCGGTGCGGATGACGATGTTGAGGTCGGCTCCGCCGCTGCAGCCGAGGTAGCCGACGGCGCCGGAGTAGACGCCGCGGGCCTCGGTCTCCAGCGTGTCGATGATCTCCATGGTGCGCAGTTTCGGTGCTCCGGTCATCGAGCCGCCGGGGAAGCAGGCGCGGACGCAGTCCACCGCGTCGACGCCCTCCCGGAGCCGGCCCTCGACGGTGGAGACGAGCTGGTGCACGGTCGCGTACGTCTCGGTGGCCATCAGACGGGGGACGCGGACCGTCGCGGTCTCGCAGACGCGGCCCAGGTCGTTGCGGAGCAGGTCGACGATCATCAGGTTCTCGGCGCGGGTCTTGGGGTCGGCGGCGAGCGAGTCCCTGAGCCGGGCGTCCTCCTCCGGGCGGCCGTCGCGGGGGGCGGTGCCCTTGATGGGCTTGGCCTCGGCGACACCGTCCCGGGTGATCCGCAGGAACCGCTCGGGGGACGCGCCCGCCACGGCCAGGTCCCCGAACTTCAGGTACGCGGCGTACGGGGCGGGGTTGATGCGCCGGAGCACCCGGTAGTAGGCCAGCGGGTCGGGCGGGGCGGGTAACTCGGCGGCGTTGGTCAGGCAGATCTCGTAGCTGGTGCCGGCTTCGAGTTCACGACGGCAGGCCTCGATGTCGGCGAGGTAGGTCGCCCGGTCGCGGATCAGCCACGGTTCGGCGGCACGGAGGTCGGGCTCGGCGGCGGACGGCGGCGTCGGGGCGGGTTCCGGCGACGACACGAAGCTCAGCTGTGCCACGGCGCCGTCGAGCCAGTCGGTGGCCTCGCGCGTGCCCTTCGGGGTGTTCTCGGCCAGGCAGACGGCGTAGGTGAATCCGTCCCGGTGGTCGACGGCGACGAGCCGGTCGGCGAAGAGCCAGCAGGCGTCCGGGGTGTCGGCCCGGTGGCGGTTCGAGGCACCGCAGTCGGCCTTCAGCTCGTAACCGAAGTAGCCGACGTAGCCGCCGGTGAAGTCGAAAGGCAGCTCTCCGGCGTCCACCCGACGGGTCGCCAACTGCCGCTTCAGGTAGTCGAAGACGCTGGCCCGGACCTTCCGTACGGGCCTGCCCGCCCGCTCGATCTCGCAGACGCCGCTGTCGACGTCGTAGCGTACGAACTCGGCCAGCGGGCCGGCGCCGTCGCCGAAGAACGAGAAGCGCGACTGCCCCTCCTCGACCCGTGCGCTGTCCAGCCAGAACGCTCTCGGTGCGTTTGCGCACATCCGGGTGAAGGCCGTCTCGGCATCCACGGCGGCCGCGATCCGGCGGGTGTGCAGCCGGTAGCCGGCCGGCGCGGGCCGCCGGGGCCGGGGCACGAAGACCGTGTTGGCGGTGTTCTCGGGACGCGGCCTCGGCACCCGGGACTTCGCCAGCCGGACCGGGCGGGGCCGGGCCGCCGTGAGACTGCGGAAGTTGAGGAACAGCCGGTGGCCGAACTCGGTGAGGACGGACTCCGGGTGGAACTGCACGCCCCACAGCGGCCGGCTGCGGTGCCGCAGTCCCATGAGTACGCCGTCCTCGGCCCAGGCGGTGCCCTTGAGGCTCGCGGGCAGGGGTTCGCGCACGGACAGCGAGTGGTAGCGGACCGCGGTGAAGTCCTGCGGCAGTCCGCGGAACAGGTCCTCGCCGTCGTGCCGGATGCGTGAGAGATGCCCGTGCCGTGGTTGCGGTGCGGCCGCCACCCGGCCGTGCTCGGCCGCCGCGATGCCCTGGTGCCCCAGACAGACGCCCAGGACGGGGACGGTGGACTCCGCGAGCACGGTGGCGCTGATCCCGAAGTCACGGGGCCGGCCGGGGTGTCCGGGCCCCGGGGACACCACCACGTTGTCGAACTCCCGGAGGTCCGGGCGAGTGCCGGCCGGGGCGTCGTTGAGGACCACCGTCGGCTCTTCGCCGTTGACCTCGGCCATCAGCTGGAACAGGTTGTACGTATACGAGTCGTAATTGTCGATGAGCAAGGTCTTCAACCTGCCCACCCCCCTTTATTTGTCTTTCTCAGCCTTGCGCGGTGCGGCGTTTGTGCCGTCCACGGATCGCCTGCAGGGGCGGGTACAGCCATTTCTTGAAGAAACGCTGGAGTCGCGGCATGAGGATCCACGTGACAATGGCCGTGACGGCCAGGCACAGCAGCAGGGTACGGATGAGAGGGTTGAGGCTGCCGAGATAAGGAAGAATTGCCAAATTGAACAGGAGCACGGGAGGGAAGACCGCGCTCATATTCACGAACCATAACTTCCACTTCGGTGGCGGACGAGGGGCCGCCGCAGCCGCGGAAGCGGTTTCGTTCTGCGAATCGAACCAGACCCTGGAGCCTTGCACGGTCCGCCGCCCGGTCTCCCGGGCAAGCGTCTCGCCGCGGGCCTGCCACTGCACCCGCTCGGGCGAAGAGTCCCAGGCCAGGACGGAATCTTCGCTGGTGAAGCGGTAAACCACATGCCACTCAGCCTCTCCGTCGACGAGTACGCCACCACCGAGAAAGCCCGGTTGCCGCGCACCGGCACGTAGTACACCCCACCCCCAGGAGTGGAACTCGGCCTCGCGGCCCGGCACCACTCGATACGCGACGGTGACGGTCACGGGATTCCTGGTCACGCCCTGGAATACGGAAAGAGAAGGCTTGCTGTTCAACTCTCAACGGAGTTTTTGCCGCTGCCCGGCTCACATGCCTTCGTCACCTTTGTGTCCGATTCGACACACTTTGCCGGACACTCTCCCGCGCTACTTTCCGGGATTCCCGGAATCGCTTGCCCGACGCTCGAAAAGAGCGGCACCATCACTCTCGGGGGCACCGTTCACCGGCGACGCGAAGAGCCGAATCAGCCAGACCTGTAAAGAGCTATGAGGAGATCCATGTCCAGGTATGACTGGAGCATGACCCACGCAGGGATCGACAGGGTGCGCGCGGGGATCGAACCGGCCCGTAAAGAGGTGACCGCCCATCCGATCTACCAGCGGATAAATACGCGGGAACAGATGGCGACCTTCATGCAGCACCACGTCTTCGCGGTGTGGGACTTCATGTCCCTGCTGAAGTCCCTCCAGCGGGAGTTGACGTGTGTGGACGTCCCCTGGGTGCCCCGCGGTTCGCAGGTGAGCCGGCGTCTGATCAACGACATCGTGCTGGTGGAGGAGAGCGACGAGCTGGACGGCGGTTTCACCAGCCACTTCGAGCTGTACCGGGCCGGAATGACCGAGGCGGGCGCGGACACCTCACGCCTGGACACGTTCCTCGCGCTGCTCACGGAGGGGCACGACGTGCCCGCCGCGCTGCGGGTCGCCCAGGTCCCCGGCCCCGCCGCCGAGTTCGTCCGTACGACGTTCGGGATCATCCACGACCGCCCGCTCCACGCCCGGGCTGCGGCCTTCGCCTTCTCCCGGGAGGACCTCATCCCGGACATGTTCGACCAGGTGATCAAGAAGGAGGGCGCCGACCGGTTCCCGGTCTTCTGCGACTACCTGGCCCGCCACATCGAGGTCGACGGCGAGGAACACACGCCCATGGCCATGGCCATGGTGGCCGACCTCTGCGGCGACGACGACACCCGCTGGCAGGAGGCCGCGGAGACCGCGGCCCTCGCCCTGGAGGCCAGGTCCCGGTTCTGGGACGCGATCGTGGAGGCCATGGAGCACGCCGGCGGCTGAGGCCGGGACGAGGCCGGCCTCCAGGCGGGCCCTACGGGGGCGTGTTCGGCGTTTGGTGGGCCGACGGCGGTTGCCCCGGGAACGTGAAGACAGGGCCTACCGCGCTCGCGGACCCGCCGTACTGTCGCGCACCACCAGCCGCGTGGGCACGAGCGTGGTCCCGTGCTCCGGCACGTCCTGGTGCATCTGCCGCAGCACGCCCTCGACGCAACGGCGGCCCACCTCGGCGAAGTCCTGATGGACGGTGGTCAGGGGCGGCAGGAACGAACCGGCCTCGGGGATGTCGTCGAAGCCGATGACACTCACGTCGTCGGGCACGTACCGGCCCCGCTCGTGCAGAGCACGCAGCAGGCCGAGCGCCATCTGGTCGTTGGCCGCGAACACCGCCGTGCAGTCCCGCTGTTCGGCCAGTTCGAGGCCGGCCCGGTAGCCGGACTCGGCCGACCAGTCGCCGCGCACCACAGGGGGCGTGGCGCGGCCCGCCTCGGTGAGTTCGGCGCGCCAGGCATCGGCCCGGCGCTGCGCCGCGAAGGACTCCTCGGGGCCCGCCAGGTGCCAGACCGTGTCGTGGCCGAGGCCGAGCAGGTACCGCACGGCGTCGCGGCTGCCGCCCGCCTGGTCGGTGTCGACCACCGTGTAGCGGTCACCGGCGTCGGAGTCGGCCACGACCACCTTTATGTGCGGCGGCAGCGAGAGGGTCACCGCGTCGAGCAGGTGGACCTCCAGGATGACGATGACGGCGTCGACGGCCAGTTCCCCCAGCCGGGAGAACGCCCCACGCACCTCGTCCTGGGTCGGGACGGCGACAGGCAGAAGCGTCACGGCATAGCCCTCGTGCGCCGCGGAGGTCGCGATCGCCTCCAGCGTGCGGACGTTGCCGGTGGTCGACAGCCCGAAGGTGATGACACCTATGGTGCGGAACTCACCGCGCTTGAGCGCCCGGGCGGCGCTGTTGGGCCGGTAGCCCAGCTCGCGCATGGCCTCCAGCACCTGCTGCCGGGTCTCCTCGTTCACACCCGCGTAACCGTTGGAAACACGTGAGACGGTCTGCGAGGAGACGCCGGCCAGGCGGGCGACGTCCGCCATGGACGCGCTCTGCGTCCGACGGGAGGCCCGCTTCCTGCTACGCGCCGCGGCCTGCGGTCTGCTCGCCGAGGCGCTGTCCGTCGTGTCCACCCGTCTCCCTCGCTGAACGAACCACAGTTTCCTCAAATGACCCTTGACCACCGTCAACGGGGCAGTGTAGACATGCCGCCATCAGATGTTTACGTAAACATAACAGGCCACAGGCTCTTCCGGACCTGGATGTTTACGCAAACATCAGCGGCGTGCGACGCCGGGTTCGCGAGAGGGACGAGCGAGGAACGACATGACGACGCTACAACCGCCGGCGGCCGCGAAGCGGCGCCCGGCCCGGCCTCCCGCGCAGGGGAACCGCCGCTCCTGGACGGGGTGGGGGTTCATCGGTCCCTTCGTGGCCGTGTTCGCCCTTGTCTTCCTGGCACCGATCGTGTACTCGATCTACCTCAGTCTGTTCCGGGACCAGCTGATCGGCGGCACCACCTTCGTCGGCCTGGACAACTACACCCAGGCGCTCAAGGACGAACGGTTCTGGGACTCGCTCGCACGGGTCTCGCTCTTCCTGGCCGTACAGGTGCCGATCATGCTCGGCATCGCCCTGCTGATCGCCCTCGCGCTGGACAGCGGACGCCTCTTCGGCAAGGACTTCTTCCGCATCGCGATCTTCCTGCCCTACGCCGTGCCCGCCGTGGTCGCCACCCTGATGTGGGGCTTCATGTACGGCACCAAGTACGGGCTGGTGGGTGACATCAACGACGCGTTCGGCGTCACCCTGCCCGACCCGCTCTCCAGCGATCTGGTCCTGGCGTCGATCGGCAACATCGTCACCTGGGAGTTCATCGGCTACAACATGCTGATCTTCTACTCCGCGCTACGGGTCATCCCGCTCTCCCTCTACGAGGCCGCGGAGATCGACGGCGCCGGGCAGTTCCGCGTCATCACCGCCATCAAGCTCCCCGCGATCCGTGGCGCCCTGGTCATCGCGACGATCTTCTCGATCATCGGCAGCTTCCAGCTCTTCAACGAGCCGGCCATCCTGCGGCCCCTGGCGCGCAACGCCATCACGACCGACTTCACCCCGAACTTCTACACGTACTCGCTGTCCTTCAACGGCCAGCAGCACAACTACTCCGCGGCGGTCGCCATCATCATGGGGCTGATCACCATGGTCATCGCCTATGTCGTGCAGCTCCGCGGCATGCGCAAGGGAGCGTGACCTCATGAGCAGTTCCATCACCACCCCCTCCCAGAGCGCATCCGCCCAGGCCGCCGACGTGAAAAAGAGCGCGCCTCGTCTGCGCACCCGCCGCAAGCACGCTCCCGGCCGTCCCAAGCGCAGCGTCCTGCTGACCGTGCTCACCGGCCTGATCCTGCTCTACACCGTGGTGCCCCTGCTGTGGCTGGTCATCAGCGCCACCAAGACCCAGGAAGGGCTCGCCGACTCGTCGGGCCTGTGGTTCAGCAACGACTTCGCCCTCTGGGACAACATCAGCGAGACGTTCTCGTACAACGACGGGATCTTCGTCCGCTGGCTGCTGAACACCCTGCTGTACGTCGTGCTCGGCGCCGGCGGCGCCACCCTCCTGGCGATCCTCGGCGGTTACGCGCTGGCGAAGTTCACATTCCCGGGAAAGCGCGCCGTCTTCGCCGTGGTCATCGGGGCCGTCGCCGTCCCGGGCACCGCCCTGGCCGTGCCCACCTTCCTGATGTTCAGCAAGATGGGGCTCACCGACACCCCGTGGGCGGTGATCATCCCCTCGCTGGTCTCGCCCTTCGGCCTGTACCTGATGTGGGTCTTCGCCACCGAGGCGATCCCCACCGAACTGATGGAAGCCGCCCGCATCGACGGGGCCGGCGAGGTGCGCACCTTCTTCCAGGTGGCCCTGCCGCTCCTCGCCCCGGGCACGGTGACCGTGCTGCTGTTCACCACGGTCGCCACCTGGAACAACTACTTCCTGCCGCTGATCATGCTCAAGGACCCGGACTGGTATCCCCTGACCCTGGGTCTGGACGCCTGGAACAACCAGGCGCAGACGATCGGCGGCGACGTGATCTTCAACCTGGTGATCACCGGGTCGCTGCTCACCATCGTGCCGCTCATCGCCGCGTTCCTGCTGCTCCAGAGGTTCTGGCAGTCCGGACTCGCGGCCGGAAGCGTCAAGGAATGACCCGCCCCCAGGCCCACACCCCTCTCAGGCCCATCTCCTCCACCCTCACCCTGTCCCACCCACGCAGAAGTGGAAGCACCTCCATGCGCAGAACGTCACACCGCCTGATGCGCGGCCTCGCCGTCCTCTCCGTCCTCGCCCTCGGCGCCACCGCCTGCGGCGGCTCCGACGACGACAGCTCCGGCCAGAAGCCGGTCTCCGCCGACAGCATCCAGGCGGCCCTCAAGAAGGGCGGCTCGGTCACGGTCTGGGCCTGGGAGCCCACCCTGAAGACCGTCGCTGCGGACTTCCAGAAGAAGTACCCCAAGGTCAAGATCAACCTCGTCGGCGAGCGCTCCGGTGACAAGCACTACACCGCGCTGTCGAACGCCATCTCGGCCGAGAAGGGCGTCCCCGACGTCGCACAGGTCGAGTACTTCGCGATGAGTCAGTACGCCCTCACCAAGGGCCTCAGCGACCTGGCCCCCTTCGGCGCCGACAAGCTCAAGTCCAAGTACACCCCCGGCCCCTGGAACGCCGTGAGCGAGGACAAGGCGGTCTACGGCCTGCCGATGGACTCCGGCCCCATGGCGCTGTTCTACAACAAGAAGGTCTTCGACAAGCACAAGGTCGCGGTCCCGACCACCTGGGACGAGTACGTCGAGGCGGCGCGCAAGCTGCACAAGGCCGACCCCAAGGTCTTCATCGCCGCCGACGCCGGCGACGCGGGTCTCACCACCAGCCTGCTGTGGCAGGCCGGTTCGCGCCCCTACAAGGTCGACGGCACCGACGTGAAGATCAACTTCGACGACGCGGGCGCCAAGAAGTACACCGACACCTGGCAGAAGCTCATCGATGAGAAGCTCGTCGCGCCTATCAACGGCTGGACCGACGACTGGTACAAGGGCCTGGGCGACGGCACCCTCGCCACGCTGCCCAGCGGCGCCTGGATGCCGGCCAACTTCGAAACCGGCGTGAAGAACGCCTCCGGTGACTGGCGAGCGGCCCCGATGCCGGCCTGGACCAAGGGTGACAAGGCGAGCACGGAGAACGGCGGCAGCGCGCTGACCCTGCCCGCGCTGGGCAAGAACAAGGAACTCGCCTACGCCTTCGTCGAATACGCGAACTCCGGTGCCGGCGTCGCGTCCCGTATCAAGGAGGGCGCCTTCCCGGCGACCACCGCGGAGCTCCAGGACAACGCGTTCCTCAACAAGGAGTTCCCGTACTTCGGCGGCCAGAAGGCCAACGAGATCTTCGCCGAGTCCGCGGCCAACGTCGCCTCGGACTGGTCGTACCTGCCCTTCCAGCAGTACGCCAACTCGATCTTCAACGACACCGTGGGCAAGGCGTACATCTCGAACACCAAGCTCCCGGCCGGCCTGAAGTCCTGGCAGGACGCGTCCGTCAAGTACGGCAAGGAGCAGGGCTTCACCGTCGAGTAGTCGACGCCCGACCCCGCCGCCCCCGCGCAACACTCCGGAAGGACCACGATGATCTCCACCCTCCTGTCCCAGCTGAACGGGCCGGACGGTGACTCCACCCCACGCCTCGCGTACGGCGCCGACTACAACCCCGAGCAGTGGCCTCGCGAGGTGTGGGAGGAGGACGTACGGCTGATGCGTGAGGCCGGCGTCAACCTGGTGTCCGTGGGGATCTTCTCCTGGGCCCGCATCCAGCCGGCCCAGGACGAGTGGGACTTCGGATGGCTCGACGAGGTCATGGACCTGTTGCACGCGGGCGGCATCGGGGTCGACCTGGCCACCGCCACCGCGTCCCCGCCGCCCTGGCTCACCACGGCGCACCCGGAGATCCTTCCGGTGACCGCCTCCGGTGAGACGGTGTGGCCGGGGGCGCGGCAGCACTGGCGGCCCACCTCGCCCGTCTTCCGCGACCACGCGCTGCGCCTGGTACGGAAGATGGCCGAACGGTACGCGGGCCACCCCGCGCTGGTGGCCTGGCACGTGTCGAACGAGCTGGGCTGCCACAACATCTACGACTTCTCGGACGACGCGGCCCGTGCTTTCCGCGACTGGCTGCGCGCCCGCTACACCACACTCGACGCCCTCAACCACGCCTGGGGCACGGCCTTCTGGTCGCAGCGCTACAGCGCCTGGGAGCAGATCCTGCCGCCGCGGCTGACCGGCTCGCACCCCAATCCCACGCAGCAGCTGGACTTCAAGCGCTTCTCCTCCGACGCGCTGAAGGAGTACCTGCGCGCGGAGCGGGACGTGCTGCGGGAGATCACGCCGGGCGTGCCGGTCACCACCAACTTCATGGTGATGGGCGGCACCAAGGGCATGAACTACCCGGACTGGGCGGGCGAGATCGACTTCGTCTCCAACGACCACTACGTCCACCCCGGACCGCAGGACCGGGACGAGCTGTCGTTCTCCGCGAACCTCACCAGCGGTATCGCGGGCGGCCGCCCGTGGTTCCTGATGGAGCACTCCACCAGCGCGGTCAACTGGCAGCCCGTCAACGTGGCCAAGCGGCCCGGCGACCTGGCCCGCGACTCCCTGCTGCACGTCGCGCACGGCGCCGACGCCGTGTGCTTCTTCCAGTGGCGCCAGTCGGCCGCCGGCGCCGAGAAGTACCACTCGGCGATGGTGCCGCACGCCGGCGCCGACAGTGAGGTCTTCCGCGCGGTCGTCGGCCTGGGGCAGACCCTCAAGACACTGGCACCGCTCGCGGGCTCCGAGCGCGAACCGGCGCGGGTGGGCATCGTCTACGACTGGGAGTCGTGGTGGGCGAGCGAGCAGGACTCGCACCCCACCGCCCTCCTCGACTACCGCCAGGAAGCCCTGGACTGGTATTCGGCGCTCCTCTCACTCGGTGTCCGGGCCGACGTCGTGACCACCACGACGGACCTCGACCGGTACGACGTCCTGATCACACCCGTGCTGCACGTGATCCCCGCGCCGCTGGCCAAGGAGCTCACGCGGTACGTCGAGACCGGCGGGCACCTCGTCACCACGTACTTCTCCGGAGTCGTCGACGAGAACGACCACATCTGGCTCGGCGGCCACCCCGGAGCCCTGCGCGAGCTGCTCGGTATCCGTATCGAGGAGTTCGGCCCGCTGCTCGACGGTGACACCGTCGAACTGGACGGCGCCGGTACGGGCACCCTGTGGACCGACCGGGTCACCGTCACCGACCCCGCGGTGGACGTGCTGGCCCACTACCGCAGCGGCACGTACGCGGGCCGGCCCGCCGTCACCCGGCGCGCGGTGGGACAGGGCTCCGCCGCCTACGTCTCCACCCGCCTCGGCACCGACGGACTGGCCGGTCTGCTGCCGGCGCTGCTCGGCCCAGCCGGCGTCGAGAGCGAACTGCCCGAGGACGCACGGGGATCGGTCGAGCAGACCGTACGCCGTGGACCCGACGGCCGGTTCCTGTTCCTGGTCAACCGGACCGACGAGAACGTGTCGCTGACGGACCTCCCCGGAGAGGTCCTGGTCGGCGACACCGACGCCGGGGGCGGTCTCGTCCTGGGGCCCAGGGACGTCGCCGTGGTGCGACAGCCCGCCATCTGAACCGTACACAGCACTTCCCGCACCGACTCCTCGAACGGCACCACGCCTGTCCGAGAGCCCTTCCTCCTGCCCGACGGGCGGGGGGTCCACCGCGCAGCTACCACCACCGCAGTTGGGAGCACACGATGGCACGCCGTACCCGCAACAGACGGCTCCTCGGAGCCGCCGGCCTCACCGCCCTGGCCACCGGGGCCGCTCTGGTATCCGCCCCGTCGTCCACGGCACAGGTCACGGCGGCGGACACCGCGTCCGTCACCGTGAAGCCCGACCCGTCGTACCAGCAGGAGAAGTTCGAGGGCTGGGGCACCAGCCTGGTCTGGTTCGCCAACGCCACCGGCGACTATCCCAAGCCGGTACGCGAGAAGCTCGCCAAGCTCCTCTTCGGCGACGACGGTCTCGCGCTGAACATCGCCCGCTACAACATAGGCGGCGGCAACGCCCCGGACGTCAAGGACTACCTGCGCGCCGGCGGTGCCGTCGAGGGCTGGTGGAAGGCCCCCGCGGGCACCACGCGCGAGGACACCGACTGGTGGAGCGCCGACGACCCGGCCGACTGGAACAAGAACGCCGACGCCACCCAGCGCTGGTGGGTCGACCACATCAAGGACGACATCGACCACTGGGAGACGTTCAGCAACTCCCCGCCGTGGTTCATGACCGAGAGCGGCTACGTCTCCGGCGGGTTCAACGCCACCGACGACCAGCTCAAGACGGAGTCGGTCGACGACTTCGCGGCCTACATGGCGGGTGCGACCAAGCGGCTGGAGAAGGCCGAGGACATCAAGGTCGACACCGTCGACCCGTTCAACGAGCCCAACACCAACTACTGGAGCACCCGTCTGGGCGCCGACGGCCAGCCAGTCGGGGGCCGTCAGGAAGGGGCGCACATAGGCCCCGAGCTCCAGCAGAAGGTCATCAAGGCCCTGGCCCCCGCGCTGAAGAAGGCGAAGACCAAGGCGGAGATCTCCGCGATGGACGAGACCAACCCGTCCATCTTCTCGCAGAACTGGAACACCTACCCGCAGGACGTGCGGGACCTCGTCGACCAGATGAACGTCCACACCTACGGCACCGGTCAGCGCACCACCGTGCGTGACCTGGCCAAGGCGGCCGACAAGCCGCTGTGGCAGAGCGAGGTCGAGGGCGACTGGGGCGACGGGCAGAGCTTCACGGACATGCGACCGGGTCTGGGTCTCGCCCAGCGCATGGTCGACGACCTGCGTGAACTGGAGCCCAAGGCCTGGGTGTTCTGGCAGCCCGTCGAGGACTACGACAACATGAAGCCGGGCGGCGAGTCCGCCAAGGGCGGCAACTGGGGCAGCATCCAGCTCTCGTTCAGCTGCACCTCGAAGGACACTCTGAAGTCCTGCCCGATCTACACCAACACGAAGTTCGACACCGCCCGCAACTTCACGCACTACATCAAGCCCGGTGACCGGCTGATCAAGACGGACGACACGTCCAGCGCGGCGGCCGTCTCCAGGAAGGGTGACGGCGCGACCGTCGTCCACGTCAACAGCACCACCGAGTCCCGCGCGGTCACGGTCGACCTGTCGAAGTTCGGCAAGGTCAGCCGCAACGCCACCGTCACTCCGGTCGTGACGAGCGCCGACGGCAAGCTCGACCGTCACAAGGCCGTCAAGGTCAGTGACCGCAAGGCCACCTTCACCGTGCCGGCACAGTCGGTGACCTCGTTCGTGGTCAAGGGCGTCTCCGGTGTCGCGAAGGACGCCGCCGAGCTGCGGAAGGGTCACACCTACGAGCTCACCGGCGTCCAGAGCGGCAAGGCGCTGACCGTCGCCGACAACGGCACGGGCCTCGTCATCAGGACGTCGACGGGAGACGCGGCCGGCCAGCAGTGGAAGCTGCGCCAGATCTCCGGCGACACCGGCAACCGGCAGCGGTACGTGTTCAGCAACCCGGTGGAGGGCAAGCGCCTGGCCGTCCGGGACGGCTCCCCGGTACTGGAGGCCGACACCGGCCCGCGTGACAAGGCCACCCAGTGGATCATGTCGACCACCGGTGACGGCACCTGGACCCTCGTCAATGCGGCCACCGGGCGACTTCTCGAGGTCGGCGGCCAGGCCACGAACGAGGGAGCGGCCGTGACGCTGTGGACGCCCAACTCGGGCAACAACCAGCGCTGGAAGGTCTCGGACGTGTCCAACCAGGCCGACTAGCAGCCGCCCTGGCGCCCCCACCGCCATCCACCTCTGTGCCCGCCGTCCCGTACGGCGGGCACAGACGTATGTCCACCCGCCTTTTCCATCCGGCCCCGGAGGGACGAACGACGACGCCGTACCGGCCGATGTCTCAGCGCCTCGCGCCGAGACCGTGACAGACGAGGACCGTCTTGAACATCCGTTCCCTACGATGACCCGGTGACCAGTGACACCGCGGCAGAGGCGGGCCCCGACGCCGACGCCCACACGAAGACAGAGGCCGGCTCCTGGCCGGAGCGGCTGCGCCGGTTCGGGTTCGCGGGACACCCGCGGACCGACACCCGGGAGCTACTGGTTCCGCCCTTCCCCGAACCAGGCACCCGCGCCGGGAAGTTCATCGGCCTCAGCCCCGTAGCGGCGTACCGCGTCGCGAAGGCGATGGGCTGGATCGGTCCGCTCCTCGTGACCGTCCTGGCCGCGGCGATCCGCTTCTGGAACCTGGGCCGGCCCCGGAACCTCGTGTTCGACGAGACGTACTACGCCAAGGACGCGTGGGCGCTGCTCAGGCTCGGCTACGAGGGGACCTGGCCGGACCGCAAGGTCGCCGACCCGCAGATCGTGGCGGATCCCCAGGTGATCCCGCTCTCCGACGCCGGAAGTTTCGTCGCGCACCCGCCGATGGGGAAGTGGGTGATCGCCCTCGGTGAGTGGATGTTCGGCCTCGATCCGTTCGGCTGGCGTTTCATGGTCGCGCTGCTCGGCACGCTGTCGGTACTGATGCTGTGCCGCATCGGGCGCCGTCTGTTCCGTTCGACGGCGCTGGGCTGCCTGGCCGGACTGCTGATGGCAGTGGACGGCCTGCACTTCGTGATGAGCCGGGTGGCGTTGCTCGATCTCATCGTCATGTTCTTCGTCCTGGCGGCGTTCGGGTCCCTGCTCGTCGACCGGGACCGGGCCCGGGCCCGTCTCGCCGCGAGTCTGCCCGTCGGCGCGGACGGCTTCGCGGGCCCCGACCGGCACACGGGCGAGCAGGTGGGAACGGGTTGGCGGCCGTGGCGTGTCGCGGCCGGCGTCCTGCTGGGGCTGGCCGCCGCCAGCAAGTGGAACGGCCTCTACTTCCTGGCGTTCTTCGTGGTCATGACCCTGCTGTGGGACGTCGGGGCGCGCCGTGTCGCCGGAGCACGGCGACCGTATCTGGCCGTCCTGCGCAAGGACGCCGGGTGGTCGGTGCTCTCCGTCGTGCCGGTCGCCGTGGTCGCCTACCTCGCCACCTGGACCGGCTGGTTCCTGACCGACAAGGGCTACGGACGGCACTGGGCGGAGGACCGCGGCGGCCCCTGGTCGTGGATCCCGGCCGCGCTGCGCAGTCTGTGGCACTACGAGAGCGGGGTCTACGACTTCAACGTCGGGCTGCACACCCCGCACCCCTACGACTCGAGTCCGTGGAGCTGGCTGGTACTGGGGCGCCCCGTGGCCTACTCCTACGAGACGGACTTCGCCCAGGACGGCTGCCGCACCGCCGACGGCTGCTCCCAGGCCGTCCTCGCACTGGGCACACCGCTGCTGTGGTGGTCGGCGTGTTTCGCGCTGCTGTATCTCCTCCACCGGTGGGCCATGCGCCGCGACTGGCGCGCGGGGGCCGTCCTGTGCGCGGTGGCGGCGGGCTACCTGCCGTGGTTCCAGTACCAGGACCGTACGATCTTCTCCTTCTACGCGGTCGCCTTCGTGCCGTATCTGTGCCTGGCCGTCGCGATGGCGGCGGGGGCGCTGCCGGGGCCACCGGGGGCAGGTGAGAGGCGCCGGGTGTCGGGCACGGTCGCCGCGGGCGTCCTGGTGCTGCTCGTCGTCTGGAACTTCATCTGGTTCTTCCCCGTCTACACGGGCGAGACGATCCCGCACGCGAGCTGGTACTCGAGGATGTGGTTCGACACCTGGATCTGAGCGTCGTGGCCCTCAGAGGGTCCGGCCGGGGCGGCGGTCACGGCAGAGAGGGCCCCTCCACGAAAGAACCGCACGGTGACAGCGGGTCACCGTACGGTCCGTTCTCGTGCTGCGTGCGTGCCAGGGTGGTGTCCGGCACGTCACCGCCGGCGGCTCCTGCTTCCCCACCCGCTGCCCACCCCGGCGACATGCAGAGCCAGCAGTGCCAGCCCGATGAGCATGACGTTCGTCGACGTGAATATGTCATTGGTCGCGATGTCCGCGGCATTGATCAGGAACGCGATGAGGAACAGGACCGCTGCTGCGATGCTGAGCACGGATTCCCCTCTCTTAGGTGGTCGGGGCGTGATCGGCTCACACCCCACACCTCCCGTGTGCCCCCTCCCGGCCGGAACAGGCACGGGGGACGCTCCACGGTGCGAGTCCGGCTGCCGCTCGGGGATGGCCGCAGACCGGCACCCATGAATCGCGTCGATCGTGGTACTCGCCCACCACACGGGAATCACCAGAGTCCATCGCATTCTGGATTACCTAGCATCCCCACCAGACCCGGACGAGTAAGCCCCCCACCATCGGGAAGGTGGAAGCACGGAATCAGCACAGCCCTGCGGGGAGCGGGCTGGGGAAGGCGCAATGGCGACCGAGCCGCGTTGGGACGACAAACTGCCTTCTGAGGAGACGTACACCCGGACCACGACCTTCCCCGGCGAACTGCCCAATGTGACGGGCGCCAGACTCGCCGCGGAGGAGTTTCTTCTTGCGCTCACGCGCACTTCACCGCCGACCGCCCCGGAGCACTGGGACGACATCCTGTTGGTCGTCACGGAGTTGGCGGCCAATGCGGTGCAGTACGCGCCGGGCCCCTTCGAGCTGCGCCTGCGGCGGACGTTCGACGGTGTGCACGTGACGATGCGCGACACCAGCACCACACCGCCCGCGCCTCGTCCCTTCCATCCCGGCCGGGGGGGCGGCGGAGTCGGATGGCACCTGATCCACACGTTGTGCGACCAGGTGAGCGTCGTGGCCACCGACAAGGGCAAGGACATCCACGTGTTCCTGCCCTGGTGAGGGCATCGACCCGCGTACGTCACGCCACGGCACACCGCGGAAACGGGATGACCGGATCATTCGGACAAGGCCTCGGACGAGGGCGGTCTCCGCCCGTCCGAGGCCGTTCGCGGTCGGCCGCCCCCGGTCAGACGAGCGGTACCAGCACGCTGACGGTCTTGCCGCCCCCCGGACGCCTGTCGATGGCGATCTCACGTGCCAGCCGGATCACCAGCGGCCAGCCGTACCCGTTGACCTGGTGCTTGGGCGGAAGTGCTCCGGGGCCGAAGGCGACGGCGGGGACGACGTCACTGTTGTCGTGCACAGCCAGCCGCACTCCCTCCGGCGTGGGCGTCACGTCGAACCCGGCCAGACCGCCCCCGTGCCGAATGGCGTTGGTGACCAGCTCCGAGACGACCAGCGAGAGATCGATGAGCCCCGCCTCCGTCGCCGTGCGTCCGGCGGAGTTCCAGCGCTCGACCACCACGGTCCGGGCATGCGTACGGGCCGTCGCCGCGGTCGTGATGGGGGCTGCCGCCATCGACATCCCCCCGGGGGTGCGGTCCGCCGACGCGAAGGCGGTCATGTGGATCGGGTCCATGTGCGTCGTGCCCCTGAACTCTGCTTCTTCGGTGCCGGGTGCCGGCCTGCTACCCCCGGGCGGCTTCACGGCCAGGTCACCGCGTACGCCACCGCCCTTACTGCCGGGCCCCGTCGCGGGGGCGAGCCACTCGCCGTCGGCTTCGCGTCCGTTCCCTCGCGCGGGATCCCGTCGGGATGCGTCTTCCCCCTGACCCGCATCCAGTGCCGGCAGATCCCCGGGCCGTCCACCGCGCCCGATCAGGCCGTGGTGGACGGCCGGGGCGGAAGGCTCCGGTAGTAGTCACCGACCCCGGCGAGATACCCGGGGTCCAGCGTCTCGCGGTCCGTGTGGAACCGGGGCGCGGCCTTGATCTCCTCCTCGGTGCACGCCACCTTGATCTCCTGGGCCGTCGGGTCGATGGCCGTGACGACGCCCACGGGTATCAGCACGCTCCTGCCGAACAGCCAGACCCCGGTGTCGACGATCAGATGCCGCATCCCGGATTCGTCCGCCTGCCGGTCCACACGCCCGATCGTCCCGTCGACCGCGGCGACCGTGAACCCCGTGAGCCGCTGTCCCTCCGTGTGCCCGCTGACCGATGAGTACGACCAGATTCCGTCGGTGGTCACGCCGCTCCTGCCTTCCCCGTGTTCGAGTCCGTGAGGAGTACCCCGGTCGGCATCCGCCGTCCGCCTTTCCTCACGGGCAGCCAATACCCCGCTGCCGGACCGGCATTCGTGACGGCTTCCTCACAACGGCCACTTCCGGCCCCGGGCGGGCCGTGGGGTCCATGGGGGGACTCCGTATCCGCGCGACGAACGGACGAGATATCGCGCCGCGTCGAAAACGGGTGGCGTACCCCCCGGAAAGCAGGGCACCAGAAGTCCTGGAGGTTGAAACAATGGTTCCCCTTATTCTTGTCCTTCTGCTCGCCCTGCTGCTTTTCGGTGCGGGTTTCGCACTCAAGGCGCTGTGGTGGATCGCGGTCATCGTGCTGGTGCTGTGGCTGCTCGGCTTCCTCGTGCGTCCGACCGCTTCCGGTGGCCGCCGCGGACGGTGGTACCGCTGGTAGCAGGGCATGAGCTCCGGAGTGCCGGCCACGGCACCCGTCATCCGGAACAGCGAGAATTCCCAGGGAGGAATGAGGAATGACGTCGTCTCGAACCGAGCCCAAGTACACCGTTCCCGGACTCAGCACCCAGGACGGCGGCAAGATTATCGAGCAGCTCCGCGTGCGGCTGCACGCGCTCAATGACCTTTCGCTGACTCTGAAGCACATTCACTGGAATGTGGTCGGCCCGCATTTCATCGCCATCCACGAAATGCTCGACCCGCAGGTCGAGCAGGTCCGCGGCATGGCCGACGACACCGCCGAGCGCGTCTCGGCGCTGGGAGGTGTGCCCGCGGGCACACCCGGCGCCCTCGTCGCCGAGCGGACCTGGGACGACTACGACGTCGGGCGGGCCGATGCCATCGCGCATCTCGGCGCCCTCGATCTGGTGTACACCGGCATCATCGAAGGTCACCGCGCCACGCTCGCCGAGGTCGGCGAGGTCGACCCGGTGACGGAGGACCTCCTCATCGAGCAGCTGCGCGCTCTGGAACAGTTCCAGTGGTTCGTGCGTGCGCACCTCGAGAGTTCCGGCGGCGCCCTGTCGACGGCAGGCGCACACACCGAGAACCAGGCAGCGCGCTCGGCTCAGCAGAGCAGCACCCAGTAGCAGGGCGGGCGCACGAGTGGGCCCCGGATCCTCTGTGGATCTGGGGCCCACTGTGTTGCGTCAGGCGCGTGACACGTAACTGCGGATCGTCGTGCCGTCGTCGTCGGTGTGCAGGCGCACCAGGTCCGAGAGGTAGTGGACGAGCAGGAGACCCCGACCGCCGAGCTGGTCGGGGCGCGCGGGGCGGCGGCCCACCAGCGGGTCGGACAGCCGGCCGACGTCCCTGACCTGACAGACGATCTGTTCACTCTGCGCCCACAGGCACAACGTCCCCGCGCCGCCCGCGTGGACCACGCTGTTGGTGGTCAGTTCGGCGACGATCAGGGCCAGGTCCTGCAGACGCACCTCGCCCATCCCCCGCTCCCGCGCCTGCGTGAGCGCGAAGTCCCGGACCGCTGGCAGCGCCTCGGCGTCGAAGTCGAAGGTCGCGGCGCCCGGCGGCCGGCGCAGCGGTTCGTTGCAACGGGCGAGCACCTTCCCGGGGTCGTACGCGTCGCTGGCCCACTCCCGTCCGCCGATGATGAGGACGGGATGGGTGGCGTGGGCGTCGGTGAGCACGTCCTCCGAGAGCGACCGGGCGTCGTACGGGCACAGGATGATCACGTCCCGGCCGCTGAACGCCTCGTTGATGAGGGCCTCGTGCTGGACGCAGGCGGGGTACTCCGCGGCGGTGCGGCCGGGCCAGATCGGCTCGCCGATGATGCGCACCCGACGGTCCGTCCGGGAATCCGCGAAGGCGCGCAGGACGGAAGGGATGATGCGGCCCGGATTGCGGCCGGCCATGGTCATGTCGACGAGATGCACGGCTTTGGCCGCCGGTCCCAGTGCCGTGGTGATCAGCTCGAGCCGCGGGGCCGGGGCGGCCACCGCGACGGGTTCCGCCGCCGCCAGCCCTTCCAGCACGAAAGGCACCGTGCCCGCCAGGTACTCCTGGTCGTCACGGTAGAAGAGCGCCGGGTGCACGAAAGAGGCATCGGATCCCGGCGCGGTGGCCGTCGTCATGCAGGCGCTCCCGTCGGCGGCGGTGCGGGGCGGCCTTCCGGACGGTTGCGTCGGCGCGTCCGCGCCACCTGCGCGAAGGCCGCTGCCGACCGGTTCGGCCGGGGCGGCTGGCCACCGCCCGGCTGCGGGATCGACGACGAATTGTCCTTGCTGCCCAACAGGTCCACCGGTCTCACCTCGGGAGCCACCATACGCCGTCGCACTGGCGTTCTCTCATCGTCCTCGGACGATGCAGGGCGCACGGGCCGGGCCGGCCGCACCCGAGTGCGACCGGCCCTGGGGTTCACCGCGACACGGCCTCGCCGGCTTCACGGACCTCGACGATCCCGGCACCGGTGTGCCGGACCGGCATCGGTGCCACGGGCCGTTGCGCCGCGGCGAGCTGGCGGCGCGCCTTCTCCAGGGCCAGCCGTACGTCGCGTGTGCCGGTCGACACGCAGAGGGTGTAGGCGAGGTCCTGCGACCGCTGGTTCGTCTTCGCCGCGCCGTTCTCGGCCTCGCGTGCGATGAGCGCCTCGTACTCCTCGACGAGCTTGCGCAGTGTTGCGGGGTGGGGCATCAGCATGTGTCTCACTCCTTGATGACGTAACCGTGAATCAACCGCGGGTTCGAGCGGTTCCGGCGGGGCACCACATGCGGCGCCGGGGCCACGGGGCCGCGTCACACGGCCCCCGGCCGGCCCTTGGAGCCACCGCGGCCGGAGCGCGGCGGCCGGCCCAGCGCCTCTTCCCGCACGCGTGCGCAGCTGCGGCTGATGAGTCGCGAGACGTGCATCTGGGAGATGCCGAGTTGGTCGGCGATGTGGTTCTGCGTCATGTCCTCGAAGAAGCGCATGTAAAGGATGTTCCGCTCGCGTTCGGGGAGCCGACGGAGTCCTTCCTTCGCCGCTTCGCGGTCGACGACCACGTCGTAGGAGGAGTCCGATTCCCCCAGGGTGTCCGCGAGGCTGTAGTTGTCGTCCGCGGACGACAACTCGGCGTCGAGGGACAGCGTGCTGAAGCTCTCCATCGCCTCCATGCCCGCGCTGACCTCGTCCTCCGTCAGCCCGGTGTGTGCCGCGATCTCGGCGACCGTCGGCTCCGGGGCCCCGGGGTTCAGCGTGAGATCCCGACGGGCGAGCCGGACCTTGTTGCGCAGCTCCTGCACCCGGCGGGGCACTCTCAGCGCCCACATGCGGTCGCGGAAGTGCCGCTTCACCTCACCGGTGATGGTGGGCACGGCGTAGCTCTCGAACGCCCCGCGGGAGGGGTCGTACCGGTCTATCGCCTTCACCAGCCCGACCGCCGCGACCTGGCGCAGGTCCTCGATGGACTCGCCCCGGTCGCGGAACCGGCCCGCGATGCGGTGGGCCATGGGCAGCCACGCCGTCGCCAGCTCGTCACGGACGGCATCCCGTTCCGGTCCGTCCTCCAGCCCGGCCAGCCGGACGAAGTCGGTCGCGGAGTCAGGGGCGTCGTCGTGCGGATGCCTCGTTGTGGACCGGACGGACGGGCCTGGTTCGGTTGCCGCCCCCGTGGACACGGGCTTCGCCTCGGTAAGCACAGGCTCCTCGAGGCGGCTTGTCGACAAGTCGATACGCATGCGGATTCGCTCCTGAACAAGTGGCTTGCGAGGGGATGCCGCAGGAAGGATGGCCACCGATACGCCGGAGGGCCACCGCAGCGGGCTGAGCCGCTCCTGCGGGGTGTGCCTCCGGTCCGAAGCACGAAATTCCGCTTGCCCTTGCTCACGGAGGAGAAACACCCCGTCTCGAAATCGATGGTGCGGCGTACTGACGGCCCGTCACCCCGTCCGCCTCGCCGCCCGCACGTACGCACGGTCGACGCCCCCTCGACGGAGAGCGGCCGGCGTCGACTTCTGGCCAGATCACCCACAGACCCCGCGTTCTTTTTCAAATCAGGGGGAATGAGTCGCGTGAAGCGGGGCAGACGGCGTGTGTCATCAACAGCGACGACGAGTGGGGTGGACGGCATGACAGCCGTGACGGCAGGCGAGGCAACGGCCACGGCGCAGGGGACTCAGGCGGCGCACGAGACGGGGCTCCCTTTCATCGACGACCCGTCGCGCGTCAAGCCGAAGGACGCCCGGGAACTGTCCCGGCAGTTCTTCGACCGCTTGGCCGTGCTCGAAGAGGGCACGCACGAGTACCAGTACGCGCGCAACACCCTGATCGAGATGAACCTCTCGCTCGTCCGGTACGCGGCCTCGCGCTTCCGCGGCCGGGGGGACTCGATGGAGGACATCGTCCAGGTCGGCACCATAGGCCTCATCAAGGCCATCGACCGGTTCGAGCTGACCCGCGAGGTGGAGTTCACCTCCTTCGCCGTTCCGTACATCGTCGGCGAGATCAAGCGCTTCTTCCGTGACACGAGCTGGGCCGTCCATGTGCCGCGCCGGCTGCAGGAGGCCCGGGTCGAGCTGGCGAAGGCCACGGAGGAACTGCGGACCCGCCTGGGACGTACCCCCACGACCAGCGAGCTGTCACAGCTCATGTCGCTGCCCGAGGAGGAGGTCATCGAGGCCCGCAAGGCGGCGAACTGCTACAACTCCTCGTCGCTCGACGCGGCCCTGGCCCCCGACAACGGCTCGCACGGCGAGTCCGTCCTGGCCGACTTCATCGGGGAGGACGACCGCTCGCTGGAGCTCGTGGACGACCTGCACTCCCTGGCTCCCCTGATCGCGGAGCTCGACGAGCGCGAGCGCCTGATCATCCACCTGCGGTTCGTCGAGGAGCGCACCCAGGCGGAGATCGGCGAAATGATCGGCATCTCCCAGATGCACGTGTCGCGCCTGATCAGCCGCATCATCAAGCGCCTCCGCGCCGGTCTGCTCGACCCCGCGGTCGCCTGACGCCCCACCCCGCCTCGTCCGACCGGCCCCGCACCGGTGTCCGAGCCCGCGGTCGCGATCCCCGATTTCCACTCACCGGGACCGCGACGGCGGGCTCAGTCGTGGGCTGCGGCGGTTCACGGTGCATGGCTCGGCCCGACGCTGCGGGGCCCGCGACGGACGGGTCGGCCAGAAGATCCGTGGGCCGCGGACGTCCGGGATCCACGGCTCCACAGTGCGTCGGCGCCCGGGCCTTGAGCCGCCCTCACCGCGTTCCGGCTCGCACCGGCCAGGCAAGCCCTCACCCTCGGCATGTCCTCGGTTTGGCGATTTTGTCGCCACACTTTGTTCACACCCTGACCTACGGGTTAGCCTGCGGCGTATTTTCCAGTCGGCGGCCCCGTGGAGCGGGACACACCGACGAGGAATTGGTCCGGCAGTGGGCCTGATGTTCCGAGTCCCTCCACCGGGGACCCATGAGGCATGGAACGAGGGTACGCATGACCAGCCAGACGACCGACGCCGTCGACCGGACGCCGGGCGAGCAGGAGCTGAGGCAACTGCTGGCCGGCCTGACGGCGGTGCGGGACGGAGACTTCGGCACGCGACTGCCGGACGACGGGGACGGACTCCTGGGCGACATCGCCACCGTCTTCAACGGCATGGTCGACCAGTTGTCCGTGTTCACCTCCGAAGTCACCCGCGTGGCGCGAGAGGTGGGCACCGAGGGGACACTCGGCGGACAGGCGGAGGTACCGGGCGTCTCCGGGACCTGGGCCGATCTCACCGACTCGGTCAACGCCATGTCGGGCAACCTGACCACCCAGGTCCGTGACATCGCCCAGGTGGCGACCGCGGTGGCCAAGGGCGACCTGTCGCAGAAGATCGACGTACCGGCGCGGGGCGAGATCCTCCAGCTCAAGGAGACCGTCAACACGATGGTCGACCAGCTGTCGGCCTTCGCCGACGAGGTCACCCGCGTCGCCCGCGAGGTCGGCAGCGAGGGCCGGCTCGGCGGCCAGGCCCAGGTGCCCGGGGTCGGCGGCGTCTGGCGCGACCTCACCGACTCGGTCAACCTCATGGCGGGCAACCTCACCGCACAGGTCCGCAACGTCGCCCAGGTGACGACCGCGGTGGCCAAGGGCGACCTCTCACAGAAGATCACCGTGGACGCCCGCGGCGAGATCCTCGAACTCAAGAACACCATCAACACCATGGTCGACCAGCTGTCCGCCTTCGCCGACGAGGTCACCCGCGTCGCCCGCGAGGTCGGCACCGAGGGACGCCTCGGCGGACAGGCGGACGTCAAGGGCGTCAAGGGCACCTGGCGTGACCTCACCGACTCGGTGAACTTCATGGCGGGCAACCTCACCGCGCAGGTCCGCAACGTCGCCCAGGTGGCGACCGCGGTGGCCAGGGGCGACCTCTCCCAGAAGATCACCGTGGACGCCCGCGGCGAGATCCTCGCGCTCAAGGAAACCCTCAACACGATGGTCGACCAGCTGTCGGCCTTCGCCGACGAGGTCACCCGCGTCGCCCGCGAGGTCGGCACCGCCGGCAACCTGGGCGGCCAGGCCACCGTCCGGGGGGTCTCGGGAACGTGGAAGGACCTCACCGACAACGTCAACGTGATGGCGTCGAACCTGACCGGCCAGGTCCGCTCGATCGCCCAGGTCGCCACCGCCGTCGCCCGCGGCGACCTCTCCCAGAAGATCACCGTCGAGGCCAAGGGTGAGGTCGCCGCCCTGGCGGACGTCATCAACACGATGGTCGACACGCTGTCCGCCTTCGCCGACGAGGTCACCCGCGTCGCCCGCGAGGTCGGCACCGAGGGACGCCTCGGCGGACAGGCCCAGGTGCCCAACGTGGCGGGCACCTGGAAGGACCTCACCGACAACGTCAACTCCATGGCCAACAACCTCACCGGCCAGGTGCGCAACATCGCCCTGGTGACGACGGCGGTGGCCAAGGGCGACCTCTCCAAGAAGATCGACGTCGACGCCCGCGGCGAGATCCTCGAACTCAAGACGACCATCAACACGATGGTCGACCAGCTGTCCGCCTTCGCGGCCGAGGTCACCCGCGTCGCCCGCGAGGTCGGCAGCGAGGGCCGGCTCGGCGGACAGGCCGAGGTGGAGGGCGTCTCCGGGACCTGGAAGCGCCTGACGGAGAACGTCAACGAACTCGCGGGCAACCTGACGCGCCAGGTGCGCGCGATCGCCGAGGTCGCCAGCGCCGTCGCCGAGGGCGACCTGACCCGCTCGATCAACGTCGAGGCCTCCGGCGAGGTCGCCGAGCTCAAGGACAACATCAACTCCATGGTCGAGTCCCTGCGTGAGACCACGCGGGCCAACCAGGAACAGGACTGGCTCAAGACCAACCTCGCGCGGATCTCGGGCCTGATGCAGGGCCACCGTGACCTGCCCGTGGTCGCCGAGCTGATCATGGACGAACTCGCACCCCTGGTGGTGGCCCAGTACGGCGCGTTCTACCTCGCGGAGGACACCGGCAGCGGCGCCGAACTGCGGCTCGTCGGCTCCTACGGGTACCCCGACGAGGTCGGCCGGCCCGACCGCATCCCCTTCGGCCGCTCGTTGGTCGGCCAGGCCGCGCGCAGCCGTCGCGCCGTCACCGTGGACGAACTGCCGCCGGGATACGTGACCATCTCCTCGGGGCTCGGCCGGACGGTGCCGACCGCCCTCGTGGTGCTGCCCATCGTGGTCGAGGACCAGGTGCTCGGAGTCATCGAACTCGCTTCCATCACCCGCTTCACCCAGATCCACCACGACTTCCTGGGACAGCTGATGGAGACCATCGGCGTCAACGTCAACACCATCGTGGCCAACGCCCGGACCGACGAACTGCTCGACGAGTCCCAGCGTCTGACCGCCGAGCTGCAGGCCCGTTCCGAGGAGCTGCAGGTCCAGCAGGACGAACTGCAGCGCTCCAACGAGGAGCTGGAGGACAAGGCCTCCCTGCTGGCCGCGCAGAACAGTGACATCGAGGCCAAGAACCTGCAGATCGAGCAGGCACGGCAGGAGCTGGAGACCCGCGCCCAGCAACTGTCGCTGGCCTCCAAGTACAAGTCGGAGTTCCTGGCGAACATGAGCCACGAGCTGCGGACTCCGCTGAACAGCCTGCTGATCCTCGCCCAGCTCCTGGCCCAGAACCCGTCGCGCAACCTCACTCCGAAGCAGGTCGAGTACGCGGGCATCATCCATTCCGCCGGGTCGGACCTGCTCCAGCTGATCAACGACATCCTCGACCTCTCGAAGGTCGAGGCCGGCAAGATGGACGTCAGCCCCGAGGTCGTCCCGCTGCGCCAGTTGCTGGAGTACGTCGAGGCCACCTTCAGGCCGATGACGACGCAGAAGAGCCTGGACTTCACCGTGCGTACCGCACCGGGGGCGCCCGCCGACCTGCTCACCGACGACTCCCGGCTGCGCCAGGTCCTGCGCAACCTGCTGTCGAACGCGGTCAAGTTCACCGAACACGGCGGCGTCGAGCTGCGGATCGAACCGGCGGCCGACCACGAGGTGCCCGCCGGTGTGTTCCGGGGCGGCACCATCGTCGCCTTCCGGGTGCAGGACACGGGGATCGGAATCCCCGAGCAGCATCTGGAGACGATCTTCGGTGCCTTCCAGCAGGCGGACGGGACGACGAGCCGCAAGTACGGCGGCACCGGTCTGGGTCTGTCCATCACCCGGGAGATCGCCCACCTGCTCGGCGGTGCCGTCACCGTCGACAGCACGCCAGGACAGGGCAGTACGTTCACGTTGTTCCTGCCGGTGGCACGCCCCGACTTCGAGAACCTCGTGATCAGTCCCCGGCTCCTCGAGCAGTCGCCGGGAGCGGTGGTTCCGAACGAGGACTCGGCGGCACATGCCGCGCCCTCCGGTCCGGCTGCCCCGGCCAGGCACCCCAGGCGTCGCCTCCTGGTCGTCGAGGAGCGTCAGCGCGGGCTGCTGACGCTCGTCGCCGAAAGCGCGGTGTCGGACGTCACCCGCGGCCAGGACGCCGGTGATCCGCGTGGCACGGTCGACATCGTCACCGCCGCGGGAGCCCCCGAGGCGGCGAGCGCGCTGGCAGCCGGAGCGTGCCACTGTGTCGTTCTCGAACTCGGGATGCCCGGCGGCGAGGCGCCCCGGTTCCTCGACGCGATGCAGGGTGACTCGGCGCTCGCGAACGTCCCCGTGCTCGTCCACAGCGGTCACCGCGCGGACCTGGCGCAGGAACAGGCGCTGCAGGCCCGCTCCGGCACGCGTGCCCTGGAGTTCCTGTCCAGCCTGGACGAACTGCGGGAGCGCATCGCCCTGCACCTCTCCGCCGAGGAGCTCGGGGACGTGCCGTCCCTGGCCCGCGCGGAGGAGCCGCAGTCCGAGACGCCCAGGCCCGTCGAGGACGCCTTCCTCGGCCGTACGGTCCTGGTGGTCGACGACGACGCGCGCAACCTCTTCGCGCTGAGCGGGATCCTGGAGCTCCAGGGATTCCACGTCCTGCACGCGGACAACGGCCGCAAGGGCATCGAGGCGCTGGTCAACAACCCCGACATCGCGCTCGTCCTGATGGACGTGATGATGCCGGAGATGGACGGCTACGCCGCCACGGCGGAGATCCGGAAGATGCCCCAGTACGCGGAACTTCCCATCATCGCGGTCACGGCGAAGGCGATGCCCGGCGACCGGGAGAAGAGTCTCGCCTCCGGGGCCAGTGACTACGTGACCAAGCCGGTCGACACCGACGACCTGATCGCCTGCGTCCGCCGCTGGCTGCCCGCGTGAGTGACGGCACCCGGCCGGCGATCACCGTACGCCGGCCGGGTGCCGTCTCCGCGCCCCGCCCCCATGGGCATCCCAGCCGAGGAGCATTGGCATCGTGAGCCTTTCCGAACAGCGCCCCGATCCGGCCGACGACGCGTCGACGCCCGGATCCGAAACTCCCGCCCAGCCACCGTTCGCACAGTCATCGCCCGCACAGTCGTCACCCGCACAGCCTGCGAGCGCCGAACCGGTCGACACCGCCGACACGGACGACGTACCGGAGGACGAGCAGACCGCGCTCACCACCACCTATCCGGTGGGGAAGCTGGCCGCCACGGTCGAGCGCCTGCGCCACGAGGTGCGAGCGGCCCAGGCCGAGGCCGACGGGCGTGCCCTGATCGAACTCGCCAAGGGCATCCTGGTCGAGCGGCTGGGGTGCGGGCCCGCCCAGGCCGCCCGCCAGCTCGCCGAACTGGCCGAACAGGCAAGGGTGTCGCCGCTCGAACTCGCCGTCGACGTCATCAACCAGTCCGCCCGTGACCGGCTGTCCGACGTGGCCGGCGCCTTCCTGGCCGGCGCGAGGGACGGCGACGCCCCGGCGGGCGAGCCCGTGGAGAGGGCCCCCTCCCCCGCCGTACGGCTGCGGGAGGCCGAGAGCGGGGCACTGGCGGCACCCGACACACAGGCGGTCGCCGACTCCCTGCTCCACCACGCGCTGCACCCGCTCGGCGCGGTGGCCGTGGCCATCTGGACTGCGCGGCCCGACGGTTCCCTCACCCTGGCGGGCAGCGCCGGCTTCTCACCGGCGGAGGCCGGGCGCTGGCACTATGTGCCCCCCGGGGTCGTGACGGTGGCCCGCACGAGCCTGACCGAGCGCGCGGGGCAGTGGATCGGATCCCTCTCCGAGACCGGCCTGCCCTCCATCGGCCAGCACCACTTCCCCGACGGGGGAAGGGCCGCGCTTCCCGCCGGTACCGGAGGCCGCGTCCACGGAGTCCTCGAAGTCGTCTGGGCCTCTCCCCTGGCACCCCAGTCTCCTCAGGTGGTCCGCCAGGTCGAGGCGCTGGCGGAACTGTGCGCCCACACCCTGGAGACGTACGCATTCGTCAACGGCGGCGACACCGTCAGCGAACCCCGGGTCCTCCCGGACGCCACCGAACTGGTGGACCTGGCCGACGGGCTGCACGACCCGGCGCTGGTCCTCGTCCCGTACGTCGACGACGACGGGCATCTCGTGGACTTCCACATCCATCACGTCAACAGCCGTTTCCTCGATCCGGCCGGCCGGCCGCGCGGCCTCATCCACGGCGCCCTGTTGCTGGAGGCCTACCCGATGGCCGCCGGGGAGAGCGAGCTGTTCCAGCGGATCGAACGCGTCTACGCCACCGGGGAGCCGTTCCGCGCGCGGCGTATGAACCTCATGGCCCTCGTCGACCAGGTGCCGCTGTCGTCCGTGGCCGACATCAGCATCAGCCGCCACGGCAACAGTGTGCTGCTCATCTGGCGCATCGAGGACGAGACGGCACGGCTCGCGAGCCTGCTGCAGCACGCACAGCGGCTGGGCCGCATCGGCGGTTTCGAGGAGAACCTGCTCACGGGTGAGATCACCTGGAACGGCCAGCTCTTCAGCCTGTACGGCAGGTCGCCGTCGAGTACGCCGGTGCCGCTGGAGGAACTGGCCCTGCACGCGCACCCCGACGACGCCGTCGCCATCGGCCGTTTCCTGCGCACGCTGCTCCACCACCGGCGGCCCGCGTCCGCGGCGTTCCGGCTCCAGCGTCCCGACGACGTGACCCGCCACATCCGCGTGGTGGCGGAGCCGGTGCTCGACGCCGACGGCCGGACCTTCGTCGTGCGCGGGGCGTACCAGGACATCTCGGCCCAGCACTGGACGGAGGTCGCGCTGGCCGCCACGCGCGACCAGCTCGCGCACAGCGAGCAGCAGGCGACCGAACGCAACCGCCTGACGCTGCAGTTGCAGCACGCGATCATGCCCCCGACCCAGGCCCCGCTGCAGGCTCCGCGGCTCGACGTGGCCGTCCGCTACCGGCCCGCCGAGACCGAACAGCTGGTGGGCGGCGACTGGTACGACGCGGTCGTCCTGCCGTCGGGGATGGTGCTCCTGTGTGTGGGTGACGTGGCCGGTCACGGCATAGAGGCGGCGACGAGCATGGTCGTGCTGCGGAACGCGCTGCGGGGGCTGGCCGTGACGGGCGCGGGCCCCGGCCAGCTGCTGTCCTGGCTTAACAGCGTGGCGCACCACCTGACGGGGTCCATCACCGCCACGGCGGTCTGCGGCCTCTACGACCCGAGCCGCCGTACGCTGCGCTGGGCCAGGGCGGGCCATCTGCCGCCCGTGCTGGTGCGCGACGCGGAGGCCGTGTCCCTGCCCCTCGTCAAGGGCCTGCTGCTGGGCGCCGTACCCGAGGTGACGTACGACGAGGAGGAAGTACAACTGGCGGTCGACGACACGCTGTTGATGTACACGGACGGCCTGATCGAGCGTCGGGACCGCTCGATGGAGGAATCCATGACGCAGCTGCTGACCACGGTCCGTACGGCGCCGTGCACGCTCGACCAGCAGCTCGACCGGCTCCTCACGTACAGCAGGTCGGACACCGACGACGACACCTGCATCGTCGGGATCCGCGTGTCGTAGCCCCTGCCCGCACCGGTGCACGCGGCCGGGCCGCGGCCCGCGTGGCCGACGTGCCGGTCTCGTGTGCGTCCGCGGGAAACTCCCCCGCATACGCAGCCGATGCGGGGGTAGACGCGCGGGCATGTGCGACGAGAGACACAGACCCCCGGGCGAGGGGCCACACGTGGACGGCGTGGTGCGTCACGCGCGTGTCCGCCCTCCGCCCGAGGTGTCCGACGTGTGCCGGGAGCATGCGCGGACGAGAGCTTGATCACGTCGCGCAGGCCGGTACCGACGGCATCGAATCCGCGTGCGGGGGTAGCCAGCCCAAGCCGTCAACACCTGTGGGAGGTACCTGTGTCCATAGCCCAGAACCCGTTGTCCGTCGAGGTCACTCTGCCGCGCGAGGGAGTCGTCCTGCTCACGGTCGAGGGCCACTTGGACATCGACACCGCGACGGGACTGCAGCATCACCTGGCGAACCAGTTCCAGCACGGCCGTCGCCACTTCCTGCTGGACCTCGCGTCGGTTCCCTTCATGGACTCGTCCGGTATGAACATCATCATCCGGGCGTACCAGCAGACCCGCGAATCCGGGGGAAGCGTGCACATCGTCTCGCCGGCTCCGGCCGTGCGACGGGTCCTCGACCTCACGGGTGTGAGCATCACCGTCCCCATCTCGGACAGTGTCGAGGACGCACTCGCCCTCGTGGAGAAGCAGCAGGGCGAGCCCAGCGCCTGAACCACGCTTCCGCGCGCTCCGCCGCCAGAGGGACGGCGGAGCGCAGTCACGTACAACAGTTGCCGTTCGACAACAATGGACCGAAACAAGAAACAGTGGGTCGAAGCGAGAAGGTGAGCGGCGCGCGGGCGCGGGAGGGATCCGGGATGCAACGGTCGACCGGGACCCGCCCCCGCACGGAGCGCCTCCTGTGCGGGTTCCCGCACCTGCCGGTGCCCCGGGGCGGTCGGCGGGACGGTCAGGCCGTCCTGACGTCGGCGGCGGCGTCGTCGTGGATCTCCTGCGCCGCGGCGGCGCAGAACGCCATCAGGCCCTGCAGCAGCTGGGTCCGTCGTACCGCCGGCATCTGCTCCAGCACGGACTGCAGCGCCCGCTCGCGGCGCGAGCGCAGGTCGGTCAGGAACGCACGCCCCCGGCGGCTGAGGTACAGCCGCAGTTCGCGGCGGCTGGTCGCGCCTGGCCTGCGTTCGACGAACCCCACGGCCTGGAGGCGGTCGCACAGCCGGCTGGTCGACGGGGGCGTGGACCCCAGGGCGTCCGCGAGCGTGCGCAGGTTGATGCCCTCGTTGTGCTCAAGGATGAACAGCACGCGCAGCTGGGACGCCGAGACGGGCGCTGTCGAGGCGCGCCCCCACAGGACCTCGAGCAGCTCCGCCGCTTCGGAGGTCACTCGCGCCACCTCATGGGGCTGCGGGCGCGCGGAGGAGGAAGTCACGGTGACACTCTTCCAGGCTTCACGAACGCTGTCAGCCCGCCGCTTCGGACCGCACGCGCTCCCCACCTGCACGGGCAGGCACAGGCCCTCGCCGTCGCGTACACGACGGCGCGAACACGAGACCACCGACGCGGAGAGAACGGCGTGTCCGACATCGTGAACAGATTCGTGGCAGCCGAGCGCGCACTGCGCTCCGCGGCTCCGCACCAGTTGCTGGACGCGGTCCGGGAGGTGCTGTGCGGCCGCTACGCGGCGCAGGAGGTCGAACTCTTCATGGCCGACTACGGACTGACCGTGCTGCAGCCCGTGTCCGCGCCGCCCCACACACTGGCCCCCCTGTCCGTGCACACCGGTCCCGCCGGCCGGGCCTTCGGGGCCCAGGAGCCCGTCACCGAGGAGTGCGCGGGCGGCGCGGCGCGCGTCCACCTGCCCGTGACCGTGCGCGGCGACAGGCTGGGGGTCCTGTCCGTCACCCTGCCCTCCGCGGACACGGCCGCCGGGTGTGCGGCCGAACTGGGGGAGGTGGCGGAGGCCCTGGGCCACGAGGTGGTCGTCGCCGAGCGTGACACCGACCTGTACCTCCAGGCGCGGCGCAAGGACCGGCTCACGCTCGCGGCGGAGATGCAGTGGCAGCTGCTGCCGGCGCGCTCCTGCGCCGGTCCCGAGTACGCGCTGGGCGCCCAACTGCAGCCCGCCTACGCCGTCTTCGGCGACAACTTCGACTGGTGCGCCACCGCCGACCACCTGATGCTGTACGTCACCAACGGCATGGGCGAAGGCATCGAGGCCTCGCTGCTGACCAGCCTGGGCATCAACGCGCTGCGCAACGCACGCAGGGCGGGCATCCCCATCGCGGACCAGGCGGCCCTGGCCGACCAGGCGATCCACGCCCACTACCGCGGTGACGCGTATCTGTCCGTGCTGCTGCTGGACCTCGAGCTGTCCACCGGCCGCCTGCAGGTCGTCGACGCCGGTTCACCGCAGATGCTGCGCCTGCGCGACAGGACTGTCACGGCCGTCGACTTCGACGCGCAGCTTCCGCTGGGCATGTTCGAGGAATCCGACTACGTCGCCCAGGAGTTCACCATCGAGCCCGGCGACCGGCTCGTTTTCGTCAGCGACGGGGTCCACGCGGTCGCGGGGCCGGGCGGCGAGAGGTACGGCGACCGCGCGCTGGCCCGGGCCATCTCGTCGACGAGCCTGGTGCCGCCGGCCGAGGTCCCCGGGGCGGTCCTGAGGGAACTCACCGGTCACCGCGGGGGGCCCGAGCCGGACGACGACGCGCTGGTCGTCTGTCTCGACTGGTACGGAGGGCAGCCGGAGCCCTAGGCCGGCGTCGGCCCGAACCTCCGAAGCCGGACGAGGTGTTGTGCCGGGTGGGGCCGCAGCTACAGTTGTCGTCCGGCAATGGTTTCATCGCCGTCTCGTTGCTTCCAGCGAGGTCGAAGCGATCCGAAGCAGTGAGGAGTCAGACAAGGTGCCGGAGCACGAAACGGCAGGACAGCACGGATCGCCCGCGCAGGAGGTCGGGGACTTCCTACGGCGTCGACGTGAGCAGATCGCCCAGCGGTGGGCCGACGCGCCGCTGTTCCGCTCGGTGTTCACCGTCTCCAGGGACGAGGCGGTGGAAGCGGGCAAGGCGGTGATCGAGGCGCTGGCCGCGGTGGCCGCGGCCGGACGTGTCGAGGACACCGAGGCGGCCGGTTTCACCGTGGTGCGCGAGCAGCTGACGAGGACGGCGGCCGCGCGGTCACGCGCCGGCGCCGGCCCCGCCCAGGTGTCCAACGAGGTGGACGCCCTGCGGCCGCCCGCCGTGGAACTCCTCGTGGCCGACCTGCCGCAGGCGCCGGCCGAGTACGTACGGGAGTGCGCCACCGCGCTGACCGCCCTGATGGGCACCCTGCGCCTGGTCGTCATGGAGTCGGCGCTGAACGAGGGCCGGGCCCTCATCGACCGGCAGCGGATGGAGCTGCTGGAGGTCGCCACCCCCGTCATCAAACTCTGGGACGGCATCGTGGCCGTGCCGCTGATCGGCATGCTCGACAGCGCCCGCAGCCAGGTCGTGATGGAGACGCTCCTCGACTCCGTCGTCGAGCACCACGCCCGGTTCGCGATCCTGGACATCACCGGCGTGCAGACCGTCGACTCGCTCGTGGCACAGCACCTGATGAAGACGGTCGCGGCCGCGCGGCTGATGGGAGCGGAGTGCGTCGTCTCCGGCATCCGGCCGGCCATCGCGCAGACCATCGTCCACCTCGGGCTCGACCTGGGCACGGTGATCACCCGTGCGAGCCTCGCCGACGCGTTGGCGTACGCCCTCGACAAGCAGGGCACCGACATCGTGAACCCGGCGCCCTACGGTGCGGGGACGCGGTGACGGACGCGCACTCCAGCCCTCCCTGGGGACACGTCCCGGTTCTCCGGCTCGGCGACGTCCTTCTGGTCACCCTCCAGGGCGATCTGCACGACAGTACGGCGGAGCAGCTCCAGCAGGAGATCAGCGAGACCATCGCGCGCAGCTCGGCGACCGGAGTGATCATCGACATCTCCGGTGTGGAGATCGTCGACTCCTTCCTGGGGCGTGTCCTGGCGGAGATCGCGGCGAAGGCCCGGCTCCTCGCGGCACGGACGGTCGTGGCGGGCATGCGGCCCGCGGTGGCGATCACCCTGGTGGAGCTGGGACTGACGCTGCCCGGCCTGCTGACCGCGCTCAGCACCGAGGAGGCCCTGAGCCTCCTGGCCAAGGAAACGTCGACATCCCGTCCCAGCGGCACACGCCAGGAGAGTCCGTGATGCAGACAGCCGGCTGTGTCGACGCCTGCTTGCCGATCCACTCGGACATGGATCTGGTGTGGGTACGGCAGCACGTGCGGCAGAGTGCCGCTCAGCTCGGTTTCGGCTTGGTGGAGCAGACCAAGCTGGTCACCGCGGCGAGCGAGCTGGCCCGCAACACCCTGGTGCACGGCGGAGGCGGACAGGTGGAGGCCACCTGTCTGACGAACGGCCATGTCCAGGGGCTCCGCCTCGTCTTCTCCGACGAGGGCCCCGGCATCCCGGACCTCGACCGGGCCCTCACCGACGGCTTCACGTCCGGCGACGGCCTCGGGATGGGCCTGGGCGGTGCCCGGCGCCTGGTGCACGAGTTCGCGGTCGACAGCAGCCCCTCAGCGGGCACCAAGGTCACCGTGACGTCCTGGGCCCGGCGTCCGCCGCGCCCGCGTGAGGAGATGTGATGCCGCGGGTCTGGGACGTCCCGGTGCACGACTCGACGCGCGTGCGCGACGCCAGGGTCGCGGCGGAGCTCGCGGCCGGCCTCGCCGGTCTCGACGGCAGGCGCACCGCCGCGGCCGCCCTCGTGGCGACCGAGCTCGCCACGAACCTGCTCAAGCACGGGCGCGGAGGCCAGTTGCTCATAGAGAACGTGGCTCCGGCGACGGGGCCGGGCGTGCCCGGCGGCATGTCCGTCGTGCAGATCGCCGCGATCGACCACGGCCCCGGCATGGCCGACGTACCGGCAGCGCTGCGGGACGGCTTCTCCACGGCGTCCTCGCTCGGCGCCGGGCTCGGAGCGTGCCGGCGCGTCACCGACGACTTCGAGCTGCACAGCGTGCCGGGCCGGGGCACGGTCGCGCTGGCCAGGGTCGGTGCCGCCCGCACCGGTGGCACCGCGGACACTTCGCTGCCGGCCGCCGCCGCGGTACGGGCGGGTGGCGTGAACGTTCCCTTCGCCGGCGCCGAGTACTCGGGGGACGCCTGGGCGTGGGTCCGGGACGGCCGCCGCACCACCCTCATGCTGGCCGACGGGCTGGGCCACGGCCCCGAGGCCGCGTTCGCCTCGTCGGCGGCGGTCGAGGCGCTGCACCGCTCGGGCCACCTGCCGCCTGCGGAGATGCTCCGGCACCTCGACACGGCGCTCCGGTCGACCCGGGGCGCCGCGGTCGCCGTGGCCCAACTCGACGCCGACACGGGGCGACTGCACTTCTCCGGTGTCGGCAACATCGGTGCCCGGCTGCGCACGGGTGACGGCTGGCGGCCACTGCTGTCCCGTCCCGGCATCGTCGGAGCCCACCGGCCCCACACCCTCCCCGAACAGCAGGTGCCGTGGGGCGCCGACTGCCTGCTGGTCCTGCACACCGACGGCCTGCCCAGCCGGTGGGCCTCGCCCTCCGACGCGCGCCTCTCGTCCTTCGACCCTGCCGTGATCGCCGCCGTGACGGTGCGCGAGGCGAGCAGCTCCGCTCGGCCGGTAAGGGACGACACCGCCGTCGCCGTGCTGGCCCCCACCCGGCCGGACCGCACCCCATGACTCGTACCTGGCACATCACCACCGTCACCGACGCCGCACGGGCCCGAATCGACACGGCACGCCTGGCCGCCGCGTACGGCGTGCCCGGCATGGAGCGGACCCGTCTGACGGCCGCCCTCAGCGCGCACCTGCGGCAGTGCCTCACCAAGGGCGGCACGTGGCGGCTCGACCTGGCGGCGGCCACGACGCCGCAGGACGGCCGGCTGCGGGCCGAGGTGACCTCGTGCGACGACACGGGCACCGAGGCGCGGACACCGTGGCACATGACGGTCGCCTGCGCCGAGGGCGTGGAGCCGACGGACCTCGCCGGGCTCGTGGCGGACGACCCCGAGACACTGGCCGGGGCACTGCTGGGCGCCGACGAGGACACGGCCCTCGTCCTGCGGAAGCTCGGCGAGCAGGAGGACCTGGTCGCCTTCCACCGTGAGGAGCTCCACCAGACCAATCAGGGCGTGCTCGCCCTGCACGCCGAACTGGACGCGGCCGGCCGCACCCAGCGCGACCTGTTCGCGGCCGAGCGCACAGCGCGTACGGAAGCGGAGAACGCCCGGCGCAGGCTGACGTTCCTCGCCGATGCCAGTGCCGTGCTGACCGCTTCGCTCAACCACGACGAGATCGTCCGCCGTCTGCAGAGCCTCCTGGTTCCCGAGTACGCCCGCAGCGTCGACGTGTGGCTCTTCGACGGTGAGGACGACGAGCGGGTGCACACGCCTCGTCCCGCCGCTGCGGTCGTCGCGGCCCGCAGCGGGCGACCGCAGTACGCCGCGGACCATCCGGGCGGTCTGTCCGGCGTCGACGACCAGCCCCCGTCCGCGCTGCATCCCGCGGTGCCCCTGCTGTGTATTCCGCTGCCGACGCGACGGTCACCCCTGGGGGTGCTGATCCTCTCCCCGCCGGGTGAGCGGTGGGACGCCGACGACGCCGTCATGCTGATCGAACTCACCCGCCGTGCCAGCACCGCGATGGACAACGCCCGCCGCTACGAGCACAACCGGGACATCGCCGAGACCCTGCAGAGAGCCCTGCTCACGGACCTGCCCCCCACCCCTGGACTGCGTCTGGCCGCCCGGTACCTGCCGGCCACCCACGGTCTGAACATCGGCGGTGACTGGTACGACGCCTTCCGTCAGCCCGACGGCAGCCTGATCACCGTCATCGGCGACGTGACGGGACACGGGCTGCACGCCGCCGTCATGATGAGCCAGCTGCGCACGGCGCTGCGCGCGTACGCCGTCGACGGAGGCTCTCCCGGCCAGCTCCTCACCCGCCTGCACATCTTCCTGCACCACCTGCAGCCCGACCTGTACGCCACGGCCGTGATCGCACGCTTCCACCCCGAGGACCCGACCCTCACCTGGGCCGCCGCGGGCCACCCGCCGCCCGTGCTGCGTACCCCCGACGGGCAGGTGCACACGCTCGACGCCAAGCCCGGGGCGATGCTGGGCATCCCGCTGAAGCAGGAGATCCACGACCACACCGTGACCCTCACGCCCGGTTCGACCCTGGCCCTCTACACGGACGGTCTGGTGGAACGGCGTGCGCAGGGCATAGACCCGGGCATCGAGCGTCTGGCCACGGCGCTGGGAACCTTCCGGTCGGCCGACCTCGACGGGGACCTGGACGGCTCCGCCGACAGCCTCCTGCATCCGCTGCTGAGCGACTCCGAGCGGGACGACGACGTGTGTCTCCTGCTGTGTCATCTGCACAGCAGGGCGGCGGAGATGGCCCGGCCCTCCCCCACCGGGCTGTCCTCCTGACAGTGCCTCGGCCGCCGGTCACCGCTGTTCCCCGGGCCGGGTGTCCTGCCCCTGCGTGGCCGGCTCCGCCCGCAGGAGGGAATGGGCCTGGTGGAAGGCGCGCAGCCCCCGCTGCATCGAGGCACGTTCCTCGGGTGTCATCGCGTCGAACACGACAGCGAGGCATACGGACCGGCGCTCGGTGACGTCCGCCAGGAGGCGGCGTCCCTGCGGGGTGACCACCAGCTGTACCTCACGTCGGTTGTGCGGCTGAACGGTCCGTTGCAGCAGGCCGGCGGTCTCCAGCCGCCCGCACAGCCGGCTCGCGGTGGGCAGCGCTATGCCCAGGTGCTCGGCCAGTGCGGTCAGGTTGAGCTCCGGCCGGCGGCGGACCGTCTGCAGTGCGAGCAGCTGCCGCATGGACAGGCTGGGGGTGACGTCCTCGGCCGCGTCGAACCACAGCGCGACCAGGGTCTCCACCGTGTCGAGTACCTGATCGGCGAGCGGGTCGGGCCGGTGACCCGGGCCTTGTCCGCAGCTCACGGCGCGGTCAGTATCCACGAGCCCTGTCGCGCTCCTGCCGGGTCCGCCCCGGAGCGGGGGCAGGGGAGACGGGTGAACGGATCGGCGCCGCACGGGGGAAGCGAGGGAACCCGCCTCGACGGGTTCGGCGGAGATCCGGCACGGGAGTGGTCACACGCACTTCTCTTTCAGTCAACTCCGGCCAGGACAGTGGTCATGTACGTCGGCCCTACCCGAAGAACCGGACCGTACACAGCCTGACTTCCTTCAATGCGTGTCCCTCGTGCCGCCGAGGACCGCGAACGGCCCCGGCCCTCCCCTCCCCCGTGTGCGTGGTGCGGGGGCGAAGAGGGCCGGGTTCCGGTGGCCGGGAGGGTCAGCCGGCGGTCAGGGCGCTCCTCAGCACGGCGACGGCCTGGCCGACGGCGGCGCGGGCCGCGTGGGTGCCGGCCAGGGCGTCGAGCATCACGAAGTCGTGGATGACGCCCTGGTAGCGGACCGCGGTGACCGGGACGCCGGCCTCGCGCAGCTTGCCGGCGTAGGCCTCGCCCTCGTCGCGCAGGACGTCGGCCTCGGCGGTGACGACCAGGGCCGGCGGCAGACCGGTGAGCTGCTCGGTGGTGGCGCGCAGCGGGGACGCGGTGATCTCGGCGCGCTGCTTCTCGTCGGTCGTGTACTGGTCCCAGAACCACTGCATCGCGTCGCGGCGCAGGAAGTAGCCCTCGGCGAACTGCCGGTAGGAGCCGGTGTCGAAGGCTGCGTCGGTGACCGGGTAGAAGAGGACCTGCTGGACGAGCGTGACGTCGCCGCGCTCCTTGGCCATGAGGGTCAGGGCCGCGCTCATGTTGCCGCCGACGGAGTCGCCCGCCACCGCCATGCGGGAGGCGTCGAGCCCGTGGCCGGCGCCGTCGGTGGTGACCCAGCGGGCGACGGTGTAGTTCTGCTCGATGGCCACGGGGTAGCGCGCCTCGGGCGAGAGTTCGTACTCGGGGAAGACGACCGCGGCGCCCGTGCCGACGGCCAGTTCGCGCACCAGGCGGTCGTGGGTGTGGGCGTTGCCGAAGACCCAGCCGGCGCCATGGATGTAGAGGATCACCGGAAGGGTGCCGGTGGCACCCGCGGGGCGGACGATCCGGGTGCGGACCTGGCCGGTGGGGCCGCCGGGGACGGTGATCCACTCCTCGTCGACGGCCGGCTTGGCGATGTCGCCCGACTGGACCTCGTCCACGGCCTTGCGGCCTTCGGCGGGGCCGAGGTCGAAGAGGTACGGCGGGTTCGCGGTCGCTTCGGCGAAGGCCGCGGCGGCGGGTTCGAGGACGGGACGGATACCGGTCGTGTCGGTCATGGCGATCTCCTCGGATCTGATGCCGTGGGCAGGCTCCGCGGGCGGACTTCGCCGGAAGCGGCGGCACCACATGACAGTAGCGCACGACTAAGTCGTGCACAACTTATTAGGGCACGATATGATCGGGTCGACGTGAACGATAGGGTGGAGATCGCCGCGGCCGGGTGGAACGGGACCCCCGGACCCGGAGTGCGGATCCAGGAGGTACACCGTGAGCGCTGCCGGAGCCGAACCGACGCAGGAGGGCTCACTCCTGCTGGACGACCAGCTCTGCTTCGCCCTCTACGCAGCCTCCCGGGCGGTCACCGCCCGCTACCGGCCACTGCTGGACGAGCTGGGACTGACGTACCCGCAGTACCTGGTCATGCTCGTCCTCTGGGAACAGGACGCGATCTCCGTACGGGACCTGGGCACCGCTCTGCAACTGGAGTCCAGCACCCTCTCGCCGCTCCTCAAGCGCCTGGAGGCGAACGGACTGCTGCGGCGCGAGCGCCGCACGGAGGACGAGCGCTCCGTCGCCCTGCGGCTCACCGACGCCGGAGCGCATCTTCGGGAACGGGCGAACGCGGTCCCCCTCGCGATCGGTGACGCCATGGGCCTGAGCCCCGAACAGGACGCCATGGCCAAGCAGTTGCTCCGCCTGCTCACCGCCAACGTCACACGCTGACAGCACAACCCGAAGCGGGGGTCCGGTCCTTGCCGGACCCGGCCCCCGCGATTTCGTGGCGTCAGGCCACCGGGCTGCCGCCGCGTCCACTTCTGGTTCGAGGCCCCGCCGCACGTCCACAGGACGGTCTTCGTGCCGTTGGCGGTCGCCCCTCACGTGAAATCAACCGGAACTGAACCTGCCAGAAGCGTTGACGTGATCGCACCCCAAACCTATGTTTTGGTCGAACTTCCGCACAGCGTACGGGATTTCGAACACCCGCGGCCTCCGCCCATCGCAGCCCGGCCCTCACCCCGCGCAGAGACGAGGAACGCATGCCCCCCGCCCTCCCCCGCCGCAGACTCCTCCAGGCCGCCCTGTTCGCCACGGCGACCCCGGCGTTCTCGTACGCCGCGGGAGGCGGCGGCTCCGCCATGGCGGCCACGCTGCCCGCGCCGTCCGCCTGGACGCTCCGGCCGTTCGAGCTCAAGGACGTGAAGGTCGGTCAGGGCCTGTTCGCCTCGAAACGCCAGCTCATGCTCGACCACGGCCGCGGCTACGACGTGAACCGGCTGCTCCAGGTCTTCCGAGCCAACGCCGGTCTCTCCACGGGCGGTGCGGTGGCCCCCGGCGGCTGGGAGGGCCTGGACGGCGAGGCGAACGGCAACCTCCGCGGCCACTACACCGGCCACTTCCTGACCATGCTGTCGCAGGCCTGGGCGAGCACCGGCGACCAGGCGTACGCCGACAGGATCCGGACCATGCTCGGGGCGCTCACCGACGTGCGCGCGGCCCTGCGCAAGGACCCGGCCGTTCTCGCCGTCACCGGGAAGTTCGGCACCGCCGCCGAGAACGTGCGCGGCTCGTACCAGTACGTCAGCCTGCCGGCCGCCGTACTGAACGGGTCGGCCGCGATCACCCTGTCGGCCTGGGTCAAGCCCACCCACAACGCCAACTGGACCCGGGTCTTCGACTTCGGCAACAACAACACCCGCTACATGTACCTCGCCGCCCGCAACGCCGGCGGCGTACCGCGCTTCGCCATCACCACCAACGGGCCCGGCGGCGAACAGGGTCTCAACGGCACCGCCGCGCTCCCCCTGAACCAGTGGAGCCACCTGGCCGTCACGATCTCGGGCAGCACCGGCACCCTCTACGTCAACGGCGCCTCCGTCGCCCAGAACACCTCGATGACGCTCAACCCCTCGTCGCTGGGCGCCCTGACGAACAACTGGCTCGGCCGCTCGAACTTCGACGACCCGGTCTTCGCCGGCGCCTACGACGAGTTCAACGTCTGGTCACGGGCCCTGACCGCCGCCGAGATCACCTCACTGCAGAACAACCGCGCCGCCGCCTCCTCGGCGGGGCGCGGCACCCTGGCCTCGTACACCTTCGACGAGACCACCGGCGGCACCTTCGCCGACGCGTCCGGCCGAGGGCTGACCGCCACCCTGCGCCGGACCTGGGGCGGACCGAGCCACGCCGGGTTCCTCGCCGCGTACCCGGAGACGCAGTTCATCGACCTGGAGTCGAGGACCAGCGCCGACTACACGAAGGTGTGGGCGCCCTACTACACCGCGCACAAGATCCTCAAAGGGCTGCTGGACGCGTACCTCGCCACGGACGACCCCCGGGCGCTCGACCTCGCGTCGGGCATGTGCGACTGGATGTACTCCCGGCTGTCCAAGCTGCCCGACTCCACCCTGCAGCGGATGTGGGGCATCTTCTCCAGCGGCGAGTTCGGCGGCATCGTCGAGACGATCGTCGACCTGTACGCGTTCACGGGCAAGGCCGATCACCTCGCGCTGGCCAGGCTGTTCGACCTCGACAAGCTCATCGACGCCTGCGCCGCGAACACCGACACCCTCGACGGTCTGCACGCCAACCAGCACATCCCGATCTTCACCGGCCTGGTCAGGCTGTACGACGCGACGGGCGAGGCGCGCTACCTCACCGCAGCGAAGAACTTCTGGGGCATGGTCGTCCCCCACCGGATGTTCGGCATCGGCGGAACCAGCACGGCCGAGTTCTGGAAGGCCCGCGGGGTCGTCGCGGGAACGATCAGCGACACCAGCGCCGAATCCTGCTGCGCGTACAACCTGCTCAAGCTCAGCCGGATGCTGTTCTTCCACGAGCAGGACCCCAAGTACATGGACTACTACGAGCGGGCCCTCTACAACCAGGTCCTCGGCTCGAAGCAGGACAGGGCCGACGCTGAGAAGCCCCTCGTCACCTACTTCATCGGCCTGACGCCCGGGCACGTCCGGGACTACACACCCAAGCAGGGCACCACCTGCTGCGAGGGCACCGGCATGGAGAGCGCCACCAAGTACCAGGACTCGGTGTACTTCAAGAAGGCCGACGGCAGCGCGCTGTACGTCAACCTGTACAGCCCCACCACCCTGACCTGGTCCGAGAAGGGCGTCACCGTCACGCAGACCACGGACTACCCGAGGGAACAGGGCTCCACCCTGACCATCGGCGGCGGGAGCGCGGCGTTCGAGCTGCGGCTGCGGGTGCCGTCCTGGGCGACGAGCGGCTTCAGGGTGACGGTCAACGGCAGTGCCGTGAGCGGGACTCCGGCCGCCGGGAGCTACTTCGCCGTCTCGCGGACCTGGCGCGCCGGTGACGTCGTGAGGGTCACCATCCCCTTCCGGGCCCGGGTCGAGAAGGCACTCGACGACCCGGGACTCCAAACCCTGTTCTACGGTCCGGTCAACCTGGTCGGCCGCAACAGCGCCACGAGCTACCTGCAGTTCGGGCTCTACCGCAACGCCGCTCTCTCCGGCGACCTGCTGCCGAGCCTCGCCCCCGTGGCGGGCAAGCCGCTCCACTACACGCTGAACGGCACGGAGTTCGCCCCGTTCTTCGAAGGCACCGAGGACCCGACCCACGCCTATTTCCGGCGCTCCGAGCCCAAGGTGGTCTTCGGCACCAGCGACTCCGGTGTCACCAACCCGGCCAGGTCCGACGGCACTACTCTCCTGGACGAGATCTGGGCAGGCGCCCCGTTCACCGGCAAGGCCGCCCTGGTCTCGCGTGTGCAGAGCACGGTGAACTCCTGGGTGTCCGCGGGCCTCCTGGGCCAGGCCGACGGCCAGAAGGTGGTGACCACGGCGCAGAACGCCTCGTACGCGTCCTGATGCCCCGGCCGTTCACGGACGACCTCCCGGGAGCCATGGAACCGGTGCTGTTCAGCCTGCCGGCCTCCGAGTGGTCGCCGTCCGGCAGGTCGTCCTGGTCCGCCCTGGTCCGGTCCGTCACGCGTCGGCCGCCGCGTACACCCGGCGGCCGTCGACGAACGTCTGGAGCACCCGCGTGGCGGCGATCTCCCGCGGCGGCCCGGCGAAGGGGTCGCGGTCCAGGACGACGAGGTCGGCGAGCCTGCCGACGGTGATGCTGCCGGTGCGGTCGTCGAGGTGGTTGGCGTGGGCGCTGCCCGCGGTGTACGCGGCGAGGGCGGCGCCGAGGTCGAGCTTCTGAGCGGGGAGGAAGGCCGGCGTGCCGTCGTGCGCGTCGGGGGCGATCCGGTTGACGGCGACATGGATCGCCGCCAGTGGGTCGGGGCTGCTGACCGGCCAGTCGCTGCCCGCCGCGAGGGTCGCCCCGGCCCGCAGGAGGTCCCCGAACGGGTACTGCCACGCGGCTCGTTCGGGGCCGAGGAACGGGATGGTGAGTTCGTCCATCTGCGGTTCGTGGGCCGCCCACAGCGTCTGCAGGTTGGCGGTCGCGCCCAGCGCCCGGAAGCGCGGTACGTCCTCGGGGTGCACGACCTGAAGGTGTGCGAGGTGATGGCGGGTGTCGCGCCGTCCGTTGGCCGCGCGGGCGGCCTCCACCGCGTCCAGTGCCTCGCGCACCGCCCGGTCACCGAGCGCGTGGAAGTGGACCTGGAAGTCGAGCGCGTCCAGTTCGGTGACGTACTTCTTCAGCTCGTCCGGCTCGACGAAACTGATGCCGGAGTTGTCGGAGGCGCAGCCGCAGCCGGTGAGATACGGGCCGAGCAGTGCGGCCGTGTGGTTCTCGGCGATGCCGTCCTGCATGACCTTCACACTGGTGGCGCGGAACCGTCCCCGGCCCGACTCCGCCCTGCGGGCGACGAGTTCGGGGATCTGCTCGGCGCCGCGTCCCCGGTCCCACCACAGCGCGCCGACGACCCGGGCGGTGAGGAGATCCCGGTCGACGGCCGCGTGGTAGGCGGGCGTCGGATCGGTCATGTTGGCGAACTCGCCGACGATGGCATCCTGCCAGGCCGTCACGCCGTACGAGTGCAGGACTGCCTGGGCCCGCAGCAGCGCGGTGAGCTGTTCCTCGGGTGTGCGGGCGGGCATCAGACGGGACACGAGATGCGCCGCGCCCTCCTGGAGCATGCCGGTGGGGTTTCCCTCGGCGTCCCGCTCGATGCGTCCGTCGGCCGGGTCGGGGGTCCGGGCGTCGATGCCGGCCCGTCGCAGCGCCAGGGAGTTGACCCAGGCGCCGTGGTGGTCGCGGTTGGGCAGGAACACCGGCCGGTCGGCGACGGCCGTGTCGAGCAGCGCGGCGGTGGGCGTGCCACCGGGGAACGCCTCCATGGACCAGCCGCCGCCGGTGATCCACTCGGCCTCCGGATGCTCGTCGGCGTACGCCCTGATCCGCCGCAGGTACTCCCCCGGGTCGACGGTGTCGTTCAGATGGCACAGGCCCAGTTCGGTGCCGGCGCCCAGGGGGTGGACGTGGGCGTCCTGGAAGCCGGGCAGCAGCAGGCGTCCGGCGAGGTCGACGACCTCGGTGCCGGTTCCGATCAGTTCGTGGACCTCGTCGTGTCCGACGGCGACGATCCGCCCGCCGCGCACGGCCACGGCGGTGGCCCGGCTGCGCGCGGCGTCGACGGTGTGCACGGGTCCGCCGGTGAGGACGAGGTCGGCGGCCTGGGGGTGGGACATGGGTTCGGCGCTCCAGGGGAGAGTGGTCAGACGGCTGTGCGGTCCATCGGGAGGGCGAGGGCGTCGGCGTCGGTACCGCGCCCGGAGGTGAAGTACGGCGAGCGGCGGACGTACTTGGCGACCGCCGCCATGACGAGGCCGCTGAGCACGATGGTGACCGGCAGGGAGAGCATGAACCAGCCGTTGTCGGGGCTGAGTTCGATGTGGTCGGTCATGGTCAGGTACGAGTAGCCGAGGTAGCCGCCGAGGCCGAGGAGGATCAGTCCCGAGACGGCCGGCACGCCGACGGCCAGCAGTGCCTCGCGCGGTCCGTCGTGGCGGGCACCGCGGAAGCGGACGGCGCAGGCGAGCGCGGTGAGGCCGTAGTAGAGGGCGACGACCAGCCCGATGGCGTTGACCGCGGCGAGCAGCATGTCGCTCAGCTTGGGGAGGGCCATGGCGAGCAGGGCGATGGCGGCGGCGATCGACATGACGACCACCGTTCCGGCGGCGGGCGTGCCGTACCGGGGATGGACACGGGTCCACACCGGGCCCATCGTGCGGTCGCGGCCCATGGCGAGCAGTCCCCGGGCGGTGGGGATGACGGAGGACTGGACGGAGGCGACGGCCGAGAACATCAGGGCGAGCAGCGGCAGGCTGGCCCAGGGTTCGGCGGCCAGCTTGGCGCCGAGGTACGGCAGTGCCTGCGGGCCGTTGCGGACGAGTTCGGTCAGGCTCATCTCCCGCTGGAAGGCGACCGAGGCGAAGATGAAGAGCCCGAGCATGGCGAACAGGGCGATGAATCCGCCGCGGGCCGAGTCGCCCGGGCTCCGTGTCTCCTCGGTGACGCTGAAGGCGGCGTCCCAGCCCCAGAAGAAGAACACCGCGAGGACCATGCCCTGGGCGAAGGCCGTACCACTGGAGATCTCGAACGGGTTGAACCACGACCAGGAGAAGTCCTGGTGGCCGGTGACCAGGGCCCAGGTGCAGAAGACCAGCAGGACGGCGTACTCGAAGACGAGCAGCCCGAACTGGAGCCGGGTCGCGCTGCGCACCCCCGTGATCGCGAGGACGGTGACGGCGGCGAGGACGAACAGCCCGACGACCGTGCTCGCGGCGGTGGACGTGGGATCGAGGGCGATCCCGGCGAGGGTGTCCAGGCCTGCCTTGTTGGCGAAGATCAGGACGACCGAGCCGGTCACCGCGCTCGTGTAGGCGAGGAAGATGATCGAGCCGACGAGCGTCACCCAGCCGGCCAGGAAGCCCGGCCAGGGGCCGAGGGACTTCCCGACCCAGGTGTAGCCGTTGCCGCAGTTGGGCTCCGAGCGGTTCAGCCGGGCGAAGGCCGTGGCGATACCGAGCACGGGCAGGAACGCCAGCAGCAGGAGCGCCGGGGCCTGGAGCCCGACGATCGTGGCGATGGTGCCCATGCCGATGGCGATGCTGGTCGTGGCCGCCGTGCTGGAGGCGGCGATGGCGACGCCGTCGACGACACCGAGGGAACGGCGCAGTTCCACCGGCGGGCGGTCCGGGACGGCCTTGCCTGGGGCGAGAGACATCAGGGCTCCTCACGAGGAGGGAGAGGGACAGGGAGGAAGAGCCGTGTGGGGATGCGATGGATGGAACAACGTCGGCACACTTTGCGTCAATGCCGTTGACATAAGGCTGGGGCCGGCCGTTCACTGAACCCGCGCAGCTCCCTCGACAGCCGCGCCGGTGACGCACCCGCACCGCAGCGGGCCGCCCGGCGGTCCCACGGCGCGAAAGGAACCACTCGCCATGTCCACCCGAGCCCCCCAGCAGGGCCGACGCCGCCGCCCCACCGCCACGGGCGCCCTGCTGTCCAAGGAACTCATCACGGAGACCGCGCTGCGCCTCATCGGCGAACACGGTCCCGAGGCCCTGAGCGTGCGCCGCCTGGGCGCGGCCCTGGGGTGCGATCCGAGCGCGCTCTACCGCTACTTCCGCAACACGGACGACCTGCTGCTGGCCGTGTCCGACCGGATCATCGGCGATGCCATGGCCGGATTCGCACCCGGCCCCGACTGGGTCGCCTCGCTGCGCGAGATGGCGATGCGGGTGCGCGCCGGGTATCTCACCCATCCGCGCGCCGCCGCCATGGCCTCGTACCGCGTCACCCGCGCAGACAACGAGTTCCGTGCGGTGGAGACCGGGGTGGGGCTGCTGCTCACGGCCGGGTTCCCGCCCGCCCAGGCCGTCCGCCTCTATCTGGCCTTCATCGACACGGTCCTCGGCCACGCGGCCCTGGACGCCGCGTGCCAGGCACTCCCCCGGCATCAGCGCGAGGCCGACGAGCAGGCGTGGACGGAGGCCTACCAGGCGGTCGACCCGGAGACCTATCCCGCCCTGACCGAGGTGCGGCACGAGCTGCACGCCATGGCCGGCAGTTCCTTCGAGCACGCGGTGGACCTGCTGCTCGACGCCCTCGCGGCCCGGGCCCGCGCCCACCGGGCGCAGCCGTGACCCGCCGCTCCGAGGCGCACTGTCGCACGCCGGGCGGAAAGGTCATGCTGGCCCCGACGAACGGCCACGCACGACCGACGGAGTACGCATGACGACGGACAGGGGCACACGGATCGAGGTCAGGCCCGCCGCCGGCCACATCGGCGCCGACATCACGGGCGTCGACCTGGCCGGGGAGCTGGACGACGCCGTGGTCGCCGAGATCCGGGCGGCGGTGCTGCGCTGGAAGGTGGTGTTCTTCCGCGGGCAGCGACTGGACCACGCCGCACACGTCGCTTTCGCCCGGCGCTTCGGCGAACCGGTCCGTTTGGCCCGCCGCGGCAGCGCGTCACCCGCCGACGTCCCGGAGATCGAGACGACCGCCGACCGGCTGGAACTCGGCGGACGGTACGGAATGGACCAGGACGAGTGGCTGCGCAGGCGCCGCCACTCGCTGCTGCGCGGCTGGCACTGCGACCACGGCGCCCGCGTCGATCCGCCGGCCGCGACCGTTCTGCGTGCCGAGTCCGTGCCCCCGTACGGCGGCGACACCACCTGGTCCAACCTGGCGGCCGCCTACGCGGGACTGTCGGCGCCGCTGCGGGACTTCGTCGACGGGCTGCGCGCGGAGCACCGCCTCGGGGTCGGGTACCAGACGCGGCCCGGCGAGGACGCGTACGCACGCCATCTGCTGGACCGGCAGATCGCCTCGGAGCATCCGCTGGTGCGGGTGCACCCGGAGACGGGCGAGCGCGTGCTGTTCGTCAACGGCTACTACGTCGAGCAGATCCTCGGGCTCTCCCGCACGGAGAGCGCGCCGCTGCTGGAGATGCTGCTGGGCCAGGCGACCCGGCCCGAGTACACGGTGCGCTTCCGCTGGGAGCCGGGCAGCGTGGCCTTCTGGGACAACCGGGCCACCATTCACCTGGCTCCCGGCGACACGGCGCACCTCGACCATCCACGCGTCATGCACCGGGTGATGCTCGCGGGCGACGTCCCGGTCGGCGTCGACGGCAAGCCGTCGGTTCCCCTCGTGGGCAGTGAACCGCAGCGTTGGTGAGGACGGACGGCCGGGCCGGGCCGGACCCGAGGCGGATGCTCGTACCCGGCCGGGCGGTCGCACGGCTCTCAGCCGGCCTTGGCCTGCGCCGAGATGCCCCCGTCCACCGGCATCGCGGTACCCGGTGACGAAGGAGGAGCGCCCGCTGCACAGCCCCGCCGCCGCCTCGGCGATCTCCCGTGGCGACGCCATGCGTTTTTGGATCTGCGGCGCGATGAACGCCTGTTCCAGGTCCGGGAACTGCCGCACCGCCTCGTCGATCGTCTCGCTGCGCGTCGTTCCGACCACGAGCGCGTTGACCCGGATGCCGTGCTCCCCGTACTCGGAGGCGGCCCCCCGTGTGATGCCCAGGATCGCGTGCTTGGCCGCCACGTACGGGACGGAGGCACCGGTCGCGTAACGGCCCGCCGTGCTGCTGGTGTTGACGATGGATCCGCCCTTGCCCCGGGCCAGCATCACCGGCAACTGGTGCTTCATGCAGTTCCACACGCCGCGGACGTTGACGTCCATCGTGCGGTCGTACACCTCGTCGTCCGTCTCGTGCAGGAGGGTGCCGACCGTGGCGTAACCCGCGTTGTTGAAGGCGGAGTCGAGGCCCCCGAAGTGCACCACCGCCGCCTCGACGACACGGCCGACGTCGGCCGAGACAGCGACGTCCCCCGGGACGGCGAGGGCCCGGCCGCCGCCCGCGGTGATCTTCTCGGTGAGCTCACGCAGCCGCGCCGCGCGGCGCGCCATGAGGACGACCGCGGCGCCCTCCTGCGCGAAGAGGTGTGCCGCGGCCTCGCCGATACCACTGGACGCACCCGTGATCATGACCACCTGGTCCGCGAGCAGACCCCGGTGGCTCCCCCTGCTTGATCTCTTGTCCGGTCATCGAGCGAGCATACGCATCCCGAACCAGACCTGAGCAGGGGCGAATCAGCCCCTCCGGCTGCCGAGCCGCCGCCAGATCACATCGATCACCCAGGCGTTGACCACGGCGGACACGACGAGCACGGCGTACAGTCCGGCCGTCACCCCGTCCGGTACGGCCAGTACGAGCAAGCTGGTCGGCGCCGTGAAAAGGACCGGGACCACGGCGGCGAGCGAGGCGTCGTCCTGCGGCTGGGACGAGACGACCGCGAGCCAGACGATCAGCGCGGCGCACACCGCGAGGTACACGCGGGCGGGCCACGTACCGAGCGGTGTACCGGACATACGGGCTTCGAGGACCGAACTCATGCCACGTGCTCCCCTGTTCGAAGGGTTCCGGCTTCTCCGGCCCCGTCGGGGTCCACTCTGCTCGCGGAAGGTCGCCGGGTCCTGAGCGTGCGTACTCATGGCGACGGCGCAGGTACTCATGCACGCACGAGGGCCGGAGGTGGGCTACGGGACGCGGCCGCCGCCGGCCGTGAAGGCGGCGCCCCCTTCCCCTTCCGGTCTTCCAGTGGCCACGCCGAGGCCCGGGCCTCGAACAATCCGGCTGACACGACCGTCCGGGTCCGTGCCGGTACAGGGAGCATTGCCGGGACAGCAAGCGCTCTCTATGCTCGCGTGCGATGGATCCGGAAACCACGTACGAGGACTCCTACTTCGACTACTGCCCCTGGGACTTCGGCCCTCGGGCCTCCGCCGCGCAACGGGACGCCCAGACCGAACGTCAGGAGCGGCTGGCCGACAGCGGGGCGAGCTTCGGCCCGCACTGTTACGTCTCCCCCGCCGCCGGGGTGTTCACCGACGTGCTCCGTCTCGGCGAGAACTCCTACATCGCCGGCCATGCCTACGTCACCGGCGAGGTGACCACCGGCGCCGACTGCACCGTCAACCCGTACACCACCGTGCGGGGGCGGATCGCGCTGGGTGACGGGGTGCGGATCGGCGCCCACAGCTCGCTGCTCGGCTTCAACCACGGTTTCGCGCCCGGCCTTCCGGTGCACCGGCAGCCCCTCACCGGCAAGGGCATCACCGTCGGCGACGACGTGTGGATCGGCTCGAACGTCGTCGTCCTGGACGGGGTGACCATCGGCGACCACTGCGTGGTGGGCGCCGGCGCGGTCGTGACCAAGGATCTGCCGGCCTGGTCGGTCGCCGCGGGCAATCCGGCCCGTCGGCTGCGCGACCGGCGCGACCCCGCCCCCTCCCGCGGTCCCTCCCGGAGCGGGGCGGCGGACGATGGGCTCGGGGACGCGGCCGCCCGGTTCGCCGACCGGGCCAGGACGCAGGCCGCGGGCCTCCTCGCACGTGCCTGGGACGCCGAATCGGGCCGGTACCGCGACCGGCCCGGCACGCCTGCGACCGTCCGCGCCCACTGCGACGCCGTGGAGATCGCCGACCTGCTGCTGGACTCCCCTCCGCCGCAGCTGACAGCCGCCGCACACGCCGAGCGGCTGCGCGCCCTGCAGGACCCGGCCGAGGGACTGGTGCCCGAACTCGCCCCCGACGGCGGCCCGGGTGTGCTGCCCGCCCCCGCGGCGGACGGCTGGACCGACGACGGCGCCGCCGAGTACCACGTGCTGTCCGTGGGGTACGCGCTGGAGCTGCTGGGCTCCCGGTTCGCCCATCCGGTGCATGCGGTGGGACGGATGACGGCCAGTCAGCTGTTCGCCCGTCTGGAGTCGCTGCCGTGGGAGACCCGCACCTGGTCGGCCGGTGCCTGGGTGGACTGCTGGGCGACCGGTGCGCACCACAACCTCGGGATGGGCGCGACGGCGGGTGAACCGGGCGCGCTGGAGGCGCTGTTCGGCTGGCTGAGCACCCGGGTGGATCCGTGGACGGGGATGTGGGGCCGGGCACCTTCGCCCGCGGCGGGCCGGCTGCAGCTCGTCAACGGCCACTACCGGCTCACACGTGGCTCGTTCGCGCAGTTCGGCCTCCGACTGCCGTACCCGGAGCGGGTGGTGGACACCGTCCTCGCCCACGGCCGTGATCTGCGCTGGTTCGCGGCGGGCCGTCAGAACGCGTGCAACGTGCTGGACGTGGCACACCCGTTGTGGCTCGCCGGCCGGCAGACAGACCACCGGACGGCCGAAGCACGGTCGTGGGCCGGGGAGCAGCTGGCACACGCTCTGCGGGGGTGGCGGGACGGAGCCGGGTTCGGGTTCGGTCCGCCGGGCGAGGGAGGTTCGGGCCCGGGCCGGGATCCCGGCCTCCAGGGCACCGAGATGTGGCTGGCCATCATCTGGCTGCTGGCGGATCTGGTGGGGGTGTCGGACCGCCTGGGATACCGGCCGCGAGGCGTCCACCGCCCCGAGGCCGCCCGCTCACCCGCGCCGGAATTCCCTTCTCATCGGGTGCCCGTCGACACCTTGCCGTAGTAGAAGCTGTGGTCCGAGTTGACGGTCCGGCGGACCCCGGTGCCGTGCCAGCGTGCGGAGCCCCGCGTGCCCCAGGCGAACAAGTAGTCGATCTTGCGTCCGTCGTCGTAGGTCGGCCGGGCGTACCGCGGTCCGCTCTCACGGGGGCCGCTCGCCTCACTGCTGTTGCCGCCGTACATGACGTCCATTTCCCGCGCGTCGGGCGGGGCGTTCAGGTCGCCCGCGAGGACGACCGGGCCGTCGGCGCCCAGTACGTGGACGCCGTCCGGTTTCCAGTCCTCGCGGATGAACGCGGTCTGCGCCTCCCGTTCCCCGTTCTTCGTGACGCCGACGCTGAGGTGCGTACTGCACGCCGTGACGTACGGGCCAGGCCCGTTCGTATGTCCCGGAGCGCGGACGACCGCGCAGATGATGCCCCGCTCCCCGCTCCTGTTGTCCGGGTTGGGCAGCAGCGCCGGTGGCAGGATCCGCACGGCCGAGTGGAACAGGACGGCGTTCCCGTACGGCTGGCCGTCCGCACACTTCGTGCCGGTGTCGACGAACGCGCTGCGCAGCCCCAACCCCCGGGCGAACCGCTCCCCTTGGGCCTTGCAGACTTCCTGCAGGCCGATGAACAGCCACCGGTCCATGTCACCGGGGGTGAGGTCCCTGATGGCGTCGGCCTCGTCCTTGATCCAGTCGCCGGCGTCGCCCCGGTGGCCGATGTTCCCGTAGATGTTGAACGTGCCGACGTACAGGCCCCGGTCGGTCTTCGGCGCGGCGGCCCTGTCGGGCGCGGCGCCGCTTCTCGCGGGGAGTGCCACCAGTACGCACATGAGGGCCGTCGCGATCGCTCGGGCCCCACCGCGCCTCCTCGTACGACGCGTTGTCATGACATCGACGATACCGGCGACTGGGCTCAACCAGCGGGGCCGAAGTGACAGACGTGACTGGCCCATTCCTCCATGGCAGTTGGCGTCAGCGCCGTCGGTAGACCGTGATCGAGTGGCCGACCTCGCCGATCGGCGTACTGGTGTCGAGCAGTGCGGCAAGCCGCCCGTCGGCCTTCGCGGCCGAGGAGTTGGACACGACGAGCAGCCCGTGCACCTCACCGAGGGGCGCCTGCAACGGCTTGGACGCGTCGATCCCGTAGGCGGCGGGCACGCCCGCACCCTTGTAGACGAGCCATACCCGCTCGCCGGGATGGTGCCGGCGGAGGTGGCCGGCGAGGCGGCCCAGGTCCTGACCCCAGTCGACGTTCGAGTCGTGCAGCCGCAGATGGGTCTTGGACGGTCCGCCGAACGCCTCGTTGGAGTACGGCAGGTAGTACGGATAGGTGCGCAGCGAGCTGACCGCCACGAAGCAGACCAGCGCGGCCGTCACGAGGTGGGCCGCGCGACGTCGGGAGAGCGCCACCCCCGCGGCGGCGACCGCGAGGAACATCGGCATGAACACCACGTATCGCACGCCGAGGTCCCGGGCGCCGTTCATGGAGATCACCAGCAGTACGCCCGCGGGGACGAGGACGTACGGAGCCGCGGGGCGCAGCCGGCGTACGGTCAGGACCGCGACGGCGCCGCCGAGCCACAGGGCGAGCATGCCGAGCGGTGTCTTCACCAGGAGCGCGGCCGGCAGGTAGTACCAGAGGGACCCCTCGTAGAGCCGTCCGAACAGGAAGCCCTTCCAGATGTCGTACTCGAAGCCGAACTGGATGCGCATGCCGTCCCGGTAGGCCTCGGGGAACGGCAGCCACGCCGCGACGCGGCCGCGCGTCCCGCGGATGTCCGGCACGTTCTCGGGCTGCACCCAGCGCAGCCGGGGGTCGACGACGAGATAGGTCGCCCACACGACGGCGACCGCGACCAGTGCCATACCGACGGCGGCCGCCGCCCCGTACGCGAGGAGCCGCAGCCGGGCGCGGACGTCGGGGTCGGAGGGCCGACGGGCCTGCCGGCACGACAGGACGCCCAGCAGCAACAGCACCGGAACCACCGGCAGCACACTCATCTTGGTGGCCGCGGCGGCACCCAGCGCCACCCCGGCGAGCGGGAGCCACAGGCCCGGACGCCGGCGCGCCCGCCACAGCAGCCAGACGGACGTGAGGAGGAACCCGGCCGCGGGCACGTCGAGCGTGGCCAGCGATCCGTTGGCGATGACGTCCGGGGAGAACGCGTACAGGGCCAGTGCCACGAGCCCGCCGGCCGGTCCGGTGAGATCCCGGGCGAACGCGAGGACGACGAGCCCGAACAGCAGCGTCAGGACGATCATCGGCAGGCGTGCCCACAGCATCAGATGTCCGGGGTCGTTGCCCGACTCGTACAGCAGGTGCCGCCCGAGGGCCTGCTGGCTTCCGGCGAATCCGGAGTCCAGGCGTGCGTCGGCGAACACCAGGCCGGACCCGATGATCAGTTTGCCCAGGGGCGGGTGTTCGGGATTCGGGCGGAGGCTTCGTTCCTTGAGGTGGACCTCGGCCGTGGCCACGTACACGGGTTCGTCGATGGTGGGGGTCTGCTCGACGGCGGTGGTGACCATCGCGACCGCCATCTGGGCGAGGAGCGCGACGACGGTCAGCACGTACGGCCACCGCCGGTGCCGCACATACCGTATGAACGCGGCGGATCGGTCCGGCTGTCCACCCGTGGCCGTCGGTCCGGGCAGGAGGGGGGCGGTGGCCTCGTCACCGCCGAGCCGGGAGATCCGCGGCGCGCTCATGGCAGACACCTTCCCACCAACCCCCCGCTTCCGTGGCGCTCTTCCGCCCGGCGGGGCTCCAAGTGTTGTGCGGGCCGTAACCGTTGTGACGCCTGTGACCTCTTGGCACGGGGGTGAAAACCCGGGACTCTGAACTGCACATGTCAGAGAGGGCGTTGGCCTGCAGAGGGCCGATGAGGAGGACGCTTGTGAACGGCAGACCGGCATCGAGGCTCTTCGGATCACGGCGCGCCCGCCGAAGGACGCTCGGCGTCCTCGCGGGCGCCGCCGCTCTGGTCCTGGCTTTCCCGGCGACCGCCCTGGCGGCCCCGCCCGGCGCCCTGCCCGCCAGTGCCGACGGACTGGACCAGACGTTCCAGCCCGCCTACGACTACGACACGGACGGCTGCTACTCCTCACCCGCCATCGGCCCCGACGGGACCGTCAACGGCGGACTCAAGCCGAGCGGTGCCCTCAACGGCCAGTGCCGTGACGCGTCGGACCTGGACAACACCAACGGGTACTCGCGCTCCAAGTGCAACAACGGCTGGTGCGCGATCGTCTACGCCCTCTACTTCGAGAAGGACCAGGCCCTCGCCGGCAGCGGGCTCGGCGGGCACCGGCACGACTGGGAGCACGTCGTGGTGTGGGTGCAGAACAACCAGGCCGAGTACGTCTCGACGTCCAACCACGGCTCGTTCACGGTCCACAACCGTTCGGCGATCCGCTTCGACGGAACGCACCCCAAGATCGTCTACCACAAGGACGGGATCAGCACGCACTGCTTCCGCGCCGCGGGCTCGGGCGACGAGCCGCCGGAGAACCACAAGGGAACGTGGCAGTACCCCTCACTGGTCGGCTGGAACGGTTATCCCGCGGGCGTGCGCGACAAACTGACCGCGTACAACTTCGGCAGCGCCACGCTCGGCATCAAGGACAGCACGTTCAACTCGCACCTCGCGTCGGCCAAGCCGGCGGGGATCGCCTTCGACCCCAACGCCTGACCGCGCGTCACACCGAAGGACCGTCCCGGCGGGGCCGGGGCGGTGCCCCGGCCCCGCCGGGAGCGCCGCCGTCGGGACGGGCCGGCAGGACCGCCGCGGCGAAGGCGGTGACATCCTGCACGAGCCGTTCGGGCTCCTCCCAGTACAGGACGTGACCGGCTCCCTCGTACACGACGAGTGTCGCGCCGGGAATCGTGTCGAGGATCAGCTGCTGATCGGCGCGCGGCAGAAGGCTGTCGGCGTCGCCCCAGAGCACGAGCGTGGGCACGAGGATGCCCCTCAGCGTGGCCGCGAGGTCCGTCTCCAGCAACCCGCGCATGGTCTCCCGCCACACCCGCGCGGGCACTTTGAGGTTCTCCTCGGCCAGTGTCGCCAGGAGCCCGCGTGCCAGTGGCCGGGCCGTGAGACCGTCGAGCAGTTCCTCCACGAAGGCACGCGGCACGGGGTCCGCGAGGTTCTGGATGCTCTCTCCCAACGCCGTGGCGCCCGGCTTGTCGGCGAGTGTGGCCGGGACGCCCGCCAGGACGAGACCCGCCACCCGGTCGGGGTGGCTGCCCGCGACCAGCCGTGCGGCCACACCCCCGCTCGACGCTCCGACCAGGACGGCACGCCGGATGCCCACGGCGTCGAGGAACTCCACGAGATCGCCCGCGAAGTCCTCCGGGCCGTAACCCTCCTCGGGCCGTTCGGCGTCGCCGTGGCCCCGCTGGGTGGGGGCGTATCCGTGCAGCGCGCCGGGAAGCTGCCTGAGCAGCGGCTCGAACGTCCACCAGGAGTCCGCGAGACCGTGCACGAACACGACGGGAGCGCCCTCCGGGTAGCCCGCCTCGGCATAGGGGAGGACGAGTCCGCTCTTCAGCTGGGCGGCCCTCACCGCGATCGTGCTCACGGCGGCCCTCCTGACGTCGGTCGGCCCCCTCGCACGCGCCCCGCTGGGCGGTACGACGATCTCAATCGTAATGAGGGCCCGAGCGGACCGCCCGTCCACACAGAGGCGGACCGGCGGCTTCGCGTAGCCGAGACGCCTTCACTTCCTTGTGGATTCCGGGCGATTGCCCACCGTCTTTGCTTCACATCTTGACGAGCTTGGTTCAGACCTTTAGGTTCACCGATCGCCGAGATTCCACGAATGCGCTCATCGTTCACGTCCATGGACGACGATTTCTCTCCCTCCCCCCACGTCACAGGAGAATCCGTGTTCAGATCGACGAGATCACCAAGCCGTCGGATACCCACCCTCCTCACCGCCCTCGCCCTGGTGGCGTCGGCCGCGTCCGCCGTGGCGGCGGCCCCGCCGACGCGGGACGCCAGGGCCGCCGCCCTCCCCACCGGCTGGGCCACCGTCGTCAACGCGGGCAGCGGCAAGTGTGTCGACGCCCGGGCGGCCGCGACGGCCGACGGCACCGCCGTCCAGCAGTACGCGTGCAACGGCGGCCAGGCCCAGCAGTGGGAGCTCCGCGACACCACCGACGGGCACGTCCGGGTCGGCAACCGCGGTGACGCCACGAAGGCCTGGGACGTCACCGACGTCTCGGCGGCCGACGGCGCGCTCGTGCAGCTGTGGACGTACGGCGGCGGCGCGAACCAGCAGTGGCGGCCCGTCGCGGAAGCGGGTGGGGCCTATCACTTCGTGAACCGGCACAGCGGCAAGTGCCTCGACGTACCGGGTGCGTCGACCGCCGACGGCACACAGCTCCAGCAGTGGACGTGCAACGGCTCCGCGGCCCAGTCCTTCCGCGTCGATCCCGTCGACGTCCAGCAGCCGCCCGGAACGCCGGACCTCGGCCCCAACGTGACCGTCTTCGACCCGTCCACCCCCGCCGCCACCATCCAGCGCAGCCTCGACGCGGCCTTCGCGCAGCAGGAGACCAACCAGTTCGGCTCGGCCCGCAAGGCCTTCCTCTTCAAGCCCGGCACGTACGACGCGAACGCCAACGTCGGTTTCTACACCCAGGTCGCGGGCCTCGGCCTCTCCCCCGACGACGTCACCATCCGCGGCGCGGTGCACGCCGAGGCCGACTGGTTCCAGGGCAACGCCACCCAGAACTTCTGGCGTTCGGCGGAGAACCTGTCCGTGACACCGACGTCCGGCACCGACCGCTGGGCCGTCTCACAGGCGGCTCCCTACCGGCGGATGCACCTGCGCGGCAACCTCCAGCTCGACGACGGTGGCTGGTCGAGCGGCGGCTACATGGCCGACACCAGGATCGACGGCCAGGTCAGGTCGGGTTCGCAGCAGCAGTGGCTGTCGCGGAACACCGAATGGTCGAGCTGGACGGGCTCGAACTGGAACATGGTCTTCGTCGGTGCGCAGAACGCCCCCGCCACCAGCTTCCCCAACCCCCCGCACACCACGGTCGACCGCACACCCCTCTCGCGCGAGAAGCCCTTCCTGTACGTCGACGCGGCCGGCGCCTACAAGGTGTTCGTGCCCGCCGTACGCACCGACTCGCGCGGCACCACCTGGGGCGCGGGCACGCCCGCGGGAACCTCCCTGCCGCTGTCCGACTTCTTCGTCGTCAAGCCGGGCGCGACCGCGGCCCAGCTCAACGCCGCTCTCGCACAGGGCAAGAACCTGCTGGTCACCCCCGGCGTCTACCACCTGGACCAGACCCTCAAGGTCACCCGCCCCAACACCGTCGTACTCGGTCTGGGCCTCGCCACGCTCATCCCGGACAACGGCATCACGGCCATGACGGTCGCCGACGTGGACGGCGTCAAACTCGCCGGCATCCTCGTCGACGCGGGGACCACCAACTCGGCGCAGCTCCTGGAGATGGGTCCGAGCGGCTCCTCGGCCGACCACAGCGCCAACCCCAGCTCCCTGCACGACGTGTTCTTCCGTGTCGGGGGCGCGGCCGTGGGCAGGGCCACCACCAACCTCACGGTCAACAGTGACGACGTCATCGGCGACCACCTGTGGATCTGGCGCGCCGACCACGGCAACGGCGTCGGCTGGAACACCAACACCGCCGACACCGGACTCGTGGTCAACGGCGACGACGTCACCATGTACGGCCTGTTCGTCGAGCACTACCAGAAGCACCAGACCATCTGGAACGGCAACGGCGGCCGCACGTACTTCTACCAGAACGAGATGCCCTACGACCCGCCCTCCCAGTCGGCCTGGATGAACGGCTCCACCCAGGGCTACGCCGCCTACAAGGTCGCGAACTCCGTGACCAGCCACCAGGTGTACGGCTTCGGCAGCTACTGCTATTTCAACGTGAATCCGGCCGTCACCGCGGAGCGCGCCATCGAGGCGCCGAACAACGCGAACGTGCGCTTCCGCAGCATGGTGACCGTCTCGCTGGGCGGCACCGGCACGATCCGCCACGTCGTCAACGACCGCGGCGGCCCGTCCGACTCCGCCACCAACGTCGCCAACCTCGTCAACCACCCGTGACCGCCTACAGGAACGCCCACAAGAAGGGGCGCACCATGCACGGAATCAGACCGTCCGGACCGGTACGCGTGGCTCTGCGGGTGCTCGTGCTGCTGGCGACCCTGCTGGGGCTCGCGGCGCCGCCCGCCCACGCGGCCCCGGAGGCGGCACCGTTCAAGGTGCTCGCCCTGCACAGCGGGACGTGGGACGCCGCGCACATCAGCTTCGTCCGCGAGGCCAACCGGTGGTTCCCCGCCCGAGCCGCCGAGAACGGCTTCTCCTACACCGCGAGCACCGACTGGAATCTGCTGGCCAACGGGGGTGTCGACGCCTACCAGGTCGTCCTGTTCCTCGACGACCTGCCGCAGAGCGCCGCCCAGCGGTCCGGCTTCGAGCGGTACATGCGCGCGGGCGGCGGATGGCTGGGCTTCCACGTCGCCGCCTTCACGACGGAGGCCCAGCGGTGGCCCTGGTACCACCAGCAGTTCCTCGGCGGCGGGAACTTCAGGTCGAACACCTGGGGCCCGACGACGGCCACCCTGCGGGTGGAGGACCGCGTCCATCCTTCGACCCGGAACCTGCCCGCCACCTTCACGTCGTCGGTCAACGAGTGGTACAGCTGGTCGAACGACCTGCGGCGCAACCCCGACATCAGGATCCTGGCCTCGATCGACCCCAGCAGCTTCCCGCTGGGCACCGATCCGAACCAGACCTGGTACAGCGGTCACTACCCGGTCCTGTGGTCCCACACGAAGTACCGGATGCTGTACGCGAACGTCGGCCACAACGCGATGGACTACGCGACCGACACCCCGCTGTCGTCGACCTTCGCCGGCGCGTCCCAGAACCGGTTCCTGCTCGACGGGCTGAAGTGGCTCGGCGGCACCCTGAAAGGCCGTCAGGCCGGGCCGATCGACCGTTCGTGACACAACCCCGGCCGTCGTGGGCTAGATTTCGAACGCCCTCGGTTCCGGACTCCATCGGAGGGGCGCTCTGAGGAGATTCTGGAGCGGTACATGCACCCCTTGGAAGTATCCAGACCGGCTCCGCCGCTGATGCAGGGAGGACTCGCCGACAGTCTCTTCGAGACGGCGGACCGCGACCCCCTCCTGCCCCAGTTGGCGCGCCGCTCCGACGCCTCTCCCCCAGTCTGGTCACCGGTGACCGCGATCGAGCTGCGGGACGAGGTGGTCGATGTCGCGCGGGGCTTCATCGCCGCCGGCATCTTCCCGGGCCACCGCGTGGCCGTGATGGCGCGCACCCGCTACGAGTGGACCGTCCTCAGCTACGCGCTGTGGACGGTCGGCGCCGAGATCGTGCCGATCTACCCGACCTCCTCGCACGAGCAGGTCGGGTGGATCCTCCGCGACGCGGGCTGCGTGGCCGTGGTGGTGGAGGACGAGCAGAGCATCATGACGGTCGGCTCGGTGTGCGCCTCGCTGCCGGCCCTGCGGCACGTCTGGCAGCTCGACGCCGGAGCGCTGGCGGACCTGGCGGAGTCGGGCCGGTCGGTACCGTTCACCACGGTCGAGTCCATGCGCCGGATCGTGCTGCCCGATTCGACGGCCGTCATCGCCTACACCTCCGGCACGACGGGGCACCCCAAGGGGTGCGCGCTGAGCCACAGCAGCCTGGCCAGCCCCTGTGACACGCTGCTGGCCGGATGGGGGCACACCGCGGCGCCGCCGGGACAACAGCCCGCCATCCTGGCCTTCCTGCCTTTCTCCCACGTCTACGGCCTCATGATCCAGGGGCTGTGCATGCGCGGCGGAATGCTCATGGGCCACGAACCCGACCTGCGCGCGGAGACCCTGGCCGACGCCCTGCTGTCCTTCCGGCCGACCTATCTCTACGCCGTCCCCTTCGTCTTCGAGAAGCTCTACAAGAACTTCCTCCGCAAGGCCCAGGAGGCGGGCCGGGGCGCCCTGTTCGAGCGCGCGGTCCGCACCGCGCAGGACTTCGCGGCGGCCGCCGAACGGCACCGGCTCGGGACCGGCCCGGGGCCCGGCTTCGATCTACGGATGCAGCACGCCCTCTACGACAAGACGGTGTACCGCAAACTCCGCGCGGCACTGGGCGGAAGGGTGTGCGGCGCAGTGTCGGGCGGCTCTCCCCTGAACCGTGAACTCGCCCTGTTCTACTCGGGAATCGGGATCTTCGTCCATGACGGGTACGGACTCACGGAGACGAGCGGCGGCATCACGGCCCAGCCCGTCGGCCGGGAGAAACTCGGCACCGTCGGACAGCCTCTGCCCGACACGGAGATCCACGTGGCCGACGACGGGGAGATCCTCGTGCGGGGCCCCTCGGTCTTCCAGGGCTACGTCAACGACGCGGCGGGCAACCGGGCTGCGCTGCGCGACGGCTGGCTCGCCACCGGTGACATCGGCCGCCTCGACAACGAGGGGTATCTGAGCATCACCGGCCGCAAGAAGGACATCGTCATCACCAGCGGCGGCAAGAGCGTCGCACCCGCGGCCCTCGAAGAGCGCCTGCGGGTCCATCCGCTCATCCACCAGGCGGTGGTCGTGGGTGACAACCGGCCCTGCGTGGGGGCTCTGATCACCCTCGATCCCGAGTTCCTCGCGCACTGGCGCTCCGTCCACGCCATCCCGGGCGAGGCGCACGACCGCGAGACGCGCGAGGAGAACGCCCTGCGCGAGGAGATCAACCGCGCCGTCGCCGCGGCCAACAGCACCGTGTCGCGCTCGGAGTCCATCCGCGTGTACCGGGTACTGCCCGAACCGTTCGACCTCTCCAACGGGATGCTCACCCCGTCGATGAAGTTGCGCAGGGACGCCATCGCGCACCGGTACGCCGCCGAGATCGACGCGATGTACCAGTCGTCCACGCGCGCCCCCAGGAGCCTCATGCCCGCCGATCCGTACAACTGGGACGACGCGGACAACGTCTTCAGATGAGCGATGCGCCGTCCACGGGTGCCGCGTACCTCCATGCGGCCGGGGCATGATCACATGGACCGTTCGCGCAGAACCTGACGTGGTGAGGGCCGGGAGAGACCTATGCGACGAGTACACAGGGCCCGGTTGTCGGCCTGGGTCGGCACGTCGGCAGTGCTGGTGGCGGTGACCGCGGCCTGCGGCAGCACGGAAGCCGGAGCCGAGGGATCCGGCTCCGGCTCCCCCACCGCCTCTGCGTCCCGTCCTTCGCCGTCGCACGCCCGCTTCGTCGAGGAGATCGAGTGGGCCGACGGCCGCCGCGTGGGTATGTACTACGCCGCCGGACGAGGGCTCATGGAGCAGCACCAGGACACCGCGGGCGGCCCGTGGAGCAAGCCCCGTCTGGTGTACGCGACCGAGGGCGACTCCTGCCAGGGCATCACGCTGAAGGCGATCCGCGGCACGGTCGCGGTCATGGCGAACTGGGGTGTCTACTGCTCGGACGGCGAACCGCCGACGGAGTCCCTCGCCGCGGTCGGCACCCGGAACCTGTCGACGTGGGACACCAAGGCCACCAAGGACTTCGACGGCTGGGAGAAGGCCCGGGCGGTGACCGGCACCGAGGACCTGCTGTTCTCGCGATCGTCCACCGAGTGGCTCACCCGGTTGCGCTGGAGCCCGGCGGGCGGTTTCGGCGAGGTGGAGAACATCCGCCGCTAGGCCCTGTCGTCACGAAGGCCGTCGGCCGCGGGCGGGCCGGAGCCGCGTGCCGGAGCAGGTCGCGCGGGAGTGCGCCGGACAGGTCACGCTGGACGAGGTGGACGTCGACCGGGCCGGACGAGGATCGGACCACGGACCACCGGTGTCCGCCCGCTCCGTGAGGAGGCCCGCCATGCCGCAACCCGATCCGCATCTCGCGCTCGTCCGGGCCGTTACGGCCCGCACCCCTCAGGGCTGCGAGGAATGCCTTCGTCTCGCCTCGCCCTGGACACATCTCAGGTTGTGCCTGACCTGCGGACACGTCGGATGCTGCGACTCCTCTCCGCTGAAGCACGCCCGCCGGCACGCGGCCGGAGCCGGCCACCCGGTCGTGCAGTCGCTGGAGCCGGGCGAGAACTGGCGCTGGTGCTACGTCGACGAGGCCATGGTCTGACACGGGCCGCGCAGGCGCCGGAAGCGGGCCGCGCCTCCAGGAATCCGTGTCGTGCACGCTTCTTGACGCCTCGTGATCCAGAAGCTTACTTTCGCAGCGATTAAAACGATTCAAATCCGGCCCCCAAGGGGGCCTCTTCGTGCTGCCCCCGGGGAGTGGACAGGAACCATGAACGACCTCACCGCAGTTCACCGGACGGGTCTCCGGCGCCGCACCCTCCTCGCCGCGGCGGCCGTGACGGCCGCCGTCGGAGCCGTCGACCGGGCGGCACCCGGCCGCGCGTCGGCCACCGTGTCGGGCGACACCGGCGCATCCCTGCGCTTCGCCGAGCCGGCCCCCGCGGTGCGCCCGAAGTTCCGCTGGTGGTGGCCCGACGGCCTGGTACGGCCCGACGAGATCAGACGGGAGATCGACCAGATCGCCGACGCGGGTTTCGGCGGCGCGGAGATAGCCGCCGTCCACCACAGCGTCACCGACACCGCGGTGCTGGACACCGCCCGGCACGGCTGGGGAACCGCCGCCTGGGTCACGGGAGTCGAGGCCGCGCTGAGCCAGGCCGCCCGACGCGGTCTGACCGTCGACCTCACCGTCGGCCCCAGCTGGCCCGCCGCCGTACCCGGCATCACCCCCGACAGCGAGGCCGCCGTCAAGGAGCTCGCCCACGGAGCGACCACCGTGGCCTCCGGCGCCACCTACACCGGCCCCGTCCCGGAGCCCGTCCACGAGGCGGCCTCCGGTGTGAGCGGGCAACGGCTGCTCCTGGTGCAGGCGGCGCGGGTGAACACCGCGCACTCCACCCGCAAGGAGACCGGCCTCGACCAGGACTCGGTCCGCGATCTCAGCGCCGCCGTCACCGACGGCGTCCTCGACTGGACCGCGCCCGACGACGGCACGTGGGTCGTGATCGCGTACTGGGTGCGCGGCTCCGGCCAGACCCCGGAAGCGGGACCGCACACCGACCCGCCCGCCTACGTCGTCGACCACTTCAGCGCGGCCGGTACACGCGCGGTGACCGACTTCTGGGAAGCACACATCCTCACACCTGCCGTCCGCAGACTGCTGAAGGTGTCCGGCGGGGCGCTCTTCGAGGACTCCATCGAGCTGGAGACCGACGGACTCCAGTGGACACCCGGCCTGCCCGACGCGTTCAGCGCACACACCGGCCGCTCCCTGCTGCCGCTGCTGCCCGCCGTGATCCTCGACAACAGCAACCAGGTCTACGCCTTCGAGGCGGCCGTCACCCGCCAGATCCGCCACGACTTCTGGGAGACGGTCTCCACCCTCTTCAACAGGCACCACCTCACCGCGCTGCGTACCTGGGCCCACTCGCTCGGTCTCCAACTGCGCTCCCAGCCCTACGGTCTGCAGACCGACGCCATCGCCTCGGCCGCGATCCTCGACATCGCCGAGGGCGAGTCCCTGGGCTTCAAGAACCTCGACGACTACCGGTGCCTGGCCGGCGGCCGTGACATGGCGGGGCACACCGTGCTCTCGTGCGAGGCGGGCGCGTACGCGGGCAGCGCCTACAGCACCACATGGCAGAGGTTCCTGCGCACCATGGGCGGCGCCTACGCCGCCGGGGTCAACCAGACGGTCGTCCACGGCTTCTCCTACGCCGAGCTGCCGGGCGTCGACTGGCCCGGATACGCGGCCTTCACCCCGTACAAGGGCACGGCGGGTTACGGCGAGTCCTGGGGTCCCAGGCATCCCACCTGGAAGCACGTCGCGGACGTGTCCGGCTACCTCGGCCGCGTCCACCAGGTGCTCCAGACGGGTCGGCCCCGAGCGGACGTCGCGGTGTTCCGGCAGACCGGGTACACGGCCACCGGCATCGGCGCCTCGTGGTTCACCGCCACGGGCGTCACACTCGGCTGGACCCATCAGTTCCTCAGCGGGCCGCTGCTCGACCTGCCTGCCGCGACCGTGCGCGGGGGACGGCTCGCCCCCGACGGCCCCGCCTACAAGGCCCTGTTCGTCGAGGGCGACTTCTTCCACGGCTCCACGGTGACCCTCGCCCTGCGGGACGCGCGCACCCTGCTGCGGTTCACCCGCGCCGGGCTGCCGGTCGTCCTGCTCGGCGCCTGGGACACGGTGACCCCGCCCGGCGTCCCGGACACCGGTGAGACCGACGAACTGCGCTCGCTGGTCGGGGAGTTGCTGGCACAGCCACTGGTTCGCCGCGTCACGGAGAAGACCGCGGTCCCCGACGCGCTCGCCGCACTCGGCGTGCGGCCCGATGTCCGCCACGCGACCGCCTCGACACTCCTGAACGCCCACCGGGTCGCCGACGGTGTCGACTACTACTACCTGTGCAACGGCAAGCACGCCGAGACCGTCAAACCGCCGGTCGCCGCCATCGACCACGAGGTCACCCTGCACCGCACCGCGGCCAAGGGCGTGCCGTACCTCCTGGACCCCTGGACCGGCAAGGCCGAGCGGATCGCTCAGTACACCGAGGACGGCGGCTCGGTCACCGTACGGGTCACCCTTCAGCCCGCGGAGACCCTTGTTGTGGCGATCGGCCGGCCGGGCCTCTTCGGTGACCGGCGCGGCACCCGACCGCACGCCGTCACCAGTGAGGCGGGCGAGGTGCGCTGCACGAACACCGGCCTGGCCGTCCGCGCCACGGCCACGGGCACGTACCGGACCGTGCTCTCGGACGGGCGTACCGCACGCACCTCTTTCAAGGACGTCCCGGAGCCGATGGAACTGGCCTCGTGGCGCCTGCGTGTCCAGGACTGGCGGCCCGGCGCCTCGGCCACCCGGACCAGCGTCGTCGGCCACGAGCTGACGCTGGACGCGCTGGTGCCCTGGTCGCAGATCGCCGAACTGGCCGACGTCTCGGGCATCGGCCGCTACCGCACCACGGTCACCCTCGGCCGCGGCTGGACCGGCGGACACGGCGCACGTCTGGAGCTGGGCACGGTCACCGACACCTGCCAGGTCACCGTCAACGGCCACCGGCTCGACCCGGTCGACCAGATCCATCCGGTGGTGGACCTGGGCGGTCTGCTCGGACGTGGCCCGAACGTCATCGAGGTGGAGGTGGCCACCCCGCTCGCCAACCGCCTGCGGGTCAGCGATCCCGGCGTGTACGGCGGCCTGACCCGGGGGGCGTACGGGCTGCTGGGCCCGGTACGGCTGATCCCGTACGGGGAGGTCCGTATCGGCTGACCGCAGGTCGACGCCGCCGGCCCGCGACCACCGACGCGGTCGCGGGCCGGCGGCGTTCCACCCGGATGCCGTACTGCGGAACTCACCCGGTCGAAGAGCCGACCGGTCGGCGCAGCACGGTGGTGAGCGCGCCTGGTTCGAGGCCCTCGGAAGGGCCGCACGCGGCCGCGGCCACGAGCGGATCCTCGGGCACCGGACCCGCCAGAGCCGGTACGGGCACCTCGCGGGGCGTCCGCCGGGCCTCCCGCAGGCTGGGCTCGGGGACGGGCGGGACCAGTGGGGCGCGTTCCATGGCACGGGCCCGGCGTGAGAACCAGACGATCCTTCCGCCGCTTCCCGTGGTGCAGCACCCCCAGCCGTCGCTCAGCGCGGCGATGCGGGCCAGGCAGCCGCGCGTCGCCGATTCCGGGTGGAACTCCCCGTCGTGGTCCGCGATGGCGGTGATGAGGTGCTGGCCGTTCCACCACATCTCGATGGTGGTGTTCTTGTCCGTCGCGTGCTCCGCGATGGTTCGCAGCAGCGTCTCGGCGCAGTGACAGACGGGTTCGACGAGATTCTCCAGGTTCCAGTACCGGAGGTGGGCGGCCAGAATGCGCCTGGCGTGATCGACCCGCTCGGGACTGACTTCCACGTCGAGGTGGTAGTAGCAGGGCACTACGGTCTTCATCGTCGTTGGCTCCTCACCGGCGAAGCTCCCGCTTCCTCCCGGCCTTCGCGGGCCGGGCCCCGAACACAAAGCGTGAGCAGTGATCGCTCCTGAGTCACTCCCATCAGAGTGGGAGTGGTACTCCATTCGTGCAACACGAAAGCCGGTCACATGTCGTTGAATCGACAACAGGACGTTCGGTGCCCGCGCGTGCACCATGAGTGAGGGTGTCGGCCGTTGTAGTCGGCCGGTGTCTCCGCGTGCACGGCCTTCCCGCACATCCGAGCGAACCGTGCGCATCCGAGGGAGTGGAAGGTGACCAGTGAGATGCTGCTGCCTGCCAAGGACGAGGTCGCCAGGCACCTGGAGTTGTACCGGGCCTGGGAACGCATGATGCTCGCGGCCCCCGCCGACCGTGCCGCGCGGGGCAACTTCGAGGACACGGGCTACACACTCTGTGTCCTGATGGGCAAACGCTGCGCCCGGGAGGCCGTGCACGCCGCCGAGCGCTACCTGGCGGCCACCTCGGCCGCCCGTCGCCGCGAACGGGCCAACGCCGGCCCGAAGAGCGGCGAACGCCCGGGCCGTCCCGACGGACTCGCGGCGAGCCCCGTGGCCTAGGGCTGCGACCCGACGGCCGGCCACGGACCAGGACAACGACGACGGAGGTGAATCCCATGACCGAGAACCCGGCAGACGGCCGCGTCCCCCCTGTTGGCCGCATGCCCGTCGTTCCGATCGGCCGAGTCCCCGTCGTCGATGTCCGTCCGGCCGTCGACCGCGGCAACCGCCCGGCGAAGGCGGTTCCGGGCGAGACGTTCCAGGTCTCCGCCACTCTCTTCGGGGAGGGCCACGACGCGGTCGCCGCGAACGTCGTCCTGCGCGATCCCGAAGGCCGCACCGGCCCGTGGACGCCCATGCGGGAGCTCGCCCCCGGAAGTGACCGCTGGGGCGCCGACGTCACTCCCGAGACGGTGGGCGACTGGTCCTTCTGGGTGGAGGCGTGGTCGGACCCCGTGTCCGCCTGGCGCCGGTCCGCCCGCATCAAGATCCCGGCCGGCATCGACGTGGGCCTGGTCCTGGAGGAGGGCGCCGAGCTGTACGAGCGGGCCGCCTCCGGAGTGCCGCGCGAGGCGGGACGGGCGGCCGTGCTGACCGCCGCGGCCGCCCTGCGCGACGAGTCCCGCCCCCTGGCCGCGCGTCTGGCCGCCGCGCTGACGCCGGACGTGGACGCGGCGCTCGCCGGACACCCCCTCAGGGAGCGGATCTCCCGATCGGAACCGCTCCCTCTGCGCGTGGAGCGGGAGCGGGCGCTGTACGGCTCCTGGTACGAGTTCTTCCCGCGGTCGGAGGGCGCGCTGGTCGAGCCGGGCAAGCCGCCGGTCAGCGGCACGTTCCGGACCGCGGCGCGACGGCTGCCGGCCATCGCCGCGATGGGCTTCGACGTGGTGTACCTGCCGCCGGTCCACCCCATCGGCACGACCTTCCGCAAGGGACCGAACAACAACCTCTCGGCAGACCGTGGGGATGTCGGGGTTCCGTGGGCGATCGGTTCGCCGGAGGGCGGGCACGACGCCGTCCATCCCGATCTCGGCACGATCGACGACTTCGACGAGTTCGTCCGCGCCGCGACCGCTCTGCAACTCGAAGTCGCCATGGATTTCGCGCTCCAGTGCTCACCTGACCACCCGTGGGTGGAGAAGCACCCGGAGTGGTTCCACCACCGCCCCGACGGGACGATCGCGTACGCGGAGAACCCGCCGAAGAAGTACCAGGACATCTATCCGATCTCCTTCGACAAGGACATGCCCGGCCTGATCCGGGAGACGGTCAGGATTCTTCGGTTCTGGATGGGTCACGGCGTACGGATCTTCCGCGTCGACAATCCGCATACGAAGCCGGTCATGTTCTGGGAGCGCGTGATCGCCGACATCAACGGCACCGATCCCGATGTGATCTTCCTGGCCGAGGCCTTCACCCGCCCGGAGATCATGCACACTCTGGCCCGCGTCGGTTTCCAGCAGTCGTACACGTACTTCACGTGGCGCGACACCAAAGAGGAACTGACCGAGTACCTCACCGAGCTGTCGGGTGAGGCGGCCGCCTATATGCGGCCCAACTTCTTCGTCAACACCCCTGACATTCTCCCCGGGTTCCTCCAGCACGGAGGCCGGCCCGCTTTCGAGATCCGTGCCGTCCTGGCAGCGACGCTCTCTCCCGCCTGGGGAATGTACGCGGGATACGAACTGTGCGAGAACACCGCGGTCAGGGCAGGGACCGAGGACTATCTCGACTCGGAGAAGTACCAGCTTCGACCGCGGGACTGGGAGGCGGCCGAGCGCGCGGGAACGTCCATCGCGCCGCTCATCGGCTCGCTCAACAGGATCCGGCGGGAGCACGGTGCGCTGCGCCGGCTCAGGAACGTCCATTTTCACGAAGCCGACAACGACGCCGTGATCGTGTACAGCAAGCGCACCGGTCATGACGTGGTCGTGGTGGTCGTGAACCTCGACCCTCACCACACCCAGGAAGCGACCATCTCGTTGGACATGCCACGACTGGGCCTCGACTGGCACGAGTCGGTGCCGGTGCGCGACGAGCTCACCGGCGAGATCTACCACTGGGGCAGGACCAACTACGTACGCCTCACGCCCGGACAGCGGCCCGCGCACGTCACCACCGTCCTGCGACCGTCCTCACCGCCCACCGGAGGGTCACCCACATGATCGTCAACGAGCCCGTCCCGGACACATTCGAAGACACCCCCGCCAAAGACCGGGACCCCGAATGGTTCAAACGCGCCGTCTTCTACGAAGTCCTCGTCCGCTCCTTCCAGGACAGCAACGGCGACGGCATCGGCGACCTCAAAGGCCTCACCGCCAAACTCGACTACCTCCAATGGCTCGGCGTCGACTGCCTCTGGCTCCCCCCCTTCTTCAAATCCCCCCTCAAAGACGGCGGCTACGACGTCTCCGACTACACCGCCGTCCTCCCCGAATTCGGCGACCTCGCCGACTTCGTCGAATTCGTCGACGCCGCCCACCAACGCGGCATGCGCGTCATCATCGACTTCGTCATGAACCACACCAGCGACCAGCACCCCTGGTTCCAAGCCTCACGCAACGACCCCCAAGGCCCCTACGGCGACTACTACATGTGGGCCGACGACGACAAGCAATACCCCGACGCCCGCATCATCTTCGTCGACACCGAAGCCTCCAACTGGACCTTCGACCCCATCCGCAAGCAGTACTACTGGCACCGCTTCTTCTCCCACCAACCCGACCTCAACTTCGAAAACCCCGCCGTCCAGGAAGAAATCGTCTCCGCCCTCCGCTTCTGGCTCGACCTCGGCATCGACGGCTTCCGCCTCGACGCCGTCCCCTACCTCTTCGCCGAAGAAGGCACCGACTGCGAAAACCTCCCCGCCACCCACCACGTCCTCAAACGCGTCCGCGCCGAAATCGACGCCCACTACCCCGACACCGTCCTCCTCGCCGAAGCCAACCAATGGCCCGAAGACGTCGTCGACTACTTCGGCGACTACACCACCGGCGGCGACGAATGCCACATGGCCTTCCACTTCCCCGTCATGCCACGCATCTTCATGGCCGTCCGCCGCGAATCCCGCTACCCCGTCTCCGAAATCCTCGCGAAAACCCCCGCCATCCCCTCCGGCTGCCAATGGGGCATCTTCCTCCGCAACCACGACGAACTCACCCTCGAAATGGTCACCGACGAAGAACGCGACTACATGTACGCCGAATACGCCAAAGACCCCCGCATGCGCGCCAACATCGGCATCCGCCGCCGCCTCGCCACCCTCCTCGACAACGACCGCAACCAGATCGAACTCTTCACCGCACTGCTGCTGTCACTGCCAGGATCACCGATCCTCTACTACGGCGACGAAATCGGCATGGGCGACAACATCTGGCTCGGCGACCGCGACGCCGTCCGCACCCCCATGCAATGGACCCCCGACCGCAACGCAGGCTTCTCCTCCTGCGACCCCGGACGCCTCTTCCTCCCCACGATCATGGACCCCGTCCACGGCTACCAGGTCACCAACGTCGAAGCCTCCATGAGCAACCCCAGCTCACTGCTCCACTGGACCCGACGCATGATCGAAATCCGCAAACAGAACCCCGCCTTCGGCCTCGGCTCCTACACCGAACTCCCCTCCTCCAACCCCGCCGTCATCGCCTTCCTCCGCGAACACGGCGACGACCTCGTCCTGTGCGTCCACAACTTCTCCCGCTTCGCCCAGCCCACCGAACTCGACCTCCAGACCTTCAACGGCCGCCACCCCGTCGAACTCATCGGCGGCGTCCGCTTCCCCGCCATCGGCGACCTCCCCTACCTCCTCACCCTCGCAGGCCACGGCTTCTACTGGTTCCGACTGTGTGGGGCCACTCCCCTCACCAAACGCCGATTGATGGTGTGCTCCTGAAAGGACGGGTCGTCATGCGCAAGGTCGTATCACCCCGCCCCAGCGGCCACAGTCCGGCTCTTCTGCTGACGTCGCTCGCCGATCTGCTGCGGACGTGGCTGCCCCAGCAGCGCTGGTTCGCGGGCAAGGGCCGGGACATCACCGAGCTGTCCCTGCTCTCGGTGACCGAGCTGCATCCGGCATGCCTGCACCTGCTGGTCAGCACCCGGCACGGCACTTCGCCGTCCCAGCCCGGGGACTGCTACCAGTTGCTTCTCGGCGTCGGGGACGTCCTCCCTCCCCGGCTGGCGCACGCCCGTATCGGCCGGGCGAGCGAGGGACCGTTGGCCGGTCTCACGGTGTACGACGCCCTGCAGGAACCACGGTCGGCCGACCTGCTGCTGGAGCGGCTGCGCACCCCGGGCACGGCGGGTCCGCTGCGGTTCGAGCGTGACGCGAAGGTGGCGGTCCCCGCCGGTCTGACACCCCGCCTTCTCGACGTGGAGCAGTCCAACTCCTCGCTGGTGTACGGGGGTTCGTACATCCTCAAGGTGTTCCGACGGGTGCAGCCCGGCATCAATCCGGACCTGGAGGTGCCCTGGGCCCTGGCCCGTCAGGGATGCACCCGTGTGCCGGCCCCCGTGGCGTGGATGCGGACCTCACAACCCCAGGTGGCGACGCTCGCTGTGCTCCAGCCGTTCCTGCCGGACGCCGTCGACGGATGGACCCTCGCACTCGAATCGCTCACCGCGGGACGGGACTTCGCGGACGAGGCGTACGAACTGGGGCGGGCGACCGCCGAGGTGCATCTCGCGCTGGCCGCCGCGTTCGCCCTCGGCGCGCCGACCGGGCGCGGGAACAGGCGACTCGCGGCGGCGATGATCGAACGGCTGGACACGACGAGCCGGTCGGTGCCGGAGCTCGTGCCCCATGCGGACGGGCTGCGGGCCGCCTTCGACGCGCTCGCCGTGCTCGACTCGGGCCGTCCGGCTCAGCGGATCCACGGCGATCTGCACCTCGGTCAGGTGCTGTGGGCCGGGGAGCGGTGGTTCGTCATCGACTTCGAGGGCGAACCTGCCCGTCCCATCGCCGAACGCCGACAGCTCCAGTCCCCCGTACGCGATGTCGCGGGCATGCTGCGCTCCTTCGACTACGCCGCCCGCAGCCGCCGCCCGTGGCGTCCGGAGTGGGCACGTCGCTGCCGGGATGCCTACTGCGCCGGGTACGCCGCCCAGGCGCGGTGGGACCCGCGCGCGCAACCCGAACTGCTGAGGGCCTACGAGACGGACCGAGCCGTGTACGAGGCACTGTACGAGGCGCGGCACCGGCCCGACTGGCTGCCCGTGCCGATGGCGGCGATCGCCCGGCTGGCCGAGAACTCCCCCGTTCCCTCCGGCAGTCCGCACACACCCATCCCTTCGTTCCACAGCGCTCAAGGAGGCTGAAACCGTGGCAGCCCGCAATATCTCCGTACCCCTGACCCCGCCGCCGTCCAAGGACGTCCGCCCCGCCGAGGCCGGTTCGTCCGCGCCGGGGCAGGACGGTCCCGGAGAACGGCGGCCGGTGTCCTCGATGGACCCGGCGGACCGGGAGCGGCTGCTGTCGGGAACCCATCACGATCCGCATGCACTGCTCGGGGCGCATCCCGTGTCGGAGGGTGTCGTCTTCCGCACGCTGCGGCCGTTCGCCGAGGCCGTGTCCGTGTCATTGCCGGACGGGCTGCGGATGAAGCTGGACAGCGAGGGCGACGGCCTCTTCTCGGGAGTGCTGCCGCTCGACGTCGTGCCCGAGTACACGTTGCTGGTCAGGTACGCGGACGGCACCGAGCTGGAGGTGGAGGACCCGTACCGGTTCCTGCCCGCGCTCGGCGAGCTCGATCTGCACCTCGTCCGTGAGGGCCGGCACGAGCAGCTGTGGCAGGCACTCGGGGCCGAGCCGATGACGCACCAGTCAGTGGCGGGCACCCGCTTCACCGTGTGGGCGCCGAACGCCCTCGGCGTGCGGGTCGCCGGGGACTTCACCTTCTGGGACGGTACGCAGTTCCCGATGCGCTCGCTGGGCGCGGCCGGTGTGTGGGAGCTGTTCCTGCCCGGCATCGGCGAGGGTGCGCGGTACAAGTTCGAGATCACGTCCCGCCACGGCGGCCGGTTCCTCAAGGCCGACCCGATGGCACGCCGCGCCGAGGTGCCGCCCGACACGGCGTCCGTCGTCACGGCCTCGCACTACGAGTGGAACGACGCGCAGTGGCTGGCGCACCGCGCCGACACACCGGTGCACGAGGCGCCGTTCTCGGTGTACGAGATCCATCTCCCCTCCTGGCGCCCCGGATTGACGTACCGTCAGTTGGCGGACGTGCTGCCCGAGTACGTCGCCGACCTGGGCTTCACGCACGTCGAGCTGATGCCGGTCGCCGAGCACCCCTTCGGCGGCTCCTGGGGCTACCAGGTCACCGGCTTCTACGCGCCCACCGCCCGCCTCGGCAGCCCCGACGACTTCAAGTACCTCGTCGACGCACTGCACCGGGCCGGCATCGGCGTCATCATGGACTGGGTGCCCGCGCACTTCCCGAAGGACGACTGGGCGCTGGCCCGCTTCGACGGGGAGCCGCTCTACGAACCCGGGGACGACCGGCGTGCCGAGCATCCCGACTGGGGAACGTACGAGTTCGACTTCGGGCGGGTGGAGGTGCGCAACTTCCTCGTCGCCAACGCCGTCTACTGGTGCGAGGAGTTCCACATCGACGGGCTGCGCGTGGACGCGGTCGCGTCCATGCTCTACCTCGACTACTCCCGGGACTCCGGCCAGTGGACACCCAACGTCTTCGGTGGGCGCGAGGACCTCGACGCGATGGCGTTCCTCCAGGAGATGAACGCGACGCTGTACCGGCGGGTGCCGGGGATCGTGACCATCGCGGAGGAGTCGACCGCCTGGGACGGGGTGACCCGTCCCACCGACAGCGGCGGTCTCGGCTTCGGCCTGAAGTGGAACATGGGCTGGATGCACGACTCGCTGGAGTACATCCAGCACGAACCCGTGCACCGCAAGTACCACCACAACGAGATGACGTTCTCGATGGTGTACGCCTACAGCGAGAACTACGTGCTCCCCATCTCGCACGACGAGGTCGTGCACGGCAAGCAGTCACTGGTGTCGAAGATGCCCGGCGACTGGTGGCAGCAACGGGCCACCCACCGCGCCTACCTGGCCTTCATGTGGGCCCACCCCGGCAAGCAGCTCCTCTTCATGGGCCAGGAGTTCGCCCAGGGCGCGGAGTGGTCGGAGGCGCACGGGCCCGACTGGGGGCTGCTCGATCCCGCGTACGGCGCCGAAGCGGACCACCGGGGAGTGCGCGACCTCGTCCGCGAGCTCAACCGTCAGTACCGGGCGGCCGGCGCACTCTGGGAGCGGGACACCGACCCTGGCGGGTTCGCGTGGGTCGCCGGGGACGCGGCGGACGACAACGTCCTCGCCTTCCTGCGGTTCGCGGCGGACGGGGAACCGCTGCTGGCCGTCTCCAACTTCTCGCCGGTCGTACGGCACGAGTACCGGCTCGGAGTACCGGACCACGTACCTGCCTGGCAGGAGGTCCTGAACACCGACGCGGAGTGCTTCGGAGGCGGCGGTGTCACGCACGCCGACGCCGTCAAGGCCGACGGGGAGGGACTGAACGGGTGGGCGGCCAGTACGCGGCTCACGCTGCCGCCACTGGCGACGGTGTGGCTGCGGCCGGCATAGGAAGGGCGCGTTTCCCCTCGCGTCCCGTCGGGCACGTCTCGTCCCGGCCGTTCGTTCGACGGTCGCCGCTTCCCGGTACTGGTGCCGCAGCTCAGATTGGACTTCCGTGGCCGACATCGTGTCCCCTTGGCCCCATTCCCCCGTCAGGGTCGGCCTGGTCGGAGCCGGCCCCTGGGCCCGCGGCGTCCACGCGCCCGTGCTCGCCGCCGGACCCGAGACGGAGCTGACGGCCGTGTGGGCACGGCGCCCGGAGGCCGCGCGGGAGACCGCCGCACCGCACGGAGCCGTCGCGGTGTCGCGTTTCGAGGAACTGCTCGACGTCTGTGAGGCGGTGGCCTTCGCGGTGCCCCCGAACATTCAGGCGGACCTCGCGGGCCGCGCCGCGAAGGCGGGCAAGGCGCTGCTGCTGGAGAAGCCGATCGGGCTGGACGTGCCGTCCGCGCGGCGGCTCGTGGACACGGTGGACGAGGCGGGGGTCGTCTCCCAGGTCGTCCTCACCAACCGCTATCACCCCGCCGCCCAGGAGTTCCTGCGGGCCGCGAAGGGCATCGAGGTGTCGGGAGCCCGTTCGAGCTGTCTGAGCGGGGCCTTCCTCGGCGGTGACTTCGCGACTCCCTGGCGGCTGGAGCACGGTGCGCTGCTGGATCTCGGACCCCACATCCTGGACCTGCTGGACGCCGCCGTGGGGCCCATCGTGCGGGTCCGCGGCACGGGCGACCCCCGCCGATGGGTCGAGCTGACCTGCGAGCACGAGGGCGGTGCGGTCAGCCAGGCCTCGCTGTCCGGATCGGTCGACGTGCAGCCCGGGAGCATGCGCGTCGAGCTCTTCGGGCCCCGGCCGGGGCTCGTGTACGACAGCGCGGACCTCGATCCCGACGCGTGCTGGCCGGTGCTGCGCCAGGCCTTCGCCACGGCGGTACGCACGGGTGTCCCCGGTGAGCTCGACGCCCGGCGGGGCCTCTACCTCCAGGAGTTGATCGCGCAGGCCGCGGCAACCGTCGAGAGCTGAACCAGCTCGACGCGAACCGCCTTCAGACGGACTCCCTGTAGCAGCGCAACGCGGGCATGGTCACGGCCAGTACGAGCATGGAGAGGACGACGAGCAGGCCGCCGCCCACGACCGCCGTACGAGGGCCCAGCGCCGATCCGGCCGTGCCGTGCAGGACGTCGGCCAGTCGGGGGCCACCCGCGACGACGACCGTGAACACGCCCTGCATCCGGCCGCGGAGCTCGTCGGTGACGGCCGAGAGCAGGATCGCTCCGCGGAAGACCATGGAGACCATGTCGGCGACTCCGGCGGCCGCGAGGAACGCCACGGCCACCCACAGGTTGGCGCTCAGACCGAAGCCGGTAATGGCCACGCCCCAGGAGATCACCGCGACGATGACCATGAGGCCGTGCCGGCGCGCCCGGGAGAAGGTGCCCGACATGAGCCCGCCGAGCACCGCGCCGATGGGAATCGCCGCGAACAGCAGCCCGAGCGCCAGGCCTTCGCCGTACGGCGCGTACGTCTGCGCGGCGAGCTGGGGGAAGAGCGCGCGGGGCATGCCGAAGACCATGGCGATGATGTCGGCGAGGAAGGACAGCAGCAGCACCTGGTTGAGCGAGATGTGGCGGAAGCCCTCCGCGATCCCCCGCAGCCCCGCCCGGCCGGCCGTTGCTCCGGCGGTGGCGAGGGGCGGCAGCGAGGGGAGCCGGTGGACGGCCCGGACCGTGGCGCACAGGGCCAGCGCGTCGATGAGATAGAGCTCGGCGAGGCCCACGACGGGAATGAGGGCTCCGGCGAGCAACGGGCCCGCGACCAGGCCGGTCTGCATGACGGTCGAGCCGAGTGCGTTGGCCGCGGCCAGTTCCTCCTTGGGGACCAGCCGGGCGATGGAGGCCTGGCGGGCCGGGGAGTTGAGGCCGAAGAACGCCTGCTGGACCGCCAGCAGCACCATCAGGACGCCGACCGACCCGAGCCCGGTGACGGCCTGTATCCAGAAGAGCAGGGAGGTGACGGCGATACCGGTGTTGGTGACGAGGAGAAGCTTGCGCCGGTCCACGCTGTCCGCGATCGCGCCGCCCCACAGGGCGAAGACGACGAGGGGCAGCAGGCCCGCGAAACTCGCGTAGCCGACCCAGGCCGAGGATCCGGTGATGTCGTAGATCTGTTTGGGTACGGCGACGGCGGTGAGCTGGCTGCCCACGGCGGTGACGACGGTCGAGGACCAGAGGCGGCGGTACGCGGGTCGGCGCAGCGGCCGGGTGTCCATGGCCCAGCGGCGCCACCCGCTTCCCTTCCGCTCCTCCGGGTCCGCGGGTTCCCCGGTTGCGGTCCGGGGTTCCGCGGGGTTGTCCGCACTGCCCTTGCTCGTGTCCACGCCCGTCCTGGTTGCTCGATACATCTTTCTGTTCGAGGGTCACTATCGCGGATGCGGCGCGGTCTTCGTCGGGCGGGCCGGTCCGTGGACAGGCGTGTTGGTTCACGACGGTCCGCACCGGGCGGACCAGCGGATTCCTGGGACCGGTTCGGGGACCCGCGGTCAGTTCACAGGGGGCGGGTAGACGGCCCCGGCCAGGAGAAGCGCCGCCTGCTCGCGGGCCTGGTCCAGCGCACCGGGGAAGATGCGCAGGCCGTGGGCGACGAGGGCTCCCTCATGGAGCAGCATCAGGGTGCGGCCCAGGGAGTCGGCCGTGGTGGGAGCGGACGGGCGTACGAGATCGGTGAACAGTGCGAGCATCCACTGCTTCTGGCCGGTGACGACCGCGTACGCCGGGTGGGACGGATCCTCGATCTCCGCATGGGCGTTGACCATGCTGCAGCCCCTCGGGCTGGTCGTGTCCATCCAGTCCCGTGAGGCGGCGAAGACCTCCAGGACCCCGTCCCGCGGCGACTCGGCGGCTTCGAGCCGAGGTGCGAGGAAGGCGCGCCAGCGCTCGTCGCGGTCCGCGAGGTACTCGACGACGATCTGGTCCTTCGAGCCGAAGCGGTCGTAGAGCGTCTTCTTCGTGACGCCGGCCTCCGCGGCGATCAGATCGACGCCGACGGCGTGGATCCCCCGGTCGTAGAAGAGCCGCCCGGCCGCTTCCAGCGCGCGGCGGGCGGCGGGGGTCATCGGTACGCGGCGGGGGGTGCTCGTGGTGCTCATTCCCCCATAGTAGACCGATCTGTATAGTCGATGCCATGTATACAGATCGGTCTACTCCCTGTCGGCCGTTCTGTCGGCCATCCACTTCTGGAGGTGTGCGGTGCCGTGAACATCCTGCTGTCGATCGCGTTCGTAGGGGCCTGGAGCTCCGGTTTCATCGGGGCCAAACTCGGGTCGGGCAGCGCGTCCGCCGTGACGCTCCTGCTGTGGCGTTTCCTGCCGCTGGCGCTCGTCCTGGGCGTCGTCGCCCTGACCGTCGCCCGGGCGTCCTGGCGTGGGCTGCGGCCACGCGACCTGTTCCGGCAGGCCGTCGTCGGGGCCCTGTCGCAGAGCGGGTACCTCCTGACCGTCTACTACGCGATCGAGTTGGGCGTCTCCAGCGGCACGACGGCCCTCATCGACGGCACGCAGCCGCTCGTGGCCGGAGTACTGGCCGGGCCCCTGCTGGGTGTGGCCGTGTCGCGTACGCAGTGGCTCGGGCTGGGGCTGGGCGTGGCCGGAGTCGCCGTCGTCACGGCGGCCGACGCCGACGCCGGGACGGGTGTCGCGTGGTGGGCGTATCTCGTGCCGTTCCTCGGCATGCTGTGCCTGGTCGCGGCGACCTTCCTGGACCGCCGCAGCCGTACGGACGTCCGCCCGATGGTGTCCATGACGGTCCACGCGGTGACGAGTGCGGTCATCTTCACGGCACTCGCCGCCGTCACCGGAGGCGTGACGCCACCGGCGAGCGCTTCCTTCTGGACCGCCGTGGTGTGGCTCGTGACGCTCTCGACGTTCGGCGGATACGGGCTGTACTGGCTGCTTCTGCGACGGTCCGGGGTGACCGCGGTCAACACCCTCATGTTCCTGATGGCCCCCGTCACGGCCGTGTGGGGTGCGCTGATGTTCGGCGAGCCCTTCGGGACACAGACAGGGGCGGGCCTCGCGCTCGGCCTGCTGGCCGTCGCCGTCGTCCACCGCGGGGAGCGCCGACATCGCCGAGACGGCGACGAGCGGCGCGGCCCGAGCGAAGGTCACTCGGGCCGACGAGACCCGGAAGCAGGCCCGTTCACGCCCCGGCGATCAGCGTGGCGCCGAGCGCGATCATCGTCGCGGCGACCAGAGCGTCCAGTACCCGCCACGCCGACGGGCGGGCCAGGAAGCGGCTGAGCAGCCGGGCGCCGAAGCCGAGAGCGGCGAACCAGACCAGGCTGGCGAGCACGGCGCCGAGACCGAAGGTCCAGCGCAGGGGCCCGCGGTCGGCCGCGATGGAGCCGAGCAGGAACACCGTGTCCAGGTAGACGTGCGGGTTCAGCCACGTCATCGCCAGGCAGGTGAGTACGGCTCGGCGTCGCGAACCCGCCACCCCCTCGGTCCCCGGCGTCACCGTCAGCGCCGAGGGGCGGAAGATCCGGCGCACGGCGAGGCAGCCGTAAGCGATCAGGAACAGGCCGCCGACCAGGGCGACCGCGGTCAGTACCGAGGGCCAGGCCACCACCACCGCGCCGACACCGCCGACGCCCAGCACGATGAGCGCCGCGTCGGACAGGGCACAGATGCCCACCACGGCGAGCACCGCCTCCCGGCGGATGCCCTGGCGCAGCACGAAGGCGTTCTGGGCGCCGATGGCGACGATCAGGGAGAGGCCGGTGCCGAACCCGGCGGCCGCGGCGGCAAGAGTGCTGGTCACGGCGCCCAGGCTAGGAAGCCGACCGGGGAGAAGTACAGCTAAGGATTCTTACGTATCATTAGCTGGCGTGATGACAGAGCTTCCTCTCGACCAGGTGCGGACCCTGCTGGCCGTCGTGGACGAGGGCACCTTCGACGCCGCCGCTGCCGTGCTGCACGTGACGCCGTCCGCGGTGAGCCAGCGCGTCAAGGCACTCGAACAGCGCACGGGGCGCGTGCTGTTGATGCGTACGAAGCCGGTCCGGCCGACCGAGGCCGGTGAGGCCGTCGTACGCTTCGCGCGTCAACTCTCCCGGCTCGAACGCGACGCCCGCGCCGAGCTCGGTATGTCCGGCTCCGAAGATCCGGCCCGGCTCTCCATCGCGGTCAACTCCGACTCGCTGGCCACCTGGTTCCTGCCGGCGCTCGCCCGCGTGCCGGAGGAACTGGGGCTCTGCTACGAACTGCGCCGCGAGGACCAGGACCACACGGCCGCGCTGCTGCGCGAAGGGCTGGTGATGGCGGCCGTCACCTCCTCGCGGGACGCGGTGACGGGCTGTTCCGTGCGCAGCCTGGGGCGTATGCGGTACGTCCCGGTGGCGAGCCCCGCCTTCGCGGCGCGGTGGCTCGGCGGCCGGCCGCACACCCCGCTGCGGGACGTGGTCCACGACGCGCCCGTGGTGGCCTTCGACCAACGCGACGATCTCCAGGACGCGTTCGTCCGCAGACTCGGAGGCGGCCGCCGTCGCGGCGCGAGCCGGTTGCGGCATCTGGTGCCGACGTCCGAGGGCTTCGTCGACGCCGTGGCCGCCGGGATGGGCTGGGGCATGGCTCCCGAGGTGCAGGCGGCGCCCCTGCTGCGCGAAGGGCGGCTCGTCAATCTCGCACCTGACCGGCAGATCGACGTTCCGCTGTTCTGGCAGCAGTGGCGGCTCGACTTCCCGGCGCTGGCGGCCGTGGCCGAAGCCGTCACCTCGGCGGCGGCCGACGCCCTGGACGGCGACCCGGTCGGCTGACGTCGGCGGACGGGCTCGCCGGGCGCCTCAGGAGGCCGGGCCGGGCCCCGCTTCCCGCTCCAGGAAGCTGATCACCTGGGCGGCGAGGCTGTCCTGGGCGGAGTCGGAGCGGGCGCCGACTCCGACGGCCGTGTCGTGCGCGCCGATGCCGCCCGACCAGAGGTACCGCTCGGTCCACTCGTCGTCGACCTTCAACTGCACCTGGATGTCCACGAGGGACAGGCAGCTGTCCGGAGCCGCGGCGTACAGGACGGAGGTGACCCGGCGCAGGGGGTAGACGTCGAAGCCCTCGATGAACTGGGAGTTGCGCCAGTCCAGAAACGCGCTCTCGCCGTCGCTTCCGATACGGATGTCGAGTTGACCGTCCTCGAGGTGAATGCCGAAATGTTCGGTCGTACGGTTTTCGACGGTCACCCGGAATCGGAAGTAGACCAGGCCCTCGGCCGCGTCGTCCCGCCCGCGCGGCGGCTCGGATTTCTCCAGGCCATGGACGCGGACACGCAGGCCGGCATGCCCGTCGTCGTACTCCTGCCAGTCCCCGACCACATTCGGCTCGTACACAGTCCACCTCTCGACCTCAGAGGAGTGCTTCCTATCTGTGCGCGCGACGGAGTGTCAAATGAGCAGAATGGGCAGTGGCCAGGGATTTTGCCCTGCTTGATCGCCGATCAAGCCGTGCGCAGCCAGAACCCTCATCCCAGGCGTCACGGCCATCACCCGGGCGTGCTGCACATCACGTCCCGCCGCAGGGGCCGGCGAGGCGGCTCCCGACGGCCGGGGCGAGGGACGCTGTGCAGTGCATTCGAGCCAGCGCAGAGCGGTCCGCAGGCCAAATGACACCGCTTTCATTTCCCTCACATTCCCACTGTTGATTATCGAATCGATTGAATGCCAGAATCCGTTCTGCCGCGCTGACATACCCCACCAGCGAGGCAGCCCGGCTGCGCCGGATGAGGATTACGGCGGAAATTCGGGCCGATTCCCGATCTACGCGATCCGAGAACTTGAGCCGCGTTCAGCAATGCATCTTGAGCTGCACTTTTATTGATGAGGCACGGTATGCCACCACACCTGAGCTCTCACCACGGTTCCCCTCCGGACGGGGCTCCGGCCGGGCCCGCTCCCCGGCCCACGATCGGTTCCCACCCCGACTTCCGCTCCGTACGCGGCGCTCACCGCAGGTTCGCAGCGGTGGCGATGTCGGTTTCGGTGGGTGGGTTCCTGCTGTTCGTGCTGCTGTCGAGTTTCCTGCCCGGCGTGCTCAACCAGCCGCTGTTCGGCCATGTGACGCTGGGACTCGCGGGCGGTGTGGGGCAGTTCGTCGTGATGGCCGTGACCGCCTGGCGCTACTGCGTGCACATGGACCGGCGGATCGACCCGACCGCCGACCGCCTGCGTGCCGAACTGCACCGCCACGCGGCCCAGCGGGCCCGAGTCCCCCAGCCGCAGAGGCGGTTCAGGACGTGGTGACCTCCGCCGCCGCCCTCACGGCGGCCACCTCGGAAGGCGGCACGGCGCACCTCTCCGCGGGTGTGGTCGGCGGCTTCAGTCTGAAGCTGACCTTCATCCTCTTCGTGTCGGTCGTCGTGGTCAGCATGTTCACCGCACTCATCACCGCTCCGCAGGGCGACGAGATCGCCGAGTTCTATCTCGGCAACCGGACCATGTCGCCGCTGCGCAACGGGCTCGCGATGTGCGGGGACTACCTGTCCGCGGCCACCCTGCTGGGCAGTACCGGCCTGGTCGCGCTCACCGGCTACGACGGCCTGCTGTACCTCGTCGGCACCAGCGTGGCCTGGGTGATGGTGCTTTTGCTGATCGCCGAACCCCTGCGCAACTCCGGCAGATTCACACTCGGCGACACGCTGGCCCTGCGTCTGCCGCGCAGCCAGCGTTCGGTCCGCCTGGCCCTCGCGTTCTGCACGCTGATCATCACCGTGCTCTACCTCGTCGCCCAACTCGTCGGCAGCGTGGCCCTGCTGACACAGTTCGTCGGGCAGCCGGACAGCACCACCCGCACCCTGTGCGTGGTGGCCATCGGCACCCTCGTCGTGCTGTACGTGGCGCTCGGCGGCATGCCCGGGGCGACCTTCATCCAGATCGTCAAGGCCGTCATGCTGGTCGTCGGAGTCGCGGTGACCGCCGTGATGGTGCTGCACCGCTACCGGTGGAACATCGACGGCCTGCTCGGCGCCGCCGCCTCGGGCAGCGGGCTCGGACAGCGCTTCCTGGAGCCCGGGCTGCGCTACGGCGCCAGTACGACCAGCAAACTCGACTTCTTCAGCCTGCAGATCGCCATCGTGCTGGGACTGGCCGCGCTCCCCCACGTGATGATGCGGCTGCTGGCGCCGAGCGCCACCCGGGTGCTTCGCCGCTCCATCCTGTGGGCGATGGGCCTGGTCGGCTTCGTCTGTCTGGCGGCGGGCGTGCTCGGGCTGGGCGCCACAGCACTGGTGGGCCGGGACGAGATCGCGGGTATCGATGCGAAGGGCGACGCGGCGGTACTCCTGCTCGCCCAGGAGATCGGCGGCGCCGTACTCACCGCGCTCATCTCCTGTCTGGCCTTCGTGACGCTGCTGGCCGTGGCCGCGGGGCTCACCCTCGCGGCGGCCTCCTCGCTCGCGCACGACCTGTACGGAGAGGTGATCCGCAAGGGGCAGGCGCGCCAGCGCGAGGAGCTGACCGTGGCCCGGCTGGCCGCCGTCGTCATCGGTGTCCTCGGCATACTGCTCGCGCTCGTCTCCTGGGGGACGAACACGGCGACCCTGGCGTTCCTCGCCTTCGCGATCGCGGCGTCCGCGATCCTGCCGACCATGGTCTACAGCCTGTTCTGGCGCCGCTTCAACGCGCGTGGGGCGCTGCTCAGCCTCTACGGAGGCCTCGTCACCTCCGTTCTGCTGGTCGTCTGCTCCCCCGTCGTCTCCTCGAAGGCCGCCTCGTTCTACCCCGGCGCCGACTTCGCCTTCTTCCCGCTGCAGAACCCGGGGATCGTCTCCGTCCCCGCCGGATTCCTGCTGGGCTGGCTCGGCACGGTCATGTCCCGCGAGCCGCAGGACACCGAGACGTACGAGAACTTCGAGGTCCGCGCGGTGCTGGGTGTCGATCAGCCGGCCTGAACACCGACGGGGCGCATCTCCCACCTGGTGACGAAACGGACTCCCGTGTTGACGAGGAGGCCGTCCAGGTGCGGAGATGCTCCTGCGACATGACGGCCGACCGTGAGGCAGGGCAAGCGAGCGATGGCTTTGCAGATCAGCGCCACCAACCCGGAGCATCCCGCGCTCCTGCTCGACCTGCCCTGGCATCTGCCCCTGGAGGAGTGGCCCGAGCACTACCTGGTGCCGCTGCCCCGGGGTATCTCACGGCACGTGGTGCGGTACGCGCGCGCCGGCGCGGAGGTCGTGGCGGTCAAGGAACTCGCCGAACGGCCCGCCCTGCGCGAGTACGAGCTGCTGCGCGGACTCGACCGGCTGAACATCCCCTCGGTCGACCCCCTCGCCGTGGTCACCGGCCGCACCGACGGGAACGGCGGACCGCTGGAGTCGGTGCTCATCACCCGGCATCTGGGTGGTTCGATGCCCTACCGGTCGATGTTCGAGACGACGATGCGGCCCGCCACCATGCACCGCCTCATGGACGCGCTGGCCGTGCTGCTGGTCCGGCTGCATCTCGCGGGGTTCGCCTGGGGGGACTGCTCGCTGTCCAACACGCTGTTCCGGCGGGACGCCGGGGCGTACGCCGCGTATCTCGTCGACGCCGAGACCGGAGAGGTCCACCCGCAGCTGAGCCCCGGCCAGCGGGAGTACGACCTCGACCTGGCACGCGTCAACATCAGCGGGGAACTGCTGGACCTGGAGGCCTCCGGCGCCCTCCACCCGTCGGTGGACCCCATCGAGTTCGGCATGGAGATCTGCAAGCGCTACACCGGGCTGTGGCAGGAGCTGACCCGGACGTCGGTGTACCCGGCGGGCAAGCACCACTACATCGACCGCCGGATCCGGCGCCTGAACGAGCTCGGTTTCGACGTCGCCGAGATGCAGATCGCGCACTCCTCCAACGGTGACACCGTCACGTTCGTGCCGAAGGTCGTCGACGCCGGGCACCACCAGCGCCAGTTGCTGCGTCTGACCGGGCTGGACGCCGAGGAGAACCAGGCGCGGCGACTGCTGAACGACCTGGAGAGCTGGATGGCCACCCAGGACGACTACGCGCCGGGCGATCCCCTCGCCGCCCGGCCCGAGGTGCTGGCCCACCGCTGGGTGCGGGACGTCTTCCGGCCCACCGTGCGTGCCATACCGCTGGAGCTGCGCGGCTCCATGGATCCGGCCGAGCTCTACCACGAGCTTCTCGAGCACCGCTGGTACCTGTCGGAGCGGGCGCAGCACGACATCGATCTGGACACGGTCGTCGGGGACTACGTCAAGAACATCCTCCCGGCGGTGCGGGACTCGCTGTCGCCGACGGCGGACGCCGCCGAGGCGGCCGGTCAGGCCGGCGGGACGACCGCCACCGGGGACGGCGCGTGATGTACGACCCCGTGGGCGACCGAACCGATCCGTGAGCCCACGGCCGAGCGGTGCGCGCGCCGGCCGACCACCATCAACTGGGCCCCTGCCGCCACCGAGAGCAGCACCTCGCCCGCACTGCCCATCTCGACGTGCCGGGTCACCGGCACGTCGGGGAACCGCTCCAGCCACGGCTGAAGTGCTTCCTCGAGTGCCTTCTGCTCGTACGGTTCCAGGCCGCCGGCCTCGTCGAGGAGCTTCAGGGAGCCGGGGCTGTAGGTGAACACGGTGGGCAGGCTCCAGGCCCGCACGACGCGAACGGCGGCGCCGCGTACCGCCGCCGTCTCGAACGCGAACCCCAGGGCGGCGGCGCTGTCCTGCGGACCGCCCTGCTGTCCCACGACGATCTCGCGGCCGGCCGCCTCGGACTCGGCCCGGTCCTCGGCGCGTACGAGCACGACGGGCCGGGTGGACTCGGCGATCACCTGCTGGCCGACCGAGCCGAGCAGGAAGCCGACGATCGCGCCGTGGCCGCGCGAGCCGAGCACCAGCGTCTCGGCCTCGTCGGCGGCGGCGACCAGTGCCTCGACCGGGTCGCCGTCGATGATGTCGGTGGTCACCTGCAGACCGGGGTGGCGTCCGGTGATCTCCCGTGCGGTCTGCGCGAGCGCTTCCCGGACACCTGCCGCCCGGCCCTCGTCGTCGGACTTCTCCCCGGCGTGCACGACACGCAGCGGAAGTGCACGGCGTACCGCCTCCCTGGCCGCCCAGTGCACGGCGGCCAGGGATTCGGCAGTACCGTCTGCTCCCACGGTGATCGGGCGGGTCATGTGATGGCCTCCGTCGAGTCGGTCGAGGTGCCCACGCTACCGACCGGTCGGGCCCGCCCGTGCGGCGGTGCCGTCAGCGGGCCAGACGGGCGAGTTCGGTGCCCGCGAGCAGGAAGGCGCCGACGCCGAAGTCCGAGGTGCTGTCGTACGTGACGGGCTGGTTGGACTCCGGGCGGTCGCCCACCTTCTGGACGTAGCCGAGGAAGCCGTCGGGATGGACGGCCGTGGTGACCAGGCCGTGCCAGGCCCGGACCGCCACCGGCAGGAACGCGGACCCGTCCACGAGGCGGGCGCGGATCGCGTAGGCCGTGCCGTAGAGGAAGAAGGAAGTGCCGCTCGTCTCGGGGCCGGGCAGGTGCCCGGGGTCGGCGAGGTTGACGTTCCAGAAGCCGTCCGTGCGCTGCACCGTTGCCAGTGCGGTGACCAGCCGCGTCAGGGTCTCCCTGTACTCGGCGGCATGCCGTTCACTCCGGGGCAGGGCCTTGAGGGTCTTGACGTGTCCGCCGGCCACCCAGCCGTTGCCGCGCGACCAGACCACGGGCCGGCCCGTGGGGGACACGATCCCGCCGGGCAGGAATCGCTTGTCGCGGTACCAGAGGCCGGTGCCGGCGTCGTACAGTCCTGGCCCGCCCTCGGTGCGTTTGGTGTGGTCGTAGAGGGCGTACAGCTTCTGCCAGTACTGGGGGTCCCCGCGCAGGGCGCCGATGCGGGCGAACGGCGGCATGGCCATGTGGAGGGCGTCGTCCCACCACCAGTCGTCGTGCTTCGCCGGCTGGTCCGTGTACACCATGCGGTGCAGGGACTCCTCGATCGCGGTGAGTTTCTGTTCCTCCGGTTCGATCTCGTAGAGGTCGAGGTAGGCCTGTCCGGCGTTGTGGTTGTCGGCGTGCCGGGTCGTCACTCCGCCCCGCAGGCCGTAAGCATGCTTCTCGGCCCAGCCGCGCGCGTAGGCGAGGTATCGGGGGCTGCCGGTCAGCCGGTGCAGGGCGAGCAGACCGCTGAAGAACGTGGCATTGGCCCAGCCGTTGTCGCCGGGGTCCGTGTGGGCGCCGATCCAGTGGTCGGCGACGCGGCGCAGGTCCCGGGTGATCGCGGCTCTGGACGGTGGGGCGGCCGCGGCGCGCGCGGGAGCCGCGGCGGCGGTGTGTAAGGGGAGCAGAGCGGCTGAGGCTGAGAGAGCGGCACCGCCGACCAGCAGATGGCGTCTATCCATGTGAACGACTCCTCTCCATGTGAAACTCATCCTGAACTCCCGCCCCGGCAGGTGTCCATGAGCACGCGTCAACTTGGCCTGAACCAAATCGGGTTCAGATCACCGGACAGCGTTCACGTCAACGGCTGCCGTCCGGAGCGGCGGACCGGCCGCAGCGCAGACTGTCCAGGTCGACCGAATCGGCCATCGCCTGCATCCCCTTGTCGTTGGGGTGCAGATGGTCGCCACCGTCGAAGACTGGGAGAATGCGCTCGTGGTCGTAGGGACTGCGCAGGAGGCGGTCGAAGTCGCTGACGGCGTCGAACTCCCCGCTGGTCCTGATGAACCGGTTGACCTCCTGGCGTACGGACTCCGCGGCCGCGTCCCACTCGTACCAGCCCTTGAAGGGCGCGACGGTGGCGCCGACGACGCATTTCCCCGCCCGGTGAGCGCGGGCGACGATGTCCCGGTAACCCGCCACGAGGTCGGCAGCCGTGACGCCCGTGTGCGCCTTGATGTCGTTGACACCCTCGAAGAGAAAGACCGTACGGACGCCGGACTGGGACAGGACGTCACGGTCCAGCCGGTTCAGGGCGCTCTGCCCGGCGCCGTCCGCCAGGACCTTGTTGCCCGAGATCCCCTCATTGGCGACTCCCCTGACGGGACTGCCCGTTGCCTCCAGACGGCGGGCCAGGTAGTCGGGCCAGCGGCGGTTCAGGTCGCCGCTCGACTGCCAGCCGTCCGTGATGGAGTCCCCGAGCGCGACGACCGCCCCCACGGAGGCGGCCGTCCGTACGGTGACCGCGTCGAGGTAGAACCAGGAGCCGGTGCGCTCGGTCCAGTTGACCCCGCTCTCCTCCCCCGTGTGGTCGCCGGAGGCGGTGTACGACGTCTGCATGGCCATGCCGTGGCCGGTCGCCGGCCCACCCGCCGCCCGCGTGTGCAGGCTGACGACCAGGTCGGCCGCGGCGGGCAGTCCGCCGGGCAGCGGGTCGCTGTACGCGACGGCGCCCGCCGGGAGGGTGACCACGTGGGCGCCGCCGAAGGTCAGTCGCCGGTTGCTGCCGCGGACCAGTTCGGCGCCCGACCGCTGGATGCCGGCGTAGACGCTGTCGAAGGTCACCGGCCTGTCCCCGAAGGCGTTGGTGAGCCGGATACGGGTGTTGTCCCCCGCCACGCTGGTGCGCACGACCAGGCGGTGGCTGCGGTCGGGGACCGCGTCTCCCAGACGGTCCGCGCTCGCGCCCCAGGTGACCACGTCGGGCCGGTCGGCGGAGCCCCGGGCGGCCGCCGGAGTGCCGGGAAGGGTGGCGGCGATCGTCAGCAGCGCCGCCAGGAGGCCCGCCCAGGCGAGGCGGGGCGTCATGCGAGGCCCCGCAGGGTGACGGAGGCGCCGGGTTTCAGGGTCACCGTGCGGGACGTACCGCCGTGGGCGACCGTTGTCGTCCGGCCGCCCACGCTGCGGATCCGCACCTCCGTCGGCCTGCCGTCACGCCAGCGCAGGTCGACGACGAAGCCTCCCCGGGCGCCGACTCCCGTGACGGAACCGGACTTCGCCCATGCGTCGGGGAGAGCCGGGAGCAGTTCCAGACGGCCCGGGCGGGAGTACAGGAGCATCTCGATCATCGCCGCGGGCGTGCCGAAGTTGGCGTCGATCTGGAAGATGCCGCGGCCCTTCTCGACCTCGTAGATGTCGAAGAGGTTCGGTGCGGTGCCGTTGCCGCCGCCGGTCGACGGGCGGAGGTTGTTGACGACGAGCCGGTAGGCGTTCTCCGCGTGCTTGAGCCGGGCCCAGCACAGGCTCCGCCATGCGTTGGCCCAGCCGAAGCTCTCCATGCCGCGTGCGGCGAGCAGGGCCGTCGCGCCCTCGACGATCTCGGGCGGGGTGGAGTCGTCGGGGCGGATGCGGTCACCGGGGAAGAGCCCGACGAGCGGGGACAGATGCCGGTGGGTGGTCTCGCCGAGGTTGTCGGGCGACATCCACTCCTCCAGCCAGCCCGTCCTGGCACTCACCTTCGGCAGGTACAGCCGCTCCTGGAGACCGCCGACCGTCTTCGCGTAGGCAGCGTCCTTCTTCAACTCCGCTGCGGCGGTGCGGTAGTTGTCGAACAGCGCCCACACCAGTTCCTGAGCGTAGGTGATGCCCTTGGCGTCGAGCGGGCCGTGCTCGGGCGACCAGTCGCTGTCGGCGACGAGCACCTCCCGCGAGGTGCCGGGCAGTGTCGTGGTGAGCAGCCGCGCCTCCCAGAACTCGCAGGCGCCCTTCAGGAGCGGGTAGATCCTCGCCAGGTGCGCGCGCGAGCCGGTGAACTCGTAGTGCTCCCACAGGGTGGTGCACAGCCAGGCGTTGCCCGCCGGATGCCACCACCAGCCGTTCCCACCGTGGATGTTGGTGGAGATGGCGACGGTCCAGCCGGCGATCCTCCCGGTGGAGTTGCGGTAGCGGTTGCGCGGGTCGTTGAAGAGGTCGTGGGTGAGCTTCGTCCAGGACGGGAGCTGGGCCAGGCAGTAGTCGGTGAGCGCGTCGAAGCACTGGGACAGACCGGCCCGGTCGGCCATCCAGTAGTTCATCTGGATGTTGATGTCCGTGTGGTAGTCGCCCATCCAGTCCGGGTCGTTGCCGTCCAGCCACAGCCCCTGGAGGTTCAGCGGGAGGCTGCCGCGGGACCCGGAGATCATGAGGTAGCGGCCGAACTGCAGGTAGGCGGCTTCCAGTTCGGGATCGGGCGCGTCGTCCCGGGCGCGTGCCCTGATCCGTTCCCAGGTGTCCAGGGAGCGCTGTGCGGCGGAGGAGGCACCGAGTGAGATGTCCAGTTGCCCGAACAGGGCCCGGTGGTCGGCCACATGGGTGCGCAGCAGGGTGTCCGCCGCATGGGTCGCCGCCGCGTGGACCTTGCTGCGGGCCAGGCGCTCGGGGTCCAGGGACGGGTCTCGGTACCGGGCCGAGGCGTCGGGCGCGTAGTTGGTGCCGCCGCTGACCACCACGGTGAGGTCCTCGCAGCCCGCGAAGTCGATCCGCGAGCCGCGCACGCGGACGCTGCCACCCCTGCCGTACGCCTTCACCGCCGCGCCGTAGCGCAGGCCGTTATGGAAGGCCGCGCCGAAGGAGGTGCCCTCCACGGTCTCTCCGTGGGTCCCTTCGAGGGCGATGCCGCCGGTGTAGCGGCCGCCGCCGCTCTGGGTGAAGTGCAGGACGATCACGTCGTCGGGCCGGCTGGCGAAGACCTGCCGCCGGTACGTGACGTTGGAGCGTACGTACGACGTGGTCACCACACCCTGCGCGAGGTCCAGCGTGCGGCGATAGCCGTTCACGGCGGACAGGTCGTGGTCCGGGATGTCGACGGTGAGGCGGGCGAGCAGCGTGAAGGAGCCGAACTTCTCACGGTCGTAGGGGAACTGGCCGTCGGCGTCGAGTGTGTCGTTGAGTCCGCCGGTCCACATCGTGGCGTCGGTGATCAGGAGGAGCTCGCGGCCGGGGTCGTTGCTCGTGAGGGCGCCCAGACGGCCGTTGCCGATGGGCAGACCCTGCTCGATCATCGAATGCTCGTCCGCGGGTGCCTGCCACCACAGCCGGTCGCGTGAACTCCCCTTCAGGAGCGGCGAATCGGTGGGCCGGTGCGGGGCCGCGGTCGCGGTGAAGGCGGGCATGCCGCCGAGTGCGGTGCCGACGCCGGCCGCAGCGGCGAGGGAGAGGAGTCTTCGTCTGCCGGGGTCGGTGGGGCTGCTGTCCATGGTGCGCTCCAGGGGAAGAGAACGGCGGTCAGGACGACTTCGGCACGTCGATGCGGTCGATGTCCGGGGCGTAGCCGGAACCGCTGTCGAAGGTGATGGTGTTGACGCCGGCCTTGAGGGAGACGGGCACGCTGACGGCTTCGGTGGTCCCCCAGTCCCCGGTGGAGGGGAACTTGTGGCGGGTCGCGCCGTTGCCGTTCGCGGAGATGTCGACCGGGCGGGGGTCACCACTGACGTAGGCGACCTTCACCTGGTACGTACCGGCCTTGGCGACGACGACGTCGTTGAAGCGGAGCTTGCCGCCGACGTACAGGTTCCCCACCTTGTGCTCGCCGGAACAGGCGGAGCAGTCGGCCACGGAGGCGTTGCCGCTGAGGGTGTTGGCGTCGGACTCGGCCTCGTAGCCGGTCGCGGTGAGCTTGCCGCCTCGCGGGGTCACGGTGAACAGACGAGAGCCGTGGGCGGGCAGGGCCTGCGTCACCTTGTTGCTGTACGTGCCGAGGTTCTCGCGGTTCCACAGGTCCCGTACGCCGGCCTTGCCGGTGAAGCCGAGTGCCGCCCAGTCGGCGGTGACGGCGGCGGGCGAGTCGGCGAGGTTGAACAGGGCCACGGTGTAGCTGCCGTCGGTGTTCCTGGCGGCCCACACCTGCTGAGGGTCGGACGAGGTGACGGGGCGGGCCGGGGGTGTGCCGCCCTGGTTGAGGGCGATGACCTCACGGTTGGTCAGCAGCGACAGGCCGTAGGAGTCGAGCCTGGTCAGGTCGTCTCCGGTGTAGAGCGGGGACTTGGCGATGGCCCACAGGGTCGCGTAGCTCTGGCGTTCCGCCTTGGTGAGGCCGTCCATCGCGCCGTTGCCGACGTCGAGGGAGTCCAGGTCGTTCCAGCCGCCGGGGCCCGCGTGACGGGTCCAGCCGGGGGCGTCGTCCCAGCGGTCGTCGACCGAGTTCTCCCAGCTGACGAGGGTGTTGCAGTAGCACTCGACGTCCGTGTCGATGCGCCAGCCGTTGGAGTACTTCTTCCAGTCGGCGACCCGGCCGATGTCGAGCGACCAGGAGACCTCCAGGTGGATCGGGCGGCCGGTGGCGGCGATGGCCTTGTGCCAGGCGGCGACGTCGGCAACGTTGTCGTACTGGTCGCCGCTCTTGCCGGAACCGGGCCCGACACCGTCGAGCTTCAGGAAGTCGTAGCCCCAGTCGGCGAAGAGCCGGGCCTGCGAGTCGACGTACTTCTGCGCGCAGGGGCGGGAGAAGTCGAGCTTGTAGGCACTGTCCCAGCCGTTCGTGGTGCGCAGGTCGCCGTACACGATGTCGGCGGTCGTACAGTCACCGGCGTTCCAGACCGGGACCTCGCCCTCGCCGTAGGCCTCCTTCTCCAGGCCGACGGGCAGGTAGATGCCCGCCTTGAGGCCCTTGCCGTGCACATGGTCGGCGACCGCCTTCATGCCGCGCGGGAAGCGCTCCGGGTCCGCCTTCTGGCGGGCGTACTGGTCGAAGCCGGGCTTCCAGTCCTGGTCGCGCCACCATCCGGCATCGAGGTTGACGTACTCGTATCCGTACGGCTTGAGCTTGGCCGCCAGGGCGTTCGCCTGCTTGAGGACGTTCTTCTCGGTGAGGTAGCTGTAGTCGCCGTCGGGATTGAGGCCGGGGTACTTCGAGGACTGCATGCTCCAGCTCGACCAGCCCATGTACGGCTTGGCCGCGACGGCCTCGGTGCCCGCGGTGGGGGTGGGCGTGGCCGCCCGGGCGGCCGGGAGGACCGCGGCCGTCGCGGCGGTCAGGGCCAGGACGAGCACGGTTCTCAGGGAACGGCGTGCGGGGGTGCCGGGCGCGTACGAGGATGACCGCATGGTCGGACCTCCTGTGAAGGGTTCGGGTGTGCGGTGGCGGGTGGCGGCTCGGTAACCGCTGTGCGGGGTACGGATTCTGAGGTGTCGTCAGGTTGTGGCACGGAGGTTCAGCCCGTGCCGCGCGTGGGACCGCCGATGAAGGACTGGATCGCGGTCGCCGCGGCGCCGCGGGCCCATTCGTCGAAGGGCAGCGGACGCGTCAGCAGGTCGCAACGGGCGGCCGTGCCGAAGGCGGAGGCGGCGAAGGCGTCGCGGATCTGTTCGGCGAACAGGTCGTACGCGGCGAGGCCCTCGCCGGAGATGATCACGCGTTCGGGTCCGACGAGGTTGGCCACGGTCGCGATGGCCCGGCCGATCGCGTCCCCCGCCCGCGCGTAGACGGCCCGCGCGCCGGGGTCGCCGCGGCGCGCCAGGTCCACGGCCTGTGACGCGTCGGCCACCGGGAGGCCCGTCGCGTCCCGAACCGCGGTGACGATCGCGGGGTCGGCGGCGATCGCCTCGGCGCAGCCGCGGCTTCCGCAGTGACAGGGCGGGCCCGTGGGGTCGATGACCACGTGCCCGATCTCGCCGGCCACGCCGTGGGCCCCCGAAACGACCTTGCCGTGCACGACCAGGCCGCAGCCGATGCCCGCTCCCACCGTGACCACGGCGAAGTCGGAGAGGCCGACGCCCGCGCCGAACCACTGCTCGGCGACGGTCAGGGCCCGGACGTCGTTGTCGACGGTGGCCGGCAGTCCGGTGGTCATCTCCACGAGCTCCGCGAGGGGCAGGTCGCGCCAGTCGAGGAAGGGCGAGAGGCGGACTTCTCCCGCGGCCCGGTCCACGTCACCGGAGACTGCGACGCCGATTCCCTGGACCCGCACGCCGAACCCGTCGGCCTCCGCGAGGAGTTCCTGCACGAGGGCGGCCACGGAGGCCAGCACCGACTTCGGCTCACGGGTCGGCAGGGGCACGTGCCGGGCGACACGGATCCGGCAGCACAGGTCCGTCAGTACGGCGATGATCTCGTCGCCGGTCACCTTGACCCCGATGAACAGGGCCCGTCCGCCGTCCACCCGCACGACGGTGGCCGGCCGCCCCAGCGAGGGACGCGACTCCTCCCCCGCTTCCTCGACCAGGTATCCGGCTTCGATCAGCGGCCGGACCGCTTTGGTGACGGCGGCCGCCGACAGCCCGGCCCGCCCGGCCATGTCCGACCGGGTGAGCGGACCGTGGGACAGCACGGTGGTGAAGATCTGGGCGGCGGCCGGCGTGTGGGCCAAGAACGCCTCCGTACGAGGAGTCGAACGCATGCCCCGGAACCTAAGGTGATTCTTTTCCACCGTCAATGAAAGAAGCAGAGATCTTTTGAAGTCGCCCCCTTGGGTACGCCTGGCCTGCAAATGTGCTCACGGGTCGCGGTGTTGGGGGCGCAACCACGGAATCAAGAGTTCCACACCAGCAGTCAACAACCCCCTCTCGTCTCCAGACCGGACACTCCGGGCGTCCGGTCGCGGTAGGTCTCCCGCACGAAGGTGAGGAACGTGACGATGTCCCTGGGCTGCGACGACAGACCGAGCGAGACACGGACCGCGCCCGCCGAGGGCAGGTGCAGCAGCTCCAGGTACTCCTCCATCGACCGGAGTCGGCGGCGGGCCGCCGAACGCAGTCGGCGCGGTGACACGGCGAAGGCCGCCTCGCCGGCGCCCGGGTTGCAGAAACAGCCCGTGCGCAGCGAGATGCCCCGCGCGGCGCTGTCGCGGGTGACGACCCGCTCGTCGATGACACGGCCGTCGGCGCCCAGCAGGTTCAGCGCGACTGTCCCGCCGCGGGCCACGAGATCCCACGGGCCGTACACCCTGGCCAGCGGGGAGCCGTCGCTGTGCCGCAACGCCCGCAGGCCTGACAGGAGTTGGGCGGTCAGCGCGTTCACGTGGGCGTGCACGCGGTCCATGCCGATCCCGTCGATCCACTCCAGTCCGGCCGTCACGTCGGGGATGGCGAGGAAGTTGACCGTCCCGTCCTCGAAGGCCGCTTCGTCGTCCGCGAGGACGTGCCACTGGGCCTGCGCGCCGGCCGCGTAGATCGTGCCTCCGGAGAACCAGGGACGCCGCAGCCGGGCGAGCGCCTCCCGGCGGGCGATGAGACTGCCGACGCCGGTGGGGTGGCCGAAGACCTTGTACCAGCTGACGACCGTGAAGTCGGGGTGGTACCGGCTCAGATCGAGGGTGTTGGCGGGTACGAAGGCGGCTGCGTCCAGCAGGACGTGGTAGTCGCGTGCCTGGGCCGCCGCGATCCAGGTCAGGGGATGCTGGACTCCGGTGAAGTTGCTCTGCGCCGGATACGCGAGGAGCCCGCGTCCCCGCTCGCCGCCGCGCGTCGAGCGTCCGCCGGCGCCTCCCCGGGCGGGCAGGGCGGACCGCAGCCGTCGTTCGTCCACACGGAGCCCGGGACCGGCCACCGGTACGTACACCGTGCTCGCGCCGCCCGAACGCGCGTACTCCCGCAGGCCGTTGACCGAGTTGTGGTTGTCGAGCGACATGACCAGCCTGCTGCGGCGGGTGAAGGGATACGCCTCGCCGACCAGGCGCAGGGCACCTGTCGCGTTCGGGGTGAAGATCACGGCGTACTCGTCCGGGTCGGCGCGAAAATGGCGGAGCACCGCCCGGCGCGCCTGGGCCAGCAGCGACCCCGAGGCGCGGGAGGCCGGGCTCGCGGAGTGCGGGTTCCCGAAGACCCCGCCGGTGATCCGTGCGGCGCTTCCCCGGACGAGCGAGGCCGGTGGAAGGCCCGCTCCCGTGTGGTCGAGGTAGGTGTGCCCGTCGGCGTCGAGGTAGGCGAAGTCCCGGCTCCGCAGGTTTGCCAGATCCCTCGCGTACGCGTCGCCGTCGGGTATGTGTCCGGTGGTCTCTGTCCTGTCCACGGATCCTCCCCCATGATGCCGGTCCGCCCCCGCGTGCCGGGGCCGGGCAGGGCTCTTCCCGCATCATTCTGCTGTCCTCCCCCGCAGCGAGCGGTTGCCGCGCACCGGTGCGTGCCCCGGCCCGGGCGTCCGGGCCGGGGCGGGCCGGGCCCGCACACTCCGGCACCGCCCGGACGTCGCACCTGCGCGCCCGGCATGATCATGAGGCGGTCGTGCGCTCGCGGGACACCAGGGACGTGCGGGACGATACGTACGGCAGCAGAGAAACCGGACACGGGCCACTGCGATCCGCTGGGGGCCGTCCGGTGCGCGGTCGCCGGAGCCCCGCGGCAGGTCGCCGGGAAGGAGTGAGCGGCGATGACCGATCTCCTGGGCGCGCTGCCCGGGCATCACAGGAAGCTGCTCCGTGACGCGGTTCCCGGCGTGGAGCTGGCCTCCCGGCCGATGCTCGCCACCCTGAGCGACCAGCACGACTTCCCCGGTGAGTGGATCTTCGAGCGGAAGCTCGACGGTGTCCGTGTACTGGCGGTGCGCGAGGGCGGCCGGCTCGTTCTGCTCTCACGCTCCGGCAACCGGCTCAACGAGACGTACCCGGAGATCGTGGAGGCGCTCGCCGCCCAGCCGTGCACCGACTTCACCGTGGACGGGGAGATCGTCGCGTTCGTACACGGCCGCACCGACTTCTCCCGCCTCCAGCAACGCATGGGGCTGACCCGGCGCCGGGACGTCGAGGCGAGCGGGGTGGCCGTGACGTACTACCTCTTCGATCTGCTCCGCCTCGAGGGCGCGGACATCACTCGGCTGCCGTTGCGCGCCCGCAAGTCGTTGCTCCGCCGCGCCCTGACGTACCGGGCACCCCTGCGCATGACGACGCACCGCAACGACGGCGGCGCCGATCTTTTGGCCGACGCCTGTGCCCGGGGATGGGAAGGGCTGATCGCCAAGCGGGCCAAGAGCCTCTACCAGCCACGCCGTTCGTCCGACTGGCTCAAGCTGAAGTGTTCCCTGGAGCAGGAGTTCGTGATCGGCGGGTTCACCGAACCGGGTGGGAGCCGTGTCGGGTTGGGTGCGCTGCTGCTCGGCCACTTCGAGGACGACAGGCTGCGGTACGCGGGCAGGGTGGGCACGGGTTTCGACCGCCGTACGCTCCTCGCGCTGCGCGGGCGTCTCGACGAACTCCGCGTCGCCGCCTCGCCGTTCGGCGACCGGGTGGCTGAGGCGGGCGCGTGCTGGGCCCGTCCGGTGCTGGTCGCGCAGATCGCTTTCACCGAGTGGACGCGGGACGGGATGTTGCGCCATCCGCGGTTCCTCGGGCTGCGCGACGACAAGCGGGCGCCGGAGGTCGTCCGCGAACGGCCGGCCGGCTGACCTGTGGGCCCGGTGGCAACCGCTCGCCTCTGCGCGCGCCCCGCTCGCCGTCGGCTCGTGCCTGCCGTGCAGATCGTCCGGCGGCGGACGTCCGCCCGCGCTGACCGCCGCCCCACTTCCCGCTTCCCCGCCGTCCCGGTGCGCCGTCAGTCCCGCTCCGCCCGAATGATCACCAGTTCCTCGTCCTCGTCGCGCTCCGCGATACGGCCCGACTCCCTGAGCCACGGCAGGCGCGAGCGGAGTACGGGCCCGAACGGGATGTACGCCCGGTCGCTGACCGCGGCCCGCAGTCCGGATCGCGCCAGACGCTCCAGCGTCTCCTGTGTGCCGCTCAGCCCCGACTGGGCGAGGAGCAGGACGCCACCGGGCCGCAGGACCCGGGGCGCCTCGGAACAGATGCGGTCCAGGACCGTTCGGCCGTCGACACCGGCGTTCCAGGCCCGCTCGGGACCCCGGCCGCCCGAGGGCTCCGAGGGCGGGGTGGGGACGTACGGCGGATTGCTCAGCACGATGTCGAAGGACCGGCCGCGGACCGGTTCGAGAAGGTCACCGCGGTGCACCGTCAGGCGCTGCCGGGACCGCAGGGCGTTCAGGCGTGCGGTGAGCACGGCCCTCCAGGCGATGTCGACCGCCGTGACGCGGGCACCTTTGCGGGCCGCGCAGATCGCCAGCGTTCCGGTGCCGGTCCCGAGGTCGAGGACGTCCATTCCGGGACCCGGCCCCTCGCGGTGGAGAGCGCGGGCCAGGAGGAAGGTGTCGGCCTGCGGCGCGTACACGCCCGGCGGTGCCACCACGGTGGCGGAAGGGCGTGCTGCGTCTAGGAGAAAGGCCATGAGGGTGGTCCTCCGTCCGGGCGCCCTCTCGGGTGCGGGAGGTGAGTGCCCTCGGCCGGAGATCGCCTGGTCGGGCACGTCTTTCAAGCCATCGAGTGCCCCTGGATCACTGCTCCACACCTCCTCCGTCACGGGCACCCCGCCCGTTCGGGCACACGGGAACGCCCCCGGCGGTCGCGGGTGAGACCCGGTGCGACCGCGCGGGGGCGTGCCACGTGTGAGTGGGCCGCTCTACCGGCCGGACTTCCTCGTGTGATCGGCGGCCTTGGCCCTGAGCTCCTCGGCCTTGCCCGTCATCTGCTCGCCGCGGCCCTCGCTCTGCGTGGACATGTTGTCCGTGGCCCTGCCGGTGCTCTCCTTCATCTTGCCCTTCATCTGCTTGGCCTTGCCCTTTGACTTACCCATGATGTTCCGTCCTTCGAATGAGGGTTGGACTGCGTTTCCACCCTGCGCCCCACACACAACCTTCGCAATCCGTGACGGATCAGACACCCACGGCTACCCGACCTCACTGCGGTGGCTCGCGGGTCGACACGCGCCGGTGGATCGAGGAGGACGGCGGGGAGCGGTGCGCCGGGCCGGAAAGGGCCCCACTCGACCCGTTCGACCTCGCGTTCGACTGCGAGGGACGGGCCGCGGTGAGCGTGTTTTGATCAGCCGCTGCTGGTTAGTCCGGAGAGTGGCAGGCCGCTGGCAAACCGCTCCCGGGAGGGTTCGGCAGTGAGCCCGCCACCCAGCCGCCCGTCCCGGGGAGACCCGCGACGGGCGGCCGGGTCTGCCGGAGCCAAGGCCCCTCGCGGGCGCCGGCCGCACGGACTCATCAGGAGCGGGCGCCTCCCGGGGAGTGCGCGGACCCCGGCCCACGCTCGGATCCGGGATCGGCCTCGGCCTCGGCCTCGGCGTAGGCGAGCGCCTCCTCGCGTACCTTGGCGCAGCAGCCGCTGAGCAGCCGAGAGACGTGCATCTGCGAGATGCCGAGGCGCTCCGCGATGTGACTTTGGGTCATCCCCCTGAAGAAGCGCAGGTAGAGGATGGTCCGCTCACGTTCCGGAAGGGCCGCGATACAGGGCTTCACCGCCTCACGGTCGACGACCAGGTCGAATCCGGTGTCGGACTCACCGAGGGCGTCCCCGAGCGCGTAGCCATCGTCACTGCCGGGCAGTTCGGCGTCCAGGGAGAGGGCGGTGAAGCTGTCGAGGGCCTCGAATCCGGCGCGTACGTCGTCCTCGCTCATCTGCGCGTACGCGGCGATCTCGGCGACCGTGGGCCGGCGGCCGGGGATGGTCTGCGACAACTCCTTCGCGGCCGCGCGAACCCGGTTGCGCAGGTCCTGGACGCGGCGCGGCACATGGAGCACCCACATGTGGTCGCGGAAGTGGCGCTTGATCTCGCCGGTGATGGTCGGGATGGCATAGCTCTCGAAGGCGTTGCCGCGCGCGGGGTCGTAGCGGTCGACCGCCTTGACGAGGCCGAGTGCCGCCACCTGGGCGAGGTCCTCGGTCGACTCACCCCGCCCCCGGTACCGCATGGCGATGCGGTTCGCCATGGGCAGCCAGTCCCGCACCAGTTCGTCTCGCAGGGCCTGCCGTTCGCCCCCCTCCGGCAGGGCGGCGAGCCGCTCGAAGGCGGCAGCCGTGTCCGGGGCGTCGTCGTGCGGATGCTGCTTCGTCCTGACGGTGATTGGCATGGTGCGTCGCATCTCCTCAGAGAACTGGCGGGACAGTCACCATGGGAGGGCGTAGACACGGACCGGCCGGAACACGCCGAGGTCTGGCGAACCAGCTCCCACGGACGTGCCTCCAGTCCGAAGCACTAGGTTGAAATTCCCCGAAATGGACATCAACAAACTAATCATCCCATAGCATGACTTTCCGATACTCGTTGGTCATGCAGAGTGACTGCCGGAGAGGCCCTTCCCGCGCCTCCCGGACGGCGGTAGCCCGCCGCGTTCAGGGCCGCGGTACTAAACAGCGATTCGGGGAACCCAGCCTCCAGGAGGTGGAGGTCATGGTTCCCATTCTGCTGGTCCTGCTACTGGTTCTGATTCTCTTCGGAGCCGGGTTCGCGCTGGAGATCCTGTGGTGGATCGCTATCGCCGTGCTCGTCATCTGGCTGCTCGGCTTCCTGATGCGCAGCACCTCGAGTTCGGGAGGCAAGTCGCGTTGGTACAGATGGTGAGGGACAACCCCGCCGAACCGGCTCCGGAGCACACGCTGCCCCGGAGCCGCTTCGCGTGGCCACACCGGACAGGCTTCCGGACGGAGGCCTTCCGGCCCGCGCACGCGGGGGACGCGGGTCCTCCCGCTGCTTCCGCGGTTCCGGCGCCGGCTGTGCGTCGCCGTGACCCGGACCTCCCCGGCAGGGGCAGAGGCTGATCGAGTGCCGTGAGAGCGCGGTCGGCTGCCGCGCTGTTTCGGTCGGTGGCACAGGGTACTCGCGGGCCATGGACTTCATCGCGACACCCCTGGCCGTCTCCGGCTCCGCAGTCGGCGCGATAGTGCCGTTCCTGGTGGGCGTCGTCCTCGTCGGCGGTCTGATCTGGGCCGTGTGGTGGGGACGTCGGCTCCGTTCCCGGGAATCCGCGCCGCCGCGCCCCGAAGAGCAGCCCCGCCTTCCCGACTCGGGCCCCGTGGGCGAGGTGCGTGAACGGCGCGAGCCCTCCGAGGTGCCCCGAAACGGGACCCGGCTGAACCCGAACCAGGTGCGCGCCGAAGGCAACAGCTCGTCCCACCGCGCCGCTGATCAGGAGGCGCCGACCTGGGACGAGAACAGCAGTGGCGGCTTCGGCAGCGGCGGCCCCGGCCGCACCTGACCTCCACCTCTCCTCTCTCCTCCTGATGCCGGGCACGGGTGACCGGGAACGAGGACGGCGCCCACCACGTGATCAGCGAGATCTCGGGCTCGCTCGCCGACATCGGTCACACCTTTCCGGGCCAGGCGGGGACGTACTGGACCTCGGCCCCGGCCCGGGCCCGGACCGTCCGGACGACGGGCGCGGCCGGGACTGGGCGCACAAGGACGGGCCACGCCATGGCCGCCAACCTGCACGGGATCGCCCCGGCGCCCGCCGCCCGGCCGCTCGCCGCACCCCCTGGACAGGGGTTCCGCAGGTGAGGAGCTGTCGATCACGGGTACCCGTGGCGCATGGAACGTGTGGATCAGCGCCCGACCGCGGAACCGGAACTCCCGCCGAGCCGGGGAGACCTCTCCGCGGCACTCATCGAGTACCTGCGTGGCACGGGACCACTGCCGGACGACGCCGCTCTCGCCGACGCCGCGCCCCTCGGTGAGGATCTGCAGCTCGCTCTCTATCTCTGCTACGAGCTGCACTACCGGGGCTTCGCGGGCGTCGACTCCTCCCGTGAATGGGACCCGGAGCTGCTGCGGGTCCGCGCGGCGATGGAGAAGCCCTTCCTCGCGGCCCTGCGCGCCGGGGCGACCAGGCACGACCACGCGGACGACGCACTGGACGAACTGCTCGTGGAACCCGTCGACGGCCAGGGCGTCTCCCATTTCCTGCAGGACAAGGGCGAGTTGTGGCAGCTGCGCGAGTACGCCGCCCAGCGCTCGGTCTACCACCTGAAAGAAGCCGACCCGCACGCCTGGGTTCTCCCGCGCCTGTGGGGGCGCGCCAAGGCCGGTATGGCGGCGGTGGAGTTCGACGAGTACGGAGCGGGGCGCGCCGAGCGCGTACACGCCAAGCTGTTCGCCGACCTCATGGCCGACCTGGACCTGGACCCGACGTACGGGCGCTATCTCGACGCGAGTGGCGCGGAGGCCCTCGCCGTCGTCAACCTGATGTCCCTCTTCGGTCTGCACCGCGCGCTGCGCGGAGCGCTGGTGGGGCATTTCGCCGCGGTGGAGACCACGTCCTCCCCCGGTTCCAGGCGGCTCGCCCGCGCCATGGCCCGCACGGGCGCCGGACCGGCGGCCGAGCACTTCTACCGCGAGCACGTCGAGGCCGACGCGGTGCACGAGCAGGTCGTACGCCGCGAGGTCGTCGCCGGTCTGCTGGAGGAGGAACCGCACCTCGACCGCGACATCGCGTTCGGAGTCGACGCCACCGAATGGCTGGAGGACCGCCTCGCCGACCGGCTGCTCGCAGCATGGCGTTCGGGCGAGTCCTCGTTGCGCACAACCGTGTGACCGCGTGACGCACACGCGCCCCGTGGATTCTCGGACCGGATCGTCGAGAGAAAGGTGGTGAACGGCCGTGACGGACACCCCAGCCGAACGCCCGCGCCGGATCGTCGCCCGGCGTGAGGGCCCCCTGCTCGTCGAAGGGCCGGTCGAGATCGTTCTGGAGGACGGTACGACCGTGACCTCCGAGCGTTTCTGCGTGGCTCTGTGCACGTGCCGGCGCAGCCGCATCTATCCCTGGTGCGACACGAGCCACCGCCGGCACTCCCCGAGCACCCGCCCCGACTCCTGACACCGAGGCTCTGCCGCCCCGCAGGACATCGATCCGCCTCCGCACGGGCGCCCGGGGCGGATGGGCGCTCTTCTCGCACCGGCGTCGGCGGTCTGCCACGGCGTCGTCGACTTCGCCGGCGTGCTGGCCTCGCTGTACCCGGCGATTCCAACGTGCTGGGGCTTGCGCTGCTCCACGAGAGGTGAGCCGGCAGCAGGTGGCCGGGCTGCCGGCCGCCGCGGGCGCCGTCGTCCTGCTGACCCTGGGTTGACGCGTCAGCCTGCCCGTCTCGCCCTGCCCTCGCTATCGATAGCACACACATTCGAATCTGCGGGTAGCCTGGAGGCATGTCCACGCACCTCCAGGGTTCACTGTTCGACCAGAGCGACGCCATCCGTCTCGGTCCGCTCGGCGGGCTGCGCCGGACCGTGCTCGGCGACGGGGCGTGGATCGACCTGCTGCCCGGCTGGCTCCACGGGGCGGACGCCCTCTTCGCACGGCTCGCGGACGAGGTCCCGTGGCGGGCCGAGCGGCGCCAGATGTACGAGCACATGGTGGACGTACCACGGCTGCTGGCGTTCTACCGGGCGGCCGACGCCCTGCCGCATCCCGTCCTCGACGAGGCGCGGGACGCCCTGTCCGGCCACTACGCCGAGGAGTTGGGCGAACCGTTCACCACGGCCGGGCTCTGCTACTACCGGGACGGCCGCGACAGCGTGGCCTGGCACGGGGACCGGACCGGCCGCGGTGCACACCAGGACACGATGGTCGCCATCCTGTCCGTGGGGGCTCCGCGGGATCTGCTGCTGCGGCCCCGGCGCGGCGGCGCAGTGGTGCGGCGCCCGCTCGGACACGGCGACCTGATCGTGATGGGCGGTTCCTGCCAGCGCACCTGGGAGCACGCGATCCCCAAGAGCGCGCGGGCCGCGGGCCCTCGCGTCAGCGTCCAGTTCCGGCCGCACGGAGTGCAGTGACCGCGGGGGCGCCACCCGGTGGCACCCCCGACACGTCACGGCTGACGCACGGGCTCCCTGCTGCGGCGCCGCCACGAACGGGCGGGGCGCGGCTCCTGGTTCGGCAGCCAGCCGAAGGCGAGACAACTGCCGACGACGCCGAGGAGGAGACCGATGAAGAATCCGCCCAGGTTCGAGGTGAGCCAGGTACCCAGGGAGAACAGGACGCCCAGGACCGAGTAGAAGAGGCGCTGCGCGGGGTTGAAGAGGATCAGCAGCCCGCAGATCAGCATCAGGAGCGGCAGGAGATATCCGGCCAGGCCCTGCATGCCGATGTGCATGACGACCTTCAACGACGCCTTCTGCGTGAGCAGGATCTCCGCCCCGCCCAGAGCGAGCAGCAGCCCGCCCCAGAACGGGCGGGCCGCACGCCAGCGCCGGAAGGCGACCATCAGCAACCCTTGTCGCTGAAGCGCAGCTTCAGACCGGGAAGCTTGAACACCGCTGCCGTGGTGGCGTAGTTGGTCTGCCGCAGGTTGGCGATGTGGACGGTGTCCGCCTGCTGGCTGAAGACGCCCGCCGAGCCCCGCGTGTGGGACTTGTTGAGCGTGCTGGCGTCGTTGCCGATCTCGATGTTGTCGAAGGCCGCGTCGCCCGACAGCTCGGTGGAGTCGGTCGTGAGGTTGGTCGCGGACACCGGCTGCGAGCCCGCGCCGGCAGTGATGAGCAGGTTCGTGCCACCGAGGTCGACGCTCTGGCAGAGCTTGGTCAGGGTCGCCTTCTTGATCGCGGACACGACCACCAGGACCTGGCCGCCGGTGTCACCCTCGTTGGGGCTGCCCTCGGCCATCTGGTCGAGGGAGCCGAACTGCGCGAAGCCCTCGCCGTCGAGGTTCGTCGCGGTGACGGTGAAGGGCATGCCGGATATCGCGAACTGCACACCCAGGGCCCCCTCGGCGGTGAGGATCATGAGTGTGGCGGCGATCGCGGTGGCGGGGACGCCCATCACCGCGGCTCTGCGCAGCCGGACCCGCCCGCGTCTCTCGGGGCTACCAGGGGTCTCTGACATGGAACCGCTTTCCGGTACTTCGGAAGGCTCAGTGGTGGAACCGGCGGACGAGACGGCGTCCGAGGACGAGGCCATTTTCTGCTCCCAGGGGCATGGTCAACGCGGGTAGGGCTTCAGCTGGCACGTTGTCCTGGCGCGGACAGCGAATGCCGCGCACGCCTCCCCACACCTCCCGGCGGGTGCAAGGGCTTTCACGTTACGCAGCAGTAGCCGCGACGGAAGTTACCCGCGGTAAGGGGCGAGGGTCAAGCACCTTGTGCGAAAAGGACGTTGGAGATGTGACGAAGGCGTGGAGAGCCCTTCCCGTAGCTCCGGGAAGACACTCCCCCGCAGCCCGGAGCCCTCGCGGCACGCACCGGCCGAGCATCGAGCCCGTTCCCTGATTCAACGTCAACTTCCTTACAGCATCTTGACGTTGAACATCACTCAGGTCTAGAACTCTCCCTGGTTACGCACGGATCCGTGGCGCCGGATCCGTCCAGCGGCGCACGTCGACTCCCGGGCTCCATCCCGCCACACGGCCGACAGGCCGGTCAGGCGGTCGACCGACCAGTACCAGCAGGCCGACCGCACGTGCGATCCGCATCCACCCCTCCATGGCACCGGCACGGTCGCTTCCCCTCCGGGACCGCGTCCGGTCGCCCTACCGCCGGTCCCGTGCCGGAGGCCGTCCATCGACGCCCCCGGCCAACCACCCGGCAGCCACCGCCGGCCCGTCGCGTACGGAGAAGGCGCGACGGGCCGGTGTTGGCACCCTCTCCCACCCCACCTCCAGAATGAGGCACCCTCATGCGTACTCGGACTTCCCTTGCCCTGGCCGCGGCGGTCACGGCCCTCGCCCTCTCCGCGGCCGGCCCGGCCTCGGCCGCCGACGGCTCGGTCCTGACCACCGGCGGCCCCGCCGGCACGGCCGTCGCCGCCGGTGACGTCCTCAGCGCCTCCCTGGCCACCGGCACCAACGCCACGCTCTACTCCAGCGCCACCGGCACGAGCGGCCTCTCCTGCTCGTCGTCCGCCTTCATCGCCGAGGTCGTCGACAACCCGGCCGCGCCGGGCACGGCCACCGAGTCGGTCACCAGTCACACCTTCGACAGCGCCAGTTGCACCAGCAACGTCATCGGCGTGCTCGGCGTCACCCGCATCACGGTCGACAACCTGCCCTACACCACGGCCGTGACCTCTGAGGGCGCTGTCACCATCACCCCGGCCGCCGGCTCGTCCATCCAGACGACCGTCGTGCTGCGGACGCTGCTCGGCAGCATCAACTGTGTCTACCGGGCGCCCAGCCTGTCGGGCACGTCGAGCAACGTCGACAACAGCATCGCGTTCACGAACCAGCAGTTCACGAAGTTCTCCGGCTCGTCGCTGTGCTTCAGCAACGGCTTCTTCACCGCCAAGTACGCCCCGGTCACCGACACGACGCAGGAGGGCAGCCCGACGGTCTTCGTCAACTGACGGCGGCCCGGACCGACAGCGCCCGCCCGAACGCGTGCGGGGCGGGGAGACTTCTCTCCCCGCCCCGCACGTGTGCACCGGCTCAGTTCACTTCAGGTCGCTCTTCTTGAGGTAACCCGAGTCGACGAGCACCTGCTCGTAGTTGGCCTTGTCGACGCTCACCGGCTCCAGGAGGTACGCGGGAACGACCTTCTTCCCGTTGTTGTACGTCTTCCTGTCGTTGAGCGCCGGCTTCTTGTTGTGGACCATCGAGTTGACCATGTACGCGGTCACCAGGGCCAGCTCGCGGGTGTCCTTGTAGACGGTCTGGGACTGGTCACCCTCCATGATCGACTTGATCGAGGGCACCTCGGCGTCCTGACCCGTGATGATGGGCAGCGGCTTCCCCGGCGTGCCGTAGCCGTGCTCCTTCAGCGCCTTGATGATGCCGATCGACATGCCGTCGTACGGGGAGAGGATCGCGTCGACGTCCTGGTCGGTGTACTCCGAGTCGAGGAGCTTGTTCATGCGCTTCTCCGCCGTGGGGCCGTCCCAGCGCAGGGTGGTGATCTCGTCGAGCTCGGTCTCCCCGGATCTGACGATCAGGTCGCCGTTCTGGATGTACGGCTCCAGGACCTCCATCGAGGCCTCGTAGAAGTAGCGCGTGTTGTTGTCGTCGGGAGAACCGGCGAAGAGCTCGACGGTGAACGGGCCCTTCCCGCTGCCGTTGACGAGTCCGAGGCTCTCCGTGATGAAGTCGGCCTGCAGCGTGCCGACCTTCACGTTGTCGAAGGTCGCGTAGTAGTCGACGTTCGGGGTCCCGAGTATCAGCCGGTCGTAGGCGATCACCGGGACGCCGGCGGATTCCGCCTTCTCCAGGACGTCGCCGAACACCTTGCCGTTGACCGAGGCGATGACCAGGGCGTCGACGCCGCTGTCGATCATGGCCTGAACCTGCGCGACCTGGTTCTTCGGGTCGTTGTCGGCGTACTTGAGGGTGGTGGTGTAGCCGAACCCCTTGAGCTCGTCGACCATGTTCTGACCGTCGTTGATCCACCGCTGTGACGTCTTGGTGGGCATGGCGATGCCGACGGACGCTGCCTCGCCGCCGCTGCCGGTGTCGGAGTCCTCACCGCAAGCGGTGAGGGAGATGGCCAGGACCGTCGAAATGGCCGCAGCTACGGTGGTGCGGGCGCGCATGCTCATCGTTCCTCACTGGATGACAGGCAGTCGGTGGAACTCGGCGGCCGGCTGCGCACCGGGAGGGCGTCGCCCGATCCCGGCCGGACCGGCAGGTCGCGATGGAGCCGCCCGCGGCACACGGATCCTGGCGGAGTCCCTGGTGCGTTCTGTTCGGTGCCGAGGTCGAGCCGAGGCTGCCCTGACGGGGGTTCGGGGCGCCGTACCCGAAGGGCCGTACTGCGCGTACGGACCGGAGGCGGGGCGCCGAGGTTGACCGGAGCCCGGCTGCGTGAAGCCTTCCGGGATCGGCTGGGCTCACCGGGTCACGGTGAGGGTGGTGCGTCAGACCGGACGGTATGTCTCTCGCGTTGGGGCTCCGCTGAACCCGCACACGAGCAGGCCGGGATGACCGGCCCCCACGTGCGCGGACTCGAACGTGGGGTGCGCCGGGCAGCGTATCCCGACGTAGGGCCGCTGTGGCCCTCTTTCATCACATTAGTTGCGGCAGCGCACGATCGGCCTCGACGAGGCGTGACGACTCTCGGTGCGTTTGCGGATGATCCGGTTCCAACTGCCCTTCCCGAAGCGCTGGTTGCCCGATCGCGCGGAGGCGATGGCGGGCGCCGCCGCGAGACCGGGCGTCGGCCCAAGAGTGAATCCACGTCGGAACCGGGGGCGGGTCCCACGGTTCGTTCGAACGCTCGCGAGGCCGTGCGCCACAGCGGGGGAAGGCCGACCGGTGGTGGGAATTCACGTCAGTTTCCGGACGTGAGCGACACCACGGACATGTCCGGGAACCCGCAAGATCGTCACCACGGACCCCCCTGGGGCGCGAAGTTGCGCCCCCAGGCCCTTCGGAGGCCTCCACGCAGCAAGATCACCCTTGTTCAATCCTGTATGACATGTGGGGAATTGTCCTGATCGTAGCCAACCAAGCAGTCACGGCTTCCCTGCTCCCCCAAAGGATCGATAGGCATACGAATCGCCAATCGATCCATTCCCGGCGGCATATGCGACCGCTTGTGCCGCCCGGACCGAGTACGAGGACGTCTCCGTATGCCGAATCCCACCCGCCGCCGTGCCCTGCAGGGCGCGGCCGGACTGGCCGTCACCGCCGGCACCCTGGCCGCCGCCCCGTCGCGTGAATCCGCAGCGGACCGCCACGACGGGCCCACCGCCTTCGACGAGGTCTACAGGGGCCGTCGGATAACGGGCCGGCCGACGGGCGGCCATCACCACCACGGGGCCGGCTACACGGTGTTCGTCGACGGCGTCGAGCTGCACCTGATGCGCAACGCCGACGGCACCTGGATCAGCGTCGTGAGCCACTACGACCCGGTGGCAAGCCCGCGCGCGGCGGCCCGCGCCGCAGTGGTGGAGCTCCAGGGAGCCCCGCTCGTCCCGTTCAACTGACCTTCCCGGCACTGGAGTTCATTTCTCATGACCGTACGCAAGAACCAGGCGGACCTGACCGCGGACGAGAAGCGCCGGCTGGTCGCCGCGTTTCTCGAACTCAAGCGGGCCGGCCGGTACGACGCCTTCGTCACGACCCACAACGCGTTCATCCTCAGCGACACCGACACCTCCGAACGGGTGGGCCACCGTTCACCCTCGTTCCTGCCCTGGCACCGCCGATTCCTCCTCGAGTTCGAACGGGCCCTGCAGGCCGTCGACGCCTCCGTGGCGCTGCCGTACTGGGACTGGACCACCGACCGGACGGCCCGCTCCGCCCTGTGGGCGCCGGACTTCCTCGGCGGCACGGGACGCGCAGTCGACGGACGGGTGATGGAGGGGCCGTTCGCCGCGGCCGCCGGAGACTGGCCCATATCCGTGCGGGTCGACGCCCGCACGTATCTGCGCCGCTCGCTCGGCGGCAACGGGCGGCCTCTGCCGACCGGCGCCGAGGTCGAGTCGGTGCTCGCCATGTCCACCTATGACATGGCGCCGTGGAACAGCGCGTCCGACGGCTTCCGCAACCACCTCGAGGGCTGGCGCGGAGTCAACCTGCACAACAGGGTCCATGTGTGGGTGGGCGGGCAGATGGCCACGGGCGTCTCCCCCAACGACCCGGTCTTCTGGCTGCACCACGCCTACATCGACAAGCTGTGGGCCGAGTGGCAGCGCAGACACCCGGACTCCGGCTATCTTCCGGCCGCGGGCACACCGGACGTCATCGACCGCGACGAGTCCATGAAGCCGTGGAACGACACCACACCCGCCGATCTGCTGGACCACACGGCCCACTACACGTTCGACACCGCCTGACCGGTCGGCGGGGCCGTCCGCGACCCGGTCGGGGGCGGCCCCGCCAATTCCGTGGCGGGTCTGTGCCCGTGGCTCCTCAGTGGCCCACGCCGCAGCACCCGTCCCGCCTCATCAGCCGTCCCGCCTCCAGCCAGTCCTCCTCGTCCGTCGCCCGCCGGGTGGCGGGCGAGGACGGTGGATCGTACGCGGCCACCAGGCCGGCGGTCGTGTACGGGACCCCGCCCCGGAGCACGGCGACCGTCCGTACGAGCGTGTCGAAGTCGGTGAAGGGGTCGCCGTCCACCACGGTCAGGTCGGCGAGCCTGCCCGGGCGGACCGTGCCGAGGTCGTCGTCCAGCCCGAAGAGCCGGGCGGGCAGCACGGTCACCGTGCGCAGGGCCTCGGCCGGGGAGAGGCCGCCCCGGTGCAGCGCGCGCAGACCGAGATGCAGGGAGAGACCGACGGGCAGGAGCGGCTGGTCGGTGCCGAGGGCGACGAGACCGCCCTCGGCGAGGATCCGCCGGTAGATGTCGGTCTCCGCGCGCAAGGTGGCGAGTTGGGCCTGTGTCGGTGCCACGCCCGCCCCCTGCCGGACGAGAGCGGCGTCCCAGGGCGGCATCACGGTGGTGACCCGGGGGTCGTCGGCGAGGGCCGGATCCGCCCCGAGGAGGGGCGCCGAGGTGAACGGGGTGGCGATGAGCCCGAAGCCGACGCCCCGCGCGGTGTAGATCTCCAGCAGATCCTGATGGGCGCGCCCCGACGAGGTGATCGCGTGCCCGGACTCGGCCCGCTGGGTGGCCTGCAGATGGGTCGTCAGATCCTGGCCGAGCTGCACGCCGGGCGAGAGCAGGTGACTGCCCGAGCGCACGCCGAGCCGCTCGTGCCCGAAGCTCGCCGCCTCCTTCATCACCCAACCGGGCGCCCGTACATAGGTCTTGACGAAGTCCCAGTCCAGCGCGGCGCCACGCTCCAGCGAACGCCGCAGCCCGTCCCTCGTCCGATGGGCGCGCCCCATGCTGTAGGCGACCCGGGAGCCGTCGAGGAGTTCGCCGGTGGTCAGCAGCCGGGGCCCGGCGAGCTGACCTGCCGTCACAGCCTCGCGGATGCGGGCCTGTTCGTAGGCGAAGCCGCCGAGGGACACGGCGGTCGTAATGCCGTAGGTGAGCTGACCGACGGTCTGCCGCCCGCCGTAGGTGACCTGCCACGGATGGGTGTGCGTGTCCCACAGCCCGGGCACGACGGTCCGCTCGGACGCGTCGATTCTCGTCAATGCGCCGCGTCGGCGGTGGGGTTCGACGGCGGTGACGCGTCCGCGGCGTACGACGATGTCGACGTCGTCCCGGACGGACTCGCCCGTGCCGTCCCAGAGCCGGCCGGCGTGCACCACGGTGTCGGCCGGTACGGGCCGGCGCTGGTCGAGCGGCACCCGGACTGTACGGGCCGGGCCGCCACCGACGCCGATCAGGCGCAGCCGGGCGCCGGAGAGGTAGAGCAGGGTCTTCGAGTCGCCGGACCAGGAGGGATGGTCGGCCGGTTCGGTGGCGAGGGTGCGCAGGGCTCCGCGCGGCGTCCCGTCGGGTGCGACGGGCAGCAGACAGAGCGCGGATTCGACGATCACCGCCATCCAGCGGCCGTCGGGGGACCAGACGGGCCCCGAGTCGTACCGGTCGGCGAGCGAGACATGAGGGGCCACCGCGTGCAGGCGGGCCGTCCCGGTCGTGGTGTCGACGACCCGGACGAGGTTGTAGCCCTCCCGGAAGCGGAGGTTGAGCCGGTTGCGGTCGCAGAACGCGAGATACCGGCCGTCGGGCGACCAGCTGGGCCGCCCGGGCAGCCCTCCCGCGCCGAGCGGGGTCGCGAGCACCCGCTCCGCGCCGCTGTCGAGGTCACGGACGACGAGCCGCCCGGTCAGGTCCAGGCAGGCGAGCCGCGTCCCGTCGGGTGAGAGCGCGGGATGGACCCGGCCACCGGTCGCGAGCGCGGTCTCCTTGCCGGTGGCCGGATCACGCCGGTACACCCCGAGCAGTCCGTCCCGGTCGTCCGCGTACAGCAGGGCACGTCCGTCGCGTGACCACGAGGGCCCGAGCAGGTACTCCGTGGCCGCCGCCCGGCGCAGCCTCCGTGGCGCCCTGCCACCGGAACTGTCGGCCAGCCACAGCGAGTTGAGGGCGGCGAAGGCGATGTGCCGGCCGTCGGGTGAGAGCGCGGGCAGGTGGATGCCCCGTACGGGTCGGGCTCGCCCCTCCCCCAGGTCGTACTCCTTGACCCGGTAGCGCGGCCGGTCCACGGGCAGTACACCCTCGAAGGGGATCACGTCCGTCTCCGCCGGGGTCTGCGGTCGTACGAGGGTGAAGGCGCCGTCCACGGTCAGCAGAAGCCGGTCGGGCGCCGTCCAGCGGGGCGGTACCGGTGCGATGTCCCCGGCGACCGCGACGGGTTCGCCGTCGACGACGAGCGTGCAGGAGCCGAGGGGCGCCGCGGTGGTCCGCAGATACGCCAGACGGCGGCCGTCCGGGGCGAGGGCGGGGGTCAGGACCTGCGCGCCCGTGGTGTCGGTGTGCTCGACGGCGACCGGGCCCGCGCCGTCGGCGGGGACGGCGGCCACGGTCCGGGCGTCGAGTCCGGCGCCGTTGGCCGTCGTGACGCCCTTCGCGCGGACGAACAGGATCCGCGTGCCGTCCGGCGACCAGGTGGGGTCGAAGTCCTCCCAGGTCCCGTCCTGCAGCGGTCCCGCCTGACCGGGCAGGCCGGTCACCCGGCGGATGTCGCCGGTGCGCAGGTCCAGTACGTGGACCCGGTACGGGCTGCCGGTCACCGGGTCGCCGCCGCGCTCGGAGGCGAAGGCGATGCGGGTACCGTCGGGCGACCAGGCCGGGCCGCGGTCGTCGAAGGGTCCGTCGGTGCGCCGGCGCAGCTCCGAGCCGTCGGGCCGCATCGTCCAGATGTGGAACCCGCCGCCCCGGTAGGCGCAGAAGGCGACGAGCCCGCCGTCCGGCGCGTACACGGGCCGGTTCGGTTCGAGGTCCGCGGGCGTGAGGGGGACGGCGCTGCCTCCGGCACGCGGGAGAGACCAGAGCACGTTCTGGATCTCGGCGATCAACCGGTCGCCGCCGGGCGCGAGGGTCGCCGACCCGTTGGTCGCTTCGGTGAAGGTCAGGGAGAGTCCGGCGGGCGGCGACGCGGCGGCGGACGTGCCACCCATGGCGGTGACGGCACCTGTGGCGCCCGCGGCCGCGAGGAGCCGGCGGCGGGTGAGGGAGAGGGCGGCGTCGCCCCGGTCTCGGTCCATGACCCAGCACGCTCGCGCATCTGCCGGCCCATGGGCAACACCGCCGTTTCCGCCAGGGGGCGTCCCGTTGACGTGGCGTCAGCCCCTCTTCGCGTGCAGGGTCCGTGCCACCTTCGGGCCCAGCCAGCGCTTGAGTCTGCGCAGGGATTCGAGCCTGCCTGCCGCCCGGTCGATCCGGTAGTAGAGCTGCGGCGGCACGTACGGCAGCAGCGGTGAGTGCCGTTGGCCGAGGAGCGCGAACATCTGCGCCGGAGGGAGGGCGATGTAGCGCGGCAGGTTCTCGTACCACTGGGCGCTGTGGCGGGCCGCGCTCTGCACGGGCAGCAGCGCGGACCTGCGTTCCTCCTCGTAGGCGGCGAGGGCCGGGGCGAGTTCCGCCGGTGCGGAACCGGCACGCTTGCTCAGGGCGTCGGCCAGGGCGATGGCGTCCTCCAGGGCGAGCGTGGTGCCCGCTCCGATGGAGTAGTGCGTCGTGTGGGCGGCGTCGCCGAGCAGGACGACATTGCCGTGGGACCAGGTGCGGTTGGTGAGGGTGCGGAAGTTCAGCCACTGCGCGCTGCCGCCGGCACTGGCGCGGCCGATCAGCCGATGGCCGTCCAACAGCTCGGCGAACAGTTCTTCGAGGAGGGCGAGCCCTTCCGCCTCGTCGGCCCGGTCGAGGCCGAGGCCCGTCCATGTCCCGGGCGAGCACTCGACGACGCAGGTGCTCCGGTCCTCGCCGAACCCGTAGGCGTAGCACCAGATCCAGCCGTGCGGTGTCTCCACGAAGGCGAAGGTGAACGCGTCGAAGACCTTCGTGGTGCCCAGCCAGATGTACGTGTTCCGGCCGAGTGCGACCTCGGTGCCGAAGTGGGCGGCGTGCCGTTCGCGCACTCCGCTGCGGACGCCGTCACAGGCGACGACCAGGTCGGCTTCGGGCAGTTCGGCCCCGTCGGCGATCTCGTCCTCGAACTCGACGCGCACGCCCAGCGAGCGGGCCCGTTCGGCAAGGATGTCCAGCAGTCGGCCGCGGCCGATGCCGAAACCCTCGTCGCCGTGATGCCTGGTCGTACGGTCGCCGACGTGCGCGACACCGTCGCTCCAGCGGACCGAGCTCTCCTTCACGGCGCGAGCCGACTCGGGGTCGCCCGCTTCCAGTTTGTCGAGCAGGCTCGCCCAGTACGTCACCCCCCATCCGTACGTCGATCCGGCCGGGTTCCGTTCGTGGACGGTGATCTCATGGGCCGGGTCCTGACGCTTCATCAGGATCGAGAAGTACAAGCCGGCGGGCCCGCCGCCGACACAGGCGATCTTCACGCGCACATCCCACTTTTCACTCAAGGTGGCCGATCGAATGCACAGAGTAGGTGCGCGGCGGGTGGCGTTCCGACGCACCGCGCCGCGTGTCGGTCCGGCCGGGCGGTGATGACGGGGCGAACCTGGGCATCCGAACAGCAGCACCGGACGAGCCGGAGGAGGGGCTGATGGACAGCAACACGTGGATTCTGGTTCTCGTCGTCGCGGCCGTACTGGCGGCGGCCCTCGCGGCGGCGGTCGTGCTCACGGTGAGGCTGGTCCGCACCCGGCGCGATCTCCGCCGCGCCGGACTGCCGACCGGGCCCCGCTGGGTCTTCTGGGGAGCGGTCGCCTATGTCGTGCTGCCGACGGACCTGTTGCCCGACCCGGCCTACTTCGACGACATCGCCGTACTGCTGCTGGCGCTGAAGTCGATGCGCGCTTCGTCCGATCCCCTGCGCTGAGGCCCCCGGGGGTCTGCTTGGGTGTGTCCGTCAGGCAGGGACCTCCAGATCGGGACGATCATGCAGGCAGACATCCGTCAAGTCGCCGACGGCATCCACCTCGTGCACGGCAGCAGCACCAACTGGGTGATCCTCGCCGAGGGGGACGCCGTCACCCTCGTGGACACCGGCTACCCCGGTGACCGCGACAAGGTCCTCGCGTCCCTTGCCGCCGTGGGCAGTTCGCCCGAGGCGGTCACGGCCGTCCTCGTGACCCACGCCCACAACGACCATCTCGGTTCGGCCGAGTACTTCAGCCGTACGTATGGCACACCGGTCCACACCCACGAGGCCGAAGTCCCGCACGCGCGTCGGGACTTCCTCCACCAGGTGTCCATCGGGCAGGTCCTGCGGAACGCGTGGCGGCCCGGTGTGGTGCCGTGGGCCGTGCACGCGCTGCGGTCCGGCGGCACCGCCCACATTCCGGTCGCCGACCCCCGGCCGTTCCCCGGGGAGGGACCGCTCGACCTGCCCGGCCGCCCCGTCCCCGTGCACACGCCCGGCCACACGGCGGGGCACTGCGCCTTCCATCTGCCGGAGGCGGGCGTGGTGATATCGGGCGACGGGCTGGTCAGCGGCCATCCCACCTCACGTGTGCCGGGACCGCAGCTGCTCCCCGTCATGTTCCACCGCGACCGGGGCGGTGCGCTGGCCTCGCTGGACACCTTCGAGGCACTGCCGGGTGACGTCCTGCTGCCGGGGCACGGCCCCGTGCACCGCGGTTCCGTACGCGAGGCGGCGCAGCGGGCGCGGGAGCGGGCGGTCTGACGCGGGGCGGGGTGCCGTTCCGGGTGGCCCGGGCCCGTTCGCGCGGCCTGCCTCTCGGCGCTCGGCCGAGGGCGGGGCGGTGGCCACCGGTCCGCGGGTGATCCGTGACTCGTCGGCCCAGGACCACCCGCGGACCGGAGTCACCAGCGGCCCTCCACCTGCTCCTTGATCCGCCGCTCGTACAGGTCGGAGATCGCCGACAGGGTCTGAGCCGACAGCGGCGGCAGCTTCCCGGCCGCCGCGTTGGCGCGGGCCTGCTCGGGCGAGCGGGCGCCGGGGATCACCGAGGTCACGCCCGGCTGCTGGACGATCCAGGCCAGCGCCAGCTGCGCCGGGGTGACGCCCTCCGGGGCGAGCGCGGAGAACTCGGCCGCCGCCTCGACACCGCTGGCGTAGTCGACACCGGAGAAGGTCTCACCCTGGTCGAAGGCCTCGCCGTGACGGTTGAACGTGCGGTGGTCGTTCTCCGCGAAGACCGTGTCCTTCGTGTACTTGCCCGAGAGCAGGCCGGAGGCGAGGGGCACGCGGGCGATGATGCCCACGCCGGCTTCACGCGCCGCGGGCAGGACCCGCTGGAGGGGCTTCATGCGGAACGGGTTGAGGATGATCTGGACACTGGCCACGCCCGGCCGGGCGATGGCGGTCAGCGCCTCGTCGCAGGTCTCGACGCTCACGCCGTACGCGGCGATGCGCTCCTCCGCGACGAGGGTGTCGAGGGCGTCGAACACCTCGTCCGACGAGTACACCGGGGTCGGCGGGCAGTGCAGCTGCACCAGGTCGACGCGGTCGACGCCGAGATTGCGACGCGAACGGTCGTTCCAGGCACGGAAGTTGTCGAGGACGTAGTTCGCCGGGATCTGGTCGACACGGCGGCCCATCTTCGTGGCGACCAGCACGTGCAGGTCCGGCCTGCCCCGCAGGAACGTGGCGATGGTCTCCTCGCTGCGCCCGTCGCCGTACACGTCGGCCGTGTCGAAGAACGTCACCCCCGACTCGGCGGCCGCCTCCAGGACCGCCAGGGCGTCCTTGTCGTCCACGTCGCCCCAGTCGGCACCGAGCTGCCACGTGCCGAGTCCCACTACCGATGCCCGCTGGCCTGACCTGCTGAATACGCGCTCGTCCATGGGGTCAGTCTGGCACCCGGGCGGCGTCGTGCCGGACGCCGCCCCCGTTCGACGGGTCCGTTCAGGCGACGGCGTGGCGCGGTCAGAGCGCGGATGCCGGGCCGCCGGCCCGGGCGTCACGCAGGCGACCGGAAATTCATCCCTGCCGGTGCAACCTGCCGGCCCGTCCGGCGCGTAGAGATGGTGCCGACGCCGTGACCGCGGCGCGGCTCGACGTGAATCCGCTCGGCGGACGACTACGGGGAGAACGACACATGGTCTCAGGAATGATGAGCAGAGGCGGTACGGCGGCACTGGGAGCGGTCCTGCTGTCCGTCCTCGCTGTTCCCGCCCACGATGCGGCGGCGGCACCTGCCGACGTCAACAGCGCGGCCGTGCAGGCCGGTTCGGCCGCCAAGGCTCAGAAACTGCCGGCACCCGACGTCGCGGGGCTGCGCGCGGTACTGCGTACGGCGCTGACGCAGGGAGCGCCGGGAGCCGTCGCGCGGATCGACGACCGCGGCACGGTCCACAAGGTGGCCGAGGGCGTCGCCGACAAGGGGACCGGACGTGCCATCAGCACCGCCGACCGCTTCCGGGTCGGCAGTGTGACCAAGAGCTTCTCCGCCGTCGTCCTGCTGCAGCTGGTCGACGAGGGCGTGCTCGCCCTGGACACCTCCGTCAACACGTATCTCCCGGGGCTGCTGCCCGACGACAAGATCACGGTGCGCCATGTGCTGAGCCACCGCAGTGGTCTGTACGACTACACCAACGACATGTTCGAGCACACGGTCCCGGGCTTCGAGGCCGTACGCAACAAGGTCTTCAGCTACCAGGACCTGGTGGACCTGTCCCTGAAGCAGCCCCTCGGCAGCGCGCCGGGCGCCGCCTACTCGTACTCCAACACCAACTTCGTCGTCGCGGGCATGCTCATCGAGAAGCTCACGGGGAAGCCCGTGCGGTCCGCGTACCAGAGCCGCATCATCAAGCCGCTGGGCCTCAAGGACACCTTCTACGTGCACCCCGGGACGGCCGTCCCCGGCAAGCACGCCAACGGCTACCTCACCCCCGACGAGGCCGGTGCGCCGCTCGTCGACTCGACCGAGCAGACCGTCTCCTGGGCGCAGAGCGCGGGCGCGGTCATCTCCAGCACCCGGGACCTGAACACCTTCTTCTCGGCCCTGCTCGGCGGCGACCTGACGTCGGCCGAGCAGCTCGCGCAGATGCAGCAGTGGGTACCCGTCAACAGCACCCAGGGTTACGGGCTCGGTCTGCGCCGGCGTGATCTGTCGTGCGGCGTCTCGGTGTACGGCCACACGGGCACCGTGCAGGGCTACTACACGTATTCGTTCACGTCGAAGGGGGGCGGGCGCACCATGACGGCGCTCGCCAACACGTCCAACAACGGGACGGTCCTCACCACCATGGCGGGCACGCTGGAGTCCACGTTCTGCGGCAAGCCGGCGAAGGCCGCCGCGGCTCGCGGTGAGGCGCGTGTGGAGCGGTACGAGGACATCGCTCCCGGCATCGCCCGCGACTGACCGCCGGCCGGTCCGAGGAACCCGTGCACACCCGTGGGGCGTTGTCGTACCGACGCCCCACGGGGCGCGCACAGTGATCCGGCACCCGACAGGCGGCGCGATGAGTGAGTTGGTCCCCGGCGGCAATGTGCCCCTGCCCGATGGCACCCTGACCCTCCGGGTGCCCGGCCCCTTCGACCTGTCGGCGCTCGTCACGGACGACGGCGGCACGGTGCGCGGGGACGGCGACTTCGTCTTCTACAACCAGCCGGCCGCTCCCGGTGCCCGGCTGAGCGGGGAGACCCTCACGGTGGACCCGGCCGCGCTGCGGGCCGGCGCGAGCCGCGTCACCGTCGTCGTCAGTCCCGCCGAGCCCGGCACCCCACTGGGGCGGCTGCCCGCTCCGGCCCTGCTGGTCACCGGCTCGGGCGGCCGGATTCTCGCCCGGTTCACCCCGCCGCGTCCGCAGCGGGAGACCGTGTTGCTGCTCGCCGAGATCTACCGCCGCGGCACCGCCTGGAAGCTGCGCGCCCTGGGCCAGGGGTACGCCGACGGGCTGGCGGGGATCGCCCGGGACTTCGGGGTCGAGGTGAGCGAGGACTCCGACGCGGGAGCGGGCACTCCGGCCGGATCCCCCGGTCCCGGCGCCGCTCCCGGGGGATCGGGTGCCACGGGGTCCGGGCCTTCCGGGCCGGCCACCGCCCGGGGCGCCGCGCGCGCCGCACTGGGAAGGCTCAGGGACGCGGGACGCGCACCGGCACGCGGCGGCTCCGGTACGACGGCGACACCGGGCACTCGCGGCTCGTCCACCGGTCCCGGACCTGGCGGACCCGGCGCCGACGGCTTCCTGCGCCTCGTGAACTCCGCCCGCGGCGCGGCCGGTTCCCCGCCGGTCGCCCTCGACGCCCGTCTGACCGACGCCGCGCGGGCGCACGCCGCGGGGATGGCGGCGCGCGGCCGCCTGGACTCCGAGGGCGCGGACGGGCTCTCCGTCCACCAGCGCGTCACCGCGGGAGGCTACGCGTACCTCACGATCGGCGAGCACCTGGTCTCCGGCCCGCGTGACGCGGCGGAGTTCGTGGAGTACTGCCTCTCGGGCGAGCGGTCCCGGCGGACGCTCCAGGACAGCGCGTTCACCGAGGCGGGCGTGGCCTGTGTGCCCGACGACCGGTCCGGCACGCTCTACTGGACAGCGCTGTGGGCCCGCCCCCTCACCCCTGGTGGCCTGGCCCGGACCGCCGCCGAGGTCGTCGCGCTCACCAACGCCGAGCGGGCCGCGGCCGGCCTGCCGCCACTGGCCGAGGACCCCCTGCTCACCAGGGCGGCACAGGCGCACAGTGCGGACATGGTCGCCCGGGCCTTCTACTCCCACACCTCCCCGGACGGCAGCGAACCCTGGCACCGGGCGTCCGCCGCGGGCAGTACCCGTCGCACCATCGGCGAGAACATAGCCTGCGGCCAGCGCTCCCCCGCCGAGGTCGTACGGGGCTGGATGGACAGCCCCGGGCACCGCGCCAACATCCTCAAGCCCGCCTTCACCCACATAGGCGTCGGCTTCGCGGGCGGCGGCTCGGCGGGCACGTACTGGACACAGCTCTTCGGCGCCTGACCCCAGCCCCGTCGGGACACCTGACCGCAAGACCGTCATCGCAGGTCAAGGGCCTGTTAACGATGATGACAACGGTCACCGGTGCAGCCTTTGCCGATCTCCGCGAGGTGCGCTTCACTGCGGGGGTCGGACACCGGATCGAGGGGGACACTCATGACCAGCGCGCACCACGGCCACGGCCACGACCACGGGTCGGGCGGGCACGCGGGGCACTCGCACGGTGTCGCCGCGGACGCGGACAGCCGCTGGCTCGCGATCGCGCTGACCCTCATCACCTCGTTCATGGCGATCGAGGTCGTCATCGGCATCCTCGCCCGGTCGCTCGCCCTGATATCCGACGCGGCGCACATGCTCACCGACGCCGTGTCCATCGTGCTGGCGCTCATCGCGATGCGGCTGGCCGCGCGTCCGGCCCGTGGCGGTTTCACGTACGGCCTCAAGCGGGCCGAGATCCTCTCCGCCCAGGCGAACGGACTCACCCTGCTGCTGCTCGGCAGCTGGCTGGCGTACGAGGCGGTGCGGCGGCTGATCGATCCGCCCGAGGTGGAGGGCGGGCTGGTGTTCGGCACCGCCCTGGCCGGGATCGTGGTGAACATCGCGGCGGCCTGGTGCATCTCGAAGGCCAACCGGTCCTCGCTCAACGTCGAGGGCGCCTACCAGCACATACTCAACGACCTGTTCGCGTTCATCGGTACCGCGATCGCCGGTCTCGTCGTGGTGCTCACCGGGTTCGCGCGGGCGGACGCCATCGCCACCCTGGTCGTGGTGGCCCTCATGTTCAAGGCGGGCTACGGGCTCGTGCACGAATCGGGGCGGATCTTCCTGGAAGCGGCGCCCGCGCACCTCGACCCGGACGGCATCGGCGACCAGCTGGTCGCGCACCCCTCGGTCCGCGAAGTGCACGACCTCCACGTGTGGACCATCACGTCGGGACAGCCCGCACTGTCCGCGCACGTCCTGGTCGAGCCCGTCGCGGACTGCCACACGGTGCGCCGGGACCTCGAGAAGATCCTGCAGTGCGACCACGAGATCAGCCACACCACCCTTCAGGTCGACCACGCTCCCGAGGACGTCCTGGAGGTCCGCACCGGCGCCGCCGACGACGACGCGCACTGCGAGGCCGCACACGGACCGGTGCACCGGGACGAGCCGCACGCCCACTGAACGCCCGTGCCACCGACAGGAGTTCACGGAGCGGGTGCCGTTGATATTCGGTGGCGCCCGGCGGGGCGAGCGTGCAGGATGCGCGCATGACCTCGATCAGAAAGGGCCGTGCCGCGTAGGCGGCCGAGTGCCGTCCGCGCCGAGCGGTGGCAGCCCTCCCGACATGTGACCGTCCGCCGGATCACCGGTGTCTCCGCGCTCACCCGCGCGGCGATCCGCCGCCTGGAGGCGGAGTATCTGTGGCGCAACGCCGTCGCCGACTCCCTCGCCACGTACGAACACGCCGTGCGCCGCCCCCGGCACGACCTGACCGCGCTGATGGACGCGGACTGTCCCTGCTGCTGCCCGTGCGAGGCGCGGGACACGCTGGAGGACGCCCTGTACCGGCTGCCGTCCGGTGCCCGCACCGATCTCCTGCGCCGACTCGCCCGCGCCGACGAGCGGTTCGTACGCCGGACCCTTCCCGAACCGTGGCGGCGTGAGACTCCTCAGTGGCAGCCGCCCGGGGCCTGGTGGCGGCAGCGGGTGATGGAGCGTTGAGGGCCCGTGCTTCGCCGAGGGCAGAACGCGATGGCCTCCCCGAACCGGGCCGCGCTTCCTAGGGTGGAGGGGTGAGCAGCCACGCGTCCGACCAAGCCCGCGTCATTCCTCTGCGACCCGTGCCGGCCGAGCCGGCCGAACGGGAGGAGCCGACACCCAGGGAGCCCCTGTGGCGGGACGTCGTGGGTGACGTCCTGCGGCGCGAGAGGCTCGCCCAGGAAAGGACCCTCAAGGATGTCGCCGACGCGGCCCGCATCTCGATGCCGTACCTCTCCGAGCTGGAGCGCGGCCGCAAGGAGGCCTCGTCCGAGGTCCTCGCGGCCGCCGCGCACGCGCTCGGGCTCGGCCTCGCCGATCTGCTCGCCCTGACGCACCGCCGTCTCACCCTCCAGGCCCGGCCCCGGCCGCTCGGGTCCCGTACCGCGCCGCGGCGCACGGAGGCGAGGTCCCGGCCGGGCGACGTCCGTCTCGCTGCCTGAGGCCCGTAGCGCCACGGCCCGCAGCGGCACAGCGCGCCGCCTGAGGCGGACCCCTCAGGCGGCGACGGCCAGACGCCGGCTCAGCACCTCGTCGGCGAGCCCGTACGCCACTGCCTCCTGCGCGGTGAAGACCTTGTCGCGGTCCATGTCGGCGCGCAGGCTCTCCACGGAGTGGTGGGTGTGCAGGGACAGCACCTCCTCGACCTGGGCACGGATCCGGATCATCTCCTTGGCCTGGAGGCTCAGGTCGGAGACCGTGCCCCGTGCGCCGCCGCTCGCGGGCTGGCCCAGCAGTACCCGCGCGTGCTCCAGGATGAAGCGCCGCCCGGGGTCTCCCCCGGCCAGGAGCACCGCCGCGGTCGAGGCCGCCTGTCCGACGCAGAACGTCGAGATGGGCGCGCTGACGAAGCTCATCGTGTCGTAGATCGCCATGAGGGAGGTGAACGAGCCGCCGGGCGAGTTGAGGTAGATCGCGATCTCCCGCTCGGGTGCCGACGACTCCAGATGGAGCAGCTGCGCGATGACGACGTTGGCCACGCCGTCGTCGATCTCGGTGCCGAGGAAGATGATCCGCTCGGACAGCAGCCGGCTGTAGATGTCGTACGAGCGCTCGCCCTGGGGGGTGCGCTCGACGACGCTCGGGATCGTGTACTGGCTCATGTCAGAGTCCCATCCGTCGCTTCGAGGACGCCGGGCGGACGTCGTCGAGGGATTCGACGACCCGGTCGACCATGCCGTACTCCCTCGCCTGTTCGGCCGTGAACCAGCGGTCGCGGTCACCGTCGCGGGAGATCGTCTCCTCGCTCTGGCCGGTGTGCTCGGCGGTGATGCGCTCGATGGTCTCCTTGGTGAACTGGAGGTTCTCCGCCTGGATGGCGATGTCGGCGGTGGTGCCGCCGATACCGGCCGACGGCTGGTGCATCATGATCCGCGCGTTCGGCAGCGAGTAGCGCTTGCCGGGAGTGCCGACGGTGAGCAGGAACTGCCCCATGCTGGCGGCGAATCCCATGGCCAGGGTCGAGACGTCGTTCGGGATGAGGCGCATCGTGTCGTAGATCGCGAGGCCCGCGTGCACGGAGCCGCCCGGGCTGTTGATGTAGAGGCCGATGTCGGTGCGTGCGTCCTCCGCGGAGAGCAGGAGCAGTTGCGCGCAGACGCGGTTCGCGGACACCTCGTCGACCTGGGTGCCGAGGAAGACGATGCGCTGGTTGAGGAGTTGGGCGGCGAGGTGGTCGTCGAACCGTGACGCGGGGGTGTCGCCTTCCTCGGCCCGTGGCGTCGGGGCCCGGCCGAGGCCGGTCAGGTGCCCGAGGGCGGGTCCGGTGCTGCTGAGTGCCATGGCTCCTCCTGGTGGTGACGCGGCCCGGAGCGCCGCGGTGTCTCCACCCTCGGTCCGCCGGCGACGGCACGGAAGGAATCTCGGCCCGCAGCAGATTCGCCGACGGCAGAGCGTGCGCCACGCGGTGGCGCTACTTCGTCACCACCAGCGAGAACTCGTACAGGTCACCGCGGCACAGCGACTCGCCGTACTCCACGACGTGTCCCGTCTCGTCGAACGCCGTGCGCCGTACCAGCAGGGCGGCGGAGCCCTCCTTGACGCCGAGCAGTCCGGCCTGGCGGCCGGTCACGTTCACCGCCCTGATCTGCTGGGTGGCCCGCACGACCCGGACGCCCTGGGTGATCTGCAGGGCTTCCGAGAGCGATCCCTTCAGCAGCGACTCGTCCAGGGCCGGGAATCGCTCGGCGGAGAGGTAGACCGTCTCCAGGCAGATGGGGAAGTCGTCGCCGAGGCGCAGCCGTTCGATGCGGTGGAGGGTGGTGCCGGGGTCGACGCCCAGGGCCGTGGAGTGGTGCAGGTCGGCGTCGACGAGCTCCGCGGACAGGAGTTCGGCGCTGGGCCGGTAGCCGCGCGAGCGCAGGTCCTCGGAGAACGAGGTGAGCGTGGACGTCTTGGTGATCTGAGGGTGCGAGACGAACGTTCCCACCCCCCGCACACTGCGGATGAGGCCGTCCTCGCGGAGTGCCTGGAGCGCGCGCCGGGCGGTCGCCCTGCTGACGTCGTACCGCTCGGCGAGCTGCCGTTCGGTGGGCAGCGCCTCGTCGGGGCGCATCCGGGCGATGTCGGCCTGGAGTTGTCGCCGCAGCGCCTCGTGTTTGTAGGACTCCATCGCCGGGCCGTCGTCTGAGCGCCTGTCCTCGACCGTCACATTCACTCCGCGGTTCGCACGTGTCCGCTATCCCCCGGGGACGCGGTAGCGGGGCATCAGCGTACGCACCACGTCCAGGGTCGCTGCGGCGGTGTCCGGTCCCGGTGCCGCCGTCGGGCTCCGGCCGGCCACCCACCGTTCCTCCTGGGCGAGCAAGGACTCCTCGAACTCCTTTGCCGGGTACGGGGATCCGCTCTCGAGCGCCCGGGCGATGTGCTCGTACCAGCTGCGCCAGCGGGGCAGGTAGAAGGTGCGGACCAGGCCGGCCCAGTGGCGGCCCGAGTAGTCGTGCAGCTTGCTGTGGGTGTGGCCCCAGAGTGTGAGGACGCGTCGTGCGTTGGCCTCGTACAGCTCGGCCTCGGCCGGGGTGGTGGCCCAGCTCCTGGCGTCGGCCAGCCAGGTGTCCAGCCGGTGTTCGGGCCGGGTGGCCAGCAGGGTGTCCAGGTCCTCGATGACGTCCAGCAGGTCACCTGCGGCCCGGTGGAAGTCTTCGGCGTCCCGTGCCAGGGCCGCGTCCGCCGCCCGCCACTGCCTCTCGCACGCGAGGTGGGTGAGGACCTGGGCGGTGACGTCGCACAGGTCCCTGCCGAGCGGGCCGGAGCTGTCCTCGCGGCTCGCCTCACCGGCCAGCAGCGTCCACGCCTCGGCCAGGCCCGGCGGCACGGTGGGGGACGGGGGCCCGGCGAGGTGCACCGGGAGCTCGTGCCGCAGTTCGCCCTCCAGCGTGGGCCGGCAGACGACGACCGAGCCCGACGGCCCGGGGGCGTCCGCCGAGTAGACGGTGTCGTGCAGCAGCTCCCAGGCGCGCAGCAGTCCGGGCGTCGCGCGGCCGTACCGGGCCCGGGTCCAGGTTTGCAGCCATGCCCGTACGTCGTCGACGGCGCCCTGCCAGGCGACGTCCGCCAGCAGCTCGTACAGGACCGGGTCGCCGCCGAACGCCTCCATGCCGGCGCCGACACCGGCGAGGGACCTGCCGCGTTCGTCCGTGCGGGCCCGGGCGGCGCCGGTGGCGATCTCGTCGAGCTTTCCGTACAGGCCGGGGCGCCCGCCGAGGCTGTGCAGCATGCACCACACCCAGGGCTTTCCCCGGTAGCCGTCGGTGTGCGGCCAGACCGGCCGGTGTTCGGCCCACAGGTCCAGGATCAGCATCCGGTCGTCCGGGACGGCGTCGAGGAACGCCCGGGTGCGGTCCGGTGTCCAGTAGTCCGAGCGGTAGGAGAAGGGCCACGCCTGGAGCACCCAGGTGGCCCGGTCGTCCACGGCGGTCATGGCGCCGTGCACGGCCCGCGCCACCCCGGCGATGTCCGCGGGGTCGCTCACCGGGGGTGTCGTCTCGATGAACGGGTCGGCGGCGTAGAGGTGGTCGGTGCCGAACAGCCGGGTCTGCTCGGTCAGCAGGGTGGTGCCGAACTCCTCGAACAGCGGGTCGCGGGGGTCCAGGACACCGACTTCGAAGTCCCACCAGGGAAGGGTCGTCGCCCGGGCGCCCCTCTCCGCGATCAGCTCCCGCGGGACGTGTCCGGAGAAGCCCTGGAGGATTGGCCGCATGCCCAGGGCGCGTTCCCGGTCCAGGATGCGCAGGCCGAGTTCCGCGTGTGCGTCGATCCAGCTCTGCGGCAGGGGGCCGCCCCAGCCGTCGAGCGAGGCGAGCCAGTTCCACGGCAGGTAGGCCGGTCCGCCGAGGAAGCGCCGGGCGGTCCCGTCGTCGAGTCCCGCGTCCAGCAGGGCCCGTTGCCAGGCCGCTTCCAGACCGGTCATCGCCAGCGGGGTGGTCACGCCGTGCAGGGCCATCCAGTCGATGTGGCGCTCCCAGCGCGCCCAGTCCCAGAACGCCGTGGTGTAGCCGAAGGTGCAGACGTTGAAGTGGTAGCGGTGCAGGTGGGGGGAGACGGTCCGGGCGGCCGTCCCGGTGCGCGGCAGACGGTCCGGCAGGTGGGGGGCGGGGGCGTCCCAGGTGATCTGCGTGCCGCAGACGGTCCGCAGATACCACCGCAGCGCCGAGGCGACCGCGACCCCGCTGGAGCCGCGCAGGGCGACGCCTCCCGGGCCGGCATCGACCTCGTACCAGTCAGGTCCGCCTCCGCCGGGGACCACCTCGGCGGAGAACTCCGCGGCCCGGTCCCCCAGCACCCGTCGCAGCAGCTGGCGGGCGGCCGGGCTCGGGGCACCTGGTTCCTGGGGCAATCTCATCGTCCGGACCGCTCCTGACGAAAATCGGCTGTGGTACGTACCACGGATCTGTCGAAGCTAGACGCACGACGCGGCACGGTCAAGGAAGTCGACCGGAAGGAAGGCTGGTTGACAGTGGGGCTGTGCATCGCCATACCCCTCTGGTACGGTCCACAGCCACGCAAGCGGCTCCGTTCGACACCTCGGGTGGCCTCGACACGATGAACGCCGATCTCGTCTACTTCGCCGCACTCCAGGAGAACCTCACCGCGTTGGCCACCGTCGAGCGGCCCGCGATCGAGCGTGCCGCCCGGGCCGTCGCGGACAGCGTCGCCGCCGGGGGCGTCGTCCACTACTTCGGCAGCGGACACTCCCAACTCGTCGCCATCGAACCGCTGTTGCGCGCCGGCGGCCTGGCACCCGTCAACGTCATCGCCGACCCGGCGCTCTCCCCCGTCGCCCCCCGTCACGCGGGCGCGGCCGAACGCGTCAGCGGCTACGCGGCGGCGATCCTGAGCACAGCGGACATCAGGGCGGGCGAGGTGGTGGTCGTCGTCTCCAATTCCGGGATCAACGCCGTGCCGGTCGAATTCGCCCTGGGTGCACGGGAGTTGGGGGCAAGCGTGGTCGCCGTCACGAGCCGGGCCCACTCGCTTGCCGCCGAGTCCCGGCATGTCGGGGGCCTGCGCCTGCTCGACGTGGCCGACATCGTCATCGACACGCACGGCCGCCCGGGTGACGCGGTGGTCCCCCTGGGCGACCTCACGGTGGGCGCCCTGTCGACCGTCGTTGGGGCGGCGATCGTCAACGCGGTGACGTGCCGGGCCGCCGAACTCCTCGCCGAACACCACGGCCAGGCACCGCCGTTGATCGTCAGTCAGAACACCGCCGACGACGCCGAACACCACAACAACGCCCTGCTGGACAAGGTCAGGGACCGCTGTCCCCGGGGCTGACGCACCGATCCGCATCCGCACGCCGACCACGCAAGGAGGCCGATGATGGAGAGGACGCACCGGGTGCGCCGCCGAGTCGCGGCGGCGGTCAGTGCCGTCGCCCTCGTGCTGCCGCTCACCGCCTGCGACGCCCTGACCCCCGGCAGCGCGGCCGCGGCGCCGGGACCCGCCAGTGTGCCGTCCTCGACCGCCGTGCCGGACGAGGACATCACCCTGAAGCTCCAGTTCGCCGACGCCCCGCTGATGGTCGACGCGCTGATCGCCGCGTTCGAGAAGAAGCATCCCCGCATCGGCGTCGAGCCGCAGTACAAGACGTTCTCGGACTACGTGCAGAACCTGAAGCTCACCATGACCTCCGACAGCGCCCCGGACATCGCGCAGTACGCGGTCGGGATGACCGACCTTGCGGCGGACGGGCACATCCTGGACCTCGCGCCCTACCGGGAGGCCTACGGCTGGGACGACGCCATCCCCCCGGTCAGCCTCGACCAGCTGACGGCGGGGCAGACCAGCGAGGCCACGGGCGGACGCGCGCTGTTCGGGGTCCCCGCCGGTCTGTCGATGACCGGCATCTACTACAACAAGGAGCTCGCGAGGAAGGCCGGGATCGACGGCCCGCCGACGACGGTGGCGCAGTTCGAGGAGCAGCTCGCCGCTGCGAAGGAGGCGGACCTGACGCCGCTCGGCGTCGGCGCCCTCGACTCCGGGGGCCTGCATCTGTGGGCGGCCCTCCTGAACCAGACCATGCCCACGGACGACTACTGGGACTGGGTCAACGGCACCAGGGGCGCCACCATCGAGACACCGGCCGCCGTCACCGCCGGCGAGCTCGTCATCGACTGGGGCCGCAAGGGCTACTACAACGAGTCCGCCAACGGCACCGCACAGGTCGACTCCACCGCCCAGTTCGCGAAGGGCGACAGTGTCTTCCTGATCAACGGCAACTGGGCGGCCGGGCAGCTGGCGACCGTCATGGGCGAGAACGTCGGCTTCTTCCCGATGCCCGGGGAACAGGCCGCCGACCCCACCGTGGCCTCGGGCTTCAGCGTGTCCTACGCCGTCGCGTCCCGTACCGAACACCCCGAGGCGGCAGGCCTGTTCCTCGACTTCCTGACCTCGCCCGAGGCCGGGCAGATCATCAGCGACAACGGCTTCCTGCCGCCCAACCCGGACGCCGTCAAGAAGCCGGCCGGCGTGCTCGCCGACATCGCGGACGGCCACCGCCGGGCCGTCGCCGACGACGGGATCACCACGTTCCCCGACTTCGCCGCCCCCGCGATGCTCGACCGGCTGCGCTCCGGCGTCCAGAAACTCGTTGCGGACCGTATCGACCCCGCGGACTACCTCGACTCACTTCAGGACGAGTGGGAGGAACACCATGCCGAGTAGGCCGCCGAACCAGCCTGCGGGCGGCCGCAGGCGCAGCCCGTACCGCGGCTATGTGTACGTGCTGCCCGCGTTCGCCGTCTACTTCGCCTTCGCGGTGCTGCCCGCCCTGCACACGGCGTACCTCTCGCTGTTCGAGTGGGACGGCGTGACGCTGGGCGACTGGGTGGGCCTCGGCAACTACCAGGAGATCTTCCAGGACTCCGTCCTTCGCCAGTCGGTGCTCAACGCCCTGGTGCTGGTGGTGTTCTTCTCCTTCGTCCCCATCGTGCTGGGCCTCGCCATGACCGGCCTGCTCGCCCGCTTCCGGCGTCCCGGCATGGGGGCGTACCGCTTCCTGTTCATGCTGCCGCAGGTCGTCCCGCTCGTCGCGGTCGGTGTGACGTGGCGCTGGCTGTACGGGGACGACGGGCTGGTCAACCAGACGTTCCGCGCGGTCGGCCTGGACGGTGTGACCCGTGCGTGGCTCGGCGACTTCGGCGCCGCCCTGATCGCAGTCGGACTCGTCGGCACCTGGGTGCTGAGCGGCCTGTGCATGATGCTGTTCCTCAGCGGCGTGCAGAAGGTGGACCCCAGCCTGTACGAGGCGGCCCGGCTCGACGGCGCGGGCCCGGTCCGTGAGTTCGTCTCCGTGACGCTGCCGCACCTGCGCGGTGAACTCGCCGTCGCCATGACCGTCACGACGGTGGCCGCGCTGGCCAGCTTCGACATCGTGTACGTGACGACGAACGGTGGCCCGGGCGAGCAGACGACGGTCCCCGGCCTCCTCGTGTACCGGCTGGCGTTCTCCGAGGGCAAGGTGGGACTCGCCGCGGCGCTGGCCGTCGTCCTGGGCTGTCTGATACTCGCGATCGTCTACCTCATCAACCGTCTGTCGAGGTCGGAGACATGAACACGGCCACCCGATCGGAACGCTGGTCCGGCTACGCGCTCCTGACCGTCATGGCGATCGCCGTCGTGATCCCGTTCCTGAGCGTCTTCCTCGCCTCGCTGCAGCCGGCGGGCACCCCGGTGGTGGGCCTGACGTGGCCGGAGCGGTGGAGCTGGGACAACTACGAGCAGGCGTGGTCGGTGGCCGGGTTCTCCGACCTCATCCGGCACAGTCTGACCATCGCGGTGGGTGTCGTCCCCGCGTCCCTGGTCCTCGCGGCGCTGGCGGGTTACGCGCTCGGCACCATGAGGCTTCCGGGCGGCAACGCGGTCGCGGCCTTCTTCATCGCCGGCCTCACCATCCCGGTCGAACTGATCGTGGTCCCCCTCTACTTCGATCTGCGGGGCCTCGGTCTGACCAACTCGTACCTGGGCGTGATCCTGGTGGAGATCGCGCTGTTCATGCCGTTCAGCGTGTTCTGGATGCGCACCCATTTCCAGTCCACGCCCGCGTCGCTGGTGGAGGCGGCCCGGATCGACGGTGCCTCGTCGGGCACGATCCTGCTGAGAATCCTGCTGCCGCTGGCGCGCCCGTCCCTGATGACGCTCGGTCTGCTGGTCTTCATGTGGTCGTGGAACCAGTTCCTGCTGGTGCTGGTCCTCATCCAGGACACGACCAAGCACACGGCGCCGGCGGGGCTCGGCTTCTTCGTGGGTCAGAACAGCACGGACATCCCCACCCTCGCGGCGGGGACGATCATCGTGATGCTGCCGATCCTGATCCTCTTCGTCGTCTTCCAGCGCAGCTTCATCGCCGGACTGCTGCAGGGGGCGACGAAGGGATGAGGAGGCGCTCGCCGGGCGGACCGGCCGGTCAGGCCGCCTTCGACGATTTCGAGTGCGAGGCGGGCCGGGGAGCGGCCGACGCCCACTCCAGGACGAGGCGCTGGTACGCGCGCCGCTGCTCGCCGCTCAGCGTCCCACCGGCCCGCAGCCACAGGGCCCTGATCTCGTCGTTGACCTCGTCGGACGAGCGGTGCGTGGCTCCCGGCGCACGATGGTCGGTGGTGGAGTGAGTGGTGGACATACCGTGAATCATACGGGGCTCTGCGTGAAGACCATGTGAGTGGCCGACGTCACCCGCGCTGCCTCCCGGTGGCCGTTGGGCTGCGGTGTCAGACACCCCATGTCGTTTGGTGTCAAGCGGCTTGGGTGTGTGCGTGGTGCGACCAGGCGGTCGCTTCGTCGTAGAGGGTGCGGGTTTTGAGGCAGCCGTGGAGGATGCCGACGAGGCGGTTGCCGACCTGTCGGAGGGCGGGGTTGTATCCGGCCTCGCGTGCTCGCTGTTTGTCGTAGTAGCGGCGGGCGCCGGGTGATGCGCGCAGGGCGGCGAACGCCTGGCGCTGGAGGGCGTCGGCGAGGCGATTGTTGCGGACGTAGCGGGCCTGGACGGTGTGGCTCTTGCCGGAGGCCCGGGTGATGGGGCTGGTGCCGGCATAGTTCTTGCGTGCCTTCGCGGATGCGTAGCGGGCGGGGTCGTCCCCGAATTCGGCGAGCACCCGGGCACCGGTGATCTCCGCGATGCCGGGCATCGAGAGGTATGTCTCAGCGTCCGGGTGCGCCAGAAAATGGGCCTTCACCTGCACCTCCAGCGCGGCTATCTGCTCGTTCAGCGCGATGATCAGCCGTGCGTGGGCGGTGGCGGCCGCGTAGGCGGCCGTGACCGGCTCGGGCAGGCCCAGCTGCGGCTCACGCAGGGCGGTCTGGATGGCGGCGGCCCTCGCCTCGCGGTGACGGCGGCGGTGTCGGGCCAGGACCGCAACGATCTGGGTGCGCGTCAGCTTCGCCCCGGCCGCGGGGGCAGGCGCCTTGATCAGCAGTTCCAGGACGTCCGTGCTGGTCAGTTCCAGGTCCGCGTAGGCGGACAAAGCTGCGGGGAAGTACTCCCGCAGTGTGCTGCGCAGCCGCTGGAAGGTGCGGGTGCGCTCCCAGATCAGACTCTGGTGGGCGCGGGCGACGACCTTGACGGCCTGCGCCTGCTCACTGTCCCCAGCCACCGGCCGCAGCTGGTCGCGGTCGATACGGACCATGTCCGCGAGCGCGTGCGCGTCGCCCTTGTCGCTCTTGGCGCCGGACGTCGCGTACCGCTCCTTGAAGCGGGCGGCCTGCCTCGGGTTGATCGCGTAGACCTGGTAGCCGGAGGCGATCAGTGCCTGCACCCACGAGCCCCGGTCGGTCTCGATCCCCACCATCACCGCGGCCGGATCCAGGTCCCCGCCGCCGTGCTTCGCGAGGAGCTCGTGCAGCTTCGCGATTCCCTGCACCCCTTCGGACAGCCTCGCCGCAGCGAGTTTCCGGCCCGCCTCGTCCTGGACCTCGACGTCATGGTGGTCTTCGGCCCAGTCATCGCCGATCAGCAGCAACTTTCCCTCCTCGCTCGGCACTTCGCTTCCTGCAGCCCGCGGAAGGCGGCGCGCGGCCCAATGGATCCAGTGCTCACGCCCCACTGCCCGGCGGGCACGCCACCCCATCAGCGGTCCGGCCTCCCGGCCGACCAGCAGGGGCACGGTCTGACACCAGAACTCGACTGCTTCCGGCGATGGAAGTGCTCACCTGCTGGCGGCTACGGCACCGAGTCTCTCCGACCCGGCAGCTCCCATTAGGCGGTGGCGGGCCCGGAACCCAGCACGAGCACCTGGATGGCCAGTACCGCGCCGCCCCGTGCCCAGTCGTGGAAGTCGGACACCTTGGTCTCCAGGTTCACCGGGTCGGCCTGCGGGTGGCGGTTGGCGAGGACGGCCTGCTCGACCACCGGTCCCGCCACGTCGACGAGGCCCACGCCCTCACCCGCGAGGAGGATCTTCTCGGGCATGGCGAAGTTGGCGATCTGCGCGACGAGGGTGCCCAGGGCACGCGCCGCCTCGTCGATGACGCGGGCGGCCATGGGTTCGCCCTCGGCGGCCAGGGCGAGGACCTCGTCGTACGAGACGTCGCGGCCGGTGGCGGCCCGGACCTGGTAGCGGATGCTGGGGATGGTCAGCAGGGAGATGGCGCTGCCGCGCTCGCCCTCGGGGGTGAGCGGGCCGTGCGGGTTCACGATCCAGAAGCGGCCGACGCCTCGCCCGTCCTCGGCGGTCACGACTCGCTTGCCGCCGCTGACCAGGCCGTAGCCGAGGCCCGCGCCGATGGTGAGCACCGCGAACCGGTCGAGACCGCGGCCCGCACCGAACCAGCTCTCGGCCTCGACGAGCGCGTTCACGTCGTTCTCCACGACGACGGGCAGTCCGGCGCTTTCCTCCAGGAGCCGCGCCAGGGGGACGTCACGCCAGCCGAGGAACGCCGACTCGTCGACGACGGAGCGGTCCGAGGCGCGCCCGCCCAGCCCGATGCCGATTCCGGCGAGGCCGGGGAAGTCGCGGGCGAACTCCTGCGTGACGGCCCGCATCACGTCCACGACGTGCTGCGGGTCGTGGCCGGCCAGCGGCAGGTCGTGGCGGGCGACGATGTCGCTCCTGAGGGTCGTGACGACGCCGTAGACCATGTCCTCGGTGATCTTGAATCCGACGAAGGTGCGGGATTCGGCGACGATGTCGAGGGGCTGGGAGGGGCGGCCCTGCCGCGCCTCGGACAGGGTGCTGCCCTCGGCGACCTCGACCAGCAGGCCCGACTCGATGAGCGGCTTCGTGAGCCGGGTCAGGCTGCCCGCGGACAGGTCGAGCCGCCGGGCGATGTCGCTGCGCGACAGGGGACCGTGCGTGAGGACCTCGATCGCCACGGAGCGCTCACCGGGACTGAGCGGAAGCCAGCTGGCGGCGCGTGCTGTCATGACCCGACCCCCACAAGATTTCTTTCGGTGCAGAAGTAATGTTGCCACCCTAGGCCGCTCAGCCCCCTAAGAAAAGATATGCGCACACCTCTTGACGGTGGGATTCTTTCGCCCCAAAAGTAAGTGGGGCCCGAGGACGAGCCGCAGACGAGGGAGTCTCCCGATGACCGTCGCCTCCAGCAGCCCCCCGTCGCGTCTGCCACTGCGCGACGCCGAGGGGACAGCAAGCAAGCCGAGGACCGTCAGGAAGCGAGAACGCCACGGTGGCGGCCGCGGTGACGGAGCCCTCGCGGCCCTGTTCATCGCCCCCGCCATGCTGGGCTTCCTGGTCTTCCTGCTGTGGCCGACGCTGCGCGGCATCTATCTGAGCTTCACCCGCTTCAATCTGCTGACCCCCGCGGAGTGGGTGGGCCTCGACAACTACCGGCGCATGATCGACGACCCCATCTTCTGGGACTCGCTGAAGGTCACCCTCGAGTACGTGTTCATCAACATCGGTGTGCAGACGGTCTCCGCGCTGGCCATCGCCGTTCTCCTCCAGCGGCTCACGCAGTCGGCGGTGCTGCGGGGCATCGTGCTGACGCCGTACCTGATGTCGAACGTCGTCGCGGGCATCGTCTGGCTGTGGATGCTCGACACCCAGCTCGGCATCGGCAACGAGATCATCGCGGGCCTGGGCGCCGACCGCATCCCGTTCCTGGCGGACGAGACCTGGGCCATCCCCACCATCGCGCTGATCAACGTGTGGCGGCACGTCGGCTACACCGCCCTGCTGCTGTTCGCCGGGTTGCAGGCCATCCCGGGCGACATGTACGAGGCCGCGAAGGTCGACGGCGCGAGCGAGTGGCGGATGTTCTGGCGCATCACCATGCCGCTGCTGCGGCCGGTGCTGGCCGTGGTTCTGATCATGACCGTGATCGGCTCGTTCCAGGTCTTCGACACCGTCGCGGTGACCACGGGCGGCGGCCCGGCGAACGCCACCAACGTCCTCCAGTTCTACATCTACGGCTCGGCGTTCGGCCGCTTCCAGTTCGGCTACGCCTCGGCGATGTCCGTGGCACTCCTGGTCGTGCTCAGCGCGATCACCATCCTCCAGTACCGGCTCACCCGCGCCGGCCAGACCGACCTCGGCTGAACGGAAGGAGACACCGTCATGGCTGCTGTGACAACGACACCACCGACCGGCGCGACCGTGCGCCGCACCCGGCCCAGGCCCTCCTTCGGGCGAGTGATGGCATGGGTGGTGATGGGGGCGATCCTGCTGGTCACCCTGTTGCCGTTCTACTGGATCCTGCGCACCGCGCTCTCCTCCAACGCCGGCATCGCGGCCGACCCGACCTCGCCCCTGCCGGTCGACGCGACGGGCGGCGGCTTCGCCCGGGCGCTCGGCATGCAGTCGACCAAGGAGGCCATCGCGCAGGGCGGCGCCGGCGGCGGGCTCGACTTCTGGCGCTATCTCCTCAACTCGGTGGTCGTCTCGACACTGATCACCGCCTGCCAGATCCTCTTCTCGGCGATGGCCGCCTACGCCTTCGCCCGCCTGCGGTGGCGCGGCCGCGACACGGTCTTCGCCCTGTTCCTGGCCGGACTGATGGTCCCGACGATCTTCACCCTGCTGCCGAACTTCGTCCTCATCAAGCAACTCGGCCTGATCGACTCGCTGCTGGGGATCGCGCTGCCGACGATGTTCATGACGCCGTTCGCGGTGTTCTTCCTCCGCCAGTTCTTCATGAACGTCCCGCGCGAGGTCGAGGAGGCGGCGCTGCTCGACGGCGCCGGGAAGGTCGGCATCTTCTTCAAGGTGCTGCTGCCGATGGCCTCCACCCCCGTGATCACCCTGGCGGTGCTGACGTACATCACCTCCTGGAACGACTACTTCTGGCCGCTGATGGTGTCGTACAGCGACAGCTCCCGGGTGCTCACCGTCGCGCTGGCCATCTTCCGGGCGCAGACCCCGCAGACCGGCGTCGACTGGTCGGGGCTGATGGCGGCGACGCTCATCGCCGCGCTCCCGATGCTCGCGCTCTTCGCGTTCTTCGCGCGGCGGATCGTCAGTTCCATCAGCTTCACCGGAATCAAGTAGGAGGCACCTGATGCGATTCCGTACGCCCCCGAGGCACTCCCGTACGCTCGTCGCGCTGACCGGAGCGCTCGCGCTGACCCTGGCGGGATGCGCGAAGGACGACTCCGCCGGGTCCTCGTCGAACACCGTGACGTACTGGCTGTGGGACGCCAACCAGCTGCCCGCGTACGAGGCCTGCGCCAAGGACTTCGAGAAGCAGAATCCCGGCCTCGACGTGAAGATCACGCAGATGGGCTGGGACGACTACTGGACCAAGCTCACGGCGAGCTTCATCGCGGGCACCGAGCCCGACGTCTTCACCGACCACATACAGAAGTTCGGGCAGTTCGCCGACCTGAAGGTGCTCGAACCGCTGGACGACCTCCCCATCGAGGACTCCTCCTACCAGCCGGGCCTCGCGGCCAACTGGGTCGGCCAGGACGGCCACCGCTACGGCGCTCCGAAGGACTGGGACACCGTCGGGCTGTTCTACAACGAGAAAATGGCGAAGGCCGCCGGGATCTCCGCCGACCAGCTGAACGGCCTCAGCTGGAACCCGAAGGACGGCGGCACGTTCGAGAAGACGATCGCCCACCTCACCGTCGACCGGAACGGCAAGCGCGGCGACGAGCCGGGCTTCGACAAGAATAACGTCAAGGTGTACGGCCTGGCCACCAACGGCGGCGGAGACGGGGACGGGCAGACGCAGTGGAGCCCCTTCACCGGCTCGGCGGGCTGGACGTACACGGACGCGAAGCGCTGGGGCAAGAAGTACAACTACGACAGCGGGACCTTCCAGTCGGTCGTCAAGTGGTACTTCGGCCTGGCGAAGAAGGGGTACATGACGCCCTTCACCGACTGGAACTCCCAGTCCAACCAGGCCAACACGCAGGTGGCGGCGGGCAAGGCCGCGACCGCGTTCGACGGCGCCTGGATGATCTCCACGTACGCCGGGTTCAAGGGCCTGGACATCGGCAGCGCCGTCACCCCGGCCGGGCCGACGGGCAAACGGGCGACCATGATGAACGGCCTCGCCGACTCCGTCACGAAGGGCGCCCGCAACAAGGCGGGCGCGAAGAAGTGGGTCGCCTACCTGGCCTCGGACGCGTGCCAGCGGACGGTGGGCACCTACGGGATCGTCTTCCCCGCGACACCGGACGGCACCGAGGCCGCAGTCGCCGCCTACCAGAAGAAGGGCATCGACGTGTCGGCCTTCACGAGGCCGATCGCCGACACCGAGGACTTCACGACCTTCTCCTACCCGATCACCAACTACGCGGCGGACGTCCTCGCGCTGATGAAGCCGGCCATGCAGGACGTCTTCGGCAACGACGCGCCCGTCGGCGGGCTCGACGAGACCAACGACCAGATCAATCTCGTGCTCGACCAGTGAGCATTCACCACCCGTGAGCATTCACCCCAGTGAGAGGCATGCCCCTATGACGTTCTCCCTCGGCATCGTCGGCGCCGGGCAGTTCTCCGGCCAGTTCGCCAAACTGTTCCTCGCCCACCCCGGCGTCGGCGATGTATATGTCACCGACCTTCTCCCGGAGCGCGCCGAGCAACTGGCGTCCGCCGAAGGGCTGTCGGGAACCTTCCCCTCGTACCAGGCGATGCTGGAGTCGGAGGCGGTCGACGCCGTCGCGATCTTCACCCAGCGCTGGACCCACGGCCCGCTGGTGATCCAGGGGCTCAACGCCGGCAAACACGTCTACTCGGCGGTGCCGATGGCGATCAGCCGCGACGAGATCGCCTCGATCATCGAGACGGTACGGGCCACCGGGCTCACGTACATGATGGGTGAGACCAGCCAGTACAACCCGGCGACGGTCCATGCCCGCAACCAGATCGCGGACGGCTCGTTCGGGCGGCTCTTCTACGCCGAGGGCGACTACGTCCACGACATGGACCTCGGGTTCTACGAGGCCTACCAGTACAGCGGCGGCGAGAACTGGAAGGCGACCGCCAGCTATCCCCCGCTGCTGTACCCCACGCACTCGGTGGGCGGGGTGCTCGGCGCCTGGCAGACGCACGCGGTGAGCGTGTCCGCGATCGGGGTCAAGGACGATCGCGGGGACGGTGTCTTCGACGAGGACGTCAGCCAGTTCGGCAACGACTTCTCCAACGCGACCGCGCTGTTCGAGGTGGCGGGCGGCGGCTCGTTCCGTACGAACGAGTTCCGGCGGGTCGGCTACCCCTCGCAGATCCGGGAGTCGCGTTTCCGCTTCTTCGGGACGGACGCCAGCATGGAGCAACTCGCCACGGTGGCCTTCTGGCAGGACAAAAAGGGGGTGACGGACATCAGCGAGCTGCTTGAGCCCAAGCCCACGATGTCTCCCGACGACCCCTCCCTCCAGCACATCGCGCCGGAGCTGCGGGCCGCCTTCACCTCCGGGTCGGCTCCGGTGCACGACCGCTCACGCCTGCCGAGGGAGTTCGACAACCTGCACAACGGCCACGAGGGCAGCCACCACTTCCTGGTGGACGACTTCGTGACCGCCGTCAACACCCGCACCCTGCCGTCGGTGAACGCGTGGGTGGCGGCCCGCTACACCCTGCCGGGCATCGTGGCGCACGAGTCGGCACGGCAGGGAGGGGCGAGGCTGGAGATCCCGGACTTCGGGGACGCACCGCAGGCGTGACGTTTCCGTACGGTCCGGCCGTTCCCCGGAGCGGCCGGACCGGACCGGTCAGGTGCCCGGCTTGCGGCCGTACACGTAGACGTCGTCGTTCTTCTTCAGGAGCGACCAGTACTTTTTGGCGTCCGTCTTCGTCATGTTGACGCAGCCGTGCGAGCCGGGCGGGTTCCACATGCTCACGCCGACCGAGTGGAAGGCCTGGCCGCCGTCGAAGAACTGGCTGTAGGGCATGGGCACGTCGTAGATCGACGAGACGTGGTCGATGTTCCGCCAGTAGATCTTCTTCAGGCCGGTGCGGGTCTCGTAGCCGTTGCGGCCCGTACGCACCGGCACCGGTCCGTACACGAGGGTGTTGCCGTCCTGGATCCAGCTGAGCTGGAGCGTCAGGTTCACGCAGGCGATGCGGCCCTTGTTGACCGGGCACTTGCCGTCCTTGTTGGGCTTCTTCCCGACGGCCTTCTGCTTGGTCATCAGGTCCATCACGCCCCAGGTGACGGAGCCCGCGTAGCCGATGTTCGGGGTGATGCCGTGCTTGGTCTGGAAGGCCTTGATCGCTTTGCAGTCGGCGGCGGACTGCCTGCCGTCGACGGGCCGGCCGAGGAACTTCTCCACCTGCTTCTGATACGGCCCGCTCTGCGTGGTGCAGCTGGCCGCCTGCGCGGGCGCCGCGCCCAGTGCGACGGTCAGCGGCGCCACCAGGCCGGTGAGCCCCAGTACGACGGCTGCCCGTCTACGAATGTCCCCCATGATCAGGCCTTTCCCCTTCGATCCGATCCATCTCTCCCACCTAGACCCACGTGGGGGGACTTCGGTTGTGGAGCCGGGCCGGCTGGAACAAAACGGTGACATGATCTTGAATTCGCCCATGCGGCACGCCGGCCGGTCCCCCCGGATCGGCCCCCAGGTTCCGTGCGGCGGGCAGCCTACGCTGCCGCCATGCATCCCGCACTCGCCGACGACCTCTCGCGGCTCCCCGAACTCCTCCAGTCCGCCCGTGACTTCGCCGCCCGTGAGATGTCGGGGCTCGAAGCCCGGCCCGTCGCCCACCTGGGCAGGGTCCCGGACGCGCGGCCGCTCCCGGCCGAGGGCGTCGGTGCGGAGGGCGCCCTGACATCGTTCGCCGAGCGGTGGGCGCCCGGTTTCTCCGCCTCCGCGGGCCCTCGCTATCTCGGTTTCGTGACCGGCGGCGCGACTCCGGCCGCCCTCACCGGGGACTGGCTGACCAGCACCTACGACCAGAACGCCACCGGGAGGGGCGACTCCTTGGCTACCGGCCTCGAACAGGAGACGCTGGGCTGGCTGCGGGAGCTCTTCGGGCTGGGAACGGACCACAGCGGCGCGTTCGTGACGGGCGCGACCGTGTCCAACACCGTCGGGCTGGCCCTGGCGCGCGAGTGGGTGGGCGAGCACCTCGGGGTCAGCGTGTCCGAGGCGGGCGCCGCCGCTCTCGGCCCCGTCGACGTGCTCTCCGGCAGCCCGCACTCCAGCATTGCCAAGGCCCTGTCCGTCCTCGGCATCGGCCGCGACCGGCTGCGTACGGTGCCGTTGCTGCCCGGCGGCCGGGAGGCCGTCGACGTGGCACGGCTGGCCGACGCGCTCGAAGCACTGGACCGTCGCCCGGCCGTTGTCGTCGCCAACGCGGGGACCGTGAACACCGTCGACTTCGACGACCTGCGGGCGATCGCGGAGCTCAAGGAGCGGTTCGGCTTCTGGTTGCACGTGGACGCCGCCTTCGGCGGTTTCGCCGCGCTGTCCCCCGCGTACGCGCATCTCACCGACGGCCTCGACGCCGCCGACTCGGTCTGCGTCGACCTGCACAAGTGGCTCAACGTCCCGTACGACGCCGCCGTGCAGTTCACCCGCCGCCCGGATCTCCAGGTGCGGGTCTTCCACAACGCGTCGCCGTATCTCGGACTGCCCACCGACGAGCCCGACTTCGTGCATCTCACGCCGGAGAACTCGCGTCGGCTGCGGGCGCTGCCGGCCTGGTTCTCGCTCGCCGCGTACGGCCGCGAGGGTCACCGGGAGATCGTCGAGCGGAACACGGCCCTGGCACGGCGGCTCGGCGACGGGATCGCGGGCACAGCGGGGCTCCGCCTGCTCTCGCCGGTCCGGCTGAACGTCGTGTGCTTCACGCTCGCCGGGTCCGCCGGCCGGGAGCGGGTGCACGCGCTGGGCCGGGCGGTCGCGGAGTCCGGCGAGGCCTTCCTGACACCGACCTTCTACGAGGGGACGCACGCGCTGCGTGCCGCGTTCAGCAACTGGCGCACGACCGAGGCCGACACCGACCGTGTGCTCACAGCCCTGGCACGGGCGGTCAGCTCCGTGGGGCCTTCGGAACCCTCGGAGCGGGAGACCTGACAGGTGGCGGCTGCTGGTCCGGCAGGACGCGCCGGGTACGGACCGGGGAGAGGAAGACCGGCAGGAAGGCCGTCGCGAGGAAGGCCGCGCCCACCCACAACGTCGTCCGTACACCGGCCAGTTCACCGATCAGGCCCGCCACGGCGGCGCCGACGGCGAGCGCGCCGGTGAGAACGAACCTGAACGTGGCGTTCATCCGGCCGAGGAGGGCGTCCGGGGTCATCCGCTGGCGCAGGCTCACCCCGAGCACGTTGTCCATGCCCGTCTTGAACATCGCGAGCACCCCGCCGGTCCCCGCGATCCACAGCCACGGTCCGCGGTCGATGAGCGGGACGAGCAGTCCGGCGGGGGCGAGGCACAGGCCCATGACGCCGAGGGTGCGGCCGTAGCCGAGGCGCGAAGCGAGGGGGAGGGCGCACCGGGCACCGAGCAGCAGACCGACGCCGCCCGCCGCCCAGTACAGGCCGAGCGCGCTCGCGGGCAGGTCGAGTTCACGAACGAACAGGACCGGGAGCATGGTGTTGATGATCTGGGAGCCCAGGTTGGTGAGGGCGGCGGTGAGCGCGAGCGCGCGCAGTTCCCTGTTGCGGAAGACGTGCCGCAGGCCCTCGCCCACCTGGGTCCGCAGGCGGGCCGCCTCGGCCGGCACGGGCGGCGCCCCGGCCCCGCGGATGGCGGTGAGCCGGAGCGCGGAGGCCAGATGGCTCGCCGCGGTGCAGAGGACGGCCACCGGCGCGGTGAGCAGTTGGACGAGCGTCCCGCCCGCGCTCCGGCCGGCCACGTTGCTCACGGCCAGGAGGCTCATCATGGCCGCGTTGGCGGGTACGAGGGCGTCGCGGCCGACGAGTCCGGGCAGGGTGCTCTGCGAGCCGACGTCGAAGAAGACGGTGGCGCAGCCGCTCAGCAGCACGACCGCGTACAACTGCCCCAGTGTGAGCGCGTCCAGCCACCAGGCCAGCGGCACGGACGCGAACAGGGCGGCCCGCGCGAGGTCCGCCGCGATCAGCACCCTGCGGTGACGCATCCGGTCCACCCAGGCTCCCGCGGGCAGACCGATGAGCAGAAAGGCGAGCGTGCTCAGGGTGGCGAGGGCGCCGACCTGGCCGGGGCTCGCGTCGAGTTCCGCCACGGCGACCAGCGGGACGGCGACATAGCTGACGTTCGTACCGAGCTGGCTGAGCGCGGTCGCACCGAAGAGAGTCCTGAAGTCGGCTGTACGCCATGGGGAGTTGGGCTGCATGATCTACGACGGTGCCCGATCGAACCCTGCAGCACAAGTGAATTGATCTACATGGACGGTTAAGCAGAGCTACGACATTCTCCGCGTCCGGAGTTCAGGAGCCCGGAGGCTCGAAGTGGCCCTCAACCCCTTCCGCCCAACGGCCCGTTGTGCTTGTCTGGGGGCCGTTTTCGGTGGCTGGGGCGGGAGTTGCCGCATGAGCAAGCCGTGGATCGTCGTGGTGCTGGCAGTGTTACTGCTGCTCACCGCATGCGGAGACCCTTCATCGGCCCCCGAGGCCGCGCCCACGCCCGCGTCGCCCGGATCCGGCTCGACCACGCATCAGCGCCCCGCCGTCACACCCGGGGCCGGCACCGGACCCGCAAAGCCGACGGCGCCGAAGTCAGGCTCCCCTTCCGAGGCGGCCGCGGACACCGGGCGCCCCCGGCCCAGAGTCCTGTACCTGGGCGACTCCATCGCCACGGAGAACCAGAAGGTCCTCGGCGGACTCCTGCGCGAGGAGGCGAAGGCGCGCTACACCAGCGCCCCGTACTCCGGCACCACCCTGTGCGACTACCTGGAGGGCACCGGCGAGGACTCCCTCGTACCGGCGCAGGACAAGGCGGCGGCGCTGGTCCGCCGGTTGCGTCCGGACTTCGTGGTGCTGCAGTTCTGGGGCAACGCGTGGGACTACACGCCCTGCATGGACGGCGTCTCGTACACCACCTCGCGGGACAAGTACTTCGCGCGCTACACGGCCGACGCCCGGCGGCTGACCGACCAGATCGCGGGTGCGGCGGGCGGCGGCGAGGCCAAGATCGTGTGGGTGCTCCAGGGACCGGACGCGGTGACCCCCGACCGGATCCGGCGCGTCAACGCGGTGTACGAGCGGCAGGCGAAAGCCTCCGGCGACCTGCTCGCGGACGCCGGAAAGGCGGTGAGCCCGGCCACGGCCCGCTACACCTGGGCCCAGTACCTGCCGTGCACCGCGTACGAACGCGAGCACGCGTCCTACTGCACGCAACCGGGCAGCGGGCGAACGGCCCTGCACCGCGACGACGACTTCCTGCACTTCTGCCTGGCGCCGAGCAGCTCGAAGCCCAGGCCGTGCCCGGTCCGCTCCCCCGGCATCCTGCGCATCACCAAGGCGATCAGCCGGGCCGTGGTCTCCGCGGCCCGCTGACCGCCGTGCACGGCGGCCAGGCTCGACCGGTCCCGAGGATGGCGGACGGTTGCTGCCAACCGGGTCCGGGGAGCAGGCCGTCATGCGGCGTCGGTCGCCTCACTCACCGGCGTAGGCCTTCTCCAGAGCAGCGATGTCGAGCTTGTGCATCGTGAGCATGGCCGCCATGGCGCGGTTCACCTTCTCCTGGTCCGGGTCGGTGATCATCTCGGTCAGCCTGGTCGGGACGACCTGCCAGGAGACTCCGAACCGGTCCTTCACCCAGCCGCAGGGGCCCTGCTCTCCGCCGCCCTCGGTGAGAGCGTTCGAATAGAAGTCCACCTCCGCCTGATCCCCGCAGTCCACCTGGAAGGAGATGGCTTCGGTGAACTTGAACTGGGGTCCGCCGTTCAGTGCGACGAACCTCTGGCCGTTGGCCACGAAGTCGACCGTGATGACGGAACCGACGGGTCCGGGCCCGGCCTCCGTGTACCGGCCGACCCTGCCGAGCTCGGAGTTCTTGAAGACAGAGACGTAGAAGTTCGCGGCCTCCTCGGCCTGGCCGTCGAACCAGAGACACGTGGTGAATCCGTCGGTGGTCATGAGTACCTCCTGGGGCGGGAACGCAGTCATCTGTATCGACTGATCCTCGACGGGAAACTCATCGGTGGCACGGGCAGCCGTTCCGGACGGGTGACTCCGGCCGCCACCGCGCAGAACAATGGCGGTGGCGGTGGCGCGATCGGGCCTACTGGCCGACGCGTCCGTCGATGCGCTCCCGCAGGAAGTCCGCGTGACCGTTGTGCCGCGCGTACTCAGAGATCATGTGCACCAGCACCACCCGGAGGGTGACCGGCTCCTCGTCGTTGCCGCCGGCGAGGTCGAGGTCGGCCGCCTTCTCCACGAACCGTTCGGCGAAGGCGACTTCGGCGCGCCAGGCGTCCCAGGCCTCCGCCACGACCGCGGGGTCGGGCACCGCGCCGTTGAAGTCCGCGTTCGGGTCCTCCTCGGTGCGGTAGTGCGGGGGTACGTCCTCACCGGCCATGACCCGGCGGAACCAGGCCTGCTCCACCCTCGCGTGGTGCCGCAGCAGCCCCAGCAGCGAGAGGTTCGACGGCTCCACCGAGCGCCGTGCCATGTCCTCGGCGTCGAGCCCGGCGCACTTCATCTCGAACGTGAGCCGGTGGTCCCGCAGATAGCCGACCAGCGTGGCCCGCTCCCCCACGAACTCGTCGTCCGACCGCGGATCCTCGTCGGGATGGACGAACATGTCCCACCACCCGAAGCTCCGCTCGGGTTGCGCCTGCTGGTTCGGCTCGGGTTCCGGGGCGTCGGCCATGCGAGAAGCATCTGGGCTCCCTCACGAATGCGCCACCCGTTTTCCCTTTCCCCGGTCGTCGGCGGGATTCCCGTACCCACTGCCGGTCAGGTGGCGCCCGAGTCCGGGACGCTCTGGCTGGCGGCCGATTCCGTCGTCGTGTCGGCGTCGTCGGGCGCCGGGTCGGAGGGCTCCGACGGCGGCAGTTCGGACGAGGGCGAATCGGACTCCGCGGACGGCGTGGCCGACGATGTCGAGGGGCAGGGGCTCTCCGAACCGCTCGGCGTCGCGGTCGCACCCTCCGGCACCGGCACACAGGAGGCCGGGGGCACCGACGAAGGAGGCAGGGAACTCGTCGACGGGGACGGCCGGCTCGCCGGAGGATCCGTCTTCCGGTCCTTGCCACCGGTGTCACCCTTGTGCCGCTCGAACCAGTCGCCACTGTCCGGGTCGAAGATCACGAAGATGTTGATGACCTGGGGCGCGGGCGTGACGACCACGACGTTCGACGGCCGGTAGGACGGCCAGGAATCGCCCGTCTTCTTGGGTGTGGACTTGAGCGCCACGGGCGGCAGCAGCGGGTTGCCGCAGGCGCAGCGCACCCGGGGGACGCCGCGGTCGTCGACGAGGACCGCGGTGCCGGACTGCAGGACCGCCTGGTAGCTGGTGGCCTTGCCGTCGCTGTAGCCGTGGTTGGTGACGCGGGTGTCCATCCGCAGCTGTACGGGGGTGAGCGAGCGCAGATACGCGGGCACGCCGGAGGGCTGGAGACCCAGCACCGAGGCGAACGCCCTGTTCTTCTCCGGAGCCCCTTCGAGCGCCGAGATCTGCTTCTCGACGTCGCAGCTGGCCACCTTCCGTGTGCCGCCGTAGAGGCCCGGGGCCGAACCGTCCACGCCCCGCGTCACGTTGTCCGACTCGGGGGCGTCCGTGGGCGAGGGCGTCACGGGCGCGGTGGAGCTGTCCTTCGCCGTCGACTCGGTGAACGGGTCGGGTCCCGACTTGCCCGCCGACTGGAGGAAGACCTCGCCGCCCGAGCTGGTGGTGCTGTTGTCGTCGGGCCGGGTGAGGACGACGACCAGGACCACCGCGGCGACGACCGCGGCGGCGATGACGGCGACCCGCGGCGCCGACCTCCACCAGGGCCGGTCGGGTCCCCTGCCCGTGCCCCCGCCGGGTCCACCCGGTCCGCCGGACCCACCGGATCCTCCACCCGAGGGGCCTGAGGGGCCGGAAGGGCCGCCGCCCGATCCACCGCTCGACGGGCCCGCGGGGGTGCGCTCGTCGGGCGGCGGCGTGGGGCTCGGCCTGGTCGGTCCCGACAAGGGGCCGGAGGGTGGTCCTGTGGGGCGGCCGGAGGACGGCGGTTCGACGCTCACGAGCTCTTCTTCCCGGCGTAGGGACAATGCGGCACTTCAACCGATTAGTACAGCTTTCTTCCGCAATGAGCACCTTGTGTGCTCCGATCCTGTATCGCCCGCGAGCCGACGCGGTCGGCCCTCCCGGCAGGCGCACCACCGGCAGGCTGCTTAGCGTGGCAGGGTGAGCCTCCAGACATCCCCTGACCAGGCAGTGGCCCGGCACGGCTGGGTCCAGGCCCTGGTGACGGTCCTCGCCGGACTGATCGCCATGCTCGTGGTGGCGGCGCTCGGACTGTGGGCGGCCGGGGCCGTCGACCTGCCCGACGGCGCGTTCCCGCGTGTCGTGGCCGCCACGGTGGTGGTGGCGGTCGGCGGTTCGGTGGAGTTCGCCGGGGACGCCGGAGCGATCGCGGAGACCCGGGCGGGCCTGACGGTGACTCCCCTGTCGGTGACCCTCACCGGAGTTTTGGTCGTCGCCGCCGGTTTCCTGCGGCCGCTGCGTCACCGGGCCGTGGCGGGCGCGCCCGAACTGGCGGGCTGGGCGGGCCGGATCGCCGTCGTGTGGCTGCTCGCCCTGGCCGGCCTCGCGCTGTCGGCCCGCCAGACCTTCGCCATTTCCCTCGGCGAAGGCACGCTCTCCGACGTCGGCGACCTCTTCGGCGCCTCGTCACCGCGGGTCGGTTTCAAGGCCGATGTGCCGGTGACGCTGGCCTTCGGCCTCCTCTGGCTGGCCGGTGTCCTCGTCCTCGCGCTGCTCGTCTCGCCCAGGGCCCCGCTCCCGCCCCGCCTGCTGCGTTTCCAGGAGTCGGTACGGCCTGCCGCGTACGGCATGGTCGTGCTGCTGCTCGCGTTCGTCGCCCTGGGTGTGGTCGTCGCGCTGGTGGTGGCGGTGACCCGCGGCCATGCCAGGGAGACGCTCGCGGTGATCCTCCTCGGGCTGCCGAACCTCGTATGGCTCGCCTTCACGATCGGTCTGGGCGTCACCTGGGAAGGCCGCGTCGAGGGGCCGTTCGGGCTGCCGATGCCCAAGGTGCTGGACACCGTGCTGCGTACGCCGGACATCTCGACCCTCAACCTGCGGACGCTCTCCGAGCAGGACGGCAGGGTGTGGTGGCTGCTGGTCGTGAACGCCGTGCTGCTGGTCGGCGTGGCGTTCCTCATGGCCTCGCGCTCACCGGGCCGGATGCGCGCCTGGCAGCACGCCGTGCACATGGCTGTCGCACTCGTGCTCACGGTGCTCACGGTCTGCCTCCTCGGCCGGATCGACGCGCACTACGGCCTGTCGCTGCTCGGCATCGGGGACGTCGGCGGCGGACTGTCCGGCGAACTCTTCCTGCGGCCCGGGCTGTGGGCCACGCTCGGTCTCGCCCTGCTCTGGGGCCTGGTCACCGGCTTCGCGGGCGCGCTGCTCGCCTCCCGGATGCGCCACCACGGCGAGGTGGAGAAGCCGAAGGCCTGACCTCGGCCGGGCACACGGGCATTGCAGCGCACCACACGAACGGACTACCGCATCGCGGTCCCCGGCCCGATGGCGACGCTTCGCTGCCGATGCCCGGAAAGGGCGCGGGGACCGTGCGAACGGCCCGACGCAACTTTCGCCCATTCACCCGTCCGGGCGGGTCCGCTCCCGTCTGTTCCGGGTCCGTTCCTGCCCGGGCGGAGCCTCACCAGCGCGAGCGAGGAAACACGGGCAGAGCCCATTCCGGCGGCTCGGGCGGCGGCCCCGGCCGCTGGGGCGTCCCGGCAGCTCGATGGTCCACCTGGGTGGGCGCGTGCCCCACCACCTCGGTCCCCGTCGCCGCGGCGCGCAGCGCGGCCACGAAGGCGAGGCACGACTCGTACCGGTCGTCGGGGCTCTTGGCGAGTGCCTTCGCCAGCACACCGTCGACGGGCGCGGCGAGTCCGGGCCGCTCGCCGGTCAGCGGCGGCGGCTGGTCGTACTGGTGTGCCCACAGCAGGGCCATGTCGTCGTCCCGCTGGAAGGGCGGGCGGCCGGCCAGGGTCTCGTACACGACGCAGGCGAAGCTGTAGACGTCGCAGCGGCCGTCGACCGGCCGCCCGGAGATCTGCTCGGGTGCCACGTAGTCGAGCGTGCCGACGAACTGGCCCACCGTCGTGAAGCCGGTGAGGGACAGTGACTTCTTCGTGAGACCGAAGTCGGTGAGGTAGACGTGCTCGGGGTGGTCGCTGTCCGTGCCCGCCGCGACCAGGATGTTGCCGGGTTTGACGTCCCGGTGGACCAGACCGTGGTCATGGGCGGCGTCGAGGGCGGATGCCACCTGCACGGCGATTCGGGCGGCCACCGGGAGGGCCAACGGCCCCTCCCGGTCGAGCAGATGGCGCAGGTCAAGGCCGGCGACGTACCGCATGGCGATGTAGAGGACACCGTCCGTCTCGCCCGCCTCGAAGACCGGCACGATGTGCGGGTGGTCGATGGCCGCGGCCACGCGCGACTCGTGCGTGAAGCGTTTGCGGAACGTGTCGTTGCGGGCGAGTTCCGGGGCGAGCAGCTTCAGGGCGACCGTGCGGTCCAGGCGCAGGTCCTTGGCCCGGTAGACGACGGCCATCCCTCCGCGGCCGACCTCGCGCTCGATGCGGTAGCCCGCGATCTGTTTGCCGATCAGGTCGGAGGGCCGCCCCGAGTGCAGACTGGTGTCGTGCGGCATCACTCGTCACCGTCACCCGTGACGAGCCGGGTGGGGGCGTGACCGGCGTCCTCCCCGCCCCGTGGCCGGTCCGGTCCGGTGCCTCGCACGACCTGCGTGGGTTCCGGCCCCGCGCCCGGCGCCCCTCGGCCCCGCTCGGGCCCGAGACCCGGTACGACCTGCGTGGGCTCCGGGCCCGCACCCGGTACGACCTGTGTGGGCGGACGGCCGGGTCCGGCGGGCGGCCTGGTCCCGGCCGGGGCGGACGGGGCGGGAGGCCGGGCGGACGGCGCGGCGCCGGCCGCGGCGGGCGGCTCCTGCGTCGCGTACGTGCTCATCCGGGTGCCGTCGCAGTACACCCACCGCTCGTGCTCGGCCTCGTACAGCCAGACGGCCTCGCCCTCGACGACGATCCCGACGCGCATGCCCTGTGTCCTGCCGTGGAACGCCTCGCCGTCCAGGTGGCCGGCCGCCAGTTCCTCGACCGTCTGCCGGTAGCGGCCCAGCGTCTCCTCGACGCGGGCGAGCAGCGGACGCGGGTCGGCGGTCCGGGCGAGCGGCTGCCCGGCGGCGGGCGGTTCCTGCGGGACGGCGACGAGCAGGCGGCCGTCGACCCACGCGGACCATCCGTTGGCGCACAGGACGTGCCCCCAGTCGCCGAGGCGCTCGACGAGCCGGACCGGCAGGAGGGCGTCGAGGGGCACGGTGGGCCGGACCGGGTCCGGGGCGTCCCAGGCGGGCATGCCGTCCTGCGGGACCACGTGCGTGGGACGGAAGTCGGGAGTCGTCGTCATCGCGCCTGCTTCCTACTTCCGCATGACTTCGGGTTCGTGCCGCCTGAGCAGCCGGGCCACCAGGTAGCCGAAGACGGCCGAGAGGACGACGAGCATGCCCATGTTGAGCAGCCACACGCCCACCGAGTGCCGGAACATCGGGTCGGCCGTCAGGTCGCCGGGGACCAGCCGGGCCAGCCCGATGGTGCCCGCCATCGCGCCGAGCGCCCAGCGCGACGGCACCAGCCACGACAGCTGCTCGATGCCGGGGACGCCGTCGAGCTTCAGCAGCGCACCGCAGAACACCACCTGGACGATGGCGAGGAGGACGAGCAGCGGCATCGTGACCTCCTCCTTGCGCACCAGTGCGGAGACGAGGAGGCCGAGCATCATCGCGGTGAAGGCCAGCAGCGCGACGGCGAGCGTGATCTCCACGAGTGGCGGCAGGACGACTCCCTCGCCGCCGGGCGCGTTCAGGTCGACGCCGAGCAGTGCCACCAGGGTCAGCACCACGGCCTGGAGCACGGTGATCGTGCCGAGGACGACGACCTTGGACATCAGGTACGCCGATCTGGACAGGCCGACGGCCCGCTCCCGCTGGTAGATCACCCGTTCCTTGACCAGTTCCCTCACCGCGTTGGCCGCGCCGGTCAGGACTCCGCCGACGCAGAGGATGAGCAGCGCGTTCATCGCCGTCTCCTGCGTCAGTTTGCTCCCCGACAGGGCACGGGCCATCGCTCCCATGACGAAGGGCAGGGCGATCATGATGGCGAGGAACGTCCGGTCGGCGCTGAGCGCCGCCGCGTACCGGCGCACCAGTGTGCCCAGCTGCGATCCCCAGCTCTGTGCCTTGGGCGGGCGGGCGACCGTACCGGGGGCCGGGGCGGCCTCGGGCAGGCGCGGCTGGGCGCTGGAGTTCACGATGTACTGCCTGTGGTGCGGTGACTCGCGGTAGTCGCCCGCCCAGTCCCGGTCGTGATCCCGCTCGAACGCCTCGAACGCCTCCGGCCACTGCTCGTAGCCGAAGAAGGCGAGCGTCTCGTCGGGAGGTCCGTAGTAGGCGACCTTGCCGCCGGGCGCGAGGACGAGCAGCCGGTCGCAGACGTCGAGGCTGAGCACGCTGTGCGTGACGACGATGACGGTCCGCCCGTCGTCGGCCAGTCCGCGCAGCATGTGCATCACCGAGCGGTCCATTCCGGGGTCGAGTCCGGAGGTCGGCTCGTCGAGGAAGAGCAGGGACGGCTTGGTGAGCAGTTCGAGTGCCACGCTGACCCGTTTGCGCTGGCCGCCGGAGAGGCTGTGGATGGGCTGCCGGGCGCGCTGTTCGAGGCCCAGCTCGTGTATGACCTCGTCGACCCGGGCCTTGCGCTCGGCCTTCGCGGTGTCCTGCGGGAAACGCAGCTCGGCGGCGTAGGCGAGGGCGCGTCGCACGGTCAGCTGGGAGTGGAGGATGTCGTCCTGCGGGACGAGGCCGATGCGCTGGCGCAGCTCGGCGTAGTCCCGGTACAGGTCGCGGCCGTCGTACAGGACCGTGCCCCGGTCGGCGGGGCGCTGTCCGGTGAGGGCGTTGAGCAGCGTGGACTTGCCGGCGCCGCTGGGTCCGACGACGGCCAGCAGGCACTTCTCGCCGACGGGGAAGGAGACCTGGTCGAGGAGCGTCTTGCGGCCCCGGTCGACGGCGACGGACAGGTCCTGCACGTCGAGCGAGACCTCGCCGGTGTCGACGTACTCCTGGAGCTGGTCGCCGACCAGGCAGAACGCCGAGTGGCCGATGCCGACGATGTCGCCCCCGTCGATGCGGGCGCGGGTGACGGGCTGGCCGTTGAGGAATGTGCCGTTGTGGCTGCCCAGGTCGACGATCTCGTACGTCCCGTCCGGCATCGCCCGCAGTTCGGCGTGCCGCCGGGAGACGCTCAGGTCGTCGACGACGAGGTCGTTGTCGTCGCCACGGCCGATACGGACGGAGCGGGCGGGCAGCGGCCGCACGGTGGTGGGCTGCCGGAAGGTTCCGGTCGCCGCGGGCATCGAGACGGCAGAGGGCCGCTCGGGGGCGGGCGGCGGCCGGTCCGCGAGCACGGCGCACGGGCCGTCGGCGGGGTTGCCGAAGCGGATGACACTGCCGGGCCCGACGTCCCACGCACGGACGCGGCGGCCGTCGGCGTACGTGCCGTTCGTGCTGTTCTCGTCCTCCAGCGTCCAGTGGTCGGCGCCCGGCCGCAGGACCGCGTGGTGCCAGGACACCCGGGCGTCGTCGATGACGATGTCGCAGAGTGGATCCCGCCCCACGCGGTAGGCGTGGTTCGGGGTCATCACCGTGGATCCCGTCTCGGTTTCGAGGACGAGTTCGGGCGCCGCAGACCGCTCTCCCATGCCTGAATTCTAACTATTTACCCGTGTATGCGCCTGCCGCGCGTGCGGGACGAGGGGATCCGGGGCGGTGGGATCCGGGGCGGCGGCGGGATTCCCGGCGGCTCAGGCGGCCGGGACGGACAGGAAGGGCTGGGTGCGCCGCATCCTCAGGGCGTCGACCGACTCCGCGAGCAGCTCGTACTCGGTGGTCTCGTCGTGCGTGGCGATGCGCAGCAGGTGCCCCGCGGCCAACTCCTCGGCGGCCAGATCCTGTTGTGCGATGTCGCCGCACCAGGTGCGCAGCATGCCGGGCACGTCCGGAGACGTGAGGGCGACGGGCGCCATCGAGTTCGGCGGGAAGTACGGGGCGTCGGGGTTCGGATCCAGGCGTTCGGCGATCCAGGACGCCCGGTCCCGTAACCACCACATGGCCAGGGCCAGGGTGGGCGCCCGGTAGGTACCGAGCGGTACTCCGACCCACATTCCGCCGCAGACTCCGTACGCGGTGACGTGGCACAGGAATTCGTCGTGCACGATCACTCCCCCATTGCATCCGCTTGCTGCCGGGCCGGCCTCTCTTTCCTGCGGCTCGCTTTGCAGTGCACTGTGGCGCTGTTCTCATGCGGTTCACCGGAGGGATCTCCGGGCGGCTCTCAGTACGCGCGCTCCGGGCGGTTCACCGGGACGCTCCCGGGGCGTTCTCTCGGGAGGTTCTCCGAGCGGCTCTCCGGGTGGTGAATGGTTCTAGCATTCAAGTATCGCCACTCCTGAAACAGTGTCACCATAACTTTCCGGCCAGTCTCCTGGCATATTCACGGCACTGTTTGGCCGAAACCGCGCGGCCACCACTTCGAGGCCTGGAACGCGATCGGCACCGCGCCCGAGCAGTTTCCCGGTCACTTCCTTCCGGCCGGCCGACACCGTGGACGGCCGCCACGGCATCGCCCGCTTCGGCTGGGGACCGGCGAACACCGCCGCCGGTTCCGCACCTGTCGCCGGATTCGACGTCGTCTCCCTGGACGAGTACGGCCGGATACGGAGCGTGTACGGGTTTCTCGACCGGGTGCCCGCGGCGGAGTGCCCCGGCGATCGCGATGAGTTCTGCCCCGTCGGGTGGTCTTGTATGAGAGAGACCACCGGGAAAGCGGAGGACATCATGAGCACGGACACCGCACTGGACCAGCAATTCACGGCCGAACTGCGGAAGAGCCCCGAAACCGGTGGCTGGACGTATGTCGTCTGGCCCGATTCGGTCGCGTTCTTCGGCACCCGCGGCCTGGTCAAGGTCCGCGGGACGATCGACGGCCACCCCTTCAGGAGTTCGTTCATGGCGCTCGGCGACGGCACCCACAAACTCCCCGTGAAGGCCGACGTGCGCAAGGCGATCGGGAAGGAGGCCGGGGACACCGTGACGGTACGGCTGGAGGAGCGCGTCACGGACTGACCGACGGCGTCGGCGTACGACGGGGTCCGGGCCGTGCGGGTCCCGCGCGGCAGTGCCGACGGGAACCGGGTCGGGCCCGCCGGTGTGACACCGGCGGGCCCGGCCCGAGACCCCGACAGGGGCCGCGACCTAGGCGGCAGCCTTCCGCACGATGTCGTCGATCCGGGTGAGCTCGTCCTGCGAGAACTCCAGGTTGCCCATGGCCGCCACGCTGTCCTCCAGCTGCTGCGGGCTGCTCGCGCCGATGAGCGCAGAGGTGACCCGCTCGCCGCGCAGCACCCAGGCCAGCGCCATCTGGGCCAGGGACTGGCCGCGCGACGTGGCGATGTCGTTCAGGGCGCGCAGGTGTGCGACGAGTTCCCCGGTCACCTTGTCCGCGCTCAGGAAGGGGCTGTCACTCGCGGCCCGCGAACCCTCCGGGATCCCGTCCAGGTAGCGGCCGGTGAGCAGGCCCTGCTCCAGCGGCGAGTAGGCGATGGACCCGATCCGCAGCTCGTCGAGCGTGTCCAGGAGTCCCTCCTCCTCGGGACGCCGGTCGAGCATCGAGTAGCGCGGCTGGTGGATGAGGAGCGGGGTGCCCAGCTCGCCGAGGATGCGGGCGGCCTCACGGGTCTGCTCCGGCGAGTAGTTCGACACACCGACGTACAGTGCCTTGCCCTGCTGGACGGCCGAGTGCAGCGCGCCCATCGTCTCCTCCAGCGGAGTCTGCGGGTCGGGGCGGTGCGAGTAGAAGATGTCGACGTAGTCGAGGCCCATGCGGTTCAGGCTCTGGTCGAGCGAGGACAGCAGGTACTTGCGGGATCCCCACTCGCCGTACGGGCCCGGCCACATCAGGTATCCGGCCTTCGACGAGATGACCAGCTCGTCGCGGTACGGCGCGAAGTCCGCCTTCAGTGCCTCACCGAGGGCCGACTCGGCGGCGCCGGGCGGGGGCCCGTAGTTGTTCGCCAGGTCGAAGTGGGTGACTCCCAGGTCGAACGCGCGGCGCAGGATCGCACGCTGGGTGTCCACCGGCCGGTCGGGGCCGAAGTTGTGCCACAGGCCGAGGGAGAACGCGGGCAGCTTCAGGCCGCTGCGTCCGGTGCGCCGGTAGGGCATGTCCGCGTAACGGTCGGTGTGTGCGGTGTACAACGCGGTCTCCAGAGGGGTCGGTACGGAGTGGACCGGTGTCCACTCTCGCCTGCCCGGTGGACAGCGGTCCAACAGGAGAATCGGATGGGATTCAGCGGATACGCTTCTCAATCATGGAACTGCGCCACCTTCAGCACTTCGTCGCGGTCGCCGAGGACCAGCACTTCACCCGGGCAGCGGAACGGCTCATGGTGTCGCAGTCCGGCCTGTCCGCCTCCATCCGCGCCCTGGAGCGGGAGCTGCGCGCTCCGCTGTTCGTCCGTACCACCCGCCGCGTCACGCTCACCGAGGCCGGCAGGGCGCTGCTGACCGAGGCGGAGCGGATCCTGGCCCAGGTCCGCGCGGCCGAGGACGCGGTGGCCGCCGTGCAGGGGGTGCTGCGCGGCCTGCTCTCGGTCGGCACCGAGCAGTGCATCGCCGGGGTGCCCGTCGCCCAGCTGCTCGCCGCGTTCCGGAGGCAGCATCCCGACGTGGAGATCCGGCTGCGGCAGGCGGGGTCCGGGGCGCTCGCCGAGGACGTCGCCGCGGGCCGCCTCGACCTGGCCTTCGCCGTGACGACCCGCGCCGACACGGAACAGCTCCGCTGCCTGCCCCTGACCAGCGAACCGATGACCGTGCTCTGTCACCCCTCGCACCGTCTGGCGGGCGGCGGGCCCGTGACGCCGGACGAACTCGGCGGCGAGTCCTTCGTGGACTTCCACCCCGACTGGGGCCCGCGCCGCACCACCGACGCGGCCTTCGCGGCCGCGGGTGTGCACCGCACGGTCGCGCTGGAGGTCAACGACGTGCACAGCCTCCTCGACCTCGTCGAGGAGGGCCTCGGCATCGCCGTCGTACCGCGCCACTTCGCCCACAAGCGTCAGGCACTGCCGGCCCTCGCACTCAAGGCCGACGCCGAGACGCCGTACGAGACCGTCGCCATGCTCCCGCCGCCGGAAGCGACCAGTCCGGCCGCCCGGGCACTCATGTCACTGCTCGAAACAGGGGGCCTGGCACCACCCCATGAGGGGTTCCAGCCCTCCTGACCGGCCCCTCGTCCGCCAGCAGACTCGTGCACACCGACACGACAACTGCGAGGCAGGGGTAAGAAGATGACTGAGCACAGCCGACGGAACGTACTGCGCGGGGCGGCCGCCATCGCGGCGGCGAGCGGACTGGTGGGGTCGACCGGAGGATTCGCGGCAGGCGCTCCCGTCGGCGACAAGGGTCGCCACCATCCTTTCCTGGAGGGGGCGTTCGCTCCCGTCACGGAGGAACTGACCGCCTTCGACCTCCCGGTCACCGGCAGGATCCCCCGCGAGCTGAACGGCCGATATCTCAGGAACGGGCCGAACGTCCTGGGCCTGGAGGACCCCCGCGCACACCACTGGATGCACGGCGCCGGCATGGTGCACGGCGTGCGGCTGCGCGACGGCCGCGCCGAGTGGTACCGCAACCGCTGGGTCCGCTCCGCCGGTGTCGCGGAGCAGCTCGGCGAGCCCTATCCGGGACCGGTGCCCCCGGACGACTTCCCCTGCAACACCCATGTCATCGGGCACCGCGGACGGGTCCTCGCCATCCAGGAGAGCGGCCCGCTGCCCTACGAACTCGGCTACGAGCTCGACACCGTGGGCACGTACGACTTCCGCGGCACCCTGGAGGGCGCGTTCACCGCGCACACCAAGCTGGACATGGAGACGGGCGAGCTGCACGCGATCACGTACTACCCGACCTGGAACCACATACGGCATGTGGTGGTGAACGCCGCGGGGCGGGTCGTGCGGACCACGAGGATCCCGGTGTCGGACAGCCCGATGATCCACGACTTCGCGCTCACCGAGAAGTACGTCGTCATCCTCGACATGCCGGTCACCTTCGACCTGGCGGCCGCGGAGCGGGGCGACCTGGTGCCGTACGTGTGGAACGACCGGCATGCGGCGCGGGTCGGCGTCCTGCCGCGGGCCGGCGGGAAGATCCGCTGGATCGAGGCCGAGCCGACGTACTACTCGCACACCCTCAACGCCTACGACGAGGGATCGTCGGTGGTCGTCGACCTCACGGCCTACCCGGCGCCCTTCTTCGTCGCGGGGCGCGGCTCCGGCGGGCCCTACGGCGCCGGGACGCCGCGGCTGCACCGCTGGACCGTCGATCTCGACCGGGGCTGTGTGCGGACCAGGGTTCTGGACGACCGGCCGCAGGAGTTCCCGCGCGTCAACGAGGCGCTGCTGACGCGGCGGCACCGGTACGGCTACTCGGCGGCCGCCGCGGAGATGATGCTGGCGTACGTGACGCCCGACGGGAATCCGCCCGACCGTGCCTTCAGCAACGAACTCATCAAACACGATCTGCTGCGTGGTACGACGCAGGTGCACCGGCTGCCCCGGCACTCGGCGGCGGGCGAGGCGGTGTTCGTGGCCTCTGATCCGACGGACCCGAGGGCGGCGGAGGACGACGGCTACACGCTGGCGTACGTGCACAATCCCGACCGGGGCGCCGCCGATCTGCTGATCCTGTCCGCCCAGGACTTCACGGGTGAGCCGGTGGCCCGGGTCCATCTCCCCGCGCGGGTGCCGCTGGGATTCCACGGCAACTGGGTGCCGGACGCGTGAGGACGCGGTCGGCCGGACCCCGCGGCGGGGCCCGGCCGGCCGCCGGCGCTCAGAGCGCGTACCCCGGCAGGACCACGTCCCGGATCAGGGCGTTGCGCTCGTCGAACGGGATGAACGCGCTCTTGAGGGCGTTGACCGTGACCGTGCGCAGGTCGTCGAGGGTCCAGCCGACCTCGTCGACGAGCAGGGACATCTCGCGGGTCATGGTCGTGCCGGAGACCAGCCGGTTGTCGGTGTTGAGGGTGACGCGGAAACCGAGGTCGCGCAGGTGCGTGATCGGGTGCTCGGCGATCGACGTGGCCGCACCCGTCTGGAGGTTGGAGGTGGGACACATCTCCAGAGCGATGCGGTGGTCGCGCACCCAGCCCGCGACGCGGCCGAGCTTGCCGTCCACGATGTCCTCGGTGATCCGGACTCCGTGGCCGATGCGCTGGGCACCGCAGACCTGGATCGCCTGGTGGATGCTGGGCAGGCCGTGTGCCTCACCGGCGTGGATGGTGAACGGGACGTTCTCCTCGCGCAGGTGCCGGAAGGCGGCGAGGTGGTCGGCGGGCGGGAAACCGTCCTCGGCGCCCGCGATGTCGAAGCCCACGACGCCCGCGTCGCGGAACGTCACGGCCAGGTCCGCGATCTCGCGGCTTCGGTCGAACATGCGCATCCCGCACAGCAGCGTGCCGACGCGGACCGGGGTCCCGGCGGCGTCCGCCTTCGCCATACCGGCGGCCAGGCCCTCCTGCACGGTCGCGACGACCTCGGGCAGCGTGAGCCCGCCGTTCAGCATCAGCTCGGGGGCGTAGCGGACCTCGCCGTAGACGACACCGTCCTCGGCCAGGTCGAGGACGTACTCCTCGGCGGTCCGCAGCAGGCCTTCCCGGGTCTGCATCACGGCGAGGGTGTGCTCGAAGGTGGCTATGTAACGGACCAGGTCGCCGGAGTTGGCCGCCTCGTAGTACCAGGCGGCGAGCGCGTCGGGGTCGGTGGTGGGGAGTGTGTGGCCGACCGTGGCGGCGAGTTCGACGAGAGTCGCGGGGCGCAGTCCGCCGTCGAGGTGGTCGTGGAGAACGGCCTTGGGGAGCCGGCGGATGGTGTCGATGTCGATGCGTGACGCGGTCATGCGGTGATTCCTCGGCAGGTTGTCTGTGGGTGTGGTCCGCGGGTGGGGACGGCCGGTCAGTGGTCGGTCGCGTCGGGAGAGGCGGGCTGCAGCAGGTCCCACCTGTTCCCGTACAGATCCTGGAAGACGACGACCGAGCCGTACGTCTCGTGGCGGGGTTCCTCCAGGAAGGTCACGCCCGCCGCGGCCATCCGTGCGTGGTCGCGGGCGAAGTCGTCGGTGTGCAGGAAGAAGCCGACCCGGCCGCCGGTCTGGTCGCCGACCCGGTCGCGCTGCGCCTCGCCCTTGGCACGGGCCAGCAGCAGCCCGGTGCCGGTCCCGCCCGTGTCCGGTTCCACGACGACCCAGCGGGACCCGTCGGGGCGCGGGGCGTCCTCGGCGAGCCGGAACCCGAGCGCCTCGGTGTAGAAGCGGATCGCCTCGTCGTAGTCGTCGACGACGAGGGTGACCAGGGCGACGCGTTTCATCGGGGCCTCTCGGGAGGGTGGGTTCAGCGACGGGAGTTATACGTAACACGCGAGGATACGGCATCGGCGGGGACGGTCCGCGCGGGTGCCCTCGGCTCCGGTCCGGGCGGGGCGTGCGGCCGAGAGCGTGCGGGGCCGGACCGGGCAGGGGCCGCTTGCCGTCGTCTTACCCGCCTCCTGCATGCTGGACGGCGGCAGGATCAAGCGACAGGCAGGAGCGACACACCATGTCCGAGACGCCCAGGTCGACCGGGGCACCCGCCCACCAGAACGTCACCTTCCCGAGCGGCGGGAGCACCGCGCACGGTTACCTGGCACTGCCACCGGCCGGACAGGGGCCCGGCGTCATCGTGATCCAGGAGTGGTGGGGCCTGACCGACCACATCGCGGACGTCACCGAGCGCCTGGCGAAGGAGGGCTTCGTGGCGCTGGCCCCCGATCTGTACGGCGGCAATGTCGCCCACGAGAGCTCCGAGGCGCTGCGCATGATGCAGGACCTGCCCGTGTCGCGCGGCGTCGAGCTGCTGTCCGGCGCCGTCGACCATCTGCTGGCGATGCCCGAGGTCACGTCCGGGGCCGTCGGCTCGGTCGGCTTCTGCATGGGAGGCGGCTTCGTCCTCCATCAGGCGGCCACCGACGCCCGCGTCCGTGCCGCCGTTCCCTTCTACGGCGTCATCCAGGGCGAGACGCCCGACTTCTCCGGGCTCAAGGCGCAGATCCTGGGCCACTACGGCGAACGTGACACGAGCATCCCCGTGGATTCCCTCGCCCCTCTCGCCGAGACGATCCGCGAGCAGTCCGGCATCACCCCGGACCTGCGCGTCTATCCGGCCGACCACGCGTTCTTCAACGATGGCCGCCCGGCGGTCCACGACCCCGAGTCCTCCGCCCTCGCCTGGCGGAGCACGGTGGACTTCCTGCACGCCCAACTGGGCTGACCACAGGCCTCGTCGAGCGGTCCGTACGCCGCTTCCCCCCCCCGGAGCTCACCGGCGGAAGCGGCGTACGGCAAAGGGTCCGGTGCTCTCGCGCTCGGACCCTCCCCACCGGTACGTGGGCGTGTTCGGCTCAGTACGTGTACGTGTTCAGCGTCGCCACCGCCGAAGCGGGTGAGCCGAGGTCGTAGTGGTCCACCGCGAGGAAGTTGGGCTTCTTGCGGGCCGCGGGCTGGCAGAAGCGCTGGGCCCGGTCGGTGAGCTTGGTGTTGTCGGTGGCGGCGGTGGAGGCTATCCCCGCGTCGCGGAAGTGGTTCATGACGAAGAGCGGCCGGAAGGGCGGCGCCGCGGCGGTGAGGGGAATGTTGGCGTTGGCGTCGTACCAGCGGCTGTAGCAGGCCCAGTTGGAGCTCCCGAGGCCCGAGCCCATGGACCAGTAGTTCTCCACCGTCCACTCACGCTGGTACATCACGCCGAAGCTGTCGCGGGTGAGCCCGGCGGCCTGGTCGGCGGAGCGGCTGTGGTCGGTGAACAGGAGCAGACGGTCGTTGGCGGCGATCAGGTCCGCCATCCGCGGCCAGCCCTTCGCGCGCACGCCGGTCTGGTCCGGGCGGTAGAGGACGTCGGACAGGCCGTTCACGCGGGCCAGTTCACTGCGCAGGACGCCCGGGTCGACGTAGTCCTCCAGGAACACGGTGACGAACTCGTCCGGGTTCCGCTTGAGGAAGTCGACCATGCGCTGGATGTCCACCCACAGCGCCACCGGCCTGCTGACGAGCGTGCAGCTGTTGTGGCACAGGATCGCGCCGTCCGAGGTCTGGTGGATGTCCAGCATGAATCCGCGTACGCCGTCGGTGAGTTGCCGGTCGATGCCCCGGGTCTGGTTCGGGACGAGGTTCACGAAGGGCGGGGCGAAACCGCCGTCCACGCCGTTCGCGTAGGCGTTGTGGGAGGTGAGGAACGTGACCTGGTCCAGGGTGCGCCGGTCCTGGGAGGGCATCGGAGCGACCGGGGACGTGACCGGAGTCAGGTACCAGGCCGCGGGACCGCCCGCCCCGCCCACGACCAGCTGTGCGGGGTAGTTGGCGCCCGAGGCCTTCGCTCCGACCGTCAGGTACTGGTCGGCGCCGGGGACCTTCAGCCGGTACTGGTCGGTGCCCGTCGACGTGATCTCCCACAGGGCGTCGGCGCCCGCACAGGCCACGGTTCTCGCCTGACCACCCGAGCGGCCGAGGCAACTGCCCGCCGTGTCGGTGCTTTCGAGGACGTACGACGCGCCGCTGGACCGCAGCGACCACTGCTGGCGGTCCTCGTTGCCCTTGGGGTTGCGCTGGACGACCGCTCCCCCGTTGTCGGCGGCGTTCAGGCCGGTGACCGCGCTCTGCACGTAGAACACTCCCGCCGTCGGCACCTCGGCCGCTTGGGCGGGAGCGGCCAGGGCGGTGGTCAGTGCCGCTCCGGCGGCGGTGAGAGCGAGCAGGGGGCGATGGCTCCGCATGACGGTCGGGTCCCTTCGGCAGCACGGCGACGCCGGAACGGCGGCCGGAAAAAAATGGGGGGTCTGCGCGGGACACTCAATCGGCTTGGTATGTACCGGTCAATAGCTCGGACGGGGCGGGCACGGCTCACCAGGTCGTCCGGTGTTTCGCGGGTTGCATGACGGGCACCGCGGTACTCCTACGGGGAGCACCGACCGATCACCGGGCCAGGAGGGTGAACATGAACGACGACAGCATGGCGGACGACGCCTACCAGCCCACGGGAACCAACGAGGAGCAGGCGGACGCCGCGCCGCTCGATCTCCAGGACGCGGTGGACGAACGCACGTACGACGACATCCTCGACGAGGGCTACTCCCCGCCCGAGAAGCCCCTGGGTGTCACCAAGACCGGTGTCACGGCGGCCGAGCAGCACGAGGGCGAGACCCTCGACGAACGGCTGCGCCAGGAGGTCCCCGAGGAGGAGGCACCGCCCGGCGACGGCATCGGCGACCTGCCCGGGGGTGAGGGCGAACCGGTCGGCCCGGAGGTCGGCGCCGACCGTGCGGGCCGTCTGGTGGCGCCGGACGAGGGCGCGCACACGGACACGACGAAGGAAGCCGTCGCCTCCGACATGGGCATCGACGGCGGAGCCGCGGGCGCCGAGGAGGCCGCGGTCCACGTCGTGCCCGAGGAGGAGCTGCCGACGGCATCCGAGCGAGGGGTCTGACCTCGCCGGACCGGCTCACGAACAGGCTGCCCGCGGCCGCCTCGCCGGCAGCCTCCGGCTCGTCCCGGTCACGTGGACCGTGGTGCCCGACGACCGAGGTCGTCGGGCACCACCACGTTCCGGACGCCTGTGAAGAGGTACCCGCACCGATGACGGCTCGGATGCGGACAGGGCGGAGACTCCGATGGAGGCACGGCGCTTCTCGGCGGCACAGACGGTTGCGGAGGCTGCCCGTCATGCGAGGGCCGACGACCTGCCACGTACCCTCTGCGACACGGCGTGCGAGGTCCTGGCCGTCGACGGAGCCGCCTTCTCCCTGCTCACCGACACGCCGTCCCGGCAACTGCTGTGCGCGTCCAACAGCACGGCCCTGCGGCTGGAGGAGATCCAGTTCACGGTGGCGGAGGGCCCCTGCATCACCGCCGCCTCACAAGGGGTTCCCGCCGTGGGCAGTGGTCTGCGGCAACGCGTCACGCCGTGGCCGTTCTTCGGGGCGACGGTCGCCGAGCAGCTTCCCGAAGTGGGCGCCGTCTACGCGTTTCCGCTGCGGCTCGCGGACCAGACGCTCGGTTCGATGGAGCTCTTCACGCGAGCCTCCGACTGTCTCGACGCGTCCTCGATGCGCGCCGGGGCCCAGGTCGCCGACGCCGTGGTGACGGCTCTCCTGCCGGCACACCGCGAGCTCTTCGACGACTTCGCGTATCCCCTGTGGAAGCCGCAGGACGTGGCACGGGCCCACTGGTCGTCGACCCATCAGGCCATCGGGGTCGTCGCCGCCCGCTTCGGCATGAGTGTCGAGTCGGCTCTCGCCACGATGCGGGCGGAGGCCTTCCGCACCGGGCAGACACTCGCGGAGATCACCACGGCCGTTCTCAGGCGTCCGCCCCGCGGATAGCCGACCGTGCAGACGTCTGCCGTCTGCCGTCTGCCGTCTGCCGGACCACGGCGGACGGCGTGGTCCGGATCGGCGTGGTGGCGACCGGTCAGAGCCGGAAGGCGTCGGCCCGCACATGCTGCATCACCTGACTCGCCACCCGGTACCGGCCGTTGGGCACGTCGCGGGACCTGGTGACATGCACCGCGAGCGGGCCGGCCCATTCGTAGCCCCGGTCCTGACCGTGGCGAAGCAGGCTGTCGGTGAGGATCTGGTCGACGCGGGCGCCGCGACGCTCGAGTTCCTCGTAGGCGAACTCGGCCAGCTCGACGTCGTAGGCATTGGGGACGACGGTCCGGTTCTCGCTGCACACGACCGTGTTGTCGTCGCACTCCTTGCGCAGGGCCTCGACCAGTTCGACCGGTTCCTTGTGCCGCAACTGAGCGAGCAGTGACCCTCCGAAGCGCTCCAGCGCTCGTTCCAGGCCGGTGAGTGAACTCATGCCCTACCTCGCCTCCCGCTCCGCGAAGTCGCCCGGCCGGACCCGGGCCTCCTCCAGGGCCTCACGCAGCGTACGGCCGGTGCCGCCCCGCTCCTGGGGCTGTGCCCGGTCCTGCTGCGCCGGCGCCCGGTGTGCGGCCTCGGTCCTACGACGGTCGTCCTCGGGAACGGTCATGCCGGGAAGCTCCTCACTCGTACGTTTCCTGTCGTGGTGTTCCGCTTTCCCCCAGCGGGTTCCCGGGCAACGGGAATCGACGCCTCCCCGGCGGGCCCCGGGCCCCGCCTTCGTCATCACGGCAGGACCCGGGGCGAACGTCGCCTGTTGTGGCACTACAGGAGGTCCCGTGGCACCGTCTCGTTCCACGTACGGGAGAAGACCCGGCGCTCACCCTCGTAACCGTCCAGCGTCGCGGCCACGAAGAAGTCCCGCTCGTCGCAGCTCAGACGGGTGCTCGTCTCCACACGGACGTCCCAGTCGTCGCGCCTGAACCGCATCGTCCAGCTCGACTCGCCGGTGGCCGACGTGAAGTCGTCGGCGACGGAGGTGTACCGCTCGTAGGCGCGGCGGCCGACGTCGAGACCGATCTCGTCGAAGTGGACGAGTCCCTGGTCCTTCACGATCTCCAGCTCGGCCCGGTAGTCGACCATGTCGCGCTTCACCTCCCAGCGTCCCTCGGGAGCGGTCAGCCGGGTCGTGCGCACCGGAGGCGTGCCCTCGGGCTCCTCGAACGGGTTCGCCGCGATCTCGTCCGGCTCGCCCGTCGGGCGGACGGGGAGCGTGAGGGTGCTGGACCCCTCGTGCACGCTCAGCAGGGCGGGCTCGGGGGGCGGCCAGGCGAGCGGCCAGTACGACGTGGACAGCGACAGCCGCACCCGGTGCCCGGGCGGGAAGGCCTGCGCCACTCCGTTGAGCTGCACGGTCGCGCGGTAGCGCGTACCGGGCTCCAGGGCCTCGGGGTTCTCGGCGCTCTCCCTGCGCGTGATGTTGAGCAGGCCGTAGGTGACGCGGGTGGCTGCGCCGTCCGGGCTCACGTCGGACAGGCGAGCGGCCACCATGGCGACCGGCCGGTCGGCCGAGAGGTCGAGTTCCACGGTCGGCGAGCCGAGGATCTCCAGCCGTTCGGTCAGCGGTTCGGTCTCGAAGACGAGGGAGCCGCCGTCCTCCTCGCGCTGGTCGTACGGCAGGTCCGGCGGTGCGTTGTAGGAGGCCCACTTGCCCGCGAACTGGCCGACGGACAGCGGGGAACGCACCGTCATCGCGGAGCCCTCGCCGGCCGTCGCGTCCTCGCTGCCGGGGTCGCCGTCGGCGTCACGCGGGTCGCCGATCCGATGGCGGGTCAGCGGATATGTCACGGGGTGGATGTGCGGGGAGGGCCAGGCGGGCTCCGCGACCCAGCGGCCGGGGCGCTCCTCGTACGACGTGGACGGGGGCACGCTGTCCTGCATCCAGGTGCGCAGCATGGGGCCGTCCATGACGCCGTTGTCGACGCCCTTGAGCCAGTGGTCCCACCAGCGCACGACTTCCTGGAGGTAGCCGATGGCGGGTCCGGGCTCCCCGAGGTGGGGGAACTTGTGCGACCAGGGGCCGATGAGTCCCTTGCGGGGCACGTCCAGATGGCCGAGCAGCCGCGTCACGGCGTTGGAGTAGCCGTCCGCCCAGCCGCTGGAGGCGAGGACGGGACAGCGGACGGCCCGGTAGTCCTCGGAGACCGAGGCGTGGCGCCAGTAGTCGTCACGGCGCTGGTGGCGCAGCCAGGGCAGGACCCAGGGGCCGGTGTTCTCCAGGCGTTCGTGCCACATCTCGCGCCACCGGTCGCCGACCACCGCGGGGTCGGGCGGACAGGTGGCGTAGGCGAACATGGTGCCGGCCTCGGCGAGGTTGTCCGACAGCATGGCGCCGCCCATGTAGTGCATGTCGTCGGCGTGCCGGTCGTCGGTGAAGGACGCGATGACGACGGCGCGCAGGCTCGGCGGCTGCCGGGCGGCCACCTGGAGCGCGGCGAAGGCGCCCCAGGAGAGGCCCATCATGCCGGTGTTGCCGTCGCACCAGGGCTGGTCGGCGAGCCAGGCGAGGACCGCTTCGGCGTCGGCCTGCTCCTGTTCCAGGTACTCGTCCCTCAGTACCCCTTCCGAGTCACCCGTGCCGCGCAGATCGACGCGTACACAGGCGTAGCCGTGCCCGGCGATGTAGGGGTGGTGCATGGAGTCGCGTACCGAGGTGAGGTCGCGTTTGCGGTAGGGGATGTACTCCAGCACCGCGGGCACGGGCTCGTTGTCCGAAGAGGTGGGGCGCCAGACGCGGGCCGACAGCTGGACACCGTCGGGCATCGGGATGCGGAGGTCCTCCTCTTCCTTGGTCGCGTACGGCAGGTTGCTCACGTAACGCATGCGGTGGACTTGCTCCTTACTCGTGCGGTCGTTCCTGGGGGGTCTCGTCGAAGGTGAGTCCCAGTGCGGCCACGCAGTGGTCGTACTTCTCCCGCAGGTCCTTCTCGCTGTTCCCGCCGGTGAAGACGTGCGCCAGCTCGTAGCTGTAGCTGTCCTGCTGTGACAGGTCGGAGAGGACCTGGCCCTCCTCGGTGGTGACGTCCACCCGCACGCCGTCGGTCTCGTGCTCGATACGGGCGAGGTCCTCGGGCGAGGGCACGTTGCGCACCACTCCGTCGGTGAACCATCGGTAGTACCACTTCGCGGCCATCGCGTACGGGCCCTCGCGCCGGGGCATGCGCGGGTCCTCCCCGAGGGCGAGGCCGAGCATGCTGTGGTGGTTGGGTACTCCGTCGACGTACTGGAACAACTCGGCGTGGGACTGGGAGTGCCGGGGGTTGATCTCCAGCAGGTTGATCTCCTGCGCCTTGGGGTCGTAGAAGTACTCGACGCTGAAGGTGGCCTCGTCGAAGCCGATCTGGCGCATGGTGCGCTCGGTGACGTCGTGCAGCTGGTCGATCACCGGTGGCGGCAGCGTCGAGGGGTACTGGTGACGCTGGAAGCTCGACGTGCCGGGGTAGTTGATGGAGTCCAGTACGCCGTAGACGGTCACCTCGCCCTCGTGGACGTATCCCTCGACAGCGACCTGCAGGCCCGTCATCGCCTCTTCGGCGAGGCAGACCTGGGCGCCGACCCCGTCCATCTCGGGCGGCAGCTCCAGCTGGTCGAGGATGTACTCGAAGGGGCGGCCGACCCGGCTGATGCCCTCGCGTATCTGCCGGACGGCGTCACGGAACTCGTCCATGTCCTTGACGCCGAAGGCGAGTTCGGAGGAGTACGACAGGGCGGGCTTGACCCACATCGGGAACCGCACGTTCTCGGGCGGCTTCGGGTCGTCGGTGTCCAGGTCGACCCGGCCGAACCGGGGGTGCCTGTCCGTGACCTTCTGCTGCTCCAGCCGGCTCCAGTACTTGTGCTCGCACTTGACCACCGACTCCAGGCCGGTGCTGCGGGTTCCGTACCGCTCGGCGAGGATGGGGACGAGGGTGCTGACCGGGAAGTCCCAGTAGCCGACGATCGCGTCGATGCTCCCGTCGAAGGCGTCCAGTACGGCCTGGGCCTTGTCGATGAGCTCCGGGACCGACACCTCCCCGCCCTGCAGTTCCTCGACCGTCAACAACGGGTGGTATCGCAGCGACTTGGCTGCCGGCGCTGCTTCGAGCGTCGGCAGGTTGGCGTCGTCGAGACCTATCACGAAGACGTTCTTCACGTCGTTCACGTCACTCATGTTCTTTTCGGGCACCAGTCACCTTCCAGTTCTTCCACGGCTCTTCCGGAAGATCGTCGGAGTACCCCTGAGCGGCGCGGCCAACCTCCCTCCGCCCGACGGAGGTGTGACGTCGGTCCGCCGGGACACCCGTGACCGCATGTTCATGCAGTGGCGTTCCACCTCGTTGCCCGTGTCCCCGCGCGAACGGGAGTAGACATGCTCATCCTTGTCGTGGCCTTCCTTCTGCTGACCGTGCTGATCGGGTCGGCCGCCTACCTTCCCTGGCCCGTGACCATCGTGGCCGGCGTGGCCATCACCGTCTGGCTGGCGGTTTTCGCCGTCCGTGAGCGGCGCCGGTCCGGCCGCACCCGAAGGGCGTGACGTGATGCGACTGACAGCACCCGGCCGGCGGGAGACCGGCAGGCGGGACACCGAGGGGATGGCCGTGGCCTCCTTCGTCCTCGGCCTGGTCGGTCTCCTCGTCCTGAACTTCGTCCTCGGCCCCATCGCCATCGTCCTGGCCACCATGGCCCTGCGCCGGGACACGCCCCGACGCTTCAGAGCACTGCTCGGGCTGTGGCTCGGCATCGCCGACATCGTGGTGCTCGCCCTTCTCATGGCGGCGAACGGCACCACGTCGTGGAGCATCCTCGGCTGACCACGGTGTCACTCCGGCCGGTACGCCCGGCGAACGGCCCTGTCGGCCGCGGTTCCCCAGCATGGGAAGATATACGGCCAAATTGGGGCATATCTGTTCAGGAATTCTCGTACGACCCCAGAGGAGTGGACGAACGTGACGGACGTAGCGAGCACCGGCCCCGCCCCGGACGACGACCGGAAGGTACTCACCAACCGGCAGGGACACCCGGTCCACGACAACCAGAACCAGCGGACCGTCGGTGCCCGCGGCCCCGCGACGCTGGAGAACTACCAGCTCCTCGAGAAGATCAGCCACTTCGACCGCGAGCGCATCCCCGAGCGCGTCGTGCACGCCCGCGGCGTGACCGCCTACGGCTACTTCGAGGCGTACGGCTCCTGGGGCGACGAGCCGATCGGCCGCTTCACCCGCGCCAAGCTCTTCGCGGAGCGCGGCAAGCGCACGGACCTGGCCGTTCGCTTCTCCACGGTGATCGGCGGCCGGGACTCCTCCGAGGCGGCGCGCGATCCGCGCGGCTTCGCGGTGAAGTTCTACACCGAGGACGGCAACTGGGACCTGGTCGGCAACAACCTGGGGGTGTTCTTCATCCGGGACGCGATCAAATTCCCGGACGTGATCCACGCCCTCAAGCCCGACCCGGTCACCTTCGAACAGCAGCCGCGCCGGATCTTCGACTTCATGTCGCAGACACCCGAGTCCATGCACATGCTGATCAACCTCTTCAGCCCGCGCGGCATCCCTGCCGACTACCGCCACATGCAGGGATTCGGCGTCAACACCTACAAGTGGGTGAACGAGGAGGGCGGCACGGTCCTGGTCAAGTACCACTGGATGCCCAAGCAGGGCGTGCGCAGCATGACCGAGGAGGACGCGGCCAACGTCCAGGCCGATGGCCTCGGCCACGCCACCAAGGACCTCTACGAGGCGGTGGGGCGCGGCGACCACCCGGAGTGGGAACTGCTGGTCCAGGTGATGGACGACCACGATCACCCCGAGCTCGACTTCGATCCGCTGGACGACACCAAGACCTGGCCGGAGCAGGACTTCCCGCCGAAGCCGGTCGGCAGGATGGTGCTCGACCGGATGCCGGACAACTACTTCGCGGAGAACGAGCAGATCTCCTTCGGTACCGGTGTCCTGGTGGACGGCCTGGACTTCTCCGACGACAAGATGCTCGTCGGCCGGACCTTCTCCTACAGCGACACGCAGCGTTACCGGGTGGGGCCGAACTATCTCCAGCTCCCGGTCAACCAGGCCAAGAACGCCGAGGTCCGTACGAACCAGCGTGACGGCCAGATGACGTACCACGTGGACGGCGGCGGCGAGAATCCGATCGTGAACTACGAGCCGTCGATCACCGGTGGCCTGCGCGAGGGGCAGTACCCCACACTCGACGAGCAGGGACCGGAGATCCACGGCCGGCTCACCCGCAAACGGATCCCCCGCACCAACGACTACACGCAGGCCGGGCAGCGCTACCTGCTGATGGAGGAGTGGGAGCGGGACGACCTGGTGAAGAACTTCGTCACCTTGCTCTCCCAGTGCGACCCGCCGGTGCAGGAGCGGATGGTCTGGCACTTCCTGCTGGTCGAGAACGAACTCGGCCTGAAGGTGGGCGAAGGGCTCAAGATCAGCCCCCAGGACGTGGCCGGCCTTCAGCCGCTGGCCGGCCAGGACCTCACCGAGGAGGATCGCGAGCGGCTCGCCAAGCTGGGCGAGAACCCGCCCCGGGACGTCGCCGGACTGACCATGACCCACTGCGTCCCCAACACGCGGCACACGGTCACGCGCTGAGCGCCGGGCGCTGAGCGGCGTCACGGCTCCGCGGCCGGTTCACAGCCGGCCGCGGAGCCGTGTCCGCCAGGAGGGTCAGCAGTACAGGTTGTTGCCCGTCGTCGTGCCGAGGATCTGCGTGAACCGCTGGTAGTTGTTCACCCTGCTCTGCACCTGGGCGGGGTTCTTGCCGTCGCACTCCAGCGAACCGTTGATGGAGCGGATCGTCTGGCCGAAGCCCGCCCCGTTGACCATCGCGTTGTGGCCGGTCATGGAGCCGGGGCCGGACTGGGTGTTCCAGTACCAGAGACCTGTCTTCCAGGCCACGGCGGCGTCGTTCTGCACGAGCCAGGGGTTGTTCAGGAGGTCGATGCCGAGCGCGTCGCCCGCGGCCTTGTAGTTGAAGTTCCAGCTGAGCTGGATCGGCCCGCGCCCGTAGTACGCGGCCTGGCCGGCCGGACAGCCGTACGGCCGGCCCCAGTCGCAGTAGTGCGGGTAGTTGGCGGTGTTCTGCTCGACGATGTGGACCAGCCCGCCGGTCTCGTGACTGACGTTGGCGAGGAAGGCCGCGGCCTCCTGCTTCTTCACCGTGTCGCTGCCGGTGTTCGCGAAGGCCGGGTAGGCGCTCATCGCGGCCTTCAGCCCGTTGTAGGTGTAGAAGGAGTTCCGGCCCGGGAACATCTGGTTGAACTGCGCTTCGCTCACCACGAACCCGGAGGGGTTGGTGGGTCCGCCGTCACAGGCGTACGGCTCCCAGAACCAGGTGCTGATGGTGGGGTCGTAACCCGGGTTGTCGTGCTCGGCGATGTACGCCTTGCCGTCGGTGTACCGGACGATGTTTCCGGTGACGTAGGCCTTGCCCGCCACCCAGTTCGGGTAGCTCGAACAGGCCGCCGCGGACGCGCCCGACGCCGGCAGGATCACCGGCGCGGCGCCTCCGAGGACGACCGCGGCCACGAACGCAGAGATACGACGCCTCGACACAGGACCAACTCCTTCGCGGAGCACGGCCGCACCCGTACGAGGGCAGAGCGGAGCAGACCTTGTACGCGCGCCGGTGGCACCGGCCGCGGCGCACGGAGCGGCCGTGGTGGGGGGTGTGGAGGCACACTCAACTCCCTTGGTCTGGACCAGTCAAGGGTGTAGACCAGTCAACTCGCCCCGCAGCCGCCCTCCACCGCTCCGCTTCAGCTCAGCGGCTTCTCCAGCACGGCCTTGCGGTGGCTGAACGTCTCGATCGAGTAGCGGCCGTGGTAGTTGCCCATGCCGCTCTCCCCCACGCCGCCGAAGGGCAGGTCGGAGACGGTGAGGTGGGCGAGCGGCAGACCGAAGCCCAAACCTCCGGAGGACGTCTCCTCGGCGAGCCGCTCCCGGGTCACGTCCGACTCGGTGAAGACGTACAGGGCGAGGGGCTTGTCGCGGTCGTTGATGAAGCCGATGGCGTCGTCCAGCCCGCGGACGGTCACGATCGGCAGAACCGGGCCGAAGATCTCCTCGCGCATGACCGGCGCGTCGGGCTCGACGTCGGCCAGGACGGTCGGCGCGATGTACTTCGTCGCGCGGTCGCTGTCGCCGCCCACGACGACTCGGCCGGAGCCGAGCAGTCCGCTGAGCCGGTCGAAGTGCCGCTCGTTGACGATCCGGCCGTACTCGGGGGAGCTCGCCGCGTCGGCCCCGAACAGCGCCTCTACGGCCTTGGCCAGCGCGGGCTCCAGGGCGCGGGCGGTCTCCGGGTCGGTCAGGACGTAGTCGGGGGCGACGCAGGTCTGCCCGGCGTTGAGGAACTTGCCGCGCACCAGGCGGTCGGCGACGACGGCCGGGTCGGTGTCCCGGTCCACGAAGGCCGGGGACTTGCCGCCGAGTTCGAGGGTGACCGGGGTGAGGTGCTGGGCGGCGGCGGTCATCACGATGCGACCGACCGTGCCGTTGCCGGTGTAGAAGATGTGGTCGAATCGCTCGGCGAGCAGGGCCGTGGTCTCGGGGACACCGCCCTCGACGACGGCGACCGCCTCGGTGTCGAGGAACCGGGGCAGCAGCCGGGCGAGCTCGGCGGAGGTGGCCGGGGCCATTTCGCTGGGCTTGACGACGACCGCGTTGCCCGCGGCCAGGGCGCCCAGCATCGGGGCGAGCAGGAGCTGCGCCGGGTAGTTCCAGGGGGCGATGACGAGGACGACACCGAGCGGGTCGTACCGCGTCCAGGCCGTCGCGTCGGTGCCGAGGTGCGCGGGGACGGGGGCGGACTCGGGGCGCAGCCACCCGTCAAGGTACTCCAGTGTGTGGTCGATCTCCCGTACGACGAAGTCGATCTCCGTACGGAAGGCCTCGGTGGAGCTCTTGCCCAGGTCGGCGTGGAGGGCCGCGGCCAGGTCCTCGCCGTGCGCGGTGAGCATCTCGCGCAGGCGGCTCAGCTGGCCGGTGCGCCATTCGACGGGCTTGGTGCGGCCTGAGCGGAAGGTGGCGCGCAGCCGGGCCACGACGTCGGCGGGCTGCTGGGGGGTGGGCTGGTTCACGGTGCCTCGCTGGTCGGGGCGGGTTGGTGGCCCGCGCACGGTGGGTCGAGCGACAAGCTCGATGTATATACCAACCATTTATACGGCATCATTCATTCCGCGCAGGCCGAAACAGTCACTCGTGAGCGACAGGTCACACCAAGGGCCCATCGGGACCGCTCGGACGGAGGACTTCCGCGCCACCGCGCCGAGGGGATCCGCCGGCCGGAGCGGGAGCGCCGGTGGCAGCGTGTCGCCGCCGCCCGGGGCGGGCCGCCGCCGCGAACCTCGCGGTCGGCGCGCTGTCAGCACGCTCCGCGCGTACGCATCGCCGCGCGGAGCGAGGTGAGTGAGGACGCGTGACAGGTCGGGCCGCCGATCGCGAGCCGGCCGGTCACGCTCCCCTCTGCGTGTAGTGGTGGGCGCGCACTCTGCGCAGCCACGCCTCGACGGGTGCCTCGTCGGCCTGCTCCGGCAGGACGCTGCGGGTCTCGTCGAAGGCGGACTCGTAGTGCTTGAGCAGGGGAAGCGCGGCCATGGCGTCGGCTGCCACCTGTTCGCCGAAGCGGTGGTACTCCTCGGGGTTCTCGACGCGGATGCTCAGGCGGCCGGTGGCGTACAGCTCGAACCCCTGGTGGCACAGGCGTCGCAGGTGCCGGGCGTGCTTGGCGGTCCGCTTGCGGGTGTCCGCGGAGAACGAGTTGTCGCCTCGGTCATAGAGCCGCTTGAACTGCTGGGTGGCATAACCGAGATAGGCGTCGCGGACCCGCTTCGCGGAGAGGAGCGTCGTGCGCAGGCCGATCAGCTCGTCGCCCAGCGGCGTGCGGACCTCGTACAACTCGTCGGGCAGCCACACCAGTTCGGTCACGGTCGGGTTGCCGCCCAGGGCGAGCCTGCACCACTTGGCCGCTTCGTGGAGCGTGCTGTCGGGCTTGGTGGTGACGTGGGACTCCTTCGGCCCGTGGAGGCCGTGCAGGTCCTCGGTGGGGGCGGCGAACATGCCGAGCCGGTCCACGTCGGAGCCCTCGTGGGCCAGACCGTAGGCGGTCGAACCGACGATGCCGGACAGCAGGATGTTCCTGGTGGTCACAGCCGTCCCCCTTCACTCTTGTCGCCCCGACCCGTCTGCCTGATGCGAGCCGGGGGCTCACTCAAGGTCATCACCCGGGAGGGCGCGGAGTACAGCGATTTTCCCCGGCGCCGCGACCTCGGACACAGGGCTCCTTGTCGGTTCTCCGTCCGGCCACCGAGCACCTCGCCGCCGTGGGGCGACCTCGCCGCATCCGAAGGTCCCACGCACGTACATGCCGAGGTCGGCGGCCACCTCCTGGCCGAGGAACGGCCCGCGGACGCTCTGCTCTGCTTCGACCGCGCGGCGGCGGCGGGCGGGACCGATGTCCTGGCCTCCGTCGGAGCTGAACTGACCAAGGCCGAAGACCTGGACCAAACACTCACCTGGTACGAACGCGCGGCGGCAGCCGGCCACACCAACGCCCTCGCCGAAGCGGCCGGCAGCGGACTGCGCATGAGCGTGGCCGTACTGCGCTGAGGCGTTCGGAGGGAGCAAGGCGTTAGCTCGCGAACGGCTCCTGTGCCGCGGGGGTGGCCCTGCCGGTGAACGGGTGCTGCCACAGCCCTCGCACGGCGAGCCGGGGCAGGACTCCCTCGCCGAACCAGTACGCCTCCTCCAGGTGCGGGTAGCCGGAGAGCACGAACTCGTCGATGCCCAGACCGTGGTACTCGGCGATGCGCTCGGCGACCTCGTCGTGGCTGCCGACCAGGGCGGTGCCCGCGCCGCCGCGCACGAGACCGATGCCGGCCCACAGGTTGGGGTGGATCTCCAGACCGTCCCGGCTGCCGCCTCCGTGGAGGGCGAGCATCCGCTGCTGGCCCTCGGACTCGCTGCGGGCGAGTCCGGCCTGTACGGACTTCACCGTCTGCGGGTCGAAGCCGGCGAGCAGCCGCTCGGCCTCCGCCCAGGCCTGCTCGGAGGTGTCGCGTGTGATGACGTGCAACCGGATGCCGAACCGGACGTCGCGGCCCTCCTTCTCCGCCAGCGCGCGGACCCACGCGATCTTCTCGGCGACCTGCGCGGGCGGTTCGCCCCAGGTGAGGTAGACGTCCACGTGCCGGGCGGCGATCTCGCCCGCGATGGGCGACGATCCGCCGAAGTACACCTCGGGGACCGGGTCGGGCAGCCGGGCGAGGCGGGCGTCCTCGACCCGCAGGAACTCGCCGGTCAGGTCGACGGTCCTGCCCTCCCACAGGCCCCGCACGATCTGCAGGAACTCACCGGTGCGGCGGTAACGGGCGTCCTTGTCGAGGAAGTCGCCGTAGGCGCGCTGCTCGTGGCTCTCGCCGCCGGTGACGACGTTGAGGAGGAGCCGTCCGCCGGACTGCCGCTGGAACGTGGATGCCATCTGCGCGGCGAGCGTCGGCGACACGGACCCCGGCCGGAAGGCGACCAGGAACTTCAGCCGCTCGGTGTGCCGGCTGACCATCGCGGTGGTCAGCCAGGCGTCCTCGCACCAGGCGCCGGTGGGCGTGAGCGCGCCGACGAAGCCGAGGTCCTCGGCCGCTCGGGCGATCTGGCTCAGATAGGCGACCGTCGGCGGCCGGTCCCGCCCGGACACCGTGGCCGGGGTGCCGTGTCCGCCTCCCACGACATGGCGGCTGTCGCCGTTGGTGGGCAGGAACCAGTGAAAGGTGAGGGACACGGGGGCGTTCTCCGATCGGGGGGTGTTTGTCGAGGGGGCGGAATTCCGGCCTCAGAGGAGGCCGTGGCGCGGAGGCGGGGTGCCGGACGCGAGGAGCCGGAAGATCTCGGCGAGCGTCTCCTGGCGTACGTCGGCGCCGACGTGCTCGGCCGGCACGGTGACGGCGAGCAGGCCGGAGGCGGAGAGCCGGTCCAACTCCGCGTACGGGAGGGCGCGTTCACTGTCCCGACGGGAAGCTCCGGCCCGGAACCCGTCGGCCAGGGCCGCCGCGACGGCCAGGGCCTCGGCGTCGTCGGCGATGACGTTGCCGGCGTTGGCGTTGGCGTTGGCGTTGCCGGCGTTGGCGTTGGCGTTGGCGTTGCCGGCGTTGGCGTTGGCGGCGGTCCTCGCGGGGTCCCTCGTGGAGGCTTACGCGGAGATCCTGGCGGACGTGTTCGCGGGCACGGTCAGCCCGCCGCGGCCAGGACCGGCGTGCGGCCCAGCGCCTCGGAGAACTGGTCGAGCACCTGGGTCAGCGCCTCGGTGGCCTCGGGCGCCACGGCGAGTCCGCCGTCCTCGCCCACCGAGATGTCCTTGTCGAGGGTGAACCAGCCCTGGACCACATGGCGGGCGCCCATGGAGCTGAGCACCGGCCGCAGGGCGTAGTCGATGGCCAGCACATGTGCCGTCGTACCGCCGGTCGCCAGGGGCAGCACCGTCTTCCCGGTGAGTGCGTACTGCGGGAGCAGGTCGAGCAGTGCCTTGAGGACCCCGGAGTAGGCGGCCTTGTAGACGGGGGTGCCGATGACGACGCCGTCGGCACGCGCGAAGAGGGCGGCGGCCTCGACGATCGCCGGATGCCGGAAGTCGGCGCCGAGCAGTGCCTCCGCGGGGATCGTGCGGACGTCGAGCGGAATCACCTCGTGGCCCTGTGCCGTCAGCCGGGTGTCGAGGTGGCGCAGAAGACGGTTGGTACGGGAGGAGGCGGAAGGGCTGCCGGAGACGGACAGAACGGTGGCCATGGGTTCTCTTTCGGGACGGGGGCGCCTTCGCGAGGGAGGCGCCCCGGGGTGAGCGGTCAGGAGTACCAGGTGGGTTCGGGCAGTTCGCCCTCGAGAAACCAGCGGCCCGCCTCTCAGCGCTTGTGGGCGACGGCATCGTGGAGGGTGTGGGTGCGGTCGTTGCGCCAGAAGCGGTCGAGCCCTTGTGAACCTCTCTCGCAGTGGGGTGCGGAAGGAGCCGGACTCAGGCGTGGAGCGGCTGGTCCAAGGACGAGTTCACCGCCCTCGGTGAACCGCGGCCGGAGCACGACGAGCGCTGCCGCCACAAGTCCGGGTGGACCGCCGCGATGGCCTTGAGGCGCTGGGTGGCGAGCAGCAGGGCGAGGGTGAAGCCGGGTCGACTCGTGCTGGAACCCGGCGCCGTAGTCGGCCATGTGGCGGACCTGGCTGAGGGCGTGGTCGAAGCCGTTGTTCTCGGCGAGCACGCAGAGTTCGCGGTTGTGGTCGTAGCCCCAGTCGGTGCGTTGTCCGATCGTGCTGGTGACGAGACCGCCATTGGCATTGGGGCCCACTAGGCGAAGCGGACGGGATCTGCGGAAAGGTTTTCTGCAGGCATGCGGAACTCCTGTTGCGGGAATTCGGGCAGCCGAATTCGGCAGAGCGCGGTGAGTTGCCGAATCAGGGCAGCGAAAGACGACTCACGGCTGTCGGCAGCCGCGGAAGCAAAGGTGGGGTGAGGCGCAGCGGATCCGGAGGATCAGGCCGCGGGGCAACAGGCGGCGCTGGAGACACGCGCGAGGTCGACATGGCGTCGCCGCGTGAGGTCCAGTCGCATCATCATGTTCTCGATCGTGGCAGGCATCGGTCCGGACCGTCAAGGAATACCCGATCGGTCTCGTATCCCGGACCGGTCAATTGCACGACGGTACGCCGGGCGTCCTTCGAACAGGGCGGCGCGGGCACGGAATTCGCCGGAGTGCGAACAGAACAGCTGGAACTGGAACGGGCGGGGCCGCGTGCTCACGTCGCCGTCCGGCTTCGCCTGATCGGCTGCCCGTCGGAGGAACGGTCCGCGGTGGAGCGGGACCCGCCGGCGGGGCGTTCAGTCCTCGTCGCCCGCCCGGATCACCACGAGGAAGGCGTCCGACTCCAGGTCCATCACGACCGCCGCGGCTTCTCCCTCGTCCCGGCGTCGCGCCGCGTACTCCTCGGCGGGCCAGGAGCCTCGCGGGGCTCCCGCGGGAAAGCGCTTCAACACCTTCGTACTCATGACGGCAGATTCCTCCCAGACCGGCCGGCGACCCTGTCGCCTTCCTCTTCTGCATTGTCGACTCCCTCCTGCCCCCGATCGGCGCGCACATGTGCCGGTACCCGCGGCTCGATGCCGCGCGTACACGACGACACGACGACACGACGGATGCGATGAGCCGCAAGCCCCGCCGTCACCGGACGTCATTCGACAGGGCGCGCACCGCCTCCCGCCGTGACCTGCTCGCGGGGCCCGGCGGCCCCGCCGTCGGGCCCCGCGTCCCGCTTCCGGCTCAGCCGGCCCGGCCACCAGGCGGCCCGCCCGATGTCCAGCGTCAGCGCCGGCACCAGCAGGGACCGCACCACAAGGGTGTCGAGCAGGACACCGAAGGCGACGATGAACGCGATCTGCACGAGGAAGGCCAGCGGGATCACTCCGAGGGCGGCGAAGGTGGCGGCCAGTACGACACCGGCCGAGGTGATCACTCCACCCGTGGCGACCAGACCGCGCAGGACGCCCTCGCGCACGCCGTGCCGCAGCGACTCCTCCCGCACCCGGGACATGAGGAAGATGTTGTAGTCGACTCCCAGGGCCACCAGGAACACGAAGCCGTACAGCGGCACGGACGAGTCGGTGCCCGAGAAGCCGAGGACGTGCTGGAAGACGAGAGACGAAATACCCAGGGTGGCGAGGAAGTTGAGAGCCACCGTCGCCACCAGGACGGCGGGCAGGAGCAGCGAGCGCAGCAGCAGGGCGAGGATGGCGAAGAAAGATGATGGCGAGCACCACGGGGACGATGAGCGTGCGGTCCCGCTCGGCCGTGCGCTGGGTGTCGTACTGCTGGGCCGTGTAGCCGCCGACGAGGGCGTCGGCTCCGGGCACGGCGTGGACCGCGGTACGCAGACGCACCACGGTGTCCTTGGCCTCGTCGCTGTCGGCGGCGGAGCGGAGAGTGACGTCGATGCGTACCCGGCCGTCGACGATCCGGGGTTCACCACCGGGGCGGCCCGACCCGGTGACGCCGGCGGCCTCCGCGACACCCTGGGTCCGGCGGGCCGCGGCGACGACCTGATCGAGCCGGTCGGCGTCGGCGACGACCACGGCGGGGTTTCCGGAGCCGCCCGGGAAGTGCTCGCCGAGGGTGCGCTGCGCGGCGACGGAGGGCGCGTCGTTCACGAAGATCTCGTCGAGGGGTACGCCCTTGGAGGTGAGGGTCGGCGCGAAGACCGCGCAGGCGAGCAGACCGGCCAGGGAGAACGCCCAGACCTTGCGCGGAGCCCTGTCCACCAGGTGCGCGACGCGGGTCCACAGACCCGACACGCTGCCACCGCCGTCGGTGGAGCGGGGCTTGGCCGGCCAGTAGGCGGCCCGCCCGAGAAGGACGAGGACCGCGGGGAGGAACGTCAGTGAGCTGACGACGGCGCAGACGATGCCGATCGCGCCCACCGGTCCGAGGGCGCGATTGTTCGTCAGGTCGCTGAGGAACAGGGCCAGCAGGCCGAGGGCGACGGTCGCGCCGCTGGCGACGACGGCGCCCCAGGACTCGCGCAGCGCGGCACGTACGGCGCCGAACCGGTCGGCCCCGGTGGTCAGTTCCTCGCGGTACCGGGCGGTGAGCAGGAGGGCGTAGTCGGTGGCCGCGCCGATCACCAGGATGGAGAGGATGCCCTGGACCTGTCCGTCGACCCGGAGTATGTCGCGTGCGGCGAGTGCGTAGACGATCGCGCAGGCCAGGCCGAGCGCGAGGACCGAGCCGACGATGATCACCAGGGGCAGCAGCACACTGCGGTGGACGAGCAGCAGGATGACGAGGACGGTGACCAGCGCGACGACCAGCAGCAGTCCGTCGATGCCGGCGAAGGCGTCGGAGAGGTCCGCCTGGCTGGCGGCGGGCCCGGCCAGCTGGACCGTCGCGCCGTCGACGCGCTCGGCCGCTTTCCGGATCCTTTCGAGGGCGCCCGGGAGGCCCTCTTCAAGGTCGGGCCGCAGCTGGACGACGCCCTGGAGAGCCTTGGCGTCGTCGGAGACGATCGCGGGCGACGGGGTGCCGACGAGGCCCGGCGTGTCGGCCAGCGATTCGAGTTCCCGGGTGGCGGCGCTCCGCAGACCGCCGGCCGTCGCGGAGTCGTCGGGGGTCCACACGACGATCGCGGGCAGCGTCTCGTCCTGCTGGAACGCGCGTTGTTCGTCGATGACCGCGGTGGATTCGGCGCTGCGGGGCAGGAAGGCGGCCTGGTCGTTGGTCGCTACTTCGCCTAGCCGGCCGGCGAAGGGGCCCAGCGCGCCGCCGATGCCCAGCCAGGCGATGAGCAGGACGACGGGGACGAGCAGACGGGCCCGCCGGGGCGAGATGGTCATCGTTCTCCAGAGGGATCGATCCGGTAACTCAACAAAAAACAATCTTAATGATTGAGATATATGAGCGCCGCGAGCATAGACGACACTTCTTCTTCCGCCATGACCCGGCCCATGGATGCGGGCGGCCCGCGAAAACCTGGTGTCCGGCCCGGCCCGATCACCGCGGCTGGCAGCGGCGCGTCCCGGCTGTTCGGCCCGGCCGTTCAGCGCCCGGACGAACGCAGCGTCGACAGCTCCTCGTTCATCGCCGCGAGGAAGCGCAGCACCACGGACAGTTCGTCGGCCGTGAACTGCGACCGGGCTGCCTCGGTGGCGTCGGCGAGGGGACGGAAGTGCGAGCGCGCAGCCGACCGCGCGTCGGCGGCGTAGTACAGGTGGACCACCCGGCGGTCGGCGCTCTCCCTGACCCGGCGGATGTGTCCCGCGCGCTCCAGCCGGTCCACGCAGGCGGTCACCGCGCCGGAGGTCAGGCCGAGGTGCTCGCGCAGCCCGCCCGGTGTCATCGGCCCGTCGGAGTCCAGGATCGCCGCCAGCGCCTGCACGTCCGTGGCGTGCAGGCCCTGGTCGGCCGCGAACCCGTGCACGAGGCGGTTGATCTCGCCGTTCATCCGCCGCAGACGCACGGCGAACGCCTGCAGATCGGTCACCGCGGCGCCGTCCCCCGCCGAACCCTCTCGGGGCTCCCGATCTCCTGCCCGGCTCTCCCGGTCGTCTGCGCTGGCCACACGCTCAGCCTATAGAAGGCTCCGCCCTCCCCGGTCCGAGCCGCCTCCGGTGCCGGCGGCCCGGGAACCGGTCACACGCTATGGCCCGCTCGGCGCATCCGCGGCGGCGCCCGCCGGGGAAGGGATCACCGGGAGAAGTGACGCCGAGACGGAGGACGGACCACTCATGAGCAGCGACCTCACCGTGCCCGCGCCGCGCTGTCTGGTGACCGGCGCGACGGGATACATCGGCGGACGTCTCGTCCCCGAGCTCCTGGACGCGGGACACCGGGTGCGCTGCCTGGCCCGCTCCCCCGGCGCGTTGCGAGACCATCCGTGGGCGGGCGACGCCGAAGTGGTACGCGGCGATGTCACGGACGCCGAGTCGGTCGCCGAGGCGATGCGGGGCGTCGATGTCGCGTACTACCTGGTGCACGCACTGGGCACGGGCAAGGGTTTCGAGGAGACCGACCGCAGGGCGGCGCGGATCTTCGGGGAGCAGGCCCGCGCGGCGGGTGTACGCCGGATCGTCTATCTGGGCGGACTCACACCCGCCGGGGTGCCCGACGAGGAGCTGTCGCCGCACCTGCGGTCCCGGGCCGAGGTCGGCCGCATCCTTCTGGACTCCGGCGTCCCGACGTCGGTGCTGCGGGCGGCGGTCATCATCGGTTCGGGCTCGGCCTCCTTCGAGATGCTGCGCTACCTCACCGAGCGGCTGCCGGTGATGGTCACACCCAGCTGGGTCCACACGCGGATCCAGCCGGTCGCGGTGCGGGACGTCCTGCGCACGCTCGTGGGCAGCGCGCGGATGCCGGACGACGTCAGCCGGGCCTTCGACATCGGCGGGCCGGAAATCCTGACGTACCGGCAGATGATGGTGCGGTACGCGGCCGTCGCCGGTCTTCCGCGGCGGCTGATCCTTCCCGTGCCGGTTTTCACGCCGACGCTCTCCAGCTACTGGGTCGGGCTGGTCACCCCCGTTCCGCGGTCCATCGCGCGCCCGCTGACCGAGTCGCTGCGCCACGAGGTCGTCTGCCACGAGCACGACATCGCCCGGTACGTGCCCGACCCGCCGGGCAGGCCGATCGGCTTCGAGGAGTCGGTGCGGCTGGCCCTGCAACGCGTCCGGGACGCCCGGGTCACCACCCGCTGGTCGTCCGCGTCGGTGCCCGGCGCCCCCAGCGACCCGCTGCCCACGGACCCCGACTGGGCGGGCGGCAGCCTCTACACCGACCGGCGCGAACTCACGGTCGACGCCACGCCCGAGGCCCTGTGGCGAGTGATCGAGGGCATCGGCGGCGAGAACGGCTGGTACTCCTTCCCCCTCGCCTGGGCCGTGCGCGGCCGGCTGGACCGGCTGGTGGGCGGCGTGGGGCTGCGCCGCGGACGCCGAGACGCCGCACGACTGCGGGTCGGTGACTCGCTCGACTTCTGGCGCGTCGAGGAGATCGAACCGGGCCGGCTGCTGAGGCTGCGCGCCGAGATGCGCCTGCCGGGCCTCGCCTGGCTGGAGATGTCCACGGACACGGACGCCGACGGCCGCGTCCGCTACCGCCAGCGCGCCCTGTTCCATCCGCACGGACTGCTCGGCCACGCCTACTGGTGGAGCGTGTCGCCGTTCCACGCCGTGGTGTTCGGCGGCATGGCCCGCAACATCGCACGGACTGCCGCCAAGGCGGATCCCGCCGCGACACAGCGGCACACACCCGCCGAGTGACGCCCCCAAGACACCCCGAAACACAACAAAACAGCCGACCCGCGCATCCGCCCGCCCTGCCGAACCAGAAGTACCTGATGGCTGAGGCAGCGCGGTCCGGCTCACCTCGGCGCCACCGCCGTCCCCTGCCTCCGACGCCCCGTCGTCCCCGTCTCCCCCTCGTCCGCTCGTCTCCTCGTCCCGTCGCCTCGTCCTGGAGTTCCGGAGTCCCGCATGAACGTCTCGGTCGTCCTGTTCACCTCCGACCTGCGCCTGCACGATCATCCGCCGCTGCACGCCGCTCTCGACGACGCGCGCGCCGTGGTGCCTCTCTTCGTGCGCGACCGGGCCGTCGACGAGGCCGGCTTCGCCGCTCCCAACCGGCTGGCGTTCCTCGCCGACTGCCTGCGGGATCTGGACGCGGGCCTGCGCGAGCGCGGCGGCCGGCTCGTGTTCCGCTCGGGGGATCTCGTCGACGAGGTGTGCAAGGTGGCCGCCGAGACGGACGCGGACGAAGTGCACATGGCCGCCGGAGTCACCTCCTACGCCCAGCGGCGCGAGCAGCGGCTGCGCAGCGCCCTGGAGGCCGAGGGCCGCCGACTGCACGTCCACGACGAGGTGGTCACCGCCCTGGCACCGGGCGCGGTCGCCCCGGCGTCCTCGGACCACTTCGCCGTCTTCACCCCGTACTTCCGGCGCTGGGAGCGGCATCACCAGCGTCACGTACTGGGCGCGCCCCGGGCCGTGCCCGTACCGGAGAACGTCGGTTCGGAGAGGCTCCCCGAGCGCGCGGAGCTGTCCGGCCTGTCGGAGGGCCTCGCCACGGGCGGCGAACGGGAGGGCCGGAAGCGGCTCACGGCCTGGCTGCGGAACGGGATCGCCCAGTACGAGGAACGCCACGACGATCTGGCCGGGGACGCCACGTCGCACTTCTCCCCGCACATCCACTTCGGGACGCTGTCCGCCGTCGAGCTCGTCCACCGGGCGCGGCAGACGGGCGGACCCGGCGCCGATGCCTTCGTACGGCAGCTGGCGTGGCGGGACTTCCACCATCAGGTACTGGCGGCGCGGCCGGGCGTCTCCACGGCGGACTACCGCACCCGGCACGACCGGTGGCGGTCGCAGGCCGAGGCGCGGCAGGAGATCGAGGACTGGAAGGAGGGGCGGACCGGCTATCCCGTCGTCGACGCGGCGATGCGCCAGCTGCGGCACGAGGGCTGGATGCACAACCGGGGCCGCCTGCTGACCGCGAGCTTCCTCGCCAAGACGCTCTACGTCGACTGGCGCGTGGGCGCCCGCCACTTCCTGGACCTCCTCGTCGACGGCGACGTCGCCAACAACCAGCTCAACTGGCAGTGGGTGGCGGGAACAGGCACCGACACCCGGCCCAACCGGGTCCTCAACCCGGTCCTGCAGGCCAAGCGGTACGACCCGGACGGCGCGTACGTACGGCGCTGGGTGCCCGAACTCGCAGGGCTGGACGGGGCCTCGGTGCACGAGCCGTGGAAACTCCAGGGTCTGGAGCGTGCCGCCTACGACTATCCCGATCCCATCGTCGAACTCTCCGAAGGGCTGGCCCGCTTCAAGCGGGCCCGCGGACGCGAGTGAGGCAACTCGGGGGCGGCGCGGGCGGATCGGGCGCGTCGCGTGCGGTGCCGCGGCCCGCCGGTCCGGGAAGCGATCAGTCGGCCGGCCCGTCGGCCGGCCGGCCCCGGGCGCCGCTCTCGTACCGGGCAGTGAGAACCGACAACGCCTCCGTCAGGCTCGACGGCCGGACCATGCCCCGGGCCGAGCGGCCGGCCCATCCGGGGCCGCCGAGGACGACCGTGGGCTGACTTCGCGCGCCCCGCACTCCCCACTGCGTGGCGGCGATGTGCCGGGCCAGAGGGATGCTCGCCGTGGAACGGCCCTGGGCCCACAGGACCACGGCCGCGGGTCCCACACGGCGCACCGCCGCGGTGAGTGCCTCCAACGGAACCGCCGCGCCGAACATCCTGGTGGGCAGGCCGCGTTCCGTGAGCCCGGCGTTGAGCGCCTCCAGCGGCAGGGTGTGCTGCTCGCCCGGCAGGCAGGCCAGGACCACGGGCCCCTGCGCGACGTCCCACGGCGTCGCCGCCCGGGAGGACGGCGTGACACGGCGCAGCGCGGTGGAGACGTGCCAGGACAGCAGGTGTTCGACCTCGACATAGCGGTCGCCGGACGACGCCCACTTGCGTCCCACGGCGTGCAGGGTCGGCACCATCACCTCCTCCCAGGCGACGGCGAGGCCGTACCGCTCGACGGCCGAGGCCAGTTGGCCGTCCACGGCCGGGGCGTCGAGCCGCACGGCCGCCCGGGCCAGCCCGCGGCACTCCTGGCGCACATCGCCGAGGGGCAGTGCGCCCGCCGCGTGCGAGCGCCGACCGCTCCCGGGCTTCAGGCCGCCGACCGCGGGCCGGGCCCCGGCCGCCGGGCTGCCCCCTGCGGGCGGCAGGCGTTCGGGCGGGGCTTCTCCGTCAACGGCCGCGGACCGGCCCGCAGGGGCCGGGCCAGTCCCGTCCACCGCGGTCCGCCGCTCAGCGGCCGCTTCTCCGGCGGCCCCCGCGCCGCCGCCCCTGGCGGCTCCCTCTCCGGCAGCTGCCTCCTGGGCGGCGCGCGCCGCCTCGGCGGGTGGCACACCGGCCGAGGTGAGCCGGCACATCGCCTCCAGCACCGCCACGTCCCGGGGTGTCCAGCGGCGGTGCCGCCCGTCTGCGCGGACCGCGGGGCCCAGGCCGTACCGGCGGTCCCACGAGCGGAGCGTGGTCGGAGACACTCCGAGCCGACGGGCCAGGCCCCCGGTCGTCATCCCCGCCCCGCCCGCCACTGTCTCGTTCGTGTCGGACTCCGGCCGACCCGGCCCGCCCGTCGACCCGTTCATGAATCCGACTGTACGACGCAGAATCGATGCGAGTCGGCGCCCCGGCCCTCGGCCTCCGTGACGGCCGCGGCAGTGGACCCGCGGACGGCCCCGTGCGGACGGCGCCACATCCGCCTCTGCCATATCACCCCAGAGCTACACATAAACAGAAAATAAGCGCAGAATGTACGTACGCGGCGTCTACCGCACACCGCACAGTCGCGGTCAGGCCTGCAGAGACAAAGGAGTCGAGTCATGGCCAACGTCTCGAACACCAGAGGTGACATCACCAGCCACCCTGATGTACCCGAAATGCGGGATCGATACGACCGCATGCTCGGTGGTCGCGATGTGGCGCTCGTGGACGGACCGGTGTTCCTGCTCGGTCTGTACTGCGCCGCTTCCCCGTGGATTCTCCACTACACGACGAGTCAGCCCGCCCTCGTGACGCACAACCTCATCATGGGCATCGCCATCGGCGTACTGGCTCTCGGATTCACCACCACTCCGACGCGGATGTACGGCCTGAGCTGGGCCATGTGCGCCATAGGCGCCTGGATGATCATCTCGCCCTGGATCGTCGGCGAGAGCCCCGACGCGGGCGTCGTACTGAACAACATCATCATCGGCGTCCTCGCCGTGATGCTGGGATTCCTGTGCGCGGCCGCCTCCACGAAGAGTGCACCACAGACATAGCAGGACGTCTGCACGGATGAGGACTGTCGGCCGGTCCGCGCGCCGAGCGCCGCGGACCGGCCGGCCCACGCGACCGGGCGGTCAGTTCCCGGGCACCAGCCACGGCTCCTGCGGCAGCGGACTGCCGGTCTCCAGGAGCGACTTCAGGTTGGCCAGGACGGCCGGCCAGCCGCCGGAGACCTCCCTGGCCGCGGTCTCGTCCGCCAGGTCCTCGTGCGTGACGGTCAGCCGGACGATGTCGCCGTGCGGCCGGATGTCGTAGGTGACCCTGGAATGCCGGTCCTCCTGCTTCTCGTCCTCGGGCGAGGCCCAGGTGGTCACCAGACGGGTGGGCCGCTCACTCTCCACGACGCTGCCGACCACGTCGGCGACGCCGGAACCGTCCGTGCGCCGATGCTCCCACCGCGAGCCGGGGCGCCAGTCCTCCGAGACGTTGCTGTGGCCCCAGTACGTGGCCGTGACGTCGGCGTCGGTGAGGGCGTCCCACACCTTCTCCGGAGTGCTGGCGATGTAGGTGACGTACACGAAAGTCGGCTTGTCGGTCATGTCTTCCTCGGCTCGTCGCTTGAGTGCGCTCAGCGCGCGAAGGCGCGGACGCTCGAACTTGTCGATCCACCGCTCCTGGATCTCGTGGAGCGGTACGGGGTTGAGGTAGTGCAGCTTCTGCCGTCCCCGCCGCACCGTGCTGACCAGGTTGGCGGCCTCCAGGACGGCCAGGTGCTGGGTCACCGACTGGCGGGTCATGTCGATGTGTTCGCAGAGCTCGCCCAGCGTCTGCCCGCTGTGTTCGTGCAGCCTGTCGAGCAGGCGTCTGCGTGTCCCGTCGGCCAGCGCCTTGAAGACCTGGTCGGTCTCCGCGTCCCCGGCCGCTCCCGGCTGTTTCTCCGTCTCTGCTTCCTCATCCGATCGCACACTCAACGTTATGCAGTCAATCACCTGCATGTCAATCGCAAGGGTCAGGCGGGTGCGGAGAGGCCGCCGGATTCACCCGCACTCGTCACAGAGTGCGATCACGTCCGGCGGGAGACGGAGAACGCCCGGAGAGCGAAAATCGCTGGCCGCACAGGTCGGCACCGCCCACACTGTCGCGGTGAGCCGAAACTTCAGCGCGTGGGTGACGTCGGGCGAGGACTTCCTCGGCGTCGCCGGCCCCTTCGCCGTCGACGTACCGTGGTGGTCCGAGGTCGAGCCCGTGACCCGACAACTCCAACAGGCCCTGGGCGTCCGGGTGTTAGTGCTGCGCCTCCTGGCCGTGGAGGGCGGCGGGGGTGCGCGCGACGGCCATGTGACCTACCACGTCGAGGCGCTGGACCGCCCCCGTGTGCTGCTCCGGCTTCCCTCGGAGCCGGGCCTGTTGAGCGCGCAGGAATCGCTGCGTGCGCCGTGGGCCGACGCCGACGGACTCCGGCGGTTGCTCGACTGGGCGGAACACCAACTGGCCGCGGCCGGACGCCCGGTGACCGGGCCCGTGGAACAGCGCCGCACCTGGAACCTGGCGGGGCTCTTCCGGCTGCCGACCGACCGAGGGCCGGTCTGGCTCAAGGCCACCCCGCAGTTCGCGGCGGACGAGGCACAGGTCATCTCCGCGTTCGCCCGCGTCGATCCGCAGCTGGTCCCCACCGTCCTCGGCTCCGCGGGCGGGCGCGTCCTCATGGAGCACATTCCGGGCGAGGACTGCTGGGGAGTGTCGGCGGAGACCGCCGCCACGGGGGTACGGCGGTTCGTCGCCGCGCAGGCGTCCCTCGCCGGAAAGCCACAGGAGCGGCCCTCCTCTCTGCCGGACCGCCGGATGTCCGGCCTCGCCGAGCGCGTGACGGAGTTGCTCGACGGCCCGGTCTCCACCGAGCTCACGGCCCAGGAACACGACCTCGCCCGGGAGTTGGCCGATCGTGTGCGACCACTGGAGGAGTGCGGTCTGCCGGACACGGTCGCGCACGGCGACTTCCATCCCGGCAACTGGCGTGCCGACGGCGGGCCGCCCACGATCATCGACTTCGCCGACGCACACTGGGGCAACCCGGTCCTCGACGGTCTGCGCCTGAGCTCCTTCCTCCCCGAGGAGGTGCGCGCGAGCGCCGTGCGTGCCTGGGTCGACGCCTGGCGCGAGCAGGTCCCCGGCAGCGATCCGGCGCGCGCCCTGGCCGTCGCCGAACCGCTCGCCCATCTCGCGTACGCCGTGCGCTACCAGGAGTTCCTGGACGGCATCGAACCGTCCGAGCGGATCTACCACCTGGGCGATCCCGCGTCGGAGATACGTGAGGCCGTGCGCAGCGCCGGTGCCCCTGACCCGTGCCTTGTCGACCTGGGGCGCTCGGCGGCGCTGTGAACGAGGGCACGCGCCCTTGGCCACCCGCCCGTGCGCGGGGCAGGATCACCTCATGGACAGCCCGCTGACACTCGCCCTGCCTCCCCGCCTGCGCCTCGAAGGAGAGGGACTCCACCTGCGCGAATGGTCCGAGGACGACCTGGACGCGTTGATCGAGCTGTACGACGACCCCGAGATCGCGCGCTGGACACCGGTGGCCTCGCCTTTCGACTCGTCGGCGGCGCTCGTCTACCTCACCGAGGCCCAGGAGGCGCGGGCCCAGGGGCGCAAGGTGCAGCTCGCGATCACGACGGACGGTGTCGTGCCCCGGGGCGAGGTGCTGCTGTTCCCCAGCAGGGCCGACGAGCGGGACGTCGAGATCGCGTACGGCGTCGGCGCCGCCCATCGCGGCCGGGGCCTGGCCTCCCGGGCCGTGCGCCTCCTCTCCGCCCACGCGGTGCGGCACACGGGAGCACGCCGCGTGGTGCTGTGCATCGAGGAGGCCAACGCGGCCAGCGCCGCCGTCGCCCGGGCCGCCGGATTCACCCTCACCGACGACGAGCCCGTTCTGCGGACGTCCCGAGGGCGGGAGGTCGCCCTGCGGACGTGGCGCCTCACCGACGGCGCGGAGTGACCCTTCGGCCCTCTCTCGATCGCGCGGACCGGCCCGGGACTGGCAGGCTGCTCCCATGGATCATGCGGAGGTTCTGCTCATCGGCGGACGCGCGGGTGTCGGGAAGTCGACGGTCGGCTGGGAGGTGTCGGCCCGGCTGCGCGGAGCCGGGGTCGCGCATGCCGTCATCGAGGGTGACTTCATGGGCCAGGTGCATCCGGCCCCGGCGGACGACCCGCACCGCGCCGGAATCACCGAACGCAATCTGGCGGCCGTGTGGCAGAACTTCGCCGAACTGGGCCACCGGCGTCTCGTCTACACGAACACCGTGAGCGTGCTGGCCGGCGCGGCGGGCATGTTCGAGCGGGCGATCGGCGAGGACGTACGGCTGGTACGGGTACTGCTCACGGCCACCGACGCCACCGCCGCCAAGCGCCTCAAGGGCCGCGAGCTCGGTTCGGAGCTGGAGCAGGAGCTGCGGGGCAGCGCCGGCAAGGCGCGGCTCCTGGAGGAGCGCGCGCCCGCCGACACCGTGCGCGTGGTCACGGACGACCGCGAGGTGATCGACATCGCACGCGAGGTGCTGGGGATCACGGGCTGGATCGCGAACATCACCGGGTAAGGGCGGACGATCCGACTGCGCTCGCCTTCAGGAGGGCATGCAAGAAGGCAAGGAGTACGACGAAGAGGGGCTGAGATGGAGATCTCGGGCATCATCAGTGCCATCGTGATCGGTATCGTCATCGGCGTGCTGGGCCGGCTCGTGGTGCCGGGCCGTCAGCGCATCGGCGTTCTCTGGACGATCGGTGTCGGCATCGTGGCCGCACTCATCGGTTCAGCACTCGCGAACGCGTTCGACGTGGGCGACACCGACGGAGTCGACTGGGTCGAGTGGCTGATCCAGATCGGACTCGCGGCGCTCGGCGTCGCGGCTCTGGACCGGTCGAAGGCGGGCCGCCGCTGACGAGGGCGGATCCGAGGCGTACCGCACGACGGGTTCCGCGGTGCGCCGGCGCTCCGCCACGCGCATCCGCCGCACGCAGGGATGCCGCGCCACCGGCCGTTCGGCGCGGCACCTCGGGAAAGCTCGCGGCACCTCACGAAAAGCCGTTGCGGGCCGTTCTCCGTCACGGCTAGCGTCTGCGGGCTTCCCGCACTTCGCGCCGACCGTGACGGAGACGTCTTGCCGCACCGCATCACCGCGCTCACCGACCCCGAATCCACCGCGTCGAGCCGCCGTCTGGCCTGGCTCGCGTCCGACGACGAGGGGGTGCCGGCCGGGTCCGCGTTCCTGCGCCTGTTCACCAAGGAGGGGCAGGAGCATCTCGCCGAGCTGGAGATCGCCGTGCACCGCGCGGAGCGCGGACGGGGCATCGGCGGCCGTCTGCTGGAGGCGGCGGTCACGGCGGCACGGGGCGAGGGACGCCGATCGCTCCTCGCGCAGGCGGAGGGCGACTCCCCCGGCGACCACTTCCTGGCCGCCCACGGATTCCGCAGGGTCCTGGCACTGACGTACGCCCGCCTGCCGCTGGCCGACGCCGACCTCGGCCGCATCGACACGATCGTCCAACGCCCCCGTGCGGGCTACCGGTTGATCCAGTGGGAGGGCACGGTTGCGCCCGAGCTGGCCCGGACCTTCGCCGCGTCGCGCCGGGCCATGGACGACATGCCGATGGACGGGGCCGACTACGGCACGGTCGTCTGGGACGTGGACCGGGTGCTCTCCGCCGCCGACGCCATCGCCAAGCGCGGCGAACTGCTGCACACCGTGGCCGTCGTGGACACGGCGGACGGGTCGGTCGTCGGCTTCTCCGAGCTGGTCGTGCCCGGTGACGGGCGGGGCGACGGACAGCACTACGGGACCGGTGTGCTGCCCGAGCACCGTGGCCACGGCCTCGGCCTCTGGATGAAGGCGGAGTCGATCCGCCTGGCGCGCGGGCGGCACCCGGAGCTAGGCGGCCTGCTCACCGACACGGCGGACAGCAACACACACATGCGGGGCATCAACGACACGCTCGGCTATCTGCCCACGCACAGGGCGGTGGAGTACCAGCTCGACCTGTGAGGCGGGTGCCCGCACCGCTCGGGACGAGCGGACGACGCGAACGGGCGACGGGACCCGGTGGCGGGACCGCCGTCACCTTGGCCCCACCCGCTCAACGGTCACGGACCCGGGGCCCGGCGTCCGGCCGGGAGGCTACGGCGCCGAGTGGACGTACGGCGTGGTCGTGGTGAGCGGTGCGAAACCGAGGCGCTGGAGAATGGGCCGGCTCTGGTCGGAGGCGTCGACCTGGAGGTAGCGGTAGCCGCGGTCGAAGGCGATGCGGGCCCGGTGGGAGACCAGAGCCCGGTAGATGCCGCGGCCACGCCAGGCGTCGACGGTGCCGCCGCCCCACAGGCCCGCGAACCGTGTGCCGGGGACGAGTTCCATCCGGGCCGAGCTCACCGGGACGTCGGCGGCGAGGGCCACGACGGCGACCACGTTGTCCGGTTCCCCGTCGAGCTGGGCGAGCATCTGGTGGCGGAGCCGGGTGCCGGACGTACCGAAGGCCTGCTCGTGGACGTCCACCACGAGGTCGACGCCGGCGGCGTCGGTGACGGGCCGCAGCTCGATGCCCGGCGGTGGCCCGGCGTGGAGATCCAGCGCGTCGGCCTCGGCGATCATCAAAGTCTCTTCCGGCTCGGGTGTGAACCCGGCGGCCCGCAGGCGCTGCCCCAGGTCGTCCGGCCGGTCGTGCCCGTACAGCTTCCACTCGAACTCACGGCCCAGCGCCGTGAAGTAGCGCGTCTGCTCGGCGATGGCGGCGTCCGCGTCGGCCTCCGCCAGATCCGACCAGAGCACGCCGTTCCAGCCCTGCTCGGGTCCGACGTGCCGGACCACCGGGCCGACGCGTTCCACGACGGAGTCGGGGTCAAAAGGACGCGCGCCCTCACGCATGTCCCGGTCGAACACTGCCAGTACCGCTTCGTGATCCATCGCGTCACTCCATCACCCGTGGGTCGGCGGGGCAACGGGGTTTCGGTGGGGCCGGACAGCGGGGCTTCCGCGCGGTGAGCAGGGCCTCCGCGGCGCGGCCGTCGTCCCGCGGGTCAGGTGGCGTCGTGGAAGACCAGGCCGAGTGTGCGCCGCCGTCCGGAGCGGACGGTGCTCACCCCGTGGCGCATCGGTCCGACGGACCATCCCCGGCTGGAGGCCACGGGCCTGTCCCGGGTCGTGAAGACCAGGCCGTGGCCCTGGAGGAGGGTCGTCGCGGACCCCCGGGACTGAGCGCGCGGACGCTGCTCGGTCATGACGAACTCCCCGCCCGTGAAGTCCTCGCCCGGTGCGTCGAGGCCGACGACGACCTGGAGCGGGAAGACCAGGTCGCCGAACACGTCCCGGTGCAGGGCGTTCCAGTCGCCCGGTCCGTAGCGCAGCAGGATCTGCGCGGATCTGGACTGCCCGGCGGCGTGGCACATCCGTACCCACTCCCCCAGCGTGTCGGGCCAGGGAGCCGGCCGGCCGAGCCTTTCGGCCCAGTCGCGGGCGACGGGCAACAGGCGGGGATAGAACGCCGCACGCAACTCCCGTACCACCTGCGGCAGTTCATGGGCGAAATAGCGGTACTGTCCCGAGCCGAAGCGATGGCGGGCCATGTCGACGGTCGCACGGAAGTGCTCGTCCTCGTCGTACAGGGCGGCGAGTTCGCGGCACTGCCCGGGAGTGAGGAGCGGGCCGGTGAGAGCATGGCCGTGCTCGTCGAGTTCGCCGGCCAGGGCGGCCCAGTCCTGTGCCGCGACCCGGCTCGCGGGGAGCGTGGGGTCGTTCATGGTGGATGTTCCTCCGGGTCGGCTCTGCGGCGGTTCGCCCCGTGGGCCATGTGCGGCCCGGGGTGTCAGAGGAGGGTCGGCTGCAGGGCGCCTTCGTGCGTGAGCAGCCGGACCTTGCGCTCCACGCCGCCGGCGTAGCCGCGCATGGAGCCGTCCGCGCCGATCACACGATGGCAGGGGCGCACCAGGAGCAGCGGGTTCGCGCCGATCGCGGCGCCCAGGGCCTGGATCCGCTCGCGGGGCAGACCGAGCCGTTCGGCGAGTGCCCCGTACGTGGTCGTCGTGCCGTAGGGAATCTCTTCCAGGGCGTGCCACACGCGCCGTTGGAAGTCGGTGCCGGCGGGGGTGAACTCGATGTCGAACCGCGTGAGTTCACCGGCGAAGTAGGCGGTCAACTGCTGCTCCACCCGTGCGAAGCGGTGCGGGTCGCGCCGCCGGCCGGGCTTCGGTGCGGGCGCGTTGCGCTGCCCCGGCATGGACAGCGACGTCAACGTCACGCCGTGCGGGGCCTCTTCGCCTGTCAGCAGCAGGTCACCCAGTGGGCTCTCGATCGTCGTACAGGCGGTCATCGTCGCCTCCCTTTCCTGCGCTTTCGTGCCACTTCCCATGGTGGGGTGCCGCGATCACGGATGCTGGCGGGATTCGGACGGCGCGCTGAGCCGGCCCGGCGCGTCACCGGGCGCCCGAGTGCCTCTCCACGAAGTGCGCGAGGTCCTCGGACGCCGGGCGGAGCAGTCCGTCCCGCACCGCGAGGGCCGTGGCCTCGGCCCGGGAGGCCGTGCCGGTCTTGCGGAGCATGTGCTCGACGTGGCTGTGCACGGTGCGCGGGGAGAGGAACAGCCCCTGCGCGATGACCTGGTTCGTCTGACCCATGGCCGCCACCTTCATGGCGAAGCCGTTCAACGACGCGGGCGGTTCGGGGTTCCACCTCCACCTGTCCTGCGAGGACGCCGACGGCCACAACGCGTTCGACGACCCGTCAGGTGCTCACGGCCTGTCCGCGACCGCGCGGCACGCGATCGCCGGCGTCCTGGCCCACGCCCCGGCGCTGGCCGCGCTGCTCAACCCGACGGTCAACTCCTACAAACGGTTCGGGCCCGACACTCTGGCGCCCTGGCTGATCGACTGGGGGCTCGACAACCGCAGCGCCATGGTCCGCATCCCGCCCGAGCGCGGCTCGGGCGCCCGGCTGGAGCTGCGACTGGGCGACGCGAGCGCCAACCCGTACCTGGCGATCGCCGCGATGACGGCCGCCGCACTGCTCGGCGTACTGGCAGGCGACGAGCCGCCGGCGCCGCTGGAGGGCTACGGCTACGACACGTCCCGCTCCGCGGTGCTCCCCATGGCACTGCCCGACGCACTCGACGCGCTGGAGGCGGACACCGCTCTCACCGAAGTGCTCGGCAAGGACTTCACCACCTCCTTCCTCTCCTACAAGCGCAACGAGGTCGAGCGCTTCCAACGGCACGTCACCGACTGGGAGTTCACCGAGTACGCGTACCACCTGTGACGCCAAGGAGCCACCCATGACCGACACCCTGACCGCCGCCGCGCACGAGCCCCTGCCACTCGCGGACGTGAACCTCGCCGACCTCAACCACTTCACCGACGGCGTCACACCCTGGCGGATGTTCCACACCCTGCGCCACGAGGACCCGGTCCACTGGCAGCCCGAGGATGCGCCCAACTCCGGTTTCTGGTCGGTGACCCGGCACGAGGACATCTCCCGCGTCGACCGGGACTCCGAGACGTTCACCTCGACCAGGTTCGTGAACCTCGAAGAGGTCGACGACGACCAGATCAAGAAGCGCGCCTCCATTCTGGAACTGGACGGCGTACGCCACAGGGCGCTGCGCAGCCTGCTGCAACGGCAGTTCGGCGCGAACGTCATCAGCCAGTACACGGACTTCCTGCGCGGCCTGACCGCGAAGACACTGGACACGGCCCTGGCGAAGGGCCGCTTCGACTTCGTCACCGACGTCTCCGCCGACTTCCCGATCAACGTGCTGGCTCGGCTGCTGGACGTACCGCCCGAGGACAACCAGCAGCTCATCGACTGGGGCAACCGCATCATCGGCAACACCGATCCGGACTACGCGGACGTCCTGCTCAGCAGCGCGGAGAGCGAGAAGTACCGCGATCTTCCCTTCCGCTCCCCCGCCTCGCTCGAAGTCTTCGCGTACGGGCGGGAGTTGGCGCGGCAGCGCCGGGGCGGCGAGGGTACGGACCTGGTCTCCAAACTCGTCAACACCACCCCGCGCGACGGCGTCCCGCTGACGGAGCAGGACTTCGACAACTACTTCCTGCTGCTCGTCGTGGCAGGCAACGAGACCACCCGCCACGCCATCTCGCACTCCATGCTGGCCCTCATCCAGCACCCCGAGCAGCTGGCGAAGCTCCAGGAGGACCCTTCCCTGATCCCCACCGCGGTCGAGGAGTTCCTGCGCTGGGCCTCCCCCGTCTACCACTTCCGCCGCACCGCCACCCGCGACGTCGCACTCGGCGGCAAGCGGGTGAAGGAGGGCGACAAGGTCGTCATGTGGTACGCCTCCGGCAACCGCGACGAGGCAGTCTTCGAGAACCCGTACGCCTTCGACGTCACCCGGCAGGACAACGACCACGTCACCTTCGGCAAGGGCAGCCCGCACCTGTGCCTGGGCAACCTGTTGGCCCGCACCGAGATCCGCGTCATGTTCGAGGAGCTGATCCCGCGTCTCGCGGACATCCGGCTGACCGGCGAGGTGCCGCGGGTGCGGTCCAACTTCGTGAACGGCATCAAGAAACTGCCGGTCGAGGTCACTCCGGCCTGACGGACGGGACCGCCGGGCCGGGGTGAGGGGCGAGGGTGAGGGCCTGCCCGGCCGGCACCGCCGCCCCGTACGAGAGTGCCGCTACCTGAACAGACGCAGCGGCACCGCCCGCGCCATCGCCTCCCGCCCCGCGTCGTTGGTGTGCAGATGATCGCCGCTGTCGTAGGCGGCGAGGAGCCGCTCAGGATCGGCCGGATCGCGCAGGGCCGCGTCGAAGTCGATCACCGCGTCGTACTCGCCGCTCGTGCGCAGCCAGTGGTTGAAGGCTCCCCGCGCCGCCGCGTTCTCGGGCGTGTAGAAGCCGAGCGTGTCGTCCTTGAACGGGGTGATCGTGGCTCCGTAGATCCTCAGTCCGCGCTCGTGGGCCCGGGCGATGAGCTGCCGGTGGCCGTCGATGAGGTGCTGCGCTGTCACCTTCTCGGAGAGCGGCGCGACGGTCCCCGGATGGCCGAGGTCGTTCACCCCGAGCAGCACGAGCACATGGCGGACGCCCGGCTGGGCGGCCACGTCACGGTCGAAGCGTTTGAGCGCGCTCTCCCCGAAGTACGCGGCGTACGCCTCGGCGGGGTGACCGGCGGGCGGGTTGGGGTCGCGCAGCAGGCGGTTCCCGCTGATGCCCTTGTTGAGCACACCCACGGGGTGGCGGGGGCCGCCGGGCCCCTGGAGACGCTTCGCGAGGAAGTCGGACCAGCGGTGGTTGGAGTCGAGGGTGGTGTCGGCGGTGATGGAGTCGCCGAGCGCGACCACCGCCGACGCCCGGTTCCCTCCGGAGGGGCCGGGCGAGGCGGCCCGTACGCTCACGCCGGTCAGGAAGTACCAGCGCTGGGTGACGGACTCCGCCTCGATCTCCGCCTCGCCGCTCACGTTGCCCGCCGCGACGTAATTGCGTTGCGACGCGAAGGAGTTGACCGTGGAGCCCGGTGTCCTCTCGGGGAGGTAGAGGCTCACCACCATGTCGGAGCGCGCGGGCACCCGGAGCGTGACGGGATCACTGACGGCGGGCGCTCCCGCGGGGATCGTCACGGAGGACCTGCCCGAGAAGGTCACCGCCCGGTCGGTGGCGGGGTCGATGGCCGACGCGTCCGTGCCCGCCGCACGGCGGGCGACTCGCACTTCGCCGATCTTGAGCGGCTGGGTGCCGAACTCGTTGGAGAGGCGGATGCGCAGGGCGTTCCCGGCGATGCTGGTGTGCACGATCTGCCGGATCGTCCGGTCACGGAACGTTGTGGTGTCCGAGCCGGGGACGGCAGTGGGGGCCGTGGCCCAGGTGCCGGTCCAGGAGGTGGGTTCGGGTGCGGGCGCCTGGGCGGAGGCGGCGGGAGCAAGGGCGGCTCCCAGCAGGAGGCCTCCGGCCAGCAGGGCGGAGAGTCTCTGGCGGATGGCCAGGAATGTCATCTGGGGTTCCTCGTCGTCCGGAGGAAGGGGTGGCGGGGCCGGGCGTGTCGGCAGCGGGATCGAGGCGGCTCGGTCAGGCGGTTCCCGGCGCCTTTCGCGTTCTCCGCCGGGGGGACGGCGCTCGCCCGTCCGGCACTTCTCGTGGCCGACACGGGCCCCTCTCCGCCGCCTTCACCCGTCCACCGAGTCCCGCCTCGAAACTTTCGAAGCACTTTACGACTGAGCGGTGGTGACGATAGAGAGAGCTGTGACGGGCGTCAAGACACGGAATCCGGCCGATCAGGACACCGGTTTCGCACTCGGAGAGCCGGGGGAAACGACCCGCGGCGAACGGACGGCACGACTGCGCCGTACGTGAGGGGGCAGGCGGACGAGATCGGCTCACCGCCACCGAGGCCAGGAGACGTGGTGTCGCAAGACCTGTCAGCCCCCGCACCCGCCGCTCCGCGGGAGCGCCTCACCCACGCTCCGGCCAAGTCGGCGTCCGCCCGCAGAGACCCGTACTTCGACAACGCGAAGTACCTCACCATCGTGCTGGTGGCCTGCGGCCACGCGTGGGAACCGCTGACCCACGGGAGCAGGGCCGCGACGGCCGCGTATCTGACCGTCTACGCCTTCCACATGCCCGCGTTCGCGCTCATCTCCGGGTACTTCTCACGGAGTTTCGACATGGCCCCGGGCCGCGTGCGCCGGCTCCTGACGAGCATCGTCGTGCCGTACCTCGTCTTCGAGACCGCCTACACGCTGTTCTACCGGTGGGCCCAGGACGATCCCGGCTATCCGCTCAGCCTGCTGGACCCCTGGTACGTGATGTGGTTCCTGGTCGCGCTCTTCGTCTGGCGGCTGACCACCCCGATCTGGCTGGCCCTGCGCCACCCGGTGCCGGTCGCGCTGGGATTCGCCGTCCTGGCCGCCGTCTCGCCGGACCTGGGCGGGGACATCTCGATCCAACGGGTCCTGGGATTCCTGCCGTTCTTCGTGCTCGGCCTGACACTGCGCGCCGAGCACTTCGAACGGCTGCGCACCTGGCGGGTCCGGCTGTGGGCGCTGCCGGTGGTCGCGACGACGCTGGTCACGGCGTACACGGTGGCGCCCTGGTTCGGCGCCGGGTGGCTCTACCACCGGGGCAGTGTCACGGGCCAGGGCGTACCGAACTGGGCCGGGCTGTTCACCACTCCGGCGCTGTTCGGCCTCGCCCTGGTCCTGACCGCCTGCTTCCTGGCCTGGGTACCGGGACGGCTCCTGTGGTGCACGGCGCTGGGCGCCGGGACGATGTACGGCTATCTGCTGCACGGCTTCGTCATCAAGGCGTCCCGCTTCTGGGACTGGTACGACCACCCCTGGCTGCACACCCCGCTCGGCCAACTGGCCGTCACCGCGGCCGCCGTGGGACTCATCACCGCGCTGTGCTCCCGCCCGGTCCGCACGGTGTTCCGGTTCCTGGTCGAGCCACGGCTGGAGTGGATGTTCAGCCGCCGCGACGAGAGCACGACAGCCGTCGCACGACCGTCGGACAGGTCCTAGCCGAGTTCGAGCGTGGTGATGGCGTACACCCGGTCGGTGGCGTGCGGCCGGACGGGCCCGGTGTACATGCGGGCCGTCTCGAACGACGGGGGCAGACCGTATTCCTCGGCGAGTGCGACGCCCGCCACGCTCGGCTCGGGGATGTCGACGGCGACCGGTCGGCCGTCGGCCTCGGCGACGAGCGCGGCGAAGAGGGCACGGGCGTCGCCGGGTGTGTCCGCGAACAGGGGTCCGATGCGCAGGGCGTCGACTGCGGGCCGGATCACGCCGTAGCCGGTGAGCCGCCCGTCCACCACGCGGACCAGGGCGCGGTGGCCGGTGCCACCGAGCCAACTCTCCACGAAGCGGGGGCGGTCGGCGGGATGACAGCCGCTGTCGTACGCGATGACCGCGCCGAGATCCCGGTCCTCGGCCCCGCGCACACCCGAGGCCGCGGTGGCGGCGACCGCAGTCGGAAGGCCTCCGAACCGGAAGGTCTTGTGGGCGAGCCGGAACCCCGACCGCCGGTAGTTGCCCTGCTGTGCGACCACACCGTCGAGTCCGATCGTCCGCCCGCCGGCGTGACCCAGAGCGGTCTTCCAGGTGGTGAGACCGTAGCCGCGCCCGCGCAGGTCCGGACGGACCAGATAGCAGCCCAGGAAGGCGTAGTCGGGACCATGGTTGACGACGGAGATCGCCGAGACCGGCGCGCCGTCGATCCGGCCGAGGAAGAAGCCCTCGGGATCCTGGGCGAAGAAGCACGGCCCGTCCGACACCCCCGGATTCCACCCCTCGTCCCGCGCCCACCCGCTGATCACCGGCCAGTCGTCGAGCGTGGCCCGTGTGACGACGAGATCTTCGGGGCTCGGAGATGCCATCGATGCGCTCCGTTCGTGGGGAGGAGAGGAGACGGCGTGCGGAGGTCGGCCGCACACGATGGGCATCCTTCCCGAAGTCCGGTACGCCCACCTCGGCATTGTGCCGGTGACGCCTCGCGTCGGCCGGGCCACCGCGAGCGTCCGGCTGAATTCCGCCGATGTCCTCGATCCGCCAACTCCAGCTTTTGGAAGCGCTGTTGACCTGCACCACCACGTGGGATGGCAGCTCTGCGCTTCTGCCGTGGGCGCCCGGACAGCGGCCCGGGAAGAGCGCTGACGGGCGGAGGCCCCGTCGGCCTCTGGGCCGGCGGGGCCTTCAGTCCTCGGAGGTGCCGGTCGGCCGAGGGCGACGATCCGCGTACGACCGTGACTCGCGTCGGTGTACGCCGGTCGGTTCGGGTCAGCGCCCGCCCGTGTGCTCGGACCGCTGACCGGCGGCAGACCGGAACCGGCGGTACAGCGCGGCTCCGCCCAGCATCAGCGCGGCGCTCGCGGCGACCGTCGGGCCCATCAGGTCCGTGCCGGTCTCGGCGAGGGAGGCACCGGGCTCCTCCGGCAGGGTCCGCGGCGCCTCGGGCTCCACCGGAACCGCCGGCTTCACGGGTGGCTTCGCCGGCGGGGTCGGCTTCGGAGCGGGCGGCGTGGCCGGGTGGTGCGGCCGCTCGCCGGAGGTGTTGGTGGATTCGTTGCCGACGGCGGGGTTGCCGATGCCGACGACGTTCACCGAGTTGCCGGTGACGTTCACGGGGAGCTGGACCGGCAGGTGCACACCGTTGCCGGAGATCAGGCCCGGTGAATCCTTTCCGCCTCCTTCGGCGACCGCCCCCGCGGAGCCCTCGTGGCCGCCGCCCTTGCCGCCCTTACCGCCCTTGCTGTCGCCGCCCTCGTTGGCGCAGCTGTTGCCGGCCGCGGGGTTGAGGAGTCCGACCACATTCACGGTGTTCCCGCACGCGTTCACCGGAACGTGTACCGGAAGCTGAATGGTGTTGCCGGAGATCAGCCCGGGCGAGCGGGTCGTGACGCCGTCGGCCGCGGAGTCCGCGTACACCGGCATCGTCACGGCCACGGCGCCGGAGGCGGCGGCCGCGATGATCAAACCGTTTCGGGCAACCCGGTTCATAGGTTCCCTGCCTTCCAGACATGATGGCGGGCAGTCGCCCGCACCGTTTAAACGCGGGCAAACCACTCAGGTTATGGCCCACCCGCCATTCACCACCCTTCGAGCGGACGCCGGTCGAAGGGCGGTTCGAAGGGTCCGCTGCGGTGACGCGTCGCCGCGGCGGGCGGCGTTAGGGCGCCGGGCGGATGGCCGGATCGCCCGCCGGGCGGTGCAGGGTAAGGCCTACGCCGCCCGCGCGCTCGCCGAGAGGCGTGCTCGAAGGCGCCCCCTTATCGTGTTCGAGGGGGAATCCCCGGCCGCGGGCCGGGGCGTCCCGGGAGGCCTGTGATGCTGTCCACGCACCAACGCCACGCCTTCACCTGCGCCGTGACGCTGGCCCTGTTGGGAGCCGGGCTGCCGTCGGTGGCCGCGGCGGCCGCCGACCGGCCCGACCTGTCCCGCTTCTACGACCAGCGGATCAAGTGGTCGTCCTGCCCCGGCGACGGTCTGCCCAAGGACCTGCAGTGCGGCAAGGTGACCGTCCCCCTCGACTACGCGAAACCCGCCGACGGCACGCTCGACCTCGCCATGGCCAGGTTCAGGGCGACGGGCAAGTCCAGAGGATCGGTGCTGCTCAACTTCGGCGGGCCCGGCGGGCCGGGCGTCGGCGAACTCGCCGCCGGCGGCAAGGACTTCATGGGCCTCACGAACGGCTACGACGTGGTGACCTTCGATCCCCGCGGCGTCGGCCGGAGCTCCCCGGTCAGTTGCGGCGAGGGCACCGACGAGGCCATGGACGCCGCGGATCCCGAGGCGGAGGTGAGCGACGATCCGCGGGCCGCCCTGGAGGTGCTGCGGAAGGTCGCCGCCGAATGCGCCGAGCACTCCGGGCCGGTGCTGCCGCACGTCGGCACGGTCAACGCCTCGCGCGACCTCGACGTGATGCGCCAGGCCCTGGGCGACAAGAAGCTCAACTACCTCGGCTTCTCGTACGGGACGCGGCTAGGAGCGGTGTACGCCGCCCAGTTCCCCGGCAAGACGGGACGCCTGGTCCTCGACGGCGTGGACACCCTCACCGAACCGCTGAGCGAGCAGGGCATCGCCGGTGCCCGGGGCCAGCAGACGGCCCTTGAGGACTTCCTCGACTGGTGCGTCGAGGACATCAACTGCGCGTTCGGCCAGGATCCGCGCTCGGCCCGGCAGGAGGTGGTCCGGCTCGTCGGCTCGCTGGACGAGAATCCGGTGCCGGCCGACTTCGGCATACCGTTCTCCGGCCAGGACCTGGTGGGCGCCATAGGACAGGCCCTCTACAGCAAGGAACTGTGGCCGACCCTCTCGCAGGCGCTCACCTCGCTGGTCCAGGACGGGGACACCCGGGGCATCATGCGGTTCTCCACCGGGGGCAGCGCCGTCCCCGGCGTCCGCGGCCCCGCCGAGGACGGTGACACGGACGGAGGTCTCGTCGACGAGGGGGACGTCCCCCTCGACAACCTCCCGGCCGCCCTGATGGCCGTCAACTGCGCCGACGATCCCGACCGGCCCAGCGCCGACCAGGTCACCGAGGACATCGACCGGTTGCGCGCCGAGTACGAGCAGGCGTCACCGGTCTTCGGCCGGTACCGCCTCGCCCAGGTCCTGATGTGCTTCGGCCGCCCCCGGGGCACCACGTACATCCGCGAGGAGGTGCGTGACGTGGACGCTCCGAAGATGCTCCTCGTGGGTACCCGCGGCGACCCGGCGACCCCGTACCGCTGGACCACGCAGACCGCCCGGCGGCTCGGCCCGTCGGCCGTCGTCCTCGACAACAAGGGCGAGGGGCACACCGGTTACGCCTCGTCGAAGTGCGTCCACCGCAAGGTCGACGACTTCCTGCTGTACGGACGGCTGCCGGCCGATGGCAGCTCGTGCGGCTCGGAGGAGTGAGAACCGCCGCCCGCGGGCGGCCTGCCGAGTCGCGCAATTCTCGGGTTCAGAAGTCGACCGGGTCGCGCACGATCGGGCACGTCATGCAGTGCCCGCCGCCCCGGCCCCGTCCCAGCTCGGCGCCGACGATCGTGATGACCTCGACGCCCGCCTTCCGCAGCAGCGTGTTGGTCTGCGTGTTGCGGTCGTAGGTGAACACCACACCGGGCTCCAGCGCGACGGCGTTGTTCCCGCTGTCCCACTGCTGCCGCTCCGAGGCGTACACGTCACCGCCCGTCTCCACGACCCGCAGCGCGGCGAGCCCGAGGGCCTTCGCCACGACCTCCACGAAGGGGCGGGAGCCCTCGTCGGTCAGTTCGACGCCGGGCGCCCTGTCGCCGGGGCGCAGGGAGAAGGTGTGGACCGCGTCCATGATGGTCGGGTACAGGGTCACGAGGTCCCGGTCGGCGAAGGTGAACACCGTGTCGAGGTGCATCGCGGAGCGCAGTCTGGGCATGCCCGCGACGATGACGTGCTCAGCCGCCCCCTTCGCGAACAGGGCGGCCGCCACCTGCGTGATCGCCTGGCGTGAAGTGCGTTCGCTCATGCCCATGAGGACCACGCCGTTGCCGACGGGCATGATGTCACCGCCCTCGAACGTGGCCTGCCCCCAGTCGAGTTCGGGATCCCCCCACCACACCTCGGAACCCGCGTAGTCCGGGTGGAAGGTGTAGATCGCCTTCATGAGCAGCGTCTCGTCGTGCCGGGCGGGCCAGTACAGCGGGTTGAGCGTGAGACCCCCGTAGAGCCAGCAGGTGGTGTCCCGGGTGTAGAGGGTGTTGGGCAGCGGCGGCATCAGGTACTCGCGTGCGCCGGTCGATTCGCGGGCCAGGGCCACATAGCCGTCGCGGAACTCCTCGGGCAGGTCGACGGTGGCCAGGCCGCCGATCAGGTACTCGGCGAGCCTGCGGGGTTCCAGCGACTCCAGGAAGGCCCGGGTGTCGTCGATGAGGCCGAGGCCAACCTCGTTCGCGGTGATCTTACGGTCGAGCAGCCAGGTTCTCGCCTCCGCGTCGGCCATGGTCCGCGCGAGCAGATCGTGCAGTTCGACGACGTCGACGTCCCGCTCACGCAGCTTGTCGACGAAGTCGGCGTGGTCGCGCTGGGCGTTCTCCACCCACATGACGTCGTCGAAGAGCAGGTCGTCGGAGTTGGTGGGCGTGAGTCTGCGGTGGGCGAGCCCGGGTGCGCAGACCAGCACCTTGCGCAGTCTGCCGACCTCGGAGTGGACGCCGTACGCGGGCCGGGGTGGGGTGTCCTGTCTGGTCACGGTCTGCCTTTCACGGAGTCGGCGGGTGAGCGGGCGAGCGGTCGGCCTTCGTCGGGCACGGCGTCAGAGGCTGATCCAGCCCTGCGCGAGGGCGACCACCCCCACGACCGCTCCGGCGACCGAGACCGCGAGGATCACGAGTTCACGGGGCGAGAAGAGGCGTCTGTCCTGCTCGCGGCGGGCCATGACGAACAGGATCGTGGCGGGCGCGTAGACGATGAGGGACACGAGGAGATATTTCAGGCCGGCCGCGTAGAGGAGGAACGCGGTGTAGACGGTGGCCAGGGCGGCGATGGGGAGATCGGCCCGGCCCCCGCCGCCGGACCACGCGACCTGTACGGCGAAGGCGGCGGCCAACAGGAAGGGGATGAGGGTCAGTGCGCTGGTCAGGTCGAGCGCGAAGTTGAACGCGTCGTCCGAGAAGAGGGTGACGACGAGCACGACCTGGGTGAGAAGCGTGGTCATCACCAGCGCGGGCAGGGGCACGTCGGCCGCGGTGGAGCGGCCCAGGAAGCGGGGCATGTCCTCGTCCCTCGCGGCGACGAAGAGAACCTCGGCGGCCATGAGCGTCCAGGCGAGGTAGGCGCCGAGGACGGAGACGATCAGGCCGACGCTGACGAACACCTTTCCCCAGGTGCCGACCGCCTCCTCCAGGACGCCTGCCATGGAGGGCTGGCGGAGCTCGGCGATCTCGCTCATCGGCAGGATGCCGTACGAGACGATGGTGACCGAGGCGAAGATGGCGAACACGCTCAGAAAGCCCAGGACGGTCGCGCGGCCGACGTCCTCGCGGCGCTTGGCGTGCCGGGAGTAGACGCTGGCGCCCTCGACGCCCAGGAACACGAAGACCGTTGCCAGCATGGTGCCCTTGACCTGCTGGAACAGTGACCCGGCGTAGTCGGCGCCGGCGAAGTTCTCGGCGAAGACGTGGGGCTTGAGGCAGAACAGCGCGATGAGGACGAAGACCAGGATGGGCACGATCTTGGCGATGGTGACGATCCTGTTGATGGCCGCCGCTTCCTTGACCCCGCGGCTGATGAGCAGGAAGAACGCCCACAGACCGGCCGAGGAGAGCACCATGGCGAGGACGGTGTCACCGTCGCCGAGCGCCGGGGCGATCGCACCGACCGTCGACATGATGAGCACCCAGTACGTCACGTTGCCGACGCAGGCACTCGCCCAGTAGCCGAAAGCGGCGAAGAAGCCGAGGTACTCGCCGAAACCGGCCTTCGCGTAGGCGTAGACGCCGGCGTCGAGGTCGGGCCTGCGGATGGCCAGCCGCTGGAAGACGAAGGCCAGCATCAGCATCCCGGTGCCGGCCACCGCCCACGCGATGAGCGCGCCGGCCACGCCGGTCTCCTGGCCGAAGCGCCGGGGCAGCGAGAAGACGCCCGCACCGACCATGGAGCCCACGACCATCGTGGTCAGAGTGGGCAGGGTGAGTTTGGCTGCGGGCGCCCGGGGCTCGGTCCCGGCTCCGGTCTCGGCCTGGGTCATGGGGGTCCTAGGGCGTTGCAGGGAGTGCGCGACGCGACTGTCCGGCGACATTAACAACCAATTGCCCTTTTTGCCCGATCGAATTCCCCCGAATGCCACACCATCAAATCGGTCATATGGTGCATCTATGGAGCATGTTCTGAGCCCCACCACACTCGTCGAACTGCGCCGGCCGCGGCCCTACCCGGCGGTGTCGGTCCTGACGCCGACCCATCGCAGGGAACCCGACAAGGCGCAGGATCCCGTCCGGCTGCGCAACGTCCTGGCCGAGGCGAAGAAGCAACTCGAGACCGACCCGGCGGTCACCCGTGAGCGGCGGATGGACGTCGTCGGGCAGCTCGAACAGGCGCTGGCGGAGGTCGACCTCAACCACGCCGCGGACGGACTCGCGATCTTCGCGGCCCCCGGTGAGCACCAGGTGTGGTCGCTGGCCCGGACCGTGCCGGAGCGCGTCGTCCTCTCGGACACGTTCCTGACCCGCAATCTCGTCGCGGCGCAGGCCGCCGAGCGTCCGTTCTGGGTGCTGACCGTCTCCGCCGACCGGATCTCCCTGTGGAGCGGCGGCGGAGGGCATGTCGTCGAGGCCGGGACGGCAGGCTTCCCGCTGACGCGGAACCTCGAGGATCCGGACGCCGAGCGCAAGGAGCGCGTCGGCGACCTGCCGAGCACCTTCCGCGACGAACGCACGCGACACTTCCTGCGGGACGGCGACACCGCCCTCGCCGGGGTCCTGCGCTCCGCCCCGAGGCCCGTGTACGTCGCCGGCGAACAGGCCGCGCTCTCGCTGCTCGACGAGGTCGGCACCGTCACCAAGAACGCCGTCCACGTCCCGCACGGCGGCCTCGGGCACGCCGGAGCCGACGCGGTGTGGCAGGCGGTCGGCCCGCTGGTCACCGCCGAGGACCGGAAGAGCGTCGACACCGTGACCCGCGAGCTCGAAGCCGCCAAGGGCCGCCGGGAGTTCGCGGCGGGCGTCGACGAGGTGTGGCAGAACGCGACCGCCGGCCGGGTCCGCCTGCTGGCCGTCGAGGAGAACTACCGCGTGACGGTACGCGACGACGGCGGCGACCATCTCGTCCCTGCCGAGAGCGGTGACCTCGACGCGCGGGACGACATCGTGGACGAGATCGTCGAACAGTGCCTCGACACCGGCGCGCAGGTCCGCTTCGTACCGGACGGCACACTCGCCGAAACCGACGGCATCGCGGGAGTACTCCGCTACTGAGCACGACCGACACTTCGTCGCCCGGCGGGGCCGATCCGGTCGGACCGGATCGGCCCCGCCGTGCTCCGCTCCGCGACGAGCCGGTTCAGGGCGCCGGCGCGAACCGAGCGAGGGAACGGGTGACCGCGGCCGACTCATCCGGAATGCTGCACCGATATTTCCGGCATAAGGTTTATTTCGGCGACCGTTCCGACGTCCCCGACAGCGAGGACCGCACTCGATGAGCACAGCACCCCACGGGCCCCGCCGGCCGGGCCGCATCCGCTCGGCTCTCCTCACGGCGGCGGTTGTGACCGCGGTCGTGAGCGCCGCCGCGTCGTGCAGCACCGACAGCGACCCGGACGGCTCCAGCTCGTCCTTCAGTGAGCGGCCTTCGCCGCCCGACACCGCGTCCTTCTCGGGCACGGCCCCCTCCGTGAACGAGTCGGTCGTCGAGTCCGCGCGCGCCGCCGCCTCCGCGGCGGCGTCCTCCGCCTCGGCCGCCGCGTCGGCCTTCGAGGCGTCCGTGTCGGCGGAGGTGTCCCGGGCCAACGAGGCCGCGGAGAGCGCCCTCAAGGATGTCGACGGCCGGGGAAACGCGATGTCCGACGTCTCCATGACCGGCAAACCCAGGTCGGAGACCGGCGGCCTGCTCGTCGTCCTCGTCAACATCACCAACAGGACCGACGACGAGGCCTCGTACGCCGTCCAGGTCGACTTCACGGACTCCTCCGGCAAGACGGTGGAGACCAGGTATGTCGGCGCCGAGGACCTCGCACCCGGCGAGAAGGCCCAGCCGCTCGCCATCAGCCGCAAGCCGGCCGAGCCGGCACTGACGCCGAAGCTGGCCAAGGCCCAGCGGTACTGACCGGCCGCGGACCGCAGGGTGCGCACGGGTCTTGCCCCGCCCGCCCCGTGCGGCTAGGAAGATCGAATGACTCGATCCCCTCTCCCGGTCTGCGGCCCCGAGGGACCGTTGCGCGCCACGCCCTTCGGACAGGGCCCGGCCCCCGTCCGGGCCGTGCTCTTCGACTTCGGCGGCACGCTCCTCCAGATCGCGACGTACGCGGACCGGATCCGCGGTGTCCTCCCGCGGCCCGTCGGCGAGCGGGAGATGGACCGGCTCCTGGACGGGCTGGAGAGGGGACTCACCGACCCCGACGTGGTCGAGGCACAGCGCGGGCGCGATGTGTCGTCGCGGGCACACCGGCACGCCTTCACCACGTGGTACGCGTCGGTGCGGGAGCTGGCGCCGCACGCGGACGCGCTCTACGCGCAGTTGCGGGCCCCCGAGCACTGGGTGCCGTACGCGGACACCGGGCCCACACTCGCGCGACTGGCCGGCGAGGGGATCGCGCTGGGCGTGGTCAGTGACGTGGGCTGGGATCTGCGGGCGACGTTCGCGCACCACGGGCTCGACCAGTACTTCTCGACGTGGGTGCACTCCTACGCGTTCGGTACGGAGAAGCCCGACCCGGTGCTGTTCGGGCACGCGTGCCGTGAACTGGACGTCGCTCCCGCCGAGACGTTGATGGTGGGCGACCATCCGGCGAAGGACGGCGGGGCGGCCGGTGCCGGACTGCGCGCCTATGTGCTGCCCGCCGGGGCCGCACCGGGTTCCCGCCGGGGCCTGGACGCGGTACTGCGGCTGACCGGCACGAGCACCTCGGGCGACGGCGAGGTCGACGCCCGCTGATCCGGCGGCTGCCGGCCCCGCGCGAGCGGCCATCTTCCGCCCCATCAGCCACTCCCGCCCCATGCACCGGCGACGGAGATCAGGCAATCTCCGGGCGCCCGTTTTCGCAGGAGCGAGCGGGGCACAGAACACTCGCACATACGCTCCCCGAACGTGTGATTGAAGAGCTCACCCACCACTGGGATCACTCCATCAACTCGCCTATGATTCCTACGACTTGGGCATTCAGTCGGGTACTGAATCCGTCCCGCCCAAACCCTCCGTAAGGACTACGGCATATGCCGTGGGCACCACCGCGTCGTGTGTCACCAAACCACTTACAGCGCGTCGCGGGCTGTGCAACAGTCGTAACGGTCCTTCCCTCTGCCTTGGTCGTACCGTGCCTGTATCGGAGTACGTCATGCCGTCCCACCTCTCGGCGGACCACCCTGCCGCCCAGCCGCCCCCGCGCGGCTCGGTCGACGCGCTCATTTCGCAGACGCGCCGACTGCGGGGCGAAATGGACGCCGTACGACGTGACGCGCCGGCCGACGGCACCGACCCGGAGGGACGCTGGCAGCGCGCCCTGTGCGACCTGGCGATGCATCAGCTCAACGACCTCGACGCGCACTTGGCACAACTGAGGGACGGCCCGCCACCGGTACCCGTAGAAGCCGAAACGGCACCTCCGGCCGCACCCCGCGGCTCACTGCTCAGCCGGGTCGGCAGCGCCGAGTGGAACCTGCTGACGGACGAGGCGAGTTGGTCGGGTGAGCTGTACCAGATCCTCGGCCGCGACCCCGCCGCTCCCCCGCTCACCCTCGACGAACTGCCCTCCGTCGTCGTCGACGAGGACCGCCCGAGACTGACCTCGATGGTCACCGACTGCCTGATCGACGCCAAACCGATCGACGGGGAGTTCCGTGTCATCCGGCCCGACGGCGGCGTACGGACCGTGCACATGATGGGTGAGCCCGTGCTCGACACGGACGGCAGCACCGCCTCGATGTGGGCCGTACTCCGGGACGTCAGCGAACTGCGCCGCAGCCAGCGCACCGTCGGCGAGACCCGGGACTCCCTGCAACGCCAACGGCACCTCGCGCAGACGGAACACCGCCTCGCGGTCGAGTTGCAGGAAGCCGTACTGCCACCATGGCGCGGCTCCCTGCTCCTCCCGCAACAAGGCCCCGGGACACTCGACCTGGCCGCCCGCTATCTGCCCTCCTCGGCCAGGGCACTGATCGGCGGTGACTGGTACGACGCACTCGAACTGCCCAGTGGCGACACACTGTTGAGCGTGGGCGACCTCACCGGCCACGGAGTCACCGCCACCTCTGGCATGGCGATGCTCCTCGGCGCGCTGCGCGGCATGGCCGTCGCGGGCACCGAGCCCGGCCAGCTCATGGCATGGCTCAACCAGTTGCTCGACTCCTCCGTACAGCCCGCTCTGGGCAGCGCGGTCTGCTGCCGCTACCGGCCGCAGAGCCGGACCCTCGTCTGGGCGCAGGCGGGACACCCCGCCCCGCTGCTGTTCCGCAACGGGACGGGGCGCATGCTGACCCCGCCGGACGGCGTCCTGCTCGGCGCCACCTCGGGTGCCTCCTACGGGCAGGCCGAAGAGCCGCTCGAACCGGGCGACGTCCTCCTCCTGCACACCGACGGACTGGTCCCCTGGCGATGGGGCTCCCCTCACCCGGGAGAAACCGGGAGCGGGGAGGGCACCGGGGCCGTCAGCCGTCTCCTCGACCTGGCCCCCCGCTTCGGCGAGGCCCGCACCGCGCAGGACTGCGTACGGACGGTGGTGGAGGAGTTCGGCGAGACGGAGCGCGAGGACGACGCCTGCATACTCGTCGCGAGGGTCGCCACCTGAGTCGTCGCCTGGATCGCCGCCCTGGACACGGCTCAGGTCCGACGGCACTCGGCCCGACCGCAATGCATCGGCCCGCGTCGGCCGCGAGGATTCCGATGTGCCGGTGTGAGGATCCATGTGACGGTGGCGTACAGCTGCCGAGACCACGAGCGTCGTACAGCTGTCGTCTCCACGACCGCGTGGCGCGGTCGCAGCCGCCCAGGCCCTCTATGCCCGTGCGCTGTTGCCGCCCCTCGCCTTCAAGGCGCCCTTGGGCAGCGACAGTTTGATCTCCTCACGTAGATCGTGGATCTTCGGATAGCTGGAGTACTGCCCCGTCAGCCGGTACATCTCACGAAGCCGGTCCCAGGTGCGGTGGGAGGAGTTCGACCCCATCGACGTCAGGGCGAGACGGGCGTACCGGTCGGCCTGCTCGGGGTCGTCCGCGATGAAGCAGGCGGACGCGAGGGAGATGTGGTCGAAGATCTTCGACCGGTCCCGGCCCTTCTCGCGGAGCTGCAGCGCCTCCTTGGCGTGGCGTTGCGCGACGGCCGCCGCGGACGGGTCGTGCTCCGCGAGCGTCCGGTAGGCCAGGGCCTGCATCCCGTGCATGTCCGCCTCGTCGAACAGCTGCATCCAGCTCGGCGGCGGCACGTCACCCTTGTCCGAGACGAAGAGGTCCTCCGCCTCCCCGAGGGTGCGCCGCATGGCCTGGCCCTTGCCCAGCGACGCCTGAGCCCAGGCCTCGATGGTGTACAGCATGGCCTTCGTGCGGGGCAGGACCTCGTCACCGGAGCCCGACTTGGCGAGCTTCATGAGGTCGAGGGCGTCGTCGGGCCGGCCGAGGTGCACCATCTGACGGGCCGCTCGGGAGAGCGCCTCGCCCGCGCGGGGCCGGTCACCGCTCTCCCGGGCCGCGTGCGCGGCGATGATGAAGTACTTCTGAGCCGTGGGCTCCAGGCCGACGTCGTGCGACATCCAGCCCGCGAGGACGGCCAGGTTGGCGGCGACGCCCCACAGGCGCCGCTGCAGATGGTCGGGGTGACGGTAGGAGAGCATGCCTCCCACCTCGTTGAGCTGTCCTACGACAGCCTTGCGTTGCAGGCCTCCACCGCGGGCCGCGTCCCAGGCCCGGAACACCTCGACCGAGCGCTCCAGCTCCTCGATCTCCTGCGACCCGATGGGGGCGGCTTCGTAGCGGTCGAACCCAGCGGGGTCGGCGTGCAGGGGGTCGTCGGTTTCAGGGGCGTCGGCCGCGAGGGCCGGATCGGAGTGCAGCCAGTCGTGCATGGAGCTGCTGAGGGCAGATCCTGCCGCGAGCGCGGCGCCCGCGCCCACCAAGCCGCGTCGGTTGAGCATGAGGTCCATTCCCGTGAATTCGGTGAGGACCGCAGCCGTCCGCTCGGGCGCCCACGGCACACCGTCGGGATGTTCCACACTCCCGCCGCCCTGCCGTTTCCCCGCGCGCCCGTGCCGGACCAGACCGAGATCCTCAATGGTCACGACACGGCCGAGACGCTCGGTGAACAGTGCTGCCAGCACCCGAGGCACCGGATCGCGCGGGATCTCTCCCATGTCGATCCACCGCCGCACCCTCGAGGTGTCGGTCGCCAACTGGGGGTGGCCCATGGCCGCCGCCTGTCGGTTGACCATCCTCGCGAGTTCGCCCTTGGACCAGCCGGCCAGGCCGAACAGGTCCGACAGTCGGGTGTTGGGTTGTCCGCTCACGTCAAGCCCCCAGGTTCTCGGCTGAATCGACAGTAACCGCCTGTCAGTTGCTGAGCGACTATTCGCCAGGGTTCGCCAGGGCACGCCAGATGGTGTGCCAGTGGGCGACGGGTGTCAGGTAGGAACGCGCCACCCCGACCCGGTCGCCGAAGGAACACTCCCCAGGGTGCACCAGGGCGGCCGGGACGGGCGGCGCCGTAACTCTCAGGCACACGAAGGGATCTGTTTCGCCCATGTACACAGCATCGTCCTCCGTGTCCGCCCCACCCCGGTCGCTGCACACCCGCCCGGTCGGCGGCGGCCCCTACCTCGACCCCGCGCGCCCCACTGCGGCTCCCCTGCTCGGTGGCGGTCGGACGCGGCGTATGCCGGGGCTCGGTACGCAACCGCTCAGCGGGAGACTCGACTTGTCCGGCCCACAGGGCACCCAGCTGCGCACGGCGATCGCGTCGGTGCACCGGATCTGTCCGGAGTTCGCTCCGGTGCAGGTGCTGCGCCGCAGCGGACGCTCCGTGCTCCTTGTCGGTACCACGGGGCGCAGCACCGCCGTTGCCAAGTGCTTACTGGACCACTCGCCGGTGTGGACCGAGCGGATCCGCCATGAAATAGCGGCATACCGTTCGTTCGTGCGGCACCGGCCGCCGGTGCGGGTGCCCCGCCTGATCGCGGCGGACCCGGACAACTGCACGCTGGTGATCGAGCGGATGCCGGGGCGGGTGGCGGCGCTGAACCGTCATCCGGCGGAGGCGCCCCCTCGCGCGGACATCAGGGCGGCACTCGGCGCGATCTGCCGGCTGAACGCGTGGCGGCCGCCGGCGGGGACGTTCGACGCCCCGCTGGACTACGCGGCGCGGATCTCCCGGTACCACGAGCTGGGGCTGCTCACCGACCGGGACCTGGGCGACCTGCAGAAGCTGGTGCACGGCATCGCGCACTCGGCGGGCCGCCAGGGCATGGGCCAGTTCTGTCACGGCGATTCCCTCCTGTCGAACATCCTCCTTTCACCGGCCGGTCCAGTGCTGGTGGACTGGGAGCACGCGGGCTGGTATCTGCCGGGATACGACCTGGCGACGCTCTGGGCGGTCCTCGGGGACGCGCCCGTCGCCCGGAGGCAGATCAGCCAGCTCGCACAGTCGGCGGGGCCCGCGGCACGCGACGCGTTCCTGGTGAACCTGATGCTCGTCCTCACCAGGGAGATCCGTACCTACGAGATGGCCGTGCAGCGTTCGATGCACGAGACCCCGGCGGCACCGGGACCGGCCCAACCGGGTGCTGCGCCGTCCGGCGAGGAACAGCGGCTGCTGCTGAGGCGGCTGCACGACGATTGCCAGATGGCCCGAAAGGCCGTTCGCGCGGCGGTCGGCACTCGCTGACGGGGACGAAGGTCCGCGGTGCGCCAGGGACAGCGGCGCACCGCGGACCTTCGTCGTGTCCGGACTGGCGCCCGCTCGCGCCACACCGCTGCGGCTCACTGCTCACAGATGTCCGCCCCCTGGGTGAAGGACGTTCACCCGATCAGTTCAAAGGTCCACTCCACTGACGCCTCGCAGGCCGGGCCATCGGTGGACCGAGAGCGGCGACACCCGCCGCTGACGTGGGGAATCACCTGTCTCTGGGCATGATTGACGGATCGTCGGAGAGCCGGTACCACTGACGCACACCCGCTCCCGCACGCCCTGTCACGCTCGATCGTCCCAGGAGGCCTGCCTTGCGAGGATCCCCCACCGGCCCCAGCCCTACCGCCCGGCACAGACGTGCCCGCCGGGCCGCAGGGGCCGTCGCCTCCGCCGCACTGCTGCTGCCCCTGCTCGGTGCCGCCCCGTCCGACAGCGGCGCACAGGAGTCCACGTCGTCCGCACGCCTGCAGAATGCTTTCGCCGACGCCGCCTCCACGTACGGCGTGCCGCAGAGCGTGCTGCTGGCCGTGTCCTACCTGCAGTCCCGCTGGGACGCGCACGGCGGGGCGCCCAGTGTCTCGGGCGGCTACGGTCCGATGCATCTGACCGACGCCCGCACCGCCATCGCCCGGACCGTGGCACCGCATCACAGTGACGGCACCGAGGACCCCCGCGGCGACGACTCTCGCGCGGCCCTCGTTCCCGACACGGGGATCCCGGCGAACACCCGGTTCCCGGCCCGGCTCAGGACGCTGACGAGGGCCGCCGAGCTGAGCGGCATTCCCGCGGAGCGGCTGCGTACGGACGCGGCCGCCAATGTGGCGGGCGGCGCGGCGCTGCTGGCCGCCGCCCAGAAGAAGCTCGGCGCGCCGCTCAGCGACGACGCGGCCGACTGGTACGGCGCGGTGGCGCGCTACTCGGGTGCCGACGACACGGCGACTGCGGCGACGTACGCCGACGACGTCTTCGACGTGCTCCGCCGCGGCGGGGCACGCACGACGGACGAGGGACAACGGATCGTACTCGCGGCGCAACCACAACTGAGCCCGGCCGCCGCACAGTTGAAGCGGGCGGGGCTGCGGGCACCCGTTGCGGGCGCCACCGAGTGTCCGGCGACCGTGTCCTGCGAGTGGATTCCGGCGCCGTACAAGGAGTTCGGGGACGGCGACTACGGCAACCACGACCTCGGCGACCGGCCGAAGTCCCAGAGCATCGAGTACATCGTCGTCCATGACACCGAGGGCGCCTGGGAAGGTGTCCTCAACATGGTGCAGGACCCGACCTATGTGTCGTGGCAGTACACCCTGCGCTCCACCGACGGGCACATCGCCCAGCACGTGAAGGCCAAGGACGTGGCCTGGCACGCGGGCAACTGGTACGTCAACGCCAAGTCCATCGGTCTGGAGCACGAGGGGTTCCTGGCCGCGCCGGAGTCCTGGTACACGGAGGCGATGTACCGGTCGTCGGCGCGCCTGGTGAAGTACCTGGCCGAGAAGTACGGCATCCCCCTGGACCGGCAGCACATCCTCGGTCATGACACCGTGCCCGGTCCGACCGCCTCGGCCGTCCCGGGAATGCACACCGACCCGGGCCCGTACTGGGACTGGCGGCACTACTTCGCGCTGCTCGGCAAGCCGCTGCGGGCCGAGCCCGGGCCGGCGGGCGGGCTGGTGACCGTGTTGCCGGCATTCGACGCGAACCGGCCCGAGTTCACGGGCTGCGTCACCAAGGGCAAGCCGTGCGCGTCGCACGGGTCCAGCGCCGTACGGCTGCACACCGAGCCGCGCGGGAGCGCACCGCTCGTCAAGGACATCGGGCTGCGGCCCGCGGGCGGGAACTCCACGACCGACGTGAACGACATCGGCTCGCGCGTGTCCACCGGCCAGCGGTACGCGGTCGCCGGACGCGACGGTGACTGGACGGCGATCTGGTACCTGGGCCAGAAGGCCTGGTTCAAGAACCCGGAGAAGCAGCCGACGGCGGTGAACGCGACCGGTTCCGTCGTCACACCGAAAGCCGGCCTGACCGAGATTCCCGTCTACGGGCGCGCGTACCCGGAGAAGGAGGCCTACCCGGCGGGTGTGCCCGTCCAGGCGGTCTCCCCGCTGCCGTACAAGCTGCTCGCCGGGCAGCGGTACGCGGCCGGTGACAAGGTGCCGGGCGAGTACTTCTACGCGCCGACCTTCGACACGACGCCACACCGGGTGGTGCGCGGTTCGGACATGTACTACGAGATCCAGTTCGGTCACCGGGTGGCGTTCGTGCGGGCCGCCGACGTGCGGGTGATGCCGTCCACGTCGTGAAGGGGCCGGAGCCGGAACCGAGGGCGGGGGCCTGGGCCGGTCAGCCCTCGATCCGGCGCAGGCGTTCGGCGTCGCCGGTGCGTGGGCAGGTGGCGCAGGCCTCGGCGGGGCGGATCGTGTAGTAGAGGCAGCAGCCCATGCGCGTGCGGGTCGGATGCTGCCGGCCGTCGCGGCCGGCGAGGTGGCGGAAGTCCGCCCCGCCGGGGAAGGGCGCGACAGCAGAGGGCAGCAGCGCGGTGGCGGCCCGTACGGCGTCCGGTTCCCGGCCGAGCATGCGACCGAGATACCAGATGCCGGAGACGAGGTCGTCGGTGACCAGGCCCCACAGTGCGCGCGGGCCGCGCCTGACGTGCGGGGCGATCGCGGAGAGCAGCGGCCCCATGTGGTCGGCGACGGCGACTCTCAACTCCGCACGCAGTGCCTCCTCGTGAGGGACGGTCAGTACGCCCGGGAGGGTGCCTGCCGGGTCCTCCGGGAGGCACGCCAGGTCCGGTCCGGGACTGATCTCGAACATGCCGGACGCCAGGTCGATCCGTACGTCCTCGGGGCGCACACGCGGTACGCGGCCCGTGAGGTACCACACGCCGCTCATCAGCAGTCCGACCGACCACGCGTAGTCGTGGAGGGCGCGGGAGGCGGCGACATCAGGACGCGGGGTGTGGTCGTAGCGGGTCCGGATGCGGGAGTGCTCCGCCAACAGGTAGGCGTCCAGCGCTTCGTGATCCTTCGTCAACTCCGCGCCGCTGACTCCCGTTCGGGTGAACGGTGACGCGGGGTCGGCCACCCGGACCGTCAACGCTTCGCACACCTCTGCCAGTTGCCGGTACGCGGAGGTGAGGAGCCCGGACACGGTCGTGGCCGCACCGGTCGACAGAGTCTCCAGGGCCACGGTCATCGGTACTCCTGTGCGGGGGCGGAGCGAGAAGCCCAGGTAAGGCTTACCTTACTATAGCGATCACCGACAGCAGCGTGTGACCGCACTCCCGATGAGACGATCAAGGGAGACACACGTCACGACACTTCCACAGCTGGTTGAAACGTAAATCCATGCCTCACTTAAGCTCACGTACCGTGACTCCGACCGAACTGGCCCCCTCTGCGGGTGCGCCCTCGTGTACCCCTCGGCACATACCCGTATCGCCCTACGGCGTCGGGGCCTCCATATTCCGTGCCGCGCTCGGGGTCGCCGGGGTGGTCGCCCGGGGCATCGGCCCAAACCCCCTGACCTCACCGACGCCCCGCGGCGTCAACGCCGCGGACGAGGCCCAGAAGAAGGACGACGTCCCCAACCCGGTCCGGACGGACCTGGGCGCCGGCAGGGACGGCATGCTCTTCGAGCTGCGGGACGAGACCTGGATGTCCGGCATCGGCGTCCGGGCGGCCGAACAGATGCTCGCCGACGTGGCCGGGGCCACCGGCGTGGCACTCGCTAAGAGGTAGCTCCCGCTACAGGGGCGGCCCGCCTCACGGCCACCCCACCCCCACCCACGAGCGGAAGCTGCTGCCCGCATGCGCATGTACCTGCTTGCCCACAACCCCACCGACTCCGTCACCGAAGGGTTCCTGCCCGCCGCAGCGCGGCTCGGCCTTGACGTCACCGTCCTCACCGACCAGCCGGACGCCCACCGGCGCGCGTATCCGGAGACCGAGATCCTGCAGTGCGACGTACGCGACTTCCGCTCGGTCGTCACCCGGATCTCGACCCTCCCCCGCCCCGACGCGGTCTTCACCAACAGTGACCATCTGCAGACCCAGGCCGCCCTGGCCGCCGACTACTTCGGCCTGCCCGGCAAGGACTGGCGGGTCACCCTGCGCACCAAGGACAAGGCGGAGATGCGGCGCCATCTCGCCTCCGTCGGAGCGGACACGGTCTGGTCGACCGAAGTGACCGACGCCACCGATGTCGCCGCCCTCGACGTGCCCTACCCGTGTGTCGTGAAGCCGCGCGAGGGTGTGGCCAGCGAGGACGTCGTACGCGTCGAGAGTGCCGGGCAACTGGTGGCCTGCTGCGCCAAGGTCCTCGGCCGCCGCTCCGGTGCCGCCCTGGTCGTCGAGGAGTACCTGCCCGGGGAGCTCCACACCCTGGAGACACTCGGTGACGGACACGTCCGCCATGTCCTGGGCGGGTTCCACACGCTGGTCTCCCCGCCGCCGTACTTCATAGAGGAGCGTCTGACCTTCGTCGCGGCCCATCCCGAACCGGTCGTCGCCCAGGTGCTGGCCCAACTCGACGCACTCGGGGTGGGCTTCGGCGCCTGTCACACCGAGTTCGTGGTGCACGAGGGCCGGGCGAGAATCATCGAGGTCAACTACCGTGCCATCGGCGACCAGTGCGATCTGCTGCTGGCACGCCTGCTGGAGATTCCCCTCTTCGAGCACATCCTGCGTACGCACCTCGGTGATCCGTTGCCCGTGGAGCTCGGGGCCCGCCGCGACCGCGCGGCTCGACTGGACTACCCGTACGCAAAGAGCTCCGGCACGCTGGCAGCCGCCCCGGCCGCCACCGAACTGGACGTGGACGGCGTGCGGTTGACCTATCGACCGCTGCGGGCGGTCGGCGAGCGGCACGAGGTGTACCGCACCAATCGCGACTACCTCGGCGTGCTGCGGGCCACCGGAACCGACCAGGAAACGGTGGACAGGGCGGTGGCCGGGTTCCTGGCCGGGCAGCGCTGGGAGATCCAGCCGTGACGGCCCGGACTGTGCCGACCGACGGCTCCGGCCCCAGCACCCCCACCGGCAGCGGCAGCGGCAGCGGCAGCGGAGACGACGACAGGCGGCCTTCGGACGCCGACAGCACCCGGGACGAACTGGTGATCCGGGTGCTCAGCGCGCTGCTGCGTGAGGACGTGGCCGGCCTGCGCTCGGCCGGCACGCTCGTGCACCGGCCGGACGGCGCCTGGCTGCAACGAGGCACCGGGCAGGGGCGGTTCCTCCTGCTGCCCGTCGCCGAAGACGGGTTCCAGTGCGAGTACGCGGCCCGGCTGCCGTTCCTCGTCGAGGAGTCCGCCGACTCCGCACCCGTCACCCACGAGACGTGCGACATGATCCTCGCGGCGCTGCGCGTCCTCGCCGACCCCGCCGACCGGGACGGGTTCGACGCCTTCGCCGAGGAGTGCCGCCAGACTCTGGCCACCATGCGGCTGCACGCCTCGGCCCATGACGAGGTGACCGCCCGCCTGACGGAGCATCATGGTTGCTCACTGGCGGACTGGACCGGACTCGACGGAGGGCTGGCGTTCGACACGCTCGCCGCCCACCTCGATCACCCCGTCTACCCGACCGCGCGAGGACGCTCCGGACTGGATGCACCACGACTGCGCGCCTACGCACCGGAGTTCCAGCCGCGTTTCGCGTTGCGCTGGCTCGCCGTGCCCCGAGACGCGCTCATCGGGACGGTTCCGGAGCACTGGCCCACACCAGCGCTGCTCGGACTCACGGAGCTCGACCCCACGCATGTGGCTCTGCCCGTCCATCCGTTGACCCTCGGCGCACCGCTGGACGGAGCGCTGCGCGCCACCGGTCTGACGGATCGGGCCGTGCTCGCCGACCGCGCCCACCTCGAAGCCGTACCGACCCTGTCGATGCGTACCGTGGCGCTGTTTGCCGACCCGTCCCTGCATGTCAAACTCCCCCTGACAACCGCCACGTTGGGTCTGCGCAACCCGCGCACCATCAAGCCGGGCACCCTCGTCGACGGAGCCGCCGGGCAGCGTCTGATCGAGCGGATCGTCCTCCGGGAACCGCGATTCCGGAGGACGATCCTGCACGCCGACGAGACCGTGTACGCGCACGCCGGGCACGAGTTGCTCGCCGCACTCTTCCGGCGGTACCCGGGCGGGCTCCAGGACTCCGTCGTCGTGCCCATGGCCGCGCTGCTCGCCGAGGCACCGGGCGGACGACTGGTCGTCGACCACCTCGCGGACCGCTTCTTCGGGAGCGACTGCGTCGCCCTGCTGGACGCCTGCCTCACCCTGCTCCTGGACTGGCAGACCACCCTGTTCGGGTACGGGATCGCGCTCGAATCGCACCAACAGAACGTCTCGCTGGTCCTTGACCCGCGGCCCGACGGCCGTACGCGGCTGCGGCTGCTCCTGAAGGACAACGACGGCCCGCGCATCAACAGCCGCCGCCTGCGCGAGCGGCTGGGGGCCGACGCTCCCGGAACCGCGGACTTCGACGACCCGCGGACGTTCGTCGAGAGCGACGGGCCGGTCGTCGACCTGTTCACCACCATCACGGTCCATCTCTGCGCGGGCGCCTACGCGTTCGGCCTCGCCCGGCACGGTCGCGCTCCGCTGCCGGTGCTGCTGCGACTCGTACGCGACCGGCTCGCCGAGGCGATCGAGCGGCTCGGGACGGGAACGGGCGAGCCCGGCGCCGTCCTGCGGGCGCAGGTCCTGGACGCGCCGCGCCTCCCGGTCAAGGCGATGGTCACCGCGGGAACACTGCTCACCAAGGAACGTTCGGGTGCCTCGGACATCAACAAGCACTACACCAGTGGCCCCAACTACCTTCTGGGGGCCGGTGGTTCGGCATGAGCGCCGGGGCCTTGCGCATACCTCGCCCCGGGGTCGGCCCCCGGCAGGTGCGCGCTGTCGCGGGCTGCTGCTTCGTGGCGTCGTTCGCGGCGCCGGGTCTGCCACCGTTCCTGACCGAGATCCTCCCCGAGCCCGGCGCGGTCGCCGCCGGCGTGGCCGCGGCGGCGGGCAGCGCCCGTCACGGTCCGGCCTCCCCCGTACCGATCGGCGCCGCCGTCGCCCTGATCACCGTATGCGCGACCGTCCTCCGCTCTCTTTGCACCCGCTGGAGCCACACATGCCCTCGCTGACCGCGTCGCTCGGTAGCACCCCCGCCCCCAGCCCCACGCCGGGCATCACCGCGCAGGCCCAACTCCCCTCCGCGGACGAGGCCGTGGCCCACACGCTTCTCAACTGCCTGTTGCGCGAGGTGTCGGGGCCGGAGCGCCAGACCGCGTTCACCGACGGCCATCTGCTGCTACGGCTTCCCCGCCGCGGTGTGCTGCTGCGCGTCGCGGTGCGCCGCTCATCACTGCTCGGGGCACACCGCTTCACCGGCCCGGTGAGCGAACGCAGGACCGACGGCGGCTGGAACGCGATCGGCTGGCGGCGGCTTGCCGAACACACGCAAGGCGAGCTGTCGTTGCGGAGCGGTGTGCACAACGAGGAGTTCCTGGAGCAGATCGACTCCAGTCACCGGACCGTCGCCGCATCCCTCCCCACACGGACCGGGACCGGCGCGATCCCTTCGCCCGCGCGCGCGAAGGCCTGGCCCGTTCCGGCCGACACGACCGTCGCCGCCTACCTCGCCTCCGAGCAGTCGTTGCTGTTCGGGCACCGCTTCCACCCCACGCCCAAGGCGCGCACCGGGGACGCGGACTCCTGGCAGGCGTACGCGCCGGAGGCAGGCGCGACCTTCCCGCTGCGCCACCTCGCCGTACGCGAGGAGCTGATCGCCGAGGAGTCCGCGGAGCCCGGCGCACTCGACGCGCTCGACCGTCCGGGCCGGCAGGACGCTGCCACCGTCCCCGACGGCTACCGGCTGCTGCCCGCCCACCCCTGGCAGTACGCGATGCTGCGCGAGCGTCCGGCGCTGCGCGCGGCTCTCGGCCGCGGGGACATCCTCGACCTCGGCCCGCGGGGCAGGCCCTTCGCCGCCACCGCATCTGTACGGACGCTGTACGACGGCGAGTCGTTCCTGAAGTTCAGCCTGAACGTCCGCATCACCAACTGCCTCCGCAAAAACGCGAGTTACGAACTGTCGGGCGCCGTCGCACTCACCCGCACACTCGGTCCGGTGCTCGCCGACCTGGCCGACCGCTTCCCCGGCAGCGCGGTGCTCCGCGAACCCGCCTACCGCAGCCTGGCCCTCCCCGGCCCCGACGGGACACCGGACCGCGAGCTGCTCGAAGGCTTCGGCGTCATCGTCCGGGAGGGACTGACCCGGCACCTCCTGCCGGGCACCACCCCGCTTCTCGCGGGGGCCGTGGCCGATGAGTACCCGACCGGCCCCGCCCACATCTCCCGGCTTCTCGGCGGGGCCGGCCCACGGGGCGCGCTCGACTGGTGGTCGGCCTATCTCAGGCTGCTCGTGCCTCCGGTTCTGGCCGCCTTCTTCGATCACGGTCTGGTGCTGGAACCCCACCTGCAGAACGTGCTGATCTGCGTCGACGGCGACGGCATGCCCGCCCAGGTCCTCTTCCGCGACCTGGAGGGCACCAAGCTCCTGCCGGAGCGCCACGCCGAGACACTCGCCTCGCTGCCGCCCGACGTCGCGGGCCCGATGACCTACGACGCACAGCGCGGCTGGGACCGGGTCGTCTACTGCCTGCTCGTGAACCACGTCGCGGAGCTGCTCGCCGCTCTCGCCGATCTGCACCCTCACACCGAAGCCGCGCTGTGGGCGGAGGTCCGCGTCACCCTGCAGACGTACGCCGACCGGTACGGCTGCCCGCCTCCGCTGGCCGCGCTGCTCGCGGGGGTTCCTCTGCCCGCCAAGGCGAACCTTCTCACCCGCTGGGAGCGCAAGGCCGACCGTGAGGCCGGCTACGTCCGCCTGCCCTCGCCGCTCGGCGAGGACATCCGTCGCCACACGACCCGGAGTGCCCGATGACCACCTCCCCGACCGACGCCGTACGAGACCGAGTGCTCTCCCTGTCGTCCGGCGAACTCCCCGCCTACGTCTACGACATGGCGGCCCTGCGCGAGCACGCAGCGGCGGTTCGGGCCGCACTTCCCGAGCGCGTCGAGCTCTACTACGCGGCGAAGGCCAACCCTGAGCCGGAGATCCTGGCCGCGCTCGGCCCGTACGTGGACGGCTACGAAGTGGCGTCGGGCGGCGAACTCGCCCACGTCGCCGCAGCGGTGCCGGGTCGCGCGCTGGCCTTCGGCGGTCCGGGCAAGACACCCCCCGAGATCACGGCCGCGTTGGAGCTGGGCGTGGAGCGCTTCCACGTGGAGAGCGAGTACGAGCTGCACATGCTGGCCGAGCTGGCCAGGGAGGTCACACCGGATGCCCGCGTGGCGGTGCTGCCCCGCTTCAACCTCCCCGTGGCGACGGGCTCGTTGGCCGCGAGCTCCCTCGCGATGGGCGGCCGCCCCACGCCCTTCGGTCTCGACCCCTCGCAGGCCGACACGGTCGTGGGCCTGCTGACCGACGGCACATATCCACAACTCGAACTCCGAGGCGTGCACGCGCACTTGGCCAGCGGGCTCCGGGCCCCGGAACAGCTGGCGATGGCTGGGTCCATCGTGAACTGGGCAGTCGGTCTCGCGGAGCGGCACGGGGTGCGGCTCACGGAGGTGAACGTCGGCGGGGGCATGACGGTCGACTACGCCGCCCCCGAGGACCGTTTCGACTGGGTCGCGTACGGCGACGGCCTCGCCGAACTCCTGGGCCGGTACCGGAATCTGACGCTGCGTATCGAACCCGGGCGGGCGCTGACGGCGTACTGCGGCTGGTACGCGACCGAGGTGCTGGACGTGAAGCACAGCCATGGGGAGGAGTTCGCCGTGGTGCGCGGCGGCACGCACCACCTGCGCACACCGGCGACCAAGGGCCACGACCAGCCCTGCGCCTTCCTCCCGGTGGAGGACTGGCCGCATCCGTGGCCCCGCCCGGTCGCACGACGCGAACTCGTCACGCTGACAGGCCAGTTGTGCACTCCGAAGGACGTCCTGGCCCGTAACGTCCCCGCACCGGGCGTGCGGGCCGGCGACCGCGTGGTGTTCGCGCTCGCGGGCGCCTACGCGTGGAACATCTCCCACCACGACTTCCTCATGCACCCACGGCCCGGTTTCCACTTCCTGGATCCCTGGACGTGAAGGCGGCGGGAAGCGCGGGGTCGCCGGGCTAGCGGTCCTCGTCGGGGACGTACTCACGGCGCGCCGCGATCATCATGCCGGCACCTCACCGTCCGGCAGCAGGGCGCTGCGGACGGTGAGGTGCGGGTGCGGGGTGCGGGAGACGGTCGGCGCGGAAGGCACTTCCAGTCGAAGCACAGGGAGAGACGGTTTCCCCCGGCGGGACTCAGCCCTGCTGGAACAGCTCCGCGGGCAGCGGCTTCAGGAGCGCGTACAGGTCGTCGGTGATGGGACGGTCCCAGGCGGCGATCGTCACCAGGACGTTGTCACTGCGGTCGAACTGCACGCAGGAGATGCGCGTCTCGGAGAGCTTGAGCCGCCGCACGATGAGGAGGTTGTCGCCCTGCATCACCGGCATGTCCTCTGCGCCGACGACCGTGACCTCTTCCTCGTTCTCCAGCGCCAGCAGCAGCTGGGCCACCTCGAACGGGACCTCCCCCTCCGCGATGTCGCGGGCCGGGGAGTTCTCCGGCAGATTGCCGATGATCATCGCGGGACCGCGGCCGCCGAACAGGTCGTAGCGCAGGAAGACACCCTGGCAGCTGCCGTCGGGTGCGGGCAGCAGGCCCGCACCGAGATTGCCCGGCCAGTCGCCCGGGTCCATGGCCAGCACATCGAAGTCTGGCCCGGCGGGGGTGGCGCTGCGGCGGCGGAGGAAGGACATGCCGCAATGGTACGTGCAACGGAGGGCTGGTCGCCGTGGGGTGGACGGGCGGTCGCCCACACTCGTGGGCAACCGTGCGTGGGCCACGAGGCATGGGCCACCGGGCGTAGGCCACCGCCCGTGGGCCACCGCGTGTAGGCCCCCGCTCGTGGACCACCGCGTGTAGGCCACCGCCAGCGGGTCGTCAGGCTCAGGGCCACCGTTCGTGGGCCACCGGGCGTGGACCACGACCCCGCAACCGCCGCCGTCGATCACCGCACACCTACCGCCGCACACTTGCCATCACTCGTTGGCCAACACCCGTTGGCTATGCCCCCGGGCTCTCTCCGGGCACCGCGGCCAGTGCCGGTCCGAGCCCCGCCCGGTCCGTCCCCACTTTGCGGTACACCGCCGACAGCAACCGGACCACCGCCGCCTCCTCCGTGCGGAGCTCCTCGGCGATCGTCGCCGTGGCGAGGCCGCGCACGGTCAGCTCGGCGGCCGTGCGTTCCCGGGCGGTGAGCACGTCCGACTCGGTGCTGCGCAGACGGCGCGGCCGCAACCCGGCGGCCGCCAGCTCGTCGCGGGCGGACTCGGCCAGACCGTCGGCACCGCACCGCACGGCCGCGTCGAGTCCGCGGTGGAGATACTCGGCCGCCTCCCCGGCTCGCCCGCATCGGCGCAGCTCCGTGCCGAGGGCGACGAGGGCGCAGGCCAGTTCGTACGCCGCCGGGGAGCGCTCCAGATGGTCGACGGACTCTTCGAGGAGCCCCACGCGGGCCGTGCCCGAGGACACGTCGGCCGCCGCGCGCAGCGCCTGGCCGACCGCCGACGGCGCACCGAACAGCCGGGCCCGGCTCACCGCCTCGAGCGCCGTGGCCACCGCGCGTTCCGGGGTTTCGTGGCTCTCGGCCCGGGCGAGGTGCAGCTGCCACGGGCACCAGGAGGGATTGCGCATGCCGCGCGGGTCGAGGCGGCGTCCGGCCGCGGCGAGTTCGGCGACGGCGTCCTTCGCCAGCCCTCTGGCCAGGAGCAGTTCGCCGTGCACGGTCTGGGCGTCGGGGAAGACGACCGCGGCGGGGAACGGCTCCCCGAAGGCGTAGTCCTCGGCGGTCTGCGTGGCTTCGGCGAGCCGGCCGCGGGCGAGCAGGACCTCGATGAGGATGCCGACGGCGTACCAGTGGGCGGGGGTGCCGGGGCCGACCCGTTCGGCGAGCCTGCGCCCCACGCGGACGAAGTCCTCGGCCTCGGCGAGACGGCCTCGGCGGAAGCGCACGTACGCGAGGAGGGTGTAGCCGAAGGAGAGGTGGGCTCCGTGCCAGCCCTGCCGTTCGAAGTCGGCGATCCCGGCGGCGAACAGTTCCTCGGTGCGTCCCGGGCGGTCGGCGTACATGTAGGTGAGGGCGACGAGGACGGGCACCTCGAAGCCGCGGTCCGCCTCGGCCCAGCCGAAGCCGCCGGCGAGGGCGCGTTCCGCGTGCTGGACGGCGATGTGGGCGGGTTCGCCGCGCAGGGTGGCGTCCCAGGCGCGCAGGCCGATCACATAGCGCTCGGTGAGGTCGCGGCCGGTGAGCCGGTCGGCGAGCCGGGCCAGGCGGCGGGAACGGGCCGGCGAGTCGGGTTCGTCGGCGCGGAAGGCGTCCCACATGAACTGCTCCGACTGCATCCGCAGCCGGACGCGCGCATCCCCGGTCACCCTGGTCGCGCGGGCGAGCGTGTCGGAGGCCTCGCCGAGGCGGTCGCTGTGGGCGAGGACCTGGGAGAGCCGGTAGACGATGTTGTGGCGCAGTCCGGGGTCGGCGATGGGCTCTTCCAGGGCCGCCCGCAGGTGGTTGACGGTGGTCGCCGGTTCGGTGAGCAGGGATGCGCAGCCCAGTTCGTAGAGGATCGCGGCCCGTTCTCCGAGGGGCGGGGGTTCGCGCAGAGCCCGGGCGAGGTGGCGGCGGGCGGCGTCGGGGGCTCCGGCGCGCAGGGTCTCGCGGGCGGCGGCACGCAGTTGCTGGACGACCCAGGTGTCGCCGTCGGGGTGGGTCTCCATGAGGTGCCGGGCCGCGGCGGCCGGGCCGAGTCCCGCGTCGATGACGCACCAGGCGGCCTGTCCGTGCAGGGCCACACGGACACCGCCGGGGATGGCGCGGTAGACGGCGGTGGCGATGAGGGGATGGACGAATTCGAGGGTGCCCGCGTCGCTCGCCGCGCCGGTGAGGATCCGGGCGTCGCGCAGGGCGTCCGCCGCGTCGGCCGCCTCCTCGGAGCCGAGGCCCGCGACGGCCGCGGCGAGCGCCGGCGAGATCTCGGTGCCGAGGAGGGCGCAGGCCCAGGCGAAACGGACGGTCGAGGCGCCGAGACGTTCGAGGCGGGCGACGAGGCCGCTGCCCTTGACCGCGGCGGCCAGATCGCGCAGCAGGTGCGCTCCGGGCTCGGTCGGGGCCAGGCCCCGGTCGCGTACTTTCGCCGTCAGTTCGACGGCCTCGAACGGATTGCCCGCGGTGACGGCCCAGCACTCACGGCAGAACGCGTCGTCGGCCCGGGTGCCGAGGGTCTCGCGTACCAGCCGGGCGACCGCCACGGCGCTCAACGGCTCCAGGTCGAGGGGCCGTCCGCCCGCACGGCCGGGCAGGCCTCTGAACGGCTCGGCGTGGTCGGGGAGTTCGTCGGGCCGGTACGCGACGACGATCAGCAGGGGCAGTTGTTCGGCACGGGGCGCGAACGCGGCGAGCCACTGCAGCGACTCCGGGTCGGCCCAGTGCGCGTCGTCGAGGACGAGCACCATCGGGGCGCGGCGCACGGCGAGGTGGGTGAGGACCCAGTCGAGGCCGTCGCGCAGGCCCTGCTGGTCGGGGGGCGGCCCGTCGGCAGCGGCGCACAGCCCGAGTGCGGGTCCGACGATGGCGTACCAACTGCCCAGCGTGGCGCGGGCTTCCGCTTCGGGGAGGCCCGCGAGCTGGGGCTGGAGGAGTTGGCGTGCGACGTGGAAGGCGACGGCCTGTTCCTGGTCACCGCCTCGTGCGGACAGGACGGCGCAGCCCTTGGCCGCGGCACGCCGGCGTACTTCGGCGAGGAGGCTGGTCTTGCCGATGCCGGCCCGTCCGGCGAAGGCGAGCAGCCCGCCCCGGGGCCGGCCGGGCGGCCCGGCGTCGTCCCCGAGAAGATCTGCGTCGTCCCCGAGAAGCTCCGTGCCGTCCGTGTGCGGTCCGTGGCCCTCGCGGCGGCCGGGGGTGTCCAGGGTCGTCCCGGTGACGACCGCACGGAGTCCGAGGCTGTCTATGCCGGGTCCGAGGGTGTCCGTGCGCAGACCGGTGACTTCGCTCAACGCCTCGTCCACAGCGGCGAGTTCGATCTCGCGCTCGAAGAGCGTCCTTCTGCTCCGCATACCGTTCCGCCCCATGGCGCCACCCCCTGCCACGGTGGTGCAACCGCCGCGGGGAGGCGGTGCGCACCGTGACCTACAGGCACCTCAGCGTACGCCGGGAGCGAGGGCCGCGGGCCCGTCCGGCGGTTACTGACCCGCCCGTTCGGCCAGCTGTTCCAGCAGGGCAATGGCCTCGGCGGCCCGTGCGTGCGGCACGAAGAGGTGGTCGTGGTGCCCGCGACGACGTTGCAACTCAGGCCCGCCTCGGCGAGTACCTGGGCGACGGCGGCCGTGAGACCTACGGCGTCCAGCGCCGAGTGGATGCGCAGGGTGATCCAGCCGGCCACGTAGTCGTACGTCAGGCGTGCGGAGTCGGCGTCCTCCTGCTCGACGACGAGGGTAAGCCCCTCGTCCTCGAGGACGGTGACGACCGGCGAGAGCCCTGGGGGCGCCGTGCTGCCGGGGACGGTGGTGAAGACGTAGCGGCCCGGATGGAGGGCGGGTTCCATGCCGCGAAGCAGTCGGCCGAGGTCTCGTTCCGCGCTCGTCTTGCCGCTCATGCTCATGGTCGGAGGCTATGCCGTTTTCTTGTGCCGTTCGTGATGGCGGGCGACACGGGCGCGGTTGCCGCACGAGGGTTTGCACCACTCCTGGCGCGGGTGGTCCTTGAGGAAGTAGCGCACACAGCGCGGCGCGTGGCAGGCCCGCAGCAGCAGCCGGTCGGGGCTCGCGAGGAAGACGATGGCTGCGCGGGCCAGTGCCGGTGCCGGTCCGGTGGCGTCGCGCACCGGTTCCTGGCGTACGACGGGGTGGGCGTCCTCGGTCCACGAGAGTACGGGGACGGTCGGGGCCAGGGCCGCCCGGGCGTTCAGCCGTTCGACGGCGTCCTGTACGGGCATGAGGCGGGCGGCGTCGGCCGGGCTCGGCTCGCCGGGACGCACGGCACGGGCGAACAGGGCGCGCACGGCGGCTCGTACGTCACGTACCGCGGCCAGGTCGGCGTCGTCGGCGTGGAAGGGGTCGGTGCCGGTCTCCGGGTGCTCGCGCAACCACGCGCTGAGGCCCTCCACGGTGGCGAGGTCGTCGGCCACTCCTCCCCGACCGTCGTGGCGGACGGTCAGGGCCAGGTCCAGGGCGAGCCGTGCTTCGGCACTGATCGAGACGGTCATGAGCTAATGATATGTCTCGATGCATCCATTAGCGGGCGGGCGGCGACCGTACCGCACGAGCCCGCGTCGAACGGAGAGGGAAAGAAGGAGAGAGGAGGATCCGGCCTCCCACCGGGTCATACCGACGGGAGCGGAGACAGCCGCGCACGGGACGCCGCCCGGCCGCCACCCCTGCGAGTGAGGGCCGGGCCGAAGGCGCCTGTGTGTGCTTCCCGCGACGGTCCGCACGGGGCCGGCCGGCCTTCGAGCGGGCCTTGCAAGTGGGAAGTGGCCCCGCTGCGGGGACCCGACCTTCTCAGGTGAGGTCGAACTCCCCCTCCCGCGCCCCCGACACGAACGCGCCCCACTCCGCGGGCGTGAAGATCAAGGAGGGGCTTTCCGGGCGGCCACTGTTGCGCATCGCGATGAAACCCTCGACAAAGGCGATCTGGACATCACCCTGCCCACGGCTGCTGGAATGCCAGTCGGCGCTGCTGAGGTCCAGCTCCGGCTTGTCCCAGCCCGCGAGCGGGTGCTGCTGGATGGTGCTCTCGGCCACGTCCGTGCTCCTCCCGGTTCGTCGTCCGCGGCCAGCCTAGCTTTCGGTCACTGCCGCGCACAGGCCACGTGAGGGGGACAGCTTCAGGAGGTGGGCGGCTCGGCCCCCACCAGCCACATCGAGAAGAACTGGGACCCGCCGCCGTAGGCGTGCCCGAGGACCCGGCGGGCGCCGTCGACCTGGTGCTCTCCGGCCTGTCCCCGTACCTGGAGGGCGGCTTCGGCGAACCGGATCATCCCGGAGGCCCCGATGGGATTGGTGGACAGCACCCCGCCCGACATGTTCACCGGCAGGTCGCCGTCCAGTTCCGTGACCCCGGACTCGGTGAGTTTCCAGCCCTCTCCCTCGTCGGCGAACCCGAGGTTCTCCAGCCACATGGGCTCGTACCAGGAGAACGGGACGTACATCTCGACCGCGTCGATGTCCCGGCGCGGGTCCGTGACGCCCGCCTGCCGGTACACGTCGGCCGCGCAGTCCTTGCCCGCCTGCGGGGAGACGAAGTCCTTCCCCGCGAAGAGAGTCGGCTCGCTGCGCATGGCACCGCCGTGCATCCAGGCGGGCGGCCGCGGTGAACGGGCCGCTCCCGCACGGTCGGTGAGGATCATCGCGCAGGCGCCGTCGGAGGACGGGCAGGTCTCCGAGTAGCGGATCGGGTCCCAGAGCATGGGCGAGGCCTGGACCTTCTCCAGGGTGATGTCGTGCTCGTGGAGATGCGCGTAGGGGTTCTTGAGCGCGTTGCGGCGGTCCTTGTAGGCGACCAGGGAGCCGACCCCGTCGGGGGCGCCGGTGCGTCGCATGTAGGCGCGCACGTGCGGGGCGAAGAAGCCGCCGGCGCCGGCGAGGAGGGGTTGCTGGAAGGGGATCGGCAGGGACAGGCCCCACATGGCGTTCGACTCGGACTGCTTCTCGTAGGCGAGGGTCAGCACCGTGCCGTGGACGCGGCCCGCGATCAGGTTCGTGGCGACGAGCGCGGTGGAGCCGCCGACGGAGCCCGCGGTGTGGACGCGCAGCATCGGTTTGCCGACCGCGCCGAGGGCGTCGGCGAGGTAGAGCTCGGGCATCATGACGCCCTCGAAGAAGTCGGGGGCCTTGCCGATGACGACGGCGTCGATGTCCGCCCACGTCAACTCCGCGTCGGCGAGAGCGCGTTGGGCTGCCTCGCGGACGAGTCCCGCGATCGACACGTCCCGGCGGGCCGCGACGTGCTTGGTCTGGCCGATCCCGACGACGGCCACGGGTTCCTTGCTCATCGCGGGTCTCCTTCCAGTACGGCGACCAGGTTCTGTTGCAGACAGGGCCCCGAGGTGGCGTGCGCGAGCGCCCGGTCGGAGTCACCGCGCTGGATCCGGGCGGCCGCCTCGCCGATGCGGATGAGGCCCGCGGCCATGATGGGGTTGGCGGCGAGCGGCCCCCCGGACGGGTTGACGTCGACGGCGTCGCCGAGCCGCAGGGCCTTGCGCAGGACCACCTCCTGCGAGGTGAACGGAGCGTGCAACTCCGCTGTGTCCACGGGACGTTCGAACAGCCCCGCCCGCTCCGCCGCCAGCCGGGTCGACGGCGAGTCGGTCAGGTCCCGGACGCCCAGGCCGTGCGCCTCGATGCGGTGGTCGATGCCCCGTATCCAGGCGGGGCGCTCGCACAGTTCGCGTGCCCGCTCCCCCGCGGCGAGGATCACGGCGGCCGCTCCGTCGCCGATGGGCGGGCAGTCCCCGGTGCGCAGGGGGCGTACCGCGTAGTCGCCCCGCGGCACCGAACCGCGCAGCTGGGCATGGGAGTTGCCGGTGGCCGAGGCGCGGCTGCGGGCGGCGACCGCGGCGAGCGCCGGCTCGTCCGTGTCGCCGGAATCGATGAGTGCCTGCGCCTGGAGGGCGGCCAGGGCGATGGAGTCGGGCCACAGGGGCGCGACGTAGTACGGGTCGAGCTGCCGGGTCAGTACGTCGCGCACGGACCCGGGGGACGACTTGCCGTACGCGTACACGAGCGCGGTGTCGGCCTCGCCGGTGAGGAGCTTCGTCCAGGCCTCGTACAGCGCCCAGGCCCCGTCCATCTCCACGTGCGACTCGGAGATCGGCGGCCAGGCTCCCACGCCGTCGAGTGCCATGGTGAAGGAGAAAGCCCGGCCCGCGAGGTAGTCCGTGGAGCCGGAGCAGGTGAAGCCGATGTCACTGGTCCTCAGCCCGGTCTGCGCCAGGACCTGGTGCAGGATCGGCATGAGCATCTCCACCTCGGAGAGCTCGTCGCTGGTGCGCAGGTGGTCGGTCTGGGCGAAGGCGACGACGGCGATGTCCCTGAGCGGCCTCGGTGCGGGCATCTACAACAGCTCCTTGTACGTCTCGTAGTCCGCGTCGGGTTCGCCGGTGGGCCGGTAGTGGTCGGGGTGACCGCCCCCGTCGGGCCACACCGGCTCGACGCGCAGCCCCATGCGCACCTGGTCGTAGGGGATGCCGCCGATGCGGCCGTGCAGGGCGAGGTCGGCGCCGTCAAGCGCGATGTGCGCGTAGACGTACGGCACTTCGATGTCGAGGTTCTTCGCCTTGATGTTGACGATGCAGTAGGTGGTGACGGTGCCGCGCGGACCCACCTCGACCTGTTCCGATGTGGCCACACCACATGTGGGGCACGCACCCCTCGGCGGGACGTACACCTTGCGGCACGACGGGCAGCGCTCTCCGACGACCCTGCGGTCGCCGAGTGCGTGAAGGTAACCGGACTGGGCGCGGCCGGGCGAGTAGGTGTAGTCGAGGCGGGCGGGCGCGACGATGCCGGTCACCATGTCCTCGAACCGGCCGTCGCTGCCGGTGGGTTCGGCGCCGGCGCCGTCATACGGTTCGAAGCAGGCGATGTCGGTGATGGCACCCGACCGTTCCCCGGCCCACCGGACACGGACCCGCATCCCGGTGTGCACGGCGTCGGGGCCCGGGGCGTCGAGAGCGTGCAGGAGGGCGGTGTCGGCCCCGTCCAGTCGCACCAGGACCCAGGCGAACGGGGTGTCCAGCGGCTGGCCCCGGCGGGGTTCGTGGTTCCAGGCCCATGTGCTGACGGTCCCGGTGGGCGCGACCTCGACCAGCTCGCTGAGATCTTCGGAGGTCTCGGGGTCGTACTCGACGGGTGGCACCAGCACCCGCCCGTTCCCGGTGCGTACGCCGAGCACGACCCTCTCGCGCAGGCCCGTGAGAAAGGCGCTCTGAACGGGGCCGAGGGAGCGGGTGAAGGGGAACTCGACGACCAGGGGAGCTTTGAGGACTTCGGGCACGGGATTCTCCTTGCGGGACGGTGGGGCCGCGCCCCGTCAGGGGCGCGGCGAACTGTGCGACCGGCCACGACGGCGCCATGGCCGCGTGCCGGCCGCAGCGGGCTCACTCCCGCCGGAAGACCGGCGGACGGTGCTCGGCGAAGGCCCGCGCCCCCTCCTTCGCGTCGGCCGTGTCGAAGATCGGCCACCCCCGCTTCAGCTCGGCCGCGAGCCCGTCGGCCTCGGCCATCTCGGCGGTCTCGTACACCGACGCCTTGACGGCCTCGACCGCCAGCGGTCCGCAGGCGTTGATCTGCCCGGCGACGGCGAGGGCCTTCTCCAGGGCCGTCCCGTCGGGGACCACATGGCCGATCAGCCCGACGGCTGCGGCCTCACGGGCCGAGTACGCGCGGCCGGTGAGCAGCATCTCCAGCGCGTGCGTCCGCGGTATCTGGCGCTGGAGTCGGACCGTGGAGCCTCCGATCGGGAACAGACCGCGCTTGACCTCGAAGAGCCCGAAGGTGGCCGACTCCCCGGCGACCCGGATGTCGGTCCCCTGAAGGATCTCGGTACCACCCGCCACGCAGTGGCCCTCGACCGCGGCGATCACGGGTTTGCGCGGCCGGTGATGGCGCAGCATCGCCTTCCAGTGCAGATCGGGGTCGGCCTTGAGGCGGTCCCGGTACTGCTGCCCCTCCATCCCCTTGCCCGCGAGGGCCTTGAGGTCCATGCCCGCGCAGAAGGCGCCGCCCGCGCCGGTCAGGACGATCGAGCGGACGGAGTCGTCCGCGTCGGCCTCGACCCAGCCGTCGTACAGGCCGACCAGCATCGCGAGCGAGAGCGCGTTCTTGGCCTCGGGCCTGTTGAGCGTGAGCACCAGTGTGGCGCCTTCGCGCTGCACGGTGAGGTGTTCCGTCCCACCCATTGCCGTCCTCCCGTCTCAGGAACGAGAACAGGTTGCAGGAGTGGAGGGACCAGTTCAAGGGTTTTCTGACAGGCAGTCAGATTTCTTCTGCGCGGACCCTTCACAGTTGTGGCGGGCTTTGCTCTGATGACCGGCGAAGCGATGACGCACGTCCATTCGTCGATGCTTGCCGGGGTCAGGAGGAGCGGTGGAGTACAACCTTGCCGACCTGTTCGAGTCGGTGGCCGACGTGGTCCCCGACCGCGAGGCCCTCGTCCACATCGACCATCCCGGTACGGGAGCCGAGCGCCGCCTCACGTACGCGGAGCTGGACACGGCGGCGAACCGGATCGCGCACCACCTGATCGACAGCGGTGTCCGCCCCGGCGAGCATCTCGGGCTGCACCTCTACAACGGCATCGAGTACCTGCAGACCGTCCTTGGCTGCCTGAAGGCGCGGATCGTGCCGGTCAACGTCAACTACCGCTACGTCGAGGAGGAGTTGGTCTACCTCTACCGGGACGCGGACCTGGTGGCGCTGGTGTTCGACGCGGAGTTCACCGAACGGGTCACGGCGGCTCTGCCACGGGCCTCGACCCTGCGGCATCTCGTACGGGTGGGCGTCCCCGCACCGGACGCGCCCTCCCTGCCGTCGGTGGACTTCACCGACGCCGAGGCCGCCGGATCACCCGGACGCGACTTCCCGCCACGCTCCGCCGACGACCAGTTCATCATCTACACCGGCGGCACGACCGGGATGCCGAAGGGTGTGATGTGGCGTCAGGAAGACCTGTTCTTCTCGGGGCTGGGCGGCGGCGCCCCGACCGGAGAGCCCGTGAAGACGCCGGAGGAGCTCGCCGAGCGGGTCGCGGCCGGCGGTGACGGGATCACCTTCTTCCCCACCGCCCCGCTGATGCACGGCACCTCCACCCTCACCGCCTTCATCGGCTTCTACTTCGGCCAACGCGTCGTGATCCACAGCAAGTTCGTGCCGGCCGAGGTGCTGCGGACCGTCGAGAAGGAGAAGGTCACCAGCATGTCCCTGGTCGGCGACGCGATGCTGCGGCCTCTGATCGACGCGCTGAACGGGCCCATGAAGGGCACCGACTGCTCCTCCATGTTCAGCGTCTCCTCGTCCGGAGCGATCATGTCGGAGACGGTGCGCGCACAGTTCCAGGCCCTGGTGCCGAACGTGACGCTGCTCAACAACTTCGGTTCCTCGGAGTCCGGCTTCAACGGCACGGCGACGGCCGACTCCGGCCCCGCCCGCGGATTCCGCATCCAGGTCAACTCCCGTACTCAGGTGGTCGATCCGGCGACGTACGAGCCGGTCGCCGTCGGCGAGCCCGGCCGCGTCGCCCAACGCGGCCACGTACCCCTGGGCTACTACAACGACCCGAGGAAGACCGCCGAGACCTTCTTCGAGAAGGACGGCGAGCGGTGGGTGCTGCTCGGCGACATGGCGACCGTCGACGAGGAGGGCGTCGTCACCGTCCTGGGCCGCGGCTCGCAGTGCATCAACACCGGCGGGGAGAAGGTGTATCCGGAGGAGGTCGAGCAGGCGCTCAAGTCGCACCCGGACGTCTACGACGCGCTGGTGGCCGGAGTGCCCGACGAGACCTGGGGCAACCACGTGGCTGCCGTGGTGCAGTTGCGCGAAGGCGCGGGGCGGCCCTCACTGGGCGACATCCAGACCCACTGCCGTACGCATCTGGCGGGCTACAAGATCCCGCGCCGACTGGTGATCGCGGAAGCCATCCAGCGCTCCCCGAGCGGCAAGGCGGACTACCGGTGGGCGCGCTCGGTGGCGGCGGAGGCCGCGCAGTAGCCCCCCTCCCGCCTCTCCTGGTCGTCACCCCCGCGTTCCGCCCACCGGCAGGGGCATGCGGGAGGCTGCTCCACGACACCCGCCGGACTCCGCCGAACGGCCGTACAGCAGCACGTGAACTCCCCCGCGACGTCCCCGCGCGCCCTTGACGACCTGCCCGCGCCTTTGCCTTACTGATCCCGAACGGGGCGACCGAATGATCGGTCGCCCGCAAGGGCACGGCTGGTGAGGGAGCGGTCCCGATGGCGGATGCGACGGACCTGCTGGACGCGGGCGAGAGGCTCGACGCGGACGGTCTGCGCGCACTGCAACTGCGGCGGCTGAGGACGTCCTTGCGGCACGCGTACGAGAACGTGCCGTTCTACCGCGACTCCTTCGACAGGGCCGGGCTCCGCCCCGAGGACTGCCGCTCGCTCGCCGATCTGGCCCGCTTCCCCTTCACCACCAAGGCGGACCTGCGCGACAACTACCCGTACGGGATGTTCGCCGTGCCCCGCGACCGTATCCGCCGCGTCCATGCCTCCAGCGGCACCACGGGACGCCCCACGGTCGTCGGCTACACCGAGAACGACCTGTCCATGTGGTCCGACATGGTGGCCCGTTCGATCCGCGCGGCCGGCGGCCGGCCGGGCGACATCGCGCATGTGGCGTACGGCTACGGGCTGTTCACCGGCGGGCTCGGCGCGCACTACGGCGCCGAGCGCCTCGGCTGTACGGTCGTCCCCGCTTCCGGCGGCATGACGGCTCGCCAGGTCCAGCTGATCCAGGACCTGCAGCCCGGCATCATCATGGTGACGCCCTCGTACATGCTGACGATCCTCGACGAGTTCGAGCGGCAGGGCGTGGACCCGCGCCGCACCTCGCTGCGCGTGGGCATCTTCGGTGCCGAACCGTGGACCGAGGAGATGCGCCGCGAGATCGAGGAACGGTTCGCTGTCGACGCGGTCGACATATACGGGTTGTCGGAGGTGATCGGCCCCGGGGTGGCCCAGGAGTGCGTGGAGACGAAGGACGGACTGCACGTCTGGGAGGACCACTTCTACCCGGAGGTCGTCGATCCGCTCACCGGCGAGGTACTGCCGGACGGCGAGGAGGGTGAGCTGGTGTTCACCTCCCTCACCAAGGAGGCGATGCCCGTGATCCGCTACCGGACCCGGGACCTGACGCGGCTGATGCCCGGTACGGCCCGTGTCTTTCGCCGGATGGCCAAGGTCACCGGCCGAAGCGACGACCTGGTCATCGTGCGCGGCGTGAACCTCTTCCCCACCCAGATCGAGGAGATCGTCCTGCGCACACCGGGCGTCGCCCCGCACTTCCAGCTCCGGCTGACCCGCGAGGGCCGCCTCGACTCGCTCACCGTGCGGGCCGAGGCACGCGCCGGTGCCACGCCGGAGCTCCGCGAGACGGCCGCACGGGCCATCGCGGCGGCCGTGAAGGACGGCATCGGTGTCTCGGCGGAGGTCGAGATCGTCGAACCGGAGTCGCTGGAACGGTCGGTGGGCAAGATCAGGCGCATCGTGGACCTGCGCCCGCGCTAGGCCTTCCCGCCGAGCCGTCCAGGACTGTCAAAACACCCGCTACGGCCTGGGCGTCGAGCCGTACGCGGTCAGGAACCGGTCCCGGAAGGAGTCCATCCGCCAGACCGGAGCCTTGGAACCGGGCTTCAGCCCCTCCGTCCAGCCCCAGTCGTCGATCTTGTCGAGTACGGACTTGTCGCGGGCGACGATCGAGATCGGCACGTCCCAGTCGGCCTTGTCGCCGCTGACCCTGGCCAGGGGCTGGTGATCGCCGAGGAAGACCAGCACGGTGTTCTTGTTGCCGTACTTCACCACGTAGTCGATGAGGCTGGTCACCGAGTACTCGATGGACCTGCCGTACTCCTCCTTGACCTTGGTGGAGTCGTAGAACACGTCCGAGGCCCTCTTGCCCTCCTTCTCGATGTCCTTGTAGACCGAGCCGTCACCGACCTCGTCCCAGGGGATCGTCCTGGGGATGGGCGCCCACGGCTGGTGGCTGGAGGTCAGGATGATCTCCGACATCAGCGGCTTGTCGTGCTTCTTGCCGTGCTCCAGGCGCTCGAAGGCGCTCAGGGCGTACTGGTCGGGCATGGTCGACCAGCTGAACTTCGGGCCCTGGTAGCCGAGTTCCCGCGAGTCGTAGATGTTGTCGAGGCCGTAGAACTTTCCCTCGGGCCAGCTCTTCTGCACACCCGGCATGATGCCCACGGTCCGCCAGGCGCCGGTGCGCTTGAAGGCACCGGTGAGCGTCAGGTGATCGCCCGCGGTGACCGTGCGGTAGCGGGCCTGGTTACTGATCCACAGACCCGACAGGAAGGTGGAGTGGCCGAGCCAGCTGCTGCCCCCGTACGTCGCCGACGTGAGCCAGCCGCTCTTGGCCGAGTACCCGGCCTTGGTCAGCGCCTCGGTCTTGTCGGTGAGCGTGGCGTCCACGCCGGGGGCCGTGACCGGGTCCTCGATGGCGCTGCGGCCGTAGCTCTCGATGAAGCTGAAGATGACGTCCTTGCCGCGCAGGTCGGTGAGCAGTTGGTCGCCCGGCGTCCTGGCGAAGGTGTCCCGCCTGGCCTCCTTGGCGAACTCCGCCTCGTCCTTGAGGGTCGCCTGCACCCGGTCCACCCGGTTCTGGACGGCCCCCGCGGTGCTGCGCGCCGCGAACTGCACCCCCGCGAACTGCACGCCGAGCGCCGAACAGGCGACCCAGACGGTGCCGGCGACGAGAGTGGCCCGCGTCGCCCGGCCACTGTGCCGGGCCAGGAGGTTGGCGAGCCGGACGACGGAAAGGATCATCAGGACGAGCACGGCGAGGACGAGGACGACGACCGCGATCACGGCACCGATCGCCCCGGCCCTGCCCATCGAGTCCTCGAGGTACGACTGGGCGTCGTCGAACAGTATCCAGTCGAGCACGACGTTGAAGCCGCGCCCGAGGAATTCGTTGAAGCCGATGTCGAGAAGGTTCAGAAGGGTCAGCGCGCCGAGCGCCAGACCGGCGAGGGCCGCCGTCACCAGCCGCAGTGTCTTCGGCAGGACGATGAGGACGGCCGCGCCGAATATCGCCTCGACCGGCAGACGGGCGAACACGGCCGGCCTGAAGCGGTCCGGGTCGTTCGGCATGAGCAGCGCGAAGAGTACGAGCGCGGCGGCGAGAACGGTGACCGAGGAGGTCACGGTCCGCGACGCGACGGGGTGCCTGGCGCGCCAGCCCCGGCGGGCCACCGGCTCCTCACTCGCCGCCTTCCCGTCGGCGGGCGCGTCCTTGGTGTCCTCGGGCGCGTCCTTGGTGTCCTCGGCGGGGGCGTCCTCGCCCTCGGTTCCGGTCGGCGCGACGGCACCTTCAGCCGGTGCTTCCGGCTTCTCGGCGGGCGGGTTGTCCGCCGGTGGCTGCGCCTCCGGCGTCTCGGGTTCCTCCGGGGCTGCCTGATCCGGGTCCGGCAACTGGCGAGAGTTCGTGGTGCGAGACAACCCGAAGGTCCTTCCGTGCGAAACCCGGTGGCGACTCGGCGGACCAGGCTCGGGTGGTCGGGCCGCCGTTACTGGTACGGCTCACCGGCGGGTTCAGTTCAACCCGGCGAGGATCCCGCCACCAGGGATTCAACCACCGGGCCCGCTCGCGGGGGAATCCGCCCCGAACCGGTCCCGCAGTTCCCGCTTGAGGATCTTCCCGCTCGCGTTGCGCGGCAGCTCGTCCACGAACAGCACCCGCTTCGGTGCCTTGAAGTGCGCGAGCTCCTCGCGCACGTGGGCGACGAGTTCGTCCTCCGTGACGTCACCGCGGGGAACGACCACCGCGGTGACCGCCTCGATCCACCGCTCGTCCGGGAGGCCGATCACCGCGGCCTCGGCCACCCCGGGATGGGTGTAGAGAGCGTCCTCGACCTGCCGCGAGGCGAGCAGTACGCCGCCGGAGTTGATGACGTCCTTCACCCGGTCGACGACGGTGAAGTATCCCTCGGCGTCCCGCACCACGAGATCACCGGAGTGGAACCAGCCGTCCCGGAAGGCCTCGGCCGTCTCCTCGGGCTTGTCCCAGTAGCCCTCGCAGAGCTGCGGCGACCGGTAGACGACCTCGCCCGAGGTGCCGTCCGGTACGTCCTTGCCCTCCTCGTCGACCACCCGCGCGTCCACGAACAGCACCGGGCGTCCGCAGGAGGCCAGCCGCTTCTTCCGGTGCTCGTGCGGCGCGAGGACCATGGACAGCGGACCGATCTCGCTCTGACCGAAACAGTTGTAGAAGGCCAGCTTCGGCAGCCGGGACCGCAGCCGTTCCAGTACGGGCACCGGCATGATCGAGGCCCCGTAGTACGCCTTGCGCAGCCCGCTGAGGTCACGTGTCGCGAAGTCGGGGCGGTTCGACAGACCGATCCAGACGGTGGGCGGCGCGAAGAGGCTGTCCGCCCGGCCGGCCTCGACGAGGTCGAAGAGCTGGTCGGCGTCGGGAGCGTCGAGGATGGTGTTCCGGGCGCCCACCGCCAGGTACGGCAGCAGGAAGACGTGCATCTGCGCCGAGTGGTAGAGCGGCAGTGAGTGCACGGGCAGGTCACCGGCGCTCAGGTCGAGAGCGGTGATCGCGCTCAGGTACTCGTGCACCAGCGCGCGGTGGGTCATCATCGCGCCCTTGGGCAGCGCGGTCGTGCCCGAGGTGTAGAGCAACTGCACCAGGTCTTCGGTGCGCGGCTCGGGGCCGTCGTACGCGGGCGTCGAGTCCAGCCGCGCGAGCAGCGAGTCCTCGGCGTCGCGCAGCGGCAGCACGCGTACCCCGTCGGGGAGCCGGTCCGTGAGGTCCGGGTCGGCCAGGACGAGCGCGCTGCCGGACTGGCCGACGATGTACGCGAGGTCGTCGCCCGTCAGGTTCTGGTTGACCGGCACGTGGACGAGCCCGGCGCGGGCGCAGGCCAGGAAGCCGATGAGGTACGCGTCCGAGTTGTGCCCGTAGGCGCCGACGCGGTCACCGGGGGCCAGGGCCGAGGAGCGCAGCACCTGGGCCGCCCGTGAGACGGCCTCGTCGAGTTCGGCGTACGTCCAGGAGCGCTCGCGGTAGGTGACCGCGACGCGTGCCGGGGTGCGCCGGGCGCTGCGCCGCAGCACCCCGTCCACCGTGCTGCCGTGTCCAGGCGTCATGGCACATGATCCTCGGCCCGTCCACGCGGCAGGTCAAGCCGGACGGGCACCGGGCTTGGGCCCTCGCCCCAGGCCGCCCCACGCAGATCCGAACCACATGGGGCGGACCTACGTGGAGGCGGACCACATGGGGTGGGACCACACACCTCGCCACCCAGACCTCACACGGCCCGTGTGCGGCCCTCCCAGTACGGGTCCCGCAGGCGCCGCTTGTACAGCTTGCCGTTGGGGTCGCGTGGCATCGCCTCGATGAAGTCGACGCTCCCGGGCCGTTTGTATCCGGCCAGTTGCCGTTCGCAGTGCCCCAGGATCTCCACGGCCAGCGCTTCGCCCGGCTCGAAGCCGGGGGCGGGTTCGATGACCGCCTTCACTGCCTCGCCCCAGTCGTCGTGCGGTATCCCGAAGGCGGCCGCGTCGGCGACGGCGGGGTGGGTGAGCAGCGCGGCCTCGATCTCGGCGGGGTAGATGTTGACCCCGCCCGAGATGATCATGTCGATCTTCCGGTCACGGAGGAAGAGATACCCGTCCTCGTCGAGATATCCCAGGTCACCGACGGTGAAGAAGTCCCCGATGCGGTTCTTCCTCGTCTTGGCCTCGTCCTTGTGGTACGAGAATCCGCCGGTGCTCATCTTCATGTAGACGGTGCCGAGTTCACCGGGCGGCACCCTGTTCCCGTCGTCGTCGAAGACGGCGAGTTCGCTGATCGGCCAGGCCTTGCCGACCGTGCCGGGCTTCTTCAGCCAGTCCTCGGCGGTGGCGAAGGCGCCACCGCCTTCACTGGCCGCGTAGTACTCCTCGACGCTGTGGCCCCACCACTCGATCATGGCGCGTTTCACGTGGTCCGGGCAGGGGGCGGCGCCGTGGATGGCATGCCGCATGGACGACACGTCGTACGCCGCCCTGGTGTGCTCCGGCAGCGCCAGCAGGCGGTGGAACTGCGTCGGGACCATGTGGGTGTGCGTGCACCGGTGGGTGTCGATGAGCCGGAGCATCTCCTCGGGCGTCCACTTGTCCATCAGCACCAGCTGGTGCCCGATGTGCAGGGACGCGCCCGCGAACTGGAGGACGGCCGTGTGGTAGAGCGGCGAACACACCAGATGCACGTTGCCGTCGAACGGCTTGATGCCGAAGATGCCGAGGAATCCGCCGAGATACGTCTCCTCGGGGAGCTTGCCGGGCAGCGGGCGCCTGATGCCGCGCGGACGGCCCGTGGTGCCGGAGGTGTAGTTCATGACCCAGCCGAGCGTCCGGTCTCCGGGCACTGATCCGGGCCGGCCGTCGAGGAGTTCACCGTACGGCCGGAAGCCCTCGACGGAGCCGACCGCGTACCGCCGGTTCTCGGGGAGCTTCGCCTCGTCGGCCGCGTGGCGGGCGGCGGCGCCGAACCGCTCGTGCGCGATCAGCACCTTGGCCCCGGAGTCGGCGACGATCCAGGCGATCTCGGGCCCGACGAGATGGTGGTTGACGGGCACGAGGTAGAAACCGGCCTGCGAGGCGGCGAGGTACGCGGTGAGGAACTCGACGCCGTTGGGCAGGACGACGGCGAAGGCGTCACCGCGATCGAGGCCGGCGGCGCGCAGTGCGTGCACCAGCCGGTTCGCCTCGGCGTGCAGTCGGCCCGCGGTCCACTCCTCTCCGTCGGTCGCGACGAGGACGGTGCGCTCGGGGTCGGCGGTGGCCTGGGCCCAGAAGCCGCCTGGGGGCTGACTCACTCGTGGCTCCTTCCGGCGATGCGGTCGAGTCGGTCCACGGCCTTCTCGAAGTCGCGTGTGAGGTCGTCGACGACTTCCTGGACGCCGCGTTCGCTGTTCATCCGGCCGACGATCTGTCCCACGGGCGTGCCGAGCAGTGGCTCCACCTCGTGCTTCTGGATCCGTGAGACGGCCTCGGCGACGAGCAGGCCCTGCAGGGGCATGGGGAGCGTCCCGGGACCGTTCGGGTCGTCCCAGGCGTCGGTCCATTCGGTGCGCAGCTGCCGTGCGGGTTTCCCGGTCAGCGCGCGCGAGCGGACCGTGTCGCCGGACCCGGCGGCCAGCAGCTTCTGGGTCAGTGCGCGCGAGTGCATGTCGGCCTCTGTGGTGGTCAGCCATATGGAGCCGAGCCACACACCCTGGGCGCCGAGTGTGAGCGCGGCGGCCATCTGCTGACCGCTGCCGATGCCGCCCGCCGCGAGCACGGGCAGCGGCGCGACGGCTTCGACGACCTCGGGGGTGAGCACCATCGAGGCGATCTCACCGGTGTGGCCGCCGGCCTCGTAGCCCTGGGCCACGACGATGTCGATGCCCGCCTCCGCGTGTTTGCGCGCGTGCCGGGCGCTGCCCGCGAGCGCGGCGACGAGTACACCCTGCCCGTGGGCGCGCTCGATGACGTCGGCGGGCGGCGAACCGAGCGCGTTGGCCAGCAGCTTGATCGGATAGTCGAAGGCGACGTCCAGCTGGGTGCGGGCGACCTGCTCCATCCAGCCGGTGATGCGCCAGCCGGAGACCTCGCCCTCGGCGAGCTCAGGCACGCCGTACTTGGCCAGGGTGTCCTTGACGTACTGGCGGTGCCCCTCGGGGATCATCGCCTCCACGTCGGCCTCGGTGACTCCTTCGACCTTCTTGGCGGGCATGACGACGTCCAGCCCGTACGGCATTCCGTCGACATGTGCCTCGATCCAGTCGAGGTCGCGCTTGAGGTCGTCGGGGGCGGTGTAGCGGACCGCGCCGAGCACGCCGAGTCCGCCGGCCCGGCTGATGGCAGCGGCGACGGCGGGGAACGGCGTGAAGCCGAAGAGGGCGTGCTCGACTCCCAGTTTCTTGCTCAGCTCCGTCTGCATGGGCGCAGGATGCCGCAGTCCTCCGGACGAAGGAAGACTTTTTCTGATGCACCGTCAGTTTTCTCGGTCCGCGAAGAGTCGGAGCGGCACCGTTGACACCGGACTCGCCCGACACAAAAGTTTCATCGGGCACGGCGAACCCGGAAAGATACTTTCAGGCGGCGCGACAGGAGGCTCTTCGATGGCGGACAGAGCGGGCGGCGGGCCGTCCCGTCGGCAACTGGGCCGGGGCCTGACGGCGCTCGGCGGCGCACTGATCCTGGCGCCCCTGCCGGCTGCCTCGGCGGCCCCCGGTGCCACAAAGAGCAACAGCGGTCGCGGCCGTCACCCGACCCTGCGCCGCGGCTCCGCCGAACGCGCCGGTCTGCTCCCCGCCCCTCTGCGCCAACTGGTCGACGAAGCCGAGACGTTCCTCGGCCCCTCCCCCGAACACCCTTGGTACGCGGGCGCCGTGCTGCTCGCGGGACGCGGCGGCACGGTCGCCCTCCACCAGCCGATCGGCAAGGCGGTGCGCTACTCGGCGTACGACGAGAAGACCGACACGGCCGTGGAGTTGCCCGCCGAGCAGCAGATCCCGATGGCCGAGGACACGGTCTTCGACCTCGCCTCGGTGTCGAAGCTGTTCACATCGATCCTCGCCGTGCAGCAGATCGAGCGCGGCACGCTGGAGCTGGAGGGCAGGGTCGCCTCGTACCTCCCGGACTTCGGCGGCGCGGGCAAACAGGACATCACAGTCCGTCAACTCCTCACGCACACGTCGGGTTTCCGCGCCTGGATCCCGCTCTACAACGCACCGACCCACGAGGACAAGCTCCGGCTCATCTGGAAGGAGGCACCGCTCAACCCGCCGGGCACCACGTACCTCTACTCGGACCTCAACCTGATCTCGCTCCAGCTCGTCCTGGAGAAGATCACCGGCCGCCCCCTGGACGCCCTGCTCCGCGACGGGATCACCGCGCCGCTCGGCATGCGCCGCACCCGCTTCAACCCACCGCCCTCCTGGAAGCCGCGGATCGCCGCCACCGAGGACGCCCGCAAACCCTGGTCCGGCCTCGACCGTGGTCTCGTATGGGGTGAGGTGCACGACGAGAACGCGTACAGCCTGGGCGGCGTGGCGGGTCACGCCGGTGTCTTCTCCACCGCGTGGGACCTCGCGGTCCTCGGCCGTACGCTGCTCAACGGCGGCGTGTACGGCAGGGCTCGCATCCTGGAACCCGAGTCGGTGGACCTGATGTTCACCGACTTCAACACGGCCTTCCCCGGGGACGAGCACGGTCTCGGCTTCGAGCTGTACCAGCACTGGTTCATGGGAGCCATGGCCACCCCGCGCACCGCCGGTCACACCGGATTCACCGGGACGTCCCTGGTCCTCGACCCGACGACGGACTCCTTCCTCGTCGTGCTCGGCAACTCCGTGCACCCCGTGCGCAGTTGGCGATCAGGCTCCGCTCCCCGAGTCGCCGCCGCCAACAACCTGGCCCGCGCGGTGCCGGTCCGGCCCGCCCGAGGGCGTACGGCCTGGTTCTCCGGCATGGCGGCCGGCACGTCCGCGACGCTGACCCTGCCCGCGCTGGACGTCGGGGCCGGAGGCCGCCTTCGGTGCGCCCTGTGGTGGGACGTCGAACCGCAGGCGGACGCCCTCTTCCTGGAGTCCTCGGCGGACGGTGGCACGACCTGGCAGGCGGTGCCGTTCAGCACCGTGCGTCGCGGGCAGGCTCCGCAGGAGCATCCCGCCGGGTCGGTGACGGGCTGGTCGGGCCGGGCCTGGCACCGGCTCGACGCGGATCTTCCCGTGGCCGGCCGGTTCGTCCTGCGCTGGCGGTACACGACGGACCGGCTCTACGTGGGCCGGGGCGTGTACGTCGACGCGCTGCGGGTGCGGGACGACGGCCGGGTCGTGTTCGACGAGGCCCGGCCGGCGGACGCCACACGCGTCGAGGCCGTGGGCTGGGTGGCGTCCTCGACCTGAGTACCCGGCGGCGGCGAAGTCCCCTGCCGCAAGCCGCTTTCGGCGGTGTGCCGTCCGTGGTGGACACGCCTGCGGCTCGCGGCGCCGGGGTGTTGCTCGCGCGGATTCCCTCGCCCCTGTCGGGGCCCTACGAGGCTTCCAGGAGTGCCATGGCCGCGTTGTGCCCCGGTACCCCGCTCACCCCTCCTCCGCGTACCGCGCCCGCGCCGCAGAGCAGGACGTTGGCGTGCCGGGTCTCGACGCCCCAGCGGCCGGTGCCCTCCTGGATGTGGGGGAAGGCCAGGTCGCGGTGGAAGATGTTGCCGCCGGGCAGCCTGAGGTCGCGTTCCAGGTCGAGGGGCGTCTTCGCCTCGATGCAGAGGCGGCCGTCCGCGTCGGTCGCCAGACAGTCGGTGAGCGGTTCGACGAGGTGCGCGTCCAGTTGCGCCAGGGTCGACTTGAGGAGTTCCTCGCGTACGCCGTCGTTGTCACGCGCGAAGAGCCGGGCGGGCGTGTGGAGGCCGAAGAGCGTGAGGGTGTGGCAGCCCTGCTGGACGAGGTCGGGTCCCAGGATCGTGGGATCGGTGAGCGAGTGACAGTAGATCTCCGAGGGCGGCGCCTCGGGCAGCGCACCGGACGCGGCCTGCGCGTGCGCGGTCGCGAGCTGCTCGTAGCCCTCGGCGATGTGGAAGGTGCCGGAGAAGGCCTCGCAAGGGTCGACGGACGTGTCGCGCAGCCGGGGCAGCCGCTTCAGCAGCATGTTCACCTTGAGCTGGGCGCCCTCGGCGGGGGCCGGCGGCTCGTCGCCGGTCAGTCGCGCGAGCTCCTGCGGGGAGGCGTTGACGAGGACGTGCCGGGCCGCGACGGTCCCCTCGCCCTCCGCGCTCCGGTAGGTGACCTCGGCGGAGCGTCCGTCGGTCTCGACCCGGAGCGCCTCGTGGCCGGTCGCGAGGACCGCGCCGGCGCCTCGCGCCGCGCCGGCCAGTGCGTCGGTGAGCGCCCCCATGCCACCGACCGGCACGTCCCAGGCTCCGGTGCCGCCGCCGATCACGTGATAGAGGAAGCAGCGGTTCTGCCGCAGGGAGGGATCGTGGGCGTCGGCGAAGGTGCCGATGAGCGCGTCGGTGAGGACGACCCCCCGTACGAGGTCGTCGGCGAAGGTGTTCTCGACGGCCACCCCCAGCGGTTCCTCGAAGAGGATGCGCCAGGCCTCCTCGTCGTCGATACGGCGGCGCAGTTCGTCGCGCGTGGGGAGCGGTTCGGTCAGGGTGGGAAACACCTGCTTCGCGACGCGGCCGGTCATGCCGTAGAAGCGCTGCCAGGCCTGGTACTCGCGGCCCGAGCCGGTGAGCCGGGCGAAGGCTTCCCTGGTGCGGCGCTCACCGCCGCCGATGAGCAGTCCGGCGGGCCGCCCGTCGCGTTCGGTGGGCGTGTAGGAGGACACGGTCCGGCCGCGCACCCGGAAGTCCAGACCCAGGTCCCGGACGATCTTCCGGGGCAGCAGGCTGACCAGGTAGGAGTAGCGCGACAGCCGCGCGTCGACCCCGGCGAACGGCCGGGTCGAGACGGCGGCGCCGCCGGTGTTCCCCAATCGCTCCAGGACGAGGACGGACTTCCCCGCGCGGGCCAGGTAGGCGGCGGCGACCAGACCGTTGTGGCCCCCGCCGACGATGACGACGTCGTGTTCCCGGTGTCCCTCGTGTGCAGCCATGCTTCTTGGTAACACGCGATGATCTAGGTCGGCCAGGCATACGCGGCACCCGGCGGGCACCCGACCGGGCGCCAGAAGCCCGCCCGGCGCGGACCCCACCCCCGGCCAACCGTCCGGAGGCGCCCCGGGCCGCACCCCGCAGGAGGCGCGGAGAACTGCGCGCCCAGCCCCACACGACCCGCAGCCGAGAAATGCCCGCGGCCGTGGCTGTGCCGGACGCGAGCGGGCGGCACAGCCCAGCCCCCCAGCCCTCTGCCCCAGGGGCAGAGGCAGGACGGCCCGGCGTCACCGTGCCCCGGACGCCCGCTGCTGCCGCAAAGCCGCCACCCTCCGGTACAACTCGACCGCCTCCGCCCCTCGACCGAGCTGCTCCAGGCAGTGGGCCTCGTCGTTGCGGCTGGCCAGCGCGTCCGGATGGTCGGCGCCGAGGACACGTTCCCGCGCGTCGGCCACCTGCCGGTACTCGGTGAGGGCGTCGGTCCAGCGCCCGAGCCAGCCGAGACCGACGGCGACCTCACGGCGGCTCACCAGGGTGTCCGGGTGGTCGGGCCCGAGGACACGCTCCCGGACGGCGCACACGTCGCGGGACTCGGCGAGGGCCTCCTCCCAGCGGCCGAGCCGGCCCAGGTTGACCCCGAGCCCGTGCCGGGCGCGCAGGGTCTCGGGGTGGCCGGGGCCGTGGACGCGGATGCGGTCGTCGATCAGGCCCCGGTACAGCTCCAGGGCCTGGGCGCTGCGTCCGAGCCTGCCGAGACTGATGCCGACCTCGTAGCGGGCGGCGAGCGTGTCCGGATGGTCGGGGCCGAGCGCCTGCGCCCTGGCCCCGGCGACCTCCTGGTAGGTCTGCAGCGCCTCAGGCCACCGACCCAACTGGCCAAGCGCGTACGCCACTTCGTAGCGGGTGACGAGCGTGTCGGGGTGGTTCGGGCCCAGCACCCGGGCGCGGGCCACAGCCACCTCGCTCGCCATCCGGTACGAGTCCTCCAGCCGCCCGAGCCTGCTCAGGTTGAAGGCGAGGTTGTGGCGGCAGCGCAGGGTGTCCGGATGGTCGGGTCCCATGGCGTGTTCCCGGCTGGCCAGCACCGCCGTGTAGACCTGGTGCGCCTCGAAGTGGCGCCCCAACTGGCCCAGCACGTAGGCCGTTTCCTGCCGGGCGGCCAGTGTGTCCGGGTGGTCGGGGCCGAGGACGTGTTCCCTGGTCCGCGCCACGTGCCCGTATTCGCGCAGCGCGTCGGCGGGGCGGCCCGTGCGGCTGAGGGTGAAGCCGACCTCGTACCGGCTGGCCAGTGTGTCGGGGTGGTCGGGCCCGAGGGCGTGTTCGCGTTCGACGGCGACCGCGCGGTGCACCTCGCCGGCCTCCGCCCAGCGGCCCAGCCGTCCCAGACTCAGCCCCGCGTTGTGGCGGCCGGTGAGGGTGGTGAGCAAGTCCGGTGACGGGGCAGGCCGTTCGGCGATCACGGGCTCATGGGCCCGGCGGGTGTCGGTGCGGGCTATCCAGTCGCCGGTGAGCCCCGCGGCGGCGTCCGGCGGCGTGGTGCGCAGTCCGGCCCCGGTCGCCTTGTGACCGGTGGTCATTCCGCGGGTCCAGGACGGCAGGCGCGCCTCGCGCGGCGCGGGCCGCTCCGTCGTCCCGCGCCCCAGGGGGGCCGACACGACGGTCGGCACGTACGCGGGCGTGGTGCGGCCCTCGCCGATACGGCGACCCAGCTCACGGGCGTCGTGCGGCCGCTGCCCGGGCTCCTTCGCCAGCAGGTCGAGGATGATCCCGTCCAGGTACTCGGGGAGTTCCGACCGGTGGCTGCGCGGTGGTTCGGGGAGCGTGTCCCGGTGGCCGACCAGAACCGCCCACGCGTCGTCGAGATCGAACGGCGGGGCGCCGGTGGCGATCTCGTACAGCACACAGCCGAAGGAGTAGAGGTCGCTGCGCTGGTCGACCTGGACCCCGCCGATCTGCTCGGGCGACATGTAGTGCGGGGTGCCCATCGCGATGCCGGTTCCGGTCAGGCGCGACGTGAAACCGATGTCGGCGCCGAGCCGGGCGATGCCGAAGTCGCAGATCTTCACCGTGCCGTCGTCGAGCCGCATGATGTTGGCGGGCTTCAGGTCGCGGTGCACGATGCCCTGTTGGTGGGTGTAGGCGAGGGCGGCGGCCACCTGGTCGGCGACCTCCACGATGTCGGCGACGGGCAGCGGGTGGTTCTTGTTGTCCTCCAGGAGCTGGCTCAGGTTGCGCCCGTCGAGCAGCTCCATCACCAGGTACAGGACGCCGTCGGACTCCCCGAAGTCGTGGACGACCGTCACCCCCCGGTGCTGGAGGGCCGCGGCCACCCGCGCCTCGCGGCGGAACCTCTCCCGCAGGACACGGGTGAACGAGTGGTCGTGATGATGCCCCAGCGGTTTGAGGCACTTGACGGCGACCTGTCTGCCCAGCGACTCGTCCCGGGCGCGCCACACCTCCCCCATGCCGCCTCGACCGATCAGGTCGAGCAACCGGTACCGGCCCTGGATGAGCCTGGTGTCCCCCATCTGCCGCGATCGCCCCCGTCGTCCGGACCCGCCCTCCCCTGGCTCGTCCAGTATGGCGAGCTATGGTCCGACTTTGTACGGCGCGGGGCGCGAGCCGGGGCCGAGCCGTGACATGGCGCGCACAATGTGTTTGGGCGGCAGTTGCCAGCGCAGACGTGCGGGAACACAGCGCAGCACGGTGCCGGTGAGACGCAACTGCCGGGTCACGGCACGGGGCGACCGTACGGATCTTCCGTACAACTCATGGGCGTACGGCGGCAGTGAGGCGTATGCCGACTGCGCCACCCACCGCCACAGCAGTGCGCGCGCCGGGACCAGCAGCGGGTGGACCGGCGGTCCGCGCAGGAAGTCGTCGACGTCCCGCGCCTCCGCTCCCGCGGCCAGTTCGGGCCGCGTCTTCTCGAAGTACGCGGCCAGTTCCCGCTGGTCGGACGGTACTCCGGCGGGGTCGAGGCCCACCAGCCGTGCGCTGACGCGGTGTTCACCGATGTACCGGTCGGCCTGCGCGTCCGTGAGACGGAAGCCGGAGCGGCGCAGGACGTGCAGGTAGGAGTCGATCTCGGCGCAGTGCACCCACAGCAGTAGTTCCGGTTCGTCGATCCGGTAGCGCTCCCCGGTGTCGGGGTCGGTCGCCGTGAGCATCGTGTGAATCTTCCGCACCCTCGCACCGGCCTCCTCGGCCGCCTCTTTCGTCCCGTACGTCGTGGTGCCGACGAAGTGGGCGATACCCATCAGGCGGCCCCAGGCGTCCTTGTGGAAGTCGGAGTTCTGCGTGACGCCGCGCACCGCTCGCGGGTGCAGTGCCTGGAGGTAGAGCGCGCGGACGCCGGCGACCCACATCATGGGGTCGCTGTGCATCTGCCAGGTCACGGACTTCGGACCGTAGAGGCCCGGGTCCGCGGTGTGATCCACGTCCACACTGCCAGGCTAACGCCGCACTCGCGGCATCCCCAGGCCGATCCACGAGATGATCTCCCGCTGGATCTCGTTGTTGCCGCCGCCGAAGGTGAAGATGACGGCCGACCGGTAGCCGCGCTCCAGTTCGCCGTGGAGCACCGCGCCCGCCGAGCCCTCCTTGAGGACACCCGCGACGGCGACGATCTCCATGAGCCAGGCGTACGCGTCGCGGCGGGCCTCGGACCCGTAGACCTTGACCGCGGAGGCGTCCTGGGGGGTGAGAGTGCCCTCCTGGACGGCGTTCACCATCTGCCAGTTGAGGAGTTTCATCGCGTCGAGCCTGGTGTGGGTGCGGGCGAGGTTCCGGCGCACCCAGGGGAGGTCGACGACACGGCGGCCGTCCGCGAGCTTGGTCTCCATGGCCCAGCGCTGGACGTCGTGCAGGGCGCGGATGGCCATGGTGCCGTGGGCGGCGAGGGTGACGCGCTCGTGGTTGAGCTGGTTGGTGATCAGCCGCCAGCCCTTGTTCTCCTCGCCGACGCGGCGGGAGGCGGGAACGCGGATGTTCTCGTAGTAGCTGGCGGTGGTGTCGTGCGAGGCGAGGGTGTTGATGATCGTGCAGGAGTAGCCGGGCTCGGTGGTCGGCACGAGGAGCATGGTGATGCCCTTGTGCGGCGGCGCGGCGGGGTCGGTGCGGACGGCGAGCCAGACCCAGTCGGCGGTGTCGCCGTTCGTCGTCCAGATCTTCTGCCCGTCGACCGTGTAGTGGCCGGTGTCCTCGTCGCCCTCCCGGACCGCCCTCGTCTTCAGGGCGGCCAGGTCCGTGCCCGCGTCCGGCTCGCTGTAGCCGATGGCGAAGTCGATCTCGCCGGAGAGGATCTTCGGGAGGAAGTACGCCTTCTGCTCGTCCGTGCCGAACCGCATGATCGTCGGTCCGACCGTGTTCAGCGCCATCAGCGGCAGAGGTGCGCCCGCCTGGGCGGCCTCGTCGAAGAAGATGAACTGTTCCATCGGCGACAGCCCGCGCCCGCCGAACTCCTTCGGCCACCCCACCCCGAGCCAGCCGTCGGAGCCGAGGCGGCGGATGGTGTCCCGGTAGAAGCGCTTCTGTGCCGCCGGGTCGTCGTAGCGGGCGTGCACGTCGTCCGGGACGAGTTCGTTGAAGTAGGCGCGCAGTTCGGTGCGCAACCGCTGCTGCTCCGGCGTGTATTCGAGATGCACGGCGCCTCCCTGGTTCCCCTGGCCCGCTGTCGGCGGCCACCCGGACCTGACGGCGCACACCGTAGAACGTGTTCCAGAAATTGGGAATGCCAAATCGGGAATGCCGATGACGCGCCCGGGTCGCGTACGGGCGACACGCGTCGCCGCGACAGGGCGGGCGGGGCGGATCAGCGCAGCAGGGTGAGGAATTCCGAGCAGGCACGCGCGCAGTCCCGGCAGGACCGGGCGCCCTCCTCGGATCCCGGGCTGCGGTCGAAGACGTGGGCGGTCTCGAGGCAGACGGCACGGCACCACTCGACCTGCGCGCGCATCGAGTCCTCGGACTGCGTCTCCTGTTCGGCCAGCACGCGGCATGTCGCGTCGCAGACCTCCGCGCACAGGATGCCCTTGCGCCGCAGCAGTTGTTGATCCTCGGGACCGTCGAGGTCGGCGAGGCTCGCTCGCAGGGCGCACACCCGGGCGCAGTCGGTACAGGCCTGCGCACAGGCGAACCGATCCTCGAGGAAACGGACGAGTTCCTGTAGCTCTGTCACTGACACGTGGTCCGGGTAGCCGGACACCGCCCCGCCAAACCATGGGCGTACGGGACTTCACCGCGGGTCGGCCCGGGGCGAGGGCGGGCGCGCGACACACACAGGACACCCCCGGCACAGCAGAGCCGCAAGTGACTGAGCGTGTCGAAGTTATTGACGTGGCCACAGCCGCGCCCTACGTTCTGACCGCTTTACCGAACCATGTTCGACATATCGACCAGTTGGGGTGGTGCGCACGCCCCTGTCCATGACGCCGTTCGCCGGTAGGCAGCACGTGAGGGCAGTCGGGCGGACGACGAGGCACCTCGGTTCCCGGGACGGACGACCCTGGTGCCCACGGGTCCGGCGCCACCAGCACGACACGAACGGCACGACGGCACGAACGCAGGAACGCAGGAACGCAGGAACGCAGGAAGCACCAGCAAGGAGAGCCGCACATGATGACGCCAGACAGATCCGCCGGACCCGCTGCCGCCTCGGACGCGACCGGCGCGTACCGGACCTTCGCGCCCTCGCGCCGGAGTCTGCTGCGGGCGATGGCCGCGCTGCCGGCCTCGGCCCTCGTCATGGGCGGGGTGCCGGGCCTGCTCGGTACCGCCTCGGCGGCCGCGCCGCCCAGCGGCTCGGCCACCCGCTACACCATCGTGCCGTTCCTCAACAGCAACGACGGCACCGTGAACGTCTACCAGTCGGACGACGCGACGGACTTCCGCCTCGCCAGGGCGTCCGCGTACACGCCGCCCGCCAACCGGATCCGCGACGCCAGCATCTTCAAGCACACCGATGGCTACTACTACATCACCTACACCACGCACACCTGGCAGGACACCAGCACCACCATCGGCTTCGCCCGCAGCTCGGACCGCACCAACTGGACGTTCCTGTACGACTACACGGTCCCCATCGCGAACCTGTCGCGCGCCTGGGCGCCGGAGTGGTTCGTCGACAGCGACGGCAGCGTGAACATCCTCGTGTCCTGCTCGACCACCAACGACGAGTGGATCTTCACACCGTACCGACTGCGGGCCACCAACTCGGCGCTCACCGCGTGGACTTCCCCGGTCGCGATGTCCGGCATCGGCGCCAACCACATCGACACGTTCGTGGTGAAGACCGGCTCGACCTACCACGCCTTCACGAAGAACGAGACCTCGAAGTACATCGAGTACGCCACGGCCACCTCGCTCGCCGGCCCGTACACCATCAGCAGGACGGGCAACTGGGCCGGCTGGGGCAGCACACGCGAGGGCGCCGCGCTCATACAGCTCGACAACGGCGCATGGCGGATCTTCTTCGACGGCTACGGCGACGGCAGCTACTACTACAGCGACAGCTACGACTCCTTCGCCACCTGGAGCGCTCCGCGGGCGCTGCCGGGCATCTCCGGCACCGCGCGCCACTTCACCGTGATCAAGGAGACGGTCTCCGGCGGGGTCTCCCTGCCGACCGGGGTCACGCGCTCGCTCCGGTCGGGCAACTTCACCACCCGCTACTGGCAGGACCAGTCCGCCCTGCTCAACCTTCCCGTGGTGACCGCCTCCAGCACGACCGCGGAGAAGCAGGCGTCCACGTTCACCATCGTGCCGGGCCTCGCCGACGGGAACGGCTACTCGTTCCGCAACGCGGCCGGCAACTACCTGCGCCACTGGGACTTCCGGGGCCGTTTCGACGCGAACAACGGCTCGTCCACGTTCGCCAGGGACGCCACCTTCATCGCCCGGACGGGCAGTTCGTCCGGGTCCGTGCGCCTGGAGTCGTACAACTACCCCGGCCACTACCTGCGCCACTACAACTACCAGCTCCGCGTGGACCGTGCGGACGCCACCGACCTCTTCCGCCAGGACAGTTCGTTCGTCGTCGCCACCGCCTGGGCCTGACACGCAGGCGCCCGGCGGCCGGGCGAACCCCGAGCAAGGAGGGAGTTCGTCCGGCCGCCGGGGCCACGGCTCACCTGTAGGTGATGTCCGAGGTGGCGTACTTGCAGTTGGTGCTGTCGGGTCCGGTACCCACCGCCGTGTTGTTGTTGTACTTCTGGCAGGGAACGACCTTGCGGCTCGCGTCGCTGCGGATCGTGATGTTGCGCAGCGTCGCCACGTCGTTGCGGTTGACGTTGATGCCGACGATCCTCGCCGTGGAGCCGGTCCCGGTCACGTCGATGGTGTTGAGGTTCACCTTCCGCGTGTACGAGGTGGAGCAGTCCCCGCAGGAGCGGTAGAGCGTCTTGAACTCCTGTACCGCGAAGTTCGAGATGTTCAGTGTGCCACCGCCGTTGTGCTGGAAGACCTTGTCCGCGGCCTTCTTCGCGCCTCCGCCACTCACGGTGTAGGTGGCGCCGTTGCCGCCCTTGAAGGTGGCGGCGTCCTCGCCGACGTCCTCCCACCAGACGTTCTGCAGGGTGCAGCTGCCCGAGCAGTGGATGCCGTCGGCGCCCGGAGCCCCGATGATGACGTTCTTCAGCACCGCTCCGTCGGCGAGCTTCAGGATCGGGTCCTGGCCCTCCTCCTGGCCGTCACCGGCCAGATCTCCGGTGCCGTAGAAGCGCTTCATCCCGTAGTCCTTGGTGCCGGACACGTCGATGGTGGCGGAGACGCCCTGACTGCTGGAGGGTGTCGGCCAGGTGGCGGCATTCGCCGCAGGAAGCGTAAGACCCGTCATGATCATGCCAACTGTGAGACCGAGGGCGCCGAGGCCGCCGGTCAGTGTCTGCCGCGCGGGATTGCGCAGACGTTGCCGCGTCCGCGGCTGTGCCTGAGAAGTCATGTCCCGTTTCCTTCTCTCCTGGTGGGGGTTCAGCGGCTCCCGGCAGTACCGGCGGCCACTGGTGGGGGTCAGAGCTTTCCGGCGCCCGCTCCGGACGCCACCGAGCCGACGACCGGCGATGCCGGTTCGAAGGAGTGGCCGCAGCACTTGGCACAGAGCCCGCCGCCGGTGCATCCCGAGGACGAACCGACGCCCAGGACCGTGGCGTTGGAGCCACTGCCGGCCCGCCCGGTGAGCGGGACCGGACCACTGGCCCCGACCGCTTCGACCGTGACGCCGGTGACCGCCGCCTCGAACGCGGCGAGCGTGGACACCGTCACCACATTCGCGCCGCCACCGCCCGTGGCGCCGCCGCCGAAACCGATGGGGGAGGCTTCGGCGGCGCCCGCGGACCGCGACAGGGCCACGGCGGTGGGGATCGCGCGGGCGGATGCCACGACCGTGGACACGACCAGTCTCCTGGGGTGTGTACCTGGGGGGCGAGTACGCATGCGGGTGCGTCCCTTCGAGAGCGTTCCATTCTTCAGATACGTGAACTACGTACGTCATTTGGATCGCCCTGCGAGTGTGGCGCCTCTCCGTGCGGCTCCTGACGGCATCCTGAGAAGTGCACGTTCCCAGGCCATACCGCCTCCGGCATCTGGCATCTCATATACGAGACGCCGACGCCGGGTCACGCTGCTGAACGGGAACGTAAGGGGCAAGCGCTTTCTAGTCAACGCTTCGCGCAGAACACGTCCGTGTCGGCTCCCTCATCCGGCACGGACCGGCACCTCAGCGGCATGGTCATCTCCAGGGCCCGCGGGGACCCGCCGCCCGGATCCCGCGAACAGCCGCGCGGCAACTCCTCGACCCGCCGGGCCGCGCGGATCCTCCGGCCTGGAGTCGGTCACGCGGCCGACGGTTCACGGAGCTGACCGAAGCCCTGCGAGGGCGAGCCGCGCGGCCGCGGCCCGCCGCCGGCTTCCCGGGGCGGGAGGCGCCCCCGGCACCGGGCCCGGGCGTCGAGGTTCCGTCGGCCTGTCAGGCCGTACCCGGGCCGTGGGGCGTACCGATACCGGCCCGGGTTGTAATGGAGGCCGGAAACCGATCTTCGGGAGTGCCCATGGCGTCCGTCCGGCCCAGGCTGCTGTTCGTGACCGACCTGGCCTATCAGGCCAAGGGACGCCGGTACTGCGACGAGGACATCTTCCTGACCTCCCGGCTCCGCGCGGACTTCGACATCGCGCTGTGCCATCCGCTCGACGCCACCGCGTTGATGGACGCCTTGGCCGTCGACGCGATCGTGGTCCGCAACAGCGGACCCGTCCTGCGGTACCAGGCCGCGTACGACGACTTCCGCGACCGGGCGCTCCGGCGGGGCGCCCGGGTCTGCACCCAGCTGACGGGCAAGGGGGACCAGGCCGGAAAGCAGTACCTTCTCGACCTGACCGCGCAAGGCTTTCCCGTGATCCCGACCGTCGACCGGCCGGAGGACCTCGGGCTGCTCCCGGACGCGGCCGAGTACGTCGTGAAACCGACATTCGGCGCGGACTCGACAGGCCTGGAGTTCGTCCCCCGTGAGCGGTTGAGAACCCAGCAGTACGACGCCGGCCCCGGCATGCTCGTCCAGCCGCGGATCGACTTCCGGTACGAGGTGTCGTTCTACTACGTCGACCACAGCTTCCAGTACGCCCTGTACGCACCCCGCCCCGACCGGCGCTGGGCCCTCGAACGCTACGAACCCACGGCTGCCGACCTGGACTTCGCCGGACGTTTCATCGACTGGAACGACATCGACCACGGCATCCAGCGAGTCGACGCCTGCCGTGCCCCGGACGGCGGGCTGCTGCTGGTCGAGCTGGAGGACCTCAACCCCTATCTGTCCCTGGACCTCCTCGACGACGGGACCCGTGACGCCTTCGTGGCGAGTCTGACGGCGTCGCTGCACCGCCTGCTCGGCCGGCCGTGATCTCCCGCCACCGCACGGCAGCAAAGGTGCGACCCGCGCGTCCGGGACGTCGGTACACGTGACCATTCGGCGTCACAGGACTGATACTGCCCAGAGCAGGCTGCCAGTCTCACCAGGAGGTACCCATGAAGATGCTCATCAACGTCGCGGAGACGGTTGTCGCGGACGCACTGCGGGGCATGGCCGCCGCGCATCCTGAGCTGACCGTGGATGTCGAGAACCGGGTGATCGTACGGCGGGACGCCCCGGTGGCCGGAAAGGTGGGGCTCGTGTCGGGCGGTGGTTCGGGGCACGAGCCGCTGCACGGCGGGTTCGTGGGTCCCGGAATGCTGTCGGCGGCCTGTCCCGGAGAGGTGTTCACGAGCCCGGTGCCGGACCAGATGGTGCGGGCCGCGGCCGCCGTGGACAGCGGCGCCGGGGTGCTGTTCATCGTGAAGAACTACACCGGTGACGTCCTCAACTTCGACATGGCGGCGGAACTCGCCGAGGACGAGGGCATCCAGATCGCCAAGATCCTCGTCGACGACGACGTGGCCGTCACGGACAGCCTCTACACGGCCGGCCGGCGCGGCACCGGCGCCACACTGTTCGTGGAGAAGATCGCGGGCGCCGCCGCCGAGGAGGGCCTGCCGTTGGAGCGGGTCGAGGCGCTGGCCCGCCAGGTCAACGAGAACTCGCGCAGTTTCGGTGTCGCCCTCAGCGCCTGCACCACACCCGCCAAGGGCAGCCCTACCTTCGATCTGCCCGCCGGGGAGCTGGAGTTGGGTGTGGGGATCCACGGTGAGCCGGGCCGGGAACGGCGGGCGATGATGACCTCGCGGGAGATCGCCGACTTCTCGGTGAACGCGATCCTGGAGGACCTGAATCCGCGCAACCCCGTCCTGGTCCTGGTGAACGGCATGGGCGCCACTCCCCTGTTGGAGCTGTACGGCTTCAACGCGGAGGTACAGCGGGTCCTGACCGGCCGCGGGGTCCCGGTGGCACGCACCCTCGTCGGCAACTACGTCACCTCGCTCGACATGGCCGGGGCCTCGGTGACCCTGTGTCAGATCGACGAGGACCTGCTGCGGCTGTGGGACGCGCCGGTGCGTACGGCAGGTCTGCGCTGGGGCATGTAGGGCCCGGCCTCCTCCTGTCCCGCCCGACCGGTCCCGTCAGAGCGACTGGTCAACACCCTTACCACGCAAGGAGATTCAGTGCTCGACGCCGACTTCTTCCGCCGTTGGATGACGGCGACCGCCGCGTCCGTGGAACGCGAGGCGGAACGGCTCACCGACCTCGACTCACCGATCGGCGACGCCGACCACGGCAGCAATCTGCAGCGCGGGTTCCGGGCCGTGGCGGCCACGCTGGAGAAGGAGGCGCCGGGCACACCCGGCGCCGTACTGACGCTCGCCGGACGCCAGTTGATCTCGACGGTGGGCGGTGCCTCGGGACCGTTGTACGGAACCCTGCTGCGCCGCACGGGCAAGGCGCTCGGCGACGCGGCCGAGGTCGGCGCGCAGGACCTCGCGGACGCGCTGCGCGCCGGCGTGGATGCGGTGATGCAGCTCGGCGGCGCGGCGCCCGGTGACAAGACGATGGTCGACGCGCTCGTGCCGGCGGTCGACGCCCTCAGTGAGTCCTTCGCCGCCTCGCGGGCCGCCGCGCAGGAGGGCGCTCTCGCGACCACTCCGTTGCAGGCACGCAAGGGACGGGCGAGCTACCTGGGCGAGCGCAGCATCGGGCACCAGGATCCGGGTGCCACCTCCTCGGCCCTCCTGATCGCGGCACTGGCGGAGGCGGCCGGTGAGTGACGTCGTGGGTGGCACGCCAAAGGCGGCGGAGCAGGGCGGCGAGAAGCTCGTGGGTGTCGTTCTCGTGTCGCACAGCGCAGCGGTGGCCGCCTCGGTCGCCGAGCTGGCGACCGGGCTCGCGGGTGGCGGTCCGATCGCTCCGGTGGCGCCGGCGGGCGGTGACGGGGACGGCGGCCTCGGCACCAGCTCCGAGCTGATCTCCGCCGCGGCGGCCTCGGTGGACCGCGGCGCCGGGGTCGCGGTGCTCACCGACCTCGGCAGCGCGGTCCTCACCGTGAAGGCCCTGCTGGCCGAGGGCGACGAACTCCCCGCGGACACCCGTCTGGTGGACGCGCCGTTCGTCGAGGGCGCGGTCGCGGCGGTCGTCACGGCCTCCGCGGGAGCGGACCTGGCGGCGGTGGAAGCGGCCGCGGCGGAGGCGTACACGTACCGGAAGGTGTGACGCGGGCGGGCGGCCCGGGCCGCCCGGGCCTCAGTTCCGGCGGACGAACTGCCGGGCGAGCCGCTCCCCCTGGGCGGCGGCCGCCCGGCGGCTCTCGATGGGCGAGGCGCCGGAGCCCTTGAACAGGATGTATGTGACCCCGGAGGCCACTCCGCCGCCCTGCGGATCGGGGCGGATGCCCAGACCCCGCGCCGTGGCGTACGACGCCTCGCCGATGATGTCGTCGGGGCCGACGTCGCCCACGACCGCGTACCGGACGCGGTCGCCGTGGACGACGGCGGCGACCGTGCCGCGCCGGACGCCGTGGGCGCGGTGGTTCCACCGGCGACTCGGTGCGGGCACGACGACGTACGGCAGCCGCTCGGCGCTCAGCTGGCGCCCGTCGGACTGCTGGTAGGCGGTGGCGCCGGAGAAGAGGGGGTCGGTGCGCCTGTTGCAGTGCCGGCCCGGCCGGCCGTCGCAGTCGATGTCCATGTCGGCCTTCCAGAAGACGGCGCCCCGCTTGCCGCAGACCGGGATGTCCGCGGGTGCCCCGTCGTCGCTGCGGAAGCGGCCCCGTGAGACGGGCGCGCAGTCGCGTACCGCGGCCAGGAGTTCCTCGGCCCGGACGTGCCCTGTACCCGGGGCGCCCCCCGCACCAGGGGTTTTCCCCGCGGCCGTGGTTTTCCCCGCGGCCGTGGTTTTCCCCGCGGCCGTGGTTTTCCCCGCGGCCAGGGTGTTCCCCGCGCCCGGGAGGCTCTGCCCCGGAGCGCTTCCCGGGCCTCGGACGGTCTCCTCGCCCGGCGGGTTCCCTCTGTCCCGAACGCCCGCCGGATTCCGCGCGCTTGCCTCACCACGGGCGTTCTCCTCAGCCGGAGTGTGCCCGGCGCGCTCGCGCACGGCCTCGGGCAGCGGGGCGGCCGCGGGAACGATGGGGGCGAGCAGGGCGACGCCGGCCACGGCCAGCGTCAGCGACCGGACACGCACGATGAGAGACCTCTCCTGGGGCGGGCACTGACGGACACTCAGCCCAATCTGGTGGGGGTCCGGCCATGCGTCCACCGCTGGGGGGCCGTACGGTGCACGCCCGATGACGGTCCGTCTACGGCCGGGCGGCCGGAGCGTCATCGGCTCCGACCACCCGGCCACCCTCGCCGGCACGGGATCAGCGACGACAGCGTTCCGCGCCGACGGCATGAACTCCCCTATAGCGAGGGCGAGTTCGGCTGCCAGGAGGATCAGCATACGTAATGCGCGGTCGACATCGCGAACGGCGGCCCCCTTGATGCGACCGCACCAGCGGCGTCATATTGGTCCGGACCAATCCCGTCGAGGGAGGGCAGGGCTGTGCGACGCGTATGCATGCGAACCGCCGTTGTCGGCGGCGCGCTGCTCACACTGGTGTCCTGCGGCTGGGGCGGGCAGAGCACGGGTGTGAGCGGACGGCCACCGGCGGCTCCCGACGGTGTCACCGCGGCGGCGGGCAGTGCGACCAGCGTGCACGTCATGTGGAACCGGGCCTCCGGAGATTCCGAGGTCGACCGCTATGAGGTGTACCGCGGCGCCACCAAAGTGAAGGAAGTACCTGGTTCGCAGCACATGGTCGACGTCACCAGGCTCAAGCCGTCGACCGTGTACGTCTTCTCCGTACGGGCGCAGGACGCCGACGGAAGGCTCGGGCGGGCGAGCGAGCGGGTACGGGCCACCACACCCGCCGTGACCGCCGCCGACGAGCGGGCACCCGGCCGACCGGAGAATCTCCGCGGCAAGGCGGCCGGAAGCCGGGCGGCTCAGCTGTCCTGGACCCGGTCCGCCGACGACGGGGGCGTGGCCTCGTACGACGTCTACCAGGGCGACACGAAGATCCACAGTGTCGGCGGTGCGCAGACGGCGACCTTGGTGACCGGGCTGCGGCCTGGTACGCGCTACTCCTTCACGGTCCGGGCGCGCGACGCCGCGGACAACGTCTCGCCCGCGAGCGAGACCGTACCGGTCACCACCGCGGCGGCTTCCGGCGGAAACGACGCGGCCGGCGGCACGGGGCTGGCACCCACCGCGTTCCGCGCCACGACCCACCGCACGGACGGGGCGCACTACCTCGACCTGTCGTGGACCGCGCCCCACGTGGACGGGGTGATCACGGAGTACCAGATCCAGCTCGACCGGCAGCCGGTCACCTCGCTCGTCTGGGGCGGGACACCGCCCCGCGGCAGGGCCACGTACAGCTTCTACGTGGGAAGGAAGGCCGGCGTCACCCAGCGGGTGCGGATCCGGGCGAAGCTGCCGGACGGGACCTGGGGCGCCTTCTCGGCGGAGCGGACGGTGACGACCATAGGCGGAGCCTAGGATTGCCTCCATGCCCCATAGGGAGCCCGATGGCACCGTGCCGGCCGCGCCGCTCGATCTCTCGCTGCTGCGGACCTTCCTTGCCGTGTACCGGGCGGGCTCGTTCACGGCGGCGGCCCGTCTGCTGGGGCTGTCGCAGCCGACGGTGACGACGCAGATCCGGTCCCTGGAGGACCGGCTGGGGCGGGAGCTGTTCGAGCGGCGGCCCCGCGGTGTGGTGTCGACCTCGGTCGCGGACGAACTGGCCGCGCGGGTCGCGGCCCCGCTGGACGTGCTCGCGACGGTCACGGACCGCGGCGGTTTCGGGGCCGGCCCGGTGCCCGAGCCGGTCCATGTGGCGGGTCCGGCGGAACTGCTGTGCACCCGGGCGCTGCCCGCCCTGGCCCCGCTCACCTCGCAGGGCGTCCGGCTGCGGGTGGCCACCGGGCTGACGGACGACCTGCTGGAAGGGCTGCGCGGCGGCCGCTTCGACCTGGTGATCGCCACGTCACGGCCGCGCGGCCGGACCCTGAGCGCGGTCCCGCTGGCGGACGAGGAGTTCGTTCTCGTCGCCGCGCCTGCGTGGGCCGAGCGGATCGGGCCGGACCGGGTGGCCGCGGACGGGCCCGCCGCGCTGCACGGAGCGCCGCTGATCTCGTACGCGGAGGACCTACCCATCGCCCGGCGCTACTGGCGGCACGTCTTCGGCGTACGGCTGAGCGGTCCGGCCGCGATCACGGTGCCGGATCTGCGGGGTGTCCTCGCGGCGGTGGCCGCGGGCGCCGGGATCTCCGTCCTCCCCCGGTATCTGTGCCTCGCCGAGCTGGCCTCCGGCGCACTGGTCCCGCTGCTGACCCCCGAGGACCCGCCGATCAACACCGCGTATCTGGCGCAACGCCCGGGCGGGTCGGACAACCCCCATGTCGCGCTCGTGCGGGAGCGCCTGCTGGCGGTCGGCCGCACCTGGTGAGCGCCCGGCGGAGAACCGCGGGCATCTTCGGGTGACGCCCCTGCGGAGGTCGGCCGGACGAAGGAATCATTCACCTGCACGGTCCCGGCCCGCGTGCGGAACCCGTGGCCGTCGCGTTGGCTCGGGCCGAAGGCAGCACGGGCGTTCCCCACCCTCGGCGGCTCATGGGATGTACCGCCACCGTGCCGCCGGAGGGCAGTCCTATGCGTATCACTCAGACATTCGTCCGCTCCGGCCTGACCGTGGCGGCCGCCGCGCTGCCACTGGCCCTGACCGCCGGCGTGGCCTCCGCGCTGCCAACGGCCATCAACGTGACCACCAGTGGCACGACAGTGCAGGTGACGACCACCTCGTGCGTCACCAGGTCCAATGGATCGATGGGGAACGCCTCACTGCTCTCCAGCGGCCAGGCGAACTTCGCGCAGGGCCGCCAGGCCGCCCTGTCGGGGACCAGCAGCAGTCAGTCGGCTGCCTGGTCGAACGTCAGCTCGGGCACCTACACCGTGATCGTCGTGTGTGCCGACGGTTCGACGGCGGGCACCCAGTCCGTCACCGTCTCGCCGGTCACGACACCCACGATCTCCGCGACGGCGTCACCGTCGCGTGGGGTGATGGGCGGCATGGGCAGCACCACGAAGGACTACGGAGCCATCACCTACACGGTGGGCGGGGTCCTGGTGGCGGCCGGTGCCGGAGCCACGGTCTGGGTGCTGCGCCGGCGCGCCAAGCCGCACCGGCTGTGAACGCGGCGGTGGTCCAGCCCCCGGCCGAGGCCGGACGCCGGACCACCGCCGAACACCACGGGCTCTGAGCCGTCGTACGGTGCTGATCAGGACGCGGAGCCCTCGGCCGGCAGCCGCTCGAACTCCTCCAGCGCGGTCGTCAGCCAGCCCGTCCAGAAGGTCTCCAGGTCGATCCCGGCACGCAGCACGAGGTGCTGGAGCCGGTCCGGGAGAGCGTCCTTGCCCGGCGGGAAGTCCCGCGCCTGGATCTCCTCGTACTCCGCCAACTGCCGTCGGTGCAGATCGAGATGGCGGCGCAGATCCGCCTCGATCCCCGCGGTGCCGACCACCGCCGCCGCCCTCAGCCGCAGCAGCAGTGTGTCGCGCAGGGGCTTGGGGTCCTGGGACGCGGCGGTCCAGCGGGCCAGTTCTGCGCGGCCCGCGGGCAGGACCTCGTACCGCTTCTTCTGCCCGCGGGCCGGCTGCTGCGACGCGAGGGCCCTGATGGAGCCCTCCGCCTCCAGTTTTCCCAGCTCGCGATAGATCTGCTGATGCGTCGCCGACCAGAAGTAGCCGATCGACTTGTCGAAGCGACGGGTCAGCTCCAGCCCCGACGACGGCTTCTCCAGCAGGGCGGTGAGGATGGCGTGCGGGAGTGACATGGAGTCATCCTAGGGACGGGGCCGAGGCCGGTCACAGCGCCGCTGCCAGCTCTGTGCCCTGCTTGATGGCCCGCTTGGCGTCCAGTTCGGCCGCCACGTCGGCGCCGCCGATGAGGTGCACGCTGTGTCCCGCGGCGCGCAGGGCGTCGTACAGGTCACGGCGGGGCTCCTGGCCCGTGCAGAGCACGATGGTGTCGACGGGGAGGACGGAGCTCTGTCCGTCGACGGTGACGTGCAGCCCGGCGTCGTCGATGCGGTCGTACCGCACCCCCGGGACCATGGTGACGCCCCGGTGCTTGAGTTCGGTGCGGTGGATCCAGCCGGTGGTCTTGCCCAGCCCGGCGCCGACCTTGGACTCCTTGCGCTGCAGGAGATGGACGCTGCGCGGCGGCGCCGGCCGCTCGGGGGCGCCGAGGCCGCCGGGCGCCCGGTAGTCCATGTCGACGCCCCAGTGCCGGAAGTACGTCGCCGGGTCCTCGCTCGCCTTGTCGCCACTGTCGGTCAGGTATTCGGCGACATCGAAGCCGATGCCGCCCGCGCCGAGGATCGCGACCCGGTCCCCGACGGGTGCGCCGTCACGCAGCACGTCGAGATAGCCGACGACGCTGGGATGGTCCACGCCGGGGATCTCCGGAGTACGCGGGCTGACCCCCGTGGCGACGACGACCTCTTCGTAGGCGGACACGTCCTCGGCGGTGACCCGGGTGTTCAACCGGACGTCCACGCCGTGCAGTTCGAGCTGCGTGCGGAAGTAGCGGATCGTCTCGTCGAACTCCTGCTTGCCGGGGACCTGGCGGGCCACGTTGAGCTGGCCGCCGATCTCCCGCGCCGCGTCGTACAGGGTGACGTCGTGGCCGCGCTCGGCGGCACTGACCGCACAGGCGAGGCCGGCCGGGCCCGCGCCGACCACGGCGACCCTCTTGCGCCGGCGGGTCGGGGCGAGGACGAGCTCCGTCTCGTGGCAGGCGCGCGGGTTCACCAGGCACGACGTGATCCTGCCGCTGAACGTGTGGTCGAGGCAGGCCTGGTTGCAGCCGATGCAGGTGTTGATGGCCTCGGGCCGCCCGGCCCGCGCCTTGTTGACGAAGTCGGGGTCGGCGAGCATCGGCCGGGCCATCGACACCATGTCGGCGCACCCCTCGGCGAGCAACTGCTCCGCCAGCTCGGGGGTGTTGATGCGGTTCGTCGTCACGAGCGGGACCGACACGGAGCCCATGACCTTCTTGGTCACCCACGCGTACGCCCCGCGCGGCACCGAGGTGGCGATGGTCGGGATCCGCGCCTCGTGCCAGCCGATGCCGGTGTTGATGATGGTCGCCCCGGCGGCCTCGACGGCCCGGGCCAGGGTGATCACCTCGTCGAGCGAGGAGCCGCCCGGGACCAGGTCCAGCATCGACAGCCGGTAGATGATGATGAAGTCCTCGCCGACCGCCTCGCGCACCCGGCGGACGATCTCGACGGGGAACCGCATGCGGTTCTCGTACGAGCCGCCCCACCGGTCGTCGCGCTTGTTCGTGCGCGCGGCGATGAACTCGTTGATCAGATAGCCCTCGGAGCCCATGATCTCCACCCCGTCGTAGCCCGCGCGCCTGGCGAGGCGGGCGGCCCGGGCGTAGTCGTCGATGGTCTGCTCGACCTCGTCGTCCGTGAGGGCGTGCGGCTGGTAGAGGCTGATCGGCGCCTGGATCGCGCTCGGCGCGACCAGGTCCGGGTGGTAGGCGTAGCGGCCGAAGTGGAGGATCTGCATCGCGATCCGTCCGCCCTCGCGGTGCACCGCGGCGGTGATCCCGGCGTGCTGCTCGGCCTCCGCCTCGGTGGTCAGCTTGGCGCCGCCCTCTCCCGGCCGTCCCGCCTCGTTGGGGGCGATGCCGCCGGTCACGATGAGGCCGACTCCGCCGCGCGCCCGGGCCGCGTAGAACTCCGCCATGCGCTCGAAGCCCCGCTCGGCCTCTTCCAGACCGACGTGCATGGAGCCCATCAGCACGCGGTTCGGCAGTGTGGTGAAGCCCAGGTCGAGCGGGTTCAGCAGGTGCGGGTATCGGCTCATCGGGCCCCTCCGTACGCGGTGTCGTCGTCCTTGTTCTAGACGACCGCCGACCCTTTATGCAACTAGTTGCAAAAGAATGGAGGGCCCGTGTGACGAGGAACTCAGCGCCGCGCCACTCCCGACGCCGCGGGCCGAACCCGGTCGGCCCGCGACGTCGGAACCGCACCCCTCAGGGAGCCCTCGTGCCGACGACGACGTTCGCGCACAACTCGTCGGAGACCTCCAGGCGAGGGACCAGACCGGCATCGGCGAAGACGTCGAGGGCCCGGTCCGCCTGCCGCTCGCTCGTCTCGACGAGCAGGCTGCCGCCGGGCGCCAGCCACCGGGGCGCCTCGGCGGCCACGCGGCGCAGGACGTCGAGCCCGTCGCCTCCCCCGTCGAGCGCGACGAGGGGCTCGTGGTCCCGGGCTTCCGGCGGCAGGAACTCCACCTCCCCGGTGGGGACGTACGGCACGTTGGCGGCGAGGATGCCGACCCGCCCGCGGAGGCCGGGCGGCAACGGTGCGTAGAGGTCGCCCTCGTGGACACGGCCGCGCGCGCCGACGTTCCGGCGGGCGCAGCGCACGGCGGCGGGGTCGATGTCGACGGCGTGCAGTTCGGTACCGGGGAGGTATGCGGCGAGCGCGGCGCCCACCGCGCCCGAGCCGCAGCACAGGTCCACGACGACCTGGGACCCGGATGCGAGCACGAGGGCCTGCCGGACCAGGAACTCGGTACGTCTGCGGGGCACGAAGACGCCGGGCTCCACCGCGATCCGCAGACCGCTGAACTCCGCCCAGCCCAGGACGTGTTCGAGAGGCAGGCCCGCGACGCGGCGGTCCACCATGGTGGCGAGCTCGACCGGGGTGCGGGCCGTGGAGAGGATCAGTCGCGCCTCGTCCTCGGCGAAGACGCAGCCCGCGGACCGGAGCGCGGTGATGACATGTGCGTGGGAAGGTGGCATGGAAGCCGGGGGCCTTTCGGGAAGCCGAAGGGCGCCCTCCAGGTCACCTGATGCCGGTGAGGTCCTGAGGCGAGAGCACCCGCGCTGACACAGCGGTGATGGGACTCACCTCCTCGGTCGTCCACGGCTGGGGCGGTCCTCAGCCGGACGGCAACATTACACGGCCGCCACCTTCGGCCGGGCGTGGACCCCGAACGGCACCACCGCGCTCCCGAAGCTCCTCTAGTTGCCTAATACAACTACTGGTTGTAATCTACACCTAGAAGAGAAGGGAAGATCCCGTGACCGCAGCCGACGTGGCCATCGAAACCATTCACCACGAGATGACGGCCTTCGCCCGCCGCGCCCGGGCCTCGGCGGGACGACTGCACCCCGAACTGTCCCTCGTCTCGTACACGCTTCTCGGCCATCTGGAGGAGAGCGGCGGCTGCCGCGCCACCGACCTGGCCGCGCACTACGCGCTCGACAAGTCCACGGTGAGCCGGCAGGTGTCGGCCCTCGAAGCGGCCGAACTGGTCGAGCGGCGCTCCGACCCGCAGGACCAGCGCGTCCAGGTACTGCACCTCACACCGGCCGGCAGGGAGATCCTCGCCCAGGTGACCGCGAGCCGCCGGGTCGCCTTCCGTGAGCGGCTCGCGGGCTGGCCCGAGGACGACCTGCGGCAGTTCGCGGGATATCTGCGGCGGTACAACGCGTCGGGCGGCGGACCGGCCGTGACCGCCCTCACGAACGACTGAGGCGTCTCGCCCCGCGTTCCGCCACGGACGGTCCGGTAGAGCCCGTCCTCCCGTCCTCCCGTACCGCCGGGCCGTCAGCCGGCCACCACCGCCCGGCCGTCCTCCAGCCGCTCCGGCACCCGCGCCGCCAGGAACCTCGTCCTGCGCCGCAGCCGGAAGCCCAGCGACTCGTAGAGCCGGACGGCGCCGGTGTTGCCCGCCCCGGTGTGCAGGAACGGGGTCTCGCCCCGGGCGCGTATGCCGTGGGCGACCGCCAGGGTCAGCCGCGTGGCCAGGCCCTCGCCACGGAAGCCGGGGTCGGTGCAGACCGCGCTGATCTCGGTCCACCCAGGCGGGTGCAGCCGCTCCCCCGCCATGGCGACCAGGGCGCCCTCCCGGCGTATCCCGAGATACGTGCCGAGCTCGACCGTACGCGGCAGGAAGGGGCCCGGTGCCGTGCGTTCCACGAGGGCGAGCATCTCCGGGACGTCGGCGGGGCCCAGCCGGACGGCCTCCGGGTCCGGCACGGCGGCCAGGCCTCCGTCCACGAACTGCACGCCGTCCACCCGGAACGTCACGTCCCAGCCTGCCGGGATCTCGCCGCGGAAGCCGGGCAGCGCGATCTCCTGCCCGGGACCCGCCAGCGCCGCGACGTCCGCCCAGTCGTCGGGGCCGGGGTCGTCGGGCAGGGCCAGCCAGGGCGACACGTCGACGGGGTAGCGCAGCACGCGTCCACGGCGTTCCGCGAAGTGGGCGTGCGGGCCGGTCAGCGAGGCCCGTGCGGGATGGTCCAGCGGGTGGGACACGCCACTCATGCGGCGACCTCGATCACGACCTTGCCGCGGGCGTGGCCCTCCTCGACGGTACGCAGCGCCTCGGCGGCCTGTTCGAGAGGGAACGTCCGCGTCACCAGGGGGTCCAGCCTGCCGTCGACGACGAGACGGGCCACCTCGTCGAGCACCGCGGCGCTGCGGGCCCGTACGACGGGTGAGCCGCCGAGGCCCACCACGATGTCCTTGCCGCCCGCGGTGATCAGCTTCGTCCGGTCCGTCACCAGCGCGGCCGCGGCTTCCAGGACCTCACCGCCGACCAGGTCGTACACGGCGTCCACGCCGTCCGGCGCCACCGCCCTGACGTCCTCGGCGAAGTCCCGGCCCGACGGCACGTGCACCGCGCCGAGCGACTCGACCAGGTCCTTCTTGCCCGCGCTCGCCACACCGATGACGTTCAGTCCGTCGGCGCGGGCGATCTGGGCGACCGCGACGCCCACACCGCCACCCGCGCCCGTGACCAGCAGGGTCGCGCCGGCCGGCAGGGCCAGCTGACGCACCCCGTCGTAGGCGGTGGCCGCCGCCACGGGCAGGGCGGCGGCGTCGGTGAACGAGACCGAGGCGGGCTTGTGGGCCGTGACCGTCACCGGGAACAGCGCGTACTGGGCGTATCCGCCGGCGACGGGGTTGCCGAAGACCGCGTCCCCGACCGTGAACTCCGTGACGCCCTCCCCGACCTCCTCGACGACGCCCGCGGCCTCGTTGCCGAAGACGGCGGGCAGCTCACGCCGCTGCTGGCCGGGCCGCTGGTAGCCGGTGCGCTGCTTCCAGTCGACGGGATTGACGCCCGCCGCCCGAACCGCGACCAGCAGCTGGCCGGGCCCGGGGCTCGGCCGGTCCTGCTCGACCAGGGACTCGGTCTCCGGACCGCCGTACTGGGTGAAGACGTACGCCTTGGGCATCGCTCTGTCACTCTCCTTCACGCCGATGTGGGCACGGGTGCGGTGGCACTCTCCAGCAGCAAGGATGATCGCGCGCACCGCTATTCCCGGTACCGCCGAGTGTTCATACGGCCGCAACGCTCCCGGGGCGGGGCTCCCGGCCGGGCCCGGTACCGTGGAGGACGTACGCAACGATCAAGGGCCGCCGTCCGGACGGCCTGGAGGCACCACTCGATGAACGTGACCCGAGGCTTCGCCGGGCGTCCGCGTGTCCGCAACGACGGGCTGCCGCCCGGCCAGTACGACGCAGGCGACGACTGGCCCGTCCTGTCCGCGGAGGTCACGCCGGAGCTGGCGCCCGCGGAGTGGACGTTCACCGTCGATGGGCTCGTCGCCGAGCCGCGCACCTGGACCTGGGACGAGGCGCACGCGCTGCCGCCGTCCGCCTACGAGGGCGACATCCACTGCGTGACGAGCTGGTCCAAGTTCGGGGTGCGCTTCTCGGGTGTGTCGCTCGACGCGTTCCTCGGCCCCGTCCGCCCGTCGGCGGAGGCCACCCACGCGGTCGCCTACTCGCACACCGGCTACACCACGAATCTGCCGCTCGCCGACCTGACGGGCGGGCGGGCCTGGATCGTCTGGGAGTACGGGGACGAACCGCTGCCGGCCGAGCACGGTGGCCCGGCGCGACTGCTCGTGCCGCACCTGTACTTCTGGAAGAGCGCCAAGTGGATCGCGGGCATCCGGCTCCTCGATCACGACGAGCCGGGTTTCTGGGAACAGAACGGCTACCACCATCGCGGCAACCCCTGGGAAGAGCAGCGCTACTCCGGTGACTGAGCCCCCCCTGCAACCGACGACCCCCGCGGCCACGGCGGCCACCACCCCCTCTGCGTCCACCGCGCCTTCGACGGTCGCGGCGGCCCCGCCGGGCTGGACGCCGCCGACCCGGTTCGCCGTGCCCGGCCGGATCGCCGTGAGCACCCGCGCCGCGGCCACCTGGCAGCGCGCCACACTCACCGAGATCCGCCGGGAGACCCCGTACGCGGCGACCTTCCGGTTCGCCGTGCCGGACTGGGCAGGCCATCTGCCCGGCCAGCACCTGATGCTGCGGCTGCGGGCACAGGACGGCTATGTCGCCCAGCGGCACTACTCGATCGCCTCGCCCCCCGACGACAGCGGGCACATCGAACTCACCCTCGACCACGTCGACGACGGTGAGGTCTCCGGCTGGTTCCACACGGTCGCCAAGCCCGGTGACGAGGTCGAGCTGCGCGGACCGCTCAGCGGCTTCTTCGCCTGGCCCGGCGACCGGCCCGCCCTGCTGATCGGCGCGGGTTCCGGTGTCGTACCGCTGATGTCGATGGTCCGCCACCATCGCGCGAGCGGCCTGACGGTGCCGCTGCGGCTGCTCGTGTCGGCGCGTGGCCCGGAGGAACTGATCTACGCGTCGGAGTACGGCCCCGAGACCACCACGGTGTTCACCCGCACCGCCCCGGAGGGTGTGGCCGTGGGCCGTGTGTCGGCCGCACATGTGGCGGGGCTCCTGGCCGATGGGCCCGATGGTGGCTGGGAAGCCTATGTGTGTGGCTCGAACGGGTTCGCCGAGCATGCCTCGCGGCTGCTGGTGGACGCGGGCCAGCCGGTCGACCGTATCCGGATCGAACGCTTCGGCTGATCGTTCCCGGACGCGTCCGGCGGCGTGGCCGCCCTCGGCCCCGGTGCACCACGACGACCGGGCGGACGGCGTGGTGCACCGGGGAGCATGCGGCAGGTGCGGCCGCCCCGAGCGGATGTTCCCGCCGTCAGCCGGACCAGGTCCACTCGGCGACCTCCGGCAGGTCGGTGCCGTGTTCGCGGATCCAGGCGTCGTGGCGGGTGCGCACGTCGGCCATCCGCTGGCGCACGGCAGCGGCCCGGACGGCGAGGCCCGGGACCCGGTCGATGACGTCCATCACCAGCCGGTACCGGTCGAGGTCGTTGCGGACGACCATGTCGAACGGGGTCGTGGTGGTGCCCGACTCCCGGTAGCCGCGCACATGGAGGTTGCCGTGGCCGGTGCGCCGGTAGGCCAGCCGGTGGATCAGCCAGGGATAGCCGTGGTAGGCGAAGACCACCGGCTTGTCCGCGGTGAAGAGGGCGTCGTACTCGGAGTCCGCCATGCCGTGCGGGTGTTCGCCCGGCGGCATCAGCCGGGCGATGTCGATGACGTTGACGACGCGGACGGCCAGGTCGGGCAAGTGGGTGCGGAGCAGCCCGGCCGCGGCGAGCACCTCCTGGGTGGGCACGTCGCCGGCGCAGGCGAGGACCACGTCCGGATCGCGCTCGCCGTTCTCCGTCCCGGCCCACTCCCAGATGCCCGCGCCCCGGGCGCAGTGGGCGCGGGCCTGTTCCATGGAGAGCCAGTCGAAGCAGGGCTGCTTCCCGGCGACGATCACGTTGACGTGGTCGCGGCTGCGCAGGACGTGGTCGGCCACGGACAGCAGTGTGTTGGCGTCCGGCGGCAGATAGACCCGGACGACCTCCGGGCTCTTGTTGAGGATGTGGTCGACGAACCCCGGGTCCTGGTGGGAGAAGCCGTTGTGGTCCTGGCGCCAGACGTGCGACGTCAGCAGGTAGTTGAGGGAGGCCAGCGGCGCCCGCCACGGCAATCCCCGTGATGTCTTCAGCCACTTGATGTGCTGGTTGACCATGGAGTCGACGATGTGCACGAACGCCTCATACGACGAGAACAGACCGTGTCGGCCGGTGAGGAGATAGCCCTCCAGCCAGCCCTGGCAGAGGTGTTCGGACAACACTTCCAGTACGCGTCCGTCGCGGGCCAGGTGCTCGTCGGTGTCGGTGACCGACGCCTGCCAGGCCTTGCCCGTCACCTCCAACAGCGCGCCCAGCCGGTTCGACTCGGTCTCGTCGGGGCCCACGACACGGAAGTCGCGCCGCTCCGCCGTGTCGGCCATGATCCGGGCGAGCAGGCCGCCGAGGACCCGGGTGGGTTCGTGCGTGCTCGTGCCGGGTTTGTCCACGGGGACGGCGAAGTCCTCCAGGCGCGGCAGGGGCAGGGAGCGCAGCAGCAGACCGCCGTTGGTGTGCGGGTTGGCGCCGAGGCGGCGGGCGCCCTCGGGCACGCAGTCGAGGACGAGACGGCTGGGACGGCCCTCGGCGTCGAACAGTTCCTCCGGACGGTACGAGCGCAGCCAGGCCTCCAACTGCCGCAGGTGCTCGGGGTTCTCGCGGACCCCGGCGAGCGGGACCTGGTGGGAGCGCCATGTTCCCTCGACGGGCTCCCCGTCGACCTCTGCGGGGCCGGTCCAGCCCTTCGGGGTCCGCAGGACGATCACGGGCCAGCGGGGGCGCTCGCTCTTCCTCCCCTTCCCGCCGCTCGTGCCGGTGCGGGCCTCCTGCTGAATACGGGCGATGCGGTCCAGCGCCTGGTCCATCGCCGTCGCGAGCTCCTGGTGGACGCGGCGGGGGTCGTCGCCGCCGACGTGCAGCGGGTCGTGGCCGTAGCCCCGCAGGAGTTCGTCGAGTTCGGCGCGCGGAATCCGGGCGAGCACGGTGGGGTTGGCGATCTTGTAGCCGTTGAGGTGCAGGACCGGCAGGACCGCGCCGTCGTGCACCGGGTCGAGGAACTTGTTGGAGTGCCAGGACCCCGCGAGGGGACCCGTCTCCGCCTCGCCGTCCCCGATCACGCAGGTGACCAGCAGGTTCGGGTTGTCGAAGGCCGCCCCGTACGCGTGGGCGAGCGAGTAGCCCAGCTCGCCGCCCTCATGGAGGGAGCCGGGAGTCTCGGGGGCGACGTGGCTCGGGACCCCGCCGGGAAAGGAGAACTGCCGGAACAGCCGCTCCATGCCGGAGGCGTCCCGGGTGATGTCCGGATACGTCTCGGTGTAGCTGCCCTCGAGCCAGGAGTTCGCGAGGACGGCGGGGCCGCCGTGGCCGGGCCCCCACACGCAGATCGTGTCGAGGCCGCGCTCGCTGACGACACGGTTGAGATGGGTGTGGACCAGGTTGAGGCCGGGCGAGGTGCCCCAGTGGCCGAGCAGCCGCGGCTTGATGTGCTCGGGTTTCAGGGGCTCGGTCAGCAACGGGTTGCCGAGCAGGTAGATCTGACCGACGGCCAGGTAGTTCGCGGCACGCCAGTGCGCGTCGAGCGCCGCCATGCGGTCCTTGGCCATGGTGAGGACTCCTGTTCCGAGGGATGGGGACACGAGTTCCACACAGGGCGCCGATCAGTCGTGAACGGGCGGGCCGTTCGCCCGTTCGTGGGCGGTGACGGCCGGCGGGGGCGGTGGGCGTCACGGCCGTCGCGCCTCGCGCTGCGCGGACCGGCCGACGGGAATGACGGAACCGGCCTCTGGAAGGGTCCGTTCGGCCCGCACGGGGCACCCGGGACGGCATACGGGGGCCGGCCGAGGCCGAGGGGCCTGGAACGGCCGGCAGCGGTGGTGCGGGACCGGGAGCGCTGAGGAGGCGGGAGATGCGAACGCGGGCGATCGGGCGGCGGGAGACGCGGACACGGGTGTTCGGGCGCCGATGGCGGCACAATCCGCTGCGCCGCCGCTCCGACGTGGTGGAGGTGTGGACCGTGCTGGCCGTCGCCGTCCTGCTGTGCGTCGGCGCGCCCTCGGCCGGGCTCGTCGCCGGCTGGTGGGCGTACGACGGAGCGCGGGACACGGCGGCGCGGCAGCGGGCCGAACGGCATGAGGTGCGCGCCGAGGTCGTCGAGGGCGCGCCCGCCTCCCCGACGGGCACCGAGGGAGACCGGCGGCCGGCCCACCGGGTGAGCGTCCGCTGGGCCGAACCGGGTGAGCGGGCGCGCACGGGCAGGGCCACGGTGCCCGCCGGGACCCGGGTCGGCGAGCACACGTACGTCTGGCTGGACGGCCGGGACCGGATCGTCCCCGCCCCGCTGGACGGCACGGTCGTCTGGCAGCACACGCTGGCGACGGGAGCCTTCGGTGCGGGGCTGGCCGCGGCAGGCGTGCTGGCCGCACACGCTCTGGTACGACGGATCGCCACGCGGCGTCGCCTGGCCGAGTGGGAGCAGGAGTGGGCCCGTACGGGACCCGAGTGGGCGCGGCACCGGGCCTGACCCGGCCGGGGCGGGTCGCCGAGCCGCGCGGGGTGCGGAAGCCGAACGGGAGGACCGACCGGTCCGTGGAAACGGTCTGGCGGCCCGTGGACGGCCACCGTACGGTGTGATCATCCGCACCCTTCCTCGTAGCAAAGGCGGTCCTCCGTGGCCTTGTTCGACCTTCCTCTCGATCAGCTCCGGGACTATCGCAGCGCCTCCGTCGAGCCCGAGGACTTCGACGCATTCTGGGGCGGGACGCTGCGGGAGACCCGTGAACACGGCCTGGACGCCCGCTTCGAGCCCGTCGAGACGCACTTGACGAACGTGCGGGTGTACGACGTCACGTTCGCCGGGTTCGGCGGTCACCCGGTGAAGGGCTGGCTGACACTGCCGGCCGGGGCGGACACCCCGCTGCCCGCGGTCGTGGAGTTCATCGGGTACGGCGGCGGACGCGGGCTCGCGCACACGCATCTGCTGTGGGCCTCGGCCGGCTTCGCGCACTTCGTGATGGACACCCGGGGCCAGGGCGGCGCGTGGGGCGGCGGCGGTGACACCGCCGACCCGGTGGGCAGCGTGCCCGCGTATCCCGGGTTCATGACGCGGGGCATCGACGCCGCCGAGAACTACTACTACCGCCGGGTGTTCACCGACGGGGTGCGGGCCGTGGAGGCCGCCCGCTCCCATCCCCTCGTCGACGCGTCACGCACCGCGGTCGTCGGATCCAGCCAGGGCGGCGGCATCTCGATCGCGGTGGGCGGTCTGGTGCCGGATCTCGTGGCGGTCGCGCCGGACGTGCCGTTCCTGTGCGACTACCCGCGCGCGACGAGGCTCACGGACCGCGATCCGTACCGGGAGATCGGCAACTATCTCAAGACGCACCGCGGGCGCACCGAGCAGGTGCTGCGCACCCTGTCGTACTTCGACGCGGTGCACTTCGCGGCGCGCGGCCGGGCGCCCGCCCTGTTCTCGGCGGCCCTGGAGGACCAGACCTGCCCGCCGTCGACGGTCTTCGCGGCCTTCAACGCCTGGGCGCACGACGACAAGACGATAGAGGTGTACGACTTCAACGACCACGAGGGCGGCGGCCCGTTCCAGGAGGCGGTCAAACTGGCCTGGCTGCCCAAGTACCTCTGAGGCACGCGGGACAGCGGCGCCGGGAGTGGCAGGGGCCGCTGTTCTCCGCGCTCGCACGTGAACCGCTCCGCCACTTCCGCCCAGTCCGACCAGTCGGTACGTTCAGGGAAGCCGGGCCCTCGCGCGCCCGGTCTTCCCGGCGAACGACGGAGGACCCATGACCCGGACCCAAGGCCACTGCGAGACCCGCTTCGAGGCGGTGCGGACCGCGTTCGAGGAGAACTTCCGGGACCGCGGGGAGCTGGGCGCTGCCGTGAGCGTCACGGTGGACGGCGTGACCGTCGTGGATCTGTGGGGCGGCTGGGCGGACGCGGCCGGGACGCGGGCCTGGGAGCGGGACACGCTCGTCAACGTGTGGTCCACCTCGAAAGGGCCGACGGCCCTGTGCGCGCACATCCTGGCCGATCGCGGGCTGCTCGACCTCGACGCGCCCGTGGCCGCGTACTGGCCGGAGTTCGCGGCGGCGGGCAAGGAGTCGGTGCTCGTACGGCATCTGCTGTCGCACCGGGCGGGCCTGGCCGGGCTGCGCGAGCCGCACTCGCTGGAGCAGCTCTTCGACTGGGAGCTGACCACGAAGCGGCTCGCCGCGACCGAACCCTGGTGGGAGCCGGGAACGGCCTCGGGTTACCACGCGCTGACATACGGCTTCCTGGTCGGCGAAGTGGTGCGCCGTGTCTCGGGGTTGTTGCCGGGCGCGTTCCTGGAGCGCGAGGTGACCGGGCCGCTCGGTATCGACTTCACCATCGGGCTGCCGGAGAAGGAGGCGGGGCGCGCGGCCGAGCTGGTGCATCCGCCGGCCGCCGCGTCCAGCGAACAGGCGGCGATCTTCAGCCAGTTGACGCCGGTGGCACTGGCCTCGCTGGCCAACCCCCTGGCGGGTGCGACCGAGGCCGGAACGGCGGCGTGGCGGGCTGCCGAGATCCCGGCCGCCAACGGGCACGGCACGGCCCGGGCGGTCGCCGCGCTCTACGGGATCTTCGCCGGCCGGGGGTCGTACGGGGAGCGTCGTGTCCTGTCCCCCGAGGCCGCCGAGCGGGTCCGCGAGGGGCAGGGCGCCTGCCGCGATCTGGTGCTCGGCGCCGGCTTCGAAAGCGAGACGGAGATCGGCCTGGGCCTGTGGCTCAGCGGTTCCAACCGGTCCTACGGGCCCAATCCCCGGGCTTTCGGGCACGACGGCTTCGGCGGTTCCTGCGGGCTGGCCGACCCGGAGGCGGGCGTCTCACTGGGTTACGTCATGAACCGCATGGGCCCTCACATCGCCGACGACCCGCGCAAGACGGCGCTCATCGACGCCCTCTACGGCGCACTCTGACGTCCGGTCGCGCAGGGCGCCGCGGGGCGGTGTCCGGGCACCGGGTGGCCGACGGACGCACGGGCTGTATTCGGCCTCACATCGGCCGACCCGGCAGGACACCCTTCCAGCATGGTTTAGACCAATGCTAGAGATGGTCGCGTACGAGGGACCCGCGTCCTTTGCCCCACGACCGGGGCGGCGAGGCTCGGGCCCACACCCGCACGGCTACGTCTTGTCACAAGGGGAGCGCGGACATGGCCCGCAGCACCACGCACGACGACCCTCAGCCTCTGTACTCGCGGATCGCCTCGGAGTTGCACGGTGAGTTGCGCGACGGAACCATCGGGCCCGGTGAACGGCTGCCGGGCGAGCGGCAGTTGGCCGCCCACTTCGGAGCCAGTCGGGAGACGGTCCGGCAGGCGCTGGACGTCCTGCGCCGGGACGGCCTGGTCTCCACCGACCGGCGCGGTACCCACGCGACGCTGCCCGGCCTCCCGGTCGGGCACCTCCCGTCACTCGGCTTCCCGGTCGGCGCGCAGGCGACGCAGGCCTGCGCGGTCGACCGCGCCACCGTGACCTGGGAGACACCCCCGCCGGAGCACGCGGCGGCGCTCGGACTGGCCCCGCGGCGGCCCACGCTGGTCCACCACTACGAGTCCACCGCACCGGACGGGTACGGACGGCGGACGGCCCTGACGTCGTTCTCGGCGGTCGCCCTCTCCGAGGTCGAGGAGCTCGCGCGCTACCGCGACCGCGCGGACGGCAGGTCGTCGGCCCAGCTGCGGCGCGTGTACGACTGGATGCGCCGGGCGGGGCTGACCCTGCATCACCGCGATTCCATCAGCGGGCCCGGCGACGCGGCTTCGGTCCGGGTGACGCGGCGTGTGCACGACCAGTACGCGCGCCCTCTGGAGATCACCGACCTGGTGGTGGACGCCCCACAGGACGCTCTGGTCTACGAGTTCACGCTGCCGGCGGTGGCCGAGCCCGAGTGGTCGTAGCTCCCGGTACGCCGGTGCGTGGGTCCGGGCCGGGCATGCCCCGGCGGGCACGGGGCCCGGACCCGCGCCCGTCGGTCAGCGGGAGGCCTGGGCGGCGACCGCCTCGCGGTGCTCCTCGTCCTGCGGGGCCCTGGCGCGCTCCGGGAGTTTCGCGCCCTCGATGTCCACGTCGGGAGTGACACGGTCGAGCCAGCGGGGCAGTCCCCAGGCGCGGCGGCCGATCAGGGCCATGGCGGCCGGGACGAGGGTCATCCGGACCACGAACGCGTCGATGAAGACGCCGAAGGCCAGCGCGAATCCGATGGACTTGATGATCGGGTCGTGGTTGAAGACGAACCCGCCGAAGACCGCGACCATGATCAGTGCGGCGGCGCTGACCACCCGGCCACTGCGCGCCACTCCCTGGACGACGGCCTCGGCCGCGTCACCCGTGTGCTCGTGGTGCTCGCGCATGCGGCTGACGAGGAAGACCTCGTAGTCCATGGCCAGCCCGAAGAGGACTCCGATGAGGAGCACGGGAAGGAAGCTGGTGACGGGCCCGGCGGAGGGGATGTCCAGGACACCGTTGAGGTGGCCGTCCTGGAAGACCCACACGGTGGCGCCGAGGGAGGCGGCGACCGACAGCAGGAATCCGAGTGCGGCCTTCACCGGGACGAGAAGCGACCGGAAGGCGATGGTGAGCAGGATCAGCGCGAGGATCACGATGATGGCGATGAACAGCGGCAGCGCGCCGGACAGTTTGCCCGCGACATCGATGGCCGCGGCGGTGGCGCCGGCGATGTAGAGGGTGCCGCCCGCCTTGTCGACGGCCGGCGCGTTGTCCCGCAGCCGGTGCACCAGGTCGGTCGTGGCCCGGGCGTCCGGGCCGGTCCTGGGGACGACCGCGACGACGGCGAGGTCGCCGCCCGGGTTGCTCACCGGCGGGGCGACGGCGGCGACTCCGGGGTCCTGGGCCAGGCTCGTACGCAGCCGGGTCACCGTCGCGGTGCGCTCGGCGGCCGGTATCCCGCTGGTGTCGACGACAGCGGTGACGGTCGCGTTGAAGCCGGGGCCGAAGCCCTCGCTCAGCAGGTCGTAGCTCTTGTGCTGGGTGCTGTCGGCGGGCTGGGAGGCGTAACCGGGCAGCCCCAGGCGCAGATCCCGGGCGGGCAGCGCGAGTGCGAGCAGACCGACCACACCCACCAGGAGAACGATCAGGGGCTTGCCGGTGACGACACGGGCCCAGCCGAGGGCCCAGGAGCCGGGAGCGCGCTCGGAGCGGCGGGGGCGCGGGCGCAGCCTCTCGCCGAAGAATCCGAGAACCGCGGGAACCAGGGTGATGGCGACGAGCACGGCGAGCAGGACCGTCGCGGCGGCGGCCAGCCCCATGATCGTGAGGAACGGGATGCCGGTGACCGCCAGCGCCGCCAGGGCGATGATCACGGTCGCTCCGGCGAAGACGACCGCGCCGCCCGCGGTGGCGACGGCCCGTGCGATCGAGTCCTCGACGTCCGCCTCCGGATCGGCGAGCTGTTCGCGGTGGCGCGACAGGATGAACAGGGCGTAGTCGATGCCCACCGCCAGGCCGATCATGAGGGCGAGCACGGTGGCGGTGCTGGTCATCTCCACGAAGCGCGAGACGAACTGGACACCCAGTACGCCGATCGCCACCCCCACGACGGCGGTCAGCAGCGGGAGTCCGGCCGCGATCAGGGAGCCCAGGGCGAGGGCCAGGACGGCGAAGGCGATGACGACGCCCACGATCTCCGCCGGACCGCCGACCTCGGTCTTCGGCTGCATCGCCGAGCCGCCGAACTCGACCTCCAGACCGGCGTCCCGGGCCCCTTCCATGGCCCCCGACAGGGCGTCCTTGGACGTCTCGGGCACGTTGTCCGCCGACTGACGGAACAGGACGTCGGAGTAGCCGATGCGCCCGGTCTCGGAGACGGTCCCGGCCTTGGCGGGATCGGAGACGTTCACGACTCCCGGCACGTCGGCGGCCTTCTTCAGGCTCGCGGCGACGGCCTTCTCGGCGCCGGTCCCGGTGAGCGTGCCGCCCTCGGGGGCGGCGAACACCACTCGGGCCACCCCGCCGGCGGCCGTCGGGAACTTCTCCTCCAGCAGGTCCTGGGCCTTCTGGGACTCGATCCCCGGCACCGAGAACTCGGTGGCCACCTTGCCGTGCAGCGTGACGCCGAGGCCCCCGACCACGGCGAGTATCAGCAGCCAGACGGCGAGGACGCCACCGCGGCGGCGTACCGCCCAACGTCCCCAGGTGTACAGGTGTGACGCCATACCCGTCTTCCTCCCACTTTCCGCTTCCGGCAGCTCCTCGGCCGGACCGCGGCCCCTCTGCACCCTATGGCATTTTTACAGCTCAATGTAAATTCTCTATGGATGGTAAAGTGCGGCCATGACGAGTGACGGCCTGCGGGAACGCAGCAAGGCGCGGCGCAGGGAGGCGATCCTCCGGGCGGCCTACGAGCTGTTCGCCGAGCGCGGGTTCGAGGCGACGACCATCGCCGACATCGCTGCGACGGCCGAGGTCTCACCCCGCACGGTCACGTTGTACTTCCCGTCCAAGCTGGAACTGGCGATGTCGGAGTTCGACTCCTTCGCGAGCCGGCTCGCCGCCGCGCTGCGGGGTCGGGGCGCGGACCGGACGATCCTGGACGCGCTGGAGCACTGGCTGCGCGACGAGATCGCCGGCCGGGGCGAGCTGGACGACCTCGCCGACCGCATGCTCGACCTCGATCCGCAGCTGCGCGCGGTCGCCGGGGCGCGCCTGGCGGAGGCCATCCAGGACGGCGCACGGATCTTCGCCGAGGAGCAGGGCAACGACCCCGACGACTTCGGGCCCCGCATGGTGGCGGCAGCCGCGGCGGCGATGATCGCCGAGGTGTGCCACCGGCCCCAGGAGTCGAGCATCGAGACCGCGATGGCCTTCCTGCGCGGCGGTATCGCGTCCCTGCCGCCCGGGCCGGCCTCCTGAACCGAGGGGCTCCGTCGGAAGGTCTGCGCCGCGACCGGCCTGCCGGACCTCGTCAGGGGCTGAGACTTCGCGTGCTCTTCCGTGGTGCTCCGGGCCCCACGGCGGGACGGGACGGGCGCGCCGGGGCGGTCAGAGCCAGCCGTTGCGCCTGAATCCCCGGTGGATGACGAAGCAGAGGGTGGCGATGACCCCCAGGACGGCGGGATAGCCGTACGTCCAGCGCAGTTCGGGCATGTGGTCGAAGTTCATGCCGTAGAGGCCGCAGATCATGGTGGGCACCGCGACGATGGCGGCCCAGGCGGTGATCTTGCGCATGTCCTCGTTCTGGGCGACCGTGACCTGCGCCAGGTGGGCCTGGAGGATCGAGTCGAGCAGGCCGTCGAAGGCGTTGATCTGCTCGGTGACCCGGGCCAGATGGTCGGCGACGTCGCGGAAGTACGGCTGGATGTCCTGGGAGACGGCGGTCGACGACGCCTGGGCGAGGAACTGCAGGGGCCGGGCGAGCGGGACCACGGCCCGCTTGAGCTCCAGCAGTTCCCGCTTGAGCTGGTAGATCTGGCCTGCGTCACCACGCGCGGTGTGCTCCGTGAAGACGGCTGTCTCGACGGCCTCTATGTCGCTCTGCACGGCGTCCGTGACCTCGAGGTAGTCGTCGACCACATGGTCCGCGATGGCGTGCAGGACAGCCGAAGGGCCTTTCACGAGCTGGTCCGGCAGGCTCTCCAGTGCTTCGCGCAGCGGGCCCAGGGAGCCGTGCTTGCCGTGCCGGATGGTGATGACGAAGTCGCGGCCGATGAAGACCATCAGCTCGCCGGTGTCCACCACTTCGCTCGTCGAGGTGAGCCGCTCGTGCTCGACGTAGCGCACGGTCTTGAAGACGGCGAACAGCGTGTCGTCGTACTGTTCCACCTTCGGCCGCTGATGCGCGTGGACAGCGTCCTCGACGGCCAGCGGATGCAGGCCGAAGAGCTTGGCGAGGCCCGCGAACTCCTCCTCGGTGGGCTCGTGCAGCCCGATCCACACGAAGCCGTCCCGGCCCTTGCGGGTCCGTCGGATCGCCTCGTCCGGTGCCCAGTCGCCGGGCTGCCGTTCACCCTTGCCGTAGACGACGCAGTTCTCCACCGCACTTCCGAGCGGGGACCGGGCGGGATGGCTGAGGTCCACGGTGTGGCGGTAGGCGCGGCGAACCGCTCTGCTCAGGTTGCGGATCATGGGCACGGGCTGGGCTCCTTCGGTGACCGGGTCAGTGTGCCACCGAATCGTGTCCACTCCGCATAGGGGTCACCGGGCACCTCACCGGCGGGAACGTCCCCGGTCCGAGCCGGGCCGTCACCCGTCCGGAGCCGGGCGCTCCCCCACGGGCCGATGACGCGTCGGGGGACGCCCTCCCGCGCCCCGGCGGACGAGGAGCCGTGCGCGGTTCCCGCCGCGGGTGGCCGTCACACCCGGTCGTGTCCCAGGTCCCGCCGACCGTGGGGTGGGCGGGACCTGGGACACGGGCACGGGGCGGATTCCGGCCGGACGCCGCGGCTCAGCCCTGTGCCTCGCTGATGTTGACCATCCAGGGGATGCCGAACCGGTCGGTGCACATGCCGAACACGTCGCCCCACATCTGCTTGTCGAGCGGAACGACCACGGTGCCGCCGGCGGACAACTTCTCCCAGTAGCCGCGCAGCTCGGCGTCGTCGTCACCGCTGAGGCTCACCGAGAAGTTGGTGCCCGGTGTGTGGTCCATGCCCGGCGGGGTGTCGGCGCACATCAGGGTGAAACCGCTCGGGGTCTCCAGCATGCCGTGCATGATCTTGTCCGCTTCGGGCCCGCCCGGTGCGCCGGACTCCCCGAAGGTGTTGAGCGCGAGTGTGCCGCCGAAGACCTCCTCGTAGAACTCCATCGCCTGCCGGGCGTCGCCGTCGAAACTGATGTAGGGGTTGAGTCGTGAGGCCATGAGTACCTCCCAGATCGGGCCGGACAACCGGATTTCCGAGACTAGCGCGGGGCACTGACACCGGCCCGTCGTGACCGGAAGGCCCAGGTCCGGGGCACCCCGGGCCACCGGCCCCACCCCCTGCGCACAGATCCGTCAGCTCCTCGCCACGACGTCCTTGAGCGCGATGTTGAGTTCGAGGACGTTGACCGTGGGCTCGCCGATGAAGCCGAGAGTGCGGCTGTCGGAGTGCTCGTCGACCAGTTTTCGCACCTGCGCGACGGGCAGGCCGTTCTTCTCCGCGATCCGGTGGACCTGGAGGTCCGCGTAGGCCGGGGAGATGTCCGGGTCCAGACCGGAACCCGACGAGGTGACCGCGTCGGGGGGCACGTCCGAGGGCCTGACCGTGTAGCCGTCGACGGAGTTGTCCTTGATGACGGCGGCCTTGGCGGCCCGCACCCAGTCGATCAAATCCTTGTTGTCGCCGGAGCGGTTGGTGGCCCCGGAGAGGATCAGTTCGTACTGGGTGTTGACGCTGTTGGTGCCCAGACCGTTCTGCGGGCGCCCCTGGAACCACTTCAGGTCGGGCTCCGGGGTTTCCTGGCCCTTCTTCAGCGGCAGGTTGTACGCCTGCCCGATCAGAGACGAGCCCACGACCCTGCCGTCCGACGTGATCTCCGAACCGTTCGCCCGGTCCGGGAAGATCCCCTGGGCGACTCCGGTGACGGCGAGGGGGTAGAGGACGCCCGTCACGACCGTCAGGACGAGAAGGGCCCGCAGTCCCGCCCACAGCAACCGGGCCGTGTTCGATACCGAGTTGTTCATGGGATCAGCACGCTTTCGAGGAGTTACACACCGGGGATGAGGGAGATCACCAGGTCGATGGCCTTGATGCCGACGAAGGGCGCGATCAGTCCGCCGAGGCCGTAGACGCTGAGGTTGCGGCGCAGCATCCTGTCCGCGCTCATCGGCCGGTACCGCACACCGCGCAGGGCGAGCGGGACGAGGACGACGATGATCAGCGCGTTGAAGACGACGGCGGAGAGGATCGCGGAGTCGGGCGAGGACAGCCGCATGATGTTGAGCCTGTCCAGGCCCGGGTAGACCGCCGCGAACAGCGCCGGAATGATCGCGAAGTACTTCGCGACGTCGTTGGCGATCGAGAAGGTCGTCAACGCGCCCCGGGTGATGAGGAGTTGCTTGCCGATCCCGACGATCTCGATGAGCTTGGTCGGGTTCGAGTCGAGGTCGACCATGTTGCCGGCCTCCTTCGCGGCCGACGTGCCCGTGTTCATCGCCACGCCGACGTCGGCCTGCGCGAGGGCGGGTGCGTCGTTCGTGCCGTCGCCGGTCATCGCCACGAGCCTGCCGCCCGCCTGTTCCCGCTTGATGAGGGCCATCTTGTCCTCGGGCGTGGCTTCCGCGAGGAAGTCGTCGACACCGGCCTCCTCGGCGATCGCCTTGGCCGTCAGCGGGTTGTCACCAGTGATCATGACGGTCCTGATGCCCATGCGGCGCAGCTCGCCGAACCGCTCCCGCATGCCTTCCTTGACGACGTCCTTGAGATGGATGACGCCGAGCACCCGCGCGCCCTCGGCGTCCTCCACCGCGACGAGCAGCGGGGTGCCGCCCGCCTCGGAGATCCGGTCGGCGAGGGTGCCGGCGTCCTCGGCGACGGTGCCGCCGCGCTCCCGCACCCAGGCGATGACCGAACCGGCCGCGCCCTTGCGGATCCTGCGCCCGTCGACGTCCACGCCCGACATACGGGTCTGGGCGGTGAAGGCGATCCACCGGGCGCCGGACAGCTCGCCCTGGTGCCGCTCGCGCAGTCCGTACCTCTCCTTCGCGAGGACGACGACGGAGCGGCCCTCGGGCGTCTCGTCGGCCAGTGAGGAGAGCTGGGTGGCGTCGGCGAGGTCGGTCTCGGTGGTGCCGCTCACCGGGACGAACTCGGCGGCCTGCCGGTTGCCGAGCGTGATGGTGCCGGTCTTGTCGAGCAGCAGTGTCGACACGTCACCCGCGGCCTCGACGGCCCGGCCCGACACGGCGAGTACGTTGCGCTGCACCAGCCGGTCCATGCCGGCGATACCGATCGCGGAGAGCAGCGCGCCGATCGTGGTCGGGATCAGGCAGACCAGGAGAGCCACCAGCACGACCATGCTCAGCCGCGTGCCCGCGTAGTCCGCGAAAGGTGGCAGGGTGGCCACCGCGAGCAGGAAGACGATCGTGAGGGACGCGAGCAGGATGTTCAGCGCGATCTCGTTGGGCGTCTTCTGACGCGCGGCACCCTCGACAAGGCTGATCATGCGGTCGATGAAGGTCTCACCGGGCTTCGTCGTGATCTTGATGACGACGCGGTCGGACAGCACCTTCGTGCCCCCGGTGACCGCGGACCGGTCGCCGCCGGACTCGCGGATGACCGGCGCGGACTCGCCGGTGATCGCCGACTCGTCGACGGACGCCACGCCCTCGACGACGTCACCGTCGCCGGGAATGACGTCGCCGGCCTCGCACACCACCAGGTCGCCGACGCGCAGCCCGGTGCCGGCCACCTGCTCCTCGCGGTCGCCCACGAGCCGCCGGGCCACGGTGTCCGTCCTCGCCCTGCGCAGCGTGTCCGCCTGCGCCTTGCCACGGCCCTCGGCCACCGCCTCCGCCAGGTTGGCGAAGATCACGGTGAGCCAGAGCCAGGCGCTGATCGCCCAGCCGAACCAGTCACCCGGAGCCCTGAAGGAGAACACGGTCGTCAGAACCGATCCCACCAACACCACGAACATCACGGGTGACTTGACCATCACCCGCGGGTCGAGCTTGCGCAGGGCGTCCGGTAGCGACCTGACCAGCTGCTTCGGGTCGAACAGGCCCGCACCGACGCGCTTTGGGTCCTTGTGGCCGGGCGATGCCTCACTGTGCGGCGCCCGGGTCGGGGTGGCTGTGGACATGGAGTCCTCTTGCTTCTCTGTGTGCTTCTCTGTGTGCTGCGCTGCGTGTTCCGCTTCTGTGGGCGTGGTCATGACGCCAGCCCTTCGGCCAGCGGCCCGAGCGCCAGCGCCGGAAAGTAGGTCAGACCGGTGATGATCAGGATCGCGCCCACCAACAGCCCGGCGAAGAGCGGCTTCTCGGTGCGCAGCGTGCCCGCGGTCGCGGGCACCGGCTTCTGCTCGGCGAGCGAACCGGCCAGGGCGAGGACGAACACCATCGGCAGGAAACGGCCGAGCAGCATCGCGAGCCCCAGCGTGCTGTTGAACCACTGCGTGTCCGCGTTCAGCCCCGCGAAGGCCGAACCGTTGTTGTTCGCGGCCGACGAGTACGCGTAGAGGATCTCGGAGAAGCCGTGTGCCCCGCTGTTGGTCATCGAGTTGCCGGGGGTCGGCAGGGCCATCGCCGCGGCGGTGAAGACGAGTACCAGCGTCGGGGTGACGAGGATGTAGCAGGCCGCGAACTTGATCTCACGGGTGCCGATCTTCCTGCCGAGGTACTCGGGTGTGCGGCCGACCATCAGTCCGGCGATGAACACCGCGATGATCGCCATGACGAGCATGCCGTAGAGGCCGGAGCCGGTGCCGCCGGGCGCGATCTCGCCGAGTTGCATGCCCAGCATGGCGATACCGCCGCCGAAACCGGTGAACGAGGAGTGGGAGGAGTCCACCGCGCCGGTCGAGGTGAGGGTGGTCGACACCGCGAAGATCGACGAGGCACCGACGCCGATACGGGTCTCCTTGCCCTCCATCGCTCCGCCGGCGATGTCGAACGCCGGACCGTGGTGGGCGAACTCGGTCCACATCATCAGGGCGATGAAGCCGATCCAGATGGTGGCCATCGTGGCGAGGATCGCGTATCCCTGCTTCAGACTGCCGACCATCCGGCCGAACGTCCGGGTCAACGAGAAGGGGATCACCAGCAGCAGGAAGACCTCGAAGAGGTTGGAGAACGCGCTGGGGTTCTCGAAGGGGTGGGCGGAGTTGGCGTTGAAGTAGCCGCCGCCGTTGGTGCCCAGCTCCTTGATCGCCTCCTGCGAGGCCACCGCACCGCCGTTCCACTGCTGCGGACCGCCCGTGAACTGGCCGACCTCGTGGATGCCTGCGAAGTTCTGGATCGCGCCGCACGCCACGAGGACGAGGGCCGCGACGACGGACAGCGGCAGCAGGATACGGACGGTGCCGCGGACCAGGTCGGCCCAGAAGTTGCCGAGTTCACCGGTGTGGGCGGGGGCGCCACCGCTCGGAAGAAGCCGTGAGCGGGAGAGGGAGAAGCCGCGTACGAGCGCGACGGCCACCGCGATGCCGACGGCCGCCGAGACGAAGTTCTGCACCGCGAGGCCACCGGTCTGCACGACGTGGCCCATGGCCTGCTCGCCGTAGTACGACTGCCAGTTGGTGTTCGACACGAAGGAGGCAGCGGTGTTGAACGCCTGGTCCGGGTCGATGGAGGAGAACCCGAGCGAGCCGGGCAGGCTGCCCTGGAGGCGCTGCAGCAGGTACAGGAAAACGACACCGACCGCGGAGAAGGCGAGGACTCCGCGCAGGTAGGCGGGCCAGCGCATCTCGGTGTCCGGGTCGGCACCTATGCCCTTGTAGATCCACTTCTCGACGCGCAGGTGCTTGTCGGAGGAGTAGACCCGGGCCATGTGGTCGCCGAGGGGGCGATGGGCGAGAGCCAGTGCCGCTGCCAGAGCGAGCAGCTGGAGCACACCGGCGAGGACGGGGCTCATGGGGTGCTCAGAACCTCTCCGGGAACACGAGGGCGAGGACGAGATAGCCCAGCAGGGCGACGGCCACGATCAGGCCGACGATGTTTTCGGCGCTCACAGCTTCGTCACCCCCTTGGCGACAAGTGCCACCAGCGCGAACACCGCGATCGTGGTGACGACGAAGGCCAGGTCGGCCATCGCATGCTCCTAGATGAGGTTCGGATCGAACGGACGATTCGAGGAAACCTCCCCGACGACCGGATGCGGCCGCCGTTGACACCTCCCATACGGCGCTCCGTCCACCCTTGACGCATCCCTGACGCCCGGTGCGCGCCCACCTGGCGGCAGCCCTGGCCCACCACCCGGCCGAGAGACGGCCCGGGCGGTGTTCACGTCCCCGGGCCGGGGCAGTCACAACAGGCGGGCCGACGACTACGTCAGGTGATCCGTGCGCCCGGGCCGGTGGCCACCACCATGCGGCAGCGCGGGCTGCCGTCGCTCCTGCGGCCGAACTCGGGCAGGGCGTACAGCTCGACCGCGAAGCCGGCGCGGACCAGTTCCCGGCGTACGTCGCCGAGCCGGAACTCCCGGTAGTACATGACGAACGGCGGGCGCCACACCGCGTTCCGCACCCGCATCGCCGCGTCGAATCCGAGCATGGCCCAGTAGCCGCGTGACCCGGGGCGGGCCGGAGCCACGATCGGGAAGGCGAACCGCCCGCCGGGCCGGAGCACCGAGCGGACCTGCGTGAACAGTCCCGGCAGTTCCCTGGGCAGGAAGTGCCCGAACGCCCCGAAGCTCACCACCAGGTCGAAGGCCGGGCCGAACGGCAGGGCGCGTGCGTCCCCGCGCACCCATGTGGCGGAGGGCCCGCCGGGGCGCGCGCCTTCCCTCGCCACCGCGAGCATGCCCGCGCTGATGTCGATGCCGGTGACGCGCTCCCGGCAGACCGTCCGCAGCACGCCCATGCCCGCACCGGTGCCGCAGCACAGGTCGAGCCCCCTGTCGAACGGCCCGATTCCCCCGAGGACCCGAGCCGCGGACCGGAGGAACGGGTCCGGGGTCCGGAACGGGGTGTGGTCGAACTTCGGTGCGAGCAGGTCGTAGCCGTGCTCGACGGACGACAGCGCCTGCACGGCGAGTTCGCGGAACGTGGGGCCTTGCGGGGTGAACATCGCCGATCAGCTTAGAGCCTGCGCGGCGGGACGCGGCGCGCCCGGACGACGACGGCCCCGGGTCGGGCGACCTGCACGACGGCACCCTGCGGACGGCGGCCGGGAAGCCGCCTCCGCGGGCCATGGCCATGGCGCGGCCTTCCCGGACGTTCCCCTGCCCTGTCACCCTCGACAGTGCCGATGCCATGCCGACGCCGGTCCGTGATCCGGTGTCGCAGGTGCCGTCACGCGTCCGACGTATCGCCCAGGGAAAGGCTGTACCGGTCCATGACCTCCTTCCGACCCGCTCCCGCCTGGCTGGCCGACGCCGTGTTCTACCAGATCTACCCGCAGTCGTTCGCGGACTCGAACGGCGACGGGATCGGCGACTTCGACGGCATCGCCGAGCGGCTGGATCACCTGTCCTGGCTCGGGGTGAACACGGTCTGGCTCAATCCGTGCTTCGTCTCCCCCTTCGGGGACGCCGGATACGACGTCGCCGACTACCTGAACGTGGCGCCCCGCTACGGCACCAACGACGACCTGGCGAAGCTCGTCGACCGGGCCGGCCGCCGCGGTATCCGCGTACTCCTCGACCTGGTCGCGGGGCACACCTCCGACCGGCACCCGTGGTTCACCGCATCGGCCAACGACCCCGACGACCACCGCTACATCTGGGCACCCCAGGGCGGCACGGACGGCTTCGTGGCCTCGCCGGGCAGCCGGCCCGGGGCGTACCTGCCGAACTTCTTCGCCTTCCAGCCCGCCCTCAACTTCGGTTACGCGCGCGAGAGTCCGGACGAGCCGTGGCGTCAGCCGGTGGACGCGGAGGGCCCCCGCGCCAACCGCGAGGCGCTGCGCACGATCATGGACCACTGGCTGGGCCTCGGGCTGTCGGGCTTCCGTGTCGACATGGCCTCGTCGCTCGTCAAGGACGACCCGGGCAAGGCCGAGACGAGCCGGATCTGGACGGAGCTGCGACACTGGCTGGACCGCACGCACCCGGAGGCGGTGCTGCTCTCGGAGTGGGGCGAGCCGGAGATCTCCATCCCGGCCGGGTTCCACACGGACTTCTTCCTCCAGTTCGGCGGACCCGCCGACGGCCTCGCGCTGCGCTCGCTGTGGAGCAACGGCTCCGGGACCGTCAACCTCGAATGGGACCCGCTCGACTGCTTCTTCGACGCGAGCGGCAAGGGCTCACCGCGACCCTTCGTCGAGGCCTGGCAGCAGGCGTCGACGGCTCTCGGCAGCAGCGGCTTCATCTCCCTGCCCACGTCCAACCACGACTTCTCCCGCCTCAACTGCGGCCCCCGCTCGGCCGATCAGCTCCCGGCCGCCTTCGTCTTCCAGCTGACGTGGCCCACCCTGCCCGCCATCTACTACGGCGACGAGATCGGCATGCGGTACGTCCCCGGACTCCCGGACACCGAGGGCAGCGTGCTCGGTCCCCGCTACAACCGCGCCGGCTCCCGCACACCGATGCAGTGGGACGACGGCCCGAACGCCGGGTTCTCGACGTCCGAGCACCCCTATCTCCCGGTCGACCCCGCCCCCGACCGCCCCACCGTCGCCGCCCAGCGCGCCGACGACACCTCTCTCCTCCATCTGGTGCACCGTCTCATCGCGCTGCGCACCGCGACTCCCGAACTCGGGCCGGACGGCTCGGTGGAGGTGGTGCACGCGGGCTACCCCTTCGTGTACGTGCGCGGCGGGCGGTATCTCGTCATCGTCAACCCCCAGCAGGGTCAGGCGAGTTGCCCCCTCGGGAACATCAGGCCCGGCCGGGCTCTCGAAGTGTCCGGCGTCGGCGCCGACGGCGGGACGATCACCGCCGAGGCGTTCGGGTACGGGATCTTCGAGCTGCCCGGGTAACCGGGCAGCCCCGAGCGCTCGACCGTGGGGCGGGTCGGTACGGGGAGCCGGGCGGACCCGCTCCGGATGCCGCGGCAGCCATGGCTCAGCCTCCGAGCCGGATGCCCGCGAGCCAGACGTCGGGGCCGCCCCCGTCGACGGTCGGCGCCTTCGGCGCGGGTCGCGCGGGTCGTGGACGGCGCGGAGACAGCAGGTCGAAGAGCTTTCCGGTGCGTCGGGCGGGAACGGTGGCGGTCATCGGAACCTCCGGAGTCGTGGGGTATTTCCACCCCACCGACGAACGGGCTCTAAGCCGATCGACACTGCGCGAGCCGCTTTCGCAGAAAGCGGCGCTCGGCGTCGTTCTCCACCAGCTCCAGCGCCGTCCCGTACGCCTCGGCGGCCTCGTCCATGCGTCCCGAGCGCCGCAGGAGGTCCGCACGCGTGGCGGGCAGCAGGTGGTACCCCGCCAGGTCCCCGGACACCTCCAGCTCCGCGACGAGGTCCAGTCCTGCCTCGTGGCCCTCGGCCATGCCGACGGCCACCGCGAGGTTGAGGCGCACCACGGGCGACGGGACGCGGCGCGCCAACTCCCCGTACAGCGCGGCGATGTCGGCCCAGTCCGTCTCCTCGGCCGTGGCCGCCGTGGTGTGGCAGGCCGCGATGGCGGCCTGGATCTGGTAGGGGCCGGGCCGCCCCCGGCGCAGGGCGCCCTCCAGCAGGGCGGCGCCCTCGTCGATCTCCGCCCGGTCCCATGCCGTGCGGTCCTGGTCCTCCAGTGTGACCAGCTCTCCGGCCGCGTCCACGCGTGTGCCGCGCCGGGAGTCGTGCAGCAGGAGCAGCGCGAGCAGACCGAGCACCTCGGGCTCGTCGGGCATGAGACGGGCCAGCACCCGGGCCAGCCGGACGGCCTCCACGCAGAGGTTCGTACGCAGCAGGTCGGCGCCGGACGTCGCCGCGTACCCCTCGTTGAAGAGCAGATACACCACGCCCAGGACCCCCGTCGTGCGTTCGGGCAGCAGGTGCGCGGGCGGCACCCGGTACGGGATGCCGGCGTTGCGGATCTTGCGTTTGGCCCGCACGAGGCGTTGCGCCATCGTCGCCTCGGGGACGAGGAACGCGCGGGCGATCTCGGGCGTGGTGAGCCCCGCGAGGGTACGCAGGGTGAGGGCGACCCTGGCTTCGATGGGCAGCGCCGGATGACAGCAGGTGAAGATCAGCCGCAGCCGGTCGTCCGTGACACCGCTGCCGTCGCCGATGTGCGGGCCGTACCCGTCGGACGAGTCGCCGTCCCGTGCCAGCACCGCCACCTCCCGCAGTTTCGACGCCCCCACCGCTCTCCGGCGCAGCACGTCCAGGGCACGGTTGCGCGCAGTCGTGGTCAGCCAGGCGCCCGGGCGGCGCGGCACGCCGTCCCGGCGCCACCGGTCGAGGGCCTGGGCGAAGGCGTCCTGTGCGCACTCCTCGGCGAGGTCCCAGTCGCCGGTCACCCGGATCAGGGTGGCGACGACCTGGCCCCATTCATCGCGGAATGCGGTGGCGACGGCCTCCTCCGTGCGGTCCGCCGCCTCGCCGTGGTTCACACCCAGACCGGCCGCACCTCCACCGAGCCGCCGCCGAGTGCGGCGGGATGCCTGGACGCCAGTGCGATGGCCTCGTCGAGGTCGGCGACCTCGATGATGTCGAAGCCCGCGACGTACTCCTTGGACTCCACGAACGGGCCGTCGCTGAGCAGTACTTCGTCGCCCTGGACTCGCACGGTGGTGGCGTCGGAGGCCGGCCGCAGCCGCGCGCCGCCCTTCACCACTCCGCTGCTGCGCACATGGTCGATGTACGAGGTGAAGCCCGGGTCGTCGGCGATCTCCTCGGGGCTCGGCTCGTCGCCGCCCACAGGGGTGCAGATGAACAGCACGTACCTCATGACCGGTCCTCCTCGTTTCCGGCGATTCCCGTGATGCCCGCGTCGAACGGGACGGACATGTGCTGGTGGACGATCCTCCACCGGTCACCCGCGGCACGGTAGCCGGTGGTGACCCGGAGCGTGCTGTCCAGCGGCTCACCGTCCGTGAGCGTGGCCCGCATCCGGACGAGCGCGTGACTGAACGCGACGCTCTCGTCCACCCGCACCCGGAACTCGACGACCTCGCGGTCCACCGGGCCGCTCACGGTCGAGAACCACCACTCCTGTGCCGTGCGGAAGGCGTCGGCTCCCCGCTGCTCCAGACCGCTCATGGGGTGGAACACCTCCGCGTCCGGCGCGTAGCAGGCGGCCATCCGCCCGGCGTCCCGCTCCCGGGCGGCCGCGGTCAGCTCCGCGTCGATGCGGCGGATCCGCGTCTCGGCGTCCTCGTCGTCCCACAGGCCCCGCACCTCCACCGAGCCGTCAGCGGCTCCGGGATGCCTCGCGGCGACCTCCAGCGCCTCGTCCAGGTCGCGGCACTCCAGGACGTCGAAACCGCCGACGATCTCCTTGGTCTCCGCGAACGGACCGTCGGTACGCAGCACTTCGCCGTCACGCACCCGGACGGTGACCGTCTCGGTGGAGGGCCGCAGCCGGTGACCGTGCAGCCGTACCCCGCGCGCTCCCTGCTCCGCGGCCCAGAGTCCGACGGGTTCCCCGGCCGCGGGATCGTCGGAGTCTTCGCCGCGGACCAGCAGCATGTACTTCATGTGTCCTCCCGGTGCTCAAGAAGTCCCTGCACCCCACCGACGAACGGACCACGGCCGGATCGACACCTCACCAGGACTGCTCCGGCCGGCCGGGATCACCTCCGTCGTGACACCCGTACGGGAAGCGCCCGGACGCTGTTGCCCACGAAGCTGGAGTGGCGGGACAGGTCCGCCTCCCGCGTGGCGAGGTGGAGGTCGGGGAAGCGCGCGAACAGCCTCTCCAGGGCGATGGCGGACTCCATACGGGCCAGAGGGGCGCCGAGGCAGTAGTGGGCGCCATGGCCGAGGGACAGATGCCGGGTGGTCCCGGCCCTGCCGGGCCTGGTGACGTCGAAGCGGTCGGCGTCGGGGCCGTGCGCGGCCGGGTCACGGCCCGCGGCCGAGTAGCCGGCGAGGACGGGCGTGCCCCGGGGGATGACGGTGCCGTCGACCGTCAGGTCCGCGACCGGGTAGCGGAAGGGGAAGTATCTGACGGGCGCGTCCCAGCGCAGCGTCTCCTCGACGGCGTCGGCCCAGGCCGCCTCGCCGCGCGTGACCCTCTCCAGCTGGTCGCGGTGGCCGCACAGGGCGCGCACGGCGTTGGTGATGAGGTTCAGCGTCGTCTCGTGCCCGGCGATGATCATCAGTATCAGGGTGCCGATGAGCTCCTCGTGGGTGAGCCGCTCACCGCCCTCGTCTCGGGCGGCGATCAGGGCGCTGGTGAGGTCGTCGCCCGGCCGCCCGGTCCTGGCCGCGACGACCTCGCCCAGCACGGCCACCAGTTCCCGGTTGGCGGCGAGGACCCGGTCCGGGCCCATGTCCGTGGCGACGACCTGGTTCGAGAGGAGGTGGAGCCGGTCGCAGTACTCGGCGTCCACACCGAGCAGTTCCCCGATGACTCCCATCGGCAGCGGCAGTGCGAAGTGCGCGCGCAGGTCGGCGACTCCCCCGCCGTCCTCGGCCGCCTGCTGCAGGTCGTCGAGCAGACTGGCCGTCAACTCCTCGATGCGCGGCCGCAGTTCTTCCACCCGGCGGGCCGTGAACGCCTTGCTGACCAGTGAGCGCAGCCGCCGGTGGTCGTCGCCGTCCGCGGTCGTCATCCCCCGTACGGTCGCGAAGGTCGCCAGCGGCCACCCGGCGGCTGTGCGGCCCTCCCGCAGTGCCGTGAAGTGCTCTGCACCCTTGGCGACTTGGGGATGTGCGAGGAACTCCTTCAGCGCCTCGTGGCCCAGCACGGCCATGCCGTCCACCTCGCCGGGCAGGACGACCGCCGCGACGGCACCCTGGGCGAGAAGGCGCGCGTTGTCGGCGTGCGGGCAGCCGCCCGCCGGGTCCAGGCGGTGCGGTGCGCCGGACGTTCCGGGCGCGCTGTTCGACGGTTCGGCGGCCGTGCTGTCCAACACAGTCTCCTGACTGCCGTCGACGGCCGTCGGAGGCCGTCACAGGAACGGGGTGCCCGGGTCGACGCCCGAGAGTACGCGCCCGTAGATCTCCAGGTTGGTGGTGGGGTTGACGAAGGAGTGCAGGCTCAGCGCGTGGATGTCACGGACGATGCGCTGCATGGGCACGTCCCGCTGGAGGGAGGAGGCACCGGCGGCCGAGGCGAGCAGATCCACGGCCTCCTTGCACAGCCGCGTGAGATAGCCGCTCTCGGCGCGGATCCTGGCCCGCTCCCGCGGGGTGTACGAGCCACCGTCGTGGGCCTTGGTCTCGATCTCGGCGACCAGCCGGGCGGCCACGAGTTCCGCGGCCGAGATCCTCATCTGCGCCTCGGCGGCCTGGAGATGGGTGACGGTCGCCTCGTTCTGCCGCTCGTGGAAGGTGTACGTGATGCCGCGCCGGTGGATGCGCTCACCGAACTCCGTCATCGCCGCCCGCCCGAGGCCCAGCGCCGCCGACGCCGCCCAGGCGCAGAACAGCAGCAGCACCGGCATGCGGTAGCACGGGTCGTCCGCGTTGGCCTTCGACGGGAACTGCCCGGCGAGCATCGGCCCGACCGGCAGCACCCGGTGCGCGGGGACGGGAATGTCCCGGGCCACGACGGTGTTGCTGCCGGTACCGGCGAGACCCGCGGTGTCCCAGTCGTCCAGGATCTCCAACTCGGACATCGGCACCGCCACCCACAGCACCTCCGGCGGCCCCTCTCCGGACCGCCCGTCCACCGGGGCGACCGCGGCCGTCAGCAGATGCCAGTCCGCGGGATGGCAGCCGGTCGCGAAGGCGGAGGCGCCGTCCACCCGGTAGCCCCCGTCGTACGGCACCGCCGTGGCGCCGGGGACGAGCGTGCCGCCGATCCTGGCGTCCGGACCGCTCGGCCCGGTGAAGAAGTCGTCCTGTGCCTCGTCGGGGAAGAGCGCCGCGATGTACGAGACTCCCGCCTGGCTCAGCGTCACCCACGCCGTGGAACCGCACTCGGCGGCGATCTCGGCGAAGGCGTCGACCTGGATGCCCAGCGGGGTCTGGTGACCGCCGTACCGCCGGGGGACGTTCATCCGGTGCACCCCGGTGCCGTTCAGTGCGGCGACGACCTCGTCCGGCACACGCCGTTCGCGCTCGGCGCGCACCGCGTTCTGCCGGATCAGCGGCCTCAGTTCCCGTACGCGTTCGACGATCGAGGCATCGGCCATGCCGACCACCGTGACGCGAGGCGTCACCTCTGTCAACGCCACGAAATCCGGCCGATCGCCCCTCACCGGACAAGGTAGTGCTACAGTTCCGTCAGCACTTGTGTACGCCTCCTCATGGCGCCGGTGCAGATTTCGTTCTCATCCTGCTGATCGGCCCGTCGACATCGACCGGCGCAGCAACTTCTCCGCACCACCTCTCTCCGTACGGCCCGAGCACCGCGTAGCACCGCGGATGCCTCGCCGTACGGCACGCACGAGCGGTACAGCCGTGGGCCTTCGCCCCGGCGTACCGCGGCCCGAGAGGTGACGCATCCGCCGTGCGGGCGTGACGAAACCGCCCCCGCCCCGGCCTCTCTCCCCCATCCCGCACGACCACACACACGAACCCGTCCGCGAAAGGACACCCCTCATGACCACCACACTCGAACGCCCGCCCGCCCCGGTCACACAGGAGCAGGCCACCGGCGTACTCGACATCACCTCGAACGGGCAGGGCCACCTGCGTACCGAGAACCTGCTCCCCCAGGCGGCCGACCTCCAGGTCCCCGCCGCGCTGATCCGCCGCCACGGCCTGCGCAGGGGCGACCTCGTCGAAGGCGTACGCGGCCGGCAGCGCGCCCTCACCGAGGTCGAGCGTGTCAACGGCCGCCCCGCCGACGAGGCACGGGGCCGCCCGCACTTCCGTGACCTCACGCCGCTGCACCCCCGCGAGCGGCTGCGGCTCGAACATCCAGCGGGCGGCCTGTCCACCCGCCTCGTCGACCTGGTCGCACCGATCGGCAAGGGCCAGCGCGGCCTGATCGTGGCCCCGCCCAAGACCGGCAAGACCGTACTGCTCCAGCAGTTGGCCGCCGCCGTGGCCGGCAACCACCCCGAGGCCCATCTGATGGTGGTGCTCCTCGACGAGCGCCCCGAGGAGGTGACCGACATGCGCCGTTCCGTACGGGGCGAGGTGCTCGCCTCCACCTTCGACCAGAGCCCGAAGCAGCACATCGCGCTCGCCGAGCTGGCCGTGGAGCACGCCAAGCGGCGGGTCGAGGCGGGCCAGGACGTCGTGATCCTCCTCGACTCGCTCACCCGGCTGTGCCGGGCCCACAACAACGTGGCCGCCGCGGGTGGCCGCACCCTCAGCGGCGGTGTCGACGCGGCCTCGCTCCACGGGCCCAAGCGGCTCTTCGGCGCCGCGCGGCTCGCCGAGGAGGGCGGCTCCCTCACCATCCTCGCCACGGCGCTCGTCGAGACGGGCTCCCGCGCCGACGACTTCTACTTCGAGGAACTCAAGGGCACGGGCAACATGGAGCTCCGCCTGGACCGCGCCCTCTCGTCCCGCCGCGTCTATCCCGCCGTCGACATCACCCCGTCCGGCACCCGCCGCGAGGAACTCCTCCTCCCGGCAGCCGAGTTGACTGCCCTGCGAGGCCTGCGGCGCGCCCTGATCTCCCGCGGGGAGGGCCAGGCCGGCCTGGAGACCCTGCTGGAGCGGATGCGGCAGACCCCGAACAACGCGACGTTCCTGAAGCAGGTCCAGCAGACGGTGCCGGGCGGTCAGTAGACCGTGCCCGCACGACGCGCTGACCGCCACCGCGGCCGTGAACCTGCCCGTCTCCTGCCTGGGGCCGCCGGGCTCCGGGAGCCGCCGCCGGACTGCGCTTCGGGGCTTCGTCGGCGGTGGGCCGGCGAACGGCCGTTGCGGCATCCGGGTGTTCGACGGCTCCGTTCGGCCGGGGCAGCCCGCTGTGCGACCTGGGCGTTCCTACGTTTGCAGTATGACCATCGGATTCTCTGCCCGCACGGCTGTCTCCTGCTCCGCCCTCTGTGCCGTCGGGGCGCTCGCCCTCGCACCGGGACCGGCCGCGGCCCTCGGCGGAGCGGACACGACCGCCACCGGGTCCCGCGCCGGCACGGGCAGCGCACCCGCCGGACCCGCTCCGAGCACCGCAACCCCTCCCCCATCGACGCTGGACCGCCCCGGGACGCACGTCCGCCCCCGGGCGGGGGCACCCAGGGTGCCGCAGGGCATCTCCGCCCGGTCGTGGCTGGTGGCCGACGCCGACACCGGCGAGGTGCTCGCGGCACACAACGCCCACCTCAGGCTGCCGCCCGCCAGCACGCTCAAGACACTCTTCGCGGTGACCGTGCTGCCCGTGCTGCCCGCGGCGGTCCGGCACACCGTCACCGAGCAGGACCTGGCGGGCATCGGCCCCGGCAGCAGCCTCGTCGGAGTCGCCGCCGGGCGGACCTACCGGGCCGCCGACCTGTGGCGGGGCGTCTTCCTGAACTCGGGCAACGACGCGGTCCGCGTCCTCGCCGAGATGAACGGCGGCTGGCGCAGCACGGCTGCCCAGATGCAGGCCAAGGCACAGTCCCTGGGCGCCCGCGACACTCAGGTCGTCTCCCCCGACGGCTACGACATGCCGGGCCAGGTGTCGTCCGCCTACGACCTGGCCGTCTTCGGGCGCGCCGGTCTGCGCAACACGGACTTCGTCCGCTACTGCGCCACCGTCCGTGCGAAGTTCCCCGCCGGGGGCTGGGCGTACGAGATCCAGAACACCAACCGGCTGCTGACCGGCGCCGACGGGGTCGCGCCCTATCGGGGGCTCATCGGCATCAAGAACGGCTACACCTCGCGGGCGGGCAGCACGCTCGTCTCCGCCGCGCGCCGAGGCGGGCGCACCCTCGTCGTCACGGTGATGAACCCTCAGTCGGGCAGCAGGTTCGCCGTGTACGAGGAGAGCCGCTCGCTGCTCGACTGGGGTTTCGGGGCCGCCGGGCGGGTCGAGCCGGTCGGGTCGCTCCTGCCGCGTCCCGTACCACGGGCCGCCCCGGCGCCGGCGGCAGCGCCTCAGCCGGGTCCCGGATCGGCGACGGCACCGCAGGCGGGTGCGCCGGCACCCGGTGACAAGGCCGACGACGAGTCCGACGGTCCGGGTGACTGGCTGGCGCAAGCGGGGACGCTGGCGGGCGCCGCCGGTCTCGGCGCGGCCGGCGTGTGGCTGGTCCTCCGGCTGCACGGCGGGCGCTCCATGCGGAACTGACCGACGGGCAGGCCGAACAGCAGACCCAGCGTGATCCACACGTACGTGTTGGCGCCGACGAACCCGTCGATGCCCGACGCGTCGTCGAACCACAGCCAGACGACGCTGCTGCACAGCAGGACGTACAGCGCCCCGGCGAGCCACAGCAGCCGTCTGCGCCGCAGGCCCGCCCCGGCCAGGATCGCGAGCGCGGGCAGCAGCCAGACGAGGTGGTGCACCCAGGTGATCGGGCTGACGAGGCAGGCGGCGAGCGCGGTCAGGGCGAAGGCACCGAGGACGTCGTCCACGGCGACGGCCCGGCGCACACGCCACACCCACACCGCGAGGACGGCGAGCGCCGCCAGAGCCCAGGCGGCGCGGCTCGGTTCCGCGGGGTCGGCGAGCCGGGCCAGTACGCCCTGCATCGACTGGTTGGAGACGTAGGCGAGGCGGCCGATGCGTGCCGTGTCCCAGACCGCCTCGGTCCAGTAGAAGCGGGAGGCGTCCGGGGCGGCCCAGGCCGCGAGGGCGGTGGCGGCCGCGGCGACCGCCGTCGCCGTCCCCGCCGCACGCGGGCGCCGGGCGAGCAGCAGCAGGACGATGAAGATCGCGGGCGTGAGTTTGACCGCGGCGGCGAGGCCGATCCCGACGCCCGCCCAACGACCCCGGCCCGTCGCCAGCAGCCGGGCGTCGCCGAGGACGAGGGCCAGCAGCACCAGGTTGACCTGGCCGAAGCTGAACGTGTCGCGGACCGGTTCGAGGAGTGCCAGCAGACAGACCGTCACGGCCAGGCCGAACCACCCGTACCGGCGCAGCCTGTGCCCGGCCAGTACGTGCAGGACGAAAGCCGTCGCGGCGAGGTTGAGCAGCAGGCATACGGCGATCGCGGCACGCAGTCCGAGCAGGGCCATCGGGAGCATGCTGACCGCCGCGAACGGCGGGTAGGTGAATCCGTACGCCGTCCCCGGCACCCGGTAGTCGTAGAGCCGGCCGCCGTGGTGGACCCACGCGTCGACAGCCCCGTGGTACACGCGCAGGTCGAACCAGTCCCGCAGCAACGGCACGGTCGCGGTGAAGAGGGTCACGGCGGCGGCCAGGGCGACGACGAAGAGCAGCCGCCCCCGGTCGGTGCCCGACAGCCTCATGCCGCCCGCCCCAGGACGGGCGTGTCCGACGTCCGATGCGCCTGCCAGAGGACGACCAGCCCGAGCATCCCGCCCGACACCGCCAGGGCCAGTTGTTCGCCGTCCGGCGGGCCGCCGCTCGGCAGGACGGCGAGGGCGAGGGCGCCGGTCACGGCCGCCATGCGGTGGCGTACGGACGCACTGGGTGCGGCCGCGGCGATGAGGAACAGACCCCACAGCGCGTACCAGGGGCGGACGGCCGGGCCCAGCACGGCCACCGTCGCCAGGCTGAGGCCCAGCGCGTACACGGGGCTGGGGCGGGGGCGGCGCAGCCAGATGACGAGGACGGCGACCGCGGTGACCGCCAGTCCCAGGGCGTGCCAGGCAGGGAGCGCGAACGGAGCGAGATCGCTGCCCAGGTCCCGCAGGAGCGCGCCGGTGGCCCGGCCCAGGACGCTGGTGGGCGACCAGTTCTGCGGGGACACGGGCGTCCTCAGCGCGCCGATCCAGCCGTATCCCGTACCGGCCGCGGCGGTCACGCCGAGGGTGGTGGCGAGCGCGGCGGCCCCGGTCGTGACCGTGGCCTTCACCGGGCCCCGGCCCGCACGCGCCTGGAGCGCGACGACGGCCGCGAGCCCGAGTACGGCAGGGGCCTTGACCAGCGCGGCCAGGGTGACCAGGACCGCGCCGAGGACGGGCCACCGGCCGAGGGCCGCCACCAGGCCGGCGCCGAGCAGGCCCAGCATGATGGCGTCGTTGTGCGCGCCGGCCACCAGGTGCAGCAGTACGAGGGGGTTGAGCGCGCCGAGCCACAGCGCGGCGGCGGGGTCCGCGCCGCTGTGGCGGGCGAGCCTCGGCAGCGAGGCCGCCATCAGCGCCACGCCGAGCAGCGCGACGACCCTCATCCCGAACAGCCCGGCCGGGACCTCGCCCCGCGTCAGCCCGGACAGTGCGGACGCGACGGCGAGGAAGACCGGGCCGTACGGGGTCGCGGTCCGCCGCCACACCGGTGCCACCTCGTCCGCGAGAGGCCCGCCGAGTATCGCGGGGCCGTGCGTGTACACGTCGAGGTGCGCGTCGACCATCGCGCCCTGGGCCAGGTAGCTGTAGACGTCCCGGCTGAACAGGGGCGGCGCGAGCAGCAACGGCGTGGCCCACACGGCGAGCACGACGAGCAGCGACCGCGGACCCGGCGGCTGGGGCCCGCGGAGCACGCGCCCCAGCAGGGCCCAGGCGGCAACGAGCAGGACCACTCCGAAGTACACGCCGACCAGGCCGAGTGCCGCGCGCCCGGAGGCGAGCGACGGCAGTTCCCGCACGGGCAGCGCTCCGGCCGTCTCGCCTCCCGCCGCGAGGACGACCGAGCCCGCGAGCCCGAGAAGCCGGCAGTGACGCAGATCGACGGAGAAGTCCTTGGCCAACACCCGGTCAGCGTGGCAACGCGGGGTGGCCGGAAGACGACGCCCCTGTCTCCGCACGGCGGCCGCGGCATGGCCACCGGCCGACCGAACGGCCGTCCCCAAGGCGGTCCCTAGAACACGGACACGCCCGTGAGCGTCGTGAAGCGGTCCAGGGCGGCGACTCCCGCCACCGAGTTGCCGCGTTCGTCCAGGCCGGGGCTCCATACGCAGAGCGTGCAGCGGCCCGGGACGACGGCGATGATGCCGCCGCCCACGCCGCTCTTGCCGGGCAGGCCCACCCGGTAGGCGAACTCGCCGGCCGCGTCGTACGTGCCGCAGGTGAGCATGACCGCGTTGACCTGCTTGGCCTGGCTCTGCGTCAGGAGGCGGGAGCCGTCCGCCCGGATGCCGTGGCGGGCGAGGAAGCCGGTGGCGAGGGCGAGGTCGGCGCAGGAGGCCTCGATGGAGCACTGGCGGAAGTACTGGTCGAGGAGCACCGGGACCGGGTTGCCGATGTTCCCGTACGCCGCCATGAAGTGGCCCAGCGCGGCGTTTCGGTCGCCGTTGGCGGACTCGGAGGCGGCGACGTCCTGGTTGATGGAGAGGTGCTCGTTGCCGCTCTCCGCGCGAAGGAAGTCGAGCAGGGTGCCCGAGGCGTCGCCGGTCTGGGAGTGGAGGCGGTCGGTGACGACGAGGGCGCCCGCGTTGATGAAGGGGTTGCGGGGGATGCCGCTCTCGTACTCCAGCTGGACCAGGGAGTTGAAGGGGTTGCCGGACGGCTCGCGGCCGACGTGTTCCCACAGCTCGTCGGCCTCGCGGGCCAGGTCGAGCGCGAGGGTGAAGACCTTGGTGATGGACTGCGTCGAGAACGGCTGCCGCCAGTCGCCGACGCCGTACACCGTGCCGTCCAGTTCCGCGACGGCCATGCCGAACCGGTGCGGGTCGCAGGCCGCGAGCGCCGGGATGTAGTCGGCGGGGCGACCACGACCCGGGGTCTCCTCGATCTCGGCCGCGATGCGGTGCAGGATCGGCTGGAAGGTCAGAGGCGAACTCATGATCACCATTGTGCCGTCCGCTTAGAGGGGTGGCGCGGGTCGCGCAGTTCCCCGCGCCCCTGGCGGGGCACCGTCGCCGCCCGGTGTACGCCGCCATGCACTGCTGGGGTGCAAGGAATTGCGCCCGCCAGGGGCGCGGGGAACTGCGCGACCGGCCACGAACCACCCGCACCCGGCCACGCAAGGCAGGCAGGCGACAGAGGGCAAGGGGCACCGCACGGCCCCTCCTCCCCTCAGCCGGCCGACGACCCCGCCACGACCTCCGGACGAAGCAGCGCCGCCAGGCGATCCGCCGGCAGCAGCCCCTTCTCCAGGACCAGTTCGGCCACGCCGCGCCCCGTCGCGAGGGCCTCCTTCGCGATGTCCGTGGCCGCCGAGTAGCCGATGTACGGATTGAGCGCGGTCACCAGCCCGATCGAGTTCTCCACAGTCACCCGCAACGCATCGGTGTTCGCCGTGATCCCGGCCACGCACCGCTCGGCCAGCGTGACGCAGGCCGCCCGCAGATGCGTGATCGACTCCGACAGCGAGTGCAGGATGATCGGCTCGAACGCGTTCAGCTGGAGCTGCCCCGCCTCCGCCGCCATCGTGATCGTGACGTCGTTGCCGATCACCTCGAAGGCGACCTGGTTGACCACCTCGGGTATCACCGGGTTCACCTTGCCGGGCATGATGGACGAACCGGCCTGCACGGGCGGCAGGTTGATCTCGTTCAGCCCGGCCCGCGGCCCGGAGGACAGCAGCCGCAGGTCGTTGCAGCTCTTGGAGAGCTTCACCGCGATCCGCTTCAGCACCCCGGACATCTGGACGAACGCCCCGCAGTCCTGCGTGGCCTCGACGAGGTTGGCCGCGGTGACCAGCGGCAGCCCGGTGATGTCCGAGAGGTGCCGGCGTGCCGCCTCGGCGTATCCGGCGGGCGCGTTGAGCCCGGTACCGATCGCCGTAGCACCCAGGTTGATCTCGTGGATCAGCTGGACGGCCTCCGCGAGCCGGCTGCGGTCCTCGTCCAGCATCACCGCGTACGCCGAGAACTCCTGCCCGAGCGTCATCGGCACCGCGTCCTGCAACTGCGTGCGGCCCATCTTCAGCACGTCGCGGAACTCGACGGCCTTGGCCGCGAAGGCGTCCTGAAGGACGGACATCGCGTCGAGGAGCCCGCGCACCGCGAACACCGTGGCGACCTTGACGGCCGTCGGGTAGACGTCGTTCGTCGACTGCCCGAGGTTGACGTCCTCGTTCGGGTGCAGGAACGCGTACTCGCCCTTGGCGTGGCCGAGCAGTTCCAGCGCCCGGTTGGCGACGACCTCGTTGGCGTTCATGTTGGTCGAGGTGCCGGCCCCGCCCTGGATGACGTCGACGACGAACTGGTCGTGCAGTTTGCCCTCGCGTATCTCCCGGCAGGCCTCGACGATCGCGGCCGCCTTCCGGGGCTCCAGCAGGCCGAGCTCCTCGTTGGCACGGGCGGCGGCCTCCTTGACCGCCGCGAGCGCCTCGATCAGGTGCGGGTACGCGGAGATCGGCATCCCCGTGATGGGGAAGTTCTCCCTGGCACGCAGGGAGTGCACCCCCCAGTACGCCTCGGCGGGGACGTCACGGTCGCCGAGGAGGTCGTGCTCGCTGCGGACGCTCATGTCGGTGCTTGTCTTCTCTCTGATGTCTCTGATGGCTGAAGCGGATGGGCACGGTGTTCCGAGCGGCCCGGTGTTCGCGAGGTTCACGCGAGGCTGGTCGGTCAGCCGTGCCGGGCCGGTCGCTCCGGCGTCCGCGTGAGCGGGTCGAGGGCCCGCGTCGGCCTGATGTGCCCGACCACCGCCCCGCCCCCGAGGAGCGGCGCCCCGGCGAACTCGGTGAGCGCGGCCGGGTCGACGCCGCAGCGGGCGAGGGCCGCAGCGGTGACCGGTACCCGTGCGCGGTCCGCCCCGTCGGAGATCTTCACGGCGACGGCACGGCCGTCCGGCAGCGCCGCCACCTGCACACCTTCGAAGCCGTCCTTGGTGAGCAGCCCGGGTACGGCACGCATCAGCGCGGCGACGTCACGGCCGGAGCCCGACGCCATCTCGGCGTGCTCGCGCATCGCGTCGGCCACCCGAGCCTCGGGAGTGCCGGGCGGGGCCGCGGTGATCCGGGAGGCGGCACGCGCGAGGCCGTGCAGCGAGACGGCGAACAGCGGAGCGCCGCAGCCGTCGACCGTGACCTGCGCGACGGCCTGTCCGGTGAGGTCCTCGACGATCTCCGCGATCGCCTGCTGGAGCGGATGCGCGGGGTCGAGGTAGTCGTCGAGCGACCAGCCGTTCAGCCGCGCCGTGTAGAGCATGGCTGCGTGCTTGCCCGAGCAGTTCTGCGCGAGCCTCGACGGCAGCCGCCCGGCCCGGATCCAGTCCTCCCGGACGACCGGGTCGAACGGCAGGTCCGGGACGTTGCGCAGGTTGTCCTCGGCGAGTCCGGCGAGTTCGAGGATCTGCCGGGTGCCGGCGAGATGGCGTTCCTCGCCGGAGTGGCTGGCGGCGGCCAGTGAGAGCAGGTCGCCGTCGAGCGGCAGTCCGGCCCGCAGCATCGCCACCGCCTGCACCGGCTTGAGCGCCGAGCGCGGATAGAAGGCCGCCTCGACGTCGCCGATCTGCAGCTCCACGCTTCCGTCGGCGGCCAGCACGACCACCGATCCGTAGTGGATTCCCTCGATGACACCGCCGCGTACGAGATGGGCGACGGGCGCGTGCAGCGGTTCCCGGACCGAGGGGGCCGCGGCGAGTGAGCTCCCGCAACCGGAAAGGGCGTCGGGGCTCACGCGTCCGCCCCGCCCTTGCGTACGGCCGAGACCCGGCCCCGTACGCCGAACCAGCCCGCCACCAGTGCCGCCACGATCAGCGGGAGACACAGGACCGTCGTACGGCTCGCTCCCCCGTCGGCGTACATGAGGAACAGCACGGAGACGAGGAAGACGAGGGTGACGAGCTCGGTCCAGGGCGAGCCCGGCAGCCGGTAGCTCGGGCGGTCCAGCTCGCCGTCCTCGGTCTTCCGCCAGAACTGCAGGTGGCAGACCATGATCATGCCCCAGGTGGCGAGGATGCCGATCGCCGCGAAGTTGAGGACGATCTCGAACGCGTCCGCGGGGACGACGAAGTTGAGCCCGACGCCGAGGACGCAGATGCCGCTGGTGAGCAGGATTCCGCCGTACGGGACCTGGCTGCGGCTCATGACGCCGGTGAACCGGGGCGCGGAGCCGGACATCGCCATGGAGCGCAGGATGCGGCCGGTCGAGTACAGACCGGAGTTCAGGGACGACATGGCCGCGGTGAGCACCACGAGGTTCATGACGCCGCCGGCCGCGGGGATGCCGATGTTGGAGAGCACGGTGACGAAGGGGCTCTCCCCGCCGGTGTACTTGTTCCAGGGCAGCAGCATCGACAGCAGCAGCACGGAACCGACGTAGAAGAGGCCGACGCGCCACATGATCGAGTTGATGGCCTTCGGCATGATCTTCTCGGGGTTCTCGGTCTCGCCCGCCGCGACGCCCACGAGTTCGACCGACGCGTACGCGAAGACGACGCCCTGGATGATCAGCAGCATGGGCAGCATGCCGTTGGGGAAGACGCCGCCGTTGTCCGTGATCAGGGACGGGCCGGGGGAATGGCCGTCGACAGGGTGCTGGGTGGCCAGCAGGAAGATGCCGATGAGCATGAAGGCGACGAGCGCGCCGACCTTGATGATCGCGAACCAGAACTCCAGTTCACCGAACATCTTCACCGAGATGAGGTTCACGGTGAGGACGACGGCGAGCGCGATGAGCGCGATCACCCATTGGGGGATGTCGGAGAACATGCCCCAGTAGTGGGTGTAGACGGCCACGGCGGTGATGTCCGCGATACCGGTGGTGGCCCAGTTGAGGAAGTACATCCAGCCCGCGACATACGCGCCCTTCTCGCCGAGGAACTCCCGGGCGTACGACACGAAGGCGCCGGAGGACGGCCGGTACAGGACGAGTTCGCCGAGGGCCCGGACGACGAGGAAGGCGAAGACTCCGCAGACCGCGTACGCGATGAAGAGGGACGGGCCCGCTTCGGCCAGCCGGCCGCCGGCGCCGAGGAACAGGCCGGTGCCGATGGCCCCGCCGATGGCGATCATGTTGACGTGCCGGGCCTTCAGGGACTTGCTGTACCCCGCGTCGCCGACGTCGACATGTCCGCCCGTCTTCCGTGTCCGCCCTGTCTCTTCTTCGAGGAACTGCTCGCTCACGCCGGGGGTTCGCCTTCCGTGGGGGTTTCCGCGGGGTCGGTGCGCTCGGGGCGCACGATCGCGGTGAGGGTCGTCTCGACGCGGTCGAGGTGGTGTGCCATGGCCTCGGTCGCGTCGTGTGCGCTGCCGTCGATGAGGGCTTCGACGATGGCGCGGTGTTCGCGGTTGGACTGCTCGCGGCGGCCGCCGAGTTCGTTGAGGAACGCCGACTGACGCGCCAGTGCGTCCCGGATCTCCTCGATCACCCGGCGGAAGACCGGGTTCTGGGCGGCCTGCGCCACGGCGAGGTGGAAGAGCGTGTCCATGGCCACCCATGCGGTGGTGTCGGTCTCGCGCTCCATCCGTTCGAGCAGGTGAGCCAGGTGGTCGAGGTCTTCGGGCGTCCTGCGCACGGCGGCGTAGCCGGCCACCGGGATCTCGACGTGCCGCCGGACCTCCATGAGGTCACTGGCCGCGTAGTCGCCGAAGGTGGGGTCCTCGACGGGTCCACTCGACAGGACGAACGTGCCCTTGCCGGTCCGGGACACGGTCAGCCCCATGGTCTGCAGCGCTCGCAGGGCCTCCCGCAGCACGGGCCGGCTGACCTCCAGCCGTCGGCACAGCTCCGCCTCGGAGGGCAGCTTGTCCCCCACGGCGTAGTCACCGCGCTCGATGGCACCGCGAAGATGCCCGAGCACGGCTTCCATGGCACTGATACGCCTGGGCACGGAGCCAGCTGTCTGGCTGTCTGACAGGTTCACGGGGGTGATCCTGCGGGGAACGAGAGGTGACTGTCAAGGGTGTGAGGCCGACGACCGCCCGGACTCCCCGGGCTGACCGGCGGCTACGCCCAGAGAGCCTCGGCCACCGAGACCCCCGCGAAAGCCGCGCCGAGTCCCACGGCCAGGCTTGCGATCACGTTGACCGCGGCATGGAAGCGGGCTCCGTCCTCGGCCAGGCGCAGCGTCTCGTACGAGAACGTCGAGTACGTGGTGAGGGCGCCGCACAGGCCCGTGCCGAGCAGCAGCTGGAGGTGGGAGGAAGCCGCTCCCGCCGCGGCCGCGCCGGTCAGGGCGCCCAGGATCAGACAGCCGGCGACGTTCACGGCGAAGGTACCCCAGGGGAAGGCGCAGTCGAGCCGCGACCGCACCGCGCGGTCGGTGAGATAGCGCAGGGGTGCGCCGACCATGCCACCGGCGATCACCAGGATCCAGTTCACGGCGCCTTCTCACCCTTCCCGCTCGTGTCATCCGGTTCGCCGGCGGCCTCGTCGCGGCCGACGTGCCGGATCACCTCGCAGCCGTCGAGGAGCGACGCCCCCTCCCCCACCGGTTCCTCGGGCTCCGGCAGCACGGCCCGTGCACGATCCGCGGTGTCGACGATGACGGCGGCCGTCGGCAGGCCCTCGTCCGGCTTCATCGCCGCCGCCCGCGGACCAGGGCGCGGCGCGTCGAGAACACCGCGAGCCAGACCGCCGCGAGCGCCGCGAGGAGGGTGCCGGCGAGATAGGCGAGGGCGGTGCGGGGGTGGCCGGCCCCGACCAGTTTCTGGATGTCGACGGCGTACGTCGAGAAGGTGGTGAAGCCGCCGAGCACACCGGTGCCGAAGAAGGGCCGCACCAGCGGGTGGGCCGCCCACACCTCCGTGACGACGACCATGAAGACGCCGATCACGAAGCACCCGACGACGTTGACCCAGAGCGTCGTCCAGGGAAAGCCGTCCGTCCGCCAGGGCCACAGCAGTGAGGCTCCGTAGCGCGCCGAGGCGCCGATCGCGCCGCCCGCCGCGACCACTGCCACGGCCGGCCCCTGCCCTCGCCACACCGAGGGCCGCCGGGCGGGTGCGCGGAGGGCCGCGGGTTCGTCCGCCGCCTTGGAGTGGGGGGTGGTCATGGCGCGCGTCTCCTGGTCGTGGCAGGAGATCAGACTAGCTCCAGCAGGTCAGGACGCGCCCGACGCCTCCTTCGCGATGGCGTCGAAGCGGGCCGCCATCGCCGCCTGGAGCGCCTGGGCCGCCGACAGGGGGCGGACCATGACGGTGAAGTCGTCGATCCGGCCGCTCTCGTCGAAGTGCAGGAAGTCGCATCCCTGGAGAGCACGGTCCCCCACGCGTGCCTCGAAGACGAGGGCGAGGTCACGGCCGTCGGGGTTCGCGATCTCGCGGATGTAGCGGAAGTCCTCGAACACGTGCATGACGGCGCCCAGGATCGCCGAGGTGATGGGCTTTCCGGCGTACGGCTTGAAGACCACGGGGCTGGTGAACACGACGTCCTCGGCGAGCAGGTCGACCACGGCCGCGTGGTCGCCGTCCTCGACCGCCTTGCGGAAGGGGTGCATCATCCACCTCATACTCAATATGTTGATTAGGTGTGCCGGACAGTACTCCGGGCTTCCGGCAATCCGCAACGGGTGCGGGGATACGGAGACGGCCCGGCGAGGTAGGTAGGAACCACCGACCCGGAGGTGCTGTCGTGTACTACCCGCTGACCGTCCGTGACTTCCTCGACCGCGCGGCCCACGTCTATCCGGACCGCGTCGCCGTCGTCGACGAACCGGAACAGCCCGGGCCCGGCCTCGGCGAGCCCACGTACCGGGAACTGGCGGCGCTCGCCCGCGCCCAGGCGGCCAGACTCGACCAGCTGGACGTCCCGGTGGGCGGCCGGGTCGCGGTGGTCTCACAGAACTCGGCGCGTCTGCTGACCTCGTTCTTCGGGGTCTCCGGCTGGGGGCGAGTCCTCGTTCCGGTGAACTTCCGGCTCACCCGGACCGAGATCGACTACATCGTCCGGCACTCCGGCGCCTCGGTCGTCTACGCGGACCCCTCCTGCGCGGACGTCCTCGACTCCCTCGACGTCAAGCACAGGTTCGTACTCGGCGACGACGAGAACCTCTTCCTGCACGGGGCCGAGCCGCGGGAGTGGGCGGAGCCGGACGAGGGCGCGACGGCCAGCGTCAACTACACGTCCGGAACCACCGCCCGCCCCAAAGGGGTTCAGCTCACGCACCGCAACCTGTGGCTGAACTCGGCCGTGTTCGGTCTGCACACCACGATCAGCGACCGTGACGTCTATCTGCACACGCTGCCGATGTTCCACGCCAACGGCTGGGGCATGCCGTACGGCGTCACGGGCGTCGGCGGCCGGCACATCGTGCTGCGGCAGATCGACGGCGCCGAGATCCTGCGCCGCGTCGAGGGGCACGGCGTCACCCTGATGTGCGCGGCGCCCACCGTCCTGAACGCCGTGCTCGACGCGGCGGCCGACTGGGACGGTGAGATCCCCGGCCGCGACCGGGTCCGCATCGTCTGCGCGGGCGCCCCGCCACCGACACGCACGATCGAGCGCGTGACGGTCGAGCTGGGCTGGGAGTTCATCCAGATCTACGGCCTCACCGAGACCTCGCCGCTCGTCACGGTCAACCGCGGGCGCGCCGAGTGGGACGACCTGGACCCCGCCGACCGGGCCCGAAGGCTCGGGCGGGCCGGCGTGCCCGCCCTCGGCGTACGCGTCGACGTGGACGCGGACGGCGAGGTGCTGACCGCCTCGAACCACAACCTCGACGGCTACTGGGACCAGCCCGAGGAGACGGCGAAGGCCCAGGCGGGCGGCTGGTTCCACACCGGGGACGGCGGACACCTCGACGACGAGGGGTACCTGGTGATCTCCGACCGCAAGAAGGACGTCATCATCTCCGGCGGTGAGAACGTCTCGTCGATCGAGGTGGAGGACGTCATCACCTCGCATCCCGCCGTGCGTGAGGTCGCGGTGATCGGCATCCCGGACGCCAGGTGGGGCGAGCTGGTGACCGCGCTCGTGGTGACGGACGGGTCCGGTGTCACCGCCGAGGAGCTGATCGCCCACTGCCGTACGCGGCTCGCCGGATTCAAGACGCCCAAGCGGGTCGACTTCGTGGAGTCGCTGCCCCGTACGGCGACCGGGAAGCTGCAGAAGTTCAAGCTGCGCGAGCCGTTCCGGCGGGACTGACGGCAGGGCCCGCGACCGGGATCTGCCGTCGGCGACCGGGGCCCGCCGTCAGGAGAGGAACGGGGCCCGCCGATCGGCGGGCCCCGCGTCCGTCACACCCTCACGCCGTCACCGGTGGCTGAACCACGCCATCGCGGGCAGCGCCTTGTTGTCGTAACCGAACAGGGCCTGGTTCTCCCAGCCGTTGCCCGAGGAGGGGTCCGTCGGGTCCCAGCCGTTGCCGGTCACCGCCGTCCAGGTGGACTCCCAGTAGAAGATCCCGAGACCACGGCCGTTCGGCACGGCCTCCACGATGCTCGCGACGTCCTTCATCCACTGCGTCTGGCCGGCCGTCGAGGCCGCGTAGCCGGGGACGAGCTCACCGGAGAGGTCGATGATGTTCTCGTGCGAGTCCTTGCTGTCCAGCCGGAACGGGTAGGCCGTCTCGGCGAGGTACACCGGCTTGCCGTAGCGGGCCGCCGCGTCGTCCAGGGTGGTCTGGAAGTCGGCGAGCGTTCCGTGCCAGTAGCCGTAGTAGGACAGGCCGATGACGTCGAACTTCACGCCGTTCGACACCGCGCTGTCGAACCACCAGCGGGTGCCGGACAGGTCGCCGCCCTTGGCGAGGTGCAGGGCCACGGTCGTGCCGGAGCTGACCGCCTTGACCGCGTCGTAGCCGGAGTTGAGGAGCCCGGCGAGCTGCGGCCAGTTCGAGGTCGAGCCCTCGTTCCAGAGCATGCCGCCGTTGATCTCGTTGCCGACCTGCACCATGTCGGCCGTGGTGCCCTGTGCCTTCAGCGCGTTGAGGATGTCGTACGTGTGGTTGTAGACGTCGGTCTTCAGCTGACTGTAGGAGTGTCCTGACCAGGCGGCGGGCTTGGACTGGGCGCCCGGGTCGGCCCAGGTGTCCGAGTAGTGGAAGTCGACGAGGAGCTTCATGCCCTGCGCCTTGACGCGCTTGGCCATGGCGAGGACGCGCGCCTTGTTGTTGTAGCCGTCGGCGGGGTTCACCCACACCTTGAGACGGGCGTAGTTCTGCCCGGCGGACTTGAGGATGGCGAGGGCGTCACCGGTCGTGCCGGAGCTGTTCTTGTAGACGCCGCCCTTGGCCTCGCTCTTGGCGAGCGACGACACGTCGGAGCCCTTGACGGGCAGGCCCGCCGTGCCGGACGTGAAGGTCAGGTCGTCGACGTTGATCCAGTTGCCCGCCTTCGCGTCGGAACTGACGCTGATCGTGCACTGGTTGTTGGTCACCGTGACGGGGGTGACGATCCGGATCCAGCCGCTGGACGAGACCGGCAGGTCCGTGCGCTGTTCCGCGCCGCCGCAGTTCTTGAGCGCGATGTGGGCGGAGTTCTGGCCACCGCCCGAGCGCACCCAGGCGGTGAGCTTGTACGAGCCGTTCGTGAGGCCCGACAGGTACTGGTAGGTCTCGACCTTGTAGGCGGAGGCCGAGTAGTGCGTCAGCCGGTAACTGCCGCCGTGGCCGCCGGACTCCGTGAAGGAGGCGGCGTTCTGGCCGCCCGCGGAGTAGGTCGACCAGCCGGTCGGACTCGCCGTGCCGGTTCCGTTCGCCTCGAAGCCGGCGTTGGTGAGGGTACTGGCCGCGCTCGCGCTCTGCGCGGGCAGTGCGGTGAGGGCCAGTCCGGCTGCCAGCGGCAGGAGCAGGGCCTTGAGTGTGCGTCTGGGATGGAACATCGTCGTCCGTCGTCCCTTCGACGTGGTGGGCATCCGTACCCCGGTTGTGGGGCGGAGGTGAAATCAGCGGACCGGCTCAGGCGTCGAGCCGTACGACCCGTACGCCTCCCGCGGGCACCGCCAGGCACCCCGCGGCCCGTTCACCGGTGAGCAGCTCGGTGCCGGGCGCGTCGAGCGGCACCTTGGCGTCGGCACCGGAGTGGTTGACCGCGAAGAGGAACGAGCCCGACTCGCCCTCCCGCCGCACCACTTCGACATCCCGCGGCAGCTCGGCGCGCGGCGCGATCCCGGCGTCGTCGGCGGCCCAGCCGAGGAGCGCGTCGAGCCCCTGGGCGGCCAGTCGCGTGGACACGTACCAGGCCGACCCCTCACCGAGGCGGTGCCGGGTGACGGCCGGGTGCCCGGCGGTCAGCCCGTCGGCGTACGTCCACACGGTCTCGGCTCCGCGCGGCACCACGAACTCGCTCCACACATCACCGCAGAGGTCGGAGCCGTCGAGTCCGGCGATACGGACCTGTTCGCCCGCGAGCAGCGGGGAGAACTCCTCGACGGTCAGACCGAGTACGTCCCGCAGCGGGCCGGGGTACGGGCCGTCGTGCACGGCGTCGTGCTCGTCGACGATGCCGGAGAAGTACGAGACGACGAGCGTGCCGCCCCTTTCGACGTACTCCTTGAGGTTCAGCCCGGCGGCCTCCGTCATCAGGTAGAGCGCGGGCACGACGACAAGGGGATACGACGACAAGTCGGCTTCCGGGTGGGCGAAGTCGACCGTGAGGTGGCGGTCGTAGAGAGCCTCGTAGAACGCGTCGGCGCGCTCGCGCGGATCGTGGTCCTCGCTCGGACGCCACTGGAGGTTCTGGGCCCACCAGGAGTGCCAGTCCCACAGCACGGCGGCGTCGGCCCGGGTGCGGGTGCCGCGCACCGCGCTGAGCGAGTCGACGGACGCGCCGAGTTCGACCACCTCACGCCAGACGCGCGAATCGGTGCCGGCGTGCGGCAGCATCGCCGAGTGAAACTTCTCCGCGCCGCGCCGCGACTGCCGCCACTGGAAGAACATGGCGCCTTCGGAACCCCGGGCCACGTGGGCGAGGGAGTTGCGGGCCATCTGGCCGGGCGCCTTCGCGGGGTTGCGGCTCTGCCAGTTGACACCCGACGTGGAGTGTTCGAGCAGCAGCCAGGGGGCGCCGCCCGCCACGGACCGGGTGAGGTCGGCGGCCATGGCGAGGTTCACGTGCGTACGGCGGCCGTCGGTGATCAGGTAGTGGTCGTTGCTGACGAGGTCGACCTCACGGCCCCACGCCCAGTAGTCGACGGAGTCGCACTGGCTGAGGGCAGTCATGAAGTTCGTGGTGACCGGGATGCCGGGCGAGAGACGGTGCAGGATGTCCCGCTCGGCCACGAAGTTCTCGCGCATGGTGGCGTCGGCGAACCGCTTGTAGTCGAGCGCCTGGGCCGGGTTGCCGACGGTGGGGGTCACGCGCGGCGGGTTGATCTGGTCGAGATCCGCGTACCGCTGGCCCCAGAAGGCCGTGCCCCAGGCCTCGTTGACCGCGTCGACCGTTCCGTACGTCCCGGCGAGCCAGCGGCGGAAGTGCGCGGCGCAGCTCTCGCAGTAGCAGGCCGACACGGGGACGCCGTACTCGTTGTGGACGTGCCACATGGCGAGGGCGGGGTGCTCGGCGTACCGGGTGGCGAGCTGGGTGGTGATGTTCGCGGCGGCCGACCGGTAGTGGGGGTTGCTGTGGCAGATGGCGCCGCGTGAGCCGAACGCGTAGCGGGTGCCGTCGGCGGCCACGGGCAGGGCGTCGGGGTGCTCGCGGTAGAACCAGGCGGGCGGTGCCACCGTCGGCGTGCCGAGGTCCGCGCGTATCCCGTTCTCGTGCAGCAGGTCCAGCAGCCGGTCGAGCCAGCCGAAGTCGTACGTGCCCGGCGAGGGCTCCAGCAGCGCCCAGGAGAAGATGCCGACGCTGACCATCGTGACGCCGGCCTCGCGCATCAGCCGGACGTCCTCGGGCCACACGTCCTCCGGCCACTGCTCGGGGTTGTAGTCCCCACCGAAGGCGAGCCCGGTGAGGCCCTTGGGGTTGGTCTCCGGCATGGATTGTCTCCCGCGGTGATTCGATCTTTTGGGAACGTGCACACACAGCGCCAGCGGCGCGGGGCCAACATAACCGCACAGCAACAACCATTGACAAGTGTCCTGGATGTTTCTCTACTGTGAACGCTCACAGAAGCATGGCAGGCCTCCGCAGCAGGCGGTGGCCACGGTCAGGGAGATACATCCATGCCACACACGAAGCTGCGTCGCCTCGTGACCATCTCGGTCGCCGTCACACTCGGCGCCACCGCTCTTGCCGCCTGCGGCTCCTCGGACGACGGCTCCGACGACGACAACGGGGCCGGTTCGGGTCCGGTCTCGCTGACGTACTGGTCCTGGACGCCGGGCATGGACAAGGTCGCCGACCTGTGGAACGACGGCCCGGGCAAGAAGGACCAGATCAAGGTCACGGTCAAGAAGCAGGCGTCCGGCGACACTCTGGTCACCAAGATCCTCACGGCGCACAAGGCCAAGAAGGCCCCGGACCTGGTCCAGGCCGAGTACCAGGCCCTGCCGACACTGGTCAGCAACGACGCACTCGCCGACATAGCCGGCGACGTGGACGGCGTGAAGGACAAGTTCGCCGAGGGCGTCTGGCAGCAGACCACACTGGGCTCGGACGCGGTGTACGCGATCCCGCAGGACTCCGGGCCGATGATGTTCTACTACCGCCAGGACCTCTTCAAGAAGTACGGCCTCGAAGTCCCCCAGACCTGGGAGCAGTTCGCGCAGACCGCCCGCGCGCTGAAGAAGAAGTCGCCGGGCACGGACCTGACCACCTTCTCCGCCAACGACTCCGGTCTCTTCGCCGGACTCGCCCAGCAGGCGGGTGCCAAGTGGTGGACGACCGAGGGCCAGAAGTGGAAGGTCGGCATCGACGACGCGCCCACGCAGAAGGTCGCCGACTTCTGGGGCGGCCTCGTCGAGGAAGGCGCGATCGACAACCAGCCGATGTACACGCCGGCCTGGAACAAGGCGCTCAACACCGGCAAGCAGATCGCCTGGGTCAGCGCGGTCTGGGCGCCGGGCACCCTCACCACCGCCGCCCCCGACACCAAGGGCAAGTGGGCGATGGCCCCGCTGCCGCAGTGGTCCGCCACCGACGACGTCACCGGCAGCTGGGGCGGTTCGTCCACGGCCGTCACCACGGACTCGAAGCACAGGTCGGCCGCCGCGAAGTTCGCCACCTGGCTGAACACCGACCCCCAGGCGCTGACCGCGCTCGCGAAGGAGGGCGGCATCTACCCGGCCGCCACGACCGCGCAGACCAGTGACGCCTTCGCCGAGCCGCCGGCGTTCTTCTCGAACCAGCCGGACTTCTACACCCGGGCGTCCTCCATCGCGAAGACCACCGCGCCCTCCGCGTGGGGACCGAACGTGAACGTCGCGTACACCACGTTCAAGGACGCCTTCGCCTCGGCCGCGAAGAACAAGTCGGACTTCGGCGCCGCCCTGAAGACCATGCAGGACGACACCGTCGCCGACCTCGAGAAGCAGGGCTTCGAGGTCGCGGAGTGACAAGCGCACGCCGGAGGTCGTACGGGGTCAAGGGGGCCCCGTACGCCCACCCGTCTCCCACCACCACCCACGAGCGAGCGCGAAGCGCCCCCTATCTCTTCCTCCTCCCCGCGACGATCCTGTTCGCCCTCTTCTTCGCGCTGCCCATCGGCTACGCGGTGTGGATCAGCCTGCACAAGGTCCAGGTCAAGGGCCTGGGTCTCGGCGCGGGCGCCCGGAGCGAGGTCTGGGCGGGCCTGGAGAACTACACCGACTCCCTCACCGATTCCGAGCTGCTCGACGGAGCGCTGCGCGTACTCGGGTACGGCGCCATCGTGGTGCCGGTGATGCTCGGGCTCGCGCTGCTGTTCGCGCTGATGCTCGACACCGACCGGGTCCGCCTCGCGCCGTTCACCCGGCTCGCGATCTTCCTGCCGTACGCCGTTCCCGGTGTCGTCGCGGCGATGCTCTGGGGCTTCCTCTACCTGCCGGACGTCAGCCCCTTCTACTTCGTCCTCGACAAGCTGGGCATGCCGCAGCCGGACCTGCTGGACGGCGGGCCGCTGTACCTCGCGCTGTCGAACATCGCGGTGTGGGGCGGCACCGGCTTCAACATGATCGTCATCTACACCGCGCTGCAGGCCATCCCGGCCGAGGTGTACGAGGCCGCGAAGCTGGACGGCGCCACCCCGCTGCAGATCGCGATCAGGATCAAGATCCCGATGGTCGCGCCCTCACTGGTGCTGACCTTCTTCTTCTCGATCATCGCCACGCTCCAGGTGTTCAGCGAGCCGACCACCCTCAAGCCGCTCACCAACTCCGTCTCCACGACGTGGAGTCCGCTGATGAAGGTGTACCAGGACGCCTTCGGCAAGGGCGACATCCACTCGGCGGCGGCGACCGCGGTGATCATCGCCTTCGTCACGCTGCTCCTGTCCTTCGGCTTCCTGCGCGCCGCGAACTCCCGTAACAAGCAGGAGGCAGCACGATGAGTTCTCTTGCCGTCCGCAAGGCGACTCCGGCCGCGAGGACGACACCCGGCACCGCCCAGGGGCCGCCGCTGCGCCGCCGGATCGCCCTCGTCCCGACGGTGACGCTGCTGATCGGCGCGCTCTACTGTCTGCTGCCGGTGGCGTGGGTGGTGATCGCGGCGACCAAGTCGGGCAGCGAACTGTTCTCGACGTTCACGTTCCTGCCGGGCACCGGCTTCACCGAGAACATCTCCGACCTCAACGCCTACCGCGACGGCGTGTACTGGACGTGGATGGGCAACTCCGCCCTCTACGCGGGCCTCGGCGCCCTCCTGTCGACCGTCGTCTCCGCGATCAGCGGCTACGCCCTCGCGATCTACCGCTTCCGCGGCCGCGAGACCATCTTCAGCGTCCTGATGGCGGGCGTGCTGATGCCGCCGGTGATCCTCGCGATCCCGCAGTACCTCCTGATGGCCGAGGCCGACCTCACGGACTCGTACGCGTCCGTCCTGCTGCCGCTGATCCTGTCCCCGTACGGCGTGTACCTCGCGCGGATCTACGCCGCCGCGGCCGTGCCCGCCGACGTGGTCGAGGCCGGGCGGATGGACGGGGCGAGCGAGCTGCGGATCTTCACACGGATCGCGCTGCCGATGATGGTGCCCGGACTGGTGACGGTGTTCCTGTTCCAGTTCGTGGCGGTGTGGAACAACTTCCTGCTGCCGTACATCATGCTCAGCGACGACGAGAAGTTCCCGATCACCCTCGGTCTGTTCACCCTGCTCGAACAGGGCGCCAACACCCCGGCCCTCTACACACTGGTGATCACCGGCGCGCTGCTCGCGGTCGTTCCGCTCATCGCGCTCTTCCTGGTCATCCAGCGGTTCTGGAGCCTCGATCTGCTGTCGGGAGCCGTAAAGTCGTGACCATGAGCCAATCGGGGGGCCGGCGCCGACCGCCGACGATCCACGACGTCGCGCGCGAGGCGGGAGTCTCACGAGGAACCGTGTCGCGTGTCCTCAACGGCGGACACTATGTGAGCCCCACCGCGCAGGAGGCGGTCAACGCCGCCATCCGCAGGACGGGTTACGTCGTCAACCGGCACGCCCGCTCGCTGATCACCGGGCGCTCGGACTCGATCGGCTTCCTGCTCACCGAGCCGCAGGAGAGGTTCTTCGAGGACCCCAACTTCAACGTCCTGCTGCGCGGCTGCACGCAGGCACTGGCGGCGCACGACATCCCGCTGCTGCTGATGCTCGCGGGCACCGAGGACGAACGGCGCCGTATCACGCGGTACATCACCGCGGGTCACGTCGACGGGGTGCTGCTGGTGTCCAGCCATTCCGGGGACCCGGTCGCCGAGCAACTGCGGGACGCGGGCGTGCCCCTGGTCATGTGCGGCAAGCCCATCGGTGTCGGCTCCAAGGTGAGTTACGTGGCCGCGGACGACCGGGACGGCGCCCGTGACATGGTGCGCCATCTCGTGTCGCTCGGCCGTCGCCGCGTGGGTATGGTGACCGGCCCGCTGGACACGCCCGGCGGAGTCGAGCGCCTCGCCGGCTACCGGGAGGTGCTCACCGAGGCGGGCATCGACCTGGACGAGCGGCTCGTCGTGTCCGGCGACTACAGCCGCGCCAGCGGGGAGGCGGGCGCCGAGCTCCTACTGGAGCGGGTGCCGGACATGGACGCGGTCTTCGTGGCCTCGGACCTGATGGCGCAGGGCGTGCTGAGCGCGCTGCACCGGGCGGGCCGGAGCGTTCCCGGGGACGTGGCCGTGGGCGGTTTCGACGACTCCTCCGCGGCGGTCGCGTCGAGCCCCGAGCTCACCACGATCCGCCAGCCCTACGACCGCATCAGTTCCGAGATGGTCCGGGTGCTGCTCGCCCAGATCGGCGGCGAGGACCCGGCGGCGGTGATCCTGCCGACGGAACTGGTCAAACGCGAGTCCACCTGAGGTCCTTCCGGACTTTCAGGCGGCCTTCAGCGGTGGGGCGAGCAACAGGAGCACGCCCTCCGCCGAGAGGGTCACGGCCTCGGGTGAACCGGGGTCGATGGTGAGCGCGAGGCCGCGTGCGGGCCAGTGGGCCGAGATCATGCCCAGGGGCACGAGGTGGTAGCACTGGACGTCCGGCAGAGCCCTGGCCATGCGTTCCTCGGACGTGAAGACGAGGACGGCCCGGCCGGTCAGCGGGAGGGTCAGCCGCGCGGTCTTCGTCTCGTCGGCCGGCACCAGCACTCTGGTGCCGGCCAGCCGCGTCCTCGCATCGCCGTCCAGACCGTTGTGGGCCAGGACGCTCAGAGCGCGCAGGATCACGTCGGACGTGTCTTCGGAGGTGGTCGCTTCGTCGAGTGGGCCGTTCATGAGGATTCCGCTCGTGCCTCGCGGTCGGCACCATTCTGTGCCCGTCCGCGTCGAGTTGTTCTTCGCATACCCGTCGCCCGCACGCTCATGCGAGACCCGGACAGATGCCCTGTACACTGAGTGACTGCGAAGGGGAGTAGTCCTGCGAACCGGTCGTCGACACACTGGAGCCCTCGGGTTCCCGGTGGCCGGGCCCTTGTGATCACACGGGCGGACGAGACCTTCGGCCAGGCATTGCCGTGCCCGCGATCCCGCGGCGCATCCCGTCATGCCGGGCCGATCGGTTCTCCCGTCGCCCCTGCCGAGGGCGCTTCGTGAAGATCCGGGGGCCCGGTCCCTACAGAAAGCCACCGGAATGCATCTCGACCCTCTGGCGATTCTCACCGCCTTCGGGCTGATCTTCCTCGCCGAGCTGCCCGACAAGACGATGTTCGCGTCGCTGGCCATGGGCACCCGTATGCGGCCTCTCTACGTGTGGTTCGGTACGTCCACCGCGTTCGTCGTGCACGTCGCGATCGCCGTCGGCGCCGGCAGCCTCATCGGCCTGCTGCCGGACTGGACCGTCAAGTCGGTTTCGGCCGCGCTCTTCGCGTTCGGCGCTTTCATGCTGTTGCGCGGAGCCGGGGACGACGAGGAGGAGGACTCCGGCGGCCGGACCGTCACCGGCTTCTGGCCCGTCTCCACGACCGCCTTCATGGCCGTCTTCATCAGCGAGTGGGGCGATCTGACGCAGATCACGACCGCCAACCTCGCGGCCACGAACGGGGTCGCCTCCGTGGCCGTGGGCTCCGCCGCCGCCCTCATGTCGGTCTCCGCGCTCGCGCTGCTGGCGGGCCGCTTCATCGCCAAGCGCGTGCCGCTGAAGACGGTGCAGCGGATCGGCGGGATCTGCATGCTCGGCCTCGCGGTCTGGTCGCTGGTGGAGATCTTCACGGGCTGACCGTCCGCCCCGGGACGACTGGTCAGGATCGGAGAAGCGGGCTCGTACCACCCGGTCGTAGCGTGATGACACCGGCGAGAAACCGGTGGGAACCGGCACCGACACCGGTGGAATCACGACAACGGAGGAGCCCGTCATGGCCGAAGGCCTCAAGACCATCACCTACCCCGTCAAGGACCTCGCCCGGGCGAAGACACTGTTCGGCGCACTCCTGGGAGTGGAGCCGTACGTGGACGAGGCGTACTACGTGGGCTTCCGGGCGCCGGGGCGGCCGGAGGTCGGTCTCGACCCCCACGGTCACGCCAAGGGCCTGACCGGTCCCGTCCCGTACTGGCACGTCGCCGACATCAGGTCGAGCCTGGCCGCTCTCGTCGACGCGGGCGCCGAGGTCGTCCAGGACGTCCAGGACGTCGGCGGCGGCATGCTGATCGCCTCCGTGAAGGACGCGGACGGCAACGACATCGGTCTTGCCCAGGAGGCGTCCTGACCAAGGTGACCAACTGCATGCAGCTGCACTAGTTGCACGCTCAATAAATGGCCTTTTCTCTGTTACCGTGCGGATATGGCAGCAGAGAAGGCCTCTCCCCGGCTCGAGGACCAGTGGCGGGACATTCTGTCGGTGCACGCCCGCACCATGTGCGAGATCGACCGCGAGCTCCATCCGCACGGCCTGGGCGCCAGTGACTTCGAGGTGCTCGACATCCTCGCGTCGAGCACCTCGGCTGTCGGCGCGGACTCGGACGCGGGCTCCGATGCGGGCTCGGGCCGGGTCGACCAGTGCCGGGTGCAGGACATCGCCGACCGGGTCCATCTGAGCCAGAGCGCCCTGTCCCGCCTGATCGGCCGCCTGGAGAAGGACGGTCTGGTCGAGCGGAGCGTCTGCCGGGAGGACCGGCGCGGGGTCTGGGTGGCCCTCACCCGGAAGGGACGCGACCTGCACACCGAGGTGCGTCCACTGCAACGCGCCGCCCTGGCCCGCATGTTGACCGACACCGGCTCCGGCTGAATCACCGCACCGGGCGCGGGGACGGCGTACGGGCACGTCCCCGGGCGAGCACGATCGGGGAACACCGGGAGCAGCTGGGGTCGCGGACCGAACGTGCGCCTCGGCGCCCGCGTTGCGGCAATGGTCGTGCGCGGCCTCGCCCCTCGGGGCATCCTGGACCGGGCATCAGCCTCCCCACAGCGACGACCCGCATCAGGTCACCACGGCCACCCCGGTTCCTTGACGGTCGAGGGCGCCGTGTGAAGGACCGCACAGGCTGCGTCAGGGGGCATCACAGTGACCGGAGACGAAGAGCGCAGGACCGGGTTCAGCAGTTACGCGACGCGGCGCGTGGACGAATCCCTCGACGCCATCGCGGACCACTACTACGACCTCCGTCTCGAAGTACCGGGCCGGTCGGAGGACTTCCTCACCCGGCTCAGCGTGGTCGGCCTCGGCTCGTTGACCGTGGGCGACCTCAGTTTCGGCACCGAGGTGACGATGGGCTTCACGGAGCCTCGGGTGTACCACGTGGCGGTGCCGCTCACGGGCCGCTTCAGCTGTCGGCAGGGTTCCGCGGAGACGGCGTACGCCGTTCCCGGGCGCGCCGTGTTCCTCCATCCGGAGCGCGGAATCCATGTGGACGACTGGTCGGCCGACTGCCGTGTCCTCACCGTGAAGATCGAGATGCCGGCCGTGCACGAGCGGCTGGAGGCGCTGCTCGGCAGGCCGCCGCGCCCTTTCCCGCACTTCGAGCCGTACATCGACATCTCCCGTGGTCCCGGGCGCAGTTGGGCGAGCCTCGCCCAGTGGTGCCTGCTGGAACAGGACGTGGCGGGCGGACTGCTGCGCCGGCCCCTGATCCAGGCACGGACCGAACAGCTCCTCCTCGAAGGGATGCTGTACGCGTCCGGCCATTCCTACAGCGAGGAGCTGGCGGCTCCCGTGCGGGCCACGCGGCCCGCGACGGTCAGACGGGTCATGGAGGTCGTCGAGGAGCGACCGGCCGAGCACTACGACGCGGCGCGACTGGCCGCCATATCCCAGGTCGGGGTGCGCGCTCTCCAGGAGGCCTTCCGCAAACACGTGGGAATGTCCCCCACGGCCTACGTCACCGAGGTGCGCCTGCGGCGGGTGCACGAGGCACTGCTCTCGGCCGATCCCGCAACGGTCACGGTCACGGAGGTGGCGTACCGATGGGGGTTCGCGCATCTCGGGCGTTTCGCGCAGCGCTACCGGGCCCGGTTCGGGGAGTCGCCCGCGCAGACGCTGCGATCCGGGTGACGCGGGGCACCGCGCATTTCGGACAAGGACCGCGCTCAGCGGAGCGATTCCGGCACGACGGAGTCCTACCGTTGATCACGGCGCCCGTGCGCCGGGGATGAGCGGTGTCGGCGCCGTTCATCCCTCGTGACCATGAACCGGGGCGCGGGAGGGCGCGGGAGCCTGCCCGCACCCCCAGGGCCCGGCCGCTCCCCTCCGTCGTGCGGCCGGGCCCGACCTCGTACGCGTCCCGCGGGCCTCAGGCGTGAGGCCGGGCCAGCAGGGTGCGTACGCCCTGGGAGTCGAGGGTCAGTCCGTTCGGTGAGGTGGCGTCGATGGTCAGCGAGAGGTCACTGGCGGGCCACTGCGCGGCGAGCGTCCCCAGGGGCACCAGCCGGTAGCGCGACACGGACGGCAGCAGTTCCGCCATCGTCACCTCCGAGGTGAACACCGGTACCAGGGGGTCCGCGCCCGGCTGTTCGAGGACGGGCAGCGCCACGACGGTGGGGTCGCCCGCCGTCTCGTCGTCGGCGTCGTCGGGCACCGGGACCAGCACGTCACTACCGGCCAGGGTGTCCAGCGCGGCGCCGTCCTCGGCGTTCTCGGCCAGGGCGCTCAGCGCACGCTGGGCCTCCACCGTGGCGTTGTCGTTCGAGGAAATATCCATGGCACATCCAGACGTAGTGGCGAAAACAGGCCGCCCGCGACGTTCTCCGAATCGGGCGGAGCTGATTGCGTACCCGTCATGGGGAGTGCCATGCCCGCTCCATTCATCCATCACCGAACGGTCACGGAACGAACGGAAAGCCGGACGGGGGCAGCCCCGGCCGGTCACAGTCCACGCGCCGGGCCGGCGGCCCGGGCGTGCTCGCCGATGGGTGTCCGATGCGGGGCGAGGGCCGGAAACGGTCCCTGGCCCGCTCGCCGGCCCGGCGCGGCGGCAGCCGGTGGGTCGCTTCCGTTCCCGCGGCTCGAGCGCCCGGTGGTGAGAACGGACCAGTAGTGGTGACCATCGCCCACGCGACGTCCGCTCTGCGCGCCTAGCGTGGACACATGCCGATGCAACCCTGGTTTCCCGATGCCAAGCTGGGCATCTTCATCCACTACGGCATCTACGCCGTGGGCGGCGCCGCCGAGTCCTGGTCCTTCTACACGGGTGAGATGACGCACGAGCGGTACATGCGACAGCTCGACGGGTTCACCGCCTCGCGCTACGACCCGGACGCCTGGGCCGAGCTGTTCGCCCGGGTCGGCGCCCGGTACGCCGTGCTCACCGCCCGGCATCACGACGGCGTGGCCCTCTGGGACACCGGCCACCGCAACCTCGACGTGGTCCGGGACACTCCGGCAGGACGTGACCTCGTCACCGGCTTCGTCGACGCGCTGCGCGCCCGGGACCTCAAGGTCGGCCTCTACTACTCGCACTCCGACTGGAACCACCCGGACTACCCGACCGAGCGACACCCCGGGCCGCACATCGTGCCGCCCAACGGCTACTCGCACGCCGAGCCCGGCGAGGAGGACCCGAAGGCCTGGGCGCGCTATCTCACGTACCGCGACGGGCAGGTCCGTGAACTCGTCGAGCGCTTCCGGCCCGACGTCCTCTGGTTCGACGGCGAGTGGGAGCGCACCGAGGAGCAGTGGCGCATGGGCGAACTCGCCGATCTGATCCTCGCCGGCAACCCGGACACCGTCCTCAACGGCCGCATGCTCAGCCACGGCGACTACGCCACCCCGGAACAGGGCGCCCCGCTCCGGGCCCCGGGCGGCCCGTGGGAGCTGTGCCTCACGATCAACGACTCGTGGAGCCACCGGCCGCAGGACCGCGACTTCAAGTCGGTGCGCCAGCTGGTGCGGTACTTCACCGAGACCATCGGCATGGGCGGCAACCTGCTGCTGGCCGCCGGCCCTCGCGCGGACGGGACGATCCCCGAGGAACAGATCGAACGCATGGAGGGCCTGGGCGGGTGGATCGCCCGGCATTCCGACGCCGTGTACGGGACGGTCGCCGGGCTGCCCGCCGGGCACCACTACGGCCCCAGCACCCTGTCCGCCGACCGGCGCACGCTCTACCTGGTGTGCTTCGACGCCCCGCGCGACGCCGTCTCGGTACGAGGCCTGCGCAACCGAGTCCGGCGAGCCACGGTCCTCGGCACGGGTGCCGAAGTGGGGCACCACGTCACGGGTGGCCTCGACACCGTCCCCGGCGTGACCTGGATCGATGCTCCCGCGGCGGCCGACCTGGACGAGCAGGCGACAGTGATCGCCGTGGAACTCGAAGGGGAACTGGACCTCTATACGGGGGCCGGGCGCCTTTGACGGGGTGTCACCCACTCCTGATGGCCCGGCCACGGACCCGGCCGCGGCCGGGAGCGAGGCGCCGGGGACACGGGTTCCGCGAGCCCTCACGCCCCGTCAGGGGCGCGGGGGGGCGGTGCGACCAGCGACAACGCGCCCGCCGACGGCATCGAACCATCAGCGGGCGCGTTCAGACCGAGGCTCAGGCCAGCGTGGCGAGCGCCGCGTTCAGCGTCGCGGACGGCCGCATGACCGACTCGGCCTTGGCCGGATCGGGCTGGTAGTAACCACCGATCTCGGCAGGCGAACCCTGCACCGCGTTCAGCTCGGCGACGATCGTCTCCTCCTGCGAGGCGAGCGTCTCCGCGAGCGGCGCGATGACCTTCGCGAGGTCGGCGTCGTCGGTCTGCTTCGCCAGCTCCTGCGCCCAGTAGAGGGCGAGGTAGAAGTGGCTGCCGCGGTTGTCGATGCCACCGAGGCGACGGCTCGGCGACTTGTCGTGCTCCAGGAACGCGGCCGTCGCGCGGTCGAGCGTGTCGGCGAGGACCTGGGCACGCGCGTTGTCCGTGGTCTGCGCGAGGTGCTCGAAGCTGGACGCCAGCGCGAGGAACTCGCCGAGGCTGTCCCAGCGCAGGTAGTTCTCCTTGACCAGCTGCTGCACGTGCTTCGGCGCGGAACCGCCGGCGCCCGTCTCGAAGAGGCCGCCGCCGTTCATCAGCGGGACGACCGAGAGCATCTTGGCGCTGGTGCCCAGCTCCAGGATCGGGAACAGGTCGGTCAGGTAGTCGCGCAGGACGTTGCCGGTGACCGAGATCGTGTTCTCGCCGCGGCGGATGCGCTCCACGGACAGCTTGGTCGCCTCGACCGGGGCCAAGATGCGGATGTCCAGACCCTCGGTGTCGTGCTCCGGCAGGTACCGCTGGACCTTCTCGATGAGCACGGCGTCGTGGGCGCGGGTCTCGTCGAGCCAGAACACGGCCGGGTCGCCGGTGGCGCGGGCGCGGGTGACGGCCAGCTTGACCCAGTCCTTGATCGGGTCGTCCTTGGTCTGGCAGGCGCGGAAGATGTCGCCGGCGGAGACCGCCTGCTCGAGAACGACGTTCCCGGCCTCGTCGACGAGGCGGACCGTGCCGGTGGTGGGGATCTCGAAGGTCTTGTCGTGGCTGCCGTACTCCTCGGCCTTCTGCGCCATCAGACCGACGTTCGGGACCGTGCCCATCGTCGACGGGTCGTAGGCGCCGTTGGCGCGGCAGTCGTCGATGACGACCTGGTAGACACCGGAGTAGCTGCTGTCCGGGAGGACGGCGAGGGTGTCGGCCTCCTGGCCGTCCGGGCCCCACATGTGGCCGGAGGTGCGGATCATCGCCGGCATGGAGGCGTCGACGATGACGTCGGAGGGGACGTGCAGGTTGCTGATGCCCTTGTCCGAGTCGACCATGGCGAGCTCCGGACCCTCGGCGAGCTCGGCGTCGAAGGACGCCTTGATCTCGGCGCCCTCGGGCAGGGACTCGAGGCCCTTGTAGATGCCGCCGAGACCGTCGTTCGGGGTCAGGCCGGCGGTGGCGAGCGTCTCGCCGTACCGGGCGAACGTCTTCGGGAAGAAGGCGCGCACCACGTGGCCGAAGACGATCGGGTCGGAGACCTTCATCATCGTGGCCTTGAGGTGCACGGAGAACAGCACGCCGTCGGCCTTGGCCTTGGCGATCTGCGCGGTGAGGAACTCGCGCAGCGCGGCCACGTGCATGACGGAGGCGTCGACGACCTCGCCCGCGAGGACGGGTACGGACTCACGCAGGACGGTGGTGGAACCGTCGTCGCCGGTCAGCTCGATGCGCAGGGAGCCGGCCTCGGAGATCACCGTGGACTTCTCGGTGGAACGGAAGTCGTCGACGCCCATGGTCGCGACGTTCGTCTTCGACTCGGAGGTCCAGGCGCCCATGCGGTGCGGGTGGGCCTTGGCGTAGTTCTTGACCGACGCGGGGGCGCGGCGGTCGGAGTTGCCCTCGCGCAGCACCGGGTTCACGGCACTGCCCTTGACCTTGTCGTAGCGGGCGCGGATGTCGCGCTCCTCGTCGGTCTTGGGGTCGTCCGGGTAGTTCGGCAGCGCGTAGCCCTGCGACTGCAGCTCGGCGACCGCGGCCTTGAGCTGCGGGATCGAGGCCGAGATGTTCGGCAGCTTGATGATGTTGGCCCCGGGCGTCTTCGCCAGCTCGCCCAGCTCGGCGAGGGCGTCGGGGATGCGCTGCCCCTCCTCCAGGAACTCGGGGAAGAGGGCGATGATCCGCCCGGCCAGCGAGATGTCACGGGTTTCGACAGTGACACCGGCCTGCGACGCGTACGCCTGGACCACCGGCAAGAACGAATACGTCGCCAGGGCCGGGGCCTCGTCAGTGTGCGTATAGATGATGGTCGAGTCAGTCACCGGGTGCTCCGCTCCACGTCTGCAACATTGCTCGACATCAAGATATCTCGTGACGGGACGCGACCGGACAGGAGGCCGCACAACTGCGCCACGGCCCTGCCGGAGGTCAGCCCCGGGGGGCCTCGCCGGGCGCGGGCGCGACGTAGAGGCGCAGGCGGCCCCCGCGGTGCTGTTCCCAGTCGCGCGCGAACCGGGGCGGCCGTTCCTTCGGCGTCGTGAGGGCCGCGACCGGCTGCCGCTCGGCGGCCCGCACGATGTCCTCGGCGGTGGTGTTGGCGTTGTGTCCGTGGGTCTGCGCGGAGCGGCATCCCGCGTAGAAGGCGATCGGGGTCGCCCGGTGCCCGGTGAGCAGGCACGGCGGCCGTACGCCGAGGCGGCGCAGTTCGGCCGCCGTGCGGGCCCAGTCGCGGTGGCCGGCGACGGTGCGGTCCACGGTCCGGTCGAGCACCGCGTACTGCACGGCCAGGTGTCCCGCGAGGCCGAGCGTCACGAGGGTCGCGGCCACCGGTCGCCGCTTGCGGACCGACGCGGTGACCAGGTGGGTGAGCGCGTCGGCGGCCGGGACGGCGAGCAGCGCGTAGAAGGGCAGCAGGAAGCGCGGAGCGGCGTATCCGATCATGAACAGGTACGGGATGCCGGCCGTCGTGGCGCAGGCCAGGGGCAGGAGTGTGCGGGTGGTGCGTCCGGCCCTGACGGCGACCGCCAGCCCCGCGGCGGCGAGCAGCGGCAGGACGAACCACCAGAGGACCATCCACGCGGCCGGTACCGATCCGGTGCACGGACGGCACAGGGAACGGCCGCCCAGACTGCGCAACTGGTCGAGGACGGCGATGTTCCAGCCCAGTCCGCCCTGGATTGCCGACGCGTCGGCGAGCCGGGCTCCCAGGCCGCCGAAACCGATGTGTGCCTCGACGATCCACTCCGCGGCGCCGGACGCGAGCCCCGCCGCGCAGGCCAGGGGCAGCGCCGGTCGCCGCCACCCGCGGGAGCACGCCAGCACTGCGAACAGCGGGAGGGAGATCCAGACGGCGTCGGTGGGCCGCATCCACGCCATCAGTGCCGCGCTCGCCCCGACGCCCCACAGCGCCGCCCGGTCGCGGTGGTCGGCCCGGGCACGCAGGAAGCAGCCGACGCCCGCGAGCGCGCCGATGGCGACCCAGTAGTTGGGCATGGCCTGGGGGCCGTAGAAGAGGGTCACCCACAAGGTGGCGAACAGGGCACCCGCAGCGCCCAGGACACGGGCGGGAAAGAGCCCTCGCCAGGCGCGCAGGGCCAGATAGAGGCCGAGTCCGGACAGCAGTGCCAGACAGATCCTCAGCAGTGACGTCGAGGAGGACCAGGAGGCGATCGGCGCGACCAGCAGCGAGACGCCGCGGGCGCGCGGAGCGCTGAAGAACGCCGCCGGGGCGTGCCCGCTCACCTGACTGACGTACACCGACTCGTCCCAGCCGAGGCCCATCGTGGGGCGCACGAGGACCAGTTGGGCCAGCGTGAAGGCGACCGCGACCGCCGCCGGCCACCTCCGGTCCGTGGCGTCCGGCCCGATCCGGACGGTCGGCAGCGCACGGGACCGCTCCGCTCCGGCGAGCGGGGCGTTCAGGGTCCTGGCCATCGTCCACCCTTCATCCCCGCGGGCCGCAGGGCTCTTTCCGCGCCGCACGGCAGGGAACGGAAGGTGATCACCTGATAAGCAGCAAACGTGGACAAATTACCCTGAGGGATTCGGATGCGCAGGACGAGGGCGCGCAGGTGCCGGAGCATCTCCGCCTCGGCGGTGACGAAAGCGATCAGCCGCTTGCTCACGTACCGGCGGTTTCGTGAAGCGCCGGCAGGACCGGGCCGGACCCGGCGCCGTCCTGGAGTGGCCACAGTGATCCACCTCGTACCGTCCCCCGCCGCTCCCCCGTGCGACCTGCGGACGGTCCTGCGCCGACCGGTCCGCCGACGGGCCGGGGGACGGTTCCCGCTGTGAGGCACGCACCGGCAGCGGCGCCCGTTCCCCTGCGGCCCTCGTCGTGCTCCGGCGGTGGCGGGAGCGGCATTCCCGCCCCAACCTCCCTCGCACAAAAGCCACTTGCCACCGCTCCTCGCACCGCCCTCGCTACGATCTCCGGCGTGTGCGCAAACATCATGGTCGCTGAAGACGACGCGAAGCAGGCCGAACTGGTGCGCCGGTACCTGGAGCACGAGGGGCACTCGGTCATGGTCGTCGAGGACGGCCGTACGGCTCTCGAGGAGGTCCGGCACCGGGAGCCGGACCTGCTCGTCCTCGACGTGATGATGCCCCGGGCCGACGGCCTGGACGTGGTCAGGATCCTGCGCGCGGAGAGCCGGGAGGTGCCGGTGCTCATGCTCACGGCCCGCAGCACCGAGGACGACCTGCTGCTCGGTCTGGATCTCGGCGCCGACGACTACATGACCAAGCCGTTCAGCCCTCGTGAGCTGATGGCCCGGGTGCGGACACTGCTGCGCCGCAGCCGGGGTTCCGCCGGCCCGGCGGCGCTCTCCTCCCCGCCCGGCCCCGCACCCACCGCCGAGGACGAGGCACTGTCGGTCGGCACGCTCAAGGTCGATCCGGTCCGGCACGAGGTGTCGGTCGCGGGGACGCCGGTCGTGTGCACGCCCGGCGAGTTCCGCATCCTCGTCGCCATGGCGGCGGAGCCCGACCGCGTCTTCACGAGGCAACGGCTCCTCGAGGAGCTGCACGGCTTCGACAAGTACATCAGTGGCCGAACGGTCGACGTGCACGTCATGAACCTGCGCAAGAAGATCGAGCGCGACCCCCGGCGCCCGACCCGGCTGCTCACCGTCTTCGGGGTCGGCTACAAGCTGACGGACCCCTCGAAGAAGGCACCTCGTGCGTCGTCGTGACGAGCGGACGCGGCTGCCGCTGCGCCGCAGCCTGCTCGGCCGGCTGCTGACCGTGTCGGCGCTGGTGGCCTCGTGTTCGGTCGCCGCCACCGCGTGGCTCGCCGTGCAGACGACCTCCGGCGCGATCCGCCAGGAACAGGGGCAGAACCTCAGCGCCGACGCCGAGATCTACAACACCCTGCTCGGCCATGCGGCCACCCACCCGGGCTGGGAGGGGGTCGACGGCACGGTGCGACGGCTGGCCCGGAAGTCCGAACGCCGGATCGTGCTGACCACCCAGGACCGGCGGCCGCTCTTCGACTCCTCCGACGACCCGCGCGGTGGCTCCGCCCCCGCTTCTTCCGCCCCGCTGCCACCGCAGGCCTCGGCGGTCGTGGACCCGCTGTCCGTCGACACCGTCCTGGTGCCCGACGCCGCCTCGGCGGGCGAGGACCGCGTCGATCCACGCGCGGTGGGTCCCTTCCTGCTGCCCGCGAAGGAACGCGAGGTCGTGCGCAGGGCCACTGCCCAAAGCGTGAAGTGCCTCGGTGCGGCGGGCATCGCCGCCGACATCGTCGAGAGCCCGAGCGGGCGGTCCCGCGTCCAGTTCGTGAGCAGTGAGACCGACCGCGACACGGAACTGAAGTGTCTGACGAGCTTCTCGGCCGGTCCCACGGCGACCGAGAGGAAGGCCCTGCGCGCACTCGACCAACTGGCCGATGCCTGCCTGAAACGGCAGGGGCGCACGGGAGTGAGACTGAACCTGGACCTGTCCTGGGACCGGGGATACGGGTCGGACGGCCGGGATCTCGGCCAGTCGGCCGCGCTTCCCTCGACCGGTGGGAACCTCACGGACGAGGAGGCGGCGGTGCTGGCCGAGAAGCGGGCGGCCGACGAGAAGGCGGCGCTGGCGGAAGCGGCCAGGCGGAAGGCGACCGAGGCCGACGGGCTCGCCGACCGACCGCCTGCCGCTCGCAGCAGCAAGCACGACCGGGCCATCGCCTCCTGCGTCGGCAGCGCCCGACGCGAACAGCTCACGTCCTATGTCGCCGCGCCCGCACTGCTGTTCATCGACAGTCCCGACGCCGTCAGCGTGCCCGGCTTCGATCTGTCACCGGCCAACACGGCACGCATCGCGGGGGTCACGGCCCTCGTCCTCGCCCTCACCGTCGGCGCCTCGGTACTCGCCGGAGCCAGGCTCGTACGCCCGTTGCACGCGCTCACCGGCGCCGCTCAGCGGATGCGGGACGGCCTGGACTCGGCGCCCGTCCCGGTCGGCTCGGACAACGAGATCGGGCGGCTGGCGGCGACGTTCAACGACATGGCCGCTCATCGGGCCAGGCTGGAGGAGCAGCGCAAGGTGATGGTCAGCGACGTCGCCCATGAGCTGCGTACCCCGTTGAGCAACATCCGTGGCTGGCTGGAGGCGGCGCAGGACGGTCTGGCGGAGCCGGACCCGGCGTTCGTGTCCTCGCTCCACGAGGAGGCGGTGCAGCTCCAGCACATCATCGACGATCTGCAGGATCTGGGGGCGGCCGACGCGGGCGAGCTGCGCCTGCACCTGGAGCCCGTCCGCGTCGGCGACCTGCTCGGCCAGGTCGCCGCGGCTCATCAGGGGCTGGCCGAGACCGCGGGCGTCACCCTGACGGTGTCCCCGGTGGCGCCCGACGCCCCGCTTCCACCGCTCGACGCCGATCCCGTACGACTGCGCCAGGCCGTCAGCAACCTGCTCTCCAACGCGGTACGCCACACACCGTCCGGCGGCAGGGTGACGCTGCGCGCGTTCGTCACCGGCTCCGGGGACGAGGTGGCCGTGGAGGTGTCCGACACCGGCGGTGGCATCCCGGAGGCCGACGTGCCCCACGTGTTCGACCGCTTCTGGCGGGCGGAGAAGTCCCGCAACCGGAGCACCGGCGGCAGCGGCCTCGGGCTGGCGATCGTCCTCAAGCTCGCCGAGGCCCATGGCGGCAGGGCGAGCGTGACCAGTACCGAAGGGCAGGGCTCGGTCTTCACCCTGTGGCTGCCGACCGTGCCGGGCGGGGCCGGGCGGGAGGGGCCCGGGGAGTCCGCCGCACGGCCCTGATGCGATGACCATGACGCTCTGACAGCTTCTTCACAAGTGATCGCCAGTCTGGGGCCGAGCCCGGAACCTGGTGCGGCTCGGCATCCAGGTACCACCGAGGCCGGGCTGGAACTGGAGCCGTACATGTCCCACCGTCACACTCTGCGTCTCGCCGTGCTGACCGCCGTCGCGGCCGGCGCGATGCTCGTCCCCGCCGCCGCGGCCGTCGCCGACGACCCGACTCCCGCGGCCACCGCGGGCAAGGACACCCTCTCGGCCAAGGAGAAGGCCGAGGCCGACAGGAAGACGAAGGAGCTCGAAGCCCGCAAGGCCCAGGCCGCCGAGGACCTCCCCAGGGGCGGCGTCGCCGCGGGCGAGGCCCCGGCCGAGGGCAACGGCAGCACCGCCCTCATCGGTTCGGCCACCGGGGCTCTGCTGCTCGCCGGGGCGGGCACCGTCGTCCTGCGCCGCCGCTCCGCCGGGCGGCGCGACGGCTGATCCGGCACGACGGCCGACTCGGCACACCGGTGGCGCCGCCCTTCGCAGGGCGGCGCCACCGCGCATTCACCTGGTCCCGCAGTTCCTGCTCTGGAGTCCGTTGTGTCCTCTGCACGCCCACCGGTACGGCGCCACGCCGCCCTGCCGGCCCCTGCCCGTATCGCCCTCGTCGTCTCCGCGGTTGTCACCGTGCTCTCCGGCTGTTCATCCGCTCCCGACCGGACCGAACCGGCCGCCCCGAACTCTCCTGCAGCCGCCGGCGCCCCCTCACCCGGCGCCACAGAGGCCACAGAGGCCACGCAGCCGGCCGTCCCCACCGAGGTCGCCATCCCCTCGATCGGGGTCACCAGTTCACTGATGGAGCTCGGTCGCAACGCGGACGGAACCGTGGAGGTCCCCCCAGCGGAGAAGGGCATGACCGCCGGCTGGTACATCGGCGGATCCGTGCCCGGTGAAGTCGGTCCGGCCGTCATCATCGGCCACAACGACACGCGCTTCGGCAAGGCGGTCTTCCACGACCTCAAGAAGATCTCCAAGGGCGCGGACATCACCGTCACCGACGACCGAGGCGAAGCGGCGCACTTCACCGTCACGGGCACCGAGAGCGTCAGCAAGAACGCCTTCCCCACCGACAAGGTGTACGGCCCCACCGAGGACCACGCCCTGCGACTGGTCACCTGCGACGGCGACTTCGACGCCGAGGGGCACCCGGTGAACAACCTCATCGTCTACGCGACGCTGGACTGACGGCCGGCCCGGTGCGCGACCGCGCGTCGGTTCCGGCGCTCGGCCGCGGCGGACCGGCCCCGGCCAGGAGCGGATGCCCCGGAACGTGTGAGGCGGCGCCGGTTCCCGGAGCAGTGCATGCACACCCTCTTGACGTGTTCATTTCCGTCATCAAGCATGCCCTGAACTCGATTCCTTCTGATCGGTTCTGTTTGCCTCCGTGTTGTGGAAGGGAGTGTCGTGTCTGATCGGCATCGCATCGTCCGGGCATTGGCCCCAGCGGTTCCCCTGGTGCTCGGTGCGAGTCTCGTGGCCGCCCCGGCGGTGAGCGCACAGTCGCCACCGCTGGACGCGGTCACCGTGCGGATCGACCCGTCCTACCAGCAGCAGGAGTTCGAGGGGTGGGGGACGAGTCTCGTCTGGTTCGCCAACGCCACGGGCCGCTATCCGGAACCGATCCGAAGACGGCTCGTCGACATGCTGTTCGGCGAGGACGGCCTCGGTCTCAACATCGCCCGCTACAACATCGGCGGCGGAAACGCCCCGGACGTCCGCAAGGACTACATGAAGACGGGCGCGACCATGGAGGGCTTCTGGAAGGCCCCCGAGGGAACCACCCGGCAGGACACCGACTGGTGGGATCCGAACAACCCGGACCACTGGGACTGGAACGCCGACGCGGGGCAGCGCTGGTGGGTGGACCAGATCAAGGACAAGATCACCCGCTGGGAGTCGTTCAGCAACTCGCCGCCCTGGTTCCAGACGGTCAGCGGCTACGTCTCCGGAGGCCTCGACTCCAGCGCGGACCAGATCCGCACGGACCGCGTCGACGACTTCGCCACCTATCTGGTGCGCGTGACCGAGCGGATGGAGAAGGCCCACGGCATCGAGTTCGACACCATCGCCCCGCTGAACGAGCCCAACACCCCTTACTGGGGTACGCAGATCGGAGCGGACGGTCAGCCCACGGGCGGACGCCAGGAGGGCGCGCACGCGGGACCTGCGCTCCAGGAGAAGGTGCTCCTCGCCCTCGACAAAGCCCTCGACGGGGCGAGGACCGACGCCGAGATCTCCGCGATGGACGAGACCAACCCGAGCATCTTCACCCAGAACTGGAACGCCTACGGCCCCTCCGCGCGAGCCGCCGTCCCCCAGCTCAACGTGCACACCTACGGCACGGGCATGCGCACCAGCGCACGTGACATCGCCAAGGGCGCGGACAAGAAGCTCTGGATGAGCGAGGTCGAGGGCACCTGGGGCACCGGAACCGACTTCACGGGCATGGACCCCGGGCTCGGGATCGCCACGCGCATGGTCGACGACATGCGTGAGCTGGAGCCCTCCGCCTGGGTGTTCTGGCAACCGGTCGAGGACGCCACCCCCCAGGCGGCGGCCGGCAAGAACTGGGGCAGCATCCACGTCCCGTTCAACTGCACGGCCGCGGACACCCTGGAGACCTGCCCGATCCGGGCCAACTCCAAGTTCCACACCATCCGCAACTTCACCCACCACATCCGGCCCGGCGATCACTTCGTGAAGGTCGACGACCCGTCCAGCGTCGCCGCGGTGCGCAAGTCGGGCCGCGCGGCGACCGTGGTGCACGTGAACAGCGGCACGGCCGCACGCTCCGTCACCCTGGACCTCTCGCGCTTCGGCAGGATCTCCCCCCGGGCCTCCGTCACCCCCGTGGTGACCAGCGCCGACGGCGCACTCGTACGCGGCACTCCGGTCCGGGTGGACGACCGATCGGCCACGCTCGCCGTTCCCGCGAAATCGGTCACGACGTTCCTGGTCGAGGGTGTCGGCGGCGTGGCGGAGGATGCAGCCCTCGTGCAGCGCGGCCACCTCTACCGGCTCCAGGGCACACAGAGCGGGAAGTCACTGGCACCGTCGGAGGACGGCAGCGGTGTCGTCGTCCGTACGACTGATGCCGACAGCACCCGACAGCTGTGGTCCGTCCGGCAGTTGACGCGCGGCACCGACAACCGCGAGCGGTACACCCTCACCACCGCACAGGGCGGCAGACGGCTCGCCGTACGTGACAACCAGGCCGTCCTCGACGAACCGGGCACGGCAGGCGGCAAGGTCGCCGAAGCCGCTCAGTGGATCATGTCGACGACGGGGGACGGCAGTTGGACGTTCGTGAACGCCGCCACCGGCCGCTTGCTCGACGTCACCGGGCAGTCCTCCGCCGACGGCGCCACGGTGTCCACGTACACGCCGACGTCGGCGGCCAACCAGCGCTGGGCCGTCACCGACGAGACGGTGCTGCGCACCGAACCGGCCGAGGTGTTCACCGTTCCCGGTCTGCGGCCGACGCTGCCGCAGACGGTGAAGCCGGTGTTCCGGGACGGCGCCCGGGGCTCCCTCCCTGTGGTGTGGGACATTCCGCCGGACCGGAAATGGCGTGATCCGGGGACGGTACGTGTGAAGGGCGAGGCGACCGACCCCCTCGGGCGCACCATCCCCGCGAAGGCGGTCGTCACCGTCGACACGATCGCCTCGACGCTCCCGGGCCGCGCCAAGACCTACGTGGGCGGCAAGCCGCAACTGCCGCCCACGGTCACCGGCGTGGGCCGGCACGGCGGCCGGACCGACCTTCCGGTGAGCTGGAACGCGGCGCCCGACGGGGCGTTCGACACGACCGGGGTCGTGACCCTGCGAGGCGTCGCACGGATCCCCGGCGGCGACACGGCGGTCGCCACCGTACGGGTACAGGTCACCGAACCCGCGGCGACCAACGTGGCACCCGACGAAGACGTCTCCGTCGCCGCGACGTTCACCGAGAGCGGGTACTCCGCGGAGCGTCTGCGCAACGGCAACACGTCCGAGAAGGCCTGGTCCAACTGGAAGCCGGGAAACACCAAGAACCCGTCCGACACCGTCACCTTCACACTGCCACAGGCACGCGACCTGAACCGGCTCGTCGCGCACTTCCACCGCGACGGAAGCAGCTCCTCCTTCCCCGGGAGTATGAAGGTGCAGGTGCGGGCGGCCGACGACGGTCCGTGGGTCGACGCGAGCGACACCGTCGCGGTCGGCACCGAGGGCACACCGGTGGTCGACGTCCCCCTGAAAGCGGGGCCCTCGAACGGGGTGCGCGTGGTGATGACCGCGCGTCAGGGCGGCTACATCACGATGAGCGAGATCGAGGTGTACGCCAGGACGCCCGGCTCCTCCGCCGACGCCGCCGCCGCTTCCGTCGAGGTCGCCGGGAAACCGGTCACGTCGTTCGACCCCGACACGACCACCTATCGGGTCGTCACCGACGACCCGAAGCGGAGCGCGGTCACGGCGACGGCACGCGACCCCTACGCGACCGTGACCGTGGACCGGACCACCGAGTCCGGGAAAACGACGGCCGTCGTCTCCGTGACCAGCGAGGACGGATCGAAGACAAGGAAGTACAGGATCGACCTCGTACGACGCTGAGGCGCTCCTCCCCCTGGCAGAGCACCGCGCACGAGGTCCACACCGAGGGCGGTCGGCCCCTTGCGTGCGGTACGGCGAACACCGGTGAGAAGCACCTCCACACCGGTACGGTGCCTGCCAGATGGGGAGTGACGCACCCAACCCGCGGTGCGGCGGGCCGAGCTGGAGATGCACAGCCCGGAGAGCTTCCTCGCAGCGGTGATCTCTCCGCTGCACACGGCGCTCGGCCTCCCCCGTGCCGCGTACGGTCGCCGAATTCGGCCGCTGGGACTCCCCCGAAGCCCTGCCGGACACCCGGGGCAGGGTGCTGCCGACCCGGCTGCGTGAGCGGCAGAGCGCCCTGGCGTCGTACGAGCCGCTACTGGCCGGCGGCGTCAAGACGGTGGCGCTGGATGCACTCCCGGACCCCGTCGAAGGCCAGGGCGTGGCCCGGACCGACCGTCTGTGGTCCGCCGCCTCGTGCCACGTCCATGCACAGCTCCGTCGTGCCCGCACGCACCAACAACGGTTGTCCCGTCATGTTCCGCGCCCCCCTCAGCCGATTCCTCGGCCCTGGTTCTGCGCGACCATCGACGCGTCGGTGAACGCTTCACAGAAGGTGCGCCATATGAGTGCGCTGGGCCGGGCTCGCGGAACGCCAGCGCAGTTCGAGGACCGCGCGCACCGGAGGGATGAGCTCCCGTACCCGCTCGTCGGCCTGGGCGAGGCCCGTCTCGTAGTCGTCGTCCGGTCGATAGACCAGGTCGAGGTCGACCAAGGGCTCGGTGCCGCCGGCCTGGCGGTGACAGGCCGTGAGCCAGTCGGCGATCCAGTCGAGCGCGATCCGCACCCTGGACGAGATTTGTTCCTGCCACGCGCCGAGGTACGGCGCGTTCACCGACTCGGCGGTCACCTCCTCCGGCATCACGATCAGCCCGCGGACAGCGGTGCCGACCAGCTCGACGTGGATGCGCGGCCGGGCCCTCCAGCCCGTGTTTCGCCGCCACGTAGGCCGACTTGAAAGCAGAGGCGCGGAGCCCATGGACGGAGGACACCTTGACGATGCGCGGCCCCACCCCTGGCCGTACATGTGCGGCAACGCCCCGTGGATGAGCCGGAATCGGGGCCTCCAGCATCGCGGTCAGCACGGTGTGGAAGGTGTCGGGCGGGAACTCCTCGATGGGCCGGACGAGTTGCAGTCCGGCGTTGTTGACGAGGACGTCGGTGCCCGCCGCGGCGGACTCCGCCGCGTCCAGGTCGGTGAGGTCCAGGACGTGCGGCTCGACGGTGCCCGCGAGGCCACGGGCCTGTTCGACGAGTGTCTCCAGGCCCTCGGCCCGTCGGTCGACCGCCCGCACCTTCGCACCCGCCGCGGCAAGCCGCAGCGCGCACGCGCGGCCGATGCCGCCCGCGGCGCCGGTGACGAGGGCGGTACGGCCGCCGAGGTCGAGGGACGGGGCGTGAGGACCTGCGAGGACGCTGCGCGCGGTCATGGTCCGACCCTGGGGAGCGGTCCCGACCCGACCGATGTGGTCACCACACACACTTCGCCCTCAGGTCATGGTCTCGAACCATGTGGGCTCGTCGGACAGTGCCTGCTTGATCCGGAAGAGGCCGTGCTCGTTCAGCTCCGGCAGGGCGTCCACGTCGAACCAGCCGACCTCCAGCGACTCGTCGTCGTTGACCCGGGCCTCACCGCCGACGGCACGGCACCGGATGGTGATGTCCATGAACTGGCACACGTCGCCGTTGGGGTAGGTCGTCGGCTTCAGCGCCTGTACGAGCACCACGCGTTCGGCGACGCACCGCACACCCGTCTCCTCGTACACCTCCCGGACGGCGCAGACCGCGGGCTGCTCACCCGGGTCCGACATTCCGGCGATGACCGCCCACTTGCCCGTGTCGGCGCGACGGCCCAGCAGCACTCTGCCCGCGTCGTCGAAGACGACGGCGGTGACGCCGGGAAGCCAGAGCAACTGCTGGCCTGCGGTGGCCCGGATCGTACGGATGAAGTCAGGGGTAGCCATGGACCGACCCTAACCGTCCTGTCCGACCGCCTCGGGGCGTTCCGCGCTCACCCCGTCCGGCGTACGGCTACGCGCCGCCGGCGCGTCGCCCGCGCACGGCCGACGACACCGCCCAGCCGAGCCCGCCCGCGGCGATCAGCACCAGCAGCATCTCGGGCGCGATCCCGACGCGCGTGGCCGGGGTCTCGGAGGAGCGAAGCGGCACCTTCTGCACGAGCGAGTCCGCCACGAACATGCCGGTACGCTGCGTGATCCTCCCGTCCGGCATGATCACGGCGCTGACTCCGCTGGTCACCGGGACGGTGACGGTACGGCTGTGCTCGACGGCCCGGATGCGGGACATGGCGAGCTGCTGGTAGGTCATCTCGCTGCGGTCGAACGTGGCGTTGTTGCTCGGTACGGAGATCATCTGGGCGCCGTGCGTGACGGTGTCGCGCACGGCCCAGTCGAAGGCGGCCTCGTAGCAGGTCGCGAGGCCGACCTCGGTGCCCGCCATGGTGAACACGCCGGGCTTGCTGCCCCGGCTGAAGTCCTGGCGGACCATGGACGTCCAGGTGTCGTTGATGGCGCCGATGAGCGAGCGCATCGGGAGGTACTCGCCGAACGGCTGGACCTGCCGCTTGTCGTAGGTCGCGCCGGGACCCTTCGCCGGGTCCCACAGGATCTGCTCGTTGTAGAGCTTGCCGTTCTTCTCCACGACGCCGCCGACGGAGATGGGCGCGCCGATCGCGCGGGCCGCCTTGTCGATCACGGCGTAGGCGTCGGGGTTGCGGAACGGATCGATGTCGGAGGAGTTCTCGGGCCACAGCACGAAGTCGGGCCGGGCGACCTCGCCCGCCTTGACGCGCGCGGCGAGGCGCTCGGTCTCGCGCGCGTGGTGATCGAGGACGGCGCGCCGCTGGGAGTTGAAGTCGAGTCCCGCGCGCGGCACGTTGCCCTGGATGACGGCGACGGTCGCGGTGCCGTCCTCGGCCCGGTCGCTGACCAGGGGACGTGCGGCGAAGGCGCCCACCACCGGGAGGACGAAGCTGAGCAGGGCCACCGCGGCGGCCCCACGGCGTACGACACGGGTGCGCCGCGTTTCGAGGCCCAGCCGGACGGTTTCGTACAGGCCGAAGCCGCACAGGACGACCGCGAAGCCGAGCACGGGAGTGCCGCCCACGGCCGCGAGCGGCAGGAAGACCCCGTCCGCCTGGCCGAAGGCGATCTTGCCCCAGGGGAAACCGCCGAACGGCGCACGCGCGCGTGCCGCCTCACCGGCGATCCACAGGGCGGCCGCCCACACCGGCCAGCCGGGCAGTTTCGACACGGCCGCGATCCCGGCGCCCACAAGGGCGACGTACACCGCCTCGATGACGACGAGCGCCAGCCACGGTCCGGGCCCGACCTCCACACCGGTCCACACGAGCAGCGGCAGCAGGAAACCGAGGCCGAAGAGGTAACCGAGACCGAGGGCCGCCTTCCAGGATCGGCCGCGCAGACACCAGCCGAAGACCGCGAAGGCCGGCAACGCCAGCCACCACAGGGTGCGCGGCGGAAAACTGACGTACAGCAGCACCCCGGAGAGTGCCGCGGCGGCGGCCGGAACGAGCCGTCGCGCCGACCGGACCACGCGGGAAACGGGCCGGGCCTGCGGTTCGAGCTGTTCCGGCTCGTCTACGGAGGTCGCTGTGACGGTCACTCCGGGAGTGTACGGCGCGTGACCGAGGCGCCGACAGCGCGGCCCTCGGGCCCCGGGCGGCCGGGCCCCCACACCTGCCGCATCGTTTCTGCCCAACTCGTCCACAAACCGGCGCATCACCCGTTACGGTGTGCCGGAGCCTCTGGCGTACGGGCCGTTTCCGGCCGGGCGGTCGGGGTCCGTCACAGGTCGGGGGGCGTCGGGGTGGGATCCACTGGGATGGCTTCGACGGCCGGTCCGGCGTCGGCACACGAGAGACGCAGCGCGTCGGACGCGACGGGTGTCGTCGTGCTCGGCGCCTGCGCGGCCTGGTCCCTGATCGCCGCCGCGGCACACGGCGGCCGGCCCGAGGGGGTCCTGCTCGCGGTGCTCGCCGTGGCCGCCGGTTACGCCTCGGGACGGATCTGCGGCGAACTGATGCCGGTCGCCGCACCGTGCGCGGGTGCTTTCGCCGGACTCGGTCTCGCGGTGGCCGCCCCGCACATCGGTCCGGGCCCTCATGTGACTTCTCCGCTGGGACAGACCGGCGCGACTGCGGCGCTGCTGACCCTCTCGGCGGGCGCCGCGTGCTGCGCGGCCTGGGCGGCCCGCCCGCCGGGACTGCGGATCGGGCTGCGCCTGCTGGCCGCGGGTATCGCGGTCGCCGCGGCCCTTTTGGGTTCGACGGCGGGATTCGTGGCCTGCCTGGGAGTGCTGCTCTGCTCGCTCGCCGCCGACCGTATGCGCCGCCGCGCCGTGGGGCTGGGCGGTCTCGCGCTCGCCGTGCTCCTGGTCACCGGGGCCACCTGGGCGACAGCGGAGGACGCGCTGCCGGACGGACTGACCGTGTCCCTGGAGGGACAGCTCACCCAGCACCGCGTGCTGCTGTGGCACGACGCGCTCGGCATGGCGGGCCGCGAACCGGGGCTGGGCGTCGGCCCCGGACGCTTCGCGGAGCTCAGCCCGACCGTCGCGCAGTCGCTGCTGCCCGACGGAAAACCTCACTCGGCTCCGCTCCAGCAGGCCGCCGAGCAGGGTGTTCCGGGCCTCGTCCTGCTCGCCGCGGTGTTCTGCTGGATCCTGTACGCACTGTGGAGGTCGCCGCGCCCCACCCCGGTCGTCCTCACGGCGGGCGCCGCGCTGACGGCCCTGGCCGCGATCGCCACGGTCGGCAACGCGTTGAGTTTCACGACGGTCACGGCGGGCGCGGGTCTGCTCGCGGGCCTGGCCACCGCGCGTCCCGTGACGAACGAGTCGGCTCAGGAGCCGGTGGGCGGTCCCGCCCGGAACAATCCGCTGGAGCGATGAAGCCGGCCGCGGTCCCGTGCCGCCGAAGTCCCTGAACGCCTGAAGCCCCCGGGGGCGCGGGTCAGAGAGGGCGGCCTGTCGCAGCGGCCCTCAGCCGGCCGCGGATCACCCGTACCGCCGCTTCGGCGTTGTCCACCGTGATCGTGAACGTGTGGCCGTCGCCCAGCCGGAGCACCAGGCCCTCGCCTCGGCGGACGACCACGGCGGTCCCCTGGTCGGGCCGCCAGCGATAGCCCCAGCCGCCCCACTGCCGTGGTGTGACCCGGGGCGCGAAGTCGGCGCCCGTGATCTGCGACAGCGGGATCCTGCGACGCGGGACGCCCATGTGGCCGCAGCGCACCTCCAGGCACTCCTTGTCGACCTTCACGACCACATGCACGAACGCGAGCGTGCCGAACAGCACCAGCAGCCCCGCGGCGATGCAGCCGACCACAGACATGACAAGGGGGGCGATGCCCGACGTCCAGGTCGAATCGACGGCCAGCTCGATGCCCAGTGCCAGGCAGGCGGCACCGCCGCTCGCGAGCAGCCACTGCACACGGTTGGAGGCACGGCCGTGCCAGACATCGGGATGCGGGGCGTCGGCAGCGCCCTGTTCGCCGTGGGGGTGGTCCCTCATGCCATAGAGCGTACTCATGTTCCGCAGAGCGGGCACCGGGTCGCGGACCGTAACTGCTCCGGCCGGACGTGCGGCGTCCACCGCGCCACCGGCGCTCAGCGCGCGGGAGTGACCGCCTGCAGCAGCCTGCCCTCTTCGTACGTCAGCGCCGTCGCGGGCAGTACGCCCTCCTGTCCGCCGAGCAGCACCGTCAAAGTGCCCCGGGCGGGCGCCTCCGGGGCCGGGGCCTGCCCGGTCCGGCGCAGTGCCTGGGCGGCCACGGCGCCGGCGGAGCCGTGCAGGACGAGTGGCGCCGAACCGTTCCCCCGCACGGCCGCGCGGATGCGCTCGGCGACCAGTTCGTAATGGGTGCAGCCCAGGACGACGGCCTTCACGTCGTCGGGGGTGCGCGCCGCGGCCGCGGCGATCGCGGCGTCGACAGCCGCCTCGTCGGCGTGCTCGACGGCGTCCGCCAGCCCCGGGCAGGGCACCTCGGTGACGGTCACACCGTCGGCGAACTCGCGGATGAGTCCACGCTGGTAGGGGCTGCCGGTGGTGGCGGGAGTGGCCCAGATCGCGACAGGTCCGCCGCCCGCAGCGGCCGGCTTGATCGCCGGGACCGTGCCGATGACCGGCACCCCGGGCTCCAGACGGGCGCGCAGCGCGGGCAGAGCGTGCACGGAGGCGGTGTTGCAGGCGACGATCAGGGCGTCGGGCCGGTGCGCGGCGGCCGCCTCCGCGACGGCGAGGGCGCGCGCGGTCACGTCCTGCGGAGTGCGGGGCCCCCACGGCATGCTGCCGGGGTCGGAGGAGAGAACGAGCTCCGCGTCGGGGCGCAGCCGACGTACCACGGCAGCCGCCGCGAGCAGTCCGATTCCGGAGTCCATGAGCGCGATCTTCACCCGGTCACCATAGTGGATACGCCTCGACGGGCCGCCGTGGTGGGGCAGACTTCAGCGGGTGAGCGCCCTCGTGTGGACCGCTGTCGGATCGCTGGCCGCCTGGCTGTGGCTGCTGCTCGGCCAGGGCTTCTTCTGGCGTACGGACGTCCGGCTGCCGCCGCGCCGGGAGCCGGAGACCTGGCCGTCCGTGTGCGTCGTCGTACCGGCCCGCGACGAGGCCGCCGTCCTGCCCGACAGCCTGCCCTCGCTCCTCGCCCAGGAGTATCCGGGGCGGGCGGAGGTCTTCCTCGTCGACGACGGCAGTTCCGACGGTACCGGGGAGCTGGCCCGTGAGCTGGGGCGGCGGTACGGCGGACTGCCGCTGACCGTCGGCTCGCCCGGGGAGCCGCCCGTGGGCTGGACCGGGAAGCTCTGGGCCGTGCGGCACGGCATCGCCCTCGCACGGGCGCGTGACCCCGAGTACCTGCTGCTCACTGACGCGGACATCGCCCATGCGCCGGACAGTCTGCGCGAGTTGGTCGCCTCGGCCGGCACCGGGGGTTTCGACCTGGTGTCCCAGATGGCCCGGCTGCGCGTGGAGAGCGTCTGGGAGCGGCTCGTGGTGCCCGCGTTCGTGTACTTCTTCGCGCAGCTGTATCCGTTCCGGTGGATCGCCGAAAGGGGGTCGCGGACCGCCGCCGCGGCGGGCGGCTGTGTCCTGCTGCGGACCGATGCCGCCGAGCGGGCCCGGATTCCGGACTCCATCCGGCAGTCCGTCATCGACGACGTGGCACTGGCGAGGGCGGTGAAGGGCTCCGGCGGGCACATCTGGCTGGGGCTCGCCGAGCACGTCGACAGTGTGCGCCCCTATCCGCGGCTGCACGATCTGTGGCGGATGGTCTCGCGCAGCGCGTACGCCCAGCTGCGGCACAGTCCGCTGGTCCTGGCCGGCACGGTGGCCGGGCTCGCGCTCGTGTATCTGGTGCCCCCGGTGGCCCTCCTCGCGGGCCTCGTGTCGGGCGGTCGCACGGCGGTGGTGGCCGGCGGGCTCGCGTGGCTGCTGATGACGGCGACGTATCTGCCGATGCTCCGCCACTACCGGCAGCCGCTCCTGCTCGCGCCGCTGCTGCCGGTCACCGCCCTGCTGTACCTCTTCATGACGGTGGATTCCGCGGTGCAGCACCACAGGGGGCGCGGTGCGGCCTGGAAGGGCCGCACCTACGCCCGCCCCGACGCCGCGCCCGGACAGTCGTGAACGGACGCGTCCGGCCGGGTCACTTCCTGCCCGGGGTCCAGTTCATGCCCCACCCGTAGGTGTAGTCCACGGTGCGCTGCGGGCTCACTCCCCGCTCGGGGACGAGGAAGCGGGCCTCGCGCTGCACGACGAGGTCGTTGCCGGTGTTCGTGATGAGGGCGAGCGCGCACACCGTCGACGGCACGGTGCACTCGCCGAGCGAGAAGTCGACGGGGGCGCCGTGCAGCGGCTGGAGGGTCACCGTGGCGTCCAGGTCGGCGAAGGAACGCGCCCCTTCGTAGATGGTCACGAAGATGAGGATGCGGCGGAAGTCCCGGATGTGGTCGAGGTTGACGCTGAGGTTCTCGCCGGTCGAGGACGCGCCTGTGCGGTCGTCGCCGTCGAGGTGGATGAACGGGGGCTGGTGCAGCGCTCCGAAGGCGTTGCCCAGGGCCTGGACGACGCCCTTGCTTCCGTCGGTGAGCTCGTAGAGGGCGCAGAGGTCGAGGTCGAGGTCCGCGTGCATGGCGATCGCCCTGCCCAGCTTGGCCTGCCATCCCGAGAACTGCTTGCGCACCTGCCAGTTGAGGTTCACGCGCATCACGCCGGAGGTGCCGCCCTGCTTGGTCAGCGAGACGGACGGGGCGTCCTTGGTGAGCGTGACCTTGGTCAGGCGCACGGGGGTCGCGGGCGGTGCGGGGGGCGCGGGCGGCGCCGTGACCGGCGGAGCGACCGTGACCGGTGGGGCCACGGGGGCGGGAGGTGACGCGACGGGAGTGGGCGGTGCCGCCTGCTGGGGCTCGTCGACGCTGATCCCGAAGTCCGTGGCCAGCCCCGCGAGGCCGCTTCCGTAGCCCTGTCCGACGGCGCGGAACTTCCACGCGCCCTGTCTGCGATAGAACTCCCCGAGCACGAACGCGGTCTCGACGCTCGCGCCCTCGCTGTCGAAGCGCGCGATCTCCGTGCCCTGCTGTGCGTCGAGGACCCGGATGTAGAGCCCCGGGATCTGTCCGAACGTGCCGCCGTCCGAGGAGGCGGCGAGCACCACCGTCTCGATGGCGGGCTCCACGCGGGCGAGGTCGACGAGCAACGTGTCGTTCACCTGGCCGCCCGCGTCCCGCTTGCCCTCGTGGCGCACCGCGCCGGACGAGTGCGCCGGCTGGTTGTAGAACACGAAGTCCGTGTCGGAGCGGACCTTCCCGGAGGCCAGCAGCAGCGCCGAGGCGTCCGCGTCGGGTACGCCGGGACCGGCCCGCCAGCCCAGTTCGACACGGAGTCCGGTCGTCGGCACTGGAACATTCGATCCTTTAGGCATTGACATGTCCGCCCCCATCGGGTGTCGCCGCGAAGACCGCGCCTCGTTACGTTCAGTCGTCCTGCGACAACCTAATCCCCCGAGCGGCGCAGGCCCATGACCGGGCCCTGGGAGATCGTCGACGAACCCGCGGGTAACCCACCCGGAACTCGGCTTTTACACGATCTGGGCGCCAGCCGCCGTCCCTTTTCGCCAAATTCGCTCGTATTGGGGGTCCCGCGTCACGGCCGACACGGAAAACAACCCTCTTATCGGTCTCCCCAACCAGCACATCGTGGGCTTAACTTATGTGCCATGACCTCCCCCCGCTCCACCTATGGCGGCGGTTACTACTCCGCCTCCTTCCCGGACACTCCGATCTACGACTCCCTCGTGGCCGAGCGGGGAACCCCGCAGATCGCCCCGATCCGGGTCCCCGCGGCGTACGACACGGGCGGCAACCTGCCCGCCCTTCCGTCGGCGCTGCCCGCCCTGCCCGCCGCACCTTCGCCGCAGAACCCCTCGTACGGCTACCCGCAGGCGCAGCAGCCCGCGCCGCTGCAGCAGGCCGCCGCGCCCTACATCCCGCAGCAGGGCGGTGCGCCGCGGGGCTACCCGGGCCAGCAGGCCCCTCAGCCGCAGCGCCCCATGGCGGGTGGCACGGGTTATGAGGCGATGCGTCCCGCTGCTCCGCGTCCCGCTCCGGCGCCGTACCAGGACCCGTACAACAACCAGCAGTACCGCGGCTACTGAGCGTGATTCGGCGGAGGTTGTCCGTGCCCTGCGGCAGGATGACCTCATGTCGGAGCCGGCACTGCACTCGATCCACGTCTATCCGCTGAAGGCGGCCGCGGGGCACTCTCCGCGCGAGGCCGTCGTGGAGCCGTGGGGTCTGGCGGGCGACCGGCGCTGGGTGCTGACCGACGAGAAGAACCGGGTCGTCACGCAACGCCAGCGACCGCGCATGGCATTGGTCCGCGTCGAGCCACTGACCGGCGGCGCGGTCCTGCTGTCCGCGCCCGGCCGTGAGCCACTGACCGTCCCCGTGCCCGGGCCGGGCCGCACGACGACGGTGGAGATCTGGAACGACAAGGTGGAGGGGGTCCCCGCCGGAGTCGCGGCCAACGCCTGGTTCAGCGCATGCCTCGGCCTCGCCGTGCGGCTCGTGCATCTCGACGACCCGGCCACCCGCAGGCCCGTCGACCCGCGGTTCGCGCGGCCGGGCGAAACCGTCAGCTTCGCGGACGGCTACCCTCTGCTGCTCACCGCGCTCGCCTCGCTCGACGCGCTGAACTCGCTGATCGCGCAGGGCGACCGGCCCGACGAGGGCCCGCTCCCGATGAACCGCTTCCGGCCGAACGTGGTGGTCGGGGGCACCGCCCCGTGGGCCGAGGACGGCTGGGCCCGGATCGCCGTCGGGGAGGTCGTCTTCCGCGTCGCCACGATGTGCGGGCGCTGCGTCGTGACCACCACCGACCAGACGACCGCCGAACGGGGCAGGGAGCCGCTGCGCACCCTCGCACGCCACCGCCGTTTCGGCGACAAGCTGGTCTTCGGGCAGAATCTCGTACCGGAGTCCCCCGGCTCGGTCCGTGTGGGCGACCCGGTGAGGATCCTCCAACAGGGCCCTCCCCCGGGGAACACCGACGCCGGGCACGGCCGTTGAGCTTGTGTGAGAAGTTCATGAGAGGCCGGCACGAGAGGTGATGTCGCTCTCTCTTGCCCGGCCCCGCGCGTGGGCGGCTCCGGTCGGGGTTATCACGGACGCGGAAGGGGGTGCGGATCGGTGCGGGCCATCAGAGGACTCTGGCGCTGGCGGCACAACCCGCTGCGGCGTACGACGGATCTCGCCGAGGCGTGGGTGGCGCTGGGAGCACTGCTGCTGATCCTCGTCGCCGCGCCCCTGGTGGGTCTCCTGGTCGGCGGGCTCGCGGAGGACGCCCTGCAGCAGTCCGTGCGGGAGCAGCGCCAGGACCGGCATCCGGTGGTCGCGACCGTCGTCAGGAAGGCGGACCTCACGCCGTTCGACCCCGACCCCGAGACGTCCACCGGACGCGACTCGCACAGCCGGGTGATCGCCGACTGGACGGCACCGGACGGCACCGCGCGGCACGGCTCGGTGATGGCGGCCCTGGAGTCCCCGCGGCGCGGCGACCACTTCACGGTGTGGACGGACGAACACGGCCGGATCGTGGGGCGGCCACTGGACACCGCGACCGCGGCGACGCACGCCGTTCTGGCCGGATTCGGTACGGCCGCCGCCTTCGCGGGCATCATCGAGGGCTCACGGCGCCTGGTGGTCTGGCGCATGGTGCGGCGCAGGTACGACCGCTGGGACCATGCCTGGTCCCAGGCCGGCCCGGACTGGGGCAGGACGGGCACAGGCAGCTGACGGCCTCTCCGCTCCGGTCAACCGCGCGGCTCCGCGCACGCTACGGTGGACCGGCCGAGGTGTTCGGCACCGTCGTGAGGGGCTGTTCCTCGTTTCCCGTGAGCCGAGTTGACGCGGCCGGGTACCGGGAACACGGCTTTCTCAGGACCCGCGTACGACAAGGTGGGGGCACAGCAGCGCCATGGCACAGGGCACGGTCCAGGTGACGCACACCGGCACGTCGCGGTGGCGGCGCCGCACAGGTGAGTACGCATCGCTCGCCGCCGCCCTGGAGGCCGCGGCCGACGGGGACGTCCTCACCGTCGCTGCCGGGACCTACCGGGAGAACCTCGTGGTGGAGCGGGCGGTGACGCTGCGCGGTCCCGAGGGCTCGGCCGGTTCCGTACGCATCGCGCCCGTCGACGGGGTACCGCTGACCGTGCGCGCCTCCGCAGTGGTCCAGGACCTGCTCGTGGAGGGCCAGGACTCGGCCGCGCCCGCGCTCCTCGTCGAGGAGGGCACGCCGGAGCTCATGGACATACGGATCGTCACCCGGTCCGCGGCCGGCATCGAGGTGCGCGGCGGCGCGCGGCCGACGGTGCGGCGGTGCACGGTGGACAATCCGGCGGGCGTCGGCATCTCCGTACTCGACGGCGGGGGCGGGGTGTTCGAGGAGTGCGAGGTCGTGGCGGCGGGCCAGTCGGGCGTCTCGGTGCGCGGCGGTGCCCATCCGCGCCTGGAGCGCTGCCGGGTGCACCACACCTCCGGAGCGGGCCTGTCGGTGACCGGCGAGCAGTCCGCCCTCGAAGCGGTGGGCTGCGAGGTGTACGAGGTCAGGGGCAGCGGCGTACAGCTCTCCGCGCGGGCCACGGCGCACCTCACGGACTGCGATGTGCACCGGACGACCGCGGACGGCGTCACGCTCGACACGGACGCCGTGCTGACCCTCGCCGACTGCCGCATCCACGACATCCCGGAGAACGCGGTCGACCTGCGTTCCCGCTCGGTCCTGACCATGACCCGTTCCACGGTGCGTCAGTTCGGGCGCAACGGCCTGTCGGTCTGGGATCCCGGCACCCGCGTGGACGCCAACCAGTGCGAGATCCACGACAGTACGGGCGACTACCCCGCGGTGTGGGTCAGCGACGGCGCGACGGTCGTACTCGAATCCTGCCGGGTGCACGACGTGCCGGACGCCCTGTTCGTGCTCGACCGCGGCTCGCGCGCGGACGTCGTCGACAGCGACATCTCGCAGGTCCGCAACACGGCCGTGTCGGTGAGCGACGGCGCCACCGCACAGCTCGACGACTGCCGGATCCGGGACGCGGCGACGGGCGCCTGGTTCCGCGACCACGGCAGCGGCGGGACGCTGTCGGGCTGCACGGTCGACGGCACGCAGACGGGTGTGATCGTCACCAAGGGCGCCGACCCCACCATCGAGCGGTGCACCGTCACCTCGCCCGCGGAGGCGGGCTTCTACGTGTCGGCCGGCGGCCGCGGCAGTTTCCACGGCTGCCGGGTGACCGACAGCGGCGGATACGGCTTCCATGTGCTCGACGGTTGCCGTACGACGCTGAAGAAGTGCCGGACGGAGCGGTGTGCGCGCGGTGGTTACGAGTTCGCCGACGCCGGTGGCGACCAGTCGTCCGGCACCGGGCCCCTGGTCGAGGACTGCACGAGCGACGAGAGCGCCCAGGTGCGGCCCGCGGCACGGGAGACCGCCGTCCAGACCGCCGGCCGGTCCGCCGGCCTGCTGGGGGTGGTCCCGGACCAGCGCCTCACCGAGCAGGTGCCGCCGGCCGCCCCGTCCGAGCCGGAGGAGCCCTCGCGTACCTCGCAGGCGGTGCTCGGTGAACTGGACGCGCTGGTGGGCCTCGAGAGCGTCAAGCGCGAGGTGCGGGCACTCACCGACATGATCGAGGTGGGCCGCCGCCGCCAGCAGGCGGGCCTGAAGGCCGCCTCCGCCCGGCGTCACCTCGTCTTCACCGGCTCCCCCGGCACCGGCAAGACCACGGTGGCCCGCCTGTACGGCGAGATCCTGGCCTCGCTCGGTGTCCTGGAGAAGGGGCACCTCGTCGAGGTGTCCCGCGTCGACCTGGTCGGCGAGCACATCGGCTCCACGGCCATCCGCACGCAGGAGGCGTTCGACAAGGCGCGCGGTGGTGTCCTGTTCATCGACGAGGCGTACGCGCTGTCGCCGGAGGACTCGGGCCGGGACTTCGGCCGCGAGGCGATCGACACCCTCGTGAAGCTCATGGAGGACCACCGGGAGGCGGTGGTGGTGATCGTCGCGGGTTACACGGCCGAGATGGACCGCTTCCTGGCGGTCAACCCCGGTGTGGCGTCCCGCTTCTCACGGACCATCACCTTCGGCGACTACGGCTCCGAGGAACTGCTGAGGATCGTGGAGCAGCAGGCGGAGGAGCACGAGTACCGGCTGGCTCCGGGCGCGGACGAGGCGCTGCTCCGGTACTTCACGGCGATCCCGAAGGGGCCCGCGTTCGGCAACGGCCGCACCGCGCGGCAGACCTTCGAGTCGATGGTGGAGCAGCACGCGGGGCGGGTCGCCCAACTCGCCGAGCCGAGCACGGACGACCTCACCCTGCTGTACGCGGAGGATCTGCCGGACCTCCCCTGAGCCGTGTGCCGACGTCGGTTCTCCCCGAGATCTACGTCGGCGTCGGTTCCGGCCGGGGCTCCCGCGGTTCTTCCGGCTCGCCGCACGGGCGGGGCGCCGGGACGTCCGGCCTGAGGCGGGCGAGCAGCTTCTCCCGCTCCTCGGCGAACGCGGGATCCGCCTGGTAGTCGGAGTGCCCGAGGATCGGCGCGGGCAGCGGATGCTCCTCGGTACGGCCGTACGCAAGCGGGTCCTCCAGTGCCCCGCGGTCGACCTGGGGACCGCAGTCGCCGGGCAGTCGGACGGGACCGCCGATGGGGTCGGTGGCCCGGTACAGGTTGCGCCAGCAGTCGACCTCCCGGTGCAGGCTGCTGAGCGCGGCGGGCCCGAAGTGGGCAGGGAACCAGCGCCCGTAGAGCCGCTCCAGCGGTGAACCGTAGGTCAGCAGGGCGACCCGCCTGCGGACCGACGGCTTGAGCTGCCACGCCGCGGCGGCCGCGAGAACGCTGCCCTGGGAGTGGCCGGAGAGGACGAGCCTGCCACCGGTGGCGCGGGTCCAGCCGGCGATGCGCCAGGTCAGGTCGGGTACGGCGCGCTCGGCGTAGCACGGGGGCGCGAAGGGATGTGCCGCGCGCGGCCAGAACGTACCGACGTCCCACAGGACGCCGATGGTCCGACGGGCGGTCTGGTCCTTGTAGGCGCGGCGGCCCCAGGTGACGAACAGTATGAAGCCGACGCCGATCAGCCAGGAGCCGAGCGCCTGCGCGGTCTCGGCAGCGCCCCGCACGACGGCGTAGGTGCCGTGCGCGGCCCTGGCCGGGGTCTCGCCGGTGACCATGGCACCGGCGACTGCCAGGGCGCCCAGGAGCAGCGTCACGACGGAGGTGACGCCGATGATGCGGGGCGCCCGGTCGGTGAGGGAGGCCATCGCGCGCGTACTGGCGATGCGCCGGGTGCGGACGAAGTCCTTGGGCTCGCTCTGGTAGGCGTGTTCCACCGCGGCCGTCTCGGCGCGGCGCAGGAGCACGGTGCGCCGGGCCAGCCAGCCCGCGAGGGCGAGCAGGACGAGCAGCAGCGGCGGGATGACGGACGCCTGCCAGGTCAGCAGCACGGGTGGTCCCTCGATGGTTCCGCCGGTGCCGTCCAGCCAGTCGGCGACGCGCTGGGCCACTCCGCCGGACATCACACCGCCCAGGGCGCAGGCCAGCATCGCGACGGCGGGCCCGGCGAGGCCCCGCATCGCGGCACGGGGGTCCGGGTGGGCGCGGTGCAGAACATGGGCCACGATGCCGAGCGCGATCACGAGCAGGCACTCGAGCAGCGCGATGGCGCCGAAGACGGCGTCGCCGGACAGCCGGTGGTCCGACCGCCAGCCGGGGCGCGACCAGCCGGCGTAGATAAGGGTGAGCACGAGCAGGACGACCGAGCCGGCGGGCAGCAGACGCACCAGGGCCGCGTCGAGGTGCCGGTCGACGCGGTGCTCGCTGCGGCCTCGGCGGCAGACCACCCACAGCACGACGACCGCCCCCACGACGAAGGCTGCCTCCAGGATCCGTCCGAGCGCTTCGAGTGCGGCCGGTCCGCCGGTGTCGCGGTCGTGACGGGCGGCGGCGGTGCCGACCGCCGCGGCGACCGTCAGCAGGCCCGCGGCGGTGTGCGCGACACGCAGCCGGGCGACCAGCCGGCGTCCGTACCAGAAGCCGGGGCGGCCGAGCCCGGCCCGGCTGTTCTCCTCCTCCGGCTCCACCTCGCGTGGCATCGGCTGCTGGGACTCGTACGCGCTCCAGGTGCGGTGCGAGAGGTACCAGAGGAGGCCGGTGAGGGCCGCGGGCACCAGTGAGGCGAGGGCGAGGCGGCGGCCGGGCTGGCTCCACCAGCTGTCGTCCGACACCGCCGGGGAGAGGAAGCCGAGCCAGGAGTGTTCCTCGGCGCACGCGCGCGTGCCCGCGCACTGCCATGCGGCCAGGTCGAGGGCGACCTCGCAGGCCGCGGCGACCAGGAGCACGGTGAGGGTCAGGGCGGCGAGGCGGACGAGCAGGCCGTAGAGCCGTACCGTCCGCCTGCGGTTGTCGCTCACCGTGGGCCGCATCCAGTGGGCGAGGTTGACCACCATGAACGGAAGGAGCAGCAGCCACAGCGCGCGGGAGCCGTTGCCGGAGGTGAGATTGCACCAGACGTACGCCTCCGGGACCGGTTCGGCCCGGTGCTCCCCGGGCCGTTCCGCGGCCTTCTTCTCGGCCTCGACGTCGTCCGCGCGCCGGAAGACCGCGGCCGTGTCGTCGCCGGTGATCCGGACGGTGCGCGGATCGTTGAGCATCTCCTGGGGCGTTGTGCCGCCGACGCCGTGGACCAGGAGTTCGAGTGCGGTGTCCGTCGTCGGCCGCCGCCCATGATCGTTCGTCTCGTTCGTCGGGGCATGCCCCTGCAGACGCTCCACTGTTGTGTCCCCCGTGATGCCCGTACGGCATGTGTCATGTCCAGGCACAAGGGTCCCGCCTTCCGGCCTCTTCGCGCACCACTCGTCACGGAATCTCCCCGATCCGTGTGACGGTGCCGGACACAGGACGGCAGCGTGACGTGTGCGCGTCGCCACAGGCAGTGGCGCCACCTGCGGTGACCCGTGCGAGGATGGGGCGTCCCGTGGACCGGAGGTGGGGGGAATGTCCTTGTCGGAGGGGGTTCGGGAGTATGTCGGGCGGGTCGAGGCGAAGGGAACCGGAGCGGACGTGAGCGAGAACCAGAACCTGCTCGCGGAGCAGCGGCGCGCCCTGATCCTCGACGAGGTCCGGCGGCGCGGCGGCGTCCGTGTCAACGAACTCACCAGGAAGCTCGGCGTGTCCGACATGACGGTCCGCCGCGACCTGGACGCGCTCGCTCGCCAGGGTGTGGTGGAGAAGGTCCACGGCGGCGCCGTCCCGGTGGTCGAGGCGAGTACGCACGAGCCGGGGTTCGAGGCCAAGTCGGGTCTGGAGCTGACGGCCAAGGAGGACATCGCGCGGGCGGCCGCGGCGCTGGTGGCGCCGGGCACGGCGATCGCGCTGTCGGGCGGTACGACGACGTACGCGCTCGCCCATCAGCTTCTGGACGTGCCGGATCTGACGGTGGTGACCAACTCGGTGCGGGTGGCCGACGTCTTCCACTCGGCGCAGCGCACGTCGGGGCAGCGGCAGGGCGCGGCGACGGTCGTACTGACGGGCGGGGTGCGTACGCCGTCGGACTCGCTGGTGGGTCCCGTCGCGGACCAGGCGATCGAGGCGCTCCACTTCGACGTGCTCTTCCTCGGGGTGCACGGCATATCGGTGGAGGCGGGCCTGTCCACTCCGAACCTCGCGGAGGCCGAGACGAACCGGCGCCTGGTGCAGTCCGCACGGCGGGTCGTCGTGGTCGCCGACCACACCAAGTGGGGCACGGTGGGGCTGAGTTCGTTCGCCGCGCTGGAACAGATCGACACGCTGGTGACGGACGACGGGCTGCCTTCCGCGGCACGCTCGGAGATCTCCGAGCACCTGCGGCGCCTGGTGGTGGCCGGTGAAGTAGAGGCCGACGACGGGTCGGACGACTGACGGCGGCGGGTGCCCCCGAGGGCGGGCAGGGGCGTGAGGACCGCACGGGCGTCGGTGGGCGGTACAGACAGCTGACGGGCCGTCAGCTAGGGTGACCGTGCCTCGCCGGCCGCCGGGTCACGGGGCGGCTTCCGAACTCGTTCCCGTTCGTTCCCACGAGGGGGTTCCGCGCATGGCACGCCAACTGCGCCCGGTGGGGCTCGACTTCGTCGAGACCGCTCCGCTGCGTCTGGTGTTCGCGAGAGAGATGACCTCGCCGCCCGAGTCGGTCTACCGCGCACTGGCCGAGGACGTGGCCGGCTGGCCGCGGTGGTTCACCGCCGTGACCGCAGCCCGCTCGACCGAGGGCGGCTCCGGCCGGCAGATCCGCCTCAGGGGCGGAACGCGCTTCGAGGAGACGGTCATCGCGGCCGAACCCCGCGAGGTGTACACGTACCGCGTCGACGTGACGAACGCCCCCGGCGTGCGCGCGCTCGTCGAGGAGTGGCGGCTCACACCGGACGGCTCCGGTACGCGGGTTCAGTGGACCTGGGCCGCCGACGGCACCGCGGCGTTCCGCTTCACGATGGGGCTCGGCCGTGCGGGCCTGGGCCGGGCGTTCCGTGACGCGGTGACGAGGCTGGACCGGCGGCTGAACTCGACGCACGCACCCTGATCCCCGGACCTGCAGCCCGTGAGCGGCCCCGCGGAGACGGCCGGACACGCGAGCTGCTGCCGGCGGCCCGTGGACGGAACGCCCCGGGGCCACTCAGTCCGGCCAGATCCCCGTCGCGAGCAACGACTCGATCGTGGCCGTGTAGGGCGCGATGTCCAGACCCTGCCCGGCCAGCCACGCGTCCGAGTAGTACTTGTCCAGATAGCGGTCCCCGGGATCGCACAGCAGTGTCACCACGCTTCCGGTGCGCCCGGCCTCCGCCATCTCCGCCACGATCTTGAGCGCGCTCCACAGCCCCGTGCCGGTCGAGCCGCCCGCCTTGCGCCCGATGGCCTGCTCCAGCGCCCGCACGGCCGCCACGCTCGCGGCGTCCGGCACCTTCATCATGCGGTCGACGGCTCCCGGCACGAAGCTCGGCTCCATACGGGGCCGGCCGATGCCCTCGATGCGCGAACCGCAGTCCGTGGTGACCTGGGCGTCTCCCGTGGTCCAGCCCTCGAAGAAACAGGAGTTCTCCGGATCCGCCACACAGATACGGGTGTTGAACTGCATGTAGTGCACGTACCGGGCGATGGTCGCCGACGTGCCGCCGGTGCCCGCGGTGGCCACGATCCAGGCGGGCTCGGGATAGCGCTCCAGCTCCAGCTGGCGGAAGATCGACTCGGCGATGTTGTTGTTGCCGCGCCAGTCCGTGGCCCGCTCCGCGTAGGTGAACTGGTCCATGTAGTGACCGCCGGTGCCGGCGGCCAGGGCCGCCGACTCCTCGTACATCGTGCGCGGGTCGTCGACGAAGTGGCACTGCCCGCCGTGGAATTCGATCAGCCGGCACTTCTCGGGGCTGGTGGTGCGCGGCATGACGGCGATGAACGGCACACCGATCAGCTTGGCGAAGTACGCCTCCGAGACGGCCGTGGAGCCGCTGGACGCCTCGATGACGGGGCGTCCGCGCCGGATCCAGCCGTTGCACAGGCCGTAGAGGAAGAGCGAGCGGGCCAGGCGGTGCTTGAGGCTGCCGGTGGGGTGGGTGGACTCGTCCTTGAGATACAGGTCGATGCCCCACCGCTCGGGCAGGGGGAACTTCAGGAGATGGGTGTCGGCCGATCTGTTCGCGTCGGCCTGCACCTTCCGTACGGCTTCTTTCAGCCAGTGCCGGTACTCCGCGTCACTGTGGTCGACATCGAGCGTGGCCGTCGGCTCGTGGGGGCGGGCCTGCTGTGGGGTGGTCACGGCGGGGCTCCTTCGGGTTGTGCCGACGTCGGGTCACGTGGTCGGACGTCTCGATCATATGCACCTTCCGCACGCTTCTCACCTGCATAAACACTCCTTTGAGCACCTCAAAGGAACCCCTGGCCCACCACCGCGCGGGCAGGGCCGGGGGCGCATTCACGCGAGTGCGCCGGAGGGCATGTGCCACGCTGCCACGCACACTGGTGCTCGACGCCCGACGCGGGCAGACTGCACCGCACGGGACGCCGGTCCCGGACGGAGACGGACACTGGTACGGGATCCGCGCCGGATCCACGACGGGGCACGACCGAAGCGCACAAGGGGGCGGGGCACATGGCGGAGCCGGAGTTCACAGCCACAGGCGTGCGGATCGGCAAGAGGCTGAGGTCGCTCACCCGGGCCGGGCAGGTCCGGATCAGCGACGGCAGGCTGGAGTTGCTCACCAGTTACGGCAGCGAGATCGACAGCGCGCCGGTGCAGGCGGTCCGGGCGTCGAAGCCCTGGTTCGCCCACGAGGACCGGGCGTTGGCTGATGTCAACGGCACCCGCTATCTGCTCACCCTGGGCGACCACGATCCCGCTCCGGGGGAACCGGGCCCGCCGGCCGCCCGCCGCTTCATCGAGGCCGTGCACAAGGCGGCGGGGCGCGGGCGCTGAGGCGCGCCGGCCGCCGCGTGCCCGGCCGCCGAGAACACCGCGAGTTGCGGGGCCGCACCTCCTGGGTCACGCTGTTGTCACGTCACTCTGGGTTTACCGGCGATAACGCTGCGAACCAGCCCGCCGGCCACCGACCGCAGGCGGCCGGCGCGCGCAGGCAGCCCGCTGGATCCGTTCTCCGTCTTCTTCCGGACCTCAATTCGGGGAGTCGCAGCCGTGATCAGCCAGCCAAACAGGCATTGCACGGTGGAGCTCCACGCTCTGCCCTCGCGGATCGGCCAGGTCCGCAGAATCGTATCTGCGCAGTTGCGCTACTGGCATCTGGATCCGTTGATAGACCGGGCGGCGCTCGGTGTGACCGAGCTCCTGACCAACGTCCACCTGCACGCCCGGCCCGACAAGCTGTGCACCGTCGAGATCGAGCTGTTGCTCGACCGGCTCACCGTCTCGGTGCACGACAACGACCCGCGTCTGCCCGAGGTGCGGGACGCCAACTCGTCCTCGACCTGTGGTCGGGGGCTCGCCATGGTCGCCGCGGTGAGCGAGAGCTGGGGTGTGCGGCCGGACGGCGAGTCGGGGAAGGTCGTGTGGTTCACCCTTCCGGCCCACTCCCCCGCGACGGCGCTGCCCGCCTGCCCGCCGTACGCCGCGTCCGCCGAATCGCCCGCCCGCGGTTTCGCGGAGGTGGAGCACGCCGCCGGCGCGCTCAAGGCAGGACACGCTCCCGCCCGGTCGGCCGTTGCAGGCTGACCGGGCGGTGACCAAGACGTTTTCCGTCGTCCGGTGGCGCGGGCCCGCCTCCCGGGCACGAAGTCCCGGGCGCCGGTTCACTCGGCCGCGATGGCTTTCAGGACGTCGAGGCGCGCGGCTCGCCGGGCCGGGCGCAGGCCCGCGAGGGCTCCGGCCGCGAGGCCCACCGCCGCGACCACGAGGAGCTGGACGGGCGGCACCGCGAAGGCGAACGTGCTGTCGGACGCTCCGTCGGACGCCTTGACGAGCACCCAGCCGAGGAACCCGCCGAGCGCGAGCCCGCCCACCGTGCCGAACGCGGCGACCAGCACCGACTCCCAGCGGACCATCGCGCGCAGCTGCGGCCTGGTCTGCCCGACGGCCCTCAGCAGGCCGAGTTCGCGGGTGCGTTCGTGGACCGCGAGGGTGAGCGTGTTGGCGATGCCGAGCAGAGCGATGAGTACCGCGAGCGCGAGCAGCGCGTATACCAGGGTGAGCATCATGTCGATGGCGCCCGCCGAGGACCTGGCGTACTCGTCACGGGTCTGCACCTCGGGATTGCCGTAGGCCGTCGCGGCCTTCTCGACCGCCGCCCTGCCGTCCGACGGGCTCACTCCGTCCTTGAACGTGACGGCGACCAGCGTGTCCGAGTCCTGGGTACGGTGCGGCGCCCAGGCCTCGCGGGTGATGACGTAGTCACCGGCGAGCTCGGACCGGCCGTAGACCGCGCGAACGGTGAAGGCCTCCTTCTTTCCGTCGGTGAAGGCCAGCCGGACGGTGTCGCCGGTCGTGAGGCCCTGCTGGTCGGCCTCCTTCCCGGTGATGGCGATGCCGTCGCCGCCGAGGCCCCGCATCGAGCCCCGGACGTCGCCGAGTTCGAAGGTCCGCTCCAGCGCGACCGGGTCGGTGACGGTCAGCGCCCGCCCCCTGCCGTTGACTTCGGCCACTCCACGGCCGAGCCCGACCGCCGTGTCGACCTCGGGCCGCTCGGCGATCGCGCCGGCGAGCGCGGGGCTCAGCCCGCTGCCGCCCGCCCCGAACGACGGGGTGCTCACGGCGACGTCGCCGGCGAAGGACTGTGACACCGTCCGGTCCATGGTCGCCTTCAGCGAGGCGCCGAAGACCGTGAACAGCGACACGACGGCGACGCCGATCATCAGCGCACTGGCGGTGGCCGCGGTCCGCTTGGGGCTGCGCAGGGCGTTGCGCCTGGCCAGGCCTCCGGTGACGCCGCGCAGCCGGTCGAGAGGGCTCCCGAGGACGCGTACGGCGGTGGTCGAGGCGACCGGGCCGAGGACCACGAAGGCGGCGAGCGCCAGGCCCGCCCCTGCGCCCGCGAGCCACAGGGAAGGGCCGGCGACGACGCCGGTCAGCGTGACGGCGGTCGCGAGCGCCGCGAGCCCGGTACCCAGGACGACGCGGGTGCGGGACGCCCCGGACCGGTCGACGGAGGTCTCCCGCAGGGCGGCCAGCGGTGCGGTGCGTCCGGCGCGGACCGCCGGCAGCAGGGCGGAGCCGAGGCAGACCACGACGCCGACCACGAGCGGCAGCACCATGGACAGCCCACCGATCACCAAGTCGCCCTCGGGGAACGGAAATCCGATGGCCGGGAACAGCGCCCGCAGGCCGGCCGCGACGCCGATACCTCCGGCGAGTCCGGCGGCGGACGCGGTTACGGCGACCGCACTCGCCTCTACCAGGGTGGACACGGTGACCTGGCGGCGGGAGGCGCCGAGTGCGCGCAACAGGGCGTTCTCACGGGTGCGTTGGGCGACGACGATCGCGAAGGTGTTGTGGATGGAGAAGGTCGCGACCAGCAGCGCCACGCCCGAGAACACCAACAGGAAGGTGGTGAACAGGGTCAGGAACTGCCCGGAGATCATGTCGGTGTTCTCCTCGGCCAGCTCCTGACCGGTGATCGCCTCGACGCCCTTGGGCAGTACGGGAGTCAGGGCGTCGACGAGTTCCCGCTGACCGGTGCCGGGGCCGGCCCGCACGAGGATGCCCGCGGCCTCGCCGGGCTTCGCGGTGAGGTACTTCTCGGCGTCGGAGCGCGTCATGCCGGTGAAGGTCACCTGCGCCATGCCGTCCTCGCCGCCGAACGTCGCGAGGCCGACGATCGTCACCCTGACGGGGTCGGGCGTCCTGAGGGTCGTGGTGTCGCCGATCCCGAGGCCGCCCTTCTCGGCCGCGCCCCGGTTGACGACGACCTCGCCGGACTTCGCGGGGGCGCGGCCCTCGGCCAGGCGGTACGCGTTGAGTTCGGGGTCGTCGATCCAGTTGCCCGCGAGGGTGGGCGGGCCCTGGCCGCCGACGGGCTCGCCGTTCGCACCGACGAGTTGGCCCGCGCCCTGGATGTCGGGCGCGGCTGCCGCGACACCCGGTGTCCTCCCGACGGTTGCCAGGAGGCCCGTGTCGACGGGCCGCCGTACGCCCTGGCTCTCGCCCGGCGTGGTGATGGTGTCGGCGCTGCGGACGACGGCGTCGGTGCCGCTCGTGGCATTGCCGAACATCGTGTCGAAACCGGCCCGCAGGGTGTCGCCCATGACGAGCGTGCCCGCCAGGAAGGCGACGCCGAGCAGTACGGCCAGGAACGTACCGGCGAAGCGCCGCTTGTGGGCGCGCAGGGAGGAGACGCTGATCCGCACCGACGCGTTCACGACGGAGCCCCTTTGCCGTCGAAGGCCTTCATGCGGTCCAGGACCCTGTCCGCCGTCGGGGCTTCCATCCGGTCCACGAGGCGGCCGTCGGCGAGGAAGACGACTTCGTCGGCATGTGCGGCGGCGACCGGATCGTGGGTGACCATGACGACCGTGCGGTCCATCCGGCGCACGGCCCGCCCGAGAAGGTTCAGGACCTCCTCGCCGGAGCGGGAGTCGAGGTTGCCGGTCGGTTCGTCGGCGAAGACGACATCGGGCTGTCCGGCGAACGCCCTTGCCACGGCGACGCGTTGCTGCTGGCCGCCGGAGAGTTCCGCGGGCCGGTGGCGCAGCCGGTCAGCGAGACCGACGGCCTCCACGAGGGCGTCGATCCACTCGTCCGACGAGGCGCTCCTGCGGCCGGCGAGGTCCATGGGCAGCGTGATGTTCTCCGCGACGGTCAGGGTCGGCACCAGGTTGAAGGCCTGGAAGACGAATCCGACGCGGTCGCGTCGCAGCAGCGTCAGGTGCCGGTCGTCGAGCGTGCTCAGCTCGGTGTCGCCGATGAAGGCAGCGCCCGAGGTGAGGGTGTCCAGGCCTGCGGCGCAGTGCATCAGGGTGGACTTGCCGGAGCCCGAGGGCCCCATGATCGCGGTGAAGCGTCCGGCCGGAAAGGTGACACTCACCCCGTCCAGGGCCCGCACCGCGGTGTCCCCGCCGCCGTACACCTTCACGGCGTCGGCGACGCGCGCGGCGGTCCGCGTCGCCTTCGTGACGGTCGTCGTGTTCACGCCGCACCGCCCTTGCCGACACGCCCGAACCGCTCGTCCAGGTCCGTACGCCCGAACTGCTCGTCCAGGACGGAGAGGCGGCGCCAGTACTCGTCCTCGTCGATCTCGCCGGAGGCGAAGCGCCGGCCGAGCACCGCGATCGGCGAGTCGCCGGACGGGCGGGGCCGGTCCGTGCCGCGCCACTGACCTCGGCGGCCGCTCCACCCGGTGCGGCGCAGCACGCTCACGGCACCGATCAGGACGGCTGCCCAGATCAGCGGGAAAAGGAGGATCCACGGGCCGGGCCCGCCGTCCCAGTGCGCCAGGGTCTGCATCTGAAGTCATCTCCTCGGTCGGCGGTTCCGGTGATGCTTCGAGACTCGCGCCGCGAGGGGGCCCGGGTCGTCGTACGGCCAGCGGCAGTACGCGTACCTCCGCGGGAGTAGGAACGGGGATTCCAGCTGCTCCTCGACCTACTGCTCGGCCTGCTTCTCGACCTACCGCTCGACTCTGTAACTACTAGTATGTACAGTGATCTGGTGAGCACTCCGGAGCGACTGATCGAAGCCACCCGCGAGCTGCTGTGGGAGCGCGGGTACGTGGGCACGAGCCCCAAGGCGATCCTCCAGCGGGCGGACGCCGGCCAGGGCAGCATGTACCACCACTTCACCGGCAAGCACGATCTGGCGCTCGCCGCGATCCGGCGCACGGCCGAGGAGATGCGCGCCACCGCCGAGGGAGTGCTCGGCGGGCCCGGTTCCCCGTACGAGCGCGTCGAGGCCTATCTGCGGCGCGAGCGCGACGTGCTGCGCGGCTGCCCTGTCGGGCGGCTGACCATGGATCCGGACGTCGTCACGAGCGACGAGCTGCGCGTCCCCGTCGACGAGACACTGGACTGGCTGCGCGAGCGGCTGGCCCGCATCGTCGAGGAGGGCCAGGAGCAGGGCGAGTTCGCGCTCGCGCTGGACGGCGAGGAGATCGCCGCAGCGATCGTGGCCACGGTCCAGGGCGGCTATGTGCTGGCCCGCGCGTCCGGCTCGACCGCCGCGTTCGACACGGCAGTCCGGGGACTGCTGTCCCTCCTGGCGGCCGGCACCCCCGCCCGCGAAGACGTCTAGCACCGACCGGAGGCTCCGATGCACGCCATGCAGTACGAGATCACCCTGCCCGCGGACTACGACACGGGCGTCATCCGCGACCGGGTGGCCCGCGTCGGACACCTGCTCGACGACTGGGACGGGCTCGGCCTCAAGGCCTACCTGCTGCGCGAACGCGGCGTGGACGGCTCGCCCGTCGGCCAGTACGCGCCGTTCTATCTGTGGGACACCCCCGAGGGCATGAACTCCTTCCTGTGGGGGCCCGGATTCCAGGGGCTCGTGAACGACTTCGGGCGCCCCGTGGTGCAGCACTGGACGGGACTGGCGTACGAGGACGGAGGTGCCCCGGATGCCACGCCCGAGGTCGCAGTCCGCCGGCGCGCGAGCGTCCCCGAGGGGGTGCCGCTCGCCGAAGTGGCGCGGGAGGCCCTCCGGGAGACACGGCGGCTGGCCGCGCTGGACGGGGTCGTGGGCGCCGCAGCCGCCGTCGATCCGCGCCACTGGGAGGTCGTGCACTTCTCCCTCTGGGCCCATGACCAGCCCGAGGCGACCGGAGAGACGTACCGGGTGCTGCATCTGTCGGCGCCGGGACGTGACCGGCTGCGGCGAGGACGGCACTGGTGAACGGGGCGCCGGCGATCCGTACCGTCCGTACGGTCCTTGGGGACGTATCGCCGGCGGCGCTGGGTGTCTGCGACGCGCATGACCACCTCTTCCTCAGCAGCCCCAGGCTTCCGGGGCAGGAGCTGCGGGACGCGGCAGCCGCGACGGCCGAACTGACCGCGTTCCGCGCGGCAGGCGGCGGGAGCGTGGCGCAGTGGACCCCGTACGGCCTGGGGCGGCGGGCCGCCGATCTGCCGCTGCTCGCCCGCGCCGCCGGTGTCCACGTCATGGCCGCCACCGGACTGCATCGAGCCGCCCACTACACACCCGAGTTCCTCGAGCGGCTGCGGGGCAGGCTCGCGGACGTCTTCGTCTCCGAACTGACCGAGGGCCTTGCCACGTCGGGGGTGCGGGCGGGTTTCGTCAAGGTCGCGGGCGGCTTCCACGCACTCGACGCGCACGCCCGCTGGACGATGACCGCGGCGGCCGAGGCGCATCACGCCACAGGGGCGCCCGTGGCCGTGCACCTGGAGCTGGGCACGGGCGCGCTCGACGTACTCGACCTGCTGTGCGGGGAGTTGGACGTGGCGCCGGAGAGTGTGATCCTCGGGCATCTCAACCGCTGCCCCGATCCGGTGACGCACCGGCAGGCCGCGGAGTCCGGCGCCTATCTGGCCTTTGACGGGCCGTCACACGCGAACCACGCCACGGACTGGCGCATGCCCGACGCGGTGCGGGATCTCGCCGACGCCGGGTTCGGGGACCGGCTGCTGCTCGGCGGTGACACGACCACGGCGGGGGCCCGCTCGGTGAATGGCGGGCCGGGGATGCCGTACCTGCTGCGGCGCATCCGCCCGAGACTCGAACGCACCCTGGGAGAAGGACTGGTGGAACGCATCCTGACGGCGAACCCGCAACGGGCGTACGCCGTCGGGTGGGCGTAGGCCGTCCGGCACCATGGCACGGGGGCGGGCACCGCGGCGCGGGCTCCGGATCGACGGACCAAGGGCCTGACAGCTTGCGGGCTTGCGGGCCTGCGGGCTCGACGTCGGCTCGGCCGCTTGACGTGGCTCGACGGCCTCCGAGCAGAGGCAGGTCTCAGACCCGTGCCAGTGCCGTGATCGGATCGTCGAGCACCGGCTGCCACGCCAGCTCGGCAGCCCCGACCAGGCTGTTATGGTCCAGCGTGCAGGCCAGGATGGGTACGCCTCCGCTCTGCCCCCACAGGCTGCGGTCGGCCACCACGGCCCGCAGCCTCGCCGGGTCCGCGTCGAGGAGGGTGCGGTGCAGGCCGCCGAGGATGATGCGGTCCGGATTGAGGATGTTCACCAGGCCCGCGAGGCCCAGGCCCAGCCGGTCGATCAGTGCCTCGACGGCGGTGCGTACGGTCGGGTCGGCGTACTGGCCGCGGATCAGGTCGTTGGCCTGCTGGAGTAGTGACACCTCGGGTCCGGGGTCACGGTGGGCCGCCGTGAGGAAGGCCAGCGGGTCCGCCTCGACGTCCAGGCATCCCCGGCTGCCGCAGTGGCAGGGACGGCCCTCCGGGTTGACCGTGAGGTGGCCGACTTCGAGCGCGAGGCCCGAACTGCCCGTGTGCAGGCGGCCGTCGAGCACCAGCGCGCCACCGACGCCCCGGTGCCCGGTCGCCACGCACAGCAGGTCGCGGGCGCCGCGGCCCGCGCCGTGCCGGTGCTCGGCGAGCGCGGCGAGATTGACGTCGTTGGCGGCGAACGCCGGTCCGGTGAGGCCGGCCGCACGGACGCGCTCCGCGAAGATCTCCCGAACGGGCGCGCCGGCCGGCCAGGCCAGGTGGAGCGGGTTGAGTGCGGTGCCCTCGGGTTCCGCCACGGCCGACGGGACGGCCAGTCCGGCGCCCACGCAGCGGCGTCCCGTCTCCCGGAGCAGTTCGGCGCCCGCCTCCACGACCGAGCCGAGCACCTTCGCCGGGTCGGCGTCCACGGTCTCGCAGCCGGGGGCGGTCGCCACGATCCGGCCGCCGAGGCCGACCAGGGCGGCCCGGAAGCCGTCGGCGTGGATCTGCGCGGCGAGGGCGACGGGCCCGTCCTCGGCGAGTTCGAGGCGGTGCGAGGGGCGGCCCTGGGAACCGGCGGCCGCGCCGGGGCGGGCGTCGACGTGGATCAGGCCGAGCGCCTCCAGCTCCGCGGCGACCGCGCCGGCCGTCGCGCGCGTGACACCCAGCTCGGCGGTGAGCACGGCCCGTGTCGGCGCGCGTCCCGTGTGCACGAGCTCCAGCGCGGGCCCGAGCGCACCGCGCCCTCGGTCCAGCCGTGTCCTGATGCTTCCTTCTCCCGCAGCTCTGGGGGCCGCCTTGCCGCTCATGAGGGCGAGTCTCCCATGATCCGGTCGCCCGGTGACCGGTCAGCCGGCCTGGAGGCCGCTCACGCGCAGGGTGACGTTCAGCCGGCCGGTGAGTCCCAACTCGGGCGGCGCCGTGCCCGCGTGGACGCGCGGTACCCCGTGGTGGGCGAGCCGGGACCCGCCGCCGAACACGAACAGGTCGCCGCTGCGCAGTTCCACGTCCGTGTACGGGCGGCCTCTCGACTCGGTGTTGCCGAAGCGGAAGACGCAGGTGTCGCCGAGGCTCAGCGACACCACGGGGGCGCCGGACCTCTCGTCGCTGTCCCGGTGCATGCCCATACGGGCGCCGGCGTCGTAGAAGTTGATCAGCGCGATGTCGTAGGCGGGTGCCCCTGGGCGGACAGGGCCGCCGCTCACCGGGGGATCTACCGCCGTGGCGCCTGCCACCGGGGATCCTCCCGCCGGGGTGCCGCCCTCGAAGGCATCGTCCACGGCCCGGCGTCCCAGCTCCCCCAGCCAGGCGGGGAAGGGCTTCACGGGTGCGCCGTCCCCGTCGACGACCGTGGGCGCGTAACCGTACGGATACCAGTGCCAACCGAGGCAGACCTGCCGGGAGGTCATCGTGCCGCCCCCTGGTGTACGGACCGTGCGCAGCCCGGCGGGCGGGCGGGCCCAGTCACGGCAGGCCTCCAGGAGCTCTTTCTGGTGCTCGGGGGTCAGCCAGTCCGGCAGGTGCACCGCCCCCGGGGCGACCTCCGTCCGGCTCCTGGGAAACAGTTCCGCGTCCATGGTTCCCATCCTCGCGCAGTGCCGCGCCGGGCTGCCGAACCTCCCTGATCTGCGCCTCAGCTAGCCTGGACCCGATGACCGACCGTATGACGACCCCCTCGGCCGAGCTGATGCTGGCGCGCTTCCCCGAGGACACCCGTGACCAGCTCCGAGCGTGGGACGCCTCCGACGAGTACCTGCTGAGGCATCTCGCCGACAGCGGCCAGGCGCTCGACGGCACGGTCGTCGTGGTCGGTGACCGCTGGGGCGCCCTCACCACGGCCCTGCGGGCACACGGGCCGGTGCAGGTCACCGACTCGTTCCTCACCCGGGAGGCGACCCGGGCCAATCTGGTGCGCAACGGCGCGGACGAGGACTCCGTACGCCTTCTCACCACCCAGGACGCACCGCCCGAGCGCGTCGACGTGCTGCTGGTTCGCGTGCCGAAGAGCCTCGCGCTCCTGGAGGACCAGCTGCTGCGTCTGGCGCCCGCCGTGCACGAGGGGACGGTCGTCGTCGGCTCCGGCATGGTCAAGGAGATCCACACCTCGACGCTCAAGCTGTTCGAGCGGATCCTCGGTCCGACCCGGACGTCACTGGCCGAGAAGAAGGCCCGGCTCATCTTCTGCACGCCGAGCCCCGGGCTCGTGAGGCCGGCGAACCCCTGGCCGCTCAGCTACACGCTGCCCGAGGGCATCGGTCCTGTCTCCGGCCGTACCGTCGTCAACGAGGCGGGCGTCTTCTGCGCGGAGCGCCTCGACATCGGCACCAGGTTCTTCCTCCGGCATCTGCCGTACGAGCGGAGTGCCGGGCGGGTCGTGGACCTGGGCTGCGGCAACGGCGTGGTCGGTACGGCGGCGGCGCTGGCGTATCCGGAGGCCGAGGTGCTGTTCGTGGACGAGTCGTACCAGGCGGTCGCCTCTGCGGAGGCGACGTACCGGGCGAACACCGACGACACCGTGGATCACGGCAAGGCGGAGTTCCGCGTGGACGACGCCTTGGACAGCGTCCCGGAGGAGAGCGTCGACCTGGTGCTGACCAACCCGCCCTTCCACTCGCACCAGGCGACGACCGACGCGACGGCGTGGCGGATGTTCACCGGGGCGCGCCGCGCGCTGCGGCCGGGCGGCGAGCTGTGGGTGGTCGGCAACCGTCATCTCGGCTACCACGTGAAGCTTCGGCGTCTCTTCGGCAACAGTGAACTGATCGCGAGCGACGCGAAGTTCGTGGTCCTCAAGGCCGTCAAGCAGTCCTGAGGTCCGTACCGGAATCGTGCAGAGGGCGGGACGGGACAGGCGCCTTGAGGGCAGGCGCGGGCAGGGGCAGGGGCGGGCGCGCCGGGCAGGCAGCGCTCAGGCTGTGCCGGTCTCGCCGCGCAGCGCTCGTGGCGAGGCGCCGAGTTCACGCCTGCAGGCCTTGTTGAAGGCCTGCAGATCGGGGATGCCGACCGACGCGGCGACCGCCGGGATGGACAGGGTCGAGGCACGCAGGAGGTGCCGGGCGCGGTCGAGTCTGCGGCGGCGGATGTACGCCACGACCGTGCCACCCGTGGTGGCGCGGAAGAGCCGGGTCAGGTGGTTGTGCGAGACGCCCGCGGCCCGGGCCACGGCGGGCACCGTGAGAGGGGCGGCGAGGTTCGCCTCGACGTGGGCGATCGCCGCGGTGACGGCCGGATGCGGGCCGGGGCGTTCGGCGGCCGGGGCGAGGTCGGCGATGCGCCACAGCGCGGTCCAGATCTCGGCCCGGGTGCGTTCCGGAGCGCTCGGCGCGGAGGCGACCGCCTGAAGCAACAGCCCGGTCAGCATGGGGAGTTCGGGTCCCGCGTCCTGCAGTACGGGCACGGCGCGCGGTGCCCCGGCGGGGGCGATGCGCAGGTGTGCGTACAGGTGCTCCGAGCGGCCCTGGTAGCGGTAGCGAACCGTTGCGCCGGGCGGCACGAGGCTGATCCGGCCGGGCCGGATGAGGTGCGGTGTGCCGTCCACGGTCAGCTCGGCCTCGTACTGGTACAGGTGCAACTGCCACAGCTCCGGCAACCGGAAGACATCCGTGCGGCTCGCGACACCGTGCACGCCGACGCCCGCGTTGGCGACGACGGGCGGTTCGCCCAGGTGGATGCGCGTGACCCGCATGGTGAAAAACTACCAGCGGTGGTGAAACGGGCCAACGCGAAGGACCGGCCCGGCTCCGTACGGTCGGTCCATGACGCATCCCGAGCATCCTCCGGCGCATCCCGAACGGCCTCCCCTTCTGGACTCGGTGCGGATGGCCCGCTTCGTGGCCCACGGCTCGCTGCGCCTGGACGCGGTGGTCCCGGCCGCGATGAACGCCGAGGCGATCGGCATCCTGGGGCGCGGCGTGCCCGCCGTGCCGTACGGCAGCACGGTGGCGGACGCCTACCCCGAGGGCTCCTTCGTACGGCGCCTGCTCGGCGTCCCGGCCGTGGCGGGCGCCCTGCGCAGCCTCGTCGGTCCGGGCCCGCGCGTCGACCACCACGCCGTGCACGTCCGCGAGCCCCACGAGGGGGCGGCGCAGCCACTGCACGGTGACGCGATCATCGACGTCCGCACGGACGCCTTCGACGTCCAGCTGATGTACTACCCGCAGGACGTGACCCTGGACATGGGCGGCACCCTCAGCGTGCCCGGCAGCCACCTGCGGCGCACGAATGAGTCGGACACGGGCCGCTACCAGAACCTGCTCGGCCAGTCCCGGCTCGTCTGCCCGGCTGGCACCGTGGTGTTTCTGCACCACGGACTCTGGCACGGCGGGCGGCGCAACGACAGCGACGTGGTGCGCTACATGTTCAAGATCCGCTTCAACCCGGCCGTACGCCAGCGACGCCTGTGGGACACCTCGGACCTCGCCGACCCGCGGGTGGCCGAGGAACTCGCGACGACGTTCCCGTGGTACGAACCCGCAACCGGCCGTCTGGAGCTCTACAACCGCGTACTGCTGTGGCGCTCGCTCACCGGCGACGCGTCCTTCGATCTCGAACACTGGGTCACCCGTGTCTCCAACCGCCCGCAGGAGGAAGCCGTATGACTGTGCGTCAGCAGGTGCTGGTCCTCTATCTGGGTACGTCGGCGCTGGACTCCGAGGTCGTCGGCTGGTCGGTGTACGACGGCACGGGCCGCACGTCGCCCACGACCGGTGACAACGACGAACCCCCTTACGGGTCGGGCGTGGACGCGCTGCGGGACGGCTGGCGGCTGTTCCAGGCGGCCCAGCTGATCCCGCCGTACCCGGGGTCCGAGTACGACGTGTCGTTCCTCAAGCACGAGTTCCTCTTCGAGAAGCTCGTCGACATGGCCTCGGACGCGTCAGCGGGCACGGCGACAGGCACGTCAGCGAGCGTCTAGCACCCCGATGATCCGTGCCACCGCCCTGACCATCGCCTGCCGCGCCACGACGAGGTACTTGCGCGAGTCGACCGCCTCGGGGTGCGCGGTCAAAAACTCCCTGATCGCGTCGGTCATCGCGATGTTGAGGGCGGTGCCCACGTTCACCTTGGTGATGCCGCCCGCGACGGCCGCCCGCAGTTCGGCGTCCGGGACGCCGGACGAGCCGTGCAGCACGAGCGGGACGTCGAGAGCGGCGTCGAGACGCTTGAGCAGGTCGTGGTCGAGGGTGGCGGTGCGCGTGGTCATGGCGTGCGTGCTGCCGATCGCCACGGCCAGAGCGTCGACGCCCGCGTCGGCGACGAAGGCGCGCGCCTCGGCCGGGTCGGTACGGGCGCCGGCCGCGTGGGCGCCCAGCGGCGCTTGCCCGGTCTTGCCCCCGACCTCGCCCAACTCGGCCTCGATCCACAGACCTTGGGCGTGGGCCCAGTCCACGGCGGCCCGTGTCGCGGCCAGGTTCTCGGCGTAGGGAAGACGGGCGGCGTCGTACATGACGGAGCTGAATCCGGCGTCTGTCGCCTGTCGGAGCAGCTCGTCGCTCTGGACGTGGTCCAGGTGCAACGCGACGGGGACGGCCGCGTGTTCGGCCGCGGCGGTCGCGGCACGGGCCAGCGGGAGGAGCCGTCCGCAGCGGAACTTCACGGCGTTCTCGCTGATCTGCAGGATGACGGGGGCGTTCGCCGCCTCGGCGCCGGCGACGACGGCCTCGACGTGTTCCAGCGTGATGACGTTGAAGGCGGCGACGGCGGTCCGCGCGGCGGCCGCCCGGGCGACCAGTTCGCCGGCTGCTACGAGGGGCATGAACCGTCCCTTCAGGGCGTGGTGAGAATGACCGAGCGAGTGAGGTGGCGGGGCTCGTCGGGGTCCAGGCCCCGGGCTGCGGCGACGGCCACGGCGAGTCGCTGGGCGCGGACGAGTTCGGCGAGCGGGTCGAGTCCGCCTTCGACCCACAACGCCCCCGTGTCGCGAACCTGTTGGGCCAGCCCGTCGGGTGCCTCACCCAGCATCCAGGTCGCGGTGCCTGCGGTGGTGACACTGATCGGGCCGTGGCGGTACTCCATCGCCGGATAGGCCTCGGTCCAGGCCAGGGAGGCCTCGCGCATCTTGAGCCCGGCCTCGTTCGCGAGACCGACGCTCCAGCCGTGCCCCAGAAACGTGAACTGCGTGCAGTCGACGAGCCCTTCGGGCGGCGGCTCGGCCAGCGCGGTGCGGGCGTCGGTGACGACGGCGTCGGTGTGCAGGCCGAGGTGTGCGCGCAGCAGGGTCAGAGCGGTGGTCGCGAACCGTGTCTGCACGACGGACCGCTCGTCGGCGTAGTCGAGTACGACGACGTCATCGGCCGCCTGCATCACGGGAGTTCGAGGATCCGCGGTGATCGCGACCGTGCGCGTGCGCCCCTTCAGCCGGTCGAGCAGGTCGAGGACCTCGGTGGTGGTGCCGGAGCGGGTCAGGGCGATCACCCGGTCGTACGCGCGGCCGTGGGGGAACTCGGAGGCGGCGAAGGCGTCCGTCTCGCCCTGTCCCGCCTGTTCACGCAGGGCCGCGGCGGCCTGCCCCATGAACCACGAGGTGCCGCACCCGACCAGAGCGACACGCTCCCCCGCGGCGGGCAGCACGGACGCATGCCCCGCTGCCTCGTCGGCGGCCCGGATCCAGCATGCGGGCTGGGCCGCCAGTTCGTTCTCGACATGACTCACGCCGAACCCTCCCGATGGGATGATCACCCTGCAGAATGATTACTCTTGCAAGATATAGCGAGATTTCAAGCACAATCAAGCATCCCGGAGGGAAGTGGCGTGCGCCAAAGGCACCGGAGGAGGGAACGCCAGAAGTCGGTGTCTGGGCGTCGGGCTCCGGCAGACCGGGAGGGGTGCCTCTGAAGACCACCGCATTCCGTTGAAGGGAGCCCTGTCGGCGGGGCACGATGGCAGGATCGGCTGCGCGGTGAGAGCCGTACTCGCGTCGGCCGCTCCGGAGGCGAAACCGACGATGTCGTGACGTGACGGCGGGATGGGTCGGTGGCGGGCCTACGGCCGGGGGGCACGGCTCGACGTCGGCGGGTGGGGGCATGTCATCGGACGCAGCGGGATGAACGGGAAGCAGGACAACGCATGGCCAACGTCGTCGAGTTGACGTACTACCCCGTCAAGGGTTGCGCCGGGACATCGGCGAGCGAGGCGCTGGTGACGCCCGCCGGTCTGGCGCACGACCGGAGCTTCATGGTCGTCAGCGAAGAGGGTGTGTACCGCACCCAGCGGCGCGATCCGCTGCTGGCCGTCGTCCGGCCCGAGATCACCGGCGACGGGTACCGTCTCAGGCTTCGTGCGCCCGGCCGCGAGCCCGTGGACGTCGAGGTGGACACCGTCGGCGCCCGGCGACCGGTCGACCTCTTCGGAACCGCGTACCAGGGGATCGACCAGGGCGACACGGCGGCCGTCTGGCTCTCGGACCTGCTCGGCAGCCCCAGCAGACTCGTGCGTGTACCGCAGGAACACGACCGGGTGACCGGTGGGCGGACACCGGGCACCTCCGGCTACGCCGACAGCTCCGCGCTGCACGTGCTGTCGCGCTCCACTCTGGATCTGCTGCACCGCAAGCTGGCCGAACGCGGCGCGCACCTGTTGTCCATGGACCGCTTCCGCCCGAACATCGTGATCGACGGCTGGGACGAACCGCACACCGAGGACCGCGCCCACCGCATCGCCATCGGCGGGGCGGAACTGGGGTACGCGAAGCTCGCCATCCGCTGTGCCGTGACCGTGGTCGACCAGCGGTCAGGTGGCAGAGCGGGTCCTGAACCACTGCGCACCCTCGCCGGATACCGCCGGGCGGCTGAGGGCGGAGTCGCGTTCGGCGCGAAGTTCGCGGTCCTGCGCACCGGCAAGTTGTCGGTCGGCGACGACGTGATCGTCAGCCGGTGGGGCGAGTCCGAGCTGTAGCCCTGCATCCGGTCCGTACGGCGACCGCAGCGATCACAGCAGCCGGTAGCGGCGCTCGGGGCGCCCCGCCGCGCCGTAGCGCAGGGACACGTCGGCGCTGCCGGTGGTGTGGAAGTGCTCCAGGTAGCGGCGGGCGCTGACGCGGGAGACGCCGGCCAGCGTCGCGCACTCGGCGGCGGACAGTGTGCCCTGGGCGGTACGGAGCGTCCGCTTTATCAGCGCGGCCGTCTCCACGCTCATGCCCTTGGGCAACGTACTGACGTTCGTCGCGGGCACGGCCGCTCCCGCCAGCACCCTGTCGACATCGGCCTGGCCGTGCACGACGGTCGCGAGCAGGCGGCCGCGCTGGACGGCGTAGCGCTCCAGCCTGGCCCGCAGGTCCTCGAACTCGAACGGTTTGAGGAGGTAGTCGACGACGCCGTGGCGGACGGCTCCGCGCACCGTGTCGGCCTCCCGTGCCGCGCTGATGACCATGACGTCGCAGTCGTGGCCCGCGGTTCGCAGCCGGGGGATGACGTCCAGGCCGAAGAAGTCCGGCAGGTACAGGTCGAGCAGCACGAGGTCCGGGTGCAGCTCGTCGACGGCGCGCGCGGCCTGCTCACCCGTACTGGCGACACCTACGACGCGGAACGGCTCGACGCGTTCGACGAAGGTCCGGTGGACCCGGGCCACCATGAAGTCGTCGTCGACCACCAGCACGTCGATCGTGCCGGCCGTCTCGGAGGCCTCGGCCGCGCCGGCGGAACGGACCGCGGCGGCCGTGCCGACACCATCGGCCCTACGGTCCGCGACGGCCCGGGCAGCGGCGGTGGTCGCGTCGGTGGCCCCCGCCGTGGTGGCGGCCGAACCGGGCCCGGGCGCTCCGTTCATCGTGTCGCTCCTTCCGCCACCGCGTCGGTGAGGTGGCTGACGGTCATGCGTGCGGTGAACATGGCCCCGTCGGGGGTGTTGGTCACCGAGATCTCACCACCGTGACGTTCGCAGACCAGACGGGTGAGCGCCAGGCCGATGCCGCGCTCGCCCTCCTGGGCGGCCTTGGTGGTGAAGCCGTGCGAGAACACCTCCCGGGCGAGTTCGGGCGCGACGCCGGGACCCGAGTCGCGGACCACGATCTCCACGCTGGAGGCGTCCTGCCTCAGTTCGACCTCCACCCAGGCCTCGTGGCCGTCGGGTTCGCGGGCGGCGGCCGCGACGGACGCGGCGTCCACGGCGTTGTCGACGAGGTTGCCGACCACGGTCGCCACGTCGGCGGCGTCCTCCGGGGTGAGCCGGTCGAGTGCGGTCCCGTCGGAGATCCGCAGGCTGACCTTCCGTTCGGCCGCGAGGGAGGACTTGGCCATGAGAAGGGCGGCGACGGCGGTGTCGCGGACGCGGCGGCTGAGCGTGACGTCCAGCGACTGGCGGCGCTGGTTCAACGCCCTGATGTAGCGCACGACTTCGTCCTGTTCGCCGATCTGGATCAGCCCCGAGATGGTGTGCAGCTGGTTGGCGAACTCGTGCGCCTGCGCGCGCAGCAGTTCGGAGGAGCTGCGGAAGGATCCGATCTCCCGTTCCAGCCGGGCCAGTTCGGTGCGGTCCCGCAGGGTGGTGACCGAGCCGAGCGGGCGGCCGTCCTTGGCGACGGTCATCCGGTTCATCACCAGTACGCGGCCGTGCCGGACGACGACCTCGTCGCGCTCGCCCGCCGCGCCGCTCCGGTCCCCCGCCAGGACGTCCCGCAACCGTCCCTCGATGCCGAGTTCGGCAAGACTGCGGCCCACGCAGTCCGCGGGGAGGTCGAGCAGACGCCGGCCCATGTCGTTGGCCAGGGTGAGCCGGTGCTGAGGGTCCAGGGCGATCACCCCCTCGGCGATCCCGTACAGCATCGCCTCGCGGTGCTCGGCCAGTCCGGCGATCTCGCGCGGCTCCAGGCCCAGGGTCTGCCGTTTGACGCGCCTGGCCAGCAGCCAGGAGCCGACCAGTCCGAGCCCGCTGGCTATGCCCAGATAGGCGAGGAGGTACGAGGACGCCCCGCTCAGGCGCTGCCACACCGTCGGGTCCGCCTCGCCGATCATCACCGTGCCCAGGTGCTGCCCGAGGTTCTCCTGTGTCGCGCCGAGCACGGGCACCTGGGCCACGAGTTCACGGCTGCCGTCCAGCGTCAGTGAGCCGGTCCAGCCCCGGCCCTCGGCGGCGCCCTCTCCGAGCGGCAGCGGGTCACCGATCGCCGTGGGGTCGGTGGAACTGACGATCCGGCCGTCGGCGTCGGCCACCGTCACCGAGGTGACCCCGGACTGTGTCTGGGTGGAGTTCACCAGCGGGGCGAGCGCTTCCTGCGGCGCAGGTCGCACGAGCTGGCTGCGGGTCAGGGGGTTGGCGGCCAGCTGCTCGGCGAGCGCGCTGACCCGGCGGCCCTCGACGCGGTTGAAGGTCGCCTCCGACTGCGCGAGGGAGACCGCGGCGACGGCCAGGAGCACCACGACGACGATGGCGAGCTGCAGCACCAGCATCTCGCCCGCGAGGGTCTGACGGCGGAAGGCGGCGACCACGGCGGACTCAATCTCTCGTGCTGACACGGCGTAGCTCGGCTCAGCCGCCGGGTCGCACCATCATGGCCCCCGCCCGCGGCCTGGAAAAGAGAAGAGACAGGAACGGGAACGGGAGATGCGGGGCGGGCCCGGTGATCGACGACTGCTCGTGGGTCGCTGTGACAGCCGGCGGGTGATGAAGGGCGGACGGCTGGCCGCCGGGGACGAGAGCCGAGCGGCGGACGGCCGACGGACGCGGCAGGTGACACAAAGACCACAACCTCCGTTGGTTCCGGAAGAGAGACAGGCAGGGAGCGGCCGGGCAACATGTGGCCCACGTCACCCCGTCCCCCGGGGCTCCCCGTACACCCCGTGCCCCTCCCCGTACTCCATCCCCCTGCTCCGCGGCCCCCCTCCCGCGTTTCCCGCATCTCCTGCTCCTCTCCCCGTACCTCATCGACGTATCGACAGGTGGTGGAACTCGTGCGCCTGCGCACTCCCCTCGCCCTGCTCGGGGCCGCCGTACTCGTGCTCGTGGGTCCTCCGCTGCTCACGTCCGGCAGCGACTCCGCGACCGGCACGCAGATCCCGGGCCTGCGCTTCATGGTTCCGAACACGCCCGGCGGCGGTTACGACATCACGGCCCGCACCGCCGCGAAGAACGCCGAGGACGCCGAACTCACGCACAACATCGAGGTGTTCAACCTGCCGGGCGCCGGCGGCACCGTCGGGCTCAGCCGACTGGTGAGCGAGCACGGCAACGGCAAGCTCGCCATGTCGATGGGTCTCGGTGTCGTGGGCGCCGTCCGCTCCAACGACGCGCCCAAGACACTCGCCGACACCACCCCGATCGCCCGGCTCACCGAGGAGCAGGACGTCGTCGTGGTCGGCAAGGACTCCCCGTACAAGACGATCGACGAGCTCATCGGCGCCTGGAAGAAGAATCCCGGCAAGCTTCCGGTGGGCGGCGGTTCCTCGCCCGGCGGGCCCGATCACCTCGCGCCCATGCTGATGGCGCGCGCCGCGGACATCGCCCCGAAGGACGTCAACTACGTGCCCTTCGACGGCGGTGGCGAGCTGCTCGCCTCGATCCTCGGCAACAAGGTCGCCTTCGGGGTGTCCGGCGTCGGCGAGTACCTCGACCAGATCAAGGCGGGCGAACTGCGAGTCCTGGCGGTCACGGGACCTGAGCGGGTCGACGAGTTGGACGCGCCCACCCTCAAGGAGTCCGGCTACGACGTCGACTTCACCAACTGGCGGGGAATCGTCGCCCCACCGGGCCTGTCGGACGCCGAGCGCGACAAGCTCGTACGCCTCGTCGAGGAGCTGCACGACTCCCCCGAGTGGCGGAAGTCCATGGAGCAGAACGGCTGGGACGACGCCTTCCTGACCGGAAAGAAGTTCAGCGACTTCCTCGACGCCGAGGACAAGCGCGTGGTTTCGGTACTGAAGGAGCTGGGACTGTGACGACGCCGACCACCGACATCCCCCCGACGCCCGCGGACGAGCGGCGTTCCTGGCTGCGCGAGCACTCCGAACTCGGCGTCTGCGTCATGCTGTTGGGGCTCGGCGTACTGGTTCTGGCCGACGCCCTCACCATGGACGTCGACATCACCCAGCGCGGGCCCGTCGGACCGAAGACCGTGCCTGTGGTGGTGGGGGTCGGCCTCCTGGTGATCGCCGCCCTGCTGGCTGTCGACGTCCTGCGCGGCGGTCGCGGCCAGGCGGAGGGCGGCGAGGACATCGACCTGTCCGAACCCGCCGACTGGCGCACGGTGCTGCTGCTCGCCGGGGTGTTCCTCGGCTCGGCCGTCCTCATCGAACCGCTCGGGTTCCCCGTCGCGGGCGCGCTCCTCTTCTGGGGCGCCGCCTTCGCACTCGGCAGCCGCCGGATCGACCGGGACCCGCTCATCGCGGCCGTTCTCTCCCTCGCCACCTACACCATCTTCAACAACCTGCTCGGAGTACCGCTGCCGGGCGGCCCGCTGATGGGAGTGCTGTGACATGAACGCCCTCAACTCCCTGATGGACGGCTTCGGTACGGCGCTCACTCCCGTCAACCTGCTGTGGGCCGCGCTCGGCGTGCTGCTCGGCACCGCGATCGGCGTACTGCCCGGCATCGGCCCCGCAATGGCGGTCGCACTCCTGCTGCCGGTGACCTACGGACTCGAACCGATCGGCGCGTTCATCATGTTCGCGGGGATCTACTACGGGGCGATGTTCGGCGGCTCGACCACCTCGATCCTGCTGAACACGCCCGGCGAGAGCGCTGCCGTGGTCGCGGCCATGGAAGGCAACCCCATGGCCAAGTCGGGCCGCGGCGCGCAGGCGCTCGCGGCCGCCGCCATCGGCCACTTCGCGGGCGGTCTGATCGGCACGGTCCTGCTGGTCGCGCTCGCCCCGACGGTCGCCGAACTGGCGGTGGACATCGGTGCGCCGGACTACTTCGCCATCATGGTGCTGGCGTTCATCGCGGTCACGTCGGTGCTGGGCTCGTCGCGGATCCGAGGACTCGCGTCCCTGCTCATCGGCCTGACCCTCGGCCTGGTCGGCCTGGACCAGATGACCGGTCAGCAGCGGCTCACCTTCGGCTCACTCCAACTCGCCGACGGCATCGACGTGGTGATCGTGGCGGTGGGCCTGTTCGCGATCGGCGAGGCCCTGTGGGTGGCGGCGCACCTGCGGCGCAGTCCCGGCGAACCGATCCCGGTGGGCCGGCCCTGGCTGGGCCGTGACGATGTGAAGCGGACCTGGAAGTCGTGGCTGCGCGGGCCGTTCATCGGTTTCCCGTTCGGCGCGATCCCGGCGGGCGGCGCGGAGATCCCCACCTTCCTGTCGTACGCGACGGAGAAGCGCCTGTCGAAACACCCGGACGACTGGGGCAAGGGCGCGATCGAGGGCGTGGCGGGACCGGAGTCGGCGGCGTCCGCCTCCGCGGCGGGGACCCTGGTGTCCATGCTGACCCTGGGTCTGCCGACGACAGCGGTCGCGGCCGTCATGCTGGCGGCCTTCCAGCAGTACGGCATCCAGCCGGGCCCGCTCCTCTTCGAACGCGAGCCCGAGCTGGTGTGGGGCCTGATCGCCTCGCTCTTCGTGGGCATGGTGCTGCTGCTCGCGCTCAACCTGCCGCTGGCTCCGGTGTGGGCGAAGCTGCTGCGCATCCCCCGGCCGTACCTGTACGCGGGCATCCTGTTCTTCGCGGCGGTCGGCGCCTACGCGGTCGGCGGCGAGGTCATCGACCTGGTGATCCTCCTGATCATCGGCCTGATCGGGTTCGGCATGCGGCGGTACGGCCTGCCGGTGCTGCCCGCCGTCATCGGCGTCATCCTCGGCCCTAACGCCGAACAGCAACTGCGGCGCGCCCTGCAGATCAGCGACGGCAGCGTCACGGGACTGGTCAACACGCCGTTCGCGGTGACCGTGTACGCGGTGACGGTACTGCTGCTGATCTGGCCCCTGATCAGGAAGCTCGTGACGCGGGGCCGCGTGAAGGCCTGAACCGCCGCCGCTCCCGGGAGAGCGTGAAAGGCGACCGCGGTGGTGGTGTCCACCGCGGTCGCCTTTCACGTGTCCGAACCGTCCGGACCTCAGCTGATGCCGTGCACGCGCTGGGTGGTCAGCTCGTAGCGGGCTCCGACGATGGCGAGTTCACCGGTCTTCACCTTGGCGGCGAGGTCGGGGTCCGCCGCGAGCCGTGCGCGGACGGACCGTATGTTGGCGTCGATCGTCGCGTCGATGCGCGCGGCTCCCTCTTTGGCGCGATCGATGGCCGGGCTGATCTGGTCGGCCAAGTACTGGATGTGGTTGGGCAGTTTCTTACCCGACTCGTCGGCCTCGACGGTGGCCTTCACGGCCCCGCACGACTGGTGGCCGAGCACCACGAGCAGCGGGATCTGGAGTTCGAGCACGCCGTACGCGAGGCTGCCGAGTACGGCTTCGTCGAGGACCTGGCCCGCGCTGCGTATGGTCATCAGGTCGCCGAGGCCCTGGTCGAAGACCAGCTCCGGAGGTACCCGGGAGTCGATGCAGCCGAGAACGAGGGCGAAGGGATGCTGACTGGTCGTCAGCGTCTGCCGGACGGCCGGAGACTCGTCGGGGTGCCGTTCACGGAAGGTGCGCCAGCGGCGGTTGCCCGCCTCCAGCTCCCGCAGTGCCTCCTCGGCGTTGGCGGGCCGCTTGCGTGCGGCAGCGGCGGGTGCCGCGGCCGCGGGTTCGGCGCCCATGGCCAGGCCCGCGCCGAGTGCCGTGGTTCCGGCGAGCGCGGCGCGCAGGAGGGAACGCCGGGCAGGGATCGTCGCACCGGACGTCCGGGCGACGGATGCCGTCCGCTGAGCGCGGGCGGCTGTGTGGGGTGTTGGGTCAGAGATCACGGACGGGAACGTACGTCCGACCGGCCGCTCCTGGCGTGGGCTTACTGAATCATGGGGAAGCGTTGACAAGTCATGACCAAGCGTTGGCGAATCATGAGCGAGCGTTGAACTGTTCTTGGCAGCGACGAGAGAGTTCCCGATCGACCGAAGTCCAGGGATGATCGGTGAACGCCTTGCTCTCCGTCGCCGCGTCGACTTAGCCTCCTTTTGTGCCGCGAATAAACAAAACCCGTAAGCACAACGCCGTGCCGGGCCGCCGCAGCAGCGACCTCACCCGCCTTCGCGTCGCCCTGACCGTCTTCTTCGCCCTCGACGGCTTCGTCTTCGCGGGCTGGGTCGTACGCATCCCCGCCATCAAGGAACAGACCGGCGCGTCCGCCAGTGCGCTGGGTCTCGCGCTGCTCGGCGTGTCCGCCGGAGCCGTCGTCACGATGATGCTCACGGGACGGCTGTGCGACCGTTACGGCAGCCATCGCGTGACCGTCGTTTGCGGCGTCCTCCTGTCCCTGAGCGTCGCGCTGCCCCCGCTCACCCACTCCGCCCTCGCCCTCGGCGCCGTGCTGCTGGTCTTCGGCGCCGCGTACGGCGGGATCAACGTGGCCTTCAACAGCGCCGCGGTCGACCTCGTGGCCGTACTGCGGCGCCCGATCATGCCGAGTTTCCACGCCGCGTTCAGCCTGGGCGGCATGGTCGGCGCCGGGCTCGGCGGACTGGTCGCGGGCTCCCTGTCCCCCGCACGGCACCTGCTGGGTCTGACAGTGATCGGCCTGCTGGTGACCGCCCTCGCCGGACGCGCCCTGCTGCGGTGCGGGACCCCGGAACCGGCGGCCACCGACGAGCCCGGGGGACGCCTGGGGCGCGAGGTCCGGGTGCCGCGGAAGCCCGGCACCCGGACCCGCCGGCTGGTCGTCGTCTTCGGCCTGATCGCCCTCTGCACGGCGTACGGCGAAGGCGCCCTGGCCGACTGGGGCGCGCTGCACCTGGAGCAGGACCTGGGCGCCCGTCCTGGGGTCGCCGCGGCGGGATACACCTGTTTCGCGCTCGCCATGACGATCGGCCGGCTCACCGGGACCAGACTCCTGGAACGGCTCGGGCGGAGCCGGACCGTGGTCGCCGGCGGCGCCATGGCCACCGCCGGAATGCTGCTCGGCTCGCTCTCGCCCTCCCTGTGGGCGGCCCTGCTCGGCTTCGCCGTCACCGGGCTCGGACTCGCGAACATCTTCCCGATCGCCGTCGAACGCGCCTGAGCGCTGGCGGGCCCCAGCGGCGTCGCCACCGCCTCCACCCTCGGCTACGGCGGCATGCTCCTCGGACCGCCCGCGATCGGGTTCATGGCGGACTGGTTCTCCTTGTCCGCCGCTCTCACCAGCGTGGCCGCGCTGGCGGCGGTGGCGGCGGTGGCGGCCGCCATCGGGTACGCGACCCGACGGGCGACGCAGGCCGACATCTGACCGGCCGACGTACCCGAGCCGCCGCACTCCCGGCCGGGTCGAAACGTCAACGGCTCGCCTGCTCCCCCGGCCGACGGCACGGGGCACGCGACACGCGACACGCGACACGCGAGAGTACGCACGAAGGCGCCGCGCGACACCCCGGGACGGAACACACGCGCCCCGTACCGCCGCCGCTCAGCCGCACACGGCACAGTGGTACCCACCGCACCCGATGAATCGGAAAGTTGATGTCATGACCGACAAGCTCACCGTCAGCGTCCTGGGCACCGGGATCATGGGCGCCGCGATGGCCCGTAACCTCGCCCGGGCCGGGCACTCCGTCCGGGCCTGGAACCGCAGCCGTGACAAGGCCGAACCTCTCGCCGCCGACGGCGCACACGTCGCCGGCACGCCCGCCGAAGCCGTCGAGGGCGCCGACGTCGTCCTGACCATGCTGTACGACGGTCCTGCCGCGCTGGACGTGATGCGACAGGCCTCACCCGCCCTGCGCACCGGCACCGCCTGGGTGCAGTCGACGACCGCCGGCATCGAAGCCGTCGGCGAACTGGCCGCGTTCGCCCGCGAGAAGGGCCTGGTCTTCTACGACGCGCCCGTGCTCGGCACCCGACAGCCCGCCGAGGCAGGCCAGTTGCTCGTCCTCGCAGCCGGGCCGAGCGACGGCCGGGAGGCCGTGACGCCGGTCTTCGACGCGGTCGGTACCCGCACGGTGTGGACCGGCGAGGACGGAGCGGCGGGCACCGCCACCCGTCTCAAGCTCGTGGCCAACAGCTGGGTCCTCGCCGCCACCAGTGCGACCGGCGAGGTCCTCGCCCTGGCCGGGGCCCTGGGCGTGGATCCGCAGAGCTTCTTCGACGCCATCGCCGGCGGCCCGCTCGACATGGGATACCTGCACGCCAAGAGCGCTCTGATCCTGGAGGACCGGTTGTCTCCGGCGGCCTTCGCCGTGTCCACCGCCGCCAAGGACGCCCGCCTGATCGTCGAGGCCGGCGAGCAGCACGGGCTCCGCCTCGATGTCGCGGCCGCGAGCGCCGAGCGTTTCGCGCGCGCCGCCGCGCAGGGTCACGCCGACGAGGACATGGCCGCCGCGTACTTCGCGAGCTTCGACGAGAACTCCGGGAACTGAATCGCGGAGTGCGGACGAGCGGGCCGGAGGGGGCCACCTCCCTTGGAGTCCTCTCCATCCTGCACACTTCCCCCATGGAGATCGCCGAGTTCATACGAGTCCTGGACCGGGAAGGCCGGACGCTGACCGCGGCCGCCGAGAAGGCCGGGCCGGGCGCCGAGGTGCGTACCTGCCCGGGCTGGCGGGTGCGGGACCTGCTGCGGCACACCGGCATGGTGCACCGGTGGGCCACGGCGTTCGTCGCCGAGGGGCACACGTCGTACCGGCCGGACGGCGGCCTGCCGGACCTCGACGGCGCAGAACTGCTGACGTGGTTCCACCGCGGGCACCGGCGGCTCGTCGACACGCTCACCGCCGCGCCGCCCGACGTGGACTGCTGGGCTTTCATGCCCGCCCCGTCACCGCTCGCGTTCTGGGCTCGGCGGCAGGCCCACGAGACGACCGTGCACCGGGCCGACGCCGAGTCCGCACTCGGCGGCGAACCGAGCGCGATCGCCGTGGACTTCGCGGTCGACGGCATCGACGAGCTGCTGCTCCGCTTCCATGCGCGCGACAAGAGCAGGGTGCGTACGGACGAGCCACGCGTACTGCGGGTCCGGGCCACGGACACGGACGCCGCGTGGACCGTACGCCTGTCGTCCGGGCCGCCTGCAGCCGAGCGGGGTGAAGTGGCGGACGCCGACTGCGAGTTCACGGGCACGGCCGCGCAGCTCTACCTGGCGCTGTGGAACCGTCGGCCCGTCCCGGGCGTGACGGGGGACGCGTCACTCGCGACGCTGTGGCGGGAAAGGTCGGGCGTCACCTGGAGCTGAGCGACCGGCCGTCGGGTCCCCCTGCCCGGCACAGTGCCCCGACCGCGACTCGGCCGACCGGCAACCCCGCTGGAACGCCGACCGGAAGGGCCAGGCCACCGGCAGCGGCACCAGCGGTCAGTCCTGGGCCCCGCCGGCCAACATCCGCCCCAGCACCGCCCGTTGCAGCGGCAGCACCTCGCCGTGCAGGGTGCGCCCCTTCGGTGTGAGGGACACGCGCACGCCCCGGCGGTCCTCCGGGCACATGCAGCGCTCCACCAGGCCGTCCTTCTCCAAGCGGCCGATCAGCCGGGACAGCGCGCTCTGGCTCAGGTGCACCCGCTCGGCGATCTCCTGGACGCGACAGGCGAGCCCGCCGTCGGCGGGTACGCCCGCGGCCAGTACGTCGAGAACCTCGAAGTCGCTGGCACCCAGGCCGTGTTGGTGAAGCGCACGGTCAAGTTCGCACAGTGTGCGGGCGTGCACCGCGAGGATGTCGCGCCACTGGCCCACGAGCCCCTGCTCGGCCTTCTCGACAGCCGCCATGGCCGCACCCTAGCAAAAATCCGCCTTTGTTGCATCGGAATTAAATGCTCTTGCATTGAATGCATGCGCATGTACTGTGTGGCGCATGACCTCTCCGCTCACCTCCCCCGCGGCCCAGGGGCGCTGGACGCCTCGCCTGTGGGGCACCCTCCTGGTGCTCTGTGCCGCGATGTTCCTCGACGCGCTGGACGTGTCGATGGTCGGTGTCGCCCTCCCGTCCATCGGTTCCGAACTCGACCTCTCCACCTCGACCCTGCAGTGGATCGTCAGCGGCTACATACTCGGTTACGGCGGCCTGCTCCTCCTCGGCGGCCGCACCGCGGACCTCCTCGGCCGCCGTCAGGTCTTCCTGGTGGCCCTCGGCGTCTTCGCTCTCGCCTCACTGCTCGGCGGACTCGTCGACTCCGGACCGCTGCTGATCGCGAGCCGGTTCATCAAGGGCCTGAGCGCCGCGTTCACCGCGCCCGCCGGCCTGTCGATCATCACCACGACCTTCCCGGAGGGCCCGCTGCGCAACCGCGCCCTCTCGATCTACACGACCTGCGCCGCCACCGGCTTCTCGATGGGCCTCGTCCTGTCCGGCCTGCTCACCGAGGCCAGTTGGCGCCTGACCATGCTGCTGCCCGCGCCCATCGCGGTGATCGCCCTGGTCGCCGGTCTGAAGCTCATTCCGCGCAGCGAACGCGACCGGACCCACCGCGGCTACGACATCCCCGGCGCCGTCCTCGGCACCGCCTCGATGCTGTTGCTCGTCTTCACCGTCGTCCAGGCACCCGAGGTGGGCTGGACCACGGCCCGTACGCTGCTGTCGTTCCTCGCGGTCGCGGTCCTGCTCACCGTCTTCGTACGCGTCGAGCGGCGCAGCCCGAGCCCGCTGATCCGGCTGGGCGTGCTGCGCTCGGGCAACCAGATCCGGGCCCAGCTGGGCGCCATGATGTTCTTCGGCTCGTACGTCGGCTTCCAGTTCCTCGTCACCCTCTACATGCAGTCGCTGCTCGGCTGGTCGGCTCTGCACACCGCGCTCGCCTTCCTGCCCGCGGGCGCGCTGGTGGCCCTGTCCGCGACGAAGATGGGCGCGATCGTCGACCGGTTCGGGACACCGCGGCTCATCGTGGCGGGCTTCGCCCTGATGGTCGTCGGCTACGCGCTGTTCCTGCGCGTCGACCTGGACCCGGTGTACGCGGCGGTGATCCTGCCGTCGATGCTGCTGATCGGCGCGGCCTGCGCGCTGGTCTTCCCGTCGCTCAACATCCAGGCCACCAACGGCGTCGACGACCACGAGCAGGGCATGGTGTCGGGCCTGCTCAACACCTCGGTGCAGGTGGGCGGCGCGATCTTCCTGGCGATCGTGACGGCCGTCGTGACGGCGAACTCCTCCGGCGGTTCCTCGCCGCAGGCGGTCCTCGACAGCTACCGGCCCGGCCTGGTCGTGGTGACCGCGGTCGCCCTGGCAGGCCTGCTGATCACGGCCACCGGGCTGCGCGGGCAGCGTACGCGGCAGACGACGATCCTGGTCGCCAAGTCCGGTCCTGCCTCTGACACCGGGGGCGTCCCGGGGACCGGGGCCGATCAGGGAGAAGACCTCGTGCGGGAGGACGGGCGCGTGGCGGCCCGCGACTGATCCCGTGATCGGTGGCGTGCGCCCGGTGGGCTTTCTTGCCCACCGGGCGCGCTGCTGTGACACTCCCCGTATGGGACACACCGGGGGACGACGGACCCAGTCCGAGCGGGACGCGATCACCGTGGAGATCGGATACGCCGTGGCCAGCGCCGTGTTCGCCGCGGCGGTGGTGTTCGGGGTCGTCGTCGGTCCCGCACTGCTCTTCGACCTGCCGGACGGCCTCGAGGGAGTCCTGCTCGCCGCCGGGACGGCACTCGCGGCCGTCCTCTTCCTCCTGCGGGTGGTCTCGGTGCTGGTCCGGTTCCGGCAGGGGCCTCAGCCGAGCCAGCCGGGCCGCACGAGCCCCGACTCGTAGGCGAGCACGACGAGTTGGGCCCGATCTCGGGCACCGAGCTTCACCATGGTGCGGCTGACGTGGGTCTTGGCCGTCAGGGGGCTGACCACGAGACGCCGCGCGATCTCGTCGTTCGTCAGTCCGATGCCGACCAGCGCCATCACCTCCCGTTCCCGCTCGGTGAGTCCGGCGAGCGCGTCCGCGGCCGCCGGTTCCTTCGAGCGGGCCGCGAACTCTGCGATCAGACGTCGCGTCACACCCGGTGAGAGCAGCGCGTCCCCCTCGACCACCGCCCGGACGGCACGCAGGAGTTCGTCCGGTTCGGTGTCCTTGACGAGGAATCCGGACGCCCCGCACCGAATCGCCTCGAAGACGTACTCGTCGAGTTCGAACGTGGTGAGCATGACGACCCTGACGTCCCGCAGGTCCGGGTCGTCGGTGATACGACGGGTCGCGGCGAGACCGTCGAGCGACGGCATCCGGATGTCCATCAGGACGACGTCGGGGCGCAGTTCGCGTACTCCCCGCAGGGCCTCCTCCCCGTCGGCGGCCTCGCCGACCACCTCGATGTCCGGCTGGGCGTCCAGGAGCGCCTTGAACCCCGCACGGACCAGTGACTGGTCGTCGGCGAGCAGTACGTGGATCACCGGTCCTCCTCGAACTCGCGGGACTCTGCGGTTTCTTCGGGCGCCGGGGGCATCCCGGACGTGGAGGGCCGACCGGGCTCCGGGGGCCTCGCGGGCTGCGAGGTCGTCCCGGGCCGTGAGGAACTGCCACGCTTCCCGGGCTGCGCGGGCGATGCCCCCGGCGCCCCGCGGGCGTTCCTCAGAGGCAGCACCGCCAGAACCCGGAAACCGCCGTCCTCTCGCGGTCCGGCCTCGATCGTGCCACCCAGGGCCGCCGCCCGCTCCCGCATTCCGGCCAGTCCGTTGCCGCTGCCGCCCGCGTCCTCGCCGGTCGCCGGGCCGTCGTCGTCGACACGCAGCCGCAACGCGTCGGCCGTGCGGTCGACCCGCACGCGCGCGAAGCGTGACCCCGAGTGCCGTACGACGTTGGTCAGCGCCTCCTGGACGATACGGAAAGCGGCGAGATCGGCACCCGGAGACAGCTTCCGGTCCCCGCCCCGGTTCTCCACGGCGACGGTCAGCCCTGCGCCCGCGGCCTGTTCCACGAGTTCGGGAAGCCGGTCGAGCCCGGGCGCCGGAGCGCGCGGCGCGTCTCCGGGCGTGCGGAGTGTGTCGAGTACCTGGCGCACTTCTCCCAGTGCCTCCTTGCTCGCGGCCTTGATGGTCGTGAGCGCGGTGCGGGCCTGCTCCGGGTCGGAGTCGAGCAGCGCGAGACCCACACCCGCCTGGACGTTGATGACCGAGATGCTGTGCGCCAGGACGTCGTGCAGTTCGCGGGCGATGCGCAGCCGTTCCTCGTCGGCGCGCCGCCTGGCCGCCTGCCTGCGCTCCGCCCGGTCGCGGTCCCACTGCTCACGGCGGACGCGGGCGAGTTCGGAGACCGCGAGGATCGCCACGATCCAGGCGGCGACGGCCACCTCGTCACCCCACGAGGAGGCCGGGTCACCCTTCGGCGGCAGCCATCGGTAGAACGCGTGCCCCACCAGGAGATGAACCACCCACAACGTACCGAGCGCGGCCCAGGCCGCCCGGCGGTGCCCTGCCACGACCGCGCTGAAGCAGGCGAGCGCGACCGTGAGGAAGATCGGCCCGTACGGGTATCCCACGCTGAAGTAGAGGAGAGCCGAGGCCGAGGTGCCGTACATCACGAGCACCGGGTAACGCTGCCGCCACAGGAGCAGGAGAGTGCCTGCGAGGAGCAGGACCCGGGCCAGGGCGTCGAGCTGCTCCCGCTCGGGCTGTCCCTCGGCGGCGAAATTGCTCCCGACGAGGACGAACAGGGTGAGGAGCAGCGTCGAGCGCCACGGCAGCCGAGGGCGGCGGACGCCTTCTTCCTCCTCGTCGCGGTGGTTCCACCACGGTGGCCCGGGCCACCGGCGCCGCGGCGGTCCGCCGCGGGTCCAGGGAGGTCCGCCGCACCGGCGTGTGCGCTGCTCTTCCATGCCGGCCACGCTAGACGCCACGGGCCGCCGGGGGCGTCAGCCGGGCGAGGTGATCACACCTACTCCCGGCGGAGTACCCGGCGCCCGGTCCGGCGGCGGTCAGCGGTCGAGCGCTGTCAGGGCACGCCCCGCCATCGGATGCGTACGCACCATCTCACCCAGCGAGGTGGAGCCCCGGGTGATGCCCGTGAACGCCTTCCACGCGGGCCTGAAGCCCGTGAGCGCGGCATGGAACACCCCGGGCCGCCGCTCGAAGATCGCGAGCATGCGCTTGCCGATGCTCATCTCCACTCCCAGCCCCGCCTTGATCGCGAAGGCGTAGTTCAGCGCCTGCCGGCGGACGTCCACCGCGTCGTGTGCTTCCGCGATCCGCACCGCCCATTCCCCCGCGAGCCGCCCCGAACGCAGCGCGAAGGAGATCCCCTCGCGGGTCCACGGCTCCAGGAGCCCCGCCGCGTCCCCGCACACCAGCACCCGGCCCCGCGACAGCGGCGAGTCGTCGGCGCGGCAGCGTGTCAGGTGCCCGGACGAGATGCTGGGCTCGAAGCCGGCGAGGCCGAGCCGGGCGACGAAGTCCTCCAGGTACCGCTTGGTGGCGGCGCCCTCGCCCCGCGCCGAGATCACTCCGACGGTGAGGGTGTCACCCTTGGGGAACACCCATCCGTAACTGCCGGGAAGGGGGCCCCAGTCGATGAGGACCCGCCCCTTCCAGTCCTCCGCGACCGTCTCCGGCACCGGGATCTCCACCTCCAGGCCGAGGTCGACCTGGTCGAGCTTCACCCCGACGTGTGCTCCTATGCGGCTGGCGCTGCCGTCCGCGCCGACCACGGCCCGCGCCAGCACCGTCTCGCCGTCCTGGAGGACCACGGCCACCGTGCGCCGGTCCGGGACCGCCGAGCCGTGCTGTTCGACCCGCGAGACCGTCACCCCCGTACGCAGTTCGGCGCCCGCCTTCTGCGCGTGCTCGACGAGCTGCTGGTCGAACTCCGGCCGGTTGATGAGCCCGAAGAGCATCTGCTTGGAACGGCGGGTGCGCGCGAACTTGCCGTCGAGCGAGAACGTGACCGCGTGGACCCGGTCCTGCAACGGCAGCTCGAACCCGGGTGGCAGTGCGTCACGGGTCGGTCCGATGATGCCGCCGCCGCACGTTTTGTAGCGGGGCAGTTCCGCCTTCTCCAGCAACAGGACGCGACGCCCCGCGACCGCTGCCGCATAGGCGGCCGAGGCGCCCGCGGGCCCCGCGCCGACGACGACGACGTCCCACACCCGCTGTGCGTCGTCCGAAGAGTTCTCGCTGCTCACGATGGTCTGCTGCTCCGATCCAGCCGCCTGCCGCATCTGCTCCACGCATCCTACGGCCGTGTCCGGCGAAGACCGCTGTGGGAGGATCGGCAGCGTATGCGACGCGCACACCCGCACCCGCGTGCATCGCCCCCGTACCCACCCGTACAACGTCGCACCCATGAGGAGCGTGCCCATGTCGTCGAATCCGGTCGCCGAGACCGTCGCCTCGCTGATGCCCAGGGCGAAGGCGGAACTCACCGAGCTGGTGGCCTTCAAGTCGGTGGCGGACTTCGACCAGTTCCCCAGGAGCGAGAGCGAGGGCGCCGCGAACTGGGCGGCCGACGCACTGCGTGCCGAGGGTTTCCAGGACGTCGCCCTGCTCGACACACCTGACGGCACACAGTCGGTGTACGGCCTCCTGCCCGGTCCCGAGGGCGCGAAGACCGTCCTCCTGTACGCGCACTACGACGTGCAGCCGCCGCTCGACGAGGCCGGCTGGGCGACGCCACCGTTCGAGCTGACCGAGCGGGACGGGCGCTGGTACGGGCGCGGGGCGGCGGACTGCAAGGGCGGCCTGGTCATGCACCTGCTGGCGCTGCGTGCCCTCGGGGCGAACGGCGGTGTCCCGGTCCACGTCAAGGTGATCGTGGAGGGATCGGAGGAGCAGGGCACGGGAGGCCTGGAGCGGTACGCCGAGGAGCACCCCGAGCTCCTCGCCGCCGACACGATCGTCATCGGCGACGCCGGGAACTTCCGGGTCGGCGTGCCGACGGTCACCGCCTCGCTGCGCGGTATGACGCTCCTCCACGTCCGGGTGGACACCCTCGAAGGCAACCTGCACTCGGGGCAGTTCGGCGGCGCGGCGCCCGACGCGCTGGGCGCGCTGATCCGCGTACTCGACTCGCTGCGTGCCGAGGACGGCTCGACGACGGTCGACGGGCTCACGGCCACCTCGCGGTGGGACGGTCTGCAGTACGACGAGGAGCAGTTCCGCAAGGACGCCAAGGTCCTCGACGGTGTCGGGCTGATCGGCTCGGGCACGGTCGCCGACCGCATCTGGGCGCGGCCCGCCGTGACGGTGCTCGGCATCGACTGCCCGCCGGTGATCGGCGCCACCCCGTCCGTGCAGGCGGGCGCCCGCGCGCTGGTCAGTCTGCGCGTGCCGGCGGGCGTGGACGCCGCCGAGGCGACCAAGCTGCTCCAGGCCCACCTGGAGGCGCACACCCCGTGGGGTGCGCGGGTGCACACCGAGCAGATCGGTCAGGGGCAGCCGTTCCGCGCCGACACCGCCAGCCCCGCGTACGCGGCGATGGCGGAGGCGATGAGTGCCGCGTACGACGGCGCCGAGATGCAGTACGCGGGGCAGGGCGGCTCCATCCCGCTGTGCAACACGCTCGCCTCCCTGTACCCGCGGGCGGAGATCCTGCTGATCGGGCTGAGTGAGCCGGAGGCGCAGATCCACGCCGTGAACGAGAGCGTGTCGCCCGAGGAGCTGGAGCGGCTCGCCGTCGCGGAGGCCCTGTTCCTGCGGAACTACGCGGCGAGCTGAGCGAGTTCGCCGGGCACGGCCCCGCACCGCGGGTCGGCCCGGCGCCCCACGGGCACGGTGCCCACGTCCCGGGGGCGGCTATCCCCTCGGCACTCCGGCCTCCAGATACAGGGCGGCGCCCCGCTCCCGTGCGCGCAGCGCCCAGCGGAGTCTCTCGTAGCGGACGGGCGGCAGGAGCCCGGCAGCCTCCTCCTCGGTGACGAAGCGCCAGCCCCTCAGTTCGGGGCCCGGCAGCAGCAGCCGTCCGGCCTCGCCGCCGTCGAGCCTGCCGCCGTCGTAGAGGAGACGCAGGCCTCCGTAGCCCGGGGGCACCGGAGGCTCCCAGTCGACGACCAACAGGCTCGGTACGTCGGTGAGTTCGATGCCGGTCTCCTCGGCGACCTCGCGGATGCCCGCGCGGGCGGGCGCCTCGCCGGATTCGACGACGCCGCCGGGGAACTCCCAGCCGGCCTTGTACGTCGGATCGACGAGCAGGACCCGGTCCTGCTCGTCGAAGAGAAGCACCCCCGCCGCGACGGTCTCCGCGGTGGGCTCGGGGGTCTGCACGATGTCGCAGACCGGCACGGTTCCACTGCTCACGGCCTCGGCGACGCGTACGGCGGTCTCGTACGGGGTGAGTGTGCCGTTGTCGACGGGGTGCGCGTCCGCGGTGAGCCAGTTGGAGAGGGCGGCGCGGTAGGGCTCTATGTGGTCGTACGACCACTGGCGCACCCGCATCTCCCCGTCGGGGAGGTCCGGCGGGACCTCCCGCCCGGCTATTCGTTCGCGCAGGATCGTTTCCGCCGGGGCGAGCAGGACATGGCGTACCGCGATCCTGCGGGATGCGAGTCCGCCGAAGATCTCGTCGCGGTACTCCTGGCGGAGCAGCGTCATGGGAACCACGAGCACGCCTGCGAGTTCGGCGAGCATCGCGGCCGCGGTGTCGACGACGAGCCGCCGCCAGATCGGCAGGTCCTGGAAGTCGCCGACCTCGGCGAGGCGCTTGGCGGGCAGCAGTTGCGTCAGCCCGGCACCGATGATCTCGGGGTCGAAGAGTGTGCTGTTCGGGATCAGGTCGATCAGTTCCCGTGCGGTGGTCGTCTTTCCCGCACCGAACGCACCGTTGATCCAGACAACAATCACTAGTACTCCAGGGTGGGAGGGCCGCTTACCAGCGGCGGAGCGGGTTTCGCCGGTTCGTCTGGGAGAGATATGGGAAATGAGGGTGTCACAGCCCGGCTCCTACCACCTCCTTCTCCCAGACTCCCTGGAGATACCCAACGATCCGCTCTTCCATCGCGATCGTCACCTCGCTGTACGTACCCTCCACACCGGGCAGCTCATACCGGCTGGTGACCCCATAAACGGTGGCGATGGTGACCTTGCCGGTCTTGCGGTCGGTGCGGTGGCGCTTCATCTGCACCGCCTGGCAGGCGCCGGGGAAGAGCAAGCTACTGACCGGTGGCGACCTTGATCCGGCGGATCCCGGAGTGACCGTGGCCGCTGCCCCGGGTGTAGTCACGTCTGTGTTCGACCACTACGACCAGCTCTGACCCCGCATCGAGAGCTGATCACGGCCCGTCGCGCTCGGCCGGAGCACGGACCACTCCTGGCTCCTGCCCGGCACCCACCCGGGCCGCCCCCGCAGCCCCCGCCAACTGCGCACGCGCCTCGCGTCCTACGGCCTGACCTCCCGGCTCGGACGCAACATCGCACTGATCGCCCTCGCAGCGCAGATGCCCCCTGCCGTCCTCAGCGAGGTCCTTGGCGTCTCCATCGGAGCGGCCACACTGGCTGGGCCACCGCCGCGGGCGACCCCCGCACACAGTACGCCGCCGAACTCAGCCGCCGCTCGAAGAAGCGGAGACCAGGGGCGGATCCTTGCGGTGACACTCTCGAAGAACGGAGGCCACTGCGTGAGTGAATAGGGACATGCTCTTCGACTTCACGCACGACCACGACGGTGAACAACTCAGCGGTGTGTACGGCGGTGATCCGTCCGGGGTCACCGCCGTGGTGCTGCATGGCGCAGGCACCAGCAGCACGGAGCGACTGCTTCCGCTGGTGCAGGAGTTCGTGGCCCACGGCTGTCGAGGGGTCGCCTTCGACTTCTCCGGGCACGGCGAAAGCACCGGCAAACTGGGCGAGTTGAGCCTGCGGCGACGTTTCGATCAGGCCGTCGCGGTGATCGATGCGTACGCGGGGGCGGACGGGCCGCTGGTCCTGGTGGGGTTCAGCATGAGCGGGCAGACGGTGGCCGATCTCGTCCGGCATTACGGGGATCGGGTGGCGGCGCTGGGGCTGTGCGCACCCGCCGTGTACACCGCCGAGGCGTGGGACGTGCCCTTCGAGGACGGGAACGGCCGGTTCAGCGAGATCATCCGGCGGCCGGACAGCTGGCAGCAGGCGCCCGCGCTTGAGGTGCTGCGGGCATACGAGAGCCGGGCGGTGCTCGCTGTGCCGGGCACCGACGCGGTTCTCCCACCCGCGGTGACAGAGTCCGTACAGGACGCGCTGACCGCGCGCGCCCAGTACACGCGGTTCGACCTCCCGGACGCGCAGCACCAGCTGGGACAGTGGTTCCGCGATCACGCCGAGGACAGGCGGGGGTTCGTTGAGGCGGTGCTGACCGGCCTCGACGACCGTGGCTGGACGGCCACGCGTGCGTGGGTGGCCAAGCAGCTCGGCCACGACCGGTCAGTCACCTACTCCCGCCTACTGTCCGGTGGCTGGAGCTCCCAGATGCGCCGGCTCACGCTCGACGACGGCACGGACCTGGTGCAACGGACCTTCGTGAAGCCGTTCTTCCGCCACCACGGGCCCGGACTGCTCGCCCGTGAGGCGTCCGTCCTGGCGCTGCTCGCCGGGCAGGAAGGCATCCCGGCGCCCGGGTTCGTCGCTGTGGACGCCACGGCCGAACATTGCGATCACCCGACCCTGTTGATGTCCGCGCTGCCGGGCCGCGTCCGCGTGGACGAGGACGACCTCGACCGGCGCCTGGACCTGCTCGCGGCCCAGCTCGTCCGCGTCCACGGCGTTGTACTCGCCGAAACACCGCGCACGTACCAGGCGTGGACGTCCCCGGAGCGCGTCCGGGCCCCGGACGGTTCTCTATGGGAGCGGGCCGTCGACGTGATCCGCCGCGACCCGCCGCCGTACGAAGGCCGCTTCCTGCACCGCGACTTCCACCCCGGGAACGTGCTCTTCGCGGGAGCCGGGCCAGGGCTGCGGATCACCGGTGTCGTGGACTGGGTCGAGACCTCGTGGGGACCTGTCGATCTGGACGTGGCGCACTGCTCGACCGCGCTCGCGCTGCTGCACGGACCGGCGTACGGGCTGGACTTCCGCGAGCGGTACGAGGCACACGGCGGCCGCGACCTCGCCAACGACCCCGACCACCTGTACTGGCGGCTGCTCGACGCCCTGCACTACTGCCCCGACGCCGCGAAGCTGGCCGGGCCGTGGCGTGAACTAGGGCGGGACGATCTAACGCCCGAGGTGCTGAGAGAACGGCTGGAGGCGTACGTGGACAGCCTGCTGCAGCGATACGGCTGACCGGCCTGGATCACTCGTCTGACAGCGACTCGAGGAGGCGTGCGCGGTGGCCGCCGTGGTGCTCGTTCATGACCTGTATCACCGCCCCGAACACTACGCCCTAGTGGCAGAACGCTTGCGGACCGCAGGAACCGAGGTCGCCGTTCCCGAGCTCCACCGGGGCTCGTTGCCGACCGACACAGCCCGCGGTCCAGACTGTCATCGGCTCGCTACCGGAGCCTCCGATTGTGCTCGGTCATTCCTACGGCGGGTCGGTGATCACCGGGCTGCGCGGGGCGGGACGCCTGGTCTATCTGGCGGCCTTCGTGCCGGATGTCGGCGAGAGTGCGGCCGGTCTGGGTGACACGTCCCCGCAGCCCCGGGAAGCGATCACCCCTGAGCCCGACGGCTCGACCAGCCTGCACTCCGACCGGGCTGCCGACATCCTCTACGGCGACTGTCCCGAACCTCTCGCCACCTCGGCGGTTGGCCTCCTGCGTGCGCAAGCCCCCGGCTGCGGGCGAGGGATCCCAAAGCGCCACAGCTGGAAGCACGCTCCCTCCACCTACATCGTCTGCGCGCAGGACCGGGCCATCGACCCGGCCCTGCAACGGAAGATGGCCTCGCGCTGCACCGACGTGCGCGAGTGGCAGACAGGCCACTCCCGGTTCGTAGACAGCTCGACCTCATCGTTGAACTCCTGCAGGAACTGCTCGCCGCCAACACGCCGCGCCAGCCCGATGAAGGAGCCAGAAGCTGTGTCGGAACCGGCGATCTGTGACGTTCTGTAACGGAGGGGCTGTAGCTGAAGATGCCTGTTGCCGAGCAGCAGTCCCACCTGAGACGGGTGTGAGCTGATGTCGCAGCGCCGGGAAAGATCCCAAGCGATACGCCTGATACCCGCAGCGGTGATCGCCGCGCTTCTTATGGCACTCACCGGTATTGCACCTGCCGACGCCGCGCCACCTGCAGCGGCGCGGAGCACGGCAGCCCAAACGGAGACCGGCAACGGCGTGCAGAAGTTGTTGACTTCGCACGCGACTCCTGGATCTGACCGCCCCACCGCCGAGCCTGGGCAGAAGCAGGCCCGGCACTCAGAGCTTGAGACGTGTACTGAGCCGAACGCCGGGGGGGGCACACTGTGTGCGTTCAGGAAACCAAGCCAGGCGATCTCCCCGCGCGCCTGCCACAGGACTCACGCGCCGCCCTGGCCGCCGTGGATCCGCCCCAGTGGTGTGAGGACGCAAACGGCATCGTCCTCGGCACTCGCACCCAGATCTGCCAGGTGACCGGCCTCACGTACACCACGCGTCAGACTGTCAACGGTCAAACGACGGTCACCGGCCAGTCCAGCATGATCGTCATCAAATACAGCTACAGCGACACCGGACTGCCCACGTTCGCCCATCAGATCGCGGTTTCGGCGTACGACGGGTGGGGCGACTCCCTGAAGGCATCCGTGGACGGGCAGGCGAAACATGAGCGGTTCCTGCACGCGAGAGAGCACATCGTTTCCGGCGCAGCCTCTGCTGCCGCTGAACTCCTGGCGGTCGGGCGAGGCGTTCTTCGACACCACCGCCACCACAACCGGAGCAATCGGTACCTGCGCCATCACCTTCGCCAACGCGCAGTACTCGCCGGCCGTCGTCGACTTCCAGCTCGACCAATTCCATTGTGACAACGCCACCGTCGCACGAGCTGCCGTCGGCTGTGTGGTGCCCTGGTACGCCTCGGAACTCGTCTACAGCAAGGCGTCCTACCCCTCCCTCGCCTCCCACGTGGAGCGCGCCCAGGCATCGGGGGCCTGCCCGGAGCCACGTTCGAGAACCCACTGACCAGGACCGAAGATCTCACCATCGTCGACACCAACCGTCGACTGGCCTGTGGTGACGCCCCCAGCATCACGGGCTCGACGAGTATCCCATCGCACGTTCCCGGGACGGTTTGTCCTCCGGTGGTACACGCCGCACCTTCGATGGTTGCCAGATGTCCCATGTGTCCTCTGGGACTGGCCCGACGGGCGTCAGCGTCTGCATGATCACGGCCACGGAGAACAATGCCCAGGGTGGTCTCAACACCCAGTTCTTCCGGGCTGAGTGTGTCATCGACGGAGACCCCTTCAGAGTCACGGTTTCCTGACCCATGGTGCGGGCGCCGACAAGACCAAGGCCCCCGCACCCGCGGTGAACCGCGGTGTCGTTCCGGGGCAGACCGCGCACCGCACACAGCTGTGTACACCCGTGTCAGGCTTTTGCTCGGAGCGATGCCGTATCAACCGGGAGATCCTCATGACCGCCGCACACAACGTGTATGTCCCCGAAGGCACTTTTGGTGTTCTCGACGCCGGAGAAATTCCAGTTCAGACGGCGGACTGGAGCAACGGACTCGCCGTCCCCATGTCGCACGGGGCTCTCATCGTCACCGGAATCCATACCGGCGAGATCCGGGCAACCGCAACCCCTATGAACGGCCCACCGCCCGGTCCCGCAGATGACTTCTGGGAAGAGATCGTGGAAGTCAGCGTGCATGCTCCTACGGGCGGCCTGCGGGTCGAATCCCTTGAGCAGGGCCTGGTCGACGGACTTGCACTCCTCAGCCCGGCGGGACCGGGTTGGTACCGGCTCCGCGTTCACGCGCGAGGCCGCAGCACCCTCCCGGACAAGACCAGCCCCGAACCGGTGGAGGACCACCTCGTGATGACATGGCCCGCGCCGTGGGCCGACGCGGGCATCCTGCGCACGAGCGACCGCGTGGAGAACGACCTCGCTCACGCGACCGGCGCGCCCCAGCCGCAACCACCCACTCCCGCACGGAGTAAGGAGCAGGAGACGCTGCGCCGACGCCTTCTGCGGGGGTAACCCCTCTCCTGGGCAGCAGCCCTCTGAGATGGGAGGCGACCTCGCTGTGCGCCACCGGGCTGTGGTAATCGGCCGGATTTCAATTGAGCGGGTCGGCGAGGCCGGCTTCGAGGTCAGCGATGCGCCGGTCCTGGAAGCGGAGGTTGGAGCGGGCGGCCTTGAGTCGTTCGCCGAGGATGCGGTTGTCGGCGGTGAGCTGGCGGATCCTCTGCCTGAGCGTGGTGTTGTCGGTGGCGATCCGTTGGATGGTCGCCTCGGTCCATCCGGTTTCCAAGTCGCGGATTTGGCCGAGGAGTTCACCGATGCGGGTCCGCTGAATGAGGATCTCGGCCTGGGTGGCCTTGAGGCCGTCCTCGGCGTTCAGCGAGCGTTCGCGCCAGGTAGCCTCACGCTCGGTGTCCTGCTCGGCGAGCGTCCGGACGCGGCGTTCACCGGTCTCGGCCATGGCGGTGGCGACAGCAGCCCTGGCCTCCAGGTTGTCGTAGAGGAAGGTACGCGAGACTTCTGCGCGCCGGGCGACTACGGCGACGCTGACCTGGGACTTCTCTCGCCGCAGTCGAGCGATGGCCTCGTGAACGCGGTGGAGAGCGGCTTCGGTCTTGTGGCGGCGGGTCGCCAGGGCCGCCCCCGTGCGCGGTGCGGGGACAGCGACGGTGTTCATGTGAGGTCCTGTTCCAGGTCGGTGTCCTCGGCTGTGCACGTATCGCTGTCCTTGTCGTACTCGTCGTTGCCCGCGTCGGCGAGGTCGGTAGCGCGGAATGCGGTGGACCACACGCGGTGGAAGCAGTCCTGGGGTTTACGCAGGTCCAGGGCGAGGGCATCGTCGAAAAGGCCAGGGTCGGCCAGGGCCTTCTCCAGGCCGTCGATGGCACGGGCGGTGGGCTCGAAGGAGCGGTGGAGACAGTCGGCGGTGGCGTCGTCGGGGGCGCGCTCGGCCAGCAGCCGCCACTGTTCGCGCTTGCGGCGCCAGTAGAGCAGGTCGGCGCCCGAGAGTCCGCAGGGCTCCCGCTCTATATGCGCAGTCGGTGACCGCTTGACGCCATCATGCTATTTTGCATCATGCAAAGATTGACACAAGAGGAAGTAAGGACGCCGCAAACAACAGGGGGCCGGCTGTGGACACCTTTCGTCAGTCCTTGAACGGCTGGAGGGAGAAGCTGCGCGGCCGGTTCGGACACATCGCCGCGCGCCCGCTCGCCGACAACGGCGGCGGGATGTTCGCCGTCTCCCGGCACGAGTGTCCGGACGATGCCGGAATCCGACCTTGGCTCGGGTCGCGCGTGTGACGCGGGTCGGGTTTCCGCTGATGGTCTCTATGCCGTTCTGATCCTAAAAGAGACCGAAAGATTTTTGACGCCTTGATGTCCATGACGCCCGCTAGTGGGCACCGACTAGCCGGAGGCTTTACCTCATGCTGATTGCCCAGCGTCCCTCGTTGGCCGAAGAGGTCGTCGACGAGTTCCGTTCCCGGTTCGTGATCGAGCCGCTGGAGCCGGGCTTCGGCTACACCCTCGGCAACTCGCTCCGTCGCACCCTCCTCTCCTCGATCCCCGGAGCCGCTGTCACCAGCATCCGGATCGACGGGGTCCTGCACGAGTTCACCACCGTGCCGGGCGTCAGGGAGGATGTCACCGACCTGATCCTCAACATCAAACAGCTGGTCTTCTCCTCTGAGGACGACGAGCCGGTCGTGATGTACCTGCGCAAGCAGGGCCCGGGTCTGGTCACCGCCGCCGACATCGCTCTGCGGGGCAGCGTCGAGGTGCACAACCCCGACCTGGTTCTCGCCACGCTGAACGGCAAGGGCAAGCTGGAGATGGAGCTCACGGTCGAGCGTGGCCGCGGGTATGTATCCGCCGTGCAGAACAAGCAGGTCGGCCAGGAGATCGGCCGTATCCCGGTCGACTCCATCTACAGCCCGGTACTCAAGGTCACGTACAAGGTCGAGGCGACTCGTGTCGAGCAGCGCACCGACTTCGACAAGCTGATCGTCGACGTCGAGACCAAGCAGGCCATGCGTCCCCGTGACGCCATGGCCTCCGCCGGCAAGACCCTGGTCGAGCTGTTCGGCCTCGCCCGCGAGCTGAACATCGACGCCGAGGGCATCGACATGGGCCCGTCCCCCACGGACGCCGCCCTCGCCGCCGACCTGGCGCTGCCGATCGAGGAGCTCGACCTCACCGTCCGCTCCTACAACTGCCTCAAGCGCGAGGGCATCCACTCCGTGGAAGAGCTCGTCGCCCGCTCCGAGGCCGACCTGCTCGACATCCGCAACTTCGGTACGAAGTCCATCGACGAGGTCAAGGAGAAACTGGCCAGCCTGGGCCTGGCTTTCAAGGACAGCCCTGGACTCGAACCTGTCGCCACCTTCGGGAGCACCGCCTGAAGTCCCGCCGCCATACGGCAGCGGACTCCCACTGGAGAGCAAACAGTACTGAAAGAGCGTCTGTCACGTCAGTAATGCTTGGTAGCGCCTACCGGGGTCAGCACGTATGGATGCGCTGAGACGAGAATGCCGGGTGCGGCTGTCGTGCCAGCGTCCCGATGACGGTCTCCTGACTTACGGCCTTGGCCAGTACGCCGGGAGCACGGATCGGCGAAGGATCCTCAACGTTCGAGGAGTCAACCGTCGGCACTCCTGGCCTATGCCGGCCTGGTCCACAACGCAGGTACTCGGCAAACCTCTCGTCACTATCGCACCGCAGGCCAGCTTTCGCCGCCCCGGGAACCGGATGAGGAGCGCCCTTTCCTTCCCTTTGGGGCGGCAGGCCCACCCCGCCTCAGCAGAGCGGTTCCGGCACCGGATTGGTGCCGGCTCGCGGCATCATCGTGGACTTCCTTCAGCCACGGATGAGTTCGGCGGCGCCGAAGGAGACGTCGAAGCGGTCGCACCAGATGCTGACGCTGCTGTAGCGGGACGGATCGACGTCTTCCGGCAGGGCGTAGTTCTGACTGCCTTTGTTGCCTTTGAGCTTGCCGAGGCTGGCGTACTTGCCGTCGTCGAAAAGGTGCCAGCCGGCCCTCCCCTGCTTGACCGGCGCGTCGGTCAGCCATACACGCAAGTCCGGCCCGTTGCTGGTGTCAAGGCTCTCCAGTCGCACGACGTGGGAGCCATCGGCCAGACGTACGAGCTTCACCGTGCCCGATGTCGTGTGCTCGTGGCTGATCAGCTGACCACTCGCCAGTGTCACGGGCCCGGGCGGCGCCGACGGGGAGACCGATGTCCCGGGCTTTGCTTCCGGGGCCCGGGAGGGCTCTTCGACGCCAGGCAGGGCGGATGTCCCGGGCTTCGTTTCCGGGGCCCGGGAGGGCTCTTCGACGCCAGGCAGGGCCTCCGTCACCGTCTCGTCCTGCCAGAGCTTCCACGGCTGGAACCAGTACAGCCCGGCACCTACCCCTACGACCACCGCCACCAGCACCCCGATGGCCAACGGCCCCACTCGCACGCGCCCCATGCCGTTCCTCTTTCCGTTCCTGGAGTTGCCTCGTCACTCCCCCCCCATTCAACGGAAAAAGGGGCCGTCCGGGCTGGGGTGGCCGATGACGAAATCCTTACGCCACGGCACGGGGGTACGCGTGCGGGCATGAGGACGGCTCGGCAGGTCGCGTCTGTTGTCTTGTTTCCCTTACGGACTCGTGACGTGATGGGCGCGGCCCGGGGGTGCGGCGGGTGCGTCGCTCTACCGTGGGCGCATGCGTGTACTGGTCACCGGCGGTGCCGGGTTCATCGGATCCCATGTCGTCGAGGCGCTTCTTGCGCGCGGGCACGAGCCCGTCGTGTTCGACGTGCGTGATGATCCTGACGCGGACGTCCGGGACCCGGAGGCGGTTGCCCGTGCCCTGGCCGGTGTGGACGCCGTGTGCCATCAGGCGGCGATGGTCGGGCTGGGCAGCGGGTTCGCCGACGCGGCGGAGTACGTCTCCCGCAACGACCTCGGCACCGCCGTCCTGCTCACGGCCATGGCCGGACAGGGCGTCCGGCGCCTGGTGCTGGCCGGCTCGATGGTGGTCTACGGGGAGGGCAGGTACACGTGCCCGCGGCACGGGGTGGTGCGACCCGGGCCCCGGGACGTCACCGACCTGGCGGCCGGGCGTTTCGAGCCGCGGTGCCCGGTGTGCGGGCAAGAGTTGTCACCGGGACTGGTCGGCGAGGACGCGCCGGTGGACCCGCGCAACGTGTACGCCACCACCAAGCTCGCCCAGGAACATCTGGCCGCCGTGTGGGCGCGCTCGACGGGCGGGGCGGCGGTGTCGTTGCGCTACCACAACGTGTACGGGCCCCGGATGCCCCGGGACACGCCGTACGCCGGGGTCGCCTCCTTCTTCCGTTCGGCGCTCGCCCGGGGTGAGGCCCCGCGTGTGTACGAGGACGGCCGGCAGCGGCGGGACTTCGTGCACGTACGGGACGTGGCGGCGGCCAATGCGACGGCGCTGGAGGCGGATTCGGCCGTAGGAGCGCTCAGCGCGTACAACACCGGCAGCGGTGAGCCGCACACCGTCGGCGAGATGGCGAGGGCTCTGGCGGCGGCGGACGGCGGGCCGGAGCCGGTCGTGACCGGCGAGTACCGGCTGGGCGACGTGCGGCACATCACGGCGGACTCGTCCCGGCTGCGGGCGGAGCTGGGGTGGAAGCCGGAGGTCGGCTTCGCGGAGGGCATGCGGGAGTTCGCGCGGGCCGGGATGCGTGGCGCATAGCGCCCCTTGGACCGGTGGTGCTGCCCGCTTCAGGAAGCGGCCGCGGGCAGCACCACCTCGAAGCGGCAGCCGCCGGGAATGTTGCGTACGGTGGCACGGCCCTGGTGGGCCTCCACGATGCCGCGGACGATGGCCAGGCCGAGCCCGGCGCCCGCCGGAGGCGTGCGGGCGTGCGTACCACGCCAGCCGGTGTCGAAGACGCGCGACAGATCTTCCTCCGGGATGCCGCCGCAGCCGTCGGTGACGGACAGGACCACGCCGTCCGGAGACCACTCAGCCGACACGGCGACCGTGCCGTCGGCCGGTGTCCGGCGGATCGCGTTGACCAGCAGGTTACCGAGGACCCGGCTCATCTCCTTGCCGGCCACCTCCACCGGCACGGGTTCGACACGGCCGCCCACCAGCCGTACCCCGTGTTCGCGGGCGAGCGGGTCGGCACCTGCCAGGGCGTCGCCGACCAGGTCGTACAGGGACATGCGGGAGAACGTGAGAGCGAGGGCGCCCGCGTGGATGCGAGAGAGCTCGAAGAGATCGCCCACCATACCGTTGAGGCGTTCCACCTCGGTGCGGATCTGGCACAGATAGCGGTCGGGATCGGCGGCGACCCCGTCCTCCAGCACCTCGGCCATCGCGCGCAGGCCCGCGAGCGGGGTGCGCAGGTCGTGCGAGATCCAGGCCACGAGTTCACGCCGGGAGGCCTCCAAGGCACGCTCCCGCTCCCGGGATGCGGCGAGCTTCGCGCTCGGGGCGACCTACTCGCCGCTGAGTGCGGCGAGTTCGACGGTCGCCGCACCATGGGGTGCCGCGAAGTCGCCGCCGTCACCGAAGTTTCGAGCGGCGAGCTGGAGGGCGCGGCTGCGGGACGACCCAGCGGCCGAGCAGCAGCGCCGTGGCCAGGGAGACGACGGCGGCCATCGCCACGACCATGGTCACGACGGTCAGGTCGTGCGGGGACAGGAGCATCGCCTGGGCCACGGCCAGGGTGCCCGCTAGCATCGCGGTCACGGCAACGGCGGCCACCACGGTGAGCGAACGGCGGCGCAGCATCCACAGCGCACCCGCGGCGAGTAGTCCAGCCGCGCCGGCGCCACAGAAGGCGAACAGAGCTATGAGCAGAGTGTCGCGCATGGTCAGACCCCCTTGCAGTCGGGATCGGTCCGGGCCGGGTCGAATCGGTAGCCGACGCCCCACACCGTCTGGACCAGGTGGGGCCTGGCCGGATCGTCCTCGACCTTGTTGCGCAGCCGTCGGACGTGGACCGTGACGGTCGAGAGGTCGCCGAAGTCCCAGCCCCACACCTCCCGCATCAGGTCCTCGCGGCTGTACGCCCGGCCCGGATGCCGCAGGAAGAACGCGAGCAGGTCGAACTCGCGCAGGGTGAGGGCGAGTTCGCCGCCGTTCTTGGTGGCGCGGCGCGCGGCCGGATCGACGGTGAGTCCGGCCGTGCTGTGGGAACGCGCGCCCGGACGGGGCTGCGTGCGGCGCAGGACCGACTCGACGCGCAGGACCAGTTCGCGGGGGCTGAACGGTTTGGTCACGTAGTCGTCCGCGCCGACCTCCAGACCGAGGATGCGGTCGTCCTCGTCGCCGCGGGCGGTGAGCATGATGACCGGCACGGGGCCGCGCGCCCGCAGCCGGCGGCACACCTCCAGGCCGTCCATGCCGGGCAGCATCAGATCGAGCACCACCAGCTCGGGCCAGTGCGCGGCGGCACTGGCCAGCGCGGCCGGTCCGTCTCCGGCGCGGTCCACGGCGTACCCGGCCCGGTCGAGGTATCCGGCGACGACCTCGGCGACCGTGGGGTCGTCGTCGACCACCAGGATGCGAGCCGGTGCCGGCCCACTCGCTTGCTGTTCCATGCGGCCAGCCTCGCACCACGCCCTGCTACGGCGGCGCCCACCCGGCACGAACAGGCCCTGACGTCCGTGTTTCGTAAGGAGCCGAAGCCCGATATGTGCGTTTCGCGTTCGTAGGGTGAGAGCCGTGATGACCTCTTCCACACCCGAGGACGTCGATGTCGTCCTCCCCTGTCTGAACGAAGCCGAGGCACTGCCCTGGGTACTCGCCCGCATTCCGCCCGGCTGGCGTGCCCTCGTCGTGGACAACGGCTCCACCGACGGCTCGGCGGACATCGCCCGGGAACTCGGCGCCACCGTCGTCCACGAACCGCGCCGCGGCTTCGGCGCCGCCTGCCATACGGGACTGACCGCGGCCACCGCCGGCATCGTGTGCTTCTGCGACTGCGACGCCTCACTGGACCCGGCCCTGCTCGTCCCGTTCGTGGGCGAAGTCCGCGGCGGCGAGGCCGACCTGGTGCTCGGCAGGCGCCGTCCACAGGGCCGGGGCGCCTGGCCCGTGCACGCCCGGGCGGGCAATCTCGCACTCGCGCTGATGCTGCGCCGCCGCACCGGTCTGCGCCTGCGCGACCTCGGCCCGCTGCGTGCCGCCCACCGCGAGGCGCTCCTCGCCCTGGACCTCACCGACCGGCGCAGCGGCTACCCGCTGGAGATGGTCGTGCGGGCCTCCGACGCGGGCTGGCACGTCACCGAGCACGACGTTCCGTACCTGCCACGGTCCGGTACCTCGAAGGTGACCGGGACCTGGCGCGGCACCTGGCAGGCGGTACGGGACATGAGCCGCGTCCTGGCCAAGCGACCCGCCGTAACCGCGGCGGCCACAGCACAGACACAAGGAGGATCCCGCCGGTGACCACCCTGCTCGTCATCGCCAAGGAACCGCGGCCGGGACGGGTGAAGACCCGGCTCACACCGCCGTTCACACCCGAGGAGGCGGCGGCGCTCGCCGAGGCGGCCCTCACCGACACCCTGCGCGCGGTGGCCGCGGCACCCGCCCGACGCCGGGTCCTGGTCCTCGACGGAAGGCCCGGGCCCTGGCTGCCGCCCGGCTTCGACGTCGTACCGCAGTGTGCGGGCGGCCTCGACGAGCGGCTGGCCGCGGCCTTCGCCGGCTGCGGCGGACCGGCCCTGCTGATCGGGATGGACACACCACAGGTCACCCCCGGCCTGCTCACTGTGGACTTCGACGGGTACGACGCCTGCTTCGGCCCGGCGGAGGACGGCGGCTTCTGGGCTCTCGGGCTGGTGGAGCCGGACCCGGAGCTGCTGCGCGGGGTCCCAATGTCGACGCCCGTCACCGGCGCCGTACAGCGCGCCCGGCTCGTCGCCGCCGGCCTGCGGGTGCGCGACCTGCCGCGCCTGCGGGACGTGGACACGTCCGCCGACACCGAAGCGGTCGCCGCCCTGGCGCCGCACGGCTGCTTCGCCGCGGAACTGGCCCGGCTGCGGACGGCCGGCCACCGATGAGCACAGCGCATGAGGTGATGGCGCGGGACACCTCCGAGCACAGCTGGTCGGCCGACCCCTACGCCGACGCCCTCCGGGCCGGCCGGGGACCGCTCTTCCTGCGCCGCAGCGACGGCTGGATGCTGCCCCTGGACGTCGAGCGGTGGTGCGCCCGCGCCGACGCCGTGGACCGACAGGTCCTGGACCGGTGCGAGGGAGCCGTACTCGACGTCGGGTGCGGGCCAGGAAGGCTGGTCACGGAACTCGCCGCCCTGGGGCGGCCCGTCCTCGGCATCGACGTCAGTCAAGCCGCGGTCGTCCACACCGCACGGCTCGGAGGCCGGGCCCTGAGGCGCTCGGTGTTCGAACCACTGCCGGGCGAGGGCCGCTGGGACACCGCCCTGCTCCTCGACGGCAACCTCGGCATCGGCGGCGACCCGCATGCTCTGCTCCGGCGACTGAGTGAACTGCTGCGCCCAGGCGGCCTGTTGATCGCCGAGACGGTCCCGGTGGACGTGGACGAGCGCGCCGACGTCCGTATCGTGCGCGGCACCGACGCCCAGGGGGCCACCGGCGCCGCGTTCCCCTGGGCTCGGCTCGGCTCCCCGGCGTTGCTGCGGCACGCCCGCCCGCTCGGCTGGTCCACCACCGATCAGTGGACGGCAGGCTGCCGGTCCTTCGTCGCCCTGCGCAGCCGCAGCACCAGCAGCAGCGCCGAAGCGCCGAACAGCAGGGCCGTGATCAGCAGCCACCGAGTGAGGAAGCCGCTCGCCGACAGCCCGGTGGCGGACTCGTAGCGGTCCGCCACTCGGCCGCTGATCAGCGGGAACCACACCAGCAGGAGCAGCCCGGACAAGGCAGCGGGCACGCGTACGTACACAGCCCGCTCCCGGTGGCCGATCGCGCCGGATGCCCGTACGACCGCACGGTCCAGCGTCGCGTACAGCGGCAGCAGGACGAGATCGTGCACCACCGCCGCGCCCACGAACCACAGGGCGACCTGGAGCCAGTCGTCCGCGAGCAGCCGTACTCCCGCGTATCCGGCGAGGGTGAACGAGCAGGCGAGGAGCAGCAGTTGGAGCGGGCTGCCCACCCTCAGGCGCAGCTTCTTCATCACAGGTCTCCGAACGTCATCCGGGCCACCCACTTGGTGTTGAGCACACCGGGCGCGGCAGGCACGATGATCCGGGCCGGGTATCCGTGGTCAGGGGTGAGCGGCTCGCCGTTGACATCCAGGGCTAGCAGGGAGCGCGGGTCACGCACCTGGTTGGACCGCAGGGCGGCCTTGCGGAAGGCGCCGCGTCGCTGGAGGGACTCCACCATGACGTCGGGCGCTGCATCCGCCTCGTAGCCGACGAGGGCAGCGAGGTTCCGCAGTCGTACGCCTCGCCACCACTGGTCGGAGGTGGACCAGCCCTCGACGCAGGCGATGGGCAGCGCCGCGCTGTGCAGCGGCAGTTGCAACAGCTCGGCGCGGCTGAGCCGGACGGTCCCCGAGCGGCCGGTGACGACCAGCCGCCACGCCTCCTCGCTCGTCTCCGCCGCGCTGATCCCCCTGGACGCGGCCGTCTTGTTGATCTGGAAGCCACCGGGGCCGCTGCCGGGATCGGCGCCGCCGTGCGGGGCGAGGAGGGCCGTGTGCCGCAGCGGACCGTCGAAGTTCTGCCCGACCGTCGTGCCGAACAGCAGCAGCGAACCGCCCCCGACCAGCCCCAGCGCCCCGCGCCGGGACACGGTGGGCTCGGCCGGATCCGGGGAGACCAGCGAGGGCACCGCCTCCGCCAGTTCCTCTCCCGAACCGGCCTCCCCCGTCCTTTCCTCCCGCAGCCGCCGCAGATTGCGTACCGCGGCCGGCGTCTTCAGGACGGCATGCACGACGAACGCGGCGAAGAACACCCAGGCCCCGTAGAAGTGCAGCGGATAGAAGGAGCCCGGGAAGAGGTAGTCCAGCTGGACATTGAGCACGCCTGTCACGAACTCGAACAGCGCGCCCCCGACCAGCAGGAGCAGCGAGATCCTCTCCAGCGCGTGCGCGAGCGACCGGGCCGGCGGCAGTTGGAACAGCCGGGGCACGACCGACCAAAGTTTCGCCAGCAGGACAGGGACCAGGGTGATCCCGAGTGTGACGTGAACGCCCTGGTTGAGGCGGTACAGCCAGTGCGGGTCGGTCGGCCAGGCGAACAGGTAGAAGCCGAGCAGTCCCTTGTCAGGGGTCTTGTCGTTCACCGGCGACAGGCCGGGGTTGTAGGCGGCGTACGACAGCAGCCCGGTCACGAAGAGCACCGTGATCCCGCCGAGCAGGACGACTCCGAGGACGGAGGTGAACCAGGGGCCGCGTACCGGGCTGCGCCAGAAGGAGGGTGAGGAAGGAGACCGTGCCATACCCCGACCGTAGGTCCGATGCACCCGGTGAGAGGGCGTGCAACTCATGACGAAAGGCTGACGTCCGCGCCTGTCGAGGCTCCGGCGGCCGCTGTCCGGCCTAACGTCTCCCAGCGTGAACCGCGATCTTCGCCGCGACCTCTACGCCGTCGCAGCCGCCGCCCTGCTCGTGGTGGCGGCCGCGCTGACCGGCATCGCTATCAAGCGTGCCAAGGACGTCCTGCACGTCGGCTGGCCGCCCCTGTACGCCAACTGGCTGCCCCACACCGGCCCCGGCACCCCTGCCGCGGTCACCGTCGCCATCGCCGTCGTGGCGTACGGCCCATCCCTGGCCGCGCGTCTGCCCTGGCGGCCACTGTTGTGGACTTCCTGGGCCACCGCCATGGCCTGGACCTTCTCCCTCGCCCTCGTCGACGGCTGGCACCGCGGGATCGCCCGGCGCTTGACGACCGGGTACGAGTACCTCCAGGTCATCGACCGTTTCCAGGACATCCCCGACACCCTGCGGGACTTCACCCATCACATCCTGATCGGCTCCCCCGACAACTGGCCAGCGCATGTCGCCGGCCACCCCCCGGGGGCCACCCTCACGTTCGTCCTGCTCGACCGGATCGGCCTGGGCGGCGGAGCATGGGCGGGCGTCTTCGTCATCACGGCCGGAGCGACCGCCGCAGCCGCGGTCCTCGTCACCCTCCGGGCACTCGCGAGCGAGGCCCTCGCCCGACGCGCCGCGCCCTTCCTCGTCCTGGCCCCGGCCGCGGTCTGGGCGGGCACGTCGGCGGACGGATACTTCGCGGCGGTCGCCGCCTGGGCCGTCGCCTTCCTCGCCCTGGCGGTGACGGGTCACCGGCCCCGAGCGACCGCCCTGGCCTCCGGACTTCTCTTCGGGCTCACCGCATATCTGTCGTACGGGCTCACGCTCCTCGCAGTGATCGCGGGCGCCGTCCTGCTGCTCGGCTCCCAGCGTCTCCGGATCCTCCCGTATGTGATCGCCGGACTCGCTGTCGTGCCGGTGGCGTTCACTGTGATCGGCTTCAACTGGTGGGAGGCGTACCACCTGCTGGTCGAGCGCTACTACCAGGGCGCCGGCGGCTTCCGCCCATATGGCTACTGGGTGTGGGCCAATCTCGCCTGCACAGTCCTCGTGGTGGGTCCGGCGACGGTGGCGGGCCTGCGCCGCACGGGCGCCCTCCTCGCCCGGTGGCGCACATCGCCCGACGCCGAGCGGCGCATGGGGCTGCTGCTGTGTGCGGCCCTGCTCATGCTGCTCGTCGCCGACCTGTCCGGGATGAGCAAGGCGGAGACAGAACGGATCTGGCTGCCCTTCGCGCTGTGGCTGATCGCGGCGGGCGCCTTCCTCGACCGCCCCCGCGTCTGGCTGACCGCCCAGGCAGCCCTGGGCCTGCTCCTCAACCACCTCCTGCTGACCGGCTGGTGAGCGATGCATACCAGCCCGCTCAGCGATGACCAGGCAGGACGCACCCCTTCGATCACTCCCAGGTCATCGGTGCGGGCGAGGGCGAGTCGGCCGAAAGCTGTACGGTGCCGTTGCCGCTGCGGACTGGCTGGACTCCTCAGTCGGCGCCCCTTCTGGCGATTCGATTGACGGACTCATGGATCAGGCATCGAAGGGAGCGCAAGGGCGGCCGGAGAGGTACTGACGGTCCTGGGCAGTGCGTGGTGTCCTTGTTCGCGAGATCGGGACGGTAGTGGTGCTTGCGTGGGCGACAGTTCAGCGCCGTGGAAGAACCAGTGCTCCAACTGGAGGCACCGCAATCGAACGACTCCGGCTCAAGACAATCCTGGTCACCTGCCCCCGTACTTGACGCCCTTGCCGGTCACGTCCGGTCCTTCGCTCAGAGACTCCCCTGGGCCAGGGCGAACGGCTTCCGCAGTGGCTCGACGCCCCCCAGCCTCCGCTCCCTCGCGTCGTCGAAGGACATCCCAACCGAATCAAGATGCTCAAGCGCCAGATGTTCGGCCGGGCCGGCTTCGCTCTCCTGCGAAAGAGGGTTCTCCTGGCCCCACAGAATCGAACAATCGCTATACAGTCATGGCTGTGAGCGGCGCTGTTTACTCTTTCGGGCAATACGAGTTGGACACGGATCGCCGTCGGCTCAGCCACGACGGGCAGCCGGTCCCCATCGAACCTCAAGCCGCGGATATGCTCTGCCACCTCGTCGAGCACCGCGAACGCGTCGTGCCCGAGGAGGAGCTGCTCGACACGCTGGGGCGCGACCGCACGGTCAGCGAGGCCGCGCTCGCCACCTGGTTACGCAGCGCCCGCCTCGCGATCGGTGACAGCGCCACACGACAGCGGTTCATTCGCACGGTGCGCGAGCGCGGCTATCAGTTCGTCGCGCACGTGACGGTGGCCTCCACCACTCCGCCCGCCGCACCCACCGCCGCCGATACGGCGGCGGCAGAGGCGGACCACGAGGTCATCCGGTTCTGCCGGTCCACGGACGGCACCCGCATCGCCTACGCGACCACAGGCGAAGGCCCGCCGTTGGTGAAGACCGCCAACTGGCTGACCCACCTCGACCTCGATCGGACCACCCCGATGTGGGCGCACTGGTTCGACGGTCTCACCCGCGGCCGGCAACTCATCCGCTACGACGAGCGGGGCTGCGGCCTCTCCGAATGGAATGTGCCCGGTTTCGCCCTCGACGACCTGGTCGACGACCTCGACTCCGTGGTAAATGCCGCCGGACTCGACCGCTTCCCCCTGCTCGGGGTGTCACAGGGCGGCGCGGTGGCGGTCGCCTACGCCGCGCGCCATCCCGAGCGGGTCAGTCGGCTGATCCTCACCGCGTCCTACGCCCGTGGGCGACAGATCCGAGCCGCCGACGACGCCGAGCGCGATGCCGCTCAGGTCGAACTGAACATCGCCCGCGCCGGATGGCGTTCCCAGGACAACAGCTTCCTGCGCTTCTTCGCCTCGCGGTTCCTCGCCGACGCCACACCCGCGGAATGGGACGCGTTCGCCGCCTACCAGCGCCAGACGACCTCGCCCGCCAACGGCCTGCGCTTCCTGGAAGAGTTCACCCGCATCGACATCTCCGGCATCGCCCACCAGGTGACCTGCCCCACGCTGATCATCCACTCCCGCGACGACGCGCGGGTCCCCGTCGCACAGGCCCTGGAACTGGCCACGCTCATCTCCGACAGCCGATTGATCCTCCTCGAAAGCCGCAACCACCTGTTCACTGCCGCCGACCCGGCCTGGCCCACCTTCCTCGCCCACCTCGACACCTTCCTCGCCGAGTAGTCCGGCAGGCAGGACGCCAACGAGGAGAGGCTTCACACCGGGCCCCGGACCGGCTCCGGGCGCAGGTTCGCCAACACCCAATGCCCGCTTCGGGACGTGGAGTTCGCGTACCTGGGCATGGGCGGCGGCGCGCGCCGGGGACGAGGCCGGGCCGAAGGTCGGGGGAGAAGAGGCTCAGGGGAATCAACGGCGGGTGCGCCAACCGTCCGCGGCTGACGGGGGCACATTCGTGTCGCCTGCGATGACGTCCTCACCCCTGTGAAGGACTGGCGTGTGGCTGAGATCACACCCCCACGGAGTGCACGAAGGGCCGCCCAGCACTCCGGGCGGCCCTTCAAGAGAATCGTCAGCAGCTTTCTGTCAGGACTCCCTCATCGGAAGGCCGTTGCTGTCATGGTTGCTGACGGTCTTTCCTGACCTGCAGCGCCGGCCTCCGCGAACCGTTCCGCAAGGCCGTCGGAACGCGTATGCCGCGATCGACGTTCCCGCGGTTCCACCGAGGACTGGCGAAACCCGCCTCGGTCAGCCGATGACGATGTCGCAGTCGGCCCTGCCACGGGCGACGATGTCGGCGAAGTCCGCCTGGATGTTGGGGTCGTACGCCGCCGAGCTGATGGTGCGGGTCTTCTTGCCGGGCACGGCCTTCTTCCCGGTCGCGTGCGAGACGCTCGCCGCGTCCCACGACAGATCGCAGGTCCAGTGGAAGGTACGCACGAGAAGGTGCGAGTTCTTCCCGCTTCCCGTGATCGACCAGTTGCCGTCCGCCTTCACCACGAACGTGACGTTGCCACTGACGCCCCGGCTGCTGTCACCGGTGGCGAACGTGACCGACTGGCCGTTGGCCGCGACCTGCTTGGTGGTGTCGTTGGCCTGCGCGGGTACCGCTCCCAGCAGCAGGGAACCCAGCCCGGCCCCCGAGGCGATCAGCAGCGCCAGCCCCCGCCGCGTCCGGATCGGGCCGGACGTCCTGGTGTTGTCGACTCGCATCGTCTGTCCTTCTCTCTCGTGTCTCGCGTCTGAAAGGACTGCCGGGCTGGGGCGGCGTCCGTACGACTGCTCCTCGACCCGGCGTTGTTCCAGCATCGGGCCCGCCACCAGCCCAGACTTGGTGGAGCTCTGAGGCTTCTCTGAGGAGGAGGTGAGGGCGCCGACCTCATCCGGCGGGCCGGGGGCGGCGAAGCGGCTCCCGTCCAAGACGTTGAGGTGGTAACCCCAGGTCGGCCCGGGCTGGTCACCGTGGCCGTCGCGTCCGGCGAAGCCGGTCGGGTGCTCAGGCCCGGCTCGGAGGTGTGTGGCTGCCGTTGGCCAATGAACCGGACCACCCCGGCGGCTGTTCGGCTGCACACGCCGATTCCGGTGCATGCCCACACGCCGTCGCCTGTCGGCGTACACGCGAACGCCCCCGACATCGCCTCCCGTTCACGCCGGTGGTCACACGCCAGAAGTGCCACCCATGCCCGGGAGCGGGCACGTGATCGCTTCACGGCGGCTTTCGGACCCGCCAGTGCCGGCTTCCAGCCGACTTCAGCTTCTCCTCAGACAAGCCTCAGATTTCCCTGAAGTCCTGGCCTGGTGACAGCGCGATGCTCGAACAGGCCCAAGGCCGCCTTCGGCCCGGGTTCGAGCTGGAGGGTGAGAGGTGAGGGAGCGTAACGGCACCACCGCCATGGTCATCGGCGCGGGCATAGCAGGTCTGGTGACCGCACGGGTTATGAGTGAGCACGTCGATCGGGTGACGGTACTGGAGCGTGACCGCCTGCCGCAGGACGCGGTCACGCGCAAGAGCGTCCCCCAGGGACGTCACGCCCACGTACTGCTGGCCACCGGCCAGCAACTGCTGGCCGGCTGGTTCCCAGGTCTCGTCGACGAACTGGTGCGGGCAGGCGCGGTCCCCCTCGACGCCAAGGACCTGGTGTGGCACCAGGCGGGCGCCCACCGGGTACGGTCCGATCTCGGATTCCTCACGATGTCGATGAGCCGGCCCCTGCTGGGGGCACGGTGCGCGAGCGGCTCCTGCGGCAACGGTCCAACGTGTCCATCACCGACGAGACGGCCGTGGACCGCTTGGTCCTGGAAGGCGGCCGGGTGGCCGGTGTCCGGACCGACGGAACCGAGCACCGGGCCAACCTCGTGGTCGACTGCACCGGCCGCAACACCCGTTTCCTCGACCAGCTGGCCACAGCGGGATTCCCGGCACCGAGGTCTCCGCCATCCGTATCGACACGGCCTACGGAACCCGGATCGTGCGGCGGCGGCCGGACGATCTCGACGGCGCTCTCGTCCTTGTGGTCGACAACCCGGCCCGCGGTCACCGCATGGGCATGATGGTGCCGGTGGAGGGCGGCCGGTGGATCGTCACCGTGGGTTCGCTCCACGGTGACGTCCCCCCGACCGAGCCGGCCGAGTACGAGGACTTCGCCCGCTCCCTGCCATCGCCCGTGATCGCCGACGTCCTCGCCCGGGCCGATGCCCTCACACCGGTCCTCAGCCATCGGATGCCCACCAGCCGGCGCCGCCACGTGGAGCGGTTGGAGCGGACTCCGCCGGGATTCCTGGTGCTGGGGGATGCCATCTGCAGTCTCAACCCCCTTCACTGGCAGGGAATGTCGGCGGCGGCACTGCAGGCCCAGGCCCTGGACCAGGACGTCGAACGCCACGGCCCCGCCTCCCCCGCACTGGCGCATGACTTCTACCGGCGGGCCGCAAAAGTGGTCGACATACCGTGGAAGATCGCTGCAGGGGCCGACTTCACCGACCCTCGCACCAGCGGGCCCAAGCCGCCGGGCACCGGCCTCGTCAACCGCTACCTCGACAAGGTGTTCCGGGCCTGCCACACCTCCGTCCCGGTGGCCCGCCAGACGCTGCGGGTACAGAACCTGCTGGCCCGGCCGCAGTCACTCATAGCCCCGGCCATGGCCATCCGCGTACTGCTGGCCGCCCGCCGCTCTTCGCAGGAGTCGAAACGCCCGCCAGCCCCGCGGTACGCAGACGGCCAGCTGCCTGACCGGGACCCCGCCGGTCGACCGCTGAGGTCACTCGGCCAGGAAGGCGTCGATGTGGGACAGGAACTCGTCCCAGGCCGGCTCGAACGCGGTGAGCAGGTGGTTGCTGCTCTTGAGCAGCACCAGTCGGCTGTCGGGAATGAGAGCAGCCAGCTCACTGGCCTGCGAGGCCGGCACCCGCCCATCATCGCGCGAATGAATGATCAGCGTCGGGCACTCCACCCGATGGGCGATGTCGGAGACGTCGATCCGGGCGAACTCCTCCAGAAAGCGAACCCCGTTGGCCGGCGAGGTCGTCCGCCGCTGGAAGGCGCTGAAGTCTTCCCAGTCCCCCGGTGTGCCCTCGGGCAGGAACTGGGAGGCGAAGACCCGCAGGAAGCTGGGATCGTGGTGCATCCACCCCACTCGGGCCAGATCCAGGTCGAGGTCTGCCTCTTCACGCTCGGCCTCGCCCTGTGCCCGCACCTGCCGTCCTCGGGCGTACGCCCCGGCGAGAATCAGCCGGCTGACCCGTTCGGGACGGCGCGCGGCATAGGCCACAGCCACCGCACCACCCTGAGACACCCCCAGCAGAGGGAAACAATCAAGCCCGGCGGCCTCGACCACGCTCTCGAGGTCGTCGACCCAGTCGTCGAACGTGAAGCTGGGCACGGCCCAGTCCGACAGGCCGCAACCCCGCTCGTCGTAGCGGATCAGTTGGCGGTTGCGGGCGAGACCTCCCAGCCAGTGCGACCACACCGGGCTCATCCACTCAAGGTCGAGATGGGTCAGCCAGTTGGCCGCCTTGAGCAACGGCGGGCCCGAGCCGACGGTGGCGTAGGCGATACGGGTGCCGTCGTCGGCCCGGCAGAACCGGATGGTCTGACGTCTCCCCACGTCGTTCGACCCGCCCGCCGACGTCGGCTCCACGACGGACCCCAAGCCGGACCCGACGGGCGGACCGGCCCCGACCACTGTCACCGGGGCCACGAACTGATAGCCCCGCCGGTGCACCGTGCGGATCAGTCGCTGCTGACTGCCGGTATCCCCCACGGCCAACCGCACGGTCCGCAGCGCCGTGGTAAGGGCCGCCTCGCTGACAAAGCGGTCACCCCACACCTCATCCAGCAGCTCATTCTTCGCCACCACCCGGTCCCGTCGCTCGACCAGGTGGCACAGCAGATCCAGAGCGCGAGGCTCGACGTGGACCGGCTCACCGGCCCGTCGGAGCTGATGACGAGCCGTATCCAGCTCGTACTCCCCAAAACGATAATTGTCCCCCACCACCTTTGCAGCGTACAACTCCCTTCTACTGGCGTATACATGGGCGATCCACAGGAGTGTCGACGCCCGATCGGCAGGCTCTTCGCACCGACGTCCACCGCTTCCTGCTGACCGACGCCCGGATCTCCGCCCCGCATCACCGAGATCCTCGGCCGGTGCCTGACCGATCTCGAACAGCGCCTGTCCGACAGCGTCTTCAGTCGGTACCGCAGCGGATCGCCACTATCCCGTTGCCCCTCACGGCCAAGACCCGGCCACGGGCGCTCGGGGCCCGCCGCCTGCAGATCACGCTCACCCGCCAGTAGATCGCCGCCCTGGTCGGCACCTCCTTGAAACGTGCACCAAGGTCCTGCGCGACTTCGCCGACCAGCACCTGGTGCGCCTCGCCTGGGGCCGTAACACCGTCCTCGCCCCAGCGCGGCTCGCCGACCACCCGGGCTGACGTCACCGGACCGTAAGCACCCGCCCTGGCCCCCACCGCGCGCCGACCGGCCTACAGTTCAGCCGACCCCGACCACAGGAGCCGTCCCGTCATGCGTGCCCGCCTGATCCTTCCCGGCCTGCTCGCCGCCACCGCACTCACCCTCGTCGGCTGCGGTACGGAGAACACCGCCTCCTCCGGCAGCACTGAGGAAAAGTCCCGCACCACGGCTCCCGGCTCCTCCGCGCCGGCGCAGGAGGGGGCTGGCACTGCGGCGGCCCCCAAGGCGCTGCGGTTCACCGGCACGACCGTGGACGGCAGGCCGTTCGACGCGGCCACACTGGCGGGCAAGCCCACCGTGCTGTGGTTCTGGGCCCCGTGGTGCCCCAAGTGCCGCGCCCAGGCCGGCGAGACCGCCAAGGTCGCCACCGACTACCAGGGCGAGGCCCACGTCCTCGGCGTCGCCGGCCTCGACAAGAACGCCGCCATGAAGGACTTCGTCTCCCAGACCGGCACCCACTCCTTCCCCCACCTGTCCGACGAGGCCGGCGAGGTATGGAAACGCTTCGAGGTCACCGAACAGAGCCGCTACGTCATCCTCGACAAGAACGGCAAGACCGCCTACGAGGGCGTGCTGCCCGGTGGCGAGGGCCTGGCCGAGAAGGTCGCCGGACTCACCGGCTGAACCCGCCATGGCCGACCTTCCTCTCGCCCTCGCACTCAGCGCGGGCATGCTCGCCGCCGTCAACCCGTGCGGCTTCGCCCTCCTCCCCGCCTACCTCTCCCTGCTCGTCCTCAGCGACGACTCCCCCAGCCGTACGGTCGCCGTAAGCCGGGCGCTGTCCGCCACCGCCGCGATGACTGCAGGATTCGCCGCGCTCTTCGGCGTGTTCGGCCTGGCCGTCCAGCCCGTCGCAGGACAGGTGCAGGAGCATCTGCCCTGGTTCACCATCGCCTTCGGGCTCCTCATGGCAGTAGCCGGCGGATGGCTGATTGCCGGGGGTCAACTGCCCTCCCCGGCACCGAAACTGCGCCGCGCCCCAGCCGTGACTCGCTCGCTGCCCTCGATGGCACTCTTCGGCATGGCCTACGCTACGGTCTCCCTGGGCTGCACGATCGCCCCGTTCCTGGCCATCGTCGTCTCCGTCTTCCGCAGCGGCTCGGCCAGTGAGGGCATCGCCCTGTTCGCCGCCTACGCCGGCGGGATGGGCCTGATCGTCGGCGCCGCTTCCCTGACCGTCGCCCTCACCGCCGCCGTCACCCGTCTGCGCCGCCTCGGCGCGATCGCGCCCCGACTCGGCGGCGCGCTCCTCCTGTGCGTCGGTGTGTACGTGGCGTACTACGGCTGGTACGAGATCCGCGTCCAGCGTGGCCCCGCCCTCCAGGACCCGGTGATCGACGCGGCGGGCTCCGTTCAGCGCAGCATCGCCGAGACGCTGGATGACGCCGGCGCTGCGGTGATCGCTCTGGTCTTCACCGCGCTGCTCATCACGGCTATGGCGCTCATCCGTTTCCGGCGGGCCCGAGGGACCCGCCGATCACCCTGCACGGACACCGACGCTCGCTCGACACCCAGCCACACCCCCTGAACGCTGGGCGACCAGGGGGCCACCGAGGTCAGACGGTCATGGTGGTGCCGTCTAAACGATCGAGGGTGAAGACCGCGTCCTCCAGGAGCACCTCGTGGCCTCGCGCAGGATGCCGATGACGGCCTCCGCGCCCAGCCGGACCTCGCCGTAGTCGGTACGCCAGTGCAGCCGACCATGTCGCGGCCGGTGGCGATAGTCGCGGCGACCTTGTTGAGTTCACCGCCGCCCGTGAGCCAGTCGGCGTCCGGACCGGCGTACGGCTCCAGCCCTCCCAGGTCTCGGCCGACCGGGATCCGCTCGGAGCCCTCGTAACTGTCGGTGGCCAGCACCCGGCGCAGCAAGTGGTCGGCGGCGGAGTCGGCCTCTCCGTACTTGTTGTGCGGCAGTGCCCTGGACCCGTTGGCGGGCGTCGCAAGTTCGAATCCTGCCGGGGCGCTCCCGGAAAGAACACCCTCGTCAGGCACCGTGTCGCCACGCCGCCGTCCCCGACGCTCTCCAACTCCAACGGCGCATCCGCCGTTACCACGCGGACCACGGTGCCCAGCATGGCGACATCGTCACGCTCGCACTCGACACCTACCTTCGTGCCATGAACTTCCCTCCCGATCTCACTGGTGCTCTAGGCTGACCGTCCCGGACAACGGTCCCGGCCCAGACCACTATCGTCACTGCCACTGGAGGATCGAGTCTCACGTAATGCGGCGGGGAGGTGTCGGGGCTGTGGTCGTATTCGCGGGCCAGGCGGCGGTGCAGCATCAGCGTGCCGTTGCCCTGCTCGACTATCCACCGCTTCGGCTGCAGGACGAAGCCTTTGCCCTGGTCGTCGGGGTTGCGGCGGACGACCTCGACGTCGATGTCCATCAGCGCGCCGTGGATGATGACTTGGTCCTTGAAGCCCTGGTCCACCAGGGCCTTCTCCAGGCGCATCCCGCAGCGTTCGGCGGCCTGGTCGAGCAGGGCGGTGCCAGCGGTGTTGTCGTGGGCGGATGCGGCCAGCACCACGACGCCGATGATCAGCCCCAGAACGTCGTCGGCCAGCCCCCGCTTGCGTCGCGACACCTTCTTGTTGGCGCCCAGTCCCGTCGTGGCCTTCGGGACACCCGCGGCCGCGCGCACGGACTGGGTGTCGATGATCACGAGGGACGGGCCTCCTGATCGCCGGGCTCTCTCCCATACCTGGAAGCGCAGGAGTTCCTGGATCCGCTGGTCGATCCCGTCCTGGCGCCACAGGCCGAAGTAGTAGAACACCGCCGACCAGGCTGGCAAGTCGTGGGGCAGATAACGCCACTGACAGCCCGTCCGGTTCTGATAGAAGATCGCGTTCACGACCTCCCGGAGGTTGCAGGATCCGGGATATCCGGTCGCTGACCGTGCCACCCGGTCCTGTTTCCAGGCTGTGATCATCGGCTCGATCAACGCCCACTACTGGTCCGCTAAGTCACTCGGATACGGCTCTCGCTCCATGCCTCGCATCTCATCATGAACATGTCCAACAGGAGGCCTGCGCGACGATCAGTACCTCGATCGAGCGATCACGAACCGAGGAAGATCGGACTTAACGTCCACTGAGGATGCGGGAGGCACCGCTCAAGGGTCTGACCCCATCCCCGATTGACGCTCCACCACCGGCCGCAAGCAAGCCTGCCCGCACACGTGCCGACGGCCCGTGGCCAGACGCCCATGGCAACGTCCGGCGACAGGGCGCGAGGCTGAGCGTGGAGCAGGTCATGGAAGCGGAGCGGCGTGAGCGGGGAGCCCTCCAGCAGCTGGATTTCCCCGGTGGCTGTGGCCCGTACGAGGGTGACCCGGAGGACCTCGCAGACAGTGGAGTGGCGCGGTATGCCGAATGGCGCCGCACACCGCCCTGATGGACAGCCAGGACTGGCCGGTCTACAACCCGGAACGCGACGTCGGGGCAGTACGTGGGCGCGGGAGCGCAGCGCACAGCGGGAGAGAGCTCTCGCGCGTCGTGCCGCGTGGCAGACGGAGCGGCAGGACGCCCGCGTTTTACTGAAGGCGCAGGTGTGGCTGGCTGCCGAGGTGGGCGGTCGGCTGCGCGTGATTGCCGCCCGCACCGCCGCGATTTTCAGCAGGTCCTCGCCCAGCTCACCGATCCGGTCCGGTCCGGATGGACGACGACGGCCTCCTGGCGGTGGACGCTTTCACCTCGCGCTGAGCTGGTGGGCCGGCGTGTGAGCACTTCCGTGGGTTACTGGGGGCGGGAAAGGGTGCGGAGGCGTGCGATGGCCTGGTGCAGGTCGGTGAAGGCGCGTTCTTCTTCTCGCAGGCCGACGCGGGAGGCTGTGAGGACGCTGTCACGTGCTCCGCGGATGCGGGCGTAGGCGTCGAAGCTGGTGAGGAACTCCTGGATCGCGGTCTCGTGGGGTGGGGGAAGACGGGAAGGGAGGAGTGTTTCGGGGTGACATCGCCTGGCTCTTGTCTCGTGGTGGAGCTACGGGTCAGGAAGAAGGGGTTCGTCCATGAGGTGCTGCATGCCCAGCTCCCGGAGCATCTGCAGGTGGCGGGGCGAGGCGTGGGTGATGACGGAAGACGTACCCAAGCGGCGCGCGGTGGCTGCGCAGGCCAGCTGGAGCCCGCTGGCGTCCGGGGTGAGGCAGGTGGCCTCGGTGAGGTCTACTTCGATGATGTCGGGGGCCCGGGCGAGGGCGCTCGCGAGTTTCCTGCCGGGGCGGGGCGCTGTCCTGGGGGTCAGCTCTCCTCGCAGCCGGACGACGGTGCGAGCACGATGGCGGGGCGGGGGTGTGAGCGGCACGGGAAGCCTTCCGGGCGCAACGGAGACGTCGCCGACCAGACTTCCCGGCACACCACCCATCCCTTTCGCTTGGCAGGGGGATGAGCTGGCATCACAGTACGCGTGCCACGGTCGCGGGTGCAGCTTGAGGTAGCTGCATCCCTCGTTGCCCTCCTGTGCGGGAGAGGGGCGGGTGGCATCAGCATTGGGCGTTGCGGGGCGGCAGGGGCACGACCGTTACTGGGGGCGGCGTCCGCTGACGTGGCCGTTGGGGTCGTCGAGGAGGGCGATGCGGGCGGTGATGCGTTTGCCGACGGGTTCCTGCTGGACTGCGAAGCCCTGGGTGACGGCCATGATGATCTCCAGGCCGTGCTGTCCGACTCGGCCCGCGTCAGCGGCTCTGGCCACCGGCAGGACCGGGTCACTGTCCCAGACGGTCACTTCCACCGCGGCGCCCACGATGCACAGTTCCATCAGCACCGGTCCGGGAGCGTACTTGCGGGCGTTGGTGACCAGCTCGCTGACCACCAGCTGGGTCAGGTCCATCGCGCGCGCCGACACCGGCAAACCGTGCTCAGCCTGGACACGGGCGAGGAAGTCCGCCGCACGGTGGCGCGCCTGAGCGATGACGGACCCGTCACCGTCCAGGGCGACCGTGTCCTGGATCGGTTGGGCATCACGCACCCAGCCGCCCTCGCCCTCGGGAACTGCTTTCCACCAGGTCCACCTTGATTGTTCCCCCGTTCACACGCTGCGCTTACCCCACCCCGTCTCTCACATGTGCCTGGACTCCCACTAAAATGGTGATCGGTTGTTCGCCGTACCGTCGGGGCAGGCTTGCAGCGCATAGCGTGTCGGAGTTCCCATCCCCCGGCGGTGAGCGCAATCGAGGAAACGGTGACAGAGACCCACGGAGCAGCCCAGTCCGGCCAGCTGTCGATCGGCCACACCACCATCGACGGCATCCGGGTGGTCACCCTGCGCGGCGAGATCGACCACACCGTCAAGGACATGCTCGCCGAGGCGATGCTGTCCTCGGGCGACGTGACGCCGCCGCGGGTGGTCGCGGACTTCAGCGGGGTGACGTTCATGGACTCCAGCGGTATCAACGTCTTCCTCACCGCTCGCCAGGCCGCGAGCGGCACTGAGGGCTGGGTGCGCATCGCCGACGCCCAGGAAGCCGTCCTGCGGGTCCTTCAGATCATCGGCCTGGATCAGCTCATCCCCTGCTATCCCACCGTCGAACAGGCCCTCACCGCCTCACCCTGTGAACAGGGTGAGTAGAAGGTCGCGGCGTCCGGGTGACCGCCTGGGCAAGCTGAGCCCGCCAACCGTGCCGACCGCTGATGCTGGAGAAGACGTAACCGGACGGGCGTCGGGGGTGGCCGCCGCGCCGCGGGCTGTATAAGTTCGGGTCCGGGTCCGTGCCGCGTTGACGGAACCGGCACGGGCCCACCACCTCAGCCCTACGTGTCCCTGAGGCGCCGGCATCGTTGGGCAGATCCAGCGCACTGACTCCCCGTAGGTGTGCGGTGCAGGGGCCCGAACCCCGCCCGGCCCCGGGCCCCTGCATGAATCGCCTCAGCCTTCCCCGCGCGGTACGGCTCGGGGATGTACCAGCGGGGCGGGTGGCACCTCAGGTTCGCCGGCGCGGGACCAGCCCTGGGCGTGCATGGTCTCGGTCTCCCAGTCCTCGAACAGCCCCTGCAGGATCGTGGGATCGCGGTCGGGGCCACGGTGCCAGCGGATGAACGCGCGGGCGACGGGCCAGTCGGCGTCGCAGGCCGGACACAACTCCATCCACACCCCGGTCCCCCACGGGCCATGCCAGTGCAGCATGAGGTCGCCCCCGCAGCGCGAACCCGGCCGCCGGGTCGGCCTCTCCCCTTCGTCTTCGGCATCCCTGCCGCGCATTGCATTCATGTGGGCGAGGCCGGCGTCGGTGCAGTTGTCGAGGCTGCTCATCCGGTAGAACGCCCCGTCGGCGTACACCAGATAGCGCCAGGAGAACGACTTCATACAAGCCCCTGCCTTCACGGTGGACCTGCACGAATGGCCACGATCCGCCCGCCTCTTGATCAGCGTCAAGAGGTGTGAACGGACGGGTGCCTGCGCCCGCAGAGACCCCGGCACCCCCGCTTGGCCGGGTGACGGTCCGTTACCGATTGCCCAGGCGCTTCCCGAAGACGGCCTGGCGCAGCGTCAGGGGTTGCTGCTGGATGCTAGCGCGGCAGTCGGGCAGTGGCGGCCGTCTTCCGGTGATGCTTGGTGGTAGAGGCGGCCCTGCTGGCCGGTGATCGGAGTCCGCAGCGTTCACACGGTTCCGGTGTCTTGTCCGGCGTGATCCGGCGCGAGTATGTTCACTAGCGGTGTGCCGGGAAGTCTGGTCGGCGATTAGGGGCCGTGTGCCCGCCGCGTCGACTCCGGAGGCCCTCATGGTCTCGCCCGCGATCCGTACTCAGTCCCTGACCAAGCGCTATGGCCGTGTCCTGGCGCTGGACGGGTTGGATCTGAGTGTCCCGGCCGGGGAGGTGTTCGGCTTCCTGGGTCCCAACGGTGCGGGCAAGTCCACCACCATCCGGCTGCTGCTGGGGCTGGCCCGCCCGACCACCGGCCGGGCGTCGCTCTTCGGTACCGACGCGGCTGACGTCGCTACGACACACCGTCGCTTGGCGTACGTGCCAGCCGATGTGGCGTTGTGGCCGCAGCTGACCGGCGCCGAGATCCTTGAGCTGCTCGCGCGCACGGGCCCTGGGATTGACCGGTCTTACCGGGATGCGCTGGTCGACCGGTTCGACCTCGACCTGTCCAAGCCAGGCCGGGCGTACTCGACGGGCAACCGGCAGAAGGTGACGCTGGTGGCCGCGTTCGCCACCCGGGCGCCTTTGCTCGTGCTGGACGAGCCGACCAGCGGTCTGGACCCGCTGGTGGAACGCGAGTTCCGCCACGCGGTCCGCGAGGCCCGGGACAATGGGCAGACGGTGTTCCTCAGCTCCCACCAGCTTGCCGAGGTCGAGGCAGTTTGCGACAAGGTGGCGATCCTGCGCGCCGGCCGGCTCGTCGACGTCGCCGCCGTGGCAGATCTGCGACGGCTGCACCGCACCGAAGTGACGGCGAGTTTCACCGGCGCGCCACCGGACTTGGCCCAGATGCCCGGTGTGGAGGCGGTCGAGGTGACAGGCGCGGACTCGGTGCGGTTCACGCTCACCGGCCCGCCCGGGCGGGTGCTGCAGGTGCTGGCGGCGGCGGATGTGGTCAGCCTCGCGGTGCGCGAACCCTCACTGGAGGAAATCTTCCTCGGCTACTACGGCGGGCAGCAGCGGTGACGGCCGCGGACGCTCCGGTCGGGCGCACCGCTCCCGGCTGGGTGGCGGGCCGGGCGGTGACGGTTCTGGCCCTACGCCAGACATGGCGTGGCGCGCTCGTCGTGACCGGGCTCGCGGCCGGGATGTCGGCGGTGGCGGTGGCCGCCTACGGGAGCACTGTGAAGAACCCGGCGGATGCGGCGGCCCTGGCGGCGCTGGCGGGGAACCCGGCGATCCGCACCCTGTTCGGTGAACCGGTCGCGTTGGATGACGCGGGCGGGTTCGCGGTGTGGCGCACGGGGACGGTCCTGACGGTCGTGCTGGCGGTGTGGGGGCTGCTCGCCGCGACGCGGATCACCCGGGGTGAGGAGGATTCCGGCCGGTGGGATGTGCTGCTGGCCGGACGGGTGCCGGTCACGAGCGTGGTGGCACGTCACCTCGCTGTTTTGGTGGCGGCGTCGCTCCTCGCGGGGGCAGCCGCGTTCGCCGGGCTGGTCGCGGCGGGTGCGACCGCAGGCGGTGCCGCGGTGCACAGTGCCGGTCTGGGTTTGTGCGGTGTGGTCTTCGTCGCGGTGGGCACGATGACTGCTCAGGTGTTCGCGAGCCGGGCGTCGGCCAGCGGGGCGGCGGTGGTGGTCCTCGGTGTGAGCATGCTGCTGAAGATGGCCGGGGACGGTGTCGCCGCCTGGGGGTGGCTGCGCTGGCTCTCCCCGTTCGGGCTGATGGCGCTGACCCGCGCGTACGACGGGAACCGGACCTGGCCTCTGCTGGTCCTGGCAGCCGCCGGCCTGGCACTGGCCACTGGTGCCGCGACCGCCGCCCGGGGGCGGGACATCCGCGGCGGCTACCTGCGCTCTCCCTCCGGCCGGGCCCCCCGGATGAGACTGCTGGGGTCCGTCCAGGCGTTCGCGGTGCGGCGGCTGGTACGGCCCTTGGCTGCCTGGACCCTGGGGGTGGGCGCGTACTACCTGCTCATCGGGGTGCTGGTCGTGTCGATGACGGACTTCCTCACCGACAATCCACGGTTCGCCGACCTCGCCGCGCAGGCCGGCTTCACCGGACTCGGCACACTCCAGGGATACACCGCCACGCTGTTCACGCTCCTGGCCGTCCCGGCCGGCGTCTTCGCCGCGGTCCGCCTCGCCGCGTTCGCCGCCGACGAGACCGGCCGGCGGCTGACTCTCCTGTACGCCCAGCCCCTCACCCGGACGAAAGCGCTCACCAGCGAGATCACCGCCACGCTCGCCGGCGTCATCGTGCTCACCACCGCCGCCGGCTTCGCCACCTGGGCCGGGGCAAGGGCCGTCGGCGCCGATCTCAGCCTCCTCCCCGCTCTGTCCGGAGCCTGGAACGTGCTGCCCATCGTGCTCCTGTGCCTGGGCACCGGAGTACTCGCGCTGGGCTGGGCGCCACGCGCGGTCGCCGCCATCAGCTCGTTGCCAGCCGCAGGCGGGTTCCTGCTGAACGTCATCGCCGACAGTTCCGGATGGCCGGCATGGGCGGGCCGGCTGTCCCCGTTCGCACACATGGCCGCCGTACCCGCCGATCCCGTCAACTGGCCCGCCGCCGTCCTGATGACAGCCCTTGCCGCACTCACCGCGGCCGCGGGTGTCGCCGGCTACCGCCTACGGGACCTGCGCGGCTGAAGCTGCGGCGGCCAGGCCGACCATGCGCCCATCTGCCACTCGCTGCGGCGGCAGAGCCAAAGTCACGTCTCTTCGCCGTGGTAGTGCTGGAGTCGGTCCAGGCCGAGTGTGTGCAAGGTGGCGCGTGCCTGGGGGCTGGCGTTACGGATGGTGACGCGTGTGCCCTGCTGGTGGGCGATGCGGGCGGCGGTGAGGAATGCCATCGCGCCGTCGCTGGTGAGAACGTCGATCCGGGACATGTCAATCTCCAGTGCCCCGGGACGGGTGGCCAGGGCGTCGGTCAGCTGACGCGTCGTCTTGTCCGCGGTAACGGCACTGATCTCTCCGCGCAGGCGGATGACTCCCGGAACCTGCGGCGGGGCTCGACGGAAGGCAGGACGGACGGTTGGCCAGGCAACCTTCGCCCCGATACGCAGTGCCGCAGCGGCGGCGATCAGGCACAGGACCTTGGCCCATGCCGGTGTGAGGTGGAGGGCGGCTGCGGTGGCCAGGGCGCAGAGCAGCAGCCACAAGGCCGCGGTGAGCAGGTGACGATGCAGCGGCGGGGTCATGGGCTGGTGCCTTCGGTGCGCTGGTAGATGTCGGGGATGCCGTCGGCGTCCTGGTCGAGGTTTTCCTCCTCGTACAGGCGCCGGTAGACGGTGTTCCTGCGGCGCAGGAGCAGGGAGGCGAGCAGGGCGGCGGCCAGTGAGGCGATCAGGACGGCGGCTTTGACGTGTTCTCCGACGGCGCTGGCGGGGAAGGCGAGTTCGCCGATGAGCAGGGCGACGGTGAAGCCGATGCCGGCCAGTGTCGCCAGGCCGAAGACGTCGGCCCAGGCCAGGTCCGGGTTGAGCTGGGCGCGGGTGAAGCGGGCGGCCAGATAGGTGCCGGCGAAGATGCCGAGGATCTTGCCCGCGAGCAGGCCGGCGATCACTCCGAGGGGTTCGGGGGTGGTGAACACCTTGCCCAGTGCGTCGCCGGAGACGCTGACCCCGGCGGCGAACAGGGCGAACAGCGGCACACAGAGCGCGGCAGAGAGCGGGTGCAGCAGGTACCCGGTGCGTGCGCCGGGAGATTCCTGTTCTCCCTCCTCGCGGGTGGCGCGCAGGATCAGGCCCATCGCGACCCCCGCGACGGTGGCGTGGATGCCGCCGTTGTACATCAGCGCCCAGATCACGATGCCGAGCGGCAGGTACCACCACCAGCCGCGCACACGCAGCCGCTGCAGGACGTAGAAGACGATCAGCCCGGCGGCCGCCCCGGCCAGCGCCCAGTAATTGAGGTCGGAGGTGAAGAACACGGCGATGATCAGGATCGCGCCGAGGTCGTCGACGACCGCGAGGGTCAGCAGGAAAGCCCGCAGGGCAGTCGGCAGGTGGGTGGAGATGACCGCCAGGACCGCCAGGGCGAAGGCGATGTCGGTGGCCATCGGCACCGCCCAGCCGTCCATGCTGCCCCCGCCAGCCGCGACCGTGACCGCATAGAAGGCGGCAGGCACGGCCATGCCGCACACGGCGGCGATCACCGGCAGTGCGGCGGTGGCCGGGGTGCGCAGCGAGCCGACCACCAGTTCCCGCTTCAGCTCGATCCCGGCGACCAGGAAGAAGACGCTCAGCAGACCGTCGGAGGTCCAGTGGCCGACCGACAGGTCCAGCCCCAGCGCGGGTATCCCGAAGTGGAAGTCGCGGATGGCGGTATAGGTGCTGCTGAACGGAGTGTTCGCCCACACCAGCGCCACCACCGCGGCAGCCAGCAGGACCATGCCGCCCACCGTCTCGGTGCGCAGCGCCCGGGCCACGGCCTGCCGCTCAGGCCAGGGCAGAAGACCGAGAAACGGGGCACGGGGCGGGGTGGCGGCCACGACGGCAAACCTCCGGGGTATCGGCAAAAGGGCACACGGCCCTACGGACGCCGACCAGACTTCCCGGCACACCCCGCATCGTCTTGACGCGTTCTTTGCACCCTATCCGCAGCAGGCCACCGCGCCCAGTCCGCCCCGCCCGCCTCACGCTGTCTGCCAGCGAGAACAGGTGACGCTGCCACGATTTGTGCGCCGATCACGGGGCCTGATGAGTGATGACACCAGACTCGTCGGGACCACGGACCGCCGGGGGGCCGCCGTGCGGACCGAGGCTCGGGCGAAGGGCCCCGGGACCGAAGCGATCGGGCAGCACACCCCCGTGAGGGTGAAGCACGCCGCGTACCTCACCGCCACACCCACAGCAGTACCTGCGACAACAGCCAGGGCACAGCCCAGCCGATCCCGCTGACGCCTCCCTGGGACTTGAGCGAAGGCTGTTTCTACAGCTCAGAAGGGGTGCAGCATGTTCCCTGGTCCAATCACGTGATGACTGCCAGGCCCAGGAGGCTGTCGGGCCGGAATCGCGGCGCTGCGCGGGCCGAGGGCGCCGGGACGTCGCGTTCTTCTTGATCGGTGGTGGGGGCGGCATCCTGACCCCCGAGATGAGGGCTTGAAGTGGGAGGCATGCGCACCAGTTCTTACGAGAGGTTGACGCGATGCCCAACCAACTGCATTCAGGCTCCTGAACCGGCAAGCCTGGCCTCTCGCCACCGGCCCCGAGTGGCGGTGGCACAACCACGAGGAGTCGAGCATGAGCAGGCCCAACGAGCGTGACAACCACAAGCCCGCAGCACCGAGTCCACTGAGTGTCATCGGCGGCGGATACCTGGCAACCGCAGCCGTCCGAGTCGCGGCGACCGTTGCCCCTGCTGACCAGCCAGTCCGTTCCGCCACCGAAGCGGACCACGCCCCCGCCGTCCGGGACGACAGCTGACACAGACCGTCGGGAGATACCGGCAGCCAACGCCGGTAGCCCGGGGCGTAGATCAGCGACTGCCACACCGTAGTAGCCTGCTGAATATCCCTGCTCGCATCGACTTCCTGCAGCAGTCGAAGACGCGTGGAACAGCGATCCAGCCGAGCCATGTCGTAGGTCGGCAGGGGCTCAGTTCTGGCGGTCGTGTTGCCCTCCATGATTCCGGATCGGTAGAAGTCCAGCACCTGTTCGACATGAGCTGCGGCACGGTCACTCTCCAGTTTCGTGATCGCCCGCTGGGTGGCGGGGCAGCATGTCGACCCTGCCGGTGGGTCGCTCAACCGCAGTCCCCAGGCGAGCAGTGCGAGGCCCAGGGCGAAGCCGAGCATCGTCCATACGCCGCGTGGCCAGAAGATGGGGCTGTAGACGAAGAACCAGCCGGCCGCGAGGAGCACCATCGTGCCGGGAAGTAAGCGTGGAGCTCGGTCGCCTCGCTCCCTCCTTCGCACGGGTGGTCGTGGGCGTGGCAATCCATCAGAACAGCGGCCCCAAAAACGTTCAGTCACCTATCGAATGCCGGAGTGCTCGTCGCCGAAGGCGACAAGGAACTCCTCAAGGACGACTTCGCACAGATCTCCGGATGCACCGTCACAGCGGTCGGGGAGTTCACCCGGGACGCCTCTACGGCTGGGAGTTTCACAAGATGGTCCGGTGATTCGGCAGCGACCCCGAGGTCCTCACCGCGGAGATGGGCAGTACCCCGTAACCTGACCGGCAGGCAAAGCCAGAGGTATGACCGATCGCGGTGGCCCCGTCGCCGTACCGAACGCCGAGGATCGTCTGCGTGCCAGGGCGCCGTCTTTCAGCGCCGCGGTCCAAGGCCGATCTGTCATGGATGCCGACTACCCCAGTGCGCACCGTCCTCGGGTCGGTGGCCCGTAACAGCGCCTGGCCGGGGCGTGGGCAGCGCGGCGCCGGAGGCTATGCCGAGCGGGTAGAGGCTCGCGCTGGCGTATCTGCCGCCGCTGAGCAGTGCATCGCCGGCGAGGTAGGCGAGCGTGCAGAGTGCCAGCCCCCAGGGCGTACATCAGGCCCGCGAGCGGCTCGCTTTCGCAGCCACCCTGTGGCAGCGCGGGTCGGCGGCAAAACTGGTACGGATGGCGCCGCTGATGCAGGTCTTCTACGTCTACGTGACGCGCGAGATACCCGCGCTGATCGATAATTGGCGCCAGCAGTTCCGCCAATAATCCCAGCCGCCGACGACTGCCGGCGGCGGTTACTCGCCTCTGCCTTGTGAAGGGTTCGGGCCGTCGCCTGCGTACACGTCGACGGCCCGGAGCAGTCCCAGCTGTTGGAGGGTGGCGCGGGGCTGAGGACCCACGTGGGTGGCGATCACGCGTGTGCCGTGAGCCCGCGCGCGGCCCGCAGCGCCATGAAGATCACCTCTGCACCATCACTGCCGAGGTAGGTCACCTTGCCGAGGTCGATCACAAGCACGGCGATTCCCGGGCGCAAGAGTTCCGCGAGATCCGTTCCGAGCCGTCTCGTGTTGTGCGAGGTGATCTCCCCCCCGGCAGGTGGGGGACGGCCCTGTCATGCGCGATCTCGGTTCTGAGCCTGCGCCCCGGAACGGACGACGCAGGCGACTGCCCGGGCCCAGCAGCGAGGGCTGCCCTGCTGGCTGCCGTCCGGGGGAAGAGTCTAGAAGCGGGGCTCCAGGGCCGTGGGCCATCACCTGCCGACCAGACTTCCCGGCGCACCTGAGTACCTGCGTACGGGCCTCGCGCCGCGGCCGCCGCCCGGAAGAGCGGACATCGAGCTGAACCGCGCCTAAACACGTCGAGACCGCTGCCGCTACCCGAGATTGCCGAGATCCGGCAATCTCGGGTAGCGCATCGTGCGCATGCGCGGTCTGTCAAAGATGCGTCAAGGACCTGTAAGGTTCCCCTCGGTGTGCCGGGAAGCCTGGTCGGCGAGTAGGGGATCACTCTCTCTTCCGATCGGGGGTCCGTCATGGTGCTTGTGGCGGTGTTCGGCGTTGCACTGTTGGTGGCGGTTCTGTTGTCGGGCCTGGCGGCCCGGACAGTGCTTTCCACGTCATTCCTCTTCCTCGTCGGCGGAGCGCTCGTCAGCGACGGCTTCCTCGGCCTGATTCACATCACGCCGGACAGTGAGATCGTGGCCATAACGGCCGACCTGGCGCTGTTCGCGGTGCTGTTCACCGACGGCATGCACGTCTCTCTGCCCAAGCTGCGGGCCAACTGGAAGAATCCGGCGCGTGCTCTGGGGCTGGGCATGCCTCTCGCGTTTGTCTTCATGGCGCTGATCACGCACTTCTTGGTGGGCCTGGACTGGACGACATCGTTCCTGGTGGGTGCGGTCCTGGCGCCCACCGACCCGGTGTTCGCCTCGGCAATCGTGGGGCGCCGTGAAGTCCCCGCCAAGCTGCGGCAGTTGCTGAACATCGAGAGCGGCATCAACGACGGTCTGGCCCTGCCGATTGTGCTCATCCTCATTGCCGCCGCGGGCCCGACTTCCGACAGTGCTGAGGCCTCCGGTTCCAAGATCGCTTTGGAACTGCTGCTCGGCCTCGTGTTCGGTGTCGCGCTCCCGCTCCTCGTCAGCGGGCTGGTGCGCTTCCGGCTGTTGGGCGCGGAGCCGAAGCTGCAGCCGCTGCTGCCGCTGGCGACCGGGATCATCCTGTACGCGACCTGCCACCTGACCCACGCCAACCCTTACCTGGCCGCGTTCTCGGCCGGCGCGACGCTGGTCCACGTCTCTCCGGAGGCGAAGCAGTCCTTCGAGCCGCTCGGCGAGGCTCTGGCGGAGCTCGCGAAATTCGCGGCGCTGCTGGTCTTCGGCGCACTGTTGACGCCCCAGCTTTTCGGCGACCTGTCAGTCGGCGGCTACGTGGCAGCAGTCCTGGCGATCGTCCTGATCCGCCCGGCGTCACTGCTGCTCTCCCTGCTCGGCACGAGCATCTCGCGCAGGGAGAGGCTGGTGGCCGCCTGGTTCGGCCCGAAGGGCTTCGCGTCGGTGGTCTACGGCCTGCTGGTGCTGCAGTCCGGCATCCCGCAGGCCGAAGCGGCGTTCACGCTGATCGCGGTCTGCATCGCCTTCTCGATCATCGCCCACAGCTCCACGGACGTGCCGATCGCCCGTGCCTTCGACGTCGACGACCTGGCCGGGATCCCGTCGGGCCGCGAGGACGCCGACGCACCGACCAAGGAGACCTCCGCTGATGTACGCACGTGATCTGGCCAGGTGCTATCCCACCGTGTCTTCGGACGATGACGTGCTCGATGCAGTCCGACTGGTGGCGCGCGAGCAGTTGCCCGCCCTGCTGGTCCTCGACCCGGACCAGTATCCGTATGCGATCGTGTCCGCCACCCGTCTCGTCACGGCGCTTGTGCCCGACAGAGTCCAGGATGACCTGCTCCTCGCTTCGGTGATCGATAACCGGTTCGACGACGACGCCAGAGCATCGATGGTGGGACGATCGGTGATCGAGTGGCTGCCGCGCCGCACCATCACCGCTGCCGTGGTCGGCCCGGACGCTTCGCCCATGCAGATCGCGGCGCTGATGACACGCAAGGACACCTCGGTCGTCGCGGTCGTCGAACGCAGCGGCGGCAAAGCCGCCCTGATCGGCGCGATCACTGCGGCCTCGCTGTTGGAGCACTTCGCCGGAGGTTCATGAGCGACTGGAGCGGCCATGGTTGCGAGCGATGTCTGGCCGGGCTGCTTCGCGCCCGCCCGCCTCCTCGACCGCAGCCCCGGGCCTGCAAGGCGCTCTGCCTGACGCTAGCCAGATGTGCCTCGCACAAGCCCCGCCCGTCGCCGGAACCGACGAGTTGGATCGAATTGAGAGCACACGTGGAGTCGTCAGTGGTCGCGCCCGTGACCGTCGTGGCCATGCTGGTCATCGGGACCGATCTGGTGGAAATCCGTCAACCGGGAAGCGTCCGCCGCGAGTGGTCTTTCCTTTCCAACGGATGTGCGACCGTCTGCCAGCCACCGCCTCGCTTGTCTCGGTCGGTGGCTGACAGACGGTCGGTTTCGCCGCAACGGCCTGGGCAGTACTTGCCGGGGCGCTCGTCGCCCACATCGTCGACCTGCCATACCGGCCCTGCGGAAGTGAGGAGGGAGGACTCGAACGATGGGCATCGTTGAACCGGCGGCGACGCCAGGACCAGCGCCGCATCTCCCCCTTCAGTCCGCTCCTCACCATGCATCGGCGTTTTCGGAAGGCGGAATTCATTGGTCTGGGCATGGAGTGGCAGCGCTCAGAATCAACAATCGCCACGGGTGAACAGGACTACCGCGTCCGCCCCGGCCGCATCCATCCAGATCGTCTCGCTGAACAGGGGAAATCGCGTCATTGGACAGTTGCGTTTCCGTGCCTGCAAGGCGTGCCGTGCAGGGCGAATTGTGGACATCTGGATCTGCGACACCTGGCAAGGGCAAGGACTGGGACGCGAGCTGGTCCATTCTCTGCTCGCCCACCACCCCGGCTACCGGTGGAGTACCACGTTGCAGAGCCGAGCCGGGCGGGGATTCTTCACCTCGATGGCGCGGGAGACGACGGTGGCACTGCCGCACGGCGGCCCGTTGTGCTCCCATCTCACAGGCTGGTTCCGACGGACACGGCAGCGTTGGCTGGAAGGCCGGTCGTTCCGCTGAAGCAACACGCCGTCAGTGGCGCGGATCGTGGTCGGGCAGTCGGCTGATGCCTCCGGCACCCCCGATGTGGTGAAGGGACCGGGCATGGCGGCGCGCGTCTCGGATACCTCGGGTGGCCGCCGACTCGATCCGGTGCGCCTCGGCGCTGGTGCCGAGGCGTTGGCGCTCTCGCCGGACAAGAACTCCCATTGCCCAGGTCACAAGCGTGACTATGGCGACGCCGGTGATCACCACAAGCACCATCCGTATCCCCGTTCGTCAGGGGTTCGTGCCGGTGCCAACCGGGAGCCCTCCGCCCCAACCCCTCATCCGCCTCACAGGATGGAGTTCGTACACACGGTCAATTCTGCGGACGCGGCCTGCCCGGATCACTGACCGTCACCGGCACATACCTGCCCGGGGCGCCTTCCGGAGTCCGGCAATCACGTGCGCGCCTGCGCCGTCGGCCAGTCGATTCCGGCCGCGGCCAGGACGCGTCCGTACTTGGTGAGGCGGCGCCTGGCGAGAAGCAGGCCCAGGGCCCACAGAGCGGCGAAGAACAGCCAGATAGCGGCGCAGACCCCCAGGGCGGCCGAGGTGAAGCCGGTCTGGGAGAGCGGGATGAGCATGGCGAGCGGGAGGATCACCAGCGCGATCAGGCCGCGCCGCCGGTGGGTGCGGCTGTAGTCGACCATGATGCGGGCGTGCAGCAGGTCGACGTCCCGCCGGGCTTCGGCCAACGGGCGCAGGCGGTTCCCACCAGGGCGCATGCCCGGCAGCGGGCCGCCCTGGAGTGCGGCGGGGTATTGCCCTGCGGTCCGGGTGGCGCGCTCCACCGCGTCCGGTGTGCGGCGGAAGGCAAAGTACGGGTTGGGGCTTCCCTTCGGCGAGATCGGGGAGAGGCCGTCGTACTCGTAGCCGTACTGCTCGGCGATGTAGGCGAAGGCGGCGAACTTCCGCCAGGACCGCTGAAGATTGCGGGCATCGTGCCGCTGCGTGCCCTGCGAGCCGTCCCTCAACAGAGCCTTCAGCTGGGGCTGCAGGAACATCGCGCCTCCTGGATCCGGATTTGTAGGCACTGTCAGCATGCCGTGGCGGTGTGGTCACGACGATGGCGGAACCACTCACCTCACGGATAGCTTCCTATCACCTGGATGATCCGTCTCCCCACCGGCGGGAGGCGAACAGCAATGTAGGGGGACAAAGCAGTGGGTTCGTCGAAGTATCCCCATCTCGGGTTCGATCCGGCGCCGGGCGACCTGGAGACCGTGCGGCTGATGGTCTCCGCGATCGGCCGGGCCGACCGGGACAGCGGTACCGCGCAGACGCAGCTCAGCAAGATCGGTACGTCCGACGGGATCTGGGTGGGCAAGTCCGCCGACACGTTCACGAAGTCCGTGGAGAAGATTCCCCCGTATCTCAAGAAGGCGCTCGGCTCGATCAGTTCGGCCCACCGGGCGCTGTCCGGCTGGGAGACCAGCCTGGACGGCTTCCAGACGCGGGCCCGCAAACTGGAGGAGGAAGCCGCCGCAGCCGCGCAGAAGGTGAGCGCCACGAAGGGCACTCTCGACGGCTTGCCGAAAGAGACATCCGCGCTCTCCGAGAAGGAAGAGCGCGACGAGGACAAGAAGAAGGCGTACGACACAGCCAACGACGAGCTGGAGGCCATCCGAGATCGGGCCCGCACGCTGCACACGGAGTACACGACCGCGGCGGACGCGACGGCTCGTACGATCAAGGACGCGGCGGACGACGCTCCGCCCGAACCCGGCTGGTTCGACGACCTGGTGGACGGGTTCACGGACTTCCTGTCCGATGCCTGGAACGTCTTGTCGGACCCGAACTTCTGGAAGCTGGTCGGCGACATCCTCGCCGACATCGCCATGGTCATCGGGGTGATCTGCCTCGTCGCCCTGGCGCTCGGTACCGGGGTGGGCGCACTCGGTCTGATCGGCTTCATCGTCGGCGTGGGTGCGCTGGCCGCGCACAGTGCCGCGATGATCGGCGGCGCCGAGGGCGTGACCTGGCAGACGCTCGCCTGGGACGCGCTCGGCGTGGTCGCCGGCGGCGTGGGTCTCGCGGGCGCCAAACTCGCCCAGGCGGGCCGGCTGATGGTGCAGTCCGGGCGGACACTGCGGGCGTCCGAGGGCTTCATGGCGACACTCGGCAGGATCGGCCCCGGCGCCTGGGGCAACATCGCCAAGATCCCCAGCGGCATGGCCAACTCGATGCGCGGCTTCGCCATGGCGGGACAGGGCTGGGTCCATGTCGCCACCGGCCGGACCCTCGACATCGTCGGCACGGTGACCGGCGCGGGCTTCGCGTTCGGCTCCAACACCAACGAGGGTCGGTGGCTGGACGGCGACTGGAACATCTCCGACATCCCCGTCGTCGGCCCGGCGGCCGGGTTCTTCGACTACGAGGCCCCCGACAACGAGCCCACGACCATGGCCCCCGGGCCGCTGGGACCTCAGTTCGACACGGGCACGACGCTCACCTCCGCCGGAGACAGCTTCACCAGAGGCCTGCAGCCCTCGAACTTCGGAACCGTCGCATGACCCACAACCCGGTCGAAGCCGCGGCCACGCGGGAGATCCCGTACGCCTTCCAGTACACCGTCCCCGACGAGTTCATCCGCCTGCCCGACCCCACCGCCTCCGACGGCTGGCAGGAGGCGCTGGCCAAACTCATGCCAGATGCCGACGAGCAGCAACTCGCCTCTGCGAGCGAGCAATTGCGCGCCACCCTGCCCGGCCTGTCCGCAGGCGGTGAGGAGACCGTCGCCCTCACCGCCATGTGCCTGGGCACCGAGGACGTGGCCGGTGACGAGCGGCTGTCCATGGGCCTGCTCGCCGTCACCGTCAAACCGAGCGGGCACCGGGACCGGCTGCTGGCCGCCGAAGGCATCTACCGCGCGAAGGAACGGAAATTCTTCGCCCGCGAGAGCCACCTCCAAGAGCTGGACTTCGCCCTCGGCAAAGGCGTGCAGGGCAGACAGGACATGCTGCTCGCGGCCAAACTGCCGTCCGGACCGGGCGTCATGTCCGCCTCCCTGCGCATGCTCACCCTGCCCGCGAGCTTCGCGGCCGAGACCGGCATCGCGGACATCGCCGGTACGGGGAAGGCAGTGCGCCCGACGCTTCCCATGGCCCTGCTCCAGCTGATCGTTCCGGCCCCGCGCGACTACTGCGCGTACGTGACGATCTCCACGCCATCGGTGTTCCTGCTGGACTCCTACTGCGGACGTCTGGCGCAGATCGGCCGGACCTTCACGTTCGATGTACCGGCGGACGCGAGGTCCTGAGCCGGTTGAGCGACGGCTACCGCTTGCCGTCACTCGTCTTCTTCAACTCGTCGTACAGCTTGTCGTCCAGCTTTCGGAACTCCTCCGCGGCCTTCTTGGCGAACTTCGAGACGCCCTTGGTGAGTTTGGAGAGCTCACCGAAGCCGTAATCCCAGGAATCCGCGAAGTCGTCACACGCGGACTCTAGGCCGCCGTGGCCGATCTGCGCCGAGTCTGCGTGCTTCATCTCCTTGGAGGCCGACTTCATCTGCCCCCCACTGGTCTCCAGCGTGCCCGCCATCTCCAGCACCTCATCGCCCGCGAACTTCAGGAAGGACACTCCGGCTCCCCCAGCTTCTGTGCTGCACGCAGCATCCGGTGACTCCAGACCACTGACGTTAGACGCAGAGAATACGGTTTCACCAGCCGCTTCACGACGCCCGGCCCGTCACACCTCTTTGTCAGGCCAGCCCAGGAGCCGGGCACCGATGACCGCGGTCTGCAGGGTGTAGCGGTGCACGGGATCCGCCGGATTGGCGCCGGTCAGCTTGTGAACGCGTTCCAGGCGATAGGTGAAGGCGCGCACGCTCAGGTTCAGGCGGCGAGCCGCCTCGGCCGAGACACAGCCCGTGTCGAAGTACGCAGTCAGCGTGTCGATGAGCAGCTGCGCACCTCCACGCGCGGTGTCAAGCGGGCCGAGTGTCTGGTGGACGAGGTCCGCCATGGCCTGCCGGTCCCGGGTGAGTACGGGATAGACGAGGAGGTCGGCGGCGCGCAGCACTGGCTCGTCGAGCCGGAGCCGCTCGGCCAGGTCGAGGGCGTTGAGCGCTTCTTCGTAGGAGTGGACGACTCCCCCGGGCCCGGGGTGCGGTCGTCCGAGAGCGACCCGGCCGCCGTCCGTGGCCGCGTGTGCCTGCTTGGCGAAGAACGTCAGCACGTCCTCCTGGTCTCCGGGCGCGATACAGATCAGCCGCCCGTCCTTCGTGGTGAGCAGGATGCGCCGCTGCCCGAACCGGCCGACCAGGGCGCTCTCCACCTGCCGGGTGGCCGGGTCCATGTCTTCGAGCGGATTGCCGCCCTGGGCGACGGCCACGGCGTGGGCCCGGGCAAGGAGCAGCCCGAAGCGTTCGGCGCGTTCGGCCAGGCGCCCCAGGTCGCTGCGGCCGTAGAGCAGGTCGTCGATGAACTCCCGCCGCACGGCCTCCTCCTGCCGTACCGCGAGCTTCTGTGACCGCTCGTGACCTTCGGCAAAGGCGTCGATGGCTTGCTCCACCGCGGCAAGCACTGGAGCGGCCCCCGTAGAGGAGAGGGTGGGCCAGCTCTCTCGGGTCGCGGACAGATGCCTTCGGACAAGAGCCCGTAGCCCGAGACCAGCCTCGGCCGCGCGCTCGCCGCGGGCTCGCAGGGATTCCAGTTCGTCCCGAGTGAGGCGGCGACCGGTTGCATCCACCTCGGCCAGTATCTGGGCATACCCCATCAGATACTCGTCGGGTATCTCCCGCACTGTCACCCGTTCTCCTCTGTGCTTGACGCTCTGCTAGCCCATTCCTAACGCACAATGGTCAAGAGTGGCAGACCAGAGGGATGTCAGAGCTCGGCCAGGACGCGAGAGCAAGCTCACCACGGAAAACAACACAACAGCCTCAACTCCGAGAACGGCTCGGCTCTGTTCCGGCACGGTGCGATGCCTGTGGGTCCGCGGGACCTCGAGAACGCGTTGCACGCTTCCCGGTTTACTGACGCGGCGATGACGAACCCTCAACGGCAACCGGCATAACAACCACAGCGAAGGTTGCCGGGATCCGGCAATGCGGCCTTCGGCGTTGAGCGGGCAGGATGGGTGGCGGGGAGCACAAGGGGAATGGTCCCGATGCCGGACACCGGCAGGTGTACCGCGTCGGCCACCAAGACTCCCCAGGGCCCACAGCGTCGGGCGACGGTATCCGGGGGGATGAGTATGCGCGCGTTGTTCGAAGCGGCGACCGGTTTCCCCTCCCTGCTGTTCACGGCCGCCCTCATCGTGATCCTCGGATTCTGGCTCCTCGTCGCCTTCGGAGCGGCCGGCGCCGACAGCTACGACGCGGATGCGGATCTCGACGCCTGGGGCATGGGCGGAGTACCCGTCGCGGTCGCGTTCTCCATACTGACGGCGTTCGCCTGGCTCCTGAGTCTCGGCGCGGTCATCCTGCTGCACGCTGCCGCGCCCGCGGGAGTCGTCCTGGGCCTGATGAAAATCGTGGTGCCGGTCGGATCATTGCTGGCCGCTTGGCGTCTGACTCGTCTGTTCGTACGGCCGTTGCACCGCCTCTCCCCCGATGAACCGGGGCCGTCCCGGCCCGTCGAGGCCCTCGCCAGCGGCGGCATCGGTGTACCGCGTACGCGCGGCGAGGCCGACGAGCAAGTCCAGGACCCGCCGTACAAGGTGCCGTCCGACGCACACGACCGCGCCGCCTGAACCTCACCCTTCACCTCCACCTGGGCTGGGCGGCCGCACCGCCGCGCTCCGCCCTCTCTCGTTCACACGTCAACTCCCTTATGCCGCAAGGACGTTACCCATGGACGCCATCACCGTAGGCGTCGGCGCGCTCGTCGCCGTCTGCCTGCTCCTCGCCCTCGTCATGCTGTTCGTCTTCTCCCGGCTGTTCCGCAAGGTGGAGCAGGGGAAGGCACTGATCGTCTCCAAGATGCGGAAGGTCGACGTGACCTTCACCGGACAGGTCGTCCTTCCGGTGCTGCACAAAGCCGAGGTGATGGACATCTCGGTGAAGACCATCGAGATCATGCGGGCCGGCCGGGAAGGGCTGATCTGCCAGGACAACATCCGCGCGGACATCCGGATCTCGTTCTTCGTGAAGGTCAACAAGACCGTCGAGGACGTCATCAAGGTCGCGCAGGCCGTCGGCACCGCCCGGGCCAGTGACCGGGACACGCTGCAGGAGCTGTTCCACGCGAAGTTCTCCGAGGCGCTGAAGACCGTCGGCAAACAGCTGGACTTCACCGACCTGTACACCAAGCGCGAGGAGCTGCGGTACCGGATCATCGAGGTCATCGGTGTCGACCTCAACGGCTACCACCTGGAGGACGCGGCGATCGACTACCTGGAGCAGACGCCGCTGACCCAGCTCGACCCCGCCAATGTCCTGGATGCCCAGGGCATCCGGAAGATCACCGAGCTGACGGCCATCGAGCACGTCCGCACCAACGAATTCCAGCGCACCGAGGAGAAGGAGATCACCCGGCAGAACGTGGACGCCCGGGAGGCCATCCTCGAGCTGGAGCGCCGCCAGGCCGACGCCGAGATCAAGCAGAAGCGGGAGATCGACACCGTCCGGGCCCGCGAGGAGGCCGAGACCGCGCGGGTGGTGGAGGAGGAGCGGCTGCGGGCGCAGGGCGCGTTCCTCAAGACCGAGGAGCAGCTGGGCATCCAGCGTGAGAACCAGGCCCGTGAGGTAGCCGTCGCGCAGAAGAACCGTGAGCGGGTCATCGCCATCGAAAACGAGCGCATCGAGAAAGACCGCCTCCTTGAGGTCATCGCCAGAGAACGGGAGACGGAACTGACGCGGATTTCCGCCGAGAAGGAGGTGGAGGCGGAGAAGCGGGAGATCGCCGAGGTTGTCCGGGAGCGCGTCGCGGTGGACCGAACGGTCGCCGAGCAGGAGGAGTCAATCAAGAAGCTGCGTGCCGTGGAGGAGGCCGAACGCGGACGGCAGACAGTGATCATCGCCGCTGAAGCCCAGGCGCAGGAGAAACTGGTCAAGGACATCAAGGCGGCCGAGGCCGCCGAGCAGGCCGCCACGCACCGGGCTGCTGAGCAACTCACGCTGGCGGAGGCGGGGTTGAAGGCCGCCGACCTGGACGCGCGAGCCAAGGTGCGCCTCGCCGAGGGCATCCAGGCCGAGGCGGCGGCGACAGGTCTCGCGGCCGTCCAGGTGCGGGACAAGGAGGCCGAGGTCATCGAGAAGGCCGGCCTCGCAGAGGCGGAGGCCACCCAGGCGCGCCTCAAGGCGGAGGCCGAGGGCGCCCGGGCCAAGGCGCACGCCGAGGCCGAGGCCATCGGCGGCAAGCTGAAGGCCGAGGCGGCAGGGCTGACCGAGAAGGCCGCCGCGATGGCCGCCCTCGACGACGCCTCCCGCGGCCACGAGGAGTACCGGCTGCGCCTGGAGGCCGAGAAGGACATCCGGCTCGCCGGCCTGGAAGTGCAACGGCAGGTCGCCGAGGCGCAGGCCACGGTACTGGCGACCGGACTGGAGAACGCCGACATCAACATCGTCGGCGGCGAGTCCGTCTTCCTTGACCGCCTCGTCTCCTCGATCGCGCTCGGCAAGAGCGTCGATGGGTTCATGCAGCACTCCGACACCGCGCAGGCACTTGCCGGGCCCTGGCTGGACGGCACGTCCAGCTTCACCGACGACATCAGCCGCGTCCTCGGCTCAATCTCCCCGGCCGACGTGCAGAACCTGACCGTCTCGGCCCTGCTGATGAAACTGATGAAGGCGGACGGTGTCAACGCCGGCCGGCTGGAGCAGCTCATGGACCGGGCGGGCGAACTGGGCCTGGCCGACCTGCCGCTCGCCGAACTCAACGGCGGCGTCAAAGCCTGATCATCCGTCGACCGGGGCCGGAGCTGCCGCACAGGGAACGGCAGCTCCGGCCCCCCTCTCTCGTGACCCGCGCACAACCGCGCAAAGGTGAAGGGAAGCTGACCCATGGCAACCGGCCTGGACACCGGTACGTACGACGCACTCGACACCGGGACCTACGAGGTGCTGCGCGATCGCCTCGCCGCTCAGGCCGCCGAACTCGCCCGGCGCGCCGAAACGCTCAACACCCGCCGCACCGAGGAGTTCGGCTCGACGCGGCTGGAACTGACCGGCACCGAGCGGCTCCGGACAGAGCACAACTGCGAGCCCCGCGACATCGTCTCCGTCGGCAACACGCTGCTCTTCGGCCACAACATCTTCGTCGGTCTGAAGCCGGAGACCGCTGTGGGCGATGTCTTCACGCTGCACGACCGGGATCTGAACCGGCTGGCCGACGACGCCGTGCCCGGTCTACTCGACGACCCTGCCTTCGTCCGGGAATTCGCCGCCCTTTACCGCTATTACCACCACGCCCGCCTCCTCCAGCTGCGCCTCACCGACGGCAAGGTGCTGGCTGTCTTCCAGACCGGCGAGAAGGCCGAGGACATCCGCGTCCTGCGCTGGGCACTGTCCGCCGACGGACAGGTGACCTTCCTCGACGCGCGCGGAGAGCGCGACCACGTCTTCCCGCCCTCCCACGACTTCGAGTGGACCGCGGCGACGCGCGAGGACCACGTCCTCGGCCGCCACCCGCACGTCTCCATCCAGGGCGAGGTGTTCGTCGAGACACTCGGCGGCACCCTCACCGTCAAGGTCGAGGACGACACCGAGACCGGAGAGGGCATGTACGCCGAGCCGGTCGGCGAACCCTTGCAGTCCCTCGCCGACGCGGACATCTCCCATGCACGTGTGGGAGCCCTCTTCCTGCTGCGGATCCGCCCCTACAAGGAGGACGCCCACCGCCACCTGGTGTTCAACACCCTCACCAAGACCGTCGTACGCCTCGACGGCATCGGGCAGGCCTGCCACCGCCTGCCCGAGGAGCAGGGCATCGTCTTCCCCGGCGGCTACTGCCTGGCCACGGGCGCGTACAAGACCTTCGACGGCACGGACACCACCGGCCTGGAGTTCGAGCGCGTGATCCGCTCGCCCAACGGCGAAGACGTGCTGTTCGCGTTCCACGCACGCGCGCAGGGCCACAGCCTGCTGCTGCCCTACAACGTGATCCGCAAGGAGGTCGCGACGCCACTGTCCTGCCGCGGCTGGGCCCTGTTCGACGACGGCACGCTCATGGCGCTACGCAGGGACCCCGCGGGACTCGACTCCGAGCCGCAGCGCTTCCACCCGGTCCAGCTATGGCGTTCCCCGTACATCTCCGACACCCACGCCGCCGCCCAGCCCACCGGCACCAGCCCGCTCGCCCGGGTCGGCAACGCCGATCTTGTACGCGGCCTCTCCGAATGCCTGTCCATCACCCGCGCCATCGCCGAGACCACCCCGTCGAGCGAGGTGTACGAGGCGCTGACGGCCGCCTGCGTCCGGGCAACGGACTCCTACCACTGGCTGGGCGACACCGAGCTCGGTGACCTGCTGAGCCCGTTGGAGCAAGTACGGGCGACGGCCGAGCAGGTGCTGGCCGAATTCGAGACCGTCCAGGCACTCACCCAGCAGGCCACCGAGACGCTCGGCGAGGCGGCCGCCCGCGTCGCGGCGGTGGTGCGCCGGCTGCGTGGCGAGGTCCCGCGCAACGCCCCCGCCTGGGTGTCGGGCCTGACCGAACTCCGTCACGCACAAGGGCACCTGCTGACCCTGAAGGAGATGCGGTACGCGGACAACGCCCGCATCGACCAACTGGCAGCAGACGCCGAGGCCGAGCTCGCCGCGTTCGGGCAGCGGGCAGTCGCCCACCTCGCCCGAGAGGATGCCTTCGCCGACCTCTGCGCCGGCATCGAACAACTCGTCGCCGACGCCGAGTCGATCGCCACCGTCACCGAAGCCGCACCCGTCACGGATCGCCTCGACGATCTTGCCGACCAGCTGCGCACGGTCACCGATGTCGTGGCCGGGCTCAACATCAGTGACGCCACCGTCCGCACGTCCATCCTGGGGCGCACTGCCGAAGTCCTCGGCAATGTCAACCGCACCCGCGCCGTCCTCGACGGTCGCCGCCGCGCACTCCTGGACCACGAGGCGAGGGCAGAGTTCACAGCCGAGTTCGCACTTCTGGGACAGATGGTCACCAGCGCGCTCACGGCCGCCGACAGTCCGCAGACGTGCGACGAGCAACTCTCCCGCATGCTGGTGCAGGTCGAGACCCTTGAATCCCGGTTCGCCGAGTTCGACGACTTCCTGGGCGAGCTGGCGGACAAGCGCGACGAGATCCACGAGACGTTCTCCACCCGAAAGCAGACCCTCGCAGACGCCCGTGCCCGCCGCGCCGAACGCCTCGCCGACTCGGCGCACCGGGTCCTCGAGACGGTCACCCGCCGTGCCGCCGCGCTCTCCGACACGGACGCGGTAGCCACGTACTTCGCCTCGGACCCGATGGTCGCCAAGGTCGCGCGGACAGCGGACGAGTTGCGCGACCTCGGCGACCAGGTACGGGCCGAGGAGCTGGCGGGCCGCTTGAAGGCCGCCCGCCAGGAGGCGGCCCGCACGCTGCGGGACCGCACCGACCTGTACGCCGACGGCGGCCGCACCCTCCGCCTGGGCCGCCACCGCTTCGCCGTCAACACCCAGCCACTCGACCTCACCCTGGTCCCGCACGGCGACGGCCTCGCCTTCGCACTCACCGGCACGGACTACCGCTCGCCGGTGACCGACCCCGAGTTCGCCACCACCCGCCCCTTCTGGGACCGGCCGCTGCCCTCCGAGTCACCGGAGGTCTACCGGGCCGAACACCTCGCAGCCCGCCTGCTGGACGAACACGGACCGGCCACGCTGACCGAGACCGGCGACCTCGCCACCCTCGTACGACAGGCCGCGGAAGCCGCGTACGACGAGGGCTACGAACGCGGAGTGCACGACCACGACGCGACCGCGATCCTCACCGCGCTGCTGCGCCTGCACGAGGCAGCGGGTCCGCTGCGCCACGCACCCGCGGCCCGGGCCACCGCCCAACTCTTTTGGACACATGGCACGACCTTGGACGAGCGCGCGGCCTGGGCACGCCGCGCCATGTCCCTCGCGCGTGCCCGCGACACGTTCGGGCTCGCCCCAGCGATCGCGGAACTCCAGGCGGAGCTGGCGGCCGCGATAGGCCCGGCGGAGAACGGGGCCCACGCCGCCGCGTACCTCTTCGAGGAACTCACGGCCGGCCCCGAGGGCTTCGTCATCAGCTCGGCCGCGCGCACCCTGCTGGACAAGTTCCGGCACACGGTGGGCACTTCGGCCTACGACAAGGACCTCGTCGTGCTCGATGACCTGTCCGCACGCCGCCAGCTGATCGAGGCGTGGCTGTCCTCGTACACCGCCGCCACCGGTACGGACCTGAGCCCGGGCGACCTCGCCGAAGCCGTGGCCGCCGAACTCTGCCCGGATCTGACGCGCTACGAATCCGGGGCGCCGCTGACCGAGACAGTCGAGAGGCTGCTCGGCTCCCACCCCCGCATCACCGGCGGCACACTCACCGTCCGCATCGACGAACTCCTCACTCGCACCGCGGACTTCCGCACCCGCGACGTCCCCGGCCACCGCGCCTACCTGCGGCAGCGCACAGCCCTGGTCGGCGCAGAGCGGACGCGGTTGCGGCTGGACGAATACCGCCCCCGCGTGATGTCCGCGTTCGTCCGCAACCGCCTCATCGATGAGGTCTACCTCCCGCTCATCGGCGACAACCTCGCCAAACAACTCGGCACCACCGGCGACACCAAACGCACCGACACCGGCGGCCTGCTCCTGCTCATCTCACCGCCCGGATACGGCAAGACGACCCTCATGGAGTACGTCGCCGACCGCCTCGGGCTCGTCCTGGTCAAGGTCAACGGCCCCGCCCTCGGTCACGCGGTCACCTCGCTCGACCCGGCCGAGGCCCCGAACGCCACGGCCCGCCAGGAGATCGAAAAGATCAACTTCGCGCTGGAGACGGGCAACAACACCCTCCTCCATCTCGACGACATCCAGCACACCTCCCCCGAACTGCTGCAGAAGTTCATCCCGCTGTGCGACGCCACCCGCCGCATCGAGGGCGTAAGAGACGGCGAGCCCCGCACCTACGACCTGCGAGGCAAGCGCTTCGCGGTCTGCATGGCCGGAAACCCCTACACCGAGTCCGGCAGTCGCTTCCACGTCCCGGACATGCTCGCCAACCGAGCCGACATCTGGAACCTCGGTGATGTCCTGACCGGCAAACAGGACGCCTTCGCAGTCAGCTTCATCGAGAACGCCCTCACCGCGAACACGGTCCTGGCCCCCCTCGCGGGCCGCGACCGCGCCGACCTCGACCTGCTGACCCGGCTGGCCGAGGGCGACCCCACAGCCCGTGCCGACCAGCTCACTCACCCCTACACCCGTGCCGAACTGGAGCAAGTTCTCGCCGTCCTGCACCACCTGCTCACCGCCCGCGAGACAGTCCTCGCCGTGAACGCGGCCTACATCGCCTCCGCCGCCCAGAGCGGTACCACCCGCACGGAACCGCCCTTCCAGCTCCAGGGCTCCTACCGCAACATGAACAAGATCGCCCAACGCATCCAGCCCGTCATGAACGACGCCGAACTGGCCGCCGTCCTCGACGACCACTACACAGCCGAGGCCCAGACCCTCACCACCGGAGCCGAGGCGAACCTGCTCAAACTGGCTGAGCTCCGCGGCGCCCTGCGCGTCGAACAGGCCGCACGCTGGACCGAGTTGAAGACCAGATACGTCCGCACGCAGGCCCTCGGCGGCCCAGAAGAGGACCCGCTCACCAAGGCTGTCGCCGCCCTCGGCCTGCTCGCCGACCGCGTCGCCGCCGTCGAGTCGGCCATCACCCGCGCGACCGACCCCCGCCACCTCATCGCCACCCCCACAGTCCGCCACGCCGTACGCCCGGCCCCTGGCCCGGGGGACCGCTGAGGTGATCCGCGCCCACCCCGACACTGCTTCCCCGACCATCGCCCAATTCCTGGTATCGCCATCGGACACGTGGTACCACAGCCCGCCGGGCCCAGGAGCAGGAAGCACCGGCCGTGGACATGGCCAGAAGCAATGATCGGCTGAGGTCGTTCGTCCCTCCTCGTAGGACACTGGAAGGAGGCTGTCGTGCTCACAAGGGGGTGTCGGCCGATGGCAGCGTCACGGCAGACCACCATGCGCTCGTGGCGGTGGCGGCGCAATCCGCTCAGGCGGCGCAGCGACGTCATCGAAGCCTGGGTCGTGCTCGCCGGGTGGATCCTCGCCCTGATGAGCGGTCTCATCGCGGGTCTGGGGGCGGCGAACGCGGTCGAAAGGGCCGCCGACCGGCAGCGGGCAGAGCGCCGCACAGTCTCGGCCGTCCTCGCCGAAGACGCGGAGGACAAAGTGCCGGCCCGAGCGATGAGCGACCAGCGGGTGTGGGCCAGCGTCCACTGGACCGCACCGGACGGATCGATGCGTACGGACGAGGCCAGGGTGCCGCCCGCCACACCGGCCGGAACCCGGGTCAACGTGTGGATCGACAGGAGCGGCAACCCCACCGCCAAGCCCCCGACCAGCGGCGAAGAGCAGCTCCACACGGCCTTCGGAGGCCTGCTGGCCGCGGCCGGCACGGGCGGGGTGGTGCTGGGCTTCACCTGGGGTGCCCGCCTGGGGCTGGACCGATGGCGTATGGCGCAGTGGGCCGCAGAGTGGGAGCGGATCGACACCCAGTGGGGGCGGAGGACGGGCTGATCCGAACGGAAACGGGGGTTGGCACGGAGGAAGCCCGGGCTGCAGGTACAGCAGTGGCGTCGTACTGGAAACCGTTGTGATCGGCGGCCGATGCGGGTTTCCTGCCGTTCCCGCCTCCTGGCTTCCTGCCGGAACCCGGCGAAATTGTGACGCCGCCTACGGTGCGGCCGGGCGGGGGCGGGGGCGGCAACCGAGAAGCTCGGCGGACCTTGACGGGTCGCGGCCGGCACGATCCGGCCCTCGGGGTGCAGAACGTATCCGGGGTGCGGTTCCCAGACCAGGCTCGGCGGCCGGTCATCGCCATCGGTTGTGTGGGTCACCGCGAGGTCGGGGCAACGGAGCGGCAGATCGCCCGCCGAGCCCGGGAGCACGTCCCGGACCGGGACGACTCTACGGAGTATCCGCAGGGCGAAGCTCTTGCCGGGGTGCGGCGCAACCAGAGCGGGACCTCAAGCATGGTGGTCACCTTCTCCGCAGCCCACGTCGATACGGGCCCTATACCGGAGTCTGCGGCATCTCACTGCTCTCGGCGACACCAAGGGCTGGACAGACGCGGCAGAGCAGGGCGGCCCAGACGGCCTGTCTCAAGCAGGAGAATCGCCTGCCGGGTCCCGGCGCCGTAGCGGTAGCCCGGGTGACCGTGGCACGGCAGTTCAGCCCGTTCGTCGCCCTCAAGCCGCGCCCGGACCTGCCGAACTTCTACGGCTGCATGGCCTCCCGGCACCCACCCCATCGGCCGGATGATCACGGGCCGCCGACTCCGTCCTGGCCGGACGCCCCGAGCCGGTGAGAGCGCACGACCGCGACCATGCATCCGACGACGAGCGCGGCAACCCAGCCGCCCAGACCATGAAGAGGGCCCGGGCCGGATGCTCCGGCCTCCACGCCACGTGGGAGCACCCGTCCCTTCGAGTCGTACACGACGGCGAGAGTGTCTCCGGGCCGAGTGGTCTGGCCGCAGCCGCGCCAGATGCGGACCTTCAACGGTGCGCCGTCACGGTCGGCCGCCGAACAGAAATAGCGGTTGCGGCCAGGGACGGTTCCCGCTCCACCCTCCACCCATGTCACCACCACGGACTCCACCCGACCGCGTTCCGCCAGCACCAGTCCGGTGGCCGCCGGGGGCGCCTGAAGGGCGAGGCAGATCCCCAGCACGGCGACGATGCCGATCAGCGCCCGCCCGGCCCGCACCACCCAGAGGTAGAGAGCGAGCGCGGCGGCACACACCATTCCGCCCTCACCGTCCACCAGCCCAGGCACGCCGTACCAGGCGCCGGCGACCGAGGTGCCGACGATCGCTCCCGCTCCCGCGCACCCGGCCAGGAGCCCCTCCACGGCCAGCCACCTCGGCGGCAGGCCGACGAACTCGGCCGGCCCCCACACCGTGCTTCGCAAATGCGCCATCAACTGCGGCTCCGGTACGGGCGGAGGGCGATGTCGTCGGCGCATGCGCCTCTCCCCTCTCCACGCCCCGCCGTCCTGGTGTGGCAGGCAGACGAGCCGTACCGGCCCCGGCCGGGCATGCGCGTGCGACCCATCGCCGGAGGGCAGGCGGCCAGGTCGGCCGCGCGCACCACTGCCTTGCATTATGCAAAACGCGCCGGAGGCGGAGAAGACCGGCCACCGTTGAGGGCGCAGCGGGCAGGTCAGGCGTCGCGGGCCACTGGGAGATCCACCGCCCAGCCCAGCGGGTACGGCTCCACGTCTTCCAGCGTCATCGCGGGTGGCTCTCCCCCAGCCTCGTTGAAGGCGGCAAGGGCCTCGACGAGTGCCAGGCGCTGAGTCGGGGTCAGCCGTTCCACAATGTCGGCGATCTCGGCGTGGCGCCGGGCGGTGACGTCCTCGACCGTGCGCCGCCCCTCGTCCGTCAGCTGCAGCAGGGTCTCACGACGGTTGGCTGGGTTGGTCTGCCGGTCGGCGAGCCCGGCCGCGATCAGCCGGTCGACCATCCGCATCGCGGTGGACGGCGCCACCTGAAGCAGGTCGGCCAGCGTGACCAGCTTGGTGGCGCCGCGCGTGGCCAGCACCACCAGCATCCGGAACTGCGGCAGCGTCACACCCTCCTCAACCGCGGCGAGAGAGCGCGCGGAAACCGCTACGAGCAGCCGGGTTGCGGTCAGCACCGCACGGCTCACCGTGCGAACATCGTCCATGGCCCCCACGGGGGTCTCGCGCTCTGCCATGTGTCCTTTCTACCGTGCCGACGTCGCTGCCCGCTCACGGGATGGGGGTAGATTTTCCTTCCTCATGACCGTGATACCGGAGCAGGAGCATCACAGCGTCGTCGTGGGGCGGGCCGTCGGCGTGCTGGGCCAGGTCTGCGCGCAGTGCCTCCAGGGCACGGTGCACGTCGGGGTCCTTCAGCAGGTGCGCGCGTTCCCCGACGGGATAGAAGCGGTCGTCATCCCCGCGAGCCTCTGTGACGCCGTCGGTGTACAGCAGGAGCTGCTCACCAGGAGCAAAGCCCACCCGATAGGGCTTCGGGTCCTCGCCACCATGTGCGCCCAGCCCCAGCGGAAGGGCGTGGGCAGACGGCTGCGGGAAGTCGACGGTGCCGTCCCGGCGTACAACCATCGGTGCCGGATGACCGTAGTTGAGCAAGACGACCTCATGGCGTACGCCGATCTCGGCGAGGATCGCGGTGACGAACTTCTCACCATCCAGCTCCCGGGCCACGCTCCGCTCCAGGCGCTCGCCGAGCCCGACCAGGTCCGGCTCGTCGTGCGCCGCCTCCCGGAACGCGCCGAGCACCACGGCGGCCATCTCCACCGCGGCCAAGCCCTTGCCCTGCACATCACCCACGATCACCCGGATACCGTGCGGCGAGGCCACCACCTCGTACAGATCCCCGCCGATACGCGCCTCCGCGACCGCCGAGGTGTACGACACCGCCGCCTGCAGCGGACCCGCGGTCAACGGCACCGGCCGCAACAGCACCCGCTGGGCTACCTCGGCGATCGTCCGCACGCTGGCCAGCTCCGCCTCCCGGCGCGAACGCATCACGGCCGCAGCGATCCCCACGCCGGTCACACCCGCCACCGACCCGAGGGCCGCGAAGCCTCTGCTCTCGTCGAACTGCCCGTTGTAGAAGCCGAGCCCCACACACAGCAGCAGCGCCACCACACCAGTCCCTGCTGTGCGGCGCCATCCTCCGATCAGCCCCGAGAAGGCCGGTCCGAGCGACACCAGCGGCAACAGTCCCACTCCGGGCCCGGCGACCACGTCCACACCCGCCACCACCGCCATCACCGCGGCCGGCATGCAGGACAGTACCGTCCAGTTCGATGACGGCTTCCGGTCGGTCATGACGCACTCCAGCGGTGTCGCAGCGCTTCGAGAGCCGCCCCCTACACCTCCGCAGGCGACCCCCTCCTACCTTTAGGCTATGCAAAGATTGCTCGCCTGTGATGGCTTTCAACCTCGGACCTTTCCCCAATCGAGACCAATAGCCGACATTCCTGGCCTGTGGCAAGCGGCGATGACACCCGGAGACACCGCATCTTGCAGCCCTCCCCAAGTCCCCCACGGATGACGGCACCTGGCCGCGGCCGCCGATCCTGTCTTTCGCTCAGGACCGGGGCCGCCCTTCGGGAGACCGCTGCTCCTGCTGCGCTACGCCAGCCGCGCCAACTGCTGATCAGTGGCACCGGCGTCGTCCAGGCCCAGGGGCGCTGCGAGCCCTGCAGCAGTTCTCAGCCTCTCGGGGGTGAGCATGCGGAACCAGAGTCGCCTCCGGAGCGAGCGAGGCAGGCGGATTTTTCGGCTGTGGCCAGCTCTCGCAAGGCTGCGACCCTCCGGGGCCACGACATCCACCCAGCCGCCGCTCGGGACGCACCCCGTCACCTGAAGCGGTGGAGCGAAGTTCACGGGAAAACAGACCGGAATGACTGGCGATCTCATTTTGCACTGTGCAATGATCGAGCTGGGGGCGAGCCGACGGCCGGTTGCCGTTCGGCGCCCAGGAGGTACAGCGGCAAATTATGCGGCACGAGCCGGCATTCCGGCCGTCGGTGGGCTCGCCTCCCACAGTTCCGCGACACCAGGATCAATGAAGCTCTACAGGTCACGGAGCCGCGCAGCACTTCACGGGGCGAAGCCGGTGCCGTCTATAGAGCGTCAACGCGGAGGGAGTGGGGACCGTGAACGTCCAAGGGCGGGGCGGCGACGGGCAGCCCGAAGGGCCGGACGGCGTGCCGTCCCGGCCCGAGGAGGTCTGGTTGAAGTTCCTCGAAGACAGTGAGCCCGCCATCCGCGAGTCGGCTCTCAGGGAGCCCTCCGCGCTGGAACGGGCCCAAGGACTGCACCCCCGGCCTCTTGACGCCGGAAGAACCGATCGACGGGCGCGTCGTCCTTACAGCGAACCGGTGGAGCGCGGGACGCCTGCGGTTGGCAACCTGTGGCAGCCGGAGGACCCGTGGCCCGAACCGGCCTGGAGGGACCTGGACGGCCGAGCCAGGCTCCGGCGCGTCGGCCGCGTGGCTGCCACAGCGGCCGCGATCGCCCTGGCCCTCGGGGCCTGGTCGCTGCTGTCCACCGGCGGGGGCCTTCCGCGTGACACCCCGGACGACACCACCGTGCAACGGCTGGAGGAGGCGCCCGGCGAGCTGTCCACCTCATCTCACTTCCCGCGCGAATCCGTCTCTGCGGGGCCATCTTCGTAGGCGGCCCTTGCTGGCTGAGGCTCCCGCCCGGAGGACGGCACCACGACGGCCCCGGAACGTCCTGCTGATGGGCAGTCCGCAGGACCGGGTAAAAGACCGGCGGACTGGAGTCCGCGCCCTCGCCGAGATGGTGAGGTCGCCATTCATCACAGTGCAGCGTCAGCCCGCGCACTGAACGAGAACCTCTGACGGAATAGGGCCGTGCCGCGTACGGGGCGATCGTGGTCAGGGTGTCGAGGGTGAACGGAACGTCGGGCAGGCCGGGCAAGGCAGGGACGACTACAGAACGCCCTTGTCGCCCACGGTCGGCACCGCGATGGCCGCGCCGACGGTGATGACCGTGAGGATCACGATGGAGCAGTGGAACGTCGAGCGGGAACGGATCGACACCCGCTGGTGCAGAAGACCGGCTGGCCTGAAGGCCCTCAGGGTGGCGCCTTCAGGAGCTCCTTGATCCGGATCAGCAAGTACCCCGAAGGCGATTGCCAGATGATCATCTCGCTCCAAGGGTTCCGGTGCGCGAGTCGCGTTGGCAGAGACACTGCCTGCCGTCAGCGAGGTGGGTGTGACGGGAGGGAATCGGGGGTGACGCCCTCGGCCTTGGCTGCGTCGGCGAGGGCGGCGGCGGCGGCTTCCGCGGCCTGAGCCTTGTCGTTGGCGGCCTCGGCAGCCATATCGTCCGAGGGCTTCTCGCGGGTGGCCGGCGACTGCGGCAGCACCTCGGTGAAGGCCCTGGACACGCCCTGGAGCGCGGAGGTGATCTCGCTGGGGATCACCCAGAAATTATTGCCCGTACCTTGCGCGAGCTGGGGCAGCGTCTGGAGGTACTGGTAGGCGAGCAGCTTGGGATCCGGGTCGTTGCGATGCACGGCCTGGAACACCTCGTCGATGGCCCGGGACTGGCCTTCGGCCTGGAGGATCGCAGCGGTCCGGTTACCCTCCGCGCGCAGGACAGCAGCCTGCTTGTCGCCTTCGGCGGTGAGGATCTGCGACTGGCGCTGCCCCTCGGCCCCGAGAATCGCGGCCCGCTTGTCCCGCTCGGCTCGCATCTGCTTCTGCATCGCGTCCTTGATGGACTGCGGAGGGTCGATGGCCTTGATCTCCACCCGGTTGACCCTCAGCCCCCACTTGCCGGTGGCCTCGTCCAGCACACCGCGCAGCTGACTGTTGATGGTGTCCCGTGAGGTGAGGGTCTTTTCCAGGTCCATGGATCCCACGACGTTGCGCAGGGTGGTGACGGTGAGTTGCTCGACCGCCTGAAGGAAGTTCGCGATCTCGTAGAAAGCCGCTCGCGGGTCGGTGACCTGGAAGTACAGGACGGTATCGATCTCGACGACCAGATTGTCTTCGGTAATGACCGGCTGCGGCTTGAAGGAGACGACCTGTTCCCTCAGGTCGATCACCGGATGAACACGGTCAATGTAGGGGATGACGAGACTGAGCCCGGGTTTCAACGTCCGGTGATAGCGACCGAGCCGCTCAACGTTACGGGCGCGCGCCTGGGGCACGATGCGTACCGTACGCACCACAGTGAAAACCGCGATGAGAGCGATGATCAGGCCGGCAATGAGAAACGCCGAGGTTTCCATGGTTTCAGTCCCGGGGGTAGACGATCGCGGTGGTGCCACTGATCTCCATGACATCGACAGTCGTTCCCTGAGGTATCACCAGCGTCTCGTCGTAGGCGCGAGCCGTCCACTCCTCGCCGTCGATCCGGACTCTGCCGTCTCGACCCGTTACCTCCGCGACGACATAGGCAGCCTTTCCGACCAGCGCATCGATGCCGAATCGCGCCACTTGCGGCTGAAGTACGTGGCGCAGCGCGACGGGACGCACGAACAGCACCGTCACTGTGGCAACGATGGTGAACACCAGGAGCTGCAAGGGCAGCGGCAGCCCGACCGCAGCAAAGCCTGCCGTAACCAACGCCGCCGCACTCAGCATTCCCAGCGCAGCGGTGAGGGTGAAAATCTCCGCCACGGCCAACACCGCAGCGATGATCAACCAGATCAGCCATAGATCCATTACGTGCCTCACCTGACCTGTGCGGGTAGAGAAGGCGTCACTCGCGCCGTTGGACCCCGCCCTGCCGCACGAACGAAGTGCAACGAAAACGCAGCTCAAACAAACACTTCAGTTCTTTGCAGTTACTTTACCCGATGGGGAGGAGATTACTCCTTGCGGACGCACTGATCTTGCCTGCGCTTCCATTCCAGGCCTACCAACCTGGACGGTCCAGAACCACGATGCCGGACACACGGAGATTTTAGCGGGTCCCATTTCAGTGCCGCAGCGGAGACTTCAGTGTCGCGGCCACGACGCAAGGTCGGCAACCCTCCGGCCGAAGGACGATCGTCATTCGGGTATGCCGCACCCGAGCCCCGAGCCGTCCCAAGTGCTCCTGCTCGGCCTTACTGTGACCACGGCGCCACGCCGGAGGACCCGGTCGGCTGCCACAGAGTCCGTGTCTCCGGCCACACCGTATGTCTCACCCACTGACCGATGCCGACCGTGACACCTCCCATCAGCGGGCCTGCCACAGCACCGCGTTCGATCGAACAGGTGCAATCCCAGGATTTCTGCCTACGTCGTTGTCGATGTGTCGGGAGTGGTTCCCCGCACCAGCTGCGTAATACCCACGGGACAGTTGGCGTACGAAACGAAGGAGCACAGCAGGTCCGCGCCCGGGACGCCCCTCGGGTGGCGGTGATTGTGTCGCCATTCGGAAGAGCACCGCCCCTGCGCGAGCGCAGAGTCCTCACACCAGCGGTCGTCGGGCGAACCATGTCAATGCGTACCGGCCGGTTCCGTAACACAGCCGGGATTCAGGGTTGGCGGCGGTGTGGTCCGGAGTGCAGGGCCGGGGTCTGCCTTTTGTTGTGTCCTGCGGTCTCCGTAGGTACGCCGCTCAGGAAACGGGCGGTGTTGACCAGTCCGACCAGGCTGAATGCCTGGGGCGTGTTCCCCAACTGGCGACGGGCCCTGGGGTCGTATTCCTCGCTGAGGAGGCCGACGTCGTTACGCAGGGATAGTAGTTGCTCAAAGAGGGCGCGCGCCTCGTCTGGACGGCCGGTGCCGTGGAGTGCGTCGGCGAGCCAAAATGTACAGGCCAGGAAAGCGCCTTCGGTTCCCGGCAGGGCATCGACGCCACCGTCGGCGCCGGGCTGATATCGCAGAAGAAGGCCGTCTTCGCACAGCTCCCGTCGCACGGCCTCCACTGTTCCCCGTATCCGAGGGTCCCGCCAGGGCAGGAAGCCGACCCTGGGCAGAAGCAGCAGGGCGGCGTCCAGCCCGCGGGAGCCGTAGAACTGAGTGAAGGTGTTGCGCTCGGCGTTGTAGCCCTCGGCGCACACCTCGGCGTGGATTCGGTCGCGTAGATCTCGCCAGCGGGCCACTGGTCCGGACAGACCGTGACGGCGCACGGTGTCCACGGCGCGGTCGGCAGCGACCCAGGCCATGACTTTGGAGTGGACGAAATGGCGCTGCTGCCCGCGTACCTCCCACAGTCCACTGTCCGGCTCCGTCCATCGGCCTTCGAGGTGGTCCAACAGAGCACGCTGCAGGTCCCAGGCTGTGTCGTGCGGGGTGAGACCGGTTTCGCGGGCCAGGTGCAGTGTGTCGAGCACTGATCCCCAGACGTCCAGTTGGAGTTGGCCGGCGGCGGCGTTGCCGATGCGTACCGGGGCGGATCCCTCGTAGCCGGACAGCCAGCCGAGCGTGTGCTCGGGTAGTCGGCGTGCGCCGTCCACCGCGTACATGATCTGCAGCTTCCCCGGGTCACCGGCGACCGCGCGCAGCAGCCACTCGCGCCAGGCTGCGGCCTCGTCAACATAGCCGGTGCCGAGCAGCGCTTGCAGGGTGAACGCGGCATCACGCAGCCAGCAGTATCGGTAGTCCCAGTTGCGTACACCGCCGATCTGCTCGGGTAGGGAGGTGGTGGCCGCGGCCAGGACTCCGCCCGTGGGCTCGTAGGTAAGAGCCTTGAGCAGAAGCAGGGAGCGACGTACCTCCTGCTGCCAAGGGCCGTCGTACCGGCACCGTGACATCCATGACGTCCAGAAATTCTCGGTGTCCACGAGGGCCTTCTCGACGTCCACGGGCTCCGGGCGGGGCAGGTGGGAGGGCTTGTGGGTCAACACGAACGGCACACGTTGCCCGGCATGCACGGTGAATTCAGCGACGGTGGTCATCTCCTCCCCGCGCAGTTCGACAGGGGTGTGCAACCAGAATGCGTCGGGTCCGGCGACCGCGCTCAGGTCAGGCCCTACGCGGCGCACCCAGGGCACTGTCTGGCCGTAGTCGAGTCGCAGTGCCAGCTCCATGCGCATGTCCACCCGGCCGGACAGTCCCTCGACAAGACGCACCACGTCCGCAGCGTCACCGCGCAGGGGCATGCAGTCCACCACCCTCACGTCGCCGTCGGCGGTGTGCCACTCGCTTTCCAGAATCAGGGTGTCGTCGCGATATCGGCGGCGGGTGACCGGGCCGCCGGAGGCGGGAGCCAACAGCCACCGTCCGGCGTCCTTGTTGTGCAGCAGTGCGGCGAAACACGCCGGTGAGTCGAACCTCGGCAGACAGAGCCAATCAATGGAGCCATCGCGGCCCACCAGGGCCGCGGTCTGCAGATCGCCCAGCAGGGCGTAGTCCTCGATGGCTGCGGCCATGGGCACACTCCCAGTCGCTTCAGAACCCCTCGGCGCCGAAATCCACCGCAACGACAGCACCGGAAACAGATGAGCGCCACCCGAGTGCCCACAGCCACTTCCCTCATACACGGGGTCTTGGGCGGACGGGTACCGCACGGGGTCGCAGCGCCACCGTTCCGGGCACGGTGACGCAAGCCGAACGACACGGGGTTCCACGCGTAGAAGCCGGAGACCCGCCGCGGATTCCGGCTACCGGTTGCGGACCGGGTCCGAGTGCTGGTGCCGCAGCACGCAGCCTCCGGTACAGCTCGCCGTCCCCTCGGTCCGACTGGCCTGCCGTTCCAGGTCTCCACGTCCGTCCGGCCTGTCCACACCTGCACGGACGGCGCTCGGCTGCCGAGAACATGAGCCAGTTTCCCGGCCCCTGTTCGTGGAACTCGCCAGGCAGGATAGGTCAAGCGGAGAGCGAGAAGGGGCGAAAATGCACTGCTACGACTGCCTTGAGCTGGGCCGCACGACCGTGGCGAGCGGCGGCTGCGTGGTGTGCGGCGCTGCCCTCTGTCGCGAGCACACCACGGAAGAGACCAAGCAGATACAGCAGATCCAGGGCATGGGCCAGCAAGTGCATCCCACACGTGCCCGTCGCCTGCTCTGCGGCAGATGTTCCAAGGCCGAACACGACCGTTCTCTGACCTAGCATGCGGAGGCAGACCAAGAGACAGGCAACAGCAGCCAGGACAGCGGGCCGACGGGTTGATCCACTCATACGCGATCCATCCGGGCATCGCAGCTGTTCACTTGAGTTTCCCGGCGTAGTCTTTGGATGAATCTGTCGAGCTGCCCTTTCCCGCTCGCGGTACGACCGCCGTCATCGCCGCAGCCGGAGATGAAATTGGACAGGCACCGTCGCGGTCGTCAGCATCCCGCTGCCCCGTAGATCATAGTTAGCGCTGTTCCAGCTGAGCGCACACGATCCCGGAGACGACCGACAGCCAGGCCGCCCGACTGCGCAAAGGTTCGCGAGGTGGGCGGCCAACCGGCTGCGACGAAGAGCGGTACAAGAAGCGCAACACCGTGGAACGAGCGATCAACAGGCTGAAGCAGTCCCGGGCCGTCGCCACCCGTTATGACAAGCGCGGCTACGTCTTCCTCGGCACCGCAACCACCGCAGCCCTGCTCATCTGGCTTCGCACCTGAGTCCCAGTCACAGAACGATCGGCCGATACGCCAGGGCCTGCTCGACTACCTCATCAGCCGAAAGGTCCCGCTCCGGCGGCCAGAAGATCAAGTCACTGACGTGGCCCGACGGGCATGCCAGGGCCCTGTCGAGCCTGTCCAGCCAGCCGGCCACCTTGTCGTCGGAGGCGCAGCCCGCATCCATGACGCGCTGCACGAGCGCGGCTGCCTCCGCGCGGCTCATCTCCACTGCACTCACCAGGCCCTTCCACCACAGCCACCGTAATGGGACCTGTGATCGCCCGGACAGGTCCTAGATGCACAGAGAACTGCCATGACACAGCTGGACCTCTTCGGCGAAATGCAAGCCGCCCTCAACCGCAACTCCGCCCGCGAAGCAGAACGCACCACCCGAGCCACCCGCGACGCCGCCTACCGCGAATCCCTAAAGATCGACTGCTGCACCGGCGAACCCATCCAGTCCGACAAGCACGGCTGCCCTCAGTACCGCTGCGGACTCTGCGGCGCCCTCGGCTTCGCCGGCACCTTCGCCTTCACCCACGACCGCGGCTGGGGCGGCTGCTACGCCGACACCGAACCCACCCTCGGCACCGGCAAGACGATCCACCAGGTCGGCCTCTCCGCCTACCGCCACGACAACCAGCACTACCCACCCTGCGCCCGCACGGGCTGCGGCCATGCGCGCGGCGTCCACCAAAGCGTGCCGCCCGCGGCGCCCGAAGACTCCCGCTGTTATGAGTACTGCGACTGCCTCGGCTACGCCGTCCCACCTACCTCCGACACCCAGGCCCTCGGCCTGCCGAATTCGCTTACGAGACCGTGACGCGTGCGAGAGCGAACTGGATTCCGTGACGATTGAGGTGGCACCATCAGCGTCGCCGGAAATCCGCGAGTCCGAGTCCGTGTCCTCAGGCCCGTCCGTCCTCAAGCCGGTGCAGGAGGCTGAAGCAAAGGCCACGGCGGGACGAAGAGGCGGAACCAACGACCCAAAGCAGCAACTCCTCGAAGGACGTGTCGATGCGGCTGGCCCTGAAGACATCGGACCCTGTGCGAGCCCAGTCCCTGCGCAGGATGCTCATCGCACTCCTGGTTGCCACTGTCGCCACCGCTCTGACGATCGGCGGCATTGCAGTGTCCAATGCAGTGAACCAGCCGGAGCTCCGGATACGCGGCATCCCCAGCAACGGCGTGCTGAACGCCGCCGCGCTCTCCGAGGCCACGCTAACGGTGGACACTGTAGAAACGGTCGGTAGCAGCGACGACCAGGAGCTGCACAGCGAGGCGCTGCGCAACGTCGAGGCCAGGCTGAACGGCGAGATCGTTCCCACCCTGTGGGTCGGAAACCACCGGGTTGTCGATTTGGGGGCGTTGCGGGACGGGGAGTACGAAGTGACGGTGACCACCGACCTGGGCCTGCTCTGGAACGAGATCAGTCTCAGTCGCCGCTTCATCGTGGACACCACCGAGTCTTGACCTCAAGGTCCCAGATGCGGAGTCCGACAGCCCTTCAAGGCCGTTCACGATCACGGGGACGGCGACGGACGCTCAAAAGATTGGCCGGATCCATGCGCTAGCGAAATCTTCACGAAACGGGATGCACCAGACAGACGCTAACTCGCCCCAGCGAAGGCAGTCGGCGGCCGCCTCCCAGGCCCACCTCCAGGCACCGTTCTCGCCGTGGCCACCAAGTCAGGTGCGCCCGCCGGGGATGGCGGACGACCCCGCGCAGCCGAGGAAGCGAATCCGCCCGCGAAGGTGGAGCGGTGCTCATCAAAATGCCGGACGCAAGGTGTAGAAGTGGCAGGCATCCGGGAGTGGGCACCTGTGGTCGGATGATGAGCTGACTGACTGGGCCGTCCGGCGGTCGCCTTTGTAGGCGCCCCTGCGTGGACGATTCGTGGCGGGGCCGCTGGTCAGGATGCCGCGGTAGAGGTCGCAGGCGCAGTCGAGGGCTTCTCATGGGGAGCCGAAGGGGAGTCCGGTGGGCAGGAAGTGGTCCTGGTAGCTGTCGCGGCTGGCGAGGTAGAGGGCGAAGCCCCGGGTGAAGTTTCCCCGGATCTTGACCCAAGTCCAGCATTCAACGACAGCGGGTGCACGCCCCGGGCGGATACCCGCGCGTTCGCACCCCCTACCGCCTACACCACTCGGCGAGACACCATCCGAGCGGATCCTGATGGTCATGGCCTATCCGCAGCTCGACGACTGCAAGAGACGTTGATTGAGGCCCGATGTCATGACCGTCCAGGCAATTGTGTCCTGACTTGTTCGCTGGATTTCCGAGCGCGTTCGCTCATGGGACTCTCAAATCCGGATAACGATCCAGTCACCACCGCAGGCGATTGCACCCCAGAAGCGGGACTGCGTGACCTGAGTCACTAAAGGATCGGTAAAGAATGTGGTAAGACTTCCCAACTCCGTCACGGCGGCACCCCTGCCGTGGTTGAGGCGCCGGTCACTGCCGGTGCGCACGACGCCCGCTCCGCTGTAGTTCGCCAGCACGTCCCCGCGCCCTGAGGTAGTCAGATGTCACTCGACTCCATCACGCAAACCATCGACGACGCCGTCAGCGATTTCTTCGAACCAGTAGCTAAGAGAGTCAGCGAGGTCGTCTTCTACGCCGTCCCTGTCGGTGACACCGAACTCCCGCTCATCGTCGCCTGGCTCGTCGTCGCGGGCCTGATCTTCACCACCTGGTTCGGACTCGTCCAGATACGCAAGTTCGCGCTCGCCACCAAGGTGGTGCGCGGCAAATACGACGAAGAGGATTCGCCCGGCGAGGTCAACCACTTCCAGGCGCTGACCGCCGCCGTCTCCGGCACCGTCGGCCTCGGCAACATCGCCGGCGTCGCCGTCGCCGTCTCCATCGGCGGCCCCGGGGCCACCTTCTGGATGATCCTGTGCGGCCTGCTCGGCATGGCAACCAAGTTCGTCGAGGTCACCCTCGGCGTGAAGTACCGCGAACACCACGCGGACGGCACCGTGTCCGGCGGTCCGATGCACTACCTGCCCAAGGGTCTCGCCGAGCGCTTCGGCAACGGCGGCGCCAAGCTCGGCAAGGTGCTCGCCGTCCTCGCCTCCATCATGATCCTCTTCTTCGGCTTGTTCGGCGGCAACCTGCTCCAGGCCAACCAGAGTTACGCGCAGATCGCCTCGACCGTCGGCGGCGAGGACGGCTTCATGGCCTCCTCCGCCGGTGCCGTCCTCTTCGGTCTGGTAGTCGCCGCACTGGTCGGCCTCGTGCTGCTCGGCGGCATCCGCTCCATCGCTTCGGTCACCAGCCGGCTGGTCCCGGCGATGGCCGGTATGTACATCGTGGCCTGTCTGGTCGTCATCCTGACGAACGTCACCGCGGTGCCCGACGCGATCCAGGCCATCTTCAAGGGCGCGTTCGAGGCCGACGGCGTCACGGGGGGTGTGATCGGTGCCCTGATCGTCGGCTTCCAGCGTGCCGCCTTCTCCAACGAGGCCGGTCTGGGCTCAGCCCCGATCGCCCACTCCGCGGTCAAGACCAAGCACCCGGCGAGCGAGGGTCTGGTCGCCCTGCTGGAGCCGTTTATCGACACAGTCGTCATCTGCACCATGACCGCGCTGACCATCATCATCGCCAACCCGGCCAGCTGGGCCGAGGCCCGTGCGGGCGAAAGCATCGGCGGAGTGACCATCACCTCCGACGCGTTCGGGACGGTGCTGCCCTGGTTCCCGGACGTGCTGACTGTCGCCGTGCTGCTCTTCGCCTTCTCCACGATCCTGACCTGGGGTTACTACGGCCTCAAGGCCTGGACGTACCTCTTCGGCAAGAGCAGGACCAGCGAGATCATCTTCAAGACCATCTGGAGCGTGTTCGTCATCCTGGGCTCCCTGCTCTCCCTCGACTCGCTGATCAGCCTGGCCGACTCGGCCCTCTTCCTGCTGTCGGTGTTCAACATCATCGGCCTCTACCTGCTGGCCCCCGTCGTCAAGCGGGAGCTCGCCTCCTTCACGGACTTCGTCCGGAGCCGGAGCGTCCGGAACTCCGCCGACCCCGGGGACAAGAGGGGCGTCACGACCGCCTGACTCCTCTGCCCTGCACGCTCAACATGATCGCCTGTGCGGATCGGTGCAGGTCCGGGAAACCTCAGCGGCCTCGCTCGATTCCCGGACCAGCACGCAGGCAGCCCGTACCGCTCTTCGGTACGGGCTGCGCGTCCATCTCCCACCGCCACCCTGCCCGAGGCGCTACACGCTCCCCTTTTAATTACTGCTTGGTTCAGACCGCATCATCCGCCAGGACAAAACCCTGCAAAACCGCGCCCGGATTGCGGCACGATCGCCAGAACGACCGAGATCCCGGGGATTGCGCCATCGGGGATGCCGAGGGCGCGGGCGCGTCGTCGAGGAGCAGGTCGCTGACCGGGAAGGACGCGTCGAAGCGGCCGCCGGCGACCGGGGCCGGGTAGCGAACAACCTGTCCGTCGAGTGCCAGGCGGAAACGCAGCACGGCGACGCGCGGACGACATCATGAGAATCCGATACCTGCTGCTGCACGCCTACGGCGCCGGCGGCACCATCCGTACCGTCTTCAACCAGGCCAACTCGAAGCGGGCGGCCTGTCAGGGATGGCAGACCTGATAGTCGAGTCGACCTGGCGTCCGGCACCGTCCAGCACACGTACTGGTGTACACGGTGATGTACAGCGCGGTCGCCGCCCGGCGGCGCCCAGGCATGGCCCATCGCCACCAGCACGATGGCCAGGTATTTGGCGTTGTCGAAGAACGCGTCGCGCTGCTTGACCGGCTTCACCGCCACCGCGGCGGCGGTGTCGCTCGCAGGGGGTCTCGTGCGTGGGGGCGGCAGTTGTGCCTGCTGTTCCCGGGCCGGGGCTCGGTCGGCCGAGCGCGTGACGCCATTCACGGGCCCTCCCGGGGCAACCCGAGCCCGTGATCTCGCGCCTTACGACAAATGCGGGTCCTGCGTCAGCGCAAAGCGTCCCCAGCACCCTAGCCACACGGCTTAACCCCCGTACAACCCTGCTGGATACGGGACTGCGTAGACCGGGCCGTCCTGTGCGGGGGCGCGCACGGGACGGCCCGGCGGTCACACGGCGGCCGGTGTCGGGCCGACCAGTTCGGTCAGGACGTCCTCCATGGTGACGAAGCCGAGCACGGTGCCCGTCTCGCCGGTGACCGCGGCCAGGTGGCTGCCGTCGGCCCGCAGTGCGGTGAGGGTGTCGTCCAGCGGTGTGTCGATGCGGACCTTGGTGACGGGGTGCAGGGCCGTGCGCGGGAAGGGCTCGTCACGGTCGGTGACACCGAGGGTGTCCTTGATGTGGAGGTAGCCGAGCAGCGCCTTGTCCGGGCCGGTGACGGGGAAGCGGGAGTACCCGGCCCGGGCGGCCGCCCGCTCCAGTTCGGCCGGAGTGACCGTGTGCTCGACGGTGTGCATCTGCTGGGCCGGGACGAGGATCTCGCCGACCGGGCGGGTGCCCAGTTCCAGCGCGTCGCGCAGCCGCTCGCCGTCGGCCGGTGAGAGCAGTCCGGCCTGGCTGGAGTCGAGCACCATGCGGGCGAGCTGGTCGTCGGTGAAGACCGATTCGACCTCGTCCTTCGGTTGGACCTTCAAGAGCTTCAGCAGGGTGTTGGCGAAGGCGTTGATGCCGAAGATGACCGGCTTGAGGGCGCGGGTGAGGGCGACCAGCGGCGGTCCCAGAACCAGCGCGGTCTGCGCGGGCGCGGCGAGCGCGATGTTCTTCGGGACCATCTCGCCGACCAGCATGTGCAGGTACGTCGCCACGGTGAGCGCGATCACGAAGGCGATCGGGTGCACCAGGGCGTGCGGGATGTGCGCCGCCTCGAAGGCGGGCTCCAGCAGGTGTGCGATGGCCGGTTCCGCGACCGCGCCGAGGACCAGCGAGGAGACGGTGATACCGAGCTGGGCGGTCGCCATCATCGCGGAGATGTGCTCCAGGCCCCACACGGTCATCTGGGCCCGCTTGTTGCCCTCCTGGGCGTGCGGTTCGATCTGGCCGCGCCGTACGGAGATCAGGGCGAACTCCGCGCCGACGAAGAACGCGTTGGTCAGCAGCGTCAGTGCGCCAATGGCCAGTTGCAGAGTGGTCATCGGGACTCCTCCAGGACCTGCTGTGGAACCTTCACCGGTTCTGTGATGCGGACGCGGTCCGCGCGGTGGTGCTCCACGTCGAGGACGTCGAGACGCCAGCCGTCCAGGTCGAGCACGTCGCCCTTGGCCGGGATCCGGGCGAGGCGGGTGGCGACCATGCCGGCGACCGTCTCGTACGGTCCGTCCGGCGCCCGGAGACCTATCTTGGCGAGCTCGTCGATCCGCACACTGCCGTCCGCCTCCCACGCGGCCCGGCCGTCCTCGCCCACGGGGGCGGGCAGCAGATCGGGCGCCTCGATCGGGTCGTGCTCGTCCCGCACCTGCCCCACCACCTCCTCGACGATGTCCTCCACCGTCGCCACGCCCGCCGTGCCGCCGTACTCGTCGATGACGACGGCCATCGTGCGACTCGCCCGCATCCGCTCCAGCAGGCGGTCGGCGGGCAGGCTGTCGGGCACCAGCAGGGGAGCCGTCGCCAGCTCGGTGACCGGCGTGACGGCCCGCTTGCCGGGCTCCAGGGCCAGTACGTCGCGGATGTGGACCGTGCCGACGACCTCGTCCAGGCTGTCGCGGTAGACCGGGAAACGGGACAGCCCCGTCGCGTGCGTGAGGTTGGCCGCGTCGGCGGCCGTGGCATGCGTCTCCAGCGCCTTCACGTCCACCCGCGGCGTCATCACGTTCTCCGCGGTCAGGTCTCCCAGGTGCAGCGTGCGGACGAACAGCTCGGCGGAGTCCGCCTCCAGCGCACCCTGGGCGGCCGAGTGCCGGGCCAGCGCGACCAGCTCCTCCGGGCCGCGTGCGGACGCCAGCTCCTCGGCGGGCTCCAGACCGAAGCGGCGCACGAAACGGTTCGCGGTGTTGTTGAGGTGCCGGATGAACGGGCCGAACGCCGCCGTGAAACCGCGCTGCGGGCCGGCCACCACCTTGGCGACGGCCAGCGGACGGGAGATCGCCCAGTTCTTCGGCACCAGCTCACCGACCACCATCAGGGCGACGGTGGAGACCACCACGCCCAGCACGGTCGCCACGGTCGAGGCTGCGCCGCCAAGACCGGCCGCCTGAAGCGGGCCGCGCAGCAGCACGGCCAGGGACGGCTCGGCGAGCATTCCGATCACCAGCGAGGTGACGGTGATACCGAGCTGAGCGCCGGACAGCTGGACCGTCAGCCGCCGCACTGCCTTCAGGGCGCCGTCGGCGCCCCGCTCGCCCGCCTCGGCGGCCCGCTCCAGATCACCGCGCTCGACGGTGGTCAGGGAGAACTCGGCCGCGACGAACACCGCGCAGGCCAGCGTGAGGAGCAGGGCGAGCAGGAGCAGCAGGATCTCGGTCACCGTGCCACCCCCGCTTCCTCACGCGCATACGGCGGGCGGGTCATGGCACGGCTGGTACTGGGAGGCTCACCCATTGCGGAACGTCGCTCCTTTTCGGCTCGGAGGGTCGGGCAGACCCTCAAGGGTCGGGAGGGGGAAATGCCATCCCGTTCATCGTAAAAGACGGGCAAAGCCGCCTGGTCAAGTCTCCTGCCGACCCGGCGGGCGACTCTTTTCGGACTTCCCCGCCACGGGCCGCGGGAAACGGCCTGGACGAGCTCCGGCAACCCTATGCTTCTACGTGCTTGTAGAGGGAGAACGTGAGGACTTTCCGGCTTGTTCCCGGGCGCCTGCCTGCTCACCCTCGCCTTTCGTCACGAGTTACACACGCACATGAAGGAGTGGACGCCGCGATGGTGTTCAAACGACTGCTCGGCTCGCTCGGCGTGGGCGGGCCCACGGTGGACACGGTCCTCGAGCCCGGCGCGGCCCTGCCCGGCGCTCCCCTGTCCGGGCAGGTCTATCTCCAGGGCGGTGACGCCGACTTCGACATCGAGCACATCACCCTGGAGCTGGTGGCGCGGGTCGAGGCCGAGCACGAGGGCGGGGAGAGCGAAGGCGTTCTCGTCTTCGACCGGTTCACCGTCGGAGGCGGCTTCCGGCTCGCCGCGGGCGAGCGGCACAGCGTGCCGTTCAGCGTGGCACTGCCCTGGGAGACCCCGGTCACCGAGTTGTACGGGCAGTCGCTGGGCGTCGTGCTCGGCGTACGCACCGAACTGGCGGTGGCCGGCGCGAAGGACAAGTGCGACCTCGACCAGCTCACGGTGCGCCCGCTGCCCGTACAGGAGGCGGTCCTCGAAGCCCTCGGCCAGCTCGGCTTCGGCTTCAAGTCCGCCGATCTGGAGTACGGGCGCATCGGCGGCACGGGGCAGCGACTGCCGTTCTACCAGGAGATCGAGCTCGCCCCGGCGCCGCCGTACGCGCACCAGGTGCACGAGATCGAGCTGACCTTCCTCGCCGCGCCGGGCGGCATGGAGGTCGTTTTGGAGGCCGCCAAGCGCGGCGGCTTCTTCTCCGAGGGGCACGACGCGGTCACCCGCTTCACGGTCGGCCACCACGATGTCGAGCACCGGGACTGGAACACCGAAGTCGACGGCTGGATCAGGCAGTTGCTCGAACACCGGACGTCGCACGGATCGCACGCCGCGTACGGCCACGGAGGCCACCACGGGCACGACGAGCACCACCACGCCAGCCACCGCTCCGGTCCCGGCATGGGCACCGCCGTTGCCGCCGGCGCGGCCGGACTCGCGGTCGGTGTCGTCGGGGGCATGGTCGCGGCCGAAGTCGTCGACGAGGTCGGCGACTTCTTCGAGGGCGAGGGCGACGAGGAAGAGGAAGATTGAATCCTCCCCTCCCTGAAGGGAGGGGATTCCTGGCTCAGGCTGCCTCCTGGAGCAGCGCTCCAGGAGGTCTTGTGCCATCAGTACCAGCCGGGTTGAGACCAGCCCGGACGAGCATGACGCGTGCGGAGTTCTTGTCCCGTGGGGACACAATTCCGCATGCGGTGCAGGTGTAGGTGCGCTCACCCAGCGGCAGGCGATGCTTGGCTCTCGCATCGCAGTTGGCGCAGTCCATCGTGGTGTGCGCGGGGTGGACGAGGCGGATGTCCCGCCCGTGCTTGTGGCCCATCGCGTTCAGGGCCTGCTTGGTGGCGCCGATGGCGGCGTCAGCGGCCTTACGGGCCATGGTGGTCCTGGCCAGGAACTTCGGGCGGAAGTCCTCGACCGCGATGGCGTCGTGGTCGCGGACTACCTTCTTGGCCCACTTGCGGCCGGTGTCCTCACGCTGCCTGGCGACCTTCTTGTGGGCCTTGGCCCGCAGGTGCTTCGCTTCGCGGTAGCCCTTCGACCCTCGCCGGCCCTTCTTCGGCTTGCGGCGGGCCATCATCCGGTCGTACCGGGTCAGCTTCGCTTCGGCTTTCCTGCCGTGCTGGGCGTGCGGCAGGTCGTGCACGTCGGATGTGGTGGTCGCGGTCTCCCTCACGCCCCAGTCGACACCGAGTGCGCGGCCGGTCTTCGGCAGCGGCTCAAACTGGGCGGGGACGACGAAGGAGGCGTACCAGTGTCCGAGGCTGTCCTGGTAGACGCGCACCGAGGACGGCTGCGCCGGCAGTTCCCGTGACCACACCACCCCCAGGACGATGCCGCCGGCCAGGTGCAGTCGGCCGTCCTTCAGCCGGAAGCCGCGCTGGGTGTAGTTGAGGGTGGGCAGTGCCTCGCGTCTGGTCTTCCACTTCGGCATCCCGGCCCGGCGTGCCAGGGGCAGGCGTTCGCCGATGTCCTTGTGCGCTTTGGCGCGGGAGCGGCCGAAGTCGCGGATGACCTGCTGCTGGACAACCGATGAGCCCTCACGCAGCCACGGCGTACGGGCGCGGGCTTCGGTCAGCATCTTGTCGAGCTGAGCCGGCCCGCACGTAATCTTTTGGCCGGTGGTCTTGTTGTGCAGGTGTACGGCCTTGGACTTGGCGACGCATTCGTTCCACAACCAGCGGCACCGGTCCCACTCCGCCGCCAGGGCAGTACGGGCAGTGGACGACACGCGCAGCCGGTAGGTGTAGCGAGCATGGCCGCCCTCCGCAGCCGCGCTCACCTGCGCCATCTCGCCCCCTCACGGTCCCCGGCCGGGACACTGTGCCGTCCCGGACCCTGCGAAGGGCCATACGTACGACAGCCGCACACACTCACCCCGATCCCGCAGCCACCATCCTGACCAGCGATCACAGGCATACGCGTTCGTATCAACTCGGCGATGCCGGCAGCGGTATGGGCGCTCCGCGCCCTGAACCGGATGCGGCGCTCCGCGTCGCGACCCCCGGATGCGATGCCTCCCCGGCGTGAACGCCGGGGCCTCCTCGCAAGAAACAGGTGAACTGCGAAGGGACTACGTAGAACTGCTCCGTCCCAGCCGCATCACCGGATGTCGTCGGGGTCGAGGTCGGTTCCGATGACAAGGGTCACCACGCCCGCGACGGCGTCCGCCTGCTGCGTGGCCCGGGCGTTGGGCAGCCGCGAAGCGAGTACCTGCGCCTGCTCGTCCATCTCCTGCGGGTAGGTGGCGGTGGTGGTGCGGGTGGTCTCCGGGGCGTTGCCCGTGCCGAGGACGCTGAAGCCGGCCTCGCGTAGTTTCTCGGCGACGGCGGTGGCGCGCCCCGTGACGCCGGTGCCGTTGAGGACCTGGACGCGCACGCTGGATGCGTAGATCAGGTCCTTGGCGTCGGCTTGCAGTTCTTTCTTGTCGACCTCCTCATCCTTGGCGAGGGAGGTGAACAGGTCGGCGGCCTGCGGGTACTGCCACACGACGTTGGCCTTGTCGGTGGCCACATCCGCCTCGCATGGATAGTTGGGCACGGTGAGGAAGGTCAGCTTCTCGCTCGGGATGCCCTTCACCTCGGAGGCGAGGCTGTAGAGCGGCTTGATGCCGGCCAGGTCCTCGTCCGTGGTCAGGGACTTCGTGGCCGACTGCAGGAAGTCGTACAGCGCGTTCGGGCTGGTCAGTTTGGACTGCGCCTTCTCGGCGAGGGTTTCCATGAACTCCTGCTGGCGGCCGATGCATCCGAGGTCGGAGCCGTCGCCGACGCTGTAGCGGGCGCGTACATAGCCGAGCGCCTTTTCGTCCTTGATGGTCTGGCAGCCGGCTTCCAGGTCCAGGCGGGCCTTCTCGTCGCGGATGGCCTGCTCGGGGCAGACCTCGATGCCGTCCAGGGCATTGACCATGCCTTTGAAGCCCTGGAAGTCGACGGACATGAAGTGGTCGATGCGCAGGCCCGTGTTGGCCTCGACCGTCTTGATGGTGCAGGCGGCGGCTCCGGCGACCCTTGCCGCTGGTGCCGCCGATCGCGAACGCCTCATTGATCTTGGATTGGTGCGGGGCGGAGGTGGTGCTGTTGCCCTTGTCGCACGCGGGTATCGGCACCCATGAGTCGCGTGGGAAGGAGAGCACGGTCGCCCATTTCCGGTTCGCTGGGACGTGCATGACCATCAGGGTGTCCGACTGCATGGTGGTCAGGTTCTGGCCGCACTTCGCGTTGGCCCCGTCGCGGCTGTCCGAGCCGACGACCAGGATGTTCTTCGAGCCCGGGCTGAGGTTGGCGGGACGGTCCCCGCCGAGTTTGTTGTCGAGGTCGGCAGTTTGGATGGTGTCGTCCAGGTCCTGGTATATCCAGGCGCCGACCCCGGCCACGCCGAGGATGAGGGCGGCGAGCGCCCCTGCTGTCCTTGCGAAGATCCGGCCCCGCCGTGTCAGCCGCGCCGGCCTGCTCCCGGCCCGAGTGCGCCGCCGCTCTCCCCTGCCGCCCACAGGCGCCCCCTGCATACCGAACGTCGGATTCTACATTCTTGTAGAGATACGGACGGGGGGCGGGTGCGTCTCACCGCTCCCGGAACCGGGAACCGGGAACCCCGCAGCATCTGCCTCCGAATGTGTCGGCAGGCACGGAATGCGGGAGGGCACACGTGAGCAGCACCGGCGGCGTGCGGCCGGCGGTCGGGCATGGTCCGGCTGGCAGGGCTGCGCGCTCCAGGCTGCTCGACCGGGCTCAGCCAGGATCTATGTCGCGATATAGCGCCGGTTTCCCGGTCGCTCAGGACGGAGGCATGCCGGGAGAGATCTCGCCCACCGGACAGCGCTCCGGCTCCGGCTAGGCGCCCGGGCGGAAGGCCTCTCGTGTAGACCGTGACCGGGCTTGGCGGACGTGCTGCGTGTCGCGGCGAGGGGACGGTCGACTGACCGCAGCCGAGCTGGACGAGCGCCTGGAGGCTGCCCTGTCGGCGCGGACCGTCGGCGAGCCGATGCCGCTCGCCGCTGACCTGCCACCCGTGTCGGCCTCGGCCGGCGGGGCCACAGCGGAGGTCGAGGATGTGCTCCGGATCGGGCAGAGGTTCAGTGCGGTCGAGCGTGTGGGGCGCTGACGGCTATGGGACGTCGCCACTGCCACCGAACGTCTCTGCCGTACTGCCCAGAGACTCACGTTGTTGAGACCATGCGCCATGCAGTCCAATGGGCCGCGAGCTCCGCTGGGGCATACCGGAGATGAAAGGCTGTAATGCACACTAGAGGTCGCTCAACTCGAGCAGCCCATCCCCCCACCGGCTGTCGGGGAAGGTACGCCCCGCCATCCCATCAGCCGTACGGCTGATGGCCCCTCAGGGCGTACGGGACTTCCGGCGCGAGAGGACGGCATGCCGCAACAGGACGCCGGACCCCGAGGGGCCGAGCCCCGCAACCGAGCGGGAGACACTTCCCTCACCATGGGCATTGTCGCCCTCGTGGGTTCCTTCATCCCCGTCATCGGCGACTTCGTCGCCGCGCCCCTCGGGCTCGTCGCTCTCCTCCTGGGAGGGCTGGGAGTCTGGAACAACGAGCGGGGCCTCGCCACGAACTTCGGCCCGTCCCTCATCGGCGCCACCCTCGGCGCCCTGGCCCTCTTCATCGTCCTGCTCATGTTCGCCGTCACCCGTTGAACGGCGCCCCGAGTACGCGCGCACAGCCCCGGAAGGAGCCGGTCCGGGACTGGTACAGGATCGCGTTGGCGATCTCCCGCACCGCGCACTTGCCCTGATGGCCGCTGACCGAAGGACGCGCGGCCTGCCAAGTCGTGATCACGGGCTCCGCCAACGTCTACCGTTTGCCGGACAGTCGCTGCGGTACGACGGGCGTTCACTCACCCCGCCACCCAAGTCCGCCGAACAGCCCCATCACCCCAGACACACACGTTCGGGCAGCAACAGAACGGTCAACCCCTCACGAAAGCGTCCGCTCAGAGGCACCTCACAGAGGTGTCGCAGCGTGCAGGATGAGGACCATCGTCACTGCGGAGTTCGCGGACGACAGCGCGGACACCGCGGTCCCCGCCGCCGCGCCCCAGGCAGCAAGTCCCACCGAGGTGAACACCGGCGGCCAGCTGCGCATCACGGGCGCCGGGCCGAGCAGCGCGGCGACCCGGCGCGGCACCGGGCCCGGCGCGGCGAGGCCCGCAAGCGTGGACACCGGGGTGCCGCGGGAGACCAGGGCCGCTTTGCCGATCGCACGCGCCACGGCTTTGCGGCTGCCGACCACCCGCGCCGCCTCCTCGTCCGCCCACCGCTCCGCCGTGTAGGACACGGCCGTGCGCAGCGGCCGAAGGAACGGGTTGGCGCGCGCGGCCAGCTGGACGGCGAGCAGGAATCGGTGGTGGTGGGCGGCGAGGTGGGCGCGCTCGTGGGCGAACAGGGCGCGCCGCTCGGCCGGGTCGAGGCAGGACAGCAGGGCGGTGGTCACCACCACCCGGTCTCGTCGCCCTCCGGGGAGAGCATATGCGTACGGCACCTCGTCGGGCAGGACGGCCACCTCCACACCGGGCAGGCCGGCGAGTGCCCGGTGGGCGCGGCGACGGACCCGCCCGTGCCGCCACAGGGTGCGGCCACCAACCAGCAGCACCGCGAGCAGCGCCGGAATGGCCAGCCTCCCGGCAATCTCGTCGTACGGCACCGCCTCGCGCACCTCGGGGTCCGACCAGGCATCGGGCAGCGGGTTGCCGGGCAACTGCGCCGTGCCGACCACCATCAGCAGCCCCAGGCACACGGTGCTGCACACCGCCATCACCACGGCCAGCCCGGTCAGCAGCCGGGTGGCCGTGCGCGGATGCAGCCGCTGCTCGGCCAGGCGCGCGATCGGCCACGCCGTCAACGGCAGGACCAGCGGCAGAAAGACGAACAACCCCATGAGGCTTCAGTCTTCCCCTTCACCCGTGACTCGACCCAGCAGTTCGCGCAGCAGCCGCTCGTCGTCCAGTCCGAGGCCGGTGACGAAGCTGGCCAGCACCGCCTCGCGGTCGCTTTCGGCGTCGAGCACCTTGCGCATCTTGTGCGCGGCCAGGCCCGCCTGGTCCGAGGCCGGGGTCCACGCGAAGGACCGGCCGGCGCGCTCGCGGGTCACCGCACCCTTGGCCAGCAGCCGGGTCAGGATCGTGATCACCGTCGTATAGGCGAGGTCTCCGCCGAGGCGCTCCTGCACCCAGCCCGCGCTCGCCGGGCCGTCCGCCTCGCGCAGGGCCGACAGGACGAGCGCCTCCAGTTCACCCTGCCCCCGTCGCTGGGGGCGCTGCCGTTGATCCGTCACGCCCTGTCTCCCTTCCGCTGACCCCGAAGTTTGCGGGCGGTCCATCGTATCGACGCTCATAGCCGACCACTGTGCCGCGACCAGTGCTCCGCTGCCCCTCACGGCCGCATCTACATAATTGTAGAAGCTGGACTGCCCAGAAAGGCCCTTCCGTGCCGCACCGACGGCGTCGACACAAGAAGAGGCGGCAGACAAGGGCGGCATCTCATGGCTGACCCTGGGGCTTCTCGCTGGGGCCATCACCAAAACCGCCCTGCCCGGGCGCGATCCGGGCGGACTGATCGGCACGACGGCCATCGGCATCGCGAGGCCTTCCCGGGCGGCTGCCTCTCAGCGAAGCTCCTCGACCGGCCGGTGCAGGGGGAGTTCTTCGGCGCCACCACCTGAGGCTCGGCCATCGCAGGCGCACTGGTCCAGCCGATCGGCTACCACATCCTCTTCGGCAACTCCCGTGACCGACCAGCCACTTCACGACACCCAGCGCTTCCCGGCCATACGCGACACGGGCAGCCACGAGGAACACTCAAACCCCTCCTCGTTTTCTACAGTGTTGTAGTTTTAAATCCCGGGCCTGCCGGGCCCTGACCTGACGCATCGAGAAGGAGTTCACAGTGGGAGTTTCCCTGGCCAAGGGTGGCAATGTCTCGCTCAGCAAGGAGGCACCGGGCCTGACCGCCGTCCTGGTCGGCCTGGGCTGGGACGTACGCACCACCACCGGCACCGACTACGACCTTGACGCCTCTGCCCTGCTCCTTGACGCCTCCGGCAAGGTGCTCTCCGACCAGCACTTCATCTTCTACAACAACCTGAAGAGCCCGGACGGTTCGGTGGAACACACCGGCGACAACCTCACTGGTGAGGGCGAGGGCGACGACGAGGTGGTCAAGGTGAACCTGGCGGGTGTGCCCGCCGAGATCGACCGGATCGTCTTCCCCGTCTCCATCCACGACGCCGAGAACCGCGGCCAGAGTTTCGGCCAGGTCCGGGGTGCCTTCATCCGCGTCGTCAACCAGGCCGGCGGCGCCGAGATCGCCCGCTACGACCTCTCCGAGGACGCCGCCACCGAGACCGCCATGGTCTTCGGCGAGCTCTACCGCAACGGCGCCGAGTGGAAGTTCCGCGCCGTGGGCCAGGGCTATGCCTCGGGACTGTCCGGGATCGCCTCCGACTTCGGCGTCGGCGTCTGACACGGGCAGCCCGCCCCCGGGCCTGATCCCCGGGGGCGGGCCCGCCACACCGGCCCGCACGCCCTCGTCCAGCACCCAGGCACCTCCAGCCGTCAGGAGACCACGTGGCCGACCCCTCTGGTCTCCGTCCCGAGGACCGGGCGGACTTCGAAGCTGTACTGCACCTGGCGCTGGCCACCCCGGACATCCTGGGAACCCTGCGCGCCGACCCGACCGGCCGGGCCGCCACGCGCCTGCGCCCGCGGGCCCTCGCCGACGCCGAGGAGATCACGGCCGCGGCCCGCGGCGAGTACCACACCTACCTCACATGTTCCGCCTCGAACGCGTCCGCCGAGGAGACCGCACCGCACCGACCCGTCGGCACCGGCCTGGTGGCCGGCCTCGCGGTCCTCACGCCGCCCGTGGCCGCCTCGTCCGCCGCGGTCCTGCTCGTCCTCGGCTGCCTGCTCCAGCTGACCGGCATTCGGGGCACAGTGCCCGGCTCACTCATAGCCGTCGGCTGGATCCTCTCCATCGTCGCGGCCGTGAGCGCTCTCATCGCCTTTGCGACGCTGCTGGGCACGGCGATACGCGGGCGCGGCGGCTCCGTGACCCCCGCCCGGCTGGAGCGAGCACGGCTGGACTGGCAGCAGGCCCTACTCAAGCGCGGCATGCTGCCCCACCTGCGCCGGCCCATCAGCGAGGATCCGTCCCTTCACCCCGCTCCGCCCGCGACACCGTCCCCTGCCGCCCCCGCCAACGACGCCACGAGCGGCCCCCAGCTCACCGGCCAGCAGCCGTGCCGGCCCGGACGGGCGAGCGAGCAGCCGGTCCCGGGCAGTTCCATCAACAGCACCAAAGCCGAAGGAGAAGCACCCCATGTCCGTCAACATGACCAAGGGTCAGCAGATCAGCCTGAGCAAGGCCGACGGCAGCGCCCTGAGCTCCGTCCGGATGGGCCTGGGCTGGCAGGCCGCGCCCCGCAAAGGCTTCCTCGCCAAGCTCACCGGAGGCGGAGAAATCGACCTCGACGCCTCAGCCGTACTCTTCGCCGCCGGACAGCAGGTCGACGTTGTCTACTTCCAGCACCTGGTCAGCAATGACGGCTCCGTCCGGCACACCGGCGACAACCTCACCGGCGGGGCTGGCGCCGGAGGCGACGACGAAGCCGTCCTCGTCGACCTGTCCCGCGTCCCCACACAGGTCGACCAGATCGTCTTCACGGTCAATTCATTCACCGGCCAGACCTTCACAGAAGTACAGAACGCGTTCTGCCGTCTGGTCGACGAGACCACCGGAGCCGAACTGGCCCGCTACACCCTCACCGGCGGCGGCAAGCACACCGCCCAGATCATGGCCAAGGTCCAGCGCACCGGCGGCGGCTGGCAGATGAAGGCCATCGGTGAACCCGCCACCGGCCGCACCTTCCAGGACCTGCTGCCGTCCATCACACCTCACTTGTAAACCAGGAAGCCCGGCCTGCCTCCCCCGATGCGCTCGGCCGTACCCAACCGGGCCCCAGCAGACAGGACCCGCATGTTCGGACTCAGCGAGCTCGCGATCATCCTCATCGTCGTCATAGCCGTCCTCGCCGCCAAGAAACTCCCCGAACTCGCCCGCTCGGCGGGCAAGTCGGCACGCATCCTCAAAGCGGAGGCCAGAGAGATGAAGGAGGAGCAGGGTACGGCCGGGGAGCAGACGGCCCCTCGCGTGATCCCGGGCGAGACCAGCACACCCGGCACCCCGCCCACCGATGCGCCCCAGTCCACCACGCGACCGGGCGGCGAAGCGCCTCCGCGCGCCCAGAGCTGACGCGCGCGGTGTTCACACACCCATAGCGCGCAGCAGCGTCGGCAAGGAATGGTGCAACTCCCGCTCCCCGTAGCCTGGATGGCGCGTGCCGGAGTGGAAGTGGCCTGTCACCGGGGCGCCGAGCCGCCGCAGCCGGGCATCCAGGGAGCGGGTCAGGTCCTGGATGACGGCTTCCGCCGGGTCGTACCCACTGCCCGGCGGATCGAGCGCTCCCGGATTGCCGTCACCGGCCGAGAGGTAGACGTGAGTGCGGCGCAGGCGCTCGGCCAAGCGGTGCGGGTCGGGCGCCTGCCAGATGGCCCTCTGCTCGACCCGGTCTCCCCACAGGGCGTCCAGGTCGCCGCCGTACGCCTCCTCCATCTGCGGCCATACCTCGCGCATCCGAGGGTGGAGGAGGTGGACAGGTCCGCTGTAGCTCGCGGCGGCGCGGAACAGGTCCGGGCGGCGGGCGGCGTAGGAGACCGCGCCGAAAGCGCCCATCGACAACCCGGGCGCGCGCGGTGCCGCCCGGGGCTCGGCGCGAGCTGCGGCCCGGGCCGTCGCCGATGCCGCAACCCGGGGACGGCCAGGGACAGCCCGCGGCCTGTCGCCGGGTGGACCTTGTCGAGGTGCGTCATGGAGGGGCAGCTCCAGCTCCCCGGCGGCTTGACGTGCGGGCCAGCTCGGGTTGCCCGACCCACCGGCAGTGCATCGTCGTGCTGTCGGTTTCGTCACCGGTCCGCGGAGTGCTTGTGGCTGGGGTCCAACCGGAAGTCGGGACACTCGCGGTTTTGACATGCGCCCGGGCCCCACACGGGAACGAACACGCCGAGGGTCTTGTGGCGGTGGGCTGCAGGCGGCACGGACCGCCTGCAGGTCGGACACGCGTACGCTTCAGGCTTGCGCTTCATTTTGACCATATTTTTACGATATGCCCGTATTGGCCCGTCGGGAAGTGCACTGCTTCCTCGCCGCCCCGAGCGCGAGCGGGATTCAGCGTCCCGGCGTGCTGAACCGGTTGAGGACTCAGGGCCATCCATCACAGGTGGTGAGCCGGGCTGCTCATTGGTCTCGGAGGCGTCTGCCTGTTCGTCGGCCTGTTCCTGGGCGTCTGCCGGAGCGGGCCTTCTGAGGCTGAGCACCACGGAGCCCGCCAGGACGCAGACAATGACTGCGAGGCTGATCGGCGAGGGGATTTCCGGGATGCCGGGGCTGATCAACTTGTGGGATGCCTGGAAGATGAGCTTGACGCCGATGAACGCCAGGATGATCGCGAGCCCCCTGTTCAGGTAGTGGAAGCGGTCCAGGAGGCCGGCGAGCATGAAGTAGAGGGCCCGCAGGCCGAGGATGGCGAACGCGTTGCTGGTGTAGACGATGAAGGCGTCGTCGCTGACCGCGAGGACGGCCGGGACACTGTCGACGGCGAAGATCAGGTCGGCGGCCTCGATCGCAGCGACCACCGCGAGCAGCGGGGTCGCCATCCGTTTGCCGGCCTCTTTGACGAAGAACTTCGCCCCGGCATACTCGTCCCGCACCGGGATGATCTTACGGAGCATCCGTACGGCGAAGCTCTTGCCCGGGTCGAAGCTCTCCTGCTCGTCCTTGAGGAGCTTGTAGGTGCTGTAGAAGAGGACCGCCGCGAAGGCGAACAGCACCGCGGTGAATCGGCTGACCACGGCCACGCCGAGGGAGAGGAAGATCCCGCGGAAGACAAGCGCGCCGATGACGCCGAAGAACAGCACGCGGTGCTGGTAGGCCCGGGGCACCTTGAAGTACGCGAAGATCACCGCGAAGACGAAGAGGTTGTCCACCGACAGGCTCTTCTCCAGCAGCCAGGCTGTCGTGTACTCGGTGCCGGCCGTCGTGCCGAGAACGAGGAAGACGACCGCGCCGAAGATCAGGGCGAGGCTCACCCACAGCCCGCTCCAGGCGGCTGCCTCCTTGAAGCCGATGACGTGCGCGGTGCGGTGGGACAGCAGGTCCACCGCCAGCGACACGACGACCGTCGCGGCGAACGCCCCCCACAGCCAGAGCGGCACCTCAAGCACGCCGAACACCTCACCATGGCCCGCGCGAAATACGCCGGCCCCTATACAGGAGTGTCCGGCATTGCGCCGCCGCGAGCATGCGGAGCGGGTGAGGCCGGACGGTACGGAGACGCAGAGGTTCCCACGTGCCTTCTGAAGCGGGGATGCGACAGGCAATGAGCTCGCCGGGATGGCGCCCGGGGCTTGCACCGCATCCTGCGTCGGTCGGCGGGTGAGGACTGCCCGGCCCGAGGGAGTCTGTGTAAGCCTCCCGTATCGGGTGGAGCGTGTTCACGTCATTCCTCGCGGGTGGGGTGGCAGGGGGTGTAGGCGGGGGCGCGGTGGTCGCAGAAGGTTCGGTGGATGGCCGGGGAGACGTCGCGGCTGACGTGGCCTGCCAGTCCGGAGAGGGTCTGGGTGTCGACGTTGTCGAGCGCGACGGCTCCGGTAGGGACGGTCGGGTTGAGGCGCAGGACGTTGTCCTTGCCTATGAAGTGGCGCACCTGTTTGGCGGCACTTTCACTCTGGGCTCGCATGAGGACCTCGACGGCGTCGTTGGCCCAGGGCAGCAGGCCGCCGCGGTCGAGGCGGCGGTGACGGCTTCGGACGTCGGTGGTGGTGCCGAGGCTGAAGACCTTGATGGCTTCGAGGGGGACGGACAGAGGTCCGACGGCCTCGGTGAGCGCGACCATGGTGGGGTTGTTGGCCCAGACGCCGCCGTCGACGAGGCGGGCTCCGTCCAGGGGCATGCCGGGCAGGTAGGTGGGTGCGGCGGAGGTAGCGAGCGCGACGTTGACAGCCTTTTCCCGCCAGTCCCGTTTGAGGGTGGGCAGGTGCGGGGTCCGAAAGAGGTAGACGTCGTCGGCGGCGATGTTGTAGGAGGTGATCACCAGGCGTTTAGTGCTCTCACCGAAGGTCCGCTCGCCGAAGACGTCGGTGAGCGCCGCCCGCAGAGGCTCGGTGCTGTACTTCGCGCGCAGGAGGTGGCGCAGGCCGCGCATCCTGGAGCGGTCGCGAAAGATCCTCGGGCCGTGCTCGGTGTAGAAGGTGAGGATCTCGCGGGGTGTGAGGCCCAGGCCGAGGCCGAGCGCGATGATGCCGCCGGTCGAGGTGCCGGCGATCAGGTCGAAGTGGTCGGTGATGCGGATGTCGAGGTCTTCCTCGAGGCGGGCGAGGACCGCCGCGGAGAACATGCCACGGAAGCCGCCGCCGTCCAGGGCCAAAATCTGGAAACGCTCGGTCAGTTGAACCGCCCCCGTTGTGCTGCTCGTTGTAGGACTGGCCCGGCTGGGCCAGATCTTCGCCGTCGAGACTACGTCCCCTGGTGATCAGAAGGTCAGCTCATCGATGGCCTCGCGTGGTGGATAGATGAAGGCCGCGTAGAGCCCTTTGATGACGCTGGCGGAAAACGGTCTGTGCCGGGGTATCGACGCTCCCTTCGAGAGCACCCCTTGCCGGCGCCATCAGGAGATCTCCAAGGCCGTCGTGTACTGGTTGTCGGTACGGTCGTAGATGACCAAGGTGGGGTGGACGTTGGCATCGTGTACGCGGCCGAGTGTCACCGCGGCCGAAACGGGCACTGCGGCCAGCACATGCAGTCGTTGCATGCCCTTGTGGCTGACCTCCAGCTCAGACAGCAGTTGTCGAAGGACGGACGTGAACTCTTCGAGCGTGGAAGCCGAATTGATCACATCGACGGATGGTGTGATGCCCTGGGGACGGATCGTCCAGCGCGGAAGGCGGCCAAGTTGTTCGGGTAGCTCTGCTGCATGAATCGATCCGGAGATGTTCAAGAGCAGCGCGCCCTCCCGCGCATCGGGGTGAGAAGTGCGGGGCACCTCGGTGACAAATCGCCTCGGCGCGTCGCCGGGGTCGGGCCAGCACCATGATTCGGTGCTGCGGTGCCGCTGGTAGATGGAGACGGTGAAGGTGTCGTCCAGACGGGAGCCGAAGTAGACAAGCAGAGGCAGGCGGGCGAAGGCGAAGACGCTCACGTGGTGCACTGAATCTTCGCGCAGTGCTTCTCCCAGCTTGTGTTCGAGGACCCGGTCGATCTGCTGCTTGCACTGTTCCCAGTAGGCGGGGCCGGCCGTCTTTTCATTGAGGAAACGGCGCAGGTCCACCTCGAAGCCGTCGCCGTGGAGGCTGAGGGGGAACTCGGGGAATCGCTCTTCGGAGCGAATGACCGCATCCGCGGCAGTCGGTTTGGTGAGTTCGACTTCCTGGCCGCGGACTTGTCCGATGAGCCGGATCACCACGGTGCCGGCCTCGGGCCTGAGGGCGGTCAGTCGTCGGATCCATTCCTCTCGGTCGCGTTTGATGCGTCGCAGCCGTTCGACTGTCATTACATCGAGCGATCCCTTGCGGTCGATTTCGTTGTGCTCACCGCGGCACAGCAGCATGAGATTGTCGGCGAGGTCGCGTTCGTCCTTCGGCAGGGGGTCCATGCCCCGCGGTGACTTGGGAGTGGCCTCCTGTCCGACGATGTGGGCGAGTTCTCCCAGGGTGAAGTCCTGATAGGTCAGTCTTCCCTCGAGAAGGTAGGTCCCGCACAGTTCGCACCGTCCGCCGGCGCGGACCCACACCTTGAGTCGCTCGACTTCGGGGATGGACTTGCGTGCCACGGGGGCGGCTCCTTTCGGCTGCCTGGTGCAGGCGTGGGTTGACCGTCTGCTGTCGTTGGGGCTTGTGGCTCGGTCGGGTGCGTGGCGCCGCGCTCCAGCGGTCTAGGGGGTAGGGGGGACGTAGTGATGATGGGGTCCGCTGTGGGCGTGTGGAAGGGCGATCAGGTGGGTTCCTGACGTCGATACCGCCATCTGCATGCCAAGGAACGTGGTGAGCGTGGCGGCGACAGCGGCGAGGTCGGCTGAGGACCCGTGGAAGGTGGGGACGGAGCAGCCACGGGTTGGTACGAGTTCGTCGCCGTGTTCTGATTCTTGCCACAGAGGGTGGTACAGCTCCAGTAGGTGGTCGCCGAGGACGGAGAGGCCGACCTGGGAGTCCAGCGTGTGGGGTCCTTGGAGGGTGTCCGGGGCGCAGGCGGTGAGGATGCCCAGGGTCCCGGTGCGGGTGTCTGTGGCGATCTGGGCGAGGGTGGCCTTGCGGTCGGGTGTGCGCGCGAGGACGTCCAGGGCTTGCCCGATGGCCAGGCTGATGGTGGCGTCGATGACGAGGTCGGCCTGGTGCATGACCTGTTCGGCGTCGTCGGGGAGGATGCCCTTGGCGATGTCGACGGTCAGGTTGTCGTCGATGTTGCGCAGGCGGTCGGCGAGTGCGGCGGCCTTGGTCTCGCCGATGTCGATCTCGAGGAAGTTCTGGCGGACGAGCAGTCCGCCGGTGACGACGCCGGGGTCGCACAGCGTGATATGTGCGGCTCCGGCCCGTGCGATGAACTCCGCAGTCCAAGATCCGATGCCCCCGCAGCCCCAGATGTGGACGTGTTTGTCCTGGTAGTTATTGACGGGGCGGCTTGCGTCGCGGCGGGTGGTGACGGCTTGGCGTTCGTCGGACACGCGGCACCATTCGATCGGGACGGTCGGGTTGACCGCGCTGGGCGTGATCTTGTTCAGAGAACCGGGATGGCGCCGTGCGAGGTCGCGTAGTTCGTCGGCGGCGGTTGCGGGGATCCGGCCCGCGATCAGGTGAGGGGGTCCTCCGGCGGGGTGGGGCACGGCCAGGAGGAAGTACTGCGGTGTGCCGTCGGCGTTTCTGACCACGCTGGTCACCAGGGAGGTCAGCACGGCCGGTGCGAACGGAGCGGCGGCGCTGCCGGGCGATGCGTCGATCTGCTGCAGGAGTTGGACCAGTGTGGTGCCGGCTCCCATCGGCAGAGGTGCCGGGGCGGTGATGACCGGTAGGCGTGCCGCGGGAGGCTCTCGAGGGATGAAGGTGAGGTCCAGGCGCTGAACGGTCCTGGGGATCAGGTATCCGGCCTGCACGTTCTTTGGGGGCACGGGTTCGCGCACGACGATGGTGGGAGCTGCCGCGGACTGGTGCAGGACGCCGCCGACCGCGTGATAGAGGGCGGTCGAGGCGTCGAACCGGTTGCCCGCGGCATCGCTGAGCCAGCCCCACAGGCGGTCGAGGCTGGAGCGGATACCGTCGGCCGGGTTCCACTCCCGGGCGGGGTCCAGGTACAGGCACAGCCGGTGGCCCTGCAGGACGTGGGGGTGTCCGAGGAACCGCGTATGGGTGACGTCCACCTGCGGGGGCAGCAGCGCGTGGGGCGGGATGCGCATGACGAACTGCTCGCGCGGCTGGAGCAGAAGCCCGCCCTCCAGCCAGACGGTTCCCTTCGTGTCGATCTCGATCGTGACCGCCACAGCGCCGTCGTCCGTACGCTCCGGCGCTCCCACCACGCGCAGGATGTCCGGCTGCTCAGCGGCGATCGTGCGGAGATCTGCGAGTGCCTTCTTCTGCCACGAAGTGGGGGCGCCAGGCCGCCCGGAGTTGCGCCTGCTCATCCAGCGCGCCCCGACCGTCCCGTCGTCGTCACGGCGGCCACGGACGTGGTCGCGGCGGGGAACTTCGCGCTGCTCTGCTGCGACTCGGGCTCCTTGAAGCCGCTGCCGAACAGGTCCTGCCACAGCTCGATGCTGGTCTCCTTGTCCGGCTCGTGGTACGCGTCCTCGATCTCTGCGGCGTGCACGCGGATCCGCTCGCGGAAGTAGGTGTAGGTGGCCTGGGTCCACCGGTGGTCGAAGGTGACCCCCGACCCGGAGGGGTCGGCGATCGATGGCTTGGTGGTGTTGGCCTGCAGGTAGGTGTTCAGGTCCTGGACGAGGTGGAGCAGGGTCGTGGGCACGTTGGCGTAGTAGCCGGGGTCCAGCAGCTTCTTCGTCGCGCTGACCTGGTTTCCGAGCAGGGTCGTCAGGATGATCGACCGTGTCCCGGTGAAGGAGTTCTTGTGGTCGCGCAGGTACTTCATCAGCCGGATGACCTTGCGCAGGTTCCCACCGGTGATGCCATCCTGCTGGCGCATCCAGGTCGTGAAGCCCTCGGGGTCCGTCGCCTCCCAGCAGTTGTCGTCCCGGTTGACAATGACGCTGCGGCCGTCGCTGAGCTGCACGTAGGGAACGATGTCCACATGCATCGAGTTCTTGTAGACCAGACGCACGCAACGGCACTTGCGCGAGTGCGGCATCTCGCCGTAGCGACTGTGCCGGTGCAGCGCGGCGTAGACCTTGTCGATGTAGGTCTTGGGGCTGTCGTGCCAGTCCGGGTTCTCCTCCATCAGAAGGAGGAAGTCGGCGTCGAACTCGTTGTCACCGACCGGGTCGATGATGGTCCTCTGCGCCCACGACCCCTGAGGGATCTTGTCGAGGACGAGATGCCCGATCTCCTCGTCCTCCTTCAAGGCCCGGTAGACGTTACCCACTCGCTCGTCGAGCAGCTCGAGCTTGAACCGGCTCAGGTTGACCGTGTCCGTGAGGAGCGTGTTGAAACAGGCGGTGAGCTGCACTGGCACCATCCGTACATCGTCTTCATTGAAGGTCGTGAAACCGTAGCACGGGGGCACCACAGACGGCCGCGGCACGGCCGACCGGAGGGCATACTGGTGTGTCGTGTTACTTGAGCTGCCCGGCCGCCACCCCTTGCTGCGCGGCACCCTGCGCCTGCAGGAAACCGCCCGACCCGGATTGACCATCGATGCCCGCCACCTGGAGTTCGCCAGTCCGCTGGATCTCGCCGCCGTGGCCGCGCTCACCCACACTCACGCGGCCAGCGACACGGAGATCGCCCTGCTCCTGCCCGAACGCCGTGGCGTGGCCTCATATCTGCAGCGCATGGACCTGTTGAAGCACTTGCCAGAGGGATCTCGCATCGTGGGCTCCCTCTCCGAGGGCGAGCGCAACGATCACTCGGCCAGCTTGCTGGAGGTCACCCGCCTTACGGGTGCGGGGGTCCGTGACGTGAACCAACGGATCGGGTTCGTCGCAACCAACCACCTGGGAAAGCGCTTCGGAAGACAGGCGTTCACCGGGCTGGGTGAGCTCATCGACAACGCGGTGAGTCACGGAACCAGCGAGTTGGGCGCCTTCATTACCGCGCAGGCCTACAGCGGCAGGACCACCGGCCGCAGGCGACTGGAGGTCTCGGTCTGCGACACCGGAGTGGGAGTACTCAGTCACCTGCGCCGCAACCAGCAGCACTCCGACGTAACCGACAGTATCCACGCGCTGGAACGTGCGCTGAGTCCCCGCGCCAGCGGAACAGACGAGGACCGCGGCTACGGTCTTCCTGATGTCCTGGACGGGGTCAGAGAGACTGCGATCACGAGCCTGATCCTGCGCAGCGGCGACGGCGCCGTGACGGCCAGCCACTACCGGGAGCACGCCTTTACCTCCTATCGGCGCACCCCAGAGCGAGTGGCGGGCACCTGGGCCTGGCTGAGAGTCTCGTTCCCCGGTTAACCGCGCTGTGCTTCAATGCGTTCAATGAAGGCGAAAAAGCAAATGCTCACCTTCCCCGTCAGTAAACCGGGTACGTTCCTGTCCACCCGCGGCACGGGGGCGCACAAGCGTAGTGAGCTGGAGACCGTACTCAATGTGTCCGGTCCGGCCCCCGTGCTGGAAATCGACTTCACCGGCACCGAAGCCATGACCCACAGTTTCGTGGACGAGTTCCTCGGCAAGCTCTACGTGTCCCTGGCGGCTGGCGACGTGCAGGCTGCCGCGGTCCGGCTGATCGGGCTGAACGAGGAGACCCGTGAGTCCGTCACCGTCTGCCTCGAGCGTCGCAAGCAGTTCGCCGTGCAGGGCGAGGACCACACGTTGCTGGGCGACACCACTGTCATGCCGGACACCTACACCCACGCCCGCCGCCTCGGCACCTTCCGTGCCCAGGAGCTGGCCGAAGCACTCGGTATTTCCGTCACCAACGCCAACAACCGGCTTAAACGCCTTGTCCAAGCGGGAGCCTTGAGCCGCAACCGCGCACCCGGACCGGAGCGGGGCGGCAAGGAGTTCATGTACACCCTGCCGTAGTGCTCGTAACACGATCTTGTTGAGATGTGCTGGCCGGACGTGACCGATGTGACGATTCGGCCGTTCGGGAGGGGAGGCGAAAACACTCGTTTACCCCGCCCCCCCCCCAAGGACTTCACCGTCGTGCCAAGGTCCGCGAGCTTGCAGGGTGGGGCATTCTTCAACTGCACTGGATCGCGCCATCATTTGGCTGCAACAACCCTGGCGTATCCCGGACGCCAACCGATGTACCGTGCGGGCAGCCGCCGCAGAAGGCCGCAAGACGGAGACCGTCGAGGTCAATCCGTCCGTTCCGCCCGCGCACTGACCCGGAGACGCCGGAGAAGAAGGACACCGTATGAGCAGGTTGCTGGAAGCGGTGTGTGCGCTGACCGTGGGCGTCCTCGCTGCGCTCCTTGTATGGGGTGCTAACCCTGGCGCCGTGCAGGTGGCGTGGCGGGAGGGCGAGCTGAGCGGTGTGACGGTCGTGTTCGTGGCGGCGTGTGCGCTGTGGCTGGTGCTGTGGCGCAGGCGTACCGAGCGCGGCCGGCTGGCATGGCCGCTTGTAGTGCTGCTGTGCGGTACTGCTGTTGCGCTGGTCGTGGCGGCCATGGCCGGTTGACCGACGCAGGCAGGCAAGTGGGGCTTCCCGTTCTTCGGCGGGGAGCCCCGCAACGACAACGGCCGCCGCATCGACGACCAGTCCTGGGGCCGCCACCACGCCGGCGGCAACCACCGCCGCTGACCCCACCAATACCGGGCCGAGACCATAGAGGCTCACGGCACGCTCTGACTCGCAGCGGCGTCCCAGGCGGCTCCACCCAGCGCCCCGGGACGCCGCTCGCCTGCGCCGGTGCGTTGCGCAATGATGCGGACTCAGCCCGCTGAACGCGGTTATGCAGGACGGCTCCGACGCCGTAATCACACCAGCCACGCAGAGACGGTCTCACTGCAAGATCACACACTGCGCAGTTCCGAGGCCCAGGCCGCCTTAGGTCGTGAGAGCGGAAATCCCTTTGCCGGGATCGGCCACCTGACTCCAGACTGAGGACATGCTCGGGTTCATCAAGACCGACGACGAAGCCCTCGTTTCGTGCTTGGGCGATCCTCAGCGCACCGTGGCGGCATACCGCGAGCTGCTGCGACGCGGAGAGAACGCACTGAGCGCCATCCGCACCGGCCTGCAGGACACGAATCCGGCCGTCCGTGAGGGCTGCTGCCGCCTTCTCGATCACCTGGTCGACACCGAGTCGATGGGCGAACTCATCAGCATGGCCGACGACCCCGACGCCCGGGTCAGGACCGCCGCATTCCATGCTCTGGCCTGTGACCGGTGCAAGGGCGACGCCTGCGCACCGGGCCCGGACCGGGTCCTCGGCCCCGCGCTGCACCACCTGATCTCAGACCCCGACCCGCACGTCCGGGCGATGGCAGCCGAACTCGTCGGCAAGTTCACCCACTCCGATGCACGCGCCCTCGCAGCCTTGAAGGCGTCTCACGCCAACGACCCGAGCCCCGCAGTGCGGAAGAAAGCGGGTTGGTTCACACCCGGCGGGACCATCTACGAACGGGCCCTCCGGGCAGCGGCGAGATGAGCAGCCCACCGGTCGGCTTGCGCCCGCCGTGCCGGCTGGGCCGCCGCTTCTTCACCGGCCGGGCGCGGCCACCGGAGGCCTGAGGTCACCCTCAGGGAACTGGCCGTAGAGAACGAGCCGCAGTCCGCGTGTACGACGGCAGGAGCGCCGTCTTCCCAGCGCTTTCCCAAGTGGCTTCGTTCACGTGACGTAGCAGCGTTTGATCAGCAGTTTGGGCAGCAGTTGGCGATCTTGAGTGCAGCAGATGCTCACGAGAAATGACGTCGCCATGGTGCGGTGCCACCGGAGTGCGGCAGAAGCGGTCCGTCTCTTGATCACCGGTCGCTAAACTCCCGGCATTCGGATGCTGTCGATGGACTGGAAGGCCAAGCCATGGACGATGACCGTTGGGACGACTGGCCGGAACGGTGGGTCGGCACGGACTGCGACGTGCGGGCGGCCGTCAGCGCGATCCCGCGGGAGGTCAAGGACGGGTTCAGGTACGACGAGGTCCCCTGGCAGCGGTTCCGGCACTACTACGGCCCCGGTGAGGAGATCCCCCGCCTGCTCGCCACGCTCGCGTCCGGGGACACCGAAGCTGCCGACAGGGCCCTGCGGCAGCTCTGGACGAGTCTTCACCACCAGGGCGGCACGATCGCGGTGGGAGCACTGGCGGTGCCGTTCCTGCTCAGGATCGCGGCGACCGCGCGCCCCGAACTCCGTGCCCAAACCCTTCGCCTGATCGCCGAGATCGGCCGGTGCCAGCACATGGGGGACGGATCACGGGAAGGCCTGCTCCAGATCGCCGAGGATCCCCTGATGATCGAGGGCAGCACGATGTGCCCGGTGGACTGGACAATCCAGGCCGCCCGTCAGGCAGTCACAAACGACCTGCACCTACTGCTCCCGCTTCTCTCCGACCCCGACCCCGAGGTCCGCTCCATGACCGCCTACGTCCTGGCGGCGACCAGCGAGCTTTCACACGTCTCCTCTGCTCTGCAGTCCAGGCTGGCGAAGGAAGACGATGCGGTAGTCCGGGTGAGCCTGATCCTGGCGATCGCCCAACTCGCCCGCGAACACCAGGATGAACACGCTCCCAGTTGGGCCCGGGGCCTATGGTCGGATCCCGGACGACCGCCCGAGGTCCGCATCGGCGCCGGCCTGGCCTGGCTGTGCCTGGTCACCCACCCCGCCCCCGACGAGCTCCGCGCCCTCCTCACCGACCCCGGCACCCGTCCATACGACGGCCTGCTCCAGCCGGTGCCATGGCTCACCTGGATCGACCCCACCGGCGTCGGGCTGCGCAGCTGCATCGACGAAATGCTCACGGCGAACATCCCCGAAACAATGCTTGACGATCCTTGAGGTGGAGGACCATCACATCCACCAACCCTCCCCCAGCCCCGGCGTGCTCTGCCCCTCTTGGATACCGCCCCGCCTTCACAAATCCTGAAGCATCCCAAGAAGTCTCAACCGACCGAGTGAACCCCCAACACCCCAAGCCAGAACCCACATCGGCCTGTGCTACCACCCCACGAACCCAAGCCCCTTGCCACAGTTGCCGGTGTCGCCAGGACGTGACTCGCGGGGGTGAAATCTTCCCATTCCGGCTACAGGCCCAGTGGAGGTTGCGTCTTACTGCCTTCAGTCGAGGCCCAGCGCACACGGCGGGCGGGGAGTGGGGGAAGGGACTGTGAAGTATTCGCTGAGTGGCAAACAGTTGGAGCTGCTGAAGCAGGTGGCGGCAGCGTCGAAGGCGTTCGATGTACAGGGCGTACACAGCGGTGTGCTGTGGGCGCTAGAGCAGCGGACGCTGGTGAAGACCGGCTACGGAGCCGCAGGCCGCCGGACCGCGGTCGTCACGGCTGATGGCCGTTTCTATCTCAAGCACGGGAAGCATCCCAAGGAGGCGGAAGCGCAGAAGCAGCGGCTGAAGGACGACCCGGCCCAGGCTGCTCTCGCACCGGCGGACGGACCTGCGCTCCTGGTCCGGATCCGAGAAGCCGGCGGAACACTTACCGTGCCGGATTGCGGGCCCAAGACCCGCGCCCGCTGGCGCGCGGCCTACTATCACGCACTGCATCACGGACATGTCCCCAACGGCTGCAAGCTGCAGATCAAGGGCCGGGACAAAGGCGACATGGTCTTGAAGGTCGTGGACGAAGCCGCTCGCAAGGCTGCTGAACCGCCTGCCGTTCCCACGGTGGAGGTACCTGACGAACTCCCGCGTAAACCGCATCCGCTGGTCGCCCGCACGCTCAAGAAACTGGGGCGTTCGAAGACCACCGCGGACACGCGGGATGTGCCCGACGTCGTACCGATGAACATCTCCCGCCACCTCACCGACCGGGCCCTGCGCATCGCCCATGCACTGATCACCGAGGCCGAACGGCGCGGCTGGGAGGTCACCACCGACAGCAGCCTGCACCGCGGGGAAGCGACCCACCAGCTGGTCATCCGCATCGGCGCCCACGACTACCCCTGGCAGATCACCGAACTCACGAGCAAAGCACCCCATGAGCCCACACCCCAGGAACTGCGCAACCTCGAGAAGAATCCCTGGGCGCGGAAACCTCCGAAGTACGACCACCACCCCGACGGCCGCCTCAGGATCGCGTCCCCCCACCTGAACAGCTACTACACCCCGGCCTACAGCTGCGCGGACGGCGCACGGTGGAAACTGGAAGACCGGCTCGGCCACCTCCTGCGCGACCTGGACCAGCTTGCCGTACACGCCGAACAGCAACGCATCGCGAAGGAACAGGAAGAGGCCGCACGCAAGCGGAACTGGTACAAGGCGCTGCGCCAGGCCCGTGCAGCCCAGATCACACAGCACCGCGGGGCGATTCTCACCGGTCAGGTGGAACGCTGGCGCCTGGCGGAGGACATCCGGGCGTTCTGCTCCGCAGCCCGCCAGGCGGACGCCGCGGCGGACTGGACGCAGTGGGCTGAGCAGTACGCGGCGTCCATCGACCCGCTCGCCGACGCCCTCGCCGTTCCTGCCGATCCTCCGGCCACACCACACGACCTGCGCGACTGCTTCAGAGGCAACACCTACGCCTATCCGTGGCCGTTCGGCAAAGACGGTCAGTGGAATCCGGCCGACGATGTCCTGGGAACCACCAGCGACTGACACCCCGGATGTGTAGGTGCCAGCCCGCCACGGGACAGCCGCAGGTGAGTGACTGCCCCATCAGCTCCGGCATGCCGCTTTTAAAGCACAGCGGCATACTTGACTCGAACACGTCACTACCATGCCGAAGCCCCCGCCAGGGGGGGGGCCTGGACCGCCTCGCCCGCAGCCCCCGCATCGACTGGGTAGCAGTGCTCGCGACCTCCGCGGGCCGCCGGTCCCCGCTCGCGGCCCTGCCCATCCGGCCGGCGGCCGGACGGTGACCGCGGCCGAGCCGGGCACCGACTGGCACGGCGACCTCGCTGCCCCATGGGCAGCACAGCAGCGCGCCGAGGTTGAGAAGTGGCGCATCCCCGACGGCTCGGCGTTCGTCACTCACTGCGCACGGTGGGTCGACGGCGCCGGACGGCACTCGCCCATACCTGGGGCAGCCACCCCACTTCACACGCCCAAGCCATCTGGTTCACCCTCCGCCACAACCCCGCCCCCACTCGGCCCTCATGACTGTCCGACCCACCCTGCGCGGCCGGCTGATGCGGATATTCGCTGTGGGGCCTCAGGCTGTCGGCGGAATATGAGGGGATGAACAACTCCTTGTTCGCCGTGTCCGCGGCGGACCTGACGATCGAGCGCATCCGTGCCCTCGCCGCGCAACCGGATCAGATGGAAAGCCTGACGCTGGAGTTCAAGCGCGAGTACTCCTCCAGTCTGGTGACGACCATCGCGGGCCAACACCTACGGCGGCATGATCCTGGTGGGCGTCAACGACAAGGACGAGCCGGGCACCGAGCGCGTCATCGGCGTCAACGCCCAGCAGACGATCGACCAGATCGTCAGCGGCTGCAGCACGACACTCGACCCGCCCTGGGAACCGGCCTTCTTGAACGTCCCCTTCGACGACGGCTCCGGGCGCAGCGTAGTGATCATCCGCGTGGACGCCAACGTCGCGCCCGGCCTGTCCTGGTGAAGCTGAAAGCTCCGATCCGTTTGAGCGGACGGAACGCCACCGCCGACCGCGCCCGGCTCCTCCAACTGGCCCGCGAGGAACCGTCCGCGGGAGTGCTGCCCATGGGGCAGAACGTCATGTCCCCGAACCTGGCGTGGGACAACGAGGGCAACCCCATCGCCGACTTCATCTTCCGCACCGGTATCAACCTGCCCATGGGAGACCACATCGTCAGCGGCTGCAGCACGACACTCGACCCGCCCGACGGCCGCCTCAGGATCGCTCCGCCCCACTCCTGCGCGACCTGGACCAGCTTGCCGTAAACGCCGAACAGCAACGCATCGCTCTGCCTGCGCTTCGCAACGACACAGTATGTGTCGAGCGAGAGGCCGGCCCGGATGGCGGCGGTCTCCCGGGTGCAGCCCGGCGGGCTCGAGCGGCGCGGATCTGATCGGCGATCTGCAGACGCCGGGCCCGAGTGCCCTCCGCAGCGACAGCTCACAGCGAGCCCACCGACTTGAACACACCAGACGACCAGGGCGGGGCGCGATGCGCATCCCCAGACGGACGCCCCGACCTGGTCTCACGCGAACAGCCCCCGGCGAGTGGGCCGTTCCCGGTCTCCCCATGGGAGACGGATGGGAGAAAGATCTTCTTCATCAAGGCTAGCCAGGGCATGTGGAGGCTAAGTGAGGCTAGGTATTGGGACTGGATAGACGCAGGTAGGGACGCTGACCGGGCTTTACGTCGGCGCAGCCCTTGATCCAGACAATCACGGTTCCCCCTCTGCTGTTGGCCCCCTGAGGCTTGCCCGCTCCACCCTGCCACGGAAACCAGCTCCTGATGAGGTCGCGTCCGGCGGGCCGAACAGACGCCAAAGCCCGGCCCTCGACGGGCCGGGCTGATGGTCGCGACGGGTCGGCCGGGCGGGTCAGCCGTCCTGCCCCAGGGGGTTGTCCTCCGTGGCCAGACTGCCGTCGCTGACCGTCTGGTCGACACTGCTGAGAGTGTTCTGCAGGTCGAGACTGCTGAGGGCGTCACCGTCGAGCGAGTGGGACGGGGTGACGGCCGCCACCACGAAACCGGCGGCGAGGGACGCGATGGCGAGCATGCTGCGCTTCTTCATGCCCGGTTCAACTGCCGAGCCGCCCATGGGTCACGGTCGCGCCGCCCGGAAGCCGTGAAGTTCCACCGTCGTGGCGCCCCGGGGGCGCCGCGAGCCCCCTCGACGACGTTCCCGCCCCGGCGCCGCAGCGGGAGCAGACCGGGCCGTGCCCCCGGAGCCACGGGCGCCCGCCCGCAGCTCCGCGCGTCAGCCGGCCACACCCGCCGTGGACGTGCTCGGCCTGCGGCTGAGCGCGGCGGCCGCGGCACCCACCAGACCCGCGTCCGTACCCATCTGGGCGGGCGTCACGGTGAGCCTCTGCACGAACGACAGGGTGGCGTAGTCGCGCAGGGCGGCGCGCAGGGGCGCGAAGAGGACCTCGCCGGCCTTGCCCACTCCTCCGCCGATCACCGCGATGTCGATCTCCACCAAAGTCGCCGTCGCCGCGATGCCCGCCGCCAGGGCCTGCGCGGCACGCTCGAACGAGGCTGTCGCCACCGGGTCACCGGCACGCGCGGCGGCGGCCACGGCGGCCGCCGAGGTGTCCCCGTCGGAACCCGGCCGCCAGCCGCCCTCGACGGCACGGCGCGCGATGTTCGGGCCGCTCGCGATGCGCTCGACGCACCCGCGTGACCCGCACGGACACAGGTCACCGTCGAGCTCCACGCTGATGTGGCCGATGTGACCGGCGTTGCCCGTGGGCCCCGGGTGCAGCTGTCCGCCGAGGACCAGGCCGCCGCCGACCCCCGTCGAGACGACCATGCAGAGCGCGTTGTCGTGGCCGCGGGCCGCTCCCTGCCAGTGCTCGGCCGCCGTGATCGCCACTCCGTCGCCGATCAGCTCGACGGGCAGCCCCGCCGTCACGGCACGGACCCGCTCGACGAGGGGGTAGTCGCGCCAGCCGGGCACGTTCACGGGACTCACCGTGCCCGCCGAGGCATCCACGGGACCGGCACTGCCGATGCCGACCGCCGTGGCCCGGTTCCACAGCGGAGAGCCGGTCAGTTCGCCGAGCACGGCCTCGACGGCCCGCATGACGATGTCGCCGTGCTCCTGCGCGGGCGTCGGCCGCTGGGCGCGCAGCAGGATCCGGCCATGGCCGTCCACCAGCGCTCCGGCGATCTTGGTGCCGCCGATGTCGAGCGCGGCCACGAGGTCGGTGTGCATCAGTGTCAGTTCTCCTGTGTGGATCCCGATTGGACCATGAGGAAAGGGCAGGCCGGGCGCGCGGTCGGGGAGGCCGGGCCGGAGAATGCGATGGACAGTCTCTCCCGCATCTGACAACGTTGTCCAGGCTCTATGCTCGACGCCACACCCCGATACGGCGACCTACGAGCCCGTCAGGACCGACGCAGCCCCATGGACTACAGGACAGGACAGCGCATCGTGGCCGAGATCGCCCGCCGAACCGAGAGCCGCTACGGCAACCGTCCGACGATGAAGGACGTCGCGGCGCGTGCCGGGGTCGGCCTGAAGACGGTATCGCGTGTAGTCAACGGCGAGCCCGGGGTCACCCCGGACACCGAGCGCCGGGTGCAGGAGGCGATCGACGCGCTGGGCTTCCGGCGCAACGACAGCGCGCGGGTGCTCCGCAAGGGCCGTACCGCGAGCATCGGGCTCGTCCTGGAGGACCTGGCGGACCCCTTCTACGGTCCGCTGAGCCGGGCGGTGGAAGAGGTGGCCCGCGCCCACGGCGCCCTGTTGATCAACGGATCGAGCGCCGAGGACCCGGACCGCGAGCAGGAGCTGGTCCTCGCGCTGTGCGCGCGCCGCGTGGACGGGCTCGTCATCATCCCGGCCGGTGACGACCACCGCTATCTGGAGCCCGAGATAAAGGCGGGCGTCGCCACGGTGTTCGTGGACCGCCCCGCCGGGCAGATCGACGCGGACGTCGTGCTGTCGGACAGCTTCGGCGGCGCACGTGACGGTGTCGCCCATCTCATCGCCCACGGCCACCGCAGGATCGGGTTCATCGGCGACATGCCCCGTATCCACACCGCCGCCGAGCGTCTGCGCGGTTACCGCGCCGCCATGGAGGACGCCGGCATTGCGGTGGAGGACGCCTGGATGTCGCTGGGCGTCACCGATCCCGAGCGGGTCCGCCGGGCGGCCGAGGGCATGCTCTCGGGCTCCTCCCCCGTGACCGCCGTCTTCGCGGGCAACAACCGCGTGACGGTCACGGTCGTACGTGTCATCGCCGAGCGCTCCCGTCCCGTGGCCCTCGTCGGATTCGACGACATCGAGCTCGCCGACCTCCTGCAGCCCGGGGTCACCGTCGTCGCCCAGGACGCCGCTCAGCTCGGCCGCACCGCCGCCGAGCGTCTCTTCCGTCAGCTCGACGGCTCACTCGTCCTGCCCGAACGCATCGAGCTGCGGACCCGTCTGATCACCCGAGGCTCGGGCGAACTGCCGCCCGCCCACTGATACATGGAGCCCCGGGACGACTTTTCCGGTCGCGTTCCCGAAGCCCTCGGTTCGGCCGCCCGAACCGCGCCGGCCCCTCCGGTCCGTCCCGGGAGCCGGCGGCCTCTCGCGGAACTCCTCACGGAGTGCCGAACCGAGCCCCCGCGGTTGCGGAAGTTGTTCGGCTCCGCGCCCGGGGAGTCCTTGACCGGGCGCGCGGCGATCTGCGGTTCCATGCCGAAGGGACTCTTCGCCCAGGAGGGCCGGACGACGGCTTCCGGCCGCGAGGAGTGCGTCCAGGGCGGAAGGAGGACGTATGTACGCGGTCAGCAGACGGGCAGTCCCGGCAGCGGTGAGTCGTTGTCCCCGCCCTTGATGTAGACGTCGCTGACGAAGACACCGGTGTTGCCGCTGTCGTCGTCGGTCCTCGCCCACCAGGTGTTCGTCCACTCCCCGTAGGTCTCGCGGCGGCCCAGGTTCTGCTGACAGTAGAAGTAGTTGGTGCCGGCGTTGAGTGTGCCCGCCTCGGCTCCCGCGGCGGTGTAGGACGTGGCTGTCCTCCAGACCACGCAGTTGTACTTGCCGCCGCCGATGGCGTGGCAGACCGGTTCGGGGCCGGGGTCCTCGCCGCCGCCCGTACCGCCGCCGGAACCTCCTCCCGTCGTGCCGCCGTCGGTGGTCGTGGGCGAGGGGGCGGGAGCCTTGCCCGTGGGCTCGGCGTCCTCGGTGCGGTCCGGCTTCTCGCTCGGGGGCGCCGGCTTCTTCTTGTCGGCCTGCTTCGTCGGCCTGCTGTCGTCCGTCAGGTCGACCGAGCCGCGGGTGGCGCCGGGGGAGGCGGTTTCGCCGGCGCCACGGGAGTTGGTGGACCGACCCGCCGAACCGGACTCGTCGGTGCCCTTCAGAAGGGCGAGGGTGACGCCCGTCGCGGCCAGCACGACGGTGACGGCCGCGGCCGCGAGCAGGACGCGCCCCCTGCGACGGCGGGGAGCCGCAGTCGCGGCCTGCGGGGCCGTGGCGGACGTGGCCGTTCCTGGTGGCGGCTGCGGCGGACCGAAGCCTCCGGGGCCGGAAGGCCCGGTCGGCGTCGGACCCGCCGGAGTGCCGACTGCCGGAGTGCCGACCGCGCCCGGGTGCGCTGCGCCGTGTCCCTGGCGGTCCGGGTCGGGGCCTCCGGGCCGGGATCCGCTCCCGTCCGAAGCGCTGCCGGCCGGCCCGAATCCCGCGGCGCCGGACTGCGGGGGCCCGAAGCCGGGCGGTACCACCGGCACGCTCCGTTCGGTCTCGTTCCGAACGGGGGGCGCGGGAGCCCGCAGCCCACGCGTGGCCGAGTCCTGGTCGGGAGTCCGTGCTGCCGTCTCCAGCAGCTCACGGGCCCGGCCGGCGTCCGGGCGGGCGTCGGGCTGCTTGTGCATCAGCTCCCGCAGCACGGGGCCGAGAGGCCCGGCGCGCTGCGGTTCCGGCAGCGGTTCGACGACGATCGCCGTGAGAGTGGACCAGGTGGAGGTGCGGCGGAACGGCGAGGCACCCTCGACGGCCGCGTACAGCGTGGCGCCCAGGGCCCAGATGTCGGAGGCGGGGCCCGGCTCGTGTCCCTGGGCGCGCTCGGGCGCCAAGTAGTCCAGGGAGCCGACCAGTTCGCCACTGCGCGTGAGGTGCGTGGCGGAGCCGTCGCCGGGGTCGTCCATCGTGGCGATACCGAAGTCCGTGAGGACGACGCGGCCGGAGCGGTCGAGCAGGATGTTTCCGGGCTTCACGTCACGGTGGAGGACTCCGGCACGGTGGGCCGCGGCGAGCGCGTCCATGACCTTGGCACCGATCCCGGCGGCCTCGCGGGCGTCGAGGGTGCCGCGCTCGCGCAGGACGTCGTCCAGGGACGGCCCGTCCACCAGCTCCATCACGATCAGCGGGCGGCCGTCGACCTCGGCCACGTCGTGCACGGCGACGACACCGGGGTGGCGGACCCTGGCCGCCGCGCGCGCCTCGCGCTGCATGCGCAGCCCCAGGTCGGCCAGTTCGGGCGCGGCGGCGTCCGAGAAGGTGCGCAGTTCCTTGACGGCGACCTCACGGCCGAGCACCTCGTCGAGAGCCCGCCACACGACGCCCATACCGCCGCGCCCCAATTGCGCCACGACGCGGTAGCGCCCGGCAAGGAGCCGCCCGATCCCGTCCGGCTGTTCCGACGCCCCGGGCCGGGCGTGCTCCCCCGGCTGCTGGTTCTCCCCCGCCGACACCGCTGCCCCGTTCCTGTGAACACGTCAATCAAGTGCCGACCAGACTACGGGGCGGATGTGACGGCGCGGGCCGATGGTGCGGGCTGTGACAGGTCCGCTACGTGGCCGAGACCGTCAGGTCCGCCCGCCGCGGCGTCGCGAAGCCCTCCAGGTCCGCGCGCGTGAGGCCCGTCGCCCGGGCCACCTCCGCGATGTCGAGGGCCCCGCAGTCCAGGCCGCGCAGCAGGTAGCCGCTCAGCGCCTTGGCGGTGGCGGGCTCGTCCATCACGTCGCCGCCGGCCCGGTTGGCGTACGCGACGAGGCGTGCCGCGGCCTGCTCGAATCCCTCGCGGTAGAAGGCGAACACGGCCGCGTAGCGGGTGGGAATGTGTGCGGGGTGCATGTCCCAGCCCTGGTAGTAGGCGCGGGCGAGCGCGCGGCGCGTGAGGCCGTAGTGGAGGCGCCAGGCGTCGTGGACCTTCGATGTGGGGCCGACCGGCAGGACGTTCGTGGAGCCGTCCGAGACGCGGACGCCGGTACCCGCGGCCGCGACCTGCATGATCGCCTTGGCGTGGTCGGCGGCCGGGTGGTCGCTCGCCTGGTGGGCAGCGGAGACGCCGAGACAGGCGCTGTAGTCGAACGTGCCGTAGTGCAGGCCCGTGGCACGGCCCTCGGCGGCCTGGATCATGCGGGCCACGGCCGCCGTGCCGTCGGCGGCGAGGATGGACTGGCTGGTCTCGATCTGGATCTCGAACCCGATCCGGCCCTGTGCGAGTCCGCGTGCCTTCTCGAACTCCTCCAGGAGCCGCACCATCGCGGTGACCTGCTCCGCGTACGTCACCTTCGGCAAGGTCAGCACCAGCCCGTCGGGCAGCCCGCCTGCCTCCATCAGCCCGGTGAGGAAGATGTCGAGCGTGCGGATGCCCCGGTCGCGGACGGGCGCCTCCATGCACTTCATCCGGATGCCCATGTAGGGGGCCGCCGTCCCGTCGTCGTACGCCTGCGCGATCAGCCGAGCCGCGCGGGCGGCCGCCTCGTCCTCCTCGGCGCCCGGGCGCGAGCCGTAGCCATCCTCGAAGTCGACGCGCAGGTCCTCTACCGGCTCGCGCTCCAGCTTGGCGCGCACACGGTCGTACACCGGCTCCGCGAGGCCGTCGGGGAGGCCGAGGACAGCGGCGAAGGAGGCGGCGTCCGGGGCGTGTTCGTCGAGAGCGGCGAGGGCCCGGTCGCCCCAGGAGCGGATGGTGTCGGCGGCGAAGACATCACCGGGGACGTACACGGTGTGGACGGGCTGGCGGTTACCGGGGTCTCCGGGGTAGCGGCGCTCCAACTCGGCGTCGACCGGGGCGAGGGAGGCACTGATCTCCTCGCTGACGGCGCCGGCGAGGCTCGTCGCCACCTTTTCCTGCTGACCCTGACCCATTCCCGCACCTTCCAGTTTTCCGCCAGACGGAATCAACAATCCGTAGAGCGAAGTTATCTGCGACCTTCCAGCCAGGTCAACACCCTCATCCTCGCCGGACCGCTCCTGAAATGCCGCTTCCTCCGCCCCCGAGGCCTCACTCCTTGCGCCCCGGGTCCCGCTCCCCTGAGTCGATCCGCTCGCGAGATGTCCTGGATGCCCTCCATGTCCGCGGATGCCCTCTCCCCGGCCCGCGCGGACTTCCCCCGGGATCCACCCCGGGATCTCGACATGTTCACGGCCGGCTCGGAGACTGCGAGGCGGACGACCCGCCCGGCATCAGCCGCAGAACCGGCATCCGCCACAGAAGGAGCATCCCGTGCCCCATCGCAGCCGAGTCACGCGCCGCCTGGGACTCAAGACGGCGCTCATCGCCGCCGCCGCTCTGCCGCTGTCCAGCACGGCGCTCTCCAGGTCGCCCGCCTCGGCGGCGGACCGCCACGGCCGTCTCGAGGTCATGTCGTTCAATCTGCGGTACGCGAGCACCGCCGCACCCAACAGCTGGGCCGTCCGCCGCCCCGTCACCCGCGAACTGCTGCGCCGCGAACGCCCTCACGTCATAGGCACCCAGGAGGGCCTCTACCAGCAGGTGCGCGACATCGCGGCGGATCTCGGCGGCCGCTACGACTGGATCGGCACGGGCCGTGCGGGCGGCAGCCGGAACGAGTTCATGGCGGTCTTCTACGACACCCGAAGACTCGCCCCGGTCGAGTACGACCACTTCTGGCTCTCCGACACACCCGACGTGATCGGCTCGAACACCTGGGGCGGCGGGTCCATACGCATGGTGACCTGGGTCCGCTTCCGCGATCTGCGCCACGGCCAGCGGGAGTTCTACGTCCTCAACACCCACCTGGACAACGCCCGCCAGAAGGCACGCGCGCGTGCCGTGGCCCTGATCGCCGCGCGGATCGCGGGGCTCGACCCCTCACTGCCGCTGATGGTGACCGGTGACTTCAACGTCGCCGCCCACAAGAACCCGGTCTACGACGCGATGCTCGGCGCCGGGCTCGTCGACACCTGGGAGACGGCGGCCGAGCGGGGCAAGCAGTACGGCACGTTCCACGGGTACCGGCCCCTGACCCCGGACGGCGACCGTATCGACTGGATCCTCGTCTCGCCCGGCGTCACCACGCACCGGGCGTCGATCAACACCTTCTCCGTGGACGGACAGCTCCCCAGCGACCATCTGCCCGTCCAGGCGTCCCTGACCCTGCCATGAGATGGGGCCCCGGTGACCGAGACGGTCACCGGGGCCCCATGGACGCGAAGCACCTGCCGGGCACGTGCCCGGCACTCGGGGGACGCTCAGCCCTTGCGGGTCTTGATCTCCTCGGTGAGCTGCGGGACGACCTCGAAGAGGTCGCCGACCACGCCGTAGTCCACCAGGTCGAAGATCGGGGCCTCGGCGTCCTTGTTGACCGCCACGATCGTCTTCGAGGTCTGCATGCCGGCACGGTGCTGGATCGCGCCGGAGATGCCCGAGGCGATGTACAGCTGCGGGGAGACGGACTTGCCGGTCTGGCCGACCTGGTTGGTGTGCGGGTACCAGCCCGCGTCCACCGCGGCACGCGAGGCGCCGACGGCCGCGCCGAGGGAGTCGGCGAGCGCCTCGATGACCGAGAAGTTCTCGGCGCCGTTGACACCACGGCCACCGGAGACCACGATCGCGGCCTCGGTCAGCTCCGGGCGGCCGGTCGACTCGCGCGGGGTACGGGCGGTGACCTTGGTGCCGGTCGCCTTGTCCGAGAACGTGACGGACAGCGCCTCGACCGCGCCGGCGGCCGGGGCGGCCTCCACGGCGGCCGAGTTCGGCTTGACCGTGATGACCGGGGTGCCCTTGGACACGCGGGTCTTGGTGGTGAAGGAGGCGGCGAACGCGGACTGCGTGGCCACCGGGCCCTCGTCACCGGCCTCCAGGTCGACGGCGTCGGTGATGATGCCCGAGCCGATACGGACCGCGAGACGGGCGGCGATCTCCTTGCCCTCGGCGGAGGACGGGACGAGCACGGCGGCCGGGGAGACGGCCTCGTACGCGGCCTGGAGGGCCTCCACCTTCGGTACGACGAGGTAGTCGGCGTACTCGGCGGCTTCGTGGGTGAGGACCTTGACCGCACCGTGCTCGGCGAGCGCGGCGGCGGTGTCGGCGGCGCCGTTGCCCAGCGCGACGGCGACGGGCTCGCCGATGCGGCGGGCCAGCGTCAGCAGCTCCAGGGTGGGCTTGCGGACGGCGCCGTCCACGTGGTCGACGTAGACGAGAACTTCAGCCATGGGACTTCTTCTCTCCTGCTTGCGAAAGATGAGGGGCGGTCAGCGAGTGCCGGACCTGCGTGCCGTGCCGTGTGGGGCCGGGGCGGGCCCCGGGCCCGCGGCCGCTAGATGAACTTCTGGCCCGCGAGGAACTCGGCGAGCTGCTTGCCGCCCTCGCCCTCGTCCTTGACGATCGTGCCGGCGGTGCGCGCCGGGCGCTCGGTCGCGGCGTCGACCCTGGTCCAGGAACCCTCGAGACCGACCTCGTCCGCGTCGATCTCCAGGTCCTCCAGGTCCCAGGACTGAACCGGCTTCTTCTTGGCGGCCATGATGCCCTTGAAGGACGGGTAACGGGCCTCACCGGACTGGTCGGTGACGGACACGACCGCCGGCAGGGAGGCCTCCAGCTGCTCGGAGGCGGAGTCGCCGTCACGGCGGCCCTTGACGACACCGTCCTCGACGGAGACCTCGGAGAGCAGGGTGACCTGCGGAACACCCAGGCGCTCGGCCAGCAGGGCCGGGACGACGCCCATGGTGCCGTCGGTGGAGGCCATGCCGGAGATCACCAGGTCGTAGCCGGCCTTCTCGATCGCCTTGGCCAGCACCAGGGAGGTACCGATGGCGTCGGTGCCGTGCAGGTCGTCGTCCTCGACGTGGATGGCCTTGTCGGCACCCATGGACAGCGCCTTGCGCAGGGCGTCCTTGGCGTCCTCGGGGCCGACGGTCAGCACGGTGATCTCCGCGTCGTCCGCCTCGTCGGCGATCTGCAGGGCCTGCTCGACCGCGTACTCGTCGAGCTCCGACAGCAGGCCGTCCACATCGTCACGGTCGACGGTCAGGTCCTCGGCGAAGTGCCGGTCGCCGGTGGCGTCGGGCACGTACTTAACAGTGACAACGATCCTCAAGCTCACGCCGGCTCTCCTACTGCATCGTCTTTTCTGGGCTGCCTGCCTACGGGCAGCATAGGCGCCTGAAGCGGCCGTTCCCGGTGGGGGCGACCCGCGCTCCGGGCGAAATATTACTCACCAGTACGCACATCTACGCTCCCGCAGGTGGTTCCCTCTAAGCAAGCGCTTTGAACTGTGACCTTCGCAACGCAGCGTAATCGGAACTCGACGCTCTCGCAGGCGGGGCGGGCCGGACGGCTCGGCGGACCATTGCCTTCATTCCCGCAGTCCGCCGAAACTCCCCTGGTGGTACAGGAGGGGGCGTCCGGCACCGGCGGGGTCCCCGAGAACCACCTCGGCCAGCACGATGCGGTGGTCCCCCGCGGGCACCCGGGTGACGATCCGGCACACGAGCCAGGCGAGGACGCCGTCGAGCACCGGAACGCCTTCGGGGCCCTCGCGCCAGGTGGTTGGCTCGCCGAAACGGTCGGCCCCGCTGCGGGCGAAGGTGGTGGCCAGCTCCCGCTGGTGCTCACCGAGTATGTGGACGCCCACGTGGTCCGTCCGGGAGATCGTCGGCCAGCTGGAGGCGCCGGTACCGATGCCGAAGGAGATCATCGGCGGCTCGGCGGACACGGAGGCGAGCGAGGTGGCGGTGAAGCCCACCGGGCCCTCGTCGCCCTGTGCGGTGATCACGGCGACACCGGCCGCATGCCGCCTGAAGACGGAACGCAGGAGGTCGGGAGAGGCGAGTCGGGGGGTGCTGAGATCGGGCGTGGCCGTCATGGAGTTGTCCTTCTGCGTGGGACGAATCGCTGGTCCTTGGCTGCTCAGCAGCCCGGACAGCGCCCGCTCACACCGCGAACGAGGGTCGCGGTCCGATGGCGTTCGCGCTCGACGAGAAGGAGTTCCGGCACCATACGGTCAGGCTGACGATAGGTGGCGGGTGCAGTCAAGTGCGTCCCGTCATGTGGGAGATGCGTCACCGAGGGCCTCCAGCCTCGCGGATCAGGGGGTTTCGACCGCCTCGCCGAGCGCGGCGATGACGTCCGCCCGGCGCGGCTGTCCGGTCGCGCGCCGTACGACATTGCCGTCGGCGTCGAGGACGAGCACGGTCGGCGTCTTGAGGATGTCGAGTTCGCGTACGAGGTCGAGACGGTCCTCGGCGTCGATCTCGACGTGGCTCACGCCCGGGACCATGGCGGCCACCTCGCCGAGCACCCTGCGGGTCGCCCGGCAGGGCGCGCAGAAGGCGCTGGAGAACTGGACGAGCGTGGCGCGCTCGCCGAGGTCCTCACCCAGTTCGGTCGCGCTCAGCCGCTTTCCGCCGTCCCGCCCGCGCACTCTGACTCTCCCGCTCCGTCGTCGGTTCAGCACTCCGTAGGCGCTCGCCGCCGCGAGCACCACCACGCACACCACAAGTCCGGTCATCCCCGGCTTCAGCGTTCACGCGACTGCAAAGATTCCCGCGGTCCCGGAAGGTTCCTCATGCGGAATGCTTGATTCATGGACATTGACGTGAGGGGGCCGCGCTTCGGAGCGGCCGTGACGACCGTGGTGCTGGCGGTCGTGCTGATCACCGGCAGCGCCTGGCTGCTGGCCTGGCAGACGCTGGCGTTCGCACTCGGTGCGGCAGGGGGCGTCGGCCGCTCCCCGTACGGCCTGCTGTTCCGGCGGCTCGTACGTCCGCGGATCGGACCGCCGACGGGCTTCGAGTCGCCCGAACCGCCGCGGTTCGCACAGGGGGTCGGACTCGCCTTCGCGGTGGTGGGACTCCTCGGGTACACGGTGGGCCCCGAGTGGCTGGGGCTCGCGGCGACCGGGGCGGCGCTGGCGGCCGCGTTTCTCAACGCGGTGTTCGGGTACTGCCTCGGATGCGAGATGTACCTGCTCGTACGCCGCGTGACGGTTCGAGCGGAGTAAAGGCCACGTAAAACGCCGAGGTGGATCAAGGGGGTGACGTGACGAGGATCTCGCCGATCTACGGCACCAGGACTGGTCACTCGTCCGTTCTTCGGGCACGATCTGCGCAATGCCGTAAACCTACGGCAGCGTAAGTTTCCCGCCGGAGCCTCTCCCCGGGCATAACAGAGAAGGGTCCCCGCCGTTCATGGCTGAGCTTGCCTACCGTCCCGCCATCGGTCTCGCCCAGACATTGTTCAAGGCCTGGGACCTGAAGATCGACCTCAAGGGATCGGAGAACATCCCGCGCACGGGCGGCGCCGTGCTGGTGAGCAATCACATCGGCTATCTCGACTTCATCTTCGACGGGCTCGCCGCCCTGCCGCAGAAGCGCCTGGTCCGCTTCATGGCGAAGGAGTCGGTGTTCCGGCACAAGATCTCCGGCCCTCTGATGCGCAACATGAAGCACATCCCCGTGGACCGCAAGCAGGGCGAGACGGCTTATGCGCACGCGCTGGAGTCGCTGCGCTCCGGTGAGATCGTCGGCGTCTTCCCCGAGGCCACGATCTCCCAGTCGTTCACGCTGAAGAGCTTCAAGTCGGGTGCCGCGCGCATGGCCCAGGAGGCCGGCGTCCCGCTGATCCCGATGGCCGTGTGGGGCACTCAGCGCCTGTGGACCAAGGGACACCCGCGCAACTTCAAGCGCAACCACATCCCGATCACCATCCGCGTCGGCGAGGCCATGGAAGCGTCTCGCGACAAGTACGCGGGTGCGATCACCCGGCAGCTGCGCGAGCGCGTGCAGGAGCTTCTGGAAGCCGCCCAGCGCGCCTACCCCGTGCGCCCCAAGGGGCCGGACGACACCTGGTGGATGCCGGCGCACCTCGGCGGCACCGCTCCGACGCCCGAAGAGGTGAAGGCCGCCGAGGCCCGCTGACCGGCGGCAGCCGCAGCACGGGCAGGGCCCCGGTCGTCAGCGGGACGTCGGCTCCGGAGCCCGGACGGTGATCCGCGCCCCCGGGCTGAACTTCTCCAGCAGCTCGGCGAGTTCAGCCCCTGCCGCCTCCACGGCGGCCACCGGCATCGGGGGCAGGCTCTCCAGGAGGAAGACCGCCGAGGTCGACTCCTCGGTGAGCCGGGTACGCGGTCCCTGCCGCCAGTTCCAGCGGCGGCAGGTCACACCCGTTTCGTCGCACCACACCACCTCGCCGGCGTCGGGGTGCTCGACGGTCTCCTCGCCGCCCGCGACGGTCACGAATTCCTCGTCGCCCGTGGCGCGCACGAGGCGCATTCCGCCCCGCACCCGGCCTAGGTCCTCGCCGCCGACCGGGATCAGGTGGGCGACGCTGATCGCGTTGTAGAGGTCGACGAGGACGTTGATGCGGGGCAGCCCGGCGTCCGAGAGGGCCCGCCTGGCCAGCGCTTCCGCCGAGTTGCGCGTCCGCGACGGCTTGGAGCCGAACGCCGTGTAGACGCTCCGCCAGGCGGCCATGTGCGGATCCTCGTGCGGCGCGCCCCCCTCCAGCCGTACGACGAGACGGCGGGCCGCGTCGTCCAGGAGGTGCGCGCTGCCCTCCGTGCTGGGGCCGTTGACGAGTCCGTGGGCCTCCACGGCGACGTGCGTGAAGCCGGGCGCGAGGGCGCGCACCTCGTCGGACACGGTGAGCGAGAGAGTCATTGTCCGCCTTGCCTGCCTGGGTCAGAGTGCGGTGGGAAGAAGCTCCCACAGGTGCGGCCGGTCGCGGGCAGCCCTGAGGGCACTCAGAACGGCCGGGTGTGGTTCAGCATACAGCACCGGATAGTCCATCTCATTGGACTTCGGATCGAGGGCGAAAGCCAGCCGCTCACCGTCGAGGGAGAAGCGGGCGTCCACGCCCGGCTTGTTGCCGCGCGGGTCCTGCCGGTGCCAGGCACCGCCGAACCGGACGGCGACGAGGCCGTGCACCACCTCGAACCTCTGATAGCAGAACGCCGTCGGGATGTCCTCGGCCCTCAGCAGGGCGGCCAGGGCGTGGGCCTTGGCGTGGCAGATGCCGGTGCGCCGCGTGAGCACGTCGGAGGCGCGCCAGGTGACGCGGGGGTCGCCGGAGTCCTGGGAGTGCGGAATGGTGTCACGCACGAATTCGAAGGCGGCCTGCGCATAGGCATACGAGTCGGCGACCTGCCTCGCGAGGCGGCCGGCCACCTCGCGAACCGCCGGATGGTGGTGGTCGACGACCTCGTCGGCGGCCAGATACGCGGAAAGGTCAGGCGTGTCCTGAGTCAGCTGCATGCCGGCAGAGCATAGGAATACGATCACTCGAGCGTCAATTCTTTTTCGGGTGATCGCATATCTATGCACGAAGACCGGTGCGCTAGCGGGCCATCTCCTCCTTGAGCGCCGCCAGGAAGCCGTCGACGTCGTCCTCGGTCGTGTCGAAGGCGCACATCCAGCGCACGTCTCCGGCGGCCTCGTCCCAGAAGTAGAAGCGGTAGCGCTTCTGCAGGCGCTCGCTCACGTCGTGGGGCAGCCGGGCGAAGACCGCGTTGGCCTGCACCGGGTACAGGATCTCGACCCCGTGGACCGCGCGTACGCCCTCGGCGAGCCGCTGGGCCATGTCGTTGGCGTGGCGGGCGTTGCGCAGCCACAGGTCCTTGGCGAGCAGGGCCTCCAGCTGCACCGACACGAAGCGCATCTTGGAGGCGAGCTGCATCGACAGCTTGCGCAGATGCTTCATGTGGCTGACGGCGTCCCGGTTGAGGACGACCACGGCCTCGCCGAACAGGGCGCCGTTCTTGGTGCCGCCGAAGGACAGGACGTCCACGCCGACCGCGTTGGTGAAGGCCCGCATCGGCACGTCCAGTGAGGCCGCCGCGTTGGCTATCCGGGCGCCGTCGAGGTGCACCTTCATGCCGTGCTGGTGGGCGTGGTCACAGATCGCGCGGACCTCGTCGGGCGTGTAGACGGTGCCCAGCTCGGTGTTCTGCGTGATCGACACGACCTGCGGCATCGCCCGGTGCTCGTCGTCCCAGCCGTACGCCTGCCGGTCGATCAGCTCGGGCGTCAGCTTCCCGTCGGGTGTGGGCACCGTGAGCAGCTTGAGCCCGCCCATGCGTTCGGGGGCACCGCCCTCGTCGACGTTGATGTGCGCGCTCTCCGCACAGATCACCGCGCCCCAGCGGTCGGTCAGCGCCTGGAGTGCCACGACGTTGGCGCCCGTGCCGTTGAACACGGGGAACGCCTCCGCGCCAGCGCCGAAGTGCCCCCGTATCACCTGCTGGAGGTGGTCGGTGTAGTCGTCCTCGCCGTACGCGACCTGGTGCCCGCCGTTGGCCAGGGCCAGAGCGGCGAGCACCTCGGGGTGGGCCCCCGCGTAGTTGTCGCTGGCGAAGCCGCGCACCTGGGGGTCGTGGCGCCGCCGGGCATCCGTCTTCGGTGGGTTCACGGCTTCTCGGTCAGCCACAGACGCTTTCCGTTCACTTCGGCGGCGGGCTGCTCCCAGACACCGGCGATGGCCTCGGCCAGATCCCTGACGTCCGTGAACCCCGCGAACTTCGCGTTCGGGCGCTCGGCGCGCATCGCGTCGTGCACCAGGGCCTTCACGATCAGGATGGCGGCCGCGGACGTCGGACCGTCGGCGCCTCCTGAGATCCCCGCCTTGCGGAAGAAGTCGGCCATGGCCAGCGTCCAGGCCTCGGCGGCTGCCTTGGCGGCGGCGTACGCGGCGTTGCCCGCGGTGGGCTTGCCGGCGCCCGCGGCGCTGATCAGCACGTACCGGCCGCGGTCGCTGCGCTGCAACGCCTCGTGGAAGGCGAGAGAGGTGTGCTGCACGGTGCGGATGAGCAGCATCTCCAGCAGGTCCCAGTCATCGAGACTTGTCTTGGTGAAGGTCTCGCTGCCGCGCCAGCCGCCGACGAGGTGGACCAGGCCGTCGACCCGCCCGAAGTCCTTCTCGATACGGGCGGCCCAGTCCCTGGACGACTCGCGGTCGAGCAGGTCGACCGTGTCACCGACGACGGTGGCGCCGCCGTGGGCGTAGCGGGCCGCGTCCACGGCCTCGGCCAGTCGCTCCGGGTCGTTGTCGGAGCCGACGACCACGGCCCCCGCTTCGGCCAGCCGCAGCAGGGTCGCGCGGCCCACCGGCCCGCCCGCGCCGGCCACCGCGATCACCGCTCCGCTCAGTGCCCCGTTCCCGTTCCCCATGGTCTTCGCCTCCTGAGCAGTGTTCCGGACGCGGTCGCTCACGCGGCCACCCGCTCGGCACTCGCCGCGGTGATGCCCCTGGTGGAAGCGATCACGTTCTTCAGCTTCTTGGAGAGCGCCTCATAGAACATGCTCAGGGGAAACTCGTCCGGAAGCACGTCGTCCACGAGTTTCCTCGGCGGCAGCGTCAGGTCGAGGGCGTCGGGACCCTTGGCCCAGCGGGACCCCGGGTGCGGGGCGAGGTACTGGGAGACCAGGTCGTACGCGGCGAACCAGTGGACCAGTTTCGGACGGTCGATGCCGGCCCGGTAGAGGTCCTCGATCTCGGCGCAGAGCTGGTTGGTGACCTGGGGGGCGCGGTCCCAGTCGATGTGCAGCTTGTTGTCCGTCCAGCGCACGACGCCGTGCTTGTGCAGGTAGGCGAAGAGCAGCTGCCCGCCGAGACCGTCGTAGTTGCGGACGCGGTCACCGGTCACGGGGAAGCGGAACATCCGGTCGAACAGGACCGCGTACTGCACGTCACGACCCTGCGGGAAACCGTCGGCCTCCAGCTTCACGGCCTCCTTGAAGGCGGTGAGGTCGCAGCGCAGCTCCTCCAGGCCGTACATCCAGAATGGCTGGCGCTGCTTGATCATGAAGGGGTCGAAGGGCAGGTCGCCATGGCTGTGGGTGCGGTCGTGAACCATGTCCCACAGGACGAAGGCCTGCTCACAGCGCGCCTGGTCGCCGACCATCTCGCGGATGCCGTCGGGCAGTTCGAGGCCGAGCGTGTCGACGGCGGCCTCGGTGACCTTGCGGAAGCGGGCGGCCTCGCGGTCGCAGAAGATGCCGCCCCAGCTGAAGCGCTCCGGTGCCTCGCGCACGGCGATGGTCTCCGGGAAGAGGACCGCCGAGTTGGTGTCGTAGCCGGCCGTGAAGTCCTCGAACTTGATGCCGCAGAACAGCGGGTTGTCGTAGCGGGTGCGCTCCAGCTCGGCCAGCCAGTCGGGCCAGACCATGCGCAGGACGACCGCTTCGAAGTTGCGGTCCGGGTTGCCGTTCTGCGTGTACATCGGGAAGACGACCAGGTGCTCGAGGCCGTCCTCGCGTCGCGCCGCGGGCTGGAAGGCCAGCAGCGAGTCGAGGAAGTCGGGCACCCGGAAGCCGCTGTCCGCCCAGCGGTGCAGGTCCTTCACGAGCGCCGCGTGGTACTCGGAGTCGTGCGGCACCAGCGGCGACAGGTCCTGGACGGCGTCCACGACACGGCGCACGGCCAGATCGGCGTCGGCCGGATCCGGCGCGGTCTCGGCGTCGAAGTCGATCGACCCGTCCTTGGACTGCCATGGCCGGATCCGCTCCACGGCATCCTTGAGCACGGGCCAGGCCGGGTGGCTCACCACCCTGCTCCGGGGAGGAACCTGCTCCTCCGCACCCACCTGCACAAGAATTTCCGTCATGACCCATCCTCCACGGGAGAACCTCGCGTATGGACACCGTATGCGGGAGGACCACTCCGCCACAAGTGAAGATCTCGGGAGATTGTTCTGCCTACTCGCATCTTCACCGCTGTTTTTCCTGCATTCCACCGTGGCGGCGAATACTTCCGCCGTCGACTGGGTAGCCGTCGAAGTTCGGTCAACCCGTGGGGGACTCGCCCACGCAGGGGTGAGCCGGACGGTCCCGCCGCGGCCCGTTCACGCGGCTGGGAGGGCTCATATCCGGCCACCGGGGCGGGTCCGACGCCGGGCGGGGCCACTAGGCTGCGGCCTTGCCGCGTGGCCACGGGACCACAGCACGCGGCAACCGAGCCGCCGTCGACGGAAGCGGAGTCACCCCCTTGAACTTCCTCACCATCGGTCATCGCGGAATCATGGGTGTCGAACCCGAGAACACCCTCCGTTCCTTCATCGCCGCCCAGCAGGCGGGCCTCGACCTGATCGAGCTGGATCTGCACCTGAGCAAGGACGGCGCGCTCGTCGTCATGCACGACGCCGACGTGGACCGGACGACCGACGGTTCGGGACCGATCGCCGAGAAGACCCTCGCCGAGCTCCGCGCGCTGGACGCGGGCCGCGGTGAGCGCATCCCCGTGTTCGAGGAGGTCCTGGACGCCGTCACGGCCCCGCTCCAGGCCGAGATCAAGGACGTCGCCGCGGCCCGGGCGCTGGCCGAGGTCATGAACCGGCGCGACCTCGTCGGCAGGGTCGAGGTCCTGTCGTTCCACGACGAGGCCGTCGCCGAGATCGCGCGGCTCGTCCCCGGCGTCCGTACGGCGCTGGTCGCCAGCCGCTATGGCATCGATGTCGTCGAGCGGGCGACCGCGGTCGGCGCCACGAGTCTCGTACTGAACATCCGTCGGCTGACCCTGGAGATCGTCGAGCGCGCGCGCAAGGCGGACCTGCGGATCATCGGCTGGGTCGTGAACACCCAGGACCAGCTGCGTCTGGTGCGTGCGCTGGAGCTGGACGGCGCCACCACCGACTACCCGGAGATCAAGCGCACCGGCCGCTTCACGGCGTAACGATTATGCGAGCGGCTTCACCAGGAGCTCGAACCGCAGGTCGTCGCGCTGCGGCACGCCGAACCGCTCGTCGCCGTACGGGAAGGGAGTCATCTCTCCCGTACGGCGGTAGCCGCGCCTCTCGTACCAGGCGATGAGGTCCTCGCGTACGGAGATCACGGTCATGTGCATCTCCTCTGCTCCCCAGACCTCGCCGGCGAAGCGCTCGGCCTCGGCGATGATCGTTTTACCGAAGCCCGCTCCCTGCAGCGCGGGGCTGACCGCGAACATCCCGAAGTAGGCGTGCGTGCCACGGTGTTCGAGCTGGCAGCACGCGACCACCCTGCCGTCGCGCTCGACGGCCAGCAGGCGGCTGTCCGGCGACTTGATGACCGCGAGGACGCCCTCCGCGTCCGTCCGCTGCCCCTCCAGGATGTCCGCCTCGGTGGTCCAGCCGGTGCGGCTGGAGTCCCCCCGGTACGCCGACTCGATCAGCGAGACGAGGGCGTCCACGTCGGCGTCGACAGCGTCACGGAAGGTCAGTCCGTCGTGGGCGGTGTCCATGGAGCGGTTCTCCGATCTCGGGCGCGGCTCGGGCATGGACGAGGGTAACGCTCCCACTAGGGTCGGGACACATGGTGCATGTACTGAGCAGCCGGACCTTGCTCCGCCCGGCCGACCCCGAACGTTCCCGCGTCTTCTACGGCGAGAAGCTGGGGCTGCCCGTCTACCGCGAGTTCGGTACGGGGCCCGAGCGCGGCACCGTCTACTTCCTCGGCGGCGGCTTCCTGGAGATCTCCGGGCGCGGCGGGGAACCGCCCTCCCCCGCTGTGAAGCTGTGGCTCCAGGTCGCCGACGTGGCGGCGGCGTTCGAGGAGCTCGTGGCCGCCGGTGTCGAGGTGCTCCGGCCGCCGGTGAAGGAGCCGTGGGGGCTCGTCGAGATGTGGTTCGCGGACCCGGACGGGACGCAGATCGTCATGTGCGAGGTACCGGAGGACCACCCCCTGCGGTACCGCCCATGACGCTCCGGGCCGCGGGGTTCAGCCCGCGGCCGTGCTCGCGGTCAGCGCCTCGCGGAGCCAGGAGTCCGCGCCTCCGAGGGTGAGGCCGGGCGTCAGCTCCCCTGCCAGCTGCCAGTAGCGGGACATGACCGGGTGGTCCTCCGCGGCGAGACGGACGGTGAGGGTACGGCGGAAGTCGGGACTGTCGCGGGTGCCGCAGGCGCGGGCGTGGGCGGCCACGTAGCAGTCCAGTGCCTCGCCCGGGCCGGGGTCGCGGTCGGCCCGCAGAGCGGCTTCCACCAGCCGGTGAGCCTCGTACAGGCCGCCGTAGAGCAGGTCCGGCTGGGCGACCGCGGCCGGCCGGTGGGACACGAGGCAGTGGTCGGTGGCGGCCTTCGCCAGCGCATGGATGCGGGCGAAGGCGAGGACCTGGCCCGGAGTCGGGTCGGCGGAGGGCTGCGGGACGGCCGCATCGGTGACGGCCGCACGGAGGCGGGCGGAGAGACGCACCGGCAGCAGGCGGCGCCAGTAGTGCGCGAGGGCGGCGGTGCTGGGCGGGACGCTGACCGCCCCGATCAGTTCCAGGCGCTCCGCGAGCTGCTCCGGGGCGCCGTCCTGGAGTGCCCGCAGCGCGGCCTCCCGCCAGCGCAGGGCGGCGAGTTCGGTGCCGAGGTCCTCCAGCCTGCGCGCGACGACGTCCTCCAGGGTGTCCCCGCGGTCGAGGACCCGCCCGATCTCGGGGACGGGCACACCGAGCGAGCGCAGTGCGCGGATCGTGCGCAGCCGGGCCGGCGCCCCGGGGCCGTATCGGCGGTGCCCGCCGCCGCTGCGCGAGGCTTCCGGCAGGAGGCCCTGGTCGGAATAGAAGCGGACGGTCTTGACCGTCGTCCCCGCCCGCGCGGCGAGTTCGCCGATGCTCAGGGTGCTGTCCGGTGGCAAGGGTTGAACCTCCCTCAGGGGGAGTTCCTAGGTTACCCACGACCGACCCTTCCCCTGGAGGTACTCATGTCCACGTTCGTCCTGGTCTCCGGCCCGTTCACCGACGGGCGGCTCTGGAGCGAGGTGACCGTACGGCTGCGGGAATCGGGCGCCGAAGCGCACCCGGTGACGCTCAGCCGGCACCCCGAGGCCGATCTGGAGACGCACGTCGAGGACGTGGTCCGGCTGATCGACTCCCTGGAGCCGCGCGGCGGCCTGGTCCTGGTGGGCCACGACTACGCGATCCATCCCGTGCTGGGCGCGGCGGACCGCCGCCCGGAGCGGGTCGCGCGGATCGTGCACCTGGACGCCGGGATGCCGCAGGACGGCGACACGGCGCTGGCCCTCGTACCGGACCAGACCGTGCACGAACTCCTGCGTACGGAGGACGGTTCGGCGCTGGTGCCGCCGCCGGGGCCCGACCAGTGGCAGCGGTGGGGCAGCACGGAGGGGCTGTCGGCTCAGCAGCTGGAACTGCTGAGCGGGCTGGCCGCCCCGCAGCCGCCCCGCACGCTGACTCGGCCCCTGCGGCTGACCGGCGCCGGCGCGGCCGTCCCGACCAGCGGAGTCCTGTGCACGGCAGGAGGGATGACCGTGGACCTGGTCGAGGCGCTGGTGCGCACCGGTCCGCCGCAGTTCCGGAAGCTGGCCGATCCGCGGGTGGGCTTCTTCGAACTGGCCACCGGGCACTGGCCGATGCTGTCGTGCCCGGACGAACTGGCCGAGGTGCTGCTGCGCGCGGCCGCGGGCGAGGGGCGGCGGCTGACCGTACCCGAGGACGAGTCGCCGTTCCTCGGGACCTTCCTGCTCGACGCCCCGGAGCGGCGGCGGGTGCGCAACGGGCGGGTGGACCTGCACCTGCCGGAATCGGGAGAGGCTCAAGGGCCCTGGCCCGCGGTGCTGTTCGTACACGGGGGCCCGGTGCCGCCCGACCTCCTCCCGACGCCCCGCGACTCGCCGTTCTACCTCGGCTACGCCCGCTGCACCGCGGGCCTCGGCGCGGTGGGCGCCGTCGTGGACCACCGCCTGCACGGCCTCACCGACTACGCGCAGGCCGCGGACGACGTCGCCGAAGCGCTCGAACTGCTGCGGGCCGACCCTCGCGTGGACGCGCAGCGCATCGCCCTGTGGATCTTCTCCGGCGCCGGACCGCTCGCCGCGGACTGGATCGCCGCCCCGCCCCCGTGGCTGCGCTGCCTGGCCCTCACCTACCCGATCCTCTCCCCGCTCCCGGGCTGGGGCGCCATCGGCCCCCGCTTCCGCCCGGTCCCCGCGCTGCGGGCGGACGGCGGAACACCGCCGCCGATCGTGCTCACCCGGGCGGGCCTGGAGACGCCGCAGATCGCCGCCACGGTGGAGGAGTTCACGACCGCGGCGCAGGAGACGAAGACCCCTGTCGAGATCATCGACGTCCCGCGCGGCCGGCACGGCTTCGAGATCCACGATCCGACGGACGAGTCCCGCGACGCCGTGTCCCGGGCCATGCGCACGGTCCTCGCGCACCTGGGGCGACCGGCGTGACGCACTCGCACCCGCCCGGCCGGTGCTGCGGCACCTGTCTCCCGTCTCCCGGGAGCGGAGCGGCGCGAGAGACCTGACGCACGCCCAGCGCGCTCCGCCGTCGGCCGCCCGGTTGTTCAACCGCCTGCGCCGGGCCTCCGGCGGGTCAGTCCTTGCACAGGCAGAACGGGTGACCGGCCGGGTCGGCGTACACGCGGAAGCCGCGGCTTCCACCGTCGTCGTCGAGGTCGAGCGGGGTGGCGCCCAGGGCCAGCACCTGGGCCTCGGCCGTGTCGATGTCCGGCACGGTGAAGTCCAGGTGGAGTTGCTGGGAGTTGCCGTCGGCGCGCGGCCAGTCGGGCGGGCGGTGGCCGGACGCCCGCTGGAAGGAGATGCGGTGGCCGCCGGGTGCGTAGAGGTCGTACCAGTCGTCGTTGTACTGCTTGACCTCGCCTCCGAGCACGCCGGCGTAGAACTCCGCGAGGGCGGGCGGGTCCGGGCAGTCCAGGGCTACGAGGCAGTACGTGGCGATGGGCATGATCGTCCTTTCGGCAGGCCGCTCAGAGGTCCTTCAGCGCGGGCAGCAGCTTCTTCTCGGCCCAGTCCAGGAAGGGGAACTGGTGGTCTCCGCCGACCTGGACGAGCGCGACCTCGGTGAAGCCCGCGGTGACGTAGGGGCGAACGGCCTCGACGAAGGCGTCGACGTCGTCGCCGCACGGGACGGTCTGCGCGACGTCCTCGGGGCGGACGTGCTGGGTGGCCGTGTCGAAGCTCGCCGGTCCGGGCAGCTCGGAGTTCACCGGCCAGCCGCCGAGCGCCCAGCGGAACTGCTCGTGCGCCCGCGCCACCGCCGCGTCCTTGTCGGGGTCGTAACAGACGGGCAGTTGGCCCACCTTGGGCTTGCCGCTGCCGCCGTGCCGGTCGAACGAGCCGATCAGTTCGGCCTTCGGTTCGGTGGCGATGACCAGATCGGCCAGCCGGCCCGCGAGGGCGCAGGAGCGCTCTCCGGAGACGGCGACACCGATGGGGGGCGGCTCGTCCGGCAGGTCGAAGAGCCGGGCGTTCTCCACGTCGAAGTGAGGGCCGTGATGGTTGACGTTCTTGCCCTCGAACAGCGCGCGGATGATCTCGATGGCCTCTTCCAGCATTTCGAGGCGTACGTGGGCGGCGGGCCAGCCGCCGCCCACCACGTGCTCGTTGAGGTTCTCCCCGGAACCGAGTCCGAGCCGGAAACGCCCTTCGGCGAGCAGCTGGGTGGTGGCGGCCTTCTGCGCGACGACAGCCGGGTGGTAGCGGGTCGTCGGGCAGGTCACGTACGTCATCAGGGGGATCGTGGAGGTGGCCTGCGCGGCGGCGCCGAGGACGCTCCACGCGTACGGCGCGTGTCCCTGCTCCTCGAGCCAGGGGAAGTAGTGGTCGGACGTGACAGAGAAGTCGAATCCGGCCTGTTCGGCGGCCACCACGTGCTGTACGAGGTCACGGGGGCCGGCCTGTTCGGTCATCATCGTGTATCCGATTTGCACCATGTGTTCCTAGTAGCCGGTCGGTGGTACCCGAAACGTTTCCCCCGCGAGCGGCACCCGAGTGCCCAGCCCTCGGCGGTCCAGTCACCGGAACGGGCGCGGTTCGGCGGCCGGATCGACGTGGCCGGCGGATTCAGGCGGGGTGGCCGGCGTCGATGTGGAGCACGTCGCTCAGGCGCAGCGGTTCCCCCACGTGCGCACCGCCCCCGGACGCGACCGGGCTCAGCAGGAAGCCCACATGGTCACCGGCGTCCGTGAGCCCTTCCACCCGTCCCACGAACCAGGCCGGCACCCCGTCCAGCACGGGGACACCGCCCGGACCGGGAGCCCAGGGCGCGCGGGTGAACTTGTCGAAGCGGCGCCCGCTCTCGTCGACACTGTCGCCCGTCTCGCCTCCGAACAGCTCCGCCAGCGCGTACTGGTCGCGGCCGAGGAGATGCACGGCGAGCTGCTGGGCAGCCGCCGCCACGCTGAAGGTGCGGTTGGCCTTGGACAGCCACACCATGAATCGGGTGGGTCCGATCGAGCACTGCGAGGCGAAGCCCACCAGACAGCCCGCCCGCTCCCCGCCAGCCTCCACGGTCACCACGTACACCGGGTGGTCGAGCCGGTCCAGGAACGGTTCCATGGATCCCGCCGCTCCCGTCACCTCTTCGGGTCCCATTGATTTCCTCCCGCTCCCTGGTGGAACTACGAACCACATGCACGAGACCGAGAAGACGGCACTGATCGTCATCGACATGATCAACACATACGACCACAAGGACGCCGAACGCCTGCTCCCCTCGGTCCGTGAGGCCCTGCCCCGGGTCGTACACCTTCTGGAGCGGGCCCGGGAGCGGGACGTTCCGGTGATCTACGTCAACGACAACTTCGGCGAGTGGCGTTCCCATCACGGCGAGATCGTGGAGACCGCGCTCGCGGGCCCGCACGCCGACCTGGTGGAACCGATCCGTCCCGACGACAGGTCGCTCTTCGTCGTGAAGGCACGCCATTCCATCTTCTTCGAGACGCCGCTCGGCTACCTGCTGAGCCAGCTCGGGGTCGGCCATGTCGTGATGTGCGGCCAGGTGACGGAACAGTGCGTGCTGTACTCGGCGCTCGACGCGCACATCCGGCACCTCAGGGTCACCGTCCCCGCCGACGCGGTCGCCCATATCCACGCGGAACTCGCGGAGGCCGCGCTGCGGATGATGGAACGGAACATGGCGGCGGAGATCCGTACGGCCGCGACCGCGCGACTCTGACCCGTCCCGCGCGACCGCGGCCGCCGACCCGCCGGCCTCAGTGACGGCCAAGACCGCCGCTGCCGAAGCCCCCGCTGCTGTTCCGGCTCCACAGGCGCCGATTCTGGTTCCGGGCGCGCCGCGTGGACACGTTGCCCGAGGAGTGCAGTTCGTGCGGGGTGAGGGCCTTGCCCCCGTGCGGCATCTCGTCGGGTTCGCGCATCTCACTGATCTCGTGGACCGCGCCCGTCTCGGGCAGCCGGGGCTGGTCCTCGGGTCGCGGCGGACCGGGTTCCCCGCGGCGCATTCTCACGCCCCACCACACCGCGACGACCAGCATCGCCGTGATCAGAAGTCCCACCACGAGGGGCCCCACCACGAAGGGCTCCGAATCGGCCAGGACTTCGCGCGGGATCACTGCGTCGCTGCCAGAGATCTGCATAAAAAGCGAGTACCCCAACAGAACGACCCAAACAGGGCATCTTCGGCGTTCGGGCCGATTCACCCCGGAGACCCAGGGCCCCCGGCATGCCGGGGGCCCCCGAGGGTACGGAGAGGGGATGCGAATGGGAGTACTCGACGTCGGGTCCAACACGGTACGGCTGGTCATCGCGGAGACGGACGGAGCCGTTCCGCTCCCGGTGCACACTGCCAAGCGCCGGCTGAGGCTCTCGGCCCACGTCGAGCCGGGGGGCCGGCTGCCGGACGAACAGGTGGACCGGCTGGTGGAGGCGGTGAAGGACGCCCGCGAAGAGGGGCGACGCTGGGGGGTGACCCGGCCCTTCGCCTTCGCCACCGCCATCGTGCGGGACGCCCCGAACCGCCCCGAGGTCCTCGAACGGGTCACCGCGGAGGCAGGAGTACCGCTGCACGTGCTGCCCGGTGAGGTGGAGGCGGAGCTGACGTTCCTGGCTGCCCGGCGCTGGATGGGCTGGCGCGCGGGGCCACTGGCCCTGCTGGACATCGGGGGCGGCACGCTGGAGGTGGCCTTCGGCCGGAGCAAGCTGCCCGACTTCGCGATCTCGCTGCCGCTGGGGGCCAACCGGCTGACCCGTGAGTTCTTCCGCGGCCAGGACCCGCCGTCGCCGCACCGGACCAGGCTGCTGCGTCGGCATGTGCGCCACCAGCTGCGGGATGTCGCGGCCCGCATCCGGTGGGAGGCTCCCCGGACGACGGTCGTGTCCTCGCGGATGTTCCAGCAGCTGGGCCGGCTGTGCGGGGCGGCGCCCGGGCGGTCCGGCCCCTTCACCCCCCGGGGCATGGCCCGCTCCGACCTCGGCAGGGCCGTGGAGCAGCTGGCGGCGTTGCCTGCCACCGAACGAGCCCTGCTGCCGGGTGTCTCCCTCGCGCGTTCCGGTCAGTCCCTGGCCGGAGCGATCGTCGCGCACACCACGATGAAGCTGATGGGCATCGACGAGGTGACCATCTGTCCCTGGGCCCTGCGCGAAGGGGTGCTGCTGCGCTGCATCGAGGACGGCAGCTCCGACTGGTGGGACGAGTACGGCGTGCGGGCGCAGGAGACCATGGCGCTGCCGGTGCTCCGTCCCCTGCGCGCGGCCGAGGCGGCGACGGCTGCCGCCACCGCGTCCTCGGCCCACCGCCCGGGCTGACGTTCGTGGTGCCCCTCACCGGACACGGATGCCGACGGGGGCACCCCGTCGGCATCCGGAGCCCTGCCTACGGTGAGGTGCAGGCCGTCCCGTTGAGGGTGAAGGCCGCGGGTGCGGTGTTGCCGCCGGACCAGGAGCCGTTGAAGCCGAACGTGGCGCTCGCGCCCGGTGCGATCGCCGCGTTGTAGCCGGCGTCGGCGGCGGTGACAGCCGCGCCGGACTGGGTGACCGTCGCGTTCCAGGCCTGGGTGACGCGCTGCCCCGCGGGCCAGTTCCATGCCAGTTTCCAGCCGTTGACGGCGGCGGTGCTGGTGTTCTTGACCGTCACCTGCGCGGTGAAGCCGGTGTTCCACTGGTTCTGCACGGCGTACGTGACCGCGCAGGCGCCGGTCGGCGGGTTCGTACCGCCGTCGGTCCAGCCGAGGGCTTCCGCGATGCCGTAGTAGGCGGGCTTCGGGCGGAAGTTCTCGTCGTACGGGGTCGCCGCTCCGTAGCCGGTGAACACGTCCGGGATCCATGAGTCGGAGTCGGTGAAGCCCCAGACGGTGATGCCCTCGCAGCGCGCCACGGCGAGGCAGGCGCTGGTGACGGCCTTGTACTCGGCCTTCTGCTGGGCGAGTTGGGCGCTGGTGGGCGGAGTCGTCATCCGGATGTCGAGCTCGGTGATGGCCACGTCCACGCCGAGGTCGGCGAAGCGCTGGATGTTGGCCTGCAGCGTGGAGGGCACCTGTCCGAGGATCAGGTGGGCCTGCAGACCCACGCCGTCGATCGGGACGCCCTGCTCCTTGAGGGACTTGACGAGGTTGTAGAGGGCGGTGCTCTTCGCGTTGACGCCCTCGACGTTGTAGTCGTTCACGTACAGCTTCGCCGCCGGGTCGGCGGCGCGGGCCGCCCGCAGGGACTCGGCGATGTACGAGTCGCCGATCGCCGTCTGGAACACGGACTGGCGGCGCGTCCCGTCCTCGTTGAACGGCTCGTTGACGACGTCCCAGTGGTCGATGCGTCCCTTGTAGCGGCCGGCCTCGGCGGCGATGTGGTCGGTCATCACGGTCCGCAGACTGCCGGCGGTCCAGCTGCCGTTGCTGACCCAGTCGGGCAACTGGCTGTGCCAGACGAGGGTGTGGCCGCGGACCTTCTGGCCGTGGGCCTCGGCGTAGTCGACGACGGCGTCGGCGCCGGACCAGTTGTAGGTGCCGCGGGTCGGTTCGACCGAGCCCCACTTCATCTCGTTGCCGGGGGTGATGGAGTCGAACTGCTCGCCGACGACGGCTCCGTAGGCGCCGACCAGCTTGGAGGCCGTGACGGCCGTTCCGTAGTAGATGCCCTTGGCGGCGGCGAGGTCCCGCAGCACGGGGTCGGCGGCGGCCTGTCGGCCCGGGCCTGCCTGTCCCGGGCCGGCGGCGGCGTGACCGGAGGTGGCTCCCCCGATCAGGAGCGAGGCCGCGGCCAGGATCACGGACGCGGCTCTGCGTAAGCTCTGGGGCTTCATGGACGTCCCTCTCATGATGGCTTCACGTCGCTCCCGGAATTTCCGGAAGACCTCTGCAAAGTTTCGAGAGTGCGTCCGGAACGGTAGAGGCGCACGTGGTAACCGTCAACGGAGGTGGGGCAGTTGACCGTGGGGGAAGCCGGAGACAGCGGGACGCGGACGGGCCGGGGGAAGGTCACGATCACGGAGATCGCGCGGGAGGCCGGGGTCTCCGTACCCACCGTGTCGCGGGTGGTGAACGGCAGGTCGGACGTGGCCCCGCGGACGCGCGCCCGAGTGGAGGACCTGCTGCACCGGCACGGCTACCGCAGGCGGCCGGCCGGATCGCGGGACCGCGCCGCACTGATCGACCTTGTCTTCAACGACCTCGACAGCCCCTGGGCGGTGGAGATCATCCGGGGTGTGGAGGAGGTGGCGCACGCGGCGGGTGTCGGGACGGTCGTGTCCGCGATCCACGGGCGCTCGGGGGACGCCCGCCAGTGGATGACGAATCTGCGGGCGCGCGCCTCGGACGGCGTCGTCCTGGTCACGTCCGTACTGGAACCCGTCCTTCACGACGAGTTGCGCCGTCTGGGTGTACCGCTCGTGGTGGTCGATCCGGCGGGCTCCCCCGCCCTGGACGCGCCCACGGTGGGCGCCACGAACTGGGCGGGCGGCATGGCCGCCACCGAACATCTGCTGCGGCTCGGCCACCGCAGGATCGGGTTCGTCGCGGGCCCGCCCCGGCTGCTCTGCTCGCGGGCCCGCCTGGACGGCTACCGGGCGGCACTGGACCGGGCCGGGATCGCCGTCGACGAGTCGCTGATCGTGCCCGGGGACTTCTACCAGGAGTCCGGGTTCACCGGCTGCACCACCCTCCTCGGTCTCGCCGAACCGCCGACCGCTCTCTTCGCCGCGAGCGACCAGATGGCGATGGGCGCCGTCGAGGCGCTGCGACGGCGCGGGGCGCGCGTCCCGGAGGACATGAGCGTGGTGGGTTTCGACGACCTTCCGGAAGTCCGCTGGTCCGCTCCGCCGCTCACGACGGTCCGCCAGCCCCTCGCCGAGATGGGCAAGCTCGCAGCCCGTACGGTCCTGCGGCTCACCCGGGGCGAGAAGCTCGACTCGCCCCGGGTGGAGCTGGCCACCGAACTGGTCGTACGGTCCAGCACGGCGCCGGCGCGCACCGGACCGTAGGACGGGCCGGGACCCGGCCGTCCGGCGGGCGCGGGGCGGGCGATTCCTGGGCAGGGGCCCAGGGGCCGGCGTGCCGGTGTGCGGCGGATGGGGCCCCTCGCAGGTCAGACGCGCGGCCCGCGCAGCCGGCCCTCGAGCTGGACGAGCAGGTCGCCGAGCAGAGCGGCCAGTTCGCTCTGTCTGGTGCGGTCGACTCCGGACAGGACCGCTGTCTCGTACGAGAGCTGCGCGGGGAGGATGCCGTCGACGAGGGCGCGTCCGGTGTCCGTGAGGCGGACATGGGCGACGCGCCGGTCACGGGTGTCGCCGCGGCGCTCGACGAGCCCACGTTCGGTCAGCTGCTTGAGCCGTTTGGTGACGGCGGCCCCGGAGGAGAAGGTCTCACGGGCCAGCTCACCGGGTGTCAGTTCGAGACCCGTGCGGCGCAGGGCGCCGAGGAGGTCGAACTCGGGGCGCGTGAGTCCGGCGTGTCGCAGGGGCGCGTCCTCGGCCTGCTGGAGGAGCGCGGCGCAGCGGTTGATGCGGCCGATGATCTCCATGGGGCCGGTGTCGAGGTCGGGGTGGACCGCCTGCCACTGCCGGACCACCGCCGCGAGCGTGTCGCCCGCGGCCGGGTCCCCGGCGGCCTCCCCCTGTGTCCCGCCACCGGCGGCGCCGACACCGGCCGCCCTTCCCCCGTTCGCTGCCGTCATGCCCGTGTGCCCTCCAGAAGGTGCGGTCCCTGCCGTCGTACCGTCGCCGCGAGCGTACGGTGTCCGGCCTGCTCGGCCAGCATCACCCGTTCCTCCGGCAGGGCGCGCTGCCACCATTCGCCTGCCGCCGCGTCGGCGGTGGCACGCAGTTCGACGAGCGCGGCGGCCAAACGACGGCGGGCGGACTCCAGTGCGGCGGGGCCGGGGCGCTCGGCGGCGATCAGCCGCTCCGCGTGCGCGCGAGCGTGGTCCGCGGTGTCGAGAGCGTCCTCGATACGGTCCCCTGCCCGCCGGTTGGTGACGGCGACCGCAGCGGCGAATCCGACGAACGCGCCGACCAGCGTGTCCACGAGCCGGTCCGTCATCAGCCCGCCGGGCTCCTGGAAGCCCGTGAACTCGGTGATCAGCAGCGCCATCGGGGTCACGCAGATACTGCCGAGCCAGTAGTTGCGGCTGATCAGTGCCTCCGCGCCGAAGTTGAAGGCGAGGCAGCACAGGACCAGCGCCGCGGGGCCGAGGTGGGCGAGCGGGGCGACGGCCGCGAAGAGGAGGACGCCCACCAGGTTGCCGACGACGCGCTGCACTCCCCGGCTCCAGGTCAGGGTGATGTTCGTCTGATAGAGGGAGGCGGCGGTGACCAGGGCCCAGTACGGACGGCCGACGCCGAGCGCCAGCGACACGTGACCGGCGAGGGCACAGCCGAGCGCGGTGCGCAGGGCTAGCGGCAGGAGGGGGCGCAGCCTGCTGGTCGGCCGGGCCTGTCCGGCGGCCAGTTCGATCTCCACGCCGAGCAGTTCGTCGGCGGCAGGTCCCGGTGCGAGGCGGGGTACGGGCTTCGTGCCACGCAGGTCGCGCGCCCAGGAACGCAGGCGGGCGGGGTCCGTGTCGCCCGGGGCGGCGAGTGCGATCTCGGCCCGCACGACGAGCCGTTCGAGGGAGCGGCGGGGTTCCGGACGCGAACCGGCGGCGAGGAGCGGCTGCCAGGCGGCGTGCACGGCGGCCGCCGCGGCGGCCCGGGCCCTCTCGTGGCCGTCGGCCGGGCCGGTGGGGGAGGCCTCTACGTACGCGGCGGCCGCGTACAGAGCGCGGGCCGTGGCCCGGCGTTCCGGCCCGTGCGGGCGCACGAGGCCCGGCGCCATGCCGACGAGCCAGGCCCAGGCGCCCGCCGCGGCACCGAGAGCGAGGTGGCCGGGGACCTGGCCGAGCGTCTGCGGAGCGAAGAGGGAGGCCGAACTGATGAAGGTGAAGATCACCGGTCCGGGCGGACCGATGCGCGTCGCGTCGCACAGCGCCTTCTGCGCGGCGGCCAGCAGTGCGCCGACACAGACCAGGATCACGGCGGAGGACGTGAGCGACGCCGTGACCAGCGCGGTCGCGACCGAGGCGAGCATGCCGAGCACCACCCAGGCCAGAGCACGGCCGCGCGCCGCGTACGGGAGGTGGTGGGCGTAGAGCGCGCAGAGGGATCCGGCCATGGTGTAGAGGGCGAGGTCCAGTCGGCCGAGCGCCAGCAGCGTCAGGTTCGGCACCCCGACCGCGACGACCACGCTCAGCGCGGGCTTGAACCAGATGTCGGAGGGCCGGCCGATACGCAGGACCCCGGTGAGGGGCAGTCGGCGCACGCGGACGGGGCTCGGTTCGGCACTGCTCATGGCCAAAAGGTTAGCAGGTATTTTACTAGTAAAACACTGCCGCCTCGCGTCCCGGATCGTGGTGCACCCCCCCCCGCACGCTCCCCGCGTACCCCATTGCGCTCGCTTGCGCTCCGCCCGGCCCGGGCATCTCTTCGACCGGACTGTCCGACACCGTCGAGCGGGGAGGTACGCGGTGCACGGTCCGGCGTCGTCCGGCTGGCTGCTCGTCGCGCTGTGCGCGGCGACCGGGGCCTACTGTCTGCTGCGCATGCGCAGCACCGTCGAGGAGCAGCGCCGCACCGCGGGCGGTGAGGCACTGATGGGGTTCGGCATGGCCGCGATGGCCGTGCCCGCCGTGGCGCTGGCGCCGCCGCGCTGGGCCTGGGCCGCCTACGCTGCCGTGTTCGGGGCGGCCGCCCTGCGCGCCCTGTGGGCGGCGCGGAGCGGCACCCACCATCTGCACCACCTGGTGGGCGCGTTCGCCATGGTCTACATGGCCGCGGTGATGGCGAGCGGGGCGCACTCCGGAGTTCCCGCCCTCACCGGGGCACTGCTCATGTACTTCACGGCGTACGTGCTCTGGACCGGTACGCGGCTCGTCCCGCTCGCCGTCGCCGGGCACCCGGGAGGTGTCCGCGCGGCCGGCTGGGGGGACCGGCTGGAGCTGGCGCGGGCCTGCCGGCTCTCCATGGGCATCGGGATGCTCGCGATGCTTCTCACACTCTGAGCAAGCCCTTCTCACGCTCTGGACCGGCGTTTTCCGCGCCCCGGACCGGCCGGACGCGATCGTGGTCTGCGTCACTTGCCGCGAGCGGTCGTATCCGGGGGCGCCGCCGCGCTCATAGGCTGCACCCATGATGGTCCCCGCGGCACTGCTGCTGCTCGGCGCCCTGGCCGCCGTCCTCGCTCCGAGGCTGCTCGCCCGGACGGACTGGCAGGACCGCGAACCGGTGGTCGCCCTGTGGGTGTGGCAGTGCGTGGTGGTGGCCGTACTGCTGTGCTGTGCGCTGTCGATGACGCTCAGCGCGGCCGCCGCCTGGCAGGGGGTCCGCGGCCATGTCTTCGCCCCCGCCCCGCACGCCGTGGTGGAGGCCTACGCGCTCACCGGAGGCCCCTGGGCGGCGGCGACGGCGGTGACGCTCGCACTCGGCGCCGCGTGGAGCGCGACCATGCTGGCCCGCGAGATCACCCGGGCCAGAACCGGACGCCGTCAGCAGAGCGGCGAACTCCTCCTGCGTGCACCGCTGTTGCCCGGCGAGCAGGCGGGCAGCGAGCGCCTCGTGGTCCTGGAGGGCGAGCGTCCCGACGCCTGGTGGCTGCCGGGAGCCGCACCCCGGCTCGTCATCACCACGGCCGCACTGCGACGGCTCAAGGGGCAGCAGCTGGACGCCGTACTGGCCCATGAACAGGGGCACGCGCGCGCCCGGCACGACTGGCTGCTGCACTCCTCGGCCGCGCTGGCCACCGGCTTTCCGCGGGTTCCGGTGTTCGCGGCGTTCCGTGACGAGATGCACCGGCTGGTGGAACTCGCGGCCGACGACATGGCGTCGCGCCGTTTCGGCCGGCTGACGATCGCCCTCGCGCTGGTGGAACTCAACGAGGACCGCGGGGTGTTCGGCCCCTGCCCCACCCCGCAGGCCCACGTCCCGCTGCGCGTCCACCGGCTGCTCACTCCCCCGGACCGCCTCCCGGCCGTCCGTCGGCTGAGGCTCACCGCGGCCGCGGCGCTGGTGCCGGTGGTCCCCGTCCTGGTGACCTTCGTACCGGGCCTGCGGGCGCTCGGGTAGCCGGATTCGCCACGCTCCGGGCACCCCGGGTTCGCCTCCGGCCCCACCGGTCGGCGAGGATCGATGCATGCACTCTCCCGTCGACTCGCCGCCCCACGCGTCAGGCACCGGGATCGCCATGCGCATTGCCGCGGCTCTCGCCCTGCCCACCGTGCTGCTGCTCGTTCTCGTCACGCTCTCCTGGGATCCGCTCATGACCCTCGACGGCGACATCGCCCGCACCACCCACCGCTGGGCGGTCGACGACCCTGATGTGACCCAGGCGTTCCGCATCCTCACGGACTGGGTGTGGGACCCGTGGACGATGCGCGCCATCGTCACCGTCGCCGTGCTCTGGCTGGTGCTGCACCACGGTGCGTGGTGGCTCGGCCTGTGGGTGGCCGCCACCTGCCTTCTCGGCACCCTGCTCCAGCAGGGGCTCAAGGCGGCGGTCGACCGGAAGCGGCCCGTCTGGTCCGACCCCGTGGACTCCGCCCACTTCGCGGCCTTTCCCTCCGGGCACGCCATGACGGCCACGGTGGTGTGCGGCCTGCTGCTGTGGCTCCTCCACCTGTACGGCGCCGGGCGCGTCCTGTGGCGTGTCGCGCTGACCGTGTCGGTGGTGTCCGTCGTCGGCGTGGGGCTCACTCGTGTCTGGCTGGGTGTGCACTGGCCCTCGGACGTGCTCGGAGGCTGGCTCCTGGGCGCGCTGGCGGTGGCACTCGCCGTGGCCACGTACGCGCGGTTCCGGGGCACCGCCGAACCGCGCTGACGGCACGCGCCGGCTCTGCCCGATGGCCCGGCAGCACACACTCGCCGGACGGACCCGCCGGTAAAATCCACCGCATGACTGCCGTGCTGTTCGACTTCTCCGGGACGCTCTTCCGGATCGAATCCACCGAGTCCTGGCTGCGCGCCGTACTGGCCGATGCCGAAGTGTCCCTGTCCGAGCAGGAGTTGCTCCGGACGGCGAAGGAGCTGGAGGCGGCGGGTGCGCTGCCCGGCGGGGCCTGTTCGTCGGATTCGGTTCCGGCTCCGGACGAGTTGACCGCCCTGTGGGCCGTCCGGGACCAGAGCGCCGAACTGCACCGGGCCGCGTACACCGGGGCCTCCCGTCAGGTGGCGCTTCCCCTTCCGGGGCTCCACGACGCGCTGTACGACCGCCACATGACGCCGGCGGCCTGGCGCCCGTACTCCGACGCGGCCGAGGTGCTGCACACACTCCGTGAGCGCGGCGTGGCCGTCGGCGTGGTCAGCAACATCGGCTGGGACCCTCGGCCCGTGTTCCGCGAGTACGGCCTCGACCCGTACGTCGGCGCCTACGTCCTGTCGTACGAGTACGGCATCCAGAAGCCCGACGCCCGGCTCTTCGCGACCGCGTGCGACGCGCTCGGGGCCGATCCGCGCGAGACGCTCATGGTGGGCGACGACCGGCACGCCGACGGCGGGGCGGCGGCCCTGGGGTGCGGGGTGCACTTCGTCGACCATCTGCCGGTGACGGAGCGTCCGGACGCCCTGCGGGCCGTGCTGGAGCTGATCCGCTGAGGACGCGTCCGTCCCTCAGGTCCAGCAGGTCGAGGTAGCCGGCCCTCGACAGGTCGGCGCCGGCCCCCGAGAGCGGCTGCGTGCGGCGAGCGGCGCCGGGGCGGTACAGAAGCGCCGGTTCCGGCATCCGGCGCACGTGGCGTCTGCCGTCCGCCCCGCTCGACCGGCACCCGGTCACAGGACGGGACACGTCCTTCCCGCCCGCCCGGGACGATCCCCCGCGTCGCCCCGAGCGGACGGCAGCCCGGACAAGACCCCTGAAGGAGTCGGTCCGGACGCGTTGAGTATAGTTGGCTGGCAGCCAGTCAACGCAGGAGTACATAGGATGTCCCCTCGCAGCGCCTCGGTCAATGAAGAGTTGCGGCGGCGTTCCCGGGAGAGGCTCCTGCAGGCGGCGCTCGAGCTCGTAGGCGAGCGGGGGTACGACGCGACGACGCTGGGCGACATCGCGGACCGCGCGGGTTCCGCCCGGGGCCTCGTCTCGTACTACTTCCCCGGCAAGCGTCTGCTCGTCCAGTCCGCCGTGCACCGGTTGATGCACCGCACGCTGGAGGAGGCGCTGGAGCGCGAGCCGCGCACCGAGGACGGCAGGGAGCGCATGGCCCGGGCGATCGACGCGATCCTGGGGCTCACCCGCGACCACCCCGTGCTGATGCGCCAGCACATGGCGGGCATCCTGCAGGGCGAGGGGTTCAAGCAGTGTCCGGAGCAGCGGCGCCTGGCGGAACTGCTCAGCGACACGACGGCCCGCTACGGCTCAGCGGACGCCGCCGTCGACTACCCCATGCTGCGGGCACTGCTGATGGGTTCGGTCTACACCGCTCTGGTGCCCGGGGCCGCGATGCCGTTGCCGGTGCTGCGGGCCGAGCTGTTCCGGCGGTACGGGCTCGACTGGGAGCGGGGTGCCCCGCCGGGCGCCGAAGCACCCGACGGGACGTACCGCGAGGACGTCTCACGTTTCTTCGCTCCCGAGAGCCGCGAGTCGGGCCACGGTGACGGTCAGGAGCGCAGTCGTGAGGCGGACGGGGCCGGTCAGTCGAAGTAGTCCGGCTGCGTCTGGACGTTCAGCTCGCGCTGACGGTTCCACTTCGCCGGGTCCGTACGACGGTCGTTGATCTTCAGGACGTCGAAGCCCTTGACCATGTCGTTCGAGTAGATGTACCCGTTGTAGTAGTACGCGGACCAGGAGCCACCGCCGACCATGGTCGTGGTGCTCAGCGGGCCGCGCTCGAAGAAGGCGATCTCCTTCGGCTTCGAGGAGTTCGTGAAGTCCCAGACGGAGATGCCGCCCTGGTACCAGGCCTGGACCATGATGTCCTTGCCCTTGACCGGGATCAGCGAGCCGTTGTGGGCCACACAGTTCTCGGTGTCCGCCTGGTGACGGGGGATCTTGAAGTAGCTCTTGAAGACGAGCTTGCGCTTGTCGCCCTTGCCGACGATGTCGTAGATGCCGTCCGCGCCGCGGTTCGGACCGACGGTCGCGTTGCAGGTGGCCGCCCCGCCGCCGCCCAGCTCGTCGGTGAAGACGACCTTGTTGGCCTTCTGGTTGAAGCTCGCCGAGTGCCAGAACGCGAAGTTCACGTTGTCCTGGACCTGGTCGATGATCTTCGGGTTCTCCGGGTCCTTGATGGAGAAGAGGATGCCGTCGCCCATGCAGGCGCCGGCGGCGAGGTCCCGGGAGGGCAGCACGGTGATGTCGTGGCAGCCGGTGGTCTTGGAGACGCCCGGGTTGGTGGGCCCGCCCGGGTTGCCGCCGCCGTCCGCTCCGTCACCGGGGAAGAGGACGGGGAAGTTGACCACCGCCGCCTTCTGCGGAGCCTTGCGCGGGACCTTGATGACCGAGATGCCGTCGTGCGGCGGCTGGCAGTCGGGGAACGCGGTGCTCGGCGAGTACGAGGAGACGTACACGTAGACGTTCTTGCGCTCCGGCACCAGCGTGTGGGTGTGGGAGCCACAGGCCGTCTCGACGGCAGCGACGTACTTCGGGTTCTTCTTGTCGCTGATGTCGAAGACCTTCATGCCCTCCCACGACGACTTCTCGCTCGCGGGCTGCGTGGTGCTGCTGCAGGAGTTGTCGCTGCGCGAGGAGTCGGTGGAGAGGAAGAGCAGGTCACCGGAGACGGAGATGTCGTTCTGCGAGCCCGGGCAGAGCACCTGCGAGACCGTCTTCGGGGACTTCGGGTTGCTGATGTCGAAGATGCGGAAGCCGTCGTAGTTGCCGGCGAACGCGTACCTGCCCTGGAAGGCGAGGTCCGAATTGGTGCCGGGCAGCGCGTCCTTGGGGATGTTCGCGAGGTGCTCGATGTTGGCCGAGTGGACGATCTCGTCCTGCCCGGGTATCTCGCCGTTCGCGATCGCCGCCCTGGCCTCGGCGGCCTCACTCTTGGAGACCTTCTCCGACGTCACCGGTGCGTCCCCGGGATCAGGGGTCGCGACCGCCGGACCGGCTGTCAGCAGGGCGGCCAGAAGTCCAGCCGCGGTGGCGGCAACTCCGAGACGTCTGCGCCGCGTTCGGTGGTTGTTCAACAGGGTCACTGCGTCCTCCCTTGTAGCCGTTCGCAGTCGAACGGTTCAGGTACCTCCGCAGTATCGTCTTCAGCATGCACAGATCAACAGACGGCAACGCATTCGTAATGAATGTTTTTGATCAGCAGTGTTCGGAAGCATGTTAGGACGGTCATCAACACTCACGAGGTGTCAGCCGATTCATGTGCCACAGGAGGTCACTGTGCTCGCTCGCCGTACGTCCCGCCGTCTGATCACGGCGTCCGTGACGGCCGTCGTCCTCACGCTCGGCGGTTGCACGGGTTCGGACGACGACCCCAAGTCCGCGTCGGGAACGGGCCCTTCCGTGATCGCCCCCGGCAAGCCGGGTGAGGCCGCCGAGACGCTCTCCGCCGCGGACGCCGCGGAGCAGCGCTCCGACGACGACACCCCCAACTCCGCGGACACGGACTACGCCCGGATGATGATCGTGCATCACGCCCAGGCCCTGGAGATGACCGAACTCGTCCCGAAACGCGCCGCGTCGACCCGGGTGAAGCGGCTCGCGGAGCGGATCTCGGCCGCACAGGGCCCGGAGATCGAGACGATGGAGGCCTGGCTCAAGAACCACGGCGGCGCCAAGAAGGGCAAGGGCCACACCCACGACCTGATGCCGGGCATGGCGACCGGGCCGCAGCTCAAGAACCTGCGCGCGGCGAAGGGCACGGCGTTCGACGAGCTCTTCCTGAAGCTGATGATCACCCACCACAACGGGGCGGTCACCATGGCCACGGACGTGCTCTCACAGGGCAACAACATCCAGATCGGCGAGATGGCCGACGACGTGATCGCCCAGCAGACGTCCGAGATCAGCCGGATGCGCGAGATGTGACGCGCCGCTCCGTCAACGGCGGGCGTGGCGGGGCGCGAGAAGACCCGCGTCCCGTGCCCCGGCGATCTGTCTGAGCGCACGCCGACGGCTGTGCCCGGTCGCGGCCATCACCGCGAGCACCGGATCCCGCCCCGCCTGCTGGGCCTCGGAATACTCTGCGGCGACGAGGCGCAGGGCCTCCATGCCGCGCGGCCGGGCAGGGCGCGCGTGCCGCTTGTCGGGGCTTCCCTCGTCGGACGTGTCGTCGCTCCGCGCTCCGACCGCGCCCCCGCACGCCTCCAGGAGCGGGCCCTCGATCCAGTCGGGGAGCACCGCGAGGTCGTCGAGCGAGAGCGCAGGCCGGGCGCGTACGTCCTCGATGGCGACGCATCCCTCGCGCACCGCCGCGAGCAGGTCGACTCCGGCACCGTCGTCGAAGGCCAGCCGGACGTTGCACCACGTCGTCGCGGTGCCGTTCTCCCGCACTTTCCAGGCGGGTCGTACGGACACCGCTCCGTCCGGCTCATCACGATCGGAAAGATTAAGAAAGGATGGTTCCAGCACATACGCAACGTAACCGCATGATCAGATCTTTGCGGACAGGCGCGCTCGGGGGGCCGTCGCGGCACACCGTCGGAGCAAGCGCCCGGTCCGGGCCCTCCCCCGGCGGGCCGTGCGGTGCGATGCTGGAAGCACCAGCGATCTCCTCGTTCTCCTCGGGGAAGGGGTTGTGCCGTGCTGCAGGTCGCCGTCGTCGGCTCGGGGCCGAGTGGGGTGTACGCCGCGCAGGGTCTTGTCCAGCAGGAGCAGGTGCCCGGGGTGAGAGTCGATGTCCTGGACCGGCTGCCGTGCCCGTACGGTCTGGTGCGCTACGGCGTGGCGCCCGACCACGAGAAGATCAAGTCGCTGCAGAGCACGCTGCGCACGGTCCTGGAGCACGAGCGGGTGCGGTTCCTCGGCGGTGTCCGGGTCGGCCCGGACGGGCTGCCGGCCGCCCGGCTGAGGGAGCTCTACCACGCGGTCGTGTACTGCGTGGGCGCCGCCACCGACCGGCATCTCGGCGTGCCCGGGGAGGATCTGCCGGGCAGTTGGTCGGCGACCGACTTCGTGTCCTGGTACAGCGCGCATCCGGACGTCGTGTCCGACGGTTTCGTGCTCGGCGCGCGGGCGGCGGTCGTCATCGGCGTGGGGAACGTGGCGGTGGACGTGACCCGGATGCTGGCTCGCGGCGCCGCGGAGCTGGGCCCGACGGACATGCCCCAGGCGGCGTTCGACGCCCTGTCCGGCAGCCTGGTGCGGGAGATCCGGATGGTGGGGCGGCGCGGCCCCTCGCAGGCCCGCTTCACCACCAAGGAGCTGCGGGAGCTCGGCGGCCTGCCGGACACCGACGTCGTCGTGGATCCCGCCGAACTGGCGCTCGATCCGGCGTACCTCGATCCGTCCGCCCTGCCCGCCGCGCAGCGGCGCAACGTCGAGGTGCTGCGCGGGTGGGCCGAGCGGCCGCCGGCCGGCGGATCCCGGCGGATCCGGCTCCGCTTCTTCCTGCGGCCGGTCGCGCTGCTCCCGGGCGAGACAGGGCGGGTGCGCGCCGTCCGCTTCGAGCGGACGCTCCCGGACGGCCGCGGCGGCGTGGCGGGCACGGGTGAACACGAGGACATCGAGGCCCAATTGGTTCTGCGCTCGGTCGGATACCGCGGCGTACCGCTGGAGGGCCTGCCCTTCGACGCGGCCCGCGGCACGGTGCCTCATCTCGCGGGCCGCGTCCTGCGCGACGGGTCGGTGTCCCCCGGCGAGTACGTGGCCGGCTGGATCAAGCGCGGCCCGACGGGAGTCATCGGCACCAACCGCCCCTGCGCGAAGGAGACGGTGACCTCGCTCCTGGCGGACGCACCCGTACTCGTACGCCGCCAGGTGCCGACGGATCCGCTCGCCGCGCTGAGGGCGGAGGGCCTGCGCCCCGTCGAGTGGGCGGGATGGCAGGCGATCGAACGGGCGGAGGCGGAACTCGGCGCCTCGCTCGGCCGAGGCGTGGTCAAGCTCCCCGACTGGCAGGCACTACGGGAAGCGGCCGAACGCGACCAGTGAAGCGCCATGCGCCTGACACTCCGCCAAGCGCCCTCCCCCGAAGGGTGATTCAGCTGCCCCCGAGGCGGACGGCCTGACGGGTGACGGCGTCGAGGACGCTGTCGAGAAGCCCCGGGAAGAGATTGTCCAGGTCGTCCCGCCGCAGTCCGTTCATCTTGGCGGTACCCCGGTAGACCTGACGGATCACGCCCGCCTCGCGCAGCACCCGGAAGTGGTGCGTGGTCGTGGACTTGGTGACGGGCAGGTCGAAGTGCGAGCAGGACAGTTCACCGGCATCGGCGGCGAGCTCTCGCACGACCAGGAGCCGCATCGGGTCGGAGAACGCGTGGAGTACGGCTTCGAGCCGGATCTCCCCGCGCCCGGGGTGCGGTAGATCGCGGCTGCTGCTGGTCGGGGCGGCGGTCGTCACGGCGGCTCCAGTAGGTCGGGTCCGGTGGTTCCTCCGGAGATTTCATTGTACGAGAACTCTCGTAGTTTGACATTCGCCGTACTACGATGCCTATCGTACGAGTAGTCAACGGAGCCCCGCCAAGATTGGAGTCCGCCGTGAGCGCGCTCTTCGAGCCTTACACCCTGCGCGAGCTGACCGTCCCGAACCGGGTCTGGATGCCGCCGATGTGCCAGTACTCGGCCGCGCCTGAGGGCCCGTCGACGGGCGTCCCCAACGACTGGCACTTCGCTCACTACGCGGCCCGTGCCGTGGGCGGCACCGGCCTGATCATCGTCGAGGCCACGGCGGTCAGCCCCGAGGGCCGGATCTCGCCCTACGACCTGGGCATCTGGAACGACACCCAGACCGAGGCGTTCCGACGGATCACGCGCTTCCTGGTGTCCCAGGGCACCGTTCCCGCGATCCAGCTCGCCCACGCCGGCCGCAAGGCCTCGACCGACCGTCCCTGGAAGGGCGGCGCGCCGGTCGGTGCCGACAGCCACGGCTGGCAGCCGGTCGGTCCGAGCCCGCTCGCCTTCGACGAGAACCACCCCGTGCCGACCGAGCTGACGGTGGACGGCATCCGCGAGGTCGTCGGCCAGTTCACCGACGCCGCGCGGCGCGCGCTGGAGGCCGGTTTCGAGGTCGCCGAGATCCATGGCGCCCACGGCTACCTGATCGGGGAGTTCCTCTCGCCGCACTCCAACCGGCGCACGGACGCGTACGGCGGCTCGTACGAGAACCGGATACGCCTCGCCCTGGAGGTCGTGGACGCCGTACGTGAGGTGTGGCCCGACGACAAGCCGCTGTTCTTCCGCATCTCGGCCACCGACTGGCTGGAGGAGAACGGCTGGACGGCCGACGACACGGTCCGCTTCGCCGCCGAACTGACCGCCCACGGGGTCGATCTGATCGACGTGTCCTCGGGCGGCAACGCGTCCGGCGTACGCATCCCCCTCGAGCCCGGCTACCAGGTCCCCTTCGCCGCACGCGTCAAGGACGAGACGTCCATGGCGGTCGCCGCCGTCGGCCTCATCACCGATGTCGAGCAGGCCGAGAAGATCCTCGCCAACGGCGAGGCGGACGCCGTGCTGCTCGGCCGGGAACTGCTGCGCAACCCCTCCTGGGCCCGGCACGCGGCCCGCGAGCTCGGGGGCGACGTGCACGTGCCGGACCAGTACCACCGCTCTGTCTGAGAGGCGCCGCGGAGGCCGTTACCGCCGTTCGAGCCAGTCGGCGAAGCCGGTCCCGGCGAGGTGGGCGCCCGGGCCGGGGAGAAGCTCGCGCCCCTCGGGGTGCGCGCCGAAGTAGCCGACGGACTCGTCGGTGACGACCTCCCGCGGGTCCTCCTCGGCCGCCAGGCCCCTGCGGACGAACTCGTCGAGGCGGATCTCCTCGGGGCCTCCCACCTCGGTGGTGCCGTTCAGCGGATCCCCCACGGCGGCCAGGGCGACCGCCGCGACCACGTCGTCGGAGGCGAGCGGCTGGACCAGCGAGGAGGGCAGCCGGACCGTGCCGCCCTCGGTGGCCCCGGCGGCGATGCCCTTCGCGAACTCGAAGAACTGTGTGGCGCGGACGACGGAGTACGGGATGCCGGAAGCCTTGATCAGTTCCTCCTGGGCGACCTTGGCACGCAGGTAGCCCGAGGCGGGCAGCTGTTCGCTCCCCACGACGGACAGGGCGACGTGGTGTCCCACGCCGGCCGCCGCCTCGGCCGCGACAAGGTTGGCGGTGGACGTACGGAAGAACTCCAGGACCGCGTTGTCCTCGAAGGAGGGCGAGTTGGACACGTCGACGACGACCGCGGCGCCCTTCAGGGCGTCGTCCAGGCCCTCTCCGGTGATGCTGTTGACGCCCGTGTTCGGGGAGGCGGGGAGCACCTCGTGGCCGTCCGCCCCGAGCCTGGCGACGAGCTTCGACCCGATGAGCCCGGTACCGCCGATCACTACGATCTTCATGGTGCGACCTTTCCGGTTCGGTCCGACGGAATCGGACCTGCTGACCAGGTAGACCGGACAGGGTCCGGGTTTGTGACAGCCCGGCCCGTCTCCTCGGGTCGCCGCCTCCTACGAGGCCCCGCGTGCTCCGGGGAGCGACCGGACGTACCCGTCGAGCTTGACGGGGTTCATCACCCACATGATCCGGTCGACGCCCTGCGCGGACACGTCGAGGGACAGCAGAGCGGTGGCGCGCCCCTCGTGCGAGACGAGCACGGCGGGCCGGCCGTTCGCCTCCGTCCACTCGATCCCGGCACCGGGCCAGAACCTCGGTGTGAAGGCCGCCAGGTACCTGGCCACCCGGGCACCGCCGGACACCGGGACCCTCGACGCGCCACGCACTCCCCCGCCGTCCGAGTAGCTGACGACGTCGTCGGCGAGGAGCTCTTCGAGCGCCGCGAGATCACCGGTCCTGGCGGCCGACAGGAAGGCCTCGAACAGACGCCGGTGCTCGCCCGCGTCCACCGGCTCGCGCCGCTCGGCGGCGAGCCGCCTGCGCGCCCGGCTGACCAGCTGCCGGGCGTTGGCCAGGCCCGTTTCGACGATGGCCGCGATCTGCTCGTACGGGTAGTCGAAGGCCTCGCGCAGGACGTACGCCGCCCGCTCCGTCGGCGTCAGCTTCTCCAGCAGATGGAGCACAGCGAGCTCCAGCGCCTCGCCGCGTTCGGCCCCCAGCTGCGGGTCGGCGCTCGTGTCCACGGGTTCGGGGAGCCAGGGGCCGATGTACGTCTCACGGCGCACCCGCGCGGACCGGGCGACGTTGATCGCCAGGCGCGTCACCACGGTGGCCAGGTAGGCGGGCGGGTCCGCCACGACCGTCCGGTCCGTCGACTGCCAGCGCAGCCAGGCCTCCTGGATCACGTCCTCGGCCTCCACCGCACTTCCGAGCATCCGGTAGGCGATGCCGAAGAGCTGCCGCCGTACGCCGACGAAGACCGACGCGGCCTCGTCCAGCGCACCCTTCTCCTGGTGGTCCGAGTGCATCGCCGCTCGTTCCTCCGCCGCTGGGTGCCCCTCCGGTGAACCCGCAGATTCTTTCACGGGCCCGGACCGGGCCACGGACACGGCGCACCCCGTGCCCGGGAGGGAACACCGGCGCCGAATCGTTTCCCCATCGGCCTCGGCCGGTCAGGTCAGGTCAGGTCAGCCGGTCTTCCACCCCCACTGCGGACCGACCCGCGCCCACTCCGCGTCCCACTGGTCCAGCCGCCGCCGCTCCAGGCGGCCCCGGACCAGCCGCCCGCCCGCGAAGGGCACGGCCGCCGCGATCACACCCAGCAGTGTTCCGATCAGTCCGGCCCGCAGGCTCGCCTGGGCCTCCGTGACGGGTCTGGTGACGAGGCGGCCCTCAGGGTCGGTCCACACCCTGACCGGGGTGCCCGCCGTGCTGCCCGGCTCGACCCGGGTCTGCCCTTCGTGCGTGGTGCCGTCGGCGGCGGACCAGCGCACCTCGGCCCACACCCGCTCGGGACCGGAGGCGGTGCCGGGCGCACGCTCGGTGAGCTGCGCGAGCACGGGGCGCCACTCGACGCGCTCCCGGGCGAGGCTGTGCTCGACCGACCGCGCCGCGGCCAGTCCCGCGAGCGTCCCGGCGAGCAGGGCGAGGAGCCACACGGCGAGCACGGTCCAGGCCTCGAGCTTGTCGCTCCTACGCCGCAGAGGGTTGGGCCACCACCGCCACAGCAGCACCCTCGGACCACGTAACGCCATCGCAGGCCCCTCTCCTCACGCACACGGGATGCCCTCCCATACGGGAGCGGCGACCACGATGCTCACGAGATGTGCCCCACATCGCCGACACCCCGCGAGAAACGCCCTGACCTGCACCGATATGACGTCCGGGGGTGACTGTCAGTGCCTGGGTGCAGACTGGGCCCGTATCTGAGACAACGACGTCCGGAGGTGGTCGGCATGGCCGAGGTACTGCTCGCGGTAGGCACACGCAAGGGACTGTTCATCGGGCGGCGGCGCGGCGGCGCCTGGGAGTTCGACGACAGCCCGTATTTCAACGCGCAGGCGGTGTACTCGATCGCCGTCGACACCCGGACCGACGTCCCACGGCTTCTCGTCGGCGGCGACAGCGCGCACTGGGGTCCGTCCGTGTTCCACTCCGACGACCTGGGCCGTACCTGGACCGAACCGGCGAAGGCCGCCGTCAAGTTCCCGCAGGACACCGGGGCTTCGCTGGAGCGGGTCTGGCAGCTCCACCCCTCTGCGGCCGAACCGGACGTCGTGTTCGCGGGCACGGAGCCGGCCGCGCTGTGGCGCTCGACGGACCGTGGCGAGTCCTTCGAGCTCGTCCGCCCTCTCTGGGAGCACCCCACCCGCTCGCGCTGGGTACCGGGCGGCGGCGGGGAGGGTATGCACACGGTCCTGACCGACGCCCGCGATCCGCGGGCGATGACGGTCGCCGTCTCCACTGCCGGTGTCTTCCGCACGAAGGACGGCGGGGAGAGCTGGGAGCCGTCCAACTCCGGTGTCTCGGCGGTGTTCCTGCCCGATCCGGACCCGGAGTTCGGCCAGTGTGTCCACAAGGTCGCACGGGACGCGGCGACACCGGACCGTCTCTACCTGCAGAACCACTGGGGCGTGTACCGCAGCGACGACGCGGGGACGCACTGGACGGACATCGGCGAGGGCCTGCCGTCCACGTTCGGCTTCGCCGCGGCCACCCATCCGCACCGCGGGGACACCGCGTACGTCTTCCCCATCAACGCCGACTCGGACCGCATCCCGGCGGACCGCCGGTGCCGCGTCTTCCGCACCGCGGACGCGGGCAAGAGCTGGGAACCGCTCTCGGCGGGCCTGCCCCAGGAGGACCACTACGGCACGGTGCTCCGCGACGCCATGTGCACGGACGACGCCGACCCTGCGGGCGTGTACTTCGGAAACCGCAACGGCGAGTTGTTCGCGTCGGCCGACGACGGCGACAGCTGGCAGCAGCTGGCGTCCCATCTGCCGGACGTGCTCTGTGTCCGGGCCGCGGTGATCGGTTGAGCTCCCGCCCGCGACCGGCCGCCGGCACCCGGCCGGTCCCCGGTGCCCGTACGAACCGCGACACCTGCCTGAGCGTCAACAGCCGTGACAGGCACCGCACATACCACCTCGGGCCGTGCGGCGCCCTCCGGTTGATCCACCGCCCGTGTACGGCAGTAGGGTGACGCCGTGGCACCACGACCGTTGAATGAAATCGTCGAACCGGGCTGGGCCAAAGCCCTCGAACCAGTGGCCGGACGGATCGCAGAGATGGGGGACTTCCTGCGCGCGGAGATCGCCGCGGGACGCACCTATCTCCCGGCGGGCCCGAACGTTCTCCGCGCCTTCCAACAGCCCTTCGACGACGTCCGGGTCCTCATCGTCGGCCAGGACCCCTATCCGACACCGGGACACGCGGTGGGACTGTCGTTCTCGGTCGCGCCCGAGGTGCGGCCGCTGCCCGGCAGTCTCATCAACATCTACCGGGAGCTGAGCACCGACCTGGGAGTTCCCCCGCCGTCGAACGGCGATCTGACCCCCTGGACCCAGCAGGGCGTGCTGTTGCTCAACAGGGCGCTCACCACCGCGCCGCGGCGTCCGGCCGCGCACCGCGGGAAGGGCTGGGAAGAGGTCACCGAGCAGGCGATACGGGCACTGGCCACGCGGGGACGCCCTCTGGTGTCGATCCTGTGGGGCCGCGACGCCCGCAACGCCCGGCCGCTGCTGGGCGACCTTCCCTCGGTGGAGTCGGCGCATCCGTCACCCATGTCGGCGGACCGCGGCTTCTTCGGCTCGCGGCCCTTCAGCCGAACCAACGACCTGCTGGCCCAACAGGGCGGCGACCCCGTGGACTGGCGGCTGCCGTGACCGGTCCCGTCGGCGGGTCGGGCGTGCTCGGTGTGGACTCCGGCGGGTCCGGGCTGCGGGTCGTCCTGTCCGTCGACGGAGGCGGTGTCTTGGCGCCGCTCACGTCCAGGGTGCCGGTGCGCACCGGGCCGCGCGGCATCGACGCCGGGCATCTGCTGGAGCAACTGGTGCCGATGGCCCGCCGGTTGATGGACGACGCCGGGGTGGGGACACTGCGCGCCGTCGCCGTCGGCGCCGCCGGTCTCACCACTCTGGGCGACTCCCTGCGCGCCGACCTGCCCACAGGACTGGCCCGCGAACTCGGCGTGCGGCGGCTGGCCCTGGTCGCCGACGCCGTCGCCGCGTACACGGGTGCGCTCGGGCAGCGTGTGGGCGCGGTCGTCGCGGCCGGCACCGGGATGATCGCCATCGGCACGGACCTGCGTGACTGGCGAAGGGCAGACGGCTGGGGTCATCTCCTCGGGGACAGCGGCAGCGGAGCCTGGATCGGCCAGGCGGGCCTGGACGCCGCGTTGCGCGCCTACGACGGGCGCCCCGGAGGATCGGCCCCGCTCCTGGCGCGCGCCGAGGCGGTGTTCGGCTCGGCGACGGCGGTGCCGGGACAGCTCTACCCGCGCCCGGACCGCCCGGCCGTGCTCGCGTCCTTCGCGCCCGAGGTGGCCGCCTGCGCCGACGGCGACGACCCGACTGCGGCCGGCATCCTGGCCGCCGCGGCCCGGCACATCGCCGACTCGGCCGCCGCCGTGTGCCCCACCGAGACGGATGTTCCCCCAGCGGGGTCCGAAGGGGCCGGCCAGGCCCCGGGAGAGGTCCGCCTCGCCCTCACGGGCGGGCTGTTCAAACTGGGTGACCCGCTCCTCGTACCGCTGTGGGCCGCGCTGGCGGACCAACTGCCGCACGCACGGCTGGTGCCACCCGCGGGTGACCCGCTCGACGGCGCCGTCGGCATCGCCGCCGAACTGGCCGAGGACCGGCTGACGCTGCCGCGCGACGACAGCATGCTGTACGTCGTGAGGGACGGCACGGACCATCGTTCGCAGGACAGTTCACCGTGATCCACGGATAACCAGCGAGATCAATCCGTACGGAACTCATCAGACAAAACCGGACGGATACCGCTCACCTGCACCCTCCCCGAACAGGGGAGCCCAGGAAACCAGTAACATTCGGCGCCATGAGCTCCCCCACTGGGCCCGCGTCCGGCCTGCCAGTACGAATGCCGCGACCCCGCCAGCCCGGTCGGCACCGCCGACCGGAGCCCTTGGCGGCTCCCGAGGGCGCGCCCGCGCTCGTCCTCGCGGTGCCGGGCCTGCCCAGCGCCGCGATCCGCAGCCTCGTCGAGGAAGTCGTGAGCATCGCGCGCTCCGAGCTGCCCGGCCTCGACGCCCGGATCGGGTACCTCGACGGGGACGACGGGGAGTTCCCCACCCTCCAGTCGATCCTCGCGTACGCCGCCGAGGAGCGTACCGCTCGCTTCGAGCAGGCCCGCGCGGCCGGTGTGGACGCGGTGGAGCCGGACGGCCCCGTCGCCGTGGTCGTGCCACTGCTGGCCGGTCCGGACAGCGCGCTGCTGCGCCGCGTCCGCCAGGCCGTCATGGACAGCCGCGTCGCGGCCGAACTGACCGATGTGCTCGGCCCGCACCCGCTGCTCGCCGAGGCGCTGCACGTGCGCCTGTCCGAGGCGGGTCTGGCGCGCGCCGACCGCGCCCGGCTCTTCACCGTGGCGACGGCCGCGGACGGCATCATCCTGGCGTCCGTGGGCGGCAGCGAGGCCGTGCAGGCGGCCGGGATCACGGGCATGCTGCTCGCCGCCAGGCTCGCCGTGCCCGTGATGGCGGCGGCGCTGGACGAGGAGGGCTCGATCGCGGCCATCGCGGAGCAGCTGCGTTCCTCGGGCTCCCAGCACCTGGCGCTCGCTCCGTACCTGATCGGCCCCGAGCTCGACCCGGGACTGCTCGAGGACGCCGCCAAGGAGGCGGGCTGCTCCGCCGCCGAGGCGCTGGGTCCGTACCCGGCGATCGGCAAGCTGGCGCTCGCCAAGTACACGACGGCGCTCGGCATCGCGCCGCCGCAGCCGCAGGGCGCGCCGGTCCGCTGACCGGCAGGTCCCGCAACCGCGCATCAACCCCGAAGGGCCCGCTCCGTCTCCGGAGCCGGGCCCTTCGGGGTTGCGGCGGGCCCGAGAGGAACCGAGCGGACCGGGGGCACTGCTCGGGTCACCCCTGGTCGAGCACCACGCAGGACGCCGCGGGCGCCTTGACCGACCCGCCTCGCCGCGGCACGCCCGTATCGGGGTCCACCGCGAACCACGCGACGCTTCCCGAGCGCTCGTTCGCCACGTACAGGAAGCGGCCCGCCGGGTCGAGTGCGAGCGCCCGCGGCCAGGTGCCGCCGCACGACACGGTGGCGGCCAGCCGCAGCCCTTCGTCGGCCGCGCCGGGCACGAGCACGGAGATCACGTCCTGGCCGCGCGTGGCGGTCCACACGAAGCGGCCGTCGGGCGACACGACGATGCCGGAGGGGTAGGCGTCGCCGTCCGGGAGGTCGGGCAGCACGGGCGTCTCGCCGACCGGTCTCAGCGCGCCCTTGACGGCGTCCCAGCGGCAGGACGTGACGGTCGGTGTGAGTTCGTTGAGGACGTAGGCGCGTTCGCCGTCCGGGTGGAACGCCAGGTGGCGGGGCCCCGAGCCGGGCCGCAGCGCGATCTCCCGGTGCAGCGCGAGCGCGCCGTCGCGCAACGCGCACACCCGCACCGAGTCGGTACCGAGGTCGACGCTCACGGCCCACCGGCGGCTCGGGTCGGGCTGGACGTGGTGGGCGTGCGGGCCCTGCTGGCGCTGCGTGTGGGGGCCCGCGCCCTCGTGGCTCAGCACGTCGGAGACGGCGGCGAGGCTCCCGTCGTGGCGTACGGGCACGGCACTGACGCTGCCGGAGCCGTAGTTGGCGGTCAGCACGTGCCCGTCGAAGAGGCTCAGGTGTGTGGGTCCGCTGCCGCCGACCGGGACCAACGGGCCGGCGAGGGACGGCTCGTCACCCTTCACCCGGTAGGCGGCGACGGCGCCCTGAGCCGTCTCGCTCACCGCGTAGAGCATGTCCCCGGCGGGCGACAGGGCCAGGTACGAGGGGTCGGCGACGGTGTTCACCGCGCTCAGCAGCGCCAGCGCGCCGGTTTCCTCGTCCACGGCGGCGGTGAGGACGCCGAGGCCCCCTGCCGCCGTGAAGGAGCCGATGTACGCCCGTCGCTGCCGTCCGCCGCCGTCCGCCACTGCCGTCCCCTCTCGGTGCAATTCCTTGGGTGGCGACGGTAGCAGCCAAAGGCCTAGACCAAACGGGACACCCTCCGCCCCGCCGCACGACCGCGCGCACGCCTCCGATGATGCACGCGGGCGGGACGCCACGCACCGCTCCCGCGCGGCCCGCCCGGGCGGGCCGCGTCCGCAGGGGTCCGCAGGGGTCCGCAGGGGTCCGCAGGGACCAACACATCCGGCAGCCGCAGGGACCATCGGCCCGTGGCTCGTGGCCCGTGTACGCCCTCCGCACGGCCGGTGGTCCCTGTAGCTGCCGGAGGGCGGGGCAGCCGGCTCGCATTCCGCGGCGGGTGTGCAGGCGACGGGTGCGCAGGCGACGAGTGTTCAGGCTCCCACGGCCGAGGAGCGGCGGAGTGGCGTGGCCAGTGAGGCGAGCGCGCGTTCCAGGCCGTGGAGGTGAGCGAGGGCCTGCTCGGCGCCGGGGTGGTGGCCGGGCACGCCCGTCGTCGCCGTCACGGCGCCTTCCGGCACCGCGCCGACCAGGACCTCCACCGCCGCCTCGACACGCCCGCAGGCGGCGGTGAGGCGTGCGTCGTGCGAGGCGTCCGGATCGGCCGCGACGGCCACGAGGCCGCGCGCCTCCCGGGCGCAGTCGTCGAGGAGGGTCAGCACCCGCAGGGCCCGGGCCCTGCGTGCCCGTATCGGGTTCAGGGGATGCACGAGCGGGGCCAGGGCGAACCTGACCCGGCCGAGCAGCACCTCCAGTTCCGCCGCCGACGGCGCGGGGTCGGCGGCAGGATCGCCGGCGAGGCGCCGGGCCGCCGCCGCGGTGCAGCCGTGCACGGCACGCACGGCCTGGCCCACCCAGCGGTCGGTGACCGCGTGCGTGGTGACCGGCAGGATCAGCGCGACGGCGAGTGCGGCGCCGAGCGCGCCCGCGCCGGTCTCCGCGAGGCGCAGCCCCAGCAGACCCGGGTGCAGGACACCGAGCAGCCCGTAGAGCAGGCCCGCCATCACGGTGACGAAGAACATCATCCAGCTGTACGAGAGCGGCGCCGTGTAGAAGATGCCCCAGACGCAGACGGCCACGATCGCCGCCGTGGGCGCCACAGCGCCGTCCAGGGGAACCGCGACCAGCAGCCCGGCCGCGATGCCGGTGACCGTGCCGACGACGCGCCGGAAGCCGCGTACGAGGGTCTCGCCGCGCGAGGACGTGTTGACGAAGATCCACCAGGCGGTGCCGACGGCCCAGTACCAGCGCTCGTGCGAGAGGACCTGGCCCGCCGCCATCGCGAACGCGCAGGCGACCGTCGCCTGGAAGGCCTGGCGGGTGGTCGGCCGGGAGAGGCCGCGGCCGGCCGGCACGGCGGGCGTGACCGGCGCCGGAGTGCGCCGCTCGATGCACCACGCGCCGAAACGCACCACCGAGGACGCGGCCAGCGCCAGCGCCATCGCGGCGTACAGCTGCGGAAGCTGGCCGGGGACCGCGTGCAGGAACTGGGTGATGAAGAAGGTCATGAACGCGAAGATGCCGAGCGCGTGGCCGCGGGGACCCCAGCGGCGGGCGTACACCCCGCAGAAGACCACCGCGAGCCAGATGGCGTCGCGCGCCGTCGGCACGGCGTGCAGCACGGCCGCGAGGGCGAGGACGGGGAAGCCGACGGCGGGCAGCAGGGCGGTGGTGAGCGCCTGACCGCGCACGGTCGGGTCGCCGACCGTGAACAGCGCGAGGAGTGCGGTGAGGCCACCGGTGATGGTGGCGGGCAGCGAGAGTCCGGCGAGCTCCGACGCGGTCACCGCGAGGCCGATGCCGAGCACCGCCCGCAGCGAGATCCGCAGCCGTACCAGGCCCGGATCCGGAGCCATGAACATCTTCTTCACCGTCGGCAGCCCGCCCCTGTCTCGTGTCGGTCGCACCCGTCGGCGCACGACGCGACGGTCGTGGCGCTCAGGGCATGGGAATGGCGCCGCGGGTCCGGTCCGGCTTCCTTGCCGTCCGGCGCTTCGCGGCGCCATCAATACCGACACGTTAGGCAAGGGACGGGTGGTGGCTCAACAGGCAGCCGATCGACTGAGCCATTGGTACAGTCGGAAACGATCAGCCAAGACCGCAGGGAGGCCAACGGACCATGGCCGTGGACCAGCTCGACACCCGCATCCTCCGACTGCTCCTCGAACAACCGCGCACCAGCGTGCGGGAGTACGCCCGCGTCCTCGGCGTCGCCCGCGGCACGCTGCAGGCACGGCTCGACCGGCTGGAGCGGGACGGAGTGATCACCGGTACGGGGCCCACGCTCTCCCCCGCCGCGCTGGGCCATCCGGTGCTCGCGTTCGTGCACATCGAGGTCACCCAGGGACATCTCGACGACGTGGGGGACGCCCTGGCCGCCGTGCCGGAGATCATCGAGGCGTTCTCGATCACCGGTGGCGGAGATCTGCTGACCCGGGTCGTCGCCCGGGACAACGGGCATCTGGAGGACGTGATCCAGGCGCTGATCAGCATGCCGGGTGTCGTCCGCACGCGCACCGAGGTGGCACTGCGCGAGCGGGTACCGCAGCGGGTGCTGCCGTTGGTCGAGGCGATCGGACGCAAGGCCCGCAGCTGACCTCGGGCGCCACGCCCGCAGTCGCCCTGGGCATCCTGGACCTCATGAGCACTCTCGGCGGCACTTCGATCATCTTCGATCTCGACGGAACACTCGTGGACAGCGAGCCGAACTACTTCGAGGCGGGACGCCGGACACTCGCCGCGCAGGGCGTCACGGACTTCAGCTGGGCCGACCACGAGCGGTACGTCGGCATCAGCACCCAGGAGACGGTCACGCTGTGGAAGGAGCGGTACTCCCTCGACGCCCCGCTCGACGTGCTCCTCGCGGACAAGAACCGCCGCTATCTGGAGCTGGCCGGCGCGTCCACCGCGGTCTACCCCGAGATGCGGAAGTTCGTGGAGCTGCTGGCCGGCGACGGAGTCCCGATGGCCGTGGCCTCGGGGTCCTCGCGCCGGGCCATCGAGGCGATCCTGGCGGGCACGGGCCTGGACGCGTACCTGCGGACCGTCGTCTCGGCGGAGGAGGTCGCCCACGGCAAACCCGCTCCCGACGTGTTCGTGGAGGCGGCGCGCCGGCTCGGAGCGGTGCCCGGGGAGTGCGTGGTCCTCGAGGATGCCGCGCCGGGCGTCACGGCGGCGCACGCGGCCGGCATGCGGTGCGTCGCGATCCCGTACCTCGCGGCGCAGGCCGACGACCCGGCGTTCGCGACGGCGGAACTGCTTCTGCGGGGCGGCCAGGTTGAGTTCACGGCCCGGGCCGCCTACGAGTGGCTCCGCCGGGGTGGGCCCAAGGCTCCGCCGGCCTGAACATGTGGACGCCCTGCGGGCCGGGGGCACGGCGGCCGTGCGTCGGCCGGCCGAGCACATGCCCGGGAGCGGAAACCGGGAACACAATCGCAGGAGGGGCCTCGCTGTCACAGCGGGGCCCCTCCTGATGAACCGAACCTGCGACTCCCGCGCCTACGCGCCGCTCGCCCTGAGCATGTCCTCGCGCTCGACGAGCTTCACCCGCTCGCGGCCCTGGGGCTCCCCCAGCGCCTTCTCCGCGGCGTCGAGGCGGTACCAGCCGTCCCACGTGGTGTAGCGGACGTCGTGCTCGGCGAGGAACGCGTCCACCGCCTCGGGTTCCGGGGCGACGGGGGTCTGCAGACGGCCGTTCGCGTGGTCGTCGAGGAGGCTCGCGACCGTCTCGTTGGCGTCACCCTTGGTGTGGCCGATCAGGCCGACCGGGCCGCGCCTGATCCAGCCGGTGACGTACGTCGACCGCAGGTGCTGCCCGGTCTCCTCGATCACCCGGCCGGCCTTGTCCGGGACCGTGCCCGAGTCGACGTCCCAGGGCAGCTTGGGCAGCTTGTCGGACAGGTATCCGACGGCGCGGTAGACGGCGCCGAGGTCCCAGTCCTTGAACTCGCCGGTGCCCTTGACGTTGCCGGTGCCGTCGAGGGCGGTGCGCTCGGTGCGCAGGCCGACGACCTTGCCGTCCTCGCCGAGGATCTCGGTGGGCGACTCGAAGAAGTGCAGGAACAGCTTGTGCGGGCGGTCGCCGGTGTCGCGGATCGCCCAGTTCTCCAGGGTCTTCGCGACCATGTCGGCCTGCTTGTTGCCGCGCCGGGTCGCGATCGAGCCGTCGTCGTAGTCGATGTCCTCGGGGTCGACGATGACCTCGATGTTCGGGGAGTGGTCGAGCTCCCGCAGCTCCAGCGGGCTGAACTTCGCCTGCGCCGGGCCGCGACGGCCGAAGACGTGGACCTCCAGGGCCTTGTTGGCCTTGAGCCCCTCGTGGACGTTCGGCGGGATCTCGGTCGGCAGCAGTTCGTCCGCGGTCTTGGCGAGGATGCGCGCCACGTCGAGCGCGACGTTGCCGACGCCGAGGACGGCCACCTTCTCGGCCTCCAGCGGCCAGGTGCGCGGCACGTCCGGGTGCCCGTCGTACCAGGAGACGAAGTCCGCGGCGCCGTACGAGCCTTCGAGGCCGATCCCGGGTATGTCGAGCGCCCGGTCGGCCGTCGCCCCGGTGGAGAAGATCACCGCGTCGTAGAAGGCGCGCAGGTCGTCCAGGTTGATGTCGCCCGGGTAGTCGACGTTGCCGAAGAGGCGGATCTGCGGCTTGTCGAGGACCTGGTGCAGGGCGGTGATGATGCCCTTGATGCGGGGGTGGTCGGGTGCGACGCCGTAGCGGATCAGGCCGAAGGGGGCCGGCATCCGCTCGAAGAGGTCGATGGAGACACCGGGCTCGGCGGCCACTGCGGACTTCAACAGCGCGTCGGCGGCGTAGATCCCGGCGGGGCCGGCTCCGACTATGGCTACCCGCAGGGGGCGAGGCATGATCAGGTTCCCTTCGAGCGGTGATCAGGAGTACTCACCGGGGAGCCTAAACTAAGGCAAGCCTAAGTCTGTAGCCGGGCTGGACCTATGACCTCATAAGCCTGACTTATGAGTAGGGGTTCGCGGAGACGAACCGGCACTCCCTCCGTGCCGGTCCGATGTCCGCCCGCGGCCTGTTCAGCTGTCGAAGTCCACGGTCAGCGTCTCGGAGACGGGATACGACTGGCACGTGAGGACGTACCCCGCGTCGACCTCGGCGTTCTCAAGGGCGAAGTTGCGGCGCATGTCGGCCTTGCCGTCGGTGATGAGCGCACGGCAGGTGCCACAGACGCCGCCCTTGCAGGCGAAGGGCAGATCGGGGCGGGTCCGCTGAGCGCCTTCGAGGATGCTCCGCTCCCTGACCAGGGCGGAGGTGGTGGAGCGGCCGTCGAGCGTGACGGTGACCTGGCTGACGGGCCCCTGCACGGCGGTCTCCTCGTGACGCACCTCTCGTACGGGTTCGTCGTCGGCGTAGAACAGTTCCCGGTGGACGCGGCCGCCGGGGACGCCGAGGCCGCTCAGGACCCGCTGGGCGTCGAGGACCATGCCGTGCGGCCCGCACAGCCACCAGTGGTCCGCCGCCTTCACGTCGACCAGTGAGCCGAGGAGCTCCGAGAGCCGGTCCGCGTCGAGGCGGCCGGACAGCACCTCGGCCTCCCGGGGCTCGCGGGAGAGCACGTGGGCGAGCTGGAACCGGGCCGGATACAGGTCCTTCAGATCCGCCAGCTCGTCGGCGAACATCACGGTGGCCGTGCGCCGGTTGCCGTAGAAGAGGGTGACCGTCGAGCGCGGGTCCGCGGCCAGGACGGACTCGGCGATGGAGAGCATCGGCGTGACACCGGAGCCGGCCGCGATCAGCACGTGGTGGCCGGGTGCGCTGAGGTCGGGCGTGAACGTGCCGGTGGGGGCCATCACCTCCACGGTGTCGCCCGGGCGCACCTCGCGCACGAGCCACGCCGAGAACAGACCGCCCGGCACCACGCGCACACCGATGCGGGGAACCGAACCGGCGGGCGAGCAGATCGAGTACGAGCGCCGCTCGTCCCGGCCGTCCACCTCGCGCCGCAGCGTCAGGGACTGACCGGGTGCGAAGTCGAACTCCGCCGCCAGCCCTTCGGGGATCTCGAAGCTCACCGCGGCCGCGTCCTCGCACAGCGGCTGTACGGCGGCGACCCGCAGGGCGTGGAAGGCCGGACGGCGGCGGACCCGCGGACGCATCGCAGGCCCGGCAGCGGACACGGCCGGCGCGGGGCCCGAAGTCGGGGCGGCCTGGTCCTTCGGACCGCCCGTCGGCTCTTCCTTCAGGCCTTCCATCAGATCTCCTTGACGTACTCGAACGGCTCGCGGCAGGCGCGGCAGCGCCACAGCGCCTTGCACGACGTGGCGGCGAAACGGGAGGTCTCCTCGGTGTCCGCCGAACTGCAGCGCGGACACGCCACCGTGCGGCGGACGGGAGACAGCACGAGGGGCACCGGACCGGCGGCTCGCCCGGGTGCGGCGCCCGGTGGCGCGATCCCGTGCTCGGTGAGTTTGCGACGGCCCTCCGCAGTGATCCAGTCGCTCGTCCACGGCGGGTCCAGGACCGTACGGATCTCGACGCGCGCGTACCCCGCGCCGCGCAGCCGTGCCGCCACGTCCGCGCGCATCTCGGCCATGGCGGGGCAGCCCGAGTAGGTCGGCGTGAGGCTCGCGACCACGGTCCCGTCGCCGGTCACCTCGACCGCGCGCAGCACTCCGAGGTCGGCGAGGGTCAGCATCGGCAGTTCGGGGTCCGGCACCTGCTCGGCGATGTGCCGGGCATGCCGCAGGCCTGTCAGTACGGTCACCATGTCGCCCCCGGGTGTGCGCGGGCCACGCTCTGCAACTCGGCCAGCAGCGGCGCGAGATGCTCGGTGTGCTCTCCGCTCCGCCCGGTGCCGGGCAGCGGCCGGTACACGGGCATGGGCAGCCCGGCGGCCTCGGTGACCTGCCGCAGGACGCCGACGACCTCGTCCCGTACGTCGTACGCCGTGAACAACTCGCCGAAGTACGGGGCGACCTGCTCCATCGCCCTGCGCGTACGGCGGTGCGACTCCTCGGTGCCGTCACCCAGGCGCACGACCCACTCGGCCGCGTACTGCCGGTGGTACGTCAGCTCCTTGACGCCCTTCGCCGCGACGGCCGCGAGGACGGGGTCGGGATGCGACGACAACTCCTCGAAGTGCGCGAGCCGCCAGCTGGACAGCACCAGCAGCCGCACGATCGAGAACGCGAAGTCCCCGCCCGGAAGCTCCGCCAGGCGTACGTTCCCGAAGTCCTCGGCGTCCCGGAAGTAGGCGTACGCGTCCTCGCCGCGCCCGGTGCCGTCTGCCTGGCCCGCCCGTGCGTACAGCAGGCGGGCCTGGCCGAGGAGGTCGAGGCCGATGTTGGCGAGCGCGACCTCCTCCTCCAGCTCGGGGGCGCGGGTGGTCCACTCGGCCAGCCGCTGGGCACTCACCAGGGCGTCGTCGGCGAGGGCCACGCAGTCCGCGGCCAGCAGGCCGGCGTCGATGCCCGCGGGCACGGTGGTGTCCACCCCGTGGAGCGGGTCCTCGAAGCCGGTGCCGTATGCCCAGCGGGTGTCGTCCTCGTGCCCCTCGGCGAGGGACAGGTAGACATGGTCGTCGCTCATGCCCTGCTCCTCAGATGTGCGGGACGTCGTCGGGGATGTCGTAGAAGGTCGGATGGCGGTAGACCTTGTCGGCGCTCGGCGCGAAGAACGGGTCCTTCTCGTCACGGGTGGATGCGGCGATGTGCTCCGAGCGCACCACCCAGATCGAGACGCCCTCGTTGCGACGGGTGTAGAGGTCGCGTGCGTGGGTGAGGGCCATGGTGTCGTCGGCGGCGTGCAGCGAGCCCACATGGACGTGGTTCAGTCCGCGCTTGCCGCGCACGAAGACCTCGTACAGCGGCCAGTCGCCCTTCGCGGTGGCCTGGGCCGGGTCCGCAGTGGTGGCCGGGCCGACGCCCGGGACGGAGTCGCTCATGCCACAGCTCCCTCGTGTCCGTGCGCGCGCCGCGCCTGCTTGGCCGCGTGGGCCGTGGCCGCCTCCCGTACCCAGGTGCCCTCCTCGTGGGCGGACCTGCGACGCTCCACCCGCTCGGCGTTGCACGGGCCGTCGCCGCCGATGACCCGCTTGAGCTCGGCCCAGTCGGGGGTGCCGAAGTCGTGGCGTCCGCGCTCCTCGTTCCAGCGGAGCTCCGGGTCCGGGAGCGTCACGCCGAGCTTCTCGGCCTGCGGGACCGTCATGTCGACGAACCTCTGACGCAGCTCGTCGTTGCTGTGCCGCTTGATCTTCCAGGCCATCGAGGCCGCCGAGTTGGGCGAGTCGCCGTCGGGCGGGCCGAACATCATGAGCGAGGGCCACCACCAGCGGTCCACGGACTCCTGGACCATGGTCCGCTGCGCCTCGGTGCCGCGCATCATGGTCAGCAACAGCTCGTAGCCCTGCCGCTGGTGGAACGACTCCTCCTTGCAGATACGCACCATCGCGCGCGCGTAGGGGCCGTACGAACTCCTGCACAGCGGCACCTGGTTGCAGATCGCCGCGCCGTCCACGAACCAGCCGATCACGCCGACGTCGGCGAACGTCGGCGTCGGGTAGTTGAAGATCGACGAGTACTTCTGGCGGCCCTGGATCAGGCGCTCGGTCAGGTCCGCGCGGTCGGCGCCCAGCGTCTCGGCGGCCGAGTACAGGTACAGCCCGTGCCCCGCCTCGTCCTGGACCTTCGCGAACAGGATGGCCTTGCGGCGCAGTGACGGGGCGCGAGTGATCCACTCACCCTCGGGCTGCATGCCGATGATCTCCGAGTGCGCGTGCTGCGCGATCTGCCGGACGAGCGTCCTGCGATAGCCGTCGGGCATCCAGTCGCGGGGCTCGATCCGCTGGTCCCGCGCGATCGTCGCGTCGAAGTGCTCCTGCAACAACTGCTCCGGGAGGGGCGTCTCGGCGGAGTGTGTCGTGGTCATCGATACCAGCTTCCCTACCGACCATTCGTTCGGTACCAGTGTGACGCCTTTCCGGCAGCCGGGCAAGACCCCACGGGGAAGCGAACAGGGCGCATCCGGCCCGACGGCGCCGGTGGCGCCACCTCAGTGCCGGTGACTGCCGGAGCCGCCCTCGACGACCTCGCCACGCCCGCCACCGCCGTCGGCCGCGTCACCGGCGTGGACGGTGAACGCGGCGGTGCGCACCACCCCCTTGTGCTGGAAATCGAGGAAGAGGCGGTAGGCGCCGGCGCTGGGCGCGGTGGCCGTGAACGAGATGCCCGGGCCCGGCTCGGTCCTGCCGTCGCCCGGTTCCCCGTTGGGGTGGACGTGGAGGTACGCGAGATCGCCGGAGCGCAGGGCGACGAGGTGGCCGTAGGCGCCGAGGTAGGGCTGCAGATCGGTGACGGGCTTGCCGTCGCGCGACACCTCGAGCTTCAGTTCACCGGCCGCGCCCGGGCGCAGTCCGCCCGTCAGCTCGACCTCGTACCCGCCGGTCTCGGCCGTGGCGCTCGGGGCGGGCAGGTCCTTCGGTTCGTACGGGCCCGAGGCCGCGAGGTCGGCGCCGAGGGTGAGGTTCTCGGCGCCCTTCTTCGCCGGGGTGAAGTCGGCGAAGACCCGGTAGCCGCCCGCCCGGGGCAGCTCGACGGGGATGCTCCAGGTGCCGTCGGCCGCGCGGGCGGGGTGAAGGTGGCGGTAGGTGACCAGGTCACGGGAGGCGACGATGAGGTGGAGTTCTTTGTCGTGTTCGCGCCGGTACGAGGTGACCGCGCGGCCGTTCCCGTCCCGGACGGTGAAGCGCAGGTCGGCGGGCCGACCGGCCTCGACGCGCGGAGTCTTCAGGTCGAGCGTGTAGCCGCCCTCCGAGATCTGCAGTCCGCCGGCCGGAGCCTGCCGCCCCTCCCCCGCGGGCTCGTGCTCCGCGTGATCCCCACCCCCCTCGGGAGCGGGTGAGGCCTCGGCATGGGTGCCGTGACCGGCGGGCTTCGCTTCCGTGACGACGGGATCGATGCCCCGGCCCACTCCGTAGGCAGTGCCGAAGGTCGCGGCGAGTGCGGCGGCGAACGCGGTGATCTTGACTCCGGTCTGCATGGTCATCTCCCGAGGACAGGGGGCCCGTGTCATGGTGCGGGCCCTTCCATGCATTTCAACATACCCCTAGGGGGTATTAAGTCAAGACTCTTGCGCAGCTTGCGCCTAATACCCTCCAGGGGTATACAGGTCGGGAGCAGAAATACCCCTACCCCGTATATGGGCCCCACCGTACAGGCGGGGACCCGAGTCCGTGCCCCCGGGTGATCCCGGCTCCGGGGCCCGGCCGTCCACCTCCCGCCACGAGGAGCAGCCATGACCACCACGACGACCGGCACTGGGACGCCGACCGGTACTGAGACGCAACTCGTCATCGGCGGCATGACCTGTGCCTCGTGCGCGGCGCGTGTCGAGAAGAAGCTCAACCGCATGGACGGGGTCACCGCCACCGTCAACTACGCCACCGAGAAGGCCAAGGTCACCCACACCGGTGAGGTCGCGGTGCAGGACCTGATAGCCACCGTAGAGAAGACCGGGTACACCGCGCACGAACCCGTCCCCGAACCCGCGCGACCCGGACACGACGAGGCCACGAGGGAGGCGGACGACGAACTGCGGCCGCTGCGCGAGCGGTTGACCACCGCCGTGGTGCTGGCCGTCCCGGTCGTCGCGATGGCGATGGTTCCGGCGCTGCAGTTCGAGTACTGGCAGTGGCTGTCCCTGACGCTTGCGGCACCCGTCGTGACGTACGCGGCCTGGCCGTTCCACAAGGCGGCGTTCACCAACGCCCGGCACGGGGCGGCCACCATGGACACCCTGATCTCGGTGGGGACCACGGCGGCCTTCGTGTGGTCGCTGTGGGCCCTGTTCCTCGGGACCGCGGGCACCCCCGGCATGACGCATCCCTTCGAGCTGACCATCGCCCGCGGAGACGGCGCCGGGAACATCTACCTGGAGGCCGCCGCCGGGGTCACCGCCTTCATCCTGGCCGGCCGGTACTTCGAGGCGCGCTCCAAGCGCAGGGCGGGTGCCGCGCTGAAGGCGCTGCTGGACCTGGGCGCCAAGGAGGTCACCGTCCTCCGGGGCGACCGGGAGGAGCTGATACGCACGGAGGACCTGGTGGCCGGCGACCGCTTCCTCGTGCGCCCCGGCGAGAAGATCGCCACCGACGGGACCGTCGTCGAGGGATCCTCGGCGGTGGACGCCTCGATGCTCACTGGTGAGTCCGTGCCGGTGGAGGTGTCCACCGGCGACCACGTCACCGGCGCCACGCTCAACGCGGGCGGCCGCCTGGTCGTCGAGGCCACCCGGGTCGGCGCCGACACCCAACTGGCCCGGATGGCGCGGCTGGTGGAGGACGCGCAGAACGGCAAGGCCGCGGCCCAGCGCCTCGCGGACAGGATCTCCGCCGTGTTCGTACCGGTCGTCATCGCCCTGGCGCTGGGCACGCTCGGCTTCTGGCTGGGCAACGGATCCGGCCTGACGGCCGCCTTCACCGCGGCCGTCGCCGTGCTGATCATCGCCTGCCCCTGCGCCCTGGGACTCGCCACCCCCACCGCCCTCATGGTCGGCACCGGCCGCGGCGCCCAGCTCGGCATCCTCATCAAGGGCCCCGAGGTCCTGGAGACCACCCGCCGCGTCGACACCGTCGTCCTGGACAAGACCGGCACCGTCACCACCGGCCGCATGACGCTGCTGGCCGTGCACACCGCTGCCCACACCGACGAGTCCGAAGTCCTGCGCCTGGCAGGCGCGTTGGAGCACGCCTCCGAGCATCCGATCGCCCGGGCCGTCGCGGAGGGCGCCCTTCGCGAACTGGGTTCGCTGCCCACGCCCGAGGACTTCACGAACGTTCCCGGACTCGGGGTGCAGGGTGTCGTCGACGGCCACGCCGTCCTCGTCGGCCGGGAGCGCCTGCTCGGTGAGTGGGCCATGGAACTCCCGCCGGGACTGGCAGCGGCCAGGGCCGATGCCGAGTCCGCCGGGCGCACCGCCGTCGCGGTCGCCTGGGACGGCGAGGCACGCGCGGTCATCGAGGTCGCCGACGCGGTCAAGGAGACCAGCGCGGAGGCGATCACACGGCTGCGGGCGCTCGGCCTGACCCCGATCCTGCTGACCGGCGACAACCGGGCCGTGGCCCTGTCGGTCGCCCGCGAGATCGGTATCGCACCCGAGGACGTCGTCGCCGACGTGCTGCCCCAGGACAAGGCGGACGTCGTCAAGCGGCTCCAGGGCGAAGGCCGTTCGGTCGCGATGGTCGGAGACGGCGTCAACGACGCGGCCGCCCTGGCGCAGGCAGACCTGGGCCTGGCCATGGGCACCGGGACGGACGCCGCGATCGAGGCCGGCGACCTGACCCTCGTGCGGGGCGACCTGCGTGCGGCGGCCGACGCGATCCGTCTCGCGCGCCGCACCCTGACCACCATCCGGTCGAACCTGTTCTGGGCCTTCGCCTACAACCTGGCCGCGCTGCCGCTCGCCGCGGCCGGTCTGCTCAACCCGATGATCGCCGGAGCGGCCATGGCCTTCTCCTCCGTCTTCGTCGTCGGCAACTCCCTGCGGCTGCGCTCCTTCCGGGCGGCCGCCTGACTCCCCCGGACGATCGCCGTGCCGCCCCGGCGCCGCTCGCCCGCCGCTGCGGGCCCACGGCGGCCGGGACGACGCGTCCGGCGGTCATGCCGGCATGCCCCGGGGGCGGGCGGGGGCGTCGCTGCGGCCTTCGTACGTCTCCCGGCGGCCCGTGTCACCGGACCGCCTCGCCGCACCCGCCGCCCTCCCCGGCCTTCAGGCGGCCTGCGCCGCCCGCGCCGGCACGTTCCGCTGGCCCGTGTCGCGGTGAATCGGCGTTGCCGAGCCCGTGAGCGGGGCGCCCGTTCCACCGCGTCGCGCCGCGACGATCTCCGCCGCGATGGACAGGGCGGTCTCCTCGGGCGTACGGGCGCCGAGGTCGAGGCCGATCGGCGACCTGAGCCGGGCCAACTCGTCCTCGCCGAGCCCGACTTCACGCAGGCGTCGTTCACGGTCCGCGTGGGTGCGGCGCGACCCCATCGCCCCGACGAACGCGACCGGCATCCGCAGGGCCTCCGTCAGCAGGGGCACGTCGAACCTGGCGTCGTGGGTGAGGACGCACAGGACCGTGCGTGCGTCGGTCGCGGTGTGCCGCAGGTAGCGGTGCGGCCAGTCGACGACGAGATCGTCGGCCTCGGGGAAGCGGGCCCGGGTGGCGAAGACGGGACGCGCGTCGCACACCGTCACGTGGTAGCCGAGGAACTTGCCGGCCCGCACCAGCGCCGCGGCGAAGTCGATCGCACCGAACACGATCATGCGGGGCGGCGGCACACTCGACTCGACGAGCAGGGTCAGGCCGCCGGGGCAGCGGGACCCGTCCTCCGCGAGGTCGAGGGTGCCGGTCCGTCCGGCATCCAGCATCGCCCGTGCCTCGGCCGCCGCCGTCCGGTCCAGCCCTGTCCGGTCCGGCCCCGGGCCGCTGCCGTACGACCCCTCGTACGAGCCGTCGGCGTGCACCAGCAGTGCCCTGCCCAGGAGTTCGGCCGGGCCTCGGACGACCCGGGCGAGGGCCGTCGGTTCGTTCCTGACGGCGGCCGACAGCGCCGACCGGATCACCCTGCGGGCGGGCGACCGCGCGTCCACCGGCGTGATCAGGATGTCGATGACCCCGCCGCAGGTCAGGCCCACCGCGAAGGCGTCCTCGTCGCTGTATCCGAACCGTTCGCGGACGGTCTCGCCGTCCTGGAGGGCCTGGACGCACAGGTCGTACACCGACGCTTCCACGCAGCCGCCGGAGACCGAGCCGATGACCGTGCCCTCGCTGTCGACGGCGAGGGCGGCGCCCGGGCCGCGCGGCGCGCTGCCGTCGACGGCCACGACGGTGGCGACGGCGAAGTCCCGGCCCTCCTCGGCCCAGCGGGTCAGCTCGCCCGCGATGTCAAGCATGCGGGCCCGCCTCCAGGACACGGTCGGGACGGATGGGCAGGCTGCGGTGGCGTACACCGGTCGCGTGCCAGACGGCGTTGGCGATCGCCGCGGCGGCCCCCACGATGCCGATCTCCCCGATGCCCTTGACCCCGACCGGGTCGTCCGGGTCCGGGTCGTCCACCCAGTCCGCCTCGACGAGCGGAACGTCGGCGTGCGTGGCGACGTGGTATCCCGCCAGGTCGGCGCCGTAGTGGGTGCCCGTGGCCCGGTCCCGCACCGCCTCCTCGTGCAGGGCCATGGAGATGCCCCAGATCATCCCGCCGGTCAACTGGCCGCGGGCCGTGAGCGGGTTGACGATCCGGCCGGCGGCGAAGATGCCGAGCATGCGCCGCACCCGCACCTCGCCGGTGGCCACGTCCACGGCGGCCTCGGCGAACTGCGCCCCGAAGGAGTGCCGCTCCTTCTGCGCGAGGGCTCCGACGGCCTCGGTGGTGTCCGACCGCACCGTGATGCCCTCGGGCGGAATGCCGTCGCTCAGGACGAGCCGCTCCCGCAGTTCCTCGGCCGCGGCCGTGACCGCCCAGGCCCACGAGCGGGTGCCCATGGAGCCGCCGGCGATCATCGCCGGGCCGAAGTCGCTGTCGCCGATCCGCACGCGCACGCGGTCGGTCGGCACCTGGAGGGCGTCGGCGGCGACCAGGGTGAGCGCCGTCCGCGCACCGGTTCCGATGTCCGCGGCGTTGATCCGTACGGTGAAGGTGCCGTCGGCCTCCGCGGTCGCGGCCGCCGTGGAGGGGGCGGCTCCCGCGAAGAAGGATGCCGCCGCCGTCCCGGTGCCGAGCAGCCAGCGCCCGTCCCGGCGCTGCCCGGGCCGCGGGTCGCGGTCCGCCCAGCCGAACCTGCGGGCGCCCTCCCGGAAGCAGGCGGGCAGGTTGCGGGTGCTGAACGGCAGGCCGGACACCGGGCCCCGCGCCGGTTCGTTGCGGATGCGCAGCTCGATCGGGTCGATGCCGCACTTCTCGGCGAGCTCGTCGAGCGCCGACTCCAGCGCGAACGACCCGGGTGCCTCTCCGGGAGCACGCATCCACGTCGGGGTGGGCACGTCGAGCCGTACGACCCGGTTGGCGGTGCGGTGGGCGGGGGCGTCGTACATCACCCGTGCCACACCGGCGCTCGACTCGATGAACTCGTGCACGGTCGAGGTGAGGCTCAGGGAGCTGTGCTCCAGCGCGCGCAGCCGTCCCCCGGCATCGGCGCCGAGCCTGATCCGCTGGGTCGTGGGACTCCGGTAGCCGGCGATCGAGAACATCTGACGGCGTGTCATGACGACCCGGACCGGGCGCGACAGGACGGTCGCCGCCATCACGGCGGACACCTGGTGGGCGCGGACGCCCTTGCTCCCGAAGCCGCCGCCGACATGTTCGGACCGCACCCGCACCGAGGCGGGATCGAGCGAGAAGAGCTTCGCGAGCTCGTCCGCGACCCACATCGTGCCCTGGTTGGAGTCCACGACCTCGAGCCGGCCGCCGTCCCACAGGGCCGTCACCGCGTGGGGCTCCATCGCGTTGTGGTGCTCCTGCGGCGTGGTGTACTCGGCGTCCAGGACGACGGCGGACGCCGCGAGTTCGCCCTCCAGGTCCCCCTTCTCCGTCACCCCCGGTCCGCTCGGGCCGGTCACCGGCTGGGCGTCCGGGTGGTCGCCGGTGAAGTCGACGTCGTGCGGTTCCTCCTCGTAGTGCACCACCAGTGCCTCGGCGGCTTCCCTGGCCTGTTCGGAGGTCTCGGCGACGACCAGCGCCACCGGCCAGCCGGCGTGCGGCACGCGGTCGTGCTGGAAGACGGCGACGGTCGGGTCCGGCGGGACACCGAGCAGGCCGATGTAGTCGCTCGCGACCCGCGGGGCGTTCCCGTGGTGCAGGACGGTCAGGACGCCCGGCATCCCGAGGACCGGAGCGCTCTCCACCGAGAGGACGCGGCCCCTGGTGACCGTCGACAGCACCAGCCAGCCGTGGGCGAGTTCGGCGAAGGGGATCTCTCCCGCGTAGCGGGCGGCGCCGGTGACCTTGTCGCGGCCCTCCACCCGGGTGTGGGCGGTGCCGACGGCGTTCTTCGTGGCCGGGGTCCCGGTCGTGGTGGTGGTCATCGGGCGGCCTCCTCGGCGAGTTCGCTCAGGACGGCGACGACGAGGTTGCGCATCAGTGTCACCTTGTATCCGTTGTGTGGCAGCGGCCTGGCGGCCGCCAGTTCGGCGTCCGCGGCGGCGGCGAAGGCCTCGGCGTCGGCCGGCCCGCCGGTCAGGGCCCGTTCGGCCGTGCGGGCCCGCCACGGGCGGGACGCGACCGCCCCGAAGGCCAGGCGCACCTCTTGTACGGCGCCGTCCCGGGCGTCGAGTGCGGCGGCGATCGAGCCGATCGCGAAGGCGTACGAGGCCCGCTCGCGCACCTTTCGGTAGCGGGAGGCGGCGGCCACCGGGGCGGGCGGCAGGGTGACGCCGGTGATCAGTGCTCCCGGCGGCAGGGCGGTCTCCAGGTGCGGGGTGTCACCCACCGGCAGGTAGAACTCGGAGAAGGGCAACCGACCCGGCCCGTCCGCCGTTTCGTAGGAGACGACGGCGTCGAAGGCCGCCAGCGCCACCCCCAGGTCGGAGGGGTGGGTGGCCACGCAGTGGCCGGAGGCGCCCAGGATCGCGTGGTTGTGGTGCTCGCCCTCCCTCGCGGGGCATCCGCTCCCGGGGACGCGCTTGTTGCACGGCTTGCTCACGTCGGTGAAGTAGCCGCAGCGGGTGCGCTGCAGCAGGTTGCCGCCGACGGTGGCCATGTTGCGCAGCTGCCCGGAGGCGCCGGCCAGCACCGCCTGGGTCAGGGCCGGGTAGCGCCGGCGCACGTCGGGGTGGGCCGCGAGGTCGCTGTTGGTGACGGTCGCTCCGATGCGCAGCCCGCCGTCCTCGGTCGACTCGATCCGGTCCAGCGGGAGTTCACGTACGTCGACAAGCCGGCCGGGCCGCTCGACGCCGGTCTTCATCAGGTCGACGAGATTGGTGCCGCCGCCGAGGAACCGGGCGTCCGGGTCGGCGTCGAGCAGCGCGAGAGCGCCTGAGACGTCGACGGCGCGCTCATATCCGAATTCCCTCATGCCGCCGCCTCCTCGTGCTTCACGGTCTGTGTGTCCTGCGCGGCCCCAGCGGTCCGCTCGTCGGCCGCGGCCGCGCGGGCGACCGCCTGCACGATCGACACGTACGCGCCGCAGCGGCACAGGTTGCCGCTCATCCGCTCCCGGATCTCCTCGGCGGTCAGCGGTGGCGGCCCCGCTTCGGGGCGTACGTCGTCGGTGGCGGCGCTCGGCCAGCCGGCCGCGTGTTCCTCGATCACCGCGACGGCCGAGCAGATCTGGCCGGGCGTGCAGTAGCCGCACTGGTAGCCGTCGAGGTCGAGGAACGCCTGCTGTACGGGGTGCAGTTGCTCGCCCTGGGCGACACCTTCGATGGTGGTGATCTCCCGGCCCTCGGCCGCCACCGCCAGTTGCAGGCAGGCGACGGCCCGGCGTTTGTCGATCAGGACCGTACAGGCGCCGCACTGCCCCTGGTCGCAGCCCTTCTTGGTACCGGTCAGGTCGAGGCGCTCACGCAGGGCGTCGAGCAGGGTGGTGCGGTGGTCGACGCTGAGCGTGTGCTTCTCCCCGTTGATGTTCAAGGTGATGTCGCTGTACGTCGACGAGGACTCTGGGGCCATGGTCAGCCTTCTTTCGCGGATCCGGACCACATCGCGAGGACGGTCCGGCTGGCGGAGGAAACAGGAGACACAAAGACGAAAGACGAAGGGGAAAGGACGAATGACAGGGGGAATCGAGAGACGGGCGGGAGGAGGAGACGACACCGCGTGTGGCGAGGGCGGGCCGACAGCGGGCAGGATGCGAGGAGGGAAGGCCGGTGCCGACCGTCCCCCGCTGTCCGTGCCGGCCACCCAATCGCTAAGGTGAACCTAACCGGACAGCTGTCCGCTCACCGGAAAACCGTAGTGGACACTTGTCCGCTCAGCAAGGACGGGATTCGGCCACGAACCCCGCAAGGAGGACGAGTGCGGCAGAAGAAGGACGCACCCCTGCGCTCGGACGCGCAGCGCAATCGCGAGCGCATCCTGGCGGTGGCCCTGGCCGAGCTGACGCTCGCCGCGGACGCCCCGCTCAGCATGATCGCCAAGAAGGCGTGCGTCGGGCAGGGCACGTTCTACCGCAACTTCCCCAACCGCGAGGCCCTCGTCCTGGAGATCTACCGTCACGAGATGCAGCAGGTCGCCGACGCCGCGACCGAGCTGCTGGCACGCCATGAGCCCGACCGGGCCCTGCGGCACTGGATGGACCACCTCGCCCGGTTCGCCATGACCAAGGCGGGTCTGGCGGACGCGATCCGGCTGGCCACCAGCGCACCGGGCAGCCCCGCAAGACCGGGGCACACCCCGGTGACGTCCGCGGCCGAACTCCTGCTGCGCGCCGGGGAAGCGGCCGGCACCATCCGGCCGGGAGTGACCGGGGACGACTTCGTCCTCGCCATCGCGGGGCTCTGGCAGCTCGATCCCCACGGGGACTGGCAGCCGCGCGCCGCCCGCCTCCTGGACCTCGTCATGGACGGGCTGCGCGCGGGCACGTCCGGGCGGTGACCCCGGACGCCGGCGGGGCCCGCACAGGCTCCGCGCCCGGCATGCCCGGTCGGCGGTCACGAGAGGGCGATCCCGGCCCGTCACGGTGACCGGCGGCCGGGGTCCCTCTCCGGCGCCCCGCCGGAGCGCCTAACCGAGGAAACTCAGCCGCACCTGCCGGTTCGGATTGTCCCGGTTGGTGTCGACCAGGCAGACCGACTGCCACGTCCCCAGTTCCAGGCGGCCTTCGACCACCGGCAGGGTGGCGTGCGGAGGCACGATCGCCGGCAGGACATGGTCGCGGCCGTGGCCCGGACTTCCATGACGATGCTGCCAGCGGTCGTCCGCCGGGAGGAGCGTGTGGAGAGCGGCGAGCAGGTCCTCGTCGCTGCCCGCACCCGTTTCGAGGATCGCCACGCCGGCCGTCGCGTGGGGCACGAAAACATTGAGCAGGCCGTCGCGGTCACGGGCCGCCTCGCGAAGGAACGCCTCGCACTCATGGGTGAGGTCGACGACCGCTTCCCCGGAACCGGAGGCGACGTTCAGGACACGGGTGGTGAAGGAATCGGACATGAACCCATCCTCACCCGTCCGCCGGATTCCACACCGCTCCGGCCGCGCGCCGAACCGCCGGTTTGCCCACCGCCCCGGTTCTCTCTCCGCCCCGGCCCGGCCGCCCCACAGCCTTCCTCGGCTTCCCCGATGCCGCCCCAACCCGCCCCAACCTGCCCCAACCCGCCGACGGGAGCCACCACGAACGACCTCACGCCGGTCCGTCTCTTTTTGGCCCCACCACCGGGTGCGCACCCGCAGCCGTACTCGCCTCGGCCCACACCGCCGCCGCGTGATACGCGGGTCCACTCCGCGAGACGGCATTGACCGTACGCGGTCCAGCTGGCTACTTTCAGCCGCATGTTGCGTTCAGCTCTGCTCACCACGCGCGGTCACATCGACCTGCTGCGGGTGGCCTCCGCCGCGTGTCACACCGGCCGCTGACGACTCCTCACCCGCTTTTCCCTTCCCGCGTCACAGCTCCCCGCTTCCGCACGTCCGCCTGACGTGAACCGGAAACCGGGCCGCTGAAGCACGCGCTCCTCACGCGCCTCGTCCCGCCGCTCTCAGCCGTGGAGCCCTCATGAGCATCAGCCATGCCCCACCCGATTCACTCGATGCTGATATTTCGCCCATGTCGGTGTCTGCTCCCACCGATCGCACCCCGCCCGAGCTCGAACCCATCGTCCCCGCCTCGACCCGCCGCACCCGAGTCCCCCGCTGGCTGCGCCGCACCTCCGGTCCCGCCCTCCTCCTTGTCCTGTGGCAAGTCCTCAGCACCACAGGCGCGTTGCCCACGGACGTCCTGGCCTCGCCCGGCACCATCGCACGGGTCGCCGGCGATCTGATCTCCGACGGGTCGCTGCCCCATGCCATGGGCGTCTCACTTCAGCGCGTCGCCGTGGGCCTGCTGTTCGGCACGGTCGCCGGCACCGGACTCGCCCTGATCTCGGGCCTGTTCCGGGTCGGCGAGGACCTGGTCGACGCGAGTGTCCAGATGCTGCGGACCGTGCCGTTCGTCGGCCTGATCCCGCTGTTCATCATCTGGTTCGGCATCGGCGAGGCCCCGAAGGTCGCGATCATCACGCTGGGCGTCTCCTTCCCGCTCTACCTCAACGTGTACGCCGGCATCCGCGGCGTCGACTCCCAGCTGATCGAGGCCGGTGAGTCCCTCGGGCTCTCCCGCTGGGGGCTCGTACGGCATGTCGTCCTGCCGGGCGCCCTCCCCAGCGCCATGACCGGTCTGCGCTACTCGCTGGGCATCGCCTGGCTCGCGCTGGTCTTCGCCGAGCAGATCAACGCCGACGCCGGAATCGGCTTCCTGATGGTCCAGGCGCGGGACTTCCTGCGTACCGACGTCATCGTGGTCTGCCTGGTCGTCTACGCCTTCCTCGGCCTGCTGACCGACTTCATCGTCCGCTCTCTCGAAAGGCTGTTGCTGCAATGGCGACCGACATTCACCGGACGGTGAGCCCCCGGACGGCCCCTGTCGGCTCCGACCGGGCCGCGACGAGCACCCAGAAGCACGGGGCGTCACCCGCCTCGGCGGTACGGGTCGAAGGCCTGACCCGGGCATTCGACGGCCGAACGGTCATCGGCGACCTCCAACTCGACGTCCGACCCGGCGAGTTCGTGGCACTCCTGGGCCGTAGCGGCTGCGGCAAGTCCACGCTCCTGCGCATTCTCGCCGGCCTCGACCGCGACATCGAAGGCACCGTGCTCGTCCCGCGCCGCAAGGCCGTCGCCTTTCAGTCACCCCGACTGATGCCGTGGAAGAAGGTGTGGCGCAACGTCCTGCTCGGCCTGCCCGGCAAGCCCGAACGCGCCGTCGCGGAGCGGGCCTTGACCGAGGTCGGCCTCATCCACCGCTCCGACGCCTGGCCCAAAACACTCTCCGGCGGTGAGGCCCAACGCGCCTCGCTGGCCCGTGCGTTGGTGCGCGAACCCGATCTCCTGCTGCTCGACGAGCCGTTCGGCGCACTGGACGCACTGACCCGCATCAAGGCACAGCGGCTCGTCGGCGAACTGTGGCAGCGCCGCGGCTGCGCCGTGCTCCTGGTCACGCACGACGTGGAGGAGGCGGTGCTGCTCGCCGACCGCGTCCTCGTGATGGACGAGGGCGTCATCGCGTACGAGACCACGGTCGCGCTGGACCGCCCGCGAGACATCACCGACCCGCGGTTCGCGGAGCTGCGCGCCGGACTACTGGAACGCCTGGGCGTCGACACGGCCGCCGAGGCCGCCTGAACCAGTCCGGCGACCGCTCCCGGACACCCCGAACTCCTCCTCGGTGGTTCCCGGTTGCCGCTCGGTCCCCGCCCGTGCCGCCCGTACCGCCCATCCGCACCGCTGCACCGCTGCACCGCTGCACCGCTGCACCGCTGCTTCCAGTAAATCCCCGGCCCCACTCGAACCGATCGAACGGAATCGCCATGCGACGACAACTCGTCCCCGCCTCGCTGCTTCTCCCGCTGGCCCTGCTGGCCGCCGCCTGCGGCGGCAACTCGTCCGCCGCCACCTCGACGGGCGGCAGGACCGACGGCAAGGGCTCCGTGACGCTCGACGTCGGTGACCAGAAGGGAGGTTCGGAGGCGGTGCTGCGGGCCGCCGGAGAACTCGAGAACCTCGACTACAAGATCAAATGGTCGACCTTCACGTCCGGCCCACCACTCCTGGAGGCCGTCAACGCCAAGGCCGTCGACATCGGCGGCGTCGGCAACACCCCTCCGGTCTTCGCGGCGGGCGCCGACTCCAGGATCAGCATCGTGGCGGGCTACCGAGGCAGGGCCAAGGGCGACACCATCCTCGTGCCCAGGGACTCGAATCTGAAGAAGACCGCGGACCTGAAAGGCAGGTCGGTGGCCGTGGCGCAGGGTTCGTCCGCGCACTACCAGCTGGTCGCCTCGCTCAAGAAGGCCGGGCTGAAGCTCAGCGACGTCGAGGTGAAGTACCTGCAGCCCGCCGACGCACTGGCCGCGTTCACCGCCGGCAAGGTCGACGCCTGGGCGGTCTGGGACCCCTACACGTCCCAGGTCCTTCAGGGCGGGCGGGGCCGTGTCCTGACGGACGGCGACGACGTGACCAACGGCCTCACCTTCCAGGTGGCTGCGCCCGGAGCGCTCCGGGACAAGAAGAAGGTCGCGGCCATCGGCGACTACCTGGAGCGGCTGCGGCGCGCGCAGGACTGGGTCCACGAGCACCCCAAGGAGTGGGCCGAGGTCTGGGCGAAGGACACCGGGCTGCCCTACGAGGTGGCGCTGGCCTCGGTGAAGCGGACCAACGCGACCCGGATTCCGGTCGCCCTCGACACACCGCTCATCGCCTCCGAGCAGGAGATCGCGGACACGTTCACCGGCCTGAAGCTCATCCCGCGCAAGGTCGACTTCGGTGACTTCGTGGACACCCGCTTCAACGGAGACCTGCCGCCGTCCACGACCGCTCCCCGCCCCTCCAGGCAGTCGTGACGCCGTGACCGTACGTCCGCGAGAGCCCCGGGAAGATCCTCGCCATCGGCGGGGTTGGTAGAAGCGTGAACGAGACCGGAGCGCAGGCGCGGGCAGTGCGGGACGTCGATGTCGTCGTGGTCGGCGCCGGGCAGGCCGGACTGTCCAGCGCCTACCACCTGCGGCGCACCGGCTTCGAACCGGAGCGGGACTTCGTGGTCCTTGACCACGCGCCGCGGGCGGGAGGCGCCTGGCAGTTCCGGTGGCCGTCCCTCACGTACGGCAAGGTGCACGGCATGCACGCGCTGCCGGGCAGGGAACTGACGGACGCGGATCCGGACCGGCCGTCCTCCGAGGTCATCGCCGAGTACTTCGACGCCTACGAGCGCGAGTTCGGCCTGCGGGTGCGACGGCCGGTCGACGTGACGGCGGTACGCGAGGGCGACGGCGGCCGACTACTCGTCGAGACGTCGGACGGTACGTGGTCGACGAGGGCGCTGATCAACGCGACGGGCACCTGGGACCGGCCGTTCTGGCCCCGCTATCCCGGTCAGGAGACCTTCCGGGGGCGGCAGCTGCACACCGCCCAGTACCCCGGTCCGCAGGAATTCGCCGGGCAGCGCGTGGTCGTGGTGGGCGGGGGCGCGTCCGGTACGCAGCATCTCCTGGAGATGGCGCCGTACGCGGCCGCCACCACCTGGGTGACCCGGCGGCCGCCGGTCTTCCGGGAGGGGCCCTTCACCGAGGACGTGGGCCGGGAGGCGGTCGCGCTCGTGGAGGAGAGGGTGCGCCAGGGGCTGCCGCCGAAGAGCGTCGTGTCGGTGACGGGGCTGCCGCTCAACGACGCGGTCCGGCAGGGCATCGCGGACAAAGTCCTGGACCGGCTGCCGATGTTCGACCGGATCACTCCTGACGGCGTGGAGTGGGACGACGGGCGCCGGGTGACGGCGGACGTCATCCTGTGGGCGACCGGTTTCCGTGCGGCGGTCGACCATCTGGCGCCGCTGCGGCTGCGCGAGCCCGGCGGGGGCATCCGCGTCGAAGGAACCCGGGCGGTCGCCGACCCGCGGATCCACCTGGTCGGGTACGGGCCGTCGGCCAGCACCATCGGCGCGAACCGCGCCGGTCGGGGAGCCGTACGGGACATACGGCGGCTGCTGGCGGACGCACCGAGGAGCGCGCCTGTCACCGTGGAGGCCGGCGGCTGAACCGCGGAGGCGGGGCCGGCCGCAGCGCCGTGACAGAACCGCGTACTGCCACTTCCCCGCGCCCCCGAAGGGGCGCGGTCCGCCCCGTGAGCACGTACCACGCCGTGGCCGCGGCCCGGCTCAGCCCTTCGAGGCCGGGGCGCTCTTGCTGACGCGGTTGAACTCGGCGACGTTCCTCTTGTGCTCCTCGTAGTCGGCGGTGAAGCGGGTGTCGCCCGGCTTGACGGTGACGAAGTACAGCCAGTTGCCCTGCGTCGGCGCGACCGCGGCCCGCATGGCTTCCTCCCCCGGGTTCGCGATCGGTGTGGGCGGCAGCCCCATCCGCGTGTACGTGTTGTAGGGGCTGTCGAGCTGTGTGTCGTTCTGGCTGGTGCGGAGCGTGCTGCGGTTCAGCGCGTAGTTGATGGTGGAGTCCATCTGCAGGGGCATGCCCCGGTCGAGCCGGTTGTAGATCACCCGGGCCACCTTGCCCATGTCCGCCTTGGTGGCCGCCTCCGCCTGGACGATGCTCGCGACGGTGACGGTCTGGTAGACGTTCATCGCGTTGCGCTCGGCTCCGGCCGTGACCGTCCCGCCACCGAACTTCTTGTTGGCCGTGTCGACCATGTACGACAACAGGGACGTGGGGGTCGACTTCTTGTCGATGGGATAGGTCGCCGGGAAGAGATACCCCTCGGGGTTGCCGCTCGCATCGTTCGGCAGCTTGAGGTTCGCCTTGTCCAGGGACTTCTTGGCGGTGCCCGCGGGCAGGGCGAGGACCTTGTCCATGGCCTCGTAGACCTGGCCGGAGCGCCATCCCTCCGGGATCACCAGGGCCTGGGGTTCCTTCTTGTCGTCCGTGCTCAGAAGCGGCACCGCGACCGCCGCAGCCGCCACGACGGCGCCGGAAGCGATGAGGGCGGTCCGGCCCCGGCGCGTCAGTCGGATCGTTCTCCGTGGCGGAGTGGGGGGAGTGTAGGTCTGCATGCGGGCACGGTAACCCGCATAACGTCATAAACTCGACATATCTTCATGTTGTTGGCTCCAGTTGGGCGTCCCTGCGGACCAGGGCGGCGTAGTGGCCCTGACGCTCCAACAGTTCCTCGTGCGTGCCCCGTTCGGCCATGCGGCCGCCGTCGAGGACCACGATCTGGTCGGCGCCCCTAATGGTGGACAGCCTGTGCGCGACGGTGAGCGTCGTCCGGTTGGCCGACAGGGCGTCGACGGCCTCCTGGACGGCACGCTCGGTGCGCGTGTCCAGGGCGCTGGTCGCCTCGTCGAGGATGAGGACCGGAGGGTCCCGCAGGATGGTGCGGGCGATGGCCAGGCGCTGCTTCTCGCCGCCGGAGAACCGGTGTCCGCGCTCACCGACCACGGTGTCGTACCCGTCGGGCAAGGACGCGATGTGGTCGTGGATCTGGGCGGCCTTCGCCGCCGCGTACAGCTCCTCGTCGGTGGCGTCCGGCTTGGCGAACCGCAGGTTGTCGGCCACCGTGGCGTGGAAGAGGTACGTCTCCTGGGAGACGACGCCGATCGCCCGGGCGAGGGTGTCGAAGTCCAGGTCGCGCACGTCCACCCCGTCGAGGGTGACCCGGCCGCCCGTGACGTCGTACAGGCGCGGCACCAGATGACTGAGCGTGGACTTGCCGGCGCCGGTCCGGCCGACGACGGCCAGGCTGCCGCCCGCGGGCACCGTGATGTCGATGCCGTCGAGTATCGGGCCGCTCTGGTCGTCGTAGCGGAACTCGACGCCCTCGAAGCGCACTTCGCCCTTGATCCGGTCGAGGTGGACCGGCCGCTCGGGCTCGGTGATGTCGATGGGCAGGTCCAGGTACTCGAAGATGCGCTGGAAGAGTGCCAGCGAGGCCTGGATCTGGACGCCGGTCGACAGCAGGCTGACGGCGGGGCGGAACAGTCCCTGCTGGAGCGACACGAAGGCGACCAGGGTGCCGATGGAGACCGAGGGCCCGCCGAGCTGGAGGGCCATGCCCGCCGCCCAGTAGATGACAGCCGGCATGGCGGCCATGACGATGCCGATGACGGCCATCCGCCAGCGCCCCGCCATGTTGGACCGGACCTCCAGGTCGACGAGGCCCTCGGACTCCTCCGCGAAGGAGCGGGTGAGCGAGTCGGAGCGGCCCATCGTCCGGCCGAGCAGGATGCCGCTCACGGAGAGCGACTCCGTGACGGTGGCAGCCATGGCCGCCATCTGCTTCTGGCGCTCGGTGGTGATCTTCTTGCGTTCGTTGCCGACGCGGCGGCTGATCCACACGAACACCGGCAGCAGGAGCAGGGAGACGACGGTCAGCCGCCAGTCGAGGGCGATCATCGCGATGATCGTGGCGACGACGCTGGTGAGGTTGGAGACCAGCGAGGTGGCTGTCGAGGTGACCGTCGCCTGCATTCCCCCGATGTCGTTCGCGATGCGCGACTGGACCTCGCCGGTGCGCGTCCTGGTGAAGAAGGCCAGCGACATGCGCTGAAGCCGGTCGTAGACGGCGGTGCGCAGATCGTGCATGACGCGCTGGCCGACCGTCGTGGAGATCAGGGTCTGCAGGACCCCGAAGACACCACCGAGGACGGCACTGAGGATCATGCCCAGCGCGAGCAGGCTCAGCAGACCGGTACGGCCCTGCGGGATCGCGGTGTCGAGGATCTCCTTCAGCAGGAAGGGCGTGGCGACCGAGACGAGGGAGGCGGCCCCGACGAGCAGACCGACCACGGCCAGCCGCCCGCGGTAGGGACGGAAGAGTGTGAGGATGCGGCGCACCTGCCGGGGCTGTCCGGCCTCGACGGGGGGCGGCGTCCAGATGATGTCGTCGCGGGGCATGGGCTCCTACGGGGTGTGCGAGAACGAGGACTGACAGACCATAGCTCATTGTTACCTATACTCACAATGAACGAGGTCCTGATATTGTTCCCGGCATGAACACCCCCGACGCCGACGGACTGCTCGCCGAGCAGCTGCTGCGGTTGACCCGCCGCGTGCACCGCATCCAGAAGCGTCATCTGGAGAAGCGCGGCATCGGCATCACTCCGGCACAGTCCCGGCTGCTGCGCACCCTTGCCCACTACGGGTCGCCGCCGCGCATGACCGACCTGGCCGCGCGGCTGGAGGTGGTGCCCCGGGCCGTGACCACGCTGGTCGACGGTCTGGAGGCGAGCGGCAAGGTACGCCGCGTTCCCGACCCCACCAACCGGCGGGTCATCCGCATCGAGCTGACGGACGCCGGACGACTGGCCCTGCGGGAACTGCGCGGTGCGCGCCGGGCGGCCGCGGAGGACATCCTGGCGCCTCTCACGGACGAGCAGCGGACGGTGCTCGGCGGCCTGCTGGACACACTGGTCGACGGAATGGGCGCGGCGACGGGTGCGCCAGGCACGGTCCCCGACGGGACGGGCTCAGCGGCGAACGGTACGGGTACGGCCGTCGGCGGGTCGGACACGGCGCAGGAGCCGAAGCTCGACTGCTGACCGGTGCCGTGCGACCAGGCTCGGGGCAAGGGGGCGGCGGGCCTCGGCGGCAGCGTACGCCCAAGCGGAGCGAGTGCACGGGGCCCGACGCCGAGCGGGCGCGTCGGGCCCCGGCTCTCAACCAGCCTCGTCGGCGGTCTCCTTGACCATCGGCGCCTGGCCGGCCGACGCCGTGACCTCTGCGATCCGCTCGGTCCGTTCGGCCCGGTGCGTTTGCGCGGGCGCATCCGCGTCAGGCGCCGCTCCCGCTGCCGGCGCGCTCTCGGTGTCCTCCTCCACGAACGCGATCTCGCCGTCGAGCATCTTCCGCGCCCGTTCCGTGTCGAGGGCGCCCTCCCAGCGGGAGACCGCGAAGACGGCGACGCAGTTGCCGAGCAGGTTGGTGACGACACGCATCGAGTCCATGATGCGGTCCACGCCGAGGAGCAGCGCGACGGCACCGGCGGGAATGACCCCGAGGGCGGACGCGGTCGCCGAGAGCGCGAGGAACGCCGAACCCGGCACACCCGCCATGCCCTTGCTGGTCAGCATGAGCACGAGAATCACGGTGATCTGCTGGCCGATGCTCAGGTCCACGCCCACGGCCTGCGCGATGAACAGGGTGCCGACGGAGAGGTAGATCGAGGCGCCGTCGAGGTTGAAGGAGTACCCGGTCGGCAGCACCAGGCCCACGGCGTCGTCACGGGCTCCGGCCTGACGCAGTTTCTGCATCATGCGGGGCATGACCGTCTCGCTGGACGCGGTGCCCAGCGCGAGCAGCAGTTCCTCACGGGTGTAGCGGACGAACTTCCACAGGCTCAGCCCGGTGACCAGTTTCAGGGCGACCCCGAGCAGCACCAGGAAGAACGCCGCGACCGCGTAGCAGAGGGCGATGAGTTTGCCGTACGTCTCGATGACTCCGAGGCCGTACTCGCCGACCAAGTGCACCATCGCGCCGAACACCGCGAGCGGCGCGAGCTTCATGACGAAGCCGACGATCGCGAAGATCACTTCCTGCGCCTGTTCGAGGGCGGGCAGGATCGCGGGCACCTTGGTGTGGCCGAGGTGCAGCAGTGCGGCGCCCACGAGGCACGCCAGCACGAGTACCTGCAGCAGGGAGTTCTCGGCGAAGGCGCCGACCGCGCTCTGCGGCAGCGCCTCCAGGACGAACTCGCCGGTCGAGGGCAGTGAACCGCCGGCGGTCTTGCCCTCGACCGCCGAGGCGTCGAGCTTCGAGGGGTCGACGTTCATGCCGGACCCGGGGCTGAAGACGTTGGCCGCGACCAGACCGATGACCAACGCGGCCGTGGAGGCGACCTCGAACCAGATCAGCGCCTTGAACCCGATCCGCCCGAACGCCTTCAGGTTGCCGGCCTTGGCGATGCCGACGACGACCACGCAGAACACGAGCGGCGCGATCACGGTCTTGATGAGGCGCACGAAACCGTCGCCGAGCGGCTGGAAGGTCGTGGCCGTGTCCGGCCACAACCTTCCGACGACGATTCCGAGCACGAGCGCGCAGGCGACCTGCGCGAACAGTGAGGTGCGCAGCATGTGTACGGCGCGTCGCGGCAGGGACGGTACGGGCGGCGGCACGGGCACTCCTCCGAAAGACTTCTGGTATGCGGAAAGTTGCTTCCGCGGTGATCACTATCGGGGGAGTTTGCTACCGCCGGAAACCGCCGTGTGACAGGCGTGTAAATCATGGCGCGATGTGGCACGCCGCACACGAGCGCCGGTCAACAGCCGTCGCGGACCTCGGTGAGGACGCCCTGTTCGGTCGCCAGGCGACGGTCGTGGCAGCCGCCCGAGCCGTACAGCCGGTAGCGCTCACTCGTCGTGCCGACGGCATGCCGCTGGTCGCGCGGCACGTTCGCGGTGTAGGTCGCGTCACCCGCGTAACTGTCGTCGAGCCGGGACCACGCGGTGCGCCGGCCACCGCGTGTCTCCACGACGGACGCCCGGTCCCCCAGGGACAGGACGGTCCGCAGCCGGTCGCCGGCGCCGAGCGTCGTGGTGCCGTCCATGGTGTACGTGCGATGCGTGCGGGTCATCACGGCGGGCCCGGGTCCGTCCACGGTGACCGTCTCGTCGTCGGTCCAGGTCCCCTTGAGCGCGTCCGTGCTTTCGCCGTCGGTCCACCGGTGCACGGAGGTGTTGGCCAGCTCGCGGTCGACCGTGGTCGCGACCCGGCCGTGCGAGGTGTCGACATACCCGGACACGGTCAGCCGGTGCCCGGCCCCGGTGTCGAGGCGGTGTTCCGAACCCGGCGTGTACGTCGAGGAATTGGCGAGGTCACCAGCCCGGTGCGCGGTGAGCCCACCGGTGACGTGCCTGCTCTTCGCGTCCTGCCAGACGAGCACGTTCACGGGGACGCTCCATCCGCTCTGCCCCTCGGGTACGCCCACCACGGAGACGTCGATCCGGTGAGGGCGGCCGTCGTTGAGCAGTCCCGCGAACGGAGTCAGGTCGTACTCCACGGGCTTGATGTCGAAGGCGCGCGGTCCCGGAATCACGTACCAGAGGAAGGGGTTGGACCATCCTCCGGTCCACACCGTCGGGAACGGGGCGGCGATACCGGCGAGTCGGCCGTCGACCCTGATCTGCACCTCGCGGTAAGGGCCGTCCTCGGCCTTGCAGGAGTAGGGCGCGGCGTCGGGCACCGTGAGGTACCAGTACTCCTCGCAGCCGCCGCCGGACCCGGTGGCGTACACCTCGGCGACGATGCGTTCACTGTTGCGGGGCGTGGTGAGGGCGCCGTCCCGGAGGGTGAGGACGCGGTCCGGTGTGCTGCCCGGCCTGTTCTTGGGCGCGGTCGACCCGTCGGCGGCGTAGAACGTCAGGGCGACCTTGACGTCGATGATTCCCGTGTACGTGTCGTCGACGACGTTGCCGATGAGCATCTCGACGTCGTGACCCTCGCGGAACGTGGCGCTGTAGCGCGTGACGTCCTTCTCCACCGACCAGGCGATGCCGTCGGGCGAGGGTTGCGGGGTGGATGTCCTCAAGACCTCGACCCCGCCGATGTGCAGATAGCCCAGCCGGTCGAACTGCCGTCCCTGGACCTTGCCTTCGAGGCGCAGAACGACCTTGCTCCAGCGGTCGCCGCAGCCGCGCGGGGGCGCGTACGTGCCCTTGTAGGGCGTGAAGTCGCGAAACTGCGCCTCGGCCACGGTCACTCGGCAGGACCTGCCGTCGGGCTTCGAGACGGGCGGGGCGGCGGTCAGGGGATCGTGCCAGTCGGTCCCGAACTCGGCCGGCGGGTCGACGGCGCGGGCGCCTCGGGTGCCTTCGAGGCTCTGGACGCCCTGCACAGCGGGGCGGACGGCCTGCCCGGAGGTGCTTGCGGACCGGCCGGGCGGTGCGGCGGCCTGGGCTGGTGCCGTTCCGAGGAGGGTGCTCGCCACGAGGGTCGCTCCGGCGAGCATGGACATGATGATCCGTCTTCTCATGGGCGGAGTTCTACGGGGAGTTGGGCCGCGCCGCAATGAGCCCTCGGGATCCCGCACGGCGAACGTCTCGGTTCCGGACCGACGAATGTCAGGCCTTGAGATCCGCCTTGTCGCCCATCACCACGACCGGGTTGCTGTCCGGATCGAGGGTGCGCAACAGGTACTCCATGCCCGACTTGGACAGGCTCACGCAGGCCGACGTACCACTCCCGTGGTCCATGTGCAGCCAGATGCTGCCGCCCTTGGACTGGCCCTGCGGGCGTGTCGGGTCGTTCGGCGAGGTGCCCTTGACGCGGTTGTAGTCGATGGCGATGACGTAGTCGAAGTCGTTCCAGTGCGACTTCGCCCAGTAGTGCGGGGCCTGGAAGCCCGCGGACCGCGTGTACGGGAGCTTGGCGCCCGGGTCGGCGAGGACGCCCCCCGCGTCGCTGAGCGTGAACACGCCCACAGGGCTGCGCTTGTCGTTCTCCCGGTGATCGGCCGTCCAGCCCTTCTTGCCGTTGTGCCCTTCCCAGCTGCGGGTCTTGTCCCAGGTGGAGCCGGACTTGGTGTAGAGGACGATCGTGGAGTCCGCCGAGTCCTTGCCCTGTCCGTAGACCGCCACGACCTGGCGGGAGTTGGCGGGGATCTGTTTCTGCAGCCTGTCCCCGACATCGGGGATGCGCTTGAGGTCGACGGTGCGCGCCCGCTCGGGGCGGGACTCGTCGCCGGCCTGCCCGTGACTCCCGCTCCCGCCGTCCGAACCGCCACAGCCCGCCAGGGACACCAGAAGGACACCGGAAACCGCGGCCGCGGCCGTCGTGCGCATCGCACCGCCTATTCGCATGCGGTCCATCGTCGCACCACGATCCGGACGATTGCGCCCGGCCCCTCGGCTTCCCGGCCATAACCGGGCGCTCCGGGCCGAATCTTTGCCCTGCGGAGGAAAACCGTTTGCCTGCGGACACGCTGCGACGCGAACCTTGCACGGTTTGTTGCCTCCGCCCACCCCATTCTCCGAGTCTCCTGGGACGTCATGCAGATTCAAGACCTTCCGTATCCCGACCCGGGTGTGCCGGACGCCCGCTCGGGGCCCCGGTTCCTGGTGTGGCTCGGCCGGAATCAGCTCGGTGGGCAGGTGAAGGCCCTGGTCTGGGGGCTGCTGCACTTCGTGTCCGTCTCCGCTCTGCCCTTCTGCGTCGGCTTCGCCGTCCAGGCCGTCGCGGACCGCTCCGGGGCGCGCCTCGGTCTCGCGGGCGGACTGATCGCGCTGAGCGGCCTCGGTATCGCGCTGGGCGACACCATGCTGCACCGGGCCGCGATCACGAACTGGATCACCGCGGCCGCGCGCGTCCAGCAACTGCTGGCCCGCAGAACCGCCCTGCTCGGGTCCGCGCTGACCCGACGGGTCGCGGCCGGTGAGATCGTCGCGGTCTCGACCGGCGACGTCGAGAAGATCGGCTGGTTCGTGGAAGCCGTGTCGCGGTTCACCGCGGCCGCGGTGACCATCGTGCTGGTCTGTGTCGCCCTCGTCGTCTACCAGCCGGCGCTCGGCGTCGTCGTCGCCGTGGGCGTGCCCGTCCTGGCGCTGTCGGTACTGCCGCTGCTGCCCCGGGCCACCCGCCGCGCCGACTTCCAGCGGGAGAAGGCCGGGCACGCCACCGAACTGGCCTCCGACACCGTCGCGGGCCTGCGCGTGCTGCGCGGCATCGGCGGTGAGGAACTGTTCCTCGACCGCTACCGCCGTGCCTCGCAGGAGGTCCGGCACGCTGCCGTGCGCAGCGCCCGGATGTGGTCGCTGATCTCCGCGATCCAGGTCCTGCTGCCCGGGATCCTGCTGATCGCGGTCGTCTGGCACGGCGTGAACCTGGCCCGCGAGGGCCGGATCACCGTCGGCGAGATGGTCACCGTGTACAGCGCGGTCATGATCCTCAGCTATCCGCTGCGGCACTTCGAGGAGATCGCGATGGCGTACTCCTTCTCCCGGCCGTCCGCCCAGCGCGCGGCACGGGTGCTGTCGCTGGAGCGGGCCACGGACGGTGAGGGCTCGCGCGAGGCCGTCGTACCGACCGGGGACCTGTACGACCCGGCTACCGGTCTGCTCGCGCCCGCCGGACGGCTCACCGCCGTGGTGTGCGGTGACCCGGACGCCGCCGGTGAACTGGCAGAGCGACTCGGCGGTCATACCGCGGTCTCCTCGCCCCTGCCGTCGGCGCTGGTCGGAGGTGTGCCGCTGGACGAACTGCCCCTGGATTCCGCCCGCAGTGCCGTCCTCGTCCAGGACAAGGATCCGGTCCTGCTCTCGGGAACGCTGCGCGAGCTGCTCGACGTGCCCGCCTCGGGAGACGTCAGCCCCGAGGAGGCACTGTCCGCCGCACAGTGCGGTGACGTCCTGGACGCGCTCGCCCAGGGAGCGCTGGATGCCGACGACCCGATGGACGCACGGATCACCGAACGCGGCCGTTCCCTGTCGGGCGGCCAGCGCCAGCGTCTCGCGCTGGCACGGTCGCTGATCACGGCGCCGGGCGTGCTGGTCCTGGACGAACCGACGTCCGCGGTCGACTCGCACACCGAGGCGCGGATCGCCGACGGGATCCGGTCGCTGCGCCAGGGACGCACGACGGTGGTGTTCACCTCGTCGCCACTGCTCCTCGACCACGCGGACCGGGTCGTACTCGTCCACGAGGGCGAGGTGGCGGCAGTCGGCATGCACCGCGAACTGCTGCACAGCGAGCCGCGATACCGCGCGGTGGTGACCCGTGAGACCGACGACGAAACCGCCGCGCACGAGCTGGGCCGCCTGCAGGAGCTGGAAGAAATCGAGGAGACAGCATGATCGGCGTGGCGCCACCGGCCTACGACCCGGCGGCCCCGACGACCGCAGAGACCCTGCCCGTCGGCGCCCCCGCGACCGTACGCGCCTACGTGGCCGAACTGTTCCAACGGCACCGCCGGGCCTTCCTGGTACTCATCGCCGTCAACACGGTCGCCGTCGTCTCCTCGATGGTGGGCCCCTATCTGCTGGGCTCCCTGGTCCAGCACGTCTCCGACGGCGCGGCGGCCGCACGCGAGTTCCACATGGAGCGCACCGCCGCGCTGTTCGCCCTCGCTCTGGTCGTCCAGACCCTCTTCGTGCGCCAGGTGCGGCTGCGCGGGGCCATGCTCGGTGAGCGAATGCTCGCCGACCTGCGCGAGGACTTCCTCGTGCGCGCCGTGGGGCTGCCGCCGGGCGTCCTGGAACGGGCCGGTACCGGCGACCTGCTGTCCCGGATCACCACGGACATCGACCGGCTGGCCAACGCCATGCGCGAGGCCGTGCCGCAGCTGGCCATCGGTGTGGTGTGGGTGGCGCTGCTGCTCGGCGGGCTCGCGGTCACCGCGCCGCCGCTCGCGCCCGCGGTGCTGGTCGCCGTACCGCTGCTGGTGGTCGGCTGCCGCTGGTACTTCAAACGCGCACCGTCCGCCTACCGCTCCGAGGCCGCCGGCTACGCGGCCGTCGCCGCCGTGCTCGCCGAGACCGTGGACGCCGGGCGCACCGTGGAGGCGCACCGCCTCGGAGCGCGCCGCATCGGCCTCTCCGACCAGCGGGTCAGGGAGTGGACCGCATGGGAGCGGTACACCCTGTGGCTGCGGTCGGTGCTCTTCCCTGTCATCAACGCCACGCATGTCACTGTCCTCGGCTCGGTCCTCATGATCGGCGGATACTTCGTCCTTCAGGGCTGGATCGGGGTGGGGCAACTGACGACGGGCGCCCTCATCGCGCAGATGCTCGTCGACCCGGTGGGCCTGATCCTGCGCTGGTACGACGAGCTTCAGGTGGCCCATGTCTCGCTGGCCCGGCTGGTGGGCGTCCGTGACATCGAGTCGGACGCGGGGGACGGGACACTGGCCCCCGACGGACGCGACGTGCATGCCAAGCAGGTGCACTTCGGCTACCGGGCGGGCGTCGACGTCCTGCGCAAGGTCTCCCTGGAGGTCGCGCCCGGCACCCGGCTGGCCCTGGTCGGCCCGTCCGGCGCCGGCAAGTCGACACTGGGCAGACTGCTCGCCGGGATCTACGCACCCCGCTCCGGCCAGGTCACGCTGGGCGGCGCGGAACTCTCCCGCATGTCCGCCGAACAGGTTCGCTCCCATGTGGCGCTGGTCAACCAGGAACACCACGTGTTCGTGGGCGCCCTGCGCGACAACCTGCTCCTCGCCCGTACGGGTGCCGACGACGCCGAGCTGTGGGCCGCCCTCGGCGCCGTCGACGCCGACGGCTGGGCCCGCGCGCTGGACGACGGCCTCGACACCGAGGTCGGCTCGGGCGGGGTCGCTCTCACTCCGGCCCAGGCCCAGCAGATCGCGCTGGCGCGCCTGGTGCTCGCCGACCCGCACACGCTGGTCCTGGACGAGGCCACCTCGCTCCTGGACCCGCGGGCGGCCCGGAACCTGGAGCGCTCCCTGGCCCGGGTCCTCGACGGCCGCACCGTGGTCGCCATCGCACACCGGCTGCACACCGCCCACGACGCGGACGTCATCGCCGTCGTCGAGAACGGCCGCATCAGCGAACTCGGCAGCCACGACCAGCTGGTCGCCGCGGACGGCGCGTACGCGGCACTGTGGCGGTCCTGGCACGGCTGAGCGGGCGTCCCCACGGGTCCCCCCGGGCCCGGGAGGACCCGCTCCGGCCCCGCCCGGACCGGTGGGGTCGCCGGTGTCTCGGCGAGGCCTGGACCGGCCGGATCGCCACCGGTCTCGACCCGTTGCCCGCTCCGGGACCGGCCGGGATAGACCGGGATAGACCGGGGCAGGCCGACAGTGCTCCGCCCACTCCCCTGCCGACCGGCTGACAGCGCACCGGCGGGCCGGCAGCACACCACCAAGGTCCTCGAGGCCGGGCTGACAAGCGCACCATGCCGGTCCGGGCGGGCAGGCCGGCGTCCGGCCGCCCGGACCGGGCCGGGTCGTGGACGGCCGCAGATCCGCTCGGGGCCGGGGCCGGGCTCCGCCGCGTCGCGCTCGCGGCCGCTTCCGCCCCTGGTGAGCGGGCCGGCCGCGCGGGGCCGGCCTCCGTGCCGTTGCGCGGTGTCGAAGAGGGGTGGAAGGGTGGATGTCGGCACCGGCTCGGGGAGCGCCCGGGAACCGACCGGTTCCGCGGGGTCCGTACGGGCGAGGCCTGGGCCGGGAAGTCCCCGTACCAGCCGCCGAGCGCGGTGACAGCAGGCCGGCCCGCACCACCTGGAGGTAGCCGTGAACAGCTCCGACGGATGGGGAGACGACGTCTACCAGCCCGACGGATCCGAGGTCCAGGACGACGCCGGGCTGCTGGACGCCGAGGACACCCTGGAAACCGACGGCGTGAGCGACCCACTGGACCGCGGCTGGTCCCCTCCGGAGCGCCCCTGGGCGGTGGAACGCAACGACGTGACAGCAGCCGGGCGGCAGCGCGGCGAGACCCTGGCCGAACGGCTGGCGGACGAACTGCCCGATGTCGTGGCAGCCGACGGCGACGGCATCGGAGACTGCCCCGACTCGGACGGGGAACCCCTGGACAACGAAGTGGGCGCCGTCCGCTCCGGACGTCTGGTGGCCCCCGACGAAGGCGCGCACGAGGACGAGGAGAGCGGGCTCATCGCCACCGACGTGGGCATCGACGGCGCGGCGGCCTCGGCCGAGGAGGCCGCCATGCACATCGTCGACGAGGACGCCCTCTCCGGCTGACTCCGCCTGCGTCCCGCCCTGTCCGCGCCCCCGCTCCCCACGCAAGGAGTTCCGATGCAGCAGGACAAGCACCCCGACTACCACTCCGTGGTCTTCCGTGACCGCGCCGCCGGGTACGCCTTTCTGACGCGGTCCACCGCGGCCAGCGACCAGACGATCGAGTGGGACGACGGCCGGACGTACCCGGTCGTGGACGTGGAGATCTCCTCGGAAAGTCACCCCTTCCACACCGGCAAGGCCAGGACGGTGGACACCGAGGGGCGGGTCGCACGCTTCGAGAAGCGGTACGGCGGCGGGGACCGGAGCGAGGGACCGGGCGGGGGCGACGTGGCGTGATCCCACCTGGACGCGTACGCCCCCGAGGCCGGCGGAGGCAAGATCGGGCCGGCTGAGGAAGCGACGCCGCCTGGCCGCGGCACCACGTGAGCGGCCACCAGGAGTGCTTGGCCCGCCCACAGCAGCGTGCCGCCGGACGACGGCACTGCGCGAGGGGCCGCTCACGGCGCCCGGCCCGGGGAACGACGTGTCTGGTCGACCGATGGCGCCCGCCCCGCCGGCGCTGCCCCTCAGATGACGTTGAGCGCCGCGGCGCAGCCCACCCCGCCCAGGAGCATGAACGCGGGCATCAGCACCTTCAGCTCCACCCAGCTGCCCGCCCTGAACCGCAACACCTTCGGCGGCCCGATGGGATACCACCGCTTGCGGCCGATCGGGATCGGCCACAGGATCGGGCATCCCGACACCGTCAGCGCGTCCCCGATGTCGTGCACCAGCGCGCCGAGGACGATCGGCAGTCCGAGCCACAGATACTCCTGGCCCGGTGCCGAGAACAACCAGTCCGAGCCGTTCCCCGGCTTGTCCAGCACTCCCGCGACGATCCACGCGCTCGTCGCGGCCAGCAGCCAGACCAGGACGTCGGCACTGGAGCCACGGGTGGCCCGCCACAGCAGCCCCTCGATGGCGAGCACCATGTGCACGAACAGGAGGGCGAGAACAGCCCAGCGCCCTCCCGTGATCGCGGCGACCGATGCGCCGGCGCCGATCATCACCGCCCACAGCCAGGTATGCGTCAGGGTGCGGTGTCCTCCCGAGCGGCGCGGGTCGCCGGGCTTCTTCGTCCCCTTGTAGACGGCATACGAGAGCTTGTCGACGATCTCGCACAGGCCCCTCGAGATGGGACCGAAGGCCCGCGAGATGGTGGCCGCCTTGTGGTCCAGATCCGGAGCGAGCGCGGCGCCCGCGCAGATCAGCGCGCCGGTCAGGAGGACCGGCCAGGGCATCGTGTGACCGGAGGCGGCCGCCGCCGCTCCGACGCCCAGCCAGGCCGCAGCCCCGGACAGTGAGTGTGCTGGTCCCATCATGGCCGTGCCCCGCCCCATTCCGCTTGTACTGACAGCCAGTTGCCCCAGTGCGCTGACGCCCTGTCGGCGCCACAGCGTAGCGTTCGTGATCTTCGGCCCCGCATCCGATTCCCTCATCGGGTGGGATCACAGGCAAGATGGGGTCGTGACCCTTATCGATCAGCTGCCGCCGACCGCAGATCCCGACGCCCTCTACGAAGCCTTCGAGTCGTGGGCCGTGGAACGCGGTCTGACGCTCTACCCCCACCAGGAGGAAGCGCTGATCGAGGTGGTCTCGGGTGCGAACGTGATCGTGTCGACCCCCACCGGATCCGGCAAGAGCATGATCGCCGCGGGGGCGCACTTCGCGGCGCTCGCCCGCGACGAGGTCACCTTCTACACGGCGCCGATCAAAGCGCTCGTCTCGGAGAAGTTCTTCGAGCTGTGCAAGATGTTCGGCACCGAGAACGTCGGCATGCTGACCGGCGACGCGTCCGTGAACGCCGACGCCCCGATCATCTGCTGCACGGCCGAGGTGCTGGCGTCGATCGCGCTGCGCGACGGCAAGCGTGCCGATGTCGGCCAGGTCGTGATGGACGAGTTCCACTTCTACGCCGAGGCCGACCGCGGCTGGGCCTGGCAGATCCCGATCCTCGAACTGCCGCAGGCACAGTTCATCCTCATGTCGGCGACACTCGGCGACGTCTCGATGTTCGAGCAGGACCTGACCCGGCGGACCGGTCGCCCGACCTCGGTGGTCCGCTCGGCGACCCGTCCCGTCCCTCTCTCCTACGAGTACAAGCTGACGCCGCTGACGGAGACGCTCACCGAGCTCCTCGAGACGAAGCAGGCGCCCGTCTACATCGTGCACTTCACCCAGGCCCAGGCCGTGGAGCGCGCGCAGGCGCTGATGAGCATCAACATGTGCACGCGTGAGGAGAAGGACCAGATCGCCGCGCTGATCGGCAACTTCCGCTTCACCACCAAGTTCGGCCGCAATCTCTCCCGTTACGTACGCCACGGCATCGGTGTGCACCACGCCGGCATGCTGCCCAAGTACCGCCGGCTGGTGGAGAAGCTGGCGCAGGCCGGTCTCCTCAAGGTCATCTGCGGTACGGACACTCTCGGCGTCGGCGTCAACGTGCCCATCCGCACCGTACTGTTCACGGCTCTGGCGAAGTACGACGGCAACCGGGTGCGGACGCTGCGCGCGCGGGAGTTCCACCAGATCGCGGGACGGGCCGGCCGGGCGGGATTCGACACGGCGGGCTTCGTCGTGGCACAGGCTCCCGAACACGTCGTGGAGAACGAGAAGGCTCTCGCCAAGGCGGGCGACGATCCGAAGAAGCGTCGCAAGGTGGTGCGGAAGAAGGCACCCGAAGGCTTCGTCGGCTGGACGGACGGCACGTTCGAGAAGCTGATCACGTCCGATCCGGAGCCGCTGGCCTCGCGCTTCCGGGTCACGCACACGATGCTGCTGTCCGTGATCGCGCGGCCCGGCAACGCCTTCGCCGCGATGCGTCATCTGCTGGAGGACAACCACGAGCCGCGCAAGCAGCAACTGCGGCACATCAGGCGGGCGATCGCCATCTACCGCTCGCTCCTCGACGGCGGAGTCGTGGAGAAGCTCGACGTGCCGGACGCCGAAGGCCGCATCGTGCGCCTCACCGTCGACCTGCAGCAGGACTTCGCTCTCAACCAGCCGCTGTCGACCTTCGCCCTCGCCTCGTTCGAGCTCCTCGACCCCGAATCCCCCTCCTACGCCCTGGACATGGTGTCCGTCGTGGAATCCACGCTGGACGACCCGCGGCAGATCCTCGCCGCCCAGCAGAACAAGGCCCGCGGCGAGGCCGTGGGGGCGATGAAGGCGGACGGCGTCGAGTACGAGGAGCGCATGGAGCGGCTCCAGGACGTGTCGTACCCGAAGCCGCTGGAAGAGCTGCTCTCCCACGCGTACAACACCTACCGCAAGAGCCATCCTTGGGTGGGCGACCATCCGCTGTCCCCGAAGTCCGTCATCCGCGACATGTACGAACGGGCCATGTCCTTCACGGAGTTCGTGTCCCACTACGAGCTCGCCCGCACCGAGGGCATCGTGCTCCGCTACCTGGCCAGCGCCTACAAGGCCCTTGACCACACCGTCCCGGACGACCTGAAGTCCGAGGACCTGGAGGACCTGATCGCCTGGCTCGGCGAGATGGTCCGCCAGGTCGACTCGAGCCTCCTCGACGAGTGGGAACAGCTCGCCAACCCGGAGGTGATGACCGCCGAGGAGGCCCAGGAGAGGGCCGACCAGGTCAAGCCGGTCACGGCCAACGCGCGCGCCTTCCGCGTCCTCGTCCGCAACGCCATGTTCCGGCGCGTCGAACTCGCCGCCCTCGACCACGTCGGGGAACTGGGCGGGTTGGACTCCGAGTCCGGCTGGGACGCCGACGCCTGGGGCGAGGCGATGGACAAGTACTGGGACGAGTACGACGACCTCGGCACCGGCCCGGACGCACGCGGCCCCAAGCTCCTGCTGATCGAGGAGGAGCCGCAGCACGGTCTGTGGCGGGTCCGGCAGACTTTCGCCGACCCGAACGGCGACCATGACTGGGGCATCAGCGCGGAGATCGACCTCACGGCTTCCGACGCCGAAGGACGTGCCGTCGTCAAGGTCACCGCCGTCGGGCAGTTGTGAGCACAGGAGAACGCGACACATGACGAACCCAGCGGAACGACTCGTCGATCTGCTCGACCTGGAGCAGATCGAGGTCAACATCTTCCGTGGCCGCAGTCCGCAGGAATCCCTGCAGCGGGTCTTCGGCGGACAGGTGGCGGGCCAGGCCCTCGTCGCCGCCGGCCGTACCACGGACGGAGAGCGGCCCGTGCATTCGCTGCACGCGTACTTCCTGCGCCCGGGCCGGCCGGGCGTACCCATCGTGTACCAGGTCGAGCGGGTACGTGACGGGCGGTCGTTCACCACGCGCCGCGTGACCGCCGTGCAGCAGGGCCGCACGATCTTCAATCTGACCGCCTCCTTTCACAAGCCTGAGGAAGGGAGCTTCGAACACCAGCTGCCGCCGGCCCGTGAGGTCCCCGATCCCGAGTCGCTCCCGACCGTCACTCAGGAGATCAAGGAGCATCTGGGGGTGCTCCCCGAGACGCTGGAGCGCATGGCCCGGCGCCAGCCCTTCGACATCCGCTACGCGGACCGGCTGCGATGGACCCCCGAGGAGATCGAGCACGCCGAGCCGCGCAGCGCCGTCTGGATGCGCGCTGTCGGCCCTCTGGGCGACGACCCGCTGGTCCACACGTGCGCGCTCACCTACGCGAGCGACATGACCCTCCTGGACGCCGTCCGCATCCCGGTCGAACCTCTCTGGGGCCAGCGCGGTTTCGACATGGCGTCCCTCGACCACGCGATGTGGTTCCACCGGCCGTTCCGCGCCGACGAGTGGTTCCTCTACGACCAGGAATCTCCGATCGCGACGGGCGGCCGAGGTCTGGCCCGGGGCCGCATCTACGACGTGGAGGGGCGACTGCTCGTGTCCGTCGTCCAGGAGGGGCTGTTCCGCAAGCTCGAGCGCTGAGGGTCAGGGGTTTCTGCGTCGCAGCCAGCTCAGGAGGCCCTTGGGGCGCTCCGGTTCGTCGATCGTGTGACGTACCTCGGCCGGTCGTCGCGGTTCGCCCGGTCGCCGCACGTGGACCGGCCGCCGCAACTCGGCAGGCCGCTGTACTCCGACCGGCGGCCACGGCTCGCGAGCCCGCCGCAGCTCGACGGGCCGGCGGTGACCGGCGGACTGCCGGTGCTCCCTGGGTGACGGCTGCCGGTGGTGTGCCAGGTCCGCAGTGCCGGGGATCGTCGTCGGTCGCGGTGCGGGGCGGTGGTCGCGTGCCTCTTCCAGCCCGTTCGCCAAGTCGGCCCGGAGCCAGCTGATCTCGTCCGGATCCGCCGCCGTCATGATCCGGGCGACGATGCGCGCGGCAGGCGAATCGGGCATGCCGTGAGTGCCCTGATCAGGCCGGTACCGCTCCAGGTGGGCGCGCTCGTAGGGGTCGGTGACGATCTCGGCGACCTGGGCGGGGTCGAGGAGCGACGCCACGGCCGCGGCACGTGCCCAGGGATTCTCAGTCTGTCGGAGGAGAGAGCCGAGGTGTCGCCCACGCCAGTTCCGGGCCCGCAGATCCAGGCCGGCGCCCAGCTGGTCCCGCAGCCCCTCGGGCGTACGGCCTTTCAGCAGCGGCGCGTTCTCCGCTTTCTCGGCGAACTCCCGCAGCTCCTCGGCCAGATACAGCCACACCACGGCCCGGTAGCGGTTCAAATAGAACGTGACGGGAACGACGAGGCCCAGGCGGGCGAAGCGTGTGAACCGGGCGGTCGTCACCTCCATGAGGGCCGCGCCCTGCGAGGTGCCGACCGCTTTGACGCGTTCCCGCAGGGTTTCCGGGAAGCCGTCCTCGGAGCGAACCCTGTCGATCTCCATGCGGGTGACGCGACGGCCTCCGCCGCCTTCGTCAGGGACTGTTCGGATGCGCCCGAGTCGCACGGCAAGGTCGAACTCGCCCCGCTTGAGCTCCAGTTCTCGCGCGGCGCGGCTCTGCGCGAGTGTCTGTCGCACCGCCGGGGCGGCGGCTGTGACGGTGGTGACGGTGGACGCGCTGCTCGCGTCCACGGGTCCGGTCGCGCCGGACGTGAGGGACTGCGTGATGGTGTTGCCGGACATGGTGGTTCTCCCCCGTGCAGTGTGTGCACTTGCGTGCGCTTGCTTCGAGAAAAACCGTAGCCGGTTCGCCACGCCTCGCGTCGAGCCTGTGGATAACCTCGCTCGCGCAGGCGTCTGCGCAGGTCAGATGTCCACGGAGGGCGAGCGCTCCGGTTGCCGGGCATCGACGCGGAGGTGCTCGCCTACGCGATTGACGAGCAGCGTCATCTCGTACGCGACCTGGCCGATGTCGGCCTCCGCCGCACTGAGTACGCACAGACAACTGCCGGTGCCCGCCGCGGTGACGAAGAGCACCGCGTCGTCGAACTCGATCATCGTCTGGCGGACGCGGCCCGCGCCGAAGTGCCGGCCGGAGCCTTTGGCCAGGCTGTGCAGGCCCGACGAGACGGCGGCGAGATGTTCGGCGTCCTCTCGCCTCAGACCCGTACTCGCCCCGGTCACCAGCCCGTCGTTGGACAGGACCAGTGCATGGCGTATGTGCTCGACCCGCTGGGTCAGGTCGTCGAGCAGCCAGTCGAGTCCCTGGTTCTCCGCCATGATCCGTCTCCCCGTGGAGTGTGACTCCCCCTGGCCGGAGGATCCGATCAACCAGACTTCCCCACCACCGCCGTCCGGGCAAGGAGGATAGGGGCATGGCACACAAGATGACCGATGAGGAATGGCGGGCGTTCGTCTCGCACGGAACCCGCACTGGCAAGTTGTCGACCGTCCGGGCCGACGGACGCCCGCACGTGGCGCCGATCTGGTTCGTGCTCGACGGGGACGACCTGGTCTTCAACACGGGGAAGAACACCGTCAAGGGGCGGAATCTGGTGCGGGACGGCAGGGTCGCCCTGTGTGTGGACGACGACCGGCCTCCGTACGCGTACGTCGTCCTGCAAGGGCGGGCGCATGTCTCGGAGGACCTCGACGACGTGAGGTTGTGGGCGGGACGGATCGGCGGCCGGTACATGGGTGAGGAGCGCGCAGAGGAGTTCGCCGCCCGCAACGGCGTGCCCGGCGAGCTCCTCGTGCGCGTGACCATCGAGAAGGTTCTCGCGGAGGCAAGCGTCTCCGACTGAACGGTCGCGCTCACAGGGCTGGATGCCCCTGCCGGCCGAGAGTCCTGCGTCGGCCGGCCCCGGGGGCCGACGCGAGCGAGTCGGTGTGAGGGGGCCGGTGCCTGACGTCGACGGGCTCGCCTTCTCCCGTCAGCCGACCGAGTCGAGCAGCCGGGCGGTGTGCATCCGCCCGGCGTACTCGACCAGACGGATCAGCACCTCCTTGCCCGAGTCACGATCGCGGGCGTCGCACAGCACCACGGGAGTCCCCCGGTCGAGGTCGAGGGCACGTGACACGTCGTCGGCTCCGTACGCGCGCGCCCCCGTGAAGCAGTTGACGGCCACCACGAAGGGGATGTGCCGGTGCTCGAAGTAGTCCACGGCGGGGAAACAGTCCTCGAGTCGCCGCGTGTCCGCGAGGACCACGGCGCCGAGGGCTCCTTGCGAGAGTTCGTCCCACAGGAACCAGAACCTGTCCTGGCCCGGCGTGCCGAACAGGTACAGCGACAGGCCGGACCTGATGGTGATGCGTCCGAAGTCCATGGCCACGGTCGTCGTGACCTTCTGGTCGACGCCGTCGGTGTCGTCCACCGACTGGCCCGCCTCGCTCAGCAGTTCCTCGGTGCGCAGCGGCCTGATCTCACTGACCGCGCCCACCAGGGTGGTCTTGCCGACGCCGAAGCCGCCGGCGACGAGGATCTTCAACGCCAGGGCGGCCGACTCACCGCTCGTGGCGTCGGAGTGTTCGGAGACCATCGATCACTTCTCTCGGGAGTGCCGGTATCGGCCGACGTCAGTACAGGTGTGCGGAGGCCGCGCCATGACAATGGCGCCTCCGCTTCGAAGAACGGGACCGTGCGTCGGCCGCCGTGACCGACTCGCGCCCGTTCGGCGCGGATGTGCCGGCACTAGGTCGTACGGAACGATTCGCCGACAGTGGTGATTCATCATCTACAGGGCCCTCAGTCCGTCGATGACCTCGCGCAGGATGCGCTCGTCGGGCAGTTGTGCGGGCGGCACCGGGCGGCTGACCGTCACGCAGCCCAGTTCGAGCAGATCGCCGAGGAGCACACGCACCACGCCCACGGGCAGGTCGGTGCCCGCGCCCAGCTCGGCGACCGACTGGGTCTCGGTCCGGCAGAGCTCGACGAGGGCCCGGTGCTCGGGGCCGAGCGCCATGTCGTCGCCGACCTCGGGCGCCCCGGCGTCGAGAGTGACGAGAGCGATCAGGTCGAAGCGCACCCCGGTGGGCCCCGGCCTGGTGCGTCCGCCCGTCATCGCGTACGGGCGGACGAGCGGCCCGGCCTCGTTGTCGTACCACTGGCTGCCCGGCTGCTCAGGAGCGGCTGTCCGGTCCTCGGTCATGTGCGCCGCCTCCTCCCTCACCCGGCCGCGGGCGGATGAGCGGCGCGCGGGGCCGAGTAGAGGTGCTCTCCCACCCGTTTGACCAGGCGGGCCATCTCGTAGGCGATCAGGCCGATGTCGGCCGTCACGGTGCTCAGGACGGCGAGGCAGGAGCCGTCGCCCGCGGCCGCCACGAACAGGAAGCCGTCGTCCATCTCCACCATGGTCTGGCGTACGCCGCCGGCGCCGAAATGGCGGCCGGCACCCTTGGCGAGACTGTGGAAGCCGGAGGCGACCGCGGCGAGATGTTCCGCGTCCTCGCGCCTGAGATCGCTGGAGGCGCCCACTGCGAGCCCGTCGTTGGAGAGCACGACGGCATGCCTCACCTCGGCGACGCGTGTTACCAGGTCGTCCAGCAACCAGTCGAGTTCGCCGGACCGCGCTGCGGTCCCCGTGCCCGGATCCTGGATCATGCGGGGTCTCCTTCGCTGCTGTCGCTGCCCGCCGCGGGGTCGGGGGTGGCGCGGGCGCCGGGCGTGGGGCCGCTGCCGCGGGCCCACCCTGCGCTGTACGCCGCCATCCGGTCCCGTACCGCTTCGGGGGTGCGCTCGGTGTCGTCCCGGTGACGTGCCGAGTCCGGGGGTTCTTCGGCGCGTTCCTCGCGCAGCTGCGGAGCGAGGCTGGCCTGGCGTACGCGCCGCGGAAGCTGGTCGGACGGCTCGGCGTCGTCGGAGGGGCGGTGCAGGCGCAGGGTGGTGACTCCGGGCGGAGGGCCGTCGTGCGAGCCGTCATGTGATCCGGACGCCGAGGCTTCCGCCACGGCGGCCATGGGTGCGACGAGTGCGGGCCGCTCCATGTGGGCCTCCACGGAGTCGTGCCGGGGCGCGGGGCCGGGCACGCGCGCGTACTCGCGTTCCGCAGGTCGTTCCGCAGGTCGTTCGGCAGATCGTCCCGCCTGCGCTGAGCGCGCTGCGGAGCGTTCCTCGGCGCCCGTGTGCAGCAGGGCCGTCGGGAGGAGGACCACTGCGGTGGTGCCTCCGTAGGGCGAGGGCCGCAGGTGGACCTTGATTCCGTGGCGGGCGGCGAGCCTGCTCACCACGAAGAGGCCGAGTCGGTCGCTGTCGAACAGGTCGAGCGCCTCGGACTGTTCGATGCGGTGGTTGGCCTCGGCGAGGGTCTCCTTGCCCATGCCCAGGCCCCGGTCCTCGACCTCCACGGCGTATCCGTTGCCGACCGGCTCGCCGGTGACCCGCACCCTGGTGTGGGGCGGGGAGAACTGGGCGGCGTTCTCGACGATCTCGGCCAGGAGATGCGTGAGGTCGGCGACCGCCGCTCCGACGACCGAGGTCTCCGGGAGTTGTCGTACCTCCACCCGCGCGTAGTCCTCGACCTCGGAGACGGCGGCGCGCACCACGTTCGTCAAGGAGACCGGCATGCGCCAGGCCCGGCCGGGCGCGGCTCCCGAGAGGATGATCAGGCTTTCCGCGTGGCGCCTCATCCGCGTCGTGAGGTGATCGAGCCGGAAGAGGTCGCTCAACTCGTTCGGGTCGTCGGAGCGGCGCTCCATGCTGTCCAGCAGGGTCAGCTGACGGTGGACCAGGACCTGGCTGCGGCGGGCGAGGTTGACGAAGACGCCGGAGATGCCGCTGGCGAGCTCCGCGCGTTCCACTGCTGCCCGCAGGGCGGCACGGTGCACGATGGTCAGGGCTTCCGCGACCTGTCCCGCCTCGTCCTCGGCGGGTGGCCCCGGCGGGGCTTCGGCGCGGACGTCGATCTCCTGTCCGGCCCGCAGTCTCCGCATGGCGTGCGGAAGTTTGCGCCGGGCGATCTCCAGGGCGCTGTTGCGCAGGGTCACCAGTTCGATGACGAGGCCACGTCCGATGCGTACGGAGATGACCAGGGACGCGGCCACGGCGGCGAGTCCCATGAGGACCGCGACACCCGCCGGTGAGAGCAGGCCGCGCCGGATGGGGTCGGCCCGGTCCGCGACACCGTGGCCGGCGTCCGCCTCGATGGTCCGCATGTCGTCCTGCACGCGCGCGTGGGCGCTGTTCCAGGCCTCACCGGGCGCGGACCGCAGGGCCCTGACGCCGGGCGGGGTGGCGAGCACCTTGTCCTCCATCGCGGTCATGCCGGTGTAGGCGCTCCCCTTCACCAGGTCCTGCCAGGCGGCTCGTTCCGGTCCGCGGAGATCGGCGGCAGCGGAGTCGGTGAGCAGCCTGCGGGTGTCGACGGCGCCGGTGAACATCCGCAGGCGTTGTCCGTCGAGGGTCCCTGCGAGCCGGGCGCCGGCGAGTACCGCCTCCTCCTGTGCCAGGGCCTCACCCGCGCGGGAGAACTCGAGCAGTACGCGCGCGTCGGAACCGATTTCCGCGTCCTGGATTCCGGTGAGCGCTCCGCCCACACCGAAGGCCGTCGTGATGTTCCCCGTGTACCGCTCGTACGTCTCGGCCCAACCCGTCCTGCGGTCGAGTACGGAGGCCCGCAGGGAGCGCAGCTGCTCGGTCCCGGTGACGAAGTTTTCGAGGCGCCCCGCCACTCCGGCGGGCAGTTCCTCGCTGTCCGCCACGGTGTTGTCGTCTCCGAGCCGGAGCTTCGCCACGGCCCGGTCGGTGCGTGCGGCCAGCTTCTTGAGATCGCTCTCGTGGTCCGCCGCGGGGCGCGTGGCGTAGCGGACGGCCGCTGTGCGTTCGTCCTGGAGCGCGGTGACGGCCGCGGCCACCGGGCCACGCACCTGGGAGTCCACGCGCTGCAACTGCCGCAGTCGTGAGACGTCCTGCGCGGTGGTGACCGTGGCGTACGCCCAGAGCGCGAGCAAGGAGACGACGGGAACCATGAGCAGGCAGACGATCTTGGCCCGCACGGTGCGGGGGCGCAGGCTCCAGTTTCCCGCACGCGTGGGCGGGGCGCCGGGCTCCGTGTCGGTGAATTCCTCGGGGCCGAATTCTTCGTCGGCCGGCGGCCCGGCGTGCGCGCGACGGCCCCGTACCGGGGTCGACGGATGCTGCGAGCCGTCTGTCGGGGTCCTTCGGGGTGTACGCATGGCCTCCTCGCTCGGAGTGGTTCGGGGACTCATCGGCCGGGTGGCCGGTTCGGCCCACCGCTAGCGGGTGGCGCTCTCGACAGGCTGTTGCGCCGAGGCGGAGGCCTCGCGCTCCCCCGCTGTCGGGGAGAGCGCGACGAACGCCGACGTCAGGAAGAGATAGGACCCGAGGCCGACGGCGAGGGGGAAGATGAACTGCATCGCCGTGGCCCCGGGCAGGACCTCCCCGGAAGGGTCGACGTGGACGCCGACCGCGATCATCCCGGTGTAGTGCATGCTGCTCACCGCTCCGCCCATGACGAGCGAGGCGACGGCGACCGCGACCGGTGACCTGATGTTGAGAGCGGCCCACAGTGCCGCGGTCGCCGCGACCACGGCGATCACGACGGAGACTGCGACGAGCACAGGGTCGTAGGTCACGCCGCCGTGCAGGCGCAGCGCGGCCATGCCCAGGTAGTGCATGCTCGCCACGCCCAGTCCGGTGGTCAGCCCGCCGAGGACGAGTGCGCGGCCGCGGTCGCGGCCGTAGCCGACGGCGAAGACGCCCGCGCCGACGACGACCATGGCGACGAGCAGGCTGAGCATGGTCAGTGGCACGTTGTAGCGGATGTCGGTGCCGCTGACGCCGAAGCCGAGCATCGCCACGAAGTGCATGGTCCAGATGCCCGTGCCGATCGCGGAGGCGGCGGTGAGAAGCCAGTTGCGGCGCGATCGGCCCGAGGCGCCGAGGGCGCGGACCGTGCAGCGCAGCCCGAGGGCGGCGCCTATGCAGGCCATGACGTACGACAGTACGGGGGTCAGCCACCCGAAGGTGGCGTGGTCCAGGTGTCCCATGGCTCCGGGACGCTAGACCCGTCCAGGGCGTACGTAGGGGGCGCGTTTCGAAAGCTGTTGGAATATGACGTAGAGGTGTGGTGGAACGATCGCGTCACGCTCGAACGTGTGCACCGCCTCATGTTTCGCGTCGGCGTTCGATCATGTCGCTCGCTGTGCGATGCGGGATCATGCGGTGCATGAGCGACGACCACACGCATGTCCAGGAGTTCTTCTCGGTCCGCGCGGCCTGCTGGGACGACAGGTTCCCCGACGACGGTCCGGTGTACGCGGCGGCCGTCGCCGAGCTGGGGCTGCGGGAGGGCGACCGCGTGCTCGACGCGGGCTGCGGCACGGGACGGGCCCTGCCGCCCCTCAGAGACGCCGTGGGACCGTCCGGAGTGGTCCTGGGCGCGGACCTGACGCCGGCCATGCTGGAGGCCGCGGCGGGGGCGGGGCGCGACCGGGCCGGGCAGTTGCTCGTCGCCGACGTGGCCCGGTTGCCGCTGCGCACGGCATCCCTCCATGCCGTCTTCGCGGCCGGGCTCATCGCGCATCTCCCGGATCCGGCCGAGAACCTGCGGGAATTGGCACGGGTCGTACGGCCCGGAGGGATCCTGGCGCTCTTCCACCCGATCGGCCGGGCGGCTCTCGCGGCGCGCCAGGGACGCCAGATCACTGCGGAAGATCTGCGCGCGGAGGCCAGTCTCGGCCCGCTGTTGTCCGCTTCCGGTTGGCGCATGACGTCGTACGCGGACGAGGACGCCCGGTTCCTCGCACTGGCCGTGCGCCGGCTCTGAGAATGTCAGTCCGGCCTTCCCCGAAACCTGCGCGGAGTGTGCGTCCGGGTCGCACATGAGGAGGTGCCCGGCGCCGGGGGCGATCACCTCGGCGGCCACCCCGCGCCCCGGCACTTTCCAGGTTCTCCCTGCCGGAGAGTTCACCGCTCGGAGCGCCTCGGAGCGCCTTGCAGACAGCCACAGCTGATCGCCAGGCCCGCTCGACGAGGGCGTTCGGCGGCCCTTCACGGCACCGCCCTCTTCTGGTGCAGAGGCTTCAACTCTACGTTGAATGGCAACAGATGGGCGATGACCGATGAATCTGCACACGGGGGAAGGCGGCCCGAATGTCCGGCACGTTGGCCAGACTCTGGAAGTTCTTCGCACGCCCGCGACCGGCCGAATCGCGGCCCCCGGGCCCACCGGCGACGCGCCCCTCCGAGAAGCGGACGCACAATCTGTTCGAAGCCGCGGCGGCTTACGTGTCGGCGTGCGCCGAGGACGACCAGGACGGGATGGACGAGGCGGCGACCTGGGTGTCGCCGGAGGCGCTGTCGTTCGGGGTGAACGAGCTGGCGTGCCGGGCCGTCATCGCGCTGGCGCGGGAGCGCGACGAGTCGCCCACCGCGGTGGCCCGGACGCTGCTGGGCCTGCCGGTCGCCTGACCGGGACACGGCACGGATCGCACCGGATGGCGGGCCCGAGGCAGGGCAGAAGGGGAACCTGCACGGCTGCAGGTGGTCGTTTCGCCCCCGTACAGGACGATCGACGCAGCTCGGTACGTGTTCCGGACCCGTGACAACGGCCGCGGGCGCGCATTAGGGTGCGCCGACGGATGTAGCGATGGGGAGGCTGGGATGGCCGGGACGGACGATGAGGCCGTCGCCGCCGGGGACGACGACGCACTGTATGTGCTGACGGCGGTGCTCCTGACGCCGGCGAAGTTCCCCAGCGTGCTGGGTGACGACTACCCGGAGGCGTGTGCGGCACTCGGCCTCGCGCCCCTCGCAGACGGGTACGGCCTGGTGCTGGGCCAGGACGGGGACGGGTCACGGTGGACCGTCGTGATCGACGACGTCTCACTGGTGGCTGTCGCCATCGCCTCCTGGGACTGCGGCATGGAGTACGACCTGTCGCCGGACGATCGCACGATGGTGGCGGCGCTGCCCGGGTGGCCGCTCGCCGTCGCGGTTGCGGCGCCCGATGTGCCCGCCCCGCACGATCCGGCGCCCGAGATCGCCGGGCAGGCGCCGCTGAGGCCGCCGGACACGTCCGTCTGGGGCGCCGCGCAACGGCGCCTCGGCGCGGACGAGATCGCCCTCCAGTGGGCCGCCTGGCGCGAGCAGATCGACGAATCGGAATTCGCCGATTCGTCGACCGCGCCGACCGCGCCGACCGCGCCGACCGCCGGCAACGACGAGTCCGCACCGGGTGGCGAAGACGGAGGCAGCGAGCGGGAGCCGCTCAGCGGCGTCCAACGCGTTCTTGCCGAAGCGCGCTCGTATGTGGACGCGCCGCCTCCCCTCGGCCGGGTCCGCTCGTCCTTCGCTCCGGGAGACGCGCGGACGCTCCGGGCCGACGGGCCGGGCTGGTCGCTGGTGGCACGGACCGACGACATCGCCTTCGTGCTGCTCGACGAGAAGCCCGGAGAGATCCTTCCGGTGGGCCGTGGCCCCGAGCTGCCCGGGCTGCTGGAGGCTCTGGACAAGATCGCCGTACGCCCGAACTGAGCCCGCCAGGACGACCACCGGGCGACAGCGTCTGGAGGGAAAACCCCGGGAAGTCGACGCAAGGCATGGACGACAGCGTCTCGGGACGCCATGGCGGCCGATCATGCCGTGCTACCGGGCGGCGTTCGACGCGCTCGCCGGGTGGGTGGAGCGCGGCACGCAGCCGCTCGCGAACCGGGCCATCGGCAGGTCCGCGAGCGGCGACGTGGTCAACTCCTGCGCTCTGGAGGGGAACCGACTCGGTCAGGGGTTTCTCAGCGACCGAGCTTCTTGCGGTTCACGCGGCGCAGCCTGCGCCGCTGTGAAGGGTCGAGTGTCAGGTACGCCGCCGCGGGAACTCCCAGGACGATCAGCAGGGCGGCCCACCAGGGCAGCCAGATGAGCAGGATGATGCCGGCCGCGACACCTCCTGCGGCGATCTTCGCGTTCTTCGACATGTGCGTAGCCTCCTTAGCGGCCACTGCCGCTCTCTGTCCTGAGAACGGATCCGTGCTCCCGGCGGTTCCGGCCCGCGACCCTGATACGACCCTGAGGTGCGCCCCCTACTCGCCCCTGAGGGGCTCTCCGACCTCGTGCATGTGCCGGAGGGCCTGACGGTAGGAGTCCACGAGCGTTGTCTCCGCATAGGGGATACCCAACTCGCGGCAGTGTGCGCGCACCAGGGGCTGGGCGAGTTTCAGATGGGGGCGGGGCATGCTCGGGAACAGGTGATGCTCGATCTGGTGGTTGAGACCGCCGAGGAACCAGTCGGTCAGGATCCCTCCGCGGACGTTGCGCGAGGTGAGCACCTGGCGACGGCCCCCCCCATCCCTCTCCATCGGGATCGGGCATCTCCATGCCCTTGTGGTTCGGTGCGAAGACCAGTCCCAGGTGCAGCCCGAAGAACGCATGGTGGAGCGCGGCGAAGGCGAGCGCCGTCCCCAGGGGCATGGAGCTCAGCAGCAGAGTCGCGTACGCGGCGAGGTGCGCGATCATCAGACGGGGCTCCACCATCCGTAGCTCATGCCCAACAGCAGATTCGCGTGCAAGAGGCCGATCACGCGGCCGGTCGGCCGGCTTCCGGTGATCTGGGCGTGCCCCGCGTCGTGGCCTATGAACGCGGTGCGGGCGCACAGCACGGCGAGTACCGGCGCCAGGAGCAGCACCCACCAGGAGGGGCCGACCAGGGCGACGCCCGTGACGACGCCGCCCAGGGCCAGCGCGTTGACGGCAATGGTGAACGCGTACCAGCCTTGCCGACGGTCCAGGAGTCCCGGTCCTTGACCGTGCGCAGGAGGGGTGTGAACTCGCTAGCGGCACTCCTGGGAGGGTGCTCCGCGACGGCGACGGCGACGGCGCTTTCGGACATGGCTGGACTCCGGTTTCTGAGGGAACGGGCCGAGAGAGAACGGGCTGACCTGTAGAAACGAACGGAGCAGTGCCCGTGAGCAGCCATGACGCCACCACCCGGGCGCGAGCGGGGGAACACCTGCATCGAGGGGTGGGCCTGAATCCACCTTTCAGTACAGAGTGACCGACATCACGGTCAGCACATTTGGCGCTTTTCCGGGAGCGCTGTACCCTCGGCGATTCTGACCCCCGGTAGTCAAATTTGAGGAACACAGTCATCGCTGTGCAGAGGATTCCTGCCCCCACCCCCTCCGAGATCTCCGAACTCGCCCGCTGCCGAGCCGTATTCGTCCCCTCCGACCCGGCCCGGACAGGCTGCGTCGCTTTCTGGCAGCCCGACGGCGAAGAGCCCCCGGCGGTCGGCTCGGGTTCTGTCGAGGAACTGTCGGTCGTCCTTCCCGCCACGAGCGGTGTCGAGCTGGTGAGCGTGCGGGCCGTCCTCCTGCCGATCCGGACGGCACTCCCGGTCCTCACGCGCGCGCGTGCCGCATCGGGAACCCACGGCACGACCGCCTTCTGGGGTGCCGCGGCCGTGCTGGCGCTCCAACTCGCCGCGCGCGGGCTCCTGTTGCCCGGCCTGAGCGCCGGCGACCACGACGCGTGGCGCACCGGCCCCTTGGGCGCGCAGGACCTGGAGCGGATCCGTGAGCTGGCCGCCGCGATGCCTCCGCACGCCCACGCGGTGCCCCTCAACGAGACCGAGCCACTGCGGCTGCCCGAGCCCGAGCGGCTGCTGCGCGCCTTCCTCGACGCGGTCGCCGACACCCTGCCCCGCTCCCCCGCCGCGGCGCTCGCCGCGGGCGGCCCGGCCTTCGCCGCACCGGAACCGCAGCACGTGCCCGAGCACCGTGCGTGGGCCGCCGATGTCGCGGCCGGGCACGACGCGGGCGTACGGATCTCGCTGCGCGTCGAGGTGCCGGGTCTCGCGTCGGCCGTGTCCGACGAGACCCGCCTGCCGTTCCGAGCGGTGCTGCAACTGCACAGCGTCAGCGACCCCGCCCTGCTGGCGGACGCGGCCGAGGTGTGGGGTGGTTCGAGCACGGCGTTCGGCCCGCGCGCGCGGATGGACGCCCTGCTCGCGTTGCGTCGTGCCGCTCGGGCCTGGTCCCCGCTGACTCCCCTGCTGTCGGCGACCGTGCCCGACGCGGTCGAACTCGCCGACGAGGAAGTCACCGAACTCCTGGGCGAGGGGGCACGAGCACTCGCGGCCGCCGGTGTGGAGGTGCACTGGCCCAGGGAACTGGCACACAAGCTGACGGCCCGCGCGGTCATCGGACCGCCGGACGACGAGCGGAGTGCGAGCGCGACGGCTTCGGACACGCCCTCCTTCCTTTCGGCCGACGCCCTGCTGTCCTTCAGCTGGTGGTTCGCGCTGGGCGACCAGCAACTGACGCGCCAGGAGATCGACCAGCTCGCCGAGGCCAACCGGCCCATGGTCAGGCTGCGCGACCAGTGGGTGCTGGTCGATCCGCAGGAGGTGCGCCGTGCCCGCGCCCAGCAGGACCACAAGCTGACACCCGTCGACGCGCTGAGCGCCGTTCTCACGGGCTCGACGGAGGTCGACGGCCGCAGGGTCGACGTGCGGCCCACGGGCTGGCTGGCGACACTGCGGGACCATCTGTCGGCCCCGGAGGACCAGGAGCCGGTCGGGCAGCCGCCCGCGCTGGCCGCGACCCTGCGCGACTACCAGCTCCGCGGGCTCAACTGGCTGGCCCGTATGACGTCCCTGGGTCTGGGCGGCTGTCTCGCGGACGACATGGGTCTGGGCAAGACGATCACGCTCATCGCACTGCACCTGCACCGGCAGACCGACGAGTCCGCCGCGGGCCCCACACTCGTCGTCTGTCCGACGTCCCTCATGGGCAACTGGCAGCGCGAGATCGAGAGGTTCGCTCCCGGTACTCCTGTGCGCCGCTTCCACGGCTCGCGACGGAGCCTGGAAGGGCTCGCCGCCGGCGAGTTCGTCCTCACGACCTACGGCACCATGCGGCTCGACACGGCACGGCTGGCGGACACACCGTGGGGCATGGTCGTGGCCGACGAGGCACAGCACGTGAAGAACCCGTACTCGGACACGGCCCGGCAGCTGCGGACCATCAACGCACGCGCGCGCGTGGCGCTCACCGGAACTCCGGTGGAGAACAACCTCTCCGAACTGTGGGCGATCCTCGACTGGACGACACCGGGCCTGCTGGGCCGGCTCGGGACGTTCCGCAACCAGTACGCGAAGGCTGTCGAGGGCGGGCAGGACCCGGGGGCGGCGGACCGACTCGCCCGGCTCGTGCGGCCGTTCCTCCTGCGCCGCCGCAAATCCGACCCCGGCATCGCACCGGAGCTGCCGCCGAAGACCGAGACCGACCGCGCCGTGTCCCTCTCCAAGGAGCAGGCGGGCCTGTACGAGGCCGTGGTCCGCGAGACCCTCGCGGAGATCTCCGGCGCCGACAGCATGGCGCGGCGCGGACTCATCGTGAAGCTCCTCACCGGGCTCAAGCAGATCTGCAACCACCCGGCGCAGTACCTCAAGGAGGAGCGGCCGAAGATCGCCGGGCGCTCCGGAAAGCTGGAGCTGCTGGACGAGCTGCTCGACACCATCCTGTCCGAAGGGGCGTGCGTTCTGGTCTTCACGCAGTACGTGCGGATGGCGCGCCTGATCGAACGCCATCTGAGCGCGCGCGGTGTGCACTCTCAGTTCCTGCACGGGGGTACGCCGGTGCCCGAGCGCGAGGCCATGGTGGAGCGCTTCCAGAACGGAGAAGTGCCCGTCTTCCTGCTGTCGTTGAAGGCCGCGGGCACGGGCCTGAACCTCACGCGGGCCGAGCACGTCGTGCACTACGACCGCTGGTGGAACCCCGCCGTCGAGGCCCAGGCCACCGACCGCGCGTACCGCATCGGCCAGACCCGGCCGGTCCAGGTGCACCGGCTGATCACCGAGGGGACGATCGAGGACCGCATCGCGGACATGCTGCTGCGCAAACGGGAGTTGGCGGACTCGGTCCTCGGATCCGGGGAGTCGGCCCTCACCGAACTGTCCGACGCCCAACTGGCCGACCTGGTGGAACTGCGAGGAGGCGCCCGATGAGCGAGCCTTACGAGAACACTCAGGAGCGTACGTTCGCCGCCCTGCCGCCCGCGCACGGCCGGGGCTTCGCGCAGACCTGGTGGGGGCAGGCCTGGCTCAGGGCACTGGAGGACGCCGCGCTGGACTCGGCGCAGCTGAAGGCGGGCCGTCGGCTCGCGCGGGCGGGCGCCGTGGGCGCCGTGTCGGTCCGCCCGGGGCGCGTCACCGCGGTGATCCAGGACCGCGACCGCACCGCGCGCCGCGCGGACGTCCTGCTGCAGGAACTCTCGCAGGAGCAGTGGGACCGGTTCCTGGACATGGCAGCCGAGCGGGCGGGGCACATCGCGGCACTGCTCGACCGTGAGATGCCGCCGCACCTGGTCGAGGACGCCGCGACCGCCGGTGTCGAACTCCTGCCGGGCCTCGGCGACCTGGAGGCGGAGTGCGACTGCGGCGCGTGGGACCACTGCGGTCACACCGCGGCCCTGTGCTACCAGGTGGCGCGGTTGCTGGACCAGGATCCGTTCGTGCTGCTCCTCCTGCGTGGCCGCGGCGAGCGCGAGCTCCTCGACGCCTTGCAGACCCGCAGCGTTCCTCGGTCGGCGACCCCCGCGGTGCGGCAGGAGACGCACGAGGGCGTGGACGCCGTGGAGGCCTACGCGGCGGGAGAAATCCTGCCGCCGCTGCCGGGGGAACCCGCCGTGCCCCCGGAGCCGGGTCTGCCGCCCTCGCTGGACACGGAGACCGCTCCGGCGCCCGGCGTCGATCCGGCCGCGCTCGGCTTCCTGGCGGCGCAGGCCGCCCGTGAGGCGCACCGGCTGCTCGCCGATGCGCTCGGGGCGGGCCACGGGCAGCGTGCGGTGGAGGCCGAGCCGACGCCCGCGCAGGATGCCGTGCGGCTGGCCTCGGGCGCACCCGAGGCACCGGTGGCCGCCCGGCTCGCGGAGGGATCGGGGCGTGACCGCGAAGGCCTGGCGCTGGCCGTCCGGGCCTGGGAGTACGGCGGTGCGCCCGCACTCGACGTACTCGAGGAAGACCTGCCCGCGGAGGCGGAAACACTCGCACGCGCGCGTGCCGCTCTGGAGTCGGCCTGGGAGGACGACGAGCGGCCCGCCCTGCGCCCGGCCCGCGGCCGCTGGACCGTGGTCGGAGGACGGGCACAGCTGCGGCTGGGGCAGGACGGCCGCTGGTGGCCGTACCGCAAGGAGCGGGGCCGGTGGGCTCCCGTCGGCCCCGCCTCCCAGGACCCGGCGACAGCGCTGGCCCTGGCCGAGGGGCGGGAGTGACACCGGCCCGCCGGGCACGCGGGGCGGCGCCCGTGCCCGGCGGGCGTTCGACGCGCGGCGTTCACCATTGTCGTACTCCGTTGCGTGCAGGAACGGAATCGGTGGCGGCGACGGAGGAGCGGTTCACTTCAGTGGTTTGGTGAGCTTGCGGTCGCCCTCGCCGGAGTCCGCCGCCAGGCTGCAGGCGACCTTGTCGATGCCGACCTCGAATCCTGTGGGATCGGGGTACTGGACCAGGGTGCCGCGCACGGTGTCGGCGGGCTGCTCGGCCGCCTTGGTGTCCAAGGGTTTCCGGCAGAGGTCCGACGCCGCCTTCTTGAGGGCGGCATCGGTCGTGTACGCGCCTTCCAGCTCGGCCACCTTCACCACCTCGGCGTCGTGTTCCTCTCCGCACCGACGCTTCATCGCCTGGCCGGGCCGGGTGTCGTCGATGTCGAAACAGTCACCGGTTCGCAGCATGTAGTACGGCACTTCGTCGCCGGCCAGGGACGGTAGGAGCGACTCCAGGCCACTGGGCAGGTCGGACGGCACTCCCGTGGGCAGGGAGGGCGAGGAGGGCAGTTCGGTCGGCAACTGCGACGGAATGCTCAGTGAGGGTGACGGCGACCGCCCCGTGGTGGAACTGCTCTCCGAGGGCTGCTTCTTGTCCGAAGAGCCGTCACCACCCGTGGCCGCCAGCACGACCGCGGAGGCGGCGCCGACCGCCACGACCACGGTCAGCAGGAGCAGGAGCATCCTGCGGCGCCGCCCCGAGCCGCCCGGTGATCCGGGTGGCGGGGGCGGTGGCGGTGGCGGTGGCGGCTGCCATCCTCCCCCGCCGTGCCCGGGTGGACCGACCGCAGGTGGAGGGCCGTAGCCCTCGGGCAGCGGTCCGAAGCCTTCCGGCGGAGGACCGTACCCACCCCCGCCGTAGGGCGGTGTGTTGTCCGGCGGCCGAGGAGGCTGGGGCGGTAAGGGCGGCGTGGCCATACCGTCCAGAGTCGCCTCGAACCGGTCACGAAGCGACCCCTGCGCGGAACTTGCTGCGGACTCATGGCGTGGACCGCATGGTTCCGGAAGCTGCCGCGCAAGGGTTGCTCCCCGCCCTCGCGCCGAGTCAGCCGCGGGCACCCAGCAGGTGGTCCATGGCCAGCTGGTCGAGATACTCGAACGCCATCCCGCGCGCGGCGGCCGCCTCGGCGTCGAAGTCCTCGAAGGCCGCACGGTCCGCCAGCAGCGCCTGGAGACCGTCGGAGGCGGTCGGCTGCGCCAGTTCGTCCAGACGCGAAGCGCGCAGCGCCTCCTGGACCTCCGGGTCGCCGCGGAAGGCCGCGGCCCGCTCGCGCAGGATCAGGTAGTTGCGCATGCAGCCCGCGGCCGAGGCCCACACACCGTCGTAGTCCTCGGTCCGCGGCGGCTTGAAGTCGAAGTGCTTGGGGCCCGCGTAACCGGCCGACTCCAGGAGGTCGACCAGCCAGAAGGCCGAGCGCAGGTCGCCCGCTCCGAAGCGCAGGTCCTGGTCGTACTTGATGCCGGACTGGCCGTTGAGGTCGATGTGGAAGAGCTTCCCCGCCCACAGGGCCTGGGCGATGCCGTGCGGGAAGTTCAGCCCGGCCATCTGCTCGTGGCCCACCTCGGGGTTGACCCCGTACAGCTCCGGCCGCTCCAGGCGCTCGATGAAGGCCAGCGCGTGACCGACCGTCGGCAGGAGGATGTCGCCGCGCGGCTCGTTCGGCTTCGGCTCGATCGCGAAGCGCAGGTCGTAGCCCTGGGACGTCACGTACTCGCCGAGGAGGTCGAAGGCCTCCTTCATACGGTCGAGTGCGACCCGTACGTCCTTCGCGGCGCCGGACTCGGCGCCCTCACGTCCGCCCCACGCGACGTAGACCTCCGCGCCCAGTTCCACCGCAAGATCGATGTTGCGGATCGTCTTGCGCAGGGCGTAGCGACGTACGTCCCGGTCGTTGGCGGTGAAGGCGCCGTCCTTGAAGACGGGGTGTGTGAAGAGGTTGGTGGTGGCCATCGGCACGGTCATGCCGGTCGTGTCGAGTGCCTGCCGGAAACGCTTGATGTGGGACTCGCGCTCGGTGTCCGAGGCCCCGAAGGGAATCAGGTCGTCGTCGTGGAAGGTCACTCCGTAGGCGCCGAGTTCCGACAGGCGCTGCACGGACTCGACCGGGTCCAGGGCGGCCCGGGTGGCGTCGCCGAACGGGTCCCTTCCCTGCCAGCCGACGGTCCACAGGCCGAAGGTGAACCTGTCCTCGGGGGTGGGCTGGTAGTTCATGCCGCGGCTCCTCAGCTTGCTCCGACTATTTCGTCATGGCACTTAACAAATTAGTATGCGGAGGCATCTCTGGGAAGGGACAAGATGTCCCCGCACAGGGACGGAAGCTGGATTCGGGCCGTCACCGGCCTGGACAGGCTCCGAAAACACCAGGTCAGATGCCGCGGAGCCGCGGAAGAGGGAGAGCCCGATGTCAGCAGCCGAGGGTCCGCTCGTCGTCGGCGTGGACACGTCCACCCAGTCCACCAAGGCCCTGGTCGTGGACGTGGCCACCGGCGCGGTGGTGGCAAGCGGCCAGGCGCCGCACACGGTGTCCTCCGGTGCGGGTCGTGAGAGCGATCCTCGGCAGTGGTGGGACGCGCTGCGCGAGGCGCTGCACCAGTGCGGGGACGCGGCACGCGAGGCCGCGGCGGTGTCCGTCGGCGGTCAGCAGCACGGGCTCGTCACTCTCGACGCCCAGGGCGCGCCGGTGCGGCCCGCGCTGTTGTGGAACGACGTCCGGTCGGCTCCGCAGGCCCGTCGCCTCGTGGAGGAGCTGGGCGGTCCGAAAGCGTGGGCCGAGCGCAGCGGAAGTGTGCCCGGCCCGTCCTTCACGGTCACCAAATGGGCGTGGCTCGCCGAGCACGAGCCCGAGTCCGTCCGTGCGACCGCTTCTGTGCGACTGCCCCACGACTACCTCACCGAGCGTCTCACCGGACTGGGTACGACCGACCGGGGCGACGCCTCCGGAACGGGCTGGTGGGCGTCCGGCACGGAGGCGTACGACGAGGAGGTCCTCGGCCATGTGGGGCTCGATCCGGCTCTGCTGCCCCGGGTGGCGCGGCCCGGTGAGGTCGTGGGAACCGTGCGCGGTTCCGAGGACCTGCCCTTCTCCAAGGGCACGCTGGTTGCGCCCGGCACCGGAGACAACGCCGCCGCCGCGCTGGGCCTCGGCCTGCGCCCCGGCACCGCGGTGCTCAGCCTCGGCACGTCCGGCACCGTGTACGCCGTGTCCACGCAACGGTCCGCGGACCCCACCGGCACCGTGGCGGGTTTCGCGGACGCGCGGGGCGACTGGCTGCCGCTGGCCTGCACCCTGAACTGCACCCTCGCGGTGGACCGCGTCGCCGCGCTGGTCGGCATCGACCGCGAGGCCGTCGAGCCGGGCACGGGCGTGACTCTGCTCCCCTACCTGGACGGCGAGCGCACCCCCGACCTGCCGCACGCCTCGGGCCTGCTGCACGGGCTGCGGCACGACACCACGCGGGGGCAGCTGCTCCAGGCCGCGTACGACGGGGCGGTCCACTCCCTGCTCGGCGCCCTCGACCTGGTTCTGGACGAGGACGCGAACCGTTCGGCGCCCCTCCTGCTCATCGGCGGGGGCGCCCGGGGAACCGCCTGGCAGCAGACCGTACGACGGCTGTCCGGGCGTCCCGTCCAGGTGCCCGAGGCCAGGGAGCTGGTGGCACTCGGCGCCGCCGCACAGGCCGCGGGCGTGCTGACCGGCGAGGATCCGGCGGCGGTGGCCCGGCGCTGGGACACGGCACGCGGGCCGGTACTGGAGGCCGTGGAGCGGGACGAGGCGGCGCTCGCACAAATCACCGGGGTACTCTCCGACGCGGCCGCACTGCTGGAGCGGGGGGCTGATCAGCGCTGACGGCTTCGCCTGCGGGGAGCGGGGCCGGGTGGTCACCGGCTCTCCGAGGCGCCCGCACGGACAGGGCGGCCCTGAGGGGACCGGCCGGACGAGGACTGACTCAGGCATGACCGCACCGCTTCACGAAGCCCATCCCAGCAGTCCCGGCCGACGGCTGCCCGACACGCAGCAGGGCATGCGCCGCCGCAACCTCTCGCGAGTGATGCACACGGTGAACGCCGACGGGCCGCTGTCCCGTGCGGCCGTCGCCTCACGCATCGGACTGACCAGGGCGGCCGTTTCGACGCTTGTGGACGAACTGGTCCGCTCGGGGCTGCTCGAGGAACTGGGCCCCGAGCGGCCGGGACGGGTGGGCCGGCCCGGCTCGGCGCTGGCCCTCAGCGGACGCGGCCCGACGGGAATCGGTGCGGAGGTGGGCGTCGACCATCTCGCCGTGTGCGCGGTCGATCTGCGCGGGGAGGTGCGCGCACGAGCGGTGCGGCACGGCACCAACCGCGGCCGTGCGCCCGAGCCGGTCCTGAGGGAACTGTCCGAGCTGGTACGGAAGGTCGTCGCCGAGACGGAGCGCGAGGGGCTGTGGCCTGCGGGTCTGGCCGTCGCCGTGCCCGGCCTGGTGGCACGCGACACCCGGACCGTGGTGCGAGCCCCCAACCTCGGATGGCACGACACGGACCTCGGGACGCTCCTGCCGGACGGACTCCCCCTGACCGTCGACAACGAGGCGAACTTCGGCGGGCTGGCCGAACTCTGGCTCAACGAGGCGGCACCGCGCGACTTCCTGCACGTCTCCGCTGAGATCGGCATCGGCGGGGCGGTGGTCGTGGACGGGCGGCTGTTGCGTGGAACCCGTGGCTTCGCGGGCGAGTTGGGACATGTGCCGGTACGGCCCGAGGGGCCCGCGTGTGCCTGTGGCGGACGTGGCTGTCTGGAGCAGTACGCGGGCGAGGAGGCCGTGCTGCGTGCGGCCGGTCTGGAATGCGGCGAGGACCGTGTCGGGCTGTTGGCCGAGCGCGCCTCGCAGGGCGACAAGGACGTGCGGCGAGCCTTGCGTGACGCCGGTACCGCGCTGGGCATCGCGCTGACCGGTGCGGTCAATCTGCTGGACCCGGAAACCGTCGTGCTGGGCGGCGCCCTGTCCGGGCTCGCACCCTGGCTGCTGCCTTCGCTCGAACGGGAGTTGGCCCGCAGGACGGCGGGGCCCGCCTGCTCGGTGTCGGTCTCCCGGCTCGGCCCGGAGGGCCCGCTGCTGGGCGCGGCGCATTCCGTCGTGCGGGCCGTGCTCGATGATCCGGCGGCGGTCAGGGGCGGGGCGTAGGCACAGCTGCCTCGTCCGCGGCCGGGCGCGTGGGGCCGTCACACCCGCCCGGCCCGTGAGGGGTGCGTGGTTCAGCGTCCGCTCACCTGACGGGCACGCGCGTCGGCAGTTCCGTCTCGGCGGCCTCGTCGTCCGTGCCGTGCCCCGGATTCCTGGCGACTTCCCGGCGGCCTCCGGCTTGCCTCTCACCTGCCTCGCGTGCTGCGCACGATGCTTCGATCCCCCTTACGGGTGACCGAGTTGTCCACAGTCGAGACACTGTCCACGGCCCTGGGCCGGTGATCCCTCCGCAACCGGCCCGACCCGTACCGTGATGCACGCGAGACGCCCTCGTCAGGCCGGCGGAGGCGTCCGAGGAAGCACAGAGATTCGGGGGATGCACATGCCGGGGAAGACTGTTGCCTGCTCGCGCGCCGACGTCCGCGACACCGACCACACCTGCGGGGACAAGATCCCCGAGGGACGGATGTCCGAGTGGGAGGCGCACCGGGGACCGCATGCCCGGATGCGCGAAACGGCCACCGCCCTGGGGCGTTGAACCCTGTCTCCACGGTTCGAACCGTGCCCACCCAAGGGTTCGAACCCCTGCCCCACCCTTCGCGCCTCGCATTCCGTCGAGTCCCGTCGCACGTCACATCTGCCCGCCCACCCCGAGAGGTACCTCATGGACCGAGCCACGTACCTGCCCGCCTCCCTGCCCAGCAGGCGGCGTCTGCTCCAGAGTGCGGCCCTCGCCACGCTCTCCACCGCCTTACTCCCCAGCACCCGGGCGGGCGCCAAACCCCAGGGGCTCGACCACCCGCGGGCCGAGTGGTCCCCTGCGAGCAAGTCCAACTACACGGTGGCCGACCGCCCGACGAGCCACCCCGTCGACTTCGTGATCATCCATGTGACGCAGGCGACCTACTCGAACACCCTCGCCATCTTCCAGAACCCGAGGAAGCAGGTGTCCGCGCACTACGTGGTCAGGTCCGCCGACGGCCACATCGCGCAGATGGTGCGCGAGCGCGACGTCGCCTGGCACGCGGGCAACTGGGACTACAACACCCGCAGCATCGGAATCGAGCACGAGGGCTGGGTGGACAGGCCCGCGTATTTCACCAAGGCCCTGTACGAGGAGTCGGCGAGGCTCACCGCGGCGATCTGCGCCAGGTACGCGGTCCCCAGGGACCGCTCGCACATCCTCGCCCACTACGAAGTGCCCGGCAGTGACCACACCGACCCGGGCCCCGACTGGGACTGGACGCGCTACATGAGACTGGTCAACTCCGCCTGACCGTTGGAAGTCCAGAAGTGCAAGGGGGGTGGGCGAGGTGCGTGCGGTGCGTGCGGTGGGCGAGTCCCCGAAAGCACCACGGGTCTTCAGCGAGGCCGGACCGTCCTGGATCGGGTCGGGCCATGGCCGGGTCGGATCAGGTCGGAGGGGCGGCAACGCTTGTCCGCGTCGGCCATGAGAGTGACGATGTCCCCAGCCGCGTCGCGTCCAGTCTCAACGCCCACAGGGAGGCCGAGTTGACCGATCCATGGGTGGCCCTGAATCCGGGTGCGGATCCCGTCGAGCGGGTGCGCGTCCTGCGCCGCGCCCATGAGACGTTCACCGAGGTGGGCACGGTGCCGCGGCCGGTGCGGCCCGTCGTGGCGGACTCGTGGCGGCGCTCGGCACGGGCGGGGGTCGGGCCGGAAGGTTCCGCGTATGTCGAGCTCACCGACGGAGACCTGGGGTCGTACCGGGCGGAACACCCGTTGGCCCGGGTCATGCCGCTCTTCCGGGAACTCATGGGCACATTCGCTTCGGACGGCGAGCATCTCCTCGCGGTGTGCGACGCGCAGGGCCGCCTCCTGTGGGTGGAGGGCCACCCCGGCACGCGGCAGAAGGCGGACGGCATGAACTTCGTGCCGGGCGCCCGGTGGGCGGAGTCGGCGATGGGCACGAACGCTCCGGGTACGGCGGTCGCGCTCGACCGGCCGGTGCAGGTGTTCGCCGCGGAGCACTTCATCCGACGCGTGCAGCCGTGGACGTGCGCGGCGGCTCCGGTGCACGATCCGCGCACGGGCCGGCTGCTCGGCGCCGTAGACATCACCGGCGGGGACGGGCTCGCGCATCCGCACAGTCTGGGTTTCGTGCAGGCCGTGGCGCGCGCGGCGGAGTCCCAGCTGGCGCTGCTCACTCCGGCGCCGGCCGCCACCGACGCCCTGCAGCTCACGGCGCTGGGCCGGGACGAGGCGCTGCTCGTGGCGAGTGGCCGCAAGCTGCGTCTGAGCCGCAGACACAGCGAGCTCCTGGTGCTGCTGTCCCGGCGTCCTGACGGCCTGACCGGCGACGAGCTGCTGTGCGCACTGTACGAGGACGAATCGGTGACACCGGTGACGCTGCGCGCCGAACTGGCACGCTTGCGTCGCCTCCTCGGGCCGGGGGTGCTGGGCTCGCGGCCCTACCGGCTCGCGGTTCCGGTCGAGTCCGATGTCGCGGTCGTGGAGCGCAGACTCGGCGTCGGCGCGGTCACGGCTGCCGTGGCCGCGTACGCGGGTCCGTTGCTGCCCGGATCGCAGGCCCCGGCGGTGGTGCGGCTGCGCAGACGGCTGGCCGACGGACTGCGTGCGGCCCTCGTCTCGGGCCGTGATCCCGATCTGCTGGCGGACTGGGTACAGGCCTCGTGGGGCGAGGACGACCTCGCCGTGTGGAGAGCGCTGGCCATCACCCGTCCGACGGCTCCGGTACGGGCGCGACTGGCCGAGCTGGAGGCCGAACAGTCCGCATCCGCCAGGCGGGCACGACGCTGACGGCCAAGGGCAGGCGCCTCATCCCGGCTCGGTCGGCTCACTTTCAGCCACACAGCCCGCACGGCTGCCACGCAACGTACCTGCAACCTCTCCGTCCCTACCCTCGCGGCGAGAGCTGTCCAACGGCGGGCGGCACTTTCTCGGGAGGCAGAGCACATGACCCGATACGCAGCGCCCGGCACCGACGGCGCGATCGTCTCCTACCAGTCTCGGTACGACCACTTCATCGGCGGAGAGTACGTGGAGCCCGCCCGGGGGCAGTACTTCGAGAACCCGAGTCCGGTGAACGGGCAGCCGTTCACGGAGATTGCGCGAGGAACGGCCGCGGACGTGGAGCGCGCGCTGGACGCGGCGCACGCCGCCGCCCCTGCCTGGGGCCGCACCTCGGTGACCGCGCGGGCCGACATCCTCCTCAAGGTCGCCGACCGGATGGAGGCGAACCTGGAGCAGCTCGCGGTCGCGGAGACCTGGGAGAACGGCAAGCCGGTCCGGGAGACCCTGGCCGCCGACATCCCCCTCGCCATTGACCACTTCCGCTACTTCGCCGGAGCGATCCGTGCGCAGGAGGGGTCGCTCGGCGAGATCGACGACGACACGGTGGCGTATCACTTCCACGAGCCGCTGGGTGTCGTGGCGCAGATCATCCCGTGGAACTTCCCAATCCTGATGGCGGTGTGGAAGTTGGCACCGGCGCTCGCGGCGGGCAACGCCGTCGTCATCAAACCCGCCGAGCAGACCCCGGCGTCCATCCACTACTGGATGAGTCTGGTGGCGGACCTGCTGCCGCCGGGTGTCGTCAACATCGTCAACGGCTTCGGCGTCGAGGCGGGCAAGCCCCTGGCGTCCAGCCCGCGGGTCGCGAAGGTCGCGTTCACCGGCGAGACCACGACGGGGCGGCTGATCATGCAGTACGCCTCCGAGAACATCAAGCCGGTCACGCTGGAGCTCGGCGGCAAGTCGCCGAACATCTTCTTCGACGACGTGTGGGCGCAGGACGACGACTTCCGGGACAAGGCGCTCGAAGGTTTCACGATGTTCGCGCTCAACCAGGGCGAGGTGTGCACCTGTCCGTCCCGGGCGCTCGTCCAGCAGGGTCACTACGACGAGTTCCTCGACGCGGCGGTCGCCCGCACCGAGCTGATCAAGCCCGGCCATCCGCTCGACACCGAGACGATGATCGGCGCCCAGGCCTCCAACGACCAGTTGGAGAAGATCCTCTCCTACCTGGACATCGGCCAGCAAGAAGGTGCCAAGGTACTGACGGGCGGTCACCGTATCGAGTACGACGGCGAGCTGGCGGGCGGCTACTACGTCCAGCCGACGATCTTCCAGGGCGACAACCGGATGCGGATCTTCCAGGAGGAGATCTTCGGTCCCGTCGTGTCCGTCACGTCGTTCACGGACTTCGACGACGCCATCAAGATCGCCAACGACACGCTCTACGGACTCGGGGCCGGAGTGTGGACGCGGGACATCAACACGGCGTATCGCGCGGGACGTTCGATCCAGGCGGGCCGGGTGTGGACGAACTGCTATCACGCGTACCCGGCCCACGCGGCGTTCGGCGGCTACAAGCAGTCCGGCATCGGACGGGAGAACCACAAGATGATGCTGGAGCACTACCAGCAGACGAAGAACCTTCTTGTTTCCTACAGTCCGAAGAAGCTTGGGTTCTTCTAGAGCTACACGTCGGTTGCCTGGAGGCTTCGTCGGACTCCAGGCAACCCGCCACGGAAGCCACTCTCCATCATCAAAGTGACACGTCGCGTCCCTGTCCGAGCTCCAAGAATGCATCCGTCCCGGACCAGCCACGGACCAAACGGGTGGTGTCGTTCGCCAGCATTTCGTACGGCGGTGTCGTCACGGCGTCACTCCGTCTCCCGCGTAGAGGTAGCCGCCGGGGTTGGCGGGGTCCGCGATGAGTAGGACCTGATCACCGGCGCGGGGGATGCGCAGTTTCGAAACGAGGGTCTGGAGCGTGATCGGGTCGGCGGTGACCCCGGTCAGCTGGAGGACCAGGTCGACGACGGGGTCGTGGTTGACCAGCTTGCCGGTGTCGCCGATCGTCACGACCACGGCGGGGGTCGTCGGTACGCCCATGGCGAGCAACTGCTGCACGGTGGCACCGGAGTTGTACGCGCCGATCGACTGCTGGAGCTTGGCGTAGTCCTCGCCGCCGAGCGTCGCGCGCGTCATACGGCCGTAGAAACCCTTGCCGCCAGCCACCTGCTCCGCGATCTTGGCGGCCTTCTCCTCGCGGCTCTTGCCCTTGCCCTTGCCCTTGCCCTTGCCCTTGCCCTTGCCCTTGCCCTTGCCGAAGATTCCCATGCTGTGCCTGCCCTTCCGGTCCGTTCTGCCTGGTGGTGTGGACGTTAGGAGGCGGGCAGCGCCTACCGATCCCAGGTTCGACCGCCAGTTCCCCCAGGACGTACGCTCGGCCCATGCCGTCCCCGAGCGAGCCGTCGACCGGCGAGCGCCGTCCGCGCGCCATGGTCATCGACAGGGCTTGGCGCGACCTCGGGCCGGGTCCCCAGGCGCTGAGCGGGCCCGGTGGCGCGCCGCTGACCCGGACGGTCAAGCTGATCGTGCTGCCGCTGATCGTCCGGCCCGCGCTGCGTCCGGAGCTCGCCGTCGACTTCCTCGACGCGCGGGAGGCGGAGCAACTCGACGCGCTGATACGGGAGTCTGGTGCGGTTCTGGAAGCGACGGCACGGTGGTTCACGCTGCTGAAGAAGACCCGCCGAGCACTGGCGATCGTGGCGGGCAACCCCCAGGACCTGTATTTCCAGCGGTGCTTCGAGCTGGCGACCGAGCACGGGCCGCCGGGGCCCGGGGCGGACGCGGTGGCGAGGGCGGTGCTCGAAGACGTCGTGGACGCTTCCGGCGGACGGACAGTGGAGGCGCTGAAGGAGCATCTGGCGGACGCCGCGCGGCGCGCCCGGCTCGACGCCGAGCTGGCAGCGGCGTGGGACGGACGCGAAGGGGTACCGGGCGCCGCCGACACGGGCCTGGCGGCCGAGGTTCTCGAGGCCTGCGGTGCGGCGGGGGCTGGTTCGCCGGCCTTCGCCGCCATGGTCCGGGCCGGGCAGGGCAGCCTGCTCGGGCGAGCCCTGTGGGCGGCGCACCAGGCCGACGTCTGGGACCGCGCCGACGTACCCCCGCACCTCGGACTGACCGCGCACCGCGTGCCCCCGCGCCCCGAGGTCGGCCGGAGCGCCTCGACCGCCACACTCCCCGCGCCGTTCGACCGCACGCTCTTCGAACGGCTCTTCTCCGTGCTCCAGGCGTCGACCCACCGCGAGCACCTGCCGACCGTGCCGGAGCTCGTCCGGCGGGAGGTCGACCGCAGCTGCGCCCCGCTGGGCCTGTACGACGAGAGTCTGCGCGTCACCGTCGTGCTCGGCGGCCGACTCGCGGTGGGCCTCGATCCGCTGGGCGCCGGGACCTCCGCGGCGGGGTCGACGGCGGCACACCGCATCGTCAACAGCCGCTGGCAGCGGGAGGCTTCGGTCCTGCGAGCCCGCAGGATGACCGTCTCCCCCCGCCCCGACCCGGACGGCGGCGTGCTGAACGCCCTCGCCCAGGACCTGCGCACCCCGTGGGCCGCTTACATGCGGCGCCTGTGGGTACGGCTGCATGGGCGCGACGTCCGCGACGCGGCACTGCCGGACGCGGCATCGGCCTGGGGTGTGCTCGACGGGGTCGCCCGCTCGGTGATGATGGACCACCGCGCACGCGTCCGTACGGCACTGCGCACCCTGTCGGCGACCGCTGAGCTCGCAGCCGAGCCGAGGAGCGCGTGATGCCTGAGCGGCGCTGTGTCATCACGCGAGCCGACGACGGCACACCTGAACTCCCGCCCGGTGCCGGGGTCCTGGTACACGATCGTCACCGGTATCCCGTGCTGCCCCGACTCACCGTGTCCCGGCGGATGCACCTCCACGACCCGAGCCGTCACCCACACCGCCCGCTGCGGCCGGGTCAGCCCGGCCAGCGAACACGCGTAACCCACCAACGCCAGCCCAGCGGGCACCGTCCACCACAGCCCGAGCATCTTCTGCAGGTCCATGCGGCGAGGCTCTCGCTGCCGGAACTCCTACCGATCCCAGGTTCGGGCCGGGCCGGCCGTCTCCTCCAGGAGGCTTCGGTGGAGCCAGGGGCATCCTGGCTCCACCCGTGGTGCGGGCGTGCGGGCCTGCCACTGGAACTGTGCGAAGAACCTCCAGATCTCTGCTTTGGTCCAGGTGGTGACGCCGCTTTCGCCGGAGGAGCCGTCGACCGGACCCGGTATGTGGCCTCCGTCGAACGCGGCCCATTGGACCGGGTATCCGGCACGGCAGCCCGAGTAGGTGGTGGTGATGTGCGTTCGGCTGCCCTGCGCAGGCTCGCGCGGGTTCTGGGAGGTGCAGCCGTTGTTGCGGACGAATGTGTCGCGCAGGGACCGTCCTTGCCCGATGTTGAGGACGTTGTCGCTGATGCCGTGGATTCCGAAGTAGGCGATGGGCTGGCTGCCGACGCTGCACCCGCTGATCTGAGCGCCGGAGATGACCGCGACGGCCCTGAAGGCGCCCGCCCGGCTGCACGCGAGTGCGTAGCTCATACCGCCGCCCCAGCTGAATCCGGTGGCGAAACGCTGTGCCGGGTTGACACAGAGGCCGCCCTCGATGCGCCGGATCATGTCGTCGACGAAGGTGATGTCCTCACCGCCCGCATTGGCCCAGCCGTTGCCGAGGCCCTGGGGAGCGACGAGGATCGCGCTGTTGTTCGACTGTTCCTGTTGGCCGTAGTAGGACCAGGCGTTCCCGCTCGTGCCGCCCGAGGCGACGTCGCCGGCGGTTCCGCCCCGCCAGTGGAACGCGAAGATCAGCCGGTAGGGGCGGCTGTTGTCGTAGTTGGCAGGAACCCTGAGGATGAAGCTGCGGCTCTTGCCGCCGCTCTGAATGGTGTGCGTACCGCTCGCCAGAGTCGGGGCGCTGCCGCATCCGCCGCCACCGCCACCGGACGACAGTTTGATCATCTGCCATTGCTGGTTGGCTCCGCCCCAGTCGGAGTACTGGACGACGTTGCCGCCGTCGGCGGTGGAGGCGCCCTGCACCTCCACCGCCTTGCTGCTGGTGCGGTTGATCAGCCGGACGTGACCCCCGTCGGAGTCGGCCAGACGGAACTGCTGGTTGGCCCCGTTGTGGTCGGCCCACTGCTGGATCGCGGCACCGTCTGCGGTCGAGGCGCCGGCCACGTCGAGAACCTTGCCCGAATGCCGGGCCTTGAGGCGGTAGAAGCCGCCGCCGGAGTCCACGAACTGCCACTGCTGGTTGGTCCCGTCGCTGCGCGTCCACTGGCCGGCCCGCGCGCCGTCGGCGGTGGCCGCGCCGGCGACGTCCAGCGCCTTGCCGCTGTTGCGATTGACCAGGACGTACCAGGCATTGGTGTCCACCGTCGCCGCCGCGGCGGGCGCCGGATTCACCACGGCGAGCATGCCGATCGCCAGGGTCGCCGCCACCATGCCGGCGACCCGGGACCACCAGCGACGTCTGGGTGGAGGGGCGGAGGAAGCCGCACCGTAGGTCTTCATCGATTCACCCACTTCTTTGTGGCAGGTCCCATCAGGTGCGGGTCCAGCGTTGGTTGCTGCCGTTCGAGCAGGAGTAGAGCTGGATCAGGGTGCCGTTGGCGGTGCCGCTTGCGACGGCATCCAGGCAGAGGCCGGACTGGACGCCGACGATGGATCCGTCGGAGTTGAGGCGCCATTTCTGGTTGTCGCCGCCCCAGCAGCTGTAGATCTGGACTTTGGTGCCGTTGCCCGTGCCGGCGGCGTCCAGGCACTTGTTGCCGTAGACCCTGAGCTCGCCGGCGGCGGTGTACGTCCACTGCTGGTTGCTGCCGTTGCCGCAGTCCCACAGGTTGAGCTGGGTGCCGTCGGCGGTACTGGTGCCGGGCACGTCCAGGCAGCGGCCCGAACCGACGCCCTTGACCGGTCCGGATTCCGACGGAGGCGTCGTGGAACCGCCGTTGAGTGCGTTGAGAACGGCGGTGTAGGCGGGCTTCTTGCTGCCGTTGCCGTTGAACAGCAGCGGCGTGTCCCCCGGTCGCCAGGAGTCGGTGTCGCGCACACCCCAGACGGTGATGCCGAGACAGCGCGGGACGGCCAGGCAGTCGTTGGTCACGTTGGCGTAGGTCGTGGCCGACGCGCCCTGGATGTCGAGCTCGGTGATGGCCACGTCGACGCCGAGGGCGGCGAAGTTCTGCAGGGTGGTGCGGAAGTTGCTGTTGTAGGGGCTGCCGCTGTTGAAGTGCGACTGGAAGCCGACGCAGTCGATCGGCACGCCACGCTGCTTGAAGTCCCGGACCATGGCGTACATGGCCTGGGTCTTGGCCCAGGTCCAGTTCTCGACGTTGTAGTCGTTGTAGCAGAGCTTGGCGGCCGGGTCGGCGGCGCGCGCGGCGCGGAAGGCGACCTCGATCCAGTCGTTGCCCGTGCGTTGCAGGTTGGAGTCGCGCCGGGCTCCCGAACTGCCGTCGGCGAAGGCCTCGTTCACGACGTCCCACTGGGCGATCTTGCCCTTGTAGTGGGCCATCACGCCGTTGATGTGGCCGATCATCGCCTGGCGCAGCGTGCTTCCGCTGAGGCTCTGCATCCAGCCGGGCTGCTGGGAGTGCCAGGCGAGGGTGTGGCCGCGCACCTGCTTGCCGTTCGCCACCGCCCAGTTGTAGACGCGGTCGCCAGCGGTGAAGTTGAACTGGCCCCGCTGCGGTTCGGTGGCGTCGATCTTCATCTCGTTCTCGGCCGTCACCGAGTTGAACTCACGGCCCGCGATCGTCGTGTACGCCGAGTCGCCGAGCCTGCCCGAGGCGATGGCGGTGCCGAAGTAGCGGCCACTCTGCGCCGCCGCGGCGCCGAGCGTGTTCTCGGCGGCGTGTGCGGTCGGCGGCGCGACCAGTGCGGCGGCCACGCCGAGGATGCCGGCGAGCAGCGCCAGCAGCAGGCCGCGGATCTTGCGGCGGACAAGGGATCTGGGAAGGGCATACGAGCCCATGGCTGTGCCTCCAAGGTAGAAATCACGGAAGGACTGGAGCGCAGGGGAATGCGTCGTCCGCTCCCAACCGGCAGAGGGACGGGGTGAGCCGGCACCTGGCCGGCACGAGATCGCCGGGCACCGCGGTCATGGGACCGGGACGATCTCAGTCGGCGCGAGACGGCAGCCGGTCGGCCGTCGGGTGAGGTACGGCGGGCGGTGGCGGTGTCTCGACATGGGCATGGGGCCCTCCATCGCGGCTCAGCCGGGGGATCGCCACGCGACGTCGCGTCCCTCTCCAACTGCGCGAACAGCCGGGACGCGCTGGTGCGAGCCTCACCGGAACGAAACGAGGTGGCGCATGTGCCTCGGTGCGCGGATCTGCGGTGCAGCTGTGCGTGGATCTGCCGTGCAGCGCAAGTACTCACGGCGACGTCGTTCGGAATCTCGAACTACGGTCGGTCACTCAGAGAGGGATGATTGAGGGATTGACGGTGACTCGTCAATACTCGCCGCAGAGAAAGTTTCTGTTCGTCGCCCGAATCTTTCGGAACCTCGCCGAGCGGTAGATGCCGCGCACTCAACTCCCCTTTCCCGCTCGGGCCTTGGAATGGCGGGCCGTATCGCGAGCTTCCGGAGTGCCGGGAGGAGCTGTTTGTGGACAGATCGGCGACAGACCTTGACCGGAGGGCCCCACATTCCTAACTTGTGGCGTCAATGGTTCGGAGGAGTCTTCGAAAGTTTCGAGACTGTCTCTGCCCCCGGTACGGCCGCTCCGCGGTTCATCGGCGTCGCCCCACCCCGCCACCAAGGAGGCCTTCTGATGTGGTTTCGCCACCCGTCCCCGGTCCGCCCCAGACGCATACTCGCCGTTCTTGCGCCCTTGCTGCTCGTGGCCACCTTCCTCGGTGCCCAGCCCGCCGCCGCGGCGACCGTCGACCCCAACGCCTCGTACGTGCTGGTCAACCGCAACAGCGGCAAGGCCCTGGACGTCTACAACCTGGCGACCAACGAGGGTGCCCGCATCACCCAGTGGACCAGGAACGACCAGAACCAGCAGCTGTGGCAGTTCGTCGACTCCGGCGGCGGTAACTACCGCATCAAGTCCCGCCACTCCGGCAAGGTGCTGGACGTCGACAACGGGTCCACCGCCAACGGCGGCGCGATCGTCCAGCGGACCGACCTGAACAGCACCAACCAGCAGTGGCGGCTGGCCGACAGCTCGGACGGCTACGTGAGGTTCGTCGCGCGCCACAGCAACAAGGCTCTCGAAGTACAGGGTGGCTCCACCGCCGACAACGCGAACATCGTCCAGTACGACGACTGGGGCGGCACCAACCAGCAGTGGCAGCTCGTCAAGGTCGGCGGCACCCCTCCCGGCTCGTGCAATCTCCCGTCGACCTACCGCTGGACGTCCACGGGCACGCTGGCGCAGCCCAAGGCCGGGTGGGCCTCGCTCAAGGACTTCACCGTCGTCCCCTACAACGGCAAGCATCTCGTCTATGCGACGACGCACGGCGCCGCGGGAACGGGAGCGGGCTGGGGTTCGATGAACTTCGGCCTGTTCAGCAACTGGCCGGAGATGGCCTCGGCCAGCCAGAACACGATGTCGAACTCCGTCGTGGCGCCCACGCTCTTCTACTTCGCGCCGAAGAACATCTGGGTGCTCGCCTACCAGTGGGGAGGTGGGAGCGCCTTCTCCTACCGGACGTCCAGTGACCCCTCCAATCCCAACGGCTGGTCCGCACAGCAGGTGCTCTTCTCCGGAAGCATCACCGGCTCCGACACCGGCCCCATCGACCAGACGCTCATCGCCGACGGCCAGAACATGTACCTGTTCTTCGCCGGTGACAACGGCAAGATCTACCGGGCCAGCATGCCGATCGGGAACTTCCCGAGCAGTTTCGGCTCGAACTACACGACGATCATGAGCGACACGAAGAACAACCTGTTCGAAGCCCCGCAGGTCTACAAGCTCCAGGGCCAGAACCGCTACCTCATGATCGTCGAGGCGATCGGCTCGCAGGGCCGCTACTTCCGCTCGTTCACGGCCACCAGTCTGAACGGCTCATGGACACCCCAGGCCGCGACCGAGAGCAACCCCTTCGCCGGCAAGGCCAACAGCGGCGCCACCTGGACCAACGACATCAGCCACGGCGAACTGATCCGCACCACCGCCGATCAGACCTTCACCGTCGATCCCTGCAACCTGCAGTTCCTCTACCAGGGACGCAGCCCCAACTCCGGTGGCGAGTACGGCCACTGGCCCTACCGCCCGGGTCTGCTGACACTGCAGCGCTAACGGCGTGACACCGGTCCGGCTCCCGTGCGAAGCCGGCGTGGCGGGCTCGGCGCAGGCCGAGTCCGCCTGGTCACGCGACCACGTCAGCGCTCATACGGCGACGGAGCGCGGGGGCGGGCAACGCTCACCGGCCCGAGGGCCGTCCCGCAACGCGGTGCCACCGCCGGTGGCGCCTGCCAACGGTCCAGGCGCACCGGGTCGCCTGGTGCGCCGCGACGGACGAGCCGGGCTTCGGTGATGTGGGTGTCGCGGACCAGGCAGGAAGCTTCGCTGGCGGCGATACCAGCCAGGCAGTAGTGCCCTGATCGCGGCTCATGCCGAAAAAGGTGTCTGCGGCAAAGTCCTGCCGTTCCGCAGAGAACCCTTCGCTCCGAGGGGCCGCGCCCATGAACACCGGTCCGGCCGGCCCCAGGGAGACCGGATACAGTGCGCGAGACGGCAGCCTGGTCAGGGAGGGAAGCGTGACCGACACCAGCGACACCCGGCCCGCCGACAGCGAAGCGGGGGCTCCGCGGCAGAGCCGACTGCACCGCCTGATGCGCTACATCCCCCTGATCGCGCCCGTCCTGCTGTGGGCCGTGCCCTGCTGGGTGCTCCTGCACACCGGCCAGCACTGGCCGCTGCCCGTCTCCCTGGGCGGCACCACCCTGTTCACCCTCGGCCTCGTCGGCATGCCGCTCGCGATGGTGCGCGGACACGGCCGGCGCCAGCAGGACCGGGCGGCGATCGTCGGTGACACCCTGCTGGGCGCCAGCTGGGTTCTGTTCGCCTGGTCCCTTCTGCTCGGCGTCCCGTTGCGGCTCGCCCTGACCTTGGCCGACGTCGGCGAGAGTCAGGACCGGGCCCGAATCGTCACATGGGCCGTCCTCGGCACAACCGCCGTACTGCTCGCCTGGGGGTACGCCGAAGCCCGCCGCGTGCCACGCGTGCGCCGACTCGACGTGCAACTCCCACGGCTGGGTGCCGGATTGGACGGCCTCCGCGTCGTCCTCATCACCGACACCCACTACGGCCCCCTCGATCGCACTCGCTGGTCGGAGCGGGTCTGCGAGACGGTGAACACGCTGGAAGCCGACCTGGTCTGCCACACCGGCGACATCGCGGACGGCACGGCCGAACGCCGCCGTGCCCAGGCCCTCCCACTCGGTACCGTGCGGGCCACCCGGGCCCGCGTGTACGTCACCGGCAACCACGAGTACTACAGCGAGGCCCAGGGCTGGGTCGACCTGATGGACGAGCTGGGCTGGGCGCCACTGCGCAACCGCCATCTGCTGCTCGAACGCGGCGGCGACACCCTCGTGGTCGCCGGCGTGGACGACGTCACCGCCGAGTCCTCCGGCCTGGCGGGCCACCGCGCCCACCTCGCCGGAGCCTTGCACGGCGCCGACCCCGACCACCCCGTCCTGCTCCTGGCACACCAGCCCAAGTTCGTCGACCGGGCGGCAGCCGACGGCATCGACCTGCAGCTCTCCGGCCACACCCACGGCGGCCAGATCTGGCCCTTCCACCACCTGGTCCGCATCGACCAGCCCGCCCTCGCCGGCCTCAGCCGCCACGGCACCCGCACCCTCCTCTACACCAGCCGCGGTACCGGCTTCTGGGGCCCGCCGTTCCGCGTCCTCGCCCCCAGCGAGATCACGCTCCTCGTGCTCCGCTCCCCGCACCTGCCCACCTCGCCGTAGCACTGGGCCGGCCAGCACACCCGCTCGGAGCGGACCACGAGCCGAGGGGTGCGGCATCGACAGATCGGCGCGAGTGGGACCGGGCGCCGACGACTCACACCGCCCACCTGCGTGCCGCCGCCGGAGGCACCCCCGTATGACCACACCACGGCTCAGCCTCGGGGGGAGCGAAGCATCGGGGGACAAAACTCTCCCTGCCACGAGGGTCACCGGCGGTGCCACACTTCCGGCGTGACCGGCCGCGGCTGTGATCCCCACGGTCGTCCAGGCCCGCGGCGACGCCGGTCCCGCCTCCTGCCGTGCCGCAGTGCGCGGCATGATCCGTCCGCGACGCGAAGGCGTACCCATGCCCACTGAACCCCCCGAGCCGGCCGTTGCACTCCCCACAGAAGCCGGTGAGTCCGCTCCAGCAGCCCCCAGTCGGCGCACGTTCATCGCCACCACCAGCGCGGTCGGTGGTGTCGTCGTCGCAGGCGGTCTGATCGCAGGGACCGATCTCGCCGGTCCGGGCGAGGCGTCCGCCGCCGAGGCGTCGCCCGCGAGCCGCGTCTCCCTGACGGTGAACGGCACCCGGCGGACGGTGACGGTCGACAACCGCACCTCGCTGCTGGATCTCCTGCGCGAACACTTCGGCCTGACCGGCTCCAAGAAGGGCTGCAACGCGGGTGCCTGCGGCGCGTGCACGGTCCTGGTCGACGAGCATCGGGTCAACTCCTGCCTGACGCTCGCGGTGCGGCTGGAAGGTGCCGATGTCACCACCATCGAGGGCCTGGCCGACGGTGACCAACTGCACCCGCTCCAGAAGGCGTTCATCGAGCAGGACGCATTCCAGTGCGGCTACTGCACACCGGGCCAGATCCTGTCCGGCGTCGGCTGCATCCAGGAGGGCCACACCGGTTCGCCGGAGGAGATCCGGGAGTGGATGAGCGGCAACATCTGCCGCTGCGGCTGTTACGTGAAGATCGTGCGCGCGGTCGAACAGACCGCGGGCCGGAAGTAAGGAGCGGCCACCATGCACCCCTTTACGTACACCAAGGCGTCCGACACTCGTGAAGCCCTCGACTCGGGCCGCCGCGGCGGCCGTTACATCGCCGGCGGCACCACCCTGGTCGACCTGATGCGGGAGACCGTCGAGCGCCCCGAGACCCTCGTCGACATCACCGGTCTGCCGATGCGCGCGGTCACGGCCACCACACACGGTGGTCTGCGCATCGGCGCGCTGGTGAGCATGACCGAGGCCGCCGCCCACCCCCGGGTGCGCGCCCTGTATCCCGTCATCTCGCAGTCGCTGGAACTGAGCGCCTCGGCCCAGTTGCGGAACATGGCCACCATCGGCGGCAACATCATGCAGCGCACCCGGTGCACCTATTTCCGAGACGTGACCGCCGCCTGCAACAAGCGTGAGCCGGGCTCGGGTTGTGCCGCGCGGGAGGGCCACAACCGCGCCCACGCGATCCTCGGCACCTCCGACCGCTGTGTGGCCACGCACCCCTCGGATGTCGCAGTGGCGTTCGCCGCGCTGGAGGCGACCGTGCACCTGCTGGGCCCGGACGGGGAGCGCCGTGTGCCCTTCGCCAGCTTCCTCCTCAGGCCCGGCAGCACTCCCGACCGTGAACAAGCCCTGAGGAAGGGCGAGTTGATCACGGCGGTGGAGATCCCGGCTCTGGCCCGTCCACTGAGGTCGGGCTATCTGAAGGTGCGTGACCGGCAGTCGTACGAGTTCGCCCTGACCTCGGCGGCCGTCGCCCTGCACGTGCGCGGCGGGGTGATCCGGGAGGCGAAGGTCGCCGCCGGTGGGGTGGGCACGGTGCCGTGGAAGCTGCCCGCGGTCGAGGAACACCTCGTCGGGGAGCGCCCCTCCGAGGCCCTGTGGACAGCCGCTGCCCGGACGGCGGCGGACGGGGCCCGCCCGCTCACACACAACCGGTTCAAGGTCGAGCTGCTCCGGCGGACCGTGGAACGTCAGCTGCGCATCGTAGGAGGTACCAAGTGAGTCCTCAGCCGCAGGCCGCCGTGGGTGCGCCGCTGTCGAGGGTGGACGGCCGGCTGAAGGTCACGGGCACGGCACGCTACGCCGCCGAGCACGAGGAGGACGGGGCGGTGCACGCCGTCATCGTCGACGCGAGTATCGGCCGTGGCCGCATCAGGTCCATCGAGACCCGCACCGCCGAGAGGCATCCGGGTGTGCTGCGGGTGATCCACCACGGCAACGCGCCGAAGCTGCCGTACCGCGACAACGCCGGGTCCAACAACATGCCCGGGCGCAGGCTGCGGGTGTTCCAGGACGACCGGGTGCTCTTCCACGGTCAGCCGGTGGCCGTCGTGGTCGCCACCACCCTGGAGGCCGCCCAGCACGGTGCGAGCCTGGTCGAGGTCGGCTATGACGCCGAGCGGCCGTCGACCGACCTGCACAAGGCCGAGCCGGACGAGCCGACGGACTACGCGCGCGGCGACGCGGAATCCGGCCTGCGCGACGCCGCGGTACAGCTCGACCTGACGTACCAGCTGGCCCGCAACCATCACAACCCGATGGAGCCGCACGCCACCGTCGCCCGATGGGACGGGGACAAGCTGACCGTCTGGGACAAGACGCAGTGGGTGATGGGCACCCACGACGAGATCGCCGCAGTGTTCGACCTGCCCGCGGACGCGGTGCGCGTCATCAACCCGTTCGTCGGCGGCGGCTTCGGCAGCGGGCTGCGCTGCTGGCCGCACACCATCGTCGCCGCCCTGGCCGCGCGGGAGACGAAGCGCCCGGTCAAGCTGGTGCTCAGCCGTCGGCAGATGTACTTCGGCACCGGTTTCCGGCCCTCCTACGAGTACCGGCTGCGCCTCGGCAGCGACCGGCGCGGCCGGCTGGCCGCCGCGGTCCACCGGATCGACGCCGAGACCTCCTCGTACGAGACGTTCACCGAGGGGGTCATGCTCGCGGGGCAGATGCTCTACAGCATGCCCGGCGTCAGCCAGGCGTACCGGACGGTGCCGCTGGACGTGAACACTCCGATCTGGATGCGCGGGCCGGGTTTCGCGTCGGCGTCGTTCGTGATCGAGTCGGCCATGGACGAGCTCGCGCACAAGGTCGGCATCGACCCGATCGAGCTGCGCCGGCGCAACGAACCGTCCGAGGACGAGGGGAAGAACCTGCCGTTCTCCACCCGTCGGCTGCGTGAGTGCTACACGGTCGGTGCCCGGGAGTTCGGCTGGAACCGCCGTAACCCCAAGCCCCGTTCGACGCGTGACGGGGACTGGCTGATCGGCCTGGGGATGGCTGCCGGGGTCTACGATCCCGGGCGTTTCCCGGCGCAGGCCAGGGCTCGTCTGGATGCCGACGGAACCGCGGTGGTCGAGTCGGCCACCAGTGACATGGGCCCGGGCACCTACACCTCGCAGACCCAGGTCGCCGCGGACGCGCTCGGACTGACCGTGCGCGCCGTCACGTTCCGGCTCGGCGACTCGCTGTATCCGCAGACCGGGCCGCACGGCGGCTCGGCGACCATGGCCAGTGTCGGCTCCGCCGTCGTCGACGCGTGCGACCAGGTGCGACGCCAGGCGATCAAGCTGGCAGTCGAGGACAAGAGGTCGCCGCTGTACGGGGTGGCCGCCGGCCGGGTGGTGGTGCGGAGCGGCCGGCTCCATGTGCAGGGCGACCCGGCCCGCGGGGAGACCTATCGAAGCCTGCTGGCCCGTAACGACCGCTCCCACCTGGAGGCCCGCGGTGACTACACCGGGCCGCCTGCTCCCGAGCGGGAGTCCTACGCCGCCTACAACGCGACCTTCGCCGAGGTCGCGGTGGACGCCACGCTCGGTCTGGTGCGGGTGCGGCGAATGCTCGGTGTGTACGACGCGGGCCGCATCATCAGCCCCAAGCTCGCCGACAGTCAGGCCATCGGCGGCATCGTGGGCGGCATCGGCACGGCCCTGCTGGAGCACACGGTCACCGACCACCGCGACGGCCGGATCGTCAACGCCAACCTGGCCGACTACCTGGTGCCGGTCAACGCCGATGTCCCCGAGGTGAAGGCGATCTACCTGGACGGCGAGGACAACGCGGGCAACGCATTGGGGGTCAAAGGACTCGGCGAGGTCGTCCAGGTGGGGGTGGCGGCCGCGATCGGCAACGCGGTCTTCAACGCCACCGGCCGCCGCATCCGTCAACTGCCCATCACTGCCGAGGCGTTGCTCTGAGTCGAGCGGCCCGGGCCACTGCGGAGCGGCCCAGCGCCACTCGTTCCTCGTCCGGCTGGGGGTCCCCACGCCTGCACGGCAGTTGGGGACGGTCCCCCGGCCCGGCTGCCGGACCCTCCAGGGCCGCCGCCGCGTGCAGCAACGCTCCCCGGCGGCGCGGCGGCGGCCCGCCCACGCCACCCCCTGCACGAAGGACCCGTTCATGCTGAACATCGCGGAGACACTGCACCGCTGGTGCCTCGAGGCCCGCCCCTTCGCCCTGGCCACCGTCGTCGACGTCACCGGCAGCGCACCGCTGCCCGCGGGTACGTCGGTGGCGGTGGACGCGGACGGCAACGCGGTCGGCAGTATCTCCGGCGGCTGCGTCGAGGGCGTCGTCTACGACCTGTGCCGGCAGGTGCTGCGCGACGGGGGCGCCCCCCAGCGGGCCTGGTTCGGCTACTCCGACGACGACGCCTTCGCCGTCGGCCTGACCTGCGGCGGAGAACTCGACGTCCTCGTCCAGCACATGGATCCAGCGGCCCAGCCCCACCTCGCCGCGGCCCTCTGCGATGTCGTCCAGGGACGGCCCGCCGCCGTGGCACAGGTCGTGGACGGCCCCCGCGACCTCCTCGGCTCGACCCTGAGCGTCCTCGCCGGCGGCAGCGTCACCTACGGCACGCTGGCCGACGGAGCGGCGGACCGGCTGGTGGCGGAAGAAGCCACGGCCCTGTTGCGATCCGGGCGGACCGCCCGCGTCACGGTCGGCGGGGACGGCGACGGCTGCCCCGAACCTCTGACCGTCCTCGTTCACGTCCACGCGTCCCGCCCGCGCCTGCTGGTCTTCGGCGCCGTCGACTTCGCCGCCGCGCTCAGCCAGGCCGGGGCCTTCCTCGGCTACCGCGTCACCGTCTGCGACGCCCGCCCCGTCTTCGCCACCACCGCACGTTTCCCGTACGCGGACGAGGTCGTCGTCGACTGGCCGCCCCGCTACCTGGAGCGCACCGACGTGGACGCCCGCACCGCTGTCTGCGTCCTCACCCACGACGCCAAGTTCGACATTCCCCTGCTGCGCCTGGCGCTCGATCTGCCCGTCGGCTATGTCGGTGCGATGGGGTCCCGGCGCACCCACGCCGAACGCCTTCGCCTCCTGCGGGAGGCCGACGTCCGCGCGGAACAGCTCGCCAGACTGCACTCACCGATCGGCCTCGACATCGGGGCCCGCACACCCGAGGAGACCGCGGTGTCCATCGCCGCGGAGATCATCGCCCACACCGGCCAGGGCACGGGCCTGCCGCTGTCACAGGCCACCGGTCCGATCCACCGGCCGCTTCCCTCCCGGGGGTCCGAATCGCCGCACAGCGCGTCAGCGGTTCTCTGTCCGTGAAGCGGCGGCTGCCGAGGATGCGGCCGCTCGCCGTTCCGTCACGCAGCAGGGAGAGGTTCCTCCCCCTCGCAGAACGCCCGTGCGATGCGATGTTCTCGGCGTCCCCACCCCGCGGCGGTCGCACGCCGCCCCGCAAGGAGAGTGCCACCGCATGTCATCCCCGCCCGGTGGCCGCAGGCTGCCCTTCGTCGTCCTGGTGCTGTCCGCCGGAACGTTCCTCATGGGCACCACCGAATTCGTCATCGCGGGCCTGCTCCCCGAGATCGCCGGCGATCTGGGCGTCAGCGTGTCTCACGCGGGTCTGCTGATCACCGTGTTCGCCGTCGGCATGGTCGTCGGGGCACCGGCGATGGCCATCGCGACGCTGCGCCTGCCCCGGCGCTCCACACTGGTCCTCGCACTCGTCGTCTTCTCCCTCGGCCACCTGGCCGCCGCGCTCAGCTCGTCCTTCGCGCTGGTGCTCGCGGCCCGTGTGGTGACCGCGCTGGCCACAGGCACCTTCTGGTGTGTCGGCGCGGTCGTGGCGACGACCGCGGCAGGTCCGGCAGCGACGTCACGGGCCCTGGGCATGCTCATGGGGGGCCTGACCGTGGCCACCGTGGCCGGCGTACCGCTGGGCTCGTGGCTCGGACAGCTGTCGGGCTGGCGCGGGCCGTTGTGGGTACTGGCCGCGCTGTCAGCCGTCGCGGCGGCAGTCGTCGGCCGGTTCATACCTGCCGACGAGCGGCGTGAAGCGCCTTGTGTCCGGGCCGAGTTCGCCGTGCTGCGGGATGTGCGGGTCTGGCTGACGCTGAGTGCCATGACGCTGCTGATGGGCGGTGTCCTGGCGACGTACAGCTACATCTCGCCCCTGCTCACCGAACGGGCCGGCGTCCCCGCCGAGGCCGTGCCCATGGTCCTGACCGGCTACGGCCTGGGAGCCCTGCTCGGCACCACGGTCGGCGGGCGCCTGGGTGACCGGCGCCCCCTTGCCACGCTCATCACCTCCGCTGCCACGACCACGCTGGTCCTGCTGCTGTTGACCTTGCTCTCCCCGAGCCCCGTGGCGGCCGTCATCCTGGTGACGCTCATGGGGACGACCGGCTTCGCCGCGACCCCAGTGCTCGGCGCGCTGGCCCTGCGCTTCTCCGGTTCCGCACCCAACCTCGTCTCCGGCCTCAGTGGCTCGGCGCCCAACGTGGGCATCGCCATCGGCTCCTGGACGGCAGGAATCGCCCTGACCTCACCGCTGCGGCAGGCCGGACCCCCGCTGGTCGGCACGGTGGCGGCCGCGCTGACCCTCGTACCGCTGACCGCACTCGCGCTGATGCACGCCACCCGCGCCGAGACACCCCAGCCCCAGCCAGGAACAGCCACGGACCAGGCGGTCGGGGCGCGCGCGCAGGACGTCGGCTGACGCGGTGCCCGTCCCGCGCGCGATCAGCGGGTCCCGCTCGCGGGCCGACGGCAGGTGAGTTCACGGCACGGGGCACTGCCGGGTCGGCACGCCACCGCACCCGGGAATGACCGGGAAGTCCGTCGGCCGGCGTGGGCCGCGGTCAGCGGAGGGACGAAGAGGGCGACAGGTTCTGCTCGGCGGCCCAGGAGGCGAGGATGCGCAGCCGCTCGTGGGTGGGGGAACCGGGGGCGGCGGTCCAGACGGTGAGGTGCTGGTCGGGGTCGGTGTTGGCAGTGAGGGTGTCCCAGTCCAGGACGAGTTCGCCGACGACCGGATGGTTGAGGGTCTTCGTGCCCACGGTGCGGGCGGCGACCTTGTGGTCGCCCCACCACTGGGCGAACTGCTGGTCACGCGTGGACAGTTCACCGACCAGCTCGACCAGCCGGGGGTCCTCGGGATACCTGGCCGCCTCCATCCGCAGCTGCGCCACGGCGATCCGCGCCGAGCTCTCCCAGTCGGCGTACAGGCCGCGCATCACCGGATCGGTGAAGATGAGCCGGGGGTAGTTGCGGTGCTTCTCCGGTACCTGGGAGAAGTCGGTGACCAGCGCGGCCGCCAGCGCGTTCCACGCCAGGACGTCCCCGCGCCGCCCCTGCACGATGGCCGGGGTGGCGGTGAGGTCGTCCAGCACGCGTTGCAGCTGCGGCTGGACCTTCTGCCTGCCATGACGCCGGGTGCGGGTGGTGGTCTTCCCCGCGAGCTGGAACAGATAGCCCCGCTCGTCGTCGTCCAGATGCAGGACCCGGGCGATGGTGTCCAGGACGGGAGCCGACGCCTGCATACGGCCCTGCTCAAGCCTCGTGTAGTAGTCCGTGCTGATCGAGGCGAGCTGGGCGACCTCCTCCCGGCGCAGCCCGTCCACCCGGCGCGGTCCGCCCGTCTCCGGCAGCCCCACCGTGCGCGGACTCAGCTCCGCGCGGCGCTTCTTGAGGAATTCCCCAAGCTCATTGAGAGGAACGTTGCTGGTCATGCTTCCCATCCTGACGAGGCCGGCAGGTTCTGGTCGGCGGCCCAGGAGGCGAGGATGCGCAGTCCGTCGTGCGCGGAGGAGCCCGGGGCGGCGGTCCAGACCGTCATGTACTGGTCGGAGTCGGTACTGGCGGTGAGGGTGTCGCAGTCGAGAGTGAGCTCGCCCACGACCGGATGGATCAGGGTCTTCGTGCCCACGGTGCGGGTGGCGGCCTTGTGGTCGCCCCACCACTGGGCGAACTGCTGGTCACGCATGGACAGTTCACCGACCAGTGCGATGAGCCGGGGGCCTCGGGGTACTTCGCCGCCTCCATACGTACCTGTGCCACCGTCACCTGGGCTGCCGTCTCCCAGTCGGTATGGAGAGCGCGCATCGCCGGATCGGTGAACAGGAGCCGGGGGTAGTTGCGGTGCTTCTCCGGGACACGGGAGAAGTCGGTGACACCTCGTGCAGTGGTCCGTGCTGATCGAGGCCGGCTGGGCGACCTCCTCCCGGCGCAGTCCCTCGACCCGGCGGGACCCGCCCGTCTCCGGCAGCCCCACCGTGCGCGGGCTCAGCTCCGCGCGGCGCTTCTTGAGGAGTTCTCCCAGTTCATCGAGGGTGGCATTGCTGGTCATGCTTCCCAGCATTGCATCGATCGCACCTGAGGAAGGGGGGAGAGTTTCCTCCCTGGATGTTCCTCTCCCGGGAAAGGTTCCTCCGCTTTTCCCGCCCGCTCTCGCGTGTGAGGCTCGATCGTGAGCAGCCTTTCCCGACTCTGGCTGCGGCTCTCAGTCCCCGTACCGAAGGAAGCACCATCATGCGCGGAGCAGTCATTCACGCACCTGGCGACGTGCGCTTCGAGGAACTGGACGATCCGAGGATCAGCCGGCCGACGGACGCCGTCATCCGGACGGTCGCCACCTGCGTGTGCGGTTCGGACCTGTGGCCCTACCGCGGCGCGGAGCCGGTGGACGAGCCCCACCCGATGGGGCACGAGTACGTCGGCATCGTCGAGGAGGTCGGCAGCGAGGTCACCAACGTCAAGCCGGGCCAGTTCGTGGTCGGCTCGTTCGCCACCTCGGACAACACCTGCCCGAACTGCCTGACCGGCTGGCAGTCCAGCTGTCTGCACCGGGAGTTCATGAGCACCTGCCAGGCCGACTACGTCCGCATTCCCAACGCCCACGGCACGCTCGTCGCCACCGACGAGCACCCGTCCGGCGATCTGGTGCCCAGCCTGCTGGCCGTCTCCGATGTGATGGGCACCGGCTGGTACGCCGCCGTCGCCGCCGAAGTGGGTCCGGGCTCGACCGCCGTGGTCGTCGGTGACGGTGCGGTCGGCCTGTGCGGTGTCATCGCCGCCAAGGAGCTCGGCGCCGAGCGGATCATCGCCATGAGCAGGCACTCCTCCCGCCAGAAGCTGGCCGTCGAATTCGGCGCGACCGACATCGTCACCGAGCGCGGTGAGGAAGGTGCCGCCCGTGTGAAGGAACTGACGAACGGCATCGGCGCCGACTCGGTCCTGGAGTGCGTCGGCACCTCCGAGTCGATGCGGCAGGCCCTGCACTGCGCACGGCCCGGAGGCAGCGTCGGCTTCGTCGGTGTCCCGCACGACGTGGCGATCGACGGCCAGGAGCTGTTCTTCTCGCATGTCGGTCTGCGCGGCGGCCCCGCCCCGGTCCGGCGCTTCCTGCCCGACCTGATCGGCCGTGTCCTGGACGGCAGGATCGACCCGGGCAGGGTCTTCGACCTCACTCTGCCGCTGGAGCAGGTGGCCGAGGGCTACAGGGCGATGGACGAGCGCCGCGCCATCAAGGCCCTCCTGACGCCCTGAACCCGTGAACCGTCCCACCGCCGGGGCCGGGCATCCACAGTCCGGCCCCGGCGCCCCCTCCCACCAAGGACTCACCGTGACCACCTTCGCTCTCATCGGTGCCGGCCCCGGCCTCGGGCTCGCCACCGCCCGACGCTTCGCCGCGGCCGGCCACTCCGTCGCCCTGATCTCGCGCACCGCCCAGAACCTGGACGACCTGGCGGCCGGGCTGGCCCGTGACGGCGTTCAGGCCCACGGCTTCCCCGCCGACGTCCTCGACCCCACCTCCCTGACTGCCGCCCTGCGCGCTGCCGCCGACACCCTTGGGCCCGTCGAGATCCTCCAGTACAGCCCCGTGCCCCGCGCCGACTTCATGAGGCCGGTCCTCGACACCAGAGCCGACGACCTCGACGCCCCGCTCGCCTTCTCCGTCAAGGGCCCCGTCACCGCGGTGAACGCCGTCCTGCCCGGTATGCGCGAACTCGGCCGCGGCACCCTGCTGTTCGTCAACGGCTCCAGCGCCGTACGCCCCAACCCGAACGTCGCCGGCACCTCCGTGGCCTTCGCCGCCGAAAGCGCCTACGCCCGCATGCTCCACGACGCCCTGGCCCCGGAGAACATCCACGCCGCGCAGCTGATCGTCCCCGGCGCCATCCGGCCCGACGCCGAGCACAGCAGCCCCGCCGCACTGGCCGAGCGCCTGTACGGCATCCACACCGAGCGCGACGGCTTCCGCCACTACGCCGAGGTCCTGCCGACCGAAACGCCGGGCTGACCATGACCTCGGCCGCCCCTCTCGGCCTCGCCCGTGGTGCCGTGGCCGCGGCTCTCCTGCTTGCCGTGACCGCCTGTGCCGAAAGCTCGCCGTCCCCCCAGTCCTCTTCCGGGGCGACGTCCACGTCCCCGAACACCCCGGAGCGGAGGACGCCGAGTCCCGCACCCACCACACCCCCTGGCAGGTACACCGCCATGAAGATCCGGATCACCATCGACGGCACCCCGGTCGACGCCACGCTCAACGACAGCGCCGCCGCCCGGGACTTCGCCGCCCAGCTCCCGCTCACCCTGAACCTGACCGACTTCCACCGGAACGAGAAGATCGCCGACCTGCCCCGCCGGCTGTCCACCTCCGGTGCCCCCGACGGAGTCCATCCCCGTACCGGCGACCTCGCCTACTACGCGCCCTGGGGCAACCTCGCCATCTACTACCGCGACGGTTCCCCCAGCCCCGGCAACGACCTGATCGTCCTGGGCCACATGCCCGAAGGCGCCACGGCACAACTCGCCGACAACGACGAGGTCAGGGTCACCGTCGAAGACGCCTCCTGACCTTTCCGCAGCCAGGTGGCCCCTCCCCGGCGCCCGCTCCGACGGCTGCCCTGTCCCCCTTGGCCCGACCGCATGCGCCGCCGCGGCGACCGCCCTGGTCCTGTTCCCGGTGATCCCGCGGTCCACCAACCCGGTCACGGCCGCCGCTCTCACCGTGCGCGGCACCTCCGGCAGCGGCCGCATCGTGGCCAGCGCACGGTCCCCGATCCACGACAGGAGACACACGACGTGAATCCCACCTACGACTTCGCCGGCCAGGTCGCCCTCGTCACCGGAGCCGGCTCCGGTATGGGCCTGGCGACCGCCCGCGCCTTCGCGGAGTCCGGGGCCGCGGTCGCCCTCACCGACATCGACGAAGCCGCCCTGAACGCGGCCACGAAGGAACTGACCGACGCGGGCCACAGGGTCCTCGGCCTCACCTGTGATGTCACCGACGAGGACCAGGTCGCCGCCTCGGTCGACCGGGCCGTGGAGACCTTCGGCCGCCTCGACATGGCGTACAACAACGCCGGCATCCAGATCCCGCCCAGCGACGCCGCCGACGAACCCGCCGAACGGTTCGACCGCGTCAACGCCATCAACCTCCGCGGCGTGTGGGCCTGCATGAAGCACGAACTGCGGCACATGCGCGCCCAAGGCAGCGGAGCCGTCGTCAACTGCTCCTCACTCGGCGGTCTCGTCGGTCTCCCCGGCCGCGCCTCGTACCACGCCGCCAAGCACGGTGTGATCGGCCTGACCACCAGCGCCGCCCTCGAATACGCGCCACGAGGCATCCGCATCAACGCCGTCTGCCCCGGCACGATCGACACGCCCATGGTCAGCGACATGATCGGCAAGGGAGAACTCGACCGCGCCGAGGCCGAGGCCAACCAGCCCATCAACCGTCTCGGCACCGCCGAGGAGATCGCCCAGGCCGTCCTGTGGCTGTGCAGCCCCGGAGCCGGCTTCGTCGTCGGCGTCGCCCTCCCCGTCGACGGCGGCTACGTCGCCCGGTAGGGGGCCACCACGCCGTCGACGGGATTCATCAGCCTGGAGGCGGCCCGCTCGCACGTGCAGGTCGCCCGGGAGCCGGCCGAACGCGGCTGTCCGCGCGAGGCCGGACCCGGTGTGTACGACATCCCCTCCCCGCGTGTGCCGAGCACGGGCGAGGCGGCAGCCCTGCTCCGCAAGGGACTTGAGGCCATTACGGCCGAACGGCGGTGGGTCGATCCCGACTGCGGTCTGAAGACCCGCGCCTGACCCGAGACCCGGGCCTCCCCGGAGAACCTGGTGACCGCGGCCCGGACGGTCAGCACCGAGCTGTCCGCGTCCTGATCCTGCCCCTGGTTCCGCAGCGGATCCGCGGCGGAGCCAGGGGCTGTCGAGGGCCGGCCGGGGCTACCGTCGGCTCCGTACCAGCAGATACAGGAAGTACGGCGTGCCGATCACCGCTGTCATCAGGCCGGCGCCCAGCTGGGCGGGGGCGATGACCGTGCGGCCCAGCAGGTCGGCCGTGCAGACGAGTGCCGCGCCGAGCAGGACGGCGACCGGCACCACCCGTACGTGCCGCCGGCCCACGAGGGCGCGCGCCGCGTGCGGCGCGACGAGGCCCACGAAACCGATGGTGCCGGCCGAGGCGACGGCGGTCGCGCTGAGCAGCACACCCACCACGAGGAATCCGAGCCTGGCCCGGGACAGTCCCAGGCCGAGGAGCCGCGGTGTGTCTCCGTCCAGGGAGACGAGGTCCAGCTCGACACGCCGGGCGACCGCGACGACGAGACCGAGCACCAGTACCAGCGCGACGGGCAGGACGTCCGGCATGGTCCGGCCGTACGTCGAACCGGACAGCCAGGTCAGCGCCTTCGTGGCGTTGAACGGATCGGTGAGCACGATGAGCAGGCTGATCAGCGCGGCGGTACCGGCGGCCATGCCGATGCCGACGAGAACCAGCCGGTTCTGCTGGTAGCCGCCCCGGGCGGCAAGCCCGAAGACGACCACGGAGGTAGCGGCGGCGCCCGCGAACGCGGCACCCGCGATGCCCCAGGTGCCGGCGGCGGGCACGGTGGTGACGAGGAGGACGGCTCCCAGTCCGGCTCCGCCGGACACGCCCAGGACCCCCGGCTCCGCGAGCGGGTTGCGGGTCACGGCCTGGATGAGCGTGCCGGCCAGCGCGAGAGCGGCGCCCGCGCACAGGGCCGCGAGCACCCGTGGCGTCCGGGTGTCGAGGACGAAGGAGACGGCCTGGCCGGCCCGCCCCTGGGTCCAGTTCACGAGGTCGCCGAGCAGGAGTTTGCTGTCGCCCAGCAGAGTTCCGGCGATCGTGACGCCGACGACCACGGCGACGAGGGCTACCAGGGTCACCAGGAACGCCGTCCGGCTGGGGATGCGCAGCCGGTCAGGTGCCTCGGCCCCCGAGGTGTCCCGCAGTCGCAGGGCCATCACGACCAGGAACACGGCACCGACCAGGCTGGTGACGACGCCGGTGGGCACGGCGACCGCCGTGCCCGAGGGCACGAGAGCCCGCAGCAGCACGTCCGATCCGAGCACCAGGCCCGCGCCGACGACACCGGCCACGGGCAGGACCGTACGGATGCGGACGAAGCCCCGGAAGCGGCGGGCGAGCGGACGCACCAGGGCCGGTGCGCACAGGCCGACGAAACCGATGGGCCCGGCGAGCGTGACCGCCGCAGCGGAGAGCAGGGACGCCAGTACGACGACGGTGACCCGGGTCGTCCGGACGGGGACGCCCAGTCCACGGGCGGCGTCGTCACCGAGGGCGAGGGCGTCGACCCGACGGGCCGTCAGCAGCAGGCCGACGAGGCCGATCAGGGCGATGGGCAGCATCTGCAGGACACCGTCGAAGCCGTTCTGGCCGATGCTGCCCTGGTTCCACTGGTAGAGGCCCTGCGTCTGCTCGGGGAACAGCAGGAGCAGCCCCTCCGTCACGGAGTTGAGGCCCAGTGCCAGCGCGGTGCCGGCCAGGACCAGCCGTACGGTGCCCGTGCCGAGGCCGGACAGCGCGAGGACGACGGCCGCGGCCAGGAGCCCGCCGACGAAGGCGATTCCGGAGGAGGCGAGCAGCGGGAGCGATACGCCGGTGGCGCCGGCCAGGCCGAGGGCGAGGTACGAACCGGCGTTCACCGCGAGGGTGTCGGGAGAGGCGAGGACGTTGCGGCTGACGGCCTGCAGCACGGCGCCGGCCACGCCGAGGATGACGCCGACCAGGATGCCGGCGGCCATCCGCGGCAGCCGGGAGGCGATCACGACGGACGCGTCGGCCGGATCGGCCTGTCCGGTCAGGGCCTTGAACACCTCGGCCGGTCCGACGGCGGCGGTGCCCTGGGTGATGTCGACGACGGCGAGGGCCGCGACCAGGAGGACGAGCGCGGCCGTCACCGCGGCCGCGCCCGTCCGGGACGCGGTTGTCGGCCGACGGAGGGCGGGGGGCGTGGCGGTGACGGCCATGACCTCGTTACTTCGTCAGCGCGTCGACGAGGGCGTCGATGTACGCCTCCATCGACCTGGGACCGCCGAACATCCAGATGCCGTCGGGCAGTCGGTGCACGTCGCCGGACTTCACGAACGGTAGGGAGGTCCACACCGCGTTCTTCGCGAGCGCGCCGGTGAAGGGAGTGCTGCCCTTGTCGTCGTCGTTGCCGATGTACGCGAACCGCGTGTCCTTCGGCAGGGCGGTGAGGCCTTCGACGTCGGTGGTGCCGAGGCCGTAGGCCGCGTCGCCCTTGACCTTCCAGGCGTTCTTCAGGCCGAGACGCTCGTTGACGCTGCCTATGAGGGAACCGCTGGTGTACGGGCGCAGGGAGACCTGGTTGGAGGTCACGTAACCGTCGGCGAAGGCGATGTCCGCGCCGGCGAGGTCGGCGTCGGCGAGGGCCTTCTTGCCCTCGGTGATCTTGGCCTCGAAGTCGGCGCGGACCGTCTTGGCCTTGTCGGTGGTGCCGGTGGCCTTGGCGATGAGGTCGAGGTTCTCCATCATCTGCCCGATCTGGTCGGAGGCGTCCGCCGACTTGATCCCCAGCACCGGGGCGATCTTGCGCAGTTGCTTCACGGCCGAGGGCGGCAGGTCGGAGGAGGCCACGATGAGGTCGGGCGAGAGGGAGGCGACGGTGTCCATGCTCGGCTCGCCGCGCGTGCCGATGTCCTTCGGCTCGTTCTTCAGCGGGACGGCGGTGTCCCAGGTCTTGTAGCCCTTGACGTCGGCGACGCCGACGGGGTCGACGCCGAGCGTGACGAGGCTCTCGACCTCGTTCCACTCGGTGGCGACGACCTTGGTGGCCGGGCCGTCGAGCTTGATCTTGGCACCGGTGGAGTCGGTGAGGGTGATGGCCTCCGAGGGCTTCTCGGTCTTGTCGGCGGCAGGCTCGGTGGTGCCGCAGGCGGCGAGGGTGAGCGCCGCGGCGGTGGTGGCGGCCGCGGTGAGCAGGAGGCGTCTCATGAGGTGGTGCCGAGCCTTTCGGTTCGAGTGTGCCGGGTGTGGTGGCGGCCGATCGGGCGGGTGCGCAGTCGGCCGGTCAGGGGGTCTGTGTCGACGTCGATCCGGATGCCGTAGACGGCTGTCAGGCGTTCCGGTGTGAGGACGTCCTCGGGCAGGCCGTCGGCGACGATCCGGCCCTGTTCGAGCAGCGTGACGCGGTCGGCGACGGCGGCCGCCTGGTCGAGGTCGTGGAGGACCACTCCGACGGCGATGCCGTGGTCGTCCGCCAGGTCGCGGATGAGGTCGAGGAGTTCGATCTGGTAGCGCAGGTCGAGGTAGGTCGTGGGCTCGTCCAGGAGCAGCACGCCGGTCTCCTGGGCGAGGCAGCTCGCGAGCCACACCCGCTGCAGCTGCCCGCCGGACAGGTGGTCGGCGCCCCGCTCGGCGAGGTCCGTGACTCCGGTGAGCGCGAGGGCCCGGTCGACCGCGGCCGTCGCGTCCGGATCCGGCCTGCCGAAGCGGCCGCGGTAGGGGTAGCGGCCGAACTCGACGATGTCCCGCACGGTCAGGCCGCTGGGCGTGGGGCGGCCCTGGGTCAGCAGGGCGACGTACCGTGAGAACTCGCGGGCGCTCAGGGCGAGGCCGTCGGTGTCGGCGTCGATCCTGAGCGTGGCGTGGCGGGCCCCCTGCAATCGGGCGAGCGTCCGCAGGAGAGTCGACTTTCCGCTGCCGTTGGGGCCGACCAGGACGGTCACCTCGCCGGGCCGGAGGGTGACCGCCGCGTCGTGCACGACGTCGACGCCGTCGTACGACACGGTCACACCCTTGGCCGACAGTTCGTGCCCGCGCAGACGCGGGGTGTCGGCTGTTTCTTCACCAGATCTCACATGGCGAAGGTTAGCCTAACCTAAATTGACCTTGACAGCGGTGTCCCCGACCCGGTTCAGCCGGTCTGCCAGGACGCCGGATTCCAGACTCCCGAGCGGCGCAGCGACTGCGGGCAGTGCAGGTAGATCTCGTCGATCTCCAGGACCAGGGCCAGCGTGGGGCGCTGCTCGGCCGAGGTCATCGCGTCGAAGAACGGGGCGTCGGTGAGGATGCGGGCCCGACCGTTCACCCGCAGGACCTCCTTGCCGCCGGGGATCAGGTAGAGCAGGCCCGCGTGCGGGTTGTCGAGAATGTTGTGGAAGCTGTCGCCGCGCCGGTTCCCCGGCCGGTCGGGCAGGGCGATCGTGGCGGAGTCGACGACGTGTGTGAAGCCCGGGGCGTCCCCGCGCGGGGAGACGTCGCAGTTGCCGTGCGCGTCGGAGGTGGCCAGCAGGCAGAAGGGCGAGCGGGCGAGTATCTCCAGGTCCTTGCCGGTGAGACGGTCGTGGACCTTCTCGATCACGACAGGCCAGGGCTCGCCCAGCAGCTCGCGCAGCTCGTCGCGTGAGCCCAGCTCGACCCAGCCCTTCCCGGTCGCGGCGCCCTGCCCGCTCCCGGCGGTGTCGATCGTGTGCGGCAAGGCCGACTCCCAACATGCGTATGTCCCACGAACAGTTGCACAGGGAACATTATCGGACGTTAGGTTTGCCTTACCTACCTTTGAGGCGCCTGGCGCGGGTCTCCGTCGTCAGGCGCCTCCGGCCGGCTCAGCTCGCAGGGGTCACCTTCGTCGGACCGTCCGGGTGCGGGAGGCGGCCGCGACGACGCGGTCCCGCTCGGCGCGGGTGAAGAGCCCCTCGGCCAGCCAGGTGCCGGCGAGCGTGCGTACCGCTTGGACGAAGCGGCCGGAGTTCGCGAAGGGGGCCTGCCCCCAGAGGACGTCGAGGAAGGTCAGTCCGTCGCCGCGGGCGCGGTTCGGCACGCCGGAGTCGGCGGTGCCGAACACGACGACGGGTTCGGAGCGTTCGAAGTAGGCGTGATAGCGGGCGTCGTCCGCGAGGTGGAACGGCGCCAGGGTCAGGCCGTGGGTGGTGAAGTGCAGCGGGCGGCCCTCCGGCGCGATCACATCGGCGAGATCTCCCCGGAGCGTGAAGTCCTTGTAGAAGGAGAACGTGCGAAATCCCGTCTCCTGGCTCCGCGCGACCAGCAGGACCGGCCCGTAGGACAGTGACTGGACGGTGGGATCGTCCAGGGCCCGCTCGACGCGCAGCCGGTAGGGGGCGGTGACGCGGATCCGGTCGCCGCGCTGCCAGTTCCGGCTGAGGGTGAGATAGCTGCCGGGTTCCGCCTCGGCTCGCTGCCGGACCCCGTTGACCGTGACGGTGAATCCGCCCGTGGCCCAGGACGGCACCCGCAGTCTCACGTCGAGCGGGCCGCCGCCCTCACGGAACGTCAGGGTGCGGACGCCTTCGGCCGGGTAGTCGCCGGTCTGCTCGATGACGAGGCCCTTCTCCGGCCATCGCAGGGTCGAGGCGAGGTAGAGGTTGACGTACAGCGTGTCGCCGGCGGCGGACCGGAAGTAGACCGAGTCCTGGTACTTGGTGTGGTTCTCCATGCCCGTGCCGCCGCAGCAGGTGCCGGTGTTGCCGTACTCGCGCACGACCCCGGGCCCCATGCCGACGAAGTAGGTGACCTCCGGGCTGCTCGTGCTGGGGGCGTCCCGGCGGGAGGCGAGGATGTGGTTGGTCAGGCCCCGCTCGTAGTGGTCCATGTAGGCGGCGTCCGGCTCGTGGAAGAAGAGCTGCCGGCTCAGCTTGAGCATGTTGTACGTGGCGCAGGTCTCGGCGTTCTTGTCGTCCAGGGTCGCCGCGATCGCGCCCCGGGCCCGGAACATCTCGCCCTGCCCCGTGCCGCCCAGGCTGTAGGTCCGGGAGCCCGCGACCATGCCCCAGAAGTTGCGGGCCGCGGCGGCGTACTCCTCCTGGCCGGTGTGGTCGTGGAGCCGCAGGTATCCCGTGAACTGCGGGATGTGCTGGTTGGCGTGTCTGCCGTCCAGGATGTCGCGGTCCGCCGCGCAGGCTTCGAGCAGCGCGGTGTTGTCGAAGCAGCGGGCGGCGGCGAGGTGTTCCGCCCGCCCGGTGAGGGCGTGGAGGTCGGCCAGCACCTCGTTCATCCCGCCGTACTCGCCGGCGATGTAGATCGACCACATGCGGTCCAGCTGGGTCTTCGGCAGCCGGGCCAGCCTGCTGTGCACCCAGTCGCCCATCGCCGAGGCGATGGTCAGGGCCTGTGCGTTCCCGGCCAGGGTGTGTGCGTCGAGGAGACCGCGCATGATCTTGTGGCAGGTGTAGTACGGCGCCCAGATGGTGGGGTAGGTCGTGTAGCTCTCCAGCAGGACGAACTGGGTCTCCGGGTAGGCCGCCAGGTAGCCGGGATGACTCGGTCTCGGCGAGCCCTGTTCCGCCAGGGCCCGCTGGCATTCTCCGAGTGCGGTGACCAGGTGGTCCAGCTTGGCCTTGAGTGCGGCCTCCCGTGTGTCGGCGTAGGCCTGGGCGACGAGGGTGAGGAAGTGGCCGCCGTAGTGGCCCCGCAGGTTGCCGTCGGAGGTCTCCCAGCCGCCGGGCGGGCGGGCCCCGCGGGTGTCGAGTCCGGCGTTGGCCCGGAAGACGGCCAGGATGCGGTCGGCCGGGTAGGACCTGGCGTAGTCGAGCATCAGGTCGCGCTTGCGGCGGAACACGCCGTCGCCGAGGGCGACCTGGCCCAGCGGGAACGGCTGCACCGGCCAGGCGGGCGCGGCGGACGGGGCGGCCGACGGCACGGCGGCAGCCCGGTCGGGCGTCGCCCCCGCGACGCGGGCGAGGGGCGCCGCACCCGTGGCGGCATGCGCCGGAGTGATCGCCTGAGCGAGCGGCACAGCGGCCGCCGTCCCGGCTGCGAGCCGCAACAGACCGCGGCGTGTGGGGGGTTGGGACATGCTCGGACTCCGATCGTGGTGGGTCGACGGACACGGACGTGGTGCGGAAGAGATGAGGACGGCAGCGCGCCGAGGCGGTCGTGGCGGGGTGGGGACCGGGGCCGCGGCGCCATGACGGAACGGCGGTGCACGCCTACCTCGCGGTGGGAGTGCTCTCCGGCGGCGTGGGGCGGTCCGGTTCCTCGGCGGGCAGCCACACCCGCATCGTCGCGGGACCGCGGTTCGCCCAGGAGTGGTACGGGACCAGGACGATTCCCGTCCGCTCGGCGGCCGGTGGGGCGGCGGGAGCGTCGACGGGCCGGTACGGCCAGGGTCCGTCGTGCTTCGCGTCGTGCGTGGTCACCTGCCCGGTGACCACGACGGTGGCGCCCGCCGGGTCCGGTCCGTCCTTTGGTGCGGCGGACGGGTCCACCCGGATCGCGTCGACGTCGTGGCCGGCGGGCAGGTCGACGGACTCGGCGCAGTACACCAGCGGCCCGCGCTGGACGGCCACCGCGGCGCGTACCGCGTCGACGCGCGGGTCGGCCCGGACCCAGCGCGGCCGGACGGGCAGTTCGAGCCGTATCTCGTCACCGGGCCGGAAGACCCGGGTGACCTCGGCCGTGCCCGCGGCGACGGCACGGCGTGTGCCGTCCGGGTCGGTGAGCCACGCCGTGTCCCCCGCCGTCCACGCGGGGACGCGCAGCGACACGGTCCACGGACGGGCCGGCGACGACCGGTCGATGCGTACGACCACGTTCCCGCCGGACGGGTAGTCGGTGCGCATCCGCAGTGCGACGGCGTGACCGGCCGTGAGGGAGGTGGTGATCCGCGCGTCGGCGTACTGGTGCAGTTGCACGCCGCGATCGTCCGCCGTGGCCAGGTACGCGGGCAGCAGGGCAAGGGTCCGCGCCACGTTGGTCGGACAGCAGGACACGGCGAACCAGGGCGCGCGCAGGCTCGACTCGGCGCGCGGGCTGGGTGCGTCCGTTTCGGGCACGCCGCCCCGGTGGCGCCGGTGCAGGGTGTTGGCGTAGAAGAAGGCCCGGCCGTCCTCGGCCGGGGAGGTCGCGACCACGTTGAACAGGGTTCGCTCGGCGAGGTCGGCGAAGCGTGGTTCGCCGGTGGCGAGCAGCAGCCGCCAGCCGAGCATCACGGAGGCGACACCCGCGCAGGTCTCCGAGTAGGCGCGGTCCGGCGGGAGGACGAAGTCGTCGCCGAAGGACTCGTCCCGGTGGTGCGAGCCCATGCCGCCGGTCAGGTGGGTACGCCGGGCGACACCGGCCTCCCACTGCCGTACGACGGCGGCGAGCAATTCCTCGTCGCCGGTCTCCACGGCCACGTCGACGGCGCCGGCCGCGAGGTAGAGGGCGCGGACGGCATGGCCGCGCAGCACCGTGGCCCGGCGTACGGGTAGGTCGTCCTGGTAGTAGACGCGGCCGAACTCGCCGTCGGCGAGCGTGCCGTGGCCGCGGCGGTCGACGAAGAGCGCGGCCTGGTCGAGGTAGCGCTGCTCCCCCGTCAGCCTGGCCAGTTCCACCAGGGCCGTCTCGATCCCGGGGTGGCCGCAGACCTTCTCGATGCCGCCCCGGCCGAAGGCGGCGCAGACGTGGTCGGCGGCCCGTCGGGCGATCTTCGTGAGTTCACCCTCGCCGCGGGCCCGCGCCCGGGCGACGCCGGCCTGGATCAGGAAGCCGTGACAGTAGAGCTCGTGGCCCCATTCGAGGTCGCTGTAGCGGGACTGCTGCCCGGGGTTGCCGAAGGCGGTGTTCAGGTAGCCGTCCGGTGCCTGGGCGGGCGCCAGGGTTTCGGTGAGTGCGGCGATGTCCGTGTCGAGGCCGGTACCGGTACGGGCACCGGTCTGCCAGGCCATGGCTTCGAGGAGTTTGTAGACCTCGGAGTCGGCGAACTCCCGGCCGCGCCGGTCCCGGTGGACGCGGCCCTCGGCGACGGCCCGGAAGTTGCCGGTCCAGCCGACGCGTTCCATCCAGTCGCGGCAGTGGCCGAGGGTGGCCGTCTCGTTGATGTGCCGGCGGTGGGCCCAGAAGCCCCCGGTGATGCTGACCTCGTCGAGACCCAGTGGTCGCAGCCGGCCCCGGGAAGGTGCCACCGGGAGGACGGATGACGGCGCTGTGTTCTCCTTCACCACTTCATGCCTTCGGTTCATCCCTTCGGTTGTCCGTCCAGGTCGTCCGGTGCTTCAGCCCTTGAGCGCACCGGACATGAAGCCCCGCATGTAGTGCCGTTGCAGCAGCAGGAAGAGGAGAAGGCAGGGCACGGCGAGGACCACCACACCCGCTTCGGTTGCGCCGTAGTCGACGGCGCCCATGCTCTGCTGCCGAAGGTTCGCGACGGCCAGCGGCAGGGGCGCCTTCTCGCTGTCCGAGATGAGGATCAGCGGGGCGATGAAGTCGTTCCAGGCCGCGAGGAACGCGAAGAGCCCGACGGTGATCAGCCCCGGCCGCACCGCCGGAAGAAGGATCCTGCGCAGGGCGCCCGCCGTGCCGCACCCGTCGACGAACGCCGACTCCTCCAGTTCGCGGGGCACGGCCTCGAAGGAGATCCGCATCATGAAGGTGGCGAACGGCAGTTGGAACATCGCGAGCACCAGGCTCAGCCCGACGAGCGAGTTCTGCAGGTGGAGTCTGCCGAGCAGCACGTAGAGGGGGATGAGGAGGGTGGCGTACGGGACCATGAGGATGGCCAGGGTGAGCAGGAACAGCAGGTTCTTGCCGGGGAAGTCGAAGCGGGCGAAGGCGTAGCCGCCCAGCAGGGACACTCCGAGGGTCAGGGCGACCGTCAGCGCGGAGACGACGGTGCTGTTGAGGAGGTACCGCCACAGACCCGCGTCGTAGTCGAGCAGAGTGCGGTAGTTGCCGAGCCCGTAGCCGGATTCCTGGGCGGTGCCCGGCTGTCCGCTGACGGAGGCCCAGGCGTTCCACAGCAGGGGGAAGAGGAAGATGACGGCCAGGCCGCCCGCTACGACGAAGTAGGGCGTCCTGCCGAGGGCGCGGGTCAGCACCGTGGTGTCCCTTCTCGCGAGGTACGGCTCATGACTCGTCGGCGCGGCGCAGGCCGCGGAACTGAAGGGCGTTGAGCAGGAGCAGCACGGCCAGCACGATGATCGACAGGGCGGCGGCCGTACCGAGGTTCAGCCGCTGGAAGGCCTCGCGGTAGATCAACTGGACGACGGTGACCGTGCTGTTGTCCGGTCCGCCCTTGGTGAGGATGAAGAACTGGTCGAAGGCCAGCAGGGATCCGGTCACGCAGAGCAGCAGGGTCAGTGCGAGGGAGGGCCGCAGCAGCGGCAGGGTGATGCCGCGGAAGATCTGGCCGCGGCTCGCACCGTCCATGCGGGCCGCCTCGTACACCTCGTGGGGGATGCGCTGGAGGCCGACGAGGAGGATCAGCATGTAGAAGCCGGCGAACTTCCAGACGATGAGGAAGACCGTCGACAGCAGGGCGGCGGTCGGTGTGCCGAGGAAGGACACCGGGTCGTCGACGAGGCCGAGCTTCTCCAGGATGCGGCTCAGGGGGCCGGTGGTGGGGCTGTAGAGGCCCCAGAACAGCAGGGACGCGGAGGCGAGTCCCAGGGCGCCGGGCAGGAAGTACACCGTGCGGAAGAAGCCCGCGGCGGGGCGGGCCTCCTGCACCAGCAGGGCGAGGCCGAGGGCCAGGCCGAGGAGGACGACCGTGACGATCACGGTGTAGAGGAGGGTGAAGCGGATCGCGGGCCAGAACAGGGTGCTGTCGGTGGCGTCGGTGTAGTTCTCCGGTGCGTTGACGCCCCGGTCGCCCGCGAGGAGCGGCCAGTCGCTGAGTGACATCTGTGCGACGAGCAGCAGCGGCAGCAGGAAGAACACCGTGACGAACACGGCTGTGGGAGCCGCGTAGGCGAGGCCCTTCAGGGTGCGGGGCCGCCACCGGGGCGGGGTGGGGCGGGGCGGGTGGACCCGGCGCTGTGGCCGGGTCCGGGGTTCGGCCGGCGCCGGGTCGGCCGCCTTCACCTGCATGGCTCTCCTCTGCCGGGTGACGTGGGAGGGGTGGTGCCACGGCCGGGTGCCGTTCAGTCGGCCAGTGACGAGCTGACCGCGTCGTTGTCCTTGTCGAGGGCCGCCCCGTCGCCGAAGACGGCGTTGCGCATCAGGCTCAGCCAGGGACCGTTGGGGTCGTTGAAGGTCTGGCCGAACTTCAGGGCGTACGGGGTGCGGCCGTCGGCCACGAGTTCGTTGATGGTCACCAGGCGGGGGTCCGCCTCGGAGTGCTTGTTGGACGCGAGGTCGGTGCGCGCCACCACGTCCTTGTGCGCGGCGACCACGTCGACCTGCGCCTTGTCGCCCAGGGACCAGGCGAGGAAGTTCCAGGCCTGGTCGGCCGACCTGCTGGTGGCCGAGATGCCGATGGCGTCACCGCCGACGAAGGTGGACCTGCCGCCGTCGGGCCCGGGGATGGGCGCGACCCCGAGGTCGAGGTCCTTGGGCATCAGCCCCAGGGTGGTCGACGGCATGGGCATCACGCCGACCTTCCCCTTCGGGAAGACACCGGTCCAGGTCGTGCCCGTCTCGTCGCGTGCGCCGGGGGCCACGATGTCGTCGTCCACCCATCCGCGGTAGGTGTCGTAGACCTTCTTCGCGGTGTCGGAGGCGAGCTCGGCCGCTGTTCCGTCCTTGTTCAGCACCTCGTCGCCGGCGGCCCAGATCGACGGCCACCAGGTGAAGACGCCGCAGCCGCCGCAGTTGCCGCCGAAGAAGGTGCCGCTGACGCCTTGGCCGAGCGCGTCCACGGCCCGTGCCTGCCGGTCCCATTCGGCCAGGCTGGTGGGCGGCTTCTCGGGGTCGAGTTTCGCCTGCCGGTAGAGGTCCTTGTTGTAGAAGAGGACCGACAGGTCGAGGGTGTGCGGCACGACGTACTTCTTGTCCTCGTACGTGCCCGCCTTGATGTGCGACTGGGCGAGGCTCTTGGCGAAGGGCAGGGCGTCGACGCGTTCGGTGAGGTCGGCGAACAATCCGCTGGAGGTGTAGTTGGGGACGAACACCACGTCGGAGGCGAACAGGTCGGGCAGGTCCTTCGCTCCCGCGGCCGCGCCGACCTTGGCCTGGTAGTCGTCCGTGGGGACGACGGTCAGCTCGATCCTGTTCTTGTGGCTCGCGTTGTACGCCTTGACCAGTGCCTCGCTCTGCGGCCGGGTCGCCGCGCGCGTCCACATCGTCAGCGTGGCGCCGTCGTCGGTGCCCTTGGCGTCCGCCGCTCCCCCTCCCCCGCCGCCGTCCGGTCCGTCGTCCCCGGAGCCGCATGCCGTGACCAGGCTCGCGGCGGCCAGCAGCGCGATGGCACCGGTGACGAGGCGGTGTGTACGTCCACGTGGTCCGGCCGTGCTCCCCATGGTCGATCCCCCTTGTGCGGCGGCGGGCGTGGGCCGGCCGGCGGGACGATGGATGTGGTGGCACTGAACTCTGCGGCGGAATCCGACATCGGACGAGCGCGCCGAACGTCGACGTCGAACAAGGGGTTCGGACGATGACGTCGAACTTCCACGACGGAAAGAGAACGAAAAGGCTTTCTGCAAGTTAGGACCCGGCCCATCGCCCGTCAATCCCCTTGTCGGGAAAGGCTTCACGCGGCTTGCCGAAACCTGTGGAAGCGTCATGTCCGCACCTCGGCCGAAACTTCTCGCGTACCGTTTCAGGCGTGACGTGCCACCCTCGACGGCCTCGGCACGCGACGCGAGACAGGAGAACCCCATGGCACAGGCCATCGACCCCTCCCGTTCGGGGCCCGCCACACTCAGCGACGTCGCCCGGCTGGCGGGCGTGTCCCTCGCCACCGCGTCGAAGGCCCTCAACGGCCGCAGCCAGGTGCGTGCCGAGACACGCCAGCGGGTGATCGAGGCGGCCGAGCGACTGTCGTTCCGGCCCAACCAGCTGGCGCGCGGCCTGCTCGCCGGGCGCACGGGCACCGTCGGTCTGCTCACCAGCGACCTGGAGGGCCGGTTCGGCATCCCGATCCTCATGGGCGCCGAGGACGCGTTCGGGGCGGGTGAGGTGGCGGTGTTCCTCTGCGACGCCCGCGGGGACGCGATCCGTGAGCAGCACCATGTCCGCGCCCTGCTCGGCCGCCGGGTCGACGGCCTCATCGTGGTGGGCAGCCGGACCGACCCGCGTCCGTCCCTGGGCCGCGAACTGCCCGTCCCCGTCGTCTACGCGTACGCGCCGTCGGAGGATCCGGCGGATCTGTCCATCGTCCCTGACAGCGTGGGCGCCGGCCGGATCGCGGTCGGTCATCTGCTCGCCTGTGGCCGTACGCGCATCGCGCACATCACCGGGGACCCCGGGTATCTCGCGGCGCAGGAACGGGCCGAGGGTGCCCGGGCCGCCCTCGCCGACGCCGGGCTCGGCCTGGTCGGCGAACCGCGGTTCGGGGTGTGGTCGGAGGGCTGGGGACGGGCGGCCACCGCGATGCTGCTCGACCAGCACCCGGACGTGGACGCCGTCCTGTGCGGCAGCGACCAGATCGCCCGCGGCGTCATGGACGTACTGCGTGAGCGCGGCCACCGGGTGCCGGAGGACGTGGCGGTGATGGGCTTCGACAACTGGCAGGTGCTGACCTCCGCCTCCCGCCCGCCGCTGACCAGCGTCGACATGAACCTCGAACAGGTGGGGAGGGCGGCCGCGCACGCCCTGTTCAGCGCGATCGCCGGGGCGCGGCGGTCGGGCGTGGAGACCCTGCCCTGCCGGGTGGTGATCAGGGGGTCCACCGCGGCTCTGTCCTGAGGGCGGAGGGGGGCGGGCCGCGCCGGGCCGTGCGCATCCCTCTTGACACTTCCGGAGCACGGACCTACGTTGCGAAAACCTTTTAGGTCGCTTTCAGCGCCTCTCCGGCACGCGGGGTCTCCTTCCCCGGCAGGTCCCGTTCCCGCTCTCCAGCGCCTCCCCGTGCACGTCCGCACACCTGCATGTCATGAGCACAACACATTCGACGGCAGTCGACGAGCCGTCTCCCGGCACGTCCGGGCGACGGCGTGTGCCGTCCACCGGACAGGGAGCTCCGATGAGAAGACGACGGCCGGCGTCCCCGGGAAGGGACGCCCTCCACGCCCTGCACCACTTCATGTCACCCGGGGCCGGCGGAACCGGGCCAGGAACCACCTGCGCCCGCGACCGACTGGACGCCCGCCACCAAAGGGCCCTGTCGTGAAGCGCCTTCTCGTCGCACTGGTGCTCATCATCTGTTCCGTCGTCACCGCGGCTCCGGCCCATGCCGCGCAGACCATCGGCTTCCCCACCTTCAGCGGGCCCGCGATCCCGGCACCGCCCGTCGCCCACACGACGGGCGACATGATGCGGAGCATCTACGACGCGGAGAGCTCGGGGACCGACTTCTGGATGGACCGTCTGCTGGCCCGCACCGGCAACGACCCTGCCGGGCCCTGGCTGATGACCCGCGGCCGCGCGCTCTTCATGAAGACCCACGATCCCGCGGTGCTCGGCTTCGGCGGCCACGCCGCCTACTGGGAGAGCGTCAACGACAACAACGCCTACAGCGTGGCGCTCTCCCCCGGCACCTTCACCGAGCAGGTCTCCCAGCGCCGGCAGACGCCCAGCCACTGGAAGAGCGTGCACACCAGCGGCTCGGTCACGGTCGACCAGACCAAGTTCATCACCGACAACAACGTCGCCGTGACCAACCTGTCGATCAGGAACAACGGCAGCGGCGCCACCACGCTGCAACTGCGGGCCACCTCCCCGCACGCCACCTCCGGCAGCGGCAGCGAGCTGACCGGGCAGGTCAACGCGTACAACAACCTCACCACCCTCCGCCCGCGGCTCACCGGCGACGGTTTCGCCGTCTCCGGTGGCGGGCTGAACCGGTCCGTGACGATCGCGGCCGGAGCCACGGTCACGGCCAAGGTGGTGATGGGCTTCGTCACCGACGAGATCCCCGAGTCCCTGACGGAGTACAACGCCTACGCGGGCTACTCCAACAGCACCGCGTTCGCCACCCACGTCAGGGCCTACAACCTGTGGTGGGCGCAGAACGTGCCCTACATCGACGTCCCCGAAGGCGCGATCAAGAAGAACATCTACTACCGCTGGTGGCTGATGCGCTTCAACAGCCTCGACGCCGACATCCCCGGGCAGACCTTCCAGTTCCCCACCTCGACCGAGGGCGTTCTCGGCTACAACAACGCCATCGCGCTCACCCAGCCCATGCACATCGACGACCTCAAGTACCTGCGCAACCCGGCCTACGCGTACGGGGACTGGCTCAGCGTGGGCCAGACCTCCAAGGGCGCCCGCTTCCTCGACAACCCGGGCGATCCGGAGAACTGGTCCAACAGCTACACCCAGTACATCGCCGAAGCGGCCTGGAAGAGCTACCAGATCCACGGCGGCCAGCCGGGCATCGCCGCCAACCTGGCCCGCTACGCCGAGGGCGACGTCAAGGGACAGCTCGCCCACTACGACCACGACAACAACAAGCTCATCGAGTACGACTGGGGCGCCCTGACCGGCAACGACGCCGACGCGGTGTCCTTCCACTGGAAGCCCGGGAACATGGACCGCGCCGAGTCCGCCTACCAGTACAGCGGCGCCCTCGCCGCCGCCCAGGCCTACGAGGCGATCGGCAACACGGCCAAGGCCACCGAGATGCGCACCCTCGCGACGCAGATCAAGGACGCCATCGTCAACGTGCTCTGGAACCCGAACAGGCAGCTGTTCGAGCACCGGCTCAAGTCGACCAACGAGTGGGTGCCCTGGAAGGAGATCAACAACTACTACCCGTTCTCGGTCGGAGCCGTCCCCAACACCGCGGCCTACAAGCAGGCCCTGCGCCTGTACGACGATCCCGCCCAGTACCCGGTCTTCCCCTTCTACACGGCCAACCAGGCCGACAAGAAGGCCGCGGCCGACGCCGGGAACCCCGGCTCCAACAACTTCTCCACCATCAACTCCACCGTGCAGTTCCGCCTCTACTCGTCGGTGCTGCGCAACTACCCCAACTCCGCGATGAGCGCGACCGACTACAAGAAGCTTCTCTACTGGAACACCTGGGCGCAGTACGTCGGCGGCAACACCCAGTGGCCGGACGCCAACGAGTTCTGGGCCGACTGGAACGGCACCGGGATCGACTACCGCTCCTGGATCCACCACAACATCCTCGGCAGCAGCAACTGGACCGTGATCGAGGACGTCGCGGGGCTGCGCCCACGCAACGACGCGAAGGTCGAACTCTCCCCGATCGACATCGGCTGGAGCCACTTCACCGTCAACAACCTCCGCTACCGGGGCGCCGACCTGTCCATCGTCTGGGACGACCCGGCCGACGGCGTGGTCCGCTATCCCGGTGTCCCGGAGGGCTACTCGATCTACGTCAACGGCAACCGGGCCGCGACGGTCAGCTCCCTGGTGCCCTTCACCTGGGACCCGGCCACCGGCGACGTCACCACGAGCGGCACGGTCACCCACCACACGTCCGTCGCCGGGCTGAAGGCCCCGAACCAGGTCGTGCAGAACAGCCCCCGGATGGTCGACATGCTCGCCAAGGCCGGCGTCGACCTGACCGCGGACCTCCCCAACCTCGCCTCCGGCGCGACCGTGTCCGCCTCCCACACCGCGTCCGGCAGCAGCACGTCCGGCGCGGTCGACGGCTTTCCCACCAACGAGCCGTTCTGGGGCGCCGGCGGCTCGGCCAACAGCCAGGACTGGTACGAGCTGAACCTCGGCAGCGCCCGCACGCTCGACGAGGTGCGCCTGTACTTCAAGGACAGCCGCCCGGCCAGCACCGTCTACCGGGCCCCGTCCGCGTACACCGTCCAGTACCACAACGGCAGTTCGTGGGTGAACGCGCCGAGTCAGACCAAGAGTCCGGCCGCGCCGCGCGCCAACTACAACCTGGTGCGGTTCCCGGCGGTCAGTGCCCAGCGCATACGGATTCTGGCGACCAACGCCGCGGGCGCCAGGACGGGGCTCACCGAGGTCAAGGTGTACCACCGCGGTGGCGTCCAGCCACCGGCCAACCAGGCGACGTCCGCGACGGCGTCCGCGTCGTACACCTCCTCCTGGGAGAGCGTCACCGCGGTCAACGACGGGATCGATCCGCCGTCGTCCAACGACACCGTGAACCCGCGCTGGGGAACCTGGCCGGAGACGGGCCAGCAGTGGGCCGAGCTGACCTGGCCGTCCGCGAAGGCCCTCGACAGGGCCGAGGTGTACTTCTTCGACGACGACCAGGGCATCGACATGCCCGCCTCGTGGAAGCTGCAGTACTGGAACGGCAGCGCCTACGTCGACGTGCCGGGCGCCGGCGGCTATCCACTGGCCAAGAACCAGTACAACACCGTCACCTTCACTCCCACGAACACCACCCGACTACGGGTGCTGCTCACCGGCAACGGCAGCAGCTCCGTCGGGCTCCTCGAAGCCAAGGTGTACGGCCCCCCGGCAACCTCCAAGCGATGAAGGGTGTGCCCCAGTGACCCGTTCCAGATGCCTGTCCGTGCTCACCGCCGTGCTCGCCATGGTGGTCGCCCTCCTGGTGGCACCCCCGCCCGCGGCCGCAGCCGTCGCCTTCACCTCGACGGGGGTGAACCAGAACGGCGGCAACTGCCTTGAGCTTCCCGGGGGTTCGACGACCAACGGAACACAGCTGCGCGCCTCCACCTGCGGCGCCGGTGCGAACCAGGACCTCGGCTTCACCCCGGTCGCGGGGACGAGCGACACCTACACGATCACCACGCGGTCGGGTCAGTGCGTCGACGTGTCCGGCGCGTCCACGGCGGACAACGCCACGATCATCCAGTGGCCCTGCCACGACGGGACGAACCAGCGGTGGCGGCTCGCACCGGTGTCGGTGACCGGAACGGACAAGACTTTCAACCTGGTCTCGACCGGCTCCGGCAAGTGCGTCACACCGAGCGGCGGTTCGTCGGCCTCGAACACCGGCCTGGTGCAACTGCCGTGTGCCACCGCGAACGGGAGGGTGTGGCGGCTGCCGGGCTTCACCGGCGGCACGAGCCCGGGGACGTTCAGCAACCCGCTCGCCCAGCGCGGCCCCGACCCCTGGCTCACCCATCACGACGGGTACTACTACCTCGCCACCACGACCTGGAACTCGACGGTCACCATGCGCAAGGCCGACACCCTGGCAGGTCTGAGGACGGCCACGGAGCAGGTGATCTTCAACCTGTCCCGGCCCAACGGCGCCGGCACGATGTGGGCCCCGGAGTTCCACCTGCTCGACGGCCCCAACGGAAAGCGGTGGTACTTCTACTACACGGCCGGGCGGGAGCCGTACGACCTGGGCACCCAGCGGATCCACGTGCTGGAGAGCGCCGGCCTGGACCCGATGGGGCCCTACAGCTTCAAGGCCGACCTGCTCGACCCGGCCCAGGACAACACCTGGGAGCTGGACCCGGGCATCCTCCAGCTCGACGGCAAGCTCTATCTGCTCGGCACCTTCTACAACGGTTCGCAGCCGATGTTCATCCGGCCACTGTCGAATCCGTGGACCGCGAGCGGTACCCGCCGGGTTCTGTCCACGCCGACCTACGGCTGGGAGACGGTGGGCGGCGCGGTCAACGAGGGCGCCGAGGTCCTCCAGCGGGGCGGGAAGACCTTCATCGTCTACTCCGCCAGCCACTGCTCCACGCCCGACTACAAGCTGGGGATGCTCACGTACAACGGCGGTGACCCGCTCAGCTCCTCGTCCTGGGTCAAGTCGCCGAACCCGGTCTTCCAGCGGTCCAACGCGGCCGGTGTGTACGGGCCGGGCCACAACGGCTTCTTCAAGTCGCCCGACGGGACGGAGGACTGGATGGTCTACCACGCCAACAGCTCGGCCTCCGGCGGCTGCGACATGAACCGGAGCACCAGGGCGCAGAAGTTCACCTGGAACGCCGACGGCACGCCGGACTTCGGCGCGCCGGTCGGTCTCGGTGTCAGCCTGACGGCACCGTCGGGCGAGTAGCCGCCGCTGCGGGAACCGTCGGTTCGGGAACCATCGCTTCCCGGGCCGACGGTTTGCGGATCAGGAGCAGCGCGGCGTCGTCGTGGAGCCGGCCGCCCACGTGCGCCAGCAGTTCGTCGTGGATGGCGCCGAGGGTGCGCGAGGGCTCGTCGGACACGTGGCGGGCCAGGCCTTCCACGAGGGGATAGAACGCACGGCTCCGGTCGCGGGCCTCGGTCACCCCGTCGGTGTAGAGCAGCAGTTGGTCGCCGTCGGCGAAGGGCAGGACCTGCAGGTCCGGGGTGTGGCCCGTGAGGGCGCGCAGCCCGAGGGGCGGGGCCGGGTGCGTCGGCTCCGCCGCGACGACGTTCCCGGCCGCGTCCACCAGCAGCGGGGGCGCGTGTCCGCAGTTGACGACCTCCAGGTGTCCCGCGTCGGCGTGCCCGGCCCGCGGGTAGCCGGCGACGACGGCGGTGACGAAGTCGTCGTGGCCGAGATTGCGTGCGAGGCTCCGCTCGATGCGCTCGACGACGGCGAGGAGGTCGGGCTCGTCGTAGGCGGCCTCCCGGAAGACACCGAGCACCAGCGCGGCGGTCCCCACGGCCGGCAGCCCCTTTCCGCGCACGTCGCCGACGATCAGGCGCACCCCGTACGGCGTGGGTATCAGCGCGTAGAGGTCCCCGCCGATACGGGCCTCGGCCGCGGCGGCGCTGTAGCGGACGGCCACCTGGAACGGGCCGACCGTGGCGGGCACGGGTTTGAGCAGGGCGTGCTGGGCGGTCTCCGCGACGGAGCGGACGGCCGCGAGCACCCGTTCCCGGCGCCCGCGCAACGCGCTGGCCAGGCCGCCCGCCAGGGTGACGGCGGCCAGGGCGCACAGCAGGGCCGCCAGTTCCCGGCCCGGGACGCCGTCGCGGATGCCGAGCGTCGCGCCGAGCGCCGCGGCGAGGAGACCCACGCACAGGACGCCGCGCGGGCCGTTGGTGGTCGCGGCCAGGGCCGGTCCGGCGGCGAGGAGGGGCAGCCAGATCATGCCCGCTCCGCCGAGGAGGTCGGTGAGCGCGACGACGGAGACGATCAGCCCGGGCAGGACGGGCGTCCCGGCGGCCAGCCGCACGGCGGCGCGCCTGCGGGCCGGGGTTCCGGGGCAGGTCACGCGGTGCCGGAACAGCCGGGCCTGCCGGTGGTCGCCCTCGTGGTGTCGCGCCTGGCTCATTCGGCAGCAGTCCTCGTCTGTGGATGGGCGCACCTACGGGACGTACTCCCGAAATGCCTGTTTCATCCAGGAAACGGTGTGGGCCGGGGGTGCCACAAGGAGGGGGATTTCAGATAGTGAGCGAGAGGCCGCGGGTCACCCGGTCCGCGGCCGGGATCAGCCGCGCCCTGATCTCCTCCAGCCGGGAGAGCCGGCTCACCGGAAGCGAGACGCCGAGCGAGCCGAGCGTGTCCCCGCTGTAGACGGGCACGGCCACGCAGACGGTACCGAGGGCGTACTCCTCCAGGTCCGTGACGGCCGGGGCCACCGGGGAGGAGTCCAGGCGCCGGAGCAGTTCCGGCCGGCTGGTGATGGTCCGTGGCGTGAGGTCGGCCAGGCCGTGGCGGGAGAGGTAGTCCTCGCGGGCCTCGTCGTCCAGTTCGCGCAGCACGGACTTGCCCAGGGCCGTGGCGTGCCCGGCGTCCTCGAAACCCACCCAGAGGTCGACGCGCGGGGCCCGTGGGCCGTCGACGATCTCGGCGACCCTGATCTCACCCTCCTCGTAGAAGGTGAGGTAGGCGGCGGTCGCCAGGTCGTCGCGGAGCGCGGCGAGCGCGGGACGGATGCGACTGAGGAGCGCCTGCCCGCGGCCCGCGGTGCGCAGCGTCTGCACTTTGTCGCCCAGGACGAACCCGCCGTCCTCCAGCTTCCGCACATATCCGTCGTGGACCAGTGTCCGCAGCAGGTGGTAGGCGGTCGCCAGCGGCAGACCCGTCTCCCGTGCGAGCTGTTTCGCCGGCGCGCCGTTCTCGTGCGCGGTCACCGCCTCCAGCAGCCTCAAGGCTCGCTGGACGGACGCGATGAGCGTAGGCCCGTCGTGCGCACCCATGGGACCAGCGTGCGTCACGCGCACGGAGCGGGCAAGGCGGGCACCGCCCAGGAGAAGCCAGACACGTTCACATACATAGACGCACCGTCACAGCCGTACGAATGTCGGCTTGTTGCTGCACACCCCTTGACGCCTCCGACAAGGCCCACCCAATAATGATCGTCCACATATCTAAACCGCGTTCTCCATTGTGGACGGAGTCCCTGGTTGCGCTTGCGGAGGAACAGAACAGTGATCGGTCCAGGCCCAGTGCGCATCCGTTCCCACACCCGTCCACGCCGCAGACGCACCGCGGGCGTGCTCGCGTCGGCCCTCGTTCTGCTGGCCGCCCCGGCCTGCTCGGTGGCCGGCGCCGACCCCATCGGCGAGGGCCCCGACACCCTCCGTGTCGTCCTGCCCGAGGAGCCGCCGACCCTCGAACCCTGCGACGCCTCGCTGACCGCGACGGGCCGGGTCACGCGCTCCAACATCACGGAGGCGCTCACGGAACGCGATCCGTCCACCGGACGGCTGGAACAGGCCCTGGCCACCAAGTGGAAGCGCGACTCGCCCACCTCGTGGACCTTCACCCTGCGCGAGGGCGTCCGCTTCCACGACGGCTCCGCGTTCACGGCCGAGGCCGCGGCCTTCTCCATCGAGCGCGCCACGGAGTCGGACCTCAACTGCAACGTCGACGGCTACATCTTCACCGACAGCAAGGTCACCGCGACACCCGCCGGGGACACGACGCTCGAGGTCACCACCGCCGAACCGGACCCGATCCTCCCGCTGCGCCTGTCGTTCGTCGAGATCGTGCCCACCAGCACCGACCCCGACGCGAGGGTGCGCAAGCCGGTCGGCACCGGGCCGTACCGGATCGACGAGTGGAGCCAGGGCCGGTTCCTGCGCCTCAAGCGCTTCTCCGGCTACTGGGGCGAGGCCCCCGACTTCGCCGCCGCCAAGTACGTGTGGCGGGCGGAGGGCAGCGTGCGCGCGGCCATGGTCACCAACGACGAGGCCGACGTCGCGATCGGGCTCGCCCCGGAGGACGGCGCGGGCGACCGGGCGGTCGAGTTCACCACCAACGAGGTCTCGTACCTGCGGATGGACGCCACCAAGGCGCCGCTCGACGACGTCCGGATCCGACGGGCCGTCAATTACGCCATCGACAGGGAGGGTCTGGTCACGGCGGTCTTCTCCGGCCGCCCGAGCGGCCAGCTCGTGTCGAAGGGCGTCACGGGGCACAACCCGCGGATCAAGCCCTGGGCCTACGACCCCGAGCGCGCCAAGGCTCTCGTGGCCGAAGCACGCGCGGACGGCGTACCGACCGGCACCACCATCACCCTCATCGGCCGCAACGGCATCTACCCGAAGGCCGCCGAGGCCATGGAGGTGGTGCAGGACGGCCTGATCAAGGCCGGGCTGAAGGTCGAGATCAAGATGCTGGACGTCAACGCGTGGCTGGAGTACCTGCTGCGCCCCTTCCCCAAGGGAATCGGCCCCACCCTCCTTCAGGCACAGCACGGCAACCAGGCGGGGGACGCGGCCTTCACGATGGGCCAGATCTACGGCAGCAAGGGCGCGCAGAGCAGCTACGGGACGTCCGAACTCGACGCCCTGACGACACGGGCTCAGCTGGCGTCCGGCGACAAGCGGCAGAAGGCCTTCGCGGACGCGTTCGCCCACCAGAACGACGAGGTCGTACGGGACGCCGTCATGGCCAACATGACCGGCATCCTCGCTCTCTCCTCGCACGTCCGCTACCGGCCGGACTCGGCCACCAACGACGAGATGCGGCTCTCCGACATGCGCCGCGCGGACTGAGGGAGGAGCGGACCGATGTTCACCATGCTGCGCCGCCGTGCGCTCTCCAGCGTCATCCCCCTGCTGGTGGTGGTCCTGGGAGTGTTCTTCCTGGCCCGCCTCACCGGGGACCCGTCCAACCTGTATCTCCCTCTCAGCGCGACACCCGAGATGAGGGACGAGTTCGCCGCCCGCAACGGTTTCGACCAGCCGCTGCTCACCCAGTTCGGCGACTACCTGGTCCAGGTCGCCCACCTCGACTTCGGCGAGTCGCTGCGCACCGCGCAGTCGGCGAGCGAGACGGTGCTGCGGGCCTTTCCCGCCACGCTTCAGCTCGCCGGATGGACGATGCTGCTCGCCGTCGTGGGTGCCGTGGTGATCGGCAGCCTGGCCGCGTACCGCCCGAACTCGGCGACGGACCGCGTCGCGAGCTTCCTCTCCTCGACGGCCGCCAGCATCCCCGACTTCTGGTTCGCCATCATGGGCGTCCTGATCTTCGCGGTGACACTGGGCTGGCTCCCCACGTCCGGCACCGACAGCGCGGCGGCGTGGGTGCTGCCCGTGGCCACGCTGCTCGTCCGCCCGTTCGGCGTGCTGGTGCAGGTCGTGCGCGGCGCCATGGTCTCCGCGCTCTCCGCCCCCTACGTGAAGGTGGCCCGCAGCAAGGGCGCCCGCGAGTCGCGGGTGGTCTTCGGGCACGCCCTGCGCAACGCGGCCGCCCCCGCGCTCACCGTCGCGGGGGACCTCGCCGTCGGACTGGTCAACGGGGCCGTCGTCGTCGAGACCATCTTCGGCTGGCCCGGCATCGGCAAGCTCATGATCGACTCGGTGCTTCAGCGTGACTTCGCGGTGCTGCAGGCCGCCGTCCTGCTGACCGCCCTCGTGATCTTCGCTCTCAACATCCTCGTGGACGTCTGCCACGCGATCCTCGACCCGCGGGTCCGGCAGCGGGCGGCGGCGTGAGTCAAGGAAGAGACATGCACCGTAAGAACACCGTCCTCAAGGACGCGGACCACGACAGCGACGCGGGTCCCGGCACCGGCCGGGTGACGGCCCGGCGGAAGTGGCTCGCCCTGCTCCTCCAGGACAGGTTCGCCTGCGCGGCGGCTCTGGTCCTGCTGGCCGTCGGGGTGTGCGCCGTCCTGGGCCCGCTGCTCGTCGGTGACCTGGCGACGCAGCAGAACCTGCGCGATCCCGGCCGGTCGCCGTTCACCCTCGACCACGGCTGGGCCTTCGTGCTCGGCAGCGACTCCCTGGGCCGCCCCGTGGCCGCCCGGCTGATCACAGCGGCCGGGACCACCCTGTCCGTGGCGGTGCCCGCCGTGCTCTGCTCACTCGTCATCGGCTCGGTCTGGGGCATGTGGGCGGGCTATCACGGCGGCCGGCGCGAAAACGTGTCCCTGCGGATCGCCGACGTGATCCTCAGCTTCCCCTCCCTCCTGCTGGCCGTGGTCGTGCTGTACGTCTTCTCGCCGAGCGCCGCCAACATCGTGCTGGTCCTGGCCGTCGCCCGGATCCCCGTGTACCTGCGCACCGCGCGGGCCGAGTCCGCCGAACTGCGCAGCCGCCTGTTCATGGACGCGGCACGCACCTTCGGCACCGGGAGCTGGGCGGTCATCCGTCGCCACGTCGCCCCCACGGTGCTGCCCACCCTGCTCACCGTCGCCGCGCTCGACTTCTGCTTCGTGATGCTGACCGAGTCCTCGCTGAGCTTCCTCGGCATCGGCATCCAGCCGCCGGACGTGAGCTGGGGGCTGATGGTGGCGCAGGGGCGGCAGGAGTTGCAGAGCTCCTGGTGGATCGCGGTCTTCCCGGGCCTCGCCATCGTCATGACCACCGTGTCGGCGACCGTCCTCGCCGCCTGGGCCCGGCTGTCGACCGACCCGGGCCAGCGCTGGCGGCACGGCCTGCGACGCGGTGGCCGCCGCGGAGGGCCGCGCGGCCGCCCGGCGACCGAGGGCACGGGTGCCGTCCACGCCCCTGAGTCCGCAGCCCCGGGTGCCCACCACGGTCCGGATGCCGGCCCCGCCGCCCCCACGGCCGCCGACGTCGGGCCCGCCGCGGCCGTCCACACGGTTCCCCGCCCCCGTGAAGGGGCCGACGGGACCGCCACCGGCGCGCAGGACGACACCCTCGCCGTCGACGCCCTGTCGGTCGACATCCGTACCCCCGCCGGGTCCGTTCCCGTCGTGCGCGGGGTGAGCTTCGCCGTGCGGTCCGGGGAGACGCTGGCGCTGCTGGGCGAGTCAGGATGCGGCAAGAGCATGACCGCCCACGCCGTCGCGGGGCTGCTCGACCCGGCCGCCCAGGTCGTGGGCGGGCAGGCCCGGCTGGAGGGTGAGGACCTGCTGGCGCTGGGTGCCCGGGCCAGGCGCAAGCTGGCCGGCCCCGGTCTGGCCATCGTCTTCCAGGACGCGCTCAGCGCGCTCAACCCGGTCCAGACGGTCGGGGCGCAGCTCGCGGAGCCGTTCCGCATCCACGAGAAGATGTCCCGGCGCGCCGCGAAGGCCAGGGCGGTCGAGCTGATGGAGCGGGTCGGCATCCCGGAGGCGTCCTCGCGCGCCGACGCCTACCCGCACCAGTTCTCCGGCGGCATGCGCCAGCGGCTGCTGATCGCCATGGCGGTCGCCCTGCGGCCGAAGGTGCTGCTCGCCGACGAGCCCACCACGGCGCTGGACGTCACCGTGCAGGCCCAGATCATGGACCTGCTGCGCGAACTGCGCGGCGAGCAGCGGATGGCCCTGGTCCTCATCACCCACGACCTCGGACTCGTCGCGGAGCACGCGGACCGGGTCGCCGTCATGTACGCGGGCACGGTCGTGGAGACCGGCCCGGTGGGCGAGGTGTTCGGCAAGCCCAACCACCCGTACACCCGGGGCCTGTTGGAGTCGGTACCGGCCGAGCAGCACAAGGGTTCCCGGCTGAGCTCCATACCCGGGAACCCGCCCGACCCACGCTCCGTGCCCTCCGGCTGCGCCTTCCGGCTGCGCTGCCCGATGGCCCGCGACCTGTGCGCCACCCACCGGCCCGAACTGGCCGGCACCGGAGCCGGACGCGCCGCCGCCTGCCACTTCGCGAAGGAACTGGCCGATGCCTGAGCCCGGAACACCCATGCTGGAGGCCACCGGCCTGGCCAAGACCTTCCCGGTGCCGCGTACCGCGAAGGGCAGCACCGGACTGCGGGCCCTCGCGGGCGTGGACCTGACCCTCGGCCGCGGCGAGACACTGGGCCTGGTCGGCGAGTCCGGCTGCGGCAAGACCACGCTCGCCCGGGTCCTGCTGATGCTGGAGAGGCCCGACGAGGGAACCGTACGGTTCGACGGAGTGGACCCGTTCTCGCTGTCGGGGGCGAAGCTGCTCGCCTGGCGGCGCAAGGTGCAGATGGTCTTCCAGGACCCGTTCGGCTCGCTCAATCCGCGGCTGTGCGCGGCGGACCTGATCGGCGAGCCGTGGCGCACCCATCGCGACCTGGTGCCCGCCCCGAAGCGGGCGGCGCGCGTGGCCGAACTGCTGGAGATGGTGGGGCTGCGCGCCTCCGACGCGCGCCGCCATCCCCAGGAGTTCTCCGGCGGGCAGCGGCAGCGGATCGGCATCGCCCGCGCCCTCGCCCTGGAACCCGAGGTCATCGTCTGCGACGAGCCGGTCTCCGCGCTGGACCTGTCCGTCCAGGCGCAGGTGCTCAACCTGCTGGGCGATCTGCGGGACGAGCTGGGCCTGTCGTACGTGTTCATCTCGCACGACCTGTCCGTGGTGCGGCACGTCGCCGACCGCGTCGCCGTGATGTACCTCGGCAAGATCGTGGAGACGGGCCCGGCGGAGGATCTCTTCGAACGGCCCCGGCACCCCTATACGGCGGCTCTCCTGTCGGCGGCCCCGTCGCTCGCGGCCGGGCGCGGGGCGAAGCGGGAGCGCATCCTGCTCACCGGTGAGATCCCGTCCCCGGCCGACCCGCCGTCCGGCTGCCGTTTCAGAACGCGGTGCTGGCGTGCGGAGGACATCTGCGCCGAGGCCGTCCCCGCGGCGCCCCTCGCGGCGCCGCACCACACGGCGGCCTGCCACTTCCCGCTGGAGGAGACACCCGTGGCCGCGGCGGCGCCCGGAACCGGGGCTCTCTGAGCGCGGCGCGCGCCGGGGCGCTCAGCGGACCCGGCGCGCGCTGCCGTCGGCACGTGTCAACTGGCCGTACGCCGGATGCGGCCCGCGTACCTCGTCTCCAGTTCCAGGTTGCCCTCGAAGCCGCCGGGCACGTTGGCGGAGACGTAGACGGGCGGTCGCAGTCCGTCGGCGAGCAGCCGCGCGGCCGTGTCGGCGACGGTCATCTGGACGAGCATCACCCCGGTGAGGGTGGACAGGGCGCAGACGGCACCGCCGCCGGGGAGTTCGAGGAGGGCGTCGCCCCGCGGAGCGGCGTTGTCCAGGACGACGTCGGCGATGTCGGCGAGCTTCTTCCCGCTGGGGTGGGAGGCGGGGACGGCCCGTGTGTGGGCCAGCGAGGTGATGGCGAGGACCTGGTGGCCCCGCTCCTTGGCCCGCAGCGCCATCTCCACGATGACGTTGTTGACGCCGGAGTTGGAGATGATGACGAACAGGTCCGCCGGTTGCGGCCCGGCGAGGTCGTAGAGCCGTTCGGCGACGCCCGGCCTGCGCTCCAGGAGCGGGTCGTCCAGGACGCTCGGGTCGTCGCCGCCGTACAGGACGAGGTCGGCGATGCTCAGCCGGTTGGTGGGGACCAGCCCCCCGGCGCGTCCGGCGAGTTCGAGGACGAGGGCCTGGGAGTGCCCGGTGCCGAACGCCTGGATGACGCCGTCCGTGCGCACGCACCGGGCCAGCAGTTCGGCGGCCCGGCCCACCGCGTCCCGGGAGGACGCGGCGATACGGTCCAGGACGTCCAGGCCCTGGCGTGCGTATCCGCCCGCGTTCACAGAGTCGACGGTCACGCGGCACTCCCCACCGGTGGATGAAACCACCATTCTCCATGAGCTTGCTTGAATGAATAAACCATAGGCCACGAACGTCGGGCAACGGGGCTCCTCCGCGCCCTTGCCGCGGCTGGGCGTGACGGGCCTTTCGGTCCTGATATTCAATCTGCGGGACGGTCGGTGGCTGATACATTCGCAGCTGCACTGCAGGCACCACCGAGGAGATCGGGAATCCCATGGAACGGACCGGCGCCGGCAACGGAATGCCCCCGACGGACGTCACCTCGCTGATCCGCACGGAGCTGCCCCGGCTGGCCGGCTCGCTGCGGAAGGTGGGCGAGCTGATCCTGGAGGATCCCGCGGCCGTCACCCACTCCTCCGCCGCCGAGCTCGGGCGCCGCACCGGCACCTCGCAGGCCACGGTGACCCGGTTCTGCCGCGCCATCGGCCTCGACTCGTACCAGCATCTGCTGATCGAACTGGCCCAGGAGCGCGGCCGCGGCGAGGTCTCCGACTGGGGCAGCGCGGAGATCGGCCCCGACATCTCCCCGGACGACGACCTGGAGCGGGTCGTCACCGTCGTCGGCAGCGCGGACCTGCGCGCGGTCCAGCAGACGATCGACCGGATCGACCTCGACGCACTGGAGCGGGCGGCCCAGGCCGTCGCCCGCGCCCGCCGTATCGACGTCTACGGAGTCGGCGGCAGCGGCGCGGTGGCCCAGGAGACCGAGACCCGGCTGTTCCGCATCGGCTGCTCGGTCCGCGGCTGGACCGAGGTGCACGCCGCGACCACGTCGGCGGCGCTGCTCACCCCGGCGGACGTCGCCATCGGCATCTCGCACTCCGGGGCGACCCGAGAGACCATCGAGCCCTTCGAGGTCGCCAAGGAGCGCGGCGCCACCACCGTGGCACTCACGGCGGACCCGAAGTCGCCGCTCGCCCGGACCGCGGACATCCGTCTCGTCTCCTCCTCCTCGGAGACGAGTTTCCGCACCGGCAGCATCGGCGCCCGGCACTCCGTCCTGGTGCTCATCGACTGCCTCTACGTGCGGGTGGCCCAGCTGTCGTACACCCGGGCCAGTGCCTCACTGGCCCTGACCGACCACATCGCCGGACAGCACGCGGTGAAGACCCGCCGCACGCGCTAGGCCCACCGGGAATGTATGGATGAACCACCGAGAAGCTCGATGGATGGTTGTTTGAATCATCCTCTCGGTGCCACGATGGGGCTCCGCCGAGCACCCTCGTAGGAGCCCCATGCGTGTGATCTCTGTCGAGTCGACCGAGCTCTTCGTCGGAACCGCCGAGCAGCCGCACCAGGTGGTGGCCGTCGAACTGGGCCACTCCCCCGGCCGGACCGTCCGCCTCACGGTCGAGGGCCCCGGCGTCGCCGGAGAGACCCGCGCCACGGCGGCCGACGACGGCACCGTGCGCGCCGAGACACCCGTACTCAGCAGTCTGGCCCCCGGCGAGCGCCGCACCATCACGGTGACCGCGACCGACGAGCGCGACGCCTCTCAAGTCGCCGTGCACACCGACGAGTTCACCGCGGCCGAGACCGGCTGGACCATGTTCATGGTCAGCCACTTCCACTACGACCCCGTCTGGTGGAACACCCAGGCCGCGTACACCGAGACCTGGGACGTCGCCGACGACCCGGCCGTCACGGGCCTGCCGGCCCGTACCTTCGACTCCCGCGGCCAGTCCGGGATGAGTCTCGTGCGCGCCCACTGCGATCTCGCGCGGCGCGATCCGGCGTACACCTTCGTGCTGGCGGAGGTCGACTACCTCAAGCCGTACTGGGACTCCTTCCCGGAGGAGCGCGCCTTTCTGCGGGAGTTGCTGCGCACCGGCCGTGTCGAGATCATGGGCGGCACCTACAACGAGCCGAACACCAACCTCACCGGCGCCGAGGCCACCATCCGCAACGCCGTCCACGGGGACGGTTTCCAGCGCGGCGTCATGGGGGCCTCGCCCGAGACGGCCTGGCAGCTGGACGCCTTCGGGCACGATCCGCAGTTCCCGGGCCTGATGGCCGACGCGGGTCTGACCTCCAGCTCGTGGGCGCGCGGCCCCTACCACCAGTGGGGCCCCACTCTCTCCGTCTTCGGCGAGGAACCCCGTGACCCGAAGCGGATGCAGTTCCCGGCCGAGTTCTCATGGATCGCGCCGTCGGGACGCGGGCTGCTGACCGCGTACATGGTCAACCACTACGGCGCGGGCTGGGCCATCGACAACGCGCCGACGCTCCCCGAGGCGCGGGCGGCGGCGTTCAAGCCGTGCTGCCGGTGCCGTGCCGGCCGCCGGTGGGGCTCGTTGCGGGTTCCGCGGGTGCGGGCGGGAGGACGGGGCCGGTCAGGTGGCCGGAGCTGAGGGTGCCGGGCGGCCGTGCCCCAGCCGGGCGAGGGCCACGGCGCCCCGGCAGCCGTCCGCGACCCAGTCGAGCCGCAGGCCGAGCTCCCGGAGGCGCTCGCTCAGGGGGACCGTCAGCGGCCCGTCCGGGCCGAGCAGTCCGCCGGTGGCGACCAGGGGCTCGCCGGGGCGGGGCTCCAGAGCGCGGACGGTGTCCAGCAGATGGTCCACCGCCTCTTCGAGAATCGCCTCCGCGACGGGGTCCCCGGCCCGGGCGGCCTCGGCCACCAGCGGGGCGAGCCGGGCGAGAAGGATCGGCGGCCCGGCCATGACGGCGGGCAGCAGATGCATGCGGTACGCCTCACGCCGGTCACGCGCCCACACCGGCTCCACCGGAATCCGCCTGGCTCGGCCGGCGCCGGGTCTGTCTTCAGCGCGGCAGCCGTCGGTGCGGCGGTCCCCGGCGCGGACGCCACCCTCCGCACGGGCGCCTTCGCCCAGGCCGCCCTCGCCGTGAACGGCGGCGGCGTGGCCGGGAGCACTGCGCTCCGCGTCGCCGTGGGCGTCTTCGCCCTCGGTGTCACGGGCGGGGTCGGCGGGGGTGGGGTCGGCGGCGCGTTCCGCAGGTGGGCGGGCCTCCGGCGGCACCTCCAGTGCCCGGCCGACCATGTCGGCCAGCGCGGTGGGGGCGCCGCGTCCGTCCGCCATGCGCAGCGCCGCCCGTACCGCGCTGCGGCCGATCCAGAATCCGCTGCCGTCGTCCCCGAGCAGCCAGCCGTCGCCGTCGACGGTGACGCAACAGCGGCGGTCCCTGATACGGATCGCGACCGCGCCGGTGCCGGCCACCAGGGCCAGACCGTCGGCCGGCGCCCCGGGAGCGGAGGCGAAGGCCGCCTCGATGTCGCTGCTGACGCCGATCGAGCCGGGCGCGATGCCCAGGCGCCGCAGCGCGGCGGTGAGCGCGGCCAGGGCGTTGAGGCGTCCTGGCTCGTCGGGAGAGGTCTGCGCGGCGCCCGCGAAGCCTCCGGCCACGGCGACGACCCGCGCCCGCGCCCGCTCCGGCACCGCCCCGGCAATGGCTTCGGCCAGGTGGTCGGTGAGCCGCGGCACCGGGACGGTGAGGGCGTTGCCGGGCCCGGCGGCGCCCTCGCGGAGCACACGGCCGTCCGCGGCGGCTGCCAGGACGGCTCGGGTACGGGTGCCGCCGGCGTCCAGGCCCACCACGAGATCCTGAGCCAGATCCTGGTTCAAATCATTGTTCATCGCCGACCATGGTGGTTGATACATTCGCCGAGAACAAGCCCCGACCGCGCGTCGGGACGGGATTCCACCCTTTTCCGCCCCCGCCCCCTTCCCCTCCCACTCCTTCAGCGTTCGCACTCCCCCAGCCGGGACTCCGAGGAGGACTCCATCAGCGCTTCACCCGCGTCCGCACCCCGCTTCGGCGTGAACTACACACCCCGCCGTGGCTGGTTCCACTCCTGGCACGACTTCGATCCGGCCCACGCCCGTGAGGACCTGGCCCGGATAGCCGGGCTTGGCCTCGACCACGTGCGCGTCTTCCACCTCTGGCCGCTCCTCCAGCCCAACCGCACCCTCATCCGCACCACAGCGGTCGATCAGCTCGTGCGGCTCGTCGACCTGGCGGCCGAGGCGGGTCTCGACGTCCTCGTGGACGGCGTGCAGGGCCATCTGTCGAGCTTCGACTTCTATCCGGAGTGGACCCGCGGCTGGCACCACCGCAACGTGTTCACGGATCCCGACGCCGTCGAGGCCCAGGCGGAGCTGCTGCGCGTCCTCGGCCGTGCGCTCGCCGGCCGGCCCCACCTCATCGGCCTCCAGCTCGGCAACGAGCTCAACAACCTGGTCGAGCACAACCCGGTGACGGCCGGCGAGGTGGACCACTACCTCGACACGCTGCTCGCGGCCGCCCGGGACGGTCTCACCACCACCGGCGCGAGCGCCACAGCGCCCCGCCACCTGGTCACCCACTCCGCGTACGACGCGGCCTGGTACGGCGACGACCACCCGTTCACCCCCGAGGCCTCGGCCCGCAAGGGGGATCTGACCACCGTGCACCCGTGGGTCTTCTCCGGCGACTGCGCGCGCCGCTACGGCCCCCGCTCCACCGAGGTCCTGCACCTGGCCGAGTACGGCGTGGAGCTGGCCACGGCGTACGCCGAGGACACGGCACGGCCCGTCTGGGTGCAGGAGACCGGCGCGCCAGAGCCTCACATCCCGGCCGCCGACGCCCCGGGGTTCGCCCGCGCGACCGTGCTGAACGCCGCCGGGTGCGCGGGGCTGTGGGGCGTGACCTGGTGGTGCTCGCACGACGTGGACCGCTCGCTGGCCGACTACCCGGAACTGGAGTACACGCTGGGCCTCTTCGACTCCGCCGGCCGCGCCAAACCGATCGCCGCCGCGTTCTCCGAGGCCGTCGCCGAGGTTCGGGCCGCACCCCGGCCCGGGCAGCGTCACACGGCCCTGGTACTCGACTGCACCCCCGCCACCCGGTCGGTCTCGGGCCCGGGCGGCAGGTTCTTCGAGGCCTGGATGCGTCTGCGCGAGCGGGGCGTGCGCCCGGCCGTGGTCCTGGCCTCCCGGGCGGACGATGCCACGCACCTCGCGGCCCGGGGCATCACGGAGCTCGTACGCGACACGTGAACGCGACGGAGCGGTCGGAACACGACACACGGGACGGCAGGAAGACGGGCGGTGGAGCGCCCGAGAGCGGACCGGGTGCGGCAGTGGGAGGGCCGGGGCTCAGCGGCCCGCCAGTACCTCCGCCGCCGCCCGCAGGTTGACCCGGCCCCGCCCGTACGAGCAGAGGCTGTCCCCGTCCTCCGGCAGCCCGGTGGAGACCCGGACGGCGTCCGGCCGCCGGGCGAGGAGGGCCGATCGGAAGCGGTCCTGCCAGGGGTGCAGGCCCGCGTCGCAGGTGGCGATGACCAGTGGCGAGCCCTCCGCCCACCGCAGGATCCCGGCGACGAGGGCCGCCGGCTCCGACGGCTCTCCGGTGACCGCTGTTCCCGAGGCCGTGGGATCGACGGCGCGCAGTTCGGTGAGCAGGTCCTCGCCGCCCCAGTTGAGCGCGGGGTGCGGCGGCGGGAACAGGTCGACGACGTGGGCTCCGGTCACGGGCGCCGGCGCGGGCCGGCCGCGCACGGCCCGGCGCGCCGCCTCCTGTCCGGCCCCGGTGTCCCAGCCGGCGACCGTGCCCGGGTCGACAGGATCCGCGTACCGCTCGAGGAGCCGCCCCACGCGCCCCGCGGCCTCCAGCACCCGTTCCTCGGGCAGCACGCCGGCGCGCAGCGCGCCGAGTACCGCGTCCCGGCAGGCGAGGGTGGTCTCCAGGTCGGGTACCGCGACGATCACCTGGTCGGCACCCGCGGCGAGCGCGATGCGGGCTCCCGCCGCCTCGCCGTAACGGTCGGCGATCGCCTTCATCTCCAGCGCGTCGCTGACCAGGACCCCGTCGAAGCCGAGCTCGTCGCGGAGCAGATCGCGCAGGATGCGGCGGCTCAGCGTCGCCGGGCGGTTGGGGTCGAGCGCCTGGAAGACGACATGGGCGCTCATCAGCATCGGCACGCCCGCGGCGACGGCCTCGCGGAACGCCTCGAGGTCGGGCAGGAGCTCCTCGTACGACCGCGGGTCGACGGCCGTGTCGTGGTGGCTGTCGGTGACCGTGCCGCCGTGGCCGGGGAAGTGCTTGGCGCAGGAGGCGATACCGCGCGCCTCGGTGGCGGTGATCCAGGCCCGCAGATGGCGTCCGGCTAGCCCGGGGTCGCCGCCGAAGGACCGGGTGCGCACGATCGGGTTGTCCGGGTGGTGCTGGAGGTCGGCGACCGGGGCGTACGAGGCGGTGATGCCGAGGGTGGCGAGATGCCCTGCCAGCGTGTCGGCGCAGCGGGCGGTGAGCTCCGTGTCGTCGACGACACCGAGGGCGAAGTTCCCGGGGCCGTCGGGAGCGCCCGCGCCCACCAGGTGGCCGATGCCGCCGCCCTCGTTGTCGATGGCCACGAGCAGGTCGGGGCGTATGGCCCGCAGCTCGTCGGTGAGCCGGCGCACCTGCTCGGCGTCGCGCACGTTGCGGGTGAAGAGGATGACGCCGCCGAGACCCCGGTCGATGAGCCGCTTGAGGGTGTGGGGGACGCTCGCGGTTCCGTCGAAGCCCGCGACGAGGCAGCGGTGGGCGGCTTCGTCCAGGTCGACGGGCAGCGCGGAACCGTCGTACGCGGCGAGCACGGTGTGGATCACGGCGGCTGTCCTCCGATCGGATGATGCAAGCCACCAAAACATAACCCCAAGGTGAATCAATCAACCAGCCTCGGTGTCATACGCAGCGATCTCCCGACGGGGCGCTGACGCGTGTGCGCCGACTCGGTAGTGTCCGCCGCAGCGGTCACGACCTGATCCGGTACGCCCATAGCGACGAGGAGTGATGGACAGTGCCCTCTTCCGCCCCACGCGTGGAGCTGACACCCGCAGCGGCCGAGCTGCTGCGACGACTGCGAGCCGTCCACGGTCCGCTGATGTTCCATCAGTCCGGAGGCTGCTGCGACGGCAGCGCGCCCATGTGCTACCCGGAGGGCGAATTCAGGACCGGCGACTCCGACGTCCTGCTCGCCTCGCTGGCCGTCGAGGGGGTCGAGGAGCCGGTCACGTTCTGGATGTCGCGGAGTCAGAACGAGGTGTGGAGCCACACCCGGCTGATCGTGGACGTGGTCGAAGGCAGGGGCAGCGGCTTCTCGCTGGAGGCACCCGAAGGGGTACGTTTCCTGACCCGTTCGCGTCTCGTCGGCACGTAGCCGTCGTCACGGCACCCGCTCTGTGGTGAACTCCCCTGTGTCCTGGGCTATTTGAGGAGACAGCGGAGAGAGCAGGGGCAGCGTGACACGACGCACCGGACGACTCAGAACCGCACTGACGGTCTTCGCGGCATGGAGCGCGCTGGCCGGTGCCACTCTCGCCGGGGCGGCGCCGGCCAGCGGCGCACCGGCCTTCGGCCGGCTCGCGCCGGGCGTGCGCTACGCGGAGTTCGACATCCCGGCCGCCAGGGGTGTGGCGCACGCACATGTACTCAGCATCGATCTCGGCAACCCCCGGGTGAGCGTCGATCTGCTCCACCCCGGCGCGGTCGCGGCCCGCGCCCCGATCTCGCGGCTGGCCGACGCGCAGGGCGCCGTCGCGGGCGTCAACGGCGACTTCTTCAACATCACCGAGACCCAGCACCCGGGCGTCGAGGCGACCGGGGCGTCCGTCGGCCCGGCCGTCGCGAGCGGGCGCACGACCAAGGCGGCGGTCCCGGACGGGCAGCGCTTCGGCCCCGCCCTGCCGCCCGGCACGAGCACCGAGGACGTACTCGGCGTGGGTACGGACCGCAGGGCCCGCCTCGACGCTCTGGCCCTCGACGGCTCGGTCGTGACCGGCGGGACACGGCTGCCGCTCGGCGGCCTCAACCAGTACGCCCTGCCCGTCGGGTCCGTCGGCGCGTTCACCTCGGACTGGGGCCGGGCCTCCCGCGTGCGGGCCACCTGCGGGACGGACACCGATCGCGCCGCGCCCTGCAGCACGGACACCCACGAGGTGACGGTCCGGGACGGCCGGGTCGTGTCGTCGGCCGGGGTCCCCGGCAGCGGAACCATCGCGTCCGACACCACGGTCCTGGTCGGCCGGGAGGCGGGCGCCCAACAACTGCGGAAGCTGTCCGCGGGCGAGCGGGTCGTGGTGCGGCACCGGCTGGTGGCCGCCGCGTCGAAGATCCCGTACCACTTCGCGGTCGGCGGCTATCCGGTCCTGCGGGGCGGCAGGCCGCTCGCGGGGCTCGACGACGTCACGTCGGCGGTCCGGACCGCGGCGGGCGTCTCGGACGGCGGCACCCGGCTGCTGCTCCTGGCGCTGGACGGGGCACCCGAGTTCCGCAGCGGGCTGACCATCGCTGAAGTCGCCGACACCATGCGGCAGCTGGGTTCCGTGGACGCGTTCAGCCTGGACGGGGGCGGCTCCACCACGCTGGCCGCCCGGGAGCCGGGGTCGACGGCCGCGACCGTGCGGAACCATCCCAGCGGCGGGGCCGAACGCCCGGTACCGAACGGGATCGGCGTGTTCTCGCGGTCCTGAGACACCCCGGCGCCGCCCGGCGGCCCCGTATGCCACAACCGTGCGTCGCACCGGCGTACGGGGCGGCCGCTCGGCTCACCGGCGGCTCAGGGCCTGAGGCTGCTGACGATGTCGGCGGTCGCCGTGAGCCCGTTGTGGATGGTCGGCGCCATGCTGGTGCTCGCAAGGTAGAAGCCGAGCAGGACGCAGACCACGGCGTGCGAGAGCTTCAGCGCGCCGTTGCGCAGGAAGACCACCGCCAGGATCACGAGCAGCAGTACCACTGAGATGGAAATGGCCACCGTCAACCTCCTCCGCCACGTCCACACCGCGGCTTTCGGCCGCAAGTGTGGCGTAGCGGGAGGTTCGTCCGGGCGGCTGACGTGTCCGCCGAACGTGTGTTGACTGCGTGTGGAAGCGCTGGGCTACGCCCGCGGGCGGGCGTCCAGGAAGGCCTGGAGGCCCGCGAGGTCATCGGTGTTGAGGTGGTCGACGTCCGCGGCCAGGAGTTCACCCCACAGCGCGTCTCGGGCGGGACCCGCCAGGTCCGGTGTGGCCCAGAAGCGGACCTTCTGGCCACGGGAGTGCGCCGTCGAGACGATCGCGCGCAGCTTCTGCCGTTCGGCCTCGGGGAAGGCGCCGACGCCCCGCCAGGTGAAGTTGAGCGTCCAGTTGTCGCTGATCAGCGGGATGAAGGAGGCCGGGGCCGGCACGGGAGCCAGCAGGTCGAGGAGCCGGCCGTCGTAGAAGGCGCGCCGCACGGTCTGGGCCTCCATGGGCGCCCGGGCGGCGCGGTCCCCGGAGATCACGGCCGTCACCGGGCCGGGCAGGACCCGGCCGTGGGCGTACGTGGTGAACAGGTGCCGGTAGCGGCGCAGTCGGCGGTCGAGTTCGAGGTAGGTGGACGAGCCCTCGGTCTTGATGTCGATGAGCAGTTGGAGCGGCCTGCGGTGGCCCCGGTACACCGAGCCGCGGTTCGCCTTCACCCGGGCGGCGAGGGGGTTCAGGTAGAGGGACTCCAGGGTGCGGGCCGGGTCGAGCTCCACCGGGTCGTGGGCGACGAGGAGTTGGCCGTCGACGAGGAAGATGTCGGCCTCGACGCTGCCGAAGCGGTGGCCGAGCGCGTCGAGGAGGGGCCGGGGGTGGAGGTAGTCGTTGTGCGCGTGGGCACGCCACAGCGGGCGCGGGCGGTGCCTGCTCTCCGTCGCCTGCGCGTGGGCGGGCACAGCGATGCCGCCCGCCAGACCGGCGGCGAGGGTGGTGAGGGCTCTGCGTCGGGTGGTGAAAACCATGTCTGCCTCCCTGGGAGTGCCGTACGGGGCCACGGACGCGCCCCGGCCGGGCGAAGACGGGACTGGGGAGAGTATGGGGCGCCGACGTGCCCAAGGAGCAGGGCCGTGCGGGGAGTTGGCCGGACCGCCGCTGCGTGTTCACTTCGCCGGACCACTTCCGGCGGGGGTTCACCCCGCGGTCAGCTCGGCCCAGCCCACCGTCCGGTCGCACCACCGCTCCAGCAGCACCCGGTCGTGCCCGACGGCCAGCAGCCCCGCCCCGCTCTCCCGCCGGTAGGCCTCCACGACGCCGACCAGCGCGGCCGTGGTCGAGGCGTCGAGCATCGCGGTCATCTCGTCGCAGACGAGCCAGCGCGGCCGCAGCGCGAGCGCCCGGGCGAGGCAGGCCCGCTGCAGCTGGCCGTCGCTCACCTCGTGCGGCCGGCGGCCCAGCAGGTCCGCTCCGAGCCCGACGGTTTCGGCCAGTTCGGGTACGGCGTCGACCGGTCGGCCGTTGGACCGCAGCGGTTCGGCGATGAGGTCCGCGAGGGGCAGCCGGGGGTCGGCCGACAGCCGCGGCTGCTGGAAGACGACTCCGAAGGCGGTGCGCTGCGACCGGGGCGCGCGATGGCGCCAGCCGCGTGCCGTCTCACCGTCCAGGACGACCTGGCCGGTGTCGGGCCGGTGCAGCAGGGCGGCGACCCGCGCCAGCGTGGACTTGCCGCAGCCGCTGGGTCCCTGGAGTCCCACGGCCTCTCCCGCGCCCACGGTCAGGGTGACGTCACGGACGACAGGGGCGCGCCGGTCGTATCCGGCCGTGACGGACCGCAGTTCAAGCACGCGCCACCTCCACGTGATGGCAGGCCACGCCCGACTCCAGGGCCGGGACGACCCGGCAGGCGTCGCCGGCCCGTTCGCAGCGGGCGGCGAAGGCGCAGCCCTGCGGCAGCGCGCCGAGTTCCGGCGGCATGCCCGGGATCGGTGTGAAGTCCCGCTCGGGCAGGGCGTTCAGCAGCCCGCGCGCGTAGGGATGCCGTGGGCCCGGCGAACCGAAGAAGGCTGACGCGTCGGTGATCTCCACCAGGCGTCCGGCGTACATCACGGCGACGCGGTCGGCGATGCGCCCGGCCGCCGCCAGGTCGTGGGTGATCAGCAGCAGGGCCCGGTGGTCCCCGGTGTGGCGGCGCAGTTCGTCGACGGTCCGCTCGACGAGGTCACGGTCGAGACCGGTCGTCGGTTCGTCGGCGAGCAGCAGGGGCGCGCCTCCGACGAGGGCGAGGGCGGTGGCGGCCCGTTGGGCGAGCCCGCCGGACAGTTCGTGCGGGTAGCGGTCGAGATGGTCCTCGGGGAACGCGGCGCGCCCTGCGGCGGCCGCCACGCTCTCCGGTGTGGCGATCCCTGTCAGTTCCCGCACCGTTTCGCGGAGTTGGGACCGGACGGTGCGTACCGGGGTGAGGTGGGCGGCGGGGCTCTGCGGTACGAGTCCCGCGCGCCGGCCCCGTATCTCGCGGGCCAGCACCCGTTCGTCCGCGGCCAGGACATCGAGTCCGTCGTCGCCGAGCACGGCCGATCCCGCCACCGAGGCGTTGCCCGGCAGCAGGCCGAGCAGCGCCGAGGCGAGCACCGACTTGCCGCAGCCGCTCTCGCCCACGAGGGCCAGGCACTCCCCCGCCGCGAGGTCGAAGGAGACGTCCGTGACGGCCCGTACGTGGGTTCCGTCGCGCATCCGGAAGCGTACGGAGAGTCCCCGCACCGACAGGACGTTCACGCCATCGGTCGGCGGTGTCACAGCATCAGCTCCGATCGGCGGCGCGGGTTGAGCCGTTCGCGCCAGGCGCCCGCGAGTCCCGCGATCGCCAGGGTGGCGGTCACGGCGCACAGTCCGGGGAAGAGGGTGGGCCACCAGTCGCCCGCGAGCAGCGATCCGCGCGCGCTCTGCACCAGCGTGCCGAGGCTGGCCTGGTGCGTGGGCAGGCCGAGCCCGAGGAAGGAGAGGGCGGATTCGTGCCAGACGGCGTGCGGCACCATCAGCACGGCGGCGAGCCCGGCCTGGGGCAGCACTCCGGGCAGCAGGTGCCGTACGGCGACCCGGTAGCGGGAGGCGCCGCCCGAGATCGCGGCGTCGACGTACGGGCGGGACCGCAGGGAGAGGACCTCCGCGCGGACGATCCGGGCCGTCGACAGCCAGTGGGTGAGGGCCACCGACACGACGACCGGCCACACTCCGGGCCGGAACATGGCGACGATGAAGATGCCGAGGAGCAGGTGCGGCACGGACGCGAACGCGTCCACCAGGCGCATCAGCAGCCGGTCGGTCCACCCGCCGAGCGCTCCCGCGACGGCGCCGACGGCCGTGCCGACGACGGTGGCGACGACAGCGGCCACCACGCCGACGAGCAGTGAGACCCGCAGCCCGTAGACGCAGCGCAGCAGCAGGTCCCGACCCACGTCGTCGGTCCCGAACGGGTGGTCCCAGGAGGGTGGTTGAAGCTTGGCCGCCAGGTCCACGGCCTGCTGGTCGAGCTGGACGACGGGCGGTACGAGGAGGACGGCCAGGACCAGCACGGCCACGACGGCCGCGGAGCCGCGCACCCGCCAGGCGCGCGCCGAGCGCCGCACGACCGCGCGCGTGCGCCATGCCCCGCCCGGCTCGGCGTCCTCGGCAGGTCCGGTGACGTCGGTCGTTTCGGTCGTGTCAGCCATCGAAGCCCACCCTCGGGTCGGCGAGCCCGTACAGGAGGTCCGCGAGCAGGTTGCCCACCAGTACGGCGATCGTGGCGAGCACGGTGAGCGCGGCCAGCAGGGGGAAGTCGACGGCGGTGGCGGCCTCGACCGTCGCCGCCGCGATGCCGGGCCAGCTGAAGACGGTCTCCACGAGCAGCGCGCCGGTGATGAGTTCGGGCACGCGTGAGCCGATGAGGGTGAGTACCGGCAGCATCCCGGAGCGCAGGGCGTGCCCCAGCAGGACCGTCCGCTCGGCGAGTCCACGCGCGCGTGCCCCGCGGACGGGGTCCTCCTGGAGCGCGTCGCCGACGCCCTGACGGACGTACAGGACGAACCACGGCAGCTGGGAGAGCGCCAGGACCGCCGCGGGCAGCACGAGATGGCGTGCGACCTGTCCGACGGTGACCACCGTGCTGCCCGTGTCGGTCAGGCCGCCCGCGGGCAGCAGCCCCAGTTTCAGCGCGAACAGCCATATGACGAGCAGCCCGAGCCAGAACGGGGGCGCGGCCTCCAGGGTGTACGCGAGCGAGGAGACGGCCCTGTCCGTCCAGCCGCCCGGCCGGCGCGCGGCGAGGACACCGAGCAGGCCGCCCAGCAGCACGGCCACCAGGAAGGCGGTGGCGGCCAGCAGCACGGACCAGCCGACGCGTTCGCCGATCACGTCGGCGACCGGCTGCCGCAGGGCGCTGGAGTCACCGAGGTCGCCCCGCACGGCGGCCGCCAGCCAGTTCCACCACCGGGTGACGAGCGGCTCGTCCGCGCCGAGGTTGGCACGCAGCTGGTCGAGGGTCTCCTGCGAGGCGCTGAGGCCGGCGGTGCCCGCGTACGCCTTGACGGGGTCGAACGGGGAGGCCGCGGCGATCGCGAAGACCCCGAACGTGACGATGCCGAGGACGGGGACGGCGAACAGGGCCCGCCGTCCCGCGAGCCGCGCCATGGGCCCCCAGGGCGGACGGCTCACGGACGCCAGTCCTCTACGTTCCACCACGGGCCCGCCGCGAGACCGTGGTCGTGCGGCTCGACCTGCGTGGACAGTTCGCCGAAGCGGTCGTCGACGACGTACAGGTGGTCGATGTGGGTCAGGAAGGTGTAGCCGGGGTTCTTCACCAGCTCCCGCTGCACGGTGTCGTAGGCGGCCTTGCGCTCGGCCGGGTCGCCGCTCTCGCGGCCTGCTTCCAGGGCGCGGTCGACGGTGGCGTTGTCGTACCAGCCCATGTTGTTGAAGCCGTCGCCCGCGAGGTCCGACCTCAGGAGCGGGTACTGGTCGAAGTCCGGGTCGGCCGGTGAGCCGCCGCCCGCGAGGACGGCGTCCTTGGGCATGCGCGGCTCGATGACCTCCCAGGTGCCCGCCTGCACCTTGGCCTCGACGCCGATCTTCTTGGCGTCCGAGGCGTAGGCGAGGGCATGGTCCTGGCGGAGCTTGTCGCCGGAGACGTACCAGAGCGGGAAGCTCGCGCGGACGCCGTCCTTCACGCGGATCCCGTCCTTGCCGGGCTTCCACCCGGCCGCGTCGAGGATCTTCCGCGCCTTCTTCGGGTCGTACGCCCGCTCGGTGCCCTCGGTGAACCATTCGCTGTCCGTCGGGACAGGTCCGTAGGCCTTCTTGCCGGCGCCTTCCAGGATGCCGTCGACCATGGCCTTGCGGTCGACGGCGATGTCGAGGGCCCGGCGCACGGCGGTGTTCCCGGTGACCCTGTTGCCCGTCGGCAGGGTGACGGTGCGGTGGTCGAAGCTCTCGGCCGCGTACGTCTTCTGCCCCGAGCCCTTGAAGGCCTTGGCGAGGTTCGGCGGCAGGATCGCGCCGTCGAGGTCGCCGGAGCGCAGCCGGGTGGCGCGGACGTCGTCGTCCCTGATGATCGCCATGGTGAAACGTTTGATCTTCGGAGCGCCGCCCCAGTAGCCGGAGTTGGCCTCCAGGACGAGCTGCTCGCCCTTGGACCACTGGGCGAGCTTGTAGGGCCCGGTGCCGACCGGCTTCGTCCCGAAGGAGCCCGTGTTGGCGTCCTGGCCGCCGGCTATGTGCTCGGGCGCGATGGGCAGCACCGTGCGCTCCGCGAAGGGCGCGTAGGGGTACTTGAGCCGGAAGACGACGGTGTCGTCGCCCTTGGCCTCGACGCTCCTGACCGCGTCGAGTTCACCCTTGGAGGCGTTGTTGGTCTTCTCGTCGAGGATCGTCTCGTACGTGAAGACGACGTCCTCGGCTGTGAACGGGTGGCCGTCGCTGAACTTCACGCCCCGGCGCAGCTCGTAGGTGTACGTGCGTCCGCCGTCGGTCACCTTCGGCAGGGCGACCGCGAGCGCCGGCTTCAGCTCCAGGTCGGCGTCGTGTGTGAGCAGCCCGTCGAAGATCTTGGAGTTGCCGTCCTTGCCGAAGCCGAGGAGCGGGCTCAGGGTCTCCGGTTCGTACGCGATGCCGACGACGGCCGAGGTGGCCGTGGCTGCGCTGTCGCCCTCGCCGGGCGCCGAACAGGCGGAGGCGACGGCTGTCAGAGCGGTCGCCGTCGCCAGGGCGCCCATGCCTCGTATCGATCGGGCCCTCATGCCGCCCCACCCCTAATGCAGATCAACTGTTATTGCGAACAGTTCGCAATTATGCATGATGTACGAGGTGGGCAGAGCGAAGGCCCGCTCCTGTCCGGGGGGTCGGAGCGGGCCCTCGTGCCGTGCGTGCGGTGGGTCAGGGGGCCTGGAGGTCCACCAGGACGGCCAGCGCCTCCCGATGACTGCCCGCCGTGCCGTACGCGATCGAGTCGGCCTTGGCCCGCTTCAGGTACAGGTGCGCCGGGTGTTCCCAGGTCATACCGATACCGGCGTGCAACTGGAGCGCCTCCTCCGCGACGTGGACGGCTACCGGCGCCGCGTACGACTGGGCGACGGCGACCGCCACGTCCGCGTCCGCGCTGTCGGTGGCCAGCGCGTCGGCCGCGTTGCGGGCCGCGGCGCGGGTGCTGACGGTCTCCAGCCACAGGTGCGCGAGCCGGTGCTTGAGCGCCTGGAAGCCACCGACGGGGCGGTTGAACTGCTTGCGCTCCTTCAGGTAGCGGACCGTCTCGGTCAACGACCACTCGGCGAGGCCGAGTTGCTCGGAGGCGAGGAGCCCGGCTCCGGCACGCAGGGCACGCCGTACGGCGGCTTCGGCGTCCGGGGTGAGCCGGCGTGCGGCGGCCGCGTCGAAGGTGACCGTGGCGACCGGCCGGGTCAGATCGAGGGAGACCTGAGGGGTGACCGTCACTCCCCCGGCGCCCGGGTCCACGGCGTACAGGCCGGCGTCCTGCGCCGGGACGAGCAGCACGTCCGCGGTCGCCGCGTCGGCGATCCCGCTCAACTCCCCGTGCAGAGCGCCGCCTTCGAGCCGTACGGACCTGTAGGGCGCCCCCGGTCCGACGGACAGCGCCACCGCGAGTGCGCCGAGCGTGCGGCCGGAGGCCAGCGCGGAGAGCAGCCCGGCGGCCTCGTCGGCGGGGCAGGCCAGCAGCGCCTCGGTCGCCACGACGGCACTGGTCAGATACGGGGCGGGAGCGACCGCCCGGCCCAGCTCCTCCAGGACGACGGCGACTTCGCGATGCGTGGCGCCCTGGCCGCCCAGCGACTCCGGGACGAGGAGACCGGCGAGGCCCATGCTCTCGCCGAGGGCCTTCCACAGTTCGGGGTCGTGAGGTCGGTCCGACTCCATGCGGGCGATCACACCCGGCGCGTCACAGTGGTCGGTGAGGAGATCGCGGACGGCCGCACGCAGCGCCTCTTCCTCCTCCGAGTACAGCAGGTCGGGCTGTGCGCGCTGCGTTGTCCGCGTTGTCATCGGGCCAGGTCCTTCCAGGCGACGTCCTTGTCGGTGCGCGGCTCGGAGGGCAGGCCCAGCACGCGTTCGGCGACGATGTTCAGCAGGACCTCGCTGGTCCCGCCCTCGATGCTGTTGCCCTTGGAGCGGAGGTAGCGGTATCCGGCGTCACGGCCGGTGAAGTCGACGAGCTCGGGGCGACGCATCGTCCAGTCCTCGTACAACAGGCCCTCCTCACCGAGGAGTTCGACCTCCAGGCCGCTGATCTCCTGGTTCAGGCGGGCGAACGAGAGCTTCATGCCCGAGCCCTCGTAGCCCGGCTGTCCCGCGACCAGCTGCTGCCGCAGGCGCTCCCCGGTGAGCCGGGCCACCTCCGCCTCGACCCACAGCTTGAGCAGCCGCTGGTGGAGATCGTGGGTGCGCAGCTCGGGACGCTCACGCCAGGTCTTCGAGACCGGGCCGATCATGCCGCCCTCGCGCGGGATGCGCATGCCGCCGATGGAGACCCGTTCGTTCATCAGCGTGGTCTGCGCGACCCGCCAGCCGTCGCCGACCTCACCGAGCCGGTGTGCGTCGGGGATGCGGACGTCGGTGAGGAAGACCTCGTTGAACTCGGCCTCGCCGGTGATCTGGCGCAGCGGCCGCACCTCGACACCCGGGTCCGTCATGTCGCAGATGAAGTACGTGATGCCGCGGTGCTTGGGCAGGTCCGGGTCGGTGCGGGCGATGAGGATGGCCCAGCGGGCGAGGTGGGCGCTGGACGTCCACACCTTCTGGCCGTTGACCACCCACGAGTCGCCGTCCCGCACGGCGCGTGTGCCCAGCGCCGCCAGGTCGGACCCGGCGCCCGGCTCACTGAACAGCTGGCACCAGACCTCCTCGCCCACCCACAGGGGCCTGAGGAAGCGGCTCTTCTGCTCCTCGGTTCCGAAGCCGAGGATCGTCGGCGCGGCCATGCCGAGGCCGATGCCGATGCGCCGGGGATCGTTGTCGGGAGCGCCCGCGGCCTCGAGTTCGGCGTCCACGACGGCCTGGAGGGAGCGGGGCGCGCCGAGGCCGCCGAGTCCCTGCGGGTAGTGCACCCACGCGAGACCGGCGTCGTACCGGGCCTTGAGGAAGTCCGGGCGGCCGGTACTGCCGACCGGGTGCGCGGCCAGCAACTCCTGGGTGCGGCGGCGCAGTTCGGCGGCGTCGTTCGTCCCGCCCCCGCTCACGGCGTCGGTCATGCGGCTGCTCCGCTCTCGAGTGAGGGCACCACGGCGACCCGGCCCGTGGTGACGCCGTCGGCGACCCGCTGCACGGCGTCGGCCGCGCCGGTCAGCGGCACACGCTCACTGACCAGCGGCTTGATCGCACCCCGGGTGGCCAGCTCGGTCAGCTGCTCGTGGCAGTGCAGGACCAGCTTCGGGTCCTTGGTGTTGTAGAGGCCCCAGTGCAGGCCCAGGATCGAGTAGTTCTTCACCAGGGCGTGGTTGAGCGCCGGGCTCGGGATGCTGCCGCTGGCGAAGCCCACGACGACGATGCGGCCCTCGAAGGCGACGACCTTGGTGGACTGTGTGTAGGCCCCGCCGCCGACCGGGTCGTAGACGACGTCGACGCCCCGGCCGCCGGTGGCCTCCTTGACCGCGGCGACGACGTCCTCGGAGCGCCGGTCCACGACGACGTCGCAGCCCAGCTCGCGCGCGACGGCGGCCTTGTCGGCGCCGCCCACAACGCCGATGACCTTCGCGCCCGCGGCCCTGCCGAGCTGCACGGCCGCGCTGCCGACCCCTCCCGCGGCAGCGTGGACGAGCAACGTCTCGCCGGCCTCCAGACGGGCCCGCCGGTGCAGGCCGAACCAGCCCGTCTGGTAGCCGATGTGCAGGGCCGCGGCCTCGGCGTCGTCCAGCGCCTCGGGGGCGGGCAGCAGAGCCGCGGCGTCCGCGACGGCGTACTCGGCGAAGCCGCCGTACGGCAGCGCGGGGTTGGCGATGACCCGCCGGCCGTCCTCGGTCTCGCCGCAGATCTCCACCCCCGGCGTGAACGGCATCGGCGGCCTGACCTGGTACTGCCCGCGGCACATCAGGGCGTCCGGGAAGTTGATGTTCGCCGCACGCACAGCGAGGAGGACCTGGCCGTCACCCGGAGTGGGCCGCTCGACCTCCTCGAGCCGCATCACCTCGCCGGGCTCGCCGTTCTCGTGCACTTGCCATGCCTGCATGCGGGGCCTCCACGGGACTGCTTCATCTGGTCGGGCTCAAACGCATACTAAGCGGTCGCTTGCCGATCAGGGAACAGTCGGGCGGCGGTCGGTGTCAGTCCGCACGGCCGCCGCGCTTCGGGCGCGCCCGTACATGCATCCGCTCTCCCTGCCGCCCGAAGAGGCTCAGGAACTCCACCGGCCCCTCCCCCGTGGAACCGAACCAGTGGGGCACGCGCGTGTCGAACTCGGCGGCCTCCCCCGCGCCGAGCACGACGTCGTGGTCGCCGAGCACGAGGCGCAGCCGCCCGGAGAGCACGTACAGCCACTCGTAGCCCTCGTGGACGCGGGGCTCCGGCTCCTCCTTCCGTTTCGGTTCGAGCACCTTGTAGGCCTGGAGGCCGCCCGGCTGGCGGGTGAGCGGCCAGTGCGTGCGGCCGTGCATGACGATCGGCTTCGCCGCGCGGACGCGCGGGTCGCCCACCTGTGGCGCTCCGACGAGCTCGTCGAGAGGCACCTGGTGGGCCCGGGCGATGGGCAGCAGCAGCTCCAGGCTGGGTTTGCGCAGGCCGGACTCCAGGCGGGAGAGGGTGCTCACGGAGATGCCGGTGGCGGCGGACAGCCCCGCGAGTGTGGCTCCGCGCTCCTTGCGGACGCGACGCAGCCGGGGGCCGACCTCCGCGAGAACGTCGGCCGTGCCGGTCGCGCCGGCGGCCCCGTCCGTGTCCGCGGAGCCCTCGTCGGCCGCCCCGCGCCCCTGGTGCCCTGCGTGTTCCTCGTGCTCCCTCATGACAACATTGCAGTTTCAGCAAAGAAGTTTGTCAATACGGACGTTGTCGGCGACCTTCTCAGTGGAGGTGGTCACCATGACCGATACATACGAAGTGGTCGTCGTCGGCGGCGGTGCGGCCGGACTGTCCGCGGCGCTCGTCCTGGGGCGCGCACGCCGGAGCGTGCTCGTGATCGACGCGGGCGAACCACGCAACGCGCCCGCCGCCCACATGCAGGGCTACCTGTCCCGGGACGGCATGTCGCCGGCCGAGTTCCTCGCCGTGGGCCGCGAGGAGATCGCGCGGTACGGCGTCGAGCTCGTCCAGGGCCGGGCGGTGGACGTGGCGCGGGGCGCGGACGGGGAGTTCGACGTGACACTCGAAGGAGGGCGCGCGGTGCACGGGCGCCGGCTGTTCGTCGCCACCGGGCTCGCCGACGAACTGCCGAAGGTGCCCGGGGTCGCCGAGCGCTTCGGCCGGGACGTGCTGCACTGCCCCTACTGCCACGGCTGGGAGGTGCGCGACCAGGCGTTCGGCGTCCTCGCCTCGACCCCGATGGCCGTGCACCAGGCCCTGATGGTCTCCCAGTGGTCCAAGGACGTGACCCTGTTCCTGCACACGGTCGACGAGGGCGAACTTCCGGACGAGGATCTGCGCAGGCTCGCCGCGGCCGGTGTCGCCGTGGTGCCCGGTGAGGTCGCGGGCCTGGAAGTGACCGACGACCGGCTCACCGCGGTCCGGCTCGCGGACGGCACGACGCACGAGCGTGCGGTGCTGTTCGTCGCCCCCCGGCCCGTCCCCCGCACCGGCCTGCTGGAACGGCTGGGCGCCGAACTGCAGGAGACACCTTTCGGCACGTACGCCGTGGTCGACGCGACGGGTTCGACCAGCGTGCCCGGCGTCTGGGCGGCCGGCAACGCGACCGGTTTCGGCGAGCAGGTCGTGAACGCCGCGAGCGGCGGCTACCGGGCGGGGGCCACGATCAACGGAGAGCTGCTCTTCGCGGACCTCGACGCGGCCGTCGGGGTGTAGACCGGCCGCCTCCGTTGCACCATTGCTGCATGCTGCTGACCCGGCTCGCCCATGTGTCCCAGGAGGTCGCCGCCACCTCGGCGCGGTCCCGGAAGGTCGCTCTGCTCGCGGAGCTCTTCCGGGACGCGGAGGCCGACGACGTGCCCGTCGTCATCCCGTACCTGGCGGGCCGTCTGCCCCAGGGGAGACTCGGAGTCGGCTGGAAGACGCTCAGCGCGCCCGTCCCGCCCGCCGAGCGGCCCATGTTGACCGTGCGGGAGGTGGACGCACGTCTCACGCGGCTCGGCGAGGTCTCCGGCGCCGGATCACAGGCGCGGCGGGCGCGGCTGGTCGGGGAGTTGATGGGCGAGGCCACCGGCCCCGAGCAGCGGTTCCTCCTCGCGCTGATCGGCGGTGAGGTGCGGCAGGGCGCCCTCGACGCCGTGGCGGTCGAGGGCCTGGCCCTGGCGACCGGCGCGCCCTCGGCCGATGTGCGCAGGGCGGTGATGCTGGCGGGTTCGCTCCAGAGCGTGGCCGCGCGGCTGCTCGCCGACGGACCCGAGTCCCTCGCCGCGTTCCGGCTCACCGTCGGCCGGCCCGTCCTGCCGATGCTGGCGCACAGCGCCCCGTCCGTCGCCGAGGCGGTCGACAAGCTCGGCGCCTGCGTGGTCGAGGAGAAGCTCGACGGCATTCGCGTCCAGGTCCACCGCGACGGCGACGACGTACGCGTCTACACCCGCACCCTGGACGACATCACCGACCGACTGCCCGAACTCACGAGCGCGGCGAGGGACTTGAAGGGCGAGCGCTTCATCCTGGACGGTGAGGTCATCGCCTTCGACGACAGCGGGCGGCCCCGGTCCTTCCAGGAGACCGCCGGCCGCGTCGGCTCCCGCGTGGACGTCGCCACCGCCGCCGAGGCCGTGCCCGTGTCCCCCGTCTTCTTCGACGCCCTGTCCGTGGACGGCCACGACCTGCTCGACCTGCCGTTCGCCGACCGTCACGCGGAACTGGCCCGCCTGGTCCCCGAGCCGATGCGCGTGCGGCGCGCCCTCCTGCCGGACCCCGCGGACGAGACGGCACGGGCCGCCGCCGAACGGTTCCTCACCGACACACTCGCGCGCGGCCACGAGGGCGTCGTCCTCAAGTCCCTCGACGCGCCCTACAGCGCGGGCCGGCGCGGCGCCTCCTGGCTGAAGGTCAAACCGGTGCACACGCTCGACCTGGTCGTGCTGGCCGCCGAGTGGGGCAGCGGGCGACGCACCGGCAAACTCTCCAACCTGCATCTGGGGGCGCGCAGGCCGGACGGCTCGTTCGCCATGCTGGGCAAGACCTTCAAGGGCATGACGGACGTGATGCTGGCCTGGCAGACCGAGCGGCTCCAGGAACTCGCCGTCGAGGACAGCGGCCATGTCGTGACCGTCCGTCCCGAACTGGTCGTGGAGATCGCGTACGACGGCCTGCAGCGCTCCACGCGCTACCCGGCGGGCGTCACCCTGCGCTTCGCCCGTGTCGTGCGCTATCGCGAGGACAAGACCCCGGCCGAGGCCGACACCGTCGAGACGCTGCTCGCCGCCCACCCGGAGGTCGCCCCGTGACCGCCGACGGGAAACGCAGCGCGGGCCTGCTCCTCTTCCGCCGCACCGGCCTCGGTGTCGAGGTGCTGCTCGGCCACATGGGCGGCCCGTTCTTCGCCCGGCGCGACGCCGGGGCGTGGACCGTGCCGAAGGGCGAGTACGAGCCGGACGAGGCGGCGTGGGACGCGGCCCGCCGCGAGTTCGAGGAGGAACTGGGGCTCCCGCCGCCCGACGGCGAGGCCCTGTTCCTGGGAGAGGTCACCCAGACGAACCGCAAGATCGTCACGGTCTGGGCCGTCGAGGCGAACCTCGACCCGGCGAGCGTGGTCCCCGGCACCTTCACGATGGAGTGGCCACCCCACTCGGGCCGGAGCCAGGAGTTCCCCGAGCTGGACCGGGTGGAGTGGCTGGCCATGGACCGCGCCCGAGCCGTACTGATCAAGGCCCAGACGGAGTTCCTGGACCGCCTGGAACGGCATATGGGCTGACGGGAGGGGCACGCGCCCCGAGGGGGCGCGGGGAGGGAACCGCGCGCTCAGCCACGACGAACCCGCACCCTACGAACCGCACCAGGAGGCCCGTCCATGCCGATCGCAACCGTCAACCCGGCAACAGGTGAAACGCTCAAGACCTACGACGCCCTGAACGCGGAGGAGATCGAACAGCGCCTCGCCACCGCGGAGGCGGCGTTCCGCCATCACCGCACGACCTCGTTCGCGGAGCGCGCCCGACTGCTGCACCGGGCCGCCGATCTCCTCGAAGGCGACGCACAGGACATCGGCCGGATCATGACCACCGAGATGGGCAAGCCCGTCAAGCAGGCCCGCGCCGAGGCGGCGAAGTGCGCGAAGGCCATGCGCTGGTACGCCGACCACGCGGAGGAACTCCTCGCCGACGAGGAGGGCGGCAAGGCCGACGCCGAGGACTCCGGCGCCTCCCGTGTCCTCGTGCGGTACCGCCCGCTCGGCCCGGTCCTCGCCGTCATGCCGTGGAACTTCCCGCTCTGGCAGGTGATCCGCTTCGCCGCGCCCGCGCTGATGGCGGGCAACGTCGGTCTGCTCAAGCACGCCTCGAACGTCCCGCAGACCGCCCTCTACCTGGAGGACCTGTTCCGCCGGGCCGGCTACCCGGAGGGCTGCTTCCAGACGCTGCTCATCGGCTCCGGCGCGGTCGAGGACATTCTGCGCGACCCACGGGTCAAGGCGGCCACGCTGACCGGCAGCGAACCGGCGGGCCGCGCGGTCGCCTCGGTCGCCGGGGACGAGGTCAAGAAGACCGTCCTGGAGCTGGGCGGCAGCGACCCGTACGTGGTCATGCCGTCGGCCGACATCGACAAGGCGGCGAAGACCGCGGTGACGGCCCGGGTGCAGAACAACGGGCAGTCCTGCATCGCCGCCAAGCGGTTCATCGTGCACACGGACGTCTTCGACGCCTTCGCCGAGCGCTTCACCGCGGGGATGAACGCCCTCACGGTCGGCGACCCGCTGGACGAGGGCACGGACGTCGGCCCGGTCGCCACCGAGCAGGGCCGCGACGACCTGACGGAACTGGTCGACGACGCCATCGAGAGCGGTGCGACCGTGCTGTGCGGCGGCGAGGTCCCCGACGGGGACGGCTGGTACTACCCGCCCACCGTCCTCACCGACATCACCCCTGAGATGCGCATCCACCAGGAGGAGACGTTCGGGCCCGTCGCCACGCTCTACCGCGCCGCCGACCTCGACGAGGCGGTGGCCATCGCCAACGACACGCCGTTCGGGCTGAGTTCCAACGTCTGGACCCGCGACGACACCGAGATCGACCGGTTCGTACGGGATCTGGAGGCCGGCGGGGTCTACGTCAACGGGATGACGGCGTCCCACCCTGCGTTCCCGTTCGGCGGCGTCAAGCGGTCCGGCTACGGGCGTGAGCTGTCGGGGCACGGAATCCGAGAGTTCTGCAACATCACCACCGTATGGCACGGAGCGTGAGCGTTCCGGAGCTACGATCCCCTCTGTGAACCGCGAAGTGACCCTGCCTCTGATCGTCGACGACCGCGGGACCCTGCAGGTGGCTGCCGCCGATGTGAGCAAGCTGCTGCGCACGATGGGCGGCCGGTGGCTGCATCTGGTGGAAGCCGGACAGGACGGGCTCGACGAGGACACCGTCGCCGCGCTCACCATCGAACTCGCCAAGCTTGCCGACCGGATCGATGTGGCGTGCATCGCGCACAGCAGTGGCGGTGCCTCCGGCTAGGGGCACCGTCACAGGACACGGTTCCGCACCGCTCAAGGGGCGCTCCGCTGGTCCCGTTCCCACAGGGCGTGCCAGAACCTCGTCTCGTAGGTCTGCAGCAGGCGCCCGTGGCGGTGCGCCTCGTGTTCGTTCAGCCGGCCGGTCTCCAGGCCCGCCGCCACAGCCGCCAGCGCCCTGCGGTCCAGCTCCGCGGACGGCTCGGCGAAGAGGTCGAAGAAGCCGCACGCCTCGTCGTCGAAGCCGTAGTGGCGGCGCAGCGCCTCGGCGATCGTCGCGCAATAGCCGCCCCACGCAGCGAAGTTGGCGCTGAGGGCGAGAACCACTTCGGCCGGGGAGCCGTTCAGCGCGAGCCAGGCCACGTACGCGGGATAGGTCTGGCAGTCGGCGAGCGGCTCGTACGCCGCCTCGCGTGCCGGGTCCACGCCACAGGCGGCAGCGAACGCTCCGAGGCGGTCCCGGGCCAGCTCCTCGCCCTCCGCGAGCATGCCGAAGAAGGCGGCGCACTCGGGCCCGGCGGACAGCCCCTCCCCGGCCGGCCGTGCGGCCAGATGGCGGAACGCCCGGAGGTCGGCGGCGATCACATGGCGCTGCTCCAGGGCGAGGGCCGCGAGCGTGTCGCGGCGGGCCGCACCCCGGGCGATCAGCGGAAGCAGCCGGTTGGCATGCGAGTCCGGGGCGAGCTCGGCGGTGGTGCTCTCCAGCAGTTCCCTGGCCGTCCGCGTCATCGCGCATCCCTTCGGTCCGACTGACTGGCTGCCCTGCGACCAGGGTCCCACCCCCGGCCCGTGTCCCCGGGCCCGTGTCCCCGGTCTGGAGTAGTCCGACGCGATATCCGGGCTCCCCCGGGTGATCGTGGTGGAACCACCCTTCCGCCGAGGAGAGGGAGTTCCCGGCGGGCGAGAGAAGGCGCAGGCACATGGCGACTTTGTGCAGACCCGCGGTCTCCGTTCCGGAATACGTGATCACGATGGAGGAGACGCTCGAGCTGGCGCGCTCCCGCCACCCCGATCACCCCCAACTGCCGCTCGCACTGCGGCTGATCGAGAACACCGGTGTACGCACCCGGCACATCGTGCAGCCCATCGAGGAAACGCTCAAGCACCCCGGCTTCGCCGAACGCAACAAGGTGTACGAGGCCGAGGCGAAGGCCCGCGTGCCGGCGGTCGTCCAACGGGCGCTCGACGACGCGGAGGTCCTGGCCGCCGACATCGACGTGATCATCTACGTCTCGTGCACGGGCTTCATGATGCCCTCGCTGACGGCCTGGCTGATCAACTCGATGGAGTTCACCAGCGACACCCGCCAGATACCCATAGCGCAGCTCGGCTGCGCCGCCGGGGGCGCCGCGATCAACCGGGCGCACGACTTCTGCACGGCCTACCCCGAGGCCAACGCGCTCATCGTGGCCTGCGAGTTCTGCTCGCTGTGCTACCAGCCGACCGACCTCGGAGTCGGCTCGTTGCTGTGCAACGGCCTGTTCGGGGACGGCATCGCCGCGGCCGTGGTCCGCGGACAGGGCGGCGAGGGCATCCGCCTGGAGCGCAACGGCTCGTACCTGATCCCCAAGACCGAGGACTGGATCATGTACGACGTGCGGGCCACCGGCTTCCACTTCCTGCTGGACAAGCGGGTGCCGGCCACCATGGAACCGCTCGCCCCCGCCCTTCAGGACCTCGCGAACCTGCACGGCTGGGACGCCTCCGACCTGGACTTCTACATCATCCACGCCGGGGGTCCGCGGATCCTCGACGACCTCAGCAAGTTCCTCCAAGTGGCACCGGAGGCCTTCCGGTTCAGCCGGGCGACGCTCACCGAGTACGGGAACATCGCCAGCGCCGTCGTCCTGGACGCGTTGCGCAGGCTGTTCGACGAGGGGGGCTCCCATCACCAGGCGCGCGGACTGCTCGCCGGCTTCGGGCCGGGGATCACGGCCGAGATGGCGCTGGGCCGCTGGCACCGCACGGACGAAGAAACGGCGTGACATGACCCTGAGCGAAGAGACGACGGCCGCACCCCCGGTACGGCACTGGCCGGCCCTGGACCTGACCGGGGTCGACTTCGACCCCGTCCTGTCCGAGCTGATGCGGGAGGGCCCCGTCAACCGGATCCAGCTGCCCAACGGCGAGGGCTGGGCCTGGCTGGTCACGCGCTACGAGGACGTACGGCTGGTGACGAACGACCCGCGGTTCAGCCGCGCGGCGGTCCTCGGCCGTCAGGTCACCCGGCTGGCGCCGCACTTCATTCCGGCACCGGGTGCGATGAGCTTCGTCGACAAGCCCGACCACGCCCGGCTGCGCAGAGCGGTGAACGCCGCGTTCACCACCCGCGGCATCGAGCGCCTGCGGGCGAACGCCCAGGAAACCCTCGACGCGATGGTCGACGGCATGCTCCGGGACGGGCCGCCGGCCGATCTGATCGACCGGGTCCTGTCCCCGTTCCCGATCACCGTCATCTGCGAGCTGATGGGTGTCCCGGCCGACGACCGGCACACCCTGCACACCTGGACGCAGGCGATCCTCTCCTCCTCGCAGGGCGCCGAGACGAGTGAGCGCGCCAAGCGGGACATGGAGGTGTACTTCGCCAAGCTGATCGCCGAGCGCCGCGGGGCCACGGGCGAGGACGTGACCTCGCTGCTCGGCGCGGCGGTGGGCCGGGGCGACATCACCGAGGAGGAGGCGGTGGCGCTCGCGGGTCCGATCCAGATCGGCGGCGAGGCCGTCACCAACAACACCGGGCAGATGCTCTACATCCTCCTGACCAGGCCCGCACTGTTCGACCGGCTGCGCGCCGAACCGGAGCTGCGCCCGCAGGCCCTGGACGAACTGCTGCGCTACATCCCGCACCGCAACGCGGTGGGCCTGTCCCGGATCGCCACGGAGGACGTGGTGCTCAGGGGTGTGCGGATCCGGGAGGGCGATCCCATCTACGTGTCCTATCTGGCCGCCAACCGGGATCCGGACGTCTTCCCGGACCCCGACCGGATCGACTTCGAGCGCAGCCCCAACCCGCATCTGGCGTTCGGGCACGGTCCGCACTACTGCGTGGGCGGCATGCTGGCCCGCATGGAGTCGGAGCTGATGGTGAACACGCTCCTCGACCGGATCCCGACGCTGCGCCTGTCCGTCTCCGAGGACGAGGTGCCGTGGCGGCGCGGCGCACTGATCCGCGGGCCCGAGGCCCTGCCCGTCACCTGGTGACCGCGCTCACGCCGCCCGAGGGCCTGCTGGTACCCCCGGGCCACGGCCGTACGGTCCGTACCCCGGCCCAGCACGTCACCTTCAAGGTGACCGGTACGCACTCCCGGGCGGCGTCCAGCTTCGAGGTGATCGTGCCACCCGGCTTCGACGTCGGCGCGCATGTGCACACGCGCAGCGAGGAGCTCTTCTACGTCCTCGAGGGCGAGCTGGACGTGCTCGCCTTCGAGCCGCGGGTGCGGACCCCCGACACCTGGCAGCGCTGGGAGTCCGGTTCGGGCAACCGGGTGGTGCGGGCGACGCCGGGCACGGTGATCGTCGTGCCGCCCGGCTGCCCGCACGCGTTCGCCAATCCCACGGGAAATCCGGCCAAGATGTTCTTCCAGGCGTCCCCGCCGCCCGACCACGAGCGCTATTTCGAGGAGCTGCTGAAGATCCTGGACGCGGGCGGCCCACCGGACCACGCGGCGATCGAGGAGCTGCGTTCGCGGTACGACATCGAGCAACTCACGCCGCTGAAGCACCGCTGACCGGGGCGGCGCCCCCTCAGGGGCACGGGGAACTGCGCGACCAGCCACAACGAATCCGCAGATCCCCACCGCCATCAACGAATCGGCATGCCTGCCAGGGTGCGCGCGATCACCAGACGCTGGATCTCGCTCGTGCCCTCGAAGATCGTGTAGATGGCCGCGTCCCGGTGCATCCGCTCGACGGGGTACTCGCGTGTGTACCCGTTGCCGCCGAGGATCTGGATCGCCTGCCCGGTGACCTTCTTCGCCGTCTCGCTGGCGAACAGCTTCGACATCGAGCCCTCGGCCGAGGTGAACTGCTTCCCACTCACGGCCATCCAGGAGGCGCGCCACACCAGCAGCCGTGCCGCGTCGATCGACGTGCGCATGTCGGCGAGCTGGAAGGCCACGCCCTGGTTGTCGATGATCGGCCGCCCGAACTGCTCACGCGTCCGCGCGTAGTCGAGGGCCACCTCGTACGCGGCCCGTGCCGTGCCGACCGCCATGGCACCGACGGCCGGGCGGGACGCCTCGAACGTGGCCATCGCCGCGTTCTTCAGGCGCTCACCGCCTCCCGCCTTCGCGCGCTCCCGGGCGCGGGCGAGACGCTCGTCGAGCTTCTCCTTGCCGCCGAGGAGGCAGGAGCCGGGAATCCGGACGTTCTCCAGAACGACCTCGGCGGTGTGCGAGGCGCGGATGCCGTGCTTCTTGAATTTCTGTCCCTGGGACAGACCGGGCGTGTTCGGCGGGATGATGAAGGACGCGTGGCCCTTGGAGCCCAGTTCGGAGTCCACGACCGCGACCACGACGTGCACGTTGGCGATACCACCGTTGGTCGCCCACGTCTTCGTACCGTCGAGAACCCACTCGTCCTTGGCCTCGTCGTACACGGCGCGCGTCCGCATGGAGGCGACGTCGGAGCCGGCGTCGGGCTCGGAGGAGCAGAAGGCGGCGACCTTGACATCGTTGGCATCGCCGTACATCTGGGGGATCCAGGTGCCGATCTGCTCCTCGGTGCCGTTGGCGAGGACGCCCACGGCGGCGAGGCCGGTGCCGACGATCGACAGGGCGATGCCCGCGTCGCCCCAGAACAGCTCCTCCATGGCCATGGGAATACCGAGGCCGGTGGGGTCGAAGTACTGCTGGGCGTAGAAGTCCAGGGAGTAGATGCCGACCTTCGCGGCCTCCTGGATGACCGGCCAGGGAGTCTCCTCGCGCTCGTCCCATTCGGCGGCCGCGGGGCGGATGACGTCGGCGGCGAAGCCGTGGATCCAGTCCCGGACCTCCCTCTGTTCGTCGTTGAGCTCCATGGTGAACTCGGCCATGTCCCCTCCAGGGCTGCACTCACGTGTTACTTGCGGTAACCGTAGCCTGTTACTGGTCGGTAGTAAAAGTCAACTCCCCGTTCCAGCTCGGCAGCCCGTTCGAGGCAGACCCCGCTCCGGGTGTTACGTTGCGCAGGCGTCACCGAATCAGCACGGGTGGGGAGAGCTCATGGACACCACACAGCGGACCGAGCAGCAGAGGTCCGCCGACCGCCGACGGCGCGAGCTGCTGGAGGCCGCCGACCGGGTGGTGCTCCGCGACGGCCCGGGCGCCTCGATGAACGCCATCGCGGCGGAGGCGGGCATCACCAAACCGATCCTGTACCGCCACTTCGGCGACAAGGGCGGACTCTACGCTGCCCTCGCCAAGCGTCACACCGACGCCCTCCTCGGAGCGCTGCGCGCCGCGCTCGACGCCCCCGCCGAGCGCCGGCAGCGCGTGGAGGCCACGCTCGACACCTACCTCGCGGCGATCGAGGCACGCCCTCAGGTGTACCGCTTCCTGATGCATCCGTCGGAGGGCGGCCCGCAGAGCGACCAGGGCTTCGCCGTGGGGCTCTCCGCTCCCCTGCTGCGCCGGATGGGCGAGGAGCTCGCCGAGGTCATCGAGGAGCGCGTCGATCTCGGCCCGGACAGCCAGCAGTTGGCCCGCGTCTGGGGCCACGGCATCGTCGGCATGATGCACGCGGCGGGCGACTGGTGGCTCGGCGAACGCCCCTGCGCCCGAGCCGAGTTGGTCCGAGCCCTGGCCGACCTCCTCTGGGGCAGGCTGGCCGCGGCGGGCGACAGGGTCGGCGGCCCCGGCTTCTAGCGTTCCGCCGGATGTGCGGTTCGTGGGGTCCACGCGATCAGTCCCCGTGCCCCTGTTCAGGGGCGCGGGGACTGCGCGACCAGCCACGACGCACCCGCACCCGACGACCGGGCCGCGCACCCTCAACGACTCCAAGTGGCCCGCCCCGCCTGCCACATCACCCGCCGGTGGCGCCATCCGCGAACGCGGTCCACGTACAACCCACCGTCGAGGTGGTCGCACTCGTGCTGAAGGCACCGGGCGAACCACCCGGTGCCGTGCACCCGCACCGGCTCACCGTCCATGGTGACGCCCTCCACCACGGCATGGTCGTACCGCTCGGTGCCCGCCTCCAGGCCGGGCAGCGACAGGCACCCCTCGGGCCCGCGCAGCACCAACCCGTCCACCGCCACGAGCCGCGGGTTCACCATGTGTCCCACATGTCGTCGGTCTTCGTCGTCGGGGCAGTCGTATACGAAGACCCGCAACGACTCGCCCACTTGGTTCGCGGCCAGCCCGACCCCCTCCGCCGCGTACATCGTCGAGAACATGTTCTCGACGAGCCGCGCCAGTTGGGGACCGAACTCCGTGACTTCTTCACACCGTGTGCGCAACACGGGGTCGCCGAGCAAAGACAGAGGAAGGACGCGCCCTCGGGCGCCCGGGATCGAGCCGTGTCGCATGGCCGCAAGGGTACGGTCCTCAATGTCGCGCGGGTGCCGGGGTGGTGCCGCGGTTCGGGTGGGTGAGTGGATCTCGATAGGCTGAGGGCCACACGTTGCCGGGAGCAGTGCGCGGCGCCGTACGCAAGGAGGATCGAGAACTGATGGCAGGCAACTCGGACCCGCTGTCGCCGCGGGCCAAGCTGGCCGTGACGGCGGGCAAGGCGGTCGCAGCGGCGTCCCGCGCCGCGGGCCGCGGCAGCGGATCGGTGATCGGCGGCCGGGTGGCGCTCAAACTCGACCCCGACCTGCTGGCCCGGCTCGCACAGCACCTGGACGTCATCCTGGTGTCGGCCACGAACGGCAAGACGACCACCACACGGCTGATCGCCGAGGCGCTGCGCGCCGCGGGGCCCGTCGTCTCGAACGCGCTGGGCGCGAACATGCCCGCCGGCATCACCTCGGCGCTGGCCGGCGGCTCGGACTCGCGGTTCGCCGTGATCGAGGTCGACGAGAAGTACCTCTCCGGGGTGGCGCGCGACACGGATCCCAAGTGCATCGCCCTGCTCAACCTCTCCCGCGACCAGCTGGACCGCGCCGCGGAGACCCGCATGATGGCCGAGCACTGGCGCGAGGGCCTGGCCGGGTCCAAGGCCGTCGTGGTCGCCAACGCCGACGACCCGCTCGTCGTGTGGGCGGCGTCCTCCTCACCGAACGTGGTGTGGGTGGCCGCCGGCCAGATGTGGAAGGACGACGCCTGGTCCTGCCCGTCCTGCGGCGGTGTGATGCAGCGCCCCGGCGACGACTGGTTCTGCAGCGATTGCGGTTTCCGCCGCCCCACGCCGAGCTGGGCGCTCTCCGGTGACCACGTCCTCGACCCGCACGGTTCGGCCTGGCCGATCCACCTCCAGCTGCCGGGCCGCGCCAACAAGGCCAACGCTGCCTCGTCGGCCGCCGTCGCCGCCGTCTTCGGCGTACCGCCGCAGGTAGCCCTGGAACGCATGTACCAGGTGCAGGCCGTGGCCGGACGCTACGACGTCGTGCAGTTCATGCAGCGCGACCTGCGCCTGCTGCTCGCCAAGAACCCGGCGGGCTGGCTGGAGACGTTCTCCCTGATCGACCCGCCGCCGACCCCGGTGATCCTGTCCGTGAACGCGCGCGGGGCCGACGGCACCGACACCTCCTGGCTGTGGGACGTCGACTACACCCGGCTCACCGGCCACCCGATCTTCGTGCTCGGCGACCGGAAGCTGGACCTGGCCGTCCGCCTGGAGGTTGCGAACCAGCAGTTCCAGGTCTGCGAGACCCTCGACCAAGCCGTGCAGACGGCACCGCCGGGACGCATCGAGGTCATCGCGAACTACACCGCTTTCCAGGACCTGCGGCGTCGTGTCGGCAACTGAACCCCGGAGGACGAAGAAAATGAGTGACAACAGCCTGCGGCTGGTGTGGATCTACCCGGACCTGCTGAGCACGTACGGCGACCAGGGCAACGCGCTCGTCGTCGAGCGCCGGGCCCGCCAGCGCGGGCTGGACGTGGCCCGTCTCGACGTGCGCAGCGACCAGCCGATCCCCACCTCCGGTGACATCTACCTCATCGGTGGCGGCGAGGACCGGCCGCAGCGGCTCGCGGCCGAGCGGCTGCGCCGCGACGGCGGTCTGGAACGCGCGGTCGGCAACGGCGCGATCGTCTTCTCGGTGTGCGCCGGCTACCAGATCCTCGGCCACGAGTTCATCAACGACCTGGGCCAGCGCGAGCCGGGCCTCGGTCTGCTCGACGTCGTCTCCACCCGCGGCGAGGGCGAGCGGTGCGTCGGTGACGTGTTCGGCGACATCGACGCGCGCCTGGGCCTGCCTCCGCTGACCGGCTTCGAGAACCACCAGGGCGTCACGCACCTCGGTCCCACCGCCCGCCCCTTCGCGAACGTGCGGCTCGGCAAGGGCAACGGCACGGGCGACGGGACGGAGGGCGCGTACAACGACACGGTCTTCGGCACGTACATGCACGGTCCCGTGCTGGCCCGGAACCCGCTGATCGGTGATCTGCTGCTCAAGCTGGCACTGGACGTCAACGCCCTGCCGCCGATCGACGACCGGTGGTACGAGGCGCTGCGCTCCGAGCGTATCGCCGCTGCTCAGCAGCCTGCCTGACCCCGCGGGCGGAGCCCATCCGACAGCGTGCCCGCTCACCTGTGCGGGTACGTCCAGCAGGCGGACGCACAGTGCGGATCCGCCCCCTGCCGCCGGTAGGGTGGCGGCGTCCAGCCGGACAGCGTGGTCCGGTTCCCGGCCCACGTTGAGAAGGTATTTCGGGCTATGCGCATTGGTGTCCTCACGTCCGGCGGCGACTGCCCCGGCCTGAACGCCGTCATCCGGTCCGTCGTACACCGCGCCGTCGTCGACCACGGCGACGAGGTCATCGGCTTCCGGGACGGCTGGAAAGGCCTCTTGGAGTGCGACTACCTCAAGCTCGACCTGGACGCCGTGAGCGGCATCCTGGCTCGCGGCGGCACCATGCTCGGCTCCTCCCGGGTCCAGCCCGCGCATCTGCGTGACGGTGTGGAGCGGGCCAGGGGGCACGTCGAGGAGCTCGGGCTCGACGCGATCATCCCGATCGGCGGAGAGGGCACGCTCAAGGCGGCCCGCCTCCTGTCGGACAGCGGCCTGCCGATCGTCGGCGTGCCGAAGACCATCGACAACGACATCGCGGTCACGGACGTCACCTTCGGCTTCGACACGGCCGTGGGCGTCGCCACCGAGGCTCTGGACCGGCTGAAGACCACCGCCGAGTCCCACCAGCGGGTCCTGATCGTCGAGGTCATGGGTCGCCACACCGGCTGGATCGCGCTGCACTCCGGCATGGCCGCGGGCGCCCACGCGATCGTCGTCCCGGAACGACCCTTCGACATCGAGGAGTTGGCCACCAAGGTCGGCGAGCGCTTCTCGGCGGGCAAGAAGTTCGCCATCGTCGTCGCCGCGGAGGGCGCGAAGCCCCGCGAGGGCACGATGAGTTACGACGAGGGCCGCAAGGACGTCTACGGCCACGAGCGCTTCGCGGGCATCGCGCGGCAGCTCTCGATCGAGCTGGAGGAGCGCCTCGGCAAGGAGGCCCGTCCGGTGATCCTCGGACACGTCCAGCGCGGGGGCACGCCCACCGCGTACGACCGTGTGCTCGCGACGCGGTTCGGGTGGCACGCCGTGGAGGCCGTGCACCGGGGCGAGTTCGGCAAGATGACCGCGCTGCGTGGGACGGACATCGTGATGGTGTCGCTGGCCGAGGCGGTCGAGACGCTCAAGACCGTTCCGGACGAGCGGTACGCCGAGGCGGAGTGCGTGCTCTGACACTGCGCTGAGAGCGGTCGGACCCGCGGACCGTCCGTGGGCCGGGGCCGCCTGTGGCCTGTCGCACAGTTCGCCGCGCCCTTCGAGGGGTGCCTCGGACCGGAACCGCCCCCGGTCGCGGACGTGACCGGGGGCGGTTCTAGTCTGGGTGCGGACAGACGGCACGCAACCAGTACGAACCAGGAGCCGGCGGATGGATCACAGCGGGCACGGCATGACGATGGATCTGCCGCCGTTCACGCTGGGCCGGGGACTTCAGTGGTCCCCCGACCCGTTCTTCCTCGTCGCCTGCCTCCTGGGGCTCGCACTGTACGGGTGGGGTGTGGTGCGGCTGGTGCGGCGCGGTGACGCGTGGCCGGCCGGGCGGACCGTGGCGTTCGTCGTCGGTGTCCTGAGCGTGATGCTCGTGCTCTGCACCAAGCTGAACGACTACGGCATGGTCATGTTCAGCGTGCACATGGTGCAGCACATGGTGATCAGCATGCTGTCGCCGATCCTGATCCTGCTCGGCGCCCCGATCACACTCGCGCTGCGCGCGCTGCCGACCGCCGGGCGCGGCCGCAAGGGACCGCGCGAGCTGCTCCTGATGCTGCTGCACAGCAGGTTCATGCGGGTCGTCACCCACCCGGCGTTCACGATCCCGCTGTTCATCGCGAGCCTTTACGGGCTGTACTTCACGCCGATCTTCGACTCCCTGATGGGATCCACGGCCGGCCACACCGCGATGATGTGCCACTTCCTCGCCGTCGGCATGGTGTTCTTCTGGCCGATCATGGGCGTCGATCCCGGTCCGCACCGGCCCGGCTATCTGATGCGGATGCTGGAGCTGTTCGCCGGCATGCCGTTCCACGCGTTCTTCGGCATCGCACTGATGATGGCGTCCGAGCCGATGGTCGAGACGTACAGGAATCCGTCCACCTCCCTGGGCATCGACGCCCTCGCCGACCAGACCGCGGCGGGCGGCATCGCCTGGGCGTTCAGCGAGATCCCGTCCGTGCTCGTGCTGCTCGCGCTGCTGTTCCAGTGGCACCGCTCCGAGGAGCGGCAGGCGCGGCGGTCGGACCGGGCCGCCGACCGTGACGGCGACAAGGAACTCGAGGCGTACAACGCCTATCTGGCCTCACTCAACGCACGCGGTAACTGAGTCCCTTTTCCCCTTTCGGTCACTCCGCACACTTCGACAATTCCCCTTGACTGCAGGGCTTTTCCCTTCAGTAGCATGATGCGTGACGCCCTGCTTCCGCTCTGCAGGGCTACGGGGGAAACCGCCGGGGGGGAGCGGTCATGACAATTCACGCATGCTTGTTGCGGACCGGAAAATCCGTGGTCCGAAGGCTTTCCGTTCTGCTGGCCGCTGTGTTGATCCTCAGCGGATGCGCCGAACAACGCCTGTTCGCGGTGAAGGCCGTCGCGGCCGGAATACCGTCACTCGCACCTTTTTTCGAAGAGGACGGATCGCTGGGCAGGGACAAGAGGAATGTCAGGCCGGAGCAACCGCACAGCGGCCTCCAGCAGGGCAACACCCCTGGTCTGTACGGGGGCACGCGCCATCAGCGGGTCTGTGACGTCGACCGGCTCAAGGATTTCCTCACGGATCCCAGGAACGAACAAAAGGCCCGGGAATGGGCGCGGATCGTGGACATAACACCTGGTCGGATCGAGGGGTACGTGGACAGCCTCACAGCGGTCCTGCTGCGTCACGACACCCTCGTGAAGAACCACGACTACAAGAAGGGCAGCGCGGTCCCCTACGACGCATTGCTGGAGGCGGGAATCGCGGTATTGGTGAACGACCGGGGGCTTCCCGCCGTGAAGTGCTCCTGCGGAAATCCCTTGCGGGCCTTCGACAGGGACCCCGGGCGGATCTCGGTCGAGTTCCAGGGCGGCAACGAGAAGTGGGACGGCTACGAGAAGTCGGACGTGGTGACCGTCAAGCCCTCGCCGCGGCCGCTGGAGCGGATCGCCCTGCTGGACGTGGAGGACCGCGACAGGGCCATCACCCGGCCTGTCGGCACCACGGGCGAGCAGGACAGCATCTTCGACGCGACGAAGCGGCGCGCGGTGCCGCCCGTGGTGGGGACGACCTTCGACGAGGCCGGCCAGGCGCTCGCCGAGGTGGGCCTGGCCGTGACGTATGCCGGAGACGGGCTCCCTCCGGGTGACGCGCCGGTGACCGGAGTCACTCCCGGGCCGGGGACGCCTCTGGCGTTCGGGAAGGCCGTGGCGCTGAGCGTGGATCCGGCCTCTCGGTCCGGTGGAGGGGCCACGCCCTCGTCGCCGTCCGGGACGAAGTCGCCTCCGGGCACCCGGACGCCGTCCGGGACGGAGTCCGCCCCCGGCAAGGGGACGCCGTCGGACAAGGAGACCGGGCCCGGAAGCGGCACACCGACGGGGACCGGGCCGGCACCCGGCGGCGGGACACCGTCCGGGCAGGGGTCGACGCCCGGCGGCGGGACCGCGTCCGGGACGGAGTCCTCGCCCGACGACGGGACACCTGCCGAGACCGCGTCGAAACCGGCCCCGAAGCCGCCGCCGTCCCCGGACCCGCCGCCCACGGCCGTGTCGAGCACGCCGCCCACGGCCGGTCCCACGTCCGCCGCCCCGACGTCCACCGGCCCCGCACCGGTGGAGCCCACCCGCGGCGACCCGGCCTCGGGGGAACCCGCCACGCCCGGCGCGCCGGACACCGGCGCATCCGGCATCGAGGCGTCGGACACCGGCGAGGCGGCCCAGAGCCCGGCCCAGGCCCATACGGAGCAGAACCCGGGAGTGACCGGATGTCATCAGGATCACCACAGCCGGGAGTCGGCCGCGTCATCGGCGGCCGCTATCTCCTGCTGAACCAGCTGGGCAGTGGCGGCATGGGCCACGTCTGGCTCGCCCACGACCAGCGGCTGGCCTGCGAGGTCGCGCTGAAGGAGATCGTGTTCCGCGACCCGGGAGAGTCGGGCCGGGACCGTTCGGCCAGAGTCGCCCGGGCCCGCGCGGAGGCCCGGCACGCCGCGGGCCTGCGCGGTCACCCGCACGTCGTGACCGTGCACGACGTCCTGGAGCACGAGGGCCTGCCCTGGATCGTGATGGAGTACGTGTCCGGGGCACTGGATCTCGGTGCGCTGATCACCCTGCGCGGGGCCCTGGCGCCCGCCGAGTGCGCCCGGATCGGGCTCGCCGTGCTGGACGCCCTGACCGCCGGGCACGAGCGCGGTGTCATGCACCGGGACGTGAAGCCCGCCAACATCCTCCTCGCCCCGGACCGCGCGGGGTCGCCGTACGCCCGGGTGCTGCTCACCGACTACGGCATCTCCGTGCAGCCCGACGGCGGTGAGACCCGGTACACCCTGACCTCCGCCCTGGTGGGCACCGCCGGATATCTGGCACCCGAGCGGACCCGGGGCGGGCCGCCCACCGCGGCCGCCGACCTGTTCTCGCTGGGCTGCACGCTGTACTGCGCCGTCGAGGGACACGGCCCCTTCGACCGCGAGTCGGGGCTCGCGGCGCTCACCGCCGTCGTCCTGGAGGAGCCGCGGCCCATGCTGCGAGCGGGCGCGCTCGGGCCGCTCCTCGCGGCCATGCTCGTCAAGGACCCGGTCCACCGGATCACCTCCGAGGAGACCGCGGCCGCGCTGTCCGCGATCCTGGCGCCCCGGTCGCGTCCCCGGACCCTGCTCGACCCGGGCTCGGAGTCGCCGTGGGCGGGCGGGGCCACCCATACGGCCCCTCCCCGCGACCGACCGGTGCCCGAGGCCCCGCAGAGCCACGGGAGCGGCTCGCAGTGGTACGCGCCGTCCGCCGGGCAGGAGTCGTCCTCGGCGCCGCCCCGGGTGGGGAGCCCCGGCACCTGGCCGCCCGCGCAGGAGCCCTCCGCCGCAGGGCCTCCGGGCCCTCCGGACCCGTGGACCGCCGGGCAGGGGTACGGCCCTCCCCCGGCGGTCACCGGCCGGCGCCGCCGCAGGCGCAACCGCGCCCTCCGGGCCGTCCTGGCCGGCGCGCTCGGCGTGGCTCTCGCGGGCGGCGGCACCTGGTACGCCATGGCGTACCTGCCGGGGAACGGCGACGCCGAGCCGTACGGGCAGGCCGTCGGGCTCACCGAGCCGCTCAGGGACGGCGACTGCGTGGCGACGCGGTGGCCCGGCACTCCCTTCACGGGGGACCCGGGGCTGAAGGTCGTGAAGTGCCTCAGCGACGACACGTACGGGCAGGTGATGGCCGTGTTCGAGGTGGGATCCGCGGAGGAGGCGCGCTCGGGCGGCGCCGCCGGGTGCGAGCAGCGCACCGAGGAGATTCGCAACAAGCTCGCGGATGCCCGCTCCTACGCCGTCGTACCGACCGACGAGGGCTTCGAGGCGGCCGGGCGCCGCGTGGCCTGTCTGCTGCTCGACGCACGCGGCAAGCCGCTGTTCGGTCCCGTCGGGGACCATCGTCCGCCGGGCATGGTGTTCAGGGACACGGCCACCATGCAGAAACGGGACTGCCTCGACCGGGTGTCCGACACCGGCGCCGAGCTGGTTCCGTGTGCGGGCCCGCATCAGGAGCAGGTGCTCGACTTCCACCGGATGAGCCCGGACACCACCCTCGCCGAGGCCGGGCGGGAGGCGACCGCGGCCTGCCGGAAGGACGTACCGCCGGGCGACTACGGCTACGACCCGAACGTCTACACGGGCGCGTCCTGGGTGGGCGAGAGCGCCTGGAACTCCGGCACACATTTCGTGGTCTGCACTGCAATTCGCAAAGACGGGGGCACCATGGGTAGGGACGAACCATGAGGAGGGTGTTGCGATGCCCGGTTCCACGAAGACCATGGGAGTGCTCACCGTCGGCGGCCTGGTGATGGTCACGGCCTACACGGTGGCGCTCGGGAGCAGCGGCTGGCTGTGGTTCGGCTGGGTGGTGCTCGGCCTGATCACGCTGGCGATGGTGGCGTCCCGGCCCACCTGACGCACCACACCAGTCCCCCAGGGAAGGGCCGCGGCCCTTCCCTGGGGGACCGGTGTGCGCGGGGCTCGTGCGCGGGGGACTCAACCGCGGGGCAGCGGTCCCGCCGAGTGCACACCCGGCTGGTACTTCGGCAGCCGGGCGGTGATCTTCATGCCCGCGCCCAGCGCGGTCTCGATGACGAGGCCGTAGTCGTCGCCGTACACCTGCCGCAGGCGGTCGTCGACGTTCGACAGCCCGATGCCGCCCGAGGCGCCGGCCTCACCGGCCAGGATGCGGCTCAGCCGGCCGGGATCCATGCCGGGGCCGTCGTCCTCGATGACGACGAGTGCCTCGGCTCCCGCGTCCTGCGCGGTGATGCTGATGCGGCTCTTGTCGACCTTGCCGGTGCCGCCCTCCAGGCCGTGTTTCACGGCGTTCTCGACGAGCGGCTGCAGGCAGAGGAAGGGCAGCGTCACCGGCAGCACCTCGGGGGCGATCTGCAGGGTGACCGAGAGCCGGTCCCCGAAGCGGGCCCGGACCAGCGCCAGGTAGTGGTCGATGGCGTGCAGTTCGTCGGCGAGCGTGGTGAAGTCGCCGTGTCTGCGGAACGAGTAGCGGGTGAAGTCGGCGAACTCCAGCAGGAGTTCACGGGCCCGCTCGGGGTCGGTGCGCACGAACGAGGCGATCACCGCGAGCGAGTTGAAGATGAAGTGCGGGGAGATCTGGGCCCGCAGCGCCTTGATCTCGGCCTCGATCAGCCGCGTACGGGACTGGTCGAGGTCGGCGAGTTCCAGCTGGACCGAGACCCAGCGGGCGACCTCTCCGGTGGCCCGGACGAGCACGGCGGACTCGCGGGGCGCGCAGGCGACGAGCGCCCCGTGGACCCGGTCGTCGACGGTGAGCGGCGCGACGACGGCCCAGCGCAGCGGGCAGTACGGCTCGTCGCACGCGAGGCGGAAGGCCTCACCTCGGCCGGTCTCCAGGGGTCCGCCGATCCGCTCCATGATCTGCTCCCGGTGGTGCTCGCCGACGCCCTCCCAGGCCAGCACGGTGTCCTGGTCGGTGAGGCAGAGGGCGTCGGTGCCGAGGAGGGTGCGCAGCCGTCTCGCGGACTTGCGGGCCGTCTCCCCCGTCAGGCCCGCCCGCAGGGGCGGCGCGGCGAGGGACGCGGTGTGCAGGGTCTCGAAGGTGGCGTGCTCGACGGGGGTGCCGAGGCCGCCGGGGCTCGGCGTGCGCGCGGTGCGCCTGCCGTACCAGAAGCCGGCCGCCAGCAGCGGGAGCGCGGCCACACAGAGGCCCGCCAGGAATCCACTCATGCCTTGACCTCCGTGCGTACCTGGCCTCCGGCCAGTTCCTCCGGCAGATGGAACCGGGCGAGGATCGCCGCCGTCCCGGCCGGCACCCGCCCGGGCGTCGCCAGCGACACCAGCACCATCGTGAGGAAGCCCAGCGGCACCGACCACAGGGCGGGCCAGGCGAGGAGCGCGTGCAGCGCGCCCCGGCCCGGGAAACCGGCCATGGTGGCCGCGACCGCGAGGAGTGCCGAGCCGCCGCCGACGAGCATTCCGGCCGCCGCTCCGGGCGGGGTGAGCCGGTGCCACCAGATGCCAAGGACGAGCAGGGGACAGAAGGAGGAGGCGGACACCGCGAAGGCGAGCCCCACGGCGTCGGCGACCGGCAGTCCGCCCACGAGCATGCTCGCCGCCAGCGGCACGATCATGGCGAGAACCGTGCCGAGCCGGAAGTGCCGTACGCCGCGGGAGGGCAGCACGTCCTGGGTGAGCACGCCCGCCACCGCCATGGTCAGGCCGGACGCCGTGGACAGGAACGCGGCGAAGGCCCCGCCGGCCACCAGCGCGCCGAGGAGGTCCCCGCCCAGTCCGCCGATCACCCGGTCGGGCAGCAGCAGCACGGCGGCGTCGGCGTCCCCGGTCAGGGTGAGCTCGGGTGCGTACAGGCGCCCGAGCGCGCCGTAGACCGGTGGCAGCAGGTAGAACACGCCGATCAGGACGAGGACGGCGACGGTGGTGCGGCGGGCGGCCACGCCGTGCGGGCTGGTGTAGAAGCGGACGACGACGTGCGGCAGCCCCATGGTGCCGAGGAAGGTGGCGAGGATCAGTCCGTACGTGGCGTAGAGCGGGCGTTCCTCGCGGCCCGAGGCGAGCGAGGTGGACATGCCGCCGTTGGTGACGCGGTCGGCGACGGGCACGGGGTCGCCCTTGGTGAACGCCAGCCGGGTGCCCTGCTCGATGCGGTGGACGCCCGTGGGCAGCCGGAGTCTCTCGTCCTCGTACCGTCTGCCGTCGACCGTGCCGTCCACGGTGACGGTCAGGGGCCGGGTGAGTTTCAGGTCGACTCCGGCGTCGACCCGGACGACCCGGTGCTCACGGAACGTCGCCGGTTCGTCGAAGGCGTGCCGCGGCCCCCCGTCGTCCTGCCAGGCGAGGACGAGGAAGAGCGCGGGGACGAGCAGGGCGGTGAGTTTGAGCCAGTACTGGAAGGCCTGTACGAAGGTGATGCTGCGCATGCCGCCCGCGGCGACGGTCGCCACCACGACGACCGCGACGATGACGCCGCCGAGGGACTTCGAGGCTCCGGTCAGCACGTTCAGCGTGAGCCCCGCGCCCTGGAGTTGGGGCAGCAGGTACAGCCATCCGACACCGACGACGAAGGCTCCGGCCAGCCGCCGTACGGCCTGGGAGGCGAGCCGTGCTTCGGCGAAGTCGGGCAGGGTGTACGCCCCGGAGCGGCGCAGCGGGGCCGCGACGAAGATCAGCAGGACGAGATAGCCGGCGGTGTAGCCGACGGGGTACCAGAGCATGTCGGGGCCCTGGACGAGGACCAGTCCCGCGATGCCGAGGAACGAGGCGGCGGAGAGGTACTCACCGCTGATGGCGGCCGCGTTGAGCCGGGGGCCGACCGTGCGCGAGGCCACGTAGAAGTCGGAGGTGGTGCGCGAGATGCGCAGGCCGAAGGCGCCGACGAACACGGTCGCGACGACCACGAGGGCGACCGCCGGGACGGCGTAGTTCTCGTTCACGGGCTGTTCTCGCTCACGCGCTGCTCTCGCTCACAGGCTGTTCGTCCACGGGCTCTTCGTCCACAGGCGGCTGTCCTCGGTCTCGTTCATGGCTCAGCGGTCCTCGACGAGCCGGACGAAGTCCTTCTCGTTGCGGTCGGCGCGGCGCACGTACCAGCGGGCGAGCAGGACCAGCGGCGGGTAGACGCAGAAGCCGAGCACGATCCATTCGAGGCTCGAGCTGTCGCCCGTCACGGCGAACACCAGCGGGAGCGGGCCCACTAGGAGCACGAGGACGGCGAACACCGTGAGCGCGGCGCGCAGTTGGCTGCGCATCAGGGAGCGGACGTAGGTGTGGCCGAGCGTGGTCTGTTCGTCGATCTCGGTGCGCGGCCGGGAGCCGCTGAGCGGGCGGGTGCGGCGCGGCGGGCCGGTGACGACGACACGGCGGTCGGCGGGGTCGTGGGGCACCTCCGGCCTCCTCAACTCGCGGTCCGGCGCATCAGCAGGTCACGCAGTTCCCGTGCGTGCCGGCGGCTGACCTGGAGTTCGACCGAGTCGACCAGGACGCTCACGGTACCCGCGTCGAGGCGGAGCTCGCTGATGTGACCGAGAGCGACGAGATGGCGGCGGTGGATGCGGACGAAGCCGCGCGAGCGCCAGCGCTCCTCGAGGGTGGAGAGCGGGATGCGGACGAGGTGGCTGCCCTGGGCGGTGTGCAGTCGCGCGTAGTCGCCGTGGGCCTCGGCGTGGGTGATGTCCTCTACGGCGACGAAGCGGGTGACCCCGCCGAGCTCGACGGATATGTGGTCCGGGTCGGGCTCGTGCACGGGTATCAGCGGGGCCGCGTCCATCTGCTCGACGGCCCGGCGCACGGCCTCGGCCAGCCGCTCCCGGCGTACCGGCTTCAGGACGTAGTCGACCGCCTTCAGGTCGAAGGCCTGGACGGCGAATCCCTCGTGGGCGGTGACGAACACGACGAGCGGCGGCTTGGCGAACCCGGCGAGCAGCCGCGCCATGTCGAGACCGTCGAGACCGGGCATGTGGATGTCGAGGAAGACGACGTCGATGCCCTCGTCGCCGCCGGGGCCGCTCTCCAGGGCACGGTTGATCCGCCGCAGCGCCGCGGTGGCGTCGCTCGCGCCCTCGACGCTGCTCACCCGTGGATCGGCGTCCAGCAGGTAGAGCAGCTCTTCGAGGGAGGGCGGTTCGTCGTCGACGGCGAGAGCGCGGAGCATGAACCCGGAGTGTAGGAGCAATTCGTACGCCTGCACATGCGGAGGGCCAGGTCGTCGCCGCTGGATACAGTGCCCGCATGAGACCCGCGTCCGCGCCCTTCGACGATCTCGACCGCAAGATCCTCACGGCCCTGATGGCGAACGCCCGTACCAGTTTCGCGGAGATCGGCACGGCGATCGGGCTGTCCGCCACGGCGGTCAAGCGGCGGGCGGACCGGCTGCGTGAGACGGGTGTGATCACCGGGTTCACGGCGACGGTGAAACCGGCCGCGCTCGGCTGGCGTACGGAGGCGTACGTGGAGGTGTACTGCGAGGGCGCGGCGCCGCCGCGGCGGCTCGCGGAGGTGATGCGCAACCATCCCGAGATCACCGCGGCGATGACGGTGACCGGCGGCGCGGACGCGCTGCTGCACGTGCGGGCGCGGGACGTGGAGCACTTCGAGGAGGTGCTCGAACGGATCCGCGTGGAGCCGTTCATCCGCAAGACGATCAGCTACATGGTGCTGTCGCACCTGCTGCCCGAGAGCGCGGAGGCGGGCGCGAACCTGCCCGCTCCGGAACCGGAGGCGTGAGGCGAATCTCCGGTCCGGATCCGCGCGCCCGGCCCTTCTTCCACTCTTTCGGACCAGTCACGCACGGAACGTGCGCCAAGGCACCCCAACACGCAGCATTTCTGCGGTAGCGCGCAATTCCTGATTCTTGTCGCGCTTGTCCCGCGCTTCCTACCGTTGAGGCATCAGACCCGATACCGCAGGAAAGCGGAGGAACCCCTCTGTGCCCATGAGCCGTGTGCCGCGATCGAGGCGCTTCCTTGTCTGCGAACCCAGACACTTCGCCGTGCAGTACGCCATCAATCCCTGGATGCATGAGGACACACACGTCGACGTCGATCTGGCCCGGGACCAGTGGGCGGAGCTGATCCGCGCCTACCGCGCCCACGGCCACACCGTCGACAGCGTGGAACCGGTCGCCGACCTGCCGGACATGGTCTTCGCCGCGAACTCGGCGCTGGTCATGGCGGGCCGGGTCTTCGGTTCGTACTTCCACGCACCGCAGCGCCGCCCGGAGTCCAACGCGTACGAGACGTGGTTCAAGAACGCGGGCTTCGACGTCTACCGCCCCGAGTCGGTGTGCGAGGGCGAGGGCGACCTGGTGCCCGTGGGCCGCTACGTCCTGGCCGGCACCGGTTTCCGTACGGCGCGGGCCGCCCATCACGAGGTGCAGGAGTTCTTCGGCGTCCCCACGGTCAGCCTCCAGCTGGTGGACCCGCGTTTCTACCACCTCGACACCGCGCTGTTCGTGCTCGACGAAGGGGCGGAGGCGAACATCGCGTACTACCCGCAGGCCTTCTCCGCCGGCAGCCGCGAGGTGCTTCGGCGGCTCTTCCCGGACGCGGTGGTGGCCACCTCTCAGGACGCGCTGGCGTTCGGGCTGAACTCCGTCTCGGACGGCCGCCACGTCTTCATCTCGCCGCGCGCCGAGGCCCTCGCGGGCGAACTCGCCCGCCACGGCTATGTTCCCGTCCCCGTCGACCTGTCGGAGTTCCAGAAGGCCGGCGGAGGCATCAAGTGCTGCACCCAGGAGATCCGCTCATGACTGTCGCGCCCAGCCGTTCCCTGCGTTCGTCCGCCGAGCTGATCCGTGCCGAGGAACCCGTCCTCGCGCACAACTACCACCCGCTGCCGGTCGTCGTCGCGCGCGCCGAGGGTGCCTGGGTCGAGGACGTCGAGGGCCGTCGCTTCCTGGACATGCTGGCCGGGTACTCGGCCCTCAACTTCGGCCACCGGCACCCGGCCCTGATCGAGGCCGCGCACCGCCAGCTCGACCAGCTGACGCTGACCTCACGGGCCTTCCACAACGACCGGCTGGCGCAGTTCGCCGAGTCGCTGGCCGAGCTGACGGGCCTGGACATGGTCCTGCCGATGAACACGGGCGCCGAGGCCGTGGAGAGCGCCGTCAAGGTGGCCCGCAAGTGGGCGTACGAGGTGAAGGGGGTCGCACCGGACCGGGCGACCATCGTCGTGGCCGCCGACAACTTCCACGGCCGTACGACGACCATCGTCAGCTTCTCCACCGACGAGACGGCCCGGGCGGGCTTCGGCCCGTTCACGCCGGGCTTCCGCGTCGTCCCGTACAACGATCTCGCCGCGCTCGAAGCGGCGATCGACGAGACGACCGCGGCCGTGCTGATCGAGCCCATCCAGGGCGAGGCCGGAGTCGTCATCCCGGACGACGGCTATCTGCGGGGCGTGCGTGAGCTGACCCGGCGGACCGGATGTCTGTTCGTCGCGGACGAGATCCAGTCGGGCCTCGGACGGACGGGCCGCACCCTGGCCGTCGAGCACGAGGGAGTCGTCCCGGACGTGCTGCTCCTCGGCAAGGCGCTCGGCGGGGGCATCGTCCCGGTCTCCGCGGTGGTCGCGCGGCGCGAGGTGCTCCAGGTGCTGCGGCCGGGCGAGCACGGCTCGACGTTCGGCGGCAACCCGCTGTCGGCGGCGGTCGGCTCGGCCGTCGTCGAACTCCTGGAGACCGGCGAGTTCCAGCGCAGGGCGGCGGAGCTGGGCGTGGTCCTGCGCGGCGGCCTGGACGCGCTCGTCGGCAAGGGCGTCAAGAGCTTCAGGGCGCGCGGGCTGTGGGCGGGCGTCGACATCGACCCCGCGATCGGCACCGGCCGCGAGATCAGCGAACGCCTCATGCGGGAGGGCGTCCTCGTGAAGGACACCCACGGCTCGACGATCCGCCTCGCTCCCCCGCTGACCATCACGGGCGAGGAACTGCGAACGGCCCTCGGGGCGCTGGAGACGGTACTGGGGCAGGGGGCCTAGGCCCTGGGCGGGGCGGGGCTCAGCAGTTCCGGGCCTCGGGCGAGGCAACGCTCCGGTACTCCGGCCCGCGCCCTCCGCGGCTCGTGCGCCCGCCGCGTGGCGGGACGCGGGGTACGACGGACCGGTGGCCATGCCGTGTCCGCGTACCCCGCGCCCCGCACGAGACCGGGCCACGAGGGCCCGGGGCCTGCTTCTGCTCAGCCCTCCAGCCGGCTGCGCAGCAGTCGCTTGCCGTAGTCGGCGCCCTTGGTGCTGTCGCCTCCGCGCGCCGACGGCGCTTTGACGGGCCCGGCCCGGCCGGCGCCGCGGACATCCCGCTCTCGTCGAGCGGCCGTCGCGTCGAGCGGCCGTCGATGTCGCGGCGACACCCGTCTGAAGCGACCGACGGGTACCCGGGGAGCCGGGCCGTACACGACGTCCGGGAGGGCGGGCACCGGCCGTTTCCGGTCAGTCGCACGACCGGGCCGTTCCGCCCGGGACCACCCGGGCGGAGCGGCCCGTCATCGTGCGCTACGACCCGTCGTCGATGGCCGCCCGGGTCAGAGCGCGGTCCCGAAGCGAGCCCAGACCCGGTGCTCGCCCAGGAGCCGGGTGATCTGCTCCAGGGCACCCGAGCCGCTGTCCGCGGTCACGACGCCCGCGGCGTCCGCCGGGATGCCCGCGGCCGCCAGCACCGCGTCGGCGCCGGCCCAGCCTCCGACGGCCTTACCGTGCCGGAAGGCCTCCGCCAGCATCAGCGACACCCGCGGGTCGGCGATCCCCTCGAGTCCGGCGTCGCCCGCCTTGGCGTCGCGTGCACCGTAGGCGTCCTTGCCGTGGCCGGGGACACCCGCGACCAGGAGGGCGTCGTACTCCACCGACCTGGCGGCGGCGAAGGTGCGCTGCACCTGGAGGGGCTCGCCCTCCGCGTCGAGCTTCCCGCCGGTGGGGGCGATCACCAGGGGGACCATGCCGGCGCTCAGGACCGCCTCGCGCACGACGCGTACGCCGTCGAGGTCTCCCTGCTCGTCGGTCACGATGCCGATGATCCGCCCGTCCAGCGGCCACGTCCCGCCGATCTGGGAGAGGGCGGGGCTGGGGTCGGCCGCCACGAGCGGCACGGTGGCCTCGGGCGCGGGCAGGCCGAGGCCGGTGGCGACCTGCGCGCACAGTTCGGGGTCGATGTTGGCGAGGACCTTCAGCGCACGCTCCTTGACGGCCTGCTCGTAGCACTTGCCCAGTTCGAAGGTGTAGGCGGCGACGATGTGCTCGCGTTCCACCGGCGTCATGCTGAGCCAGAAGAGCCGCGGCTGGCTGAAGTGGTCCGAGAAGGAGGCCGGGGCCCTGCGCTCCTTGTTCGCCCGCGGCACCTCCACCGGGGTCTCGATGTACGCGCGGGTGTCCTCGCCCGCCAGGAACGGGCAGCCCCCGTCGAGGGAGTTGGGCCGGTAGGGCGCCGTACCGGTGTGCACGGCCGTCTGGTGCATGCCGTCGCGCAGCATGTCGTTGACGGGGGCGTGCGGGCGGTTGACCGGGATCTGTCCGAAGTTCGGTCCGCCCAGCCGGCTGATCTGCGTGTCCAGGTAGGAGAAGAGCCGGCCGGCCAGCAGCGGGTCGTCGGTGACGTCGATGCCGGGCACGAGGTGGCCGGGGTGGAAGGCGACCTGCTCGGTCTCGGCGAAGTAGTTGGTCGGGTTGGCGTTCAGCGTCAGCAGGCCGATCGGCTGCACGGGGGCCAGCTCTTCCGGGACGATGTTCGTCGGGTCGAGCAGGTCGATGCCCTCGAAGGTCTGCTCGGCGTTGTCCGGGAAGGTCTGGATGCCCAGCTCCCACTGCGGGTACGCCCCTGCCTCGATGGCGTCGGCGAGGTCACGGCGGTGGAAGTCGGGGTCCATGCCGCCCGCGATCTGCGCCTCCTCCCACACCAGGGAGTGCACCCCGAGCTTCGGCTTCCAGTGGAACTTCACCAGCGTGGTGGCGCCCTCGGCGTTCACCAGCCGGAAGGTGTGGACGCCGAAGCCCTCCATCATGCGGTAGGAGCGCGGGATGCCCCGGTCGGACATGTTCCACAGCGTGTGGTGGGTGGCCTCGGTGTGCAGGGTCACGAAGTCCCAGAACGTGTCGTGGGCGCTCTGTGCCTGCGGGATCTCCCGGTCGGGGTGCGGCTTTCCGGCATGGATGACGTCCGGGAACTTGATGGCGTCCTGGATGAAGAAAACCGGGATGTTGTTGCCGACCAGGTCGAAGGTGCCCTCGGCGGTGTAGAACTTCGTCGCGAAGCCCCGGGTGTCACGCACCGTGTCCGAGGAGCCGCGTGAGCCGAGCACGGTCGAGAACCGCACGAACACCGGTGTCTCGATCCCGTCGCCGAGGAAGGCCGCCTTGGTGACCTTCGCGGCGGTGCCGTACCCCTGGAAGACGCCGTGCGCTGCGGCGCCCCGGGCGTGGACGACCCGTTCCGGGATCCGCTCGTGGTCGAAGTGGGTGATCTTCTCCCGCAGGTGGTGGTCCTGGAGGAGCACGGGTCCGCGGGCGCCGGCCTTCAGGGAGTGATCGGTCTCGTACAGCCGAGTTCCCTGGGCCGTGGTCAGATGGGCGCCGCCCTGGGCCCGCACGTCCGGGTCCGCGCCGGTCGGCAGCCCCGTGGGGCTGACCGTCTCGGGCGCGCCCTGGTCCGCCTTGGGCGGCAGGGGTTCGCGGGGCTCGGTCGGTTCGTCGACGGGGGGCGTCCGCACTCCCGGCTTGCCGGGAACACCGTCCTCCGGTCCCCCTTCACGCAGCGCGTCGGCCGCCTTCTCCACCACGGCCTTCAGGGGGTTCTTCTCCGTCATCACGTCTCCAAGCGTCGGGGGCGACGCCTGGGTACCCACGGCCCGATCGGTGAACCGTCGGTTCCGCGCCGGAGGACGGCCGCCTCACCGCATGCCGCACCGCCACGGCCCACGGGTGAGCGGGGCCGCGCGCCCGGGCCCTGTCCGAAACCCGGGGGCACGGCGCCGCCGAAGGAGTGAACACCTCAGTCCGCACCGCACCCGCCGGACGCCCGCACCGGATCGCACCGGCCCGTACGCAAAAGAGGGCCGGGCCGCGGACCCGGGTCCCACCGGGTCCGCGGCCCGGCGGTCCCGCGGCCGCTCGGCCACCTCGCGGGTACCCCGTCGCGCCCCGGCCGAACAGGTCCGCTCGCCGGGTCGTCCCCGGCGCGCGCCGGACACCGTCCCGTCCGGGGCCCGGTCGGGGCCCGCGGTCAGTGCCCCAGCTTCTGCTTCAGTTCGGTCTTGTTCATGGAGGAGCGGCCCTTGACGTTGCGCCGCTTGGCCTCTTCGTACAGCTGGTCGTAGGTGGGGCCGGCCGCGCCGCTGTGCGACCGTTGGCCGCCGCGCTCCGACGACGACGTGTCCCGCGTCGACGTCCTGCTCGCCGTCCTGGACTCGCCCGAGCGAGCCCGTTCCTTGTTCACCGTGCGGGCGGCGATCTCCTTGGCCCGCCCGGTGCTCTCGCCGCGCTCCTCGGCGCTCTCCTTGATGTGCTCGTACTGCCGTTCCCGCTTGGGGCTGGAACCACTGGGCATGGTCACTCCTCGGAAGTCGTCGTCACGGCTTCAGGAGGGTCTTGACCATGCCGTCCTCCTTGGCCTGGAACATCGCGTACGCCTTCGGTGCGTCCTCCAGCGGCATGGCGTGCGTCTTGAACGTGTCCACACCGAGCGGGTCCTCGTCCGTGAGCAGCGGCAGGATGTCCTCCACCCACCGCCATACGTTGGCCTGGCCCATGCGCAGCTGGATCTGCTTGTCGAACATCGTCAGGAGCGGCATCGGGCTGACCGCGCCGCCGTAGACCCCGGACAGGGAGAGCGTGCCGCCGCGGCGGACGAGTTCGATCCCGGCGTGCAGGGCTCCCAGGCGGTCCAGTCCGGCCTTCTCCATCAGGGGTTGCGCCACGGCGTCGGGGAGCAGCCCCGTGACCCACTGTGCCGCCTTGGCGAACGGCGCACCGTGCGCCTCCATGCCGACGGCGTCGATGACCGCGTCGGTCCCGCGCCCGTCGGTGAGGTCCCTGACCGCCTCCGTCAGGTCCTTGCCGTCCCTGCGTGCGTCGAAGCACGTCACTCCGTGGGCGTTGGCGCGCGTGAGACGGTCCTTGACCAGGTCCACGCCGATGACCAGCCCGGCGCCCCGGTGCTGGGCGATACGGGTGGCCATGTCCCCGATGGGTCCGAGGCCCAGCACCGTGACGGTGCCGCCTTCCGGGATCGCCGCGTACTCGACCGCCTGCCACGCGGTGGGCAGGACGTCGGAGAGATAGACGAACCGGTCGTCGGGCGGGCCCTCGGGCACCTTGATGGGCAGCTTGTTGCCGAACGGCACGCGCAGGAACTCCGCCTGCCCGCCCGGCACCTGCCCGTACAGCTTGGTGTACCCGAACAGGGAGGCGCCGCAGCCTCGGTCGCGGTTCTGGGTCGTCTCGCACTGCGAGTGCAGGCCCTGGTCGCACATGTGGCAGTCGCGGCACGAGACGTTGAAGGGAATGACGACCCGGTCGCCGGGCGCGAAGGCGTGGACGTCCGGTCCGACCTCCTCCACGACACCCATCGGTTCGTGGCCGAGGATGTCGCCGGGGTCGATGTAGGGACCGAAGAGTTCGTAGAGATGGAGGTCGGAACCACAGAGACCTGTCGATGTGATCCTGACGATGATGTCGTCCGGCTTCTCGATACGTGGATCGGGGACGGTCTCCACGCGGACGTCGCGCTTCCCCTGCCAGGTCAGTGCACGCATGGTGTGGCTCCTCCAGCGGTCGTGGTCCGGTCGTGGTCGGCTTCCGCCGTCCGAGTCCCCTTCCCCCGGTGTCCGACACTCCGCCGACGGAGGGGAAGCAGGTGTGCCGCGCGGCCCGCGGCGCAGGACCGGTGCGGTGGTCGTCGCGTGCATCCGCGGACCCCGGGTACTCGGCCCGGGCATCTCCCAAAACACCTGGATCGGATCCCTCGGAGAGGAGCCGGCAGTGAGCAGCGAAGCGGGCCGCAGGATCGTCGGCACCGGTGCCACCGGCAATGTGGGCACCAGCCTGGTGAATCTCCTCGCAAAGGACAGTGAGGTCGGCTCGGTGGTGGGCCTGGCCCGGAGGATTCCCGACCGGTCGCCGGCCAGGACGCAGTGGACGGCCGTGGACCTGGCGTCGGAGGGGACGGACCTCGCCGGGACGTTCGAGGGCGCCGACGCCGTCGTCCACCTGGCCTGGGCCTTCCAGCCCACGCACGATCCGGCCACCACCTGGCGCACCAACGTGCTCGGCAGCATGCGCGTCTTCGAGGCGGTGGCGGCCGCGAAGGTGCCCGCGCTGGTGCACGCCTCGTCGGTGGGCGCCTACTCGCCGGGGCCCAAGGAGCACACGGTGGACGAGTCATGGCCCACGCACGGCTGGCCGGACGCCGCCTACTGCCGTGAGAAGGCCTATCTGGAACGGGCCCTGGACTCCTTCGAGCACGAGCACCCCGGGGTGCGGGTCGTGCGGATGCGGCCGGCCTTCCTCTTCAAGCGGGAGTCGGCGAGCGAGCAGCGCCGTATCTTCGGCGGCCGCTTCCTGCCAGGCTCCCTCGTCCGGCCCGAGCTGCTGCCCTTCCTGCCCGACATCCCCGGTCTGCGGGTGCAGGCGCTGCATACCGACGACGCGGCCAGGGCGTACCGGCTGGCCGTGCACAGTCAGGTCCGGGGCGCGTTCAACCTGGCGAGCGAGCCGCCCGTCGACGCGCGGATGCTGGCCGGGATGCTCGGAGCGCGCCCGGTCCGGCTGCCGCGCACCGCCGCGCGTTCGGCGATCGCCGCGGCCTGGGGCCTGCACCTGCTGCCGGCCTCGCCGCACCTCTTCGACGCCGTACTGCGGCTTCCGCTCATGGACTGCTCGCGCGCTCGCACGGAGCTCCACTGGCAGGCCGGGCGGACGTCCCAGGAGGTGCTGGAGGAGTTCCTGCAAGGGGTGCGGCAGGGGGCCGGCGCGGACACGGCTCCCCTGCAGGGCCACAAGGTCGGCTAGCGCGACCCGGCACCCGGCCCTCACCGGACCCGGCCCTCCGCGGCCGGGCTCTCCCCGTGCCCCGGCACACGCCACCGAACCTGGACCGAGGAGGAACGTCACTTGTGGCATGCACTTACCTGGGAGGCCGCCGCCGTGGGGCGGGCGGTCCGCAGGTGCGTCACGCAGTCCGGGACCGAGCGCGACACCGCCGTCCAGTCCCTGAAGGCGGCGGGCGCCGCGCTGCTGGCCTGGGCGCTGGCGGGATGGTGGTGGGACGCGCCGATGGCACTCCTGGCGCCGTGGACCGCGCTGTTCCTGGTGCAGAGCACCGTCTACCGCTCGCTGCTGTCCGCGCTGCAGCAGGTCGTGGTGGTCATGGTGGGCACCCTGCTGGCCGCCGGTGCTCTCATGCTGACCCACAACACCATGGTGGCGATGGCGCTGGTCCTGCCGCTCACCGTCCTCCTCGGCAACTACGCGCGTTTCGGCGCGCACGGCCTCTACGCGCCCACGGCGGCGCTGTTCGTCCTGGTCTACGGGTCGTCCAGCGGCATCGACATCCTGCACCGGCTCCTGGAGACGCTGCTCGGAGCGGTCATCGGGGTGGTCGTGAACGCCGGTGTCCTGCCGCCGGTCCACTCCCGTCGTGTCCGCCACCTCCGCGAACGGCTGCCGCGGGACTGCGCCGACCTGCTGCACACGGTCGCCGACGGCATCGGCACGCCGTACGACGAGGAGCGGACCCGCGGCTGGTACGACAGCGCGGTGCGCCTGACCGACGTGGTGACGGAGCTGAGGGCCGCGCGGCGCTGGTCGGACGAGAGCAACCGGTTCAACCCGGGGCGCAGACTGCGCCGCTCCGTCGTCGCCCCGCCGCCCGCCGACTGGGACATCACCTGGGACGGCATCACCGAGCACATCAGGGCGACCATGCGTTCGCTGTCCGAGGCCGCCGCGCTCCCGGAGGGCGTACCGGGAATCCTGTCGGCACTGCTGCGGGCGGGCGGTGACGTCCTCGGCTCCCGGGACGGCGAGACCGACGAGCGGCGCCGCTCGCTGGAGGCGGCGACCGCGGCCCACCACCGGCTGACCTCGGTACTCGCGGACGACCGCCACGAGACCACGCCCGCGCTGGGCGGCCTGACCGCGGACACCCACCGGCTGCTGGCCGACCTCTCCGCCGTGGTCGGCGCGTGGGACGGTGACGCCCCGCGGGACGACCGGCGGCAGAGCGCTCGGTGAGAGCCTTCCCGGGGCCGGTCGGGAACGAGCCACCCGCCACCGTGGCGGGTGGTGCCCGAAGGGGAAGGAGGTCAGCATGAGTCCGACCGGAGACGGTTACAGGCCTGGACGCCTGCACATACACTGGCGTCCCGCAGCACACCTCTTGACCAGCTAGAACACGGCGGTTGAGCCAATCCGGCGAAGCGAGGAGCGACCCGTTGTTCTATTACGTTCTCAAGTACGTGCTTCTGGGACCGCTGTTGCGGCTGGTCTTCCGGCCCCGGATCGAGGGCCTGGAGCACGTACCGGCGACGGGTGCGGCCATCGTCGCGGGCAATCACCTGTCGTTCTCGGACCACTTCCTGATGCCCGCCATCCTCAAGCGGCGCATCACGTTCCTCGCGAAGGCCGAGTACTTCACGGGCCCGGGCGTGAAGGGCCGGCTGACGGCGACCTTCTTCCGCAGTGCCGGGCAGATCCCGGTCGACCGTTCCGGCAAGGACGCGGGGCAGGCGGCGATCCGTGAAGGGCTCGGCGTGCTGAGCAAGGACGAGCTGCTCGGCATCTACCCGGAGGGCACCCGCTCGCACGACGGCCGGCTCTACAAGGGCAAGGTCGGCGTCGCGGTGATGGCGCTGAGGGCCGGGGTGCCCGTCATCCCGTGCGCGATGATCGGCACCTTCGAGGCGCAGCCCCCGGGACGCAAGATCCCGAAGATGCACCCTGTGGCGATCCGCTTCGGCGAGCCCCTCGACTTCTCCCGCTACGCCGGCATGGAGAACGAGAAAGCGATCCTGCGCGCCATCACCGACGAGATCATGTACGCGATCCTCACCCTCTCCGAGCAGGAGTACGTGGACCGGTACGCGGCTGTCGTGAAGGCGGAGGAGACCGCGGCGAAGGCGAAGGCCCGCAAGTTCCCCCGCCTGCCGCAGCGCTGACGCTCTGCCCTCAGCCGATCGGCTGGGTCCCGGGCTCCGGGAGTCATACGGTCGCTCCATGACACGAGCTGTGGTGATCGGGGCGACGGGACAGATCGGGCGGGTGGCCGTGGGCGCGCCGGCCCGGGACGGCTGGGAGGTGACGGCTCTCTCCCGGGGCGGCGGACGGGATAAGGCCTGGCCCGACGGGGTGCGCACCGCGCGGGTGGACCGCGCCGACGACTCCGCGCTGGCCGTCGCGGTCGGCGAGGGCTGCGACGTGCTCGTGGACGTGGTGGCCTACGGGCCGGAGCACGCCCGGCAGTTGACGAATCTGGCCGGTCGCGTCGGATCGGCCGTGGTGATCTCCAGCGTGTCGGTGTACGAGGACGACGAGGGCCGCATCTTCGACTCGCAGACGGAGCCGGACGGCTTCCCCCGGTACCCGGTGCCGTTGACGGAGGGCCGGCGCACGATAGCGCCCGGCGGCTCCTCGTACAGTTCCCGCAAGGCGGGCCTGGAGCGTGAACTCCTGGCCGCCGCCGACCGGTTGTTGGCCACGGTGCTGCGGGCGGGGGCCGTTCACGGGCCGCGCTGTCTCACACCGCGCGAGCTGTACTTCGTCAAGCGCAACCTGGACGGCCGTACCCGGCGCGTCCTCGCCTTCGGCGGCGGGAGCCGCTTCCATCCGGTGAGCGTCCACAACATCGCGGAGTTGGCCCGGCTGGCCGCCGCGCGGCCGGGCGCTCGTGTGCTGAACGCCGTGGATCCCGACGCGCCCACGGTGGCGGAGATCGCCCGGGCGATCGACTCCGTGATGGGCGCCGACACCGAGACCGTCCTGGTCGACGGGCCCGTTCCGGCGCCCGGCGTCGGCGACACCCCGTGGACGGTGCCGCACCCGGTGGTCTGCGACATGACGGCGGCGGAGCGGGAGTTGGGGTACCGGGCTGTGACGGAGTACGCCGGGACGCTGCCGGAGACGATCGCGTGGATCGAGCGCCGGCTGGCCGACGGGGACTGGCGTCAGGCGTATCCGAAGATGTTCGCCGCGTACGGCGACCTCTTCGACTACGCGGCGGAGGACGCCTGGCTGGCGGGGCGGGGCGTCTGAGTCGCGGCGCGCGAGAGGGGGCGGCCGTCAGGACGGCCGCCCCCTCCGCTTCGACTCCCGGTGTCCGCTACGGCTTGGGCGTGGCGTGCGGGGTGCACGTCACGTCGGCCGCGTCGACCTTGCCGGTGAGCAGGTAGGTGTCCACCCGCTCGTTGACGCACGGGTTCGTCAGCCCGGTCACGCCGTGCGAGCCCGCGTCCTTCTCGGTGATCAGGCGGGAGCCCTTGAACCGCTTGTGCAGCTCGACGGCGCCCTCGTACGGGGTGGCGGCGTCACGCGTGGCCTGGACGATCAGGACGGGCGGCAGGCCCTTGCCGGTCTTCACGTTCACCGGGGTCTGCTGCTTGGCGGGCCAGGTCGCGCACGGCAGGTTCAGCCAGGCGTTGGCCCACGTCATGAACGGGTAGTTCTTGTGCAGCTTCGAGTTGTCGCGGTCCCACTTCTTCCAGCTGGTGGGCCACTTGGCGTCGGTGCACTCGACGGCCGTGTAGACGGCGTTGCCGTTCTCCGAGGCGATGTTGCCCGCAGTGTCCGACGGGTCGGGAGCGGCGGCGTCGACGAGCGCCTGGGTGTCACCGGCGACGTACTTGCTGAACACCGTCGCGGTCGAGACCCACGCGGAGTCGTAGTACGGCGCGCTCTGGAAGAAGCCGATGAGCTCGGCCGGGCCGACGACCCCGCCGATGGGGTTCTTCTTGGCGGTGGCGCGCAGCTTCAGCCACTGCGCCTGGACCTCGGCGCGGGTGTCGCCGAGGTGGAAGGACGCGTCGTTCTTGGCGACCCAGTCCTGCCAGTCCTTCCAGCGCATCTCGAAGGCGACGTCCTGGTCGAGGTTGGCCTCGTACCAGATCTTCTCGCGCGACGGGTTGACGACACTGTCCGCCACCATGCGGCGCACGTGGGTCGGGTACATGGTGCCGTAGACGGCGGCGATGTACGTGCCGTACGAGACGCCCAGGAAGTTGAGCTTCTTCTCGCCGAGCGCGGCCCGGATGACGTCCAGGTCGCGGACGGTGTTGGGGGTCGTCATGTGCGGGAGCATCTTGCCGCTGCGCTCGGCGCAGCCGGCCGCGTACTCGGCGGCGAGCTTGCGCTGGGCGCGCTTGTCGGCCTCGGAGTCCGGCACCGGGTCCATCTTGGGCGCCTTCACGAACTCCTGCGGGTCGGCGCAGGAGATGGGCGCGGAGTGGCCGACGCCGCGCGGGTCGAAGCCCACGAAGTCGTACGCCTTGGACGTCTTCACCCAGAGCGGGTTCTTGGTGGTGACGCGGAGCGGGAAGCGCAGTCCGGAGCCGCCCGGGCCGCCCGGGTTGTAGACGAGGGCACCCTGCCGCTCCGCCTTCGTGCCCGTGTTGCCGATGCGGTCCACCGCGAGCTTGATCTTCTTGCCGTTCGGCTTCGCGTAGTCGAGCGGAACGGTGACCCATCCGCACTGGACGGGCTTGGCTATCCCCCAGTCGGCGGGACAGTCCTGCCAGTCGATGCCGGCCTTCGCGGCGCGCTCGGCGGCGATCGCGGCGCCCCTCGCCTGGCTGTCCTGGCCGTGGCGGCCTTCCGCGCTGGCTGTCGGGGCCGCAACGGCACCGGCTATCAGCGTCGCCGTGACGAGCGCTCCGGCCGAGCCGAACGCCGTCGCCCTTCTCATACCCCTCAAGTGAGTTCTCCCCCTGCTGTCGTCGTGGTCGTACGAGGGATCCTTGCGACTGTGAGGTCCCTGAGAACAGGGGCGGCGCGGCTTCTTTGCCAATCCGATAACCGGAACATCTCTGCCCGTTGAGCGGTGACGTTCGTTCGCCGGTCGTCGGGCACACGGTTCGGCCGGTCCTCAGCCCAGTACGCGCAGCGCCTCGTCGAGGGTGCGGCGCAGGTCCAGCGCGTCGGGCGCGAGGGCCGTCACCAGGGCGCCCGGACCGGCGAGCGGGGTCAGCGCGGCGTACTCCCCCAGCAGCCGCGGTGCGACCGGCCGCCGCGCGAACTGTGGCCGTACGACGAGAAGCTGACCCAGGGCGCGGTGTCCGGCGAGCACCGCGGGGCCGTCCCATCCCCCCGGTGCTCCGGGACCGCAGGAGAGCTCCTGGTCGAGCAGCGGCCGTCCGTCGAGCAGGGCGGTGAGCCGGCTCGTGAGCCGCCCGGGCTCCTCGGCGGCCCGTCCGAGGACCTGCTCCTCGCGCAACGTCAGCCGGGCGCCCGCCGCGAGGTCGACGCGTGTCGTGACACGCAGGTCGCTGCCCTTCGCGGAGATCAACTGCTCGGGAAGCCAGCACAGTTCGGCGCCCTCGCCGACCGTGAGACGCACGTCGTAGCAGGCCTCTCCCTTGTCCTGGCCCGGCAGCGCGATGGTGGCCGCGGCCGATCCGACGTGCAGGCGGGCCCCCTCGGCCACGTCGGCGGTGACGGTGAAGCGGTCACCGCCCAGGGGCCCGCTCATCGCGCCGACCAGCATGACCCTGGCCTCGGAACCCGTGGCCCGCGTCCGCCGCAGGGCGAGCGGGCCCTGGCTCTCCAGGGTGGGCAGCGCGGTACCGCCCCGGCCGTCGGCCCGGGCCCCGATCCGCGCGTGGGCCCGCACCCCGGCGGCCGGCGCCGTCATGCCGTCCACACGGCGAGCCGCGCCCGTACCCAGGCGGCCACGTCCCGGACACCGTGCTCGGACCGCAACGACTGGAACACCACCGGCAGTTCGGCCCGTTGCGCCTTCGCGTCGGCGGCCATGCGTGCGAGGTCCGAGCCGACGTGGGGGGCGAGGTCCGTCTTGTTGACCACGAGCAGGTCGGCGGTGGTGACTCCGGGGCCGCCCTTGCGGGGGATGTCGTCGCCGCCCGCGACGTCGATCACGAAGATCTGTGCGTCGACGAGCCCCTTCGAGAAGGTCGCCGTCAGGTTGTCGCCCCCCGACTCGACGAGGATCAGATCCAGCGGCCCGGCCTCGTCCTCCAAATCCTCGACCGCTTCGAGGTTCGCGGAGATGTCGTCCCGGATCGCCGTGTGCGGGCAGGCCCCGGTCTCGACGGCCGTGATCCGTTCGGGCGGCAGCACGGCCTCCCGCAGCAGGAACTCGGCGTCCTCACGGGTGTAGATGTCGTTGGTGACGACCGCCAGCGACAACTCGTCGCGCAGCGCCCGGCACAGCGCGGCCACGGTGGCGGTCTTCCCGGACCCGACGGGCCCTCCGAGCCCGATACGCAGGGCACGGCGCCGCCCGTCGGGCCGGTGGGCGTCGGCGCTGACAGCCGACGGGCCGTCGTGGGAGTGGTCTAGGTGCATGGGTACGACTCCAGCTCTTGAGTCTGTCCGGCGCTCGCGGGCGAGGCCGGCCCGGTGGTCTTTGGGAGGGGGCGCCCCGGGAAGGGACGCGACGGGCAGGGGCGGCAGGTCCGACCCATGAGTCATCAGCCCCGCCGCGGGCTCCCTACGAGGCGAACAGCCGCACAGCCCAAGCCGCATGCACCTCCGCACTGATCTCCAGCACCGGCGCGGAAGCCGCGGGCAGCACACCGACCCCGTCGTCCACGGCACGCCGCGCGGCCTCGGCGCCCTGAAGCGCGACCCGGTCGAGCTCGGGAGCCAGCCGTGCCAGTACCCCGGTCGCGTCGAACGGGTCGAGACTCAGCAACCGCACCGCCGCACTCGCCGGCCCGCTCACGCACTCGTACACGGCGCAGTACGCGGCGTCCTCCGCGCCGAGGCCGGCGGCCCGGGCCGTCAGCCCGAGGACGACCGGCTGGTGGGCCCCCTTGGGGAACTCCTCGGCCAGCGCGTCGAGTTCGGGCGAGGGCCAGGTCGCCCGGGCGGCCCGCATCAGCTGCCGCCCGAGCCTGCGCGCGGTGACCCGCAGAGCGGGCGACGGCGTGCGGGCGTCCGCGGCGCCGTCCAGCGCCACCGGGTCGAGGCCGAGCGCGGCCCCGGCGGCGAGCGCGGCCGACACCAGCCCGGCCGTGTGCAACCGACCCCGGCAGAACTCCTCCAGGCTTCGCGCACCGGTGATCCGCCCGGCCTTGACGGCCGCCTCGGCCCCGCCGGAGTGGGCATGCCCTCCCGCGGGAAACCGGCCGTCGGCCAGAACGAGCAACGCAGCACGCGACATGACGAGTCCCAGGACGCAGAGTCGGAAAGCAGGGTCAAAAAGCAGGAGCCGGAGAAGTCGGCCGACGCGGAGACCGACGCCGGACGGGCCGGGGCCCGACCGGCATCGGTGTCGGGATCAGAAAAGGAAGTACCTCTGGGCCATGGGCAGTTCAGCGGCGGGCGTGGCCTCCACCAGTTCCCCGTCGATGGTGACGGCGAAGCTGTCGGGGTCGACCTGGACCCGCGGCCGCGCGTCGTTCTCCCGCATGTCCGCCTTGGTCACCCCGCGCGTCGACTCGATCGGCACGAACCGCTTCCCGAGCCCGAGCCGCTCCGGCAGCCCGTCCTCGATCGCGATCGGTGCCACGAAGTTGAAGGAGTTGGACGCGGGTGCCCGGCCGATCGCGCCGAACATCGGCCGCGGCAGGATCGGCTGCGGAGTGGGGATGGACGCGTTGGCGTCGCCCATCTGCGCGTACGCGATCTGCCCGCCCTTGACGACGAGATGCGGCTTGACCCCGAAGAACGCGGGCTCCCACAGCACCAGGTCGGCGAGTTTGCCCGTCTCGACGGAGCCGATCTCGCGGGCGAGGCCCTGCGCGACGGCAGGGTTGATCGTGTATTTGGCGACATAGCGACGAACCCGGTGGTTGTCCGCCCGCCCGTCGCCGGGCAGGGCTCCCCGGCGCCGCTTCATGACGTGCGCGGTCTGCCAGGTCCGCATGATGACCTCGCCCACGCGCCCCATCGCCTGGGCGTCGGAGGAGATGATCGAGATCGCGCCGAGGTCGTGCAGGATGTCCTCGGCCCCGATGGTGGTGGGCCGGATCCGGGACTCGGCGAAGGCGAGGTCCTCGGGCACGGCGGCGTTCAGGTGGTGGCAGACCATCAGCATGTCGAGGTGTTCCTCGGCGGTGTTGACGGTGTAGGGCCGGGTCGGGTTGGTCGAACTCGGCAGTACGTGCCCCTCGGAGACCACCGTCATGATGTCCGGCGCGTGCCCGCCGCCCGCACCCTCCGTGTGGTACGCGTGGATCGTGCGCCCCGCGATGGCGGCGAGCGTGTCGGCCACGAACCCGGCCTCGTTGAGGGTGTCCGTGTGGATGGCGATCTGGGCGCCCGTCCGGTCCGCGACGGTGAGCGCTGCGTCGATGACGGCGGGCGTGGAACCCCAGTCCTCGTGCAGCTTGAGCCCGAGCGCCCCGCCGCGCAGCTGCGACAGCATCGCCTCGTGGGAGACGGTGTTGCCCTTGCCGAGGAGGCCGAAGTTGAGCGGGTACCCCTCCATGGCCTCCAGCATCCGGGCCAGGTGCCAGGGGCCGGGGGTGACGGTGGTGGCCTTGGATCCCTCGGCGGGCCCGGTGCCGCCGCCGACGAGGGTCGTGATGCCGGAGGCGAGGGCCTCGTCGGCGATCTGCGGGCAGATCAGGTGCACGTGGGCGTCGATGGCGCCGGCCGTGAGGATCCGCCCGTTGCCGGCGATGATCTCGGTCTCCGGGCCGATCACGAGGTCCGGGTGGACCCCGTCCATGGTGTCGGGGTTGCCCGCCTTGCCGATGCCGGTGATCCGGCCGTCGCGGATTCCGACGTCGGCCTTGACGATCCCCCAGTGGTCGACGATCACCGCGCCCGTGACGACCGTGTCCGGGGTGCCCTCGGCGCGGGTGGCGCGCGACTGGCCCATGGACTCGCGGATGACCTTGCCGCCGCCGAACACGGCCTCGTCACCGGCGCGTCCGGGGCCGCCGGAACGGTCCTCCTCGATCTCGATGAGGAGGTCGGTGTCGGCCAGCCGGATGCGGTCGCCGGTGGTGGGGCCGAACAGGTCGGCGTACGCGGCACGCGAGATGTCAGGCATCGAGAGCACCTCCGGTCTCGCCGCGCAGGCCGGGCACGACACGGGCACCGGTGAGCGGTACGAGTTCGACGGCGACGGGGATTCCGGGCTCGAAGCGCACGGCGGTGCCCGCGGCGACGTTGAGCCGCTTGCCGCGCGCGACGGCGCGGTCGAAGTCGAGGCCGGGATTGGCCTCGGCGAAGTGGTAGTGCGAGCCGACCTGGACGGGCCGGTCGGCGGCGTTGAGGACGGTCAGCCGGGTGACGTCGAGGCCTTCGTTGAAGGCGACGGGCCCGTCGGCGAACAGGATCTCTCCGGGAATCATTTCTGCTGCTCCCCCGTCAGACGATCGGGTCGTGGACGGTGACGAGCTTGGTGCCGTCGGGGAAGGTCGCCTCGACCTGGACGTCGGGGATCATCTCGGGGATGCCCTCCATGACGTCCTCCCGGGTGAGGACCGCGCGACCGGAGGCCATGAGCTCGGCCACCGTGCGGCCGTCCCTGGCCCCTTCGAGGATGTGCGAGGTGATCAGGGCGACGGACTCGGGATGATTCAGCTTCAGTCCCCTGGCCCGGCGCTTCTCGGCCACATCGGCGGCCACATGGATGAGCAGCCTCTCCTGCTCGTGCGGCGTCAGTTGCACGGCGTCCACCTCTCGGTCCTCGCTCCGGACCGTGCGGGGTCCGGTTGCCGCGGCCACCACGAAGAATCGGGACGCGGTACGCGACGCGACTGCGGTACGCGGCCGGATTGCGCGACGGTGCGCGTCCGGGCTGCGAAAACCCCTGGTGACGTGGTGGTGCAGGCTAGTTGCGCGGGATTTCAGGGACGTTAACCACCACGCGGGGATTCTCCGAGGATCACCACGTCGGACGCCTGTGCCGCCGATACCGGCCCGGCGCCCTCGCGTGGCGTCTCCACACTCATCAACGCCCGCAGTCCGTCCTGGATGACCTCGACGGGCGCCGAACCGAAGAGCGCCTGCTGGGCGGCGAACCCCTGCGCCGCGGCGATCAGGGTCCTCGCGACATGCTCGGCGGGGATGTCCGCCCGCATCACACCGGCGTCCTGATAGCCCTCGACGATCTTCACCCAGGCCTCACGCACCGTGCCGAAACCCTCGCGCAGCAGCGCCGACAGCTCGCCGTCGCGGAGGGTCTCCGTCCAGACCTGGACCATCAGCCTGGGGAAGGAGGCCTCTCCCTCCCAGGTCAGGCCGTGCCTCTCCGCGCCTCCCAGACCGAGCACCTCGGTCATGACCCGGCCCACGAGGACGTCCGGCAGCGGCGGCGGGGTCTGCCGGGCGGCCTCCTCGAAGGCCTCGCGGATCTCGCCGAGAACCTCGGTGACGACGGCGGCGATCAGCTCGTCCTTGCCGCTGAAGTAGCGGTACACGGCCCCCGCGGAGAGGTTCACCTCCTTCAGGACGTCCTGCATCGACGAGGCGTGGAATCCGTTGCGGGCGAAGCAGCGGGCGGCGCCGTCGAGGATCTGGCGGCGACGGGCGTCTAGGTGTTCCTGGGATACGCGGGCCATGCGAGAAACGTAAAACGAACATTCCTTCTTGACAAGCCCGGATACCGGCGGGACAGTGGGGCCACAGCTAAAACGAACGATCCTTCTTTTTAGCGCGACGGCCTTCCGGGCCGACGAGGCCCCGGCCAGGAGCCCGAGCACCGCCCATCCGAATCGAGGGAAGAAGCATGTCCGCCACCTCCGCTACGACCACCGGGACCGCATCACCGCCGCCGGACCGGCAGCCGCCGCCCTCGGCCGCACAGCAGCCGGCGTCACCCTCGCACCTTCGCCGCATCGCCGCCGTCGTCGTGCTGGTCCCGCTTCTGGCGGCCCTCGCCCTGTGGGCCTTCGCCTGGCCGGCGGCCCGTACCGCCCCCCAGGATCTGCCGCTCGGAGTGGCGGGCCCGGCGACCGCGACCGCCCAGGTGCAGAAGCAGCTCGAAGCGCACGAGGGCGCCTTCGAGATCCACCGCTACGCGGACGAGGACGCCGCCCGGGACGCCATCGAGAACCGGACCGTATACGGAGCGGTCGTGGTCACCGAGCGGGGACCCGAGCTGCTCACCGCTTCGGCCGCGAGCCCTCTGGTGGCCCAGTCCCTCCAGCAGGCCGTGGCCCGGCAGCCCGGCGGGGCCCCGGTGAGGACCGTCGACGTCGTACCCGCCCCCGCGGACGATCCGCGCGGTGCGGTCCTGACATCGAGCGTGCTGCCCATGACACTCGCGGGTATCGCCGCCGGAGCCGTGGTGACCCTGCTGGGCCTGCGCGGGCGGCGCGCGGTGGCCGCCCTGATGGGCGCGGCGGCGGTGGTCGGCATGGTGGCCGCCCTCGTCGCGGGCAGCTGGCTGGGCGCCTTCACCGGGAGCTGGTGGCCCGAGGCGGCCGTCCTGGCGGTCTCGACGCTGGCCGTGAGCGCCGCCGTCGCGGGCCTCGCCGCCCTGCTCGGCACACCGGGGATCGGCCTGGGCGCGTTCGTCGTGATGATGCTCGGCAACCCGTTCTCCGGTGCGAGCTCCGCTCCCGAGATGCTGCCCGCGCCGGTCGGCACGATCGGCCAGTGGCTGCCGCCGGGCGCCGGCGCGTCACTCCTGCGATCGGTCTCCTTCTTCGACGGGGCCGCAGCGTCCGGTCCCGCGCTGACGCTGGCCTGGTGGTCCGCCCTCGGCCTGGGAGCGGTGCTGCTGGGCAGCGCGCTCAAGCGGCGCAAGGAGTCCGCCCCCGCCACGACCGAGCGGGAGCCCGCACTCGCCGGCTGACCCGCCGGCACCCGCCCAGGACCGGCCGTGCGCCCCCGCAGTAGCGGACGGGGGTGCACGGTCTTGTGCGTGCGGGACCGGCAGCCGGGCGCGCACCACGCATCGGGTGCCGTTCCGGAGCGATCATGCCCGTGCGGACGCACCGGCGCAGGCCGCCACCTGCCTCAGCGGCACGGGGAAGCGCGACCGGCACCCGCTCACCAGCCCGCCCTGCGGCGGCCGGCAACCCCCTCACCGCCTACGACGCGCCGGGCCCTCGATGTTCCGCGGCGATCCCGAACCGCTGCCGTTCGCGGGGAGCGGACGCGACCTCGCGGACACCGGAGACCGAGGTGATCACCTGCTCGTCCCCCACCGCGTCGAGTTTCTCGAGTCGCTCCAGGTCAGCGGCTGACACCAGGGCGACGAGGGGCTTTCCGTGCCGCGTCACCACGACGCGCTCGGCGCCGTACACCACCCGGTTGATCAGGTCGGCGAGCTCAGCCCTGGCTTGCGTCACCGGAATCTCGTAGGCCATGCTCCCCAGCTTACGTGGCGTCCGGGGAGTCCATCAGTTCCACTGGGCGCAAGGAAAGACCAGGTCAGACGCCTCTCGGCTGCCGCCTCTCATACAGTCCGTGAGAAATGTGTGAGAGGCGGCAGCCGCCTGTCAGCCCTACTCCTCCGCATTGGCCGAGCATCGCGTCTGCCGTCGTCGGCTGCGTCTTACCCTTGCCGGTGAGGATGAGCTCACTGCCAGTCTCTGTCCTTGCGGGACGGCTCCACAGTGCCACACAGCACCTACCAGCCAGGTTCTCTCCGACGGCCATTTCACCCGGGCGAGCGACTGGGTCTTCACCAGCTGCCTACGGCTGCAGCCGATCTCTACTACGCCGTCGTGCTCGGACTGCCCACACTGCTCCTCGACGCCGATGCGACCAGCCAGTCCGCCTACAACTGGTTCAAGGTCGCCAAAACCGCCGGCTTCGACATCCCGGCCAACCTGTTCATCGAGCGGCACCCGTTCGACGATATCGCCGAGTACATCCGCGACAAGCACACCAAGTTCGGCGCGATCGTCGTCGACGCCGGCGCCAAGCTGTTCCACGAAGCTGTCACCGAGGCAAACCGACTGATCGTGCCCGTCGCCCCCACCAAGATCGAGCGCCGCAAGCTCATCGCCACCTTCGACGAGGCCGAGCGAGCCGCCGCCCGCAACACCGCGACGTCACCGCCCACGTCGTCCTGGTCAAGGCCGACGACCGCACCAGCCTCCCCCGCACCGCCAAGGACCAACCGGCAAGGCATCGCGGACGGGGCCGCGGACGCGGTGCAGGTCAGCGACCGTTTCCACCTCTGGCAGGGGCTGTCGAAACGAGTCTCGGACATCGCCGCCGCCCACCGCGCCTGCTTGTCAGCCGCAGTACCTGAATCCGAACCTGCCGCGCCACCGCCAGCAGAACTGTCCGAGGCGGTTGATTCTCCCGCTCGCCGCCACGCCTAGCGGCTGTTCGAGGCGGTGCATGCTGTCTCCGATCCCGGCCGCTCGCTCCGCGCGATAGCCCGCGAGCTGGGCCTGAACCGACGTGCCGTGGCCAAGTACGCGCGCGCTGCCTCCTGGCAGGAGTGCGTACGGCGCACTCCGCCCCGCCGGTCCGCGAGTTTCGATCCGTATCTGGAGTACTTGCGTCAACGCTGGGAGGAAGGCGAGCACACAGCGACAGTGCCCACCAGGAGATCGTCGCCAAGGGCTACGGAGGCCACTACCAGAGAGTCAGAATGGCCAAACACGCCTGCGTCGCGGTCTTCCGATCGACACACCACGCAAGCGGCCACCCTCGCCCCGCCTAGTTTGTTGAGTCGTGCAGATCCCCTGCTGCCTGGAGTGCCTCAGCCCACCCAGTCGCCCACGAAGTCCGCAAGTCCACGATCACCAGGGCGGGTTCCGCCGATTGTCACGTAGTCAGTGCTCGTCGACGCGTCTCGAAGGACTCGGACCACGAGTTCATGCATGGGATGCATCGTCAGGAATCGCCAAAGCGCGCGGTTCAGAAGCCTGCTACGAGAATTGGGGGGATCTTCTGCGCCCCCGGCGTGAAAGTACCGGACATGGTCGTCACCGCGAGTCAGAGAGCGTCCCAGCCAGAGTCGTTCCCGGCACTGAGTGCAGCTCAGGTAACCGTCGCCGATAAAAACCGCCCGGCGTTCGGCGCCCTGGTTGTCACGGCTCTCTGGCTGGTTGGCCACATAATCCTCGAACGAGATGTCACGATCGGCGTCGCCGCCAAGAATACGCGGATCCAGGTTCGCGTTGAGCTCATTCCACTCCGCGGCGAAGTCGTAGAGAGGCTTGATGCGATGCCCGCCGTGCTGCGCGAGAAACCGCCAGAGCACCACTGATTCCAGGGGAGACTCCGAGAGGTAAGGTCGCTCGAAATATCGGATGGCCCCACCCGGACTCTCTTGGATCGCAACGCCGAGCGGGAGAGCCACCTCACCGCACAGGCAGGCAAGAAACACCAAGGGCCCCATTCCCTCTCCTTCCGGCCGGGCTAGCCCCCAGGAACGCCCATGCCGCGGGCCCCGAACATCCACAGGCCGAGTGGACGCCCTTTCTCGTCATGGAACGCCGCATATACGTCGGCATATTTATCGAGTGCACCTTTCCCCTTTCGGTCGTCCCAGAATCTCTGCATCAAAACCTTAGGGTCGACCTCCCCCTTGACTTGAATATAGAACTCGCCCCGGTATTTCATTTTGCCCGCATACTTCGAGAAGCTTTTGGAGAAACTGCTCTCATTCCCGTCAAAGGTCTTTATTTCACGTCGGTAGACTTCCTTTCCCTCCTGGTCACGAAAAGAGACATCTGGCGCCGGCTCTGACTGGCCAGCCACCTGCGGCGTGGAGCCTGCGGGCCCGTACAGGGATTTCTCCGCGTTCACCCGGGTCAGCGGCGGACCCTGGTGTTCGGAGTGTTCGCGAAGCAACTCGTCCATCATCTCCTTCTTCGTCGCCGCGTCGACTTTCAGTTCACCACCACATCCCGCACAGGCCGAACGGGCCGCGCTCACATTACGTGACAAGATCTCGACAGGGTCGAGTGCCGCTTGGGCTGTAGGCTCCTCTGCCGCACCAGCCGACTGCGGACCCGTCGGCGTGGGGGATTCGCTCGGCGCCGAGGTGGGGGGCGTCGGTTCCGCACCGCAGCCGACGAGGAACAGCGCGACAAATAGCGCGACCACAACCCGCGACCACCACGTCGCCTTGGCCTCCGGCCGTCCGGTCCCTCGTCGCATACCTTCAACCCCCTGATTCGCTCCCACCACGATTACGTCTTCTTCAGCTTCTCGACGGCCGTCTTCGCCAGGTTGCGAGCCACGCTCTGCAATTGATCCGCGGTATCCGTTCCGCGGGCGCCAGCCACGTAGTAGTTGACCTTGATCGTCACATTCCCCGCGCGGACATACACCTCGGCGCCGCCCGAGCTGTATGTCTCTATGGCCTCGTCGCCGATTCCCGCCGCCTTGGTGAAGCTCACGAAGTGGTCCCGCAGGAAGGTGGTGCGGGAATCGATCCAGCCCTCTGCAACCTCGGTGCCGGACTGCCGGGTAGTGGCCTCCTCCCGGCGGTACTCGATGCTGACCGTCACGAGGTCCGGGGCATAGCGGGCCCACCTCGCGGTCGAACTTGAGGTGTAGCCGCGGGAAGCGGATAGGTATCCGCGGTCCTCCTCAAGCTTGAGGATCTCGGAGAGCTGAGCGATGTCGGAGCCCTTGGTCTCGAAGACCGCGCTTGCCGGAGGCACGACGCTGTAGGTGTCACTTCTGCCCTGCCACCAAGGCATCAGATGGGTCCATGCAGCCACCCCTCCTCCGACAAGCAAGGCGAGGAGGAACGTGAGAACGACGACGCGTAACCATCGGCGCCGCCGCTTGGGCGGGGAAAGCTGCTGGGGAGCCTCAGCGTTACTGGATGCCTGCGTCATCGGACGTCACGCCACGTCGGTCTCCCCTGCCCAGCGCCGCCTCTGTCCATGAAACGCCCCCCTCGCCGCATTACCTGCGCCTCCTTCCCCACCCGGCTCAGCCTTCGCAGCAAGCGGGTCCCCGCCGTGCGGCCCCGAACAGCCCACGTAGCAGCCGGAAGCTGGCCCATCGTATAACTCCCTTAACAACGCCAACAGTTGACATGACGTCAGAGGGTGTTAAGGCTGGCGTCCTATGTGGCCGTGGCTCGTTGAGTCGTGCGTGGGGAGGAGTACGTGGGGTTGGACTTTCCGGACGGGCCGTGAGAGATCGCGAAGCCTCGATGTGGGAGAGTCCGCCGCCAGGACCGGCGCAGGCGGCGAAGCCGAGACGCTCCGCCTCACAGCGGACCACCCGGCCGGTCCCGGCGAAGCAGACCACGATGCCCCGTCTCCACACGGTCGGGTGAAGAACCCCGGACCGGAGAACTTCCACGGCCGCCGGCACGTCCTGCCGTGCATGAAGCCGATCAGCGAAGCACATCTCTCAGAGCCGGGGCTGGCCGTGGTGGACGTCGTTGCCGCGGATGACGAGACCGCTCTCGCCGTCCAGGAACTGAACGGAAAGCGCCGGTCAGAGTGATGTCAAGATCACGGCCCCACACCTCGTCCGGCTCCTCTTCGAAGAGCGGGGCATCGCGGTGGCACGCGCAGGCGTTGTTGACCAGCACGTCCAGCGAACCGTACGCCTCCACGGCGCAGGCGACAGCAGCCTCGACCGATTCCCGCGAGCCGACATCACACACAAACGCCTCGGCCGGCCCGATCGCGGCGGCCGTCCTCTGCGCCTCGGCCAGATCGATATCGGTGACCAGGACGCGGGCGCCCTCCATCACAAATCTGCGGGCAGCGGCCGCCCCGATACCGCGCGCCGCCCCAGTGACCAAGACCGCGTACCCCTCAAAACGTTCCATCCCCGGTCCGCGGGCCACGAGGTCTCGCTTGAGGCCGCTGCGGTGCCGGCCGGGCTTTCCGGGGCGCCGTAGAAGATGAACTCCTCATCGAAGGTGACCTGTTCATCCTCGTCGAGGCCTGCGCATTCCCCGGCCCAGGGCCCGCAACAAGCCGGGCGGCCACGTCCGGGTCGGGAGTGAAGTTGCGGACGACGAGGTCGGGCCGGGCGGCCGCCCACGGGTCAGGGATCGTCGTCGGCCGCCGTCGCCTGCGGTGGCGGCCCTGCAGCCCGGCGTCGCGCATCAGTCGGGCGACGCGGCGCCGTCCGCAGTCCTGGCCCTGTCGTTGCAGGGCGGCATGGACCCGAGGGACCCCGTAGGTTCCACGGGACCGCTCGTGGACTTCGGCGATCTTCTCGGTCAGCCCGGTGTCCCGGACCGCCCGCGGCCCAGGCTTGGCGGTGCGGCGGGCGTAGAAGGCGGCTCGGGAGACCTGCAGCAGTTCACACGCACGCTTGACGCTGTGACCGCCGTACGGGGCAGCGAAGAAACGAGCCAGCCCACCGGTCGGCAGGATCCTGCCACCGGAGGACGACACATCAAGGGCCAGCCACCATAAGCGAGTTCGGCCCGTGCACGCCCACCGATCGCCAACAGCCTGGCATTGACGCGAAGAAAGCTGTCGCCCGCTTGAGGACCTCGACGTCCTCGCGCAGCCGGCGGTTCTCCCGCCGCAGCGCGGCCAGTTCCCCGCGTTCGCTGCTGGTCAGTCCGTCGCGTTCGCCTGCGTCGACTTCGGCCTGGCTGACCCACAGCCGCACTGCCGGCTCGGTCAGATCGAAGTCCTTGGCGATCTGACCGACCGAGCGGTCACCGCGCCGACACAGATCAACGATCTCGGCCTTGCACTCCGGTGTGAACGAACGGCGAGGGCGTGGCTTCTTCCTCCCCATGCTCTCCATGATGGACATCCTTCCGGGATGGAACCCCTGATCTCGGATGTCCGTCAAAGCGGATCAAACCCAATAGACTATGTGGTCGCTGAGGGAAAAGAGAAGTGCGATCTCGGCCGCCCTTCCGGGACTTTGCCAGAACCGGGGCGTACCGCCGCACCCGGGTGCGATCCCCCCAAGCCGCTAAGCCCGTTTCGCTCCATTCTGCTCCCGGACGGCGTCGAACAGGGAGGTCAGAGTGGGGCTTCCCGCGAGGCTGCCCAGCAGGGCCTGAAGCGAGTCTCGTTCCGTGGCACCCAGGTCTGCGAGGATTTCGCCGTCGAGATCGACGAGTGTGCGGTTGAGGTCGGCAAGAACCTTGCGGCCTTCGGCGGTGATGTCCACGGCGTAGCGTCGACGATCCTGTGGATCTCGCGTCCGCTCGGCGCATCCGGTGCGCTCCAGGTCGTCGAGACTCGTCACCATCGTCGCCGGGTCGATCCGCAGGAATGAACCAAGTGCCAGTTGCGGCATGGCGCCGTTGTCCGCAAGAGCTTGCAAGACGCTGTAGTGCCGCACTCGCAGACCGGTCCCGCCGATACCGTCCTCAGCGATCCTGAACGCCACCTGCCCGAGCTTGACCAGCAGGCAGATGGTGTGTTCGGCCACTGTCCCTGGTACCAGCGGAGCCTCGGACATCGTTTATCCCGCCCATGGTTAGTCATACGTATGGTCCTGTCCATCGTACGAGAAAGCCCGAGGCGGCGGGACCGCTGCAGGCCGACGGGATGCCCACTGTCCGTCGGCTCACTGCACCGGCGCGTCCTGGGCGATCAGCCGACGATGGCCCGACCGAAGATCTGCCGAGCTATGACCCACTTCTGGATCTCATTGGTCCCCTCGTAGATCTCACCGATTTTGCTGTCCCGGTAGATCGCCTCGACAGGCCCGGGGCTGCCGTCGGCGCCCAGTTCGCGCGCGAAGCCGAGGCCTCCGAAGGCCTGGACGGCGTCGCGTGCCATGTCCACGGACAGCTTGGTGCCGTAGTACTTCGCCATCGCGGCCTCGGGCTCCGGGGACGGGTTGCCCGCGTCCAGACGCAGGGCGGCCTTGGTGTAGAGGGTGCGGGCGTTCTCGATCTCGGTGGCCCGTTCGGCGAGCAGGAACTGCCAGTGCTGGTTGGCGGCCACCGGCTTGCCGAAGGCGTGTCGCGTCGACAGGTGGGCCACGGTGTGATCGAAGGCGGCCTGCGCCATGCCGACCCCGGCAGCCGCGATGCCGATCCGGCCGTAGGTCAGAGTGGACAGCGCATGGCGCAGTCCGTGTCCCTCGGCGCCACCGAGGAGGTCGTCGTCGGTCAGGTGCACATCCGTGAAGCGGATGTCCGCGGTGAGTTGGCCGCGGTTGCCCATCTTGCGGTCGGGAAGGCCGACTTCCACTCCGGGAAGTGCCGTGTCGACGATGAACATGCTCAGCCGGGTGCCGGTGCGGGCGAGAACCACCACGAACCCGGCGACGGGCGAGTTGGAGATCCACCGCTTGTGGCCGTTCAGCACCCAGCCGGCCTCGGTGCGTATCGCCTCGGTCTGAACCGCCTGCGGGGACAGGTCACTTGAGGCATCCGGCTCGGTGGTGGCGAACGCGCCGACCACTGATCCCTCCACGACCTTTCGCAGCCACCGCTGCTGCTGCTCCTCAGTGCCCTGCCGCAGGGCGTTGCCCGCCAGGATGCAGTGCACATCGAAGACGGCCGCGACGCTGCTGGAGTAGTAGGCCAGTTCCTCGATGGCCGCGGCGGTGGCGGTCGCCGGGTGGGTCAGACCGTCGCCGCCGACCTCGCCGGGGAAGGGGATCCGGAAGACCCCCGCCGACGCAAGCCCGTCAAACACCTGCCGGGGGAAGCCGTCCGTGCGCTCGTCACCACCGGCGATCGCCACGGCGTGCGGAGCCACTTCGCGTTCTGCGATCCGGCGCACGGCAGCGCGAACGGACTGTGCCTCTTTGGGGGCCAGGAGCTCGTGGTAGAGCCGGTCGATCTGGCGTGTGGGAGTCGAAGTCATACGCGGAAGATACCATTAGCATCGCGTACCATTAGTCTGGCAATCTATTCTGGAGGTTCAGCCATGACACAGACACTGGCCGACAAGACCATCCTGATGTCGGGAGGCAGCCGCGGCATCGGACTCGCCATCGCCCTGCGCGCGGCCCGCGACGGTGCGAACGTGGTGATGCTCGCCAAGACCGCCGTGCCGCATCCAAAGCTCGAAGGCACGGTCCACACCGCCGTCGACGAGATTGAGCGCGCGGGCGGCAAGGGGCTGGCCGTAGTCGGCGACGTCCGCGAAGAGGACGATGTGCGCACCGCCGTCAACGCGGCGGTCAGCGCCTTCGGCGGCATCGACATCGTGGTCAACAACGCCAGCGCGATCGACCTGTCGTCGTCGGAGCAGCTGGAGATGAAGCGGTACGACCTGATGCAGGACATCAACACGCGTGGCACGTTCCTGCTGAGCAAGGCAGCGATCCCACATCTGCGCAAGGCGGGCAACCCGCACATCCTCACGCTCTCCCCGCCGTTGAACCTCGCGCCGCACTGGGTGGGGAAGCATCTCGGTTACACGCTGTCGAAGTACGGCATGAGTCTGTGCACCATCGGGCTCGCCGAGGAGCTCGCCGCCGACGGCATCGCCGCCAACTCGCTGTGGCCGCGGACCCTGATCAACACAGCCGCCGTGCGCAATGTGGTCGGCGGCGCCGGACAAGCCCGTAGTCCGCGGATCATGGCTGACGCCGCGTACGCCATCGTCACGCGTGACGCGCGGAAGTGCACCGCCAACCTGTTCATCGACGACGAGGTCCTCTCGGACGAGGGCGTCACCGACCTGTCCGCCTACAGCCCTGCCGGCTTTGAGGGTGATCTCGCGCTCGACATATTCGTCGATCCGGCCTGATCCCGCACCGCTCAGCACATGAACGCGAGGGCGTTCTCAAGGACCTCGTCGGCGAGCTTCGAGCGCGCCGCACTGGTGCCGGAGCCACCGACACCGCCCCCTCTGAAGCGCCAGCCGACGTACCGCGCCACATAATCCGCCGCTCATTCCGCAAGGCCATTGCCTTGCACCCCACCCCGCACCTATTGTCTGTCGAATGTAATATTATGACTCACATTTTATTGGCGGAATCAGAGTCAGAGATGAGGCATGGCGTGAGTGACGTCCCCTTCCAGCCCGCAGTGGAGCAGTCGCGCGCGCTGGCCGCGGGTGAGATCTCGAGCCGGGAACTCGTAGAGCTGTATCTCGAGCGGATCACCATCCACAACACCGCACTGAACGCGGTGGTGACCCTCGACGCCGAGCGTGCCCGTCGTGAGGCCGGGGAAGCCGACGCCGCCCGGGCGGCGGGGCGGGACCTCGGTCCGCTGCATGGTGTGCCGATCACGGTCAAGGACAGCTTTGAGACAGCCGGGATGCGCACCGTCTGCGGGCGCACGGACCTCAAGGACTACGTGCCCGACCTGGACGCCGAGGCGGTCAAACGGCTGCGTTCGGCCGGTGCCGTGATCATGGGGAAGAGCAACATGCCTCCGGGCAACCAGGACGTCCAGGCCGACAACCCGGTGTTCGGTCCTTCATCGAACCCGTGGGACACGACCCGCACCTCGGGCGGATCCGCCGGGGGCGGCGCCGTCGCCACCGCCGCAGGCCTCACAACGTTCGACTTCGGCTCGGAAATCGGCGGATCGACCAGGATCCCGTCCCACTTCAACGGCCTGTACGGGCACAAGTCGACCTGGCGGTCGATACCCCTCATCGGGCATGTGCCCTACGGCCCGGGCACGGGACGATGGACGGACGCCGACATGGCCTGCGGCGGCGCGCAGGTCCGCGACGCCCGTGACCTCGTACCGATCCTGCGGGCAACGGTCGGGGCAGCCGACTACGACGGCGGTTTCAGCTACACGCTCGCTCCGCCACGCGCGACCAACCTCGCCGACTTCCGGGTCGCCGTCTGGGGTGAGGATCCCGCGTGCCCGGTCGACAGCGACGTCGCGGCAGCCGTGGACGATGCAGTCACTGTGCTGCGGGCGGTCGGCGCGAAGATCACGGTCCAGCCCGCCAGCCTCCCTGTCGACATCGCGACGAATCATGGGAAGGTCTTCCAGCCCCTGCTCTTCGGCGCGGGCGACCGCACCGGCCTCGCTCCTGCCTCCAGCGCCGCGGCGCTGGCCCGGTTCGTCCAGCACCCGCGGGGTGACGCCGGTCCCGCCCTGCTCGGAACCTTCCAGTCCCACTACCGCTGGCTGCAGGCCCACATGGTGCGCAACGAAATCCGGCAGCGATGGTTCGAATTCTTCCAGGACTTCGACATCGTGCTCATGCCGGTCACCCCGACGGCCGCCCCCGCCCACCACAACAAGCTGATCGACTGGTTCGGACGGCCCTTCGAAGTCGACGGTGTACGACGTCCTTACTGGGACCAGGTCAAGTGGAGCGCCATTGCCAACGTCTCCGGAGGGCCGGCGACGACCATCCCGGTGCGCAAGGGCAGGAGCGGACTGCCCATCGGTCTCCAGGCCATGGGCCCCAGCGGGGGCGATCTCACCACCATCGAGTTCGCCGCGCTGCTGGGCCGGGAAGTCGACGGCTTCGTGCCGCCTCCGGCCTTCGTCTAGACCCCGATCGCTGAACCCTGACCACCCGCCCATGCTGCCTCAAAGCAAGATGCTGCACGTCCGGCAACACGGGGCCCCGCGTCTCCGGCCTTGAACGCCCCGGGGGCAACCGGTCTCTTGGAACGCGCCAGGCAAGGGATTGGCAACCGTTGGTGACTCAAGAGCGCTAAACCGATCCGAGCACGCTTGCGCCCCCGCGCCGTTGCACCGGGTCCAACTCACCATCTCCCCTGTCTGACCGTCTCGCGCGCATGTCGGCAACGCGGCAGAGCCCTCGATGCATCCCCACACCGCATTTCGAGGGGACGGCACCCTGCTACATGTTGATCATGTGGCCGGCGAGGCCGTGGACGGCTTCCTTGACCGCCTCGCCCAGGGTCGGGTGGGCGTGGACGTTGCGAGCGACCTCGTGGACCGTGAGGTCCCACTGCTGGGCCAGGGTCAGCTCGGGGAGCAGCTCGGTGACGTCGGGACCGATCAGATGGGCGCCGAGGAGCTCGCCGTACTTGGCGTCGCTGATCAGCTTCACGAAACCGGTCGCATCCCCGAGGCCGTGGGCCTTGGCGTTCGCGGTGAACGGGAACTTGGCGACCTGGACGTCGTACCCCTGCTCCCTCGCCTGGGCCTCGGTGTAGCCGAAGCTGGCGATCTGGGGCTGGCAGAAGGTGGCCCGCGGGATCATCGCGTAGTCGAGCTCCATGGTCTCGGCATCAGCGAGGGTCTCGGCGGCGATCACGCCCATCGCCTCCGCGGCGTGCGCGAGCATCAACTTCGCGGTGACGTCGCCGATGGCGTAGATGTGCGGCACGGAAGTGCGGCAGCGGCCGTCGACGTCGATCGCGCCGCGCTCGGTGACGCGCACGCCGGTGTTCTCCAGGCCGTAGCCCGTGACATTCGGCGCGAACCCGATCGCCTGGAGGACCTTGTCGGCCTCCAGGACCTGCTGGACGCCGTCCTTGCCGGTGACCGTGACACGGACCTGCGCGCCGGACTCGTCGATCGACTCGACACGGGTCGAGGTGAGGACGTCAATCCCCAACTTCCGGTACTGCTTGGCCAGTTCGGCGGAAACCTCCTCATCCTCCAGCGGCGCGACCCGGTCCAGGAACTCCACGACGGTGACCTTCACACCGTAGTTGTTCAGGACGTAGGCGAACTCGATGCCGATCGCGCCGGCGCCCGCGATCACGATGGACTGCGGCAGATCCTCGGCCAGGGTCTGCTCCTCGAACGTCACCACCCGGGACGTACGACGGGTGCCCGGTAGCAGCTTCGGGGTGGCGCCGGTGGCGATGATGCAGTGGTCGAAGCCGATGGTGCGGGTGTTCCCGTCGTAGTCGGCGATTTGGAGCGTGTGCGGGTCGAGGAACGTGCCACGGCCGCTGATTTCCGTGATCCTGTTCTTCTTCATCAGGTAGTGGACGCCCTTGACCCGGCCGTCCGCGACCTTCCGGCTGCGGCGGAAGGCCTCCCCGTAGTCGAAGGAGACCTGCCCGTCGACCTTGATTCCGAAGGTCTTCGCCTCGCGCGTGAAGATGTGCGCGAGCTCGGCGTTGCGCAGCAGGGCCTTGGTGGGGATACAGCCCACGTTCAGGCAGACGCCGCCCCAGTACTTCTCCTCGACGACCGCCACGCGCTTGCCCAGTTGAGCGGCCCGGATGGCGGCGACGTATCCGCCGGGGCCCGCACCAAGTACGACGACGTCGAAGCGCTCGCCCTGCTCGTCCATGGAAGGTTCCTTTCCGCTGGGGTGGTCGGCTCCTCGCGAGGGACCGGCCGGCTCCCGATCGAACAACCTGTTCATCAACTCATTAGTGGCAGCTTCAGCCACCGCCCGCCTCAGGGAAAGCGCAGGCAGTCCCCTATGCGTCCATCTCAGCGCCCCGACGCCATGATCTATGCCCGGGCAGCGATCAGCGGCGGCGCGCCGACACCTCATCGACTTCATGCACTCCGGCCTCGGCCGCACCGCGCCTGAGGGTGTCGAGCCCGAAGGCCGCGACCGGTCCGTGGGCGCCAGGTTTGAGGACCGCATCCGGCGCCGCTGCCTGCACCGCACCCCACGCCAGAAGAGATCCCGTCATCTCGTACGGATCCGGCCCGGTGAGGGTTGTCGTGACCAGGGGCCGGCCCTGCCCGTCACGGGCGACAGCGATCACCAGGGAACGGCCGTCGAGATCCGGTTCACGGCGGGATCCCGGGAGCCGCTCGGACCATCGCGCCAACGCGGCCCGCACCTTCGCCGACCGCAGCAATGGCGCCTGCAGGGTGGCGGCGATCTGTATCGGCCGGGTCCACCGTCCGAGCCAGCCCAGGCCTACCTCGACACTCTCCAACTGGGGGAAACCCGCCGGGAGTCCGAGATGCTCCGTGCCCGGGACGGTCATGGCCGAACGCTTCACACCGGCGTAGCGAAATGTGCGGACCCTCTTGGCGGCACGTTCGTCGATCAGCCGGGAAGGCTGCCCGCGACGTGCAGGACGGTAAGCGAAGCCGTCCTCGGCCGCCGCGGCAACGAGTGTCTGCCGCGTACCTGCCGTGGTCAGGGTGTAGGAGTCGCGCAGAGTGGTGCGGTAGAGCAGTTCGTCCCCGTGTCCCGAGCGGGTGATGAAGTAGCCGATCTCGACATGTCGTGCCCGCTCGCCTGCCGTGTCCAGAGCCAGCGCGCCGGCGAGGTTGCCCGGCACGTAGTCATAGCCGAACGACGGCACGAGGGTCGCTCCCCGGGCGGCGGCCACGGAGTCCAGCTCATCGCGGACACGGCGAGCGAAGGGCCCCTCCCCCGCGGAGTCGAAGTAGTGGGCCCCTGCCCGCGCGGCGGCCGTGACCGGGACCATACCGACATGGGTGAACGGCCCGACGGTAGAGAGGAGCACGTCGCCTGGCTCCAGGAGGCGCGCGAAGTCGGACGCCGACGTGGCGTCCACCTCGAACACCGGAAGCTCTGCCTCGAAGGTGTCAGCCAGAGCCAGCATCCTGGTTCGGCTACGCCCGGCCAAGGTCGGCTTCTCGCCTCGTGCGAGCAGTTCCCGGAGCACTCTCTGTCCGGTGTATCCCGTCGCACCCAGCAACACGATCCTGCGCTTCTCCACGGCTCCGCCTGCCTTCCCGGAGGGCAGTGTCATGACGACCATCGGCCGACCGTGAGTCATTCATTGACTTCGGGTCATTGAATATACGATGGCACACATGAGAGGGCCAAACCGACGCCAGATGTACGCGGAGCAGACCCGGGCGGACCTGGTGGCGACCGCGCGCAAACTGTTCGTCGACAACGGCTTCGCGGGCACGTCGGTCGAGGCCATCACCGGGGCGGCGCTGGTGAGCAAGGGCACCTTCTATCACCACTTCCCGGACAAGAAGGCGATGTTCGCCGAGCTGTACACGGAGCTCATTCAGCAGGTCGGGGCTCTGGGAGACGCGACGTCCAAGGCGGTCCGGGCCACGCCGGACACGCCCGCCATGACCGCGGTGGCCAACCTCACGCACGCCTTCCTGCGCCGGACCATCCACGACCCCCTGCACCGCGAGCTGATGGCTCAGGCTCCCGCGGTCCTGGGCGAGCAGTACCGGCACATCAACGAAACCGTCGCCCAACCGCCGATCGAACGGCTCCTGACCGTTTTGGCCGAACGCGGCGACCTGCAACCGGATGTGCCCGTCCCCACCGTCGCCCGGCTGCTCTTGGCAGGCCTGTGCGAGGGCAACCAGATCATCGCCGCCGCGGCGGATCGGGAAGATGCCCTGGCGAGGACGTTCCGCGCGATCACCCTGCTGATGTCGGGCCTGGCCGCCGACGACATCAGCGCCCGCGGTTGACCTGACCGGGACCCCGTCGACGGCGCCGACGCTGAGCGGCCCTCGTTGGCCGGCATGACCCGTCGCTACCGTGCCGCCTCGTCCTCGATGTCGCGGACCAGGTCGATGGCCCGGCCCAAGGTCGCGAGTCGGGCGGCGAGGGTCTCGCCGGCGGGATAGAAGCGAACGGTGTCGACACCGGTGTCGCGCCACACGCGCAGCCGCTCGCGCACCATGTCCTCGGTTCCGATCAGCGTGGTCGCCAGCACCATCTCGTCGGTGACCAGGCCAGCCGCGCCGTCCCGGTCCCCCGCCTGCCAGCGTGTCCGGACCTCGGCCGCCACCTCGGCCCAACCCTGGCGGCTGTAGGCGTTGTTGTAGAAGTTCGTGGTCGCCGAGCCCATGCCGCCGAGGCTGAAGGCAAGCTCCTTCTTGCGCCCGGCGACCATGGCGCACAGCGCGTCCTCGTCTTCGGCGAAGGCGACCTCGGCGCCCTGGCAGATGTCCAGGTCCGAGCGGCTGCGACCAGCGGCAGCCAGGCCCCGGTCCAGGTGGTCGAAGTACGCCTCCTTTGCGCCCTCGGGTACGAAACTGGTGCCCAGCCAGCCGTCCGCGATCTCACCGGTCAGGTGCAGCATCTTCGGGGAGAGGGTCGCCAGGTAGACCGGGATGTCGTACTCGGCGCGCATCGACAGCCGCATGGGCTTGGCTTCCCCGCCCGGCAGGGGGATCTGGAACTCCCGCCCGGAGTAGGCGACTTTCTCCCCCGACGCGGCCCGCCGCACGATCTCGACGGTCTCTCGCATCCGTGACAGCGGACGGTCGAAGGGCACTCCGTGCAGTCCTTCGATCACCTGCGGCCCGGAGGGTCCCAGTCCGAGAATGAAGCGCCCGTCGGAAATCCGGGACAGCGTGATCGCGGCGCGGGCGACGGCCATCGGCGTGCGGGTGCCGAGCTGGATGATTCCCGATCCGAGCAGCATGCGCTCGGTCCTCGCGGCGAGGTAGCCCAGCGGCGAGGGCGCCTCGGAGCCCCACGCCTCCGCCACCCAGCAGATGTCCAGACCGAGGTTCTCCGCCTCGGTGACGTAGTCGACGGTCTCCTGCCAATCGGCGTCGGAGGCTTCGATCGTGGTAGAGGTACGCATCAGAGTGTCGCCTCGCCAGAGGCCCCGGCGCCCTCAGCCAGCTTCTTGATCCCCTCGACAGTGGCGATCATGTTGGCCTCGAACTCCCGCATGCGCACGAAGACGATCTTCTGCTCCTTCTCCGGCATACGGTCGATGGCGAAGGAGAGACCCGAGCGGGCGGGCCCCATCTGCATCCATTCCCGCAGCAGAGTGCCGCCGTCCTGCGGCTCCAACAAGAACCGCCAGATCGCTGTCGGGTTCAACGGGTCCTCCACCGCCCAAGCGAGCCTCCTCGACGGCTCACACTCGACGATGTGGGACGTGGTGGCCCACTCCCCCAAGGACTCATGCCTGCTCCGGCCGATGAATCGGGCACCCAGGGCAGGTCCGTCTCCGCCGTCCAGCCACTCGACCGATTGCAGCTCCGGACTCAGGCGCGGCATCAGCTCGATGTCGGACACCAGCGTCCACACCTCTGCCGGTGGGGCGGCGATCCAGGTGTGGACCTCAACCGTCGGCTTGTCCGCATAGCGCGCGCCCGTCCACTCCATGATCCCGCAGCCTCTCGCCAAAGACACCCACGTGAGCTTGTGACCTGTAAAGTTGCGTAGATAGACTTACCTGTCAAGGGTGAGTGCGGATCTGCGGAACCACTGAGTCAGCCCGCGAAACGCTCCTTCACATCCGGCCGCTCGGCCAGGTGTGGCGGATAGCCAGGGCCCATCCGGGTGCGGGTGTTGTCCGCGGTCATCGGCTCACCACAGGCGGCGCACACCACCTCGGCATGGGTTTCCTCCCCGCACACCTCGTGATGCATGGCGACCGGCGGGCCCGCTTCACCAGCCAGCCAACGGTCCCCCCAGCGATTCATCACCAGCAGCACTCCGTAGAAGTCGCGCCCCTTCTCGGTGAGCACGTAGTCGTAGCGAACCGGCTCCGCCTGGTACGGCCGTTTCTCCAGCAGCCCCTCCTCCACCAGCCGGCGCAGCCGGTCCGTGAGCGTGTTGCGTGCGATCCCCAGCGACTCCTGGAACGCGTCGAACCGCCGGATCCCGTAGAACGCCTCGCGCAGCACCAAAGGCGTCCACCAGTCCCCGAGCAGGTCCATGGTCCGCGCGATCGAGCAGGGCCACTGAGCAAAGGATGTCCGCCTCATGACAGCCAGCATAGGTTCGTCCAGTCATGAGACCCAGCAGGTACAGCAAGCACGGAACCTGCGCGCGATGCCTTGTGTTCCGTAAATAACGAAGTTATGTTGCCGCCATGAAACGTGACTTGCTGGGCAGAAAGCTGGTTGTCACCGGAGCGGCACGCGGGATCGGCGAGAAGGTGGCCCGCCTGGCCGCCGCCCGAGGGGCTCGTGTGGCCCTGATCGGCCTGGAGGCCGATCGGCTGCGCGCCCTCGCCGATGATCTGGGCCCCGCCGCCTCATGGTCTGAGGCCGATGTGCGCGACGGTGCCGCCCTCCGGTCAGCGATCGACGGGGCCGCGGAGGTCATGGGCGGCGTCGACCTCGTCGTCGCCAATGCCGGCGTCGTGGCGTACGGAACGGTGCGGCAGACAGATGAGGCGTCGTTCGAGCGGGTCCTGGACGTCAATTTGAACGGGGTGTTCCGCACCCTCAAGTACGCGACGCCCCATCTGGAGCGCAGCCGGGGCCACGTACTGGTCGTGGCGTCCGCGCTCTCCTTCATGCCGCTGGCCGCGATGGCCTCGTACGGCGCGAGCAAGGCCGCGGCCGAGTTGCTCGCCCTGACCTACCGCCAGGAGGTGGCACACCTCGGGGTCACGGTCGGCCTCGTGCACCCCTCCTGGATCGACACGGACCTCGTCCGGGGGGCCGAGGCAGACCTCCCCTCGTTCCAGGGGCTGCGCCGACGGCTGCCCTATCCGGGCAATGTCACCACCAGCGCCGACCGGGCTGCCGCTGCGATCGTCGACGGGCTCGTGCGCCGACGCAGCCGCGTGTACGTCCCGCGCGCCGTCGCCGTGGCCAACTGGGCCAAGGGGGCACTCAACTCGCCGCTGACCTGGCCCTGGGCTCGGCGTTTCGCGGCCCGCGCGGTTCCGTCCCTGGAACGGGAGGTCGAGGCATTGGGGAGGCATGACCAACTCACGCCGGGCACCAACAGCCCCATCGTGGAGACCAGGTCGCCCTAGCGTGGAGCGCAAGGGGCGACACCCGTCCGCCCCTCCTTCTCACAGGCCTTGGGTGATGGATTCGTACAAGCGCGCGCCAGCCTCGTGGGAGGCCTCGGCACGTTCACGCCTGTCACCCAGGCCGACAGAGAAGTTCACACCCATCGGCAGAAGCACCTGCATCACCGCGTCGTCGAACTCGACGAAGTGCTCGGCCAGTTCAAGGGTGATGTAGCCGTGTACAAAGCTCCACAACTGAGCGGCTATGACCTCGGGTCGCTGCTGCCGGCCCCTGCCGGAGCGCACGAACCGTTCGCACGCCGCGGCGACATGGGCGTGGGCTTCTCGAAATTCCGGTGAGCGCCCACTCAGGCGAAGGTCCGCGTCTGACAGCGGCCGGTATGTCGCGCGAGTGGACAGACCGAACATCAGGTCGTAGAGGTGAGGGTTCTCGTGAGCCTTTCGACGACACGTCAAGGCCATGGCGAAGAGTTCCGCGATCGGATCCTCAGTCACCGGGACCTGGGCAAAGGCTCTACCGAGCTCCTTGAACCCATGGCCGGCAACGGCGCTCATCAGCTCAGGGATCCCGCCGAAGTGGCTGTAGACCACCATGGTCGACAGTCCGCTCGCGGAAGCCACCGTGCGCGCCTTGATGGCCGACGGCCCCTGCTCGGCCAGCAGGCCGATGGCCGCCTGGACAAGTCGCTCCTGCGCGTCTTCGACCCTCGCCCGCCCTGCCATGTCTCGCCTGCCTCCACCGTTGACACATTCAAAATAACTTGGTTATCTAACTCTTCACGGCAATGTTACACATCGTGGGCGACGTGTCGTCGCGGACACGGCGTACGTCTCTGGACCCGTCGTCACACGCTGCCCAGTCTCATGCCGCCTGCGCGGACACAACCCCCGGGGCGAACACGACCCCATCACTGCCACACGCGGCCGCAACTGTCCCCCCGCACTTTCCCACCCCTCCATGAACTCAGCACGGGAGCAGACTTCATGCCGTACAAAGACAAGGGCCATCTCAAGATCGAGGACCGGGGAGCCGTCCTGGTCGTCCGTGTCGACGGTGGCCCGCACCAGGAGTTCGGCCTCGACATCTCCACCCAGCTGGACAAACTGGTGGACCGGGCCGACCGCGATCCGAACATTCGTGCCGTCGTCTTCACCGGTGCCCATCCCGAACGGTTCGTCAGCCATGCCGCGGTCCGATGGCTTCAAGAAGAGGGCGCAGCCAGCCCTACCGTCGGCCGCCGTGGAGCCGCCGCCGTCGTGCGCATGGCAAAGCACGTGGACCGATCTCGTCTCCTGGGCACCTTGATGCGCAAGACTCCGATGCGAGGTGCCCTCCAACTGGAGCACCTGCACACGACCTTCCTCCGGATGAACCGCAGCGGTGTCCTCTTCGTCGCCGCCCTCAACGGTTCCGCTCTCGGCCTCGGCGCGGAGTTCGCCTGGGCATGCGATCTGCGGGTCATGGCCGACGGGGACTTCTTCATCGGCCAGCCGGAAATCCTCCTCGGCATCATCCCGGGCGGAGGCGGCACCCAACGGCTGACCCGCCTGATCGGCACCCACCGTTCCTTGGCCGCGATCCTCGAAGGCAAGCCCTTCACGCCTGCGGAGGCTCTCGCCAACGGGGCGGTCGACCAGGTCGTTCCGCAGGACAAGGTGGTCGCACAGGCCATCGAACTAGCAGAACGCTTCGGCAAGCGGCCGAAGGGGGCGGTCGAGGCCGCCAAGCGGTCGGTGTACTTCGGCGGCTCGATGTCGCTGGAGGACGGTCTACACGTCGAACGCGCCGAGTTCTTCACCAGAGTCATGTCCAAGGAGGGGCAGGAACTGATGCTCGACTACCAGGACACGACAGACGCCACCGGCGAGCTCCCGCTCTACAGCCCGGACACGTACGCGCAGGCGCTCGCCTCGGGCAGCGCGCCCGGGCGCCGCCCGGCGAATGGACGGTGACCGACATGACCGCTCCGCAGCCCTTCATCCGGCACGACGTCACCTTCCCCTCCGGTGACAGCACCTGTGCCGGCTGGCTCTACCGGCCCACGGGGGTCACCGCCCCGCCCGTCGTCGTACTCGGGCACGGCCTGGGCGCCACCCGCGAGATGCGCCTGGACGCCTTCGCCGAGCGCTTCGCACAGGCCGGCATCGCCGCCCTGGCCTTCACATACCGGCACTTCGGGGACAGCGGCGGCCACCCTCGCCAGCTCCTGTCGATCAAGCGCCAGCTGGCCGACTGGGACTCCGCCCTCGCCTACGTCAAGACACGCCATGATGTCGACCGCGCACGCGTCGCGGTGTGGGGCAGCTCCTTCGGCGGCGGCCACGCCATCACGGTGGCCTCTCGACATCCGGAACTACGCGCGGCCGTGGCCCAGTGCCCGTTCACCGACGGTCTCGCCTCCGCGCTCGCGCTCGGCCCGCTCGCCTCACTCAGAATGACTCCGGTGCTCGCCCGGGATCTGACGGCCAGAGTGCGCGGCAAGGCGCCCGCGATGGTGCCGATCGCCGCCGCCCCCGGTTCGCCGGCCCTCATGAACGCTCCGGACGCCCTCCCCGGATACCAGGCGCTGCAGCCGCCCGGGAAGACGTTCCGCAACGAGGTCGCGGCACGCGTGATCCCGACCATCGCCGGCTACCGGCCCGGGCGGGCCGCGAAGAAGGTCGCCATGCCGATCCTCTTCTGCGTCAGCAACACCGACTCCGTCACCCCTCCCGCCCAGACCCTGCGGTACGCGCGCACCGCGCCCCAGGGAGAGATCAAGCGGTACGACGCCGGTCACTTCGACTTCTACACCGGCGAGACGTTCGAGGAACTGGTACGCGACCAGATCGAGTTCCTCGCCCGCCAGCTGCACCCGGCACCCGCCGCATCGACGACTTGACCGGATCGCATCACACCGAGACAGGTATGCCCGCCATGAATTTCGCTTCTCTGCCCGACCGCCGAGCCGAGCTCGACCCCCAGGGGGCCGCGGTATCGGACGGGCGGCAGTCCCTCACCAACGCCCAACTGCTGAGCGGCGTCCTCCGGACGGCGCGTCAGCTCCACGATCTCGGAATCGGTCCCGGTGACGTCGTCGCCCTCAAGCTGACGAACCGCGTCGAATTCGTCCTTCTGCTGTTCGCCGCCTGGCGGCTCGGCGCCACCATCACGCCGGTCAACCCGAGCATGACCGATGTCGAAGTGGTCCGGCAGCTCAAGGACTCCGGTGCGCGCCTGCTCGTGGTCGAGGACGGTTCGGAAACCACGGCAGGCCTGGCCACACTCACCGTCGGTGAACTGCACGAACATCAGACGCCGGAGTGGGATGAGGCACCGCGTCCGGACTCGTCCGTGCTGGCTCTCCTCATCTACACCAGCGGCACGACCGGGGTACCCAAGGGCGTCATGCTCGACCACGCCAACATCGACGCCATGGTGGAGATGGGACGCCAGGCTCTCGAGCTGGGGCCGAGCGACCGCTGCCTGCTGATCCTGCCGCTCTTCCACGTGAACGGCATCGTGGTAAGCATCCTGACGCCGCTTCTTGCCGGCGCCAGTGTCGTCATCGCGGGCCGCCGGTTCGACCCCCACCACTTCTTCGACCTCGTCGAACAGGAGCGCCCCACCTTCTTCAGCGCCGTCCCGACGATCTACAGCATGCTCGCAGCACTCCCTGACGACGTTCGGCCCGACACATCGTCGGTGAGGTTCGCGGTCTGCGGCGCCGCACCTGCCTCCGCCGAGTTGCTGACCCGGTTCGAGGCCCGGTACGGGTTTCCCCTCGTTGAGGGGTACGGGCTCTCCGAAGGAACCTGCGGCTCCACCATCAACCCCGTCGCGGGACCCCGTCACGCAGGAACCGTGGGGCTTCCCTTCCCCGGCCAGGAGATCCGGATCCTCGACGCCGACGGTACCGAGGCGGCGCCGGGCACGGACGGCGAGGTCGTCCTGAGGGGCCCCAACATCATGCGCGGCTATCTCGGCCGTCCGGACGACACGGCCCGGGTCGTCGTCGACGGCTGGTTGCACACGGGCGACGTGGGCCACCTCGACGCCGAGGGCTATCTGACCCTGGTCGGACGCTCGAAAGACATGATCATCCGTGGTGGGGAGAACATCTACCCCAAGGAGATCGAGGACGTGCTCGCGAGCGACCCGTCGGTCCTCGAGGCCGCAGTGATCGGCGTACCCGACGAGAAGTGGGGCGAGGTGGTCGTCGCCTACGTTCAGCCCCGGCCCGGTTCGACCGTCGACCCCGCGGCGCTCGAAGCGATTTGCGCGCGCAGCCTGACCGGCTTCAAGCGCCCGGCCTCATACGTCGTGGTGGAAGCCATCCCGAAGAACGCGGTCGGCAAGATCGACAAAGGCTCTTTGCGGGCAGGCCACACCGCCGTCCTTGCAGGGTCCTGATCAGCACAGTTGAGGTTATGGGCCGCACCTGTCCGACCGCATCGGCAGCGCTCCGTTGTCACCGTCGGCGAGGCCCTGAACACGGTGGGCCTGGGGCTCTGGGCGCCGGCCGTCGAGCCGCAGGTGTCGTACACCTCGCTTCTGCCGGCGCTGATCGTCTGCGTAATCGGCATGGGTATGTTTTTCGCTCCCAGCGCGAACCTCGTCATGAGCACGGTCCGCCCGGAGGAGCAGGGCGTAGCCTCCGGTGCCAACAACGCGATCCGCGAGGTCGGCGGTGCCATAGGCGTCGCATCGCCGGCGGCGGTGTTCTCCGCGCAGGGCGGCTACGAATCGGCCTCACTGTTCGTGGACGGGCTGGTGCCGGCGCTCTGGGTCGGTGCCGGTGCGGTCGGCCTGGCGGCGGCTGGCTCTCCGGATGCCCCGGCGGCACGGGGCTGCCGGCCTTGCCACGGAAGACGCTCCGGCGGGCGCATCGGTCGCAATCTGAGCTCCACGCCGGGGGGTGGTCCGGCCTGTTGCAGCTGGGCCCCCCTCGGCGCTCCCGTCCTTCACGCTTCAAGCTCATTCGCCGCGCGCGGGGGCATCGCACCGTGGTCGAAGCCCCTCCGACGACTTGCTCGTGCGGCCACTGCGCACCTTCCGGAGGGACGCCGTGTCCGTCAGCGCGACGGCGTCAGCGGTTCGTCTCTCCGGCCAGGAACGGGCGCAAGTGCGCCAGCAGCGCCTCCGGCTGCTCTTCCGGGATGAAGTGACCGCATTCCGGGATCTCGGCACCCGTGACGTCATCCGCGTAGTCGCGCCAGATCTCCAGCGTCGGCAAGCGGGCCGGCAGCCCCGCGGCACCCCACAACGCCAGCACCGGCATGGCGAGGCGGCGCCCCGCGGAGGCGTCGATGTCGTCCAGCGCAATGTCCTGCTCCATGGCCCGGTAGTCGTCGAAACTCGCGCGCATGGCACCCGGACGGGAGAAGGCGCGGACGTACCCGTCGACTGCATCGGGCGTCAGTCCGTGGCGGTTGTAGGTCCACCGCTCGAAGAAGTACTCGAGATACCCCCGTATGTCATGCCCCACCAGCCGCTCGGGCAGATCGGGCTGCATCTGAAACAGCCAGTGCCAGTACCCGGAGGCAAGCGAGGCGTCCAGGCGGCGGAACATCTCCCGGGTGGGCACGATGTCGAGCACGGCCAGCCGTTCCACCTGCTCCGGGCGGTCCAGCGCCCAGCGGTGGCCCACCCTGGCTCCCCGGTCGTGCCCCACGACCGCGGCCTTCTCGAAGCCGAGCGCTTCGACGAGGCCGGCGATGTCGGCGGCCATCCGTCGCTTGTCGTAGCCGGTCGCGGGCTTGTCACTCAGGCCGTAACCACGCAGGTCAGGTGCTACGACGGTGTGGTCGGCGGCGAGATCCGCCAACACCGGCCGCCAGCAGTCGGAGGTCTGCGGCCAGCCGTGGAGCAGCACGAGCAGAGGGCCGGATCCCGCGCGGAGGTAGTGCAGACGGACCCCGTCCACCTGACTCACTCCGGTCGTCACTGTCGGCTGCCCCATGGATCCGCCTCCTAGCACGCACTAACCCTCTTAGAGGGTTAAGCTAACGTGCAGAATAGGGACGTGGCAACGGACGACATGTGGATCTGGGACGGCGGGCGGGTCTGCCTGGACCTCGTCAACACCCTGCGCAATCGTTGGCGGACACCGCCAACGGAGACACTCCGGAGTTCAGGCGACCTGGTCCTCTGGCTTCAAGAGGCCGGGCTGCTCGCACCGGACCCCCCGCACTCCGCCCCTGCCGCCGTCCTGGCGTCGGGCCGCCGACTGCGGGAGACGGTCGACCGGGCCGTACTGGCGGTCACAGACGGCCGGCTGCCCGCAGCCGACGACATCATGGCGCTCAACCGATCTGCAGCGCAGGCCCCGCGCCCCGCCCTGCAGATCGCCATCGCGGACGGACGCCTGGAGCCTGCCGACACCACGAACCTGGCCACCGACCCCGCGGTCGCCTTGGCGCTCGTCGCCCAGGACGCCGTCGATCTACTTCTGTCCGCCGAGATCCGGCGCGTACGCGTCTGCGGCGCGGACACCTGCGCCCTGCGCTTCCTGGACCGCTCCCCTGCCCACAACCGCCGCTGGTGCTCCATGGCGCGCTGCGGCAACCGCACCAAGGTCCGCCTCCACCAGGCCCGGGCCAGACGGAGCGAGCACACCCCGAGAGGCTGAGGCCCTCCACCCGGCACCCTCGTCTACAGCCGGCGACGTCCCGCCGGTCGCCCGACGCAACCGCGTTCAGCTCACTCGGCGGCCTTCATGCGAAATGCGGGCCCAGGAACGCTCTCGATGTCTTCCTCCCGCACGGAGTGGCCTTGCTCGCAGCGGACGTGGACGTTGACCTGCGCGCCGCACCCACGGTGCCGCGTCAGCACGGCCGGCCCCTCCGGATCGGCGCGATACCGGTCGCCCCAGTGCAGGAGCCCCATCACGGCCGGCACGAGATCCATGCCCATCGGGGTGATCACGTACTTCGGTCGGCTCCGCGCACCCGGCTCCTTGTAGGTCTCGGTGGCCAGGATCCCTTCCTCCACCAGCATCCGGAGTCGCCCCGCGAGCAGGTTGCGAGGACAGCCCAGGACGCGTTCGAAGTCGCCGAAGCGGGACGAGCCGTACCAGACCTCGCGGAGGATCAGGATCGTCCACTTCTCCCCCACGACCTCAAGGGTCCGCGCGATCGAGCAGTTCGACGTGTCCCGGTCGAGACGGTGGTCCATGCCGGAGTCCTGAAGAGCTTCGGTCCATACATCCATGGGGTGATACTAACCTCGCCTAAGTTTACTTTCCTATACCCAGCGAGTAGCGTCACAACTGACACATCAACCCGGCCGCGCACGCGAAGCGGGGCCTCCCAGAAAGGCGGCCGACATGAAGGCATTCGCCGTCGCAAAGTACGGCAAGGACGGTGCCCGCGCCGCCCAGGTACCCGAGCCCAGCGTCGGGGACCGCGACGTCCTGGTCAGAGTGAGCGCTGCCAGCATCAACCCGCTGGACAAGATGGTCCGCAACGGAGAGTTCAAGCAACTCCTGAAGTACAAGCTTCCGTTCACCCTCGGCCACGACGTGTCCGGCGTCGTGACGCGTGTCGGTTCCGCCGTACGCGGCTTCGAGGTCGGCGACGAGGTCTACGCCCGTCCGCGCGACCTGCGGATCGGCGGCTTCGCGGAGTTCATCGCGATCGACCAGGACGACGTCTCGCCCAAGCCGGCCTCGCTCACCTTCGAAGAGGCAGCCGCAGTACCGCTGGTGGCCCTGGCCGCCTGGCAGATCCTCGTCGACCGCGCCCGCGTGCAGCCGGGCCAGAAGGTGCTCATCCACGCCGGTGCCGGTGGCCTCGGCTCGACGGTCATCCAACTCGCCAAGCACCTCGGCGCCACAGTGGCGACGACGACTGGCACCGACACCGCGAAGCTGGTCAGGAGCCTCGGCGCCGACGTCGTCGTCGACTACACCAAGGAAGACTTCTCAAACGTGCTGTCCGGCTACGACCTGGTGCTGGACTCCCTGGGCGGGACAAACCTCGAGAAGTCCCTGACGGTGCTGAAGCCCGGCGGTCTGGCCATCGGTGTCGTCGGCCCGCCGGACGCCGGGTTCGCCAAGCAGCTCGGCGCCCCCTCGTTCATGCGCCTGGTGATGAACACGCTCAGCCGCAAGATCCGCAAGCAGGCCAAGGCCCTGGGCGTGCGCTACCAGTTCTTCTTCATGCAGGCCGACGGCTCCCAGCTGCGCAAGCTCAGCGCCCTCTACGACAGCGGGAAGCTCCGCCCGGTCGTCGACAGAACCTTCCCGTTCGACCAGACGCTCGAGGCTATGGCGTACGTCGAGCAGGGCCGTACCAAGGCCGGCAAGGTCGTGGTCTCGATGGTGACCGACGGCGACTGACGTCAGGCCGGGCCGCTACGCCGCCCCGAGCCGTGGTCAATACCTCGCACCCGTTGCGCGTCAGGCTGGGTCACGGCTCGAACCACCGCGCCTGTGCGAGCCCGTCGAGGCGGAGAGACGGAGATTTCACTGCGCCAGGCGAAACCCCCTTACGGCTCGCGGTCATCGACGCTCATGACGGACAGGGCCTGACAGGCTTGCATCGACCACGCACCGGCGCCGTGGACGGTTCCGCGTCCCTCCCGACACCTCGGAATTACTCAGGACTGCAGCGTCCCTCCGCCGTGCGACGCACGTTGCCAGTGGGGACTGCGGTCCTTGTCGACCAGGGCCGCACGGACGCCCTCCAGGAAGTCCGGCGTGCGGATGGTCGTGCGGGTGAGAGCGAGTTCGATGGCGAGGCATTCGCGCAACGTGGACTGCCTGCCCCGCCCGAGCAAGGCGTGAGTGATCTCCAGGCTCTGCGGCGAGGCCGCCTCCAGGGCGGCCAGCGCTGCTGCGGCCCAGGGGGTGTCGAGGTGGTGCAGGCGTTTCTCGATCTCGCCGAGGGTCGGCGCACCGAACGCCCAGTCCACGTCACCGCGTACGTCCGCCAGCCTGCTCTCCGTCACCGGGGAACGGCCGGAGAGACGGTTCAGGACGACGTCCACCGGGTCACCGGGGCTGTCGGCCAAAGCGTCCGCGACCGCGGCGAGCCGCTCGCTGGGGACGAAGTGTGTGGCCAGCCCCGTGTACAGGGCGTCGGCCGCGTCGAGCCGGTGCCCGGTCAGCCCCAGGTACATGCCGATCGCGCCGGGCAGCCGCGGCAGAAAGTAGCTGGCCCCGATGTCCGGGAAGAACCCGATCCCGGTCTCGGGCATCGCCAACACCGCGCTCTCGGTGACGACGCGGAAGCCTCCGTGGACAGACAGCCCCAGACCGCCACCCATACAGAGGCCGTCGACGAGCGACACGATCGGGACGGGATACTCGGCCATTCGGGCGTTGAGCCGGTATTCGGAGGCGAAGAACCCTTCACTGGCCGCGGCATCCCCGGCGAGACTGTGCTCTCGGATCGTGCGGATGTCTCCGCCGGCGCAGAACGCCTTCATGCTGGTGCTGGCGAGCACCACAGCGGACAGGCGGGTGTGCTCCCATGCGGCGAGTGCGCCGTCGATGGCGCCGACCATGCTCGTCGTCAAGGCGTTGAGCGCCTTGGGCCGGTTCAGCAGGATCCGGCCCACGCCTCGGTGCACGTCGGTGAGAACCTCGACCGCAGCGGTATCAGTCATGGCTCGTCACCTCGCACTCCGCGTGGTCCTGGCTGTCGTGGCCATCACGGTTCCTCACTCGCCGGGTGTCAGGCGTAGATCTGGGCGTAGAGATCCTGGATCTCGTCCGCGGTCGGTAACGGGGTTGTTGGCGGGGGACCCGGACGCGAGCGCCTGCTCTGCCATGAAGGGCGACAGGCGGAACCACTCGTGCTTGTCGATGCCGTGGGCTCTTGGGGTGGGCACCTCAAGATCCTTGCACAGGGCTCGGACCGCCTTCACGAGCCTATCGGCGGCCAAGGGGTCGCCGTCGGTGGCGGCTCCGAGTGCACGGGCGCAGTCGGCGTACCGGCTCTCGGCGGCGGGCACGGAAAAAGCGGTCACCGCGGGGAAGAGCATCGCGTTCGACAGATCGTGGGCGACGTGGAAGTGAGCGCCGATCGGACGGCTCATGCCGTGCACCAGCGCCACGCTGGAGTTGGAGAAGGCGAGGCCGGCCTGGGTCGCGGCGAGCAGCATCGCCTCGCGCGCCTCGATGTCTCTGCCATCGGCGTAGACGCGGCGGAGGGGGCTTGCAGAAAGCCCCATCGCCGCAGGTCAGCGGAGGGCCAGGATGCGTTCCGGACCGCGTCGGCAGTCCTACCTGCTGCCAGGAACCGTGCCTCCAGCCCTCGCGGACCGCTCATCGGCTGCCCGGTGGCTTCGGCCAAGGTGCTCCCGTGGCAGCAGCATCCAGCCCCACGGAGCGGGATGGCGGGCAGGGCCGGCATCCGACTACTCCGCAAACGCGTCCTTCTCGTCGCCCACTCCAGGCGAGTCCCCCGACAACCCGTCGATGACGACCCTTGGTCGATCAACGCACAACGAAATCTTGTACGAGCCAAGAGCCGCACCCATCAAGGTTGGCGGGGCCAGGAACGGAAGCTGGAAGACCTGGAGATCCGTCGGCCTGTCGGACTGCACGTGTGCGTGCAACGAGCGGTCCTCCGGGTCGGAAGAGGCGTAACCGAGTATGCCGACGGGGTCGGTGAACCGAGCCAGATCAAATATCAGATCAGCTTCGTCAATGCCCTTGGGGTCATGGAAATCCTGCGATGGCACGCAGTGGAATCCCATGCCGACCTTGAACTCACGGAGGCCGGCGGTGGCCACGTGGGCGAAGAGGTTGGCGTCGTCGCCCAGACTGATCCAGCGATATCCCTTGGCTCGGGCGATCTGCATCACGGCCAGGTAGAGGGTGCGTGCCAGGCTGAATCTGCGTTACTGACCATTACGGCGTGGTGTCGTTGAGGGCTGACGGTGTGTGATCGTCGCGGTATGCCTGTTGTGTGAGATATCCGCAGGGTGGTGGGCTGACGCCTGAACGGCAGGGGTTTCGCGAGCGGATCCGGCTGGAGGCCGCGGAGCTGTTCGCTGCGGGTGCCTCCAATGCCGAGGTCGCCAAGGACTTACGGGTGAGTGTGCGCTCGGTGCAGCGCTGGCGCCGGGCCTGGCACGACGCAGGCGCCGAGGGGCTGCGCTCTGCCGGGCCGGTGTCACGGCCCAAGCTGAGCGAGGCCCTGTTCACCGTGCTCGAGCAGGAACTCGCCAAGGGGCCGGTCGCGCACGGCTGGCCGGACCAGACGTGGACGCTGACGCGCATCAAGACGCTGATCGGGCGCCGGTTCCACAAGAGCATGACGCTGTCGGCGATCGCACGGATGCTGCACCGGCACGGCTTCAGCCACCAGGTCCCGGCCCGCCGGGCGGTCGAGCGCGACGAGGAGGCCGTGGCGGGCTGGGTGAAGGAGACCTGGCCGCAGGTGGAAGGTCCGTGGCGGCGCTTGGGGCCTGGCTGTGCTTCGAAGACGAAGCCGGCTTCTCGATGACGCCGCCGACCGTCCGCACCTGGGCCAGGCGCGGGCACACACCCGTCATCCGGGTGAAGGGACGCTCCCAGCGCCGCTTCTCTCTCGCCGCTCTGGCCTGCTACAAGCAGGGCGAACGCTCACGGCTGATCTACCGTCCCAAACGGCACGTCGATCACAAGCGCGGCGGCAGACGCAGTTTCACCTGGACCGACTACCGCGACCTGCTCATCGCCGCGCACCAGCAGCTCGGTGCACCCATTGTGCTCGTGTGGGACAACCTCAACGTCCATAAGGACCGCCGACTACGGGAGTTCATCGACGCCCGCGACTGGATCACCTGCTACTTCCTGCCGGCCTACGCACCCGACCTCAACCCCGTCGAGGGCATCTGGTCCCTGCTGCGCCGCAGCAGCCAGGCCAACACCGCCTTCACCGACCCCGACCACCTCATCAGCACGCTCCGACGCGGTCTGCGCCAGATCCAGTACCGCAGCAACCTCATCAACGGATGCCTCGCCGAAACCGGCCTCACCTTGACGACACCACGGCGACAACGTCAGTAGTGCCTAGGCACTAACTGGGAGGGTACTGCGGAGAAACGGATGCGGATCACGCCTTGGCCAGGACTCTCGCGGACGATGCAGCCGCCGACCAGCGCGCCGTTCTGGTGAGCAAAGACCCGAACTACTCCTGGCCGCCGAGGAGACGTGCGCGTTGCTGGACCGCGATGGCGACGCGGTACCGCATCGTCTCGATCTGCTGAACGTACAGGCCCAGGAACGCGTCCAGCAGCCCGGGTCCACTTGATCGTGGATGGCGATTTCCAGTTCACCCTCCGCCTTCTTGCGCCATGTCCGGATGTAGCGCCGCCGCTTCTTTGAGAGGCCGGACAGGAAGTCCTCCTCACTGGTGTCGAATTTGGCCTTCCATGTCTGCATGTTGGGCTTGCGCACGAATCCGGCTGCCGCCAGGTCGCCCCAGGAGTCGCTCGGTGGCGTGGTGAGGCAGTTCCGGGTAGGGCTGGCGCAGGAACGCGGTGCGCAGGCCGGGGAGTTCGAGGTCCGGGGCGGGGGCGTCCTGGAGCGCGTAGAGGGCCTGGTAGAGCGGGGGCCGGCCGCCCTACCACCCTGCAGGCTCCACGCGGGCACCCATTCACCTTGGCGTAATGCATCACGAGACGATGTCTCGCATATTGACCCCGACCCAGACGTCTCCTATGGTTGAGGTACTTCTCGAAAGGACGGGACCAGCATGAGGCCAGTCGCTCTGATCGGCGTCCTGCTCGTGTCATGCGCCGGCCGCCGGACCTACGACGAGCCGCTCAGCTACTTCCCTCCCCGGGAGGGACTGCGCCCCGGCACGGCTGTCGGCGAGCCTCAGACTCCCTTCTGAGCGCGGTTCGTCGCCGTGCGACGAGCCCCCGCCACACCGAACGTTCGTCGTCCGTCGTGTCGTCACCGACGGGCTTTGCCATCACATTTTCGAGGAGCGCATCATCGTGACCACCACTGTCGGCCTTCAGCCGATCTCCGGGCCGTCCGCCTGGCGCGGCGACGAGCTGTCGAAGTCCACTGACTGGATCTATGTACTCAGCGACGCCGAGCGCACCGAGCTGGAAGACCTGGGACGGCGCTTCGTCGCCGACGACCCCGACCTGCGCACCGTCACCGCCGCCGACTACCCCTTCGACGCCTGTCGCGCCCTGAACGACGAGTGCGCCCGCCAGATGGACGCCGGCCGGGGCTTCGTCCTGGTGCGCGGGTTGCGCACCGAGGAGTACGGCGACCCCATGGCCGCGGCCATCTTCTTCGTCATGGGCCTGCACCTCGGCCAGCCGATCGGGCAGAACCAGCGGGGCGACCTGCTCGACCACGTGGTCGCCACGTCGAACATGACGCTGTCCGACGAGGGCGCGCTGCCCTCCCGCGTACGCGACCGACTCCCGTTCCACTCGGACAGCTCCGACGTCGTCGCCCTCATGTGCCTGCGCGGCGCCAAGGAGGGCGGAGCCTCCAGCCTGGTCAGCGGCACCACGATCTACAACGAGATGCTGCGCCGCCGGCCGGACCTCGCCGCGCGGCTCTTCGACACCTACCACTGGGACTGGCGGCGTCAGGACCCCGACTCCCCGGAACTCACGTACACCTCGCCGATCATCAGCCACGTCGACGGCGTCTTCAGCACCTACGCGGGCAACTCGATGATCTTCAGCGCCCAGGAGTACCCCGGCGTCCCCCAACTGACGCCCGACCAGGCCGCAGCCATCAGCCTCTTCGACGAGATCTCGCAGGAACCCGGCCTGCCGATCGACATGGACTTCCAGCCGGGGGACGTGCAGTGGCTGCTCAACTACGCCGCACTGCACTCGCGCACCAGCTACATCGACCACCCGGAACCGGAGCGTCGCCGACACCTGCTGCGTCTGTGGCTCAAGCGCGACGTCGGCCGACCGCTGGCGCCCCGGTTCGGCAAGCATGTCGTCGTGATGGGTGAGCCCGCCACCCCCCTGGTGCCCGGCGGCCGGTTCGGCATCACCGACGCCGTCACCGTCAATGACGACTGGGGTGTGTGACGCCTCGCCCTCCCGGTGAGGGCCGCGCCTCTCGGACAGCGGTCGCTCGACCAGCGCCGCTGACCGTCGGGGTGCCGCCCTGGAGAAGTACCGACCGCCGCAGCCATAGCGACCCCATGGCTGCGGCGGTCGTTTTCCACAGCCAAGAGGTCCACGAGCGCGCCCACGCAGCCGAGTCGAGCACGTCGAGCGGCCCGTCGGCTCACGGCCGACGGGCCGGTGATCTCCACACGCCGGGGCCTGGATCCGGGCGCGAGCGGGGCGACATACACCGGTCGCCGACGGACCTGGGCCGTGTGTACGGCCTTGATCCCGGTCGGCGACGAGTTCGGGGTGCCCTCACCGACGGCGACGGCGCGTCGGGCCCTGAGCACGGCCTCCAGGCCCGACGCGCACAGCCCCTCGACGTTCGCTCCGGGAACGGTGACCGGCAGGCAGCACGGGCGTGCTGCCAGGTCGTACGCGCCACGGAGGGCCGGCTACGAGCGGGTTCCATAAGGGATGAGCACATTCGCCGCCGTCTTCACGGTGATCTCCTCGGCGGTGACGCCGGGGGCGGTCTCGACGAGGAGAAGGCCGTCGTCGGTGACGTCGAGGACGCCGAGGTCGGTGATGATCCGCTCCACGCAGCCCTTTCCGGTGAGCGGCAGATCGCACTCCCGCACGATCTTCGGGGTGCCGTCCTTGGCGGTGTGGGTCATGGTGACGATCACTCGGCGGGCACCGTGCACGAGGTCCATGGCTCCGCCGATACCGGTCACCATCCTGCCGGGGATCGCCCAGTTGGCGAGGTCGCCCCGTTCGGAGACCTGCATGGCGCCGAGCACGGCCGCGTCGATGTGGCCGCCGCGGATCATGCCGAACGACAGCGCGGAGTCGAAGTAGGCCGCGCCCGGCAGGACGGTGACGGTCTCCTTGCCCGCGTTGATCAGGTCCGGGTCGACCTCGTCCTCGTACGGGAAACGACCGGTGCCGAGGATGCCGTTCTCCGACTCCAGCACGACGTGGACACCCTCGGGCAGGTGGTTGGGGATCAGCGTCGGCAGCCCGATGCCCAGGTTGACGTACTCGCCGTCGCGCAGCTCGCGGGCCGCGCGGGCGGACATCTCGTCCCGTGTCCAGGCCATCAGACCCGCACCTCCCTGGGCGTCACCGTGAGGTTCTCGATCTTCTTGTCGGCGGCCTGCTCGGGGCTGAGGACCACCACGCGCTGGACGAAGATGCCCGGCAGATGGACGTGGTCGGGATCGATCGCGCCCGGTTCGACGAGCTCCTCCACCTCGGCGATCGTGATACGGCCGGCCATGGCGGCGAGGGGGTTGAAGTTGCGGGCGGACTTGTTGAACACGAGGTTGCCGTGCCGGTCGCCCTTCGCCGCCCGCACCAGGGCGAAGTCGGTGGTGATCCCACGTTCCAGGACGTGGGCGGCGCCGTCGAAGTCGCGGACCTCCTTGGCCGGTGAGGCGACGGCGACGCCGCCCCCGCCGTCGTAGCGCCAGGGCAGCCCGCCGTCGGCGACCTGGGTGCCGACCCCGGCCGGGGTGTAGAAGGCCGGGATGCCGCAGCCCCCGGCCCGCAGCCGCTCGGCGAGGGTGCCCTGCGGGATCAGCTCCAGCTCGATCTCGCCGCCCAGGTACTGGCGGGCGAACTCCTTGTTGCCGCCGATGTAGCTGCCGGTGACCCGGGCTATCCGGCCCGAGGCGAGGAGCACTGCGAGGCCGGATTCCCCCGCCCCGCAGTTGTTGGAGACGACGTCGAGTTCCGTGACGCCGGCGTCGTGCAGGGCCTGGATCAGGGCCCCCGGGATTCCGCTGAGTCCGAAGCCGCCGACGGCGAGGGACGCCCCGTCCGGGACGTCCGCCACCGCCTCGGCCGCGGAAGCGACCACCTTGTCCATCCGCCCGCCCACTTTTCTGCAGGGCGAAGCGCCCTGCGCTGATTGGTTGTTCGCTCAGTGGTTGTTCGCTGAGTAATTGTTCGCTGAGTGAGATGAAAGGTCCGGTCGGCGCCGGGATCCGGGGCGCTACGCCGGCAGTTCGGTCAACAGCCGGCGGTAGACGCGCGCGTAGGCGGTCAGCTGCCCCAACGACAGGGCGTCTCGACGGGGATCGTCGGCGGCCGGCTTCGCCTGCGGGCCGAGGCGCACGGTCTCCACGCCGCGGGCGCGCAGTACGACGCCGTCGGTCGATCCCGTCCAGCCGGTGACCGGCGGCGGCTGCTCACCGAACTCGTCGAGCCAGGCCGCCCGCGCGGCCGTCACCACCGGGGCGTCGGCCGGCGTCGCCGCTGCTGCCGTGACCGGCTCGGCCTCCACCTCGACCGCGCAGTCGCGCAGCGCCGACTTCGCGCAACGTGCCCGCAGCCGGTCGGCCAGCTCGGCCGCCAGCGCCGTCGGTTCGACCCGGTCACCTGCGACGACGTAGAGATCGATCCGCAGCTGGGCCGGCAACAGGTCCGGCTTGTCCGGCCATCCGCCGCTGATCGCGCCGATACCGCACGCCCGGCCGGTCTGCCCTTCGCGCGGGTCGGCGGCCAGGTAGTCCGTGCGCCAGCGGGCCAGCTCCTCCAGGACGACGCCGGCCCCGGCTACGACTCCCCCGGGGGGCGTGGCGGACTCCGCCGCCATCGCCGCCCCGGAGCGGCCGGTCACCGTGACCGTCAGGTAGAACGCGCCCGGCTCGTGCCACAGCAGGGTGGGCGGGCCGCACTTGGCGACGATCGCCGACCGCGGCAGTGGGTACGAGTCGGCGTAGGCCTCCAGCCCTGTGGTCCCGCCGGCGCGGCGGTGCGTACCGGAGCCCGCGAGCAGCAGCCGTCCGGCGCCCGCCTCGGCGAACGCGACCAGTGCGGCCGCCATCGGCGCGCGGGCGACCCCGAGACCGAAGCCGGTCACCACGTCGCCGTCCACGGCGAGCGGAGCGACGGGCGCGGCGTTGCCGGTGACAAGCGGGTTGTGCGCCCCGCCGTCGTCCAGCGACGTGTCGAGATGGGAGTACAGCAGCGGCCCGGCCCCGTGCGTGGCGATCAGGCTGCCGCCCGCGGGGCCGTGCTCCACCACCTGCCACTCGACGTGCGGCCACCGGTCGGCGCACCAGGCGCGCAGCCGGTGCGCCGCCGTCCGTTCCGCGCCACGTGGCGCGGGGGTCGCGTCGAGCAGGCGCAGGACGTCAAGCACCTGCTGTCTCAAAAACGTCCCCAGTCGTCGGACGCCGGACGCCACACGTCGATGTTGCGCGGGTCGGCCGGCATCCTGCGGGCCCGGTGCGTCTCGTGCTCCTCCGGCGTGAGCACCCGGTGGCTGTCGCACAGCTCGAACCGCGGGCCGAAACGCGTGTCGTGCAGGTAGAACGCGATCGATGTCGACGCCGAGTGGTTGACGATGTCGGAGGCGATCGGCGCGCCCTTGTACAGCGCGCGGGCGCGCATCCGCATGACGTGGTCGAGGCTCTTCATCGCGAAGCACAGGTGCGCGGTGAAGTGCTCCTTGTTGTTCTGCAGCGCGAGGCTGTGGTGGTAACGGTCCTCGCCACGGAGGAACGTGGTCGAACCGACGACGTAGTCCGAGGATACGAACTTCAGGACGTTCCGGTAGAAGTCCAGCGACTCCTCGTACTTCGCGGTGGCGATGAAGGGGTGCACCAGGTCGAGCGGCCTGATCTCGATGTGCGGCGGCTCGGCGTACTCCTGGAACTCGGTGAACAGTTCGACGATGAGGCCGTTGGGGTCCTTGACCGCGAAGCCGTTCTCGCACAGCGCCTGCTGCCGCTCCTGCAGGTCCAGGATGTCGAGGCCGGCGTCGGCGACGCTCTTGCGCAGCTGATCGAGGACCTCCTCGTTCTCCACGCTGTAGCCGACGGCGGTCGTCCACCCGTCGGTCCGCTCAGGCGCGTTGATCAGCTCGATCGCGTGGTGCTCGATGTCGGCGCGCAGGTAGGCGTACTCGTCCGTACGCTGCTCCAGCTGCAGTCCGACGTGGTACTCGAGGAAGTCGATCGTGGCCTGCATGTCCGGAACCTCGATCCGGGCGTACTCCATGCCGAACGGGGCGTGCGGGCGTGTGCTCACTGGGGATGTCCTTCCTGCAGCGAGCGAGGGACGCTCGGCGTACTCGAACGAGGTGATGGCCTGCCGGCCGATGACCGGTCGCCAGCGTGTGTGCACGAAGTTCTCGTGGGACTCGCTGCCGAGATAGGCGAGCAGGTCGTCCTGGCTGTCGAAGTCGACGGCCATCGTGTGGGTGAAGGTCTGGTCGCGGGTGCTGACGTTCTCGCCGAGGACGAAGCCGCGCATCGCCGGGTACCGGTCCGGGAAGGTACGCAGCTCGGCCAGTACGGACTCGCGCGTGGCCTGGTCGACGCCGTCGTCGAAACGGAAGGACAGGGTGTGTCGGATCATTGGGTCACCGTCCGTCGCCGGCTAGAGGATGAAGCTGAGCCGGGCGCCTGCCGCCAGCGACTCGTGGCCGAGGATCGAGCGCCGCAAGCGGAAACGCAGGCTGTCCTCGGTCGGCACCAGTACGTGCTCGTACCAGCCGACGTAGGCGTCGAAGTGCCCGTCGCGGGCGCGGTGCACCACGAAGGACGCGGCCACCCGGAACGAATCCTCGCTGTGCTCGGACAGCCGCACGTTGGACACCAGCCGGTGCGTTCGCGAGTGCGGGTTCTCGGCGTGCGCCTTGCGGGACTTCATGCGCTTGACCCGGGCGCGGAGCAGGTCCCAGTCGTCGTCGACGAACGATCCGGTCTCGTGCGGCGACCAGCCGGGACGGTAGTCGGTGGTAGGGATCTCATAGCGGGCGCCGGGCTCGAAGAGGGCCAGCCAGCCGTCGTAGTTCCAGTGGTCGAGGATGTCCGCCTCCGCGTAGAGGAAGTCCTCCACCTCGGGCCGGGTGACGGTGCGTCCCCCGCACCGCAGGGAGTGGGTGTTGGTGGTCGCGCTCATCGCACGTCCCTTCCCGCGAGGAAGGACTCCGGACGCCGGCCGTGGACCTGGAGTTCGTTCTCCAGCCCGACGGCTTCGATCCAGTGCCGCCAGAAGCCCCGCATCGCGCCTTCGTCGGTCGACCTGCCCTGTACGCCCTTGACCTCGTCGGCCATGCCGCGCGACATGTCGCTGTAGTCCAGCTCGGGCGCGGCGGTGCCGACCGTGGCCTGGATGCCGCGCTGGACCGCCTCGTACGCCTCGATGTCGTCAGGCGTGGCGAGCCCGCCCGGGCCGACGAAGCTGACGACCGTCTTCATGCGCAGGGCGCGGGTGTCCGGGTCCTCGTTGCGGGGCACCAGCTGCCAGGCGCGCACATCGGTCTGGTCGGGCGCCACCGGCTCCAGTTGCCGGATCGACAGGCCCTCGATGTCGAACAGCAGCAGGTTGGGGAACACGAACAGGATGTGGCTCTCGTCTGCCACGTGATGTGCTCGCTTCTCCCCCAGCCGCCGCGTCATCTCGGCTCGGTGGGCCTCGGTGCGCACCCGCTCGGCCTCGCCGAAGCGCGGTTCCCACTCCATGCTGATCCGTCCGCCGTGCCCGGTGAGGACCAGCAGCCCGTGGCCGTTGCCGAGGTTGTAGGCGTACTGGTTGTCGTCGGTGACGGCGTAGCCGCTCTCGCGCAGGTAGCCCACGAACGTGTTGTGCGTCGGCGCGAAGTGGTAGCCGTCCATCGCGTTCTCGACGGCGAGTTTCCAGTTGCCCCGCACGCTGTACTTCTGTGTGCCGGGCAGTGTGGTCATGCCGCCGACGTGCTGCTGTTCGATCATCGTCATGTAGTCGGCGGCATCGCCGAGGTGTTCGAGCAGCGGCGGAACGTCCGGATCGAAGGCGACGAAGACGAATCCCTCGTGGATCTCCAGGCGCGGCACGCCGCGCAGGCCCATGGACGCCTTGAACTCGTCGGTCGACTCGTACGCGTCGGCGTCGGGGATCGCGGCGAGGTCACCGTTGTTGCGGAATGTCCAGGCGTGGTAGAAGCACTGGAAGAGCCTGGTCGAGCCCTCGCTCTCGCGGCACAGCACGGTGCCGCGGTGCGGGCAGGAGTTCAGGAAGGCGTGCACCTCGCCGGCGCTGTCCCGGCAGAAGATCAGCGGTCGGCCCCCGAGGGTGCGGACCTTGAAGTCGTTGGGGTTGGGGATCTCGGTCTCGTGGCCGAGGTAGAGCCAGGTGTGTGTCCACACCCAGCCGCGTTCCCGGGTGAAGATCTCCGCGCTGCGGTAGGCCTCGCGGTTGACCCGGAAGGTGAGCAGGTCCCAGTCCTCGACGATCATCGGTGCTGGGACGGTCCGGGGGTTGCTTCCCATTACGGCGTTTGCCTCTCACAAGTCCCGACCCGAGTGGCGCGCTGTGAGACGCCATCTCGTATGTCGCATCAGCTTCTCCTAGCACACGCGACGATGTCAAGCAATCACCTGATGGTTGACACCCTGGACCGACGCCGTCATCATGCATTCCACGTTCCGCATTAGAAGACGCCATCTCGCATACTGTGCGACCGTGTGAAGGGCAAGAAGCCCGTGCCGTACGTCATCACTCAGGCATGTCTCGACGTCATGGACAAGTCCTGCATGGAGGAGTGCCCGGCCGACTGCATCTACGAGGGCGACCGGATGCTGTACATCCAGCCCGACGAATGCGTCGAGTGCGGGCGCTGCGAACCCGTCTGCCCACAGATCTCGATCTTCCACCACGAGGACCTGCCGGCCGAGTCCCAGCAGGCCGAGCGCATCAACACCGAGTTCTTCACCCTCGGAATCGGCGGAGCCGAGCCGCTCGGGTCGCCCGGCGGCGCGCGCAAGGTCGGCCGGGTCGGCCACGATCACCCCGAGGTGGGAGCGTGAGTGTCCTCCCGACCGTCAAGGGCGACGGCTCCGAGGTGACCGTCGATCTGCTCGTCATCGGTGCCGGCCCGACGGGGCTGTACGGCGCGTACTACGCCGGCTTCCGCGGCCTGAGCGTCGCGGTCGCCGACGCACTGCCCGAGGTGGGGGGCCAGATCGCCGCGCTGTACCCCGAGAAGCTCGTCTACGACGTGGCCGGCTTCCCCGCCGTCCGCGGCCAGGACCTGGTGGACCGGCTGGCCGAGCAGGCCGGGCGGTGGAACCCGACCTACCTGCTCGGGCACGGGGTCATCCGCCTCGACGACGCGGGCGAGGGCATCGTCGCCACCACCGACGCCGGCGCGCGGATCACCGCGGGGGCGGTGCTCGTCTGCGGCGGGATCGGCAACTTCGTCCCCCGCGAGCTTCCGGTGGGCTCCGACTACCTGGGCCGGGGGCTTCGGTACTTCGTGCCGCGCCTGGACGAACTCGCCCGACAGGACGTCGTGGTGGTCGGCGGCGGGGACTCCGCGCTGGACTGGGCGCTGTCGCTGGAGCCGATCGCCTCGTCGGTGACGCTGGTGCACCGGCGTACGCGGTTCCGGGCCCACGAACGCACCGTCGAGCAGGTGCACGCGTCCTCCGTGCGAGTCCTGACGCCCTACGAGGTCGAGAAGATCTCCGGCGACGGGTCGGCCGACGGGGCGGTGTCCGAGGTCGTGGTCGCGAGCCCGGACGGCGACCGGGTCAGCCTGCCCGCCCAGTCCGTCGTCGCCGCGCTCGGCTTCATCGCCGATCTCGGGCCGATCGAGCAGTGGGGACTGGAGCTGCGCCGCCGACGCATCCTCGTCGACCGCACGATGCGCACAAACCGGGAACGCGTCTTCGCGGCCGGCGACATCGCCGACCACGACGGCAAGGTCAGCCTGATCTCGATCGGCTTCGGCGAGGCGGCCCTCGCCGTCAACCACATCGCCTCCCTGCTCGACCCGGCACGCTCTCTCACACCGGGGCACTCCTCCGACATGTGAGGTCGTCGCACCGAGTCGGCGACCTGCCGCCGGCCGTCCGCGTGAAAGGCCCGCGCGGACGGCCGGTTCCGACGGCTCAGCTCGCGGTGGCGGAGCACCTCAGCCTTTCCCGCACATTTCCCCGACTCCCACCGTTACGCTATTCGATACGGCGTTCCATTCAACGTCTTACCCTCTTACTGAGTACGGGACAACAGGAGTAAGATTTCATGGCCACGAAGGCGCAGCCCGGCACCGGCGAACGAAGCGGTCCCGACACGACCGCGCCGACCATCCAGACGGTGCAGCGTGCGGCGCTGATCCTCGGCTCGTTCACGGTCGGCAAGCCGCACATGAATCTCAACGAGATCACCGCACGTCTCGGGGCGAGCAAGGCGACCGCGCACCGCTACACGAAGGCACTGCGTGCGGCGAACCTGCTGCGGTACGACGAGCGCACCTCGCTCTACTCCCTCGGATCCCAGGTGCTCACGCTCGCTGCGGCCGCGCGGGCCGGCCTGCCGATCGTCGCCGCCGCCGAGCCGTACATGGAGGACCTGGTCCGGCGTATCGACGAGACGATCGTGCTGTCGGTCTGGGACGGCGAGTCGGCAACCGTGGTGCGCTCGGTGGACAACACCGACCACATGGTGCGCATCAGCGTCCGGGTCGGCTCACGTCTCGACCTCACCTCCTCGGCACAGGGACGGATTTTCCTCACCTTCCTGCCCCCGGACCAGGTACCGCCGCTGCCGCGCTCGGTCCGCATGTCGGCCGAACTCGCCGACGAACTCGCCGCCATCCGGCACCACGGGCTGTCGGTCAACTCCCCCGCGGTCAACGGGGTCCGCACCATCGCGGCACCGATCTTCGACGGCGACAAGATCAGCGGGACGCTCGCGGTCGTCGGCACGACGGCGACGGTCCCCGACGACGTCAAGGCGCCGATGGCCCAGGCATTGCTGGAAACCGCCCGCGCGCTGTCGCAGCGGCTCGGCCCCTCGGACGGCGAACCCAACGGCGGCTGACCCACCCACCGGAGCGATCTGCCGGCCCACCGCGGAGGGCGCGGCGGGCCGGCAGGTCGTGGCCCGCACACCACTGACGGTGCGGCACATGGCGGGGCCCTGGTCGCACCCGCCCTCGTACGAACCCTCGGGGCGCCCGACCAGGGCGGCCGGGCCCACGAATGCGGCCGGCAGCTCAGTTCCTCTGCGAGGTCAAGTATCCGTGGTTCGGCGCCGACGAGCTGATTGCGCGCTGCAACTGAGCGCCGAAGGTGTCGGCGCCCACCGCGCCGATCATCGACACCGTGCCGCCCGCGCGGGCCGCGGCCACCGCCTGGTTGGCGCCCTTGCCGCCGGGGACCGTACGGAACTCGCGTCCGGTCACGGTCTCTCCGCGCTGCGGGGCCTTCGCGACGTACGCGACGAGGTCCATGTTCGTGCTTCCGAGCACGACGATGTGGGTCATGTGACACGCCTCCCGGCGGTGACTCGGGTGTGGGTGGGCTGAGTCAGTCCCGGCACCGATTACCGCGCGCCCCGGGTGCCGCGGCGAGCCGGCCTTCGGTCAGGGAAGCAGGTCGGCACGCGGCGGGACGAAGAAGTCGATGTTCACGCAGGGCGCCTCCGTCGGCTCCACATAGTGCTCGCTGCCTCGGGGGACCAGCAGGAACGAGCCCGCGCGCATGTCGTGCGCGACACCGTCCACGTAGTAGTTCGCTCGCCCCTGGGCGATATGGACCAGCTGGTCGAACTCCTCGTGCCGGTGCGGGTTGAGCGTCATGCCGACCTCGAGCTCGTGGTGGCAGATCATCATCTCGTCCGTCGCGTAGACACGACGGCGCACCCCCGGCCGCACCTGGGTCACCGGCAGCTCGTCCCAGTTCAGGACGGTGCTGAACAATGCCGCGTTGCGTGTGGTCACTGGTTCTCCTCTCCGGCGGCGGCGCGCAGGGCTGCCGCCAGCATTTGCAGGTCCGAGCCGACGACCAGGTAGTCGGCGTCACTCAGGCCCAGGTGTCCCGCCGCGCCCCGGGTCGGCGCCCAGCCGCCGAACGCCACCGCCGCCGAGCGGGCGGCCTCGCGCACGCGGTCCACCGCGGCGCGCAGCACCGTGGGATCGTCCGGCAGGCCCAGGTCGACCGCGAGGTCGGTGCTGCCGACGAAGCACACGTCGAGGGGGGCGAGCAGATCCGGCAGGGGATCGGTGCGGGCCGTCTCGATCTGGCCGACCAGTACCGGCGGGTCGTCCTGCTCGGCGCCCAGGAAGGCGGCCAGCGGGAGCGCGCCGAACCGGGCGGCCCTGTTGGCCAAGCTGACCGAGCGGCGGCCGGCGGGCGCGAACCGCGTCGCGGCCACGAGTGCCTCTGCCTGGTCGACGCGGGTGAGCATGGAGAGCTGGATCCCCGCCGCCCCGGCCTCCAGCAGCCGGTTGACGGCGGCGGCGTCCACCTCGGGCACGCGGACCAGGGCCGGCAGGCCGCAGGCGTGGGCGTGGCGGACCAGGTCGACGGCGTTCTGTTCGGTGAGGGTGGAGTGTTCGAGGTCGACGACCACGAACGCGAACCCGGCCGCCTCAGCCAGTTCCACCACGTCGGGCGAGGCCAGTTTGACGAACGTCCCGACGGCGGGCCGCCCCGCCGTCAGGGCCGCGCGCAGCCGGCGCCGCAGCAGGTGGACGTCGCCGATGGTCATCGCGTCCTCTCCGGGGCGGGCGGGGTTCTCATGCCGACGGCAGACCGCGCCACGGCACGATGTCGACCTCGGCGCCGGCGTGCAGCACGACGGACGGCTCCAGGCGCGGCGCGAGGATGGTGTTGCCCGCGGCGTCGGGCAGGGTGACCTCGTCGGTCCAGTCGACGACCGTGACGTCGGCCCGACCGCCGACCGCCAGGCGCCCGTAGCCCTCGGTGTCGAGGCCGAGCAGCTTTGCGGGGGCGACGGTGGCCCGCCGTATGCACTCCTCCAGCGGCGCGCCGAGCGCGACCAGCTTGGAGACGCTGGTGAGCAGGTCGAACACCGGGCCGCGCCAGTTGCGGGCGCTGGTGTCGGAGCTGAGGATGTCGGGCAGGAATCCGTCGGCGATCGCCCGGCGTGCCACCTCGAAGCTGAGGTTGCTCTTGCCGTGGGCGGAGTCGAACAGCACGCCGCGCTCGCGGGCCGCCATGACCGCGGGGTGCACCTGGTCGCCGTCGAGGATGCCGTTCGGCTTGCCGGTGTAGCAGTGCGCGACGATGTCGCCGGGGCGCAGGTAGTCCAGGACGACGGGCACCGGCTCCTCGGTCTCACCGATGTGCACCATCAGCGGAAGCTGGGCCTGTTCGGCCAGCGCCACGGACTTCTTCAGCAGCGACTCCCAGTGCTCGCCGACGACGTCCTCGGACAGCCGGATCTTGAAGCCGCGCACGATGTCGGGGTGGGCCTCGGCGGTCGCGAGCGCGTCCTCGGGGACCAGGGTGTCGGGGTTGAGCAGCTCGCCGAACCTGAAGTCGATCAGGCCGAGCACCGAGACGTTGAGGAAGTTGACGATGCGCAGCGGGTTCGCCTCGACCACCAGCTTGCGGAAGGCCGCGAACGTCGAGGCGCCTGCCGTGCCGGCGTCCGCCGCGGCGACGACGCCACGGCGCAGGTGGGCCTCCTCGGCGGGGGCGCCGACGGCGGAGACGTACTGGAAGATGTGGGTGTGGCCCTCGACGAGGCCCGGCAGCACGGTGGAACCGGTGACGTCGATCGTGCGGGCCGCGCCCGCCGCCAGCCCTTCCCCGATCGCGGCGATGCGGTCACCGGTGACGGCCACGTCGAGCCGGGCGTTGGTGCCCGACGCCGGATCGATGACGGTGCCGCCGGCCAGGACGAGGTCGTAGGACGACGGGGAGGAGATGGGCATCGGTGTGTGCTCCAGTGTGAGGGGCGGTCAGCTGACCGGTTCGGTCAGCCGGTGGTCGTGCGGTGAGGCGTCCGCGGGACGCACGACGCGGGTGACGAGGGGCAGTACGCCGTCCACCTCGACCCGTATCTCGTCGCCGTCGGCGAGGAAGCAGCCGCGGTCCTGGCCGGTGCCGGCCGGGGTTCCGGTGAGGACGACGTCGCCGGGTTCGAGGGCGGTGAACCACGAGAGCCGGCTGAGCAGATCGGCGACCGGGAAGATCATCCCGGCGCTCGTGTCGTCCTGCATGAGTACGCCGTTGACCCAGCTCCGTACGCGGATCGCATCGCGGTCGGCGAGGTCGTCGGGGGTGCAGACGGACGCGCCGAGCGGCGTGAATCCCGGGTAGCTCTTGGCGAGGGCGGGCGTGGCGGTGGCGCGCATGACATCACGCGCCGTCATGTCGTTGGCCGCGGTGATGCCGGCGATCGCGGGCCAGATCTGCGACTCGGACGCCTGGTACAGCGGGCGCCCGACGACGATCGCGATCTCCCCTTCGTAGTCGGGTTCGGTCGCGGCCCGTGGGATCACCACCTGTGCGCCCGGTGCCAGGACGCCGGACGACGCGGCCAGGTACAGGATCGGCTGCTCGGGCAGCCCCCGGCCGGCCCGGGCCGCCTTCGACACGTAGTTGAGGCCGATGCCCCACACAGCGCGTGGACGGCCCAGCGGCGCCACGAGCGTGGCTTCGTCGAGCGGGATCCGCCGACGCACCGCGCTCGACTCCAGGCACCGCAGCGATCCCTGCTGTTCGAGGACCGCGCCGACGTGCGGAAAAGCCGTGTCCAGCAGGGCGATGGCCCCGCCCTCGATCCGGCCAAGGCCGGCGTCCGTCGTCACTACTCGCATGGCGGGCATCTTTCAATGCGAGATAGCATCATGTCAAGCGATACAGAAATGCGAGATGCAGGCAGGCCGACATCCCGCCCGGACAAGAGCTGACGGGTAGTCAGGTGCGAGCTCGGAGCGCCACTTCCACGACGTCGGCCACGGCGGCACACGAGCCGCCGCCTCACCTTGCCGCCACCCCAGCGGTCCGTGCGGCGCGTGCCGACACGGCCGCCGACGGCGAACCACGAAGACCCCACGGATGCGCTCGGCCACCCGGCCGGCAGCGCCGGTAAGCAGGCCGTCGTCATGACCGTGGCCCTGTACGGCTGGCGGCGATGGACCGAGCGTGCGGCGACGGTGGGCGCCGTCACCGTCCGCACGGTCGCCGTGGCCCTGCTGTTCAAGGCCTACCCGACACTGCCCTGGGACCCTTGGCCGGACGCCTACGTCTTCGTCGGCACGGTCGTCGCGATGTACGCCCAGGCACGCGGCATGGTCGAGTTCTGGATCGCCTGACTACTGGTCGACCTGGTCGACCTGGTCGGCGTCCCGCCGGCCTTCACCAGCGGCTACGCCTTCTCCGGCTTCGTCCACGTCACCTACGGCGCGCTTGCCCTATGGGGCATGCGCGACTGGTGGCTGCACTCCCGCAGCGGACCGCGGGCCGCCCTGAAGCTGCCCGGTGCACACGATCCCAAGGGAGTGTCGCGGTAGCGGGTGGTCGAGACTCGCGGTGCGGGATCACCGCTCTCCACCCGGGCGGGCGGAGGCCGACGCCGTGGACGCCTCGCTGACAGCCCCAAGCTTCCATACATGACCCAGCGACTGATCGACGTGGCCTTCTGCACGCTCGACGAAACGACCGGCAGCGCCCGGCATCCCTCGGCACCCGCACAGCACGGCTGTTCGCACCACCGGCGAGCCGACGCCGCCGATGAGAACAACCTTGCCGAACCCCCACACCCCACTTGCGACACTCCATACGAGATAGCATATTGACATACGAAACACCTCATCTTAGCGTCGGGGCATCCCTAGCAAAGGCAAGACAAGATGAGATCCGCTTTCTCCCCGCCGGCCTCCCCGCCGGCCGCCCCGCCGAATCCCGCGACACGACGACCGTCCCGGATCACCGGCGGCGGCGATGCCTGCGGAGCACCCGGCCGCATCCACCGAGCCACCGAGTCGACGGCCTGCGGCGCGCCGGAGTGCGCCGGCGAGATGGCGGTGGTCTGACATGCCCACCCCCTCCACGGATCACGCCGTCAAGCGCCGGCCGGTCATCCGCCAAGACCCGCAGGCGTACCGCGACGGACTGTCCTCGATGGTCACGTCTGTCTGTGTAGTAACCACCGAAGTGGACGGGCAGCGGTACGGTTTCACCGCCAACTCGGTGACCAGCGTGTCGATGGACCCGCCGCTGATCTCGGTCTGTCTGGCCGACACCGCAGACGTCCACCCGGCCTTCAGCCAGGCCGAGTCGGTCGCCGTCAACGTCCTGGCATCCGACCAGCACCCGGTGGCGCAGGCGTTCGCGACGGCCGGCGTCGACAGGTTCGCTTCGGCGCGCTTCAGTCCGGGTGAGCTCGGTCCACCCCTGCTCGACGGCGCCACCGTGTCGCTCGAGGGCGTCGTGCACCAGCGCCTCACCGCCGGCGACCACACGATCATCCTGATCGAGGTGGCCGGTGTGGTGGTCGACGGAGGGGAGCCGCTCACCTATCAGGGTCGCCGGTTCCATACTCTGAACCCGCTGGAGCCGACCGCCCTGCAGCCGACCGGAAAGGATCCGTCATGAGCACCTGGACGACCTCGCTCCGCTCGGCCGTCCCCGGCCCCGTCGAAGACCTCGCGGGACGTTCATCGGCCTGATCGGCCCGAGCGGCCACAGGAAGTCCACCCTGCTGCGGGCATTCGCCTGAATCGGCGCGTACAGCAGCGACAGCCTGACGCTCTCGGGATGACTCCGGCGCAGGGCTTGCGCGCTGAAGGCGATCGGAACGGTCCCCCAGGCTCCCGCCCTGCTGCCATGGTCGACGCTACGAAAGGACGTCGCCCTGCCGGCCGGCATCAACCAATCGGTGGGTCGGCCCCGCGACCGTCGGCGCGGCGCGGACCGAGTCTCCGAGTCTCTCCACGGGAGATCAGGACGAGCTGCTGACGCCGGTCGGCCTCGGTGACTATGCCGGCAAGTACCCTGCAGAGCTGTCCAGGGGCATGCGACAGCGGTGGCCTTCGTCCGCGCCCCCGGTCTGCGGCCGGTGACCTTTCGCGCTCATGGACGAACCCTTCTCCGCAGCACCGAGTACGACGCTCCCGCCACACCGGCGCAGTGCGGACCAGGCCGCGCCGTCCGCGGGCAGGCCCGGCCGGTCCGGCGGGCGTGGCCCGTCCGGCTCAGGCCAGGATCTGTCCCGCGATCATGGCGGGCTCCACTGGCAGGTCACCGTCCCGTTGACGGCGGCTTCTCTGTCGCGACAAGGCTGCCCACGGTCGAGGGCACGCCCGAGGTCCCCCGTGTGCGCGGCCGCAGAAGGAGACGTTCGGCCAGGGCCGGGCACAGACGTCGACTGACAAGGGCGCCCTCGTTCTTCACAGGCGCCGCAGCCCGGGTCACCCACAACCTCGCACCGCGTCGTACGGTCTCTCGATTTCCGGGGGGACGCAGGCGCGGTGCCCAGCGGTGTCTCCAGCGGTTTGCTCGCATGGCGAGCATCTCTCATCCGAGACAGCGTCACGCCCGAGAATTGCCAGTCCGGGAAGGCACGGACACCCCGTCCGCACGAGGGGCGGACGGGGTGTCAGGGGGCCCGGTCTCGGGCGGCAGGAAGGGGCGTCAGGCGAGCTGCCGCTGCACCTCACCGCTGTCCCAGTAGTCCGTGCGACGCGTGATGAGGCCGCCGGCGACGGTGAACACGAAGACCCCGCGCACTCGTACGGGGCGGTCGCCCGCCGACCGCATCAGAAACGTCATGACGTACGGCACCGCGGCCGACTCGCCGTCGACGAGGACGCCCTCGGGCGCGTAGTGCAGGTCCCCGAAGTTCTCGAGGAACCCGGTCAGCGCGGCGCGGTACTCGGCGCGGCCCCTGCGGCTGTGTCCCAGCGACGACGTGTGCTCGTTGACGAAGTTCTCGGCCACGCAGGCGGCCACGGCGTCGGCGTCGTGCGCGTTCAGTGCCGCGAGGTAGGCCTCGACGGCGGCGCGGGTGTCTTTCAGGACGAGCCCCACTTCTTGCGGACCGAGGTGAAGACCCGCTGGTCGTGGGAGATCTCGACGACGTTGCCGTCGGGATCCTTCAGAGCGCAGATGTAGCCGACGGGTTCGGGCATCTGCCTCGGCTCCCAGTGCAGGCAGCCGAGCTCGCGGGCCCGGTCCGCGAGCGCGTCGACGTCCTCCCGCGCCGGCACCTCGATGCCGAGGTGCGCGAACGGGTGCAGCAGGCCCAGCTGGGCGCCCTTGTCCTTGTTGAACGACACCAGGACGAGTACGAACGGCGTCTCGGCCTGCTGGTCGTTGGAGAGCCAGACGCTCTCGCCGTCGGCGTCCTTGAACCGCTCGACCACGACCAGCGGAGTCAGGGTGGTGTAGAACGCGATCGCCTTGTCGAGATCGCCGGTCGGCAGCGCGACGTGAGTCCAGCGTGCCGAGGTGAGACCGGTGGTCACGGTACCTCCATGGTGAGTGGGTGGGATTTCTTTCGAGCCTAGGTGCGCACGCACCCGCGGGTCGATGTGCTGCGGACACAACACGCAGGCCAGGGATGCTGGCCCCGCGCGACATCGGTTCGCGGCCCGCCGCCGTGCGAGCCTGCGCGAGGACAGCGACAGGGCGTCGGCTGGGAGACGAGGGCAAGCGTGCGCTACCGGATTCTGGGTGGGACGGGCATCGAGGTGAGTCAGCTGTGCCTGGGGACGATGATGTTCGGCGCCTGGGGCAACACCGACGAGGCGGAGTGCCACCGCATGGTGGCGACGGCGCTGGACGCCGGGGTCAACGTCGTCGACACCGCCGACGTGTACGCCTTCGGCGAGTCGGAGGAGATCGTCGGCCGGGCCCTGAAGGGACGGCGCGACGACGTCGTCCTGGTGTCGAAGGTCGCGAGCCGGATGCCCGCCGGCCCGCTCGACCGCAACCGGGGCGGCACCTCCCGGCTGTGGATCACACATGCCGTGGAGGACAGCCTGCGCCGGCTGGGGACGGACCACCTGGACGTGTACCTCGTCCACCGTCCCGATCCCCACACCGACGTCGAGGAGACCCTCGGGGCGCTCAGCGACCTGGTGCGGGCGGGCAAGGTACGGGCGATCGGCTCGTCGAGCTTCCCGGCCGAGGAGATCGTGGAGGCCCAGTGGGCGGCGCGGCGCGGTGGCCGCGAGCGGTTCACCGTGGAGCAGTTGTCGTACTCGCTCCTCGCCCGGCACGCGGAGGCCGCTGCCCTGCCCACCGCGCAGCGGCACCGTATGGGCGTCATGGTCTGGAGCCCGCTCAACGGCGGCTGGCTGACGGGCAAGTACCGGGCCGGCGCCGAACCGGCGGGAGACTCGCGCGCGCTGCGCAACAGCGAGCACTTCGACTTCGCCGACGAGCAGGTGCGTACGCGCAAGCTCGCCGTCGTCGAGGAGCTTGTCCGCGTGGCCGCCGAGGAGGGCTGCACGCTCGTCGAGCTGGCGCTGCGCTTCGTGCTCGCCCATCCCGGTGTCACCTCGGCCGTCATGGGCGCGCGCACCCACGACCAGCTCCTGTCGCAGCTCACCGCGGTGGACCGGCCCTTGTCGACCGAGGCGCTGGACAGGATCGACGCGCTGGTCGCGCCGGGCAGCGTCCTCAACCCGCTGGACGTCGGCCACACGCCGCCGGCGCTGGAGACCGCGGCGCTGCGCCGACGCTGACGGCGGTGCCGCACACCCACGGCGGATGCCGGCCCCGCGCCTTCGCGGGGCCGGCATCCGCCGTCGCCGGACCTGGCCCGTCACGTCGACCCACGCTCGAAGGGACGGCCGAGCGCGCCGGGTTCCCGGTGTTGCGTGGCGAACAGGAGCATGGCCAGCAGCGCCAGGAGGTACGGGGCCGCGACGAGCAGCTGGGCGTTGAGGGTGACGCCGAGTGCCGGGAGCGCCAGGCGCATCGCGTCGGAGAGGCCGAAGACCAGGCAGCCGAGCATGGTCCGGCCGAGCCGCCACGCCCCGAAGATCACGGCGGCGATGACGAGGTATCCGCGCCCGGCGGTCATGTTCTGGTTGAACGATCCGACCTCGCCGACCGCGAGGTAGGCGCCACCGAGACCGGCCAGAGCGCCGGCCCACAGCAGAGCCTGCCGGCGCCGCATGTTCACCTTGATGCCCGTGACGTCGGCGGCCTGAGGGTTCTCCCCCACCGCCCGCAGTTCCAGGCCCCAGCGGCTACGCTCCACCAGCCACCAGGTGAGCGGCACCAGCGCGAACAGCAGGAAGGCCGGCCAGCGTTCGGAGAACAGCGGCTTGCCGAGGAGGGGGATGTCCTGCAGCAGCGGGATCGACAACACGTCTACCTGGTGCGAGACGAACTCGTTCGTCGTGATCAGGTAGCTCGTCAGCCCGAGCACCAGCGCGTTCAGCACCAGGCCGACGACGAAAGTATTGATCTGTGCCCGGTGGGAGAGGTTGCCGTGCGTGAAGCCGAGAACGAGGCCCGTCACGACGCCCGCCACGAGGCCGGCGGTGGCGCTGCCGGTCGCGCTCGCGGTGGCGATCGAGGTGAACGCGGCGCCGAGCATCATCGCCTCGACGGAGATGTTCATCGTGCCGGCGCGCTCGGCCACGTACTCACCGCAGGCGGCGAACGCCAGAGGCACGGTCAGCCGGACACCGCTGGCGAGAATGGTGGTGGTGCTGTCCAGAACGCTCACGCGGCTGCCTTCACCTTGGTCGGGACTACGGACAGGCCGGGCGTCGCCCGCGGTGTGGCACCGCGACGCCGGCGGAAAAGATCGACGAGCACGGGAGGCGCGACGAACGCGAGGACCAGCAGTGCTTTGACGACATCGACGAGGTAGTACGGCACGCCCGTGGCGGAGAGGAAATCGCCGCCCGCGCGCAGTACGGCGAACACCAGCGACACCGGGATCGCGACCAGGGGCCGGTTGCGTGCGACGAGCGCGACGAGCAGACCGTCCCAGCCGAAGTTGTCCGAGAGCCCGGCCTGCAGGCGGTTGGTGCCGACCGGGCTGACCAGCAGCAGCCCGCCAGCCAGCCCCGCGAAGGCTCCGGACAGTGCCAGGGCGAAGCCGCCGAGCGCGGCCACCCTCACTCCGGTGTGCTTGGCGGTCAGCGGGTTCAGTCCGAGCATGCGCACCCTGAAGCCCCACCGGCTGCGGGTGAGGACCACGGCGACACCGACAGCGGCGACGAGGGCGATGAACAGGCCGATGTTCCACTGCACCGACGGGTACTGCCCGAAGCCGCCGAGCCGGGCGCCTGCCGGCAGGGGGTTGGACGCCGCGTCGGTGATGCCCGAGGAGCCCTGCGCGCTCTCCTGCAGCCACGGCGTGCTGACCGCGAACGTGACGAGCTGGATGGCGAGGAACGTCATCAGCAGGGTGCTCACCGGGACGTTGACGCCGCGCAGGCGGAGCATCACCGCGCTGAGCGCGGCCCAGGCGCCACCGCCGACGGCCGCGGCGACCAGCACCACGACGACCAGCGTCGGGCCGGGCACGGCCAGCCGCAGCCCGACCCATGCTCCGACCAGGCCGCCGATGAGGACCTGTCCCTCCTGGCCGATGTTGAACGTGCCGGCCGACGCGCAGACGCACGCACCGACCGCGACCAGCAGCAACGGCGCCGTGTTGAGGAGCGTCGTCGTCCATCCCGTCGCGTCGGCCAGACTTCCGGTCCATATCGCGTCCGCCGAAGCACTAGGCGAGCCACCGGTCAGTACGAGCAGCAGCGCGGAGGCGCCCGCGGCGACGGCGACCAGTACGGCGGTCAGGCCCGCCGTCATCCAGCCGTCGCGCCCGGGCCGAAGCCGGGCGAGGAAGCGCCGGGCGAGGTCGTCCCCGTCCGTCAGCGAGGCGGCACTCATGCGGCCTCACCGCCGACCAGCATGCCCAGTCGCTCGGGAGTCGCCTCCGAGACGGGGAGGGCTCCGGTGATCCGCCCGGACGAGATCACCGCGATCCAGGTTGCAAGGGCCATGACTTCCTCGAGTTCGGTGGAGATGAGCAGCACTCCGACGCCGTCCGCGGCCGCCCCGCGCAGCCGGGCGTACATGTCCTCGATGGCGCCGACGTCCAGCCCGTGGGTGGGCTGCGCGGCCACCAGGACGCTGGTGTGACCTGACAGTTCCCGGGCGAGTACGACGCGCTGCTGGTTGCCTCCGGAGAGGCTGCGCAGCGGCGCGTCGAGCGAGGGCGCGCTGATGTTGAACTCGTCCGCGAGGCGACGGGCCTCGGCGTGCATCGCGCTCCGGCGCAGCAGGAACCGGCCGCTGAGTTTGTCGAGCGACTTCATCGTCAGGTTTTCGGTGACACTCATGTCGAGGACGACGCCGCTTTGATGCCGGTCCTCCGGCACGATGCCGAGACCGGCCTTTCCGAGCGCGCCGGGCCGGGTCACGTCGACCCTGCGGCCGGCGACCTCGATGGTGCCGGTGGTCGGCGGGACCAGCCCGGCGAGGACTTCGCCGAGCGTCGCCTGGCCGCTGCCCTCGACGCCGTAGAGGGCGCAGATCTCGCCCTCGCCCACGGTCAGGTCGACTCCTTGAAGAACCTTCACCCCGCCCTTTTCGACGGTGAGCCCGGCCAGGCTCAGGACGGGCGGGGGCCGGTCGTGGGCCCCGCCCCGGCCCGTGCGGGTCGTGTCGACCGGCAGCAGGCCGAGGGCGGCTCCCTCCTCGTGCAGCGACACGTCACGGCCCACCATCTGGCGGGCCAGTTCCGGCGCGGTGGTCTCGGCGGTGACCGCCCGGAAGGCGACAGCGCCCTTGCGCAGGACCGTCACCCGGTCCGTGGCCTGCACGATCTCGGCGAGCTTGTGGCTGATGAGGATGACGGCGCGGCCCTCCTCCTGCACCACCCGGCCGAGCACGGCGAACAGCTCCTGCGACTCGGCCTGGGTCAGCACCGAGGTGGGCTCGTCGAGGATCAGGATCTGAGGGTTGCGCCGCAGACACTTGACCACCTCGACGCGCTGCCGCTCGCCCGCCGAGAGCGCGTCGACGCGCGCCTCGGGGTCGACCGGCAGCCCGTACCGCGCGGCGACCTCGGCGATGTCGGCGCAGATGGCCTGCTTGTTCACCGCGCCGGTGTCGCCGAGTGCGACGTTCTCCCACACGGTGAGCCCGTTGATGAGGCTGAAGTGCTGGTGCACCATGCCGATGCCCAGCTCGGCCGCCTCCTGCGGGCTGTCCAGCGCGACCTGTTCACCGCGCACCAGCACGGTGCCGGCGTCGCGCCGGATCAGTCCGAGCAGAACCTTCATGAGACTGGACTTGCCCGCCCCGTTCTCGCCCAGGAGACCGTGGATCTCGCCGGCGTCGACGGTGAGGTCCACGGCGTCGCAGGCCGTGACGGACCCGTAGGACTTGGTGATGCCACGCAGCTCGAGGATCCGGGCCGCTGAGGTCGTCGGTGTCATCGCGTGTGAATCTCCTGGGTCGGTGTCGGCACGGTCGGTCAGCCGAGGCGCTTGACCTCGGCCTCCGGGTCGATCTCCTTGTTGCCGATCTTCTTCATGAACTCCGCCAGCCGCTGGTCCTCGTCGCCCTGGCCCTTGCAGATCTTGATGGTCGGGTAGGGGTCGACGCCCAGCTGCCACACGCGCGGCGTGCCCATCTTCAGGTCGTCCTTGGCGAAGTCCTCCAGCGCGGCCCGGAAGTAGTCACCCGGGCTGAAGATCACCGAGATGTCGAACTTCGGGCTGGTCGAGGCGCACCGGTCGGTGCCCGGAGTGAGGGTCAGCACGCCGCTCGCGTTCGCCACCTGCGCCGCGGCGTCGGTCGCGCCCCCGAGGTAGGGGTAGATGACCTTGGCACCCTGGCTGATCTGGGCCTGGATGGCTTCCTTGGCCTTCGCCGAGTCGTTGAAGTCACCGGTGTAGGTGCTCACCAGGGTGGCCTTGGGGACGACCTCCCGGATACCGGCGAGGAATGCCTTCGCTCCCAGGACACTGAAGTCGGCCTTGATGCCGGTGACGAATCCGGCCTTGGTGTAGCCGCCCGCCTTCATCTTCAGGCCCGCGGCGTAGCCGGCGGCGAGCATCGACTGGTTGGGGTTGTCGGAGGACAGCATGATCCGCGGGGTCTGGTCGATGTTCGCCGACGACGGCACGTACCAGGCGGTCTTGGCGCAGACCGGCTCCTCGGAGGCCGGGATGGCGGCCTTGAGCTCACTCGCGGCGAGCGCGACCATGTCGACGTGCTGCTGGCACAGCGCGCGGGCGGCGCTGAGCGCGTCGCTCGCGGGCACGCTGCCGCGCTTGATGACCGTCCAGCTCTTCTCCTTGGCGTAGGCGTCCGCCGAGTCGACGAAACTCTCGTAGTAGCCGCGGTCGTTGATGTCACCGGGGCTGAGGACACCGATGACGACCTTGCCGTCGCCGTTGACGTCGGGCTCGTTGAGGCCCGATCCGCCGCTGCCGCCAGTGGCCGCGGCGGTCGCCTTGGGTGCCGTCGCGTCGTTGCTGGCGCAGCCGGAGAGCGCGAGGGCTCCTGTGAGGGCGAGGCCGAGCGCCGCCCTACTACGCCAGAGAGATCTGCCTGCAGTCATGTCTGCGGTTCCGTTCGCTGGGTGGCACCGCCCTGTGGAGGCGGTGGTGACTTCGGAGGGAGTGACTTCGCGGGGGGGGTGACTTCGCGGGGGGACTTTGCGGGGAGTGGGTCAGTTGGCGGACCGGTCGGCCCGGTCGAGCTCGGCGTAGGAGACACGCGCCTGGTGGAAGATGGACTCCTCCCCCGCGGCGACGAACCACGGGAAGCCCATCCGCCCGACCGCTCGGACCCGGGTGGGGTCGACGCGGCCCGGGGCGGACATGAGCGAGTCGTCGGTGGTGATGCAGACGACCTCGGCGAGGACGATGTGCACGCCCGAGAAGCAGGAGGTGTGGTCGCCGCGGTCGATCACCTCGTGCACCCGGCACTCCAGGTGCGCGGGGCTGTCGGCCAGCGACGGCGTGTCGACGACCTGTGAGGGCACCGATCGCCAGTCGGCGACGTCCATCTCGCTGACACCGCGAGGGTATTCGCGGGCCACCGCCTCGATGTGCTCGGCGATCTCGGCGGTGGTGACGTTGACGACGAACTCGCCCGTGCGCTCGATGTTGAGCCACGTGTCCTTCGGCTCACGGGTCGCCTCCCGCTGGGCGCCGATGGTGACGGCGATCAGCGGGGGCTCGCCGCTGACCGGCATGTAGTAGCTGTACGGCGCGACGTTGACCCCTCCGTCCGGGTCGAGTGTGGTGATCATCGCGATCGGCCGCGGTACCACCAGTTGTGAGAGCAGGCCCTGCTTCTGTGCCGGGGAGCGTCCTGACATGTCGATGACGTTCAACGGGTGGTCTCCTTCACGGGGTGCCCGCCGGCTCTGTCGGCCAGGTCGGGCGGGGCTTGATGCCGGCGCGCCGCAGGAGGGCGGCGGACCGCTCGGCGGCGGCCTCGGCTACGGCGGTGAGGTCGATGCCGGTCGGCTGCCGGTCGCGGACGACCACGCGGCCGTCGACCAGCACGTCACGGACGGTGCGCGACACGTGGCCCCAGACGAGCTGGCGGGCCAGGTCGCCCCGCGGCATCCAGGCGGGGTCGCTGGTGTCGAGTACGACGAGGTCGGCGGCCTTGCCGACCTCCAGGGAGCCGGTCCGCCCGCCCAGACCGACCGCTTCGGCGCCGTCGACCGTCGCGAGCGCGAACGCCTGCTCGGCGCGGATGGGGTCGGGCAGGTCACGGTCGCGTTCGAGGCCGGCGAACAGATAGGCGGCCAGGAGGATGTCCGGGGCGTCGCCGGCGTTGTGGGCGTCGCAGCCCAGGGCCACCCTGCCTCCCCTGCGCACCAGCTCGGCGTGGCGCGAGGCGCGGGTGTAGCCCTGGGCGAGGCGCAGGTAGGCCCCCGGGCAGGCGGCGACGGCGGTACGGGTGTCAAGGATCGCGTCGACCTCGGCGTCGTCGAGCCACACGGCGTGCCCCAGCAGCAGGCGCGGGCCGAGTACGCCCAGTTCTCCGAAGTGGACCACCGGCCGGCGCCCGCAACGCTGGGCGTAGGCCTCGATGTCGGCGGGCCCGGGCGAGACGTGCCAGGTCAGTCCGGTGTCGAGCCGCTCGGCCAGGTTCGCCGCTCCGGTGAAGAGTTCGTCGCTGGCGAGGTCGTGGCCGACGAGTGTCACCCATCCGGTGACCGGCCCGGTGGCCGGCAGGGACTTGACGATGTCCTCCTGCCGGGCGAGCACCTCGTCGGCGGGTGCGCCGAACGGCACGCCCTCGGCGTCCCAGCCCCAGCCGCCGACCCGGGCGCGGATCCCCGCGGCGGCCAGCCCGGCGGCGACCCGTTCCGGGTAGGCCACCGTGCCCGGTTCCAGCACGGTGGTGATGCCCCGGGACAGGCACTCGACGGCGGTGATTGTCGCCGCGAGTTCGTCGTCGTCACCGTCGGCGTGGGCGTGCAGCGGGACGATCCAATCGAAGATCGACTCCTGCGAGCTGATGTGGTCCGGGATCGTGCTGCGTACGAGGGGGTCGACGGTCGTGTGCTGGTGGGCGTCGACGAGGCCCGGGATGACGACACAGCCCGTCGCGTCGATCTCTCTCGCGTCCGGGAAACGGGCGCGCAGGTCCTCGGTGGTGCCGAGTGCGGCGATGCTGTCCCCGGACACGGCGATCGTCGCGCCGGTGAGGACCCGCCGTGCGGAGTCCATGGTGACGATGTCGCCCCCCACGATGAGCAGGTCGCTCATGGCGTGATCACGACCTTTCCTATGGTGTCGCGGGCGCCGAGCACGTCCCAGGCGTCGGCGAGATCATCGAGCGGGAAGCGGGCGGCGGTGGGAAGGTGCAGGCCGTCGGCGAAACAGGCCGAGGTGGCGGCGACGAAGTCGGCCGAGGTGTAGCCCCCGGCGCCCAGCAGTTTCAGGCCACGGTGGAAGACCTCTCTCAGTGAGAAGGAGACCTGGTCGCCGCTGGTGTTGCCCAGCAGCACCAGTCGCCCGCGGATGCCGAGGCAGTCCAGTGAGGTGCGCCAGGTGCCGGTGCCGACGTGGTCCAGGACCAGGTGCGCGCCGGCGCCGTCGGTGAAGGCGGTCACCGCTTTCGCCGGATCCGGTTCGTCGTTGCGCAGGGCCAGGTCCGCGCCGGCCGCGCGGGCCGCGGCCAGCTTCGCGTCGCTGCCCGCGAACGCGACGACCGAGGCACCGGCCTGCTTGGCCAGCGCGATGGCCGCCAGGCTGACAGGACTCGCGGCCGCGTGCACCACGAAGGTCTCACCGGCGTCCAGTGCTCCGACGCTGTGTACCGCGTGCCATGCCGTCGCGAAGGCGGTGGGCAGGGTGACGGCCTCGTCGAGCGACACCGACTTGGGGACCCGTACGATCGATTCGGCGGACGCCAGGACGTATTCGGCCAGCGCGCCCGGGATGTTGCCGCCGAGGATGCGCGGGCTGACGCAGTACGCGCGATCGCCCACCGAGCAACGTGGACAGCTCCCGCAGCCCTGGGTGGGGTCGGCGACGACCCGGTCGCCTGGGACTATGGAGCTGACCGCGGATCCGGTCGCCACCACCGTTCCGGCGAAGTCCATGCCCGGTACGTGGGGAAGACGGAAGCCGGGGATCAGACCGGGCCCCTTGCGCTGCAGCAGGTCCAGGCGGTTCAGCCCGCAGTACGCGACCTCGACGACGACATCGCGCGCACCGCACACCGGCTCCGGGATGTCCTGCGGAGACACGACTTCGGTTCCCCCGAAATCGGTCTGCACCATCGCTCGCACCGCGGCCCTCCTCACCTTTGCCGTCTCGCATTGCGAGGCGGTGGAACGTATTGTGAGGCCACTCTGCCCATGCCGACCAGTGCTGTCAACGCTTGTATGGAAAAACTGGGTTTCGTCGTCGTTTCACCGACTGTTATCGGCATTTCGCTTGCTGTTAAGGCTCACCACGCAGGCCGCGGCGGCGCGTGAGCGGGTGCGGACGCATTGCGACGCACCCCCCTGGCGGCACAGGCCAAGGACGGTTCAGCGTCCGGCGGAGACCGGTTCTTCGTCGTCGCCGCGCAGCCGCTGATCGTCGGCGGCGAGCAGGTCGAGCGCCGCGAGCGCCAGGTGCAACTGCGCCGAGGCGGCGGGAATCAGGGGGTCCGTGCCGAGGAGGTTCTTGATCTGGCGGACCCGGTAGCCCACCGAGTTGCGGTGGAGATGGAGTTGTTCGGAGACGCTCTGCCGGCTGCCCCGCTCGGCCAGCCAGGCACGGAGGGTCGCCATCAGCTCCGGACGCTGCCGGATCGGCCCGAGGTGCGCCTCGGCGTACGCCTCCAGCTCCGCGCGCGGGAGGGGCAACAGCAGCTGGACCACCCCGCAGCCGGCGAAGGTGAGCAGCGGGACGCGCCGGCTCCTGGCCAGCCCGAGCAGCCGTTCTGCCTCGATGAAGGACCGGGCCAGACCGATCGTCGAGTCGGGGTAGAAACCGCTCGCCGCGACGACGTGGTCACCGGCGGACTCGTCGCCGGTCATGAGGCGCAGCCTGCTCTGCAGTCGGGCGAGTACGACCTCGCCCGACACCACCGTCCACGCCGTACGCCCCTCCTGCCGCACAGGGTGCTCCAGCCAGGCGAGGGCGGTGGACCAGGCACGCAGTCGGGAGCCGCTGTAGTGCAGTACGGCACCGGCCGGCGGTCGCCGCAGATCGATCCCCAGTCCCGCGGCCGCCGCGCACACCGAGGGGCTCACCGTCCCGGACCGCAGCGCGGCGACGACGTCGGCCGGTGTGTGCCGCGGCGAGACCTCGGCCGAGGCGTCCCCCGCGCGCACGGCGTCGATGAGGAGCGCGGTGACGGCGGCACCGGCCAGCGCCTGCACCCGCGGATCGGCGGGACCGACGGTCAGCAGCACACCGCCCAACGTCGTCCCCGCTCGTACGGGCAACGCCGTGGCGCACAGCCCGTCGAGCGTGTCGACCACCGGTTCGGCCACGCCGGAGAGCACGCCGTCCGCGACCGTGGCCGCGACTCCGGATCCGCCGTCGGTGGTCGCCAGCGGCACACCCTCGGCGGACAGCAGCCGCACCTGCCGGCCAGTCGCCCGCAGAAGCGCGCGGAGCACGTCCGAGCGCGCGGCGCCGGCGAGCACGGCCTCGGTCAGTTCCCGCTCCAGCCCGGCAGGTTCGCGGTCCGGCCCGGCGGGTTCGCGGTCCGGCCCGGCCCTCTCCCGGGCCGGGCCGGACCGCGCTTCAGCGACGGTTCCCATGATGTCGACTCTCAGCGGGCCAACAACCGGATGGCCACGCCCTTCTCCTGGGTGTACTCGCGCAGCGCCCCGTACCCGCCGCCCCGGCTGAAGCCGCTGTCCTTCTGCATGTTGAACGGAAAGCCGATCACTCCCGCGTCGTGGAACTGGTTGACCGCCACCTGCCCGGAGCGGACGTCCTTCGCCAGCCGCAGCGCCCGGGAGACGTCGTTGGTCCAGATGCAGGCCAGCAGGCCGAAGTCCGTCGCGTTCATCAGCTGGGTCGCCTCGGCCGTGTCACGGAAGGACTGGACGGCGAGAACCGGGCCGAAGACCTCCTCGCGGGCGACGCGCATGCCCGCGTCCACACCGTCGTACACGGTCGGCTGGACGAACCATCCGTCGCCGGTGGGCGCGCCACCGGTGACCAGCCGCGCGCCCTCGCGAGGGGCGTCCTGGAGGAAGCCGCTGACGCGGGCGAACTGCGCGGCGCTGACCAGCGGTCCCATGTCCAGGTCGGCGTCCCAGGGCCCCGTCTTGATCGCGGCCATGGCGGCGGCGACCCGCTCCACGACCTCGTCGTGCACCGAGGCCTCGACGAGCAGCCGGGAACCGGCGTAGCAGTTCTGCCCCGCGTTCTCGGTGATCGAGGCGACGACCGCTTCGATCGCCGTGTCGAGGTCGGCGTCGGCGAACAGCACGTTCGGCGACTTGCCGCCGAGTTCGAGCTTCACCGGGACGAGGTTCTGCGCGGCGGCCGTCATGATCGCCCGCCCGGTGGCGGTGGAGCCGACGAAGCTGATGTGGTCGACGCCCGGGTGCGAGGTCAGTGCGGCGCCCGCCTCGGGGCCGCCCGCGACGACGTTGAGCACCCCGGGCGGGAAGCCGGCGCGGCGGGCGAGTTCGACGAGTGCGAACGGGGTCAGCGGTGCGATCTCGGACGGCTTGAGGACGACCGTATTGCCCGCGGCGAGCGCCGGCGCGACGTTCGCGGCCATGAGCACGGCCGGCACGTTCCACGGGATGACGACGGCGCACACGCCGTACGGCTCGGGCACCGTGTAGCCCAGGTAGTCGGGGCTGCGTGTCGGCAGCGTGACCCCGGTGAGCTTGTCGGCCGCGCCCGCGAAGTAGTTGACGATGTCGTGGGCGATGTAGATGTTCGTCCGGCCCCCGGACAGCGGCTTGCCCACGTCCCTCGCCTCTACGGCGGCCAGCGCCTCGACGTCGGCGAGGATCAGGTCGGCCCAGCGCCGGATCAGCGTCCCGCGCTCGCTGGGGTTGGTCACAGCCCAGGCAGGGGAGGCGCGGCGCGCCGCGGCGACCGCGTCGTCGACATCGGCTCCGCCCGACAGTGCCACCTTGGTGATCACCTGCCGCGTGGCCGGATCGACGATGTCCAGGGTGCCGCCGTCACGGGCCGCGACCCACTCGCCGTCGATGAAGTGCTGGGAAGAAGGGAAGTCAACAGCAGCCATACGCGAACCTTGACCGACCTTGTCACGCATGTCAATATGCGATCTCGCTATGTGAGTCACTACAGGAGGCCTGGTGCGCGCCACCGCCGCTCTGCTGGAGCAAGCCGGACAGCCATTCGTCCTGACCGAGGTGGACCTGGAGGAGCCCCGTCCCGACGAGGTGCTCGTCCGCGTCGTCGGCGTTGGCATCTGCGGCACCGACCTCGAGTTCGCGACCTTCTTCCCCACGCCGGCGCTGCTCGGGCACGAGGGGTCGGGCATCGTCGAGAAGGTCGGCGCGCACGTCACCTCCGTACGCCCGGGCGACAGCGTCACCATGTCCTTCGCGTCGTGCGGCTCGTGCACGCTGTGCCGCACCGGCTCGCCCGCCTACTGCCGCGGCTTCGACGCCGTGAACTTCTCCGGCCGCCGCCCCGACGGCTCCACCGCCGTGACCCATGAGGGGCGGGAGGTCAACGCCCACTTCCTGGGCCAGTCGTCGTTCGCCAGCCACGTCGTCGCACCGGAGCGGGCGGTCGTGAAGATCGACCCCTCACTGGACTTGCGGCGGGCCGGACCCTTCGGCTGCGGATTCCAGACCGGCGCCGGCGGCGTGCTCAACGTGCTGCAGCCGCGCCCCGGCTCGTCGATCGCCGTCTTCGGGGCGGGGGCTGTCGGCGTGGCCGCCATCATCGCGGCCGCACTGAGCGGCTGCGCGATCGTCGCCGCCGTCGACATGAACCCGGCCAAGCTGGAGGCGGCCCGCGGCTTCGGCGCCACGCACACGGTCGACTCCTCGGCCGGACCGGCCGCCGAGCAGCTGGCCGCCCTCGTCCCCGAGGGATTCGACTTCGTCATCGACACCACCGGGCGCGAGGACGTCCTGCGCGTCGCGGTGGAGTCGCTCGGGCCGCTCGGCCGCGCCGGGGTCATCGGCATCGGGCCGAGCGAGTCGATGAGTTTCGAGTGGCGCAGCATCCTCAACGGGCGCAGCGTCACCGGCATCATCGCCGGGTCCAGCCTGCCGCAGGTGTTCCTGCCCCAGCTCCTCGACCTGAACGCCAAGGGCCGGTTTCCGGTCGAGAAGATGATCACCTACTTCCCGTTCGAGCAGATCAACGAGGCCGTCGCGGCGGTCCGGTCCGGCTCGGTCGGCAAAGCTGTGCTGACCTTCTGAGATGTCGCCCACCCTTCGTTGTCGCACACCGCGGCAGCGCCTTAGGGTGGCGACGCCGATGAGGCACCAGACATCCGGTGGCGCGGCCGGACAACACCGCGCAGAAGGCCGAGCACGTGGAGCGTGCCCACCATGTCCGCCGACATCGACTTCGATCACCACTCCGATGAGGCCAACGCCGATCCGGTCGCCTACTACGCGCGCTTTCGCGAGTCCTGCCCGGTAGGCCGGTCCGCCGCCTACGGCGGCTTCACCTACACGACGCGGTATGCCGACGTGGCCCGCATCGCCCGCGACGACGAGACGTTCTCCTCGGCCCGCAGCGACCACGGCGGCCAGGGGGTCGGCATCGTCATCCCCAAGGGACCGGGGCTCGATCAGTATCCGATCGAGCTCGACCCGCCGCGTTCGACCGAGTACCGGCAACTGATCAACCCGCTGCTGACCCCGGAGGCGGTCGAGCAACTGGTGCCCATGATCGAGCGCCATGCCGCCCGCGTCGTGGACGACTTCATCGAGCTCGGCTCCTGCGACTTCGTGCGCGACCTCACCAACCCGCTGCCGGCCGCGGTGACCTTGGACTGGCTCGGTTTCCCCGAGGAGGACTGGGCGAAGCTGGCCGGTCCGATCCACGACATCTTCGCCGCACCGGCCGACAGCGAGCGCGCCGTGCGCGGGGCCGCCGGACTGGCCTACATGGACCAGCGCATCCGCGAGCTGATCGCCGAGCGCCGGCTGGCGCCACGGGCCGACGCGGTCAGCGAGCTGGTGGCCGGCCGGCGCGGCGACGGCAGCGAGTTCGCCGAGGACGAGCTGGTGTCGGTGATCGGCCTGCTCATCGCCGGCGGCGTCGACACCACCACCTCCCTGACCGGATGGACGCTCGTCCACCTCGCCCGCAACCCCGAGCAGCGCCAGCGGCTGATCGACTCCCCCGATCTGCTGGACACCGCGACCGAGGAATTCCTGCGCGCGTTCGCCCCCTCGCAGTCGATGGCCCGTACGGTCACCCAGGACACCGAGGTCGGCGGCTGCCCGATGCGAGCGGGCGACCGGGTGCTGATCCCGTGGGTCGCCGCCAACCACGACCCCGCCGTGTTCCCCGACCCCGAGCAGGTGCGGCTGGACCGCGACGCCAGCCGGCATCTCAGCTTCGGCATCGGCTCCCACCGGTGCGCCGGCGCACACCTCGCCCGGGCCATGTTCCGCGCGATGATGACGCAGGTACTGACCCGGCTGCCCGACTACCGGGTGATCGAGGAGGGGCTCGTCGCCTACCCGACGCGCGGCAACCAGTCCGGCTGGGACGCGATCCCGGCGGTCTTCACACCCGGTCCCCGGGCGAGTGGCACGGCCGGCTCGGTCCGCGCGCTGACCACGCCGACCCCGCTGCGGGTGACCGCGGTCCGCGCGGCGGCGCAGGATGTCGTCGCCGTCGACCTCGGCCTGCCGGACGGCGGCGAACTCCCCACGTGGCGGCCCGGCGCGCACATCGAGGTGCGGCTGCCCTCGGGCAGGCTCCGTCAGTACTCCCTCTGCGGTGACCCCACCGACGCCACGACGTGGCGCATCGGCGTCCTGCGCGAGCCCGAGGGCCGGGGCGGATCGGCCGAACTGCACGAACTGGCCCGCCCGGGAGCCACCTTCGCGGTACGCGGGCCACGCAACCACTTCCCGCTAGTGCCGGCGCCTTCCTACCTGTTCCTCGCCGGCGGCATCGGCGTCACACCGATCCTCGCCATGGCCCGTGCGGCCGCCGGACGCGGCACACCCTTCTCCGTCGTGTACGGCGGACGCACCCGCTCGACGATGGCGTTCGCCGACGAGCTGTCCGCCGTCGTCGGCGACGCGCTCATCCTCCTCCCGCAGGACGAGGCCGGGCTGCCCGACCTTCCCCGGCTGCTGGGCGGGCTGGACGCGGACACCGCCGTCTATGCGTGCGGGCCGCCGCCGATGCTGGCGGCCGTCGAGCGCGAGTGCGCCCGCCTGGATCTCACCGACCGGCTGCATCTGGAGCGCTTCACGGCCGGCGACGGCCTCGAGACGGCGTTCGACGCCACGGAGAACCGGACCTTCGAGGTCCAGCTCGCGCGTACGGGAGCCACGCTCACCGTGCCGGCCGACCGCCGCCTCATCGAGGTCCTGCGCGACGCCGTGAGCGGCCTGTCCTACGACTGCGAGAAGGGGTACTGCGGTGCCTGCGAGACCCGTGTGCTCGCCGGGACGCCGGAGCACCGGGACTCCGTACTCAGCGACGAGGAACGTCTTGCCGGGCGCACGATGATGATCTGTGTCGGCCGGTGTCAGGGCGACCGACTGGTCCTGGACATCTGAGCCGTCCTCGCCGACGGACGGCGTTCGGGGACCGACGGCCCGGCACCAGCGGGCTGCCGCACGGGTCCGACAGCGGACACGACGTTCGCCGTCGGACCCGCGCCCGTGGCCGGGCCGGCGCGGCCCGGCCTTCCGTCTCCGGAAGCGGTCAGCCGAAGGCGCGGATGCCCAGCCAGACGCCGGCCAGTACGCCGAATCCGACCACGGCGGCACGCAGTACCGGCTCGCTCAGCCTCGTCGCCAGCCGGCCGCCGAGCACTCCGCCGACAAGGGACGCCGGCGCGACCACGAGCGCGATCATCCAGTGCACGGGGCCGAACAACGCGAAGACGACGAGCGACACGGTGGCCACGACCAGCTGCAACGTCCCCTTGAGTACGCTCACTTCGGCCAGCGGAGCGGACAGCGTCAGGCCGAGCAGAGCCATCAGGATGACTCCCAGCCCACCTCCGAAGTAACCGCCGTAGACCGCGCCGGCGAGCGTGCCGGCGTAGAGCCTGACGCGATGGTCACCTTCGTCGGCGCCGAGCAGTGCCCGCAACCGGGGCTGGAAGGCGAGGAGCGCACTGGCGCCGAGGACGAGGAACGGCACCGCGACCGAGAAGGTCCGCGACGGAGTGAGCAGCAGCAGCGCGCATCCGGCGGCGGCACCCACTGCGGACACGACCGCCAGTGACATGACGGAAGACGGGCGGGAAGACCCCCTCAGTGCCGCGACATTGCCCAGGTAGCCCGGCCAGAGCGCCACGGAGTTGGTGACGTTGGCGGCCACCGTACCCAGCCCGCCGGCGACCAGCGCGGGGAAGAGGAGCAGTGACCCGCCGCCGGCTATGGAGTTGACGAATCCACCGACAAGGCCGGCTCCGCCGATGAGAACAACGTCGCCGACATCCATCCAGGTCTCCTCTGCAGCACATATGCGAGATGCCATGTTGCCATACGAGACAGCTTTACGGCACAGACCCCCACCGGAAACACCGGGGCAACGCAACGTTCCTAACGTCGGGCCAGCCCTTCCACTCCCTGAAAGGTGGGCCATGACCGCGATCGACTCGCCCTTCCTCGACGTCGCCACCACCGGCTTCCCGATCCTCCAGCCCGGCCACGGAGCGATCGCGTCGACGACCTACGTCCCGGCCACGCCGGGGAACACCCTGTGGGGCCGCCTTCCGTGCGAGGCGGACCCCCCGTGCGCCGTCGTTCGACCGGGCTCCGTCGTCACGGTCGACACGATCAGCCACGAGGGAGTGCTCGAGGACCAGGGCCGCAACCCGGTCGAGTTCTTCGGCCGTTACGGCGTCGGCGGCAGCCAGGTGCTCGACGACGCCCAGCAGGTGGCGGACTCCGGAATGCCGCACGACTTCGACGACGACGGACCGCACCTCGTCACCGGGCCGATCGCCGTGGCCGGCGCCCGGCCCGGCGATCTGCTCGCGGTGACCGTCCTCAACCTCGCCCCACGGGTTCCGTACGGCATGGTCTCCGCCCGCCACGGCTTCGGCGCACTCCCCGGCGAGATGCCGTCGACGCCCGGTCCTGTCTTCACCTTCGCCACGGCACTCGCGGATCACCAGGGCGCGTGGGGCCGGATTGCGGTGGATCCGACGGACCCCGCCCGCGGCTCACTCCGCTTCCCGCTGCGGCCTTTCCTCGGCGTGATGGGCGTGGCGGTGCCCGGGGACGAGCGACCGCACTCGGTGCCGCCGGGGCGCCACGGGGGCAACATCGACATCTCCCTGCTCGGCGAGGGCGCCACGCTGTTCCTCCCGGTGCAGGTCGACGACGCGCTGGTCTACTTCGGGGACCCGCACTTCGCTCAGGGCGACGGCGAGGTCGCCCTGACCGCGTTCGAGGCATCGTTGCGCGCCACCGTCAAGCTCGAGGTGGTGCCGGGCGGCGCGGCTCTGCGGCCCGGCCACGGGCGCGTCGCACCGTTCGCCGAGACGGACGACTATCTGGTGCCCATCGGCCTGGACAAGGATCTCAACGAGGCGATGCGCGACTGCGTGCGCTGCGCGCTCGACCTGCTCGTGACCGACTACGGCATCGAACGCCATCTGGCGATGGCGTACCTCAGCGCGGCAGGCGACTTCGCGGTCTCCCAGGTCGTCGACGACGTGAAGGGCGTCCACGCGAGGATCCGCAAGTCAGACTTCCGCGAGGTCCGTCGACCGCACTGACCCGCGGAACCGATTCCCGCCGCGGAAACGCGATGCGGACCGGGCGGCGGGTCAGGTCCAGGAAGAGAGCGTTCCGAGCCACACAGAGTCGGCGACCGCGGTCAGGATCTGGGCACAGACCGGGTTCGTGGACCGCAGCATCGCCTCGTACTCGCTCCAGTCCCGGCCGCCCGACGCGACCCCACACGCACTCGCCAGTGCGGCCAGCGCGATCAAGCGATCAGAGGAATCAGCCGTAACACCAAGGGACCGGACCACGGCATCCCGCCTCCCTCCAACCAGGACGTCGTAGCGACGAGCCCACCAGGCCGGCAACGGCAACCGTCCCCGCGTGCGAACGAGGACACGCTCAGCGATCAAGCCAACCGCCAGCCGCTTGTGCGCCCCGATGCTCAAAGCCCTGACCCACTCCGACGCCGTACGCAGTCTGCGAGACGACCGGATCCGGACGAGCACCTCGCCGAGCGCCCGGTCACGCGGCTGCGCACCGTGGACGGCGACAACGCGTCCGTCCAGGACGTCGATGAAGCCACCCAGAGCGAGTTCCATCAGCATCGCGCCGCTCAGGCCGAAGCCGAGGCCGGTGCGATAGCCGGGAACACGACCTTGCTCGTCCAGGTACACAGCCAGCATGAAGTCTCCGCAAAGGCCGGAGGTGGTATCGGTCTTCATCCCGTTCTCCCCAATACGGCACTCCGGCTTCAGCTTCGGGGTCCTTCCGGACCGGGCTGGAGCCGAACCAGATCCCGAGGATTGTTCGCAGCACTATGACGGGCCCAGAGTCCTTACGTCAATGCAAGACATCGTCCTGGCATGCGGAACACAGCTCGCTTGTTCCGACCAGACTCCCAGATCGTCATTTCGGCGGTATGCCATAACACCGAGAGGCACATCGGCAGTGACTGCGACCGTTCAGCCGCATTGCGGCACGGACATCCACCGCTGCAGTGCCCACGATCACCGGTATCTCGGTGCACCCGAAATGTGCGGTGCCCACCCGCTTGCCCGTCCTGTGGGTCCGCCGCCGACTTCGAAGCGGTCGCTGCGGTCGTGGCCACCGTCGGCGCGTTCACCTTCCTCCTCACCGGTCAGGGCTTCCTGGACGACACCAGCGTCATGCTCAGCCTGTGCGATTACGGCGTCACCTGCACGATCACCTCAGAAGCTGTTGTCTTTCCGGACTTGAGGTCTGCGTTTCCGCTGGTCAGGTGTAGGGGCGGCGATCCCGTGGGAGTTGCGGCCTGTCGTGCTGCCGCTGCCCGGGAGGCCGTGGATGCCGTCGGTGGTTGGTCTGTTGGAACAGCGTGAGCTGGGTGCTCGCCGTCGTGTTGACGAGCTGCGAGAGGAAGCCGACCGTGTCCAGGCCGAGCCTGGTCGGTACTGTCGGCGGACTACCAGCGCATCCTTATGGCGCTCACAAACCGGGACCGGCTCCATCAGGGGGCCGTTGACCTGCCAGGAGTTGGCCGTGTTGTTCGGTCCGGACGTGGTGCCGGCACGGGTGGAGGCGTTGCGGTCGAAGGCGAAACGCCAGCGGCGCCTTCGCTGGTCGAACGCCGTGTCGCGGCGCTGGAGAAGAGCATCGGCCTGCGCCTCATCGAGCGCGGCCCGGACGGATGGACGCTGACGGAGATCGGAAGAGCCATCTCGGACAGCGCGCGCGTGATCGAGGAGGCCGTCGACCGTGTCGTCGACACCGTGGAGGGCCAGGACTCGCCGTCCCTGCACGGCACGGTGCGCGTCAGCGCGCCCGACGGCTTCGGCACCGCCTTCGCCACGCCCGCCCTCGTACGGGTGCGCCGCCACCATCCCCAGCTCCAGGTCGAACTCATCACCGCGACACGGCAGCTCGCCCTGCGCCCGTCCGGTTTCGATCTCGCCGTAGTCATCGGCGTTCCCTCCAGCAGCCGCCTGGTGACCGAGCACCTCACCGACTACACGCTGGGGCTCTACGCCTGCGACGACTACCTGGCCAAGTACGGCCGGCCGAAGTCGCTGGCGGAGCCGCGCGAGCACCCGCTCATCTTCTACATCGAGTCCGTGCTGCAGGTCGGCGACCTCGACATCGAGCGCCACCTTCCCGGCATGGCCCCCGCCTTCTCCTCGACGAACGTCTTCGCGCAACTCGAAGCCACCCGGCAGGGAGCCGGCATTGGCGTCCTTCCGGCCTTCCTGGCCCAGCGGACGCAACTGCGCCGGCTGCTCCCCGACGAGATCGACATCCGGCTCCCCGTCACCCTGGCCGTCCGCCGGGAGGCGGTGACACACGCCGCCGTGCGCACCCTGTGGGCCGCGCTACTGCAAGAGGTCGCCGAACGGGCCGATGAACTGCTTCCGGAGTGAACGCCGGCGAGATGCAGGTGCGGTGGAATCCCGCCGATGGAACCACAGCCGCCGCCTGGTCGCGGCGATCAGGATCAGAGCCATGGCGTAGCCGAGAACCATCCTGATGATCGCCTGGGACGGAGACCGGCCGCGCTTCAGCGAGGCAGCAGGACCTCAACCTGCCCCCGGATGTCCTGCACGATCTCCTCGACACTCAAGGCGATGTTCACGCTCACCGCCATGCTGAGGAACATCACGGCGGACACGATGTGTGCCAGCGTCGCGGCGTCGCCCTCCGCGACCCGCTCGTCTCGGCGGAGCACGGCGGCGACGGCCTCCTCGGTCTGCGCGACGATGGCGAGTGCCGCACCGTGCCGGGGCTCCTCGGGGTCGCCGAAGACCATCTCTCGCAGGTAGGTGCGTCCGTTGTCGATCTGGATGCGGTTGCACTCGACGATCGGCCGGACGATCGCCAGCACCGCGTCCAGCACGCCTGGGACGGTCTCGGCGTCCGCAAGGCCCTGCTCAAGTGCTTCGGCGTACTTGGCGTTCTGGACAAGGAGGAGGAGTTCGCCCTTGGTCTTGGCGTAAAGGAACAGGGTCCCGGTGCCGATGTCGGCCTTGTCGGCGATCTGCTGGGTTGTGACCTCATCGACGCCGTGTTCGGCGAACAACTCAGTCGCGGCAGCGACGATGCGGTCGAATTTCTCCTGCTTGTTCCGCTCGCGCCGTCCGACCGGCCGGGGGGCGACAGACATGGCGATGTCCTCCAGGGATACACTTCTGACCTTAGTCACTTATGATTACACTCAGTACCGCGTGGGCTCGAATATGGCTACGCTCATTCTCCCATGACAGGGCGAGCAGTCATTGCTCCATCCGGGCAGAGCCACGCACTTCACATCCCCCTGGAACGAAGGAACACCCATGCCCTCCCTCGATGGAGCAGTCGTCCTCGTCACCGGCGCCAATGGCGGTATCGGCACCCACTTCGTCCACGACGCCCTGGATCGCGGCGCCGCCAAGGTCTACGCCACCGCCCGTTCCCCCCGCGCCTGGGACGACGAACGCATCGTCCCCCTGGCCCTTGACGTCACCGACCGCGCGTCGATCGACGCGGCCGTCGCCGCCGCGGCGGACGTCACCGTGCTCGTCAACAACGCGGGCGCCACCCCGCCGAGCGCGAGCCTGCTGGACGTCACCGAGGCGGACATCCGGGCGAACATGGAGACGAACTTCTTCGGACCGGTCTTCCTTGCCCGCGCCTTCGCACCGATCCTCGCCGCCAAGCAGGGGTCGATCCTCATCGACGTGCACTCCGTTGCCAGTTGGTACGCCTTCGGCGGCGCCTACAGCGCGTCCAAGGCCGCACTGTGGTCGGCCACCAACTCGCTGCGCATCGAGCTCGCACCCATGGGCGTCCACGTGACGGGCGTGCACATGGGTTACGTCGACACCGACATGGCCGCGCACGCCGAGGGACCCAAGATGCTGCCGACGCAGCTGGTGACGACGGTCTACGACGCGGTCGAGGCCGGCGAGTACGAGGTCTTGGCCGACCAGTTGACCCAGGGGGTCAAGGCGGCTCTGAGCGGCCCGGTCGAGGCGCTCTACCCGGACCTGCGCGGCACGAACGCCTGAACTTGTCCTTCGGTCCCGGTGTGATCTCCTGACGTCGGGACCGCGTGATCCATGGGGTTCGAACGGTTTGCCGGTATCGCGAAGGCGTTCACCGCCGTATCGGCAGTCGGCCCAAGCAGCAGTCCGATCGATCAGCAGCCCGGCACCATCGTGAGGACAGACCATCGCGGCTGTCGGGCCACGGGCGCAGGCGGTGCCAGGTGCCGCGAGTTCACCCCGGTCGGTGTCGGTGAAACTCGGACAGGCCATGCCCGGCGAGCGCTTCGTCGAGCATCGTCCGGTGCAGTTCGCCCGGCGACCGCCAAGGACACTTCCCCGACACCATCCGCAGCCCTGTCGGCGTACAGGCCGCGCCACTGGGTGGTGAGCCCTGGTCAGTCGGCCTGTGCCCCGACGCGGGGCGCCGACGCGCTCGAATTCGCCGGCCCTGCCGGGGCGCCGGTCGACCACGGTACGGAAGACGTCGAACACCGCACCGCGTCCGCAGCAGCCCCGATCCGTCGGTCGTCCTTGATGGTGACCGGGCTTCGCGCCATCGTTCCCCTCCCCCATCGGGCAGGCGCACGACGACCCAGATGGGACTCGCGACAAACGAGCACGGCCGCGGCATCTGCTGCGTACGTGCTCGCTTCCTGCCGCGTGTCAGCGTTGCTGGTTGGCGACGCCGATGTAGTGCCCGAGACGGTATTCGAAGTCGATGCCGGCCTGTTCGGCGAGGGCCTGCGTGCCTGCGGCCCGGGCGAGGAAACCGGGGAGGGTGAGGGAGTGGGCGAACTCGCCGTACGCGGCGACCAGGTCCGCGTCCGGGGGCAGGGATGCCCGGTTGACCTGGGCTTTGGCCGAGGCGAGTGAGGTGCGGTCGAAGGAGGCGAGCCGGGCGGCGACGGTGCCGACGAAGGCGTCGAGTTCACTGTCGGGGAGGGCGCGGGTGACCCAGCCCCAGCGCTCGGCGGTGTCGGCGTCGTAATCGTCGCTGGTAAGAATGGCTTCCAGGGCGCGGTCGCGTCCGATGGCCCGGGGGAGGCGTTCGGCGCCGCCACCGCCGGGCAGCAGTCCGCTGCCGACCTCGGGCTGTCCGAAGATCGCCTTCTCACGACTGGCGTAGCGCAGATCGAGGGCGAGGGCGAGCTCGTTCCCGCCGCCGCGGGTGCGTCCCCGGATGGCCGCGATGGTGATGTAGGGCGCTCTGGAGAGTTCCAGGACCAGATTCGTCCATGCCGGCGCCGCTTCCGGGTCCTCGGGGGCGGGGAAGTCGGCGGCGGCAGCCAGGTCGAAGTGGTTGTAGAAGAAGTCGGGGGTCGCGCTGTCGAACAGCACGACCTGGATGTCCGGGTCGGTGGCCAGTTCTTCGACGATCTCGATGAGGCGCAGGACGGTCTCGCCGGTGATGAGGTTGACGGGCGGGTTGGCGAAGGTGATCTTCGCGATCTGCGGTGAGGTGCGCTCGTAGTGGATGGTGCTGTGCTCGCTCATGGCTGGCTCCGGATGTGTGAGGGGTGACAGATGGCGACGGGGGCGTGAGGAGGGCCAGGAAGCCGGGGCGGATGGATTTGCCGAGCAGATCCGGTGGTCCCGCTTCCCGTCTGTGCGCGCCGCTCACTCCTCGTAGTGCGGGAGGATGTCGCCGTTCTTGACGTAGGTGAGGGCGGCGGTGACGTCGTAGGCGTGGATCGCGGAGACCTGCGGTGCCAGACGGTTGGACAGGTCCTGGACCAGGTTGCCGGTGAAGAAGGCGTCCCGTGCTGCGGTGTCGGCGAACCCGAGGCTGACCGAGGCGTGGAAGTGCTGGTCGTGGGGGTTGTCGTGGGCGACGTCCGGGGTGTCCCAGAGTTTTTCGATCCAGGGCAGGAACGTCTGCGTGCGCAGTTCCGTCAGCGCTCCGGTGCCGGCGAGCGCGGGGGCGAGCTGCTCGTTGACGAACTTCCGGAAGGCGCCGGAGCCGACCCCGTCTCTGCGGCGAAGGTAGATCAGCGCGCGGGCACCGACCGGCTGTCCGGGTCCTGCGACGTCGTACCAGCGGGATGAGTTCGGCGGGCCGGCGTAGAGCAGGGTGCGGCGGAACACGTTGATCTCGTCGGCGTAGGCCAGCTTCGTCTGCTTGCGCCCTTTCAGGGGTGCAAGCGCCGATTGGAAGGTGACTTCCGCGACGCCGTCGATCTTCCGGTCGGCGGGAATCGCGGTCTGGACCCCGTCGGTGGCCGGCCACAGGCCCGTGTTGTGCTCGGCGAGGTGGATCTGCCGGTACTCCTCCAGGCCCGGGGTGGCGGAGATGATCCCTGAGTGCGGGCCCTTCCAGTGGTCCATGCCCCTCTGGCGGGGCTGGTCGGTGCGCACCCACAGCAGGATCGAGGAGGTGAGGGGCTTCTTCACTTCCAGGGGTGCGACGGCCGGTGACGTACTCATGGTGCTGCCCTTCTCTTCCTGGTCAGGCGGTGGTCACGGGGCGAGGAACTCGACCGCCACGGGGGCGAACCGGTCGTGGAACTGGAAGATGCCGCCGTGCCCGGAGTCGGGGTAGATGATCAGCTCACTGCCCTTGATGCGCTGGTGCAGGTCCTCCGACAGGACCGAGGGCACCATGCGGTCGTTGTCGCCGTTGGCGATCAGGGTGGGCTGCGTGAGCGTCGACAGGTCGTCGGGGGCGGAGCGCCCCCACTTCTTGATCGCCTTCAGCTGTGTCTGGAACGCCTTGGTCTTGATGTCCACGTCGCGGTCGACGGTGCGCTCCTTGAGCCGGTTGACGAACGCGCGCGCGGCGGGCTTGCCGGTGGCGTTGCGGTTGAAGAACAGGAACTCCTTGGGGTCCGAGCGGGTCAACGTGGCGCGCAGGATGTCCCAGTAGGTGACTCTGGCGACCTTGTCCATGTCCTTGCCGCCCTTGGGCCCGGTGCCGGTGAGGACAAGCTTGCGGACGAGCTCGGGGTGCTTGACCACCAGGGCCTGGGCGACCATGCCGCCGAGGGAGAAGGAGAAGACGTCGATCTTGTCGTATCCGAGCGCCCTGATGAAGGTGTAGGCGTCGTCGGCCATCGCCTCGACACTGTCCGGCACCTGGCCGGTGGACGCCCCGACCCCGCGGTTGTCGAAGGCGATGACGTGACGGCCCTGCGCGATGGGATCGACGATGCGGGGGTCCCAGTTGTCCAGGGTGGCGGCGAGGTGGACGAAGAAGACGACGGGGATACCGCCCTTCGGGCCCAGCTCCCGGTAGGCGTAGGTGACGCCACCGGCGCTGACGGTGCGGGCCGGGGCCTTCGCGTAGGAGGTGACGACGGCTTCGTTCGGGGTGCCGGTGCTGCTCATGACGGATTCTCCTCGTGTGTTCTGTGCCGCTGTGTGTTCTGTGTCGCCCGTCGCGGTTGCGCCGGGTGAGCCGGGTGAGCTGGGTCAGCTGGGTCAGCTGGGTCAGCTGGGTCGGCTGGGTCGGCTGGGTCGGCTGTTTGCGATGACGGCCTTGCCGCGGATGCCGCCCTGGGACAGGGACTGCAGTGCCTGCGGGGTCTGGTCGAAGCGGACCACCTTTCCCACGACCGGGCGCACCACGCCCTGGTCGATGAGGGTGGTGATCTGGCGGAGCTGGTCGCCGCTGGCGCGCATGAACAGGAACTCGTACGTCACGCCGAGCTTCTTGGCCTGCCTGCGGATCTTGCCGCTCAGGCCTGCGACCGCCAGGCGCATCAGCGGGTTCAGGCCGGCCTCGCGGGCGAACGCGGGGTCCGGCGGACCGGCGATCCCGATGGCCTTGCCGCCGGGCCTGAGCACCCGCAGGGACTTCTCCAGAGTCTCCCCGCCGATGCTGTCCAGCACCAGGTCGTAGCCGCTCAGGAGCTGCTCGAAGTCCTGGGTGCGGTAGTCGATCACCGTGTCCGCGCCGAGCGCGCGCACGAAGTCCGCGTTGGAACCGCTGGCGGTCGTGGCGACGCTCGCACCGAGGTGCGCGGCGAGCTGGATCGCGATCGAACCGACCCCGCCGGCCCCGGCGTGGATGAGGACCTTCTGCCCGGGCCGTACCTTCCCGCGCTCCACCAGCGCCTGCCACGCCGTGAGCGCCGCCAGCGGCAGTGAGCCCGCCTCTTCCATGCTGATGGAAGCAGGCTTGAGCGCCAGGTCGCCCTCCGCTACGGCGATGCGTTCGGCGAACGTGCCGATGCGGTCCTGGTGGGGCCGGGCGTAGACCTCGTCTCCGGGCTTGAAGCCGCGAACTGCCGTCCCGGCGCTGATGACGGTGCCCGCGACGTCGTTGCCCAGGATCAGCGGCAGCTTGTAGGGCAGGATCTGCTTGAACTCACCGGCGCGGATCTTCTCATCCAGCGGGTTCAGTCCGGCGGCCTCCACCCGGACGAGCACGTCGTGCTCCCCCACGGTGGGTTCGGGGACGTCCGCCTCCTGCAGCGGCTCCTTGTACTTGGTGACGACGAACGCTCGCATGGGGCGCCACTCCTAGAATTTGTCTTATTTATTCACGTTTGCGATTGGACCGGCCAACCCGGTGTGGCATCCGGGGTCTCGCCCCGCCCGACCAACCCGAGTACACTCAACTATGAGTCCACTCAGAAATATTGTCAAGGGAGGTCCCCATGGGAAGCGGTCACATGCCGATCGGGCGCCGCGAGCGGGCCAAACAGGCCAAGCGCGAGCGCATCATGACCGCAGCCCGCGAGCTGTTCGTCGAACACGGCGTCGACAAGGTCACGACGCAGCAGGTTGCCCGCCGGGCCGATGTCGCGATCGGGACGCTCTACCTGTACGCGTCCACCAAGGCCGAGTTGCTGATCATGGTGCAGAACGAGAAGTTCGCCGCCGCCGTCGATTCCGGCCTCGCCGCCGCGAACACCGCCGTCGGACAGGGCGCGCTGGAGCGGGTCATCGCTCTCATCCGTCCCGTAGTGGAGTGCGTGAGGGAGCACATCGAGAACGGCCGCACATACCTGCACGAACTCGTCTTCGGCGACCCGGCCGAGCCCTACCGGCAAGCGGGCCTGGCCCTTGCCGGCCGTCTCGAGGACAGCGTCACCGGCCTGCTCACGCGCGACGAGCACATCGGTGCCGCCGACGCGGCAACGCTGGCGCGGGTGATCACCGCGATCATCCACATCAGCACCACCGCCACCGTGTACCTGCACCGCAGCGACGATGCCGTCCTCGCCGACATCCGCGCCCAGATCCACGCCACCCTGGCGCCCCACCACCGCGCCGCATGACCGCTCGCTCCACGCGCCACCCATCAAACCCCGGAAAGGGGGCACATCATGAGCACGCACTACGGCGTCGTCGCCCTCGGCGCCGGAACAGCGGGTACGTCACCGCGATCCGCGCCGCGCAACTCGGCAAGACCACTCGGCTGCGGTCAGGCTTCCGAGCCCATCGCCTCCGACCCGTCGACGTTGCCGTGTGTCAGTGACGCAAGAATCCCCGCGCGGCAGACATCGAGGATTTCGTCCGCCAGCGGAGAACCGTCAGGGCATGCCCGCGACAACATGATCGCGCCGACCGAATGGGCGAGCATGCCGATCACCATGGTGCGGGCCGCGCGCTGGTCCGCATCCCCCGGTGTATCACTTTGGGACTGAAGGGCCGTCAGCAGGTTCTCGATCCCGGCTGCGAACTCTGTTTTGATGTCCGCCGGCTGGCGTGCGGCGTCGCCGCTGAGGGCCGCGATGGTGCAGCCGTCACCGCGCCCGTCGCGATGCTCCCGCGAGACGTAGCGCTCGACGAACTCGGCGGGGTCCAGACCTTCCGTCCGTGCCGCGGTCTGTGAGAGTCCGCTTGCGGACGCTTCGGCCATCAGGTCAGCCTTGGAGCGGAAGTGCTTGTAGAACCCGCCATGGGTGAACCCGGCGGCTGCCATCAGTTCTGCCACGCCGACACCGTCATATCCGCGCTCACGGAACAGCCTGGCGGCTGTCGCGACGATGTGAGCCCTGCTCTTCTCTGCCTGTGCCTTGGGGACCCGCATGTCCAGCCGTCCCTTCCTCGGTCGACGCTCGACGGTCAAGCATACATAGATGTCGATCGACATCTAAGGGGTTGACTTTTTAGATTATGACCGTCATCGTATTGATCACCCGCTACAGAAAGGCCCAGGCCATGAGTGACACACATGTGACCGCACCGACTCAGTACATCGAGGTCGACGGCGACCGGTTCGCCTACCGCCGCTGGGGCAAGCCCTCCGGAGTCCCGATCTTCCTGGTCCAGCACTTCCGCGGGGGAATGGACAACTGGGACCCGCTGCTCACCGACGGCCTGGCCGAAGGCCGTGAGGTCATCCTGTTCAACGGCCGCGGCATCGCCTCGTCATCGGGCACGCCACGTAACCGGATGGAGGACATGGCCGACGACATCGCCGCGGTCATCCGCGCACTGGGGCTGGAGCAGGTCGACCTGCTCGGCTTCTCGCTCGGCGGTTTCCAGGCGCAGGAGGTCACGCTGCGCCACCCCCAGCTGGTACGCAAGCTCCTCCTGCTCGGCACCGGCCTCCGCGGCGGGGACCCGACAAGTGACCCCCAGGTGCCCCAGTACGCCCTGAACCCGGTCCCCACCCTGGAGGACTTCCTCTTCCTGTTCTTCGGCCGCTCGGAAGCCGCGAAGCAAGCGGGCAAGGCCTTCTGGGAGCGCCGCCACCAGCGGGCCGACCAGGACCCGCCGACCTCGCCCGAAGTCGCACAGGCGCAGTTCGAAGCGACCATCGCCTACGGGGAACCGCTGCCGGGCGAGAACCCCTACGCCCACCTGAACGCGATCACCCAGCCGACGCTGGTCCTCAACGGCGAGAACGACGTGATGATCGCCTCGATCAACTCCTGGCACCTCGCCCAGAACATCCCCAACGCACAACTGCTGATCTACCCCGACGCCGGGCATGGAGCACAGTTCCAGAACCCCGAGCGCTTCCTGAAGCACGCCATTCAGTTCCTCGACGAGTAGCACCCGTGCAGTCGCTGATGCCTGGTGTGCGATGACGGCCCAGCCCAAGGGGTCCCAGGACTGCGACAAGCGCGCCTTCTCATCCAAGAAGTCATCTGCGCCTCCACCGTCGCAGACACAGGACAGTCCAGCGGTCGGATCGCCGCCGATCCCGTCGGCCTGACCAGTTGCCCGGCAAGCCGACAGGCCTGCCGGTACGGCCGACCGAGGCGGGCAAGCCCGCGCGATGCAGGCCGGGCGCAGTGGCGCCCGGCTGTCGCGCCCACACCCACCGCCACGCGACCGCCCCGAAGCCAAGCCTGGACGCGGCGGCAGAATCCCCGGATCGCCGGCGCGGACGCCGCCCACAGGCGCGTCGCACGCACTCGCCCCACCGGCTCCCGGGCGGTCCGGCCCACAGGTCGCGACCCGCCCGGCAGGCGCCCTGAAGGATCCATGCCCGATGCCCCGTCATGGGCTCCGCGCATCCATCAGGTGACTCGAGCCTTCTGAGTTTACTTTCTTATACTCAGCAACTAGCGTCATGACCAGTACCTCGACCCGCCCGCCGCGGGGGAACGCGGCACGGCACCCGCCCGACAAGGAGCAGCACCATGGGAGTAAGCCAAGAGGCACACGAGTTCGCGGAGTTCCTCGCGAGCGTGAGCGCGAAGTCGTCGACACCCGGTCTCGACCTGGCCGTCATCCGCGACATCGTGGACTCGAACCACAAGGCGTCGACCGAGCCGGAAGGCGTCACGTACGCCGAGGTGGACGCGGGCGGAGTCCCCGCCCTGTGGGCCATCCCCGAGGGCGCCGACCCCGACAAGGCGCTGCTCCACTTCCACTTCGGCGGATCCGTCACCGCCTCCATGCACTCGGACCGCAAGGCCGCCGGCCACATCGCCAAGGCCGCCGGAGCCCGCTCCCTCGTCGTGGACTTCCGCCTGGCACCCGAACACCCCTACCCCGCGCAGCTCGACGACGCCGAGACCGCCTACCGCTGGCTGCTCTCGCAGGGCTACGAGCCGCGGAACATCGGCAGCACGGGCCACTCGATCGGCGGCACCCTCGCGGTGATGCTCCCGCTGCGCCTGCTCGCGAAGGGGGAGGCCACCCCGGGCGCGATCGTCAGCGTCTCACCGTGGACCGACCTCACCATCCAGAACGCGTCGGTGGACGAGAACGAAGACAACGACAAGATGCTCAGCAGGAACACCCTCGAACTCTTCCGAGGAGCCTGGCTGCAGGACCCCGCCGTGGACTTCACCGACCCCTCGATCAGCATCGCGAACGCCGATCTGACCGGCCTGCCGCCCACGACCGTCCACTACGGCGAGTACGAGACCCTCGCCGACGACGGCGCCGAACTCGGCCGCCGCCTGACGGACTTCAAGGTCACCTCCGAGGTGCACCCGATGCCCGAAGGGCAGCACTCGTTCGTCCTGGGCGCCGGGCGCGTACCCGAGGTGGACCAGGCGATCCAGCAGATGGGTCAGTGGCTGCGCAAGCACCTCGGCACGTGAGCAGAAGCGGTACCTGACGACGGGCCTGTCGACGGCCGGGCCGCCGCACCACCGCCATCCGGCGACCGGTCTCCTGCATCCTGCTCGGCCATGCCCGCCGGCATGCGGTACTTGTGTCCGGCACCGTTCCGCAAGCAGCCCCACCACCGTCCCTCGATGCCACAAAGGAGTGCGCGATGGGAACGTACGAGGACGTCTTCCGCTTGAGTACCGAGGACCCGGAGGGCTTCTGGCTGAAGGCGGCAGAGAGCATCGACTGGGATGTCGCTCCACGACGCGCTCTGGACTACTCGGGCGCGCCCTTCTACCGCTGGTTTCCCGACGGACGGCTCAACGTCTGTTTCAACGCGCTCGACCGGCACATCGAAGCCGGCCGGGGCGAGCAACCCGCGCTCGTCTACGACTCACCCGTGACCGGCACCCGCCGCACCTACACCTACGAACAGCTGAGGGACGAGGTGGCGGCCTTCGCCGGAGCGCTCGCACAGCTCGGCGTGGGACAGGGCGACCGCGTGGTCATCTACATGCCGATGGTCCCCGAGGCAGCCGTCGCGATGCTGGCCTGCGCACGCATCGGCGCGGTCCACTCGGTCGTCTTCGGCGGGTTCGCCCCGCGCGAACTCGCCCTCCGTATCGACGACGCGGCCCCCAAGGTGGTCGTCTCCGCCTCCTGCGGCATCGAGGGCAAGCGTGTCATCGCGTACAAGCCTCTCCTCGACCAGGCGATCGAACTCGCGGCCCACAAGCCGGAGAAGAGCGTGATTCTGCAACGCCCACAGGAGACAGCCGAGTTGGGGCCTCACGATCTCGACTGGGCCGACCTGGTGGCTGCCGCACCGCCGGCCGACTGTGTTCCCGTCCCCGCAACCGACCCCCTCTACATCCTCTACACCTCCGGAACCACCGGAAAACCCAAGGGAGTCGTGCGTGACTGCGGCGGCTACGCGGTCGCCCTCCACTGGTCGATGGGAGCCGTCTACGACGTGGGCCCGGGCGAGACAATGTTCACCGGCTCCGACGTCGGCTGGGTCGTCGGACACTCGTACATCGTCTACGCGCCCCTGCTGGCCGGCGCCACGACGGTGCTGTACGAGGGCAAGCCGGTCGGCACCCCGGACGCGGGACAGTTCTGGCGCGTTGCCGCCGAGTACGGGGCCAAGACCATGTTCACGGCGCCCACCGCGTTCCGGGCCATCCGCAAGGAAGACCCGAAGGGAACGCTCACGGCGGGCCACGACCTGACCGGTCTGCGCCACCTCTTCCTCGCCGGTGAGCGCCTCGACCCCGAGACCTACCACTGGGCAAGCGATCTCCTGGGCATCCCGGTCATCGATCACTGGTGGCAGACCGAGACCGGCTGGCCCGTCGTCGCCAACCCGGTGGGCATCGAGGCGGCTCCCCTCAAGTCCGGGTCCCCCACCCGCCCGCTGCCAGGGTGGGACGTCCGTGTCCTCGACCCCTCGGGCGAACCGGTGGCCACAGGCATCGACGGCGCAATTGTCGTACGGCTCCCCCTGCCGCCCGGCGCACTGCCCACGCTCTGGCAGGACGACGACCGCTACATCGCCTCCTACCTCTCCGCCTACGACGGCTTCTACCTCACCGGCGACAGCGGTCACATCGACGACGACGGCTACGTCTTCGTCATGGGCCGCACCGACGACGTCATCAACATCGCCGGGCACCGTCTGTCCACCGGCAGCATGGAAGAGGCACTGGCCGCCCACCCCGACGTCGCCGAATGCGCCGTCATCGGCGTCGCCGACGCCCTCAAGGGACAGGTACCGCGCGGCTTCGTCGTCCTGAAGGCCGGCGTCGACCGCGAACCGGGCGAGGTCGAGTCCGAACTCGTCCAGCTCGTACGCGAGCGCATCGGAGCCGTCGCCTCCCTCAAAGAGGTCGCGGTCGTGGCCGCCCTGCCCAAGACCCGTTCAGGAAAGATCCTGCGCAAGACGATGCGCGGCATCGCCCACGGGCACGACGAACCCATCCCCTCCACGGTGGACGACCCCGGCGTCATCGAGGCCCTGCGCCCTGTTCTCCGACGCCCTGGCCACACCGCGTGAACGGCTGACCCGCAGCCCGGTCGACGACGGGCGAGCTTCCGGACCGTGCCGTGCGGCACACCAACTCGGAGGCCCCGCAGACTACCGACTCCTGCTTGCAACTGCCCGCACACCCACATAGTATTATGATTGTAATTCCATAGATCGCGCCGACACAGCTCGGCCGACAGGGGTCATGACGGGTCCCCATCGGGCCCCAAGCAGGACGGCCCGGTCCTCCCGCTCGGCTGATCACACCTACTGCCGGCCCCCGCCCTCAGCGATCGACTACTCATCACCTGAGGAATCACCCATGCTCAACGCCCTGTGGAACCCGACCGTCGCCGGAGAGATCTCCCTGCCGCACCGGCTCGCCATGGCCCCTCTGACCCGAAGCCGGGCCACCCCCGACGGCGTGCCGACCGAGCTCAACGCCGAGTACTACGCCCAGCGCGCCTCACACGCGCTCATCGTCACCGAGGGCACCCAGCCCTCCGCCGACGGCCAGGGCTACCCAGTGACCCCGGGCATCTACACCGAGGAACACATCGCCGGCTGGCGCAAGGTCACCGACGCGGTACACGAGGCCGACGGACGCATCGTCATCCAGCTCATGCACGCCGGACGCATCGCCCACCCGGACAACACCCCCCACCACCGGCAGCCGGTCGCCCCCTCCGCCATCAAGCCGGACGGCCGGACGTTCACCCCGTCCGGGCTCCAGGAGATGCCGGTGCCGCGCGAGCTGTCGACGGCAGAAGTCGCTGCGACGGTCGACGACTTCCGGCGCGCCGCCGCAGCCGCCATCGCAGCCGGCGCCGACGGCGTCGAGATCCACGGGGCCAACGGCTACCTCGTCAACCAGTTCCTCTTCCCCAGCACCAACCAGCGCACCGACCGGTACGGGGGCTCCCTCGACAACCGCATCCGCTTCGCGGTGGAGGTCGCCACGGCCGTGGCCGACGAGATCGGCGCCGGCCGCACCGGCATCCGGATCTCTCCCGGCAACCCCTTCCAGATCAACGACCTCACGGAGAGCGATCCCCACGAGCTCTACCCGCACCTCCTGCGCGCCCTCGCTCCCCTCAACCTCGCCTACCTGCACATCGGCCACGGCGGCGACGAGGAACTCCTGCACACCCTCCGGAAGCTGTGGCCGACCACGCTGCTCCTCAACCGGGGCGGTGCCGATCTCTCCACCCGCGCCAAGGACATCGAAGACGGCCTGGCCGATGTGGTCACCGTCGGCACCATGGCACTCGCCAACCCCGACCTCGTCGAGCGCGTACGCACCAGCGCACCCCTGAACACCCCCGACCCCAACACCTTCTACGGCGGCGGCGCGGCCGGCTACACCGACTACCCCGCCCTCGCCGCCTGACGAAGGACCGGGCGTCCGGGCGAAATCATCGCCCTCGCACGCCTGGAACAGGCGTACGCCGCACGGTGGTGACGACCCGAGGAGCAGCGGGCCGTCACCACCGTGCCCGCAGGTATTTCCCTCGCACCTTCGAGAGGGAGACACACCGAAAAGAGCATGCGGCTGCCGGAACCATGGGCAAGAAGGAGGTCCGCCCGGGCTGCCAACTGCGCCTGGGCCAGGGCGGTTTGACAGCCCTGGCCGACAACGGCGCCGATGGTCCGCACCGTGCCCGTGTCATGGGAATGGACGTTGCCGATCCCGCGTGACGCGACCAGGAGTCCGACGCTTCGACGACTTCCACCGCCACATCGACCTGTCGGAGGCGTCCCCAGTGACCGTTTCCGGAAGTTGATCTCGGTCGGCATCCTGAAGGCCGTCCCGCTGAGCCAGTGGGGCGAAGCATACGTACTCGGCCCCGAGGGTCCCGTGCTGAACGCTGGCCACACCGACTGCGGCACTCCAGTCCGCGTCGTCGAGCGCTCCAGGAAACATTCGCCCTCCCGCCAGGGAAGTCACCGGCCGGCCGGGACCGGGCGGGCCGCCCCGACTCCGAACAGCCGGAGAACCTTCACCCGAATGTCCTTTCGATCGTAATATTACGCACATCAGGCAATGGACTAGGCTGGACTGCGAGGCATCGGTCTTACGGAGCGAACGGAGGATGCTCGTGGTGCGCTACGCCAAGGAGCACAAGCAGGCGACACGGCAACGGATCATCGAGACGGCGGGCCACCGATTCAAGCAGGACGGCATCGACGGTTCGGGCGTCTCCACCCTGATGTCGGATGCCGGGCTCACCAACGGAGCCTTCTACGCCCACTTCGCATCCAAGGACGACCTCGTCGCCAACGTCGTGACCGACCAACTGCGCACACAGGTCGCGAGGTACGGCACTCTGCGGCCCGGCCGCCAGGGTCTCGAAGACCTGGTTCGCGAATACCTGTCGCCTGGGCACCGGGACCGCCCCGGCGACGGATGCCCCTCCGCCGCGCTGCTCGACGAGATCAGCCGTTGTGGGGACGAGACGCAGCAGGCCTACACCGACGGCGCACGAGACATCGTGGACGAGATCGCCGCCCGCCTGACGCCTGCGAATCCGCAGTCCGCCCGGGGCAAGGCCATCGGGCTCTTCACCATGATGGTGGGCACGTTGCAGTTGTCCCGAGCCCTCTCCGACCAGAAGTTCTCAGACGAGGTCCTGACGCAGGGGATCGAGAACGCCCTCTCCTTCATGCGCTGAGGGGAACCGTTCACGGCCTTGTACAACGCTCAGCCCAGCCTCACCGGGATGCCCGGGAGGTAAGCAGGGCTGCACCTCCGGAGGGTCTGCCCGACTCGCTCATACCCAGGGCGCCACGGCCCTGGGGCGACACCCCCGTCTCATACGGCGACCGCACTCGACGCCTACTACCGTTCGAGAAACTCGAGAGCCGTCTGCACGAACTGTCGGTGGAACTGGAAGATGCCGCCGTGACCGGCGTCGGGGGAGATCACTAACTCGCCGTTCGACATCCGCCTCGCCAGGTCGGCCGAGTTCTGCGACGGAACCATCCTGTCGCTCTCACCGTTCGCGACGAGCACGGGCTGATGGATGGCGGAGAGATCGTGGGGCTGCTCCAGCCCCCAGCGATGAATGACCTTGAGCTGAGCACCGTACGACGTGAGCGAGATCGCCTTGTCTCTGTCGTGGGTACGTTCCTTCAACCGGGCCAGGAACTCCTTGCCGGCCCGACGCCCGCCCGCGGTGCGGGTGAGGAAGAGGAACTGCCCGGACCAGGCCGCAGTCCATGGAGCGGACCACGACAACCGGAGATCGCCTCGGCGCTGCTCGCGTCCGCCCAGCACCTCGGCGTCGCCCCTGGCCTCGCGATCCTGGCGAGCGTCGCCGCTGCAGTCGACACCGCGCCGCGACGGCTGGCGCGAGTACTTCGTCGAGTTCGTCCTGGGCGACGCCAGTGGCCCGGCTCCTGATCAGCTCGCAGACAAGTGGCAGCAGGGGGCAGTGGCTGCCGGCAACGCTGCGTCGGCGGGCCTGCTGCGCCGTCTCTGGCTCCGCCCGGACGGGCTCCCTGCCCTCGGGGTGTGGCAGACGCTCGACCGGGCGCTCGAGGGTCTCCCTATGGCTCCGTGACTCATGATGCCGGTCACTCACCTGGATCCACACACCCGAGCGCCCCCGTCGAGCAGGCGTTCGCAGTGTGCCGAGAAAGCCCTCGCTCTATCGAGCATGCACGATTTCATGGACCAGCGGCGCGAACCCTCCAAGCTGACGAAGCCGCTGCGAAGCGCGCCTACTTCGTCTCGTTCGGGTGGCTCGTGTGCACCTGTTCCAGGAAGACCGTGCGCTCGTGGACGTAGAACCAGATGCGCGCGGCGCCCTTGGCAGTCGGTTTGTGCTGCCACCGCTCATGGGTCGCGCCGCCACGCTCGATGACGCCGAGCTCACCCTTGAGCCGGTAGTTCGTCGGCGTCGTGGACAGTGGCGTCCGCGTGAGGAAGTCCCAGGTCTCCGTCATGGGGTTGCGGATCGTCGCGACCAGCTCGCCCTTCCTGGCGGCCGCCACGGCTACGGACGCTCCACGGTCTCATCGTCGTCGAACCACTCCAGACCGGCGCTGCCGCTGCTGAGCCCGGCCGCGACGGCCGTGGCCGTCTCCTTCCAGGAGGTCAGCTCTGCGATCGCGAGGTGCGGCTGGCCGGTGGCGAACGACGCGCGCGCCGCATCGACGAGGTCCTGCGCGCAGGACTCCCGGTCGGCCGGCGACAGCGCGAGCATCCAAGGGAAGGCCTTGGACATCCGCTCGGCGAGCGAGCCGCGGTCGTCGAGGGTGACGGTGATGAGCTGCGCGGCAAAGTTCAGCAAGCGGGCACGGCCCTCGGCCTCGCGCTGCGACATCAGGACCAGAGCCTCACCGTCGCGCCGGGTCACCGTCACGGGGTGGTCCTCGTCCTCGGCGAAGACCTCGGCGGAGTGCTTGCTCAGGTCCGAGGAGCGCCGAGTCGCCACGGGGAGGCCTGCTGCTATGGGCATGGATCCATAGCATTCGGAACGTAATCGGAAGTCCAGCGGAGGCCGCGGAGCGCGTGCGCCAGACTCGAAGCACCCCACGCTGTTCGACACCGTCCTTGAGGATGCGGCATCGAGGCCGCACTCAGCGGGGTCCGGATGCCGCGAATGAACGCGCTCACGGAACGCTGGGTGCAGACCTGTCGACGCGAACTGCTGGACCGCACCCTGGTCTGGAACCAGCGCCACCTGCTCCACGCCCTGCGCGAGTTCGAACAGCCCTACAACTCCCACCGGCCCCACCAAGGCATCGCAGACGCCCGCCCGCTGCACCCCCCTGCCACCACCGATCACCGGCCCGGACGCCATCGCCCACCTCGACATACGACGACGCGACCGCCTCAGCGGCACCCTCCACGAGTACCAGCATGCGGCCTGACCTGCACGGACGAAATTTTCGCCAGGGACAGGGCCACGTGAGCGCGTCGTTCACGAAGCGCGTCCATGTCCATCCGAGCCCCGAGGACCTGCGTGCCGCCTCCGATCACCTCACGGTTCTGCTCGGCTTCCAGGACGACACGGCTGCCTGAACACACCAGATGAACATAAGAGAAGCCTGCTTCACGATCAGCGTAAACAGGGGCTGACCAGCTGTGATATATGGATCACTAGAATCCGGGCCCATCATCACGTCATGTACGTCCTGTACGTTTTTACAGAACCTCACCCGGAGGAGGCGTGTGTCATGACCCGACCGTCCGCCCGCTACGTCCTGCCCCAGTTCACCGAACGCACCAGTTCGGGGACGCTGACCATGGACCCGTACTCCAAGCTCCTCGAAGAGCGGATCGTTTTTCTCGGCACGCCGATCGACGACACGTCCGCGAACGACGTGATGGCGCAGTTCATGCACCTCGAGTACCAGGCGCCCGACCGGGACATCTCGCTCTACATCAACTCCCCGGGCGGCTCCTTCAGCGCCATGGCGGCCGTCTACGACACGATGCGGTTCGTCAGCTGCGAGGTGGAGACCGTCTGCCTGGGCCAGGCCGCGTCGGCCGCGGCGGTACTGCTGGCGGCCGGCACCCCGGGCAAGCGGTCCGCCCTGCCCGGCGCCCGCGTGCTGATCCACCAGCCGTCGTTCTCCGAGCCCGTCCAGGGGCAGGCGTCCGACCTGGCCATCCAGGCCGACGAACTGCTGCGCACCCGCACCCGGCTGGAGGAGATGCTCGCGCTGCACACGGGCCGGAGCCGCGAGCAGGTGAGCGCGGACATCGAGCGGGACAAGATCCTCGACGCCCCGGCGGCGCTGGAGTACGGCCTGATCGACCGGATCGTCCCGAGCCGCCGAGCGGCTTTCGGCACACCCGGCGCGAGGTGAACCGCCGGTGCTCCCACCCGAGTTGCCCCCGCTGCCGGCGCTGACCCGGGCCGAGGCCGAGCTGATCGACCGTTACCTGGAGGTGGTCGACCTGCTCGGCCGGATCAACCCGGCACACTCCGGGGACACCTACCGCGGACTGCGTGCGGCCCAGGCCCTGGTCGGCAGGGCCACCGCACTGCGCGACGCCCTGACGCTGATGCACCAGCGGGGCGAGCACGAGGTGCACGCGCCGACCCTGGCGCGGGCCCTGCGCGTCCTGGACGGTGAGCGCCGGGCGGGCCGGGTCGCCCTGCCGCCCGGCTCCGGCACCTGACGCACAGCCACCGGCCCGGCGTCACACGGGCATCTGACGAGGCGTCCGGGCAAGGGTTGAATCGGACCAAACGGTGTACCCCCGGATGGCGTAGACGGGGCTGCTTCTTCAGGCCCCCGGAACTTGCGCAGCACGCGCACCACCAGGGCGGAACAACCCGTTCCGGTGCTGGTACGGGGGTCCCCCGCCCTCTCGACGCCTTCAATGGAAAGGGCTGTCCACCCGAACGGGTGAGTGGTGAGTAAGCCCACAAATCGCCGATTCCGCTCGGCTTTTGGGACATCAGTGCGTCAAGATCCCTTCCGACGACAAGACCCCGCCACAAGCGGCGGGGCGATCCGGGCGGACGCCGAGTCCTGCCGCCGCCCGGATGACAGGTCGACAGAAGTGGATCGGCAGGAGTGGAGGACCCAAGCACGACGGGTCGCCGGAACGGTCACGCCATGACCGGGCCGAGCAGCCCTTGGGGTGAAGCCGCAGCAGCGGCCGGGCAACTTCGCCAGCCCGAATCCGACAGGTCATCCTTCACAGGCGGCTGACGAAGGGTTGCGCATGACTGCGCTCAATCGTGTCCCGTCGCTGTTCACCAGGGCCGGTACCGCATCGGCTCTGACCATCGCCGCTGTCGGCGGCGGCATTGTGGCCCCGGGCTTCGCGTCCGGTGCGGAAGCGGCCACACCCGCGACGAAGGCACTTCAGGTGGCGGCCTCGAAGAAGGGCTCCCCTTACAAGTACGGAGCGGTGGGGCCCAAGCGCTTCGACTGCTCCGGCCTGACGCTCTACTCGTTCAAGAAGGCGGGCAAGAGCCTGCCCCGAACGGCCGCGGCGCAGTACAACAAGACGAACCACATCTCCGCTTCGAAGCGTAAGCAGGGGGACCTCGTCTTCTTCCACTCCGGCCGGAACGTCTACCACGTCGGCATCTACGCCGGGAAGGGACGGATCTGGCACTCCCCGAAGACCGGGGAAGTGGTGAAGCTCCAGAAGATCTGGACGAAGAGCGTCTGGTACGGCCGGGTGAGGTGACCTGCCCCCGGGGTGGCAGCGGCGATCGCCGCTGCCACCCCGTGAGGGGCCGTGGCGTGATATTCGCGGCTGAACGGTTACTTGTTCAGCTATGGCCGAACGTCACCACCACGAGGAGCGCAACGAGACCCGACTCGAGCGCGCCGACCGCAACTTCAACGAGCTCCTCCAGGAGCTGCGGGTCACGCAGACCGGCGTACAGATCCTCTTCGCCTTCCTGCTGACCCTCGCCTTCACCCCGCGGTTCCCCTCCCTCGACGCGATGCAGCGCGCCACGTACGTCACCACGCTGCTGCTGTCCGTTCTGGCCGCGACCCTCTTCACTGCCCCCGCCGCACTGCACCGCCGGCTCTTCCAGCAGGGCGCCAAGCCTCAGGTCGTGCACGTGTCGTCGCATCTCGCGCAGCTCGGCATGGCCGCCCTCGCGCTCGCCCTGTCCGGCTCCGTCCTGCTCGTCGTGGACGTGGCGGTGGACCGGGCCGAGGGTATCGCCGCGGGCTCGGCCACTCTGTTCGTGTGCACCGGCCTGTGGGCCGTCATGCCCTACCTGGTGAAGCGCGCCACCGTCAAAGGCGCGAACGGGAAGGACGAGGACGGCTCGGAGGACGGGTAGCTCAGGCCGGCGTTCCCGGCTTCGGAGGGGACAGGTTCAGTCCGCCGGTACCGGCGCCACCGGAACGGTCCAGGGCAGCATGATCGACACCGTCTTTCCGCCCTCCCTCGTGGGCCGGACCGTGAGCTTGCCACCGCACTCGACGGTGAGCCAGCGGACGATCACCATGCCGCGGCCGTTGTCCTGCTGGACCGCCGCGGGCAGTCGCTTGGGGAAGCGCGGGTGGCTGTCGGTCACGCCGATGCGCAGTTGTTCGTCACGGTCGAGCGCGATGTCCACCGTGAAGGTGGGTGACTGCCCGAACGTGTGCTGGACGGCGTTCGTGGCGAGCTCGGAGACGATGAGCCGGACGGTGTCGGCGGCCTCCGAGCCGGACGGAAGCCCCCATTCGGCCAGGACGTCGGTGACGTACGTGCGGGCGGCGTGGACCGAGGCGGGATCGCTCGGCAGAGTGACGGATGCTTCCTGGTGGTCTGCCATGGCGACGTCGTCCCTTTCCCCACGGGACCGGAGTCCGACACGAAGCGGTTGATTCGAGTACGGTCCCGGACTGGTGCTTGCGCCAGAGTGCCACTACCTCGCCGTTCACGGTGCCGATCCACCAAGATATGCATATATCTGTCGCTCGAAGCGGTGAACTCTACGACCGCCGACCGTATTTGGGCGGGCCGCCGATTCGTCCTCTACCGTCGGCGTGATGCCGGACGTCATAGCGTCGGCGCGACGGTCGGAAGGAGACGGCCATGCAGTACGGTCCCGCGGTGCGCCGACGGAAACTCGGCGCCGAACTGCGCGCCCTGCGTGCCCTTGCGGGCCTCACGAGCGGTGAGGCGGCCCGGCTCGTCGGCTGGCACCAGTCGAAGGTGAGCCGGATCGAGACCGGCCGCAGCGGGGTCAAGCCCGCGGACGTACGGCTGCTCCTGGACGCGTACGACGTCCGGGACGTGGAACTGCACGAGTTGCTCGTCGCACTGGCGGGCTCTGACGACGACGGCCGGCAGCACTGGTGGCGGGCCTACCGGGGGCTTCTGCCGTCCACCTACAGCGACTTCATCAGTCTGGAGTCGCAGGCCGGCGTGATGCGCACGCTGGAGAACTCCGTCGTGCCGGGGCTCCTGCAGACACCGGAGTACGCCCGTGAGGTGACGCGCGCCGCCGTGGACGGGGCGCCCGACAGCAAGGTCGACGCCCTGGTGGAGGTGCGCCTCGCACGCCAGGACGTCCTGCGTTCGAATCCACCGCTCCGGCTGAGCGCCGTCCTCGACGAGGCGGTGCTCCGGCGAACGGTGGGCGGACCGGAGGTCATGGCACAGCAGTTGGAGCGGCTCCGCGAGGCCGCGCAACTCCCCCACGTGCGGATTCAGGTGCTGCCGTTCGGAGTTGGGGCCCACATCGGAGTCACCGGGCCCTTCGTTATTTTTTCGTTTCCGAGCAAATCTGATCTGGATGTGGTTGTTCTCGACCACTTGACGAGTAGCCTCTACCTCGAACGGAAAGAAGACCTCCAGGCCTACAGCGAGGCCTTCGACTCCCTTCAGGTCCACGCCCTTTCGCCCGAGGACACGTTGGATTTCATCGCCGGTGTAGCTGACGGCGCATAAGGAGGCACCATGCCCGCCATGCCTCGGTACGTACCTTCCAGCACTCATCTGCACGGTGTGCGGTGGCAGCGCAGCAGCCGCAGCACGGGAATGAACAACTGCGTCGAGACAGCCCGTCCCGGCTCCGGCCCGTGGGCCGGTCTGCTCGCGGTACGGGACTCCAAGAACACGCCGGGCCCCGCCCTGCTCTTCGCCCCCGCCGCCTGGGAGGGCTTTATCGCCGCGCTTCGATGATCACGCGCACGGCCTGGTCGAGCTGTCCGTCGGTGAGGTCCGCGCGGGCGGTGAGCCGCAGCCGTGAGATGCCGTCCGGTACCGACGGGGGACGGAAACAGCCGACGGCCAGTCCCGCAGCACGGCAGTCCGCGGCCCAGCGGACCGCCTGCTCCGGGGAGGGAGCGCGCACGGAGACGACCGCGGCGTCCGGCCGTACGGCTTCGAGTCCCTCGGCCGTCAGCCGTTCGTACAGAGCCGTCGCCACCGCACGCGCGCGGGCGGCCCGTTCCGGCTCCCGGCGCAGCAGACGCAGGGCCGCCAGGGCCGCGCCCGCCGCGGCGGGGGCCAGACCGGTGTCGAAGATGAAGGTGCGGGCCGCGTTCACCAGGTGGTCGATGACGTGGGCCGGTCCGAGGACGGCACCACCCTGGCTGCCGAGCGACTTCGACAGCGTGACGGTCGTGACGACGTCGGGCGCACCCGCGAGTCCCGCCGCCCGTGCGGCACCCCGGCCGCCGTCGCCGAGGACGCCCAGACCGTGCGCGTCGTCCATGACCAGGGCCGCGCCGGATGCCCGGCAGGCGGCGGCCAGGCCCGCCAGCGGGGCCGCGTCGCCGTCCACCGAGAAGACCGTGTCGGAGACGACGATCGCGGGCCCGGCATGCGTGTCCAGCGCCTTGCGTACCGCCTCGGGGTCCGCGTGGGCGACGACCTGGGTGGTGCCGCGCGCGAGACGGCAGCCGTCGATCAGCGAGGCGTGGTTGCCGGCGTCGGAGACGATGAGGGAGCCGTGCGGCGCCAGCGCGGTGACGGCGGCGAGGTTGGCCGCGTACCCCGAGGAGAAGACGAGGGCGGACTCGAAGCCGCAGAATCCGGCCAGCTCGCGTTCGAGTTCCGTGTGTAGTTCCGTGGAGCCGCTGACGAGCCGGGAGCCGGTGGCGCCGCCGCCCCACGTGCGGGCGGCCCGGGCGGCGGCCTCCGTGACCTCGGGGTGCCGGGCCAGGCCCAGATAGTCGTTCCCCGCGAGGTCGAGCAGCGCGGAGTCGGCGGGGCGCGGACGCAGGGTGCGGACCAGTCCGGCCCGGTGGCGCGCCCTCGCCTGCTCGTCGATCCACTCGAACGGCGATCGCGCCATGTGTCCTCCGGGCCATCAGGTGCGGGTGTGCGGGTGTTGCATGGAGTGCCGGCACATGACGTTCCGCCCGGCGGCCCCCACGGCCTTTTGTAGGCAACGCACAGACCCTAGCCGGACCACCAGCGGGCCATGATGTGGCAATACCCACACCTCGAACCGTCTCTGTTGTCCGGTCCCTCCTTGGCCCGGTGCGGTCGGATAGGCCAGGATCGGACCTCATGGACCTGCTGAACACGCTGGTGGACAAGGGGCTTCGGCGCGAGCTGCCGACCCGCGACGAGGCGCTGGCCGTGCTGGCCACCTCCGACGACGAACTCCTCGATGTGGTGGCCGCGGCCGGCAAGGTACGCCGGCAGTGGTTCGGCCGGCGGGTGAAACTCAACTACCTCGTCAACCTGAAGTCGGGCCTGTGCCCCGAGGACTGCTCGTACTGCTCGCAGCGGCTCGGTTCCAAGGCCGGGATCCTCAAGTACACCTGGCTCAAGCCCGACCAGGCTTCCGAGGCCGCGGCCGCCGGGCTCGCGGGCGGCGCCAAGCGGGTCTGTCTGGTGGCGAGCGGACGCGGTCCCACCGACCGGGACGTCGACCGGGTCTCGGACACCATCAAGGCGATCAAGGACCGGCACGACGGCGTGGAGGTGTGCGCCTGCCTCGGGCTCCTGTCGGACGGCCAGGCCGAGCGGCTGCGCGAGGCGGGCGCCGACGCCTACAACCACAACCTCAACACGTCCGAGGGGACGTACGAGGCGATCACCACCACCCACACGTACGCCGACCGCGTGGACACGGTCCAGAAGGCGCATGCCGCGGGTCTGTCCGCCTGTTCCGGGCTGATCGCGGGCATGGGCGAGAGCGACGAGGACCTCGTCGACGTCGTGTACGCCCTGCGGGAGCTCGACCCGGACTCGGTCCCGGTCAACTTCCTGATCCCGTTCGAGGGCACCCCGCTCGCCAAGGAGTGGAACCTCACCCCGCAGCGCTGTCTGCGCATTCTCGCGATGGTCCGCTTCGTCTGCCCGGACGCCGAGGTGCGGATCGCGGGCGGCCGCGAGGTGCATCTCCGTACGATGCAGCCCCTCGCCCTGCACCTCGCCAACTCGATCTTCCTCGGTGACTACCTGACGAGCGAGGGACAGGCGGGCAGGGCGGACCTGGACATGATCGCGGACGCCGGGTTCGAGGTGGAGGGCGCCGGCGAGGTGACGCTCCCGGAGCACCGGGCCGCGGCGGGCGCGGGGTGCGGTTCCCGCGCCGAGGCCGGATGCGGCTCGCACGCGGAGGCGGACGCGGGCTGCGGCTCGCACGAGGGCGGCGGATGCGGCCCCTGCGGTCCGGCCGCCGCCGAGCCGGCCCCGGCAGGCACGCGGGTTCCCGCCGAGGCCCGTACGGACCTGGTCGCGGTACGCCGCCGCGGTGCCGGAACGGATCTCGCCCCCAATGCCTGACCCGCACGTCCTGGGCCTCTCCGTGCCCGAACTCCTGGAGCTCGACCGGCGGCACGTCTGGCATCCCTACGGGCCCATGCCCGGCCGGCAGGAACCCCTTGTCGTGGAGTCGGCGAGCGGGGTGCGGCTGCGGCTGGCCGGCGCCCGGGACGAGCTGATCGACGGCATGTCCTCCTGGTGGTCGGCGATCCACGGCTACAACCACCCGGCGCTCAACGAGGCGGCCCGCGACCAGCTCGGGCGGATGAGCCATGTGATGTTCGGCGGGCTCACCCACGAGCCCGCCGTACGGCTGGCGAAGCGTCTTGTCGACATGTCCCCCGAAGGACTGGAGCATGTCTTCCTGGCCGACTCCGGATCGGTGTCCGTCGAGGTCGCGGTCAAGATGTGCCTCCAGCACTGGCGTTCGCTCGGGCGGCCGGGCAAGCAGCGCCTGCTGACCTGGCGCGGCGGCTATCACGGGGACACCTGGCAGCCGATGTCGGTGTGCGATCCCGAGGGCGGGATGCACGAGCTGTGGCAGGGCGTGCTCCAGCGCCAGGTGTTCGCGGACGCACCGCCGGCCGCGTACGAGGAGTCGTACGCCGACCATCTGCGTGCGCTGATCGAGCGGCACGCGCACGAGCTGGCCGCCGTGATCGTGGAGCCCGTGGTGCAGGGTGCGGGCGGGATGCGGTTCCACTCACCCGCGTATCTGAGGGTGCTGCGCGAGGCGTGCGACGCCCACGACGTGCTGCTCGTGTTCGACGAGATCGCCACGGGCTTCGGACGTACGGGGACTTTGTTCGCGGCCGGGCACGCGGGTGTGACGCCCGATGTGATGTGTGTGGGCAAGGCGCTGACCGGCGGATACATGACGATGGCGGCCACGCTGTGCACCTCGCGGGTGGCGGAGGGCATCTCGCGGGGCGAGGTGCCGGTCCTCGCCCACGGTCCGACCTTCATGGGCAATCCGCTCGCCGCCGCGGTGGCCTGTGCCTCGATCGACCTCCTGCTCGGCCAGGACTGGCAGACCGAGGTCAAACGCATCGAGGCGGGCCTGCGGGACGGGCTGGCTCCGGCGGCGGAGCTGCCGGGCGTCAGGGACGTACGCGTGCTCGGGGCCATCGGGGTCGTACAACTGGACCATGCCCTTGACGAGGCGGCCATGGCGACCGCGACCCGGGCGGCGGTGCGCGAGGGCGTGTGGCTGCGGCCGTTCAGGGACCTCGTCTACACGATGCCGCCGTACGTCACCGGGGACGCCGACCTGGCGCGGATCACGGCGGCCGTGTGCGCGGCGGCGCGGGAGGGCTGACATGACGGTGCTGGTGATCACGGGAACGGGTACGGAGGTCGGCAAGACCGTCACGACCGCCGCCGTCGCCGCGGCGGCCGTCGCGGCCGGCCTGTCGGTGGCCGTGCTCAAGCCCGCGCAGACGGGTGTGGTGCCGGGTGAGCGCGGGGACGCCGACGAGGTGGCACGGCTCGCGGGCGCGGTGACGTCCGTCGAACTCGCCCGATATCCCGAGCCGTTGGCGCCCGCCACGGCGGCCCGGCGGTCCGGTCTCGCGCCGGTGCGGCCGCAGGAGGTGGCGGAGGCCGCGGGCAAGCTGGCCGCGGCGCACGATCTCGTGCTGGTCGAGGGGGCGGGCGGGCTGCTCGTACGGTTCGACGACGAGGGCGGCACGCTCGCGGACGCCGCGCGGCTGCTGGACGCGCCGGTGCTGGTGGTGGCCTCGGCCGGGCTCGGCACGCTCAACACGACGGAGCTGACCGCCCGCGAACTGCGGTTCCGTCGGCTCGACCTGCTCGGCGTCGTCGTGGGCAGCTGGCCGGACGAGCCCGATCTCGCGTCGCGTTGCAATCTGGCCGATCTTCCCGTGGTGGCGGGGGCGCCTCTGCTGGGCGCCCTGCCCGGGGGCGCCGGGCGGCTTCCCGCCTCCGTCTTCCGCGCGAGCGCGGGCAGTTGGCTGGCACCGCGTCTGTGGGGCACGTGGGACGCGGAGGCATTTGCGGCGGAGCGGACCGGCGGCTGACCCGCCTCCGGCTCAGTCCTCCGAGGCCAGGAGACGGACCAGTTCTATGCGTGAGCGGATGCCGAGACGGGTGAAGACGCCGCGCAGGTGATGGTCGATGGTGCGGGGGCTGAGCAGCAGGCGGGACGCGATCTCCCGGTTGGTGGCGCCCTCGGCGGCCATGCGGGCCACCAACAGCTGCTGGGCGGTGAGAACGGCGGCCAAGGGCCGTGCGGCGGCCTGGGGCCGGGCCGGTTCGCCCAGTGCGCGCAGCTCGGCCCTGGCCTGGGCCGCGCAGTGCGGGGAGCCGAAGTGTTCGAACGCCTCGAGGGCGCTGTGCAGCCGGTCACGGGCCTCCGTACGGTTGCGCAGCCGGCGCAGGGCGCTGCCGAACAGGAGTTCCGTACGGGCGCGTTCGAAGTCCCGGGTCCCGTCGGCGTGGAGGCCGAGAGCGGTCCGGTAGTGGTCGGCGGCGTCGTGGCCGGTGGCCAGCAGGGCCCGGCAGCGGGCGCTCAGGGCCAGGTCGTCGGGGCTGCGGACGGCCCTCGCCCAGCGGTCGTAGTCGGCGTGGGCGGCGCGCGCGACCCGGGTGTCCCCCGTGCGGACGGCGGCTTCCACGTAGTGCGGGGTGGCGAGGTGGCGGACGGCCCGGTGCCCGTGCCCGGGGCCGAACCCGGCGAGCGCCCGCAGCCGGGACGCGGAGGCCGCGTACCGGCCCGTGCTGAGGTCGAGGAAGGCGAGCGCCCACAGGGCGAGGGCGGCGGGGAGACCGAGGCCGCGTTCCAGGGCGTGGGTGCGGGCCGCCTCGGCGCGGGCCCGGCAGAGCTCCTCGTCGCCGGTGACGGCCGCGAACATGGCGAGGGCCGCCTGGAGGTGACAGGCCCCGTTGTCCTGTCCGGTGGCGTACGCCTGCCGCAGGGCGTCCAGCGCCGCGGCTCCGGCGGATCGCGGGCGGCCGGTCCAGAACTCGGCGTACGCCCGGAACTCCATGGCCTGCGGAACGGCCGCGGGCTCGCCCATGGCACGGGCCGAGGCGGCGGCCCCGACAGCCGCGGCCGCGGCGCGGGTGTGGTCGCCGAGCAGCAGCGCGGCGATCGAGGCGTGGATCAGCGAGGTGGGGTCGCCGCCGGGCCCGCAGCGCCCGGCGGCCGCCTTCAGCAGGTCACGGGCGTCCTCGTAGCGCCCGTCGAACGCCGCGGCCAGTCCTCCCAGCGTGCCCGGGGGTACGATCCCGAGCCGGTCGGCGACCGCCGCGGCCTCCCGGCAGCGGCGCAGGTCCCCGGTGTAGACGGCGGCTTCGGTGGCACGTGCCAGCAGGTGCGCGGAGGCGTCGGCAGCGGCGGGGAACACCACCCGGCTGCCGCCCGCGCCCTCGATCAGCGCGCCTTTGACCGTGCGGTCGGACGGGGCGCCCGTGCTCGCTTCCGGCTCTCTCTCCATGCCCCTCTCCGCGCCGCGCTCGGCACTGCGCTCCGCTCCCGCGAGGAGCGCGTCGAACGCCTCCGTCGCGTTCCCCGCGCGTAGAGCGAGCAGTCCGTTCAGCCCGTCGATGTTCCCGTGGGAGGCCAGGCGGCGGGCCCGGTCGCCGTCGCCGGAGCGCCAGGCGTCGGCGGCGGCGCGGGCCAGCAGGCGCGGCCGTTCACGCGGGTCCGGAATCAGCTCGGCCGCCCGTTCGAGGAGTACGCAGGCCAGCGCGTGTTCCTGGGCGGCGCGCGCCTCGTGCGCCGCGGCGCGCAGTTCCGCCGCAAGGCGCCGGCTGGGACCGAGCGCGGCCGCGGCCCGGTGCCAGGACCGGCGGGGTGCCTCGCCCTCGCCGCGCAGGACCCGGGCAAGGAGCCGGTGTGTCTCGCGCCGGTCCACGGCGGAGGCGGTCTCGTAGGCGGCGATGCGGGTCCAGGGATCCCGGAACACGACTCCGCCGGACGTGGCCCTGGCGAGCCCTGCCGCCTCCGCGTCGTCGAGGGGGCCGGTGTCCAGCCGGGCCGCGGCCACCGCGCGTTGGTAGGCGTGCGTGGCGACCGGGTGCTGGTCGGCGGCGGCGATCAGCAGGAGACGCCGGGTGTCGGACGGGAGCGAGCGGAACTCCGGCCGGAGCGACCTCAGGAGGCCGGGCACCACGGCGGCGGGGTCGGCCGGCAGCGGTTCGAGACCGGCCAGTTGGCGCTCGTCGAGGGCGGCCGTGAGTTCGGCGGCGGCGAGCGGATCGCCGTGCACGGCGCGCAGCACCCGTATCCGGACGCCCTCGGGCATCGGCGTTCGCGCGAGCGTCCGCGCCACGCCGCCCGGCTGTTCCGGAGCGTGCGTCAGGGACGGTGGCGGATGCTGCGGGAGAGGCGGGGGGTTCACCGAAGTCACCACGCCTTTCACGTTACTGGCGAGTTAAGTGGTGCGTAAAGACCGGCGATTTCACCGATGCGCCGCGCGTAGACCCCGCCGGACACTCCTGACGAACCCACCCCCTTCAGGAGGCGTCATGACCCGCCGCATTCGCACTGCCGGCACGGTCTTCGCAGCCGCGCTCGCGTCGCTGCTCCTGTCCCTGCCCGCGTCCCCGGCCCACGCGGCCGCCCGCAATCCCGTCGTCTTCGTACACGGACTGAGCAGTTCGTCGAGCAGCTGGGACGACTGGATCGCCGACTTCAAGGCCGACGGCTACACGAGCTCCGAGCTGTTCTCCTGGTCGTACGACTGGGGCCAGTCGAACGTCACGACCGCCCAGCAGCTGTCCGCCAAGATCCAGAGCGTGCGCACGCAGACCGGAGCGGCCAAGGTCGACCTGGTCGTCCACTCGATGGGCGCGCTCAACTCCCGCTACTACCTCAAGAACCTCGGCGGCACCGCGTACGTGGACGACTTCGTGTCGACGGCCGGTGTGAACCACGGGACCACGACGGCCGGCTGGTGCCAGTGGCTCTACACGTCGTGTGCACAGATGTACACCGGCAGCTCGTTCCTGACCGCGCTCAACTCGGGGGACGAGACACCAGGCAGCGTCTCCTACGCCAGTTACTGGTCGAACTGCGACGACGCACTGACCCCCGACACCAGTGCGATCCTCAGCGGCGCCACCAATGTCGAGGTCGGATGCGTCTCGCACACCGACATGAACAACGACCACGGCGTCTACGAGCAGGTGCGCGACTTCGTCGCCTGACGCCCCACAGGTCCGCCCCGGGCCCCGGCGCGGCCGGGTTTCCGGGGCGGACCGCGGCGGTGAGGGCGAGAACCGCCGGGCGGCGGACGGGTGAGGGTGGCCCTCCGGGGGGACAATCGCGGTAGGTCCGCACCCAGGGGAGGCCCGTATGCGACCGCTCGGCTCCAGATTCGGCAAGACCGGCACGCTGCCTCCGCCTCCGGTGCACCACCCGCTGTTCGCCCGCTTCTACGCCCGGCTGAGCGTGGCGGCCGAGCCTGCGATCGGCGTCCATCGCGACGAGTTGCTCGCCGGGCTCTCCGGCCGGGTCATCGAGATCGGCGCGGGCAACGGCCTGAACTTCGCCCACTATCCGGGCACGGTCTCGGAGGTCGTCGCGATCGAACCCGAGCGCCGCCTGCGGCAGTTGGCCGGGACCGCGGCCCGGCGCGCCGACGTGCCGGTCGACGTGGTGCCGGGGGTCGCGGAGGCCCTGCCGGTCAAGAGCGAGGCGTTCGACGGGGCCGTCGTGTCACTGGTGCTGTGCAGCGTACGGGACCTGCCGCGGGCGCTCGCCGAGATCCGCCGTGTCCTGCGCCCGGGCGGTGAGCTGCGCTTCTTCGAGCACGGCAGGGGCGGCGGCCGCGCGATGACGACCGGGCAGCGCGTCCTCGACCGCACGGTGTGGCCGCTGCTGTTCGGCGGCTGTCACGTGAACCGGGACCCGGTCGCCGCGATCAGGGACGCGGGGTACGAGCTCGGCGCCTACCGGCGGCTGCTGGTGCCCGACAGGGGGCCGCGGACGCCGAGTTCGTACTGCGTGCTGGGCACCGCGCGCCGTCCGGACGCCCGGGACCCGGCCGTCTCCTGAAGCCGTCGCGACCACCGGGCCGGATGGGCCGGGCCGGGCGCAATTCTCTGCACGGGGCAGGCTCGGTGCCGCCTCACGTCTCATCACGTCGCCTGGTGGGCGACAGCCCTTCAGCACCGTGCGAAGCACCGGGTACGCGCGCCGCCCGGCCGTGGGGCCTCACGTCGCCGTGCGAGCGGGCACGGCCGACGGGCCTCACAGGGTCCACTGGCGCAGCTCTCGCGCGATGTCCTGCACCGTCGCCTCGCCCGTCTTGACCAGTCTGGCCAGGTCGCGGACCTGCTCGGGTGACGTGACGACCTTCAGGCCGCTGGCCACGAGGTAGGCGTACGCGACGGCCATGGCGAACATCGCGTTCGAACGTTCGAGTGCCGGCACGTGCAGCAGGAGCTGGAGCAGCGCGGCGGCGCGGGTGTGCGGGGTGTCGTAGACGGGGACGCCGAATATCGCGGCCTCGTGCCGGCTGACGGCGGCGACGAGTGCTCCCCAGTCGACGACCTGGGGGTCTCCGGGCGTCTTCTGTTCGGCGACCATGAGGAGCCAGGCGAGGTCGACTCTGATGTTCAGGGGTTCGTTCAAGAGCTCAGCGACGGCCTTCTCGTTCCGCGCCGAACTCCTCGGCGAACACGGACTCGTACTGCTTCATGAAGTCGGCGGCGGCCTCGACGAAGGTGTGGCCGGCCTCGCCGGTGTCCTGTCTGACCAGTTCCTCGATGTAGCGGTTGACGCTCATCCCGCGGGCCAGGGCGCGTTCACGCGCGGCGCGGGCGGTGCCCTCGTCCACGCGTACGTTCAGCTGGGTCTTCGCCATACTTCGAAGCTAGCGCCGGAACGCTAGCAACGGCAAGGGGGCAGGCCGGGCCCTTCCCTTAAGGGTGCCCCTTACACGGACCTCGGGGGCACCGACCTGCGACGGAGACCCACCCGGCACTTCGGGGGGATACCGGGTGTGCCCCGGATCACACTAGGCTCGCCCGCGGACACCGTAGTCCGACCTAGGAGGCGGCCTTGTCCACAGCAGCTACGGAGCACGCCCTCGGGCGCACGGACGCCGAGGAGATCGCGGCCCGCGCCCGGGGTCTGACGAAGGCGTACGGGTCGGGTGAGACGACCGTGCTCGCCCTCGACTCGGTCGACGTGGACATCGCGCGCGGCCGCTTCACGGCGGTCATGGGGCCCTCGGGCTCCGGAAAGTCCACCCTGATGCACTGCCTGGCGGGGCTCGACAGCGTCTCGACGGGACAGGTGTGGCTGGGCGACACCGAGATCACCGGACTGAAGGAGCGCGAGCTGACCCAGTTGCGCCGCGACCGGATCGGCTTCATGTTCCAGTCGTTCAACCTGATCCCGACTCTCGACGCGGCGGAGAACATCACGCTGCCCATGGACATCGCGGGCAGGAAGCCCGACGAGAAGTGGCTGAACCAGGTCATCGACCAGCTCGGCCTGCGCGACCGGCTGAAGCACCGGCCCGCGCAGCTCTCCGGCGGTCAGCAACAGCGCGTCGCCTGCGCCCGGGCGCTCGCGTCACGCCCCGAGCTGATCTTCGCGGACGAGCCGACCGGCAACCTCGACTCGCGGGCGGGCCTGGAGGTCCTCGGCTTCCTGCGGGACGCGGTCGACGAGCTGGGGCAGACCGTGGTCATGGTCACGCACGATCCGGGCGCGGCCGCCCACTCCGACCTGGTCCTCTTCCTCGGGGACGGGCGGATCGTGGACGAGATGGCACGGCCGACGGCGGACGCGGTGCTGGAGCGCATGAAGAGGTTCGACACGATCCGCGGGACGTTCGAGGGTGACGCCGCCCCCGACCAGGACAACGTCCTCGACCAGGGCATCGCCCCCGACAAAGACTGAGGCAGACCGTCGTGCTGAAGGCGACACTCCGGAGTTTCCTCGCCCACAAGGGCCGGCTGCTGCTCTCGGCGCTGGCCGTCGTCCTGTCCGTGGCATTTGTCGCGGGCAGCCTGATCTTCTCGGACACCGTCAGTCGTACGTTCGACCGGCTCTTCGCGTCCACGTCGGCCGACGTGACCGTGGCCCCGAAGGACGACCTGAAGTCACAGATCCCCTCCGGGGCTGTCGAGACGGTGCCCACGAGCCTCGTGGACCGCATCGCGAAGATCGACGGGGTCGCCCTCGCGCGTCAGGACGTGTCCGTCGAGAACGTCACCGTCGTCGACAGTGACAACAAGTCGGTGGGCCCGACCACGGGCGCGCCGACCATCGCCGGCGACTGGTACGTCACCGCGCGCAGCCCCGTAAAGCTGACGTCCGGGCACGCCCCGCGCGGGCCCGGTGAGGCGCTCCTCGACGCGGACACGGCCGACAAGAAGCACGTGCGCATCGGTGACACGCTGACCGTGATCGCGCAGCCCGGGTCGTTCAAGGTGGAGGTCGTCGGCATCGCGACCTTCACGACCACCAACCCCGGCGCCGCACTCCTCTTCGTCGACCCGGCGGTCGCGTCCCAGAAGCTGCTGGGCAGGGCCGGGGCCGCCACCAGCATCCAGGTGGACGCGAAGGAGGGAGTGAGCGATGCGATGCTCAAGCAGCGCATCGCCGCCGAACTCGGCTCCGGCACCTACGAGTTGGAGACCGCGGACGAGCAGGCCGAGTCGGCGGCGTCCCAACTCGGCGGATTCCTCGACGTGATCAAGTACGTGATGCTCGGCTTCGCGGGGATCGCGGTGCTCGTCGGGATCTTCCTGATCGTCAACACCTTCTCCATGCTGATCGCCCAACGCACCCGCGAACTGGGCCTGTTGCGTGCGCTCGGCGCCGACCGGCGCCAGGTGCGCCGCTCCGTGCTCACGGAGGCGACACTGCTGGGCCTGGTGGGCTCCACGCTCGGCCTGGCCACGGGAATCGGGCTCGCGGCCGGACTGATCGAGCTCATGGGTCTGTTCGGCATGAACCTGAAGAGCACCGAGATGGTCATCGGGTGGGGGACGCCCGTCGCCGCGTACGTCGTCGGGGTGGGCGTCACCTTCGTCGCGGCGTATCTTCCGGCCCGCCGCGCCGCCGGAGTGTCACCGATGGCCGCGCTGTCGGACGCCGAGATCGCCGGGGTGGGCCGGCCGTTGCGGGTCCGGGCCGTCGTCGGATCGGTCGTCGGCCCGCTGGGCGCCGCGGCACTGGTGGGCTGCGCGACGGCGACGAAGACCTCGTCCGCCGCCTCCCTGCTGGGCCTCGGTGTCGTCCTCACCCTCACCGCGACGGTGATCGCCGGACCGTTGCTCGTCCGCCCGGTGATCCGTGTCCTCGGCGGCTTCTTCCCGGCCCTGTTCGGGCCGGTCGGCCGGATGAGCCAGCGCAACGCGCTGCGCAACCCGCGCCGCACGGGCGCCACCGCGGCAGCCCTGATGGTGGGCCTCGCCCTGGTCGGCGGCATGTCCGTGGCGAGCGCGTCCATGACCAAGTCCTTCGACCAGCAGATCGACAAGACGCTGGGCGCCGACTTCGTGGTGCAGAACGCCAACTTCATGCCGTTCCCGCAGGAGATCACCGAGAAGGTGAAGGACACGGACGGCGCGGGACTCGTCGTACGGCAGCGCTTCGCGCCGGTCGCCGTCCGGCTGCCCGACGGCAAGCGCGTCAAGACGACGGCGGCGGCCTACGAGCCCCAGCTGGACGAGGTCGCCCGCATCACCTACGCCGAGGGGGACACGGCCGCCGCGCTCGCGGACGGGAACATCGCCATGGACGCCGGCTTCGCGAAGGACCACGACGTGCGCGTGGGGAGCACGATTCCCGTCGAGTTCCCCGCCGGGCGGAAGACCGAACTGAAGGTGGCGGCGCTGACCGACCAGGACGCCGCCGAGGGCTTCGGAACGCAGGGCGGGCTCTTCCTCGGCTTCGGGACCGTCGAGAAGTACGTGCCGGGCGGCCAGGACTCCGCGCTGTACGTGAACGCGGCCGCCGGCGCCTCCGCCGACACGCTGCGCTCCAACCTCGACAAGGCGCTCGACCCGTACCCCCAGGTGCAGGTCCGCGACCTCGCCGACTACAAGAAGCTGATCCACGACCAGATCGCCGTCCTGCTCTACCTGGTGTACGCCCTGCTGGGACTCGCGATCGTCATCGCGGTGCTCGGAGTGGTCAACACCCTTGCCCTGTCGGTGGTGGAGCGCACCCGCGAGATCGGCCTGCTGCGCGCGATCGGGCTCGCCCGGCGGCAGCTGCGGCGGATGATCAGGCTGGAGTCGGTGGTGATCGCCGTGTTCGGCGCGGTGCTCGGCCTGGCCCTCGGACTCGTGTGGGGCGTGTGCGTGCAGCAGGTCCTCGCACTGCAGGGGATGACGGCGTTCGCGATCCCGTGGACCACCCTCGTCGCGGTCGTCGTGGGCTCGGCCGTCGTGGGCATCGTGGCGGCGCTGCTGCCCGCGTTGCGCGCGTCACGCATGAACGTGCTGGCGGCCATCGCGCACGAGTGATCGGTACGAGGCGCGGAGCACTGTCCGAAGCGTCAAGTCGCCCGCAGGTGAGGAGAGTTCATGCCGCGCCCCTTCCGTTTCGGAGCCAGCCTCGTCACGCCCGCCCCCGCGGGCGAATGGCGCGCCAAGTGCCGCCGCGCCGAGGAGCTCGGCTACGACGTGATCCTGGTCGCCGACCATCTCGGCATGCCCGCTCCCTTCCCCTCGCTGGTCGCGGCCGCCGCGGCGACCGAGCGGCCCCGTCTCGGCACGTTCGTGCTCAACGCCGGGTTCTGGAATCCGGCGCTGCTGGCCCGCGAGGTCGCCACCACGGACGCGCTCACCGGCGGACGCCTCGAACTGGGGCTCGGCACCGGATACGTACAGGCGGAGCACGACACGGCCGGGCTCCCGTACGGTTCGCCGCGCGAGCGTGTGGACCAACTGCGACACATGATCAAGGAGCTGGACCGTCTGCTCGGCACGGCGGATCATCCGCCGGGGGCGGCGCGGAAGCGGGTGCCGCTGCTCGTCGGCGGCAACGGCGACCGGATGCTGCGGCTGACCGCCGAGCACGCGGACATCGCGGCCTTCACCGGCGCGCGCTCGGTGCGGGGCAGCACGACCGGAACCCTGGAGCCGCTCTCCGCCGAGGAGATCGACGAACGGGTGGCGGCCTACCTGCGCCTCGCCGCCGACCGGCCCGAACCCGCCGAACTGAACCTGCTCGTCCAGCTGGTCGTCGTCACGGACGACCCGCAGGGCGCCGTCCAGCCCCTCCTCCCCCACATCCCGCACCTCACCGAGGAGCAGGTCCTGGAGCTGCCGATCGTGCTGGCCGGCTCGGTGGAGCAGATCAGGAAGAAGGTCCGGGCGGTCCGGGAGCGGTACGGCTTCTCGTACCTGACGGTGCTGGAGCCGTACATGGAGGCTTTCGGAGCGGTCATCGCGGGGCTCCAGGGCGAGTGACCGCGTCCGGACCGTTCCGGACCGCGCGAGGGCCCGCGAGGACGTGTCCGCATCGTGGAATCCGATGCCCGTGAGCTTCGGCCGTGATGGGATCGGAGCATGAATGATCTTCGGATACGGGCCGCCGCGCCGGGAGACCTCGACACCGTTCTCGCCTTCTGGAAGACCGCTGCCGAGGGCACCAGCATCAGTGACGACCGGGACGGGGTGGAGCGGCTGATCGTGCGCGACCCCGAGGCCCTGATCCTCGCCGAGCGGGACGGCGAGCTCGTGGGCACCGTCATCGCGGGCTTCGACGGCTGGCGCTGTCATCTGTACCGGCTGGCGGTGGACCCTGACCGGCGCCGCCAGGGCATCGGCTCGGCGCTCCTGGCGGCGGCCGAGGAACGGTTCGTACGCCTCGGCGGGCGCCGGGGCGACGCGATGGTTCTGGCACGCAACGAGACGGCACACCATGCCTGGCGCGCGGCGGGGTACACGCCGGAAGAGCACTGGCGGCGTTGGGTCAAGCCGCTGGTCGAGTGACCGCAGCCGGGACCCCACCGGTCCTTCGCTCCCGAAGGACCGCACCGTCCCCGAGGAAAGGTGAGAGCGTCCGCCCATGGGCGAGCCTTCCGACAACCGACGGCACGGCGTCCCGCCGTGCCGACATCGCGCGATTCCTCCACCTCTGCCCGATCATTGGACGGAGGTGACCCGATGACCGAAGTGCTCCTCCTCGCCGTGGCGGTGCTGCTCTCGCTGGCCTGCGGCGCCTTCGTCGCGGCCGAGTTCTCACTGACCACCGTCGAGCGCAGCCAACTGGAGCGGGCCGTCGAGCGCGGCGAGGTCGGCGCGGCGGGCGCCCTCAGGGCCGTACGGAACCTCACCTTCCAGCTCTCCGGCGCTCAGCTGGGCATCACCGTCACCAACCTGGTCGTCGGCATGCTCGCCGAGCCGTCCGTCGCCAAGCTCATCGCCGGGCCCCTCGAAGCCGCCGGGGTACCTCCGTCGGCCACCTCGTCCGTCGCCCTGGTGATCGGTACGGCCCTGTCGACGGTCTTCCTGATGGTCGTCGGCGAGCTGGTGCCCAAGAACTGGGCGATCTCCTCGCCACTCGCCGTGGCCAAGCGGGTGGCGACGCCGCAGCGCTGGTTCAGCGCGGTGTTCCGGCCCTTCATCACCCATCTCAACAACACAGCCAACCGTGTCGTACGCCGCTTCGGCATCGAGCCGGCCGAGGAGCTGGCCTCCGCGCGCGGCCCGCAGGAACTGGTCGCCCTGGCCCGGCACTCCGCGAAGGAGGGGGCCCTGGAGGCGGACACCGCCGAACTGTTCGTACGCACGCTGAACCTCGCCGACCTCACCGCGGAGAACGTGATGACTCCGCGCGTCCAGGTCATCGCCCTCGACGTCCAGGCGACCTGCGAGGACGTGGCGAACGCGACGCGGGCGACCGGGCTGTCGCGCTTCCCGGTCTACCGCGGCAACCTCGACTCGGTCGTCGGAGTCGCACACATCAAGGACGTCATCACCGTGCCCGCCGACGGCAGGGCCCGTACACCCGTGTCCCAGGTGATGCGCGAGCCCCTTCTCGTACCGGAGACGCTGACCGTCGACCGGCTGCTGGACCGGCTGTCCGGCAAGCGCACGATGGCCGTCGTCATCGACGAGTACGGCGGCACCGCCGGGGTCGCCACCCTCGAGGACATCGTCGAGGAGGTCGTCGGGGAGGTGCGGGACGAGCACGACCCGCACGAGACGCCCGACCTGGCCCCGGCCGGCACGGACGACGAGGGCCGCACGCTGTACTCGGCCGACGGCTCCGTCCGCACCGACCGTCTGGCCCGTGTCGGCCTGCGCGCGCCCGACGGGCCGTACGAGACGCTCGCGGGCCTGGTCGCGACCGAACTCGGGCGCATCCCCGCCGAAGGGGACACGGTCGAGGTCGCCGGGTGGCGGCTGGACGTGGTGGACGCGACGGGGCGGCGGGCCGCTCGGGTACTGATGCACACGCCGGACGCCACGGACACCCGTGCCGAAGGGGCCGGATCGGAAGGAGGGCGGCGACGATGACCGCCGTACAACTGCTGATCGGCCTGGCGACCCTGGTCGTGAACGCCTTCTTCGTGGGGGCCGAGTTCGCGCTGATCTCCGTGCGCCGCAGCCAGATCGAACAGTCCATGGAGAACGGCGGGACGGGGGACCGGCGGGCACGCGCCGTGCTCTGGGGGCTGGAGCACGTGTCCGCCCTGATGGCGGCCGCGCAGCTCGGCATCACGCTGTGCACGCTGGTCCTGGGCGTGGTCGCCGAGCCCGCGATCGCGCATCTGCTGGAGCCGCTGTTCCACGCGGTGGGGCTTTCCTCCGGCACGGGGCACGCGATCTCGTTCGTGATCGCGCTCAGCCTGGCCACGTATCTGCACATGCTGCTCGGCGAGATGGTGCCGAAGAACATCGCGCTCGCCGAGCCGGTGCGGACGGCACTGCTCCTCGGTCCGCCGCTGGTCGGCCTGTCGCGGGCGCTGCGGCCGGTGATCTTCACGGTCAACGCGTTCGCCAACGGGCTGCTGAAGCTGCTGCGCGTCGAGGTCCGGGACGAGGTGTCGGCGACCTTCTCGGACACCGAGCTGGCCCGGCTGGTGAAGGACGCCAGCGAGGCGGGGCTCATCGACGACCGCGCCCAGGAGCGTCTGCACGACGCCCTGGAACTGGGGCGCCGTCCCGTGCGGGACGTGGTGCTGCCGCTGGAACGCGTCGTCTACGCGCGCCTGGGTGTCACGCCCGAGCAGTTGGAGGCCCTGTCCGCCGAGTCCGGGTTCTCCCGCTTCCCCGTGGTGGACGACGGGCTGCGCATCGTCGGCTACCTCCACGTCAAGGACGCCCTGGACGCGATGCCGCGCGACCTGCGGTTCCGGGTCCAGGACATGCGGCCCATCGCCCGCGTCCGCGAGGGCACGCCGCTCGACGACGTCCTGACGGCCATGCGGCGCAGTCGTACGCATCTGGCTGCGGTGCTCGGTGCTGACGGGCGGCTGGCCGGTCTTGTGACGATGGAGGACGTGCTGAGGGAGCTGTTCGGTCAGCCCGTGTGACGGTGTCGGTGTCGGTGGCAGTGGTGGTGGGGGTGCCGGTGGCGGTGTTGTCGTGAGGGTCGGCTCACGGCCGGGCCGGAGTCGGAACGGGGCCGGCGCGAGGTGGCGCCGGCCCCACCCGTTCGAGTCCCGCCGGCCCGGGTCGTGGCGGCGCGGGTTCATGGCGATTCAGGTCACGCCGACGCGACTCCTGTCGGCGTCGGTCCCCGCTGCGCGGGGCGCGCCCGCCTGCGCGCCGAGCGGCAGACCGGCGGGTATGTGCACGCGATATCATTTCTTCCGCCATGCAGACGAATGCCACCTTCACCAGCCTTGTCGCCGTCGGCGACTCCTTCACCGAGGGCATGTCGGACCGCCTTCCCGACGGTTCGTACCGGGGCTGGGCGGATCTCCTCGCGGCCCGGATGGCCGCGCAGACGCCCGGCTTCCGCTACGCCAACCTCGCGGTGCGCGGGAAGCTCATCGGACAGATCGTCGCCGAGCAGGTGGACGTCGCAGTGGCGATGCAGCCCGACGTGATCACGCTGGTCGGCGGCCTCAACGACACACTGCGGCCCAAGTGCGACATGGTGCGGGTCCGCGGGCTCCTGGAAGAGGCCGTGGAGCGTCTGGCGCCGGCCTGCAAGCAGCTCGTCCTGATGCGCAGCCCCGGCCGCCAGGGCCCGGTGCTGGAACGCTTCCGCCCCCGCATGGAGGAACTGTTCGTCTGCATCGACGATCTCGCCTCCCGCCACGGCGCGCTCGTGGTCGACCTCTACGGAGCGGCGTCCCTGGGCGACCCCCGCATGTGGGACGTGGACCGGCTGCACCTGACGGGCGAGGGGCACCGGCGGGTCGCCGAGGCGGTCTGGCAGGCACTCGGGCACGCGGCGGAGGACGCCGAGTGGCACACCCCGATGCCGGTTTCCGCCCCGCCCGGCTGGGCCGCCCGCCGGGCGGCCGACGCGCGCTTCGCCCGTCAGTACCTGCTGCCGTGGATCGGCCGCCGGCTGACCGGCCGCTCGTCGGGCGACGGCCGCCCGCCCAAACGACCGGAACTGCTGCCGTACGAGGAGTACCGGGGGCCGGCGGAGTAGGGGCGGCACCCGCGGCGCGGCCGGTGGTACGAGGCCTGCGGCCCTGGCGGGCGGGCGGGTGGCGTACACGGTCCGTGCGGCGCATGATCGGGCTCGCCGCCCCGAGCGTGAACGGAGAGCCCGTGACCACGACCGTGATCAACCTCAAGGGACACATCCACGACTTCGGCGCCCGGCTGGAGCGGGCCCCGGCGGACCTGGTCTACGTCGGCCGGCGCTGGACCATGGGGCACTGGGACCTCCCCCGGCACCCGCTCCACAACCCGTTCGCCTACGACACCCCGGCCAGGAAGCGCGACGGAACCCGCGCCGAGGTCATGGCCAAGTACCGGACGTACCTCCTCGAACGCCCGGACCTGCTGGCCCGGGTGCCCGAACTGCGCGGCAGGACACTGGCCTGCTGGTGCGCGCCGGAGCTGTGCCACGGCGACATCCTGGCGGAACTCGCCGACGCCGGGGCCACCTCACCCGCCCCCGGTTCACTCTCGTAGGTTCCGACGAACGGGCCCGCGGCGCCGGCCTGCAGGAACCGCCAGTAGAATGCGTCCACGTGACTGCGCCTGCAAAGCCCCGTATCCCGAACGTCCTCGCCGGCCGCTACGCCTCGGCCGAGCTCGCCACCCTGTGGTCCCCCGAGCAGAAGGTGAAACTGGAGCGTCAGCTCTGGCTCGCCGTGCTGCGGGCCCAGAAGGACCTCGGGATCGAGGTGCCCGACGCCGCCCTCGCCGACTACGAGCGGGTCCTCGACCAGGTCGACCTGGCCTCCATCGCCGAGCGCGAGAAGGTCACACGCCACGACGTGAAGGCCCGGATCGAGGAGTTCAACGACCTCGCCGGACACGAGCACGTCCACAAGGGCATGACGTCCCGCGACCTCACCGAGAACGTCGAGCAGCTGCAGATCCGGCTCTCCCTCGAACTGGTCCGCGACCGCACGGTCGCCGTCCTCGCGCGGCTGGGCAAGCTCGCGGGCGAGTACGGCGAGCTGGTCATGGCGGGCCGCTCGCACAACGTGGCGGCGCAGGCGACGACCCTCGGCAAGCGTTTCGCGACCGCGGCCGACGAGCTGCTCGTGGCGCACGGCCGGGTCGAGGAACTGCTCGGCCGCTACCCGCTGCGCGGCATCAAGGGCCCGGTGGGCACGGCCCAGGACATGCTGGACCTGCTGGGCGGGGACGCGTCGAAGCTCGCCGACCTGGAGCAGCGGATCGCCGGGCACCTCGGCTTCTCGCAGGCGTTCACGTCGGTGGGCCAGGTCTACCCCCGCTCGCTGGACTACGAGGTCGTGACCGCGCTGGTACAGCTGGCGGCCGCGCCCTCGTCCACCGCCAAGACCATCCGGCTGATGGCCGGGCACGAGCTGGTGACCGAGGGCTTCAAGCCGGGCCAGGTCGGATCCTCCGCGATGCCGCACAAGATGAACACCCGCTCCTGCGAGCGCGTCAACGGCCTGATGGTGATCCTGCGCGGATACGCCTCGATGACGGGCGAACTCGCGGGCGACCAGTGGAACGAGGGTGACGTGTCCTGCTCGGTGGTGCGCCGGGTCGCGCTGCCGGACGCGTTCTTCGCGCTGGACGGTCTGCTGGAGACCTTCCTCACGGTCCTCGACGAGTTCGGCGCCTTCCCGGCTGTCGTCGCGCGCGAGCTGGACCGCTACCTGCCGTTCCTCGCGACGACGAAGGTCCTGATGGGCGCGGTGCGCGCGGGTGTCGGCCGTGAGGTCGCGCACGAGGCCATCAAGGAGAACGCCGTCGCCTCCGCGCTCGCCATGCGTGAGCAGGGTGCCGAGCGCAACGAGCTGCTGGACAAGCTCGCCGCGGACGAGCGCATCCCGCTCGACCGTGCGCAGCTCGACACGCTGATGGCCGACAAGCTGTCCTTCACGGGCGCCGCCGCCGACCAGGTGGCCGTGGTCGTGGCCCGCGTCGAGGAGATCGTGAAGCAGCACCCGGAGGCCGCGGGCTACACGCCGGGGGCGATCCTCTGACGCGGTTCACCCCCGCCGAGTTGGAGGCCGCCCGCGACCGGCTCGTGCCGGATGTCGTCGCGGACGGCCTCCGCGTCCTGTTCTGCGGGATCAATCCCGGTCTCATGACGGCGGCGACCGGCCACCACTTCGCGCGCCCCGGCAACCGCTTCTGGCCCGTACTGCATCTGGCGGGCTTCACTCCCCGGCTGCTGAAGCCCTCGGAACAGGACGAGTTGCTCTCGTACGGGCTCGGCATCACCAACGTGGTGGCGCGAGCGAGCGCCCGGGCCGACGAGCTGAGCGCGGACGAGTACCGGGAGGGCGGGCGTCTGCTCGCCGCCAAGGTGGAACGGCTGCGGCCACGCTGGCTCGCGGTGGTCGGTGTGACCGCCTACCGGACGGCCTTCGACGACTGTAAGGCGGCGATCGGCCCGCAGGAGCGCACGTTCGGTGCCACCCGGGTGTGGGTGCTGCCCAACCCCAGTGGTCTGAACGCGCATTGGACGGCCGCGACGATGGCGGAGGAGTTCGGGCGGCTGCGGAAGGCGTCCGAGAGCCGGGGGTGATTCACGGCGGGTCCACCTCGGTGACCACGGCGAGCAGTTGGAACGGCAGCTCCGTGTCCCACTGGGAGACGCCCAGGGCGATCCAGCGGTCCTGGGCGTCCGTCCTCCAGAGGTGTATGTCCGGTACGTGTGAACTGAGCGTGCCCCAGGGCTCCGGTATGTCCTCGCCGTCCATGCTCCGCTCGAAGACACCGGCCAGGCTGAAGACGTCCGGACGGCCCCAGCGGCTGGTCAGCCGCTCGGAGAGACCGTCCCTGTCGAGCTCGTACTGCGTCTCCGTCTCCTCCCGCCCGGTGCCGTCGTCCTCCCAGAAGCCGTCACTCGTCGCTAACTCGGCGATGTGATACCCGGGTCCCGCCGTGCCGACGTCCGACCTGCCGTACTCCGCGGGGAAGTCGCGGGTGTGCAGCAGGTCGATCGTGGCCAGGTGCTGTGCCGTGGTCATGCGTTCCAGTAAAGCGGCCGCCACTGACAAGTGGCGATGCGTCAGGTGCGGGGGCGTTCCACCGGTTCACGCGTCCCGGCGCCGAACGCTCCACGCACCCGCCAGCAGAGCGGCCCCTGCCCACACCGCCGTCACCGCGAGTCCTGTCCACGGACCGAGCGCACCGTCCCACGTCTCGTGCAGGACCACCTGTCCCGCCTTGTCGGGCAGGAAGTCGGCCACGCTCCCGGACATGTCGCCGACCACGAAGGAGACGATGAGCAGGAAGGGGATGAGGATGCTCAGGGTGGCGACGCCGCTGCGCAGCAGCGCGGCCAGTCCGGCGGCGAACAGGGCCATCAGTGCGAGGTAGATCCCGCAGCCCACGGCTGCCCGCACCCCCTCGCCCCAGCTCAGCCCGCTTCCCCGGTCGCCGAGGACGGCCTTGCCGACGAGCAGGGTCGCCGCTCCGGTGAGCAGGCCTGCCGCCAGGGCCGGTAGCCCCACCGCCGCCGCCTTCGCCGCGAACCACCGCCCCCGGTGCGGCACGGCCGCGAGTGAGACCCGCAGGGCACCGCCCTGGAACTCGGCGGAGACGGCCTGCGCGCCGAAGGTGATCGCCGCGATCTGCCCGAAACTGACGCCGAAGAACGCCGAGAACAGGGGGTCGAAGTCCGCGTCCCCGGAGTTGTCGAGCCCGGCGAGCGCGGAGAAGACCGCGGTGACGGCCACGACGGCGCCCAGTGCGGCGACGAGCGACCGAAGCGTACGGATCTTGAGCCACTCCGAGTGGAGTGCGGGGGTGAACGGCACGGTCAGACCTCCTGCGGCTGCGTCGGGGACTGGGCTGCGAACTCGGCCTCCGGGGCCGTCAGATCGAGGTAGGCCTGCTCCAGCGTGGCCTCCTCCGCGGCGAGTTCGAGGATGGGCAGGCCCGCGGCCGACGCGAGGCGGCCGATGTCCTCCACGCGCGCGTGGTGCACGATCCACCGCTCGTCCTCACCCGCGCCCTCGCCCCCGCTCGCCCTCTCCACGGCGTCGTATCCGTTCCGTGCGAGCAGTTCGCGAAGGGCCGGTCCGTCCGTGGTGCGCACCCGTACCCGGGGGTCCACGCGCGCGTGGATGAACTCCCGCATCGGCATGTCGGCGAGCAGCCTGCCGCGGCCCAGCACGACGAGCTGATCTGCGAACGACGCGGTCTCGTTCATCAGATGGCTGGAGACGAGCACGGTGCGGCCCTCGCGGGCCAGGCGCCGCATCAACTCCCGGATCCAGATGATGCCTTCGGGATCGAGCCCGTTCGACGGCTCGTCGAGCAGGATCACCGGCGGGTCGCCGAGCAGTGCGGCGGCGATGCCCAGGCGCTGGCGCATGCCCAGCGAGTACGTCCTGACCCGGCGGCGGGCGACGGAGGCCAGACCCGCCTCCTCCAGGACCTCGTCCACGCGGCGCTCCGGCAGACGATTGCTCGCCGCGAGGACGCGCAGGTGGTCCCGGGCGGTACGCGAACCGTGGGCGGCCTGCGCGTCGAGCAGGGCGCCGACGTGGCGCAGCGGCTCGTCGAGCGTCGCGTAGGCGCGTCCGCCGAGGGTCGCGGTGCCGGACGTGGGCCGGTCCAGGCCGAGTACGAGCCGCATGGTGGTGGACTTCCCCGCGCCGTTGGGACCGAGGAAGCCGGTGACGCGGCCCGGCGCGACACCGAAGGTCAGCCGGTCCACGGCACGCGTGGTGCCGTACTCCTTGGTGAGTTCTTGGACGTCGATGCTGGTCATGGGCCAAGACTGGCTGGCGGGAGGGGTGTTGGGCCTCCCCCGCCCGGGGAGTGCGTCTCCCCCGCTCGGGGGAGGCTCGTTGTCGGTACCGGCTGGCACGATGACGGGATGGTCCGCCTGCTGCGCCCGCTGACCCGCGGGACGACGTACACCCGGCTGCTGCACCTGTGGGTGCCGATGCTGTTCGTCAGCGTGTGGATGTTCATCGACCCGTCCAAGCCGTGGGTGCCCGCGCTGTTGGTCGTTCCGCTGGGGCTCATCCCGGCCGTGCGTCGGGGCGAGGGCGTGCAGGCGCGGTTCATGCTGACGCCGGGCGAGCGGGACGAGCGCGGAGATCGGGCCGGGCAGGGCGGACAGGACACGGCCATTTCCATCGCGCCGTCGGCCACCTGGTACGACCGGCTGCGGACCGTGCTCCTGCTGGAAGTACGCATGGCTTTCGGGTGGGTGGTGGCGGGCGTCACGGTGTGGCTGCCGCTCATCGCCGTGGACCTGGTCCGGATCTCGACCGGCTATGTGCCGGACGACAATCCGTTCCTGCCGGTGTCGCAGCCGCACTGGGCCTACGCGCTGCTCGCACCGCTTCCCCTTGTCGCGATGTACGCCGCCGTGGTCGGCCTCGGCGAGCTGATGACGGTGATCGCGCGCCGCCTGCTCGGTCCGTCCGCCGCAGAACGGCTCGCCACCCTGGAGGAGCGCACCGAGCAGCTCCTGGAGCGCTCCCGCATCGCCCGTGAGCTGCACGACTCGATCGGCCACGCGCTGACGGTGGCCGTGGTGCAGGCGGGTGCCGCGCGCGCCGCGGGGAGCCCCGAGTTCACCGACCGGGCTCTGCTCGCCATCGAGGACACGGGCCGTGCCGCGCTGGAGGACCTGGAGCGGGTGCTCGGTGTGCTGCGCGAGTCGCGGCGGCCCACGAGCGGCCGCCCGACCCTGGTGGAGGCCGACCGGCTCATGGAGTCCGCGCGCACGTCCGGGGCGAAGATCGACGCCGAGATGACGGGCCCGCTGGAGACGGTGCCCGGTCCGGTCTCGCGCGAGGGCTACCGCATCCTCCAGGAGTCGCTCACCAACGTGCTGCGGCACGCGGGCTCGGTGCCCGTCCGCATCCGTATCGCGGTCGAGGACCGGACACTCTCCCTTGAGGTGCGCAATCCGCTGACGGCGGAGATACCGGGACCCGGCCGGGGCAGCGGCCTGCGGGGCATACGGGAGCGGGCCTCGCTGCTGGGCGGCAGCGCGCGGACCGGCCCGGACGAGGGCGACTGGCAGGTGCACGTCGAGCTGCCGTTGCGCTGATCTACGCTGGCCGGATGCCGGTCACCGTTCTGCTCGTCGACGACGAACCCCTCGTACGAGCCGGTCTGCGGGCCGTTCTGGAGGCGCAGCCCGACATCGAGGTCGTCGGTGAGGCCGCCGACGGCGCGGCGGTGATCCCGCTGGTGCGGCGGCTGCGGCCCGACGTCGTCGCGATGGACGTCCGTATGCCGCTGATGGACGGCATCGAGGCCACGCGCGCGGTGCTGCGGACCGTCGACCGGCCGCCGAAGATCCTCGTGGTGACGACCTTCGAGAACGACGAGTACGTGTACGAGGCGCTGCGCGCGGGGGCCGACGGCTTTCTGCTGAAACGGGCCCGGCCGGCCGAGATCGTGCACGCCGTGCGGCTGGTCGCCGAGGGAGAGTCGCTGCTGTTCCCGGCGTCGGTGCGGCAGTTGGCCGCCGAGTTCGGGGACGGTGACGGGAATCCAGCGGCCCGGGCCGCTCTGGAGCGGGCGGCCCTGACCGACCGTGAGGCGGAGGTGCTGCGGCTGATGACCCGGGGTCTGTCGAACGCGGAGATCGCCACGCGGCTGGTGGTCGGCACCGAGACGGTGAAGTCCCACGTCAGCGCGGTACTGGCGAAACTGGGGGCCCGGGACCGCACACAGGCGGTGATCGCGGCGTACGAGTCGGGGTTCGTGGCACCCGGCTGATTCCGGTCCCGGGCAGGGAGGGGGTCCCCGGCACTCGCCGGGACCCGCCGCGCCGAGTACGATCCGGCCAACCGACACGCGCACGAGCTGGGAGGACGGACGTTGGGGCAGTTGACCGGCGGGGATCCCTCTCTGCTGCGGAGGATCAACTCCGCGGTGGTGCTGCACGCGCTGCGGGCGACGGACTTCGCGACCCTCACCGAGATCACCCGGGTGACCGGGCTGTCCCGGCCCACCGTCGAGGGCGTCGTGGAGGGTCTCATCGGCGGCGGGCTCGTCGTGGAGACCGCGGCCGACGAGAGTGCCGCGCGGCGCCAGGGCCGGCCCGCGCGCCGGTTCCGCTTCCGGGCGGAGGCGGGCCATCTGCTGGGTCTGGAGATCGGCCCGCACCGTGTGGCGGTGCTCCTGTCGGATCTGGACGGCCGCGTGCTCGGCTCGCTCGCCAAGGACGTCTGCGAGACGGCTCCGGCGGACGAACGGCTCGAACGGCTGCGTACGGCCGTCGCCGAGCTGCTGCGTCGCGCGGGAATCGCGCGCGGTTCCCTGCGGGCCGTCGGTGTGGCCTCCCCCGGCATCGTCGAGGCCGACGGCACGGTACGCCTCGGTACGGCGCTGCCGGAGTGGACGGGGCTGGCGCTGGGCGAACGGCTGCGCCGTTCCTTCAAGTGCCCGGTGCTCGTGGAGAACGACGCCAACGCGGCGGCGGTCGCCGAGCACTGGAAGGGCGCCGCCACCGATTCCGACGACGTGGTGTTCGTGCTGGCCGGCCTGAGCCCGGGCGCCGGGGCCCTGATCGGCGGACGTCTGCACCGCGGCTACGGCGGGGCGGCCGGTGAGATCGGCGCGCTGCACCTGCTGGGCCGGGAGGCGACTCCCGAGACGCTGCTGTCGACGACCGGCGAACCGCTGCACCCGCTCGACGAACAGGCGGTGGCGGAGGTCTTCACGCACGCGCGTGAAGGCGACGAGCGGGCTCTGGCCGCCGTGGACCGCTTCATCCAGCGGCTGGTGCACGACGTCGCCGCGCTCGTCCTGGCCCTCGACCCGGAACTCGTCGTGATCGGCGGCTGGGCGGCGGGCATCGACGGCGTCCTGGAGCCGCTGCGCAAGGAGCTGGCCCGCTACTGTCTGCGGCCGCCCCGGGTGACGCTGTCGCTGCTGGGCGAGGCGGCCGTCGCGACCGGCGCGCTGCGGCTGGCTCTCGACCACGTGGAGGAACAGCTCTTCGCGGTGGAGGGCACCGTGACGGCACGCCGCTGAACCTGCCCTCAGGTTCCACCCCGCGCCATGGTCCCGCGCCACGGCAGGCTCCGTACGGCAGGGTTCGTCGCCACACTGTGCGGCACGTGGTCATCGGCAGTCGTGGCAGCGGCGGCACAGCGCCGCAGGTCCCAGCTCTTGCTCCCGGCTCCCGGCTCCCGGCAGCAGAACGTCGCGCCCCGGAAGCGGGGCGCGACGTGTGCGAGAGACACGGCTCCGGTCAGGAAGCGCGACGCTCCGGGTCGTGGTGGATCTCCACGCCGCCGGAGTCGCCGAAGGTCAGCCGGCAGGTGTCGGCGCGGTAGGTGGCGACGGAGACCGCCGCCGTGCGTCCCTCGGCGACGAAGCGGGTCGTGACGACGAGGACGGGCGCGCCGGGAAGGCGGTCCAGTTCCTTCGCGTCGTCCGCCCGGGCCGAGCCGAGCTCGACGGCACGGTCCTGGCCCTCCAGGTCCAGGCGCTGGAGCTCCCGCAGCACCGCACGCGCGCGGGCGACTCCCGCGGGTGCGTCGATGCCCGACAGCTCGGGCACCGAAAAGGCCGGGATGTACAGCAGTTCGGCGGCGACCGGCTGGCCGTGCGTCATCCGGGAGCGGCGCACGACGTGCACCTGCTCGTCGCTCTCGGTCTCCAGGACCTTGGCCACCGCCGGGGGCGGGACCGCGACCGAGCAGTCCGCCGGCTGCCAGGCGTCGCCTGCCGCGCCCGGCCACACGTGCTGCTCGGAGCCGACGGCCACACCCATCCTCGGCGGGGCCACGGTCGTGCCGACACCGCGGCGGCGCTGGAGCCGCCCTTCCAGTTCGAGCTGCTCCAGGGCCTGGCGGAGCGTCGCCCTGGCGACGCCGAACCGGGCTGCCAGATCGCGCTCGTTGGGCAGGATCTCGCCCACCGAGAACTCGGAGTCCAGTGCTTCGCTGAGCACGGTCCTGAGGTGCCAGTACTTGGGCTCCGGCACCGTATCCAACTGCGTGGTCCCCACCGTGTCCTCCGCAATCGCCGTGTCCCGGCGGCTTTTAGCGCCCTTGTTTATTAAAGGTTCCTGCACTATCCCTGCGACCATAGGGCCGCCCCCACCCTTGGTCAAGACCAATCCTCGTACTGTTACCGCTCACACAGACGGGCTGCCGCAGAGCGTTCATACGACGTTCGCGATACGCCGTACGGGTGACACGACGGCGAGACCCCCGCCTCCGGGGCGGGGGTCTCGGCCGGGCCGGGCTTCGTCAGTCGACGGTGAGGAGCAGCAGTTTCTCCGGGTTGCGGACGATGTAGACGCACTGGATCCGGCCGTCGGCGACGTCCAGTTGGAGGACGCTGTCGGGCTTGCCTCCGGACATCACCAGCAGCGCCGGACCGCCGTTGGCCTCGATGAGCCGGACGGACACGTCCACGAGGCCCCTGCGTGCGATGCCGGCGACGAAACGGCCCACATTGTCGGCCGACTCGATGGCGCGCACCGGCCCCTTCGACAGGCCGCCGCTGTCGCCCACCAGGCGCACGTCCGGAGCCAGCAGGGACATGAGTCCGTCCAGATCACCCTCGAACGCCGCGGCGAGGAACCGCTCGGTGAGGTCGCGCCGTTCGTTCGGGTCGACCTCGTAGCGCGGGCGTTTCTCCTCGACGTGACGGCGGGCCCGCCCCGCGAGCTGCCGTACCGCGGGCTCACTGCGGTCGAGGGTGACGGCGATGTCCGCGTACGGATAGCCGAAGGCTTCCCGGAGCACGAACACCGCGCGCTCCAGCGGTGAGAGGGACTCCAGGACCACGAGGACGGCCAGCGAGACCGTGTCGGCGAGGACGGCGCGCTCGGCCGTGTCGGCGACGGTGTCCCCGAAATCGGTGAGGTACGGCTCGGGCAGCCACGGTCCCACGTAGGACTCGTTGCGGGACTGGACCTGCCGCAGCCGGTCGATGGCGAGCCGGGTGACGACGCGCACCAGGTAGCCGCGCGGTTCGCGCACGCCGGAGCGGTCGGCGCCGGACCAGCGCAGCCACGCGTCCTGCACCACGTCCTCGGCGTCGGCCACCCGGCCGAGCATGCGGTAGGCGACGCCCATCAGAACGGGCCGGTGCTCCTGGAAGACCTCGGTCACGGTGTCGGTAGCCACGAAGCCATCCCATCCCGGCACGTGGGCTCGTGTCCAGCGACATCAGGAGCCGTCGGGGACCGACCGGGAGGGGCATGGGGCGCCTTGCGCGACGTACGTCCAGAAGGTTGGCACAGCCGGGGGCTACCCGCCGGTAGTAATTGCTGACAAGCTGTCTAGGAGTCGCCCCGGTTCCAGACGAGGAGCAGTCCATGGCCGCCACGGTCTCCTTCAGCGTCCCCTCTCCGCACGGCCCGCGGACCGTGTCCCTCGCGTACACGCGCGTGGGCAACGGCCAGCCGCTCCTGCTGCTGCACGGGATAGGCCACCACCGGCAGGCGTGGGACCCGGTCGTCGACCTCCTGGCGGCCGAGCGCGACGTGATCGCGGTGGACCTGCCCGGTTTCGGTGAGTCCCCCGCACTGCCCGACGGCCTCGCCCACGACCTGACGACGATGAACGCGGCGCTCGCCGCGCTGTGCGAGACGCTGGACATCGACCGGCCGCATGTGGCGGGGAACTCCCTGGGCGGCCTGCTGGCCCTCGAACTGGGCCGCGAGAAGCTCGTACGGTCCGTCACGGCGCTCTCTCCCGCCGGTTTCTGGTCGCCCGTCGAGCGGCGGTATGCGTTCGGACTGCTGCAGGCGATGCGGCAGGCGGCCCGGAGCATGCCGCTGCCGATGGTCGAGCGGCTGTCGCGGTCGGCGGCCGGCCGCGCGGCGCTGACCAGCAGCATCTACGCGCGCCCGGCCCGCCGTTCACCCGAGGCGGTGGTCGCCGAGACCCTCGCACTGGCCAACGCCCAGGGATTCATGGAGACCCTCAGGGCGGGCGGTTCGGTCCAGTTCACGGACGACGTCCCCGGGCTTCCCGTCACCGTCGCGTGGGGGATGCGGGACCGGATCCTGGTGCGCCGCCAGGGGGTCCGCGCCAAGCAGATCATCCCCGGGGCCCGGCTGGTGCGGCTGCCCGGCTGCGGTCACGTCCCGATGAACGACGACCCCGCGCTGGTCGCCCGGGTCATCCTGGACGGCAGCCGCTGAGCCCCGCGCCCCGCGGTTCGACGCACCGGAGCCGAGGGCGACTCCGGCGCCCACCAGGGCACTGCCCACGGCCTGTGCCGCCCCGTAGGACCCCGTTCCGACGAGCGGGGCCGTGCAGGCGGCGGCCACCGGAATGAGGCCGGAGAAGAGCGTCGCGCGTTCCGCGCCGATGCGCTGCATGCCCATGTACCAGCAGACGAAGCCGACGACCGTGACGATCGCCGCCTGCCACAGCAGTGCGACGGCCTCGGTGGAGTCCGGAGTCCGCAGCCAGTCACGGCCGTCGACGATCACCCCGGCCACCGCCGACTCGACCGCCGCGATCCCGCACACGGTCGCGGAGAGCAGCCTCGGTCCGAGCGGCCGCAGGACGGGCACCGCGAGCACCGCGAAGCCGACCTCTCCGACGAGCGCGCACAAGGAGAAGGCGATACCGGCTCCGTCGGTACGGCCCCAGCCCTGGACCGTGAAGGCGCCACCTGCCACGAGCAACGCTCCGTACAGGACGAGCCGTTGGGGCCGGCGGCCCTCCTGAAGGGGGACGAGTACGGCGACGACCACCGGGGCGCAGCCTACGAAGACACCCGGTATCGCGGGTTCCGCGGTGCGCTCGGCGGCGATCACGGCGAGGTTGAAACCGACCATGCCGACGGCCGCGAGCAGCGCGAGGCGTGTCCAGTGGCGCGCGGTCAGTGCCCGCAGGGGCGCCGCCCCGCCCCGCCCCACCAGGGGGAGGAGGAGCAGGCACGCGAGGCCGTAGCGCAGGAACTGGCCGCCCGCGTACGGATAGTGGCCGAGGACGCTGTTGGCGGTGAAGGAGCCTCCGACGAGGACACAGGCGAGGGCCGCGAGCAGGGACCCGCGCGTGGTGGTGGCGTTCATGGGTGTGACGCTATGAAGGGCCGCGGTCCGGTTTAAGGTCCACTTCCATGACGTCATCGGGGACCAATCCGGAGGAGCCCGCCGCGGCGGGCCGGGCCGGCGCCTGGGACATGCTCCTGCCGGCCGCTTCGGCACCGGCACGCGCGCGTGGCCGTGCCCTGCAGGCGGCGCTGCGGGAGGCGGTCCGGGCGGGGCGGCTCGCGCCGGGCACCCGGCTGCCGTCCAGCCGTGAACTCGCCGCCGATCTCGGGGTGTCACGGGGTCTGGTCACGGAGGCGTACGAGCAGCTGACCGCGGAGGGGTACCTCCGCAGTGACCGGGGTGCGGGGACCTGGGTCGGCGGTGCCGTGCGGGCGGCCGACCCTCTCGTGCGGGACCTCGCGCCCCGCTCCCCCGGCGCGCGGACGGACTTCCTGCCCGGGACGCCCGACCTGTCGCTGTTCCCGCGCGCCGCGTGGTCGGCCGCGCAGCGCGGGGTGCTCGCCGAACTGCCGCACCACACGCTGGGCTATCCGGATCCGCGCGGGCTGCCCCGGCTGCGCAGCGCGCTCGCGGAGCTGCTCACCCGGCGCAGGGGTGTGGTCGCGGATCCGGAGCGGGTGATGGTCGTCTCCGGTGTGGCCCAGGCGACCACACTGCTGGGATTCGTGCTCCACGCGCGCGGGGTGCGTGCCGTCGGCGTGGAGGACCCCGGAAGCCCCGATCACGGGGCCCTGTACGCGTCGGCGGGTCTCGGCGTCGTACCGCTGCCGCTGGACGACGAGGGTCTGGACAGCGGGGCGCTGCGGGCGTCGGGGGTGCGGGCCGTGGTGACGACCCCCTCGCACCAGTTCCCGTCCGGGATCGCGTACTCCGCGCGCCGCCGCGCGGAACTCCTCGACTGGGCACGGTCCGTGGACGGGCTCGTCGTCGAGGACGACTACGACGGGGACTTCCGCTACGACCGGGCGCCGGTGGGCGCCCTGCAGGGCCTCGATCCGGAGCACGTCGCGTACACGGGTTCCGTCAGCAAGTCGCTGGCACCCGGGCTGCGGCTCGGCTGGCTGCTGGTACCGGCGTCGTTCGCCGAGGAGGTCGTCGAACGCAAACGCACGATGGACCTCGGCAATCCCGTCATCGACCAGGCGCTCCTCGCCCGCTTCGTGGAACGCGGCGACTACGACCGTCAGCTCCGCCGCTGCGGGCGCGCGTACCGGGAACGCCGCGACACACTGGTCACGGCCCTGGCCGAACACCTTCCCGGGACGGAGGTCTCCGGCATCGCGGCCGGTCTGCACGTCATCGCGACGCTTCCCGACCGCTACGGGCCGCCCCAGCGCTTCCTGGCCTCCGCCGCCGGGGCCGGCGTCGCCGTCCGCCCGCTCTCGGACTACACACGGACTCCGGCCGGGGACGACGTGGTGCGACTCGTCCTCGGGTACGCGCATGTGTCCCCGGCACGCATCCGCGAGGGAATCCGCCTTCTGGCGACGGCGACGCGCCCCGGGTAGCCGGGCGACGACGCCCGCGCGCCGGCCTGCACCGAGTGGCGTGGGGAGCCGAGCGCCGACGGCACACACCGTCCCGTCACATGTCCGCCGACTCCGGCCGGATCTCCACCTCGGGCGGAGCGGAGCACGTTGTTCACTTGCGGTTTCCGCGTGCGCTGCGGCACACCAGTAGTTGTATCCATAGCCATGCACATCGGCCGACCCGCCCCAGGAGGCGCCCCATGCCACTCAGCCCGCCGAGCCCGCTCCCCGGCCGCCGCAGCGTCCTGCGCGGCACGCTCGCCGCGTCGGCGGCACTCGCCCTGCCCTCCGCAGTCGCCGCCGCGGCTCCGGCGTTCGCCCTGTCGGGGCGGCCCCAGGCGCAATGGGGTGTGCAGGCCGGAGACGTGACCACGCACTCCGGTCTGGTGTGGGTGCGTTCCGACCGGCCCGCACGCATGATCGTGGAGACCTCCGCGACCGAGTCGTTCCGCAGGCCGCGCAGATGGCACGGCCCCCTCCTGGGTGCCGACACGGACTTCACGGGTACGGTCCCGCTCCGCGGTCTGCCGTCCGGGGAGCAGATCCACTACCGGGTGACCCTGGCCGACCCCGACGACTACCGCCGCACGGGCGAACCCGTACAGGGCACCTTCCGGACAGCGCCCTCGAAGCGGCGCCAGGGCGTCCGGTTTTTGTGGTCCGGTGACATCGTGGGCCAGGGCTGGGGCATCAACCCGGACATCGGCGGTCTGTACGCGTACGAGGAGATGCGCCGCCTGGACCCGGACTTCTTCCTGTGCAGCGGTGACACGATCTACGCGGACGGGCCGCTGTCGGCGTCCGTGACACTCCCGGACGGCCGTGTCTGGCGGAACGTCACCACCGAGGAGAAGTCCAAGGTCGCGGAGACCCTCGCCGAGTACCGCGGCAACTTCCGGTACTCGCTGCTCGACGAGAACGTGCGCCGGTTCAACGCGCAGGTCCCGACGATCGCCCAGTGGGACGACCACGAGGTCGTCAACAACTGGTACCCGGGCGAGATCCTCACCGACGCCCGCTACACGGTGAAGGACGTCGACACGCTGGCGTCCCGGGCCCGCAAGGCGTTCAGCGAGTACTTCCCGATCTCCACGCTGCCCGCCACGGGCGAGGAGGGCCGGGTGCACCGGGTCGTGCGCCACGGCCCCCTGCTGGACGTGTTCGTGCTGGACATGCGCACATACCGCAACGCCAACTCGCCGGGGCGGCAGACCGACGACACCACCGGCATCCTGGGCGCGGAGCAACTGGCCTGGCTGAAGCGGGAACTGGCACGGTCGCGTGCCGTGTGGAAGGTGATCGCCGCCGACATGCCGCTCGGCCTGGTCGTGCCGGACGGCGCGACGGACATCGAGGCCGTCGCACAGGGCGACCCGGGCGCTCCGCTCGGCCGCGAGCTCCAGATCGCGGAGCTGCTGCGGTTCGTCAAGCACCGCCGGATCACCGGCACGGTGTGGCTGACGGCCGACGTCCACTACACCTCGGCACAGCACTACGACCCCTCGCGTGCGGCCTTCAAGGACTTCGCGCCGTTCTGGGAGTTCGTCTCCGGCCCGCTCGCCGCGGGCGGTTTCCAGGCCAACGCGCTGGACGGCACGTTCGGTCCGGACCGGGTCTTCGTCAAGGCGCCGACGAGAGCGAACGTTTCCCCGATGGAGTCGCCCCAGTACTTCGGCGAGGTCGACATCGACGGTGACAGCGGCGAACTGACGGTCCGTCTGCGGGCCACCGGAGGGGCGGTCCTGTTCACGAAGGTCCTGCAGCCGGGGCGCGTGGGGCAGTAGTTCCCTCTCGTCACGGCTGCTCCCGTGGCGCGTGCCGAGGGTGTGCGGGGCCGCGGTTCCCGTACCCTCAAAACCTGTGCCGCGTACCGGCGTCATCCCCCGGTACGCGGCACGTCGGTGCCTGCTCGGCGCCCATGTCCGCGCAGGTCGGAGCCGATTGTCAGTGGTCGCCTCTACGGTTTTTCCATGACGCGATCTTTGCAGGCCGTGGCCTACACCCGATCCTCCGCGCTGGAGTCCTCACCGGGCGGAGGCCGCCTGGGACTTGAGACCTCACGAGGTGCGACGCCCCGCGGCGTCGAGGATCATCCCCGTTTCTTCGCGGGATTCCTGACCTCGCCTCAGGTGGCGTCGGCCGGGCTGCTCGCGGTCGCCGACGTGGCGGGGGCGCGCTACTTCCAGCGGCAGCTGGCGGCGTCCCTGGACCCGGTGGTCACGGGCAACGGCGACCGGCTGCGTTTCGAGTCCTTCTCCGGCTGCGGTGGGGTGTACGCCCGGCTGGACGTCCTCGAGGCGGGGCTCGACGGCGGCGAGGTGGGGCACGGCACGACGAACGTCGACGTCAACAACCCCTTGCGGGAGGCTCTGTCGAGGATCGGTTCCGACGATCCGCTGCATCTGCGTGTCGGCCCGGACGAGATGGCCGTGACCACCCTGGACGGGCCGGTCGTGGAGAAGAAGGTGCCGCTGCCGGACCGCTGGCTCCGGGGTTTCGCCGAGGCCCAGGTGATAGCGGCCGGTTTCGACCTGCGGGCCGAACTGCCCGCGTCGGAGGCCGTGCGGTTCCTGCGCTCGCTGCCCCGGTCCAGCGCACGTGGCGCCTCCCGGGGCGCGCGGTGGGTGGTGCCCGCGGGGCATGTCCTGCGACCCACCACCCGGCCGGTGCCCGGAGCGGTCTGCCTCCCGGGCCCGGAGCGGCTGATCGCCCTCCAACGGGTGCTCCGGCACGCGTCGGCGCTGCGGGTGTACGGTCCCGCGCTCGCCGGGGGCGCCGCCACGGCCAGTGCCTGGGAGGTCGTCCTGCCCGGGATGCGGCTCACACTGACACTGTCACCGGAGGCCTCCCGGGGCTTCTCCGGCGAGGGCGGAGTGCTCGACGCGCTGGCCGCGGACGAGACGGCCGAGGACGCGGAACTGATCGCGGTCCTGCTGGCCTGGGAACCCAGGATCGACGTCGGGGACCTGTCGGCCTCTTCGGGACTGCCCGCCGAGCGGGTGCGGGCGGCCCTCGTCCGGCTGGGCACCTCGGGACGCGTGGGCTACGACACGGCGGAAGCGGCCTACTTCCACCGCGAACTCCCTTACGACGCCGGGCGCGTGGGGCGGTACAACCCCCGGTTGCGGGCCGCCCGGGATCTCGTGGGCGCGGGCGCGGTGGTCCTGGACGGCGTCCTCGGCACGGTGACCGCCCAGGACGGGCACGCGCACCGGGTGCGCGACGACGCGGGGGTGCTGAGCTGCAGCTGCCTGTGGTGGGCCAGGTACCGGGGCGGGCGCGGGCCGTGCAAGCACGCGCTGGCGGAACGCATGGTCCGCCGCGGCGCGGTGTCCGGGCAGGCGGAGGTTCTGGCAGACGGGGGTGTGCGATGAGCGGTGCGGTGCCGGTGAGTGACACGTTGCTGACGACCGTACGGGCGGGGCGGACGAACGAGGCCGCGGGTCTGCTGGACGGGATGACGGATCCGCAGCGGCGGCTCTGTCTGCCCGCGCTGAAGGAGCTGCGCAAGGAGCTGCGGGTCGCGCCCTGGGACGCCGCGTCCCGCAAGGCGTATCCCGCACTGCACGCGGCCGGTGCCGCCTGCCACACCGGAGCGGCCGGGGCGGCGGCCTGGATCACCGCGGCCGACATGCGCTGGTCCCAGGCGTCTCCCGCGGCACTGCTCCACGTGCTGGGCGACCGGGACCGGGACTGGCTGGGCAACCTCGCGCGGCGGCTCGCGGACCGCCCGGCGACCGCCCAGGTCCCCTACGAGCTGATGGCGGGACTGGTGCGGCTGTCCGGTTGCGCGGTGCCGACGACGGAGACCTACGTCGTCGGCTGGGTCGAGCAGATCGGCAGCCTGTGGCAGCGCGGCGACACCGTTGCCCAGAGGCTTCGCCAGGATCCGTACACGGCGGAGCTCGTCCCCGCGCTCTTCGGGATCCCCGACATCGGCAGCCACCTGGACTGGCTCTTCGGCGACGGTCCGGACAGTTGGTGCAACGCCCTCGCGCGGCTCACCGAGGAGGGCGTCCTCGACCGGAAGGCCCTGGTGGACGACTGCGTGGCCCGGCTGCTGCGGGGCGGCGCGGCGTCCGACTGCCGCGTCTTCCTGCGGTTGTTGGCGGCACTAGGGCTCAGCCGGGACGAGGAGCGGGAGCGGGTCGCCGACTGGCTGGCGCTCACCTCCCACGCGGCCTCCACCGTGGCGGCCCACGCCCAGTCGGTGCTGGGCGCTCTGGCGTCGGCCGGCGGGATCACGTCCCGTCAGCTCGCCGAGATGTCCGCCGGCGTGCTGTTCCGCACGGAGAAGAAGCTGGTGCGCGCCCAGCTCGTGCTGCTCGGGAAGGTGCTCCGGCGCGACCCGTCCACCGCGACCGAACTGCTGCCCTCGGTGGCGCAGGCCTTCGGGCACGAGGACACGGACATGCAGGAGCGTGCATGGAAGCTGGTGGAGCGGTACGTCGGCGTGGTGGACGTGCGGGCGCGTGCGGAAGTGGCCGACGCGGCCGTCCGGTTGAGCGCCGGACTGCGAGCGCGCGCCGGCATGGTCCTGGGAATGGACGCGGCCGAGCTCGCGCCGCCGCCGTATCTGGAGCTGCTGCCTCCCGCGCCGGTGCCGGACCGGCTCGCGCCCGCGCCGGACTCGGCGACCGAGCTGGCCGAGGAGGTCGGCGCCCTGCTGGCGTCCGGCGACGGGGACGTGGCGGCGTTCGAGCGCGCACTGGACGGCCTGGTGCGGCACGCCCACCGGCGCCGGGAGGAGCTGGCCGAAGCCCTGGCACCGGTGGTCGCGCGGCTCTGGTGGGCCGACGCCGATCTTCAGCACCACTCGGCGGACGAGTACTTCCGGGCCGCGCCGCACGGCCTGGAGGTCGTGCTCGCGGCCCTGCTGGGACGGGTGCGGACGGCCACGCTGCACAAGGCCGATCAGCACGGACCGATGTCGGACCCCTGCGTGCACAGCGCGATGAGCGCCGCCTTCAACGCGCGACTGTGGGAGGCGGCCTACCGGGTGGGCACCGACCCGATGCCGTTTCTGCTCGCCACGCCCACCTGGGCGTCCGGATTTCTGGAGCCGGACGAGCTGGTGTCCCGCCTCGGCGAGTACCACCGGCTCGGCGCCCGGCCCGGGGCGGCCGACTTCGCGCAGGCACTGCTCCGGGTACGGCGCGACGACCGTGCGGTGGCCGCTGCCGCCGCCGGGCGGGCCGCCTCACTCGGCACGGCACACGGAGAGCGGCTGGCGCGCTGGCTCGCCGGCGACGCCCCGACGGTGCCCACGAGCAGGCGACGCACCTCGGGGGTCCGCATCCTGCTGGAACTCGGCGAGCTCGACGAGCTGCAGGCAGACCTCCCGCCGGCGTTCCGCAGGCTCGGCCGACCCGTCGGCGTCTTCGAGGCGCGCAGATACTGCCACCACTACTGGAGCCAGGACGGGCGGCAGCACTGGCTGGCCGTGGTGCCCGGGCGGCGCGAGCTGGTGGCCGCCCGCCTGATGCGTGAGGTCTCCTCGGTCTCGGTCGAGGGCACCCGCAACGCCGCCACGATCCTGCCGCTGATCGCCGAGGCGGAGGGCGAGGCGGGCGAGGCCGTGCACCTCTGCGTCGCGTACGGGCTGGGGGCACGTCACCCGGAGGACCGGCTCGGCGCGGTGGACGCCCTCCTGGTCCTCGCCGCGCGGGGGCAGTTGGACGCCGAGCGGCTCGGCGGGGACCTGGGGCAGTTGGTGCGCCGCGGGGCGGTGAAGCCCCTGCGGCTCGCCGAGTCCGCGCGGACCGCGGCGACGACCGGCGCGTACGCCACCGTCTGGTCGATACTCCGGGCCGCGCTGCCCGTGCTGCTCGCGGACCTCGCGGCGGACGGCGCCGCCCCGGCCACCCGCGGATTCGGCGAACTGCTGGCGGTCGCCGCCGAGTGCGCCGAGCTCACCGGGGCGCGCGACGACGTGGCGTATCTCGCGCAGGCGGCGGAGCGGAGCGGCTCGTCCCGGCTCGTGACCCAGGCCCGTCGGCTGCGTGACACCCTGGGCAGGGAAGTGGCCGCCTGAAGCGGGCACCGCCGCCGAAGCTCCGGCCTCGGCGCGCAAGTCCTGTACGTGTTCGGCCCGTTCGACCCGTTGAGTCCGTTCAGGGGACGTTCGATTCCCATCCCGGGATTCGTAAAAAATGCAACAAAAAAGACAGAAGCACACTTAACCGATCAGTCACAAAGCGTTCGTGATCACGCAACACCGATGCTCCACAGTGAACGCATGACTCCAGACATGTCTCACGCGACGCGCACGAAAAACGGCCGGCCGGTCCACCACTGGCGCCGGCATCTCATCCGGCTGGCCGCGCTGTTCACGGCCGCGGCGGTCGCCGACACCGTGGCTCACCTGACCGGGCACGGCTCCTATGGCCCCGTCCTGCTCGCGATTCCGGCGATCGCCCTGATCGCCACGGCGGGGTTCCACACATGGTGGGCACGACGCCACGGTCACGCCCCGCCGACGGGCGATACCGGCGCCCGGCCGCCCGCATCCGTGCGGCAGGCCGGGGCGGCCGTGGGGGATGCCGGCTCGCCGGAGGCCGGCTCCGGTGAAGCCGTGCTGTGGCGGATGCGTACGACCGTGCGGGACGAGCCCGGGTCGCTGGCCGCGCTGTGCGTGGCGCTGGCCGGTCTGCGGGTCGACATCCTGAGTCTGCAGACGCATCCGCTGGCCGAGGGCACCGTGGACGAGTTCCTGCTGCGTGCTCCCGCCCCGGTGGCGGCGTCCGACGTCACCGACACGGTGGCGCTGGCCGGCGGTCGCGGCACGTGGATCGAGCGGGCCGACGCGCACGACCTGGTGGACGCTCCCACCCGTGTCCTGGGCCTCGCGACACGTACGGCACTGGACGCGGCGGAACTGCCGTTGGCGCTGCGCCAGTTGCTCGGGCGGTGCACGATCCGTTCGCTGCCCGCCACGTCGGTGCGCGGGGACCGTTCGCACGAGGGGGCGCCCGTCGAGGGGGCGCTGGAGGACACCGTGATGCGGTTGCGTGCGCCGGAGGGCGGAGTGATCACCGTGGAGCGGCCCTATCTGCCGTTCACGCCCACCGAGTTCGCGCGGGCCCGGGCGCTGGTCGAGCTGGACGCCCGGCTCGGTCCGCGGGTGCCGCACAGCAGGGACGTCCTGACACTGCCCCGGGGCAACGACATCACTGTGCGCCGCGCCGACGCCGGTGACGTCGACGCCGCGAAGGCCATGCACGAGCGGTGCTCACAGCGGACGCTGAGCATGCGCTATCACGGACCCGTCAACGACGCGGACAAGTACCTCAAGCACCTTCTCAGCCCGCACTTCGGGCGCACGCTCGCCGTGCAGACCGCGTCGGGGCGCGTCGTCGGGCTGGGCCATCTCCTCTGGGACGGCGACGAGACGGAGATCGCTCTGCTGGTGGAGGACGACTGGCAGCGGCGCGGTATCGGCGGCGAGCTCCTCGGCCGTCTGGTGGCGATGGCCGTCGAGGCCGGCTGCGAGAGCGTGTACGCCGTCACGCAGTCGTCCAACACCGGCATGGTCGCCGCGATGCGCGCCCTAGACCTCCCCCTCGACTACCAGATCGAGGAGGGCACTCTCGTCATCACCGCCCGCCTCAGCGCGATGCCCCTCGACCCGCACCCGCCGTACGCGGAGGCTCCCGGGGACGAGCGCGAGCAGATGCCCGAGCACGAGCACTCGGTGCGCGACTGACGGGGTCGACGGAAGCGACGGAGCCGGACGGGGTCGGCCGGCCGGCATCCGTTCCGCACGGTGGCGGGTCCGGCGAGCACGCCGGGCCCGCCACCGTCCGCGTTCCGGTGCATCGGCCGCACCGCATGTCCCCGATGCTCCAGGGCGACACCACACGCCGCACGCCGCGCACCACTTGCCGCACCGGGACTACCGCTCCGCCGCCAGCTCCCGCTCGGAGCTGTCGCCCGGCGCCGACCCCAGCGCCTCGTCGAGATCCCGCCAGAGATCCTCCACGTCCTCCAGCCCGACCGACAGCCGAAGGAGCCGGTCGCTCACTCCGCTCCCGCGCCGGTCCTCCGCGTCCACGATGCGATGGCTGATCGAGGCGGGGTGCTGGATCAACGTGTCGACGCTGCCGAGACTCACCGCCGGAGTGACGAGCCGGACCCCGGCGATCACCTCGTGCGGATCGCCATGGATCTCGAAGGCGATCATGGCGCCGCCGAGCCGCGGATAGTGGACCCGGGCGACACGCGGGTCGGCGCGAAGGCGCCGAGCCAGTTCGGCGGCGTTCGCGGAGGCGGCGCGCACCCGGACGGGCAGCGTCGACAGACCGCGCAGCAGCAGATAGCCGGCGAGCGGATGCAGCACGCCCCCCGTGGCGAACCGGACCTGCCGCAGCCGCCCGGCGAACTCCTCGTCGCAGGCCACGACCCCGGCCATCACGTCACCGTGCCCGCCCAGGTACTTGGTGGCGCTGTGGAGCACGAGCCGTGCTCCCAGCTCGGCGGGCCGCTGCAGCACCGGTGTGGCGAAGGTGTTGTCGGCGAGCAGCGGAACGGTCCCGCAGGAGTGGGCGATCGCCCGCAGATCGAGTTCGGCGAGCGTCGGGTTGGCCGGTGACTCGACGAGGACCAGACCGGTGTCCGGCCGCAGGGCGTCCGTGATCCCCGCGGGATCGACCCAGGTCACCTCGGAGCCGAGCAGCCCGGCCGTCAACAGGTGATCGCTGCAGCCGTACAGGGGCCGTACGGCGACGACATGGCGCAGGCCCATGGCGTTCCGTACGAGCAGCACCGCGCTCAGCGCGGCCATGCCGCTCGCGAAGGCGACAGCACTCTGCGTGCCCTCCAGCCGCGCGAGAGCCGTCTCGAACCGGGCGACGGTCGGGTTGCCGAGCCGGCCGTAGACCGGTGGCCCGTCCGGGTCGGCGCCGTCGGTGGCGAAGGCGTCGATACGGGCCGCCTCGCCCCGGCTGTCGTACGACGGGTAGGTGGTGGACAGGTCGATCGGCGGGGCGTGCAGCCCCTGCCGGGCGAGGTCGTCCCGCCCCGCGTGCACGGCCTCGGTGGCCAGCGCGCGCAGGCGAGTGCCCACCGCCCCGGCCGCCCGGCCGCCGTTCTCCGCTGCGTCGTCACACGTGTCGCGCACGTCAGTGCTGCCGAAGTCCATGAAGTGCAGCCTGAACATCGAACGGGCTGCATGGGGAAACCGCCGTGCTACGTTCGGCACATGGCTGAATCTGTCGCACTGGACCCGGTGGATCTTCATCTTCTGCGCCTGTTGCAGAACGACGCCCGGACCACGTACCGGGATCTGGCCGCACAGATCGGTGTCGCGCCCTCGACCTGTCTGGACCGGGTCACCCGGCTGCGCCGCTCGGGCGTCATCCTGGGCCATCAGCTGCGGCTCGATCCGGCCAAGCTGGGGCGAGGGCTGGAGGCACTGCTGTCCGTGCAGGTCAGGCCGCACCGGCGGGAGTTGGTCGGGCCGTTCGTGGAGCGGATCAGGACGCTTCCGGAGTCCCGTACCGTCTTCCACCTCACCGGGCCCGACGACTATCTCGTGCATGTCGCGGTCGCCGACATGGCGGATCTGCAGCGGCTGGTTCTGGACGGGTTCACCGCGCACCGCGAGGTGGCCCGCGTCGAAACCCGGCTGATCTTCCAGCAGTGGGACTGCGGGCCCCTGCTGCCTCCCGATCCGCCGGGGGCCACGCTCCCGGCCAAATCGGGCTGACGCGGCACAAGGCCCGGTAAACGAAGCTGACGCGGCCCCCGTCCCCGTATGAGGATGGCCGCATGTCACAGACGAAGAACCCGCTGCCCCGAGAGGTCGCCGACACCTACGTCGACGAGCTCATCGCCCTCGACCCGGTCACCGGTACGTACCTCGGCGTGAAGGAGAGTTCGAGCAGGCTGCCCGACACCTCGCCCGCCGGCCAGGAGGCACTCGCGCACCTGGCGAGGGTGACGCTGACCCGGCTCGACGAGGCGGAGCGGCAGCCCGGCGCGGACAGTGACATCGAGCGCCGCTGCGGCCGCCTGCTGCGCGAGCGCCTCACCGCCGAACTCGGCGTGCACGAGGCCGAGGAGGGCCTGCGGGCCGTCGGCAACATGCACACGGCGGCCCATTCGGTGCGCGAGGTGTTCACCGTGACGCCGGCGGACACGGACGAGGACTGGGCTGCCATCGCCGAGCGGCTGCGCGCGGTGCCGACGGCTCTCGACGGCTACCGCGAGTCCCTCTCCCTCGGCCTGGAGCGCAAGCTGTACGCGGGCCCGCGCCCCACCGCGACCTTCGTCGAACAGCTCACGGAGTGGTCGGACATGGACGGCTCGGGCCGCGGCTGGTTCGAGGACTTCGCGTCGGCGGGTCCCGGGACCCTGCGCGCGGAACTCGACGAGGCCGCCCGCGCCGCGACCGCAGCCGTCGTCGCGCTGCGCGACTGGATGCGCGACGTGTACGCGCCCGCGATCGAGGGCGCACCCGACACGGTGGGCCGCGACCGGTACGCCCGCTGGTCGCGCTACTTCAACGGTACGGACCTCGACCTGGACGAGGCGTACGCGTACGGCTGGGCGGAGTACCACCGGCTGCTCGACGAGATGAAGAAGGAGGCCGAGAAGGTCCTGCCCGCCGCCGGGACCCCGTGGGTCGCGCTCGCCCACCTGGACGAGCACGGCCGGCACATCGAGGGCGTCGACGAGGTCCGCGAGTGGCTGCAGGGCCTCATGGACCAGGCGATCGAGGAACTGGACGGCACACACTTCGAACTCGCCGATCGCGTACGGAAGGTGGAGTCCCGCATCGCCCCGCCGGGCAGCGCCGCGGCCCCGTACTACACGCCGCCGTCGGAGGACTTCTCACGCCCGGGCCGTACGTGGCTGCCGACCATGGGACTCACCCGTTTCCCGGTGTACGACCTGGTGTCGACCTGGTACCACGAGGGCGTCCCCGGCCATCACCTGCAGCTCGCCCAGTGGGCCCACGTCGCCGAGAACCTCTCCCGCTACCAGGCGACCATCGGCGGCGTCAGCGCCAACTGCGAGGGCTGGGCCCTGTACGCGGAGCGGCTCATGGACGAACTCGGCTACCTCAAGGACGCCGAGGAGCGGCTCGGTTACCTGGACGCGCAGATGATGCGCGCGGCCCGTGTCATCGTCGACATCGGTATGCATCTGGAGCTGGAGATTCCGGCGGACTCGCCCTTCCACCCGGGGGAGCACTGGACTCCGGAGCTGGCCCAGGAGTTCTTCGGCGCGCACAGCAGCCGCCCGGCGGACTTCGTGGAGAGCGAGCTGACCCGCTACCTCTCCATCCCCGGCCAGGCCATCGGCTACAAGCTGGGCGAGCGCGCCTGGCTGCTGGGCCGTGAGAACGCCCGCAAGCGCCACGGCGACGCCTTCGACGCGAAGGCGTGGCACATGGCGGCGCTGTCCCAGGGTTCGCTGGGTCTGGACGACCTGGTCGACGAGCTGTCCCGCCTCTGACGAGGCACGGCGGCCGGGCCCCGCACCGCGCGCGGCGGAGCGACCGGCCCGGCCGCCGGCCGCGATCAGCTTCCCAGGGGCCTCAGTTGGACGAGGCCGAGCCATGTCTCCGGTCCCGGCTCGGCGTGCGCCGCGCGCACCGCGTACCGGCCCGGTGCGAGGGCGATCCGAAGGTGCCCCGTCTTCGTGGACTCCTCCCCCGGCCATGCCGCGTCGAACAGCACGACGGCCCCGGGGACCTCCCAGTGCACCTCGCGTCCCCACGCCGCGGTGTCGAGAGCGGCCGGAACCCCGGCGAGCAGCTCACCCTCCGATTCGCCCGCCAACCACCGGACGAACGTGCCGTGTTCGGGCAGATAGGCGGTGGCGGCGGGGTCCTCACCGAGGACGAGGGCCGTGGCGTTGCCTACGGGGAGCAGGCCGACGAAACCCTCCACCTCGCAGGCCCTGTCGTAGTCGGAGGCCAGCTCGTCGCCGTCGGCCCCCGTCCAGAACGGCAGCACCCCTTCGGGTATCGCCATGAGCGGTCCACCGCCCGACTCCACCCACTCGACCGAACCGGTGTCCGTATAACTCGCCATGGGCCGAAGCTACACGCCCGTGCGGGCCGCGATTGACGATTCCTTTGCCGGTCCGCCCAGCTGATACGCGACTGAGTCCGTAGGGCCTTCGCGAGGGCGGCCTTCGCCTGGGGTGAGGACTGGGGTCGACGTCGGTGAACCGTGTGACACAGGGGCCGAGCGGCTGTCAGCAGCCGCAGTCGTCCGTGCCCGCCGGAGCCGTCAACGGGTCCGCGGCGCGCTGCTCGCGTCCCTCCCAGGTCTCGAACTCGAAGCCCTCACGCACCCAGTACTCGAACCCGCCGAGCATCTCCTTGACCTGGTAGCCGAGTTCGGCGAGGGCGAGGGCGGCCCGGGCGGCCCCGTTGCAGCCAGGGCCCCAGCAGTAGGTGACGACCGGCACGGCCCTGTCGAGGAGTTGCTCCGCCTGCTCGCGTATCAGGGCGGTGGGCAGGTGGACCGCGCCGGGCACATGACCCTGGTCCCAGGACGCCGTGGAACGCGAGTCGAGGACGACGAACCCGGGGTCGCCGTCGGCCGCCAGCGCGGCGGCGACGTCGGACACGTCGGCGTGGAAGGCGAGACTCGCCCCGAAGTGCGCGGCGGCAGCGGCGGGCGATGCCGGCGGCACGCGGAGAACGGGGTTCCGGGCGGCGGTCCTGCCGGTCGTCGCGGCGCTGGTGCTCACGGTGGTGCTGCTGGTCATGGCCATGGCCTGGGTTTCCCTCCCGGTTCCTTCCGCCGACCCGCCCTGGGGCGGTCCGGCGCCGTCGCCGCACCGGCTGTGCGGAACTCCATGACCAGAATCTACGGCCGGTGATCCTTCCCCTTGAAGGAGCGATTCCCGGCCTCCGCCTTGATCAGCCGGGGATTTCCCTGCTATTCCTCGACCATGACCGCGTATTCACCGGACACCACGGACTGGCGCATCCTCGATGTCCTCCAGCGCGACGGCCGGGCCAGTTTCGCCGAACTGGCCCGCGCCGTCTCCATGTCCGCGAGCGCGGTCACCGAGCGGGTGCGCCGGCTGGAGGAGGCAGGTGTCATCCAGGGGTACGCGGCGGTGGTCGCCCCGGAGAGCCTCGGCCTGGCGATCCTCGCGTTCGTGCGGCTGCGCTACCCGAACGGCAACTACAAGCCGTTCCACGATCTGGTCGCCGCCACCCCGGAGATCCTGGAGGCGCACCACGTCACGGGCGACGACTGCTTCGTGATCAAGGTCGCGGCCCGCTCGATGAGTCACCTGGAGGAGGTGTCGGGCAGGATCGGCACACTGGGCTCGGTCACGACGAGCGTCGTGTACTCGTCACCCTTGCCCCGCCGACCGCTCGGCCGCTGAAACCGGCCCGTCGGCACCGCACGGCCGCCGGGCGCCCCCACCGGCCCCGCCCGGCCACATGGCACCGCCGGCTGACACCGCCGACCGGCTCCTGACGCGAGCGGCCGTCTCCCGACCGACTGCCTGACCTAGCCCGGGCATCTCGCCCGACCTGCACGTGAGCGCGGCCGCCCCCACGCCGACCGGCTGCCCCGCCCCCTCTCCGCCCTCGGCCATGCCCAGGCGTCCGTCTGTCAGCCCGACCGGCTCGCCCCGGGGCCGGTCTCCGGCCCCGGCGGACGACTCCGCCGAGCCGTCCGGCAACGGCCGCCGATGCCGCGCCGACAGTCGCCGGTGCCCCGGACGTCAGCCGCCCATCCGTTGCCGTACGACCGATCCCGAGCGTCCCTTGACGATCTCCAGCTGTGCGTGGATCCGTCGGCGCAGGTCGGCGACATGACTGACGATGCCGACACTGCGATCCCGCTCCCGCAGCGAGTCCAGTACGTCGAGGACCTCGTCGAGCGTCTGGTCGTCGAGGCTGCCGAACCCCTCGTCGATGAAGAGCGTGTCGAGACGGACGCCCCCCGCTTCGTCGGTGACCACGTCCGCGAGTCCCAGCGCGAGCGCGAGGGAGGCGAAGAACGTCTCGCCCCCGGAGAGCGTCGCCGTGTCGCGCTCGCGACCGGTCCAGGCGTCGACGACGTGCAGCCCGAGCCCGCTGCGGCCGCGCCCGGCCCGGTCGTCGGAGTGCACGAGGGTGTACCGCCCGGCGGACATGCGCTGCAGCCGTGCTGTGGCGGCCGCCGCGACCTGTTCCAGACGGGCGGCGAGGACGTAGGACTCCAGACGCATCCTGCGTTCGTTGTCCGCGGAGGTGCCGGCCGCGAGTGTCGCGAGGCGGGCCACACGGTCGTACTCCTCGCGCAGCGGCGCCAGCCGGCGGACCGACACGGCCGCCCGGTGTGTCAGCCGGTCGAGTTCGGTGCAGCGGCGGGCCGCGTCGTCGCGCGACGAGGCGGCCTCACGCACTCGCCGGCCGGCCGCGGCGGCGGTCTGCTCGGCGGCCCGGAGGTCGGCCGGCGGCTGCTGCGCGGCGGACGCCGTCCCGGCCTCCGCGAGCACCGCACGCACCGTCGCCTCCTCCTGCTGCCAGGCGTCGATCCGTCGTTGCAGATCGCGGTGGGCGGCGTCGTCGAGGAGGGCGGCCGCGGCGGCCTGCGGCGTGTCGAACCCGGCCCGGAAGGCGGCGTCGGCGAGTCGCGCGTCGGCGTCCTTGAGCCGTTGCGCGGTGTCCGCCGCGACGCGCGCCGTGTCCGCGGCCTCCGTGAGCGCCGAGACCCGCCGCTCCAGCTGCGCCGCCCGCTCGGCGACGCTGCCCGCCGAACCCCTGGCCTGCGTCAACTCCTCTTCCAGCGCTGCCGTTTCCCGGGCGAGGGCGTCTTTGCGTGCGGTCCGTGAGGCGCCCCGCACCGCGGCCTCCTGGTGGGCGGTGAGCCGGCGCCGGTGCTCCTGCTCGGCCTGCCGGAGTGCCTCACCTGCCGCGTGCAGCCCCGAGGCGGCGCCCCGTGCCTCGGCGTGTCGCCGCTCCAACTCCTCGGCCTGCTCGGCGAGTCGGCCGGTGGGGGTGTCTCCCGCCTCGGCCGTCGCGGCGGCCAGCGCCTCGCGCACCACGCCGAGCCGTCGCTCCTCCTCGGTGCGCTGCTCGTCGGCGCGCTGGTACGCGGCGAGCGCGGCCTCTTCGGCCCGCCGGTCGACGTGCCCCTCAACCTTGCGGGCGGGAACGGGGTGTTCGGTGGCGCCGCAGACCGTGCAGGCCTCGCCGTCCACCAGACCCGCCGCGAGTTCCGCGGCGATGCCCTTGAGGCGCTGCTCCTTGAGATCCAGCCAGTGGGCGCGGGCCTCCGTGGCCCGTTCGCGCGCGGCCAGCACGCGTGCGTGGGCCTCGTCGGTGTCCCCGGCGAGCTGGTCGCGCAACCGGGCGGCCGCGAGCCGTGAGCGGGCGGGATCGCGCTGGACGGAGAGCTGTTCGGCGCGGGTGGCGGCCTCCTGGGCCACGTCGATACGTGTCTGGAGGCCGGTCCTGTGCGCCTCCCACTCCGAGAGCCAGTGCTCGGCGTCCTGCAGCACGTCCTCGTCGGCGCGCTCCTGACGGTCCAGCTCGTGGCTCTCGGTGGCGAGTTCGGCGAGCCGGTGCTCGCCTCGGCGGGCCGACTCCAGTCCGCCCAGCTCCTCGGCGGCCTTGCGTGCGGCGCCCGCGAGTTCCGTCGCACCGGCTTCCGTGAAGGCTTCGGGGAGCAGGGCGCGGGCGCGCGCCTCGGCGTCGGCCGCCCGGCGGTGCTCGGCCTCGGTCGCCTCACGCAGTCCGAGGGCGGGCGCCACCGCCTCCGCCTTCCGGGCACGCTCCATGCGCGCCAGCGCCTCCCGGTGGCTCCCGGACCGCTCCTCCAGACGGGCGGCCCGCTCCCGGGCCTCGGCGAACCGCTCCTGGAGCCTCGCCACTTCGCGGACGTCCTCGAGTACGCGATCCGCGGCAGCCTGTGCCGACTCCCCGGCGGCCTGCGCGCAGTGGGCGATCGTGAACCTCTCGCGGGCCGTGCTCCTGGCGATCGCCGCCCACACGAGGACGGCCTCGGCGAGCCCCGGTTCGCCGGGCGTCAGGTCGGGCAGCGGCAGCTCGACGAGATCACCGGCCGCCTGCTGCATCCGGTGGGCGTCGGCGAGCAACTCGGCGTCCGTGGATCGCACCTGCGTCTCGGTCGCCCGCCTGCGCTCGGCCAGGCGCTGCTCGACGGCGGCGAAGCGGCTCGTGTCGAAGAGACGGCCGAGGAGTCTGCCGCGGGCCTCGGCGTCGGCCCGCAGGAAGCGCGCGAAGTCTCCCTGGGGCAACAGCACGACCTGGCAGAACTGCTCGCGGCTCATGCCCAGCAGCTGGGTGATCTCCTCACCGATCTCCTGGTGGGAGCGGCTGAGGTCCTTCCAGGAGCCCGCCGGGGCGTCGTACTCGCGCAGCCAGCTCTGTGCCTTCTCCTTCGTGGTGCCGGTGCCTCGCTTCTTGGGGCGCTCCCAGGGCGGCTGCCGGGTGACCTCCAGGCGCCGTCCGGCCACGGTGAGTTCCAGCGACACCTCGGTGCGGGTGCCGGACAGCGCGTGGTCGCTGCGCAGCGAGCCGCCCTGTCTGGCGCCCGGCACCGAGCCGTAGAGCGCGAAGCAGACGGCGTCCAGGACGGAGGTCTTGCCTGCGCCCGTGGGCCCGTGCAGCAGGAAGAGTCCGGCGGCCGACAGGTCGTCGAAGTCGACCTCCTGGGCGCCGCCGAACGGCCCGAAGGCGGTGATGTGCAGCCGGTGCAGCCTCATCGGGCTCCCTCGAAGTGCGGCGCGCGGTACGGGCCGTGCGACTGCGCCGCGGGCCGTCGGCCGTCCGGGTCGTGCGGCGTCACCTGGCGACCTCGCGGACGGTGTCGTCGGCGCGGACCGTGTCGAACGCGTCCTGGAGCACGGCCTGTTCGTGTTCGTCGGGGCCGGCGCCGCGCACATGGGCCACGAAGTCCTCCGCGATCTGCTGGTCGTTGCGGCCCGCGAGCCGCCGCGCGTACGACACGTCGGGGTCGTCGGCCGCCCGCTCTGGTTCGAAGACGAGGCTGAGCGTGTGGGGGAACCGCTCGGTGAGCCGCGCCATGGGGTCGGCGGGACGCACCGGGTCGGTGAGGGTCGCCTCGATCCATGCCTCCTCGTGGCGCGTCAGTGCCGGATCGGCGAGCAGATCCTCCAGTGCGCCCCGGACACGGGCCAGTGCGCGCGGTACGGGGCAGTCGAGGCGCTCGGCCTCCACCGACCCGTCGGCTCCCAGGTCGACCAGCCACATGCTCTTGCGGTGGTCCGTCTCCGAGAAGGAGTACGGCAGGGGCGAGCCCGAGTAGCGCACGCGCGGGGTGATGGTCTGGCTGCCGTGGAGATGGCCGAGCGCCACGTAGTCGACGCCGTCGAAGACCCCCGCGGGGACGGCGGCGACCCCGCCCACCGTGATGTCCCGCTCACTGTCGCTGGCCTCACCACCGGTGACGAAGGCGTGGGCGAGGACGACGGAACGGGTGCCCGGCGCGCGGGTGGCGAGGTCGGCGCGCACCCGGTCCATGGCGGCGGCGAGCACGCTCTCGTGGCCCGCCTTGTCCACTCCGAACTCGTCCTTCACCAGGGCCGGTTCCAGATACGGCAGTCCGTAGAAGGCCACACCGCCGAAGGCGTCCGCCAGCACCACGGGCGTGCCGCACGCGGAGGGATCGGTCCGCAGATGGATGCCGGCGCGGTCGATGAGTCCGGCGCCGACGCCGAGCCGGCGCGCCGAGTCGTGGTTCCCGGAGATCATCACCGTGGGCACGCCGAGGCCGGCCAGGCGGTGCAGCGCGTCGTCGAAGAGCTCGACCGCGGCCAGCGGGGGCACGGCCCGGTCGTACACGTCCCCCGACACGACCACCGCGTCCACCTCGCGCTCGCGCACGGTGGTGACGAGGTGGCCGATGAACTCGGCCTGGGCTCCGAGCATGTTCACCCGGTGGAACGCCCGGCCGAGATGCCAGTCGGAAGTGTGCAGAAGCCTCATGATCCCCGAGACTAACGGCCGGGTCGGACATCACGGGCGGCTACTCCCGTATCGGCCCGATGTGCGGCCTATGCGTCCCCGTACGCCTCTCCGCCCGGTTCGAACCCGGCTGTCCCGGCCGTGATGTCGGCGAGCCAGCTGCGGAAGGCGTCGACTTCGGAGTCCGGCAGCCCGATCTCGATGGTGACGGCCTCCCCGTAGCGCACGTCACGTACGTCGCGGCCGGTCGAGCGCAGGTCGTTCTCCACCTTGCCCGCCCGCTGGTGGTCGACGGTCAGGGTCACGAGGCGAAAGCGTCGGCGGGTGAGTGTGCCCAAGGTGTCCAGTGCCTCGCCCACCGCGCCGCCGTAGGCCCGGATGAGTCCGCCCGCGCCGAGTTTGACGCCTCCGTAGTAGCGGGTGACGACGGCGACGACGTAGCGCATGTCGCGTCGCAGCAGCATCTGGAGCATCGGGGCGCCCGCGGTGCCGCCCGGTTCACCGTCGTCGCTCGCCTTCTGCACGGCGGCGTCGGCGCCGATGACGTACGCGAAGCAGTGGTGCGACGCGTCCGCGTGCTCCCTGCGGACGGCCGCGACGAAGTCCTGGGCCTCCCGCTCGGTGGCCGCCGGCGCCAGCGCGCAGAGGAAGCGGGAGCGGTTGATCTCGATCTCGTGCACGCCTGCGCGGGCCACCGTGCGGTACTCGTCCTGCATCGGACCAGCGTATGCGTGCGGAACACACGCGTGCGACCGTCGCCTGGGCGGCGCCGTCCCAGGAGGGCGGCAGCGGTCCGCCGAGCCCTGCCCCGCCGCCCTCACCGCCCAACACCCCCGGCTCCTCCCGCTCCCCCTCCCCCTCGATCTACGTGCCGTCCTTCTTCCTTCCCCTCGGCACGATCATGTCCGTGAGCAGGGCGGTACCGGGGCCGAGCGACTCCCAGCCGCCGTGCCGGGCGAGGATCGCGATGGCCGAGGTGGGGAACTTCGTACGCACGTCGTCGAGCGCGTCGTCGAGGCTGTCGCCGGCCAGCGTCAGCACCAGGTCCTCCAGGCCGGGGTTGTGCCCGATGAGCAGCAGGGTCTTGGCCTCGGCGGGTGCCTCGCGCACCACTTCCAGCAGCTCGGGTACGTCGGCCCCGTACAGCCGCGCGTCATGACGTACGGGAGGAGGGGTGCCCCACTGTGCGGCAGTCAGCTCCCAGGTCTGCCGGGCGCGCACGGCGGTGGAACAGAACGCGAGCTCCGGCAGGCAGTCCGCGGCGGTGAGGGCGCGTCCGGCGGCCGGGGCGTCCCGGCGCCCGCGCGGTGCGAGCGGCCGCTCGTGGTCGGTGACGCCGTCAGGCCAGGCGGACTTGGCGTGCCGCAGAATGATCAGACGGCGCAGCGGGCCCGCTCCGGCGCGCGCGATCACGCCGGGGCCCCGCGGCCGATGTCACGGGTGAGCTCCAGCCCGAGGAGCCGGTCCGCGTAGGCGTACGTCTCGAAGCGGGCCCCGTCGGGAACCGTCCCCGACGTCTCCACCTTCCGCAGGACACCGAGTACGGCGGGCACGTCCAGGTCGTCCTCCCAGGCGGCGCGCAGCTGTTCCCGTACGGGATCGGGGATGGGCCCGGAGGGCCGGGTGGCCCAGGTGGCGACGGCGTCCCGCCAGCGTCTCAGGTTCTCCTGCGCGGCCGCGAGGTCCGCGGCGCCGATGCGCAGGGTCTCGCCGCGGGGGTGTGCGAGCAGGGCGAGGCGCAGCGCCGAGGCGCTCTCCTCGTCGTGCGCCGCACCCTGCTCGACCTCTGCCCCGGCGACCTCGACGCGCAGACCGCCCGCCGCCTCACCGGCCACCGGTTCCCCGGCCACCGACTCGCCGTTCTCCCGCTCGCCGTTCTCCCGCTCGCCGCCTTCCGGATCGTTGCCCTCCGGCCGGTCGGGCGGGCCGAGTACGCGCAGCACCTGGGCCTCGCCCAGACCGGAGCCACTGTCCCGTTCGTCCTCGAACGGACGGATGCCGAGCTCCGCGGCCCGGGCCCGGAGCTCCGCGCGCTCTTCCGTGCCGGTCAGGACGGTCCAGACGGGTGTTCCGCTGAGCTCCAGGGCCCGTACGAGCACGTCGGCGATCAGGAGCACCCGCAGGCCGGTGGTGTCGGGGCGTGGCACATGGGCCTCGACGCGGGTCAGGCCCCGGCGGGCGGGGGCGGCGGTGACGGAGTCGCCGGTTCGGGCGTCGGTGATACGCAGCACGGGCTGAGCGTAGGCGCGTGAGGGGCCGCGCGCAGGGATGCCGACGTCGTGGCGGACACGCGTTCCCGCGTCATCGGGGCGCGGGCCGGCCCACGGTGCCCAAAAAACGCACGTGCGCCCGGCCGTCGGGGCCCTCGCGCGTGACCGCGGCCCGGACGCCGTACACCTCGGCGATGAGCTGCTCGGTGAGGACGTCGCCCGGGGTGCCGCCGGCCACCACGCGTCCCTCGCGCAGGACGAGGAGCTGGTCGCAGTACATCGCCGCGAGGTTGAGGTCGTGCAGGGCGACGACGCTGGTGACCGGGAGCGAGGTGACGAGGGTCAGGAGGTCGAGCTGGTGCTGGATGTCCAGGTGGTTGGTCGGTTCGTCGAGGAGCAGCTCGCGGGGCTCCTGGGCGAGCGCGCGGGCGATCTGCACGCGCTGGCGCTCGCCGCCGGAGAGGGTGTGCCAGGAGCGGTGGGCGAGGCCGGTGAGTCCGGTGCGGTCCAGGGCGTCCCGCACGGCTTCCTCGTCCGCCGGGGACGCGGGCGTCCAGGCACGGCGGTGCGGGGTGCGGCCGAGCCGTACGACGTCCAGCACACTCAACTCGACCTGGGTGTCGACCTGTTGCTCGACCACGGCGACCCGGCGCGCGATGTCCCTGCGGCTCAGGTCCGCGAGGGGGCTGCCGTCGAGCGTGACCACTCCCGACGCCGGGGCCAGGACGCCGGCGAGGAGGCGCAGGAGGGTGGATTTGCCTGAGCCGTTCGGCCCGAGGAGGCCGACGGTGGCACCCCTGGCGGGGGTGATGCTGACGCCGTCGAGAATGAGCCGGTTGTCGGCGGTGCGGCTCACGCGGTGGGCGTGCAGCCCTTCGTCCGGCGCGGCCTCCGTGGGTCCGGTGCTCCTGGTGGCCCCGGCGGTCCTGGCACTGTCCGTCGTCATCCCGTCCTCCGCGTCCGGTACAGCACCAGTACGAAGACCGGCACGCCGATCAGCGAGGTCACCACGCCCACCGGTACCTCCTGGGGGTCGAGGACGGTACGGGCCAGGGTGTCGACCCACACGAGGAAGACCGCTCCGGCCAGTGCGGTGACCGGCAGCAGCCTGGCGTGCCCGGAGCCCACCAACGCCCGTGCGGCGTGCGGCAGCACGAGCCCGACGAAGCCGATCGCGCCCGCCGAGCTGACCAGGGCGGCCGTCAGAAGCGCCGTGGCGCACAGCAGCACCAGACGGGTGCGGGCCACGGACACGCCGAGCGTCGCGGCGGCGTCCTGGCCGAAGGCGAACGCGTCGAGCGTGCGCGCGTGCCCGAGGCACACCAGCAGGGTGACCCCGAGCACCGCGCCGCAGACCCAGACGTCGGTCCAGCCGACTCCGCTCAGCGAGCCGAGCAGCCAGAACAGCACCCCGCGGGTGGTCTCGGCGTCGGCGGACGTCATCACGACGAACGAGGTGAGCGCGGAGAAGAGCTGCATCGCCGCGACACCGCTCAGCACCACGCGGTCCGTCGCACCGCCCAGGGTGTGGCTCAGCAGCAGGACGAGCCCGAACGAGAGCAGCGCGCCCAGGAACGCGCCCGCGGAGACGGAGACCAGGCCTCCGCCGACTCCGAGCACGACCACGACGACGGCGCCGGTCGAGGCGCCCGAGGACACCCCGAGGACGAACGGGTCGGCGAGCGGGTTGCGCAGCAGGGACTGCATCACCGCGCCGCACACGGCGAGTCCCGCTCCGCACACGGCCGCCAGGAGCGTGCGCGGCAGACGCAGCTCCCAGACGATGCCGTCGCGGACGGGGCTCAGTTCCGTGGCTCCGAACCCCAGATGGGCCGCAACGGCGGACCACACGTCGCCGACGCGGATGTCCGCCGGGCCGATGGTGATCGCCACGGCGACGGACACACAGAGCAGCGCGGCACCGGCCGCGACGAGCAGTAGCAGGCGCGGCCGCGTCACCCGGCGAGCCCGAACTCCCGCAGGGCGGAGGCGACCTGCTCGATGCCCCCGACCGTGCGGATGGTCGGGTTCAGGGCCTGCCCGCTGAGCAGGACGTACCGCTTCTTCCTGACGGCGGTCATGTTCTTGGTGACCGGGTCGGACTCCAGGAACTCGATCTTCTTCTTCGCGGACTCGGCGGTCTGCGACCTGCGCGTGAGGTCACCGATGACCAGGACGTCGGGGTCGCGGTCGGCGACCGTCTCCCAGTTGATCTGGGGCCACTCGTCGTGGGTGTCGTCGAAGACGTTCTTCGCGCCGACGGCCCGGGTGATGATGCCGGGCGCGCCGCAACAGCCCGCCATGTAGGGCGAGTCGGAGTTGGCGAACCAGTAGAGGAGGGTGACGTCGGACGCGTCGACCCCTGCGATGGCCTTCTTCACCCGCTGCCTGAGGTCGGCGACGAGCCGCTCGCCCCGCGCCTCCACGCCGAACACCTCGGCCAGGTCGCGCACTTCGCCGTAGACGGTGCCGATGTCGAGGGCCCGCTCACGGGCGCCGTCGCCGCCGGACGCGTTGTCCTTGCCCTCGCAGTCCGAGGGCGAGACGTAGGTGGGGACACCGAGCCTGTCGAACTGCTGCCGGGTGGCCACGCCTCCCTTGCCGAGCGTGGACACGAACGAGGCGGCGACGAAGTCGGGGTCGGCGTCCAGGACACGTTCGAAGGAGGGGTTGTTGTCGGCGATCCGCTCCACCTTCGCGTTGGCCTTCTCCAGGCCCTTCAGCACCGGATCGGTCCAGGTGGCGGTGCCGGCCATGCGGTCGGCGAGGCCGAGGGACAGCAGGATCTCGGTGGTGCCCTGGTTGAGGGAGACGGCCCGCCGTGGCGGTGAGCCGACGCGGACGGACGCACCGCAGTTGTCGAGGGTGACGGTGTCCCCGGAGTCCGCGCCGGACGGCGTTCCTTGCGAACCGCAACCGGTCAGCAGGAGGGCCCCGGACAGGACGAGGGCGGCAGGACGGGCAAGACGTGCGAAGGGCACGGAAGTTCCTCGGGCGTCGAGGGCTCGAACGCGGAGCCCGGTCGTACGGTGCTCCCCCGCCGTCAAGGGACCGCGGAGGCCGCCAGCAGGTCTTCGGACTCGGGTTCACCCGGACGAGGCGCCTTCCCGGACCGTCATACCGGTCCAGTGGCCGATGCCCCGCCCGTCACCCTCACCGCTGCGCGTCAGCTCCGGATTTCCACCGGATTCCCTGACCCACGTACATGGGTTCGACTGGCCTCGGCAAGCTATCACGGCGGCTTTCGCGGCCTCGCGGCGGTGCGAGAGGCCCGGATCCGGGGACGTTCTACGCCAGGCGCTCTGCCCACTCCCCCGCGGCCGGGCGGGCGTCGCCGCCCGGGCGGCGACGCCCGGCACCGGGAATCACCGCCCCGCGCCCGCTGTTGTCCGGCGCAGCAGCCCTCACCCGCACTCCCAGGAGGCCCACCGTGTACGGCGACCCGGCAACCGTCCGCAAGATCCTCACCGAGCTCGGCGACACCTGGGCGGTCGTCGGCCTGTCCTCGAACGAACGGCGTGCCGCGTACGGCGTCGCCGAAGTGCTCCAGCGCTACGGCAAGCGCGTCGTCCCGGTCCACCCGAAGGCCGAGACGGTCCACGGGGAGAAGGGGTACGCCTCGCTGGAGGAGATCCCCTTCGACGTCGACGTCGTCGATGTGTTCGTCAACAGCGACCTCGCCGTCGCCGTCGCCGACGAGGCCGTCACCATCGGCGCCAAGGCCGTCTGGTACCAGCTCGGCGTGATCGACGAGGCCGCGTACGAGCGCACCCGCGCGGCCGGCCTCGACATGGTCATGGACCGCTGCCCGGCGATCGAGATCCCCCGCCTGGGCTGACCTGCCGGACGGCGGCCGCGCCTTCGCTCACCAGCCGCGCCGGGCGGGCGCCCCTGACTCGTACGTGCGCCGATCCGTGGCGGACGGGGCCTCGAACAGGGCCCCGGGGCGGGCGGGCCGCTCCGTACTCTGGGCCACGGTGCGACCGCGGGTCGTGGCCCGGTTCCGGTCGCTGTCCCCGAGGACGAGCATCGGGTCGAACATCACGACCACTCCCGCGAGCAGCAGGAAGAGGACCGGGCCGATGAGCATGGGCAGCAGGAGCGAGTACGCGGAACCGCCGTCCCCCGGCGTGCCGGTCGCCCCGTGCAGATGCACGCTGACGGCCGCCATGCCCGTGTAGTGCATGCCGGACACGGCCACACCCATGACGAGGCTCGCACCCAGGCTGGTCAGGAAGCCGCGGATCGCGACCGCGGCCCAGAGCGCGGCCGTGGCGGCGACGATGGCGATCACGACGGAGAGCGCCACGGTACCGACGTCGTACTGCAGGCGGCCGTTGAGGCGGATGGCCGCCATGCCTATGTAGTGCATGGCAGCGACTCCGAGGCCGGTGAAGGCGCCCGCGATGATCAGGGTCGTCGTGTTCCCGCCCCGGTATCCGACGGCGAACACGCCCAGAGCCACCACGGCGATCGCCACCGCGAGGCTGAGAATCGTCAGCCCCACGTCATACCTGATGCGGCTTTCCTCGACCTGGAAGCCGATCATCGCGATGAAGTGCATCGTCCAGATGCCGCAGCCGATCGACGCCGCCCCGAGCGCGAGCCAACCCGGTTTCCACGACCGGTCGTTACCCAGGGACCGGGTGACGCAGCGCAGCCCCAGAGCCGCTCCCAGACAAGCCATGACATAAGCCGTCAGTGGCGTGACCATCCCATAACTGAAACCGTCGACCGTACCTTGCATATGCCAACATCCCCCCGAAACACAACTGTTGCGTGGACAGATGTACGTGCCACGCCAGGGCGGGAGCAAGCGGTTTCGTTGAATTCGCAGCCAACTGCGTTCTCCAGCAGTCACTTCCGGTCACAAGTAGTCGCCTTTGAGTCGGAGTGAATCATTCTGGTGGCGCGGTCTCATCGTTGAGGCTTCGACGTCACCGTGAACTGCGCCCCGTCGGGATCGCGCAGCACCGCCTCCGTGACGGACACCTCGCTCTGGACCGTGCCCCCGTGGGCGAGCGCGGCACGCACACAGGCTTCGACGTCGGCGACCGTGAAGTGGATCTGCCAGTGGGGCCGGATCGTGGGGTCGGGAGCGGCCTCCACCGCTCCGGAGTGGATCCGGGCCACCACGTCGCCGTCGCTGCGCAGGACGACCTCGTCCCCGTCGTAGTGCACCTCGCAGCAGCCGGGCCGCGAGGTCGCCCACTCCAGCACCTCGCCGTAGAACATGGCGGCGTCGAAGGCGTTGCGTGTGTGCAGCCTCAGGAAGGCGGGGGCGGCCCGGCGCCAGGTCTCCCAGCCGGCCACCAGCTGCCCCTCCCAGACCCCGAAGACGGCCCCGTCGCGGTCCGCCAGCAGGGCGGCCCGGCCGGGCGGGAAGCCGATCGGCCCGACCGCTGTCGTACCGCCCCGTTCCTGCCCCCGGGCCACCGCCTCGTCGGCGTTGTCCACGGCAAAGTAGGGGGTCCAGGCGACAGCCATCTGCCACATCGAGGCCACGGCGGCGATACCCGCGACCGGCACCCCGTCCGCGTACGCGACCCGGAACCTGTCCATCAGAGCGGTCGTCCGGAACCGCCAGCCCAGCACCGCCCGGTAGAAGCCCTCGGCGGCCTGCTGGTCGCGGGCCGTCAGGCTGACCCAGCAGGGGGCGCCCACCACCGAGTGGCTGGAGACGACGTCGCTTCGGAGTGTTGCGTCGCGGTTCATGGCAGTACCGTTCCTGAATCGTGCCGAGGGGCGTACGGGGACGTCCGACAGCGTCGGAAGCACCCGCGGGGCCGGGGTTCCGCCTCTCTCAGCATCCCCCGCATCGGCCTCCCGCGCCCGGAGGCAGGCTGCGGCTCATGCCCCGAGTACCCGGGGTCCGAGCCCGAAACAGACCAGGGGCCGCGGCCGCTCAGTCGTGCGCCGGCCGGTCACTCAGCCGGTGGTCGGCCAGATTCAGCGCCTCGTCCACGACCCGGCGCAGATGGCCGTCCCGCAGCGAATAGATCACCCGGCGGCCGTCCTTGCGCGTGTTGACGAGACCCGCGAGCCGCAGCCGGGCCAGGTGCTGAGAAACGGCGGGACGGGCGGCGCCGCACCGCTCCGTCAGCGTCGTGACGTCCGCCTCGTCCTCGGCGAGGGCGTGCAGCAGGACGAGCCGGGTGCGGTCCCCCAGCAGGGCCAGGAGCTCGGCGGCGAGGGCGAACTGTTCCTCGCCCGGCGTACGCGGATGCTCATCGTGTGCAGGTGACAGGTGCATGCGTGCGCTCATACGCACATAATGGCTTCGTGGACCTCACCCAGTCCACCGAACACTCCGGAATCCGGGAAGGGGGCCCAGGTGAGCGCCGAGGACAGCGGGCACGGGCAGGAACACGGGCACGTCCACGATCACGGCTCGAGTCTTGAGCACGGGCACGGGCACGGGGCCGGTCGCTCCGGGCACGGGCACCAGCACGGACACGGGAGTCCGGGGCTCGGCGCGGGGCTGCCGTCCCGGCTGCGGCATCGCCTGGCGCACCTCCTCACCCCGCATTCCCACGCCGCCTCCGACAAGGTCGACTCCGCCCTGGAGTCCTCGGCCCGGGGCATCCGCACGCTCTGGATCTCGCTGGCCGTCCTCGGCGTGACCGCCGCGGCCCAGGCGGTCGTCGTCGCGGTCTCCGGTTCCGTGGCACTGCTCGGCGACACCGTGCACAACGCCGCCGACGCGCTCACCGCCGTACCGCTCGGCATCGCCTTCGTGCTGGGCAGGCGGGCCGCGACGCGGCGCTTCACGTACGGCTACGGCCGGGCGGAGGATCTGGCGGGACTCGTGATCGTGCTGACGATCGCCGCCTCCGCGGCCTTCGCGGGATGGGCGGCGTTCGACCGGCTGCTCGATCCACGCCCCGTCGAGCACGTGCCGGTGGTCGCGGCGGCGGCCGTCATCGGTTTCGCGGGCAACGAGTGGGTGGCCCGCTACCGCATCCGCGTGGGCCGCGAGATCGGCTCGGCCGCGCTGGTGGCGGACGGGCTGCACGCGCGGACGGACGGGTTCACCTCGCTCGCGGTGCTGCTGGGCGCGGGCGGCGCGGCACTCGGCTGGCAACTCGCCGACCCGGTGGTCGGGTTGGCGATCACGGCGGCGCTGCTCCTGGTGCTGCGCGACGCCGCGCGCGAGGTGTTCCGCCGGGTCATGGACGCGATCGACCCGGCCCTGCTCGACGCGGCCGAACAAGCGCTGCGGGAGGTGCCGGGCGTGCAGGGCGTCGGCGAACTGCGGCTGCGCTGGATCGGCCACCGGCTGCGCGCGGAGGTGGCCGTGGTGGTCGACGGGGACGCGAGCGTACGTGCCGCCCACCAGGTGGCGGTCGCGGCCGAACACGCCCTGCTGCACGCGGTGCCGGGCCTCACCGCGGCCCTGGTGCACGCCGACCCGTCACCCGCGCCGGGCGAGTCGGACCCTCACCTGGCGCTGGCCCACCACACGTCGGTGTGACCCCGGCGGTCAGGCGGCCCCGAGCCCTTCGATCACCACCGCGTTCGGCAGCTCCGCGAAGGCCTTGCCCGGCACGAGCAGCTTTCCCCGCCGCCGGCCGCTGCCCACCAGCATGTACGGCAGATCGACCACCGCCGAGTCCACCAGCACCGGCCAGTCGGCGGGCAGACCGAGGGGGGTGATCCCGCCGTACTCCATGCCGGTCTCGCCGGTCGCGGTGTCCATCGACGCGAACGACGCCTTGCGTGCCCCGAGTTGGCGGCGGACCACGCCGTTCACATCGACCCGGGTGGCGGACGGCACCACACACGCGGCGAGGGTGGTCTCCCCGCCGCGCCGGCCGGCGACGACCACGCAGTTCGCGGACCGGTCGAGGAGTTCCGGGCCGTAGTGCTCCAGGAACGTCGCGGTGTCGGCCCACTCCGGTTCGGTGTCGACGTACACGATCTGCTCGGCCGGGACGCTCCCGCGCCAGTGACGTACGGCGTCGGCGACCGGGCCGGTCAGCACGTCGAGGCGGTCGGGGGCGGGCGTGGCGTCGTCGAACTGTCCGATGGGTGCGCGCATGGCGGCACGCTAACAGCCGCTCGACCGGCCCCGGCGAGGGCCTCAGTGCACGCCGGGCACCGACACGGCCATCACCATCTCCAGGGGTACGTCGCCCGTGTTGGCGTACGTATGGGGCGTGTTGGCCTCGAAGGATGCGCTCGCGCCGGCCGGGACGCGGTACTCCGCGCCGTCGACCGTGAGCGCCAGCTCGCCCTTGGTGACATGGAGGAGTTCGACCGTGCCCGTGGGGTGCGGGTCCGAGGGGCTGCCGTCGCCCGGCATCAGCAGCCAGTCCCACATCTCCAGCGGACCGGGCGCCTCGGTGCCCGCGAGGAGCCTGTTGTAGCTGCCGGCGTCGGTGTGCCAGAGGCGTACGGCCTGCTCGGCCGGGACGATGCGGACCTTGGGGCCCTGCTCGTAGTCGAGCAGGGTGGTGATGCTGATGCCGAGCGCGTCGCCGATCTTGACGACGGTGCCGAGGCTGGGGTTGGTCCTGGCCTGCTCGATCTGGATGAGCATGCCGCGGCTGACTCCGGCGCGGGCGGCGAGCGCGTCCAGGGTGAAGCCGCGCTCGGTGCGCCAGCGCTTGACGTTGCGCGCCAGGGACTGGGTCAGCAGGTCGAGGTCCGACACATTCCGTCCAATGTCGTCGTTCAATATTCTGGATGACAGAGTTCAATGAACTGAACTACGGTGTGGTGCACCGGATTGTTCACCGAACTGTACTGCGAGGTACGTGATGACAGCACTGTTCGCCCTGGCCACCAGCCTCCTGTGGGGACTGGCCGACTTCGGCGGCGGGGTGCTGGCACGGCGTACCCCCGCACTGACGGTGGTGGTCGTGTCGCAGACCATCGCCACCGTCGTGCTCGGCGCGATGGTCCTCGTGACGGGCGCCTGGAGCGAGAGGGGCCCGCAGCTGTGGTTCGCGGTGGGGGCCGGCCTCGTCGGACCCGTCGCGATGCTCGCCTTCTACAAGGCGCTCGCGCTCGGCCCGATGGGCGTCGTGTCGCCCCTCGGCTCACTCGGCGTCGCCGTACCCGTCGGCGTCGGGCTCGTCCTCGGAGAGCGTCCGGGGCTCCTGCAGTTCGCGGGCATCGCGGTCGCCGTCGCGGGAGTCGTGCTCGCGGGCGGCCCGCAGTTCAGGGGCGCGCCCGTGCAGCGGCAGGCCGTTGCGCTCACCCTGCTCGCGGCGTTCGGATTCGGCGCGGTGATGGCCCTCATCGCCGAGGCCTCGACCACTCTCACCGGCCTCTTCCTGGCCCTGTTCGTCCAGCGCGTCACGAACGTCCTCGCGGGCGGCACGGCCCTGTACGTCTCCGTCCGACGCGGCACCTCGCCTCCCCCGAAGGTCGCCCGGCGCTCGCTCGTGGCCTTCGCGTTCGTCGGTCTCGCCGACGTCGCCGCCAACGGCACGTACGCGCTGGCCGCCCAGCGCGGTCCGGTCACCGTGGCCGCCGTCCTCGCCTCGCTCTATCCGGTGGTCACGGCCCTGGCGGCGCGCGGTTTCCTCAGCGAACGGCTGCGCGGGATCCAGGCCGCGGGCGCCGGCCTCGCGCTCGTCGGCACGGTCCTGCTCGCCACGGGGTGAGGCCCCCCGGTTCAGGACTCGGCGCGTACGTCCTCGTGGGCGGTCTCGACGGCCCGCAGGGCGGCGATGCCCTCCGCGTCCAGCTCGGACAGTGCGAGCAGTTGCTCGGGGGTGACGCCGTCGGGGATCGGCACCGGCGCCGGCGTCCGCAGCGGCGGCTGCCAGCCGTCGCCCGCGGTCCAGCGCCGTACGACCCGCGCCGGCGCCCCGGCCACCACCGCGTGGTCGGGCACCACTCCGCGCACCACGGCGCCGGCCGCCACCACGACGTTCCGCCCGATCCGCGCGCCGGGCAGGATCACCGCGCCCGTGCCGATCCAGCAGCCGGGCCCGATCTCCACCGGCTCCATCCGCGGCCACTGCTTGCCGATGGGCTCCTGGGGATCGTCGTAGGAGTGGTTCGTGGACGTCACGTACACATAGGGCCCGAAGTAGCAGTCGCTGCCGATCGTGACCGTCGTGTCGGCGATGACGTGGCTGCCGCGGCCGAGGACGACGCCGTTCCCGATGCGCAGTATGGGCTCGGCACCGAGGTCGAGGTCGGGCATCAGCCCGGCGGTCAGGGTGACCTGTTCGGCGATGATGCAGTGGTCGCCGAGATGGATCCACGGCTCACCGAAGACGGTGCCCTGCGGGAAGGCCAGCCTGGTACCTGTTCCCATCGCGCCGAAGCGCAGCCGCCCGGGCCGCTCGGCGGTCACCGCGCCCGTGCGCTGCACCCAGGCCCAGCCCGCGTGGACGGCGCGCTGGACGAGCCGGCGCCGCCGGGATGAGAACGTGTTCTTGCTCTTGGGCACCCGCTCACCGTACTCAGCGCGACGTCCGCCGATCAGCCCGGGAACCTGTGATCTTCGCCCCACCCCGAGGAGGCCGGATCGCTTACGGTGCCGGTACCGACGAGGACGAGGAGACGGCGATGACGCACAGGGCGCTGATCGCGGGCGTGGGCGGCAAGGATCCGAAGGTGGATCAGGAGGCGTTCGTCGCCCCGATGTCCGTGGTGCTCGGCGAGGTGACGCTGCACCCCGGCGCGAGCGTCTGGTACGGGGCGGTGCTGCGGGCCGAATGCGGTCCGATCGTCATCGGCGCGGACAGCAACGTCCAGGACAACTGCACCCTCCACGTCGACCCGGGCTTCCCCGTCACCGTCGGCGAGCGGGTCTCCATCGGCCACAACGCCGTGGTGCACGGGGCGACCGTCGAGGACGACTGTTTGGTCGGGATGGGCGCGACCATCCTCAACGGGGCCGTGATCGGGGCGGGTTCGCTGGTCGCCGCCCAGGCCCTGGTGCCGCAGGGGATGCAGGTCCCTCCGGGGGTGCTCGTCGCCGGTGTGCCCGCCAAGGTCAGGCGGGAGCTGACCGCCGAGGAGCGGGAGGGGATCTCGCTCAACGGGGTGCTGTACGTGGAGCTGGCGAAGACGCACCGGGAAGCGCACCAGGAGTGACGGGAGTACGCGGGGCGCGGGTTCGTCGTGGCCGGTGACGCGGTCCCCCGCGCGCCTGAAGGCCTGCGCCCTGTCGGGGGCGCAGGCACTCGGTCGTCTAGTCGGCCGCCGGGACGGGCTCGGGCGCCAGGCCGGCGGGCTGCTGCTCCGCCGTCACCTTCTTCGCCTTGCGCTTGAGGACCAGCATCGAGGTGAGGCCGATGAGCAGGGCGACCACCAGGCCGAGCCAGGAGAAGCGCTTGAGCCAGGACTCGGCGACCACGCCGACGTAGTAGATGACCGCGGTCGTGCCGCCGGCCCAGAGGATGCCGCCGAGCACGTTGGCGGTCAGGAACTTCCAGTAGGGCATGCGCAGCACGCCCGCGAGGGGGCCCGCGAAGATCCGCAGCAGGGCGACGAAGCGGCCGAAGAAGACGGCCCACATGCCCCACTTCTCGAAGGACTTCTCGGCGGTGGCGATATGGCCCTCGCTGAAGTGCCTGGGGAACTTCGCGCCCAGCCAGGCCAGCAGCGGCCGACCGCCCTTGCGGCCGATCGCGTAACCGATGGAGTCACCGATGATCGCGCCGGCGACGGCACAGGCGCCGAGGACGACCGGGTCGATGTCGCCGTGCTGGGAGGCGAGCAGGGCCGCGGAGACGAGGATGATCTCGCCCGGCAGCGGAATGCCCAGGCTCTCCAGGCCGATGACCACGCCCACCAAAACGTAGATGCTGACCGCAGGCACGGTCTCTAGCCACTCCTGGACGTGCAACGCCGGTTCCTCCCGATTCACCGCGGACCGGGCCCGGGCCCGGCGTGCGCTCGGCCCCGAACGCACGCCGGGCAGCCTACCCGTTCACTCCACAGGCACAGAGCCCCTCAGGTCCCTCACACCCCGGCCCTCGAACTGAGGCGCAGTTCGCTCGACGAGGCCCCCACCCACACGGTCCGCCGTCCGGTACCGAGCACCCAGCCGTGCCGCTTCGGATCCCACGAGGAGAGCGTGCGCTCGTCGACGCGCACGGTGACCCGGCGCGACTCCCCCGCCTTCAGCGCGAGCCGCTGGTAGCCGCCCAGCACCCGCACGGCCTGGTCGACCCGGAGGTCCGGCGAGGGCCCCACGTAGACCTGCGGGACGTCGACACCGTCCCGCCGGCCCGTGTTCCGCACGGTGAAGGACACCTCCAGCCCGTCCCCGGTCCGCTCCACCCGCAGTTCCCCGTACGCGAAGGACGTGTACGAGAGCCCGTACCCGAACGGGAACAGCGGCCGTACGCCCTTGGCGTCGTACCAGCGGTAGCCGACGTGGATCCCCTCCGAGTAGTGCTCGACGCCGTTCACGCCCGGGTAGCGGCGTGGTTCCCCCGCGACCGGGTGGTGGTCGTCGTCGACCGGGAAGGACTGGGTGAGCCGTCCGCCGGGGTCGCAGTCGCCGAACAGGACGGCGGCGGTGGCCGCCGCGCCCTCCTGGCCCGGGTAGTACATCTGGAGCACGGCGGCGGTGCGTTCCAGCCACGGCATCGAGGTCGACGACGAGGTGTTGAGGACGACGGCCGTCCGGGGGTTCGCCGCCGTCACCGCCTCGATCAGCTGTGCCTGGTGGCCGGGGAGCGCGAGGGTCGTGCGGTCCTGGTTCTCGGTGGCGTCCTCGTACGCGAACAGGACGACGCTGTGGGCGGCGCTCGCGGCCCGCACGGCCTCGGCCACGTCCTGGGCGCGGGTCGCGCCGGTGGCGCGCCGCAGTCTGAACGTCTGCCCCTTGGCGCCGCCCTTCGCGGTGATCTCGATCCGGTGCTCACCGGCGGCGAGGTCCAGCGTCCTGCGGCGCACCGCCAGGCCGTCGGGCGCGGCGGACACCAGTCCGCCGGTGAAGTACTCGGCGAGGCCGGTCGCCACCGGGAAGAGGTCGACTCCGTCGAGGAGCACCTTGGGCCGTGTGCCGGAGTAGTGGACGACGAAGGTCCACTCGTCGTCGTCCTCGACGGTGAGCGTCCCGTCGTACGTCCAGGTCTTCCCGGCGGCGACCCGCTGGGCCTCCGGGGTGATCCCGGCCGAGAGCGCGTCCTTCGGCAGGGGCTTGCCGAAGAGGTCCTCACCGAGTGCGTACGACACCCGGGAGCCTTCTCCCGCGCGGAACCTGATGGCGTCGAGCGGGCTGTCGGCGTGGTCGGGCACGACGTGGGCGCTGCCGCCGCCGCTGACGAACGGGAGCGAGCCGGTGGGGCCGACGACGGCGATGCTGCGGGCGGCCTCGCCGGTCAGGGGCAGGGTGCCGTTCGCGTTGTGCAGGAGGGTCGCGCCCGCCTTGGCGACCTCCAGGGCCACGGCCGCGCCGGCCGCCGCGTCCCGGGCGGGGCGGGGCGGGGCGCTGCCGTCGAGGAGCCCGAAGTCGTCCATCGCGGTGAGGATCCGGCGTACGGCCCGGTCGACGTACTCCTCAAAGACGCTCCCGTCGCGGACCGCCGTCTTCAGGGCGGCCCCGAAGTACTTGCCGTTCGGCATCTCCATGTCGAGGCCCGCGGTGAGCGCGGCGACCGTGCTGTGGGCTGCGTGCCAGTCGGTCATCACCCAGCCCTGGAAGCCCCAGCGGTCGCGGAGGATGCCGGTGAGGAGTTCCTCGTTCTCGCAGGCGTAGGTGCCGTTGACCTTGTTGTAGGCGCCCATGACGGCGCGGGTGCCCGCGCCGACGGCGGCCTCGAAGGCGCGGAGCTCGACCTCGTTGAGGGTCTGCTCGTCGACCCGTACGTCGACGCTCTCGCGGTCCTGCTCCTGGTTGTTCATCGCGTAGTGCTTGACGGTCGCGATGAGGCCCTCGCCCTGGATGCCGCGGATCTCCTCGGCCACGAGGTCGGCGGAGAGCAGCGGATCCTCGCTGAAGGTCTCGAAGTTGCGGCCCGCGTACGGGGTGCGGACGAGGTTGACCATCGGCGAGAGCAGTACGTCCTGGCCGAGGGCGCGGCCCTCGTGTCCGATGACGCGGCCGTAGCGGCGGGCGAGGCCGGGGTCGAAGGCGGCGGCGAGCAGGACGGGGGCGGGCAGGGCGGTGGCGTGCTGCTTGACGCGGACTCCGGCGGGGCCGTCGGCGAGGCGCAGCGGTGGGATTCCGAGCCGTTCCACGCCGGGGACGCAGCCGGCCTGGCCGAGGGACTTCGGGTCGGGGGCGCCGTGCAGCAGGGAGATCTTCTCGTCCAGGGTGAGCCGGGTGAGCAGGCTCTCGACGCGGGGGCCCGCGGCTTCCCGCGCGGCCGCCCGGGCCGGGGTGGGGAGGCCGGTGGTCGCGGCGAGGGCTACGGCGGTCGCGCCGCCCAGCAGGCGCAGGACGGACCGCCGGGACACGGTGTCGGACATGAGGCGTCACTCCTCGTTGGGTGCGGGCACGAGGAGGTGAACCGCGGGGCGCGCGGGCGACCGTCCTGGTTCGCCCTCCGGACGCACTATGCGACAAAAGTGACTTAATACGACGTTAGACACCGCGTGTGCGGCAGAAAATCGGACGTCACCGGCACGGCGGAGGACCTGTCGAGACGCCGGGCCGAACCGACGGGCGCGGCGCGGGACCGCTCCCGCCGGGGCTCAGACCGCCGGGCCCGCCAGGGACTGTTCCGTCCAGATGATCTTGCCGTCCTGGGTGTAGCGCGTGCCCCAGCGCTGGGTGAACTGGGAGATCAGGAAGAGACCGCGGCCGCCCTCGTCCGTCGTCTTCGGGTGGCGCAGGTGCGGGGCCGTGGGACTGCCGTCCCACACCTCGCAGACCAGGGTTCTCGACATGATCAGCCGCAGCCTGATCGGTCCGGCCGCGTGCCGGATCGCGTTCGTGACGAGCTCGCTGACGACGAGCTCGGTGGTGAAGGTCAGCTCGTCCAGTCCCCACTCGCACAGCTGCCGCGAGGTGCGTTTGCGGACCTCGGCGACCGCGGCCGGATCACCGGGCAGCTCCCAGGACACCATCCGCTCCGCCGGCAGGCGGCGGGCGCGGGCCATCAGCAGCACGACGTCGTCCGGCGGGCGCGCCGGGACGAGCGCCTCGACCACGGCCTGGCAGCTGTCGTCGAGGCCGGGCGCCCGCCGTTCGAGCACGCGCCGCAGCCGCTCCCGGTCGGCGGCCGCGTCCCGCACGCTCGCGGGTCCTTCGGCGGCGAGCAGCCCGTCGGTGCACAGCGCCAGCACACTGCCCTCCGCGAGTTCCAGTTCGACCGACTCGAAGGGCGGGCCGCCGACGCCGAGCTCGGGGCCCGGCGGCAGTTCGGGGAAGTCCACCGTGCCGTCCGGCCTCACGACGGCGGGCAGTCCGTGGCCGGCGGCGGCCATGGAGCACCGGCCGCCGACCGGGTCGTACACCGCGTAGAGGCAGCTGGCGCCCTTCGTCGGTACGCCGTCGGCGCGGGGCGCCGTGTCGGGGTCGTCCTCGTGCCCGGACCGGTCGACCAGGTCGTCGAGGTGGGCCAGCACCTCCTGGGGCGGCAGGTCCAGATCGGCGAGGGTCTGCACGGCGGCCCGCAGCCGGCCCATGGCGGCGGCGGCCTCGATGCCGTGCCCGACCACGTCGCCCACCACGAGGGCGACCCGCGCGCCCGACAGCGGGATGACGTCGAACCAGTCCCCGCCGAGCCCCGTCAGTTCGTCGGCCGGCCGGTAGCAGGCGGCGACCTCCATCGCGTCCTGTTCGGGGAGCCGGTGCGGCAGCAGATGGCGCTGCAGGACGAGCGCCGCGTCGCGTTCCCGGGTGTAGCGGCGGGCGTTGTCCAGGCAGAGGGCGGCGCGGGCCACGAACTCCTCCGCCAGGGCCAGGTCGTCCTGGTCGAAGGGGTCCTTGCGCCGCTTGCGGAAGAACGTGGTGATCCCGAGCGTGGTGCCCCGGGCCCGGATCGGGACGATCATCACCGTGTGCAGCCCGAGGTCGCGGAAGGTCGCCGCCCGGCCGCCGGGTCCGCTGTTGGACCACTCCTTGGCCCCCGGGTCGAGCCGCTCCTCGATCCAGGAGTCGCCGCTGGTCAGACAGCTGATCGGGGGTGCTCCGACAAGGTAGCGCGCCACCTGTCCGACGTCGACGACGGCTTCCGGGACGCCCTCGCTCACGGACTGCTGGCCGGCCCGTCGCAGCGGTACCGCGTCCGTGACGCTCAGCGGGCCGGGGGCGGGCTCGCCCCCTTCGAGGACGGACTCGAGCAGGTCGACGGCGACGAAGTCCGCGAGCCCCGGCACGGCCACGTCGGCCAGCTCCTGGGCCGTGCGCATGACGTCCAGGGTGCGGCCGATGCGCTTGCCCGCCTGGTCCAGAAGGGTGAGCCGCTCCCTGGCCCGGAAGCGTTCGCTGACGTCGACCACCGTGTAGTACGCGCCGATCGGGTTGCCCTGGTCGTCGTCGAGCCGGGTGAACGACATCGCGTGGGCCGTCTCCCGGTGCGGCGCCGAGGCCACCGAGCCGATGTGCTCGTATCCGATGACGGCCTCACCGGTCTCCAGCACCCGGCGCATGACCGCTTCGAGCGCCTCGGCGTCCAGGCCCGGCTGGATGTCCGCGAGCCGTTTGCCGATCCGCTGGTGGGCGGGGCCGCCGCCGAACTGCTCCAGGGCCGCGTTCGACCACACGAACCGCAGGTCCGCGTCCACGATGGCGATGCCGATCGGCGAGTGCGCGGCCATCCGCTCCAGCACCGTACGGCTCATGTGCCAGCCCGCGGCGCCGGTCATGTCGGCGACCAGGGCCACCCGGCGCGGCGGGCCGTCCGCGCTCTCCACGGCCGAGACGACCCGCACGGTGGTGACGACCGGGTGTCCGTCACGGTGGCGTACGGCCAGGAGCCCCGTCCAGGTGCCGCTCGGGCCGCACCGGCGGGTCAGGTCAGGCAGCCGCGCGGCGTCCTCGGGCATGAGCAGGTCGGCCACGGCCCGGCCCACGACCTCGGCCGGGCGGTAGCCGAACAGCCGCTCGGCGTCGTCCGTCCAGCCGGCCACCGCCGTACGCGCGTCCAGCAGCACGACGGCGGCGTCCGCCATGTCGAAGCGCCGCGCCACGCCGCTCTCCTCGCTCATCGCCACCCTGACCCCTCTCCGTCTCTGGGAGTGGTCTTCCCGTTCGCCACACTCGGTGCACCGAGCTGCACGGGCCCAACGTACCGCCGCGGGAGCCGCACGACCCCGGCAGCCGCATCCGTCAGGGGCGGACGAGCAGCTGGAAGTCGAAGGTGTAGCGGGACGCGCGGTAGACGTGGGTGCCGTACTCGACGGCCCGCCCGGTGTCGTCGTAGGCCGTGCGGCGCATGGTGAGGAGCGCGGCTCCCGCGCGCTCGTCGAGCAGGCCGCCCTCCTCCGCGGTGGCGCTGCGGGCCCCGACGGTCTGGTGGGCGCTGTGCAGCGTGATCCCGGCGGCCCGCATCATCCGGTAGAGACCGGTTGCCTCCAGCTTCTCGGTGTCCAGGTCGAGGAGCGTGGCGGGCAGGTAGTTGCAGAGACGGGCCACGGGTTCGCCGTGGGTCGAGCGCAGCCGTTCGAGCACGACGACGTCCCGGCCCTCGGGGATGCCGAGGGCCGCGGCGACGTCCGCCGAGGCGGACTCGACCTCGTTGCGCAGTACCCGGGTGGCGGGGCTCTGGCCGGCGGCCGCGAGGTCGTCGTACAGGCTGCTCAGTTCGAGCGAACGCCGGACCTGGCTGTGCACCACCTGGGTGCCGATGCCGCGGCGGCGCACCAGCAGACCCTTGTCCACCAGCGACTGGATGGCCTGGCGGACGGTCGGCCGGGACAGGCCGAGCCGGGCGGCTATGTCCACCTCGTTGCCCAGCAGGTTGCCCGGGGCGAGCGCCCCGTGTTCGATCGCGGACTCCAGCTGCTGGGCGAGCTGGTAGTAGAGCGGGATCGGGCTGCCCCGGTCCAGGGCGACCTCCAGGCTGTCGAAGGCCGCGGCGGTAGCCGGACGTGCCGTTTCGGTGGATGCCACGGGTGCCCCTCCCTTCGCGTGTCCGTGGGTACGTGGTTCCCGGTCAGGTCGTGCCGGTACCCCGTACGGCTTCGGTGAGGCCGTGCCGGTGTCGGGCACGGCCTCCTTCGGTGCGGCTTGTGTCAGGAGTTGCTGGGGAAGCCGAGGTTGATGCCGCCGCCGTCCGCCGGGTCGGGCCAGCGGGTGGTGATGACCTTGCCCTGGGTGTAGAAGGCGACGCCGTCGTTGCCGTAGATGTGGTGGTCGCCGAAGAGGGAGTCCTTCCAGCCGCCGAAGGAGTGGTAGCCGACGGGCACGGGGATCGGGACGTTGATGCCGACCATGCCGGCCTGGACCTCCAGCTGGAAGCGGCGGGCGGCGCCGCCGTCTCGGGTGAAGATCGCGGTGCCGTTGCCCCAGCGGGAGCTGTTGATCAGCGCGATGGCCTCGTCGTACGTGTCGGCGCGGACCACGCACAGCACCGGGCCGAAGATCTCGTCCTTGTACGCGTCCGCGGTGACCGGGACCCTGTCGAGGAGCGAGACGCCGATGAAGAAGCCGTCCTCGTGACCGGGGACGGTGTAGCCGGTGCCGTCCACGACGACCTCGGCGCCCTGGGCGCGGGCGCTCTCGACGTACGAGGCGACCTTGTCGCGGTGCTCGCGGGTGATGAGGGGGCCCATCTCGCTGGCGGCGTCGCTGCCGGGGCCGATCTTCAGGCCCTTGGCGCGCTCGGCGATCTTGCCGACCAGCTCGTCGCCGGTGTCGCCGACCGCGACGACGACGGACACGGCCATGCAGCGCTCGCCTGCCGAGCCGTAGGCGGCGTTGATGGCCTGGTCGGCGGCGAAGTCCAGGTCGGCGTCGGGCAGCACCAGCATGTGGTTCTTGGCGCCGCCGAGGGCCTGCACGCGCTTGCCGTGCTCGATGCCCTTGAGCTGGATGTACTTGGCGATGGGCGTGGAGCCGACGAAGGAGACGGCCGTGATGTCCGGGTGCTCCAGGAGGCGGTCGACGGCGACCTTGTCGCCCTGCACGACGTTGAGCACGCCGTCCGGCAGGCCCGCCTCGGAGGCCAGCTCGGCCAGCCGGTAGGAGGCGGAGGGGTCCTTCTCGCTCGGCTTGAGCACGAAGGTGTTGCCGCACGCGATGGCCAGCGGGAACATCCACATCGGCACCATGGCCGGGAAGTTGAACGGCGTGATGCCGGCAACGACGCCGAGGGGCTGGCGGATCGCGGCCACGTCGACCCGGGTGGAGACCTGCGTGGACAGCTCGCCCTTCACCAACTGCGGTACCGAACAGGCGAGTTCGACGATCTCCATGCCCCGGGCGACCTCGCCGAGCGCGTCGGAGTGCACCTTGCCGTGCTCGGCGGTGATGAGCTCGGCGATCTCGTCGCGGTGCGCGTCGAGCAGCTCGCGGTACTTGAAGAGGACCGAGGTGCGCTTGGCCAGCGAGGCGGTGCCCCAGCTCTCGAAGGCGGCCTTCGCGGAGGCGACGGCGGCGTCCACCTCGTCCACGGAGGCGAAGGGCACCTGCTTCTCCTGGGCGCCCGTGGCGGGGTTGTAGACGGGCCCGAAGCGGCTGGAGGTGCCCTCGACGGGCTTCCCCCCGATCCAGTGGTCGATGTTCTTCATGAGGTGCGGGTCCTTTTCGTGAGCGGGGAGTTCAGAGGTGGCGGCGGCGGTCGACGACGTTCCGGTCGTACGTCTCGCGGGCGCGGGTCGCGGCCTCTCGGGAGGCGACCTCGGCGACCGGTACGTCCCACCAGGCCTCGGCACCGGGGGCGCCGGGCGTCGGATCGGTCTCGACGTACACGCACGTCGGCCGGTCGGAGGCGCGGGCGGTGGCCAGGGCGTCCCGCAGTTCGCGGACGGTCTTGGCGCGCAGGACGTCCATCCCGAGGCTGGCGGCGTTGGCGGCCAGGTCGACCGGCAGCGGGTCGCCGGTGAAGGTGCCGTCGGGAGCGCGGTAGCGGTAGGCGGTGCCGAAGCGCTCGCCGCCGACCGTCTCGGAGAGTCCGCCGATGGACGCGTACCCGTGGTTCTGGATCAGCACCAGGTTGACGGGCAGCCGTTCCTGGACGGCCGTGACGATCTCGGTGGGCATCATGAGGTACGTGCCGTCGCCGACCAGCGACCAGACGGGGGTGCCGGGGGCGGCCTGCTGGACGCCGATGCCCGCCGGGATCTCGTAGCCCATGCAGGAGTAGCCGTACTCCAGGTGGTACTGGCGCGGGCTTCGCGCACGCCAGAGCTTGTGCAGGTCGCCGGGGAGCGAGCCGGCCGCGTTGATGACCACGTCGTCGTCGCCCACCACGGCGTCCAGGGCGCCGAGGACCTGGGTCTGGGTGGGTACGGCGTGCTCGTCGTCCGCCCGGAAGGCGGCGTCCACGACCTGCTCCCAGCGCTCCTTGCCCGCGCGGTACTCGGCCTCGTACGCCGTGTCCACGCGATGGCCGGCGAGCGCCTGCGTGAGGGCTTCGAGACCGGCGCGGGCGTCGGCGACCAGGGTGCGCGCGCTCAGCTTGTGCGCGTCGAAGGCGGCCACGTTCAGGTTGACGAACCGGACGCCCGGCTCCTGGAAGAGCGTGGCGGAGGCGGTGGTGAAGTCCGTGTAGCGGGTGCCGACGCCGATGACCAGGTCGGCGGTGCGGGCCAGGTCGTCGGCGACGGCGGTGCCGGTGTGGCCGACGCCGCCGAGGTCGGCCGGGTGGTCGTGGCGCAGCGATCCCTTGCCGGCCTGGGTGGACGCGACCGGGATGCCGGTGGCCTCCACGAACGCCTTGAGCGCCGCCTCGGCCTCGCTGTGGTGGATTCCGCCGCCCGCGACGATCAGGGGGCGCCGGGAGCCGCGTACGGCCTCCACGGCGGCCGCGAGCTCGGCCGGGTCGGGCGCCGGGCGGCGCACGTGCCAGACCCGGTCGGCGAAGAACTCCTCGGGCCAGTCGTACGCCTCGGCCTGGACGTCCTGCGGCAGGGCCAGGGTGACGGCGCCGGTCTCCACGGGGTCGGCGAGCACGCGCATCGCGTTCAGCGCGGACGGGATCAGCGCCTCGGGGCGGGTGATCCGGTCGAAGTAGCGGGAGACCGGGCGCAGCGTGTCGTTGACCGAGAGGTCCGCCTCCACGGGGTGCTCCAGCTGCTGGAGCAGCGGGTCGGCGGCGCGGGTCGCGAAGTAGTCACCGGGCAGGAGCAGCACCGGGAGGCGGTTGACCGTGGCCAGGGCCGCGCCGGTGACGAGGTTGGTGGCGCCGGGGCCGATGGAGGTGGTGACCGCCTGCGCGGAGAGCCGGTCGAGCTGGCGGGCGTGGGCCACGGCTGCGTGCACCATGGCCTGTTCGTTGCGGCCCTGGTGGAAGGGCATGGTGTCCTCGCCGGCCTCCAGGAGTGCCTGGCCGATCCCGGCAACGTTGCCATGGCCGAAGATTCCCCAGGTTCCGGCGATCAGCCGGTGCCGTACGCCGTCGCGTTCGGTGTACTGCGCGGCCAGGAAACGCACCAGTGCCTGGGCGACGGTCAGTCGGAGGGTGGAGCGGCTCATCGGTTCCTCACTGGGATGCGGACGTGGATCGGGTCAGCCGGGGGTCGACGGGCTGGCTCGGCCAGGTGTCGCGGATCCAGGCGTGGTCGGGGTGGTCGCAGATCAGCCAGGCGCGGTCGGCACCGGGGCCCGCCATGACGTTGAGGTAGTACATGTCGTGGCCGGGCGCGGCGATCGAGGGGCCGTGCCAGCCGTCCGGGATCAGGACGACGTCTCCGCCGCGCACCTCGGCCAGCACGTCGGTGCCGCTGCCGTGGCCGGACGGCGAGACCCGCTGGTAGCCGAGGCCGGGCGTGCCCTCGTGGTCGGCGATCTCGAAGTAGTAGATCTCCTCCAGTTCGGACTCCTCGCCGGGCCGGTTCTCGTCGTGCTTGTGCGGCGGGTACGAGGACCAGTTGCCGCCGGGAGTGATCACCTCGACGGCGATGAGCTTGTCGCACTCGAAGACCCCGGCCGCGCCGAAGTTGTGGACCCGGCGGGAGCAGTTGCCACTGCCGCGCAGCTCGACGGGCACGTCCTCGGCGGGCCCGTGGCGGGCCGGCAGGCGCCGGGAGCAGCGGGCCCCGGTGAGCGCGAAGCGCCCGCCGCCGTCGGAGGTGAGGGTCGCGCTCGCGTCGCGCGGCACGTAGACGAAGTCGCTGACGCCGTCGAAGACGCTCGTGCGGCCGTGCAGCGCGAACTCGTCGCGGCCGAAGTCGTCGGTGACGGCGACGGAGCAGCCGCCGCCGAGCGAGGTGACGATCCACTCGCTGTCACCGGCGGTGAACTCGTGCGTGCCGCCGGGCGGCAGTTCCAGGACACGGAGGCTGGAGTGGTCCCAGCCGGCGCTCTCCGGGGTGACGTCCACGGCGTACGGGCCGCTCGCGGCCTTGCCCGCGGGCAGGTGATGTGCGCTGGTCATGAAGTGGGTCCTTCCGGTCAGAGGAGGCCGACCGCGGTGTCCACCGCGGTCTCCACGCTGCCCTCGGCGGGATAGAGCAGGGACCGGCCGACGACGAGGCCCTGGACGGTGGGCAGCCGCAGCGCCTTGCGCCACTTCTCGTACGCGCCCTCCTGGTCCCTGCCGACCTCGCCGCCGAGCAGGACGGCCGGCAGGGTCGAGGTCTCCAGCGCGACGGCCATGTCGTCCGGGTCGCTGGTGACGGGCAGTTTCAGCCAGGTGTACGCGGAGGTGCCGCCGAGGCCGGAGGCGATGGCGATGGAGCGGGTGACGGCCTCCGCCGTGAGGTCGTTGCGGACCGTCCCCTCGACGCGGCGGGAGATGAACGGCTCGACGAACACGGGCAGGCGGTGCGCCGCCATGTCGTCGATCGCCCGGGCGGTGGACTCCAGCGTGGTCAGCGAGCCCGGGTCGTCGTAGTCGATGCGGACCAGCAGTTTGCCCGCGTCGAAGTTCAGCCGGGCGATGTCCTCGGCCCGGTGGCCGGTGAAGCGGTCGTCCATCTCGAAGGACGCGCCGGCCAGACCGCCGCGGTTCATGGAGCCCATGACGACCTTGTTCTCCAGCGCGCCGAGCAGGAGCAGGTCGTCCAGTATGTCGGCGGTGGCGAGCACCCCGTCCACGCCCGGCCGGGACAGCGCGACGCACAGCCGCTCCAGCAGGTCGGCGCGGTTGGCCATGGCCAGTCTGCGGTCGCCGACCCCGAGAGCGCCGCGGGCCGGATGGTCGGCGGCCACGATCATGAGGCGGCCGCTGTCGCCGACGAGGGGGCGCCGGGCGCGGCGGGCGGCCGCTTCGGCCACGGCCTCGGGGTGCCGGGCGCGCACCCTGACGAGGTCGGGGATGGTGATGCTCAAGAGTTGGCTCCGTTCAGGGGGTGGCGGCGTCAGCCGCGGGAGGCGACGAGTTCCTCGACCTCGGCGGCGGTCGGCATCGCGGAGGAGCAGGCGAGGCGGGAGGCGACGAGGGCGCCGGCCGCGTTGGCGTACCGCATCGTCTTCTCCAGTTCCCAGCCGGCCAGCAGCCCGTGGCAGAGCGAGCCGCCGAACGCGTCCCCCGCGCCGAGGCCGTTGACCACCTCCACGGGTACGGGCGGTACTTCGGCGGTGGTGCCGTCGCGGTGGACGGCGAGGACGCCCTTCGGGCCCTGCTTGACGACGGCCAGCTCCACGCCTGCCTCCAGGAGGGCCTCGGCGCATGCGCGCGGCTCCCGGACGCCGGTGGCGACCTCGCACTCGTCGAGGTTGCCGACGGCGACCGTCACATGCCGCAGGGCTTCGGCGTAGTACGGGCGGGCCTCGGCCGGGTCCTTCCAGAACATCGGGCGCCAGTCGAGGTCGAAGACGGTGGTGCCGGCCTTGTCGCGGGCCTTGAGGGCGGCGAGCGTGGCCGAGCGGCTGGGCTCCTCGCTCAGTCCGGTACCGGTGATCCAGAAGATCTTCGCCGCCCGGACGGCGAAGAAGTCCAGCTCGTCCGTGCGGATCACCAGGTCGGGCGCCTTGGGCTGCCGGTAGAAGTACAGCGGGAAGTCGTCGGGCGGGAAGATCTCACAGAACGTGACCGGTGTGGGGTACTCCGCGACGGGGGTGACCCAGCGGTCGTCGACCCCGAATTCCTTGAGAGCCTGGTGGAGATAGGCTCCGAAGGGATCATCGCCGGTTCGGCTGACGATCGCCGTGGTGCGCCCCAGGCGTGCCGCGGCGACCGCCACGTTGGCCGCCGAACCGCCGAGGAACTTGCCGAAGGTTTCGACGCGGGCGAGCGGCACGCCGGTCTGCAGAGGGTAGAGATCGACCCCGATGCGACCCATGGTGATCAGGTCGAAGGACTCGGTCATACGCGTCGCTCCTCGTGGTGGCTGCGGACTTCCGGGGGTGCGGGATGCAGGGCACCGGTGTGTCCTAGGTGTAAGACCGAGACCGAGTCATGTCAAGACTTTGTACTTACATTCTCACGTGATCGTGAAATGATGTCTTAACAAAGTATTGACAGCGGGGTCAGTCAGGGACTTACATCCCCTCCCAACAGCACAGCCGAGTTTGTTCGTACCTGGCCCTGCGGTTCCCTCCGTACGGGCCAAGGCCCGGGCTCCCGCCCGGACCACTGCCCCTGCTCCCTTTCCCCTGTAGCACAGTGAGGTGCCGGAAAGATGGACCGCACGTCTCGCCCCCGTTCCCGCAGAATCGCCCTCGCCGCCGCGGCCGCCGCGGCGGCCCTGATAGTCACCGGTTGTTCCAGCGACTCCGGCGGCAAGAAGGCCGAGGAGGACACGGGCAACGCGTCCGCCGGCAAGGCCGACACCCCCCGCATGAAGGTCGCGATGGTCACCCACGCGGCTCCCGGCGACACCTTCTGGGACCTCATCCGCAAGGGGGCGGAAGCCGCCGCCGCCAAGGACAACGTCGAGCTGGTCTACTCCAGCAACCCCGACTCGGCGAAGCAGGCCAACCTCGTCCAGAACGCCATCGACCAGAAGGTCGACGGCATCGCGGTCACCCTCGCCAAGCCGGACGCCATGAAGTCCGTGGTCGCCAAGGCGGAGAAGGCCGGCATCCCGGTCGTCGGCCTCAACGGCGGCATCGACGACTGGAAGGAGCAGGGACTCCTGGAGTACTTCGGCCAGGACGAGTCGGTCGCCGGTGAGGCCTTCGGCGAGAAGCTCAACGAACTCGGCGCCAAGAACAACATCTGTGTCATCCAGGAGCAGGGCCACGTCGCCCTGGAGGCGCGCTGCGCCGGCGTGAAGAAGACGTTCAAGGGCAAGACCACGAACCTCTACGTGAACGGCACGAACATGCCGTCCGTGAAGTCGACGATCACCGCCAAGCTCAAGCAGGACAGCTCGATCGACTACGTGGTCACGCTCGGCGCCCCGTTCGCGCTGACCTCCGTGCAGTCCGTGGACGACGCGGGCAGCAAGGCCAAGGTCGCGACCTTCGACCTCAACAAGGAGATGGTCAAGGCCATCGAGGACGGCGACATCCAGTTCGCCGTCGACCAGCAGCCGTACCTGCAGGGCTACCTCTCGGTCGACGCCCTGTGGCTCTACAAGACGAACGGCAACTTCAGCGGTGGTGGCCAGGAGCCGGTGCTGACCGGTCCGGCGTTCGTCGACAAGGAGAACGTGGCCGACATCGCGAAGTTCGCCGCGAAGGGCACTCGGTGACACCCATGACCCAGGCAACGGCACCGGCGACGAGCAACTCGTCGCCGGGTTCGCCGGCCGCCCCCAAGGACGGCCGGACCACCCAACGGTCACTGGCACGCAGGCTGGCGGCCCGTCCCGAGATCGGCGCGCTGATCGCGGCGATCGCCGTCTACGTCTTCTTCTTCGCCGTCGCCTCGCCGTTCCGCGAGGCGAGCTCGCTGGCCAACGTGCTCTACGAGTCCTCCGTCATGGGCATCATGGCCCTGCCGGTGGCGCTGCTGATGATCGGCGGCGAGTTCGACCTGTCCGCCGGCGTCGCAGTCACCACCTCCGCACTGACCGCCAGCATGTGGAGCTTCCAGCTCTCCATGAACGTGTGGACCGGCGTCATCGTCGCCCTGGTGGTGGCTCTGGCCATCGGCGCGTTCAACGGCTACATGCTGGTACGCACCGGCCTGCCGTCCTTCCTGATCACCCTGGGCTCGTTCCTGATCCTGCAGGGCGCCAACCTCGCCATCACCAAGATCTTCACCGGGAACGTCGCCACCGACTCGATCAGCGACATGGACGGCTTCGACCAGGCCAAGAAGGTCTTCGCCTCCGAGATCGGCATCGGCGGCGTCGACGTCAAGATCACCGTCTTCTACTGGCTGGTCTTCGCCGCCGCCGCCACCTGGCTGCTGCTGCGCACCAAGTTCGGCAACTGGATCTTCGCCACCGGCGGCAACAAGGACAGCGCCCGCGCGGTCGGCGTCCCCGTCACGTTCACCAAGATCGCCCTGTTCATGGGCGTCGGCGCCGGCGCCTGGTTCGTCGGCATGCACATCCTGTTCTCGTTCAACACCGTCCAGTCCGGCGAGGGCGTGGGCAACGAGTTCCTCTACATCATCGCCGCGGTCATCGGCGGCTGTCTCCTGACCGGCGGCTACGGCTCCGCGATCGGCCCCGTCATCGGCGCCTTCATCTTCGGCATGGTCTCCCAGGGCATCGTCTACGCCAACTGGAACCCCGACTGGTTCAAGGCCTTCCTCGGCGTCATGCTCCTGCTCGCCGCCCTCGTCAATCTGTGGGTCCGCCGCCAGGCCACCCGGAGGTAACGCCATGACCACCGACAACACCTCCCCCAACGGAGCCACAGCCGTCCAGGACAAGCCCGAGGACGCCGAGCCGATCGTGCAGCTGCGCGGCGCCGGCAAGGCCTACGGCAACGTCCGCGCCCTGCACAGCGTGGACCTGGCCGTGCATCCCAGCCAGGTCACCTGCGTGCTCGGCGACAACGGCGCCGGCAAGTCGACGCTGATCAAGATCATCTCGGGGCTGCACCAGCACACCGAGGGCGAGTTCCTCATCGACGGCCACGCCGTCCAGCTGAACACCCCGCGCGAGGCCCTCGACAAGGGCATCGCCACCGTCTACCAGGACCTCGCCACCGTGCCGCTCATGCCGGTCTGGCGCAACTTCTTCCTCGGCTCCGAGATGACCAAGGGCCCCTGGCCCGTCCGCCGCCTCGACATCGCCAGGATGAAGGAGACCGCGGACACCGAACTCCAGGCCATGGGCATCGTCCTGGACGACCTCGACCAGCCCATCGGCACCCTCTCCGGCGGCCAGCGCCAGTCCGTGGCCATCGCCCGCGCCGTCTACTTCGGCGCCCGCGTCCTGATCCTCGACGAACCCACCGCCGCCCTCGGCGTCAAGCAGTCCGGCGTCGTCCTCAAGTACATCGCCGCCGCCCGCGACCGCGGCCTGGGCGTCATCTTCATCACCCACAACCCCCACCACGCCTACATGGTCGGCGACCACTTCAGCGTCCTGCGCCTGGGCACCATGGAACTCTCCGCCGCCCGCAGCGACGTCACCCTCGAAGAGCTCACCAACCACATGGCGGGCGGCGCCGAACTCGCCGCCCTCAAACACGAACTCGCCCAGGTCCGCGGCGTCGACGTCGACAAACTCCCCGAGGAGGAGGACCTCAAGGCTTCCCTTCCCGCGTCGGAGAGGAAGTCCTGATGACCGGCGCGCTCGACCGTATCCGCGTCGGCTCGGCTCCGGACTCCTGGGGCGTCTGGTTCCCCGACGATCCCCAGCAGGTTCCCTGGGAACGTTTCCTGGACGAGGTCTCCGAGGCCGGCTACTCCTGGATCGAGCTCGGCCCGTACGGCTATCTGCCGACCGACCCGGCCAGGCTCACCGACGAGGTGGCCAAGCGCGACCTGCGGGTGTCGGCCGGGACGGTCTTCACGGCGCTGCACCGCGGCCCCGACGTCTGGGACGCCACCTGGGAGCATGTCAGCCAGGTCGCCGAACTGACCCGGGCCATGGGCGCGAAACACCTCGTGGTCATCCCGTCGTTCTGGCGGGACGACAAGACCGCCGCGCTGATCGAGCCGCCGGACCTGACGGTCCGTCAATGGTCGTACCTGGCCAAGGGCATGGAGCGGCTGGGGCACGAGGTCAAGGAGCGCTACGGGCTCGACATCGTCGTGCACCCGCACGCCGACACGCACATCGACACCGAGGAGCACGTCGAGCGCTTCCTCGACTCGACCGACTCCGGCCTGGTGGGCCTCTGTCTGGACACGGGCCACTACGCCTACTGCGGTGGCGACAGCGTCAAGCTGATCGAGACGTACGGCGAGCGCATCGGCTATCTGCACCTCAAACAGGTCGATCCGCAGATCCTCGCCGACGTCGTCAGGAACGAGATCCCGTTCGGCCCGGCCGTGCAGCGCGGAGTGATGTGCGAGCCCCCGGCCGGCGTCCCCGCCCTGGAGCCGGTGCTGGCCGCCGCCCAGAAGCTCGGCGTCGACCTGTTCGCCATCGTCGAGCAGGACATGTACCCCTGTCCGCCGGACAAGCCCCTGCCCATCGCGGTGCGCACCCGCACGTTCCTGCGCTCCTGCGGCGCCTGAGAAGGGAGCAACCGACCATGGCTCAGCGCGGAACGCTCGGCGTGGCGGTCATCGGCACCGGGAAGATGGGCGCCGATCATGTCCGTCGGCTCAGCGAGGTGACCAACGGGGCCCGCGTGGTCGCCGTCGTGGACGTCGACGCGGAACGCGTCAAGCGCGTCGCCGACGGCATCGAGGACTGCTCCGCGTACACCGACCCGTCCGCCGCCATGGCCGCGGAGGGCGTGGACGCCGTCCTCATCGCCTCCCCGGGCCCCGCCCACGAGGCGGCCCTGCTCACCGCCTTCGAGCACGACCTGCCCGTGCTGTGCGAGAAGCCGCTCACGCCGGGCTCGGCCTCGGCGCTGCGCGTCCTGGAGGCCGAGCGGAAGCTCGGGCACCGCCTGGTGCAGGTGGGCTTCATGCGCCGTTACGACACCGAGTACGTGAAGCTCAAGGCGCTGCTGGAGACGGGCCAGCTGGGCCGGCCGCTGATGCTGCACAACCGGCACCGCAACGTCGCGACCCCGCCCGGCTTCACCAGCGAGATGCTCATCAACGACTCCGTCGTGCACGAGATGGACATCACCCGCTGGCTGCTCGGTCACGAGATCACCGCGGTGACCGTGCTGAAGCCGACACCGTCGGGCAACGCGCCGGAAGGCCTGCAGGATCCGCAGTTCGTGGTGTTCGAGACCGCCGGCGGCGCGATCGTGGACGTCGAGATCAACGTCAACTGCGGCTTCGGGTACCAGGTCCAGGCCGAGGTGGTCTGCGAGCGCGGCACGGCCCGCATCGGTGACGGACACGCCCTGGTCACGAACATGGCGGGCCGCTGGGGAGGCACTATCGCCCAGGACTTCGTGGAGCGCTTCGAGGACGCGTACGACCGCCAGGTGCAGGCCTGGGTGGACGCCACCCGGCGCGGCGAGGTCACGGGACCCAGCGCCTGGGACGGCTACGCCACGGCCGCGGTCTGCGAGGCGGGCGTCCGGGCCCAGGCCGAGGGCGGCCGCGTCGAGGTCGAACTCGTGGAGCGCCCGGCCTTCTACGCCTGAGCCAGGCACAGCGGCAACAACGCCCTGAGGGGGCCGCCGATCGGGCCCCCTCAGGCCAGGCGCGCCCCTGAAGGGGCGCGCGGGGAACTGCGCGACCAGCCCACGACGGCCTGCGGAGACGGACCGACCGGGACCGGTTCCTGCCCAGGGCGGCGCGTCCGACGCCGCCGGACGCTCACGCGCGCGGAAGCTCCGTACGGGGCCGGGGCGAGAAGCCGGCCCCGCGGTAGCAGTCGTCGATCAGGCTCATGGTGGCCACCGCGTCCTGCGCGTCGAGCGGCAGCGCCGCCCCGCCGCGCACATGGGCGGCGAACGCCTCCAGCTGGTAGGTGTACGAGGACCGCCTGCCGAGCTGCTCGGTCCGCTCCCCCGACGCCGTGCGGACCACGACGCGGTCGTCCCGGTGCGGCAGGACGAAGTTCATCGCGGTCGCCTCGCCGAGCGAGCCGACGATCCGGCAGGTCATCCGCAGTTCGCTGTAGTCCATGTGGCAGCGGGCGGAACCGGTGGCCCCGCTCGGGAAGGCCAGGTCCGCGTCCAGCCACTCGTCGACCTCCGGGGCGCCCTCGCGGCCGCCGCCCCTGGCCTCGACCAGGGTGGGCGCCCCGCCCGCCCAGGGCGCGAGCATGCGCAGGGCGTGCACGCTGTAGCAGCCGAGGTCCATGAGCGCGCCGCCGGCGAGCGGCAGGGACCAGCGGGGATCGGTGTCGGGCGGGGCCGGGACGGCGACGAGCGTCTCGACGTGCCGCAGCTCGCCCAGCTCCCCGGACTCCAGCAGTGCGTGCAGGCGCCGGGTGACCGGGTGGAAGAGGTAGTGGAAGGCCTCCATGAAGACGGTGCCCGCCTTGTCGGCGGCGTCCCGGACCTCGACGGCCTCCTCCGTGTTGCTCGCGGAGGGCTTCTCCGTCAGCACGTGCTTGCCCGCGGCGAGGGCGGCGAGGTTCCACGGCCCGTGCAGGCCGTTGGCGAGCGGGTTGTAGACGACCTCGACCCCGGGGTCGGCGATCAGTTCCGCGTACGAGTCCACGACCCGTTCGACGTCGTGCTCGGCGGCGAAGGTCTCGGCCCGGGACCGGTCGCGGGCGGCCACCGCCACGAGGCGGTGGCCGGTCGCGCGGGCCGGGCCGACGAGGGACAGATCGGCGATGCGGGCGGCGCCCAGCACGCCGATGCGCAGTGGCTCGGCCGGAATCGTCATGCGCCGCGTACCTCCTCGATCGTCACGGTGCGGTGCTCACGCAGGGAGAGCGTGCAGGCGTCGGCGATCCAGCCCGCCTCCAGCGCGTCGGCGACGGTGCACGGCGAGGTCCGCCGGCCGGCGACGACATCGGTGAACGCGCTCAGTTCCGCACGGTACGCCTCGGTGAAACGGTCCATGAAGAAGTCGTGCGGAGTGCCCGCGGGGAAGGTGACGCCGGGCTCGACGGAGCGCAGCGGCAGCTTGTCCTCCAGACCGACCGCGATGCTGTCCCGGAAGCCGTGGAGTTCCATGCGGACGTCGTAACCGCGCGCGTTGTGCCGGGAGTTGGAGACCACGGCGAGCGTGCCGTCGTCGAGGGTGAGGATCGCCGCGGTGGTGTCGGCGTCACCGGCCTCGGCGATGTAGGGCTCCCCGCGGTTGCTGCCGGTCGCGTACACCTCGGTGACCTCGCGCCCGGTGACCCAGCGGATGATGTCGAAGTCGTGCACGGAGCAGTCGCGGAAGATGCCTCCGGAGGCGGCGATGTACGCGGCCGGGGGCGGCGCGGGGTCGAGCGTGGTGGACCGTACGGTGTGCAGCGGGCCGAGCTCGCCGCCGAGGACGGCGGCGCGGGCGGCCACGAACCCGGCGTCGAAGCGCCGGTTGTAGCCGATCTGGATCTGGACACCGCTGTCGCGCACGGCGTCGAGGACCTCCACGCCCTCCTTCATGGTGCGGGCGACGGGCTTCTCGCAGAAGACCGGCACGCCCGCCTCGACGGCGGCGAGGATCAGGCCCGGGTGGGCGTCGGTCGCGGCGGCGATCACCACGCCGTCCACGCCCGCGGCCAGCACGGCCTCGGGCGAGTCCTTGGCCTCGGCGCCGAAGCGCTCGACGGCCGCCGTGACCGCGGCCCGGTACGGGTCGGCGACGACGAGGGACTCGACCGCGTCGAGCCGGGAGAGGGTCTCGGCGTGGAAGGCGCCGATCCGGCCGAGGCCGAGGATGCCGATGCGCATGGTTCAGGGCTCCTTGCTCACGTGCTTGGTGCTTGTCTGCTTGCTTGTCCGCTTGCTTGCCTGCGCGCTTGCGCCGACGTGCTCGGCCGAGTCCGTCGCGCGGAGGCTCAGTCGAGTCCGCCGAGGACGTTCTGGTCCCAGTCGATGACCGAGCCGGTGACGACACCGCTGCGGTCGGAGAGGAGCAGCACGACGAAGTCGGCGATCTCGTCGGGCTGGCCGAGTTTGCCCATCGGCAGTCGCCGCGCCGCCTGTTCGCGCCAGTCGTCGCCCGCGTCGTGGAAGGTGCGCTGGGTGGTGTCCTCGCCCTCGGTCGCCGTCCAGCCGATGTTCAGGCCGTTGATCCGGATCCGGTCCCAGCGGTGGGCGTGCGCGGCGTTGCGGGTCAGTCCCGCGAGTCCGGCCTTGGCGGCCACGTACGGGGCCAGGAAGGACTGTCCGCCGTGCTCGGAGCTGGTGATGATGTTGACGACCGTGCCGGGCGCCTTGCGGGCCACCATGTCGGCCACGGCGGCCTGCATGGCGAAGAACGGGCCCTTGAGGTTGATCGCGATGTGCGCGTCGAACAGCTCGGGGGTCGTGTCCAGGAGCGTCCCGCGCGAGGTGAGCCCGGCGGAGTTGACCAGGCAGTCGACCCGGCCGTACGCGGCGATCACCTCGGCCACGCTGCCACGTGCCTGCTGCGCGTCGGAGAGGTCGGCCCGTACGTACAGGGCCTTGGCGCCGGCCCCGGTCAGTTCGGTGACCAGCGCCTCGCCGGGCTCGGGGCGACGGCCGGTGACGGCGACGGTCGCGCCCTCCCGGGCTGCGGCCCGGGCGACGGCCGCGCCGACGCCCTGGCTGCCGCCGTTGACGAGGACGACCTTGTCGTCGAGAAGTCCCATGCTCTCTTCTCTCCTCAGCTCTCGCGGCGCCCGGCGGCGGACCGCAGCGCGTCACGCAGGTGGTCCGGGGCCCAGTCCTCGCTCAGGGCACGGCGGACGAGGTCCGCCTGGGACGGTGGGGCCAGGCCGTCGACGGGCGGGTCGGAGTCCAGGTTGGTCGGGAAGGGGTAGCCCTCCGCGCAGGACGCGACGACCGTGTCCAGCCACTCCTGGCTCGCGCCCGCCGCCTTGCGCCTGAGCAGCACCGGATAGACGGCGTTGGTCATGGCCTGCCGGTCGACGCTCTCCATGGCCCGCCCGAAGGCGGAGGAGACCTGCAGCAGGTTGGCCATGCGCCGGATGTCCGGCGACGTGTTGTGCCCGGCGGCGTGGAAGAGGGCGGGGTTGAAGAACACCGCGTCCCCTTCGGCCAGCGGCAGCTGCACGTGGTGCGCCTCGAAGTACGCGCGGAACTCCGGCAGCCGCCAGGCCAGGTAGCCACTTTCGTACTTCTGCGAGTGCGGCAGGTACATCGTGGGGCCGGACTCGACGGGCATGTCGCAGTGGGCGACCGCGCCCTGGAGCGTCAGCGCCGGCGAGAGGCGGTGCACGTGCGCGGGATACGCGGCGGCGGCCTCGTTGCTCAGGAATCCGAGGTGGTAGTCCCGGTGCACCCTCTGCGCGGCGCCGCCCGGGTTCACGACGTTGACCTGCGAGGTGACCTGGTAGCCGGGGCCGAGCCAGGCGCCGGAGAGGAGGGCGAGGACGTCGTTGGCGTAGTAGTCGGCGAAGGCCTCCGGGTCCAGCAGGGCCGTCTTCTCCAGCGCGTTCCAGACACGGTCGTTCGCGCCCGGCTTGGCGAAGTGGTCGCCCGCGGTGGCGCCCGAGGCACGCTGCTCGGCGATCAGGGCGTCGAAGGCCTCGCTCGTGCGGCGGAGGACCCCGCGGTCGGGGAAGGCGCCCCGGAACACCACGATGCCGGGGCCGTCGGCCAGCGCGTGCACCAGCTCCGCCTGGACGCGGCGGCGGCCCTCGGGCGTCCGGATCTCGGCGCGCAGGCTCTCGCTGTCGTACAGCGGCACGTTCCGCTCGACGGAGGCGGCGTACGGGTGGTCGGCCGGGTCGGTGCCCCGCTCGACCAGTTCGCGGAAGCCTTCGAGGTCGCAGTCGTCCGCGGACAGCCACGTCCGGGGGCCTGAAAGGGTGCGGGACATCGTCGTCCTTTCGGAGATCGCAGCGACCCCTTCCGGTGTCGCGGCGACGCGTTGATGTCATTCTTGTGTCGCCGAACCCCTCAAGCAATCGTCAGCGAGCCATCAAAAACCCCTCAAGGAGCCGGTGCATGGGCCACCCGTACGCGATCAGAGAGATCGCTCGTCAGGCGGGCCTGAGCGAGGCGACCGTGGACCGGGTCCTGAACGGGCGGGGCGGGGTCCGCGAGAGCACGTCCCGCTCGGTGCACCAGGCCGTCGCGGACCTGGACCGGCAGCGGACGCAGGTCCGGCTGACGGGCCGCACCTTCATGACCGACATCGTCATGCAGACCCCGGAGCGGTTCTCCACGGCGGTGCGCACGGCGCTGGAGGCCGAACTGCCGTCGCTGAGCCCGGCCGTGCTGCGCTGCCGGTTCCACTTCCGGGAGACGGGTGCGCCGGACGACCTGATCGCGACGCTGGACCGGATCGCCCGCCGCGGCTCACAGGGCGTGATCCTCAAGGCCCCGGACGTCCCGGAGATCACGGCGGCCGTCGGCAGGCTGGTGACCGCGGGCATCCCGGTGGTGACCCTGGTGACCGACCTGCCCGCCAGCGGCCGGCTCGCCTACGTCGGCATAGACAACCGGGCGGCGGGCGCCACCGCCGGATATCTGATGGGCCAGTGGCTGGGCGACGGCCCGGGGCACGTCCTGACCACCATCAGCCGCGGCTTCTTCCGCGGCGAGGAGGAGCGCGAGATGGGCTTCCGGGCCACGATGCGCACGCTGCGTCCGGCCCGGCGGCTCGTCGAGGTCACCGACAGCGACGGTCTGGACGCCACCCAGTACGACCTGGTGCTGGCCGCGCTCCGGCACGACCCCGCGATCCGGGCCGTCTACTCGATGGGCGGGGGCAACAACGCCACGCTCGAAGCCTTCGACGCCGTCGGCCGGCGCTGTGACGTCTTCGTCGCCCACGACCTGGACCACGACAACGCCCGCCTGCTGCGCGCCGGGCGCCTCTCCGCGGTGCTCCACCACGACCTGCGCCAGGACATGCGCACCGCCTGCCAGGCCGTCATACGGGCCCATGACGCCCTGCCCGCCGACCCGGCGCCCTCGCTCCCGTCGGCGATCCAGGTCGTCACGCCGTACAACATGCCGCCCGAGACACCCCTGCCGGACGTCCGCACCGGCGGCCAGGGGTGACAGGGAGATCGCTCAGCCGTTGGGGCGCAGCGTCCAAAGGACCGTCATCTCCCCGGTCACCGCGCCGTCCTCGCGCTGGATGGCGACCGCCACCGGGAACTCCGGGCGCTCCCCCGCGTCGAGTTCGGCGACGACGTCGGCGATGGGACGCCCCAGCGTCGCGGTGGCCGTGACAGGCCCTCTGGCCAGCTTCTTGAACGCGATCTCGGCGGTCACGGGCAGCGGTACGGCCCGCGCGAGCTGGTCCCCGAACGCGGCCAGTACGACCGCGCCGCTCGCCGACTCCCCGAGTGTGAACATCGCTCCGGCGTGCGGTCCGCCCACGTGGTTGTGGTACTCGCTCTGGTCGGGCAGCGCGAGCACGGCCTTCTCCGGAGTGGTCTCGAGATACTCCAGCTTCAGGGTCCGGACCATCGGCACCGTGGCGGCGAGCATCTCGCCGATCGACATCTGATCTGCGCTCATGGCCGCACGTTACCCATGAGTAGCCAAGCATGGCCAGAAAGGAACCCTCTCCACCCGGCCCGGCGGGAGGAGGCTCGGTACCGGTGCGTCCGTATAAGAACCCATCTGCCTCCCGATCCGGTACGTCCCTGACGAGGGGCAGTGACCCAACCGTGTCCGGGACAGCACTAGGGTTACTGGCCATGTGGCCAGGAAACCAGCCGCCCGGGGGCGAGCAGAACCCGCAGGACCCGAACCAGAACCCGTATCAGCAGCCGGGGTACCAGCAGCCGAATCCGTATCAGCAGCCCGGATTTCAGCAGACCGGACCTCAGCCTCAGAGTCCATACACGCAGCCGGGGCAGCCCGGTTGGAGTGCGCCCGGCGCACCGCAGCCCCCCGAGGGCGGCGGTGGCGGGAACAGGACGAAGCTCGTCGCGATCGTGGCGGCCACGGCCGTCGTCGTCGCGGCGGGTGTCACGGGCGTGCTGGTTCTCGGCGGCGACAAGGACGACGAGGCAGGCGGCGACAAGGGCGGCAAGGCGAAGCAGTCGCCGTCGTCGAGCGCGGCCAAGGACCCGAGCGCGTCGGCGTCCACCGGTGAGGACAACCCGCGCGGCGCGGACGGCGAGAAGCCGACGATCGCGGGGTGGAAGGTCGTCATCAACCCCCGCTTCGGCACGATGTTCGACGTGCCGGCCGATTGGGAGATCGAGAGTGCCGACACCAGTGTCGGCTTCGAGTGGGAGGAGAAGGGCAAGACCGACCGCACCACGGTCACCGCCCCCGCCTACCTCAAGTCCAAGTGGTGCACCAGCGACGGCGACAAGGACGGCCGCGCCGAGGACACGGCGCTGGCCACCGCCGGAACACGCGGCGAGAACGGCGCCAAGGACTCGGCCGAGGCCGCCGAGACCCGTGTGCCGTGGTGGATCTTCGGCGGCTACACGCAGCCCGACAAGAAGAGCGTGAAGTTCGACAAGGCGAAGCCGTACACGACCAAGTCGGGTCTCAAGGGCAGCATCGCCACGGCGCACTCCAGCAACACGCCGCAGAACAAGAAGTGCGACAGCGAGGGCAAGGCGATCGCCTTCGCCTTCAAGAACGGCGCGGGTGACTACGTCACCTGGAACCTGTACGGCGCCAAGGGTGTCGACGACGAGATCCCCGAGGCCACGGTCCAGAAGATCCTGGGCACGGTACGCCTGACCGAGGACGCGCCGACGGACGGCTAGCGTCCCCGGCGCATCGCACCGCCGCCGTGATCGCGACGAACCCGAGCAGTCGAGGTACGTCGATCGCGGCGGCGTTCGCCGTCCTGGACGAGGGCGGCCACCACGGCATCCCTGGGTCCAAAGCCCTCAGCCGATGCCGAACGCCCCGTCCGGCGGCTCCGGCGACGGCACCGCGTCCTCGTCGCGTACGGGCCGCGCGTCCCCCATGAAGACCCGCAGCGTGTCCCCGTGCTCGACCCGGGCCGGGAAGGCGTCGGCGGCCGTGCGGCGCATGAGGGTGGCGGTGTCGAGCGGCCGGTGCGAGGCGACGAGTACGGCGTTCCCGAAGCGGCGGCCGCGCAGCACGCCGGGCTCGGCGATCAGCGCGAGCTCTTCGAACACCGTGGAGAACGTGGCGAGCTGGGAGCGCAGGAAGGCGAAGGGCGTAGCATCGGCGAGGTTGGCCAGGTACACGCCGTCGCTCCGCAGGACGCGCGCGGTCTCCCGCGCGTACGCCTGCGAGGTCAGATGCGCCGGTACCCGGGAGCCGCCGAAGACGTCGGCGACCAGGACGTCGGCGGAGGCCGCGGGGGCGCTTTCGAGCCAGGCCCGGGCGTCCGCGCCGTGCAGCGCGATTCCGGCGTCCTCGGGAAGGGGCAGATGCTCGACGACGAGGTCCAGGAGGCCGCCGTCGGCCTCGACCACGTCCTGCCGCGACCCGGGCCGCGTCGCGGCGACGTACCGGGGCAGCGTGAGCGCGCCACCGCCGAGGTGCAGGACGTCCAGCGCCCGCCCCGGCTCCCCGACCGCGTCGAGGACGTGCCCGAGCCGTCGGGCGTACTCGAACTCCAGGTGCGTCGGCTCGTCCAGATCGACGTACGACTGGGGCGCCCCGTCGACCGTCAGGAGCCAGGCCCGCTTCCGGTCGACGTCCGGCATCAGCTTGGCGGTCCCGTGATCCACGGTCCTGGTCACGGGTATCGGCTCGTCCACGGGGCCATTGTGCCCGTACGGGCATGACCGGACCCGGTTCTCCTCCGATCCCGGCTCTCGTGGCCCTCCCGCCCCGTGTCCGCCGAGCCGCACGCGGTCCCGTGCCCGCACCTCACACGCCGACGGCCCCGTCGACGCGCTCGCGGAGCAGGTCGGCGTGGCCGTTGTGCCGGGCGTACTCCTCGATCATGTGGATGAGGACCCAGCGCAGCGACACCGGCCCTCGCCAGGAGTCCTCGCCCGCGACGGCCAGATCGGGCGCTTCGGCCACAAAGGCCTCGGAGAACGCCACCTCTGCCCGCCAGGCCGCCCAGGCCTCGGCGATCACCGCGGGGTCCGCGACCGCGCCGTCGAAGTCGCCGTCCGGGTGCGCCGCCGAGGTGAAGAGCGCGGGCGCGTCCTGCCCGGCCAGCACCCGCCTGAACCAGCGGCGCTCCACGTCGGCGAGATGCCGTACCAGCCCGAGCAGCGAGAGCGTGGAGGGCTCCACGGACCGAAGGGCCAACTCACCCGCCAGACCCGCGCACTTCATCTCCAGCGTCGCCCGCTGGGCGCCCAGGATGTCGACGAGCATGCTGCGCTCGTCGGCGGTGGCGGACGTGCTGAATCGGCGGTCCTCCCCGGCTGCGGCGAAAATCCCGGCTCTTCGGTGTGGTCGCTGGCTCGTCATGCCCCCATCCTCGGCCGGAGCCGTCGGCACGCGCACCCGTGTTTTCCGGGCGGGCGGTGTCCGGCGCCCGTGCTCCCGGACCCGGCGGACGGCGGACGGCGACGCGCGAGTGCCCGCCTCCCGTACGGATACAGGAGACGGGCACCGGTCCGGCAGCGCCGGTTCAGCCGACGGCGGTCACCGTGCCTGCGCCGACCGTGCGGCCGCCCTCACGGATCGCGAAGCCGAGCCCCGGCTCCAGCGGCACGTCGCGACCGAGCTCGACCGTCATCGTGACGGTGTCACCGGGCCGCGCGACCGCGCTCTCACCGAGGTCGACGTCGCCGACCACGTCCGCGGTGCGGATGTAGAACTGCGGCCGGTAGCCGGTGGACACCGGCGTCGTCCGGCCGCCCTCGCGCGCCGACAGGACGTAGACCTGCGCGGAGAAGCGGCGGCCGGGGACGACACTGCCGGGCGCCGCGACGATGTGTCCGCGGCGCACGGCATCGCGCGGGACGCCGCGCAGGAGCAGCGCCACGTTGTCGCCGGCCTGCGCCTCGTCCATGGGCTTGCCGAACGTCTCCAGCCCGGTGACCACCGTGTCCACGGTGGCGCCGAGCACCTCGACGCGGTCGCCCACCCTGATCGTGCCGCGCTCGACCGCGCCCGTGACGACCGTGCCGCGGCCGGTGATGGTCAGCACGTTCTCCACCGGCATCAGGAACGGCGCGTCCACGTACCGCTCGGGCATGGGCACATACGTGTCCACGGCGTCGAGCAGCGCACCGATCGCCTCGGTCCACCGCGGGTCGCCCTCCAGCGCCCGGAGCCCGGAGACCCGGACGACCGGTACGGAGTCGCCCCCGTAGCCGTGCGCGGTCAGCAGCTCACGGACCTCCAGCTCCACGAGGTCCGCCAGCACGGTGTCCTCGCCGTCGTCGACGGCGTCGGCCTTGTTCAGGGCGACGACGATGTGGTCGACGCCCACCTGCCGGGCGAGCAGCACGTGTTCGGCGGTCTGCGGCATGATCCCGTCGAGCGCGGAGACGACGAGGATCGCGCCGTCGAGCTGGGCCGCGCCCGTGACCATGTTCTTGACGTAGTCGGCGTGGCCCGGCATGTCCACGTGCGCGTAGTGCCGGGTGTCGGTCTCGTACTCGACGTGCGCGATGTTGATGGTGATGCCGCGCGCGGCCTCCTCCGGCGCCCGGTCGATCCGGTCGAACGGTACGAAGGTGCCGGAGCCGCGCTCGGCGAGGACCTTGGTGATGGCGGCGGTCAGGGTGGTCTTGCCGTGGTCGACATGACCCATGGTGCCGATGTTCAGATGCGGTTTGGTGCGCACGTAAGCCGTCTTGGGCATGGCAGAACCTCGAAGCCTCTTCAGTGTCAGCGGAGCTGAGTGATGGCCCCGGCGTCTCAGCGGCCGGGACAGGGACCCCAAGGACTTGCCGACCCTCCCCCTGCGGGGTCCGCCGGACTATCCGGGAAGGGTCAGCTTCGGGCGCCTTCTGCGGCAGCCGCTGTGGTCACGACGGCAGCCTTCGGGGCATCCGCGACTGCGGACGCTGCGAGAGGGAAGGCGTACCGGAACATGAGGCGATCATCGCCGACGCGTCCGGCCGCGTCGAATGGTTTTCCGCGGGCGCGGACCGCCGTGATCCGGGTGTTTCTGCTGGTGCGTCAGGGGCCGATGTTCTTGAGCGCCTCGCGCACGGAGAGCGGCGAGAGCCGGTCCCGCTCGCGGGCGACGAACTCCCGGACGGCCGCCGGATCCGTCTTGGCGTACTCCCGCAGACACCAGCCGATCGCCTTGCGGACGAAGAAGTCGGGGTGTCCGGACCGGCGGACGCAGTACGCGAAGAGCCGTTCGGTGTCGGTGGCCTCCTTGTACCGGAGTTGGTGGAGGAGCGCCGTACGGGCGATCCACAGGTCGTCGTCCTCGATCCACCTGTCCATGTCGGCCCGCAGGCGCGGGTCGGCGGCCACGAGGCCTCCCACCACATGGCAGGCGAGCAGATCGACGGTGTCCCACCAGGGGACCGTGGAGACGAGATGACGTGCCACGGGCAGGAAGCGGGACGAGAGACACCTCACATTGCGGCGCAGGTAGTCGACGGCGAAGTACTGGTACTCGCGCTCCGGCAACCGCCAGCAGCGCAGGGCCACCGCCGTGCAGTCGGTCTCGTCCGGACGGGGCGTTCCCGCGAGGACCGTACGGGAGAGCGCGCGGCGATCAGGCGTGGTCAGGCCGAGGAAGGGGGCGATGTCCTTCATGTACGCGCGCGCCGACCGGGCCCGCTGCGGGTCGGCGCCGCCGGCGTACGCGGCGGTCAGGCGCTCCAGCACCGTGTCCGCGAGAGCGCTGTGCGGCGGCTCCGAACGGTCACCTGACATTCCGGAAGCTGTGACGCCCATGAGACGAACCATACGGCGATCACACACATGGGTCAGTTAGTGTCACCGGATGCTCGATGCCACCACCCGCTCTGGGGGCACCGCCACGGTCACTCCCCCACTCCCCGCAACGGAACTCGTCCCCGTCGAGTTCTCCGCCGCGCCGAGAGGCCTGGCCGCCCGCTGCACGAGAGCACTGCTCTCTCCGTGGTCCCGGCTCTCGCTCCTGATCGCGCTGCTGCTGTCGGCCGCCGGGACGGTGCTGCTGTTCGAGCCGCAGAGACTGCTGTCCGACGGCTGGCCGCCCCAGCTGAACGGCGCCGCGGCGGCGCTGGTCTTCGCGGTCGCGTACGGGTTGTGCACGGTCGCGTTCGTGCCCCGTCCGATCCTCAACCTCGCGGCGGGCGCCCTCTTCGGCTCGCAGCTGGGGCTCGGGGCCGCGCTCTCCGGCACGGTGCTCGGCGCCGGGCTGGCCTTCGGGCTCGGCCGGATACTCGGGCAGGACGCGCTGCGGCCCCTGCTGCGCGGCCGCTGGCTGACGGCGGCCGACGGGCAGCTCAGCCGGCACGGCTTCCGTTCGATGATGGCCGCGCGCCTCTTCCCCGGGGTGCCGTTCTGGGCCGCGAACTACTGCGCGTCCGTGTCCCGCATGGGCTGGTTCCCGTTCCTGCTGGCCACCGGGCTCGGCTCGATCCCCAACACCGCCGCCTACGCCGTCGCGGGGGCCCGCGCCTCCACGCCGACCTCCCCGGCCTTCCTGATCGCCATGGGTTTCATCGCGCTCCCCGCTCTGGCGGGCGCGATCGTCGCCTGGCGCAAACGCCACCACTTCCGGTCCCGCTGAGGCCGGTCCCGCAAGCGGCCGCCCGGCCCCGGGGGCTCCGCGGCACGGGCCCCGGGGCGGACGCCCGGAGCGCCCACGACGGGACACACAGGGAGCGGTTCACGTCCCCCGGTACACGTCGAGCCGCCCGCACATCCCGAACTTCCCGTACGCCGACGGCTGCTCGGCCCGCACCGCGGCGTCGGCGAGGTGGGACACGTCGCCCCGCTCCAGCCGGTCGAGCTGTGTGCCCGTCGCCGCGGCGGCGGCCTCGGCTCCGCGCCGCCACCGATCCCGCCAGTCGGCGAGCCGGGGCCGTACGAGGGCCGCGGCGGCCCGGTGGAACGCGGCGAGGGGCTCGGGCCCGTCCGCCTCCCGCAGCAGCCGGTATCCCTCCAGGGCGAGGTCGCGGCGGGCGCGGGCGATGCGCTCCTTCTCCTCCTCGGGCGCGTCCGCCGGAATGACGGTGGCGGCGGCGTACGTCTCCGGGTCGGTCAGGTACTTCGGCGGCAGCGTCAGGACCGCGTCTCCCGCCTCCGGAAGGCCGCTGTTCTGCATGAGGACGGTGATGCGCAGGTCGTCGTCGTTGACCAGCCGGTGGATCGTGCCGGGCGTGAACCAGGCGACCGTGCCCGGCGCGAGCGGCGTGACCTCGTACCCGGAGGCCGTCAGGGTCTGCACGGAGCCGCGCCCGCCGGTGACGACGTACGCCTCCGAACAGGTCAGGTGCAGATGGGGAGTTCCCCCGCACACCCCGTCGTCGGCGGGCCAGTCGTAGACCGAGAGATGCGAGACGGCGACGCCGCCGGGAAGGCCGGCGAAGCCTCCCGGCGGGCCGGTGAGGGCTTCGGACGGGCCGGTGGACCCTTCGGCGGCGCTCACCACGGGTGCTCCTCCAGGTACTTGGCGATCTCCTCGCGCTCCCAGGCTCCGTCGGCGACGACCACGCGGTAGCGGCGGGTGAGCGTGGCGCCGGGCGCGAGCTCCAGTTCGTCGAAGAACGCGAAGGAGGGCGCGACGGCCGCGAAGGGCTCGTTGCGGACGAACCAGTGGGCCGGGTGTTCGCCGCCGTCGCCCGTGTGGTCGTTCTCGGGTGCGTGTGCGAAGACGAGCGTCGCGTACCCGTCGGTGACGTCGTGCTCCGCGCAGTACGCGAGCCACGGCGCCTGCTGCCCCATCAGGTCCGGTCCCTCGCTGTCGGGACCGATGATCCGGCCGTCCCGGAAGCCGCGGGGTCCGCGCCAGAACAGGCCCGTGTAGCCGGCCATCTCCCGCCCGGCCGTCGTCGGGCTGCCGAACCTCAGGGGCTCGTCCCGGCGGTTGGTGACGGAGGTCGTCCAGGTCAGCGCCCACGAGCCGGACGCCGGGTCCACGTCGTGCACCTCGACGCGGCGCTCCTCCTCCGCCCACAGCGAGCCGTCGTACGGACGCCAGGTGAGCCGCTCGGCGATGACCGCGCCGCCCTCGCCCGTGCTGTCCGCCTCGACCCGGTCGAACGCGACGTGATCCATCGACCCGACGCGTTCGGGGAGTTCGAGATACCCCTCCCCGTGAACGTATGTGTTGCCGCCCCACAGATTCGCCCCCGACAGATGCGAGGCGGTCATCTGCAGACCCTTGTGCCAGCGGTGGTCGTTGGGCCGGTAGTCCGTGACAACGTTGCCCGCGAGCGTCCTGAGCGGGTGCAGGTACGGCTTCGGAGCCTCCCAGGCCGCCTCCGGGCCGTAGACATAGCTGAACAGCTCCACGCCCGTGGTGGGTTCGGTGACCGTGATGCGGTCGCCATGGGCGTGGACGATGCGCAGGCCGCCTCGTGCGGTCATGCCGATGCCTCCTCGTGCGTCGCGGGTGCCCAGCCGGGCGCGCCACCGTGCAGGGCCGTGTAGTAGGGGTCGCCGGGGCGGATCTCGCCGGCCCGGACGGTCGTGTCCGTGAACGCCGACTTGTAGAGCGCGGTGATCAGTTCGAGGCTGGTGCGCCCGTCGGCGCCGCTGCTGCGCGGCCGCTCGCCCGCGCGCATGCTCGCGACGAGGTCACGCAGCTGGGCCAGGTGCGAACTGGGCACGTCGGCGCCGAAGTCCCGCCAGGCCGCCACGTCCTCGGCCGGCGCGTCCGGCACCGGGGTGATCCGCCAGTTGTCGTTGCTGTGGCCGTAGAGATGGGTGAGTTCGACCGTCGCGCGCTCGCAGTCGACGCGTATGCGGCTGACCTCGTCCGGGCTGAGCACGCTGTTGACCACGGTCGCGAGCGCTCCGCTCCCGAAGCGTACGAGCGCGGTCGAGACGTCCTCCGTCTGCACGTCGTGCACAAGGCGCCCGGCCATGGCCCGTACCTCGCTCCACGGACCGAGCAGGTCCAGCAGCAGATCCATCTGGTGGATGCCGTGCCCCATGGCGGGACCGCCGCCCTCGGTCTCCCACTTGCCCCGCCAGGGCACCGCGTAGTAGGCGGCGTTGCGGTACCAGGTGGTCTGGCAGTGCGCCACGAGGGGCCGTCCCATGGCTTCCTCGGCGAGCAGGCGGCGTACGTGCTGCGCGCCGGAGCCGAAGCGGTGCTGGAAGACGATGGAGGCGTACGGCCCGCCCCCGGTTCCCTCCGCCGCCTCCACGGCGTCGAAGTCGGCGAGCGTCGGCACCGGCGGCTTCTCGCACCACACCCAGGCGCCGGCACGCAGCGCGGCGACGGTCTGGTCGCGGTGCAGGGTCGGCGGGGTGCAGATGGTGACGAGGTCCGGGCGCTGCTCGGCCAGCATCCGGTCGAGGTCGGTGTAGCCGTGCGGGACACCGCCGTCCGCGCAGAAGCGCTTCACCGCCTCGGCGTCGATGTCGACCGCGGCGACGACCTCCACCTCGCCCTCGGCGGCGAGTGCCGCGAGGGCGGGCAGGTGGCTGCCGGAGGCGATGGCTCCGGTGCCGATGACGGCGGCCCGGATCCGGCGGCCTTCGAGCGGGGCCGGGCGCCGCCTCTCGGGCTCGGGGCTCTCGGGGTCCGGGGGTTCCGTGCTCTCGTGTGCGATGTCCTCGTGCTCGGTCGTCTGGCTGGTGGTGGCGTCGCGGGAAGTACGCATGGACGGGATCAGCACTCCATCGGACGAAACAACGGATCTGGCAGACGCCCGACCGTCACGATGACCACTGGGGCGTCCCGACGGGAGCAAGCGCTTTCACTCCTCGCGGAAACGTAAGCGGCGGCATCGTCGCGGGTCAACACCCTGGCCACCTCGTGGGATCTCCGCCGGGGAGGCCCTGTGGTCGCCCGGTCACCCGGGGGCGCTACGCTGCCCCGGGCGCGCCTGATCACCGAAGGCGACAACACGGCACGTCCGCCCGCCCATTCACCGCGCTCCCGCCATCAGCACTTGGATCACGTAATTCATGTCTTGGTTTGAATCCCTCATCCTCGGACTCGTCCAGGGGCTGACCGAGTTCCTGCCCGTCTCCTCCAGCGCGCACCTGCGGCTGACCGCGGCGTTCGCGGGCTGGGAGGACCCGGGAGCGGCCTTCACGGCGATCACCCAGATCGGCACGGAGACGGCGGTGCTGATCTACTTCCGCAAGGACATCGCGCGGATCATCTCGGCATGGTCCCGCTCGCTCACGAACAAGGCGATGCGGCGCGACCACGACGCCCAGATGGGCTGGCTGGTGATCATCGGCTCGATTCCGATCGGCGTGCTGGGCGTCACCCTCAAGGACCAGATCGAGGGGCCCTTCCGCGATCTGCGCATCACGGCGACCACCCTGATCGTGATGGGCATCGTCCTGGGCATCGCGGACCGGCTCGCGGCGCGTGACGAGACCGGCGGGAAGCACCGGGCCGCGAAGGAGCGCAAGTCGCTCCAGGACCTGAGCGTGAAGGACGGCCTGATCTACGGCGTCTGCCAGGCGATGGCCCTCGTCCCCGGCGTCTCCCGGTCGGGCGCCACCATCAGCGGCGGCCTCCTCATGGGCTACACCCGCGAGGCCGCGGCCCGCTACTCGTTCCTGCTCGCCATCCCGGCCGTGCTCGCCTCCGGCGCGTTCGAGCTGAAGGACGCGAGCGAGAGCGGTCATGTCTCCTGGGGACCGACGGTCTTCGCGACGATCATCGCTTTCCTGGTGGGTTACGCGGTGATCGCGTGGTTCATGAAGTTCATCACGACCAAGAGTTTCATGCCGTTCGTCTACTACCGCATCCTGCTCGGCATCCTGATCATCGTGCTGGTCAGCACGGGCGTACTGAGCCCGCACGCGGCGGAGTCGTCGGGCTGACGCCCGCCCGCCGGGGATCGCGAACATGACGGAGCCGCCCGCCTGATTCCCCCGTGGCGGGCGGCCCGTGCTCGATGTCCGGAGGTCTGACTCGGCGGCGGCGACGAGGCGTCCTGGGCCACTGGACGACACCGGCCTGCGCCGGAGGCGGGATTCGAACCCGCGTTTCCCTCTTATGAGGAGAAGTAGCCGCTGCCTTCGCACCCGGACGTCCACGACGGTAGCGGGCCCGGCGCTCGCGGGCACGCGAATAAAAGCGGCCCTGCCGAGAAGCGGACCTCGCGTCCGGCACGGCCGGGGCGTTCATTCCTGCGGGAACGCCTGCGCCCACGGCTCCTGCTCGATCTCCAGGCCGCCTGCCACGTACGCGATGGTGCGGTACCAGCCCGCGAGGACCAGGAACTCCAGGGCCTCGCGTTCGCCGAGGTGCTCGCGCAGGCCGGTCCAGGCCTCGTCACCGAGTCGGGCCGTGTCGTGGAGTTGGTCGACGGCCGCGAGCAGGGCCTTCTGGCGGGGCGTCCACGCCGGGTCGCCGGGAGCGCCGGTCACGGTCAGGAGCACCTGCTCCGGGGTCAGGTCGGCGGCCTGCGTGTACGCGGCCGCATGGACCCCCCACTCGTAGGCGCAGCCGCAGCGGGCCGTCACCCGTGCGACGACCAGCTCACGGTCCGCGTCGGAGAGCAGGCCGTGGACTAGGAGGCCCGCGCCGAGCGCGCGCATCCGGGAGGCGAGGTCCGGGTGGCGCTGCAGGACCTTGAAGAGCATCAGGGGTTCCCGGGTGACGCCGGGCGGCATCCAGCGGCGCAGGGCGCGCTCGGATTCGGGGTCGTAGGGCGGCGTGATGCCGTCGATGCGCTGCTTCATGCCTGTCGACTCTTGCGCTTCTGATTCAGAAGCGCAAGACTCGGAACGCGGCGGACCACTCGGAGAGTTGTTCGTTCAGTGAGGCAGCCGACAGGGAAGGGAGCCATTGCGTGAGCACGACACCCCGTCCCGGCCGGCCCGTGCGTGGCTCGGACACCGGCCGCCCCGTGATGGCCGCACTCGACCTCCTCGGCCGCCGCTGGACGCTCCGGGTGATCTGGGAGCTCCACCAGGGCGGTGCGCCGGTGGGGTTCCGCGATCTCCAGCGGCGCTGCGACGCCATGTCCTCCAGCGTGCTGTCCGCCCGGCTCACCGAGCTTCGCGAGGCGGGGATCGCCGCTCCCACCGACGAGTCCACCTGGCGTCTGACCCCCCTCGGCGACGAGCTCGTGACGGCGATGGGTCCCCTGCTCGCCTGGTCGCACACGTGGGCGGAGCGGCAGTGAGGCCCGGGCCCGCCGCGCCGGATCCTCAATTCGATGGCTCCCGCAGGTTTATGGCGTGACCAACCACATACGGAATGGGTAGTCATCCGGTAGCGCACGGTCAGTCCCTGGCCCTAGGCTGGTGCCCATGTCCCCCGATTCCCTGACCCCTGGTTCCGTGCGGTCTGCTGCCGCACTGAACGAGCAGATCCGAGCGTTATGGATACGCGCGGGCGGTTCCCTGTCCGCCCAGGAGCGGGCCGAGTACGAGCTTCTGGTCGTGAAGTGGGCCGCCGCCGTACGGAAAGAGATCATCGAAGCGGCATGACGTCCGGGGCGCGCGGGGCCCGTCACGGCGCCCCGCGCTCCCCCTCCCGGGCCCTCCGCCCGGAGCGGCACCCCCGCCTCGCGCCCCGCACGGCGCGTGCGGCGCGTGCGGCGCGTGCGGCGACCTCAGCCCGTCGCCCCGAGCGCGGAGGCCTCTCGCGTCGCTCGCAGCACGTGGGCACGGAAGGTGCGCGGCTCGCGGCCGGTGAGGCGTCGGACGGTGTCGGTGACGCGGTCCTCGGCCCCTTCCGCGTTCGCACGGTCCATGCCTGCCAGCATCGCGGCGTACTCCAGGGGCATCGAGGCGGCCAGGTGGTCCCGCATCCGCTCGTACGCCAGCGGCCGGTGGACGACCGTGCGCCCGGTCACCTCGGCGAGGACGGTCGCGACGTCGGTGTGACTCAGCGCCTCGGGTCCGGTGACGACCAGGTCGGTGCCGGGCGCCCGGACATCGGTCAGCGCGTGCTCGGCGACGGCCGCGATGTCGTCGGCGTCGACAAAGGCCACCCGGCCCCCGCCCGCCGCGGTGAGGATCACTCCCTCCTCCCGGATGCTCCGCGCGTGCAGGTGGTCGCCGGTGAAGTTCTGCATGAACCACGACGGCCGCAGGACCGCCCACTCGTCGAAGAGCGCGGGCAGAGCCCGGTGCACCTGCCCGACGGCCGGGCCTCCCGCGGGTATCGCCGACGAGCTGAGCAGGACCGCGCGGCGCACCCCGGACGCACGGGCCTGTTCCAGGAAGGGCAGCATGACGTCGGCCGGCGTCGGTGAGTCCACCGGCGGGACGAGATAGACGCGATCCGCGCCGCGCAGAGCCCCCTCGTACGTCGCCGGATCGTGCCAGTCGAATCGCACGGCCTCCGCGCCGTCGACGGGGGTGGCGCGCCGGCCGGCGGCCTTGACCCGGCACCCCCGCGCCGCGAGGCGGGAGGCCACGCGACTGCCGGTGGTGCCGGTGGCCCCGAGGACCAGCGCGGCGCCGGGCCCGGTCATCGGTCCCTCCGCGTGAAGTCGGCGGCGTCGCCCTGGAGGACGGCGAGCGGGTTCCAGTAGTCGCGGTAGCGGGTGATGAGACCGCCGGCCACCTTCACCACGGCGACGTACCTCATGTCGAACGGCGCATCGGTCTCCACCAGTTTCCCCACCCCGCGCATCTCCACCACGATCGTCCCGGGTTCGCCGGTCTCGTGGACCTCCACGTCGGGGAAGTCGTGGAGGTCGATGTGGTCGGGGTAGTGACGCATGTAGTCGGCGACCGCACCCCTGCCCTCCAACCGCTTGGGCCAGCCTTCCGGCGCGAAGGGGAACTCGAGGGCGCCGTCCTCGTCCCACAGGTCGAGCCAGCCGGAGATGTCCTTGTCGATCAGCAGCCGCAGGCCGTGGCGGAACAGGTCCGCCGGTCGCGTGGTCGTGGTCATGAGGGCTCCTCCGATACGATGCGGACCAGCGGTCCGCTTGACCGCAACAATACGGACCGCGGGTCCGTTTATGCAACCCTGGGAACCCCGGAGGAACCCCGTGCCCGAGCGCAAGCCCCGTGCGGACGCCGTACGCAACCAGGAAGCGGTGCTCGCCGCGGCCGACCGGCTCTTCGCCCGCAGCGACCGTCCGGAGCAGGTGACCATGGCCGACATCGCGGCCGAGGCCGGCGTGGGCAAAGGGACGCTCTTCCGCGGCTTCGGCGACCGCACCGGTCTGATCCAGGCCCTGTACGAGACCCGGCTGGAACCGGTCCGCCGGGCCGTCACGGAGGGCTCGAGCCCTCTCGGCCCCGACACCCCGCCCCTGGAGCGCGCGCCGGCCCTGCTGGACGCCGTCCTGTGCTTCAAGCTCGACCACCGGCACCTCTCGCTGGCCCTGGAGGAGGCGGGGAGCGGCAGCCCTTACGGCGCCGGGCACTACGACTGGTGGCACGGCACGCTGCGGGGCGTCCTGGAGGAGATTCCCGGTTTCGACGGCAGCGACTTCACCGCCCACGCACTGCTCGCCGCGGTCCGCGCCGACCTCGTCGACCACCTGGCCGACCGTCAGGACGCGCTCCGAGAGCGACTGCGGGCGGAGCTGGCCGCCTTCGTCGCAAAGGTCCTGAACGGCCCGTACCCGAGCGGGCCGGCCGCCCCGTAGGGGCAACTCCCTTCCGTGCAGCGGGCATCCGTCCCGGGGCGCGTCCGGGCGTCCGTACGGCCCACGCCCGGTGAATGTCCCTGCACGCCCCTTGGCTCGGCCCCCCTCGTGGCCAACACTGAGCCGATGACGCAGCGCGTGGAACTGGCAGCGGTGATGGACCGGCTCGCGGTCGACGGGGTGGTCACCGAGTACGCGGTGGCGGTCGACGACGGGGACTGGGAGGCGTACCGGCGGCTGTTCGCGCCGGACGGGCGGGCGGACTACCGGTCCGCGGGCGGTATCGAGGGGGACGCCGTCCAGATCGCCGGGTGGCTCTCGCAGACCATGGAGCTGTTCCCCATGCGGCAGCATCTGATCGTCAACCGGCAGGTGACGTTCGGGCTGCTGGAGCAGGACACGGGCGACACGGCCCGGGTGCGGGCCGACTACGTCAACCCGATGCGCTTCTCGGGACACGGGGACGGATCCACCGAACCCGACTTCGTGTGCGGCGGCCGGTACGACTTCGGCCTGCTGCGTACACACACCGGCTGGCGGCTGCGCGAGGTGGTCGTGCACGAGAAGTGGCGCCGGGCCACCCAGCCGCGCCAGGAGCCCGCCGCCCGCTGAGGCGGGCCGACCTCGTCCGACACGTCCTCGCGGGCCCAACCCACCCCGACGACACCTGCCGACTGGCCTGACCCGCGCGACTCTGGGCACCCTTACGGAGATCGTTCCGGTGCGCGCACACTGGAGTCACGCACCGGGCTTCGGGGGTCGAGGGAGGCGTTGGATGAACCTGTCCGCCACTGACTGGCGCCGACGTCTCGCCTCTCCCTGGTGGCGTGGTGCGGCGGCCGCGCTCGCCGGAGCGCTCCCGATGCTGAGCTTCCCCGCGCCGTCCCTGTGGTGGTTCGCCTACGTCGCCCTGGTGCCGTGGATCCTGCTCGTGCGCTCGGCCCCGACCGGGCGGCGGGCCGCGTACGACGGCTGGCTCGGCGGGCTCGGCTTCATGCTGGCCGTGCACCACTGGCTACTGCCGAGCCTGCATGTCTTCACCTTCGTGATAGCGGCCCTGCTGGGCGCGCTCTGGGCTCCGTGGGGCTGGCTGGTACGCCGGTTCCTGGCCGGTGTGCCGTCGCCCGGCCGGGTGGTGGCCGCCTTGTTCGTCCTGCCCTCGGGCTGGCTGATGGTCGAACTCGTGCGTTCCTGGGAGGGGCTGGGCGGCCCCTGGGGCCTGCTCGGGTCGAGCCAGTGGGACGTGGAGCCCGCGCTGCGGCTCGCCTCGGTCGGCGGTGTGTGGCTGCTCAGCTTCCTGCTCGTCGCCGTGAACGTCGCGGTCGCCGTCCTCGTCGCGGTACGGCGCTCCCGCGTCCCCGCGGTCGCCGGACTCGTCGCGACGGCCGCGGTCACCTCGGCGGTCTGGTTCTGGTCGCCGCGCCCGGAGACGGACGGCCGGACCCGGATCGCCGTCGTGCAGCCCGGCATGATCGACGGTGTCGACGGCCCGGAGAGGCGGTTCGCGCGCGAGGAGGAGCTCACCCGGGAACTGGCCGGTCAGGACGTGGACCTCGTCGTGTGGGGCGAGAGCAGTGTCGGCTTCGACCTCGTCGGCCGCCCGGACCTGGCGGACCGGCTCGCCGCGCTGTCCCGCGATGTCGACGCCGACATCATGGTCAACGTGGACGCCCGCCGCTCCGACCGGCCGGGCATATACAAGAGTTCCGTGCTCGTGGGGCCGCAGGGCCCGACGGGCGACCGCTACGACAAGATGCGGCTCGTCCCCTTCGGCGAGTACGTCCCGGCCCGGTCCCTTCTCGGCTGGGCCACCTCCGTGGGCAAGGCGGCGGGCGAGGACCGCAGGCGCGGCACCGAGCAGGTCGTGATGAACGTCGGCGACGGACTGCGGGTCGGCCCGATGGTCTGTTTCGAATCGGCGTTCCCCGACATCAGCCGGCACCTCGCGCGGGACGGGGCCCAGGTACTGCTCGCGCAGTCGGCGACCTCCTCGTTCCAGAGCAGTTGGGCGCCCGAGCAGCACGCGTCGCTCGCTGCGCTGCGGGCCGCCGAGACGGGCCGGCCGATGGTCCACGCGACCCTCACCGGTGTGTCGGCGGTCCACGGCCCGAGCGGCGAGCGCGTCGGCCCCTGGCTCGGCACCGACGCGAGTACGTCCGCCGTGTACGAGGTGCCGCTGGCCGACGGTGTCACCCCGTACGCACGGTTCGGCGCGTGGCCGGTCCACGCGGCCCTGCTGATCCTGGCCGCTCTGGGCGGCGCCGAGGTCACGCGGGCGCTGCGCCTCAGGCGGAGCGCTCCGCCACCGCCTGCACCACTCGCTCGCACAGTTCGTGAGTCGCCAACGCGTCCCGGGCGCTGACGACCTTGCCCGCGCCCACCGCGTCGAGGAAGGCGAGCACGACCTGCTCGATACCGCGCTGCCGGGCCACCGGGACCCAGTCGCCGCGCCGCCGCGTCGTCGGCTGCCCCTTGTGGTCGACGACCTCGGCGAGGTTGAGCACCTGACGCTTGGTGTCCTGTCCGGACACCTCCAGGATCTCCTCGTTCGAGCCGCTCAGCCGGTTCATCACACCGAGCGCCGTGAATCCCTCCCCGGCCAGCTGCAGCACGACGTGGTGCAGCAGCCCGTCCTCGACGCGCGCCCGTACGCTCACGTCGTCGACCTGCCCCGGCACCAGGAACCGCAGGGTGTCCACGACGTGGATGAAGTCGTCGAGGATCATCGTGCGGGGCTGTTCCGGCAGGCCGACGCGGTTCTTCTGCATCAGGATCAGGTCACGCGGATGGTCGGCGCACTGCGCGTACCCGGGCGCGTAGCGCCGGTTGAAGCCGACCGCCAGGCTGGTGTTGCGCTCCTCCGCGAGCCGCACCAGGCGCTCCGAGTCGGCGAGTTCGTACGCGATCGGCTTGTCGACATACGTGGCGACGCCCGCTTCGAGCAGCCGCGTCACGATCTCGGGATGCGCGTGGGTGGGCGCGTGCACGAACGCCGCGTCGAGGTCTTGGGCGAGCAGCGCGGAGAGGTCCGTGTGCCGCCGCTCGGCCGGCACGTGCAGGCTGTCGGCGACCGTGGCGAGGGTCGCGGGCGTCCGTGTGTGCAGGTGCAGTTCGAGCCCCGGGCGGGTGGCGAGCACCGGCAGGTACGCCTTCACCGCGATGTCGCCGAGTCCGATGCAGCCGACCTTCACGGGGATCTCCTCCAACGCTTTGGCGGGCTAGGGGACACGTACGCCCGTCTCGTCGGAAGCATACGGCGAGCGCGGCGGCCGCCAGTCGGCGATTCCGTCGAAACTCCGCAGGAAGAGGGCGGGCCCGGCCTTGGAGACCATGGTGATCGCCGCGTCCCGCAGCATGATCCCGGGACGGCTTCGCATCATGTTGAGGCGGGCCACCCCGACGGCCTTGCGGCTGATTCCGGTCGTACGCGGTTTGCGGGCCGCCGTGTACCCGGCGAGGCCCTCGACGGTCCGGCCGTCACGCGGGTCGGCGTGATGGGCGAGCACGACCGCGTCCTCGATCGCCTGGTTGCCGCCCTGGCCCAGTGTCGGCGGCATGGCGTGCGCCGCGTCCCCGAGCAGGGCGACCCGGCCGGCGTGGAAGGCGGGCAGGGGCTCGGCGATGTGGTGAACGTCGTGGCGCAGGACGTCCTCGGGGCGGGCGGCGGCGAGCACGGCGGGGACCGGGTCGTGCCAGTCGCCGAAGAGCCGTACCAGCTCGGCCCGTTCGTCGTCGGCCGCCCGCCCTCCGGCAGGTACACGGGCGGCGGCGTACGCGTACACCCGGCCGTCGTCGAGCGGGTGCGTGCCCCAGATACGGCCCCGTCCCCAGGTCTCGTGCGAGGCGAAGGCCACCCCGGGCAGCGGGATGACGGTCCGCCAGGTGGTGAAACCGGAGTAGACGGGCCCCGGATGCCCCGGGAACAGCGTCCCGCGTACGGCTGACCGGATACCGTCCGCGCCGACGACCAGCTCGGCCTCCAGTTCACCGGCGGGGGTGCTCACGCGTGCGGGCCGGCCCTCACCACCGGGATCCACCAGGACCGCCGCGGACGCCGTCCGCACGACGCCCCCGGGCAGCCGTGCGGCCAGGCTGTCGATGAGCGTGGCGCGGTGCAGGAGGACGAGCGGTCCGCCGAAGCGCTCGGCCATCACGGCGGCGTTGCTCCGCGAGAGCCAGTGGCCGCCGGGGGTGCGCAGTCCGCCGTCGCCCTGCCAGGCGGCGAGGCCGCGGATCTCGTCGCCGAGCCCGATCACGTCGAGGGCCCGCAGCGAGTTGGGCGCGAGGGAGATGCCCGCGCCGACCGGTTCGAGGAAACGCGCCCGCTCCAGGACCGTGACCCGCCAGCCGCGCCGGTGCAGCGCCACCGCCGCGGTGAGACCTCCGATGCCGCCGCCCACGATCAGCGCGCGTGGTGACTGTGCCATGGCCCCTCCAGCGTCCACTACATCTGTAGTATCCGAACACGTCGACCGTACTACAGATGTAGTGCGAAAGGTAGGTTGGTCCCCATGGCCCCCAGCAGCACCGGCGCGACCCGCGCCGAACTCATCGCCGACTCCGCCCTCGACCTGCTCGCCGAGCGCGGCATGCGCGGGCTCACCCACCGCGCCGTCGACGCGGCGGCCGGGCTCCCGCCCGGGTCCACGTCCAATCTCGCGCGGACGAGGCTCGCGCTGCTGGAGGCGGCGGTGCGGCGTCTCGCGGAGCGCGAGGCGCGGGTGCTCGGCCTCGACGAGATGCCGGATCCGCGGGGCGGCCTCGACTCGATCGCGGAGGGCATGGCCCTCGGGGTGCACCGCTCGCTGACGGGCAACCGCCACCTGCTGATCGCACGGTACGAGCTGGCGCTGGAGGCGACCCGGCGTCCGGAACTGCGCGAGTTCTTCGACGCCACGGGGCGGCAGTTCCGGGACGCCCTCACCGGGCTGCTGACGGCGGCGGGCTCACCGGACCCCGCACGGCACGTGCTGTCCCTGGTGGCCTGGGCGGACGGGCTGATGTTCTCGTGCGCCGCGGGTGCGTACCACGCGGACGTGCCGTCCCTCGGCGAGGTACGGGCCGGGCTGCGGGAGCTGCTGGACGGGATGCTGCGCGACTGACGAGGCACGACTGACGAGACGGTCCGCGGGCGTGGGCGCCTGCCGAGACCGATGCCCCAGGGACCCGGTGGCCGGGCGGTCCCGTGCAGCGGCGGCCGGTGCAGCGGTGGCCCGGGCACGGAAAGTGGTGGGCCGGGCCCGCGACGGTCCGCGATGATGCGGCCATGACGATCGAACGCAGTGAACCCGCGCAGGACGCCGGCGAACGGGCCATGCTGGAGGGCTGGCTGGACTACCACCGGGAGACCCTCGCCCGGAAGTGCGCGGGGCTGGACGACGCTCAGCTCAGGACCGCGTCGGTCCCGCCCTCCGAACTGTCCCTGCTCGGTCTCGTCCGGCACATGGCGGACGTGGAGCGCGGCTGGTTCCGCAGGGTCCTCACGAATGACGACCCCGGGCCGATCTACTACAGCGACGAGGACCGGGACGGCGAGTTTCACCTCACCGAGGCGGACACCTGGGAGGAGGCCCACGCCACCTGGCAGGGCGAGATCGCCATCGCCCGCCGCAACTCGGCGCGCTTCGGCCTGGACGACCTGTCGGAGGGCGGGAACAGGCACACCGGTGAGCGCTACAACCTGCGGTGGATCTACACCCACATGATCGAGGAGTACGCACGGCACAACGGCCACGCCGACCTGCTCCGCGAGAGCATCGACGGGGTCACCGGTGACTGAGGCACAGGCCGCCGGGCGTTCACCCATGCGGGGCATACTCCCGTCGTCGGCTCCCCAAACCCGGGCCGACGCAGCAGAGTTGCGCGGGTGCATCGAACCGCGACCACCGCAACGCTCCTGGTCACCGTGGCCGTCTCGGCCGTCTCCGGCTGTGTGACCATCCAGCGGACAGCCCCGCCCGGCCCACCGCCCGTACCGCCCCCGGTGGCGGAGCCCCGGCCGGGCGGCCGGGCCGAACCGCAGATCGTGCAGGCCCCGGCCCGCGAGGCCCTGGAGCTCATCGGCCCGTCCCGGCCTCCGGCAGCCGCGTCCACCCCTGGCCGTACGGCCCCCGAGGGTCCCGCCGCGGCCCCGGCGGACGCGCCGCGCCACGTCCCCGCCGAGCCGCCCGGGCAGCAGCGGCCGCGGCGACCCGACCACCGCGCAGTCCCGCCCCTGCCCACGTCCGTGCCGTCGGCGAACACGGACGTCTGTGCCCTGGGCCGGGCGTACGGCGGGTGGAAGGCGGACAGTCCACAGGCGGCCATCTGCAAGGACATGTACGGCCGTTGACCGCCGGGGCCGCTCCGAGGACGTCGGCCGGGCGACGACCGGCCCGTGCCCGGCCCCGCACCCCGGCCTTCGATTGCTAGGGCCTTTGGCGTGGCGGTCCCAGCGTCTCCCCGCCCGGCCCTCTCCCCTGCCTCGGCGTGGGTTCGGGCGCCTCGGCCGGACCTGCCCGGTCCAGTCTCGACTCCAGGCGGCCGATGCCGGCCCGGATCCCGTCGCCGTAGGCGTCGTCGCCGAGGACGTCCACACGGCTGCGCGCCACACCCAGGTGGCTGCGGGCCGCCTCGGAGCGGCCGAGCTTCACGTAGTCGGCGGCGAGGTTCAGATGCAGGGACGGGTAGAAAGCCCGTACCGCGAGGGACTGGTGATGCTCCGCGACCCGCGCGTCGGTGAGCTCGTCCGCCGCCGACAAAGCCCGCAGGTCCCAGGCGAGCTCGTCCGAGGGATCGTCCTGCGCGTCGGCCATGTAGTGCGCGAGCGTGCAGCGGTGGAGCGGGTCGCCCTCCTCGCCGATCTCGGCCCACAGGTCCAGGAAACGGCTCCGGGCCTCCTCACGGTCGCCGCCGTGGAGAAGCATGACGACCTGTCCGATCCTGGTCATCATCGCGTCCGCCGCCGCCTGTTCCTGTCGCTCCGCCACCGCGTCACCCTCCACCCGATCGTCCGCCGGCCGGCGCACCCGCGCCTGCCGTTGCCACCTCTCCCGACGCTAACGGCAGGCACTGACAATCGAGCTCAGGCGGCCCCGTGCACCGCTGGGCCAGCCCGGTGACGGGGCCGGGCCGGCAGGCTCGGCGCACGAGGCGCCCGGCCGGTTCTCAGGTCCGGCGCCGGTGAGGACCTGGTGACGTCACCTCACGTCAGCCGAGGTCGGGGATCCGCCAGTCGATCGGGTCGTGGCCCTGCTCGGCGACCGCCTCGTCGATCCGGGTGAAGGGCCGGGAGCCGAAGAACTTCTTCGCGGACAGCGGCGAGGGATGGGCGCCCTTCACCACGATGTGGCGCTCCTCGTCGATGAGCGGGAGCTTCTTCTGCGCGTAGTTGCCCCACAGGACGAAGACCGCCGGGTCGGGCCGGTCGGTCACGGCCCGGATCACCGCGTCCGTGAACTTCTCCCAGCCCTTGCCCTTGTGCGAGTTGGCCTCACCGGCACGGACGGTCAGCACCGCGTTGAGCAGCAGGACACCCTGCTCGGCCCACGGCATCAGATAGCCGTTGTCCGGCACGGGGTGGCCGAGCTCCTCCTTCATCTCCTTGTAGATGTTGCGCAGGGAAGGCGGGGTCTTCACACCGGGGCGGACCGAGAAGCACAGGCCGTGGCCCTGGCCCTCGCCGTGGTACGGGTCCTGGCCGAGGACGAGCACCTTCACGCGCTCGTACGGCGTCGCGGCGAGCGCGGCGAAGACCTCGTCGCGAGGCGGGTAGACAGGGCCCCTGTCGCGCTCCTCCTCGACGAACTCGGTGAGCTCCTTGAAGTAGGGCTTCTGCAGCTCTTCGCCCAGGACGCCGCGCCAGGACTCGGGCAGCATGGCGGTGTCGGTCACGTGAACTTCCTTAGATGTGCGGTCGTTTCCGGTGCACCAGAACCTACCGCCGCCCACTGACAACCGGCCGGGCTCCGGCCGACTCCGCCGCTACCAGCTGGTCTTGCGGTCCAGCTCCCACATCATCATGATCGTCGACGGGTCGATGGAGCGCTCGACGCCGGAGATCTCCTCGCTGGCGGCGACGTACTGCTTGCCCTGCCACAGCGGCAGCAGCCGCGCGTCGTCCACGAGGATGTCCTGGGCCCTCCTGAACTGCGCGACGACGGCCCCGCGGTCGCTCTGACGGCGCGACTCGGGCAGCAGCACGTCCGTGATCTCGGGGGACTTGTACGGCGTACCGAGCGCGTTCTGCTCGCCCACGAACGGCGCGATGAAGTTCTCCGCGTCCGGGAAGTCGGGGAACCAGCCGCGGCCGAACACCGGGTACTCGCCCTTGCGGTAGCCCGCCTCGTACGTCTTCCAGGGGCGGCCCTTGACGGTGACGCTGAACAGGCCGGACGCGTTGAGCTGGCGTCTGAGCTCCTCGAACTCCGGCTTGGTCGTCGAGCCGTACCGGTCGGTCGTGTACCAGAGGGTGAGCGGGACGCGTTCGGCGATCCCGGCCTCCAGGAGCATCTGCCGGGCCTTGGCGGTGCTGGGTTTGCCGTAGTCGTCGAAGAAGCCGGTGGTGTGACCGGCCAGCCCGCGCGGGACCATGGAGTACAGCGGCTCGACGGTGTCCTTGTAGATGTTGTGGGCGATGGCCGGACGGTCGATGACCTGCGCGACGGCCTTGCGGACAGCGGCCTTCTTGGCCCACGGGTCCTTCGGGTTGAACACCAGGTAACTGATCTCGGTGCCCGCCCCCTCCAGCAGCTGGATCTCGTCCTTGGCCCGCCGGTCCTGGAGGTCGACGACGTCCTTGGCGGCGAGTCCGCGGAGGGTCACGTCGATCTGCCCGTCCTCCAGCGCGGCGACCATCTCGCCCGAGTCCTGGAAGTACCGGATGGTGGTGGCGCCGTTCTTCCGGTCGGCGAAGCCCTTGTAGTTGTCGTTGCGGACGAGCCGGGCCTCCTGCCCCTCTTCGTAGCCGTCCAGGCCGTACGGTCCCGATCCGGTGACCTTGCCGTCCTCGCGCAGGGCGTCGGCCGGGTACTCCTCGGGGTCGACGATCGACATGGCCGGCGTCGCGAGCACGAACGGGAAGGTGGCGTCGGGCTTGTTGAGGCGGAAGACGACCTCGCGGTCGCCCTTCGTGTCGACCCGCTCCAGGCTGCCGAGCAGCCCCGCGGGGCCGCCGTCCACGGCGATCTTCCGGATGCGGTCGATGGAGTGCTTCACGGCCTTGGCGTCGAGTCCGTGCCCGTCGGAGAAGGAGAGACCCTCCCGCAGCGTGCAGCTGTACACGCGGTTGGAGTCGTCGGTGAAGCGGCAGCTCTGGGCGGCGTCCGGCTCGGGCGCGGCCGCCCCGGCGGGGTAGCTGAGGAGCGTCTGGTAGATGTTGCGGAACAGCTCCCAGGAGCCGTCCCAGGACGCGGCGGGGTCCAGGGTGCTGGGCGCGCTGGTCGTGCCCACGACGATCGGACCCTCGTCCTCGGACGCGTCCGAGGAGAACACCCCACATCCCGTCACCAGGGATATGGACGCGATCGCCGACAAGTGCCGTAGAGACCGATTCCGGTTGAACACGCGCACGCTCCTCGATGTGCCCTGCCAAGGTGGGCAGGACCATATCGCAGTGCCCCGCCCGGTCAACCGGATCCGATGGCGGGGCACCTGACGTGCACGAACATCATTTGTGCGATTTTTTTCGGCTCTGCGGCACTTGTTTGGAAAGTGTGCGGAACAAATCCGTCAACTGTATGAATTTTCCCAGTCGCCGCACTCCGTGAGACGCCGCGGAGAAATCACCGAACTCCTCGCCGGAGCGGCCGGTTCAGGACACGCCGGCGTTGAGGAGGATGCCGCCGTCGACCACGAGGGTCTGCCCGGTGATCCAGTCGGACTGCTCCGAGGTGAGGAACGCGGCGGTGCCGCCGATGTCCGACGGCACACCGAGCCTGCCGAGCGGGTAGGCCGCGGCGGCCTCCGCCTCCCGGCCCTCGTACAGCGCCTGCGCGAACTTGGTCTTGACCACGGCGGGAGCGATCGCGTTGACCCGCACCTGGGGCGCGAACTCGTGCGCCAGCTGCAGGGTCAGGTTGATCATGGCGGCCTTGCTGATGCCGTACGCCCCGATGAACGGGGAGGCCGAGACGCCCGCGAGGGAGGCGATGTTGACGATCGCGCCGCCGTTCGCGCTCTGCCACGCCTTCCACGTCTGCTGGGCGAACCCGAGCGCGGAGACGACGTTGGTCTCGAACACCTTGCGGGCCACGTCGAGGTCGAGGTCGGCGATCGGCCCGAACACCGGGTTCGTACCGGCGTTGTTGACCAGGAAGTCGACGCGGCCGAACGCCTCCATGGTGCGCTCGACGGCGTGGGCCTGGTGGGCGACGTCGTGGGCCTTGCCCGCGACACCGATGACGCGGTCGGCGCCGAGCTTCTCGACGGCCTCCTTGAGGGCGTCCTCGTTGCGGCCGGTGATGCACACCCGGTCGCCGCGGGCGAGCAGCGCCTCGGCGACGCCGTAGCCGATGCCTCGGCTGGCGCCGGTGACGAGGGCGACCTTGCCCGAGAGTTCCACAGTGGTCATGTCGCTGTCCCCAGTCCTAGTTGAGCGGTCCGCCGGCCACGTACAGCACCTGGCCGGAGACGAATCCGGCGTCGTCGCCCGTGAAGAAGGCGATCGCGTTGGCGATGTCGTCCGGGTTGCCGACGCGCTGGACGGGGATCTGGGTGGCGGCCGCGGCCTGGAACTCCTCGAAGCCCATGCCGACCCGCTCGGCGGTGGCGGCCGTCATGTCGGTCACGATGAAGCCGGGCGCGACGGCGTTCGCGGTGACGCCGAACTTGCCGAGCTCGAACGCGAGCGTCTTGGTGAAGCCCTGCAGTCCGGCCTTGGCGGCGGAGTAGTTGACCTGGCCGCGGTTGCCGAGCGCCGAGGACGAGGAGAGGTTGACGACCCGGCCGAACTTGGCGTCCACCATGTACTTCTGCACGGCCCGCGTCATCAGGAAGGAACCGCGCAGGTGCACGTTCAGGACCGTGTCCCAGTCGGACGCGCTCATCTTGAACAGCAGGTTGTCGCGGAGCACGCCCGCGTTGTTCACCAGGATCGTCGGCGCCCCGAGCTCGGCGGCGACACGGATCACGGCGGCCTCGACCTGCGCCTCGTCGGAGACGTCGCAGCCCACCGCGATCGCCTTGCCGCCGGCGGCGGTGATCTTCTCGACGGTGTCCTTGCACGCGGCCTCGTCGAGGTCGATCACCGCGACGGCGCGGCCCTCGGCGGCCAGTCGTACGGCGGTCGCGGCGCCGATGCCGCGCGCGGCACCGGTGACTACGGCGACGCGCTGCTCAGTGGTGGACATTGCTGGTTCTCCTCGCCCTTGGGAAGCCCTCTGACAGGCCGAAGCCTGCGGCTCTCACGGTACGCCCCTCTGGTGAGCGACCGCTTAGTACCTTCAGCAGACGTGACGCTAGAAGCCTTGGCACCCAGTGTCAACGGCCGACCGCGCCCATGTGATCCATTACCTGACCAGCAGGTCGAGCAGCCGCCGCGCCTCGGCCGCGGGATCGGCCGTGAGACCGGTGTGGACGGGCCCCGGCTGCACGACTGTGGAGCGGGGCGCGATCAGCCAGCGAAAGCGCCGCCCGGGGTCGTCGCCCGCGGCCTGTCCCGCCGCCTCGCCCCCGGCGCAGACGCCCTCTACGGCCCGCAGGGCGGCCTGTACTCCCGCCACGTCCGCCTTCGGGTCGAGGGCGCGCAGTTTGGTCTCGTCGAGGTGGGTGTGGGCGGCCACGAAGGACTTCGCGCGGCAGTAGACGAGCACGCCCGCGTTGAAGTACTCCCCTCGTTCGACGCGCGGTACGACGCGCAGCAGCGCGTACTCGTAGACGACGCGGTCGTCGCGCTCGCTCACTTCGTGCCCTCCCGGCCGGTGCGGATGCGCTCGTGAACGGTGGCGGCGCGGGCGAGGAGCGGCTCCGCGTACGCCTGCCGGAGCGCGTCGGCCGACTCGAACCCGGGCTCGTCCCTGAGCCATGCGTCGGGGATCGCGGCGGTCACCTCGGCGAGCAGTTCCGGCGTGACCCGCGACCCCAACTCCCTTGCGGCAGCCGCGATGTCGGGGTCGAAGGGGGCGAGTGCGTGCTCGGAGGCGTCGTAGTGCCTGGCAGCGGAGGCCTGTGCGCCCGGCCAGTTGTGGTGCCAGATCATGGTGGCGCCGTGGTCGATGAGCCACAGATCTCCGTCACGGACCAGCATGTTGGGGTTGCGCCACGACCGGTCGACGTTGTTGACGAGCGCGTCGAACCAGACGACCTTCCCGGCCTCCTCCCGGCTCACCCGGTGGGCGAGGGCGTCGAAGCCGATCGCCCGGGAGAGGAAGTCCATCCCGAGGTTCAGTCCGCCGCTCGACTTGAGCAACTCCTGCACCTCCTGGTCCGGTTCGCCCAGTCCGATGACCGGATCGAGTCCGATCGCGACCAGTCCCGGCACGCGCAGGCCCAGCCGCCGGGCGAGTTCACCGCAGACGACCTCCGCGACGAGGGTCTTGCGGCCCTGTCCCGCGCCGGTGAACTTCATGACGTACGTTTCCAGATCATCGGCCTCGACGAGTCCGGGCAGCGATCCGCCCTCACGCATGGGCGTGATGTAGCGGGTCGCACTGACTTCCTTGAGCATCGCCCCAGGTTACTGGGGCGTTCCCCGTCCGCCCACGCGACGTTCTGCGTCCGTCCGCACGAAGGGACCATCCGTGACCGCAGAGGACCTGCCCCTGCAGTTCGCCCGCACGAAGCGTTTCTCCCTGGGTGTGCCGCGCGGCTTCACCGTCTCGCCCGACGGCGAGCGCGTGCTCTTCGTGCGCACCGCGAGCGGCCGCTCCACGACGGGCCTGCTGTGGCTGCACGAGAACGGCGGGGAGCGGCTGCTCGCCGACCCGCTCGCGCTGGGCGCCGACGGCGAGGTCCCCGAGGCCGAGCGGATCCGCCGCGAGCGGGCCCGCGAGACGAGCGGCGGAATCGTCTCGTACGCCACGGACACGGCCGTCCGTCTGGTTGCGTTCGCTCTCGCGGGCGCCCTGTGGACCGTGCGCACGGACGAGGGCGTCCCGCGCCCGATCCCCACGCGGGGCCCGGTCGTCGCCCCGCGCCCCAGCCCCGACGGCACGCACATCGCGTACGTGAGCGAGGGTGCCCTGTGGGTCGTACGCGCCGACGGCACCGGTGACCGCGCGCTGGCCGAGCCGGAGGGCCCGGAGATCACGTACGGGCTCTCGGACCACGTGTCGTCCGAGTCCCTGGAACGTACGCGGTCGTTCTGGTGGTCGCCGGACGGGAGCGCGCTGCTGGTGGTGCGGGTCGACAACACGCCCGTCCAGCAGTGGTACATCAGCGATCCGGCGCATCCCGAGCGTCCTCCGCGCGCGGTCAGGTATCCGGCCGCGGGCACGGCCAACGCGCGGCTCTCCCTGCATGTCGTGGGCCTCGACGGGGGCCGTGTCGACGTGGCGCTCCCCGAGAAGGCCGAGTCGCATCCGGACGGGGAGTGGACGGACCCGGCCTTCGAGTACGTCGTGCACGCGGGCTGGAGCGAGGCCGCCCCCCTCACCGTCGTACAGACCCGGGACCAGCGCTCGGCGTACCTGCTGCGCGTCGATCCGGCGACCGGCGCGACCACGACACTGCACCATCTCAAGGACGCCGCCTGGCTGGAGTTCGTCCCCGGAACACCCGCCTCCACCACCGCCACCGGTCTCGTCCTCACCACGCAGGAGGGCACCCGCGGGCTGCTGATGACCGCGACCGGGGTGCGCACACCGGAGGGCATGTACGTCCACGAGCTGCTCGGCACGGCGGGCGGCCGGCTCTACTTCATGGCCGCCGAGGAACCGACCGAGGCGCACGTCTGGTCGTACGACCCGGGCAGCGGCTTCGCGCGCCTGACCGACGAGCCGGGCGTGCACCACGCCGCCGTCGGGGGCGGCACCGTCGTGCTGGACAGTCTCACGCCCGACGGCCGAACGGTCACGGTGCTGCGGGACGGCGTCCCGGCCGGACGGATCCAGGTGCTGGCCGAGCGGCCCGTGACCCGGCCGCGCCCCCGCTTCCTGACGCTCGGCGAGCGGGAGCTGCGCGCGGCGCTGTACCTGCCGGAGTCGTACGAACCGGGTGCGCGCCGGCTCCCCGTCATCGTGCACTCGTACTCCGGGCCGGGCGCGCAGAAGGTCGTGAAGGCGGCCATGTGGCACCACCCCGTGAACCAGTGGTTCGCCGACCAGGGGTTCGCGGTGCTGGCGGTCGACGGGCGCGGCACCCCGGGGCGTGACCGGGCCTGGGAGACCGCCATCCACGGCGACCAGCTGATGCCGGTGATCGAGGACCAGGCGGACGCCGTACGCGCCGCCGCGGAGCTCTTCCCGGAGCTGGACACCGGCCGTGTGGCCATCCGCGGCTGGTCCTTCGGCGGCTATCTCGCGGCGGGGGCCGTACTGCACCGGCCCGACGTGTTCCACGCGGCCGTCGCGGGCGCGGCGCCGACCGATCTGCGGCTGTACGACACGCACTGGAAAGAACGGTTCCTGGGGCATCCGGACGTACAGCCGGACCACTACGAACGCTGCTCCCTGGTGGCGCACGCCCACAAGCTCACGCGCCCCCTGATGCTCGTCCACGGTATGGCCGACGACAACGTGGCGCCCGCACACATGCTGCGGTTCTCGGCGGCGCTGCTCGCGGCGGGCCGACCGCACACCGTGCTCCCGCTGGCAGGGGAGACGCACCTGGTCGCACAGGAAGGCGTGATAGACACCCTGCTCCGGCTCGATCTCGATTTCATCAAGAAGTCGCTCGATCACCGGACCGTCTGAACCATGTGGATGACCTTCCCGTACCTCTAGTCGGATCAAGGCACATCCGCACACACGCGCATCTGAACATCTGCACATCTGTGGAAGGGACCGCCACTATGTCCAGCGAATCGCTTCAGCCTGCTCCCGCAGTCTGTCGTCGCACCCTCCTGGCGGCGCTGGGCGGGGCCGGTATCGCCGCCACGCTGACCGCCTGCGGAGGCTCCGACGACAGTTCGTCGGGCTCCTCCGACACGTCGACCGGCTCGTCCGGATCCACCGGCTCGTCCGGATCCACCGGATCCGCGGGGGGTGCGGCGCTCGCCAAGACCAGCGACATCCCGGAGGGCGGCGGCAAGGTGTTCGCCGATCAGTCGGTGGTCGTCACCCAGCCGACGGCCGGGGAGTTCAAGGCCTTCTCGACGGTGTGCCCGCACCAGAAGCAGCGCGTGAACAGTGTGGACAACGGCCTCATCACCTGCCCCGCCCACGGCAGCCAGTTCAGCGTCACGGACGGCAGCGTCGAGAAGGGCCCCGCGACCAGCGGGCTGACCGCGGCCAAGATCACCGTGTCCGGGGACTCGATCACGCTCGCCTGACCGGGCGGGTCTGCTCGAGGCAGGCCAGCACCTCGTCCGTGGTGGTGATGGTGGCCACCAGGGCGAGCGTGTTGCGGATCATCACGGGGGTGTAGTCCGCCGGCACGCCCGCGATGGCGTCCCCGGGGACCACGGCGGTGTAGCCGCGGTTCACGGCGTCGAACACCGTGTTGGGCACGGCCACGTTGGCGGAGACCCCGGTCACGACGAGGGTGCGACAGCCCAGGTTGCGCAGCAGTGCGTCGAGGTCGGTACCTGCGAGGGGCGACAGGCCGTGCAGGCGGCGTACGACGAGGTCCTCCTCGGCCACCTCGACCGGTGGCGCGACCCGGACCGCGGTGGTGCCCCTCAGCTGCTGGACCGGCAGACGTCCGGCCGCGCGGAACAGCCGGGCGTTGTGGTTAGCGCCGCGGCCGTCGGGACGGCGCTCGGCGATCGCGTGCACCACCTGTACGCCGCTCTCGTGGGCCGCGTCCACGAGGCGGGCGACGCGGGTCAGCGCGCCCGAGGCGCGGGCCGCCTCGGCGAGTTCCGGCAGCGCGCTGTCCGGGCCGACGACACCCTGCTGGCACTCGACGGTCAGCAGGGCCGTGGTCGCGGGATCGAGGAGTTCGCGGAGTTCTTCGTACGACGGCATGGGCTCCCCTGTCGCAAGCGGTCTTCGGGTCGGCCGGAACCGCGCCGCCCGACCGGCGGTGGCGGGCGAGCGTAGCCACCATTGCGTACGGACGGAAGACGGACCATGCTTTCCTGACGAAGCGTCAGACATGATGTCGGGGAAGAGGGAACCGTATGGCCGCCACTCAGCGCCGGGGCCGAAGGATCATGATGACTCCCGAGGAGCTGGACGAGTTCCTCACCGCCCAGCGCACCTGTCGCGTCGCGACCGTCACCGCCGACGGCGCTCCGCACGTCAGCACGCTGTGGTTCGCCTGGGACGGCAAGTCGCTCTGGCTGTACTCGATCACCCGGAGCAAGCGATGGGCCGACCTGCGACGCGATCCCCGGGTGGCCGTCGTCGTCGACACGGGTGAGGAGTACGACGAGCTGCGGGGCGTCGAGCTGTCGGGCTCGGTGGAGTTCGTCGGCGAGGTGCCGCGCACCGGCGAGCCGTTCCCCGAACTCGACGCCGTGGAGCGGTTGTTCGCCCGTAAGAACTTCGGCCTGGACGAGATGCCGCACGACGGCAGACACGCCTGGATGCGGCTGACGCCGGAGGCGACGGCCTCATGGGACTTCCGCAAGCTCGCCTCGCCGTGACGGGAGGGGCGCGGGCGGCACTGGCGTCGCCCGCTCTCCCCGCGCCCCGGCCCGCATCCCCGGCCCGCGATCTGCGGCGCGCCGCGTCGCCGGGTGTGCGCGCGTGCCACTCACCGGTGGCGGCGGGCCGGCTCACCCGACCGCCGAGCCCGCCTTCCGCAGCGCGTCCGCGACCGCCCGGATCGACGGGCGGCGGTCGGCGTCCGCCCGCCACACCGCGTAGACGTGCCTGGTGACCCGGTGCCGCACCGGGACCGTCCGTACGCCCGCCGGCACCGGGCCGCGCCCGAGCCGGGGCGCGACGCACACCCCGAGCCCCGCCGCGACCAGCGCGAGCTGCGTGTGATGCTCCTCCGCGCGGTGCGCGATCACCGGCTCGATCCCCTTGCCGCGCAGGGTGAAGAGCAGCCACTCGTGGCAGAACTCGCCCTCCTCCCAGGCGATCCACTCGTCGTCGGCCAGGTCCTCGAGGTCCACCTCGGAACGGTCGGCGAGGGGGTGCCCCGCGGGCATCGCCACATCGGTGGGGTCGTCGAGGAGAGAGGCCTTGACCAGCCCTTCGGGCATGGGCAACGGCTTGTTGTACCAGTCGAGCACGACGGCCAGGTCGATGTCGCCGCGCAGTACCCCGGCGACCCCGCCCTCCGGCTCCAGCTCGCGGGAGCGCACCCGCAGTCCGGGATGCTCGGACCGCAGCGCGGCCAGCGCGGCGGGGAACAGCCCGCGCGCCGCCGTCGGGAACGCGGACATCCGCAGCTCACCCACCACCTGCCCGCGCTGTGCCTCCAGGTCGGACTGGGCGAGCTCGACCTGGGACAGGATGCGCGCGGCGTGGTCGGCGAGCAGCCGCCCGGCGTCGGTGAGCCTCACCCCCCGCCCGTTCTTCGCGAGCAGTTGCTGCCCGACCTCCCGCTCCAGCTTGGACATCTGCTGGGAGACCGCGGAGGTCGTCACGTGCAACCCGTCGGCCGCGCCGCTCACCGAGCCGTGCCGGGCGAGGGCGTCGAGCGTGCGCAGGCGCTCCAGATTCAACATGTAAGCAAGACTACGAGATACCGTCCGAGAAATCTCGCTTGTTCTACGAGATCGTCTCCGTCATCGTGAAACGCATGAGCGCCCCGACCGAGCCCCGGACCCCCCTTCCCACCTCCCCCGACGCCCCTGCGGTGTCGTCCCGGGACACCGCGTTCCACCTCCGCCCGGCCCTCGACTGGCGCCTGCGGTTCGGCGCGCTCTCCCTCGTCTGGGGTTTCAGCTTCCTTCTGATCAAGGTGGGTACGGATGGGTACGCGCCGTTCCAGGTGACGCTCGGCCGGTTGCTGTTCGGGACGATGGTGCTCGCCGCCGCGATGGCCTGGAAGCGCGAGCGCCTGCCGCGCGGTGCACGCACCTGGGGACATCTGGCGGTCGCGGCCCTGCTCCTCAACGCGCTGCCGTTCTCCCTGTTCGCGTACTCCGAACTCACGATCCCGTCCACGCTGGCGGGGATCTGCAACGCGACCTCGCCCCTGTGGGGCATGGCCCTGTCGATGGTCGCCCTCTCCGAGGACCGGCCCACCCGCCGCCGCGTGGCGGGCCTCGGCATCGGGTTCGTCGGCGTGCTGACGGTGCTCGGCGCCTGGCAGGGTTTCCAGGGCCTGGACGCCGCCGGCACCACGATGGCGTTGCTGGCCTCGCTCAGTTACCCGATCGGCTGGATCTACGTCCGCCGCACGCTGGCCGGCTCCCGTGAGTCCAACCTGTCGTTGACAGGAGCCCAGTTGCTGATCGCGACGGTCCAACTGGCCGTCGTGACACCGCTGTTCACCGAAGTGCCGACCCGGTTCGCGCTCGTACCGCTGCTCGCGGTGATCGCGCTGGGCGCCCTCGGCACGGGCCTGGCGGTCCTCATCCAGTACGGCCTGGTCGCCGAGATCGGCCCGACCACGGCCCAGATGGTCACGTACTTCATCCCGGTCATCGCCACCGCCGCCGGTGTCGCGATCCTCGGCGAATCACTGACCTGGTCGACGCCGGTGGGTGCCGTCATCGTGCTGGCGGGCGCGGCACTCACCCAGTCCGGGCCCAGGACCTCGCCGTAGGTCCGGGACCTCGCCCGGCTCCGTGCCGGACCCTCGCCGCCGGACGCCCCAAGCCGACGGCCAGAGGTCGAGGGCCGCAGGTCGGGGGCGGAGGCGGGCGCCGGTCAGACGTACCGCCGTGCGGGCGCGGGCCCCACCGCGGCGGCGATCGCGTCCGCCATCGACCCGGCCTCGTCCACTCCGAGTGTCGACACGGTGATCCGCAGCCCGGGCGGCGCGCCCGTCCGGAAGCGGGCCCCAGGCGCCACGGCCCAGCCGGAGTGCAACAGCCGCGCGACGGCACCGGTCTCGTCCGGTACGGGCACCCACACGTTCATGCCACTGCGCCCGCGCGCCTCGATCCCACGCTCCGCGAGCGCGCCGATCAGCGCGTCCCGGCGCCGCCCGTAGGCCACGGCCACGGCCCGGCTGTCCACCTCGCCGCCCTCCCACAGGTGCACGACGGCCCTCTGCAGCAGTCGGCTCACCCAGCCCGGCCCCAGCCGCTGCCGCCCCTGGACCCGGTCCAGGGTCTCGGTGTCGCCGGTGACCACGGCCAGCCGCAGGTCGGGCCCGTACGCCTTGGCGACCGAGCGCAGCAGCACCCAGTGCCGGGTCACCCCGGCCAGCGGATGCAGCGGCAGGTCGACGATGCGGTGCCCGTGGTCGTCCTCGATGAGCAGGGTCTCCGGGTACTCCTCGAGGACGGCACGGAGGGCACGCGCGCGCGTGGCGCTCACCGCTGCGCCCGTCGGGTTCTGCGCCCGGTCGGTGACGATCAGGGCCCGCGCACCGCCCGCCAGGACGGCTCGTACGTCGTCGGTCAGCGGCCCTTCGTCGTCGACGCCGACCGGCACGGCCCGCAGCCCGAGGGCCGGGACCAGGTCGAGCACGCTGTGCCAGCCCGGATCCTCGACCGCGACCGCGTCCCCGGGCCTGAGGTGGGCGCTCAGCACCCGCTCGATGGCGTCGAGCGATCCCGAGGTGACGACGACCGGCCCCTCCGGGACCCCGTCCGCGTCCATGTCGGCGCGGGCCGCCCGCGCCAGCTCCGGGTCCACGCCCGCCTCTCCGTACAGCACGGGCCTGCGGTCGGAGAGTTCCGCGGCGGCCGCCAACGCCTTGGCGAGCGAGGGCAGCAGGGCAGGGTCCGGGTTGCCGTCGGACAGGTTGCGCGCCCCGGGCGGTACGTCCGGACGGGCCAGCTCACGAGCGGTCGTCACCGGCTTGGGGCGCACACGGCTGCCGCGCCGGCCCGCGGTCTCGATGACCCCCCGCTCCCGCAGCGTGCGGTAGGCGGCCGCGACGGTGTTGGGATTCACACCCAGCCGGTCCGCCAACTCCCGCATGGGCGGCAGCACTTGACCGGGCTCCAGCTCCCCCGACCCCACCGCTCGCTCGACACTGGCCGCAATCTCGACTGCGCGTCTTCCTTCGATCCGATACTCTCCTAGCACAAAGCAGAGTATGCACTAGTGCAATACGGGGCGCAAGGCGAGCACGGCGCGCCCGAGCCCACCGCGCACCTGCGAGAACAGATGACGACGCTGACCTGGAGAGCACCATGACGGAGACGGCCGCCCCGCACCCCGCCACCTACACCCCGACCGACCGCACCGTCCCCACCCGCTCCCGGGACCGCGCCGCGTACGACCACGAGATGGTGCACTCGATACTCGACGAGGGGTACGTGGGCCATCTCGGCTTCGTCCGGGACGGGGCGCCGGTCGTGCTTCCCACGCTGTACGGACGGGTCGGCGAGCGGCTCTACGTGCACGGCTCGACGGGTTCGCGTCCGCTGCGGATGGCGGGACAGGCCGACCCGGGGCTGCCGGTCTGCCTCACGGTCACGCACGTCGACGGGCTGGTGCTGGCCCGCTCGGCGTTCCACCACTCGATCAACTACCGCTCGGTGGTGGTGCACGGCGTGGCGCACCAGGTGACGGACCCGGACGAGAAGCGGGAGGCGTTGGACGCGCTGGTCGACCACGTGGTGCCCGGCCGCTCGTACGACTCCCGGCCCGCCAACGCCAAGGAGCTGGCCGCCACCGCCGTACTGCGCCTGGACCTCGCCGAGGTCTCCGCCAAGCTGCGCACCGGCGGGCCGAACGACGAACCCGAGGACCTCGGGCTGCGCCACTGGACCGGCGTCCTCCCGGTCCGCACGAGCTACGGAGCTCCCGTGGCGGCCGACGACCTGGCGCCCGGCATCGAGGTGCCCGACTACCTGACGACGCTCTGATGCTCATTCATCCCTGGGACGCGTCCCTCGACGACGCCGAGTGGCAGCAGTGGCTGGCCGTCCACGACTTCGGCCAGCTCGCGGTGAACGGCCTGCCCGGTGAGCCGCCGCACGTCCAGCCCGTCCACTTCGTCCACGACGCCGAGCGCGGTGAGGTCCTCGCCCACCTGGCCCGCCCGAGCCCGCTGTGGCCCGCGCTCCGGGCCGATCCGCTCGTGACGCTGAGCGTGGTCGACGACTACGTGTTCGTGCCGGGCCCCTGGCAGGCTCCGCCCGACGCCCCGTCGGACCACGGCACCCCGACGAGCTTCTACGCCGCCGTCCAGCTCCGCTGCACCGCCCACGTGGTGGACGACCCCGCGGAGAAGGCCGAGCTCCTCAACCGCCAGGTCGGCCACTTCCAGCCGGAGGGCGGCTCGGCCGGCGTGGCCGTCGGGGAGGACCCGTACGGCCGGCTGCTGTCCGGGATTCGCGGCCTGCGGCTCGAAGTGACCGACGTACGGGCGAAGTTCAAGTACGCCAGCCACCGGTCGGAGGAAATCCAGAACCGTGTCGCGGACGAACTGTCCGAGAGGGACGGTCCCGGGGACGCGGCGGCGCGAGCGCATCTGCTGAGGCGGCGCCGGGCCTGACACCGGGTCTCCCCGTGAATGACCGTGCCGCGCGGGCCCTACAGGGGTGGGCCCGCGCGGCTGGTCATACGCGCTCGCCGAGTCCGGGGTCCTGCGACCCGCGGGCATCGTGGAGACGCGGACGGAGCGGCGCCGGTGCCTGCTCGGGCACTGTCCCGGCGGTCCCCGTGCCCCGCGCTTCGGCGACCGCGAGCCCCGCGACCGATCCGAGCATCAGCAGCGTGCCCGCGACGGTCGGCGCGGTGATCCGCTCGCCGAGCAGCCCGACGGCGAGCACCGCCGCGCTCACGGGTTCGAGGAGCATGATCACGGAGACGGTGGCCGAGCGGACGACGGCCGCGCCGGCGAAGTACAGGGCGTAGGCGAGGGCGGTCGGGACAGCCGCGACGAACGCCAGCAGCGCGACGACCCTGACAGGTTCGGCGGTGTGCGGTACCAGTCCCTCGACGAGGGCGAACGGCAGCAGGCACAAGGTCGTGACGGCGAACGCCCCCACGGTGCCGGCCGACGCGTCGACCCCACCGCCACGCCCCCACCAGCGGGTCAGCAACGTCATGACGGAGTAGCCGACGGCGGAGACGACCGCGAGCGCGATCCCCCACGGCCGGACCGTCGCGCCCCCGCCGCCGAGCACCAGCACCGCGAGCCCGGCGAGGGCCCCGGCGACGGCGGCGTATCCGGCCCGTCCGAGCCGCTCTCCCATGGTCAGCCGCGCTCCGAGCGCGATGAGCACAGGCCCGGCGCCGAGGGTGACGACGGTGGCCACCGCCAGTCCGGTGGCCTCGACGGCGGCGAAGTACGCGGTCTGGAAGACCGCCAGCCCGACGCCCGTGGCGCCGGTCCGCAGCAGGCGCGTACGCAGCCGGGGCCGTACGCGAGGGCATGCCCGGCGTCGCAGCGACCGGACGGCGAGCAGCAGGGCCAGGCCGCCCGCGCAGCGCCAGAAGGACAAAGCGACGGGACCCATGTCGCTCGAGCGGTAGACGAGCGCGGCGACCGCGCCCGCGGTGCCCCAGGCGGCGCCCGCGACGGTCAGGTAGAGGAGGCCTCGCCCGAGGGGCAGGCCGGAGACGGCATTCGACACGTGTTCTCTCCGCAGATCCGCAGAAGTTCGGGAAAGGACCACGTCCCGCGCCGTACGGACAGCACGTCAGCCACGTCGGCGGCGTGCGCCGCCGCGAAACGGGCGGACGTCACGCGCGGCAGGCGGCACGAACACGGCGATCACCACGAGCACGGCGGTAGCCACGGAGATGGCAGTCGATGTGAACGCGACGTCGCCGAGAGCACGGCTGTCGCTTCGGCACGGAGGGTCCTCGGACTTCGTCCGCGGGCAGCACCGGCGCGCCCGGCCGGTGGCCGGGCGAGGGTTCCGGACGGCCCGCTCAGGCGGCCGGAGGCGGAAGAACGAGAGCGTTCGAATGCATGATCAGCACCCTAGAGCGCGGTTCCCCGTCCCGACAACTCCCTTTCGGTGTCCCCCGCGGCACGCGCCCCGGGTTCCTGCGAGCCCTTCCCCGCCCCCGGTTCCTGCGGTGTCCGCGAAGCCTCCGCCGGTGTCTGCGAGGTCTTGGCCTGCGTGGAGGTCTGCGCGATGAAGGCGCCGCACAGCACGACCGCGCCGCCGATGATCTGGGGCGCCGAGAGGTGCTCGCCGAGCAGGACCCAGGCGAGCACGGTCGCGACGACCGCCTCCAGGCACGCCACGACTCCCGCCACCTGGGGCGAGAGCCTGCGCACCGACAGGACGCCGGTCACGTAGGCGACGACGGTCGCGATCAGCACGATCCAGCCCAGCAGCAACGAGGCCGCGACGGCCGTTCCGTCCATGTCCGCACGGCCCGCGAGGACCGACCAGTCCATGCCCCACGGCCGCGCGACGACCGTCAGGACCAGCGCACCGACGAGCAGTCCGTACGCGATGACGCCGAGCGGGGCCGGCGCCTCCTCGCCCGCGTCGCTGCCCTGGTCGGACAGGACGAAGTAGCCGACCTGGCAGCATGCGGCGCCGAGTGCGAGCAGCAGTCCGAGGACATCGAAGCTCAGCCCCGCCCACACTTCCACGACGCAGGCGAGACCGCCGACGGCGAGGACCACCCCGAGGGCGGCGGCACGGGTGACGGGCCGGCGTTGCACGAACCGCACCCAGCCGAGGACCAGCGCCGGCGCGAGGTACTCGACGAGCAGCGCGACCCCGACGGGTATCCGGGAGATCGAGGCGAAGTAGAAGGCCTGGACGCCGGCGACGGCCAGCAGGCCGAATCCGGCGAGCAGCGCGGGGTGTTCGCGCACCAGCCGCCGGTGGCGCACGGCCAACGGCAGCATGACCAGCGCGGCGCCCGCGACGCGCAGCCACACCACATGCAGGGGGTCGAGGCCCGCCTCGATCAACGGCTTGGCGGCGACACCGGATCCACCGAACGCCACCGCGGACCCGAGCGCGAGCCCCAGCCCGACGCCCCTGCCGCGGTTGCCCTGACTGCTCTCTGACGTATGCACCGGCACATGATGACAGGCGACGACATGAGCGTCACCCCCATTGACACCTGTCTCATCGACTGGACGGGCCGGCTCCCGGCACGTCGAAGCACCGGAGTGGGCGTTCCAGGACTGGGTGTTCCAAGCGGGCATGCCGTACGGGCGCATCGGGACCGGCCCCACCCGGCTCTGAGCGCCGGTGCCCGGGGCGCGCCCCGGCGAGCACGTGGGCCGGTTCGGAGTTCTCGGGCCGGAGAACCTCAGGCCTCGACGCCCCGACCGGCCGCACCGTCCAGGCGCGCCAGCAGTTCCCGCACGTCGACCCCCGCGCGCCCCAGCACCTCCACGGCCCGCGACTCAGGTTCGGTGATGAGCGCGGCGAGCAGGTCGACTCCTTCCGCGAGCAGGTCACCCCGCCGCGTGGCGCGCTCGTACGCGGCCGTCATGACCGCGGCCGCCACCGGCGACCACCCGTCGCCGGTCACCGTCGGCACGGCTCCCGAGTCCTCGACGGAGCCCTGCCAGCGGAGGCCGTACCCGATGCTGCGCTGCACGAGGTAGCCGAGCAGGCGGGCGATCTGCGGGCCGCCTCCGAAGAGCTCGCGCACTTCGGGGTCCGACTCCAGGAGCGTGTGCAGCAGATGAGCCGTGTCGATCTGCCGGTCCCCGTCCCGCAGCGCCCGTCTGCGCGCTCCGGCGACCACGGCTGCCAGCGCCGCGCCGATCCGGGCGTCCGCGTCCACGCCGACCGAGCCTCGCTCGGTGGCCTGCTGATGGGGGGTACGGTGTTGCACATCCCCCACCTCATCAGCTGCCCGGCGTCCGGTCATCCTCGTGAGGAAGCATTTTCGCGTCCGGCGCAGGGTGTGCGCCGGTAGCCGCTCCCTCCTCCTTACGGATGACACCGCGCCGCTTCCGCCTCGGGGGCGTGCGCCACTCGGGCCCGCGCCCCCAGCGCAACCACGTCGCTCGGGCGCTCGTCCACAGGGACATGGAGAGCAGGTGCTGGCTGGTGGCCCTGCCGTCGGTCGACGGCAGACAGTACGTGTACCGGGTCTACGCCCCTGAGGACGCACTGCTCGCCGACCTGTTCTGGGAGGCGTGGCACTGCCACGACGAAGGCCCCTTCCCGCGCGCGTGGGACCTGTTCGACGCGGCGGTGATACGGCGCGTCGGCTGAGCGGAGTCGCCGCGCGTCACCGCTCGCGGCGGCAACGGCCTCCCCATTTCCTGACGGTTCATCAGTATTGAATGTTCAGGCCCCTGCGGCTACGTTCCGCGACACCGTAGGCAGCTGCGCCCGGCGCAGCGCCCGAGACGAAGGGGTGGCCGCATGGCCGAAGTCAGCGCGGAAGCACGGATCGAGGCGCCCCCCGAGAAGGTCTGGGCGCAGCTCACGGACTTCTCCTCGTACGGGGAGTGGAACTCCACGCACACCAGCTTCCCGAAGGGCGGCCCCCAGGTCCTGGAAGTGGGCGGCACCTTCGAGGAGAACATGAAGCTCATGGGCTTCCCCGCCGAGGTCAACTGGACCATCGAGGAGCTGGAGACGGCCCGGACGTTCGCGATCCGCGGCAAGGGGCCGATGTCCGTGATCGTCGCGACCCGCTACACGCTGGCCCCCGAGGGCGAGGCCACCACGGTCCGTATCGACGGCGAGTTCACGGGCGCCGCCGTCTCGCTGATGGCGGGCAAGCTGAAGGACTCGGCGACGGCGGCCCTCAACGAGTCCCTGCGCAAACTGGGCGGGCTGGTTGCCTAGAGGCCTCCACCACACCCCCCTCCGGCACACACGTCAGGGGTACCTCGAAGCCGAGGCACCCCTGGACGCGGCCTGTTCGGCCGGGTGAACCGGGCCATCAGTCCTCGTCGGCGAGGATCAGGTACAGCTTCTTGCGCGAGTCGTTGATGACGGCCAGCGCCTTCTCGCGCTGCTCCTTGCTGCCGGTCTTCCAGACCTGCCCGAACGCCTCCATCAGGCCGAAGCCGGCCTGCCGGATGTCGCTCAGCGCCTCCCAGTCGACCCCGCGCCCCGCGTCCTCCCAGGGCGCTTCCGCTCCCTCGTCGGCGGCGACGCGACCCTCCTCGGTCAGCGAGAACAGCTTTTTGCCGCCCTCGGTCGCATTGCTGATCAGGCCCTCGTCCTCCAGCAGCTGAAGGGTGGGGTACACCGAGCCGGGGCTCGGCTTCCACGCCCCTCCGCTGCGCTCGGCGATCTCCTGGATCATCTCGTAACCATGCATGGGCCGGTCCTTGAGCAGCGCCAGGATCGATGCGCGTACGTCGCCGCGCCGCGCCCTGCCGCGCGGTCCGCCCCGGCCTCCGCGCCCGCCCCAGGGGCCCGGACCGAATCCGGGACCGCCGAAGCCGGGCCCGAAGGGACCGAAGGCCGCACGCCGCCCTTCGAAGCCGCCCCGACCGGGCCCGCCGTGGCCGTGCCCACGACCGTGACCGGGGCCGAAGCCCGGTCCGTATTCCTCTCCATGGGAACGCATCGCCATCACTCCATTCCATCGTTGATCTGTCGCGATGCGTCAACGATATATCGGAATAGGTCGCGCGACAAGGTTCTGCCGACAAATGAACGCAGCCTCCCCTTGCCGCCCAGGTCAGGAGCGCCGCGCCCCGATCCCGCCGCCTGTCCACCGCCCGCGATCACCGGCAGGACCCAGCACCGGTCCACCGGTCGCGAATTGGCCTTGGCCGACGCCTCCGATCCGCGCATAACGTCGTGCGCATGCGGATTCGTATCGTCGACGCCTTCACCGACCGCCCCTTCGCCGGCAACCCGGCCGGGGTCCTCCTCCTCGACGCCTCGACGTCCTTCCCGGACGACACCTGGCTGCAGAACGTGGCACTGGAGGTCAACCACGCCGAGACGGCCTTCGCCCACCCCCTCCCGGAGGGCGGTGACGCCGACTGGGCACTTCGCTGGTTCACCCCCGCCGCCGAGGTCGCGATGTGCGGCCACGCGACACTCGCCACCGCTCACGTGCTGGCCACCACGGGGGCGGCGCGGGGCCCCGTACGGTTCGCGACCAGGAGCGGTGTGCTCGTCGCGACCGCGCTCGACGACGGCTCCATCACGATGGACTTCCCGACCGCCCCGCTCACCGCCGTCGCGAACCCGCCGGGCGTCGCCGAGGCCCTGGGCGCCGAGCCGCTCACCACGCACGACACCGGCCCGGACATCGGCGACCTGCTCGTCGAACTCGCCGACGAGAAGACGGTCCTGGGCCTGGCCCCCGACCTCGTGGCCCTCGGCCGCCACTCGGAACGAGGCATCATCGCGACGGCCCGCGCCGAAGATCCCTCCAGGGGCTACGACTTCGTCTCCCGCTGCTTCTTCCCGAACATCGGCATCGACGAGGACCCGGTCACCGGCAGCGCCCACACGGCCCTCGCCCCGTTCTGGTCCGAGCGCCTCGGCCGGGCCGAACTCACCGGCCTCCAGGCCTCGTCCCGCTCCGGACGGGTCCGCACGGAGCTCAGGGGCGAGCGCACGTTCCTCTCCGGCCGTGCGGTCACCGTGATCGAGGGCGACCTGCTCGTGTGACCGGCACGAGCAGGCCGTGAACAGCACAAAGGGGCGTACGACCGGCTCGTACGCCCCTCACTCCTCACGCCCCCGACATGCCGCGCAGGTGCCGGCCGCTCCGCTCAGGCGGTGGGCAGCCACCCCACCTTGCCCGCCAGCAGCGCGTATCCCACGAACGCCCCGATGTCGAGGAGCGAGTGGGCGACCACCAGCGGACCGACCCGGCCCCAGCGGCGGTACAGATAGACGAAGACCACGCCCATCACCATGTTGCCGATGAACCCGCCGATGCCCTGGTAGAGGTGGTACGAGCCGCGCAGCACCGAGCTGGCCACCAGGGCGGAGACCGGCGTCCAGCCCAACTGGTCGAGGCGGCGCAACAGATACCCGACGACGATGACCTCCTCCAGCACCGAGTTCTGGATCGCGGAGAGGATCAGGACGGGGAACTTCCACCACACGTCGGGCAGGGCCTCGGGCACCACGGTGAGATTGAAGCCGAAACCGCGCGCCGCCAGGTAGAAGGCGATACCGGAGCTGCCGATCACCGCGGCGATCGCGGCGCCCCGGCCCAGATCGGGCCACGGACGGGTGCGGTCGAAGCCGAGCGTGCGCAGCCCCTTGCCCTCGCGGAGCAGGAAGTGGGCGACCAGGGCGACCGGCACCAGCGCGGACGCGATCCCGAACAGCTGCCAGGCCAGATCGAGCCACGGACGGCCGGGCGCGGCCGAGGCGTTGAGCGTGGCCGCCTGATCCTTCAGACCTCCCGGTCTGGTGACCGACCCGACAAAGCTGATCAGCGCGGAGACCCCGCTCGCCCCGAGCGAGACCCCCAGTACGAGCAACGTCTCGTCGCGGAGGATCCGCCGCGTGGGCCGTTCCCCGGGAAAGGAATCAGCCACCGGCCCCTGCCCCACCTGCACGCATGCCTCCAGTTGAGTAATCCCCGCCTCATCCCCGTCTTCGCCCCGCTAGGGTCTCGAAAGAAGTTGCGAAGATCGTGCGCGACGGGCCGTCGGTGGACGGACGTCATGCGGGGCGCATCCCCCTTGTGCCATACCATTCGGCCGTTTCCGGCTTCTACGGCTCAAGGCTCGATCAGGGAGGGGCACACCGTCATGGGACGTCACAGCTTGCCCGACGGGCCGCGAAGGGGCCGCACCGGCCCCCGGTCACGCATTCCGCGCCGCAACGTGGCACTCGCGGCGGGCCTCGCGCTCGCCCTCGCCGCCGGCACCGCGGCCGCGGTCGACGGCGGCCCGCTCTCCTTCGGCTCGTCCTGCTGGGACAGCGCCGTCCGCCTCAGGATCGTCGCCGCTCCCGGCATCGCGCCCGCTCTCAAGGACGCGGCCGGCTACGCACGGGACAACGACGTGACGTCCGACGGCAGCTGCCTCGACATCAGCGTGACCGCCCGGGACACCTACGAGGTCATGGACGACCTGCGGTCGCGGCGCAAGGGCGCGACCGACTTCGAGGCGTGGGTACCGGACTCTGGCGTGTGGGTGAACCGGGTCCTGGCGGACGACCGGTCGATTCCGGTGACCCCGGCCGGCAATGTCGCCCTGTCCCCCATCGCCGTCGCCATGATCCCCACGGCGGCGAAGTCCCTCGGCTGGCCCGAGAAGCAGTACTCCTGGACCGAGCTGACCGGCGCGGCCATGACGAGCGACCGCCTGAAGCTCGGCGCGGGCGACCCCTCGCGCAGTGCCACCGGCCTGCTCGCGCTGACCCAGCTGAACCACGCGGCGAGCGGGTCGAAGGACGGCGACACGCAGGCGGCCGCCACCGCGAAGGCCCTGTCGCAGCGCACCTCCGACAACGACGGCCAGGTCCTGGAGACCCTGCCGCGCGACCTCTCCGCCGCCGAGCAGGGCAACCCGAGGCGCAATCAGGCGCTGATCCTCGCCGAGCAGGCGGCGTTCGCGTACAACGCGTCGGCGGACAGCGGCGACGACCTCGACCTGTTCTATCCGAAGGACGGCTCGCCCCGCCTCGACCACCCGTTCGCACTGGTCGACGAACCGACGCTGACCACCGACGAGAGCCGGGCGGCGCTGCGGTTCATGACACTCCTCGGCGAGCCCGAGGGGCGCAGAATCCTGGAGAAGCACGGTTTCCGTACGGACGACGACGAGGCCCCGGCCGGCCTGGTCGCCGGAGCGGGAGGCCGAGCGCCGCAGCCGTACACGGTGCTGCCGGACGAACCGATCACGGACAAGGAGATCGAGGAGGCCCTCGGCATGTGGACGATCACCGTGCAGAGCGCCCGTCTGACCACGGTCGTCGATGCCTCCTCGTCCATGTCGGACCCGGTGCCGGGCACCAGCGAGTCCCGGATGGCCGTGACCAGGGCGGCGCTGCTCCAGGCCCTGACCACCTTCACCCCGGAGGACGAGGTCGGGCTGTGGACGTTCTCCACGAAGCTCGACGGCAAGCGCGACTACCGCGTCCTCGTGCCGACCGACCGGCTCGGCGACCAGGTGGGCAGCGGTACGCAGCGGGACCGGCTGTCGGCGGCCTTCCGTGGCCTCAAGCCGGTGCCGGACGGTGCGACCGGCCTGTACGACACCACCCTGGCCGCGTACAAGGCGGCCACGGCCTCCTATCGCAAGGGCAAGTTCAACGCGGTGGTCCTGCTGACCGACGGTGTGAACCAGGACCCCGGGAGCATCTCGCGCTCCAGCCTCGTCGCCGAGCTCCGCAGGATCACCGACCCGGAGCGCCCCGTGCCTCTGATCGCGATCGCGGTGGGCCCGGAGGCCGACAAGGACGAGCTGGGCGAAATCGCCGAGGCGACCGGCGGGTCGGGCCATCTGGTCACCGACCCGTCCCAGATCCACTCGGTGATCCTGAAGGCCGTCGTTCGGGCGGGCGACAGAAACTGACCCCTCACCCCAGCGGGACGGCCGGCTCGCGCAACCCGACCGGCCAGGTGTGCACCGGCTCACCGAGGTGCATCAGCTCGCAGTACCGCTGCGTCGTGGCGGCCAGCGCGGCATCCCGCCCCATGCCGCTCTCCAGCGCCTTGTGGAACGTACGCGACTGCCAGGAGGCTCCGTTGACCCCTCGCTTGCACCGCTCCTCGATCACACCGAGGTAGAGGTCCCGGTCGGCCGGCTCGACGCCCCACGCGTCCAGCCCCTGCGCGGCGAGCGGCAGCAGCTCGTCCAGCACCAGCTGTACCGCGGGCACCCGCGTGACCCCGCCGTACCGGCCGCGCCGCGGCCACTCCATGCGGGCGTCGATGCCGTACCGGCAGGCGTGGTCGAAGTTGGCGGCCGCTGCCTCGAAGGGCAGCCGGGTCCAGACGGGCCGTGCCTCGGCGGCCAGTGCGCGTACGAGCCCGTAGTAGAAGGCCGCGTTGGCGACGACGTCGATCACGGTGGGGCCCGCCGGCAGCACCCTGTTCTCGACGCGCAGATGCGGGACACCGTCGGCGATGCCGTACACCGGGCGGTTCCAGCGGTAGACGGTGCCGTTGTGGAGCACGAGTTCGGCGAGCTTCGGGATGCCTCCCTCGTCGAGGACGCGCAGCGGGTCCTCCTCGTCGCGGATGGGCAACAGCGGAGGAAAGAAGCGCAGGTTCTCCTCGAAGAGGTCGTACGCCGAGGAGATCCACCGTTCGCCGAACCAGGTCCGCGGCCTCACCCCCTGCGCCTGGAGCTCGGGCGGGCGGGTGTCGGTGGACTGCTGGAACAGCGGCGGCCGGGACTCGCGCCACAGCTCACGGCCGAAGAGGAACGGCGAGTTGGCGCCGACCGCGATCTGGGCCGCGGCGGCGGCCTGCGCCGCGTTCCACACATCGGCGAACCGTCCGGGTGTGACCTGGAGATGCAACTGCACCGAGGTGCAGGCCGCTTCGGGCGCGATGGACGCCGAGGTGCAGCTGAGCCGCTCCACACCCTCGATGTCCAGCGTGAAGTCCTCGCCGCGGGCCGCCACGATCTGGTCGTTGAGCAGCGTGTAGCGGTCCACGTCAGAGAGGTTCGCGGAGACCAGGTCGTCGCGGGCGAGGGTCGGCAGAATACCGATCATCACAATCCCGGCATCGACCTCGTTCGCCTTCCGGTGGGCATACGCGAACGAGGTCCGCAGCTCCTCCGCGAGACGGTCGAATACACGACCCTCAAGCCGATGGGGAGCAATGTTGACTTCCAGGTTGAACATGGCGAGTTCTGTTTGGAAATCACGGCTCGCGATGCGTTCGAGTACTTGCGCATTCATCATTCTCGGCATGCCGTCGGACCCCGCCAGATTCAGCTCGATCTCCAGTCCCATGAGATTCTTGGGACGGTCGAACTGCTTCTCCGCCAACAAGCGCGCCAGCCCCGCCAGGCACTGCTGGAGCTTTTCGCGGTACCGTCGGCGATCGGACAGGCCGATCGGCCCCGCCACGACCTTCTCCCCCATCGAAGCTTCCCTCCTCGACTGGGCAGCCCGAAGAACCGGCCGCTGGTGTCCCGGGGTCACGGGGGATGATGCCCAGGCAATGTGATCGATAACGCCCCGGAAGGATCCCCCGGGCACTAGTCTGAACGCGGTGTTCTCCGGGCACATTCACCAGGCATGAGTCATCGCGTTGTTTTTGGCGATCGGCACTGTCGTGAAAAGCACCGACGAGAACCGGCCGACCACCTCGGTGGCATATCCCGAGGTCATCGTCGAGTACCCCTGGAGAACCAGGAGCAAACACACGTAACGACGACCGAATTGTCTCTTGCCTTTAATGTGCGAAGCGGTTAGATGAAACATCGTCTGAACACGTTTCGTATAAACTCCGCGAACGAGGCAGAGAGTTGACGCTCGCGGTCGCGGGGACTGTCGTCGAAGTGACGTCGTTCGCACGAAGGGCGGGCCGCGCGGTGTGGGTGCGTGCGATCGCAAAGGCGCCGGAGGGATCTCGTGGCGAAGCCGCGAAGACCTTCCGGCAACTCTGCGAGCACGCGTGCCGGTCACCGCGCGGCAGCCGTCGCTTCGACGACAGGCCCCACGCGCCCCCAGCCCCCTCTGACCCCGAGAGCTGACAGCGCCGTCCGCCCCCGCCCTCGCGCCACCATGCCTGTCTAATGAGAGGCGACCCACCATGCCGCTGCACGTCCCTCTGGCTCCCGCGCCCGCACTGCGCACCGTCCTCACGGCCCTCGGTTCCCCCACCGCGGTCCGCGAGGCACGCACCCCGTCCCTGCGCAGCGCCCAGGGGCCCCTCACAGCCGAACACCCGCTGCCCGTCCACGTACTGGACCACATCACGTCGACGGGCGCCTCCACCACCCGGCTGGCCGGGTGGCGTTTCCTCGTCCACTGCGGTGATCGGGCCATAGCAGCCGCGGAGACCAGGCTGACCCCCGACGGATGGGCCTTCTCCCACTTCTTCGAAGGTCCGTACATCACCGCCACCGAACGCGCTCTGCGCCAGGCGGAGACGACGCCCGGGCCGTACCAGCCACGCCTGCTCTCCGTACCCGCGCTCTACATGCTCACACTCTGGCTGCACGGGGACTGCGGCGCCGACGGCGCCGAGGGCCGCCCCGCCGCCACCGACCTGCTCGTACCGCTGGCGCCCGCCCCGCCGGGCATCGCCGCGCACCGACCGCACCGCGTGGCCGAGCTGCTGCCCGTCCTGACACATCGGCTCACACCGACGCCCGCCCCCCTGCTCGGCTCACCCGCCTGAGCACACCCCCGGCTTCCGTGCCCCGCGGCCCCACCCGGCCGCGGGGCACTCCGCTGTGCGCGGGACCGGTGGGAAGGGGATTGCGTGGAGTGACGTCAGGAGAACGCAGCGCACCCCCGGCCCGTACGGACTAGCCCCATCTAGCCACTCCGAACCACCCGAAGTGACAGCTCAGTTGGAATGAACCGTCCGCACGGGTGATGCGTCCTCAACCTGTGAGGAGCGCTGCCGCGAAATCCCTGCGGATTGACGCCCGTAGGGCAACACTGGGTCTGAACCATCTGACAAACGGGGGGCGGCAATGAGCATCAGTTCGAGCCGCGGGACAGACACGACACCGAACACCGACGTCACACCACAGCGAAAGATCCCATCAATGTGCCAGCACCAGCCACCGTGCCCGACAGCCGACTCCGCCGACCGGGAAGCAGCGCTCCTCGCGGCGCACCACCCGGAACAGGGATGGAGCCTGCTGTGCAACGGCGTCCTGCTCTTCGAGGACACCGGTGAGCTCCTGCCGGACGGCCGGATCATCGCCCCGCACCGGCCTCTGGCCACGGACGTGATGACCGCCGCCTGAGCGGCACGGCGCACCACGGGCGGCGGGGCAGGCCGCCCGGACAGAAAAAGGGGCCGGCCCGGGAAGCACTCCCGGAACCGGCCCCGACGCATGAGCGGGAGCGACTACTCCTCGTAGGCGTCCAGCGGCGGGCAGGAACAGACCAGGTTCCGGTCGCCGTACGCCTGGTCGATGCGCCGCACCGGCGGCCAGTACTTGTCCGCGGCCGACACACCCGCCGGGAAGACGGCTTCCTCACGGCTGTACGCGTGCTCCCACGCGCCGCCGAGCGCCGCGGCCGTGTGCGGCGCGTTCCGCAGCGGGTTGTCGTCCACGGCCCACTCCCCCGAGCCGACCTTCTCGATCTCCGCGCGAATGGCGATCATCGCCTCGCAGAACCGGTCGAGCTCGATCAGGTCCTCGCTCTCGGTCGGCTCGATCATCAGCGTGCCGGCCACCGGGAACGACATCGTCGGCGCGTGGAACCCGTAGTCGATGAGCCGCTTGGCGACGTCGTCGACGCTCACGCCGGTCGCCTTGGTCAGCGGCCGCAGGTCGATGATGCACTCGTGCGCCACCAGCCCGCCGGGACCGGTGTAGAGCACCGGATAGTGCGGCTCCAGACGCTTGGCCACGTAGTTGGCACTGAGTACGGCAACCTGTGTGGCCCGCTTGAGCCCCTCACCGCCCATGAGACGGACGTAGGCCCACGAGATGGGCAGGATGCCCGCGGAGCCCCAGGGAGCCGCGGAGATGGGTCCCACGCCCGTCTCCGGGCCGGCCGCGGGCTGCAGCGGGTGGTTCGGCAGGTAGGGCGCCAGGTGCGCGCGTACGCCGACCGGGCCGACACCCGGGCCCCCGCCGCCGTGCGGGATGCAGAACGTCTTGTGCAGGTTGAGGTGCGAGACGTCGCCGCCGAAGTGACCCGGCTTGGCCAGTCCCACCAGCGCGTTGAGGTTGGCGCCGTCCACGTAGACCTGGCCACCCGCCTCGTGCACCTGCGCGCAGATGTCGGCGACGTGCTCCTCGAACACCCCGTGCGTCGAGGGGTACGTGATCATCAGCACGGACAGCTCGTCGCGGTACTGCTCGATCTTGGCCCGCAGGTCCTCGACGTCGATCTCGCCGTCCTCGGCGGTCTTCACTACGACGACCTTCATCCCGGCCATCACCGCGCTGGCCGCGTTCGTGCCGTGCGCGGAGGACGGGATCAGGCAGACGGTGCGCTGCTCGTCGCCGTTGGCCCGGTGGTATCCGCGGACGGCCAGCAGACCGGCCAGCTCGCCCTGCGAGCCCGCGTTGGGCTGCAGCGACACCTTGTCGTAACCGGTGACCTCGGCGAGCTGCTCCTCGAGCTCACCGATGAGCGTGAGGTAGCCCTGCGCCTGCTCGGCGGGCGCGAAGGGGTGCAGCTGCCCGAACTCGGGCCAGGTGACCGGCTCCATCTCGGTGGTCGCGTTCAGCTTCATGGTGCACGAACCGAGCGGGATCATGCCCCGGTCGAGCGCGTAGTCGCGGTCCGCGAGCCGGCGCAGGTAGCGCAGCATCGCGGTCTCGGAGCGGTACTGGTGGAAGACCGGGTGCGCGAGGTACGTGTCGGTGCGCAGCAGCGGGTCCGGCAGCGTGTCCTGCGCCGTCGCGTCCAGTGCCGCCACGTCACCGTCGACTCCGAACGCCGCCCAGACGGCGCCCAGCTGGGCCCGCGTCGTCGTCTCGTCACAGGCGAGGGACAGGTGGTCGGCGTCGACCGGGCGAAGGTTGACCCCGCCCTGGCGTGCGGCCGCGAGCACCTCGGCGGCCCGGCCCGGCACCCGGACGGTGAGCGTGTCGAAGTACGCCTCGTGGACGACTTCGACGCCGCCCGCCGCCAGGCCCGCGGCGAGGATCGTGGCGTACCGGTGGGTGCGCCGGGCGATGGCCCGAAGGCCCTCGGGACCGTGGTGGACGGCGTACATGCCGGCCATCACGGCGAGCAGTACCTGAGCCGTACAGATGTTGCTGGTCGCCTTCTCACGGCGGATGTGCTGCTCGCGCGTCTGCAGGGCGAGCCGGTACGCCTTGTCGCCGTCCGCGTCGACCGAGACGCCGACGAGCCGTCCGGGCAGGCTGCGCGCGAACTTCTCGCGCACGGCCATGTATCCGGCGTGGGGCCCGCCGAAGCCCATCGGCACGCCGAAACGCTGTGTCGTGCCGACGGCGATGTCGGCGCCCAGTTCACCGGGCGGGGTGAGCAGCGTCAGGGCGAGCAGGTCGGCGGCGACGGTGACGACCGCTCCCAGCTCGTGCGCCTGCTCGACGACGGGCCCGAGATCGCGGACGGCTCCGGAGGCACCGGGGTACTGGAGGAGCACGCCGTTGATCTCGCGCTCGGCGAGCTCGGCGGGGATGCCCTCGCTCAGGTCGGCGACGACGACCTCGACGCCGGTGGGCTCGGCGCGGGTCTCGATCACGGCGATGGTCTGCGGCATCGTGTCCGCGTCTATGAGGAAGAGGCCCTTCTTGTTCTTCCCCATGCGCCGCGACAGCGCCATGGCCTCGGCGGCCGCCGTGCCTTCGTCGAGGAGCGACGCACCGGAGGTCGGCAGACCCGTCAGGTCGGCGACGACGGTCTGGAAGTTGAGCAGCGCTTCCAGGCGGCCCTGCGAGATCTCCGGCTGGTACGGCGTGTACGCCGTGTACCAGGCGGGGTTCTCCATGACGTTGCGCAGGATGACGGGCGGCGTGAACGTGCCGTAGTAGCCGAGCCCGATCATCGAGTCCAGCACCTGGTTGCGGTCCGCGAGGGAACGCAGCTCGGCCAGCACCTCGGCCTCGGAGCGGGCGCCCGGCAGATCGAGCGTGTCGGCGTTCTTGATCACGTCCGGCACCGCGGCGGCCGTCAGCTCGTCGAGCGAGCCGTACCCCACCTGCGCGAGCATCTTGGCCCGGGCTTCGGTGTCGGGCCCGATGTGACGCTGCTCGAAGGGGATTCCCTGTTCGAGCTCGGAGAGCGGAATACGATGGGCGGTCATTGCGGAGGCCTCCTGGTCTGACGACCTTCGAGGGGCACCACGGCGTGGGGGTGCCCGAACGGCCTCCCCCTCTGTCATCTCAACCTGAGAGCTTCACCGGCCCGCCACGAGGGCGCGCCGACTTTCACCGTCGGTGAGAGCGGAACCCGTCGAACACCCGTACACCGCTCTGCTTTCCAGAGTGACCTCGTCCGTGCGGTACGTGAGCCTGAGAGATTCCGGGGAGGATTTGCTCCTTCGGCGCCTCCGATGAAGCCTGGAGGACTCTCCCGCACGGGGTCAGCAGCCGTTGCCCAGCGTACCAGCGGGGTTCCCTCGAGTGGCCGCCCTCCTCAAAGTGCTCTTTCGTAGTGCTTACGGATGAGTTGCGAGCAGCTGGAGGGCCCGTGCAGACCGACATCGATCCGCGCAACCTGATAGGCCGCAAGGCGTTCGACCGCAACGGCACGAGGATCGGCACGGTCGACGAGGTCTACCTCGACGACGCGACCGGCGTACCGGAGTGGGCGGCCATACGCACCGGCCTGTTCAGCCGCGACGCCTTCGTCCCGCTGGAGCCCAGCGAGCTGGTCGGCGGATCCCTGCGCATCCCCTTCGAGCGCGCCCTGATCAAGGACGCCCCGGACTTCGGCGTGGGCCGCCATCTCTCCCCGGAACAGGAACTGCAGCTCTACCACCACTACGGCCTGGACGTGGGCCCGCCTCCCCCCTTCCCGGACCATGACTTCGGCCACCTGGCGGGCAAGGACGAAGCCCCGTAGAAACCCCTTCACAGGCGCGGGCGACTGCGGCTCCTCGGGGCGCTGGAAACCGCGCGACCGGTCGCAGGCCGCCCGCACGCTCGAAAGAGCCTCGGTCACCCCTCCCCGGCCGCCGCGGGCGACCCCGCGGGCACCCCCGCATCGCCGGGTCTTCGCTCCACCAACGGCAACGGCTCCGCCACCTCCAACGCGGGGTCGTCGACCCGGAACGTCCGTACCCGCCCCGGCGCGGACCCCGGCGTCTCGAACCGCACAGTCACCCGCCCCACCCCGCTCCCCTGCACCCACCCGTGCCCGAACTCGGCATGGCGCACATCGTGCCCCGCGTGCCACCGCCGCTCGGCTACGGGCACCGGCTCCACGGCCGGCTCTACTGCCACTTCCTCACCGGAACCCACCGGCTCCCCCGCGGCAGCGGCCCCGGCCTGGGCGAAGAGATCCTCCTGCGTGTAGTCGGCGAGCCCCGAGACCCCGACCCCCAGCAGCCGTACGCCTCCCGTGGTGTCCACGGACTCCAGCAGCCGCGCCGCCGCCTCCCGCACCACCGCGGGATCGTCCGTCGGCCCTCGCAGCGTCTCGGACCGGGTGAGTGTGGAGAAGTCGTACCGCCGCACCTTCAGCACGATGGTCCGCCCCGACAGGTGCGCGCCCCGCAGCCGCTGGACACACCGGTCCGCGAGCCGCTGCACCTCCGTCCGCACACGCACCCTCTCGTGGATGTCCACGTCGTACGTGTCCTCGACGGACACCGACTTGGTGTCCCGCTCCGCCACCACGGCCCGCTCGTCACGGGCCAGCGCCATCGCGTACAGACCGACCCCGTGCGCCTTCCCCAGCAGCCGTACGAGCTCGTCCTCGCCCGCCTCCGCGAGCTCCCCGACCGTGGTGATCCCGGCCCGCCGCAGGTGGTCCCCCGTGGCGGGTCCCACGCCCGGCAGGATGCGCACCGACATGGGCGCGAGCAGTTCCCGCTCGCTGCCCGGCTCGATCAGCACGAGCCCGTCGGGCTTGGCCTGCTCGGAGGCGATCTTCGCGAGCATCTTGGAGGCGGCGAGCCCCACCGATCCGGTCAGCCCGGTGACGGCCCGGATGTCCGCGCGCAGCTTCCCCGCGGCCAGCCGCGCCGACCCCTCGTCCCAGGCCGCCTGCCCGGCCTCCAGGTCCACGAACGCCTCGTCCAGGCTGAGCGGCTCCACCAGCGGCGACAGCTCCCGCAGCAGCCCCATCACCTGCTCGCTGATCTGCCGGTAGAGCCCGAAGCGCGGTACGAGGTACGCGGCGTTCGGCGCCAGGCGGCGGGCCTGCGCCATGGGCATCGCCGAATGCACCCCGAAGACCCGTGCCTCGTACGAGCAGGTGGCGACCACGCCGCGAGGCCCGAGGCCGCCCACGATGACCGCCTTCCCGCGCAGGCTCGGCTTGGCTGCCTGCTCCGCCGAGGCGAAGAAGGCATCCATGTCGAGATGCAGGATCGTGGGCGCGGTTCTCACATCACCGATGCTGCCCTACGCCACTGACAATGCCCCGGCACACGCCTTGGGAGCCGCGCCGGACCTCCGCGACCCGCCGGGCCGCCGGGTCAGACCGCGCGGTTCCGGCGCCGCGCCAGTTCGTCCGTGGGATTGGTCCCGACGAGGGTCTCGCCCGTGTCCACACGCTCCCCGTGCAGCTGCGAGAGCGCACTCTCCACGTCCCGCCACACGACGCCCACGGCGATGCCGAAGATGCCCTGACCGCCCTGGAGAAGCGCGTGGACCTCGTCCGGCGAGGAACACTCGTAGACCGTGGCGCCGTCGCTCATCAGCGTCATCCGCTCCAGGTCGAGAAATCCGCGCTCCCTGAGGTGCTGGACCGTGGTGCGGATGTTCTGCAGCGAGACCCCTGTGTCGAGGAACCGCTTGACGATCTTCAGGACGACCACGTCCCGGAAGCTGTAGAGCCGCTGCGTCCCCGACCCGTAGGCGGCCCGCACGCTCGGCTCGACCAGCCCGGTCCTGGCCCAGTAGTCCAGCTGCCGATAGGTGATCCCCGCGGCCGCGCAGGCCGTGGGGCCGCGATAACCGATCTCCTCGCACGCCACCTCACCGTCCTCCGGCACCGCGGTCGGCCGCTGTACGTGATCGGCCGCGCTGCTGTAAAGCGGGTACGGGCCGCTCTCCCCCAGACCGTGTCCGGGGGCACCCCCAGCCGTACCGTCGCCGCTGCTTCTCACGCCGACCTCCGTCCTTGACCTGCCTTCTCGACGGTAGGCAGTCACCAGGGGCGCGTCAACGATCGCCACACTCGGCACGCCGGGTGATAATCACCCTGAGAGTGGTTTCCCGTGCCCCACCGCGGGGAAAGGCTAGCCGAATGCGCTCGGAACGGACGCCGCACGGCCTGTCGTCCGACCGCCCCGGAGGGTCACCACCGGGCGTCCGTGCCGGTCACTGGCTGTTGGTACCGAAGTCCTCGGGCGAGATCTGGTCGAGGAACTCGCGGAACTTCTCCACCTCGTCCTCCTGCTCGTCCGGGATCGCGATGCCGGCGTCGTCCAGGACCCCGTCGCTGCCGTAGATGGGCGTCCCGGTGCGCAGAGCGAGAGCTATGGCGTCCGACGGCCGGGCACTGACCTCGACACCGCTGGCGAACACCAGCTCCGCGTAGAAGACGCCCTCCCGCAGATCCGTGATGCGCACTTCGGTCAGCTCCTGGCCGACGGCGTCCAGCACGTCCTTGAACAGGTCGTGGGTCAGCGGTCGCGCGGGAGCCATGCCCTGCTGTGCGAAGGCGATCGCCGTCGCCTCCCCCGGCCCGATCCAGATGGGGAGGTAACGGTCGCCTCCCACTTCACGCAGGAGCACGATCGGTTGGTTGGAGGGCATTTCGACCCGGACACCTACGACGTCGAGCTCGTTCACACAGCAACCCTAGGCCGTGCCCGGCACCTTTGGGTAGTCGGGCACGGAATGGGTGCCCCATCCCACGTTCCGCGCGGGCCCTCGGTTCAGGGCAGCCGCACTCCGAGCGCGGACTGGACCAGCGCGGCATGCAGCCTCACCGCGAGGCCCGCCAGCTCCTTGGTGCGTTCCTGCGCGTGTGCCCTGGTCTGCGGGTTGCGATGGAGCCGCAGGGGTGCCACGACCTGGTCCACGAGCCCGGCCTCCCGGTCGGCGGCGGCCTTCACGGCGCGCAGGTGCCGTGGCTCGATCCCGAACCTCCCGAGTTCCTGGACCAGTCCGGCCACGGTGACCGCCTCGGCGTCGTACACGCCGTCCAGCAGCGGAGTGATGAGTCCGTACGACTCCCACTCGTCGAGCTCCTGCTCGTCGATCTCGGCGGCGGCCAGCAGCTCGGCCCGCCCGATCCGGGCCACCGTGGGCCCCTCGGGCTCGCTCAGGGCCTCACCGTCGCGCTGACGCCCCACGGACGGCAACGGCACCGCCTCGCCGCGCTCCATGGCGTCCAGGTGCTCGCGGATCACTTTCAGGGGCAGGTAGTGGTCCCGCTGCATTCTCAGGACGTGGCCAAGACGCTCGACGTCGTCCGGGCTGAACTTCCGGTACCCCGACGGTGTCCGCTGCGGCTCGATGAGCCCCTCGGACTCCAGAAAACGGATCTTGGAGACGGTGACCTCGGGGAACTCGTCACGCAGCACGTTCAGTACCGTGCCGATGCTCATCAGCCCGTTGTCCGTGGCGGCGGCGCCGTTTCCGGCACCGCCGCTCGGTGTTCGAAGCATGGACCTTCCCTGGGGGTCTCCCCGGACAAAGTCTGGGGGAGGGTCAGATGCCCCGCTGGCTCGCGTAGAAGACCAGCCGGTACTTGCCGATCTGCACCTCGTCACCGTTCGACAGAGGGACCCGGTCGATCCGCTCCCGGTTGACGTACGTGCCGTTGAGGCTGCCGACGTCCGCCACCGTGAACGAGCCGTCGGGCTCACGGCGGAACTCCACATGGCGTCGCGACACGGTCACGTCGTCCAGGAAGATGTCGCTCTGCGGATGACGGCCCGCGGTGGTCAGCTCGCCGTCCAGCAGGAAGCGGCTGCCCGAATTGGGCCCCCGCCGCACCACCAGGAGCGCCGAGCCGAGCGGCAGCGCGTCGACCGCGGCCTGCGCCTCGGGCGAGAGCATCGGCATCTGTGTCTGGCCGGTCACCTCGGCGTCGTAGGCCTCGAGACCCGAGATGGAGATCGTCGAGGTGGTCTCCGACGGACGCTCCGGGGTCGCCCCCGCCCGCAGCGGCGCACCACAGTTCGAGCAGAAGCGGCTCGCTTCCGCGTTGCGGTTACCGCACCTCGTACACACCAGGGCCGACATGGACGGATCCTCCTGCCGCGGCTGCCCCGCCGGGGCATTGGACGCGTACGGGTCGGAGCCGAATCCACCACCCGTACCCGAGGCTGACGGGTCCCCGAAACCTATGCGTCCCGACTGGGCAGGGTCAACAGACGGCGCGCCCTGACCACCGGAAATGTCACCGCCCGGCCCACCGACCTGGTCCCTGAACAGCGGGCGGTCTCCCTGCTCCTCGGCGTCCGAGGGGCGTGCACGGTGCCGGGCAGTGGCGTTGTCGCTGCCCTCTCGTGCGCTCTTGCCGAACAACTTCCCAAACAACTTCACGGGCGATTCCCCTTGACCGAAACAGACCCGCCCGTGGGGCAGGACGAACCCTGATTGCACACACCGGTCGAGCCGGACACCCTCACAACGTCCGTATCCACCAGACAGTTTCCACCACGCACCACCCATTCGGTGCGTCGACCCCCCGCAACCTCATGCCCTCGCGGAGCGGCCTCCAAGCGCCCCCGGTTCACTGGGAGGACGACCGAGCGTAGTCAGGCCGCTTCGCCGGTCGCAAGGCGTCCACGACGATCTTGTCCGAGCGCTCCACCGTCACAGTGGCCTGCTCCTTCTCCAAAGTCTGCACCACTCCGCCAGGGATGTTGAGCGCCGGTTCGAGGTCCTGCGGCTTGCCGATGACCTTGAAACGATAGGGAGAGCTGATCTTGTTCCCGTCCACGGCGACTCCCCCGCTCACGTCCGTCAGATAGGTGCCGGCGACGACCCGTACGCCATTGACCTGGATCGCCTCAGCGCCGGCCGCGCGCAGCTCCTGAACCGCGTCGAGCAGCATGTCGGCCTCGACCGTCCCCTTCGCGTCGTCGATCGTCAGCGTGATGCCGGGACCCTGCGCCGCCACGGTGCCCGCCAGAATGCCGAGTTGCTTCTCCTTCTCGACGGTCTGCTTGCGGGCCTCCTCGGCCTGGTCCGAGCTGTTCTCCAGCTCGGTCCGCTGGTCCTCGAGCCCCTGCTTCTCCTCTTCCAGACGCTGCGTACGGTCATCCAGTTCATCGAGGATGCGTACGAGATCCTCCTGCCGTGCGCCGCGCAGGGCGCCGTCGCTGTCGCTGTTGGACGCGACCTGGACGGCGAGGCCGAAGCCCAGACCGAACAGCAGGAGGGCCACGATGAGTTGCGCGCGGGACACCCGCGGCGGCCACAGGCCCTTCACCAGCCGCTGACGGCCGGTGGCAACGGCCGGTCCACCCTGTTCCGGCTGGACCTCCGGCGACCCGGGCTCCTCCGCCTCGGCCAAAGGCGTGGTGTCCGGGGTCTCGGCCGGCACTTCTTCGGGCAGTTCCTTGCGCAGGGGGCTCTCGGGGGTGCCCGGCGTTTCGTCCTTGCTGCTCATCGGCCTCACGCCCGGAAGACGTGCCGACGGATCGCCGCGGCGTTGGAGAAGATGCGGATACCGAGGACGACCACGACGCCGGTGGACAGCTGCGCGCCCACGCCCAACTTGTCGCCCAGGAAGACGATCAGTGCGGCCACGACCACGTTCGACAGGAACGACACCACGAAGACCTTGTCGTCGAAGATGCCGTCGAGCATCGCCCGCAGGCCTCCGAACACGGCGTCGAGCGCCGCGACGACGGCGATCGGAAGATAGGGCTCGACCATTGCCGGAACCTCGGGCCGGACCAACAATCCAGCCACGACTCCCACGACGAGGCCCAGTACCGCGATCACGATGTGCCTTTCTCTGTGCTCGGCTCTGCTGTTCGTACGATCACACTCGGTGCTGCGGGCAGCCGGATCTCGTCCTCGACGGAGATACTGGTCCGGATCCCGAAGTTCTTCTCCAGGGCGTGCAGATACTGCCCGTCGCCACTGTTCTGGAACTTGGTGCTCAATCTCCGGCCGTCCCCCACCGCGAGCACCGTGTACGGCGGCACCAGCGGCTTGTTGTCGACCAGTATCGCGTCGCCCGCGGCCCTGATCGCCGACAGCGCCGTGAGCCGCTGACCGTTGATCGTGATGGCCTCCGCGCCCGACGCCCACAGCCCGTTGATGACGCGCTGCATGTCACGGTCGCGTACGCGTCCGGTGTCGGAGAAGCCCGATGTCTCGCGGGCGTCCCCGTCCCCGCTCTGGTCGGCTTCCTTGGCATCGTCCACGACGAGTTTGACGCCGGGGCCGTGCACTTCGACCGCGCCCGCCAGGATGCCCACCAGCTCGCCCTGGTCACCACCGTGTTTCTTCAACGCCTCGCGCTGCCGGGCGCCCACGTCGTCGCGGAGCTTGTCGATGCCGTCTTCGAGGTCTTCGGCCGCCGACGTCTCGCGGTCGATGCGGTCGATGAGTTCCTCGCGCTCCTTGGCGACGCCAGGAGCCGCTATCCGCGCCTGAGCCGCGCCCACGGTCACCACGAGGGCCGCGAGCACCAGACCGGCCGCTAGACCGAGCTTCGCCCGCAGCGTCTTGGGCATACCACCCGTGCCGTCGGCCTTCTTGCGCTCAGCCGCCTCGGCGTACCCGTCGTCGAGACTGTGGTCCATGACGTTGGTGAGCAGCGACATGGAGGCGTCCGGGCGCGAGGGGCGCGTGGGGGTGCTCCGAACGGGGGGCTGCTGCGGCATGCCGCACATCGTCGCACGTCGCGGCCAGTACCTCCGAATGGCCCCACCGACGTGCCGGACGGGCCCCCAAAAGGGCCCGTCCGGCACGCGCGCGTGCTGCTCAGCGACCGGCGCTGTCCACCACGGACGACCACTCGTCGAGCAACGCCTGCGCCGACGCGTCGTCCGGGCCTTCGGCCCACAGGTGGGTGACGGCCTCCGCGGGATCGGGAAGGACCATCACCCAGCGTCCGTCGGTCTCCACGACGCGAACGCCGTCGGTCGTGTCGACGAACCTGTCACCGGCCGCTTCCACGACGCGCCGCATCACAAGCCCCTTGACCGCCCAGGGAGTCGCGAGATCCCGCTTGATGACGTGCGCCCGCGGAATCCGTGCGTCGATCTGGCTGAGAGTGAGCTGCGTCCGCGCCACCAGTCCGATGAGCCGGACGAAGGCCGCGGCGCCGTCGAACACGGAGCTGAACTCCGGCACGATGTAACCACCGCGCCCGTCGCCACCGAAGATCGTCGACTCCTCGCGCCCGACGCGCGTCAGATCGTCCGGAGACGTCGTCGTCCAGTCGACCTGCGTCCCGTGGTACGCCGCCACCTGCTCGGCGATCCTCGTGGTGGTCACCGGCAACGCCACACGCCCGCTGCGCCGTTCGGCGGCCACCAGGTCGAGCATGACGAGCAGCGCCCGGTCGTCCTCGATGATCCGGCCCTTCTCGTCGACGAGCGACAGCCGCTCGCCCACCGGGTCGAACCGCACCCCGAACGCGGCCCGTGCGGAGGCCACGATCTCTCCGAGCCGCACCATTCCCGAACGGCGGGCGTCCGCTGTCTCCGTGGGCCGCGACTCGTCCAGTCCGGGGTTGATCGTCAGCGAATCGACCCCGAGCTTGCCCAGAAGGCTGGGCAGGACCAGGCCGGCGCTGCCGTTCGACGCGTCCACGACCACCTTGAGCCCGGACTCGGCGATCCCGGTCGTGTCGACATTCCTGAGCAGCGAGCCCGTGTACGAGTCGAAGACGCTGGCCGGGAAGTGCAGATCCCCGATCTCACCGGGGAACGCCCGCCGGTACTCCTGCCGCGCGAACACCCGGTCGAGCTTCCGCTGGCTTCCCTGCGACAGGTCCGCCCCGCGCCCGTCGAAGAACATGATGTCGACGGAGTCGGGAACTCCGGGCGTCGTACGGATCATGATCCCGCCGGCACTGCCCCGCGCGGTCTGCTGCCTAGCCACCGGCAGCGGTACGTTTTCCAGGTCCCGCACATCGATGGCGCTGGCCTGCAGAGCCGAGATGACCGCCCGCTTGAGCGCGCGGGCACCTCTGGAGTGGTCGCGGGCCGTGGTGACGGTGGAGCCCTTCTTGAGCGTGGTCGCGTACGCCCCCGCCAGGCGGACGGCCAGCTCGGGCGTGATCTCCACGTTGAGGATCCCGGTCACGCCACGGGCTCCGAAGAGATGGGCCTGCCCCCGGGACTCCCAGATGACCGACGTATTGACGAAGGCGCCGGCCTCGATCGTCTTGAACGGGTATACCCGTACGTTGCCCTGCACGATCGATTCTTCGCCGACGAGGCACTCGTCCCCGATGACGGCACCGTCTTCGATACGCGCGGCCCGCATGATGTCGGTGTTCTTTCCGATGACACAGCCGCGCAGGTTGCTGTGCTGACCGATGTACACGTTGTCGTGCAGCACGGCCTTGTGCAGGAATGCCCCGGTCTTGACGACGACGTTGGAGCCCACCACGGTGTGCTCTCGGATTTCGACGTCCGCCTCGACCTTGGCGTAGTCCCCGATGTAGAGCGGGCCTCGCAGCACCGCGTCGGGGTGGACTTCGGCGCCCTCGGCGACCCAGACGCCGGGCGAGATCTCGAAGCCGTCCAGTTCGACGTCGACCTTGCCCTCCAGGACATCGGCCTGAGCCTTCACATAACTCTCGTGAGTGCCTACGTCCTCCCAGTACCCCTCGGCGATATAGCCGTAGATCGGCTTGCCCTCCTTCATCAGCTGAGGGAAGACATCGCCGGACCAGTCGACGGAGGCATCGGCCTCGACATAGTCGAAGACTTCGGGCTCCATGACGTAGATGCCCGTGTTGACGGTGTCGGAGAAGACCTGACCCCAGGTCGGCTTTTCAAGAAAGCGCTCGACCTTGCCCTCTTCGTCCACGATGGTGATGCCGAATTCAAGAGGATTGGGGACTCGGGTCAAACAGACGGTGACCAGCCCGCCCTTTTCCTTGTGAAAATTGATCAGGTCGGTGAGATCGAAGTCGGTCAGAGCATCACCGGAGATCACGAGGAAGGTGTCGTCCTTCAGTGCCTCCTCGGCGTTCTTGACACTGCCGGCAGTACCGAGTGGCTTCTCCTCGTTGGCATAGGTGAGCTCCATACCGAGCTCTTCACCGTCACCGAAGTAGTTCTTGACCAGCGAGGCCAGGAACTGGACAGTGACGACGGTTTCGTTGAGCCCATGCCGCTTGAGCAGCCGTAGCACGTGCTCCATGATCGGGCGATTGGCCACAGGCAGGAGCGGCTTGGGCATGCTTGAGGTCATGGGGCGAAGGCGTGTGCCTTCACCTCCGGCCATCACGACGGCCTTCATGTCGGAAGCGTCCTCCTTGAAGAGACGGTCTAGCCGACTTCACCCGTCAGATTGTCCCGCACATTCTCGTCGCGGGCCATCAGAGACCTCTACGGCCACCCAGTGGGCGAGCTCAGTCGGCCATGGTGTCCGCACGGACAAGGCGGCGGACCTGAACCACGTACAGGATCCCTGCCCACCAGTACAGAGTTGTACCCCATCCGGCGAACGCCCATCCGAAAATAGCAGCGAGTGATGCGAGCCATCCACTTCCGTCACTGAGCAGCAGCAACGGGAAGGCGTACATCAGGTTGAACGTGGCTGCCTTCCCAAGGAAGTTCACCTGAGGCGGCGGATAGCCGTGCCGCCGGAGGATGCCCACCATCACGAGCAGAACGAGCTCCCGCGCGAGCAGGACAGCGGTCAGCCACAGCGGCAGAATCTCACGCCAGGTGAGCCCGAGCAGGGTCGACAGAATGTAGAGCCGGTCGGCCGCGGGGTCCAGCAGTCGGCCGAGGCTGCTGATCTGGTTCCAGCGCCGGGCGAGCTTGCCGTCCAGATAGTCGCTGATACCGCTCAACATGAGCACCAGAAGTGCCCAGCCGTCGCTCTGGGGGCCGCCGAACTCCGGCCTGAGGATCAGCCACAGGAAGAGCGGTACGCCGGCCAGGCGCGCCATGCTGAGGATGTTCGGGATGGTGAGGACCCGGTCTGTCTGGACGCGGGTCTCCTGAACCTCCACCCGGGAGCCTCCTGTGGGAACGTGCCAACGATGCTCACTGACCTTACCCTCAGCCGTGCACCCACATCGCGGAGGGGTTCCGGTGATCTCCCCTGAACGCAAAATAGCCCCCGCACCGGAGTGCGGGGGCTATCAGCAATATACGTTCGGCGGCGTCCTACTCTCCCACAGGGTCCCCCCTGCAGTACCATCGGCGCTGTAAGGCTTAGCTTCCGGGTTCGGAATGTAACCGGGCGTTTCCCTCACGCTATGACCACCGAAACACTATGAAACACTCAAACTGCGGCACCATACCCCGTGGCCAAACAAGGGTATGGGATTGTTCGTGGTTTCAGAACCAACACAGTGGACGCGAGCAACTGAGGACAAGCCCTCGGCCTATTAGTACCAGTCAGCTTCACCCCTTACAGGGCTTCCACATCTGGCCTATCAACCCAGTCGTCTACTGGGAGCCTTAACCAATCTAGTTGGTGGGAATACTCATCTCGAAGCAGGCTTCCCGCTTAGATGCTTTCAGCGGTTATCCCTCCCGAACGTAGCCAACCAGCCATGCCCTTGGCAGGACAACTGGCACACCAGAGGTTCGTCCGTCCCGGTCCTCTCGTACTAGGGACAGCCCTTCTCAATATTCCTACGCGCACAGCGGATAGGGACCGAACTGTCTCACGACGTTCTAAACCCAGCTCGCGTACCGCTTTAATGGGCGAACAGCCCAACCCTTGGGACCGACTCCAGCCCCAGGATGCGACGAGCCGACATCGAGGTGCCAAACCATCCCGTCGATATGGACTCTTGGGGAAGATCAGCCTGTTATCCCCGGGGTACCTTTTATCCGTTGAGCGACGGCGCTTCCACAAGCCACCGCCGGATCACTAGTCCCGACTTTCGTCCCTGCTCGACCCGTCGGTCTCACAGTCAAGCTCCCTTGTGCACTTACACTCAACACCTGATTGCCAACCAGGCTGAGGGAACCTTTGGGCGCCTCCGTTACTCTTTAGGAGGCAACCGCCCCAGTTAAACTACCCATCAGACACTGTCCCTGATCCGGATCACGGACCCAGGTTAGACATCCAGCACGACCAGACTGGTATTTCAACGACGACTCCACCATGGCTGGCGCCATGACTTCAAAGTCTCCCAGCTATCCTACACAAGCCGAACCGAACACCAATATCAAACTGTAGTAAAGGTCCCGGGGTCTTTCCGTCCTGCTGCGCGAAACGAGCATCTTTACTCGTAGTGCAATTTCACCGGGCCTATGGTTGAGACAGTCGAGAAGTCGTTACGCCATTCGTGCAGGTCGGAACTTACCCGACAAGGAATTTCGCTACCTTAGGATGGTTATAGTTACCACCGCCGTTTACTGGCGCTTAAGTTCTCAGCTTCGCCAAACCGAAGTTTGACTAACCGGTCCCCTTAACGTTCCAGCACCGGGCAGGCGTCAGTCCGTATACATCGCCTTACGGCTTCGCACGGACCTGTGTTTTTAGTAAACAGTCGCTTCTCGCTGGTCTCTGCGGCCACCCCCAGCTCACCGAGTAAATCGGATCACCAGTGATGGCCCCCCTTCTCCCGAAGTTACGGGGGCATTTTGCCGAGTTCCTTAACCATAGTTCACCCGAACGCCTCGGTATTCTCTACCTGACCACCTGAGTCGGTTTAGGGTACGGGCCGCCATGAAACTCGCTAGAGGCTTTTCTCGACAGCATAGGATCATCCACTTCACCACAATCGGCTCGGCATCAGGTCTCACCCTTGATGTGCGACGGATTTACCTATCACACGGGCTACACCCTTACCCCGGGACAACCACCGCCCGGGATGGACTACCTTCCTGCGTCACCCCATCACTCACCTACTGCAGGTCTGGTCCGTCGGCTCCACCACTTTCCTTTCCCCGAAGGGTCCGGAACGGCTTCACGGACTTAGCATCGCCTGGTTCAATGTTTGACGCTTCACAGCGGGTACCGGAATATCAACCGGTTATCCATCGACTACGCCTGTCGGCCTCGCCTTAGGTCCCGACTTACCCTGGGCAGATCAGCTTGACCCAGGAACCCTTAGTCAATCGGCGCACACGTTTCTCACGTGTGTATCGCTACTCATGCCTGCATTCTCACTCGTGAACCGTCCACCACTGCCTTCCGGCGCGGCTTCACCCGGCACACGACGCTCCCCTACCCATCCCAGCGGGCGTTGGCCCTATATGCTGAAATGACACGACTTCGGCGGTACGCTTGAGCCCCGCTACATTGTCGGCGCGGAATCACTAGACCAGTGAGCTATTACGCACTCTTTCAAGGGTGGCTGCTTCTAAGCCAACCTCCTGGTTGTCTGTGCGACTCCACATCCTTTCCCACTTAGCGTACGCTTAGGGGCCTTAGTCGATGCTCTGGGCTGTTTCCCTCTCGACCATGGAGCTTATCCCCCACAGTCTCACTGCCGCGCTCTCACTTACCGGCATTCGGAGTTTGGCTAAGGTCAGTAACCCGGTAGGGCCCATCGCCTATCCAGTGCTCTACCTCCGGCAAGAAACACACGACGCTGCACCTAAATGCATTTCGGGGAGAACCAGCTATCACGGAGTTTGATTGGCCTTTCACCCCTAACCACAGGTCATCCCCCAGGTTTTCAACCCTGGTGGGTTCGGTCCTCCACGACCTCTTACAGCCGCTTCAACCTGCCCATGGCTAGATCACTCCGCTTCGGGTCTTGAGCGCGCTACTGAATCGCCCTATTCGGACTCGCTTTCGCTACGGCTTCCCCACACGGGTTAACCTCGCAACACACCGCAAACTCGCAGGCTCATTCTTCAAAAGGCACGCAGTCACGACCCACAGAGTAAACTCTGTGAGCGACGCTCCCACGGCTTGTAGGCACACGGTTTCAGGTACTATTTCACTCCGCTCCCGCGGTACTTTTCACCATTCCCTCACGGTACTATCCGCTATCGGTCACCAGGGAATATTTAGGCTTAGCGGGTGGTCCCGCCAGATTCACACGGGATTTCTCGGGCCCCGTGCTACTTGGGTGTCTCTCAAACGAGCCGTTGATGTTTCGACTACGGGGGTCTTACCCTCTACGCCGGACCTTTCGCATGTCCTTCGCCTACACCAACGGTTTCTGACTCGTCTCACAGCCGGCAGACTGTGAAAGAGAGATCCCACAACCCCGCATGCGCAACCCCTGCCGGGTCTCACACACATACGGTTTGGCCTCATCCGGTTTCGCTCGCCACTACTCCCGGAATCACGGTTGTTTTCTCTTCCTGCGGGTACTGAGATGTTTCACTTCCCCGCGTTCCCTCCACACACCCTATGTGTTCAGATGTGGGTGACAGCCCATGACGACTGCCGGGTTTCCCCATTCGGAAACCCCCGGATCAAAGCCTGGTTGACGGCTCCCCGGGGACTATCGTGGCCTCCCACGTCCTTCATCGGTTCCTGGTACCAAGGCATCCACCGTGCGCCCTTAAAAACTTGGCCACAGATGCTCGCGTCCACTGTGCAGTTCTCAAACAACGACCAACCACCCATCACCCCGCCTTCACAGGCGAGTGCACTGGGGCCGGCACTGAAGGCAGCCATACGGCCATACCCTCAGACACCCAACAGCGTGCCCGGCACCCTCGCCGCTTCCCTCATTCTTTCCACGCCCCGAAGGACAGTACTGGAAGGAGAAGACGACCAAGAGTGCCGAATAATCAACGTTCCACCCATGAGCAACCACCGTCGAACGTGTGCCGACGTAATGGCCCTGGACCACCAAGCAAGCTTGGCGGCCTAGATGCTCCTTAGAAAGGAGGTGATCCAGCCGCACCTTCCGGTACGGCTACCTTGTTACGACTTCGTCCCAATCGCCAGTCCCACCTTCGACAGCTCCCTCCCCACAAGGGGGTTGGGCCACCGGCTTCGGGTGTTACCGACTTTCGTGACGTGACGGGCGGTGTGTACAAGGCCCGGGAACGTATTCACCGCAGCAATGCTGATCTGCGATTACTAGCAACTCCGACTTCATGGGGTCGAGTTGCAGACCCCAATCCGAACTGAGACAGGCTTTTTGAGATTCGCTCCACCTTGCGGTATCGCAGCTCATTGTACCTGCCATTGTAGCACGTGTGCAGCCCAAGACATAAGGGGCATGATGACTTGACGTCGTCCCCACCTTCCTCCGAGTTGACCCCGGCAGTCTCCTGTGAGTCCCCATCACCCCGAAGGGCATGCTGGCAACACAGAACAAGGGTTGCGCTCGTTGCGGGACTTAACCCAACATCTCACGACACGAGCTGACGACAGCCATGCACCACCTGTCACCCGACCACAAGGGGGGCACCATCTCTGATGCTTTCCGGGCGATGTCAAGCCTTGGTAAGGTTCTTCGCGTTGCGTCGAATTAAGCCACATGCTCCGCTGCTTGTGCGGGCCCCCGTCAATTCCTTTGAGTTTTAGCCTTGCGGCCGTACTCCCCAGGCGGGGAACTTAATGCGTTAGCTGCGGCACCGACGACGTGGAATGTCGCCAACACCTAGTTCCCACCGTTTACGGCGTGGACTACCAGGGTATCTAATCCTGTTCGCTCCCCACGCTTTCGCTCCTCAGCGTCAGTAATGGCCCAGAGATCCGCCTTCGCCACCGGTGTTCCTCCTGATATCTGCGCATTTCACCGCTACACCAGGAATTCCGATCTCCCCTACCACACTCTAGTCTGCCCGTATCGAATGCAGACCCGGGGTTAAGCCCCGGGCTTTCACATCCGACGCGACAGACCGCCTACGAGCTCTTTACGCCCAATAATTCCGGACAACGCTTGCGCCCTACGTATTACCGCGGCTGCTGGCACGTAGTTAGCCGGCGCTTCTTCTGCAGGTACCGTCACTTTCGCTTCTTCCCTGCTGAAAGAGGTTTACAACCCGAAGGCCGTCATCCCTCACGCGGCGTCGCTGCATCAGGCTTTCGCCCATTGTGCAATATTCCCCACTGCTGCCTCCCGTAGGAGTCTGGGCCGTGTCTCAGTCCCAGTGTGGCCGGTCGCCCTCTCAGGCCGGCTACCCGTCGTCGCCTTGGTGAGCCACTACCTCACCAACAAGCTGATAGGCCGCGGGCTCATCCTTCACCGCCGGAGCTTTCAACCCCCACCCATGCGAGTGGAAGTATCATCCGGTATTAGACCCCGTTTCCAGGGCTTGTCCCAGAGTGAAGGGCAGATTGCCCACGTGTTACTCACCCGTTCGCCACTAATCCCCACCGAAGTGGTTCATCGTTCGACTTGCATGTGTTAAGCACGCCGCCAGCGTTCGTCCTGAGCCAGGATCAAACTCTCCGTGAATGTATTCCCGTAATCGGGAGAACACCACGAGAGCGGAACAGTCAACCGGAATAAGGAAGACTGTTCACTGCGTCCTCGCTGATGCGCCTACCGGAACAATGCCCGGCAGGACTTTTTCAAAGGAACCTCCACCCACCACAAAGTGATGGACGGGGTATCAACATATCTGGCGTTGATTTTTGGCACGCTGTTGAGTTCTCAAGGAACGGACGCTTCCTTCGTACTCACCCTCTCGGGCTTTCCTCCGGGCGCTTCCCTTCGTGTTCCCAAACTCTATCAGTGAATTTCCGTCCCTCTGACCACCGCTCTGCGGACATGCAAAACGAGACCCGAGATAGGATCTGACAAGTTGGATGCTGCCAGGCAAGGACGCGCAGTCGCATCGCTCAGCCCCAGGCAGGAGTACGACACTACATGGGCCCCGGAGCGGGCGCAAATCGTTTGCTCTGTGCGCTACGACCCCCAACCGGGTCCTCTGGCGCGGAACCGTCACTTCATATGACTTACGCTGCTCAACAGTGCGCCGTCCGGGACAGGCAGTGACGGCCCATATGAATCACCGCCCCTGGGAGGCTTCCCATGACCACCGTGACGTCCCCTCTTGCAGGACGCACCATCGGACTCGCAGCTGTACCCGACCCGGTCTTCTCCGGAGCCATGGTGGGCCCCGGCACCGCGATCGACCCCGTTCGAGAGGCGTCCGAAGCCGTTGCCCCCATCGACGGCGTTGTTGTCTCCCTCCACCCGCACGCCTTCGTCGTGGTCGACGACCAGGGTCACGGAGTGCTGACGCACCTGGGTATCGACACCGTTCAGCTCAACGGCGAGGGCTTCGAGTTGCTCGTCAACAAGGGCGACTCCGTGCAGCGCGGTCAGGCCGTGGTGCGTTGGGACCCGGCTGCCGTCGAAGCGAGCGGCAAGTCCCCCATCTGTCCCATCGTGGCACTCGAGGCCACAGCCGAGTCCCTCTCGGACGTCAGCGTCGACGGCGACGTGAAGGCCGGCGACGCTCTCTTCAGCTGGCACTGACCCCATCGCCGTCAGTGGCAGCAGGCACGGCACAACATCTCGGCGGCAGGGCCCGCCGCTCTATCGGAGACGGGTGACATGGAGACAACGCTGCGAGGCGTCGGCGTGAGCCACGGTGTGGCGATCGGCGAGGTTCGGCACATGGGGACGGCGGTACTCGAGCCGCCTGCCAAGCAGATACCGACGGAGGACGCGGAGCGCGAGCAGGGGCGTGCCCGCAAGGCCGTCGAGGCCGTGGCGGCCGACCTGATGGCCCGCGGCAATCTGGCGGGCGGCGAGGCCCAGGCAGTTCTCGAGGCCCAGGCCATGATGGCCCAGGACCCCGAGCTCATGGCCGATGTCGAGCGGCGTATCGCGGTCGGCAGCACGGCGGAGCGCGGCGTATATGACGCATTCGCCGCGTATCGCGCTCTTCTCGCGAACGCCGGTGAGTACCTGGCGGGGCGAGTGGCGGACCTCGACGACGTGCGGAACCGTATCGTCGCCCGGCTGCTCGGCGTTCCGATGCCGGGTGTTCCCGACAGTGACGAGCCGTACGTCCTCATTGCCCGTGATCTCGCGCCGGCCGACACGGCTCTGCTGGACCCGACGCTGGTCCTCGGTTTTGTCACCGAGGAGGGCGGGCCGACCAGCCACAGCGCGATCCTGGCGCGAGCTCTCGGCGTACCGGCCGTGGTGGCGCTGCCCGGAGCCGGTGAGCTGGCCGAAGGCACGATGATCGCCGTGGACGGCAGCACCGGCGAGATCTTCGTGGACCCGAGCGCGGAGAAGAGGGCCGAGATGGAGGCCGCCGCGGCTGCGCGCAAGGCGTCGCTCGCGGCGTCGACCGGCCCCGGTGCGACGTCCGACGGTCACAAGGTTCCACTGCTCGCCAACATCGGCGGTCCCGCGGACGTTCCGGCGGCGGTGGAGGCCGGTGCCGAGGGTGTGGGTCTGTTCCGTACCGAGTTCCTCTTCCTCGACGACAGCAAGAACGCGCCGTCGGAGGAGAAGCAGGTCGAGGCGTACCGGCAGGTGCTTGAGGCCTTCCCCGAGGGGCGGGTCGTGGTGCGGGTGCTCGACGCGGGCGCCGACAAGCCGCTGGAATTCCTGACGCCGGCCGACGAGCCGAACCCTGCGCTGGGCGTACGCGGTCTGCGGTCGCTCCTCGACCACCCCGACGTGCTGCGTACGCAACTGACGGCGCTGGCGAAGGCTTCCGAGGGACTGCCTGTCTACCTCGACGTCATGGCGCCGATGGTCGCGGACCGCGCGGACGCCAAGGCGTTCGCCGACGCGTGCCGTGCCGCGGGCCTGCAGGCGAAGTTCGGTGCCATGGTCGAGATTCCGTCGGCCGCCCTGCGGGCGCGATCGATCCTGCAGGAGGTCGAGTTCCTGTCGCTGGGGACCAACGACCTCGCGCAGTACACCTTCGCCGCCGACCGCCAGGTGGGCGCTGTGTCCCGGCTCCAGGATCCGTGGCAGCCCGCGCTGCTCGACCTGGTCGCGCTGTCCGCCGAAGCGGCCGGCGCCGAGGGCAAGAGCTGTGGCGTCTGCGGCGAGGCCGCTTCGGACCCGCTGCTGGCATGTGTGCTGACCGGTCTTGGTGTCACCTCTCTCTCCATGGGCGCGGCGTCGATTCCCTACGTCCGCGCGACGCTGGCCAAGTACACGCTGGCGCAGTGCGAGCGGGCCGCGGCGGCCGCTCGTGCCTGCGACAGCGCCGAGGAAGCGCGCACGGCGGCTCAGGCGGTTCTGTCCGGCGAGTAGGAGCGGTCCCGCGCTCGTCGGCGCGCGGGACCTGTGGTCGAGGGGCGCTCCACCGAAGGGTGGGGCGCCCCCCGTGTGTTCAGTGTGTGTGGGCGGTCGTGTGCCCGTCGTCACCCAGATCCGGTGGTGCGCAGTAGTCGACGCCCGACTCCGGGGAGACGAGGTCGCCGGACTCGACGTCCGTGCAGTAGGCGTCGAAGACTTCTCCGGCGGTGAGCGCTTCGAGCCCTTCGCCCCGCAGGCGCCAGCCGTAGACCCGGTCGGTCGCGTGGGGTGTGCTGGTGCGCATGACGAGGCCGCCGGCGCTGCGGGTGGCGATGCCGAGGGCGAGGACGGTGGTGAATTCGAGGGCCTCGGCCTCGTCGAGATGCGGCGTCCCGTGCTGGTCGTCGTCGGTGCGGAGGACCGCGACGAGCGTCTCGGGCTCTGTGGAGACGCTGCAGACAAGGTGTCGTTCGCCCGGGCCCGTGGCCTCAAGGATGCGGACGACCAGGTCCGAGGCTCGTACGAACGCCGCTCGGCCGATGTCCTCGCCGCAGGAGGCGCAGGTGCCGATCCGGGACAGGAGCGTGGTCGCGTACTCCCAGGTGGCCTGGCGGACGGCCTCGTCGACGAGGTGAGGGACGAGGTCGTCGAGGGCCTGGCCCTCGTAGGAACGGTCGCGCCTGTCGCGGCGAGCTCCGCCGTGAAGCGGGTGCGGCTGGACGCGGTGTCGGGGTCAAGGTCGTGCTCGGCGCAGAACTGGGCGTACTCCTCGGGGTCGAAGAGTGCCACGGTGGTGTGGCCGCCCTCCGACGCGAGGGTCCGGAGCAGGGTCTCCACCTGTTGGAGATAGCTCGCGTGGTCGTCGAAGGCGAAGGTGCGGTAACGCCGCCGCATCGCCGTGAAGTCCTGTTCGTCGGTCAGCAGGCCGATTGTTCCGGCGATTTCGCGGCGCAGGACGCGTCGCATGGTCCGGTGCTGGGTGTGCGCCATCTTTCCCCCTGTGCGCAGTGATCAATGCTCACTCACCGTAACCGGCGGCACTGACAATGCCCCCTCGACCTGTGACGCAGATGCGGAAACTGGTCGAAATATGCAGGTCAGCGGCGTGCCAGCTGTCTGACTGCGTAGGGGCGCCGACCTCGGACGGTGACGCCGTCGCGGGATGCGTCCGAGGCCGTCGGCGGGGGTGGTCAGGCGCGTTCGTGAGCCAGTTTCTCGTAGAAGCGGAGCAGGTCGAGATTGTCGACGGAACCGGGGTTGACCGCCTTTTCGAGGGACGTGCCCTGAAGGAGGCGTTTGACCGGGACCTCGATGCGCTTGCCGGTCAGGGTGTGGGGCACGCCGGGGACCTCGATGACCTCGTCGGGGATGTGGCGCGGTGAGAGCTGTTCCCGGATGGTCTGCTTGATGCGGCCGAGGAGCGCCTCGTCGAGCACGGCTCCTGGAGCGAGGTGCACGAAGAGAGGCATCCAGTAGCCGCCGTCGGGCTGTTCGACGCCGATGACAAGGGATTCGCGGATCTCCGGGAGGCGCTCGACCGCTTCGTAGATGTCGGCCGAACCCATGCGTACGCCCTGACGGTTGAGCGTGGAGTCCGAGCGGCCGTGGATGACGACGGAGCCGCGGGAGGTGACGGTGATCCAGTCGCCGTGGCGCCACACTCCGGGGTACGTGTCGAAGTAGCTGTCGTGGTAGCGGCTGCCATCGGGGTCGTTCCAGAAGCGGATCGGCATGGACGGCATGGGGTTGGTGACGACGAGCTCGCCGACCTCGTCGGTGAGGGATTCACCGCTCGGGTCCCAGGACTGGAGGTCGGTGCCGAGGCCCGGGGCCTGCAGTTCACCGATGTGCACGGGCAGGGTGGGGACCGCTCCCGCGAAGCAGGAACACACGTCGGTGCCACCACTGACAGAGGCGATCCACAGGTCGTCGCGCACCTCGTCGTGCAGCCAGCGGAATCCGTCGGGCGGCAGGGGCGAGCCGGTGGTCGCGACGCACTGGACCTTGGAGAGGTCCAAGTCGCGGGAGGGGTGTACGCCCGCCTTGCGGCAGGCCATGACGTACGCCGCCGAGGTGCCGTACAGGGTGGCGCCGGTGCGTTCGGCGATGCGCCACTGGGCGCCGGTGTCGGGATAGCCGGGGCTGCCGTCGTACAGGACGATCGTGGTGCCCGTCAGCAGGCCGGAGACGAGGAAGTTCCACATCATCCAGCCAGTGGACGTGTACCAGAAGAAGCGGTCCTCGGGTCCCAGGTCGCAGTGCAGGCCGAGTTGTTTGAGGTGCTCGACGAGGATGCCGCCCTGGGACTGGACGATGGCCTTGGGGAGACCGGTCGTGCCGGAGGAGTAGAGCACCCACAGGGGGTGGTCGAAAGGCACCTCTTCGTAGAGGGGCGTTACGTCCGAGGAGGTGAGGGCGGACCATTCCAGGGCGCCTTCGGGGGGCTCGGTGCCCAGGAGCGGGATGTGGACGACGGCGCGCAGGGTGGGCAGTTCGCGGCGCAGTTCGGCGACGGTGTCCCGGCGGTCGTGCTCCTTGCCTCCGTAGCGGTAGCCGTCGACCGTGAAGAGGACGACGGGCTCGACCTGCTGGAAGCGGTCGAGGACGCTGCGTGCGCCGAAGTCCGGGGCGCAGGACGTCCACACTCCGCCCACGGCCGCGGTGGCGAGGAGGGCGACGACGGCCTGGGGGACGTTCGGGAGGTATCCGCTGACGCGGTCTCCCGGTCGAACGCCGAGGGAGCGGAGTTCCGCGGCCAGGGAGCCGACCTGCCGGCGCAGTTCGGACCAGCTGACCGGGCTCGGCTCATGGGTTTCGTCGACATACAGGAGGGCCGGTTCGTCCGCTCGGGTGTCGGCCGCTCTCAGGGCGTGCTCGGCGTAGTTGACGGTGGCTCCGGGAAACCACTGGGCTCCGGGCATGGAGCGGTCGGCCAGCACGCGCGCGTAAGGGGCGGTGAACCGTACGTCGAACCACTGGGTGACGGCTTCCCAGAACGTGTCCAGTTCGTCCACGGACCAGCGGTGCAGGGCGGTGTAGCCGCCTTCGGCGGGGGCTCCGTGGTGCTCGGCCGCCCAGGTCTGGAATCGGGTGATCTGCGCCCGGTCGATGCGTTCCCTGTCGGGCTGCCAGAGCGGCGAGGGGTTCGATGAGGTCATGGGGCGGCTCCCGGACTGCGCGCGTCGTGTGCGTGTACCGCGCACGTGCTGGGGTGTGCGCGTCACGCGGCTGAGACGGACGATGCCATGTGATCGACTTCCGCACCAGGGCGGGCGCCACATGGTCCGGCTCGTGAAGATGTGGTCCAACCATGGGTGAACGGAAGTTGAACGACCCGCTGATCGGCCCCTCGGAATGGCAGGCTGAGCAGCATGGACGGTCGTGACCTGGTGCGTTCGGTGAAGGCAGTCGGTTCGGCGGGGGCGGCCCAGAGCTGGCTCACCGTGCGGGCCGCGTGGCGCAGGAGGCGTACCGACGCCTCGGGACTGCCGGCGCGCGGCGCCGAGCGTGCGCGGGTTCCGGGGGCCGTGCTGTCCGTGGAGCCCGCGCCCGGCGGCGGAGTCGTCCGCTTCGCCCGGTCGCAGCTGCGGATAGCCGTCGCGGTCAACGGAGCCGTCTTCTGGGGCTGGGACGGGGCGGGGCCCGGGCCTTCGTACGCGCTCGCGGGTGAGGCTCCCGAACCGGACCCGCGAGCCGTCCTGGAGCCGGACAAGGACGGTGCCTGGCGGGTGGTGGCGGAGCGGATGACGGTGGTCGTGTCCCGGCACGGCGCCGTGGAGGTGCTCACGCCGGGCGGGGTGAGTCTGCGGCGCGATCTGCCGCCGCGCTGGTGGGAGCCGGTCGGCGGTGGACAGGCACGCTGGATGCAGCGGTCCGAAGTGGCCGCTGACTCGCGGTTCTTCGGTCTCGGTGGGCGTGCGTCGGGGCCCCGGCTGCGCGACGGGACGTACCGGCTGTGGAACACCGACCCCGGACGTGCCTTCGGTCCCGGTGACGACCCGCTGTACCTGACCATGCCGGTGCAGATGGTGCTGGCCGACGCGGCCACGCACCTCGTGTTCCACGACAGCGCCTGGGACGGCTCCGTGACCCTGCGCGAGGGCGAGGAGGGCGCCGGGTCCGGGCACGACCGGGCCGGGACGAGCGAACTGCGCATGGACGGCGGCCCACTGCGCTGCTGGGTGATGGTGGGCACTCCCGCGCGTGTGCTGCAGACCTGGGCGTCGCTGACGGGTGCCGCCGCGCTGCCGCCGGCCTGGGCCCTGGGGCACCACCACACGCGGCGCTTCGGGAACGAGCAGGAGGTGCGGCGGATCGTGGGCGGGTACCACGAGCGCGGGCTGCCGCTGGACGCCGTGCACCTCGACATCGACCACTTCGACGCGCAGCGGGTGTTCACGGTCGACCAGGACCGTTTCCCGAAGTTGCCGGTGCTCGCGGAGGAGTTGCGCCGGGACGGGATCCGGCTGGTGTCGCGTGTGGAACCGGCGGTCAGGGCCCAACCCGGATACGCCGTGTACGACAGCGGGGGCGCCGAGGACGCGTTCGTGCGGGACCCCGCCGGGCAGGTGGTGCGCGGAGTCGTCCGCCCCGGAGAGGTGGTCCATCCGGACTTCACGCGCGCGCGTACGCGCCGTTGGTGGGGCGGGCTCTACGAGGAGCGGCTCTCTCAGGGGTTCGCCGGCTTCTGGCACGACATGGACGAACCGGTGTCCCTCACGGCCTTCGGCGAGGCCACGCTGCCCCGTTCGGCACGGCACGACCTGGAGGGCCGCGGGGGCGACCATCGCGAGGCGCACAACGTGTACGCGCTCGGCATGGCCCGTGCGGCCTACGAAGGACTGCGGGAACTGGCCCCCCGGGAGCGGCCGTTCCTCTTCTCGCGCTCCGGGTGGGCCGGAAGCCAGCGCTACGGGGGGACCTGGTCCGGTGAGGTCGCCACGGGGTGGCCCGGCCTGCGGGCGTCCCTGTCGCTGGTGGTCGGTCTCGGTCTCTGTGGAGTGCCGTTCTCGGGGCCCGACGTGGGCGGCTTCGGCGGGAGTCCTTCCCCCGAGATGTATCTCCGGTGGCTTCAGCTGAGCGCCTATCTGCCGCTCTTCCGTACCCGCGTGAGCCCTCGGGCGGAGCGCGGGGAGCCTTGGGAGTTCGGTGACGAGATCCTCGGGCACGCGCGCGTGGCGCTCGTGGAGCGGCGCCGGCTTCTGCCGTACTTCATGACGCTGGCACATCTGGCACGGCGGACGGGTGCGCCGTATGTGCGGCCGATGTGGTGGAACGTCCCGGAGGACAGGGCGCTGCGTGACTGCGAGGACGCCTTCATGCTCGGTGACTGCCTGCTGGTGGCGCCGGTGCTGGATCCCGGTGCCGACCGGCGGGCCGTGCAGCTGCCCCGGGGGCGCTGGTACGACGTGGTGACCGAGAAGGCGTACGAGGGGCCGGGGCAGGTACTGATCGACGCCCCTTTGTCTCGGATTCCGGTGCTGGTCCGCGCGGGCGCCGTCCTGCCCGTACGCGGCGACGACGGGTCCGTGGAGCTGGAGGTGTGGGCGCCCGCCCGCGGGCGGACCGGGGGCGGGCTGGTGGTCGCCGACCGCGGGGACGGCTGGGAGGAGCCGGAGATCGAGCGCTATGTGACACGTCGGCCCGGTAAGTGCGTGGTCGTGGAGCGGGACGGGGAGGACGGCCCGGGTGAGCCGTCGCTTCCCGTACGGGTGCGGGGACTGGGTGCCTGATCGCAGGGCGCCGGAGGGGCTCTGCGGCACCGGTGGGGGCTCGTCGGCTTCCGGGGCCGCCGACGGGCTCTCACCCGGCCCGGGGGTCCGTCAGACGTACCTGCCCTCGAACCATGCCCGGACCGCCACGGTGTGCAGCGGAAAGGCGAGTTCGGCCGCTCCCCGCAGCAGGTGCCAGCCCTCCGTCTCGTCCATCGCGACAGACGGCGGAAGGTCGGTGGCGGGGCGCTCCGGGAGAGCCCCGAAGAGCAGCAAATGACCGTCGGGGGAGCTCAGTGCGTCGACGAGCCGTACGTCGCGGCTCGCCGCGGCGATGCCCGTCTCCTCCTTGAGTTCGCGGACGACGGCCTGTCGCCAGTCCTCCCTGTGGTCGATGAACCCTCCGGGCAGGGCGATGCCCCCGCGCGCGGGGGCGATGGTTCGGGTGATGACGACCAAGGCCGCGCCCTTCGTGTCGTACACGGGCTGCAGGGCCACCGCGACCGGCAAGGGGTTGCGGTAGGCCGTGCGGCCGCAGGAGGCGCAGGCACGGGGCCAGCCGGAGACGCCATCTCCGTAGGGCGCGCCGCAGCTCGAACAGTGGGAGTCCGGCGCGGAGTTGGCGGAGGGGATCTGGGTTGGAGACACGCCCGGGACTGTATCCGATCATCACAAGGGTGTTTTCGCGGGCCGTCTCAGTGGGACGTGACGAGGGATTTCGCCGACACGGGGAAGTCGAAGTACGTGTCGGGGTAGGCCTCGGGCTTGTAGGTGAAGTGCCACCACTCCTCGGCCAGGTTCACGAGGCCGAGGCCTTCGAGGGTGTCCTTCAGGAGCAGTCTGTTGGCGCGCTGCTGCCCTTGGACGCGCGGGTCGAGCGTGTGCGACAGGGTGTCGAAGCAGTCGTAGGCCGTGCCCATGTCCACGGAGTTGTCCGGGAAACGCTCCTTCTGGGGCGCGAAGCAGGGCACCAGGGGCTCTCCGGGGACGTACGGCCGGGTGGGCTTCGCCGGAAGTTTCACGAGTGTGAGATCCATGGTCGAGCCGCGGCTGTGACCGGACTTCTCGGCGATGTAGCCGTCCTCGAACAGGCGGGTCTTGTCGACGTTCGGGTAGAACTCGCCCTTCATGGTCTGGTCGTCGAGGTCCTCGGCCCAGCGCACGAAGTGGTCCACGGCGCGCTGGGGCCGGTAGCAGTCGTACACCTTCAGGGAGTAGCCCTGGCGCAGCAGTCGTTGCTGGGCCACGTGGAGGGCCTCGGCGGCGGGCCGGGTGAGGATGCAGAGCGGCTGCCGGTAGCCGTCGATGCGCTCGCCCACGAAGTTGTGCGGGGTGAAGTAGCGCATCTCCTGGATGATCGTGCGGTCCACTGATCTCAGGGACACGAAGTCCTCCGGGGCCTTCGGCTCGGGCGTCGCCGTGGCGGTCGCGGAGGCAGCGGTGACGGTCAGCAGGGCGGCGAGCGAGGCGACGAAGCCGCGTACCGCCGTGGAGAGTCGGGTCATGACCCCTGCGTCTATCAGGTGGGGGTTCCCCGAGGGAAGTGATCGGATACGGTCCGCGCCCGATTCGGCCGACCGGGCCGGGCTTCGGGAGAGCGCCGGGCGGGGCCCGGTGGCGAGGGACGGCCGGAACCACCCCCGTGGGCCCCGGCCGTCCCTACCGATACTCCGACGCTCAGGAGGCCTGGGCGGTTCTCCGTGACGCACTTCGGCGCACTGCCCAATCGGCGTGGCCCGTGGCAGACTTCTGACGATCCGTCAGATCCACTGCTGTGGAGGGGCCTTGTCACGCACTCGTACACCCGTGGTCACCGGCTGGTTCACCGGCGAGGGGGACGGCTTCCGGCTCCTCGGCACCCGCTGCTCGGCCTGCGCGTCCGTGTTCTTCCCCCGGGAGGACGTCTTGTGCCGCAACCCGGGCTGTCCGGGCGGCGAGCTGGCGGAGGTGCCGCTGTCCAGGCGCGGCCACATCTGGTCCTACACGGACAGCCGGTACCGGCCGCCGTCACCGTATGTGTCCGATCCGGAACTCGACTGGCGGCCCTACGCGTTGATCGCGGTGGAACTGCGGCCCGAGCGCCTGGTGGTGCTCGGACAGACGGTTCCCGGGATCTCCGTCGCCGATCTGACGGTGGGCATGGAGGTGGAGGTCGTCCCCGGCGTGCTGAACGAGGACGCGGAGACGACCTGGACGACCTGGCACTGGCGGCCGACGGGGGTGACGGCATGACGGGCGACGTGGCGGTGCTCGGCGCGGGCATGCATCCCTGGGGCAAGTGGGGGCGGGGATTCGCCGAGTACGGGACGGTGGCCGCACGCGCGGCGCTGTCCGACGCGGATGTCGACTGGCGGGAGATCAACTCGATCGTCGGCGCGGACACCGTCCGTGGCGGCTATCCGGGGTATGTGGCAGGAGCGACGTTCGCCAAGGCTCTGGGCTGGCAGGGGGCCAGGGTCACGAGCGTGTACGCGGCGTGTGCGTCGGGGGCGCAGGCGGTCGGCGCGGCACGGGCGCAGATCCTCGCGGGCCTCGCGGACGTGGTCCTCGTGGTGGGTGCGGACGCGGCGCCGAAGGGGTTCTTCCGGCCCGCGGGCGGGGACAGGGCCGACGACCCCGACTGGCTGCGGTTCCGCGTCCTGGGGGCGACGAACCCGACGTACTTCGGGCTGTACGCACGTCGGCGGATGGCCGTCCACGGAGACACCCTGGAGGACTTCGCGCAGGTCAAGGTGAAGAACGCGACCATGGGGGCACTGAACCCGAACGCCCGCTACCGCAAGCGGGTCACGGCCGAGGAGGTCGCCGCGTCGGCCGTGGTGGCCGATCCGCTGCGGCTGCTCGACATCTGCGCGACCTCGGACGGCGGGGCGGCGCTGGTGCTGTCCAGCATGGAGTTCGCCCGTCGGCACGGGGCGGCGGCACCGGTGCGGATCCGCGCGGTGTCCACGGTGACACCGCGCTACCCCAACACCGTGCTGGATCTGCCCGACATCGCGACGGACTCCGCGGTCGCGGCGGAGCCCGCGGCCACCACGTTCCGCGAGTCGATCGCGCGGGCCGCCTACGAGGAGGCGGGCATCGGCCCGGAGGACCTCTCGTTCGCCGAGGTCTACGACCTGTCCACCGCCCTGGAGTTGCAGTGGTACGAGGACCTGGGGCTGTGCGGCGAAGGAGAGGCGGCCAAGCTCCTGCGGGAGGGTGCGACGGCGCTGGGCGGTCGCATACCCGTCAACGTGAGCGGCGGGCTCTCCTCCTTCGGGGAGGCCGTCCCCGCGCAGGCCATCGCCCAGGTCTGCGAGCTCACGTGGCAGTTGCGGGGTGCGGCGGGCGACCGGCAGATCGCGGGCGCCCGGGTGGGAGTCACCGCGAACCAGGGGCTGTTCGGGCACGGTTCGTCGGTGATCGCCGTCAGGTGACGTGCCGGGCCGGCCACGGAGGGCTCCGTGCACGCTGTGTGATCGGCCGGGAATCGTGCGTGAACAGCTCGTGAACTGCCCCTGGGCGTAGTCACAGAGGGCCATCATGCTGCCGTGCCCTCCTGGACGGATACTCTCCGCTTCGCCTTCCAGCCCGTCGTCAACCTGACGACCGGAGGGGTCGTGGCGCTGGAGATACTCGCCCGTCCCGAGTCCGGCGACGTGCTCGCGCAGGCCCGTCGGGACCCTGAAATCGACGGCCTGCTGGCCGCGTCGGCGATCCGGTCGGCGGCCCGTCAGGAGACGCTGCTGCCGCTGCACGTCAACGTGTTCGCCGGGACCCTCGCCGATCTCGGGCGCCTGGCGGCGCTGCGCGAGGCGGTGCGCGGGGCCGGGCGCCTGCCGTGGGAGGTGACGGTCGACGTCGGTCCGCCCTTCACCCATGTCCCGCATCGGGCGCTGGTCGAGGCGGTGACGGCGTTGCGGGACGAGGGCTTCCGGATCTGCGCGGACGGTATCGGTGACGGGGACGTGCCCCTGCGCGTACTGGCGGACCTGGCACCCGACCTGGTGAAGCTGGACGCGTCGCTGCTGTCACGGCCGGCGGTGGTACGGGCCATGCGGACCCTGTGCGAGCAGCTCGGCGCGCTGCTGTCCGTCGAGGGCGTGGAGACCGAGTCGCAGTGCGCGGCGGCGCTGTCGGCGGGTGCACAGCTCGCGCAGGGCGATCTGTTCGGGCCTCCCGCCCGCAGACCGGCCGCGGATGTCCACGTGCCGGTCCTCTCCCCCGTCCCGGCACTCACACGCCCCGACGGCCCGCCCGTACGGCAGTTCGTACGGCCTGCCGCGCTGCTGCCCGCCGACGCGTCCGCGGGGCGGGTACGGGCGTTGCTGACGGGCTCGCCGGACGTGTCCGGGGTGGTGCTCGTGGACCGGGCCGGGATGCCGGTGCGGTCGGTGCACCGTTCGCGGTTCCTGCTGTCGATGTCGGGGCGCTACGGGCACGCCCTGTACGCCGATCGTCCGGCTGCCCGGCTCGGCGATCCGCCGCGTACGGTCGGCGTCGACGCCACCGCGTGGGAGGTCCTCGACGTGGTGGCGGACGGGGAGCGGGACCGTACGTCGGACGACGTGGCGGTCGTCGACCGGCGCGGGCGGTGTGTGGGCGTCGTACGGCTGGCGGATCTCGTACGGGCGCTGTCGGAGAGCCGTGTCGAGGAGGCGGTCGGGCTCAATCCGCTGACGCGGCTGCCCGGTTCGGACGTCATCACCGAGGAGGTGGACCGCCGGATCGCCCAGGGGCGGCTGTTCGCGCTGAGCTGGCTGGACGTCGACGGATTCAAGCAGGTCAACGACAGTGCGGGGTTCGCCGCGGGCGACGAGTTGATCCGTGCGGTGGGGCGGGCGCTGCAGGCAGCAGCGGGCGGGAACACCCGTGTGGGGCACATCGGCGGTGACGACTTCCTGGTCCTGGCGGATCCGGAAGGGCTCGATGCGCTGGCCGTGTCGGTGCTCGACGCACCCTGGTCGGCGGGCGGGCCGGCCGTCACGCTGTCTCTCGCGACCGTGCTGTGCGCCCCGGGGAGCGTGACCGACCACCGCCAGGCGGCCGCGTGTCTGGCCCCCCTCAAGAAGGCCGCGAAGTCGCTTCGGGGCGCGAGCTGGGTGATGGGCCGAGCGGGAGCGCCGGGGCACGAGATCCGGCGCGGGTCGGGGGCCGCGCCCGCGCCGGCGGGAAGCCGGGCGTAGGGCCCGGACGGCCCTGAGCGTCCTCACGACGCCGGGTCGGCCGGTGGCGGCTCGCGGTCTGCCGGACGCGTGGGCACGAACCGTTCTCGCCCACGACCTTGACGCTCCCACAGTGCCGGTGAACACTTCCGGGTGTCAGTCGGCATCGCCGCATTCCGGCGTATTCAGGCACTGCGCCGCGGGCTCTCGTCCGCGCCAACGGGCCATCTTCCAGGGGCGGTTCGACTGCGACGGCACGCTCGTCACGGACGCCGGGCGGGGCGCGGGTTCTCCCTGCCTTCCGGCTGAAGTAGCCATGGGAACGCACCCTGCACGGTGGACCGGGGCGGACTGCTCCGGGCTTGGGCCTAGGAGCCGCCATGAGCAACGGAGACATCTTCGTCGGTGAGGTCATCGGCACAGCGATTCTGATCCTCTTCGGCGCCGGAGTGGTCGCCGCCGTCGTACTCAACTACTCCAAGGCGAAGGACGCCGGCTGGGTCGTCATCGCGTTCGGCTGGGGCTTCGGCGTGCTGGCCGGGGCCTACACCGCCGCCCCGCTGTCCGGCGGACACCTCAACCCGGCCGTGACGGTCGGCATCGCCATCGACACCGGGGACTGGGACAAGGTCCACCTCTACGTGGCCGGGCAGATGGTCGGCGCCTTCCTGGGCGCGGTGCTGTGCTGGCTGGTCTACTTCGCACAGTTCCGGGCCAATGCCGAGGAGGAGATCGCGCAGCCGACGCTCGGGATCTTCTCCACCGCACCCGCGATCCGCAACACCGCGGCGAACCTCGTCACGGAGATCATCGCGACGATCGCTCTGGTCCTGCCGATCCTCGCCTTCGGTCTGACCGAGGGGCTCGGCGAGTCCGGCACCGCGATCCTGATCGTCTCGTTCCTGGTGGTCGGCATCGGCCTGTCGCTCGGCGGCCCCACGGGGTACGCCATCAACCCGGCCCGTGACCTGGGTCCGCGCATCGCCCACGCGATCCTGCCGATCCCCAACAAGGGTGGATCGGACTGGAGTTACTCGTGGATCCCGGTGGTGGGGCCGCTGATCGGCGCGGTGCTGGCCGGGCTCATCTTCAACGTGGCCTTCTAACGCGGCCTTCCGCAGAACCCGACGAAGGGGACGTCATGACGGACAAGTTCGTCGCCGCAATCGACCAGGGCACCACGTCCAGCCGCTGCATCGTCTTCAACCACGACGGCGCGATCGTCGCCGTCGACCAGCGTGAGCACCGCCAGATCTTTCCCAAGCCCGGCTGGGTGGAGCACGACGCCACCGAGATCTGGTCGAAGGTGCAGGCGGTGGTCGCGGGTGCGCTCGCGAAGGCGGGGCTGCGCGCCGACCAGCTCAGCGCGCTGGGCATCACCAACCAGCGCGAGACGACGGTCCTGTGGGACCGCGCCACGGGCAAGCCCGTGCACAACGCGATCGTCTGGCAGGACACCCGTACCTCAGCGCTCTGCAACGAACTCGGCGGCTCGGACGGCCAGGACCGCTTCCGCGAGCAGACCGGGCTGCCGCTGGCCAGCTACTTCTCGGGGCCCAAGGCGGCCTGGCTGCTGGACAACGTGCCGGGGCTGCGGGCCCGGGCCGAGCGCGGCGAGATCGCCTTCGGCACGATCGACTCCTGGCTGATCTGGAACCTCACCGGCGGCACCGACGGCGGCAAGCACGTCACCGACGTGACCAACGCCGGGCGCACCATGCTGATGAACCTCGAAACACTTCAGTGGGACACGTCCATCCTCTCCGCGATGAACGTCCCGGAAGCGGTCCTCCCCGAGATCAGGTCCTCGTCCGAGGTGTACGGAACGGCCGTGGGCCAGCTCGCCGGGGTCCCGGTGGCGTCCGCGCTGGGCGACCAGCAGGCGGCGGTGTTCGGACAGGCCTGCTACGACGTGGGCACGGCCAAGAACACGTACGGGACGGGCAGCTTCCTGCTGCTCAACACCGGGAACAGGCCCGTGCCTTCGAAGAACGGGCTGCTGACGACCATGGGGTACAAGATCGGCACCGAGGCGCCCGTCTACTGCCTGGAGGGCTCGATCGCGATCACCGGTGCGCTGGTGCAGTGGTTCCGCGACCAGCTCGGCATCATCCGTACCGCCGACGAGATCGAGACCCTGGCGGCGAGCGTCGACGACAACGGCGGCGCGTACATCGTGCCCGCGTTCTCGGGGCTGTACGCGCCGTACTGGCGCTCCGACGCGCGGGGAGTCGTCACCGGTCTGACCAGGTACGTCACGAAGGGACATCTCGCGCGGGCCGTCCTGGAGGCGACGAGCTGGCAGACGCGCGAGGTGGTGGACGCCATGTTCCAGGACTCCGGGGTGCAGATCACGACCCTGAAGGTGGACGGCGGCATGACCAAGAACAACCTCCTCATGCAGCACCAGGCGGACGTGCTGGACGTTCCGGTGATCCGTCCGAAGGTCTCGGAGACGACCTGCCTGGGAGCGGCGTACGCGGCCGGCCTCGCGACCGGGGTGTGGAACGACCTCGACGAGCTGAAGTCGCACTGGCAGAAGGACGTCGAGTGGACGCCCTCCATGGAGGCGCCGGCCCGCGACCGCGAGTACCACAACTGGCGCAAGGCGGTGGAGAAGAGCTTCGGCTGGCACGAGGACGCCCCGAGCTGAGCCGCGCCGTCGTACTCCACGCGCGCGTGCCGTCCGCGTACCGCGTCGCGCGCGTGGGGCTCCGACGGCGCACGCCTCGCAGGTGCGGTCCGTGTGCCGTGCCTGAGGCTGCGGCCCGTACCCCGGTCGGCGGGGGTACGGGCCGCGCTCGTGCTGTGCGGGGCGGCCGCCTATGAGCCGGATCTGCCCTGCCGCGGCCGCGTGTCTCAGGAGGTGACGGTCTGGCGGCGGTCGGCGGCGTACGCCATCGCGTGCTTGACGACCTCGATGAGGACCTCCTTCACCGACTCCCGGCCGCGCGCGTCGCACAGGACCACGGGGACCCCGGGGTCGAGGTCGAGGGCCTGGCGGACGTCGTCGACCGGGTAGCGGGGTGCGCCCTCGAAGCAGTTGACGCCCACCACGAAGGGTATGGAACGCCGCTCGAAGTAGTCGACGGCGGCGAAGCAGTCCTCCAGGCGACGGGTGTCGGCGAGCACGACGGCACCCAGGGCCCCGGTCGCGAGCTCGTCCCACAGGAACCAGAAGCGGTCCTGGCCGGGCGTCCCGAAGACGTACAGCACAAGGTCCTCGCGGAGCGTGATGCGGCCGAAGTCCATGGCGACCGTGGTGGTGTGCTTGCCCTCCACACCGCTGGTGTCGTCGATGGGACGGCCCGCCTCGGTCAGCAGCTCCTCGGTACGCAGCGGCTTGATCTCGCTGACGGCGCCGACCATGGTGGTCTTGCCCACGCCGAAGCCGCCCGCCACGAGGATCTTGAGGGTGACGGGCTCGACCGGGGCCTTGCCGCGTTCAGTGCGCCCGAAGATCATCGGTCTCTTCTCCTGCTTCAGTGGTGTCACGTGCTTCGGTGGTGCCGCGTGCTTCGGAGACGTCGCATGCTACGGCGGTCTCGTGCGCTTCGGCCGTGTCGTGCGGTGGCGGGCCGTACCCGCCGCCGCCGGGTGTCTCGATGACCAGCACATCGCCGGGCACGACCTCCGCCGTGTCGCTCCCGGCGAGTTCGGTGACAGTGCCGTCCGCGTGCTCCACACGGTTGGCGCCCAGTGCCCCCGGCTCGCCGCCGGCCATGCCGTAGGGCGGGACCCTGCGGTGCTGCGAGAGCGTGGAGACGGTCATCGGTTCGCGGAAGCGGATACGGCGTACGGCGCCGTCGCCGCCCGGCCACCGCCCGGCCCCGCCGCTGCCGCGTCGAACGGCGAACTCGTCGAGGTGGACGGGCAGTCGCCACTCCAGGACCTCGGGGTCCGTGAGCCGCGAGTTGGTCATGTGGGTCTGCACGACGGGCGCGCCGGGGAAGCCGTCGCCCGCGCCGGACCCGGAGGCCACTGTCTCGTAGTACTGGTACCGCTCGTTGCCGAAGGTGACGTTGTTCATGGTGCCGGAGCCTTCGGCCTGTACCCGCAGAGCACGGTACAGGGCGCCGGTGATCGCTTGTGAGGTCTCCACGTTTCCGGCCACCACGGCCGCCGGGGGCTCGGGGGCGAGCATCGAGCCGGGCGGTACGACGATGTGCAGGGGGCGCAGGCAGCCGTCGTTCAGGGGGATGTCGTCGGCGACGAGCGTGCGGAAGACGTACAGGACGGCGGCGTCGACCACCGAGAAGGGGGCGTTGAAGTTGGTGGCGAGCTGTGGGGAGGTGCCGGTGAAGTCGACCTTCGCGGAGCGTTGTTCGCGGTCCACGCAGACGCGCACCCGGATCGTCGCCCCCGAGTCGGTCTCGTAGGCGGACTCACCGTCCTCAAGGGTGTCGATGACACGGCGTACGGCTTCCTCGGCGTTGTCCTGCACGTGCCGCATGTAGGCCTGGACGACGTCGAGCCCGAAGTTCTCGATCATGCGGGCGACTTCGTCGACGCCCTTCTGGTTGGCGGCGATCTGCGCGCGCAGGTCGGCGAGGTTGGTCCGGGGGTTGCGCGAGGGGTGGCGCGCTCCGGTGAGGAGGTCGCGGGTCTGCGTCTCACGGAAGCGGCCGCCCTCCACGAGCAGCCAGTTGTCGAAGAGGACGCCCTCCTCCTCGATGGTGCGGCTGTCCGCGGGCATCGAGCCGGGAGCGATGCCGCCGATCTCCGCGTGGTGACCGCGCGAGGCGACGTAGAAGAGGATCCGCCCGTCCCGGACACCCTCCGTTCCATCACTCTTCGTGTTGACGCTCCCGGTGCCGCCGACCTCCGTACCGAAGACCGGGGTGATCACCGTGACGTCGGGGAGGTGCGTGCCGCCGTGGTACGGATCGTTCACCGCGTACGTGTCCCCGGGGCGCATGCCGGTGCCGCGGCGACGGACGACCTCCTTGACGCTGGTACCCATGGAGCCCAGGTGCACCGGGATGTGCGGTGCGTTGGCGACCAGGTTGCCGTCGGGGTCGAAGAGTGCGCAGGAGAAGTCCAGGCGTTCCTTGATGTTGACCGACTGGGCCGTGGACTCCAGCCGGGCGCCCATCTGTTCGGCGATGGACATGAAGAGGTTGTTGAAGACTTCGAGGAGAACCGGGTCGGCTTCCGTGCCGAGTTCGGAACTCTCTGTGACCGCCACGCGTTCCATGACCAGATGCCCGTCGTCCGTCGTGGCTGCCTGCCAGCCGCTGTCGACGACGGTGGTCGCGCCGGCCTCGGTGATGATCGCCGGGCCGGTGACGGTGTCGCCGGGAGGCAGTTCCTCCCGGTGGTGCAGGGGCACGTCGCACCAGGTTCCGCCGGTGTGGAGGCGGACCGTCCGGGGAGCGGGGGGTGCGGAGTGCGCGGCGGCGAGGGCGGAGAGATCGGGGGGTTCGGTGAGACCGGTGGCTTCCACGGAGAGGGCTTCGACGACGACCGGACGGTCGAGGGTGAAGGAGTAGGTGGCGCGGTGGCGGTCTTCGAAGGTGCGGGTCATGGCGCGGGGTTCGGTCAGTTCGACGGTGAGTGCCGTGTCCGTGCCGTCATAGCGCAGCTGGGCCCTGCGGGTGACCCGGACGCGGTCCTCGGGGACGTCCTCGGCGAGGAGTTCGGCGCGGGCCGCGTGCTCCAGGTCTTCGGCGGTCTTGAGGATCGCGGGCATCGCGGACGCGTTCAGCGGCGCCTCCACGGACTGTTCACGCATGGCCGTGGTGTCGGCGAGCCCGATGCCGAGCGCGGAGAGCACACCGGCCATGGGCGGGACGAGGACGGTGCGGATGCCGAGGGAGTCGGCGACCATGCACGCGTGCTGGCCGCCCGCGCCACCGAAGGTGGTGAGGGCGTAGCGGGTGACGTCGTGGCCCTTCTGCACGGAGATGCGCTTCACGGCGTTGGCGATGTTGGCCACGGCGATCCGGAGATAGCCCTCGGCCACCTGCTCGGGCGTGCGGTCGTCGCCGGTCCGGTCGCGGATCTCGCGGGTGAGTGCGGCGAAGCGGTCGCGGACCAGGGCGTCGTCGAGGGACTGGTCGCCGTCGGGGCCGAACACCGGCGGGAAGTGGGCCGGTTGGATGCGTCCGAGGGCCACGTTGGCGTCGGTGACGGTGAGCGGGCCGCCGGCCCGGTAGCAGGCAGGGCCCGGGTCCGCGCCCGCCGAGTCCGGTCCCACCCGGTAGCGGGAGCCGTCGAAGTGGAGGACGGAGCCGCCGCCCGCCGCGACGGTGTGGATGTCCAGCATGGGCGCGCGCAGCCGGACTCCGGCGATCCGGGTGGTGAAGACACGTTCGTACTCGCCGGCGAAGTGCGAGACGTCCGTGGACGTGCCTCCCATGTCGAAGCCGATGACCCGGTCGAAGCCGGCGAGCTGCGACATCCGCGCCATGCCCACGATCCCGCCCGCCGGCCCGGACAGGACGGCGTCCTTGCCGCGGAACTGTCCGGCTTCGGCGAGGCCACCGTTCGACTGCATGAACATCAGCCGCACGCCGCGCAGTTCGCCGGCGACGTGCTGGACGTAGCGGCGCAGCACGGGCGACAGATAGGCGTCGACGACGGCCGTGTCACCGCGCGGGACGAGTTTCATCAGCGGGCTGACCTCGCTGGAGAGCGAGATCTGCGGGAAGCCGGTGCGGGCCGCCAGCTCGCCGATCGCCTGTTCGTGGGCGGGGTGGAGGTGGCTGTGCATGCAGACGACCGCGACAGCACGGATTCCGGCGTCGTAGGCCTCTCGGAGGGGGCCTGCGAGGGCGTCCAGATCGGGGGCGCGCAGGACGGTGCCGTCGGCGGCCATGCGCTCGTCGGCCTCGATGACGCGTTCGTGGAGCAGCTCGGGGAGTTCGATCTCGCGGGCGAAGATGTGCGGACGGTTCTGGTAGGCGATGCGCAGCGCGTCGCGAAAGCCCCGCGTGACGACGAGGAGCGTGCGTGCGCCGGTGCGTTCCAGGAGGGCGTTCGTGGCGACGGTGGTGCCCATGCGGACGGATTCGACCAGTAGGCCGTTGCGGTGTTCCGGCTCCGGTTCCTCCTCGTTGCGCCGTCCGGAGTGCCGAGCGCTGATCCGTCCGCGGTCCGCTCCGGAGCCATGTCCGGGTTCATCTCTGGATTCATGTCCGGAATCCGGGCCTGACGGCGGGCTGGTCAGGGCTTGGCCGGCTTCCGCGAGGAGTTCCTGGATGCCCGCCACGGCCGCGTCGGAGTACCGGGCGGGATTGTCCGAGAGGAGTTTGCGGATGAGCAGCCGGCCGTCGGGGCGCTGCGCGACGACATCTGTGAAGGTGCCGCCGCGGTCGACCCAGAACTGCCAGCCCTTCACATCTGTCTCCCCGATGTCGCGCTGCTTCGACTGTGGGCCCGAAACGCCGGACGACGATCGGTCGGATCATATCGGCGCCGGCTGTCCCGGCGACCGCTGCCGCCGGGCCGTCACGTGCCGGCCGGGGCCGTCCGGACCTCCTCCTCGCCACCCGTACGGACTCCCGGACAACGTAGGGCCCGGCGGCCCGGCTCGCAGGCGCGACGACACCCGGCGTGGGTACCGACGGGCGGCTTGTCCGCCTGCCGGCGACGGCCACGGGAGCGCTCGGGACGCCCCGTCGCCCCGGCCGACGAACCCGGAGGCCGGGGCCGGCCGGGCCTCCAATTCACAGGGCCCGGAGGCCGCTGATCACGTCTCGCAGGATGCTCTCGTCCGGCAGCTCGGCCGGGGGTACCGGACGCGTCACGTGGACCAGCTCGTCGGCCACGAGGTCGCCGATGAGGACGCGTACGACCCCGATGGGCAGGTCGAGTTCGGCGGCGAGTTCGGCGACCGACTGGGGGGTGTCACGGCAGAGTCCGACGATGTCCACGTGTTCCGGGGACAGCGAGTGGTCCGCCTCCGGGTCGTCGGCGTGCTGTTGCGCCACCACCACCGCGATGAGGTCGAGGCGGTGCTGACCCACGCTGGTGGTACGGCCGCGCGTCATGGCATACGGACGGACCACCGGTCCGGCCTCGTCGTCGAACCAGTGGGACATCCCCTGACCGTCTCCGCTCATGCCCTCTCACTACCCGCCCGAGGACAGTTCGGTGCGCGGGGCCGCCGCAAGATGTGCGCCGACCCGCTTCACCAGCAGGGTCATCTCGTATGCGACCTGCCCGACGTCGGAATCGGCGTCCGAGAGGACGGCGAGGCAGCTTCCGTCGCCCGCCGCCGTGACGAACAGGAAGGCCTCGTCGAGTTCGACAACCGTCTGCCGGACGCTGCCCGCCTCGAAATGGCGGCCGACGCCCTTGGCGAGGCTGTGGAATCCGGAGGCGACAGCGGCCAGATGTTCGCTGTCCTCCCGTGTCAGGTCGCTGGAGACCCCCGTGGGGAGACCGTCTCCGGAGAGCACGAGTGCCTTGCGGATGCTGGCGACACGCGCCACCAGGTCGTCGAGGAGCCAGTTGAGTTCCCCCGTCGCCGTGCTGGTCGTGGTGTGGCCGGGGGCCTTCGGTGCGGTCATCGACCGTCTCCCTTAGTCGTTCCTGGTGCTGTGCCGTCCTGGGCCTCGTCGCCCGCGGCGTTCTCCACGCGACCGCGCTGCCAGCCGCGCTGGAGCGAGGCCATACGACTGCGTACCTCGTCGGCGTCGCGCTCCGTGGGGTCCGTCGTGCGGGCCGCGTCGCGGCGGTCGGGCCCGTCCTTCAACTGGGGTGCGAGATTGGCCTGTCGAACCCGGCGGGGCAGCGCGCCCGTGCCGCCCGCGGCCGGGACGGCGGGGCGGGAGCCTCCGCTGCCGGCCGGGGCACCGGGACGGGTACCGCCCGGTTCGATTCCGCGACGCGATCCGCGCTGCGGCAGGACCGGGGCTTCGCCGTCGCCGCCGTCCCCGGCTCGTGGTCCGCGCATGGGCGCTCCGCCGGGCTCGGCGGCCCGGCCTGTCGGCGCGGTGCGCTCACCGTCCCGGTCGCTGTCACGATCCGCGGCCGGGCGGCGTTCGCGGTCCGCCGGTCCGCTGCCCGCGGGCCAGTCGTCGGACGGCCCCCGGCGGGCGGCGCGCGAGTCCCCGGCCTCACGGCGCGCGGGCCCACGCCTCGCGCCCCTCGACCGCTTCGGCAGCTCTTCGAGCACGCCGGAGCGCTCGGCTGTCTCCTGTGCCGACTGGGGCAGCTCCGTGACCTCGCCCGTGTCGGCCCGGTCCGTCGCCTCGTCGCGTCGCGGTCTGGTCTGCGTCACGGGGCGCCCGTGGGAGCTGACGAGCTTGGGAGCACGGCGGTGCGGAAGCGGCAGGGGGCCGCCGGACCGGTCTTCGTCGTCGGAGGAGTGCGACGGCTCCCGCACCTCGTCCCCCGGCACCCCGGCGATGGAACGGCGGGGGCGGAAGATGCCGCCGCGCTCGCTGTCCTCGTCGTCGAAGGCGCCCGGGAAGCCTTCGAGGGCGTCCAGGCCGACGGGCGCCTCCAGTTCGACCGGTCCGTCGAGAAGCGACGCCGACAGGCCGGGCAGCGTGACCGGCACCTGGGACAACGCCGCCTTGCGGTCCTCGTCGCCCTTGATGTCCGAGTTCTTCGGGGACAGCGCCCGGTCGAGCCGGAACCCCACACCGTTGGTGTCGGGCACGTCGTCCGAGAGCAGTGCGTCCGGCACGAAGACCACGGCGGTCGTCCCGCCGTACGGGGAGGGCTGCAGGGAGACGCGTACGTTCTGCCGCTGGGCGAGCCGGCTGACCACGAAGAGACCGAGCCGGTCGGTGTCCGAGAGCTCGAACTCGGGAGTCTCGGCCAGCCGGAGATTGGCGTCGAGCAGGGCATCGGCGGCCATACCGAGTCCGCGGTCGTGGATCTCCAGTGTGAACCCGTTGGCGACGCGCTCACCGAGCACCTGTACCGCGGTGTGGGGCGGCGAGAACACCGTGGCGTTCTCCAGGAGTTCGGCCACCAGGTGGGTGAGGTCGGCGACGGCGGATCCGGTGACGGCCATCCTCGGCAGCCGCCGCACCTCGATGCGCTCGTAGTCCTCGACCTCGGCGACGGCGGCGCGTACGACGTCCATCAGCTGAACGGGTTTGCGCCACTGCCGGGAGGGGGCCGCGCCGGAGAGGATCACCAGGCCCTCGGCGTGCCGGCGCATACGGGTCGTCAGGTGGTCGAGACGGAAGAGGTCGGCGAGTTCGTCGGTGTCCTCGGTCCTGCGCTCCATGGTGTCCAGCAGGGTGAGCTGCTTGTGCAGCAGGACCTGGCTGCGGCGGGCGAGGTTCACGAAGACCTCGGAGACTCCGCTGCGCAGTTCGGACTGCTTGACCGCGGCCTCGACGGCCGACCGCTGGAGGATGTTGAGTGCCTGGCTGACCTCGCCGATCTCGTTCTTCTCGTACTCCAGGCGCGGCACTTCGGTCTCGACGTCGACCTGTTCGCCCGCGGAGAGGCGGCGCATCACGCTGGGCAGCCGGACCCCGGCCGTCTCGTGGGCCTCCTGGCGGAGCCGGCGCAGGTCCCGGATGAGACCGCGGCCGATGCGTACGGACATGAAGAGTGAGACCAGCAGTGCGGCAAGGCCGAGCACACCGGCGACGGCGGCCTTGACGATGACGCCGACCGCGACGGGGCGGACCCGGTCCTGGAAGCGGTCGCCCGCCTGGGTGTCGAGTCGGTCGAGGCCGTCGAGGACCTCGTTCGCGAGGCCGTCCCAGCTCTTGGCGGTGACGCCGCGGGGGGCGGTGCCCGGCGTGGAGGCGAGGACGGACTGCTCGGCCACGCGCAGGGGCGCGGTGGAGGCGTTCTTCCAGTAGCGGTCGTACCGTGCGCGCTCCGTGGAGGGCAGCTGCGGCAGGTTGATGTCGTACATGAGCGTGCGCTGGGCGATGAGGTCGGAGATGTCGCGGGCCTCGTCGCGGGTGACGCGGCCGGCGACGAGCGCGGAACCGAGCAGGGCGTCCTCACGCGCGAGCAGCTCACGGGCGCGCGACATGTTGACGAGGGCGCGGCTCTGCTTGTCCACGTCCACGTTGTCGAGGACCTGGAGGTTGGCCAGGAGGATGTAGCAGGGGTCCACCAGACGGTTGTAGAGGTGGAGGGCCTGGTCGCGGCCGACGGTGCCGTCCTCGACGCTCTGGCGCAGCGGCCCGACGCCGTCGAAGGCGTCAAGGATCGCGGCGAGGCGCTCGGTACCGTCGGCGCTCATCTCGTCGCGTACGTCCGCGTCCTTGGCGTTCCTGCGGATCTTCGACACGACCTCGTCGGTGGCGGTCCGGGTACGGCGCAGGTCTGCGAGGGCGTCGGATGCCCGGGGGTCCGCGAGGTAGACGAGGGTCTGGCGGCGCTCGTCCTGGAGCACGCTGATGACATCCTCGGTGGGATACCCGATCTCCTGGACGACGAACGTGGTGTCGAACAGGTGGTTGACCTCGCGTCCCGTGAGCACGGTGGCGAAGCCCCAGATCCCGGTCAGCGAAACCAGCGGCACGAGAAGCAGCGCCACGATCTTCCGGCGGATGGACTTCCCGCGAAAGCGCATGGCCTCCCCCAGCTCGACCCCCGCAGGCCGGGGGCACACATGTACGTCAACAAACGGCGTGAGCCTACTACCGACACACAGGTATCTCGAAGACCTGTCCGGGCCGTCTCGGTCCGCGTCGAGAACAAGACATCCGCAGTTGTCCGTTCATTGGGGGAGATTGCCTCCCCGAATCCGACACGGTGCACCGGGTGCAATTCAGTCCGTACAGCAGATCACTTGGCCGAAATTTTTCGATCGCCGGGAATCTTCGGCTTACGTCGATCGTCTTTCTGTATGGAAGTTGGGGCGGAATCGGCTGCGGGTGCCGTATGCCGCGCCGAGGCGGCGTAAAGCAGCGCAAGCCGGGCAGCCAATGGGGAGCCGGAGTCTCGTGACACCGGAGCGAGCGGCTGTCAGGCGGTGGGGAGTGACAAGTTGATGGGCACGGCGGAGCGGTACGGGGCACCTGGGACGGGCGTCGCGACGACCGCGGAGGTGGAGCGGGAACCACGGGCACCCGCTCGTGACAGTCCGGCCGACATTCCGGCCGACATCTCGACGATGGAGATCCCGGCGCGGACGGAGCGTGGGACGGCGGTCGAGGCGGAGGGGGTGACGGCGAAGGCGGAGCCAGGCGCGAAGGCAGCGGCCACACCCTCCCCCGACAGTGGCAGGCAGTTCGCCGCGGAGGCGGAACAGCGGGAGTACTACCGGCCGTTGTGGGTGGAAGTGCCCACGACCAGGCGTCGGCTGCCCGATCCCGTGCGCACGTCCGCGGTTCGGGCCGTCATCATCATCGCGGTCACCCTGATCCAGGCGATGGTCGCCTTCCTGTGCACGCTGGCCGGTTCATGGCTCGCGTTCCCCATGGTGCTGAGCAGCGTGGCGAGCACGGTCGTCGCCACGTGGGGTGCGCTGGACGTCTGGGTGACACGCCAGGTGTGGAACCAGCGGCACGGCGTGGTGTCGGAGCCGAGCAGCACGGCCCGCGCCCTGCGGCGCGAGCGTCGCAAGGCCCGGCGTCAGGAGCGGACGGCGGAGCGGGCCAAGGAGCGGATACGCCGACGGGGCGGCAGCCCGGGGCAGTTGTCGCACTCCTAGCTGTCGTCTCGATGCGGCCCCGCGCAGGAGTCCGCTCCTGGTGACCCTGCGAGTCGGCCAAGTCGGGAGTCGGCTCCGTCCGGAGTCGGCCCGGGACGCTCCGAGACGTGCGCACCGACGGGACGGCTGAAGTGGCGCCCTTCCACGGGCGCCCGGATGTGCTGCCCCCGGGCGGCGACATGCCCGAGCGACGGCAGGCGAGGGCGACGCACACGCGGCCTTCGCCTGCCTCTCCCGGAGGCCGTTACGGTCCCGTTCAGGGAGCCGTCGCCTCCATCGCGCCCGCCCCGCGGCCGAGTTCGCGCCGGGCCCGCATGAACGGGCGTGGACGGTCCACGGAAAGCACCGCGGCCGTCCGGCCGTCGCGCTCGTACAGGGCGAGGAAACCGTCCTCCCCCGGCGCTCCGTCGGCGACCGTGCCCTCCGCGATGCGGACGGTGTCGGTGTCGAGCCGCCGTCCGGCGAACTGGATCCGCGCGCCGTACTGGTCGGACCAGAAGTAGGGCAGCGGGCGTACGGTCTCCGCGGTGTACCCCGCGAGGAGGTTGCGCACGGCGATCCGGGGCTGCTCGGTGGCACTGGTCCAGTGTTCGGCGCGGGTCCCGCCCACACGGGCGACATCACCGACGGCGACCACCTGGGGCAGGGCCGTCACGCAGCCGTCGTCGCACAGCACGCCGTCGTGCAGCGCCAGTGTCGAGCCCGCCAGCCAGCCGGTGTTGGGGATCGCCCCGACGCCCACGATCACGACATCGGCAGGAAGGAGACGGCCGTCGGACAGTTCCACTCCGGTGACCGCGACGGTGCCGCGCAGTCCGGCGACGCCCGTACCGGTGACCAGGCCGACGCCGCCACGACGGTGCAGTGCGGCGCACAAGGCCGCCATCTCCGGGCCGAGTTGGGGTACCAGCGGCAGCGGCGCCGCTTCGACGACGGTGACGTCGTGGCCGAGTCCGGCGCACGAGGACGCGGTCTCGGCGCCGATGAAGCCTCCGCCGATGACGACGACCCGGCGGGCGCCTGCGGTCAGTTCGGCCCGCAGGGTGCGGGCGTCGTCGAGGGTGCGCAGGGTGTGGACGCCGGCGAGTTCGCAGCCGGGGAGCCGGCGGGCCGAGGCTCCTGTGGCGATGACGACGCCGTCGCTGGAGATGGTGCGGCCATCGTCGAGAAGGACGGTACGGCCGCGGGCGTCGAGTCCCCGGGCGCGGATTCCGAGCAGCCACTGCGCGTCGAGCTCGGCGCTCTCCTCGGCGTCGCTGAGGGCGAGCCGTTCCTCGGCGGTCCGACCGGTGAGGAAGTCCTTGGAGAGGGGCGGACGGTCGTACGGCTGGTGCGGCTCGTCCCCGACGATGACCAGCCGCCCGTCGAATCCCTGGGCGCGCAGTTCCCTGGCCGCGTACAGCCCCGACAAGGAGGCCCCGACGACGGTGACGGTCCTCATGCGCCGGACCTCTTCCGGAGAGGGGGTGTCGAGCGGGCGCTCCCCGGAACGGCCTTCGCGCGAGGGGACGCGGGCGTCCCGCCACCCTGCCCGGGGGAGCCCGTGGGAAGGTGGGGTCCGGGGGCACGCGCTGTCGCGCCCCCCGAGTAAGGGATCGTCATGCCGCCGTGCCCTCCTCGGCTGCCACGTGGACGTGGATGACACCGTCGTCGACGGTCACTCGGTGGGTGCGGACGGCACGCCGCGCGGGGAGGCACGTCGGCTGCCCCGAGCGGAGATCGAATGAGGCGGCGTGCAGCGGGCATTCGACCAGGCAGCCCTCCAGCCACCCCTCCGAGAGAGACGCGTCCTGATGGGTGCAGGTGTCGTCGATGGCGTACAACTCGCCGTCGGCGTTGAAGACGGCGATGGGCGGCATGGTGTCGACACGGACGGATTCGCCCGCGGGGAGGTCAGCAAAGCGGCAGACGGGAATCATGGGCCCCCCTCTCGGTCCAGGACCCACGGTCCTGGACCTCTCAGGTCCGGTCTGGTCCGAGACCTTCCCGGTCACGGACTCTTCGGTAACATGATGTTTCGTATGGCGCACGAGGGAGCGCTATGCGCAACAGAATCCGCGCGGGGTGCCCGCCGCGTCAAGGGCTTCCGGCAGATGCGGCTCAAACCGAGCCGCCAGGTGGTGAGAGTCGAGCTATGACCCGCACGCAGAAGCAGGCCGACCGTACAGAGGAGACGTCCGAGAAGCAGGGCAGAGGCGCGGGGAGCGCGGTCCAGTCGGTGGACCGCGCGGTGAGCGTGCTGGAGATCCTGGCCCGGCTCGGCGAGGCGGGCGTCACCGAGATCGCCGACGAGCTGGAGGTGCACAAGTCCACGGCCTTCCGCCTCCTCGGAGTGCTGGAGAACCGGGGCCTGGTCGCCCAGGCCAAGGACCGCGGGAAGTACTTCCTGGGTGCGGGGGTGCTACGCCTGGCGGGGGCGGCGGCAGTACGCCTGGACATCTCGCAGGAGGGGGTGCCCGTCTGCCGGGAGCTCGCGGACGAGCTGGGCGAGACCGTCAACATCGCGGTTCTCGACGACAACGCGGCGGTCAACATCATGCAGGCCCGCGGCGCGGCGTCCGTCACCGCGCAGAACTGGCTGGGCAGACGCACCCCGCTCCACTCCACGTCCAGCGGCAAGGTGCTGCTGGCCCACCTTCCGCCGACGCTCCGCGAAGGGCTGCTGGCCAGGGCGCTCCCCCGTTTCACCGAGCGCACGATCACCGGCACGGCCGCGCTGCGTGCCGAGCTGGAGGCCGTGGTCGAGCAGGGCTACGCGTTCGCCCTGGAGGAGCTGGAACTGGGCCTGGCCGCCACGGCCGCGCCGGTGCGTGCCCACGACGGCAAGGTGATCGGCGCGATCAGTGTCTCGGGCCCGGTGTACCGGCTGGATCCGGACCGCCTGCCGGAGCTCGCCAAGCGCACGGTCGCAGCCGCGGCCGACCTGTCGCGCCGGATGGGATACGGCTTCTGACGGAAGCGGGACCGGACGCGGACCGGAGACACGGACCGGGCTGCGGACGGACCGGGAAACACAAGCGCGGGGCCAGGAGCACCTGGCCCCGCGCTTTCGTGTGTCGGGCGGATTTCGTGCGGCCCGTTCCTTTTGCCAAGGGTTAACCCGTACCTCTTGACGGCCGCCCGACGGATTCCCACTATGTTCCTCATCGCGCAACCCATAGTGCACTGCGCAACAGCAGAGGAGCTAGGTCGTGCCACATGAGGTCCGTGCCGTAGTCGCTGTGAAGAAGGGCGCACCCGTCGAGGTGCGGACGATCGTCGTGCCCGACCCCGGTCCGGGCGAGGTGCTCGTCGCCGTGCAGGCCTGCGGGGTCTGCCACACGGATCTGCACTACCGGGAGGGGGCGATCAACGACGACTTCCCGTTCCTGCTGGGCCATGAGGCGGCCGGCACGATCGAGGCGGTCGGCGAGGGCGTCACCGACCTCGCGGCCGGCGACTACGTGGTCCTCGCCTGGCGGGCCCCCTGCGGTTCCTGCCGCTCCTGTCGCCGCGGCCGCCCCTGGTACTGCTTCGACTCGCGCAACGCCTCCCAGCCGATGACCCTGCTCGACGGCACACCGCTCAGCAACGCGCTCGGCATCGGCGCCTTCGCCGAGAAGACCCTGGTCGCGGCGGGCCAGGCGGTGAAGATCGACCCGGCGGCCCGCCCCGAGGCCGCCGGCCTGATCGGCTGCGGGGTGATGGCCGGCTACGGCGCCGCCGTGAACACCGGCAACGTCGGCCGCGGTGACACGGTCGCCGTCATCGGCTGCGGCGGCGTCGGCAACGCGGCCATCGCGGGCGCCTGCCTCAACGGCGCCATGAAGGTCATCGCCGTCGACATCGACGACAAGAAGCTCGACCAGGCGGAGCGGTTCGGCGCCACCCACACGGTCAACTCACGTGGCACCGACCCGGTCGAGGCCGTCCGCGCGCTCACCGACGGCTTCGGCGTGGACATCGCCATCGACGCGGTGGGCCGGCCGGAGACCTTCAAACAGGCCTTCTACATGCGCGATCACGCGGGCCTGCTGGTCCAGGTCGGTGTCCCGTCCCCGGAGATGAGGATCGAACTCCCGCTGATCGACGTGTTCTCCCGCGGCGGCGCGGTCAAGTCGTCCTGGTACGGCGACTGCCTGCCCAGCCGTGATTTCCCGTTCCTCATCGACCAGTATCTGTACGGCCTGCTGGACCTCAACGCCTTCGTCACGGAGACCATCGCCCTGGACCAGGTCGAGGAGGCGTTCGCCAAGATGCACCGCGGCGAGGTGCTGCGCTCGGTGGTGGTCCTGTGAGCACCGGGACCGTACGCGTCGAGCGCGTCGTCACCTCCGGCACGTTCAGTCTCGACGGCGAGACGTTCGACGTCGACAACAACGTCTGGCTGGTCGGCGACGACGAGGAGGTACTGATCGTCGACGCCGCGCACGACGCCCGCACCATCCGCGAGGCCGTCGCGGACCGCAGGGTGACGGCGATCGTGTGCACCCACGCGCACGACGACCACATCGACGCGGCGGCCGAACTGGCCGAGCTCACCGGCGCTCCGGTACTCCTGCATCCGGACGACCTCGAACTGTGGTCCGCCACGCACCCCGACCGCGCACCGGACGGCGAGCTCAAGGACGGACAACGCATCACCGTCGCGGGCATCGAGCTCCAGGTGATCCACAACCCCGGTCACACCTGGGGCAGCTGCTCCCTGTACGCCTCGTTCCTCGACGCGGTCTTCACCGGGGACACCCTCTTCCACGGCGGACCCGGCGCCACCGGCCGCTCCTACTCCGACCGGCCGACCATCAAGGCCTCCATCCGCGACCGGCTTCTCACGCTGCCCGGCGACACGGACGTCCACACCGGACACGGCGAGGACACCACGATCGCCGCCGAACGCCCCCACATTCCTTCTCCATAGGCGCGTTCACCCCGACGCGACGATCCCCACCATGACAAGGAGGGGCATGTCCAGCACGCCCGAAACGAATCCCCGCGTGGTCATCGTGGGCGCCGGAATCGTCGGCTGCTCCCTCGCCGACGAACTCACCGCCCGCGGCTGGACCGACGTCACCGTCCTCGAACAGGGCCCGCTGCCCGCTCCCGGCGGCTCCACGTCGCACGCGCCGGGCCTGGTCTTCCAGACGAACCCGTCGAAGACCCTCACCGAGTTCGCCCGGTACACGGTCGAGAAGTTCACCTCCCTCGAGGTGGAGGGGGTCTCCTGCTTCGACCCGGTGGGCGGCCTGGAACTCGCGACGACCCCCGAGCGCCTGGCCGACCTGCACCGCAGGGCCGGATACGCCGCGTCGTGGGGCATCCGCGGCGAGGTCGTGAGCGCGGCCCGGTGCAAGCAACTGTGGCCGCTCATCGACGAGTCGATGGTCCTCGGCGGCTTCCACACGCCCGACGACGGCCTGGCCCGCGCCCTGCTCGCGTCCCGCGCCCAGCTGGAACGGGCCGGGGCCCGCGGTGCCCGCTTCCTGGACCGGCACACCGTCACCGGGATCGAACAGGAGGGCGGCAGGGTCACCGCCGTCGTCACCGACCGGGGCACCTTCCCCGCCGACCACGTGGTCTCGGCGGCCGGTTTCTGGGGCCCGGTCGTCGGCCGTATGGCCGGCGTCGACATGCCTCTGCAACCGCTCGCCCACCAGTACGCGCGGACGAAGCCCCTGCCCGAGCTGGCTGGAGCCACCGTCGAGGCATCGGGGCCCATCCTCCGTTTCCAGGACCGCGACCTCTACTTCCGCGAGCACACCGACCGCCTCGGCATCGGCAGCTACGCCCACAAGCCGCTCCCCGTCGACCCGTTCGCCGTCCTCGCCTACGACGAGGCGCGCGCGAACGACCTGGAGATGCCCTCCTCGTTCCCGTTCACCGAGGAGGACTGGGCGCCGAGCTGGGACGACTGCCGCCTGCTGATGCCCGCGCTGCGCGAGGCCGAGATCGAGGAGGGCTTCAACGGCGTCTTCTCCTTCACGCCCGACGGCATGCCGGTTCTCGGCGAATCCCGCGCGCTGCGGGGCTTCTGGCTGGCGGAAGCCGTGTGGGTGACCCACTCGGCCGGTGTCGCCAGGGCCGTGGCCGAGTGGATGGTCGACGGCCGCCCCGGGACCGACCTCCACGAATGCGACCTCACACGCTTCGAGGACGCCCAGCGCTCTCCCTCGTACGTCAGGGACCGCGGCTCGCAGCAGTTCGTCGAGGTGTACGACGTCCTGCACCCGCTCCAGCCGATGGAGCAGCCGCGGCCGCTGCGGGTCAGCCCGTTCCACGCACGTCAGCAGGAGCTCGGCGCACGCTTCCTGGAGGGCGGTGGCTGGGAGCGGCCGCACTGGTACGAGGCGAACGCCCCGCTCGTCGAGGCCCTCGGCCCGCTTCCCGAGCGCGATGCCTGGTCGGCGCGGTACTGGTCGCCCGTCGCGGCGGCCGAGGCGAGGGCAACCCGCGAGAAGGTCGCGCTCTACGACATGACGCCCCTGCGCCGTCTGGAGGTCACCGGCCCCGGGGCCCTCGACTTCCTGCACGGCATGACCACCAACAACCTCCGCAAGAAGCCCGGCGCCGTCACGTACACCCTGCTCCTCGACGAGACGGGCGGCATTCGCTCCGACCTGACCGTCGCACGGCTCGGGCCCGACCGCTTCCAGGTGGGTGCCAACTCCCCCGCCGACCTGGACTGGCTCGCGCGGCACGCCCCCGGTGACGTACAGATCAGGGACATCACCTCCGGCACCTGCTGCATCGGTGTCTGGGGCCCGCTGGCCCGTGACCTCGTCCAGCCGCTGACCGGCGACGACTTCTCGCACGAGGGCTTCGGCTACTTCCGCGCCAAGGAGACGCACCTCGGCCATGTCCCCGTCACCGCGATGCGGCTGAGCTATGTCGGCGAGCTGGGCTGGGAGCTCTACACCAGCGCCGACCTGGGGCTCCGCCTCTGGGACACCCTCTGGGAGGCGGGACGGGAACACGGCGTGATCGCGGCCGGGCGCTCGGCCTTCAACAGCCTGCGTCTGGAGAAGGGCTACCGCGCCTGGGGCACCGACATGACCGACGAGCACGACCCGTACGAGGCGGGGGTCGGTTTCGCCGTCCGCCTGGACAAGGGGGACTTCACGGGAAGGCGGGCACTGGAGGCCCGGGGCGAGCCACGGCGTCGGCTCACGCCGCTTCTTCTGGACGACCCGGCGTCCGTCGTCCTCGGCAAGGAGCCCGTCTATGTCGACGGCTCCCCCGCGGGTCACGTCACCAGCGCGTCGTACGGCTACACGCTGGGCCGGTGCGTCGCGTACGCCTGGCTGCCCGTGCTCCCCACCGGGGCGAGCGTGCACGTGGAGTACTTCGGCGAGAAGGTGTCCGCGACCGTCGCCGAGGAACCGCTCTTCGACCCGGAGATGACCCGCATTCGCCGTTGACCGCTGCGCGGTCGGTGGTGATCAGGCGCGCGAGCCGGTGGGGGCCGGCCGCGCGGTCCCCCGCACCCCTCGAGGACGGGGCGCCGACGAGCAGGCACATCACCCTCACGAGCTCTGGAGGTCCCCTGTGTCCCCTACCTACGACGTGATCGTCATCGGTCTCGGTGGAATGGGCAGCGCCGCCGCCCACCACCTGTCCTCGCGCGGCGTGCGGGTGCTCGGCCTGGAGAAGTTCGGGCCGGTCCACAACCGCGGCTCCAGTCACGGTGGTTCGCGGATCACCCGCCAGTCCTACTTCGAGGACCCCGCGTACGTCCCGCTGCTGCTGCGTGCCTACGAGCTGTACGAGGACGTGGAACGGGCCACCGGCCGGGACATCGCGACCCTGTGCGGCGGTGTGATGGTCGGCCCGCCCGACTCGCTGACCGTCTCGGGCTCGCTGCGCTCGGCCACCCGGTGGGACCTGCCGCACGAGATGCTGGACGCGGCGGAGATCCGCCGTCGCTTCCCGACGCTCAACCCCAGGGACGACGAGGTCGCACTCTACGAGAAGAAGGCCGGCCTCGTCCGCCCCGAGAACATGGTCGCGGCCCACCTGCAGCTCGCCACCCGCCAGGGCGCCGACCTGCACTTCGACGAGCCGATGACCCGCTGGGAGCCGTACCGGGACGGCGTACGCGTCCACACGGCCGAGAACACGTACACGGCGGGCCGGCTGGTGATCTGTCCGGGCGCGTGGGCGCCGCAGCTGCTCACCGACCTCGGGGTGCCGTTCACCATCGAGCGGCAGGTCATGTACTGGTTCCAGCCCGAGGGCGGGGTCCAGCCCTTCCTGCCGGGGAACCACCCCATCTACGTCTGGGAGGACGCGGACGGCGTCCAGGTGTACGGCTTCCCTGCCATCGACGGCCCGGAGCTCGGTGCCAAGGTCGCCTTCTTCCGCAAGGGCGTCGAGTGCACCCCGGAAACCATCGACCGGACGGTCCACGAGGACGAGATCCAGGCCATGGCGGGTCACATGTCCCGCTGCCTCCCGGATCTGCCCGGCACCTTCCTCAAGGCCGCCACCTGCATGTACTCCAACACCCCCGACGAGCACTTCGTCATCGCCCCGCATCCCGCACATCCCGACTCCGTGACCGTGGCCTGCGGGTTCTCCGGCCATGGCTTCAAGTTCGTGCCGGTCGTCGGCGAGATCCTCGCCGATCTGGCGCTCACGGGCACCACCGGTCACCCGATCGGCCTGTTCGACCCCCACCGCCTCGCCGCCGCGCCCGCCTGAGGAGCACGCCCGTGACGACGACCCCCGTCTCCCCCTCCACCGCCTCCGCCCAGCCGTCACCGAGCCTGGTCACCACGCTGCCGGGGCACTACTACACCGATCCGGAGATCTTCCGGCAGGAGCAGGAACGTCTCTTCGAGTCGATGTGGTTCTGTGCGGTCCGCAGCGCCGACCTGGCCAGGCCCGGCGCGTTCCGTACGGTCCAGGTGGGCCGCGAGAACGTCCTGCTCACCCGGTCCCGCACCGGTGAGCTGCGCGCCTTCCTCAACGTCTGCCGGCACCGGGGGGCCCGGCTGTGCACGGAGGAGTCGGGCGAGCTCCGGCGCAACCTCCAGTGCCCGTACCACGCCTGGACGTACGACCTCGACGGCAAGCTGATCGCCGCTCCGAACCTGGTCAGGATGCCGGACGTCGACCGCACCGAGTACGGCCTGGTGGGGGTCGCGCTGCGGGAGTGGCTCGGGTACGCCTGGGTGTGCCTGGCCGACGAGCCGCCGTCCTTCGAGGAGACGGTGACGGGCGCGGCCGTGGAGCGCCTCGGGAACACGGCGGCCATCGAGCACTACGGCACCGAGAACCTCGCGCTGGGCAAACGGATCGTGTACGACGTGAAGGCGAACTGGAAGCTGATCGTCGAGAACTTCATGGAGTGCTACCACTGCGCCACCATCCACCCCGAACTCACGGACGTGCTGCCGGAGTTCGCGGACGGATACGCCGCCCAGTACTACGTGGGCCACGGCGCCGAGTTCGGCGAGGAGATCAAGGGCTTCACGGTCGACGGCAGCGAGGGTTTCGCCAGGCTGCCCGAGGTCGCAGAGGATCAGGACCGCCGTTACTATGCGATAACGGTCAAACCCACCGTGTTCATCAATCTCGTCCCCGACCATGTCATCCTGCACCGCATGTTCCCCCTCGCCGAGGACCGGACGATCGTGGAGTGCGACTGGCTCTACGCACCCGAGGTCGTCGGGTCGGGCGCCGACGTGTCGAAGTCCGTGGAACTCTTCCACCGGGTCAACGCCCAGGACTTCGAGGCCTGCGAGCGTACGCAGCCCGCGATGGCGTCCCGCGCCTACCGAGGGGGCGGGGTGCTGGTGCCCACCGAGCACCACATCGGGATCTTTCACGAGTGGCTCATCGGCATGCTGGGAGGCATGGATGCCTGATCTCTACATCGGCGGCACGTGGACGGGTGCGCGGGAGAAGGGGACCCGCGAGATCCGCTGTCCGGCCGACGGTTCGCTCGTCGCCGTCGTGGACGAGGCGGGCGGCCAGGACACGGCCGACGCGATCGCGGCCGCGCGCCGCGCCTTCGACGAGGGCCCCTGGCCGCGGACACCGGCGAACGAGCGCGGCGACCTGCTGCTGCGGGTCGCCGACCTGCTCGTACGCGACAAGGACGTGCTCGCCCGGGCGGAGTCCCTCGACACCGGCAAACGCCTGGTGGAGAGCGAGTACGACATCGACGACATCGAGAACTGCTTCCGCTACTTCGGCCGGCTCGTCGCGAGTGAGGGCGGCCGCGTGGTGGAGACGGGCACGGAGGGCGTCGACAGCCGGGTCGTGCACGAACCGGTCGGCGTCTGCGCGCTGATCACGCCCTGGAACTATCCGCTGCTCCAGACGGCCTGGAAGGTCGCCCCCGCGCTGGCGGCGGGCAACACCTTCGTCCTCAAGCCGAGCGAACTGACCCCGCACACGGCGATCCATCTGATGCGGCTCCTGGAGGAGGCCGGGCTCCCGGCCGGCGTGGCCAACCTGGTCCTCGGCGCCGGCCCCGAGGCCGGCGCTCCCCTGGGCGACCATCCGGACGTGGACCTCGTCTCCTTCACCGGTGGCCTGCAGACCGGACGCAGACTCATGGCGGCGGCGGCCGGGACGGTGAAGAAGGTCGCTCTCGAACTGGGCGGCAAGAACCCGAACATCGTCTTCGCCGACGCGGACTTCGAGACGGCCGTCGACATGGCGTTGACGGCCGTCTTCCTGCATTCCGGGCAGGTCTGCTCGGCGGGGGCGCGGCTCCTGGTCGAGGACTCGCTGCACGACCCGTTCGTCGACGAGGTCGTCAGCAGGGCCCGGCGGATCAGGCTGGGCGGACCGTTCGACGAGCGGGCGCAGACCGGTCCGCTGATCTCCGCCGCGCACCGGGCGAAGGTCGAGGCGTACGTCGCCCAGGGTCTGGCGGAGGGGGCGGTCCTGCGCTGCGGGGGAGAGCGTCCGGCCGATCCTCCGCACCCGGACGGCTTCTACTACCCGCCGACCGTCCTCGACGAGTGCTCGGGGCGGATGTCCGTCGTCCAGGAGGAGTCGTTCGGGCCGGTGCTGACCGTGGAGCGGTTCGCCGACGAGGCGGAGGCGGTGCGGCTGGCCAACGACACGATCTACGGCCTGGCGGGCGGGATCTTCACCTCCGACGAGGCCAAGGCGCAGCGGGTCGCGTCCGCGCTGCGGATCGGCACCATCTGGATCAACGACTACCACCCGTACGTCCCGCAGGCCGAGTGGGGCGGCTACAAACAGTCCGGGTTCGGGCGGGAACTCGGACCGGCCGGTCTCGCCGAATACCGCGAGACCAAGCACATCTGGCGCACGACGAACCCCAGTCCCCAGGGCTGGTTCTCGTGACCCACCGCAGGAAATCGCAAGAAATCGACGCTCCCCCTGGTCGGAACCGGCCGCGCTCCCCGTAAGATCCAGCCTTCTTCACCCGAAGATCCAGCACCCGCGCACCACCGACCCCGCACGAGCCGCACTCCCCTCCCGCCCGGGAGAACTCCCCCTTCCCAGGAGGCGCTCATGACCACCACCGCTCAACCACCTGAGAAACACAGTAATGACGACTCGGAACTCAACGAGTTCGGTTACAAGCCCGAGCTGAAGCGCACGCTCGGCAACTTCCACACCTTCGCCGCCGGCATCAGCTACATCTCCATCCTCACCGGCACCTTCCAGCTCTTCTACTTCGGATACGGCAGCGGCGGGCCCGCCTACTGGTGGTCCTGGCCCATGGTCTTCGTCGGCCAGTTCATGGTCGCGCTGTGCTTCGCCGAACTCGCCGCCCGCTATCCGGTGGCCGGTTCCGTCTACAACTGGTCCAAGAAGGTGGGCAATCCACACATAGGCTGGCTGGCCGGCTGGACGATGCTGATCGCCTCGATCGTGTCGATCGCCGCCGTGGCCCTTGCGTATCAGCTGACCCTTCCGCAGATCTCCTCCGCGTTCCAGTTCGTGGGCGACGGCACGGGCAAGTACGACGTCGCCACCAACGCCGTGCTGCTGGCCGCCGTACTCATCGTCTTCACCACGCTGGTGAACGCCCTCGGTGTGAAGCTGATGGCCAGGATCAACACGGCGGGCGTCTTCATCGAGCTCATCGCGACCGTCGTACTGATCGTGCTGTTCGCCGTGCACATCACCCGTGGACCGCAGGTCGTGCTGGAGACGAACGGCACGGGAGCGGGCCAGCCCGGTGGCTACCTCGGCGCGTTCCTGGTCGCGTCGCTGGCGTCCGCGTACGTGATGTACGGCTTCGACACGGCCGCCTCGCTCGGCGAGGAGTCCCTCGACCCGTCACGCAACGCGCCGCGCGCCATCATCCGCGCCATCGTCGCCTCGTTCATCCTCGGCGGCCTCATCCTGATCCTCGCGCTGATGAGCGTGTCCAGCCTGAAGGGCGACCGGCTGTCCACGGACGGCCTGCAGTACATCGTCCTCAACGTGCTCGGTGAGGACGCGGGCAAGGCCATGCTGTGGTGTGTGTTCATCGCGGTCACGGTCTGCGCCCTGGCCGTGCACACCGCGGCGATCCGGCTGGCCTTCGCGATGTCCCGCGACAACAACCTGCCCGCCTCCTCCAAGCTGGCCAAGGTCCATCCGCGGTTCCAGACCCCGATCCTCCCCGCCGTGATCATCGGCATCCTGGCGCTGGCGATCCTGGTGGTCAACATCCGCCAGCCGCAGATCTTCACCGTGGTCACCAGTATCGGCATCATCCTGATCTATCTCGCGTATCTGCTGGTCACCGGGCCCATGCTGGTGGCCAGGCTGCGCGGTAACTGGCAGCCCGCGGGCGACGGCAAGTTCTCCCTCGGCCGATGGGGGCTGCCCGTCAACATCGTCGCGGTGCTGTGGGGCACGGCCATGATGCTCAACCTGATCTGGCCGCGCGCCGCGGTCTACAACGCGGCGGCCCCGTACCACTGGTACCTGCGCTGGGGCGCCGTCCTGTTCGTCGGCATCGTGATGGGCGGCGGCTTCGCCTACTACTGGTTCGTGCAACGCCACCGCACCGGAGTGCTCGCGGAGCACCAGTACAAGGCCGCGGACGACACTCCCCTGCCGCCCTCCTCCCCCGCGGCCACCCCGACGGCCGACTGACCGCACCGATCCGGAAGCAGAACGACGCAAGGACTCCAAGGAGGTCAACCCCCGATGAACGAAGACGAGTTCGACTATGTCGTGGTCGGCGGCGGCACGGCGGGCAACGTGGTCGCGGCGCGGCTCTCCGAGGATCCGAACGTCACCGTGTGCGTCCTGGAGGCGGGCCCCAGCGACATCGGCGACGACGACGTCATGAAGCTGGAACGCTGGATGGGGCTGCTGGAGTCGGGCTACGACTGGGACTACCCGGTCGAGCCGCAGGCCAGCGGCAACAGTTTCATGCGGCACGCCCGCGCCAGGGTGCTCGGCGGCTGTTCGTCGCACAACTCCTGTATCGCCTTCTGGGCGCCGGCGGAGGACCTCGACGACTGGGCCGCCGCGGGCTGTACGGGGTGGAGCTCGTCCGAACTCCTGCCGCTCTACCGGCGGCTGGAGAACAACGACGCGCCCGGCGAGCACCACGGCCGCACCGGCCCGGTGAAGCTGCGCACGCTGAAGAGCGACGACCCCTGCGGCACCGCCCTGTTGGAGGCCTGCGCCCAGGCGGGCATTCCGACGACCCCGTTCAACACGGGCAGGACGGTGATCCGGGGCGCCGGCTGGTTCCAGATCAACTCCGACGAGAACAACATCAGGCAGTCCTCGTCCGTCGCGTATCTGCACCCGATCCTCGGCAGGCGTCCGAACCTCGACGTACGGACCGGGGTGCGGGCCAGGAAGCTGGTGCTCGACGGGCGGCGCTGCGTGGGCGCCGAGTACCTGGACCCGGACCTGATCCACACCCGGACGGTCCGGGCCAGGCGCGAGGTGATCGTGTCCTGCGGCTCGATCGACAGCGCGAAGCTGCTGATGCTGTCCGGTATCGGGCCCGCCGGGCACCTGCGTGAGGTGGGCGTCGACGTGGTGGTGGACTCGCCCGGCGTGGGCGAGAACCTCCAGGACCACCCCGAGGGCGTCATCATGTGGGACGCGAAACAGCCCATGCCGACCGCCTCCAGCCAGTGGTGGGAGGCCGGCATCTTCTACGACACCGAGCCCGGCCTGGACCGGCCGGACCTGATGTTCCACTACGGGTCGGTGCCGTTCGACATGAACACGGCCCGGTGGGGCTATCCGACCTCCGAGAACGCGTTCTGTCTCACGCCGAACGTCACCCGCGCGAAGTCACGCGGCACGGTGCGGCTGCGGACGCGCGACTACCGGGACAAACCCAGGGTCGATCCGCGGTACTTCACGCACGAGCACGACGCGCGCGTGATGACGTACGGGCTGAAGCTGGCCCGTCGTATCGCGGAGCAGCCCGCGCTGAGCGGTTGGGCGGGGGCGGAGCTGGCCCCCGGGCCGGACGTCAGGACGGACGACGAGCTGCTCGACTACATCCACAAGACCCACAACACCGTCTACCACCCGTCCTGCACGGTGAAGATGGGCGCGGACGACGACGCCTCGGCGCCGCTCGACGCGCGGTTGCGGGTCAAGGGGATCGACGGGCTGCGGGTCGCCGACGGGTCCGTCATGCCGAACCTCGTCACCGTCAATCCGTGCATCACGACGATGATGATCGGCGAGAAGTGCGCGGACCTTCTCAAAGAGGATGCGGACAGCGCCTTCTAGCGGGGGCGGGGAACTGCGCGACCAGCCACGAACGGCCCGCAGTCTCCCCTGCCCCGCGGTTACGGAACGCTCGGCGCGGGCCGCTTGTACATACGGGTCGCCGTGATCTCCGTGTGGGACGCCTCTCCCGCGGGGGTCTCCTTCGGGAGACCCGGGCGGAGGTGTTCCTCCACGCTGATGTACTTCAGGCCCGCCCGCAGGTCGGCGTCGTTGCGCAGGCGGATGACCAGCGGGAACTCCGCCAGCGCCGTGGTGTCGAACAGGCCGGTGGTGTAGAGGAGCTGCACGCCCAGCGCGTCGGAGACGGCCCGCTGCAGCTCCAGCAGGTACGTGGCGTTGGCGCGCCCGATGGGGTTGTCCAGGAACAGCGTGCCGGCGTGGCGGTGCTTGTCCCGCCCCCGGTCGTTCGAGCGCAGGGCCGCCATCGTGCAGTACAGCGCGATCGCGGCGGTGAGCAGCTGGCCGCCGGAGAACACGTCGCCCATCTGCCCGACGGGGACACGCTCGGCGCGCAGTACGGCGTCGGGCTTGAGGATCTCGACCGCGACGCCCTTCGGCTGAAGGGCCGCTGCGACGCCTCGCAGCAGCAGGGACATCCCGTCGCGGCGCAGGTCGGAGTTCTTCTTGACCGCCGCCCTGGTCGCCTCGTCGACGACCTCGCCGAGCCGCTCGGCGAGTGTGGCCTGGTCGGGCTCCTCGAAGCGGATCCGGAGGAACTCCTGGCCGGACCACTCCCCCAGTCCCTCGGGGAGACGGGACAGCCGCTGGGCCGACCGCAGGGTGGCGAGGGAGGACTCGACCAGCCCACGCAGCCGGTCCACGATCGAGTCGCGGTTGCGCTCCAGCTGCTCCAACTCGTCGGTGAGGACCCGAAGCCGGGGCGCGAAGGCGTCCGCCCACTTCTGCGCGTGCTCGGGCAGCGCGGACGCGGGCAGCTCCCGGATCTGCTGACGCGCGGGGGTGCGCACCTGTTCGTAGCGCGTCGAGTTGGCATGCCGTACGAGGATGTCGCCGGCCTCGCGCACGGCCGACTCGGCGGCGGAGAGGTCGGCCGCGCAGCCCCGCAGCGAGCGGCGCGTGTCGGCGGCGGACTGCCTGGCCTCCTCGATCGTGCCGGGGTGGGGCTCGGTGTCCTCCTGCTCGTCGTCCGAGTGCTCCCTGAGGAGGTCCCGGAGCAGGGCGGCCGTCTCGTCGAAGCCGCCTGCCGCGTCCTCGGCGGCACGGTGGGCGTCCAGCAGCTCGGTGTGCGCCGCGCGTGCCTGGCCCAACGCCTCGGTGCGGGAGGCCAGTTCGCCGGTGGCGGTACGCAGCAGGCTCTGTGCGTGCTCGGCGTCGCGCGGAATCAGGTCGTCGGGCAGTTCGGTGTGCGCCTCGGCGTCCTCGGGCGCGTGCCGCTCGGCCTCGCCCCGCAGCCGGCCCAGGTGTTCGCTCGCGGTCGACATCCGCGTCTCGAGGAGCTGGACCAGTTCCTCGGCGCGGGCCACGGCCGCCTGCCGGGACGGGCCGTCGGAACCGTCGGTGGACTCCAGGAGCTGGGCCGCACGCGTGCGGACCTTGTTGGTCAGCCGGTTCAGCTCCGTGAGCGCCGTGCTCTCGTCGCTCTCGGCCCGGGCCTGCTCGGCGCGCAGGTCGGCGCCGACCCCGACCTTCTCGTACAGCTGGGAGGCGGCCCGGTAGGCCTCGCGCAGGGCCGGCAGCGACGACCTCGCGGTGCCCGGGTCCGCTTCCGGTACGTCGTCGGGGGCGCCCGCGATCTCCGCGCGCTCGGCGCGCAGCGCACGGGCCGTGCGGCGGGCGTCGTCGGCGGCCCGCTGGGCGCCACGCCGGTCCTCGTCGGCGGCGCGGGCGCGCTCCAGACAGGACTGGGCGCGGGCCTCCGACTCGGCCGCGTCGTCGGCGAGTTCCCGCAGTTTGACCTGCCAGCCGGCGCGTTCGCGCAGCCGGAAGGCGAGTCCTGCGAGTGCGTCCGCGGCGCGTCGGGCCCGCTGTGCGGCTTCCTGTCGCTCGTCCCGCACGAGGGCCGCCTCGGCCGCCGCCTCGTCGGCCTCGGTCCGGAGGGTACGCGCCTCGGCGAGCTCGGCCTCGGCCTCCTCGGCGAACGTGCGCGCGTCATGGGCCGCCGTGGCGAGCTCGGCGAGCCGTCCCGCCGGGCAGCCCGTCCGCCAGGAGGCGAGCCGCGCGGACAGCTCCCTGTCCTTGGCGAGCCGGGCCGCCGATTCGCGGATCTCGTCGTCCCGCCCGGCCGCGCGCGTGCGCAGCGCCTGCCGCTCCTCGTCGGCGGCGTGCTCGTCGTGCATGGCCGGGTTCGGCGGGACGAGGAAGACGTCGCCCGCGCCGGGGGCCGGGGTCGGGGCGAGCAGAGCGGCGGCCGTACCCACGGCGACGGCGGAGCGCGGGAGCAGCGCGGCGTCGGTGAGGGCCTCCCGGGCCCGCGCGTGCGTGGCCGGGTCCGTGATGATCACGCCGTCGACCAGCTCGGGCCGCGCGGCCAGCACGCGGGCGTGGTCGACGGGATCGACGGCCTGCGCGAGGTAGCGCCAGCCGGGGAGGGCGGGGATGCCGTGCTCGCCCAGGTACTCCACGGTGGCCAGGACGTCGGGGCCGGGCGGCAGCAGTCCGCCGTCGCCGAGGGCGCCGAGGATCCGGGCGTCGTCGGCCGCTGCGGTCCGCAGTTCGAAGAGCTGCCGCTCGGCGGAGGCGACCGTGTCGTCGAGGAGCCGGCGGAGCTCGTCGGCGTAGCGGTCCAGCTCCGTGGCGGTGAGGGGACCGTCGGCCGCGGAGTCGTCCGGGCCTCCTGCCGGGGCGCCGGTGCTGCCGGAACCGTCCTGCGTGGCGGAGTGCCGGGGCTGCGGCAACGCGGGACGCCCGGCACTCCCCGAAGCGCCGACGGCCCCGGGCAGGCTCAGAAGCTCGGCCAGCCGCTCCTCCTCCGCCAGCGCCTGCGCGGTGCGCCGCTCCGCGTCGTACGCGCGCTCGGCCGCCGTGGCGGCATCGGCGGCGCGGGCCGCGGTGAGTTCGGCGCGGGACTCGGCCGACGCGGCTTCACGGGCCTGGTCCGTGGTGCGGCGGGACGTCTCGCGGGCCGTGTCCCACGCGGCGACGGCGGTCTTCTCGGCATCGCTGGCCGCGAGCGCGGCGCGGGCCGGATCGGCGTCCGGGGCGGTGTCGTCGAGCCAGCCGGCGCGCACCGCCTCGGCGGTCTCCTGCTCGACCTCGCCGAGGCGCTGGCGCAGGTGCCCGACTTCGCTGCGGGCACGCTGCGCCTCGGTGGCGGCCGACGTCGAGTCCCGGTGGGCGGCCTCACCGACCTCCTGCAGCGCGGCGGACCGCTCCTCCTCCTCGTTGGCGACCGACTCGGCCCCTTCGGCGGCCGCGTGCAGGGCCCGTACGAGATCGGCGGCGGCCCGGGCACGTGCGGCGAGGGCGGGCGCGGCGTCCCGCTCGGCCTCCAGGATCGCGGCTGCCACACGTGCGGAACGGTCGGCGGCGGCGCGGTGCCGCAGGACGGCTTCGGCCGCCTGCCAGGCGGAGTGCAGGGTGCGCGCCTCGGCGAGCTCCCGCTTCTGCGCGGCCGCTCCCTTCTCGGCCCCGGCGAGCGCCAACGAGGCGTGCCGGTAGGCCAGTTCGGCGGCGATCAGCGCGCTGCGCTCCCGGGAACCCTCGGCCTCGGTGACCCGGTGGGCGGCGGTGGTGACCTGCTGGGCGAGGTCGCCGGTACGTCCCCGCTCCAGCACGGCGCGTGCGGAGAGCCGCCGGGCCAGTGTGCGCGTACGCCGCTCGGCGGCCGCGTGGACCTCGCGGGCCCGGGAGCGGGCCCCGGCCGCCTCGACGATCCGTCCGAGGAGGTCGGCGGATCCGGCGGTGAACTCCCGTTCGGCGATGAGCTCGGCCCGTCGTCCCAGTTTGTTGCCGAAGCCGCCCACCAGGTCGGCGAGGCCGTCGGTGTCCCGGGTGTCGGTGACCGCGCGCAGCAGCAGGTCGGTGAAGTCGGAGTCCTTCTTGACGGCGAAGAGGCCGGCGGCCTCGCCCTCGTCGGCGTTCATCTCGCGCTGGTAGCGGAAGAGTTCGGGGTCGAGGCCCAGGTCGCCGAGGTGTTCGATCCAGCGGTCGTGGATCTCCTCCCAGTGCACTTCGAGGTGCGGGTACGCCTTGCCCGCCTCGGTGAGCGCGTCCCGGAAGCCCTTCATGGTGCGCCGCCGCCCCTGCGCGCCCGAGGCGCCCTCGACGGACGGCCGCACGGAGGTCGCCTCGGCGACCGGCAGGTTGTCCAGGCTCAGCCCGGGGCCGGGCCGGAAGGAGTACCAGGCCTCGGCGAACTTCCGCGGGTCGTTGGAGACCTGGCGCCCCCGCCACTCGCTGACCTTGCCGACCACGACGCACGCGCCGGTCAGCGTGTGCTGCCACTCCAGCGCCACGTGCCCGCAGTCGTCCGCGAGCAGGAACTTCCGCAGCACACCCGAGCTGGCACCGCCCAGGGTGTTGCGGTGGCCGGGCAGCATCACCGAGAAGATCAGCTTGAGCAGGACGGACTTGCCGCCGCCGTTCTCCAGGAAGAGCACACCGGCGGGGGCGGGGCGACGCGGCGGCCCGACGGGCTCCTCCTCGAAGAACTCCGCCTGCGTGGGAGCGGGGTCGGGCACGAGCCCGCCGACACCCCGAAGGTCCAGCACGGTGTCGGCGTAGCGCGCACCGGCAGGCCCGATGGAGTAGAGGCGGACCCGGGACAGCTCGTACATGGCGGCGGACTCTCGTAGTCGTATGGGGAGTTGAGGCGGTTGGTGGTGCGGTCGGCTGGTCGGTTACGAGTGGAACGGCAGCCCGGCGTCGGCGGCCAGCTCCAGGTCGTCGGTGTCCTCTGCGGGCAACAGGGTGGCGGTGCCGTCGGTCACGGGCACGACGCCCAGCTCCAGCAGCTCGGCGAGGGCGGCGCTGCCCGCCATGTCCCGCACCTGGAGCTGATAACGAGCGGTCGTCCGGTAGGTCCCCCCGGCATCGTCACCGGTGCGCTGCAGGAAGCCGGAGTCGGTGAGGAAGGCGACCGCCTTGCCGATGATGCCGGTGGTCGAACCGGCCAGTCTGCGCGCGTCCTTGGTGGCGCCGGCGGAGCTGCGCCGCGCCCAGATGCGCCAGGCGGACTCGAGTCCGGGCGCGTCCGTCGCCGGGTCGGTGTTCTCCCCCTGCTCCTCGGCCCGCTCCTCCAGGCGGCGGCAGGCCTGTCGTACGAACGCGTCGACGCCGTTGACCGACACCCGCCCGATGTACCCGTCGTCCGCGAGGTCCTCCGGCCTCGGGAAGGCCATGGCGGCGACCGCGAGATGTGCGAGCCCGTGCAGGAAGCGGTCGCTCGAGTCGGCGGACGCCCGCCGCGCGTAGTCGCCCATGCGTACGGCGAACACCGAGTCCTCGGCGGCGGTCACCGCCATTCCGGCCCTCGGGGACACTTCCAGCACGACGAGCCCGAGCCCGGTGGCCACGGCGTCGGCGAGCCGGGCGAAGGCCGGGTCCTCGCGGTAGCGCCGCAGCAGCTCGGCGTACTCCTGGTCCCGCGCGGGCTGCACCTTGGGCTGCAGCCCGAAGGCCACGAGCCGCGCGGCATCGGCGGTGTCGGCGGGAGTGACGGAGGCGGCCGCGGACGGCGCGGCGGCCGCCTCCGGCTCACTCCACTCGACGTGCTCGGTCACGACTGCTGCAACTCCTTCGGCTGGACGGCGGGACGGGGGACGAGCGCCCTCGCCGGGGCTCTCCCGGGGGCGCGGGGAACTGTGCGACGAGCTGCGGACGGTCCGCGGCCGGGCGCCGGCCGGTGCGGCATCACGCCGCCTCCGTACGGCCGGCGGCCATTCCCGCGGCGTCCAGGAGAGCCATGCCGACGATGAGATCCGCTCCGCCGAACTCGGGGTCGTCCAGCTCGGTTCCGTCGTCCACGGCGAACAACAGCCGCTCCTCGCCCTGGCGGTAGGCGGTGCCGACCGGAGGGCTGGCGGCGTGCACCGCCAGCAGGGCGACCAGATACGGCAGTTCGGGGTCCCGCCGCCGGGCGTCCGCGAGCAGCCCGGAGAGCCGGCGTGGCGCGTCGGCCGGAAGGTCGAGCAACTCCATGGCGACGGCGAGCTGCTCCTCGCTGAACCGGCTGTCGTCCGGCGTGGCGATCAGGTCCGGTTCGGGCATCTCGGCGCCCAGGTGCTCCCGCTCCACCGGAGGCGTCAGCAGCAGGTCGACGAGATCCCCGACGCGGACGGACGCGGAGGTCCGAAGGCCCGTCCCGCGCGCGAAGAAGGCGTCGGTCACCCGCAGCGCCTGCTCCACGGGCAGCGGCAGTACGGGGGCGACCAGATGGCCGTAGAGGTCTATCCCGGAGGTCGTCATCGGGGTGGCGAAGGCCTGCCGGTCCTGCTCGGCGCGGAACAGCGGCCCGGCCTCCAGCAGCCGGGACTGCAGCTGCGTGTGGCGCCGGATGCAGTCCTTGACGATGTCGACCAGCTCGGCGGCCCGGCGCTTCTGCTCGGGGTCCTCCGACTCGTCCCGCGCCTTGCGGATGTTGGTGAGGATCGCGTTCTCGTGGCGGTAGCGGTCGGCCACGTGGTCGAGGGCCTCGGCGATCATGTCGGGCACGGTCTGCAGCCAGTCCACCGCCCGGACGTTGCGCCGGGTCGCGTCGAGGGCCCTGCGGAGCGTCTCGGAGTACTGCACGGTCCGGTAGCGGGCCTGCTCGGCGGCGAGTTGGGCGTCCGCGAGGCGGCCGCGGCTGATCAGTACCTCCAGCTTGACCTCGGCGGCGATCTGCGCGCTGGTGACGTCGGTGTCGAGGGCGCCCACGAGGACGTTGACCGCCTCGTCCGTCGTACGCAGGTACACGACCCCTCCGTAGCCGGGCACCTCCTCGATCAGCTTGAAGTCGTAGTCGCGGCGCACGTACGAGCCGTCGGGCGCGAACGTGCCGTACACGGCGCGGAAGCCGCGGTCGACGCTGCCGACGTTGATCAGGTTCTCCAGGACCCAGCGCGCGACGCGTTCGTGCTCGGTGACGGGCCGGCGCGGGGCCTGGGCTGCGATGCGCGGGATGAGCCTGGCCACTATCTGGTCGTGGTCGGCGCCGGTGTCGAAGTCCATGTTCAGTGTGACGAGGTCGATGGCGGCGAGGGCGACCTCGGCCATTCCGTAGACCGTGTACTCACCCGCGAGGTTCGCCTTGCGTACGTCCAGGTCGTGCAGGGGGGCGGTGCAGGCGAGCGCGCGCAGCCGCCGCGCCAGGCCCTCGTCGGCGGCCGGGCCCGGGGCGGGCCGCGGCCCCGCGCTGAGCTGGGGCGGAACGCTGTCCGTCGATGCAGGCGAAGTCACGGTGCACAGACTAGGTCCTCGGTCTGACAACGGCACAAAGCGCTCCGCCGGGGCCGCTGTGACACTTCGGGCCGTTTGTCGGGTGCGGGCGGATTGTCACTGCTCGCGCGGTTCTCGGCAGCCCGTCGGGTGCGCTCCGGCCGGAGCGTCACCGGCGAGGCACGTCCCCGCTCAGAGTTCTTCCGACACCCGTCGGCCGTAGACCTCCACGACCCTTTTGAGTGAGTCGTCGAGGTAGACCCCGAGCAGGTCCTCCGCCTCCTCGCGGTCCCCGTCCTGAAGGGCTTGCAGTATCCGGCCGTTGCGGGCGAGATACGGCTCGTGCAGGCGACGCGGGTCGTCCACCAGGTGGAAGGCGAGCCGCAGTTCGGCGAAGACGCTGCGCATCAGCTCGTCGGTGCGGGCGCTGCCGGCGAGCGCGACCAGTTCCCGGTGGAAGTGGATGTTGGCCGTGCCCAGGCCTTTCCAGTCACCTTCACGGGTCGCCCGCTGCCCGTCGGCAACCGCCCTGGCGAGATCGTCCACCGCGTACGGCGGCTCGCCGAGGCCGCGCACCACCGCGCATTCGACGAGCCTGCGGGTGCGGTAGATGTCCTCGACGTCCTCGACCGTCAGGACCCGTACGAACACACCCCGGTTGAGCTGGTGGACGAGCAGCCGTTCGTGCGTGAGCAGCCGGAACGCCTCGCGCAGCGTGTTGCGCGAGACGCCGAGCGCATTGCCGATGGTGTCCTCCGACAGGCGCGTGCCGGGCGGGAAGTAGCCCTCGGCGATCCGGCTCCTGAGGATGTCCGAGACCCGCTCGGCGGTGCTGGTGCGGCCCAGCAGCGCGCGGTCGTCCGCCAGTCCGTTCAGTTCGGCCACGCCCGAATTCAATCGCAGATACCAGAACGAAACAACATGGGTATTGAGGGATCGTTCAACGATCCTCTACCTTACTCATCAGGCGCCGGCAGCCCACCCCCGGATCCAACGGCTTCCGCACGCCGCAACTCCGTACTGGACAACGCATAACGGCACATAACGGCAAGCAAGCGTTCGCGCACGGCACGGCTCAGCCCCGAAGCACCCTCCCCCTCCTCGTCTGTGAGGTGCCCATGAGCACGCCCCCTCCACCGCAGGCCCTGCCCACCGAGACGCGCCCCGGAGCGGGTGAACCCACCGACGAGGGCGCGTTCGCCTGGCTGCGGGCCCTCGGGCCGCGCGGCCGCCGCGCCTTCGGCGGTGCGTTCGGCGGCTATGCCCTGGACTCGTACGACTACTTCACGCTGCCGCTGAGCATGGTGGCCCTGTCGGCGTACTTCGGTCTCAACAGCGGCCAGACCGGGCTGTTCACGACCGTCACGCTCGTCGTGTCCGCGATCGGCGGTGCCGGCGCGGGAGTCATCGCCGACCGGATCGGACGCGTCAAGGCGCTGATGATCACCGTCATCACGTACGCGGTCTTCACCGTGGCCTGCGGCTTCGCGCCCAACTACGAGACCCTGCTGGTCTTCCGCGCCCTGCAGGGACTCGGCTTCGGCGGCGAGTGGGCGGTCGGCGCGATCCTGGTCGCCGAGTACGCGAGCCCCAAGCACCGCGGCCGTACGCTCGGCGCGATCCAGAGTTCCTGGGCCGTGGGCTGGGGGCTCGCCGTGGTGGTCTACACGCTGGTCTTCCAGTTCCTCAGCGACGACCTCGCCTGGCGCGTGATGTTCTGGACCGGGGCGCTGCCGGCCCTGCTGGTCATCTGGGTGCGCCGCAACGTGAAGGACGCGCCGGAGGCCGCCGAGCGCCGCAAGAAGAGCCCCGAGAAGGGTTCCTTCGCCGCGATCTTCAAGCCGGGCACGGCCGCGGCACCCGGACTGCTGAAGACGACGGTCTTCGCGGTGCTGCTCTCCACGGGCGTCCAGGGCGGCTACTACACGCTGGCCACCTGGGTCCCGACCTACCTGAAGACGGACCGCGGACTGTCCGTCGTCGGCACCGGCGGCTACCTGGCGTTCCTGATCTCGGGGGCCTTCATCGGCTACCTGACCGGCGGCTATCTCACCGACAAGCTGGGCCGCAAGCGCAACATCCTGCTCTTCGCGATCCTCTCGGCGGTCTGCATCCTGGCCTACGCGAACATCCCCAGCGGCGCCAACACCCTCGTCCTCGTGCTCGGTTTCCCGCTCGGGTTCTGCATGTCGGCGATCTTCAGCGGCTTCGGCTCGTTCCTGAGCGAGCTGTACCCGACGGCCGTACGCGGCACGGGGCAGGGATTCACGTACAACACCGGCCGCGCCGTCGGCGCGGTCTTCCCCACTCTGGTCGGCTTCCTCGCCGACAGTTGGGGCGTAGGGGGCGCGCTGGTCTTCGGCGCGATCGGATACGGCCTCGCGGCACTGGCCCTGATCGGTCTGCCCGAGACCCGTGGGAAGGAACTCCTGTGAACCGCACGCAGCACCGCCCGGCCGGCCTTCTCGACGACCACGCGCACGCGTGGAGCCCGGCAGAGGCACGTTCCCTGTTCCGTACGGGCGTCTCGGGTCCCACCGCAGGCTTCGCGGGCGGCCACACCCAGGCGAACCTGATATCGGTGCCGGCCGACTGGGCGTACGACATGCTGCTGTTCTGTCAGCGCAACCCGAAGCCCTGTCCGGTGCTCGACGTCACGGACGCCGGCTCGTGGACGACCGTCCTGGCCGCCGACGCCGACCTGCGCACCGATCTGCCGCGCTACCGGGTGTGGGAGCACGGCGAATTGGTGGAGGAGCCCACGGGCGTGGTGGCGCACTGGCGGGACGACCTCGTGTCGTTCCTCATCGGGTGCAGCTTCACCTTCGAGTGGGCGCTGACCGAGGCCGGCGTGCCGATGCGTCACATCGAGCAGGGGCGCAACGTCTCCATGTACGTGACCAACCGCCGGTGCCGTCCCGCCGGGCGGCTGCACGGCCCCATGGTGGTGTCCATGCGTCCCGTACCGCCCGAGCGCCTGTCCGTGGCGATCCGGGAGACCAGCCTCCTGCCCGCGGTGCACGGCAGTCCCGTGTACTGCGGCGACCCGGGCGCTCTCGGCATCGAGGATCTCGGCCGCCCCGACTTCGGCGACCCGGTGGACGCCGAACCGGACGACATCCCGGTGTTCTGGGCCTGCGGTGTGACGCCGCAGGCCGCGGTGATGGCCTCGCGCCCGCCGTTCGCGATCACCCACGCGCCGGGCCAGATGTTCATCACCGACTCCCGCGACGAGCAGTACCGCGTCGCCTGACCCGAGGGACGAGCACTCCATGACCCCGATCGACCTCAACGCCGATCTCGGCGAGGGCTTCGGCCGCTGGCGGCTGACCGACGACGAACAGCTGCTGTCCGTCGTCACCAGCGCCAACGTGGCCTGCGGCTTCCACGCCGGGGACGCCTCCACCATGCGGCGGGTGTGCGAACTGGCGGCCGGGCGCGGCGTGCGGATCGGTGCCCAGGTCTCCTACCGGGACCTGGCGGGTTTCGGGCGGCGCGCGATGGACGTGCCGTCCGACGAGCTGGCGGCCGAGGTGGCCTACCAGATCGGCGCCCTGGAGGTGTTCGCGCGCGCGGCGGGCGCACACGTGGCGTACGTCAAACCGCACGGTGCGCTCTACAACCGCGTCGTGCACGACGAGGAGCAGGCCGGGGCCGTCGTGCAGGGCGTGCTGCTCGCCGGTGCCGCCCTCCCGGTGCTCGGGCTGCCCGGTTCCCGGGTCCTCGACGCGGCCGGCCGGGCGGGACTCCCGGTCGTCACCGAGGCGTTCGCGGACCGCGCGTACACCGAGGAGGGCACGCTCGTGCCGCGCGGCCGGGACGGTGCGGTGATCACCGAGCCCGGCGCCGTCGTGGAACGCTCGGTGAGGCTCGCGCGTTCTGGTGTCGTCACGTCCCTGTCGGGGCGCGACATCGCGGTGCGGGCCCGCTCCTTGTGCCTGCACGGCGACACGCCCGGCGCGGTGGACCTGGCCCGCCGGGTCCGCGCACGGCTGGAGGAGTCGGGTGTCCCCGTGGAGGCGTTCGTATGAGGGCACTGCCGGTCGGTGACCGTGCCCTGCTCGTCGAAGTGTCCACGGACGAGGAGGCGCAGGCCCTGCACGCCGAGCTGCTGCGCCGCCGCGCGGAGGGCTCCCTCTCCGTGCGGGAGATCGTCCCCGCCGCCCGCACGGTCCTCCTGGACGGCCTCGACGAGCCTGCCCGGCTGGCCGCGCAGCTGTCCGTGGCGCGGCTGCCGCCCGTCCCCCCGCCCGCGAAGGAGACCGTGGAGATCCCCGTGCGCTACGACGGCCCCGATCTGGCGGACGTCGCCTCGCGGTGGGGCGTGTCCCCGGACGAGGTGGCGCGGATCCACGCGTCGGCCGAGTTCCGGGTCGCCTTCTGCGGGTTCGCTCCCGGCTTCGGCTATCTCACCGGGCTGCCGGCCCGGTACGGCGTGCCCCGGCACGCGACACCCCGTACGACCGTCCCGGCGGGTTCCGTGGGACTGGCGGGCCCGTACACGGGCGTGTACCCGCGCTCCTCGCCGGGCGGCTGGCGGCTGATCGGTACGACGGACGCCGTGCTGTGGGACCACGCGCGCGTGCCGGCCGCGCTGCTGTCGCCGGGCACACCGGTCCGATTCGTCCCGGTGGACTCCTGATGACCGACCGCGCACTCGCCGTCGCACGGGCCGGGGCGCTGACCACGGTGCAGGACCGGGGGCGCCCGGGCCACGCGCACCTCGGCGTCCCGCGCTCCGGCGCGCTGGACGCGCCCGCCGCGGCGCTGGTGAACCGGCTCGTGGGCAACGCGCCCGACGCCGCGGTTCTGGAGACGACGCTCAACGGGTGCGACGTACGGCCGCGTTCGGCGGTCACCGTGGCCGTGGGAGGTGCCCCGTGCCCCGTGTCCGTGGACGGGCGTCCGGCCGCCTGGGGAGCGCCGGTGCGCGTGCCCGCCGGGGCCCTGCTCTCGGTGGGGACGGCGGTCTCCGGAGTACGCGCCTACGTGGGCGTTTCGGGCGGGGTGGCCGTCGAGCCGGTGCTCGGCAGCCGGTCGACGGACCTGCTGTCGGGGCTGGGTCCGCCGCCCCTGGTGGACGGGGCGGTGCTCCCTCTGGGGCGGCCGAGCGGACACCACGCGCGCGTGGACGTCGCGGCGCAGCCGTCTCCGCCGTCCGAGCTCGTCCTGCGGGTGGTGCTCGGGCCGCGCGACGACTGGTTCACGGCAGCCGCAGTGCGCGTCTTCACCACCCATGTCTACCGGGTGTCGTCGGCGAGCAACCGCATCGGTCTGCGTACGGAAGGGGCCGGGCTGGAGCGGGCCATCGGCGGCGAACTGCCCAGTGAGGGCATGGTCCTCGGTGCGGTGCAGGTGCCCCCGGACGGCAGGCCCGTGGTGTTCCTGGCGGACCATCCGACCACCGGGGGCTACCCGGTGATCGCGGTCGTCCACCCCGGCGACCTCCCCGCCACGGCCCAGGCCGCGCCGGGCACACCGGTGCGATTCGTGCCGGTACGCCGCAGAAGCCACTGACCACCTCGGACGAGGCGCCGAAGGAGCCGTGCGCCGTCGGCGGGGCGCGGGGAACCGCGCGGTTTCCAGGGGCCCGGACGATCGCGTGCCCGGCCCGGACGGACCCGCGACCGAACAGCGCGGCCGGGCGGCCTCACGCGGCGTCCGGCCGTTCGCCGGTCGCCGTCAGCGCGGCCAGCGCCGACGCCACCGCGTGGGACGCGCCGAGGTCGAGGCGGGCGCTGGTCCCCCGGGCCCGATGGCGGACCTCCGAGGCGGCCAGAGTGAGAAGCTGGGGCAGCAGGTCGGTGCACCGGCGGGCCACCCACCCGGTCCCTGCGGTGGCCAGCCACCGCAGGCTCGCCGCCCGGGTGGGTTCGGGAAAGTCGGGCTCGGGGGACGGCACCGGCCCTGTGGCGAGCCCCGTCCGCGCCAGCAGCGCGTGGAAGTGGAGGGCGAGCTGCCGGTGCCCCCGCTCCCCCGGGTGCAGCCGGTCCGCGCTCCACATCGCGCGGTCGGCGACCCACTCGCCCGCCGCGGCGTGCAGATGCACCGCGCCGTACCGCTCGGACAGCGCGTGCACGACCGCGTTCACGGCCCGCTGCCGCCGCGCGAGCGGCCGGGCCAGCGCTCCCGGCAGCCCCAGCATCGCCCCGGGGTCGGGCAGACAGGCGGTGAGGAGGACGGCGCCCTGGGCGGTGAGCGCCGCGTACACCTCGTCGAGCCGCGCGGCCACGGCGCGGATGTCGAAGGTGCACCGCAGGGTGTCGTTGACACCGATGACCACCGAGGCGATGTCCGGCCGCCCGGCCAGCGCCGCCGGTGTCTGGCGTTCCAGGACGTCGCGCGACTGGGCGCCGCTGACCGCGTGATTGACGAACTCCACCGGCGCGTCCGGCGGCGTGAGGCCGGCCGCGAGCAGTGCGGCCCAGCCGCGCCACTTCTCGCCCACGGGGTCGCCCACCCCTTCCGTCAGGGAATCGCCCAGGGCCGCGAACCGGAGGGGTCTCATGCGACACCCTCCCGCGCCCGCGGCACGGGGCGGACGGCCGCGGGCGGGTCGGGCCGCCCCGCGCGGACGGGCGCGTCGTGCGCGGTGAGGAACGCCTCCACGGCGGCCGGCCACCCGAAACAGGCGGCACGCGCGCGTGCCGCCTCCCGCCGCTCGTCCTCGGGCCGGTCCAGAAGCTTCCGGATCGCGACACCGAAAGCCGCTCCGGTGTCCGCGGCGGTGACTCCGGCGGAGCCGACGACCTCCGGGAGGGCGGAGGAGGCGCTGGCGACGACGGGCGTGCCACAGGCCATCGCCTCCAGGGCGGCGAGCCCGAAGGTCTCGGCGGGCCCGGGCGCCAGGCACACGTCGGCGGAGGCCTGCAGACCACCGAGAAGCGCGGGATCGGCGACATGCCCGAGGAAGGTGACCGGCAGCCGCCGCTCGCGCGCCCGCTGTTCGAGCCGGGCCCGCAGCGGCCCGTCACCGGCCACCACGAGCACCGCTCGCTCTCCGCTCCGCAGCAGCGCCTCCAGCGCGTCCAGCGCCGTGCCCGGCCGCTTCTCGACGGACAGCCTGGAACACATCACCAGCAGCGTCTCGTCCTCGCGCGCGTACCGGGCACGGAGCCCCGCGTCCCGCAGCGCGGGGTGGCGGCCCTCCAGATCGACGCCCAGGGGGGCGCGTACGACGTTGCGGGCGCCGATGCGGACGAACTCGCGCTCCGCGAACTCCGTGGTGCACACGACGCGCGCGTAGTGGTGCGCGGTACGGAGGTTGAGGGCGTCGGAGGCCCGCCGGGCCAGGCCCGGCGGCATGCCCCAGGTGCGCAGCACCCCGTCGGCGGTCTCGTGGGAGACCATCACGGCGGGCACCCGGGCCCGCCGCGCCCAGACGCCGGTCCAGCGCAGCGTCGTACGGTCGGAGACCTCCAGGCGGTCGGGCGCGAGCTCCTCCAGGAGGTCTGCCACGCGCCGCCTGTCGGTGAGGACGCGGTAGCCGCCGGTGCCCGGCAGCAGCGGGCCCGGCAGGGTGATGATCCGCCCCTGTCCGGTCTCGCGGTCCGAGGCACGCTCGCCGGGCACGACCAGCACCGGCCGGTGCCCCGCCGCCCGGTATCCGGTGCCCAGTTCACGCAGCGCGGTCCGCAGGCCCCCGGAGGCGGGGGCGACGAAGTTGGCGAGCCGGACGATGCGCAGGGACCCGTTCATGCCGCCACCACCGCCCGGCCGGCGAGCACGTCCGTGTAGTGCCCGATGAGCTGGTCCCCGACGGCGGCCCAGGTGCGGCCCTCGACGGTGCGCCGCGCCTCGGCGCCGTACGCGGCCCGCCGGGCCGGGTCGGCGGCGAGCGACCAGACGGCGTCGCGCACGGCGGCCGCGTCGCGCGGCGGGACCAGTAGTCCGGTGCGCCCGTGCGCCACCAGGTCGAGCGGACCGCCCACGGCGGGGGCGACGACGGGCACGCCGCTCGCCATCGCCTCCTGGACGGTCTGGCAGAAGGTCTCGAACGGTCCGGTGTGCGCGAAGACGTCCAGCGAGGCGAAGATCCGGGCGAGTTCGTCGCCGGTGCGGCGTCCCAGGAAGACGGCCCCGGGGAGTGCCTGGGTCAGGCTCGGACGGCTGGGCCCGTCTCCCACGACGACCACACGGACACCGTCCAGGCCGCAGACTCCGGCGAGGAGTTCGACCTGCTTCTCGGGGGCGAGCCGGCCCACGTAGCCGACGATCAGCTCGCCGTTCGGGGCGAGTTCACGGCGCAGCGCGTCGTCCCGGTGTTCCGGCCGGAACCGGACGGTGTCGACGCCGCGCGGCCACAGCCGTACGCGGGGCACACCGTGCGTCTCCAGGTCGTGCCGGGCGGCGCTGGACGGGGCGAGGGTGCGGTGGGCGGCGGTGTGGACGGAGCGGATACGGCGCCAGGCGGTGGCCTCGCCCGCGCCCATGTAGGTGCGGGCGTAGCCGGCGAGGTCGGTCTGGTAGACGGCCACGGCGGGGACGCCGAGGCGGCCGGCGGCGGCCATGCCGCGAACGCCGAGGACGAAGGGGCTGGCCAGGTGGACGATGTCGGCGCGGTGTTCGGTGATCGCGGCGGCGACGCGTCGGCTGGGGAGGGCGACGCGGACCTGGGGGTAGCCGGGGAGCGGCAGGGAGGGGATCCGGACGACGGGGCACGGGGCGAGGGCGTCGGGTCCGCTGCCCACGGCCGTGGCCGGGGCGACGACGACGGGGGCGTGACCGCGCTCGACGAGGTGTCGGGCGGTCTGGAGGGCGCAGTGGGCCACGCCGTTCACGTCGGGGGGAAAGGACTCGGTCACGATGACGACACGCATACGGCTGTTGTCGTCGCGCTGGACGTGGACGCGTCAACGTGGATCTTTCCGGCCGAGGAACGTCCCGTGAGCGTTGCGCTCCGCACGTCCCGGCATCACGGGCCGGTCACGCTCCGGCGTCCGGGCCCGTACCTGCGGGATACGGGCCGACGACGGAACGCTCACACGCGGTGTCTCGCACGCCGGTCGCACCCGGCGCTCTTCTCGGCTGTCCCGGACGCGTCACACGGCGGACGCGTCCGGTCCGATGCGGCTGCGCACCGCGGTCTGTACCTCGGCCTCCTCGGCCGGGTCGGCGGCGAGCCGCCGGAGCTGGTCGACCACTCGGGCGTCACCGGTCTCGGCGTGCCGTGCGGCCACTTCGCGGGTGAACTCCTCGCAGTCCCACAGGCACTCGACGGCGAAGCCGGCGGCGAAGGAGGGGTCGGTGGCGGCCAGCGCGCGAGCCGCCCGCCCGCGCAGATGGGACGAGGCGGTCTCGCGGTAGACGTGCCGCAGGACGGGGGCCGCGCCCGCGATCCCGAGGCGTCCGGCGCCGTCGACCAGCGTCCACAGGGTCTGCGCGTCCGGCCCTTCTCCCCGCACGGCTTCGCGCAGGGCGCCCAGGACGAGCTCACTGTCCTGCGCGCCGCCCCGGCACGCCAGGACGCGACCGGCGGCTTCTCCCAGGGCGTCGGGCCGGTGGGCCCAGCCGCGGGCCCGTTCCACCGCGGCCACGCTCCGCATCCGCTCGAAGGCGTCCACGGCGGCATCGACGACAAGGCGTGAGCCGGAGGCCTGTGCGGCCTCGACCAGATCCAGTGCGTCGGGATCGTGGCTGTCGGCGAGGTAGCGCAGGGCGGTGCACCGTGCGCCGTCGTCGCCGGTGCGGGCGGCCTCGACGATCTCGGGCCGGTCCTCGGGTCCGGCGACGGCGGTGAGACACCGCGCCGCCGGCACATGGAGCGCGGCTCCGCGCTCGATGCCCTGCTGGGCCCACTCGAAGACGGCCCGGACGCTCCATCCGGGACGGGGCCCGGGCGGTCGCATCTGTTGCTGCCACCGGTCGAAGGAACCGGCTTCCCGGGCGGCACGCACCCGTGGGCCGACGGATGTGCGGGGATCGTCGGCCCACAGCCGCCAGGGCCGGGGTTCGAAGGAGTCCCGTACGACCGCCGCCAGTTCGGCCTCGCCCTCGGGATCGGCGGGGAACCGGGCGAGCACGGGGGCCGCGAGGGCTCGCAGGCCCGCGTCGTCGTCGCGCAACGCCAGTTCGTCGAGGGCCCAGGCCCAGTTGGCGCCGCAGGCGGCGTACCGCCGCAGCATCTCGAGGGCGTCCTGCCGGCCGTACGAGGCGAGATGCCCGAGGACGGCGAGCGCGAGACCCGTGCGGGACTCGTCCGTGTCGAGGACGTCCGCCGCGTCGAACAGGTGCGCGGCGATCTCGTCGAGACCGCCGCCCAGATCGAGGTAGAGGCGGGCGTAGTAGAGGGAGCGGTTCTCCACCTGCCAGTCGTGGCGGGGGTCGCTCAGCACGCAGTGGTTGAGCGCCGCGAGCGCTTCGGCACGCGGCGCCGTGAGCGCGTGCAGCGTGCCGTCGCCGCGGCCCCTCTGAAGCAGGCCGAGCAGCGTACCGCTGGGCGCTATGACCGGATCGAACATGGGAAACAGCCTCACATCAAGCGTCGACGCAACCGGGATCCTGATTCACCTGGCCGCGTGACAACACGTCGGGGCGCCCGCCGTTTCCTGCTTGCTGTAGACCATCTTCCTCTGCCTCTCGTCGGTGGCCCGTGCGGGCCGCATCACGGTCCGCGCGGTGCGGCAACACCTGCCCAGCCATCACGTCCGTGAATCACGACGTCATGATGACCCAGCGGTTCTCGCTGCCGCGACCGCATTTCCGGCGGCCCCGTACCGCCTCCCCCAAAAATGATGTTTCGCCTGGTCAAGGCGGATGGTTCAGTGTGTACCGAACAGCTCGAGCAGTTCGATCTTGGCGAACATACGAGCCGTGTCCTCGGCGGAGGGTGTCCCCGCCGCGGGGTCCGCGCCCGCGTCCAGGAGAACGCGGATGACCGCGTCCTCACCCTTGAAGACCGCTCCGGCGAGCGGGGTCTGACCCCGGTCGTTGATGCGGTCCGCCTCGGCGCCGCGCTCGAGGAGGGCGCGGACGGCCTCGGCGTGGCCGTGATAGGCGGCGAGCATCACGAGGGAGTCGCCGCGGTCGTTGGTGAGGTTGGCCGGGACACCCGCGTCGACGTACGCGACGAGCGCCTCGGTCTGCCCCCGCCGGGCCAGATCGAAGATCTTGGTCGCCAGCTCCACGACCTCGGGGTCGGGGGCTTCACTCATCGGCGGGACCGCCTCTCACTGCGAAAACTGCGACGACGAACGGACTGCGGGAACGTACGGGCGCCAGCGGTGCGACCGTACGAGTGAATCGCCAGCGTACTGGCTCCGCGAGCACATGACCGGGCCCGGCCGAGGCAAAGATCACCACGAATCCGGCAAACCTCCGAGAGGCCGCCCCCACGGCCTTACAGGACAGGACCATAGGGATGAAATAAGCGGAATTTCACCCAGTTGCACCTTTAATCGTATGGATACATGCTGTGAGCCTGGAAGTACTCATGGTGACTGTCCCCATCGACCAGGAGAACTCTCATGATCCTGTCCATCTCAGGTGTGGTCCTGCTCGGCATCATCGTCTTCCTCTTCTTCCGGAAGGACGGCCTCAAGGCCTCGCACGCGCTGGTCTGCGCCCTCTTCGGGTTCTACCTCGCGGGTACGGCCATCGCCCCGAGCATCACGGCCGGCGGCGCGAGCCTGGCCGGCATGCTCAGCGGGATCAAGTTCTGACGCCCACCCTGTTCGCACGCACCTCCAGGAGACAGCAGTGGCCCGGCGCCCCCTCCCCCGCATTCTGAGTACCGGCAGCGCGCAGATCGCCCGCAGCCGGGACCTGGCCCGGACGGCCGCCGACAGCGCCACCGACGTCCTCCACCCACTGATCACGATCAGTCGTGGACTGCGCCGGCTGGCGGCCGCCGGACGGCGCAGGTGGGCGGACACCCCCAAGGACCGGCGCGGTCCACTGCTGTTCCTGGTGGCCTCGGTCGTCCTGGTCGTGGCCCTCATCCCCTACGGACCGCTGCTCGCCGTCATCACCCTGATGGCGGCGGCCGCGTGGCAGGGCAAGGACCGCACTCCGCCCGGACCCACCGGGCCGGACGAGGCGCAGAGCAAGCGCCTGGAGTCCCTCTACGAAGCGCTCGTGCCGTACTTCTCCGTCCCCGAGGACCCGGCCCCGCTCTACGCCCACGGCGGCGAGTGGGGCAAGGCCTTCGAGTCGTACGAGTTCGACGACACCGGGCGCGTCTCGCACCTGTCCATCCGCTACCCCGCCTACTTCACGGACGGGGAGGCGGACTCCCGGGCCCGTATCGAGCAGCTGCTGCACGCCAAGTCGGGCCGCGGCCGGGAGTACCGCTTCGCGTGGGACGAGGAGGGCAACCAGCTCACGGTCGCCGTGCTGCCGCCACTCCCCACCGACGTCGCCGCCCAGCGGTTCGTCACGGCCCCGGGAGAGACCCTCCTCGGCTTCACGGACCCGGCCGGCGTCCAGCGCACGCTTCCGCTCACGTCCGGCGAGGAGCGGCGGGACGTCCCTCCGGTGATCTGGCGCACCGGTGCCCGCTCGACCGAGCCGCACCTGCTCGCGGTCGGCGGGCCCGGCAGCGGCACGACCACTCTTCTCCGCTCGATCGCCCTGCAGGCCCTCCAGCACGGAGACGTGCTGGTCGTCGAGGGCGTCGGCACGGGCGAGTTCGCCTGCCTGACGGGGCGCGAGGGCGTCCTGGGGGTCGAGTGCGGCCTGGCGGGCGCGCTGGCCGGCCTCGAATGGGCGGCGCACGAGACGGAACGCCGTCTCATCGCCGTGAACCGCGCCCGGCAGGCGGGCCAGGCTCCACCGGAGGACACGAAGCGTCCGCTGTGGCTCCTCCTGGACCGCCCGACCGCCCTCGGCCACCTTGCGGCGGCCGACGGCCGGAGGGATCCGCAGGACCTGCTCCAGCTGCCGCTGCGCCACGGCCGCGCGGCAGGTGTGACGGTCGTGGTGGCCGAGCAGTTCGACGCACTGGAGTCGCTCGGCGACGCGGTACGGGGGCACACGCGCGCGCGTGTCGTGCTCGGTCCGGCGTCGGCGGGTCAGCTCGAAGCGGTGCTCGGGTCGCCGCCGCACACGACTCCCACGCCCGACGTGCCGCCCGGTCGCGGGTACGCCCGGCTGGGCGCGGGCCCGGTCCACCGCCTCCAGGTACCGGCGACCCCGGACCCGTACGACGAGGCGACCAGTGAGACCCACCGCCGGGCGGTGCTCGGCCTGCTGCCGGGGCTCACCGCTCCGGTGGACGCCGAGGCCGTGCCCCCGGCCGCCCCGGACCCGGTGCCGGGAAGCCCTGCGGACGCAACACCGCAGAGCCCCGTGCGCGTCACGGCGTCCGGCGCCGTGGGTGTCCCCGCGGAGGGCTGAGCTCCGGCGCCGACGCGAACCGGAGGGACCGGCCACGAGCCGGGCCGCGAGGTCTGCACCCCACGGACGACGCCCGGATCACACGCCGGCGACGTGAGGCACCGAGGCGCGGGGCGCGGCATCACGCCACGAACGTGCGCGGTGGCTCGGTTCCTCCGCTCGCGCCCTTCTCGACCAGCCGGGCCGCCGCCGCCAGCCGCGCCGCGGCCTCGTCGGCGACCGCCCCGCCGACCGTGAAGGGCAGGCGCACGTAACCCTCGAAGGCCCCGTCCACGCCGAAACGGGGCCCTGACGGCACCCGTACGCCCACGCGCTCGCCGACCTCGGCCAGCCGCGAGCCGGACAGGCCCCCGGTACGCACCCACAGGGTGAGGCCGCCGCTCGGCACGTCGAACTCCCAGCTGGGAAGCTCACGGCGCAGGGCCGCCACCAGGGCGTCCCGGTTCTCGCGGGCCTGGTCGCGCCGCACGTCCACGGCCTGCTCCCAGCCACCGGTGCTCAGCAGCCAGTTCACCGCGAGCTGCTCCAGGACGGGGGTGCCGAGGTCGGCGTAGGCGCGCGCCGCGACCAGGCTGCGGATCACGTCGGGCGCGGCGCGGACCCAGCCGATCCGCATGCCGGCCCAGAAGGCCTTGCTGGCCGACCCGACCGTGACGACCGTCGACCCGGCCGGGTCGAATCCGCAGACGGGGCGCGGCAGTGCGAGCCCTTCGTCGAGATGCAGTTCGCTCATGGTCTCGTCGACGACCAGCACGGTGCCGGCCGACCGCGCGGCGTCGACGAGCCGGCGCCGCTGGTCCTCGTCGGCGAGCGCACCGGTCGGGTTGTGGAAGTCGGCGACGACGTAGGCGAGGCGGGGCGCCGCGTCACGCAGCACCTGCCGCCAGCGGTCCATGTCCCAGCCCGCGAGCCCCTCGGCCATGGCGACGGGCACCAGACGGGCACCGGCCTCGCGCATCAGCTGAAGGATGTTGGCGTACGAGGGCGACTCGACCGCGATGCGCTCCCCTCGCCCGGAGAAGAGGTGACAGATGGCGTCGATGGCACCCATGGCTCCGGTGGTCACCATGATCTGCTCGGGCATGGTCGGGATGCCGCGCGCGGTGTACCGCTCGGCGAGCGTCTCGCGCAGCGCGGGCAGCCCGGCCGGGTAGTCGCCGTGCGTGTGGGCGTACGGCGGCAGTTCCTCCAGCGCGCCCTGGACGGCCCGGGTGAGCCAGGGTTCGGGTGCGGGCAGGGCCGCGCAGCCGAGGTCGATCATGGAACCGAGGGCCTCGGGCGGCAGGGGTTCGAGGCCGCGGGCGGGCAGCGGGTTCCCGGCCGGTACGGCGGTCCAGCTGCCGGCTCCCCTGCGGGACTCCAGGAACCCTTCGGCGCGCAGCGCTTCGTAGGCGGCGGCCACCGTCGTGCGGCTCACGGAAAGGGAGAGGGCCAGTTCGCGCTCGGCGGGCAGTCGCGCGGCCACGGGCACCCGGCCTTCGAGGACGAGCAGCCGGACGCCGTCGGCGAGGGCACGATAGGCCGGCGGACGACGCGCGCCGGGGCCCGCCGGGCGCTCCTGCTGGGAGTTGAGCAGCCGGGCGAGCTGAGCGGCTCCCACCGCCGAAGTCCACTGCGCCATGATTTCAGTCCACCTTCCCCGAATTGGCCATGGAAGAGGCCTCTTCTCACGCCACAGAGTGTCATGAGCCGGTCCACTACCACCACCAGGGAGCACTCCTTGTCCACTCCACCGCCGGGGCGCCTCACCCGCAGACTGCTTCAGCTGTACGTGGGCCTGGCGCTGTACGGCGCGAGCGTGGCCCTCCTCGTGGAGGGGGACCTGGGTCTGGCTCCGTGGAGCGTCCTGGACCAGGGCCTCGCCGAGCTGACCGGGCTGACCATCGGTGTCGTCTCGATCATCGTGGGCGCCGCGGTTCTCCTCCTGTGGATCCCGTTGCGCCAGCGCCCGGGCCTCGGGACGATCTCCAACGTCTTCGTGGTCGGCATCGCGATGGACGGCACCCTCGCCCTGCTCCCGGACGTGCACGCCCTCGGGATCCGTGTCCCCCTGCTGGTGGCGGGCGTCCTGCTCAACGGGGTGGCGACAGGGCTCTACATAGCGGCCCGCTTCGGTCCGGGTCCGCGCGACGGCCTGATGACGGGCCTCCACCGGCGCACCGGCCGGTCGATCCGCCTGGTGCGCACGGCTTTGGAGGTGGCCGTGGTCGCGACGGGCTTCGTCCTGGGCGGCACGGTCGGCGTGGGAACGGTCCTGTACGCGGTGGCCATCGGCCCGCTGGCCCAGCTCTTCCTGCGGGTGTTCGCCGTCCCGCAGGCATCACCGGACGGCAGCACGGTCGTTGCCGGCGGGTCGTCGGAGGAGGCGATACTGCGGCGGTGACCTCGCGCGTACGCCACCCCTACCTCGACCATCCCGGCCCCATCGCGTTCGCCCACCGGGGCGGAGCCGCCGACGGCCTGGAGAACACCGTGGCCCAGTTCCGCCGCGCGGTCGGGGCCGGCTACCGGTACATCGAGACCGATGTGCACGCCACGAGGGACGGACGGCTCGTCGCCTTCCACGACGCGACGCTGGACCGGGTGACCGACGGGGCGGGCCGGATAGCGGACCTCCCCTGGGACGACGTGCGCCACGCGCGCGTGGCGGGCGCCGAACCGGTCCCCCTCTTCGAGGAACTGCTGGAGACCTTCCCCGGTGTCCGCTGGAACGTCGACGTCAAGGCGGAGCCCGCGCTGCGCCCACTCCTCGACCTGATCGGTCGCACGGATTCCTGGGACCGCGTCTGTGTCGGCTCCTTCTCCGAGGCGCGGGTCGCCCGCGCCCAGCACCTGGCCGGCCCCCGCCTGGCCACCTCGTACGGCACCCGGGGCGTACTGGGGCTGCGCCTGAGGTCGTGGGGCCTACCCGCCGCGCTGCGCCGCTCGGCGGTCTGCGCGCAGGTTCCCGAAGCCCAGTCGGGCGTCCCCGTGGTCGACCGCCGCTTCGTGCGAGCCGCCCACGCGCGCGGGCTGCAGGTCCACGTGTGGACGGTCAACGAGGCCGAGCGGATGCACCGGCTCCTGGACCTGGGAGCCGATGGCATCATGACCGATCACATCGAGACGCTGCGCGGGGTCCTGAAGGACCGTGGCACCTGGGTCTGACGGCCCGGCGCACCGCGCGGCGTCCGCGTACGGGGACACGACGGGGAAGCGAGGGCACGGATGGGCACCGACACCGTGCGGGAGCGGGCGGCGGACGGAGCCGCCGAACGGCGGCGCGAACAACGCGGCTGGTACTTCTACGACTGGGCCTGCTCCGTCTACTCGACGAGCGTCCTCACCGTGTTCCTCGGCCCGTATCTGACCTCGGTCGCCAAGGCCGCCGCGGACGCGGAGGGATTCGTCCACCCGCTGGGCGTTCCCCTGCGCGCGGGCTCCTTCTTCGCCTACTGCGTGTCCGCTTCCGTGATCCTGTCGATCTTCGTGATGCCGCTCGCGGGCGCAGCGGCCGACCGTACGGGCCGCAAGAAGCCGCTCCTCGCGATCGCCGCCTACCTGGGTGCGGCGGCCACCACGGGCATGTTCTTCCTGGACGGCGACCGCTATCTGCTGGGCGGTCTGCTGCTGATCGTGGCCAACGCCTCCCTGGCCGTGTCGATGGTGCTCTACAACTCCTATCTGCCGCAGATCGCGCCGTCCGAGGAGCGCGACGCCGTCTCCTCCAGGGGCTGGGCCTTCGGCTACGCGGCGGGCTCGCTGGTCCTCGTGGTGAACCTGGTCCTCTACACCGCCCACGCCGACTTCGGCCTCTCGGAGGCGATGGCCGTCCGGATCTGCCTGGCCTCGGCGGGCATCTGGTGGGGCGCCTTCACCCTCATCCCGCTCAAGCGGCTGCGCGACCGCCGCGCGTCGGCAGCTCCGGGCTCGTCCACCGTGTCCGGGCACGGCTGGCGGCAGCTGGCGGCCACCGTGCGCGACATGCGCCGGCAGCCGCTGACGCTCGCCTTCCTCCTCGCGTACCTCGTCTACAACGACGGCATCCAGACGGTCATCTCGCAGGCCTCCGTGTACGGCTCGGAGGAACTGGGACTCGACCAGTCGACGCTGATCGTCGCCGTGCTGCTGGTCCAGCTGCTCGCGGTGGCCGGCGCCCTCGGGATGGGCCGTCTGGCCCGGACGTACGGAGCCAAACGGACCATTCTCGGCTCGCTGGTCGCCTGGACCCTCACCCTGGGCGCCGGATACTTCCTGCCCGCCGGAGCACCCGTCTGGTTCTTCGTGCTCGCCGCCGGCATCGGACTCGTCCTCGGCGGCAGCCAGGCGCTGTCCCGGTCCCTGTTCTCGCATCTGGTGCCGCCCGGCAAGGAGGCCGCGTACTTCTCGGCGTACGAGATGAGCGACCGCGGCATGAGCTGGCTGGGCCCGCTCCTGTTCGGCCTGACGTACCAGCTGACCGGAAGTTATCGGGACGCGATCATCTCGCTCGTGGCCTTCTTCGTGCTGGGATTCGTGCTGCTCGCGAGGGTCCCGGTGCGCCAGGCGGTGCGCGACGCGGGCAACCCCGTTCCCGCGAGGATTTAGCACTCGGGGCCGAAGGACGGTAGTGTACGCGTTTGGCCTGCCAGGCGTACCGTTACTGCGCGTCAAAGATGCCGCAACGCTGGGTGACATCTACTGTCAGATGTGACAAACCGGGCGCAGGTGGGTACAACAAGGGGCAGCTACGACGGCGACGCATGACCCTGACGGGAATCTTTACCGCCGACCGGACGTTGACCGGATGACGACGACAGCGACACCTGTCCTGTGGGCGACAAGCCCGGGAGGCACGATTCATGAGTGAGCGAGCTCTTCGCGGCACGCGCCTCGTGGTGACCAGCTACGAGACGGACCGCGGCATCGACCTGGCTCCGCGCCAGGCCGTTGAGTACGCATGCGAGAAGGGCCATCGATTCGAGATGCCCTTCTCGGTGGAGGCGGAGATCCCGCCGGAGTGGGAGTGCAAGGTCTGCGGGGCCCAAGCACTCCTGGTGGACGGTGACGGCCCTGAAGAGAAGAAGGCCAAGCCCGCCCGTACGCATTGGGACATGCTCATGGAGCGGCGTACGCGGGAGGAGCTCGAAGAGGTCCTCGAAGAGCGCTTGGCCGTGCTTCGATCCGGAGCCATGAACATCGCGGTCCACCCTCGGGACAGCCGCAAGTCCGCGTAACCCCTCCGGGGGTTGGGCGGCATAGATCGCACGCACGCGACCGCGGGCGCCGTACTTCTGGGTACGGTTCCTGCGGTTTTGTGCGTCCGGATACTGGTGGTTGCCTGGGCGGGGCAGGTCCCTCCGCCCGCTTTCGCGGGTGCGGGTCCGTCGTGCTCCATTGGCGGTCGCGCAGGTCCCCGAACGATCCCTGGCCGCCATGGCCCCCCGGCGGCATCTCAGCTCACCGGTGGCGTTCCGCGTTCCGCGTCTGCGGTGGCGTCCCGGCCTCTCCGGACCGCGCGAGCGGCGCCGGGGCCGAGCCCCGGCGCACGTCCTGCCTCAGCCGGTCAGCGGCGGCCGAGACCCCGCGTCCTCCTGGTACCCCCGCGGCTCGGCGTCCCGGATGACCTCGCCCTGGACGACCTTGCCGTCGGGACGGTGGATACGGGCCTGCTGGAAGGCATCCCCGAGGCCGCCGGAGGAGACCTCACGCATCTTGCGCTCGAACGTACGCTCCGCGTAGCGGCCGAGAGCCTTCTGGACCGGCGGGATCAGCAGCAGCAGGCCGAGCGCGTCGGAGATCAGGCCCGGCAGCATCAGCAGGAGGCCGCCGAGCATCATCAGGCCGTTGCCCTCGGAATTGGTCCCGCCCTGGGGCGGCACGCCGCTCTGCTGCTGTTGCAGCGTCTCACTCAGCGCGCGGAAGGCCCGGCGCCCGGCGCGCTTGATGACCACGGAGCCGAGGACGAAGCCGGCGACCAGCAGCAGGAACACCGCGAGGCCGCTCGCCGCGCCCGCCACCACCATCAGCAGCCAGATCTCCAGCACGAGCCACGCGGCGACGCCCATCGGCAGGAACCTGAGCACCTTGGAGCGGCGGGGCCGGGATGAGGGGGGCGGGGTCGAAGCGCCAGTCGTCATGCGTCCAGTGTGCCTGGCTCAGGCTCAGTGCGGCATAAGCGGGTGGTCAGAGCCGCCCGTGCGACGGAATCCTGCTTCAGGGCTTGCGACGCCCGAGAACACGCCCTGCGCGCTCCCCCACACCCCAGGTGGTGACCCGCCACAGCGCCTCCACCAGGATGTCGCGGCTCATCTTGGAGTCGCCGAGCTCACGCTCGACGAACGTGATGGGCACCTCGACCACGTGGAAGCCTGCCTTGACGGCCCGGCGGGCCAGGTCGACCTGGAAGCAGTAGCCCTGCGAGGAGACCTCGCCGAGTCCGAGGCCTTCCAGGGTCTCGCGCCTGAAGGCCCGGTAGCCGCCTGTGACATCACGGATCGGCACGTCCAGCAGGACGCGCGAGTACAGGCTTCCCCCGCGCGAGAGGAACTCGCGGGACTTGGGCCAGTTCACCACCCGGCCGCCCGGTACCCAGCGGGAACCGAGCGCGAGGTCGGCGCCCTTCAGCGCGGTCAGCAGCCGGGGCAGTTCCTCGGGCTGGTGCGAGCCGTCGGCGTCCATCTCCACCAGGACGCCGTACCCGTGCTCCAGGCCCCAGCGGAAACCCGCGAGGTAGGCGGCGCCGAGGCCCTCCTTGCCCTTGCGGTGCATCACGTGGACGTGGTCGTCCTCGACGGTCAGTTCGTCGGCGAGCTTTCCGGTGCCGTCGGGGCTGTTGTCGTCGGCGACCAGGACGTGCGCCGCGGGGACGGCCGCCCGTACCCGGCCGACGATCGCCTTGATGTTCTCCGCCTCGTTGAAGGTCGGGATGATCACCAGGGTCGTACCGAGCGGACCGAACCGTCGTTCACCGCCGTCGTTCACAGCTTCCCCTTAAGACTTCCGTGCGAGAGGGGCTCCACCATAGCGAGCGCCGCTCTTCGCGCCGGTTAGGCGCCGACTCGAAAGTCCCGCGAAGGGGTGGTACTGCGGATCGGGGCCCGGCGCCCTTCGGGCCGACCTGGGACCCGCTGGCTGCGGGTCGACCGAAAGCCGTTGTCTACTGAGCGTCCGGGCCCCACCCGGGTCACACCATCCGGCCGGAACGTTCCCTCGCCCCGTGGCGCGGGCGCTGGGCCTGGCTCCCAGTGGCGGTGCGCCGGTGCGGCACACCACCCCTGACCCAACTGCGCTGCGGCGACTGCGCGGAAGTTCACCGGTCGGACGTCCGGTGGTGGACCCGGCCGAACCTACCGGCCACCTGCCGCTCGCTGTCAACAGCCGTTTGAGCTGCTGGTTTTCCAGCAAACGCCTGGTCAACGCGGAGGATACGCAGGTCGCACGACAGGCCGGCGGGCCATGATCGGCGCCGCGCCACCCCGGGACATCACTCGTCCGGCCGTACGAATACGGTTCGGCCGTCCACCACGGTGCGCAGGCAGACGGGCAGGCGCGCTCCGGGTGTCAGGTCGGGCAGTCCCGGCGTGCCGGAGCGGGGGTCCGTCGACCAGCGGGCGACGCGGTCGTCCGGGGCCTGGACCAGCAGTTCGTCGGTGCGCCACACGGCGTAGTCCGCGGGCGCGCCGGGCACCAGGACCCCCGCGTCGTCCCGTCCGACCGCCCGCCAGCCGCCCCGCGTGTGCGCCGTGAAGGCGGCGCGCACGGACACCCGGTGCTCGGGGGTCCGGTGGAAGGCCGCGGCGCGGACGGTGCCCCACGGGTCGAGCGGGGTGACGGGGCTGTCGGATCCGAAGGCGAGCGGGACTCCGGCCCGCAGCAACGCGGCGAAGGGGTTGAGCGTGCGTGCCCGCTCGGCGCCCAGACGCTGGACGTACATGCCGTCCTCGCCGCCCCACAGTGCGTCGAAGGCAGGCTGGACGGAGGCGATGAGGCCGAGGTCGGCGAAGCCGGCGATCGTCTCGGGTGTGAGCATCTCGGCGTGCTCGACGCGATGCCGGGCGGCGCGCACCCGGGCCGCGCCGACCTTCTCGGCGGCGACGCGCATGCCTTCGACCACGGAGGTCACGGCGGCGTCCCCGATGGCGTGGAAGCCCGCCTGGAGCCCCGCCTCGGTGCACGCCACCACATGGGCGGCGACGGCGGCGGTGTCCAGGTACGCGGTACCGCTGTGACCGGCGTCGGCGTAGGGCCGGTGCAGGCAGGCCGTGTGCGAGCCGAGGGCGCCGTCCACGAAGAGGTCGCCCGCGGCGCCCGCCGCTCCGAGCTCGCGGGCCCGGGTGACGTCCTGTTCGGCCCAGTAGCCGACGACACGGGGTCCGGGCTCCCCGGCGGCGAGCCGGAGCAGACCGGTGAAGTCGTCCTCGGAGGAGATCTCCGGGCCCGCGCACTCGTGCACGGAGCCGATGCCGAGCGAGGCCGCGTGCCGGAGGGCGGCGCGCTGGGCCTCCGTACGCTGTCGCGGCGTCACGGCTGCGAACGCGGCGGCGCGTACGGCGTGGTGGGCGTCGCGGGTGAGCGGTTCGCCGTCCGTGAATCCGGCCGCCCCGCGTACGCCCGGCGCCATGTCCAGCAGGGCGGTGGTGGCGACGGCCGAGTGGACGTCGATGCGGCTGAGGTAGAGCGGGCGGCCACCGGTGGCCTCGTCGAGCTCGGCACGCCGCGGGGGCCGTCGCTCTGGCCAGCGGGCGGCGTCCCAGCCGTGGCCGAGGAGTACCCGGTCGGCGGGACGGGAGGCCGCGAAGTCCCGTACGCGGGCCATGGCGTCGCCGAGGGTGCGGGCGCCGGAGAGGTCGAGCCCGGTGAGGGCGAGGCCGGTGGCCGTGGTGTGCACGTGCGCGTCCGTGAACGCCGGGGTGACGAGCGCCCCTTCGAGGTCCACCACCTCGTCGACGCCGTCCGAGAACGCGTCGGCGGCGCCCTCCGAACCGACCCAGGCGACCTGCCCGCGCTCCACGACCATCGCGGTGGCGAACGGGTCGGCAGGGCTGTGGACCTCCCCGCCGCGCAGCAGCACGGTCCGCGCTCCGGAGGAACGGTCGTCCTCGGTCCTGGGGGCGTGCGGGTCCGAAGGCGTGCCCGGCGCGGCGTGGTTCGGCTCGGGATCGGCGGTGCTGTCACTCATGGGGAACAGTCTCACCCCTCCTGCGGCGGCCTCGTGCGCGGGGCCCCGTGGAGGAGGGAGAGGCGGTCCTCAGATCCTCGGTGGCCGTGCCTCGTACGGTGTCGAGAGGACCACCGTCGTCCGGGTGGACACCCCTGCCAGCGTGCGCAGGCGCGCGAGGAGTTCCTCCAGCTCGTGGGGTGTCGAGACGCGGACCTTGAGGATGTAGTTCTCGTCGCCGGCGACGCTGTGGCAGGCCTCGATCTCCGGAACGCCGGCCAGTCGCTCGGCGATGTCGTCCGGGGCGCTGGGGTCGAACGGTTTCACCGAGATGAAGGCCGTCATCGGCAGTCCCACGGCCTCGGGGTCGACGACCGCGGCATAGCCGCGGATGACGCCGCGCTGCTCCAGTCGGCGTACCCGCTGGTGCACGGCCGATGTGGACAGGCCCGTGGCCTTGCCCAGGTCGGTGTAGCTCATCCGCCCGTCTTCGACGAGCAGCTGCACGATGTGGCGGTCCAGCTCCTCCATGGCGGAGAACCTACAGTGCCCTTGATCCCCCCGGATACACAGCGGCGCTGGTCATACCCGGTTCGTGATGTGTAATGGGTGCGCGGGCGGGACGGGCGGGGGGACAAACCCGCCGGGTCGGGCACCTGCGGGCGGCATGTGACGAACGCCACATGATGTCGCCGGCTTCCGTGATGTTCTCGTGATTACCGCAGAGACGGGACGGGAAGTGCTTGCTGTGGCCGAGGTCGCAGTGCCTTTTCGGCCCACCCGAGGGGGAGTAGCCCATGCAGAGTCTGAAGCGCCTTGGCCGCACCGCGCCCAAGCGGCAGCAGTCGGTCGTCGAGCCCGAGCCGGAGGGCGTCGAACCGGACGCCCTGGACGGCGAGGAACTCGACGCGTACGACACCTTCGAGATGTACCGGGTGATCTGCCCGGACTGCGCTCAGCCCATCGCGCTCCTGGCGGACGAGGAGAGCCTGCCGGAGCACGCGCTCTGCGCGTCGCCGTGGAACCCGTTCGGGCTGACGGTCTGCGCCGGTACGGGCCGCGCGGCGGCCGAGGCACGGCCCGCCGACGAGACGATGGAGGTTCAGGAGCAGGACACCGCCCTGCTGTTGACGCTCCCTCAGGGGCTCGACTGGCGTACTCAGCCCTTCTCGCACGTCGGTGGCCCCGGTTCGCGGCCCCTGCGGGTGCCGGTGATGCGCGACCAGGCCGCCTGAGCGGTCCTCGGCCCAGTCCGCGCCGAGAGGCCGTCAGTCCCCGTAACTGCCCTGCACCATGGCTCGCAGGCTGTCGTGGTGCAGGATCAGTGTGTCCGGATCCGCCGGGACGGACGCCTCGCCGAAGTGCACCTGCCGGTAGGCGACCCGCAGCATGACGACGGCGTGCCGCAGGGCCGCGTACAGGATGTGGAAGTCCATGTCCCGCGGTGTGTGGCCGGTCAGTTCGGCGTAGCGCGCCTCCACCCGGTCGCGGCGCAGGAAGCCGGGCAGCCCGCGCTGCCCGAAGCTCACCGTGAGGTCCTGGAAGAAGCGGTGCAGGTAGATCATCCAGCCGAGGTCGACCTCGCGCGGGCCCAGTGCCGCCATTTCCCAGTCGAGGACGGCGGCGGGTTCGAAGCCGTCGTAGATGACGTTGCCGATGCGTGCGTCGCCCCAGCTCAGGACGGCCGCACCCTCGTCGCGCGGCCACAGTGCGTCGAGCCGCTCGAAGGCGTCCTCGATGAGGGGCGAGCGTGACAGTCCGTCAACCACCCATGCGTAGTAGGCGCGTTGGCCGTCGACGTGGTCGCGCAGGGGACTGCCGGTGCCGGGCGTCCTGAGGAATCCGGCTTCGCCCACCGGGACCTGGTCGTGGAGGCGGGCGAGGAGGCCCACCGAGGCCGCCTCCAGCCGCTCACGCTCGGCGTCGCTCGCCGCGTGCAGCCAGTTCCCTTCGTACGTGTAGGGCATGACGTCCGGCGGCACACGGCCCTCGACGCGCTCCATCACGAAGAAGGGCGCCCCGAGCGGCGCCGGGTCCTCCTCCAGCCACAGCACGCGCGGCACAGGGACGTCCGTGCGGTCGGCCACCAGCCGCATGGTGCGGTACTGACGCGGCAGGTCGTAGACCGGGAAGACGGTGTACGCCGCCGGGTCCGCCGCGAGCCTCAACGCGCAGGTCCGGACGGGTGGTTCGGGGTGCTCGATGTCGAAGAGCAGGGTCTCGCTGGACAGTCCGTTGGAGGCGGGGACCCGGACGTCCACCGCCGTCGCGCCGGGCAGACGTCCGTTGAGCCAGCCGGTCAGCCGACGGGCGAGTTCCTGAGGGTCTCGGGTCGTCGTACGCGGACGGGGTGCTGTCGCCATGTCGTCACTCCCTCAGGGCGCGACCGAGTCGAACCCGGTGAACCCGCTCGGGTCGTGCCGCCCGAACGAGCCGTGCTCGAAGATCCCGTACCCGGTGCGCCCGTCGAGGGTGAAGCGGGCCGCGTGGTCGGTCACGCCGTAGGCGGCGACCCCGAGGGCGGCAGGGTCCGAGAGGTCGTACGTACGGCGGTCGGTCCAGCCCCTCCCCTGCCAGGTGCCGTGCTGCCAGTCGTCGGCGGGCGGGTATCCCGCGCCGACGGCGAGCGGGGAGGAGGCCAGGATCTCGACGCCCAGTTCGAGCGGCTTGCGCAGGTCGCCGAGGTGGACGGTCGCGCGCTCCGGGTGGCGGGTGCCGCTCCGGTAGGTGATCTCGGCCTGGGGCCAGCCGAGTTGGCGGTCACGCTGCCCGGGGCGTACGAGTGTCGCGTCGTTGAGCGTCCGGTAGCCGTCGGCGTCCTCCTGGGTGACGACCATCAGGAAACGGTCGTCGAACCGGACGGGGCACCACAGCCAGTGGAAGCCCTCGGTCCGGTGCTCCTCGGCCAGCCGGCCACCTTCCTCCCCGGGGAGGGGCCGCGTCCCCCAGCTGCGGTCACGGGTCGCCGTCCAGCCGTCGCCGGACAACCGCGTCTCCTTGCCCGCGACCCGGAACCAGCCGTCGCAGCGGCCCGCCTGGACGAAGCGTCTGCCCTCCAACGTGAGCCTGGCGCCCCGGCGTTGGAGGTGGTGCGGCTCCCACAGTGCGGGAAAGTCCGCGGACCAGTTGATCTCGTACGACAGTCCGTCCGGATCGTCGGGGTCGGCGGCGCAGCTCAGGACGAAGTCCCGCAAGGGGCGTTCGACGAGGATACGGAGGGGGCCGACGGCCATCCGCATCCGGGTGTCGTCGGCCAGCGCGTCCGAGGCGCGCACGGCGTGCAGGGTGTCCCCGACGCGCAGGGTCGCGTACGCGTCGATGACGCCCATGTTCGGGTACACCCCGAGCCCCAGGACGAGCAAGGCCCGCCCCTGGTGGTCGAAGACATGGAAGATGCAGCGGTCGTAGGCGTTCCGGTCCCCCGTCGCCACGTGCTTCATCGAGAGGGGGACCTGGTGCACGGGGTACTCGTCGAGGGCTACGGGACGGTCGTCGGGCATCGGCTGCCTCCCGGGGTGCGCGGCGAGGGCGCCGCGCGGAGGGTTCCGGCAGCCCCCGGCGGCGGAGTTGACGGTACGTCAGATGCGTTCGGGGGGCCAGAGTCATGGCCTGCTCCGGGCTTCGCCCTCGAGGAGGCTCAAACGCCCGGCCCCCGTATGGGCCCGCCCGTGAACGCACAGGCGAATTCACGAGTCGGTGACCTGTCCGCCCCGGGACGCGTTGCCCCGGTATGACCTCCACCTACGCAGAGACAGGCCGGCGCCGCGGGTTTCTTCTTCCCATCGCAGAATCGGTTCCCCAGGAGCCACAGTGGACGCGGGTGACTCATGAGTCACAGGAGCCCCACGCAGCCCACGAGTCCCACCAGCCCGTGGACCCTCCCATCTACCGTGCCATGATCCGCGCCTGGGCCGACCGCGGCCGGACCCTGCCGGGGCGCCACGACCCCGAGTGGGCCAGGCTCGTGGCCCCCGCGGCGATGTACGGGTACGGGAGGTTCAGCGCGACTCGGGACCCGCGAGGTGACGGGCGATGACCATCCGCTGGATCTGATTTGTGCCCTCGACGATCTGCAGCACCTTGGCCTCGCGCATGTACCGCTCGACGGGGAAGTCCGTGGTGTAGCCGTAACCGCCGAGCACCTGGACGGCGTCCACGGTGACCTGCATCGCGGTGTCGGTGCAGAACAGCTTCGCCATGGCCGCCTGCCGGGCGAAGGGCCGTCCCGCGTCGCGCAGCCGGGCCGCCGTGAGGTACAGCGAGCGGCCGGCCTCGATCCGGGTCGCCATGTCCGCGAGCATGAAGCGCAGACCCTGGAAGTCCGCGATCGGCCGCCCGAACTGCTCGCGCCCGCCTGCGTAGGCGACGGCCTCGTCCAGGGCCGCCTGGGCGACACCTATGGCGCATGCCGCGATGCCGAGCCGTCCCGAGTCCAGCGCGGACAGGGCGATCGCGAAGCCCTGCCCCTCTTCGCCGATGCGCCGGTCGTCGGGGATCCGCACCGCGTCGAAGTGGACCTGGGCGGTGGGTGAGCCCTTCATGCCCATCTTCTTCTCGGGCACCGCGGCGCTCAGCCCCTCGGCGTCGCCGGGCACCAGGAACGCCGTGATGCCCCGCGCCCCCTCGCCGCCGGTCCGCGCGAGCACCGTGCAGAAGTCGGCGACTCCGCCGTGCGTGATCCAGGCCTTGGTCCCCGTGATCACCCAGTCCTCGCCGTCCCGCACGGCCTTCGTACGCAGGCTGGCGGCGTCCGAGCCGGACGACGGCTCCGAGAGGCAGTAGGCACCCAGGAGGCCGCCGCCGAGCATCGCCGGGAGGTGCTCGGCCTGCTGCTCCTTGGTGCCGTAGTTGGCGAGGGCGTGACAGGCGAGCGAGTGCACGCTGACCCCGAGGCCCACGGTGAGGCGGGCGGCGGCGAGCTCTTCGAGTACCTGGAGGTAGACCTCGTACGGCTGGTCCCCGCCGCCGTACTCGGCGTCGTAGGGGAGGCCGAGCAGTCCCGACTCCGAGAGGAGGGTGAAGGTCTCGCGCGGGAAGCGTCCGGCGTCCTCCTCCTCGGCCACCTTCGGGGCGATCTCACGCTGCGCGATGTCGCGGACGAGCGAGATCAGATCCCGGGCCTCGTCCGTGGGCAGTTGACGGTCCACCGGCTGCGGGGCGCGGTCAGGCATGTCGACGCTCTCCTCCCTGTCGGGCACATCGGCGAAGCACACCTGGGTGGGGCTGCCCGCCGGGTCTCACTGGGCACCGACGATGCTTGCGCCTCCGGGTCGCGGAAGCGGTTGATCAGCGGCTGTGCGCTGTGAGTATGCCCGATCGGAGGCATCGAGTCACCAGTTAACGACCGCTTACTCAAGAGTAGAGGGTCGCGCGCCGAATTGGTCCGAACCATTGACCGACTGGTCTAGTCCTCCTACTGTTTCGCTCCAACGCTTCACCGCGTTCATGCCAATCGGCGTTTGTTTCCCTCTCCCCCACGAGGAGACACGATGCTCACCTCGCTCCGCCCCCGCGTCCGGTTCCGGGCGCTCCTGTCCACCGTCTGTTGCGCCGTCCTCGGCGCCGGACTGCTCGCCGGCGCGGGTACGGCCACCGCGGCCACCGCGCCCGACCGGGCCGCCGCCCCCGCGGCGGCCGGTTCCAAAGTCGTCGGGTACTTCACCGAATGGGGCACCTACGACCGGAAGTACCTGGTCAAGAACATCCAGACATCCGGCTCCGCGGCCAGGCTGACGCACATCAACTACGCCTTCGGCAACGTCACCGGCGGCAAGTGCGCGATGGGCGACAACTACGCGGCCACCGAGCGGACCCACACCGCGGCCGAGTCGGTCGACGGGGTCGCGGACACCTGGGACCAGCCGCTGCGCGGCAACTTCAACCAGTTGCGCGAACTGAAGAAGAAGAACCCGAACCTCAGGGTCCTGTGGTCCTTCGGCGGCTGGACCTGGTCCGGCGGCTTCACGGAGGCGGCCAGGAACCCGGCGGCCTTCGCCCAGTCCTGCTACGACCTGGTCGAGAACTCCAAGTGGGCGGACGTCTTCGACGGGATCGACATCGACTGGGAGTACCCCAACACCTGCGGTCTCACCTGTGACGCCAGCGGGAGGGCCGCGTACAAGAACCTGATGTCGGCCGTCCGCGCCCGGTTCGGCGGCTCCGCACTGGTCACCTCGGCGATCCCGGCCGACGCCACCGCCGGCGGCAAGCTGGACGCGGCCGACTACGCGGGCGCCGCACAGTACGTCAACTGGTACAACCCGATGACGTACGACTTCTTCGGCGCCTGGGACGCGACCGGCCCGACGGCGCCGCACTCGCCGCTGAACTCCTACACCGGGATCCCGAAGGCGGGCAACCACACCTCCGCGACGATCGCCAAGCTCAAGGGCATGGGGGTCCCCGCCTCCAAGCTGCTGCTCGGCATCGGCTTCTACGGACGCGGCTGGACCGGAGTCACCCAGGCGACACCCGGCGGCACGGCGACCGGCCCGGCGGCGGGGACGTACGAGCAGGGCATCGACGACTACAAGGTGCTCAAGACCAAGTGCCCTGCCACCGGCACGGTGGGCGGCACCGCGTACGCCAAGTGCGGTAACAACTGGTGGAGTTACGACACCCCGTCGACCATCGCGGGGAAGATGAACTACAAGAACGCGCAGGGCCTGGGAGGCACGTTCTTCTGGGAGCTGAGCGGCGACACGTCGAACGGTGAACTGATCAAGGCGATCAACTAGCCTCACCAAGACGGAACTTGGGGCGGGGGCCGGTCGGCCGGCTCCCGCCCTCGGTCAGGTGTCCCGGCGGGCGGCCCGCGGAGCCGGATACGAGGCGTCGAGTTCCTCGACGGCGCGCATCGTGCCGCCGAGTGTCTTCACCAGCAGCTCGCGCATCAGGTCACGCGGGAGGCCGTAGTGGTCGATCCAGTCGAGGGTGGACCCCTCCACGCTGCACAGCCAGCCGAGCAACGCCATCCGGGGCAGCGGGGCCACCTTCCGCCGCCCGTACGCCCCTTCGGCGATGGTCTCCACGATGGCTTCCCGCACGCTCCCCCGGATGGCGTGCACCTCGGCGTCGAAACCGACGCCGCCGCAGATGATGGTGCGGTACGCCGCCTGGTTGTGCTCGGCATAGCGCAGATAGCCGTCGATGGTGCGGTGCACCCGTTCCTCGGGGGGCAGTTCGAGTCCACCGGCCGCCCGGGCGATCAGCTCGGCCACCGAGTCCTGGACGATGGCCAGGTAGTAGCCGCGCTTGGACCGGAAGTAGTAGTAGATCAACCCCTTGGCGACGTGCGCCTGTTTGGCGATGTCGTCCATCGACAGCGCGTCGTAGGACGTGTCGGCGAACAACTTCCGCCCGATGACGATGAGTTCGGCACGGCGCGCTGAGGAACGGTCGGTGCCGCGGGCTCCGGGGCGGTCGGCACCGCCCTGAGGGCTGTTACTCAAATCCGGACCTGGTCTCCAGCTGTGAGCGGGACCTCCGCAGTATGGCAGAGCCCCGTCAGCAGGCTGTTCGACTCTCTTCGACGGGCGTCAGAGGAGGCCGAGCTGCGTCACGAACATCGCGAGCACCAGCACGAAGGTCCAGCCCATGACGTGTTCGAGGATCTTCGGCCCGTTGTCCTCGGGTCCGCCCGTGCGGGTACGGACTCGTCCGGCGGTGGCAGAGGTCGTGCTCATGGCGGCTCGCTCACGGTCGTCTTTCGGTGGACTCCCCCCACCGGTGTGTCCACCTTGCCACCGGATCGGGCTTTTGCGGGGGAGAGCTTGGTCACGCGCGGCGAGCCGTGTGGCGCGCACCACAAGGACGGCCGAAGGGCGGCCCCTCCGCGTGCGAGGAGCCGCCCCTGGCCGTACCGAACGGGTCGTGATCAGCGACAAGTCGTGTTCAGCGGACGCCCACCTCCGCGAGGGCCCTGCGCTGGCGGGCCGTGGGACTGGCCGGGAAGTAGAGGTAGCAGACACCGCCGGTGCCGGAGACCACCTTCCCGGCGGCGTTGTACCTCTTCGTACGGAGCCAGATGTTCTCCCACTCGCGCCGCCGGTAGACGCGCCGCACCGCGTCATTGTCGGGCGACGCGGGGTCGTTGGCGATCACGTCCCCGTCGGCCGTGAAACCGACGACCGTCATCAGATGCCCCGAGGTTCCGTATCCGGCGCCCGTCAGCTCGGACGCGAGGAACGACTGGGACGTTATGGCCGGGACACCGGCGGCGATCAGCGTCTCCAGGTCGGTGAGCGAGCCGAGCCGCGTCACCACGCCCTGGAGGTCCTTGTACGTCGCGGCGTACGCGGCGTTGAAGGGCCAGTTCCCACAGCCGGCGTACTGGTGGTCGAAGGTGAACCGGGCGGCGTGACACACCTGCGGGTCCGCGAACTCGGGGTTGACCCAGGCCAGGTCCTGCGCCGAGGGCTTCCGTCCCCAGTACTCGATGATCATCTGGGAGGAGGTGGGGCTGCACCAGGCCTCGCCGCCGTTGTCGTACTCGGGGTACTGGCCCTTGTGGATCTCCTGCGAGTAGCGCGGCACCCGCAGTTCCCGCGCGAGAGCGGGCGCCGACGCCGGGACGGTGAAGCGGTCCGGGACGTCGGACCCCATCGCGCCGAGCCGCCACACGGTCGGCGTCACCTTGCTCCCCGGCTTGCGGTACAGCGTCAGCCGCAGCCGGTACGACACCAGGCGCAGCCCCGAGGCCGCGTCGTCGATGGAGAAGGTGTCCGTCCAGATGCTGCTCCTGCCGTCGCTCTGGTCGTCCACCGAGGTCCGTTTGATGTCCTGGTCACCGGCCGCCCAGCGGCCCATCACGTACCAGGGGGTGTCCGTGCCGTCGGAGTACGTGCCCCGCAGTTCGACCTGCAGCCAGGTGCCGGCCGGGGTCCGCGCGTTCCAGGAGGGGATGACCTCGGTGGACGGGACGCCGAGGCGGTGGACGGGTGAGGTCCAGCGCGCGTACTCCCAGGTGCTGGTCGCGCCCGTGTGCGGGTCCGTGTGGTCGATGCGCCCCTCGGGCGTCCGGATCTCCAGGCCCGGACGGGCCCCCGCCACGGCACGGGTCCCCTCGGCGGTGCCTTCGAGCCAGTCTTTGTACGAGAGCCAGGCACGGTTGTCCACGAGTGCGGAGGGTGCTTTCGACGAAGCGGTGGCCGGTGCCTCAGCCGTGCGGGCCGTCGGCTCCGCGGCGGCCGCCGGGCTCACCGCTCCGGCGGTGGCCGCGGCCACCGCCGCGGCCAGAACGTTTCTGCGGGACGGCTGTTCGGCTCTGGTCATGGACGGAAGACCCCCTGGGTGTACGGAACGGGCTCGGCCTGTGCGCGGGCGTGCGCCCACTATGGAACGCGATCAGCGCTTCTGCCAGCACTTGAAGCGTCGCGGCGCCGACCAATATTGGTCACGACCACTGGCACGCTCCGGGCCGCCCGCGGCCACCGCGCGAGGCCCCGCGCACCCCCGGCACAGGACCGGAACCTTCCTCCCATTCACCCCCTACCAGACTCGGTAGGGTGTTCCTCCGGAACACGTACACACCCCTCCGCCCCCAGGGACCCCTCATCCGCCTCCACGCCCTCGCCCCTCTGCTGCACCGGCTGCCACCCTCCTGCGGCCCGGTCCGGCTGGTCGGCGTGGACGGCCACGCGGGCTCCGGCAAGACCACGTTCGCGGACCGTCTGGCCGGAGTGCTGGGCGGCGCCCCCGTACTGCACCTCGACGACATCGCCACGCACGAGGAGCTCTTCGCGTGGACCGGACGGCTGCTCCGGGAGGTCGTCGGGCCACTGGGCCGCGGCGAGACGGCGCACTACCGCCCGTACGACTGGCAGCTGCGCGACTTCGGGCCGGGCCGCGCCCTGCCGCCCGCGCCCGTGATCCTCGTCGAGGGGGTGGGCGCGGGCCGCCGCGCGCTGCGGCCGCATCTGGCGGGGCTGCTGTGGATGGAACTGCCCCATGAGGACGCCTGGGCGCGCGGGCGCCGGCGGGACGGTTCGGCACAGAGCGACTTCTGGGCGGGGTGGGTCCCTGCCGAGCGCCGGCACTTCGCCGAGGACCCTTCGGAGCCGTTCGCCGACCTGCTGGTACGGCAGTGTTCAGATGGATACGAGGTGCTCCCGGGACCTGCAGAGACGTCGGTGAGGGCACTGGCCGTCACTGACCGTGACGGCCCTGCGTCTGTGTGCTGAACTCGTGAAGACCCCTGTCCGAGAAGTTGCCTGAGTCCTCCAACTCGGCTTGACCGAGGGGCCGTACAGGTCTTACGTTCTCAATGAGCGGCCTTTCGAGGACGCCCCGCAGACGCGAAGCCCCCGGTTGTTCCCCCGTGATCGGGGGCTTCGTTCTGCCTTCAGGCCCTTTTCGGACGCTCCGAGGCGCAATTCGTTCACGCTCAGTGACCACCCTGAGGGCGCCCCGTCCGCTCCCACCTCGAAGAACCCGTCGTGCGGCACCCTTCGGCCCGGCGCTCCCCCGCAGGTACGATGCCTCTTGGTGCGACCTTCGGACGGCTGCTCTCCGCACCACGCGCAACTCCCGTCCGCGGCACAGCGGTTCGACGAAGACTGCCGACGGGCACCGGCCCGCCCGGCGATCAACGGGGGCACGGTTTGTGGGGGACGTGATGGACTTCGGCATGCAGGGCCCCGAGGCCCCGGCCGACCTCGCCTGGCTGCGGGGTGTGGATGCCTACACGATGGGGGCCTATCCGCAGGCGGAGGAGGAGTTCCGCGCCGCGGTCAGGATGGATCCGGGGATGGCGGACGGCTGGCTGGGGCTGCACGCGCTGCGCATCGACACGACGACCGCGCTGCTGCGGATGTTCCGGCACCGCGACCGCTTCGGGGAGCAGCGCACCCGCCACCGGCGCACGCTCAACTCCTGGTACTGGCTGGGCTGGTGGGTGCAGCCGGTCCTGGAATCGCCGCGCGACCTGCTGCTCGCGCACTCCTCGCACTGGCTCGACGGACGTCATGTCCCGGAGCTGGACCGGGCGTTGGCGAGTCTGCCCCCGGTGGACACGGATCCGCAGGTCCGGTTCCTGCACGCCTGCCGGGCCTATCTCGTCAAGGACTGGGAGCAGCTGGTCCGGCACACGGATCCGCTGATCGACGATCCGATGCTGGGCATCGAGGCCGGCCTGTTCGGCGGCATGGCCCGCGTGCGCCTGGAGATGTTCGGACAGGCCGAGCCGCTGCTGTCGTCCGCGCTGATGCGCTGCCGCAGCGAGCAGCCCCAGCGCAAGGAGCTGCGGTACTGGCTGGCGCGGGCGCACGAGGGCACGGGTCGCTCGGCCGCGGCTCTCCCCCTCTACCGGGCGGTGCACCGGGTCGACCCGGCGTTCATGGACACCTCGGCCCGGCTCGCCGCGATCTCCGAGGGCGACGGGTACGACGACACGGCCGACCTCGCGGGGATCACGCTGACCGGGGCCGGGCAGGACATGCTGGACGGCCCCGACGGCGTGGAACCGCTGTTCGGCGCCGAGGGCCGTGACCTGAAGCTGTCGGAGCCCGAGCTGCCGCCGACCGGTGGGCTGCCCTCCCAGTCGGACCGGGTCCGTGAGAAGGCCATCGTGCCGGTGCTGCCACCGCATCTGCCGACCGGTCCCACCGACCCCGCGCTGCTCGAGGAGGCGCTCTCCGAACTGGAGCGCATGGTCGGTCTCGAACCGGTGAAACGCCAGGTGAAGGCGCTCTCGGCACAGCTGAACATGGCCCGGTTGCGCGCCGGTCAGGGCCTGCCGGTCCAGCCTCCGAAGCGGCATTTCGTGTTCTCCGGGCCCTCCGGCACCGGCAAGACCACCGTGGCCCGCATTCTCGGCCGGGTCTTCTACGCGCTCGGCCTGCTCGGCGGCGACCACCTCGTCGAGGCCCAGCGCGCCGACCTGGTCGGCGAGTACCTCGGCCAGACCGCCGTGAAGGCCAATGAACTGATCGACTCCGCGATCGGCGGTGTGCTGTTCGTCGACGAGGCCTACTCGCTCTCCAACTCGGGCTACGGCAAGGGCGACGCGTACGGGGACGAGGCCCTCCAGGTCCTGCTGAAGCGCGCCGAGGACAACCGCGACCACCTGGTGGTCATACTGGCCGGCTATCCGGAGGGCATGGACCGCCTGCTGGCCGCCAACCCCGGTCTCTCGTCCCGCTTCACGACCCGCGTCGACTTCCCCTCGTACCGCCCGCTCGAACTCACCTCCATCGGAGAGGTGCTGGCCGCCGAGAACGGCGACGTGTGGGACGAGGAGGCTCTCGACGAGCTGCGCTCCATCAGCGGGCACGTGGTGGACCAGGGCTGGATCGACGAGCTCGGCAACGGACGGTTCCTGCGCACGCTCTACGAGAAGAGCTGCGCCTACCGCGATCTGCGGCTGTCGGGCTACCCGGGCAGCCTGAGCCGTGACGATCTGTCGACGCTGCGGCTGGCCGATCTGATGCAGGCGTACGGAGAGGTGCTGTCGGGGCGGGGGCCCCAGGATCCCTCAGGCGTGTAGGGGCGCTCACTGGCCGGGACGTCCTGTGACGTCCCGCGGCCGTGGATCCGCCGCGGCTTGCCGCACACGTCCCCGCGCCCCTGAGAACGGGGGCGCGGGGAGGTGTGCGTCAGCTGGCCAGCGCCTGCTCCGCCGCCTCCGGGGCCGGGCCCGGAGTCTCCTTGCGCGGCTCGCCCACCCGTGTCGCCGGAGCCTGTCGGTGGGCGGGGTCGCGGACCTCGCCCACCAACAGCTCCAGCACGTCCTCCAGGGCGACCAGGCCGAGCACCCGCCCGGACGCGTCGGCGACCTGCGCGAGATGCGTCGCCGCTCGGCGCATCACCGTCAGGGCGTCGTCCAGCGGAAGCTCGGCGCTGAGGGTGGTCATCGGGCGCCAGACCTGCTGCGGTACGGCCCGCTCGGACTCCTCCAGATCGAGGACGTCCTTCACGTGCAGATAGCCCATGAAGGCGCCGTTCTCCGCGACCACCGGGAAACGCGAGTACCCGGTGCGGGCGGTGAGCGCGACGACCTGCCCCGGGGTGACCGAGGGGCCCACGCTCACCAGCGACTCGCGGTCCAGGAGCACGTCCGTGACCGGGCGGGAGCCCAGCTCCAGGGCGTCCTCCAGGCGCTCCTGCTCCCCCGGGTCGAGAAAACCGGCCTGGCCGGCGTCCTCGACGAGCCGGTTGAGCTGCTCACTGGTGAAGACCGCCTCGACCTCGTCCCTGGGCTCGACGTGGAAGAGCCTCAGGATGACGCGGGCGCAGGCGCCGAGGCCCACGGTGACCGGCTTGCACAGCCGGGCGAAGGCGACCAGGCCGGGGCTGAGCCACAGCGCGGTCTTCTCGGGGGCGGCCATCGCCAGGTTCTTCGGCAGCATCTCGCCGACCACCAGGTGGAGGAAGACGACCGCGGCGAGGGCTATGACGTACCCGAGCGGGTGGATCATGCCCTCCGGAAGGTGCACGGCGTGGAAGACCGGCTCCAGGAGGTGCGCCACGGTGGGTTCGGCGACCGCGCCGAGTGTCAGCGAGCAGACGGTGATGCCGAACTGCGCGGCGGCCATCATCTGCGGCAGGTTCTCCAGGCCGTACATGACCTGCCGGGCCCGTGCGGTGCCGAGCGGTTCGATCTGGCTGCGCCGGACGGAGACCAGGGCGAACTCGGCGCCGACGAAGAATCCGTTGGCGAGCACGAGCAGACCGGCGAACAGGAGTTGGAGCACGCTCATCGGACGGCCTCCACCGCGGGGACGGGAGCGGAGAGGGACCCGGCGTCGGCGATCCTGACGAGCCGGACCCGCTCGGCCCGGTAGTGCCCGACCTGGCGCACCGAAAGACGCCAGCCCGGCAGTTCGGCCCTGTCGCCGGGAGCGGGGATCCGGCCGAGCAGATCGGCGACGAGGCCGGCGACCGTCTCGTACGGGCCCTCGGGGACGTCCAGGCCGATGCGCTGGAGGATGTCGACGCGGCAGCTGCCGTCGGCGTCCCAGGCGGGCCGGCCGTCCTCGGCCGGCGCCGCGGCGAGCTCGGGCGGTTCGTTGAGCACGTCGTCGTGCTCGTCGTGGACCTCGCCGACGAGTTCCTCGACGATGTCCTCCAGGGTGACGACCCCGGCGGTGCCGCCGTACTCGTCGACGACGACGGCGATGGGCTGCTCGTTGCGCAGGCGTTCCAGGAGCGGCTGCACGGGCAGCGTCTCCGGGACGAGCAGCGGGGCCTGGGCGATCCTGGTGACGGGCGTGCGCAGCCGGTCGCGCGAGGGCACGGCGAGGGCGTCCTTCAGATGCGCCATGCCGACGATCTCGTCGATCCGCTCCCGGTAGACGGGGAAGCGGGAGAGGCCGGTGGCGCGGGTGAGGTTGACGACGTCCTCTGCGGTCGCGGAGGACTGGAGGGCGCTGACCCTCACCCGCGGGGTCATGACGTGCTGTGCGGTGAGGTCGGCCAGCGAGAGCGTACGGACGAACAGGTCCGCGGTGTCCTGCTCCAGGGTGCCGGCCCGGGCCGAGTGCCGGGCCAGGGAGACGAGCTCGCCGGGGGTGCGGGCGGAGGCCAGTTCCGCGGTGGGCTCGACACCCAGCGTGCGGACGAGCCGGTTGGCGACGGAGTTCAGCCCCGAGATCACCGGCCGGAACACGGTCGAGAAGGCGTGCTGCGGGCCCGCGACGAACCGCGCGACCTGCATGGGCTTGGACACCGCCCAGTTCTTGGGTACGAGTTCGCCGATCACCATCTGCACGGCCGAGGCGAGCAGCATGCCGACGACCACGGCGACGCCGGACACGGCTCCGCCCGGGATGCCGACCGCGGTGATCGGTCCGTTCAGCAGCGCGGCCAGCGCCGGTTCGGCGAGCATGCCGACCACCAGTGAGGTGATGGTGATGCCGAGCTGGGTGCCGGAGAGCTGGAAGGACAGCTCCTTGAGCGAGTTGACGACCGTACGGGCCCGTCGGTCGCCCTCGGCCGCGGCCTTCTCGGCTTCGGGGCGCTCCACCGTGACGAGGCCGAATTCGGCCGCCACGAAGAAACCGTTGGCGAGGATCAGGAGAAATGCCGCCCCGAGGAGCAGCAGGGGGATGGTCATGCCGCCGCCTCGATATGCCGGGAGGGGGCGGCGCAGGTACTACAGGACGATCCGTCCATCGCTGGAGGGAGTCACTCCTCGAATAGCAGGGGGCCGCTGAGTTCCGGGTGGAAGGTCAGCGGCGGAGGCGCAACGAAAACGCCTCCGCCAACAGGTTAATCAAGACAGTGCCCCGTACGGCAGGGTGGAAGGCCGGGAGTCAGCCGTGATGTTCGTCGTGCTGCCCGTCGCCGTCGCCGGGCGAGCGGGCCTCGGCGAGGGCGCGCAGCGTACGGGCGTCGCTGATCGCGCGCTGCTTGGCGATGCCCGGCTGGATGCCGAGCGCGGGCAGGCTGGTGCCGTCGCTGAGGTTCAGGAAGACCCAGGGGTCCCCCGGGCGCAGGTTGACCTGCAGGATCTCCGCCCAGGCCAGCCGCCGCCGGCTGGCGATGTTGACGACGGTGACCCCGGATTCGTCGGCGACGACTTTCGGCCGTGACAGCAGCGCGAGTACGCCGAAGAGCATGGCGGCGGTGAAGACGAAACTGAGCCGCTCCCCCGGGCCGAGCTTCTCGAGCAGCAGCGCGACGGTGGTGATGACCACGAAGATCGCGGCACCGGCGGTCAGCAGCACGGCACGGGTACGGCCCGGCCGGAAGGTGACGGGGAGAGCGGGCAGCTCTGGTGCGTCCGACATGGCGAAGGTGTTCCTCAGAGGCGGCAGGCGTGGATGGCCGTGGTCAGGATGGCCCGCGCGCCGATGTCGTACAGGTCGTCCATGATCCGCTGGGCTTCCTTGCTCGGGACCATGGCGCGCACGGCGACCCAGCCCTCGTTGTGGAGCGGCGAGACGGTCGGCGACTCCAGGCCGGGGGTGAGGGCGACGGCCTTCTCCAGCTGCTCGACGCGGCAGTCGTAGTCCATCATCACGTAGGTCCGTGCGACGAGGACGCCCTGGAGGCGGCGCAGGAACTGCTGGACCTTGGGCTCTGTCTCCTCGGTGGTCTCCGCGCCGGTGCGGCGGATGACGACGGCCTCGGACTTCATGATCGGCTCGCCGAAGACTTCGAGGCCCGCGTTGCGCAGCGAGGTGCCGGTCTCGACGACGTCCGCGATGACCTCGGCGACGCCGAGCTCGATGGCCGTCTCGACGGCGCCGTCGAGGTGCACGACGGACGCGTCGACGCCCTTGTCGGCGAGGTACTTGTCGACGATGCCCTCGTACGAGGTGGCGACGGTCTTGCCGGCCAGGTCCTCGACGCTCCCGGCCGTGCCGGGCTTGGTGGCGAAGCGGAAGGTGGAGCGGGCGAAGCCGAGCGGCAGGATCTCCTCGGCGTCGGCCGCGGAGTCGATGAGCAGGTCGCGGCCGGTGATGCCGATGTCGAGGCGGCCCGAGGAGACGTAGATCGCGATGTCGCGGGGGCGGAGGTAGAAGAACTCGACCTCGTTCTCCGGGTCGACGATCCTGAGCTCCTTGGCCTCCCGGCGCTGCTGGTAGCCGGCCTCATGCAGCATCTCCCCCGCGGGGCCTGACAGGGAACCCTTGTTGGGGACGGCGATGCGCAGCATGAGGTCGGCTTCCTTCGTTCGTGCGGGTGCGGGAGTCGGGGCGAGGGGCTCGGTGCCGATGAGGCTCAGAGGTGGGCGTACACGTCGTCCAGGGAGATGCCGCGGGCGACCATCATCACCTGGACGTGGTAGAGCAGTTGCGAGATCTCCTCGGCGGCTGCTTCCTTGCCCTCGTACTCTGCGGCCATCCAGACCTCGGCGGCCTCTTCGACGACCTTCTTGCCGATGGCATGGACCCCCTTGCCGACCAGCTCCGCGGTGCGGGAGGTGGCGGGGTCGCCGTTGGCTGCCTTGTGCTGGAGCTCGGTGAAGAGCTCCTCGAAAGTCTTCTTGGACATGGTGGTCCTCACCCTACGCGCTCGGCGGCCCGCGTCAGCGCCAGGGTTCGGATACTGAGCGGAGGGTGGCCGCGGTCGCCACGGCCGCCGTCACCGCCTCGTGCCCCTTGTCCTCGTTCGAGCCCTCGATGCCCGCGCGGTCCAGGGCCTGTTCCTCGGTGTCACAGGTCAGCACGCCGAAGCCGATGGGGACCCCGGTGTCGATGGAGACCTGGGTGAGGCCCTGGGTGACGCCCTGGCACACGTACTCGAAGTGGGGTGTGCCGCCGCGGATGACGACGCCGAGCGCGACGATCGCGTCGTAGCCGCGGCCCGCGAGGACCTTCGCGACGACCGGCAGTTCGAAGCTGCCGGGGACCCGCAGGAGGGTCGGCTCGTCGATTCCCAGCTCGTGCAGGGCGCGCAGGGCGCCGTCGACGAGTCCGTCCATCACCTTCGTGTGCCACTGTGCCGCGATGACGGCGACCCGCAGGTCACCGCAGTTGCGTACGGACAGTTCGGGTGCGCCCTTGCCGCTCACGTGTCTCCTCGTGCTCTGAGTTACTGGTTGCCGCAGGCGGACACGGTGGTCGTGTCCAGCCAGGGCAGGTCGTGCCCCATCCGGTCCCGCTTGGTGCGCAGGTAGTGGAGGTTGTGCTCGCCCGCCTGTACGGGCATCGGCTCGCGGTCGGTGACCTTGAGGCCGTGGCGGACGAGCGCGTCGGTCTTGTCGGGGTTGTTGGTCATCAGCCGCAGGCTGCGGACGCCGAGGTCCTCCAGGATCTGCGCGCCGGCAGCGTAGTCGCGGGCGTCGGCGGGCAGGCCGAGTTCGAGGTTGGCGTCGAGGGTGTCGCGGCCGCGCTCCTGGAGCTCGTACGCGCGCAGCTTGGACAGGAGCCCGATGCCGCGTCCCTCGTGACCGCGGAGGTAGACGACGACGCCGCGTCCCTCCGCCTGGATGCGCTGCAGGGAGGCTTCGAGCTGGGGGCCGCAGTCGCAGCGCAGCGAGTGGAAGACGTCGCCGGTGAGGCATTCGGAGTGGACGCGCACGAGGACGTCGTCGCCGTCGCCGATCTCGCCGTGGACGAGTGCGACGTGCTCGACACCGTCGACGGTGGAGCGGTAGCCGTAGGCCGTGAACTCGCCGAAGGCGGTGGGCAGATGGGTTTTGGCCTCGCGCCGGACCGTGGGCTCGGCGGTGCGGCGGTAGGCGATCAGGTCCTCGATGGAGATGATCGTCAGCCCGTGCTTGCGGGCGAACGGGATCAGCTCGGGCAGGCGCAGCATCCGCCCGTCCTCGCCGGCGATCTCCACGATGGCGCCGGCCGGCCGCAGGCCCGCGAGCCGGGCGAGGTCGACGGCGGCCTCGGTGTGGCCGTTGCGGACGAGCACGCCGCCGGGCTTGGCGCGCAGCGGGAAGATGTGGCCGGGGCGGACGAAGTCGGTCGCCGCGGCCTGTCCGCCGGCGAGGAGCTGGAGCGTGGTGGCGCGGTCGGCGGCGGAGATGCCGGTGGTCACGCCGTGGGCGGGGCCCGCGTCGACGGAGACCGTGAAGGCGGTACGCATCGACTCGGTGTTGTTCTCGACCATCTGCGGGAGCTGGAGGCGGTCGAGTTCGTCGCCTTCCATGGGCGCGCAGATCAGACCGCGGCACTCGCTCATCATGAAGGCGATGATCTCGGGGGTCGCCTTCTCGGCGGCGATGACGAGGTCGCCCTCGTTCTCCCGGTCCTCGTCGTCGACGACCACGACCGGGCGGCCCGCGGCGATGTCCGCGACGGCCTTCTCGACCGGGTCGAGAGCGAAGTCCGAGGTGTCCTGATCATGCCCGGTGCTGTACCAGACAGGTGCGCTTGTCATGCCGGGACTCCTTCCAGGGAGGGCTGCCCGGCCTTGCGGGAGCGCAGCCACCAGTCGCGCATGCCCCACAGGACGAGCGCGCCGTAGATGATGTAGACGAAGCCGGAGAAGGCGAAGCCGTTGGCGAAGTTGAGCGGCACGCCCACGAGGTCGACGAGCAGCCAGGCGAACCAGAACTCGACCATGCCGCGCGCCTGGGCGTACATCGCGACGATCGTGCCGACGAAGATGTACGCGTCGGGCCAGGGGTCCCAGGAGAGCGACGGGTACGCCGTGAAGAGGCTCCCGACCGCGAGGGTGCCGACGGCGGCGCCTCCGAGCAGGTATCCGCGCTCGCGCCAGGTGGCGAACCGGACGGCGATGGAGCCGTCCTGGGCGGTGCCCCGGCCGCGGTTCCACTGCCAGTAGCCCCACACCGCGACGGCCATGACGACCAGCTGCTTGCCCGCGCTGCCCGAGAGGTGTGCGGTGGCGAAGGCCGCGAGGAGGATGGCGCCGGACAGGAACTGGACGGGCCAGGTCCAGATGGAGCGGCGCCAGCCGAGGGCGAGGCCGAGCAGCCCGATCACGTTGCCGATCATGTCGGCCCACTTGATGTGCTGGCCGAAGAGCGTGAACGCCTCTGAGTTCAGCCAGTTCACGAGGTCGCTCCCTGAATGCCGGGCAGGCCGGCCGGCTGCTGTCCCCGCGGGCCGAGCAGGCGCTCGACGTACTTGGCGATCACGTCGACCTCGAGGTTGACCGGGTCGCCGGGCTGCTTGCGGCCCAGCGTGGTGAGGTCGAGGGTGGTCGGGATGAGGCTGACGGTGAAGAAGTCGGGCCCGGCGTCGACGACGGTCAGGCTGATGCCGTCGACGGTGATGGAGCCCTTCTCGACGACGTAGCGCGAGAGGTCCGCGGGCAGCGAGATCTTCACGATCTCCCAGTGCTCGGACGGCTTGCGCTCGACGACCTCGCCCGTGCCGTCCACATGGCCCTGCACGATGTGCCCGCCGAGGCGCTCACCCACGGCCATGGGCCGTTCGAGGTTGACGCGGGAGCCGACGGTGAGGACGCCGAGACTGGAGCGGTTCAGGGTCTCCGCCATCACGTCGGCGGTGAACTCGCCGTCCTCGTGGTCGACGACCGTCAGACAGACGCCGTTGACGGCGATGGAGTCCCCGTGACGTGCACCTTCGGTGACCACGGGGCCACGGAGCCGGAAACGGGAGGCGTCGCCGAGGTTCTCGACGGCGGTGACTTCACCCAGCTCTTCGACGATTCCGGTGAACACTTCCCGGGTCCTCCTGCCTCATAGGGCACGGACTCCGGGGCCTGTCGATGACGACAGCTGTGAGCGGACGAGGACACCGGGGGCGACGCCGCGTAGGACGTGCCCGTGGGACACGTCGAAACAGACGGCGGCGCGCACGAATGCCCGCCCGCCGCGCACTGCCTCCCATCCGGACTTTAACCGTCGGTCCAGGAATTTCACCTGGTCAACCGGCCGCTGGAAGCGACCGGGTCGCGGACTGTAACCGCCGGTTCGGACTTTCACCGACCCCGGAGTGCGCTGCTTCTGGTACAGACTCAGTGTGCCACGCCTGATCGACGCCCATGCGGGTGAATGCTGTGGGGTGGCTCACAAGGTGTACCGATGGACTTCACGGGACACTCGTGACGCGTCAAGTTCCCCGCGAACGAGGCGTCTTGGTACTGGTCCATACCTATTGACGGAGTGGTCTAGTCCTCTCTAGGGTCTGCGTTCACCGACGCCTCTTCGGGTCCGCGTTCGCCGGCCCGCCCCAGATCGACCCGGCGGCGGTGACGGAGGCCCTTGCCCCGCCGCCGGGTCTCCGTTCCGGAAACGGGCGCGGGCAGGTCCCGCCCAGGTCACCTCTCCGGAGGCGCGAACAGCTCGTCCTGGGCCCCGTCACGCGCCATCAGCAGCGCCCCGCGCAGGACGGCGCCGCCGCCCAGGGCGCCGGCCCGCACCTCCGTGGGCAGCGGCGACATCCGGCCGAGCCGGTCCCGCACCCGGGCGGCGAGCACCTCGCCGCCGGCCCGCCCGATCTCCCCCGCGAGGACCACGCATCCGGGATCCAGCACGGCGATCACCGACGCGGCGCCGAGGGTGACGCGGTCGGCGAGCACGTCGAGGAATCCCGAGGCGGCGTCGGACAACGGTCCGGCGACCGGGCCGGGGGCCCGCGACACCGCCTCCCGCACCAGTGACGCCGCATGCGGTTCATGGGACGCGACGGCCGCCACGACGCCGTACCGGCGCGCCAGTTCGGCGATCGCGGCGGCGCCCGCCAGGGAGTGGAAGCCGCCGTCGCAGCCCGTCGCGGACGGCAGGCCGTCCGTACCCGGCACCGGCAGGAAGCCGATCTCGCCGGTGCCGCCCGAGGCGCCCCGGCGCAGCACACCGTCGAGGACCACGGCGGCACCGATGCCGTGGCCGAGCCAGAGCAGCACGAAGGTGTCGCGGTCACGGGCGGCCCCGTCGCGCTGCTCGGCCAGGGCCGCCAGGTTGGTCTCGTTCTCGACGAGGACGCGGGCCGAAAGCCGCTCCTGGAGGACGGCGGCGAGCCGCCGGTGCCATTCGGGCAGTCCGGAGGAGTCGCGGAGTTCACCCGTGGCGGGGTCGATCAGGCCGGGGGCACCGATGCCGATGGTGTGCAGCCGCTCGACGCCGGCCTCCTTGGCCGTGCGTTCGACCAGCGCGACCGCCTGCTCGACGGCGGGCCCGGTGTCCGTCTCGTACGCGATCGGCACCGACGCCTCGGCCAGCACCGAGCCCAGCAGATCCGCGACGACCACGGCCACGCCCTCGGTGCGGACGTCGAGGGCCGCCAGGTGCGCCCGGTCGGCGACGATGCCGTACAGCCGGGCGTTCGGGCCGCGCCGCTGCTCGCCCGACTCCCCCACCACGCCGACCAGGCCGGCGGCGGCGAGCCGTTCCACGAGGTCGGCGACCGAGGGCCGGGACAGGCCGGTGAGCTGCTTCAACTGGCCTGCCGTCAAAGGGCCTTCCTGCTGGAGAAGACGCAGGGCGAGCCGGTCGTTGATGGCCCGGGCGGTGCTCGGAGATGCGGGCATGCCGGGATCCTTCCAGATCAGGGGCGCCCGGGCGGCGGGGCCCAATGTCGTCTATCTATCAGGCAGGCTGCCTGATAGTTTACGGCGGAGAGGGAAAGAGGGCAGGGAGGGGCCAGAAGCATGAGCGCAGTGGTCTACGAGGAGCGCGACGTGAAGCGCTCCCGGTACGCCGTCTCGGCGGTGTTCGCCGTGCACGGGGCCGTCGCCGGTTCGTTCGCGACGCGCGTTCCGTGGATCCAGGACCACGCGTCGGTGAGCGCGGGTCAGCTCGGCCTCGCGCTCGCCTTCCCCGCGATCGGCGCGTCCGTGGCGATGCCGCTCGCGGGCAGCGTCAGCCACCGCTTCGGCGCCCGCACCGCCCTGCGCGGGCTCATGGCGCTGTGGACACTCGCGCTCGTACTGCCGTCACTCGCGCCGAACCTGCTCACCCTGTGTCTGGCCCTGTTCGTCTACGGCGCGACGGCGGGCATGGCGGACGTGGCGATGAACGCCCTGGGTGTCGAGGTGGAGAACCGGCTGGACAAGTCGATCATGTCCGGGCTGCACGGCATGTGGAGCGCGGGCGCCCTGATCGGCTCAGCCGCCGGCACGCTCGCCGCGCACCTGGGCTCGGACGCCCGGCTGCACCACGCGCTCGCGGCGGTGACACTCACCCTCGTCGGCCTGGCCGCCTGCCAGGGCGTACTGGACCTGCGCGCCACCGAGGACGAGGAACCGCCCCCGCGCTTCGCGCTGCCTCCGAGGTCGGCCCTGCTCATCGGCGCGATCGGCTTCTGCGCGGTGTTCGCGGAGGGCGCGAGCCTGGACTGGTCGGCCGTCTATCTGCGGGACGTCCTCGGCAGTTCCGCGGGACTCGCCGCCGCGTCCACGACCGGATTCACGCTCACCATGGCCCTCGCGCGGTTCGCCGGTGACGCGGTGGTGGACAGGTTCGGCCCGGTCCGCACCGTCCGGGTCAGCGGCGTGCTCGCCACCCTCGGCGGCGTGCTCGTCGTCGCGGCGGACAACGCCGCCGTGGCCATGACCGGCTTCGCGCTGCTGGGCCTCGGTATCGCCGTGGTCGTGCCGCTCTGCTTCGCCGCGGCCGGTCGCAGCGGCCCCAACCCGGCCCAGGCCATCGCGGGCGTCGCCACCATCACGTACACCTCGGGCCTGATCGCGCCCTCCGCGATCGGTACCGTCGCCGACGCGACGAGCCTGGTGACGTCGTTCGTCCTGGTGACCGTCCTGGCCTTCGGGCTCGCCGCGTTCGCGGGCGTCCTGCGTGCCAGCGGCCGCCGGACGGGCGAAGCGGTCACCGCCGCTGACGCGAAGGTCCCCGGTCCCAGGACCTGAACCGTCCCCCGCTCCCGTTCCGGCTCCGGCTCCCGTTCCGGCTCCGGCTCCGGCTCCGGCCTAGCATGGCGCTGATCTTCACATACGGAATCACCGGTACAGAGAAAGCGAAGACCCACCATGGACCTCGGCGTGCGCTGGAAGCTGCACGGTGACGGGCGAACGCCCGCTCCTGGGGCGGTCGTCCGCCCCGACGAACGGCTCTCGTGGCCCCGTACCGCCGGCCTCGGCGCCCAGCATGTGGTGGCCATGTTCGGGGCGTCCTTCGTCGCGCCGGTCCTGATGGGCCTGGACCCGAACCTCGCGATCATGATGTCGGGTGTCGCGACGGTGATCTTCCTGCTCGCGACCCGCGGCCGGGTGCCCAGCTATCTGGGCTGTTCGCTCTCCTTCGTGGGCGTCGCCGCGGTGATCCGCGCGCAGGGCGGCACCAGCGCGACCGTGACCGGTGCCGTGTTCGTCGTGGGCGTCGCCCTGTTCCTGGTCGGCCTCGCGGTGCAGCGCTTCGGGGCGCGGATCATCCACGCCGCGATGCCGCCCATCGTGACGGGCGCCGTCGTCATGCTGATCGGCTTCAACCTGGCGCCGGTCACCGCCGCCACCTACTGGCCGCAGGACCAGTGGACGGCTCTCCTGGTGATGCTGTTCACCGGGCTGGCCGTGGTGTGCCTGCGCGGATTCTGGTCACGGATCGCGATCTTCCTCGGGCTGGTCTTCGGGTACGGGATCTCGTGGGTCTTCGACCGCGTCTTCGGGCGGATCCACTCGCTCGACGCGAGCGGCAGGCTCGTCGACCACTGGCGGCTCGACCTCTCCGGTGTGGGGAAAGCCGACTGGATCGGGCTGCCCGCCTTCCACGGCCCGTCGTTCGAGTGGTCGGCGATCCTCGTCGCGCTGCCCGTCGTCATCGCGCTGGTCGCCGAGAACGCGGGCCATGTGAAGGCCGTCGGCGAGATGACCGGTGACTCGCTGGACGACAGGCTGGGCACCGCGATCTCCGCGGACGGTGTCGGCTCGATGCTCTCCACGGCCGTGGGCGGCCCGCCCAACACGACGTACTCCGAGAACATCGGCGTCATGGCCGCGACCCGCGTCTACTCGACGGCCGCCTACTGGGCCGCCGCCGGCTTCGCCCTGCTCTTCGGCCTCTGCCCGAAGTTCGGCGCGGTCGTGGCCGCCGTTCCGGGCGGCGTGCTCGGCGGGATCACCGTCATCCTGTACGGCATGATCGGCCTGCTGGGCGCGCAGATCTGGCTCAACGCCGGGGTGGACCTGCGCAATCCGCTGAATCTGGTGCCGGCCGCGGCGGGCATCATCATCGGCGTCGGCAACGTCACGATGGAGTTCACCGACACCTTCTCGCTGAGTGGCATCGCACTCGGCACCGTGGTGGTCATCACCGGCTACCACGCGCTGCGGGCGATGGCCCCCGCGCACCTCACGTCGCAGGAACCGCTGCTCGACGAGGGCACGTCCTCGTACAGCTCCGAGGCCGGGACGGAGAGCGGGTCGGAGAGCGGGTCGGAGAGCGGGCCAGGCTCCGGTTCCGGTCCGGCGGGTGGTCAGCGCGCCAAGTCATAGGCGTAGCCGGGCGTGAACGTCCCCGGCGCGCCCTTGCAGCCGTCGGACTCGCCCGGCAGCTTCACCCACAGGTAGGCGTCGATCCGTGCCTCTCCGGTCTTCAGGGTCGGCGCCTGGCCGAGCTTGCGGCCCGAGGGGTCGCACCACTCGCCGTCGGCCGGGGCGCCGTTGCCGTTGCGGCTGGTGTCGATGACGGCGCCCAGGCCCGCGGGACCGCCGAGCGCGTCGAGGGTCCGGCGGACGTACGCGACCTCGTCGCCCGTGCGGTTGAAGTTGGAGACGTTGCTGAAGATCCCGTCCGAGGAGGCGGCCGACGCGGCGCCCGCCCTGCGCAGCAGCCCGGCCTGCTTCTCCGGCGAGTTCCAGTCGGAGTGCCCGGCGTCGTAGTAGACGCGCGCCTTCGGGTTCGCCGCCTTGAGGACGCGGCCCGCGCGGGCCAGCGAGGCGAAGCGGGCGGACCGTTCGCCTTCGGAGAGGCAGTCGGACTGGGCGATCGCGTCTGGCTCCAGGATCACGACGACCTCATCGGAGCCGAGGCCCGCCGCGAACTTCTGGATCCATCCGTCGTACGCGCCGAGGTCGGGCGCCCCGCCCTGGGAGGCCCCGCCGCAGTCGCGGTTCGATATCGCGTACGGGACGACGACGGGGACGCTGCCCTTCGCCGAGCCGGCCGAGGTGACCGCCCTGACGCGGGAGGTGATGTTCGACGGCGTGTAGTCCGCGAACCAGACCGCGGCGGGACGGTCGGCGATCCGGGACTCGATGACCGGGCGGCGCGGATCGTCGCGGTTGGCCCGGACCCAGTCCAGGACCTGGGAATCGGGATGGCTGTACAGCTGCACCGACACGGGCTCGGTCCTCGGTTTCGTCGACGCGGACCTGGAGGGCTTCGGACTCGGCCGCGCCTTGGACCGCGAGGGCGACGGCGACGGGGAGGCGGACGTCTTCGAGGGTGAGGGCGTCGGCACGGCGGGCAGCGGCTGCAGCAGCGGCGAACTGGTCACGTCGGGGCGTGCCTCGTCGGACCCGCGGCCGTCGTCCAGCGCGGACATCATCCCCGTCACGGTGCCCACCGCGACGACGACGGAGGCCACCGCCACCATGGCGCCGCGCCGGGCGGCACGACCGCGCTCCGCTCTCCGTGCGGCCAGGCGCTCGGCACGTCGGCCTGACACGTGGTGCTCCCCCCTCCGCCGGGTCCCGCGTGTTCCCCCGTTCTGGGGAAGCGCTCGGCCCGGCGGCCCTGGGCACAGCCTAGGCCTGGCACCCTGCCCCCATGGTGCGGTTGGAACGCTTCGGGCAGGACACGGCGCGCGTGCACGGCGTCGACGCGGTCGTGCACCGGATGCGCGCACTCGGTGCGGGCTGGCCGGAGCGGGACGGCGTCGCGGTCTTCAACCGTGTGTACCTCGCCGTCACCGAGGAGGTCGACAGGCGCCTGGAATCGGGGCACTTCACCGACGTGGAAGCCGCGATCACCCTGGACGTACGCTTCGCCGAGCGTTATCTGAGGGCCGTCGAGGCGGTCGCGGACGAGCGCCGGCCACCCGCCTGCTGGCGGCCGTTGTTCCAGCTGAGGGGCCACCCCGGAGTACGTCCGCTGCAGTTCGCCCTCGCGGGCATCAATGCGCACATCGGGCACGACCTGGCGCTCGCGGTGGTGGACACCTGTCGTACGCTCGGCTGCGAACCGGACGAGCTGGAGGACGACTTCGACCGCGTGGGCGACGTCCTCGTCTCGCTGGAGGAGCGCATCCGCGAGGATCTGATGCCGGGCCCCGACCTCCTCCAGATCGCCGACCCGCTGACCCATCTGCTGGGCGCCTGGAGCCTGGAGCGGGCCCGGGACGCGGCCTGGTCGGCCGCCCGCGCCGTCTGGGCGCTGCGCGAACTCCCCGACCTGTCCGAGGAGTTCGTCGAGCGCCTCGACACGGGGGTGGGGCTGGTCGGTCGCTGTCTTCTCACCCCGCTGAGCGCTCCACCGTCGGCCTGGTGATCAGCCCGCCGGCCGGCCGGGGCCGGTCGTGCCCACCGGCCGGGCCGCGAGGTGCCACAGCCCCGCGCCTTCGCGCAGGCGCGGGCCCGTCGTCCTGGCTCAGTCCTCCGGCAGTTCCACCGGGGCGATCTCGTCGTAGACGTCGCCGGGCCCGGGGTTGGCCGGGTCGGTCCCGCCGCCGAAGTGGTGCATGACGCCCCACACGGCGTTGAGCGCGGTCTGTACGGCACCCTCCGCCCAGCCGGCCGTCCAGGAGATGTCGTCGCCCGCGAGGAAGATGCCCCGCTTGTCCTCGGGCAGCCGGTCCTGCATGAAGTGCGTGAACAGGCGCCGCTGGTAGCGGTAGTGGCCGGGGAGGTTGGCCTTGAACGCGCCCATGAAGTACGGCTCGTTCTCCCAGGAGACGGTCACCGGGTTGCCGATGATGTGCTTCCTGATGTCGACCTTCGGGTAGATCTCGCCGAGCGACTTCAGCATGACCTCCATCCGCTCGTTCGCGGACAGCGGCAGCCACTTCAGGCTGTCGTCGCACCACGTGTAGGAGAGGCAGATCACGGCGGGCTTGTCCGGCCCGTCGTCGAGGAGGTACGTGCCGCGCGTCATGCGGTCGGTGAGCGTCATCGACATGACGTCCCGGCCGGTCGGGTTTCCCTTGTCGTCGACGGCCTTGTCCAGCCAGAACGGCCGGTCGACGGGCACGAACAGCTTCGAGCTCTCCATGTAGTGGGTCCGCTCGATGGCGGTCCAGTGGTCGATCGGGAACAGCGCGTCGTCGCAGGCGACCTTGGAGAGCAGCATCCAGGACTGGGCGGTGAAGATCGCCGCCCGATACGTACGGATGTCGCCGGAGGCGTCGGTGACGGTGATCCGGTTGCCCGCGGTGCGGTGGAGGCGGGTCACGGCGGGCCGGGGCTCCCCGTCGTGGAGCGTGGCCAGCGACGTCCCGTACGCCCAGTGCACGATCTTCTGCGGCTCGCGCTCCCACAGGCGCAGCGGGAGCTGCTGGCTGCCGCCGACGATGCCCCGGTGGTGGTCGTCGGCCTCGGTGTAGACGACGCGCAGGATCTCCAGGATGGAGTTCGGGAAGTCGGTGTCCCAGCCGCCCGTGCCGAAGCCGACCTGGCCGAAGATCTCGCGGTGCCGGAAGGACTTGAAGGACTCGGAGTCGCAGAGGAAGCCGTAGAAGGTCTGGTTGTCGAGCTTCTCGACGAGCTTCGCCCAGATCTCACGGATGCGGGGCACGTCGCGCTCGCGCATCGCCTGGTTCATGTCGGAGAAGTCGGCGCCCTCCTCCAGGCAGGCGTTCCAGGCCTTCGCCACGTCCCGGTAGACCTGCGGCAGGTCGTCGGCCGTCTCGGCGTAGTGCGACTCGCCCTTGAGATCCACGACGGTCGAGGGCGTGGCCTCGGAGAGGGGGTTGGGGAACGGCTCGGTCCGCAGGCCCACCAGGTCGATGTAGTGCTGGAGCGCCGTGGAGGACGGCGGGAAGCGCATCGCGCCCATCTCGGCGGTGAGGGAGGGGTCGCATCCGTCGAAGCCCACGGTCCGCAGCCGTCCGCCGATCTTGTCGGCCTCGTACACGACGGGCTTGAGGCCCATCTTCATCAGCTCGTACGCGGCCACGATGCCGGAGAGGCCGCCGCCGATGACGGCCACCTCGGTGCCGAGCTCGGTCGCCGGTATCTGGCCGAGGCCCGCGGGGTGCGCGAGGAAGTCGTCGTACGCGTACGGGAAGTCCGGGCCGAACATGGTGATCGGCGGCTGCGCGTCGGTGTGCGGGACGGCGGGGGGCACCGTGGACGTCATGGGGTACGGACTCCTTGCGGGGAAAGCTGTGGCGAGGCTGGTGGTCTGGGGGGTGTCAGACGAGGGACCCGTAGAGGCCGGGGCGGCGGTCCTTCAGATACGGGTTCGTCTCGCGGGAGGCGGCGAGGAAGGCGGGGTCCACCTCGCCGAGGACGAGTTCCTCCGCGCGGCCCGCGCGGGCGCGGGCGCCGCCGTCGGGGCCGGCCAGGGTCGAGAGCCCGACGAACTCGAACTCCCCTTCCGTACCGACCCGGTTGACGTACGCGATGTACATCTGGTTCTCGAAGGCGCGCACCGGTACGACGGACTCGGCGACGAAGTGGAAGGGGTGCATCTGGGCCGTCGGCACCACGAGGAGGTCGGTACCGCCCAGGGCGTGCGCGCGGACGTTCTCCGGGAACTCCACGTCGTAGCAGACCATGAGGCCGACCCGGAGGCCGCCCAGGTCGGCCTGGACGACCGGCTCGTCGCCGGGGGTGAACCACTCCTGCTCGAAGCAGCCGAAGAGGTGGGTCTTGCGGTAGTTCGCGAGGCGCGTGCCGTCACAGGAGATCAGCTGGACCGAGTTGAAGACCGACTCCGAGGACCGCTCCGGGTAGCCGTAGACGACGGCCACGCCGTGCCGGCCGGCGATCTCGGCGACCGCGTCCGCGGAGTCTCCGTCGGCGGGCTCGGCGAGCCGGTGCACGTCGGCGCCGATCGCGTAGCCGGTGAGGAACATCTCCGGAGTGATCAGCAGCCCGGCGCCCGCGGCGGCGGCCCGGCCCGCGGCCTCGTCGAGGACCCTGAGGTTCTCGACGACGGAGCCGGGTCGGCCGGAGCTCTGGAGCAGGGCGGTGCGCATGCGTGTTCCTCACCGGGACGGAAGGCAGTGGGAGCCGGGCGGACGGCCGGAGGGTCAGGCCGGACGGCCGGGCCGGAAAGACGGGCCAGATAGACGGTACGGGCGACCGGTTCCGGCGGACAAGGAGGAGCCGTTGCGTGCCGGTGGACGAATCGTTGCGTCCGGCGGCGGTCCGGCGGCGATTCGTTGCGTGCCCCCCGGTATGAGGGCCTGTCCTCCCGTGGGCGCAGGTCACCGGCGTGCTCCCCGCCGGGTGGCGGAGGTGCGGTGCAGCCCTCGGCGCGATGTGGCGCGGCGGCGGCGCCGGAACAGTGGGACCTGTCCGCAGCACCCGCCGAAAGGACCGTCATGAACCGTCGAAGCACCGCGACGAGCCGCCGTACGACGATCGCCCTGACCCGCCGCACGAAGGGCGCCGTGCTGGGCGCGGCCCTGCTCGTCACCGCCGGGCTCGCGGGGTCCGCCACCGCGTCGGAGAGCGCGCCACAACCCGCGTCCGAGGTCGTGCGCGAGGCCGCCACGGTGACGGGGACGCCGCGCGGGGCCGCCCCTTCCGGCTCATCCGGCCGGCCGCCGCGCGAGGCCGCCGCGCTCACCGGCAGCGCGAAGCTGTACCGGTCGGCCGGCGACGACATCACGTTCTCCTTCGACGCGCACCTGGCGGCCGAGGACACCGCCGATCCGCTGAAGGCGACGGGCACCTTCGAATGGAGCCACTACGCCGGCGGCAAGGGTGCCTGGGCGAAGGCCGAGGTGGACTGCCTGGTCACCGGCGGCAAGGTGGCGGTCGTCTCCGGTGTCGTCACCGACTCCGACCTGCCCGGCGCGAAGGGCAAGCGGGTCGGTATCACCGTCCACGACACCGGACGGCAGGACCGGCTCGGCTACAGCTGGGCCGCTACGGGCAGTCCCGTCGAGACCGAGGGACTGCCCAGGTGCGTCGGCTCGGCGCCCTTCGAGAAGGTCAGGAAGGGCACCGGCGACTTCACGGTCGTGCCGTGGCTTCCGAAGCTCTGACCGCCCTCCTCCCGGTGGCCACGATCAGCGCCGTCAGGAGGTAGGGCGCCGCGGACAGCGCGAAGGCCGCGCCGTGCGTGGTCGCCGACCCGACCACGGCGTAGGCGCCGTACACGGCGATGGTGGTCAGGTCGGTGCCCACCCCGGCCACCGAGGTCAGGGTGGCGCGGCCGGTTCCGTCGATCCGCTCCTGGAGCCGGGCGTCGGCCAGGACGCTCGCCAGCTGGAATCCGCAGAAGGCCAGGGCCACCAGGCCGATACCGGCCGGGGTCCGCACCCCCGCGCCCACGGCGAGCGCCAGGGCCGACCCGGCCAGGATCGCCGCGAACCCGCCCTTGCCCAGCCGCTCTCCCGCGCCGGCCAGCAGCCCGCCGACCGTCGCCCCCGCCCAGATCAGCAACAGCCAGTGCGGTACGGCGTTCTCCGTGACTCCCGTGTCCCGGACGAGCAGGGGCGTGTATTCGTCGAGCGCGCCCCACACAGCGGTGACGGCCGGTACGAGCAGCAGGGCGGCGCGGACGGACCGGTCCTCGCGGGCCTCGGCGAGCCCGGCCCGCAGCGACCGGGCCCAACCCTCGCCGGGCCCGGCCGCGGGGTCCGGTTCCCGGTGCTCGGTGAACCGGGCCGCGGTGACCGCGGTCAGCAGACAGGCCAGCACGCTGGCGAGTCCGACGGCCGGGTAGCCGCCGAACGCGAAGACCGGGCCGGCCAGAGCCAGCGCCGCGATCACGGCCACGAGTCCCGCGGCGCGGGCCCGGCCCATGATCCGTCCGTAGCGGTCGGCGGCGCCGAGCCGGTCGAGCTCCTCGTACACCAGCGCCTCCAGCGCGCCGGAGCCGAGCGCCCCCTTGGCTCCCCAGAGGACGAAGCCGAGGGCGAACGCCCAGTAGGACGGGACGAGCACCCAGAGCGTGAAGCCCGCGGCGGTGAGCAGCGGCCCGAACCACAGGAGCGCACGGCGGGACACGGCGTCGGCCCAGGCCCCCGAGGGGATCTCCAGGAGTACACCGGTCAGCGACCAGAGGGCGAAGAGCGAGGAGATCTGCCAGACCGTGAGCCCGTTGTCGGCGAACAGCAGGGCGTACACGGGGTAGAGCAGGACGAAGTCGTCGAGGAACGCGTAGCCGTACAGCGTGGCCGTCAGCCGCCGGACAGAGGTGCCGGGCACGCGCGCGGGTGAGAGTGTCATGAGGCCTTCCCGAAGGGACCGCGAAGAGATGTCGGACGCCGGAGATACGGCGCCCGAGGCGGCCCTCGGGAGGCACGGCTGGTGGATCAATGTCGCCAGGTCATACCCCCGATGCTAGACCCGACCCCCCGCCCCGGCCCAGCGATTTACGTCTCCCCCGCACCCACCCCGAAAGGGCCGCGGGGAACTGCGCGCCAAGCCCAGAACGACCGCCGCCGACACATCACGCCGGACACCCACCCACCCAGGGGCGCGGGGAACTGCGCGACCAGCCCTCACCGACCCGCACAGGTCCACCCGCCCACCCGCGGAGCGCTACGTGGGGGACCCGGAAGAAAACCTCCGCAGCAAAGGCGAAAGCACCAGCACGGACTTCGTCCGTTCCACGAACGGCTCCCCGGCGATCCGCTCCAGCACCCGCTCGAAGTGCCGCATGTCGGAGGCGAAGACCTGCACGACCGCATCGGCCTCCCCGGTGACGGTGGACGCGGCCACGACCTCCTGGTACCGCTCCAGCCCTCGCTGAATGGTCTCGGGCGAGGTGTTCCGGCGGCAGTAGATCTCGACGAACCCCTCGGTCTCCCACCCGAGCGCCGCCGGATCCACGCGCACCGTGAACCCGGTGATGGCCCCGCTGGCCCTCAGCCGGTCCACCCGCCGCTTCACGGCGGGCGCGGAGAGCCCGACCTCCTGCCCGATGTCGGCGAAGGAGCGCCGGGCGTCTTCGGCAAGGGCGTGGACGATACGTTCGTCGAGACTGTTCAGCACTGCGGGTGAGTCACTTCTCTTCGGAGACCGCTGGGAACCGCCGGGCCCCGCGAGGACCCGCTCAGCCGACCGGCCCGGTCGCGAGACGTGAGCGCCGGTAGCCGTAACTGAAGTAGAACACGAGCCCGACAGCCATCCAGACGCCGAAGACCACCCAGGTCACGGTGTCGAGGCTGCCCATCATCCACACGCAGAACCCGAAGCCCAGCGCGGGTATCAACGGCGACAGCGGCACCCGGAACGTGCGCGGCATCTCGGGCCGCGTCCGCCGCAGCACCACGACGGCCACATTGACCAGCGCGAAGGCGAAGAGCGTGCCGATGCTGGTCGCGTCGGCGAGCTGCCCGAGCGGGATCGCGGCGGCGAGGACGCCACAGAACAGGGACACGATGACCGTGTTGACGCGCGGGGTCCCGGTCTTCGGGTGGACACGGGAGAAGACCTTGGGGACGAGCCCGTCGCGGGACATGGCGAAGAGGATGCGGGTCTGCCCGTAGAGGACCGTCAGCACGACGCTCGCGATGGCGATCACGGCGCCGGCCGCCAGCAGCGTGCCCCAGACGGCGTCACCGGTGACGTCCTTCATGATCCCGGCGAGTGCGGCCTCGGAGCCGGTGAACCGCTGCCAGGGCTTGGCACCGACGGCGACGGCCGCGACGAGCACGTACAGGGCCGTCACGATGATCAGGGAGAGCATGATCGCGCGGGGCAGGTCGCGCTGGGCGTTCTTGGCCTCCTCGCCCGCGGTGGAGGCCGCGTCGAACCCGATGTACGAGAAGAAGAGGGTCGCCCCGGCGGCGCTGACGCCGGCCATGCCGAGCGGCATGAAGTTCTCGTAGTTGCCGGAGCGGAAGCCCTGGATGCCGATCGCGCAGAACAGCAGCAGCGCGGCGATCTTGACGACGACCATGACGGTGTTGGCGCGCGCGGACTCGCGGGCGCCGCCGAGCAGGAACGCCATGGCGAGCAGTACGACGATCAGCGCGGGCAGGTTGAAGATCCCGCCGTCGCCGGGCGGGGCGGAGAGCGCGTCCGGGATGGTGACGCCGATCGTGCCGTCGAGGAGCTCGTTCAGGTACTCGCCCCAGCCGACGGCGACGGCCGCGACGGAGACGCCGTACTCCAGGACGAGGCACCAGCCGCAGATCCAGGCGACGAGTTCGCCCATGGTCGCGTACGCGTAGGAGTACGAGGATCCGGCGACCGGGATGGTGCCCGCGAGCTCGGCGTACGAGAGGGCCGAGAAGAGTGCCGTGAGTCCGGCTATCACGAAGGAGAGGGTGACGGCCGGGCCCGCCTTCGGGACGGCCTCGCCGAGCACCACGAAGATGCCGGTGCCGAGCGTGGCACCGATGCTGATCATCGTCAGCTGCCACAGGCCGAGGGAGCGCCGCAGGCTGCCGCCCTCCCCCTGGCCGCCCTCGGCGACCAGGCTCTCCACGGGCTTGCGGCGCATCAGACGCGCGCCGGGGCCGGCTGGCGCGGGGGTGGGGTGACTGCGGGACTGCGGGGGTGCGCCGTGGTCGAGCACGCGGCTGGCTCCTTCATCGCTGCCGGTGAGGGCGGCGCGGCCCCACGGCAGCCCGGAGGAGGGACCACCGTGCACGGGGTCCCCGCCACACTACGTTCAGCGCACGACTCTATGAGTCCCGGCTTTCCGGCCGTAATGCAGCAACCTTGCGCGCGTCCGCAAGATCGTTGCGTTCATCGGGGGCAGCCGGGCGATCGTTGCGCGGGGCCTTTCGACCGTTGCGCGAAACGAGCACGCGGGGCCGCGGTCGCAGACGGAGGGGTGCGCGTGCTGCCCGCTCAGAGGCCGTCGGGCTGCCCGGCGATCGCTCGCGCCTCGGCCGCGTCGTCCTCGTCGAAGCCCAGCTGCCCGGGCTGTCCGTGGGCGGCCGCCTGCTCGTCGATCCACCGGTTGTGGGCCTCCCACGCGGCCTGCTTGCTGGTCCCCAGGGCCGCTCCGATCTGCGACCAGGAGGCCCCGGCCGCACGGGCCGCGCGCACGCTGAGCTGGCGGCCGTACGCCGCCTTTCGGGCCACCACCTCGCTGAGGGCGAGCAGTTCCAGCAGTTCGCCCCGCCCGAGGGCCTCCTCGTCGCTGCCCGCTCCCGCCAGTGACTCCCGGACCCTCAGCTCGTCGAGACGGGCCACGGCGGTCAGCAGCGTGTACTGCGGCTCGGTGCTCTGCGGTGTCGTCATGACCCCAGCGTCGCGTCAGGCAGGCTTGACGTCAAGGCGCCCTGACGTCAAGCCTGCTTGACGTCCAGGTGTTTGACCATGAAGACACAGGGATCGGTGCACTCACGGCGCTCGCCGTCTACGTCGAGGTACGCCCATCGGTCGACGTAGGTCACGACGGGCCGGTAACCGAGCCGCGTGTAGAGCGCCGCCGCCCGCGGGTTGTCGTCGCCGACGCCGAGGCCCATGAGCCCGGTTCCGCGCGCGACGGCCAGTTCCTCGGCGGCGCGCACCAGCGCCCCGCCGATGCCCCGCGAGCGCAGCGTCCGAGGCCAGACGAGCAGTCCGTTGATCTCGGGGCAGCCCGGGCGCGCGGCGCGCACCTCGGCAGCCGCGCAACCGGTCCAACGGACCTCCGCGTGGCCGACGGGCCGCCCGTCGAGCCGGGGGATCAGATACGTGCTCCGGCCCGCTTCCTGCCGCGCGAACCGCGCCTCATGACTCCCGTCCACGCTGTGCGAGGGCATGAACCGCTCCAGGGCGGCGACGTCCTCGGCCCGGCAGGCATCGATCCTCATCCGCCCGACCTTAGCGACAACCGGACGCGGGGCGGCCCCTGTTGTCCCGCGCCACGGGACAACAGGGGCCGCACGAAAGGGAGTCGGGATCAGCCCCAGCTGGCGTGCAGCGGCTTGCCCTCCGCGTAGCCGGCCGCGCTCTGGATGCCGACGACGGCCCTCTGCGCGAACTCCTCCAGGGAGTTGGCACCGGCGTACGTGCACGAGGAGCGCACGCCCGCGATGATCGAGTCGACCAGGTCCTCGACGCCGGGCCGGGACGGGTCCAGGAACATCCGGGAGGTCGAGATGCCCTCCTCGAACAGCGCCTTGCGGGCCCGGTCGTACGCCGACTCCTCCGAGGTCCGGTTGCGTACCGCACGCGCGGACGCCATGCCGAACGACTCCTTGTAGAGGCGGCCGTCGGCGTCCTGCTGGAGGTCGCCCGGCGACTCGTAGGTCCCGGCGAACCACGAGCCGACCATCACGTTCGAGGCGCCCGCGGCCAGCGCCATGGCGACGTCGCGCGGGTGCCGCACACCGCCGTCGGCCCACACGTGCTTGCCGTACTTTTTCGCCTCGGCGGCGCACTCCAGGACCGCCGAGAACTGCGGGCGGCCCACGCCGGTCATCATGCGCGTGGTGCACATGGCGCCCGGTCCGACACCGACCTTGATGATGTCCGCGCCGGCCTCGATCAGGTCGCGTACGCCCTCGGCGGCGACGATGTTGCCCGCGACGACCGGCACCTGCGGGTCGAGTCCGCGGACGGCACGGACCGCGGCGATCATCGACTCCTGATGACCGTGGGCGGTGTCCACGACGAGCGTGTCGACGCCCGCGGCGAGCAGCTGCTTGGCCTTGCCCGCGACATCGCCGTTGATACCCACGGCGGCCGCGATGCGCAGCCTTCCGTCCGCGTCGGTGGCCGGCGTGTAGAGCGTGGCGCGCAGGGCGCCCTTGCGGGTGAGGATGCCGGCGAGCCTGCCGTCCTTGTCCACGGCCGGGGCGTAGCGGCGGTTGGCGTGGTCGAGCCTGCCGAAGGCCTCGCCCGGCTCGATGTCCGCGTCGAGCAGCAGCAGGTCCTTCGCCATGACCTCGGACAGCTGGGTGAAGCGGTCGACCCCGCTGAGGTCGGCGTCGGTGACGACACCGACCGGCCTGCCGTCCCCGTCCACCACGACCCCTGCGTTGTGGGCGCGCTTGGGCAGCAGGGACAGCGCGTCGGCGACGGTCTGGTGCGGCGCGAGGATGATCGGGGTGTCCAGGACGAGGTGACGGCTCTTGACCCAGGAGACGACCTCGGTGACGACCTCGATCGGGATGTCCTGCGGGATGACGACGAGCCCACCCCGGCGGGCCATGGTCTCGGCCATGCGGCGGCCCGCGATCGCCGTCATGTTGGCGACCACCAGCGGGATCGTGGTGCCGGTGCCGTCCGGCGAAGCCAGGTCGACGCCCTGCCGCGAGCCGACCGCGGAACGGCTCGGCACCATGAAGACGTCGTCGTACGTCAGGTCGTACGCGGGCTGGATGTCGTTGAGGAAACGCACGTGCTGCACATCCCAGTCGATCAGAGGTGGCCCCCGAACAGGACAGCCCGGGGGAAGAGCACGTACCTCATTGTCCCATGTCGACGAGTTCGCACGCTCCGGGCCGATCGTCCAGGCCGGTCAGCGGCCTACTGGTGGGATCCTCCAAGGGCCAGCGCCACGGTGAGCGCCGGCACGAGGTCCGCCGCCCCGGCGAACACCTCCTCGGCGATCTCCCACTCCTCGGGCCGCGTCCGCGCGTACACCCGCCAGCCGGTGACGACGACGAGCAGTCCGCCCTCGCCGGCGGCCTCGGGCCACACGGACGGGTCGGTGAGGCTGTCGGCGAGCGCGTCCCAGTTCCGTCCGAACCAGTCCGGCAGGCCCAGGGCGCTCACGCAGCGCTCCATGAGGCCGGCCTTGTCCGCGACACCGTCGAGGTCCAGCGTGACCACGTGGCGGCCCGGCACGTCGTCCGTCATCTCAGCACCGCCCTGAACGAGTCGTAGTGATCATCGGTGTAGTAGACCTCGCCGCCCCGCCCGGTGACAACGCGCCGGGCTCCGCGGTCCCGCTCTCCGGGGGTCCGTACCGTGTACTCGTGGTAGTGGCCGCGCTCGCGCCGCGGCAGCTCGCGCTCGCGGTTCCCGAAGACGGCGCCGTCCCTGGCGTACGGGAAAGGACCGCCCTCGTCGATGAGGACGAGCGTCCGGCGGGCCTCGGCGGGCAGGTCGGACTCCCTCACCGTCTTCGTCCCGGCGGCCCAGGCGGGGACCGAGGCCGGTGCGGCCGTCCCGGTGTCCGTCGACGAACATCCGGCCGACAGGGCGGCCAGACAGATCAGCAGCCCGGACAGCAGACGGGGGACGGACCGGAGCAGCATGTCGCCGATGCTGCCACAGCCGTCCCCGCGAGGCGCGCTGTCGAACCGCCGGCCGGACCGGCTGGAGGATCACATGCCGTCGGGGTCCGCCCGGTCGAGGGCGGGACGCGGCGTCGGACCAGCCGTCATCAGGGCGTCCGCGGCCGCCGTGTCGGTCACCAGGCTGGTGACGAGGCCGGACCGCAGCACCGCGTCGATGGCGGCCGCCTTGCGCTGTCCGCCGGCGATCGCGACGACCTCGGGGATCCGCCGAAGCCGGTCGGCCTCGACGGTGATGCACCGCTCCCCCAGGTCCCGGCCGACGCGGCGGCCCTCGGAGTCGAAGAGGTGCGCGGACATCTCCGCGGCCACACCGAGGGTGGCGTAGTGGGCGCGCTCCTCCTCGGTGAGCATGTCGTGCACCGTGGAGATGCCCGCCTCCCAGGAGCCGATCGACACGCAGGCGACGGTGACCTTGTCGAAGTACTCGAAGGCGCGGGCGATGCCCGTCTGGCTGCGCAGCGCCGCCGCGGTGGCCACGTCCGGCAGCAGCATCGGCGCGTAGATGGGGTGGGCGTCGCCGCCGGAGACCTGGGCGGCCCGGCGGACGGCCTCGACCGAGCCGCGCTCGGCCGTCCCGGCGTCGTACACACCCGTCAGCTGCACCACCGTGCACGGCGGCAGCCGGTCGAGCGCGGCCGCCATGTGAATGGTGGAACGGCCCCAGGCGAGGCCGAGCACATCGCCTTCGGCGACCAGCTCGCCGAGCAGGTCGGCGGCCACCTCGCCGAGGTTCTCCGGGTCGGGCGACTCCTCGGCCTCGGCCGGGGACTCGACGACGACGGCGTGCCGCAGGCCGTAGCGGGCGCGCAGCGCGTCCGAGCGCTCCGCGTCCAGTTCGGCGGGGACACGGATCTCGATCCTCACGAGATCACGTTCGAGAGCGGTCTCCAGGACCCGGGCCACCTTGAAGCGGCTGACGCCGAACTCCTCGGCGATCTGGATCTTGGATTTGCCCTCCAGATAGAAGCGACGGGCCATGGCCGCCGCCTGCACCAGCTCAGCGGGTCCCATCCGCATGGCCGACCGGCCCGCCGACATACCCGACACGGCGTTCTCCTCACTGCTGTTCACACTCTGGATTCGCCGTTCATCCTTGCAGATGCGGCGTACTTGATCAGCCCTGAGGGGCGGCGTTCATGTTCCCTTGGCTCAGTGGCCGCATGCCCATGCTGCCTGGGCCGTCGCCTCCTCCGCCTGCGTGCGCAATGCACGTACCGCCTGGGCGGGGTCGTCCGCCCCGTACACCGCGGACCCGGCGACGAAGACGTCGGCGCCCGCCTCCGCGCAACGCTCGATGGTGGAGGCCGAGACACCGCCGTCGACCTGCAGCCACAGTTCGAGGCCGTGCTTGTTGATCAACTCGCGGGTGCGGCGGATCTTCGGCAGCATGATGTCGAGAAAGGCCTGGCCTCCGAAGCCGGGCTCGACAGTCATGATCAGCAGCATGTCGAGCTCGGGAAGCAGGTCCTCGTACGGCTCGATGGCAGTCGCGGGCCGCAGGGCCATGGAGGCCCGGGCGCCCTTGGCCCGGATCTCGCGGGCGAGCCGCACGGGTGCGGCGGCCGCCTCGACATGGAAGGTGACGGAACCGGCACCCGCTTCTACGTACTGGGGCGCCCACCGATCGGCGTCCTCGATCATCAGATGGCAGTCCAGCGGCGTGTCCGTCGCCCGCGCCAAGGACTCTACGACCGGCACACCTAGCGTGAGGTTCGGGACGAAATGGTTGTCCATCACGTCGACATGCAGCCAGTCGGCCCCTTCCACCGCCCTTGCCTCCTCGGCAAGGCGGGCGAAGTCGGCGGACAGGATGCTGGGGTTGATCTGCGCGGCCATGCCACAAGCCTGCCATGCCCGGCGCCGGTTGCCCTCCTCGGTCCCCGACCCGGACCAGTCGGTATGCACCAACTCCGCCGAGTGACTGCACCTGCCGGACGGCCCGTGCCATCCTTGGCGGCCCACCAGCTCCACACACGGCTACGGGGGTGGCCATGACGGACGCGCAGGGGAACCAAGGACAACACGGACAGCAGGGGCAGGGCCGGCGCGGTATCGGCTGGCTGGTCTGCGGCCGGCGGTCCAAGTGGCTGGTCGTGGGACTGTGGCTGGTGCTGCTGGTCCTGACGGCGCCCTTCGCCCAGAAGCTCGCCGACGCCCAGGACAACGACGCGGCCTCCTGGCTGCCCGGTTCCGCCGAATCCACCCAAGTCCTGCAGATCTCCGAGGACTTCAGGCCGGAGCAGATCCCCGCGATCGTCGTGTACGCCCGTGCGGACGGCCTCACGGCACAGGACCGGGACCGGATCGCCGAGGACGTACGAGAGCTCAAGGAACTGCGTGCGCACGGCATCCGCGGCGCGGAGACCCGTGGCCCCGTCTACGACCGGCAGACGGACCCACGGGCGGCCCAGGTCCTGGTGCCGATCACGATGGACGAGAAGGGCTGGGAGCAGATCGGGCCCGCGGTGGACTCGATCCGTGCGGACGTCGGCGAGGGCGGGGACGGGCTCGCCGTGCACATCACGGGCCCGGGCGGCACCTCCGCGGACTTCTCCGAGGCCTTCGAGGGCATCGACTCCACGCTGCTGTTCTCGGCGATGATCGTCGTCATCGTGATGCTCCTGCTCACCTACCGCAGTCCGACCCTGCTGCTGGTGCCGCTGCTCGGCGTGGTCGCGGCGCTGTTCACCGCGCAGGCGCTGATCTACCTGTTCGCGGAGCACGCGGGGCTGACCGTCAACGGCCAGAGCGCGGGCATTCTGACGGTCCTCGTCTTCGGCGCGGGGACGGACTACGCCCTGCTCCTGGTGGCCCGCTACCGGGAGGAACTGCGCCGCCACGAGGACCGCCACGAGGCCATGGCGCTCGCCCTGCACCGGGCGGGCCCCGCGGTGCTCGCCTCCGGCGCCACCGTCGTCCTGAGCATGCTGGTGCTGCTCGCCGCCGAGATGAACTCGACGCGCGGTCTCGGCCCGGTCGCCGCGATCGGTGTCGCGGTGGCGCTGATCGCGATGCTGACGCTCTTCCCGGCCCTGCTGGTGATCTGCGGCCGCTGGATCTTCTGGCCGGTGATCCCGCACCTCGGCTCCCCCGACCCCACCGAGCGCGGTGTCTGGGCCCGGATGGGCCGCCGTATCTCGCTTCGCCCGCGCATGATCTGGGCCGTCACGGCGGCGGTCCTCGCGCTGTTGTCGCTGGGCCTCGTCCAGCTGCGCGCGGAGGGCATCAGCAACGCCGACGCCTTCACCGGCGAACCCGACTCGATCGTCGGCCAGGAGGTGTCCGCGCGGTACTTCCCCGCGGGCAGCGGCGATCCGCTCGTCATCGTCAGCAACCGCGCCCAGGCCGAGGAGGTCGGCCGGGCGGTCGCGGACACCCGAGGGGTCGTACCGGAATCCCTCGGCCTGCCGCCGGGCACGAAACCCGAGTTCGAGGGCAAGGTCCTCTTCGAGGCCACGATGACCGACCCGGCGGACAGCGAGGCCGCGAAACAGACGGTCGAGCGGGTACGGGACGCCGTCCACGACGTGCCGGACGCGGACGCGCAGGTCGGCGGCGGTACGGCATCACTGCTGGACATGGACGAGGCGACGACCCACGACAACATCCTGATCATCCCGCTGGTGCTGGTCGTGGTGCTGCTGATCCTCTGTGCCCTGCTCCGCGCCCTGATCGCCCCGCTGCTGCTGATCGGCACGGTGGTGCTGTCCTTCGCCGCCGCGCTGGGCATCAGCGCGCTCGCGTTCCGGTACGTCTTCGACTACGCGGGCGAGTCGACGGACTTCCCACTGTTCGTCTTCGTCTTCCTGGTGGCTCTGGGCATCGACTACAACATCTTCCTGACCACCCGGATCCGCGAGGAGGCAGCCGGCCAGGGCACCCGCAAGGGTGTGGTGACGGGCCTCTCCACCACCGGCGCGGTCATCACCTCGGCAGGCCTGGTGCTCGCGGGCACGTTCGCGGCCCTGGCGACCCTCCCGATGGTCGCCTTCGCCGAACTCGGCTTCGCGGTGGCCCTGGGCGTGCTGATCGACACGTTCATCGTGCGCTCGGTCCTCGTGACGTCCCTGTTCCTGGACGTGGGACCGAAGATCTGGTGGCCCGGCCGGCTGGCACACGAGGACGGCGCCGAGGGCGGGACCACGACACGGCCGCCGGCCGCCCCGGGAGCCGGGACGGGTGCGTCGGAACCGGCCTCGCGACCGGGTGGCCCCTCGAAGTGACCCTGGTCCGCTAGCCCGAGGGAGGTCAGCCCGTCCGGCGGATCAGCGCCAGATACATCGCGTCCGTCCCGTGCAGGTGCGGCCACAACTGGACGTCCGGCCCCTCGCCCAGGGCCGGGACACCCTGGAACAGCGGCCGGGCGTCGAGGAGTTCGGCGTCGTGCTGCTTGAGTACGTCGTTGACCACGGCCCGGGTCTCGGCGAGGTGCGGCGAGCAGGTGGCGTAGCCGACGACACCGCCGACCCGCACCGAGTCGAGCGCCGTGCGCAACAGCCCCCGCTGCAGCGGGGCGAAGCCGTCCAGGTCGTCGGGCCGGCGCCGCCAGCGGGCCTCGGGACGCCGGCGCAGAGCACCGAGCCCGGTGCAGGGCACGTCCATCAGGACGCGGTCGAAGGTCCCGGCCCGCCACGGCGGCCGTGTCCCGTCGGCGGCGATGACCTGGTACGGCCCGGGGTTCCCGGCGAGTGTCTTCGCGACCAGCCCGGCCCGGTGCGGCTGCTTCTCGGAGGCGAGCAGCACGGCCCCGCGCTCGGCGGCGAGCCCGGCGAGCATGGCCGCCTTGCCGCCCGGCCCGGCGCATCCGTCGAGCCATGCCTTGTCCGGCCCGTCGAGCGGCGCGTTGGCGAGGGCGAGGGCCACCAGCTGGCTGCCCTCGTCCTGAACGCCCACCCGGCCTTCGCGTACGGCCTCGATGGCACCGGGCTCGCCGCCCTCGGACAGCCGCACGGCGTACGGCGACCAGCGTCCCGGCAGCGCGTTCTCCTCGCCGAGCACGCCGAGGATCTCGTCGGCGGTGGAGCGGCCGGGCCGGGCGACCAGGGTCACCTCGGGCCGCTCGTTGTCGGCCTCCAGCAGATCCTCGATCCCGGCGCGTCCGCCGCCGAGCGAGTCCCACAGCGCCGAGACGACCCACCGCGGATGCGAGTGGACGACGGCGAGGTGGTCCTCGGGGTCCTCGTCGTAGGGCGGCGCGACCTTCTCGATCCAGCTGTCCAGATCGTGCTGCGCGATCTTCCGCAGCACGGCGTTGACGAACTTCGCCCGCCCGTCCCCGAGCACGACCCTCGCGAGGTCGACGGACGCGGACACGGCGGCGTGCGTCGGGATCCGCGTCCCGAGCAGCTGGTGCGCGCCCAGGCTCAGCACATCGAGCACCGGCGGGTCGACCTCGCGCAGCGGCCGGTCCACGCAGGCCGCGATGACGGCGTCATAGGTGCCCTGCCGACGCAGCGTCCCGTACACCAGCTCCGTCGCCAGTGCCGCGTCCCGCCCGTCGAAGTCGTCCTTCTCCCGGGCCTTGCGCAGCAGGGGCGGCAGTACGAGATTCGCGTACGCGTCCCTCTCGTCCACGGCCCGCAGCGCCTCGAAGGCGAGCATCCGTACGGGGTCCTTCTGCGGACGGCGATAGGGCTTGCGCTGCTGACGGGGCCGAGGGGACTGCTCGTTCACGTAAAGGTGCTCCGGCTCGTGGAAGAGATACAGCCCCAGCGTACGTCGCCCACCCGCCCCACGAGCACGCCCTCCACGCCTTCGAAGGCGAACGGCGCAGCCCGGAAGGGGCGCGGGGTACTGCCCGACCAGCCCCCACGACCCGCACATCACGTCACACCTGTCCCCCGGCGGGCGGCCGCCCGCGGCTAGAGAGCCCCGCTGCCCCCGACCATCTCGCCGGAGGCGATCCGCACGCCCCGGGCCCAGTCCGCCGCCCGCATCGGCTTCTTGCCCTGCGCCTGCACCCACAACAGCTCGACGGCGTACGACCCGGTACCGACGTACACGTTGTTCTTCCCGACCGCCAACGCTCCCGGGGCCAGATCCGTCCGCTCGGGCACCGGCACGACCTGGATCAGCTTGAGCCGTTCGGCGCGGAAGACGGTCCACGCACCGGGCGCGGGCGTACAGCCGCGTACGACCCGGTCGACCCGCAGCGCCGGCGCCGCCCAGTCCACCTGGGCGTCCTCGACGGTGATCTTCGGCGCCAGGGTGATGCCGTCCGCCGGCTGCGGCACGGCCTTCAGGGTGCCGTCCTCGATCCCGTCCATGGTCGCCGCGAGCAGCCCGGAGCCGGCGAAGGCGAGCCGCGTCAGCAGGTCCCCGCTGGTGTCGGTGGGCCGCACCTCCTCGGTGACGGTCCCGTAGACGGGCCCGGAGTCGAGCCCCTCCTCGATGAGGAAGGTGGAGGCACCGGTGATCTCGTCCCCGGCCATGACCGCGTGCTGCACGGGCGCCGCCCCGCGCCAGGCGGGAAGCAGGGAGAAGTGCAGGTTGACCCAGCCGTTGGCGGGGATGTCGAGTGCGACCCGGGGCAGCAGCGCACCGTAGGCCACGACGGGGCAGCAGTCCGGGGCGATCTCCCTCAGCCGCGCGAGGAAGGCCTCGTCCCGTGGCCGCGCCGGCTTCAGCACCTCGATCCCGGCGTCCTCGGCGCGCTGAGCCACCGGGCTCGCGACAAGCCTGCGTCCCCGCCCGGCCGGCGCGTCGGGCCGCGTGACGACGGCGGCCACCTCGTGCCGCCCGGAGGCGATCAGGGCGTCCAGTGCGGGTACGGCGACTTCGGGGGTACCGGCGAAGACGAGCTTCATGGGTGACAGTCGGCCTCTCGGGCGGATTCACAACGGGCAGCGCACCAGTCTATGGGGCGCCGGGCCGCTGAAGCCCTGCGCCCGCCGGTCCGTGCCGGTCGGCAACGCACGACGACGGCAGAGGAGTTCCCGTCCGCTGCCCGGGCCCTCACGACCGGGCGGCGGACGACGGCACCGAACCTCCCGCCGAGGCCTCCACCCGTCCGGTGCGGCGACAAAAGTCCTGGTCAGGCAGGGGCAGAGGCGAGCGCTCGCCCGACCGCCGGGGGCGTACGCACATGCCCCCACGCCCCTGCTGCGTGACCACTCACCCCGAAACGCGTTGGTCAAGAAAGAGTTGACCAAAACGGGCCGCAATCGCGGCCCGGTCCTTTTCAACGCCGGTTCGAGAGGCTTGTTCATGGCCGACCACGCAACCCACGACGCCCAGGCTCGGGCCAGCCTGCACTTGCTGGTGCGGGACATCGAGCGGGTCCGCCGGCAGGTGGACGCACTGCGCACGCTGACCGCCCAGTTGGGCAACGTCTACCGCCCGCGCCGCTCCGGACCCTCCACGGGCTTCGTCGTCTACGGACGCGCCCCCGCTCCGACCGTCCGCCTCGCCCAGGAGCTGCGGGACAGCGTCGAGACCCTGGTCACGGCCGCCGTGGACTTCGACCGCTCGCTGGGCTTCTCGTGGGACGCGGTGGGCTCGGCTCTCGGGGTCACGAAGCAGGCGGTGCACCGCCGTTACGGAGCCCGTCGAGCGACCGCGCAGGCCGCCGCCGAGGCGGAGCGCGCGACCGAGCCGTCCGGATCCCGCGCGGTCGCCGTCAACACCGGCATGCCCACGGTCCCCGCCGCCCGTTCCATGCCGATGCCCCTGCCGACCCAGCCGACGGCGGGCAGTCCCACCCTCCGCGAGGAGGTCAGGCCGAGCGCCTTCCCGGGCCCACGCAACGGCTGACGCGCACACCTGTCCGCCCTGAGCACTCCCTGGCTGCCCCCGACAGAGTTCGGGGGCAGACCTGTACGCCCGACCGGCAGCCGGTCACAGTTCCCCACCTGAGGCGTCCTGCCGGGCCAGGGTGGTCATCCGATGTCGGGCGGGTCGATCCGAATCCGTACCGCGTCGCTTCCCCCGCTCCCGCCACGGGCCATCCGAGCCGCCTGCGCGCTCTTCAGGGCCGACGCCAGTGCGGCGCCCTTCCCCGGCGGCACCCGGATCAGTGCCCGCTCCCATGGCTCACCCGTCGGCGGCGCCCCCGGCCGCCGCGGCCGTCCGGGATCTGCCGAAGGCACCGGAACGGGGCCCAACACCTCTGCCTCACCGGGCAGTTCGACCGCGGCGAGAAATCCGGTGAGCGCCTCCGCGGTCCCGGCGACGGACGCCATCCGCGACACCGGCGGGAAACCCAGCTCGGCCCGCTCGGCCAGTTCACGGACGGCATGCCCGACCGGATCCCACCGCACCAGCGCCTGCACGGGCCGCAGCGTCGGCTCGGCGACGATCACCACGGTCCCGCCGTCCCGCTGGCCCCGCACCAGCGCCGCCGCCTCGATCCACCGCCGCAGAGCGTCCTCTGCGGCCCTGAGGTCGGGCCGCCCCAGCATCGCCCAGCCGTCGAGCAGCAGGGCAGCCGCATAGCCGCCCTCGGCGACGGGCTCCGCGCCCGGCGTGCTGACGACGAGCGCCGGCGATCCCGGCACCGTGTCCAGCACCTGCTCGCGCCCCGACGTCCGCACGGGCACCGCGGGAAACGCGCGCCCCAGCTCCTCGGCGGTCCGCCGCGCCCCCACGACCTGCGCCCGCAGCCTGAACCCGCCGCACTCGGGGCAGTGCCAGCCGCCTTCGTCCCGCCCGCACCACCCGCACCGCAGGCCTCCGGCGTCCTGACCTTCCAGCGGCCCCGCACAGTGCCGGCACCGCGCGGGCGCCCGGCACTGCGCACAGGCCATCCGCGGCACGTAACCGCGCCGGGGCACCTGCACCAGCACGGGCCCCTGCTTCAGCCCCTCACGGACGGCCTGCCAGGCGAGGCTGGGCAGCCGGGCGGCCCGGGCCGCCTCGTCACGCGCGAGGTCCCCGTCGCCGACGGTCCGTACGAGCGGGGCCGCCGCCCGCACGGTCTCCCGCTCGGCGACGATCGGGGCCGCCCAGCCGCTCTCCACGAGCTGGGCGGCCTCGACCGTGCAGCTCCGACTGCCCAGCAGGAAAGCGCACTTGTCGTGGGCGGCCCGCAGCAGCAGCACTTCCCGCGTGTGCGGCTGTGGCGCGTGCAGTTCGCTGTGGCTGCCGTCCCCGTCGTCCCAGACGACCACCAGCCCCAGATCCCGGACGGGCGCGAACATGGCGGCCCTGGTCCCCACCACGGCCCGTACGGAGCCCCGCCGCACGGCCAGCCACTGCCGGTACCGCTTCTCCGGCCCGGCCTCGGCGGTGAGCACGGCATGCCGGCCCTCCCCCAGCACCGACGTCAGCGCGGCGTCGGCCCGGCTGACGGCCCGCCCGTCCGGCACGACGACGAGCGCGCCGCGCCCCGATGCGAGCGTCGCCGCCACGGCCCGTGCCAGTTCCTCGGCCCAGCCGGGGCCCGGCAGGGCGTTCCAGACCGCTCGGGGCGCCCCGCCGCCCGCCAGTGACTCGATGAAGGCCGCCCCTCGCGCGTACCTGGACCAGGTGCCCGCGGCGGGCACCTCAGGCGCGGGCAGCGGCTCGGGCGACGGTTTCCCCTCGGCCCGGGCGTTGCGCGGCGGGACGGCCAGCTGCAGCACGTCGGCCAGACTCCCGGCGTACCGATCGGCCACGGCTCGCGCGAGGCCGAGCGACTCCTCGCTCAACACGGGCTCGGGCGAGACGACTTGGGCGAGCGCCGCGAGTGGCCCCGGATAGTCGGACTCGGCCAGCCGCTCGACGAGGAACCCGTCGATCAGCCCGCCGCCCTCGCGCCGCCCCTCCCGCACCCGGTGCCGCCCGGCGCCGAACCGCACCCGCACCCGTACCCCCGGCTGCGCGTCGGCGTCGAGCTCCTCGGGGACGGCGTAGTCGAAGTAGCGGTCGAGATGCAGCACGCCCTTGTCGACGAGCACCCGTGCGACGGGCAGTTCCTTGGCGACCGCCGCGCCGCGCCAGGTCCGCGGCTTGGCCCGCGGCGCCTTGCGCACCGCGTCCCGGATCAGCGCAAGCTGCTCGGGCGGCGCACCCTCGGCCCCGCCGCCCGCCTGCCCGTCCGTGCTGCTCACAGCTGCATTCCTACCAGACCGCACTGACACCGCCGCGCCCCCGGGATCAGTCCGGCAGCCCTTCATGCCCCCCTCTCCGCAGGCACTGTGCACACTCCACCGGAGTGAGCGCGGCCGGCGCACCGGGAGGCCCTCGGCGTACGGAACTTCATGCAGACGGGTCGGCCGGTTCGGTGGCACCCGCGGCGTGAAACACCGAGGCCCGGCACCCCGAGGGGTGCCGGGCCTCGCCGAGTGCGGCGGTACTAGAGCCCCGCGGCCTTCCGCAGTGCGTCCACCCGGTCCGTCTTCTCCCACGTGAAGTCGGGCAGCGCACGCCCGAAGTGGCCGTACGCGGCGGTCTGCGCGTAGATCGGCCGCAGCAGGTCGAGGTCGCGGATGATCGCGGCCGGGCGGAGGTCGAAGACCTCGGAGATGGCCGCCTCGATCTTCTCCGCGTCGACCTTGGCGGTACCGAAGGTCTCGACGAACAGACCGACGGGCTCGGCCTTGCCGATCGCGTACGCCACCTGGACCTCGCAGCGGGTGGCGAGGCCCGCCGCCACGACGTTCTTGGCGACCCAGCGCATGGCGTACGCGGCGGAGCGGTCGACCTTGGACGGGTCCTTGCCGGAGAAGGCGCCGCCGCCGTGGCGGGCCATGCCGCCGTACGTGTCGATGATGATCTTGCGGCCGGTGAGGCCGGCGTCGCCCATCGGGCCGCCGATCTCGAAACGGCCGGTCGGGTTCACCAGGAGGCGGTAGCCCTCGGTCTCCAGCTTGATGCCGTCGTCCAGGAGCGCCTTCAGCTCGGGCTCCACCACGAACTCGCGGATGTCGGGCGCGAGCAGCGAGTCCAGGTCGATGTCCGACGCGTGCTGCGAGGAGACGACGACCGTGTCCAGGCGGACCGCCTTGTCGCCGTCGTACTCGATGGTGACCTGGGTTTTGCCGTCGGGGCGCAGGTACGGGATCGTCCCGTTCTTGCGGACGTCGGACAGGCGGCGGGAGAGGCGGTGCGCGAGGTGGATCGGGAGCGGCATGAGCTCCGGGGTCTCGTCCGTCGCGTAGCCGAACATCAGGCCCTGGTCGCCGGCACCCTGCTTGTCGAGCTCGTCGTCCTCGTCACCTGCGGCGGCACCCTCGACCCGCTTCTCGTACGCCGTGTCGACGCCCTGCGCGATGTCGGGGGACTGGGCGCCGATCGACACGGACACGCCGCAGGACGCTCCGTCGAAGCCCTTCTTCGACGAGTCGTAGCCGATCTCGAGGATCTTGTCGCGCACGAGCTGCGCGATCGGTGCGTAGGCCTTGGTCGTGACCTCGCCGGCCACGTGCACGAGGCCGGTCGTGATCAGGGTCTCGACGGCGACCCGAGACGTCGGGTCCTCACGCAGAAGCGCGTCGAGGATGGTGTCGCTGATCTGGTCAGCGATCTTGTCGGGGTGACCCTCGGTCACGGACTCCGAGGTGAACAGGCGACGGGACACAACGCTCCCTGGGGTTGCAGCGGCTGCTGGCTGATCATTGGCGGACGGCCGGGAGCTGCGCCCGGCGTCGTCCGAGAACAGTTTATCGGTCGCACTCCGCCACAGGGCCACTGTCTCGCCTCTCGGAAGCGCTGTGACCTGCGGCACGGGCATTCTGCGACACGATGAACCGTCTCCGCCAGGTTCCCACACCCTTGTGCGCCGGTTTCGAGGGGTCTCCTGGAGCGAATGAGACGTTCACCCGAAGCGGCGCACCACGAGGTCCCACACGGTTTCGGCCAGTGCTTCCTTGGGCCCGTGGGGCACGGGTGTCTCGCTTCCGTCGGCGCCCAGCACGACCGCCTCGTTCTCCTCGGAGCCGAACGTCTTGCGCTCCCCGACCTCGTTGACGACGAGGAGGTCGCAGCCCTTGCGGCGGAGCTTCGTCCGGCCGTTGGCCAGGACGTCGTCGGTCTCGGCGGCGAAGCCGACGACCACCTGGCCCGAGCGGGCACGCTCCGCCGAGATCTCCGCGAGGATGTCCGGATTACGAACGAGAACGATGGGCTCCGGTTCCCGGCCGTCCTTCTTCTTGATCTTTCCCGCCGCGTATGCAGCAGGCCGGAAGTCGGCCACCGCCGCGGCCATCACCACGGCGTCGGCGTCCGGGGCCGCCTTGAGCACGGCCTCGCGCAACTGCACGGCGGTCCCGACCTGGATGACGTCGACACCCGCCGGATCCGGCATCTGGGTGTTCGCGGCGATCAGCGTGACCCGGGCGCCCCGGGCCGCGGCGGTGCGCGCGAGGGCGTACCCCTGCTTCCCGGAGGAACGGTTGCCGAGGAAGCGGACCGGGTCGAGCGGCTCACGAGTGCCGCCCGCGCTGACGACGACGTGCCGGCCGGCGAGGTCCGGCTCGGCCGCCCCCCGCGCGAGCACCCGGCGACAGGTCTCGAAGATCTCCGACGGGTCCGGCAGGCGCCCCTTGCCCGTGTCCACGCCGGTCAGGCGCCCCACGGCGGGGTCGATGACGACGGCACCCCGGCGGCGCAGCGTCGCCACGTTCTCCTGGGTGGCCGGGTGTTCCCACATCTCGGTGTGCATGGCGGGCGCGAAGACGACCGGACAGCGGGCGGTGAGCAGGGTGTTCGTGAGGAGGTCGTCGGCCAGGCCGTGGGCCGCCTTCGCCAGCATGTCCGCGGTGGCGGGGGCGACGACGACCAGGTCGGCCGCCTGCCCGATGCGCACGTGCGGCACCTCGTGCACGTCCGACCAGACCTCGGTCGAGACGGGATGGCCCGAGAGGGCGGACCAGGTCGCGGCGCCGACGAAGTGCAGCGCGGACTCGGTCGGCACGACGCGCACGTCGTGCCCCGACTCGGTCAGCCGGCGCAGCAGCTCGCACGCCTTGTAGGCGGCGATGCCGCCGCTGACCCCCAGGACGACCTTCGGCTTGTCCACGTCTCTCCCCGGACCTCGGAAAACGTACGCCTCCATCACACACCACAGGCCCGGCAGTCGTACTGCCGGGCCTGTGGATGAACGAACCGCAAGCTGAAAATATTACTGAGCCGGGCCCTCGATGGCCTCCGACGTCAGCAGACCCGCGTTGATCTCGCGCAGGGCGATGGAGAGCGGCTTCTCGTGGACGTGCGTGTCGACGAGGGGACCGACGTACTCAAGGAGACCTTCACCGAGCTGCGAGTAGTACGCGTTGATCTGGCGGGCACGCTTGGCCGCGTAGATCACGAGGCTGTACTTCGAGTCGGTTGCCTCGAGGAGCTCGTCGATCGGAGGGTTGATGATGCCCTCGGGCGCGGTGATGGAAGAGGACACGCTCTGCCTTCCGAAAGGTGGAAATTGACCTTAAAGGTGACCTGAAAGATCAAACAACTTCCGTCAAGGCTAGCAGCTCGCGCGCCACGTCCTCGACAGAGGTGTTGACCAGGGTCTCGTCGAACTCCGGCTCGGCCGCCAGCTCGATCTTGGCGGCCTCCAGCCGGCGCTCGATCACCTCGGGCGGCTCGGTGCCCCGCCCGGTGAGCCGGCGCACGAGCTCCTCCCAGGAGGGAGGAGCCAGGAACACCAGCAGGGCGTCCGACATGGACTCGCGGACCTGCCGGGCTCCCTGGAGGTCGATCTCCAGGAGGACCGGCTCACCGGACTCCAGCCGTTCGAGCACGGCCGTGCGCGGAGTCCCGTAGCGGTTGCCCGCGAACTCCGCCCATTCGAGCAGCTCGCCGTTGGCGATCAGCTTGTCCATCTCCTCGTCACTGACGAAGAAGTAGTGGACGCCGTGCTTCTCCCCGGGGCGCGGCTTTCGGGTCGTCGCCGACACCGAGAGCCAGACCTCGGGGTGTTCCTTGCGCATATGGGCGACGACCGTGCTCTTGCCGACCCCTGAGGGGCCGGAGAGCACGGTCAGCCGCGGACGTACGTCCGGGGGTACGGGGGTCGTCCCCCGGGGTGTTGCAGCCATGCACCGATTATCCAGGTTCTCGGGGGTGCCCGAGAACGTCAGGCGGCGCCGCCGCCGAACTCGCGCTCCAAGGAGGCGATCTGATTGGAGCCGAGACCCCGCACACGGCGACTTTCGGAGATCCCGAGTCGTTCCATGATCTGCTTGGCGCGGACCTTGCCCACGCCCGGCAGGGACTCGAGGAGAGCGGAGACCTTCATCTTGCCGATGACATCGTTCTCCTGACCCTGCTTGATGACCTCGTGAAGGGAGGCGCCGGAGTGCTTGAGTCGATTCTTGACCTCGGCCCGCTCCCGGCGAGCCGCGGCGGCCTTTTCGAGCGCGGCTGCGCGCTGTTCAGGGGTAAGGGGCGGAAGAGCCACGCCTACGTCACCTCGGATGTCGAACTGTCGGATACGGACCGGTGAGGAACCTAGTCGCCCCACACCTGGGGAGCAACGAGCAACGCTCTTGCCCGTCCTCCCCCGCTCCACTGAGAGCGCGGGGGGTGCTCCCACTCGTCGGAGACTAGCGGGCAAGTCCGCCGGAGTCAGCGAGAACAGCGGAAAAGTCCTGGTCAGCCTCCATCGAGTCCGACATTTACGACAAAACGGCCCGGATTTGAGGATGTATTCAGACGCGGGACGCTCCGAGGACTCCTGCCCAGAGCGTTACGCGGTCCCGACCGCCGCCCTGATCTCCTCCGCGAAGAGATCCGATGACGCGCGTAGCGCGGCGATGTCGGGTCCGTGACGCAGAACACCCCGGCTGACGTTCGGCACCACCTGGCGCACCGCCGCGCCGAAGACCCGGGGAAGGTCGGCCGGGGTCGCCCCCTGGGCGCCGATCCCGGGGGCGAGGAGCGGTCCGTTGATGTCCAGGTCGTAGGAGGACAGATCGCCGAGCGTGGCGCCGACGACCGCGCCGAAGGAGCCCATCGGCTCCTCCCCCGCGTTCTCCTCGGCGAGATGGGCCAGCACGGTCGCGCCCACGTTCCGCAGGGCGGTGTCCTCGGGGCGTACCGCGTGCTGCACCTCGGCACCCTCCGGGTTGGAGGTGAGGGCGAGCACGAACAGACCGGAGCCGCTCGCCCGCGCGAGCTCGACCGCCGGCTTCAGCGACCCGTAACCGAGGTACGGCGAGACGGTCAGCGCGTCCGAGAAGAGCGGGGAGCCCTTCTCGAGGAAGGCGGCGGCGTAGGCCGCCATGGTGGAGCCGATGTCACCGCGCTTGGCGTCCATGACGACCAGCGCCCCGGCCGCGCGCGCCTCCTCGACGGACTTCTCCAGCACGGCCACGCCGCGGGACCCGAAGCGCTCGAAGAACGCGCTCTGCGGCTTCAGTACGGCGACCCGGTCCGCCAGTGCCTCCACGACGGTGCGGCTGAAGCGCTCCAGGCCCGCGATGTCGTCGTTCAGGCCCCAGTCCGCGAGCAGGGAGGCATGCGGGTCGATGCCGACGCACAGCGGCCCCCGCTCGTCCATGGCACGGCGCAGCCGCGCTCCGAATGACCCGGTCATACCGTCGTGCTCCTTACGTCGGCGCCGACCGCGTCGGCGAGGGTGGCGTACGGGCTGGTGCGCAGGCGGGCGGCGAGGCCCTTGTGGATCGCGCGGCCCCAGAACGGGCCTTCGTAGACGAACGCGCTGTAGCCCTGGACGAGCGTGGCGCCGGCCAGGATGCGCTGCCAGGCGTCCTCAGCGTTCTCGATCCCGCCGACGCCCACGAGGGTGATCCTGTCCCCCACGCGCGCGTAGAGGCGGCGCAGCACCTCCAGGGAGCGCGACTTCAGGGGGGCGCCCGAGAGTCCGCCGGTCTCCTCGATCAGGGCGGGTCCGGATTCCAGACGGAGCCCCTCGCGCGCGATGGTGGTGTTCGTGGCGATGATCCCGTCCAGGCCGAGTTCGACGGCGAGGTCGGCCACGGCGTCGACGTCCTCGTCGGCGAGGTCGGGCGCGATCTTCACGAGCAGCGGCACGCGGCGCGTGGTCACGGTCCGGTCGGCGGCCTCGCGGACGGCGGTCAGCAGGGGGCGCAGCGACTCCGTGGCCTGGAGGTTGCGCAGGCCCGGCGTGTTCGGGGAGCTGACGTTGACCACGAGGTAGTCGGCGTGCGCGGCCAGCCGTTCGGTGGACTTCACGTAGTCGGCGGCGGCCTCGGCCTCCGGGACGACCTTGGTCTTGCCGATGTTGACGCCCACGACCGTCCTGAAGACGGGCGTACGGGAGGCCAGGCGCTCCGCCACGGCCTTGGAACCCTCGTTGTTGAAGCCCATGCGGTTGATCAGCGCGCGGTCCGGCACGAGGCGGAACAGCCGCTTCCTCGGGTTGCCGGGCTGCGGCTCCCCCGTGACGGTGCCGATCTCGACGTGGTCGAAGCCGAGCATCGACATCCCGTCGATGGCCACGGCGTTCTTGTCGAAGCCCGCCGCGAGTCCGAAGGGGCCGTGCATGCGCAGCCCGAACGCCTCGGTGCGCAGCTCCTTGTGACGGGGCGCGAGCACGGCGGCGACGAAGGTCCGCAGGACGGGCACGCGGACGGCGAGCCGGATCCAGCGGAAGGCCAGGTGGTGGGCCTGCTCCGGGTCCATCCGCTGGAAGACGAGCCGGAAGAAGAGCTTGTACATGATCAGTTTGTCCTTACGCAGCCTCACAGAGAGGGGGACACCGTTTCCGGTGTCCCCCTCAGGGCTGCTAGTCGCGGGCCGCGGTCAGATGCTCGGCGTGTTCCTGCAGTGAACGCACGCCCACGTCGCCGTGGTTGAGCGCGTCGATGCCCTGGACGGCGGCGGCGAGCGCCTGGACCGTCGTCAGGCACGGCACGGAGCGGGCGACGGCCGCGGTACGGATGTCGTAGCCGTCGAGGCGGCCGCCGGTGCCGTACGGCGTGTTGACGATGAGGTCGACCTCGCCCTCGTGGATGAGCTGGACGATCGTCTTCTCGCCGTTCGGGCCCTCGCCCTCGGACTGCTTGCGCACGACGACGGCGTTGATGCCGTTGCGCCTGAGCACCTCGGCCGTGCCGGACGTGGCGAGCAGTTCGAAGCCGTGGGCGACGAGTTCACGCGCCGGGAAGATCATCGAGCGCTTGTCGCGGTTGGCGACGGAGATGAAGGCGCGGCCCTTGGTCGGCAGCGGCCCGTAGGCGCCGGCCTGGGACTTGGCGTACGCCGTGCCGAACACCGAGTCGATGCCCATGACCTCGCCGGTGGAGCGCATCTCCGGGCCGAGGATCGTGTCGACGCCGCGGCCGTGGATGTCGCGGAAACGCGACCACGGCATGACGGCCTCCTTGACGGAGATCGGCGCGTCCAGCGGCAGTTCACCGCCGTCGCCGACGGCCGGCAGCAGGCCTTCCGCGCGCAGTTCGGCGACGGTCGCGCCCAGCGAGATCCGGGCGGCGGCCTTGGCGAGCGGCACCGCGGTCGCCTTCGAGGTGAAGGGGACGGTGCGCGAGGCGCGCGGGTTGGCTTCGAGGACGTACAGGATGTCGCCGGCCATCGCGAACTGGATGTTGATCAGTCCGCGCACGCCGACGCCCTTGGCGATGGCCTCGGTCGAGGCCCGCAGCCGCTTGATGTCGAAGCCGCCGAGCGTGATCGGGGGCAGCGCGCAGGCCGAGTCGCCGGAGTGGATACCGGCCTCCTCGATGTGCTCCATGACCCCGCCGAGGTACAGCTCGTGGCCGTCGTACAGCGCGTCCACGTCGATCTCGATCGCGTCGTCCAGGAAGCGGTCGACCAGGACCGGCCGGGAGGGGCTGATCTCGGTGGACTCGGCGATGTACGAGGACAGCCGTGCCTCGTCGTACACGATCTCCATGCCGCGCCCGCCGAGGACGTACGAGGGCCGGACGAGGACGGGGTAGCCGATCTCGTCCGCGATGGCCTTGGCCCCGGCGAACGTCGTGGCCGTGCCGTGCTTCGGCGCGGGAAGCCCGGCCTCCGCGAGCACCTGACCGAAGGCGCCGCGGTCCTCGGCGGCGTGGATCGCCTCGGGCGGCGTGCCCACGACCGGGACGCCGTTGTCCTTGAGCGCCTGGGAGAGGCCCAGCGGGGTCTGTCCGCCGAGCTGGACGATCACGCCCGCGATCGGGCCGGCGAGCGTCTCCGCGTGGACGATCTCCAGCACGTCCTCCAGCGTGAGCGGCTCGAAGTACAGCCGGTCGGAGGTGTCGTAGTCCGTGGAGACGGTCTCGGGGTTGCAGTTGACCATCACTGTCTCGTAGCCCGCGTCGCTCAGCGCGAAGGAGGCGTGGACACAGGAGTAGTCGAACTCGATGCCCTGGCCGATGCGGTTGGGGCCGGAGCCGAGGATGATCACCGCGGGCTTCTCGCGGGCCGCGACCTCGGTCTCCTCGTCGTACGAGGAGTAGAAGTACGGCGTCTTCGCCGCGAACTCGGCGGCGCAGGTGTCGACCGTCTTGTAGACCGGGCGTACGCCCAGCGCGTGCCGCACCTCGCGCACGACGTCCTCGCGCAGCCCGCGGATCTCGCCGATCTGGACGTCGGAGAAGCCGTGGCGCTTGGCCTCAGCGAGCAGCTCCGGGTCCAGCTTGTCGGCGGCGGCCAGCCCGTCCGCGAGCTCCTTGATCAGGAACAGCTGGTCCACGAACCACGGGTCGATCTTCGTCGCCTCGAAGACCTCCTCGGGCGTGGCGCCCGCGCGGATGGCCTGCATGACGGAGTTGATGCGCCCGTCGGTCGGCCGGATGGCCTCGGCCAGCAGTTCGGCCTTGTCGCCGGGCTCGCCGACGAACGTGAACTGGCTGCCCTTCTTCTCCAGCGACCGCAGCGCCTTCTGCAGCGCCTCGGTGAAGTTGCGGCCGATCGCCATGGCCTCGCCGACCGACTTCATGGTCGTGGTCAGTGTCGAGTCGGCCGAGGGGAACTTCTCGAAGGCGAATCGCGGGGCCTTGACGACGACGTAGTCGAGCGTGGGCTCGAAGGACGCCGGGGTCTTCTCCGTGATGTCGTTCGGGATCTCGTCAAGGGTGTAGCCGACGGCCAGCTTGGCGGCGATCTTGGCGATCGGGAACCCGGTCGCCTTCGACGCGAGGGCCGAGGAGCGCGACACACGCGGGTTCATCTCGATGACGATGATGCGGCCGTCGTCCGGGTTGACCGCGAACTGGATGTTGCAGCCGCCGGTGTCGACGCCGACCTCGCGGATGATCGCGATGCCGATGTCACGCAGGCGCTGGTACTCGCGGTCGGTCAGCGTCATCGAGGGCGCCACGGTGATCGAGTCGCCGGTGTGGACGCCCATCGGGTCGAAGTTCTCGATGGAGCAGACGACCACGACGTTGTCGTTCTTGTCGCGCATCAGCTCCAGCTCGTACTCCTTCCAGCCGAGGATGGACTCCTCCAGGAGCACCTCGGTGGTCGGCGAGAGCGTAAGGCCCTGGCCGGCGATCCGGCGCAGCTCCTCCTCGTCGTGCGCGAAGCCGGAGCCGGCGCCGCCCATGGTGAAGGAGGGGCGGACGACGACCGGGTAGCCGCCGAGCGTCTCGACGCCCGCGATCACGTCGTCCATGGAGTGGCAGATGACCGAGCGGGCGGACTCGCCGTGGCCGATCTTCGCGCGGACGGCCTCGACGACGCCCTTGAAGAGGTCGCGGTCCTCGCCCTTGTTGATCGCCTCGACGTTGGCGCCGATCAACTCGACGCCGTACTTCTCCAGCACCCCCTGCTCGTGCATGGAGATGGCGGTGTTGAGGGCCGTCTGGCCGCCCAGGGTGGGCAGCAGCGCGTCGGGCCGCTCCTTGGCGATGATCTTCTCGACGAACTCGGGGGTGATCGGCTCGACGTACGTCGCGTCGGCGATCTCCGGGTCGGTCATGATCGTCGCCGGGTTCGAGTTGACGAGGATGACCCGCAGGCCCTCGGCCTTGAGGACGCGGCAGGCCTGGGTCCCGGAGTAGTCGAACTCGGCGGCCTGACCGATGACGATCGGGCCGGAGCCGATGACCAGGACGGACTGGATATCGGAGCGCTTAGGCACGCTGGCCCTCCATCAGGACGGTGTTCATCAAAGACGTGAAGCGGTCGAACAGGTAGGCGGCGTCGTGCGGGCCCGCTGCCGCCTCGGGGTGGTACTGGACGCTGAACGCGGGCTGGTCGAGCAGCTGCAGCCCCTCGACGACCTGGTCGTTCAGGCAGACGTGGCTGACCTCGGCCCGCCCGTAGGGGGTCTCCGAGACCTTGTCGAGCGGCGCGTCGACGGCGAAGCCGTGATTGTGCGCGGTGACCTCGACCTTGCCGGTCGTACGGTCCTGCACGGGCTGGTTGATGCCCCGGTGCCCGTACTTGAGCTTGTAGGTGCCGAAGCCGAGGGCGCGGCCGAGGATCTGGTTGCCGAAACAGATGCCGAACAGGGGCGTCTTCCGCTCCAGCACGGCACGCATCAGGGCGACCGGGTGCTCGGCCTGCTCCGGGTCGCCGGGGCCGTTGGAGAAGAACACGCCGTCCGGGGCGACCGCGTAGATCTCCTCGACGGTCGCGGTGGCGGGCAGCACGTGCACCTCGATGCCGCGCTCGGCCATGCGGTGCGGGGTCATGCCCTTGATGCCGAGGTCCACGGCGGCGACGGTGTACTTCTTCTCGCCGATCGCGGGGACGACGTACGCCTCTTCGGTGGCCACCTCCTCGTAGAGGTTGGCGCCCTTCATCTCGGGAGCCCGGCGCACCTCGGCCAGCATGGTGGCGTCGTCGGGCAGGGTCCCGCCGGAGAAGATGCCGACGCGCATGGCGCCTCGCTCGCGCAGGTGGCGGGTGAGCGCGCGGGTGTCGATGCCGCTGATGCCGACGACACCCTGCGCGGCCAGCTCGTCGTCCAGCGTGCGCCGGGAGCGCCAGCTGGAGGGCACGCGCGCGGGGTCGCGTACGACGTATCCGGAGACCCAGATCTTCCGGGACTCCATGTCCTCGTCGTTGATGCCGGTGTTCCCGACGTGCGGGGCGGTCATCACGACGACCTGCCGGTGGTACGACGGGTCGGTGAGGGTCTCCTGGTAGCCGGTCATGCCGGTGGAGAACACCGCCTCCCCGAACGTCACCCCCACGGCCCCGTAGGCACGGCCGCGGAAGGTCCGGCCGTCCTCCAGGACGAGTACGGCGGGAGCCGCCTTCTGCCTCTGCGAGGCGGTCCCCTCAATGGAGGTCGTCATCGTGCGCCTTCCGTGTCGCTGCTCTTGTCGATCATGTGGTTCAGGGTGTCGACCCATTCGTTGTGCTCGGCCGCGCGGTCGGAGCGGAACCCGGAGTCGATCAGCCTGTCGCCGTGTTCCCAGGTGACGACGAGCAGACCGCCCTCGGTGAGGACCTTGCCCGCGATGCCCTTGTCGAGCCGGGCCTCGCGCAGCCGCTCGGCCGGGACGAAGAAGTCGGCCGCTCCGGGCCGTACGACGTCCAGTCCCGCGTCCGTCAGTGTCAGCTCGACCCGGCTGCGGGTGCCCAGACCGTGCGCCACGATGCGGTCGAGCCACTGACCGGCGGTGGTCGAACCGTGGTAGCGGCCGCTCATCGACAGCACCGTCAGTCTGGCGTCACCGGGCTCTTCCGGCGCGCCGGGCAGCTCGGGCAGGTCGCCCTGCAGCGTGCCGCGCCACTTCCAGCCCTCGCGCATCAGCCAATAGACGAGCGCGACGAACAGGACGAGGCCGACGAGCCAGCCGATCCGGGCGGCCCAGTCGGTCACTTCCGCGGACTTCTGTTCGACTGCGAGGTCGGTTGCGATCTCCGCTGCAAGGGGGGTGAGTGATGTCACGCGAGCTTCCCGTCGACGAGCGTGGCCCTGCCCCGCAGCCACGTGTGCGTGACACGGCCCGGCAGCTCACGACCCTCGTACGGAGTGTTGCGGCTGCGCGATGCGAAGCCCGCGGGGTCCACCTCACCACGGTATGCCGTGTCGACCAGCGTGAGGTTGGCGGGCTCACCTGCCGAGACGGGACGGCCGTGCCCCTGCGCCCGGCCGATCTCGGCGGGCTTGAGGGACATGCGGTCCGCGACGCCGGCCCAGTCGAGCAGCCCGGTCTCGACCATCGTCTGCTGGACGACGGAGAGCGCGGTCTCCAGGCCCACCATGCCCATGGCGGCGGCGGCCCACTCGCAGTCCTTGTCCTCGTGCGGGTGGGGGGCGTGGTCGGTGGCGACGATGTCGATCGTGCCGTCGGCGAGCGCCTCGCGCAGGGCCAGCACGTCGCGCTCGGTGCGCAGCGGCGGGTTGACCTTGTAGACGGGGTTGTACGAGCGCACCAGCTCCTCGGTGAGGAGCAGGTGGTGCGGGGTGACCTCGGCGGTGACGTCGATGCCGCGCGACTTGGCCCACCGCACGATCTCGACGGAGCCCGCGGTCGAGAGGTGGCAGATGTGGACGCGGGAGCCGACGTGCTCCGCGAGCAGCACGTCCCGGGCGATGATCGATTCCTCGGCCACGGCGGGCCAGCCGCCGAGCCCGAGTTCCGCGGAGACGATGCCCTCGTTCATCTGGGCGCCCTCGGTGAGGCGGGGCTCCTGCGCGTGCTGGGCGACGACGCCGCCGAAGGCCTTCACGTACTCCAGCGCGCGTCGCATGATCACGGCGTCGTCGACGCACTTGCCGTCGTCCGAGAAGACGGTGACGCCGGCGGCGGACTCGTGCATCGCGCCCAGTTCGGCGAGCTTCTTGCCCTCCAGGCCGACGGTGACGGCTCCGATGGGCTGCACGTCGCAGTAGCCGTGCTCCCGGCCGAGCCGGTAGACCTGCTCGACGACGCCGGCGGTGTCGGCGACCGGGAAGGTGTTGGCCATCGCGAAGACGGCCGTGTAGCCGCCGCTCGCGGCGGCGCGCGTGCCGGTCAGGACCGTCTCGGAGTCCTCGCGGCCGGGCTCGCGCAGATGGGTGTGCAGGTCGACGAGCCCCGGCAGGAGCACCTTGCCGTCGGCCTCGACGACCTCGGCGCCCTCGGCGGACAGGCCGGCACCGACGGCGGCGACGGTCTCGCCGTCGATCAGGACGTCCTGCGGCTCGCCACCGAGCACCCGCGCACCACGAATAAGGATCTTGCCCATGAGTCTTACTTCTCCTCGGTACGGGTGTGGGTGACGGCGGGTTCGTTGCCGCCGAGCAGCAGATAGAGCACGGCCATCCGGATGGAGACACCGTTGGTGACCTGCTCGATCGCCGTGCAGCGGTCGGAGTCGGCGACCTCGGCGGTGATCTCCATACCGCGGACCATCGGGCCGGGGTGCATCACGATGGCGTGCTCGGGCATCCGCGCCATGCGGTCGCCGTCGAGCCCGTAGCGCCGCGAGTACTCGCGCTCGGTGGGGAAGAACGCCGCGTTCATCCGCTCGCGCTGGACACGCAGCAGCATCACCGCGTCGGACTTGGACAGCGTGCTGTCGAGGTCGTACGAGACCTCGCAGGGCCAGGTCTCGACGCCTACGGGGACCAGGGTCGGCGGGGCCACGAGGGTGATCTCGGCGCCGAGGGTGTGGAGCAGGTCGACGTTCGAGCGGGCCACGCGGCTGTGCAGGATGTCGCCGACCAGCGTGATGCGCTTGCCGGCCAGGTCCTGGCCGAGGCCCGCGTCCCGGCCGACGAGCCGGCGCCGCATCGTGAAGGCGTCCAGCAGCGCCTGGGTGGGGTGCTGGTGGGTGCCGTCCCCGGCGTTGATGACGGCGGCGTCGATCCAGCCGGACGTCGCGAGGCGGTACGGCGCTCCGGATGCGCCGTGCCGGATGACGACGGCGTCGACGCCCATCGCCTCCAGCGTCTGGGCGGTGTCCTTCAGGGACTCGCCCTTGGAGACGCTGGACCCCTTGGCGGTGAAGTTGATGACGTCGGCGGAGAGGCGCTTCTCGGCGGCCTCGAAGGAGATCCGGGTCCGGGTCGAATCCTCGAAGAAGAGGTTGACGACGGTGCGGCCGCGCAGGGTCGGCAGTTTCTTGATCGGCCGGTCGGCGACCCGGGCCATCTCCTCGGCGGTGTCGAGGATCAGGACGGCGTCGTCGCGGGTGAGGTCGGCGGCCGAGATGAGATGACGCTGCATCTTTCAGGCTCCGTAAGGCAGTTCAGGTCGGGAAGCGGCGCCCTGGGTGTGCCCTGGAGGCACGGCCGGGCAGGCGGGGGGGCGCGTGGACGCGGCGTACGGCGGGGCCGTACGGCCGGGTGCTACTGCTGCCCGCCCGGGGCGGTCTGCTTCACACCGAGCAGGACGGTGTCGCGACCGTCCTCCTCGGCGAGCTGGACCTTGACCGTCTCCCGCAACGACGTGGGGAGGTTCTTGCCGACGTAGTCGGCGCGGATCGGGAGTTCGCGGTGACCGCGGTCGACGAGGACCGCGAGCTGCACGGCGCGCGGGCGGCCGATGTCGTTCAGCGCGTCGAGGGCGGCGCGGATGGTGCGGCCGGAGAAGAGCACGTCGTCGACGAGGACGACCAGCCGTCCGTCGATCCCGTCACCGGGGATGTCGGTACGGGCCAGCGCGCGCGGCGGATGCATGCGCAGGTCGTCGCGGTACATGGTGATGTCGAGGGAGCCGACCGGGATCGTGCGGCCGGTGATCTCCTGGAGCTTGGCGGCGAGCCGCTGGGCCAGGAAGACGCCCCGGGTCGGGATGCCGAGGAGCACCACGTCGTCGGCACCCTTGGCGCGCTCGACGATCTCGTGGGCGATGCGGGTCAGTACCCGAGCGATGTCGGGTGCTTCCAGTACGGGCCGCGCATCGGACTCGTACTGCTGCTTCTGCTGATCAGTGTCCATACGAAACGGACCCCCTTCTCCGCCTCACGGGACGGATCATTAAAGGACGTCGGAATTGCGCCATCAACGGTACCAGCCCGGCAATGCCCCTGATCACCACCCTCGTCCCGGGCGTCACCCCCTTGCGCGGAGAGGCCGGTCCGGACCATTCGGCTTGACGAGGCAGAGTCACGCTGCGTAACCTCACAGTGAGTCACCAGCCGCGCGGCCGAGCCGCACGTCGACACCGTGTCCGGGGAGCCATATGTCCAGCGAATACGCCAAACAGCTCGGGGCCAAGCTCCGCGCCATCCGTACCCAGCAGGGCCTTTCCCTCCACGGCGTCGAGGAGAAGTCCCAGGGCCGCTGGAAGGCGGTCGTGGTCGGTTCGTACGAGCGCGGCGACCGCGCCGTGACCGTACAGCGTCTCGCGGAGCTGGCGGACTTCTACGGCGTGCCCGTGCAGGAGCTGCTCCCGGGCACCACGCCGGGCGGAGCGGCCGAGCCGCCGCCGAAGCTGGTGCTGGACCTGGAGCGGCTGGCCCACGTGCCGGCCGAGAAGGCGGGTCCCCTGCAGCGCTACGCGGCGACGATCCAGTCCCAGCGCGGCGACTACAACGGCAAGGTGCTGTCGATCCGCCAGGACGACCTGCGCACACTCGCCGTCATCTACGACCAGTCGCCCTCGACGCTCACCGAGCAGCTGATCAGCTGGGGCGTCCTGGACGCGGACGCGCGCCGCGCGGTCTCCCACGACGAGGGCTGACCCGCACCAGCACTGAGAAGAAACGTGCCGCCGGGGTGGCCGCAACCAAGTGGTTCCGGCCACCCCGGCGGCTTTCTGCGGGCCTCCGGGGCCTCGGACGCACAGGAACGCCGGAGGGCCCCCAGCGCGAGGCTGGGGGCCCTCCGGCGTTCTCTATGGTGCGTGTCCGCGCCCAAGGGCGCGAGGACCTGCGCGTACCGGCCCAGGACGACCCGCGCGTCACTTCGGAGCGCGCGGAGCGCCGAGGGTCAGACGTCGTCCCGGCGCAGCGAGGACTTGAGCTCCTTGAAGCGGCCGAGCAGGCCGTTCACGAAGGCGGGCGACTCGTCCGTGGAGAACTCCTTGGCGAGCTGCACCGCCTCGTCGAGCACGACCGCGTCCGGGGTCTCGTCCACCCAGATCAGTTCGTAGGCACCGAGGCGCAGGATGTTGCGGTCGACGACCGGCATCCTGTCGAGCGTCCAGTCGACGGCGTACTGCGAGATGAGCTCGTCGATGCGCTTCGCGTAGGTCGCGTAGCCCTCGACCAGCTGCATCGTGTACTCGCTCACCGGCGGCTGCCGGGTGTCGGACCGGGAGTGCCGGATCCAGTCCCCGAGGACCGTCTGGACGTCCACGCCGCGCTGGTCACCCTCGAAGAGGATCTGGAAGGCGCGCTTGCGGGCCGTATTGCGGGCAGCCACGGTTAGCTGTTCACCCGGCCGAGGTAGTCGCTGGAGCGGGTGTCGACCTTGATCTTCTCGCCGGTGGTGATGAAGAGCGGCACGTTGATCTGGTGGCCGGTCTCCAGGATGGCGGGCTTGGTGCCACCCGTGGAGCGGTCGCCCTGGACACCGGGCTCGGTCTCCTGGACGACGAGCTCGACGGCGGCCGGCAGCTCGACGAAGAGCACCTCGCCCTCGTGCTGCGCCACGGTGGCGGTGAAGCCCTCGATCAGGAAGTTGGCGGCGTCGCCGACGGCCTTGCGGTCGACCATGAGCTGGTCGTAGGTCTCCATGTCCATGAAGACGAAGTACTCGCCGTCCATGTACGAGAACTGCATGTCGCGCTTGTCGACAGTGGCCGTCTCGACCTTGACGCCGGCGTTGAACGTCTTGTCGACGACCTTGCCGGAAAGCACGTTCTTCAGCTTGGTGCGCACGAAGGCCGGGCCCTTGCCGGGCTTGACGTGCTGGAACTCGACGACGGACCAGAGCTGGCCCCCGTCGAGCTTGAGCACCAGGCCGTTCTTGAGGTCGTTCGTGGAAGCCACGGTTGCGGAATCTCCTGGACTGACGTGGACGACCCCGGTGGCACGCGCACGGCTCGAAGCTAGAGCGCGAGCAGTTCCTTGGTCGTGATGGTGAGTAGCTCGGGTCCGCCGTCCGCCTCGGGGCGCACGACGAGCGTGTCATCGATCCGGACGCCGCCCCGTCCCGGGAGGTGGACCCCCGGTTCGACGGTGACCGGCACGCAAGCGTCCAGTTTACCCATGGCCGCGGGGGCCAACTGCGGGTCCTCGTCGATTTCGAGCCCCACGCCGTGTCCGGTCAGCGGAGGGAGGCCCTCCGTGTACCCCGCGGAGTCCAGTACCTGGCGGGCCGCGCGGTCCACGTCACGGTAGGCGGCGCCGGGCACCAGGGCCTCCCGGCCGGCCCGCTGGGATGCGAAGACGAGGTCGTACAGCTCGATCTGCCAGTCGGCGGGCGAGGTGCCGATGACGAAGGTACGGCCGATCTCACCGCGGTATCCGCGGTAGGCCGCTCCGAGGCAGACGGAGAGAAAATCCCCTTCCTCGACCCGTCGGTCGGTGGGCCGGTGGCCGCGGCGCCCGGAGTTCGGGCCCGTGCCGACCGACGTCCGGAAGGCCGGCCCGTCGGCTCCGTGGTCGACCAGGCGGCGTTCCAGCTCCAGCGCGAGATGCCGTTCGGTGCGGCCCACCAGGATCGACTCGAGGAGTTCCCCCAGGGCCTGGTCGGCGATCTCGGCGCCGATGCGCAGGCAGGAGATCTCCTCCTCGTCCTTGATCACGCGCTGCTGTTCGACGGCTCCGCCGAGGTCGCCGAGGCGCAGCCGGGGTGCCACCGAGACGATCGCCCGGTGCCGGCTCACGGTCAGATGGTGTTCCTCCACGGCGAGGGAGTCGGCGCCCTGGGCCGCGGCGAGATCCGCGGCGGCGACGGCGGGGTCGCCCCCGGGGCTCGGCAGCGCGTGAATCCGCAGGCCCTCGTCCGGACGGCCCTCACCGGCCGCGGTCTCGGGGGGAGCGCCGTACACGAGCAGGTCCTCGGTCTTGCCCAGCAGGAGAACGGCGTCGTGCGGTGCCGCGCCCGTGAGATATCGGACGTTGGCGGGGCGGGAGATCAGCGCCGCGACACTGCCGCTCGCGTTGCAGCGTTCCCGTAGCCGCGCTCGGCGGGCCTCGTACACCTCGGACATGGGACGAGCGTAGGAGCTGTGCCCGGGGAGCGCCGGTCGAGTGGGGCCGAGTGGGCGGGAGCCGAACGGAGGACGGGGTCCGGCCGGAGGCTGTTCTCCGGGTGCGGGGCTGCGGGGGTCTGTCGCGCAGTTCCCCGCGTCCCTGATGGGCCGGACTCAGCTCCCCCGGAAGTTCCCTACCACTGGGGCGGGCTTGCGATGGACCTCGCCAGTACGTCGTCCAGGACCCGGGCCGTCTGCGGTACGTCGAGCTGGGAGTTGTCGATGATCGGCAGGCCCGACCCGTACCAGCCGGCCATCCTGCCGTGGATGCGGGCCACTTCCTCGTCGCTGAGACGGCGGTTTCCGGAGCGCTCGGCGTTGCGCTCCAGGACTATCTCCAGGCCCGGCAGGAGGACGACCGGCAGCAGGCCGGGTCCGACGTGCCGCTTCCAGCCGCCGAGGCCCACGACGGGCCGGTCGGGGAAGACGGCGTCGTCGAGGATGCAGGAGATGTTGTTGGCCAGGAAGTTGCGGGCGGCGAAGCCGCAGGTGCGGCGGGCGAGACGGTACTGCGCCTCCGAGCCGTCGTTCCACCCCGACTGCGGGTCGGCGAAACCCGAGCGCACCCATTCACGCACGTCGTCCAGGCTGATGTGCGCGGTGGGCACCCGGCGGTGGTCCGCCCAGTACTTGGCGACGCTGGTCTTGCCCGCGCCCGCGGGCCCGATGAGCAGCACGGCGAGCGTCGTGGACGTCGGGTCGGGGGTGCCGGTCGCGGGCGGCGCGCTCGGCATCGGGACGGGGCCGCCCGGCGGCAGCTGTACGTGGCCCGTGGTGTCCGGCGTCGGCGGTGCGGGAGCGTGGTGCGGGATCGTGTGGTGCGGCGCGGGCGGATGACCCGGCGGGTGCGGGGCGGCGGGCCCGGTCGGCGCTCCGGCGAAACCGGGCGGCGGACCCGCGGGCGGGTTCACCTGCGCCGGTCCCGGGTGCGGGCCCGCGTGTGTACCCGGGTGGTGCGGTCCCGTGTGTTGCGCGGCCCCGGACCAGCCCGCGGCCGGTCCGTGCCCCTGCTGGTGGGGCGGCGGCAGCGGAGGCCCCACTGCGTGCTGCATCCGGTGCCACTCCGTCTCGTACAGGCAATGGGCGCTGGCAGCGAGACACCAGCCCCGCTCCCCTACCGAACGGTACCGTCCCCGGGCGCCGTTTGGTGAACGGCCGGGGACGGCCCGAAGTGCCCGTCCGCGTAAGGCACATCGCCCCAGGTGTCGCCCGCGGGCGCTATTCGCCCACTTCGCCGTAGGCGGCGAGGAGTACCGCCGGGTCGGGGCCCTCCAGGACGGTGGGCTTGGCCAGGCCGTCCAGAACAATGAAGCGGAGCAGGTTGCCGCGGGACTTCTTGTCGACCTTCATGGTCTCCAGGAGCTTGGGCCACTGGTCGTAGCGGTAGGCCAGCGGCAGCCCGACGGACTCCAGGATCGTGCGGTGCCGGTCCGCCGTCGCGTCGTCCAGCCGCCCCGCCAGACGGCCCAGTTCCGCCGCGAAGTGCATGCCGACCGCCACCGCGGCGCCGTGCCGCCACTGGTAGCGCTCGTTCTTCTCGATGGCGTGGGCGAGGGTGTGGCCGTAGTTGAGGATCTCCCGCAGCCCGGCCTCCTTCAGGTCGGACGAGACGACCTCGGCCTTGACCTTGATGGAGCGCTCGATGAGCTCGGCGGTGTGCGGCCCGGCGGGGGTACGGGCGCCCTGCGGGTCGGCCTCGATGAGCTCGAGGATCTCCGGGTCGGCGATGAAACCCGCCTTGATGATCTCGGCGAGCCCCGACACGAAGTCGTTGACCGGCAGAGAGTCCAGGGCGGCCAGGTCGCACAGCACGCCGGCGGGCGGGTGGAAGGCGCCGACGAGGTTCTTGCCCTCGGCGGTGTTGATGCCGGTCTTGCCGCCGACCGCGGCGTCCACCATGGCCAGCACGGTCGTCGGCACGGCGATCCAGCGCACTCCGCGCAGCCAGGTCGCGGCGACGAACCCGGCCAGGTCGGTGGTGGCGCCGCCGCCGACGCCGACGATCACGTCGGTGCGGGTGAAGCCGGACTGCCCGAGCGCCTTCCAGCAGTAGGCGGCGACCTCGGCGGTCTTGGCCTCCTCCGCGTTGGGCACCTGGATGGCTACGGCCTCGAAGCCCTGACCGGCGAGGTCCGCGCGCAGCGCGTCACCGGTCTCGGCGAGCGCCTCGGGGTGGATCACCGCGACGCGCTGGGCCCGCTCCCCCACCAACGCGCCCAGCTCTCCGAGCAGTTGGCGGCCGACCAGGACCTCGTACGGCTCGCTGCCCGCCGTGCCACCGACGTGGATCCGCGTCACTGCCTCGCTCATGCTTCCTTCAACTCCAGTGCGTCGAGGACCGCTTGGGTGACCTCGTCGGGGGTACGGCCGTCGGTTGCCACCACCGCACCGGCGACCTCGCTGTACAGGTGACGGCGGGCGTCCATCAACTCACGCCACTGCCGGCGCGGGTTGACCGCCAGCAGCGGCCGGGCCGCGTTCAGCCCCGTGCGCTGCACGGCTTCCTCGACGTCCATCGAGAGATACACGACGGGATGCCCGGCGAGCAGGGCCCGGGTGTCCGCGTCGAGGACGGAGCCGCCGCCCAGCGCAAGGACGCCGTCGTGTTCCGCCAGGGCCCGGCGCACGGCCTGCTTCTCGAGGGCGCGGAAGGCCGGTTCGCCCTCGTCCACGAAGATGTCCGCGATGGTGCGGCCCTGCTCGGCCACGATGTCCTCGTCGGTGTCCCGGTAGCGGCAGCCCAGCCGCTGCGCGAGGAGCGCCCCCACCGTGGACTTGCCGACTCCCATCGGGCCGACCAGCACCACTGTGGGACCGGTCATCGCACGACCAGGTTCTCGAGGTACGACTCGACGTTGCGCCGGGTCTCCGGCACGCTGTCCCCGCCGAACTTCTCCGCGACCGCGTCCGCCAGGACCAGCGCAACCATCGCCTCGGCGACGATCCCCGCCGCCGGCACCGCGCACACGTCCGAGCGCTGGTGGTGCGCCTTGGTCGCCTCGCCGGTCGCCACGTCGATGGTCGCCAGCGCCCGCGGGACCGTGGCGATGGGCTTCATCGCCGCCCGTACGCGCAGCAGTTCGCCCGTCGTCAGACCGCCCTCGGTGCCACCGGAGCGGCCCGAGGTGCGCCGGATGCCCTCGTCGGTGTGGACGATCTCGTCGTGCGCCTTGGAGCCGGGCACCCGCGCGAGATCGAAGCCGTCGCCGACCTCCACGCCCTTGATCGCCTGAATGCCCATCAGCGCCGCCGCCAGCCGGGCGTCGAGGCGCCGGTCCCAGTGCACGTGCGAGCCGAGCCCCACCGGCACGTTGTACGCCAGGACCTCGACCACACCACCGAGGGTGTCGCCGTCCTTGTGGGCCTGGTCGATCTCCGCGACCATCGCCTTCGAGGCGTCCGCGTCCAGGCAGCGCACCGGATCCGCGTCCAGCCTCTCGACGTCGGCGGGGGTCGGCAGGACGCCGTAGGGGGCCTTCGCCGCGGCCAGCTCCACCACGTGCGAGACGACCTCGATGCCGGCGGTCTCCTTCAGGTACGAGCGGGCCACCGCGCCCAGTGCCACCCGCGCCGCGGTCTCCCGGGCGGACGCCCGCTCCAGGATCGGCCGCGCCTCGTCGAACCCGTACTTCTGCATACCGGCGAGGTCGGCGTGGCCGGGCCGCGGCCGGGTCAGCGGGGCGTTGCGCGCCAGCTCACCCAGGACCTGCGGGTCCACCGGGTCGGCCGCCATCACCTGCTCCCACTTGGGCCACTCGGTGTTGCCCACCATCACCGCGACCGGCGAGCCCAGCGTCAGACCGTGACGCACGCCGCCCAGGAAGGTGACCTCGTCCCGCTCGAACTTCATCCGCGCACCGCGCCCGTAACCCAGGCGTCGCCGGGCCAGGTGATCCGCCACCATGCCGGTGGTGATCGGCACGCCGGCGGGAAGACCCTCCAGCGTCGCCACAAGTGCGGGTCCGTGGGACTCCCCCGCGGTCAGCCAGCGCAACCTGCTCAACGGATCTCCTCATACTCGCGACCTGGTACTGCGTCCTGCCTGTGCGTACACGCGTCCTCGCGTACGGCGACGGCGTGGCCGGGTGCGCGGCCCTGGCCCGCCACCGTCGATCCTCCCACGTCCGGGCCCCCTGTTCGGCCTCAGGTCCACCAGGCGGACGCCTGTCCGGTCATACCGTGGTGTCGTCCTGCCGGGCCCGCGGGGCGTAAGCGCCCAGGTAGTCGGCGCCGCGGCCCTGCTCGTACCGCGCCGCCGCGTGGACGGGCTGAGCGGAGCGCACCGCCCGCCGGTACGCGAGCCTGCGCTTCACCTTCAGGGCCCAGTACGCGAGGACGGCCAGCACCACGAGCCCGAGCCCGGCGCTCTTCGCCCAGTCCGGCAGGAACCCGAACACCGCTTGGAAGATCTCCGACTTCCAGGATGCCTGTGTCACGTGCATGGATCAGTCCCCCGATTCCCCCGACGCCGCCCCCTGCGGAATCGAAAACCGGATCCTAGCGGGCCGCCCTATCGGGCCGCGAGGGCTTTCTCGCCCGCCGTCCGCATGGCGTCGAGCGGGGCCGGAGCGAGGTCCGTCATCTGCTCGACCTGGAGGACCGCCTGGTGCACCAGCAGGTCGAGGCCGCTGACGACGGCGCCTCCGTAGGCGGACCAGCGGGCCGCGAGGTCGGTCGGCCACGGTTCGTACAGGACATCGAAGAGGGTGGCGGGCCGCCCGGGGACGGACGAGGCGAGGGCGTCGGTGGCGCCCGCCGGAGTGGTCGCGATCACCAGTGGGGCAGTCAGTGCCCGCTCGGCGTCCGCCCAGTCCGCCGTACGCACCTCGATGTCGAGCCGTTCGCCCCACTGCCGCATCTCGGCGGCGCGCGCCGGGCTGCGGACGTAGGCGACGACCTCGCCCGTGCAGATCCGGGCGAGCGCGGCCAGCGCGGAGGAGGCGGTGGCGCCCGCTCCGAGGATCGCCGCGGAGTCCACCTGCTCGATGCCCCGCTCCCGCAGGGCGGCGACGATCCCGGGGATGTCGGTGTTGTCGCCGGTACGGCGTCCGTCCTCCGTGAACACCACCGTGTTCACCGCCTCGACGCAGGAGGCGGTCTCACTGATCTCGTCGAGCAGCGGAATCACCACACGCTTCAACGGCATGGTCAGCGAGAGCCCGGCCCACTCGGGGCCGAGCTTCTCCAGGAATGCGGGCAGCGTCGCCTCGTCGACCTCGAAACGGTCGTACGACCAGTCGGCCAGGCCCAGTTCCCCGTAAGCGGCGCCATGCAGCACCGGGGAAAGGGAATGGGCGATCGGAGAGCCGAGAACGGCGGCTCGGCACCGCCGGTCCCCGTCAGTCCTTGTTACGCCGTTCATTGAATTTCTGCACCAGCTTCTCGTGCTCGGGCAAGGTCTTGGTGAAGTCGGTCTTCTTGCCGTCGATGGAGATGAAGAACATCCACGCACCGCCGTCCGGATTCAACGCCGCCTTGAGCGCGTCATTGCCCGGATTTCCGATAGGACCGGGCGGAAGACCCTTGTAGAAGTACGTGTTGTACGGGTCGTCGTAGTTCCGGATCTCGGCGACCGAGATATCGATCTTGCTCTGACCCTTGAGGTAGTTGTACGTCGAGTCGAACTCGAGTTTCTGGTTGGTGATGTCGTTCGTCGACTTCAGACGGTTGTAGACGACGGCTGCCATCTTCCTGAAGTCGTCGTGCGTGATGCCCTCGGCCTGGACGAGGCTCGCGACGGTGATGACCTGCAGCGGGCTCTCCAGACCGAGCTCCTCCGCCTTCGCCTCCAGGTCGTGCTTCGCGTACTCCCTCTTGGCCTGCGACACCATGTCCTTCAGGACCGCCTCGGGCTTCATGCCCTTGGCGGCGGGATAGGTCGCCGGGTAGAGGAATCCTTCCAGCGGATCCTTGATGTCGCTGTTGTCGTTCGCCCAGTCCGGAAGTCCGAGACTCTTGTACTTCTTCTCGGCGACCTTCTTGGTACTGCCCTTGGAAAGTCCCAGCTGCTTGTCGATCGCCTCGTACACCGTGACGTTGCGCTGCCCCTCCCTGACAACCAGATTGTTCTGGCTCTTGGGATCGAGCATCAGCGCGACAGCGCTTTCTGCGGACATCTCCTTCTTCAGCAGATAGGAGCCCGACTGGATCTTGTCGCCGTTCGAATTCTGCGACTGGGCCGCCACGAAGGCGTCCACACTCTTCACGACACCCGCGGCCTTCAGCTTCTGGCCGATCACAGATCCGAAAGCACCCTTGGGAATCACCACGGTCACCTGCTCACTCGTGCCGTCCCCCGCGAAGTCGGGCGCCGTGCCGAAACGATTTTGGTAGAACTGGTAGCCGAAATAGCCGACTCCGCCGATCACCGAGGTGAAGACGAGCGTCACGACCAGACAGGCGAAACCGCTCCGGCGTTTCGTCTCGCCTTTGCCCTTGCCTTTGCCTTTGCTTCCCTTGCCGCGCCGCCGGCTCTGCGGGTCGTCATCGGTGTCGGGGTCGTCATCGTCGTCGCCGGCGCCCGCGAAGAAGGCGTGCTCACCCTGGTCCGGGCCCGGGTCCCAGTCGGTCTGCTGCGGTTCCGGCTCCGCGCGGCGCCGGCTCGGCGGTTCCGGCGGCGGATACGCGTCAGGGGTGCTGTAGTAGTCGGGCTGCTGACCGCCGTATGCCGCGGGCTGACCGCCATAGGGGTCGTTCGGGTCGCCGCCGTACGGCACCTGGTGCTGCTGCTGGTACTGCTGCCCCGTGTCCCAGCCGCCGTCGTGGTACTGCTGACCGTTCTGGTCGTACTGCTGGCCGCCCTGGTCGTGGTAGCCCTGCCCGCCCTGGCCGTTGTACTGCTGCGGCGGCTGTCCCCCGTACTGCTGCGACTCCTGGACGTAGTGCTGCTGCTGACCCTGGGCGTACTGCTGCTGACTCTGGTCGTAGCCACCGGGCTGCTGGCCCGTGCCCCAGTCGCCGTACTGCTGCTGCGGCTGCTCCGGATAGTGCTGCGGCTGGCCGCCGTAGGGGGACTGGGCCGCGTGGGCCTCCTGTCCTCCCCATCCGCCGTCCCCGTACAACGGGTCCTCGGGATGCCACGGTTCGGAGCCCGGGCCCCGGCCATACTCAGTCATCGATCCCCTAGAGCCGCGAGGCGGCGGTCGCGTGGTGGCTGTGGCTCGGCTCCCGTCCGCCTCTCTCTTGAGCGGAGGCTATTCGAACACCACCGCATCGCGCGGAACGTTACCGTACCGCGATCAGCTGACCACTTCGACGCCCTCGCCCGGAGATGTACCTGACGCCCGTTCGGACTCCAGTGCCTGCTGGAGGATGATCACGGCCGCTGCCTGGTCGATGACCGATCTGCCCTTCTTGGACTTCACGCCCGAGGCGCGCAGTCCCTGACTGGCCGTCACTGTGGTCATCCTCTCGTCCACGAGCCGCACCGGAACGGGTGCGATACCGCGGGCGAGCGCCTGGGCGAAGGCACGGACCTTGACGGCGGCCGGTCCCTCGCCCCCCTTGAGGGAACGAGGGAGTCCGACGACGACCTCGATCGGTTCGTACTCCTCGACGAGTTGCCCGAGCCGCCGGTGGGCGGCGGGGACATCGCGTCCCGGCACCGTCTCCACCGGGGTGGCGAGGATCCCGTCGGGGTCGCACGAGGCGACCCCGATCCGGGCGTCCCCGACGTCGATGGCGAGACGGCGGCCGCGGCGCATGACCCGCTCGCCGTCGCTCACTTGGCGGTCTCGGCCACAAGGCGCTCGACGGCGTCGGTGGCCTCACCGATGGCGGCCGGGTTCTGGCCGCCGCCCTGGGCGACGTCCGGCTTGCCGCCACCGCCGCCGCCGAGGGTCTTGGCGGCCGTACGCACCAGATCACCGGCCTTGAGGCCACGCTCGCGGGCGGCCTCGTTCGTGGCGATGACCGTCAGGGGCTTTCCGTTGACCGCCGTGAACAGGGCGACCACGGCGGCCCGTCCGCCCTGGATGCGGCCGCGGACGTCGAGGACCAGCCTGCGCAGGTCGTCGGCGGTCGTACCGTCCGGGACCTGGCCGGTGACCAGGGCGACGCCGTTCACGTCCTTGGCGGAACCGGCGAGACCGGCGGCGGCCTGGAGGACCTTCTCCGCACGGAACTTCTCGATCTCCTTCTCGGCGTCCTTCAGCTTGCCGAGCATGGCCGAGACCTTCTCCGGAAGCTCCTCCGGACGCCCCTTGATCAGCTCCTGGAGCTGGGCGACAACCGTGTGCTCACGGGCAAGGAAGTTGTAGGCGTCGACACCGACGAGGGCCTCGATACGACGTACACCGGAACCGATCGACGACTCGCCGAGCAGCTTCACCAGGCCCAGCTGGGCGGTGTTGTGCACGTGCGTGCCGCCGCACAGCTCCTTCGAGAAGTCGCCGATGGTGACGACCCGCACGCGCTCGCCGTACTTCTCGCCGAACTCGGCGATGGCGCCCTGCTTCTTGGCCTCGTCGATGCTGAGGATCTCCGCGTGCACGTCCAGGTCGCGGGCGAGCACCTCGTTGATCTTCTGCTCGACATCCGTCATCACGGCCGTGGGCACGGCGGCCGGGGAGCCGAAGTCGAAGCGGAAGCGGCCGGGCTGGTTCTCGGAACCGGCCTGGGCGGCCGTCGGGCCGAGAGCGTCGCGCAGGGCCTGGTGCGTGAGGTGCGTGGCCGAGTGGGCGCGGGCGATGGCCGTGCGGCGGCGCCCGTCGATGACGGCCTGGGCCTTGGCCCCGACGGTGACCTCGCCGACCTGGACGACGCCTTTGTGGACGTACACCCCGGGGACCGGCTTCTGGCAGTCGCGGACCTCGATCACGGCGCCGGTGTCGATCCTGATGCGGCCGGTGTCGCCGATCTGGCCGCCGCCCTCGGCGTAGAACGGGGTGCGGTCGAGGACGATCTCGACCTCGTCGCCCTCGGTGGCGGCCGGCGAGGAGGCACCGTCGACGAGGATGCCGACGACCGTGGACTCGCCCTCGATGTTCGTGTAGCCGATGAAGTCGGTCTCGCCGGCGGCGTCGGCGATCTCACGGTAGGCGCCCATGTCGGCGTGGCCGGTCTTCTTGGCCTTGGCGTCGGCCTTGGCGCGCTCCCGCTGCTCCTTCATCAGGCGCCGGAAGCCGTCCTCGTCCACGGAGAGGCCCTGTTCGGCGGCCATCTCCAGGGTGAGGTCGATCGGGAAGCCCCAGGTGTCGTGGAGCAGGAACGCCTTGTCTCCGGACAGGACCTGGCCGCCGGCGGCCTTGGTCTCCGTGACGGCGGTGTCGAGGATGTTCGTGCCGCCCTTGAGGGCCTTGAGGAAGGCGGCCTCCTCGGCGAGGGCCACGGTCTCGATGCGCTTGCGGTCGGTGACGAGCTCCGGATACTGCCGGCCCATCATCTCGATCACGACGTCGACGAGGTCCTTGACCACCAGACCGGTGGCGCCGAGCAGGCGCATGTTGCGGATGGCGCGGCGCATGATGCGGCGCAGCACGTAGCCGCGGCCCTCGTTGCCCGGGGAGACGCCGTCGCCGATGAGCATCACGGACGTCCGCATGTGGTCGGTGACCACGCGCAGCGAGACGTCGGAGTCCTTGCCGGCGCCGTACTCGACACCGGTCAGCTCGGTGGCCTTCCTGATGACGGCCATGGAGGTGTCGATCTCGTACAGGTTCTGCACGCCCTGCAGGATCATGGCGAGGCGTTCCAGGCCGAGGCCGGTGTCGATGTTCTGGCTCGGCAGGTCGCCGAGGATCTCGAAGTCCTCCTTCGAGGTGCCCTCGCCGCGCTCGTACTGCATGAAGACGAGGTTCCAGATCTCCACGTACCGCTCGTCGTTGACGGCGGGGCCGCCCTCGACGCCGAACTCGGGGCCGCGGTCGTAGTTGATCTCGGAACACGGGCCGCAGGGGCCCGGGACGCCCATGGACCAGTAGTTGTCCTTCTTGCCGAGACGCTGGATGCGCTCCTTGGGGACGCCGACGACCTCGTGCCAGATGCGCTCGGCCTCGTCGTCCTCCAGGTAGACGGTGATCCAGAGCTTCTCCGGCTCCAGGCCGTAACCGCCCTTGTCCTGAGGGCTGGTGAGCAGCTCCCAGGCGTACTTGATGGCGCCTTCCTTGAAGTAGTCGCCGAAGGAGAAGTTGCCGCACATCTGGAAGAACGTGCCGTGCCGGGTGGTCTTGCCGACCTCTTCGATGTCCGGCGTGCGCACACACTTCTGGACGCTGGTGGCGCGGTCGAACGGCGGCTTGACCTCACCCAGGAAGTAGGGCTTGAAGGGCACCATGCCGGCCGGGACCAGGAGCAGAGTCGGGTCGTCCGCGATGAGCGACGCCGAAGGGACGACGGTGTGACCGCGCTCCTCGAAGAAGCTCAACCAGCGGCGACGAATCTCGGCCGACTCCATCAGTGGTCCTCATTCCGGTTGTACGAGTACGTCGACCTCTCGACGTACGTCGGGTTCTTGCTGTACTTCGGGTCGTTGCTGTTCTCGATGGCGGCGACGCGGCGCGGGGAGGGCAGTTCGGGATCGGTGTTCAGCCCGAGGGCCTCGCCGAGTTCCGCTTCGCGCTGGGCCATTCCGTCGCGGACGTCGAGTGCGAAGTCCTTGAGACGGTGACCCGCCGCGATCGCCTTGTCGGCGGCCTGGGCCGCGAGACTCTCGGGCGTCAGCTGCCTGATCTTGCGGTTGACCTTGGTGGTGGCCCACACGCCGGCTGCTGCGCCCGCGGTGAACCAGAACGTACGGCGGAACATCGCTGCGTCAGTCCTTCTTCCGCTTTCCCCGTCGCGCCGACGGGACGGTGCGGCCCACGATCACGGTGCGCCGCGCGGGCTTGGTGGGCGTGTCGTCGCCGCGGCCGCCCATGGCCCGGCGCACGCCGTAGCCGAACGCCGCCACCTTCACCAGGGGTCCGCCGAACGTCGAGGCGACGGTCGAGGAGAGCGCCGACGCGTTCGACGTGACTTCCTGGACGTCCGATGCGATCGCGTCGACCCGGTCGATCTGGGTCTGTGCGGAGCGCACGGCCGCGGAGGCGTCCGCGAGGAGCGGGACCGTCTGTTCGGTCACGTCCGCGACGAGCTTGGTGGTCGCCCTGAGCGTCTGGGCCAGCCTCGCGAGTGCCACCGCGAGGAAGGAGACCAGAATCGCCCAGAAGACGGCCACCAGGATCCCGGCCACCTCTCCACCGGACACTGCGCACCCGCTCCCTGGATTCGTGCCTCACCATTGAAAAGTCGTCCCCCGAGCCTATCGCGCCGGGGCCGCGGCTCCGTACCGGATTACCGTCCGCCGGAACCGCGGTTGTCCGCAGCGATTGTACGGAGCGCTTACGGATGAGTACGCTCCGTTGCCCATGCGGCGTTCTGAGGGTTCACGGGGTTCCGGTGCGGGAGAGGACGGTCATCGGGCCGGCGGTCTTCCCCTGGAGCTCAACCCGTTCGTGGGCCGCTCGGCCGAACTGACCCTGCTGGGCGCGGCCCTCGAAGCGAGCCGGCTGGTGACGGTGACGGGCGTGGGCGGGGTCGGCAAGTCGCGGCTGGCGGCGCGGGCGGCGGCCCGGGTCCGGCCGCGCGACGGGGTGTGGCGCGTGGAGCTGTCCGCGCTGCGCGAGCCGGAACTCGTCGAGTACGCGGTCCTGGAGTCGCTGGGTCTGACGGATCACACGTCACGGCCACCGCGCCGGGTACTGCTTGAGCACCTCGCGGAGCGTGAACTCCTGCTCGTGATCGACGGGTTCGAGCATCTGGTGGACGCGTGCGCATCCCTGATCGGTGCGCTGCTGCGGCGCGCGGCGGGCCTGCGGGTCCTCGCCGCGGGGCGCAGGCCGCTCTCGCTGGAGGGAGAGCGGGTCCTCCCCCTGGCGCCGCTGACGGAGGAGGAGGCGGCGGAGCTGTTCGCGGACCGGGCCGCCGCCGGCGCTCCGGGCTTCGCGCTGGACGACGGCAACCGTGCGGACGTGCTCGACCTGTGCCGACGGCTCGACGGCATCCCGCTCGCCGTCGAACTGGCCGCGGGACGGCTGCGCGCCCTCTCCCCCGCACAGCTGCTGGCCCGGCTCGACGACCGCTTCCGGCTCCTGACGGGTGGCGGACGGGACGCGCTGCCGCGCCATCAGACCCTGCGTACGGCGATCGGCTGGAGCCATGAGCTGTGCACACCCGAGGAGCGGCTGATGTGGTCGCGGCTCTCGGTGTTCGCCGGGCAGTTCGACCTGGAGGCCGTCGAGTACGTGTGCGGGGGCGACGGCCTGCATCCCGACAACATCCTCGACGTGCTCGGCGAGCTGCTCGCCCAGTCGGTGGTCACCCGCGAGGACACCCCGGCGGGCGTGCGCTACCGGATGCTGGACACGGTCCGGGCGTACGGCGCGGACTGGCTGGAGGCCACGGACGACGGGGTACGGCTGCGGCGCCGCCATCGGGACTGGTACATGGGGCTCGCGACCTGGTGCGAGCTGGACTGGTTCTCGCCCCGGCAGCGCGAGGTGGCCGCGCGGGTGGAGGCGGAGCTGCCGAATCTGCGCCGCGCCCTGGAGCACTGTCTGGGCGAGCCGGACGGCGGGCATCTCGGCCAGTACCTCGCGGGGACCCTCTGGTTCTACTGGGTGGGCTGCGGCCGGCTGTCGGAGGGACGGCACTGGCTGGAGCGGAGTGTGGGCCTGCCCACGGAGCACGAGCGCTCGCGGCTGAAGGCGCTGTGGGTGCTCGGCTACGTGGCGATCCTGCAGGGCGATCCGGTGCCCGCGTCCGCCGCGCTCGACGAGTGCCGTCAGAAGGCGGAACGCGGCCGGAACGCCACCGCGCTGGCCTACGCCGAGCACCGCACCGGCTGTCTGGCCCTGGTCACCGACGACATGCCCCGCGCGCAGACACTGCTGCGTTCCGCGCTCGACCGCTATCACGAGATCGGCGAGCTCAACAGCAACGTCCTGATGGCGCAGGTCGAGCTGGCGATGGCGCTGGCCTTCCAGGGAGATCTGCCGGGCGCGGTGCGACTGTGCGAGGAGGTGCGCCGGATCTGCGAGGACCACGGGGAGCGCTGGTCCCTCTCCTACGCGCTGTACGTGCTGGCGTACGCGGCCTGGACCGAGGGTGATCTGCCGCGGGCGCGGCTGCTGTTGACCGAGTGCCTCGACATCAACCATGTCTTCCACGACCTGCTCGGCACGGTCCTGGCGGTGGAACTGCTCGCGCTGGTCACCGTGGCGGAGGGCGACGCCTTCGAGGCCGCGGTGCTCCAGGGTTGCGCGTCCCGGATGTGGCCGTCGGTGGGTCTGCCGCTGTTCGGCTCCGCCTACTACAACGCCCCGCACGAGCAGTGCGAGGCGACGGCCCGGGAACGGCTGGGCGACGAACGGTACGAGGAGTGCGTACGGGCGGGGGCGCGGCTCGGCCGTGAGGCCGCGGTGGGCCGGGCGCTGGGGCGCATCCGGCCGCGGCCGCTCGGCGCGCTGCCCGCACCGCGTGGCATTGTCACGCCCCCTGACCTGCGCAAAACCGCCGGCTCACCCACCCGAGAGCGCGGGGAGACAGCGGGCTGAAGGGCGGCTCGTCCACGCGGCGGCGTCCACGCACGCGACAGCCCGCCGCTTCCCCGCCGGTGATGGGCGGGGAAGCGACGGGCTGAGGCAGGCGCGAAGCCGGTGGTGCCGTCCGCTGGATCAGCGGGCGTAGTACTCGACGACGAGCTGCTCGTCGCAGATCACCGGGATCTCCTTGCGGTTCGGCTCGCGGTCCAGGCGGAAGGCCAGGGCGCCGAGGTTCACCTGGAGGTAGCGCGGGGTCTCGCCGTCGGGGGCGAAGCCACCGGCACGGGCGACCTCGAACAGCGTCTTGCTGCGGCTGCGCTCGCGGACCATCACGACGTCGTCGGGACGGACACGGAACGACGGCTTGTCGACCTTGCCGCCGTTGACCTCGATGTGGCCGTGGACGACCATCTGGCGGGCCTGGTAGATCGTGCGGGCGATGCCCGAACGCAGAACCAGGGCGTCGAGACGACGCTCCAGCTCGATGACCAGGGCCTCACCGGTCTTGCCCTGCGTCTTGGCGGCACGCTCGTAGGCGCGGACGAGCTGGCGCTCGGACACGTCGTACTGCGCGCGCAGACGCTGCTTCTCCAGCAGACGGACCTTGTAGTCCGAGTTCTGCTTACGGCCACGACCGTGCTCACCCGGCGGGTAGGGGCGGGCCTCGAAGTACTTGACGGCCTTCGGGGTCAGCGCGATGCCGAGGGCACGCGACTTCTTGACCTTGGGGCGGGACTGGTTCGGCATGAACCAAACACCTCGTGTTTCTGATGTGAATACGGCTTCACCAGGGTTAGGGGAGGTCGCAATCCGCAGCCGGGGAAACCCTGCGGGTCCGGTCGGTCGGACCTGCTGGGCAGCCGCTCCCTGGTCTGGGCACATACGTGCAGCACGCGAGTGGCCCACCGACCGTTTCCCGGGATACGGGAGGGTGGTGGGCTGCCCGCGACACCATCGACGGTGCGCGACGCTCCTGGATTCCCCGCCTTGCGGTGGGGGCTCCGGCTGGATGTCCCGTTCTGGTGGTGTCCGGCTCTCCAGCGACGAGAGACGGACACGGGACGCAGCGCTTCGGGGAGTCTACAGGGTGGTCAGGGCCGTCCTCGACCGAGGTGCTTCCTGGTCCACTCCACCGCGTCCGCGTAGCGCGCCTCGGCGCCGTGCCGGGTCGGGGTGTAGTACTCCCGGTCCTTGAGCTCCTCGGGGGCGTACTGCTGGGCGGCGATGCCTTCGGGCAGGTCGTGCGGATACACGTACCCCTGTGCGTGGCCGAGTTTGGCCGCGCCCTTGTAGTGGCCGTCGCGCAGATGCATCGGTACGGGGCCCGCGTGGCCCTTGCGCACGTCCTCCATGGCTGCGCCGATCGCCGTCGTGGCCGCGTTCGACTTCGGGGCCAGGGCGAGGGCGATGGTGGCGTGGCTGAGGGTGAGCGCGGCCTCGGGGAAGCCGATCATGGCGACGGCCTGGGCGGCCGCGACAGCCGTGGGCAGTGCGGTCGGATCGGCGAGGCCGATGTCCTCGCTGGCGGAGATCATCAGCCGGCGGGCGATGAAGCGGGGGTCCTCGCCCGCCTCGATCATCCGGGCCAGGTAGTGCAGCGCGGCGTCGACGTCCGAGCCGCGGATCGACTTGATCAGGGCGCTGGCCACGTCGTAGTGCTGGTCGCCGTCGCGGTCGTACTTCACCGCGGCCCGGTCGACGGTCTCCTCCAGGGTCTGGAGGGTGATCTCCGGCTCGCCCTTGTCGAGCGCGGATCCGGCCGCGGCCTCCAGGGCCGTCAGCGCGCGGCGGGCGTCGCCCCCGGCGATCCGCAGGAGGTGCTCCTCGGTGTCCTCGGGGAGGGTGACGGACTCCTTGAGGCCCCGCTCGTCGCCGAGCGCCCGGCGGAGCAGTCCACGCAGGTCGTCGTCCATGAGCGGTTCGAGGGTCAGCAGGAGCGAGCGGGACAGCAGGGGGGAGATCACCGAGAAGTACGGGTTCTCCGTGGTCGCCGCGATCAGCGTCACCCAGCGGTTCTCCACCGCCGGGAGCAGGGAGTCCTGCTGGGCCTTGCTGAAGCGGTGGATCTCGTCGAGGAAGAGGACGGTCTCCTTGCCGAAGCCTCCGGTGGCACGGCGGGCCCCCTCGATGACGGCGCGCACCTCCTTGACACCCGCGGTGATCGCGGAGAGCTCCACGAAGCGCTTGTTCGTCGCTTTGGAGACGACGTACGCCAGGGTCGTCTTGCCGGTGCCCGGCGGGCCCCAGAGGATCACCGAGGACGGTCCGGCCGGGCCGCCGCCGCTTTCGCCGACGAGTCTGCGCAGGGGGGAGCCCGGCTTCAGCAGATGCTGCTGGCCCACTACTTCGTCGAGGACGCGCGGGCGCATCCGTACGGCCAGGGGGCTGCTGGACGGGTCCTTCTCCTGGCGTTCTTCGGCTGCGGCGGTAAACAGGTCGGGCTCCACGTCGGAAACCCTATGTCACGCCACTGACAGCGCGGCCCGGCTCTTGGCGCGCAAGGGACGAGCCGGTCCCGTCAGCTGGTCCAGAAGTCCCACCAGCGGGTCAGGATCAGCATGCCGATGATCCCGATGTGCATGACCGGAAGCACCCAGGCGAACTCGCCGAGGAACCCCTTCAGCCAGGCGGGCGCGGGCAGCAGACCGTTGCGGACGTTGTGCGAGGTCACGGACCAGAACATGATGATCGTCGCGGCCCAGGCGAGGCAGCACCACAGGCACAGCGAGTTGATGTTGTACAGCGACTGGTACTGGAGCCAGGTCACGAAGCCGACGCCGAACAGCGTGCCCGCGTTGAAGGTCAGCCAGTACCAGCGCGGGAAGGTGGCCCGGCCGAGCAGGCTCATGCCGACACCGATCACGATGCCGTAGGCGACGAGGCCCATCATCGGGTTGGGGAACCCGAAGACGGAGGCCTGGTCGCTCTTCATGATGTTGCCGCAGGAGACGACCGGGTTCAGGCTGCAGCCCGGCGTGAAGTTCGGGTCCTCCAGCAGCTTGAACTTGTCGATGGTGATGACCCAGGAGGCCAGCAGTCCGGCCGCGCCCGTGATCACCAGCAGAAGGGCGAGGGCACGACCGCCGCCCACGGTGCGTGGGGCTGTGGCGGCCACCTGGTGGGTGGAGGCGCCTTCCCTGACTGTCGTCTTGCTCATCACGCCGTTTCCGTAGCTCGAGAGGACCATCCGGGCAGGGTCATTGTGCCGCACACGCGCGTGTGTCCACCGTTCGATGGACATAAGGAAGTACGTGCGGTCGCCCCGGAAGGCCCGCTCCGGCGGGACGCTCGTCGGCATGACAGCACACGCGAACGAACCCGCTGTGGACGTACGGGGGCTGGCGCAAGCGGTACGGGGACGTCACCGCGGTCGACGGCATCGATCTCCCGATCCGGCGGGGCGAGGTCTTCGGCCTGCTCGGACCCCACGGCGCGGGCAGGAGCACCACCGTGGAGCTCCTGCAGGGCAACCGCTCCAGGGACGCGGGTGACGTCTCGGTCCTGGGTTCGGACCCGGCGACGGGCACGCGCGCGTGGCGCTCACGCGTCGGCATCGTCCGGCAGGACGAATCGGCACCCGCGGAGTTGACGGTGGGCGAGACCGTGCGGCATGTCGCGCGCTACCACCCGAAGCCGCGCGATCGGGCGGAGGTCATCGGCCCGGTGGGCCCGCGGGAGAAGACGGGCAGCCGGATCTATCTGCGGCTCACGGGGCAGGAGGGTCGGCGAATCGGCGAGTCGACGGTGAAGAGCCATCTGCTGCGGGCCTTCGGCAAGCCGGGGGTGGACGACCGCACGGCGGCCGCGACCAGCGCCACGAGGTTCGGCCTGCTGGAGTGAGTTCTCACGCCTCGGACGGGCTCGGCCTTCGAGCCCGTCCGAGGCGTGAGGACGCCTGTTCGGGGCGGAGCCCCCGAACAGGAAAGGGAAGGGGAAGGGTGACGGGCGAACCCCGGCCCCCGGTCCCGGCCTCCGCCTCAGCTCAGCCGGGACTCCAGCTCGGCCACGATCTCGTTGACGCCGACCGCCACCTGCTCGCCCGACTCCATGTCCTTCAGCTGCACGACGCCCTCGGCGAGGTCACGCTCACCGGCGACGACCGTGTAGCGGGCGCCACTGCGGTTGGCGTTCTTCATGGCTCCCTTGAGCCCCTTCGCGCCGTACGAGAAGTCCGCCGCGACCCCGTTCCTGCGCAGCTCGCTCACCACACCGAACAGCACACGCCGCGCCTCGTCCCCGAGCGGCACCGCGAACACGCTGGTGGACGCGGGCAGTTCGAGCGTCACACCCTCGGCCTCGAGCGCGAGAACCGTACGGTCGACACCCAGGGCCCAGCCGACGGACGGCAGGGCGGGGCCGCCGATCATCTCGGACAGACCGTCGTACCGTCCGCCACCGCCCACCGCGGACTGCGATCCCAGACCGTCGTGCACGAACTCGAAGGTGGTGCGGGTGTAGTAGTCCAGCCCGCGGACCAGCTTCGCGTCGTCCTCGAAGGAGACGCCCGCGGCCGTGATCAGCTCGCGCACCTCCTCGTGGTACGCCTTGCACGCGTCACAGAGGTAGTCCCGCAGGAGCGGGGCGCCCACGAGCTGCTTCTGGACGTCGTCCCGCTTGTCGTCAAGGACCCGCAGAGGGTTGATGTCGGCGCGGCGCAGGGTCTCCTCGTCCAGGTCCAGACCCCGCAGGAAGTCCTGGAGCGCGGCCCGGTAGACGGGACGGCACTCCTGGTCGCCGAGCGAGTTGAGGAGGATCCGGAAGTCCCGCAGCCCCAGTGAGCGGTACGCCTGGTCGGCCAGGATGATCAACTCGGCGTCCAGGGCCGGGTCCTCGGCACCGATCGCCTCGGCGCCGACCTGGGAGAAGTGCCTGTACCGGCCCTTCTGGGGGCGCTCGTAGCGGTAGTAGGAGCCCGAGTACCAGAGCTTGACGGGGAGGTTGCCCGCCTTGTGGAGGTTGGCCTCCAGGGCGGCCCGCAGCACGGACGCCGTGCCCTCGGGGCGCAGCGCCAGCCTGTCGCCGCCCTTGGTCTCGAAGGCGTACATCTCCTTGGTCACGATGTCGGTGGACTCACCGACGCCGCGCGCGAACAGCTCGACGCTCTCGAAACCGGGCGTCTCGATGTATCCGTAGCCCGAGTTCCGCAGCGGGGCGGCGATCGCGTCACGCACCGCGAGGTACTTCGCGCTGTCCGGCGGAATCAGGTCGTACGTGCCCTTGGGGGCCTTGAAAGTACTCAACGGAAGTCTCTCGTCACATTCCTCGTCGAGGAGCGGAGGAAGGGTCCGCTCCCGGGCCGGCCGCCGCCACCTGCCGCAAGTACGGGTTGGTGGCGCGCTCCTGGCCGATGGTCGTCTGGGGGCCGTGGCCGGACAGCACCACGGTCGAGTCGTCGAGCGGCAGGCACACACGGGCCAGCGAGCCGAGCATCTCGTCCATGTCACCGCCGGGCAGGTCGGTGCGTCCGATGGAGCCGGCGAAGAGCAGATCCCCGGAGAAGAAGACGGACGGGATCTCCGTGTTCTCGGGCATCCGGAACGTCACCGACCCCTTCGTATGGCCGGGCGCGTGCGCGACCGAGAAGTCGAGTCCGGCCAGCTTCAGCGCGGCGCCGTCCGTCAGCTCCAACACGTCGTCCGGTTCGCCGACCGTGATCTCACCCATCAGCGGCATCCCGATCGAGCGGCCGAGCGCCCGCTCCGGGTCGCTCATCATGTACCGGTCCTCGGGGTGGATCCACGCCGGTACGTCGTGCGCGCCGCACACCGGGACGACCGAGGCGACATGGTCGAGGTGGCCATGGGTGAGGACGACGGCGACGGGCTTGAGCCGATGCTTCTGGAGTGCTTCCTCGACGCCCTGGGCGGCCTGGTGGCCCGGGTCGATGATCACGCACTCCTCACCCGCGGCGGGGGCGACCAAGTAACAGTTGGTGCCCCAGGCCCCGGCGGGGAACCCGGCAATGAGCACGTTCGTCCTTCGGTATGTCGTACGGGGAATGGCATCGCTGTGGATCAGAGCCTACCGGCGCTGCCGGAACCACAGCGAACCCATATACGGTACGGGGCACACGCAGGCGGTCGGCTCACAAGACGCACGCGTCCCACCTGACGTACGAGACGCATGAGGAGATAACCCGGTGGTCACCCAGGAACAGCGGCGGCGTCAGCTCGCCCGGGAGAAGTTCTTGCGGCAGCAGCAGCGGCGCACGTCCGCTCGGCGCAAGGCACACGCTCGTAACACGGTGATCGCGTCCGTCCTCGGCGTGGTCGTCGTGGGCAGCGTGGTGTCGTACGCGACCGGGGTCTTCAAGCAGGACGACAACAAGTCCGACGCGGCCGCGGAGGCCACCCCGAGCCCTTCCGCGCCCAGCAAGGCGCCGGACCCCTGCGACAAGGCCGCCAAGGGCAAGGTGAAGTCGCTGAGCTACAAGAAGGAGCCGGCGATGACCATCGACAAGTCGGCGGACTACACGATGAAGCTGCAGACGACCTGCGGCGCAATAGACATCGACATGCCGGCCTCGAAGGCCCCGCACACGGTGAACTCGTTCAACTTCCTGGTGGGCAAGGGCTACCTGGACCACACCAAGTGCCACCGGCTCACCACGAACGGCATCTACGTGCTCCAGTGCGGTGACCCGAAGGGCACCGGCATGGGCGGCCCCGGCTACACGATTCCGGACGAGAACCTCAAGGACAAGCGCCTCAAGGGCCAGGTGTATCCGGCGGGCACGGTGGCGATGGCCAACCAGTACAACGCGGAGACGAAGCAAGGCCGCAACAGCGGCGGCAGCCAGTTCTTCCTCGTGTACCAGGACAGCCAGTTGCCGGCCAACTACACACCGTTCGGGACTATTTCCGAATCGGGCATGAAGGTGATGAAGAAAATCGCCGGGGCCGGCGAGAGCACTGGCCAGGGCGACGGAGCACCCAACGCGACGGTCGTGATCGACAAGGCCACCGTGACGAAATCCTGACCTCCAGCAGCGAAATTTCGGTCGCGCGGGATGCGGACAGCCGCCCCGCCGGTCGCCTATGTTGGCCGTGACGAAACTGTGGACGATGCCGGGGGCGAAGCAGCCCCACGCAGGCATCATGTGGAGGAGGCGCTGTGAGCAGCGACCCGTGGGGCCGCGTCGACGAGACGGGGACCGTGTACGTGCGTACGGCCGACGGCGAGCAGGTCGTCGGTTCCTGGCAGGCCGGGACTCCCGACGAGGCACTGGCCTACTTCGAGCGCAAGTACGAGGGCCTGGTCGTGGAGATCGGCCTCCTCGAGCGGCGGGTGAAGACCACCGACCTGTCGTCGAAGGACGCCCAGATCGCCATCGGTCACATCCGCGAGCAGGTGGACGCCCACCACGCGGTCGGGGATCTGGACGCGCTGCGCAAGCGGTTGGACAAGCTCGTCGAGACGGTCGACGCACGCCGTGAGGAGCGCAAGGCACAACGGGCGAAGCAGTCCGACGAGGCCAGGCACTCCAAGGAGGCCCTGGTCACCGAGGCCGAGGAGCTCGCCCAGTCCGACCAGTGGCGGTCCGCCGGTGAGCGGCTGCGCGCGCTGGTGGACACCTGGAAGGGTCTGCCGCGGCTCGACCGGAAGTCCGACGACGAGCTGTGGCACCGCTTCTCGCACGCGCGCTCGGCGTTCTCCAAGCGCCGCAAGGCGCACTTCGCGTCCCTGGACGCGCAGCGCGAGGAGGCCCGCAAGACCAAGGAGAAGCTGGTCGCGGAGGCCGAGTCGCTCTCCGGATCGAGCGACTGGGGCCCGACGGCGGCCCGCTACCGCGAGCTGATGGCGGACTGGAAGGCCGCGGGCCGTGCCCAGCGCGAGCACGAGGACGACCTGTGGAACCGCTTCCGCGGCGCCCAGGACGTGTTCTTCGCGGCCCGCAGCTCGGTCTTCGCCGAGCGGGACGCGGAGCAGACGGAGAACCTGAAGCTCAAGGAGGAGCTGGCCGAGGAGGCCGAGAAGCTCGTCCCGGTGCAGGACCTCAAGGCGGCCAGGGCCGCCTTTCGTTCGCTCAACGAGCGGTGGGAGGCCATCGGCCACGTGCCGCGCGACGCCCGCCCGAAGGTCGAGGGGCGGATGCACGCGGTGGAGCGGGCTCTCCAGGATACCGAGGAGACCGAGTGGCGCCGGACGAACCCGGAGGCACGCGCGCGTGCCGAGGGTCTGACGGGCCAGCTCCAGGCCGCCGTGGACAAGCTCCAGGGCCAGATCGAGACCGCGCGCTCCGCGGGCAACAACGCGAAGGCCGACAAGCTCCAGCGGGAGCTCGACGGCCGCCAGGCGCTGCTCGACCAGGCCCTGAAGGGTCTGCACGAGTTCGGCGGCTGAGTTCCGCGACAGCACGAAGGAGGGGCCCCGTACGCACCGTACGGGGCCCCTCCTTCGTGCCGGTGGCCCCATGCCGGGCCGCGGGTCTCAGGCCTCGGAGGGCCTGCGCGCCGACGTCACCCGGTACACGTCGTAGACGCCCTCCACTCCCCTGACCGCCTTCAGGACGTGTCCCAGGTGCTTCGGGTCGCCCATCTCGAAGGTGAAGCGGGAGGTGGCCACCCGGTCGCGGGACGTCTGGACGGCCGCCGACAGGATGTTCACGTGCTGGTCGGACAGGATCCTCGTGACGTCCGACAGGAGCCGGGAGCGGTCGAGGGCCTCGACCTGGATGGCGACCAGGAAGACGGACGACTGGGTGGGGGCCCACTCGACCTCGAGGATGCGCTCCGGCTCGCGGGACAGCGAGTCGACGTTGACGCAGTCGGTGCGGTGCACCGACACCCCACTGCCGCGCGTGACGAAGCCCATGATCGGGTCTCCGGGGACGGGCGTACAACAGCGGGCCAGCTTGACCCACACGTCGTCGACGCCCTTGACGACGACACCCGGGTCGGCGTTGGAGCGGCGCTTGCGGCCGCGCGCGGGCGGAATGCTCTCGTCGATCTCCTCGGTGGCGGCCTCCTCACCGCCGAGCGCCTGGACGAGCTTCTGCACGACGCCCTGCGCGGCCACGTGGCCCTCGCCGATCGCCGCGTACAGGGACGAGATGTCGGGGTAGCGCATCTCGTGCGCGAGCGTGACCAGCGAGTCACCGGTGAGGATGCGCTGGATCGGCAGGTTCTGCTTGCGCATGGCTCGCGCGATGGAGTCCTTGCCCTGCTCGATCGCCTCGTCGCGGCGCTCCTTGGAGAACCAGGCGCGGATCTTGTTGCGGGCGCGGGGCGACTTGACGAAGCCCAGCCAGTCCCGGGACGGTCCGGCGCCGGCCGCCTTGGAGGTGAAGACCTCCACCAGGTCGCCGTTGTCGAGGGTGGACTCGAGCGGTACGAGGCGTCCGTTGACGCGTGCTCCTATGGTGCGGTGGCCCACCTCCGTGTGCACCGCGTAGGAGAAGTCCACGGGCGTGGCGCCGGCCGGCAGCGCTATCACGTCGCCCTTCGGCGTGAAGACGAAGACCTCGTTGCGCGACAGGTCGAAGCGCAGGGACTCCAGGAACTCGCCCGGGTCCTCGGTCTCCTTCTGCCAGTCGAGGAGCTGGCGCAGCCACGCCATGTCGTTGAGGTGGTCGTCCTTGCCGGTGGTCCTCGGCTGGTCGGAGCGCACCTTGGAGGCGCCGGCGACGGCCTCCTGCTTGTACTTCCAGTGGGCCGCGATGCCGTACTCGGCGCGACGGTGCATGTCGAACGTACGGATCTGGAGTTCGACCGGCTTGCCGTTGGGGCCGATGACCGTCGTGTGCAGCGACTGGTACATGTTGAACTTGGGCATCGCGATGTAGTCCTTGAACCGCCCCGGAACCGGGTTCCAGCGGGCGTGGACGGTGCCCAGTGCCGCGTAGCAGTCGCGAACCGTGTCGACAAGGACGCGGATGCCCACCAGGTCGTAGATCTCCGCGAAGTCACGGCCGCGGACGATCATCTTCTGGTAGACGCTGTAGTAGTGCTTCGGGCGGCCGGTGACGGTCGCCTTGATACGGGCCGCGCGCAGGTCGGACTGGACCTCGTCGGTCACTATGGCGAGGTACTCGTCGCGCTTGGGGGCGCGCTCGGCGACCAGACGCACGATCTCGTCGTACATCTTGGGGTAGAGGATCGCGAAGGCGAGGTCCTCCAGCTCCCACTTGATGGTGTTCATGCCCAGGCGGTGGGCGAGCGGCGCGTAGATCTCCAGGGTCTCGCGCGCCTTCTTCTCCTGCTTCTCGCGCTTGAGATACCGCATGGTGCGCATGTTGTGCAGGCGGTCGGCGAGCTTGATGACCAGGACGCGCGGGTCCTTGGCCATGGCGACGACCATCTTGCGGACGGTCTCGGCCTGTGCGGCCTCGCCGAACTTGACCTTGTCGAGCTTGGTGACGCCGTCGACGAGCAGCGCGACCTGGTCGCCGAAGTCCTTGCGCAGGGTGTCGAGGCCGTACTCCGTGTCCTCGACCGTGTCGTGCAGGAGCCCCGCCATCAGCGTGGCCGGGTCCATGCCCAGCTCGGCGAGGATCGTCGTCACGGCGAGGGGATGCGTGATGTACGGGTCGCCGCTCTTGCGCTTCTGGCCGCGGTGCCAGCGCTCGGCCACCTGGTAGGCGCGCTCGACCTGGCGGAGCGTGGACGTCTCGATCTTCGGGTCGTTGCTGCGCACTATCCGCAGCAGCGGCTCCAGGACCGGGTTGTACGGATTGGACCGCTGCACGCCGAGACGGGCGAGCCGGGCACGCACCCGGTTGGAGGAGCCACCGGAGCGCGCGGGCTGGCCGGTCGCGGGCCGGGCGGCGGGCGCGGGGGCCTGACGCTCGGAGGCCGCCGGCTCGGGGCGCGACTGCTCGGCCGCCCTGGCGTCGGCCGACCCGCTCTTCGCGGGCGGCGCGGGCGTGCCCGCGGTCGCCGCGGACGGGTCGGGCTTGGCGGCGGCTGGGGGTACCCCCATGCGTTCAGCCCTGGGGGCGAGTGGCTGGGCCTCGTCTGGCAAGAGGGCTCCTCGTGCGCGATCCGGGTCCCCGGTCAGGCTCCGGAAACCCCATGGTAGCGATCCTGGGCTCCGGACTCGCCTTCGGCCGGTGGGACGGCCTTCCATGGGAGAAACGCGAGAGGCGGGCCCCGGATTCCTCCGGAGCCCGCCTGCGCGGTGTCGTACGGGTTCTGAGCGGTGCCGGACCAGGTGCCGTCCGGGTCCGCGGGTCGCTCAGATCGTGAGCAGCGCCTCCAGGGGAGCGCCGTCCAGGGCCGTCTCCAGACGGGCACGGCCGCCCAGGAACCCGAGCTCCATGAGCACGGCGACACCCGCGACCTCGGCGCCCGCCCGGCGGATCAGCCGGAGCGACGCCTCCGCGGTGCCACCGGTGGCGAGGACGTCGTCGATGACCATGACACGATCGCTCGCGCTCAGGTCCTCGGCGTGCACCTCGATCTCGGCGGAGCCGTACTCCAGGTCGTACGCCTGGCCGAGGGTCGCTCCGGGGAGCTTGCCCGCCTTGCGTACGGGGATGAAGCCGAGGCCCGCGCGGACCGCGACGGGCGCGCCCAGGATGAAGCCGCGGGCCTCCAGGCCGACGATCTTCGTGGCGCCGCTGCGGACACTGAGCTCGGCCAGCGCGTCGGTGAGCGCCGTGAACGCCGCCGGGTCCGCCAGGAGCGGCGTGATGTCCTTGAACATCACGCCCGGCTCCGGGTAATCGGGTACGTCACGGATGCGGCTGAGCAGCAGCTCCTGGATGCCGGTCATCGGCGCTTCCCCGAGGGGCGGCCACGGCCCCTGCCCCGGGCCGACGGCTGAGCGCGCTGCCCGCGGGGTCCGACGACGGCGGGGGTCGCGTCCTCCGGCTCCTCGTCGTCGTACACCTGGGCGGCGACCGGGGCCTCCAGGGACTCGCCCTTCGCCGCGGCGGCGGACCGCTTGGCCAGTACGCGCTTCCTGAGTGCCTTTATCTGCGGCTCGCGCTCCTTGAGGTCGGCGACGAGCGGCGTGGCGATGAAGATCGAGGAGTACGCACCGGCCGCGAGGCCGACGAACAGCGACAGCGAGATGTCGTTGAGCATGCCCGCGCCGAGGACACCGCCGCCGATGAAGAGCAGGCCGGCCACCGGGAGGAGCGCGACGACCGTGGTGTTGATCGACCGCACCAGGGTGCCGTTGATCGAGCGGTCGGCGATCTCGCTGTAGGTCCAGCGGGTCTGTTTGGTGATGTCCTTCGTCTGTTCCTTGAGGCTGTCGAAGACGACCACTGTGTCGTACAGCGAGTAACCGAGGATCGTGAGCAGACCGATCACGGTGCCCGGTGTCACTTCGAAGCCGACCAGGGCGTAGATGCCGACCGTGATGGTGATGTCGTGGATGAGCGCCACCAGCGCGGCCACGGCCATGCGCCACTCGAAGGCGATCGCCAGATAGATCACCACGAGGACCATGAAGATCGCCAGGCCCTGCCAGGCCTTCGCGGCGACCTGGTCCCCCCAGCTGGGGCCGACCAGGTCGGCGCTGATCTTCTCCGCGTCGACGTTCAGGTCCTTGGCGAGTACTTCCTTGATCTGGTCCGACTTGGCGGTGTCGATGCTGGCGATCTGGATGCGCAGACCGCCCGTGCCGAGCTTCTGCACGATCGCGTCGTGTCCGGCGGCGTCTTCCGCGTACTTCTCGGCCTGGCTCGCCGAGACACTGATCCGCTCGGTGGTGAAGACGGCTCCACCCTGGAACTCGATGCCCATGTTCAGGCCGCGCACCGCCAGACCGACGATGGCCGTGATGGTGATCAGGATCGAGACGCCGTACCAGATCATGCGCTTGCCGACGAAGTCGTAGCCGATCTCGCCTCGGTGGAGCCGGGCGCCGAGGGTGCCGAGTTTCGACATCTCACGCCTCCTTCGTGTCGACGGGGGCGGACACGCGACGGGTGCGGCGCAGCGGCGGCTGGACGCCCAGTCGCTTCGGGTCGAGGCCGGACCAGCTGTGGCCCTCCGCGAAGAACTTCTTGCGGGAGAGAATCGTCATCAGCGGCTTGGTGAAGAAGAAGACGACGACCACGTCAAGCAGGGTGGTCAGACCCAGCGTGAAGGCGAAGCCCTGCACCTTGCCGACCGTGACGACGAAGAGCACCGCGGCGGCGAGGAACGACACGAAGTCCGAGACCAGGATGGTGCGCCGGGCGCGCGGCCAGCCCCGCTCGACCGCGGGCCGCAGCGAGCGGCCTTCGCGGATCTCGTCACGGATACGTTCGAAGAACACGATGAACGAGTCCGCCGTGATGCCGATGGCCACGATGGCGCCGCAGACCGCCGGGAGGTTCAGCGCGAAGCCGATGGTCGGGCCGAGCAGCGACATGATCACGTAGGTCATGGCCGCGGAGACCAGCAGCGAGGCGATGGCCACCAGCGACAGACCCCGGTAGTAGACCACCAGGTAGATGATGACCAGGGCCAGACCGATGGCACCGGCGATCAGACCGGCCTCCAGCTGCTCGCCACCGAGCGCGGCGTCCACGGTGGTGACACTCGCCTCCTGGAAGGTGAGCGGCAGCGCGCCGTACGACAGCATGTTGGCCAGGTCCTCGGCCTCCTGCTGGTTGAAGCTGCCGGAGATCTCCGCGTTGCCGCCGGTCAGCGCCTGGCTGACGTACGGGTCGGAGACGACCTCACCGTCGAGGACGATGGCGAACTGGTTCTGCGGGGACTGGTTCTTCGCCAGCTTGCCGGTGATGCTCGCGAACTTGTCGGCTCCCTTGGACGTGAAGTCCATGGTGACCTTCCAGCCCGCGCCGCCCTGCGAGTCGAACAGGGCCGCGGCCTTGTCGACGTCGGTGCCCTCGACCTCGGCCGGGCCGAGAATGTACTTCTGCCACTGACCCTGGGCGTTCTGACCGCAGGCCACGGTCGGTTCCTCGGCCTTGACGCCGTCACCGGCCTTCGCGCGGACCGTCCTCTTGGTGCAGTCCAGCGCGGTGTACTGCGCCTGGAGCTTGGCGGTCGCCGGGTCGGCCTCCGCGGGCGGCGAGGCGGGCGGGCTGGAGGCGGCGGCGGAACCGCTTCCCGAGGGGGTGGGGTCGGCCTTCAGCGCGTCCGTGACCGCCCGGCCCTGTGAGGTGGACGAGGGGGTGGCGGCGGGCGACGAGGACGAAGTGGCCTTGTCGCCCGCCTTGTCACCGTCCTTGTCCGAGCCCGCGGAAGGGCTGCCGGAGGGGCTGCCGGAGGCGCTCGGCGAGGGGCTGGCGGCGGGGTCCCCGCCGGAGACCTCGGTGGTCAGGACGGGACGGAAGTAGAGCTTGGCGGTGGTGCCGACCTGTTCCCGGGCCTGCTTGGAGTTCGTGCCCTTGGGAATGTTGACGATGATGTTGCGATCGCCCTGGGTCTGGACCTCCGCCTCGGAGACACCCAGACCGTTGACACGGCGGTTCATGATGTCGACCGCGGTGTCCATGTTGGTCTTGTTGATCGCGCCCTTCTGACCGGGCTCTTCCTTCGCCTCGAGCGTGATGCTCGTACCCCCGGCGAGGTCGATGCCGAGGCGCGGCTTCGTGTGCCCGGAGGCGAACATTCCACCGGTGAGCGCCACGATGGCGATCAGGATCAGGACCAAGGTGCGCCCCGGCCTGCCCTGGGCGCCCTGCTTTCGGCCCTTCTTAGGTGCTGCCACCTTCTCGTTCTCCCTCTTCGTCCGCCCGGTCTCTCAGTACCTTCGCGGACGGGCATGAAATGGTGTCGAGGATCCGCGCGAAGCCCTACGACCCGGGACCACGGCGCGCGAGCGGCGCACTCCGCGGTCCCCGGTCATGACTACTTCGCGTCGGACTCGCCGTCGGACTTCTTCAGGTCTGCGCCGTCGGCCTTCTTCGGCTCCGCGACGTCGGACTCGTCGTCCGTGTCCTTCTTGCCGAGGTCGATGGGCTTGTCGTCGGAAGCGTCGGCGGGCTCGTCGGTCTCGGTGAGGGAGGAGGCGTCGTCCGGAACGACCGACTCGTCGTCCTTCAGGTCGTGCTCGATGCCGTGAACGAGACGGTTGTACTCGTCGTCGCTCAGGACCGCGCCGATCGCGTTCTTCGCGAAGAGCAGGTCGACGCCCGGGCCTGCGTCAAGGAGGACCGTGTCCTCGTTGACCTCCTTCACCGTTGCGTACATGCCACCGATCGTGCGGACTCCGGAGCCGGGCTGCATGTCGTTGCGCATCTGCGCAGCCGCATTCTGCTTCTTCTTGGCCGACCGGGTCATCAGGAACATGGCCCCGATGAGCACGATGAACGGGAGGAGGGTCACGAGACTCACGGGACGGAACTTCCTTCATTCGACCGCGATGGTGAGCGGCCTGATGGATGGGGGTATGTGCGCCGTCGACAAGGGCGGCATCGGCGGAGTCTAAGCGAGTCCGCCGTCAAGGAACAACGCTCAGCATCGCACCGTGGTTCCTGACCTCGCGAGCCCCCTCGCCGTCACGCCCCGAACAGGTCCCCTTGTCCGATTCCACCGGTTGACGACCGGGGTGGCGTGAGGCCGAGATGCGCCCATGCCGCCGGTGTCGCCACGCGTCCGCGGGGCGTACGGGCCAGCAGTCCCTCGCGGACGAGGAAGGGCTCGGCGACCTCCTCGACGGTCTCCCGCTCCTCCCCGACGGCCACGGCGAGCGTGGAGAGACCGACGGGGCCGCCGCCGAAGAGCTTCAGAAGGGCTTCGAGGACGCCTCGGTCGAGGCGGTCGAGGCCGCGGCTGTCCACCTCGTACACGGCGAGGGCGGCCTCGGCGATGTCCCGGGTGATGACGCCGTCGGCCTTCACCTGGGCGTAGTCGCGGACCCGGCGCAGCAGGCGGTTGGCGATACGGGGCGTGCCCCGGGAGCGGCCGGCGATCTCGGCGGCGCCCTCCGTGCCGATCTCCACGTCGAGCAGGTGCGCGGAGCGGTGGATGACGCGCTCCAGCTCGGCCGGCTCGTAGAACTCCATGTGGGCGGTGAAGCCGAAGCGGTCGCGCAGCGGTGGCGGCAGCAGGCCCGCGCGCGTGGTGGCGCCGACGAGCGTGAAGGGCGGCAGCTCGAGCGGGATGGCGGTGGCGCCGGGCCCCTTGCCGACGATGACGTCGACGCGGAAGTCCTCCATCGCCATGTACAGCATCTCCTCGGCGGGCCTCGACATGCGGTGGATCTCGTCGAGGAAGAGGACCTCGCCCTCCTGGAGGGAGGAGAGGATCGCCGCGAGGTCGCCCGCGTGCTGGATGGCGGGGCCGCTGGTGATGCGGATCGGGGCCTCCATCTCGGCGGCGATGATCATCGAGAGGGTGGTCTTGCCCAGGCCGGGGGCTCCGGAGAGCAGCACGTGGTCGGCGGTGGCGCCACGCGCTCGTGCGGCACGCAGGACGAGGTCGAGCTGTTCCCTGACCTTTTCCTGGCCGATGAACTCGTCGAGGTCCTTGGGGCGCAGGGCGGCCTCGACGGCCTGCTCCTCATGGTCGGCGGACGCGCCGACGAGCCGCTCGGCGGTGGCGTCGTCGGTCGTGTCGTCCCAGTTCATTCGGTGTGCCTCGCGGTGTAGTGGGTCCGGGTCGTACGAGCGTGGGCGGGGCGTGCCCCGTAGGGGCGCGGGGAACGGCGCGACCAGCCACGACGGACCCGCAGCTGCACGGCAGTCTCCAGCGGGGTTCAGCGCGCCCGGTTGAGACTCTGCAGCGCGGCCTTCAACAACTGACCGACCTGCGGGGCCTCGGTGGCCTCCGCCTGCGGCGCCACCGCGGAGACCGCCTCGTCGGCCTCCCTCGTCGCATACCCCAGCCCGATCAGCGCGGCGTGCAACTGCTCGCGCCAGCCGGTGGCGACGGGCCTGCCGAGGGCCGGGCCGCCGGTGCCGAGGGGCTCGCCGAGGCGGTCCTTGAACTCCAGGAGGAGCTTCTGGGCGCCCTTCTTGCCGATGCCGGGGACGGCGGTGAGAGCCTTCTCGTCCCCCGTGGACACCGCGCGGCGCAGGGCGTCGGGGCTGTGCACGGCGAGCATGGCCTGGGCCAGGCGCGGGCCCACGCCGGTCGCCGTCTGCAGCAGCTCGAAGGTCTGGCGCTCGTCGTCGTCCGCGAAGCCGTACAGGGTCAGCGAGTCCTCACGGACGACCAGGGAGGTGGCGAGCCTGGCCTCCTTGCCCATGCGCAGCCCGGAGAGCGTGGTGGGCGTGCACTGGACGGCGATGCCGATGCCGCCCACCTCGACCACCGCCGAGTCGGGGGCGAGGGCGGCGACCGGGCCGCTGACGAAGGCGATCATCGGGTGACCTTCCGGCTGGAGACCTGGGCCTGGCGGTGGGCGGCCTGTGCCTGCTGGAGGCGGTTCACGGCCGGGGCGCGCCAGATGTGGCAGATGGCGAGAGCGAGGGCGTCGGCCGCGTCGGCGGGCTTGGGGGGCGCGTCGAGCCGGAGCAGCCGGGTGACCATGGCGCCGACCTGTGCCTTGTCGGCGCGACCGCTGCCGGTGACGGCGGCCTTGACCTCGCTGGGGGTGTGCAGGGCGACGGGGAGGCCGCGCCGGGCGGCGCAGAGCATCGCGACCGCGCTGGCCTGGGCCGTGCCCATCACCGTACGGACGTTGTGCTGGCTGAACACGCGCTCCACGGCGACGAATTCGGGCTGGTGCTCGTCCAGCCACCGCTCGATGCCCTGCTCGATGGCGACGAGCCGCTGTCCCAACTCCGCGTCCGCGGGCGTGCGTACGACGCCGACGCCGAGCATGGTGAGCGGCCGGCCCGCCACGCCCTCGACGACTCCGACTCCGCACCGGGTCAACCCGGGGTCGACGCCCAGTACCCGCATGCGGCCCCCTCCTTCGACGTCCTTCGTTTCCCGGCCGCCGGGAGATGCCCCCAGCTCGAGCAGGCTATCGGGTGGCACCGACAACCCCGTCGCCGACGCCCCGGCCGGCAGAGCGACGGGCCGACGGAGTGTGTCCCGTCGGCCCGTTGAGCCCGTGGCGCCGATGCCGTGGCGCTCGCGATGGCGTTACGCGTCGACCTTCTCCATGACCTCGTCGCTCACGTCGAAGTTGGCGAAGACGTTCTGCACGTCGTCGCTGTCCTCGAGGGCGTCGATGAGCTTGAAGATCTTCCTGGCGCCCTCCTCGTCCAGTTCGACCTGCATGGTCGGGACGAAGTTGGCGTCGGCCGAGTCGTAGTCGATCCCGGCGTCCTGGAGCGCGGTGCGCACCGCGACCAGATCGGTGGCCTCGGAGATGACCTCGAAGGACTCACCGAGATCGTTGACCTCCTCGGCGCCCGCGTCGAGCACGGCGCCCAGCACGTCGTCCTCGGACAGCTCGCCCTTGGGGACGATGACGACGCCCTTGCGGTGGAACAGGTACGAGACGGAACCCGGGTCGGCCATCGAGCCGCCGTTGCGGGTCATCGCGACGCGGACGTCGGAGGCGGCACGGTTGCGGTTGTCCGTCAGGCACTCGATGAGCACCGCGACACCGTTCGGGCCGTAGCCCTCATACATGATCGTCTCGTAGTCGGCGCCACCGGCTTCGAGGCCGGCGCCGCGCTTGACCGCGGAGTCGATGTTCTTGTTCGGGACCGAGCTCTTCTTGGCCTTCTGGATGGCGTCGAACAGCGTCGGGTTGCCGGACACGTCGGCGCCGCCCGTGCGGGCCGCGACCTCGATGTTCTTGATCATCTTCGCGAAGAGCTTGCCGCGCTTGGCATCGATCACGGCCTTCTTGTGCTTCGTCGTAGCCCATTTAGAGTGGCCGGACATCTGCCTGTCTCCTTCGCGTAACCCATCCAGATACGAACGCCAGAGATCCTACAAGGACTCCGCCGCCCGGTTCGCGCGCACCATGTCGACGAACAGGGAGTGCACGCGGTGGTCGCCGGTCAGCTCCGGGTGGAACGACGTGGCGAGCGCGTTGCCCTGGCGGACGGCGACGATGTGGCCGCCGTGCTCCGCCAGTACCTCGGCCCCGGCGCCCACCGACTCGACCCAGGGGGCCCTGATGAAGAGGCCCTCCACAGCATCGCCCGCGACGCCCTTCACGTCGACCGCCGCTTCGAAGGATTCGTTCTGCCGTCCGAAGGCGTTGCGGCGCACGATCATGTCGATGCCGCCGATGGTCTCCTGCCCCGAGCGCGGGTCGAGGATCTTGTCGGCGAGCATGATCATGCCCGCACAGCTGCCGTAGACGGGCATGCCGTCGCGCACGCGCGCGCGAAGGGGCTCCATCAGGCCGAAGAGGACGGCCAGTTTGGAGATGGTGGTGGACTCGCCGCCGGGGACGACCAGTCCGTCCACCTCGGCGAGTTCCTCGGGGCGCCGCACCGGCCTGGCCACGGCGTCCGCCGCGGCCAGGGCGATGAGGTGCTCCCGTACGTCCCCCTGGAGGGCCAGGACGCCTATGACGGGGGTGTTGCTCATCTGCGTTGTGCCTGCCTCGTGTACGTGATGCCCTGAAGAGGGTGCCTACCAGCCGCGGTTCGCGTAGCGCTCCGCCTCGGGGAGGGTGTCGCAGTTGATGCCGACCATGGCCTCGCCCAGGTTCCGGGAGGCGTCCGCGATGATCTTCGGGTCGTCGTAGAAGGTGGTGGCCTTCACGATGGCGGCGGCGCGCTTGGCGGGGTCACCGGACTTGAAGATGCCGGAGCCGACGAAGACGCCCTCGGCGCCGAGCTGACGCATCAGGGCGGCGTCGGCGGGGGTGGCGACACCACCGGCGGAGAAGAGGACCACCGGGAGTTTGCCCAGCTCGGAGACCTCCTTGACCAGCTCGTAGGGGGCGCGCAGCTCCTTGGCGGCGGCGTACAGCTCGTTGTTGTCGTAGCCGCGCAGCCGGGCGATCTCGTTCTTGATCTGGCGCAGGTGGCGGACGGCCTCGACGACGTTGCCGGTGCCGGCCTCGCCCTTGGAGCGGATCATGGCCGCGCCCTCCGCGATGCGGCGCAGGGCCTCGCCCAGGTTGGTGGCGCCACAGACGAAGGGGGTCGTGAAGGCGAACTTGTCCGAGTGGTTGACCTCGTCGGCGGGCGTCAGCACCTCGGACTCGTCGATGTAGTCGACGCCGAGGGACTGCAGGACCTGGGCCTCCACGAAGTGACCGATGCGCGACTTGGCCATCACCGGGATGGAGACGGCCTCGATGATGCCCTCGATCATGTCCGGGTCGGACATGCGCGCCACGCCGCCGTCCTTGCGGATGTCGGCCGGGACCCGCTCCAGGGCCATCACGGCCACGGCGCCCGCGTCCTCGGCGATCTTCGCCTGATCCGGCGTGACGACGTCCATGATCACGCCGCCCTTGAGCTGCTCGGCCATGCCGCGCTTCACGCGCGCGGTGCCGGTGGCCGGGGTGTCGGTGGGCTGGGCGGGGTGGGAGAGGGTGCTGGACACGGGTTGACCTCGCTCGGTGAAAGAGGGTTTCTGCAAACACCGAGGAAACGCCCGTGGACCAGGCCACAGCAAGGGCCAATGGGGAGGCGGTGGCTCATTTTCCGGTCCCCTGGACGCGTTTCCCGTGGTCAGTGGCCTTGACCGGGGTCCACGCGCGCGCGTGGCCTACGTTCCCGGACGGTCCGCGAGGGCGACCGGAGCCTCGTCGTCCATTTCGAAGGCCAGCGGGAAGGGCGCGTGTCCGGCCAGCCGGAACCAGCGCACCGTGCGGTGGCGGCGCAGCGCGCGGGCCGCCCGTACGGCGTCGTTGTGGAAGCGCCTGGCCATCGGGACCCGGCGGACCGCCTGGGCGAGTTCGCGCGCCGCGTCCTCGCCGCCCGGGGCCGCCTGGACCGCCTCGACCTGCTCGGTCTCTCCGAAGACGGCCCGCAGTGCCTGGCTGAGGTCGCTCTCGGCGACCTCTCTGTGGTCCTCCTCGGCCTGCCGGGCCGCGTGCGCCGCCTCGTAGAGCACGATCGAAGCGGCCGGATCGAGCACTCCGGAGGTGGCCAGTTCCTGCGCCACCGAGGCACGCCGCAGGAGCTGTGCGTCGAGCGCGGCGCGCGCGGCGTCGATCCGCGAGTGCAGCCGGTCGAGACGGCCCGCCGTCCAGCTCAGGTAGAGGCCGATCGCCACCAGGGCGACCACGATCCAGATCAGTGTGGAGGTCACGGGCGCACACGCTACCCGTGTGGCCGGCGCCGTCTGACGTGGCGTCGCCCCCGATACGGCGCCCGCGGCGCCGCCCAGGAGGCCGCGGGAGTCACCGGGGGCGGCCGGTTCCGGGTTCCGGGTGCGGGCCCGGTGAGGGCCGGCCGCGCAGTTCCCCGCGCCCCTGAGAAGTCGGCTTCGCCGTGCTTCTCAGCCCGTCCGGCCTTTGAGGACGAGCGCGTTCAGCGCGATGCGGGGGCCTGAGGGCGGCAGCCCCCAGGCCCGTCAGTCCCGTGCCAGCCCGAAGCGGGCCAGCAGGCCGCCCGGTTCCGCCAGGTCGTCCGCGGCGGCGACCGCCGCGGCGCCGTCGGTGACCGTCTCGTACACGGACAGGATGTCCGCCCCGACCGTCGACCAGTCGAAGCGCCGGACATGCGCGCTGCCCCGCTCGCGCAGTTCCGCGCGCCGCCCGGGATCACCGAGGAGCCGTAGCGCCGCGACGGCCAGCGCGTCCGCGTCCTCGTTGGCGAACAGCTCTCCGGCCGCGCCCTTGTCGAGGACCTGGGCGAACGCGTCGAGGTCGGAGGCGAGCACGGGCGCGCCCGCCGACATGGCCTCGACCAGGATGATCCCGAAGCTCTCGCCGCCGGTGTTCGGTGCGACGTACACGTCGACGCTCCGCAGGAAACGGGCCTTGTCCTCGTCGCTCACCATGCCGAGGAACTCCACGCGCGAGCGCAGTTCCGCGGGGAGCTTCTCGACGGCCTCCTCCTCGTCACCGCGCCCGGCGACCAGCAGCCGGGTCGCCGGCCGCTCGGCGAGGATCTTCGGCAGGGCCTTCATGAGGACCGGCAGGCCCTTGCGGGGCTCGTCGATCCGGCCGACGAACCCGATCGTGTCGCCCTGCCACTCGGCCCTGGGCTCGGCCTTCGCGAAGAAGTCCACGTCGACGCCGTTCGGAATGACCACGGCGTCACCGCCCAGGTGCTCGACGAGCGTGCGCCGCGCGTACTCGCTCACCGCGATCCGCGCCCTGATCTTCTCCAGGGCGGGCTGCAGGATCGGGTACGCGGCGATCATCGCCCGGGACCGCGGGTTCGACGTGTGGAAGGTGGCGACGATCGGCCCCTGCGCGGCCCAGCAGGCCAGCAGGCCGAGGGAGGGCGAGGCCGGCTCGTGGATGTGGATGACGTCGAACGTGCCGTCGTGCAGCCAGCGCCGCACCCGAGCGGCCGACAGGAACCCGAAGTTGAGGCGCGCGACCGACCCGTTGTACGGCACGGGCACGGCACGGCCGGCCGAGACGACGTACGGCGGGAGCGGGGTCTCGTCGTCGGCGGGCGCGAGGACGGACACGTGGTGCCCGAGAGCGATGAGGTGGTCCGCCAGGTCCCGGATGTGGAACTGGACTCCCCCGGGAACGTCCCAGGAGTACGGGCAGACGATGCCGATCCTCACGGCCGCTCCCCTGGGCGCTGCCCGTCGTCCGCTGCGGGCAGGGGTTCCCCGCCTGCCGCCTCAGCGGCGGACGTCCCTTCGGCCGGCCCGGAGCGGGGCTCCAGGTCGGCGAGCCACAGGCGTTGCAGCATGTGCCAGTCCTCCGGATGGTCGGCGATACCCGAGGCGAAGGCATCGGCCAGCGCCTGCGTCATGACAGACGTCTTCTCGGCCCGGGTACCTGACTCGGGGACGTTGACGGGCGGATGGACACGGCCGCGCATCACGGGCGAGTCGTCGTACCAGAGCGTCACCGGCAGCAGCAGCGCGCCGGTCTGCTGGGCGAGCAGCGCCGGACCGGCGGGCATCCGGGTCGTGTCCCCGAAGAAGGTGACCTCGACGCCGGAGGCGGACAGGTCACGCTCGGCGACCAGGCAGACCAGGCCGCCGTCGCGCAGCCGCCGGGCCAGCGTGCCGAACGCGGTGCCCCCGCTGTGCGGCAGCACCTCCATGCCGAGGCCTTCGCGGTACGACACGAACCGGTCGTACAGCTTCTCCGGCTTGAGTCGCTCGGCGACCGTCGTGAACGGCGTCTCCAGCTTGGTGGTGACCCAGGCACCCGCGAGGTCCCAGTTGCCCAGGTGCGGCAGCGCGAGGATGACGCCCTTGCCCGCCGCGAGCCCCTCGGTCAGATAGTGGAGATCCTTCCCTTCGAAGCCGTTCCTGATGCGCTCCTTGCTCCAGGCGGGCAGCCGGAACGACTCCATCCAGTAGCGCAGATACGAGCGCATGCCCGCGCGGGAGAGCTCGGCGAGCCGCTCCGGGCTCGCGTCGGGCAGCACGCGCGCGTAGTTGGATTCGAGGCGCCGTACGCCCTTGCCGCGCCGCTTCCAGGCGATGTCGGCGATGGTCCGGCCGAGGCGCACGGCCACGGGTTCGGGGAGCTTCTTGACCGCCCCCCAGCCCGCGGCGTACGCCGCGTACGACAGATGGTCCCGCAGACCGCTCACGAGGTGGCCTCGCTGCTCCGCGGGGTGCCCTCCGGCGGGGCGGCGACCGTGGTGTCGGTGGCCGCGTCGGCCTCGGCGGCCTCCCTGCGCACGGTGACGACGCGCTGGATCAGCGTGACGACACTGCCGACGGCGACGATCCACAGCGCGATCGGCAGCAGGATGTCGATGCCGGGCACCCCGAACGTCTTGTGGAAGCCCGCCAGACCGGCCGCGACCAGCGAGATCACCAGGCGTTCGGCGCGCTCGACGAGGCCGTTGACGGCGACGGGCAGACCGATCGACTCGCCCCGGGCCTTGGTGTACGACACCACCTGGCCGCTGGCCAGGCAGAAGATCGAGACGGCGCACAGGACGGTGTTGTCACCGCCGCCCGCGTACCAGAGGGCGAACCCGCCGAAGATCGCACTGTCGGCGACCCGGTCGAGCGTCGAGTCCAGGAAGGCGCCCCAGCGGCTGGAGCGGCCCAGCTGGCGCGCCATGTTGCCGTCGACCATGTCCGAGAACACGAAGAGCGTGATGACGATCGTGCCCCAGAAGAGCTCGCCCCGGGGGAAGAAGACCAGTGCTCCCGCGATGACTCCGGCCGTGCCCAGGATGGTGACCGTGTCGGGGCTCACCCCCCGGCGGATGAGAAACGCGGCGAACGGTGTGAGGACACGCGTGAAGAATGCACGCGCGTACTTGTTCAGCATGGCCTTCCCGAGGGTCGGTGTGGCCGCGCGGCCCCTGCTGGCCACCGGCTGGCCCATCGTAGTCACGCGTGCGCGTGTGCGACGGTCGGGCACCCGCGCCCCGGGTCACGTCCTGGTGACATCCGGGGGACGGCACGATCGCGTCCGTCGTATGGACGCACCGTGACACGAGTGCAAAGCTCGAAGACACCGCGGGCGTCATCGGAGCCGCCATACGCGGATCCGCCCGCCCGCGCCCACAGTGACCTCACCGTGCACGGGAGGCAAGTCCATGGGCGACAAGGCGAACGCACATCCCGGAGCCGCCGGCAGGGCTACGGCGGCCGACCACCCCGCGTCCGTACGGAATGTGGTGCTGGTCGGCCACAGCGGATCGGGCAAGACGACTTTGGTGGAGGCTCTCGCGCTGACGGCGGGAGCGGTGAACAGGGCGGGCCGCGTGGAGGACGGCGGCACCGTGTCCGACTACGACGAGATCGAGCACCGGCAGCAGCGTTCGGTGCAGCTCTCCCTGGTACCTCTCGACTGGGACGGGTACAAGATCAATGTCCTGGACACTCCCGGATACGCCGATTTCGTCGGCGAGTTGAGGGCCGGTCTGCGAGCGGCGGACGCGGCCCTCTTCGTCGTCTCGGCCTCGGACGGGGTGGACGGCTCGACACGCATGGTGTGGGAGGAGTGCGCGGCGGTCGGCATGCCGCGGGCCATCGTGGTGACGCACCTGGAGTCGGCCCGGGCCGACTTCGACGAGATGACACGGATCTGCGCGCAGGCCTTCGGCGCCGACGACCCCGATGCCGTACTGCCGCTGTACCTGCCGCTGCACGGCCCCCCGGGGCCGGACGGGCACGCGCCGGTCACAGGGCTGATCGGGCTGCTCTCGCAGCGGCTGTTCGACTACTCCTCCGGTGAGCGCAAGGAGTCCGAGCCGGGCCCCGAGGAGTTGCCGCTCATCGAGACGGCCCGCAACCGGCTGATCGAGGGGATCATCTCGGAGAGCGAGGACGAGACCCTCATGGACCGCTATCTCGGCGGCGAGGAGATCGATTTCGGGACACTCGTGCAGGACCTGGAACGGGCCGTGGCACGCGGTGTCTTCCACCCGGTGCTCGCCGCCGCGCCCGCGGCTCCGGGCGCCCGCCAGGGGCTGGGCACGGTGGAGCTCCTCGAGCTGGTCACGGGCGGATTCCCCACCCCGCTGGAGCGCGAGGCCCCGGTGGTCACCACCCCGGACGGCCGGGCGCGCCAGGTCAACGCCTGCGACCCGCACGGGCCGCTGGTCGCCGAGGTGGTGAAGACCGCCTCCGACCCGTATGTCGGCCGGGTCTCGATGGTCCGGGTGTTCTCCGGGACGCTGCGCCCCGACGAGACGGTGCACGTCTCCGGGCACGGGCTCGCCGACCGCGGTCACGAGGACCATGATGTCGACGAGCGCATCGGTGCCCTGTCGGCCCCGTTCGGCAAGCAGCAGCGCAGCCTCACGCACGCCATCGCGGGCGACCTGGCCTGCGTGGCCAAGCTGAGCCGCGCCGAGACCGGTGACACGCTCTCGGCCAAGGACGATCCGCTCCTCATGAAACCGTGGGAGATGCCCGACCCGCTCCTGCCCCTCGCCATCCAGGCGCACAGCAAGGCCGACGAGGACAAGCTCTCGCAGGGCCTGAGCCGGCTGGTCGCCGAGGACCCGACCATGCGTCTGGAACAGAACCAGAGCACCCACCAGGTCGTCCTGTGGTGCCTGGGCGAGGCCCACGCGGACGTCGCCCTGGAACGGCTGCGCAGCCGGTACGGCGTCCAGGTCGACGTCGTACCGCACAAGGTGTCCCTGCGGGAGACGTTCGCCGCCAGGTCGGCCGGGCGCGGCCGGCACGTGAAGCAGTCCGGCGGGCACGGGCAGTACGCGATCTGCGAGATCGAGGTGGAGCCACTGCCCGGCGGCTCGGGCATCGAGTTCGTCGACAAGGTGATCGGCGGGGCCGTACCGCGGCAGTTCATCCCGTCCGTCGAGAAGGGGGTGCGCGCCCAGGCCGCCAGGGGTGTGGCCGCCGGCTACCCGCTCATCGACGTGCGGATCACGCTGCGCGACGGCAAGGCGCACTCCGTGGACTCGTCGGACGCCGCGTTCCAGACCGCCGGCGCGCTCGCCCTGCGCGAGGCCGCGGCCGACGCGAAGATCCATCTCCTGGAGCCGGTCGCCGAGGTGACGGTCCTGGTGGGCGACGAGTACGTGGGTGCCGTGATGAGCGATCTGTCGGGCCGGCGCGGACGGGTCGTCGGCACCGAGCAGTCCGCCGGCAGCCGCACCCTCGTACGGGCCGAGGTGCCCGAGATCGAGATCGGGCGGTACGCGGTCGATCTGCGCTCCCTCTCGCACGGCACCGCACGGTTCGACCGCGCCTACGCCCGGCACGAGCCGATGCCACCGCAGTTGACCGACAGGATCCGTGAACAGGCCCAGGGCAATCCCTAGTTGATCTTCTGCCCCGGTCGGCGGACGGCTGTGGCCGTCCGCCGACGAATGTCGGCCGCTGCCGATACCCTGAGAACCTGATCAAGACGATGACCTGATCAACAGGTGTGCGGAGCACCGAAGTCGGGAAAAGCCGCAGGAGCGGAGCACGGCGGCGATGGGGGCGGCAGTGGCGGACGAGGGATTCGATTTCAGGCCCGGGGCACAGGTCCCGCTCTCGGGTTCCGCGGGACAGACGGCGGCGACGTTCGCCCTGGCCTCCGCGGCGTACCGGGACAGTCCCGTCGAGAAGATCCTCGATGCCAACAGCGAGTGGCACGAGTCGACGATCAAACCGGGCCGCAAATGGGCGACGATCTTCAAGCCCAACCTGGGCGAGGCGTTCTCGCGCGCCGTGCAGCTGCGGATGCTGGGGGGCGGCCGCAGTCCGCTCATCCAGTCGTTCGGCACGGAACCGCAGGTGGTCGTCGAGCACTGCCTGGCGGCGAACCGCATCCGCAAGGAGCGGGACAGCTGGCTCACGGCCGTGACGGTGCTGACCGGCCTGATCTTCCTGCCCGGTCTGCTCGTGTGGCTGCTGGTCTTCCAGATCCGACGGTCGGTCGCCAGGGCGGAGGACAAGCGGGCCGGGGTGCTCGCCACCACCGTCCTGGTCGGGGTGGGCGCCCTTGCGGTGCTCTTCCTTTTCAAGATGCCGTTCTCGGGTTTCTGGGCCTGGTACGCGCGTGCGGCGATCGTGGCACCCGTCATCGGCTGGCTCTGGGCGAAGCAGATCTGCGAGCGCACCGCCCATGATCTGCGGGATCGCTGGAGCAGTCTGCTGGCCGGTGGCGGCATCGGCGCCAAGATTCCCGAGGCGGTGCCCGGCAGCCCCGGCGAGACGGCGGCCGAGCGGCTGCGCCAGGGCCTGGCACGGCTCGGCGCCGAGCAGCAGTCGAACTCGGTCTTCTACGCGGGCCCCAAGGGAATACTGGGCATGGGCACGCGCTGGGGCAGCTGGCAGCTGGCCGAGGACCTGGTCCCGGCCGACTCCGGCAAGGAGATCCATCCGTTCCGCAGCTGGGACGTCATCCGGTCGATCCACGACCAGCTGCGCATGCTGGAGCGCGGCCCGCTGAACACCGGCGGTTTCCCGGCGCCTTCGATAAAGCACTGGGTCGTCACACCGATCGGTGAGAACGCCAAGGCGGTGTCCCGCCCGGGCGGCACCGACGTGGACGCGTACCAGGTCAAGTCGCACGCCATCCAGGAGATCTGCAACAAGCAGCAGTTCGGCAGCGGTGACCGCCACTACCTGGGGGTCCAGTGGACCCTCTGGGACGGCCAGTTGATCATCACCATGCTGATCACCGTGACCGTGCTGCACGAGACGCTGCGCATCGAGGTCACCGGCCATGCGCTGGGGCCCGTGCACTCCCTCTTCACCAGCGGGCCGGACGCCAAGGTGAAGCAGGTCGCCAAGACCGTCAGGTTCTGGGAGACCCGGACCCAGAAGCTGCCGCTGGTCGACGCGGACGAGGTGGTGCGGCTCGCGGTGCGCGCGCCCTTCACCTGGTATCCGCCGATCCTCGACTGGCTCGGCGGCAGCCTGGCCCTTCCCGAGCCCTTCGGTCTGCGTCACGCCTGGGCCGCCAAGCCGTGGCGTCACCGCTTCATGGCCGACGACGCCCTGCGCGCCGCGACCCCCGTACTGCGGGTGGTGCACACGGCCGCGATCCGCGTCCTGAACGACAACGGCGTGAACACCGAGAAGTTCGGCAACCGCTCGTCGTTCCTCAGCACGGCGGTCCAGGACGCCTCTCCGAGGAAGGCGGACCTCTACGACGCGTAGGCCCGCACCGCGCCCGGCAGCGCCGGCGCCCGGCCCCTCCGGCGGACGGCCCGTCGGCGGGGCTCAGGCCGAGGGCCAGGCCTCCGCGAGCATCTTCCGCGTGTCCGCGAGGAGTTGGGGCAGCACCCGCGTGTGCCCGACCACCGGCATGAAGTTCGTGTCGCCGCCCCAGCGGGGCACGAGGTGCTGGTGCAGGTGCGCGGCGATGCCGGCCCCGGCGACCGAGCCCTGGTTCATGCCGATGTTGAAGCCGTGCGCGCCGGAGGCGGTCCGCAGCGCGGTCATCGCCTGCTTGGTCAGCTCACCGAGCTCGGCGGTCTCCGGGACGGTCAGGTCGGTGTAGTCCGCGACGTGCCGGTAGGGCACGACCATCAGGTGCCCGCCGTTGTACGGGTAGAGGTTGAGCACCGCGTAGACCTGCTCACCGCGCTTGATGACAAGCCCGTCCTCGTCGGATTTCGCCGGGATCGAGCAGAAGGGGCAGCCGTCCTCGGCCCCGGGGCCGGTCGGCTTGTTCTCGCCCTGGATGTAGGCCATCCGGTGGGGCGTCCACAGGCGCTGGAACGCGTCCTGGGTGCCGACTCCGATCTGCTGCTCCGGCTCACTCGTCATGAGGTGCAGCATATTGCTTCGCCCGTTCGCGGCGTGTCGCCGGGTGCCGCGCGAAAGGGCCCCCGGCCAAGCTGAGGCGATGGACGACGACAGCCGCACGGCCCGCTGGGAGTACCGCACCGAGACGCCGCTCGCCGCCGCCTCGGCGCTCTTCCTCACCTCGTACGCGATCCGGGTCCTCGGTCACGGTCTGCCCGAGCCGTGGCGGAACGTCTGTCTCGCGGTGACCCTGGTGGCCTGGGCGGTGTTCGGCGTCGACTACGCCGTGCGCTGGCGGCTGAGCGGCCAGGGCCCCCGCTTCGTACGGACGCACTGGCTGGACACGGTCGTCCTGGCCCTGCCCCTGCTGCGTCCCCTGCGCGTCGTCAGGGTCTACGAGTCCGTCCAGCGCCGACGGGGCCGGCCGCGGCTCGCCCTGCACGCGCGTGTGATCACGTACGCCGGCCTGTCGGTGTCCCTGCTCGGCTTCGCGGGCGCGCTCGCCGTGTACCAGCAGGAGCACGCGGCGGCGGACGCGACGATCCGTACCTTCGGCGACGCGGTGTGGTGGACCTGCGCGACGCTCGCGACGGTGGGGTACGGCGACGTGGCTCCCGTGACGGCGGCGGGGCGGGTGATCGCGGTGGGGCTGATGGCCTGCGGGCTCGCCCTGCTCGGCGCCGTGACGGGGTCGTTCTCGTCCTGGCTGCTCCAGGTCTTCTCCAGTGAGGAGGACGAGAGGCCCCCGGGGAGCTGAACTCCCCGGGGGCCTGCGCGCGGACGGGTCAGACCTGCACCCGCTCCTCGACGACCTTCGCGATCTTCGCGATGGCCTCGTCGAGCGGGATGCCGTTCTCCTGGGAGCCGTCGCGGTAGCGGAAGGAGACGGCGCCGTTGGCCATGTCCTCGTCGCCCGCGATGACCATGAAGGGCACCTTCTGCTTCTGCGCGTTGCGGATCTTCTTCTGCATACGGTCGGAGGACGAGTCGACCTCGACCCGCAGCCCCTGCTTCTTCGCCTCGGCGGCGAACTTGTGCAGGTAGTCGATGTGCGCGTCACCGATCGGGATGCCGACCGCCTGGACGGGCGCCAGCCACGCCGGGAACGCGCCCGCGTAGTGCTCCAGCAGCACCGCGAAGAACCGCTCGATGGATCCGAACAACGCACGGTGGATCATGACCGGGCGCTGCTTGGAGCCGTCAGGCGAGGTGTACTCCAGCTCGAAGCGCTCCGGCAGGTTGAAGTCGAGCTGGATGGTCGACATCTGCCAGGTGCGGCCGATCGCGTCCTTGGTCTGGACGGAGATCTTCGGGCCGTAGAAGGCGGCGCCTCCCGGGTCGGGCACGAGAGGGAGGCCCTGCTTCTCGGCGACCTCGCGCAGGGTCTCGGTCGCCTCCTCCCAGACCTCGTCGGAGCCCACGAACTTCTCCGGGTCCTTGGTGGACAGCTCCAGGTAGAAGTCGGTGAGGCCGTAGTCGCGCAACAGGCCGAGGACGAAGGTGAGCGTCTTGTCGAGCTCCTCCGACATCTGCTCGCGGGTGCAGTAGATGTGCGCGTCGTCCTGGGTGAAGCCGCGCGCGCGGGTCAGGCCGTGCACCACGCCGGACTTCTCGTACCGGTACACGGTCCCGAACTCGAAGAGGCGCAGCGGCAGTTCACGGTAGGAGCGGCCGCGCGCGTCGAAGATCAGGTTGTGCATCGGGCAGTTCATGGGCTTGAGGTAGTAGTCCACGCCCTCGTCGAGCTGCATGGGCGGGTACATGCCGTCGGCGTACCAGTCCAGGTGGCCCGAGGTCTCGAAGAGCTTCCCCTTCGTCGCGTGCGGGGTGTAGACGAACTCGTAGCCCTCCTCCTCGTGGCGGCGGCGCGAGTAGTCCTCCATGACCCGGCGGATGATGCCGCCCTTGGGGTGGAAGACGGCGAGGCCGGAGCCGATCTGCTCGGGGATCGAGAACAGGTCGAGCTCGGAGCCCAGCTTGCGGTGGTCGCGCTTCTCGGCCTCGGCGAGGAACTCCAGGTGCGCCTTCAGCTCGTCCTTGGTCGGCCAGGCGGTGCCGTAGATGCGCTGGAGCATCGGGTTCTTCTCGCTGCCCCGCCAGTACGCGGCGGCGTTGCGCATGAGCTTGAACGCCGGGATGTTCCGGGTGGTGGGCAGGTGGGGACCGCGGCAGAGGTCCTTCCAGCACAGGTCGCCTGTCTTCGCGTCGAGGTTGTCGTAGATGGTCAGCTCGCCGCCGCCCACCTCGACGTCCGCGCCGTCGTCGGTGGAGGCCGAGCCCTTGATGCCGATGAGCTCCAGCTTGTAGGGCTCGCCGGCGAGCTCCTCGCGCGCGGCCTCGTCCGTGACGACGCGGCGCGAGAAGCGCTGGCCGCGCTTCTGGATCTCCTGCATCTTCTTCTCGACGGCCTTGAGGTCCTCGGGAGTGAACGGCCTCTCGACGTCGAAGTCGTAGTAGAAGCCGTCCTTGACCGGCGGGCCGATGCCCAGCTTGGCCTCGGGGAACAGCTCCTGCACGGCCTGCGCCATGACGTGCGCGGTGGAGTGCCGCAGAATGTTGAGACCGTCCTCGGAGGAGATCTCCACGCTCTCGACGGTCTCGCCGTCCCGCACCTCGTACGCGAGGTCCTTGAGCTCGCCGCCGACGCGGGCCGCGACGATGGTGCGCTCACCGGCGAAGAGCTCGGCCGCCGTAGTGCCCGTCGTCACCACGCGCTCTTCCCGCTCGGAATCGCGTTGGATGATCACACGGACGTCTGACACCGGACTCTCCTGCCTGAAGGGGACGCGCGCAGTCGTCTTCTCGCACGCGTAGTACTGGGGCGATCGTACCGAGCCCGGGGCACCCCTCGCGAAACAGTTGTCTCTCACCCGCCGCGCACCCGCGCGCGGCACCTTCAGTCCCCGCCGCACGCCTCCTCGAAGAAGGCCGCGATATCGGCGGTCGCCTGCAGCGACTTCATCAGCCGGTCCCGCTCCGCCTCGTCGACCTGCACGGGTACCACGCCGGACGCCCCCGTCAGCCGGCGGAATCCCCCGCGGCTCTCCAGCCGCCCGTGCACCCGCACCGGCAGCCCGACCAGATGGGCGTGCCCAGCGATCCGGTACGCCTCCTCGTCGAGGGTCATCCGTACGTGCGGGACCTCGACCCCGGCGATCACCCGCAGCCGTACGCTCCCGTCACCGCGCGGCCCGGACCTGCGCATCCGCACCACGGCTCCGGTGATCCGCACGGGCACGGACGGCTCCTCGCGCAGGTAGCGGGCCCCGGCCTCGCGTAGTGCGGGCAGATCGCCGGGCGAGAACTCGACGGGCTCGGCGGGTGCGGCGCATCCCTCGGGCACGCCGGCGGCGGGCGCCCACCTGACGGCGATCCTGGCTCCCTCCGTGCCCCGCACCAGCGCCACCAGTGCCTCGGTGAGCTCATGGCTCACCCCGGCCTCGACGGCGCCGTCGAAGGCGTCCATGCCGCCGGTGGCCCGCTGGTAGTCGACGGCCTCGCGGGCGGCGTACAGCGCCTGGTGGAGCCGGACGGCGAGCGGGCGGCCGGTGGCGACCGGTACGAAGGCGGTGAGCTGACGGCCACCGGTCGCGGCCCCGACCAGCACGTTGTCCAGGGATGCGGCGGCGGGTCTGCGATGGCGGGCGCCGTAGTACCCCGCCCGCGCACGCGCGGCGAGGGCTCCCGCGAGGAGCGTCTGCCGGGCCGCCGTGCGCAGTTGCTCCTCCACGGTCCACGGCGAGACGCCGACGGGACCCGTCGGCACATCGCGCCACCAGCGGATCTCGTCGCTGGGCACGGCGAGTTGCACCAGGACGTCACGGGCGGAGGGCGAACCGCTGCGGGACAGCGCGACGAGGGCCTCGCCCAGGAGGTCCTCGCTGTCAGGGAAGGCCCGGCTCTCCGGCACCAGCAGGCTGGTGCCGGAACCGCCGGGCCCGGGTGGGGTCCAGCGGCCGTACCGTCCCGGGGCCCCGCCGCGGCGCTGCCAGCCGTGCCGGTGCAGCAGCGCACCGAGAACGGCGGGGTCGACCTGGTCGGGCCGGGGCGGCCGGTCCCACGGATCCGGCGTCTCGGCGGGATGGGGCCTGACGGGGCGTAGTGGCTCGTCGATGGGGCGGTGCGTCACGGTCTGCCTCCCGTACCGACCCGCGTCATGATCTCGCAGAGCGCCCGGTCGTCGAAGACCCGCGAGGTCGGTATCCGCACGGTGGTCCTGCGCCGGCCGGTGATCCGGTGTCCGGCGAGGTTGATCCAGTAGCAGCAGTGCCGCAGATCGAGGCGGTCGTGGCCGGCGCGCAGCCAGTCGTCCTGTGACCTGGGCACGAGCATCACGACCAGGATTTTGTGCACCGAGACCGGGGTCCGGGCCAGCTTCTCCAGGTGGGCGTTGTCGAGCGTGAAGGAGAAGGCGGAACCCGGAGGGTTCGGCGGGATCTGGTACGTGCACTTGAGCTGCACCTTGATGGTGACTTCGTCGTCGACCGTGTGCCCGGGGGCGCTGTGGCTGACGTGCCAGTCGATGCCGTTGTCCGGAAAGGGCTGGGACAGGGAGCAGCCCGCCGCGGCCGCCACGGCGTGCAGATAGCCGACCTGCAGTGTCTCCATGCATGCCGTGGTGGCCAGTGAGCCGCGATGGGGTGCCGTCCGCCGGGGCAGCAGCCCGCCCTGCTCGGGCTGCGCGAGCGCCATGTCCAACAGCCTTCCGAATCAGGTGAATCCCCGCGACGGGCCGCTGAACTGCAAAGACCCGTACCTCTGTTGTCTCCTTCCGGCGTACGGCGCAAACAGCCCGGGTATCACAAAAAGGGCAGGGGACGGCGCGTCAACTGCCGAAGGTGATCGAGGAGTTGTATGCGTATGACGTGCTGGTACGAGGGCCCTCTGACCGCGTTCGACACCGAGACGACGGGTGTCGATGTGGAAACCGACCGGATCGTGTCGGCCGCCGTCGTCGTCCAGGACGCTCCCGGCAGCCGCCCGCGTGTGCGCCGCTGGCTGGTGAATCCGGGAGTTCCGGTGCCCGAGGGCGCCACGGCGATACACGGGCTGACGGATGAGCACCTGCGACGCAGCGGCCGCTGGCCGTCGCCGGTGATGGACGAGATAGTCAGGGAACTGGCCGAGCAGAGCGCGGCGGGACGTCCGCTCGTGGTGATGAACGCGCCCTTCGATCTGACGCTCCTGGACCGGGAGTTGCGCAGGCACCGGGCGTCCTCGCTGGACCACTGGTTCGAGACCGTGCCGTTGCGCGTCCTCGATCCGCGGGTCCTCGACAAGCACCTGGACCGCTACCGCAAGGGCCGTCGCACGCTGACGGACCTGTGCGCGCACTACGGCGTGGAGCTGCAGGGAGCCCATGACGCGGCGGCGGACGCGTTGGCCTCCCTGGAGGTCGTACGGGCGGTCGGGCGCCGTTTCGCGATCCGTCTGGAGCGGCTGTCGCCGGCCGAACTGCACACGCTGCAGGCCGTCTGGCACGCCGCGCAGGCCCGCGGCCTCCAGGCGTGGTTCGCCCGCAGCGGTACGGAGGAGTCGGTCGATCCGGCCTGGCCCCTGCGGCCCGATCTCCCGGCAGCGGCCTGAGCAGGCGCGACGCGCGGCGAGCAGGACGCGGCCATACAAAAAGCCGGTCCGTCTGTGACGGACCGGCCTTTCCCGGTGGGCGATACTGGGTTCGAACCAGTGACCTCTTCGGTGTGAACGAAGCGCTCTCCCACTGAGCTAATCGCCCGGGAACGCACCGAACAATACAGGTCTCCGTGCGTTTCCTTCAAACCGCTTCACGATGGTCCGGGGCGGCCGCCGTGAAGGTATGCGGCCAGCCCTCGCCGGCCCGCCCTCATCATCAGCGCGTGGTTGGCACGGAAGACGGCCCGTCCCGGCACGGCGAGCCGCCGCAGCAGCGGCTTGGTCACCCGGACCTCCTGGTCGTAGCGGGCGCGGGTGCCCGGCCCGTCGGTGGCGAGGGTCCAACGCGCCCAGCCGTCCACGTCGCCCGTCATCGCGATCTCCAGGACCCCGGCCGCCCGGTCCCGGCGCATTTCCCGGGCGGTGAACACCAGGTCGTACGGCAGTGCCGAGCGGATGCGGACGACACCGCTGAGCTCGTCCAGGGGCGTGACCTCGCGGACCTGCGGCCACCATCGCGGATAGCGTTCGGCGTCGGCCAGCGCGTCGTAGACGTCGGTGAGCGGGGCGGCGAGGTTCCACAGGCTGCGGAAGCGGTAGTGCGTCCAGTCCATGCGCTTCATGATCCGAGTCTGCCCGTCCGCAACGCGGTCGCGGAGATCTGAGTACGTCCTGAGTACGTGCGCTCATGCCCTGCGGCGTGACCTGAACCACACTCCGTGACATGACGAACATTCCGCCCCCGGCCGAGGAACTGCGCATCCTCGACCACGAGCTGCGGCAGCTGGACGCGCGCAGGGCCCAGTTGCTGGCCCGCCGGACCTGGCTGCTCGGCGTGCTGCGGTCGGCCGGGGCGCAGGCTCCGGCCGTCTGGCCCGCCCGCACTCCCGCGTCCCGTCCCGAACGGCCCGAGGCCTCGGCGCACGGCGTACAGAACGTGCTGCTCGTGCTCGGCGGCACCCTGCTGACCGTCGCGGCGATCGCGTTCACGCTGGTGAGCTGGGGGCACCTGGGCATCGCAGGGCGGTCCGTGGTCCTCGGCGCCGTCACCCTGGCCGCGCTCGGTGCGCCGGTGCTTCTCCTGAGGCGCGGGCTCCGCTCGACGGCCGAGTCGGTGGCGGGCCTCGGCCTGGCGCTGACGGTGCTCGACGCCTACGCCCTGCACGAGGTCGCCTTCCCCGAGGTGGACGGCACCGGCTGGGCGGCCGCGGCGTCGGCGCTCCTGGCCGCACTGTGGACGGCGTACGGCCTGCGTCTCGGCGCTCTGCGGCTGCCGCTGCCGGCGGCCGTGGCGGCATCCCAACTACCCCTGCTGCTGGGGGTGGTGGCGGCCGGCGGCGGCGACCACACGATCACGGCGGCGCTGCTGGTGACCGCCGCGCTCGACACCGCACTGGCGCTCCGGGTGTCCGGGCGGGCGGTACGCGCCGTCGCGGGAGCCGGCGCGTACGGGACCGCCGCCTGGGGCGTCCTGGCGGCCGGATGGCTGTCGTGGGAGGCCACCGGTCCGGGCGCCGCCGCCCGTGCGGCGGCGCTCCTCGCCCTCGCCGCGGCGATCGCCCTCGGGGCCGCGTGGCGGGCCCCCGCCGCTCGGGCGGCGCTCGGTCTGGCGCTGACCGGCGGTCTGGTGGCCGTCGCCGCGGCGGGCGGCGTGCTGCGCACGGTGCTGCCCGGCGCGTGGACGGTTCCGGCCTGTCTGGCCTGCGGTGCCGCGCTGCTCCTCGTGCGCGGTACCTGGCTGCCGGAGACCGTACGCCGTGGTCTGTGGTGGTCCTCCGCGAGTGTGCAGGCCCTGGCGGTGGCGTGGGCGCTGCCCCTCGTCACCGTGGTCGCCATCGGTCCGGTCGGCTGGGCGGCCCGCGTCTGGGGCGGAGCGCCGTCGGACGCCCGGGACGCGGTGACGGTCGACACGCCCTGGCCGTCGGGTACGGAGACGGCTCCGCTGGTACTGGCCGCCGTCGCGGTGGTTCTCGCGCCGGCGTTCCGCGCAGGACCGCACCGCACCGCCGCCCTGAGCGGTGCGCTCGCTCTGGCCTGGGCAGCCGTCCTCGTCCTGCCCGCGACGCTCGGACTGCCCTACTCCGCGGGCCTGTTGACGCAGGGCGTGATCACGGCGGCCGCGCTGGCGGTCACGGCCTACAGCCGTGACCGACACCTCACCGGTGACGGCCCGGCAGTACCGCCCGTGCCACCGCTTCCGGCCGGCACTCGGCCCTCCCCCGTGTCACTGACCGCCCTCTGCCTGGCGCTCCTCACCTCTCTCCACCTCGTCGCGCTCTCCCTCGCCGACGAAGCCGCCACCCTCGGCGTCCTGGCGGGCATGACGGCCCTGTTCGCGGCGGCCGCCGTCCGGCTGAAGCAGGAGTCACGGGCCGTCACGGCCGCAACCTCCCTCGCGTACGCCGGCGCGCTGGCCTGTGCCACGGGGGCGTTCCTGGGCTGGCAGCCGCACCACGTAGCGCTGCTCGTCCTGGTGGTCCCGGCCGTGGCGGCACTGCTGGCTCCCCGGACCGGGGACACGGCGACGACGGTGTCCGTCGAGGCGGCGGGAGCCGCGGCGGGTCTGGTGGCGATCGGCCTCGCGCTCGCGGAACCGCCCACGCTCGCCCTCGTCCTGGCCCTGTGCGGCGTGATCGCCGCGGGCACCGCGGTGCGCGCGGACCGCAGGCAGGCCGGATACGCGGCAGCGGCCCTGTTCGTGCTGGCCACCTGGGTGCGGCTGGTGTCCTGGGAGGTCGGCTCCCCGGAGGCGTACACGCTGCCGGTGACCGTGCCCGCGCTGGTCGTCGGGTTCGTCCGCAGGCGCCGTGACGCGGAGGCCTCGTCCTGGACGGCGTACGGGCCCGGCCTGTCGGTGACGCTGGTGCCGAGCCTGATCGCGGTATGGGGCGACTCCGGCTGGCCGCGCCCGCTGCTGCTCGGCGCGGCGGCGCTGCTGGTCACCCTCGCCGGTGCCCGGCAGCGCCTCCAGGCACTGCTCGTCCTCGGTGGCGGCACGCTCGCCCTGGTCGCCCTCCACGAGCTGGCCCCGTACATCGCCCAGGCCATGGGCGCGATTCCGCGCTGGGTACCTCCCGCGCTGGCGGGTCTTCTGCTGCTGGCGCTGGGCGCGACGTACGAGCAACGGCTCCGGGACGCCCGCCGGGTGCGGGAGGTACTGGGAAGGATGCGCTGACGTCGGGCGCCCTCCGGGCGGGGAACCGCGCGACCGGCCTCGATGGCCGCGCGGTCACCCCTGCCCTCAGCGGGGCGTCACGGCATCTTGTCTCCGACGAGGGCCAGGTTCTGGATGGCCGCCAGCCCGTACAGCGCCGTCGTGTTCGTCGACACCCACGGCGCCTCGCGGCCCGGGACCAGGCCGGTCGGCCCCTCGACCTTCTTCGTGGACCAGTCCGTCGACTCCTTGTAGTCCCACGCGTCGGCACTGTTGTAGAACTGCCGCCATGCCCGCGCGGCCAGCTTGTCGTCACCCAACTCGACGGCTGCGTAGGCGTCCTGGCGCGAGTGGCCCTGGAACAGCAGCAGCGAGCCGAAGTTGGACCCGTACCGGGCGGCCTGCTCGGCCTTCGTGGCGTTGAAGTAGCGGCAGTAGTCGAGCCACGCCTCCTTGAACTTCGGCATGTCGATCTGGTCGAGGAGTTCGGCGTTCAGCTCGACCAGGCCGAACATCGCCGAGAGGTGCGACACCCCCACCACGGCCTTGTCCGCGACGGCGAACTTCCCGGTGTCCAGGTCGTACAGGGCAGTGCCCTGAACGAACCCGTTGGGCTGCGCGGCGATGGTCTCCATCGTCGACAGGACCCGCGCCCTGGCCTTCTCCCACTTGGGGCCGCGCCGCTCCCACTCGGTGAGCCACGCGGACACCAGGCCGCTCCAGTCGGTGCCGAAGCCGATCGACAGGGCGTTGCGGTCCGGCTCGTACGGCTCGGTGCGGATCTTGCGGATCGGGTCGAGGACGAGGAACGTCTCGTCGGAGTCGACGTTGGCGTGCATGAGGTCGCCGACGCGTTCGTCCGCCGTGAGGAAGTAGTAGTAGCGGCGGTAGGTGGTGTTGGCGATGCGCTGCTGCTTGGCGCTGTCCGCGTAGTGCTGGACACCGTGCCGGGTGCCGAGGCCCGCCCACTTGCCCAGGTGGTAGACGTCGACCTCGCCGGTGTGCCGGGTCATGGCCTCCGCGAACCGGAAGATGTCGGCGCGGCCCGAGCGCATGTACGCGAACCAGAGCCACAGGTCGGGCGAGAGCTCGGAGTTGTCCCAGGCGTAGCCGCCCACGTCGTAGCACCACTGGTGCCGGCTCGGGTCGTACGAGTGCATGATGTCGCCGTAGTCCCAGAAGCCGTACCAACGGCGCATCTCCACCTGGTCCTTGTAATAGGTGAAGAGGAAGTCGAGGTGGTCCTCGATCTTCGCCTTGGCGGCGGTGGAACGGTCCGGCTCGGAGAACAGCCTGCCGAAGACACCGGCCTTGATGAGGTGACCCGGCGGAGCGGCGAGCTGCGCCGGGGTGCGCACGGCGTCCACCTGCTTGGCCATCGCCTCGGCGCTCGGCGTCGACTCGTGCGCCCAGAAGAGGAGTTCGCTGGTACGGGCGATGCCGTACGGGGTGCCGAAGCCGGGCTCGTAGTCCTCGTAGGTGATGTTGAGGCCCTCGAGCTGTTCGGGGTAGGTGTCCTGGCCCATGCCGTCGTGGTAGAAGCGCAGGTCCATGGGCTGCGACTCGGGCGACCACAGCCACAGGGTGACCTCGGCCTCGTCGGTCTGCGCGTCGCGGATGTCGAGCTGGGCGGGGAACTTCTCCCAGAAGTCCCGCAGCCCGAAGGCCAGTCCGCCGCTCGCACCGCCGACGTACCCGAAGCCGCTCGCCCGGCGGCCACCACCCGCGCCGATCCAGCCGTGGCCCTTCTTGGTCCGCTTGCGGACCGTGAAGCCGTCGGCGGAGAGCTGCGAGAGGGTGTAGTCACCCCATTCGGGGATGTACTGGAGCCGGGTGGTGACCCGCTGGTCCCAGGTCGACGGGTCGGGCAGCTTCTCGCCCTCGAACTGGGCCGTCCGCACGGCGGCGCCCGGGTCGCGTCGCAGACCGGTGACGCCCTTCACCGCCTCGCGGAGCAGACCGGTCCCCTCGCCGCCGATACGGATGTGCCGGTCGTACGCGGCGTCGCGCATCGGCACCTTGAAGCGGACACCGATGCCGCGGATGAAGTCTCCGCCGGCCTTGCCGGGCTCCTGGGTGCCGTCGAAGGTGATCGTGTGCACCATGCGGAAGGACTCGGCGCCCGCGTAGAAGTAGAGCCGGACCGAGAAGGGGAGCCAGCTCCGGCCGCCCTTGCGGTGCTTGCCGTCGATGCGGACGACCGCGCGGACCGGTCCGTCCTGCTCGACCTCGGCCTCCGCGACGACACTCTCGAACCGTTCGTACTTCTCCGTGCCCTGGTCGCCGTCCTCGATCTCGGGCTGGCGCAGCAGCACGAGACGGCCGTCCTTGGCGATCTCCGTCGAACCGCGCAGCACGGACTTCACCAGCGTGGAGCCGCTCTTGCCGATCCTGGCGGTGATGACACCGGTCGAGACGGTGATGGAACCGCCACGCCTGTCGACGGTCACCTTCTTCGCGGGAGCCGCGGGCGAACCCGCGTCGAGCGTGAGCTTCCCGTTCCCCGCCTCCGGGCCGACCGCGTGTGCCGTCCACTTGAGGGAGCCGTCCGGCCAGTAGCCGATCGGCCAGGACTGGACGGGCACCTCCTTGCCGTCGGCGTCCTTCAGCGCGAACGTCTGGTCCTTCTCGTACGTGCCCTTCGGCCAGGGCACGCCCACCGTCGAGCCGGGGGCGGCGCCGAGGCCGCCGTCCTCCAGCCAGTCCAGGGTCACCGGGTCCGCGTCGGCGGCCTCGGCTCTCGGCGCGGCCTGTGCGTCCTTCGCGCCCAGGGCCCAGCTGAACTGGGCGGCGGCTCCGGCGACGGCGGCCGCCTTGAGGAGGGACCTGCGGGGGATGGGAGACATCAGGGCTCAGCCTTCCTTTCCGTACGGGGAAGTCAGGGGCATGACAGAGAGAGGTGCGACGCCGGGGCGCCGGCCTTGTGCGGTGTGGCCGGTCAGCGGCGCCGACCGCGCTCCTCCACGGCAAGGGCCGCCGCCGCTACGGCCCCGAGGACGGGGATCGCCAGCGGCAGCACGAACCAGGCGGAGCAGGCCACGACGGCCAGTCCGCCGACGAGCAGGAAGGACCCGGCGGGGTCCAGGACGGTGCGGCGCCCGGCGGCGGGCAGCAGCTCCCGCCAGGAGGCTCCAGGCTCCCAGACCGCCGCCGCACGCAGCCCGGCGACGGCGAGTCCGATCAGTGCGAACAGCCCCACGGCCCCGACGAACGGGCCGCCGGGGATCCCGGCGCGTACGGCCTGGACGTCGACCCACACCGCGAGGGCCGCGGCCCAGCCGAAGAGCCCGGCGAGCCATCCGCCGCGCACGGCCGCACGGAAGTCCGCGACGAACTCCCGCCAGCCGCCGCCGACGTGGGCGGTACGCCGCCGGAGGTGCCGCGATCCGGCGGCGAACGCGGCGGGATAGGTGACCACCGGCAGCGAGGCCAGGGCGATCCACACCCCCGTGAGCAGACACTCGGCGAAGAGTGCGAACCGCTCGGCGAAGGCGGACTCCCGCTTCGGCAGCTTCCGGACGGACGCCGGCGCCGGTGCCGTACGAGCCTTCATGTGTGCCTCAGCCCTTCAGCCCGGAGGTCGCCATACCGTCGATGAGGTAGCGCTGGAAGGCGAGGAAGAAGGCCAGCACGGGCAGCAGCGCCACCAGGGACATGGCGATCATGCCGCCGTAGTTGGCGACGCCCTCCTGGTCGCGGAACATCATCATGCCGAGGGAGACGGTGTACTTGGCGGGCTCGTTGAGGTAGATCAGCGGGCCCATGAAGTCGTTCCAGGCGTTGATGAAGGTGAAGATCGCGCTGGTGATGAGAGCCGGCCGGCAGAGCGGCAGCACGATCGACCAGTAGATCCGCAGGTGTCCGCAGCCGTCGAGCCGCGCCGCCTCGTCCAGCTCCTTGGGCAGGTTCCGCATGAACTGCACCATGAGGAAGACGAAGAACGCCTCGGTGGCCAGGTACTTGCCGATCAGCAGCGGCACGTACGTGTTGATCAGTTCCATCTTCTGGAACATCACGTACTGCGGGATGAGCAGCACGTGGTACGGCAGCAGCAGCGTGCCGATCATCAGCGAGAACATCAGGTTGCGTCCGGCGAACCGGATGCGGGCGAAGGCGTACGCCGTCAGCGAGCAGGAGATGAGGATGCCGACGACGGAGCCGAGCGCGTAGAAGAGGGAGTTCTCGAAGAACGTCGCGATCGAGATGTCCGCGATGCCGTCGGCGAGTCCCTTGAAGTTCTGGAGGATCGGGCTGGTCGGGAAGAGCTCCAGGCTGCCGATGATCTCCCGGCTGGGCTTGAACGAGGCGCCGAGGACCCAGATGACGGGGTAGAGGACGACCGCGAGGACGAGCAGGGCGCCGATGTGCCAGGCGAGCGATCCGGTGCGTTTGCGCCCTAGTTCCAGGGGCTTGCGCTCAGTGGTCGTGGTGGTGCTCATCGGGAGGCCTCCTCGTAGTGCACCCATCGCTTCTGGGACCAGAAGAGGACAACCGTCACCAGCGCCACGGCGAGCAGCAGCATCCAGGCCATCGCGGAGGCGAAGCCCATCTGGGCTTCCTTGAAGCCCTTCTGGTACAGGTAACAGGTGTAGACGAGCGTGGAGTCGGCCGGTCCGCAGGTGGCGTTGGAGACCACGTACGCCGAGCCGAAGATCTGGAACGAGTGGATGGTCTCCAGCAGGACGTTGAAGAACAGCACCGGCGAGATCATCGGCAGGGTGATGCTCCAGAACCGCTTGAACGGCCCGGCGCCGTCCACCTCGGCCGCCTCGTACAGCTCCTTCGGCACCTGTTTCAGACCGGCGAGGAAGATGACCATGGGTGCGCCGAACTGCCAGACGGTCAGCGCCACCAGGCTGTAGAGCACCCAGTCCGGGTCTCCGACCCAGCCGCCCACGTTCCAGCCGAGGAACGACTGCGTGCGGTTCACGATGGCGTCGTCGGAGAAGAGCGCCCGCCACACGAAGCCGACGGACACACTCGCGCCGATCAGCGACGGAGCGTAGAACGCGGCCCGGTAGAAGGCCTGCCCGCGCCTGCTCTGCGCGAGCAGCAGGGCGACCCCCAGCGCGAGCAGCAGCTTCAGCGGGGTGCCGATGACGACGTACTTCGCCGTCACCTCCACCGACTTCTGCCACCGTGGATCGTCGAGCATCCTGGTGAAGTTGTCGAAGCCGATCCACTTCGGGGAGTCGAAGAGGTTGTAGTCGGTGAACGCGAAATACAGCGAGGCGGCCATGGGCCCCGCGGTCAGCAGCAGAAAGCCCGCGATCCACGGGGACATGAAGAGATAGCCGGCCAGATTCTCCCGGCGCCCCCGCCGCCTCACGGCGGCGGGGGGACCGGGACGCTTCTCCGGAGCATCCGGCGGAGAGTCCTTGATGAGCGTCGTCACAGCTGTTCCCATCAGGCGGCGAGGGCGGTCTTCGCCTCGGAGAAGAACTGCTTGACCGCGTCGGAGACCTTGGTCTTGCCCGTCGACATGTCGGCGGCGACGCGCAGGAAAGCGGCTTCGACGGTGTCGGCGCCCGCCGGGTGCGGGGTGATGGTCCCGAGAACCCCGGCCTTGGCGACGTCCTCCTCGTACTTCGCGATCGCCTGGTTCGGGGCGTCGGTCGGCTTGTACGCCTCGAACTGCTCGGTGGTGGCGAGGATGCCGCGGTCGTAGCCCATGATCTTGCCGACCTCGGGGTCGTGCACCATGAAGTCGATGAACTGGGCGACCTCCTTGGGGTGCTTCGTCCGCGCCGAGCCGCTCAGCATGAGCGAGGAGAGGTACTGACCGGTCTCCTTGCCGTCGGTCGTCGGGATCGGCGCCAGCCCGTAGCTGCTGTCCCCCTCCGTGGTGTAGCGCACGGTGAAGTTGTCCCAGGTGAACTCGGACGCGCCGTCACCGGAAGCCAGCGCCGACTTGGGCTTGAGCTGCTCGACCTTCTTCGGGTCGGTGATGATCCCCGCCTTGACGCGGTTGTACCCGTCCTGCCACCACTCCGTCAGATCGGCCTCGTCGAAGCCGAGACCGTCCTCCGTGAAGAACGCCTTGCCGTTCTGCCGCAGGTAGAGGTCGTACAGGTACATGATCCCGAAGTAGCCGGTGTCGCCCGCCACCTTCTGGGTGTCGTGGATCTTCTTGAGGGCGGCGAAGTACTCGTCCCAGGTCCAGCCCTGCTTGGGCTTGATTCCGGCCTTCGAGAAGACCTTCTCGTCAATGACCAGTGACATGGTGTTGGAGCCGACGGGTATGCCGAGCAGCTTTCCGTCCACCTCGCCGACCTTCTCGACACCGGCGCGGAAGTTCTTGAGGTTCAGATTTCCCGCGTCGACTTGGGGCTTGAGGTCGAGCAGGACACTTCTCTTGTCGTACTTCCGCAGAAAGGCGACGGCGTTCTGGAATACGTCCGGCGGATTCCCGCCCGCGGCCTGGGTCTGGAACTTCTCCCAAAAGGCCACGTAATCCTGGAAGTCCGTCTTCACCTTGATCTTCGGGTACTTCTTCTCGAAGAGCTTGATGGACTGATTGATGCGCTTGGCCCGCTCCTCCGCACCCCACCAGGCGAAGCGGATCTCGACGCTGCCGTCCCCCGACCCACCACCGTCTCCCCCGCAGGCCGTTGTCGTGGCCAGCCCCAGTGTGGCCAGCGACGCTCCGGTCGCCTTGAGGACCGTCCGCCTCTCGACACTCCCGTTTTTCCCCATAGTCGGGCCTCCCCGCGACGTCACTGTCCGCTGCCATGAATCGTTTCAAGTAAGCGCTTGCTGGCACAAGGTACGGAGGCCCTCAGCGGGCGTCAATGATTCGGACAGGAATTGATGTGAACCGGGCTGCCCACGCGAGCACGCGAACTGGCCTGAAACCGACCGGGAGTTGGATGATTCCGCAGGTGGGGAGGGGCGTGTCGGGTGGTCGAACAACGCTGCGGAGGAGGGCAGTTGAAAAGAGGACGGCCGGAAGCGAGAGGCGCGGGGACGCCGGAGTGACGGTGGGTGGCGACCGCGGACGCCGGACGCGTCCGCACCACCGGTTCAGCCGGCCGGCCCGTCCAACCGGTCCGAACCGACAGCGGAGACAGCGGGGCGCCGATGACGGGGCGAGGCCGGCCCCACGGACCCCGGGAGACGGCCGACGTGCGTGAACGGGCCGCATGCGGGGGTGAGTTGACGAAGCAGGGAGAGCGGCGATCGAGCCCCCGGGCACCCCCTCCCGCCGGGGCGGGGGCCGCGACAGCGCCGGGACGGCCGCGGGGTGGCCGACGGAGGGACCATCGGAGCGGCCGGCGGGCAAGCAGCGGGCGGCCCCATTCCGACGTCGCGCCCTCTCGGCGCAGAACGCCTGGTCAGGACGGTGAAGCGTCCCGGGCGGAACAGCCTCGATCCCCGGGGTCCGGACCCCAAAGCCTGCAGAACGCCGACAGGCGGCTCGGGTCCACGTCATCCGTGGACCCGAGCCGCCTGTCGGCAACGTGGGCGATACTGGGATCGAACCAGTGACCTCTTCGGTGTGAACGAAGCGCTCTCCCGCTGAGCTAATCGCCCGGGCGCAGACAGTAGATTACCCCATGTCAGAGGGTGGTCCGACCGGGCCCAGGAGCCTGCCCACGGGCGGGCGGAGCGCCTCTACTCCTTGATGCTCCACGGCATCGCGAGGCCGAACTTCCAGACGTAGACACCGGCCAGCACCGCGATGATCACCAGCCCGACGGTCGTCAGGATGATGTTGCGGCGTCGGACCTTCGGGTCGAGAGCCTTCTGTGTCGCCTCGGTGACTTTGCGTTTGGTCCAGCGGAGCGCCAGCTGCGCCCAGACGAACTCGGTCGCCCAGATCGCCATGCCGCCGAAGATCACCAGCCAGCCCGGGCCGGGCAGGGGCAGCATGATCACACCGGCCACGACGACCGCGAGACCCACCACGAACACGCCCACCTGCCAGCTCAGATGCAGCATGCGGCGGGCCTTGATGAAATGCGGCGCCCGGGATCCGAGCGCCGGCTCGCCCTTCGTTTCGTCGGTCGCCATGGCGACCTCCCCCGATCCGTCACTCCCCGTATTCATACGGCCAAACCCTACCGGACGGAAACCAGTCACCGAAATGGTCGTACTACGCGAACGAGCACTCGGCCGGATGAGGTACCTAAAGACACGCAAAACACTCAGAGGGGTTTACAACGGCACCGTAGGTGGCATGTCGATTTCGCCGACGTGCGAATCCCCGAGCGCACACTGAGCGAAAGGCCCTGGCGCTTATGAACACCACGGTCAGCTGCGAGCTGCACCTGCGCCTCGTTGTGTCGAGCGAGTCCTCTTTGCCTGTCCCCGCAGGCCTGCGGTACGACACGGCCGATCCCTACGCCGTGCACGCCACCTTCCACACCGGAGCCGAGGAGACAGTCGAATGGGTGTTCGCCCGCGATCTCCTCGCTGAGGGTCTTCATCGGCCCACCGGTACCGGCGACGTCCGAGTCTGGCCGTCCCGCAGTCACGGTCAGGGCGTCGTGTGCATCGCCCTGAGCTCTCCGGAGGGCGAAGCCCTGCTCGAGGCCCCGGCGCGGGCCCTGGAGTCGTTCCTGAAGCGAACCGACGCCGCCGTGCCCCCCGGCACGGAACACCGGCACTTCGATCTCGACACGGAGCTCTCTCACATCCTGGCCGAAAGCTAGGACGAGGCTCCGCACCAAGCCGCCCGGCGCCGTCCACTCGGGGAGACGGCTCGGGCTCAGACAACCGCATATGGCATACACGGGCGCCGTCTCCGCGAAACCACGCGGGGGCGGCGCCCGTGCGTGCGTCCCGGGGACGGGCCCCTGGAAGGCGCAGGCGCACCTCGCGCCCGTCCGGGCACGGAGGTGGCCCCGCGTACCGTCCGCGACCGCGTGCGGGCCGCACACGGCCTCCTCCCCGGCATCCTCCGCGTGGCCGGCTCCGGGTCACCCGCGCCGGGAAGCCGCTAGCATCGGCCAGCATCGGCGGGCGTCCGCCCGACCCCCAGGCCAGGGAGCGAAACGTGCTGATCACCCACGACACCCGGTGCGCCCTCGACACCGTGGTCGATCTGGTGAACACCGCACCGGAGGACGACACGACGGACGGACTGGCGAACCTCGCGGCGCTGCTCGAGTTCGTAGGAAAGCACGACATGAGCGATGTCGGGACCCTGACCGAGCTCGACCTCTCGGCGGTGCGCAGGATCCGCGGGCGCTTCGCCGGGGTCTTCGCGGCTCCCGACGCCCGGGCCGCCGCCGTGCTCATCAACGACCTGGTCGCCGCCGCGGGCACCACGCCCCGCCTCACGGACCACGACGGCTACGACTGGCACGTGCACTATTTCGCGCCGGGCGCGTCCGTCGCCGACCACCTCGCCGCGGACTGCGGCATGGCACTGGCCTTCTTCGTGGTGGCGGGGGAACAGGAGCGACTGCGCCGCTGTGAGGCACCGGACTGCCGACGCGCGTTCGTCGACCTCTCCCGCAACCGCTCCCGCCGCTACTGCGACAGCCGGACCTGCGGAAACCGTCTGCATGTGGCCGCCTACCGGGCGCGACGCAAGGAGGCGGCGGGCTGACGGAGTCCTCGGCGGGTGACGCCAGGGACTCCGCGTACGGCTCAGAGCAGCAGCAGATCGTGCAGCGAAGCCATGAGCAGCAGACAGCCGATCACCGCAAGGAAGATCATCAGCGGTGGCTGGGAAAGCGCGAAGAGACAACCCCGCCGCTCCTCGGAAGGAACCACGGTGTCGCTCTGGGTTGTGTCCAGCATCTCGCCGCGATGATGACGCAGCCGGGACTCCCGAAGCGATCAACACGCCCGAAATATGGGGGAGTTAGCCGAAATCCGTGACACGGCGGTCCACGATCTGGGATAGGCCCTCTCGCCCGTGCCCCGGTCGCGTGTCCGCCCGGTCCGGCGGGTCGGCGCGCGATGCCCTGCGCTGCGGTTTCCTCAGATCCCGTGCTTCTTCAGGATGGCCTCGATGTCGCTGAAGTCGTCCCCCGCCCCGGCCTTGCCGGGCTTGGCCGCGGGCCGGGCTGCCGGGCGGACGGCCCCCGGGCGCAGCGAAGGCGCCGAGGCGGCCGGGGCCACCGCCTCGCGCTGCGCGGCCCGGGCCGCCCTGCGCTCCTTGCGGGTCCCGCCCGTACGACGCTCCACGGCACGCGTGGTCATGAACAGCAGCCAGGCCACGCCGAGCACGCCGAACCCCGCCCAGGCCGTCGGACTGAAGGCGGTCTCGGCCACCCATTCGACGGCCCCGGTCAGTACCAGGCCCAGCGGGACCAGCGCGTACGCGGCGAGGCGGGCCGCCGCGAGGAGACGCTTGCGGTACGCGGTGACCGCGGCGATACCCAGGCCCGCCGCGGCCACGGCGGAACAGACGGTCTCGGCAATCATCCGGTCCTCCAGGCATGGCGGGGTCGGGCAGGGCCCACTTCGTCCCTTCCATCCTGCACCGCCCCACGCCCGGTATGCCATGGTCCGGGGATACCTCAGGGACATCTCCGGGTCGGGTCCTCCTGAGGTCGCGGTCCCGGCGACTCGTCCCGCGGTCCCCGTCCCAAGGACCGACTCCCGGGTCCCGGCCGGAAGGACCGGCCCCGGTCCGGGCCGGGCTGGTCGCGCCGGCCCCGGGCCCGGCCGAGTCGCCCGCGGTTGCGGTCCGCCCCGGGCCGCCGGTGCTCCCGGTTGGGTCGCGCGGGCCCCGGCTGGGACACTGGCCCCATGAGCGACTCCTCCTCCGCCCGCCCCGCCGTCCCCGTCCTGGACGTCTGGTGCGAACTCCAGTGCCCGGACTGCCGTAGCGCCCTCGACGACCTGCGCGCGCTGCGCGCCCGCTACGGGGACCGGCTGGAGCTGCGGCTGCGGCACTTCCCGCTGGAGAAGCACCAGCACGCGTTCGCGGCCGCGCAGGCCGCCGAGGAGGCCGCGGAGCAGGGCCTGGCCTGGCCGTACGTCGAGGCGGTGCTGGAGCGTGTGTCCGAGCTGGACCGCCGGGGAGAGGCCCTTCTCGTCGAGGTCGCCCGGGAACTCGGCCTGGACGCCGAGGAGTTCGACACGGCGCTCATCGACGGGCGGCACATGCTGATCGTCGACGCCGACCAGGCCGAGGGCAAGGCCATCGGCGTGACCGGCACCCCCACCTACGTGATCGACGGTGAGCACCTGGACGGCGGCAAGAGCCAGGAAGGGCTCCGCGCGCGCGTCGAGGAGATCGTGGACCGGCTGCTGGCCGAGCGGGACGCCTGACGGCCCCGGCCGCTTGCCCTACAGCAGGTCCTTGTAGAGGTGGTACGTGGTCGTCTCGTAGCCGAGTGACTCGTAGAGCCGCTCGGCCGGGGCGTTGTCGGCGAAGACGTTCAGGCGGATGCCGGGGCGTCCGGCGGCGACCGTCTGCGCCTCCGCCAGCAGCATCAGCGAACGGCCGTGGCCCCGGCCCCGGTGTCTCTCGTCGGCCTCGACGTCGTAGACGAACGCCCACCCCTCGCTCGATCCCAGTTGCAGTGTGCCGACCGGCGTTCCCTCGTGCTCCAGGACGAGGATGTCCATCCCCTCGCTGCTGAGCCCGTCCGGCAGCAGAGTGGCGTGGTCCAGCTCGGACTTGGCTCGGGCCTCGGCCTCGGGCACCCCCCGGGTGATCCACTCCTGGGCGTAGGCCTCCTTGACCTGCTCCACCCACGGCCCGTACTCGGCCTCCGTCATGGGCCGCCCCCGGCTGCCCGCGGGCAACGCGGGCGGCGCGGGCGGCGCGGCGCCGAGCCGCTTCTCCATGGCGCGGTTGCGCACCACGTACCCGAGGGCCGTCGCCAGCCGCAGAGCGGCCGCCGCACCGGCGGGTACCGACGCCTCGATCCGCTCGCAGCCCCAGCCGCGTGCCACCTCCTCCGCGGCGAGCGCGGCCACGGTGGCCCGTCCGCGCCCCCGGTCCGGCTCCTCGATGGCAAGCTCACGGATCTGGGCCACCGACGACCCGAAATCGGGGTGGGTGGCCAGGTGCACCGCGCCCACGGGACGGCTGTTCACGCACACCGTGTAGTGGCGGGACAACGCCCCGTCGGCATCGCGCTGAAGCGGCTCGGTCGGCCGCAGGGTGGTGGTCATCAGGGGTGTTGTACCCGCCCGGACGGGGCTCGCGCCATCCGTTTCGGCCGACGGCCGCCGGCTCATGGATCGAGGTCGTCGCCCGCCCGCTCGCCGAAGATCCGCATGGCCTTCGCGGTCACCGGGCCCGGCGCGCCGGGCAGTTCGCGGCCGTCCACCCGGTGCACGGCCTGCACGTCACGCAGCGTCGAGGTCAGGAAAATCTCCTCGGCCCGCTCCAGGACGTCCAGCGGCAGGTCGGTCTCCCTGGCGCCCGTCCACTCGACGGTGAGGGCGCGCGTGATGCCCGCGAGGCACCCGGAGGAGACGGGCGGGGTGTGGATCTCGCCGTCGAGGACCACGAAGACGTTGGAACCGGTCCCTTCACAGAGCTGTCCGACGGTGTTCGCGAACAGCGCCTCGGAGCCGCCCTGTTGGCGGGCGCGGGCCAGGGCGACGACGTTCTCCGCGTACGACGTCGTCTTCAGGCCCGTCAGCGCGCCGCGTTCGTTGCGGGTCCACGGCACGGTGATCACGGCGGTGGAGTCGGGGCGTCGGTGGGACTCCCCCAGGGCCACGACGAGGGTCGGCCCGTGCTCACCACGGTCCGAGCCGAGCGGCCCGTGGCCCCCGGTGTACGTGATCCTCAGGCGGCCGAGCGGCATCGGATCGGCGTCCAGGACGGCCGTGCAGGCCCGGCGCACCTCGTCACGGTCGGGCTCGGGCAGACCGAGACCGCTCGCCGAGCGCGCCAGCCGGTCCAGGTGGCGGGTGAGCGCGAACGGGCGGCCGTGGACCGCCTTCACGGTCTCGAAGACGCCGTCGCCCACGGTCAGCCCGTGGTCGAAGACGGAGACACTGGCCGTCTCGCTGTCCTGCAGCCCGCCGTCGAGCCAGATCTTCACTGAACCTCACCTCGCGTGAACGTGCCGGGTTACCGACCCGACGTGCTTTCCCGGCCGGCGGCCCCGGGGTCGTCGGGCTCGTCCTCGGGTGCCGCCCCGTCCGTGTCGTACGCCCCTGGGTACACCCCCGACGCTACAGCGAGCAGCCGGGCGGCCTTCAGCTCGGTCTCCGCCCACTCGCGCTCGGGATCCGAACCCCAGGTGATGCCCGCACCGGAGCCGAAGCGCAGCACGCCCTCCGCCCGGTCGATCCAGAAGGTACGGATGCCGACGGCCAGCTCGCCGGTGCCGCGATCGGCGTCGACCCAGCCGATGCCACCGCAGTACGGCCCCCTGGGCACCGTCTCCAAATCCTCGATGATCCGCAGCGCGCTGGACTTCGGGGCGCCGGTGACGGATCCGGGCGGGAAGGCCGCGGCCAGCAGCTCCGGCCAGCCCACGTCCGCACGCAGTTCGCCGCGGACGGTGGAGACGAGGTGGACGAGCCCGGGGTGCTTCTCGACGACGCACAGGTCGGGCACGGTCACGGTGCCGGTCGCGCACACCCGGCCCAGGTCGTTGCGCACCAGGTCCACGATCATCACGTTCTCGGCGTGATCCTTGTCCAGCAGGTCCGCCTCGGTCCGTCCCGTGCCCTTGATCGGCCCCGACTCGACGACACGGCCGGTGCGGCGCAGGAAGAGCTCCGGGGACGCGGTGGCCGTCTCGACCCCGTGACCGGGCAGGCGAATCGTTCCGGCATACGGCGCCGGGTTGCCGCGCGCCAGCAGGGCGGTCAGCGCGTCCACGTCGGCGTCCGGTGCGACGGGCGCCGAGAGGACACGGCAGAGGTTCGCCTGGTACACCTCGCCGGCCGCGATGTGCTCGCGGATGCGGCGCACCCCCGCCGTGTACGCGGCGCGGTCGAGCGACGACGTCCAGTCACCGGCGGCGGGCCCGCGCCACTCACCCGGCACCGGCGCGGGCACGGTCTCACGCCGTACGTCCGCGAAGCGGGCGCAGACCGTACGCCCCTCGAAGTCGGCGCTGACGGCCCAGAAGCCACCGGAGTCCAGGGCCGCGGGATCGCTGGTGACATCGAGGAGGCCGGTCGCGACGAGGCCGCCGAAGCGGGCGAGAGCTGGGAGATCCTGCACGACTGCGAGTCTATGGTGGGTGACCTGCGGGTGCCCCGACCGTGTCCTGGAGCGGGCGTAGCGCAGCACGCTGCACAAACGCGTTTTTGTGCTGGCCCCGGAATCCGCTAGAGTTCAACACGTCGCCGGGAAGCGTGAGCCGACCGGAAACGACAAGCGGACGTAGCTCAGTTGGTAGAGCGCAACCTTGCCAAGGTTGAGGTCGCCAGTTCGAACCTGGTCGTCCGCTCGCAGGAAGGGGGGGATCTTCCCGACCCCCGCACTCCTGGTGGAGTGGCCGAGAGGCGAGGCAACGGCCTGCAAAGCCGTCTACACGGGTTCAAATCCCGTCTCCACCTCCAAGGACGATTAGCTCAGCGGGAGAGCGCTTCCCTGACACGGAAGAGGTCACTGGTTCAATCCCAGTATCGTCCACTGGATCTTCCGGTACGTTCGGTGAGATTCGGTCCCGCGCGATTAGCTCAGCGGGAGAGCGCTTCCCTGACACGGAAGAGGTCACTGGTTCAATCCCAGTATCGCGCACGCAGTACGCACCACCAGCAGGTCCCATCCGCGCGATTAGCTCAGCGGGAGAGCGCTTCCCTGACACGGAAGAGGTCACTGGTTCAATCCCAGTATCGCGCACACACCGAAGCCCCCGGCCGTCTCGTACGGTCGGGGGCTTCGTCGTTCCTCCGGTCCGGTCAGGAGGAGAAGAGCATGTGGCCGAAGCTCTTGTGACGCTTGTTGTGGCCGTAGTGGCCGCCATGTCCGCCGTGGCCGCCCTGGCCGCCGTGAGGAGCTCCCCAGGCCGGGGCGGGAGCGGACGGGTACGCCTGCGGGGCGCCCGGGGGCGGCGGTGCGGGCTGCGACCACTGGCCCTCCATGCGGGTCAGTGACTCCAGCTCGCCGTAGTCGAGGAAAATCCCGCGGCAGCCGCTGCACTGCTCGATCTGGACACCATTGCGGTTGTACGTGTGCATCGGCGCATGGCACTTCGGACACTGCATGCTCGGCTCAACTCCTCGCCGGTCGGTACTGCTTCCGCCAGGACAGACACTGCCCGGGTTCGGTCGGTTGCACCCTACGTCGCGTATTCTCCCGCCAACTCCGGCGGGTGGGCGGCCATTCGGTCACATGCGTCGATCACGGACGTCTCGACCTCGTCCAACGGGCGCCCGCCGGCCACCGACTTCACGATCGCCAGAGCCGCCGTCTGTACGGTCAGGGCACGGGCCGGCACGTCGAGGGCCGGCCAGGGGTCACCGTCCCCGGGGACGGCCGGGCCGGCTGCCTTCCGGTACGCGGTGAGGAAGCGTGTCCATTCGTCGGGCGGGAGAAGACCGCAGGCGAACCAGGCCGCGGGGCGGGCCAGGTCCCAGGCGGGCTCACCCCGGCCGAGGTCGTCGATGTCGATGAGCAGCCAGTCGCCGGCCTGCGAACGCACCAACTGGCCCAGGTGGAGATCCCCGTGGCAGAGCGTGCGGGTGTCCGGCATCGGGGCCTCGCCGCGCGCCCAGGAGGGCAGAACGGCCCAGGCGCGCAGCACCGGAGCGGCCGCCGCATGCGGGCCCGCCGACCTGAGCCGGGCGATCGCACGGGCCGCCTTCGCCGGGCCCCGCATCGGCGGAAGCCCGGGCGGCAGCACCGGCTCCGGAGTCCGGTGCAGGTGCGCGAGGAGCGTCCCGGCCTCCTCCCAGGGGGCGGCCTCGGGGTCGTCGCGGTCCACGGGGGTGCCGTACGGCCAGAGCGTGACCGGTCGCCCCTGCAGCTCGGCCACGCTCGCGCCGAGCGGAGGCAGGAGGACGTGGGCGAGTCCGGGGTGGGCGGCGACGGCCATGCGTGCCGCCAGCGCGGGCAGGTCCGTGTCGGGGGCGTGCGCCTTCGCCACGGTGCCCGCATGCCGGACGACGGCTCCGTCGGGCCGGTCGGCGAGCACGGAGGCCCCCGTACCGCAGGCACACGCCTGCGCGGCCGGATGAACGGCGGCCCGCACCTTCGCGCGGAGCGCGGGCAGCAGCACGTCAGCGGTCACTCGGGTCCCCCTCGGGTCGTACCTCCCGCCGGGTCCAGCGCCGACGGTCCTCCCGGAGCGTACGCAGGGCAAAGCAATGCGGGCGCAGCTCCCCAGCTGCGCCCGCATTTTTGCCGTCCGCCGCACCCCCGTCCCCACGGGGTTTCATGGCCGGATGTCCCCGCCCGGACCGCTCTTCCGGGCCTGGGGCGCCGCTCAGCGCCCCAGCATCACGCCCACGGACGACGCCTGTGTGACCACTGCTTCCCAGCCTCCGAAGACGACTACGAGCAGGGTGGCCAGAGGAAGGACCATGGCGGTCGCCACCAGCGGGTGGCGCCGGCCGGACCGGCTGGAACCGAACGCTGCGCTGTACGCCCTGCGTCCCTGCGTGCGGATCATGGTCCGCGGTGCGATGTCCGCCATGGTCCCTCTCCTGACCGTTCTGTTGAAAAGCTTCTGACGTCTGGCAGCGGCGGGTGTCTGACCTCGGGGGACGAGTGCTGCACCCGCCGCTTGAGAACCAATCTAGGTGCGGGGCGCGTGCGGGTCGTCATGCCCTCGTACCTATTACCGGGCCTCCCGGAGGATGAGCGGTGACCTGCGGAGTACTCCCCTGGGTGGAGAAGAGGTCCTAGGTCTCGGGGGTTTCCCGGAGGGGACGTCCGGTCTGTTCCGAGCTGTCCTCCCTCGGGACCGGCTGTTCGACCAGGGCGAGCACCCTGGTGGCCATGAAGCGGGCCGTGCGGACGACCGATCCGCTGCGGGTGACTTCGCTCACTTCGACCACTCCTCTGCGGACCGCCGTCTCCACCCGGCGGCCCGCACGACTGGCCACCACCTCGTACGTACGGGTCGTGTCCCCCGCGTCGACCACTATCTCCACGCGATCACCCTTCACGGGCCCAATCCCCCTTCTGCGACGGATGGTTGGGGATCCGCGCAGCTCAACACCGCCCGGCTCCCCCGTCCCCTGACCACCTTTCAAGTTTCCCACCCGGCACTGACAATCGGTCGGTCCGCGAGGGCGCGGCCTCTGCGCGCACCCGGCCGCGGAAACGTAAGCTGTGGCTCGTCAAACGGACCGGGCAGCGGGGATGGACATGGCGATGATGCGCCTGAGGCGCGAGGACCCGCGTGTCGTCGGCTCGTTCAGGCTTCACCGACGGCTCGGCGCGGGCGGGATGGGCGTTGTCTATCTGGGTTCCGACCGGCGTGGCCAGCGGGTCGCCCTGAAGGTGATCCGGCCCGACCTCGCGGAGGACCAGGAGTTCCGGTCGCGCTTCGCCCGTGAGGTGTCGGCGGCGCGCCGGATCCGGGGCGGGTGCACCGCGCGGCTCGTCGCCGCGGACCTGGAGGCCGACCGCCCCTGGTTCGCGACGCAGTACGTTCCCGGTCCCTCGCTGCACGACAAGGTCACCGAGGAGGGCCCGCTCTTCGCGGCCGAGGTCGCGGCCGTCGGCGCCGCCCTCTCCGAAGGACTCGTCGCCGTGCACGAGGCCGGGGTCGTCCACCGGGACCTGAAGCCGTCGAACATCCTGCTGTCCCCGAAGGGGCCGCGCATCATCGACTTCGGCATCGCCTGGGCGACGGGTGCGAGCACCCTCACCCACGTCGGTACGGCGGTGGGCTCGCCCGGTTTCCTGGCGCCGGAGCAGGTGCGGGGCGCCGCCGTCACACCGGCCACGGACGTGTTCGCGCTCGGTGCCACGCTGGCGTACGCCGCGACCCAGGACTCGCCCTTCGGGCACGGCAGTTCCGAAGTGATGCTCTACCGCGTGGTGCACGAGGAGCCGCAGCTGCACGGGGTGCCCGACTCGCTGGCGCCTCTCGTACGCGCCTGCCTGGCGAAGGATCCCGAGGAACGGCCCAGCACACTGCAGTTGTCGCTGCGGCTCAAGGAGATCGCGGCACGCGAGACGCACGGGATGGGCGACACGCGCCCGCCCGTTCCCCGTGCCGCGGAGGCCGACCGGCCGACCGGGCGGCTCGACGACAGTTACCCGGAGCAGCGCACCCGGCGCACACCGGGCACTCCCCCGCCGCGGGGCAACGGCACCCCGTCGCGGTCCGGGGCGCGCCCTGCCCCCTCGCGGGGCAACTCGACGCGCTCCAACTCCGGCAGCCGTTCCGGCCCGCAGCGCAGTGGGACGGGGCGTCCCGGGCCGCGCACCACCGGGACCGGCCGGCGGCCGGCCAACCCGCGGCTGCTGAGGCAGCGGCTCTTCGTGTTCGTCGTGGTGACACTGCTGGTGGCGCTGGCGATCGCGGCGGCCCAGGGCTGCCAGGGGCCGGCCCGCGGACTCGGCGGCGACCGTGTGCAGGAGCGCAGGCAGGAGCACGTACAGCCGGACCGCGTACCGCCTGCCACACCGCGCGCGGCCGGGCGTCAGGCGTAGGAATCCGGAGGCGGCCGGCGCCCGCGGTCCGCGGGCGCGGGCCTCAGGGCCGTGGGCGGCCGGTCGCCACCGCGTAGAACGCGACCGCGGCGGCCGCACCCACGTTGAGCGAGTCGACGCCGTGGGCCATCGGGATGCGGACCCACTCGTCGGCGGCCACGAGCGCCTGGGTGGACAGGCCGTCGCCCTCCGCGCCGAGCATCAGCGCGACCCGGTCCATCCGGTGCGGGGCCACCTCGTCCAGGGTCTTGGCCTTCTCGTCCGGGGTGAGCGCGAGGAGGCCGAAGCCCGCCTCCCGGACCGACTCGAGCCCCTTGGGCCAGGAGTCCAGACGCGCGTACGGGACCGAGAAGACCGCGCCCATGGAGACCTTCACCGAACGCCGGTACAGAGGGTCCGCGCAGTCCGGGGAGAGCAGCACCGCGTCCATCCCCAGGGCGGCGGCGGAGCGGAAGATCGCCCCGATGTTGGTGTGGTCGTTGACCGACTCCATGACCACGACCCGGCGGGCCGTCCGGAGCAGGTCGTCGGGGGTCGGCAGCGGTTTGCGCTGCATGGAGGCGAGCGCGCCGCGGTGCACGTGGTAGCCGGTGACCTGTTCGGCGAGGTCCGGGCTGACCGCGTACACCGGGGCCGGGAGTTCGTCGATGACGTCGCGCATGACGTCGACCCACTTGGCGGACAGCAGCATCGAGCGCATCTCGTAGCCGGCGTCCTTGGCCCGTCTGATGACCTTCTCGCCCTCGGCGATGAACAGGCCCTCGGCCGGTTCGCGCTTGCGGCGCAGCTCCACGTCGGTCAGGCCCGTGTAGTCACGCAGGCGGGGGTCGGCTGGGTCCTCAACGGTGATGAGATCGGCCACAGGGTGATACTGCCTTGTCCTGGGTGCGGTGCCAACGGCTGGGAACGGTTGTGTTACCCGGGGTTACTCAGATGTCTCGAACGAGCCGTCCGCGCTCACGGTGACGACCTCGCCGATGACGATGACCGCCGGGGGCCGCACGTCCTCGGCACGTACCGTCCCGGCGACCGTCGCGAGCGTCGCGTCGACGCGGCGCTGCGCCGCGGTCGTGCCCTCCTGGACGAGCGCCACGGGGGTGTCGGACGCCTTGCCGTTGTCCATGAGTGTGCGGGCGATGGCGCCGATCTTGTCCACGCCCATCAGGACGACCAGGGTGCCGCGGAGCTTGGCGAGCGCCGCCCAGTCGACCAGGGAGCGTTCGTCGTCGGGGGCGACATGGCCGCTGACGACGGTGAACTCGTGGGCGACTCCGCGGTGCGTGACCGGGATGCCGGCCGCGCCCGGGACCGAGATCGAGCTGGAGATGCCGGGGACGACCGTGCAGGAGATGCCCGCCTCGGCCAGTGCCTGGGCCTCCTCCATGCCACGGCCGAAGACGAAGGGGTCGCCGCCCTTCAGACGGACCACCGACTTGCCCTGCTGGGCGTGCTCGATGAGCGCGTTGTTGATGGCCTCCTGGGCCATGAAGCGTCCGTACGGGATCTTCGCCGCGTCGATCACCTCGACGTGGGGCGGCAGTTCGGCGAGCAGGTCGCGGGGGCCCAGGCGGTCGGCGATGACCACGTCCGCCTCGGCGAGGAGGCGCCGCCCGCGGACCGTGATCAGGTCCGGGTCGCCGGGGCCGCCGCCGACCAGGGCGACGCCGGGCGTGCGGGTGCGGTAGTGGGGTGCCACGAGGGTGCCGTCGCGCAGGCCCTCGACCACCGCGTCGCGGACGGCCGCGGTGTGGCGGGGGTCGCGGCCCTTGGCGTTCGTGGTCAGGACGGCCACGGTGACGCCCTCACTGTGGCCCGTCGCCGGGGTCCAGGCCGTGGCCGCGTCGGCGTCGTCCGAGCGGACGCACCACACGCGGTGCGTCTCCGCCTCCGCCGAGGCCGCGATGTTCGCCTCGGGGTCGCTGGTGGCGATCAGGGCGTACCAGGCTTCCGCGAGGTCGCCCGGCTCGTAGGGGCGCCTCGTCCAGGTCAGTTCGCCCGCGTCCGCCATGGCCTCGACCGAGGGGGTGGCGGCCGGGGAGACGAGGTGGATGTCCGCGCCCGCCGCGATGAGGGCGGGGAGACGGCGTTGGGCGACCTGGCCGCCGCCGAGGACTACGACGCGGCGGCCAAGGAGGCGGAGGCCTACGGGGTAGGCGGGGTGTTCGGCCATGGAGGTGCGGCTCCTCATGCGGGTGGTGCGGTGGGGGCGCTGCTGCCTTGGAGCGGCCCTGACGTGCGGATTTTAGAGTGCGGCGTGGTGGACGGCTGGGGTGGGGTTTCTTTCCCCCGGTCCGGCCCTTGCCGAAACTGGGGCTGCGCCTCAGAGCCCCGCACGAGCGGGTCCGTCGTCGGTCCGTGCCCGCCCGTTGCGCCGGGCGGGCACGGACCGACGACGCGGCTACTTCTCGGTCACCCCGGCCGAGTCGAACGTCGCCACCTCGTGCATCGCCCGGGCCGCGCTCTGCACGACCGGGAGGGCCAGCAGGGCGCCGGTGCCCTCGCCGAGACGGAGGTCGAGGTCGACCAGGGGGCGCAGGCCCAGCTTGTTGAGGGCGGCCACGTGGCCGGGCTCGGCGCTGCGGTGGCCGGCGATGCAGGCCGCCAGCACCTCCGGGGCGATGGCGCGGGCCACCAGGGCCGCCGCGCCGGCGCTCACACCGTCCAGGATCACCGGTGTGCGCAGGGAGGCCCCGCCGAGGAGGAGGCCCACCATCGCGGCGTGCTCCAGACCGCCGATGGCCGCGAGGACACCGATCGGGTCGGCGGGGTCCGGCTGGTGGAGTTCCAGGGCCCGGCGTACCACCTCGGTCTTGCGGGCCAGGGTCTCGTCGTTGATACCGGTGCCGCGGCCGGTGACCTCGGCCGGGTCGGCGCCGGTGAAGACGGAGATCAGCGCCGCCGAGGCCGTGGTGTTGGCGATGCCCATCTCGCCCGTGATCAGGGCCTTGTTACCGGCCGCCACCAGATCGCGGGCGGTCTCGATGCCCACCTCGATGGCCGCCCTGACCTCCTCGCGGGTCAGCGCGGGACCGGTCGTCATGTCGGCCGTGCCCGCACGGACCTTGCGCGGCAGCAGGCCGGGGGTCGCGGGCAGGTCGGAGGCCACACCCACGTCGACGACGCAGACCTCGGCACCGACCTGGGTGGCGAAGGCGTTGCAGACCGCGCCGCCGCCGAGGATGTTGGCCACCATCTGGCCGGTGACCTCCTGCGGCCACGGGGTGACGCCCTGCGCGTGGACGCCGTGGTCGCCCGCGAAGATCGCGACGGCGGCCGGTTCCGGGATCGGGGGCGGGCACATCCGGGACAGGCCCGAGAGCTGCGCGGAGATGATCTCCAGCATGCCGAGGGCACCGGCCGGCTTGGTCATGCGCTTCTGGCGCTCCCACGCCTCGCCGAGCGCCTTGGCGTCCAGCGGGCGGATGTTGGTGACGGTCTCGGCGAGCAGGTCGTGCGGCTCCTCGCCGGGCAGCGCGCGACGGCCGTACGTCTCCTCGTGCACGACCCAGGACAGCGGGCGGCGCTTGGACCAGCCCGCCTGCATCAGCTCGGGCTCCTCCGGGAACTCGTCGACGTATCCGACGCAGAGGTAGGCCACGACCTCCAGGTGCTCGGGCAGGCCCAGCTCGCGGACCATCTCCCGCTCGTCGAAGAAGCTGACCCAGCCGACGCCCAGGCCCTCGGCGCGGGCCGCGAGCCACAGGTTCTCGACGGCGAGCGCGGAGGAGTACGGGGCCATCTGCGGCTGGGTGTGGCGGCCGAGGGTGTGCCGGCCGCCGCGGGTCGGGTCGGCGGTGACGACGATGTTCACCGGGGTGTCGAGGATGGCCTCGATCTTCAGTTCCTTGAACTGCTTCGCGCGGCCCTTGGGGAGCGACTGGGCGTACGCCTCGCGCTGGCGGGCGGCCAGTTCGTGCATCGTGCGCCGTGTCTCGGCGGAGCGGATGACGACGAAGTCCCAGGGCTGGGAGTGGCCGACGGAGGGCGCCGTGTGGGCCGCCTCCAGGACGCGGAGCAGCACGTCGTGCGGGATCGGGTCGCTGCGGAAGCCGTTGCGGATGTCGCGGCGCTCGCGCATGACGCGCAGGACGGCCTCGCGTTCGGCGTCGTCGTAGCCGGGCGCGGCCGGTCCGGTGGACTCTCGTGTCCGGGCCACGGCGGCCGTGCTCTCCTCCTGGTCGGCGGCGCGGGTGTCCAGGTCCTCCGCCTGCTGTGCCGCCACGGGCTCCGGGCTCTCCTCCTCGGCCTCGACCGGCGCCTCCGGTACGGGAGTCGCCTCGGCGTCGGGAGCCGGGTCGGGCTCCCTGGGGGCGGGCAGGACGAGGACGGGCTCCTCGTCCTGCCCGCTGTCGGGCGCCGGTTCGGCGGGCTGCTCGACGGTCACCGCGGCCGGGCCCGCCGCCTCTTCGGCGATCTGCTCGGCCCGCTCCTCCGGGAGGGGCGGCACGGTCATGGCGTGGGGCGGGGTCGGAGCCAGGTGCGGGGTGGTCGGCACCATGCCCTCGACGGGCACGAACTGGCCGGCGGGCTGCTCGGCGTGGGTCTCCGGGGGTCCGTCCTGCAGCGCGGCCGCCTCGCCGTGGCCCTCGTGTGCCACGGCCACCACGGGTTCTTCGGCGTACGCGGCGGTCTCGGCCGGCACCTCCTGCGGGGCCTCGGGCTCCTCGGCGCTCCGGACGGGCACGGCCTCGGGCTCGGTGGGCCCGGCGGACCACGGGGCCTCGGCGGGACCCTGGACCTGGACGGCCTCCGCGACGAACGGCTCGGCCTCCACCGGCTGCGGCTGGGGCTCCTGGGCCCCCGCGGGCGGTGCGGCCCCGGTGAACGGCACGGCTGGATCCGGGACCTGCGGCTCCGCCGGGTACACGGGCTGCGGGTCCGGCGCCGCGTACGCGGCCTGCGGGGCCTCGGGCGCGTGCTGCCCGGCGTCCTCCGACGGGTGCGCGTAGTGGGGTGCGGCGGGGAAGGGCGTGGGCTGGGGCGCGTGTGCGAACTCCGGGACGGCCTGGGCGAACTCGGGGCCGTGGCCCCCGTCCGGGGCCTGCGGGAACAGCGAACCGTCGGCGAGCTGGGGAGCCTGCGCGTAGTCCTGCACGAGAACCGGTTCGAGGACCGGTTCGGGGACCGGGACTGCGTCCGGTACCTGGACGTCCTCCACGGTCCCGGCCGGCTGCTCATCGGGCCGAACGGCTTCCGGCTGCGGCGCACCGTACGCCTCTTCGGGTGCCTGCACCGCTTCCGGAGCCTGCTCGGGCTCTGCGGGGTCCGCGGCGGACCGGGTCTGCGCGGCGTCGGGGCCGTCGGCGCTCGGAGCGTCCTGTCCCTGCGGCGCCTCGGCGGGCTGCTCCGCCGCCGGCTCCTCCGAGGGTTCCGGCGGGACCGGGGGGCCCTGGACCTCGGGAAGCGACGCGTCACCCTCGGCTTCGGGTACCTGCGCGACGGGGGCGGCCTCGACGGCTGCCGGTTCACCGGCGTGCGCCTCGGCGACCGCCGGGAAGACCGTTTCTGCAGGCACGTCCTCGGAACCGACCTGTGCCACCGGAGGCGCTACCTGTACCTGGGCCTGCGCCTGGGCTCCCCAGGGCGCCGCGCCCTGCAGCGCGATCTCGTCACGCGGTACGTCGAGGTATTCGGGTCCGGACGTGGGCGGACCCGCCTGCCGTACGGGAAAGGGGGTGGGCGGCGCTCCCGCCGGACCGCGGTCGGCGAGCGAACGCACCGGGCTGCCGGCACCGTCCGGGGTGGGCGGGCCGAGGTGCAGGGGGCGACGGGCGACGGGCGGCTGCGGTGCGGGCGAGGACATCCGGACGGCGCTGAGGTCGACCGAGCCGCTGTCGCGGCCCGCCGTCTCGTGCGGACCGGGCTCGTGGACGGCCTCGACGACAGGCGCCGGGGCCGGCGGGGCCACTTCGTTGCCCCAAGCCCCCTGGGCGCCCGGCAGCAGCAACAGGTCTTCGTCTTCGGCGGTGGACTCGGAGAGGTAGGTGTACGCGCCGGGGGCGGGGACGCCCGGCTGCTCCACCATGCCTGCGTTCTCCGGCAGTCCCTCGCCCGGGACCTGGCCGGTGTCGGTCATGCGTACCCCTCGCCCATCGGTTTAGTGCTCCTACGACCTGCTCGTCCGGAGCGGCGCACCGACCGCCCGTCATGAGAACGAGCACACGGGCCGGGCGGCACGAACGACCGGTCGACAAAGCCATTAACTGGCATTGTCGCGGTCGGTCCGCCACCGCGACAGGGTGATCCGTCACGGCCCGCTGTGGACTGCGCCACTTTGCGCGTCCTCCGGTTTCCGCCGTACCACACGCATCCCAAAACAGGTGCGTTTTCCGGACATTGACCGGCGAAATACCGGACAACCCGACTGCGGTACAACGATCGGTCAGCCTACCGCGCGCGGTACGACTACAGGATCACAGGGCGCGATCGGGCAGTGACCCGCCTGCCGGCCGGCCACCGCACCTCGGCGCGGTCAGTCGCGTCGCCCCAGTTCTCCGGAGAGCAGGAAGGCGACGCTGCGCTCCTTCTCCGTCCAGGCGCGGGTGTCCATCTCGACGGACTGCAGGAGCGCGCATTCGACCCGGTAGTCGTGCTCCGTCAGGTCCCTGCCGATGAGTTCGGCGGCGTCGCGGGTCGCGGCGTGCGTGACGATCCGCTGGGGGCGCCGGTCGGCGACGGCCGAGACCACCGCGGCCCCACCCCCGCCCACACGCACGACGTCCGGTTCCGGGAGGTTCTCGAGGACGTGCGGCGCGGTCCCGTGGGTGATCTGGAGCTGGACACCGAAGCGGCGGGCGGCGGCCATCGTGCGGGCACAGGCGTCGGGGTCGCGGTCGACGGCGATGACGGCGGCGCCGCAGCGCGCGGCCTCCGTGGCGAAGGCGCCGCTGCCGGAGCCGATGTCCCAGACGAGGTCGCCGATGCGCGGTCCCAGCCGGGCGAGTTGGGCGGCGCGCAGTACCTCGGTCTCGCCCTCGCCGAGCTCGTGGCCGTACATGTCGTCGGGCAGCGCCCAGCCGCGGGGGCCGGTGCCCGGGTCGCGGCCGGCGATCCAGCCGCCGCCCTCGGAGGACGCGACGGGGCCGCCGAGCACGATGACGACGTTCGGGTCGCGCCAGGTGTGGTCGGCGACCTTGTCGGAGGTCAGGACCGTGACCCGTTCCCGCTCGGAGCCGAGTTCCTCGCAGATGACGAAGGTGCGGTGGACTCCGTCCAGGAGCAGGCCCAGCTCGGCCGGTCCGGCGCCGGGTGAGGTGAGGACGGCGACCTTGCTGTGGGCCCGGCACACGTTCACCGCGCGTCGCAGGGTGCGCCGGTGCGCGACGACCACCTGTGCGTCGTCCCAGGGCATGCCGGCGCGGGCGAAGGCGGCGGCCACGGACGAGACCGCGGGGACGACCTCGACCTCCAGGCCGAACTCGGGCGCGCGCAGGGTGCGTACGACTCCGAAGAAGCCCGGGTCGCCGTCGGCGAGGACGACGGCGGTGCCGCGATGGGCGGCGATGCGGCGGCCCGCGAGGGCGACGCTGCCGAGGCGGATGCGCTCGGCGGACGGGGGCACTTCGGGGAGGACCAGGTGATGTCCCGCGCCGGCCACCAGTGTGGCGACGCCGAGAGCCGAGCGCGCCGCGTCCGTCAGCGGCGAGCCGTCCCAGCCGATCACCGTGACCCGGTCGGCCATCGTCGTCAGTCTCCTGGAGTCTTCGCAGGTCGTCAGGTCGTCAGGTGGGCGTGCGGCCGGGCGGGCGTGCGGAGCCCAGTGAGCGTACCTCGTGACGTCCGGGGGTGCGGGCGGGGGTCCGCGGCCGCCTCCGGTGCGGTTCCGGTCAGTTCCAGTCGGAGTAGGCGGTGAACCCGCCGCTGTCGGCGAGCTGCTCGGCGATGCCCTCGATGTCCTCGGGAAGCAGGCCCCACACGATGAAGTCGGTGCGCAGATCCTCCCAGCGCCCGCTCTCGGTGCGGGTGCGCGCTATACAGGCTCCGCGCAGGACGCCCTCGCTGATGCAGCCGATCTTCTGCGCGACCTGCTGGGAGGCGGTGTTGTCGGCCGCGGTGCGCAGCTCCAGACGCTCGAACCGCTGGTCGCCGAAGAGCCACTGGGCGGTGGCGAGTGACGCTTCGGACGCGTAGCCCTCGCCGCGTGCCCAGGGCGCGATGATGTACGAGAGCTCTGTGGAGCGGACATGCCAATTCGTCCTGCCCAGCTGGATGACGCCGACCAGCCGCTGGGTGAGGAACTCCGTGACGGCGAGGTCCAGTCCGCGGCCCGAGGTGCGCTCGGCGGGCGCGTACCGGGTGATCCAGGTGCGGGCGGCGGCCTCGGTGAAGGGCTGCGGCACGGACGTCCAGGCCGCGACCTGCTCGTCGTTCATCATCTCGGTGAGGGCGGGAACGTCGTCGTCCTCGAGAGGGCGCAGTACCAACCGCTCCGTGTTCAGGGAGATGTCGGGGAAGGTGTTCGTCATGCGCCGCTCCGTAACCATCAGGGACCGTCGGGCCTGCTGAACTGCCCAGCATGCAGCATGTGAGCGCCGAACTGCACCACGGTGTCGACGAGTCGACACCGTGGTGCAGAGGGAACGGCGGCCGACGGGAGGGTGACGGACCTGCGCCGCGTCAGCCGCTCCCGGAGCCGTCCGGTGCGGTCAGAACGACGCGACGACGGAACCGGCGTACTTGTCCTCGATGAACTTCTTGACCTCGGCGGAGGTCAGGAGCTCGGCGAGCTTCCTGACGCGCGGGTCGTCCTCGTTCCCCTCCTTGACGGCGAGGAAGTTGCCGTACGGGTTGTCGTCGGCGGACTCCAGGACCAGGGCGTCGTCGGAGGGCTTGAGGTCCGACTCGATCGCGTAGTTGCCGTTGATCACGGCGGCGTCGACGTCGTCCAGGGAGCGCGGGGTCTGGGCCGCCTCCAGCTCCTTGAACTTGAGGTTCTTCGGGTTCTTCGCGATGTCCTTGGGGGTCGCGTCGTTGCCCGCGCCGTCCTTGAGCGTGATGATCCCGTTGGCGTCGAGGAGCTTGAGCGCCCGCGCCTCGTTGACCGTGTCGTTCGGGACGGCGACCGTCGCACCGCTCTTCAGCTCGTCGGCCTTGTCGACCTTGTTGGAGTAGAGACCGAGCGGCTCCAGGTGGACCGTGACGACGGGCACGATGTGGGTGCCGTTCTTCTTGTTGAAGTCGTCGAGGTACGGCTGGTTCTGGAAGTAGTTGGCGCCGACGGAGCCGTCCTCGGTCGCGGTGTTCGGCAGGACGTAGTCCGTGAACTCCTTGACCTGCAGGTCGAGTCCCGCGTCCTTCGCCAGGTTGTCCCGCACGTAGGTGAGGATCTCGGCGTGCGGGACCGGGCTGGCGGCGACGATCAGCGGGCCGCTCGCGTCGGAGCCGGCGCCCTTCTCCGCGCCGCAGGCGGTGAGACCCAGGGTGAGGGCTCCGGCGGCGAGCACGGCGGTGGTGAGCTTGGCGGTGTTACGCACGAAAAGTGCCTTTCCTGAGGGTGTGGCGGCCCCGCGGGGGTGTGCGGGGAGAACCGAGGGGGTGGAAGTGGGCAGCGGGAGCCGTAGTGGTCAGACGGTCTTGCTGGTCGCGGTGGCGGCCTTCAGGAGCCTGAGCCGCGGGGCCGCGCCGGACTGGCCACCGCGCCGGTGCAGCCCGCGCGCGGCGAAGTCGCCCGCGAACTGGATGAGGGAGATGACCACCGCGAGGATGCCCACGGTGATCCACATCAGTTCGGTCTCGAAGCGCTGGTAGCCGTAGCGGATGGCGATGTCGCCGAGGCCTCCCGCGCCGACGGTGCCGGCCATGGCGGAGTAGCCGAGGAGCGCGACGATCGTCGTGGTGGTGCTGGAGATCAGCGACGGCAGCGACTCGGGTACGAGCACCTTGCGGACGACGGTCCAGGTGTTGCCGCCCATCGACTGCACGGCTTCCACCAGGCCGCCGTCCACCTCGCGGACGGCCGTCTCGACCAGGCGCGCGAAGAACGGGATCGCACCGATCGCGAGCGGCACGATGGCGGCCTCGCGGCCGATGGTGGTGCCGGTGATCGACCGGGTGAAGCCCATGAGCGCGACCATCAGGATGATGAAGGGCATCGAGCGGGCGACGTTCACGATCTGCCCGATGACCTTGTTCAGCACGGTGTTCTGCAGCAGGCCGCCGCGGTCCGTGAGAACCAGCAGGATGCCCAGCGGCAGCCCGCCGACGACGGCGATGAGCGTCGACCAGCCGACCATGTAGAAGGTGTCCCAACAGGCCTGCTCCAGCAGCGGCTGCATCTCGGACCAGGTCACTTGGCACCTTCCTTCACCAGTACGGGCGCCTGCCCCGCTTGTTCGACGAGGTCGATCTGCAGACCCTGCTCGCGCAGGAAGCCGACCGGCACGACGTTCTCCTCGTAGCGGCCGGGCAGCTCGATGCGCATCCGGCCGACCTGCTTGCCACCGACGGTGTCCATCGCGGCGCCGAGGATCGAGATGTCGATGTTGTAGGTGCGGGAGAGCTGCGAGATGACGGGCCGGGTCGCGGCGTCGCCGTGGAAGGTGACGTCGATGACCGTGCGGTCGTCGCCGGAGGCGTCGCCGCTCACCGGGAAGAGCGCGGCGGCCAGCTCGGAGCCCGGCGTGGCGAGCAGTTCGCTGACCGTGCCGGACTCGACGATCTTCCCGTTCTCCATGAGGGCGGCCGAGTCGCAGACGGTCTTGACGACGTCCATCTCGTGCGTGATGAGCAGGACGGTCAGGCCGAGCTGCCGGTTCAGGTCGCGCAGCAGGTGGAGGATGGAGCGGGTGGTCTCGGGGTCGAGGGCGCTGGTCGCCTCGTCGGAGAGGAGCACCTTCGGGTCGCCGGCCAGGGCGCGGGCGATGCCGACGCGCTGCTTCTGGCCGCCGGAGAGCTGGGCCGGGTAGGCCTTGGCCCGGTCGGCGAGACCGACGAGGTCGAGCAGTTCCAGCGCCTTGCGGGAACGTTCCTTCCCCGACTTGCCAAGGATCTCCAGCGGCAGCTCGACGTTGTCCTGGACCGTCCGCGAGGACAGCAGGTTGAAGTGCTGGAAGACCATGCCGATGTGGCTGCGCGCCTTCCGCAGCTCGCGGCCGGCGCGCGGGCCGCGCCCGGCGAGGGCCGTGAGGTCCTGCCCGGCGACGGTCACGGTGCCGGCGGTGGGGCGCTCCAGGAGGTTGACGCAGCGGATGAGGGAGGACTTGCCGGCGCCGGACTGTCCGATGACGCCGTACACCTCGCCCTCGCGGACATGCAGATCGACGCCGTCCAGGGCCGTGATCTCACGGCCGGGCGAGCGGTGGGCCCGATAGACCTTCGTCAGGCCAGTTGTCGTGATCACTGGGGGATTTCCGTCACTGTCGAGTGCAGGGCGTGGGTGTGCGCCGGGCACGGGTGCATTCGGTCGGAACGCGGCACGGTGGTTCACGCGGTGGCGTGGAAAGCCGGGTCTCGGCAGAACTGCGTGCGCGGGGCGGGCTCAGTCGCGTACGAAAGGGTCGTACGGGCAGACGTGAGCGGTCTCGCTTCGGGGCGCGAGGCTCTGGGTGGTGCGGGGGCCCTCTAGAAGGCGCACATTCGACACATACAGCGAGCACCGGGCGTCATGGTCGCCTCGGTCGCAGGGATGCGGCTGCTCGTCGTGGTCATGAGAAAAGTAAAGCAGACGTATGCGTGGGAACGGGAACCCGCTGTCCGCATGACGGACAGCCGTGGACGCCGCTCAGTCCCGTACGGAGATCTCCACTCCCCCGTCCGTGACCAGTGCCGACACGGCCGAGAGGTCGTCGACCACGACGTCGGCGGTCAGCTCGGCGGCCCGGTGGGTTGTGGCCAATGCCACGGTGGTCATTCCGGCCGCGCGGCCCGCCTGGAGACCCGCGGGTGCGTCCTCGAAGACGACACAGCGGGCCGGGTCCACGCCGAGCCGCCGGGCGGCGAGCAGGAACGGCTCGGGGTCGGGCTTGCCGCGCGTGATGTCGTCGGCGGCGATCAGGTTCTTGGGGCGGATGCCGACCTCGCCGAGGCGGGCCTCGGCGAGACGCCGCGTGGCGGAGGTCACGACGGCCCAGCGGTCGGCCGGCAGGGAGTCGAGGAGCGCCCGGGTGCCGGGCAGCAGGTGGACGCCGCCCGCGACGTCCTCCACCTCCAGCTGCTCGATGCGCACGACGGCCTCGGGGACCCTGGCGGCGGGCAGCAGGTCGGCGGCTATCTCGGCGGCCGGACGGCCGTGCAGTTCGACCCGGGCGAACTCCTCGGCGGTGATCCCGTGCTCCTCGGCCCACCTGCTCCAGCACCGGTGCACGGACTCCAGCGATGAGACAAGCGTTCCGTCGTTGTCGAACAGCAGGGCCTCGGTTCGGATCTTCATGTCCTCGACCCTACGGGGCACCTCGGGGGCGAGGGCATCGGGCCTTTTGGCCCGTAATAGGGTCGCGGCATGCTTGTTGCCCTGACGGTCGCGACCGCCGTCGCCGCGCTCGCGCTCGCCGCCTGGTGCGGCTGGGCCGCCCACCGGGACCAGCCGACCAAGGACTGGCACTTCATCGGTATGGCCGTGGTGACACTGCTCGCTCTCGTCCAGCTGGTGGTCGGCGTCGTCCAGCTGGCCCGCGGCGAGAAGCCGGAGCAGGGCACGACGATCTTCGTGGCCTATCTCGTCGGCGCCTTCGCGTGCGTTCCGGCGGCGGGCTTCATGTCGCTGGCGGAGCGCACCCGCTGGGGTTCGATCACGGTCGCGGCCGGCGGTGTGGTCCTGGCCGTGCTCCAGGTGCGGCTCCACGACATCTGGGGAGGCTGAGATGGTGGTGACGCCGGAGAACGGCAGGCCCCAGAAGCTGATCAGCGGCCCCGGCACGCTGCTGGTGTGGCTGTACGGCGTGATGGTGGTCGGCGCGGTGTCGCGCTCGGTCTTCCAGATCGCGACGGACTTCGACCGGGCGCCCCTCGCCTACTCCCTGTCCGCCGCGGCGGGTGTCGTGTACGGCTTCATCACGTACTCGCTCGTCCGCGGCGGGGAGACGGCCCGCAGGGCGGCGCTCGTGTGCTGCGCCGCCGAGCTCGTCGGCGTACTGGCGGTCGGCACCTGGACCCTGGTGGAGCCCTCGGCCTTCGCGGACTCCACCGTCTGGTCCGACTACGGCATGGAGTACCTGTTCATCCCGGTCGTCCTGCCGGTGACCGCGCTGTTCTGGCTCCGCAAGGCACGCCGGACCCAGTAGGGCGCCCGGGTCCCGGGCGCCCCTTCAGGGGCGCGGGGAACCGCGCGACCAGCCACAACGCACCCGCGGACACACGCGCCATCCCGCGGAGCGCTACGCGCTCGCGACGAACGCGCCGGCTGTCGCGCCCTTGGCCAGCGTCACCAGGCTGAGCCGCTCGTCCACCCGCCGCGTGGCCACCGGCTCGTACCCGTGCTTGCGGTACAGCCGCAGATTGTGCTCGCTGCGGTGGCCGCTGAAGAGCTGGAAGCTCTTCGCGCCCGAGCCCTCGGCGACCTTCGCCTCGATGGCGTCGAGAAGCCGCCCGCCCAGACCGTGCCGCTGCATGCGGGGGTGGACGATCAGTTTGTTGATCTTGGCGGTACCGTCGGTGTCCACCGTCGCGCGCACCGAGGCCACCACCTCGTCGCCGAGCCGGGCCACCAGGACCGTGCCGTCCGCGAGCTCCGCCTTGAGGGAGTCGAGCGGCTGGGTGAGGGGCTCGATGCTGTAGTCGCCGTACAGCGCGGCCTCGCTCTGGTAGCAGAGGAACTGCAGTTTGAGGATCTGTTCGGCATCCTGCTCTGTCGCCGCCGAGATGGTCACGCTCATGCCCATGTGTGCATGCCTCCCGCTCACCTGTTCCGCCGGTTGTCCCTCACTCCTATCCCCGTGGTTCGCGCGCCGCAACCTCCGACGCAAGCATTCGGCGCAGACATCCCAGGCATCTGGAACGTTCCGGACCGAGACTGCCCTGTGAGATACCCAACTCCCCCGCGATCTCCCGGTATGTGAGGTCCTTCGGGGACAGCAGAGCGGCCATGAGCCGCGGGCAGCGGCCCGGCAGGCGTCGTACGGCGGAGTGCAGGGCGCGGCGCCTGGCGGCGCTGAGCGCGAGCTGCTCGGGCCCGGGCCGGGTGTCGTCGGCGGGCTCGGACGCGTACGGCCGTTCGATGTTCGCGGTGCGCCGGGTGCGCCGCGCCTCGGAGCGGACGGCGCCCCGCAGCCAGGCGGCCGGGTCGGCGGGCGGGCCCTCCGTGCCGAGCCGCTCCAGGAGGCGCACCCAGACCGCCTGTTCCAGGTCGCCCGGCTCGGCTCCGGAGGCATATGCCTCCGCCGAGGCCTCGGCGGCGAGCAGGGGACGCAGCGTGGCAACCATGTCGTGGGTCATATGCGGCACGACGCGGCCGCCCCGGTGGAGGTTGCCGGGGCGGCCGACTGTCACCCCAACCGGGGCGGGCGGCTCCGCTGTTGACGCGTGGGACCCACGGGCGGTCTCAGCGCTCGAGGAAGTCCTCGCGGGCGAGGACCCCGGTGTCCGGGTTGTCGGTGAAGACCCCGTCGATGCCGGTCGCGAAGTACGTCCTGAAGGCGCCGAAGGCGTCTCCGTAGCCGTCGGCGTCCGTCCCCTTGCGGAAGTTCGCGGGCAGGAAGGGGTTCTCGTTGCGCATCGTGTACGGGTGCAGGACCAGGCCCTCGGCGTGCGCGTCCCGGACCAGGGTGGTCGGGGTGGTGAGGTTGCCGCCCGCGTCCTTCGGGATGACCAGGTCGAGGGTCGGGCCGATGCCCTGGGCGTACGAGGCGATCCACTTCAGGCCCGCGGGCTTGACGAGGTCGGCGACCGTACGCGGGTCGCCCGTCTCGACGAAGTCCCAGGGGCGGGTGCCGGCGGCGGACAGGAGCACGACCAGGGGGTTGCCGACCAGCTTGTTCAGGCGCTGGATGCTGGTGGGCTCGAAGGACTGGAGGATGACGGGCGAGTTCTTCTTGTCCAGGCCGTGCCTGCGCAGCACCTTGGCGACCCGCTCCTCCAGGCCGAGGCCCAGCTTGCGGAAGTAGGTGGGGTGCTTGAGCTCGGGGTAGATCCAGACCTGCCTGCCCCGCTTCCTGCTCTGCTCGTCCCGCCAGCGCAGCACCTCTTCGAAGGTGGGGATCTCCCAGCGGCCGTCGTAGAGCGTGTTGTGGGGGCGGTTGGCCGGGATGCGCTCCTTCGCCCGGAGCGTCTTCAGCTCGGCGAGCGTGAAGTCCTCGGTGAACCAGCCCGTCGTGGAGACGCCGTCGAGGAGCTTGGTCACCTTGCGGTCCGCGAACTCGGGGTGCGCGGACACGTCCGTCGTACCGCCGATCTCCGGCTCGTGACGGCACACCAGGTGGCCGTCCTTGGTCGGCACGAGGTCGCCCGCCTCGATGACGTGGGCGCCCATGTCGAGGGCCAGTTGGTACGAGCCGAGCGTGTGCTCCGGGCGGTAGCCGCTGGCCCCGCGGTGCCCGATGATCGTCGGCTTCGGCAGGCTCCGGTAGCCGCCGCTCCCGTGCTTCTCGTCGGCTCTCGCCGTGGCCGGCAGTCCGAGGACCGCTCCGCCGGCGCCGAGCACCGCGGCCCCGAGCAGCGCGCGTCGTCCCGCGCTGCTGCCCTTCAGTCCCTCGTTCGACTCCTGCGTCCCCATGAGCACTCCTCCGCATACTGCCCTGCACCTGTCAAAGCGGGACTGATCGTAGGTGCGCCCGGGTGACGGACGGGAGACCTTGGACGGAACACGCGGGTGACGCTGGATGTCGCGTGGGTGCGTGAGGTGGGGTGCGGGGTGGGTGAACTGACGGTCGGTCGGTTTCGCGGACCGTGGCTTGGATCCCGGGAGGCGGGTACCCGGCCGGTGGACGTACCGGGCTCCGTACCGACGGCTGACCGGCACGCCGGACCACCAGAACCGTACCGACCCCGCTCCATCGGCTCCACCCGTCGGCCCCGTTCGGACGCGACATCGGTCACACCGTCTCGTGCGGATGACGGCCGTGCTACAGCGCGGCACCGCAGGTAAAACAGGGTCAACACTGTGTATCCACTCGGTGAACCCGATGTGCAAGACCCCCGGGGCCGCGAGTATCGTCCTCACCTGCACAGACTTATACCGATCCCGGAGGGCCCGTTGTCCCGCTTCACGCTCATCAAGGCAGTGCTCGGACCGATCATGCGCCTGATGTTCCGCCCACGGGTGGAGGGTGCGGAGCGCATCCCGGGCTCCGGCCCGGTGATCCTCGCCGGCAACCACCTCACGTTCATCGACTCGATGATCATGCCGCTGTTCTGCGACCGTCAGGTCTTCTTCATCGGCAAGGACGAGTACGTCACCGGCAAGGGCCTCAAGGGCCGGCTGATGGCGTGGTTCTTCACCGGCTGCGGCATGATCCCCGTCGACCGGGACGGGGGCCGCGGCGGTGTCGCGGCGCTGATGACCGGCCGCCGGGTGCTGGAGGAGGGCAAGGTCTTCAGCATTTACCCGGAGGGCACCCGCTCCCCCGACGGCCGGCTCTACCGCGGCCGCACCGGCATCGCCCGGCTGGCCCTGATGACCGGAGCGCCCGTCGTCCCGTTCGCCATCATCGGCACGGACAAGATCCAGCCGAGCGGCGCCGGCTTCCCCCGCCCCGGACGGGTCACCGTCCGCTTCGGCGAGGCGATGGAGTTCTCGCGGTACGAGGGCATGGGCCGTGACCGCTACGTGCTGCGCGCCGTGACGGACTCGGTGATGACCGAGGTCATGCGGCTGTCGGGGCAGGAGTACGTGGACATGTACGCCACGAAGGCCAAGGAAGCGGCGTAGCTCCGCTGGTTTGGCGGGCTCCCGGGGTGGGGGTCGGTGGTTCGGTGCGGGTTCGTCGTGGCTGGTCGCGCAGTTCCCCGCGCCCCTAACGGGCGCTTCCCTCGCCCTCGTTCTCCAGTTTCTGGCCCCGTAGGAGCACCCACGCCGCCACCGACGCGGCCAGCAGCACCACCGCACCGAGGCCCGACGCCAGGGCGACGCCGTCGACGAAGGCCGTGCGGGCGGCGTCGAGGAGGGGCTCGGCGTCCGGCAGGGCCGCCGATGCCTCCACGGCTCCGCCGAGCGACTCGTGGGCCGCCGCGGCCACCTCGGGCGGTGTGCCCGCGGGGGCCGTGAACCCGGCGTAGACACCGGTGACGATCGAGCCGAGCAGGGCGATGCCGAGGGCCGCCCCCAGCTCGTACGCCGTCTCGGAGACCGCGGACGCTGCGCCCGCCTGTTCCTTGGGAACGCTGGAGAGGATCACGTCGGCGGTCACGGTGAAGGAGAAGCCGGCGCCGACGCCGACGACCAGCAGGGCCGCGCCGAGGAGCGGATACCCGGTGGACCGGTCGATCAGGGTCAGTGCGCCCAGGGCGAGTCCTATCGCGGCCAGGCCGCCCGCGGCGACGGCACGTACCGAGTACCGGCGTGCGAACGTACCGGCGACCAGGCCCGCCGCCACCGCGCCCAGCGCGGCGGGCAGTTCGGCGAGCCCCGCCTCCAAGGGGCCCCTGCCCTGCACGAGTTGCAGGTACTGCGAGAGGAAGAAGACCACTCCGGAGAGTCCGAGGATGGTCAGCAGGTCGGCGAGCACCGCCCCGGAGAAGCCACGGTTGCGGAACAACCTCATGTTCAGCAGCGGGACGGGCAGCGTGAGCTGGCGACGCACGAAGCCATGGAGCGCGGCCGCGCCGAGCAGCCCTGCCGCACCCGCCGTCAGGGTCGGACCGTGCGAAGCGGCTTCCTTGATGCCGTACACGATGCCGACCATGCCCACGAGGGACAGCACGACGCTGACGAGGTCCCAGGGGCCGGGCTCGGGGTTGCGGGACTCGGGCAGCAGCTTCACGCCGACGAGGACGAGGACCGCCATCACGGGGAGGTTGATCAGGAAGACGGAGCCCCACCAGAAGTGTTCGAGCAGGAAGCCGCCGACGACCGGGCCGACCGCCGTGCCGGCCGACGCGGTGGCGCCCCAGACGCCGATGGCGAGGCTGCGTTCGCGTGGGTCGTGGAAGAGGTTGCGGATGAGCGCGAGGGTGGCCGGCATCAGGGTCGCGCCCGCGACACCGAGCAGTGCCCGCGCGGCGATCAGGAGCTCGGGCGTCGTCGCGTAGGCGTTGAGCACGGACACGAGGCCGAACGCGACCGAGCCGATGAGCAGCAGCTTCTTGCGCCCGACGCGGTCACCGAGGCTGCCCATCGACACGAGCAGGCCCGCGATGACGAACGAGTAGACGTCGCCGATCCACAGGAGCTGGTTGCCCGAGGGCTGCAGGTCCTCGCTGATGTAGGGGGTCGCGAGACCGAGGACGGTCGCGTCGACGGCCACCAGCAGCACGGCGAGGACGAGGACGGCGAGCGCGAGCCAACGGCCCGGGCGCTTCTCCGTCTCCGTCGCGAACGCCGGCCGCACCGTGCTGGTCATGCTTCCTCTCTCCTTACCGCGCCGCCGAGCAGCAGCTCGACGATCATGTACTGGAAGTCGTTGGCCGCCACCCGGCCCTCGGTCACCGCCCAGGCCCCCGAGGCGATGAGCCCGTAGAGCGCTTCGGTGAGCCAGGCCGGGGTCAGGTCGATACGGAACTCGCCGCTCTCCTGGCCGCGCCGGAAGAGCGCGGCGATCCGGGCGTCGATACGGGCCCAGCCCTCGTTCTGCTCCTCGCCCTCGAACAGCTGGTTCTCGGTGTAGAGGAAGGCCATCAGCGCGGCGGAGCCCTCGAACTCCCCGACCATGCGGCGCACGGCCTCCCGGGCGGTGTCCTCGTCGAGCCGAGCCGCGTCCAGCGCCGCCTCGCACTCCTGGATGCCGAGGTCCTCCAGTGCCCGCACGAGGACGTCGCGTCCGGCGAACTGGCGGTGCAGCGTGGCCCGGCTGATCCCGGCCGCCTTGGCGACCTCGTCCATGGTCGCGGTGGATCTCCGGGTCAGCAGGGCGGCTGCGCTGCGCAGCACGTGTTCACGATCGACAGCCATGAGACAACAATAGACCACATGAGACAAGAGTGTCTCAACCGGGACGTGAGGCGATCATCACGAGAGCCGGGCCCTCGCGGTGACCCCGCGAAGGCCCGGCTGGAGATCCTGGCCGACGGTCAGTGCCAGGGCAGCTGCCCGCGGCGCGCCCAGTACGCCACCGGCTCCTCGGCGAGCGCCGCGAGCCCGGCGGTCTGCTCCTCGTCGAGGTCGACCACGGCGGCGTGCAGGTTCGAGGCCAACTGGACAGCCGTGGCCGCGCCGGACAGGACGACGCCCGCCCAGGGCTGCCGCAGGACGAGCGCGAGGGCGACCGCGTCGGAGCCGAGGCCCGCCTCCTGAGCGACCGCGCGCACGGCGGCCGGCGCGTGCGGATCGGCCAGCCGGCCGTTGGCCATGCCCTCCTTGACGATCACGGTGAGCCCGGCGTCGTGCGCCTCGGCGAGCGCGGGTCCCGCCGAGGTCTCCAGGACGTTGTAGGTGGCCTGGACGGTACGGAAGAGGGGCTCGCCGTCGACGGTCACCGCGAGCGCGGTACGGATGGCGTCGGCCTGCGCGGGGCCGCTGGTGGAGAACCCGACGGTCAGCCCCCGCGCGGCGGCCTCGGCCAGCTCGGCGTGCAGTTCCTTGTCGGTGAGGGCCGGGCTGTCGGGGGTCACCGAGTGGATCTGGTAGAGGTCGAGCCGCTCGCCGAGCAGTTCGGCGCTCTCGGCCCGCTGCCTCCGGTACGTGGCGAGGCCGTGGTCCTTGATCTCGTGCGCCTCGGCGTCGGTGCGCCACCCGGCCGTGTAGGTGTAGCCCCACTTGCTGCCGACCACGACGTCGGTGATGCCGGGCCGCGCGTTCAGCCAGTCGGCGAGGAACTCCTCCGAGCGGCCGTACGAGCGGGCGGCGTCGAAGTAGCGCACGCCCTGGGCGTAGGCGGCGTCGAGGAGTTCGTGCGTGCGGGCGCGCAGCGATTCGACCGTGCGGTCCGCCCCCAGGTCCTCGTCGCGGCCGAGGTTGAGGTAGCCGGGGCGGCCGATCGCGGCAAGGCCGAGGCCGATGTGGCAGGTGGGGGTCGTTGCTGTCGCCAGTCGGGCGAAGGGCATCGCGGGCTCCGGTTTCGGTCGGCTCCTGTACGGCGCCGGACCAACGTAACCCGCGATGACCTCTGTCGTCCGGCTCCCCGCTCCCGCACGGCTCCGGTGCGGGTCTCGTGGAGAACCGGTTACTTCTTCTGCTTCGCCGTGGCCCACTCGTGCTGGGCCGCCACGTCCGCCTTCACCTCTGCCAGTTGGATCGCCACCGCGCTGGGGGCGGTACCGCCACGGCCGTCCCGGGAGGCGAGGGCGCCCGGCACGTTCAGGACGGACCGCACCTCGGGCGTCAGGTGGGCGGAGATCTTCGCGAACTGCTCGTCCGTGAGCCCGTCGAGCTCGATGCCGTCGGCCTCGGCGGCCTTGACGCACTCGCCCGCGACCTCGTGCGCGACCCGGAACGGCACGTTCTGCTTGACCAGCCATTCCGCGATGTCGGTGGCGAGCGAGAAGCCGGCCGGGGCCAGCTCCTCCATGCGCTCACGGTTGACCGTCAGCGTGGCCATCATCCCGGTGAAGGCGGGGAGCAGGACCTCCAGCTGGTCGCAGGAGTCGAAGACCGGCTCCTTGTCCTCCTGGAGGTCACGGTTGTAGGCGAGGGGCAGCGCCTTCAGCGTCGCCATCAGGCCGGTGAGGTTGCCGATCAGCCGGCCGCTCTTGCCGCGCGCCAGCTCCGCGATGTCCGGGTTCTTCTTCTGCGGCATGATCGACGAGCCCGTGGAGAAGGCGTCGTGAAGGGTGACGAAGGAGAACTCCTTCGTGTTCCAGATGATGACCTCCTCGGCGATCCGGGAGAGGTTCACACCGATCATCGCGGTGATGAAGGCGAACTCGGCGACGAAGTCGCGGGAGGCGGTGCCGTCGATGGAGTTGCCGACGCTGCCGTGCTCGAAGCCGAGGTCCGCGGCGACCGCCTCCGGGTCGAGACCGAGGCTGCTGCCCGCGAGCGCGCCCGAGCCGTACGGCGAGACGGCGGTCCGCTCGTCCCACTGGCGCAGGCGCTCGGCGTCCCGGGAGAGGGGCTGGGCGTGGGCCAGCACATGGTGGGCGAACAGCACGGGCTGGGCGTGCTGGAGGTGCGTACGGCCGGGCATCGCCACGTCCGGGTGCGCCTCCGCGAGGCCGACCAGCGCGTCCTGGAGGTCGGCGATCAGGCCGCCGATGATGCGGGCGTGGTCGCGCAGGTACATCCGGAAGAGCGTGGCCACCTGGTCGTTGCGCGAGCGGCCCGCGCGCAGCTTGCCGCCGAGGTCCGGGCCGAGCCGCTCCAGGAGACCGCGCTCCAGGGCGGTGTGGACGTCCTCGTCGGCGACGGTGCCGACGAAGGAGCCGTCCGCGACGTCGGCCTGCAGACGGTCGAGCCCCGCGAGCATGCGGTCCAGCTCGTCGTCGTCGAGGAGGTGTGCCTTGTGCAGCACGCGCGCGTGGGCACGCGAGCCGGCGATGTCGTAGGGCGCGAGCCGCCAGTCGAAGTGGACGGACGCGGACAGCTTCGCCAGGGCCTCGGCGGGACCGTCGGCGAAACGACCGCCCCAGAGCCGTACGTCACCGCTGTTGCTGCTCACTTGCTGTGCTCCTCAGAACTGTTGGTGTGCGACCGCCACCCCGCGCTGCGGCGAGGAGGCCTCGTCAGGCTAGTACGGGACGGCCGCCCTCAGGGGCGCGTGCCCCCGGGGACGCGGGAAACCGCGCGACCGGTCCTCGCCGGCCCGTGCTTCGTGTGCAGATCACCGGCGGAGCGCCTACGCCGAGTCCCTCTTCGCGGCGATCTTCGACGACAGCGCGAAGATGTCGATGAACCCCTGCGCCCTGGACTGGTCGAACGTGTCGCCCGAGTCGTAGGTCGCGAGGTTGAAGTCGTAGAGCGACTCGTCGGACCGCCGGCCGGTGACGACGGCGCGGCCGCCGTGCAGGGTCATGCGGATGTCGCCGGACACGTGCTGGTTGGCCTCGTCGATGAAACCGTCCAGAGCGCGCTTGAGTGGGGAGAACCACAGGCCGTCGTAGACCAGTTCGCCCCAGCGCTGCTCGACCTGCCGCTTGTAGCGGGCGAGTTCACGCTCGACGGTGACGTTCTCCAGCTCCTGGTGGGCCGTGATCAGCGCGAGGGCGCCGGGGGCCTCGTACACCTCCCGGGACTTGATGCCCACGAGGCGGTCCTCGACCATGTCGATCCGGCCGATGCCCTGGGCGCCCGCGCGTTCGTTGAGCTGCTGGACGGCCTGGAGGACGCTGACGGGCCTGCCGTCGACGGCGACGGGGACGCCCTGCTCGAAGGTGATGACCACCTCGTCGGGCTCGCGCGGCAGCGACGGGTCGCGCGTGTACTCGTAGACGTCCTCGGTCGGCGCGTTCCAGATGTCCTCCAGGAAGCCGGTCTCGACGGCTCGTCCGAAGACGTTCTGGTCGATGGAGTACGGCGACTTCCTGGTGGTGGCGATCGGCAGGCCCTTCTCCTCGCAGAAGGCGATCGCCTTGTCGCGGGTCATCGCGTAGTCGCGGACCGGGGCGATGCACTTCAGGTCGGGGCCGAGCGCCTGGATGCCGGCCTCGAACCGCACCTGGTCGTTGCCCTTGCCGGTGCAGCCGTGGGCGACGACGCCCGCGCCGTGCTTGTGGGCGGCGGTCACGAGGTGCTTGACGATCGTGGGCCGCGACAGGGCGGAGACCAGCGGATAGCGGTCCATGTAGAGGGCGTTGGCCTTGATCGCCGGGAGGCAGTACTCGTCGGCGAACTCGTCCTTGGCGTCCGCGACCTCGGCCTCGACGGCGCCGCAGGCGAGCGCGCGCTCACGGATGACGTCCAGGTCCTCGCCGCCCTGGCCGACGTCGACCGCCACGGCGATGACCTCGGCGCCCGTCTCCTCGGCGATCCAGCCGATGGCGACTGAGGTGTCCAGACCGCCCGAGTAGGCGAGTACGACGCGCTCGGTCACGGGGTTCTCCTCACGGTGCACAGGCTGACATGCATGAGTATGCAGAGGTCTGTATGATTCGTCAATCTGGAGGGTGCGGAGAAGTATTTCGAAATCCGCTTGAACGCGGGAAACCGCTTTCGCGTACATCACTCCGAACGCTGGCGCCGCGTTTGTAAACCCACTCCTGACCCAAGTGAGGCATCCCCATGTCCAGGGCTCTTCCGAAGTACAACAAGCGCCGCGTGGCGATCATCGGCGGCGCTGCCGCGGTGGCGTTGTCCGGAGCAGTGATCGCAGGCTCCGCCCTCGCCGGGGAGACGTCCAAGAGCAACAACGGCCAGGCCGCCAGAACGAAGGCGTCGCCCGGCACGGTGAGCTGCCCGGCCGTCGCGCCGAGCCTGCCCGCGATCCCCGCCTCCGCGAAGGCCGAGGTCGACCGCAACCTCGCCCTCCTCAACACCCAGATCGCCGAAGCCAACAAGCGCCTCGTCGACACCGTCGGCCAGGGCGGCCCCAACTTCGCCCAGAACGCCATCGTCGGCCCCCTCAAGGACAAGCGCGTCGCGACCATCAACCGGATCGCCACCGCCATCGGCCGCACCGCGGCCAAGCCCCAGGGCCTCGACTCCCTCGCCCCCTGCACGCTGAACGCGGGCGCGGCGGCCGGAGGCGGCGCCGCGGCGCCGAGCGCGGCCCCCACCCAGCAGGCGGGCGGCAACAACGGGAACGCGGGCAACGGCGGCAATGCGGGCAACGCCGGCAACACGAACGCGGCCGGCACGGTGAGCTGCCCGGCCGTCGCGCCGAGCCTGCCCGCGATCCCCGCCTCCGCGAAGGCCGAGGTCGACCGCAACCTCGCCCTCCTCAACACCCAGATCGCCGAAGCCAACAAGCGCCTCGTCGACACCGTCGGCCAGGGCGGCCCCAACTTCGCCCAGAACGCCATCGTCGGCCCCCTCAAGGACAAGCGCGTCGCGACCATCAACCGGATCGCCACCGCCATCGGCCGCACCGCGGCCAAGCCCCAGGGCCTCGACTCCCTCGCCCCCTGCACGCTGAACAAGTAACCGACGTCCCCCCACGGGCGCCCCGCACGCCGGCCGGGGCGGCTCCGGGGCCCGTAGGCCACCAGGCCCACGGGCCCCGGGGATCTCCGGGCACCGGCAAGGATCCCCGCCCCAGCGGCGGGCGGCTCAATTACTTAGACAGGCGAACGAGTTTTCGCCCATAATCACCGGCATGGGAAAGACGTATCACCGCATAGACGGCCGCCTGCGTACGTTCATCGAGGCGCAGCCCCTCTTCTTCACCGCGACCGCGCCCCTGTCGGGCGACGGCACGGTCAACCTCTCCCCCAAGGGCCTCACCGGTTCGTTCGTGGTGCTGGACGAACTCACCGTCGCCTACCTGGACTTCGCCGGCAGCAACGCCGAGACGATCGCCCACCTGCGGGAGAACGGCCGCATCACGCTGATGTGGTGCGCCTCCAGGGCCCGCCCACCATCGTCCGCGTGCACGGCCGGGGCGAGCCGGTCTTCCGCGACGACCCTCGCTTCCCCGGACTCCTCTCGCGCTTCCCGGACATCGACCCGGCCCCGCACGGACTGCGGGCGATCATCGTCGTGACGGCCGAACTCGTCCGCGACACCTGCGGATACGCGGTGCCCACCATGTCGTACGACGAGGACCGCGACCTGCACGCCAGGCGCTTCGGGCGGGAGGACGACGCCTCGCTGGACGCGTACTTCCAGAAGAAGGAGCACGTGGGGACGAGCCTGGACGGCCTACCCGGGCTGCCGCTCCCCCTGCCGCCCAGTAGCGTCTGAGCATGCGCCTCGGAGCCGTCGTCCTCGCGTCCGTCTCCCTCCTCGTCCTGGCGGCCGCCCCGGCTCCCCCCGGCCGGTCCCCGCTGCCCGAGCGGATGGCGGACACGGGCGGCGGCAGCCAGCTCGTCACCGCGCGGGCCTCCCGGACCTCCTCGACGACCGGCACGGTCACCTGGTGGAGCCGCCGTGACGGACGCTGGGTGAAGGCCGGCTCGGCGCCCGCGCGCTTCGGCGCCCGGGGACTCGTCGAGGGCGGCTCCCGCGAGCAGGGCACGAACACCACCCCCACCGGCCTCTACGACCTGCCGTACGCCTTCGGCATCGAGCGCGCGCCCGCGGGGACCACCACGCCGTACCGCCGTGTGCGGCAGGCCTCCTGGTGGTGCCAGGACAACGCGTCCCGCTCCTACAACCGCTGGACCGAACCGAGGCCGGCCGACTGCCGCGCCGCCGAGTCCGAGCACCTGATCTCGTACCGGACCCAGTACGCCCACGCGCTCGTCATCGGCTTCAACTACGCGCGGCCGGTGCGGGGGCGGGGCGCGGGGATCTTCCTGCACGTCAACGGCCCTGGGGCGACCGCCGGTTGTGTGTCCGTGTCCAAGGACGCGATGCGCCGCGTCCTGGACTGGGCCGAGCCCGAGCAAAAGCCGCACATCGCCATCGGGACCGACAGCGGGCCGACCTCGATCACCCGTTACTGACCTGCGCGCGGCCCCGGCGGGGAGCTTCGCGCCACCGCGGTGTTACCGCGAGTCGCACCAGTTCACGGCTTGCCCTCCGGGCCGTTGAACACACGGCCGCCCCGGGACGTACCAGTGGGCCAAGGGGCCACTCCCCTTCCCAGCGTCCCACACGGAGGAACTGTGAGCACGATCGCCGGCGGCCGCGCGGCGCGGCGTCAGACGATGCGCCGCATTCGCCCTCGCCGCTCCCCCGCCATCCCGCTGCTGATCGCCGTATGGGCGGGCGCGGCCGGAGTGGTCTGGCTGTGGTGGAGCAACACCCCGGCCATCGCGGACGACAAGGGCCGGATCCTGAACGCGGGCCGCATCACGGGTCTGCTCGCCGGGTACCTGATGGCCCTCGTCGTCCTGCAGATGGCCCGGGTGCCCGCGCTGGAACGCCGGGTCGGGTCGGACCGGGTCGCCCGCTGGCACGCCATGAGCGGCCGCTACACGCTCTGCCTCACCCTCGCCCACATCGGACTGACGATGTACGGCTACGCCCTCCAGGCGAACACGGGGGTCGTGGCGCAGACCGTCGACTCGGTCACCACCCTGCCCGACATGGGCAAGGCGGCCATCGGCACGGGTCTGCTGCTGTTCATCGGCCTGATCTCCGTGGGCGGACTGCGCAAGCGGATCCCGTACGACACCTGGTACCACATCCACCTGCTCACGTACGCGGCCGTGTACCTGTCGTTCTGGCACCAGCTGTCCACCGGCAACGACTTCGCCGTCGAGCCGGCCGCGACCACGGCCTGGTACGCGCTGTACGGCACGGTGACCGCGCTGGTGGTGTGGTACCGGGTCATCACACCGATCCGCCTCAACCTGCGGCACCAGATGCGGGTCGAGGAGGTCGTCGAGGAGGCGCCCGGCATCGTCTCCGTGCTGATCAGCGGGAAGCGGCTGCACCGAATCGGTGCCGAGCCCGGGCAGTTCTTCCGCTGGCGGTTCATGGCGCCGGGCATGCGGCTCAGCTCGCACCCGTACTCGCTGTCGGCGGCACCCCGGCCCGGTCTGCTCAGGATCACCGTCAAGGCGCTCGGCGACCACAGCACCGCGCTGAAGGGGCTGAAGCGGGGCACGCGGGTGTGGGCCGAGGGCCCGTACGGGGCACTGACCGCGTCCCGGCGCAGCCGGGGCAAGGTACTGCTGATGGCCGGCGGTGTGGGCATCACCCCCATGCGGGCGCTGTTCGAGACGCTGCCCGCGGAGCGCGGCGACCTCACCCTGCTGTACCGGGCCAACAGCACCCAGGACCTGGCGCTGTGGGACGAGTTGTCGGCCATCGCCGACGAGCGCGGTGCCCGGCTGATGTACGCGGTGAACAGCCCCGACGGGGAGCGCCCGGACATCAATCCCGAGACGCTGCGCCGCAAGCTGCCCGACATCGACGAGCACGACGTGTTCCTGTGCGGGCCGCCCGGCTTCGCCGAGGGCGCGTACACCGCACTGCGCGGCGCGGGCGTGCCGGCCCGCCGCATCCACCACGAGTCCTTCGAGTTGTGAGGAACGGGAGTCCGGACCGATGAAGAAGAGCCATCCCCTGCGACGAGTCGTGCTGGCCGGTGCCGCCACGGTGTCCGGGATCGTCCTGCTGCTGACACTGAAGCCCTCGTCCGACCCGGCGGCCGCGTCCGCCGACGGCGCGCCACAGCAGCAGCAGTCGGTCGCCCCGCAAGGGTCCGGAGGTGTGCAGGCCGCGGGCGGCGCCCAGGTCCAGACCCTCACCGGTGACGTCGTCAAGACCGAGTACGGCAACGTCCAGGTACGGGTCACCGTGGCCGGCGGCAAGGTCACCTCGGCGGCTGCCGTGCAGTCGCCCACCGGCGGGCGCAGCACCGAGATCAGCACCAACGCGGTGCCGAAGCTGAACCAGGCCGCGGTCGCGACCGGCACCGCCGACATCGACGCCGTCTCCGGAGCCACCTACACCAGCGGAGGCTACAAGAAGTCCCTGCAGTCGGCCCTCGACCAGGCGGGCGCCGCGGCGCCCGGCGGCGGCTCGGCCGACGCGAGCGGTGCGAACGGCGGCAGCGGATCGGAGGGCGGTTCGGCCGACGCGGACGCGGGTGCGGGGGCGGGCGCCGCCCAGGCGCAGACCCTCACCGGTACGGCCGTCACGACCGACTACGGTCCCGTGCAGGTCCGGATCACCGTGACCGGCGGCAAGATCACCAAGGCCGAGGCGGTCCAGTCGCCCAGCGGCGGGCGCAGCAGCCAGATCAGCGGCGACGCGGTACCGAAGCTGAACCAGGCCGCGGTCGCGACCGGCACCGCCGACATCGACGCCGTCTCCGGAGCCACCTACACCAGCGGCGGCTACAAGGAGTCCCTGCAGTCGGCCCTGGATCAGGCCGGTGGCTGACCCGGCCGAACCGGCCGAGGCACCCGCGGAGTTGCGTCACGCGGAGGAGGTGATGGGCACGGTCTTCTCCTTCGACGTGCGGGGCGGTGAACCCGGGGCCGTACGAGCCGCGCTGGACGAGGCCGTCGCCCAACTCCACGTGGTGGACGAGGTGTTCAGCACCTACCGCGAGGACAGTCAGATCTCCCGGCTGGCGCGTGGCCGACTGACCGTCGAGGAGTGCGATCCGGAGGTCGCCGAGGTGCTCGAACTGTGCGCCGAGGCCGAGCGGTTGAGCGACGGCTGGTTCAGCACGAAGTACGCGGGCGTCATCGACCCGACCGGCATCGTGAAGGGCTGGTCCGTCGAACGGGCGGCCCAGCGGATCTTCGCGGCCGGGGCGAGCGGGGTGAGCGTGAACGGCGGCGGCGACGTGCAGATGTACGGCGTGCCGGGACCGCACCGGCCCTGGCGGGTCGGCGTGTCGGACCCGTTGCGCCCGGGCGGTCTGGCCGCCGTGGTCTCCGCGGCGGGTCTCGACCGGCTGGCCGTGGCCACGTCGGGCTCCGCCGAGCGCGGCACGCACATCGTGGATCCGCGCACGGGCCGCTCCGCGGTCACCGACCTGGTCGCGGTGACGGTCGTCGGCCCCCGCATCATCTGGGCGGACGCCTGGGCGACGGCGGCCTTCGCGATGGGCTCCCGGCAGGCGCTCGCCTGGCTGGAGTCCCTGCCGGACATCGAGGCGCTGCTCATCACCGCGGGCGACGAGGTCAGATGCACGGGGGGTCTGGCCGACCGGCTGGGCTGACCGGCCCGGGGTGTGTCCCGATTCGGGTGGCCGGGCGGGTGCGGGTGCGTCGTGGCTGGCCGCGCAGTTCCCCGCGCCCCTGAAGAACGGGGCTGCGCCCCGGTTCCTCACCCTCACGCACCCGCGGCGAACGTGCCCCGCCGGCCCCTCAGTGGTGGCTCTGGGCCAGCCGCAGCAGGTGGTCCGCCAGCGCCTGCCCCCCGGAGGGATCCCGGCTGATCAGCATCAACGTGTCGTCACCCGCGATCGTCCCGAGGATGTCCTGCAACTCGGCCTGGTCGATGGCCGAGGCGAGAAACTGCGCGGCCCCGGGCGGGGTCCGCAGGACCACGAGATTCGCGGACGCCTCCGCGGAGATCAGCAGCTCCGCGGACAGCCGCCGCATCCGCTCCTCCTTCGCCGACTCCCCCAGCGGGGCGCGGGGGGTCCGGAAACCGCCCTCGCTCGGTACCGCGTAGATGAGGTCGCCGTCGTTGTTGCGGATCTTCACCGCGTTCAGCTCGTCCAGGTCCCGGGAGAGCGTCGCCTGCGTGACGTTCAGTCCGTCGTCGGCGAGCAGTTTCGCCAACTGGCTCTGGGAGCGCACCGGTTGCCGGTTGAGGATGTCCACGATCCGGCGGTGGCGTGCGGTACGGGTCTGCGGGACGGCAGGTCCCGCGTGGTCGTGATCCTGCGCCTGGCTCATCGTCGTCTCATTCCCCGGTTCGTCCGTCCCCGTTGGTCACCGCGTCGAGAACGCCGGGCAGGGCCCGGAGGAACGCGTCCACCTCGTCCTCGCCGATGTTCAGCGGCGGCATCAGCCGTACGACATCGGGGGCGGGCGCGTTCACCAGGAGGCCGGCGTCCTGAGCCGCCTGCTGCACGCGGGGCGCCAGCGGCTCGGTGAGCACGATACCCAGGAGGAGGCCCGAGCCCCGGACATGGTCGATCAGCGGGTGGTCGAGGGACTCGATTCCGTCCCGCAGCTTCTCGCCGGCCCGCTTCACGTTCTCCAGCAGGCCCTCGGTCCCGATCGTGTCGAGGACGGCGAGGCCCGCGGCGCACGCCACCGGGTTGCCGCCGAACGTCGTGCCGTGGTGACCGGGCTGCAGGAGCTGGGCGGCGCGGCCGAAGGCGACGGTCGCGCCGAGCGGCAGGCCTCCGCCGAGGCCCTTGGCCAGGGTGACGACGTCCGGCAGGACGCCTTCGTGTGCCTGGTACTCGAACCAGTGCCCGGTGCGGCCGACCCCGGTCTGCACCTCGTCCAGGACGAGGAGGCTGCCGGTGGCGGCGGTGATGGCACGGGCCGCCTTCAGATAGCCGGCGGGCGGCACGACCACGCCGTTCTCGCCCTGGATCGGCTCGATGACGACCAGCGCGGTGTCCTCGGTGACGGCGGCGGCCAGCGCCTGCGGGTCCCCGTACGGCACGTGGGTGACGTCTCCCGGCAGCGGCAGGAACGGCTCGCGCTTGCCCGGCTGGCCGGTGAGTGCCAGCGCGCCCATGGTCCGGCCGTGGAAGCCGCCGTCGGTCGCCACCATGTGGGTGCGGCCGGTCAGCCGGCCGATCTTGAAGGCGCCCTCGTTGGCCTCGGCCCCCGAGTTGCAGAAGTAGACGCGGCCCTCCCGCCCGAAGAGCTGGAGCAGCCGCTCGGCGAGCGTGACGGGCGGCTCGGCGACGAAGAGGTTGGAGACATGGCCGAGCGAGGCGATCTGCCGGCTCACCGCCTCGACGATCGCCGGGTGGGCGTGGCCGAGCGCGTTCACCGCGATCCCGCCGACGAAGTCGAGGTACTCGGTGCCGTCGGCGTCCCACAGCCGGGTGCCGGCGCCGCGGACGAGGGGCAACCGGGGGGTGCCGTAGTTGTCCATGAGCGCGCCCTGCCAGCGCTGGGTGAGCTCTTCGTTGGCGGTCATGCGTCCCCCTCCGCATCGGGCACGACCATCGTGCCGATGCCCTCGTCGGTGAAGATCTCCAGCAGGATCGAGTGCTGGACCCGGCCGTCGATCACCCGGGCGGTGTTCACGCCGTTGCGGACGGCGTGCAGACAGCCCTGCATCTTCGGCACCATGCCGCTGGCCAGCTCGGGCAGCAGCTTCTCCAGCTCCCTCGCGGTGAGCCGGCTGATGACCTCGTCGGAGTTCGGCCAGTCCTCGTAGAGGCCCTCGACGTCGGTGAGGACCATCAGTGTTTCGGCGCCCAGCGCCGCAGCGAGTGCCGCAGCCGCCGTATCAGCATTGACGTTGTAGACATGTCCGTCGTCCTGGCTACGGGCGATCGACGAGACGACCGGGATCCGGCCGTCGGCGAGCAGTGCCTCGATCGCGCCCGTGTCGATCGCGGTGATCTCGCCCACCCGCCCGATGTCGACCAACTCCCCGTCGATCTCGGGCTGGTGCCTGGTGGCTGTGATGGTGTGCGCGTCCTCGCCGGTGAGTCCCACGGCGAGCGGTCCGTGCTGGTTGAGCAGCCCGACCAGTTCGCGCTGGACCTGTCCGGCGAGCACCATGCGTACGACGTCCATGGCGTCCTCGGTGGTGACCCTGAGGCCCGCCTTGAACTCGCTGACGATGCCGTGCCGGTCCAGGGCGGCGCTGATCTGCGGTCCGCCGCCGTGCACGACGACGGGCTTGAGCCCGGCCTGGCGCAGGAACACGACGTCCTGCGCGAACGCGGCTTTCAGGTCCTCGTCGATCATGGCGTTGCCGCCGAACTTGATGACGACCGTCTTCCCGTTGTGCCGGGTCAGCCAGGGCAATGCCTCGATGAGGATCTGGGCCTTGGGCAGTGCGGTGTGTTTACGCGTGGTGCTCATGACGAGTAGGCGCTGTTCTCGTGGACGTAGTCCGCGGTGAGGTCGTTGGTCCAGATGGTGGCGGTCTCGGTGCCCGCGGCGAGGTCGGCGACGATGTGGACCTCCCGGTAGCGCATGTCGACCTTGTCGCGGTCCTCGCCGACGGAGCCGTTCTTGCACACCCAGACGCCGTTGATCGCGACGTTCAGGAGGTCGGGCTCGAAGGCGGCGGACGTCGTGCCGATCGCGGACAGCACCCGGCCCCAGTTGGGGTCCTCGCCGTGGATCGCACACTTGAGGAGGTTGTTGCGGGCGATGGAACGGCCGACCTCGACGGCGTCGTCCTCGCTCGCCGCGTTCACGACCTCGACCTTGATGTCCTTGCCGGCGCCCTCGGCGTCCCGGATCAGCTGCTGTCCGAGGTCGTCGCAGACGGACCGTACCGCCTCGGCGAACTCCGCGTACTCCGGGGTGACTCCCGAGGCGCCGGAGGCGAGCAGCAGGACGGTGTCGTTCGTCGACATGCAGCCGTCGGAGTCGACCCGGTCGAAGGTGACCTTCGTCGCCGCCCGCAGTGCCCTGTCCAGTACGCCGCTGTCGACGTCGGCGTCCGTGGTGAGGACGACCAGCATCGTGGCGAGGCCGGGGGCGAGCATGCCCGCGCCCTTGGCCATGCCGCCCACGGTCCAGCCGGCCCCCGAGGCGACCGAGGTCTTGTGGACGGTGTCGGTGGTCTTGATGGCGATGGCGGCCTTCTCGCCGCCGTGCTCGGAGAGTTGGGCGGCCGCCTGCTCGACTCCCGGCAGGAGCTTGTCCATCGGGAGCAGCAGGCCGATGAGCCCGGTCGACGCGACGGCCACTTCGCCGGCGTTCTGCCCGAGGACCTCGGCGACCTTCTCAGCGGTGGCGTGCGTGTCCTGGAAGCCCTTGGGGCCCGTACAGGCGTTGGCGCCACCGGAGTTGAGGATCACGGCGGAGACCTGACCGCCCTTCAGCACCTGCTCGGACCAGAGCACCGGGGCAGCCTTCACGCGGTTGGAGGTGAAAACGCCCGCCGCGGCCAGTCGGGGCCCGTTGTTGACCACGAGGGCCAGGTCGGGGTTGCCGTTCTCCTTGATGCCTGCTGCGATGCCCGAGGCGGTGAACCCCTTGGCGGCGGTGACGCTCACGGTGCGACTCCGATCGTGGAAAGGCCGGTGGCCTCGTCGAGCCCGAGGGCGATGTTCATGCTCTGGACGGCACCGCCCGCGGTGCCCTTGGTGAGGTTGTCGATGGCGCTGATCGCGATGATGCGGCCCGCGGCCTCGTCGTACGCGACCTGCACCTGAACGGCGTTGGAACCGTTGACGGACGCGGTCGCCGGCCACTGGCCCTCGGGCAGCAGGTGCACGAACGGTTCGTCGGCGTAGGCCTTCTCGTACGCGGCCCGGACGGACTCCGCGGTGACGCCGGGCCGCGCCTTGGCGCTGCACGTGGCGAGGATGCCGCGGGGCATCGGGGCGAGGGTCGGCGTGAAGGACACGGTGACGGGCCCGCCCGCGGCCGCTCCGAGGTTCTGGATCATCTCGGGGGTGTGCCGGTGGCCACCGCCGACCCCGTACGGGGACATGGACCCCATGACCTCGCTGCCGAGCAGATGCGCCTTGGGGGCCTTGCCCGCGCCGGACGTGCCGGACGCGGCGACGACGACGGCCTCGTTCTCCGCGAGGCCCGCCGAGTACGCCGGGACGAGCGCCAGCGAGGCGGCCGTCGGATAGCAACCGGGCACCGCGACACGCTTGGACCCCTCCAGCGCGGCGCGGGCACCCGGCAGTTCGGGGAGGCCGTAGGGCCAGGTCCCGGCGTGCGCCGAGCCGTAGAACTTCTCCCAGTCGGCCGCGTCCTTCAGCCGGAAGTCGGCGCCCATGTCGATGACCAGGACGTCCGGGCCGAGCTGCTCGGCGACGGCGGCGGACTGCCCGTGGGGCAGGGCCAGGAAGACGACCTCGTGCCCCGCGAGGACCTCGGCCGTGGTCTCCTGGAGTACGCGGTCGGCCAGCGGCAGCAGATGCGGCTGCAGGGCGCCGAGCCGCTGCCCCGCGTTGGAGTTGCCGGTCAGGGCGCCGATCTCGATCTCGGGGTGCACCAGAAGCAGACGCAGCAGTTCCCCGCCCGCGTACCCACTCGCTCCGGCCACTGCCGCACGTACCGCCATGGAACCCTCCTCTTGGATGGCATGACTATACGTTCCGCTGCAGATCTATGCAATCCTGCCTCGCGGAAGGGCGGGTCGGGTCCCTGGACGTCTTCTTCTCTACCCGCCCCCGGTGCGGGATCATGCAGGTGGGCCGCGACCGGGTCCACGGGGCGGAGACGGGGGTGGGGCGGATGGGGTCGCCGGAGCCGAGGGAGCGGTGGCGCTTCTCTACGGGCCACGGGGGTATGTCGAGGCCGGCCGTGTCGGACGGCGTCGTGCACGTCAGCAGCGGGCCGAAGCTGTACGCGCTGGACGCGCTCACCGGGCAGCAGCGGTGGAGCTTCGTCACCGGTCATGACCGGATCAGTCCGCGGGCCCCGGTGGTGGCCGGCTCGGTGGTCCACTTCGGCAGCGACGACGCGACGGGTTCCGTGTACGCGCTGGACGCGCTCACGGGGCGGCAGCTCTGGAAGGCCGCCACCGGTGCGCCCGTGAGCGCGCGGGCCGCCGTGACCGACGGGGTGGTGCACATCGGCGACGGGAACGGCCTGCGGGCCCTCGACGCCACCACCGGGGAGCAGCGATGGGAGCTGACCGGCGGCGAGGTGCTCGGATGCCCGACCGTGGCCGACGGCGTGGTGTACGCGCACGTGGGCGGGGAGCGCGACAACAGAGGTCTCCATGCCGTGGACGCGGCCACCGGGGAGAGGCGCTGGCGGTTCACGACCGGCCACGAGTGGAACGAGGCGTCGGCGCCGGCGGTGTCCGGGGAGACCGTCTTCCTCAGCAGCGGAAGCAGCCTGTACGCGGTCGGCGCCCGCGACGGCCGGCGGCTGTGGGAGTACCGCACCGGTCACTACGCGACCGCCTCCCCCGCGGTCGCCGACGGCCTGGTGTACTGCGGCAGCTGGGACCACCACCTCTACGCGGTGGACGCCGTGACCGGTGAGCCGCGGTGGCGGGTGCGCGCCGACGGGGCCGTGGCGTCCTCGGCGGCGGTGGCCGACGGGCTGGTCCACTTCGGCTCGTGGGATCACCACCTGTACTCCGTGGACGCGGCCACCGGCGCGCCGCACGGGAAGTTCGCGGCCGGTGACCGGGTGGGCTCACCCACGGTCGTGGACGGCACGGTCTACGTCGGCACCCTCAAGGGCCACCTGCATGCCCTGCGTTCCCTGGCCACCGGGCCGGGGGACGCCGTGAACTGAGCGTCCGGCGCCCGGAGTTGCGCCGGCCCCGGCGACGCGGGCACCTTGCCGCGCCACCGGTCCGGGCGTCCTGCCCGCGGCCGTGACGCTCGGGGCGTCAGTCGGCGACCATCCGGTTCCCGCGCCACCCCGAGCGGTCCATGGCCCGTTCGCGCTGGCGTCGTACGACGTAGCGGCCGGGCGCGATGCCGGTGCCGCCGTGTTCGGGGTGGATGAGGTAGGCGACGGCCGTGGTCTCGAGGGCGCCGAGCGCCAGCCCCACGGGATCGCGGACGTCGGTGGTGAACCGGCAGGTGCCGGGGTCGGCGACGAGGGTGTGCGGGTTTCCTCCGGCGGCGCTGCGGAGGAGCTCGACGCCCTCGGCGGGGACGTCCTGCCAGCGGGTGGACGAGAAGGCCGGGTCCAGGTCCACGCTGTGCGCGAGGAACGCGTACGGGACGACGATCAGGTCGCCCTGGGCCTGGAGCCCGTCCACGACGGGGATGGTGACCTGGCGTTCCAGGTGGCCGAGGACGTCGAGGCCGGTGCGGTCGGCGAGGTCGGCGAGGGTCATGGTCGTCTGCATGTGTGTCACCTCTGGTGGTGAGAAGGGCCGGGAGGGTCGAGGGCCGGGAGGGTTTCGGGAACGGGTCAGGTCCGGCGGACGAGCTGGGCGTACTGCTCGCCCGACAGGCCGTACGACCAGCCCGCGGCCGCCACCGGATCGTCGAAGTGGGAGGGCACGCTCAGGCCGTAGCGGCGGTGGCTGCCGTCGGGCTCGACCGAGCCGTTGACGACGAGCAGGAGGCGCGCCGGGCGTCCCCACAGCTCTCTGGGAACGTCGTAGAGGTGCAGGTCCGAGCCCGTGTTGCCGGGGTCGGCGGCGGTGGCGACGTGCCGGAGGGCGGCCTGCTCGATGTAGGCGCCCCAGCCGATCCGTTCGATGGCGCTGCGCCGGACCTCCACGTTCCGCTCGGCGTGGATGCGGTCGGCCGTGGGGGCGTTGACCACCCAGGCCGGGACCCGGGTGCCGTGCAGGGCGTGCGCCGCGGTGCCGTCCCCGTACCGGACGGCCGGGCCGTCGTCGCGGTGCAGCCTCAGCTCGCCGTGGAAGGCGTTCGGGAGGGGTTCGGTGTGCACCTCGGTGGTGCGCTCGGCCATGACGCAGACGCCTTCGCCGGGCCACCACCAGCCGGTGGACCGGGCGAGTTCGGCCCAGTGGTCGAGGTGGGTGTGGTCCGCGGGCCGGTAGGCGGCCAGGCCGACGCGTTCGTGGACGTCGTAGTGGGCGATCCAGTGGGCGTCGTGCTGGCCGTACCAGGTCACGCCGTCCGTGCCGCCGGTCGTGGGCAGGAACTCCGTCCGCAGCAGGGCTCGGACGCAGTCGTGCAGGGTCGCGTGCAGCGCGTCGTGGACGACGCCTTCGACCACACTGCTCACCGGCACCCCCGAGGCCAGGGCGTCCTCGGTGCGCACCGCCATCGGTGTCCTGCGGCCCCTCCACGCCGACCGGCGCCCCGTGCGGTGGTCCATGCGCCGGCGCAGGTACATCACCTGCGACGCCAGGCGTGCCGCCACGGGCCAGTCGTCCGGCCGTCGGGGCAAGGAGTCGCCGGCCATGCGAACCGGAGGGAAGGAGAGGGGGTCGTCCAGGACGATCGACAGCCCCGCCCACGGCGACCGCACCCACACGAACTCGGGCGCGGGGCTGCCGATCAGGCGGTACAGGGCGGTGACGGCCGCCTCGGCCCGGGGTCTGTCGGCCGGGCGGGTGGACAGGCCGTGCGTGAGCCATTCCTGCGCCAGAAGACGCGCCGACGCCACGCGCTCTTCGGGGGATGCGGGCTGAGGGAGGGTGCGGCGCGCGGGGTGCGCGCCTCGGGGTGATCCCTGCGTGGGACCGGAGACCGCGCTCACCGGACGGGGGCGGTGTCCGCCTTTCGACTCATCATGCGAGGGATCGTGACAGCGGGGACGGAGGTTCCGCAAGGAGTTTTCGCACGGGCCGCTCCGAAGTGCGGGCGGCGCGGGCCCGTTCCTTCCGGGAGCCCGCGCCGCCCGCCGGGTCAGCCCTTCTTGATGCGCAGGAACGTCACCGAGTTCGCCGGGAAGGTGTACGTGAACTTCTTCGCCACTCCCGAGAACGTGGACGTCACCGGCGCGACGGCCGTGGCCGTCTCGGTGTTCACGGCGTCGGGCGCCGCGGCGAGCGTCGTCACCTCGGCCTTCGGCCGGACCTTCGCGCCACCGAGGTCGATCGCCGTACGGGCGTCCTCCGCCTGGGCGTTGACCACCTTGACGATGAGGTCACCGGTCTTCTTGTCCTTCGTGACCACCTGCCGGAACGGCTCGGCCGGCTTGTCGTCGGTGAAGCTGCCCCACTCCTCGCCGTCGAGGTAGAGGGACACCTGCCGTCCGCGGACCTTGATGTCGATGTCGTAGGCGCGGCCCGTCTCGATCGACCCGGCCTTGGTGACGAGCGTCGACTTGCCGCCGTCCACGGCCTGTTCGACGGCGGACTGGGTGTTGTTCCAGCCGCCCAGGTTCCACCAGTAGTAGTTGCCGGTGTCCTTGACGCCGAAGGCGACGAGGAAGCCCTCCTTGCCGGACTTCTTGGTGGCCTTCACGTGCACGTCGTAGTCGTGCCAGGCCGGATCGCCCGCGGAGACCATGGTGTTCTCGGCGGCCGTGTCGCTCTGCACGTACTGCCCGTCCTGGACGCTCCAGCTGCCGCCGCCCGTGTGGGTCCACTTCGAGGCGTCACCCGAGAAGTCGTCGCCGAACAGTGCGGTACCGTCCGCGCCGGTCACCAACACGTCGTCGTACGCGGCGCTCGTCGCCCAGGTCGACAGGCCGACCGCGCCCGTGATGGGCCCGCTGAGCGACGGCGTGCCGGTCGCCTTCGACGGTACGACCCTGTCGCCGACGTTGCGCATGAAGAGCTTCTGGACCTCGTAGTTGGCCGAGTTCCAGGAGGCGTGGTTGTTGAACCAGATCAGGTCCGGGCGCCACTGCACGTAGTCCTCGTTGGCGAGCAGCGGGGCGTACGAGGCGAGCTTCACGATGTCGGCGTTGCGCTCCAGGCCGGTCATGAACGCGGCTTCGGAGAGGGCGTTCTTGAAGGTGTTGCCCTGCGAGGCGTACTCGCCGAGGAAGACCTTGGGTCCCTTCCTGTCGTACGAGTCGTAGCGGTCGTTGTTCTGCAGGAACCAGGCCGGGCTGTTGTAGTAGTGCTCGTCGACCATGTCGACGTTCTCTTCCCGGTTGAGCTTCCAGGCCGTGTCGAACGTCGAACCGCTGTCGTCCGGGCCGGAGTTGGAGATGACGGTGATGTCGGGGTATTTCGCCTCGATGGCCGCCCGGAACTGCTTGAAGCGGTCGATGTACTCGTTCGGCAGGTTCTCCTCGTTGCCGACCGCGAGATGGGTGAGGCGGAAGGGCTTCGGGTGGCCCGCCTTCGCCCGCTTCCTGCCCCATTCGCTGGTCACCGGGCCGTTGGCGTACTCGATGAGGTCCAGGGTGTCCTGGATGTGCCGCTCGAGCAGCTCGTCGTCGTCGGTGGCGCGGTTCTGGCCGCAGCCGGTGACGAGGGCGGGCACGACGGGCAGCGGCATGGCGCCGATGTCCTCGGAGAACTGGAAGTACTCGTGGTAGCCGAGGCCGTAACTCTGGTTGTATCCCCAGAAGTTGGCGTTCGTCGCGCGCTGCTCGACGGGACCGATGGTGTCCTTCCACTGGTACGAGCGCTGACGCTCCCAGCCGGACGCCTCGTCGTACCCCTCCATGCTGCCGGTGTTGACCAGGCAGCCGCCCGGGAAGCGGACGAAGGCGGGATCCAGGGCGGCGATCTTCTGCGCGAGGTCCTTGCGCAGGCCGTGGCCCCTGTACGTGTCACGGGGCATGAGCGAGATCATGTCGAGCGCGGCCGGACCGCCCGCGGCCACCGCGAGGCGGCCGGTGGCGCTGGTGCGGGACGCGGTGAGGCGTGCCGTGTACTTGGCCCAGCCGCCGCGGGCGGTGACGCGCCGGGCCTGGGCGAGCTCGCCGTCGGCGTCCCGCAGGGTCACCGTGAGGGCGGACGCACCCTCCGCGCGGGCCCACACCGAGAAGTCGTAGACCTTGCCCTTCTCGACCGGAATCCCGGTGTTGTAGCCGGAGTTGGTGACGGACGAGCCGCCGTCCAGGGCGAGGTAGGTGCGGTTGCGGTCGCCCAGGCGGCCTTCGTCGTCCGCGGTCTTCGCGGTGCCAGTGGTCACCCACGAGGTGAGCGGCGTGTACGAGCGGTTGTCGGCCGTGGAGTACTCGAAGGACCGGTTCTGCACGAGCTCCGCGTACAGCCCGCCGTCCGCGGCCCGGTTGATGTCCTCGAAGAAGACGCCGTACATCGTGTCGTCGATCGTCGCGCCCGGGGCCTTCGGGTCGACGGTGATCGCGTAGTCGGTCGCGTCCTCGGCGGCGGCGTTCACCGGGGCCGGGACGAGGAAGGAGGCGGCCAGCAGGGCGGTGGCCGTGAGGGTCAGTCTCCGGCGAGTGCGGGTGCGGGCATGGGACATGGATCCTCCGCGGCTCCGAGAGGTAAACAGAATGTTCGATATACCGGACAGTGATCAATACTTCGAACGGCAAGATAGGTAGGAGCCAGGAGTGCGTCAATGGGTTGGACAGGAGAGGCCGGGGAGGCGGAAGGGATGGCCGAATTCTGGCCGGTAAGCGATGCGTTGGCGTATCTGGCCGGCACCTGGCGCGTGGAGCGTTCGGTGCGGGATCTCGCGAGCGGGGCTTCGGGCACCTTCGGCGGGACCACGGTGTTCGAGCCGCCGGACGACGGCGGGGCCGGGCTCCTTCACCGCGAGTCCGGCACCTTCGTGTGGCAGGGCGTGGCGCGGCCCGCCGAGCGCACCCTGCGGTTCCTGCCGGGCGACGGGGCCGGCCGGGCCGACGTGCGGTTCGCCGACGGCCGCCCCTTCCACGGGCTGGACCTGAGCTCCGGGCGGCACCTCACCGACCATCCGTGCGCGGCGGACCTGTACCGGGGCGAGTTCACCGTGCACGGCGCGGACCGATGGCGGACGGTGTGGCGGGTGGGCGGACCCGCCAAGCAGCTGCTGCTCACGACGGACTACACGCGGGACAGAGTCAGCGTCCGGCCCGCCGCGGAGCGGGGCGGCGCGCCGCCCCCGGTACGGGAGGACTACACGCGCTCGGACTGAGCGTCGAACCGGAGGTTCCAGCGCCCGGCCCGGCCGGTGAGCGTGGCCGTCGACAGCGGACGGACGTCGAGGTTCCAGTACGTCGACGGATAGGACTTCAGGGCGTGGACGAGCGCCGCGCGTACGACGGCGGGCTCGGCCACGGCGACGATCCGGCCGCCGTCGTCGGCGGGACGGGTGTCGAGCCAGCCGCCCACGCGCTGCACGAACGCCGCCAGCGGCTCGCCTCCGTGGGCAGCGGAGTACGGGTCGGCCAGCCAGGCGTCGACGGCCTCGGGTTCGCGGGCCATCGCCTCGCCGAGGGTCATCCCGCGCCAGCGGCCCATGTCGCAGTCCCGCAGAGCGGGCTGGACCAGCGGCGCGAGGCCCAGAGCGTCGCCGGTGGCCCGGCTGCGCGGCGTCGGCGAGCAGTACCGCAGCTCGGCCGCCGCCAACGGCACGAGGACGTGGGCGACGCGCTGCACCTCGCCCCAGCCCGCCTGGTCCAGTGGCCGGTCGTCGTCGAAGCGCTCGGCGAGCAACGAGGAACCGCGGGCGGCGGCGATCAGCGTGACCCGAACATGCATGCGGCGATGGTGAGGGCCGGAACCTGGCAGGTCAAGAGGCGATCGGCAGCGTGCACGGAATGCTCACGGCCGGTGGATCACCCGAGGTCCGGCGCCTGCGCGGGCCGGGTCCGCCTCAGACCCGGCTGACCTCGTCATATGCCACGCGCAGTCTCCGTACGCCTTCCGTGATCTCCGCCGTTCCGGCGACCGCGGCGAAACTCAGTCTCAGGTGCGGCGCCGGGGGCTCGGCGCTGAAGTAGGGGCGGCCGGGGGTGACGGCCACGCCCGCGCGCAGTGCGGCCGCGAGGAGGGCCGGCTCGTCCGTGCCGTCGGGCAGGCGCAGCCACAGCTGGTAGCCGCCCGACGGGATGTGCGGCAGGGAAAGCTCCGGCAGGCGCAGCCGCAGCGCGGCGGCCATCGCGTCGCGCCGGTTGCGCAACTCGGCCGACACGGCCCGCAGATGGCGGGGCCACGCGGGCGAGCCGACGAGTTCAAGCGCCGCCTCCTGGAGCGGCCGCGGCACGAAGAACGTGTCGACGACCTGGATCGCCCGCAGCCGTTCCAGCACGGGTCCCCGGGCGGCCAGGGCGCTCACCCGGAAGCTCGGCGAGGTCGCCTTGGTCAGCGAGCAGACGTGCACGACGACGCCGTCGGGGTCGTCCGAGGCCAGCGGACGCGGCATCGGCCCCGCGTCCTCGTGCACGAGACGGCGTACGAAGTCGTCCTCGACGATGAAGGCGCCCGCGTCGCGGGCGATCCGCAGCACCTCGCCCCGGCGCTGCGGCGCGAGCACCGCGCCGGTCGGGTTCTGGAACAGCGGCTGGCAGACGAAGACCCGGGCCCCGGTCGCCCGGAACGCGTCGGCGAGCAGTGCCGGCTTCACGCCGTCCCGGTCGACGGGCACGGGCACGGGCCGCAGTCCTGCCGCGCGGGCGATCGCCAGCATGCCGGGATACGTGGGCGACTCGACGAGGACCGGAGCGCCGGGCGGGGCGAGGGCGCGCAGCGCGGTGGTCAGCCCGGACTGCCCGCCGGCCGTGATCAGCACCTCGGCGGCGGTGATGGCGCCGCCGATGCCCCGCGCGAACCACTCCCGCAGCTCCGGCAGCCCGTCCGTCGGCGGACGGCCCCAGGCGCCCGGACGCCGGCCCGCCCGGGACAGCGCCGCGGACATCGCCCGTTCCGGCTGCAGCGAGGGATGCAGATAGCCGCCGTTGAACTCGACGACCCCCGGCGCCGGGGCGGCCAGCGAGACGAGCACACCCGAGGCGTCCACCGTGCGGGGGACGAGTTCGGACGCGGCGTCCGCGCTGAGGGCGACCTCCTGCCAGGAGGTGTCCCCCGCGGCGGGCTCGGCGTCGCGGGGCTCGGCACGGAACGCCCCCGCCCCGGGCCGGGTGACCACGAGCCCCTCGGCGGAGAGCTGGGCCAGCGCCCGGGACACGGTCACGGGGCTCACCCGGAACCTCTCGACGAGCGCGCGACTCGACGGCAGCTTTCCACCTGGAGAGTAGCGGTTCAGCTCGCTCTTCAGCTGGTTCGCCAGGTCACCGACACTGCTACGCTCATGCATGAGAGCAGAGAATAGCGCTACCGCACAGACTTCGATAGCGGTGCCCACTGTGCCGGACGGTGCGGGGACGGACGGGCCCGTCACGGACCGGCACCCCGCCCAGCCGGGTCCCCGGACCGGGACCGTCCTGGCCGCGCTCGGCGTCACCGCCTTCTCCCTCACCTTCCCCGCCACCGCGTGGGGCCTGGAGGGCTTCGGCCCCTGGTCGCTCGTGGCGGTGCGGAGCGTCCTGGCCGCGGTCGTCGCGGGCGGCTGCCTCCTGGCCCTGCGCGTCCCGCTGCCCGGCCGCGCCCACCTGGCGGGGCTTGCCGTCGTCGGAGCCGGGGTCGTCCTCGGCTTCCCGATGCTCACCACGCTCGCCCTGGAGACGTCGACCACCGCGCACGCCGCGGTCGTCGTCGGACTGCTCCCCCTGACGACCGCCGTGTTCTCGGCCCTGCGTGTCGGCACCCGCCCCTCCCGCACGTTCTGGGCCGCGGCGTGCACGGGCGCCGCCGTGGTGATCGCGTTCACCGTGCAGCAGAGCGGCGGCGCCCTGTCCGGCGCGGACGTCTACCTCTTCGGAGCCCTGCTGGTCTGTGCCGCGGGCTACACCGAGGGCGGCCGACTGGCCCGCGTGATGCCGGGCTGGCAGGTCATCGCCTGGGCGCTGGTGCTGTGCCTGCCGCTCACCGTGCCGGCGGCCGCGATCGCGCTGTCGTACGAACCCGTGTCGCTGACCGCGCACAGCGTGACCGGACTGCTGTGGGTCGCGGTCGGCTCGCAGTTCTTCGGCCTGGTCGTCTGGTACCGCGGCATGGCCGCGATCGGCATCCCCAGGGCCAGCCAGTTGCAGTTGGCGCAGCCGCTGCTCACACTGGTGTGGTCGGTGCTGCTCCTGGGCGAGCATCTGACGCCGGCGGCCCCGCTGACGGCCGCCGCCGTCCTCGTCTGCATCGCCGTCACCCAGCGGGCACGGGGCTGAGCGGCACGTACGAGCCGGTCACAACGCGTGCCACCGGCCGTAGACTTGCGGCCACCAATCGCCACTCCCGTGCGGAACGAGGAGGCCCCGGATGCAAGCAACCGTAGGCGACCATCTACTGGTGCACGGCAGGACCGTCGGGCAGCACGACCGGGTCGCGGAAGTCATCGAGGTGCTCGGGACGAAGGGGAGTCCCCCGTACCGGGTCCGCTTCGAGGACGGTCACGAAAGCCTGATGTCGCCCGGCCCCGACTGTGTGGTCCAGCACCACGAGGACACCGCCCGATAGGTCAGCGCGAGGGCTTCGCCGGCTGCTGGTAGTGGTCGGCGACCACCCTCGCCATGGCCCCGATACGGTCGGCCGCCACTTCCTTGGCCGAGAAGAACACGTGCCCGCGCACCTGCGGATGTCTCCTGGCGAGGGTGAGGTGCCGGGACAGCTCCGCCGGGTCCTGCCAGGCCGCGGGCTGCGCCGGGTCGCCGGCCTTGTAGAGCGCCTCGCCGACGTACAGCTCGGTGCCGCTGCCGTGCGCGACCTGGGCCCACCAGGGGATCAGCTTCGCGTAGTCGGCGGCGGTGAAGCCGATGTTCCAGTACAGCTGCGGGCAGATGTAGTCGATCCAGTGCTCCCGGACCCACTTCCTGGTGTCGGCGTGCAGGTCGTCGTACGTCTGGACGCCGGCCCGGGTGTCCGAGCCCAGCGGGTCGGTCACGGCGTTGCGCCACACCCCGAAGGGGCTGATGCCGAACTTCGTGCCGGGCCGGATCCGCCTGATCCGGGCGGCGGTCTCCAGGACCAGCCGGTCGATGTTGTCGCGCCGCCAGGCCGCCCGGTCGGGGAACGGGCCGCCGTGTGCGGCGTACGCGGCGTCGTCGTCGAAGACCTGGCCCGCGACCGGATACGGATAGAAGTAGTCGTCCCAGTGGACGGCGTCCACGGCGTACTTCCGGACCGCGTCGAGCATCGCGTCCTGGACGAAGGCGCGCACCTCGGGCAGACCGGGGTTGTAGTAGAGCTTCCCTCCGTACGGCACGACCCAGTCGGGGTGCCTGCGGGCGGGGTGCGAGGCGACGAGCTTCGCCGGGTCGGTGTGGTTGGCGACGCGGTACGGGTTGAACCAGGCGTGCAGTTCGAGCCCGCGCGCGTGGGCCTCCTTCACGGCGGTGCCGAGCGGGTCCCAGCCGGGCGCCCTGCCCTGTACGCCGGTGAGGCACTGGGCCCAGGGCTCGTACGGCGAGGGCCACAGGGCGTCGGCCGTGGGGCGCACCTGGAAGATCACGGCGTTCAGCCGGCGCCGGACGGCCGTGTCGAGGTGCGCGAGCAGCTCGGTGCGCTGCTGGGCCGCGCTCAGACCGGGCTTCGAGGGCCAGTCACGGTTCGCGACGGTCGCCAGCCACATCCCGCGCAGCGCACCCGTGCGGGCACGGCGCCCGGGCGCATCGGGGCCGCCGCCCCCGGAGACCTCAGCCGCCACGGCCAGTCCCGCCGTCGCGAGGCCCGACAGTCCGACCGCCGCGGCCGCCGCGAAGCCCCGTCGTGACATACGCCCCATGCCGCACACCCCAAACAGAGTGGGTCCGCCTGGTCACGGACCGTTCACCCCGCACAGCATGCCCGACCCGGCCGGTCGTTCGTGTGCAGATCCGGAGTAACGTGCGTGGCGTTGGCAGGCACCGCACAACGGGAACCTGCCGGGCCCGTGAACAGTGAGCGAAAGGGACGATGTGACCGACATCGAACGCGTCGGAGTGGTGGGCTGCGGCCAGATGGGAGCGGGCATCGCCGAGGTGTGCGCCCGCGCCGGCCTGGACGTGATGGTCGCCGAGACCACTGGTGAGGCGTTGGAGATTGGCCGGACCCGGCTCTACAACTCGCTCTCCAAGGCCGCCGAGCGCGGCAAGATCTCCGAGGAGGAGCGGGACGCCACGCAGGAGCGGCTGTCCTTCACCACCGACCTCGGCGAGTTCTCCGACCGCGATCTGGTGATCGAGGCGGTCGTCGAGAACGAGCAGGTGAAGACGGAGATCTTCCAGGTGCTCGACCAGGTGGTGCTCCGGCAGGACGCGATCCTCGCCTCGAACACCTCCTCCATCCCGCTGGTGAAGCTCGCCGTCGCCACCTCGCGTCCCGACCAGGTCATCGGCATCCACTTCTTCAACCCGGCCCCGGTGCAGAAGCTCGTCGAGCTGATCCCGGCCCTCACCACCTCCGAGGGCACCATCAGCCGGGCGCAGTCCCTGGTCGAGAAGATCCTCGGCAAGCACGCGATCCGCGCGCAGGACCGCTCGGGCTTCGTCGTCAACGCGCTGCTGATCCCCTATCTCCTCTCCGCGATCCGGATGTTCGAGTCCGGCATGGCGAGCCGCGAGGACATCGACAACGGCATGGAGCTGGGCTGCGCCCACCCGATGGGGCCGCTCAAGCTGTCCGACCTGATCGGCCTCGACACCGTCGCGTCGGTCGCGTACTCGATGTACGAGGAGTACAAGGAGCCCCTGTACGCGGCTCCGCCGCTGCTCCAGCGCATGGTCGACGCGGGGCGCCTCGGACGCAAGTCCGGCTCGGGCTTCTACACGTACCCCTGACCTGCACAGGCCGTTGACCGGCTGCGGGTTGTCAGTGGCTGGTCGCGCGGTTCCCCGCGCCCTTCAGGGCTCGTGACTACTGTCCGTACGACCGGCAGGCCTCTGCGGGCCCGGCTCTCTTTCGGGGGCCGGGCCCGCCGCATTCACACACCGTGTGCGCCGCGGGCCCGCATATGCCCCTCGCACACGCTCCCCACGCGTCCACCAGGCGAGTTGACTTTCCGTGCGCAGGTAGGGGATGTGACGACTACGGAAAGGAGCGGACACGTGACCGCCGACCCGGAGCATCCCGTGGTCCATGGAGAACTCGCGGAGTTACGCCGTCGCCTCGATGTGGCACATGCCCGCGTCGAGGGCGGCATGACTCTGCTCAGTCATCGCGCCGAACAGACCGCCAAGGAGCTCGACGACCTGAGTACCCGGGTCGTCTCACTCGAACACACCCGCTGGCCGCTGCGCGCGGTCGCGGTCGTCACGGCCGTGGGCGCACTCGCCGTGGCGGTCTGGCAGGCTCTGGGCCGCTAGGCCCTGGGCCCGTGGGCGCCGCGGGCGGGATCAGGGCAAAGCGTCCTGCCCGAGCCTCAGATGATGCAGGAGGAGCAGTGCGGCAGCCATGTTGGCGGCCGGGACCTCGCCGCGGGCGACCATGTCGGGGGCGAGTTTGAGGGGCACCCATTCCCGACGGTCGGACTCGAAGTCGTCCACGGGGTGTCCGATGTACGCGCCTTCGTCGGCCCAGTAGATGTGGTGCCGGGCGTCGGTGAGCCCGTTGGAGGGCTCGACGCTCATCAGATGGCGCAGGGGTCCCGGCCGCCACCCGGTCTCCTCCTCCAGTTCGCGGGCGGCCGCGACGGCGATGTCCTCACCGTCCTCGACGACGCCCGCGGGAAGCTCCCATCCCCAGCTGTCGGTGATGAAGCGGTGCCGCCACAGGAGCAGCACCTCGTTCGCCTCATTCACCACAGTGGCCACGGCGACGGGCCGCAGCCGTATCAGGAAGTGATCGAGGTGCCGACCGTCCGGCAGCTCGACATCTGCGAGATTGACGCTGAACCAGCGGTTTGCGTACACAGTTTGTTCGTTCAGTTTCGTCCACTGCACGGTTCTGCCACCTTCCGCCGAGTAGATGGCAATATCGCAGCAGGAGCGTCCGCACAGCAGGCTCACAGCGGGCCGCTCGCAGCGCAGCGGTAGGCGCAGAGTTGTACCACCGCGGAGGGCTCCGGGCCTCCGTCAGCGGTTGGGGCGTCGTCTCACGCGATCCTCCGGGTCTCTTCCCGGAGTGTTCCCCCACGGCCACTTCCCAGTGCCGCGGCACTAGAGCGGTACGCGCAGGGCTCCGTCGATGAGTTCGGCGGCCTCGGTGGTGCCCGCACATCCGTTGGCGACCAGGTGTTCGCGTACCGCACGCAGTCTGTCGCGCAGGCGCTGGGACTCCATTCCCCGGGCGCGTTCCGCCATTTCCACCGCGGTCACGACCGCCTTGTCGGCGTTGCCCTGGCGCAGCTCGATCTGGCTGAGCATGGCGAGCCGGTGCACCCTGCCCCGGTCGTGCGCCGGGTTGTCCACGGCGGCAGCGGCGTGCTCCCGCGCGGCGACCAGGTCGCCCAGGCTCAACAACGCCTCCGCCACCTGCACATTGACCAGGCCCGGCTGGACATAGCCGGTCTCGTCCGGTTCGTAGCCGCGCCGGATGCGCTCGGCGGCCTGCTCGGCACGCCGGATGCAGGACAGCGCGCTGCTGCCGTCGCCGAGGTGTGCGTACGCCTTTGCCTGCATCGCGTAGAGGTCCGACGCGAGCGCCGGAGTGATGTGCCGTCCCGCGGCGCGCAGCGCGGCCTCGGCGAAGGCCACCGCCTGCCGGTTCTCCCGCATGAACAGCGCCTGGTTGACGAGGAGCGCGATGACGTAGGCCCCGAGTCCCCTGTCCCCGCTGGCCTTCGCGAGCCTGAGGGCCTGGTGGAAGTAGCGCTGGGCGAGACCGTGCGCGTCGGAGTCGTACGCGCAGATGCCGGCGATCGCCACCAGGCCGCCGGTGGCGCGGTGGAGCTGACGGCCGGTGGCGTCGGTGTAACTGCCCCTGAGGAGCGGCGCGGTCTCGGAGTTGAGGAATCCGACGATGCGGGTACGGGTGGCGACACCTCCCGCCTTGCGGTACATCTGCTCGTAGTGGGCGCGGGCGGCGCGCAGCATCTCGATGTCGGACATGCTCACGCGGTGCCGTCCGCCGCGCGAGACGTCCACGTCCTCCGGCGGGTTCTCCCACTCCCACACCGGCATCACGGCGGGCGTGCCGGTGACGGCGGGGGCGCCGAGGATGTGCGGTCTCTGCTGTTCGTCGGAGCGCCACAGGGCGGTGGCGCGTTCGACGAAACCGGAGAGCGTCGTGCCGTGCGGGGTGGCCGGCTCGCCGGGCACCCCGAGTCCGATGTCGTCGAGCGTGACGGGCCGTTGGAGCCGGGAGGCGAGCACCTCGCAGATCAGGTCGGGCACCTGGCCACGGGGCCGCTGGCCCTTCAGCCACCGCGCCACGGCGGTGTGTTCGTACCGGAGCACGAGGCCGCGCGCCCGGCCCGCCTGGTTCACATGGGCGGCGAGTCCCGCGTGCGAGATCCCGGCCTCGTCGAGGATCGCGTCGAGCAGAGTGTTGGGCTGCATGAATGCCATCCGGTGGCTCGGGTGCCGACGGTGCTGTTCAACGTAGCGCCTCCCCCATCACACGGGGTGTGAACGGAGTGCCCGAATCCGGGCAGTACGCGCGCTGTTGCGGAGAGTTGTGGCCCGGTTGACTGAAATGCCTCGCAAGAGGCCGGCCGGGCCGCCGGCTCCCCCTCGTACAGTGCGGCGGCCCGGATTCCACGCCGTCCGCCCAGCTGCCTGCCCGACACTCCGTGGCGGGGCGGACGGCTCCGCCGGATCGATCCACCGGGTCGTTCCACCGGGCCGGGCCCGGGCGGCCGCGGCTGTTCGGCGGTCGCCGACCGGTCGTGGCTGGTCACGCGGCTCCCCGCGCCTCCTCCCGTGCGCCGAACGGCGAGCGCGAAACGGTCACTTGACCTGGTGGGCCACGGGTTCGCCCTGTTGTCTCGGCACCCTCGCCCGGTCGTTGCGCAGGACCAGCACGGCCACGTCGTCGGAGGGTGGTCCCCCCGCGTGCCCGAGCAGCCGGGTGAAGACGGTGCCGAGTACGGCCTGAGGGGAGATCGGCTGAGCGCGGGCGGCTTCCGTCAGCGCGGTGATCAGGGGAAAGAACCGGCCATGCCTGTCACGGGCGTCCTCGACACCGTCCGTGTGCAGGAACAGCGCCTCGCCGGGCAGCAGACGCCCGTAGCGGACGACGGGCAGCTCGGCCGGGAGCGGGAAGGGCCCGAGGGGAGGCAGTGGGTCGCCGGCGGCGAGGTGCTCCACCTGCCCTCGTACGCCGGCGGGTCCTCCGGGGCCACGCAGCAGATACGGCCACGGGTGACCGCAGTTCAGAGCGCGCACCTCGCCGTCGCGGCCGATCTCCAGGAGCAGCACGGTGACGAACTCCTCGGCGACCGGATTGTCGGGGTCCAGTGCCGACGAGAGGTGCTCGGCCTTCGCGCGCTCCCGGAGGTGCCTGCCCATGGCGCGCTCCAGTTTCCGCAGCACACCGGGGAGTTCGGGCTCGTCGTGGACGACCTCACGGAAGCTGCCGAGCACGGCGGCGACCGTCCCGATGGCTGCCAGCCCGTGCCCGCGGACGTCACCCATCACGACCCGTACGCCGTGCTCCGTGCCGATCACCTCGTACAGGTCGCCCCCGACGCCGGCGCCGCGGTCCGCGGAGAACTGGGCGGCCGCGACACCCAGCCCGTCGACGCACGGCGGCAGTGGACGCAGGAGCACACCCTGGGCGGCCCCCGCGACCTTGCGAATCTGCCGCAACTCCCGCAGGAGTCCCCGTCGGACGTGCAGTATCAGGCCCGTACCGACCGCGAAGAACACGGCGCAGGTGACGATCCGCGCACCGAGGGCGTTCTCCTGGGCGAGCGGACAGGCCAGCTTGTACGTGATCGCCACCGCGCCCCAGGCGGTGGGCAGCCCCATCGCCAGCACCCGGCGCAGCCGCTGTCGGTCCCGGCCGATGCGGCGGACCTCACCGCGGCGCAGTCGACCGGCCCGGGAGCGGCCGAGACCGCGGGCCGGAGCCCGGTTCAGCGCACGGGTGACGGATTGCAGCCATCGTGTCCGACGGCTCCCCCCGGGCCGGGCCCGGCGGGGAGCCCCAGCCTTGGTACGGATCATGCCGATGGCCCCCCTAGGCCCTGTTCAGCGCAGGCACCGGCCTCTTCGGCCGGGTCGATTCTGTCGACCGCGTGCCCCGGCCGGACCAGATCACCCGCACTTGTCACCCAAAAGAGTGAGGTGACTACACAGGGCTCAGGAGGGAGCTCCGCCCGGAGGGCGGCGGGAAACCGCGCGGCCGGGCGCATCGCACCCGGCCGACGGCTCTCAGTTCCCCGGCGCCCCCGGTACCGCTAACTCCGCAGGACAGCCCCCGTGCGCTCGCCCGCGAGGGCGACCGCCGTGTCCCGCGCCGCGGACGCCTCGTCCACGGTCAGGGTCCGGTCGTTCGCCCGGAAGCGCAGCGCGTACGCCAGGGACTTCCTGTCCCCGCCGAGCTGCTCGCTCTCGTACACGTCGAACAGCCGGACGGACTCGAGGAGTTCACCCGCGCCCTCGCGCAGCGCGGCCTCCACGTCAGCGGCCGGGACGTCCCGGGAGACGACCAGCGCGACGTCCTGCGTGGCGACGGGGAAGGCGGAGATGCGCGGCGCCTGGAGAGCGCCGGCGCCGGCCCGCTCCAGGAGGTCCAGCTCGATCTCCATGGCGCAGCTGCGCTCCGGCAGGTGCAGCGCCTTGATGACACGCGGGTGCAGCTCACCCGCGTGACCGACGAGCGTCTCCTCGCCGTCCACCGTGGCGTACAGCGCGGCGCAGCGGCCCGGGTGCCAGGGAGCGTGCCGGTCGCCGCGCACGGTCAGCTCGACGCCGGCCTCACGGGCGACGGTGCGAGCGGCCTCGACAGCGTCCGCCCAGTCCGCCGGGCGCCCCTTGCCCCACCAGCCGGCCTGCTCGCGGGCTCCCGCGAGGACGACGGCGGCGCGACGCGGCTGACGCGGCAGCGCGGCGTCGACCCCGGCGATCTCCTCGTCGGTGGGACGACGGTCGACGGACAGACGCTCGGCCTTCCGCTCCCGCCCCGTCGGCCGGAAGACCAGACCGGTCTCGAAGAGCGCCAGGTCGTGCGAACCGCGGCCGTCGTTGCGCCGCAGCGCGCCGAGAAGGCCCGGCAGCAGAGTCGTACGCATCGCGGGCTCTTCGTCGGAGAGCGGGTTGACCAGCCGCACGAGGGTGCGGCGCGGGTCGTCGGCCTCCAGGCCGAGCTGGTCGAGCACCTCGGTCCCGATGAACGGGTAGTTCAGCGCCTCGACGTACCCGGCGCCGGCCAGCGCCCGGCCGACCCGGCGGTGCAGCCGCTGCCGGTCGGTCAGCCCCAGGCCCGCGGGGGGCCTGGGCAGCGTCGAGGGCAGGTTCTCGTAGCCCTCGAGGCGGATGACCTCTTCGGCGAGGTCGTTCGGGTCGCTCAGGTCGGGCCGCCAGGAGGGGACGGTGACGAGCAGCTCGTCCTGCCCGTAGACGTCGCAGCCGACCTGCTGGAGACGGCGTACGACGGTCTCGCGGCCGTAGTCGACGCCCGCGACCTTGTCCGGGTGGTTCGCCGGGATGGTGATGGTGTGCGGCGCGGACGGCGCGGTGATCTGGGTGACACCGGCGTCGGCGGTGCCGCCCGCGAGGAGGACCAGCAGGTCGACCGTGCGCTGGGCGGCGGCCGCCGCGGCCTCCGGGTCGACGCCCCGCTCGAAGCGCTTGGACGCCTCCGAGGCCAGCTTGTGGCGGCGGGCCGTGCGCGCGATGGAGATGGGGTCGAAGTGCGCGGCCTCGATGACGACCTCGGTGGTGGTGCCCTCGGTGTCGTCGATCTCGGTGTTGGCTCCGCCCATGACACCGGCCAGGCCGATGGGCCCCCGGTCGTCGGTGATCACCAGGTCCTCGGCGTCCAGCGTGCGCTTGGTGCCGTCGAGGGTGGTGAGCTTCTCGCCCGGCTCGGCCCGGCGCACGCCGATCGCACCCTGGATCCGGGAGCGGTCGTACGCGTGCAGGGGCTGGCCGAGCTCCAGCATCACGTAGTTGGTGATGTCGACGGCCAGCGAGATCGGGCGCATGCCGGCCTTCTGGAGGCGGCGCTGCAGCCAGATCGGGGAGCCCGTCTCGGGTGCGAGACCGGTGACGGTGCGCGCGGTGAAGCGGTCGCAGCCCTGCCGGTCGGAGACCTCCACGGGGTGTCCGAACGCGTTCGGTCCGGGCACGTCGAGCAGCGCCGGGTCGCGCAGCGGCAGCCCGTAGGCGGTGGCGGCCTCGCGGGCGACGCCGCGCATCGACAGGGCGTAACCGCGGTCGGGCGTGACCGCGATGTCGAGGACCTCGTCGACGAGTTCGAGCAGTTCGATCGCGTCCGTGCCGACCTCGTGCTCGGGCGGCAGGACGATGATGCCGCCGCTTCCGTCGTCGCCCATGCCCAGCTCGTCGCCGGAGCAGATCATGCCGTGCGAGGTCTTGCCGTACGTCTTGCGCGCGGCGATCGCGAAGTCGCCGGGCAGCACGGCGCCGGGCAGGACCACGACGACCTTGTCGCCGACGGCGAAGTTGCGGGCGCCGCAGACGATCTCCTGGGGCTCACCCGTGCCGTTGGCGGTGCCGACGTCGACGGTGCAGAAGCGGATCGGCTTCTTGAAGCCCTCCAGCTCCTCGATGGTCAGCACCCGGCCGACGACGAGCGGCCCCTTGAGGTCGGCGCCGAGCCGCTCGACCCTCTCGACCTCCAGGCCGGCGGAGACGAGCCTGGCCTGCACGTCGCGGCCGGTCTCGGTGGCGGGGAGGTCGACGTACTCCCGCAGCCAGGAAAGCGGGACCCGCATCAGATCTCCATCCCGAACGGCCGGGTGAACCGGACGTCACCCTCGACCATGTCTCGCATGTCTTCGACGTTGTGGCGGAACATCAGCATCCGCTCGATGCCGAACCCGAAGGCGAATCCGCTGTACTTCTCGGGGTCCACACCGCAGGCGGTCAGCACGCGCGGGTTGACCATGCCGCAGCCGCCGAGCTCGATCCAGCCCTCGCTGGAGCAGGTGCGGCAGGGACGGTCGGGGTTGCCGACGGACTCGCCCTTGCAGACGTAGCAGAGCATGTCCATCTCGGCGGACGGCTCGGTGAACGGGAAGAAGTTCGGTCGCAGCCGGGTCTTCATGTCCGCGCCGAAGAGCGACCGGACCATGTGGTCGAGGGTGCCCTTGAGGTCGGCCATGGTCAGGCCCTCGTCGACGGCGAGCAGCTCGATCTGGTGGAAGACCGGCGTGTGCGTGGCGTCCAGCTCGTCCGTGCGGTACACGCGGCCGGGGCACACGATGTAGACGGGCGGCTCCCGGTCGAGGAGCGCGCGGGCCTGCACGGGCGAGGTGTGCGTGCGGAGCACGACACCGGACTCGCCGTCCGAGTCCTCGGCACCGTCGGAACCCTGGACGAAGAAGGTGTCCTGCATCTGCCGGGCCGGGTGGTCCGGGCCGAAGTTCAGGGCGTCGAAGTTGAACCACTCCGCCTCGACCTCGGGCCCTTCAGCGATCTCGTATCCCATGGACACGAAGACGTCCGCGACCCGCTCCATCATGGTGGTCAGCGGGTGCCGGGCACCGGCCGGTACGCGGTCGTGGGGCAGTGTGACGTCCACGGCCTCCTCGACCAGCACACGGGCGTCGCGCTCGGCCTCCAGTTCGACCTGGCGGGCCGCGAGCGCCTTGTTCACCGCGCCACGGGCCTGGCCGACGAGCTTGCCCGCGGCGGCCTTGGCGTGCGGGGGCAGTGCGCCGATCTCGCGGTTGGCGAGGGCCAGCGGCGAGGCGCCGCCGGTGTGGGCGACCTTGGCCTCCTGGAGCGTGTCGAGGTCGCCGGCGGCGGCGAAGGCGGCGAGCGCCTCGTCCCGCATGCGCTCGATCTCTTCCGGTTTCAGTGCCTCGACCTCAACAGGGTCGTACGACTTGTTCGGTGCCGACATCTCTTCCCGTGCTTCCGATTGGTTGGCCAAAGGTCCCCGTCGCGACTCTCGGGACGCCCTGTCCCTGAAAGGGGGACGCAAAGGTGCCAGAGGCCGAGTCTAACGGGGGTGAGGTGTGCGAATGCGCCCGTGGGGCCTCTTCGGCGTCACTGCAGATACGCCGGGGTGCTCACGGGCAACGTAAATCGGAACTGTGCCCCGCCCTCGGGGGCGCGGCCGACCGTGATGGTGCCGCCGTGGGCTTCGACGATGCCCTTGACGATGTACAGCCCCAGGCCGGTGCCGCCGCGCTTGCTGCCCCGCCAGAAGCGGGTGAAGACGCGGTTCATGGACTCCTCCGGGATGCCGGGGCCCTCGTCGCTCACCGTGACCGACGTGCCGGCGTCCTCCCCTTCGCGGGGCGACGGCGCGGGCTCTACGTCGATGGTGACGGTTCCCTCGCCGTGCCGCACCGCATTTTCCAGCAGGTTGCTGAGCACCTGGTCGACCTTGTCGGGATCGGCCCACAGATCGGGCAGCGGCTGACCGATGCGCAGCAGGAAGCGGTCGGCGGACTGGCCGGAGGCGACGTACGCCTGGATGTGGCGGCCGACGGCGGCGCCTATGTCGACGGGCTGGCGGCGCACTTCGAGGCGCCCGGAGTCGATGCGGGAGATGTCGAGGAGCTCGGCGATCAGACGCGTGACGCGGTTGGCGTCGGCGTCGACCGTCTCCAGCATCAGCTTCTTCTGGTCGTCGGTGAAGCGCTCCCACTTGGCGAGCAGTGTCGCGGTGAAGCCCTTGACGGAGGTGAGCGGCGAGCGCAGTTCGTGGGCGACCGTGGCGATCAGCTCGGCGTGGCTGCGCTCGGTGCGGCGGCGGGCCTCGGTGTCGCGGAGCGAGACGACGACCCGGCGGACCGGGCCGGTGGGCCGCACCCGGACGTACCGGGCCGAGACGAGGACCTCCCGGCCTCCCGGCAGCAGCAGATTGCGCTCGGGCTGTCCGACACGGATCGCGAGACCGCCGTACGGGTCGGTCAGCTGCCACCAGCGGCGGCCTTCGAGGTCCTCCAACGGCAGGGCCCGCTCCAGATGCCGCCCCAGGGCGTCGGCGGCGGGGGTGGCGGTGATCCGGGCGGCGGCGGCGTTGAAGCAGACGACCCTGCCGCGTTCGTCGGCGATCACGAGGCCGTCGGGCAGTTCGTCGGGGTCGAGGCCGAGCTCGGCGGGGTCGGCGGGCCGGGACGCGGGAGCGCTCCGTACGTCGTGCGCCCGCAGTGCGCTCTTCGCACCGCTCGTGCCGACACTCATCCCCGTACCCCACCTCTCCTCTGGCATCGGGGGTGCCTCCCTGCTCGAACGCGGCCGAGAGCTGGGGGGCGGTTCCCCGAGCCCGTCACCCTACTAGCTGGGAGTGACGGAACGGACCCCCTCAGGAACGAGCACGGCGGGCACGCTGCGCACGAGCCGAGGCGTAGAGGCATACGGCGGCCGCGGTCGCGAGGTTCAGGCTCTCCGCCTTGCCGTGGATCGGTACGCGCACGACGGCGTCCGCCAGCGCACGGGTCTCCTCCGGGAGCCCCCACGCCTCGTTGCCGAACACCCAGGCGGTCGGCCCGCCCATGGTGCCCTTGTCGAGCTCGTCGTCCAGGTCGTCCTCGCCCGCGCCGTCGGCGGCGAGGATCCGTACCCCGGCGTCCTTGAGGCCCTGCACGGCCTGTTCGACGGGTACGCCGACCGCGACGGGCAGGTGGAACAGCGAACCGACCGACGCCCGCACGGACTTGGGGTTGTAGAGGTCGACGGACGCGTCGGTGAGGACGACGGCGTCGGCGCCGGCGGCGTCGGCGCACCGCAGGACGGTGCCCGCGTTGCCGGGGTCCCGCACGTGTGCCAGGACGGCGACCAGCCTGGGCCCGGCCTTGAGGATCTCGTCGAACGGGGTGTCCAGGAACCGGCAGACCCCGACGAGCCCCTGCGGGGTGATGGTCGTCGAGATGTCCGCGATCACGTCGTCGGCGGCGAGGTGCACGCGGGCGCCCGCGCCCCGGGCCTCCCCCACGATGTCGGCGTACCGCTCGGCGGCGTCCGGCGTCACGAAGAGCTCGACGAGTGTCGCGCCGCTCTCCCCGCGGTGCCCGGCGGCCTCGCGCACGGCCTGCGGTCCCTCGGCGAGGAACAGGCGCTCCTTCCCCCGGAAGCTCCGCCTGGCCAGCCGCCGGGCGGCGGAGACACGCGCGGAGCGGGGGGAGATCAGCTCGGGGCCGATGGACATCGGTTCACCTTCGGTTCACGGGCGGGGGTCGGGCGTACCGCTTGCCGCGCCGAGGGGGCGCCCCGTGCTCCCGCCGCGGCGGCGCCCGGCCACGGCGGCGGATTCCGGCGGTGCCGGACCGGCCGTACGCGCGGCGACAAGGAAAACAAATGTGGGCCCGCAGCCTTACGGCAAGCGAGCCCACACACAGGATCCGGCCGGGGCCAGCGCCAGCGTCACGCAGCCTTCGGCGCGTTGACGTCCGACGGCAGCGCCTTCTGCGCGACCTCGACGAGCGCGGCGAACGCGTTGGCGTCGTTGACGGCCAGCTCCGCGAGGATCTTGCGGTCCACCTCGATGTTGGCGGCGTTCAGACCCTGGATGAGGCGGTTGTACGTCATGCCGTTGGCGCGGGCAGCGGCGTTGATGCGCTGGATCCACAGCCGACGGAAGTCGCCCTTGCGCTTCTTGCGGTCGTTGTAGTTGTAGACCAGGGAGTGGGTGACCTGCTCCTTGGCCTTGCGGTACAGGCGCGAACGCTGACCGCGGTAGCCGGAGGCCGCCTCGAGGATTGCCCGGCGCTTCTTGTGGGCGTTGACTGCCCGCTTGACGCGTGCCACTTTTTAACTCCTTGTAGCGGGACCGTGGTGGTTGTCACACGGTCCGAAATCGATGGGGTCCCGGTTCTGACGTACGGCGCCTGGGCGCCGGGACGTCACTTGCCGAGAAGCTTCTTGATCTTCTTGGCGTCGCCCGGGGCCATCTCGGCGTTGCCGGTGAGGCGGCGCGTCACGCGCGACGACTTGTGCTCGAGCAGGTGGCGCTTGCCGGCACGCTCGCGAAGCACCTTGCCGGAGCCGGTGATCTTGAAGCGCTTGCTGGCACCGCTGTGCGACTTGTTCTTCGGCATGGCGCCGTACTCTCCTCGTCGGTGGCGCTCCTGTGCCCGGTCGTTAAACCGGGCACAACGGAACGTCATGTGTATCGGTTGACGTCCCCGGACTCGCGTCCGGAAACCCACCGGGACTCGCGCCCCGGGATCAGGCCTCGGCGGGAGCCTCGGCCGGGGCCTCGGCGACCTCGGAGTCGGCGATCTCCCCTTCGGGGATGTCGTCGTCCGCGTGGTTCTGCGACTTGCCCGGGTTGGCCTTCGCCTCCGCCTTGCGTGCCGCCTGGGCCTCGCGGGCCTCGGCCATCGCCTCGGTCTTCTTCTTGTGCGGACCGAGAACCATGATCATGTTTCGGCCGTCCTGCTTCGGGTTCGACTCGACGAACCCGAGGTCCTCGACGTCCGAAGCGAGACGCTGCAGCAGTCGGTAGCCGAGTTCCGGCCGGGACTGCTCGCGACCACGGAACATGATCGTGATCTTGACCTTGTCGCCCTGCTTGAGGAACCGGACGACGTGACCCTTCTTGGTGTCATAGTCGTGCGGGTCGATCTTCGGCCGGAGCTTCATCTCCTTGATGACCGTGTGCGCCTGGTTCTTGCGCGCCTCACGGGCCTTCATGGCCGACTCGTACTTGAACTTCCCGTAGTCCATGAGCTTGCAGACCGGCGGACGCGCAGTCGCGGCCACCTCGACCAGGTCGAGGTCGTACTCCTGCGCAAGCTCCAGGGCCTTGGCAAGCGGGACAATCCCGACCTGCTCACCGCTGGGACCGACAAGTCGTACCTCGGGAACGCGAATCCGGTCGTTGATGCGGGGCTCGGCGCTGATGGATCCTCCTCGGATAGCACCACACGGCTGTCTGGCAGACAGCTCGCGTACGTCTTTCGCTGACCAACCACCGAGGCACATGAAAAATGCCCCGGACGGGACACAGGCGGTGGCTCCAAGGATTACCGGAGCACCGCCGCGGCCAACCGCGGGGCGCATATCCAGCGGCTCCATCGTCCGTACGGAACGATGGTGGCCGCCTGACCGGGTGACCCGCCGTCCCGGAGGATGGTCGGGTGGGAGATCGGAGCCTCCACTTGCGGGCCGGGCACAGGAGTGTCCGGCCGGTCGTTACACAAGGTTAGCAGCTCCCCGGGGGTGGTGCTAATCGGTGTGCACGCACCGTTCGCGGTCTCCCGCGGGCCTGGGCCGCCGGGCCTGGGCCTATCGTGTGGGGCATGAGTGACACCCCTCCTGAGTCCCCCGGTTTCGACGACATGACCCGCGACATCGCGGAGGTCCCCGCGGTCGAGGTCCTGGTCACGGTCGCCGTCAACCTGATGAGCGCCGCCGCCGTGAAGCTCGGTCTGACCGAGGAGGGCGACAAGTACAAGGACCTCGACGAGGCCCGCAAGCTGGTCCACGCCCTGGCCGGACTGCTCGACGCGAGCACGACCGAGATCAGCTCCTTCCACGCGGCACCGCTGCGCGACGGCCTGAAGTCGCTGCAGCTGGCGTTCCGCGAGGCGTCGCTCGTCCCGGACGAGCCGGGTCAGGGCCCGGGCGAGAAGTACACGGGCCCGGTCTTCGGCTGACCTCTTCGCCCCGGGGCCGCGGGCGCGCGCACGCACGGCGCGCCCGCCGGGCTACCGGGGAACCGCCGGCGTACGGATGCGTCGGCGTCCGTGTCTACCGACGTACGTACAGGGGCTCGCCCGGTGGCGTCGCCTCGGCCGGCAGGAGTGCCAGGTCGAGGCCGCGCACCAGGCGGGCCCTCAGTGTGTCGTCGTCCGCGAGGCGCCGGGCGACCGCCTGGGCGGTCTCGGCCGGGGCGGCGGACGGGTCCAGTACCAGGGCGAGGGTGCCGTCGGCCTGCCCGGGGCCGAGGTGGGCACGGCGTACCGAGGGCTCGGCGGCGACCGCGGCGCGTACCGCGGCGACCACGGCGGGATCGGCCAGCGGGTCCGTCGTCGTACGCCCCTCGGCGAGCGCCAGCAGGGCTGGTCCGGTCAGTTCGTACGCGACCGGTCCTGCCAGGTCGAGCACGACCGTGTCGGCCTTCTCGTGCGCGGCGGCCCGGAGTGCCTGGTGCAGGGGTACGGCGACGGGGCGGGCCGCCGGGTCCCAGCGGGCCAGTGTCTCGGTGGAGGTGAAGGCGGGCAGCGCGGTGCGGTCGCCCGCCTTGAGGGTGGGCACCGCCATGTCGCTGGTCTTCTCGCGGCGCAGCCCGTTCTCGTCCTCCTCGACCTCGCCGAGCACGGCGACGACGGGGACGAGGAGTCGCGCGTCCCTGAGCGCCGCCAGGACGGGACCGTGCGCGGACCTGTCCTCGGCCCAGGCCGCGAGCGCCGCGCTCAGCCGGGGGTCGGCGGAGCCGTCGTCGTCGGAGAAGCCGGGGTCGGGGATGTTCTTGTTCGCCACGGGAACCGACCCTATCGGTGGCGTCCGGCCGGCTCCGCCGGTGGGCCGCCGTCGGCCGGACGCACGCCCGGCGCGTGCCAAAGGAGGGACGTCGGCAGGTCTCACCGATTTCTCAGCGATCTCCGACCCGGCGTTCACACGCGGCCGACGCGGCGCACAGGGCCGGGCCCCACGATCGCGCCATGTTCCCACACAGAGCCGGTGGGCGCGGCGACCGCCCGTCCCGCCGCAGGCCCTTCGCACACGCGGCGGTCGCCTCCGTCGTCCTCCTGGGCACCATGGCCGCGGGGGCGGTGTACGTGACGGCACAGGCGCACGGCTCCGGGGAGCTCGTATCCTCCTCGGCGGCACCCGGAGCGTTGGAGGCGGCGGTGGAATCGGCGACGGCAGGCACGTCCGCGCCCGGTCCTGGCCGGACCTCGCCCGCTGCTCCCACGGCCGACCTGGACACCCTGCTGGCCCGGGCGGTGGGGGCTGTCCCTGTCGAGACAGGGGCGCGGGTGTCGGTGGCGGTGCTGGACACGGAGTCCGGGGAGAGCGCGGTGTACGGGGACGGGGCGTTCGACACCGCGAGCATCGTGAAGGTCGACATCCTGGCCGCCCTGCTGGTGCGGGCCCAGGACACGGGGCGTGGACTCACCGCGCAGGAGAGGACGTACGCCGCCGCGATGATCCGTGACAGTGACAACGCGTCCGCCACGGCGCTGTGGAAGGCGATCGGGCAGGCCGAGGGGCTGGCGGAGGCGAACGAGCGCTTGGGGCTCGGCGGCACGGAGGGCGGGGACGGGCCGCTGTGGGGGCTGACACAGACCACGGCCGCCGATCAACTCGTCCTGCTGCGGCAGGTGTTCGGCGACGAGTCGGAGCTCGACGAGGGCTCACGGGCCTGTCTGCGAGGGCTGATGGGGGACATCGCCGCGGGGCAGGACTGGGGTGTGTCGGCCGCCGGCGAGGCCGGGTCCGCCCTGAAGAACGGCTGGTTGCCGCGGAGTGCGACCGGGCTGTGGGTCATCAACAGCGTCGGCCGGGTGTCCGCGGACGGGCGCGAGTACCTCGTCGCGGTGCTGTCCGACGGCAACTCCACCAAGGAGAAAGGGATTTCCCTGGTGGAGGGGGCCGCGAGGGCTGCTGTGTCCGTGTTCGCGGGAGCCTGACGCGCCACGGGGCGGGCAGGCGGGACGTGCGGACGGACCCCGGGCGTCGGCCCGATCGCCGTGCCCTCAGTCGGCGTCGGGGTGACGCGGTCGCCTGCTGCCTCTCCAGAGGATGACCGCGGCGACGAGGAGCACGCCGCCGACGCTGCCTGCCAGAGGGCCGGCCCAGGCGGTCGAGGGCCGGTCCTCCTCGGCGGCGTCCGGGCCCTTGCCGAAGTACCTGTCCGCGTCGGTCACCGCGGTGAGACCCTGCGGCTTCAGTCCGGCGGCCTTCTTGATGGCCGCCTCGGGGTCCACGAAGCCGAAACCCCGGGAGTCGTCGCGGCCGCCGTCGGGGGCGTTTCGGGCCGTGTCCTCCAGGAGTTGCTTGATCTGGGCCGGGGACAGGCCGGGGTGGGCCGCCCTGACGAGGGCGACCGCGCCGGAGACGAAGGCCGAGGCGGCGCTGGTGCCCCAGCCCTCGTAGTACTTGCGGTCGGGGTCGGCGATGACCACGTCGACGCCGGGGGCGCTGACCGTGGCGTACCAGCGGCGGGTGGAGAACGAGGCGCGGGTCCCGTAGCGGTCGACGGCGGTCGCGGCGATCACGCCCGGGTAGGCCGCCGGGTACGAGATGTGGTCGCCCTTCTCGCCGCCGTTCCCGGCCGAGGCGACCACGACGGCGCCCTTCTTCAGGGCGTACTGGACGGCGGCGTCCTCGGTGGCCTCCGGATGGGCGGACTTGGAGTCGTCGCCGAGGGAGAGGTTGATGACGTCGGCGCCTTGGTCGGCGGCCCACCGGATGCCCTCGGCGAGGGCGTTTCCGCGGGTGTTGCGGGCCTTGCCGCGGGCCGAGTCGCCGTCTTCGAGGATCACGCGGACGGGGAGGATCTTCGCCTCGGGGGCTATGCCCATGACTCCGTCGGCGTTGCCCGCGCCGTGTCCGTGGCCCGCGATGATGCCGGCCATCGCCGTGCCGTGGCGTGCCCACGGGCGGTCGCCGCGGCCGGCGCCGAAACCGACCATGTCCTTGCCGGCGAGGACGTTGCCCGCCAGGTCGGGATGCTCGTCGTCGACGCCCGTGTCGAGGACCGCGACGGTGATGCCCTCGCCCTTGGTCGTCCGCCAGGCCTCCTGCGTGTGCATGGCCTCCAGGGCCCACTGCTTCGCACGGATGCCGTCGGCGTGAGCGGCTGTGGAGGGCATAAGCGCGAGGCCGGCGGCCATCACGGCGACCAGGAATCCCTTCGCGCGAAGGGGCTTCCGGGTCATGACGGCTTCTCCGTGGCCGAGTTGACGGTCTTGCGGAGGCTTCGCTCGACGCGGTCGGCGAGGCCCTGTGCGTCGTGGCCGAGCCCGGCCTGGGCAGGGGTCGTGGTGGCGGCGGCCTTCATCGCGTCCTCGGCGGGCTGCGGTTCACCGACGGCGCGGCCGTCGGCGAACCCGGACACCGCGTACGCGACCACGGGGGCGTCCGTCAGGACCGACAGCGTCCAGGACGCGCGCTGCGCGTCGCCGAAGCCCGCGGCGACCGTGCCCTTCGCCGCGTACGGGCGGGGCATGAGGTCGCGTCGGCGGTCGAGCCCCTGCTCCTCGAACCGGCGGTGCAGGACGCCCATGGCGGCGGAGTCCGCCTTCGTGAACAGCAGGCCGACCGTGGTGACATGGCTGCGCGTCGCGTCCGTGTAGGTGGCGCGCAGCAGGCGCAGGCAGCCCGCGGGGGCGAGGGCCTTGCGCAGGAGCGGGTCGAAGGCGTCCTTGCAGCCGCTGTCGGGGGCCACGGCGATACGGGTCCAGGTGCGGTCGGCGCCGCCGGGGCCCGCGCCCTCGCCGTCGACCGTGGGCGGGAAGAGCTCGTCGACGGGGATGCTGTGCCACAGGTCGCCGGCCGCCGTGAACGCGTCCGGCTTCCCCGACGCCCCCGAACTGTCGCCGGTGAGCCAACTGCCCGTCACCGCACCACCGATGAGGCCGAGGCCCAGCACCACACAGGCCGCGGCGGCCACGACGCTGCCGCGCCGCCGGGGGACCACCGGTTGCGGGGGCAGGTTCTCCTCGTCGTACGTGTCCGGGGGCGCGAGGGACACGTGGTGCCGGTGCGTCGGGTCCAAAGGCTCGGGGATGTGCCGGGCGGGGCCCGAGAAGGGCTCGCCGGGGCCGGTCATCGGCAGGCGGGACGGTGACGTGCTCGGTGCCGCGGGCGGGTCGGCGGGGACGGGCCGGAGCCTGGTGGTGGTCTCCGGCGGGGCGTCCGCGGAAACCGCGGTGCGCCGGGCGGAGGGATGGAAGGTGCTCGGGCGGGGTGGCAGCGGTGGTCTGGCAGCCGGTCGTTCCCCGGTACCGGGACCGGCCGGTGACGCGACGCGGCGCTCGCCGGCACCAGGACCGGACGGCGGCGCGACGCGGTGCTCCCCCGCACCGGGACCGGCCGGTGTGCCGACTCGCCGTTCGCCGGCACCCGATCCGGACGACGGCGTGACCTGACGCTCCCCAGCACCTGCACCTGCACCCGGACCCGGGCCCGACGGCGATGCGGCTCGCCGCTCCTCGGCACCCGGGCCGGATGGCGGCGCGGCCCGCCGTGCGTCGGTGCTGGGGCGGGACGCCGTGGTGCCCGGTCGCGGCGGGGCGAAAGGACGCAGGGGCAGGCCGGTGCCGGGCCGCTGCGGGGCATTGCCGCCGGTCGTCCGGGGTTCGGCGGCGGGACGGGCAGGAGCCTGCCTCTCCTCGCCGTCCGGCGTGGAGGAGCGGGGCGCGCTCGCGGGACGCGGCGGAACATCCGGCCGCCGGATGCCGCGGGTGGCGGCGCCCGGTTCACTCGTGGGCCGCGGGGGGAGGTGCCGCTGATCGTCTCGCCTCGGAGCCGTCCCCGGGTTCGGCCCCGGGCCGCTCACCGGACGCGAGGGGATCCGGGCACCCGGGGCGCTCCCCGAGGATCCGTGCGGCTCACGCATCGGCCGCGGCGGGATTCGCTCACCCTCGGCGGTGCTCCTGGGGGCATGCCGCTCGGCCGCCGGGCGCGGCGGGGAATCGCCCTGAGCGGTGCGCGCCGGAGCCACCCCCGGCGCGGTGGCCGGGCGCGGCGGGACACCCGGTCTCGCCGGGCCTCCCACGGGAGCGTGCGGCTCGGTCGTCGTACGCCGGGGAGGCGTCGGCCCGTCCGTGCCGGGCAGGATGCGCGATCCGCCGGGCGGTGTGTCAGGGAAGCGGGCCGAGGCCGCGGGAGGCGGAGGCGTTCCGGGCGTCTGTCGTCGGTCTCCGGCGGGGCGGAGGTTCGGGAAGCGCGGTGAGGTGGCCGGGGGTGTGTCCCGGGGACCGGCTCCGTCGGACGTACGCGGTCGCGGCGGCGCTCCGGCAGGGTGCCGTGGCGGCGTTCCCGCCGCGGCCTGCCCGGACCTGGCCCCTGCCGCTCCCGGCCTCGCGACGGTGTTCCCGCGCTCGCGCCCGGGCGGCGCGGCAGTGGTCCACTCCTCGGCGGGCTGCGGAGCCGTGGTGCCGGGGTGGTTCCTGTCCGGAGCACCCGCGCCGAAGCCCCCACCGCCGCCGGATCCGTACGAAGCGCTCCGGGGCCTGGCGGGTCCGGCGGGACCGTGCCCCTGCGGGGCTCCGGGGCTCCGGGGCCCCTCGGCGGCCGGCCCGCTCGCGCGCTCAGGGTGCGGCCGCGTGTTCGAGTCGCCGGGCTCCGGCGACGGCTCTCGGTCGCTCTCCGCTCCGGGCGGTCCCGGTGGCGTCGACGGGCGCGGAGGAATGGAGGCGCGGCGCGCTTCCGTACTCATGCACCCCCCGTTTCCTCGTCCCCGGGGCGACCGACTCGCCGAAGGAACCCCTCCGGATCCGTTCCCCGCTTGCGTGCGCGTCACTCTACGGGTTGACGCTGCGCGAGGGGGAACCAGTCCGCGGGCCCGCGGCATCTGCCCGGAACGTCCCCCTACCCTGCGGTAATCAGGTCTGGCAGGCTTCGCCCATGACTGCCCGCGCCGCAGACCGGGCCCGCTACGACCGGGCCACCGCTCACCTAGACGCACCCGTCGCGATCGTGGACCTGGAGGCCTTCGACGCCAACGCGGACGACCTCGTCCGGAGGGCGGCGGGCAAGCCCGTACGCGTGGCGAGCAAGTCCGTGCGCTGCCGGAACCTGCTCGAACGCGTGCTGGCCCGGGAGGGCTTCGCCGGGATCATGTCGTTCACGCTCGCGGAGTCGCTGTGGCTGGCACGCTCCGGCTTCGACGACGTACTGCTCGCCTATCCGTCCGCCGACCGGACGGCGTACGCGGAGCTCGCGGGCGATCCCAAGCTCGCCGCCGCCGTGACCGTCATGGTCGACGACCCCGCGCAGCTGAAGCTCATCGACGACGCCCGGGACGGCGGGCGCGAAGTGGTGCGCGTCTGCCTGGAGTTGGACACCGCGCTCAAGATGCTCGGCGGCCGGGTCCGGGTCGGTGCCCGTCGTTCGCCCCTGCACTCCGCGGCCCAGGTCGCCGAGATGGCCCGTGCGGTGGCCCGCCGGCCCGGTTTCCGGCTCGTCGGGATCATGGCGTACGAGGGGCACATCGCCGGTGTGGGCGACGCCCTGCGGGGGCGCCCGTTCCGCTCGCGTGCGATCCGGCTGATGCAGGCCACGGCCCGCAAGGAGCTGGCGCAGCGCCGGGCGGACGTCGTGCGTGCCGTTCGCGCCGTCGCGCCGGACCTGGAGTTCGTCAACGGGGGCGGCACGGGCAGTGTCCAGCACACCGCGGCCGAGGACTCGGTGACCGAGATCGCGGCCGGGTCCGGGCTGTACGTGCCGCGCCTCTTCGACAACTACACGTCGTTCAGCGGGCGTCCGGCCGCGCTCTTCGCGCAGCCGGTCGTGCGCCGGCCCGGGGTCGGCGTCGTGACCGTCCTCGGCGGTGGCTATCCGGCGTCGGGTGCCCCGGGCCCCGACCGGCTGCCCGTGCCGTACCTGCCCGAGGGCCTGCGGTACGACGCCCAGGAGGGTGCCGGAGAGGTGCAGACGCCGCTGCTCGGCTCGCCCGCCGACGATCTGCTGATCGGCGACAAGGTGTGGTTCCGGCACGCGAAGGCCGGAGAGCTGTGCGAGCGGTTCGACGTGCTGCACCTCGTCGAGGGCGACGCGGTGACGGCGACCGTGCCGACGTATCGCGGCGAGGGCCACACGTTCCTCTAGGCCCTGTCGTCACCTTCCCGTCCGCCGGGCGACGCCTGGCGCCGCGACAGGCGAGGAGCGGGGCGGCGGAGGCTGGGGCCGGTCGCGCTATCGGGTGGGCCCGATGCTGCTGCCCACTCCACCGCCCGTGCCCTCGTCCCCGATCGGCCGGATCCCCTTGGTGATCCGGTCCATGTCGGCGAGCGGCGGCCCCTGCTCGCCCGCGTCGAAGAAGTACCGCACCATGACCAGCGACTCCGAGCCGACGCTGGACGGGAAGGCCGTCGACTGGACGTACCCTCCGGGCCCCGCCTCGGTCCTGACGCGCCAGCGCACGAAGTAGCCGGTGCGCCCCGCGACCGCGACCGGCCCCTGCTCGACCAGCCGGTGGGACGTGATGCCGTGGTACGGGCGCTCGTCGACCTTGTTGCGGTCGAACGCCCGGTCGGCCGCTTCGGATATGTCGTCCCTGGCGAGGGCCTCGGGGGACTTCTCGTCGTTCGCGGTCACCGTGCGTGAGATGACGGTCCCGTGGCGGCAGAGGCCGTCGTCGCCCGGGCAGTCGTACGTCCCCGGTGTGGTCATCACGACGTCCGTCTCGGTGACGTTCTCGGGTCTGGCCCATCCGTCGAGCAGCGGCAGGGTGATGCCGTTGAGCTCGTCCACGACGACGGCGGGGTCGTCGGCGGACGGTTCCGAGGTGGACTCCGAGGGCGAGGGCGGCCCGCTCGTCGGCGCGGACGCCGTGGGCGTCGGCGCGGTCCGTGCCTCGGGGTCGCCGTCGTCCCCGCTCAGGACGACGGCGCCCGTGACGATGGCGGCGACGAGGACGGCCCCGGCGGTGGTGAGGGCGATCGTCCTCGCCCGTCCGGAGCCGCCGCCGGGCGCTGTCACCACCGTCTGTGCCATCGGCGCGAACTGCGGCTGTCCCTGCGGCGGTTGCTGTTGCGGCACCTCGGGAGTACGCCGGTGCTCGGTCCAGGCGGTGCCGTCCCACCAGCGCTCCACGTGCGGGCCCGAGGGGTCCCGGTACCAGCCGGGCGGAGGCGTCATGCTCATCCAGGCACTCTAGGGGGCTTCGGCGGACACCGGTGCGGTACCCGCGCCCCGAGCGGGACGGGGGACCGTGCCGGTGTGCGGTCCCGGTGCGGGGCCGCCTACTGGGGCGTGACGTACGCGCCCGAGATCCCCCCGTCCACCAGGAAGTCCGTGGCGTTCACGAACGACGAGTCGTCGCTGGCGAGGAAGGCGACGGCGGCGGCGATCTCGTCGGCCTCCGCGAACCGCCCGAGCGGGATGTGCACGAGGCGGCGCGCGGCCCGCTCGGGGTCCTTGGCGAACAGCTCCTGGAGCAGGGGGGTGTTGACCGGCCCGGGGCACAGGGCGTTGACCCGGATCCCCTCGCGGGCGAACTGCACGCCGAGCTCACGGGACATGGCGAGGACGCCGCCCTTGGACGCGGTGTACGAGATCTGTGAGGTCGCGGCGCCCATCCGGGCCACGAACGAGGCGGTGTTGATGATCGACCCCCTGCCCTGTCGCCGCATGTAGGGGATCGCGGCCTTGCAGCACAGGAACACCGAGGTCAGGTTGACCTCCTGGACGCGCTTCCAGGCCTCCAGGCCGGTCTCCAGGATCGAGTCGTCGTCGGGCGGGGAGATGCCCGCGTTGTTGAAGGCGATGTCGACGGATCCGTACGTGTCGTTCGCGGCCCTGAAGAGCGCCTCGACCTGTTCGGCGTCGGTGACGTCGACCTTGACGAAGATCCCGCCGAGTTCGTCGGCGGCGGCCTTGCCCCGGGTCTCGTCGACGTCGCCGAAGACGACATGGGCGCCCTCGGAGGCGAGCCGGCGGGCGGTGGCGAGGCCGATGCCGCTCCCGGCACCCGTGATGACAGCGGTACGGCCGACCAGGCGGCGGCAGACGATGGCGTCGGTCGATTCGGTCACTGTGCGGGGCCCTCCGTACTGATGAAGACGTTCTTGGTCTCGGTGAAGGCGGTCAGGGCGTCCGGGCCGAGCTCACGGCCGATGCCCGACTGCTTGAAGCCGCCGAAGGGGGTCCAGTAGCGGACCCCGGCGTGCGAGTTGACGGACAGGTTCCCGGCGCGAACAGCGCTCGACACGCGCAGGGCGCGGCCCACGTCGCGCGTCCAGATGGAGCCGGCCAGGCCGTAGTCCGTGGCGTTGGCGAGGCGGACGGCGTCGGCCTCGTCCTCGAAGGGGAGGACCACGGCGACCGGTCCGAAGACCTCCTCGACGGCCACGCGCGCGTGGGGCTCGATTCCGGTCAGGACGGTGGGCGGGAACCAGAATCCGGGGCCTTCGGGGGCGGTGCCGCGGATCCCGGCCAGGTCGTCGGTGACGTACGACCGTACGCGGTCCCGCTGGGCCGCCGAGATCAGCGGGCCCATGGTGGTCTTCTCGTCGGCTGGGTCGCCGACGACGACGGACTCGATCGCTGGGGCGAGGAGTTCGAGGAAGCGGTCGTACGCCGAGCGCTGGACGAGGATGCGGGTGCGGGCGCAGCAGTCCTGGCCGGAGTTGTCGAGGAACGACATGGGGGCGGACGCCGCGGCGGCCTCGATGTCCGCGTCGGCGAAGACGATGTTGGGGCTCTTGCCGCCGAGTTCGAGGGTGACGCGCTTGAGGAGCGCCGAGCCCTTGGCGAGCACCTGTTTGCCGACGGTCGTCGACCCCGTGAAGACGATCTTCGCGACTCCGGGGTGTTCGACCAGCGCGTTGCCGGTGACGGCGCCGGCCCCCGGGAGCACCTGGAAGAGGTGTTCCGGCAGGCCCGCCGTGAGGCCGAGCTCGGCCAGCCGCAGGGCCGTCAGCGGGGTCGTCTCGGCGGGCTTGAGGATCACCGCGTTGCCCGCCGCGAGCGCCGGAGCCGTGCCCCAGGCCGCGATCGGCATCGGGAAGTTCCAGGGCGCGATGACCCCGACGACGCCCAGCGGTTCGAGGATCGTCACGTCGAGGCCGCCGGGGACCGGGATCTGGCGCCCGGTGAGCCGCTCCACTCCCCCGGCCGCGTAGTCGAGGAGGTCCCGGACGTTGCCCGCCTCCCAGCGGGCGTTGCCGACGACGTGTCCCGCTTCGCGGACCTCCAGCTGGGCCAGCTCTTCGAGGTGTTCGTCGACGACGACGGCGAACCGGCGCAGCAGCCGGGCCCGCTCGCCGGGTGCGAGGGCGGCCCAGCGGACCTGGGCCTTCGTGGCCCGTGCGACGGCCGCGTCGACGTCCGCCGCGTCGGCGCCCCGGACGGTGGCGACGACTTCTTCGGTGGCCGGATCGAGCACCAGCAGCTCGTGTTCTCCGGGCGGGGAGGGCGTGTGCGACAACGGAGGGCCTTTCACATGCGTTCGAAGGAGCGGCGGAGCTCCCAGTCGGTCACCGCGGCGTCGAAGGCGTCCAGTTCGACCCGCGCCATGTTGCGGTAGTGGGCGACGACCTCGTCACCGAAGGCGGCCTTGGCGACGGGACTGTTCTCCCAGAGCTCGGCGGCCTCGCGCAGGGTGGTCGGCACGTGTTCGTACCCCGCGGTGTAGGCGTTGCCCGTGCACGCCTCCGGCAGCTCCAGCTTGTGCTCGATGCCGTACAGACCGGCCGCGACCAGGCCGGCGACGGCCAGATGCGGGTTGACGTCCCCGCCGGGCAGCCGGTTCTCGAACCGCATCGAGCGCCCGTGGCCGACCACGCGCAGCGCGCAGGTGCGGTTGTCGTATCCCCAGGCCACGGCCGTCGGCGCGAACGAGCCCTGCTGGAACCGCTTGTAGGAGTTGATGTTGGGCGCGTACAGCAGGGAGAAGTCGCGGAGCGCGACGAGCTGTCCGGCGAGGAAGTGCCGCATGACCTGCGACATCCCGCCCGCGCCGTCGCCCGCCATCACGTTGGTGCCGTCGGCGTCGGTGAGCGAGAGGTGGATGTGGCAGGAGTTGCCCTCGCGCTCGTTGTACTTCGCCATGAAGGTGAGCGAGACGCCCTCCTGGGCGGCGATCTCCTTGGCGCCCGTCTTGTAGACGGCGTGCTGGTCGCAGGTGACCAGGGCCTCGTCGTACTTGAAGACGATCTCGTGCTGCCCGGGGTTGCACTCGCCCTTGGCGGACTCGACGGTCAGGCCGGCCCGGGTCATCTCGTTGCGGATGCGGCGCAGCAGGGGCTCGATGCGGCCGGTGCCGAGCACCGAGTAGTCGATGTTGTACTGGTTCGCCGGCGTCAGGCCACGGTAGTTGGCGTCCCAGGCCTGCTCGTAGGTGTCCTTGAAGACGATGAACTCCAGCTCGGTCCCCACCTGGGCGGTGAAGCCGTGCTCGGCGAGCCGCTCCAGCTGGCGGCGGAGGATCTGGCGGGGCGCGGCGACGACGGGCGAGCCGTTGTCCCAGGCGAGGTCGGCGACGAGCATCGCCGTCCCCGCGTTCCAGGGCACCCGGCGCAGGGTGCTCAGGTCCGGATGCATGGCGAAGTCGCCGTAGCCGCGCTCCCAGGACGACATCTCGTAGCCGTCGACGGTGTTCATGTCGGTGTCGACCGCGAGGAGGTAGTTGCAGCCCTCCGTACCGTGGTCGAGGACCTCGTCGAGGAAGAAGCGCGCGGCGAACCGCTTGCCCTGGAGCCGCCCCTGCATGTCGGGGAACGCCAGGACGACCGTGTCGATCTCGCCGCTCGCGACGAGGGTGTGCAGTTCCTCGACACTGAGGGATGGTGTGCGGTCTGCCACGGGAAAGGCCTCCTTGGGTCAGCCGAGAGCCATAAGGTATTGCGGAGAACCATTGCTTGGGAAGGGGGTACGGCCAGATGTCGCAGACGAACGCGGACCGACAGGCTCCGCAGGTCGACGACCGCCTGACGCCGGTGCTGCGGCCGGTGCGGGCGGGCAACGGCTTCGAGGAAGCCCTGGAGCAGATCCTCCAGGTCGTGCGGCTCGGCCTGGTGCCCGGCGGCGAACGGCTGCCGTCGGAGCGGGAGCTGGCCGACCGCCTGGGCATAAGCCGGGTGACACTGCGCGAGGTGCTGAAGGTCCTCCAGGACCAGGGCCTGGTCGAGGCACGGCGCGGCCGGTACGGGGGCACGTTCGTGCTGCCGCGGACCGTGACGCCCGGCGAGGACGAGCTGCGCCGGCGCATCGGGGCGGTCGACGTCGAGGACGTGCTCCGCTTCCGGGAGGTGCTGGAGGTGGGCGCGGCCGGGCTGTGTGCCCAGCACGGGCTGGACGACGAGCAGGCCACGCGGCTGCGGGACGCCCTCACGCGCACGCGCGAGGCCCCGCTCGCCGACTACCGGCGCCTCGACACCATGCTGCATCTCACGCTCACCGAGCTGTGCGGTTCGCCGACGCTGAGCGCCCAGTACGCGGGTGTGCGGGCGTCCGTCAACGACCTCCTGGACTGCATCCCGCTGCTCGTGCGGAACCTGGAGCACTCGCAGCACCAGCACGCCGCCCTGGTGGAGGCGGTGCTCGACGGTGACGCGGACGGGGCGCGGGAGATGATGCGCGAGCACTGCGCGGGTACGGCCGCCCTGCTGCGCGGCTTCCTCACGTGACGCCGGGCCTCCCCCGGGCGGCCGCTGTGAGGACCGTTTAACGGTCACGTAGCGCACAGGTGTTGCTTTCTGGCCACGCAGCCCGCAAAGGTATGGATCCGTTCCATTGCGTATCGCCGCCCCGTGGGGAGCCGTCCATGTCCGTGGATTCCACCAAGCCTCGTGCCGCCGGAGAGGCGGACGACTATCTGGAGCGCAGGACCCTGCGCAGAGGCAGCGCCGGATGGGTGCTGCTGACCGGCCTCGGCGTCGCGTACGTCGTCTCCGGCGACTACTCGGGCTGGAACTTCGGCCTCGCCGAGGGCGGCTTCGGCGGCCTCGCGATCGCCATGGTCCTCATGGGCCTGATGTACACGTGCATGGTCTTCGCGCTCGCCGAGCTCTCCTCCGTCCTGCCGACGGCGGGCGGCGGCTACGGCTTCGCGCGCCGGGCGCTCGGCCCCTGGGGCGGCTTCCTGACCGGCACGGCGATCCTCATCGAGTACGTCCTCGCGCCCGCCGCCATCGCCATCTTCATCGGCGACTACGTCGAGTCGCTGGGCCTGTTCGGTCTCACCTCCGGATGGCCCGTGTACCTGGCCTGCTTCGTGATCTTCATCGGCATCCACCTGTGGGGGGTCGGCGAGGCGCTGCGCTTCAGCTTCGTCGTCACCGGGATAGCCGTGGTGGCGCTGCTGGTGTTCGCGGTCGGCGCCTTCCCGGACTTCGACGCCTCGCGGCTCGACGACATCGCGGTGGATCCGAGCGCCTTCGGCTCCAGCTCCTGGCTGCCCATGGGCCTGCTCGGCATCTGGGCCGCCTTCCCGTTCGGCATGTGGTTCTTCCTCGGGGTGGAGGGCGTACCGCTGGCGGCCGAGGAGACGAAGGACCCGGCCCGTTCACTGCCGAGGGCGATCCGCTGGTCGATGGGCATCCTGATCGTCCTGGCCCTGCTGACCTTCTTCGCCGCCGCCGGGGCGCGCGGCTCGGCGGCGATCCAGGAGGCCGGCAACCCGCTCGTCGAGGCCCTCCAGCCGGACGGCGAGGCGACCACGCTGAGCCGCGTCGTCAACTACGCGGGCCTCGCGGGCCTGGTGGCCTCGTTCTTCTCGCTGATCTACGCGGGCTCGCGCCAGCTCTTCGCCCTCTCGCGGGCCGGCTACCTGCCCCGCTTCCTGTCCCTGACGAGCGGCCGCAAGGCCCCGTACCTGGGTCTGCTGGTACCGGGCGCGATCGGCTTCTCGCTGGCCGCGGCGACGGGCGACGGTGCCCGCATGCTGAACATCGCGGTGTTCGGCGCCACCATCTCGTACGCGCTCATGTCGCTGTCCCACATCGTGCTGCGCCGCCGCGAGCCGGGTCTGGAGCGGCCCTACCGTACGCCCGGCGGTGTGCTGACGTCCTCGGTGGCGCTGGTCCTGGCCTGCTCCGCGCTGGTGGCGACGTTCCTGGTGGACGTGACGGCGGCGGTCATCGCGCTCCTGGTGTACGTGGTCGCGCTCGCCTACTTCGGCCTCTACAGCCGCAAGCACCTGGTGGCGAAGGCGCCGGAGGAGGAGTTCGCCGCGCTCGCCGCGGCCGAGGCAGAGTTGGAACGCAACTGAACCGGCAGAAGGAGAACAGGGTGGGCGGCAGGCCGCTGATCGGAGTCAGCACGTATCTGGATTCCGCGCGCTGGGGCGTGTGGGAGCTGGAGGCGGCGCTGCTGCCCGCCGGGTACCCCCGGCTGGTGCAGGCCTCGGGCGGGCTCGCCGCGATGCTGCCGCCGGACGATCCCTCGTTCGCCGCGGCGGCCGTCGCCCGCCTCGACGGGCTCGTGATCGCGGGCGGCCCCGACGTGGATCCGTCGCGGTACGACGCCGAGCGCGACCCCCGGACGGGCCCCGAGGCACGCCGGCGTGACACCTGGGAACTCGCGCTGATCGATGCCGCGCTGGCCTGCGGCACCCCGCTCCTCGGTGTCTGCCGCGGGATGCAGCTCCTGAACGTCGCGCTCGGCGGGACGCTCGTCCAGCACATCGACGGGCACACCAGGGCCGTGGGGGTCTTCGACCGGCATGCGGTGAAGCCGGTGCCCGGGTCCCTGTACGCCGCGCTGGTGCCGGAGGAGGAGTCCGTGCCGACCTACCACCACCAGGCCGTGGACCGCCTCGGCACCGGGCTCTTCGCCTCGGCGTTCGCGGGGGACGGCACCGTGGAGGCCATCGAGCTTCCCGACGCCGGCTTCGTCCTGGGTGTCCAGTGGCATCCCGAGATGGGCGAGGACCTGCGCGTCATGTCAGGGCTGGTCCGAGCCGCTTCCTGAGCCAGTCGACGGCGGCCTCGCCCTGGGCTCCCTGGAAGGCCCTGAGGGTCGGCAGGCCCGGCGGCGCCGGCTGCCGCGACTGGTGCACGAAGTAGCCCGCGAGGGCGGCGAGGACGGACGTGACACCGTCCGGGTCCACCTCCCGGCCCAACGGGTGGGCGGTGAACGTCGCTTCGGGATCCGGGCCGCCCTGCGCGCGGACGCACGGAAGCATCCCCAGGAGGTCGAACCACGGGGCGGCGAGCTGGGCGTGGGGCCAGTCGACGAACAGGACGCGCCGCGCGGCGGAGTTCGTGACAAGGATGTTGTCCGCGCGGAGGTCGCCGTGGGCGAGGGTGTCACCCGTAGCGAACTCCCCCCAGGGCGCCGCCAGTTCGGCCAGCGCGGACAGGTTCCGTACGATCCAGGGGTCCAGGCCCTCCCCCTCGTCACCGGCGTCGAGCATCTTCCGCCAGCCGAGGAGGCGCCCGCGAGCCGTTCGGAGACCGGGGGAACGTCCACCGGTGACGGGGTGAGCGCGCGGCTCAGCTCCGTCACGGCGTCGAGCACCAGCCTCAACTCGCTCTCGTTCCACGGCACATGCGGCTGGCGCCCCTCGACGTCCTCGAAGACGAGCGCCACCCAGGCCCCGTCGTCGTAGGTCCCGAGGAGTCGCGGTGCGGGCACGTCCGCGGGCAGTGCGGCGGTGTTCCTCGCCTCCCGCCGGTGCATGGGCGCGCTGTGCGGATTCACCGCGCCGGTCACCGCCTTGACGAACCCCCGCCGCCCTTTTGCGGTCCTGACCCGGGCCGCCGCTCCCGGCGAGAAGCCGCCGGTCTGGGTGACGGCCTCCACGACGGGTGCGCCGAGCACGTCCGCGACGGCCCGGCGCACCGCCTCGGGGAGTTCCTCCCACGGCGTACGGACGCCTGCGGCCGGCGGAGCGGTTGAAGTCATGCCCGCATGGTGGGCCGGGAGCGGGACTCGGCGCCACCGTAATTCTCAGGGCTCTCGGCTCTCGGCTTCCGGCCCCGGCAGGCACTGGGCGCGGTACGGACAGCCCGCGGCCGCGCCTACGAGCGAGTCAGTGTCAGCAGATCCCGTGCGGGCCCCGTCGGCCGGTGCCCCGCCGGCCAGACGGCCCGCAGGTCGCGGCTCAACCGGACACCGTCCACGGGAATCGAGACGAGCCGCCGGGCGGACAGTTCCTCGCCGAGCGCCAGCTCGCTCAGCACCGCGGGTCCCGCCCCGGACGCGACGGACGCCTTGACCGCCGTCGTCGAGGACAGCTCGATCAGCGGGCGGGCGAGCCCGCCGAGCGCCTCGTCCAGCACCTGCCGTGTACCCGATCCCTTCTCCCGCAGGATCAACGGCGTCGCCGCGAGCTCCTCGGCCCCGAGCGCCTTCCGCCTGCGCGCCCACGGATGCCCGGGCGCGGTGACCACCATCAACCGGTCGTGCCCGATCACGACCGAGTCGAGCCCGCCCGCCACGGACACCCCCTCCACGAACCCGAGGTCCGCCTCGCCCCCGAGCACCCGCTCGGCGACCACCGTCGAGTTGCCGGCCAGCAGCGACACCGCCGTGTCCGGCCGCTGCGCCCGCAACGCGATCAGCCACCCGGGCAACAGGTACTCGGCGATCGTCATGCTCGCGGCGACCCGCAGCCGGGAGTCCCGCCGGTCCCGCAACGCCTGCGCGCCCGCGTCGAACACCTCCGCCGCCTCCACCACCCGCCGGGCCCAGTCCGTCACCAGCGCGCCCGCGTCGGTCAGCCGCGATCCCCTGGGCGACCGGTCCACCAGAGCGACGCCCAACTGCCGTTCCATGGAGCGGATCCGGCTGCTGGCGGCCGGCTGCGTGATCCCGACCTCCCGGGCCGCCCGCCCCAGACTTCCGAGCCGCGCCACGGCGAGCAGCAGCTCCAGCGCGCCCAGGTCGGGCACCCGGTGCGCCAGCCCGCCGCCCGGGCCCGCCCCCGCTGCACGAACTCCCTGGTCACCCGCCCCGCCATCCCGACTCATAAGCCCACCTTATGCCCCCATAGACCCGTGCTCCCTGGTGAGGCCCCCGCCCGGCAGGCACCGTGAAGTCATGGTCACCGCCGCCCGCCCCCTCCCCGCCCCCACAGGTCACGCCGACCACGTCGACCACTCCGGTCACTCGGGCACGCGTACCGGCCGGAACCCTCACCCGCGGGCCCAGGCCGTGCGCCACCTCGGCCCCAACTGGTACGCCACCGTCATGGGCACCACGATCGTGGCCACGGCGGGCGCCGGCCTCCCGCTCGGCATCCCGGGCCTGCGGACCCTCTGCACGGCGTTCTGGGCGCTCTCCCTGGTCCTGCTGACCGCCCTGCTCGTGGCCAGGGCCACGCACTGGACCCACCACCGGGACCAGGCGAGGGCCCACCTCCTGGACCCCGCGACGGCACCGTTCTACGGCTGCCTCGCGATGGCCCTGCTCGCCGTCGGCGGCGGTGCCCTCGTAGTCGGCCGGGACTGGATCGGCACACCGGCGGCGGTCGCCCTGGACGCCGTCCTGTTCACGACCGGCACCCTCATCGCCCTGGCGGCGGCCGTGGCGGTCCCGTACCTGATGGTCGTACGCCACCGCGTGGACTCCTCCCAGGTCACCCCCGTCTGGCTGCTCCCCCTGGTCGCCCCGATGGTCTCCGCCGCGCTCGGCCCGCTGCTCGTGCCGCATCTGCCGGCCGGCCAGCCGCGCGAGACCCTGCTTCTCGCCTGTCTGGCGATGTTCGGTCTCAGCCTGCTGGCCACCCTGGTGACGCTGCCGATGGTCTTCGCGCGTCTGATCACGGGTGGCCCTCTGCCGCTCGCGCTCACCCCGTCGCTCTTCCTGGTACTGGGTCCGCTGGGGCAGTCCACGACGGCCGTCGACAAGTTCGCCGTCGCCGCTCCCGGCGTCGTGCCCGCCCCGTACGAGCAGGGTTTCGCGGTCCTGGCGGTGCTCTACGGCGTGCCGGTCATGGGTTTCGCGCTGTTGTGGCTCGCGCTGGCCGGCGCGATGGTGCTGCGGGCCCGGCGCAGGGGCATGGGCTTCACGATGACCTGGTGGGCGTTCACCTTCCCCGTGGGCACGTGTGTGACCGGTACCGAGGGGCTCGCACGGCACACGGGGCTCGTGGTCTACGACGGGCTCACGGTCGCCCTCTACGCCCTGCTGCTCGCCGCCTGGGCCGTGGCCGCCACGCACACGGTCCGCGGCCTGGTCAGCGGACGGCTGCTCGCAGCGCCCTCGCGAGCACGTCCGGTGCCTGCGCCAACGACGGCCCGTACCACGTGAGATGGCGCCCGTCGACGAGGGCGCAGGGCACCCCCGGAAACTCCTCGGGCCCGTCGTCGCGGGTGAAGCGGTACGGCTCGTCGGGCAGCACGACCAGGTCCAGGTCCGCCGCGCGCAGTTCCTCGGCGGACACGCGCGGATAGCGTTCGGCGTGTGCCGCGTAGGCGTTGTCGACGCCCATCCGCGCGAGCACGTCACCCGCGAAGGTGTCCCGCCCGAGCACCATCCAGGGCCGCCGCCAGACCGGTACGGCCGCACGCAGCCGGACCGCGGGTGACGGCGGGTCGAGCCAGGCCTCCTCGGCCTCGTCCAGCCAGCGCGGCCGCCCGCGCGCACCACACGCCGCGAGCACCCGCTCCAGGTCGCGGAAGGCGCCCGGCAGGTCCCGTACCTCGGTGACGAGCACCTCCAGGCCCGCGTCCCGCAGCGCGGTCAGGTCGGGCTCCCGGTTCTCCTCCTCGTTGGCCACGACGAGATCGGGAGCGAGCGCGGCGATCCGCTCCACGTCCGGGTTCTTGGTGCCGCCGACGCGTACGACGTCGAGCCCGGCGGGATGGCTGCACCAGTCGGTCGCCCCGACGAGGACGCCCGGCGCCGACACCGCGACGGCCTCGGTGAGGGACGGGACCAGCGACACCACGCGCATGCCCGGGCCGGGGTGCGGGTGCGGGCTCCCGGCACGCCGCTCACCGGCCGGGATGGTCCACCGCCTCGACGTGGTCGGCGACGGCGACGACGAGGACCCGGGTGTCCTCCTCGGTGGCCCGCCACCGGTGACGCACTCCACCGGTCAGGTACAGGGTGTCGCCCCGCCCCAGGCGGTACGCGCGGCCCTCCGCCTCGACCTCGACGACGCCGTCGGCCACGTACATCAACTCGTCGTTGCGGTGCTGGAACTCACGGCCGGCGTCCTGGTCGCCGGAGAACTCCATGGCGTGCAGCTGGTGGTGACCGCGCACCAGGGGGCGCACGCGGGGCTCGTGGGTGAACTCGGAGTCGTCGGCGCGCACCACGTCGACACTGCGCGCCGGGTCGGCTGCCGCCAGCAGCTCCACGCGGGTCGTGCCGAGGGCATCGGCCATGCGCTCCAGCGAGCGGGTGCTGGGCCGGGCCCGTTCGTTCTCGACCTGGCTGAGGAACGGCACCGACAGACCGCTGCGCTCGGCGACGACGGCAAGAGTGAGCTCCAGCGCCCGGCGGCGCCGCCTGACGGCCGCGCCCACTCGAAGGGTCTCTTTGCTTTCGTCCATCGCTTCGGCTCCCCCCTGTGCGTCGTCGGTGCATGAGGTGCGAAGGCGGCGCGGTTCCCGGTGCCACGCGCCGATGCCTCGCGGGTTCCTGATGTGTTCTCTGCACCCTACGGGTGTTCGGCAAACCGTTTCATGCGCCCGCCACATCGCCCCGAAAAGAACGCGCGCGTGGGGGCCGGTAGCGAAACCGGCCCCCACGCGCGCGGGTACGCCCTGACCACCGCGAAGCGGCTACTGCCCGGTCATGCGCTCCACCATGTCCGGGTGCTCCTTGAGCCACGCGGCGACGGCCTCTTCCTCATGGCCCTGCCCGCGGTCCTTGATCTCGGCCTCCAGGGTGCCGAGTTCGTCCTCGCTCATCTTGAAGTTCTTGATCCACTGGGTGAGCTGCGGATACTGCTCGGGGAACTTCTTGCTGGAGATGGTCCGGATCGTGTTGCCCTCACCGAACGTCTTCTTCGGGTCCGCGAGCTTCGTCAGCTTGTACTCGCTGTAGGCCCAGTGCGGCGACCAGAGCGTGACGGCGACGGGCTCCTTCTTGGCGTACGCGCGCTTCAGCTCGGCCAGCATCGCGGGCGTGGAGCCGTCGACGACCTCGTACTCCTTGTCCAGTCCGTAGCCGGTAAGGACCTTCGTCTTGGCGAGGTTCATCTCGCCGGTGCCCGGCTCGATGCCGATGATCTTCCCGTCGAAGAGGTCGGCCCTGCCCTTGAGGTCGGCGAGGGACTTGACGTCCTTCACGTACGAGGGCACGGCGATCTCCAGGGAGGTCGGCTCGTACCAGGTGCCGAGGTCGCGCAGGTTGTTCTTGTGCTTGTCCCAGTAGTTCTTCTGCGCGTAGGGCAGCCACGCGTCGAAGTTGAGGTCGATGTCGCCGGTGGCCAGGCCCGTGTAGACCGGGCCGACGTCCATCTGCTTGAGGTTCAGCTTGTAGCCGCGCCGGGCCAGGACGTCCTTCCACAGGTAGGTGACGGCGATGTCCTCGTCCCAGGGGAACCAGGCGACGTCGACCGGGCGCTCGGCCTCGGCGGGGGTACCGGACGAGGAGCTCGCGACCGGGGCCAGCTTGTCGACGACACCGGGGTTGCTCTTGAGCCAGGTGCGCACGGCTTCCTGCTGCGCGCCCTTGCCCGCCTTGTTGATCTCCGCCTCAAGGCTGGTGAGCTGCTTCTCGGTCATCCTGAAGTTCTTCAGCCACTTGCCGACGACCGGGTTCTCCTCGGCGAAGCCCTTGCGGGAGAGCGTGTGCACGCCGTCACCCTTGCCCCAGGCGCCCTTGGGGTCCTCGAGCTTCTTCAGCTTGTACTCGCTGTACGCCCAGTGCGGCGACCAGAGCGTGCCGACGAACGGCTCCTTCTTGGCGTACGCGCGCTTCAGCTCGGCCAGCATCGCCGGCGTGGAGCTGTCGACGACCTTGTACTCCTTGTCGAGCCCGTACTCCTTGAGGACCTTGGTCTTGAGCAGGCCCATCATTCCGGCGCTCGACTCGATGCCGGTGATCTTGCCGTCGAACTCGCCGGCCTTGCCCTTGAGGTCCTCCAGGGAGTCGATGCCCTTCATGTAGGAGGGCACGCTCAGCTCGAGCGACGTCGGGCCGTACCAGGAGCCCAGGTCGTCGAGCTGCTTGCCGTACTTCTTCCAGTACTGCTCGTGCGTGGTGGGCAGCCAGGAGTCGGTCTGGAAGTCGATGTCGCCCTGCGCCAGGGAGGTGTAGAGCGGGCCCGCGTCGAACTGCTTGGTGTCGACCTCGAAGCCGCGCTGTTCCAGGATCTCCTTCCAGAGGAACGTGGAGGCCACGCCCTCGTCCCAGGGGATGTAGCCGATGCTGATCTTCTTGCCCTGGCCGACGTCGTCGGCGTCGGACGCGGCGGTCTCGCTGTCGCCGGAGCCGAAGATGCCCATGCCGCCCGCGACGAGCGCGAGCACGACGACGCCGACCACGGCCACGGTGGGCCGGGGGCGGTAGGACCAGATCTTCAGGCCCTGCGCGGCGCTCAGCCTGGCGGCGGTACGGCGGCCGAGCGGTGAGACCTGGGTGCCCAGCGCGCTGGTCATGCGGTCCAGGTAGATGGCGAGGATGACGATGGCGACGCCCGCCTCGGAGCCGAGGCCGACGTTCAGCTGGCCGATGGCCTCGTTCACGTCGCCGCCGAGGCCGCCGGTACCGACCATGCCCGCGATGGCGGCCATGGACAGACCCAGCATGATGACCTGGTTGACGCCCGCCATGACCGTGGGCAGGGCCAACGGCAGCTGGACGCGCAGCAGGATGTTGCCGGGGGTCGTGCCGAACGCGTCGGCGGCCTCGACCAGTTCCTTGTCGACCTGGCGGATGCCCAGCTCGGTCATGCGGACGCCGGGTGCCAGGGCGAAGATCAGGGTGGCCACGATGCCCGCGGGGGCTCCGGTGCCGAAGAACAGGATCGCCGGGATCAGGTAGATCATCGCCGGCAGCGTCTGCATGAAGTCGAGCACGGGCCGCACGATGCCGCTGACCCGGTCGGAGCGGGCCGCCCAGATGCCGACGGGCACGGATACGACCAGCGCGATGATCGTCGCCACGAGGACGAGCGACAGGGTGATCATCGCGTTCTCCCACAGTTCGAGGGAGTCGATGAACGCGAATCCGACGAACGTGAGGAGACCGGCCGAGGTGCCGCGCAGCCAGAAGGCGACGACCGCGAAGATGCCCGCGAGGAGGAGGGGTTCGGGAGCCTGGAGGACGGCGTTGATGCCGTCGTAGGCGCCGAGGAAGACGGTCTTGAAGAAGTCGAAGAGCCACGCCATGTGGTTCAGCAGCCAGTCGACCGTGTCGTTGACCCAGTCGCCGAAGGGGATCCTAGGCATCGGTCTTCACCGCCCCGAGGGTCTTGCCGCGCGGGGAGTCGCAGGGCGCGGGTTCGCCCTGCTCGTCGCCGAGGAAGCCCACGAGCCGCCGCCGGGGCACGACTCCTACGAGCTCGCCCGTCTTGTCGACGACGGCGACGGGGTGGGTCAGCCGTGCGCTGATGGCGCACAGTTCACCGAACGACGTGTCGGGCCTCGCGGTCTCGCAGTCGCAGTCCGCCTCGTCGCCGCGCAGCTCCGTGTCCATGACGGAGGACGCCGTGAGGACCCGGGAGCGGTCGACGTCCTGGATGAAGGACGCGACGTAGTCGTTCGCGGGACGGACGAGGATGTCCTCGGCGGTGCCGATCTGGACGATCCGGCCGTCGCGCATGACGGCGATGCGGTCACCGAGGCGCATGGCCTCGTTGAGGTCGTGGGTGATGAAGACGATGGTCTTCTTGAGCTTCTTCTGCAGCTCGATCAGCTGGTCCTGCATGTCACGCCGGATCAGCGGGTCGAGCGCGCTGAACGACTCGTCCATCAGCAGCAGGTCGGCGTCGGTGGCGAGCGCCCGGGCGAGGCCCACACGCTGCTGCATACCGCCGGACAGTTCGTCGGGCCAGGACTTCTCCCAGCCCGCGAGTCCGGCCAGCACCAGGGCCTTGGTGGCGCGCTCGTGGCGTTCGGCGCGCGGTACGCCCTGCACCTCCAGACCGTAGGCCGCGTTCTCCAGGACGCTGCGGTGCGGGAAGAGCGCGAAGTGCTGGAAGACCATGCTGACCTTCCGCGACCGGACCTCGCGCATCTCGCGGTCGTTCAGCGCGGTCAGGTCCTGCCCGTCGAAGACCACGCGTCCCGCGGTCGGCTCCAGGAGTCCGTTGAGCATGCGCAGCAGGGTGGACTTGCCGGACCCGGACAGGCCCATGACGACGAAGATCTCGCCCGGTTCCACCGTGAAGGAGGCGTCGATCACCGCTGCGGTGATGCCCTCGGCCCGCAGCTCCTCACGGTCGGCGCCTGCGCTCAGTCGCTCGACCGCCTCGCCGGGTCGTCTGCCGAACACCTTGTAGAGCTGTTCCGCCTGCAGCCTGGATGACACAAGTACCTCTCAGGTCGAACGAAGACGGCCCGCCTCCCCCGCCGGCGGGCCGTGGAGCGACGCGGGTTCCGCCCGCCCGTCCGGTTCGCGCACATGTCAGGTGTGGTTGAAAACGGGACGGGGTTCGCTCCGGGTCCGCCCCTGCCCCCGACTCCCTGGCGCAAACCCGACCGTGTCCCAGTTCACAGGACGTCTACTCCAGGCCGGTGGTGGAAGCCTCTTTCGCCCACTGTCCGCGCCCGACGGTGACTGTCGGTGGCGTACGGCATGATGCGGGGCGTGACGCAGCAGACTCAGCAGCCCCGGCGAACCATGCTCCTCGACACCGCCTCCCTGTACTTCCGGGCCTATTTCGGGGTCCCGGAGTCCGTGCGGGCCCCGGACGGCACCCCGGTGAACGCCGTGCGGGGCCTGCTCGAGTTCATCGACCGGCTCGTGAAGGACCACCGGCCGGACGATCTGGTGGCCTGCATGGACGCGGACTGGCGTCCGCAGTGGCGGGTCGACCTGATTCCCTCGTACAAGGCGCATCGTGTGGCCGAGGAGACCGAGGTCGGGCCGGACGAGGAGGAGGTGCCGGACACCCTGTCGCCGCAGGTGCCGGTCATCGAGGAGGTCCTGGACGCGCTGGGCATCGCGCGCGTGGGCGTCGAGGGGTACGAGGCGGACGACGTGATCGGCACGTTCGCCGGCCGTGCCACGGGCCCGGTCGACATCGTCACGGGCGACCGCGACCTGTACCAACTGGTCGACGACAAGCGGGAGGTGCGCGTGCTGTACCCCCTCAAGGGTGTCGGCATGCTGCAGCTCACGGACGAGACGTGGCTGCGTGAGAAGTACGGCGTCGACGGCGCGGGTTACGTGGATCTGGCGCTGCTGCGCGGCGACCCGAGCGACGGCCTGCCGGGGGTGCCGGGCATCGGTGAGAAGACGGCCGCCAAGCTGCTGGCCGAGTTCGGGGACCTGGCCGGGATCATGGCGGCGGTGGACGACCCGAAGTCGAAGCTCACGCCGTCGCAGCGCAAGCGCCTCGACGAGTCGCGGCCGTACGTCTCCGTCGCCCCGAAGGTCGTCCGGGTGGCCGGTGACGTACCGCTGCCGGACGTGCGGACGGCACTGCCCCGCGCGCCGCGCGATCCGGCGGCTGTGGACGCGCTCGCGGCACGCTGGGGTCTCGGTGGATCACTTGCGCGGCTGCTGTCGACTCTGGGGTCCTGAGGGGGACACTGGGACTCCAGGGAGCGCCCAGCGCCTTCGCGTGTTCCTGCCCGAGGTGTCAACCGGCGGTTCACGAGTGATCCGCGACTTTTCGGGTTACCGCAAGGGAGGCCCTGGGCTCGGCCGCTCAGGGGTGTTAACTGGGGGGAGATGCTAACTTAGGTAAGCCTTAGCGAACTTAGCCAGGAGGCCGTTATGGCAGAACGTCCGGCACGCAGGGCCCCCAGGCCCCATTCCGCGCGGGTCGTCCGTACGGAGCGGCTGACCCCCCATATGCAGCGCGTGGTCGTCGGAGGCGAGGGTCTCGCCGATTTCACGACGGGCACCAGCACCGACCACTACGTCAAGCTGCTGTTCGGGGCCGAGGGCGTGACGTATCCGGAGCCTTTCGACATGACCCGGATCCGCGAGAAGTTCCCGCGCGAGCAGTGGCCCGTGACGCGGACGTACACCGTGCGCGCCTGGGACCCGGAGCTGCGCGAGCTGACCCTCGACTTCGTGATCCACGGCGACGAGGGACTCGCGGGGCCCTGGGCCACCCGCGTACAGGCGGGCGAGCTCGTGCGGTTCCTCGGGCCGGGCGGAGCGTACGCCCCCGATGCCGAGGCCGACTGGCATCTGCTCGCCGGTGACGAGAGCGCGCTGCCCGCGATCGCGGCGACGCTGGAGGCGATGCCCGACGGCGCGCAGGTGCGTGTCTTCGTGGAGGTCTCGGGGCCCGAGGAGGAGCAGAAGTTCGACTCGGACGTCGAGGTCGTCTGGCTGCACCGCGGTGCGCGGCCGGTCGGCGAGGCGCTGGTGGAGGCCGTACGGGCGCTGGAGTTCCCGGCGGGCCGGGTGCACGCGTTCGTGCACGGCGAGGCCGGGTTCGTGAAGGAGCTGCGCAGGCTGCTCCGCGTCGAGCGTCAGATTCCGCGCGAGGACCTCTCGATCTCCGGGTACTGGCGGCTCGGGCACAACGAGGACGGGTGGCAGGCCGCGAAGCGGGACTGGAACGCGCAGGTCGAGGCGGAGCAGGAGGCTGCGCCGCCCGCCGCCTAGACCTGGCGCCCCACCCCGGGAGGTGTGCGCCGTCCGCGGGTGCTCATGGCCGGTCGCGCAGTTCCCCGCGCCCCGGAAGGGGCGCGGCCGACCGCAGGGGCCTCCCGGCGCGGCCCCCGGGTGAGCGCACCCCGGCGGCCCGAGCATCGCCGCGACCTGATGTCACGCGGCCGGGTCCGCGGCCCCGCCGGGACGGTCCGCGCCGCCGAGCCCCGCCCGAGCCGGCCAGTCCGAGCACTGGTATCCGCCTCGACGGCGCGGCGCAGCTCGCCCACGACAGCGAGCCCTTCAAAGCGCATCACCCCATACACGACGCATCGCGAGCCCGGTCCCGGCGCATGGGCGTGAGGACTTGGGGCGCAAGGGCGTGAGGACTTAGGCCCGGCGCGGACATGGCCGCGTCACGCGGGCGAAACAGGCTCTCCCTAATTTCTGTCACCCGACAGGAATGCGCTGTCGCCTCCAGGATCCCGCTCCCTGCGCCGAAGGCAGGTGCCGTCGTGGCCACCACCGCTCCCCCCGACGTACGCCCCGATCCGCCGGAGCCGTCCGGCGACCGTTCCCTCGCGGAGTTCGGCTACCGCCAGGAGCTGCACCGCAGCCTCGGCAGGTACGCCTCGTTCGCCGCCGGCTTCTCCTTCATCTCCGTCCTGACGACCGTCTTCCAGTTCTTCGCCTTCGGGTACGCGTTCGGCGGCCCCGTCTTCTTCTGGGCCTGGCCGGCCGTGCTGGTCGGCCAGTTGCTCGTCGCCGCGTGCTTCGCGGAGCTGGCGGCGCGCTATCCGATCTCCGGCGCCATCTACCAGTGGTCCTCCCGGCTCTCCAGCCTCACCTTCGGCTGGTTCGCCGGCTGGATCATGGTGATCGGGCAGATCGTGGTGGTCGCCGCGGCGGCGCTCGCGCTGCAGGTGGTCATGCCCGCGATCTGGTCCGGCTTCCAGCTGATCGGCGACGATCCGGCACCGACGTCGGCGAGCGGCGCGGCGAACGCGGCGGTCCTCGGCGTACTCCTGCTGGTGCTGACGACCCTCGTGAACGTCCTCGACAACCGTGTGATGTCCCTGGTCAACCGCATCGGCGTGACCGCGGAGATCATCGGCGCGGTCTTGATCATCGTGCTCCTGTTCACCCACTCCGAACGCTCGCCCGGCATCACCTTCCACACCGGGACGAGCGCCCAGTCGGGCCTGGTCGGGGCCCTGCTGGTGGGTTCGTTCACGGCGGCGTACGTGATGATCGGCTTCGACAGCGCGGGCGAGATGAGCGAGGAGACGCGCGACCCCCGGCGCACCGCGCCCCGCACGATCCTCACCGCGCTCGGCGCGGCGGGCCTGCTCGGCGGTCTCATCATCCTCGGCGGTCTGCTCGCCGCGCCCAGCCTCACCGACGGCCGGCTCGGCGTCGAGGGACTGAGCTACGTGCTCACCAGCAGCCTCGGCGACGGCGTGGGCCGGGCACTGCTGGCCGACGTGGTGATCGCCATCGCGGTGGCGACCCTCGCGATCCAGACGTCCGCCTGCCGGATGCTGTTCTCCATGGCCCGCGACGGTCAACTGCCCTTCTCCGGACGGCTCGCGAAGGTCAACCCGCGCACCGGCATGCCGAGCGCCCCGGCCCTCGTCGTCGGCGCCTCGGCGGCGGCCCTGCTGCTCCTCAACTTCGCCTCGCCGGAAGCCTTCCTGGCCATCGGCACCACCTGCATCGTGATGCTGTACCTCGCGTACGCCATGGTCACCGGGCCCCTCCTGTGGCAGCGCCTGCGCGGCGGCTTCACCGTCGAGGGCACCGACGAGACGGGCCGCCCGCTCTTCTCCCTCGGCCGCTGGGGCGTCCCCGTCAACGCGCTCGCCCTGCTGTACGGCCTCTTCATGACCGTCAACCTGGCCTGGCCCCGGGCGGAGGTGTACGACCCGGCGGGCGGACACTGGTACTTCCAGTGGTTCACGGTGCTCTTCCTCGGGGCGACCCTGCTCCTGGGCGGCGCGTACCGGGCGTACCGGGCCCGGGGCGCGGCGTCGCAAGCGCCCGCTCACACCTGACCGCACGGATACGCCGGATCGCGGGACCGTCCGCCCGCCCCGCCGGGAGACCCCTGCGTACGCTTGACCAGGTGAGACGCAAACCCCGGATTCCGCCCTCTCCCCTGCCCCAGCGTGAGGGGGTGGATCCGGTGCGGCTGCGGCTGCCCGCCGAGGGAGCCTGGAGCACCGTACGGGAGCATCTGGTGGAGCGGCTCGCGGGGCAGGCCCCGGTGATCGACGAGATGCTCGCCACGGGGCAGGTCGTGGCGGCGGACGGACGGCCGGTGACCCCTGAAACGGCGTTCGTGCCGGGGATGTTCGTGTGGTTCCACCGCGAACTGCCCGACGAGGAGCGGGTGCCGTTCCCCGTGGAGGTCGTGTACCGCGACGAGCACATCGTGGTCGCCGACAAGCCGCACTTCCTCGCCACGACACCCCGGGGCAGCCATGTCGCCGAAACGGCACTGGCGCGGCTGCGACGGGAGCTGGACGTCCCGGCACTCGGAGCCGCGCACCGGCTCGACCGGCTCACCGCCGGTCTCGTGCTGTTCACCGTGCGGCCCGAGGAGCGCGGCGCCTACCAGTCACTGTTCCGCGACCGGCTGGTACGCAAGGAGTACGCGGCGGTCGCCCCGTACGCGGAAGAGGTCGACCTGCCCCGGACCGTCCGCAGCCGGATCGAGAAGGAGCGCGGAGTCCTGGCGGCCCGGGAGGTACCGGGCGAGCCGAACGCCGAGAGCCGGATCGAGCTGGTGGAGCACCGGGACGGCCGGGCCCTCTACCGGCTGCTCCCCCGCACCGGGCAGACGCACCAACTACGGGTGCACATGAGTGCGTTGGGCGTGCCGGTCCTCGGTGACCCGCTGTACCCGGCGGTCGCCGCCCCCGTGCCGGCCGGTGACTTCCGGCGCCCGCTGCAACTGCTGGCGCGGGTACTGGAGTTCACCGATCCGGTCACGGGACGCAGGCATGCGTTCCGCAGCGCGCGGACGCTGGGAGCGTGGTCCGCGTACGACGGCTGGGCCGGCGGCGGGCAGGCTCAGTAGCCGCGCCACCAGCGCACGAAGCGCTGCCAGGCGCCGAGCCGGTGGCCCGGTTCGACGACCGGTTCGGGAGCCGGGACCAGCGGCTGGTCGATCGTGGGCCGCGGCGCCGGAGCGGTCTCCGCGGTGTCCCCGGAGAGGTCCCAGTCCGGCCGCGGCCGGGGCAGCTGGCTCACTCCGGGGCGCTCCATGACGTCCTTCGGCGAAGCCGGGTCGAACACGACCGGCAGTTCCACCAGATGACGTGAGGAGATGGACGCGGTCCACTTCAAATCGTCCTCGTCGACGCCGAGCTGGACGTCGGGAAGCCGCTTGAGGAGCGCGTCGACACCGGTGTCGGCGATGGCACGGCCGATGTCCTGGCCGGGGCACTCGTGCGGACCGCCGCCGAAGGCGAGGTGCGAGCGGTTGCCCTTCATGTTCGCCGAGAGGTCCGGGCGGACGTGCGGGTCGACGTTGCCCGGCGCGATCCCGAAGAGCAGCCCGTCGCCCTTGCGGATGCGCTGTCCGCCCAACTCCGTGTCCTGCTTGGCGAAGTAGCCGAGGACGGAGCTGAACGGCGGCTCGTCCCACAGGGACTGCTCCACCGCCTGGGGCACCGTCATCTGGCCGCCGTTGAGCTGGGCACGGAAGCCGGGGTCCGTGAGGACGACCCGCAGCACGTTGGCGAGGAGGTTCGCCGTGGCCTCGTACGCGGCGAGCAGGACGAGGCGCAGGTGCTGGGCGACCTCCTCGTCGGTGAGCCCGGCGGGGTGGTTGATGAGGTGACTGGTGAAGTCGTTGGCCGGCTCGGTCCGGCGTCGTACGGTGAGCCGCATCAGCACGCTCATGACGTACTCGTTGCTGGCGATGGCGGTCTCGGTGCCCTTGAGCAGGTCGCGGGTGGTCTGCACCATCCGGTCGTCGTACTCCTCGGGCATACCGAGGATCTCGCACAGCACGGCCATGGGCAGGTGTTCGGCGAACTGGGAGACCAGGTCGGCGGTGCCCCGCTCGCAGAACTGGTTGACCAGCTCCTGGGTCCAGTGGTTGATGTGGCGGCGCAGGTCACGGGTGTTGATGGTCGACATGGCGCCCATGACCGCGCCCCGCAGCCGCTGGTGTTCGTCTCCCTCGGCGTGGGAGCAGATGGGCTGCCAGGCGATGTGGGGCATCAGCGGGTGGTCGGCGCCCGCCGTGCCGTCCATGAGGGCGGTCCAGATGCGGCTGTCGCGAGTGTAGACCGAGGGGTTGCTGACCATGTGGAGGTTCTCGCCGTGCCCGAGGACCATCCAGAAGGGCACGTCGTTGTGGAGCAGCACGGGCGCGACGGCGCCGTGTTCTGCCCGGAGCTTCTCGTACAGGGCCCCCAGGTCCTGCGCCTCGGGTCCGTACAGGCGGCGCAGTCCGCCGGGACCCGTGCCGTGGGCGGGGCAGCCCGGCGGCGGGCCGGACATGAGGTCGTCCATGCCGGTCAGGGAGTGGGATTCAGGCGTCACGGTGGTGGCTCCGAAACTGAAGTCGTTCTGGTTTCTTGGGAGTTGGTCCGGTGCGTCGGACACCGGGCGGTGCTTGCGCGGCTGGCGCCGGGAGCGGTGCCGCGCCCCGAGGGGGCGCGGGGGGCTGCGGACCAGCCCTCACCGACCCGCAGGTCGTCACCGCGCCTGCGGCGGAGCGCCTACGCGGACGCCGACGCCATGGCGATCGAGTGCAGGAAGCGCATCAGCGTCATCAGGACGTCCCGGCTGGAGGCCCGGCGGCGCGCGTCGCACTTCACCATGGGGATCTCCTCGGAGAGGTCGAGCGCCGCGCGCAGGTCCTCCATGGGGTAACGGGGCCCGTCCGGGAAGTCGTTGACGGCGACGACGAACGGCACGCCGCGCTCCTCCAGGCGTCCGATCACGTCGAAGCTGACCTCCAGGCGGCGGGTGTCCACCAGGACGACCGCGCCGAGGGCGCCCTCGAAGAGGCCGTTCCACAGGAACCAGAAGCGTTCCTGGCCGGGGGTGCCGAACAGGTACAGCACCAGTTGTTCGGTGATGCTGATGCGGCCGAAGTCCATGGCGACGGTGGTGGCCGTCTTCGTCTCGGAGCCGTAGTTGTCGTCGACCCCGATGCCTGCCTGTGTCATGGTCTCTTCGGTGGTCAGCGGCCTGATCTCGCTGACGGATCCCACCATCGTCGTCTTGCCGACCCCGAAACCGCCCACGATCACGATCTTCACCGCGGCCGTCGCCGTGTGCGGGAGGTGGTCCTCGCTGCGAGGTCCCGGGATGGTGTCAGAGCTTTTGAAGTCCATGCATCACCGCTTCGAGGAGGGAACGGTCGGGCAGCTCCGAGCGGACGATCGGGGCGCGCGCCTGTACCAGTTCAGCCGTCAGCAGCTCGGTCAGCAGTACGGTCACCACGCTGAACGGCAGATTGAGATAGGCCGAGACTTCGGCCACGGACATGGGGGCCTGGCAGAGCCGGAGCAGCGCCGACTGCTCCGGCTGGGCGGAGGGCGGTGCGTCGGCGCACGCCACGATTAAGGTCACCAGGTCGAGTTCGGCGCGGTCGCCGCCGTCGACCTGGCCGGTGACGACGTACAGCCGCTCCGGCTCGCGGGTCCGGCCCTGCCCGCCCTGCCCTTCCGGCGGGGGTGCGGGTTTCTTCGGCGGCGCCTCCTTGGGGAAGCGCCGTCGTCGTTGAGGAGGAGTCATACGGTCTGCCCGTTCCGCCGGGGCGGACTCGTGAGGTGAGCACCGATCCGGACGACGAGGTCGCGCATACGGGCGCTCATGAGCCCGGCGTCCACATGCGCCTCGGCGAGCACGGCGAGATAGGCGTTGGGGCCGGCGGCCATCATGTAGAAGTAGCCGCCCTCCATCTCGATGATGACCATCCGCATCTTGCCGTCGGTGTCGGGGATCTCCGTGGCGACGGCTCCGGCGAGGCTCTGCAGTCCGGCGCAGGCCGCGGCGATGCGGTCGGCGGCGTCGGGGTCGCCGCCGTAACGGGCGATGCGCAGGCCGTCGGCGGAGAGCACGACGACCTGCCGGGTCCCGTAGACCCCGTCGGACAGCTCCTTGAGCATCCAGTCGAAGTTGGCGCGCTGCTGGATCACTTGAGGTCCCCCTCGTCATCGGCCTCCGTGCGGGCCGGACTGTTCGTCTCTCCGGGCGTCTGCTTCTGGTCGTCGTCTCCGCCCTTGAGGCCGGCCATGAACGCTTCGACCCACAGCCCGGGTTCCTTCTCTTCCTTCTTCTTCTTGGGCACCTGCGTCGACGACCGGGTCCAGTCGATGACGGGGCGGCCCTCCTTGCGCGCGGCCTCCGCCTCCGCGGCGGCGGCGCGGGCCTCCAGGACCCGCTGGCTGTACGGGACCTTGACCCTGCTGCGGCGCTGCGGCAGGCCGTTGGCCGTCCACTCGGTGACCTCGGGGACGTCGTCGTCCTCCATGCCCTCCGGCACGTTGATCCGGGGTCCGGTGGTGGGGCGGCGCTTCTTCTCCGCGCGCTTGGGGCCCTCGACCCCGTCGAAGTCGACCTTGGGCACGGCGGCGGCGCCGATGCCGTGGGCGAGACCGGGAGCGTGCTCCTCGGTGGTGAGCAGCTTGCGCGGTACGACGAGGACGGCACGCACGCCGCCGTAGGCGGACTGCCGCAGGGAGACCTGCATGTCGTACATGTCCATGAGGCGGCCCACGACGGCGAGGCCGAGGCGCGGGTCCTCGCCGAGCTGGTTGAGGTCGGGCCCGGCGGCCGCCTGCGCGAGCATGCGCTCGGCCCTGGTGCGGGCCTCCTCGCTGAGGCTGACGCCTGCGTCCTCGATCTCGATGGCGACGCCGGTCTGCACCTCGACCGCGGTGACGTGCACCTTGGTGTGCGGCGGCGAGTAGCGGGTGGCGTTGTCGAGGAGTTCGGCGGCCGCGTGGATGACGGGCTCGACGTGGATGCCGTTGACGTTGACCTTCGCGATGGAGTGCAGCTCGATGCGCCGGTACTCCAGGATCCGGGACATGGCACCGCGCAGCACGCTGTACAGCGGGACAGGCGCGGGCCACTGGCGGCCCGGGCGGCCGCCGCCGAGCACGGCGATGGAGTCGGCGAGGCGGCCGATCAGCGCGGTGCCGTGGTCGATGCGGAGCAGGTCGTCGAAGACCTCGGGATTGCGCCCGTGGTCCTCCTCCATCTCGCGGAGTTCCACGTTCTGCTGGTGGACGATCGCCTGGACCCGGCGGGCGATGTTGACGAAGGAGCGCTGAGCGGCCTCGCGCTGCAGTTCCTCGTGGTCCACGATCCGCAGCAGTTCGACCAGCAACTCCCGCTGGGAGCGGGGGATGTTGCGCTGGGCGGGGTCGCTGTCGACGATCTGCCGGACGGCCTCCTCGGGCGCCCTGCCGCCGCGCATCCGCTTGAGGACGGCGGGGAGCAGGTCCTCGCGGAGGTGGTCGATCTCGGCGTCGTGCAGGCTGACGCGCCGCTCCATGACTTCGGTGCGGCGGGTGAGCTCGGCGCGCGCCGCCCGGATGACCCGGCCGCGGCGGACCGCCTCCGCGGCCGTCGCGATCACGAGCAGTGTGGCGATGGCGCCGCACAGGCCGACGGCCGTCCGGGCCGGCTGCGCCACCAGGGCGACGGCGGCACCGGTCGCCGCGGCCATCACTATGGCCGGCAACAACAGCACGCGCGCGTAGGGAACTTCACGGCCACCGGGAGGCGATTGAACACTCACCATGTATGCCCTCTGAGACAAATCGACTGGAGGTCGGGGGGAGGTAACTGGATCTTCAGAACTTTGGGGAACAAGCGCACGAATACACCTCAACTCGGTGCGCTGCGGGCGAGCTTAGTCCGACCGGATCATCGCTGTGTCATATTCAGCAACCACCTGAAAACGCCCTCGCGACTGGAGTACGCTCTGCCTCATTTACACGCTGCGCCTCCATTCGCACACGGTGCGTCACGATGCACAGGCGTACGAAACCCCCTCACCGGAAGGGGTGAGAAGGGGCTTCCGTGCCGCTTCCGGCCCGGCGCGCGCCTCAGATTCCGGCGATACGGAGGGCCGCGTCGGCGGTGGCCCCGGCGAAGACCGAGACGGGCCGCTCCGGATCGGAGCGGTGGACGAGGATCACTCCTTCGATGAGCCCGAAGAGCAGATCCGTGCGCAGATCGAGGTCACTCTTGGCGAGCGCGCCGCCCGCCTCCGTCGCGGCGAGCAACTGCCGGTAGGCGTCCTTGAGTTCGGCCCGTACGGCATGGAAGCCGGCGAAGCGCTCCGAGCGGACCTCGGGCAGGAGGTAGAGGCCGCCGAGGTTGTACGAGCCCTCGCAGAGCAGCTCGACGTCCGTGCGGCACAGCTCCCACAGCCTGTCCTCGGCGGAGGCGGTGTCCTCGGCGAGGAGCTGCCGCGCGAAGGCCAGCGAGGGCGTGACGGTGGACTCCAGCAGCGCGGCGAGGAGCTCCTCCTTGCCGGACACGTAGTGGTACATGGACGCCTGCCGCATCCCCGCCCGCTCGGCGACGGCACGGGTGGTCGTCGCTGCGTACCCCCGCGTGGTGAAGAGCTCGGCGGCGGCGGCCAGCAGTTCGTCACGCGGCGGGAGACCGCTGTCGGCGCGCTGCTCGGCGCGCGGCCTGCCCACCCTGCGCCCACTGGAACCCATGCTTTCGATCCTCGCACACCGCCTCACCAGGCCGTCCGGGTGAGGGATCGGTAACCGGCCCGCAACGCGCGGGCAACGGCGGTGACCCTCCCGGCTCCTAATTTCTGTCGAGCGACAGAAATGCACGGCCAGCACCTCACCGAAGACATGACACGACTGCCGAGCCGGAGGTCCCTCGATGGCGACAGCGACCACTCACGGAGCCCGCGCGCACGCCCGCGCCCAGCAGGGTGCCCGCGCCGAGGCCATGCCCCACGTGCCGGCGGGCAGCTGGCCCGCGCCGCCCTGCGAGGCGGGCCACCTGGTGTGGGCGGAGACGGTGGCGGGCGGCAACTACACCCACCGGGTGCTGGCCCGCGGCACGGAGCTGCGGCTGACGGACCTGCGCGGCGACGCCTGCGCCCACCTGCTCCTCTTCGTCGCCGACCGGCCCTGGGAGCGCCTGAACGTGGCCGACACCGTCAAGGTCCAGTGGAACGCCTACCTCGGCGAGGGCCGGCTGCTCCTCTCCGACCAGGGCCGCGTCCTCGCCTCGGTGATCGCCGACACCTCCGGGCGGCACGACGCGCTGTGCGGCACCTCGGGTCTCGTACGGAACACGCGGCGGTACGGGGACGGGACGCCGCAGTCGGGCTCGCCCGCGGGCCGTGAGTTGTTCAAGCTGGCGGCCGCCAAGAACGGGCTGGCGCCGCGCGATCTTCCGCCGTCGCTCTCCTTCTTCCAGGGGGTCGAGGTGCGCGACGACGGTTCCGTGGACTTCACCGGTTCGGCGGGTCCGGGGGCGAGCGTGACGCTGCGCGCCGAACAGGACGTCACCGTGCTGCTGGCCAACGTGCCGCATCCGGCAGACCCGCGCGACGCCTACACGAGCACGCCGCTGGAGGTGCTGGCCTGGCGCGGCGAGGCCACCCGGTCCGGCGATCCGCTGTGGGAGGCCACGCCCGAGGGCCACCGCGCCTTCCTCAACACCGCCGAGTTCCTTGCCGCGAGGGGGATCGCATGAGCGAGCAGACCGTCCTGAGGGCCACCGTCGCGGCCCGGGCCGCCTGGTCGGCCGTCGTCCCCTCCGGTGCCACGCTCACCGTCACCGACCTGCACGGCAACCAGGCCGTCGACTTCCTCGTGTACGACGCCGGGGACACGGCCGTGCGCTACAGCGCGCCCGACACGATCCAGGCGCAGGGGAACATCTTCCTGACCACGGGCAGTGTGCTCATGTCGAACGAACACACGCCCCTGATGACGGTCGTCGCGGACGACGTCGGCCGGCACGACACGGTCGGCGGCGCCTGCTCCAAGGAGTCGAACTCGCTGCGGTACGGCCACCACACCTGGTCCCAGCACGCCTGCGTGGACAACTTCCTCGCGGAGGGCGCCCGTTACGGCCTCGGCAAGCGCGACCTGGTCTCCAACATCAACTGGTACATGAACGTGCCGGTCGAGAAGGACGGCACCCTGGGCATCGTCGACGGCATCTCGGCACCGGGCCTCTCCCTCACCCTGCGCGCCGAGCGCGACGTGCTCGTACTGGTCTCCAACTGCCCCCAGATCAACAACCCCTGCAACGGCTTCGAGCCGACCGCGGTCGAGATGACGATCGGGGCTCCCGAATGAGCGGCGAGGAAGCGGCAGGCGCCTTCGACACGCTCCTCGTCGCCAACCGGGGCGAGATAGCGGTCCGGATCATCCGTACGGCACGGGAACTGGGCCTGCGCACGGTCGCCGTGTACTCCGACCCGGACCGTTCGGCACCGCATGTACGTCTCGCCGACGAGGCCGTACGGCTGGGTCCCGCGCCTGCCAAGGAGTCGTATCTCGACGCGGACCGCGTCCTCGGGGCGGCCAGGGACACGGGCGCGGGCGCCATCCACCCCGGTTACGGCTTCCTCTCCGAGGACGCGGCGTTCGCGCGGCGCTGCGAGGAGGCGGGGATCGTCTTCGTGGGGCCGACGCCGGAGCAGCTGGACCTGTTCGGGGCCAAGCACACCGCCCGGGCGGCGGCGGAGTCGGCCGGGGTGGCGCTGGCCCCGGGGACGGGCCTGCTCGCGGATGTCGACGAGGCCCTGTGGCGGGCCGCCGCCGTCGGCTACCCCGTGATGCTCAAGGCGACCGGCGGCGGGGGCGGCATCGGCATGTCCGCGTGTCACTCGGCGGATGACCTCCGTGACGCCTGGGAGCGGGTGCAGCGCGTCGCCGCGGCCTCCTTCTCCTCGGCCGGAGTCTTCCTGGAGCGCCTCGTCGAACACGCCCGCCATGTGGAGGTGCAGGTCTTCGGCGACGGCGAAGGCCGGGTCGTCACCTTCGGCGACCGTGACTGCTCGCTCCAGCGCCGCAACCAGAAGGTTCTCGAGGAGGCCCCGGCGCCCGGCCTGCCCGACCGGGTGCGCAAACAACTCGCCGCTTCCGCACGGGACTTGTGCGCGAGCGTCGGCTACCGCTCGGCCGGCACCGTCGAGTTCGTGTACGACGCGGCCCGCGAGGAGGCGTACTTCCTGGAGGTCAACACCCGACTCCAGGTGGAGCATCCGGTCACCGAGGAGATCTACGGGGTCGACCTCGTCGCGTGGATGCTGCGGCAGGCTCGCGGTGACCGGGGCGTCGTACGCGATCCGGGTGCGCCCCACGGTCATGCCGTGGAGGCGCGGGTGTACGCCGAGGACCCCTCCCGTGAACACCGGCCCAGCGCGGGCCTGTTGACGCGGGTCGAGTTCCCTTCGGGCGTCCGCGTGGACGGCTGGGTCGAGACCGGCACCGAGGTCTCCACCTCGTACGACCCGATGCTCGCGAAGGTCGTCGCGCACGGCGCCGACCGGGCACAGGCCCTCGCACGGCTGGACGAGGCGCTGGCGGGCACGAGGGTCGACGGCATCGAGACGAACCTCGGTCTGGTGCGGGCGGCGCTGTCCGACCCGGACTTCCGGACGGCCGCGCACTCCACGGACACCCTCGCCGCGGTGAGCGATCCGACGCCGAGGATCGAGGTCGTGTCGGGCGGGACGCTGACGACGGTCCAGGACTGGCCGGGGCGGACCGGCCACTGGCAGGTGGGCGTGCCGCCGAGCGGACCGATGGACGACCTCTCGTTCCGGCTCGGGAACCGTGCGCTCGGCAACGACGAGGGGGCACCCGGGCTCGAATGCACCTTGCGGGGACCGGCGTTGAGGTTCACCCACCCGACGACGGTGTGCGTCACGGGCGCTCCCGCTCCGGTGACGGTCGACGGCGCGGCCGTCGGACAGTGGGAGCCGGTGACCGTGCCCGCGGGCGGTGTGCTGGAAGTGGGCGCGCCCTCGGAGCACGGCCTGCGCACGTACGTGCTCTTCTCCGGCGGCGGACTGGACGTGCCGCCCTTCCTGGGGAGCGCCTCGACGTTCACGCTGGGGCGGTTCGGCGGCCACGGCGGGCGGAAACTGCGGACGGGCGACGTGCTGCACGGGAGTGCCATGACCGCCGCTGTGCCGTCGTCCGGTGTGCCGGTTGCGGATCCGCTCCCCGTGCCGGTGGCCGAGCGGCCGGCGTTCGGTGCGCAGTGGCGCCTCGGCGCGCTCGAAGGACCGCACGCCGCACCGGAGTTCTTCACCGAGGAGGACATCCGCGACTTCTACGCGGCCGAGTGGAAGGTCCACTTCAACTCGGCCCGCACGGGCGTACGGCTGGTCGGCCCGGGGCCCCGCTGGGCGCGCACCGACGGCGGCGAGGCGGGCCTGCACCCCTCCAACATCCACGACACCCCCTACTCGGTCGGCGCGGTCGACTACACCGGTGACATGCCGGTGCTGCTCGGCCCGGACGGCCCCTCCCTCGGCGGTTTCGTCTGCCCGGCGACCGTCGCGAAGGGGCAGCGGTGGAAGCTCGGGCAGCTGCGGCCCGGGGACACGGTGCGGTTCGTGCCGGTGACGGTGCCCGAGGCCGGGCGGCTGCGGCGCACACCGGCCGCCGCGCCGGTGGCGGACCGTGCGGAGATCGCCGACGGGGGCGTACTGGCCCGGGACGCCGACGTGACGTACCGGCGAAGCGGTGACGACAACCTGCTCGTCGAGTTCGGGCCCATGCAGCTCGACCTGGCGCTGCGGATGCGGGTGCACGCGCTGATGGAGGCGGTGTCGGCCGCCGGGCTGCCCGGCATCACGGACATCACCCCCGGCATCCGCTCGCTGCAGATCCAGACGGACCCGGACCGGCTGCCACAGCCCGAACTCCTGTCCTCGGTACGGGAGATCGTGTCCTGTCTGCCGCCCGCCGACCAGCTCGTCGTCCCCTCCCGTACCGTCCATCTCCCGCTCTCCTGGGACGATCCGGCGACACGCGAGGCGATCGCCCGCTACATGGCCGGGGTGCGCGACGACGCGCCGTGGTGCCCGTGGAACATCGAGTTCATCCGCCGCGTCAACGGCCTGGACTCGGTCGAGGACGTGTACCGGACGGTCTTCGACGCCGAGTATCTGGTCCTGGGCCTGGGCGACGTGTACCTGGGGGCGCCCGTGGCGACGCCCCTCGATCCCCGCCACCGTCTCGTCACGACGAAGTACAACCCGGCCCGCACCTGGACGGCCGAGAACTCGGTGGGCATCGGCGGGGCCTACCTCTGCGTCTACGGCATGGAGGGCCCCGGCGGCTACCAGTTCGTCGGCCGTACGACGCAGGTGTGGTCGGGATGGCAGCAGCGGGGGGCGTTCGAGCAGGGCTCTCCCTGGCTGCTGCGCTTCTTCGACCGGATCAGGTGGTATCCGGTCGAGGCCGACGAACTGCTGGACCTTCGCGCGGACATCATCTCGGGCCGTTTCGTCCCGCGGATCGAGGAGGGCACCTTCTCCCTCGCCGCGTACGAGTCCTTCCTCACCGAGAACGCGGGCGAGATCGCGGAGTTCCGCAGCCGGCAGGGCGCGGCCTTCTCCGCGGAGCGTGACGCCTGGGAGGCGGCGGGCGAGTTCACCCGCGCGGAGATGACGTCGGCCCCGGCCACGGCCCCCGTGGAGGTGACGGTTCCACCGGGCGCCCGCCTGGTGGAGGCGGAGTTCGCCGCGTCCGTCTGGCAACTGAACGTCGAGCCGGGCGACACGGTCACCACCGGTCAGCCTCTGCTGGCTCTGGAGGCCATGAAGATGGAGTCCCGAGTCGCCTCCCCCATGGACGGTGTGGTCCTCGAACTCCTCGCCCGACCCGGCGACCAGGTCGAGGCGGGGACGGCGCTGGTGGTCGTGGGCCCCGCCGCACGCTGAACGAACGGCCCGCCGTCTTCGTCCGCGGGCAGGTCTTCCGCCGGGCGGAACGAATGAGCACGGACGGCCGCCGGACCACACCATCGACGAAACCCCGAGCGAGGAGCACCGATGCCGCCCCAGACCCAACCCCAGGCAGTGGCCCGCGTCCGTGCGGCCTACGCCCGTATCGAGGCCACCGCCCGCCCCGAGATCTGGATCGACCTGCGCCCCCGGCAGGAGGTGGAGGCCGAGGCGCGGGCCGTCGAAGCCCGCCTCGCCGCGGGAGAACACCTTCCCCTCGCGGGAAAGCTCCTCGCGGCGAAGGGCAACATCGACGTGGCGGGCCTCCCCACCACCGCCGCCTGCCCGGCCTACGCCTACCGGCCGGAGGCGGACGCCCCCGCGGTGGCCCGCCTGCGCGCGGCGGGCGCGATCGTCCTGGGCACCACCAACCTGGACCAGTTCGCGACGGGCCTCGTGGGCACCCGCTCCCCGCACGGCCCGGTCCGCAACGCCGTCGACCCCGACAGGGTCAGCGGCGGTTCCAGCTCGGGGAGCGCCGTCGCGGTGGCCCTCGGCATCGTGGACCTCGCCCTCGGTACGGACACCGCGGGCAGCGGCCGCGTCCCCGCGGCCTTCAACGGGATCGTCGGCCTCAAGCCCACCCGGGGTCTCGTCCCCACGGACGGCGTGGTCCCGGCCTGCGCCTCCGTCGACTGCGTGACGGTCTTCGCCCGCACCCTCCCGGAGGCGGAGCAGGCCCTGGCGCACATGGCCTCGCCCCCCGCCCGCGGCCTTCCGTCACTCCCCGGGCGCGTCCCTGGCCCCTGGCGTATCGCGGTCCCGCCCCTGGAACAGCTCGGCGAACTCGACGCGGGGTGGTCGCAGGCGTACGAGGCCGCCGCGGCCCGACTGCGATCGGCGGGAGCCGAGGTGCGCACCATCGACCTCACTCCCTTCACCGAGGCCGCTGCGATGCTCTACGAGGGCGCCTTCGTGGCGGAGCGCTACACCGCCGTAGGGGCCTTTGTCGACAAGCTGCTCGCCGAGGGCGGCGCCGGCCTCGACCCGACGGTCGCCGGCATCATCACCCGGGCCCGCGACATCCCGGCGCACCGGCTCTTCGCCGACCAGGACCGCCTGGCGGCCCTGCGCGCCCGCGCCCTGACCGAACTCGGCGACGCGGACGCCCTGCTCCTGCCGACGGCCCCCGGCCATCCCACGCTCGCCGAGGTCGCCGCCGACCCTCTCGGGGCCAACGCCCGGCTGGGCCGTTTCACCAACTCGACCAACCTCTTCGACCTGGCCGCCGTCGCCGTACCGGCAGGCCGGGTGGCAGGGCTCCCCTTCGGCGTGATGCTGGTCGGCCCGGCCTTCACCGACGAACGCCTCGCCCGCATCGCCCACGCCCTCGAAGTGCCCACGGCCCGGATCGCCGTGGTCGGCGCACACCTGTCGGGCCAGCCACTCAACGGTCAACTGCTGTCGCTCGGCGCCCAGTTGGAGCGTACGACCCGGACAGCCGCCGTCTACCGGCTGTACGCCCTGTCCACCGAACCGTCCAAGCCGGGACTCGTCCACGTGGGTGAGGGGGGCGCCGCGATCGAGGCCGAGGTGTGGCGACTGCCCGCCGAAGGGCTCGGCCGGCTGCTCACCGCGCTGCCCCGCCCGATGGCGCTGGGCCGGGTCGCACTGGCCGACGGCGGTGACGTGCCCGGATTCCTGTGCGAGCCGGGCGCGCTCGACGGCGCACGCGACATCACCGCGTACGGGGGCTGGCGCGCCTACCTGGAGTCGCTCGCCGGATGACTGCCCCGGGCGGGCAGAGCGCGGGGCGGAAAAGGCTCGGGGCGGGGAGGGCGCGCGGCGGGCGCGGACAGGCCTGAGGCGGCGCGTGTCCGGCCCGGTCGCCCGGGCACGCCCCGCCGTCCCGTGCCGTGCGACCGGACCCGGCGCACCGACTCACCCGGTCCGCCACGACACGTCACCCCACCGACGAGTAGGCCACCACTCCGCGCAGCAACTGGTCGACGGCCTTGCGGGCGTTCTTCGCCACCGTCGAGCTCGCCGCCCCGGAGATCGGCGCAGCCGCCGAGATCTGCCCCAGCACGTCGATGACCTGCTTGCACCAGCGCACGAAGTCGCCCGCGGGCATCTCGGCCTCGCGCAGCACCTCGTCGAGGCCCTTGCCCGACGCCCACTCGTGCGCCGCCCAGGCGAAGCCCAGGTCGGGCTCGCGCTGGCCGACCCCCTCGGTCTGCGTGATGCGGAAGTCCTCCTCCATGGCGTCGAGCCGGCCCCAGATGCGGACCATCTCGCCCAGCGCGGCCTTCGCCCTGCCGGACGGCAGCTTGGGTGCCATCGCGTCGTCGCCGGCCCTGGACTCGTACACCAACGCCGAGACGCACGCGGCCAGTTCGGCCGGTCCGAGGCCCTCCCACACGCCTTCGCGCAGGCACTCGCTGGAGAGCAGGTCCATCTCGCCGTACAACCGGGCCAGCCGCTTGCCGTGCTCGGTGACGTCGTCGCCGCGCAGGTAGTCCAGCTCGGTCAGCAGCGCGACGATGCGGTCGAAGGTCCGGGCGATGGTGTTCGTCCGGCCCTCGATGCGGTTCTCCAGCTGTGCGGTGTCGCGCCGCAGCCGGTGGTAGCGCTCGGCCCAGCGGGCGTGGTCCTCACGGTCGCTGCACCCGTGGCAGGGGTGCCCCCTGATGGCGGTCCGCAGCCGGGCGATCTCGCGGTCGTCGGCTGCCTCCGCCCGCTTCCTGCGGTGCCGGTCGGGCACGATGTGCCCGGCCTTGGTGCGCAGCGCGGAGGCCAGGTCGCGGCGCGACTGCGGTGAGCGCGCGTTGAAGGACTTCGGGATGCGCATCCGCTCCAGGGCCTCGACGGGCACCGGGAAGTCGATGGACGCGAGCCGCTTGACCTGCCGCTCGGCGGTGAGCACGAGCGGCCGGGGGCCGTCGTGGTGCTCGAAGCCCCGATGGCCGTTGGACCGCCCGGCGGGCAGCCCCGGATCGAGGACCAGGGCGAGGCCCGCGAACTTGCCGGTCGGCACGTGGATGATGTCGCCCGGCTTGAGCTTCTCCAGCGCGACGGCGGCCTCGGCCCGCCGCTGGGAGGCGCCCTGCTTGGCAAGCTCGGTCTCGCGGTCCTTGAGCTCGCGACGCAGCCGCGCGTACTCCTCGAAGTCCCCCAGGTGGCAGGTCATGGACTCCTTGTAGCCTTCGAGCCCCTCCTCGTTGCGCTGCACCTGGCGGGAGATGCCGACGACGGACTTGTCGGCCTGGAACTGCGCGAAGGACGTTTCGAGCAGCTCGCGCGAGCGGTGCCGGCCGAACTGCTCGACGAGGTTGACCGCCATGTTGTACGACGGCTTGAAGCTGGAGCGCAGCGGGTACGTGCGCGTGCCGGCGAGTCCCGCGAGGTGGTCGGGGTCGATTCCGCGCTGCCACAACACCACGGCGTGGCCCTCGACATCGATGCCGCGGCGGCCGGCCCGGCCCGTGAGCTGGGTGTACTCACCGGGAGTGATGTCGGCGTGCTGCTCGCCGTTCCACTTGACGAGCTTCTCCAGCACCACCGAGCGGGCGGGCATGTTGATACCGAGCGCGAGGGTCTCGGTGGCGAACACGGCCTTCACCAGGCCGCGTACGAAGAGTTCCTCGACGACTTCCTTGAACGTCGGCAGCATGCCCGCGTGGTGGGCCGCGATGCCGCGCTCCAGGCCTTCCAGCCACTCGTAGTAGCCGAGGACATGGAGGTCCTCGTTCGGGATGGAGGCCGTGCGCTCCTCGACGAGGGCACGGACCCTTTCCCGTGCCTCTTCGTCGTTCAGCCGCAGTCCCGCGTACAGGCACTGCTGGACGGCCGCCTCGCAGGCGGCGCGGCTGAAGATGAACGTGATGGCGGGCAGCAGCCCTTCGGCGTCGAGCCGCTCGATGACCTCGGGCCGGCCCGGCGTCCACACCCGGGACCGCTGCCGTCGCTCGCGCTCCCGGTCGGGGTCGCGCATGGCGCGGCCCCGCCTGCGGTCCTGGTACGACGGGCGGCTCGCCTCCATGCGCGCCAGGCGCGAGAGGTCGGGGTTGACGGCCTTCCGGTGGCCTTCGCCCTCCTCGAAGAGGTCGTACATGCGGCGTCCGGCGAGCACGTGCTGGAACAGCGGTACCGGCCGGTGCTCGGAGACGATCACCTCGGTGTCACCGCGGACGGTGTCGAGCCAGTCCCCGAACTCCTCCGCGTTCGACACCGTCGCCGACAGCGACACCAGCGTGACCGACTCGGGGAGGTGGATGATCACTTCCTCCCACACGGCGCCCCGGAAGCGGTCGGAGAGGTAGTGCACCTCGTCCATCACCACGTACCCGAGGCCGAGGAGGGTCTGCGAACCCGCGTACAGCATGTTGCGCAGCACCTCGGTGGTCATGACGACCACCGGGGCTTCGGAGTTGACGCTGTTGTCGCCGGTGAGGAGACCGACCTTGTCCGCGCCGTAACGGCGGGAGAGGTCCGCGTACTTCTGGTTCGACAAGGCCTTGATGGGTGTCGTGTAGAAGCACTTCTTGCCCTGCTGGAGGGCGAGGTGGACGGCGAACTCGCCGACGATCGTCTTGCCCGAACCGGTGGGCGCGGCCACCAGAACGCCCTTGCCCCCTTCAAGAGCTCGGCAGGCCTCGATCTGGAAGGGGTCGAGGCCGAAGTCGTACATCTCGCGGAAGCCGGCGAGCGCGGTGGCCTGCTCGACAGCGCGCTTCCGTGCTGCCGCGTACCGCTCGGCCGGTGAGAGGTCCTCTGTCATCGTGCTTTCGAGACTACCGGCCACCACTGACAACAGGACGATCATTATCCGATCGGAGCCTGTGGATCCGGGTCCGCGCTGTTCCGGGGCGTGCGGCCGGGTCGCGGCGGGCGGGGCTCGGAGGGCGGCTCAGGGGCCCGCCACGCGCACCGCCCCGGGTACGCATTGCGCGGTCAGCGGCAGCGGACCGAGCGGCTCCCCGTCGGCGTACCCCGTGATCCCCTCCGCGGCCAGCTCGACCCTCGCGGCCCGGTGCACGGTGACCCTGGGATGACCGACGTGCGTGCCCTTGTAGACCCGGGGGAAGACGCGAAGCAGTGTCGTGCGGCTGCACGCGCCGACCACGGTGACGTCGAACAGCCCGTCCGTGAGGTCCGCGCCCGGGCAGATCCGCATGCCTCCCCCGTAACCGGACCCGTTGCCGACGGCCACCAGCGTCGCCTCGACCTCCCGGACCTCGCCGCCGTCCAGGGCGATGCGGTACGGGAACGGCCTGAGGGCGGCGAGTTCGGCGAGCATCGCGAGGTCGTACTTGAAGCGTCCGGTGGGCCATCGCATGCGGTTGCCACGGTCGTTGACCCGCGAGTCGAAGCCGGAGGCGAGGACCGTGCCGAACCAGGTGCCCACCGCCCGTCCGAGGTCGATGTCCCGCAGCCGGGCCCCCTTGAGCGCCTCGGCGACCACGCGTCCGGCGGCGGCCGGATCGCGCACGGGCAGTCCCAGAGCGCGCGCGAAGTCGTTCCCGGTGCCGACGGCGACGAGGCCCAGCGGCGTACTCGTCCCCGCGACGGCCTGGAGAGCGAGGTTCGCCATGCCGTCGCCGCCGACGGCCACGAGGGCGCCGGTGCCGGATTCCACGGCGTCGCGCGCGCGTGCGAGGGCGTCCTCGGCGTTCTCCCCGAGGACCGTGCGTACGGAGAAGCCCGCGGCCCGCAGCGCCGAGGCGGCCGGCTGCGCCGCGCGGGCGCCCCGGCCGCGTCCCGCGGCGGGGTTGACGAAGAGGGTGATCTCGCTGGTCACGGCCCGGACCCTACAAGGTCGTCGGGCGACGTCAGGTCACGTCGTCGTAACCGTTGACCCGGTCCCGCTCCCGCCCGGAGTCCGACTGCGCGGGCAGCGCGCGGGTGGCCGACACGGACTCGATCTCGCCGATGTCGTCGGGGGTGAGGTCGAGCTCAGAGGCCTCGTCGTCGTCCGGCCCCTCGGCCTCACGACGGGCCCTGCGGCGGTCGTTGAGGAGCGAGAAGGCGGTGGCCGCGAAGTACAGGATCCAGATGGGTCCGGCGAGCGCCAGCATCGTCAGGGGATCGGTGCTGGGCGTGGCGACCGCCGCGAACACGGTGATGCCCATGATCATGCCGCGCCACCAGCCGGCCATGCGCCTGCCGGTGATCACTCCGCTCATGTTGAGCATCGCCAGGAGCAGCGGCAGCTCGAAGGAGAGGCCGAAGACGACGACCATGCGGGTCACGAGGTCGAGCAGGTCGTCCAGTGGCAGCAGGTTGTCGACACCGAACGGCGTGAACTCGATCAGGACCTTCGCGGTGGTGGGCAGCACCTTGTAGGCGAAGAAGGCGCCACCGAGGAAGAGCGGGACGCCCGACGCGACGAACGCGTAGGCGTACTTCTTCTCGCTCTTGTGCAGACCGGGCGCGACGAAGGCCCAGAGCTGGTAGAGCCAGATCGGCGAGGCCAGCACGATGCCGGCCATGAGCGAGACCTTCAGGGCCAGCGTGAACGGCGTGAGCAGGCCGTTGATCGTGATCTGCGCACAGGGGTCGTCGGACGACGACTTCGCCAACTGCTGGAAGGTCTTGTCGCAGCCGACCTCTTTGAGGATCGGCTCCGTGAAGAAGTTGATGATGTCGTTGTAGAAGAACGCGGCGACGACCGTGACGAGGACGATGGCCAGCATCGCCTTCGCGAGCCGGTTGCGGAGCTCACGAAGGTGCTCCGCGAGGGGCATCCGCCCCTCCGGATCCTTCTCTTCCTTCTTGCGGGCGGACTTCAGCAACCCACGTTCCCATCTCGTGCGGCGGGCCGGAGGTCACCGGCCCTGCGTCAGCGCTTGGTCGTGTCCGTCGGCTCGCTGACCGGGCGCGAGCTGGTCACGTCGCCGGGCGCGGCCTGGATGGTGCGCTGGGGCTGCTGGTCGTCGTGCGGCGGGGCGGCCGCGGTGGCGCTGTCGTCCTTGCCCTCGGACTTCATCGCCTTGGCCTCGCTCTTGAGGATGCGGGCGGACTTGCCCAGGGAGCGGGCCATGTCCGGAAGCTTCTTCGCGCCGAACAGCAGGATGATGACGACGAGGATGAGAATGATCTCGGGAGCGCCGAGCCTTCCGAACATAAGCTTTTACCTTCTCACCGAGGCGGCGTGGTTGGGTTGCTGCCCGACCGGTCGGACGTCTGTCCGAGGGTCGTGCTGACAGCGATCGTAACGCTCAGGGGTAAACGCGGGGCAATCCCTGTGCGTACTCCCAGTTCGCGGTCCGCGCCTCGCTCTCCGGGCCGCGACCAGCAGCGTACCTGCCGATCCTGCGAAGTTGACAGGTCGGAGTGACCCAAAGCGCGGGGGCGGGAAGGCTCAGAGGGCGTCCGCGGCGCGGGCCGCGCCTGCCGAGGCGTGCTCCAGGTCCTCGGCCGCGCGGTTGATCCGACGTGCGGATTCGCTGACCTGCCTGCCCAGACGCTCCGCTTCCAGGAAGACACGGACGGCGAGCACAGCGAGGACGGCGATTCCCAGGAAACCCACAGCGATCGCGAACATCGGCCAGAACATGGGGTCGACCCTAAGCCCCTCGGACCGTGGCGTGCAGGCGCAGGGCCCGCACCCCTCCGCCGGTGAGGAGTTCGACGATGCGCTCCCCGGCGGGCTTGCGGACCGCCGCGCCGCACTCCGGGCAGGTGAAGGAGTAGAAGGTGGTCCGATGTGTGGCGCCGATGACCAGACGCAGGGCGCCCGCGGAGAGTTCGAAACCGACCCGGCAGTCGGGGCACGCGGCCTTGAAGACCACGGGATCCACTCTCGTCATCCCCGAAAATGCGGACGCTACGGACATTTCACTCGTACCAGACATCGCCGAACCGCTCAAAGCCCTTGCTCCTGCCTGCCGTACAGCCCGTCATGAACTCCGTGCGGCCCGCCGTCGGGGCGCTGCGCTCCCACACCGCCGAGCGGACCCCCCGGACCGCCGGCGTGCGGCGCGCCGGGGCGATCCTGCGGCCGGTCCCCGTCGTCGTACGTGCCCTGCGGTCCGTCGTAGGCCGCGAGAGCCTCCCGGGCTGCCCGGCGGGCGCTGTCCGCGACCTCCGGCGGCGAGACGATCCGGCCGTCACCCCCGAGCCGCAGGGCGAGGCGGCGCAGCGATGCCGGGTCGGGGGTGCGCAGGGTGATCCGCAGCCCGCCGTCCGGCAGCTCCTCCGCACTGTCGTGGGGGTAGTACTCGGCGACCCAGCGCCCGCCGGGACCGACCTCCACGACGACCTCCGGGTCCTCGGCCGCGGGCTGCACCAGCCCCTCCGAGAGGTCCCGCAGCTCGATCTCGGGCGGCGCGGACGGCTCGTCGAGGATCTTGATCTCGGCGACCCGGTCCAGCCGGAAGGTGCGCCGGGCCTCCGAGCGGCGGCACCAGGCCTCCACATAGGTGTGCCCCACGCTGACCAGGCGGATCGGGTCGATCTCGCGCTCGGACAGCTCGTCCCGCGAGGGTGAGTAGTAGCGGATCCACAGCCTGCGCCGCTCGGAGATCGCCCGGTCGACGTCCGCGAAGACCCCGCCCTCCGCCTCGAAGGTGACCGAAAGCCGGGAGCTGGCGCCGGCCGCCTCGCCCGAGGCGGCCTCCACCTTCGCGGTGGCCCGCAGCAGCGCCTGCCGGTCCCCCTCGCGCAGACCCGGCAGGGTCGAGACGGCCCGCGCGGCCACCAGCAGCGCGGTCGCCTCGTCGGCGGCGATCCGCAGCGGCTCCGCCACGTCGTCCGGGTTGTGCCACCAGATCCGGTCGCCGTCGGTGTCGATGTCGAGCAGGTCGCCGCCGCGGAAGCTGGTCCCGCACAGCGGCAGCACGTCGAGGTCGGAGATCAGCTCGTCCTCGGTGATCCCGAAGGCCCGGGCCACGTCCTCCACCCGCGCGCCGGGACGCTCACGCAGATACGTCACCAGGGAGAGCATCCGCCGGGTCTGGTCGATCGCGTTCGTGGGCCTGGCCGGTTTTCCTACCACTTTCCTACGCTCCCCCTCAGCCCTTGGCCACTGCGCGCAGCCGGTCCACGACGTCGGCCCGCAGCTCGGCGGGCTCCAGGACCACCACGTCCGGCCCGAACTCCACGAGCCAGGCGTCCAGGCCGTGCCCGTACGGAATCTCCAACTCGTCCCAGCCGTCGCCGAGTTCCCGCACGGAGGCGGCCTTGGCGCGCAGCGGGTAGCCCGAGCCCGTCCGCAGCCGGATCAGCGCCGAGCGGTCGGTGATGTCCCCCGCCCAGCCCGCGACGGTCTCCCGCACGGTCACGACGTCGGGCACCTCGGCCGTGTACTTGCCACTGCGGGTACGGACCTTGCCGGTGATCCGGGACAGCCGGAAGACGCGCTCGGCTCCCCGGTCGCGGTCCCAGCCGGCCAGGTACCAGTGACCGCGCCAGCACTCGAGCGCCCAGGGCTCGACGTTACGGGGTTCGGGGCGGGCCGCGGTCGCCTTGCGGTAGTCGAAGGAGACGGGGCGCCGGTCGCGGCAGGCGAGCATCAGCGGCTCGAAGGCGGCCTCGTGCACGGGGATGCGCGGCTCCAGCGCGCCGTGCGGCTCGTACGGGTCGACGCCCTCCGGCAGACCCGCGGCGCGCAGCTTCTGCAGGGCGCCGCTCGCCGCGCCCGCGAGGCGGGCCTGCTGCCAGACCTTGGCGGCGAGGCCGAGGGCGGCGGCCTCCTCGGCGTCCAGCGTGATGGGCGGCAGACGGTTGCTGTCGCGGCGGGCCAGGTACCCGATCTCGCCGTCGAGGTTCTCCACCGTCTCGATGACCAGGCCGAGTTCGCGCAGATCGTCCTTGTCCCGCTCGAACATCCGGTTGAAGGAGTCGTCCGAACTGGCTTCCAGATAGGCCTCGATGGACTCGCGGAGCTCACGTTTGCTGAGCGGTCGCCGCGTCCCGAGCAGACACAGCGCCAGGTTCATCAGCCGCTCCGCCTTGGCAATGGCCATCGACGCCCTTCCCTATGGTGCTTCCGACCGATGACCGTACCGCCCCGGGGTGTCGCGGCAAAAGCCGAGGGCCCACGCCCGGACAGGCATGGGCCCCAAGTGATCGAATCCGATCGGATCGTGATCACGCGGCGTACGAAGACCGGACCGTGATCCGGACTTCATGATGATCGGACCGCGGAGTCCCCGCGGCCGGTTCTCCTGGAGAACTCAGACCCCGACCAGGTCGCAGACGAAGATCAGCGTCTCACCGGGGCCGATACGGCCACCGGCGCCGCGGTCGCCGTACGCGAGGTGCGCCGGGATGATCAGCTGGCGGCGACCGCCGACCTTCATGCCCTGCACGCCCTGGTCCCAGCCCGCGATGACCTGGCCGACGCCCAGCTGGAAGTTGAGCGGCGTACCGCGGTTCCAGGACGCGTCGAACTCCTCACCGGTGGAGAAGGCCACACCGACGTAGTGGACGGAGACGGTGTCGCCCGCCTTGGCCACCGGGCCGTCGCCCTCCCAGATGTCCTTGATCTCGAGGTCCGCCGGGGGCTCGCCGCCCGGGAAGTCGATCTCGGGCTTCTCGATGCTCACGTTTCTGGCTCCTGCTTGTTTGCGGCATGTTTGCGACGCCTTCGTACATCAAGGCAACGCGGACAGTCTTGCATCCCCGGAACGGTTACATCTTCGCCAGGATGTCGACGGTGAAGACGAGTACCGAGTCCTTCTTGATGCCGCTGCCCTGCGGCGGGCTGTCGCCGTAGCCGAGCGCCGGCGGAACCACGATCAGGACGCGGCTGCCGACCTTCTTGCCGGTCAGACCCTGCGCCCAGCCCTTGACGACCTGCTGCAACGAGAACGAGGTGAGCTGTCCGCGGCTGTACGTGGAGTCGAACTCCTTGCCGTCGGCCCACAGCACGCCCTTGTACTGGACCAGGACGGTGTCGCTCGCGCCGACCTCGTCCCCGTCGCCCTCCAGGACGTAGTTCGCGACGAGCTTCTTCGGCGCGGCCTTCTTCGGTACGTCGATGGACGGGGCCTTGCCGTCGGTGTTGGTGCCGACCTTCGGCAGGTCGATGTTGTCCTGGGCGACGGCCGTCCCCTTGGCGGAGCTCTTGCCGTTGAAGACCTTCTGGATGTCGACGACGAAGACCAGCGTGTCGGTTCCCTTGATGCCCGCCTGCTCGTTGCCCGAAGTGCCGTAGCCCCAGGTCGGCGGCACCGCCATCTCGACGCGGCTGCCGGCCTTCTTGCCCGTGAGGGCGTAGCGCCAGCCGTCGATGATCTGACCCTGGGCCAGCTGGATGAGCAGCGGCGTCTTGCGGTCGTAGGAGTTGTCGAAGACCTTCGCCGAGGACCAGATCTGGCCGAGGTAGTGGGCCTGGATGTAGTCGTTCTCCGCGACCGTCTGGCCGGTGCCCACGATGACCGTCTCGACCGCGAGGTCCTTCGAGGGGTCCTTGCTGCCCTTGGCGACGGTGGGCTTCTGGCCGAACTTCTCTCCGGCGGTGATACCCGGCAGCGGCCCGTCGACGATCTTCGGCGGGGGTGCCGCCGAGCCTGACGGCGAGGCCGAGGGGGACGGACTGTCGCTGGACTGTGCCTTGTCCGACTTGTCGTCGTCACCGCATCCGGCGAGAGTGACCAGTCCAGCGGGAACGGCGATAAGAAGTGAGCGTCGGCGCACGGTGGGGGCCTCGTATCGGTCGATCTTGGTTGATGGCGTGCGCGCAACTCTACGACGTGAGAAGGGCGCCGTACGGAAAACGTACGGCGCCCAGCGTTGCGTTCCGGAATCCCTCGCTCGCAAGTTCACTCGAGCGGGAGGTGCCCTGTCCGGACACAAGGTGACTCACATTCCGGCGATCAGCTTCTCCACCCGGTCGTCGACGGAACGGAACGGGTCCTTGCACAACACGGTGCGCTGTGCCTGGTCGTTGAGCTTCAGATGGACCCAGTCGACGGTGAAATCGCGGCGCTGTTCCTGCGCGCGCCGGATGAAGTCGCCGCGCAGCCGGGCCCGAGTGGTCTGCGGCGGCACCGACTTGCCCTCGAAGATCTTCAAGTCATTGCAGATCCGAGCGGCTTGGCCCCGCTTCTCCAGCAGGTAGTACAGACCCCGGCGACGGTGGATGTCGTGGTAAGCGAGGTCTATCTGCGCGACGCGCGGGTTCGACATCGTCATGTTGTGCTTGGCGCGGTACCGCTCGATGAGCTGGTACTTCATCACCCAGTCGATCTCGGTGCCGATCCGGTCGAGGTCCTCCGACTCGATCGAGTCCAGCGTGCGGCCCCACAGCTCCAGGACCTGGTCGACCACTCCGGTACGGATACCGCGGCGCTCGACGAAGTCCACGGCCTTCTCGTAGTACTCGCGCTGCACCTCCAGCGCGGAGGCCTCCCGGCCACTGGCCAGGCGCACCTTGCGGCGGCCCGTGATGTCGTGGCTGACCTCGCGGATCGCCCGGATCGGGTTCTCCAGGGTCAGGTCGCGCATCACCGTGCCCGCCTCGATCATGCGCAGCACGAGGTCGGTGGCACCGACCTTGAGGAGCATGGTCGTCTCGGACATGTTCGAGTCGCCGACGATGACGTGGAGCCTGCGGTAGCGCTCGGCGTCCGCGTGCGGTTCGTCCCGGGTGTTGATGATCGGCCGGGAGCGGGTCGTCGCCGAGGAGACGCCCTCCCAGATGTGCTCGGCCCGCTGGCTGACGCAGTACACCGCGCCTCGCGGGGTCTGCAGCACCTTGCCGGCACCGCAGAGGAGCTGCCTCGTGACGAGGAACGGAATGAGAATGTCCGCGAGCCGGGAGAACTCCCCGTGACGGGCCACCAGATAGTTCTCGTGGCAGCCGTAGGAGTTGCCCGCCGAGTCGGTGTTGTTCTTGAAGAGGTAGACGTCGCCCGCGATTCCTTCCTCGTGCAGGCGTCGTTCGGCGTCTACCAGGAGTCCTTCCAGAATGCGTTCGCCGGCCTTGTCGTGGGTGACGAGTTCCGTCACGTTGTCACATTCGGGAGTGGCGTATTCCGGATGTGATCCCACGTCGAGATAGAGGCGGGCACCGTTTCGCAGAAAGACGTTGCTGCTGCGGCCCCATGACACGACACGGCGGAAGAGGTACCGCGCCACCTCGTCGGGAGACAGGCGCCGCTGTCCCCTGAACGTACACGTGACGCCGTACTCGTTCTCCAGCCCGAAAATGCGGCGGTCCATGACTGAACATTACGCCTGATGGCCTGTGCTGAAACGGGGTTCGGCAGCACCGTTTCGATCATTTTCCGAACTTCCCTCAACCACCGCACCGCCGCCCGTAGCTGCGAGGACCCGCCCCGTGGCCAGCAGAACGAGCAACGCGGCACCCCCCGCGGCACCGGGAACGGCGAAGCCCCACACCGCTCCGCCCCACTCCACGACCGGCCCCGCGAGGCCCGTCCCGACCGACGCTCCCACGGTGAACGTCGTCACCAGCCATGAGAACGCCTCGGTGACCGTGCCCCTCGGCGCGTGCCGGTCCACGATGATGAACGCGCACGCGATGCACGGAGCCAGGAAGACACCCGCGAGAGCGACCAGCGCGGTCATCGCGACCACGTCGGGCATGAGCATCAGCGGCAGGTAACACACCGCCAGCAGGGCGACCAGCACCCGCAGTCGCCGCTCCGGCGGGCCGGACCACTGCCGCGCCCCGTAGACCGAGCCGCCCACCAGCGCGCCGAGCCCGATCGCGGCCATCAGCCAGCCGTACGTCACATCACCGCCGTGGTCGTCCGCGTACGACACACCCGCGACCGTGATGGAGCCGAGCGCCATACCGACAAAAAGAAACGCGCCGAGCAGGGCGAGGAGTCCGGGCGAACGCAGCGCGCCGAGCCAGTGCGCCTCGCGGGGCGCCGATCGCCACGCGCGCGAGGGCCGCGAGACGACCACCGTGAGGGCGCCCAGGACACCGATGACGTTGAGGACGACCAGTGCGGCCTGCGCGGACCACAGGGACACGCACAGTGTCACCAGCAACGGCCCGACGGTGAACATGACCTCCTGTGCCACGGCGTCCATCGCGTACGCCGTGTGCACCTGGCCCTCCTTGTGGAGGACGACGGGCCACAGCGCCCGCAGACCGCCCTCCAGCGGCGGCGTGAAGAGTCCGGCGACCGCCACGAGGGCGTACGCGAGCGGGAGCGACTGCGTGCCGGTGAAGGCGAACACCGACATGCCCAGGGCGGACACGAGCGCGGCGGGCAGCTGGATCCGTGGCTGCCCGTAGAGGTCCACGAGACGGCCCAGCACCGGCTGCCCCACGGCGGTGGCCACTCCATAGACGGCGGCGAGCGCCCCGGCGAGGCTGTAGGTGCCGCCTTCGGCACGGATGAAGAGGACGACGGCGATGGCACCGGCCGCGCTCGGCAGCCGCCCCACCAGGGTGCCCACGAGCAGCCGTGCGGCATGCCTCGTCCGGAGGATCTCCAGGTATCCCGCGGCCATGTCCTGCCCCTCTCGGCTCCACGCTGCCCGTGTTTTCCCGTCCGCGGTGTCCCGAGCGTCGGAAGTTGTACGTATAACCTCGCTCGTCATACGTACCATGTGCGCTGTCCGCGAGTCCAGCAGAAAGACAGGTCGACGGTGGCAGCAGGCAGCCCCCGCCCCACGAGCCGAGACGTCGCCCAGGCCGCGGGGGTGTCCCAGGCGGCCGTCTCCCTGGTGCTCGGCGACAAGTGGCGCGGACGGGTCTCCGAGCGGACGGCGGAACGTGTACGGGAAGCCGCGCGCGAACTCGGCTACCGGCCCAATCTGGCCGCCCGCAACCTCCGTCTGGGCAGCACCCGGACCGTCCTCCTGGTGGTGCCCGCCCTGACGACGGAGTTCTTCGCAGGTGTGTACACCGGCGCGGCCCGGGTGGCCGCCGAGCACGGATTCGGCGTGGTGCTCTACCCCTCCCCCGAGGGGATCGGCCCGGCCCGGGACCCCTTCGCCTCCGCACAGGCGGCCCTGGACGGCGTCATCGCCTCCTCCATGGCCGCCGACGCCCTCACCGCGATCCGCGGTGACCAGCTGCCCCTGGTCATGCTCGACAGCGACCCGGCCGGCAGTACGGGCGCCGCCACCGTCAACCTCAACATCCGCGACGGCGTCCGGCAGGTCGCGGAACACCTGCTGACCCTCGGGCACCGCCGCTTCCTGCACCTCGCCGCGGACATCGCGTCCTGGACCTTCGAGGTTCGCGCCCGCGAACTCGCCGAGCGCGTAGCCGCGGTCCCCGGCACGGAACTGCGCACGGCCGCCGCCCCGATCTCCATCGACGGCGCCCTGGCCGCCGCGGAAACCGCCCTCTCCGCACCCGGCCCCCGCCCCACCGCCCTCGTCTGTGACGACGACAAACTGGCCGCCGGCGCCTACAAGGCGGCCCGCAGACTGGGCCTGCGCATCCCCGAGGACCTCTCCGTCACCGGCCTCGACGACCTGGCCCTCGCCACCGCCCTCGACCCCGAACTGACCACGGTCCGCCTGGACGCCGAACTCTTCGGCGAACGCGGCATGCGGGCCCTCCTGGCGGTCCTGGACGCCCGCGACCCCGCGGAGGGCGACATCCCCGTGGAACTGGTGGTCCGAGGGTCCACGGCCCCACCTGGCGCCCCGTAGGGCCCACGGAGCCGCAGAGGAGCGCCCCGGGCAACGACCGCCCAGGACCAACCCGGCCGGCCGCTCCTGAAGGGGGCGGGGCGAGCCGCGCGACCAACCCTCACGCCTCCGGCGGACAGCCGACCGGCGCCTGTCACCGGGTCCCGGAACCCCGTGTGCCCCCGGCCTTGAGAAGGCCGGGGGCACACCGAGGTCGACTACGTCGAGGAGGTCACTCCTCGCCTTCGGGGTCCTCGGCCTCGGCCGCGGTGGACGCCCCGCCCTCCTCCAGCAACCGGCCGAGCTGCCGGCCGACGATCCGCTTGAACTTGCGCTGCTGCGGACGCGTCCGGTCCAGCACCGCGACCTCCAGCCGCTCCGCGGGAATCTCCCGCTCACTGCCGTTCGTGTCGCGGGACAGGGCCTGGACGGCCAGCTTGAGCGCCTCGGCGAGCGACATCCCGTCCTGGTGGCGCTGGTCGAGATACGTGCTGATCTGCTCGGCATTGCCGCCGACCGCGACCGAGCCGTGCTCGTCCACGATCGACCCGTCGTGCGGCAGGCGGTAGATCTGGTCGCCGTCAGGGGTCTCCCCCACCTCGGCGACGACCAGCTCCACCTCGTACGGCTTCTCGGCCGCGGACGAGAAGATCGTGCCGAGCGTCTGGGCGTAGACGTTGGCGAGACCACGTGCGGTCACGTCGTCACGGTCGTAGGTGTAACCCCGGAGGTCGGCGTAGCGCACACCGCCGATCCGGAGGTTCTCGTACTCGTTGTACTTGCCGGCGGCGGCGAAGCCGATCCGGTCGTAGATCTCGCTGAACTTGTGCAGCGCACGGGACGGGTTCTCGCCGACGAACACGATGCCGTCGGCGAACTGCAGCACGACCAGGCTGCGACCACGGGCGATGCCCTTGCGGGCGTATTCCGCCCGGTCGGCCATGGCCTGCTGGGGTGAGACATAGAACGGCGTCGACACCGGCTATCCGTCCCTTTCTGTGGAAGTCACTGGATCACCTCGAAATACGGGCCGCCGTCAGAGCAGCGCGGCGCGCGGACCGTCGGGCTGCTCCAGGCGCCGCTCCAGGATCGCGCGGGCGATCTCGGAGGACTCCTCGTCGGTGAGGCGGCGGAAGCCGTCCTCGGTGATCACGGTGACGATCGGGTAGATCCGGCGCGCGACATCGGGACCACCGGTCGCCGAGTCGTCGTCGGCCGCGTCGTACAGCGCCTGTACGACGAGCGTCGTGGCCTGCTCTTCGGTCAGGTCCTTGGCGTAGAGCTTCTTCATGGCGCCGCGGGCGAAGATCGAGCCGGAGCCCGTCGCCGCGTAGCCGTTCTCCTCGGAACGGCCGCCCGTCACGTCGTACGAGAAGATGCGACCCCTGTTGCGGTCCACGTCGAACCCCGCGAAGAGCGGGACCACGGCCAGGCCCTGCATGGCCATGCCGAGGTTGGAGCGGATCATGGTGGACAGGCGGTTCGCCTTGCCCTCCAGGGAGAGCGTGTCGCCCTCCACCTTCTCGAAGTGCTCCAGCTCCAGCTGGAACAGCTTCACCATCTCCACGGCCAGACCGGCCGTACCGGCGATGCCCACCGCCGAGTACTCGTCGGCCGGGAAGACCTTCTCGATGTCGCGCTGGGCGATCATGTTGCCCATGGTGGCCCGGCGGTCACCGGCGAGCACCACGCCGCCGGGGAACGTCACGGCCACGATCGTCGTCCCGTGCGGCGCCTCGACGACACCCTTCATGGGTGGCAGCTGCCGGTTGCCCGGGAGGATGTCCGGCTGATGCTCGGTCAGGAAGTCCATGAAGGACGACGACCCGGGCGTCAGGAAGGCAGCTGGTAGACGCCCGGTGCTACGAGTGTTGGCTTCCACGCGATTCCTTCCAGGTAGTCGGCAGCTCGGTACATAACGTCGGGGTCATCCCTCAACAGGCCGAGGCCGGAATTGCAGTTGAAGCACAGTACGCCACGGACCCTACCCGTCTTGTGGCAGTGATCCACCTGAACAGCCGGGGCCTTTAGACAGATCACGCAGAGCCCCTTTTGAGAGGCGATCATCTCGTCACGTTCGGCTTCGGTGAGTCCGTAGTTGCGCTTCAGACGATCGGCGCGATCTCTGACTGAACGGCACGCTCTGCAACGCGATGCCAACTCACCCGTGGCCGAGGATCTCCGATACCACTCCGATTGCGGCTTACTCTCGCCACACCCTTGACAGTGCTTGTAGCCCTCCGGAACAGCCCCACGAGCGGGCAGCGCCCTGCCCGTCGCCTGCTGCCGCTTCCGGTCGGACCCGGCAGCGCAATCACGGCACCGGTGCTGCAAGCCGTCGAGATTCGAGCGTTTGGGCGCGAAGGCTGCGTCCGGCTTGGTCTCGCCGCACCGAACGCACCACTTCGCACCTTCACTTGCCAACCCTCACCCCTTTGGCGCCTTCGATTCGAAGGTTATTCGCCGCCCTTTTGGACGAAACTCCGAACGAAGTCCTCGGCGTTCTCTTCGAGCACATCATCGATTTCGTCCAGAACCGAGTCGACGTCGTCGCTCAGCTTCTCCTGGCGCTCCTTGAGGTCTTCGGATGCCTGCGCCTCGGGCGCCTCCTCGACCTCCTCGGTGCTGCGCGTCGCCTTCTGCTGTCCGCCGCCGGTGTCCTTGGTCGCCATAACCCTCACCCCGCTCGGTTCGACGTTCTTGATCAGACCCTACAAGCAGGGTCCGACATCGGCCCCGCAGTTCCTACAACGTCCGGGAACCACCTCGATGATTCCCGGACGGCGGCCTTTCCACCCTGTCGGGCGCGATCGGTCCGGTGGCCGTTTCAGTGCCCCGAAAGCACCCTGACCAGGTCTTCTGCCGTTCGGCAGCGGTCGAGGAGCTCCTTGACGTGATTACGCGTTCCGCGAAGCGGCTCCAGGGTTGGAACGCGCTGGAGCGAGTCCCGGCCCGGCAGATCGAAGATCACCGAGTCCCAGGAGGCCGCCGCGACGTCGTCCGCGTACTGCTCCAGGCAGCGCCCGCGGAAGTACGCGCGGGTGTCCTCCGGGGGCGCCGTCTCGGCCCGCTCCACGTCGGTCTCGTCCAGCAGCCGCTTGATCCGGCCGCGGGCAGCCAGGCGGTTGTAGAGGCCCTTGTCGGGGCGTACGTCGGCGTACTGGAGGTCGACCAGGTGCAGCCGGGCGGCGTCCCAGTCGAGGCTGTCACGGCGCCGGTAGCCCTCCATGAGCTCCCGCTTGGCCACCCAGTCCAGTTCGCCGGCCAGGCTCATCGGGTCGGTCTCCAGGCGGCCGAGGACGTCCTCCCAGCGTGCCAGGACGTCCTTGGTCTGGTCGTCCGCGTCGGCGCCGAACCGCTCCTCGACGTACTTGCGCGCCAGTTCGAAGTACTCCATCTGCAGCTGGACAGCGGTGAGTGTCCGGCCGCTGCGGAGCGTGATCAGGCGCTTGAGGGTCGGGTCGTGCGAGACCTGGTGCAGTGTGCGCACCGGCTGGTCGACGGCGAGGTCCACGGCGATGAAGCCGTCCTCGATCATGGACAGGACGAGAGCGGTCGTGCCGAGCTTCAGGTAGGTGGAGATCTCCGAGAGGTTGGCGTCGCCGATGATCACGTGCAGGCGGCGGTACTTCTCGGCGTCCGAGTGCGGCTCGTCACGCGTGTTGATGATGGGGCGCTTCAGGGTGGTCTCGAGGCCCACCTCGACCTCGAAGTAGTCGGCGCGCTGGCTCAGCTGGAAGCCGTGCTCGTGCCCGTCCTGGCCGATGCCGACGCGGCCGGCGCCGGTGACGACCTGGCGCGAGACGAAGAACGGGGTGAGGTGGCGCACGATGTCCGAGAAGGGGGTCTCCCGCTTCATCAGGTAGTTCTCGTGCGTGCCGTACGAGGCGCCCTTGTTGTCGGTGTTGTTCTTGTAGAGGTGGATCGGCTGGGCTCCTGGGAGCTGGGCCGCGCGCTCCGCGGCCTCCGCCATGATGCGTTCACCGGCCTTGTCCCACAGGACGGCGTCCAGTGGGTTGGTCACCTCCGGGGAGCTGAACTCCGGGTGTGCGTGGTCCACGTACAGCCGTGCCCCGTTGGTGAGGATGACGTTGGCCAGGCCGATGTCCTCGTCGGTGAGCTGACTGGAGTCGGCGGCCTCGCGGGCGAGGTCGAAGCCCCGCGCGTCCCGCAGCGGGTTCTCCTCCTCGAAGTCCCAGCGGGCCCGCCGGGCCCGGTGCATCGCCGCCGCGTAGGCGTTGACGATCTGGGACGAGGTGAGCATGGCATTGGCGTTCGGGTGGCCGGGGACGGAGATCCCGTACTCCGTCTCGATGCCCATTACTCGCCGTACGGTCATGCGGCCCTCCTTGCCCGGCGGCGTCCTCGGTCGGGGACGCCGCTCAAGTACCGCTGGCGCTCCGGTGCGTGTGCGGTGCCCGTCCCCGCACTGCGCGACTCGGCGGTACCGAAGAGCCTAGAGCGCCTTTGCGCTGGTGGGGAGATCATTTGCGTCATTGCTCGCTCCAGCTGTGCCCTGGAAAACAGTCGGCTGCGGGTACCCCGTGAGGGCACCCGCAGCCACCCTGTCTTTTACAGGTACTGACCGGTGTTCGCCACCGTGTCGATGGAGCGTCCGGTGTCCGCGCCCTGCTTTCCGGTGATGAGCGTGCGGATGTAGACGATCCGTTCGCCCTTCTTGCCGGAGATCCGGGCCCAGTCGTCCGGGTTGGTGGTGTTGGGAAGGTCCTCGTTCTCCTTGAACTCGTCCACGCAGGCCTGGAGCAGGTGGGAGACCCTCAGGCCCTTCTGGTTGTGTTCGAGGAAGTCCTTGATGGCCATCTTCTTGGCGCGGCCGACGATGTTCTCGATCATGGCGCCGGAGTTGAAGTCCTTGAAGTACAGGACTTCCTTGTCGCCGTTGGCGTACGTGACCTCGAGGAAGCGGTTCTCCTCGGACTCGGTGTACATGTGCTCGACGGCGGACTGGATCATGCTGCTGACCGTGGTGGACCTGCTGCCGCCGTGCTCGCCGAGGTCGTCGGAGTGCAGCGGGAGGCGCTCGGTGAGGTACTTCCCGAAGATGTCCTTCGCGGCTTCGGCGTCCGGGCGCTCGATCTTGATCTTCACGTCGAGTCGTCCGGGGCGCAGGATCGCGGGGTCGATCATGTCCTCGCGGTTCGAGGCGCCGATCACCACCACGTTCTGCAGGCCTTCCACGCCGTCGATCTCGGCGAGCAGCTGGGGGACGATGGTGTTCTCCACGTCCGAGCTGACGCCGGATCCGCGGGTGCGGAAGAGGGACTCCATCTCGTCGAAGAAGACGATGACGGGTGTGCCCTCGCTGGCCTTCTCACGAGCACGCTGGAAGACGAGGCGGATCTGCCGCTCGGTCTCGCCGACGTACTTGTTGAGGAGCTCGGGGCCCTTGATGTTGAGGAAGAAGCTCTTGCCCTGGGCCTGGCCGGTGACCTCGGCGACCTTCTTGGCCAGCGAGTTGGCGACGGCCTTGGCGATGAGCGTCTTGCCGCATCCGGGGGGCCCGTACAGCAGGACGCCCTTGGGCGGCCGCAGTTCGTGCTCCTTGAACAGGTCGGGGTAGAGGTACGGGAGCTCCACCGCGTCGCGGATCATCTCGATCTGGCCGCCCAGACCGCCGATCTGCTCGTAGCCGATGTCGGGGACCTCTTCGAGGACGAGTTCCTCGACCTCGCTCTTGGGGACGACTTCGTAGACGTATCCGGAGCGGGGTTCGAGCAGGAGGGCGTCGCCGGGGCGGATGACCACGTCGAGCAGTGGCTCGGCGAGCCGGACCACCCGTTCCTCGTCGGTGTGTCCCTGTACGAGTGCGCGCTCGCCGTCCTCGAGGATCTCCTTGAGGGTGACGATGTCGCCGACGCTCTCGTACTCCATGGCCTCGACCACGTTGAGAGCTTCGTTGAGCATCACTTCCTGGCCGCGCCGGAGCTCTTCGAGCTCGACGCTGGGGCTGACGTTCACCCGGAGCTTGCGGCCCCCGGTGAAGATGTCGGCCGTGCCGTCCTCGTTCGCCTCGAGGAAGACCCCGAATCCGGCCGGCGGCTGCGCAAGCCGGTCGACCTCCTCCTTGAGTGCCACGATCTGGTCGCGGGCCTCTCGGAGGGTGCCCGCGAGCCGCTCGTTCTGTGCGGACACGCCGGCCAGGTTGGTCTGCAGCTCGACGATCCGCTCTTCGAGAATCCTCGTGTGTCGCGGAGAGTCGGCGAGCTTGCGCCGCAGGACGGCGATCTCCTGCTCAAGGTAGGCAATCTGCCCGGACGGGTCGTCGGACCCTCGTCCCGGGCGGATGCCGCGGTTCATGTCGTCGTCGTGGGCTGCCACGGTCCTCACCTCCTCCAAGGGGAGCTGGACGCTTCCAGACCCTACCTGGGTGGGTGTCGATTGAAACCCCTAGATCAAAAGACGGTCGAGGTGTGTCCGATCTTCACCCTTGCGCTCTCCCTCACGCCAGTGGAATACCCACCCAACACGACGCGGAAGCCGACGGAGGTAGGGTCGAAGTGTTCAACACCCGTCAGAGCTGGCCCGATTCCTCCGTGTTCGGGACGCTCGACACAGGAAACGGCAGGAGAAACGACCGTGCAGCAGGAGGCCGGAGTCGACAGCGAGGCACTCGAGGTCTGGATCGACCAGGACCTGTGCACCGGCGACGGGATCTGCGTGCAGTACGCGCCCGAGGTCTTCGAGCTGGACATCGACGGTCTGGCCTACGTGAAGGGCTCGGAGGACGAGCTGCTGCAGGCCCCGGGCGCGACAACGCCCGTACCCCTGACGCTTCTGCGTGACGTCGCCGACTCCGCGAAGGAGTGCCCGGGCGACTGCATCCACGTCCGTCGCGTTTCGGACAGCGTCGAGGTCTACGGTCCGGACGCGGGGTGACCCTGCGGGCACCCCGCGTCACGGGATGCCCGCTTCCTGCCGCCTGTCTCTTTTGTCACATGCTCTGGGCCCCGGGCGGTGTCGAGCGCACGAATGCGCCGTTCTTCCACTGCCACTTGGCACTGTCGTTCACGTCGGGGCAGCAACTCGGCACGTCGGGCGAGGAGTAGCCGAGGAGCGTCGCGGTGATCGTGGCGTCGCGGAGGGTGAAGTCCTCGACGGACAGGCGGTCCTTCGGGTCGACGAGAGTGGCGACGACCCGGGCCTTCGAGGAACCCTCACCCTTGGTGAGGACGTAGACGCCGCTCGGCGGGGTGCCGGATCCGGCGTCGCAGCGGACCACGGCGACCGTCTCGGGGAGGCCGTCGCCGTCGAGATCGCCCGAAGCCTTCTTCTGGATCAGGACCTTCCCGGGACCGCAGTCGACGGGGAAGTCCACGCCGGCCGGGTCGGGGGGCGCGACGGCCGCCGGAGCGGACTTCGCCTCGGCACCGTGCTGGGCGGCCGTGGCCTCGTCGGGCTGCAGGAAGGCGGAGGCCGCGACGACCGCGGCCAGCGCCGTCGCGGTGGCGAGCCAGTGGATCGGGCGGGTGTTCGTGTGGGCCAGTTCCGGGACGGCGGATTGCTGCACTAGGAAGTGTCTCCCGTGAGGGCTGTGCCGGTGGGGTGGCCAGCATGGTGCCACACGTCACACCGTGAGGGAACGGCGGGGTCAGGGGTACTGGCGGAACGTCAGGGAAAAAGCGCCGTGGCCGAGTTCCCGAGGGTGCTCGGGAACTCGGCCACGGCGTTTGCGCGTTGTGTGCGGTACGGGGCCGTCTCAGCGGCCGGCGCCCCCGTCGGCGTTCGGACCGGAGTAGTCCTCGCCGTACGAGCCCTTGGAGGGACGGCGGCGGCGCATGGGCGGCTCGACGCCGTCGGCGAGGCGGCGGGCGGTGAGCAGGAAGCCGGTGTGGCCGATCATCCGGTGGTCGGGGCGGACGGCCAGTCCTTCGATGTGCCAGTTGCGGACCATCGACTCCCAGGCGGTCGGCTCGTTGAAGCAGCCGATCTCGCGGATGGACTCGACGGTCCGGGCGAGCTGGGTGGTGGTCGCCACGTAGCAGCAGACGATGCCGCCGGGCACGAGTGCCTTGGAGACGGCCTCCAGGCACTCCCAGGGGGCGAGCATGTCGAGCACGACGCGGTCGACGTCGGTGTCCGACAGGTTGTCCTGGAGGTCGCCGACGGTGAGCTGCCAGGCGGGGTGGGGGCCGCCGAAGTAGCGCTCCACGTTCTGCTGGGCGATCTCGGCGAAGTCCTCGCGGCGCTCGTAGGAGTGCAGCATGCCCTGGTCGCCGATGGCGCGGAGCAGGAAGCTGCTGAGTGAGCCGGAGCCCACGCCGGCTTCCACGACGCGCGCGCCGGGGAAGATGTCGGCGAAGGACAGGATCTGTCCCGCGTCCTTGGGATAGACCACGGCGGCGCCGCGGGGCATGGACAGGACGTAGTCGGGGAGCAGGGGGCGCAGCGCCAGATAGGCGACGTTCCCCGTGGTGCGGACAACGCTGCCCTCGGGAGCGCCGATCAGCTCGTCGTGCGGGAAGGAACCCTTGTGGGTGTGGAAGTTCTTCCCCGCTTCGAGCGTGAACGTGTAGTGGCGGCCCTTGGGGTCGGTCAGCTGTACCTGGTCCCCGACCTTGAAGGGCCCGCGTCGGCGGGCGGCACCGGTCGGTTCGGACATGTGAACAGCCTACCGGTCCGCTCCGGGGCTTCCGACCACTCGGGAGCGTGCACGGCCGCGGGTGGTCGTGGCCGGTCGCGCGGTGCGCGGTGCCCCTCAGGGGCGAGTACCGCGGGTCGGCGGGGCGCCGGTCAGCTCGGGCGGGCCATCGCCTTCACGAAGGCTCGTTCCACGTCCGCCGCGGACAGGACGCCGTAGATCTCACCGGACTCCTCCACCACGAGGTACTCGGTCGCCGGAGTCGCACGCAGGACCTCCAGCAGGTCCTCTCCGGCGAGTTCGGCGGAGACGCGCATGCCGTCGGTCAGGTCCTGGGCGAGCCCGCTGACGGCGACCCAGGGGCGGCGGTGCTCCGGTACGCCCACGATGGCGGCCTCGCGGACGAGCGAGAGGGGCTCGCCGTCCGCGTCCACCACGACTAGGGCGCGTGCGCCGGCGTCGTTGGCGCGGCGCAGCGCTTCGGAGAGGGGGGTGTCGGTCTCGACGGGGACGGCACGCCTGGTGAGGGCGCGGGCCCTGAGATCGGGCAGGTGTTCCCGGAGGCGGGCCACGCGCAGGCTGTTTCCGGCGCCGGTCCAGATGATGGCGGCCAGGATCGCGGCGAGCAGGGCGTCCATGACGGTGTCCATGCCGCCGAGGTCCTCGGCGTCGGCGCCGAGTGCGCCGGAGTGGGTGAGCAGGGGCAGTCCGATGAGTACGGAGATCGCGAGGGCGCGGCCGACCCACGCGGCGGCGATGGTGCCGGTCATCGGCTTGCCGGTCAGCTTCCAGACGACGGCCCGGAGCATGCGGCCGCCGTCGAGCGGCAGGCCGGGGAGCAGGTTGAACGCGGCGACGATCAGGTTCGAGATCATCAGGCCGGCCAGCAGGACGCCGGGGACGGTGCCCGGTTCGACGGTCAGCAGGGCGAGGTAGAACAGGCCGCCGAGGATCAGTGACAGGAGCGGGCCGACGAACGCGAGGACGAACTCGCGTCCGGGTGTCTCGGATTCCTTCTCGATCTCGGAGACACCGCCGAAGAACTGGAGCTGGATCCGGCGCACGGGCAGCTTGAAGCGCAGGGCCGCGACCGTGTGCGCCAGTTCGTGGACGAGTACGGAGGCGTAGAAGGCGACCGCGAAGAAGAGCGAGACGAGGTAGCGGGCCATGCCCAGTTCGGGCAGGACGCGGTCGAGCTGGCCGCCGAAGACCCAGGTGATGAGGGCGGCGACGAGGAACCAGCTGGGTGCCACGTACACGGGGACGCCGAAGGGGCGTCCCATGAGCAGGCCGCCGCCCGGTTCCTTGGCCCGCCGGGGGGCGGGTCCCCTTCGGCCCTTCTTGCGGCCGGGTTCCGGGGTGGTGTGGGCCTCGGACCGGTGGGCGTGGTGCGGTGGCTGGGCCGCGTGGCCGCCGGGACCCGTGGCCGCCACGGGTGGCTCGGGCGCGGGCGGCGGGGCGGGGGTGGTGTCGGCCTGCGGCGTGGGCGTCCGGTCTTCCGTCCGCCGGTCGTCCGCCGGGGCCTCCCCGGTTCGGGGCTCCTTGCGCAGACGCGCTGCCGTCGTGCCCTCCGCCTGATCGGGGTGGGCCGGGTCCGCCGCTTTCGCCGCGGCGTCGGCGGTGGCTTCGGCGTCGTGCGGATCCTGGTCGGCGGGCGGCCGGGCTGTCGTGGTCGCCGGGTCGCCGGGTCGCGGCTGACCCGTGCGGCGCTCGTCCGCCTCGTCAGTGCCGGATCGCGGCTGCCCGCTCCCGCCGCTCTCGTCCACGATGTCCCCTCGTTCGACGCGTATCCCGCTCGCGATCATGCCCGCGAGAGGTCTCGTGGTCGATGGTATGCGGCCGTCGCGGCGTGTTCGGCCCCGGCACCCCCTCCGTTTCCCGTGCGGCGACCCGGTTGCGTACGGCGCGCAGGTCACCGTGTGTCGCGCTGTCAGTGGCGGGCCGTAAGGTCTGTCGTCATGGATACCAGCACCGGCGGCGTCGCCCAGGACGGCCCCGGGGCCGCGGCGTCGGACGACGTGGCCCAGCCGTCCGGCACCGCGGCGGAAGCCAGGGTGCCCCGGCCCTCCGACCCGTCGACCGGGCCGGCCGACTCCGTCGTCGAGCCCGCGGACACGGCGGCAGGGAATGCCGCCGGAGAGCGGGGCGGGTCGGCCGGAGGCGCGGGGGCACCTCACGTCGGTCCCGCGCCCGAGCAGGGCCAGGGCACGGTGCCGTCGGCCGACGAACAGGCGGGCGACCCGGTGTCGCTGTCCAGCGGCCCCGTCGCCGGATCGACCGCGGATACGGCCGGGTCCGTGGACGAGGAGGCGGCCGTGCGGGGCGGCTCCGAGGGCGGGCCGGGCGCTGCTTCGGTGACCGGGCCGGAAGGTGGCGGCGCCGGTGAGGCTGCGTCCGCGGTCCCGGCCTCCGGTGATGCCGCCGAGCCGGTGGACGCCGGTACCCCGGGCGGGCCGTCGGGCCGCGCCGCCGGCGCCGTGCCTCCGGCCTCGCTGTCACCTTCGCGGGCCGGGGACTTCATGCAGTGTCCGCTGCTGTACCGGTTCCGGGTGATCGACAAGCTGCCCGAGAAGCCGAGCGAGGCGGCGACGCGCGGGACGCTGGTGCACGCCGTCCTGGAGCGGCTCTTCGACTCCCCGGCCACCGAGCGGACGGCGCCACGTGCGAAGTCGCTGATCCCCGGTCAGTGGGACCGGCTGCGGGAGGCGAAGCCGGAGCTGGCCGAGCTGTTCGCGGACGACGACGAGCAGGTGGCGGGCGAGCGGCTGGCGCGCTGGCTCGGTGAGGCCGAGCGGCTGGTCGAGCGCTGGTTCACCCTGGAGGACCCGACCCGTCTCGAGCCGGCCGAGCGGGAGCTGTTCGTGGAGGCCCGGCTCGATTCCGGCCTGAAGCTGCGCGGCATCATCGACCGTGTCGACGTGGCGCCCACGGGCGAGGTGCGGATCGTCGACTACAAGACGGGCAAGGCCCCGCGTCCGGAGTACGCGGAAGGCGCCCTGTTCCAGATGAAGTTCTACGCCCTTGTGGTGTGGCGGCTGAAGCAGGTCGTACCGCGCCGCCTCCAGCTCGTCTACCTGGGCAGCGGCGACGTGCTCACGTACGACCCGGTGCCGGCCGATCTGGAACGGGTGGAGCGGAAGTTGCACGCGCTGTGGGAGGCGATCCGGCTCGCCACCGAGACCGGCGAGTGGCGTCCACGGCCCACCAAGCTCTGCGGCTGGTGCGACCACCGGTCGGTCTGTCCGGAATTCGGTGGCACTCCCCCGCCCTATCCGCTCCCCGTGCGGGCGCCCGGGCCGAGCGGTCCGTGATCCGGGAGCCCCGTTCGCCCACGGGCGGGGTGCACGGCAGGCGAGCCCCGGCGGCGGACCGCGCGAGGTGAGCAGGGCAGAATGGGGGCGGACTAGCGAAGGAGACTTACGTGGCCATCCGCGTCCTACTGGTCGACGACCAGCCCCTGCTGCGCACCGGCTTCCGGATGATCCTGGAGGCCGAGCAGGACATCGCGGTCGTCGGCGAGGCCGGTGACGGTCTCCAGGCAATCGATCAGGTACGTGCCCTGCAGCCCGATGTGGTTCTGATGGACATCCGTATGCCGCGGATGGACGGAGTCGAGGCGACCCGGCAGATCACCGGTCCCGGCCGGGACGGTCCGGCGAAGGTACTGGTCCTGACGACGTTCGACCTCGACGAGTACGTGGTGGAGGCGCTGCGCGCCGGCGCCAGCGGTTTCCTCCTGAAGGACGCTCCGGCCGACGAACTGGTGCAGGCCATCAGGGTGGTGGCGTCCGGTGAGGCCATGCTCGCGCCCAGCATCACCCGGCGGCTCCTCGACAAGTACGCGAGCCATCTGCCCTCGGGCGACGAGCCCGTGCCGGACACCCTGCACACACTCACCGACCGCGAGGTCGAGGTCCTGAAGCTGGTGGCCCGCGGACTGTCGAACGCCGAGATCGCCGCCGACCTGTTCGTCAGCGAGACCACGGTCAAGACACATGTGGGTCACGTCCTCACCAAGCTGGGGCTGCGGGACCGTGTGCAGGCCGCGGTGTACGCGTACGAGAGCGGTCTGGTGCGCCCCGGCGCGCAGTGAGCGCGCACGCCCCGGGGCGTGGACCGGGCACGGCACCACCGAGCACAGCACCATGAGAAATGGCTGCCCCCCTTCGAAGGGGGGCAGCCATTTCTCGTCTCACGAACGCGGGCGATCCGTGTGGGGGCGGTCAGTTCTTGCTGATCTCCCAGAAGCGGAACACGGTCGAGGCGTCGAGGCAGTACTCCAGGCCGTACACGCTGTCGCGGACGACCGCGTACTGCTTGGCCTGCCAGACCGGGATGACCGGGACCTCCTCGGCGACGATGTCCTGGAGTTCGCCGTACTGCTGGTGGGTCGACGAGCGGTCGCTCTGGGCGGCGGTCTCGGGGATGAGCCGCCCGGTGACCGTGCTGTTCGTGTAGTTGTTGGCCAGCACGTTGCCCTTGCCGAAGAACGGGGCCGTGAAGTTGTCCGGGTCCGGGTAGTCGGGCACCCAGCCCTTCACGTACACGCCGTACTCGCCTGCCTCGATGCCCTTCTCGTACTGGTCGTAGGAGACGGACCTGACGCTCGCGTCGAACAGGCCGCTGTCGTTGAGCTGCCCGGCTATCGCCTTGAACTCCTCGTCCGTGGACGGCCCGTAGCGGGTCGGCGTCGACCACAGGGTCAGCTTCACCTTGTCGGTGATGCCGTCGGCGGCCAGCGCGGCCTCGGCCTTGGCGCGCGAGGGGCTCGCACCGTAGGCGTTGAAGAAGGCCGTGTTGTGGCCCGTGATGCCGGCCGGGATGATCGAGTACAGCGGGGTCGCGGTGTTCTTGTAGACCTTGTCGATGAGGGCGTTGCGGTCGAGCAGGTGGGCGATGGCCTTGCGGACACCCAGCCGGCCCGCCACCGGGTCGTCCATGTTGAAGACCAGGTGCTGCACCTCGGCGCTGGAGCCCTCGACGACGTCGATGTCCTGGCTGCCGGAGGCGTCCGCCTCGATCTCCGCGATGTCCTGGGCGGCCAGTCCTCGGTAGGCGAGGTCGACCTCGTTGTCGACGACGGCCTTCTTCAGGCCGGACCGGTCGCCGTGGAAGAGCTTGAGGACCACGCCGGAGTTGCGCGTCTTCGCGGTGCCCTCGTAGTTCTCGTTGACCGAGAAGACGGCCTCGTCCTCGCCGAACGACTCCAGCTTGTACGGGCCTGAGCCGACGGCCTCGCCGTCCTCGCGCAGTCCGTCGGCGGAGTACTCCCGGCGGTTGACGATGGAACCGGCACCCGAGGCGATCTTGCTCGGGAAGGTGGCGTCGGAGACCTTGAGCTTGAAGACGACCTTCTTGTCGTTGGGGGTCTCCACCTTGTCCAGCATGGGGAACATGATCGCGGGCCCGTCGGCGTCGTCGATCTTCAGCATGCGGTCGAAGGAGAACTTCACGTCCCGCGAGGTCAGCTCGTCACCGTTGCTGAACCGCAGCCCGTCGCGCAGGGTGCATTCGAAGACCTTGGCCGCCGCGTCCGTGAAGGAGCACTCCTTGGCGGCCTCCGGCACCGGCTCGGTGCCGCCCTTGGGGAAGCTGAGCAACGACTGGAAGACGTTGTTGAACAGGAGCCAGGAGCCCGGGTCGTAGCCGGAGGCCGGATCGGTGGCCAGGACGTCGTCGGTCATCCCCACGACGATGTCGGTGTCACTGCCGCCGGCGGAGCCCGTCTCCGAGCCGCATCCGGTCAGCAGTCCTGCGGACAGTCCCGCCATGACAGGCAGGACCGGCCACTTGGTTCGCATGTTCACGCGCGTGAGCCTTGTCGTTGTTCTCGGATCGGGTCGGTGACGTCCTCTGCGAACGTCAGCCGCCCACTCCGCGGCCGAGCTCCCACAGCTGGAGTGTCGCGGACGAGTTGAGCGCGTACTCGGCACCGGTGATGTCGTCCTGTGCGGCGATGTACTGCTTGCCCTGCCACAGCGGCAGGACCGGGACGTCCTCGGCGACGATGCTCTGGATCTCCTCGATGCTGTTCGACGCGGTGAGGCGGTCGGCCTCGCGGCGGGACTCGGGGATCAGGACGCCGCGGATCGTCTCGTTCGTGTAGGGCGAGCCGATGGTGTTGTCCTTGTCGAGGAACGGCGCGAGGTAGTTGTCGGCGTCGGGGAAGTCGGGGAACCAGCCCATGCCGTAGACCTCGTAGTCGCCCTTCTGCTCGTTCGGGCGGAAGGTCTCCCACTTCTCGCCCTCGATGCCCACCTTGAAGAGGCCGCTGTCGTTGAGCTGCTTCTGCAGCACCTCGAACTCTTCCTTGGTGGCCGGGCCGTAGTGGTCGTCCGTGTAGTGCAGCGTCAGCTTCACCGGCGTGGTGATGCTCGCCTTGGACAGCAGCTCCTTGGCCTTGGAGACGCTCGGGTCGCCGTACTTGTTGAAGAACGAGTTGGCGTGCCCCGTGACGGTGGCCGGGACCATCGAGTACAGCGGGTCGGCGCCGGAGCCGTACACCTCGGAGGTGAGCTCGCCCCGGTTGATGACTTGCGCCATCGCCTGGCGGACCGCCTTGGTCTTCACCGACGGGTCGTCCGTGTTGAAGCCGAGGTAGCGGATCTCCAGACCGGGCTGCTCGATCAGGTCGACATCGGTTTCCGTGTCGTTCTGGAGCTTCTTGATCTGCGCGGGCGAGATGGTGCGGGTCATCATGTCGATGTCGCCCTTTTCGAGCGCGGTGCCCATGGCGCCGGTCGCCTCGAAGGACCGCAGCTCGACCTTGTCGTTCTTGAGTTTCGAAGTGCCCTGGTAATTGGGGTTCTTGCTGAAGACGGCCTTGACCATCTCGTTGTCCTTGACCTCGGCCTCAAGGGTGTAGGGGCCGGAGCCGCTCACGTCGAAGCCGTCCCGCAGCTTGTTCTTGTCGTAGTCGTCGGGGTTGACGATGCCCGCGACCGGCGTGGACAGCTTGAACGGGAAGGTGGCGTCGGCGGTGTTGAGGTGGAAGATCACCTCTCGGTCGCCCTTGGTCTCGACGGTGTCGACGGTGGACAGCAGGGCGAAGACACCGGTGTCGGCCTTGATCCGCATCGCACGGTCGATGGAGAACTTCACGTCCTCCGCGGTGACCTTGTCACCGTTCGAGAACTTGAGGTCCTTGCGCAGGGTGCAGGCGTACCGCTCGTTGCCCGAGTCGGTGAAGCCGCACTCCTCGGCGGCCTCCGGCGTCGGGTCGCCGCCGCCGTTGGGCGCGACCAGCAGCGTCTGCACCGTCTGGCGGAGGATGTTCCACGTGCCGACGTCGTACGCGAAGGCCGGGTCCAGGGGTGCGGGGGCGTCCTTCGCGGCGGTGAACCGGTCGGTGGTACCGACGACGATGGCGTCGCCGCCACCGCCCCCGCTGTCGGAACCCCCACACGCGGCGAGGACCGGGACGAGCAGACCGATCACGGCCGGCAGCACCAAAGGCTTGCGGTTCATGCTCGAGGTTCTCCAGAGCTGTCGATCCCGCGGGCCCGGCAGGCCGGGGTGTTGCGGTCGGGTCACGGGGGTTACGGCGATGTTCTCGCGATGAGATTAGTCCGCACCGGCAGGACCGTTCACAGGTACCGGAGTTGAGTTCCCATCACGCTGCGAAACCAGGTGCGGACGCACCGAAAGACCGACAGCGGAATGTTTCGTACAGCGTTCCATGAATCGGGACACAAGGGCGCGCCCCACACCCGCGAAATGACGCCCCAGCCACACCGTAGCCCCCCTGTCGACCCCCCGCGGAGTGGTAAAGCTCACACTCCCAACTGGTCCGGGGAGCGCCGCAATTCAGCCATCCAAGGCGCGCGGACGACTGTCGAATTATTCCGGTGCTGTGGCCATGCAGTTTTTCGGCATTCATTCGTGCACCGTGGGTGAACGATTAGCGCTTTTCCGTCATCAGGCCTCGTAGAAATGGCAGGTCGACCTGTTCCAGGGAGGTCACGACGGTGCGCCGGGCGGCCGGAGTGATCGGTGCCACCGACGGCACGGCCACGACGTGGCAGCCCGCGGCCTCGGCGGCGGCCACTCCTGTCGCGGTGTCCTCGATGACCGCGCACCTGGCCGGGTCCGCGCCGAGCCCGGCGGCCGCGAGCAGATACGGGTCGGGGAAGGGCTTGGTGCGCGCCACCTCGTCGCCCGCGATGGTCAGGGCGAAGTTCTGGGCACCGAGCGCCACCAGGACGCGGTCGATGATGCGGCGGTGCGAGGCGGAGACCAGCGCCGTGGGGATCCGGTGGGCGGCGAGCTCGGCCAGGAGTCTCGCGGCGCCCGGCATGAGCGGCAGGTCCCGGCCGATACGGTCCTCGAACCCGTCGTTGAGCAGCACCATGAGCTCGGCGAGGGGGATGCGGGCGCCGGTGGCCCCGATGAGGAAGCCGGCACTGCGCGTCATGGGGCCGCCGACGACCACGTGGCGCCACGAGTCGTCCAGCGCGTGGCCGAGCCGGGCGAACACCTCGACCTCGGCGTCCCACCAGAAGCCCTCGGTGTCGACCAGGGTGCCGTCCATGTCGAGCAGCACGGCCTGGAGTGCGGAGCCCTCGGCCGTTTGGGTACCTAGTGCGGGGACCGTACTGGTCATATAGGCGCACCTCCGTGAGGGACGAGAAGGCCGGCCCCCAGAAGGGAACCGGCCTGCACTGGACCGACAAGTGTACGTCGCCGCCGAAGGAAGTGCCTGTTGGAACGGCCGAGACCCCTCTGCGAGGGCCTGAGGGCCTTCGGGAGGGGCCGTGGAGGGCCCAGGCAGGCGCTGTGTCCGTCGGTCGGCGCAGCCCCGCCGGGGTGGGTTGCCCGGTCAGTACCCCGCGGCCTCGCAGGGCGCCCTCGAGGGCGCCCCACGGAGCACGTGGACCCCGGCTCACCGCGCGTTGAAGTACTTCGCCTCCGGGTGGTGGATGACGATCGCGTCGGTGGACTGTTCCGGGTGGAGCTGGAACTCCTCGGAGAGGTGGACGCCGATCCGCTCGGGCTCCAGGAGGCGGGCGATCTTGGCGCGGTCCTCCAGGTCCGGGCAGGCTCCGTAGCCGAGCGAGAAGCGGGCGCCGCGGTACTTCAGCGCGAACATGTCCTCCACCTCGGCCGGGTCCTCCCCGGCGAAGCCGAGCTCCGAACGCACGCGCGCGTGCCAGTACTCGGCGAGCGCCTCGGCCAACTGGACGGACAGACCGTGCAGTTCGAGGTAGTCCCGGTAGGAGTTCGACTCGAAGAGCTTCGCCGTCTCCTCGCCGATCCGGGAGCCGACGGTGACGACCTGGAGGCCCACGACGTCCGTCTCGCCGGACTCCTCGGGCCGGAAGAAGTCGGCCAGACACAGCCGGCGGCCGCGGCGCTGGCGCGGGAAGGTGAAGCGGGTCCGTTCGTTGCCCTGCTCGTCCAGGAGGATCAGGTCGTCGTCCTTGGACACACACGGGAAGTAGCCGTAGACGACGGCCGCCTCCAGCAGGTTCCCGGTCTGCAGCTGGTCGAGGAGGCCGCGCAGCCGTGGCCTGCCCTCGGTCTCCACCAGCTCCTCGTACGTCGGCCCGTCACCCGTGCGGGCCTGCTTGAGGCCCCACTGGCCCTTGAACAGCGCGCCCTCGTCGAGCCAGGACGCGTACTCCTTGAGCTGGATGCCCTTGATGACACGGGTGCCCCAGAAGGGCGGCTCCGGCACGGGGTTGTCGGTGGCCACGTCGGAGCGGACGGCGCCCTCCTCGGGGCGTTCCTCGACGACGGCCTGGGCGGTGGCCCTGACACGGCGCTGCTTCAGCTCCGGCAGGCTCGCCCCGGGCACGCCCCGCTTGACCGCGATCAGCGCGTCCATCAGGCGCAGGCCCTCGAACGCGTCGCGTGCGTAGCGGACCTCGCCCTCGTAGATCTCGTGCAGGTCCTGCTCGACGTACGCCCGGGTCAGGGCGGCGCCGCCGAGGATCACCGGGTAGTCGGCGGCCAGCTTGCGCTGGTTGAGCTCCTCCAGGTTCTCCTTCATGATCACCGTGGACTTGACCAGCAGTCCGGACATCCCGATGACGTCCGCGCGGTGTTCCTTGGCGGCCTCCAGGATCGCGGAGACGGGCTGCTTGATGCCGAGGTTGACCACGGTGTAGCCGTTGTTGGACAGAATGATGTCGACGAGGTTCTTGCCGATGTCGTGCACGTCGCCGCGCACGGTGGCGAGCACGATGGTGCCCTTGCCCTCGTCGTCGGTCTTCTCCATGTGCGGCTCCAGGTGGGCGACCGCGGTCTTCATGACCTCGGCCGACTGGAGCACGAACGGCAGTTGCATCTGGCCGGAGCCGAACAGCTCACCGACGACCTTCATGCCGTCCAGCAGCGTCTCGTTGACGATGTCGAGGGCGGGGCGCTCCCGGAGGGCGTCCTCCAGGTCCTGTTCGAGGCCGTTCTTCTCGCCGTCGATGATGCGCCGCTTGAGGCGCTCGTCCAGGGGCAGGGCCGCCAGTTCCTCGGCCCGGCCCGCCTTGAGGGACTTGGTGGTGGCGCCCTCGAAGAGGGCCATCAGCTTCTGCAGCGGGTCGTAGCCCTCGCGGCGGCGGTCGTAGATGAGGTCGAGGGCGGTGGTGACCTGCTCCTCGTCGAAGCGGGCGATCGGCAGGATCTTGGAGGCGTGCACGATCGCCGAGTCGAGGCCCGCCTTGACGCACTCGTCGAGGAAGACCGAGTTGAGCAGGACGCGCGCGGCCGGGTTCAGGCCGAAGGAGATGTTCGACAGGCCCAGCGTGGTCTGCACGTCCGGGTGGCGTTCCTTGAGCCGTCGGATCGCCTCGATCGTGGCGATGCCGTCGCCGCGGGACTCCTCCTGGCCGGTGCAGATGGTGAAGGTCAGGGTGTCGATGAGGATGTCCGACTCGTGGATGCCCCAGTTGCCGGTGAGGTCCTCGATGAGCCGCTCGGCGATCGCCACCTTCGTCTCGGGTGTGCGGGCCTGGCCCTCCTCGTCGATGGTCAGGGCAATCAGCGCGGCGCCGTGCTCCTGCGCGAGCTTCGTGACCTTCGCGAACCGGGACTCGGGGCCGTCGCCGTCCTCGTAGTTGACCGAGTTGATGACCGCGCGGCCACCGAGCTTCTCCAGACCGGCGCGGAGCACGGGGACTTCGGTGGAGTCGAGCACGATCGGCAGGGTGGAGGCGGTGGCGAAGCGGCCGGCCAGTTCCTCCATGTCGGCGACGCCGTCGCGGCCCACGTAGTCCACGCACAGGTCGAGCATGTGCGCGCCCTCGCGGATCTGGTCGCGGGCCATCTCCACGCAGTCGTCCCAGCGGCCCTCCAGCATGGCCTCGCGGAACTTCTTGGAACCGTTGGCGTTCGTGCGCTCACCGATCGCCATGTACGCGGTGTCCTGGCGGAACGGCACGGTCTGGTAGAGCGAGGCGGCGCCCGGCTCGGGGCGCGGGGTGCGGGGCGCCGGCGTCAGGTCCCGTACCCGCTCGACGACCTGCCGCAGGTGCTCGGGGGTCGTGCCGCAGCAGCCGCCGATCAGGGAGAGGCCGTACTCGGTGACGAAGGTTTCCTGGGCGTCGGCCAGTTCGGGCGGGGTCAGCGGGTAGTGGGCACCGTTCTTGCCGAGGACCGGGAGGCCCGCGTTCGGCATGCAGGACAGCGGGATCCGGGAGTGGCGGGCCAGGTAGCGCAGGTGCTCGCTCATCTCGGCGGGCCCGGTGGCGCAGTTGAGGCCGATCATGTCGATGCCGAGCGGCTCGAGTGCGGTGAGCGCGGCGCCGATCTCCGAGCCGAGAAGCATGGTGCCGGTGGTCTCGACGGTCACGGAGACGATCAGCGGCAGGTCGGCGCCGAGGGCCTCCAGGGCCCGGCGGGCGCCGAGCACGGACGCCTTGGTCTGCAGGAGGTCCTGGGTGGTCTCCACGAGCAGCGCGTCGGCGCCGCCGACGATCATGCCCTCGGCGTTCCGCTGATAGGCGTCCCGCAGGAGCGTGTACGGGGCGTGACCGAGCGTCGGCAGTTTGGTGCCGGGGCCCATGGAGCCGAGGACCCAGCGCTGCTGTCCGGTCGAGGCGGTGAACTCGTCGGCGACCTCGCGGGCGATGCGGGCACCGGACTCGGAGAGCTCGTAGACGCGGTCGGCGATGTCGTACTCGGCGAGGGCCGCGTGGTTCGAGCCGAAGGTGTTGGTCTCGACGCAGTCGACGCCCACGGCGAAGTACGCCTCGTGGACGGAGCGCACGATGTCGGGGCGCGTGAGGTTCAGGATCTCGTTGCAGCCCTCGAGGTTCTCGAAGTCCTCGAGGGTCGGGTCCTGCGCCTGGAGCATCGTGCCCATCGCGCCGTCTGCCACCACCACCCGGGTGGCGAGCGCCTCGCGAAGGGCGTCTGTTCGGGTCCGGCTGTAGGCGGAGTCGGACGGAAGGGACGGGTTCGGCAACGAGGCCATGGAAGATGCTCCCTGGAGTGCGACGGCTGTCGGCTTTGCGCTTCTCATGGAAGGCACACGCCGTCAGGGTAGCCCGCGGTGGGGCCCGGGGGTCAGGGGCGTCCACGGGACGGACGGACGATCCGTACCCGGCACCGGCCGGGACGCGTTCGCAAACTCCTCACGACCACCCATTAGCGGGAGGTCGACCGCGACCGGTAATGTTCGGCATTGCCGAACGGTGGGAGCGAAGCGCCGACCGACGGTCCAAGGGGACGGAGGGCAGGACGGCGATGGCACGGAACATCCAGTCGCTCGAACGGGCGGCCGCGATGCTGCGGCTGCTCGCGGGCGGGGAGCGGCGGCTCGGCCTGTCGGACATCGCCTCGTCGCTGGGCCTGGCCAAGGGCACGGCCCACGGGATACTGCGCACGCTGCAGCAGGAGGGTTTCGTCGAGCAGGACGGCGCCTCCGGCCGCTACCAGCTGGGCGCGGAGCTGCTGCGTCTCGGGACGACCTATCTCGATGTGCACGAACTGCGGGCACGCGCCCTGGTGTGGACCGACGACCTGGCCCGCTCCAGCGGTGAGAGCGTCTACCTGGGAGTACTGCACCAGCAGGGCGTACTGATCGTGCACCACGTGTTCCGGCCCGACGACAGCCGGCAGGTGCTGGAGGTCGGGGCCATGCAGCCGCTGCACTCCACCGCCCTGGGCAAGGTCCTGTCCGCCTACGACCCGGTGGCGCACAGTGAGGTGCTGGAGGCCGAGCGCCAGGAGTTCACGGTGCGCACGACGATCGCGCCCGAGGCGTTCGAGGGCGTCCTCGACCTCACCCGGGCGCGCGGGTACGCGGACGACGTCGAGGAGACCTGGACGGGGGTGGCCTCGGTGGCCGCGCCGATCCACAACCAGCGGCGGATGCCCGTCGGCGCGGTGGGCGTCACGGGGGCGGTGGAGCGCGTCTGCAAGGACGGCGAACTGCGTCCCGAGCTGATCGCCGCCGTTCGCGACTGTGCCCGCGCGGTGTCCAGGGATCTGGGCGCCGGGCGGTTCTGAGGTCCGTCCGCGCGGTCCGGGCCCGTTGGGGACGCCCGGGAGTCCGCGCCCGGGATCGCGGGGAGAAGGCCGGTACGTCGATGACGTACCGGCCTTCTCCGTGCCCCGCCGGCCACAGGACGTGCCTGCTCGGACGCGGTGCGCGCCCGTTCTCGCGATCGATAGGTCACAGCAATCAATAACGATCGCGCTTTCGATAACAGAGGCCTTGACGAGGTGGTAACGGCGGAGCGAGACTCGCGTCCATCGGTCGGCATTGTCGAACACCTACCGGCAATACGCGTTAGAGTGTGACAATGCCACGGGCCGGCAACGACCTCACCTGAGGTCGCGGACCACCGGAGGGACCCGGGGTTCGGCTTCCCCTGGACGAAGGACAAAGGAGTCGCGGGTGTCCAGCTCCGACATCTTCATCGGCGAGACCATCGGTACCGCCATACTCATCCTGCTCGGCGGTGGCGTGTGCGCCGCCGTCACGCTGAAGGCCTCCAAGGCGCGCAACGCCGGGTGGCTCGCCATCACCTTCGGGTGGGGCTTCGCGGTGCTGACCGCCGTCTACACATCGGCGCCTCTCTCCGGCGCCCATCTGAACCCGGCCGTGACCCTCGCGATCGCCATCAAGGACGACGCCTGGAGCAACGTCCTGACCTACTGGTCGGGCCAGCTCCTCGGCGCCATGATCGGTGCGGCGCTCGTGTGGGTCGCGTACTACGGACAGTTCCTCGCACACCTCACCGACCGCGAGATCGTGGGCGGCCCCGGTACGCAGGACACCAAGTCCGTGGAGGCGCGGGAGGCCAAGGCCGGCCCGGTGCTCGGCGTCTTCTCCACCGGCCCGGAGGTCCGGGTCGCGTGGCAGAACGTCGCCACGGAGATCATCGGCACGGTCGTGCTGGTGCTCGCCGTCCTCACGCAGGGCCTCAACGACAGCGGCAAGGGTCTCGGCACCCTGGGCGCGCTGATCACCGCCCTCGTGGTCGTCAGCATCGGTCTCTCGCTCGGTGGCCCGACGGGGTACGCGATCAACCCGGCCCGTGACCTCGGTCCGCGCATCGTGCACGCCCTGCTGCCCCTGCCCAACAAGGGCGGTTCGGACTGGAGCTACGCCTGGGTCCCCGTCGTGGGTCCGCTGATCGGCGGAGCGATCGCCGCAGGCCTCTACAACGTCGCTTTTGCTTAGAGCCGTACGTCCGCTTCGAGCCGTACGTCCGCCCAGCGCGTACGTCGGCTCGGGGCCGGAAGCAATCCGCCGTAAGCCAGCCTCTTATCCACGGACTTTCAGGAGCACACCGTGACCGACGCGCACACCGCCGGCCCGTTCATCGCCGCCATCGACCAGGGCACCACCTCCAGCCGCTGCATCGTCTTCGACCGGGACGGCCGGATCGTCTCCGTCGACCAGAAGGAGCACGAGCAGATCTTCCCGAAGCCGGGCTGGGTCGAGCACGACGCCGCCGAGATCTGGACCAACGTCCAGGAGGTCGTCGCCAGTGCCGTCGAGAAGGCCGGCATCACCCGTGACGACATCAAGGCCATCGGCATCACCAACCAGCGCGAGACGACGCTGCTGTGGGACAAGAACACCGGTGAGCCCGTCCACAACGCCCTCGTCTGGCAGGACACCCGCACCGACGCGCTCTGCCGCGAGCTCGGCCGCAACGTCGGCCAGGACCGCTTCCGCCGCGAGACCGGCCTGCCGCTCGCGTCGTACTTCGCCGGCCCGAAGGCCCGCTGGCTGCTCGACAACGTCGAGGGCCTGCGCGAGCGCGCCGAGGCCGGCGACATCCTCTTCGGCACCATGGACTCCTGGGTCATCTGGAACCTGACGGGCGGTGTGAACGGTGGCCGGCACGTCACCGACGTCACCAACGCCTCCCGCACGATGCTGATGAACCTGCACACCATGCAGTGGGACGAGAAGATCGCCGAGTCGATCGGTGTCCCGCTGGCGATGCTGCCCGAGATCCGCTCCTCCGCCGAGGTGTACGGCGAGATCACCGGCGGCAAGCTCGGCGACCTGCTCGGCGGCATCCCCGTCGCCTCCGCGCTCGGTGACCAGCAGGCGGCCCTCTTCGGCCAGACCTGTTTCTCCGAGGGCGAGGCCAAGTCCACGTACGGCACCGGCACGTTCATGCTGATGAACACCGGTGACAAGCTCATCAACTCGTACAGCGGACTGCTGACCACCGTCGGGTACCAGATCGGTGACCAGAAGCCGGTCTACGCCCTCGAGGGCTCCATCGCCGTCACCGGCTCGCTCGTCCAGTGGATGCGCGACCAGATGGGCCTGATCAAGTCCGCCGCCGAGATCGAGACCCTCGCGCTGTCGGTCGAGGACAACGGCGGCGCATACTTCGTGCCGGCCTTCTCCGGTCTGTTCGCCCCGTACTGGCGTCCCGACGCCCGCGGTGTGATCACCGGCCTGACCCGGTACGTCACCAAGGCGCACATCGCGCGCGCCGTCCTGGAGGCCACGGCCTGGCAGACCCGTGAGATCAGCGACGCCATGACGAAGGACTCCGGCGTCGAGCTCACGGCCCTCAAGGTCGACGGCGGCATGACCTCCAACAACCTGCTGATGCAGACCCTGGCCGACGTCCTGGACGCCCCCGTGGTGCGCCCGATGGTCGCCGAGACCACCTGCCTCGGCGCCGCCTACGCCGCCGGTCTCGCCGTCGGCTTCTGGACCAACACCGAGGACCTGCGCGCCAACTGGCGCCGGGCCGCGGAATGGACCCCGAACATGGCCGCGGAAACCCGTGACCGTGAGTACAAGAGCTGGCTCAAGGCCGTCGAGCGGACCATGGGCTGGATCGAGGACGAGGAGTAATTCGCAATGACCACCCTGCAGAGTGTCCCGGCTCTTGGGACGCACCCGGCGGGCGGCTCCGCCGCGTTCACCGTGAAGGCAGTGGGCCGCGCCGAGACCCGCGAGCAGTTGTCCAAGGCGACCTACGACCTCCTGGTGATCGGTGGCGGGATCCTGGGCATCTCCACCGCCTGGCATGCCGCTCAGTCGGGCCTGCGGGTGGCCCTGGTCGACGCCGGCGACTTCGCCGGCGCGACCTCCTCCGCCTCCTCCAAGCTTCTCCACGGCGGTCTGCGCTACCTGCAGACCGGCGCGGTGAAGCTGGTGGCGGAGAACCACTTCGAGCGCCGTGCGGTCTCCCGTCAGGTGGCCCCCCACCTGGCGAATCCGCTCACGTTCTACCTCCCCGTGTACAAGGGCGGGCCGCACGGCGCAGCGAAGCTGGGCGCGGGTGTGTTCGCGTACTCGGCCCTGTCGGCCTTCGGTGACGGCGTCGGCCATCTGCTGTCGCCCGCGAAGGCCGCGCAGGACGTGCCCGAGCTGCGTACGGACAATCTGAAGGCCGTGGCCGTGTACGGCGACGACCAGATGAACGACTCCCGGATGGCGCTGATGACGGTCCGCGCGGCCGTCGACTCCGGCGCCACCGTGCTGAACCACGCCGAGGTCACGGGCCTGCGCTTCACCCGGGGCCGGGTGACCGGCGCGGAGCTCAGGGACCGGCTCTCCGGCGACGAGTTCGGTGTGTCCGCCCGTCTCGTGCTGAACGCGACCGGGCCGTGGGTCGACCACCTGCGGAAGATGGAGGACGAGAACGCGGCGCCGTCCATCCGCCTGTCGAAGGGCGCGCACCTGGTTCTCAAGCGCACCTCCCCCTGGAAGGCCGCGCTGGCCACCCCGATCGACAAGTACCGCATCACCTTCGCCCTCCCCTGGGAGGACATGCTGCTGCTCGGCACGACCGACGAGGAGTACGAGGGCGACCCCGCGGACGTCTCGGTCACCGAGAAGGACATAGCGCAGATCCTGGACGAGGCCGCGTTCTCCATCCGGGACAAGCAGCTCACCCGTGACCTGATCACGTACTCCTTCGCCGGGCTGCGCGTGCTTCCGGGCGGCCCCGGCGACACGTCGAAGGCCAAGCGGGAGACGGTCGTCACCGAGGGCCGGGGCGGCATGCTGTCCGTCGCGGGCGGCAAGTGGACGACCTTCCGGCACATCGGCCGGACCGTCATGAAGCAGCTGGAGTCGCTGCCGGGCCGTCCGCTCGGCGAGGACTTCGAGCCGGTCTCCGCCCTGCCGAAGAAGCTGCCGCTGCCGGGTGTCGCCAACCCGCGCGCGGTCGCGCACCGGCTCATGGTCGACGGCTCGGCGCCCGGCCCGCGCATGGGAGCCGACACCGCCAGGCACCTGGCGACGCACTACGGCTCGCTCGCCTTCGACATCGCCCGCCTCGCGAGCGACAACCCGGAGCTGGCCGAGCGCGTGCACGAGGACGCTCCCGAGATCTGGGCGCAGGTCGTGTACGCCCGTGACAACGAGTGGGCCGAGACGGCGGACGACGTGCTGCGCCGCCGTACGACCCTGACGATCCGCGGACTCGCGGACGACGAGGTGCGGGGCAAGGTGCAGGCCCTGCTCGACGAGAAGTAGGCCCGAAGCGGCACAGGGCGTTGGGCGAGGGGCGGCTGCCGGGCAGGCAGCCGCCCCTCGGCGTGCGCGCCCGCCTGTTCTGCCCGCCTGCCTCTGAGTCAGCCCTGCCAGCGTCCGCCGGAGAAGCGGGCGAGGGCCTCGACGATGTCCGGGGGCATGCTCTCGCGGACGTGCAGCGCCATCACCAGGGCCCAGCCGTCCCGTCCCCGGAACAGCCGCGGCGGCTCCGGCGCACCCGGCGCGAGCCGTACGTGCGGGCCGTAGACGCGCTGGTAGCGGCCTCGGGCGTACACCTGGCGGACGCGCACCGCGAGGACGTCCTGCCAGGGGTACGTCACGGAGCGGCGGCCCGTCGAGGCGGCGATCCCCCACTGGTCGATCCGCAGGGTGCGGCGCTCCTTCGGCAGCATGAACGCGACCGCGTTGAAGAACGCGGCGACAGCGGGCCAGAACAGCACGCTGGTCCAGCCCCTCGCGTTGTCCCAGTCGCCCGTCGCGGCCATCCGCACCGCCGCGAGCGCCATGAAGAGCAGGCACAGCGGCCAATGGCCCAGCGGCACGCGGCGGTTGCGGCCCTTCATGACGTACGCGTGCTCGTCGGACACGACGGCGTACCCGGGCACATCGCGCATGGACGGCGGGTTGTCGAGGACGTCGGCGAGCCGGGGCGACGGCTCGGCGGGACGCGGTCGCGGGGGCTGCCGGAGCCCGGATTGCCGGGGGCCGGATTGCTGGGGGCCGCTCACCGTGAACGGCTGCCGGGGACCGGTGGCGGCTGAGGTCCCGTCCGGGCCGGCCGCGGCGGGGGTCCCCTGCGGGCCCGCCGCACCGGCGGCCTGCCGCGGGACGGTGGGCGGCAGGGGGCCCTGCCCCGGGGCCGGGAGCAGGGGTGCGGCGGCCGGGCGGCCGGACAGGTGTTCCTGGAGCCTGAGGTGGCGGAAGCGGTACGTACCTCCGTACCGCTGGAGCAGGCCTCCGCCGTGCGCGTCCCGCAGGAACTCCATCAGGGACCAGGGCACCCGGCCGAGCACGGCGAGCCATGCCTTGGAGACCGCCCACAGGCACCAGGGGCTCAGGGCCACGAGGACGATCACGGCGCCCGTCATGCCCTTGGTGAAGGCGACCCAGAAGTCGACCGGGCCGTGGTCGGTCAGCAGGCTGTGCAGTCCGCAGCCCAGACCGATCAGCGGGGCGACCACCCCGAGGGTGAGCAGGGCGGCACGACGCTCGCCCGCCAGCAGTTCGTCCGGCGTCACCGCGTCGACCGTGTCGGCCGGCGCGGCGATCACGAGCATCACGATCGTGGGCACGATGAACCCGAAGACGGCCTGAGCCGTGAACGCGTCGGCGTGGTAGGTGCCCCGGGCCACGAGCAGGAGCAGTGTGCTGGGCACCGCGAGGATGGCGAGGGAGGCCAGGGCCCGGCGAACGGAGGCCGCTCGGGACGCGGAGCGCAGTGCCGCACCGGTTCTGAAGGGGTTGGCCCTGCGGCGCGGTTCCCAGAAACGGTCGCCGAACCACTGGAGCGTGGCGAGTTGGACGCCGGTGGCCATGACGGCGGCGCCGAACAGGTAGTTCCGGTCGAACCGCTCGATGTTGAGCTGGTACGAGTCGCTGTAGGTGTCCTCGACCCAGGTCACCGCCGTCATCATCGACTCGGCGAGCACGATGCACAGGACCACCAGGGTCGGCAGCGAGAGGAGCCGGGCGGCCCTGGCCCGGTTCAGCCGCCACCACGCGAACTCGCCGGTGCGGCGGCGTTCCAGTTCGCGGGCGAGGAACGTGAGCCACCCCCTGGCCCGCCCCGGATTCCAGTGGCCCGGCGCGTGCAGCCGCTCGGTGTCGTGGGCGCCGGGCTCGAAGGCGGCCGGGATCACCGCGTCCATCAGGTGTCTCTCGACGGCTTCCTGGGTGGGCAGCCAGGTGTGGTCGGCGAGCCGGGCCGGATCGGTGTGGACCGGGCGGTGGGCGCGCCGGGCGAGCCAGATCATCAGCGGCGTGGACAGGGCCCGGCCGAGCGGTCCTTCGGGGTGGTCGGCGAGTTCGTCGAGGACCGGCCCCCACTGCTCGTGCCGCTCCTCGTCGGCCGTGCGCAGCAGATGGACCGCGGCGTCGCGCGGCCCGACCGGAAGTGCCTCGATGTCGGAGGCGCCCGCGACCCGCACGGCGAGTGCCCGGTACTCCGGTGTGCGGGAGGCCAGGACGAATCCCAACTCCCTCGGTGCGGCGTTGAGTTCGCGGACGACGGCGGCTCGGCGGTGGGCGGGCAGTTCATCGAGGCCGTCGAGTACGGGGAGCACGCGGCCGTCGCGCACGAGACGGCGGGCCGGATGCGCGCCGGCCACCCGGGGCAGTCCGGGGTGGTCCTCGGCGAGACGGCCGACCAGCCAGTCGCGGAACGACACGGTCTCGGCGTGCCACGACTCCATGGACAGGAGCAGCGGGACGGGTACGCCCCGGTCGCCCGGGACGCGCCGGGTCACGTCGCCGAGGTGGCGCCCGGCGAGCAGCACGACGGTCATGGCGAGCAGGGTCGACTTGCCGGAGCCGGGGCCGCCGAGCACGAGGAGCCGGCGTGTGCCGAGGGCGAGGAGGGTGTCGGCGACGTCACCGAGCCGGTCGCTGCGCACGGGCCTCTCTCCGGTGCCGCCCGCGGCCGGGATGCCCCAGCGGGCGAGCCACCGCACGGCGAGCGGGCCCTCGATGTCGCCGAGTTCCCAGGCGGCAACCTCGGCCGACCACTGGGCGCGTACGGCTCGGGCCAGTTCCTCGGCGGCGGTGTCGACCGGCTCGCGCGGGGGTGGCAGGTTGACGACGAGGTCGCCGTGGATGTGTCCGGCCTGGACGAGGTACTCGACCGTGCTGTCCCGCACGATGTTGCGTACTTCGGACGGTGGCTTCCACTCGTCCCGGCCGCCCTGTCCGTCCCGTCCGTCCCGGCCGCCCCGTAACGTGTCCATGGACGGATTGTCACTGGCCGGGCCCTCGCCGTCACTCGAACTCACAGCATCGGCACACGTGTTGACCGTTCCGGGACCGACGCGGCCGTCGTGGTCGGCCACGGGTTCCGTGGGGGCGTGGGGACCCGCGCGACCGGCCCCGGCCGCCCCGCGGGTCCGTCACCACGCCTGCCGCGTGCCGCTCACCCCTCGATGTCCTCCGGGTGCGTCAACTCCGTTCGCCGCAGGATGAGTTCACGGCCGAGCAGCAGGGCGCTGCGTGAGGCGGGCACCGGGTCCGGCAGGGTCGTCAGGTCGGTGAGGTGGGCGAAGCCGATGACGCGGCGCACGATCTCGGTGCCCGCGAAGCCCACCGAGTCCGTCCGGACGCGGCGCAGGAAGCGGTCCAGGTAGGCGTCGTCGAAGAAGGTGTCGACGCGGGTCGGCCACAGTCGGCGGAACTCCTGCTCGAACCCCTCCCAGGACAGGCGGAGTTGTTCCGCGTGGTCGGTGACCGTGCCGAGGGCCCGCGCCCGTGCCCGGGCGACGAGGACGTTGGCCCAGTAGAGGCCGAGGTCGTAGCCGATCGGACCGACGAAGGAGAACTCGGGGTCGAAGACCCGTATCACCGGGGCGCCTTCGCGCTCGCCGACCATGACGCTGCCGGTGTGCAGGTCACCGTGGAGCAATGCCTGCGCGGACGTCATGAAGGTGTGGCGCAGGTCGGCGACCTCGGTGCGCAGGCGGGGGTCGGCGCGGAACTCGGCGGCGAGGTCGTCGAATCCGGGATGCCAGTGGTTGTGCTCGTGCTCGACGTACGGCTCGGAGAGGACCACGTCCTCGGTGATCTTGCACAGCTCAGGGCTCACGGAGGCCGCGATCAGGGCCTTGCGCTCGGCGGACGGCATGCCGAAGTCGCTGGTGGCGAAGGTGAGCTGGGCGACGAACTCGCCGACCCGGCGCGAGGTGTCCGGGCCGTAGGATCCGCCCTCGTTGAGGATCGTGCGCAGCACCTCGAGGTCGGACATGTCCTCCATGACGAGGGCGTGGTTGTCGGCGTCGTAGCCGTGGATCACCGGGATCTTGTCCGGGGCGACCCTGGCGACCTGCTCGTAGGCGCGGGCCTCGGCGTCGGCGCGTTCGGGGCTCATCGGCCAGGAGGGGCCCGCGACCCGGACCCAGGGCAGGGCCTGCTTCACGGCGAGGCGGTGGGTGCCGTCGTCGTTCGACGCGAGGAACACCCGGTTCATGTTGCCGTCGGAGACCTCGCGGACCCGGATGTCACCGAGGTCCTCCCAGTGGCCGCGCTCGCGCAGGTACGCGGGCACGTCCTCGGTCTCCAGGATGCGGTAGCCCATGTGAACTCCCTTATGCGGTGCGGCGCTTGGACAGGGTGAAACTGAAGACCAGGGCGAGGATGAGGACCGCGCCCTCGACGACGTCCTGGGTGTAGTAGGGCAGGCCCTTGATGGTCAGGCCGGTGGTGATGATGCCGATCAGGACGGCGCCCAGGGCGGTGCCCCAGACGTTCGGGCGGCCCCGGCCGAGGACGGAGGTGCCGACCAGGGCGACCGCCACCGCCTCCAGGAGCTGGGAGGTTCCGGCCGAGACGTCCCCCTGGCCGATGCGGGCCGCGAGGATGAGGCCGCCGATCGAGGCGAGGACGCCGGACAGGACGTAGGCCAGGGCCCGGTAGGCGCCGACGCGGATGCCTGCCAGCCGGGAGGCCTCCGGGTTGGCGCCGATCGCGTACAGGACGCGGCCCCAGCGGGTGCGGGCGAGGAACACCCAGGCGACCACCGTGAGCGCGCCGAAGATCAGCACCGAGACGGGGATGCCGAGGACCGTGCCGCGGTCGATGCGCAGGAACCCCTCGGTGAACTTCCCCGGTGCGGTGCTGCCGTCCGACTGGGTCATGCCGGGGGTGATGGACTGGCCGTCGACGAGGATGAGTTTGGTGCCCTGGATCACGAACATGGTGCCGAGCGTGGCCAGCATGTCGGGGATCTTCAGGACGACGATCAGCAGGGCGTTGAGCAGTCCGGCGAGCGCGCCCGCCGCGACGACGGCGAGGATCGCCACCAGGCCGACCTGGTTGTAGGTGACCATCGTCTTGGCGGCGACCGTGACGCCGAGCCCGGCGACGGCGCCGACGGACATGTCCATTCCGCCGACGGCCATGGTGAGGGTGACGCCCAGGCCGAGGATCGCGGCGACGGAGACGTACCGGAGGGTGTCGAGGAGCGTCGCGGAGTCCCGGAAGGACGGCTCGCTGAGCGCGAAGTACGTGAAGAGCGTGACGGTGACGAAGATGAAGCCGTACTTGATGACGGCGCTCTGGACGCGCAGACCGGTGGAGGTCGCGGGCAGGGCCGCCGCCTTGGTGGGCACCTCGGTGCTCCGGGTGATGGTCATGGCGTGCTTCCTGGGGTGGCTTTCCGGGCGGCCGGCATCAGACGGACGCCGAGATGGTCTGGATGACGCGGTCGCGCTCCGCGTCCTGTCCGTACGCGTCGAGGTGGATCTCCCCCGCGGCGAGGACGACGACCCGGTCGGCGACCTCCAGCACCTCGTCGACGTCGGCGGACAGGACGACGACGGCGGCTCCCTCGGCGGCGAGGGCGCGGGCGCGGCGGCCGATGTCACGGCGGGCTCCGATGTCCACACCTCGGAACGGCTCGTCCAGGATGAGGACACGGGGGCGTTCGGCGAGCCAGCGGCCGACGACGACCTTCTGCTGGTTGCCGCCGGACAGCTCCTCCACGGCGCTGTGTTCGTCGCGGGCGACGACGCCGAGCCGCTCGATGGTGTCGCGGCCGAGGGCGTTCTCCCTGCGCCGGCTCACCAGCCCCGCTGTGGAGAGGCCTCTGAGGAAGGGCAGCGAGATGTTCTGGGCCAGCGACCAGCCGGGGACGAGCGCGTCGGCATGGCGGTCCTCGGGGACGAGATGCACTCCGCGCCGGATCGCGTCGGCGGGGCGGCGCGGCGCGTACGGCGTGCCGTCCAGCTCCACGGTCCCGCTCGGGAACGGCTCGGCGCCGAAGAGACCGCGGGCCAGTTCCGTCTTGCCCGCGCCCAGCAGACCCACCACGCCGGTGACTTCGCCCGCCCGCAGGTCGAGGTCCTGGGGAGGATGACCGGGGAGCAGCGGTACGCCCCGCAGTGAGACGGCGATCTCACCCGAGCCGGGCCCGATGCTCTGCCGGGCGTCCGCGGGACGGGCCGTCTCCGCGCCCTGGGCCTGCGCGAGCATGGCGCGCAGCGCGCGGTCCCAGTCGAAGGGTCTGGCCTGGTCCTCGGTGAGACGGCCGTCCCGCAGGACGACCAGCCGGTCGGCCAGGGCGTCGATCTCGCCGAGGCGGTGGGAGACGTACAGGACGGCGATGCCGTCGTCCCGCATCCGCTCGACGAGCGTGAACAGGCGCTCGGCCTCGGCGGCGGAGAGGGCGGAGGTCGGCTCGTCGAGGACGAGGAGCCTCGGGCGGGTCGCGAGGGCCCGGGCCAGGATGAGCAACTGCCGGTCGGAGATGCCGAGTTCGGTGACGTCCCGCTTGAGGACCGCGTCGCTCCAGCCGAGGTCGAGCGCCGACTGGATCTCCCGGGCGCGGGCCAGCAGCCCGCGCCCGTCGAGGAACGGGTTGCCCCGCCGCCTGGCCAGCTCCTCGAAGACCAGGTTCTCGGCGACGGTCAGGCCGGGGACGATGCCCTCGCCGATCCGCTGGTGCACGGTCTGGATGCCCAGCCGGCGGGCGTCGAGCGGGGACCGGAGAGCGGCGGGTTCGCCGTTCACCTCGACGTCCCCGCTGTGGTCGGTGTGCACCCCGGAGAGGATCTTGATCAGGGTGGACTTGCCCGCGCCGTTGGCGCCCAGCAGCGCGACGACGCTGCCGGGCGCGATGTCCAGAGAGACGGACTCCAGGACCGTCCGGCCGCCGAAGGCCATGCCGACCCCACGCAGCCGCACCGCCACGCGGCCCTCGGGCGGACCGGCGGGTGAGTCGGTGGGTGAGTCAGTGGGTGAGTCAGTGGGCGACATTGGGGATCCAGTCGGCCGTGCTGACCTTGGCGAGGTTCAGTGCGGGCAGCGCCTCGCGCAGCTGGTCCATGTTCCCGATGCCCTTGCTCTTCAGGAAGTCCTGGGTGATCGCGACGGCCGGGAACTCGACCGAGGTCCTGTTCAACTCTCCGGCGAGCTCCAGGGCGGCGGTACGGACGACGGCCGCGCCGACCGCCGACGGGTCCGTGCCCGCCGTGGCCACCCAGGGACTGCCCTTGGCGGTCATGTTCTGGATGTCGGCGTTGGAGACGTCCGCGCCGAAGACCTTCACCCTGTCCTGGAGCTTCTTGTTCTGGACGGCGAGGACGGTGCCCTTGGCGAGTTCGTCGTACGGGGCGAAGACGCCCGCCACGTCCGGGTGCTGGGTGAGGGCGGCGCTGACCAGGGGCACGTTGTCGGTGGCCGTGGAGTCGGTGACCTTGCCGACCTTGAACTGCTGCTTCCACCCGTTGGCGTCGGCCGTCTTCTTCCAGACGCTGTCGCGCTTGTCGAGGGCGGCGTAACCGGCGACGTTGACGTAGCCGACCTTCGCGTCCTTGCCGAGTTCGCCGGCCATCACGTCGAGGACGGCCCGGGCCATGCTGGCGTCGTCCTGCTTGGTGGAGACGACACCCTTGGTGGCGGTCTCCACGTCGTAGACGACGACCTTGACGCCCTTCTTCACCGCCTTGTCGATCTCCGGCTGGATCGTGGCCGGGAAGCCGTGGTCGACGATGATCGCCCGGGCCCCGGAGTTGATGGCCGAGGAGAGGTCGGTGGCCTGCTTGGCGTTGTCCGCCTGGGCGTCGTACACCGTCAGGTCGATGCCGAGGGCCTTGGCCTGCGCCTTGGCTCCGTTGCCCCACTGCTCGAAGTAGTCGCCGGCGCCGCTCTGCCGGACCAGGGCGACCTTCACCCTGCCCTCACTGAAGGGCGCTGGCTTCTTGCCGGTGGCGGCGGACGCGGACGCGGCGGAGTCGCCGGTCGTCTCCGAGGCGTCCGAGGACTGCGAGCAGCCCGCGAGGAGGAGGGCGGAGACGGATGCCAGCGAGAGCGCGGCGAGAGGCAGACGGGTACGGGTCATGACGGCTCCAGGAGCGGTGCAGAGGGAATGAAGAGGGCGTGCGGGGCGCGGGTCCGGAGCGCCGGGCGGGGGAGGGAATCCAGCCACGGCCGCGGGCGCCGGGAGGCCTCGTGGGCGTCACGGGTGCCGGTGGGAATCCCGTGGTGCGGAGGCGTCCGGGGCGCTCCGGATCAGGTCAGCGACAGCGGGCTGTGGTCGACCGGAGCAAGTCCACGTACAGCCGCCGCACGAGCAGCAGCGTCTTCATACGCAGATCATGAGAACGATTCCAGCCAGCCGTCAAAGTTTTGGGACCGGATTCTCAGTGGTTGAGACAACAACTTCGTCACACTCAGCCGAGCGCCGGTCCGGAGTTACGATCTCGGGACCGGCACCCGACCCGGGACAGTGAGGCTCCGATGACGACACCAGGCGCGACAGCGATGCGACGCTGTACCGGCGCGGCGTGTCGCGGCTGACCACGGGTCCAGATCCCCTTCGGATCCCCTCTTCGGTCCGCCGCCCGCCGCGCGGCACCGTGCCCCTCCCTCGTCGATCGGTCCGGCCCCATGTCCACCATCCGGACAAGCGTCCACCGTGTTCCTCCGTCCCGCGTCCTTTCGTCTTCGCCCCTCCTCACTCCTGGAGTTGCTCCCATGACCCTGCTGACCACGTGGCCCGAGTCCGGACCCGGGACGACCGTGCGCCGCACCGGTGACCCCGTCGAGATCGCCGCCGCGCTCGCTCCGCTCGGTGTGCGGTACGAACAGTGGCCGGTCCGCGGGGACGTCCCCGCGGACGCCGACAGCGACACCGTCTTCGCCGCGTACGGGCCGGAGATCGACCGGCTCAACGCCGAGGAGGGCTTCACCACGGTCGACGTCCTCGGGCTGCACCCGAGCGACGACCCGGAGTACCCCGTGAAGGCGAAGGCCGCGCGGGAGAAGTTCCTCCAGGAGCACACGCACGACGACGATGACGAGGTCCGGTTCTTCGTCTCGGGCTCCGGGATCTTCTATCTGCACGTGAACGGCGAGGTGCACGCCGTGTTCTGCGAGAAGGGCGACCTGCTGGGTGTGCCGCGCGGCACGACGCACTGGTTCGACATGGGGACGTCACCGGCGTTCACCGCGATCCGCTTCTTCCACGAGGAGGACGGCTGGATCGGCAGCTTCACCGGCTCGGACATCGCCGGCCGCTTCCCCGACTACGACACCATCGCGGCGGGGTACGAGCGGGACCGGTCCGCGGCGTGAGCCCGCGGCCGGCGTTCGACGTGGACGCCGTGGTGCTCGACATCGAGGGCACCACGAGCGCCACGGGCTTCGTCGTCGACGTGCTCTACCCGTACTCGCGCTCCCGTTTCGGAGCGCTGCTGGCGGAGCGGAGCGGCGATCCGGACGTGCTGCGGGCACTCGCCCAGGTACGCGAACTGCTCGGCGAGCCGGACGCCGACACCGTACGGGTCGAGAAGGCGCTCGCCGAGTGGCTCGACGAGGACGTGAAGGCCACCCCCCTGAAGACCCTTCAGGGCCTCATCTGGTCCGAGGGGTTCGCCCGGGGCGACCTGGTCTCCCACTTCTACGACGACGTGGTGCCGGTACTTCGCCGCTGGCACAGTGACGGCGTACGGCTGCTCGTGTACTCGTCCGGGTCCGTGGCCGCGCAGCGCGCGTGGTTCACGAGCAGCCCGGACGGTGATCTGCTGCCGCTCGTCGACGGGTTGTACGACACCGAGAACGCGGGGCCCAAGCAGGAGCCGGGGTCCTACCGCCGTATCGCCGGATCGGCCGGCGTGGAGGCAGGCCGTCTCCTGTTCCTCTCCGACCGGCCGGGCGAGCTGGACGCGGCCCGCGAGGCGGGCTGGCACACCGTCGGGATCCGGCGGCCCGGGGAGCCGTACTACGAGCAGGGCGTCGGTGACCACGCGCAGGCGGGGACGTTCGACGAGATCAGCATCGGCACTTCAGGGAGCACGACGTGACCACCGACATCAGCACACTCGATCTGGAGGAGGCGGGGGCCGTCCTCGCCGCCGAGGCCGCCCGCTTCGCCTCCTTCGGCTGGATGCGCGGCACCTCCGGGAACCTGTCGGTGGTGCTCTCCCGCGACCCGCTGCGGCTCGCGGTCACCGCCAGCGGCCACGACAAGGGTGAACTGACGCCCGCGGACGTCGTACTGGTCGACGGCGAGGGTGCCGCGGTGAGCGGCGGCAGGCCGTCCGCCGAGGCCGCGCTGCACGCGCGCGTGGCCGCACTGACCGGCGCGGGCGCCGTGGTGCACGTGCACACGGTGGCGTCGGTGGCGCTGGGCCGGCGCTCACCCGGCGGCATCGTCCTCAAGGACCTGGAGATGCTCAAGGGGGTCGGCCAGCCCGCCCATGACGTGGAGGTCACCCTTCCCGTCATCGCCAACAGCCAGGACATGAAGGTCCTCGGCGACCGCCTGGAGGCGGCCCGCGACCCGCGGATGCCGGCGGTGGTCGTGGCGGGCCACGGCCTGTACGTGTGGGGCGACGACCCTCGCCGGGCACGCCACCACACGGAGGTCGTGGAGTGGCTCCTGGAGCTGGAACTGACGGGCCACTGAACGGGGTTCACGCGGGAGGAAGGAGAGGGGGCCGAGGCCACGCCCCCTCTCCTTGACCCGGCCCCGCCCTAGCCCAGCCGGTCCCCCGGCAGCTCCCCCGCGGACACCTCCAGCACCCCCCGCTCGGTGACCAGCCCGGTGACCAGCCCTGCCGGTGTCACGTCGAAGGCGGGGTTGTGCCCGCGGGACCCGGCCGGCGCGGTCCGCGTCCCCGACCACTCCAGCACCTCGTCCTCGCCCCGCAGTTCGATGTGGATGCCGGAACCCGTGGCCGTGGAGAGGTCCACCGTGGTCGTGGGCGCGGCCACGAGAAACGGCACCCCCGCGTAGGCGCACGCCAGCGCGATGCCCACGGTGCCCACCTTGTTGGCGGTGTCCCCGTTGGCCGCGATCCGGTCGGCGCCGACGACCGCGGCGTCGACCTCACCCCGGAGGATCGTCCCGGCGGCGGCCCCGTCCGCCTGCACGAAGTGCGGGATCCCCTCCTGGACGAGCTCCCAGGCGGTCAGCCGCGACCCCTGCAGCAGGGGTCGCGTCTCGTCGGCGTACACGACCTCGAGACGCCCGCGGGCGTGCAGCTCACGGACGACCCCGAGCGCGGTGCCCCACCCCGCCGTGGCCAGAGCCCCGGTGTTGCAGTGGGTCAGCACCCGCAGCGGCCGGTCCCCGCCGACGCGCTTGAGCAGCCAGTCCGCCCCGAACGCGCCCATCGCCCGGTTCGCCGCCACGTCCTCGCGCTGCACCTGCGCCGCCTCTGCGAGCACCGCGTCGAGCCCGTCGTCGAAACGGGTCAGCACCCGGTCGACGCACACCATGAGGTTCACCGCGGTGGGCCGCGCCGCACGGACCCGCGCGACGGCCGCGAGCACCTCCTCGCGCGACCAGCCCTCGCGCTCGCCCTGGAGCATCGCGAGCGCCACGCCGTACGCCCCGGCCGCCCCGATCGCGGGCGCCCCGCGCACGACGAGCCGCCCGATCGCGTCCACGAGGTCGTCCACATCGCGGACCTGGCGGGTCTCGGTGCGGTGCGGCAGGACGGTCTGGTCGATGAGCGCGAGGCTGTTTCCGGTCCAGTCGACAGCACGCAGTTCCTGGGGCATAGCGGGGCACTCCTGAAGTTCCGAAGATGCGCGACACCGTACATGACCTCGAAGAACACGGTTCGAGCCAGTCGGGCGGATGTCCGGATATCCGGTGTTGCAGTGCAGCACCATCAGCTCCGAAGGCCATACGAAGGAGGCCGCGGCGCCGTCGCGACCGCGCTACGACTGGAGTGACTTCATGACGCACCATCCGGCCCCCGTCACACGCATACCCGGCATCGGGCTGCCGCCGCGCGCGGTCGTCGTCGGTGACCCCGCGCGCGCCGCGGCCGTCGCCGCGCTGCTCGACGGCGCCGAGGAGGTCTCCCACCACCGCGAATACCGTGCGTTCACCGGCAGTTGGAAGGGTGTGCCGGTCGTCGTCGCCTCCCACGGCGTCGGTGCGCCAGGGGCGATCCTGCTCTTCCAGGAGCTGGCCGACGCGGGTGTGGACACCTTCCTGCGGTTCGGCACGGCGGGTGCGATGCGGCCCGGGATCCGCGACGGCGACCTCGTCATCGCGGAGGCGGCCGTACGCGACGACGGTGTGACCCAGCAGTTGCTGCCGCCCGAGTATCCGGCGGTGGCCGCGCCGGAGGCGGTGCTCGCACTGCAGCGGGCGGCGCGGGAGCAGGGCGCCGCGCACCACCGCGGCTTCGTGTGGACGCGGGCCGCCTTCCAGCCGGGGCTGATACCGCTGACCTCGTACGACGGGGCGGGGCTCGCGGCCATCGAGATGGAGCTGTCCGCGCTGTACGTGACGGCCTCGCTGCGTGGACTGAGGGCGGGCGGCGTCCTCGTGATCGACGGCGTGAACGCGGACGAGCTCGTCGACGAGGCCGCCACGGGCGGCTACGACCCGCATCGTGAGATCGTCGCCGCAGGAGTGGCGCGCGGCGGTGTGGTCTCCTTGGAGGCCCTGCGTCTGCTCGCGGAGATCGAGGAGGGCGCGCAGTGACCGTTCCCTCCCAACGCCGGGCCCACGCCGACCTGTTGATCCACGGCGGTGACGTCCTCACCGTCGACGAGGCCGGCACGGTCGTACCCGACGGAGCCGTGGCCGTCCGCGACGGCGAGATCATCGAGGTCGGACCGGTTCGCGAGCTGCGGTCGCGGTACAGGGCCGCCGACACCCTCGACGCGACGGGCTGCCTCGTACTGCCCGGCCTGGTCAACGCACACGCCCACCTGGCGATGACGCTGCTGCGCGGCCGCGCCGACGACGTCACGCTCCAGGACTTCTTGGAGCGCGTCCTGCGCTGGGAGAGCGAGCTGCTCACGGCGGACAACGTCGCGGCGGCCGTCCGGGTCGCGATCGCGGAGAGCGTACGGGCCGGGGTGACGTCGGCGCTCGACATGTACTGGTTCCACGAGGCCGCCGAGCAGGTCGCGCGGGAGGCGGGCTGGCGGCTGCACACGGGGCCGACCTTCATGGACGTACCGGACCCGGCCGACGGCATCGCGTACGAGGACCGGCTGGAGTGGGCGCGCCGCGACCTGGCCGGACGCGCCCCGCGACCCGGCACGCGCCCCGTGCTCCTCGCGCACTCCGCCTACACCCTCTCCCCCGGGCAGCTGACCGACATCGCCGCCCTGGCACGGGAGTTCGGTGCCCTGCTGCACATGCACGCGGCGGAGAACGCCACCGAGGTCACCACCGTCGAGACGCGGTACGGCAGACGGCCGGTGGAGCTGCTCGACTCGCTCGGTCTGCTCGGCCCGGACCTCCTGCTGGCCCACGCCGTGGAGCTCTCGGACACCGAGATCGCCGCTCTGGCCCGTACCGGCACGTCGGTCGCCCACTGCCCGGTGTCGAACCTCAAACTGGGCTGCGGCATCGCCCCCGTACCGCGGCTGCTGGGCGCGGGCGTGACCGTCGCACTCGGCACGGACGGCGCGGTCAGCTCCAACACGCTGGACGTGCTGCGCGCGGCGGGCCTCGCCGCCCTGGTGCACAAGGCCGGTGGCGACCCCACCGCGGTCGGCGCCGAACAGGCCCTGCGCATGGCCACGATCGAGGGCGCCCGGGCCCTGGGGCTCGACGCCCGGCTCGGTTCGCTGGAGGCGGGAAAGCGGGCCGACGTGATCGTCCTGGATCTCGGACGTCCGCATCTGGCACCCCGCCACGACCCGTGGTCGACGCTCGCGTACGCCGCCCGGGCCGAGGACGTCCGGGACACGCTCGTCGACGGCCGGGTCCTGATGCGCGACCGTGCGCTCACCACGCTCGACGAGGCCGCCGCGCTTGCGGACCTGGCGGCTCTCGTGTCACCGTCCGACCTGGTGTGATCGCCCGGGACGGGTTCGTCGGGGCGACGGAAGCCGCATAATAAGACATCGGATGTCTGAGCGACAGTCTGAGTGACAGGGAGGCCGCCATGGCAGTCACCGATGAGGCGATCGAGAAGATCAAGGGAATGATCGTCTCCGGCGCGCTGCGCCCCGGCGACCGGCTTCCGAAGGAGAGCGAACTCGCCGCCGATCTGGGCCTGTCCCGGAACTCCCTGCGGGAGGCGGTGCGCGCGCTCTCACTCATCCGCATCCTGGACGTACGGCAGGGCGACGGCACGTACGTCACGAGCCTGGACCCGCAGCTCCTCCTGGAGGCGCTGAGTTTCGTCGTGGACTTCCACCGCGACGACACGGTCCTGGAGTTCCTCGCGGTACGCCGCATCCTGGAACCGGCCGCGACGGCGATGGCTGCGCTGCGGATCAGCGAACAGCAGGTGGACGCGCTGACCGCCCAGCTGGACGCCCTCGGCGCCGGGCCCTCGGTGGAGGAACTCGTCGCCTGTGACCTGGAGTTCCACCGGGGCATCGTGCAGAGCTCCGGGAACTCGGTGCTGTGCTCCCTCCTCGACGGCCTCTCGGGGCCCACCACCCGCGCGCGCATCTGGCGGGGCCTGACCCAGGAGGACGCGGTCAGCCGCACCCTGCACGAACACCGCGCGATCCTCAGCGCCCTGCGCGACCGGGACGCGGAGGCGGCCCGTTCGTGGGCGACGGTGCACATCGCGAGCGTGGAGCAGTGGCTGCGCTCGACGCTGTGAACCCCCTTGGCGGGCCCGCCAGATGGTGCTGCAGCTCGATGTGGCGGAACTGGTAGACCGCGCCGACCCTGCGCAGCACGCCGTGGTGCTCGTGCGCGTCGGCGAGGAAGGCCAGGAGGTCGAAGGGCAGCTTCGCGCGCAGGGCCAGGTGGCAGCGGGCCACGGCGTAATGGCTCCAGGCCGCCTGACGGATGCCGATGGCCAGGCCGGTCAGCAGGGCGGGGACCAGTCCGACGACGTAGACCCACAGGCCGGAGCCGCCGGCCCCGGCTCCCCAGACACGGGCGGAGCCCCAGAGCATGGCGCACCAGCCCTGCGTCCCGATCACCGCCGCGCCGAGTACCGCCGCGGTGAACACGCAGGTCCCGAGCGTGCGCCGGTCGTTGCCGAGGAGAATTCGGCCGTCGACCGAGGTGCCGAGGTCGACCGGGACCGTCCGCAGGCCCTGCACGAGCATGCACGACACCGCGTACACCGCCGCGACCTGTTCGGCGGCCCAGAACGCCTCCATCGGCTCGGCCGGTCCGAGGTACTCGCGGCTGGCCCCTCCCGAGAGCACATCGGCGAACAGTCCCTCCAGCAGGATGCCGCCGCCGATCAGCGCGCCGCCCACCAGCCCCGTGAGGATGCCTCGCGGGCTCCAGTGCCAGCGGACCCGGGCGACGGGACACGCGGGATCCGCGCGTACACCGTCCGCGCCGACGGCGGCGGCGATCACCCCGTGGAGGAGGGCGCTGACCGTCCCGCAGGCGTTGCGGAAGGCCAGCACGTACAGGGCCGCCGCCGCGGCTCCGGTCAGGAGCGCCCGCCGGTCCCAGCGGGAGGGCCGGCGCGGTTCCGGCCGCCCGCCGAAGGCGAAGCCGGCGACGATCACTCCGACGAGGGCCAGCGAACCGCCGTCGGCCAGCCGGTTGAGGACCAGGCCGGCGGAGAGGTCGGGAGCGACGCCCGCGCACAGCAGGGTGATCACGACGGCTGCCACGAGGCCGCACATCAGCCCTCCGCAGAGGCCCGCCGCCACCACGCCGAGCCCGCCGCGTTCCTCCCAGTGGGGCGGGAACAGCGGGTTGGGCGCGGCGCGATGGGTCAGTTCCATGGCCATCCCCTCGACCAGCCAGCCGAGGCAGCCCAGCAGCGCACCGACGAGGACCGGCGGCAGCGCGGTCGGCACGGCGCGGTGGAGCTTCCACCAGGCCACCTCCGCCGCCCCGTCGAGCCCGCGCTCCATGTGGCGCGCCAGGTGGCGCAGCGCGGCGTGCGCCCGCGCCGGCGTCCACCGGCAGGGGCGGCGCGGGTGCGGCCGGTACGCCGCCCCGACGAACGCCTCGAAGAGATGGTGCTCCACCGCGGCCCGGGTGGAGCACCGCAGCAGCTCACCGGGGTCCGGCAGCTCCTCGTGCCCCTCCGCCGGACGCGGGTTGTAGACGGACCGGGCGAGCGACACCATCAGGGGGCGGGTCAGGGCCTCGGCGACCGGTGCGTCCGTTCCCAGCGCGTCGACGACCGGCCTCCAGCGTGCCGCCGCCGGGGTGCCGCTCCCGCCGGCGTCCCGGAGCAGATAGGCCTCGACGTCCGGTCCGCGGAGGGGTTCGAGGCGGATGCCGGCCATGCCGGTGAGTCGCGGGGGCACCCCGCTCCGCGGCCGTAGCGCCGCCCGGTACTCGTCGGGCCGGCTCGACAGCACCAGCCCGCATCCGTACGGCAGGGCCTCGTTGACGGCGTGCAGCGCCGTGGCTCCCACCGCGGCGGGCAGTTCGTCGAACCCGTCGAGCACCGGCAGCACCAGACGCCGGTCCAGCAGCGCCGCGGCGCGGGTGACCGGCCCGTCCTCCTCCGAGGCGGCCGCTCCCAGTTCCGGATGGTCCTGCGCGAGTTTGCGCTCCATCCAGCCGCGCAGGTCCTGGGCGCCGGGGTCCCAGGAGGCGAGGGGGAAGAGGACGGGCACGGGCCCGCCCGGCCGCCGTCGCTCGATCAGGGAGAGCACGAGGCGTACGAGCAGCAGCGTCTTGCCCGATCCCGGGGCGCCGAGGACCAGCAGACGCCGGGTGGGGATCCGCTCGGTGAAGAGGTCGCCGAGCTCCCCGTCCCGGCCGTCGAGCCCGCCGGGCCGCGTCGCCTCCGCCAGGTCGGCGTCGGCGGCCCGCCAGGCGACGGGCAGCGGGTACGGATCCTCCAGCCGCCGTATCTGCGCCTCGGTCTCCCACTGGCGCCGTACGGCGACGGCGAGCCGGTCCGCGACGGTGCCCGGGTCCGCCGCTGTGGCGGCCTCGGTCCGGTCGGCCCGGTAGGTGCTCCAGGCGAGGTAGGCGCCGGCCCCGGTCGGCAGCAGCGCGGCCACCACCGACGCGGGGTCGTCCAGGTGCGGGGCGACCAGCAGGGCTCCCACGGTTCCGGCGGCCAGCAGCGTCAGATACACCGCGCCGGCTCGCCGGACACGCGACCTGGGGGCAACTCCGCTCATCCGACGAAGAGTTCCGTACGGACACCGGGCCCGGCGGGGAATCGGGTGCCGCCCCACACGAGCGGGTGAACTTCCCGGTGGGTCCGGTCTGTGCCGGCGGGAGCACGCGGGACCCCACCGGCCGCCGGGCCCGGGCCGCCCGGCCGGCCGACGGGCGCCGGCGACGGGTGCCGTGGACCTCGAAGGACCGGTGGCGGTCGCCGCAGGCGCGCCCCGTCTCCCACCGGCGCGGGACATCGGACCTCTGTTGGTCGTCCGACGTATGGCACTGCCTCCCGACAACCTTCCGGTCGGCGATCGAGGTTGACGCAGGACAGCTCGGATGACTGGCGGGTGTTCAGAGGCGGCGAACGGGGCAGTGATCCGGTCACTCCCCCATGCGAGGGGGCTGCGGACGTCCTCCGCGCAAGCCGTAAGGTTGGGGCGTACGCGAGGGCACGTCGGAAGGAGGCGCTGGGTGATCGAGCTCGAGGGGGTTCCCGAGCTGGTCGACCCGGTCATGGTGGCCGCGTTCGAGGGCTGGAACGACGCCGGCGACGCCGCCTCGACCGCGGTCGCGCATCTGGACAGGGAGTGGAAGGGCGAGGTGTTCGCGGCGCTCGACGCCGAGGACTACTACGACTTCCAGGTGAACCGTCCCACCGTGTGGCTGGACGGCGGCGTACGCAAGATCACCTGGCCGACGACACGGTTGTCGGTGGTCCGCGTCGGCGGCGACAAGCCGCGGGACCTGGTGCTGGTGCGCGGCATCGAACCGTCGATGCGCTGGCGCTCCTTCTGCAACGAACTCCTCGGCTTCGCCCATGAACTGGGCGTGGAGCTGGTGGTGATCCTCGGCGCGCTGCTGGGCGACACCCCGCACACCCGTCCGGTGCCGGTCAGCGGGGTCACCTCCGATCCGGACCTGGCGCGCACGATGGACCTGGAGGAGACCAAGTACGAGGGCCCCACGGGCATCGTCGGCATCCTCCAGGAGGCGTGCACGCATGCGGGAGTACCCGCGGTGTCGCTGTGGGCGGCCGTGCCGCACTACGTCTCGCAGCCCCCGAACCCGAAGGCGACGCTGGCCCTCCTGAACCGCCTGGAGGACCTCATCGACATGCGGATCCCGCTGGGCGAGCTTCCCGAGGACGCCAGGGCCTGGCAGGTGGGCGTGGACCAGCTGGCCGCGGAGGACAGCGAGGTCGCCGAGTACGTACAGACGCTGGAGGAGGCCCGGGACACCGCCGAGCTGCCGGAGGCGTCGGGCGAGGCGATCGCCCGCGAGTTCGAGCGCTACCTGCGCAGACGGGACGGGGGTGGTCCGACGGCGCCGCCCGGCGGCCACGCCACGGAGAGCGGCGACCCCTCCACGTATCTGCGTGAGAGTCCGGCCGGCCGGACCAGGCCGCCGAAGCCGCAGCGGCCCGGGACCACCGACGGCGTCCCCGACAGCGCCGTGGACGGCGGGGACTCGGACCCGGGCGCCACGGACAACTCCGGCTCTCCCGAGGGCGGATCGGGCCCCACGAACCCGTCCGACGCGCCCGACGCGCCCGGCCCTTCGGACTCCTCCGGAGCCTCCGGCCCCTCCGACTCCGCGGGTCCTGCCGACCCCTCCGATCCCTCGGAGGACTGACAAGGGCCGACCGGGCCGGACCCGGGCATCCGGGTGGGCCTGGATCGACCGTCGAGGGGGTGGTGCGCTGCGGGCGTACCACCCCCTCGTACCTCACACCTGGGGTACCGCCACCGCGTCGTAGTCAGTGCCGGGCGTCGGTTCGACGTCGAAGCGCGCGTTCGGCAGGTACAGCCGGTCGCCCCACGCGGCGGCCGTCGTCGGGATCCGGAAGCGCGGGTCGGTGATCCGGGCGATCGCCGTGCCCCTGGTGCCGGCCGCGTTCAGCCGGAACACGTCGATGGCGTTCAGCTGTTGCTGGACCACGTAGAGGACCCTGCCGAGGAGCAACAGGCCGTCGCCGTTGGGGATCACGGCACCGCCGAGGTCGACGGCGGTGGCGGTTCCGGTGCGCGGGTCCACCCTCATCAGCGTGCCGCCGCCGACGAAGACGTTCACCACCAGGAGCGCGCTGCCGTCCGGCGTGCGCTCGATGCCGTTCGCGGTGAAGTCCGGGCCCTGCTGCCAGTCGCCGCCCAGCGGCACGTCCGTGACGGCTCCGGGCCTGCCGTGCCGGTCGAGCGCGAGCCGGTAGAGCCGGGGCGCGAACGAGTCGGTGAACCAGGCCGCGGGCGGAGTGAGGATCACGTCGTTCACGAACGCGCCGCCGACGGCGTACGTCTTCTCGGTCCTTCCCGTGCGGGAGTCGACGATACGCAGGTCGCTGCCGGCCCCGCCGCTGACGAACAGCCGGCCGTGCCGGTCGATCTTCAGGCCCACGGCGGGGTGTCCCGCGCCGGGACCCTCGCTGATGACCGAGCCGCGCCCGGTGGCGAGGCTCGCCCGGTAGATGTCGCCGTTGGCCAGCGACCCGAAGTACGCGAAGGGGGCCGAGCCGATGGCTATGCCCTCCGGCTGGAAGCCGTCCGGCAGCGGAAAGCGGTCGGGCCAGGCCTTCTTGCGCGGCTCGGCCGCGTGCGCCGTGCCGCCCAGGAGTGCCGCTCCGCCCGCGGCGGCGGCCGAGGTGAGGAGTCTTCGACGTGCGAAGGAACGGTCTGCGAGTGCCACGGTGCGTCCTCCCACAAGAGGGCCGGCGCACTGCCGGCCCGACGGTCAACAGACGCTGTCACCCCATCACATGGCCACCGTCCGCGCAGCCTTGGGCCGGAATGTGGCGTGACATCGGTGTCCTGTACGGACGGCACGCGGGTGCGATGCGGCTCGCCTTCGGGCCTGGTTCGGCGAACTCGGCGGCGGAGTGGCCGAGTTGGCCCGGGAGGAGCGGCCCCGGCCCTCAAGGACGCGAGCGGCCACAGCCGCCGCGCCCGGGGTGCCGGGGGCGCCGGGGGCGCCGGGCAGGCAACGACCCGCCCGGCACCCGCCGTTGTGCGGTGGGCGGCCGCCGGGCCTGCCGAACAGAGCCGGTCTGTCCGACGGAGCCGGAGCCGGTCCTAGAGAGCCACACCCATCAGGGCGTCCACGGCACGCGAGACGACGCCGGGGGCGCCCTCGTCCGTACCGCCCCGCTCGCTCTGGAGTACGGCCCAGCGGTCGACGGCCGCCAGCGCGGCCGGTGCGTCCAGGTCGTTCGCGAGGGCCTCGCGGATCTCCTCGACGAGCGCCTCGGCCGACGGGCCGTCGGGCCGCGACACGGCCGCCCGCCAGCGGTCGAGCCGTGCGAGGGCGTCCTGGAGCACCTGGTCGGTCCACTCCCAGTCGGCCCGGTAGTGGTGCGCGAGCAGGGCGAGCCGGATGGCGGCCGGGTCCACACCCTCGCGGCGCAGCGCCGACACGAAGACCAGGTTGCCCTTGGACTTGGACATCTTCTGACCGTGGAGCGCGACCATGCCGGCGTGCACGTAGGCCTTGGCCATGGGGAACTCGCCGGTCAGGGCCTGCGCGTGGGAGGCGCCCATCTCGTGGTGTGGGAAGACGAGGTCGGAGCCGCCGCCCTGTATGTCGAAGCCCATGCCCAGGTGGTCGAGCGCGATCGCGACGCACTCGATGTGCCAGCCGGGCCGGCCCCGGCCGAGCGAGCCGCCGTCCCAGCTCGGCTCGCCGTCGCGGGCGGCCATCCACAGCATCGGGTCGAGCGGGTTCTTCTTGCCCGGACGGTCCGGGTCGCCGCCCCGCTCGGCGGACAGCAGCCGCATCGCCGCCACGTCGAGGTGGGACACTCCGCCGAAGTGCGGGTCCGCCTCGACGGAGAAGTAGACGTCGCCCTCGAGCTCGTACGCGGCCCCGGAGTCCCGCAGCCGCTCGACCAGCGGGACGATCCCGGGTATGGCCTCGACGGCGCCGATGTACTGCCGCGGGGGCAGCATCCGCAGGGCGGTCATGTCCTCGCGGAAGAGAGCGGTCTCCTGCTCGGCGAGAGCGGTCCAGTCGACGTTGTCCCGCGCGGCGCGCTCCAGCAGCGGATCGTCGACGTCCGTCACGTTCTGGACGTAGTGAACCTGCCGCTTGGTGTCGAGCCACACGCGTTGCACGAGGTCGAACGCGTTGTAGGTCGCCGCGTGACCGATGTGGGTCGCGTCGTACGGCGTGATGCCGCAGACGTAGATACGGGCGACGGGACCGGGGTCGAGGGTCACGGGACCACCGGTCGCGGTGTCGTGGATCCGGAGGTCGCGGCCCGTGCCGGGCAGGGCGGGGACCTCAGAAGCGGGCCAGGCATGCATGCCCTGAGCCTAACCGGACGGATGTTCCGTATACGAACCGGACCGGTCCGATGGCCTGACAGGCACCCTTGCGCCCGGCACCGGAGTATGCGTCACGGCTCGGAGTCCGCGTCGCGCGGCTATACGGGCGGCCAGGGAATCGCGGGCCACTCCCCCGAGGGCTCCGGATGCCGTCCGGACGCGAGCAGAGCGGCCACACGCGCGCGCGTGGCGTCCACTTCCGTCTCGGTGATCAGCTCCGCCAGCCGCCCGCCCAGCGTGCCTCCCAGGGCGTCCCTGAGCCGCTCCAGGACCTGCACCGCCTCCGGGGTGAGCTTCTCCCCCGCCCAGCCCCACAGCAGCGTGCGCAGCTTGTTCTCGGCGTTGAAGGTGACGCCGTGGTCGATGCCGTACAGCAGTCCCCCGGGCGCGGGCAGCAGGTGCCCGCCCTTGCGATCGGCGTTGTTGATCACCGCGTCGAGGACGGCCAGCCTGCGCAGCCGTTCGTCGTCGGCGTGCACGAGCAGGGCCGTACGCCCCTCGCCGACCTCGGCGAGACCCACGGCCTTCCAGCCCTCGCCGGGCTCCTCGGCGTCGACCAGCCCGAGCAGCTCGGCGCCGCCGGCCTCGCCCGACGGCTCGATCCACAGCTGGCACATGCCCTCGCCGTAGGGACCCTCCCGCAGCACGGTGGTCGGGACGAGCCCCCAGCCGGTCGCCTCGGACACCTCGAAGGCCGCGACCTCCCGCTGGGCGAGGGTCCCGTCGGGGAAGTCCCACAGCGGCCGCTCACCGGCGACCGGCTTGTAGACGCAGGACGCCTCGCGCCCCTCGTACGACACGTCGCACAGCAGTACCGCGTTCGAGGCCTCACGGATGCGGCCGCGCACGGTCAGCTCGCCCTCGGTGAGCAGCTCGGCCGTGGTCACGCTTCGCGGCGGTATCCGTTCTGGCGCGGACATACGTGTCCTTCCGGGTCGAGCGGGAGACTGCACAGCGGGCAGGGCGGCCGGCCCGCGTTGACGACGTCGAGGGCCCGCTTGGCGAAGGCGCGGGCCTGTGCGCCGGTGAGGCGGACCCGCAGCATCGGCGGGCCGTTCTCCTCGTCCTGGAGGAGCTCCTCCTCGGCGGCGGCCAGGTCCTCCTCGGAGTCGGCGTCCAGCTCCACGAGGGCCTGCGCCTCGACGATCATGCGCTGCTCGTCACCGTCCCAGGCGAGCGCCATGGTGCCGACCCGGAACTCCTCCTCGACGGGGGTGTCGAGCGGGGCGGCGTCGGAGACCTCCGTCGGGGCCATCGCCGGGACGGGAGCGCTGCCCCCGGTACGCCGTACGACCTCGTCGAGAAGCTCGTCCATACGTTCGGCGAGCGCCGCGACCTGCGTCTTCTCCAGGGCCACGCTCGTCACCCTGGGGCCCGAGGAGGCCTGCAGGAAGAAGGTACGGCGCCCTGGCAGCCCGACCGTACCGGCCACGAAACGGTCCGGCGGGTCGTAGAGGAACACCTGACGGGACACGTCCTGTCTCCATTGGATCGATCGACTGCTTCTGCCGTCACTTGCGTCTGCGCTGACAACTGCTGCGCTGCTTCGACCGCTTCACCCTACTGCGGCCGACGATCACGGTGCGCCCGCACCGCCCCCGACCGTGGCGTCGCCGCCCGGGGCCTCCTCGCGCGGCGCGAGGGACGTGAGATCGCCGGTGTCACCGAGGCGCACGAGAAACGGCCGCAGCCGGGTGTAACGGATCGCGGTGATGGAACACGGTTCTACGGAGATCCGTTGGAAGAGGTCCAGATGAAGGCCGAGTGCGTCCGCGACCAGAGACTTGATGATGTCGCCGTGCGAGCACATGAGGTACACGGCGTCACTGCCGTGATCGCGCTCCACGCGCGCGTTCCACTCCCGTACCGCCTCGGCGGCGCGGGTCTGCATGGAGCGCATCGACTCGCCGCCCGGGAACGCGGCCGCGGAGGGGTGCGTCTGCACCACCTCCATCAGCGGCTCTCCCGCCAGCTCGGCGAGCTTGCGCCCGGACCAGTCTCCGTAGTGGCACTCCCCGATACGCTCGTCGGAGTGGGCCCGCAGGCCGGGCCGGGCGTCGAGGAGCGGCTGAATCGTTTCCTGGCAGCGCTGCAGAGGGCTGCTGACGACTTCCGAGAGCGGCAGTTCCCCGAGGCGCCCGGGCAGTGCCGCGGCCTGCGCCGCGCCGCGCTCGTCGAGGGCGACGCCGGGGGTCCACCCGGCGAGCAGCCCCGCGGTGTTGGCGGTGGAACGTCCGTGCCGGACGAGGATCAAGGTGGGCATGCGCCCCAGCCTAGGCGGCGGTCCGAGTGCGCCAGGCCCCTGCGAACAGGAGAATACGCTCTGTGATCGTCGACTGTGCCATCTACCGGGACGGACACCGGACGGAGGGCCCCGAGGACCTGTCCGACGCGCTGGAAGAGGCTCGTACCTGCGGAAACGCATTCGTGTGGATCGGGCTGCACGAGCCGACGGAGCGCGAGTTCGACCTCGTGACGGAGGAGTTCGGGCTGCACCCGCTGGCGGTCGAGGACGCCCTGAAGGCGCACCAACGGCCGAAACTGGAGGTGTACGACGACTCCCTGTTCGCGGTCCTCAAGCCGGTCACCTACGAGCCGGACAGCGACACCGTGTCCTCGGGCGAACTCATGATCTTCCTGGGTGACTCCTTCGTGGTGACCGTGCGGCACGGAGACGGTTCGCCGCTCAAGACCGTGCGGCAGCGCCTGGAGAAGGACCCTGAGCTGATGCGCCTCGGCCCGACGGCGGTGCTGTACTCGATCGCCGACGCCACCGTCGACCACTACCTGGAGGTGGCGTCGGAGCTGCAGAGGGACCTGGAGGAGGTCGAGGCGGAGGTGTTCTCGCCGAACGACGGCGGGTCCCGGAACACCGCGTCCCGGATCTACACCTTCAAGCGGCAGATCCTGGAGTTCCGCAGGGCCACCGGACCGCTGTCCCCGCCGCTGACCCGTCTCGCGGGCTCGGGCCTCTCCAGCTCGGGGGTGCCCTTCGTCGACGGCAAGGCACAGCCGTTCTTCCGGGACGTCAACGACCACCTGACGCGGGTGAACGACTCCGTGGAGGGCCTGGACCGGCTGGTGTCGGACGTCCTGTCGGCGCACCTGGCACAGATGAGCGTGCGGCAGAACGACGACATGCGGAAGATCTCGTCGTGGGCGGCCATGGCGGCGGTGCCCACGATGATCGCCGGGATCTACGGCATGAACTTCGAGCACATGCCGGAACTGCACTGGGTCTGGGCCTATCCGGTGGTGATCCTGCTGATGGCGGTGCTCGAAGTGCTGCTGTTCCGTCTCTTCAAGCAGCGCGGCTGGCTGTAGCGGGTCTCCGGTTCGGTCCACGCGCGCGTGCCGTGTACGTGCGGCACGCGCGCGTGGCGCACGGTCAGGCGAACTCGGGTGCCGCCGTCGCCGGCCCGCCCAGGGCGTCGCGCCGCTGCGGCATCGTCAGCGAGACCATCCGCCGCCAGCCGACCAGGCGCTCGTACGCGTACATGGCGTGGACGCCCGCCGCGAGCACCGCCGCCTTGGACCTGGGCCAGCCGAGGATGCGGCCCATGTGCCCCATCACGGCGAGGCTGACGTCCCGGTAGATGCCGACCTCGGCGAGCGCGCACTCGCGCAGGGTCCGCTGGATGGCCCGGCCGTGGCCCGCGGCCGCGAAGCGCAGCAGTTCCTCGTGGCAGTACGCGAGGTGGTTGTCCTCGTCGTCGGAGATCATCCGCACCGCCCTGCCGATCTCCGGATGATCCCCGAAGTCCTTGCGGAGCATCACCATCTGGTCCGCGGCGCGCTGCTCCGTGACCCTGCTGTGCGAGAGATACGTGACGATGTCCTGGACGGTGAGCGGCTCGTCGCGCTTGAGCTTTTCGTGCGCGAGACCGATGCCGTTCTTCTCCAGCAGAAGTGTGTAGTCGGTCTCGGGCGGGATCTCGACGGGAGTGAGGCCCCGCTTCTTCATGAGCGCGTTGAAAATCCGTCCGTGCTTGTCCTCGTCCGCGCCGTGCCGGGTGATCTTGGGTGCGAGTGAACGCTCGCTCTCCGGGACGAGGGCCGCGATCCGCGCGTTCTCCCAGCCTCCCTGTGTCTCCCCGCTGGCGGCGATGGAGCAGAAGAGCCGGAACGACTCGTCGTTGTCGATGATCTCCTGGAAGAGACTCTTGGCCGAAAGCATGACTGCCACCTCCATGCGGGACGCCCACCTCCATGCGGGAGTCCGCAAAGAACGAGTCAAATGGGCAGCCAGTGGTGCGGCAACATCTGTGTCGGACAAATCCGCCGAACGGAGGACGGGAAGGGCATGAGAGGCGCGTAACCGAGCGGGCCGTGGCGCGTTGTGCTCCGTGACGGCCGTGGCGGGGAAGACCCCCGAGCCCCCACCACGGCCGTGGAACTCTCTCGTCCCGCTGCGCGCGGCTACGCGAGTCCGGCCCGCTCCAGGGCCTCGGACCCGGCCCGCAGCGAGGCGAGCCGCTCGTCCAGCGTGAAGCCCGCCGGGGCCAGTGTGAGCGTGGTGACTCCGGCGGCCGCGTAGGCCGCCATCCGGTCCGCGATGCGGTCCACGGAACCGAGCAGCGTGGTCTGGTCGATGAGCTGCTGCGGAATGGCGGCCGCCGCGCCCGCCTTGTCGCCGGCCAGGTACTTGTCCTGGATCTCGGCGGCCTCCTTCTCGTAGCCCATGCGCTGGGCGAGCTGGTTGTAGAAGTTCTGCTTGCGGCTGCCCATGCCGCCCACGTAGAGAGCGGTGTACGGGCGGAACATGTCGGCCAGGGCCGACACGTCCTTGTCGCCTTCCTCGGGGCCCAGCGCGAGGGGCAGCGTCGGGCAGACGTCGAAGCCGTCCATGGTCAGGCCGGCCTTCTCGCGGCCCGCGCGCAGGTGCTTGACCGCGGTGTCCTCGAGGTGTTCCGCGGACGGGAAGATCAGCAGGGCGCCGTCGGCGATCTCGCCGGTCTGCTGCAGGTTCTTCGGGCCGATCGCGGCGATGTAGAGCGGGATGTGCTCGCGCTCGGGGTGCACGGTCAGCTTGAGCGGCTTGCCCGGGCCGTCCGGCAGCGGGAGGGTCCAGTGCGCGCCCTCGTAGGACAGTCGCTCGCGGGTCATCGCCCGGCGCACGATCTCGACGTACTCGCGGGTGCGGGCCAGCGGCTTGTCGAACTTGACGCCGTACCAGCCCTCGGAGACCTGCGGTCCGGAGACGCCGAGGCCGAGGCGGAAGCGGCCGCCGGACAGCGAGTCCAGGGTGGCGGCGGTCATCGCGGTCATCGCGGGCTGGCGGGCCGGGATCTGGAAGATGGCCGAACCGACGTCGATGCGCTCGGTCTGGGCGGCGACCCAGGTCAGCACGGTGGCCGCGTCCGATCCGTACGCCTCCGCGGCCCAGCAGACCGAGTAGCCGAGGCGGTCGGCCTCCTTGGCCACGGCGAGGTTGTCCGCGTCCATTCCGGCACCCCAGTAGCCGAGGTTGATCCCGAGCTGCATGGCCGATTCCCCTTACTGATCAGTAACGTCCCTTGTCCGGCACCCTAGCGCGCCACCGGGCCGAGCGGCAGGGACAGGGTTGCGGATCATGTGATCCGGGTTGTCCACAGGGGCCCCACGCTCCGACGTCCGGCCAGTAATCTCAGCCGACATGGAGCAGAGGCATCTCGGCCGTACCGGCCTGCGCGTGTCCCGAATCGGACTCGGCACCCTCACCTGGGGCCGGGACACCACCGAGCATGACGCCGCCGACCTGTTGAAGGGGTTCTGGGAGGCGGGCGGAACACTCGTGGACACGGCCGACGTGTACGGGGACGGGGAGGCCGAGTACCTGCTCGGACAGCTCATGGAAGGGCTGGTACCGCGCCGGGATCTGGTGATCTCCACGAAGGCGGGCAGCGTGCCGGACCCGGACCGGCGCTTCGACGGCTCACGGGGGCACCTGCTGTCCGCCCTCGACGCCTCACTGACCCGGCTCGGCACGGACTATGTGGACCTGTGGCAGATCCACGCCTTCGACCCCCACGCGCCGCTGGAGGAGACCCTCCAGGCTCTCGACATCGCTGTCAGCAGCGGCCGGGCCCGGTATGCCGGTGTGTCCAACTTCTGCGGCTGGCAGCTCGCGAAGGCGGCCACCTGGCAGCTCGCCTCCCCCGGGATACGCACGCGGCTCGCCAGTACGCAGATGGAGTACTCCCTGCTGCAGCGCGGTGTCGAGCGCGAAGTGCTGCCCGCGGCGCTGGACCTGGGCGTCGGCCTGCTCCCGTCCTCCCCGCTGGGCCGCGGCGTGCTGACGGGCAAGTACCGGCACGCGACGCCCGCGGACTCGCGGGGCGCCTCAGAGCACCTGGCACCGTTCGTCGCGCCGTACCTGGACGACGCGGCGAGCCGCATAGTGGACGCGGTGACGACGGCGGCGGACGGCCTCGCGGTGACTCCGCTCCAGGTGGCCCTCGCCTGGGTCCGCGACCGGCCGGGGGTGGTCGCCCCCATCATCGGCGCGCGCAACGCGCCGCAGCTCACGGCCGCGTTGTCAGTGGAGACCCTTAGTCTTCCTGACGAGATCTGCCGAGCGCTCGACGACGTGTCGGCGCCCGTGCACCACTACCCCGATCACGACTGGAGCACGCTGTGACCACGGAGCCGTCCGCCGCCGCGGAGGAAGCCGAGCCGGGGACGCCGAGCGCGGCCCCCGAGTCCACAGGGCCCGGCGCGGGGGCTCGACCGGACACCGGCGCCGCCGCACCGGGCACGGGTGAGGGCGACTCGGCCGAGGGCGCGGCGGACGGCGAGGCCCCGGAGGGCGGCGCCGCCGACGGCACCGCCGCCACCGAAGGCGCGGTCCAGTTGTCCGAGGCCGAGGCCGAGCTGGCCGCGCAGCGGGAGCTGCGGGAGCGGATCGAGCAGCGGAAGGCGGAGAAGACGGGACCGGTCCGGGCCGGGACGGGACTGAGCGGGAAGGCCGCCGACCTGCTCGCGGCCGTCCGAGCGGTGGAGAGCGGCGAGAAGCCCCCGGCGAGCGTCTTCAGTGAGCAGGAGCCCGCGCCGCGCAGGGTCGCGCCGGAGCCGGTGCGGCGCCCGCAGCCCACGCCCTCCGGCATGCCGGCGTCGATGGCCCCCGAGTCCGTCGACGCGGTGCGCGCGGTGCTGGTCCGGGGCGGCGCACCCGAGACGCTGGCGCCGCAGACCGCCGCCACCCTCGGCGAGGGAGCGGACGGCCGACTGGGCGAGGATCCCTGGCAGTTGCTGCGCGTGGCGGGGGTGCGGCCCGAGCAGGCGGACGGGTTCGCCCGGGCCCTGCTGGGCGCGGAGTGCGGGCCGGACGACGAGCGGCGGGGCCGGGCGGTCACCGTGTGGCTCCTCGAACAGGCGGCCCTGGCGGGACACACCGCCCTGGAGGCCCCGGCCCTGCACGCCGCGCTCGCGCAGCGCTCGGTTCCCGACCCCGACGCCGCCGTGCAGAGCGCCCTGGCCGAGGGCGACGCCCTGGTGTTCCAGGACGCGCTGGACGAGCCCGGCGCACCCCCGGCCCCCCGGCGGTCCGAGGAGGACGACGACGCCGAGGGTGAGGAGAGCGACGAGGGCGAGGAGGTACGCCCGGTGCGCGTCCTCATCGGACTGGAGCGGTACGCACTCGCCGAGGAGAGCCTCGCCGACGGGCTCGCCCGGGTGGTCAACGCACTGCCCAAGGAGGACGGTCCTGCCAAGGCCTGGGAGTCGGCCGCGACCGGCTCCGCCGCCGAACTGATCCGGGCGGTCGCGGGCCACGGTCTCGTGCTGCACACCGGCGGCGAGGCGTCCCGCGCCGAGCCCGCGTCCCTGGTGGCGGCCGCCCGCTCGCTCGGCCTGCGGGTGTGCGCCGCCACGCACAGCGCGGACGGCCGCCGGGACTTCGCCGCGCTGATCGCCGCCGCGCAGCAGGCGCGGACCGCGGCCTCGGCCACGCACCCGCCGTCGCAGTCCGGCCCGGACACGGACGCACCCGGCCCGCCGCAGGGCGGCACGGCCGGAGCATCGGGCGAAGCGTCCGGGAACCCCGGCCGTGGACCGTCCGGCGGCGATCCGGCCGACGCGGGCGTGACCACCGTCGCCGGCCTCCTGACCGGCGCGGAGGGCCCGGGGCGGGACTCGGACGGCATGCTCCGGACCGACCTCCTCGTCGTGCTCGACGCTCCGCAGCTCGACGTGGAGAGCGCGGCCATGCTCGCCGAGTCGCTGCCCGACGGCGCCCGGCTCGTGTTGAGCGGGGACCCCGGTGTGCTGTGGTCGGCGGGCCCCGGGCGGGTCTTCGCGGATCTGCTCGCCGCCCGGGTGTGCCCGCAGATCGCCTCGCGGACCCCTGATCCCGGCCCCGTCGGCGAACTGGTCTCGGGCATCGGCATCGGCGAGCTGAACCAGGTCGAGGCCCCCGGCAAGGAAGTGGTGATCATCCCGGTGCGTGACGCCGGGGAGGCGGTCCACCGCACCGTGCAGCTGGTCGCCGACTCGGTGCCGCGCGCGATCGGCATTCCGGCCGAACAGACACAGGTGATCACTCTGGGCCACGGCGGCGCGGCGGGCACCCGGGTGCTCAACGCCGCGCTGAAGGAGCGGCTCAATCCGGGCTCCGGGCGCTTCGGCGGCTTCGACCCGGGCGACCGGATCGTCCACTCCCCCGCGCCGGGCCGTTCGGTCCCGGGCCAGGTGGTGAAGGCCGACGCCGACGGGCTGCATCTGCAGTGCGCGGGCGCGCCCGTCGTCGTACCGAAGGAGCGGGTGGAGCAGACCGTGCGGCACGGCTGGGCGCTCACCGCCCACCAGGCGGTCGGGGTCCGCTGGCCCGCCGCGGTCGTGGTGCTTCCCGGCGACGCCGGCCAAGCGCTCTCCAGGCCCTGGGTCTACACCGCCTTCGGCCGCGCCGGCCGGCACCTCTCCGTGGTCCACGGTGTGGAGCAGGCGCTGCCGCGCGCGGTCGCGGAGGTCGCCGCGAAGCCCCGTACGACCAGGCTGTCCGCCCTGATCGCGGCCCAGGTGCCGGCGTCGGGCTGAGTCCCGTCACCGGCGGGGTCCACGGCCCCGGACGCACCGGTGGCGGCCGGCGGGCAGAGGAGCCCGGCGGCCGCCACCGTGGGTGACAGCGGACCGTCAGCGGTCCGCGTCCGTCCTCTCCAGGTCCTCGTCCCCGCCGAGCACGGCTTCGAGTTCCGGCTCGACGGCGTCGTCCGGGTCGTCATCGAGGTCGTCCTCGGCGTCGTCGTCGAAGACGGCACTGACATCGAAGCGGCACACCACCTGGTGGGTGTCGGCCTGGTCGAACGGGGCCTCCAGCCACTCACCCGGTTCGGCCTGTTCGTCCGAGGCGGTCACCCACAGCGTGGAGTCGCCCTCCTCCAGGCCGAACTCCTTGTGCCGGGAGGCGATCTCGTCGGGCTCGAACTCGCCGAAGAGGACACCGAGCGCGCCGTGCACGGTCCCGGACTCGGCGTCGAAGCCCGCCGTCACCGCACCGGACTCCTCCACGGCCTCGACGCGCTGGGCCTGCGCCAGCAGCCGCTGCGGCTCCGCCACCGCGTAGTCCCGGCGGATCAGCACGCTCAGCGAGTTGGGCTCCTCCGGCCCCGTGTACGGCGGGAGCGCGTCGTCCGAGCCGGGGATCTCGAAGGGAGTGACCTCGTCATAGCGGTCGTAGAGGAGCTCGTCGTACTCCTCGGCGGCCGCGGCCAGCTCGTTGAACGCCTCGTAGACGGCCGGGTCGTCCTCACCCGACCTGCGCTCGACCGCCGCCAGGTGGCGGTCGAGCGCGGTCTTGACCGCCTCGGCGGCGGCGCGTACCTCGGCAGCGGTGGGCTGCGCAGCATCAGACATAGGGCAGACGCTATCCGTACAGGGCCTCCGCACGCACAATAGATGCGATGCCGGAATACGAATTTGTCGACGTGTATGTGCCGCGCGGGGTCTCCCGCAAGGAAGCGGCACGCCTGCTGACGGACCATGCTGAGTACGGGCACTGGGAGTTGGACCGTCTCAGCCTGCACCGGGACGGCAGCCGCAGGGTGCGGTTGCGCCGACGGATCATTCGCCAGGTTCGCGCCACATGGTGACGCGGGACGGCTGAAACGGAGCGGGCCCCGCGCGCGGGGCCCGCTCCGTCGGACCTGCTCGGGGGATGCAAGCCCTCACCCCGGGGCGATGTGTCATGCCATGACACCGTTTTGGGCGTCATGGCGTCGGCTTCATGCCGAGGCACGTGCCTTGCGGTAGATCACGGCGCCCATGAGGAGTGCGCCCGCGCCCATCGGCAGCGCGAGGCCGAGCGGCAGGTCGCCGCCGGTCTGCGCGAGCTGCGCGGATCCGTCGGGGCGGCCGACGGCCTGGGCGTCCAGGTCGTTCGGGTTCGAGCCGTGCGGGTTCCCGCTCTTGGGACCACCGGGCCGGCCCGGGTCTCCCGGATCACCGGGGTTGCCCGGGTCTCCCGGCTTGCCCGGAGTGTTCGGCTCCCCGTGCCCGGGAGGCGTCACTGCGTGCCCGTCCTCGGTGTTCCCACAGGCATTGCCCGTGGTCGCGTTGCCGATGCCGCCGACGGAGATGCCGTTGCCGCAGACATTGACCGGCACGTCCACCGGGACCTGCACGTGGTTGCCGGAGCCGACGCCGGGCGAGTCACCGGTGTGCCCCCCGGCCTGCGATCCACCGCCCGGCCCGTGATGACCCGAGCCACCGCTCCCGTGATGGCCGGAGCCACCGCCCTTGTTGGCGCACTTGTTGCCGACCGCCGGATTGAGCAGCCCGACCACGTTCACGGTGTTGCCGCAGACATTGACCGGCGCGTGCACCGGCGCCTGCACCGAGTTCCCGGAGAGTACGCCCGGGGAGTCCGAAGCGGTGCCGTGCGCCCCCGAGTCGGCGTGCGCGTAACCGCCGGTGGCGGCGAGGACCCCGGTAGCGGCCGCCACCGTCATCAGACCTTTGCGGGTGACCTGTCGCATAGCTTTTCCCTGCCTTGTGAGCCCTGTTGCATCAGGAACGCGCACGCGCCGGACGCGCGGGCGCGCAATACGGAATGTCTGCGGCCCCGGAGCGCATGGCGCGCACTCCGGGGCCGCGGACTCAGACCCTCATGACTTCAGACCTTCATGGAATGCAGGCCTTCATGAGGTGAGTACAACGTCAGGCGTTGACGCAGGTGTTGCCGAAGGCGGGGTTCAGCAGCCCGATCACGGAGACCGTGTTGCCGCAGACGTTCACCGGCACGTGGATGGGCGCCTGGATGACGTTGCCCGAAAGCACACCGGGCGAGTGCACGGCAGCACCCTGAGCACCGGCGTCGGCAACCGCCATACCCGCACCAGCGAGAACCAGGCCACCCGTGGCAGCCGCAGCGGCGACGATCTTCTTGATCATTATTCCTCCTTGTAGGCAAATGTGATCCCAGCCGCGGATCACATCACCAGTAACGAGGAGGGAGTAATAGGGCTACGAGCCTATGAGCGCATTCACTCTTCTCAGTCGACTCCGTACGCGCTGGCGATTATTGGAGTGTCGTTTCAGCGGGTTAATTCAGGACGCCTCGCGGTTCGGTATGCCTCAGGACGCCTCGATGAAGCGGTCGAGCACCCGCACTCCGAACTTCAGGGCGTCGACCGGCACCCGCTCGTCGACACCGTGGAACATTCCGGCGAAGTCCAGCTCCGGCGGCAGCTTCAGCGGTGCGAAGCCGAAGCAGCGGATGCCGAGGTCGTCGAAGGACTTGGCGTCGGTGCCGGCGGAGAGCATGTACGGGACGGCCCGGGCGATCGGGTCCTCGGCGGACAGCGCGGTCTGCATGGCGTCCACGAGGGCCCCGTCGAAGGTGGTCTCCAGGGCCTTGTCGGCGTGCACGTCCTCGCGCTTCACGTTCGGGCCGAGGATGCGGTCCAGGTCGGCGAGGAACTCCTCCTCGTAGCCCGGCAGATAGCGGGCGTCGACGTGCGCGGTCGCCTGGCCCGGGATCACGTTCACCTTGTAGCCCGCGCCCAGCTGCGTCGGGTTGGCCGTGTTCTGCAGCGAGGCGCCGATGAGCTTGGCGATGCCGCCGAGCTTGGCGAGCGTCGCGTCCATGTTCTCCGGGTCGAGCTCGGTGCCCAGCGCGTCGCCGAGTTCGTCGAGGAAGTGCCGCAGCGTCTTCGTCACGCGCACCGGGAACTTGTGCCGGCCGAGCCGTCCGACGGCCTCGGACAGTTCGGTGATCGCGTTGTCCCGGTGGATCATCGAACCGTGCCCGGCGGTGCCGTCCACGGTCAGCTTCATCCAGTGCATGCCCTTCTGCGCGGTCTCCACGAGATACAGCCGCAGCTTCTCGTTGACCGTGAAGGAGAACCCGCCGACCTCGCCGATCGCCTCGGTCACGCCCTCGAAGAGGTCGGGGTGCTTGGTGACGAGGTGCTTGGCGCCGAACTTGCCGCCCGCCTCCTCGTCCGCCAGGAAGGCCAGTACGAGGTCCCGGGGAGGCTTGCGACCGCCGCGCATCCGGTCGCGGACGACCGCGAGGGTCATCGCGTCCATGTCCTTCATGTCGACCGCGCCCCGGCCCCACACACAGCCGTCGGCGATCTCGCCGGAGAACGGGTGGTGCGTCCAGTCCTGGGCGTTCGCCGGTACGACGTCGGTGTGGCCGTGAATGAGCAGTCCGGGCCGCGAGCGGTCCTCCCCCTCGATCCTGACCACCGTCGAGGCACGGCCTTGGTGCGACTCGAAGATCTGCGGTTCGAGGCCCACCTCGGCGAGCTTCTCCGCGACGTACTCGGCGGCCTTGCGCTCACCCGGGCCCGAGTGGTCGCCGTAGTTGCTGGTGTCGATCTGGATCAGCTCGCGGCAGAGGTCGACGACCTCGTCCTCACCCGTGATGCCCTTGGTCGTGTCCGGCTCGCTCACGCTGCTTCCTCCCACGGTCCCTGCTGGCGGTCCCTCCCATCCTCCCTCTCCGGACCTCCGGCCCCAAGGGCGGACCCGGCCCGTCACAGGCCGTTCACGCCCCGACGGCCCGTGATCGGGTGGTCTGGAAAGCCTGGTAATGTTTCCTTCGTCGCCGCGAGGGGAACCCCGCGCGACAGACACCTTGTCCGGGTGGCGGAATGGCAGACGCGCTAGCTTGAGGTGCTAGTGCCCTTTATCGGGCGTGGGGGTTCAAGTCCCCCCTCGGACACACGAGATGAACGAGGGCCGCGACCACTGGTCGCGGCCCTCGTTCGTTGCCCGTGACACCCCCCGGAACCGGGTTCCGGCCACATGTGGGATAGATCTCGTCAGGATGACATATCCCCATGTCAGAGAGTCGGCCCCGCCCCGCCGGGCCCCTCGAAAGGCCTGTTCGCATGGCTGCGGCGCAGGTCCGCGGCTAGCGTCGTACTAAAATTCCACGCTTGTTCGGAGCTGACCGGAATATCCCCAGGCATACCTGCGGGCCCGCCGGCTCCCCCGGAGGATCCGGGAACGACATGTGAGGACCCGATGGCAGCCCTCCAGCAAGGCCCCGCGCTCTCGTTGTCCGACGACGAGGTCCGGGCGGAGTTCGGCGGCCGGGCGCGCTTCTCCGCCTCCTCCGCGCCCTCACCGCGCACACTCGTCGACGTCTTCGACGCCTCCGTGCGGGCCTGTCCCGACGAGCCCGCGCTGGACGACGGCCGCCGCAGCCTCACCTACCGCGCCCTGGCCGTCGAGGTCGAGGCCCTGCGCCGGCGGCTCGGCGCCGCCGGGGTGGGCCTCGGGGACCGGGTCGGCGTGCGCGTCCCCTCTGGCACCAACGGGCTGTACGTCGCCGTCCTCGCCGTGCTGGCCGCCGGAGCCGCCTATGTGCCGGTGGACGCCGAGGACCCGGACGAGCGGGCCGAGCTGGTCTTCGGGGAGGCCGACGTCCGGGCCGTCGTCGGAGCCGGGCACGAGCTGACCGTGCGGGGGCGCAGCGAGGCGCCCGCCGCACGCCCCGGGGTCGAGCACGACGCGTGGATCATCTTCACGTCCGGTTCCACCGGCAGGCCCAAGGGCGTGGCCGTCAGCCACCGCAGCGCCGCCGCCTTCGTGGACGCCGAGGCCGGGCTGTTCCTGACCGAGGACCCGATCGGCCCGGGTGACAGGGTCATGGCGGGTCTCTCCGTCGCCTTCGACGCCTCCTGCGAGGAGATGTGGCTGGCCTGGCGGTACGGGGCCTGCCTGGTGCCCGTACCGCGCTCCCAGGTGCGCAGCGGCGCCGATCTGGGGCCCTGGCTGGTCGAGCAGGAGATCACCGTCGTCTCCACCGTGCCGACGCTGGCCGCCCTGTGGGAGCCGGAGGCGCTCAACGAGGTACGGCTGCTGATCTTCGGCGGTGAGGCCTGCCCGCCCGAGCTGGCGCAGCGCCTGGTCACCGAGGGGCGCGAGGTGTGGAACACCTACGGGCCCACCGAGGCCACCGTCGTGGCCTGTGCCTCGCTGATGAGCGGCGAGGAGCCGATCAGGATCGGCCTGCCCCTCGACGGCTGGGAGCTCGCCGTCGTCGACGAGGCCGGGGAGCCCGTGGCGATGGGCGCCAGCGGCCAGCTCGTGATCGGCGGGGTGGGGCTCGCCCGCTATCTCGACCCGGAGAAGGACGCCGAGAAGTACGCCCCGCTGGATTCGCTCGGCTGGGAGCGCGCCTATCGCAGCGGTGACCTGGTCAAGGCCGAGCCTGAGGGGCTGATCTTCCTCGGGCGGGCCGACGAGCAGATCAAGCTCGGCGGGCGCCGGATCGAGCTGGGCGAGGTGGACGCCGCGCTGCAGGCGCTGCCCGGGGTCGCGGGCGCCGCGGCCGCCGTACGGACCGCCCGTGGCGGGAACCAGCTGCTCGTCGGCTATGTGGTCACCCAGGACGGCTGGGACCGGGCGGCGGCCGTCGAGAAGCTGCGCACGGAACTGCCCGCGGCCCTCGTCCCGCTGCTCGCGCCCGTGGCCGAACTGCCGACCCGTACGTCCGGCAAGGTCGACCGCAACGCACTGCCGTGGCCGCTGGAGGGCCTGGAGACCGGCGGCCCCGCCGAGCAGCTGTACGGGACCGAGGCGTGGCTCGCCGAGCAGTGGAGCGAGGTGCTCGGTATCCCGGTGGGCTCCGCCCGCGACGACTTCTTCGCGATCGGCGGCGGCAGCCTCGCCGCCGCCCAGCTCACCACGAGGCTGCGCACCCGCTACCCGAGCGCCGCCGTGCTCGACGTCTACCAGCAGCCCGTGCTGCGGAAGCTGGCCCGGCATCTGGAGAGGTCCGCGCAGGGCGACGGTGCAGAGCGGGTGATCGTGCCCGTGCCGCTGCGGGCCAAGGTGGTGCAGCTGCTGCTGCTCGTACCGCTGTTCGCGCTGCTCGGGCTGCGCTGGACGGTGGCGCTGGCCGCGCTCGGCAACACGCTCCACTGGTTCGGCGCGTATCCGTGGGCGCCGACCGCCTCCTGGTGGCTCGTCGTCCCGTGCGCCGCCCTGCTCTTCAGCCCGCCCGGGCGGCTCGCCATCGCAGCCGGCGGCGCCCGGCTGCTCCTGCGGAACGTGACGCCCGGGCGGTATCCGCGGGGTGGAGGCGTGCACCTGCGGCTGTGGACCGCCGAGCGGCTCGCCGAGTTCAGCGGGGCGACCTCGCTGACCGGGTCCTGGCTGGAGCGGTACGCGCGTGCGCTGGGCGCCAAGGTCGGGCCGGACGTGGATCTGCACTCGCTGCCGCCCGTGACCGGCATGCTCAAGCTCGGCCGGGGTGCCGCCGTGGAGTCCGAGGTGGACCTGTCGGGGCACTGGCTGGACGGTGACCGCCTGGAGATCGGCCCGGTCAAGGTCGGCGCGCACGCCGTGGTCGGCACCCGCAGCATCCTCTTCCCCGGCGCCCGGGTGGGCAAGCGGGCCGAGGTGGCGCCCGGTTCGGCCGTGTCCGGGCAGGTTCCGACCGGCCAGCGGTGGGCGGGCGCGCCCGCGGTCAAGCTCGGCAAGGCGAAGCGGGACTGGCCCAAGGAGCGCCCGCAGAAGGGCACGTACTGGCGTGCGATGTACGGGGCGACCGGGTTCGCACTGTCGGCGTTGCCGCTGGTCGCGGGCTTCGCCGCGCTGCTCGTGGTGAGTCTCTTCGTCGCGCCGGACGCCGGGCTCGCCGCGGCGCTGCGGGGCGCCGCGGTCGCGCTGGTGCCGGCGACGCTGGCCTTCGGCCTCGCGTACGCGCTGATCCTGCTGGTCGCCGTGCGGCTGCTCAGCCTGGGTCTGCGGCCCGGTACGCATCCGACGCACAGCCGGATCGGCTGGCAGGCCTGGACGGTCACCCAGCTGATGGACCGCTCCCGCGAGACGCTGTTCCCGCTGTACGCGGGGCTGGTCACGCCGGTGTGGCTGCGGCTGCTCGGGATGCGGATCGGGCGGGGCGCCGAGGTGTCGACGGTGCTCGCGCTGCCCAGCCTGACGACGGTCGGCGACGGGGCGTTCCTGGCCGACGACACACTGACCGCGCCGTACGAGCTCGGTGGCGGCTGGATGCGGATCGGGCGGGCGGAGATCGGGCGCCGGGCCTTCCTCGGGAACTCCGGGATGACCGCGCCGGGCCGCTCGGTGCCGGACGGGGGCCTGGTCGGGGTGCTCTCCGCGACACCGAAGAAGGCCAAGAAGGGCAGCTCGTACCTGGGACTGCCGCCGGTGAAGCTGCCGCGGTCGGCGCAGGGAGGCGACCAGAGCCTCACGTACGACCCGCCCGCGCGGCTGCTGTGGGCGCGTGGGCTCGTCGAGCTGTGCCGGATCGTGCCCGTGTTCTGCTCGGCGGCGCTCGCCGTGCTGACGGTGGCGGCACTGAGCGCGCTGGGGGCCTGGGCATGGGCGCTCGCCGGGGTGGTGCTGCTGGGCGCCGGAGCGGCGGCGGGGCTGCTGTCGGTGCTCGCGAAGTGGCTGCTCGTGGGGCGGCACCGGGCCGGTGAACACCCGCTGTGGAGCGGCTTCGTGTGGCGCAACGAGCTGGCCGACACCTTCGTCGAGGTCGTCGCCGTGCCCTGGCTGGCCGGGTCCGTGCCGGGCACTCCGGTGCTGAACCTCTGGCTGCGCGCCCTGGGCGCCCGGATCGGCAAGGGCGTGTGGGTGGAGAGCTACTGGCTGCCCGAGACGGATCTGGTGACGCTGGAGGACGCGGCGACGGTGAACCGCGGCTGCGTGCTGCAGACCCACCTCTTCCACGACCGGATCTTGCGGACGGATACTGTGGTGCTCCGTGAGGGCGCCACCCTGGGCCCGGGCGGAATCGTTCTGCCCGGCAGCTCCGTCGGGGCGCGCAGCACACTGGGACCCGCGTCCCTCGTCATGGCGGCGGAAACCGTCCCCGACGACACCCGCTGGCTGGGCAACCCGATCGAGGCATGGCGTCCCTAGACGCGGCCCCGTACGGCGCCTCTCGGGCAGACCGGTCGGATCTGGCAGCGGTCGGTGCACCGGCACGTCGTACGAGCACAGCGCAGGGGAGCAGACACTTCAGTGGTTCAGCAGACAGTGGGAGCGGATCCGTACTTCCCGGCGAACGGTGATCCCCGTTACCGGGTGCACCGGTACGAACTCGCCCTGGACTACCGTCCAGGACCCAACCGGCTGTCCGGCACCGCGCGCCTGAACGCCATAGCGGGCCGGTCGCCGCTCGCCGAGTTCCATCTGAACCTCGCCGACTTCCGGATCGGCCGGGTCCGGGTCGACGGCCGGGCGCCGCACTACACGCACCGCGGCGGCAGGCTGCGGATGCGCCCGGCGAAGCCGGTCCGGGCCGGGGCCGCGTTCACCGTGGAGGTGCACTGGTCGGGCAATCCCAGGCCGGTGCGCAGCCCGTGGGGCGGGCTCGGCTGGGAGGAGCTGGAGGACGGGGCGCTGGTGGCGAGCCAGCCGGTCGGCGCGCCGTCCTGGTATCCGTGCAACGACCGGCCCGCGGACAAGGCCTCGTACCAGATCGCCGTCACCACGCCGTCGGCGTACTCGGTGGTGGCGGGCGGACGGCTGCTGACCCGCACGCCGAAGGCGTCCACGACGACGTGGGTGTACGAGCAGGCGGCGCCGACGTCCAGTTATCTGGTCGGGCTGTCCATCGGGAAGTACCAGACCGTACTGCTCGGTGATCCGGGGCTCGGCGGTGTCCCGCAGGCCGGGCACATCCCGGCGCATCTGCTGACGGAGTTCTCCCGGGACTTCGCGCGGCAGCCCGCGATGATGGAGCTGTTCGAGGAGCTCTTCGGTCCGTATCCCTTCGGTGAGTACGCGGTGGTCGTCACCGAGGAGGAGCTCGACGTCCCGGTGGAGGCGCAGGGACTGTCCCTGTTCGGCGCCAACCATGTGGACGGGGCCCGGGGTTCGGAGCGGCTGGTGGCGCACGAGCTGGCGCACCAGTGGTTCGGCAACAGTGTGAGCATCGCCGACTGGCGGCACATCTGGCTGAACGAGGGGTTCGCGAAGTACGCGGAGTGGCTGTGGTCGGAGCGGTCGGGCGGGCGCAGCGCCCAGGCCCTCGCGGGTGTCGCGCACCGCAAGGTGGCCGCGCTGCCGCAGGACCTCAGGTTGTCCGACCCGGGCCGCAAGCTGATGTTCGACGACCGGCTCTACGACCGGGGCGGGCTGGTGCTGCACGCGGTGCGGTGCGCGCTGGGTGACGAGGCGTTCTTCCGGATGCTGCGGGGCTGGGCCTCCGTGCACCGGGGCGGGTCGGTGACCACGGCGGCGTTCACGGCGCATGTGGCGCGGTACGCGGCTGAGCCGCTGGACGAGTTGTTCGCCGCGTGGCTGGACGAGACGGCGTTGCCGCCGTTGCCGTCCCGCTCCGCGGCGATTCCGGCGCGGCCGCCCTATCCGCCGTCGTGACCGTCCCGCCGTGAGGGTTCCGCCGGGAGCGGGACAGGGGCCGGCCGTCATCGGAGTGCGGGCCGTCCGTGATCGGCCGCGCAGTTCTCCGCGCCCCTGACGGGGTGTGGGGATTCACCCGGGCGGTGGTGCGGGAGAATGGCGTCCATGTCCCGACGCACTCCTCAGTCCCGTAACCGGCGCCGTTCCGTCCCCGCGCGGAACCCCTCCTGCCCCTGCGGTCTCGCGGGGACGTACGAGGAGTGCTGCGGCCGGTTCCATGAGGGCCGGGCGACGGCACCGACCGCCGAGGCTCTGATGCGCTCGCGCTACTGCGCGTTCGTGCGGCGCGACGAGGCGTACCTGCTGCGGACCTGGCATCCGCGCACCCGGCCGGCCCGGGTGGAGTTCGATCCGGCCATGCGGTGGAGCGGTCTGGAGATCCTCGGTACGAGCGAGGGCTCGGCCTTCCACGGCACCGGCACCGTGACCTTCCACGCGTCCTACGCCGGCGGCTCGCTGCAGGAGCACAGCCGCTTCGAGCGCGTCGACGGGGCATGGGTGTACGTCGACGGGGACATCGGCGAGTAGCCCCTCCAGTGGTGCGGGGAACCGCGCGACCGGCCACGACGCACCCGCGGGCGCGCAACTCCCTTGCGGAGCAAGGGCGTCAGGGGCCCCGGCTCAGGACTCCGGGCTGAGGATGTCCAGCTCCTGGAGTGCGCCCAGCACGACCTCCCGGGTCAGCTCCTCCGCCCGGACCGCGTCACCCGCCCGGACGGCCTCCGCGACCTGCACGTGCAAGGTGACCGCGGCCGGGTCGGGGTCCTCGAACATCACCTGGTGGTGGGTGCGGCCCGCCAGAACTTCCGCGACGACGTCGCCGAGCCGGGCGAACATCTCGTTGCCCGACGCCCGCAGCACGATCCGGTGGAAGGCGATGTCGTGGACGAGGTACCCCTCCAGCTTGTGGCCGCGTGAGTTGGCCACCATGCCGAGGGCGCACTCGGTGAGTTCGGCGCACTGCTCGGCCGTGGCGTACTTGGCGGCGAGGCCCGCGGCGACGGGCTCCACGGCGCAGCGCAGCATGGTCAGCGAGCGCAGCTGACGCGGCCGGTCGGCGCCCGCAAGACGCCACCGGATGACCTGGGGGTCGTAGACGTTCCACTCGTGCGCGGGACGCACGGTCACGCCGACCCGGCGCCGGGACTCGACCAGATGCATCGATTCCAGGACACGCACGGCTTCGCGCATCACGGAGCGTGACACCTCGAACCGCTGCGCCAGTTCGTCGGTGCGCAGCACGCTGCCGGCGGGGTATTCGCCCGCGGTGATCGAGGGACCGAGGCTCTCCAGTACATGGCCGTGCAGCCCCCGGCCCGGTGTGCTCATGAGGTTCAGCCTACGAGGCGAAGAGGGGGAACAAAAAGTCAGACTTATATGTCTCAGACTCTTGAATTCATCTGACCTATGGGTTTCAGTGTCGTGACGGATGCGGCACCCGACGTTCATCCGATGTCGAAGAAGACAGCGAGGCAGCAATGACTACCCCCCACGTCGTCGTGGTCATGGGTGTGGCAGGCACGGGCAAGACCACCATCGGACCCCTGCTGGCGGGCCGTCTCGACGTTCCCTACGCCGAGGCCGACGACTTCCATCCCGAGTCCAACATCGCCAAGATGACGGCCGGGACTCCCCTCACCGACGAGGACCGCGCTCCCTGGCTGGACGCCATCGGCGCCTGGGCACACGGGCGAGCCGGACTCGGCGGTGTGGTCAGCTGCTCCGCGCTGAAGCGGGACTACCGCGACCGCATCAGGTCGGCCGCCCCCGACGTCGTCTTCCTCCACCTCACCGGTGACCGTGAGCTCATCGAGGACCGGATGGCGCACCGCAAGGGCCACTTCATGCCCACGGCGCTCCTCGACTCCCAGTTCGCCACCCTCCAGCCGCTCCAGGCGGACGAGACGGGTGTCGCCGTGGACGTCTCCGGCAGCCCCGACGAGATCACCGACCGGGCTGTGGCCGCGCTGCGCGGCCTCCCCCGGTAACCCCCACAGACTCCCCCTCCCACCCAAGGAAAAGCACCGTGACCAGACTCAGCGTCGAGATGCTGGCAGCGGACCCCGTCGAGCCGATCACCTCGGCGGGCCACGCTCAGCTGGGCATCGCCGTTCTGGCGGGCATCGCCGTCATCGTCCTGCTCATCACCAAGTTCAGGCTGCACGCCTTCCTCGCGCTGACCATCGGGTCACTGGCGCTCGGCGCCTTCGCCGGGGCCCCGCTCGACAAGGCGATCGCCAGCTTCTCGGCCGGTCTCGGTTCGACCGTCGCAGGCGTGGGCGTGCTGATCGCCCTCGGCGCGATACTCGGCAAGCTCCTCGCGGACTCCGGCGGCGCCGACCAGATCGTCGACACGATCCTCGCCAGGGCGAGCGGGCGCGCGATGCCCTGGGCGATGGTGCTGATCGCCTCGGTGATCGGGCTGCCGCTGTTCTTCGAGGTCGGCATCGTGCTGCTCATCCCGGTCGTGCTGATGGTCGCCAAGCGGGGCAACTACTCGCTGATGCGCATCGGCATCCCGGCGCTCGCGGGGCTGTCCGTGATGCACGGGCTGATCCCGCCGCACCCCGGTCCGCTGGTCGCGATCGACGCGGTCAAGGCGAACCTCGGTGTCACCCTCGCCCTCGGTATCCTGGTCGCCATCCCGACGGTGATCATCGCGGGCCCGCTCTTCTCCAAGTACGCGGCCCGCTGGGTCGACGTCCCCGCCCCGGAGAAGATGATCCCCCAGCGCGCCTCCGAGGACCTGGAGAAGCGCCCCGGCTTCGGCGTCACCATCGCCACCGTGATGCTGCCGGTCGTCCTGATGCTGGCCAAGGCGCTGGTGGACATCGTCATCGACGACCCGGACAACATGGTCCAGCGGGTCTTCGACGTGATCGGCTCGCCGCTGATCGCCCTGCTCGCCGCCGTGCTCGTCGCCATCTTCACCCTCGGGCGGGCGGCCGGTTTCACCAAGGACAGGATCTCCTCGACCGTCGAGAAGTCCCTCGCGCCGATCGCGGGCATCCTGCTGATCGTCGGTGCGGGCGGCGGCTTCAAGCAGACGCTCATCGACTCCGGTGTGGGCCAGATGATCCTGGACATATCCAAGGACTGGTCGATCCCCGCGCTGCTGCTGGCCTGGCTGATCGCGGTGGCGATCCGGCTCGCGACCGGTTCCGCGACCGTCGCCACCATCTCGGCGGCCGGTCTCGTCGCACCGCTCGCGGCCGACATGTCGACCGCGCACGCTTCGCTGCTCGTCCTCGCGATCGGGGCCGGTTCGCTGTTCTTCAGCCATGTGAACGACGCCGGTTTCTGGCTGGTCAAGGAGTACTTCGGCCTCAGCGTCGGCCAGACCCTCAAGACCTGGTCGGTCATGGAGACCATCATCTCGGTGGTCGCCGGAGGCCTGGTCATGCTGCTGTCGCTGGTGATCTAGCCGGCATCGACAGCTGATCCGGCCGGCCCGAACAGAAAGTCACGTCGATGACCCATCCTCTCTTCGACATCACCGGCCGCACCGCACTGGTCACCGGGTCCAGCCGGGGCATCGGCCTCGCGCTGGCCCGGGGCCTCGCGGAGGCGGGCTGCACGGTGGTGCTCCACGGCCGCGACACCGGCCGGCTCGCCGCGGCCGCCGCGGAGCTGCCCGGCGCGATCCACACGGCCGCCTTCGACGTCACCAACGGGCCGTCGGTCGCGGCCGGGATGGCGGACGTCGAGGAGCGGGTGGGTCCACTGGACATCCTCGTCAACAACGCGGGAATGCAACTGCGGGCGCCGCTCCTGGAGTTCGCCGACGCCGACTGGCACCGCATCCTCGACACCAATCTGACGAGCGCGTTCCTCGTGGGCCGCGAGGCCGCACGGGGTATGACGGCGCGCGGTCACGGCAAGATCGTCAACATCTGCTCGCTGCAGAGCGAGGTGGCACGGCCCGGGATCGCGCCGTACGCCGCCACCAAGGGCGCGTTGAAGATGCTCACCAAGGGCATGTGCGCCGACTGGGGGCCCTCCGGGGTCCAGGTGAACGGGCTCGGCCCCGGCTACATCGAGACCGAACTCACCCAACCCCTCGTCGACGACCCCGAGTTCAGCGCGTGGGTCCGGCGACGGACCCCGGCCGGCCGCTGGGGCCGCACGGAGGACCTGGTGGGCGGCGTGCTGTTCCTCGCCTCCCCGGCGGCGGACTTCGTCAGCGGTCAGGTGCTGTACGTCGACGGCGGTATGACCAGCGTCCTGTGAGTCCGCAGAGCCTGAAAGGGGCTTTCCCGATGCTCGGTTGCGTGATCCACGGCCAGGGGGACCTGCGCGTGGAGGACCTCGCGGCTCCCGTCGCCGGACCCGGCGAGGCACTCGTCGCCGTGCGGTACGGCGGGGTGTGCGGATCCGATCTCCACTACTGGCGCCACGGCGGGGTCGGCGACTTCCGGCTCCGCGAGCCGATGGTCCTCGGTCACGAGGTCGTGGGCACCGTGCTCTCGTACGGTGGCGGCGGCAGTGGCCTTCCCGCACCGGGTACGGCCGTCGCCGTGCACCCGGCCACGCCGTGCGGGGAGTGCCCGGAGTGCGCCGCGGGCCGCCGGAACGTGTGCCGCGACACCCGCTACCTCGGCAGCGCGGCCCGCACCCCGCACGTGCAGGGCGGATTCGCGGCCCAGGTCGTGGTACCGGCCGGGCAGTTGAGGCCGCTGCCCGCCGGACTGCCCCTGCGGCGGGCCGCGTTGGCCGAGCCGCTGTCGGTCGCACTGCACGCGGTACGACGGGCCGGTGACATCGCCGGGAAGCACGTCCTCGTGACCGGCGCCGGTCCCATCGGCTGTCTGGTCGTCGCGGCGGCGAAGGCGGCGGGCGCCGCTCGGGTGACGGTCACGGACCTGCTGCCGCGGGCCCTGGAGTACGCGGTGGCGGCCGGCGCGGACGCGGCCGTACGCGCGGACGTGCCCTCCTCGCCCGACTGGCCCGCCGAGGTGGACGCGGCCGTCGAGGCCTCCGGCGTCGCCGCCGGGCTCGACACCTGCCTGCGCCTGGTGCGGCGCGGCGGGGTCGTCGTCCAGCTCGGCATGCTGCCCCCCGGCCAGAGCCTCTTCGCCGGCAACCTCGTCGTCAGCCGTGAGATCGAACTGCGGGGAGCCTTCCGCTTCGACGGGGAGTTCGACGAGGCGCTCGCGCTCCTCGCCGAGCAGCCGCGTCTCGACCGGCTGATCAGCGCGGTGGTCCCGCTGGGCGAGGCGGAGTCGGCCTTCGCCCTCGCGGCGGACCGCGCCGAGTCCTGCAAGGTCCTGCTGGACTTCGGGGACGACACCTGAGCCCTGGAAGGGGCACGGGGAACCGCGCGCCCAGCCACGCACGACCCGCGGGCTTGCGCACACCTTCGTCAAGACGCCGCAAGCCGGAGGCCGGCGCCAGGCCCTGTCGGCCTAGGGCCGCCACAGCGGGTGTTCCCGCTCCGCCCACTCGCGGCTGACCGACCCCGTCCGCAGGCCCCGCCGGGACTCCGGGCGGGCGAGGGCCATCCCGATGTGTCCCGCGAGGACGATGCCGATGGCCAGCGCGAGCCAGTCGTGGACGAAGGTCGCACTCGTGCGCCAGACCAGCGGGGCGAGGTGGGTGAACCACATGAGCAGCCCCGTGCCGAGCATGACCAGGACGGCACCGGCGATCCACGCCGCGTACGTCTTCTGCCCGGCGTTGAACTTCCCGGCGGGCCGCGCCCCGGGCCGTGCGTCACGGCGCAGCGCGGAACGCAGCCAGACGCGGTCGTGCGGCCCGAAGCGGTTGAGCAGCCGCAGGTCCGCCCGGAAGGCGCGCGAGACGAGCCCGGCGAGGACGGGCACCGGAATCAGCAGCCCCGACCACTCGTGCACGGTGACGACCAGTTCGCGGCGGCCGACGAGTTCGGCGAGCTGGGGCAGGTAGAGGCAGGCCGCGGTCAGTACGCAGAGCCCCATCAGGAGGGCCGTCGCCCGGTGCACCCACCGTTCGGCGGGCGAGAAGCGGCGCACGCGGACCGAGGCCGCGAAGCGCTCCCCGGTGTCCGGGGCCCGCGAGGCGTCGGTCTCAGGTCGCGTCATCGTCCCGTCCGTTCGATCGGCCCACCCACGCGTCCACGTCGTAGCCCCGCTCCTCCCAGTAGCCGGGACGGACGTCCGACGTCACGGTGATGCCGGACAGCCATTTCGCGGACTTGTAGAAGTACATGGGGGCGACGTAGAGGCGGACCGGGCCGCCGTGGGAGTGGTTCAGGTCCTTGTCCTGCATGCGCAGGGCGACGAGGACGTCGGCGCGGCGGGCCTGGGACAGGGTCAGGCTCTCCGAGTACGCGCCGTCGAAGCAGGTGAAGCGCACCGCACCGGCCGAGGAACGCACTCCCGCGGCGTCCAGCAACCGGGACAGCCGTACGCCCTCGAAGGGCGTGCCCGGCACCCGCCAGCCGGTGACGCACTGGACGTCGCGGACCATCCGTGTCTGCGGCAGGGCCCGCAGGTCGGCCAGGGTGTAGGTGCCGGGGCGGTCGACCAGGCCGTCGATCTTCAGACGGTACGAGTCCTCGTCCTTGCGCGGGACGGAGGAGGTGACCGAGTAGTAGCGGAAGCCGCCGCCGTTGGGGAGGAGGCCGGTCAGCCCCGTGGGGTCCTTGTCCGCGGCGTTGCCGAGGAAGGACTCCAGGCCTCGCTGGAGGGTGGGCGCGGTCACCACGCCCAGGGCACCGAGCCCGAGCATCCCGAGCATGAGCCGGCGCCCCACCGGGGCTCCGCCCTCCTCGGGCTCGCCCGCGGGCGCTGACGACAGTTCCGGGTTCACCCACCGATTCGAGCACCCCCGGCCCCGGGAAGCCAGGGGCCGGGGGTGCTCGTCAGTGTTCCGTAATCTTTCTTACGGGTTTCTCAGGAGCGGGACGGCCGGGGCCGGGTGCTCAGGCGCCGGGCCCGGCCGCCTTGTCCAGCTGGAACGCCTCGTTGCCGAGGCCGATCCCGGCGTAGGCCTCGGGCTTGCGGGCGCGCAGGAACAGGCCCTGGAGCACGCCCGCGGCGGCGGCCAGCACGATGATGCCGGGCAGTACCCAGCTCAGCGAGGAGCCGGGTCCGGCGCCCACGAGGACGTCGAAGTCCTTGACGGTGTAGACGGCGATGACGAGGAGCGAGATCCCCGCGATCACCGAGCAGGCCAGGCGCCAGGCCTGGGCGCCCGCGGCGCCCCTGCGGGCGAAGAAGACGATGACGGAGAGCGAGGCCGCGGCCATCAGCACGATGACGCCGAGCGCGCCGACGTTACCCATCCAGGTGAAGAGCTGCAGGACGGGCGCGGTCGGGTCGCCGACCGGCTTGTCGTCGGCGACGGCGAAGGCGGCCACGACCACCACGGCGACGACGGACTGGAGCAGCGAACCCGTGCCGGGTGCGCCGCTCGCGCCGGTGGTCCGGCCGAAGACGGAGGGCAGCAGGCCTTCCCGGCCCATGGCGAAGGCGTACCGGGCGACGACGTTGTGGAAGCTGAGCATCGCGGCGAACATGCCGGTCACGAACAGGATGTGGAGCACGTCGGTGAACGTCCCGCCGAGCCGTGACTCGGTGAGGTAGAAGAGCAGCCCGGCGCTCTGCTTCTGGGCGGCGCCCACGATCCCGGAGGGGCCCGCGGCGACGGTCAGCGCCCAGGAGCTGAGCGCGAAGAACACGGCGACGAAGCCGATGGCGAGGAACATCACGCGCGGGACCAGGATGTGCGGCCGGCTGGTCTCCTCCGCGTACACCGGGGCCTGTTCGAAGCCGAGGAACGCGGCGATGCAGAAGCACAGGGCGGTGCCGAGGCCCGCTCCCGTGAGGGTGTCCGGGTTGAAGGCGTGCAGCGACAGGCCTTCCTTGGCGGGGTCGGCGACGGCCGCGATGTCGAAGATGACGACGAGCGCGACCTCGATGAGCAGCAGCACCCCGAGCACGCGCGCGTTGACGTCGATCTTCAGCCAGCCGAGTGCGCCGACGAGGAGCGCGGCCGCCAAAGCCGGTATCCACCAGGCGACTTCGACGTCGAGGTAGGTGGCGAACAGGCCGGACACCTCGAAGCCGAAGATGCCGTAGATGCCGATCTGGAGCGCGTTGTACGCGACGAGCGCGACGGCCGCGGCCCCCGAGCCCGCCATGCCGCCGAGTCCCCGGGAGATGTACGCGTAGAAGGCGCCCGCGTTGTGGACGTGGCGGCTCATCTCGGCGTACCCGACGCTGAAGAGGACGAGCACGACGCCGAGCAGGACGAAGAGCAGTGGCTGGCCGACGATGCCCATCACCGCGAATGTAGTGGGCATGACACCCGCGACCACCATGAGGGGGGCGGTCGCCGCGAGCACGGAGAGCAGCAGGCCCCCCGTGCCGAGCCGGTCGGAGCGCAGCGCGCGGTCCTGGCCCTTGAAGGTACTGATGCCGCTGTCCGCGGCGGTCGGTCTGCTCTTGCTCGACGCACTTGAGGTATGCGAACTGCCCGTCGTCATGGCGGGGTTGTCCTTTCGGGGGGGCTTCGGGGGCTTCGGGGGCTTCGGGGGCTTCGGTGGCTGCGATGTACTGGGGCGTTTGTTCAGACCGTGCCGAGCACGCTGTCGCGTGCGGCACGGAAGGCCTTGTGCGGGTCTCGGTCGGGGTACGACCACGGCACCGGGGTCGCGTGCGATCCGATGCGGTGGAACAGGGCGGCCGCCTCGGCGCCCCGGCCCTCGCAGAACTTGGCGTGGGCGAGGAAGTTGAGGTCGAGCTGGCTGCGCGGATGGTCGTCGCGCTCCCACTCCAGCCACCAGTCGAAGGCCGTCTTCATCACCTGCCGAGCCCGCCGGCCGACCCAGTGCCCGGACGCCACGGGGTCGGCGGGTTCACTGCCAGCGGCGGCCAGCACCCGGTAGCGCTCGGCGTGCGCGACGACGGGCAGGATCGCCAGCGGCGAGTCGGCGGGGGCCTGTTCGGCGGACCAGGTCGCGAAGTCGTAGACCTCGTGCAGCGGGTCCTGCCCGGCGTCGGGGCGCCGCTCGGCCAGCCGGGCCACCATCAGGTGGTGGGCGTGGTGGTGGTCGGGGAACCGGTGCCGGACCTCGTCGAAGAGCTGGACCACGTCCTGCTCGGCGCCGAGGACACGCTCCAGCATCAGCAGTCCGAGCCAGGGCGTGGGGTCGGCGGGCAGAGCCGCCGCCGCGCTGCGGCATGCCTCACGCGCCCTGGTGGGCTTGTCCTTGCCGTTCAGGGCGCGTTGGACGGTGGCGACGGCGAGCAGCACCGCGGCGTCCCCCGACTCGGGTTCGGCGAGCTGCCAGTCGCGGGCCCAGGCCAGCGTGCCGCTCTCCCGCGCGAGCGTCGTGACGCGGTGCCCGCGACGGTCCCAGTCGTCGCCGGTCTCGACCAGCAGGGCACGTACGGCGGTCCACCGGCCCTGGGCCAACGCGGCACGGGCGGCAACGAGTTCGGCGTCGTCCAGTGCGGCGTCGAAGGCCTGGGCCGCGCGCTTGCGGGCGCGGCCGAGGGGTGGAGGGGGTGGAGACACCGCGGGAACTTCCTCACACGACGCGCTAATTCAGTGTCTGTTTTGTGCAACCGGTTGACATTCACCGATGACTGGTTTTGTCAGCGGTCGATCACGGACAGCCAACCCTCCACCAAGGGTTCACGTCAAGGCCTGCTTGGTTGCAGACACGCCTCAAACTACCGCCGGGTACCGTGAGTTGGTCCCGCCGTTCGACCGGTCGTCACCGCCCGCCGGGGCCCCGTCAGTTCACGGCCTTCGCCGCGGCCCGCCCGGCCGTACGCCCGGAGAAAAGGCAACCGCCGAGGAACGTGCCCTCCAGGGACCGGTAGCCGTGCACTCCGCCGCCACCGAACCCGGCCGCCTCCCCCGCCGCGTAGACCCCGGACAGCGGGTCGCCGCCCTCGGTCAGCACGCGGGACGAGAGGTCGGTCTCCAGGCCGCCGAGTGTCTTGCGGGTGAGGATGTTGAGGCGCACGGCGATGAGCGGCCCGGCCTTGGGGTCGAGGATGCGGTGCGGGGTGGCCGTGCGGATCAGCTTGTCGCCGAGGTAGGCGCGGGCGCCGCGGACCGCCGTCACCTGGAGGTCCTTGGTGAACGGGTTGGCGATCTCCCGGTCGCGCGAAGTGATCTCGCGCCGCAGCGCGGCCTCGTCGATGAGCGGCTCCTTGGTGAGCGCGTTCATGCCTCGGACGAGTGCGCCCAGGTCCTTCTCGACGACGAAGTCCGCGCCCTTGTCCATGAACGCCTGCACCGGCCCCGGCACATCGGCCCGGGCCCGCTGGAAGACGCCCTTGACGGACTTGCCGGTGAGGTCGGGGTTCTGCTCGGATCCGGAGAGCGCGAACTCCTTGCCGATGATCTTCTGGTCGAGCACGAACCACGTGTAGTCGTACCCGGTCCGCATGATGTGCTCGAGCGTGCCGAGCGTGTCGAAGCCCGGGAACAGCGGTACGGGCAGCCGGTTGCCGCGGGCGTCCAGCCACAGGGACGACGGGCCGGGCAGGATGCGGATGCCGTGGTTCTCCCAGATGGGGTTCCAGTTCTGGATGCCCTCGGTGTAGTGCCACATGCGGTCGCGGTTGATCAGACGGGCGCCGGAGCCCTCCGCGATGGCGAGCATCTCGCCGTCCACGTGCGCGGGCACGCCGGAGATCATCCGCTCGGGCGGATTCCCCAGCCGCTCCGGCCAGTTGGCGCGGACGAGCTCGTGGTTGCCGCCGATGCCGCCCGAGGTGACGATCACCGCCTGCGCCCGGAACTCGAAGGCGCCGGCGACGGTGCGGCTGCTGGCCCTGCCCCGCTCGACGCCCGACGGCTCCAGGACCTCCCCGCTCACGGTGTCGACGGTGCCCGCGCTGCGGGACAGGCCCGTGACCCGGTGGCGGAACTTGAGCTGTACGAGGCCCCGCGCGACGCCCTCGCGGACCCGGCGCTCGAAGGGGGCGACGAGACCGGGGCCCGTGCCCCAGGTGATGTGGAAGCGCGGCACGGAGTTGCCGTGGCCGTTGGCGTCGTAGCCGCCACGCTCGGCCCAGCCGACCACCGGGAACCAGCGGACGCCCTGCTTGTGCAGCCAGCTCCGCTTCTCGCCGGCCGCGAAGTCGACGTAGGCCTCGGCCCACCTGCGGGGCCAGTGGTCCTCCGCGCGGTCGAACCCGGCGGTGCCCATCCAGTCCTGGAGGGCCAGCGCGTGGCTGTCCTTGATGCGCATCCGGCGCTGCTCGGGGGAGTTCACGAAGAACAGGCCGCCGAACGACCAGTGCGCCTGGCCGCCGATCGACTGCTCCGGCTCCTGGTCGAGGAGGATCACCTTGCGCCCCGCATCGACGAGCTCCGCAGTCGCCGCGAGCCCCGCGAGGCCCGCTCCGATCACGATCACGTCTGCGTCGTACGCCATGAGCAGGTCCTCCTAGGCCTTGTTACCGGTCGGTCAGATCCTTGGGCACCGGAGTGACCCCGTCAACTGCCGGGTTCCAGGGCGCCGGCCCGGGAGGCCTCAGGGCTCGCCGGGATCGTGGTGTGCGTCGTGCTGCTCGGACCGCACCCCCGCGATGCCGAGCGGCACCGTCTCCGGGCAGCGGCTGCGGGGGCTGCAGCCGCGCTGACGTGCGGCGTGCCGCGCCGCGCCTGCTGCTTTGATGGCCGGATGAGTTCCGCTGACGAGATTCTCGACGTCGTCGACGAGCACGACGTGGTGGTGGGCCGGGCCCGGCGCGGGGACGTGTACGCGCGCGGGCTGCGGCATCGATGCGCGTTCATCCAGGTCAAGGACGCGGCCGGGCGGCTCTTCGTGCACCGGCGCACGCCGGACAAGCTGGTCTTCCCCTCCCTGTACGACATGTTCGTGGGCGGGGTCGTCGGCGCGGGCGAGAGCTACGACGACGCGGCCCTGCGGGAGGCCGAGGAGGAACTCGGTGTCCGGGGACTCGCCCGTCCGGAGTTCCTGTTCAAGTTCCTGTACGAGGACGGCGCCGGGAGGAGCTGGTGGTCGGCCGTGTACGAGGTGCGGTGCCCGGTGCCGGTGAGTCCCCAGGTGGAGGAGGTCGCCTGGCACGCGTTCCTGCCGGAGGCCGAGGTGCGGGAGCGGCTGACGGAGTGGGAATGGGTGCCGGACGGGCTGGCCGCGTACGAGCGGCTGCGGGCTCTGCGGGAGACGGGCTGAGCGGCGTCCGCGCCTGAGCGGGGGATGGTCGCGTGGTTCCCCGCGCCCCCGAGGGGTCCGCGGCCCCCGGTAGGGTCGCCGATGTGATCCATTTCGTGCAGACCGTCCGGCTGTGGTTCGCGCCCGAGCGGATCAAGGAGGAGGGCGGCACCCCCGACTACCGGTTCTCGCTGGCGAACGAGCGGACGTTCCTGGCGTGGCTGCGGACCTCGCTGGCCCTGATCGGCGGCGGCTTCGCCGTGGACCAGTTCCTGCCCGATCTGCGGTGGGCGTGGCGGGCCGGGCTGGCGCTCGGGCTGCTGGCCGCCGGGGTGCTGTGCGCGCTGCGCTCGGTGAACCACTGGGTCCGCTGCGAGCGCGCGATGCGCCGGGGCGAGGACCTGCCGGTGTCCCGTTTCCCGGCGCTGCTGAGCATCGGAGTGGCCCTGGTGGCCGTCGCGATGATCGTGGTCGTGCTGGTCGGGTGGGAGGGGTGACGGCCGGCCCCCTGGAGTCCGGGGGCCGGGACCCCGGACTCCAGCCGGAGCGGACGCGCCTGGCCTGGCGGCGTACCACCCTCGCGGCGACCGTGGTCGCCGTCCTCGCCGGGAAGTCCGCCCTGCACGAGGGGCCGAGCGCGACGGCGATCGTGGTGTGCGCGCTGTGCTGCGGGCTGTGGCTGGGGTTCCTCGCCGTGGCGCACCGGCGGATCCGCACCCTGTCCGAGGGCGTACCGCCGGCGGCGTTCACGCCGAGGCACGCGAGCACCGCGGCCCTGTGCACGATCGCCCTGGCCCTCTGCGCCGTGGCCCTCGTCCTGTGATGTCCCGGACCGCCTGTGTCCCTCCGGGGAAACCACGACACCGCACGATCCGGTTTGGGCGGATATGTTGCTGTACATGTGGCTAGCCTGCCCGGCGTCACACTCCGCACCTCCGAAGGTGAGCACCATGACCACCCTCCACCAGGAACACACCTCGCACGAGCACGCCCACGGCCCCGGCTGCGGGCACACCGAGGTACCGCACGGCGACCACGTCGACTACGCGCACGACGGGCATCTGCACCGCGAGCACTCGGAGCACTGGGACGAGTGCGAACCGGGCGGCCACGTCGCCCACGACGGGCACGGCCACGAGCACGGCGACGCCTGCGGGCACCCGGCCGTGACGCACGGCGACCACGTGGACTACGTTCATGACGGTCATCGCCACGCCCGGCACGACGGGCACTGGGACGACCACTGAGCGCCCCGCTGGAGGTCCGGTGCATCGACTGCGGGCCCGTCGTGGCTGGTCGCACCGTTCCCCGCGCCCCTTCGGGGCACCGGCACACCGCACCGCACTTCGCCCAGTCCGCTTGAGCGGGCGCAGGGCGCGGATCAACGGAACCCTCCGAGCCGTCACGGTTCGGGGGGTTCTTCGCGACCGAGACGCCGATCACGTTTCGTCCCCGCACTGGACGGCATACCGACCGGTCGGCATCATATGGGGAGCCCTGATGTCCGGTGTACGGAGGAAACACGATGAGCGCAGACCACCCGCCGGGTCTCGATCTCGACCGGCTGCGCCGCCTGCTCGACGGCGAGCGGCCCGGGCTGGTCCACGGCCCCCTGACCGGCCGGCTGATCGAGGGCGGACGGTCGAACCTCACGTACGCGGTGACGGACGGCACCGCCAAGTGGGTCGTACGGCGGCCGCCGCTGGGCCACGTACTGGCGACCGCGCACGACATGAAGCGCGAGCACCGGGTGATCAGCGCGCTGCACCCGACGGCCGTGCCCGTGCCGCGTACGCGCCTGCTGTGCGAGGACGTGGACGTGCTGGGCGCGCCCTTCTACGTCATGGACTTCGTGGAGGGCACGCCCTACCGGACCGCCGAGCAGCTCGCGCCGCTCGGCCCGGAGCGCACACGCGGCGCGGTGCTGGGGCTCGTCGACACGCTGGTCGAACTGCACGCGGTGGACCCCGCCGAGGTGGGCCTCGCCGACTTCGGCCGGCCCGAGGGCTTCCTCGACCGGCAACTGCGGCGCTGGGGCAAGCAGTTGGACGCCTCCCGCAACCGTGAGCTGGCCGGGATCGACGAGCTGCACGCGGCACTGGGGCGCGACCTGCCGCACTCCCCCACGGCCACCGTGGTGCACGGCGACTACCGCCTCGACAACGTGCTGATCGGCGAGGACGACGAGATCAAGGCGATCCTCGACTGGGAGATGTCCACGCTGGGCGATCCGCTCACCGACCTGGGCCTGCTGGTCATGTACAGCATGCCGCTGGGGCTGCCCGACTCGCCCGTCTCCACGACCGCCACGGCCGCCGGGCACCCGGAGCCGGCCGAGCTGATCGAGCGGTACGCCGCGCGCTCGGGGCGCGACGTGTCCGCCGTCGCCTGGTACACGGCGTTCGCGTGGTTCAAGCTCGCCGTGATCCTGGAGGGCATCCACTACCGCTACACGCTCGGCCAGACCGTCGGCGCGGGCTTCGACCGCATCGGCGACCTGGTCCCCGTGTTCATCGAGCACGGCCTGACCACTCTTCAGGAAGGCTGACCGGCCATGGACTTCGCATACGACGCACGCACCGAGGAACTGCGGGCCAGGCTGCTCGCCTTCATGGACGAGTACGTCTATCCGGCGGAGGCGGTCGCGCACGAGCAGCGCGAGCGGCTCGCCTCTCCGTGGGACACCCCGGCCGTGGTCCAGGAGTTGAAGGCCGAGGCCCGCCGACAGGGCCTGTGGAACCTCTTCCTCCCCGACTCCGAGTACGGGGCCGGGCTGACCAACCTCCAGTACGCGCCCCTCGCCGAAATCACCGGCCGGTCCCCGCAGTTGGCGCCCACCGCACTGAACTGCGCGGCACCCGACACCGGCAACATGGAGGTGCTCACCCAGTTCGGCGACGAGCAGCAGCGCAAGCAGTGGCTGGAGCCGCTGCTCGCCGGTGAGATCCGTTCGGCGTTCGCGATGACCGAGCCCGAGGTGGCCTCCTCCGACGCCACCAACATCACCACGCTGATAGAGCGGTCCACCGACGCCACGACGGGCACGGACGAGTACGTCGTCACAGGCCGCAAGTGGTACATCTCCGGGGCGATGAACCCCGACTGCAAGATCTTCATCGTGATGGGCAAGACGGACCCGGACGGGTCCGACATCCGCCGTCAGCAGTCGATGGTCCTGGTGCCCCGCGACACCCCCGGCGTCGAGGTCAAGCGCGCGATGCAGGTCTACGGCTACGAGGACCACTCCCACGGAGGGCACGCCGAGGTCGTCTTCCACGGTGCGCGCGTCCCGGTCACGAACCTCATCGGCGAGGAGGGCGGCGGTTTCGCCATCGCCCAGGCGCGGCTCGGCCCCGGCCGTATCCACCACTGCATGCGGCTCATCGGCATGGCCGAGCGGGCGATCGAGCTGATGTGCCGACGGGCCGTCTCCCGTGAGGCCTTCGGCAAGTCGCTGGCCCAGCAGGGGGTCGTCCACAACTGGATCGCCGACGCGCGGGTGGCGGTCGAGCAGCTGCGACTGCTGGTCCTCAAGACGGCCTGGATGATGGACACCGTCGGCAACAAGGGTGCGCACACGGAGATCCAGGCGATCAAGATCGCCACGCCTCGTACCGTCGTCGACATCATCGACAAGGCGATCCAGCTGCACGGCGCGGGCGGAGTCAGCCAGGACTTCCCGCTGGCCGAGCTGTGGGCCGGCGCGCGCACCCTGAAGCTGGCCGACGGCCCGGACGAGGTGCATCAGCGCTCGCTGGCCCGCCACGAGATCAAGAAGTACGTCTGACCCACCGGTGCGGCGGGGCCGACGGCTTCGCCCCCGCCGCCCCTGCGCTTCCCGTCCTCGGGGGCTCCGTCCCCGAACCCCCGGTCCTCGAACGCCGGGCGGGCCGAGAATCCGGCCCGTCCGGCCAGGGCAGGAGCGGCGGGGCGGGACGAACCCCCGGCGGCCTACGGCCGCAGTGCCCGCAGCAGGAGGTCCGCCAGGTGGTCGGCGACCTGCTGCTGGGTGAGCGGTCCGTCGGGCCGGTACCACGTCGACAGATGGTGCACGGAGCCGAAGTGGTAGTCCACGACGAGGTCGGCCGGCGTCTTCTTCGAGAACACCCCCGACTCCTGCCCCTCCTCGATCAGCGCACGGAAGCGCTCGTGGTAGCGCCGCCGCTCGGCACGCACCTGCTTGTTCTTCTCGGGGCTCAGATGATGCATCGAGCGGAAGAAGATCGACGCGTCGTCGAGGTTGTCGATCGTCGTGACGACGACATCGGCGGCGGCCCCCCGCAGCCGCTCCTCCACCGGCGCGTCGGCGCCCGCGAAGGCGTCGAGCCGCTCCTGCTGCACCCGCAGCACCCGTGCGTACACCTCGTGCAGGAGATCGTCCTTGGACCCGAAGTAGTGGTACAGCGCACCCTTGGTGACACCGGCCGCCTCGACGATCTCCTGGACCGAGGTGCGGTCGTAGCCGCGCTCGGCGAAGAGCCGGGTGGCGGCTGCCAGCAGCCGCCGCGGAACGGGCGTGCCGTCCCCGTCCGTCGTCCTGGGCACTGCCGCCACCTGCCTTCCAGTTCTTGTGTTGTTCTTCGCGTTGTCTACTGACCGTCGTGCGGCCGGGAACGCAGCTCCCGACGGAGGATCTTCCCACTTGCCGTCTTGGGCAAGTCGGGCAGGATCTCGACCTGCCGCGGGTACTTGTAGGCGGCCAGTCTCTCCTTGCAGTACGCGGCGAGCGCGGCCGGGTCCTCCTCCGCGCCCGGACGGAGGCTGATGTACGCCTTGACGGTCTCGCCGCGATACCCGTCGGGCACCCCGACGACGGCCGCCTCACGCACGGCCGGATGGGTGTAGAGGACGTCCTCGACCTCGCGCGGCCACACCTTGAAACCGGACGCGTTGATCATGTCCTTCTTGCGGTCGACCACGTAGAGCCAGCCGTCCGCGTCCATGAACCCGATGTCACCGGTGCGCAGCTCGCCGTCCGGGAAGGTCTCCGCGGTGGCCTCGGGCCGCCGCCAGTAGCCGGGCACGACCTGCGGGCCCCGTACGAGGATCTCGCCCTGCTCGCCGAAGGGGACCTCCTGACCCTGGTCGTCGACGATGCGTACGACCGTGTCGGGTCCCGGCAGGCCGACGGCGAGCGTCCCGGAGACCGGGTCGACGGGGGCTTCCCGGCCGGGCGGCACGGAGGCACAGGGCGCGGTGCACTCGGTGAGTCCGTAGCCGTTGCGGATGTACGGGCCGAAGCCCGCCCGGAACTTCTCGACGAGTGCGGGCGGCACGGGGGCGCCGCCCGAGGAGATGTTCACGAAGGACGAGAAGTGGTCCGGCGTCGCCGACGGGTGCGCGGCCAGCGCCATGAAGGCGGTCGAGGGGCCGACCGTGTAGTGGGGCCGGTGCTCGGCGAACGCGTCGAGGACGGCTCCCGCCTCGAAGCGGTACGCGAGGACGAGCGTGCCCCCGCTGTTGAGGCACGCGGCGAACTGGCAGACCATGCCGGTGATGTGGAACAGCGGCGCCATCGCGAAGTACACGGGCGCCTCGGGCAGGGCGAGGCCCGTCCGCTGGCGCTCGGCGTTGTACATGATGTTGCCGTGGGTGTTGGTGGCCCCCTTGGGGGCGCCGCTGGTGCCCGAGGTGTAGCTGATCAGCGCGAAGTCCGACGGGCCCGGGTCACGGCCCGCCGGGGCCCGGTGGCCCGCCCTGGCGACGGTCACCAGGTCGTCGGCGTCGGGTGCCTGCGGCAGCCGCTCGAAGGTCAGCACGCGCGCGTCGCCGCGCGTCTGGAAGTCCAGCTCGCAGCCGGTCAGCACGATGCGCACGGGCGAGTCGGCGGCCGTCCCGCGCAGGTACGACTCCCAGGCCAGGTCGGAGCAGATCAGCGCGGCGACCTCGCCGTCCCGCAGGACGTGGGCGACCTCCCCGGACTTGTACATGGGGTTGACGGGCAGGACGGTCGCCCCGGCCTTCCAGGCGCCCAGCACGGCGATCACGAAGAGCGGGGAGTTCTGCAGCAGGACGGCGACCCGGTCGCCGCGCCCGAGTCCGCGGGCGGCGAGATGCCCGGCGACGGAGTCGCTCAGCTCGTCGGTCTCGCGGTAGCTCAGGCGTCCGTCGAAGTAGGTGAGGAAGGTGCGGTCCGGGGTGCCGGCGACGGCCCGGCGCAGCGCGTGCACCACGGAGTCGTCGGGGCTGACCGGCCCGCGCTGGGCGTCGTTCAGGAGCGCGCGCCACGGCTGGGCCGCGTACAGGGAGGGGGTCACCGGCCGTCCGCCTCCCACTTCTGCTGGATGTGGTTCATGTTCGTCAGCCAGCGGTCGGGGTCGGCGGCCCGGGCCCGGTAGTACTCGGCGACCTCGGGGTGCGGAAGGATCAGGAAGCGGTCCTCCGCGATTCCCTTGAAGAGGGCGTCCGCGACGGCCTCGGGCTCGATGGCGGTGGGCTTGAGGACGAGGTCACCCGCGCTGCCGGTGCCCGCGAGCATGTCGGTGCGGACGCCCTGCGGACAGATCGCGTGGACCCTCAGGCCGCGGTGGCGGTACGTGAGGGACAGCCACTCGGCGAAGGCGTACGCCCCGTGCTTGGTGACGCTGTACGGGGCCGCGCCGACCATGGTGAGCAGGCCGGCCGCCGAGACGGTGGAGACGAAACGGCCGCTGCCGCGCTCCAGCCAGGCGGGGAGCAGCTCGTGGGCCGCCCGGACGTGCGCCATCACGTTCACGTCCCAGGCGAGCTCCCAGACCCTCTCGGGAGCCGCTTCCGAGCCGCCGGAGGCCAGTCCGGCGTTGGCGCAGTAGACGTCGACCCTGCCGCCGAGGGCGTCCCGGGCCTCGGCCACGATCGCGGAGGCGTCGCCGGGAACCGCGATCCCGCCGATCTCCTCGGCGACCGCCGCGGCCTTCACCCCGTCCAGGTCGTTGACGACGACCCGGGCCCCTTCGGCGGCGAACCGACGGGCCAGCGCGGCCCCGATCCCCCCGCCCGCTCCGGTGACGACCACTCCGGCATCCTGCATGGCTCCCACGATCGGTCCCCTTCGACACGACGAGAATCGGCTCCGCTCAGCCATCAGACTAACCGGTCGGTATGCGGCTCGAAAGGGGCGCGGGCAGCATCGGTGTGCGGCTCCGCCGCGTGGGCGCGACGAGCCACACGCCGACGCGTGGCTTACGAACAACCGGCGCAAGCGCTTAGCGTGCTTGTGCCGACCTGCCGAGAACACGGAGGTTCACCCATGCGCCGCCTGTCCAGACGCACTCTCCTCGCCGCGACGACCGCCACGGCCGCGCTCTCGGCGGGCCCGCCCGCCGCGGCCGCCCCGGCACGACCGGGCGGCAAGCGCCTGCACACCGGCTTCGAACGCCTGGCCGCGGACGGCTACGCCCTCCTCGACGGCGAACGGGTCGGCATCGTGACGAACCCGACGGGCGTCACCAGGGACGCCCGCCACATCGTCGACGTCATGCACGCCGACGACCGGGTGAACCTGGCGGCGGTCTTCGGCCCCGAACACGGCTTCCGCGGCACCGCGCAGGCGGGCGGCTCCGAGGGCCGCCACGACGACCCGGCGACCGGGCTCCCGGTCTACGACACGTATCTCAAGAGCGGACAGCCGCTGGCCGACATCTTCACGGCCTCGGGTGTGGACACGGTCGTCTTCGACATCCAGGACGTGGGCGCCCGCTTCTACACCTACATCTGGACCCTCTACGACTGCATGGAGGCGGCCCGGCTCGCGGGCAAGCGCTTCGTGGTGCTCGACCGGCCGAACCCGGTGACCGGCCGCAGCGCGCAGGGGCCCGTACTGCACAAGGAGTTCGCGACGTTCGTGGGCCGGGAGCCGATCTCGCAGGCGCACGGGATGACGGTCGCGGAGCTGGCGCGGCTGTTCAACGGGGAGTTCCTCGCGGCGCCGGTGCCCCTGGACACCGTGCGGATGTCGGGCTGGCAGCGGTCGGACTTCTACGACACCTCGGGTCTGCCGTGGGTGCCACCGAGTCCGAACATGCCGACGCCCGACACGGCACTCGTGTACTCGGGCACGTGCCTCTTCGAGGGGACGAACCTGTCGGAGGGGCGCGGCACGACCCGCCCGTTCGAGTTGCTCGGCGCGGAGGGCGTGGACCGGCGGTGGGCCGCGGAGGCCGGACAACTCGGCCTGCCCGGTGTGCATTTCAGGGAGGCGTACTTCGCGCCCACCTTCTCCAAGTTCCAGGGGAAGACGGTCGGCGGCGTACAGATCCACGTCCACGACCGGGCCGCGTTCGAGCCCGTGCGCACCGGGATCGCGCTGCTGGTGACCGCCAAGAAGGCCTGGAGCGGCTTCGCCTGGCGCCCCGACAACTGGATCGACAAGCTGACGGGCTCCACCCGGGTGCGCACGATGATCGACGCGGGTGCGACGACCGACGAGGTCGTGGCGGGTTGGCAGGACGACCTGGCCGCCTTCCGGCGCGTACGCAAGGAGTACCTCCTCTACCGCTGAGACGTGAGTTCGGGCTGGTCAGCCCGGACGCGCCCTCTGGCCAACTCCCCCTGTCGGCGGGACGATGCGTGCACATCGCACGGGCTGCGGATGCCGAAGGGGGCTCGTCATGGCGGATCCTGAAGTGGGCGTGGCTCCTTACTGGGAGCTGACGTTCGACGCGGACGGAGATGTGAACGGCGGGCAGCGCGACCGGCTGCTGCGGGAGGTGGTGGAGCGGGGCGTCAAGGACCTGATCGTGTTCGCGCACGGCTGGAACAACGACCGCTCCGGCGCGACCCGCCTCTACGGCCGCTTCTTCGCGCCGATCCCCGCCCTCTCGCCGAACGCCCGCCTCGGGTACGTGGGCGTGATGTGGCCTTCGATGCGCTTCGCCGACGAACCGATCCCCGACTTCGAGCAGTCCGCGACCGCGGTGTCCGGCGGTCCGGTACTGGACAAGGGCACGCGCGGCGCCCTGCTGTCGGTCCTTCCCGGCCGGGCCACGCTGGTCGACCAGATCTCCCGGATGCTCGACCAACAGCCGGAGGGCGACGCCTCGTTGGAGGAGTACGGGCGGCTGGTGCGGCTGCTGATCGAGCTGCGGCCGGAGGCGCCGGGTGCGGTGTTCGCCGCGGACACGCTGACGGAGGCGGGACCGCGGAGCGCCCCGGAGATGCTCCTCGGGAACACGGCGGAGCTGTGCCGCGGGTTCGCGCGGGCCCTCGCGGAGGACGAAGCGGGCGCCGAGGCCGAGGTGCCCGGCGAGGGTGTCCGGGCCGCGTTCGGGCCGCCGCGGGCATGGGACGGCGCGCACGAACTCCTGCGCCAGGCCACGTACTTCGCGATGAAGCGGCGCGCGGGCACGGTCGGCGAGCGGGGGCTCGGCCGGATGCTCGGGCGGCTCGCTCAGGTGGCACCCGGGCTGCGTGTGCACCTTGTGGGGCACAGCTTCGGGGGGCGTCTGGTGTCGTTCGCGCTGCGCGGGCTGCCCAAGGGAGTGCGGACCGTGAAGTCCGTGACCCTGCTCCAAGCGGCCTTCTCGCACTACGCGTTCGCGGCGCGGCTCCCGCACGACGTGCGGGACAGCGGTGTGCTGCACGGCCGGCAGAACCGTATCGACGGCCCGTTGGTCTGCTGCTTCTCCCGCTTCGACTCGGCGCTCGGCACGATCTACCCGCTGGCCTCCCGGACCGCGGGTGACGCCCGGACGGCGACCGACCTCGCGCTGCCCCGTCTCCTGGGACCCCGGTGGGGCGCGCTCGGCCACGACGGGGTGCAGGCCGTGCCGGGGACGAAGACGTTCACGCTCGCCGACGCGCTGCGGCAGCGGCTGCCCGAGTCGGGTTGCGTGAACATCGACGCGTCCGCGGTGGTGCGACGCGGCGGCCGCCCGTCGGGCGCCCACAGCGACATCTGCCACCGGGAACTGGCCCAGGTGGTACTGGCGGCGGGCCGCATCCGCTGACCCGCCGCCCGTACTCACGTCACCGGTGCGAGGGGAACTCCACGACCTGCTGGTAGGTCGGCCGGTTCTGCCAGCTGATCTTGTTGTGCTTGATGCCGCCCAGCGTCCGCTGGTTGACCGAGTCGGCGCACCACTGGTCGCCCGCCGAGCAGAGCTCGTCGCCGGGGTAGACCTGGGCCGCGGTGCGGCCGGCCGCCGTCTTGAGGGTGGCGACCAGGATGTCCCGGCAGGCGCTGAGGCTGCCGTTGCCGCAGTACGGCTTGGCGAGGCCGCCCTGCACGGACTCGCCGAGCACGGCCCGGATGTCCTTGTGGACGTAGCTCCACCAGCCGTACTGGAAGGAGCTTCCGGCGTGCGAGCCGGTGGGCCCGTGTCCGGCCGACGGTGCCTCGTCCACCGGGAGGTTGTTCGTCATGGCGGTGTAGAGGTCGCTGCCGAGGCCTGGTTCGAACTCGGCCTTCACCAGCAGCGGCCACCAGGCGTCCAGGATGCGGATCGCCTCGGCGTTGGCGTACGCCTTCGAGCCGGCCGAGCTCTCCTTGCGCTTGGCGCCGGCCGTCACCCAGTCGGACAGCCTGGTCACGGCCGCCGCGGCCGCCGGGTCGGTGACCGGCGAGCTCTTGACGACCTTCAGCAGTTCGGGCAGGACGTCCTCGGCGCGCAGGTCGGCCAGTGCGGCGTCGGCCATCGCCTTGGTGAGCGAGGCCCTGGTCACGCCGCCCGCGGTGACCAGCTTCTTCACCCGGTCCTCCAGGAGGTTGCCGCGGTGCACGGAGCCGTTGCCCCAGGAAGCCGTGGTGTAGTCCTTGGCCTGCTTGTTGTTCCAGGAGATGTAGTAGTCTTGGTCGATGGAGTGGGGGTGGGCGGACGCCGGGGTGTAGTCGGCGGTGTTCGTGGTGGGCGTCCAGTTCTTCCACTCGTACGCCGGCCGCGCCCAGACCGGGAACTCGGCGTCGACGCCGGTGGCACGCACCGGGTTGTCACCGCTGTTGTAGTACGCGGTGTGCTTCGAGTCGGCGTAGAACCAGTTGAAGGTGTAGTTGATGTGCTGCACCGCCGACTGGAAGGTCTGCGGGCTCTTCACGTAGTCCGGGTCGTTGAGCATCTGGAAGCCGATGATCGAGTCGGCCTCGTGCATGTAGGAGGAGCGCAGGGTGGTGTACGCGACCTTCTTGCCGCCGACCGTGGCGCGGTGCGTCACCGGGCCGTACTTCGTCCGCCAGACCTGCATGCGGTACGAGCCGGCCGCGGTGCCGTCGGCCGTGGTGGGCTTCCAGGCGTTGGTCTGCTCGATCTTCTCCATGGGGGTGCAGGTGCCGCGGTGGAGGTAGTGGGTGTCGTCCTGGCACAGCTCGACCGCGTAGGTGTCGATGATGTCCTGGCCGGAGGTCGTGGCGCTCCACGCGTAGTCCTGGCCGCGGCCGAGTTCGACGTACATGCTCAGTCCGGCGAAGGAGGCGCCGCGGGCGCTGAGACCGGGGCCCTGGATCTCCTGGAGCATGAGCAGCTGGGGCGCGAAGTAGCCGGTCTGGGGACCGAAGACGGCGATGGGGTTGCCGCTCGCGGTGTGCTTGCCGCTGACGACGAGGGCGTTGGACATGCCGCGCTTCGCCGAGCCGAGGGCGCCGGCGGTCGCCGCGGCCGAGGTCTTCGTGGCCGTGGACGTGGCCGCGCTGCCGGTGCGGTCGTGGACGAGCGGCTCGCCGGCGACCGAGCCGGCGTCGGGGAGGGCCTCGCCCTGCGGGCTGCTCGGCTTGGTCGCGTACGGGAAGCTCTCGCCGTTGTGGAGGGTGAGGACGGCCTCGGGGTCGTTGCGTTCGCGGAAGGACTCCCAGACCTTGGTGCCCTCCTCGACGCCGTACTTGGACTGGGCGGCGAGGAGCGAGATGGCGTTGTTGACCTCGCCGCCGCCTCCTGAGCCGAAGAGCGCGCCGATGACCGAGGCGAGGGCGACCAGGTCGGTCTCCTTGAACTTCTCGATGGTCCCGGCGTTGGTGACGGAGTCCTTGTGGCCGGTCAGGACGTACTCGCCGGGGAAGTAGCGGCCGCTCTCGGAGGCGTCGATGTAGGCGTTGATGCCGGCGATGTAGGCCTTGACGTCGGCGAGGGCCTGCTGGCCGCGGGCGCCGTTCGTGGCGACGGCGCTGTCGATCTGCGCCTGCAGGTCGGCCTCGGTGTAGGGGGCGTGGCGCCAGAACTCCTGCTCCAGGCCCTGGTTGGAGGGGGCTCCGCCCGCGAAGGGGGTCAGTTTGCCGCGTCCGACGTGCCGGAAGACGTCCATCAGCCAGAGCCGGTCCTGGGCGGCCGCGTATCCGGCGCCGAACTCGGTTCCGTAGCGGGTGGTGCCTGTGATGTGCGGCACACCGGTCTTCTTGTCGCGGACGATCGTGACATCGGTGCGGCCGGCCGGCTTCAGGGTCGACTCGACCTGGTCGGCGGGGACCCCGAACGAGGCGTCCCGGAAGAAGTCGTTGATCTTGGCGTCGGTGAGGCCGGAGTAGCCCGAGGCGAGGTTGCCATAGGGCGCGAGCTGGTCGTCCGCGTGTGCGGGCTGACTGCCGAAGGCCTGGTTCAGGAGGATCTGGGCGAGGGTGGCGTTCCCGTTCTGGCCCGCCGGGAGGATGTCGGAACACTGGCCGCCGCAGTGGTCGTCGGCGGCCAGGACGGTGGTGTCGGCGGCGGCCGCCTGGGAAAGCGGTGACAAAAGACCGGCGACGAGGACGCATATGGAAGCGCCCATGAGGAACTTGGGGAATCTGCGGGGAGTTCTCAGTCTGTCGAGGATGGTGCGTGGGGTACGCCGGGGCATGGCTGGCTCCTCGCGACGGGGGGTGGCCCGGGATGTTACCGCCGGTATCCCCGAGTTTGAAGATGAACATGCGTCACTTTTGGCGCCGGAGGGGCCGAAGAAGCTCCCACGGACCGCCGACCGCAGCCGGCCGACGGCCGGAAAGCACAGGGCAGACGACCGACAACCGCCTTGCGGATGGCCGAATGTCAGCCGATTGGCGGCTTTGCGGGGGTCGTCGAAAAACAGATGGAGCCGAATCGCGTGTCGATACGTCTATTCGGCGACGTCCTCAGGACGACGACGCCGAAGTGACCGAAGTACAGGTGCAGGTGTGACGGAGGTGCAGGGCGATGGCGGGTTTCCGGAGTCTGGCGAGACAGGTGCGCGACCCGAGGAGCGATCTGGCACTGCGGCGCTATTCACTGCGCAAGTGCCTTGAGCGGTTCGCTCCTTACGGTCACCGGGCGACCTGGGACCATCTGTGCTCCCGGGCCGGCTTCGGCCCCGAGGACCGGTCCCCCGATCCAGCGCGGCTCGTGGCCGCACTGGACGAACTGGAGGAGGCCCGCTCCGTCTGGCTCGCCTACGAGGCCGGATTCGCCCAGCGCCGCAAGAAGGAGAAGCACGACGGTCTGCGCAGCCCCGGCAGCGTGGACGACTGGCACCGGCTCACCTGGGGCGGCTTCGGGGTCGCCTGGTGCGACGACCCGCGGGTCCACCCCCATGAGCCGATGGCCGAGGTGCTGCGCCGGCTGATCGCCGCCCTGGAGCGCGAGCCGGGCTCCGCCTGCCCGGTCTGCACGGGCGAGCGCCTCACCTGGAAATACGACCTGGCCCACGAACCGTCCTCGGGCCCGGTCTGCACGGCGTGCGGCATCGTGGTGCCCCGACCGGTCCTCACCCCCGAGGCACTGGCGGACTGCAGGCGGGGACGACTGCTCATGGCGGCCGCGAGCTAGCGGTGGCGGGGGTGCGCCTGCCGGAGCCGCGCCCCCGCGAGCGGCTAGGGCGTCTTCACGTCCGTGTGGATGGCGAGCTTGAACTCGGCGAGCATCAGCCGTGAGCGGATCTTCGTGTCCCCCTTGCCGCGCACGGAGATCTTCAGCCCGAGCGGCGTCTGCGGGTGGACGAACATCTGCCACATGTAGGTGCGGTACTGGCCGCCGCGGGTGGGTCCGATGTCGGTCGTCGCCGTGGAGTCGTAGCCCGTCGAGAGGTTCAGCGGGTCCCGGACGAAGCGTGCCCGGTACTCGAGACCGACGGAGTCGGCCGTCCAGAAGACCATCGCGGACAGGACGCCCCAGCCGTCATGACTGGGCCAGATCAGGCCCGAGCGGGCGTCCGGGAAGACCGACGGTGCGTCGCCGCCCTTCGCCGGGTCGTGCATGTCCCAGGGGTCGTACTGCTCCTCCCCCGTGACGTACGGGAACCGCACGAGGTGGTACCCGTCGCTGTCGTACGTGATCTTCTGCGCCCCCGTGTGCGCGGCTTCCCACTTGAGTGAGCAGATCGCCAGGCTCATCGCCGGTTCCTCCTTGGGCTGGGACTGTCGGTGGCGTCTGGCACCATCGGGGCATGGTGCAGGTGTGTGTGAACGGGGGGCGCGGGTCCGGCGACGGCGCGCTCGTGCCGCTGTCGCCGGGAGCCATGGCCGGCTCCGCGGCGGAGGCCGTCGCGGCCGGGGCGTCGGACATCCATGTGCATCCCAAGTCTCCCTGTGGACAGGACACTCTGTCGGCGAAAGCGGTTGCGGCGACGCTGGAGGAGATTCGTTCCCGGACCGGCGTCCCCGTCGGGGTGACGACCGGCGCCTGGGCCGAGCCCGACCCGGCGGCCCGGGTCGCGCGCGTCCATGAGTGGACCGTCCTGCCGGACCACGCTTCGGTCAACTGGCACGAGCCGGGGGCGGAGAAGGTGGCCGCGGCGCTGCTGGAGCGGGGCGTGGGCGTGGAGGCGGGCATCTGGTCCGGCACGGACGCGGCCGCGCGGTTCGCGGCGTCACCGCTCGGGCCGCGGGTGCTGCGCGTCCTGGCGGAGGTGACCGACCCCGGCCCCGGCTCGGCCGTGGCCTCGGCCGGGGAGCTGCTGGCCGCCCTCGGCACGGCTCACGGCCGCCCCGTCCTGCTGCACGGGGAGGAGGGCGGCGCCTGGCCCGTACTGCGTCTCGCCGCGCGTCTCGGCCTGGCGACGCGCATCGGCCTGGAGGACACCCTGGTCCTGCCCGACGGGCAACGGGCCGTTTCGAACGCCCAGTTGGTGACGGAGGCCCTGGTCCAGTACAGGTCCGCGGCACAGTCCTCCGATCGGCGGCCGTGACCGTAGCAGCCCCAAAATCTGTCGCTCCACCCCTTTACCGTCCGGACAGTTGGAGGCGATGACACCGCCCTGAGGACCCGAGGAGCCCCGCCATGTCGACGCTGCGCGTCACCGCCGAAGTGCTGACCGTCCACGAGCATCCGAACGCCGACGCGCTCGAGCTGGCCCAGGTGGGCCTGTACCGTGCCGTGGTCGCCAAGGGGGCGTACCGCACCGGTGAGAGCGCCGTCTACATCCCTGAGCAGTCCGTGCTGCCGGAGGAGCTGATCGAGGAGCTGGGGCTGACCGGGCGCCTCGCGGGCAGTCGCTCGGACCGGGTGAAGGCGGTCCGGCTGCGCGGCGAGCTGTCGCAGGGGATCGTCTGCCGGCCGAAGGCGCTGGCCGGTGTCGACCTCGCCCGGGCCGCGGCCGAGGGCACGGACTTCGCGGAGCGGCTCGGCGTCACGAAATGGGTGCCGCCCATCCCGCCGACCATGAACGGCGACGTGGAGGCGGCTCCCGACCTGCTGCCCTGGGTCGACATCGAGAACATCCAGCGGTATCCGGACATCTTCACTCCGGGCGAGGACGTGGTCCTGACCGAGAAACTGCACGGCTCGGCCTGCCTGCTCACGTACTTCGCCGGGGACGGCCGCGTCCAGGTCTCCTCGAAGGGCTTCGGCGCCAAGTACCTGGCACTGAAGGAGGACCCGCGCAATCTGTACTGGCGCGCCGTCCACGGCCACGCGGTCGCGCAGGCCGCGGACCGGCTCGCCGAGCGGCTCGGGGCGCGCCGGGTCGGCATCTTCGGCGAGGTGTACGGGGCGGGCGTGCAGGATCTGACGTACGGCGCCGACGGCCGCCGCGAGACGCTCGGGTACGCGGTGTTCGACGTGTCCGCGGAGATCGACGGCGAGGTCCGCTGGCTGGACGCCGCGGAGCTGCTCACCGGCGAGCTGCCGCTCGTACCACGGCTGCACGAGGGCCCGTACGACATCGGCCGGGTGCTGGAGTTCGCCTCCGGGCGCGAGACGGTCTCGGGGCAGGGGCTCCATCTGCGCGAGGGGGTCGTGATCCGGTCGGCCACCGAGCGGTACAGCCCGGTGACGGGCGGCCGGGCCGTCGCCAAGGCGGTCAGTCCCGCGTACCTGACGCGCAAGGGCGGCACGGAGTACGAGTGAGCGGGGCACCCGGGGGCTGTCTCAGCGGCGGTTCCCGGGGTCCTTACTCCTTCTCCTGCGTCCTGTTCCCGCGCCGACCGCCGCGCTCCACCATGAGGCGGGAGCCGCTCTGCCGCTCGCCGAAGACGTCGTCGGGGTTGGACAGCACGCAGGTCTCCAGGGAGAGGCAGCCGCAGCCGATGCAGTCGGTGAGGTGATCCCGCAGGCGGCCCAACTGCTTTATCCGCTCGTCGAGTTCGGAGCGCCAGGCCTCGGAGAGACGGGCCCAGTCCTCGCGGGTCGGCGTGCGTTCCTCCGGCAGTTCGGCGAGGGCGTCGCGGATCGTGGCCAGCGGGATGCCGACGCGCTGCGCGGCTCGTACGAAAGCGACCCGGCGCAGGGCGTCACGGTGGTAGCGGCGCTGGTTGCCCGCGGTGCGGCGGCTGTTGATCAGGCCCTTGGACTCGTAGAAGTGCAGGGCCGAGACGGCGGCTCCGCTGCGGGCCGACAGCTGGCCGACCGTGAGCTCGTGGATCTTCTCGGGAATCTGGGGCATCCCCCGAACCCTACCCAGCCCGTCAGGCTTCCGGTCCGTTGACAGGGGACTCCTCCGCGACCATGCTAAGCAGTTGCTTAGACATGGTGCTCCGAGACACAGCGACGCGAGAGGCCGGGAACATGGCAGAGCCGAGGATCTTCACGTCCGCCGACGAACTGAAGGCGGCGGTGGGCGAGCAGTTGGGGCACAGCGACTGGCTGGAGGTCGACCAGAAGCGGATCGACCTGTTCGCCGAGGCGACGGGCGATCACCAGTGGATCCATGTGGACCCGGAGAAGGCCGCGGCGGGCCCCTTCGGGACGACGATCGCTCATGGCTACCTCACGTTGTCGCTGCTGCCGCTCTTCGGACCTCAGCTGATCAAGGTCGAGGGCGTCAGGATGGGCGTCAACTACGGCACGAACAAGGTGCGTTTCCCCGCCCCGGTCCCGGTGGGCTCGCGGCTGCGCGCCACGGCGAAGATCACGGGCGTCGACGAGGTGCCGGGCGGCGTCCAGGTGTCCGTCGGCTTCACCGTGGAGCGCGAGGGGGGCGACAAGCCGGTCTGTGCGGCCGAATCGGTCTCCCGCTACTACTTCTGACCCGGCCGGGGACGAACCGCGGGACCGTCACCGCCGGTCGCGCCCGGGCGGCGGAGCCGCACGCCGGTTCGGTCCCGCGCGCCCGGCGGACGTTGCCTGCCGCGGCACTAGCTCCTTGCGCCGACCATCCTCAGCACCAGGTCCGCGTACAGGGTGCCCACGTCCTCAGGCGTCCGCGAGCCGTTCACGTTGAACCAGCGGGCCACGTCGATGCACAGGGACAGGACCGCGAGGGTCGTGCCCGGGACGTCGGGGACGTCGAAGTCGCCGGCCGCCACGCCGTCCTGGATGATGCCGCGCACCTCGGCGTCGACCTGGCGGCGCAGGGCGATGATCTCCGCGCGGGCGTCCGCGCCGAGCGAGTCCAGTTCGTACTGGACGACCCGCGCGGTGGTACGTCCGCCGGCGTGCCAGCGGACGAAGGAGCTCACGGCGTCGGCGAGCCGCTCGGCCGGGCTGCCGGGGCGGCCGGCCGCCGTCCGCAGGATGTCGAGGGCCTTCTCGTGGCCGATCCTGCTGATCCGGTGGAGCAGCTCTTCCTTGGTCTTGTAGTGGATGTAGAGCGCGGCCGGGCTCATCCCCGCCCGGCCCGCGATGTCGCGGGTCGTCGTCGCGTGGTACCCGCGCTCGGCGAAGGCCTCCACGGCGGCGACGAGCAGCCGCCGGGCCGCGTCAGGGGTGACCTCGGCCCACGGCTGCATCTCGCCGCCGGCCGTCTCCTCCGCCGTACTCATCGCTCGTTCGCCCCTTCCAGTGACAGGACGAACACCATACCTCCGATACTGAGCGAGCGCTTAGACTGCCCGCTCAGAGCGGTGGGAAGCGGCCTCGGGGCCTGGTGGCCGCGCGGAGGTCACAGCTTCTCGTAGGGGTCGTGCTCGGCGAGGAGCTTCTCCAGGCGGGCCTGGTCGACACGGCTGACGATGTGCCCGGCCTCCTGCCGGTCCCGGATCACCTTGGCGAGGGTGAACGCCGAGGTGACGAGGTACAGCACGGCGATTCCCAGGAAGGCGCGCACCCAGGTGTCGGCCTCCAGCCGGAAAATGCCGAGGGCGGTGGCGACGGCTGCGACGCCGAAGGAGGCGACCGCCTGGCCGTAGAAGGCGGCGGTGGACTGCTGCTTGACCGGTGTCTCACTCATGTGACCAGGGTCGGCGGGAGTGGCCGACGGCACATCCGCCCGCGTACTCAGTCGCCGTACTCAGAAAGCCGACACGCCTGTCAGCGCCCGCCCGATGAGCAGCTTCTGTATCTGGCTGGTGCCCTCGTAGAGCGTCATGACCCGGGCGTCGCGCAGCAGCTTGCCGACCGGGTACTCGTCGATGTAGCCGTAGCCGCCGAAGACCTGGAGCGCGTTGTTCGCGGCGCGCACCGCGGCCTCCGAGGCGAAGAGCTTGGCCTTCGAGGACTCGGTGGCGAACGGCTCGCCACGGTCGACGAGATCGGCGACGCGCCAGGTGAGCAGCCGTGCCGCGTCCACGTCCACGGCGATGTCGCTGATCAGTTCCTGGACGAGCTGGTGGTGGGCGATGGTCTTCCCGAACTGCTCGCGCTCGGTCGCGTAGGTCACAGCGGCCTCCAGCGCGGCCTGGGCGATCCCCACACAGCCGGCCGCCACCGACATCCGGCCCTTGGCCAGTGCGGACATGGCGACGGTGAAGCCCTTCCCCTCGGGGCCGAGCATCGCCGAGGCCGGCACACGCACGTCCTCCAGGGTCAGTTCGGCGGTGGCCTGGCCCCGTAGTCCGAGCTTGCCGTGGACGGTGCGGCGGGTCAGCCCGGGGGTGTCGGCGGGCACGAGGAAGGCGGAGACGCCCTTGTGGCCGGGGGCGTCGGTCGAGCGGGCGAAGAGCAGTACGACGTCCGCCCAGGTGCCGTTGGTGATGAACATCTTGCTGCCGTTGATCACGTACTCGTCGCCGTCGCGCAGGGCCCTGGTCGAGAGGCTGCCCGCGTCGGAGCCGGTGCCCGGTTCCGTGAGCCCGAAGCAGCCGACGTACGCGCCGGAGGTCAGGCCCGGCAGCCACTGCCGCTTCTGCTCCTCGCTCCCCCAGGACGCGACGGTCTTGGCGACGAGCCCGAGCGAGACCGAGACGATGCCGCGGACCGAGGAGTCGCCGCGGCCCAGCTCCTCCGTCACCAGGCAGTACGCGAGGTGGTCGCCGCCGGAGCCGCCGTACTCCTCGTCGACGGTGAGGCCGAGGAAGCCGACGTCGCCGAGCTTCTTGACGAGCGAGCGGTCGACCTCCTCCGCCCGGTCCCAGGCGATCACGTTCGGCGTGATCTCCCGCTCGACGAAGTCCCTGGCCAGCCGTCGGACGGCGGTCTGCTCCTCGCTGAGCTCCAGGTTCATGCCGAGTCCTCCCGGTCGAAGGCCACGTGAAGGCCGTGGCGTGAAAGCCGCGACTTTAAATTAGCACTGCTAGTTTCTGTTTCGCAGCCCTACTATGTGCGCCATGGCCCGACCGCGCAAGCCCCTCCTCAGCACCGACCGCATCGTCGGGGCGGCACGGACGCTGGTGGACGCCGAGGGCCTCGCCGCGGTGTCGACCCGCCGGCTGGCGGCGGAGCTGGGAGTGAGCGGGCCGTCCCTCTACAACCACTTCCGCACGAAGGACCAGATCCTGGAGGCCGTCGCGGACTCCGTGAGCGCGCAGGTCGACCTGTCGATGTTCGACGACGGCCGGGACTGGCGTACCGCGCTGCACGACTGGGCCGTCTCCTACCGGGCGGCCCTGCGCGACCACCCGAACATCGTCCCGGTGCTCGCCCGCGGGCCCGGGCGCCGCCCGGCCGGACTGCGGCTCGCGGACGCCGTCTTCGGTGCGATGGTCGCGGCGGGGTGGCCGCCCGCGCAGGCCACGTCCATCGGCGCGCTGATGCGGTACTTCGTGATGGGGTCCGCGCTCGGTTCGTTCGCCGGGGGCTTCGTGGACGACGAGACGGCGTACGATCCCGCCGACTATCCGCATCTCGGGCAGGCCCATCTCCTCGCCGAGCAGCAGGAGAAGATCGACGAGCGGGCGTTCGAGACGGGGCTCAGAGCGTTGCTGGACGGCTTGGCCCAGCAGTACGAGGCGCTCCGCGCGTAGCGGGGTTCTGCGGTGGTGGGGTTCTGCGGTAGTGGGGTTCTGCGGTAGTGGGGTTCTGCGGCTGCGGGGCGGTCGGTGCCTGTTGCGCAGTTCCCCGCGCCCCTTGAAGACGCTCCGGTGGTGCGGTCGTTCGACGGCTGCGGACCGTGTGGGCTTGGCGCGCCGTTCCCCGCGCCCCTGTGGGGCACTTCGGTGGTGCGGGCATCTTTCGGTGTGCGGCGAAGTGTGGGGCGTGCATGCTGGGTGCATGTCCTCCTCACGTACGGGGCGTGCGCGGGCCGCGCGCGCCGGTGCCGCGGGGCTCGCCGCCCTTGCCTCCCTGGTCGCCGACGAGACGCGGGCCGCGTTCCTGCTGGTGCTGCTCGACGGGCGGGCGTGGACCGCCGGGGAACTGGCGCGGCACGCCGGGGTCGCCGCGTCCACGGCCAGCGAACACCTGGGCAAGCTGGTCGCGGGCGGGCTGCTGACCGAGGAGCGGCAGGGGCGGCACCGATACGTACGGCTGGCCGACGCCCGGGTCGCCCAGCTCGTCGAGGACCTCGCCGCGCAGGTGACGCCGACGGCGACCGCACGGCCGCACACCCTGCGCGAGGCCGGCGCCGGCAGCGCGATGGCTCGCGGCCGTACCTGCTACGACCATCTGGCCGGCCGTCTCGGCATCGCGGTCACCGACGCGCTCACCGGGCTCGGCCTGCTGCGCCAGGACACCGGGTTCGCGCTCACCGACGAGGGGGTGAGCTGGTTCGGCAACCTGGGCGTCCCTCTCGTACGCACCGGCCGGCGCCCGCTCGCCCGGGCCTGCCTGGACTGGACGGAACGGCGTCCTCATCTCGCGGGGACCGCGGGAGCCGCGCTGTGCCGGCACGCCCTGGACGCGGGGTGGTGCGTACGCATCGGCTCCGAGCGGGCCGTGAAGGTCACGGACCGAGGCGAGCGGATGCTCGCGGAGCTGCTGGGGATCCGGCCGGAGGCACTGCGCTGACCCGCCGCGTCCGTAACCCCTGTCGCCGAACGGCCGACGCCGAGTGCCGGGCCCCGGGGCCCTGGGCCCGGCACAGAGCCCGTCCGAAAATCGCGAGCCCTTCGACCGTCTCCCGCCTAGCCTCTGGACCGTGATGAACTCTGCTGCGCCCGCCCGTCGTACCGAACTGCTCGCCGCCGCGGCGGCCACGGTCACCGTGCTGCTGTGGGCCTCCGCCTTCGTGTCCATCCGCAGTGCGGGCGAGGCGTACGCGCCGGGCGCACTGGCCCTGGGACGCCTGCTCCCCGGGGCGCTGGTCCTCGGAGTGATCTGCCTGATACGCCGGGAGGGACTGCCCGCGCGGGCGGCCTGGCCGGGCATCGTGGTGTCCGGGCTGCTCTGGTTCGGGCTGTACATGGTGGTGCTCAACTGGGGTGAGCAGAAGGTCGACGCCGGGACCGCCGCCCTGGTGGTGAACGTCGGACCACTGATCATGGCCCTCCTCGCGGGCTGGCTGCTCAAGGAAGGGCTGCCGCAGCGGCTGCTCGCCGGGATGGCCGTCTCCTTCGCGGGCGCGGCGGTCGTCGGACTGTCCATGTCGGGCGAGGGCAGCGCCTCCGTGGTCGGCGTGCTGCTCTGTCTGCTCGCCGCGGTCGCCTACGCGGGCGGTGTGGTCGCCCAGAAGCCGGCCCTGCGGCACGGCTCCGCGCTCCAGGTGACGACGTACGGGTGTGTGATCGGCGCGGTGGCCTGTCTGCCCTTCGCCGGGCAGTTGGTCTCCGACGCCCGGGACGCCCCGCTGTCCGCGACCCTCAACATGCTGTATCTGGGCGTCTTCCCGACCGCTCTCGCCTTCACCACCTGGGCGTTCGCGCTGGCCCGCACGACGGCCGGGCGGATGGGGGCCACCACGTACGCGGTACCCGCGCTGGTGGTGCTGATGTCCTGGGCGGCGCTCGACGAGGTGCCGGGGTGGATCACTCTGGGCGGCGGGCTGGTGTGCCTCGCGGGGGTGGCGGTGTCGCGGTCGGGCCCCCGGGGCGCGGCGACGGCAGGGACAGCGGCTCCCGCCACTGCCGTCGGCGCGGCTGCGGAGGCCGGCCCGGAGACACACCCTGAAACGCGCCCTGAGCCGCAGTCCGGGAAGGCCTAGTCCGCGAACATCACCATCGCCCGTCCGCCCTTGCCCGCCAGCATGTTCTCGAACGCCGCCGGGATGCCGTCCAGGCCGATCCGTTCCGTGACGAGGGCGCCCAGGTCCAGCCGTCCCGCCCGCACGTGCTCGGCGAGGACCGGCAGGTCACGGGCAGGATCGGAGTTGCCGTAGACGCAGCCGGAGAGCGTGCGACCCCAGTGGAAGATCTCCAGCGCGTTGAAGGAGACCTGCTGGTCCTTGCCGCCGATGCCGACGACCGTCGTCCGGCCACCACGACGTGTGGACTCCCACGCGGCGCGGATCGTCACGGCACGGCCCACGCACTCCACGGCCACGTCCACCCCCTGCTTTCCGGTGAGCCCCCGGATCTCACGAGCCGTGGCGTCCGAGGCGACGACGTACTCCGTCGCTCCGGCCGCACGCGCCAGGGCCTCCTTCTCCGGTGACACGTCGACCGCCACGATCGTCGAGGCACCGGCGATCCGGGCGGCCTGGAGAGCCGCGAGCCCCACGCCGCCGACACCGAACACCGCCACGGTCTCACCGGAGCGGACCTGAGCCGAGTGGTGCACCGCCCCGTAACCGGTCAGTACGGCACAGCCGAGCAGGGCCGCGTCCGCCAGGGGGATCCCGTCCGGCGCCGGCAGCACGCACGCACCCGGCACCACCGTCTCCTGCGCGAACGCGGCGACGTTCAGACCCGGGTACAGGTCCGTCCCGTCGGAGGAGCGCCGCGCGTACACGTTCCCGGCCCCCACCAGCGCGTTGGCGCACAGCCACACCTCCCCCAGTGAGCAGGCGTGACACCTTCCGCAGGAGGGAGCCCAGTTGAGGACGACTCCGTCCCCGGGGGCGACATGCGTGACGCCGGGCCCGACGGAGACGACGGTCCCCGACCCCTCGTGCCCGAGGACGGCGGGCACCGGCACCCGCATGGTGCCGTTGGTCAGCGACAGGTCGGAGTGGCAGACCCCGGCGGCGGCGAGGCGTACCCGCACCTGCCCGGGGCCGGGCTCCGGCAGCTCGATCCCGGTGACCTCCAGCGGGGCCCCGACGGCGGGCAGGACGGCGGCGCGAACCGTGTCGTTGTTGCGGGCCATGCGTACAACGCTCCTAGAACTGGAGGGACTTGGTCTGGAGGTACTCGGAGAGTCCGTGCGAGCCGAGCTCGCGCCCGACGCCCGACTGCTTGTAACCGCCGAAGGGCGCCCGGGGGTTGAAGCGTCCGCCGTTGATGTCGACCTGCCCGGTGTCCAGGCGTCGCGCGAAGGCCACCGCCTCCGCCTCCTCCCCGGCCCAGACGGCGCCCGCGAGCCCGTACACCGTGCCGTTGGCGATGCGCAGGGCGTCCACCTCGTCCTCGTACCGGATGACCGACAGGACCGGGCCGAAGATCTCCTCCTGGGCGATCGTCATCTCCGGGGTGACGTCCGCGAAGACGGTCGGGCTGACGAAGTACCCCTGTTCCTGCGGGGCTTCGGGTCCGCCCGCGACCAGACGTGCGCCCTCGGCGACGCCCTTCTCGATGTAACCCCGCACGCGCTGCTGCTGCTTGGCGCTGACGACGGGTCCGATGCGCTCGCCGTACTTCGCGGCGGCTTCGGCGGCCAGTGAGACCGCCTCGTCGTACTGCGAGGTGTGCACCAGCATGCGGGTCCAGGCGCTGCACGTCTGGCCGGAGTTGGACATCACGTTGGCGACGCCGACGTTCACCGCCTTGGCCAGGTCGGCGCTCGGCAGGATGACGTTGGCGGACTTGCCGCCCAGTTCCAGCGCGACCCGCTTGACGGCCGCGCCCGCCGTCGCGCCGATCCGTCTGCCGACGGCCGTCGAGCCGGTGAAGGAGACGAGGTCCACGCCCTCGTGCCCGGCGAGCGCCTGGCCCGCGACCGGGCCGAGGCCGGTGACGAGGTTGAAGACACCGGCCGGCAAACCCGCCTCATGGACCACCTCAGCGAAGAGCTGCGCGGTCAGCGGGGTGTCCTCGGCGGGCTTCAGCACCACCGTGCAGCCCGCCGCGAGGGCCGGGGCGACCTTGGCGACGATCTGGTGCAGCGGGTAGTTCCAGGGGGTGATCGCTCCGACGACGCCGACCGGTTCCAGGTAGACGGTCGAGTTCCCGACCTTCTCCTCGAAGGCGTACGAGGCGGCGAGTTCGGCGTACGAACCGGCGACCGCGACCGGCGCCCCCACGTGCACCGCCTGGGAGAACTTCAGCGGCGATCCGAGCTCGGCGGTGACCGTCCCGGCGATCTCGTCCTTGCGGGCGACGAGGACGTCCCGGAGGGCGCCGATCCGCGCGGCGCGCTCGGCGGGCGGGGTGGCGGCCCAGGCCGGGAAGGCCCCGCGGGCGGCCCGGACGGCGGCGTCGACGTCCTCGGCGGTGCCCGCCGGGACATGGCCGATGACCTGCCCGTCGGCCGGGTTCACGACGGCGATCGTGTCCGCCCCGGCGGCCGGGCGCCATTCGCCGTCGATGTACATGCCGTCGTGTGCCTTCATGCGTTCCTCCCGGGAGTGGGGCGGCGTCGTCCGCCACCCCAACCTAGCCGTCGTCCGCACCTCAAACTAGCGGTGTTAGTTTTTGCACGCCAGAGGCGCCGCCGCGGTGGACGCCGCAGGCTCCGGTCCGGCCGGGAGGAACCGGACCTCAGAAGTCCGCGTGTGTCGGTTCGTCCAGCCTGGCCACGGACTCCTGGGCGAACTCGCGCTCGTACGCGTTCCGGATCCGCTCGATCCGCGGGTCGGCCGCCCGGGCCCGCCCGGCCGGATACAGCAGGATCAGCTCGTACGACCGCTCGCGCTCGACGACGCCGTTCCTGTCCCGCCACTGACCGCGCCCGTCCTGCACGGTGAGCCCGTCCGGGAAGGCCGGGGTGACCCTCCGGTCGACGAAGTCCATGAACTGCCGGTCGGTGACGGCCGGGCCCCCGTCGGGGCGCTCGGTGCCGAAGAACAGACGCGTCTCGACGTACGCCGCGCCCCTGACCGCCGGGGCGGCCTCCCGGGGCTGGTCCTCGGTGAGCGTGGCGTACGCGGCCGGGGCTCCGGCGAACAGCAGCGCGGAGGCGGTCGCGGCGGCGAGGCGGGTTCGGGTGATGTCCGTGATCATGGACGTATGCCTAGCGGGACTCACTCGTCCAGGTCCGGCAGGCGCGCCGGGGCCGGGCAGATGCGTACGCCGTGCTGGTCGAAGACGAACAGATGGGCGAGGTCCACGAGGAGCGGGACCTGCATTCCGTGGCGGAGCGTGTGGTCGGGGGTCGTACGGACGATGAGGTCTCCCGGCGGCCGGCCCTCGGCCGGCTGCTGTTCCGCCCGGTCCGGCCCCGCGTCGCCCGGGTGGTCCATGACCACGACGGGTCCGGCCCGCAGTACGTCCGCCCGGCCCCGCAGCCGGCCGAGGACACCGCCCTCCCGACGGCGGCGCCGGGACGGGCCGGCCACCGGACGCGGCGCCTCCAGATCCGGTACGAGAGCGGGCCGCGAACCGGTGTTGAAGTGGACGAGGACCTCGTGCCCCTGGAACTCGACATGCTCGACCAGCCCGCTGATCGCCACCTCGCCGGGCCGGGCCTCCGCCCGCCGGGCGATCCGTACCGCCTCGGAGCGCAGACCGACGATGACCTCGCGGCCCTGCTGCACCCGGAGCAACTGGTGGTCCAGGCAGAGGGGTTCGGGCAGGACGAGGGCCTGGCGGCCGAGGCCGATCGACATGGCGCCGTCGAGCGGGGCGAGGACGACACCCCGGAGCAGGTTGATCCTGGGCGTGCCGACGAAGGCGGCGACGAAGACGTTCTCCGGCAGCGTGTAGACATCGCGCGGGGTGCCGAGCTGCTGGAGGACACCGCCGCGCAGGACGGCGACCCGGTCACCGAGGGACATCGCCTCCGTCTGGTCGTGGGTGACGTACACGGTGGTGACGCCCAGCTCCCGGGTGAGCCTGGCTATCTCGGCCCGCAGGTGGTTGCGGAGTTTGGTGTCGAGATTGGCCAGCGGCTCGTCCATCAGGAAGGCGGAGGGGTGCCTGGCGATGGCCCTGCCCATCGCCACGCGCTGGCGTTCCCCGCCGGAGAGCTGATGGGGGAAGCGGTCGAGAAGGTCCTCGATGCCGAGCATGCGCGCCGTGGCGTCCACGCGCGGGCGCGGGTCCTGGCCGGGGGACTCGATACGGAGGGGGAAGCCGATGTTCCCGCGGCCGGTCATGCTCGGGTAGAGCGCGAAGTTCTGGAAGACCATCGCCATGTCCCGTTCGGAGGGCGGGAGATGGTTGGCGTACGTCCCGTCGAGGCGTACCTCTCCCTCGGTGGGGTCCTCCAGTCCGGCGATCATCCTCAGCACGGTCGACTTGCCGCAGCCGGACGGCCCGAGCAGCACCAGGAACTCGCCCGGCGCGATGTCGAGCGACAGCCGTTCCACCACCCGCACGCCAGGCGTGTAGGACTTGCTGACCTGGTGCAGGGAGACGGCACGTGACATGGGACGTGACCCCCGGGGGCTCACAGGGCGCCGGCGCCCCGCGGTCGGAGGTCTCGCGCGGGTCGTACGAGACCTATGAGTCACGGAAGCTAACGGACCGCACACATCCCGGGGAAGACTCACGGCGGGATCGGACGGCCGGCGCACGGCGCCCCGCGCGAAACCCGCCGTTCCGACAACTCCCGTGCGAAGAACGCCTGTTCAGCGTCTCTCACGCTCTGGTGCGGATGGCGTACGCCTCGTACGCTCCGTCGGCCCGGCCCCCGCGGCGCCGGTACTGCCCTGCCGCAGCCCCAGCCCAGAGGCGATCACCAGCAGCGCTCCCAGCATCACGAACGGCGCGGCCACGCCCGCCACTCCGGCGATCAGGCCCGCGGCGGCGGGCGCGGCGACCTGGCCGAGCCGGTTGCCGGTCAGCCTCAGGGCGAGGGCCGTGGAGCGCGCCTCGTCCGGTGCGGCCTGGACGACCGTGGTCATCGACAGGGGCTGGCCCACGCCGAGGCAGAAGCCGAGCAGCGCGAGGATCACGGCGAGGCCCCAGACCGGCACGGGCAGCGCGATCCCGGCGCACAGCACGGCGGCCAGCAGGCAGGTCGTGGTGAGCAGCGCGGCCCGGCCCAGCAGCCGCAGCATCGGGGTCATCACCAGGCGGCAGGCGATGGTCGCCGCCGCACGCAGGCTGAGCAGCAGGCCGATCACGGAGGGCGCGATGCCCCGGTGCTCACCGACCACCGGCAGGTACGCGGTGAGGATGTCCGTCGCGGAGAGCACGGCGAGGCTGATGAAGATGCCCGCGGGCACGCCCCGGGTGCGCAGGATGCGGTGCACGGGGACGCGATCGCCTTGTCCGGTACGGGACTTGGGCTGCGTGCGGTGCTCTATGCGCCACAGCGAGACGAACGAGACCGCGGCGACCGCGCCCGCGACCAGCAGGGCGAGGGCACTGGTGCCCGCCATGTCGGGGCCGCCGATGAGGGCGCCCGCGGCGATCGGTCCGACGAGCTGGCCTAGCGAGGCTCCGATGGTGAAGTGGCCGAAGTTGCGGTCCTGTTCGTGGGGCGCGGACTGGCGGGCCACGAGCGACTGGGCGCCGATCACGAACGAGAGGTGGCCGAGGCCCATCACCCCGCTCCAGGCCGCCATGGCGGCGAGGGAGTCGGCCCGGCCGCTGAGGGCGCAGCCGCCGGCGATGAGGACGACGCCCACCGGGAGCAGCGGGGCGCACCGGCCGTGGTCGGTCCGGCGTCCGAGCGGTACGGCGGCGAAGAGCGGCAGCAGTGCGTACACCCCGGCGATCACGCCGATCGCGCGTTCGTCGGCGCCCAGCGCGAGGGCCCGATAGGAGACGGCGGGCCGCGCCATCGACACCGCCCCCTGCGCGAAGCTGAAGGCGATGACGAGGCGGAGCAGCCAGCCGCGGTTCCCACCGGGCCTCACAGTGACTCTTCCCATCGGATCAAGTCGGCCCTCCCGGCCGTGCTCCAGGTCGGACGCCCGGACCCGGGAGCCCGGTCGGACTCCCGGGCACCGGGGGTCAGATGATGCCGAACAGGATTCCCGCGCCGAGGACCACCAGCGAGGTGAGCGCGGCCCACTTGACGACGAACTTGGTGTGGTCGCCGAACTCGACCTTGGCCATGCCGACGAGGACGTACACGGCCGGGACCAGCGGGCTCGACATGTGCAGGGGCTGGCCGACGAGGGAGGCGCGGGCGATCTCCAGCGGGGAGACGCCGTGCGCGGCACCGGCCTCGGCGAGGACCGGCAGGACACCGAAGTAGAAGCCGTCGTTCGACATGAAGTAGGTGAGCGGGAGGCTCAGGACGCCGGTGACGATGGCCATGTGCGGGCCCATGCCGTCCGGGATGCCGTCGACGAGCCACTTGGCCATGGAGTCGACCATGCCCGTGCCCTGGAGGACGCCGGTGAAGACGGCGGCGGCGAAGACCATGCCGGAGACGTTCAGGACGTTGTCGGCGTGGGCGGCGAGCCGGGCCCTCTGGTCGGGGATGTGCGGGAAGTTGACCGACAGGGCCAGCGCGGCGCCGAGCAGGAACAGGACCGGGATCGGCAGCAGTTCCATGATCATGGCGGTGAGGAGGGTCACCGTGAGCAGCGCGTTGAACCAGTACAGCTTGGGACGCAGCGTCGGACGGTTCGGGTCCAGGCCCTGGAGGCGGACGTCGTCCTCTTCCTCGTCGTCGTCGGCGGCGGCGGCGTCGGTGCCGGAGCCCGCGCCGCCGGTGGTCTTGGTGAAGCGCACCTTGCCGTCGCCCGGGCCGCCGGAGGCGGTGGCGCCGGCGCCGACGAGCACCGTCTCGGTCTCGGTGACCTCGGTCGTCCCCGGGGTCTCGGTCTCCTGCTTCTCCTTCTCCAGCACGTCGGCGAGGCTCAGCACACCGAGCCGCTTGCGCTCGCGCAGGCCGAGGACGTACGAGAGGGCGATCACGGCGACCAGGCCGACGGCGAGCGCCGGGATCATCGGGACGAAGATGTCGCCGGCGTCGAGCTTGAGCGCGGTGGCGGCGCGTGCGGTCGGGCCGCCCCAGGGCAGGGTGTTCATCACGCCGTTGGCGGTGGCGGCGACACCGGTCATCACCACGAGGCTCATCTTGAGGCGCTTGTACAGCGGGTACATCGCCGAGACCGTGATCATGAAGGTGGTCGAACCGTCGCCGTCCAGGGAGACGATCGCCGCGAGCAGGGCCGTGCCGACGACGATGCGCAGCGGGTCGGCCTTGCAGAACTTGAGGATGCCTCGGACGATCGGGTCGAAGAGGCCGACGTCGATCATGACGCCGAAGTACACGATGGCGAACATCAGCATCGCGGCGGTGGGCGCGAGGTTGCCCACCCCTTCGATGACGTAGTCGCCGAGATGCGCGCCCTTTCCGACGAACACGCAGAAGAGTGCCGGGATCAGTACGAGCGCCGCGATCGGCGACATCTTCTTCATCATGATCAGGACCAGGAAGGTCGCGATCATGGTGAAGCCGAGGATGGTCAGCATGAGTGGATACCTAACGTTCGCCCTTGAACTCCCACCAGGGCCGGCGGTTCGAGTGACGTTAGGGCGAGCCCACAAGTCTTAACAAGATGTTGACACGAGAGCAATAAGCGCAAAACTCCTGGTCACAGCGTTGTGCCTGTTGGCGCGATATCGATGGGCACGCCATTGAGCACTGCTGTGCCGGACAGCGGGTCGAGCAGGCTGCCGTCCAGGAGCTGGTTGACGTTGACGCCGGGTTCCGTGGCGGCGTGGGTCAGCCGGGTGCCGGGACGGTCGTGTCCCCAGCCGTGCGGCAGGCTCACGACGCCGCGTCGTACGGAGTCGGTGATCTCGGCCGGGGCCACGACCTCTCCCCCGGCGCCCTTCACCCGCACCGGCGCGCCGTCGGTGACGCCGAGGCGTTCGGCGTCCTCGGGGTGGATGTGCAGGGTGCAGCGGTTGGTGCCGCCGGTGAGGGCGGGGATGTTGTGCATCCAGCTGTTGTTGGAGCGCAGGTGGCGGCGGCCGACGAGGACGAGGCCCTCGGGGCGCCGGCGCAGCGCGTCGCGCAGGCGCGGGAGATCGTCGGCGAGCGGCCGCGGGAGGAGCTCCACGAGCCCGCTGCGGGTCTTGAGGGGCTGCGGGAGGCGCGGCTGGAGGGGGCCGAGGTCGATGCCGTGGGGCTGGTCGAGCAGCTTCTCCAGGGTCAGACCTTCGGGGCGTACGCCGAAGCCGTCGCCGTACGGGCCGAGCCGCAGCATCATGTCGAGGCGCCGCTCGGGGCCGGTCTCTCCGGTGAGGGCGGCGGCGAGTTCCTGGGGTTCGCGGCCGTGCACCGGGGAGTGCTGTTCCCTGACGGCCTTGCCGAGGGTCTGGTCGATGACCAGGGTGTCGACTGCGGAGGGGTCGGCGCCGTGCATGCCGGTCGCGGCGAGGACGAGCCGGGCGAGGATCTCCGTCTCGGCCATCCTGCCCGCTTCCAGGGGGACCGCGGCCCGGGTGTAGCGGACCTGGTTGCGCACGGCGAGCGTGTTGAAGGCGAAGTCGTGGTGCGGGCTCTGCGACGGCGGGGGCGGCGGCAGGACGACGTGGGCGTGGCGCGAGGTCTCGTTCAGGTACGGGTCGACGCTGACCATGAAGTCGAGCGAGTCGAGGGCCCTGTCGAGGCGGTCGCCGTCGGGCGTGGACAGGACGGGGTTGGCGGCGACGACGATGAGGGCGCGGACCGGCTCGCCCTCGGCGGTCGCGGTGTCGATCTCCTCGGCGAGGGCGGCGATCGGCAGTTCGCCCTTGGCCTCCGGGTGACGGCCGACCCGGCTGTGCCAGCGGCCGAGCGCGAAGCCGCGGCCGGGGCCGGCGGGGCGGGGTGTCCGGTCGGTGGCGGCCTGCGGGAAGAGGGCGCCGCCGGGGCGGTCGAGGTTGCCGGTGACGATGTTCAGGATGTCGACGAGCCAGCTGGCCAGGGTGCCGTGCTCGACGGTGCAGCTGCCGATGCGGCCGTAGACGGCGGCGGTGGGCGCGGCGGCCAGTTCGCGGGCGAGCGCCCGGATGGTGTCGGCGTCGACGTCGCAGGCCCCGGCGGCTGCCTCGGGCGTGAAGTCCCGGACGGCGTCGGCGAGTTCGTCGAGTCCTTGCACCAGGTCGCGGAGATCGCCGAGGTCGGTGAGCTTCTCGTCGAAGAGGACGTGCGCCATCGCCGCGAGGAGCAGCGCGTCGGTGCCGGGGCGGATGGCGATGTGCCGGTCGGCGAGCCGCGCGGTGCGGGTGCGGCGGGGGTCGATGACCGTGAGGGTGCCGCCGCGCGCCCTGAGGGCCTTGAGTTTCCCGGGGAAGTCGGGCGCGGTGCACAGACTGCCGTTGGACTCCAGGGGGTTGGCGCCGATCAGCAGCAGGTGGTCGGTGCGGTCGAGGTCGGGTACGGGGATCGCGTTGGCGTCTCCGTAGAGGAGGCCGCTGGAGACGTGCTTGGGCATCTGGTCGACGGTGGACGCGGTGAAGAGGCTGTGGGTGCCGAGTCCGGCGAGCAGGACGGTCGGGTAGAGGGCGCCTGCCATGGTGTGCACGTTCGGGTTGCCGAGGACGACGCCGACGGCGTGCGGCCCGTGCCGTTCGACGACCGGCCGCAGTCCGGCGGCGACCGCGTCGAAGGCCTCCTCCCAGGTGGCCTCGCGCAGTTCGCCGTCCTTGCGCACGAGCGGGGTGCGCAGTCGGTCCGGGTCGCCGTCGGCGGCCCCGAACGAGGCACCCTTCGGGCAGATGAAGCCCTGACTGAACACGTCGTCGCGGTCTCCGCGCGCGCTCGTCACCCTGGTCCCCTCGATGGTGAGCGTCAGCCCGCAGGTGGCCTCGCAGAGGGGGCAGATGCGCAGGGCTGTGCGGGAGTCGGTGGTGCTGGACACGGGGTCCTCCCGGAGGGGTGGCGGCGACGGTGACGCACTGACCCGACCGAGCATACCGACCGGTATGAACGGTGGGGAGGGGGCCGACGGGGGTCACGTCGGAAATTCGCGGGCCGCGCGACCGCGAAGGCCTGCCGCCCTCTTCGCCCGCCCCCGTGCCCGGCGGGCCGACCGTACGTCGCGCGGATCAGTCGAGCGAGCGCGAGAGGTACGCCCGGAGCAGCTGCCGGGTCTCCTCGACGACCCGCTCGTCGCCCGCCGGGCTGAGGCGGAAGGCGAGCTGGACGAGGGTGTCGGCCGCTTCGACGGCGATGAGGAAGGTGCGGCGGAGGTCGTCGTCGGGGGCGCGGTCGAGATGGACGGAGAGCATGTCGGTGAGGCGGTCGGCGACGCGCGTGTTGGGTTCGGCGTCACGGGTGCCGACGGGGATCTGGTTGCCGAAGTCGACGAGGGAGAACCCGGGCGCCGTGCGCTTCATGGCGAGGTACTCGTCGAGGACCGCGTCCATGGCCGCGCGCCAGCCGGCCCCGCCGCCGGTCTCCTGGAGGCGACGGGTGACGCGCTCGGTGTAGACGTCGAGGTTGCGCTGGGCGAGCGCGTCGGCCATGGCCCGCTTGTTGCCGAAGAACCGGTAGACGGACCCTATGGGCACACCGGCGCGCAGGGCGACCGCGCGGGTGCTCAGGGCGTCGTAGCCGACCTCGTCCAGGAGGTCGGCGCAGGCGTCGAGGATACGGGTGAGTCTTTCGGCGCTCCGGCGCTGGACGGGCGCGCGGCGCAGCGAGGTCGCGTGGGGCACGGGCTTCATGATGCCTTTCCGCCGAGGTCCGGTGAACCTTGCCCCCGGGTACGAAGTCGGTGTCCGTACCACTCATCCTTCGGTGTCCGGGCCGCTCGCCGTCCGGCGTCCGTGCCGCGCCTCGCGGGCGTCGGTCCGGTGGTCACGGAGGCCGGGGGCTGGGCGGCCTCGGAGCGCGGGGGCCCCGAACCGGCGGCCGCCGGGGGCGACGGCTGCGGGCCGGTGGCCGTGGAGGCCCGTGCGGGCGGGCCGGTCGCCGTCCGCTCCTCGTGCGTGGGGCCCGGGTCGGACACCGTGATGTCCGCCGTACTGCCGACGGGCTCTCCGTCGACGGCCCACACCGTGTCGTCGTCGGCGTGCAGGCGCACGGTCACCTGGTGGGTGCCGCGCGAAACGACCCCGCCGGAGAGATGGTGGACCGGGCCGCGGAGCTGGGACAGGGGGCGGCCGTCCAGCCGGAGCAGGGCGTAGCCGCGGCCCTGCTCGGCCGCCTTGCGCGTACCGGCGGGCGAGAAACTGAAGTCGCGGACGGTCAGCCGGACGTCCCAGCCGTCGTCGGCGGCGGGCTGTATCTCGACCTCGACCCGGGGCGCGCTCTTCTCGTCGACCTCACGGTAGTGCCGCCCCTCCTCGTCCGTGTCCTCCAGCACCTCGCCCACCGGTGAGGGCCTCACCTCGTCGTCCTCCTGCGCGTCGCCGGATCCGCAGCCGGTCGCTCCGGCGAGCAGGGCGCCGAGCAGGGCACAGACCGCGAGCGCGGTGAGTAGTACACGCGTCCACGACATGCGGGGAGATTAGAACAGCTCTCCGACAGCCGAATCCCCCTTGAGTCGGGTTCTGGGTACTACCACGGTCCCGCCGGGGGCGTGCGGCCTCCTCCGGGCGCCGGATTCCCTCTTGCGCACCGATTCCGCGAATCCTACGGTGATACATAGGAATCGGGAACGAGGGAGCGATCATGAGCGGGGACGCGCGCAACGGCGCCGAGGCACTGCGGAAGACCGCCGAGGCGCTGACGTATCTCTCGGGGTTCGGCAACGAACACAGTTCGGAGGCGGTGCCGGGTGCGCTCCCGCTCGGCCGCAACTCGCCGCAGCGGGTCCCGCTCGGGCTGTACGCGGAGCAGCTGAGCGGCTCGGCGTTCACCGAGCCGCGGGCGCACAACCGCCGCTCGTGGCTGTACCGGATCCGTCCGTCGGCCGCGCACCCCGCGTTCACCCGCACCGACAACGGCACGCTGCGCACGGCTCCCTTCACGGAGACGGTGCCGGACCCGAACCGGCTGCGCTGGAACCCCATGCCCGAGCCCGCCCCGGGCACCGACTTCCTGGCGGGCCTGTGGACTCTCGGCGGCAACGGCGACGCCACCCAGCGCACCGGCATGGCGGTGCACCTCTATCACGCCGACGTCTCGATGGAGCGGGTGTTCAGCGACGCGGACGGCGAGCTGCTGATCGTGCCGGAGCGGGGCGCGCTGCTGCTGCGCACCGAGTTCGGCCTGCTGCATGTGGAGCCGGGACACGTGGCGTTGATTCCTCGTGGGGTGCGCTTCCGTGTGGAGCTGCTCGACACCGCAGCCGACGGCAGGCGCAGCCCGTCCGCCCGGGGCTATGTGTGCGAGAACTACGGGGCGCCCTTCCAGCTCCCCGACCTCGGACCGATCGGCGCCAACGGCCTCGCCAACCCCCGGGACTTCCGGGCCCCGGTCGCCGCGTACGAGGACGACACGGAGACGGCGGGACCGGTGGAGGTGGTCAACAAGTTCTGCGGCAACCTCTGGACGGCGATGTACGACCACTCGCCGCTGGACGTCGTCGCCTGGCACGGCAACCATGTGCCGTACGCCTACGATCTGCGCCTCTTCAACGTGATCGGCACCATCAGCTACGACCATCCCGACCCGTCGATCTTCACCGTGCTGACGTCGCCGTCCGACACGCCGGGTCTGGCCGGGGTCGACTTCGTGGTCTTCGCGCCGCGCTGGCTGGTGGGCGAGGACACCTTCCGGCCGCCCTACTTCCACCGGAACGTGATGAGCGAGTACATGGGGCTCGTCGAGGGCGCCTACGACGCGAAGGCGGAGGGCTTCGTGCCGGGCGGGGGTTCGCTGCACAACATGATGTCGGCGCACGGTCCCGACCGGGAGACGTTCGACCGGGCGAGCGCCGCCGAGCTGCGGCCGCAGAGGGTCGACGACGGTCTGGCCTTCATGTTCGAGACGCGCTGGCCGGTCACCGCGACCGCACAGGCCGCCCGGGCGGAGCATCTGCAGCGCGGGTACGACGACGTGTGGCAGGGTCTGCAGCGCCACTTCCGGCCGGACGGCCGGCCGTGACGGCCGGCGGCCGCTCATGACCGCCCGTTGCACCGAACGCCCACGAACGGTACGGATACCCTCGTGACCTCCTTCGCCCCGGACTCGATCGTCCTGAACCGCAAGCTGCCGCTCTGGTATCAGGTGTCGCAGTCCCTGCGCGCCTCCATACTCGGCCGGTCGCCGCAGGATCCGCTGCGCCTGCCCACCGAGGAACGGCTGGCGGAGCACTACGGGGTGAGCGTGCTGACCATGCGGCAGGCGCTCAAGGAGCTGGAGGACGAGGGGCTCATCACCCGCCACCGCCGGCGCGGCACGTTCATCGAGCCGAGCGCCACGCGGGGCGCCCCGGTCCGGCTGCTCGGCTCGGTCGACGCGATCGTGGCCCAGCAGTCGGGCATGACGACGGAGCTGCTGGACCACGGAAGCGAGCCCGTGTCGGCCGAGCTCTCCGAGCACTTCCCGGACCTGACGGAGGTGGCGACGTACCACCGGCTGCGCAGCGACGAGAAGACCGGCGAACCGACCAACCACGCGCGCAACTACGTCCGGCCCGAACTGGCGGCGCTGATCGACCCCGAGGACCTGGTCCGCTGGCCCATGACGAAGGTGCTGCGGGATGTCGCGGGGGCGCGGATCGGCCAGATCACCGACACCGTCGAGGCGCGGCTCGCCGACCCGGAGACCGCGCGGCTGCTCAACGTCCCGCTGCTGAGCCCGATCCTGCACTACACGGGCATCGTGCACGGTGAGGACGGCCGGGCGCTGGACGTGGCCCGTATCCACTACCGGGGCGACCGTTTCTCGTTCACGGTCACCCTCGACGCCCACTGACCGTGCGGGACGGACGGGACGGAGTCGCCGCTCATGACCCACGTCGTACGATGCCGAGCGTGACGCACGACGACGCGCCGCTGCTCGCGGACCTCATGCCGTGGTCCGTCGCACCGCCCCGGCTGGGCCGGGCGTGGCCGACGGGGCCCGACGCGGCGTCCCTGAAGGCGCGGTGGGACGCCCTCGTGAAGACAGAGGGGCCCGACCGCGAGGCGCTGTTCGGCGTCACCCGCGCGCGGACCCTGCACTCGGCGGTGGGGCAGTTGCCCGGCCGGCCCTCCGGAACGGGCCGGCTGGCGCGGGCGTCCGGCCGGTGTGCGGAGCCCGTCCGGGTCCTGCACGGGCCGTTCGACGAACAGTGGCTGATCCCCGACCACCGGCTGATCGACGCGGCGCGGCCGGAGTTGTGGCGCGTGGCGGACGAGGAGCAGCTGTTCGCCGTGGAGCAGACCCCCGCCCCCGACGCGCCGCCCCTCCTGATCGCGTCGGTCCTTCCGGTGGTCCCGCCGCACCCGAAGTCCCTGCCCGTCGCCCGGCCCGGCCGGGTCCGGCCCCTGTACCGGCGCCCCGGCGGCCGTGAACCCAACCTGGCGCCGGGACTGCTGGACCTCCTGGCCGAGCGCCTCGACCACTCCCCCACCCCCCTCGACGTCCTCGCCTGGACGGTCGCGGTCGCCCGCCCCGGTCCCCGCGGGTGCGCCGTCCCGCTCACGGCCGATCCGGAACTCTGGTCGCACGGGACCGGGTTGGGCCACCGCATGCTGCGGCTGATGCGCCGCGACGGCGAGCGTCCCAGGCTTCCCGGTGGCCGCCGCCCGTACGTACGGGCCCCGCTCCCCTCCCGGCCCGTCGAACTCCGCTACGACCGCGACGAGGAGGCCCTCCACCTCGACGAGGGCCGCATCTCCCCCGTACCGCCCGCCGCCTGGGACTTCGAGGTCGGTGGCGTCCGCGTCCTGGACCAGTGGTTCGCCGGCCGGACCAGCGTGCCGGAGCCCGGCACACTGGAGGCGATCCGCCCGGCAACCTGGCCCCAGGCCTGGACGTCCGAGCTGCTGGAGGTCATCACGGCCCTGTCCCTGCTCGCCGAACTACGTCCCCAGCAGGCCGAGTTGACGCCAGGCACCCCGATCACCGCGACCGACCTGCGGAAGACGGGCATCCTGCCGCCCTCGGACACGTCCCGCAGACCGGCCTCGGTCCTGGACCACCACGAAGAGGGCCCGGAGGGCCAGTTCACCCTGCTCTGACACAACGTGGGGACGCGGGGCGAGGACGCGAGCCCACTTGCTTCGGGGGCGCGGGGAACTGCGCGACCATCCCCCACCGGCCCACAGCTCCAACTCAACCTCGCCCTCACCCCCGCCCGGCCAGAAATTCACCGCACCGGGTCGAACCCGTCCAGCACCCGAACCAACGCCCGCTCGAACACCGCCTCCAGATCGATCGGCCCCGCGGCCTCCATGAACGCCGCCGCCATCCGCGGATACGCCCCGGTGGCGACCTGCCCGCCCAGGTAGGCGCCGCGCACGGCGTTCTCCTGCTCCTCGGACCACGGCAGCGCCCGCACCCGCTCCGCCGTGGCCAGCTCGTTGCCGACGTACGTCGTCACGACCCCGTTGAGCATCGCGATCAGCTCGAACTTCGTGCCGTACGTCCCCTCGAAGGAGTCCAGGCAGGCCAGGCAGTGCTCCAGATAACGCAGGGCGCTGGGGCTGAAGCCGTACACCGGCGACATCAGGGCCGGCAGCCAGGTGTGCCGGTGCATGAGGGCGCGCGTCTGATGGGCGACCCGGAGCATGTCGGCACGCCAGTCCCCCGCGGGCTCCCACAGCTCGTGCTCGGCGCTGACGGCGTCGACCATCAGCTCGTACAGGTTTTCCTTGCGCGGCACGTAGTTGTAGAGCGACATCGTGCCGCAGCCCAGCTCGGCCGCGACGTGCCGCATCGAGACGGCGTCCAGCCCCTGCGCGTCCGCGATCCGCACCGCGGCGGCCGCGACGTCGGCCCGGCTGAACGCGGGCCGCGGCCCGCGCCCCGTGCGCTCGGGTCGGGCCCAGATCACTTCGGGTACGTCGGCACGTCCTGCCATCGGTGTCGCCAGCCCTGCCGTCGGAGAAACCTGTCGACACCATCCTAGTTACGTACAGCGTACGTAATGCGCTATGGTCAACCCATGACTACTACGTACGGTGTACTTAGTGAGGGTCTGGAGAAGCGCTTCGGGGAGGTCCACGCCCTTCGGGGGCTGGATCTCGCGGTGGCCGAGGGAACCGTCTGCGGGCTGCTGGGCTCCAACGGCGCGGGAAAGACAACGGCGGTCCGGCTCCTCACCACCCTGCTGCGGCCCGACGCCGGTTCCGCCCGGGTCGCGGGGCACGATCTCGTCCGCGAACCGGACGCCGTGCGCCGCGCGATCGGCGTCACCGGGCAGTACGCCTCGGTCGACGGCGACCTCACGGGGCGGGAGAACCTGCGGCTGTTCGCGAGGCTTCGCCGCCTGCCGAGGGCGGCCGGCCGGGCCGAGGAACTGCTCGACCGCTTCGAGCTCACCGACGCGGCGCACCGCCCCGCCTCGACCTACTCCGGCGGCATGCGACGCCGCCTGGACCTGGCCGCGAGCCTGATCACCCGGCCCGCGGTGCTGTTCCTCGACGAGCCGACGACGGGACTCGACCCGCACAGCCGCAACCAGATCTGGGAGACCGTGCGGGCCCTGAAGTCCGAGGGCACGACCGTCCTGCTCACCACCCAGTACCTGGAGGAGGCGGACCAGCTCGCCGACGACATCGTGCTCGTGGACCGGGGCCGAGCCGCGCACTCGGGGACGCCCGCGGAACTCAAGGCGCTCATCGGCTCGTACGCGGAGGCGGTCGTCGCCCACCCGGACGCGATGGCCGGCGCGGCGGCCGTGCTGGACCAACTGTCCGGCTCCGCACCGGACTTCGACCAGGAGCGGCGGGCCGTCGGCGTGGTCACCACCGACCCGACGCTCACCCTCCCCCGACTCGTGCGCGAACTCGACGCCGCCGGAGTGCCGTTGCTCGACGTGAGCCTGCGCCCGCCGACGCTCGACGACGTCTTCCTCCGCCTGACCGAAGGCGTGACCGCAGGCCGGACCGACGGCCGGACCGACGGCCGGACCGACCACAAGGAGCTTGTGACATGAGCACGTTGGCGTACGACGGAACGGCGATGCTGGGCCGCCAGCTGCGGCTGATCCGGCACAACCCGGGCCTGCTGATCCTCACCCAGACCATGCCGATCACCATGCTGCTGTTCTTCGGCTACGTCTTCGGCAGCGCGCTGGCGATGCCCGGCGAGGAGTACCGGGCCTTCCTGGTACCGGGGTTGCTGGTCGCGACGGCCGCCAACGGCATCATGACCGGCATGTTCCAGGCGGCGCAGGACTCGCACCGGGGCGTCACGGACCGCTTCCGTACGCTGCCGATGAGCAGGGCGGCGGTACCGCTCGGGCAGGCGGCGGCCGACCTGGTCGTCACGGCCGCGGGCCTGGTGCCGTTCCTGCTCGTGGGGCTCGCGGTGGGGTGGCGGGTGGAGGGTTCCGCGCCGGCCGCGGCGGGTGCCGTGGGGCTGCTGCTGCTCTTCCGGTTCGCGACCACGTGGATCGGGATCCTGCTGGGGCTCCTCTCGCAGAGCGAGGAGGCGGCCGGTCAGCTCGGCGGCGCGACGTTCATCCTGCCGCTGCTGTCGAACGCGTACATCCCGACGGACAACCTGCCCCAATGGCTGCGCACGCTCGCCGAGTGGAACCCGATCAGCGCGGTGTCCACGGCCCTGCGGGACCTGTTCGGCAACGCGCCGGTACCGTCCGACGGCGCCTGGCCGGTGACGCACCCCGTCGCGGGTTCGCTGGCCTGGTGCGCGGTCCTCATCGCGGTGTTCATGCCGCTCGCCGTCCGCCGGTACGCCCACGGCCGCCGCTGAGCCGAGGACCGGGCTCCCTGCATGACAAAGCCCCTGCGCACGGGACATGATCCCCCGCATGGAGCCGCTTCCCCTGCCCCTCGAGGGCATCACCGTCGTCGCCGTCGAGCAGGCCGTCGCCGCGCCCTTCGCCACCCGGCAACTCGCCGACCTCGGGGCCCGCGTCATCAAGGTCGAGCGTCTCGACGGCGGCGACTTCGCGCGCGGTTACGACACCGCGGCCGCCGGTCTCGCCTCGCACTTCGTGTGGTGCAACCGCGGCAAGGAGTCCGTCGCCCTCGACCTCAAGGACCCGCGCGGCCTCGACGTGGTGCGCCGACTCGTGGCGGGCGCCGACGTCTTCGTGCAGAACCTCGCCCAGGGCGCCGCCGCGCGGCTCGGCCTGGACGCGGCGACGCTGTGCGCGGCCGACCCGCGGCTGATCGCCGTGGACATCTCGGGTTACGGGGCCTCGGGCCCGTACGCCGGCAAGCGTGCGTACGACATGCTCGTGCAGTGCGAGGCGGGGCTGGTGTCCGTGACGGGGACGGCTGACCAACCGGTGAAGGCGGGGATCCCGGCGGCCGACATCGCGGCGGCCATGTACGCGTTCTCGGGGGTGCTGGCGGCCCTGGTGCGGCGCGGTACGACGGGGCGCGGCGGGCCGGTGGAGGTGTCGATGCTGGAGGCGCTGGCCGAGTGGATGGGGCATCCGCTGCACCACACGATGCACGGCGGCGCTCCTCCGGCGCGCACGGGCCTCGCGCACGCCGTCATCGCTCCGTACGACGCCTATCCGACGGCGGACGGCGGGCGGGTGCTGCTGTCGGTGCAGAACGACCGGGAGTGGCGGCGGCTGGCCGAACAGGTACTCAAGCGGCCGGAGTTGGCGCACGATCCGGCGTACGCGACGAATGCGGCCCGGGTCGAACACCGGGAGCACACCGACGAGTCGGTCGGCCGGGCACTGGTGGGTCTCGACACGGACGAGGCCGTGGCACGCCTGGAGGCGGCCGGGATCGCCTGCGCACGCCTGCGGAACGTAAGGGAAGTGGCGGAACATCCACAGCTGGCGGCGAGGGACCGCTGGCGGGAGGTGGAGTCGCCGGTCGGGCCGCTGAGGGCTCTGCTGCCGCCGATCACGCTGCCGGGCGGGGACGCGGCGAGGATGGGGCCCGTACCCGCGCTCGGGGAGCACACCGAGGCGCTGCTGCGTGCCGTGGGGATGACGGACGATGAGATCGCAGCACTGCGCCGGGACGGTGTGGCCGCCTGAGCACGGGTCGGGGTCCTGCTCGGATTCGGCCGCCCTTCAGCGACCGGGGCCGCCTGTCAGCGGCCGCCGAACAGGGAACGGCGCAGCCGGCGCAGCGGTGCGAAGAGCGAGACCCGCCTCACTCGCGCGCCCCTGCCGGTGCGGTCGTGCGCGGTGTCACGTGCGGTGAGCTCGCGCATCAGGTCCGTCGCCTCGGCCGCTTCGCGCTGAGGGATGGCGGGGCCACCCATCACCGAAAGATGACGGTCGAGGCGCGAACTGGTCGCGCTGCTTCCACACGTGATCGCAGGGACTCGCGCCCTGCCACGCACTGTTATCTGTTCCATGTCACTCCCCACCCATACGAGGGCACCCGGCCCGGGCAGGTTAACCCTATCGCTCCCTCATCACACTCGTGTATCCCGGGCACGGGATTCACCTACCCGGTAAGGGCGTTGACGATTACTCTCCGAATCCAAGCGATTCCAGGGCGAGTTGGACAACCGGTGCGGTTGTGGGCTGCGGAGAACCGCCCGACGGCTCGACGGTGACAGCGAGTGAGGTCGCGTCCGTGTTGAGTCCGGTGGCAATCAAGGGCGTGTCGCCGTCGAGGAGCCCCAGAGAACGCGGTTTCCCCTCTGGTCTCATGAGCCACAGTTGGTGAACCCTCTGGTTCGAAGGCGTACCGAGACCGGCCGACGTCACCACGGCGGTGCGCTGCGACGCGGACGCGACGACGCCGATGCCGTGACCGGTCGCGTCCCGTCCGGCGCCCGCGCGGGCGTCCGGCGCGGCGAGAACGTGTGCGATCTCACTCGCCTGTGCCCGCTCCTGGTCCAGCTGATCCTGTGTACGGGACGCCTGCATGCCGAAGAGGGCGGCGACGACGAGTGCGGCGGCCGCCGTCGTGGAGGCGAGCGGGACGAAGAACGGCGAGAAGCCGGAGCGACGGGCGCGCGACGGCGGCTGCACGGTCCGCATGCCCGGCAGCGGCTGTGCGGTGCGCACCGGGGGCGCCTGCCCCGCGACGTGTTCCTGGGGTGTGTTCCGGACGGCCATGAGGACCCGGTCGCGCATCGCGGCGGGCGGCGGGGCAGCTGTGGACCAGGCGAGGCGGACCGCGTCCTCGCGCAGGGCGCGCACCTCGGCGGCGCAGCTGTCGCATCGTCTCAGGTGCTTCTCGAACCGTTTGTGCTCGTGGGCTTCCAGGGCGTCGAGGGCGTACGGGGCGGCCAGCGAGTGCAGTTCGCTCCGCCGGAAGAGGGTGATCATGCGACACCTCCCAGGCAGTCGCGCAACCGCGTGAGTCCGTCGCGCATTCGCGTCTTGACCGTGCCGAGCGGCAGGGAGAGCCGTTCGGCCACTTCACGGTACGTGTAGCCGTCGTAGTAGGCGAGTGTGACGGACTGTCGTTGTAAGGCGGTGAGCCGGTCCAGGCAGCGGCGCACCCATTCACGTTCGAGGCCGGCCTCGACCTCCTCGGCGACCTGGTCGAAGGCCGGGCCGTTCGCCCGCCGGGCCATGCGCAGTTCGCGCTCCCCGGCGGCGCGGGCACTGCGGACCCGGTCGACCGCCCTGCGGTGCGCGAGGGTCAGGACCCAGGCGAGTGCGCTGCCACGGCCGGGATCGTAGCGCCCGGCGGAGCGCCAGAGCTCGAGGAGTACCTCCTGCGCCACTTCCTCCGACTGGGCCGGGTCCCGCACCACCCGGCGTACCAGGCCGAACACCGGCCCGGACACGAGGGCGTACAGATCCTCGAAGGCCTTCTGGTCGCCTCCGGCCACGAGCACCAGAAGTTCGTCCGCCTCCACCCGTTTCCCCCTCTCGGCCTTGAACGGCCTGACTCATCCTCACGTATTCGGCGCAGGAACGCCTTCGGATGGGGTTACGGATCAACAGCTCGAAAACGCGGGTGAATCCCGAACCAATCCTTCCGCCCACCCGCTCCGAATGGCGTGCATCAGGCAACACCGACCGACGCGGCACGAGCGCGTGAGCGGACCACTCGAGAGGTCGCTTCCGCGGACATCACCGCCGGGACACAGTTTTGGGACAGAGGACGGACGGCATGACACCTTTCACCAGCGGGTTCGTGGGACGCAGGAGCCTTGCGACCCTTGTCTGCGGTGCGCTGGCCACCGGCGGGCTCGCGGCCGTCGGCGTGACCGCGCTCCAACCGGGTACGGCAAGCGCCTCCAGCCACCGGGAGGCTCCGCTCATCTCGGGGCAGCCGCAGTTCGACAACACGGACGTGTACGCCTTCGTAAGCCCCGACAAACCGGACACGACCACGCTGGTCGCGAACTGGATCCCGTTCGAGGAACCGGCCGGAGGGCCGAACTTCTTCACGTTCGCCGAGGACGCCCAGTACGACCTGCACATCGACAGCAACGGCGACGCGCAGGGCGATCTGGTCTTCCGCTACACGTTCGAGACGCACGTCAAGAACGACAAGACCTTCCTGTACAACACGGGTCCGGTGGAGAGTCTCGACGACCCGGACCTCAACATCACGCAGACCTATGACATCGAGCTGCTGCAGCTCGAGGGCGAGCACCTGGCCAAGAGGACGACGTACGCGGACGACGTACCGGTCGCGCCGTCGAACGTCGGCAAGGCGTCGATGCCGGACTACGCCAAGCTCCGCCAGCAGGCCGTGCACGAACTCCCGGGCGGGGCGACGACGTTCGCCGGCCAGGCCGACGACCCGTTCTTCCTCGACCTGCGTGTCTTCGACCTGCTGTACGGCGGGAACCTGTCCGAGGTGGGCAACGACACGCTCAAGGAATACAACGTCAACTCCGTCGCCCTGCAGCTGCCGACCGACCTGATCCGGGAGTCGGCCGAGCAGCCGGTCATCGGTGTCTGGTCGACGACGCAGCGCAAGAGCGCGAGCGGCGAGTACCGGCAGGTCTCGCGCCTCGGCATGCCGCTGGTGAACGAGGTCGTCAACCCGATCAAGGACAAGGACAAGTTCAACGCGTCCGAGCCCAAGGACGACGCGGACTTCCTGGAGAACGTGACCAACCCCGAGCTGCCGAAGCTCATCGAGGCGATCTACAAGATCCCGGCGCCCAAGGAGCCGAGGAACGACCTGGTCGACGTGTTCCTGAAGGGCGTGGAGGGTCTCAACCAGCCCCCGCACGTCACTCCTTCGGAGATGCTGCGCCTCAACACCTCGATCGAGCCGGCCGCCAAGGAGAAGCGTCTGGGCGTGCTGGACGGTGACAACGCGGGCTTCCCGAACGGCCGTCGCCTGAAGGACGACGTGCTGGACATCGCACTGCAGGTCGTCGAGGGCGAACTCGTGGGCGCCAAGAACGACTTGGGTGACGCGGTCAACAAGAACGACCAGAAGTTCGAGAAGGCGTTCCCCTACGTCGCGCTGCCGACCTCCGGCTCGCGCGGTCCGCTCGCCAAGGGCACGACGGGTACGAACGACGTGCGCAGCCAGCTCGGTGACGCGCTGCAGCCCGCGGGCTCCACGGGCGGTGTCGCCGGTATGGACGACACCACTTTGATCGCCGTCTCGGCGGGGTCGGGCGCGGCCGGGTTCCTGCTCGTCGGCACGGGTGTCCTGTGGTGGCGCAGCCGCCGTCGGGCCTACTGACGCGCACCCCTGACTGGCGCGGCCCGCGCGTATCCGTCCCCCACGGCGCACGGGCCGCGCCGCCCAGTACGTGAACCACCGCTTCCACCAAGGTGATTGAGGAGAGGGCATGTCCCCGCGTAGGAACGACGACGCGCAGGAGAGGGATCTCGCCGACAAGGCCGGCGAGGACGCCGGCGCGACGGCCGAGGCACCCGGGGCTCCCGAGGAGGCCGGGCAGGAGGCCCCCGAGGGGCGCCGGGAGTCCGGGCGGCTCCGGGTGCTGCACCTCACGGCCTGCGCCGTCGCTCTCGCCGTCGCGATGACCGCGGGGGCCGTGGTGCTGGGCAGCGGGGACGACGACGGCATGCGTACGGTGTCGTCCGCGCCGGGTCTCGCGCCCGAGCTGCTGGCCACGGGGAGCCTGGCTTCCGGTATCTCCGCCCTGCAGACCCACCTCAAGGCACAGCCCAAGGACTACAACGGCTGGTCCACGCTGGGTGTCGCGTACATTGAGCAGGCCCGCACCAACGGCGATCCGTCCCGCTACCCGCAGGCGGAGCGCGCGCTGAAGCGCTCACTCGAACTGCGCCCCGGCAACGACCCGGCGCTCGCGGGCCGTTCGGCGCTGGCCGCGGCCCGCCACGACTTCCCGGGCGCACTGCGGTACGCGGAGAAGGCCCTCGACGAGAACGCCTTCAACGAGCGGGCGCTGTCGACCCGTATCGACGCCCTCGTCGAACTCGGCCGCTACGAGGACGCGTCCAAGGCCGCCGACCAGGCCGACACCCGCCGCCCGGGCATCCCCGTCTTCACCCGCTACGCCTACGTGCGGGAGCTGCGCGGTGACGTCGCCACGGCACGGCGGGTCCTGAAGCAGGCCCTCTCCAGTGCGTCGGCCCCCGGCGACATCGCGTACGTGGCGACGTCGCTCGGCCAACTCGCCTGGCGCGAGGGCGAGTACGGGACGGCTCTGAAGTACTACGCGCAGGCTCTGCGCGCCGACAAGGTCTACCTTCCGGCGCTGGAGGGCCGCGCCCGGGCGCAGGCCGCAAGCGGCGACCGGGCGGCGGCGATCCGTGGCATGGAGGACGTCGTGGCCCGCTTCCCGCTGCCGGGTCCGCTGGTCGTGCTGGGTGAGCTGTACGAGGCGCGCGACGGCGAGCAGGACCGGGCGAAGGCCCGCGACCAGTACGCCCTGGTGAACGCCTGGACGGCGCTGGCCCGGGCGAACGGCGTCAACGCCGATCTCGACACGGCCCTCGCGGCGGCGGACCACGGCGACCGCAAGGCCGCCCTGCGCGCCGCCCGCGCCGAGTGGGAACGCCGGCACACCGTCCACACCGCGGACGCCCTGGCGTGGGCCCTGCACGTCAACGGCCGTGACGACGAGGCCCTCCGCTACGCCCGGCGCGCCACCGCGACCGGCTACCGAGACGCCACCTTCCTCTACCACCGCGGCGTGATCGAACGCGCCACGGGTCACAGGAAGGAGGCCCGCGACAGCCTGTCGTCGGCCCTGAAGCTGAACCCCGGCTTCTCCCCGGTCGGCGCGAAGGCGGCCAAGAAGACGCTGACGGCGCTGGACGGTGCCGAATGAACGCCTCCGCCGCGGGCGGCCTCCGGTCCCGGCTCGCCCGGACGGTGTCCGTGCGCCGCCGGGCGTACGCGTCCTGCGTGGCCGTTCTCGTGGCGGCCTGCGCGCTCGTGCTGGTTCCTGCCGGGACGGCCGCGGCGCATCCGCTCGGGAACTTCACCGTCAACCGGTACGACGGTCTGGCCGTCGCTCCCGGGAAGCTGCGGGTTCTCCATGTGGAGGACCTGGCGGAGATCCCGGCGACCCAGGCCCAGCCCGACATCGACAAGGCGGGCATGGCGAGTTGGGCCCGCGAGCGGTGCGAGACGGCGGCGGGGAAGAGCCGGGTGAGCGTCGACGGCAAGGCCCGCGCGCTGACCGTCGGCGAGAGCCGTGCCCGGGTGCGGCCCGGACAGGCGGGACTCAAGACCCTGCGGGTGGAGTGCCGTTGGTCTGCCGCGCTGCCGAAGGCGAGCACGTCCGTGCGCTTCCGTGCCTCCGTGGACGACGGCCCGGGATGGCGTGAGGTCACGGCCCGCGGCGACCGGACGACGCTCACCTCCTCGGACGTGCCGAAGAAGTCCATCTCGAGTGAACTGACCGCGTATCCGGAGGAGTTGCTGTCGTCACCGGCGGACACGGCGACGGCTTCGCTGCGCGTCCGCCCCGGCGGGCCCGCACTCGTCGAGGAGAGTTCCGACGCTCCCGCTTCCTCCATCCTGCCGCGCGGCGCCGACCGCTTCACGCGCGCGCTGGACGACCTGGTGTCCCGCCAGGACCTGACGCTGGGCTTCGCCGCGCTGGCCCTGGGCATCGCCGTGCTGCTCGGCGCGATGCACGCCCTGGCGCCGGGCCACGGCAAGACGATCATGGCCGCCACCGCCGCGGCCCGCGGCGATGCCACCATGCGCGACGTCATGCCGCTCGCCATGTCCGTCACCGTCACCCACACGCTCGGCGTGATCGCCCTCGGCGTCCTCGTGACGGCCGGTTCGGCCGCCGCGCCCTCGGTGATCGCCTGGCTGGGCGTCACGAGCGGTGTCATCGTCACGGTGGCCGGCGCGGTCCTCGTACGACGGGCCTGGCGCCGGCGCGACCACGGGCACAGCCACTCCCACGGCCACGGCCACTCGCACGGGCCCCACGGTCATTCCCAGGGGCACTCACACGCCCACAGCCCCAGCCCTGTCCTCGCTCTCGCGCACGCGCAGGGTCACGAGGGCGGCCACAAGGGGACCCACGCGCCCGGAGGCGACCACGAACACGGTGACGAGCGGACGCACGCCCACACCGGCTCGCACACCCACGACGCTCCCCACACCCACGACGACGGACACCACCACCCGCACCCGCACCCGCACACCCACCCCCATCCGCACACCCACTCCCACTCCTCTTCTCTCAGGCTCAAGGACACCCTTCTCCTCGGCTTCGCCGGCGGCCTCGTCCCCAGCCCGTCCGCCGTCGTCGTGCTCGTCGGCGCCGCGGCGCTCGGCAAGGCGTGGTTCGGACTGCTGCTCGTGCTGGCCTTCGGGGCGGGACTCGCGCTCACCCTCACGGCGGCCGGGTTCGCCGTGGTCAAAGTGGGCAGCCGGGTCTCCAAGGCCATCGAGAACGGCGCCCGCTGGTCGGGCGGCCGGACCGCGGCCCTGCTCCGGCGGACCACGCCGATCGGATCCGCGTTCGTGGTGGTGGCCCTTGGGGCTGGATTGGTGTTCAAGGGGGCGGCAACCGCGCTCGGTTGAGCTACTTTTGTTCATAATCGTGCGGTTGCTGATGGGGGGCGCCCGTGTCCGAAGAGCCGGGCAGTGAACGAGTGATCGCGGGCCGCTACCGACTTCTCTCCCCGCTGGGCGAGGGCGGGATGGGGACGGTGTGGCGCGCCCGCGACGAGGTGCTGCACCGCGAGGTCGCCGTCAAGGAGGTGCGCGCCCCGGGCGGGCTGCCGGGCGCCGACGTCGAGCGGATGTACGCCCGGCTGGAGCGCGAGGCATGGGCGGCGGCCCGGGTCACCAACCGCAACGTGGTGACGGTCTACGACGTGGCGACGGAGGACGGCCGCCCGTGGATCGTGATGGAGCTGATCCGCGGGATCGCGCTGTCCGATCTTCTGGACGCCGAGGGCCCGTTGTCGCCGCAGCGTGCCGCCCACGTCGGTGCGGAGGTGCTCGCCGCGCTGCGGGCCGCACACGAGGCGGGCGTCCTGCACCGGGACGTCAAGCCCGGCAACGTACTGATGTCGAACGACGGCCGGGTGGTCCTCACCGACTTCGGTATCGCCACGGTCGAGGGCAGTTCGGCGCTCACCATGACCGGCGAGGTGATCGGCTCGCCCGAGTTCCTGGCACCCGAGCGGGCGCTGGGACGTACTCCGGGGCCCGAGTCCGACCTGTGGTCGCTCGGCGTGCTCCTCTACGCGGCGGTCGAGGGCAACTCGCCGTTCCGCCAGAACACCCCGCTCAGCACCCTGCGCGCGGTCGTCGACGAGGAGTTGCCGACTCCGCACCGGGCGGGTCCGCTCGCCCCGGTCATCGAGGGTCTGCTGCGCAAGGACCCGGCGGAGCGCATCCCGGCCGCGGACGCCGAACAGGACCTCCGTGTCGTCGCGGCGGGCGGCACCTCCCGTACGGGCACCACGTCCTACGCGCCGACGGCCGCGGCGTTCCCGCATCCGGCCTCGACCCCACCGGCCCCCGCTCCCGCGTACACGCCCGCCGCCCACTCCCCGCAGCACGCGCCGGCCGCGACGACGACGACCTCGGAGCCCGACCGTCCGCGGCGCGCCGTGATCGCGGTGATCGCGGGCCTGGCCGCTCTCGCGCTCGCGATCGCGGGTCTCACGTACGCCCTGGTCAACCGCGACAACGGGGACAACGGGGCCGGCGACTCCAACGGCGGGTCGACGAGCGGCGGATCGACGGGCGGCGGTGACAACGGCGGAAGCGGCACAGGCGGCTCCGACGGCGGCTCGACGACGGAGAGCTCCGGCACGAGCGGAACGAACGACGGCGGCTCGACCACCGGCGGCAAGCAATCCACTCCCGCGCCCACCCAGTCCGTGAAGGTGACGGTCTCGGGTTCGCACACCGACTACACCGGCGCCTGCCCGCCGCCCGAGGCGCAGGCTCCCACCTTCACGGCGACCTTCACGGTGGGCGTCGTGCCGGTGGACGTGGAATTCCGCTGGGTGACGGAGACCGGCGAGGTGTCCGACCCGAGCTGGAAGACCCTCTCGTTCCCCGAGGGCGGCGGGAGGTCGAAACAGAACACGGTGGTCCTGACGACGTACGACGCGTCCGGGACGTACGAGAACAAGGTGGGTGTGGAGGTCCGCAGCCCGGAGCAGCGGAAGTCGAACTCGGTTCCCTTCTCGGTCACCTGCGAGACGGAGACCCCGACGGGCGGGGCCTCCGGTTCCCCTTCTCCTCAGGCGCTGGCCCCCAACGGAGGGGTCAGGCCGCGGAGTTGAGGACGGGCAGGTAGCCGCCCGACTGGCCGGACGCGGTCGGGTGGTAGGACTCGCTGATGTTCAGCCACTTGACGCTGTGCAGCCAGGCGCTGCCGGAGCAGATCTCGTGGCCCGTGAAGGTGGGGCGTACGTCACCGAAGGTGAAGCCGTGGTCGGCGGCACGCTTGGCGATGGCACTGTCCAGGTAGTCGGCGGCGTTGTTGATGGCGGCCCGCTCCTTCTCGGAGAGACCGGTCAGGCAGCTGCCGCTGAGCTTGTAGAAGCGGGGGTAGCCGAGGACGACCACGTGGGCCGCCGGGGCCTTCGCGCTGATCGCCGAGTAGACCGAGTCGAGTTTGCCGGGCAGGGTCGAGTCGACGTACGCCTTCGCCGTGTTGATGCGGGCCACGCAGGCGCTCTCGGACTGCAGGACACAGGTCGTCATGACGTCGGAGAAGCCCGCGTCGTTGCCGCCGACCGAGATCGAGACGAGGCCCGTTCCGGAGCCGAGCGGGCCGAGCTGGTTGGCCAGGACATCACCCGTACGAGCGCCCGAGCAGGCCGTGAAACTGAACGACGAGGGTGAATGGGCGGCCGCCCAGAGGGCGGGGTAGGCCTTCGTGCTGCGCTTGCAGTCGCCGCTGGAGCCGATGTAGCTGCCCGCGCCGAGGCCGGAGGAGTAGGAGTCACCGAGGGCCACATAGCCCGTGGCGGCGGCTTGTTGGGACGCCTGCGCCGTCATTGCCCCGGTGAGGGTGAAGGCGGTGGCGAGGAGGAGCGAGGTCACGTATGCCGTAAGTCGGGAACGTCTCATGGAACCTCCCTTTAGCAGGATCTCTGCCATAACTTTCGTACCAGCTACGCATGTTGACAGGAAGTGTCCATGCCAAGACTTCTCCTGACCTACCGGGACCTCCGCCGGGCGTTCACGTCGCGTTCGATTGCGTGTTCATGACAGGCATGTGACAAACAGTCAACTCCCTTGAGCTACGCCCGTAGATCGATCACGCTGATGTCTCAACCGGTAGCGGAACGCAACGCTCCCGGTTGTGTGCGCGATCACGCGCGCACCCCCCACAGACGTGCGCCTCACCCAGGCGCACGCCGCCTATGAGGAGGACTCCCTCGCATGGCACAGCTGCGTAGCAAGAAGATCCGGATCGCCGCGATAACCTCCGTGGCGACCGCCGCCCTGCTCGGCGCCGTCACCGCGCTCCCCGCCCAGGCCGCACCGGCCGAGGGCCGGGTCCTGGCGGCGGGCTCCCCCACCGCCGTCAAGGACAGCTACATCGTCACGCTGAAGAAGGGCACGGACTTCAAGGCCTCGTCGGCCGAGGGCAAGAGCCTGATCAAGGAGTACGGCGGCACCGTCAGGAAGACGTTCGGCGCCGCGCTGAACGGCTACACGGCAACCCTGTCCGCGGCCGAGGCCAAGAGACTCGCCGCCGACCCGTCGGTGGCCGTCGTCGAGCAGAACCAGACGGTGCACGCGACCGACACCACCCAGTCCAGCGCCCCCTGGGGACTGGACCGCTCCGACCAGGCGTCACTGCCGCTCTCCGGCACGTACACCTACCCGGACTCGGCGGGCAGCGGTGTGACGGCGTACGTCATCGACACCGGCGTCCGCATCACGCACGCGCAGATCAGCGGCCGGGCGAGCTACGGCTACGACGCCGTGGACGGCGACACCACCGCCTCGGACGGCAACGGTCACGGCACGCACGTCGCCACGACCATCGCGGGCTCGACCTACGGCATCGCCAAGAAGGCGAAGATCGTGGCGGTCCGTGTGCTCGACAACGCGGGCTCCGGCACCACCGCGGGCGTCATCGCCGGCATCAACTGGGTGACCGCGAACCACAGCGGTCCCTCGGTCGCCAACATGTCGCTCGGCGGCGGCGCCTCCACCACGCTGGACAACGCGGTGGCGAACTCCATCGCGAGCGGCGTGACCTACGCGGTCGCGGCGGGCAACAGCAGCGCCAACGCCTCCTCGTACTCCCCGGCGCGCGTCGCCTCGGCGATCACGGTCGGCGCCACCACCAGCACGGACGCCAGGGCCAGCTACTCCAACTTCGGCTCGGTCCTGGACATCTTCGCGCCCGGTTCGTCGATCACGGCGGGCTGGTACACCAGCGACACCGCGACGAACACGATCTCCGGTACGTCGATGGCCACGCCGCACGTCGCGGGCGCGGCCGCCGTGTACCTCGCGGGCCACACCTTGGCCACCCCGGCCCAGGTCGCCACGGCCCTGATCAACGGCTCCACCACCGGCAAGGTGACCAGCCCGGGCACCGGCTCCCCGAACCGCCTCCTGAAGATCGTCCCGTAACCCGTGCGCGGTTCCCCGCGTCCCCGGGCCGGGGCGCGGGGAACCGTGCGGTCGTTCCGGAGGGCGGGGCCCCGCCCTCCGCGGCCGGACATCGGGGCCGCCCCCCTTCTTGACGCCCCCCACGACGCTGCGCCACATTGAAGCCCGGCATCCGGCGCGTCGGGGGGCAAAGTCGCCAATGCAGACCATAGGTACGAAGTCATCTTCATCAGACCCATCTCCACCAGGCGGCGACGGGCGCGGGGAGCGGGATCCGGGGAGGGACCTGCTGCCTCTGCTCGCGGGCGCGGCGGTGACGGTCGCGGGCGTCGGCGCCGTACTGGCGCTCGTCGACGTGGACTCGCCCCTGCGCGCCCCGTTCACGCTCTTCTTCCTGCTGGGCGCACCCGGGGCCGCCGTCGCAACCGCGCTGCGGGGTCTGGAACCGTTCGCCCGCGTCGTGGCGTCCCTGTCAGCAGCGGTAGCGGTCAACCTGCTGGTGGCCCAGGGCATGATCGCGGTCCACCAGTGGTCGGTCCGTGGCGGAATCGCGGCCGTGGCCGCGCTCAGCTCCCTCATTCTTCTGCTGGTCCTGGTACGGCGGCTGCGCGGCCGTACGGCGAGAAGACGGGCTTAGTGACGTGAACATCAGCGTGTACCGTCCCGGCGAACTGACCTCCGCCGACCGGTCGGCGTGGACGGCCTTCCAGTCCAAGGCGCATCTGCACGGCGCACCCGACCTCGCGAACCCCTTCCTGTCGCCGGAGTTCACACTCGCCGTGGGCCGCTGCCGCCGCGGCGTACGGATCGCGGTGGCCAGGGAGAACGGCGAACCCGCGGCGTTCTTCCCGTTCCAGACGACCGCCACCGGCGTCGGCCGGGCCGTCGGCCTGGGCGTGTCGGACTGCCAGGGGCTGGTCCACCGCCCCGGCTTCACCTGGGACGCACAGGAGCTGCTGCGGGCCTGCGGACTCGCCGTGTGGGAGTTCGACCACCTCATGGGAGGCCAGACGCCGTTCGAGGCCGGAGCCTCCGGCGCCTTTCCGTCCCCGGTCATCGACGTCGACCAGGGATACGAGGCGTATCTGGAACAACTGCGGGCCCGGTCACCGAAGTTCACCCGGACCACACTCGCCAAGGCGCGCAAGCTCGGTCGCGACCACGGCGGACTGCGCTATGTGCACGACGAGCGCGATCCCGGAGCGCTGCGCACGCTGATGCGCTGGAAGTCGGCGCAGTACCGCAGGACCGGGCGCAGCGACCGCTTCGCGCAGGACTGGATCACCCGGCTCGCCCATCAGCTCTTCCACAGCCGTACCGGGTCGTTCGCCGGACTCCTGTCGGTGCTCTACGCGGGCGACAGGCCGATCGCCGCGCACTTCGGACTGCGCTCCGAGCGTGTGCTGGCCTGCTGGTTCCCCGCGTACGACCCGGCGTTCTCGAAGTACTCCCCGGGCCTTGTCCTGCATCTGCGGATGGCCGAGGCGGCCGCCGCCGAGGGCATCGCCCATCTGGATCTCGGCCGGGGACAGAAGGAATACAAGGACTCCCTCAAGACACGGGAACTCACCGTGTCCGAGGGGTGGGTTGCGCGCCGCCATCCCGTGGCGCTCGGGCACCGGGCGCGACGCGCCCCCGTCCGGGCACTGCGCAACGCGGTGCTGGCGCGGCCGGAGTTGTTCGAGCCGGCCGACAAAATACTCAAACGGATGGGAAAAATCCGTTCGAGTGGTCAGGTAACGGCCAAACCAACAAAAACGTGAGGCCTCGTTCCAGGTCTTGCCATATCGTCTCAATCATCAATACCGTCTTACATCCACCCGCATCGGTCCATCAGTGCACATGCGATCTAGGGGAGGGCTCGAGATCGCGACGAGGGCCCGACGCGGGGCGCGGTAGGGGGGTGCCGTGCTCGGTAACCGCATGTATGCCGAGCCGTGCCGCGCGACCGACCCGGACAGTCGGCCAGTTCTGCCAGCTCACCCGGCATGGACGGAGATCCATTTCGGCATGCCGTAAGTGAGAAACCCCCCTTTCGAACCGGACAAAACACCGGACCGCCCGTGGGGCGGGCGGTCCACCGGACGAGAGGGACCAGACTCAATGAGTTCTTTTGTGCGCCCGGCTGTGTCGGACGAAGATCCGCTCACAGCCGGCAGGTACCGGCCCATATCGACTCACCTGGCCATAGCGCCTCCGGTGAGCGTCGTGATTCCCGCCATGAACGAGGCGGAGAACCTTCCGTACGTCTTCAAGACACTGCCGGGCTGGATCCACGAAGTGGTTCTCGTCGACGGCAACTCCACCGACAACACCGTCCAGGTCGCCCGCGAGCTGTGGCCCGACGTCAAGGTCGTCGCGCAGGTCGGCAAGGGCAAGGGAGACGCCCTGATCACCGGCTTCGCGGCCTGCACCGGTGACATCATCGTCATGGTCGACGCGGACGGCTCGGCCGACGGTCACGAGATCGTCAGCTACGTCTCCGCGCTGGTCTCCGGCGCGGACTTCGCCAAGGGCTCACGGTTCGCCAACGGCGGCGGCACGGACGACATGACACCGATCCGCAAGCTCGGCAACTGGGCGCTGTGCACGGTGGTCAACCGCAAGTTCGGCGCGCGCTACACCGACCTCTGCTACGGCTACAACGCCTTCTGGCGGCACTGCCTCGACAAGATCGACCTCGACTGCACGGGCTTCGAGGTGGAGACCCTGATGAACATCCGGGTGGTCAAGGCGGGCCTGAAGGTCCAGGAGATCCCGAGCCACGAGTACCTGCGGATCCACGGCGCGAGCAATCTGCGGGCCGTGCGGGACGGTCTGCGGGTGATCCGGGTGATCCTCAAGGAGCGCTCCAACCGGCGGTCACTGCGACGCCGTCCGCACGCCACGGGGCTCAACACCCGTACAGGAGAGGTGTCTTGAGAAACCCTGACATCTCCGTGGTGGTCTGCGTCTACACCGAGGACCGCTGGGAGGACATCCTCGCGGCGGTCGCCTCGGTGCGGGCGCAGTCCCGGCCCGCGCTGGAGACACTGCTGGTCGTGGACCACAACCAGGCGCTCCTGGACCGCCTGTCGAAGGAGTACAAGGAGACCGGGGAGGTGCGGGTGCTCGCCAACGCCGGCCCCCGGGGCCTGTCCGCGGGCCGCAACACCGGCATCGCCGCCTCGCACGGCGAGGTCGTCGCCTTCCTCGACGACGACGCGGTGGCCGAGCGCGACTGGCTCCTCCACTTCGCCGAGGGGTACGAGGACCCGCGGGTGATGGCCGTCGGCGGCCGCACGGTGCCGATCTGGGCGTCGGGCCGCCGGCCCGCCTGGTTCCCCGAGGAGTTCGACTGGGTCGTGGGCTGCACGTACAAGGGCCTGCCGCCCGGTCTCGTCCAAGTCCGCAACGTGCTCGGCGGCAACGCCTCGTTCCGGCGGACCGCCTTCGACGCGGCGGGCGGCTTCGCCACCGGCATCGGACGCGACGGCGACAAGCGGCCGCTGGGCTGCGAGGAGACGGAACTGTGCATCCGCCTCACCCGCGCCCGGCCGGACGCGGTCCTGCTCATCGACGACCGGGCGGTGATCCACCACCGGGTGCCTGAGGTGCGCGAGCACTTCGCCTACTTCCGCGCGCGCACGTACGCCGAGGGTCTGTCGAAGGCCCTGGTCGCCCGGAGTGTCGGGGCCGGCAAGGGACTCGAGTCGGAGCGCCGCTACACCACGCGTGTGCTGCCCGCCGGTGTCGCGCGCGGACTGCGCGACGCCCTGCTCGCCCGCCCCGGCGGCGCCGGCCGGGCCGCCGCCATCGTCGCCGGAGTGGTGACGGCGGCGGGCGGGTACGTACTCGGGAGCGTCCGGGCACGCAGGGGTGGGGCCGAGTTCGCGGTGGTCCCGGTCGTGCGGACCAAGGGGAGCTGACGATGAGCGGACCACGCGAGCCACGCGTGCCGATCCTCATGTACCACGCGGTGTCCGAGGCCCCGAACGACGCCACCCGCGCGCTCTCGGTGACCCCCGAGGCGTTCTCCGCGCAGATGGCGCTGCTGAGCGGCTCGGGATTCACGCCGGTCGGCACCGCGGATCTCGCCCGGAGCTGGCGTTCCTCCGGCCCGCTGCCGGAGCGCCCCGTGCTGGTCACCTTCGACGACGGCTACGAGGGCGTGCACCAGCACGCCCTGCCCGTGCTCGCCAAGCACGGCTTCGCGGCCACGCTCTTCGTGTCGACGGGCTGGCTGCGCGGCGCGTACGACACCGGGGGCGGCCTCGACGAGATGCTCGACTGGGACCAGGTCCGCGAACTCGCGGGCGCGGACGTCGAGATCGGCGGCCACAGCCACACCCATCCGCAGCTGGACCAGCTGACCGACGAAACGCTCCGGTTCGAGCTGCTGCGCTGCCGCGAGATCATCGCCGATGAACTGGGCGTGCGCCCCGCGTCGTTCGCGTACCCCTACGGCTACTCCAGCCGTCGGGTGCGGGAAGCCGTGCGCGAGGCGGGCTTCGCCCAGTCGCTCGCGGTCGGCAACGGCCTGGCGCGCCGCCGCCAGGGGCCGTACGCGCTGCGGCGGGTCACCGTGCGCCGCAGCACCGGGATCGAGGAGTTCGAGCGGCTCGTCGAGGGCCGTGCGATCGCCCGTACCTTCGCCAGGGACCGTGCCCTCACCAAGGGGTACTCCATGGTCCGCAGAGCACGCCAGGTTCGCCGGAAGGCCATCCGTTCCCGTGTCTGACACGACCACGGCCGAGGCCGGCACTCCCACGCCCGAGGCACCCGAGCGGTCCGGGCGCCGCCTCCGCCTGCCCCGGCTGGGCACGTCCTCCGGAGGCAGCCCGCTGTTCCGGAACGCCTACGCCCTGATGCTCAACACCGGTATCTCCGCCGTCCTCGGGCTCGGCTACTGGCTGGCCGCCGCCCGCTACTACTCCGAGTCGGCGGTCGGCCAGGGCTCCGCCGCCATCGCCGCGATGAAGCTCCTCGCGGGCCTCACCGCGGTGACGCTCACGGGGGCCCTCGCCCGGTTCATCCCGGTGGCCGGGCGAGGCACCGGGCGGCTCATCTTCCGTACGTACGCGGGCAGTTCGGTGATCGTGGCGGTGGCGGCGGGCGCCTTTCTGCTCACGCTCGGCTTCTGGGGTCCGTCGTACGGTTTCCTGCGCGACCCGCTCGTCGGTGCCGGATTCGTCCTCGCGGTCGTCGCCTGGTCGGTGCTGACGCTCCAGGACGGGGTGCTGACCGGGCTGCGCAGCGCGCTGTGGGTGCCCGTCGGCAACACCGTGTTCTCGGCGGTCAAGCTCGTACTGCTCGTCCTGTTCGCCGCGGCGATCCCGACCATGGGCGTCTTCGTGTCGTGGGTCGCGGCCATCGCGGTGTCCGTGCTGCCGCTGGGCTGGCTGGTCTTCCGGCGCCTGGTGCCCCGGCAGGTGAAGGCGACGGCGGACGACGCGGAGCCGCCCAGCACGAAGGAGATCGGGCGGTTCCTCGCGGGCGACTACACCGGCTCGCTGTTCTCGCTCGCCGTCGTCTATCTCGTCCCGGTGATCGTCGCCGCGCAGGTCAGCTCCGCCGACAACGCGTACTTCTACATCACCACCACCATCGGCGGCACGGTCAACCTGCTCGCCATCAACATGGGTGCCTCGCTGACCGTCGAGGGCTCGCACGACCCCGCGCGGCTCGCCGCGAACACCCGGGCGGCGCTGCGCCGGATGGCGCGGATCATGCTGCCGGTGGCCGGGGTGCTGTTCTTCGGGGCGCCCTGGATCCTCGGTGTGTTCGGCCAGGGGTACGCGGACGCGGCGACGCCGCTGCTGCGCTGGTTCGCGGTCGGCGCGGTGCTGCGGGTCGTCATGGAGACGTACTTCGCGGTGCTGCGCGCCCAGAGCCGCACGGCCGGACTCGCCTGGTTGCAGGGCCTGTTGTGCGCGCTGGTACTCGGACTCACGCTCGTCCTGCTGCCCCGCATGGGACTGACCGGCGCGGGCGTGGCGGAGATCTGCAGCCTCGCGGTGATCGTGGCGCTCGCCGCTCCCAGGCTGTACCGGATCCTCAGGACCGCTGCGCCGGAGGACGTTCCCCGGGGCGCGGCGCCCGACGGCGACCTGGCCGACCTGGGCACCCGTGACGTGCCCGCGCCGAAGCAGGCCGAGCCGAGGAAGGGGCGCGGGCCGGCCTGGGCGCAGCGGCTCGACACGGACACGCTGGCGCTCGGCGTGCAGCTCGACTTCGACCACCTGGAGCGACGGCCGGACGTACGGCCCGGTCCGGGGACACCGCCCACCGGGACGCCCGCGGTCGAACGGCCCGCCCGCCCGGCGGAGCCGCGGCCGGACCACCGGCCGACCTGGGCGCTCAAGGCGCCCCTCCCCCTGCCGCCGCCGCGCGTGGAGGTGGGCCTGCCCGTCGAGGAACGGGAACCCGGTTCGGAGACCTCCCTCGGTCCCTCCGAGGCCGAGGTGGACGCCCCGTTCGGGCCGTCGGCCGACGGGAGCGCCGAGGAGCCGGAGGGGACGCGCGAAGGAGGCGAACCCGGCAGGTCCGGCGCGTCCGGCTTCGTGCGGGAGACGGGGACGGTGCGGGAGACCGGGACCGTGCGGGAGGAGGACGGGTCCGGACCGGCGGCGCCGGTGCCGGGGTGGGAGCGGCTGCGGCCGACCCGGCTCGGGGTGCTGCTCGGCTGCCTGCTGACGGCCGCGCTCGTCCTGTACTGGGTGCCCGTGTCCGGCCTCGGGGAGCGCGATCTCGACCGGATGGGCGGGCTCGGCCTGGTCTCCGTCCTGCCGACGCCGACGCTGGTCGGCGCCGGCCTGCTGGCCACGGTGTTCGCCTCGCTGCTGTGGCTGGGCCGCGAGCGCAAGGGCCTGCTCCTGGTCACCCTGCTGGCCACCGTGGTGTCGCTGCACGCCCTGCCCGCCGTGATCGAGACCGAACCGCGCTTCGCGACGGCCTGGCAGCACCTCGGCTTCATCGACTACATCGACCGGACCGGTTCGGCCGTGCCCGACCTGGACGCGCGCTGGAGCTGGCCGGGCTTCTTCGCGGGGGCCGCGTTCGTCGCCAGGGCCTGCGGGGTCGACGACCTCACCGAGGTCATCCGCTGGTGGCCGACGGCCATGCAACTCCTCTATCTGGCACCGCTGTTCCTGCTCGTCCGCCATATGCGCGCGAACTGGCGCGCCAAGTGGACGGGCATCTGGATCTTCGTGCTCAGCGGCTGGGTCGGCCAGGATTACTTCTCTCCGCAGGGGTTCACGTACCTCCTCTATCTCGTCTTCGTGGCGATCCTCCTGGTGTGGTTCCGGGCACCGCGGATGCTGTGGACGAAGGTGCGGCCCGGCGAGCTGGAGGTCGAGCCGACCGACCGGCGCCAGCGGGCCGTGCTGCTCATGGTGCTGATCGGTCTGTTCATGGCGTCCGTGCCGGCCCACCAGCTGACGCCGTTCGTGATGCTGGGCGTCCTCGTGGTCCTCGTCCTGGTGGGCCGCTCCGAACTGCGGGGCCTGCCCATCCTGTTCGCCGTCATGGTCTCGGTGTGGATCGGCTTCCTCGCGGAACCGTACTGGTCGGGGCACTTCGACGAGCTGTTCGGCGGGGTCGGCGGCGTCGGCGAGAACGTGTCCTCGTCGGTCTCCGGCCGTATCGGCGAGGGCAGTTCGAACCACAAACTCGTCCTCTACTCACGCGTGGCGCTGGCCGGTGGCGTGATGGCGCTGGCCTGCTGGGGCTGGTGGCGGCGGCGCGACCACAAGTACCGCGAACGGTCGCTGCTCGTCCTCACCTTCGTCCCGTTCCTCGGCTTCGGCATGCAGTCGTACGGCGGCGAGATGGCGCTGCGCGTCTTCATGTTCGCCCTGCCGGGTGCGGCCCTGCTCGCCGGACTCGCGCTCTTCCCGCGGACCGGTGTCACCGCGAAGGAGCGGGACAAGGACCGGGTGAGCCTCGCACCGCTCGCCGCCCTGATGGCGGGCCTCGTCCTGATGGGCGGCTTCCTGGTGGCCCGCTGGGGCAACGAGCCGTTCGAGCGGATCAGGCCGGGCGAGGTCGCCGCCATGGAGTACGTGTACGCCCACGACAAGCCGACCGCACGGCTGCTGTGGCTCAGCGACGACACGGTGAACAACGTGACGCCCTCGATGCCGTGGGGCGCACGCGACATGGAGAGGGTGGAGTACGTGCCGACGCTCGCGCCCGCCGATCCCGTGCTGGTGTCGAGCCTGGTCAAGGCGCTCAAGGACGCGGGCCCGAACTCGTACCTGATGGTCAACCGCAGCCAGGTGACCTATCTGCAGCTGGACGTCGGCTATTCCAGGACGTGGGAGCAGCGGCTCGTCCGCAACCTCGACGCCCGGCAGGAGCTCCGCAAGGTCTTCGTCAACGACGACGTGACCCTGTACTCCCTGCGAGAACAGCCCGACGCCAAGGTCGCGAAGGCCGATCCCGGGCCGGTCGGTCCGCAGGTGACCTGGACACCGTGGTCGGTCGTCGGCGGGCTCGCGGCGATCGCCCTGATCGTGCTGCTCACGGCACGCGAGGTGGTACGGGTGGCCGTCCGGCCGAGTGTGCGGCAACTGCAGTGGCTGCAGGGCAGTTTCTGGTTCTCACTGCCCCTGCTGGCGGTCCTGCTGGCTTCCCTGGTGCAGAGATTCCTGACGATGGCCTGAGTGGGGCGGCCCCTGGGGGGGCGGCCCCTCAGGGTCGCGGGGAACCGCGCGACCAGCCCCAACGAACCCGCACCCGAACCGACGCCCCCGCGGAGCACCCCGTGGCGAGCCCTAACGGCGAAGCCACTTCACCCCGTACGCGCCCATCTCGAACCGCTTCCCGTCCACCTTCGCGCTGATCTTCCGGTCCAGGGTGTTCACCACGAGAACGGTCCTGTCGTCGGCGAGGACCCGGACATCGGCCCTGTCGTCCTCGGCGACGGAGACCTGCTCGTACTCCGTACCGGGCGGGAACTCCTCGCCGAACCGGGAGAGCAGGTCGAGCATCGGCAGGGGCTTCCCGCCGGAGGCCCGATCGGTCGGGGTCCACAGGCAGCCGGCGCAGGTGGCGCCCTTCTCCGTCTCGGGGTTCCAGTAGAAGGCGGAGGTCGTGCCACCGCGGGCCATGGCGATCAGGCCCGAGGCGTGTACGGCGACGCGGTGCGGCTCGGACCAGCCGTCGCGGATGTCGTCGGCGTCCGCGGGCTCCACGTAGTACTCGGCCCACCACAGGGGAAGGTCACCGGTCCGCTCCCGGACCCAGCGGCTCACCGCCGTGAACTTGGCGGTCGCGCCGAACTCGTCCGGCAGCAGGTCGTCGTCCTTGGTGTAGCTGGACCCGTCGACGACGACGAAGTCCGCACCGGCCTTGTGCTTGTTCCAGTGGTCGAAGGCGTCGAGGACCCGCTGGTCCATCGTGCCCCAACTGCCCTTCAGCGCCGACGAGGCGTTCTCCTGCTGACGTGGGTCGAGACTGTCCATCACCAGGTAGGGCCCGCCGACCTCGATGTCCTCGTCGACCTTCTTGAGCGCCTTGTAGACGAGGTTGTAGAGCTCGGTGTAGCCCTCGTGGTCCCAGCGGGCCTCGGCGTCGTTCCAGAAACCCTTGAACTCGTTCCACACGATGAAGTGGCGTACGTCCGGGTAGCGCTTGGCGACGGTCGCGGCGAGCGCGGCGTAGTCCTTGTAGTGGGCGGGGTCCGGGGCCGTCTCCAGTGCCTCCTGGCTCCAGTCGGTCTTGTCGGAGCCGGACTTGCCGCCCTTCATCCAGTCCGGTGCGCAGCACAGCGTGACGACCGGAGTGCCGCCCGTCTCCCGGACGAAGTCGATCCGGCGGTCCATGTCCTCGAAGTCGTACCGCCCCTTGACCGGCTCGGGGTTGTCCGCGCCCCAGCCCATGATGTGCTGGATCTGCGGCGGGGGCCGCTCGCCGAGGTGCTGCTCCACCCGCTTCGTGGCGGCCGCGCTGCCCTCGTCGGCGCTGAACTGGGTGTGGGTGAAGCCCCAGCCCACCGCCGGTTTCGCCGCCCCCGGGGGAACGGCGGGCGTGCCGTGGACCTTGTCGCCGTCGGGGGTCGTGCCCGCCTCGCTCCCCGCGTCCCCGGGCAGTGTGTGGATCAGGGTCAGGACGAGAGCCAGAGCGGCCACGCCCACGCCGAGCAGAGCGGTGAGGCGCCACCGCCGAGCATCCGAATTCCACCCATGACGTCCCATCAAGGGCAACAGTATCCGCGTGCGTCCGCGGGGGAACAGGTTCCGTACTCCACAGCCCTGTAACAGGACGGAGGGGATACACCGGGAGCTCGGGGCAGAGCCGGCACAAGGGGGAGCAACGCGGAAACCGGATGCACGGGGCGTCCGCGTGACGGATCATGGCGGCATGTCTGCGAACCCACACGACGCTCTGCCGATCCGGCTCAACGTCGACGACAGCGACTCACCGTCGGACGTCGTCGACGCGCTGTTCCTCGGCCGCTTCGCGACGGGTGAGCAACCGCACTCGCACGCGGCGAACATCGACCGCGTACGGTCCGGAGTCTCTCTTCTCCCGCCGGGCGCCCGCGTGTTGCGGACCGCCCGCGACGACGACCGCAGCGCGACCCTCGCGGAGGGCGACGGCTGGACGGTGCTGGTGTCGCGCTGGAACCGCGGCGCCGACGTGACGGTCACCGCGACCAGCGAGGAGCTCGCGGAGAAGATCCTCGGCCAGGCCACGGACGGCGCGGCCGACGAGCCCGAACCGCAGCCGGAGAACGTGACCATGGGGTTCTGGTACGTGTCGCCGCGCCGCGGTCCGCACCGCACGACCCGGCAGATCTCGGCGGGTACGTGGGAGGAGGTGCGCGGCAACTACACCGCGCCGGTCGCGGACGCGATGGACGGCCTGATGAAGACGACGCCCGAGGACATCGCGGGACGTCTGCTTCTGCTGCACGGTCCGCCGGGCACGGGCAAGACGTCGGCGCTCCGTACGCTGGCGCGCTCGTGGCGGGACTGGTGTCAGGTGGACTGCGTCCTGGACCCGGAGCGCCTGTTCTCCGACGTCGGCTATCTGATGGACATCGCGATCGGCGAGGAGGACGGCGCGGGCAAGGGCCGTTGGCGGCTGCTCCTCCTGGAGGACTGCGACGAGCTGATCCGCGGCGAGGCCAAGCACACGGCCGGGCAGGCCCTCTCGCGCCTGCTCAACCTCACGGACGGACTGCTGGGCCAGGGACGCAACGTCCTGGTGGGCGTCACGACCAACGAGGACCTGGAGCGTCTGCACCCCGCGGTGGTCCGCCCGGGCCGCTGCCTCGCCCGCATCGAGGTCGGCCCGCTCACCCGCGGCGAGTCCGAGGCCTGGCTGGGCACGGAGGAGGGTCTGGGCCGCGACGGCGCGACCCTGGCCGAGCTGTACGCGCTGCGCAGGGGGACGACGCCGACGTCGGTGCCCGGGGCCCGGGAGGGCGCGGACGCGGGACTGTACCTTTGACCTGCTCCTCGGGCTGAAGCCCGAGGATTCCGGCCGTCCTCACTTGTCGCTGCGCCGCTACGCGGCGCAGGTTCGGGTGGGGTTCCGTGGCTTCCCCTATTCCTCCCCGTAGGCCGCCCGCAGGGCGTCGCGGACCGCGGCGAGCGCGGCGTCCTGGCCGAGGCCGAGGCGGTGGACCCGCCCGGCGTACACCTGCGCGGCCGCCGCGGCCTCCCGCTCCGCGGCCGCGCCCACGGCAGCGACGAACGTGCCGTTGCGCCCCCGCGTCTCGATCACTCCGTCCGACTCCAGCGCCCTGTACGCCTTGGCGACCGTGTTGGCCGCGAGGCCGAGCGACTCGGCGAGGCCTCGCACCGTGGGGAGCCTGTACCCCACCGGCAGGGTCCCCGCCCGGGCCTGCCCGGAAATCTGGGCGCGTACCTGCTCGTAGGGCGCGACTCCCGCACCGTCATCGATGTCGATCTTCAATGTCACCCGGTGATTGTCCCGCACCGGCCCGAAAATGAGAGGCGTCCCGCAGCACCCCGCGCGTAGCGTGCGATTCCATGACTGTGATCGTCCGCGACTTCCGCGCCCAGGACGCCGAGAGCTTCTCCCGCATCCGGCAACTGGCACTTCCCTTCATGCTCTCCACCCCGCGGTCCGTCGCCTACGACGTCACGCACGCCCACCCCGACGCCCATGTCCGGCCGCTGGTCGCCGAGGAGGACGGCGAGGTCATCGGCACGGCCCAGACGGGCATCGCGTACGACAGTCCGCAGCCGGGCCAGGGCTATCTGAACGTGTACGTGCATCCGGAGCGCCGGGGCCGTGGCGCGGGCTCCCTGCTCGTGCGGACCGCCGAGGAGCGTCTCGCCGAGGTGTCCGCGACGAAGCTCTTCTCCTGGGTCCTCGACGAGCCCGCGAACCGCGGTTTCGCGGAGCGGCGCGGCTACCGCGCGAGCCGCTCCGCGCACTTCCTCCGTCTCGACCTGGTGAACGGCTCCCTGCCACCGCGTCGGCCCACGCCCGCGGATGTCGAACTGCGCACGGCTGCGGACTTCGCTGACGACCCGCGTCCCCTCTTCGAGCTGGACGCGGAGACGCTCCTGGACGAACCGAGCGACATCGCCCACGAGTTCACGGACTTCGAGGCATGGCTCAAGGAGACCTGGCACCACCCCCTCCTCAGCCATGAACTGACCTCCGTCGCGGTCGTCGACGGCCGCCCCGCCGCGTTCAGCGCCGCTCGCACCGACGGCGGCACCCGCTACGGCACCGTGATGACGGGCACGGCCCGCGCCCACCGCGGACGGGGCCTCGCCAAACTGGCCAAGAACGACTCGCTGCACCGCGCCCGCGCCGCCGGCTTCACGGAGGCGTTCACGGGCAACGACTCGGGCAACGAGCCGATGCTGGCGATCAACAAGTGGTTCGGCTACGAGATCTGCGCCACGGAGGTGCACCATGTCCGTCAACTCGGCTGATCCGTCAGGCCGGTCCGGTGTCACAGAGGTCCTGGACGTCGTCCTGGTCAAGGCGGGCCGCACGAAGATCCGCTACCCGGCCGTCCTGCTCCACGACGACGGGACGCACGTCGTCGTCCGCGCCGCCTGGGCGGGCGAAGGCGTCCGCGACTTCGGCTTCGTACGCTTCGAGCCGGGCGACGTCTTCACCGAGCACTACTGGCGCGACCGCTGGTACGCCGTGAAGGAGGTCCGGAACGCCGAGGGCGCGGTGAAGGGCTGGTACTGCGACATCGCCCGCCCGGCCACCGTCTCCGAGGGTGAAGTGGTCTGCGAGGACCTCGACCTGGACCTGTGGCGCTCCGCCGACGGCAGGACCGTACTGCGCCTGGACGAGGACGAGTTCGCGGCGAGCGGCCTGGAGACCACCGACCCGCGGGCCGCGTCCGCGGCCCGGTCCGCCCTGGACGAGCTCGAACTCGTGGCCCGTCAAGGCGGCTTCGAGTCGCTGCTGACCTGACCGCGGGGCGCCCCGGCTTCTCCCCTTCCGTCCTCCCCGCCCTCCCCTGTTCGCGCCGCTCCTCACGGCACGGCGATCAGTGCGTAGCGCTCGTCCTCGACCTCCCTGCCCCACAGCAGGGGATCGTCCGACAGCCGCTCCACACGCACGTCCGCCGCGAGGGGCGCCAGCATGGCGGCCAGGGTGTCGGCGGATATACCGACCGGGCTCACCGTCCCCCAGACGCCCTCTATGAGAACGAGTCGTCCACCGGGGCGCAGCAAGCCGCGCCAGTGCCGCAGGACGCGGCCGGGATCGGACAGCGTCCACAGCACATGCCGGACGAGGACGACGTCGAACCGCTGCTCCCCGACGGGCGGGGCGGCCGCGTCACCGACCAGGAACGCGGCGTCACGCCCGGCCAGTTTGGCGCGCGCCCGCTCGACCATGCGCGGCGAGAGGTCGACCCCCGTGACCCGGTGGCGCGCCTCGGACGCGAGGAGTGACAGGCTGCCGGTGCCGCACCCCAGATCGAGCACGTCGGCCGGGCCGCGCGGCAGCCAGCCGCGCAGCCTGGCCGCCCACGCCTCGCGCACGACGGGATCGCGCAGTCCGTGGTCCGGCTCGTCGTCGAAACCGGCGGACTCGGCGTCCCAGTCGACTCCGGTCCGCTCCGCATCTGAGCTGTGACTCGTCATGTGCCCACAGTGACACCTGCCACTGACAACGGGCCCGGCGTCCGGTCCGGGCCCACACCCCGCCACACCGCGCCACACCCCGCCCCGCCCCGCCCCGCCCCGCCCCGACCGACAGGATGTCCGGCATGCGGACTCATAGGGGAAACGTGACAGTCGCCACTGACAAGCGGCCGGCGATGAGTCACTCTCCCGGAAATGGTCTACCCCCGTGAAAACACGGAACCCGGTAGTCGCAAGGAGGCCCCCATGCGCCGCGTCACCGTGCAGAAGCCCCTGAAGAAGTCCGAGTCCCGTCGTGTGCGGGAAGAGGCCGAGCAACGTCCCGCCGAGCGCCCGGAGGTCCGGAAGGACATCCACCGCACCTGGTGGCCGGACGGCTGAGCAACCCGATCCGCAGCCGTCGGCGCCGGCCGTCGCGCAGCGCCGGGCAGCGGCGACGAACGCTCCGGTGGTCGTCAGGGTGCGAGCCGCTTGCGGTAGTGCAGCCGGTCGTAGGGGCCTTCCGTCCGGCGTTCCACGAGTTCGTACCCGTACTTCCGGTAGATCCGCTGGTTCTCCCACATCAGCGCGTTCGTGTGGAGTAGGACCTCGGGCAGGTCCAGCGCCCGCGCACGAGCCTCCACGAAGGCGAGGAGCCGCCGCCCCACGCCCTGTCCGTGGGCGTCCGGGTGGACGGCGACGCTGTCGAGGAACAGATGGGCCTCGGGCGCGCGGATCACGCGGATCACCACGAGCCCGGTCACGGGCCGCCCCGTGACGAACACCCGCCCCTGGCCGACGTCGGCCGCGTAATCCGCCCGCATGGGCTGCGGGACGACTCCGATGCGCTCGACGTAGTGGTGGTACGCCGCATCGGTCACGGCTTTCACCGCCTCCGCGTCGGCGGCGACGGCGGGGCGGATCTCCAGGTCTTCCGAGTTGTCTGTCATGGCCGGAACGGTAACTACCTGAGCGCAGGCTCAGCACTCCCTTAACGGCACCATAAGGATCGCCACCACCCGCTCCCAGCAGGGGATTTCCCGGTTTCGAGAGGCTAGCTTGCTGATCGCCCCCAGGCATCACAGGCACCCCCAGATCCGTTTCGAGGAGTTCCCCCATGCCCGCTCGCCCTCAGGCCGCCCGCTTCGCCAGCGTCGTCGCGGTCGGCGTCGCCCCGCTCGCCCTGACCGCCCTCGCCACCGCCCCGGCCGTCGCGCACGGCTCGATGACGGACCCGGTGAGCCGGGTCGCGGCCTGCTACGCGGAGGGCCCGGAGAGCCCGAAGTCCGCCGCCTGCAAGGCGGCGGTCGCGGCCAGTGGCACGCAGGCCCTCTACGACTGGAACGGCGTCAACATCGCGAACGCGGCCGGAAAGTCGAAGGAGATCATCCCCGACGGGAAGCTGTGCAGCGCCGGCAACGACAAGTACAAGGGCCTCGACCTGGCCCGCGCCGACTGGCCGGCCAGTCGGCTGACCTCGGGCAACCGCACCTTCCGGTACAAGGGGACCGCCCCGCACAAGGGCTCGTTCGAGCTGTACGTCACCAAGGACGGCTACGACCCGACGAAGCCGCTGAAGTGGTCGGACCTGGAGTCGAAGCCGTTCGCCAAGGTCACCGACCCGCGGATGGAGAACGGCGACTACGTCTTCGACGGGGTCGTCCCGGTCAGGTCGGGCCGTCATCTCATCTACTCGGTCTGGCAGCGCTCGGACTCCCCCGAGGCCTTCTACACCTGCTCGGACGTCGTCTTCGCCGAGGGCGGCGCGGGCGCGGAGGCCTCTGCCGCCCCGACCGCGTCGGTGCCGTCCGACGAGGAGATCGCGGACGGCACCGACGAGTCGTCCGTGGAGCACGGCGGTCACGGCGACGACGACCCGAAGACGCAGGCCACGGCCACGGCGGCCGCGAGCACGACGTCGGACTCGGGCTCCGGCACCGATTCCGGCTCCGGCTCCGGCTCCGGCTCCGAGGAGACGGCAGGGGCCGGTGAAGCGGCGGACGGCTCCGCGAACGGTGCCGGACCCGCCGGAGGTTCCGAGAACCTCGCCGAGACCGGCGGTTCCGGCTCGACCACGTACATCGCGGTCGGCGGGGCGGCCGCCCTGGCGATCGGCGCCGCGGCGTTGTTCACCTCGGTCCGTCGCCGTGCCGTGCGCGGCCGCTAGCCACCTTTCAGGCACCTCTTCCGCAGAGAGCGCCGTACGGAATTCTGTCGCACGGGAGCCGCGGGCCTGCCGACGTCCGCCGCGCGGTTCCCGGCTCCCCTCGCGGGGCTAGCCGATCGCCGACAGACAGGTCGTCGGGGTGGCGTGCGCCGGATCCAGGGCGTTCGCCACCTCGTGGAAGGCGATCCGGTCGATGAGCCCGAGTGCCGCGTGCTCGGAGAGGTCGAGCGCGCACAGGTTCTGGATCAGGACGTTGCGTACGTCCGGACCGTCGAGGAACTGCGAACGGTACGGCGTGACGACCTCGTCGTACTTGGTGGCGATGACCGTGTAGCGGACGCCCGGCACGGTGTCGCCGCCCGCGTTGAGCCTGGTCAGGAAGGCGGAGCCGGCCACCTGGTCGGCGAGGGCCGGGGTGGCCGTGGAGAGCAGGTCGCCCGCACCGGGGAAGTACGGGAGCAGGTTGGTCAGTCCGTTCAGGGTGGTGCCGTGGTTGTCGGGTGCGATGCCGACGAGGGCGTTCACCTTGGCGGCTCCGCCGAGGAACTTCAGGTAGTGGCGGGGCATCATGCCGCCCTGCGAGTGGCCGACGAGGTCCGCCTCGGCGGCTCCGGTCGCGGCGAGCACCTTGTCGACGAAGGTCTTCAGCTGCTCCGCCGACTTGTCGATGGGGCCGAGACCGTGGAAGAACGGCACGCCCGGCAGTTGCCCGTAGTCGAGGGCGTAGACGCAGTAGTCGCGGTTCACCAGGTAGGGGGCGAGGCCCAGCCAGTTGTCCACGGAGTTGGCGAAGGTGCCGTGGACGAGGACGACGGGGCGCGGGTGGGCGGCGGACGGTGTGCAGGAGTAGTCGTTCCAGCCCCTGCTGGTCGCGGCTTCGGCCCGGTCGGTGGCGGCCGTGGCGGCTGTGGCGGGGACGATCGCGACCGCGGCGGTCAGCAGCAGTGCGGCCAGGGGTCTGAGCAGGTGCTTCCAGGGCAGCATCGGGTGATCTCCTTGCGGCTCAAGGGAGTGACGAGGCGTAACGCCCTGTGATCCGGATCACGAGGATGCTGTTCTTTTTTCAAGTTACGAGTGAGTAGTAAAAGTGTGAAGTTACGCGTCAGTAAAAACTGCCAGTGATAACCGGGAGCGCTGACACGTGCCGTGGAACCGTCACCAGGCGGGCCTGATGGGACCGTAGGGTGCAATGCACAGCAAACGGTCACGCAACGCCCTGACTTCACCCTCGCCAAGCAGTTCAACCCAGGGCCGTACCGCCTCGGCGGCCGCTTCCTCCGCCGCCCGCGTGCACTCCTGGCCCCGCTCGGTCAGTACGACGAGCCGGGCCCGCGCGTCGTCGGGGTGCGGCCGCCGCTCCGCGTACCCCTTGCGGACCACCTCGTCGACAAGCTGACTCGCCGCCTGCTTGGTCACGCCCAGGTGGGCGGCCAGCTCGGTGGCCGTCGCCCCGCCGGACGCGATCCGGGCGAAGGCGAACCCGTGCGCGGGCCGCAGCCCCTCGAATCCACGGGCGACGACGCCTTCGTGGATGCGCTGCGTGAGCTCACCGGCGGCGGCGAGCAGGGCGGCGGACAGGGCCATGGCCTCGGAGTTCTGCACGCATGCATTGAAACACCCTTGACGGATCGGTCAAGTTGCTTGACCATCGACCCATATAGACAAGCAACTTGACCAATTGCCCGGGAGGCAGCCGTGCCCGTCGTCCGCTCGTCCGAAGCCGTGGTCCACGAGATCCACGGAGCCCGTTTCGTCTCGTACGCCACTCCCCTCAGCGGGAGCAAGGAACTGTGCGCCTGGCGGGGTGAGATCCCCGCCGGCACCAAGGCGCCCGCGCACACCGTCAACCGGGAGGAGATATTCCATCTCCTCTCCGGGGAACTGCTGATGACGCTCGACGGCCACACCGAGCGGATCACCGCGGGCGACACCGTGATCATCGGTCCCGGCGCGACTCTCACCGTGGAGAACCCGACCCAGGAGACAGCGGTCTCCTGGGTCACCACGTCGATCGGCCTCCAGGCGAAGCTGGCCGACGGCACCGTCATCACCCCGCCGTGGGCCAACTGACCTGAAGCGGGGCGCAACAGGGGCGCGGGGAGCGGAGCGGCTATGCCGCCAGCGCGCCCGGTATCACCGCCCGCGGCCCGAACTTCGCCCGGACCCGGTCCGCCACCTCCTCGATGCGACGGGCCTTCTCGTCCACCGGGTCGAAAGTGAGCTGGTAGGACGCCTGTTCGGCGGGGTCGAGCCCCTCCGCGCGCAGGGCGATGCCGCGGACGCGGGCGCGCTGCAGGCCGAGCGCCTCGTACATGCGGTAGGCGGCGTCGGTGAGCGCCGAGGAGTGGGCGGTCGGCTCGGGAAGGGTGCGACTGCGGGTCGTCGTGGCGGGAGTCCCCCCGCCCGACCCTGTTCGAGAGGGGGGAAGGTCGGCGTAGCGGACGGTCAGGGTGAGCGTGCGGCACACCTTCCCCAGGGCGCGCAGTCTGGAGCCCAACTCCTCGGCCGCACAGAGCAGGGCGCGCCGATGCTGGTCCGGGTCCAGCTCGTCGCGCGAGAAGGGTCGCTCGGTGGCGAGCGACCGGGAGACGGCGTTCGGTACGACCCGGCCGCGGTCGATGCCCTGTGCCATCTCGTGCAGTTCGCGGCCGGTACGGGCGCTGGTGAGCCGTTGCAGCGTGGACAGCGGCGCGGCGGCCACCTTGCCGACGCTGTCCAGGCCGTACTCACACAGGGTGCGGGCGGTGGCGGTGCCGACTCCCGGCAGCGCCCGCACGGGCTGTTCCTCCAAGAACTCCGCGAGGGCGCGGGGTTCGCCGGGCACCACGCGGGTCGTCCCGGGGGCGGCTCCCCGCAGAGCCATCCGCGCGAACATCGGGCCGGGGCCCGCCCCGATCGCGCAGTCGACGCCGTGCCAGGCGAGCGTGCGCACCCGGATCAGCGAGGCCAGCTCCCCGACGTCCCTCCTGAAGTACCGTTCGGCGCCCCGCAGATCCGCCAACGCCCCGTCGGGCGGCAGCGCCTCGACGACGGGCGTGAACTCCTCCAGCGTGCCGAGGAGTCGAGGCAGCGCGGCCTCGCGCGTCGGAGGCAGCTGGAAACGTACGCAGAGGATGGTCATCCCGCACTCCCCGGACTCTGGTGCCACAGCTTCTTTCCGATCGCGGGCCCGTCGCCCGCCGGGCGCAGATCCGCCCACGGATGCATTTCGTATCCCGTGGACATCTGGATTCGACGGCCGCCCGTCGGATCTCCAGCGCCCGGGGAGCCATCCCCGTCCCCGGCCTCCCCCTGCGGCCCGGCCAGTCTCAGCGCCACGCCGTCCAGCCCTTCCTCGCGGCGCAGTTCCACCAGGTCGGCGAGGTTCCAGGCGGCCGCCCCGACCACGCTGAGGCTGCGCGGGCCGCGCCGCTGCACCACCCCGCGCACGAGCAGGAGCCAGGAGTGGAAGACGGTGTGCGCGCACGCGTCGTGGGAGTCGTCGAAGAAGGCGAGGTCGACCAGGCCCGTGCCGTCGTCCAGGGTGGTGAAGATGACCCGCTTGCCGGAACGGACGGGCGGCGTCTGGGTGGCCGCCCTGGCGCCCGCGACCAGCACCGTCTCACCATGCCGGGCCGCCCGCAGCCGGCGTGCCGTGACGACGCCCAGCTCGTCCAGGAACGTCCGGTGATCGTCCATCAGGTTGCGTGAGGCGTCCATGGAGAGCACGCCCAGTTCGGCGCTGAGCCGTTCTGCCGAGGACAGGTCCGGCAGTCCGGCCGACGCGGTCTCCTGCCCGCCGCCCAGCGGGAGTTGGGCCCCGCGGCCACCGCGCGCGCCCCGGTGCAGTTCCGTCAGGTGCAGTTGCAGGTCACGGCGGTTGGCACCGAAGACGTCCAACGCGCCCACCTGCGCGAGCCGTCCGGCCAGGGGACGGCTCGGCCGGGCCCGTTCCCAGAAGTCGAGCAACGAGGCGTACGGCTGCCCTTCCGCGATCCGTGCCGCCTCCGCCTCGCTGATGCCGTGCACGTCGGAGAGCGCGAGCCGGACACCCCAGGTCTTCCCGGGCTCCCCGGAGGTCTTTTCGCGGTCCCCGAAACCTTCCGATTCAGACACCAGTTCGATACGGTGTGCGACCGCCGACCTGTTCACGTCCAACGGCAGGATCGGCACCCCCCGCCGCCGCGCGTCCGCGAGCAGCAGCCGCTTCGGGTACATCCCGGGATCGTGCGTGAGCAGCCCCGCGTAGAAGGCCGCCGGGTGATGCGCCTTCAGCCAGGCCGACTGGTAGGTCGGCACGGCGAAGGCGACCGCGTGCGCCTTGCAGAAGCCGTACGACCCGAAGGCCTCGACGATCTCCCAGGTGCGGGCGATCGTCTCCGCGTCGTACCCCCGCGCGGCCGCGTGCTGCGCGAACCAGAAGCGGATCCGCCCCTGCGACTCGGGGTCGGACAGCCCGCGCCGCACCCGGTCCGCCTCACCGCGCCCGCAGCCGGTCATGATGGCGACGATGTCGATGATCTGCTCGTGGAAGACCACGACCCCGTACGTGCTCTTCAGCGGTTTCTCCAGATCCGGATGCGGGTGGCGGACCGGCGCCCGGCCGTGCCGCGCCTCGATGAACGGCCGCACCATGTCGGCCGCGACCGGGCCGGGGCGGAAGAGGGAGATGTCGACGACGAGGTCGTGGAAGGTCTCGGGCTGGAGCCTGCCGACCAGGTCCCGCTGTCCCGGTGACTCGATCTGGAAGCAGCCCAGCGTCTCGGTGGACCGGATGAGCCGGTACGTCGCCGGGTCGCCCTCCTCCACGGCGTCCAGGTCGATCCGGTCCCCCGTGGCCCGCTCCACCTCGGCCACCGCGTGGGCCATCGCGGACTGCATCCGCACCCCCAGCACATCGAGCTTGAGCAGCCCGAGATCCTCGACGTCCTCCTTGTCGAACTGGGACATGGGAAGCCCTTCGCCACTGGTCGGCACGACCGGCGTACGGGCGAGGAGCGAGGCGTCGGAGAGGAGGACTCCGCACGGGTGCATGGCGACTCCGCGCGGCAGGGCGTCCAGCGCCTCCACCAGTTCCCAGAACCGTCCGTACTTCGCACCTTCCTTCGGGAACTCGCCTGCCAGGGAGCGGAGTTCGGGCAGTTCCTCCAGCGCGGCGCGGGCGTCGCGGGCGCGGATGTGCGGGAAGGACTTGGCGATCCGGTCGATGTCGGCCGGGTTCATGGAGAGCGCGGCGCCGACGTCGCGTACGGCATGCCGTACGCGGTACGTCTCGGGCATCGCCACGGTCGCGACCCGCTCGGTGCCGAACCGGCCGATGATCGCGCGGTAGACCTCGATGCGGCGTGCGGACTCCACGTCGATGTCGATGTCGGGCAGGACCTGACGGCGCTTGGACAGGAAGCGTTCCATCAGCAGCCCGTGCTCGACGGGATCGGCGTGCGCGATGCCGAGGAGGTGATTGACGAGCGAGCCCGCACCGGAGCCCCGCGCGGCGACCCGGATGCCCATCTCCCTCACGTCGTCGACGACTTGAGCGACCGTCAGGAAGTAGGAGGCGAAACCGTGGTGGGCGATGATGTCCAGCTCGTGGTGCATCCTCTCCCAGCGGTCACGCGCTCCGGGAGAACGGTCGTAGCCGCGCAGCACCATCCCCGCCGCCGCCCGTGAGGCCAGGACGCGCTGCGCGGTGCGGCGGCCGGCCCCGACGAGATGCGGTTCGGGGAAGTGCACGGCGCCGATCCCCAGGTCGTCCTCCGGGTCGACCAGGCACTCGGCGGCGGTGGCCTGGGTCTGTTCGAGCAGACGGTACGCGGTGTCGCGGCGGTAACCCGCGGCCTCGACGACGCGTTCGGCGGCGGCCAGCATGGCACCCGCGTCCTTGAGCCAGGCCTCGCCGCTGTCCAGTTCCTTGCGGGGGTCCACGGGGACCAGCCGACGGGCGGCGTCCAGCACGTCGGCGACCGGACCCATGCCCGCGTCGGCGTACCGGACGGCGTTGCCGAGCACCGGGCGCACCCGCTGCTCGGCGGCGAAGCCGACGGTACGGGCGGCCAGCCGCAGGGATCCCGGCCCGGTGCCCCTGCGTCCGTGCCAGACCGCTTCGAGGCGCAGGGCGTCGCCGTACACCTCCCGCCAGGGCGCGAGCAGTTTCGCGGCCCGGTCGGGGCGCCCGGCGGCGAGCGCCCGGCCCACGTCGGAGGCGGGCCCGAGCAGCACGGTCAGGCCCTCGGCGTGGTTGCCGGCCCAGGGCAGCAGCGGCTGCCCCTCTCCCGCATGCGCCGCAGTAACGATTCTGCAGAGGTCGGCCCAGGCCCTCGCGCCGTCCCGGGCGAGGAAGGTCACCCGGGGTGTCGACTCGTCGATGAAGGCGCCGCCCCGTACGGGAGTCCGGCGCCGCTCCCCCCGTACGGGCTCCCCGACCGCCAGGTCGACCCCGAACAGTGGACGCACACCCTGCGCGGCGCAGGCCTTGGCGAAGCGGACCGCACCCGCGAGGGTGTCCCGGTCGGTGAGCGCCAGCGCGTCCATGCCCCGCTCGGAGGCCTGCTCGGCGAGACGCTCCGGATGCGAGGCCCCGTACCGCAGCGAGAACCCGGAAGCGGTGTGCAGATGCGTGAAGCCAGGCACGCGCACCTCCACCATCCCGGGGCTCCCACGCCAGCCCTCGAACATCAGTTCCCAAGTCCCCCACCTCCACCATAGACCAATTTTCGAACGCCTGTGCGACATCCGTTCGGCCCCGTCCCACCTGCGCAAACACCGCCCGGCTCGGACCGTGGGGACATGACACGGACAGCACAGGCCCCGCACCGGTCCTTCCTCGACGAGGTGAAGGACGCGGTCACCCCGCGGGCCACGCTGCTCGTCATCGGCGTGCTCGCCCTGCAGCTGCTCTTCATCGCCTCCTACGTGGGGGCGCTGCACCATCCGAGGCCGAAGGACGTGGCGTTCGCAGTGGTCGCGCCGGGCACCGCCGCCGAGCAGGCGGTGGCCCGGCTCGAACGGCTGCCCGGCAAACCCCTGGACCCCCGCGTGCTCGCCGACGAGGCGACGGCACGCGAGCAGATCGCGAACCGTGACATCGACGGCGCCCTGCTGATCGACCCGACCGGCACCACCGACACCCTGCTGGTCGCCTCCGGCGGCGGCAAGGTCCTGGCCAGTGCGCTGATCGCGCTCACCACCGAGCTGGAGAAGAGCGAGGGCCGCACGGTACGGACCGTCGACGTGGTCCCGGCCGACGCGCAGGACGCCAACGGGCTCACACCCTTCTACCTGGTCGTCGGCTGGTGCGTGGGCGGCTATCTGTGCGCCTCGGCACTGGCGGTCAGCGCGGGCGCCCGGCCGGCCGGTCCCCGGCGCGCGGTGATCCGGCTCGCCGCCATGGCCCTGGTCGCGATCGTCGGCGGACTCGGCGGAGCGGTCATCGTCGGGCCGGTCCTCGGAGCGCTGCCGGGCAGCGTGGCGGCCCTGTGGGGGCTCGGCGCGCTCATCACCTTCGCGGTGGGCGCCGCCACGCTCGCGCTCCAGTGCGTCTTCGGGATCATCGGCATCGGAGTGGCCGTCCTGCTGGTGGTGATCCTGGGCAATCCGAGCGCGGGCGGCGCCCTCCCGCCGCCGATGCTGCCGCCGTTCTGGAAGGCGATCGGCCCCGCCCTGCCGCCGGGCGCGGGTACCTGGGCCGCCCGCTCGATCGCCTACTTCAAGGGCAACGACCTGACCGCCTCGATGCTGGTGCTCTCGGCATGGGCCGTGCTGGGAAGCGCGATCACACTCGTCGCGGGCTCTCTGCGCGGGGCCGATCCGGCGAACGCCGCCCCGCAGGAACGCCCCTGAAGGGACGCGGGGACGGCGAGACAGGCGCCCCGCCCGAATCCTCCCCCGACGCGCGAACCCCGCCCCCACCGGGCCGGTGGAAGCGGGGCTCTCGCGTACTCGGCGGAACGGTCAGCCGATCTGGGTACCCGTGGCGGACAGCGCCTCGGTCACCGGCTGGAAGAAGGTCTCCCCGCCGGAGGTGCAGTCCCCGCTGCCACCGGACGTGAGTCCGATCGCGCTGCTTCCGGAGAACAGCGAACCACCGCTGTCACCCGGCTCCGCGCAGACGTCGGTCTGGATGAGCCCGTTCACGATGTCGCCGTTGCCGTAGTTCACGGTGGCGTCCAGGCCGGTGACCGACCCGTCGTGGACCTGGGTCGTGGACCCGCTGCGGGTGACCTTCATCCCCACGGTGGCCTCGGCCGCGCCCGAGATCGCCTGCGCGGAACCGTTGTAGAGGTTCACCTCGCTCGGGTGGTCCACGTCCGCGGTGTACTTCACCAGGCCGTAGTCGTCGCCGGGGAAGCTGGAGTCCGCGTTCTCGCCGATCTCGGTGCCGGAGGAGTCGGACCAGGTGGTGATCCCCTCGGTGCAGTGCCCGGCGGTGAGGAAGAACGGCTCGCCGCCCTTGACCACGTTGAAGCCGAGCGAGCAGCGGCCGCTGCCACCGGTGATGGCGTCACCACCGGCGACGAAGGTCCTGAACTCCCCCTTCGTGGTCCTGAGTTCGGCCTTGGCACCGAGCCCGTCGACGACCTCGGTCAGCTGCGCCATCCTGGCGCCCTTGACCGTACGGTCCGCGGTGACGACGACCTTGTTGGTCGCCGGGTCCACCGCCCACGAGGTGCCGGGGATGGTCGCGTCCTGCTTCAGCGTCGTACGGGCGCCCTTGAGTTCGGCGAGGGAGTTCTCGACGATTCTGGCCTTGGCACCCGCGGCCTCGACGGTTTCGGCCGCGGTCTTGTCGAGCACGTTCACGACAAGGCTCTTGGCCTTCGCGTCGTAATACGTTCCCGCCGCGTCCGCGCCGAGGTCCTTGCCGAGCGTCGAGGCGAGCTTTCCGGCCGCCGTGACCGAAAGGATCTTGAGCTCGGGAGCGGGCGCGTTCTCACTCGCGTTCGCACTCTGCAAGGTGACTCCCGCGGCGACCAGTGCGGCGATGCCCGCACCTGCCACGGCGACCCGCCGCTTGGGTATGCGTCGGTGCTTCAACTTGTGTCCTCCTGTGGGGGGTCGGGCGCGGCGATTGTGGGGACCACCGCGACCGAAAGGTGTGCGGACAGGGACACGACTCACGAAAAAAGCCGCGTCCATGCCAACGGACGACGACCACTATTCCGAGGCCGCACGGGGGCACACAAGGTCGACTTCAGGACGCGCACACCGTGACCGACGCGCGCCCCCGCATGGTTGACGCGCGTTGACAAGCCGCTGTCCCACCTCGTCGGTTCCCAGTGCAAATACTACGAGCGAGTAACTAGCGGCATTCTGTGAGGTCTAGTCCTGTCCGGATTTCGACCCTCCGAAGTCCGGATCCAACGGTGTCTCGACGGGAGGGAGTTGCTCCTGCATCGATTGCTGCCACTGAGCGAGCAGCTGTTGCGCCTGGGCCGACAGCTCCTGCGGTTGGTCCGGCGGCGGCTGCGATCCGGCCGACGGCTGCCGCGGATCGGCAGCAGCCTGTCCCGCCCGGAGCGAAGGGTCCTCCGCGCGAGGTGCCTGCTGCGCGGGCTGCTGCGCCCGCTCCAGGAACCGCAGCAGTTCGACCGGGAAGGGCAGGACGAGCGTGGAGTTCTTCTCGGCCGCGACGGCCACCACCGTCTGCAGCAGCCGCAGTTGGAGCGCGGCGGGCTGCTCCGACATCACCCCGGCGGCCTCCGCCAGTTTCTTGGAGGCCTGCAGCTCGGCGTCCGCGTTGATGACCCGGGCCCGCCGCTCGCGGTCGGCCTCCGCCTGGCGCGCCATGGACCGCTTCATCGTCTCCGGCAGCGACACGTCCTTGATCTCGACACGGTCGATGGAGACGCCCCACTCCACGGCCGGACTGTCGATCATCAGCTCCAGGCCCTGGTTCAGTTTCTCCCGGTTGGAGAGCAGGTCGTCCAGCTCGCTCTTGCCGATGATCGAACGCAGGGACGTCTGCGCCATCTGCGAGACCGCGAACCGGTAGTCCTCGACCCGGATGACCGCGTCGGCGGCGGACACCACCTTGAAGTAGATGACAGCGTCCACGCGCACCGTGACATTGTCCCGGGTGATGCCGTCCTGTCCGGGCACCGGCATCGTCACGATCTGCATGTTGACCTTCTGGAGCCGGTCCACGAAGGGCACGATCATGGTGAATCCCGGACCGCGCACCCCGGACCGCAGCTTCCCGAGCCGGAGCACCACACCCCGCTCGTACTGTTTGACGACTCGGGCGGCGGCCATCGCGTACACCGCTCCGACGGACGCGAGCGCCGCTCCCGCCGCCACCAGCTCCTCGACCATGACGACCCCCAGGGTCCGTATCGGGCGCAAAAGGTGTGTACTTCGACGGTAACTCCGGCGTGGAGGCGAAAGGGAGATGGAGGACAGCGGTGCCTAGCGGGATACGGATGCGGGACGGACGGCGGCTGGCGTTCGAGGAATGGGGCGACCCTGGCGGTACGCCGGTGGTGCTGCTGCACGGCACACCGGGCTGCCGGCACGGCGTGGTGCCGCAGGAGGTGATCGCGGCGCGTCCCGGGGTGCGGTTCATCGCGTACGACCGCGCCGGTTACGGGGACTCCGACCGTGGCCCCGGACGCCGGGTGGCGCAGGCGGCGCGGGACGTGGCCGCGCTGGCCGACGCGCTCGGGCTCGGCCGGTTCGCTGTGCTGGGCCGGTCGGGCGGCGCTCCGCACGCGCTGGCCTGCGCGGCGCTGCTGCCGACCCGGGTACGGCGGGTCGCCGCGATGGCGAGTCTCGCGCCGCCCACCACCGAGGGGCTGAACTGGTTCGAGGGGATGGCGGCGTCCAACGTCGACGAGTACACACGGGCACTGACCGACCCCGTGGACTTCGCGGACCGGCTCGCCTCACGGGCCGCGGCGGTCCGGGCGGACCCGGCCCAGCTCCTCGCGTCGATCCGGGACGGCCTCACCGACTCCGACCGGCGGATCATCTCCACCCCGGCCGTGAGCGACATGCTGCTGCGCAACTACCGCGAGTCACTGCGCACTTCGGCCTACGGCTGGATCGACGACAACCTCGCGCTGCTGAGTCACTGGGGTTTCGATCCGGCGCGCATCACCCGCCCGGTGCTGCTGTGGCACGGCGCCCAGGACACCTTCTCCCCGGTGGGCCACTTCGAGTGGCTGGCCCGGCAGATCCCGCGCGCCCGCCCCGTCCTGGACCCGGACGGCGGCCATTTCGCGGCGCTGGAGGCCCTCCCGGACGTACTGGACTGGCTGTGCGCGACACCACGGACCGACGGGTGATCGGGAGGGCCGGGGCGGCGCCCACGTCAGGCGGACATCCGCCCGCCGCTCCCCGGTCGCCCCGTCCTTCGGACGATCTTCCGGACGCCGCTTCGGACGCCGCTTCTCACCGAGCTCCGGGGCGCCGCCCGGATCACTCTCCGGGGCGCCGCACGATGAGGCCGCCACCCGCGCCAGGCCGCTCCAGCCGGGCTCCCCGCAGCAGGTCCATCACCCGCTCATGACTGTCCCCCACGGCGTCCGTCACCCGCAGCCGCATCAGCAGCACGTCGATCTCGTCGACGAACCGCTGGGTGTACATGCCCTCGGGCACGGTCTCGTGCCCGGCGGCGCCCGCGAGCGGGAAGCCCGCACCGAGGAGCATCTGCCGGTAGTGGGTGCCGTGCACGAGACGCCGCCCGGCGAGGTCCGCCAGCAGTCCGGCGTGGTCGGTCCAGGGCCCGGGAGTCCCGCCGCGCGGCACGAGCTGGTAGTCGACCCGCTCGACCACCGCGTGCTGCTGCCCGCCGTTCAGGATGCCCACGTTCCAGGCGGGCTCGTCCGGGGCGAAGGGGCCGGGCCCCCAGGACGCCCTCCAGCCCAGCGCGGGCCGTACCGTGCGCGCGTACTGGGCCCGGCCGAGCACCGCGGCGAGGGCGACCGCCAGCAGACTGCCCAGCGGGTCCGTGTCCATCAGCCGCAGCCGCCACGGCCACTGCCTGCTCAGCTCCCCGGTCACGTTGCCCCGCACGATCTCCCACAGGAGCACCAGCGCCAGCAGCACGAGCAGCACCAGCGGTGTCGTGAACAGCAGCGGGCTGCGGCGTACGCGGCGCTGCCGGTCAAGAACCACTCGTCGTTCCCCCGGTCCTTCGGTTCGTTCCAAGGACGAGCCCCCGCACCGCGAACGGTGTGCGGGGGCTCGTCTGCTGCCGACTGCAGATCAGATCACGCGGATGTCGCTTTGTCGCGTACCGATCAGAATACGTTGACGCCGTAGGCGCTCAGGGCCTCGGTGACCGGCTGGAAGAACGTGGTGCCGCCGGAGGAGCAGTTGCCACTGCCGCCGGAGGTCAGACCGTAGGCCACACCGTTGCTGCCGTAGAGCGGACCGCCGGAGTCGCCGGGCTCGGCGCAGACCGTGGTCTGGATCATGCCGTAGACGACGTCGCCGCCACCGTAGTTGACGGTCGCGTTCAGGGCGGTGACGCGCCCTGTGCGGGTGCCGGTGGTGGAACCGGTACGGATGACGTTGGTGCCCACGGCCGGAGTGGCGGCGCGGGTGATGTCCACGCTGCCCGCGGTGCCGGACTTGGTGACGCCGGTGTTGCTGTACCGGACGAGACCGTAGTCGTTCGTCGGGAAGCTGGAGCCCGCGGTCGGTCCGAGGACCGTGGTGCGCCCGGAGTTGGAGTACCAGCTGCCCGCGCCGTCGGTGCAGTGGCCGGCGGTCACGAAGTAGTCGGCTCCCGCGCTGTTCTTGACGTTGAAGCCGAGGGAGCAGCGCCAGCTGGTCGCGTAGATGGCGTCGCCGCCCTTGATCAGCTTGTTGATTTTGCCCGGGGTGTGCTTGATCTGCAGGGCACCGGCGTTGGTGCCCGCGGCCCGCTTGATCTTCGCGATCTCCGCCTTGGTGACGGTGCTGTCGACCGTGACCACGACCTTGCCGGTCTTGGCGTCGGTCGCCCAGGCGGTGCCCGGAACATCGGCCTTGAGCACCGAGGAGTTGGCGCTCTTCAGCTGGGACGTACTGAACGTGGATGCGTCGCTCGCGTTCGCGGAAGGGATGGTGAATGCGGCCGCGGCCACGAGTCCGGAGGTGACGGCGATCAGCCGGGTCCGTCTCGCTATGCCGCTGCGGGGGGTGGTGCGCTTGGTCCTCACTGCTCGTTCCCTCCAAAGGGAAGTCGGGGGCCCGCGTGGGGTCGGGGCCCGTGAGGCGCACGCCAGGGGCGTTGTGTCCGGATTCCGGATACGCCGTGCCCCTGACAAGGCGCTGGGGGAATATTCGACCGCACGCTCGAAGGATGCAAGGGCGCCTTTCGGCCGTGCGATGTTCAACTTACGTATTTCCCACGGGAGTTGATCTCGTCGGCGCCGATGTGTGGATTCCGTGCGGATCAGCGGAGGAGATTGCGCTCCCCGGCTGCAATCTCCGCGCTCAGGCTATTCCCCGGCGGCGGGAATGGGCAGATGAAGTGGTCCGCGAATGCGCACGGCGGAAGCAGGGCGCGGTTGAAGTCCACCGTCGTGCGCCCCTGCCCGTCCGGCGCCGCCGGTCGCAGGAACCGGAAGCGGTAACTGCCGTGCCCGCTCGTGGCGTCGGCGAAGACGGCCCACAGCGAGCCGTCGCCCTGGACCGTCACCTGCAGCGTGAGGTCCCTGCCGTCCAGCGTGAAGGCGAGTTCACCGCCGAGCCCGAGTCCCCGCTCGCGCCCGTCGGCGTTCCCCACGCGTACGGTCCGGTTCTCCCGGTAGGGGGTGAAACGCCCCGGCGCCGACCACCGCGCCTCGTACGCGGTGGCCTCGATGCCACGGAACGCCCGCCGTGCGGGTGAGGCGGGGTCGAAGTCGCGTACGCCCAGGGCCTTTTCGCGGGCGAGAACGACGAACCGGCGCTCGCCGTGCGCGACACGGGCGGCGTCCGGACCGAGGTCCGCATCGAGCCGGACCTCGCCGGTGAAGGGCGTGCCGTCCACGCGGATGCCGTCGGACTCCTCGGCCGTCAGAACGACCGCGTCACCGTCCGCGGCCCACCGGCCGGGCATGTCCGGAAGTCGCCCCTCCGGATGATCTTCGAGCCAGTGCGTGCCGCTGAGCGCGAGCGGACCGTAGGGCGCGGACACCGTCGCGATGCGGTGCTCGTGCCACTGCTTCCAGTCCTCGAACGCGTCCGCCGTCATGTGATCAACCCTTCCACACGGGGTCCGGCGACCCGAGGTGTGAGCGCGGCGCGGTGCCGGTGTATTCCGTCCGGAGCGCGCTGCGCTCCTGGAACAGCGGCACGACCCGGTCCACGAACTCGCCGAGGCCGCCCGGCGTCGGACACGGCGCGAGGACGAAACCGCCGGCCGCGTCCGCCCGTACGAACCTCTCGATCCGGGCGCCGGCCGCCTCCGCGGCGCCGGCGAAGGACGCCCGGGCCGACGCCTCGGTCCCGGTCTGCCGGCTCGACGGGCCGTTCTCGCGTGACCGGGACCGCCGCCTCTCGGCCACGGCGAGGACGGAAGGGTCGGGATCGGGGCCGGAGAGGTGGGCACCTCGGATCGGCTCCGGGCGAGGATCGCGTTCTGCGGCGAGACGGACCTGCTTGCGGACGGTCGGCCGTCGCGCGACCGAACGCGTACGGAGGGGCATGGCGCGTACAGGGGGTCATGGCGCCTCCCCGGTCACGGCGTACCGGTGGGCGGGCCGGGTGAGTCCCAGGTGCTCGCGGAGTGTGCTGCCCGGGTAGAAGGTGCGGAAGAGCCCGCGGTGCTGGAGCAGCGCGACCGTGCCGTTGACCAGGCGTTCCAGGTCGCGGCGGGGCTCGGCGGGCGTGAGGTGGAAGCCGTCGGCGGCACCGGTCTCGTGCCAGGAGGCGATCAGTTCGGCGAGGTCGACCGGGCCGCCGCGGTACAGCGGGCCCTGCCCGGTCTGCCGGGGGCCGCCCCCGCCGTGGCCCGGCTCGGCCGCGCGTTCGCCGTCACCGAGGTCGACGGTGAGGGCGGCGAGGACACGCAACTCGTCAGGGTCCCGCCCGTGTGCGAGCGCGGAGGCGTGCAACTCCGCGCGCACCGAACCGACTTGTGCCGGGTTCGTGCCCTGGACGAGGGCCACGTCCGCGCATCGCGCCGCGGCCGCCCGGGCACGCCGGTCGGTGGCATCGACGACCGTCACCGGGGGTCCCTGCGGGGGACGCGGCACGGTCGACGGGCCGCGCACGGGGAAGGTGTCGCCTTCGTAGCCGGCGGGGCGCGCCTCGTCGCGGCCGACGGGCCGGCCGCTCGCATCGTCGCGTGTCCCGGCATCGACCGCCCGGTTGTCCCACAGCCGGGCGGCCAGGTCGGCGACCTGCCCCGACTCGCGCCCCGACGCCCCGGCTGACGGGGCTCGCCGGCGGCCGAGGTTCCGGGCTCCGCCCTCGGTGGTCGACAGGTCGATCCGACAGCCGGCCCGGCCGCGGCTCACGCGGTCGAGGGTGGCCAAGGCGGCCCGGGCGGGGAACGGCTCGGTGCGCGTGACGGTGACGGTGGGCACCAGACCGATACGTGTCGTGGTGGACGCGATCCGCGCCAGCACGGCGAGCGCGTCGGGCTCAGGCCGCGCGAAGGTGTCGCCCAGCGTGACGAAGTCGAACCCGCCGCGCTCCGCGAGCCGCACCAGTTCGCCATGGGCCGAGACATCGTGGACCGCCTCTTGATCGACGGCTGCGGCCAGGTGCAGAAGCCCCCGGCCGTGCGGTGCTGCCATGAGGAGAGAACCTTTCTGGAGGCTCCCGGCCGCCACCGCGACGAAGCGCCGCGGGGGCGGGTTCGGGTACGGGTATGGAGATGGGGACGGGTGCAGGCACGGGGACGGGTTCGGGGACGATGGCACCGGCCGGACGGGACCGGCGGGAGACGACCGGCCGGACCCGGCACGACTGGCGGGTCCCACGGGACCGGCAGGCGGGACCTGACTGATCGGGCCCGGCCGCGGCGCCCGGGGCGGGCGCCGCGGACCGGGGTCAGATCCTGGGCAGGCCCGGCGGGTTGATCTCCGACTTCTCCACGGCCTCGCTCGACAGGCCCCACCGCTTGAGCACGCGCCCGTAACTGCCGTCCTCGATCACGTGGTTGACGGCGGCCGCATACGCGTCGACGAGCCCGCTCCCCTTCTTCGTGGTCGCGGCGATCTTGCCCTGGAGGTCGTCCCCGGCACCCGAGAGCGTGCCGATGATCTCCGACTGCTTCGCACTGGCCACGTGGTAGGCGGCGGACGGGCTGGGGCCCAGGTAGGCGTCGATACGGCCCGACTGGAGGGCCAGGTAGTAGTCCGTGTCCTTCTGGAAGTACTTGATGGTGACGGCCTTGCGGCCCGCCTTCTCGTTCTGCTTGCTCCAGTCGACGAGGATCTTCTCCTGGTTGGTGCCGGAGGCCACGGCGATCGTCCTGCCCGCGACGTCCTCGGGGCCGTCGACCTTCCAGCCGCTGCCCTTCTTCGCCTCGAACGCGATGTTGTCGAGCCGGTAGGTCGCGAAGTCGTACTTCTCCTTGCGCTCCTCCGTGACGGTGACGTTCGAGAAGACGGCGTCGAACTTGCCGCTGTCCAGGCCGACGAAGAGGTTCTCCCAGGAGACCTCGTCGTTGTCGAGCTTCAGGCCGAGGGTGTCGGCGACGAGCGTCGCCAGATCGATCTCGGAACCGATTCTCGTCCTGTCGTCGGTCGCGTAGAACCCGAGGGGTGGTGAGGCGTCGGCGCTCTGGCCGAGCTTCAGCGTGCCGCGCTCGCGGACGGCCGCCGGGACGAGCGCGGCGATCTCGTCGACCTTCTCGCCGCGGATCCGGTTCTGGTCCGGGCCGATGTTGACGCCGCCGACCTTCCCGGTCCCGGAGGTGCCCGTCCCGGTCGCCGCGTCGCTGTCACCGCCGCAGGCGCTGAGCAGGGGGGCGACGACGAGTGCGGCGACGGAGACGGCGACGGTGCGTCGGGATATCACGGAAGAACTCCTTCACTGGGAATGGGAGAACGGGGTGGGACGCGAGGGGCCCGGCGGCTCAGAGGACCTTGGAGAGAAAGGCGCGGGTGCGCTCGTGTCTCGGCGCGTCGAGTACGTCGCCGGGGGCGCCCTGCTCGACGACGCGGCCGTCGTCCATGAAGACGACGGTGTCGGCGACCTCGCGGGCGAAGCCGATCTCGTGCGTGACGACGATCATGGTGGTGCCCCGGTGGGCCAGGTCCTTGATGACGTCGAGGACTTCGCCGACCAGCTCCGGGTCGAGCGCGGAGGTCGGCTCGTCGAAGAGGAGCAGCCTGGGCTCCAGGGCGAGCGCCCGGGCGATGGCCACGCGCTGCTGCTGCCCGCCGGACAGTTGCTTCGGATAGGCGTCGGCCTTGTCGGACAGCCCGACCCGGTCGAGCAGTCCGCGCGCCGCGCCGGTGACGTCCTTGCGGGACCGCTTCAGCGCGGAGACCGGGGCCTCGACGATGTTCTCCAGCACCGTCAGGTGCGGGAACAGGTTGAAGTTCTGGAAGACGAACCCGATGCGGGTGCGCTGCTTGAGGATCTCGCGCTCGCGCAGCTCGTACAGCTTGTCGCCGGATCGCCGGTAGCCGACCAGCGCTCCGTCCACGCTGATCCAGCCCCGGTCGGCCTTCTCCAGGTGGTTGATGGTGCGCAGCAGTGTGGACTTGCCGGAGCCGGAGGGGCCGAGGACGACGGCGACCTCACCGGCCCGTACCGCGAGGTCGACGCCCTTGAGGACCTCCAGCGGACCGAAGCTCTTGTGGACGGATCTGACGTCGACCATGGGGGCGGCGGTCCCGTCCGCCGTCGCGGGGGTGCCGGGCGCGCTCATCGGGTGCTTCCCTTCGCGAAGTGCCGTTCCACGTAGTGCTGGAGGACGGAGAGCGCGGTGGTCAGGAGGATGTACCAGGCCGTCGCGACCATGAGCAGCGGTACCACCCGGCCGTTGCGTCCGTAGATGACCTGGACCTGGTAGAAGAGTTCGCCGATCGCCATGACGGAGACGATCGAGGTGCCCTTGAAGAGGGAGATCACCTCATTGGCGGCGTTCGGCAGGATGGAGCGCATCGCCTGTGGCAGCACGATCCGCCGGATCTGCCGCAGCCGGGGAATGCCGAGCGCGGCGGCCGCCTCCAACTGCCCGCTGTCGACGGCCAGTACGCCACCGCGGACGATCTCAGCGGCGTACGCGGCCTGGTGGAGGGCGAGTCCGAGGACGGCCGCGCTCATCGCGCCGACCAGCCCCATCGTGTCGAAGGAGAAGAAGCCGGGCCCGAAGGGAACGCCGAACTGCAGCTCCTTGTAGAGGTAGGCGAGGTTGAACCAGAAGAGCAGCTGCACGATCAGCGGGATGGACCGGAAGGCCCAGATGTACGCGAAGGAGACGGCCCGGAGGAACGGGCTGTCGGACAGCCGCATGAAGGCGAGGACGATGCCGAGCGCGAAGCCCAACGCCGTTCCGTAAAGGGTGAGTTGCAGGGTGACCCAGACCGCCTTGAGGACCACCTCGGCGGTGAAGAACTCGGCGAACACCTCCCACTCCCAGCCAGGGTTGGTGGCGAGCCCGTGGGCGAACTGGGCGAGCAGCACGGCGGTCACGACCACGGCGGCCCAGCGCCAGGGGTGCCGGACGGGCACCACCTTGAGCGCGCCGTGGTCCTCGGGCCGGGCAGACGCTCTGGCGAGGGGTGGATCACTGGTCAACGGCATGGGGGCCTCCGGGCGGGAGAAGGGAGGAGAAGAGAAGGGGCCGGCACGCGGTGCGTGGCCCGGGGTGCGGCGTGGGGTTATGCGGCGGCGCGACAGGAGAGGTCGCGCAGGAAGGCGAGTGCGGCCCGCGCGGTGGCGTCGTTCTGCCGGAAGGCGAGCCCTCCGGTGCGCGGCCGGGTGAACGCGCCGAAGCCGCGGGCGTCGGTGTGCGGGCCGAGCGCGAAGCGTCGCGGGTGCGGGGTGCCGGACCGGTCGAGGACGCGCCCGTCGGCGGGGTCCACGGCCAGCAGCCCCTCGGGCGTCGCGGCGGCCCCTTCGGCGTACAGCTCGCGCAGCAGGGTGTCCCGTGTCCGCTCGACCGTGGGGTGCGGCAGCCGTGCCTCGACGAGCGCGCGGGCCTCGACGTACTCCCCCGGCACGGTGGCGCTCCCGGCCCGGAAGACCCCGTCCGAGGCGGACACGGTCATGCCCGCGCCCAGGAACCGCAGCACTCCGGCCCGTGACAGAGCGAGCATCTGCCGCAGGCGCGGTCCGGGCGGCCCCGACGCGAGGTGGCTGAAGAAGCCGTGCCACCAGGGCCCGATGTCGCCGAGCCGCACCAACTGCCCGTAGACGGAGAGGAGTCCGAGGAAGACGGCCAGGTCCGGGCTGTGCACCGGGTCGTGACGTCTGGTCAGATCCGCCTCGACGTACGCTCGCAGGCTGCCCTGGAGGGCGTCGTACGAGGTGTGCCGCGCCTCGGCCAGTGGCCGGTCGAGCGCCGCCAGGTCCAGCCGGTCGGCGGGATCGGGCACGGCGGAGGCGACCAGGGCCCGGATACCGGCGCTGTCGGCGGCGGTGTACTTCTCGTATCTCCCCTCGAAGTCCGTCCAGGTCATGGCCGTGCGGTCGGGGTGCGCCGCGAACAGCCGGTGGTAGTGGGCGAAGCCCAGCTCCTTCTCGACGAGCGGCAGCGCGTCCCGCCGGAAGTCGAAGCCCGCCGGGCGCGCCAGTAGTCCGTCCACCGCCTCGGGTCCGAAGAACCGGGGCAGCGGCGGCCGTTCACCGGTCCAGTCGTAGCCGATCTTCGAGTGGTACGGGACTCCGCGGCGGGACCCGACGTGCAGCACGGGCTCGCGTCCGGACGCCCGGTACGTCAACTGCCCTTCGGCGTCGGTCTCGTAGCGGCCGCCGCGTCCTTCCGTGAGGAGGACCATCAGGTCGACGAAGGCGAGCCCGAAACCGCGTACGAGCACCGGTTCGCCGGGGGCGAGGGCGGACAGGTCGCTGTCGACGGTGAAGTCCGGTGGCAGGTGGACGAGGTCGTGGACGCGGGCGTACGCCCCCAACCGGCGCTGTTCCTCGTCGGGTTCGGCGTCCAGATGGCCGAGGGTGAGGACGACGAGATCGGCGAGGAGCGGACGCGGCCGGCCCGCCAGCCACACCTGCTGACGCCCCTCGCGTGGGCCTCCGACCCGTACCGCGCGGCGGGGGTGGTGGTGGACACGGATGCCCGGCGGGAGCGCGGCGACGGTCTGCTCGTACACCCAGCGCAGGTAGGCGCCCTGCCGTCGCCGGTCCGCGAAGACGCGTCCGTCGAGCCGGGCCCACTCGTGCAGGGTGGGCCCCTCCCGTACGGGTCCGGCCATGTCCACGGTCTCGTCGGTGAACATGGTGACGTCCTGGGCCTGCGAGTTCATCCACAGCAGCGGCGGCTGCTCCTCGCGCCAGATGCGTCCGCCGCCCGGCGGGTACGGGTCGACGAGGTGCACGTCGAGGCCCGGACCGGCCGGTGCCGAACCGGCGTACAGCTCGGGCGCGTTGGCGGCGATCCGCTCCAGGACTCCGGTCCCTCGCGGTCCGGCTCCCACGATCACCAGCGACGGGGGCTCGGAGCCGCTCATCGGGTGTGCTCCGAACCGCGCACGTAGCGCCGCTCGAGGTGGTATTGGTCTTGCCGGGGCCGCGGGACGATGCGCGCAGGCACCGCGTCTTTCGGCGCGGCCACCTCGACAGGGGTGTGCGAGGACATGTGAAGGCTCCGTGATGCGTCGAGTCGAACACGGGTGATGCCTTCACACAGGTCACGCCGGACGCCCGGGGCGTCGTACGGCGTGCACGGCCGAGCCCCTCAGCAGGACCGTCCGTCGAGAGTACGGGGGCGTTTCCCGGGCCTGTCAAGGCTGTCCACACTGTGAGCAGTACGTCTCAGGTCAGTTGACGTCCAACCGGATGCCTGTTCCACTTACGCACATGCATTCGCAGCAGTGGCTGGTCACCCGCTCCCACATCGACTTCGGTCGAGTGTGGTCCTCGTCCTGTTGAGCTGACCCCCTGCGCGCCCGGCCCTTCGAGGGCGGGCGCCCTCCGCGTTCTCTCCGCCTGTCTCCACGCCTTCACACGCGCCCCCTCCCCTCGCGCCTGCACGCTTCGCATCTCCTCTTTCGCATGTCCTCCTTCGCGTTCGCGCCCCGCGTTCGACGCGTCGCCGCTTCGCGCTCCTCCGACGTAGGAGGGGCTGAAAGGCAGGGCGCAGCCCTGCCTTTCAGGGGCGCGGGGAACTGCGCGACCCGCCCCCACCGGACCCGCGGGCAACGGCACCGCCGACCTCCGGTGGGAGCCGCGGGAGCGTCAACAGCTGCAATCGCACCCGCATCCGTCACAACAGTTCCCGCAGCAGTCCCCGCATTTGCCGCAACAGTCGCAGCACTCACAACAGTCGCTGCAGTCGTCACACCGCTGACAGAAGCCCGGCTTCGGCTCCCCCGACCACGGGTCGTGGTATTCGCCGCAGCACATCTGGCACGTACAGGCCAGTCCCGCCCACACGAGGCACCCCGCGAGGAGCCCGCGCCGGTCACGGCGCGGCGGCTCGGGCGGCGCGGGCGGACCACCGGGCCCGGACGGCGCGTACGGGTTGCCGTGCGAGCAGGACGCGGTGCCGAACGCCCGGTCCACCGAGTTCCGCAGCTCGTGCGCGAGCAGTACGTGCGCCAGCTTCGCGTCCGTGAACTCGACGTCGCGCAGGGCGAGCCGTATCCCGTGCAGCGCGTCGTCGGCGAGACGACGGGCCTCCGCCAGGGACGCGCCGGTGGCGGTCAGCGGGTTCCAGGCCCCCGCCACGGCGTCGGCCTCTCTGTCCTCCACGGCGTCCAGCAGGTGGGCGAGCCGTCCGAAGAGCCGGCCCGCCTCGGCCAGCGGCCGCGCGTTGCCGGGCCGCCCGGCGAGGATCGCGGTGTGCGCGAAGGCCGCGGCGGTCGCGGTCTCGGTCGGCTCGGTGACGGTCAGCAGCGAGGTGCCGGGCCCGGCGAGCGTCTCGATACCCACCTGCCGGTCCACCGCGTCGACCAGTACGGCGGTGTCGAATCCGACGTCGGAGCCGGTCAGGGCGCCCGCCCGGCCCCAGCTCGCGGCGACCCGGCGTGCGGCGAGCGCCACCGGCCGGCGCGCCAACAGCCCGTCGCCGTCCGCCATGTGATCGCGCATCTTCGCCGAGGCGAGCACCAGCGAAACGGCGGCGGCGAGCCGCGCCCCCTCACCCTGAGCGACCGACGCGCTCCGCATTCCACGCAAAGGACACGGCCCCGCCGTACGCCGCCGGCCGGTGTCGCGATCGGCCTGAGCCTCTGTCAGAACCGATATCAGCAAGCCGTCGTAGTTCGTGACGACCCGCGCGAACTGCCCGTGATCCCCGCGCAGCGCGAGACAAAGCCCGCACAAATGCGCCATCCATTGGGTTTTGAGGTTCTCTCCCAGCCGATGACGGCAGGGTCTGACGATTCCGAACACGACGATCCCCCGTGGTGTGTACGACGTTGAGCTGCGGCATCGTACCGAGCGGCTCGTTCACCCGTACGCTCCAGCCGTCACCCGTACGCCGTGAAGAATCATATTTCACTCTCAGTCAGCAGCGGTGTACCGCACGACCCTTGGGGTACGCGGCCTCTCGACGAATTCGCTGTGCACCAGTACCGTCACGAAACCCCCGCGCGGCGTCTATCCCCTTGGCGCGACATCCGCATCATGGACGACCATGGGGATGCGGAAAGAAGAAAGACCGCTGTGAGAGGAGGCGTCCATGGGATCGGTGCGCAAGGCAAGTGCCTGGCTTGGCCTCGTCGACGACAACGATGACGAGCGTTACTACGACGACGACTACGCCGAAGGTTCCGAGACCGGGAGCCGGGAGGTCTGGGTCACGGACCCACGGGTCAAGGTGGCTTCGGAAGCGGCCGAGGAGAAGGGCCGCCGGATCGGCACGGTCACCCCGGACAGTTTCCGGGACGCCCGTGGCATCGGTGAGCTCTTCCGCGACGGGGTTCCCGTCATCATGAACCTCACGGCCATGGAGGCGGCCGACGCCAAGCGCGTCGTCGACTTCGCGGCCGGCCTGATCTTCGGCCTGCGCGGCTCCATCGAGCGCGTGTCGAACCGGGTTTTCCTGCTGACCCCAGCCGACACCGAGATCGTCAGCGGGGAGCCCGCCGCCCGCCGCACGGACGGTTTCTTCAACCAGAGCTGAGCAGGGCCGCTCACCGGGACCGCCTCTGGGCGCCGCGGTAGGACAACGCCTACCGGAACGCGTCGAGACCGGTGAGCGCCTTGCCCAGTACCAACTGGTGCATCTCGACGGTGCCTTCGTAGGTCAGCACCGACTCGAGGTTCGTCGCGTGCCGCATCACGGGGTACTCGAGCGAGATCCCGTTGGCCCCGAGGATCGTCCGCGCCGTACGGCAGATGTCGATCGCTTCCCGTACGTTGTTGAGCTTGCCGAAACTGACCTGTTCGGGGCGCAGCCGTCCCGCGTCCATGCGCCTGCCCAGATGGTGGGCCAGCAGAATCCCCTTGTGCAGCTCGACCGCCATGTCGGCGAGCTTGGCCTGGGTGAGCTGGAACCCCCCGATGGGCCGCCCGAACTGCTCACGGGTCTTCGCGTACTCGACCGCCGCCTCGAAGCTCGCCCGCGCGGCACCCATCGCGCCCCACACGATTCCGTATCGAGCGTGCGACAGACAGCTGAGCGGTCCCTTCAGTCCCGTGACCCCGGGGAGCACCGCGTCGGCGGGCAGCCGCACCTCGTCGAGCACCAGCTCACTGGTGACGGATGCACGCAGTGACCACTTGTGCCTGATCTCCGGCGCGGAGAAACCGGCGACGTCCGTCGGCACGACGAATCCGCGGATACCGTCGTCGGTCTGCGCCCACACCACGGCGACGCCCGCCACGGACCCGTTGGTGATCCACATCTTGCGTCCGGTGAGGACCCAGTCCCCGCCGTCCCGCTTGGCGTACGTACGCATCGCCCCGGGGTCGGACCCGTGGTCGGGCTCGGTGAGTCCGAAGCACCCGATGACCTCGCCCGCGGCCATCCGCGGCAGCCATGTCTGCTTCTGCTCCTCGCTGCCGAAGCGGTGGATCGCATACATCGCGAGCGATCCCTGCACGGAGACGAGGGAGCGGATCCCGGAGTCGGCGGCCTCCAGCTCCAGGCAGGCGAGGCCGTACTGCACGGCGGAGGCCCCGGCGCACCCGTAGCCGTCGAGTGACATCCCGAGAGCGCCGATGTCCCCCAACTCCCGTGCCAGCTCCCGGATTCCCGGCAGCTCACCCTGCTCGTACCATTCGGCGACATGGGGCAGCACCCGGTCCGCCGCCCAGGCCCGCACGGTGTCCCTGACCGCGAGGTCCTCCGCGCTCAGCAGGTCGTCGACGCCGAGGGGGTCGGCGGGATCGAAGGGCGGCAGTTTCGGGGATGCGGACATGGGTGCCTCCGGCACGGAAAACTAGCACTGTTAACCACGGGCTGGCCCGACGTTACGACGCGGTGTGACGCACGTCCAGGGTCGCCCTGCCGACAGAGTCCGCGCGAACCCGGATGCCACCGCGGACGCGTCAGCCGAGGGACTCCACCCGCAGCGACTTCTCGGCCTCCCGGGGCGCCGGCAGGTCGACGTCGGCCCCGCACTCCATGGCCCGGGGCAGTCGCAGAGCCATCACCGCCCCCAGCAGCAACAGCCCCGCACTCACCAGCAACGTCACGTGCAGCCCGTGCACGAACGCGTGCCGGGCGGCGTGCCGCAACGCCTCCCCCGGGGCCCCGCCGATCCGCGCGGCGACCTCGTACGCCTCCCCCAGCGAATGCCCCGCCGCGGCGGACTCCCCGGCGGGCACCCCCGGGACGGACGAGAGTGCGGGCGCGTACGCCGCGTTCATCACACTGCCGAGGAGCGCGATCCCGATGCCGGCCCCGAGCTGGTACGACGTCTCGCCGATCGCCGCCGCTCCGCCGGCCTGTTCCTGCGGCGCCTCGCTCAGCATCGACTCGTACGCGCCGAAGAGCGTCACCTCCAGCCCGAACCCGAGCATCACGAATCCGGCCAGGAGCAGCGGGGCGTTGTCGTGCGTTCCCATCGCCGTCAGGGTGACGACCGCTGCGGCGGTGAGACAGAAGCCGGAGCACACCATGGTCCGCGGCCCGAAGCGCTGCAGCATCTTCGCCCCGACCAGCCCCGCGGCCATGGCGGCGATGGTGAGCGGCAGCAGCCGCAGTCCGGTCTCCAGCGGGGAGAGCTTCAGGACGAGCTGCAGATACTGGGCGGCGATCAGTTCGAGGCCGACCAGCGCGAGCATGGCCAGCACGATGCAGCCGACGGAGGTGCTGAAGGCGGGCCGCGCGAACATCGTCAGATCGACCAGCGGGTGCCGGCGGCGTCGCTGGCGGCGTGCGAAGGCGACGAGCAGTCCGGCGCCCACGACCAGCGGCACGGCCGTGAAGACGCTCAGCGGCGCCTCGCCTCCGCCGAGCCGCTTCACACCGAGGACCACGCCGAAGAGACCGGCCGCGGCCATCAGGGCGCCGACGACGTCCCACGGCCCGTCGCGCTCACCCGTCGACTCGGGCAGCAGGAGTCGCCCGACGGGCAGGCTGACCAGCATCAGCGGAATGTTGATGAGGAAGACCGAACCCCACCAGAAGTGCTCCAGGAGGAATCCGCCGAGCAGCGGCCCGATGGCCGCGCCGACCGCGGCGACGGCGCTCCAGACGCCGATGGCGAGCGCCCGCTCACGCCGGTCGGGGAAGACCTGGCGCAGGATCGACAGCGTCGCGGGCATGATCATCGCGCCACCGACGCCGAGCAGGGCGCGCGCCGCGATCAGTACCTGCGCGCTGTCGGCGAGGGCCGCGACGGCGGACGCGACGCCGAACAGCGCGTATCCGAGGAGGAGGACCCGTCTGCGGCCGACGCGGTCGCCCAGCGTGCCGAAGAGGATCAGCAGCGAGGCGCAGACGAGCGGGTAGATGTCGACGATCCACAGCAGCTCTATCGCACCGGGCGTGAGGTCCTCGGTGACGGCGGGCACGGCGACGTGGAGCACGGTGGCGTCGACGGCGACCAGGAGCAGGCTGACGCACAGCACCACAAGGACGACCCAGCGGTTTGCACCGGCCCCGGCCTCCCGACGGCAACGCTCAGCGGCCGTGGTCGTCCCGGACATGTACGTACCTCCCAGATGTTCCCTCACGTTCGGCGATCCGCTGGGTGGGGACTCCCTGCGGCTGCGGCTCGGGAGGAGCGGTGTCCCGGCCCACGCAACAAAGGCGAGTGAGTCGCCAGGGTACGCGAGTTCCCGCCGAGGCCGGGTGGCGGACCTCTCACGTTCGCTTCGCAGCCGTGTGGCGTGCGCCACGCCGTCACGGGACCGGGTCGCCCCGCCGGGACGTCCGCAACCGGTCGCCCTCGATAATCGGACCCGTGACCGATCTTGCTACGCCTGTCGCGCCGCCCCGTCCGGCGCCCTCCTGGCGCCGCGCCGCGCCCGCCCTCCTCGGGTACGCGGCGGTGCGGGCGCTCGGCCTGGTGACGCTCGCGGTGTGGAGCGCCGCCCGGGACAAGAGCGCGCACCAGCTGCTCTCGGCCCGCTGGGACTCCCTCTGGTACACGCGGATCGCCGACCTCGGTTACGGCTACGAGGTGCGCCTGCCCAACGGCGACGTGCACTCGAACCTGGCGTTCTTCCCGCTGCTGCCCTGGCTGGAGCGGGCGGTGTCGGCGGTGTCCCCCCTGTCGTACGCGGACGCGGGCCTGCTGGTCAGCGCGGTCGCCTCGCTCGCGGCGGCCTGGGGGATCTTCGCGGTCGCGGACCACGTGTACGGGCACCGGGCCGCGGCCGTCACGGTGCTGCTGTGGGCCGTCCTGCCCGTCGGGATCGTGCAGTCGATGGCGTACAGCGAGTCACTGTTCACGGCGCTCGCGGCCTGGTCGTTGTACGCGGTCCTGACCGGACGCTGGCTGACCGCGGGCCTGCTCGCCTCGCTGGCCGGTCTGACCCGCCCGGTGGGCGCGGCGGTCGTCGCGGCCGTGTGGGTGACGGCGGTCGCCTCGTTCGTACGGGAGCGGGGCGTCGGGGCGCCGGACGGCGCCCCGAGGTGGCGACGCGCCCTGGCGATGGTGATCGCGCCCCTCGGGGCGGCCGGCTACGTCCTGTGGGTCGGCCGTCACACCGGTAGGGGTCCGCTGGGCTATCTCGACGTCCAGGCGGGCTGGCGCAACGGCTTCGACGGCGGTTACGCGTTCGCCCGCTTCGTCGCGGACAAGTTCACCTCGTTGCCGTCGGCTCCGGCCGGGCTCGGCCTGATCATCGGGGTGGGCCTGCTGATCTGGCTGTACGTGGTCTGCGTACGGCAGCGACAGCCGCTCCCACTCCTGGTGTACGCGGGGGCCGTCACCGCCCTCGCCCTGTGCGCGTCGAGCTATTTCGGCTCGAAACCACGCCTTCTGCTGCCCGCCTTCCCCCTGCTCCTGCCCCTCGCGTCGGCCCTTGCCCGGCTGCGGACGTCCAGGTCGGCGTGGGTGCTGGGAGGCGTGGCGGTGACGTCTGCGGCGTACGGCGCCTTCTGGCTGAACGGCACCGGTCCGCCGTGATCACCCACGGTGGCCGGTGAGCGCCCGGAGAAGGGCACGCAAGCATTCGGTGAACGAATTCAAAAGCGCCATATAACTCCGCACCGGAATGATCAATCGAATTGAAGGAAGAGTGGACGGGGGATTACATAATCCACGGTGATAAACCCCCTCCTGAGAGCAATCCCACATCACATCGTCATCACAAAGAGGGTGCTTCGGCCTGGAACACACCTCACTCGCTGTAACGTCGATTGAGTGCGTACCGAACGAAAGCTGACTCGTCTGGACCGGGTCTTCGCCCGGCTGGACCGTGAGCCGGAACGACCGGCCCACATCGACGTGCCCAGGATGAGCCGGCACCGAGTGGTCCTCTTCGCGTCCACGCTCGCCTTCTACGCGGCCATCGTGTGGGCCGTGGTGATCACCTCGTGGCTGGTCCGGCTCGACTGGCAGGTCATGTTCTTCCGGCCGTACCAGCAGTGGCCGGAGATCCACGCGTTCCTCGACTACTACGTGGTGCTGGGCCAGCGCGGCCCCACCGCCGTGATGATCGCGGCCTGGCTGGGCTGGCGCTCCTGGCGGCAGCACACGCTGCGCCCGCTGCTCACGCTGGGCGCCTCCCTGCTGCTGCTGAACCTCACGGTGGGCGCCGCCAAGCTGAGCATGGGCCGCCTCGGTCCGCACTACGCGACCAGCGTCGGCTCGAACGAGATGTGGCTGGGCGGCGACATATTCCCTTCGGGCCACACCGCAAACGCCGTCGTGACCTGGGGCATCCTCGCCTATCTGGCCTCGACGCCGCGCGCCCGCCGCTGGCTGTCGGCCCTGTCCGCCGTGGTCTCCCTCGGCGTCGGCCTGACGACCGTGTACCTCGGTACGCACTGGCTGAGCGACGTGGTGCTCGGCTGGGCCGCGGGACTGCTGATCCTGCTCGCGCTGCCCTGGTTCGAGCCGCTGATCGCCCGCGCCGAGACCGGCATCTTCGACCTGCGCGACGCCTGGCGCGCCCGTCGCCGCGGCGCCGCTCCGGCTCCGGCCGCTCCCGTGGGGGCCCCGACGACGCTCACCCCGCTCGGCAAGCCCGCCGGCGAGCAGGAGCCCGTGGTGCGCGAGCCGGTCGCCGCCTCCCGGCCGGCCCGGCAACCGGGTTACCTGGCCCCGGGCCCGCACCTGGCCCGTTCGGAGCGCACGCCGGTGACGCCGGTCGGCAGCCGCCGGCCGCCCCAGTCGGACCGAGTGACACGTGGCACCGCCTCGGCCCGCCCCCTGACGGGCGGCTGACCGCGCGGAAGGTACAACACGGCGGCGGGGACCGGTACGCACGCACCACTCCCCGCACGGCGCCGAACGCCACTGCGCGACGGGACGGGTACCGGGCCGGGCAGGGCCCGCGAGGAGCCGCTCAGCCCTTCCAGCAGCGTGTCACGCGGCCGTCGGTGACCTCGAAGTTCAGGCGCCCCACGCGGTACTCCATCGTGATGATCGCGCCCGGGGGCAACGACCGCACGGTGGACCAGCCGTGTTCACGGGCCCGGCGCTCGGCGCCGCTCGCCTCCAGTCCGACATACGCGTCCGGGGTGTCCGAGGGCTCTGCGGGAGGAGTGGGAATGGGTGCCATGCCGCCACGGTAGGCGGCGCGTCACGGGCAGGGAACCCCGGGTCCGCCACCATCAGTCACCGGTACCTCTCCGGTCACGCTTCTGTCACAGGACAACGACACCCGTTTCGACCCCACTCCGTCACACGTACGGACGGTTCCGTGCGTGTTCCGCCCGCCTTCGAACGTAATTCTGGAGCGCCGGGGACTATCTTGACCGCGGTCCGAATAGCCCGGGGGAAAGCGTGGTCCCGCGCCCGCATCCATGCCTTTCCTTTCCGGTTCCGCGGCGTGTTCCGGAAGTCGGCCCGCCACAGGAAATGCATGGTTCAAGCAGAGGACTCCGCGTACGCCCCCTGTCGAGCGTGCCGCCGCGCGAGCATCATGGCGTGAGCTTCAGGAGGCCCGGAACGCGACGAGCGAGGGGGCAGCGATGGGGACGGACACCGCACAGGCAGCGGCGAGGCCCGTACCGGTGAAGCGGCCGGGGCGACTGATCGTGGACTGGCTGACCACGACCGACCACAAGAAGATCGGCCACCTCTATCTGATCACCTCGTTCGCGTTCTTCCTGGTCGGCGGTCTGATGGCGCTGCTGATGCGGGCGGAGCTGGCCCGGCCCGGCACGCAGCTCATCGACAACAACCAGTTCAACCAGATGTTCACGATGCACGGCACGATCATGCTGCTGCTCTTCGCGACACCGACCTTCGCCGGGTTCGCCAACGAGATCATGCCGCTGCAGATCGGCGCGCCCGACGTGGCCTTCCCACGGCTGAACATGCTGTCGTACTGGCTGTTCCTCTTCGGCGGACTGATCGTGCTGGGGTCCCTGCTGGTGCCCCAGGGACCGGCGAACTTCGGCTGGTTCGCGTACGCGCCGCTCAACAGCCTGGAACGGTCGCCCGGGATCGGCGCCGACATGTGGATCATGGGGCTCGCGCTCGCGGGCTTCGGCACGATCCTCGGCGCGGTGAACTTCCTGACGACCATCATCGGGATGCGCGCGCCCGGCATGACGATGTTCCGGATGCCGATCTTCACGTGGAACACGCTGTTCACGTCGATCCTGGTCCTGCTGGCGTTCCCGGTGCTCGCCGCGGCCCTCCTGGTGCTGGAGGCGGACCGGCGGTTCGGGTCCCAGGTCTTCGCGTCGGCCAGCGGCGGGGCGCTGCTGTGGCAGCACCTCTTCTGGTTCTTCGGGCACCCCGAGGTCTACATCATCGCGTTGCCGTTCTTCGGCATCATCACGGAGATCATCCCGGTGTTCAGCAGGAAGCCGATCTTCGGCTATCTGACGCTGATCGGCGCCACGATGGCCATCACCGGCCTGTCGGTGGTCGTGTGGGCCCATCACATGTTCGCCACGGGAGCGGTGCTGCTGCCGTTCTTCTCGTTCGTGTCCTTCCTGATCGCGGTGCCGACGGGCGTGAAGTTCTTCAACTGGACCGGCACCATGCTCAAGGGGTCGCTGTCCTTCGAGACACCCATGCTCTGGGCGACGGGCTTCCTGGTGTCGTTCCTGTTCGGCGGTCTGACGGGGGTCATCCTGGCCTCGCCGCCGCTGGACTTCCACGTCACGGACACGTACTTCGTGGTGGCGCACTTCCACTACGTGGTGTTCGGCACCGTCGTCTTCGCGACCTTCGGCGGCTTCTACTTCTGGTGGCCCAAGTTCACCGGCAAGATGCTCGACGAACGGCTCGGCAAGCTGCACTTCTGGACGCTCTTCGTCGGCTTCCACACCACGTTCCTGGTGCAGCACTGGCTGGGCGCGGAGGGCATGCCGCGCCGCTACGCGGACTATCTGGCGGCCGACGGGTTCACGGCGCTCAACACCGTCTCGACGATCGGCGCCTTCCTGCTCGGCATGTCGACGCTGCCCTTCCTCTACAACGTCTGGAAGACGGCACGGTACGGCGAGACGGTGGACTGCGACGACCCCTGGGGCTTCGGCCGCTCGCTGGAGTGGGCGACCTCGTGCCCGCCGCCGCGGCACAACTTCGTCACGCTGCCCCGGATCCGCTCCGAGTCCCCGGCCTTCGACCTGCACCACCCCCGGTTCGCGGCGATCACGCCGCCCCAGACCCGCTCCGGCCAGGAGGAGAGCCCGCAGATCCGCTTCGGTCAAGAGCGTCCGTCAACCGGTCCCGAGCAGTACTGATCGCCTCGATGAGTTCGACGGGCTCCAGCACCTCGAACGGGAGGCCCATCAGCATCACGTGGATGACCATCACGTCGAGGTTCGCGGCACCGGTGCGCAGGACACAGCTGTCCGGCCCCTCGGGCTCCAGCGTCCCGGCGGAGGGCGAGACCTGCCCGATCGCCTCCTCCAGCGGCACATGCAGCCGGACGACGGCGTGGGAGGTGTACGCGCGCGTGGAGACCCCTTTGGAGACGTACGCGGCGAGGTCCTCGGCCGGTGCCTCGCGGGGTGTGAAGCGCGGCCCGTGCGGCGGCCTGGGCGTGATCCGGTCCACGCGGAACGTCCGCCAGTCGTCGCGGTCGACGTCCCACGCGACCAGGTACCAGCGGCGCTCGGTGCACACCAGCCGGTGCGGCTCGACCGTGCGGCGGGTCGGGGCGCCCTCGTGGTTCCGGTACTCGAAGCGCAGCCGTTCCGAGTCGCGGCAGGCGGCCGCGAGTTCGGTGAGGACGGCCGGGTCGACGGCGGAGGGCCGCGGGCCGCGCAGCATGGGCACGGTGAAGGCGTTCAGGGCGCCGACCCTGCGGCGCAGCCGGTGCGGCAGCACCTGTTCAAGCTTGGTGAGGGCGCGTACGGAGGTCTCGCCGATGCCCTCGATGCCCTGTCCCGCGGCGGTGCGCAGGCCGACGGCCACGGCGACCGCCTCGTCGTCGTCGAGGAGCAGCGGGGGCAGCTCGGCCCCCACGCCCAGCTGGTAGCCACCGCCCGTGCCGGGGCTGGCGTTCACCGGATAGCCGAGCTCGCGCAGCCGGTCCACGTCACGGCGGATCGTGCGCGGAGTGACGCCGAGGCGGTCGGCCAGGTCGGGGCCCGACCATTCGCGGTGCGCCTGGAGCAGTGAGAGCAGCCGCAGGAGTCGTGCCGAGGTCTCCAACATGGACGTGAGTCTGCCAGCCCTTGCGGACAACGACTGTCCGCAAGAGCCGACGTGGCATCAGCGCGCTCCGCGGCCCGTGAGGGGCTCCCTGGTGCCGCCGGACCGGCCGACGACGCCAGGGAGGCTCTCACGGGCCGCCGGGGCGGGTTCCTCGGCTCACTGCCGCGCGGCCACCGCCGTGACGGCCACGGAGAGGTCGTTGTCGCTCGTGTAGTACGGGCCGGCGGCCACCGGACCGTACGCCGTCTCCAGCGTGACCTTCGGGTACGTGAAGATGGGCTTCTTGTCGGCGATGTCGTCGAGCAGCCGGGCGATCCGTACCCGCGGGCCGGTCTCCCCCGCCGGGCGGAGCCACAGGTTCCAGATCCCCTCCGGCAGTTCGGAGTAGGCGACGGTGAAGCGGAACCGTGCTTGGTCCCGGTGGACCTCGGCCCTCGGCGCGGGTCCCGTCTCCCCGCGGCCGGTCAGCTCGGCGTACGCGTCCGCGGTGAGCGTGACCCCGTACACCTGGCCCTGGACGCCCAGTTCCCGCTCGCCTATGTGCAGTTCGCCCGCCTCCGCGTGCGGGGCGCGCAGCCAGCTGCGGACGGAGAGGTTGCCGTGCTTGGTCGCGTACGGGATGCGGACGGCGACATGGCCGCGGGCCCCGCTCGGCGCCCGGTCGACCAGGGAGCGCAGGTCGTTGAGGCCGGGCGACAGGCGCTCCGGCTCACCGCCGGCGGTCTGCGCGTAGGCGTCCCAGCGGCCCTCGGGCAGTTCCACACTGCTGGGCAGCGCGGCGCGCAGTCGGCCGTCGGCGGCGGGGACGAGCGGCAGCCGGACCTCCTGGTGGCCGTCGCGGTGCAGCAGGACGAGGTGCGTGTCACCGGCGCCGCCCGGCTCGGTCACGTCGAAGGTGAGTCCGCCCGCGGAGTCGGCGATGCAGTCGGCGCGCGGCGGCATGGCGGCTTCCTCGTCGGTGGGCTGGTGCGCGGCCTGCGGAGCCAGCGTCATCATGCGGAACGCTCCTTCCCGAGTACGGTCCGTCCGGCATCGCGAACGGCATACGCGCCGCCGAGCAGCGCTCCTCGTGTGCGGTGCAGCGAGCCGCGCATCCGGCCGATTTTCGAGGTGCCCCCGCGCGAGACGAGACCGGAGAAGATCGACTCGTAGCGCTCGGCGATCCGTGCCGGGTCGAAGCGCTCGGAGTCCCTGAGCGCCGCCCCCGCCATCTTCTGGCGCAGCTCGTCGTCGTTGATCAGTTCGAGCAGGCCCTCGGCGATGGCCTCGACGTTTCCGACCTCCACAAGGCGTCCGTCCACGCCGTTGTCGATGATCTCCCCCGGCCCGTGCGGGCAGTCGGTGGAGACGACGGGCAGGCCGCAGCGCATGGCCTCGACGATGGTCATGCCGAAGGATTCGAGGCTGGAGGTGACGGCGGCGATGGAACCCTTGGCCCACTCCGGTTCGATGGGATTGGCCGGTCCCATCAGTAAGACGTGGTTGTAGAGGCCGAGTTCGTCGATGAGGTGGCGCAGCTTGTCCTTCTGCTTTCCGCTGCCGTAGATCCTCAGGCGCCAGTCGGGCCGCTGGGCCCGCACCAGGTCGAAGGCCCTGATCAGCAGGTCGTACCGCTTCACCGGTGCGAGCCGTCCGGCCGCGACGACCCATTTGGCGGAGCCGTCCGCGGGCTCTATGCCGGGCGCGGGCACCGAGTTGGGCACGGCCGCGACCTGCACGCCGGGCAGCCGCATCTTCGTGCGGTAGGCGTCGGCGTCCGCCTCCGTGGTCGTGGTGACCGCGTCGAGCCGGGGGTAGGCGCCGCGCAGTTCCGTGCGCAGCCCGACGGAGTGGCTGTCGAGCGTGAGGTGTTCCTGGCCGACGCGGACCGGGCCGCGCCTGGTCTCGCGGGCCAGATGCACGTTCAGTCCGGGGCGGGTGCCGACCACGACATCGGCTTCGGTCGTCGAGAGGTGCTCCGCGATACGGCGGTCGGTCAGGACGCTGTACTGGTCGTAGCGGATCTCTCCTCTCGGGAAGACACGGGCCGGTGCCCGGTACTGAGGATCGTCGCCCTCGTACCCCGGGCCGTTCTTGCGCAGGTCGACGAGGTGACGCACGCGCACGCGCGGGTCCCGTGCGAACACCGGTTCGTTGCGGTGCCGGAGCACCGAGACGATCTCGACGTCGTGCTGCTGGGCGAGAGTGTTCGCAAGGTTGTACGTCGTCCGGATCGTCCCCCCGATTCCGTAGGCGTTGTGTATCAGGAAAGAGATCTGCATGCGTCCCCGTATCTCCGTCTAATCCGGCTACCTGAGGGTTAGACCGGGGAGCGGTGGGGATGGTTGGGCGCACTTATCAGTCTGTTCCCGAACAGTTGCGCCATCGGTAACCGGGAACGGGAACCCTTCGGCGCTCGATCGCATCAGGGCTCGTAGGACAACTGCGGTACGTCGTGGCACTCGCTGTTCATGTCCCCCTGACTCACCCAGCCCCGGTCGTCCTCCCAGCGCGCCACGGACAGACACGTCGTGCGTGTCCTCGGCGGCTCGGACAGGCGCTCGAACCGCACCGGCAGCAGCAGCCCGTCGGCGGTGTACGGCTTTCCCCCGTCCATGAAACGGTCGACGCACGCGCGCGTGACGCCCGTCCGCACGCAGGACCTGGCCGCGTCCGTGAACCACATCGCGGCGGCCCAGCCCTCCACCTGCCACTGGGAGCGGGTCTTCAGCGCCCTGGTGCCGTCCCGGAACGCCCGTACGGCGTCATGGGCCGATTCCGGGTCGTCGTAGTTGCGGCTCGCGCCCGTCGCCCACAGGGCGTTGCGGCAGCGGGGCGCGTCCTTGTAGTCCTCGCGGACGGTGGACGTCCAGTTCTGCACGTTGGTGACCTTGGCGATGACCTCGGCGCCGACGTCGTCCATGGCCTTGCACAACTGGGCGTTGCCGTAGGTGTCGATGGCGTCGAAGACCAGGTCGGCGCCCTGCTCCTTCAGATCGGCCGCCGCGGCGCGGAAGTTGGGCAGCGCGAAGTCGACCTGTTCGGTGACGACCTTGTAGCCCTCGGCCTTCAGGCCCCGGGCGACGAGCCGGGCGTAGGCGGCCGACGCGGACTGGTTGTACGAGACGACGGCCGCCGTGCGGGCGCCCTGCTCCCGCTTGAAGTAGCGGTAGGTCTCCGTACCGCCGTACAGCTTGCCGTCCCAGCCGGGCCGCCCGTCGCGCGGGGCGAGGCTGCCGTAGATCCCGTAGAGGTGCGGGTAGGTGTCGTAGGCCGCGCCGATGGGCTGGCCCCCGATGTCGGGCACGCGCGCGCGGGACACGCGGGAGGCTCCCGCGTAGTCGAGGGCGGTCGTGGCGACGAGGGCCACCACCTTGTCCTCGTCGACGAGCCGGTGCACGCACTCGTTGTTGCCGACACCGCTGCCGCCGTCGTCGCACGTACGGACCTCGACCCGGCGTCCGTCGATGCCGCCGCGCGCGTTCAGGGCCTCGAAGTAGGCCTTCGCGCCGTCGCGCGGTCCGGTGAAGGCGTTGCCGCCGACCGGGCTGGTGGCGCTCGTGATGACGCCCACGCGGATCGGCTCCGCGGTGGTGCGGGCGGGCGTCCGGCCGGGCCGGTCCCCGAAGTCGCTCTCCGGGAGGCGGCTGCCGCAGGCCGTGCCCAGAAGGAGCAGCAGGCCCACGGCAGCGGATTCAGCAACCCGGGCCCGGCGACTCATTGCCGCTCAGCCCCACCAGTCCGCAGAGCGTCTTGACGGACACCTTCCACGTGTCGTCCTGCTCGACCGCGGTCCCGGCGGCGTCCGGCATGACCGTGGCGCCCTTCAGGGTCAGCGTGTACGTCACGTTCGCCTCGGCCGGCGAGGTGAACTCGACCTCGGTGACCGTCGCCTCCACCTGCCCGCCGCGCTCGTCGCCGCTGAAGCTCTTGAGAACCTGGTCCATCTTGTCGCCGTTCTCCAGGACGGCCTGTTTGTCCTTCGTGGGGACGTCGGGGTCGAAGAACTTCTTCCAGTTCTCCTTGATCTGCCTCTCGGCCTCCGCCGGATCGTCCGGGGCGCTCGCGCTCGGAGTCGGTTCGGTCGTCCTGGGCAGCTTCACGGAGGGCGAGGGCGGGGTCGTCTCGTCGCCGCCGCTGTCGTCGCCGCAGGCCGTGAGGGCACAGGCGAGGACGAGTACCGCCACCGCCAGCCCCCGGCCTGTCCCCCGCCTGAGGTCACTCCCGAGAACCATCTGGCTCACCACCGGGTGTCGGTCCGGGCCAAGTGCGCCCGGAGCTTTCAGGGTCAGCTTGCAGAAGGCATAGTGCAAGTCCATCGACGGACTTGGAAGACAGTCAGACACATGACATGGGAGCCCCCATGCGGACAGCTCGACTGCGGACCGTGCACCCCGTCCTGTGGGCCGGGTGGGCCGCGCTGGCCGCGGGAGCAGTGTTGTGCGTCCTCGGCTGGTACGGGATCTCCGGCGAGCGCTACGCGGAACGGCAGCTTCCCTTCCTGGCGTCCTGCACGGTTCCTGGAGCGGCCCTGATCGTCGCCGGCGCGGTCCTCCTCACCCACGGCAGGAACGCCCTCGCCGCGGCCCGCGTCGAGGAGTTGTACGGGCTCCTGGTGGCGGCCGGGCCGGCCGACGCGGACGGCTCCGGGCAGGCGGCCGCCGCGCCCGTGGCCGTCAGCGGAGACCTGCTGATGGTGCCGGGCGGCACGCTGTGGCACCGCGCGGACTGCCCGCTCGTCGCCGGAAAGCCGGAGGCCCTGCCGGTCGACTCCATGGTCCTCGCCGGCGGGGCACTCGCCCCCTGCCCGATCTGCGAACCCGCCGCCTCGGACGACCGGTCGTCCGAGGCGGACGGCTGATGGCCTCGCTGACGTACGACCTCACGCTCGCCGGGCTCTCCGTCGGCAGCGCGGCCGCGCTCACCGGGATCGGCCTGGTCGTGACCCACCGGGCGACCGGCGTGCTCAACTTCGCGCACGGCGCCGTCGCCATGGTGTGCGCCTACCTGCTGTGGCAGCTCACCGTCGGGTGGGGCTGGCCGCTCCCACTCGCCGCCGCGCTCACGCTGCTCGTGGTCGCCCCGGGCATCGGCCTCGTGCTGGAACGGTTCGTCTTCCGTCCCCTGTCCGTCCTCGGAGGCGACCCCGCGCAGACGCTCGTCGCGTCCATCGGCGTGTTCGTCCTGCTCGTCGGCGGGGCGGCGCTGGTCTGGGGCCCCGGCGCCCGCCCGGACGCGCCGGTCCTCGTCTCCGCCGACCCCTGGGGCCAGTTGACGGTGACGCTCGTGCTGGCCGCCGCGGTGGGCGCGGTGATCCGCCGGACGCGCTTCGGCCGGGAGTTGCGGGCCGTGGTCGACGACCGCTCGCTCGCCGTCCTGGGCGGGATCGACGCCGACCGGGTGGCCGCGGCGGGCTGGGTGTTCGGCTCGTTCACCGCGGGTCTGACCGGGGTGCTGCTGGCTCCTTACGTACGTCTGGACCCGTACGGCATGCCGTTGCTGGTGATGGAGGTGGTGGCGGTCGCGGTGGCCGCCCGGATGCGGAGTCTGCCGGTGGCCGTGGTCGTGGCCCTGGGCATCGGGGTCGCCCAGAGCCAGCTGACCCGGCTGCACCCGACGGGCTGGCGCGAACCGCTCCTCCAGGCGGTGGGCGCGAACCTCTTCGTCGTCGCCCTGCTGGTCGCGGCCCTGGTGCTGCCGGGCATCGGCACCCGGGACGCCCTGCCCCGCACGGCGACGGCCCGCGTACCGACCCCGCCGGGCGCGTGGATCGTGGCCGTGGTCCTGTTCCTGCTGCCGCTGGGCTTCGCGGGGCAGGACCTGCACACGTCCGTCCAGGTCCCGGCGCTGGGCGTCGTCCTGCTGTCCCTGGTCGTCGTGACGGGCCGCGGCGGCCAGATCTCGCTGGGCCAGGCGGCGTACGCGGGTTTGGGCGCCCTTTTCACGGCGCTGCTGGCGGCGGGCCGCTTCCCGGGTCTGCCGCCGCTCCCGGAACTGGCCGCGCTCGCGGTCGCCGTCCTGCTGGTGGCACCCCTGGGCCTGCTGACCGGCTGGCCCGCCATCGGCCGCCACGGCCTGGCTCTCGCACTGGCGACCTTCGCGGTGGGCGTCGGTGTCAGCCGTTTCGTCTTCGCCCAGCCGTACGCGACGTCGGGCCTGGCCCTGGGCCGCCCGGCGGGCTTCGAGGGCGACCGCGCGTACTACGTGCTCGAACTGGTCCTGCTCGCGGGCGCGTTGCTGGCCGCCCACGCGCTGCGCCGGGGGCGTACGGGCCGGGCCCTGGCCGCGATGCGGGACCACGAGGCGGGCGCGTCGGCGGCGGGCGTCCGCGTCCCGGCGCTCAAGCTGACGGCCTTCGTGGCGGGCGCCGCCCTGGCCGCGCTGGGCGGCGGCATGCTCGGCATGGGCGTGCGTGCCTTCGACCCGGCGGCGTACGACCCGGTCCGCGGTCTGCTGTGGTTCGCCGCGATCGTGGTGCTCGGCGCCGACAGCGTCCTCGGCGCGCTGCTCGCGGCGGCTCTCCTCGTCGGTCTGGACGCCGGTACCCGGGGCGGGGTGGCGGCGGCCTCCATCGGCCTCCTGGCGGTCCTCGTGGGCCGCTTCCCCGGCGGCCCGTACGAGGCACTGCGGCAGGCGGCCGGGCGCCTGCGGCTGCGCCGGGAGGTGACGCCGACCCCGCTGGGGGCCGGGGTGAGGCGGAAGCTGCGGGCGGCGCCTGCCCAGGGCTCCGGCACGCCACGGGCGGCGGTCCCGGTGGCGCTCACGTCCACCGGGCCGGACACGATGAGCCGCCTCACCGGCGGGCGTCCGCTGGTGAGACGCGCGGTGCCGCCGTCCGCCGACGACGGGGACGGTTCCCCGTGGACACCGGGCCCGGAGGGACGCACCGACACGGCCCTGGGCACGGCCTTCGGCCCACCCCTCCCGCCGCCCGGCGCGCACGAGGACGGGGAGGCCACCACGCCCGCCCAGGGAGCCTCCGGACATCAGGAGGGGCGCGGCCGCCCCGTCGCGACTCCCGGCCCCGCCGACGGACGTGACGGCGACGGCCTCCGCACAGGTCCTGGGGCGGACGACCGTGGCGACAGCGGTACCGGAGCGGGAGACGGCCGTACTCAGCTCGGTGCGGGCGCCGGTGGCCTGGGTACGGACCTCTCCGCGCGCGCGGAGACACGGCCGACCGGATCAGCGCGACGGGAGGCCCCTGCCGGACGAGCCCCTCGTTCCGTGGCCGGGGCGGCACCTCGCCCCGCCCTCCGGGCTCGCGCCCTGCGCGTCGCCTACGACGGCCATACCGCCCTGGACGGCGTCGACCTCGATCTGCCGCCGGGCCGGATCACCGCGGTCGTCGGGCCCAACGGAGCCGGGAAGAGCACCCTGTTCCACTGTCTCGCCGGAACCGTGCGACCGGCGTCGGGAAGGGTCGCCCTGGGGGAACGGGACATCACCCGGCTGCCCGCCCACGCACGGACACGGCTCGGCATCGCCCGCACCTTCCAGCAACTGGCCGTCTTCCCGACGCTGACCGTGGCGGAGAACGTACGCGTGGGCGCCGAGCAGGGGCGCGTCATCGACGCCGACGCGGCCGAGCGGGCACTGCGTCTGCTCGGGCTCCACGGTCCCGTACGGGCGCTGCCCGCGGCGGACCTGCCCACCGGGACCCTGCGGCGCGTCGAGCTGGCCCGGGCCCTCGCCGGAAGCCCGCGGGTACTGCTGCTCGACGAACCCGCGGCCGGGCTCGACACGGGCGAGGTGACGGCACTGGCCCGCGTGCTGCGGGCACTCGCCGCCGACGGCACGGCCCTGCTCGTCGTCGAGCACGATCTCGACCTGGTGGCCGACCTCGCCGACACCGTGCACGTCATGACCGCGGGCCGCGTCGTCGCCTCCGGCCCGCCCGGCCACGTCCTCGAACGCCTCGACGCGTTCGACGGGCACCGCGGCCCCCGGACGGACCAGGGGCACACGACCCAGGAAAATCCGGGCCAAGAGCATACGGATCAAGGGAATCCGGACCTGGGTCAGGAGGGGCTCGGCCCGGTGGCCGGCGGATGAGCGCGCCCGGTATCTCGCTGCGCCACGCCCGCGTGCGCTACGGCCCGCTGGAGGCCCTGCACGGCGTCTCCCTCCACGCGCCCGCACCGGGCGTCACCGTCCTGCTCGGCCGCAACGGCTCGGGCCGTACGACCGCGCTGCGCGCCCTGGCCGGCACCGTGCCGCTGTCCCGCGGGGCCGTGGTCTGGGACGGCGACGACATCACGGGGACGCCCGCGCACGAGCGGGCCCGCCGGGGTCTGTGCCTCGTGCCGGACCGCCGCGCGGTCTTCGGCTCGCTCACCGTCCGCGAGAACCTGGAACTCGCCGCCCCCGGCAGGCCCTTCACGTCCGCCCTCGACGCGTACCCCCAGCTGGGCCCCCTCCTGACCAGAAGAGCGGGAACCCTCTCCGGCGGCGAGCAGCGCATGCTGGCCCTCTCCCGCGCCCTCCTGGCACGCGCACGCGTGGTCCTCGTCGACGAGCCCGCGCAGGGCATGTCCCCGGCGGTGGCGGCCCGCACGTACGCGTTGCTGAGCGGCCTCGACGCCTGTGTGGTCGTGGCCGAACAGCGTCTGCCGTCGGGCCTGCGCTCCGGGACGACGATCGTGTACGAACTGCGGCGCGGGACGGTCGCGTTCAGCGGCGAGGCTGCCGAGACGGCGGCCTCGGCAGCGGCGGACCCATCAGGACCGGCAGAGCCGACGAGACCGCCGGAGCCGAGGGGTCCGACGGGTCCGACGGGTCCGACGGGTCCGACGGGATCGGCAGAGTAAAGGGGCCCGGTGGGGCCGACGGAGTCGAGGGCACCGGCCCGGCCGGGGTGCTCTGGCCCGGTGCGGCCGCGCCCCCGTCCGCCGGCGTGACCGGCCGGCCCGGACCCGCCCCCTTCGGCAACCGCAGCATCGTGCCGGGGTTCAGCCGGTCCGGATACGCGCCGACCATCTGCCTGTTGAGCTTGTAGAGGGCCTTCCAGCCGCCCTTGACGCGGTACCGGCGGGCGATCGAGGCCAGTGTCTCCCCCGGCTTCACCACGTGCGCCCGCCCTTTGAGCCCGTACCTCCTGGCGCAGACGGGCCACGCCTCCCAGCCCTGGACCCGCACCACTTCCTCCGCGACCCTGATCTGCTCGTCCCGCGTGGCCAGGTCCGCGCGCCGCGCGTAGGCCAGGCCGCCGAACGCCCTCCAGGTCGGCTGCCAGAACTGCAGCCCTCCGTAGAAGCCGTTTCCGGTGTTCGCGCCCCAGCGGCCGCTGCTCTCGCAGTCGGCGAGGCAGTCCCATGGCCACCGGCCCTCGGCGCAGTCGTACGGCACCTGGGCCGCCGCGGGACCGGGCGCGGGAGGCGGGGGTGCCGCGGCGGCCTCCACCGGGGCGAGCACGGCCAGGACGGCAGCGACGGCAGCCGCGTACCGCAAGCGCTTGATCGACATCGGGCCACGCTAGGCAGGGCCTGGGTGATGCCCGGACGAGCCGCGCGGACACCGGCCGGGGCCCCACCCGGTCGGAGGACCGGGCCCGTCAAGGGCCGAGGGAGACCCGAAAGTCCCCCGTAGCAGCCGTTACCGTCGGTATCGACCAAATCGAGCCACCCACTTCATTCGCGGATTTCCTGATTTGTCGACGATTGGCCGTGATGATCCATGACCCACATCCATGCAGCAACTCCCTTGCGTACCAAGGTAGTTAGCGGGAAACAGCGAATTCTGCCGCCGGGTCCGTCCCGTACGCAGGATGGTTCGATTCCGTTCGCTCCCGGGCGTGACTCCGGCCACAGATCCTCCGTTGTCTTCTTCATGAGCCGGGAACCCATCCGGTTCACGGACCGGGAGCCCCCGGCCACAACACGCACCGCATCCCGAGGAGCCACCCGTGCCGCGCATGCTCGACGTCAGCGACGACGTACGCGCCGAGATCGGCGACGAAGAAGCCGACCGGCTGCTCGCCGGAGACAACGCCCCGGGCAGTTACGACTGCACGTCCTGCCGCACCCAGGGCGACTCCGAACAGGAGCGCACCAGCACTGTCCTGTTCATCGGCGAGGAGACCGCCGTCCTCGCCTTCGCCCACGCCGGCTGCCTGCCCTCGCAGGTCGTCCAGGTGACCGAGGAGCAACTGCAGGGCGCCGCCCGGTCCATCACCGGGGACGAGCGCCCCGCCGAGGCCCTGCCCGAGCAGGCCGTCCTCGGCGTCACCAGCGGACTCGTCCTGCTGGGCGGCGAGTTGCACCCCGCGCTCGTCGTCGAGCCGACCGGACGCATCGCCCGGCCGGGCACGGCGGGCGGTGCCGGCGACGACTTCCTGCCGCTCCTCATCGAGCAGGGGTTCATGCCGGTCAGCCAGCTCACCGAGGTGCCGCCCGTGCTGCACGGCTGGTCCGTGCTGCTCGCCATGGGCCAGCTGCACGCGGTTCTGCAGCCCGGCGCCGGCGGCGGCTCGCCCGTCGCCTGGTGGCAGGCCCACCAGCCGCTCCAGGTAACCGACAGCTGGCGGGCGGCCGCCAACAAGCACCAGCAGGTACTGCTGTTCGCGGCCCCCGTCGGCTCGATCGGCCGTCAGCCCCGCGAGGACCTGCTGCGTGACGCGCTCGACAAGGCGGCGGCGAGCGGCCGACTGGTGGCGAGCGCGATGCCCCTGGCCGGCACCTGAGCACGGGCGGCCCCGGTCCCCCGCGGACGCCGGAGACACTCCCGGTGACCTGCGAAAGCGGACCGTCGGCCGCATCCGAAGGGCGGCGGGGTCGTTGGCACGTACGTGCACACCTACGACGCCCCCCGCCGCCTGCCCTACTCGTCCCCGGTCCCGGCCCTGCGGCCGGCCCAGGACTTCACGGGCAGCTGTTCGGCCACCCCGATCTACGACGCGCTGTACGCGGAGTACCTCAGGACCTTCCGGACCCTGCCGGGCGATCGCATCGGCGAGGAGGATCTCGGCTTCAAGGCCTTCGGGATCAGCCCGAGCGGGCCCGGCCTGCACGGATCGGGCCTCCACGGCTCGGGGCTGCTCGGCTCCGGCTCGTACAACTCGGGTGCGTACACGCCGACCGCGTACGGCATGCGGCATGTCGCCGGGCAGCACCAGACCGGGCAGGTGTCCGCGCACCAGAGCCCGACGGTCACGACCGTCTGGCAGCCGGTGGCACGGCAGCACGCCACGGGCCTGATCCCGGCGGCGCTGCCGCCAGGGCCTCGCCGGGAACGCTGACGCACATGAGGAGAGGGCCCCCGCACGGTGCGGGGGCCCTCTCCTCATGTGCGTACGGTTTCCGCCGTACGGCTACTTCTTCTTGCCGCGCTTCTCGCGCACCCGCACCGAGATGTGGATCGGCGTCCCCTCGAAGCCGAACTCCTCACGCAGCCGGCGCTCCACGAAGCGGCGGTAGCCGTGCTCGATGAAGCCCGAGGCGAAGAGCACGAACCGCGGCGGCTTGGTGCCCGCCTGCGTGCCGAAGAGGATGCGGGGCTGCTTGCCGCCGCGGATCGGGTGCGGGTGGGCCGCGACCAGCTCACCCAGGAAGGCGTTCAGACGGCCCGTCGGAACGCGTTCCTCCCAGCCCGCCAGCGCGGCCTCGATCGCCGGGACCAGCTTCTCCATGTGGCGGCCCGTACGCGCCGAGACGTTGACCCGCGGGGCCCACGCCACCTGGAGGAGCTCGGTCTCGATCTCCCGCTCCAGGTAGTAGCGGCGCTCCTCGTCGAGGGTGTCCCACTTGTTGAAGGCGAGAACGATCGCGCGGCCCGCATCGACGGCCATCGTCACGATGCGCTGGTCCTGGACGCTGATGCTCTCGCTGGCATCCAGCAGGATGACCGCGACCTCCGCCTTCTCGACGGCGGCGGCAGTGCGCAGCGAGGCGTAGTAGTCGGCGCCCTGCTGGAGGTGGACCCGCTTGCGGATACCGGCCGTGTCGACGAACTTCCAGGTGACGCCGCCGAGCTCGATGAGCTCGTCGACCGGGTCACGGGTGGTGCCCGCGACCTCGTTGACGACCACGCGGTCCTCGTTCGCCACCTTGTTCAGGAGCGAGGACTTGCCGACGTTCGGGCGGCCGATGAGCGCGATGCGGCGGGGACCGCCGATCGCCGTGCCGAAGGTCTGCGCGGGGGCCTCGGGAAGCGCCTCCAGGACGGCGTCGAGCATGTCGCCGGTGCCGCGGCCGTGCAGCGCGGAGACGGGGTGCGGCTCGCCGAGACCCAGCGACCACAGGTACGAGGCGTCGGCCTCACCGCTGAGGCCGTCGACCTTGTTCGCACACAGGACGACGGGCTTGCCGGCCTTGCGCAGCAGGCGTACGACCGCCTCGTCGGTGTCGGTGGCACCGACCTTGGCGTCGACGACGAAGACGACCGCGTCGGCCGCGTCGATCGCGAACTCGGCCTGCGCGGCCACGGAGGCGTCGATGCCGAGGACGTCCTGCTCCCAGCCGCCGGTGTCGACGAGCTTGAAGCGGCGGCCCGCCCACTCGGCCTCGTAGGTGACGCGGTCGCGGGTGACGCCCGGCTTGTCCTCGACGACGGCCTCGCGGCGGCCGATGATGCGGTTCACCAGGGTCGACTTGCCGACATTCGGGCGGCCGACGACGGCGAGGACCGGAAGCGGGCCGTGACCGGCCTCGCCGATCGCGCCCTCGATGTCCTCGGCGTCGAAGCCCTCTTCCGCGGCGAGCTCCATGAACTCCGCGTACTCGGCATCGCCAAGTGCCCCGTGCTCGTGCTCCGAGCCGTCGGGCTGGATCTGGTCGTTCATGAAGTCCGTACCTCGTTCATCGTGGTGATCGGTGGAACGCCCCGTTTGGGGTGATCCACTACTCAAGTGTCTCTCAGCGCCCCGTAAGGCGCCTGGCGTTTTCCAGGTGCGCGGTGAGCTGTTTCTGGATGCGCACGGTCGCCTCGTCGAGGGCCTTGCGCGTACGCCGTCCGCTGCCGTCGCCCGCCTCGAAGGGGTCGCCGAAGACGACGTCGACCCGGCTCCGCAGCGGGGGCAGCTCCTTCGTCAACCGTCCGCGCCGCTCCGTGCTTCCCAGCACGGCGACCGGCACGATCGGGGCCCCGCCGCGGACCGCGAAGTAGGAGAGCCCCGCGCGCAGCGAGGCGAAGTCGCCCTGGCCGCGGGTGCCCTCGGGGAAGATCCCGAGGACGCCACCGTCCGCGAGGACGCCCAGCGCCTGCGTGATCGCGGTGCGGTCGGCGATCGTACGGTCCACCTTCACCTGCCCGATGGCGAGCAGGAAGGGGTCGAGCGGACCGATGAACGCCTCCTTCTTGATCAGGAAGTGCGTCGGCCGGGGTGCCACGCCCATGACCATCGGACCGTCGATGTTGTGGGAGTGGTTGACGGCGAGGATCACCGGGCCGGTCGCGGGGACCTTCCAGGCGCCCAGGACGCGCGGCTTCCACAGCCCGAACATCAGGCCGACGCCGATCCGGCGGCCGACCTCGGCACGCCGCGCCGTCGGGACGGCGGGGGCTTCGCTCACTTCGTGGTCCGCTTCTCCTCGACGAGGGTGACGACGCACTCGATGACCTGCAGGAGCGTGAGGTCGGAGGTGTCCACCTCGACCGCGTCGCCGGCCTTGGCCAGCGGCGAGGTCTTGCGGGAGGAGTCGGCCGCGTCCCGCTTGATCAGGGCCTCGCGGGTGGCGTTGACGTCGGCGCCCTTGAGTTCACCGCTGCGGCGGGCGGCGCGGGCCTCCGGGGAAGCGGTGAGGAAGATCTTTAGGTCGGCGTCGGGCAGCACGGTCGTACCGATGTCCCGGCCCTCGACGACGATGCCCTTCTCGGCCGCCGCGGCGATCGAGCGCTGCAGCTCGGTGATCCGGGCGCGCACCTCGGGGACGGCGCTGACCGCGCTCACCTTGGAGGTGACGTCCTGGGTGCGGATCGGGCCCGCGACGTCCGTGCCGTCGACCGTGATGGTCGGCGCCAGGGGGTCCGTACCGGACACGATCTCGGGCTTCCCGGCCGCGGCCGCGATCTCGGAGGGGTCGGCGACGTCGATGCCGTTGGTCACCATCCACCAGGTGATCGCACGGTACTGGGCGCCCGTGTCCAGGTAGCTCAAGCCGAGCTGTGCGGCGACGGCCTTCGAGGTGCTCGACTTGCCCGTGCCGGAGGGACCGTCGATGGCGACGATCACGGCCGGAGCGGTCCGGGCGGCGGTGGATTCCACGGGTGCGGACACCTTCCTGGTACGGGGTGCTGGGCTGGTGCGGGCACGATCGCGCCCCGAACAAGGTTACTGGCTTCCCGGACCCCGTTTTACGGACCCCGCGGCGGCCCCTCACCGTCCCTGCGCCAGGCTCACGACGATCATCAGGACCAGGACCGCCGGCACGATCGACGGACCCGCGGCGAGGGCCCGCGCGCTGCCCGGCTGCCGCGTCGCATCCGGCTGTGTCGGCGGGCCCGTCCGTGCCGGCTGCCGGGGCGGCTTCATCCGCCTCGTCCGTGACGCGCTCGCGGGGCCGGTGCGGGCGCCGCGGTGTCGCTGAACACGTCGTGCCCGCTGGCCGCGGCCCGCGCGCACCAGGGGCAGGCGCTCAGGTGGGAGCCGTGACTGTGCCGCGGCCGGTCCGGGCAGACCCGGGCCTGACGGCGCTCCTCGTCGAGCGCGCGCAGCCCCTCCTGCGCCTGGGGCCGGGCGGCCGGATCGGTGACGCGGCGGGCCCCGCCCACGCCGGACGAACCACCCCTACTGCCGGATCGCCCAGCCCCGCTCCCGCAAGGACGCCGTCAGCACCGGCACCGCCGACGGCTTCACCATCAGTTCCACCAGACCGGCCTGCTGCCCGGTCGCATGCTCGATGCGCACATCCTCGATGTTGACGCCCGCGCGGCCGGCGTCGGCGAAGATGCGGGCCAGCTGGCCCGGCTGGTCGTCGATGAGGACGACGACGCTCTCGTACGAGGTGGGCGCGGCGCCGTGCTTGCCGGGGACACGGACCTGGCCGGCGTTGCCGCGGCGCAGGACGTCCTCGATGCCTGTGGTGCCCTCGCGGCGCTTGGCCTCGTCGGAGGACTGGAGGGCGCGCAGGGCCTGCACGGTCTCGTCCAGGTCGGCGGAGACGTCCGCGAGGAGGTCGGCGACCGGACCCGGGTTCGCGGAGAGGATGTCGATCCACATCCGCGGGTCGGACGCGGCGATCCGGGTCACGTCACGGATGCCCTGCCCGCAGAGGCGTACGGCTGTCTCCTCGGCGTTCTCCAATCGGGCGGCGACCATGCTGGACACCAGATGCGGCATGTGCGAGACGAGCGCGACCGCACGGTCGTGGGCGTCGGCGTCCATCACCACCGGGACCGCCCGGCAGTGCGAGACCAGCTCCAGCGCGAGGTTGAGCACCTCGGTGTCCGTGTCCCGGGTCGGCGTCAGCACCCAGGGGCGTCCCTCGAAGAGGTCACCGGTGGCGGCCAGGGGGCCCGACTTCTCACGGCCGGACATGGGGTGCGAGCCGATGTACGCGGACAGGTCGAGGCCGAGTGACTCCAGCTCGCGGCGCGGCCCACCCTTGACGCTGGCCACGTCGAGGTAGCCGCGGGCGACCCCGCGCCGCATCGCGTCGGCGAGTGCCGCGGCGACGTGCGCGGGCGGCGCGGCGATGATCGCGAGGTCGACGGGCCCCCGGGGTTCCTCGTCCGTCCCGGCGCCGAGCGCGGCCGCCGTACGGGCCTGCTCCGGGTCGTGGTCGGCGAGGTGCACGGTGACGCCGCGCCCGGCCAGGGCCAGCGCGGCCGACGTCCCGATGAGGCCGGTGCCGATGACGAGTGCCGTTCTCACTGGGCGATGTCCTTGCGGAGCGCGCCCGCGGCACCCAGGTAGACGTGCGCGATCTCGGAGCGCGGCAGATCGGACTCGATGTGCGCGAGGACCCGCACGACCCGGGGCATCGCGCCCTCGATGTCCAGCTCCTGCGCACAGATCAGCGGTACGTCGACGATGCCGAGCTTGCGCGCCGCGGCCGCCGGGAAGTCGCTGTGCAGGTCGGGCGTCGCCGTGAACCAGATACTGATCAGCTCGTCGGTGGTCAGCGCGTTCCGCTCCAGGATGGCGGTGAGCAGCTCGCTGACCTGCTCGTCCATGTGCCCGGCCTCGTCCCGCTCCAGTTGGACGGCGCCCCGGACCGCTCGTACCGCCACGGTGATGCTCCTTGCTGATGTACGTATCGGCTTTGGTGCATCCAGCCTAGTCAGCCCTCGGTCGCCCGGTGCGCGGCGCCCGCCTGCCGAGACGCCCGCCACGCTTTCCCCGGATCACCCCAATATCACCCTTGTCACTCCTTGTCGCTATGTGGAGTGAGAGCGTGCTTCACGGTGGAATCGTCCTTGAATCTCCGCGAAGTCGCTCCTGTGCGCCTCTGGACGCAGGGCCCGCGGGTCCGCTTGCATGGTGGGGCTGTCCGCGCCACGCCTCGGGGGAGGCACGATGAAGCGTTCCGGACCACTTTTCACGCTCCTCGCGGGACTGCTGCTCGCCCTGTTCATGCTGTCGCTCAACGCGACGACGGGGACGCGCAGCACGTCGACCGGGAGCGACTCGCCCGCCGACGTCGTGTCGGCGAGCCCGACGCCCACCGCCACGGCCAGTCCGGGGAAGCCGTCCCCGTCGCCCAGCCCGTCGAGGTCCGCCGTGGCGAACGGCGACTACGCGGGCCGCACCGACGACGACTCCTCCGCGGTGGCGGTGACGCTGCGCGACGGCAAGGCGGTCGCGTACTTCTGTGACGGCCGGGACCAGGAGTCGTGGCTGAAGGGCCCGGTCGAGGCCGACGGCAGCATGCGGCTGAAGGGCCGCAAGGGCGAGGTCCTCACCGGCGAGCTGACCGGCAAACGGGTCCGCGGCACGGTCGACATGGGGCAGCGGACGTACGGCTTCACGGCGGACAGGGCCGTCAAGCCCTCCGGGCTGTACCGCGCCACCGCCACCGTGCGCGGCGCCGAGGTCGACGGCGGCTGGATCGTGCTGCCGGACGGCCGCCAGGTCGGCATCCTCAAGCGCGACGGCAGGGCGGCGGCCGCACCCCGTATCGACCCGGAGAGCGGCGCCGTGACGGTCGACGGACAGCGGCTCACCGCCCGGCCCGTGACCCCGTGACCCCCTCGGCCCGTCCTTCGTTCCGTCCTTCGTTCCGTCCCTCGCTCCAGCCCCCGCTCCGTTCTTCGCTCCGCCCCTTGCCCCATGACCGCGTGACCGCAGGGAGCCGACCATGACCGTGGACCCGAACGCCGCCACCCAGGGCTTCTCCGCGCCCGGCCCCGCCCGCCGCGGACCGGGGGCCGCCCGCTACGTCGTACCGGCCCTGGTCGCGAGCGCGGTCGCGGTGGGCCTCGGCGTCTACGGAAACGTGCACGACCCGGAGGGCACCGCCTTCAACCTGGCGGGCTTCAGCAGCACGAGCGCCGTGAAGTCGTGGCTGGGCACCGCCGCGATGGGTTTCGCGGTCGTGCAGCTCGTCTCGGCGCTCATGCTGTATGGGCGCCTGCCGGGCCCGAGCTGGTCCGGCACGGTGCACCGCTGGTCGGGCCGGATCGCGTTCTTGGTGGCGGTTCCTGTAGCGGTGCACTGTCTGTACGCGTTGGGCTATCAGACGTACGAACCGCGCGTCTTGTGGCACTCGCTCCTGGGTTGCTTCTTCTTCGGTGCGTTCAGTGCCAAGATGCTGCTGCTCCGCTCGGAGCGACTGCCCGGCTGGGTGCTGCCCGTCGTCGGCGGGCTCCTCTTCTCCGCCCTCACCGTGATCTGGCTGACCTCCGCCCTCTGGTTCTTCCGCACCTTCGGAGTGACGACATGACGAAACCCTCGACGCGGCGCACGGTGCTCGTGACGGGCGCGGCGGGCGCGCTGCTCCTGGGCTGCAGCAAGTACGGCGACGAGAACGGCGGGGGCGACACGGAGGAGGCGCCCTCTTCGGCCCCCTCCGGAAGCGGGAGCCGGGCGCCCGGCGGCGAGGAACTCACCAGGACGGGTGACGTCCCGGTCGGCGGCGGCAAGATCTTCAAGGACGAGAAGGTCGTCGTCACCCAGCCCGAACTGGGCGACTTCAAGGCCTTCTCGGCGGTCTGCACCCACTCGGGCTGCATCGTCGCCAACGTCTCGGACGGCACGATCAACTGCACGTGCCACGGCAGCAGGTTCCGTGTCGCCGACGGCTCGGTGGCGGGCGGCCCGGCGCCGAAGCCGCTCCCCGCGAAGCAGATCACGGTCACGGGCGACTCGATCAGCGTCGCCTGACCCAAGCGGCCCGTCACACCGGGCCGGCCGGGCCGGTCAGGCGTCCCAGAGCGCGCCGAAGGACATCAGGTCCCCCTGGTGCTCGATCCTGTCGGCCCATTCCGTGGGCCATGCGTCGGCGCCGAGGTGCGCCCCCGCGAAGGCGCCGGCCAGACAGGCGATCGAGTCCGAGTCCCCGGAGGTGCAGGCGGCCCGGCGCAGGGCCGTCACGGGCTCGTCGACGAAGAGCAGGAAGCACAGCAGTCCGGTGGCGAGGGCCTCCTCGGCGATCCACCCGGGGCCGGTGGCGAGGCACGGGTCCGTCTCGGGCGACGGCGACCGCAGGGCCCGCTGAAGCCGTTCCAGGGCTTCCAGGCACTCGTCCCAGCCGCGCGAGATGTAGTGCGCCGGAGTCGGGTCCTGGGCGCGGGCCCACAGGTCGCCCAGCCAGCGGTCGTGGTAGCGCGTCCGGTTCTCGTACGCGTACGACCGCAGGAGTCCGACCAGGCCCGTCGGTTCGGTGCCCTGTGCGAGCAGCCGTACCGCGTGCGCGGTGAGGTCGGAGGCGGCCAGCGCCGTCGGGTGGCCGTGGGTGAGGGCGGCCTGCAACTGGGCGGCGCCCGCGCGCTGTTCGTCGCTGAGCCCAGGGACGAGGCCGAGGGGCGCCACGCGCATGTTGGCGCCGCAGCCCTTCGAGCCCACCTGGCTGGCGTCCTGCCAGAGCCGGTCCGCGCTCTTCAGCTTCTCGCAGGCGACGAGGCAGGTACGGCCGGGCGCGCGGTTGTTCTCCGGGGACTGGTACCAGTCCACGAACTCCTCGCGCACGGGCCGCTCCATCCGCTTGGGCCCGAGGAGCCCCCGGTCCATGGCCGTCCGCAGCCCCCGCGCCAGCGCCAGGGTCATCTGCGTGTCGTCCGTGACGAAGGCGGGGTCCGGCAGCTCCATCTCCCGCCAGGGTCCGCACTTGGCGAGGATCGACGGCACGTCGTTGAACTCGGTCGGGAAGCCGAGCGCGTCCCCGAGGGCGAGCCCGACCAGTGCCCCGGTGGCGGCGTGCTTTCTGACGGTCGTGGTCATGAGGATCGTCCTTCCGGAGACGAGGACTGCGAGGGGGACGGCGGCGGGGACCGGTGGGCACCGGGAGAGGGGCCGGTCCCGGCGGACGGTGGTGCCGGAGCCGGTCGCAGCAGCGGCGGATGCAACGCCGTGGCGGCGCCCGCCCGGTACAGCGCGGCGGGCTTCCCCCGGCCTCCGGTCAGCCGGGCCGCACCCGGGACCGGCTCGACGAACCCGGGCGTGGCGAGGACCTTGCGCCGGAAGTTCGGGCGGTCGAGCGCGGTCCCCCACACCGTCTCGTAGACCTGCTGGAGCTCCCCGAGTGTGAACCGGGGCGGGCAGAACGCCGTGGCCAGGCAGGTGTACTCCAGCTTGGCGCCGATCCGTTCGTGGGCGTCGGCGAGGATCCGGTCGTGGTCGAAGGCGAGCGGGCCGAGTCCGCCGTACGGCAGCCATCGCGCGCTCGCCGCGTCCCCGCCGCCGCGCGGCTCGGGAGGGTCCGGCAGCAGCGCGGTGTACGCCACGGAGACCACCCGCATCCGGGGATCGCGGTCCGGCTCGCTGTAGGTACGCAGTTGCTCCAGGTGCAGCCCCGAGACGTCCGACAGGCCGGTCTCCTCGGCCAGTTCGCGCCGGGCGGCCGTCCCGGCGGACTCCTCGGGCAGCACGAACCCTCCCGGCAGTGCCCAGCGGCCCAGGTACGGCTCCTGCCCGCGCTCGATCAGGAGCACGTCCAGTACGCCCGTCCGGACCGTGAACACCGCGAGATCCACGGTGACGGCGAAGGGCTCGAAGGCGTACTTGTCGTAGCCCTCCATACCCCCTCCTCGTGCCGCCTCGACGGCTGTCGGTGCCCTGCCGGGCGACGGCGGAGGACCGGGACCACCCCCGTGGGCCCTGCTCCACCGGCCGCGCCCGGCAGGGACGCTCTTTAATAGTCAGTACGACTATAAATAGCGAACCGTGTGCCCACAACCCCCGGACACGAATCGGCCGGCCCCGGGAAGATCCCGGAACCGGCCGATGCCGTGCGGACGAGGACGGCGGAAGAGGTCCCCGCCGCGAGACGCCTAGAGGTCGACCTCCTGCATCAGCATCCCGACCTCGGTGTTGGACAGCCGCCTCAGCCAGCCCGACTTCTGGTCGCCGAGGGCGATCGGCCCGAAGGACACGCGCACGAGCTTGTCGACCGGGAAGCCGGCCTCGGCGAGCATGCGGCGCACGATGTGCTTGCGGCCCTCGTGCAGCGTCACCTCGACCATGTAGTTCTTGCCGGTCTGCTCGACGACCCTGAAGTGGTCCGCCTTCGCGTACCCGTCCTCCAGCTGGATGCCGTCCTTGAGCTGCTTGCCCAGGTCGCGCGGGATCGGGCCCACGATGTGCGCGAGGTAGACCTTCTTCACGCCGTACTTGGGATGGGTCAGGCGGTGCGCCAGCTCACCGTGGTTGGTGAGCAGGATGATGCCCTCGGTCTCGGTGTCGAGCCGTCCCACGTGGAAGAGCCGCGTCTCGCGGTTCGTCACGTAGTCGCCGAGGCACTGACGGCCCTCGTTGTCCTCCATGGTGGAGACGACACCGGCGGGCTTGTTGAGCACGAAGAACTGGTACGACTGCGTGGCCACCGTCAGCCCGTCGACCCTGATCTCGTCGTTCTCCGGGTCGACGCGCATGCCCTGTTCCACGACGATCTCGCCGTTGACCTCGACGCGGGACTGCTCGACCAGCTCCTCGCAGGCACGCCGCGAGCCGTAGCCCGCGCGCGCGAGCACCTTCTGCAGGCGCTCGCCCTCCTGCTCGGCGCCCGGGAAGGTCTTGGGCGTCTTGACCTCGGGCCGGCCCGCGTACCGGTCCCTGTTGCGCTCCTCGGTCCGCGTCTCGTACTCACGGGAGCGCGCGTTCTCCGTACGGCCGCCGCGCTGCTGGCCCTGCCTGGGGCCGCCCTTGGCACCGCCGCGGGCGGAGCTGCCGCGCCCGGACTTCGCACCCTCGTGGGTGGCGCCGGGGCCTACGTCGTAACGACGCTCCTCGGGGCGGGGCTTGCTGGGGCGCTTCGGCCTGTCGTCGGACCCTCCCGCGCCGTTCTGCTGGGGGCCCCTCCCCGCGGTCCCCCGGGAGTCGTATCCGCTGCCGGAGGTGCGGGGGCCACCGCCTCCGCCACCGGAGCCACGGGGGTTGCCGCCGCCGAAGCCACGAGACCCCCCGCCACCGGATCCGCGGGAGTTACCGCCTCCACCGCCAGAACCACGGGGGTTACCGCCTCCACCGCCGGAACCACGGGGGTTACCGCCTCCACCGCCGGAACCACGGGGGTTACCGCCTCCACCGCCGGAGCCGCGGGAGTTACCGCCCCCACCGGTCCCGCGGGGGTTGCCTCGCCCGCCGCTGTTCCTGCCACTGCCGCTGCCACTGCTTCGCATCAAAGTTCCGTCGTCGTCGTGTCGTCTGCATCTGCGTCCGGCGCATCCGGATCGAACGACGGGACCCCTTCCAGCGTCTCTGCCTCGATCGCGTCCGCCTCCGGAAGGAAGGGCGCGAGCTCCGGGAGCTCGTCCAGGCCGCGCAGGCCCATTCGCTCCAGGAAGTAGTTCGTCGTCCTGTACAGGATCGCACCTGTTTCGGGTTCCGCGCCCGCCTCCTCGACCAGACCGCGCTGAAGGAGGGTGCGCATGACCCCGTCACAGTTCACTCCGCGGACCGCCGAGACCCGGGAACGGCTGACCGGCTGCCGGTACGCGACCACGGCGAGGGTCTCCAGTGCGGCCTGTGTGAGCCGGGCCTGCTGCCCGTCCAGCACGAACCGCTCGACGGCCGCCGCGTACTGCGGCCGGCTGTAGAACCGCCAGCCTCCGGCGATGAGCCGCAGCTCGAAGCCACGGCCCTGGACGGTGTACTCGTCAGCCAGCGCCCGCAGCGCGTCCGCGACCTGCCGCCTGGGCCGCTCCAGAATTTTCGCGAGGTGCTCCTCGGTGGCGGGCTCGTCCACGACCATCAGGACGGCCTCCAGGGCGGGCCCGAGGTCGAGATCCGCGACGCCGCGCGCCCCTGCCGGGGCCTCGGTGGTGTCCTCGCTCACACCTTCTCCTCCTTCACCGGCTCAGGCGGTCTGTCGAACTCGTCCGTCACCGTCGGCTGCGCCCCCCCCTCCCCGCCCGTCCAGCGCACCACCAGCTCCCCCAGAGCCTCCTCCTGGTCCAGGGAGACCGCCTTCTCGCGATAGAGCTCCAGAAGGGCCAGGAAACGCGCCACGACGGTGAGGGTGTCGTCGGTGTCGTCGACGAGCGAGCGGAAACTGGCCTCCCCGAGCTCCCGCAGCCGCGCCACCACGATCGCCGCCTGCTCCTGCACGCTCACGAGCGGCGCGTGGATGTGGTCGACGTACACCTGGGGCTTCGGCTTCGGCTGCATCGCCTTCACGGCGAGCCTGGCGAATCCTTCCGCCCCGATGCTGATGACGACTTCCGGCAGCAGCTCGGCGTGGTGGGGCTCCAGCCCGACGGTCCGGGGGTACCGCCGCGCCTCCTCGTCGAGGCGCCGGTTGAAGATGTCGGCGATCTGTTTGTACGCGCGGTACTGCAGCAGGCGCGCGAAGAGCAGGTCGCGGGCCTCCAGCAGCGCCAGATCGGCCTCGTCCTCGACCTCGGCGGACGGCAGCAGGCGGGCGGCCTTCAGATCGAGCAGGGTCGCCGCGACGACCAGGAATTCAGTCGTCTGGTCGAGGTCCCAGTCCGGCCCCATCGCCCTGATGTGCGCCATGAACTCGTCGGTGACCTTGGAGAGGGCCACCTCGGTGACGTCCATCTTGTGCTTGGAGATCAGCTGAAGCAGCAGATCGAAGGGGCCCTCGAAGTTGGCGAGCCGAACGGTGAAGACACCGTCACCGGGTTCGTCGGCCTCGACGGAGGCGGACTGCTCCCCAGGGAGTTCGACGGAGGCGGGCCCCTCCTCGGGGCGGACGGCTTCGGACTCGCGCTCCGGGTCGCCCGTGGCGTCCTGGGCAGGCGTTCCCCCGGGCGGCGGGGGTCCCTCCGCCCGGACGGGGCCGAGGGTGGGGGGCGGTGGCGGGTGCGGCGCTTCACGGTCCGCACCCGGGGACCCGTCACCGGACGCGGACGGTCTCTCCGGGTCGGACGGTCTCTCCGCTGCCTGCGGCTCGGCGGGGGGCACGCCCCGAGGCCCCCGCCCCAGCGCGCGCCGCCGGCCACCGGTACCGCCGGAGGCAGAGGCAGGGACGTCGTTCGAGGTCATAGCCGTCGCAGGCTACCGCTACCGCCCGCGCAACCGTCGTACGAGGATGCTCGCGTCTCCGCGGGACTCGAGATCCGCGAGGACCACGGCGACGGCCTCACGCACGATCCGTCCTCGGTCGACCGCGAGCCCGTGCTCCCCGCGGAGCACCAGCCGGGCGTGTTCGAGGTCCATGAGCTCCTCGGCGGACACGTACACCGTGATCTTCTCGTCGTGCCGCTCGCGCCCGCTGGGCCGCCGTCCGGAGCCCCGGCCGCGCTTGCGGGGCTGCGCCCCGGCAGAACCTTCCTGCACCCCCTGACGTCGTCCGGAGGGGTCGGCCGTGACGGCGCCCCGGCTGCGGGACTCCCCGTCGGCGGAGTCGGCGTCGGCCGCGACGTGTTCGTCGCCCTCGCCGTCCCCGCCCTGCACGGGCACCGACTGCGGCGTGTCCTCCCCGGAGGCTCCGGCGTCACTCTCGCCCGCCGGAGCCGGTACCCGGGCCTCGCCGTTGACCGGACGCCTGGGGGTGGACGACTGGAGGGCCATCCCCCCGGTCGTGCGGAACAGTTCGTCGGCCCCCGGCAGACTCACTCGGCGTGACACCGGGCGAGCACCTCCCTGGCGAGCTGACGGTAGGCGGCGGCGCCGACGGAGTTGGAGGCGTACGTCGTGATCGGCTCACCGGCGACCGTGGTCTCCGGGAAGCGGACGGTCCGGCCGATCACCGTGTGGTAGACGTGATCGTCGAACGCCTCGACCACGCGCGCGAGCACCTCACGGCTGTGCACGGTGCGCGAGTCGTACATCGTGGCGAGGATGCCGTCGAGCTCCAGCTCGGGGTTGAGCCGCTCCTGGACCTTCTCGATGGTCTCGGTGAGCAGCGCGACTCCGCGCAGCGCGAAGAACTCGCACTCCAGTGGCACTATCACCTTGTGGGCGGCCGTCAGCGCGTTCACGGTGAGCAGGCCCAGGGAGGGCTGACAGTCGATCACGATGTAGTCGTAGTCGGCCATCAGCGGCTTCAGGGCGCGCTGCAGAGTGGACTCGCGGGCGACCTCGCTCACCAGTTGCACCTCGGCGGCGGACAGGTCGATGTTGCTGGGCAGCAGGTCCATGTTCGGGACCGCTGTCTTCAGGAGCACCTCGTCGGCCGCCATGCCCCGCTCCATGAGCAGGTTGTAGACCGTGAGGTCGAGCTCCATCGGGTTGACGCCGAGGCCCACGGACAGTGCGCCCTGCGGGTCGAAGTCGACGAGCAGAACCCGGCGTCCGTACTCCGCGAGAGCGGCACCCAGGTTGATGGTCGACGTCGTCTTTCCGACGCCGCCCTTCTGGTTGCACATCGCGATGATCTTCGCGGGGCCGTGATCGGTCAGCGGGCCCGGGATCGGGAAGTACGGCAGCGGGCGTCCGGTCGGGCCGATGCGCTCACGGCGCTGGCGCGCCGCGTCGGGCGCGAGCGTGGCCGCGTACTCCGGATCGGGCTCGTACTCGGCGTCGGGGTCGTAGAAGTGCCCCTCGGGCAGGTCGTCGTAGTCGGCGAAGTGGGTGCGGTTCTCGCCACTTCCGTTGCCGGCCATGGCGTTCACGTGATGGCCATCCATGCTCTGGTGTGCGGGCTGAGTCGTCCGCGAGGTGTGGTGACTCTGGTGGGCTGCGAAGGTGCGCACAGCGACGGAGCCGACAGCCTCGAGCCCCGTGGGCCTCGAGCCCTGCGCAGGCATTCCTGGTTGACCACCCCCGGGAGTAAATGTCGACTCATTCACAAGTCGTCTTACCTCCTTGGTGACCAGGAAATTTCTCGATAGGTCAGCGTGGCACCATGCCGACGGTTGGCGACTCTATGGCGTGTCACCGCTCCGCAGCAACACAATCCGCCGGACCCGGCCGGATGTGTCGGCAAGGGAACACCCCTCTGTCAAGGGCGTAAGGGCGTCGCACGGCAGGTTTCAAGGGTGTGCGAAACGGTTCAAGGGTTACGTTCGAGGCGAGTTGAACGAGTCTCGCAAAGTGACCCGAGACACATCCGGCCGGGCCTTGTGGGACAAGGTCCGGCCGTACGTGCGATGTTGACGACCCGTGTTGACGTATCGCCTTTTGTCGGTGGAGAGATCCTTGGCGAGGCGGGACAAACCGGGTCGTACGTCAGCCGAGCAGGGTCTCCAGCTCGGCGTGCTCCAGGCCGTGGGCTTCCGCGACCTCACGGTAAACAACCTTGCCGTCATGGGTGTTGAGACCCCTGGCGAGCGCCGGGTCACGGCGCAGCGCCTCGACCCAGCCGCGGTCCGCGAGCTCCACGATGTACGGCAGCGTGGCGTTCGTCAGCGCGTATGTCGACGTGTTGGGAACGGCGCCGGGCATGTTGGCCACACAGTAGAAGACCGAGTTGTGGACCGGGAAGGTCGGCTCGGCGTGTGTCGTCGGACGCGAGTCCTCGAAGCAGCCGCCCTGGTCGATCGCGATGTCGACAAGAACACTTCCGGGCTTCATCCGTGACACGAGCTCGTTGGTGACCAGCTTCGGGGCCTTGGCGCCCGGGATGAGCACGGCTCCGATGACGAGGTCCGCCTCCAGGCAGGCCTTCTCGAGCTCGTAGGCGTTGGAGACGACGGTCTGGATCTTCGTACCGAAGATCTTGTCGGCTTCCTTGAGCTTGTTGATGTCACGGTCGAGCAGGGTCACGTGGAAGCCCATGCCGATGGCGATCTGTGCGGCGTTCCAGCCGGAGACTCCGCCGCCGATGACGACGGCCCGGCCGGCGAGCACGCCCGGAACGCCGCCGGGCAGCACACCGCGGCCGCCGTTGGCGCGCATCAGGTGGTAGGCGCCGACCTGCGGGGCGAGGCGGCCCGCGACCTCGGACATCGGGGCGAGCAGGGGCAGCGCGCGGCTGGGCAGCTCGACCGTCTCGTAGGCGATCGCCGTGGTGCCGGAGACCAGGAGCGCGTCCGTGCACTCCTTGGAGGCGGCCAGGTGCAGGTAGGTGAAGAGCGTCTGGTCCTTGCGCAGGCGGTGGTACTCCTCCGCGATGGGCTCCTTGACCTTCAGCAGCAGGTCGGCGGTGGCCCAGACCTCGTCGGCGGTCTGCAGGATCCGCGCACCGGCGGCGACGTACTCCTCGTCCGGGATCGACGAACCGACACCGGCGTTCTGCTCGACGAGGACCTGGTGGCCGTGGCGCACCAGCTCGTGCACACCGGCGGGGGTGATGGCCACCCGGAACTCGTTGTTCTTGACCTCGCGGGGGATGCCGACCTTCACGTCGATCACGGTCCTTGACTCAGAAGGGGTCTGGGAGTAGGCAGCGCAAGACGGGACGATGCCAGCCATACCCGGATGCACGGGAGCACACCGGGAGACACCACGAAGAGACGCGGCGGAGCCAGTCTAATGAAGGGATTCTCTCTGTCTAGCCTTTCAATGCATCAATCTTCTTCGGATGCACTACGGATTTCGCAGGCATCGGCGTCCCGTTCCCTGGCTGATGCACTCTCAGGGAGCTCGTCACCCAGCATCTGCTCGGCCGTGACGCGGTGCAGCCGGGCGGCCGCGGGGTCCCCCAGCCGGTCCAGCGTGTCGGCGAGCCGGACCTGGAGCGCGGCCTGCAGCCGGACGTCCTCGGCGTGGCGCGCCCACTCGACCGCCTCCTGGCAGGTGACGAGGGACTCCTCGGGCCGGCCCGCGTACTCCTGCACCCGCGCCATCTCGCTCAACGCCCTTGCCTGACCTGCCACATCACCGGCCCTGCGGTGACCGGTGACGGCGGATCGCCAGCTGCGCAGCGCCTCGCCGTAGCGGCCCGCGTAGGTGTGCGCGGTCGCGATCCGGCCGTGCAGCCGGGCCGCGTCCGCGCGCTCGTCCCGGGCGAGCCGCTGGGCGAGCGCGCGCCCGTACCAGTCGGCGGCCCGGTCGTAGTCCCCGAGCTCCTCGTGAGCGCCGCCTACGGATTCCATCGCGCGGCCGGTCGCGTACGGGTCGTTCGCCTCCCGGCCGGCGTCCAGAGCGGCCCGGTAGCGGGCCAGAGCGTCCGTGGTGCGGCCGGTCTGGGCGTCCAGATCCGCGAGGTTCAGCAGCGCGGCGGCCTTCTCGCGGGGCAGGTTGCGGCGCTCGGCGACATCCAGGACGAGCCGGTGGATGCCGTACAGCTCGGGTGCCGCGGCCTGCGTACCGACATGGGCGACCATCGCCTTGACCAGGGCGGCCATGAGGCGGCGGGCCAGCGTGTCCAGCTCCCCGTCGGCGACCGCGAGCCGGGCGGCGGCCAGCAGGGCGGGCTGCCGGATGCGCAGCCAGTCGGCGGCCGCTCGGGGGTTCGGGAACCGCAGCGCGCGGGGCATTTCGGCGAGCTTCTCGCGGGCGGGCGAGCTGTCGGTCTCGGTGATCGCACGGCAGGACACCAGGAGCCGTACGGTCCGCTCCAGCATCCGGGCGCGGGCCAGCTGGACCTCGGCCGCGCGGTCCTCGGTCCCGGTGAGCGAGCGCAGCAGCGGCATCAGGCAGCCGGGCACCTCGTACTGCGGCAGCGGCGACCGGACGGCGCGTACGAGCCCGAGCCCGGTGAAGTCGTCCAGGGTGGTGCGGGCGGCGCCGACCGAGCAGCCGGCCAGCGCGGACGCGGTGTGCGGATCCACGAGGCCCGCGGGGGCGAGCGACAGGAGTCGCAGTATCCGCGCGGCCGCCGACGGCAGGGCGGCGTACGAGAGCCGGAAGACACGCTCCAGGACCGGACTCTCGTCGCCGTCGGTGCGCAGTTGCTTGGCGAGGTCGGCGACGGCCGCCTTGGGCCGGTGGGCCAGCCAGGCCCCGGCGAGGACGAGCGCCGCGGGCTGGGCCGCGCAGATCTCCACGAGCCCTTCGGCGGCACGCGGGTCCACGGTGATGCGCACGGAGCCGGTGTACCGGTCGAGGAGGTCGAGTGCGGATTTCGTGTCGAGGCCGCCGAGGGTGCAGGGGCGGACGTCGGAGATCCCGGTCAGGGGGCCGCCGGAGACGGCGACGACGAGACAGTCGGGGTTCTCCGGGAGGAGCGCGTCGACCTGTCCGGCGTCCGCCGCGTCGTCGAGCAGGAGCAGCGTCCGGCGGGTGGCGAGCGCCTCGCGCAGCCGTTCGGAGAGGTCGTCCTCGTCCGCTCCGGCCGGGGCGGTCAGTTCGAGTGCGGTGAGCAGGTCACGGGCGGTTCGTTCGGTCGGCACGGGCGTGCCGTCGGGCTCGGAGAGCCGAGCTCTCAGGACGCCGTCGGGGTAACTGTCCGCGACCTGCCGCACGAGCTCCTCGGCGAGTGCGGTGCGGCCTGAGCCGGGCCTGCCGGCGATGAGCAGCACGCGCGCGCGTGGCGCCTTCCGGCCGGCGAGGGTGTCCAGTCCCGCCCGCTCGATGTCGGCCCGCAGTTCCTTCAACTCTCTTGTACGGCCGAGGAACTGACTCTCCGTGAGGGAGGACTCGGCAGCCGGGGGCCGCCCTTCCTCCGACACCGTCGTGCCGCTGACGTCCACCGCCTGGTCCGTCACGGGCCACACTCCCGTCCCACTGCGCGCAAGCCCGCCGGGACTCCGGACGGGGCGTTTTCAGAGCCTAGTTCACGCTCTGCGACGATCCGTGCGGAGCGCGGCGGGCACATCCCCCGATCGGATCAGGCGATCGTCACACCGGTGGGCCGACTGCACGCACCCGAGTGACTCAGGCCTCGAACGGACGCGCGGGCCACGGCGCCTCGGCCGGCCTCAGGGCGTCCAGGCCGTCGCCGCCGCGGGCCGCGACCAGCGACAGAACGCCCACCACGAGACAGTTGTTGTGCAGCTCACCGGCGAGGACACCACGGACGAGCTCGTCGACCGGGACCCGGGAGAGCTCCATGTCGGCCTCCTCGTCCTCGACCTCGAAGCGCTGCCCCTCGGCCTCGGAGAGATCACGGGCGAGGAAGATGCGGACGGCCTCGTCGCAGCCACCGGGCGTGGTGAACACGTCCGCGAGCACACGCCAGTCCTCGGCCTTGACGTGGGCCTCCTCGTAGAGCTCGCGCTGCGCGGCGTGCAGCGGGTTCTCGCCCGGGATGTCGAGCAGGCCGGCCGGGATCTCCCAGAGCTTGTGGCGCACGGGGTGCCGGTACTGGCGGATGACCAGGGCACGGCCCTCGTCGTCGAGGGCGAGGACGGCGACCGAACCGGGATGCACCTGGTAGTCCCGGTGGACGACCGATCCGTCGGGCATGACCACGTCGTCGGTGCGCACGGAGGTCTTGTTGCCCACGAACGGGGTCTGGGTCGCCCTGACCTCCCACTCCTCGGCGGTGTCCTTGATGGTCATGTCGACTTGTCCTCCCACACGCACGAACCTGCGCCGCGTCAGATGCACACGGCGAAAACCGGGGCACGCGCCCCAAAAAGACGCGTACCCCGGCAACCGTACAACCCTCGTGCTACTTGGCCGTCTTGCGCTCCACCGCGGCCCTGACCAGGCCCGCGAAGAGCGGGTGCGGCCGGGTGGGACGCGAGCGCAGCTCGGGGTGCGCCTGGGTCGCGACCAGGTACGGGTGGACCTCCCGCGGGTACTCCACGTACTCCACGAGCTTGCCGTCCGGGGAGGTGCCGGAGAACTGCAGGCCGGCCTTCTTCTCCAGCTCGGCGCGGTAGGAGTTGTTCACCTCGTAGCGGTGACGGTGCCGCTCCTCCACGTACTCCTTGCCGTCGTAGACCTCACGCACGATGGAGCCCTCGGCGAGCTTGGCGGGGTACATGCCCAGGCGCATCGTGCCGCCCATGTCGCCGTCGCCCGCGACGATGTCGAGCTGCTCGGCCATGGTGGAGATGACGGGGTGGCCGGTGGCGGAGTCGAACTCGGTGGAGTTGGCGTCCGCGATGTCGGCGAGGTTGCGCGCGGCCTCGATCACGATGCACTGCAGGCCCAGGCACAGGCCGAGCAGCGGGATCCTGTTCTCGCGGGCGTACTGGATGGCGCCGACCTTGCCGGACACGCCGCGGTCGCCGAAGCCGCCGGGGATACAGATCGCGTCGACGTCACCGAGCTGCTCGGCGGCGCCCGAGGGGGTCTTGCAGTCGTCCGAGGCGACCCACTTGATCTTCACCCGGGCCTTGTTGGCGAAGCCGCCCGCGCGCAGGGCCTCGGTGACCGAGAGATAGGCGTCGGGCAGGTCGATGTACTTGCCGACGAGTGCGAGGTTGATCTCGTGCAGCGGCCTGTGGACGCGGTCGAGCAGGTCGTCCCAGGTCGTCCAGTCCACGTCCCGGAACGGCAGGTCCAGCTTGCGGACCACGTACGCGTCGAGGCCCTCGGTGTGCAGGACCTTGGGGATGTCGTAGATCGAGCGGGCGTCGGGGCAGGCGACCACGGCCGCCTCGTCGACGTCGCACATCAGCGAGATCTTGCGCTTGATCGCGGTGGGCACCTCCCGGTCGGCGCGCAGCACGATCGCGTCCGGCTGGATACCGATGTTGCGCAGGGCCGCAACCGAGTGCTGGGTCGGCTTCGTCTTCAGCTCCCCGGAGGGGCCGATGTACGGGAGGAGCGAGATGTGGACGACGAACACGTTGTCGCGACCGACCTCGTGACGGACCTGGCGGACGGTCTCCAGGAACGGCAGCGACTCGATGTCGCCGACCGTGCCGCCGACCTCCGTGATGACGACGTCGACGTCGTCGGTGGCCATCCGGCGGATGCGGTGCTTGATCTCGTTCGTGATGTGCGGGATCACCTGCACGGTGTCGCCGAGGTACTCACCGCGCCGCTCCTTCGCGATGACCGTGGAGTAGACCTGCCCGGTCGTGACGTTCGCGGAGCCGTCCAGGTCGACGTCGAGGAAACGCTCGTAGTGCCCGATGTCGAGGTCGGTCTCGGCCCCGTCGTTGGTGACGAACACCTCACCGTGCTGGAAGGGGTTCATCGTGCCGGGATCGACGTTCAGGTACGGGTCGAGCTTCTGCATCGTGACCCGCAGACCCCGCGCCTTGAGCAGCGCGCCCAGGCTGGAGGCGGTCAGGCCCTTACCGAGGGAGGAGGCGACACCCCCGGTGACGAAGAGGTGCTTGGTCGTCGTGGCTGTGCTGCTTCGGAAAGCAGCGGGCGGCATGGCCAAGAGGGGGCTCCCGTGGTCGCGGTCTGGAGTGCGGTACGGCTGCCCGGCCCGGAGGTTTCCGGAGGTGCCGTCGCTGCGGTTCGGGGGGCCCTTTTGCTGCCGGGGCACCCACCGGTCCACGGGCTACCAGGGTATCAGCGACGGGACGAGGCCGCTTCCGGCCACGCTCCGCGCACGGGCCGACACGGACCACGGTCGTGCTCACTCGTTCGGCTCAGACGGGTTGCAGAGAGGGGCGCGCGGAACATCATCGTGCGTCGTATCCTGCTCGGACACTCGCTGCCGACCCAGGCCGGCAAACGGCACCACCCCGCCGGTATTCCTGGACCCGGATCTCGTCAGTTCGCCTCGCGACGGCAATCACTGCAACCATCGACATGCGTGACACGCGACAACTGACGTTCCGCAACGACGCTTTACCAATGATCCTCTGACCGCAAAGAGCGACCGCCCCCTGGGGGCGACGTGGCCGTTCGACTGGAGTTGCACGTGGCCGGGCGCATCGAAGACTACGCACTTATCGGAGACATGCAGACGGCCGCGCTGGTCTGCAGGGACGGCACGGTGGACTGGCTGTGCCTCCCCCGCTTCGACTCCCACGCCGTCTTCGCAGGACTGCTCGGTACGGAGGAACACGGGTTCTGGCGGCTCGGTCCCGCGCACGCCGCCGACGCGGCACCGCCGACGGCGGTGCGCCGCCGCTACCGCGGTGACTCGCTGATCCTCGAATCCGAGTGGGACACGTCACGCGGCACGGTCCGCGTGACCGATTTCATGCCCCCGCGTGACGGCGCGCCCCAGCTGATCCGGATCGTCGAGGGCGTCACGGGCCGCGTCCCGATGCGCTCCGCGCTGCGGATGCGTTTCTCGTACGGGCGTGTGGTGCCCTGGGTGCACAAGCACGAGGGCCGGACGGTGGCTGTCGCCGGGCCCGACTCCGTGTGGTTCGACACCGAGTGCGAGACCTACGGCAAGGCCCTCACGACGTACTCGGACTTCACGGTCGCGCCGGGCGACCGGATCGCCTTCACGATCTCCTGGGAGCCCTCGCACAAGCAGCCGCCCGCCCTGCCGGAGCCGGAGGCCTCCCTGGAGGCCACCGAGGAGTTCTGGCGCGAGTGGGTGGAGCAGTGTACGTACCACGGGCCGTACCGCGAGGCCGTGGTCCGCTCGCTGATCACGCTGAAGGCGCTGACGTACGGACCGACGGGCGGCATCGTCGCCGCTCCCACGACCTCTCTGCCGGAGGAGATCGGCGGTGTCCGCAACTGGGACTACCGCTACACGTGGCTGCGGGACGCGGCGATCACCCTCTCCTCCCTGCTGCGCACCGGCTACCGCGAGGAGGCGCGGGCCTGGCGCGAGTGGCTGCTGCGCGCGGTCGCCGGCGACCCCGAGAACCTGCAGATCATGTACGGCATCGCGGGCGAACGGGAACTGGGCGAGGCGGAGCTCGACTGGCTGCCCGGGTACGAGAACTCCGGGCCCGTGCGCGTCGGCAACGGAGCCGCCCACCAGCTCCAGCTGGACGTGTACGGCGAGGTGACGGAGGCCCTGCACCTGGCCCACATGACGGGTCTGGCCCGCAACGACTACGCGTCCCTGCTCCAGCTGAAGCTGATCCGCTACCTCGAGGACCACTGGGACGAGCCGGACGAGGGCATCTGGGAGGTGCGCGGCCCGCGCCGTCACTTCGTGCACTCGAAGGTGATGGCCTGGGTCGCCGTCGACCGGACGATCAAGCTCATCGAGTCCGGCGACGCGGACGGCCCGCTGGAGAAGTGGCGCGAGCTGCGCGACGACATCCACCGGGACGTGTGTGAGAAGGGCTACGACAAGGAGCGCAACACGTTCACGCAGTCGTACGGCTCGAAGGAGCTGGACGCCTCGCTGCTGCTGATTCCGCAGATGGGCTTCCTGCCGCCGGACGACAAGCGGGTGATCGGCACGATCGAGGCCATCCAGCGCGAGCTGTCCACGTCGGACGGCTTCATCCTGCGCTACCCGACCTCCGGTGAGGACGCGGGCGTGGACGGCCTCGAGGGCGACGAGGGCGCGTTCCTGGCCTGCTCGTTCTGGATGGCGGACGACCTCGCGATGATCGGCCGGGTGGACGAGGCCCGCAAGCTCTTCGAGAAGCTGCTGGCGCTGCGCAACGACCTGGGTCTCCTCGCGGAGGAGTGGGATTCGCGTCTGCAGCGCCAGGTCGGCAACTTCCCGCAGGCGTTCAGCCACGTGCCGCTGATCGACACGGCGCTGCGTCTGACGGCGTCCGGGGCGTACGGCGGCTGACGGCCCCTGGGCCCGCCGCCGGGCCGTGCGGGAGCCTGCCGGTGCGGGAGCCTGCCGGTGCGGCGGCCTCCGCCCGGCCGGGGCCCGTGCGGCGCAGCGCGGCAGGCGCACACCGTGTCACCGCAGGTGGCGGACGAGGTAGCGTCCGCCTCATGGACAGCCGTGTCGACACCCCGGACGCGCAGGGTGGCGGGATCACCGTGCAGCGGGCCCTGGAACTGCCCGGCCTGCGGGGCGGCCTGCCCGAGGTCCTGGCGGGTGCCGACCGGCTGGGCCGTACCGTGCGCTGGGTGCACGCGGGCGAGGTCCCGAACATCGCCTCCCTCCTGAAGGGCGGCGAACTGCTCCTGACCACGGGCTACGGCCTGGGCACCCGCCCCGCCGACCAGCGCGCCTTCGTCCGCACGCTCGCCGAGCGCGGCATCGCCGCCCTGGTCGTGGAGTTGGGGCCGCGCTTCACGAAGCTGCCCGCGGCGCTCGTCGAGACGGCACGCACGGCCGGTCTGCCGCTGGTGCAGCTGCACCGCGAGGTGGCGTTCGTGACGGTCACGGAGGAGGTCCACACCGAGATCGTCAACGGCCACTACGCGCTGCTCCAGCGCGCCGAGGAGGTGCACCGGCGCTGCACCCGGGCCCTGCTCGACGGTGGCGGCATCCCGCAGGTCCTCGGCATCCTGGCCGACTTCAGCGGCAATCCGGTCTTCCTGGAGAGCCCGGACGGACAGCTCCTGTACGCAGCCGGGGCAGGCCCCGCGAACGCCGACCCGCTCCAGGTGTGGGAGGGGCTGCGGGGCCAGCACAAGGACGATCCGCCCGCCGGTTCGGTCCTCGTGGAGGTACCCGGCGGCGGGCCCGGCGGCGGCCCCGGTTCCGTCCGCGCCCGGCTCGTCCTCCTCCCCGTGAACGCGCCGCTCGCGCCCGTGCACCGGATCGCGGCGGAGCGGGCGGCGGGCGTCCTCGCCGTGGTCCTGATGCAGGCCCGCCAGGAGGAGGAGTTGGCAGCCCGCGGTCGCGGCGACTTCCTCACCGACCTCGCCGAGGGCCGGATCGCGGCCGAGGACGCCCCCGCGCAGGCCCGTGTCCTCGGCTTCAAGCCCGGCGGGAGCCCGCTGCTGCCGGTCGTGATGCGCCTCGCCGACGGGCTCTCCCCCGGCGGCGGCTGGGCCGTGCTGGCACGCGCGGTCGCCGAGGAGCTCACTTCGGTGGGCGTACCGGTCCTACTGGGCGTACGCCCCGTGGAGGGCCGTGTGCCGCTGCTGGTGGGGCTGCGGGCGGAGTCCGAGCGGACGGTGGTCGCCGACCGTGTCGCCGCCGCGCTGCGGGCGGGGGTGGAGCGGGCGGGGATGCAGCGGCCGGGTGCGCAGCCGCCGGTCGTGGTGGTCGGTGTGGCGGGTGGCTGGGCTGCGGCGTCGGCGGGCCTGCGGCACGCGGCCGAGACGTCCACGGCGGCCCAGGGGCTGTCCGACCGGCCCTGGTACGACGCCCGGCGCCTGGACATCGACCTGCTGCTGTGGCGCCTGCGGGACCATCCGGACCTGGCCGCCTTCGTGGACCGCGCGATCGGTCCTCTGCGCGACCACGACAACCGCTCCAGGCCGCCGCTGCTGCCCACCCTGCAGACCTACCTGGCGCACGCGGGCCGCAAGGCGGAGACCGCGCGCGAGCTGCACCTCAACCGGCAGACGCTCTACAACCGGCTCGCGCGGATCGGGGAGTTGCTCGGAACGGACCTCGACGATCCGCAGACGGTACTGGCGCTGAGCCTCGCGCTGCGGGCCCGCAGACTCGTCCCCTGAGCGTCGCCCGGATCGCCGGGCCTGCCGCCCCGATCACGGGCTTTGCCGCCCGGGCCTTCAGCCCCTACGGGAGCGGCAGGGGCTTGGTCAGCTCGTCGTACACGCTGAGCACCTGGGCCACCGTCTCGTCCTCGGTCGGCCAGGTGGCCGCCTGGCGCGTTCCCCTGTCCCTGAGGCGCTCACACCGGCCCGGGTCGGCGAGAAGGCCCACCACGGCCTCGGAGAGCGCTTCGCAGTCACCGGGCGGGACGAGCTCGGCGGCGTCGCCGACCAGTTCGGGGATACCTCCGGTGGCGACCGCGACCAGGGGCACGCGCGCGTGCAGGGCTTCCTGGGCGAGCACGGAACGCGATTCCGGGCAGCCGGGCAGCAGGGCGAGATCGGCGGCCCCGAGAAGCTCCCCGATGTCGTCCCTCCGGCCGACGAGGCGCACGGGAAGCCCTTCGTTCTCGATACGCCGCTGGAGTTCGCCCCTCAGCGGTCCTTCTCCGGCGATCACGAGCAGGGGCAGGGGGTCGAGCCGTCGCCACGCGCGCGTGGCGTCCAGCAGCGTGTCGTACCCCCGGTGCCGGTCGAGGGATCCGACCGCCATCAGCAGCGGCCGGTCGGTCGCGCCGAGTTCGGCACGTACCTTGGGCCGCATCCGGTCGGCGTCCTCGTCCTCGGCGGGCCGGCGCTGGGCCGGCAGGGCGACCGCGGCGAGCCGCGCGTCCCGCGCACCCCTGGTGCGGGCCCGGTCCACGAGGTCGGACGAGGACCCGAGGACGACCGACGCGGACTTCGCCACCCGCCGCTCCAGAAGCCGCAGCAGGTGGGCCCGCGCGCCCTCGGCGTACGGACGGGTGTGCCAGGTGACGACGAGCGGGACGTGCCGCCCGCTGAGCGCGAGCGCGGCCCTCAGCGCGGCGTGCAGACCGTGCGCGTGCACCAGGTCGGCATCCGCGCAGGCCACCCGCAACGCCGCCACCGAGGCCGGGTCGTTGCGCCTCGGCACATGCACGTGATCGGCGCCGACACCGGTGAAGTCGTACAGGTGGTCGGCCGCTGCCGGGGCGCACACGGTGACCCGCACGCCCCTCGCGACGAGCCCCGAGGTCAGCGACCGGACATGGGCACTGCTGCCCGCGCTGCCGCCGCCCAGCACCTGGACGGCACGCAGCGACGGCTGTCCGTGCGGTGAGTGGCTGCTCACGGGGCTCACGTGGCCGGGGCTCCTGGTTCGGCGTCGGGCGGTCACGAAGAAACGTACAGAAGGAACGGGTGGCGGGGGTGGACCGCTCGTCCTCCTCCTAAGGATGCCAGGACGGAAAGGAGTTGCCGACCACCGAGGGACCGCTGCGGCAGGGGGTGCGCGGCCTGGATGCGGGCAGTCACTCACACGAGTGAGAAAGAGGCGGTGTGCGAAAACAGTCCAGGGCGGGCGTCGCCCCTGGCGAGCCCCCGTTCACGCCCCTTTCGCGCCCCTCCACGCGCTCGATGTGCACCCCAACGACCGTGCGGCGTCGCTCACATCGTCCGCGGCATCGCTCACATCGTCCCCGGACACGGCCGGGGCGGGCGACGAGCCGCAAGGAGCCGCCGAGCGACCTGTGGCCGAACGCCGTTCCACGGGCAGCGAGCGACGGTCGCCGCGTGGGGCCGCCAGGCCCTCGCGGGCGCACCCACCCGTCCGACCTGCCCGCCGGAGCGGCGGCCCGACCGACGGCCGCACCGGCCTGTCCGTCGTACCGGCGCCTAGCCGTCGCCCCGCGCCGCCGCCAGCAGTTCCTCCGCGTGCGCCCGTGCCGTCTCCGAGTCCTCCTGGCCCGCCAGCATCCGGGACAGTTCCCGGATGCGCTCCTCGCCCTCCAGGACCTTCACACCGGAGCGGGTGACCGACCCGTCGTTCGTCTTCTCGACCAGCAACTGCCGGTCCGCGAAGGCGGCCACCTGGGGCAGGTGGGTGACGACGACGACCTGGGCGCTCTTGGCGAGTTTCGCGAGGCGCCGGCCGATCTCGACGGCGGCCTTGCCACCGACGCCGGCGTCGACCTCGTCGAAGAGATACGTGGGCACGGGGTCCGTCCCCGCGAAGACGACCTCGACGGCGAGCATGACGCGCGACAGTTCACCGCCGGACGCCCCCTTGGCGATGGGCCGTGGCGGCGCTCCCGGGTGCGGGGCGAGCAGCAGCTCGACCTCGTCGACACCGGCGGGCCCGTACGAGACCGGACGTCCGCCGACCACCACCCCCTCGGGGTCCCCGGTCTGCCGGATCTCGAACGACACGCGCGCGTGCGGCATGGCGAGGGAGGCGAGTTCGGCGGTCACCGCGGCGGCGAAGCGGTCGGCGGCCTCCGTACGGGCGTCGGTCAGGGACTGTGCCAGTCCGCCCAGTTCGGCCCGCAGAGCGTCCCGCTCGGCGGTGAGCTCGCCGATCCGGTCGTCGTCGCCGTCCAGCTCGAGGAGCCGCGCGGCCCCCTGCTCGGCCCAGGTCATCACGGCGCCCACATCGTCGCCGTACTTGCGGGTCAGCGTGGTGAGCGCGGCGCGCCGCTCCTCGACCGCCGCGAGCCGCAGCGGATCCGCGTCGAGGTCGTCGGCGTATCCCGCCAGCTCCCCCGCCACGTCGCCCAGCAGGATCCCGATCTCCCCGATGCGGCCGGCCAGCGCGCCGAGGGCCGCGTCGTGGGACCGTACGGCGTCCAGGGCCCGGTGGGCGCCCGCGACGAGCGTCGTGGCGTCGATGCCCTCCGGGTCCTCGGGGTTGCCCGCGAGGGCGGCGTGCGCGACCGTGGCGGCCGACGCGAGGGCCTCCGCGTGCCCGAGCCGCTCGGCCTCGGCCGCGAGCTCCACGTCCTCGCCCGCCCGGGGCTCCACGGCGGCGATCTCGTCGAGCCCGAAGCGCAGCAGGTCGGCTTCCTGGGCGCGTTCCCGGGCGCGCGTGGTGATCTGGTCCAGCTCGGCGGAGATGGCGCGCAGCCGCCGGTAGGCGCCCGTGTACTTGGCGAGCGGCACGGCGACGGCGTCGCCCGCGTACCGGTCGAGCGCCTGCCGCTGCCGGGACAGCTTGAGCAGCCCCTGCTGGTCGGTCTGGCCGTGCACGGCCACCAGGTCGTCGGCGAGCTCGGCGAGCAGCCCCACCGGCACGGAACGCCCGCCGAGGTGCGCCCGCGAGCGGCCCTCCGCGGAGACGGTACGGCTGATGAGCAGGGTCCCGTCGTCGAGCTCGGCACCGGCCTCCTCGGCCCGCAGGATCGCCGAGGCGCCGTCGGGGACGGAGATCCGCCCCTCCACGACCGCGTTCTTCGCCCCGATCCGCACGAGGGCGGCGTCGGCGCGTCCGCCCAGCAGCAGGCCCAGGCTGGTGACCACCATCGTCTTGCCCGCGCCGGTCTCGCCGGTCACGGCGGTGAAGCCGGGCGACAGCTCGACTACCGCGTCGTCGATGACTCCGAGCGACCGTATCCGCATCTCCTCCAACACGGACATGACCATACGAGGTTTCTCCCGCCCGGCGCGACGCCGCCCCATTCCCTGCACAAACGTCCAGGTGTCCGCGGTACCCCGGGCGGCTCCCGGCAGTCACCCCGGCTGACGGGAATGCCTGCCTTCTGCGCGTCCGCGGCATCTTCGGGTTCCCGGACGGTGAGGCCCCCTTCCCCCGTGCGGAGCCTCACCCGTTCGGACCGCGGCTCAGTGCGGGGCGCCCCGCCAACCGGCCACCGGCAGCGCGAACTTGGCGACGAGCCGGTCGGTGAACGACGCGTGGTGCAGCCGTGCCAGCCGCACCGGCACCGACCCGCGGCGGACCTCGACACGTGCGCCGGGCGGCAGCTCGATCGTGCGGCGGCCGTCGCACCACAGGACCCCGGGCGGGATGTGCGGCAGGATCTCCACGGCCAGCACCGAGTTCGGCGAGGTCACCAGCGGCTTGGCGAACAGGGCGTGCGCGCTGATCGGCACCATGAGCAGCGCCTCGACCTCCGGCCACACCACGGGCCCGCCCGCGGAGAACGCGTACGCCGTCGACCCGGTCGGTGTCGCGCACACGATCCCGTCGCAGCCGAAGCCGGTGACGGGCCGCCCGTCGATCTCCAGGACGACCTCGAGGAGCTTCTCGGCGGATACCTTCTGCACGGCGGCCTCGTTGAGCGCCCAGTCCGTGTGCACGACGTCGCCGTTGCTGTGCACGACGACATCGACGGTCATGCGCTCCTCGACCTCGTACGACTTGGTCACCACCCGGTCGACGACCTTGTCGAGGTCGTCGCGCTCGGCCTCGGCGAGGAAGCCGACCCGGCCCAGGTTCACTCCGAGCATCGGCACCCCGGAGGCCCGGGCGAACTCGGCACCGCGCAGCAGCGTCCCGTCACCGCCGAGGACGATCAGCAGCTCACATCCGTCGAGGCACTCCGGAGTCGCCTCCTTGACGAGTTCCACCGTCGGTGGCAGCGGCAGGTCGGCCGCCTCCGCCTCCAGGACCCGTACGCCGAGCCCGGAGCGCAGGAGCCCCTCGACGACGAGCTCGGCGCTGCGGATGGCCGCGGGCCGTCCGGTGTGGGCGAGCAGGAAAACAGTACGAGCTCGGGTCTGAGTCAACGCGGCCCCTCCGCCACAGCACGGTCAACGTCGGCCGGGTCCAGTGCGGGTGCCCCGGCACGCAGCCACAGAAAATACTCGACATTCCCGGAGGGGCCGGGCAGCGGACTGGCCGTCACACCCTGCACCCCGAGCCCCAGTTCCCCCGCCTGCCGGGCCACGCCGCGCACGGCGTCGGCCCGCAACTCGGGGCTGCGGACGACTCCGCCGCTCCCGAGCCGTTCCCTGCCCACCTCGAACTGCGGCTTGACCATCATCACCAGGTCGGCTCCGGGTGCCGCGCACCGCACAAGGGCGGGCAGCACCAGGCCGAGCGGGATGAAGGACAAGTCACCGACAACAAGATCCACCGGCTCCCCATCGATCGCCTCCAACGTCAACTCGCGTACGTTCGTACGGTCTTTGACGGTGACGCGTTCATCGCTTCGGAGAGACCACGCCAACTGCCCGTAGCCGACGTCCACGGCGACGACGTGCGCGACGCCCGCGCGCAGCAGCACGTCGGTGAACCCGCCGGTCGAGGCGCCGGCGTCCAGAGCCCGCCGCCCCTCGACCTCCAGGCCGAGCGGAACGAACGCCTCCAGTGCCCCGGCGAGCTTGTGGCCGCCTCGCGAGACGTAGTCGGGGTCGTTGTCGTCCTGGGTGACCACGATGGCCGCGGCGGTCTCCACCTGGGTGGCGGGTTTGGTCGCGAGGGTCTTGCCGACGGAGACCCGGCCGGCGGCGATCAGCTGTCCGGCGTGCTCGCGCGAGCGGGCGAGCTTGCGTCGGACCAGTTCGGCGTCGAGGCGGCGTCGTGCCACTCCTGCCACGTTCGGTTCAGCTCCTGTTGCTGTTGTTGCTGCTGTACGGCGGTTCGGACGGGGGGCCCGAAGGGCCTCGTTGAGGGGTGGTGGTCGGGTGACGGAGGGGAGCCGGAGGTTCCGGGCGGGCGTCGAGCGCGGTGAGCGCGTCACGCAGCCCCCGGTGCACATCCTCGTACACCTGGATGTGGCCGTCCGTGGCGAGGTGGTCCGCGTCGGCCAGCCGGTCGAGCAGGGCGTCGACCTCGGCGTCGCCCGTGGGCGTGCGGGGCACGTGCAGCGGGGCGGGGGCGGCGGGGTCGTACTCGGGCCGGGCGTCCGGCTCACCGCCGGGCCCGGCCGCGCGGTCGGCGGGCAGTGCCGGATCCGCTCCGGGATGGACCGGAACATCCGCCTCCGTACCGAAAGGCCGCGTACCGAGGGATTCGGTCTCGGGGCCGGTCATGGAGTGGCTCATGCCACGACGCTACCGCGTGGCGCTGGGGTACCGTCGATCACGATGGCGACGATCGAGGAGTGCCGCAGCGCACTCGACAAACTCTCGGACAGCATGGCGGGCGCGGACGGCGACGTTCGGAGCGCCGCGGCGCTGGACCGCTCGCTGAGCTGCCATGTCACCGATCTCGACGTCACCTTCGTCGGCCGTCTGCGGGACGGCCGGATCACGGTGCTCGACACGGTCGAGGGGCTCCCGCCCGAAAAGGCCGAGATCAGGCTCGCCATGACCGGCGACGACCTGGTGGCGATGGTGGACGGCGAGCTGAACTTCGCGAAGGCCTGGGGCTCGGGCCGGGTCAAGCTCGAAGCGGGCCTGCGCGACCTCCTCCGGCTCAGAAAGCTCCTCTGACGCCTCCGTGCCCCTCTGACGCCTCCGTGCCCCTGCCCGGTCACCCCTTCGTGAGACCGACGGGCACGGGAGCCGTACGTGCCCTGCGCGCCGCGGGCACCACCAGCGGCGTGCCCGTCTCCGGGTCTTCGATGACCTGGCAGCGCAGCCCGAAGACCTCTTCCACCATCTCGGCGGTGACGATGTCGGCCGGGGCGCCCTCCGCGATCACCGACCCGCCCCGCAGGGCGATCAGGTGGGTGGCGTACCGGGCGGCGTGATTGAGGTCGTGCAGTACGGCGACCAGCGTGCGGCCCTGCTCCTCGTGGAGCTCGGCGCACAGGTCGAGCACATCGATCTGGTGCTGGATGTCGAGGAAGGTCGTCGGCTCGTCGAGCAGCAGCAGCGGTGTCTGCTGGGCGAGCGCCATCGCGATCCACACGCGCTGGCGCTGGCCCCCGGAGAGCTCGTCGACGTACCGGTCGGCGAGCTCCGCGACGCCGGTCGAGGCCATGGACTCCCGTACGACCCGCTCGTCCTCGGCCGACCACTGGCGCAGCAGCCCCTGGTGCGGGTACCGGCCGCGCCCCACGAGGTCGCCGACCGTGATGCCGTCGGGTGCGGTCGACGACTGCGGGAGCAACCCGAGCGTCCTCGCCACCTTCTTCGCGGGCATCGACTGGATGACCTGCCCGTCGAGCAGCACACGGCCCTGGTTCGGCTTCAGCATGCGCGACAGCGCGCGCAGCAGCGTGGACTTGCCGCAGGCGTTGGGGCCGACGATCACGGTGAACGAGTTGTCCGGTATCTCGACCGACAACCGTTCGGCGATGACGCGCTGGTCGTAGGCCAGGGTGACGTTCTCGGCGGACAGGCGGTTCACAGTGCTCCTCGGGTTGTTCATGTGCGGCCCGCCACCGGCGCCCGTACCGCTCCTGGCGGGGGCGTCCGTGCTCGTCTCCGCGGGGGCCTCCGTACGTGCCGGGCTGCCGGCGCCCGGGCTCGTCCCGCCGTCGGCGTTCATATCCGGCCCGCCTTGCGCTCGGTGACCAGGAGCCACAGCAGATAGACACCGCCGAGCACTCCGGTCACGACGCCGACGGGCAGCTGGTCGGCTCCGAAGGCCCGCTGGGAGGCCCAGTCCGCGACGACGAGGAGCGCGGCGCCCATGCACGTCGCCGGCAGCAGGTTGGGACCCGGTGAGCGGGTGAGGCGCCGCGCGAGTTGCGGCGCGGTGAGCGCGACGAAGGCGACCGGGCCCGCGGCGGCGGTGGCCGACGCGGTCAGCAGCACGGCGGCCACCATCAGCAGCAGCCGCGTCCGCTCCACCGGCACGCCGAGCGCGTACGCCACGTCGTCGCCCATCTCCAGCATCCGCAGGGCGCGCGCGTTGCCGAGGACCAGCGGTACGAGTACGGCGCACAGGCCGAGCAGCGGCCAGACCTGGGACCAGTCACGGCCGTTGAGGGAGCCGGTCATCCAGACGACCGCGCGGGCCGCGTCGACGAGGTCCGCCTTGGTGATCAGATAGCCGTTGACGGCCGTGACGATCGCGGAGACGCCGATACCCACCAGCACGAGCCGGTATCCGTGCACGCCCCTCTTCCACGCGAGCACGTAGATGGCGAACCCGGTCACCAGACCGCCGGCCAGCGCACCCACGGCGACCTGGGTGGCGCTTCCCGAGAACAGCACGATCATCACGAGCGCACCGGCGGTCGAGCCCTGCCCGAGGCCGAGTACGTCCGGACTGCCCAGCGGATTGCGGGAGATGGCCTGGAAGAGCGCGCCGCCGAGTCCCAGTGAGGCGCCGACGAGGAGCCCCACCAGGACCCGCGGCAGCCGCAGCTCGTTGACGATGAACTCCTGGCCCGCGTCGCCGTTGCCGAGCAGCGTCCTGAGGACGTCGCCGGCGGGGATCGGGAAGTCGCCGGTGCCGATGAGCACGACCCCCGCGGTGAGCGCCGTCACCAGCAGCAGGGTGACGACCGTGAACACGCGGACGTCGACGCGGACCGACAACCCGCCGCCGGCACGGATCGCGCGGCCGCGGAAGGCCCGGTCGGTGGCGGCCCGCTCGTGGTCGGCCTGCTCGCGTGGGGCCCGCTCGCGTGGGACTTGGTTGCGTGGGGCCTTCACAGCTGTGCCGTCCTCCGCCGTCGTACGAGAAAGATGAAGACCGGGCCACCGAGGATCGCGGTGACGATGCCGACCTGGAGTTCCGCGGGCCGGGCGACCACGCGGCCGACGACGTCGGCGCCGAGCAGCAGCACCGGCGACAGCACGGTGGCGTACGGCAGGATCCAGCGCAGGTCGGGCCCGGTGAAGGACCGGACGACGTGCGGGACCATCAGTCCCACGAAGACGATCGGCCCGCAGGCCGCGGTCGCGGCTCCGCAGAGCACCGTGGCGGCGGCCATGGACAGCGCGCGGGTGCGGTTCAGATGCGCTCCGAGCGCACGTGCGGTGTCGTCCCCCATGGCCATGGCGTTCAGCGGCCGGGCGAGCGCCAGCGCGAGGACCGTGCCGACCACGATGAACGGGAGCACCTGCCGGATGGTGCTTTCGGTGGCCGAGGCCAGCGAACCGACCGTCCAGAAGCGCATCTTGCCGAGCGCCGCCTCATCCATGATCATCACGGCCTGGAGGTAGCCGTAGAGCGCGGCACTGATCGCGGTGCCGGCGAGCGCGAGCCGCACCGGCGTCGCCCCCCTGCTGCCGCCGAGGAAGTACACCAGCGCCCCGACGACGGCCGCGCCCGCGAAGGCGAACCACACATAGCCGTTCAGTGAGGTGACGCCGAAGAAGGTGATGGCCGTGACGACCGCGGCGGACGCGCCCGCGTTGATACCGAGCAGCCCGGGGTCGGCGAGCGGGTTGCGGGTGAGCGCCTGGAGCACCGCCCCCGCGAGACCGAGCGCGGCGCCGGCGAGGAGCCCGAGGACCGTACGCGACAACCGCTCGCTCACCACGACGTCGCCGTACGTCCCCGAGTCCTCGAACAGGCCGTGCCAGACCTGCTCCAGCGACAGCTCTTTCGCGCCGATCGCGATGCTCGCCAGGGCGACGAGCACCAGTACGGCGAGGGAAAGCAGGAGCCCTGCGGCTCGAATCGCCCGGCGGCTCGGGGGCGCGGGGGCGGTCTCCGCGCGCGGTTCGGGGGGACTGTCGACCAACACGTAGTTAGGTTAGCCTACCCTCGCAAGCCGCTTCGATCCGCGTACGCGTTGGCCTGCGCGACCTCCCCCTTCGGCCGCCATGCGCCGAAGACCGCGAGCCGAGCGGACGGTCCCGGGCGCACAGTGATCAGAGCCCTCAAAGCCCCAGCCGTGCCAGCGCCTTGCCTCCGTCCAGTTCGCAGGTGCCGTCGCCGGCCGCCGTCCAGGCTGCGGCGCACAGGGCCCGCAGCCCGTCCATCGGCTCGCCCTCACCGTCCAGTTCGAGCCGCTCGCTCCCGGCCGTCGCCGTGTAACCCCCGCACCGGAAGCCACCGCCCGCCTCGACGACTTCGGGCTGGCCGGTCAGCAACCCCCGCAGGTCGGCGTCGACATAGGTCGGCCGGTGCTCCGGCGGCGCCGCGAGGAGCTGCGGCCCGTCGGTCACCCCGGTCAGTACGAGCAGCGAGTCCACCTCTCCGTTGAACGCTCCCTCGATGTCGGTGTCGAGCCGGTCACCCACGACCAGCGGTCGCACGGCCCCGGTCCGCAGGATCGTCTCGCGGTGCATCGGCGGCAGCGGCTTGCCCGCCACCTGCGGCTCGGCGCCCGTCGCGATCCGTACGACCTCCACGGCCGCCCCGTTGCCCGGAGCGATTCCGCGCGCGCTGGGAATCGTCAGGTCGGTGTTGGACGCGAACCACGGCACCCCGCGCGCGACGGCGTAGCTGGCCTCCGCGAAGCGTCCCCAGGGCAGGTCGGGCCCGCCGAAGCCCTGCACGACCGCCACCGGCTCGTCGTCGGCCGACTCGACCGGCTCCAGCCCCCGCTCACGCAGGGCGACCCGCAGCCCCTCTCCGCCGATCACCAGCACGCGGGCCCCCTGGGGCACCTGCTCGCTGATCAGCCGGGCCACGGCCTGCGCCGAGGTGATGACGTCCGACGCCTCGGTCGCCATGCCCAGCTCCGTGAGGTGCTCCGCGACGGCGTCGGGCGTTCGCAGCGCGTTGTTCGTCACGTACGCGAGCCGCATCCCGCCCGTGCGGGCCGTACCGAGCGACGCGACCGCGTACGCGATCGCGTTCCCGCCCGCGTACACCACGCCGTCCAGGTCGAGCAGCGCCGTGTCGTACGCCTCACTCAGGGCCGTGTCACTGCCATCGGGCCGCGTCCTCGCGGTCTGGCTCATTACGCATCGCTCCTCGTTCGATCCCATTCCCCCGATCATCGCGCATGGCACCGACACACTTACGATGCATCAATGAACACTGCAGGTACCGCGGACGTACCGGCACGCATGGGCCTTGATCTCACCCCGTTCCGGGGCCTGCGCTACGACCCCGACCGGGTCGGCAGCCTGTCCGCCGTGACATCCCCGCCGTACGACGTGGTCGTACGGCCCGACGGTCTGCACCACCTCGAATCGGCGGACCCGCACAACATCGTCCGGCTGATCCTGCCGCAGGCCACCACGCCCGGCGTCCGCAACGAGCAGGCGGCGGACACCCTGAACCGCTGGCTGTCCGAGGGCGTCCTGACGACCGACACCGAGCCGGGTCTGTACGTCTACGAGCAGCGGGACCGCGATGGTCTTCTCCAGCGGGGTGTCATCGGGGCCCTGCGCCTGTCGGAACCGGCGGACGGCGTCGTGCTGCCGCACGAGGACGTCATGCCGCACGTCGTCGCGGACCGCGCGGCCCTCATGCGAGCCACCTCCGCGAACCTCGAACCCCTGCTGCTGACCTACCGGGGCGACGGCACCGACTCCGGGACGACGGCCGTCATCGAGCGCACCGCCGAAGGCCCGCCCCTGCTGTCCACCACCACGGAGGACGGCTTCAGCCATCGTCTGTGGGCCGTCACCCAGCCCACCGATCTCGCCGAGGTGCGCACGGACCTGGCCGGCCGCCAGGCGCTCATCGCGGACGGCCACCACCGCTGGGCCACCTACCTGCGTCTACGCGCGGAGCACCCCTCCCCCAGCGCCTGGGACTTCGGTCTGGTGCTGTTGGTCGACACCGCCCGCCATCCGCTCCGCGTCCGCGCGATCCACCGTCTCCTGCACCGCCTCCCGGTGCCCGAGGCCCTCGCCGCCCTGGACGGGTCCTTCCGCATACGCGACGTGGCCGGGCCCCTGGACGAAGCCCTGTCCGCCCTGTCCACCGCGGCTGCCGATGGAAACGCCTTCCTCCTCGCCGGCGACGGCGCCTTCCACCTCGTGGACCGCCCCTCCCCCGAACTCCTCGCCCGTACGATCCAGCAGGACCGGCCGGAAGCCTGGCGCACCCTCGACGCGACAGTCCTGCACGCCACCCTCCTCGACCATGTGTGGCGCATTCCGGACGTCCCGGAGCACATCGCGTACATCCACGACACGGCCGCCACCGTGGCCAAGGCCGAGCGCGACGGCGGCACGGCCGTCCTGATGCACCCGGTCCACGAGGAGGTCGTACGGGCCCTGGCGAGCCAGGGTGTCACCATGCCCCGCAAGTCGACGTCCTTCGGCCCGAAGCCGGCATCGGGCCTGGTGCTCCGCGCGCTCGGCGTCTGACTCGGCTCCCGGCGACACCGCAACACCGCAACACCGCAACACAAACGGGCGGGACCCCCTCCAGGGGATCCCGCCCGCACGCTCCTACAAGTCCGACTCCGGCTGCTGAGGGACCTCAGTCCTCCAGGTCGTCCTTGCTGCTGTCCTTGACAGCGTCCTTGTCGACGTCGGCGCCCTTGTCGACGTCGGCGCCCTTGTCGACGTCGTCACTGTCGACGGCGCCCTGCGATTCGCCCACAGAACCTTCGGTCTCCTCGACCGCCTCGACGGCCTCGGTCTCCGGCACCTCGGCGGTCACGACCTCCGGCACCTCGACGGTCACGACCTCCGGGAGACTGTCGCCATCGCGCTCCAGCTCCGGCTCGTCCTGGCCATCTCCCCCGCCCTCGTGCTCGTCTTCGTCGAATGCGTCCATGAACTCGACACCGTCGAGCTCCGCGAGCCGGTCCGAGGCGTCGGTGCTGCCGTCCTTGTCGGACTCGACGGCCTTGGCGAACCAGTCGCGCGCCTCGCCCTCACGCCCGGCCGCGAGCAGCGCGTCGGCGTACGCGTAACGCAGCCGCGCGGTCCAGGGCTGTACGGAGTTGGAGGCCAGCTCGGGGCTCTGCAGCGTGACGATGGCCGCGTCGAGCTGGTCCATGTCCCGCCGTGCACCGGCCGCCACAAGCCGCATCTCGACCTGGCCGGCCTTGTCGAGCTTCTGCACCTCGGGAGCCCCGGCCATGTCGAGCGTCCTCTCCGGACGTCCCAGCCCACGCTCGCAGTCCGCCATCACGGGCCACAGGTCGACGTTTCCGGTCATGCGCCGCGCGGCCCGGAACTCGGCGAGCGCCTCGCTGTACTTCTGGTTCGCGTACGCGGCGAAGCCGGCCGCCTCCCGCACGGCGGCGACACGCGACGCGAGACGCAGCGCGACCCTGGAGTAGCCGTACGCACCTTCGGGGTCCTCGTCGATGAGCCGGGCCACCATCACCAGGTTCCTGGAGACGTCCTCGGCGAGCCCCTTGGGCAGGCTCATCAACTCCTGTCGTACGTCCTTGTCGATCTCCTCACCCGTGACGTCGTCCGGGATCGGCAGCCGTTTGATCGGCTCGCGGTCGCGTTCCCGCTCGTCGCGGAAGCGGCCACCACCGCCGCCACCGCGCCGGTCGTCCCGGCGATCATCGCGCCCACGGAACCCGCCGCGGTCGTCGTCGCGGCGAGGCCCGCCCCGATCGTCCCGCCCGCGGAAGCCGCCACCACCGCGGCTGTCGTCGCGCCGGAAGCCGCCACGGTCGCCACCGCCACGGTTGTCATCACGCCGGTCGTCGCGGCGGAAGGGGGGACGGTCGCTGTCACGCCGGGGACCGCGGTCGTCGTCACGACGGAACGCCGGACGGTCACCACCACGGCTGTCATCACGACGGAAGCCGCCACGGTCGCCGCCACTGCGGTTGTCATCACGCCGGTCGTCGCGGCGGAAGGGGGGACGGTCGCTGTCACGCCGCGGGCCACGGTCACGGTCGTCACGGCTCGGCCCGCTGGGTCGGTCGTCACGCCGGAACGCCGGACGGTCACCGCCACGGTTGTCGTCACGCCGGAAGCCGCCACGGTCGCCGCCGCCACGGTTGTCGTCACGCCGGTCGTCACGACGGAACGGGGGACGGTCACCGTCACGCCGAGGGGCGCCGCGCTCATCGTCACGACGGAACGCCGGACGGTCACTGCGGTTGTCGTCACGCCGGTCGTCGCGGCGGAAGGGGGGACGGTCGCTGTCACGCCGCGGGCCACCACGGTCACGGTCGTCACGGCTCGGCCCGCTGGGTCGGTCGTCACGCCGGAATGCCGGACGGTCACCGCCGCGGCTGTCGTCACGCCGGAAGCCGCCGCGGTCGCCGCCACTGCGGTTGTCATCACGCCGGTCGTCGCGGCGGAAGGGGGGACGGTCGCTGTCACGCCGGGGACCGCGGTCGTCGTCACGACGGAACGCCGGACGGTCACCACCACGGCTGTCATCACGACGGAAGCCGCCGCGGTCGCCGCCACTGCGGTTGTCGTCACGGCGGAAGCCGCCGCGGTCGCCGCCGCCACGGTTGTCATCACGCCGGTCATCACGACGGAACGCGGGACGGTCACCACTGCGGTTGTCATCGCGGCGGAAGGGGGGACGGTCGCTGTCACGCCGCGGGCCACGGTCACGGTCGTCGCGGCTCGGCCCGCTGGGTCGGTCGTCCCGACGGAACGGCGGACGCCCTCCACGGTCGCCGCCACCACGGTTGTCATCACGACGATCGTCACGACGGAATGCCGGACGGTCACCGCCGCGGTTGTCATCACGGCGGAAGCCGCCGCGGTCGCCACCGCCACGGTTGTCATCACGCCGGTCGTCGCGGCGGAAGGGGGGACGGTCGCTGTCACGCCGGGGACCGCGGTCGTCGTCACGACGGAACGCCGGACGGTCACCACCACGGCTGTCGTCGCGACGGTCGTCACGCCGGCCGGACCCACCACGGTCGTTGTCCCGGCGCGGTCCTCCGCGGTCACCACTGTCCCGGCGTCGCTGGTCGCGCTCCGGTCGCTCGTCGGGAGAGTTGGTGGACATGGGTGACTCCTGTCATCGGTACCGCAAGTCATTCTCGCGCAGCCGGGTACCCGGCGCGCTTCGGAAAACAAAAAAGGACCTTTGGTCCCAGCGAGTCGCTGGGACCAAAGGTCCTCCAAAAATTGTTCGGCGGCGTCCTACTCTCCCACAGGGTCCCCCCTGCAGTACCATCGGCGCTGTAAGGCTTAGCTTCCGGGTTCGGAATGTAACCGGGCGTTTCCCTCACGCTATGACCACCGAAACCCTTTCAGACACCCTGCCATAGACAGAGCTGTGAACGGGCAGCGAACAAGCACACTATTCAATTGATTAGTGGAACTGTTCAGCCAGCACAACCGTTCGTTGTCTGGGAACTACACAGTGGACGCGAGCAACTGAGGACAAGCCCTCGGCCTATTAGTACCAGTCAGCTTCACCCCTTACAGGGCTTCCACATCTGGCCTATCAACCCAGTCGTCTACTGGGAGCCTTAACCAATCTAGTTGGTGGGAATACTCATCTCGAAGCAGGCTTCCCGCTTAGATGCTTTCAGCGGTTATCCCTCCCGAACGTAGCCAACCAGCCATGCCCTTGGCAGGACAACTGGCACACCAGAGGTTCGTCCGTCCCGGTCCTCTCGTACTAGGGACAGCCCTTCTCAATATTCCTACGCGCACAGCGGATAGGGACCGAACTGTCTCACGACGTTCTAAACCCAGCTCGCGTACCGCTTTAATGGGCGAACAGCCCAACCCTTGGGACCGACTCCAGCCCCAGGATGCGACGAGCCGACATCGAGGTGCCAAACCATCCCGTCGATATGGACTCTTGGGGAAGATCAGCCTGTTATCCCCGGGGTACCTTTTATCCGTTGAGCGACGGCGCTTCCACAAGCCACCGCCGGATCACTAGTCCCGACTTTCGTCCCTGCTCGACCCGTCGGTCTCACAGTCAAGCTCCCTTGTGCACTTACACTCAACACCTGATTGCCAACCAGGCTGAGGGAACCTTTGGGCGCCTCCGTTACTCTTTAGGAGGCAACCGCCCCAGTTAAACTACCCATCAGACACTGTCCCTGATCCGGATCACGGACCCAGGTTAGACATCCAGCACGACCAGACTGGTATTTCAACGACGACTCCACCATGGCTGGCGCCATGACTTCAAAGTCTCCCAGCTATCCTACACAAGCCGAACCGAACACCAATATCAAACTGTAGTAAAGGTCCCGGGGTCTTTCCGTCCTGCTGCGCGAAACGAGCATCTTTACTCGTAGTGCAATTTCACCGGGCCTATGGTTGAGACAGTCGAGAAGTCGTTACGCCATTCGTGCAGGTCGGAACTTACCCGACAAGGAATTTCGCTACCTTAGGATGGTTATAGTTACCACCGCCGTTTACTGGCGCTTAAGTTCTCAGCTTCGCCAAACCGAAGTTTGACTAACCGGTCCCCTTAACGTTCCAGCACCGGGCAGGCGTCAGTCCGTATACATCGCCTTACGGCTTCGCACGGACCTGTGTTTTTAGTAAACAGTCGCTTCTCGCTGGTCTCTGCGGCCACCCCCAGCTCACCGAGTAAATCGGATCACCAGTGATGGCCCCCCTTCTCCCGAAGTTACGGGGGCATTTTGCCGAGTTCCTTAACCATAGTTCACCCGAACGCCTCGGTATTCTCTACCTGACCACCTGAGTCGGTTTAGGGTACGGGCCGCCATGAAACTCGCTAGAGGCTTTTCTCGACAGCATAGGATCATCCACTTCACCACAATCGGCTCGGCATCAGGTCTCACCCTTGATGTGCGACGGATTTACCTATCACACGGGCTACACCCTTACCCCGGGACAACCACCGCCCGGGATGGACTACCTTCCTGCGTCACCCCATCACTCACCTACTGCAGGTCTGGTCCGTCGGCTCCACCACTTTCCTTTCCCCGAAGGGTCCGGAACGGCTTCACGGACTTAGCATCGCCTGGTTCAATGTTTGACGCTTCACAGCGGGTACCGGAATATCAACCGGTTATCCATCGACTACGCCTGTCGGCCTCGCCTTAGGTCCCGACTTACCCTGGGCAGATCAGCTTGACCCAGGAACCCTTAGTCAATCGGCGCACACGTTTCTCACGTGTGTATCGCTACTCATGCCTGCATTCTCACTCGTGAACCGTCCACCACTGCCTTCCGGCGCGGCTTCACCCGGCACACGACGCTCCCCTACCCATCCCAGCGGGCGTTGGCCCTATATGCTGAAATGACACGACTTCGGCGGTACGCTTGAGCCCCGCTACATTGTCGGCGCGGAATCACTAGACCAGTGAGCTATTACGCACTCTTTCAAGGGTGGCTGCTTCTAAGCCAACCTCCTGGTTGTCTGTGCGACTCCACATCCTTTCCCACTTAGCGTACGCTTAGGGGCCTTAGTCGATGCTCTGGGCTGTTTCCCTCTCGACCATGGAGCTTATCCCCCACAGTCTCACTGCCGCGCTCTCACTTACCGGCATTCGGAGTTTGGCTAAGGTCAGTAACCCGGTAGGGCCCATCGCCTATCCAGTGCTCTACCTCCGGCAAGAAACACACGACGCTGCACCTAAATGCATTTCGGGGAGAACCAGCTATCACGGAGTTTGATTGGCCTTTCACCCCTAACCACAGGTCATCCCCCAGGTTTTCAACCCTGGTGGGTTCGGTCCTCCACGACCTCTTACAGCCGCTTCAACCTGCCCATGGCTAGATCACTCCGCTTCGGGTCTTGAGCGCGCTACTGAATCGCCCTATTCGGACTCGCTTTCGCTACGGCTTCCCCACACGGGTTAACCTCGCAACACACCGCAAACTCGCAGGCTCATTCTTCAAAAGGCACGCAGTCACGACCCACAGAGTAAACTCTGTGAGCGACGCTCCCACGGCTTGTAGGCACACGGTTTCAGGTACTATTTCACTCCGCTCCCGCGGTACTTTTCACCATTCCCTCACGGTACTATCCGCTATCGGTCACCAGGGAATATTTAGGCTTAGCGGGTGGTCCCGCCAGATTCACACGGGATTTCTCGGGCCCCGTGCTACTTGGGTGTCTCTCAAACGAGCCGTTGATGTTTCGACTACGGGGGTCTTACCCTCTACGCCGGACCTTTCGCATGTCCTTCGCCTACACCAACGGTTTCTGACTCGTCTCACAGCCGGCAGACTGTGAAAGAGAGATCCCACAACCCCGCATGCGCAACCCCTGCCGGGTCTCACACACATACGGTTTGGCCTCATCCGGTTTCGCTCGCCACTACTCCCGGAATCACGGTTGTTTTCTCTTCCTGCGGGTACTGAGATGTTTCACTTCCCCGCGTTCCCTCCACACACCCTATGTGTTCAGATGTGGGTGACAGCCCATGACGACTGCCGGGTTTCCCCATTCGGAAACCCCCGGATCAAAGCCTGGTTGACGGCTCCCCGGGGACTATCGTGGCCTCCCACGTCCTTCATCGGTTCCTGGTACCAAGGCATCCACCGTGCGCCCTTAAAAACTTGGCCACAGATGCTCGCGTCCACTGTGCAGTTCTCAAACAACGACCAACCACCCATCACCCCGCCTTCACAGGCGAGTGCACTGGGGCCGGCACTGAAGGCAGCCATACGGCCATACCCTCAGACACCCAACAGCGTGCCCGGCACCCTCGCCGCTTCCCTCATTCTTTCCACGCCCCGAAGGACAGTACTGGAAGGAGAAGACGACCAAGAGTGCCGAATAATCAACGTTCCACCCATGAGCAACCACCGTCGAACGTGTGCCGACGTAATGGCCCTGGACCACCAAGCAAGCTTGGCGGCCTAGATGCTCCTTAGAAAGGAGGTGATCCAGCCGCACCTTCCGGTACGGCTACCTTGTTACGACTTCGTCCCAATCGCCAGTCCCACCTTCGACAGCTCCCTCCCCACAAGGGGGTTGGGCCACCGGCTTCGGGTGTTACCGACTTTCGTGACGTGACGGGCGGTGTGTACAAGGCCCGGGAACGTATTCACCGCAGCAATGCTGATCTGCGATTACTAGCAACTCCGACTTCATGGGGTCGAGTTGCAGACCCCAATCCGAACTGAGACAGGCTTTTTGAGATTCGCTCCACCTTGCGGTATCGCAGCTCATTGTACCTGCCATTGTAGCACGTGTGCAGCCCAAGACATAAGGGGCATGATGACTTGACGTCGTCCCCACCTTCCTCCGAGTTGACCCCGGCAGTCTCCTGTGAGTCCCCATCACCCCGAAGGGCATGCTGGCAACACAGAACAAGGGTTGCGCTCGTTGCGGGACTTAACCCAACATCTCACGACACGAGCTGACGACAGCCATGCACCACCTGTCACCCGACCACAAGGGGGGCACCATCTCTGATGCTTTCCGGGCGATGTCAAGCCTTGGTAAGGTTCTTCGCGTTGCGTCGAATTAAGCCACATGCTCCGCTGCTTGTGCGGGCCCCCGTCAATTCCTTTGAGTTTTAGCCTTGCGGCCGTACTCCCCAGGCGGGGAACTTAATGCGTTAGCTGCGGCACCGACGACGTGGAATGTCGCCAACACCTAGTTCCCACCGTTTACGGCGTGGACTACCAGGGTATCTAATCCTGTTCGCTCCCCACGCTTTCGCTCCTCAGCGTCAGTAATGGCCCAGAGATCCGCCTTCGCCACCGGTGTTCCTCCTGATATCTGCGCATTTCACCGCTACACCAGGAATTCCGATCTCCCCTACCACACTCTAGTCTGCCCGTATCGAATGCAGACCCGGGGTTAAGCCCCGGGCTTTCACATCCGACGCGACAGACCGCCTACGAGCTCTTTACGCCCAATAATTCCGGACAACGCTTGCGCCCTACGTATTACCGCGGCTGCTGGCACGTAGTTAGCCGGCGCTTCTTCTGCAGGTACCGTCACTTTCGCTTCTTCCCTGCTGAAAGAGGTTTACAACCCGAAGGCCGTCATCCCTCACGCGGCGTCGCTGCATCAGGCTTTCGCCCATTGTGCAATATTCCCCACTGCTGCCTCCCGTAGGAGTCTGGGCCGTGTCTCAGTCCCAGTGTGGCCGGTCGCCCTCTCAGGCCGGCTACCCGTCGTCGCCTTGGTGAGCCACTACCTCACCAACAAGCTGATAGGCCGCGGGCTCATCCTTCACCGCCGGAGCTTTCAACCCCCACCCATGCGAGTGGAAGTATCATCCGGTATTAGACCCCGTTTCCAGGGCTTGTCCCAGAGTGAAGGGCAGATTGCCCACGTGTTACTCACCCGTTCGCCACTAATCCCCACCGAAGTGGTTCATCGTTCGACTTGCATGTGTTAAGCACGCCGCCAGCGTTCGTCCTGAGCCAGGATCAAACTCTCCGTGAATGTATTCCCGTAATCGGGAGAACACCACGAGAGCGGAACAGTCAACCGGAATAAGGAAGACTGTTCACAGCGTCCTCGCTGATGCGCCTACCGAACTCACGTCCGGCAGGACTTTTTCAAAGGAACCTCCACCCACCACAAAGTGATGGACGGGGTATCAACATATCTGGCGTTGATTTTTGGCACGCTGTTGAGTTCTCAAGGAACGGACGCTTCCTTCGTACTCACCCTCTCGGGCTTTCCTCCGGGCGCTTCCCTTCGGTCTTGCGTTTCCGACTCTATCAGACCGTTTCGGGCCGTGATTCCCAGTCGGTGGGATTTGCCTTTTGGCCTCGCGGCCTTTCGACATTCACTACGTTAGCCGATCCTCTCGGCAACTCATAATCGAGTTCCGCGAGTTCCAATTCAGACATGCGGACATGCTGAATAGACCCTCGCTGAGAGGAAGTCGTAGGTAGTGGGTTGGCCACTTCCGGCTGCAGGCTGAACGCCGTACCCGGGTCAAGCGGCTCGGGCTACGTTACGGATCGCCCAGGGGCGAGTCAAGTTCGGCGCCGACGAGGGGTGTGCGCCCGATACGGGCTCACCGTCGGGTCGTTGGTGATCCAGAAGCGCCACGGGTGGACACCTCCGTCGCCGGCCACTCCGGTTCGCGGACCGTTGAGTACCTGGTCGGAGGGTGCCGGGGTGCCCCTCAGCAAGGTCATCGACGAACCCTCGGGGGCGCAGGCGTCCGTACCGTCGAAGGACCGGTCGACCCCCAGTGCTGTGGCCAGGCGGGCGGGGCCTTTGGCCAGTTCTCTGTCATGTCGGGCCGAAAGTCGACGTTTGCGGGCCAGTTCGGCACCTTTGGTGATCTCCCCGGCGCGCAGCAGGACGCCGCTCGCCGTGCCCTCAGGGCCGCAGACCAGGTTCATGCAGTGCCACATGCCGTAGGTGAAGTAGACGTACACGTGTCCGGGCGGACCGAACATCACCGCGTTGCGGGCCGTGCGGCCGCGATAGGCGTGCGATCCGGGATCGTTCGGACCGTCGTAGGCCTCGACCTCCGTGAGGCGGAGCTCGATCGGACCGTCCGGGGTGGTGCACACGAGCAGACGCCCCAGCAGGTCGGGGGCGACCTCGAGAACGGGTCGGTCGAAGAAGTCCCGGGTGAGGGGCGTACGGTCAGGGGCCGCGATCATGGCGTACGAGCGTAGTGCAGACGTGTGACTGCGCGCGGGGTGGTCAGGGAGCGCCCGCCTTGCCAGGGTGAGGGCGCGGAACCGGACACGGCTGGATCGCGTTTGTATGGATCAAGGATTCGATCCGGACAGATCAACAACGGGGCGTTGCCCGAGGAGGAAAAGACATGGGGTTCAAGCGGCTGCTTGCGAGCCTGGGGGCCGGTGGGGCTTCGGTCGAGACGGTGCTGACCGAGGTCAACGTCGTTCCCGGCGGTGTCGTCCAGGGTGAGGTGCGGATCCAGGGCGGATCCGTGGCTCAGCAGATCGAGGGGCTGTCGGTCGGGTTGCAGGCCCGCGTGGAGGTCGAGGGCCCGGACGACCAGGAGCACAAGCAGGACATCGAGTTCACGAAGACGCGGCTCGGTGGTGCTTTCGAGCTGGAGGCGAACGCGGTGCACGCGGTGCCGTTCGGGCTCGAGATCCCGTGGGAGACGCCGATCACGACCATCGCCGGTCAGCCGCTGCACGGTATGAACGTGGGTGTGACCACGGAACTGGAGATCGCGCGCGCGGTGGACTCCGGTGACCTGGACCCGATCAGCGTGCACCCGCTGCCGGCGCAGCAGGCTCTGCTGGACGCGTTCATCCAGCTCGGTTTCCGCTTCAAGAGCGCGGACCTGGAGCGCGGCCGCATCCGGGGCACGCGCCAGAAGCTGCCGTTCTACCAGGAGATCGAGTTCTTCCCGCCGCAGCAGTACCGCGGTCTCAACCAGGTCGAGCTGAGCTTCGTCGCGGACGACCGTGAGATGGACGTCGTCCTGGAGATGGACAAGAAGCCGGGGCTGTTCAGCGAGGGCAGCGACTCGTTCCGTTCCTTCAAGGTGGGTCTCAACGACTTCCAGGGGACCGACTGGGCCGCGTACCTCAACCAGTGGCTGTCCGAGGTCGGCAGTCGCCGCAGCTGGTTCTAGGCTCGGGCGAGAGTTTCCACAGAGCAGGAACCGATCAGGAGGTGCCGAGGTGACGGAGTCCACGAGGCCGCCGCTTCCCCATGACTTCCATCCCGTCGTGCCGTCGTTCACGGTCACGAGTGAGGACGTCGAACCGGGCGCGACGCTGGACGACGCTCAGGTCTACGCGGCCGGGAACACCTCGCCGCAGTTGCGCTGGGAGGGCTTCCCGGCGGAGACCGGGAGTTTCGCCGTGACGTGCTTCGATCCGGACGCCCCCACGGGGAGCGGATTCTGGCACTGGGTCGTGTTCGACATTCCGGCTTCGGCGACGGAACTGCCGACGGGTGCGGGCACGGGGAAGTTCGAGGGCCTGCCGGAAGGCGCGGTCCACGTGCGCAACGACTACGGGTCGAAGGACTTCGGGGGCGCCGCGCCTCCCGCGGGTGACCCGGCACACCGGTACGTGTTCACGGTGTACGCGGTGGACCAGGAGAAGCTCGGTCCCGACTCGGACGCTTCACCGGCCGTCGTGGGCTTCAATCTCCGGTTCCACACGTTGGCGAGGGCGCAGGTCGTCGCCGAGTACGCGGCTCCCGCGGAGAGCTGAGCGTTCGCTGAACGTTTGCCCGTCTCTGGTCTTGGAATTGATCAGAGGCGGGCATTTTTATTGCGTTGTCCATCTCGGCGTGCCCGGCCAGAGTTGATCCAAGCTCGCCACGCGGTGGGCCGGTGCACATGGGAGGTGGGCTGGATGCGTGACACGCTGGTGCTGAATGCGAGCTTCGAGCCGCTGTCGACGGTGACGTTGAACCGAGCCGTCGTTCTGGTGCTGCAGGACAAGGCCGTCGTCGAGCAGGCCCACCCCGAACTGCGCATGCGCGGAGCCGCGCTGGACATACCGGTGCCGCGGGTGATCAGGCTCTGCCGCTATGTACGGGTGCCGTTCCGAAGACAAGCACCGTGGTCGAGGCGGGGTGTGCTGGTACGTGACCGGCACAGGTGCGCGTACTGCGGCCGTCGGGCGACCACGGTGGACCATGTGGTGCCGCGGGCGCAGGGTGGTCAGGACTCCTGGCTGAACACGGTCGCCTCGTGCGCGGAGGACAACCATCGCAAGGCCGCGCGTACGCCGGATCAGGCGGGGATGCCGCTGCTGCGGCAGCCGTTCGAGCCGACGCCGGCCGATGCGATGCTGCTTGCGCTGGGGCGGGACGATCTTGAGGGTCTGCCGGAGTGGCTGGCCCAGCCGGCCGCGTGAGCGGGTCCCTCCGGGGACTGTGAGGCGCTGCCGGTGAGGTGGTGAGTCGGGTGCGGGTCCGTCATGGCTGGTCGCGCAGTTCCCCGCGCCCCTGAAGCACCGCGCCGTTTCCGGTGCTCCCCGAGGACTGCCTCGCAGCAGAGCGGGGGCTCACCTCTTGTGAGGTGAGCCCCCGTCTGTCTGTGTCTGTCAGTCCACCGACGGCTTTTCGCGGCGTTCCGTGCCGCCGTTGCCCGAGCCGCCGCCCATGCCGCCCATCGGGCCGAAGTTGCCCATCGCTCCGCTCAGGCCCTTGAGGGCGTCGCCGATCTCGCTGGGCACGATCCAGAGCTTGTTGGCGTCGCCTTCGGCGATCTTCGGGAGCATCTGGAGGTACTGGTAGGCGAGGAGCTTCTGGTCCGCGTCACCGGCGTGGATGGACTCGAAGACCGTACGGATCGCCTGGGCCTCACCCTCGGCGCGGAGGGCCGCGGCCCTGGCCTCGCCTTCGGCTCGGAGGATGGCGGACTGCTTCTCGCCCTCGGCGGTGAGGATCTGCGACTGGCGGATACCTTCGGCGGTGAGGATCGCGGCGCGCTTGTCCCGGTCGGCGCGCATCTGCTTCTCCATCGAGTCCTGGATGGAGGTGGGCGGCTCGATCGCCTTCAGCTCGACGCGGTTGACGCGGATGCCCCACTTGCCGGTGGCCTCGTCGAGCACTCCGCGCAGGGCCGCGTTGATCTCCTCGCGGGAGGTCAGGGTCCGCTCCAGGTCCATGCCGCCGATGATGTTGCGGAGCGTGGTGACCGTGAGCTGCTCGATCGCCTGGATGTAGCTGGCGACCTCGTACGTCGCGGCGCGGGCGTCCGTCACCTGGTAGTAGATGACCGTGTCGATGTTCACGACCAGGTTGTCCTGGGTGATCACCGGCTGGGGCGGGAAGGGCACGACCTGCTCGCGGAGGTCGATGCGGTTGCGGATGGAGTCGATGAACGGGACGACGATGTTGAGCCCCGCGTTGAGTGTCCTCGTGTAGCGGCCGAAGCGCTCGACGATGGCCGCGCTGGCCTGTGGGATCACCTGGATGGTCTTGATCAGGGCGATGAAGACCAACACCACCAGAATGATCAGGACGATGACGACCGGTCCCATCGTGGCTCCCCGTACCCTTCTCCGCCTCGGCGCTTGCCGGAAGATCTTGTGATTGTCGAAGATCTTGCTGGACGAGTGTGTCAGACCACAACTCGCCACGTGCAACGTTCCGTTCACTGGACGCCGCGAGGGGTCACATGACGATCGCCGTGGCCCCCTCGATCTCCACGACGTCCACCTCTTGGCCTACGTCGAAGGCGCGTCCCGTGTCCAGGGAACGAGCGGACCAGATCTCCCCGGCGAGCTTGATCCGGCCACCCGAACCGTCGACCCTCTCCAGGACGACGGCCTGCTTGCCCTTCAAGGCATCGATGCCCGTGGCCAGTTGGGGTCGCTGAGAGCGATGTCGGGCCGCGACGGGGCGTACCACCGCGATGAGGGAGACCGAGACGGCGGCGAAGACCACGACCTGGATGACGACACCGCCTCCGATCCCCGCGGTCACGGCGCCCGCCACGGCGCCGACGGCGAGCATTCCGAACTCCGGCATCGCGGTCACGACCAGCGGGATTCCGAGCCCGACCGCGCCGATCAGCCACCACACCCATGCGTCGATGTCGTCCACGTGGTCATGGTAGGTCCGCGGGTCCGTCCCGGACAGGGCGCCGATCAAGTTGGGGCGGGTGTTCCTGGTTGTCAGGACAGGGGCAGGCCCTGCGCGGTCCAGCGGTCGCCGGCCTGGCCGACGACGAGCGGGAGGCCGAAGCACAACGACAGGTTGCGCGAGGTGAGTTCGAGCTCCAGGGGGCCGGCCGCGAGCACCTTGCCCTGACGGATCATCAGGACGTGGGTGAAACCGGGGGCGATCTCCTCGACGTGGTGCGTGACCATGATCATGGAGGGGGCGATCGGGTCGCGGGCGAGGCGGCCGAGGCGGCGTACGAGGTCCTCGCGGCCGCCGAGGTCGAGTCCGGCGGCCGGCTCGTCGAGGAGCAGCAGCTCGGGGTCGGTCATCAGCGCGCGGGCGATGAGGGTGCGCTTTCGCTCACCCTCGGAGAGCGTGCCGAACCGGCGGTCCACGTACTCGGTCATGCCGAGGCGGTCGAGGAACGCGCGGGCGCGCCGCTCGTCGATGTCCTCGTAGTCCTCGTGCCAGCCGGCCGTCATGCCGTACGCCGCGGTCAGCACCGTCTGCAGGACGGTCTGGCGCTTGGGGAGCTTGTCGGCCATGGCGATGCCGGCCATGCCGATGCGCGGGCGCAGTTCGAAGACGTCGACCCTGCCGAGGGTCTCGCCGAGGATGGTGGCGGTGCCCTGGCTGGGGTAGAGGTAGCTGGAGGCGAGGTTCAGAAGGGTCGTTTTTCCGGCGCCGTTGGGTCCGAGGATGACCCAGCGCTCGCCCTCCTTGACCGACCAGGAGACCTGGTCCACCAGAGCCCGGCCCTCTCGGACCACGGATACGTCCTCAAGCTCCAGTACATCGCTCATGAGCGCGCTGTCTCCCATTGCAGTCTCGGCCGTCGCTGTCGTCTGTGGACGAAGCCCCCAGGGAAAACCTACGCCACCGGTCGACCCGTCCAATCCATCGGCCGGTCCTTAGGGTGGGGGCATGCTTTCGGAACCACGCTCAGGACGGCTGGCCGCATGGGGAAATGCCCTGTTGGCCGGTTTTGCTTCGCCGGACGACGCGGTCGTCGCCATCGTCGGCGAGGACGTCGTGCACCGCGTCGAGGGGCTGCCCGGCGAGACGGGGCCCGTCGGACTCACCCTCGCCCTGGGGCGGCTGCGCGCGCTCGGGGTGACCGGGCTGCGGGTTGCGCTGCCCGCGCCCGGGCATCCGCTCGGACTGAGCGGGCCGCCGGACTTCAACGCGCGCGCACTGGAGGCGGAGGAGGCGGTGGTCTGCCACGGGGCCGGGCTGGGGCTCGTGCCCGAGGTGTACGAGGCCGGCCCGGACGGCGACGTGCACGTGGAGGTCGTCTGGCACTGCCTGGCCGTGCGCGAGGCGCCACCCGCCGACGTGCCGTCCCTCGGTGAGGCGGAGCGGGAGCTCGCGGAGGCGTTGCGTGACGCGACCGACTTGTTGTCACGGCTCGACGTGGCGGGCTCGGGCCCGGTCGCCGAGGCGGCGATCGACGCGTACCGGGCGCGGGCCGAGCGGGACGGTGAGGCGCTCGCTCCCGGCTACCCGCCGCGGGCGGTCCGCGTGTTGGCGCTGTCCCGGCGCATCGGGCTGCTCATCTCCGTGGCGTACGAGAACGGGCACGGCGGCGCTGTGAGCGCGGCGGAGATGGCTGCACGCTCCGAGGCTCTGCGTCCGGTCGAACGGACGGCCAGGCGGGCTCAGGTCGCGGCGTACAACGCGTTCGTGGAGGAGAGAGAGCGCGGGGTCCGCTGAGGCCCCATGGCGAAACCCCGCGGACCGTGCGGTCCGCGGGGCTCTCGGCCGGGCAGGGCGTCAGTCGTTCACGGCCTCGTTGCCGAAGGTCGGGTTCAGGAGCCCGATCACGTTGACGCTGTCACCGACGACGTTGACGGGGACGTGGACCGGGACCTGGGCGACATTGCCCGAGCCGACGCCCGGAGACTTCACGGCAGCGCCGTCGGCAGCCGAGTCGGCGACCGCGGCACCGGCGGAGGCACCCGCCGCGAGGCCGGCGACGGTTACGGCCATGGCGGCCTTCTTGGCGATGTTCATGAAAAGCGTTCCTCCTGCGTTCGCGTGTCCGGCCCAGCCGCAGGCCGTGGCCTGAGCTACGCCCGGAACATCGGAACGGCAAGGCGGGTGGGCGCGTTCTGCCCGTTCGGGTCTTTGATCCGACGAGCCGAAGAACGGACCGGCCCCCCAGGCGAACCTGGAAGGCCGGTGGTCACTGCTGACCCGCGTACGGGTCGCTGCGGACCCTGGGCGTACGTCAGCCGTTGATGCCGTCGTTGCCGAAGGCCGGGTTCAGGATGCCGACAACGTTCACGGTGTTGCCGACCGCGTTCACCGGGATGGCGACCGGGACCTGGACGAGGTTGCCCGAGGCGACGCCCGGCGAACCCACGGCCTGGCCGCCCGCGTGCGCACCATCGGTGGCGGAGGCGAAACCGGCACCGGCGGCAACCAGGCCACCGGCCACCATCGTGACGGCTGCGGCCTTCTTCAGGTTCTTCACTTCGTGAGCCCTCTCCTTGTGAACCACTGCGGCAAAGCGCCGCAGCACGCACTGGAGAACGGCGGAGATCGAGGAAGGATGCGCCATCCGGGGGACATTCCCACGACGGTATGAATCTCAGCCCGGAAGAAGACCCTCCGCTTTTCCGGCACGAAGAGCCGCGATCGAACCGATCAGCAGGTCATCAGCCCGCCACGCCGTGCCGTACGGCCCACAGTGCGGCCTGGGTGCGGTCGGCGAGGTCCAGCTTCATAAGGATGTTCGAGACATGCGTCTTGACGGTCTTCTCGGAGAGGACGAGGGCACGGGCTATCTCGCGGTTGGAGCGGCCGTCGGCGATCAGGCCGAGCACCTCGCGCTCCCGCTCCGTGAGCGAACCGCCTCTGCCCTGGCCGTAGTTGGTCTCCTCCTGGGACAGCAGCGCCCCGGCCACCTCGGCCTGGAGCAGGACGTGCCCCGCGTGCACCGAGCGGATGGCGCCGGCGAGGGCGTCGGGGTCCACGTCCTTGTAGACATAGCCCGCGGCGCCCGCGCGCAGGGCCGGGACCACCGTGCGCTGTTCGGTGAAGCTGGTGACGATGAGCACGCGCGCGGGGTTGTCGAGTGCGCGGAGCCTGCGCAGGGCCTCCACGCCGTCCATCCCCGGCATCTTGACGTCCATGAGGACGACGTCGGGCTTCAACTCCTCGGCGCGGGCGACTCCTTCGGCGCCGTCGGACGCCTCACCCACGACCTCGATGTCGTCCTGCACTTCGAGGAACGTGCGCAGCCCCCGGCGGACGACCTGGTGGTCGTCGACGAGCAGCACCTTGATTGCGTCAGCCACCAGGGACCTCCATCTCGATCGTGGTGCCCTTTCCGGGCGCCGATTCCACCCTGAGCGTGCCTCCGACGCCGTTCGTACGGTCACGCATGGACACCAGGCCGAGATGGCGGCCCGCGCGGCGGGTCGCCCGGGGCTCGAAGCCGGCGCCGTCGTCGCTGACGCGCAGCACGGCGCCCTGGCCCCGCCTCTCCAGGGTGACGTCGACGCGGGCTCCGCCGGAGTGCCGCAGCGCGTTGTGCAGGGCCTCCTGGGCGACCCGCAGCATGGCCTCCTCCTGGGCTGCGGGCAGCGCGCGGACACTCCGGCTGTCGAAGGTCACGCGCGCGGTGTGGGCCCGGTCGAGGACCTGTATCTGGGTGCGCAGCGTGGCGACCAGGCCGTCCTCGTCGAGGGCGGCGGGGCGCAGCTCCACCACGGCGGCGCGCAGTTCGTCGGCGGCCTCGGCGGCCAGCGTCGCCACCTGGTGCAGTTCCCCCTTGGCGCGGTCCGGGTCGCGGTCCACCAGGGCCGCGGCGGCCTGGGCGGTGAGGCGCAGGGAGAACAGCTTCTGGCTGACGGCGTCGTGCAGTTCGTGGGCGAGGCGGGACCGCTCCTCGGCGATGGTCAGCTCGCGGCTGCGCTCGTACAGGCGGGCGTTCGTGAGGGCGATCGCGGCGTGCTGGGCGAGGATCCGCAGCAGTTCCTCGTCGTCCTCGGTGAAGCCGCAGGCCGGCTCGCGGCCCGCGGGGTGTGAGGGGTCGCCCGCCGCGGGACGCAGCTTGTTGGCGAGGAAGAGGGCGCCGATGACCTCGTCGCCGTCGCGGATGGGCAGGCCCAGGAAATCGGACATGTCGGGGTGGGCGGAGGGCCAGCCCTCGAAGCGCGGATCCTGGCGCACGTCGGCGAGGCGCTCGGCGCGGGCCTCCTGCAGCATCGCGGCGAGGATGCCGTGCTGGCGCGGAAGCGGGCCGATGGCCTTCCACTGGGCGTCACTGACACCGTCGACGACGAACTGGGCGAAGCCGCCGTGGTCGTCGGGAACCCCGAGCGCCGCGTACTGCGCGTCGAGCAGTTCGCGGGCCGAGGCGACGATCGTCTTGAGGACGTCACGCACCTCCAGGTGCCTGCTCATCGCGAGCAGCGCGGAACTCACCGCGTACAGGCCCGACCGGGGTCCTTGACTCATGACCTCACGGTACCGGCGGGGTGTGACAGCGCGTATCCGACCTGTGGCGGCCCTCCCTGGGCCGCTGGACCTAGGGCGAAGGGCCCCGGCGCATGGGGCCTGCGCACGAGGCGGCGAGGGCCTCCTGGTTCCTACGTTGAGGACGGCTGCCGGGAGCGGCGGCCGTGCGACGAGGGGACGGACGTCATGCCGGTAGCGATCATCACAGGGGCTTCGAAGGGGCTGGGGCGCGCGCTCGCCGAGGCCCTGGCGGAGCGCGGCTGGGATCTGGTGCTCGACGCCAGAACGGGCCCGCCCCTTCGGGAGACGGCCGCGGCCCTCGGCGCGTACGGGACACGGGTGCGGGCGCTGCCCGGGGACGTCACGGACGGTGCGCACCGTGCCGGTCTGGTGGCGGCGGCGCGGGAGCTCGGCGGCGTCGATCTCCTGGTGAACAACGCGAGCGCGCTGGGCGCCGAACCGCTCGTACGGCTCGAAGCGCTGGCGCTGGAGGGGCTGCGGCGCGCTCTGGAGGTCAACGTGGTCGCGGCGCTCGGGCTGGTCCAGGAGGCGCTGCCGCTGTTGCGCGAGTCGCCGGCGGGCACGGTGATCGACGTCAGTTCGGACGCCGCCGCCGAGGCGTACGAGACCTGGGGCGGCTACGGGGCCTCGAAGGCGGCGCTCGACCATCTCTCCGCGGTGCTCGGGGCGGAGGAGCCCGGGCTGCGGGTCTGGGCGGTCGATCCGGGTGACATGGCCACGGACCTGTACGCGGCGGCCGTACCCGACGACGACGATCCGCGGCCCGGTCCGGCGAGTGTCGTCCCGGCCTTTCTGCGCCTGCTCGACCGGCGTCCGGAAAGTGGCAGGTACGCGGCGCCGGCCCTCCTGGAGGTGACCCGATGAGCCGCTCCGCCGTCGCCGGGCCTCGTGTCGCCGCGGCGACCGGTGCCGGTGCTGTCTCGGAAGGGTCCGCCCGGCGTCCGGTGAGCGGGCGCTCCGGGGCCTCGTCTCCGCAGGGTCGGCGATGACGACCGCCATGGGGAGGCCTCCGTCCGGTCGCGGCAGGACGGGGTGGAGGGTGCCGGAGGAGCTGTCGGCCCGCGTGCCGGCCGAGCAGCGGGGGCCGGGGCTCGACCGCGACGCGGTGCGGCTGCTCGTCTCCCGCGGGGCCCAGGTGTCGCATCACGCGTTCGTGGATCTGCCGGGGCGTCTGCGGGCCGGGGACCTCCTCGTCGTGAACACGTCCGCGACGCTGGCGGCGGCGGTGGACGGAAAGGTCGGGCACGCGCGCGTGGTGGTGCATTTCTCCACCCACGGCGACGACGGGCGCTGGGCCGTGGAGCTGCGGGAGCCCGATGGGAGGGGCACCACGCGCGCGCGGGCGGGCGGGCCCGCCGGGGCGGAGGTACGGCTCCCCGGGGGCGTTCGGATCGTGCTGGAGGAGCCCCTCACCGGGCGGAGCGCACGGCTGTGGTGGGGGCGGGCCTCGGATCCCGACGTCCTGGGGCTTCTGCGGCGGCACGGGAGGCCCGTCCGGTACTCCTACACGGAGAGGGACCAGCCGCTGTCCGCGTACCAGACGGTGTTCGCGCTGCCGTCCGCGGACGGGTCGGGGAGCGCGGAGATGCCGAGCGCGGCGCGGCCCTTCACCACGCGGCTGGTGGCGGAGCTGGTGAGCCGTGGTGTGCAGTTCGCGCCCGTCACCCTGCACACGGGGGTCGCCTCGGCCGAGGCGCACGAACCGCCGTACCCGGAGCGTTTCGCGGTGCCGGAGGCCTCGGCGCGGCTGATCAACGCGGCTAAGGCCGGCGACGGCCGGGTCATCGGGATCGGCACCACGGCCGTGCGCGCCGTGGAGTCGGCGGCCGGCACCGACGGGGTGGTGCGGGCGGCGGAGGGCTGGACCGGCCTCGTGGTGACCCCGGAGCGCGGGGTGCGGGTCGTCGACGGGCTGCTCACCGGGCTGCACGAGCCCGAGGCCTCCCATCTGCTGATGCTGGAGGCGATCGCCGGCGGGGTGGCTGTCGACCGCGGGTACGACGAGGCGCTGCGGGGGCGCTACCTGTGGCACGAGTTCGGCGACGTGCACCTCATCCTCCCGGAGGAGGACCCTCACACAGAGCATTGCTCCAGCAACTGCTGGTGAGACCGCACCCCGGCCGATGTGAGCCCGCACATAGGACGCACATCACGTACGAACGGACATAGGAGATATACGGACTCATGGTGAGCGGGGCAGACGTATCGGTCTGCCCCGTTTTGCCCCTACGGGGTCCACTACCCGAGGTCGTACGTCACACCTTTGCCAGGGAAAATTGCGGTCGCTAAGAATGGCTGCCGTCGCTCGGCGCCGCAGGTACCTACCCGCGGCGTTTGATCCGGAAACACTTTGTCCCCTCCGGACCGAGAGCGGCCTCCGCGCTATTCGAAGAGGTCCCTCAGCCATGCCCAAGCAGCTCCGCACTCCTGGTCATAGTCCCGCGCTGACCAAGACCCACAAGCTCTCGTTCGCCGGTGTCGCCACGCTCGGCGCCGCGGCCCTCGCGTTCTCCCTCGTACCGGCCGAGACCCAGGCAAGCGCCGACTCGGTCGCCGCCGCTCCGGCCTCCGTCTCCTCCCAGCAGCTCAAGGTCGCGACCGTCGGCCTCAGTGGCCAGCTGGCCGACGCCCAGGCCGCGGCCGCGAAGAAGAAGGCCGCCGACGCGGCCGCCGCAAAGAAGGCAGCCGACGCCGCCGCGAAGAAGAAGGCCGAGGACGCCCGCAAGGCGAAGGAGGCCGCGAGCCGGTCCGCCAAGCGTGCCGCGGTCAAGCCGGCCGCCGCCAAGACCTACGCGAACAACCTCGACGGCTGGATCCGCCAGTCGCTGGACATCATGAAGAAGCACGGCATACCGGGTACGTACGACGGTCTGCACCGCAACATCATCCGCGAGTCCGCGGGCGACCCGAACGCGATCAACAACTGGGACATCAACGCCATCAACGGTGTCCCGTCGATCGGTCTGCTGCAGGTCATCAAGCCCACCTTCGACGCCTACCACGTCGCCGGCACGGTCAAGAGCCAGTACAACCCGGTCGCCAACATCACCGCCGCCGCCAACTACGCGGCCGACCGGTACGGCTCGATCGACAACGTCAACGGCGCGTACTGAGGTCTGCGCGGACCTCTGACCCGTACGCCCGAAGGGCGGCACCCCACCGGGGGTGCCGCCCTTCGCGTGTCCTGGGACCGCTCGTGCCCGGGAACTACTTCCGCATGACCTCCGGCTCGTGGCGGCGCAGGAAGCGGGCCACGAGGAAGCCGCAGACGGCGGCCAGGGCGAACAGGGCGGTCATGTCCAGGGCCCACGTCAGGGCGTCGTGGTCCCAGAGCGGATCCGAGTCGGTCGAGTTGTGCGGGTTGATCTTGTTGAAGTCGAGCGTGGTACCGGCGGCGCCGACGGCCCAGCGCGACGGCATCAGGTACGAGAACTCGTTGACGCCGAGGGCGCCGGCGAGGGGGAACAGGCAGCCGGTGAAGACGACCTGGATGATCGCGAACATCACCAACAGGGGCATGGTCTTCTCGGCGGTCTTCACCAGCGAGGAGATGACCAGGCCGAACATCATCGAGGTGAAGCCCAGCGCCATGATCGGCAGGGAGAGCTCGATCGCGACCGCGCCTCCGAGGATGAGGCCCTCGTCGGGGATCGTGCGGCTCATGAAGCCGATCGCGCCGACCAGTGCGCCCTGGAGCATCGTGATGACGCCCAGGACGATCACCTTGGACATCAGATACGCCGAGCGCGACAGGCCGGTCGCGCGCTCCCGCTCGTAGATGACCCGTTCCTTGATCAGCTCACGGACCGAGTTGGCGGCGCCCGCGAAACAGGCGCCGACGGCGAGGATCAGCAGCACCGTGGCGGCCGTGCTGTTCGGGATCGGCAGGCCGTTCGGACCCAGCTGCTTGTTGACCAGCAGCGTCTTGTCCGGCTCGATGAGCAGGCTGACCGCGCCGAGGACCGCCGGCAGGATCACCGTCAGGGCCAGGAAACCCTTGTCGGACACGATGACCGAGACGTACCGCCGGACCAGCGTGCTCAGCTGGGAGAGCCAGCCCTGCGGCTTCGGCGGCCGCATCGCCTGCGGCGACGGCATGTGTACGGACTGCGGGGCGACGGCGTCGATGTCCGCGGCGTACATCTGGTAGTGCTGCGAGCCCTTCCAGCGGCCCGCCCAGTCGTAGTCGCGGTAGTTCTCGAAGGCGGAGAAGACATCGGCCCAGGTGTCGTAGCCGAAGAAGTTCAGTGCCTCCTCGGGCGGACCGAAATAGGCCACCGAGCCGCCGGGCGCCATGACCAGAAGCTTGTCGCAGATGGCCAGCTCGGCCACGGAGTGCGTGACGACGAGGACCGTACGGCCGTCGTCGGCGAGGCCGCGCAGCAGCTGCATGACATCGCGGTCCATGCCCGGGTCGAGACCGGAGGTCGGCTCGTCCAGGAAGATCAGCGACGGCTTGGTGAGCAGCTCCAGGGCCACCGAGACGCGCTTGCGCTGGCCACCGGAGAGGGAGGTGACCTTCTTCTCCTTGTGGACGTCGAGCTTCAGCTCGCGCAGCACCTCGTCGATCCGGGCGTCGCGCTCCTGCGTCGTGGTGTCCGCGGGGAAGCGCAGCTTGGCCGCGTACTTGAGGGCCTTCTTGACGGTCAGTTCCTTGTGCAGGATGTCGTCCTGCGGGACCAGACCGATGCGCTGACGCAGCTCGGCGAACTGCTTGTAGAGGTTCCGGTTGTCGTAGAGGACGTCGCCCTGGTTGGCGGGGCGGTAGCCCGTGAGCGCCTTCAGGAGCGTCGACTTGCCGGAACCGGAGGGGCCGATGACCGCGATGAGCGACTTCTCCGGTACGCCGAAGGAGACGTCCTTGAGGATCTGCTTGCCGCCGTCGACCGTGACGGTCAGGTGGCGGGCCGAGAAGGAGACCTCACCGGTGTCGACGAACTCCTCGAGGCGGTCGCCCACCAGGCGGAACGTCGAGTGGCCGACGCCGACGATGTCGTTCGGGCCGAGCAGCGCGGAGCCGCCCTTGGCGATCGGCATACCGTTGACGTACGTGCCGTTGTGCGAGCCGAGGTCGCGGATCTCGTAACGCCCGTCGGGCGTCGCGTGGAACTCGGCGTGGTGGCGTGAGACCTGCAGGTCGGACACGACCAGTTCGTTCTCCAGCGCACGGCCGATGCGCATCACACGGCCGAGGGACATCTGGTGGAACGTGGTCGGGCTGCGGTCGCCGTAGACCGGCGGCGCCCCCGCGCCCCCACCGGGTCCCTGCTGCTGCGGGATGTGCCCGCCCTGCTGGGGCTGCTGCCAGCCCTGCTCCGGCGCGGGCTGCTGCGGCGGCGGCGCCTGCTGGGCCCAGCCGGCCGCCGGTGCGCCCTGCGCCGCGTACGGCTGCTGCTGCGCCTGCGGTGCGGCGGCCGCGGCGCCCGACAGGCTCAGGCGTGGTCCGTCGGTCGCGTTGCCGAGGTGCACGGCCGAGCCGGGGCCGATCTCCATCTGATGGATCCGCTGCCCCTGCACGAATGTGCCGTTGGTGCTGCCGTGGTCCTCTATGACCCAACTGCGGCCGCCCCAGCTGATCGTGGCGTGACGCCAGGACACCCTGGCGTCGTCGAGCACCACGTCCCCCTGCGGATCACGCCCGAGGGTGTATGGCCTGGACGCGTCGAGCGTCCAGGTCCGTCCGTTCAATTCCAGTACGAGTTCCGGCACTCCATGCCCCACTGTGTTGTCCCCCGAGTTACCCCCAACACAGGGAGTCTAGGGATGTCGAACATCGTGGGGAACTATTTCAGTAGGAGGCCTCTGACCGAAAGTCGGGCCCCGTGAAGACCGCGTACGGGCGGCTTGTCCGTTTCCGTTGACGGGGTTGAAACCGGCCCGGAGAGTGGTAATCCCACGCGAGGGGGACACCGCGGTGGAAGTGTCGCGGTGCGGAGTCGGGGGGCTGACGATGAGCGACGGGTCCGTGGGACACGGCAGGCGCGTGCCACTGGGTGATGTGCTGTTGTCCTCGATCGCCGCCGTGAGCTGGGCGTTGATCGGGATGGCGGGCGTCGCGGCACTGGGCCTGCATCTGCTCGGCGCGGACGCGGAGGCCTCGCTCGGGCCGATGACCGCGGCGGTTGTGGCGCTCGGGGCGGGTGGTTCGGTGACTCCCTCGGGTGACGTGTCGGCTTTCGGCCTGGACGGCGCGCAGGCCGAGACGGCCCTCCAGATCACGCCACTCGGTGTGAGCCTGGTGGGCGCGCTGCTGCTGTCCTGGTTCTTCCTGCGTTCCCTGCACGGTGCGGGAGCGGTGATCGCACCCGCCGAACTGCTCGCGCGGGCGGGCACGGTGGCCGCTCTCTTCGTGGCGATGCTGGGCGGTCTCGCCTGGGCGGGACACGACATCATCACGATCGACGGCGGTTCGCTCGGGCTCGACGAGCTGCCGGGCGGCGGGCTGCCCGACGCCGTGGAGGTGCCCGGGCTCGGCGACATCGGCGGCCTGCTGCCGGACCGGCTCGGGGATCTCGCGGAGGCGAACGCCCAGGTGGGCTTCACCGTCGAGACGGTACCGACCCTCCTCGGCGGCCTGGGCTGGGTGCTCGGCGTCCTGGTGATCGCGCTGCTGGCCTCGCGCCGGACCCCGCTGCCGCCCGGCTGGACAGCGGTGCACCGCCTGGTGCGTCCCGCGGTGTCCGCGCTGGTCACGGTTGTGCTGGTGGCGGTCCTGGCGGGCTGCGCGGCGGCGGCGTACGCGGCTCTCGGCGACGACAACCCCAAGCGGATCGCCGGCGCCGCCCTGCTCGGGGCGCCCAACGGGGTGTGGCTCGGCATCCCGATCGGGCTCTTCGTGCCGTGGGACGGGAAGGCGACGGGTCCGTTCCTCCAGTTCCTGCCGGATCCCATGGACGACCTCCTGAAGTTCTCCGAGCAGCCCGTCACGCTCGGCAGGCTGGCCGAACTGGACAGCCGCGTATGGCTGTTGGGGGTCGCCGCGGCCCTGATGATGCTGTTCGCGGGCGTCCTGACCGCGGCGCGCACGCCGTTCGTACGGGAGCGGGGCGTCCTCGGTTTCGCGGGTCGCTGCGCGCTGCGGCTGGCGGTCGTGACCGCGTCGGCGATGCCGTTGCTGGCCTGGCTGACGGAGGTGTCCGTGGACGCCTCCCTGTCCGTGCTGGGCATCGACGCGTTCGACTCCGGGATCGAGCTGCGGGGGCAGCTGGGCATGGCTCTGCTGCTCGGTGCGCTGTGGGGCGCGGGAGCGGGGGCGGCGGGCGCGCTGCTCGCGTGCGCCACGGGCGCCGCCGGCCGGCAGGCGGCTCCGCAGGCACGGGTCGGGGCGGGCACCGGGTCCGGTGCCCCGTACGCGGAGGCCGCCGGGGAGGCCGGGCCCTACCACCCCGGAACGCCGTTCCGGCCGGCGAACCCGGACACGAACCCCTATCTGCGGCTGCCCGACGAGCTGCGGGAGCCCGGGCCCGGTCGGGGACCCGGCGCGCGGACCCCCGGTGCTCCTTCCTCCCCCGGCGGGCAGGCTCCCGGCGGGCGGCTCCCCGGCGCCCGGCCGCCCGACGACGTGTACGGGGCTCGGACGGTGGCCGGGCCCTTCATCCCGCCTCCCCCGCCGCCGGCCGGTCCGGGGTCTCGGCACCGCTCCCGGTCGTCGCAGGACGGGCCGCCTCCCCCGCCGGACGAGCTGCCGCCCCCGCCCCCGCCGCGGAAGCCGGGCGGACGGCGATGACCAGGGACGGGACGAGGGCCGGGGCGAAGAGCGGGACGAGGGGCGGACATGATCCGTACGGTCCGGGGACATCCCGGGGACACCTACTGTTCCGTGTCCGTCAGGCGGACCTCGGGGGCGGGCGGCACGGGGTGCCGGATACGGTGTGAACACCATGAGCTCATCGCAGACCTCTGACGTTCCCACTCTCCTCGTCAAGATCTTCGGCAAGGACCGTCCCGGTATCACGGCCGGGCTCTTCGACACCCTTGCCGCCTACTCGGTCGACGTGGTCGACATCGAGCAGGTCGTCACCCGTGGCCGGATCGTGCTGTGCGCGCTCGTGACACATCCGCCGGCCGGTCTGGAAGGCGATCTGCGGGCCACGGTGCACAGCTGGGCCGACTCGATGAGGCTGCAGGCCGAGATCATCTCCGGGCACGGCGACAACCGGCCGCGCGGGCACGGCAGGTCGCTGGTGACCGTCCTCGGGCATCCGCTCACCGCGGAGTCGACGGCCGCCATCGCCGCCCGGATCACCGGGACCGGCGGCAACATCGACCGTATCTTCCGGCTGGCCAAGTACCCCGTGACGGCCGTCGAGTTCGCTGTCTCCGGTACGGAGCCCGAGGCGCTCAGGACCGCCCTGGTGACCGAGGCCGCGGCTCTCGGCGTCGACATCGCGGTGGTCGCCGCCGGGCTGCACCGGCGGGCGCAGCGCCTGGTCGTCATGGACGTGGACTCCACGCTCATCCAGGACGAGGTCATCGAGCTCTTCGCCGCACACGCCGGCTGCGAGGACGAGGTCGCCGAGGTGACGGCGGCCGCGATGCGCGGGGAGCTGGACTTCGAGCAGTCGCTGCACGCGCGCGTGGCGCTCCTCGAAGGGCTCGACGCCTCCGTGGTGGACAAGGTGCGCAGCGAGGTGCGGCTGACGCCGGGCGCGCGCACGCTCATCCGTACGCTGAAGCGGCTCGGTTTCCAGGTCGGGGTCGTCTCGGGCGGGTTCACGCAGGTGACGGACGATCTCAAGGAGCGGCTCGGGCTCGACTTCGCCCAGGCCAACACGCTGGAGATCGTCGACGGGAAGCTGACGGGCAGGGTCACCGGCGAGATCGTGGACCGCGCGGGCAAGGCACGGCTGCTGCGCCGGTTCGCCGCGGAGGCGGGCGTACCGCTCACTCAGACGGTGGCGATCGGTGACGGCGCCAACGACCTGGACATGCTCAACGCGGCCGGCCTGGGGGTGGCCTTCAACGCCAAGCCGGTAGTGCGCCAGGCGGCGCACACCGCGGTGAACTTCCCCTTCCTGGACACGGTCCTCTACCTGCTCGGTGTGACGCGGGAAGAGGTCGAGGCGGCGGACATGCACGTGGACTGACGCGTCCCCGCAACCCACCCGGGTCCTCACCCGGGTCTCCCACGACAGGGACGGGGCCCGGCACCGTGAAGGTGCCGGGCCCCGTCCGCGTTCGGCGGGTGACTACTCGGACGGGTCCCAGTGCTCGACCAGCGTGGCCGCGCCGGGCTCCAGGCTCTTCCACGAGCCGGTGAAGGAGAACACGGCGAAGGCGGCGGCGGGGAACTCGTGGCGGCTCAGCCGCTCCTGCGCGTCATCCTCGGACCGGTCGGCCAGGATGTCCGCGAGGCCCTGCACTCCGGGGTTGTGCCCGATCAGGAGGGCGTTGCGCACGTCGTCCGGGGTTTCGTTGAGTACGGCGATCAGCTGGCCGGGTGAGGCCTCGTAGAGCCGCTCCTCATAGACCGTTTTCGGCCGGTGCGGGAGCTCATGGACGGCGAGCTTCCATGTCTCGCGGGTCCGGACCGCGGTGGAGCAGAGGGCCAGATCGAAGGGGATGCCGGAGTCGGCCAGCTTGCGTCCGGCGACGGCGGCGTCCTTGCGGCCCCGCTCAGCGAGCGGACGCTCGTGGTCGGGCACGTCGGGCCAGTCGGCCTTCGCATGCCGGAAAAGGACAATCCTGCGGGGTTCTGCGACGCTCATGAGTCCCAGCTTCGCACGAAACACGCCATGGGGCGCAGGGAGTTGATGCGCTGCCCGCCATGGGCGCCGGGAACTCAGGAGTCCTCGTGCAGCACGATCTGCTGGATCCGCTCGAACAGGTTTCCGACCACCGGGTCCGTGCCCGCCGCGTGGGCGTCCGCCGGGTTCAGGATCAGCAGCAGGAGCGCCACGAAGGCGAGCGCGGGGAGGACGAGCGCCCACCAGGGCAGCGTGACCTCGACGCCGCGCCTGCTCGCCGGACGGGGCGTGATGTGCGTAGGGGCCGACATGCCGCCTCCGTGGGGCTCCGAGTGGTCCGTGGTCCGCGTCCTCGCGGTCACATCTCGAAGGTACGGACTCGGGAACGCCCAACCCATCCGGTGATCCACCCACTTGACCCTGACACTCACCCCCTAGGGGATGGTGGGGACAACCCCACCATCGCGTCGCGCGGAGGTCGGGGCGTCGGGGTCACGGCCGGTGGCGGACCGCCGCGTTCAGGGGGAGGCGATCGACGCGATGACGCCGATGACCACGAAGATGAGAAGGAACGCGCCGAAGACGAGCAGCATCTTCTTCTGGCCGTTCTGAGGGTTCGGATCGAGCACGGGCATACGGCAAGTCTCGCACCCTCCGCCCGCCCCCTCACCGGTGGGGTCGGCCCCCCGGGGCGGCCACGCGCACGCCGTCCGTCATGTCACCGCGCGGCCTCGTCCTCCACGGTGCGGTCGCGGCCCGCGAGGACGCCCACCACGATCTGCGGGACCATCAGGCCCGTCATGAGGGCGATCGGCAGTCCCCAGCCACCGCTGTGCTGGTAGAGCACGCCCACCAGCAGCGGGCCGGGGATCGAGATGAGGTACCCGGTGCTCTGCGCGAAGGCCGACAGCTGCGCGACCCCCGCGCCGGTCCTGGCCCGCATGCCGACCATCGTGAGGGCCAGCGGGAACGCGCAGTTGGAGACGCCGAGCAGCAGGGCCCAGGCCCAGGCGCCGCCCGCCGGAGCGAGGTAGAGGCCCGCGTAGCCGACGAAGCCGCAGAGGCCGAGGGCGACCACGATCGGTCCCTGGTGGGGCATCCGGGTGGCCAGCCGCGGAATGACGAAGGCCAGCGGCACGCCCATCACCATCGTGACCGCGAGCAGCAGTCCGGCGGTGCCCGCCGGGACACCCGCGTCCCGGAAGATCTGCGCCATCCAGCCCATCGTGATGTACGCGGCGGTGGCCTGGAGCCCGAAGAACACGGCGAGGGCCCAGGCGGTACGGCTCCGGGTGATCCGCAGCGGAGCGGCCTCCTGCGCCGATCCGGAGGCCGCGGCGGGGACGCGCTCGGCGGACAGGGCCGTGCCCCGGGCCCGCGCGAGGGGGATCCACGGCAGGACCGCGACGGCCGCGAGGCCCGCCCAGACGGCGAGACCCGACTGCCAGGCGCCTCCCAGGGCCCGTGTCATGGGCACGGTGACGGCGGCCGCGGAGGCGGTGCCGAGGGCGAGGGCCATGGAGTAGAGGCCGGTCATGGAGCCGACCCGGTCCGGGAACCAGCGCTTGACGATCACCGGCATGAGGACGTTGCTGACCGCGATGCCCATGAGCGCGAGGGCGCTGGCCGCCAGAAAGCCGGCCGTGCTGCCCGCGAACGGCCGGACGGCCAGGCCCGCACCGATCGCCAGCATGCCGGCGCAGACCACGGCGGCGGGTCCGAAACGGCGGGCGAGGCGCGGTGCCATGACGCCGAAGACGGCGAAGCACAGGGGCGGTACGGAGGTGAGGAGGCCGGCGACGCTGCCGCTCATGCCGAGTCCGTCGCGCACCTCTTCGAGGAGGGCGCCGAGGCTGGTGATGGCGGGACGCAGGTTGAGGGCGGTCAGGACGATGCCGACGATCACCAGGCGCGTCATCCACGCGCGCGTGACGGGCGGCCGGAGGTCCGCGTCGTGCGCGGAGCTGCGTATCGGTGGTGCCATCGTCGTCCGGGTTTCCTCGCCAGTCATGCGCCCCATCATAGAATCATGGGATGATTGGTTGTCCACTCCCCTGGTGCACAATTCCCTGGCACCCGTATCGCGGTGCCTCCTCCTGGTGCACCCCCTGGCGCGAAGGACCGTCATGCCGCTGAGCCACCCCCGCCGTTCGGCGCTGTCCGAGCAGGTCATCGCCGCACTGCGGAACCAGATCACCTCCGGCGAGTGGCCGGTGGGCGCCCGCATCCCCACCGAGCCGGAACTGGTCGAACAGCTGGGGGTCGCCCGCAACACGGTCCGGGAGGCCGTCAGAGCGCTCGCGCACAACGGCCTGCTCGACATCCGGCAGGGCTCGGGCACCTACGTCGTGGCCACCAGCGAGCTGGCCGGTGTGATGCACCGCCGGTTCGCGGACGCCGATCCGCGGCACATCGCCGAACTGCGCGCCACGCTGGAGTCGAGTGCGGCGAGGCTGGCCGCCGAGCGCCGCACCGAGCGCGATCTCAAGCAGCTGGACGCACTCCTCGTACGCCGGGAGGAGGCCTGGGAGTCAGGGGACGCGGAGGCCTTCGTGAGCGCCGACACGACCTTCCACCTGGCCGTGGTCGCCGCGTCCCACAACGACGTCATGACGGCGATGTACGCGGACCTGGGCGAGGTGGTGCGCGACTGGCTGCGCGAGGACATCGGCGAGGAGCTGACGCCCGGGACGTACATGGACCACTCGCGCCTGGTGGACGCGATCCGCACGGGCGACGCGGAGACGGCCGCCTCGGAGGCGGCCGGTTATCCCTTCCAGTGCCGCCCGGGGCGGCCCGGGAACGTCACCTCCGGTGGCTGACCCACGCCGAGCGGACCTCCTTCCAGCAGCGGCCGGTCAGCCGGACGGTCTGCGCGGGCCCCGCCTCGACCCTCGTCCCGTCGGCGTCGATGTCCCACCACCGGTCGCACTCGATGTGCAGGCCGACCCGGTCGGGCTCCGGGTACGGGTTGTGGCAGTACGCCGTCACGTACGAGCCGTCGACGACGGTCCGGCAGACCGCTCCGAAGGGTCTGTCGTCATCGTCCTGCGAGGGCACGCGCGCGTGGGGCGCTGTTTCCGCGGTGTGCGAGACGGCGTCGAAGGGCAGCACGAGCAGAAGGGTCAGAGCGGCAAGCAGCGGGGGAAAACGCTGGGAGAGGCGCACAAAGGGACCTCCTCGGCCGGGCTGGGGAGGGGCATCTCGGGAGGGGAACTCCTACTCCAGAGTGGGCCGTTACCTCCCGTCGCCGCCCGGCCGGTGGGGCCGAACGGGTGACGCCCCGCTCCCCGCGCGCTGCGGGGAACGGGGCGCCGACTCCGTACGAGGACCTTCGCGGGGGCGTTTACGCGCCGATCGCGTGCAGACCGCCGTCGACGTGGATGATCTCGCCGGTGGTCTTCGGGAACCAGTCACTGAGCAGGGCGACGATCCCGCGGCCGGCCGGCTCGGGGTCCTTGAGGTCCCACTCGAGCGGCGAGCGGTCGTCCCAGACCGCGGCCAGCTCGCCGAAGCCCGGGATGGACTTGGCGGCCATGGACCCGATGGGGCCCGCGGAGATGAGGTTGCAGCGGATGTTCTGCTTGCCCAGGTCGCGCGCCATGTAGCGGCTGGTGGCCTCCAGGGCCGCCTTGGCCGGGCCCATCCAGTCGTACTGCGGCCAGGCGTACTGCGCGTCGAAGGTGAGGCCGACGACGGAGCCGCCGTTCTGCATCAGCGGCAGGCAGGCCATGGTCAGCGACTTCAGGGAGAACGCCGAGACGTGCATGGCGGTGGCCACGGACTCGAACGGCGTGTTGAGGAAGTTGCCGCCCAGGGCGTCCTGCGGGGCGAAGCCGATGGAGTGCACGACGCCGTCCAGGCCGCCCAGCTCCTCACCGACCAGGTCGGCCAGGCGCGCCAGGTGCTCGTCGTTGCTGACGTCGAGCTCGATGACCTTGGCGGGCTTGGGCAGCTTCTTGGCGATGCGCTCGGTCAGGGTGGGCCGCGGGAACGCGGTGAGGATGATCTCGGCGCCCTGCTCCTGGGCCAGCTTGGCCGCGTGGAAGGCGATGGACGACTCCATCAGCACACCGGAGATCAGGACGCGCTTGCCCTCGAGAATTCCGCTCATGGTGATCAGTGACCCATTCCCAGTCCGCCGTCTACGGGGATGACGGCTCCAGTGATGTACGAGGCGTCGTCCGAGGCGAGGAACCGCACTGTCGCGGCGATCTCCTCGGGCTGCGCGTACCGGCCGAGCGGCACCTGCTTCACGATGCCCTCGCGCTGCTCGTCGGTGAGCACCTTGGTCATGTCGGTGTCGACGAAACCGGGCGCGACGACGTTGAAGGTGAGGTTGCGCGAGCCCAGCTCGCGGGCGAGGGAGCGCGCGAACCCGACCAGGCCGGCCTTGGACGCGGCGTAGTTGGCCTGGCCCGGCGAGCCGTACAGACCGACGACGGAGGAGATCAGCACCACGCGGCCCTTCCTCGCGCGCAGCATGCCGCGGTTGGCGCGCTTCACGACCCGGAAGGTGCCCGTCAGGTTGGTGTCCAGGACGGACGTGAAGTCCTCCTCGGACATCCGCATCAGCAACTGGTCCTTGGTGACACCGGCGTTGGCGACGAGAACCTCGACCGGGCCGTGCTCGGCCTCGATCTGCTTGTAGGCCTGCTCCACCTGCTCGCTGTCGGTGATGTCGCACTTGACCGCGAGGCAGCCCAGTTCGGTGACGGCGGCCGGAGGCTCGCCCGTACGGTATGTGATCGCGACCTTGTCGCCCGCGTCGACGAAAGCGCGGGCGATGGCAAGGCCGATGCCCCGGTTTCCTCCGGTGACGAGAACCGAGCGGCTCAACGGATCACCCTTTCGATAGCCGGTCTGGTACCTCAAAAACCTATCGGTACCGTCAGCCTTGCGGAGAATCGGGCACCGACAGTGGCTTGGGGGACTCACTGTCGGATCCCTACAGAAAGGTGTGGCCGCCGGGCCCGCCCGCGCGACATGATCGGACCGACAGGCGACGACAGCAGGGAGACCTCCGTGCCCCATTCCATCGACGAAGCCTTCGCGGCACTGCCGCTGAGGGCCCTGGCCGACGCGGCGCTCGCGCGGGCCCGGGCGCTGGGCGCCGACCACGCCGACTTCCGGTTCGAGCGGGTGCGCAGCGCGGCCTGGCGGCTGCGGGACGCGAAGCCCGCCGGCTCCTCGGACACCACGGACCTCGGCTACGCGGTGCGCGTGGTGCACGGCGGCACCTGGGGGTTCGCGTCGGGTGTCGATCTGACGATGGACGCCGCCGCGAAGGTGGCGTCACAGGCCGTGGCGATGGCGAAGCTGTCGGCGCAGGTGATCAAGGCGGCGGGTTCGGACGAGCGGGTCGAGCTGGCGGACGAGCCCGTGCACGCCGAGCAGACGTGGGTCTCCTCGTACGAGATCGACCCCTTCTCCGTGCCGGACCAGGAGAAGTCGGGGCTGCTGGAAGAGTGGAGCGCGCGGCTGCTCGCGGCGGACGGCGTCAGTCACGTGGACGCCTCGCTGCTGACGGTGCACGAGAACAAGTTCTACGCGGACACGGCCGGCACGGTGACGACCCAGCAGCGGGTCAGGCTGCACCCCCAGCTCAATGCCGTGGCCGTCGACGAGTCGAGCGGCGAGTTCGACTCGATGCGCACGATCGCGCCGCCCGTCGGGCGCGGCTGGGAGTACCTGACGGGCACCGGCTGGGACTGGGAGTCGGAGCTCGCGCGGATCCCCGAGCTGCTCGCCGAGAAGATGCGGGCGCCGAGCGTCGAGGCGGGGTTGTACGACCTGGTCGTCGACCCCTCGAACCTGTGGCTGACCATCCACGAGTCCATCGGCCACGCCACCGAGCTGGACCGTGCGCTCGGCTACGAGGCGGCGTACGCCGGGACGTCGTTCGCCACCTTCGACCAGCTGGGCAAGCTGAGGTACGGCTCCGAGCTGATGAACGTGACGGGTGACCGCACCGCCGAGCACGGTCTCGCGACCATCGGGTACGACGACGAGGGCGTCGCCGGGCAGTCCTGGGACCTGGTGAAGGACGGGACGTTGGTCGGCTACCAGCTGGACCGCCGGATCGCGAAGCTGACCGGCTTCGAGCGGTCCAACGGCTGCGCGTACGCCGACTCCCCCGGCCATGTGCCCGTACAGCGCATGGCGAACGTGTCGCTCCAGCCGGATCCCGCCGGGATGTCCACCGAGGACCTGATCGGGAGCGTCGACCGCGGTATCTACGTCGTGGGCGACCGGTCCTGGTCGATCGACATGCAGCGGTACAACTTCCAGTTCACCGGGCAGCGGTTCTTCCGGATCGAGAACGGCCGGATCACGGGCCAGCTGCGGGATGTCGCCTACCAGGCGACGACCACGGACTTCTGGGGCTCGATGGCGGCCGTCGGCGGCCCGCAGACGTACGTCCTGGGCGGCGCCTTCAACTGCGGCAAGGCCCAGCCGGGCCAGGTCGCGGCGGTCTCGCACGGCTGCCCGTCGGCCCTCTTCAAGGGTGTCAATATCCTCAACACGACCCAGGAGGCCGGTCGATGAGCGCGCGCACGCCCCATGGCAGTACTTCCTCGACGAACAAGCCGCACGAGGTCGTCGAGCGTGCCCTCGCGCTGTCCCGGGCGGACGGGTGTGTGGTCATCGCCGACGAGCGGTCGACCGCCAACCTGCGCTGGGCCGGCAACGCGCTGACGACGAACGGTGTCACGCGCGGGCGCACGCTGACCGTCATCGCGACGGTCGACGGCCGCGAGGGCACCGCCTCCGGTGTCGTCTCGCGTTCGGCAGTGACCCCGGACGAGCTGGAGCCCCTGGTGCGGGCCGCCGAGGCGGCTGCGCGCGGGGCGGGCCCGGCCGAGGACGCACAGCCGCTCGTGGCGGGCGTGTCCGCCTCCCCCGACTTCACGGACGCGCCCGCCGAGACTTCGTCGGCCGTCTTCACGGACTTCGCCCCGGCACTGGGCGAATCGTTCGCACGCGCGCGTGCGGGTGGACGCGAGCTGTACGGCTTCGCCAACCACGAGCTCGTCTCCAGCTATCTCGGCACGTCCACGGGGCTGCGCCTGCGTCACGACCAGCCCACCGGGACGCTGGAGCTGAACGCCAAGTCGCCGGACCGTACGCGCTCGGCGTGGGCGGGGCGCTCGACGCGGGACTTCAAGGACGTGGACCCGGCGGCGCTCGACGCCGAGCTGGCCGTCCGGCTGGGCTGGGCGCAGCGGCGTGTCGAGCTGCCCGCCGGACGGTACGAGACGCTACTGCCGCCGACCGCCGTCGCGGACCTGCTGATCTACCAGATGTGGTCGGCGGCGGCCCGGGACGCGGCGGAGGGCCGGACGGTGTTCAGCAGGCCCGGCGGCGGTACGCGCGTCGGCGACCGGCTCACCGACCTGCCGCTGACCCTGCGCAGCGACCCGAACGAGGCCGGGCTGGAGAGCGCCCCCTTCGTCCTCACGCACTCCTCCGGGGACGACGCCTCCGTCTTCGACAACGGGCTGCCGCTCAGCGCCACGGAGTGGGTCCGCGAGGGTGAGCTGAAGCATCTGACGAGCACGCGGCACAGTGCGGGCCTGACCGGGCTGCCGGTGGCCCCCGGTATCGGCAACCTCATCCTCGACGGCGGCGACGACACCTCTCTGGAGGAGATGGTCGCCGCCACGGAGCGCGGGCTGCTGCTGACCTGCCTCTGGTACATCCGCGAGGTCGACCCGGCGACGCTGCTGCTGACCGGACTGACCCGGGACGGCGTCTACCTCGTGGAGAACGGCGAGGTCACCGGCGAGGTCAACAACTTCCGGTTCAACGAGTCGCCGGTGGGCCTGCTGGGGCGGGCGACCGAGGCGGGACGGACGGAGAAGACGCTGCCGCGCGAGTGGAGCGACTGGTTCACCAGGGCCGCGATGCCCGCGCTGCGGGTGCCGGACTTCAACATGAGCTCTGTCAGCCAGGGCGTATAACCTCGATAGCCTCGCAGTCGGCCGTTTTCCGGCTGCCCGAAGATCACCCAAGGAGACACGAGAACCGTGACGGACATCGTCGACGAGCTGAAGTGGCGCGGGCTGTTCGCCCTGTCCACCGACGAGGACGCATTGCGCAAGGCGCTCGCGGACGGTCCCGTCACGTTCTATTGCGGCTTCGACCCCACCGCGGCCTCGCTGCACGTCGGGCACCTGGTGCAGGTCCTCACCATGCGCCGCCTCCAGCAGGCGGGTCTGCGCCCGCTGGCCCTGGTGGGCGGGGCGACCGGCCAGATCGGCGACCCGCGGCCGACGGCGGAGCGCACGCTCAACGACCCGGAGACCGTCGCCAACTGGGTCGGCCGGCTGCGCGGCCAGATCGAGCCGTTCCTGTCCTTCGAGGGCGAGAACGCCGCGGTGATGGTGAACAACCTGGACTGGACGGCCGGTCTCTCGGCCATCGAGTTCCTCCGGGACATCGGCAAGCACTTCCGCGTCAACAAGATGCTCACCAAGGACTCCGTCGCCCGGCGTCTGGAGTCCCAGGAGGGCATCAGCTACACGGAGTTCAGCTACCAGCTGCTCCAGGGCATGGACTTCCTGGAGCTGTACCGCAGGTACGGCTGCACGCTCCAGCAGGGCGGCAGCGACCAGTGGGGCAACCTCACGGCGGGCCTGGACCTGATCCACCGGCTGGAGCCGGACGCCGCGGTGCACTGCGTCGCGACGCCGCTGATGGTCAAGGCGGACGGCACCAAGTTCGGCAAGACCGAGGGCGGCGCCGTCTGGCTCGACCCGGAGATGACGACGCCGTACGCGTTCTACCAGTTCTGGCTGAACGTGGACGACCGCGACGTGTCGACGTACATGCGGATCCTGTCCTTCAGGTCCCGCGAGGAGCTGGAGGAGCTGGAGAGGCAGACCGAGGAGCGCCCTCAGGCCCGCGCCGCCCAGCGGGCGCTGGCCGAGGAGCTGACGACGCTGGTGCACGGCGCCGGCCAGACGGCCGCCGTGATCGCCGCGTCGCGGGCGCTCTTCGGCCAGGGCGAGCTCGCCGAGCTCGACCCGGCGACGCTGAGCGCCGCGCTCTCCGAGCTGCCGCACGTACGGGTTTCCGAGCCCGGCCCCGTGGTGGACCTCTTCGCGGAGGTGGGCCTCGTGGCCAGCAAGTCGGCGGCGCGAAGGACGGTCAAGGAGGGCGGGGCGTACGTGAACAACGTGAAGGTCGCCTCCGAGGACGCCGTCCCCGGCAAGGAGGACCTGCTGCACGGGCGGTGGCTGGTGCTGCGGCGGGGCAAGAAGAACCTTGCCGCCGTGGAGGTCGCTCCGTAGGAAAAGGGCGCCCGCTGCCGCCGGCGCCCGGCTCGCGAGGGAGGGCGGGTCCGCCACGGACCCGCCCTCCCTCGCGTGCGTTCAGGTTCTCTGTTTGTTGCCTCGCATCGCCGTGTAGAGCATGTCGCCCAGGAAGACGATGACGACCGCGGCGGCGAGCTGGAGGGCGTGCCGGCCCCAGTCGATGCCACTGGTCTCGTCGATACCGAAGCCGCGGGCGATCGCGTTGCCGACGATCGCGCCGATGATCCCGAAGATCGTGGTGAGCCAGAGCGGGCTGTGCTGTTTGCCCGGAATGATCGCCTTGGCCAGCAGGCCCAGTACGAATCCCACGATGATCGCCCACAACCAGCCCATGGCTGCCTCCTATACGGCTCTACGCGAGCATTACGCCCAGTGTCGGGCCGGTTGCCGTACGGCGCATGTCGGGCACGGCCGTACGCGGTACGGCGCAGTCGTCACCAGCCGGACCGGAGCCGACCCGGTCTCGTGGGCGGCGCAGCCGCGGCGTAACGTGGAGGTCCGTACGGGCCGGGAGCGTCCGATGCAGGCGGGGTGGTGGAGCGTGATGCGCAAGCAGAGCGACGCCGAGGTCTTCCGGATCACCGGGGCCCGGCAGGGGCTCGCCGACGACGTACGGGGCAGGCAGCGCCGCTACATCATCTCGATGTCCGTCCGCACGGTCTCCGTGGTCCTCGCGGCCACCCTGTGGAACGTCGAGCGGCACGTCGCGGTCGTTGCGCTGGTGCTCGGCATCCTGCTCCCCTACATCTCCGTGGTGATCGCCAACGCGGGCCGGGAGAACGCGCCCTCGCTGCCGTCCACCTTCGTGACCGCGCCCACCCGTCCCATGCTGGCGGAGCCCGGTGCCGGAGGCGTCGCGGAACCCGCCCCGGAGGACCTGGCGGCCGACCCGGACGCGCGTCCGCGGGGCGAACCGCGCGAGCGGGCCTGACCACGGAGGATGCTCCGAAAGCGGAATCCGGACCCCCCGCAAAGCTCAGGAAAAGCTCAGATCAATCATGTTGTTCCGTTGCCGGGCAACGGGTTACCCGTGACATACTTGGAACGCGCTCCGCATCCCCCGTCGGAGCGACAGACCGACGCCGGGCAGCTCCCCCCGTGGCTGCTCGGCGTCGCCTTTTGCGGGGCCTGCCGGACGGGCACATCCGCCGGTCCTACCGGGTGACTCCTCGACTAGGGTCGAGGACGTGATTCTGAACGTCCCCGGTTCCGACCCGGAGTCCTCCTCTTCTCCCATCTGCTCCGCCAAGGCCTGCCGGGCGGACGCCGTGTGGGTGCTCGCCTGGAACAATCCGAAGCTGCACACACCTGAGCGGCGCAAGACCTGGCTCGCGTGCGAGGAGCACCGCGAACACCTGTCGAAGTTCCTGGGCACGCGCGGCTTCCTGAAGGATGTCGTGCTCATGGAGGAATGGGAGTCCGCGGAGCGGCCGCCCGAGAGCTGAGCGGGCGGCGCCCCCGCGCCGGGCCGTCAGCCGCCGATCGCCGACATCGGGCGGTCCGGCTGTACGAACGACGGGTCGTCCAGACCTGCTCCGGCCTTCTTCCCCCACATCGCCAGCCGCCAGATCCGGGCGACCTCCTCGTCCGGCGCGTCCGAGCGGAGCGCCGCCCGCAGGTCGGTCTCCTCCGAGGCGAAGAGGCAGGTGCGGACCTGGCCGTCCGCGGTGAGCCGCGTACGGTCGCAGGCCGAGCAGAACGGGCGGGTGACCGAGGCGATCACTCCGACCCGGTGCGGTCCGCCGTCCACGACCCAGCGCTCGGCGGGCGCCGAGCCGCGCTCCTCGGACCCTTCCTCCGTGAGCTCGAAGCGCGTACGCAGCGAGGCGAGGATGTCCCCGGCGGTGACCATGCCCTCGCGCTTCCAGCCGTGCTGCGCGTCGAGGGGCATCTGCTCGATGAACCGCAGTTCGTAGTCGTGCTCCACGGCCCAGGCGAGCAGGTCCGGCGCCTCGTTCTCGTTCAGTCCCGGCATGAGTACGGAATTGACCTTGACCGGCGTCAGCTCCGCGGCGCGGGCCGCTTCGAGGCCCTCGATGACGTCCTTGTGGCGGTCACGGCGGGTGAGGGTCTTGAAGACGTCCGGGCGCAGGGTGTCCAGCGAGACGTTGACCCGGTCGAGCCCTGCCGCCTTCAGGGCGGTCGCGGTGCGCTTGAGGCCGATGCCGTTCGTCGTCAGGGACATCTGGGGGCGGGGCTCAAGAGCGGCCACGCGCTCCACGATCCCGACGAGACCGGGGCGCAGCAGGGGCTCGCCGCCGGTGAAGCGGACCTCGGTGATGCCGAGTCGCGTCACCGCTATGCCGATGAGACGGACGATCTCGTCGTCCGTGAGCAGGTCGGGCTTGGCCAGCCACTGCAGGCCCTCCTCGGGCATGCAGTACGTACATCTCAGGTTGCACCGGTCGGTCAGTGAGACGCGCAGGTCGGTGGCCACCCGGCCGTAGGTGTCGATGAGCACGTGGGCCCCCTCCCTCGATACGGACCTGACTGCTTCGAACGATCAGTCGACCCGATACCTGCGAGCCTACGTGAAGGGACCGACAACGAGAGTGGCCCGATCGCTCCAGACATGCCGCGGCCGCGTCGTAGGGATCTACGACGCGGCCGCTCGGTGTGACGGTCAGTGCGCTCCGGTTCCGGTGAGGGAGCGGACCTCCAGCTCGGCGTACTTGCCGGCGTCCGCCTTCTCCTTGGACAGGAGGGTGCCGACGAAGCCCAGCAGGAAGCCGACCGGGATGGAGATGATGCCCGGGTTCTCCAGCGGGAACCAGTGGAAGTCGACGTCCGGGAACATCGAGGTGGCCTTGCCCGAGACGACCGGCGAGAAGAGCACCAGGCCGACCGCCGTGGTGAGGCCTCCGTAGATCGACCACAGCGCGCCCTGGGTGGTGAACCGCTTCCAGAAGAGGCTGTAGAGGATCGTCGGCAGGTTGGCGGAGGCGGCGACCGCGAAGGCGAGGGCGACCAGACCGGCGACGTTGAGGTCGCGGGCGAGGGCGCCGAGGCCGATGGAGACGACTCCGATGCCGATGGTGGCGTAGCGGGCGGCGTTGATCTCCTGCTTCTCGGTCGCCTGGCCCTTCTTGATGACGTTCGCGTAGATGTCGTGGGCGAACGACGAGGACGAGGCCAGGGTCAGACCGGCGACCACCGCGAGGATCGTCGCGAAGGCCACCGCGGAGATCGTGGCGAGCAGGATCGCGCCCCAGGCCGAGTCGACGCCGCCCAGATGCAGGGCGAGCAGTGGCGCGGCCGTGTTGCCCGCGGGATTGGATTCGACGATCTCCTGCTTGGAGATGAGGGCCGCCGCGCCGAAGCCGAGCGCGATGGTCATCAGGTAGAAGCCGCCGATGATGCCGATCGCCCAGTTCACGGACTTACGGGCGGCCTTGGCGTTGGGCACGGTGTAGAAGCGGATCAGGATGTGGGGCAGACCGGCCGTGCCCAGCACCAGGGCGATGCCCAGCGAGATGAAGTCGATGCTGGAGGTGGTCGTGAGGCCGTACTTGAGGCCGGGCTCCAGGAAGGCCGCGCCCTGGCCGCTGTTCTTGGCCGCCGATCCGAGCAGGTCGGAGACGTTGAAGTCGAACTTGAGCAGCACCAGGAAGGTGATGAGCAGCGTGCCGCTGATGAGCAGCACGGCCTTGACCATCTGGACCCAGGTGGTGCCCTTCATGCCGCCGATGGTGACGTACACGATCATCAGGATGCCGACCAGGGCGACGATGCCGACCTTCCCGGCGTCACTGGTGATGCCGAGCAGCAGCGAGACCAGGACGCCGGCGCCCGCCATCTGCGCGAGCAGGTAGAAGATCGACACGACGATGGTAGAGGTGCCGGCCGCGGTACGCACCGGGCGCTGGCGCATGCGGTAGGCGAGGACGTCGCCCATGGTGTACCGGCCGGAGTTGCGCAGCGGCTCGGCGACCAGGAGCAGCGCCACCAGCCAGGCGACCAGGAAGCCGATGGAGTACAGGAAGCCGTCGTACCCGAAGAGGGCGATGGCGCCCGCGATGCCGAGGAACGAGGCGGCGGACATGTAGTCGCCGGAGACGGCGAGGCCGTTCTGGAAGGCGCTGAACTGGCGGCCGCCCGCGTAGAAGTCGGCGGCGTCCTTGGTCTGCCGGCCCGCCCAGACGGTGATGACGAGGGTGGCGACGACGAAGACCGCGAACAGGGCGATGATCAGCGGCCGGTGCTCGCTGGCCTCCCCCGCCGCGAGTGGGACCTGGGTGATCGCGGGGCTCATGCGCCGCCCTCCATCCGGGACTTGATCGCCTCGGCCTTGGGGTCGAGTTTGGTGGACGAGTGCCGCTCGTACCACCAGGCGATGAGGAACGTGGTGAGGAACTGGGCGAGGCCCAGGACGAAGGCAACGTTGAAGTTGCCGACGAGCTTGGTGCCCATGAAGTCGTCCGCGTAGATCGACAGCAGGACGTACAGCAGGTACCAGCTGATGAAGCCGACGGTCAGCGGGAAGGCGAAGGAGCGGTGGGCGCGGCGCAGTTCACCGAACTCAGCGCTCTCCTGCACCTCTACGAACTCCGCGGTGGTCGGGAGATGAGGTTCTGCTTTCGAGGGGGGCGGTGCGTCGGTGGCCACGGAGTCTCCTCGCGTTGCGGGTGCGGGTGCGGCTTCGGACGGGGGTGTCTCGGGATCGGGGGACGGGCTGGGTACGGACATGGCTGATTTCTGACCTCACGGTGACGTGGATCACGTTGTCCGGGGGGCGACGTCAGGTACCCCGGGCGTGATCCAACAGGGGGCCCGATGGTGCTCGTGCTCCCTGCTCAACGTCACGGCGCCGCGTGGGGAGCGGTTCAACACGCGGCACTTCTTTCGGAACTCGTCGTCGGCGTTTCACAAGACATCCCCGTAAGTCATTGCTGGCCAGGGACGACGGGAGATAGCTTCGCCCTGCACCACCCCGTCATGTACCTGCCCGAGCACCACCTGTGTTCGGGCTGGTTCCGTTTCCGGATGAAGTGGAGATCCCATGGCTCATCTGCGTTCCAGACGCCGTCTTGCTCTCGCCGTGCCCGTCGCGCTGTCCCTCACCGCCTCGCTCGGCTTCCTGCCGGGTGTCGCCTCGGCGGCCCCGCAGGCCGCGCCCGCCGTCACGGCGGCCGACGGACCGAACCTCGCGTACGTGGTCAACACGAAGACCGACCACCGCACGATCGGCTCGGTGAAGAAGGCGATAGCCAAGGCCGGCGGCACGGTCGTCACCACGTACGACAGGATCGGCGTCATAGTCGTCCACTCGGCCAACCCCGAGTTCGGGCCGAAGATCCGTGCCGTGCGCGGTGTCCAGTCCGCCGGTGCCACGCGTACGACGCCGCTGACCGCGGCGGGCACGACGGACGAGGGCGCCGCCGACTACCTCTCGGCCGCCGAGGCCGCCAAGGTGAAGGCCGCGGCCACCCCGAAGAGCGAGCCCCTCGAGGCCGACCAGTGGGACCTGCGCGCGATAGGCGCCGACAAGGCCGCACAGATCAACCCGGGCAGCAAGAAGGTCACGGTCGCCGTGATCGACACGGGTGTCGACGACACGCACCCGGACCTGGCCCCGAACTTCTCCGCCAAGCAGTCCGCGAACTGCGTGGGCGGCGTGGCCGACACGAGCGAGGGCGCCTGGCGTCCGTACACCGCCGAGGACTACCACGGCACGCATGTCGCCGGTGAGATCGCCGCCGCCCGCAACGGCATCGGCGTAGCCGGTGTCGCGCCCGGCGTGAAGGTCTCCGGCATCAAGGTCAGCGACCCGGACAACGGGCTCTTCTACCCGGAGAGCGTCGTCTGCGCCTTCGTGTTCGCCGCCGACCACGGCGTGGAGATCACGAACAACAGCTACTACGTGGACCCGTGGCTCTACAACTGCATGGACGACCCCGACCAGCGGGCGATCGTCGACGCGGTGAACCGGGCCCAGAAGTACGCCACGAAGAAGGGCACCCTGCACCTCGCGTCGGCGGGCAACTCGAACCACGACCTCGACTCGGACGCGATCGTCGACGACTCCAGCCCCGACGACTCGACGCCGGTGACCCGCACGATCGACCCGCACGAGTGCTTCGACGTTCCGACCCAGCTCCCGGGCATCGTCACGGTGAGCGCGACGGGCGTGCAGAACCTCAAGTCGTACTACTCCACGTACGGCAAGGGCGTCGTCGACGTCGCGGCCCCCGGCGGTGACCGGCTCTACCAGATCCCGGACACCCCGTCGAAGAACGGCCGCATCCTCTCCACGATGCCGAACAACCAGTACGGCTTCCTGCAGGGCACCTCGATGGCGTCGCCGCACGCCGCGGGTGTCGCCGCGCTGCTGAAGTCCGAGCACCCGTGGGCGAGCCCGGCCCAGCTGCAGGCGCTGCTGAAGGCCCAGGCGGACAACCCGGGCTGCCCCGACTCGTACGACCAGGACGGCAACGGCACGCAGGACGCCACCTGTGAGGGCGGCAAGCGCGTGAACGGCTTCTACGGCTTCGGCATCGTCAACGCGCTGAAGGCCGTCAAGTAGCCCGAGTCTCCTGGGGATTCCCGCACGGCCCATGAACTCGAGAAACGAACTGGAGACAGCATGACCGCGCCTCACACGCGCTCGCGCCGCGTCATAGCCATCCCGATGGGCATGGCCCTGGCCACGGCTCTCGCCTTCCTGCCGAACGTCAGCGCGTCCGCGGCTCCGGCGCCCGACGCGGCCGACGTGGCCGGACAGCTCTCGGCGGAGGCGACCCCGCTGAGCTACGTCGTCAACGTCCGTGCCGGCCACGGCCCTTCCTCGCAGGTGAAGAAGGCCATCGCCAAGGCCGGCGGCACGATCGTGACGTCGTACGACAGGATCGGCGTGATCGTCGTCCACTCGTCGAACGCCGACTTCGCGAAGACCATCCGCAAGGTGCGCGGGGTCGCGTCGGCGGGCTCGACGCGTACGGCGCCGCTGCCCGCGCAGTCCACGACCGACGTCGGCACCCCCAAGGTGCTCACCGCGAAGCAGGTCGCGGACGTCGAGGCGGCGGACGGACAGGACCCGCTGGAGCCCCTGCAGTGGGACCTGCCCGCCATCAAGGCGGACAAGGCGCACAAGAAGACGCTCGGCAGCAAGAAGGTCACCGTCGCGGTGATCGACACCGGCGTGGACGACACGCACCCCGACATCGCGCCGAACTTCGACCGCAAGGCGTCGGTCAACTGCGTGTCGGGCAAGCCGGACACGACCGACGGGGCCTGGCGGCCGAGCGCCGCCGAGAGCCCGCACGGCACGCATGTGGCGGGCGAGATCGCCGCCGCGAAGAACGGTGTCGGCGTCACGGGCGTCGCGCCCGGCGTGAAGGTCTCCGGCATCAAGGTCTCCACGACGGCCGGCTTCTTCTACACGGAGGCCGTCGTCTGCGGCTTCATGTGGGCGGCCGAGCACGACGTGGACGTCACGAACAACAGCTATTACACCGACCCGTGGTACTTCAACTGCAAGAACGACCCGGACCAGAAGGCGCTCGTCGAGGCCATCACCCGGGCGTCGCGGTACGCGGAGAAGAAGGGCACGGTCAACGTCGCGGCGGCGGGCAACGAGAACTACGACCTCGCCGCGGACTCGATCACCGACCCGACCTCGCCCAACGACACGACTCCGGGCGAGCGCGTCATCGACCCGTCCGAGTGCCTCGACATCCCGACCCAGCTGCCGGGTGTCGTCACGGTCGCGTCGACCGGCGCGAAGGGCATCAAGTCGTCCTTCTCGAACCACGGTCTGGGCGTCATCGACATCGCTGCCCCCGGCGGCGACTCGACGCGCCTGCAGACCCCCGCCCCGCCTGCCACCAGCGGTCTGATCCTCGGCCCGATGCCGGGCGGCACGTGGGGCTACATGGCCGGTACGTCGATGGCCTCCCCGCACGTCGCGGGCGTCGCCGCGCTGATCAAGTCGACGCACCCGCGGGCCTCGGCGGCCATGGTCAAGGCGCTGCTGTACGCGGAGGCCGACGCCACGCCGTGCACCAAGCCGTACGACATCGACGGCGACGGCAAGGTCGACGCGGTCTGCGAGGGGCCGAAGAACTACAACGGCTTCTACGGCTGGGGTACCGCGGACGCGCTGGACGCGGTGACGAAGTAGGGCGCACCACCTGAGGGCGCCTCTCGCTGGCGCCTCTCGCGGGGCCGGGCAGCCGTGTGCTGCCCGGCCCCGTCGTCATGTCGCCCGAGCGCACCCGGCACAGTGTCCCCATGACCGCCACCGACTTCGCATGGGCCGCGCTGGGCGGCGATCCCGCGCTGCCGTCCCGGATCTCGACCGTCGTACGCCCCAGGACACTGGAATCACGGCTGCCGGTACGGGAGTTGGCGCGGGCCTGCGTGGGCGTGTGCGCGCTGGCCGCCGCCGAGCTGGGCGCGCGGCGGGCGGGACGCCCGGACGTACCCGGGGTGCGGGTCGACGACGGGGCCCTCGCCACGGCGTTCGTCAGCGAGCGGCATCTGCTCGTCGACGGGCGGGCGCCGGTCGCCTTCGCGGCGCTGTCGCGGTTCTGGCGGACGTCGGACGGCTGGGTGCGGACGCACGCCAACTACCCGCATCACCGGGCGCGGCTGCTCGGCGCGCTGGGGCTGCCCGCGGACACCGCGGACGCGGCCTCGGTCGCCCCGGTGCTCGCCGAGCGGTCGGCCCTGGAGGTCGAGGAGACCGTGTGCGCGGCCGGTGGTCTCGCCGTCGCGGCGCGCACCGCCCAGGAGTGGGCACGGCATCCGCAGGGGGTGGCGGTCGCCGGGCGGCCGCTGGTCGAGCGCGCCCGGCTCGACTCCGCGGGCACGCGCGGCCTCGCGCCCGCCGGACCAGGGCCGGTCCTGCCCGCCGCCGGGCTGCGCGTGCTCGACCTCACCCGTGTCATCGCCGGGCCCGTCGCGACCCGGACCCTCGCGCTGCTCGGCGCGGACGTGCTGCGTGTCGACCCGCCCGGGCTGCCCGAACTGGCCGACCAGCACGCGGACACCGGCTTCGGGAAACGGTCCGCCACGCTCGACCTGACGACCGGTCGGCGGGCCTTCGAGGAACTGCTCGCCGCGGCGGACGTCGTCGTGACCGGCTACCGCCCGGGGTCCCTGGACCGGTTCGGGCTCTCCCCCGAGGCGCTGGCCGAGCGGCGGCCCGGGATCGTGGTGGGCCGGCTGTCGGCGTGGGGGGCCTACGGGCCGTGGGGCGGCCGGCGGGGGTTCGACAGCCTCGTGCAGGTCGCTACGGGTATCGCCGCCCGCGAGGGCTCCGGGGAGCGGCCCGGGGCATTGCCCGCGCAGGCTCTCGACCACGGCACGGGGTATCTGCTAGCGGCCGGGATCCTGCGCGCCGTCACTGAGCAGTTTGACGAGGGCGGGTCACGCCTCGTGGAGCCGGCGCTGGCCAGGACGGCGGGGTGGCTCATGGGTGAGGACATGGGGGGCGAGGGAGGGGCGGACGCCGCCGGCCCGGACGACGGCTCCCTCGGCGATCCGGATGCGTACGACGGCCCGGGTCCGTGGCTCGCGGAGACGGACAGTGAGCTGGGCCGGCTGAGGTACGCCCTGTCGCCGGTGTCCTTCACGGGCGGGCCGTCGGACTGGGCGCGGCCGCCCGGCCCCTGGGGCTCGGATTTCCCGCGCTGGACCTGAGTCGCGGGACGGTCGCAGGCGTATGAATGGGCGGAATGCCCGTGGGACGGGCGGAATGCCGCTGCGCCAGTTGTTTTCCAGGACTTGCCCCGATCTGGGACGACTGGTGAAGATCTTGAGGTGAGTTCGATAAGACCGACTGCCGACACGGGTGGCGGGGCGGGCGCGCCCCGGGTGAGTGCGGCCTCCGTGCAGCGTTCCGTCATCGTCGTGGCCCTGGTGGCCCTTGCCGCGCTGATCCCGCTGCTCGGGCCCTCCGTCGCGCTGCGCGGCACGGGTGAGGCCGCCGCGCCCGGTGCGGGCGGGATCGCGCTGCTGCGGGCGGTCCTGTTCGCGGCGGTGTGCGTGCCGGCCGGCGAGCTCTTCGTCGCCCACTTGGCGCGCCGGGTGCCCGGCGCGCCGCGGGAGGACGCGCCGCGCAGCTGGGCCCCGGCCGCGGCCGCCGTCGGTTGCGTCGCCGCGCTCGGTCTCGCCTCGGTGGTGGCCACCGGGAATCTGGTGCCGCGCAGCGTCTCCGACATGGACATCGGCGGGCTCTACCAGTCCAGGGACGGCGCGCTCGCGCTGCTGGAGGTCAACGCGTTCGTCGTGGCGGGCCTGTGCGCGCTGTCGCGCCGCCCGTCCACCCAGGTCTGGCCGCTGGCCGCCGTCGCCGTCGCGGAGGCGCTGCGCGCCCATCCGGTGACCGAGCTGAGTCCGCTGGTCGGTTCGGGCCTGACGCTGGTGCACGTGATCTGCGCGGCGCTGTGGGCGGGCGGGCTGCTGTACGTGCTGCGGACGCTGATGCGGTGGCGGCACACGGCTCCTGTGGAGGGGGCCGCGCTGTTGGGTCTCTACGCGCGCGTGGCGGCCGTTCTGCTCGCCGCGATCACCGCGACGGGGGTAAGCAGCACCCTGCGCCGGATGCCGCCCGGCACCGTCCTGGAGCAGCTGACGACGACGGCGTACGGGCGCACGCTGGTCGCGAAGATGCTCCTCGTGGTCGTCGTCGCCGTGCTCGCGCTGTGGGCGCGTCACCGGCTGCGGCGGGCGGCCGATCCGCTCACCGCCCACTCCCCCGCGCGCGCGGAGGTCGTGGTTCTGGGCCTGGTGGTGGCGGTGTCGGCCGTGCTCACGGCAGTGCCTGTGCCGATCCGCTGGTGAGCGGCCGGGTTTCTGGGGGCGAGCGGACGGCGAGCACGCCCGCTGCCAGCAGGCACTGGGCCGCGAGGTAGGTGAGCATGATCCAGAGGTCGGGCCGTGGCGGCTGCGGCCAGTCGGCGACACCGGTGGCGATGAGGGTGTCCGACAGCATGAACAGCGCGCCGCCCGCGCCCGCGACGGGCCCGAGCCGCGTGGCGCCGTACGCCATCGCGGTCAGCAGCAGGCTGTAACCGGCGACCGGGACGCGGAGGTCCGCCGGAAGGCCCGGCCACAGGAGGGTGACGGTGGCCACGAGGGCGAGGACGTACGCGGCGGCCGTGAGACGGCTTCCCCGCGCGCGGGGGGAGCTTTTCGCGAGGCTCCTCCTGAACAGCAGCAGGTAGCACACATGGCCCGCCGCGAAGGACGCCATCCCGGCGAGGAACGCCGGTTCGGCGTCGAGGAGGAGCAGGACGTCGCCGCCCCAGCCGAAGAGCAGGGCGCCGACGAGGAGCGCGGGCCCGCCGTACAGGTGGGCGCAGACGGCGAGCAGGGGCATCAGCAGCGGCTTGGCCAGCGTGTGACCGGTGTCGTGACCGAGGGCCAGCGAGACGAGATCCACGACGCCCGCCAGGCCGAAGGCGACGAGCGGCACGCGCGCGTGGCGTGCGTTCACGCGGCGGGCTCCGTGAGGGACTTCTCCGGGGCGGCGGCCCGCGCCGGAGCGGGTGCCGGCACCGCCGGCTGCCAGCCCGGTCCCCGGAACACCCGCCCCGCCCGCTCGCGCCAGCTCCCCGCCGCCCGCAGGTCCCTGGCGATGGCGGCGTACTCGTGGGTGGCGACCCGGAGCGGGTTGTACGTGCCGATGTTCTTGGTCAGTCCGTACACCGGCCGGTCCGTCTCCGGGACGAACGACCCGAAGAGGCGGTCCCAGACGATCAGGATGCCGCCGAAGTTCCGGTCCAGGTATCCGCCCTGGGAGGCGTGGTGGACCCGGTGGTGCGAGGGCGCGTTGAAGACGGACTCGAAGGCCCGGGGCAGTTTGCCGATGCGCTCGGTGTGGATCCAGAACTGGTACACGAGGTTCACGGACGAGCAGAAGGCGAGCGCCGCCGGATGGACGCCGAGGGCGATGAGCGGGACGTAGAAGGGCCACACGGTCCAGGTCGTCCAGGGCTGTCGCAGGGCGGTCGTGAGGTTGAACTTCTCGCTGGAGTGGTGCACGACGTGACAGGCCCACAGGACGCGGATCACGTGGTGCCCTCGGTGGGACCAGTAGTAGAAGAAGTCCTGGCCCAGCAACATCAGTGGCACGGTCCACCACAGGACGGGCACGTGCAGTGGTGTCAGCTCATATACGGCCGTGTAGACGGCGAGGATCGGGATCTTCCACAGGAAGTCGAAGGCCAGACTGCCCAGGCCCATGCCGACACTCGTGGCGGCGTCCTTCGTCTCGTATCCCGCGGCGGACTCGTCCGGATGGACGCGGACACTCACCATCTCCACCACGGTGAGCAGCACAAACGCGGGTATCGACCACAGCACGACATCGGGCAGGTTCGGCATGTCTGCACCGTAGGACGGCCCGTCGCCCGCGGCTAGACGTTGTTACCCACAAGTATTACCAGGGGTACGCGCTTGCTTCTTGGCGATCTCCACCAAGGGGCCTCGCCCCCGGAACAGGGGTCGTCACACGCCCGCCGCCCCCAGCAGCGCCCCCGCCCCGTACGTGACGGCCATGGCCAGCCCTCCGCCCAGCATGTTCCGCGCCACGGCCGGGCGCGGGCTCGCGGCTCCCAGGCGCGCGCTCCCCCACCCCGTGACGGCCAGCGCGGCGAGCACCGACCCCACGGTGACCGGGAGCCTCGCGTCGGCGGGCGGCAGGACGATGGCCAGCAGCGGCAGCAGCGCCCCGACCGTGAACGCGAAGAAGCTCGCCCAGGCCGCGTGCCACGGGTTGGTCAGCTCGTCCGGGTCGATGCCGAGCTCCACGCGCGCGTGCGCCCGCAGCGCGTCCCGTTCGGTGAGCTGTTCCGCCGCCTCCCGGGCCACGTCCAGCGAGAGCCCGCGTTCGGCCAGCAGGCCGGTGAGCTCCTCCAGTTCCGCCTGTGGCTGTTCCCGCAGTTCCCGTTGTTCCAGCGCCAGGGCCGCCTTCTCGGAGTCCCGCTGGGTGGAGACGGAGACGTACTCTCCGGCGGCCATGGACATCGACCCGGCGAGGAGCCCCGCGAGCCCGGCCGTGAGGAGCGCGGAGCGGTCGTCCGTGGCCCCGGCGACGCCGACGACGAGGCCCGCCGTGGACACGATGCCGTCGTTGGCGCCGAGCACGGCGGCCCGCAGCCAGTTCAGCCGGGAGGCGAGCGCACCGCCGTGGGCCTCGTCGTGGATCGGTTCGGTCACAGGGGCGAGGATCCCACCACGCGCGGTTCCCGCCCCGGACCGACCCGGCACGGGAACCGCGCCCGCCCGGCCCGGGATCCGGCGGGGCCCCGGCGGACGAATCCCGTCACCAGACCCGTACCGACCCTCCCCGGGCGAACACCGGACTCGTCGCGTCCGCCGGAGGCTCCTCGAGGGGTTCGGCGATCTCCTCCACCGTGGGCCCCACCTTCGCCGCGACGCGATCGAGGAGGTCCAGGTCGAAGCCGTAGACCCGGGCCGCGTTCCCGCCGGTCATCGCCGTGATCTCCTCGCGCGTCAGACCCGCGTACGCGATCCGCAGTCCCTCTCTGCTGTAGGGGTACGTGCCCTCGTCGTGCGGGTAGTCGCTGCCCCACATGATCTTGTCGAGGCCGATGCGGTCCCGCAGCGGCACCTCGTGGGGGCGCATGAAGCTCGCCCCGACGAAGCAGTTGTCCCGCCACACCTGTGAGGGCCCCTTGCCCATCGAGGCGGCGAGCCCGGCACCGAACTTGGACTCGGCCGTGGACGCCTTCGCCGCCGCGGCCACCAGACGGCCGTGGTAGTAGTCCAGCATGTCGAGCACCCCGGGGATCCAGCCCGAACCCTGCTCGGTCAGCACCAGTCTCAGGCCGGGATGCCGGCGGAACGCGCCGCCGAAGACCAGGTGCCACAGCGCGCGGTGCGAGAACCAGGTCGTCTCCACCATGAAGACCGCCCGGGCCGCGGGCTCCTCGCCCAGCGGCGGCGAGGCCGAGCCCGCGTGGTGGTTCACGGGGACGCCCAGTTCCTCGCACACCGCCCAGATGGGGTCGTACGCCGACGAGTACAGCTCGGGCAGTCCCGAACCGGGCGGGGTGCCGGGCAGCAGCAGCCCTCCGGTGAGGCCCGCGTCGACGGCCCACCGGATCTCCTTCACCGCCTCGCCGACGTCGTTCAGAAGGATCTGGAAGACGCCCGCCCGGCGCCCGGGGGCCGCCGCGCAGAAGTCCGCGAGCCAGCGGTTGTGCGCGCGCAGACCGGCCCAGCGCCGCGCGAACTCGCCGACCGTCGGCGCCGGTGCCATCAGGGATCCCGACGGGAAGAACGGCGGGATGGTGTTGGGGAAGACGACCTCCGCGACGATCCCGTCCCGCTCCAGCTCCGCGAGGCGCCGGTCCGAGTTCCAGTTCTTGTCGGCCGTGTCGGCCATCAGGTCCTCGTACGGGTTGACGTACGAGGCCGCCCAGCCGTCGAAATCGTCGTGGAACGCCTTCGCCAGGTAGGGCCGGTAGTCGAGGAGGTCGGCTCCGGCATGGCAGTCGGCCGAGATGACGGTGTACCGGTCCTCGCTCACGGGGCCACCCCGAGGACCGGGAAGTCGTGATCCGTCAGCCAGTGCCGGCCCACTTCGCGCGAGCGCGCCCAGGACGCCTCGACCGCCTGCTGGTCCTCGGACTGGCCGAGCTCGGCCGGGGTCGGACCGATACGCCGCGCGAGGGGGGCGAGCTTTCCGGTGTCGAAGCCGAAGACCTCCGCGGCCGCGAGGCCCAACATGCGGCGCGTCTCGGCGACGGGGATGTCGTGGAAGGTCCGCGACAGCCACGCGCGCGTGTCGGGCCAGGTGCCCTCGGGGTGCGGGAAGTCGCTGCCCCAGAGGATGTTGTCGACACCGATCTCGTACCGCTGGGCCAGCTCGCGGCGCTTGGTGTTCGTCGCGCAGACGAAGACCTGGCGGTCCAGGTACTCGTGCGGCGGGCGCGTCAGCTCCGCGAAGGGGGACAGCTTCTTGCCGCCGTGCGCGCCGAGGTACAGCCGGTCCATGAACCACAGCAGGTTCGGCAGCCACCAGCACCCGGACTCCGCGACCCCGAACCTGAGTCCGGGGTGCCGCTCGAAGACGCCCGACCAGAGCAGGAACCACAGCGGCCGGGCCGGCCACCAGGTCACCTCGCTCACGTAGATGCCGAGGTGGTCGCCGTACTCGTGGCGCGGCGCCGCTCCGGAGTGGGTCAGCACGGGCATCCCGCACTCGGCCGCCGCGGCCCACACGGGGTCGTAACGGCGGTCGTGGTACGGCTCCTTGTCGACCCACATGGAGGGGATCATCAGGGCGCCGAGTCCGGACTCCCTGGCGCGGTGGATCTCGGCGACGACCCGGTCGGTGGGGGCCGTGACGGGCAACAGGGCGACTCCGCAGTGCCGTTCGGGGTTCTCGCCGACGAACTCCGCGAGCCACCGGTTGTGCGCCTGCGCGCCCGCCATGCCGAGTTCGGGGTCGTGGTCGCCGGAGAGCCCGAGGCCCACCCCGAAGGGTGCGGCCGTCCGGCTGTCCACGGCGTCGGCGTCCGGGAAGACCACCTCGGCCGCCACGCCGTCGCCGTCCAGTTCCTTGAGGCGCTGCGCGGGGTCCCAACCACCGCGCAGACCCTCCTCGTTGTCGTGGAACCACTTGTCCGCGAAGGCCTCGTTGCGGATGCCGAGGCGGGTCATCTCCTCGCGGCGGCGGTCGCGTCCCGCGAGGAACTCGTCGAAGTCCCGGTGGAAACGGGCATCCAGATAGGGCCGGTACTCCTCGGTGGGCAGCCCAGCGTGGCAGTCGGAGGAGATGATCAGGTAGGGCTCCGTTGCAGAGGCCATAGCGGCTCCTCGGTCGGTCCTCAGTCCAGGATGAAGCTCTCCAGGTACGCCGGATCGGCGCGGTCCAGCATCGACTGCGAGCGCGCCCGTATCTGCGCGTCGCTGTGGCCGCTCTCGGGCAGCAGCCAGAACCGGCCGGCCCGGATGCCGTCCACCACGAAGCCGGCGACCTCCTCGACCGGCGTGAACCGCACCTCCTTCCCGGCCTCCTTCATCGCGGCCTCCCACTGGCCGAGGCTGCGGTAGGGCGTCCGGCGGGGCCGCTGCTTCGCGTACCGGTCCGGCCGGTTGCGATGCGACTCCCACAGGCCCGTACGGAGCATGTGCGGTCCCGGGAAGAGCACGGAGGCCCCCACGCGCGCGTGCTCGGCCTTCAGATGCGCGTACAGCGACTCGGTGAGCGTCACGACGGCCGCCTTGGTGACGGCGTACACGGAGGCGGTGGGCAGGGGCGCGATGCCGCCGTCGCCGGATGAGGTGTTGACGACGTGGCCCGGTTCGCCGCCCGCCAGCATCCGCGGCACGAAGGCCTGGACGCCGTGGAAGACGCCCCACACGTTGACCGCGAAGGCCCATTTCCAGTCGTTCGGGTCGTGCTCCCACATGCGCCCCTCGGCGCCCGAACCGACCCCCGCGTTGTTGCACAGGACATGCACGGCACCGAACCTCGCGTACGTCTCCTCGGCGAGCGCGACGACCTCCTCGCGCTCCCCGACGTCCACCACACGTGCGTGCACCACGGCTCCGTCCTCGCGCAGCCCGTCGGCGGCCTTCTCCAGGGCGCCCTTCTCGACGTCCGCGAGGACGACCTTCAGCCCTTCGGCCGCGAACCGCCGGGCCATCGCGAGCCCGATGCCGCTCGCCGCTCCGGTGACGACGGCGACCTGCCCCTCCTCCAGATCCATCAGGCACTCCCTTCAGGGGGGCCGTCGAGGATCTGCCGCGGATCGTCGTAACGCTGGTGGATGTACGGCAACAACGCCTGTGCGTCCACCCGTTCGACGACCCTGCCTCTCTGGTCGGTCGTCTTCTCGCCGAGGGTGATCTCGACGAGGGTGCGTACGGGCAGGTCGGCGACCGGGTCGTACATCGATTCGCGCAGGACGACGTCGCCGGTGATCCGCTCCAGCCTGCGCACCTTCTCGTTGCGCACGCAGTGGACGAGGACGGGGTCGGCGTCGAAGCCCGAACCGTCCACCGCCGGAAGGAACTTGAAGTAGAAGTCGGTCTTCGGGAGCGGCTCCGGGACGGGCAGCGGCCCGCTGACGGCCCCGCGCACCTCGACGAACTCGATGCCGTGGCGGGCCAGGGCGGCGCGTACGACGAGGCCCTCGCGCTCGACCGTCACCTCGCCCAGCTTCTTGGGCTCGCCGAAGACCTCGCGGCCGCCGACGAGGGCCCGTTCGTGGGTCATCGGCATGACGAGCGGATACCAGCCCTCGACGCCGTCGTGCGCGGCGGCCACGGCGAACGAACCGGCACCCAGGGGATATCCGGCCAGGTCGACCTTGCTGATGTTCACCCGGACCAGAGGGCGTCCGGTGGGTTTGAGCGGAGGCGGCAGGACCGCCGCGACCGCGTCCGGGTCGCTCTCCCAGAGGGCCACCACGCCGGTGGACCAGATGTCGGGGAGCCGGGAGCTCGCGGTGCGCGCGGCGGCGATCTCCGCCCCGGTCCGCGCGCCGTACCGTACGCGTGCCATGCCGTACCGCCCTTCGCGTCGCGTGCATTCCAGGCGCGCAGCACAGTCGCATCGAGCACGGCAATGGTCCATAGCCGTGCAGGCACGAGCCCGCACGAAATCGGCGGGGCAGGCCCGCCCGGGCCCCGGACGGCACCCCTGCCCGCCACGCAACTCCCGTGCCGCGCGGCGCGTTTCGGGGGCGGCGGGCGGCGGGCGGTTCCGCACGTGTGGGCGCGCCCCGGCGCAGTACCCGGGCGCGGGGGCGCTCGGGGGCGCGTACGGGGGACGAGGACCCGCCACCCGCCCGCGCCGTCGCCCGGACCGTCCGCACGGGGAAACCGTCCGCCCTCTTCGAGAAGGCGCTGGTGGCCGCGCTGTTGACGGAGACTTCTGACGGAATGCCAGACTCCGGATGCTCCCCGGAGCCGGACTCCGGGGACAGGACTGTCAGTCGCGCCCCTTATCCTCAGTGACCATGCTCGAAGACCGTCAGACCGCACCGTCCGCCGCCCCGTGGCCGGCCGCGTATCCGCAGGGGTACGCGGTCGTCGACGTGGAGACCACCGGACTGGCCCGTGACGACCGCATAGTGTCGGCCGCGGTCTACCGGCTGGACGCGCGCGGCGAGGTCGAGGACCACTGGTACACGCTGGTCAACCCGGAGCGGGACCCGGGCCCGGTGTGGATCCACGGCCTGACGAGCGACGTGCTCGAAGGGGCTCCCCTGTTTCCGGAGATCGCCGAGGAGTTCACGGCCCGGCTCCAGGGCCGGGTGCTCGTCGCACACAACGCGGTCTTCGACTGGGGGATGATCGCCCGGGAGTACGCGCGCGCCGAGCGTGAGGCACCGGTCCGTCAGCGGCTGTGCACCATCGCCCTGTCCAAGGAGCTGGGCCTGCCGCTGGCCAACCACAAGCTGGAGTCGCTCGCCGCGCACTTCGGCGTCGTGCAGCAGCGCGCGCACCACGCGCTGGACGACGCGCGGGTGCTCGCGGAGGCGTTCCGGCCGAGTCTGCGGGCCGCCGCGCGCGACGGTGTACGGCTGCCGCTGCTGGAGTGCCGGCCGCTGACGGAGTGGTCGGACCGCTCGGCCCCGCGCATCGGACGGCAGTCCGGGGGCTACCCGTCCGGGGGTTATCCGTCGGGGAGTTGGCGCCCCTCGCGCAAGCGGCCCGCCTGCCCGTACCCGAACCCGGGACGGTACGAACCGGGCAGGCAGCTCAAGCAGGGCATGCGCATCGCGTTCTCCGGGGACACCTCGGTCGAGCGCGACCTCCTCGAGGACCGCGCCGTAGAGGCCGGACTGCATGTCGCGACGAGCCTGTCCCGGCTGACCAGCCTCCTCGTCACGAACGACCCCGACTCCGGTACGTCCAAGGTGGTCAAGGCCCGGCAGTTCGGCACCCCGGTCGTCGACGAGGCGGCCTTCGGGCAGCTCCTCGGGAACGTGGAGCCGGCGTCGGACGCGTGACCGTGCGGACGGGTGATTGCCGCGCGACTCGCCCGGAGCCCTCTCGCCCGGGCCTTCGCGACGGCCCACCCTGTGGCGCATGGCGACATGTGAAGTTTGCGGCAACAGCTACGGAATGACCTTCGAGGTGCACGCGCAGGGCGCTGTGCACGTCTTCGACTGCTTCTCCTGCGCGATCCACCGCATGGCACCCATCTGCGAGCACTGTCGTGTCCAGATCATCGGGCAGGGCGTCGAGGTCGAGGGCCACTGGTACTGCGGTGCCCACTGCGCCCGCGCGGAGGGAAAGGTGGGGATCGTCGACAAGGTGTGACCCGGTACCCGACCGAACACACCCCACGGCCCGGTTGTACGGTCGTGGGGTGTACCGCTTCCTGTTGTCCCGGCAGTGGGTGATCCTCACCCTCATCACGCTCACGCTCATCCCGACGATGATCGAGCTGGGTTTCTGGCAGCTGCACCGGCACGAGCACAAGGTCGCGCTGAACCACGTGATCTCCGACTCGCTGGCCGCGAAGCCGGTCCCCGCCGAGTCGCTCACCGCACCGGGCCGGGCCGTCGGGCGCGACGACCTGTACCGCCGGGTGACCGCGAAGGGCACCTTCGACACCGCCGACGAGGTGGTGGTCCGCCGCCGCACCAACTCCGACGAGGAGGTGGGCTTCCACGTGCTGACACCGTTCGTCCTGGACGACGGCCGGGTCCTCATGGTCAACCGGGGCTGGATCCCCGCGGACGGCGCGCAGACCGAGTTCCCGAAGATCCCCGCGCCCGCGAAGGGCGAGACCACCGTCACGGGCCGGCTGATGGCCGACGAGACGACGGCCGACAGCGGTATCAAGGACGTGCGCGGCCTCCCCGACCGCATGGTCATGCTGATCAGCAGCGAGCAGCAGGCGAAGGCCCTCGGCAAGGAGGTCCTCGGCGGCTACGTCGAGATGACCGCGCCCGAGCCGAAGGGCGACAGCCCCGAACTGATCGCGGAACCGGACCACAGTGGCATCGGCCCCCACATGGCGTACGCGATCCAGTGGTGGCTCTTCGCCGCGGGCGTCCCCGTCGGCTGGGTGGTCCTGGTCCGCCGTGAGCGCCGCGACCGGGCGGAGGCGGCCGAGGCCGAGTCCGCGCCGGAGGCCGAGCCCGCCGTCGTCTGACTCCGGAAACCGGGCCGCACCCCGTCTTTCCAGGAGTGCGGAACCGCGTCCCCTCAGGGTCGCGGTGAACTGGGCGTCAAGCCCCCACCGGAACCGCGACACAGCCGAACCGACAAAGGGATCAGGCGAGCCGATCCGCCGGGATTGATCACCGGATCCGCCGGGAACCCGGCACACGTGCACCCTTCCATCGAGGACTACGCGCTCATCGGCGACCACCAGACCGCCGCCCTGGTAGGGCGGGACGGTTCCATCGACTGGCTCTGTCTGCCCCGGTTCGACTCCGCGGCCTGCTTCGCGAAGCTGCTGGGGGACGAGGAGAACGGACACTGGCGGATCGCGCCGGAGGGAGCGGGCGTCTGCACGCGCCGGGCCTACCGGCCCGACACCCTCGTGCTCGACACCGAGTGGGACACCGAGGAGGGCACGGTACGCGTCACCGACCTGATGCCCCAGCGCGACCGCGCACCCGACGTCGTACGGATCGTCGAGTGCCTCAAGGGCCGGGTGACCGTGCGCAGCACGCTGCGGCTGCGCTTCGACTACGGCTCGGTCGTACCGTGGGTACGCAGGTCGGACGGCCATCGGGTGGCCGTCGCGGGCCCCGACTCGGCGTGGCTGCGCAGCGAGCCCGAGGTGCACACCTGGGGCGAGGACTTCGGGACGCACTCGCAGTTCACGATCGACGAGGGCGAGCAGGTCGCCTTCGTCCTGACCTGGCACCCTTCGCACGAGGCGCGCCCCGAGCGCGTCGACCCGTTCGATGCGCTGACCCACAGCGTCTCCGACTGGCAGGCCTGGGCGGCCCGCTGCCGCTACGACGGACCCCACCGGGACGCGGTCGTCCGCTCCCTGATCACCCTCAAGGCCCTCACGTACGCGCCGAGCGGTGGCATCGTCGCGGCCCCCACGACCTCGCTCCCCGAGGAGATCGGCGGCGTCCGCAACTGGGACTACCGCTACTGCTGGCTGCGCGACTCCACGCTCACGCTGGGCGCGCTGCTCGCGTGCGGCTACCAGGAGGAGGCGGAGGCCTGGCGCGACTGGCTGCTGCGCGCGGTGGCGGGCGATCCGGCGGACCTGCAGATCATGTACGGGCTGGCGGGCGAGCGGCGGATCCCCGAGTACGAGCTGGCGTGGCTGCCCGGCTTCCGCCGCTCGGCACCGGTGCGGATCGGCAACGACGCCGTACGGCAGTTGCAGCTCGACGTGTACGGAGAGGTGATCGACTCGCTCACCCTGGCGCAGCACGGGGGTGTGCCGGCCAAACCGGACATGTGGCGGCTGCACCAGGCCCTGATGGACTTCCTGCACGAGGCGTGGCGCAAGCCCGACGAGGGGCTGTGGGAGGTGCGCGGGCCGCGCCGTCACTTCGTGCACTCGAAGGTGATGGCGTGGGTGGCCGCCGACCGCACCGTACGCACCCTGGAGGAGAACCCCGGGCTGGACGGGGACGTGGAGCGCTGGCGCGCGATGCGCGACGAGGTGCACCGCGAGGTGTGCGAGCGCGGATTCGACCCGGAGCGGAACACGTTCACCCAGTCCTACGGCTCCCGTGAGCTGGACGCCGCGCTGCTGCTGATCCCCCGCCTCGGCTTCCTGCCGGCCGACGACCCGCGGGTGGTCGGGACGGTCGACGCGGTGCGCACGGAACTCGCCCGTGACGGCTTCGTGCACCGCTACGACTCCGACCGGGGCGGATCGGACCTGAAGGACGTCGACGGACTGCCGGGCGGCGAGGGCTCGTTCCTCGTCTGCTCGTTCTGGCTCGCCGACGCCCTGCACCTGACGGGCCGTACGAAGGAGGCCCTCGACCTGTTCGAGCGGCTGGTCGCGCTCCGCAACGACGTGGGGCTGCTGGCCGAGGAGTACGACCCCGTGGCCGGCCACCAGCTCGGGAACTTCCCCCAGGCGTTCAGCCACATCGGGCTGGTGGGCTCGGCCCTCGCCCTGTTCGACGGCACGGGGGAGGCTGGAGTGCCCGATGCGGACGAGGCAGGATAGGAGCCATGGATCTTGGACTGAAGGACCGCGTCTACGTCGTCACCGGAGCAACGCGCGGCCTGGGCCACGCCTGCGCCCGTGAACTCGTCGGCGACGGCGCGAAGGTGGTCATCACCGGGCGCGACGAGAAGACGGTGGGCGAGGCGGCCGCGGCGCTCGGCCCGAACGCGCACGGCGTGGCCGTGCACAACGCCGACCCCGCGGCCCCCCAGAGCCTGATCGCGGCCGCCCGGGAGCGCTTCGGCGGCTTCGACGGCATCCTGGTCAGCGTCGGCGGCCCGCCGCCCGGTTTCGTCGCCGACAACACGGACGAGCAGTGGCAGTCGGCGTTCGAGTCGGTCTTCCTCGGCGCGGTCCGGCTGGCGCGTGCGGCCGCCGCCGAGCTGGGCGAGGGCGGGGTCATCGGCTTCGTGCTCTCCGGCTCGGTGCACGAGCCGATTCCCGGTCTGACGATCTCCAACGGTCTGCGTCCCGGGCTCGCGGGCTTCGCCAAGTCCCTCTCCGACGAGCTCGGCCCGCGCGGCATCCGGGTGGTCGGTGTGCTGCCGGCCCGGATCGACACGGACCGCGTGCGGGAGCTGGACGGGTACTCGGCCGATCCGGAGGCCGCCCGGGCTGCCAACGAGGCGCGGATTCCGCTCCGCCGGTACGGGAGGCCGGAGGAGTTCGGCCGAACGGCCGCGTTTCTCCTGTCGCCCGCGGCGTCCTATCTGACGGGGATCATGGTGCCGGTCGACGGTGGGGCCCGGCACGGGTTCTGAACCCGTGGGCCGTACGGGCTGTGAACCCGCGGATCGCTTGGGTTCAAGACCCGTACGGCCGTCCCGTTCCTGACGGTCGTCCTTCGCCCGCGGGCCGTGGGGGCCGGTCGCGCAGTTCCCCGCGCCCCTCAGCCGTGTCCCAGGGGCGCGGCTCAGGTGACCCTTTCCGCGGCGTGTCTGGCGCCGTGCAGGCGGACCTCCGTCGGGAGGGACGTGAGGCCGGCCGAGTCCCTCGCGTGGGCGAGTGCCTCCGTCGTCAGCCGGTACAGGGTGTCCTCGGGGTCGGCGTGCGGCTCCAGCAGCAGCCGCACCCGCGCCCCGGGGCCGCCGCGCCGCCCGGTGAGCGACACCCGCGCGCCCCGCACCCCGTCCAAGGCGCCCGCCTCACCGCCCAGTACGCCCTCCAGGGCCCGCCCTCTCAGCAGCGCGCCCTCGCCGTCGCCGGTGTCGACGAGCACCTCGGTGAGCCGGCGCCGCCGCAGCACCGCGACGAGCCACCACAGGGCGAGCAGCACGGCCACGGCCAGCACCGCGATGACGGTCGGCCACCACCAGCCGTCGTCCCGCCAGCGCGTCCGGTCGGCGTCGCTCAGCAGCACGTCGTGCCGCCCGTCGTGGATCCACCACGAGGGCGGGTCCACGCCGAGGCCGATGGCCAGCACGGAGCCGCCGAGCACCACCAGGAGCAGGCCCGCGAGGCCCAGCAGGACCCGGTTCGCGATCCTCAGCACCGCTTCACCCCTTCCTGTCCGACCGTGCGACACGCACCGACAGCGCGGGCCGCCGGGCGAGGCCGAGCCGGCCGACGCCGTCGGTGAGCGCGGCGTCCAGGTCGGCGCGTACCTCGTCGAGTTCACGGAAGTGGGAGACCGCGCGGACGTCGACCTTCGTACGTCGCATACGGACCTTGACGGATTGCACGCCGGACACTTCCATGGCCCGGTCGCGCAGCACCATGGCGGCGGCGTCCCGGTGCAGTCCGGCCCGTACGTCGGTGTGGGCGCGCCGCATCGGCAGGACGCCGCGCAGTCCGGGGGTCGCGGCGAGGACGATCAGCCACAGGCCCAGAACCGTCGCGACACCGGCGCCGACGAGCATCCAGGTGTCGTCGAGGGGCCGCTCGGCCAGCTCGTCGGCCAGGGACCTGCGCCAGTGCATGGCGGGCCGGTCGGCACGGACGGCGGCGACGTCGTACAGCAGGAGGCCCGCGGCGGCCAGGACCAGCAGCGCGAGGACGCCCGCGGGGACTCGGCGGGCGGACCAGAACCGGCCGCTCCCGTCGGACGTGTCCCCGAGGGTCGGCGGGGGTGCGGGGTCCGCCGCGGAGGCGGACCGGCCGGGTTCGGCCTCGGTCGTCTTCTCAATGACGGGCAGGTGTCGGGTGTCTCCGGATCCGTGGAGCTCGCTCATTGCGTCCTCCCCTGTACCGCGCCGCGCGTCTGTGCGGAATGCAGCCGCTCCACCTGGACGGCGACCTCGGGTACTTTCATTCCCGCCAACGCCTCTACCCGCTGGGCGACTTGGCGACGCACGGCACCGCACCGGGCGCCGATGTCGCCGGGGTAGCCGAGTTCCACGGTGACCCGGACACGGGCGAGGCCGTGGTGGACGACGACCGTGGCGTGCGGGGGCGCGGCGTCGGGGGGCGGCGCGTCGAGCGCCTCGCGCGCCGCCTGTGCGGCGATCTTCGCGACGACCCGGTCGGCGATCCGGGTGGCACCGCGCTCGCCCGGCGCGACGGCGTGGCTCGGACCGCCGGGCCGGACGAGCGCCCGGGACCCTGCTGCCTCACCGGTCTCCGCGGCCGTGGCGGACTCACCGGGCACGCCTGTCACCGCCGGCGGTCGTCGCGGGTGCCGCGGGAACGGAAGAAGTCACCGGGATCGAGGTCCCCTTCCAGGAAGCGGCCCACGACGAAGCCGGTGGCTCCCAGCGCCGCCACCAGGAGGAAGGCACCGAACCCGCCGAAGTACCCGGCGAAGCCCAGCGCCATTCCGGCGATCATGCCGATCACGGCCATGCTCATGGTGCGCTCCTCAGCAGGTCACTCAACAGGCACCGGCGGGTCGCCGGTGCGGCGTCACTGGAGCCGGGACTCCGGTTCCTCGTCCTCTTCGTCCGGCAGCTTGACATCGCTGACCGCGATGTTGACCTCGACGACCTCCAGGCCCGTCATCCGCTCGACGGCCGCGATGACGTTCTCCCGTACGTCGCGGGCGACGTCCGCGATGGACACGCCGTAGTCGACGACGATCTCCAGGTCGAGCGCGGTCTGCAGTTCACCGACCTCGGCCTTGACTCCACGGGTGGCGGACTTGGCGCCGCTGCCCGGCACCCGGTCGCGTACGGCGCCGAAGGTCCGCGAGATCCCGCTGCCCATGGCGTGCACGCCGAGGACGTCACGGGCGGCGAGCCCGGCGATCTTCTCGACGACGCCGTCGGCGATGGTGGTACGCCCCCGGGCGGCCGGGTCACCACCCCCGCGCTTGGTCATCCCGGTCTTCCTCGTCTGCTGCGGGTCCGTCTGCTCGGCCTCGGGGCTCTCCGGCCGGTTCCGCTGCGTCATGTCGCTCATCGCCGTGCATCCCTTCGGTAGGCCTCTTCGCCCACACTAAGTCGGGTTGCCGCGTCGCGCGCCGGGGATACGGCAGGCTGGAGTAATGACGGCGGACCGATGGACCCAGGCGGTACGGCACCAGATCGGCCTCGGCAGGCTGCTGCCGCTGGGCGGCGCTCGCGACGGCGCGTGGATCACGGAGGCGGCGGCCACTTCCGTGCTGCGCCGCGCGGTGCGTCATGTGCCGGGCGTACGTCTCGACGCGCTGCGGCTGTCCCTGGCCGACCCGGACGGCGCGTCCGAACCCGCCGTGCCCCCGCCGCCGAGCGCGCTGCCACCGGGCCCCCTGCGCATCACCGCGGAGTTCGCGGCGCCGCTCACCCCGGACGAGCCTCTCCCCACGACCGCGTCCCGCCTGCGCGCGGCCCTCGCCTCGACGGCGACGGACGGACTGGGTCTGTCGGTCACGGAGGTGGACCTACGGGTGACGGGTCTGCTGGAGGAAGGCGCGGGCCCTCCGCTGCCCGCCGAGCCCGACGCCGACGACGTACACCCCGACGAACCGCGCCCCTCGCCCGGCACGGACGAGGCACGCGTGAGCGCCGCGGCCCTGTCCGTGCCGGGCGTGACCGCCCTGACCCGCAAGGCCCGCGTCGAAGAGCGCCACGCCGACACGGCCCTCCCCCGTCGGCACGTCCTCGTGGAGATCAGGGTCGGGACGGCCGGGCGGGCACTGGACGTGGCCCGGGCCGTCCGCGCGAAGGTCACGGAGGCGCTTCCCGATCACCCATCGGTGGCTGTTCTGGTGACCGCGGTGAGCCCGGGCTCCTAGGCGCTCGGGGCCAGGAACGTCATGCGGCTCCGTCGTGGGCGTCCGGCCCCGCACCTGCGCCCGCTCGGGACGGACTCAGTCGCCCACCCCGGCGAGGTCCCGCAGTCGCCGCCCCTGGGCGGCACGCTCGGCGGTCCGCTGCTCCTCGTACGTACGGCTCACCGCACCCTGCAGCAGGGTCTTCGTCTCGATGAGGGCGTCACGGGGCGTGGCGAGCAGCGCGGCGGTCAGTTCACCCACCGTGTCGTCGAGCTGGCCGGCCGGTACGGCGATGTTCGCGAGCCCGGTCCGCTGGGCCTCGTCGGCCAGCACGAACCGGCCCGTGGCGCAGATCTCCAGCGCCCGGGCGTAGCCGACGAGTCCCACCAGCGGATGCGTGCCCGTGAGGTCCGGGACGAGGCCTAGGCCGGTCTCGCGCATGGCGAACTGCACGTCGTCCGCGACGACGCGCAGGTCACACGCGAGCGCGAGCTGGAAGCCCGCCCCGATGGCGTGTCCCTGCACGGCGGCGATGGACACGATGTCGCTCCGTCGCCACCAGGTGAAACCCTCCTGGTATCCGGCGATGGCCGCGTCGAGCTCGGCGTCGGTTCCCCTCGCGAGATCGATGAAGGACGGTTCGCCCTCGAACCCCTCGGGCGTGAACGCCTGCCGGTCGAGCCCCGCGGAGAAGGACTTGCCTTCGGCGCGCAGCACGACGACACGGACGGTGCCCGGCAGCAGCCGACCCGCCTCGGCCAGCGCCCGCCACAGAGCGGGGCTCTGCGCGTTGCGCTTGGCCGGGTTGGTCAGCGTCACCGTGGCGATCGCCTCGTCGACGGTGAGCCGTACGCCGTCCTTGTCGAGCAGCGGGTCGAACGAAGCCATGGGGCGCCTCCGATGGGTGCGGTCAGAGCGGGTGCCGTGGAAGCACACCCTTAAGTGACTGCACAGTAACCACCCGGGCGGTCGATCGACCGACCGGGTGGTCACCATCGGAGAACGAGGCGCCGCCCGGCGTCAGGCCGACGCGGCCTTCTTGCCCCGCGTCGCTCCACCACGCCCACGCAGCGTGACGCCCGACTCACTGAGCATCCGGTGCACGAAGCCATACGAGCGGCCGGTCTCTTCGGCCAGCGCCCGGATACTCGCACCGGAGTCGTACTTCTTCTTCAGGTCTGCCGCGAGCTTGTCGCGCGCGGCGCCGGTTACCCGGCTGCCCTTCTTCAGAGTCTCGGCCACCCGTGCCTCCTCAAGGAAGTGCGCTCTGGACTTCTCATGATCACCCCTCAAGAGCTTCCTGGCCACCCATTCGGCAAGGTCAGTAGGACAAGCTTTGTGCCGCGGAAGCCCGTCACCACGAGCGGAATCAGGGATTCCATCCGTCCTTGTCCGTACGGCCGAACGAGGTCGGCCGTGAATGTCCAGGTCAGCGACGCGCGACGGCCGGACCCTCGGGAAGGAGGAGCCCGGCCGCGAAATCGATGTAGGACACACCTCGGTACGAGGAGATCTCACACAGATGATGGATCACGGATCGGCCGAATGATCCATACGAAGTGGATCAGTGATTCGATCAAGCGCCCGGACTGCACGCGGAACCGCACGGGGGCCGCGTGTGGACCGGCCGCCGGTCCGGCCGCTCAGGCGAGGGCCACCAGGTCCAGGTAGTCGGCGCCCCACAGGTCCTCGACGCCGTCGGGCAGCAGGATGATCCGCTCGGGCTGGAGCGCCTCGACGGCTCCCTCGTCGTGGGTGACGAGGACGACCGCGCCCTTGTAGGTGCGCAGGGCGCCGAGGATCTCCTCGCGGCTGGCCGGGTCGAGGTTGTTCGTCGGCTCGTCGAGGAGCAGGACGTTCGCCGACGAGACCACGAGGGTGGCGAGCGCGAGGCGGGTCTTCTCGCCGCCGGACAGGACACCGGCCGGCTTGTCGACGTCGTCGCCGGAGAAGAGGAACGAGCCGAGCGTCTTGCGGACCTCGACGAGGTCCAGGTCGGGGGCGGCCGAGCGCATGTTCTCCAGGACCGTGCGCTCGGGGTCGAGCGTCTCGTGCTCCTGCGCGTAGTAGCCGAGCTTGAGGCCGTGGCCCTCGATGACCTCGCCGGTGTCGGGCTTCTCGGCGCCGCCGAGGAGGCGGAGCAGGGTCGTCTTGCCGGCGCCGTTCAGGCCGAGGATGACGACGCGGGAGCCCTTGTCGATGGCCAGGTCGACGTCGGTGAAGATCTCCAGCGAGCCGTACGACTTGGACAGGCCCTCGGCCATCAGCGGGGTCTTGCCGCACGGGGACGGCTCGGGGAAGCGCAGCTTGGCGACCTTGTCGGACTTCCGCTCGGCCTCCAGACCGGCGAGGAGCTTGTCCGCGCGCTTGGCCATGTTCTGCGCGGCGACGGTCTTGGTGGCCTTGGCGCGCATCTTGTCGGCCTGCGAGTGGAGGGCGGAGGCCTTCTTCTCGGCGTTCTGCCGCTCGCGCTTGCGGCGCTTCTCGTCGGCCTCGCGCTGCTGCTGGTACAGCTTCCAGCCCATGTTGTAGACGTCGATCTGGGCGCGGTTGGCGTCCAGGTAGAACACCTTGTTGACGACCGTCTCGACCAGGTCGACGTCGTGGGAGATCACGATGAAGCCGCCGCGGTACGTCTTCAGGTAGTCGCGCAGCCAGACGATCGAGTCGGCGTCGAGGTGGTTCGTCGGCTCGTCGAGGAGCAGGGTGTCCGCGTCCGAGAACAGGATGCGGGCCAGCTCGATACGGCGGCGCTGACCGCCGGAGAGCGTGTGGAGGGGCTGGCCGAGCACCCGGTCGGGCAGGTTGAGCGCGGCGGCGATGGTGGCGGCCTCGGCCTCGGCGGAGTACCCGCCCTTGGTGAGGAACTCGGTCTCCTGGCGCTCGTACTGCCGCATCGCCTTCTCGCGGGTGGCGCCGGAGCCGTTCGCGATGCGCTGTTCGTTCTCGCGCATCTTGCGGATCAGGGTGTCCAGGCCGCGCGCGGAGAGGACCCGGTCGCGGGCCAGCATGTCGAGGTCGCCGGTGCGCGGGTCCTGCGGGAGGTAGCCGACCTCGCCGGAGCGGGTGACGGCGCCCCCGGCCGGGGTGCCCTCGCCTGCGAGGACCTTGGTGAGCGTGGTCTTTCCCGCTCCGTTGCGGCCGACCAGACCGATGCGGTCGCCCTTGGTGATACGGAAGGTGGCGGACTCGATGAGGACGCGGGCACCGGCACGCAGCTCGATACCGGAAGCGGAAATCACGGACAGACTCCTGGGCAGGGTTGGTGACGGGGCGGGCGGCTGTGGTCGTTCACGCCGTCTAATGCGCGAGGAGAATGGCCATGGGCCAAGTCTAACGGGGCGATGCAACCACTTTTCCTGCGTGCGGGTGTTCGGGACTGTGACGCTCATTGCCCGGCAGGGCGTTGTCGGTGCCGGGTGCGAGACTGTGGGGCAGGTCACATTCAGGCGATGTTCCGGCAGCGGGGCGGAACAGCGGGACCAGAGGGAGTGATCGGTATGGCAGGCACGGACGGCGGGCGCCCGAGCATCTATCCGACGTTGCTGTACGCGGACGCCAAGTCCGCGATCAAGCAGCTCACCGAGGCCCTGGGCTTCACCGAGGCCTCGGTGTACGAGGACGAGGACGGCAAGGTGGTGCACGCCGAGCTGGTGCAGGGCAACGGCGCGGTGATGCTGGGCTCCAAGGGCACGGGCAGCCGCTTCGACGAGGCCATGAAGAGCGCGGGGCCCACCGGGGTGTACGTCGTCGTGGACGACGTGGACGCACACCACCAGCGGGCCGTCGACCACGCGGCGGAGATCCTGATGCCCCCGACGGACCAGGACTACGGGTCGCGGGACTACATGGCCCGGGACATCGAGGGCAACATCTGGAGCTTCGGCACGTACGCCCCGGAGACCCGGGTCTGACCGGTCGGCCCCTGTCCGGCCGACCCCGGAGTCGGCCCGTCGGTCAGCCGGCCAGCGGAACCGGCTGACCGGCTGACGATCAGCCGTTCGTCCGTCCAACCGCCCTGTCCGGCGGCCTAGTTGCCGCCGGTGTGGACCTGGAAGGCGGCACGGCGTACGGCCTTGGCGAGGGCCGGATCGGGATGGGCGGCGGCGAGCGCGACCAGGACCTGGACGGTGCGGGGGTGGCCGACCGCGCGTACCTCGTCGAGGAGCGCGGGGACGGTCGGCTGCACCGCGGACTCCAGGTGCCGTACGAGGAGCGGGGCCTCGCCGTGGTCGGCGACGGCAGCGGCCGTGTCGACCCACAGCCAGGTGGCCTCCTCGCGGGTGAGCACCAGGTGGGCGTCCTCGGGGTCGTGCCCGTCGTGCTCGGCGAGCCACAGCAGGGCGTACGGGCGCAGGTAGCTCTCGTCCGCCACGGAGCGGACGTCCGGCTCGGCGGGGGCGCCGACCACGCGCAGCGCCTCGAAGGCCAGCCCGCGCAGGAGGGCGTCCTCGCCGCGCGCGGCGCCGAGCAGTTCGGTGACGGCGCTGCCCACGGGACGGGCGGCGAGCCAGGCTCGGTACTCGGCGCGGGCCGCGTTGGGCCGCAGCTGGGCGCAGCCGCGGAGCATGTCCTCGGCGCCCTGCTCGATGTTCCCGGCGGGGCTCTGGGCGGCCACGCAGATCTGCTCCAGCTTGACCCAGACGGCCCAGCTGCCGAGCGGGGTGAGCGTGGCCTGGCCGTCGGCGCAGGTGAGGGCGCCGACGGCCGCGAGGGCGTGCAGGGCCCAGTCGAGCAGGGGCGCGAGGGGGGTGTCCTCGGCCGGGCGCTCCACGGGCTCGGGCTGCGGTCCGTAGGGGATCTCGCAGCGCTCGGTGCGCAGTTCGGTGACGCGCTGCTCCAGCAGGTCGAGGAGCTGCGGGACGGGGACGGGGCCGGCGGACAGCTGGAGGAAGGAGAGGACCTGCGGCATCGCCGAGACGACCTCGGCGACGGCGGCGGGTTCGCGTCCGTCGGGGCCGGGGTGGGCGATCGACCAGGCGTCGAAGAAGGCGACCCAGCCGCGCAGTACGGCGCTGTCGTCGCGGTTCCAGGCACGCAGCCGCCAGCCGGGGCGTGCGGTGCCCCCGTGCACCTCGACGAGGCCCGCCAGCCGGGCGATGTCCCAGTCCGCGCGGACCTGGTCCGGGGTCAGGGACAGGTCCGTGGCGGCCCGTTGGGCGGTGGCGTCGGAGAGCGTGCCCTTGCCCTGCGAACCGTCGTCGTCAGTGCCGCCGGAGGCGGTGGCGTCGCGGTGCCGGCCGGAGCTCAGGGTGGCGTCGGCCCAGCGGGCGACCCGGGCCGCGCCGGCGAGCACGGCGCGCGCCATACGCGCGAGTTCCGCCGGTGCCGGTGTGCCCTCCGGCGGGCGGGGCGCGGGTCGGCGGGCGGGCCGCTGGGTCATCGCTCGGGGGGCGGCGGCCAGGGTTCGCGGGCGGACGAGTCGGAGCCTGGAGTCGCGCGGGATACGGGACGTCACGGGGGCAGTCTTCCGGTTGACGGTCCGAAAACCCAAACGGAATGCCGCGCGGGGCCGTGGGGGCGGTCCGCGCACCGGTTCCGGCGGGCGCCCCCGGGGTGTGCGCGACCTGCTGGTACATGGTTAAACGGAAGCTCCGGCACCGGGGCGGGAGGCGGTTACATCAGTGGGGTGAGGAAGCGGCGGAGGGCCTCTTCGTAGCCGGTCGGGTCGGCGTTCCACATGGCTCCGTGCGGTGCGCCGTGGACCGTGCGCAGGGTGACGAGGTCGGGGCGGCTGGCCGCGAGACGGCGCGAGGGCCCCCAGGGAGCGACGGTGTCGTCGGGGCCGTGCAGGACGAGAGCCGGCACCTTGAGCCGTCCGGGGGCGGCGGCGTCCTCGACGCGGTCGCCGTGCAGGCCCGTGCGGCCCTGGGCGGCACGGACGGCCAGGGGCAGCAGGGCGCCGGGGGTGCGGCGCGCCGTGGCGAGGGCGCGCAGCGTGGTCTCCCAGCTGAGGACGGGTGAGTCCAGCACGAGGCCGCGGATCCGGTCGCGGAGCGGGGAGTGCGTGGCGGCGCGCAGGGCCATGGTGGCGCCGGTGGACCAGCCGTACAGGACGACCCGTTCGGCGCCGTACCGCACGGCGAAGCGGATGGCCGCGTCCAGGTCGCGCCACTCCGTCTCGCCGAGGTGGCTGAGGCCGTCCCGGGGGCGGGGCGCGCCTAGGTCCCCGCGGTAGGCGAGGTCGAGGACGGGGAAGTGCTGGCGGTGCAGGAACTCCATGACGTTCATGGGGTGTTCGCGGGTGGTGCCGAGGCCGTGCACGGTGATCACCCAGGTGTCGCGGGCGGCCGGCACGAACCAGGCGGGCAGCGGGCCCAGTTCGCCGGGGACGTCCACGTCGGCGTGGTCGAGGCCAAGGGCTGCGCCCGGGTCGCCGATGTGCAGGCCGGGGGTGAACCAGACCTTGTCGCCGGGTTCCAGCGTGCCGTGGGTGACGCGCTCCAGGCGGCGTACCACCGTGTCGGCGGTGTGCGGGGCGCCGGTCAGGAGCGGGCCGACGACCGCGTGACTGCCGTCGCCGCTGAGACCGTAGACGCCGGGGCGCTGGGAGGCGAGGGCGCGGGTCAGGGCGATCCGGCCCGCGGCCGTGGCGTGCACGGTGAGCCGGGGTTCGGTGGGCAGCGGTCTGCCCGGCGGCGCCTTCAGGGCGGCGTCGCTGGCAAAGCGGCCGGCCGCGACGGTGGCCGCGCCTGCTATGGCCACGGTGACGGCGGTGGACAGGGCTGCGGTCGTCGGCTTCACGGTGCGCACGGGTCCAGTCTCCTGACCGAGCCCGGTGTCGGCCAGTGGACAGGGCGGCAGGGGTGAGTCCGGCACCGCCGTGAAGGTACGCCGCGCTGTCGCACCGCCCCGGTCGGCGCCGCACGGCGGGAAGGAGAACCCCGGCGCCGTACCTGCGGACCGCGAGGGCCCGGTGCCGTCTCTGCGCTGCCCGCGAGCCCGGCACCGCCCGGTGCAGCCGGGTGCCAGGTTCCCGGCAGCGCGGAGCCCGGGAGGCCGTACCGGGCCTGCGCAGCCGAGAGCCCTTCCCCTCGGTGCTGTCTCGGCACCGCCGCGGCGCTGTCTCGGCGCATCTTCGGCACCGCCGCGGCGCTGCGAGGACCGGAGGCCGGTGGCGCCCCCTGCGAGCCGCCGCCGTCCCTGCGCAGCCGTTGCCCCGGCTCCCCTGCGCCGTCTCGGCGCCGGAGCCCGAGAGGCCCGTGCCGCCCTTGGAACCCTGGACCCCTGGTCGCCGCCGAGAGCCCGGCACCGCTCCCGGGGAGCCGCGAACCCGGCCCCTCGGCCGGCCCGTGGCGCGGTCCGGCGCGGCCGCTCAGGGCTGCGGCTGCCCGTACCCCTTCAGTCGTTCCCCCGCTTCCGCCACCTGGGCCTCGGTCAGCAGGGTGGGGGTGAGGCCGGGGACGGACGACGCGGTGAGCCACACGCGGCACATCCATTCGAGCTGCGCGGTGCGGTCGTAGGCCTGGGAGAGGGTGGCCCCGTGGGCGAGGGTGCCGTGGTTCTGGAGGAGGCAGGCGGTGCGGTCGCGCAGGGCCCCGAGCATGTTCTCGGCCAGCTTCTCCGTGCCGTAGGTCGCGTAGGGGGCCACGCGGACGGGCCCGCCGAGGTCGGCGGCCATGTAGTGGACGAGGGGCAGCTCGCCGACGAGGGTCGACACGGCCGTCGCGTGCACGGCGTGGGTGTGGACGACGGCGCGCGCGCCGGTGGCTCGGTAGACGGCGAGGTGCATGGGCGTCTCGCTGGTCGGAACGAGCGGACCGAGCACATGCCGGCCGTCGAGGGAGACCCCGCAGACATCCTCGGGTGTCAGCCGGTCGTACGGGACCCCGGTCGGCGTGACCAGGACGGTGTCGCCCACCCGCACCGACACGTTGCCCGACGTGCCGACGACCAGGCCCTCGGCCACCGTCCGGCGGGCCGTCGCCACGAGCTCGTCCCACGCGCGGGCCAGCTCCTCCCCCACTCCGGGCGCGCCCGCCTCTTGCGCGCCCCGTCCGTCTTCCGTGTCCCGCCGCCGCTCAGCCATGCCGCGATCCTGCCAGCAGCCCGCCCGGAGTCCGTGCGGACGAGGGCGCGGTCGGGCGGAAACGCGCGACAGAAGTACCGCGAACAGGAACGAACAGGTCGTCAAGTGTCCATGGCCGTCGGACGGCTGACTTTCCGTGATCTTCCAGTACTCTCTGGGAGATTTTTCGTGTGTGCTGCCATTCCGGGGGAAACATGGCTCGTGATCACCAACCGTCCCGTCACCGCGCCCGCCTCGTCGCGGCCTCCGTGGCGACGGTGGCACTCGGCGGTACGGCTCTCGCCGAGGTGCCGGCCTCGGCCGCCGACCGACCCAGGGGACACGACGTGTCCTCGCACCAGAAGAACGTGAACTGGCCGGCGGCGAAGAGCAAGGGCGCCGCGTTCGTCTACGTGAAGGCGACCGAGTCCACCACGTACCGCAACCCGTACTTCGACGGGCAGTACAACGGCGCCCGCGAGGCGGGCATCGTCCGCGGCGCCTACCACTTCGCACTGCCGCACAGGTCGTCGGGAACGGCCCAGGCCGCCTACTTCCTGCGCAACGGGGGCGACTGGCGGGCGGACGGCTGGACACTGCCGCCCGCGCTGGACATCGAGTACAACCCGTACGGCGAGAAGAAGTGCTACGGCCTGAGCAAGGGCAGAATGGTCGGCTGGATCAAGGCCTTCAGCGACGAGGTGAAGCGGCAGACCGGCCGCCGGCCGGTCATCTACACCAACCGCGACTGGTGGAAGACGTGCACGGGCGACAGCCCCGCCTTCGCCGACCATCCGCTGTGGCTGGCCCGCTACAGCGCGTCCGCGGGGCCGCTGCCGGCGGGCTGGGAATTCTGGACGTTCTGGCAGTACGACAACAGCGGCAGCCTGCCGGGTGACCAGAATCTCTTCAACGGGTCACCGTCCCAGCTGAAGAGATTCGCAAGGGGGTAGCGGACCCCTCCGTTCCGCCTCTGTTCGAGGGTCTTGGCCGCCGGTCCGACACAAGCGGAACGGCGGCACCTCTATCGGGTCACCCCATCGCCGGACTCAGTTCATCTTCCGTTCATCCAGGTTGCCTACGTTCCCCATGCCACTGTCGTCCAACAGAAGCCTGGGTAAATGGAACACATCACGCTCCTCCTCGGAATCGTGATCGTCACCGCTCTCGTGTTCGATTTCACGAACGGTTTCCACGACACTGCCAACGCGATGGCGACGACCATCTCGACCGGCGCTCTCAAGCCCAAGACGGCGGTGGCCATCTCCGCCGTGCTGAACCTCGTCGGTGCGTTCCTCTCCGTGGAGGTCGCCAACACGATCTCCAAGGGCCTCGTCGACGAATCCGGTATCCAGCCAGAGGTGATCTTCGCTGCGCTCGTCGGCGCGATCCTCTGGAATCTGCTGACCTGGCTCGTCGGACTGCCGTCCAGCTCCTCTCACGCCCTCATGGGCGGTCTCATCGGCGCCACGGTCGCCTCGGCCGGAATGGGCGCCGTCCACGGCGACGTGCTCGTCACCAAGGTCCTGATCCCCGCCATCGCCGCTCCGATCGTGGCGGGTCTCGCCGCGCTCCTGGCGACCCGGCTGACGTACAGGCTCGGCAAGCACACGGGCGAGAAGTCGTCGGCGAAGGGCTACCGCGCCGGCCAGATCGCCTCCGCGGGCCTCGTCTCCCTCGCCCACGGCACCAACGACGCGCAGAAGACCATGGGCATCATCACCCTGGCCCTGGTGGCCGGTGGCGCCCTCGCTCCCGATTCCGACCCGCCGGTCTGGGTCATCCTCTCCGCGGGTGTGGCCATCGCGCTCGGTACCTACCTGGGCGGCTGGCGCATCATCCGCACGATGGGCAAGGGCCTGACCGACCTCCAGCCCCAGCAGGGCTTCGCCGCCCAGACCAGTGCGGCCACGGTCATCCTGGCCTCCTCGCACATCGGCTTCTCCCTCTCCACCACGCACTCCGTCTCCGGTGCCGTGATGGGCGCGGGCCTCGGCCGCAAGGGCGGGGTGGTCCGCTGGTCCACCGCCACCCGGATGTTCGTCGCCTGGGGCCTGACCCTGCCGGCCGCGGCCCTGGTGGCCGCCCTCGCCGAGTACGTGACCTCCTTCGGGAACTGGGGCACGGGCCTCGTCGCCCTCTTCCTGGTCGCCTCCAGCGGCGCGATCTGGCTGGTCTCCCGGCGCCAGGTGGTCGACCACACCAACGTGAACGACACCGACGACCCTTCCGGCGTGGTCACCACGGCCATCGCCGCCGTCACCCCGCCTCCGCTCGGCAGCACGGTCGAGGACCTCACAGCCACCATCCCGGCTCCGGCCGAGACGCCCGCGAGCCCGTCGGCACCGTCCACGCCGTCGGCCGTGGTCTGAGCCCCAAGGAAGAGACAGCATGAAGATCGACTGGGCAGCCCTCGGTTCCGTGTTCGGAACCAGCCTCATCGTCACCGTCGCCCTCGTGGGCCTCTTCACCCTCGGCATCGTCGGCCTCTCCAAGCGGGAGTCGGCCTCCGCCCAGGGCAACTCCGCGACCCTCGCGGTCACCGGCGCGTACGCCTGCTTCGCGGCCTGCACGGCAGCCGTGTCGTACGGGATCTATCTGATCGTCGCCTGACCCCGCAGCACGTCCGTTCCGTACGAGACGGCCCCGTCGACCCCCTGGTCGGCGGGGCCGTCCCGCGTCCGCGTGTGGGGCTCAGCACACTCTCCCTTCGCAGGTCAACAGCAAGTTGACGGGTGTTCTCGGGCCGTGGTGGACTGCCGGAGCCATGTACGACGGCAGAAGAGGAAGCCGGTGCGAATCCGGCGCGGTCCCGCCACTGTTACCGGGGAATCCATCCCCCGGGAGCCAGGAACTCTCGCCGTCGGTCTCGTCGAACCAGGGCGTGGACACCCTGAGTGAGGACATATCGCCATGCGCGGCTGCCTGTTGTGGACCAGTGTGCCCAGTACGAGGGTTCCGCCTAGCGTGACGGCGGGCTGAACCGATGCGTGCCGACCGCGTCTTCGCGTACGGCGCCGCCGCCGGCCTCCTCGGTGACCTGCTGCTCGGCGATCCACGCCGGGGGCATCCGGTCGCCGCGTTCGGCCGGGCCGCGGGCGCCGTGGAGCGCGTCCTGTGGCGTGACCACCGCGGGTGGGGTGCGCTGCACACCGCCGTGTGCGCGGGCGGCGCCGTGGCCCTCGCCGTGGCCGCCGACCGTTCCGTACGTACCTCCCGTGCCGCCTCCGTCGCACTGACCGCCGCCACCACCTGGGCCGTCGTCGGGGGGACTTCACTAGGCCGGGAGGCCCGCGCGGTCGCCGGGGCGCTCGACGCCGGGGACGTCGACGTGGCCCGCGAGCGGCTGCCGCACCTGTGCGGGCGTGATCCGCAGGCGCTGGACGCCGACGGGATCGCCCGTGCCGTGGTCGAGTCGGTCGCCGAGAACACCTCCGACGCGGTGGTGGGCGCCCTGGTGTGGGGCGCCGTGGCGGGCGTGCCCGGTCTGGTCGGGTTCCGGGCCGTCAACACGCTGGACGCCATGGTCGGACACAGATCGGCCCGCCACCGCCGTTACGGGTGGGCCTCCGCGCGGCTCGACGACGTGGCGGGATGGCCGGGAGCCCGGCTGACGGCCGCCCTCGCGACCGTCGCCGGAGGCGACCCGCGGGGAGCGGTCCGCGCCTGGCGGGCGGACGCCGGCCGGCATCCGAGTCCCAACGCCGGCCCCGTCGAGGCCTCGTTCGCGGGGGCGTTGGGGGTGCGGCTCGGCGGAACACTCTCGTACGAGGGGCGGGTCGAACACCGGCCCGTGCTCAACGGTCCCGGGCGGGCCGTACGGGTCGCGGACATCGAGCGGGCCGTCCGGCTCTCGCGACGCGTGAGCCTGCTCGCGCTGGGTGCGAGCGTCGCGGGGCGGCTGCTCGCCAAGGGGCTTCTCACGAAGGGGCGTACGACATGAGCGGGGGACTCCTCGTCGCCGGCACCACGTCCGACGCGGGCAAGAGCGTCGTGACCGCCGGGATCTGCCGGTGGCTGGTGCGGCAGGGCGTGAAGGTCGCGCCGTTCAAGGCGCAGAACATGTCGCTGAACTCGTTCGTCACGCGGGAGGGCGCGGAGATCGGCCGGGCGCAGGCCATGCAGGCGCAGGCCGCCCGCGTGGAGCCCACCGCGCTGATGAACCCCGTGCTGCTCAAGCCGGGCAGTGACCGCAGCAGCCAGGTCGTCCTCATGGGCAAGCCCGTGGGCGAGATGACTGCGCGCGGCTACCACGGCGGGCGCCAGGAGGCGTTGCTCGGGACCGTGCTGGACTGTCTGGCCGAGTTGCGGGGCACGTATGACGCGGTGATCTGTGAGGGGGCGGGCAGTCCCGCCGAGATCAACCTGCGGCGGACGGACATCGTGAACATGGGGATCGCACGCAACGCGCGGCTGCCCGTGCTCGTCGTCGGCGACATCGACCGCGGAGGGGTCTTCGCCTCCTTCTTCGGCACGGTGGCCCTGCTGTCGCGCGAGGACCAGGAGCTCGTCGCCGGGTTCCTCGTCAACAAGTTCCGCGGGGACGTCTCGCTGCTCGAACCCGGCCTCGACATGCTGCACGGGCTCACCGGGCGGCGCGCGTACGGCGTCCTGCCCTTCCGGCACGGGCTCGGTATCGACGAGGAGGACGGACTGAGGGTCTCCCTGCGGGGCTCGGTCCGGGAGTCCGAGGTCTCCTCCCCGGTCGGCGAGGACATTCTCCGGGTGGCCGTCTGCGCGATCCCCCTGATGTCCAACTTCACGGACCTGGACGCCCTCGCCGCCGAACCGGGCGTCGTCGTGCGGTTCGTGGACCGGGCCGAGGAACTGGTGGACGCCGACCTGGTCGTCGTACCCGGCACCCGGGGCACGGTCAAAGCCCTGGAGTGGCTGCGGGAGCGCGGTCTCGCGGACGCCATCTCCACACGGGCCGCGCAGGGCCGACCCGTCCTCGGTGTCTGCGGTGGCTTCCAGATCCTCGGCGAACACATCGAGGACGAGGTCGAGTCGCGCGCCGGCCGGGTGGACGGGCTCGGACTCCTCCCCGTACGCGTGCGGTTCGCGAGGGAGAAGACCCTCGCCCGTCCCGTCGGCGAGGCCCTCGGCGAACCCGTCGAGGGGTACGAGATCCATCACGGGGTCGCCGAAGTGACCGGTGGCGAACCCTTCTTGGACGGCTGCCGGGTCGGCGAGGTCTGGGGCACGCACTGGCACGGCTCGCTGGAGTCGGACGGTTTCCGCCGTGCCTTCCTGCGGGAGGTGGCCGCCGCCGCGGGGCGCCGCTTCGTACCGGCCGCCGACACGTCGTTCGCAAGGCTGCGCGAGGAGCAGCTGGACCGGCTCGGCGATCTGATCGAGGAACACGCGGACACGGACGCGCTGTGGCGGCTCATCGAGTCCGGCGCGCCTTCAGGACTGCCCTTCATTCCACCGGGAGCGCCCGCATGAGCACAGTGTTGTTGTTGTCGACCGCCGACACGGATCTGCTGGCGGCGCGTGCCTCCGGCGCCGCGTACCGGATCGGCAATCCGACCCGCGTGGACGTCGCGGAGGAGCTTCCCGCGCTGGTCGAGGGCGCGGACATCGCCGTCGTACGGCTGCTGGGCGGCAAGCGTGCCTGGGAGGACGGGCTCGCCGCTCTCAGGGCGTCCGGCGTCCCGACCGTGCTGCTCGGCGGCGAGAGCGTGCCCGACGCGGAGCTGATGGCCGAGTCGTCCGTGCCCGCGGGTGTCGTCGCGGAGGCACTGCGCTATCTCGTCGAGGGCGGCCCGGACAACCTGGCCGAGCTGGCCCGCTTCCTCTCCGACACCGTGCTGTTGACGGGCGAGGGCTTCGAGGAGCCGCGGAAGATGCCCGAGTACGGAGTCCACGGCGGGCGCACGCACGTCGAGGGCCGTCCGACCGTGGGCGTGCTCTTCTACCGGGCCCACCACCTGAGCGGCAACACGGCCTTCGTGGACACGCTGTGCGACGCGATCGAGGCCCGGGGCGCCAACGCGCTTGCCGTGTACTGCGGTTCGCTGCGCGGCGCCGACGCGGAGCTGTACGAGATGCTCGGCAAGGCCGACACGCTGGTCGCCACGGTCCTCGCCGCAGGCGGCACGCACGCCTCGAAGGCGTCCGCGGGCGGTGACGAGGAGGCCTGGGACATCGGCGCGCTCGCCGACCTCGACGTCCCCGTCCTGCAAGGGCTCTGTCTGACCTCCTCCCGGTCGGCCTGGGAGGCGTCCGACGCGGCGCTGTCCCCCATGGACGCGGCGATGCAGGTCGCGATCCCGGAGTTCGACGGTCGCCTCATCACGGTCCCGTTCTCGTTCAAGGAACAGGGCCCGGACGAGGTGCCGGTGTACGTCGCCGACCCCGAGCGGGCCGCGCGGGTCGCCGGAATCGCCGTGCGCCACGCCCGGTTGAAGCACAAGCCCAACGCGGACAAGAAGCTCGCGCTCGTCTTCACGGCCTATCCGACCAAGCACTCCCGGGTCGGCAACGCGGTCGGGCTCGACACCCCCGCGTCGGCGGTACGGGTCCTCGACGCGCTGCGGGACGCCGGGTACGCCCTCACCGAATACCCGGACAACGGCGACGAGTTGATCCACCGGCTCATCAACGCCGGTGGCCACGACGTCGAATGGCTCACCGAGGAGCAGCTCGCCGCCGCCCCCGCGCGGGTGCCGCTCGCGGACTACCGGGCGTGGTTCGACAAGCTCGACCCAGGGCTGCGCGAGGGGATGCTGGAGGCGTGGGGCGAGCCGCCGGGCGGCCTGTACGTGGACGGCGACGACATCGTGCTGGCGTCCCTGCAGTTCGGGAACGTCGTCGTGATGATCCAGCCGCCGCGCGGTTTCGGCGAGAACCCGATCGCGATCTACCACGACCCGGACATGCCACCCTCGCACCACTACATGGCGGCCTACCGCTGGCTGGAGAACAGCTTCGGCGCGGACGCCGTCGTGCACATGGGCAAGCACGGCACGATGGAATGGCTGCCGGGCAAGGGGCTCGGGCTCGGCGCGGGCTGCGCGCCGGACGCCGTCCTCGGTGAACTCCCGCTCGTCTACCCGTTCATCGTCAACGACCCCGGCGAGGGCACCCAGGCCAAGCGCCGCGGGCACGCCACGGTCGTCGACCACCTCGTCCCGCCGATGGCCCGCGCGGACACCTACGGCGACCTCGCGAAGCTGGAGCAGCTCCTCGACGAGTACGCGCTCGTGTCCGACCTGGACCCGACGAAGGCACCGGCCGTGCGGGCCCAGATCTGGACGCTGGTCAAAGCGGCCGAGCTGCACCACGACCTGCATGTGGACGACCAGCCCGACGACGACGCCTTCGACGAGTTCGTCATGCACATCGACGGCTATCTGTGCGAGATCAAGGACGTGCAGATCAGGGACGGTCTGCACATTCTCGGCGGCGGCCCGGAGGCCGAGCCGCGCGTGAACCTCGTGCTGGCCGTGCTGCGGGCCTCACAGGTGTGGGGCGGCGCGGCGAACGCGCTGCCGGGCCTGCGGGCCTGTCTCGCCGAGCACTTCGGGCTGGTCGAGAAGGAGTTGCTGGCCGAGCCCGGCGCGCCGCTGAAGGTGCCGGTCGAGCTGAGCGACCTGGTCCAGGGGCCGTCGCGGTCGGCGGCCGACGCGATCGACCTCCTCGAGCAGCTGTGCCGCCGGTTCGCGGAGGGCATGGAGGAGCGCGCCTGGGACGCCGGTACCGTCCCCGCCCTCGTGCGCGAGGTGCTGGGCGGTGAACTCCCGGACGCCGTCGCGGTGTTGGAGTTCGCGTGCCGTGAGGTCGTGCCGCGGCTGGCCCGTACGACGGACGAGATCGACCACATCCTCAAGGCGCTGGACGGCGGTTACGTCCCGGCGGGCCCTTCGGGCTCACCGACCCGCGGACTGGTGAACGTCCTGCCGACCGGGCGCAACTTCTACTCGGTCGACCCCAAGGCCATTCCGTCCAGGCTGAGTTGGGAGGTGGGGCAGTCCCTCGCGGACTCGTTGGTGCAGCGGTACCTCCAGGACACCGGCGACTACCCGAAGTCCGTCGGCCTGACGGTCTGGGGTACCTCCGCGATGCGCACGCAGGGCGACGACATCGCGGAGATCCTGGCGCTGCTGGGCTGCCGACCGGTGTGGGACGACGCGTCGCGGCGCGTCACCGGCTTCGAGGTCGTGGGCCTGGAGGAGCTGGGCCGGCCGCGCATCGACGTCACCGTCCGTATCTCCGGCTTCTTCCGTGACGCGTTCCCGCACGTGGTCGGGCTGATCGACGACGCGGTGCGGGCGGTGGCGGATCTGGACGAGCCCGCCGACCGCAACTACGTGCGCGCGCACGCCGACGAGGACACCGCCGAGCACGGCGACCGGCGGCGCGCGACAGCCCGTATCTTCGGCTCGAAGCCGGGCGCGTACGGGGCGGGACTCCTCCCGCTCATCGACGCGCGCAACTGGCGCTCCGACGCCGACCTCGCCGAGGTGTACGCGGTGTGGGGCGGCTACGCGTACGGACGCGGACTCGAAGGGCGGGCGGCGCGCGGGGACATGGAGACGGCGTTCCGGCGGATCGCCGTCGCGGCCAAGAACGTCGACACCCGCGAGCACGACCTCGTCGACGCCGACGACTACTTCCAGTACCACGGCGGCATGGTCGCCATGGTCAGGCATCTGACCGGCACCTCCCCCGAGGCGTACGTCGGTGACTCCGCCACTCCCGACCAGGTCAAGACCCGCACCCTCGGCGAGGAGACCCACCGGGTCTTCCGCGCCCGGGTGGTCAACCCGCGCTGGATGGCGGCGATGCGGCGGCACGGCTACAAGGGCGCCTTCGAGATGGCGGCCACCGTCGACTACCTCTTCGGGTACGACGCCACCGCCGGGGTCGTGGACGACTGGATGTACGAGAAGCTCAGCGCCGAGTACGTCTTCGACGCGGAGAACCAGGACTTCATGAAGAAGTCCAACCCGTGGGCCCTGCGCGGCATCACGGAGCGGCTCCTGGAGGCCGCCGAGCGCGGGCTGTGGGCCGAGCCCGACGCGGACACGCTGGAACGGCTGCGGGCCACCTATCTGGAGCTCGAAGGCGACTTGGAGGGCGACGACCAGTGAGTACCCCGTTCCCGTTCACGGCCGTGGTCGGCCAGGACGACCTGCGGCTCGCGCTGCTGCTGAACGCCGTGTCGCCCGCGGTGGGCGGCGTGCTCGTCCGCGGCGAGAAGGGCACCGCCAAGTCCACGGCCGTGCGCGCCCTCTCGGCGCTCATGCCGCAGGTGGACGTCGTGGCAGGCTGCCGCTTCTCCTGCGCGCCGGCCGCCCCTGATCCGGCGTGCCCGGACGGCCCCCACGAGGCGGGGCCGGGGGTGTCCCGGCCGGCCCGGATGGTCGAACTGCCCGTCGGCGCCTCCGAGGACCGCCTCGTCGGCGCCCTCGACATCGAACGGGCCCTCGCGGAGGGCGTGAAGGCCTTCGAGCCGGGGCTGCTGGCCGACGCCCACCGCGGACTCCTGTACGTGGACGAGGTCAACCTCCTCCACGACCACCTCGTCGATCTGCTGCTGGACGCGGCCGCGATGGGTGCCTCGTACGTGGAGCGCGAGGGCGTCTCCGTACGGCACGCGGCGCGGTTCCTGCTCGTCGGCACGATGAACCCCGAAGAGGGTGAGCTGCGGCCGCAGTTGCTCGACCGGTTCGGGCTGACCGTCGAGGTCGCGGCCTCGCGTGAGCCCGACCAGCGGGTGGAGGTGGTGCGGCGGCGGCTCGCGTACGACGACGACCCGGACGGGTTCGCGACGCGCTGGGCCGACGAGGAGTCCGCCGTACGGGCCCGGATCGTGGCCGCGCGGGAGCTGCTGCCGTCGGTGCGGCTCGGCGACGGCGCGCTCCGGCAGATCGCGGCGACCTGCGCCGCGTTCGAGGTGGACGGCATGCGGGCCGACATCGTGATGGCCAGGACCGCCACCGCGCTGGCCGCGTGGTCCGGACGCACCGACGTGCTGGCCGAGGACGTGCGGCAGGCCGCGCTCCTCGCGCTGCCGCACCGCCGGCGGCGCAACCCCTTCGACGCGCCGGGCCTCGACGAGGACAGGCTCGACGAGACGCTGGAGGAGTTCGGCGGCGGGGACGACGCGGCGGGCTCCGACACCACCGGCGGCCCCGACGGCTCCCATGACTCCGACAGTTCCGACGGCTCCGACGAGGACGACCCGGATCCGGACGGGCCCGGTGGCGGGCGGCCCCCGCAGCACGGGCCCGACGACGGCGACGAGGGTGACGGCGGCGAGAGCTCCGGTGAGGTGCCCGCGCAGGGCACGCCCTCCGAGAACGAGAACGGGCAGGCGCCGTCGCCCGGCGCGGGCGAGCAGTCCCCCGTACGGGCCGCCGAGCCCTTCCGCACGAAGGTGCTGAGCGTGCCCGGTCTCGGCGAGGGGGCCGCCGGCCGGCGGTCCCGGGCCCGGACCGAGCACGGCCGCACCACCGGGGCGCGCCGGCCGCGCGGGGCGCTCACCAAACTGCATCTGGCGGCGACCGTGCAGGCCGCGGCCCCGCACCAGCGGGCGCGCGGCCGGTCCGGGCCCGGTCTCGTCGTACGGCGGGACGACCTGCGGCAGGCCACGCGGGAGGGCCGCGAGGGGAACCTGGTGCTGTTCGTCGTGGACGCGTCCGGGTCGATGGCGGCCCGGCAGCGGATGAGCGCCGTGAAGGGCGCGGTGCTGTCGCTGCTCCTCGACGCCTACCAGCGGCGGGACAAGGTGGGGCTCGTGACCTTCCGGGGGTCCGCGGCCGAGGTGGCGCTGCCGCCCACCTCTTCGGTGGACGCGGCCGCGGTGCGCCTGGAGTCGCTGCCCACCGGTGGCCGTACGCCGGTCGCGGCCGGGCTGCTGCGGGCGCACGACGTGCTGCGGGTGGAGCGGCTGCGGGATCCGGCCCGCCGGGCGCTCGTGGTCGTGGTGACCGACGGGCGGGCCACCGGTGGACCGGAGCCTGTCGCGCTGGCCGGAAGGGCCGCCCGGCTGTTCGCCGCCGACGGGGTCGCGTCCGTCGTCGTCGACTGCGAGTCGGGGCCCGTACGGCTCGGGCTCGCGGGGCGGTTGGCGGGTGAGCTCGGCGGTACGGCGGTGACGCTGGACGAGTTGCGGGCCGACTCGATCGCCGGTCTGGTCAGGGACGTTCAGGGCAACAGCAGGAGGGCCGCGTAATGCCTCAGGGACAGCCGAGTGTCGTGCCGGACGACGGCCTGACGACCCGTCAGCGACGGAACCGGCCGCTCGTCGTCGTGCACACCGGGATCGGCAAGGGGAAGTCCACCGCCGCCTTCGGGCTCGCCCTGCGCGCCTGGAACCAGGGGTGGCCGATCGGGGTGTTCCAGTTCGTCAAGTCCGCGAAGTGGAAGGTCGGCGAGGAGAACGCCCTGCGTGTCCTCGGCGCCAGCGGTGAGGGCGGGTCCGTCGACTGGCACAAGATGGGCGAAGGGTGGTCGTGGGTGCAGCGCGACTCCCAGATGGACAACGAGGAGAAGGCCCGCGAGGGCTGGGAGCAGGTCAAGAGGGACCTCGCCGCCGAGACGTACAAGCTGTACGTACTCGACGAGTTCGCCTATCCCATGCACTGGGGCTGGGTCGACGTCGACGAGGTCGTGGCGGTGCTGCGGGACCGGCCGGGCACCCAGCACGTCGTCATCACCGGGCGCAACGCTCCCGAGAAGCTCGTCGAGGTCGCCGACCTCGTGACCGACATGTCGAAGGTCAAGCACCCGATGGACGCCGGGCAGAAGGGGCAGAGGGGCATCGAGTGGTGATGTCCCGCGTCCCCCGGCTGGTCGTCGCCGCGCCCTCTTCGGGCAGCGGCAAGACCACCGTCGCCACAGGGCTGATGGCCGCGTTCGCCGCGCGGGGGCTCACTGTGTCCCCGCACAAGGTGGGGCCGGACTACATCGATCCCGGCTATCACGCGCTCGCCACCGGGCGCGCGGGGCGCAATCTCGACGCCTATCTGTGCGGGGCGGAGTTGATCGCGCCGCTGTTCGCGCACGGCGCGCGCGGGTGTGATCTCGCCGTGGTCGAGGGCGTGATGGGGCTGTTCGACGGGGCCGCGGGGGAAGGGGAGCTGGCCTCCACCGCTCACGTGGCGAAGCTCCTGCGGGCGCCCGTGGTGCTGGTCGTGGACGCCTCCTCGCAGTCGCGGTCCGTGGCCGCGCTGGTACACGGTTTCGCATCCTGGGATCCCGAGGTGCGGATCGGCGGGGTGATCCTCAACAAGGTCGGGTCCGCCCGGCACGAGGAGTTGCTGCGGGAGGCTCTGGACCAGTCCGGGGTGCCCGTACTGGGAGTGCTGCGGCGGGCTCCGCAGGTGGACACGCCTTCTCGGCACCTCGGGTTGGTGCCTGTCGCCGAGCGGCGGGCGGGGGCGGTCGCGGCGGTCGCCGCCATGGCCTCGCAGGTGCGGGAAGGGTGCGATCTGGATGCGCTGTTCGCGTTGGCACGTGGCGCCGGGGAGTTGTCGGGGGACGCCTGGGACGCGGCCGAGGCCGTGGCCGGGCCGAAGGAACACGCGCCCGTCGTGGCTGTTGCCGGTGGGCCCGCCTTCACCTTCTCCTATGCCGAGCATGCCGAATTGCTTGCCGCCGCCGGCGCCGAGGTCGTCACCTTCGATCCGCTCCGGGACGAGCAACTTCCGGACAGGACAAGGGGGTTGATCATAGGAGGCGGGTTCCCCGAGGTGTACGCGCCGGAGTTGTCCGCCAACGAGCCGTTGCGCAAGGCCGTGGCCGCGCTCGCCGAGAGCGGGGCACCGGTCGCCGCCGAGTGCGCGGGGCTGCTCTACCTCTCCCGTGAACTCGACGGCCTGCCGATGTGCGGTGTCGTCGACGCCGAGGCACGGATGGACGAGCGGCTCACGCTCGGATACCGGGACGCCGTGGCGGTCTCCGACAGCGTCCTGGCTCAGGCGGGCACCCGGATACGAGGACACGAGTTCCACCGGACCGTCATGGACCCGGGGGCCGGGACGGCTCCCGCCTGGGGGCTGCGCACCCCCGTACGGCGGGTCGAGGGTTTCGTACAGCAGGGTGTGCACGCGAGTTATCTGCACACGCATTGGGCGTCCGTTCCCGGTGTCGCCCGCCGGTTCGTCGAGAGGTGTGTCGGGTCATGAGCAACAGCAGGCTGATCGGGGTCGGGGTCGGGCCCGGGGATCCCGAGCTCGTGACCGTCAAGGGCGTCGACCGCCTCCGGGCGGCGGACGTCGTCGTCGTGCCCGTCATGGCCGCGCCCGACGGCAGGGACGGCGGTGAGCCCGGGCGGGCCGAGTCCACCGTGCTGCACTACGTGGGCCAGGAGAAGGTCGTACGTGTCGTCTTCGCGCTCAACGAGCGGTCCGACCGGGGCCGCCGCGAGGCCGCGTGGGACGCCGCCGGCGAGCGGGTGGCCGAACTGCTGCGGGCGCACGGCACCGTGGCCTTCGCCACGATCGGCGATCCGAACGTGTACTCGACGTTCACCTACCTCGCGCAGACCGTCGCCCGGCTCGTGCCGGGAACCCTCGTCGAGACCGTGCCCGGCATCACCGCCATGCAGGACCTCGCCGCCCGGTCGGGGGCGGTACTGACCGAGGGGACCGAACCGCTGACCCTCGTGCCCGTCACCGCGGGAGCCGCCGTGCTCAAGGACGCGCTGAACGGGCCCGGGACGGTCGTCGCCTACAAGTTCGGGCGGCTCGCCCAGGAGGTGGCCGCGGCACTGCGGGAGACCGGCCGGGCCGAGGACGCCGTGTGGGGGTCCGCGCTGGGACTGCCCGAGGAGTCGATCAGGAGCGCGGCGGAACTGGACGGCGCCCCGCTGCCGTACCTCTCCACACTCATCGCGCCCGCCCGGCGCCACGGCGGACGCGGCGGCAAGCTGTGAGGTCCGTCAGAGGGCCGCACGGCCGTGCCTCACTCCGCGATGCCCACGACCAGCCAGATGAACCCCACTCCGGCGAGCGTGCACAGCAGCGTGGAGCGGGCCGGGTGTTCGTGGTGGGCCTCGGGGAGGATCTCGGCGGCCGCGAGATAGAGGAGCGCGCCGCCGAAGAACCCGAGATATCCGCCGAGCAGGTGTTCGGGGATGGTGAAGAACAGCGTCGAGGCGGCGCCTGCCACGGGGGCCGCCGCGTCCGCGAAGAGCATCGCGACCGCCTTGCGGCGGGCGTTCCCGTACAGCGTCGTGATCGTGTACGTGTTGAAGCCGTCCGCGAAGTCGTGGGCGATCACCGCGACCGCCACGGCTGCTCCCATGCTGCCGCCGACCTGGAAGGCCGCGCCGATCGCCACCCCGTCCATGGCGCTGTGGCCGACCATCGCGGCGGCGGCCGTCAGGCCCACCTGGGGCGTGCGGCCGTCGTGCTCCCCGGCGCCGTGCGCGGCCTGACGTACGGCGAGGAGCCGTTCCACCATGTGGGCCAGCAGGAAGCCGGCCACGAACAGCAGCAGCGCGGCCGGTACGCCGAAGACCTCCTCGCCCGCCGCGTCGAGTGCCTCCGGCAGCAGGTCCAGGCCGACGACGCCCAGCATCAGGCCGCCGGCCAGGCCGAGTACGAGGTGGCGGCGGTCGGTGACGCGTTGCGCCGTCCAGCCGCCTGCCAGCGTCATGAGGAACGCGCCGAGCGCGACGAACACCGCCATAGGCCCTTGCTATCCGATCAACCCGTCCTCACGCACGTCCGCCGCACATCCGAGGCCCCTCGGCTTCCGGAACACGTGCGCTGATGTCCCCCGACACCCACGGCACCCGCAGCACTCGCAGCCTTCCCAGGAGAGGACCTCATTCCATGGCCGATGCCCCCACCGGCAAGGTGACCTTCGTCGGCGCCGGGCCCGGCGCCGCCGACCTGCTGACGTTCCGTGCCGCGCGCGCCATCGCCGAGGCCGACGTCGTGATCTGGGCGGCCAGCCTGGTGCAGGCGGAGGTTCTCGAACACGCCCGTGAGGGTGCCGAGATCCTGGACTCGGCGACCATGTCGCTGGAGGACGTCGTCGCCGTGTACGAGCGGGCAGCGGCGGACGGCCTGAAGGTGGCCCGCATCCACTCGGGCGACCCGGCGCTCTGGGGCGGCACGCAGGAGCAGGTCGACCGGTGCGCCGGAATCGGTATCGAGACCGAGATCGTGCCCGGCGTCTCGTCCTTCTCGGCCGTCGCCGCGCTCGCCCAGCGCGAGCTGACCATCCCCGAGGTGGCGCAGTCCGTGATCCTCACCCGGCTCGGCGGGGGCAAGACGCCGATGCCGCCGGGCGAGGAGGTACGGGAGTTCGCGCGGCACGGCACCACGATGGCCCTGTTCCTGTCGGCCGCCCGCAGCGGGCAGCTCGTACGGGAGCTGCTGGAGGGCGGGTATCCGACCTCGACCCCGGTCGTCGTCGCCTACCAGGCGACCTGGCCGGAGGAACTGATCGTGAGGTGCACGATCGAGACGCTGGAGGAGACCGTCAAGGAGCACAAGCTCTGGAAGCACACGTTGTTCCTGGTCGGCCCGGCCCTCGAAGCACACGGCACGCGCTCGCACCTCTACCACCCCGGCCACTTCCACGGCTTCCGCAAGGCCGACCCCCAGGCCCGCAAGGCGCTGCGGACGCGGGGTGCCACACCATGATCACCGTCGTCGGTACGGGCACGGGGGCGCCCCTTCCCCCGGACGCCGAGGTGGCGCTGGGCGGAGCGGGGCTCGTCGTCGGTGCCCGGCGTCACCTGGACCGCGCCGCACTCCCGGACACGGCCTCGCGGATCGTCCTCGGCCCGCTCGCGCCCGCCCTCGACGCGATCGAGCGGTATCTGGAGAAGGCGGAGACGGCGGCGGAGGCGCAGGCCGCGGCGGAGGCCGAACCCGCGGCGGAGGCAGCGGCAGCGGCAGCGGCAGCGGGGAACGCGACGGCGGACCGGACGAACCCGGCGGCGTGGTCCGCCGGCCAGGGCCGGGTCGTCGTGCTGGCTTCCGGGGACCCCGGGTTCTTCGGGATCGTCCGGGCGCTCGCGGAGCGGTTCGGGGCCGGGCGGCTGGACGTGCGCCCGGCGGTGTCGTCCGTCGCCACCGCCTTCGCGCGGGCCGGGCTGACGTGGGACGACGCCGTGGTGGTGAGCGCGCACGGACGCGACCTGCGGACCGCCGTGAACGTCTGCCGGGCCCACCCGAAGGTGGCCGTGCTCACGGGCCCCGGCTCCGGGCCCGCGGAGCTCGGCGCCGCGCTGCGGTCCGGCGACCGGATGCTCGTGGTGGCATCGGCGCTCGGTTCGGGTTCGGGAGCGAGCGCGGGTGCGGGTACGGGTGCCGACGAAGGCGCGGGTTCGGGTTCGGGTTCCGGTGAGCGGGTGGAGCGGGTGACGCCCGCCGAGGCCGCCGTACGCGACTGGGGTCAGGCGGTGAACGTCGTGCTGTGCCTCGACGAGTCACGCGTCCTGTCGCCCGCGCGCACCATCGCCGGTCCGGCGCCGACGCCCTCCCGATGGGCGCTGGCCGAGAGCGAGTTCACCCACCGGGACTCGATGATCACCAAGTTCGAGGTACGGGCGCTGGCGCTGGCGCGGCTCGGACCGCGGCTCGGTGACCATGTGTGGGACATCGGCGCCGGGTCCGGTTCGGTCGCCGTGGAGTGCGCCCGGCTCGGGGCCGCCGTGACCGCCGTGGAGAAGACCCGGGACGGCGTGGAGCGGGTGCGCGCCAACGCGGCCGCGCACGGGGTCGACGTGACCGCCGTGCACGGGGCCGCGCCGACCGTGCTGTCCGACCTGCCCGACCCCGACGCCGTGTTCGTCGGCGGGGGCGGGCGGGAGCTGCCCGCCATCGTGACGGCCTGCGCGCGGCGGGCGCGGCGGTCGGTCGTCGTGGCGATGGCCGCGCTCGACCGGGTTCCGGCGGTGCGGGACGCGCTCGTCCTGGCCGGGCTGGACTGCGAGGGCGTCCTGTTGCAGTCGTCCCGGCTCGCGCCGCTGCCCGGGGACGTCACCCGGCTCGCGGCGACCAACCCCGTGTTTCTGCTGTGGGGCGTCCGGCCTCCGGCGCACAGTGAAGGAGTCACCCAGTGATCGGCCTGATTTCCGCGACGGCCGCCGGGTCGGCGGGCTGCGAGCGGGTGGCCTCGGCCTGGCCCGGCCGCACCCGCGTCTACGAGGGCCCCGTCGGGGATGCCGTGCGGCGGGCTTTCACGGAGTGTGATCAGCTCGTGTGCTTCCTCGCCACGGGGGCCGTGGTGCGGCTCGTCGCGCCGCTGCTCGCCGACAAGGCGTCCGACCCCGGAATCGTGTGCGTCGACGAGGGCGGGCGGTTCGCGGTGTCGCTGGTCGGCGGTCACGGGGGCGGCGCCAATGAACTCGCCCGCCAGGTCGGGGAGTTGCTCGGGGCCGAACCGGTCGTGACGACCGCCACCGACTCCGTCGGCGTGCCGGGTCTCGACACGCTCGGCTTCCCGGCCGAGGGTGACGTGGCGGGGGTGTCGCGGGCCATGCTGGACGGTGAACCGGTCGTCCTGGACGCCGAGTTGACCTGGCCGCTGCCGCCGCTCCCGGCCCTCGCACCCGAGGGTGCCTACTCGATTCGCGTGACCGACAGGGCCGTTGAGCCCGCCGAGCGCGAGGTCGTTCTCCGGCCGCCTTCCCTCGTCGTCGGTGTCGGCGCCTCCAAGGGTGCTCCCGTCGACGAGGTGCTCGGGCTCGTCGAGGAGGCTCTGCGCGATGCCGGGCTGTCCGCGAGGTCCGTCGCCGAGCTCGCCACCGTCGACGCGAAGGCCGGTGAGCCCGGCATCGTCGGGGCGGCCGAGCGGCTCGGGGTGCCGTTGGTGACGTACCCCGCCGAGGAGTTGGCGAAGGTGGAGGTGCCGAACCCCTCGGCCGCGCCGCTCGCCGCCGTCGGTACGCCCTCCGTCGCCGAGGCGGCGGCGCTCGTCCGCGGCGGCGAACTCCTCGTGCCCAAGCGCAAGTCGGCCGCGGTCCCGGCGATGGCGACCTGCGCGGTCGTCCGCCGGGCCGCGCGCGGGCGGCTCGCGGTGGTCGGGCTCGGGCCCGGCGCCCGGGACCTCCTCACCCCGCGCGCGAAGGACGAACTGCGCCGGGCCTCCGTGCTCGTGGGCCTCGACCAGTACGTCGACCAGATCCGCGACCTGCTGCGCCCGGGCACCCGCATCCTGGAGTCGGGGCTCGGGGCCGAGGAGGAGCGGGCCCGCACGGCCGTGGCCGAGGCCCGGCTCGGACAGGCCGTCGCGCTGATCGGCAGTGGTGACGCGGGGGTGTACGCGATGGCGTCGCCCGCGCTCGCGGAGGCGTCCGACGACATCGACGTGGTGGGGGTGCCCGGGGTCACGGCCGCGCTCGCGGCCGGGGCGATCCTGGGTGCGCCGCTCGGCCACGACCACGTGTCGATCAGCCTGTCCGACCTGCACACTCCGTGGGAGGTCATCGAGCGCCGGGTACGGGCGGCGGCCGAGGCCGACATCGTGGTCACCTTCTACAACCCGCGCAGCCGGGGCCGTGACTGGCAGCTCCCCAAGGCGCTCACGATCCTCGCGGACCACCGTGAGCCGACGACGCCCGTGGGAGTCGTGCGCAACGCCTCCCGGCCGGACGAGTCCAGCCGGGTCACCACCCTCTCGGGACTCGACCCGGCGACGGTGGACATGATGACGGTGGTGACCGTGGGCAACACGGCGACCCGTGAGATCGCCGGCCGTATGGTGACGCCGCGCGGCTACCGCTGGCAGGAGGAACCCAAGTGAGCCAGGTGGACCGAGGACCCGGGGTGAGCCGTGTGTTCCCGCAGCCGCGGGTCGTGCACCCCATCGAGGAGGAGTCCTTCCGGCGGCTGCGGGCCCGCCTCGACACCTCGCACTTCCCGCCGCTGACCAGGGCCGTCGTGGAGCGGGTGATCCACTCCGCGGCCGACCTGGAGTACGCGGCGGACCTCGTCACGAACGAGGGCGCGCTGGAGAAGGCGCACCGGGCCCTGCACGACGGAGCGCCCGTCGTCGTGGACGTGGAGATGGTCGCCGCCGGCATCACGCGCCGCGAGACCGTGTGCCGGCTGAAGGGCGCGAAGTCCGGTCCGGGGCTGACCCGTTCGGCGCACGCGATCCGGCTCGCGTACGAGCAGGTCGGGCCCGGTGCGCTCTGGGTGATCGGCTGTGCTCCCACCGCGCTGGAGGAGCTGCTCACCCTCGACGCCGCCCCGGCGCTCGTCATCGGTCTGCCCGTCGGTTTCGTCGGTGCGGCCGAGTCCAAGGCGGCGCTCCGCGAGAGCGGGCTGCCCGCCGTCAGCAACGTGTCCGAGAAGGGCGGTTCGGCCGTCGCGGCGGCCGCGCTCAACGCCCTGCTGTACCACCCCGTTTCGTATCCCGAGGAGAAATCGTGACCACCCCCGCCCCCGCCCTGCTCATCGCCGGCCATGGCACCCGGGACGATGCCGGAGCCGAGGCGTTCCGCGACTTCGTCCGGGAGCTGGGCCGCCGCAACCCCGGCCTGCCCGTGGCGGGCGGCTTCATCGAGCTGTCCCCGCCGCCGCTCGGCGACGCGGTGGCCGAGCTGGTCGAGCAGGGGGTGCGCAGGTTCGCCGCGGTTCCCCTGATGCTCGTGTCCGCCGGGCACGCCAAGGGCGACATCCCGGCCGCGCTGACCCGCGAGAAGGAGCGGCACCCCGGGATCTCGTACACGTACGGGCGTCCGCTGGGCCCCCACCCGGCGCTGCTCACCGTGCTGGAGCGACGGCTCGACGAGGCGCTCGGCGGGTCGGTGCGCACGCCCGAGGACCGGGCCGAGGTGACCGTGCTGCTCGTCGGGCGCGGCTCGACCGACCCGGACGCCAACGCGGAGGTGCACAAGGCGGCGCGGCTGCTGTGGGAGGGGCGGGGTTACGCGGGCGTGGAGACGGCGTTCGTCTCGCTGGCCGCGCCGGACGTGCCGTCGGGCCTGGACCGCTGTGTGAAGCTCGGCGCGCGGCGGATCGTCGTGCTCCCCTACTTCCTGTTCACCGGCATCCTCCCGGACCGGGTGCGGCAGCAGACCGAGGGCTGGGCGACGGCGCATCCGGAGACCGACGTGGTCTCCGCGGACGTCATCGGACCGGAGCCGGAGCTGCTCGACCTGGTCATGGAACGCTACCGGGAGGCCGTCGAGGGCGATCTGCGGATGAACTGCGACTCCTGCGTCTACCGGATCGCGCTGCCCGGCTTCGAGGACAAGGTGGGTCTTCCCCAGCAGCCGCACTTCCACCCGGACGACGACGGGCACCACCACGGACACCACCACGGCGGCCACACACACTCCCATGCACACTGACAGCGACGACAGAGACGGCCCCGGCTTCCGGGGCACCGGTGGGCCCGGTCCTGGCGAGCACGGTCCTGGTGGGCACGGCCGGGCGCACGACCTGCGCCACCACGGCGACGCCGAGGTGCGTGACGACGGCTCGGCGCTCGTCGACCTCGCCGTGAACGTCCGTGCCGGTACTCCCCCGGCCTGGCTGCGCGATCACATCGCCGAGTCGCTGGGCGGGCTCGCGGCCTACCCGGACGGGCGGGCCGCGCGGGCCGCCGTGGCCGCGCGGCACGGACTGCCCGTGGAGCGGGTGCTGCTCACGGCCGGAGCTGCCGAGGCCTTCGTGCTGCTCGCCCGGGCGCTGAAGGTCCGTCACCCCGTCGTCGTGCACCCGCAGTTCACCGAGCCGGAGGCGGCGCTGCGGGACGCGGGCCACGCCGTGGACCGGGTGCTGCTGCGGCCGCAGGACGGTTTCCGGCTCGCCCCGTCGGCGGTTCCCGAGGACGCGGACCTGGTGGTGATCGGCAACCCGACCAACCCCACGTCCGTCCTCCACCCGGCCGGCCTGATCGCCCGACTCGCCCGTCCCGGGCGGACGTTGGTGGTCGACGAGGCGTTCATGGACGCGGTGCCGGACGAGCGGGAGGCGCTCGCGGGGCGCACCGACGTGCCGGGGCTCGTGGTGCTGCGCAGCCTCACCAAGACGTGGGGGCTCGCGGGGCTGCGGATCGGTTACGTGCTCGCGGACCCCGGGACGGTCGCCGGGCTCGAGCGCGGACAGCCGCTGTGGCCGGTGTCCACGCCCGCGCTGGCCGCCGCCGAGGCCTGTATGACCCCGAGGGCCCTCGCCGAGCAGGCCCAGGCGGCCCGCCGCGTCGCCACGGACCGGGCCCATCTGGTCGCGGGACTCAAGGAGTTCGCGTCCGACGGGGTCCGGGTCGCGGAGCCCGCCGAGGGGCCCTTCGTCCTGGTCGGCCTCCCCGGGGCGGCGGCGGTCCGGGCCCGGCTGCGCCGACTGGGCTTCGCGGTGAGGCGCGGCGACACGTTCCCGGGGCTGGACGAGACCTGGCTGCGACTGGCGGTACGCGACCGCCCGACGGTCAACCGCTTCCTCCAGGCCCTGGACCAGGCACTGAGCCTGCGAGACGCCTGACCGGCGATCGGGCGACTCCGGCTGAGCTCCCCCCCATTCCAGGGCGCGAGGAACAGCGCGCCCGACCCCCACCGCCTCCTCAGGGGCGCGAGGAACGGCGCGACCAACCCCCACCGGCCCGCGGACGACACTCGACCCTCCCCTCCCCGCCCCTCCTCTCCCGCCCCCGGAGGGGTCAGCTCCTCCGGCGGCGGGCCATCGCGAAGGCTCCGCCGCCCGCCACCAGCAGGGCGACCGCCCCCGCGGCGACGTACGGCGTGGCCGAGCTGCCTCCGGTCTCGGCGAGGTTGGCTTCTTCGACGGGCGCCCCCTGCGGCTCGACCTCGGCCGCGGGTTCGGTCGGAGCCGCCGCCACGGTGGGTGACTTGCAGGTGGCCTCGGCCAGGGTGACCGTACCCTCGACATCGGCCACGTTGAGCTTCAGCGGGTTCACGGAGACCTTGAGTTCGAGCGCGGTCGCGGCGGCCGTACGCGAGGTGGTGCGCAGGGACGTCAGGTCGAGGCGGACCTCACCGACGCCGGGCACCTTCACCTCCGTGATGCCACCGGCGGTGAGCGTGGTCCTCTTGCCGAGCACCGTGACCGCGCCCAGCGGATCGGCCGAGGCGACCGGCTTCTCGCCCGCCGCGCAGACCGCCTTCGCGGTGACCTGGTCGACCTCGATCAGGGAGAGCAGGGGCAGGCCCGGGAGGTGCACCTTGGCGTGGGCGAGGTGCACCGAACCCTCGGCCTTCTCCTCGGTGACGGTCGCGCTAGCCCTGGCGACCTCCGCTCCGAGGACGGTGAACGCTCTGCCGCCCTCGACGCCGTCCAACTTCGCGGTGAGCGTGGTCTTCTCGGCACTCCGCGGAGCCCGGACCTCGTTGAGCGAGACCGCGAGCGGGACGTCGACGGTCCGGTCGAGCAGGGAGACGTCGAGCCCGGTGCGCAGGACGACGGCTCCGGCGCGACCGCGGTCGTCGGTCGCGTGGGCCTGGCCCGCACCGGCCAGGGTCGCGGGACCCGCGGCCAGGGCGGCGGCGGCCGCGGTGGCGGCCACCCTGCGTGCGGGCATGCGGAAAGCGTTGCTGTTCAAGGTGGTGGGACCCCCACATAGACAGAACCGGAGACGCGACGCCGCCGGAGGCTCCGCGCACGGGGACCTGTGGGGAGCGTCCGGCGGCGTCGATGCGGGAATCCTCACGCACGGAGAGTGAACAGTCCCCAAGCTGAGGGGAGTTCACCCGTACGTGGAGTTTCCGCGCACCTCTTCGAATGACCCGGCACGTACGTTCCCCGTGGTCACCCGGATCACCGAACTGGCTCGAAAGCGCCGGTCGACGCGCCGGAGCTCGTGCGGGAGCGCGGAGCGGGCACGCGCGGCCCACCGGTCACGCTCCGTCAGCTCGCCGCCGCCCGGCCCGAGCGGCGGGAGGCGCGGCTAACCGACGATCCTGCCGTTGAGCACCACCCGTCGCGGCGCCGCCAGGACCCGGACGTCCGCCCTGGGGTCCTCTTCGTACACGACGAGGTCGGCCTGCGTGCCCTCCTCCAGGCCCGGCCGTCCCAGCCATGCCCGGGCACCCCAGGTGGTGGCCGAAAGCGCCTCGACGGGCGGGATCCCGGCGGTCACCAGTTCGGCGACCTCCCCCGCCACCAGGCCGTGCGGAAGCGTGCCGCCCGCGTCGGTACCGACGTACACCGGGATCCCTGCGTCGTACGCGGCGCGCACGGTGTCGTAGCGCCGCTCGTGGAGCCGCCGCATGTGCGCCGACCACTGCGGGAACCTGGCCTCGCCCCCGGCCGCGAGCTGCGGGAAGGTCGCGATGTTGACGAGGGTCGGGACGATCGCGACACCGCGCTCCGCGAACAGCGGGATGGTGTCCTCGGTCAGTCCGGTGGCGTGCTCGACGCAGTCGATGCCCGCCTCGACGAGGTCGCGCAGCGAGTCCTCGGCGAAGCAGTGCGCGGTGACCCGGGCCCCGAGGCGGTGGGCCTCGGCGATCGCCGCCTCGACCTCGGCGCGGGGCCAGCACGCGCCGAGGTCGCCCGTTGCGCGGTCGATCCAGTCCCCCACCAGCTTCACCCAGCCGTCGCCGCGCCGGGCCTCCCCGGCCACGTACGCGACGAGGTCCTCGGGCTCGATCTCGTGCGCGAAGCCCCGGATGTAACGGCGGGTGCGGGCGATGTGGCGGCCCGCCCTGATGATCTTCGGCAGGTCGTCGCGTTCGTCGGCCCAACGGGTGTCGGAGGGCGAGCCCGCGTCGCGGATGAGCAGCGTGCCGGCCTCGCGGTCGGCCAGGGCCTGCTTCTCGGCGACGTCGTCCGGGACCGGACCATGGGGGCCGAGGCCCACGTGGCAGTGGGCGTCGACCAGTCCGGGCAGTGCCCAGCCGTGCACGGTACGGACGTCGCGGGCGCCGTCGGGGCGCTCGTACGTGATCCGTCCGGCGACGACCCAGAGTTCGTCCCGGATGTCGTCGGGGCCGACGAGCACCCGTCCCTTCACATGCAGCACCGGCTGATCGCTCATGGGCAGCACCTTAGTTCGGCGACCGCGGGTGGTCCGTGGCCGGTCGCGCCCACGCGGCGCAGCCGCACATCGACACGGCCCCGCGCCTCACGGGGCGCCGTCCTCCTCCACGTCAGCCATCGCCGGGTCCAGCAGGCGGGACAGGAAGTGCCTGGTCCGCTCGTGGGTCGGATTGCCGATGACCTGGGCGGGTGCGCCGGCCTCGACGACGACACCGCCGTCCATGAAGACGACCCGGTCGGCGACCTCGCGGGCGAAGGTCATCTCGTGGGTGACGACCATCATGGTCATGCCCTCGTCGGCGAGCATGCGCATCACGGCGAGTACGTCCCCGACGAGCTCCGGGTCGAGCGCCGAGGTGGGCTCGTCGAAGAGCATCACCTGGGGGCCCATGGCGAGCGCGCGGGCGATGGCGACGCGCTGCTGCTGGCCACCGGAGAGGGACGCGGGATACGCGTCCGCCTTCTCCGAGAGCCCGACGCGGCGAAGGTTCTCGGCGGCGACCTTCGCGGCCTCCGCCTTGTCGCGGCCCAGCACCCGGCGCTGCGGCAGCGTCAGGTTGTCGGTCACCGACAGGTGCGGGAAGAGGTTGAACTGCTGGAAGACCATCCCGATCCGGCGGCGCACGGCGTCGATGTCCACATCGGGGTGGGTGACCTCGGTGCCGCCGACGAAGACCTGCCCCTCGGTGGGTTCCTCAAGGAGGTTCACGCAGCGGAGCAGGGTCGACTTGCCCGAACCGGAGGGGCCGATGACGCACACGACCTCGCCGGAGCCGACCTCCAGGTCGATGCCGCGCAGCACCTCGTTGTCGCCGAAGGACTTGTGCAGGCCGCGGACCTGGATCTCCGGCGTACCGGCCGTGCCGCTCCTGCTGCTGCTGCTGTCACTGCTCACTTGGTGGCCTCCCCGGCCTTCGCCTCAAGGCGGCGTACGACGAAACCGAGCGGGATCGTGACCAGCAGATAGCACAGGCCCGCCACCAGGATCGGTGTCGAGTTGGCGGTCTCGCTGGCCAGGTCGCGGCCGAACTTGGACAGTTCGCGCTCCTCCAGCGTGACCCCGAGGAACAGCACGAGTGAGGAGTCCTTGAAGAGGAGCACCAACTCGTTGGTGAGCGGCGGGATCACGATCCGGAACGCCTGCGGAATGATGATGGACACCATGGCCCGGGCGTGGGAGAAGCCCAGCGAACGGGCCGCCTCCATCTGCCCCTTGGGGACGGCCTGGATGCCGGCGCGGATCGTCTCCGCCATGTACGCGGCAGCCACCAGGCCGAGCGCGAGCGCGACCTTGCCGTACGTGCCGCCGGGGATCTCCGTGCCGGGGAACGCCAACGGCACGGCGACGCCCACGAAGATGAAGATCAGCAGGGCGGGCAGCCCGCGGAAGATCTCGATGTAGATGCCGGCCAGCCAGCGGTACGGACCGACCGAGGAGAGCCGCATCAGGGCGACGACCACGCCGAGGGCGAGGCCGAAGACGAACCCGGAGATCGTGTAGAGGACGGTGTTCTTCAGCGCCAGCGTGATGATGTCGGGGAACATCCGCTCGGCCAGGTCGACCTGGGCGAACTGGTTCCGCAGCTGCCCCCAGTCGGCCGTGACGCCGAGGGCGACCAGCGCGGCGACGAACACCGCGTACTGGACGCCCTGCGACACGGCCCGCTTCTGGCGCCTGGTCAGACCGCTCCTGCGTGGCTGGACCTTGGTGTCGGTCCCACTCATGAGGAGGCGGACGGGGAGGCCGAGGCGGCGCCCGCCGCGCTCTCGTCGTACGGTCCGATCCACTTCTCGTACAGCTTCTTGTACGTGCCGTCGGCCTTCGCGTCCGCCAGTGCCTTGTTGACGGCTTCGCGGAGCTTGGTGTTGCCCTTCTTCATCGTGAAGCCGTACTCCTCACCGGTGTTGATGTTGTCGGCGACCTCGAAGGCGGCGGCGTTGGCCTTGTCCTTCAGCCAGCCCTGGACGACCGGGTAGTCGATGACGACGGCCTTGACCTGGCCGGTGCGCAGGCCGTTCAGGAGGGCGTCCGAGGACTCGAAGGAGACCGGGTTCAGGCCCTTGCTCTTCGCGTACTCCTCGCCGGTGGTCTGTGCCTGGGCACCGACCTTCTGGCCCTTGAGGTCCGCGAAGGAGGAGATGCCGCTCTTCTTGTCGGCCAGGACACCCTGGGTGGCCTCGAAGTACGGGTCGGAGAAGTCGACGTTCTTCTTGCGCTCGTCGGTGATCGTCATGCCGGCCGCGGCGAGGTCGCACTGGCCGGAGTTGAGGGACCCGCCGGTCTTGAAGTTCTCGAAGGGCTGGTCGAGGATCTCCTGCTTCACGCCGAGGTCCTTGGCGACCAGGTCGACCAGCGACACGTCGAAGCCCTGCACCTTGCCGTCGATCTCCGACTGGAACGGCGGGTACGGCAGGTGCGTGCAGGTGGTGAGCTGTCCGCCCTTCACCAGCTCGACCCCGTTCGCGGTGGTCTTCTTCCCCCCGTCGTCGTCCGAGGAGCAGCCGGCGACGAGCAGCAGCCCGGCCGTCGCGGTGGTGGCGGCCAGAATGCGGGTCCGGCGCCCGAGGACCATGTTCACGGGGGGTGACCTCCTGTGGGGAAACTGTGGCTTCTGATTATAAGGATTGGTTTGAGGCACTCAAACCAATCCCATGGCCATTGAGCTGTCCGGCCTCAGAAGTCGCCGGTGGGGCGAGCGCTGGGACGCCGGTTACGCTCGTTGCTGCCTACCCCGTGAGTGAAGAGAGCAACGCCGTGACCCACCCCTTCCTGGACCTGGTGCCGCTGAGCGCCGCGCATTTCGCGTCGATCGAGGACCGCGTGGCGCGGCTGCTCTCCACCGAGCAGGACGTCGTGATCACGCAGGGTGAGGCGCTGCTGCCCCTGGAGGGGGCCATCCGTGGCACCGCGGGCCCCGGCACGACGGCCCTGAACGTGATCACCGGTCCGTACGGGCAGACGTTCGGCGACTGGCTCCGGGACTGCGGGGCGACGGTCCACGACCTGGCCGTCCCCTTCCACACGGCGGTCACGGCGGCACAGATCCGTGAGGCCTTCGCCGAGCACCCGGAGATCGACTTCGTCTCGCTGGTGCACGCGGAGGCGGCCACCGGGAACACCAACCCGGTCGCGGAGATCGGCGAGGTCGTACGGCAGCACGGCGCCCTCTTCTACCTGGACGCGGTGGCCTCGATCGGCGCCGAGCCGGTGCTGCCGGACGCGTGGGGCGTGGACCTGTGCGTGATCGGGGCACAGAAGGCGATGGGCGGCCCCGCCGGGGTCTCGGCGGTGTCGGTGAGCGAGCGGGCGTGGGCCCGCATGTCCGCGAACCCGCACGCTCCGCGCCGCTCCTATCTCTCCCTCCTGGACTGGAAGGAGCGCTGGACCGACGCCGGCCGCAAGACCCTTCTCCATGCTCCGGCACAGCTGGAGATGCTGGCCCTGGACGCGTGTGTCCGGCGCATCGAGGAGGAGGGGCTCGACACCGTGATGTCCCGCCACGCGGCGGCCGCGGCGGTGACGCGGGCGGGGGCGGTCGCGCTGGGCGCGGGGATCGAGCCGTACGTGCGCGAGGCCTCGGAGGCGGCGCCGGTGGCCACGACGTTGCGCACCCCCGCCGGGGTGAACGCCGCCGAGCTGGTGGCCAGGGCGCTGGCCGCCGATCCGGCGCTTCCGCTGGCCGCGGGCGGCGGCGCCCTCGCCAAGGAGATGATCCGGGTCAACCACTACGGCCCCGCGGCGTCCGAGGCCACCGTCCGGGCCTGCCTGTCCGCGCTGGGCGCGGCGCTGGCCGACACGGGGGCCTGAGCCCAGGGTCCGCCTGCGGGCGGGTGGGGGCCCTTTCTTCGGGGCGCAGCCCCCTGAAGGGGCGCGGGGAACTGCGCGACCAGCCGCAGCGGACCCGCGGTCATCGGCGCACACCGGCGCCCGCCCGGGAATGAACCCCAGCCGTTGAACGTTCACGGACTTGGCGGAGGGTGCCTCCGCGTACGTACGAGCCGGAAAGAAGCCGAGACATGCGCGTCGAGATCTGGAGCGACATCGCCTGCCCCTGGTGCTACGTGGGCAAGGCCCGCTTCGAGAAGGCGCTCGACGCCTTCGCGCACCGCGACGACGTCGAGGTGGTGCACCGCTCGTTCGAGCTCGACCCGGGCCGGGCCAGGGACGACGTCCAGCCGGTCCTCGCGATGCTCACCAAGAAGTACGGCATGAGTGAGGCGCAGGCGCAGGCCGGCGAGGAGAACCTGGGCACCCAGGCCGCCGCGGAGGGCCTGGAGTACCGCACCCGGGACCGCGACCACGGCAGCACCTTCGACATGCACCGGCTGCTGCACCTCGCCAAGGACCGGGGCCGCCAGGACGAGCTGATCGGGGTGTTCTACAGGGCGAACTTCGCCGAGGAGCGCTCCGTCTTCGACGACGACGAGCGGCTCGTGGAGCTGTCCGTCGCCGCCGGGCTCGACGCCGGCGAGGCCCGCGCGGTGCTGGCCGACCCGGCCGCGTACGCCGACGAGGTCCGTGCCGACGAGCGCGAGGCGGCCGAGCTGGGCGCGAACGGTGTGCCGTTCTTCGTCCTCGACCGCAAGTACGGCGTCTCCGGCGCCCAGCCCGCCGAGGTCTTCGCGCAGGCCCTGGAGCAGGCGTGGGCCGCCCACTCCCCGCTGAAGCTGATCCAGCAGGACGACGCCGAGGAGTGCGGCCCCGACGGATGCGCGGTGCCCCAGCAGCACTGACGAGGGGAAATTCGCAGGTCGGAGCCGATCTATAAGCGCTCCTTGGCGAAACCACGTAGAAATCGGCAATGGACGGGGAGTTCCCGGGGCCGCAGAGTGGTCGCATGGAGACCTTCGAGAGCCTCGTCCGAGCCGAGTTCGCCCCGAAGAACACCTATCTGAACACCGCCAGTACCGGGCTGCTCCCGGCCCGCGCGGTCGACGCCGTCCGGGCCGGCGTCGAGTCCGTGGCGGCCGGGCAGCCGCAGGACATGTTCGCCGACGTGGAGGCGGCCCGCGCCTCCTTCGCCCGGCTCGTGGGAGTGTCGGACCGCCGGGTCGCGGCCGGGGCCTCGGTCGCCGTCTACACCGGGCTGATCGCCGCCTCGCTGCCCGAGGGCGCCGAAGTCCTCACCGCCGAGGCCGACTTCACCTCCGTGGTGAACCCCTTCCATGTGCGCCGCGACCTCAAGGTGCGCACGGTGCCGCTGGAGCGGATCGCCGAGTCGGTGCGCCCCGGCACCGCTTTGGTCGCGGTGAGCGCCGCCCAGTCCGCGGACGGCCGGATCGCCGACCTGCCCGCGCTGCGCGAGGCCGCCCGCGAACACGGCGCCCGTACGTACGTCGACGCGTCCCAGGCCGCCGGATGGCTCCCGGTGGAGGCGGACGCGTACGACTACGTCTCCTCCGTCGCCTTCAAGTGGCTCGTCTGCCCGCGGGGCGTGGCCTTCCTGGTCGTTCCGGAGGATCTGGGCGGACTGGACCCGGTCTTCGCGGGCTGGGTGGCGGGAGAGCACCCGTGGGACAGCTGCTACGGGCCGGTCGAGGAACTCGCCCACTCCGCGCGGCGGTTCGACGAGAGCCCGAGCCTCTTCTCGTACGCCGGTGCCCGCCATTCCCTGGAACTGATCGAGAAGCTGGGCGTGGACGCCGTACGCACCCATGACCTCGCACTCGCCGACCGGTTCCGGGCAGGCCTGGCCACGCTGGGGCAGGAGCCGGTCCCGGCGCCGGGCTCGGCCATCGTCTCCGTGCCCGGACTCGGCCACCGGCAGCCGGAGTTGAGCCGGGCGGGCATCGAGGTCTCCGACCGTGCGGGCCATCTGCGGGCCGCCTTCCACCTGTACAACACGACCGCGGACGTGGACCGGCTGCTGGACGTCCTGTCCGGCTGATTCCCCGACCCACTGGCGCACGGCCGACGGGGACGCTAGGAAGGGCACCACGAGGTGGTGGTGCCGGTGGAGCCAACTCTCCACACGCCCGAACGGCCTTCCGCGGACGCGGAGTTGCACCGGAGGCTGGTGTACGGCGACGAGAGCGCGCTGGCCGAGGCGTACACGGCGTACAGCGGGCTGGTCCGGCGGATCGCCGTACGGGTCACGCAGAGCGCGGCGGCCGCCGAGGACGTGGCGCAGGAGGTCTTCGCCCAGCTGTGGAGCAGGCCGTACGCCTTCGACGCGCGCCGGGGCTCGCTGCGCACCTGGCTGTCCCTGCTCGCGCACCGGCGGGCCGTGGACTGGGTGCGCGGCGAGGCCCGGCACCGCAAGGACGCCCGCACGGACGACTCCGCCCTGCACGCGATCCCGGACGCCCGGCCCGGCCCCGACGAGGCGGTCGTCGACCGCGAACGCGCCCTCCTGCTGCACTCCGCCCTGGCCGAACTCCCGCAGTCCCAGCGGGAGGTGGTCCACCTCGCCTACTTCGCGGGGCGCACCTACCGTCAGGTGGCCGTCGAGCTCGGCATCCCGGAGGGCACCGCCAAGACCCGTCTGCGGTCGGCGCTGCGCAGGCTGGCCGCTTCCTTGGCCGATCCGGCCGATCCGCCGGACCCGCCCGGCCCGGCGGATCCGGCGTGGGAGAGGGGCGCATGATGGCGGCAGGGGAAGGAGGCGTCCGGTGAGCGACGATCACGACGGCGTGCCCGAGCTGCTGGCCGCCCGGGCCCTCGGCATGCTGCGGGCCGCGGACGAGAGGACGGTCCGGTCGCACCTGGCCGGGTGCGAGAACTGCGCCGCGGAGGCGGAGCGGCTTTGCGAGACGGTACGGCTGCTGGACGGGCCCCCGGGAGCGCCGGAGCCGGCCGCCGCACAGGACGGTCCGGCCGGACCGGACGGGGTACTCGCCGTCGCTCTGCGGGCCCGGCCCGCCGTGCCGTCCGTCGCCGCACACGCGGCCCCGTACGCGGCCGCGGTCGGCGGCCTCGCGGCGCTGCTGCGCGAGGTGGAGGCCTCGGGAGCGTGGGGCACGCCCGTGGTGCACGACTGGGACGTCCGGGACACCGTCGGCCATCTCATCGCCGCCGACGAGCAGTTGGCCCGGTTCCTCGGTGTGCGGACCCACGCGCCGGCCTCCCGGGTCACGCGGGACATGGCGTGGGAGGAGGCCTGGCAGACACGGACCACCGAAGTGATCGCGTACGAACGGGCCCGGGCACCCGGGGAGACGGTGGCGGCGTGGTCCGCCAGGGCCGCCGCGCTGCTGGCCACACCCGAGGCCCGGGATCCCGAACGGGCCGCGCTCGCCACGACGTTGACGGGCGTGCGGCTGCCCGTGGCCGACCATTTCCTCGGGCGCGCCTTCGAGACGTGGATCCACACGCACGACATCGGCCGCGCGCTCGGGATCGCCGTGCCACCGCTGCCCGGGGACCGTCTGGGGCAGCTGGTGCGCCTGGCCGTGCGCATGCTCGGTCTGGCGCTGGGGCCCACGGCGGCACCGGTGCTGTTCACGGTGACGGGCGGCGAGGCCTGCGCACCTCGGGTGCTGGGCTCCGAGGACGAGCCGGTCCGGGGTGAACTCACCCTGGACGTCGTGGACTTCTGTCTGCTGGTGGGAGGACGGCACACGCCCGCCGGGGTGCCCAGGGGTGCGGCGGGCGACGAGAGCGCCGTACGGAACGTGCTGGAGCGGGCGGCGTCGCTGGCCTGGCTGTAGGCAGCACTCCCCCTGGCGCCGGTCCGGCCCTGTTCCGGTCCTGTTCCGGTCATGGGGCGGCCCTGGCCCGGCAGTGACCTGTCCGCGGTCAGTCCTTGGCGGGGGTCCGGCAGTCGGCCGTCTCCGCGCACAGGTTCGCCTCGACGCGGGAGAGGAGTCCGGCGAGCTGTGCGCGCTCGGCGGGGTTCAGCCCGGCGAGGGTGTGCTCCTCCAGTCCGGCCCAGGCGCCCGAGACCTCGTCGTGCAGCCCGCAGCTCTGCTCCGTCGCCTCGACGAGGACCGCACGGCCGTCCCTGGGGTCGGGGCGGCGGCGTACGTGTCCGGCCTGCTCCAGACGCTGGAGCATCTTCGTGACCGTCGACGGATCGAGGTCCACGGCCTTGATCAGTTCCGCTTGGCGTACGGCGCCCACGGCCCACAGGTACATCATCACGGACTCCTGACCGGGGTAGAGCCCGGCCCCTCGCAGCAGCCTGCCCGCCGCGACGCGGTGCAGCCTGGCCACCCTGGCGAGGGCGTGACCGACCGGGCCGCCGCGCGCGGCGGACGGCAGGTGGTCGGTACCGGCAGGTCCGGCCTGCGTGGCCGCGACCTCCTGGAGGGCACTCATCTTCGGCTCCCGGTTCCCACGTACGAATCCTTTCCGCCCGGCCTCGGACCGAGCGGTGTCCGGCCCCCCACGGGCGGGCCGAGGGCACCCCGCGCCGCACGGCGATCGGCCCGGTGTCCGACTCGTGCGAGTCGGACACCGGGCCGATCGCCCTCGGGCGACGGTCACTTCACCGGTGTGAAGTCCCTCGCTCCGATGAACTCGGGCCGGCGCACCGGCGCCGCGAACGGCTCCACCGCCGTGTTCTCCACGCTGTTGAACACGATGAAGACGTTCGAGCGCGGGAACGGCGTGATGTTGTCGCCCGAACCGTGCATGCAGTTGCAGTCGAACCAGGTCGCCGAGCCGGCACGGCCCGTGAAGAGCTTGATGCCGTGCTGTGAGGCGTACTTGGTGAGCGCCTCGTCGGAGGGCGTGCCCGCGTCCTGCATCTGCAGCGACTTCTTGTAGTTGTCCTTCGGCGTCTCACCGGAACAGCCGAGGAACGTGTGGTGCGACCCCGGCATGATCATGAGGCCGCCGTTGGTGTCGTGGTTCTCGGTCAGCGCGATCGACACGGACACCGTCCGCATGTTCGGCAGGCCGTCCTCGGCGTGCCAGGTCTCGAAGTCCGAGTGCCAGTAGAAGCCGCTCGCCCCGAAGCCGGGCTTGACGTTGATCCGCGACTGGTGCACGTACACGTCGGAGCCAAGGATCTGCCGGGCGCGGCCCACCACACGCTCGTCACGCACCAGTTGGGCGAAGATCTCGCTGGTCCTGTGGACCTCGAAGACCGAGCGGATCTCCTGCGACTGCGGCTCGATGATCGAGCGCTCGTCGGCCCGGACCGCCGGGTCGGCGATCATGCGCTCCAGCTCGGCCCGGTAGAGCGCGACCTCGTCGTCGTCGATGAGCTGCTCGACCGCGAGGAAGCCGTCACGCTCGTACGACTGCAGATCGGCGCCCGGGATGGGCCCGGGCGTGCCGGGCTCGCTCCACACGACGGGGTCCTGCCGGGGTACGGACACCTCGCCGGCGCCGCGACTCGGATACAGGTCGGTGATCGTCGTCATCGGGATCAGACCTCCTCGGGTTCGGTGAGCAGGGGGTAGACGCCGTTCTCGTCATGGTCCTCCCGTCCGGTCACCGGCGGATTGAAGACACAGATGCAGCGGAAGTCCTCCTTGATCCGCATCGTGTGCCTCTCGTGTCCGTCGAGGAGGTACATGGTTCCCGGCGTGATCGTGTACTTCTCGCCGGTCTCGTCGTCGGTGAGTTCGGCTTCGCCCTCCACACAGACGACGGCCTCGATGTGGTTCGCGTACCACATCGACGTCTCCGTACCCGCGTACAGGGTCGTCTCGTGCACGGAGAAGCCGACCCTCTCCTTGGCAAGGACGATGCGCTTGCTCTCCCAGGTGCCCGACGCGGATTTCACGTGTCGGTCAGTGCCTTCGATCTCCTTGAACGAACGGACTATCACGGTGCTGCGAAGCCTCCTTCAGGCTGTTCTGCGGTAGGGGCGCTTCAGGTGGTTCGGGGCGTTCAGGCCGTCTCTCGTACGGCGCGGGCGAGGGTGCGCAGTCCCTCGTCCAGTTCGTCGGGCGTGATGGTGAGCGCGGGGAGGAGTTTCACGACCTCGCTCTCCGGGCCCGACGTCTCGATCAGCAGGCCGAGTTCGAAGGCGCGGTGGGCCACCCGGCCCGCACGCTCCTTGTCGTGGAACTCCAGGCCCCAGACGAGGCCGCGGCCGCGGTACTCCTTGACGTCAGCGAGGTTCTCCTCGGTGATGGAGATCATCGCCTGCTCGACCTGCTCGCCACGGGTGCGCGTCTGCTTCTCCATGGCGGGCCCGTCGGACCAGTACGTCTCCAGGGCGGCGGCGGCCGTCACGAAGGCGGGGTTGTTGCCGCGGAACGTGCCGTTGTGCTCGCCGGGCTCCCAGATGTCCAGCTCGGGCTTGAACAGGCACAGGGACATGGGCAGTCCGTAGCCGCTGATGGACTTGGAGACGGTCACGATGTCGGGCACGATCCCCGCCTCCTCGAAGGAGAAGAACGCGCCGGTGCGGCCGCAGCCCATCTGGATGTCGTCGACGATCAGCAGCATGTCCTGGCGCTCGCACAGCTCGGCGAGGGCGCGCAGCCACTCGGGACGGGCGGCGTTGATGCCGCCCTCCCCCTGGACCGTCTCGACGATCACGGCGGCGGGCTTGTTGAGGCCGGAGCCCTGGTCCTCCAGGAGCCGCTCGAACCAGAGGAAGTCCGGGACCTGCCCCTCGAAGTAGTTGTCGAAGGGCATCGGCGTGCCGTGCACGAGCGGGATGCCGGCGCCCGCGCGCTTGAAGGCGTTGCCGGTGACGGCGAGCGAGCCGAGCGACATGCCGTGGAAGGCGTTGGTGAAGGAGACGATGGACTCGCGGCCCTTGACCTTCCGGGCCAGTTTCAGCGCGGACTCGACGGCGTTGGTGCCGGTCGGGCCGGGGAACATGACCTTGTACGGCAGGTCGCGGGGTCGCAGGACCAGGTTCTGGAACGACTCCAGGAAGCTGCGCTTCGCGGTCGTCGACATGTCGAGACCGTGCGTGACGCCGTCGCGTTCCAGGTAGTCGATCAGGGCGCGTTTCAGTACGGGGTTGTTGTGCCCGTAGTTGAGTGATCCGGCGCCGGCGAAGAAGTCGAGGTACTCGTGGCCGTCCTCGTCGAACATGCGGCTGCCCTGCGCGCGGTCGAAGACGGTGGGCCAGCTGCGGCAGTAGCTGCGCACCTCCGACTCCAGGGTCTCGAAGACGCTCAGGTCGGGCTGGGTGATGGTCACGGCGTTGCTCCTCAGGCGTGGGGGGATCAGATCGACAGGGGACCGATGCGGTACAGCACTTCGGGGTCGTGCGGTCCGTCGGGGAACTGCCCCGTGTCGAACAGGACCTCACGCTCGACGGTCGCGCCGTGGCGCGCCGCGTACGAAGTGAACAGCCGCTCGGACGCGGTGTTGCCGGGGCTGATCGTGGTCTCCAGACCGGTCAGCTCCTGCTCGCGGCCGATCCGGAGGGTCAGCCCGTCGAGGAGGGCCGCGGCGAGACCGCGTCCACGCTGTGCCGCGTCGACGGCCACCTGCCAGACGAGGAGGGTCCCCGGGCGGTCCGGCCGGATGTAGCCGGTGACGAAGGCGACCGGCTCGCCGTCGGCCGTACGCGCCACGGCCGAGGTGCCGGCGAAGTCACGGCACCACAGCAGGTAGCTGTACGAGGAGTTCAGGTCGAGGGTTCCGGAGTCCTTGGCTATGCGCCAGAGTGCGGCTCCGTCCGCCACGTGCGGACGGTCGATCCGCAGCCCTTCTGGCATTTCCAGGAATTCCGCTTGCAGGTCAGCTTGTGCGGCGGTCATGTCGATTGAATTTACCCAGCGAAAGTCGAAATTGCATCGCCGGACGGGGTTACGCGAAGAGGACTCATGTGTTATCACGCGGGCGCGGGCCGCGCGTGGACCTAGTTGAAACCGCCACTTTGTCCAGAAAATACCGGACGAAACGGACTCCTTGTGTATTGCGTCACAGCCGTGTAATCGCCACGAGACCTGCCCGAATTGTGGGATCGATGTTCGCAAAAATTTGGCGTTTAAGGTCTCGAAAAGCGGGCAGGAGAATACGGGAAGCCGCGCCAAATAGGCGCAGAATTAGACGCTCCGATTAAAGCAGATCAGAATTCGGTAATGAGACGCTGACGCACTGTCGCCCTCTCGGACGCGGCGCACCGCGAGAGCGGCCGGGAAACGGGGAAGCGGCGCTCCCGAGGGAGCGCCGCCGTGCGCGGGGCTCAGCTGCCGTCCCGCAGGTCCGCGGGCCAGTCCGGGCGGAACTCGATGTGGTCGTACGTGACCACGCAGCCCTCGCCCATCGGGGACTGGGCCATGAAGCCGACCAGGGCGGCACCGGTCCTCTCCTGGTCGGCCAGGGTGAAGAGGCGGACGAAGGTCCAGCGCTCGCCGTCCCTGGAGGCGTGGAAGGCGAAGGCGCGGCCGGTGCGGCTCATCCGGAGCCAGACCGAGCTGCCTTCGACCGCGAAGGAGTTGGCGTCGTCGGAGTGACCCCGGGTGACGACCGTGCAGACGGTGGGCACGTCCGGGGAGTACTCCAGGCAGAGCTTGGCCCAGGCCCGCTCGCCCACGTGCGCGTACAGCACGCCCGCGTCGAAGGCCCCGCGGAAACCGACCGTGACGCGGGCGATGAGCTGGAAGTCACCCTCGGGCGCCCCGAGCAGCCGGGGCGCGTCGGACGCGGGGTCCAGCCCTTCGTCGGTGGGCGGCACGAACCGGTCCTGCCGCGCACCCGCCCATCCGGTGAGCACCCCGTCCTCGTACGACCAGTGTCCGTCGGGCCCGTAGGTGCGGAGGGGGAAGGGAAGTTCGGGAATCTTTACGTCCATCGCCCGAGTCTGTCAGGTGCACCCCCGCGCCCTCCAAGGAGTTCGAGGTCGATGGACACCCCTTCAGGAGCGCGGAGTGGGGGGCGCCCTTTCAGGAGCGCGGGGAACTGCGCGATCAGCCACAACGGGCCCGCAGCCGCACAAGCGACCGCGGGCCCGGGGCCCAAGGGCAAAAAGCGGAGCGCTACCGCTCCAGGCGGCCGTCGTAACGCCGCGGCAGGCCCAGCGGGTTGTCGTCCCGCAGCTCAGGCGGCAGCAGCGCCTCGGGGGCGTTCTGGTACGCGACCGGCCGCAGCCACCGCTCGATGGCGGTTCCGCCGACACTCGTGGACGTGGACGTGGTCGCCGGGTACGGCCCGCCGTGGTGCTGGGCCGCGGCCACGGCGACCCCTGTCGGCCAGCCGTTCACGAGCACACGCCCCGCGAGCGGCGTCAGCTCGGCGAGGATCTCCGCGCCGCGCCCCTCACCCGCGGCCTCCTCCGTGGAGAGGTGGACCGTCGCGGTGAGGTTGCCGGGGAGCCGGGCGAGCACCGCGTTCGCCTCGGTCTCGTCCTCGTAGCGCGCGACCACGGTGACCGGGCCGAAGCACTCCTCCAGCAGGAGGTCGTACTCGCCCTCGGCGGCCAGCTTCTGCGCGGGAACCGTCAGGAAGCCGGGGCTCACGGTGTGCTCACCGCCCGCACCCGGCGTCACCGGGGCCTCCACGCCGGGGAGCCCGGCGCGCTCGGCGACACCCGCGACGAAGTTGTCGCGCATGCGGTGGTCGAGGAGGACACCCGACTCGGTGTCGCTCACCGCGTCCGTCAGGGACTTCAGCAGCCGGTCGCCCGCCGCGCCGGCCGGCGCCAGCACCAGACCGGGCTTCACGCAGAACTGGCCGACGCCCAGCGTCATGGAGCCCGCGAGCCCCGTACCGATCGCCTCGGCGCGCTCGGCGGCCGCGGCCTCGGTGATGACGACCGGGTTCAGCGACCCCAGCTCGCCGTGGAACGGGATCGGCACGGGCCGGGCGGCCGCCGCGTCGAAGAGGGCGCGTCCGCCGCGTACCGAACCGGTGAAGCCGGCGGCCGTGACCAGCGGGTGCTTGACCAGTTCGACGCCCGCCTCGAAGCCGTGGACCAGGCCGAGGACGCCGTCGGGGATGCCGTGCTGGGCGGCGGCCCGGCGCACGACGGAGGCGACCAGCTCGGACAGGCCCGGGTGGTCGGGGTGCGCCTTGACGACGACCGGGCAGCCCGCCGCGAGCGCGCTCGCGGTGTCACCGCCGGCCACGGAGAAGGCGAAGGGGAAGTTCGAGGCCGAGTAGACCGCGACGACGCCCAGCGGCACCTTGTAGCGGCGCAGGTCCGGGATCGGCGGGGTGGCGGTGTCGTCGGGGTGGTTGATCACGACCCCGAGGAACTCGCCCTCGTCGACGATGTCCGCGAAGGCCCGCAGCTGGAAGCAGGTGCGGGCGAGTTCGCCGGTGAGCCGAACCGGGCCGAGCGCGGTCTCCGCGTCGCCGGCCTCGACGAGATGGTCCTTGGCGCCTTGGAGCTCGTCGGCCGCGGAACGCAGGAAGGCCGCGCGGACCGTGCGGTCGGCGAGTGCCCCCCTGGCGGCGTGCGCGGCGCGGACGGCCTCGTCCACCTCCTGGGCTGTGGCTTCCACCGCAACCTGCTCGCGCTGCTTCCCGGTTCGGGGGTCGACACTCCAGACTGGTGCTGCTGCCACCGCGGGTCCCTCCAGATGTAATGCCGCAGTACATGTGCCACTCACCAGGGGCGTTCGATATGCTGAACGCTGTCTCTGGTGGTGAATATGCTGTGGAGACTATTTCCCGGCCAACTAGGGGGTCAAGGCGATGTCGGCAGTCGAGACGGGCGGCGGAGCACAGGTCAAGTCCGCGGTGCGGACCGTTGAATTGCTCGAGTACTTCGCCGGACGCCCCGGCATGCACTCCCTGGCCGCCGTGCAGGAGGCCGTCGGGTACCCCAAGTCCAGTCTCTACATGTTGCTGCGCACTCTTGTCGAGCTCGGCTGGGTCGAGACCGACGCGACGGGTACGCGGTACGGCATCGGCGTGCGGGCGCTGCTCGTCGGCACGTCGTACATCGACGGTGACGAGGTCGTCGCGTCGGCGCGGCCGACGCTGGACCGGCTCTCCGACGACACGACGGAGACCATCCACCTGGCGCGCCTCGACGGCACGAACGTCGTCTACCTCGCCACCCGCCAGTCCCAGCACTACCTGCGTCCCTTCACGCGCGTGGGGCGCCGGCTGCCCGCGCACTCGACGTCGCTCGGCAAGGCGCTGCTGGCCACGCACACGGACGAGCAGGTCCGCAAGCTGCTGCCGGAGACGCTCCCCGCGCTGACCGAGCACACGATCACCGACCGGGAGAAGCTCATCGAGGAGCTGAACCTCGTGCGGGAGCAGGGGTTCGCGGTGGACCGCGAGGAGAACACCCTGGGGCTGCGCTGCTTCGGCGTGGCGATCCCCTACCGGACGCCCGCGCGGGACGCGATCAGCTGCTCGGTGCCGGTGGCGCGGCTGACGCCGGCGCACGAGCAGATGGTGAAGGACGCGCTGTTCGACGCGCGGGACCGGCTGACACTCGCCACCAGGAGGCTCTGACATGGAGATCGTGCTCCGAGAGGTCCACGACAGCGACCTGCCGGTGTTCTTCCGGCAGACGAACGATCCCGAGTCCGTGTCCATGGCCGCCTTCACGACCAAGGACCCGACCGACCGGGACGCCTTCGACGCCCACTGGAAGCGGAACCGCGCGTCGTCCGCCGTGATCCGCACGGTCCTCGTCGACGGTGACGTCGTCGGCAGCGCGTCGGTGTACGGCCCGCCGGACGAGCGCGAGGTGACGTACTGGATCGACCGCGCCTACTGGGGGCGGGGGATCGCCACCGCCGCGTTGCGGGCGCTGCTCGCCGCCGTGCCCGAGCGGCCGCTGTACGCGCGGGCGGCGGCGGACAACGCGGGGTCGGTGCGGGTGCTGGAGAAGTGCGGGTTCGTCGTGACCGGGCGGGACCGGGGGTTCGCGAACGCACGCGGCGAGGAGATCGACGAGGTCGTTCTGACACTGCGGGGGTGAGCGGCGGGTTGAGCGCCGCGGGTGCGTCGGCGGGACTGCGGTCGGCTGTCCGGTGCCGGTCGCCCGCGCCCCTGAAAGGATTGCGCCGTTCCCCGCGCCCCTCAAGAGACTGCGCCGTTCCTCGCGATCCTGAACGACCGCGCCGTTCCCCGCGGCCGGTCAAGGGCGCGGGTGGTCTGTTGTGTTGCCGGGGGTCTCCCCCCTGTGGCGGAGGTGGATCGTCGTCGGGCAGGACGTGTTCTGCCGGGTGGGACGGGAGCCTGGTGGGCATGACGCAGATGCTCCCCTCCGCTCCTCCGCCGGCTCCCCCGGCACCCGTCGGCGTGAGCCGCCTCCGCCGGGTGCTGCGTGCCGTCGCCGTCGTGTCCTGTGTGCCGTACGTGTCGCTCAAGGCCGCCTGGCTGGCCGGCAGTCACCTGGGGGTCCCCGAGGGCAGCCCGCTGCTGGACCACCGGGCGGCGACGGCCGTGGCCAACGGGGTGAGCGTGCTGCTGGACAGCGTGGTGGTCGTCCTGGCGCTGCTGCTCACCCGGCCCTGGGGGCTGCGGGTGCCCGCCTGGCTCCTGGCCGTCCCCCTGTGGGTCGCGACAGGGCTGCTCGCCCCGATCATGACCGGATACCCGCTCCAACTGATCGTCCGGATGTTCGACGGGGGCGCTGACCGGGCCGCGGGCACGGACGGGGAACCCTTCCTGGACGAATGGGTTTTCGGGGTCGTCTACACCGGCTTCATCGTGCAGGGGCTCGCGCTCGGCACGCTCTTCGTGCTCTACGCACGGGACAGGTGGGGGCATCTGTGGCGGGAGTGGCCCGCGGGCCACGGTCGCGGCACACAGCGGGCCGCCGCCGTGACAGCGGGCGTCCTCGCCCTGTTCCCCGCCACCCTGCACCTCCTCTGGGCCTGCGGCGCGACCACCGGGCTCGACGACGGCCGTGCCGAGGACCGTACGAGCGACTTCCGTGTCCTGGAGGGCATGTACGTCGTCTTCCTGGCCGCGGCTGTCGTGGGCGCGTACCTGCTCGCGTTCCGGCGGCCCGACCGCGCCCTGTCCGTGAGCGTCCCCTCGGTTCTCGCCTGGGCCGGGTCCGCGGCCGTGGCCTGCTGGGGCGGCTGGCTCACGCTGGCGAGTCTCGGCGGTGCGGACGGCATCGCCGAGCAGCCGACGACAGAGATGCGCCTCGCCTACGCTGGGCAGATGATCGTCGGCGTCCTCGTGGCGGGCGTCGGTGCCTCCGTCCTCGCCGAGCGATCGAAGCGACCGGCGTGATCGCACTCGCCCGGGCCCTGTTCGGGAAGTGGGCGCGCCGCCGGTGGATCCATCTGGTCCTCGGCGGCGCGCTCGCCATGCCGTACGTCTTCGTCGGCGAACTGCTCGTCGGGCCGTTCACCACGTCCGCGCACCTGTTCAGTTCGCTGTCCCACCAGCTCGTGGCCTTCGGCGCCGGGCTGCCCCTCGCCGCGGTCACCGGGGTGTTCCCCCTGACCCGGCCGATGTCGGTGGCCGTCGTACGGTCCCTGTGCGGGGTCGACGGCGACCGCCTCGCCGAGGGGCCGGCGCGGACCCGGCAGGCCAAGGGGCGCACAGCCGCATGGTTCACGCTGCATCTCGGCCTCGGCGCGGTGATCGCGGGGATGTCCCTGGCGACGCCACCCTTCGCGGTGGCGCTGATCGTGCTGCCGCTCTACGCGGGTCTGCGCGGCTCACAGCTCGACCTGCCCGAACTCTTCGACCACACCTGGGCGCTGGCGCTCTCCCCGGTCGCCGGCGTGGCGATGCTGCTGGCCCTCGCCGGGTGCGCGGCGGGCGCGGGCACGCTGCTGGCCCGCTGGGCGCCCGCGCTGCTCGGGCCCACGCCCGAGGACCGGCTCGCCGTCGCCGAGTCCCGGGCCGCCGACCTCGCCGTGCGCAACCGGCTCGCCCGTGAACTGCACGACTCCGTCGGCCACGCGCTGAGCGCCGTCACGCTCCAGGCGGGCGCGGCCCGCCGGGTGCTGGACAGCGACCCGGAGTTCGTACGCGAGGCGCTGGCCGCGATCGAGGACACCACGCGGCGCACGGTGGGCGAACTCGACGCGGTGCTGGGCGTGCTGCGGGACGCCGACTCCCCCGGTACCGCCCCTTCGCCCGCGCCCACCCTCGCCGCCGACCTCGACGGCCTCCTCCGGCGCACCCGCGCGGGCGGGCTTCCCGTGACCGCCACCGTGGAGGCGGACCCCGAGTCGCTGCCTCCGCTCGTCTCCCGTGAGGCGTACCGCATCGTGCAGGAGGCGCTCAGCAACGCTCTCAGGCACGCGGGCCCCGAGACGCCGTTGACCCTGCGCATCGCCCTCGCCGGCGGGGAGCTGGACATCACCGCGGAGAATCCGGCGCCGGATGCCGGTGTCCCGCGCCCCGGTGGCGGCCACGGGCTGCGCGGCATCGCCGACCGGGCCCGGCTCCTGGGCGGCACCAGCCGGGCGGGCCCGGTGGACGGGGTGTGGCGGCTGAACGTACGACTCCCCCTGGAAGGACCCGTATGACCATCCGGATCGTCCTCGCCGACGACGAACGCATGGTGCGCACCGCGCTGCGCGCGATCCTGGCCGCCGAACCCGATCTGGAGGTCGTCGGTGAGGCGGCCACGGGCGCCGAGGCCGTGTCCGTCGTCCGGGATCTCGGGCCGGACGTCGTCCTCATGGACGTGCGGATGCCCGGGATCGACGGCATCCGCGCCACCGAGCAGATCCTGGCGACCCTGGCGGAGCCGCCCCGCGTCGTCGTGGTGACGACCTTCGAGAACGACGCCTACGTGTACGAGGCACTGCGCGCCGGAGCGTCCGGGTTCCTGCTCAAGCGCGCGGAGGCGGACTCCCTGGTCCAGGCCGTACGGCTCGTGGCGCACAGCGACACCCTCCTGTTCCCGGCGGCGGTGCGGGCACTGGCCACCGAGTACGGGCGGTCCAGGACCGCGCCGCCGGCCTGGGTGGCGCGGCTCACGGGACGGGAGAGCGAGGTCCTGCGGCTGGTGGCGGCCGGGCTCACCAACGCGGAGATCGCGGACCGCATGGGCGTCGGGGCCGCCACGGTGAAGACCCATGTGGCGGCCGTCCTCGCGAAGACGGGGACCCGGGACCGTACCCAGGCGGTCATCGCGGCGTACGAGGCGGGCTTCATGAACGGCGGATGAGAAATCGGGACAGGAGGGAACGATCGGCCGTTCCCCGCTCGTCCTTCAGAGCGGGATGAACAAAACGATCAGGCGCGCCTCCGTCTTCACGCTGCTGCTCGTGCTCGCCCTGCTGGTCAGGGCGACATGGGTGCAGTTCTACGAGGGCCGGGCGCTCGCAGAGGACAAGGACAACCGACGGAACGCGATCGAACAGTACGCGTACCCCCTCGGGAACATCATCGTGGGCGGTGACGCGGTCACCGGTTCCGCGCGGACGAAGGGCAGCGACCTCGCGTACAAGCGCACGTACACCGACGGCAGCCTGTACGCGTCCGTCACCGGATTCAGTTCACAGGTGTACGGGGCCACGCAGCTGGAGGGCATCTACCAGGAGCTGCTCGACGGCACGGACAACCGGCTGAAGAACCCTCTCGACACGGTCACCGGCAAGCGCTCCGACCCGGGCGACGTGGTCACGACGATCGACCCGGACGTGCAGAAGGCTGCCTACGAGGCGCTCGGCGACAAGAAGGGCGCGGCCGTGGCGATCGACCCGAAGACCGGCAGGATCCTCGGCGTCGTGTCCACCCCCTCGTACGACCCCTCGGTGCTCAGCACGGGCGACTCCGACGCCTGGGAGAAGCTGACCAAGAACCCCGACAAGCCCATGACGAACCGGGCGCTGCGCCAGCCGCTGCCGCCCGGCTCGACGTTCAAGCTGGTCGTGGCGGCCGCCGCGCTGGAGGACGGCCTGTACTCCTCGGTGGACGAGCGGACGGACAGCGAGAACCCGTACACGCTGCCGGGCACGACCCGGGTCCTGGAGAACGAGAACACGTCGGCGCCCTGCGAGAACGCGTCGATCCGTGTCGCGCTCCAGTACTCGTGCAACAACGTCTTCGCGAAGATGGCCGTCGACCTCGGCCAGGACAAGCTGAAGGCGATGGCCGAGAAGTTCGGCTTCAACGACGCGTCGCAGGACGTTCCCGTGCGGGCGTACACGAGCGTGTACCCCTCGGACATGGACAAGTCGTCCACGGCCCTGACGGGTATCGGGCAGTTCGACGTGACCGCGACGCCGTTGCAGATGGCCATGGTGTCGGCCGCCATCGCCAACGGCGGGAAGCTCGTCTCGCCGCACATGGTGTCGCAGATCAGCAACGCCGACGGCGACGTCCTGGAGAACTACGACGACGAGACGGAGAGCAAGGAGATCGTCGGTTCGTCCACGGCCGAGCAGCTCCGGTCGGCGATGCAGACGGTCGTCGACGAGGGCACGGGGACGAACGCGCAGATCTCCGGCGCGACCGTGGGAGGCAAGACCGGTACGGCCCAGCACGGCGAGAACAACAGCAAGACGCCGTACGCGTGGTTCACGTCGTACGCGAAGGACGACTCCAGCGGCAGGGAAGTGGCCGTGGCCGTGCTGGTCGAGCAGTCGAACGCGGCGCGGTCCGAGGTGAGCGGGAACGGGCTGGCGGCACCGGTCGCGAAGGCGATGATGCAGGCCGCGCTGAAGAACTGAACGGTTCCGGCCGGGCCGCGCCCCTGAAAGATCGCAGTGTGCCCCGTGTCCCTTCCGGGGCACGGGGCACAGCGCGATCCGCCGCGTCGGCTACTTCACGTCCAGGATCTGCTCGATCGGGTCGATGGCGAAGTACACCAGGAACAGCGCCGCCGCTCCCCACAGGAGCCAGTGGACCTCCTTGGCCCTGCCGAGCACCGTCTTGATCAGGACGTAGGCCACGAAGCCCGCCCCGATGCCGTTGGTGATCGAGTAGGTGAACGGCATCACGGCGATCGTCAGGAACGCGGGGATGGCGATCTCGTACCTGTCCCAGTCGATGTGCTTGACCTGGGTCATCATCAGGAAGCCGACCGCGACGAGGGCCGGGGCGGCCGCCTGCATCGGGACGATGGTCAGCAGCGGGGTCAGGAAGAGCGCGAAGGCGAACAGCCCGCCCGTGACCAGGTTCGCGAAGCCCGTGCGGGCGCCTTCGCCGACGCCCGCCGCCGACTCGATGTACGACGTGGCCGAGGAGGCGGACGAAGCTCCGCCCGCGACGGCCGCGGCGCCGTCGATGAGCAGGACGCGGCCGAGGCCCGGCACCTTGCCCTCCTCGTCCAGCAGTCCGGCCTCGGCGCTGATGCCGACGACGGTGCCCATGGTGTCGAAGAAGTCCGACAGGATCAGCGTGAAGACCAGCAGCACGACGGTGATCACGCTGACCTGGCCGAAGGCACCGAACAGGCTGAAGTCGCCGAGCAGTCCGAAGTCGGGCGAGGCCACGACGTCGTCGGGCACTCTCGGCGTGGTCAGGCCCCAGCTCTTGATGTCGGCGATCTCGTTGATGACGATCGCGACGACCGTCATGGTCACGATGCTGATCAGGATCGCGCCCCTGACCTTGCGGGCGAGCAGCGCGACGGTCAGCAGCACACCGAGGCAGAAGACCAGGATCGGCCAGCCGGCGAGCGCGCCGGCAGCGCCCAGCTGCACCGGGACGGTGGTGCCCGCGACATCCGGTATGCGGGTGACGAAACCGGCGTCGACGAAACCGATGAAGGCGATGAACAGGCCGATGCCGACGCTGATCGCCTGCTTGAGCGGCTGCGGGATGGCGTGCATGACGGCCTCGCGCAGTCCCGTCACCACCAGGACGCAGATCAGCAGGCCTTCGAGGACGATGAGGCCCATCGCGTCGTCCCAGCTCATCAGCGGGGCGATCTGGAAGGCGACGACGGCGTTGAGGCCGAGTCCGGCGGCGAGCGCGAGCGGCAGGTTGCCGCCGACCCCCATGATGATCGTCATCACCGCGGCCACCAGTGCGGTGGCGGTGACCAGTTGGACGCTGTCGAGCTGACGGCCGAACTTGTCCTCGGCGCTGCCCAGAATGATGGGATTCAGGACAAGGATGTACGCCATCGTGAAGAACGTGGCGAAGCCACCACGTACTTCCCGGCCGAAGGTGGAACCCCTGGCGGAGATCTTGAAGAACCGGTCGACGCTGTTCGCCGGGGGTGGTGCGGCGCCGGGCCGGTCTTCCACCTTCTGTGTTTCGGACATGACTGATGCTCCTCGTTACCTGCGTGATCGGTGTGCGGATGCTGGCTGGATTGTTCCCGCGTTGAACCGTCCTCAGGTTTTCATCGTGTTACGGAATCGAGTTCGGCCTGCCAGATGACGTTCGAAGTGCCATACAGCGTTCGAAGTGCTGTACGAACGCCTGATACTCTCTCGGATCTCGCCCCACAGGGACACCGTTCCTTCACACCCGCCACAGGGGCCGTATACGTACGTACTCGTGAGGGCCGTCAGGCGTACCGCGCAGGAATCGACAGGGAGAGGTCCGCCCGTGGGCACTGTCGTCGACGACGCCGCCTCCGTGGAGTTCCACGATTTCTTCGAGCGGCACTACGCCGAACTGGCCCGCCTGGCTCATCTGCTGACGGGTGAGCCGGATGCGGCCGACGACCTGGCGGCGGACGCACTGCTCGCGCTGTGGCACCGCTGGGACCGGGTGCGCGCGGCGGACCATCCGGTGGCGTACGCGCGGGGTGTGGTCGCCAACATGGCGCGCAGCCGGATCCGCAGCGCGGTGCGCGAACGCAGGCGCGTCACGCTGTTCTGGTCGCAGCGCGAGGACAGGACCGAGAACCCCGACATACCCGGCATGGTGGATGTGCAGGAGGCTCTGCGCGGACTGCCGTTCCGCAAGCGGGCGTGCGTCGTCCTGCGTCACGCCTTCGATCTCTCGGAGAAGGACACCGCGCTCGCCCTCGGTGTCTCGGTGGGTACGGTGAAGAGCCAGACGTCGAAGGGAATGGCGGAGCTGCAGCGGCTGCTGGGTTCCCAGGAGGCTCCGCGGCGGATGCACGCGGCGGCGCTGCGTGCCGGTGGAACCGAGGGGAGGGGACGATGAAGGACGTGCACGAGGAACTGCGCGCCCGGCTGCGGGACACGGCCGAGGCGTACGAGCCCGATCGCGCGCGCATCCTGGCCCGCGTCGAACGCGGCATGGCCGGCGCGGACAGCGCGAGGCGTCCCTCTCCGCGCCCGTCCGCGCTCGGCTGGTTCCGTGTCGTCGGCGCCACGGCCGCGGTCGCCGGTGTGCTCGCGGTGGGCGGGTACGCGGTCGCGTCGGCGGTGAAGGACGGGGAGGCCGCCGATCAGACGGTCGCGGTGACGCCCACCCCTGATCCCTCGCCGGAGGCGACGAGCCGCGCCCCGGTGCCGCCGGACCCGGCCAAGTCGTCCCGCCCGCCGAACCGTCCGAGCGGTACCCCGGCCTCCCCCACCGCGAGGCCCGAGGACTCCGCGCCGGCCGAGCCGCCCGTGACCGCCGGGACGGAGGACGGCCCGCTGTGGTCGGACGGCTCGGTCGACCCGCACAGCAACGAGTTCTGGGCGCAGAGCAACGTCACGCTGAAGACGAAGGAGAAACTCACCGCGCTGACCGTCGTGCTGAAGGTCAAGCAGACCGGTGGGATCACCTCGGCGGGTGCCTGGCGTTCCGCGCCCGAGGAAGACTTCACGGTGACCGTCGGCGAGAAGGACGGCTTCCTCGTCCACACCTGGGTGCTCAAGCCGGGCCGTACGGTGTGGCCGGGCGAGTGGGTGTTCGCGGGCCAGTACGACCACGACCGGGGCGGCCGCGACGCCGGCGACGACACGTATACGGCCACCGCCCGCGCCGGGGGCGAAGAACTGGACGTGGCGGGCGACTTCGCCCGCACCGACTCCGACGACGGCGACTCGTAGGGCGGGAAGGTCCGAAAAAAACCTCGGCCGCGCGGCAACCCGGGGCTCGCGGGTGGCGACCATGAGACGCAAGGTCTCTCCCCCCACCTGAACATCACGTACCAGTGACGTGACCCGGCATCAGGAGCACCGCACTTGAGCGCGCACCGCAAGCACCTCACCCGTCGCCGATTGCTGGCCGCGTCCTCCCTGGGCGTCGCCGGCACCGCCGCGGCGGTCGGCACCGGACTGCTCTCCCCGGCGTCGGCCGCGACGTTCGGCTACTCGGACGACGGCTCCCACTACGTGATCGACACCGGCGCCTCGCTGGTCCTCAAGGTCTCCAAGTCGAACGGCGACATCAACTCGCTGGTCTACAAGGGCAAGGAGTACGAGGGCTTCGAGGGCAAGCACTCGCACGTCGAGACCGGGCTCGGCGCGTCCACCGTCACCGTCGAGCAGTCCGAGTCGACGATCCTGGTGAAGGTCGCGCACGGGGCGATCACACAGTGGATCGCGGCCCGCAGCGGCCAGAACAACGTGTACCTGTGGACGGACAAGGCCGACTCGTCGTTCACGGCGACCCGGTTCATCGTCCGCCTCAGGCCCGGGATCTTCCCCACCTCGGACCCCGACGCCTGGACCTCGTCCGACACCGTCATCGAGGCCTCGGACGTCTTCTCCCGCCCGGACGGCACCACGCGCTCCAAGCACTACTCGGGCAAGCGCGTCATCGACTACGACCACATCGGCTACACGAACGGCTCGGCCGCGCTGTGGCTCGTGCGCTCCAACCACGAGAAGGCCTCCGGCGGGCCCTTCTACCGCTCCCTGCTGCGGCACACCAACTCCACCAGCGCCGCGCTCTACGAGATCCTGCACTACAACCAGTCGCAGACCGAGCCCGAGCGGTACGGACTGCAGGGCCCGTACGTGCTGAGTTTCACCGACGGCGGGGCACCCTCCTCGTCGCTGTTCCACGCGAACCTCGACACGTCCTGGGTGGACGGTCTGGGGATCACCGGATGGGTCGGCAGGTCGGGGCGCGGCCGGGTCGCGGGTGTCGGCCTCAAGGGCATGGACGCCGACCACGCGTACACCGTCGGATTCGCCAACTCCGCCGCGCAGTACTGGGCGAGGGCCGCCTCCGGCACGGGCGCCTTCTCGTGTCCCGGGATGCTGCCGGGGACGTACACGCTGACCGTCCACAAGGGCGAACTCGCCGTCCACACGGCGTCGGTGACCGTGAGCGCGGGCGGCACCACGACCCTGAACAGCATCACCGTCGGCAACGACCCGAGCACCGCGAACACGATCTGGCGGCTCGGGGACTGGAACGGCACGCCCGGCGAGTTCAAGAACGCGGACCTGATGACGTACGCGCATCCGTCCGACAGCCGCGCGGCGAAGTGGACCGGCAACGTCGTCATGGGCGGCGGCGACGAGGCGGCGTCCTTCCCCTGCTACATCTGGTCGGGGATCAACGACGGCGTCCTCGTGTACTTCAGGCTGACCGCGGCACAGGCCGCCGCGGCGCACACCCTGCGCATCGGGGTCACGAACGCCTACATCAACGGACGCCCGCGGGTGACGGTCAACGACTGGGTGTCGGCGATCCCGTCGCCGCCGTCGCAGCCCTCGACACGGTCCCTCACCACGGGCTCGTACCGGGGCAACAACCACACGTTCACGTACAACGTCCCGGCGAGTGCCTGGAAGACGGACACCAGTCAGTACAACGTGCTCAAGCTGAACATCGTCAGCGGCTCCTCCGGGACCGCCTACCTCAGCGCGGGGACGTCGTTCGACTGCATGGATCTGCTGGCCTGAGCCCCCCTCGGCCGGACAGAGAGCGCCCCCGCCGGTGACGACCGGCGGGGGCGCGCCCCACAAGCCGGCTCAGTCGGCCCCGTTCCCCTCGGAGCGGTTCCGGACAAGCCGGGCCTCGCCGTTCACCGAGTGGAAGCCCGCGGAGGCGTTGTCCCGAGCCACGTTGTCGCGGACGACATGGGCCGCCGAGGCACCGCCGCCGCCGAGTTCGAACCCGTTGCCGTCGCCCTCGAAGGCGGTGTCCTTCCAGCGGTTGCTCCCGTTCCCGTACGCCGACGAGTGCTCGACGGTGACCGGGCTGGAGAACTGCCACAGGTCGAGGCCGTCGTCGGAGTTGTCGAACAGGCGGGCTCCGGTGATCCGGTTGCCGGTGCCCGAGCCGAACTTCACGGCGATGCCGTCGGCGTTCCGGCCGTGGCCCGCGGCGTCGTAGTTGCCGTGACTGTCCACGTTCCGCACGAGGTTGTCCGTGGTGCCGTCACCGCGCAGGGTGAAGCCGGAGTCGCCGTTGCCGGCGGTGACGAGGTTCTCGAAGACGCCGCCGACGGACGAGGTGGCGACGAAGCCCTGGGCCGGGGAGTTCTGCCAGGTGATGTCCTGGACGGTCCAGTGGTCGCCGTCGATCGCGGCCAGCCACGACCCGGGGGCGAGCTTCGAGCCGTCGATCCGCACCTTCTCGCCGTCGTGCGCCCGGAGCGTGATCCGGGCCGAACCGGTGCCGTTCGCCGCCGACTCGAGGGTCCGCGTCGGGTGGTACGTGCCGCCCCGCACCTCGATGAGGGTGCCGGCTGCCGCGTCCCTGACCGCGGACTCCAGTTGCGCCGTGGTGGAGACCGTGACCGCCGAGGTGGCGGCGCCGGCTCCGTCGGGCGCGAGGCCGAGGAAGACGCCGCACGCCCCGGAGGCGACGGCCACCGCCGCGGCGACGGAGAAGGTGCGGGTTCCGCGGTGGCGTCCGGTGCTGAGACGCACGGGGTCGTTCCTTTCCTGGAGGACGGGGACGAGAGGCGGGGCCGGGGCCGCTTCCTTCACCCGGCCCCGCCTCTGCTCCCTGGTCGCCGCCCGGCGGCGGAAGGTTGCCGGGCCGCACGAAACGAATCGAAACTTTCGCTCGCCCGGACCGCGCGTCCACCGATTGACGCCCCCGTCCGCCACTGGTGACACTCCGAGGGCAGTCCATCCCAACAGAATCCACCAGACCCCCACAGGATGTGTCATGCGCCCCCGCACCGTCAGAGCGCTCCTGATCCCGCTGTTCGCCCTCCTTCTGAGCCTGCTCGCCGCCCCACCGAGCCCGGCGGCCCAGCCCGAAGCCCCACCCGGAGCGCCACACGTGAACAAACAGAAGTACGCCGGCTACCTCTTCGCCTACTTCACCGGTGAGGGCACGGCGGACGGCGAGCAGATCCGCTACGCCCTCAGCCGCGGCAACGACGCCCTGCACTGGCGGGAGTTGAACGCCGGCAAGCCCGTCCTCACCTCCACGACCGGCGAGAAGGGCCTGCGCGACCCGTTCGTGATCCGCTCCCCCGAGGGCGACAAGTTCTACATGATCGCGACCGACCTGCGCATGTACCGGAACTCCAGCGGCAGTTGGGACGACGTCCAGCGCCGCGGCAGCAAGTCGATCATGGTCTGGGAGTCCACCGACCTGGTCCACTGGACCGACCAGCGCCTGGTGAAGGTCTCCCCGGACAGCGCGGGCAACACCTGGGCGCCCGAGGCCTACTGGGACGACAGGCTCGGCGAGTTCGTCGTCTTCTGGGCGTCCAAGCTGTACGCCGACGACGACCCGGACCACACCGGCTCGACGTACAACAGGATGATGTTCGCGACGACGAAGGACTTCCGTACCTTCAGCGAGCCGAAGGTCTGGGACGACCCCGGCTACTCGGTGATCGACTCGACGGTCGTGAAGCACAAGGGCACGTACTACCGCTACACGAAGGACGAGCGGGACCCCACCTCCTCCAGCCCCTGCTCGAAGTTCGTCACCGCGGAGAAGTCGACGTCCCTCACGGACACCTCGTACGACTTCGTGTCGGACTGCATCGGCAGCGGGTCGATCGACCGGGGCGAGGGCCCGACGGTCTTCAAGTCCAACACCGAGAAGAAGTGGTACCTGTTCATCGACGAGTACGGCGGCCGCGGCTACGTGCCCTTCGAGACGACCGACCTCGACTCGGGCCGGTGGACGATGTCGAAGGACTACCAGCTGCCCGCGAGTCCGCGGCACGGCACGGTCATGCCCGTGACGCAGGCCGAGTACGACCGGCTGCTCGCCGCGTACCCGGCGACCGGCACCTCGGTCGTGGACGCGACGGTGAAGAACCAGAAGGGGTACGCGGTCGTCACCGAGGCGGCGTCGAAGGTCGTGCTGCCGATGAAGCCGGGCGAGAACCTGGCGAGGCTCGCGCCGGAGCTGTGGCTCGGTGAGGGGGCCCGGGTGAGCCCGGCGTCCGGTACCCGCCGTGACTTCCGCAAACCCCAGAAGTACACGGTGACGGCGGCCGACGGCACGACCCGCACCTGGACGGTGGAGGCCGTGCCCGCCCGCAGCCCGGTCCTGCCCGGGCTGTACGCCGACCCCGACGTGCAGTACCTGGACGGCCGTTACTGGATCTACCCGACGACGGACGGCTTCCCGGGCTGGAGCGGCACGAAGTTCAAGGCCTTCTCGTCGAAGGACCTCGTCCACTGGAAGGACCACGGGGAGATCCTCGACCTGGGGCCTGACGTGTCGTGGGCGGACAGGAACGCCTGGGCTCCGGCGATCGCCGAGCGCGACGGCAAGTACTACTTCTACTTCTGCGCCGAGCAGCAGATCGGTGTGGCGGTGGCCGACTCCCCCGCGGGCCCCTTCAAGGACGCCCTCGGCAAACCCCTGGTGGCGAAGGGCGGTTCGCTCAAGGGCCAGATGATCGACCCGGCGGTCTTCACGGACGACGACGGCACGTCGTACCTGTACTGGGGCAACGGCCACGGCTATGTCGTCCCGCTCAACGACGACATGGTGTCGTTCGACGCGTCGAAGGTCGAGGACATCACCCCGGACAACTTCCGGGAGGGCTCCTTCGTGGTCAAGCGCAAGGGCACGTACTACTTCATGTGGTCCGAGGACGACACCCGCAGCGAGAACTACCACGTCGCCTACGCGACGGGTCCCTCCCCGGTCGGCCCGTGGACCAAGAAGGGCACGATCCTGTCCAAGCGCCCGGAGTACGGCATCCTCGGCACGGGCCACCACTCGGTGGTCAACACCCCGGGCACGGACGACTGGTACATGGTCTACCACCGGTTCGGACTGAACGGGCCCGGCCGGGCGGGCGGCGACGGCACGCACCGGGAGACCACCGTGGACCGCATGCGGTTCGCGGCCGACGGCTCGATCCTGCCGGTGGTGCCGACCCTGGAGTCGGTCAGGCCCGTGAAGCGGTAGCCCCGGCCCGGTCCATCGTCGCGCCGATGGTCGTGCTGCCCGTGGTCAGGAACGTGGTCACGGGCAGCGCGCCGTCCGACCGGCGGACGTCGAACACCGTCGAGGCGTGGGCCGGCGCCGAGGGCGGGGCCGCGCCTGCGGACGGAGCGGTACGACGGGACATGGGCGGGGGAACCGCGCCGAGCGGTGCGGGGGATCGGGTCACAGGACGGAGTCGAGCCATGCGAGGACCTCGTCCTGCTGAGGCGCGGTGAACACATGGCCCAGCTCGGGCCAGACCTTGGTGTGCAGCCGCTCCCCGGCATGACGTGAGCGCCAGACGGCGCGCATCTTCTCGTACGCGACCCGGACGCCCTCCGCGGGGAACAGGGGGTCCTGGGCGCCGTGGAAGAAGAGCATCGGCCTGGGTGCGGCGATGCTCGCCACGTCGGGGAAGTCGAGGTGCCGGGCGAGCCCGGGATGGAGCATGCAGTAGGAGGACTGGCCGCGCAGGATGTTGTTTCCGGGCACCATGACCTCCTTCAGCCCGGTCATCCAGCACACGCTCGCCGCGGCCGCGAGGTCGTCGCTGAGGGCGGCCGCCTGCCAGGCGCGGAAGGCGCCCATGGAGAAACCGAGGGCCGCGACCCGGTGCCGGTCCACCCGGTCGAGGCCGGCCAGGAAGCGGGCGGCGCGCACGTCCTCGCGGGCCATGAGTCCGGCGAGCGACGAACCCAGGTTGAGGAAGTTGCTTGCCAGGGCCTGCTGTTGCTCGTAGGTGACCGGCCCTCGGTCGCCCCAGCCGAGGGCGTCGAGGGCGAGGACCACGTATCCGCGCCGGGCCAGCTCGTCACCGACGAACCGTCCGCTGAAATACCGGTCGGCCCAGGCCTGCGCGGACGCGAGCCGTGCCTGCCCGGCGCCCCAGGGCCTGATCAGCTTCTCCTTCCCGATGTCGAACCTGGAACCGTGGTCGTGCAGCAGCAGGACGGCCGGGAAGGGCCCGGTGCCGTGCGGGGTGAGCAGGGCGCCGCGGACACGCTCGTACCGGGTGAGGGAGAGGGTCACCGTCTCCCGCGTGTATCCGTCGCCCTCGGAGCGGTCGCCGGACTCCATGGCGTAGGGAGTGGTGTCCCGGTCGACGAACAGGTGCTCCTCGACCGTCGCGCGGGCCGCCCGCCGCCAGGCCCGGAAGTCCCGGACCGGGGAGGTGCCCCAGGCGAGCGGGAAGCGGAGCTCGTCCTTGAGGAGGGGGTGGAAGTCGGGGAGATTGCCCTCCACGATGCCCGCGACGGGGGCGGCGTGTGCCGGGGACGCGCCGGCCCCCGCCGCGCCGAGCAGAGCCGCCGCCCCCGCGCTCGCCACGAACGCCCGTCGGCCGAGCGGTGACTGCTCAGGCCCGTCGCTCATACGGCCTCCAGTCGCCGAGGTACGTCCCGCGGGTGTGCGAGGCGGCTTCGGCGGGCGTGAGTTTCGGCCGGTTCTCCGGTACCGATGTCACCGCGCCCGGACCGGAGTTGGCGTACTCCCGAAAACGCATGGTCTGCCAGGGATGGGCCGCGCGCATGTCGGTGTACGGCGCCACCGCGTCGATGCCCGGCCCCAGCCGGCTGTCGCGCACCACGAGCGACGGCCAGGCGGTCGTCTCGTAGGAGGGCACCCACGGCCGGGCGATCTTGTACGCGCCGTCCTCGGCACCGGAGGTGATCCGGCACCGCACGGCGAGGAAGCCGTACGGATTCGCGCGGGCCGTGGCCGGGGCGAACACCATGCCCTCGGGCTTGAAGTCGACGTCCCGGTCCAGCGTGTGGAGGTGGCACCGCTCGAAGACCGCCCTCGCCCGGCCGAACACGAAGTCCACGTCACCCTCGACATGGCAGTCCCGGTAGTACTGCCGGTCGAAGGCGTCGAGCGCGGTGGTGTCCGCGAACAGCGTGTCCTGGTGGCCCAGGAAGCGGACCCGCTCGAAGTGCGACCTGTCCCCGGTGACGTACGCGGCCACCGCCTGGGTGCCCGTGATCTCCGGGTGGTCGGCGCGCAGCCAGTCGTTGGCGATCGTCAGACCGCACACGGTCAGACCGGGCGCCGCGCAGGTGAAGGTCGCGGAGCCCGCGGTGCCGTAGGTGCCGGAGCCGTCCGGCTTCTGCGTCCCGTTGGCGTTGTCGTGGACGATGACCGTGTCCCGCGGGTCACGGCCGGCGCCCAGGAGCGTCAAGTCCCTCGTGCTCGCGGGGATGTTGACGACCTCGCGGTAGGTCCCGGGGTGCACGACGATCGTCCGGCCCGGACCGTCGGCCGCGTCGACGGCCGCCTGGACCGAGTCGCCGGGGCGCACGTGCAGCACACGGCGGCGCGGGTCCGCGGCGGCCGGGGACGCGCCGCCGGCCGCCAGAGCGCCCACGGTCCCGGCGATCCCGGTGAGCAGGGTGCGCCGGCGCATCAGCACCCCTGCCAGGGGGCCCAGTCGCCGAGGTGTGTCCGGCGGGTGTGGGAGCGGGCCTCGGCGTGCGTGAGCTGGGGCCGGTTCGCGGGAACGGTGATCGCGGCGCCCGGCCCGCTGTTGCGGTACTCGGCGAACCGCTGGTTCTGCCACGGGTGTCCCGCCGCCATGTCGGTGTACGGCTGCACCGCGTCGATCCCTCCGCCGAGGCGGGTCTCGCGCACGGTCAGCATGGGCCGCGCGGTGGGGTCGGAACTGGGCACCCAGGGGCGGGCCAGTTTGTAGTAGGCGTCCGGCGCCTCACTGGTGACCCGGCCGCCGGTCACCAGATAGCCGCGCGGATTGGCGCCCGCGGTCGAGGGCGCGAAGACGAAGCCGTACGGGGCCCCGGTGAGGTCGGTCCGCTTCAGGGTGTGGAAGTGGCAGTCCTCGAACACGGCGGTGGCCCGCCCGAACACGAAGTCCACGTCCCCTTCGGCGTAGCAGTGCGCGAAGTACTGGCGGGCGAAGGTGCCCAGGGCCATGGAGTCGGCGTACAGCGTGTCCTGGTGTCCCAGGAACCGGCAGTGGAGGAACGCCGACCGGTCGCCCTGCACCTTGATGGCGACGGCCTGCGTGCCGCTGATCCCGGGATGGTCGGCACGCAGCCAGTCGTTGGAGAAGGTGATGTCCCGGGCGGTGAACCCGTCGGCCTGCACGGTCGTGGTGGCCGAGCCGGTCGTGCCGTGGGTGCCGCCGCCGGGCTTCGGGGTGCCGGCCGCGTTGTCGTACACGATCACGACGTCGCGCGCCCGGCCGGAGGCCCCGATCCAGGTCATCTCCTTGCGGGCGGCGCTGACGGCGACGGTCTCGCGGTACGTGCCCGGGGCGAGGACCAGGGTGTACCCCTCCCCGCTCGCGGCGTTCACGGCGGCCTGGACGCTGGTGTGGTCGCCGAGGCCCGCGGGGTGGACGTACAGGGTCCGCTCGTCGAGGCGGGCCGACGGGGAGCCGTACCGCCCGAAGGGGGAGCGCCCCTGCGCGTGGGCCTGGGAGGAGGCGCCCAGCGCGAGTGCGGCCCCGACGCTCGCGACGACGAAGGACCGTCTGCTGACGTGTGCCGGCAGGGTCATGGTCAGCAGACCTTTCCGGCGCCGGCGCGGCTGTTGACGATGCCCGGCACGGCCCGCGGCGAGTCGACCTTCGTCCGGAGGGTGGGCTTCCACCCGGCACCCGACTGGAGGGTCTCGCCGGGGATCTCGGCGTTGTGCACGGCGATGAGGTCGGTGCGCTTTCCGTTGACGTAGTTGTTCTCGGCGGTCAGCGGCGCCTCGTTCCACTTCTTGAGGACCTTGCCGACAGAGGCTCCGGCCGGCAGCGAGATCGCGTTGTCGCTGGCGTACAGCTGCGAGGAGATGCCGACGCCGAAGATGTAGTAGTCGTCCTTCTGCTCCTCGCCGACCACGTAGTGGTTGTTGTAGACGTCGACCTGTCCGAACCGCACCCGCGGAGAGCGCTGCAGGATCCCGTCGAAGCGGTTGTGGTGCATGGTGACCTTGAGCTTGCCCGCGTCGGTCGTGGCGGTGCTGTCGCTGTTCCCGATGAGCATGTTCTTGTCGTGGTCCTGGAAGCGGTTCCAGGACACGGTGACGTGGTTGGCGCCGCGCACGATGTCCGTCAGCCCGTCGTGCTGCTGGAACACCTTGCCGAAGTAGCTCGGCCGCTCGCTGTCGGGGTAGCGCCCGTCGGTGAACGTGTTGTGGTCGATCCACACGTGGTCGGTGCCGAAGACGACCACGGCGTCGTACTCGGAGTTCCAGTTGCCGGTCTTGTTGTCGTCGGTCGGGTCCCACTTCGGGAAGCAGTCGAGCGGGGCCTCGATGGTGAGGTTGCGCAGGATGACGTTCGAGACGCCCTTGATCTGGAGGCTGCCGCCGAGGATGCCGGACTTCTTGCCGACGCCGACGATGGTGGTGTTGCTCGGGATCGCCGCCTTGATCGCCGAGTCCTGGTTGGCGGCGGACGCGACCCGCGCGTCCTCCTGCGGGCCGCTGGCGACCACGTCGTTGCCCCAGACGGCCGGGTCGTAGTCCTTCAGGTACTGCTGGAGGTCGTACCCGCCGGTGGTGAAGGCCTCACAGCCCTCCGAGACGGCGTCGATCATCCCCTTCACCTTGATGATCTTCGGCGCGTTCCCGCCGGCCTTCAGCGCGGCCTTGAACTCCGCCCAGGTGGTGACGGTGTAGACCTGCGAGGAGTCGGCGGCCGAGCCACCGGTGGTACCGGCCCCCTCGGACCCCCAGCCGTCACCGGCGGCGAGGGTCTCCCGCCCGAGGTCCCGGCCCTGGGCATGGGCGACGGTCCCGGTCGCGGTGAGGACGAGAGCGGTGCATCCGACGACGGATGTAATGGCATGGGCATGCCACATACGAGAACGCATGAGTGTGGGTTCCTTCCGGACAAGAACATGGATGACCGCCCCTGCATCAGGGGCGCGGGGCTGTGACTGGCGCGGCCGCGCCGCGAGGGCGCGACCGGCGACGGCGGACCGGCAGCTACGAGCCGGCCCTCTGCCGGGGCACTAGGACTCGGGCCAGGTGATCCAGGACTCGGGAATCTCGCGGTCCAGGCGCCGCACGTCCCGTGGCGCGAGCACCCGGCGACGCGACAGCTCCCCCGCCACCAGCCGGGCCACCGCGATGGCCCCCGGCGGGTTGAAGTGCGTGTTGTCCTGCTCGGTGGCGGTCCAGTTGAAGTACTTCTTCGTCTCCTCCACACCGAGCTTCTGCCACAACGCGATCGACAGGGCCTGGATGTCGAGCAACGCCACCCCCTCCTCCTCGGCGAGGGCCTTCATCGCGGCGGGATACTCGCCGTGGGTACCCACGGCGTTCCCGGCGGCGTCGAACTTCCGCCGCTCCACGGACGTGGCGAGCACGGGCCGCGCACCACGCGCCCGCGCCCCGTCGACGTACTGACGGAGGTAGTCCTGGTACGTGGTCCACGGCTCGGTGTACCGCGTGGGATCGGCGGTCTTGGAGTCGTTGTGCCCGAACTGGACGAGCAGGAGGTCGCCGGGCCGGACGGCCGCGAGGACGGCGTCGAGACGCCCCTCGTCGATGAAGCTCTTCGAACTCCGGCCGTTCACGGCGTGGTTGGCGACGGTCAGCCGCTCCTGCAGGAAGAACGGAAGCGCCATGCCCCAGCCCGTCTCGGGCGCGGCGTCGGCGTACTTCTGGGCGGCGGTGGAGTCACCGGCGATGAAGAGAGTGCGCCCACGTGGCCGTCCGTGCGGAGCGGCGACTGCGGGCCCCGTCGCCGCGACGGCGAGGGGGACGGCGGCGAGCGCCGCGGTGGTGACCTGTCTGCGGGTGAGTGACACTGCGGTGTGCCTTTCTCAACAGCCTTGCGGGACAAGTACGTTCAGTGATGCCTTCAAGGGGCCCGCGCCCCGAAGGGGCGCGGGGAAGTGCGCGACAAGCCCCCCGCCGGCCGGCAGCCGGGTAACGGCCCAACCGGCGGGGCGGAACGCGGGCGTTCCGGCGGGGTCGAACGTGGAGCGTTACCCCTTCTGCTCGTTCCACTCCGTCTGGGCCTCGTTGAGCTGGTCGGCCAGGGTGTTCAGGAAGTCCTTGGCGCTCATCGACCCGTTCATGACCTTCTGGAAGGCCGGCTCGTTGTCCGTCTTCGAGATGGTGTTCCAGTCGGGCAGGTAGTACGGCAGCTGGACGATGGTCGTGGAACCGTCGGTCAGCGCCTCGGCCGCGAGCTTGGTCGGCTCGGCCTTGGAGACCCAGGCGTCCTTCGCGGCGTCGTTGTTCGACGGCACCTGGCCGGCGGACTCGTTGAACTTGGAGTTCTGCGCCTTCTCGGTGGCGAACTCGATGAACTTCCAGGCGGCGGCCTTGTTCTTGGAGCTCTTGAACATCCCCAGTCCGTCGACGGGGTTGGAGACCTGGACGCGCTTGCCGCCGGCGCCGACCGGCTGCGGAATGCCCCGGAACTTGTCGGCTCCGAGCGCCTTCACGTGATCCTGGTAGGAGCCCAGGTTGTGGTTGAGCATGCCGATCGTGCCGGAGTCCCACTGGGCGACCATCTTGGTGAAGTCGTTGTTGAGGTCGGCCGCCGGGGTGACCTTCTTGAAGAGGCCCACGTACTTCTCCAGGGCCGCCACGTTCTTCGGGTCGTTGACCGTGGTCTTCTCGTTCGCCGAGTCCCAGAAGGACGTGATGCCGGACTGCCCGTACATCGCGTCCAGGGCCTGGGCGATGGAGCCGGCGCCACCGCGGATGGTGTAGCCGAACTCGTTCTTGTCCTTGTCGGTGAGCTTCTCGGCGGCCTCGTAGAACTTGTCCCAGGTGGTCGGAGCGTCCAGACCGGCCGCCTTGAACAGGTCGGTGCGGTAGTAGAGGACGCCGTTGTTGGCGGAGGTCGGGATCGAGTACAGCGTGCCGTCACCACCACCGGCGGCCTTCAGCGACTTGAGCATGTCCTCGTTGAGCTTGCCGCTCAGGGAGGACTTGCCGAGGCGGTCGTCCAGCGGCTCCAGCGCGTTCTGCGCGGAGAAGCCCGCGAGCATCGCCGCGCCGACGCCACCGACGTCCGGCAGGCCGGCGGCCTGGATGGAGGTGTCGACCTTCGACTGGTACTCGGTGGCCGCGATCGGGACGTACTTGACGTCGATGTCCGGGTTCGCCTTCTCGAAGTCGGCGATGATCTCCTTCCAGATGTCGGTGCGGACACCGCCGTTGTTGTCCCAGAAGGTGATCTCACCCTTGCCGCTGCCGTCGGACCCCTTGTCGCCCGTCGAACCGCTGCCGTCGTCACCGCAGGCGGTGGCGGTCAGCGCGAGTACGGCGCTCACGGCGACGGCGGTGGCGGAGCGGCGCGCTCCTCTGCTGCTCCTGCGAATGCTGTTCTTCATGATCGGCTCTCTTCTTCTGGATCCAACGAGGGTTGTGTCGCTGTGAGGTGTGAAGCTGTGGGGGTCAGTGGCGGGCGTGGGGTGCCCAGTCGTCGGTCCCGGCGAGGTAGTCGGTGACCGTGTGTGTGGCCGCGTCGGCGCGGGGCAGTTGCGGCCGGTCGGCGGTGACCGCCGCTCCGGGGCCGTGGGTGCGGTACTCGGTGAAGCGCGCGTCCTTCCACGAGAAGCCGCTCATGTCGGTCCACGGCGAGGACTTGATCGCGGCGGGCAGCTCGGTGTCGCGGAAGAGGACCTGGGCGACCGCGTCCGGCTCGCCGCCCGGGTGCCAGGGTCGGCCGAGGTGGAAGGACCCGGCGGGCGCGTCGCTCACGACCTTCGACCTGGTGATCAGGAACCCGTACGGGTTGTTCTTCCAGGTCGAGGCGGCCGTGATGTAGCCGTTGTTGGTCGCCGAACCGCGGCTCAGCGCCTTGATCACGGACCGCTCGACGACGGTGGTCGCCCGTCCGTAGATGAAGTCGACGTCGCCCTCGATGTACGAGTCACGGACGTAGACCCGGCTGATCACGTCGAGCTTGGGGCTGTCGGTCATCAACGTGTCCTGGTTGCCCAGGAAGGCCGTGTCCTCGAAGACGATCCGGTCGCCCGTCGTCTTCATCGCGAGGGCCTGCTCGCCGTTCAGTTCGTGCGCGGCCTCGTCGAAGTCGTTGCTGAAGGTGAGGTTGCGCGCGGTGACGTCACTGGCGGCGATCCGTACGGTGGCACTCCCGTTGGAGCCGCCGTGGGCCGCGGGGGTGTCGAAGACGATCACGGTGTCGGAGCGGTCCCGTCCGGTCCCCTGCAGCACCAGGTGCGGCTTGCCCGTTGGAATGCGGACCTGCTCGCGATACGTTCCGGGCGCGACGCGGATCGTGACCGTGCCGGTGTTGCCGTCGGGCACGGCGTCCACGGCGGCCTGGACCGTCCGGTGATCGGCGGGCACGTTCAGGACGGTGTTCGTGCCGAGCCGCTTCTGCGGTCCGGAGAACTTCGACACGAGCGCGGGCACCGCGGCCGCCGGGTCGAGCCGGTAGTCGTAGAAGTCCCGCGGGTCGAAGGCCGCGCCCCACGCCTCCTGGCGCCCGGTGGTGTTCCGCAGGATCGACCCGCGCTGCACCAGCTCGGCGGTGGCGTCCGCCTGGTAGGGGTGCTGGACATCCTTGTAGTAGCTGTTCTCGATGACCATCTTCGTCTGCCCGCGCGACCAGTTGCCGTACGTCCACACCGGGTCGCCGGGGTCCGCCTGCGCGGTCATGTAGTTGTTGTAGAGGTGTGCGTAGGCGCAGTTGTCGGCCGACGGGTTGCGCTGCTTCGTGCTGCCGAACCAGTTGTGGTCGATGGTGATCTGCGTCTTCACGTTCGGCGTCCAGCCGATGCCGAAGGTCTTGTTGTTGTTCTCGAAGCGGTTGTAGGAGACGGTGACGTACTCGCTGTCCTTGCGGACGTCGAGCTGCCCGTCGCAGATCCGCGAGAAGCGGTTGTGGTCGATCCAGACGTGGTGGACGGTGTCCATCTGGATGCCGTCGAAGTCGGTGTCCTTGCAGTCCCAGTTGCCCTCGACGTACGAGTCGCGGATCGTCAGGTTGCGGATGATCACGTTGTGGGTGCCGGGTGCGAGGTGCAGCTCGCCCTGGACGAGCTCGCCGGCCGTGCCGACGCCGATGATGGTCTTGTCCGAGGCCACGACGACGTTCGCGCCGAACGGCTCGGCCTTGATCGTCCCGGCGACCCGGATGACGTACGGCTCCTCGGCGGCCGCGTACCGCTCCAGGTCGGCCTGGGTGGTGACGGTGACGACCTTGCCGCCGGCGCCGCCCGTCGTACCGCCTTCGAGGGAGGCGAATCCGTGCGCCCTGTCCGCCCAGCGAGGCGAGGCGGAGGTGCCGGGAGAGGACACCGGGGCGTTGTCGGAGGCCGCCTCGGCCGGCGTGAGGGCACCGAGTCCCAGCGCGGCCACCAGGGCGGTGACCGTGCACAGGACCCGGCCGGTGCCGGGACCGGAACCCGGTCTCGGCAAGCGCTTGCTACGGAAGTGCGTCATTGCGGCTCCCAACAGGCTTACAACGGTGATGACTTCGAGCGGTCAGGCGAGTGGCGCGGTGATGCGGAACTGCGTGAACGTGGCCGCCCCGGCGTGTCCCCCGCCGGTCGGCGCGACGCCGAAGAGGCCGAGCAGGGCGCCGACCCAGCGCCAGGGGGTGGCGGCGAAGACCTGTCCGGAGCTCTCCCAGCCGCTCCCGAGGTCGTACGAGAAGCGGCAGCGCGCCCCGGCACCGGCCTCGATCCGCAGCCGGACCCGCCCCTCGGGGGCCATCCGCGGATGGGCGGCGTCCCGCTCCCGCTCGGCCACCGACTCGGCGAACCGGTGCACGAGGTGGACCGTCCCGTCCGCCCCCCGTTCGAGCCCGATCCAGCTGAACGAGTCGCCCAGCACGGCGAGTCCGGCCCGCGCGCCCGGCTCCTCGGCGTCGAGCCGCAGCTCGGCCTCGACGGTGCAGGCCGTCCCCGGCAGCCGCTGGGTGAGTACGTTCGCCAGTTTGCGCAGATCGTGCGCGTCGGCCGTCCGTACGCAGGTCAGCCGCAGTCCGTCGCCGGAGTGCTGGGTCGCCCAGCCGTCCTGCGGGTTGGCGGTCCACTGCCACTGCCGCCCGAACCGCCCGCCGGGGAAGTCGTCGTCGGTGGCGGGCGCCGAGAGCGGCTGCCGCGGCAGGTCGGGCTTGCGGTGCACGGCGACGGGTGTCCCCTCGTCTCCGACGACCGGCCAGCCGTCCGTGCCCCAGCGCATCGGCTGGAGGTGGACGACCCTCCCGTACGCGCCCTTCTCCTGGAAGTGCGCGAACCAGTGCTCGCCGGACGGGGTGGTCACCCAGCCGCCCTGGTGAGGGCCGTTGACGTCGGTGTCACCCTGCTCCAGGACGACCCGCTCCTCGTACGGTCCGAAGAAGTCGCGCGAGCGGAAGGCGCCCTGCCAGCCGGTCTCGACGCCGCCCGCGGGGGCGAAGATCCAGAACCAGCCGTCGTGCCGGTACAGCTTCGGCCCCTCCAGCGTGAACCAGCCGGGGATGCGGTCGCCGTCCACGATCAGCTTGCCGTCGTCGAGCAGGCCGGTGGCGTCGGGCCGCATCCGGTGGCCGGTGAGCCGGTTCTTGACGCCGGAGCGGGACTTGGCCCAACCGTGCACGAGGTACGCCTCGCCGCTCTCCTCGTCCCACAGGGGACAGGCGTCGATGAGTCCCTTGCCCGCCTTGATCAGGTGCGGGCGGGTCCAGGGCCCGCGTATCTCGGGTGCGTTGACCTGGAAGATGCCGTGGTCGGGGTCGCCCCAGAAGATCCAGAAGCGGTCGTCGTGGTGGCGTAACGACGGCGCCCAGACACCGCAGTCGTGCCGCGGCTTCCTGAACTCGCGTGCCGGTTCGAGGCGTTGGAGGGCGTGGCCGACGAGGGTCCAGTTGACCAGGTCGCGGGAGTGCAGCAGCGGCAGGCCCGGGGCCCGGCCGAAGCTGGAGGCGGTCAGGTAGTAGTCGTCGCCGACGCGCAGCAGGTCGGGGTCGGACCAGTCGGCGTTCAGGACCGGATTGCGGTAGGTGCCGTCGCCGAGGTCGGAGGTGAAGGCGGGTGCGCCCTGGCCGCTCACGGGCTCACCGCCTTGCGGACGAGCGCCGCCGCCTCGCCGCGGCCGAGGCGGCCGTCGGCGACCACGGTGACGACCCGGCGTACGACGGTCTCACCGGCCGGGACGGGCAGCCGCTCCTCGGGGGCGAGGGACGAGCCGACGCCCGGGTACTCGGCGGTGCGCACGAACCACGGGTCACGGCGGGTCAGGTCGGTGGCTCCGGCGAACACCAGCGTCCAGGTCGCGCCCGCGAGCGCCACCCAGCCGGTGCGCGCACCGTGCGCCGCCTCCTCGCCCTCGGTGTCCGCGGTGAACACGGCGGGCGGCTCGGCCTCCTTGCGGGCCCGCCAGAAGAAGCCGCCGTAGGCCGCGCCGGGCCGGCCGTTGGTCGCCGGGCTGCCGATCGACAGGGGTTCGGACGTGGTGTTGGTGAGCGAGAAGGTGAAGTCCAGCGCCCAGGCCGTCTCGGTGAGTTCGGTGGCCGCGACCGTACGCCGCTCGCGCAGCAGCTCGGCCCCCGCGGCCACCCAGCGCAGCTCCTCCACGAAGCCGTCGGGGTCGCGCAGCTGGAAGGCGGAGTGCCGCTGGGCGCCGTGGTTGTCCAGCTCGGTCGGGCCCTGGTCGCGCACGTACGTGCGGCCGCCCCAGAAGTTGTGCCCCTCGACGTCGGGTACGGCGACACCGACGCCGAGGTGATGGAGGTGGTCGGCGGGGCTGAGTTCGGTGACAGCCGTGCCGGCCAGGGTGGTGACGGGGTGGAGGTAGGGACGCGGCGACAGCTTGGGCGCCAGCTCGGGCCGGGTGATGTAACGGCCGACCGGGCGGCCCGCGACGCGCAGGACCAGCGACTCGTTGTTCATCAGGTGCTCACCTCTTTCGGGGGTGCCCAGGAGGCACCCAGCTCGGAGTAGAGGGCGAGGGTGTCGGCGGCGGCCTCGACGAGGGTGTCGACTCCGTGCACGACCCGGCGGTTCTCCTCGGGTTCGAGGTACCAGGCGTCGGCGGGCAGGGCGAGCGGGTCGGGCGCCTGCCGGATCGCTTCGACGACCTTCATGAAGGCGCCCGTCGACTCCGGTGCGACCAGCAGCTCGGCCCTGCCTTCGAGGTGCTCGACGAGGTTCTCCAGCAGGTCGGTCCTGGCGTACGTGTACTCCTGCGGGCCGTGCCCCGAGCGCTGGACGAGGACGCGGTCCTGCTTGTACCAGAAGGTGATCCGGCCGCTGGTGCCGTGCACGAGGACGTACGGCTCGCCGGGGTGCTCGGCGCACAGGGTCGCGGCGACGGTGATGCGGCTGCCGGCCGTGGTGGTGACGCGGACGCAGGAGGTGTCGTCGGACTCGATGTCGTTGGCGCGCAGCAGTTCGGTCTCGATGCCGGTGACGTCCTCGGCGCGGGTGGCGCCGTCGAGCGCGAGGGCGGTGGCCACGGCGTGGGCGAGGGGGTTGGTCAGCACGCCGTCGAGGACGTCGACCCCGTTCATCCGGCGCCGTCCCGCCCAGGGCGCGCGGCGGTAGTACTCCTCGGCGCGCGCCCAGGCACCGGCCCCGCCGATGCCGTCCACCCGGCCGATGGTGCCCTGCGCGACCAGCTCCCGGATCGCGGGCACGGCGTGCGAGCCCAGCGACTGGAAGCCGATCTGGCAGACGACGCCGGCCGCGGCGACCCCGTCGGCCATCCGGCGGAACTCGGCGTACGACGGCGCGGGCGGCTTCTCCAGCAGCAGGTGGACGCCCCTGGCGGCGGCCGTCAGCGCGAGGTCGGTGTGGGTGGGGATCGGCGTGCAGATCACCGCGATCGCGGCGCCGGTGGAGTCCAGCAGGGCGCCGAAGTCGGCGGACTGCTCGGGGAGTTCGCCCGGCGCCCCGAAGTCCTCCAGCTCCTCGCCGGTGAGCGGGGTCAGCTCGCAGATCCCCGCGAGGCGTACCAGGCCCTTGTCCTGGAGGCGGCGGATGTTCTGCAGGTGCCAGCGGCCGTGACCGCGGGCGCCCGCGAGGACGACGGGGACGGGGCCTTCGTACGAGGTCGTGGATGTCATGGACCCCATCGAAGCGGTACCGGGCCCGGTGGCGGCGCTCATCGGATCCTCCCCGCTCCCGCGCCGCGCGCCACGTCACGGTCGGCCTTGGCGGCGCTGTCGACCGTGCCGTGCAGGGCGGGCGTCCAGCCGACGTCGGCGGTCAGATCGCGTTCGCTGCCGGAGTTGTAGGCGTTGTGGATGGTGAGCAGGTCGACGGGGAATCCGTTGAAGAGCGTGCCGGTCTGGTGCAGGGCCGTGCCGTTCCAGCTCTTCACCAGGTCGGCCGCCTCGATGTGGCCGGGCGTGGTGAAGGCGTTGTTCTCGGCGTAGAGGGCCGACTCGGTGGAGACGCCGAGCGAGTACCGGTGGTCGTGGGCGTCGGCCGGGACGACGTACCGGTTGTTGTAGAGGTGCACCTGGCCGAAGCGGACGCGGGGAGCGCGCTGGACGACGGACTCGAACTCGTTGTGGTGCAGGGTGACGCGGAGCTTTCCGCGGTCGCCGGTGGCCGTGTCGCCGTTGCCGATCAGCATCGCCTTGTCGTGGTCGGCGAACCGGCTCCAGGAGACGGTGACCAGGTCGGAGGCGTTGGTGATGTCCAACAGGCCGTCGTGGCGCAGGTAGTTGCGGCCGAAGTGGGTCGGCTCGTCCTCGTCGGGGTGGCCCTTGTCGGAGGCCGTGACGTGGTCGATCCACACATGGGTGGCGCCGCGCAGCCACAGCGTGTCGTACGCCGTCTTCCAGTCGCCGAGGCCGCCGGTGTTGGGCTGCCAGACGGGGAAGCAGTCGTAGGCGTCCCGCAGTTCGAGGTTGCGGACGATGACGTTGTCCGCGTCGCGGACCTGGAGGCTCGCGCCCTTCAGTACGGCACTGTCGCCGAGCCCGACGATCGTGGTGTTGGAGCCGACGGTCAGTTCCACCCGGGCCGCCTGGGCCGCGGCGGAGGCCTGGCGGGCCTCCTCCTGCGGGCCGGCGGGCTTGGCGGAGCCCCAGGTCCGCGGGTCGTACGCGGCGAGGTACTTCTTCAGGTCGTAGCCGTCGGTCGCGTAGTCGTCGCAGTCCAGCCGCCTGCCCGCGTCGTCGGTGTTGGCGTCGATCGTTCCCGCGACCTTGATGATCTTCGGGGTCGCGCTGCCGCCGTCGAGGGCGCGGGCCAGTCCGGCCCGGTCGCGCACGGTGAAGACATGGGCGTCGTCTGCGGAGGAACCCCCCGTGGTACCTCCGTCGGCGGCCGCCCAGCCGTCGTTCGCGGGCAGGGTGTCGCGGCTGATGTCGCGCGCCTCGGCGTTCGCGGGCGCCCCGAGGGCGGCCAGCATCCCGCAGGCGAGGGCGACCTGGAGGGCGCGACGCCCTCCTCTCGTGCGCGGCAGCGGGGTGCGTATTCCTCTCATCCCTTCACCGCCCCGGCGCTGAAGCCCGTGATCAGCCACTTCTGGATGAAGGCGAAGACGATCACGACGGGCACGGCCGCGATGATGCCGCCCGCGGCGAGTGCGCCCAGGTCGACGCTGTCGGCGCTCATCAGGCTGTTGAGGCCGACGGGGATCGTCTGCTTCTCCTGGTTGCTGAGGAACATCAGGGCGAACAGGAAGTGGTTCCAGGAGTGCACGAAGGCGAAGGAGCCCACCGCGATCAGTCCGGGCCGCAGCAGCGGCAGGACGACGACCCGGAAGCCGGTGAAGCGGTTGCAGCCGTCCACCCAGGCGGCCTCTTCGAGGGAGTACGGCACGTTCCGGATGAAGCCGCTGATCAGGATCATCGACAGCGGCAGCTGGAAGACCGTCTCGGCGATGATGACGCTCACCAGCGAGTTGATCATCTGGAGCTCGGCGAAGATCTGGAACAGCGGCACCAGCAGCAGCGCGCCCGGCACGAACTGCGAGCAGAGCAGCGCCAGCATGAAGGCACGCTTGATCTTGAAGTCGAAGCGGGCAAGGGCGTAGCCGCCGGCCAGCGCGACGAGCGTGGTCATGAGGAGCGTGGCGATACCGACGTACACGCTGTTCTCGAAGTACGTGCCGAAGCTGCGGTCGTTCCAGACCTTGTCGAAGTGCTCGAAGGTCATCGGCCACGGCACGAGCGAGGTCGAGCCGGTCGGCCGGAGGGCGAAGAGCAGGATCCAGTAGAAGGGGATGAGCGTGAAGAGCAGGTAGATGCCGAGCGGGAGATAGATCTGCCAGCGCGGCGCCTCGTCCCATGCGCGCCTGCTCTTGTTCGGACGCTGCGGCGGTTCGTCGGCCACCGGCGCGGGCACGGCCGGAACAACGGTGTCGATGTCCTTGGTGATCACTTGTCCCCACCCACTCCGAACTTGCTCAGCCGCAGATAGACCATCGAACAGAAGAGCAGGATCACGAACGCGACGGTGGTCAGGGCCGAGGCGTAGCCGAAGTTGTGTGCGTCGACGCTGGTGTTGGCGATGTAGAGCGGGAGTGTCGTCGTTTCTCCCGCGGGTCCGCCGCCGGTCAGTGTGTAGAGCAGGTCGACGTTGTTGAACTCCCAGACCGCGCGCAGCAGTGTGGAGAGGATGATCGCGTCCTTGAGGTGGGGCAGTGTGATGTGCACGAACTGCTTGAAGCGGCTGGCGCCGTCGACCTCGGCGGCCTCGTAGAGGTCCTTCGACACGGACTGGAGGTCGGCGAGGATGAGGATCGCGAAGAAGGGCACGCCTCGCCAGAGGTCGGCGACCACCGTCGCCGGGAAGACCGTCGAGGTGTCGGACAGCCAGCTCGTGCCGTACTCCCCGATGCCCATGTCGGCGAGGTAACGGGTGATGCCCGTCTGGGAGTTGTAGAGCAGTACCCAGATCGCGGAGGTGAGCACGCCGGAGACGGCCCAGGGCGAGAAGACCATGGCGCGGCCGAGCGAGCGCCCCACGAAGGTCTGGTTGACGATCAGTGCGAGCGCCAGGCCGAACAGCAGCTGGAGTCCGACCTCGACGACGACCCACTTCGCGCTGAAGACCAGCGTGTCCCAGAACATCGGGTCCTCGGTGAAGAGGTGCACGAAGTTGTCGAAGCCCGCGAAGCCGTTCCGCCACGGTTTGGTGGGGTTGAAGTCCTGCAGGCTGTAGTAGAAGACACTGAGCACCGGGTAGGCGATGAAGCCCAGCATCAGCAGTCCCGCCGGGGCGATCAGCAGATACGGGAGCCTGCGAGGCGTCGCCGAGCCACGGCGCCGCCGGGGTGGCGCGGGCTGCTTCGCCACGGCTGCGGCTTGGGCCATGACTGTTCTCCGTTCTCGGGTGTGCGGGTCGAGCCGGTGGTACGGGCGCCCGGCCTGAGGGCAAGCGCTTTCACGTACGGTGTGCGTGAGCCCGGGCCGCGAGGTGCGCGGCTCCGGGGTGGTTCAGGAGGTACGGGTCAACCCGCGTACGGGTCGGCCACCTTGCCCGGCCGGGCAAGGAAGGCGAAGTCGCAGCCGGTGTCGGCCTGGGTGATCTGTTCGTTGTAGAGCGCGCCGTAGCCGCGCTCGTAGCGCTCGGGCGGCGCGGTCCACTGCGCCCGGCGCCGCTCCAGTTCCTCGTCGTCCACGTTGAGTCGCAGCGCGCGTGACGCGACGTCGAGGGTGATGGAGTCCCCGGTGCGGACCAGGGCGAGCGGCCCGCCGATGTACGACTCGGGTGCCACGTGCAGCACGCACGCGCCGTAGCTCGTGCCGCTCATCCGGGCGTCGGAGATCCGCACCATGTCCCGGACGCCCTGCTTCAGCAGGTGGTCGGGGATCGGCAGCATCCCGTACTCGGGCATGCCCGGGCCGCCCTTGGGGCCGGCGTTGCGCAGCACCAGGACGGTGTCGGCGGTGATGCCCAACTCCGGGTCGTTGATGGTGCGTTGCATGGTCCTGTAGTCGTCGAAGACGACCGCCGGACCGGTGTGCTTGAGCAGGTGGGGCTCGGCGGAGATGTGCTTGATGACCGCGCCGTCGGGGCAGAGGTTGCCGCGCAGGACGGCGACGCCTCCCTCGGCGGCGACGGGGTTCTCCCGGGTGCGGATGACGTCGTCGTTGTGCACCTGCGCGGAGGCGAGCTGTTCGCGCATGCTGTCGTGCGAGACGGTCGGCCGGTCCAGGTGCAGCAGGTCGGTGATCCGCGACAGGAACCCGGGCAGTCCGCCGGCGAAGTGGAAGTCCTCCATGAGGTACGTCCGGCCGCCGGGCCGCACGTTCGCGAGGACCGGCACCGTGCGGGCGATCCGGTCGAAGTCGTCGAGGGTGAGCCGGGCTCCGGCTCGTCCGGCCATCGCGATCAGGTGGATCACGGCATTGGTGGAGCCGCCGAGTCCGAGGACGGTCGTCACGGCGTCCTCGAATGCCTCCTGGGTGAGGATGGCGGACAACCTGCGGTCCTGGCGGACGAGTTCGACGATCCTGAGCCCCGAGGCGGCGGCCATCCGGTCGTGCCCGGAGTCGACGGCCGGGATGCTGGAGGCGCCCGGCACGGTGACCCCGAGAGCCTCGGCGGCCGCGGTGAGCGTGGACGCCGTACCCATGGTCATGCAGTGCCCGGGAGAGCGCGCGAGACCGCTCTCCAGTTCGGTCATCTCGCAGTCGCCGATGAGTCCGGCGCGCTTGTCGTCCCAGTACTTCCACATGTCGGTGCCCGAGCCGAGGATCTCGTTGCGCCAGTGGCCGGGCAGCATGGGTCCGGCGGGCACGAACACGGTCGGCAGGTCGACGGTCGCGGCGCCCATGAGCAGCGCGGGTGTGGACTTGTCGCAGCCGCCCATGAGGACGGCCCCGTCCACGGGGTACGACCGCAGCAGTTCCTCGGTCTCCATCGCGAGCATGTTGCGGTAGAGCATCGGGGTCGGCTTCTGGAAGGTCTCGCTCAGCGTGGACACCGGGAACTCCAGCGGGAAGCCGCCGGCCTGCCACACGCCCCGCTTGACCGCCTGGGCACGGTCCCGCAGGTGGACGTGACAGGGGTTGATGTCGGACCAGGTGTTGAGGATCGCGATGACCGGCTTGCCGAGATGCTCCTCGGGCAGGTAGCCGAGCTGGCGGGTGCGGGCGCGATGGCTGAAGGAGCGCAGGCCCTCGGTTCCGTACCACTGGTGGCTGCGCAACTGCCTCGGGGCGTCCGGGGTTTGGCTCTCCTCTGCCGCTGCCGGGCTGGCGTCGGTCATATGGACCACCCCGCTGCGATGGCGGCGACCTCGGCGCGTTCGGACTCGGGGAGCTGCTTGCTCGGTGCGCGGACCTCGCGGCGGCACAGGCCGAGCGAGGCCAGGGCCTCCTTCACGACCGTCACGTTGTTGGCGGAGCCGTTGGCCGCGCGCAGTTCCTCGAAGCGGCGGATCTGCTCCCAGACCTTCATGGCGCCCGCGTAGTCCCCGGCCCGGAGTGCCTCGATCATGTTCAGCGAGACGGCCGGGGCCACGTTCACGAGCCCCGAGGTGAATCCCGTCGCTCCCGCCGAGAAGTACGAGGGCGCGTAGGGCTCCGCGAGACCGGCCACCCACACGAAGCGTTCGAGCCCGGCGTCCCGTGCGAAGGCGGCGAACCGGGCCGCGTCCGGCACGGCGTACTTCACGCCGATGACGTTCGGACAGGCGTCGGCCAGCTCGGCGAGCCGGGTGCCGGCGAGCACCGGGTTGCGGATGTACGGCACGACGCCCAGCTCGGGGACGGCCTCCGCGATCGCCCGGTGGTAGTCGACCCAGCCGCCCTCGGAGACGTACGGGTGCACGGGCTGATGGACCATCACCATCTGTGCCCCGTGGTCACGGGCGTGGCGCGCGGAGGCGACGGCGGTCGGCACGTCGTGCCCCACCCCGACCAGGACGACCGCCCGGTCCCGGGCCTCCTCGATGGTCAACTCCGTCACGACGCGCCGCTCTTCGGGAGACAGTGCGTAGAACTCGCCGGTGTTGCCGTTCGGCGTGAGGATGCGTACGCCGCCGTCGAGGATCCGGCGCAGCAGGACGCGGTGGACGTCCCGGTCGATCGAGCCGTCCTCGGCGAACGGGGTCACGGGGATCGCCACCACGTCGGCGAGGGCGGCCCGCTGGGCCTCGAACGTGGGCGTGGTCGCGGTCATTCCTGCTCATCCTTTCCCTGGACCTCGGGGAAGGCCCGTTGCACGAACGAGGCGATGTGCGAGTGCAGAGCGCGCGCCGCGCCGTCCGAGTCGCCTTCGAGGGCGAGCCGCAGGATCTCCCGGTGCTCGGCCGCCTCGCGTTCCCAGGACGGGTCGGCGGCCCAGGCGACCGCGGAGACCAGGGCGGCCTGGTCGCGGACCTCGTCGAGCATCCGGCCGAGCAGCGGGTTGCCGCAGCGGACGTAGAGGGAGCGGTGGAACTCGCGGTTGGCGAGCGAGCGCTGGGCGGTGTCGGTGGCCGAGTCGGCGCGTTCGAGCGCCTCGCGCGCCGTGTCGAGGGAGGAGCCGCGCCGGACGGACCGTCGCAGTGCCTCCGGCTCCAGCAGCAGCCGTACGTCGTACACCTCGCGCGCCATGTCCGCGTCCACCATGCGCACCGTGACGCCCTTGTACTGGTTCATCACGACGAGCCCGGTGCCGGCCAGGGTCTTGAGCGCCTCGCGCACCGGGGTCTTGGACACCCCGAACTGTGCGGCGAGCTCGGTCTCGACCAGGGCCTGCCCTGGGGTCAACTGCCCGGTGAGGATGCGGTGTTTGATCCCTTCCAGCACGAACTGCGTGCGGGAGGGGATCGGCGTGGGCACAGAGGTCATGCGCGCCTCTCGGTGTCACGGAGCCCTCAGGGAGCGGGGGCTCGCGTATCTGATCTCGCGTATCGCGTCTCATATATGACGTACGAAGTACGACGCGATGAAGCTAGGAGCAGCCCTGTGTTTCGTCAATGCTTCTGACAAAAGAAGCGGAAGTTGAGATCGGGCGACGCCGGGACGGGCGTCGGCTCAGACGGTCCGCACGTCGCCTTCGCGGGCCATGGACGTGCGTCCGTCGCGGAAGACCGCCGCGGCGCGTCCGGTGGCCGCGGCGGGGGTGAGGGTGGGCCCGACATGGGTGACGAGCAGTTCGCCCACGCGTGCGGCCCGGGCGGCCTCGCCGGCGTCCTCGGGGGTCAGGTGGACCTGTTCGCCTTCGCGATGCCGGTCGATGTCCGCCTCGCAGAGGAACAGGTCCGCCCCCTGGGCGAGTTCCACGAGCGCGTCGCACGGGCCGCTGTCCCCCGAGTACGCGAGCACCCGTCCCTCGCACTCGGCCCGCAGCCCGTACGCCTCGGTGTCGTGCACGACCGCGTGGCTGGCGAGCAGCAGCCCGCCGTACCGCACCTCGTGTCCGTCCTCCAGGTCCCTGACGTCGAAGATCTCGCGCAGGAAACCGTCGTCGGGCCGCCCGAAGAACGCCGCCAGCCGTCGGCCGCACCCCGCCGGCGCGTACACGGGGAGGGGCGCGGCAGGAGTGAGCCCGCCGTGGGCGAGCCCGTAGAACGCCGCCAGGAGGTCGGCACAGTGGTCGGCGTGCAGATGCGAGATCCAGATCGCCGACAGCCCCGCCGGATCCGTGTGCCGCTGCAACTCGGCGAAGGTCCCCGGCCCGGCGTCCACCCAGACCTCCGCCCCGCCTCCACTCAGGAGATAGCCACTGCAGGGGCGCCCGGGCCGGGGATGCGGGGAGGCGGTACCGAGAGTGGTGAGAGTGAAGGCCATGCCGGGAGCGTACGTTTCCGCCGATGCGGGGGGCTGGGGATGCGGGTACCCGGGGCCGCCCCGCCACCGCCCGCTCAGCCGGTGGTGGTCCCCCAACCCGGGTCCCGGCCGCTCAGTCCGATCACCCGGTCGAGGAGGGCCGCCCCCTCGGGTACGGCCACCACCGGGCCGAAGATGCTGTCGCGGCCCGGGTCGTCGGTGGACGCGGCCAGCATCTCGTACGCCACGCGCAGGGCCGCCGCGTCAGGGGTGTACTCCTGGCCCGTCGCCCGGGCCAGGTCCCAGCCGTGCACGACGAGTTCGTCGGCCGCGACCACGCCCGCGATCTCGCCCGGCAGGTCCACACCGCCCGCCCGGGTCTGCCCCGTCCACGCGGCCGGGTCACGCCAGGCCGCGGCCAACTCTGCGAGCAGTTCGGGCAGTTCGGCGCGCCATTCGGGTGTGACGTCCGGCAGCCGGGAGGTGGGGTCGGTGTCCGTCGTGGCCCCGAGGTTCTTGCGCCCTGCGTCCCGGAAGGCCTCGGACAGCCCGGCCAGGTGCCCCAGCAGATGGCGTACGGCGTACTCCGGGCACGGCGTCGCGCCCGCCAGCTGGTCCTCTCGCACCTCCTCGGCGAGTCGCGCCACGATCAGGGCCTGCGGCCCCAGGTCGAGCGTTGCCGGGGTGGTGGCGCCGTCGCCCATGCTGGGCTCCTCTCGTCACGGGGTCTTCGGTGGGTAGACCGCCGGCCGTACGGAAACTCATCGGTCCCGCTCCCAAGATCGTGCTCAGGAGTCTGGTCAGGCGTGCGAACCGCCGAGATGCTCGGTGCAACCGGGATGGCCGGTGTCGGGGACCGCGAAGGGGTGCCACGCCATGAAGGCGATCGTTCAGGATGCCTACGGATCAGCGGACCTCCTCGAACTGCGCGACATCGACCGCCCCGTGCCCCGCGACGACGAGGTGCTCGTCGAGGTGCGCGCGGCCGGCGTCGGCCCCGAGGTGTGGCACCTCATGACGGGCCGGCCCCATGTGGCCCGCGCCGTCCTCGGGCTCCGCAGGCCCAGGAACCCGGTGCGGGGCTGGGACGGCGCCGGACGCGTCGAGGCCGTCGGGGCGAAGGTGACCGACTTCGTGCCGGGCGACGAGGTCTTCGGCAACTGCGAGGGCTCGTTCGCCGAGTACGCGCGCGCCAAGGCCACGAAGCTCGCTCCCAAACCCGCGAACCTCACCTTCGAACAGGCCGCGGCCCTCCCCGTGTCGGGCATGACCGCCCTCCAGGCCCTGAGCGGCAGGGCCCGCCCGCGCGCGGGCCAGAAGGTCCTCGTCATCGGCGCCTCCGGCGGAGTCGGCTGCTACGCCGTCCAGCTCGCCTCGATGTACGGCGCCGAGGTCACCGGCGTCTGCGGCCCCGGCGGGGCCGACTTCGTACGGTCCCAGGGCGCGGCGCACGTCATCGACTACACGCAGGGGGACATCACGGACGGGCCGCACCGCTACGACGTCGTCGTCGACAACGCGGGCCTGCGCCCCCTGCCCGCTCTCCGCCGCGTCCTGACCCCGCGCGGCACGCTCGTGATCGTCGGCGGCGAGGGCGGGACGGCGTTCTTCGGCGGCATGAGCCGCGGCCTGCGGGCCGTGCTGCTCTCGCCGTTCGTCGGCCACCACCTCGGCAACCTGGTCTCCGTCGCCCGCCGAGAGGACCTCCTGACGCTCAAGGAGCTCGCCGAGAAGGGCGCGGTGACTCCGCCCGTCGACCGCGTCTACCCCCTGGCCGAGGCCGCCGAGGCCGTCCGTCATCTGAAGGAGGGCCACCCCCGGGGCAAGCTCGTCGTCACCGTCGGAACCGGGTGAGGTCCGCCGGGCACCCCGGGCCTCGCCGCTCGCCGTGCGGGGGCCCTAGGGCCCCGACGGCGGCCGCCCCCGGCACGTCCACGGGCTAGGGCACCTGCCCGATCCCCGCCCCGAGGCCTTAGCCCCACCATGAACAGGCATGACGACACAGCCTGAGCGGACCACACGGACGGCCCGGACGACCTGGGCGGCGGGGCGCGTGCTGAGGGACCGCAACGCGAGTCTGTACCTGGGCGGGGTCGTCGTCTCAGGATTCGGCACGTCGGCGATGGGGCTGGTGTCCGGGATCTGGGTGAAGGACCTGACCGGCTCGGACGGCCTGGCCGCGCTCTGTGTCTTCGCCCTCTGGGCGCCCACCCTGATCGGCCCCGCCCTCGGCACCCTCGCGGACCGGACCCGCCGCAGGCCGCTGCTGGTGTGGACGAACCTGGGCCTGGCCGTGCTCCTCCTGTCGCTCCTCGCGGTCGACTCGGCGGGCACCCTGTGGATCCTCTTCGCCGTTCTCCTCCTCTACGGAGCGGCGGGCGTCGTCCATGACGCGGCGGAGTCGGCCCTGGTGGCGCAGGCCGTCGACACAAGGCTCCTCGGTGACTTCAACGGCCTGCGCATGACGGCCAACGAGGGCATGAAGCTGCTCGCGCCGCTCGCCGGGGCGGGGTTGTACGCGGCGTACGGGGGCGCCCGTGTCGCGCTCCTGGACGCGTTCACCTTCGCCCTGGCCGCAGGCCTCTACACACTCCTGCGCGTCCGCGAACCTGAGCCGCTCGCGAGCCCCGCCCGGGAGAACTGGCGCACCCGGACGGCCGAGGGCGCCCGGTACCTGTGGAGCCACGCGGCACTGCGCCCGCTCGTCCTCGCCGGCGGCACGACGATGCTCTTCGCGGGAGTGAACGGCGCGACGATCTACGCGGTGGCGGAAGGCCTCGGGCACTCCCCCGCCTACGTGGGTCTCCTGTACGTCGCCCAGGGCGCGGGTTCGGTGGCCGTGGGCCTGGCCGCGGGCCCGCTCCTGCGCCGGCTGGGAGAACGCCGTTTCGCGGGGTACGGCATCGCGCTGACCGCCGTTGCCGTGACGGTCCGCGCGCTCCCGTACGACGTGGTGGTCCTCGCCTCGGCGGCGTTGGTCGGCGTGGGGCTCCCCTGCGTGCTGATCGCGGCCCTCACCGCGGTGCAGCGGGACACCCCGGACGCCCTCCTGGGCAGGACGACGGCGACCGCCAACACGCTGCTGTTCGCGCCGAGCGCGGTGGGCCTCGCGCTCGGCGCCGGACTCGTCGAACTCGTCCCGTACCAACCGATGTTGGTGGCGCTGGGGCTCACCCGCCTGGTGACGGCCGTGCCTGTGCTGCGGCGTCAGCCCAGCCGCTCCAGCGCCCGGGCCACCAGCGACAGGTCCTCGTCGGACGCCAACCCCGCGTGATACAGCCGCACTTCGGTGGCGCCCAGCCCGGCCGCTCGTGTCACGTCCTCGACGAGGGTCGCCGGGCTGCCGCCCATCCCGCTCACCACGGGGAAGTTGGCCGCCAGCACGTTCCCCCCGGCGGCGTGCCCGGCGAACGGGGCCAGCGGCTCGGGCCCCGCGGCGCACGGCACGACCACGCCGTCGGCGACCGACAGGATGTGCTCCGGATCCACCCCGGCGTTCGCGCCCACGCGGTAGGACTCCGGGTCCGCGTGCAGCAGGATCTGGAAGCCCTCGGGGGCCGCCGCGCGCACGGCGCCGACGACATCCGTCTGGAGCGAGCGGGCGACCGAGTCGCGCCAGGTGCGGGTGACCGTCGCGAGTTCGCCGCCGAGCAGCTTCTCGACGGCCTCCCAGCCCCCGTCGGGGCCCCCGCCGCGCCACACGGGCTCCAGCGCCCGCCGGACCGAGGCCGCCAGCTCATCGGGGTCGAGACCCAGTTGCACGTACCCGTCGCGGCACGAAGGGCAGAAACACAGCGACATCAGGTACGTCCCGGCGTCCCCGAGTGCCACACCCGCCGTCTTGTCGTGGGCGTGGAGGTGCGGGAGCCCGTACCAGCCGAGTGACTCCAGTTCCGTACCCGCCGCCCCCGGCCGTACCGCCGCCTCCACGGCGAGGTCGGTCAGGTACACGCGCATGTCGGGCTGCGCGACGCAGGGAGCCCACGGATAGCGGTCCCCATAGGCGTTGACCACGGAGGTGTCCGGGAACTCCTCGCCCATACGGGAGTTGTGCGCGAGGACCACCCAGGTGTGCACGTCGAGACCGGCCCCGGCGAGCGCCGCGGCGGCCTCCCCGTACGCGTCCCCCGGCGCCCAGTCCCCGGCGGCGTAGGGCCGCAGCCTGCGCCCCTGCCAGCGCCCGGCGTCCACCGGGTAGAGCACGGCCGCGTGCAGCGCGGTCACGATGCGACGGCGGGGGTGACGGGGCGTCAGCGCACGTGTGGAGTGGTACGCGGACGCGAGCGTCGCCTGGCGCACGCCGAGCCCGGCGATGCGCTCCGCCGCGTCGGGGTCGCCGTTGACGTCCCACGGATAGACGAAGGTCGACGCCTTCACATGCCCTCCTCGACAAGCGCGTGGCCCCGCTCGATCAGCTCGGCGAGCCGTTTGACGTGGTCCTCGGCCGGCTCGTGCAGCGGTGGCCGCACCTCGCCCACGTCGAGGCCCCGCAGCCGTACGCCTGCCTTGACCAGCGACACAGCGTACCCACGGCCCAGGGCGCGCAGTTCGACGAGGGGCCGGTAGAAGCCGTCGAGCAGGCGGTTCACGGTGGCGTCGTCGCCCGAGCCGAGGGCCCGGTGGAAGGCGAGCGCGATCTCGGGCGCGAAGCAGAAGACGGCGGACGAGTACAGCGTGATGCCGATGCCGCGGTAGGCGAGGCCGGTGAGCTCGGCGGTCGGCAGCCCGTTGAAGTACAGGAAGTCCCCCGGGACCTCGGTCCGCACGGCGCTCACGATGCGCTGCATCAGGTCGAGGTCGCCGGTCCCGTCCTTGAAGCCGATGATCCCCTCGGTGCGGGCCAGCGAGACGACGGTCTCGGGCGTGAACACGGCGTTGTCCCGCTGGTACACGACGACGTCGAGCGAGGTGGCGGCGGCCAGCTCCGTGTAGTGCCGCAGCAGGCCCTCCTGCCCGGCGACCACGAGATACGGCGGCATGGCGAGCAGCCCGTCCGCGCCGGCCTCCTCGGCGAGCCGCGCGTACCGCACCGCGAGCGCCGTTCCGTATCCCGCGCCCGCGACGACGGGCACGCGGCCCGCGGTCTCCTCGACGGCCGCCCGTACGCACTCCTGGAACTCCTCGGGCGTGAGCGCGTGGAACTCCCCCGTGCCGCAGCAGGCGAAGACGGCGGCGGCCCCGGCCTCGACGCCCCGGTGGACGTGCTCGCGGTAGACGTCCAGGTCGACGGCACCGTCACGGTCGTACGCCGTGACGGGGAAGAACAGCGGCCCGCTCGGAATGCTGAGTCGAGCGGCAAGGGGGGCTGACGTCACGGGCTCTCCCTAGAGCATGCACGCACACGCCACCCGTGCACGTTTCTGATTGGCGTCCATATCTCTGAACAGCACCACGCTAAAGCGCTCTCTTGGGGCCGGTCAAGCGGGCAAACCCGCATTCCCGGAGCAACGGAGGGCCGGAAACGAAGCGGAAGGGGCAGCGGTTCCGCCTGTGTCGCGCGACACTTGACGCGGCCGGTGACACATCCCTAGCGTGTCCACGGATGTGAATGCCGTACACGAATACGGCTGCCGATTCAAGGAGACCCGAGGATGCCCGCTCCCCGCACCGTTCTGCTCACCGGCGCCGCCGGCGGCCTCGGCACCCTGATGCGCGGGCTGCTGCCCGCCTACGGTTACGAGCTGCGCCTCCTGGACGTGCTCCCGATCGAGGGCGAGCCGGACGCGATCACCGCGGACCTCGGCGACAAGGAAGCCCTGCGCGAGGCCGTCCGAGGCGTGGACGCCGTCATCCACCTCGCGGGCATCTCCCTGGAGTCCACCTTCGAGAAGATCCTGAAGGCGAACATCGAGGGCACGTACAACCTGTACGAGGCCGCTCGCGAGGAAGGCGTCCGGCGGATCGTCTTCGCCTCCTCCAACCACGCGGTCGGCTTCACGCCGCGCCCCGAGGGCGAGGCGCCCCACGCACCCGGTGCGCTGATCCCCATCGACACCCCCCGCCGCCCGGACACCTTCTACGGCCTGTCGAAGTCGTTCGGCGAGGATTTGGCGCAGTTCTACTGGGACAAGCACGGCACGGAGACCGTCTCGGTACGCATCGGCTCCTGCTTCCTGGAGCCGACCAGCGTGCGCATGCTGTCGGTCTGGATGAGCCCCGGCGACGGTGCCCGCCTCTTCCACGCCGCCCTGACCGCCGAGGACGTCGGGCACACCGTCGTCTACGGCTCCTCCGTGAACACCCGCCTGTGGTGGGACCTCTCGACCGCCCGCGGACTCGGCTACGAGCCCCAGGACGACTCGGAGCAGTACGCCGAGAAGCTGATCGCGGAGCAGGGTGAGCTGGACCCGCACAACCCGGACCACGCCTGCCTGGGCGGACCCTTCGTGACCAACCCGCCGGTGTGGCCGTACTGACACCGGCGCCGGGCCGCAACCGGCCCCATCGACACCTCGAACCACTCCACACGACCACCTCACGGGGCGGGCGGGCACCGAACGGGCCCGCCCGCCCCGTCGTTCGGGCATGCCCACTGCCCGAATTCCGCTCCCCCGCAGGTCCGACGCGGGCAGCGGTCGCGTCGAACGGGCACACACGGGCGCCATCGGAGCCGCAACAGACCTGGTCAGTGACGCGCACCCGCTGTAGAACTTCCCCCATGGGCCCCACCGGGCCCGAACGGGCAGTGAGCGGGTGAGCGGAAGCAGGTGTCGGGCATGGGCGCGGAGGAACGTCAGCGGGAGATCGTGCAGACCGCCCGCCGCACCGGCGCCGTCGACGTGAACGCGCTCGCGGCCGAGCTGGGCGTCGCCAAGGAGACCGTGCGCCGGGATCTGCGCGCCCTGGAGAACCACGGACTGGTCCGCCGCATCCACGGCGGCGCCTATCCCGTGGAGAGCGCCGGCTTCGAGACGACACTCGCCTTCCGCGCCACCAGCCACGTACCGGAGAAGCGCCGGATCGCGGCCGCGGCGGCCGAGCTGCTCGGGGACGCCGAGACGGTCTTCGTCGACGAGGGCTTCACCCCGCAGCTCATCGCCGAGTCACTGCCCCGGGACCGGCCACTGACCGTGGTCACCGCGTCCCTGGCCACCGCGGGCGCGCTCGCCGAGGCCGACCACACGACGGTGCTGCTGCTCGGCGGCCGGGTCAGGCCCGGCACGCTGGCCACCGTCGACCACTGGACGACGAAGATGCTCGCCGGCTTCGTCATCGACCTGGCGTTCATCGGCGCCAACGGCATCTCCCGCGAACACGGCCTCACCACCCCCGACCCGGCCGTCAGCGAAGTCAAGGCACAGGCGATCCGGGCCGCCCGGCGCACGGTCTTCGCGGGAGTGCACACCAAGTTCGGCGCCGTCAGCTTCTGCCGGTTCGCCGAGATCAGCGTGCTGGAGGCGATCGTCACCAGCACGCTCCTCCCCACCTCCGAGGCCCACCGCTACTCGATGCAGGGCCCCCAGGTCATCCGGGTCTGAACCAGAACCCGCCACAGCGTCCGTACCTCCGACCGCCCACCCGACCCACTACAGAGGCATCGCACTCCCCCAGGCCATCCGAAATGTACTGATACATCCAGGAGTGATCCATGCGCACCCAGAGCCGACGGAGGCCGCGCGCGCTCGCCGCGGCCGCCGCAGGGACGCTGCTCGCCCCGCTGCTCTCCGGTTGCTGGGCCGGAGCGGGCGGAGCGGGCTCCGGTGGCAACTCCATCAACGTCCTCATGGTCAACAACCCCCAGATGATGGAGCTGCAGAAGCTCACCGCCGCCCACTTCACCAAGGAGACCGGCATCAAGGTGAACTTCACCGTGCTGCCGGAGAACGACGTCCGCGACAAGATCAGCCAGGACTTCGCCAACCAGGCCGGCCAGTACGACGTCGCCACCCTGTCCAACTACGAGATACCGATCTACGCCAGGAACGACTGGCTGCACGAGATGGACTCGTACGTGGCCAAGGACCCGGCGTACGACGAGCAGGACGTCCTCAAGCCGATGCGCCAGTCCCTCACCGGCGAGGACGGCAAGCTCTACGGACAGCCCTTCTACGGCGAGTCGTCCTTCCTGATGTACCGCAAGGACGTGTTCGAGGCGAAGGGCCTCACGATGCCCGAGCGCCCGACCTGGACACAGGTCGCCGCACTCGCCGCCGAGGCCGACGGCGCCGAGTCCGGGATGAAGGGCATCTGCCTGCGCGGCCTGCCCGGCTGGGGCGAGGTCATGGCTCCCCTCACCACCGTGGTGAACACCTTCGGCGGCACCTGGTTCGACAAGAACTGGAAGGCACAGCTCGACTCCCCCGAGTTCGAGAAGGCGACGAAGTTCTACGTGGACCTCGTCCGCGAGCACGGCGAGTCCGGCGCGGCCCAGGCCGGCTTCGCCGAGTGCCTGAACAACATGACCCAGGGCAAGGTCGCCATGTGGTACGACGCCACGTCCGCGGCCGGTTCCCTGGAGTCGGCGAAGTCCCCGGTCAAGGGCAAGATCGGCTACGTACCGGCACCGGTCGAGAAGACGGACTCCTCAGGCTGGCTCTACACCTGGGCCTGGGGCATCCAGGACGCGTCGCGCAACCCCGACAAGGCCTGGAAGTTCGTCTCCTGGGCGTCCGGCAAGGAGTACGAGCAGCTGGTGGGCGACAAAGTCGGCTGGTCCGACGTCCCGGCCGGCAAGCGCGCGTCGACGTACACGAACGCCGCCTACCTCAAGGAGGCCGCCGCCTTCCAGGAGATGACCAAGGAGGCCATCGAGGGCGCCCGGCCCACCGACCCCGGGGTGCAGCCGCGGCCCGCGCCCGGCATCCAGTTCGTCGGCATCCCCGAGTTCACCGATCTCGGCACGAAGGTCTCCCAGGAGATCAGCGCGGCCATCGCCGGGCGCCAGTCCGTCGAGTCGGCCCTGAACAAGTCCCAGAAGCTGGCCGAGGAGATCGCCGAGGAGTACGAGGGACGATGACCGCGACAACGACAGCCCCCGTGGCCGCACCATCCGTACGCACGGAGAAGAAGCCCCCCTCCGGCCGCCTGCGCGCCTGGGCGACCCGGGCCCCGCTCCTGCCCGCCCTGATCTTCATGATCGCCGTGACCCAGCTCCCGTTCGTGGCCACGCTGGTGATCTCCTTCTTCGACTGGAACTCCCTCTATCCGGACGCCCGCAGCTTCACGGGCTTCGGCAACTACTTGGAGGTCCTCGGCGACGCGGCCCTGCGCAGGTCGGTCTGGACGACCATCCTGCTGACGGCCACCGTCGTCCTCGTCAGCCTCGTCCTGGGCCTCGGCCTCGCCCTCCTCCTCGACCGGAGGTTCCGGGGCCGCGGCCTGGTCCGTACGCTCCTGATCGCGCCCTTCCTGGTGGTCCCCGTGGCGGCGGCCCTGCTCTGGAAGCATGTGCTCTACAACCCCGAATACGGCCTGCTCAATGGGTTGTTGCACTATGTGGGCGGACCACAGCCGGACTGGATCTCCAACACCCCGCTGCTCGCCGTCGAGATGTCCCTCGTCTGGCAGTGGACGCCCTTCATGATGCTGATCCTGCTGGCGGGGCTGCAGAGCCGCGACCACCAGCAGATCGAGGCCGCGAAGGTCGACGGCGCGAGCGACTGGCAGGTCTTCCGCTATCTGACCCTCCCCCACCTGCGCCGCTATCTCGAACTGGGCGCCCTGCTGGGCTCGATCTACATCGTGCAGAACTTCGACGCGGTCTTCACCATCACGTCCGGCGGCCTGGGCACCGCGAACCTGCCCTACACCGTCTACCAGAGCTTCTACCAGGCCCACGAGAACGGCCTGGCCTCCGCCGCCGGCGTTCTGGTCGTCATCGGCTCGATCATCATCGCGACCTTCGCACTGCGCGTGGTCTCGTCCCTGTTCCGCGAGGAGGTGGGCCGCGCATGAGCGCCACCGCTGTACGTGAACGTCCCCGCACCACCGGGTCCGGCCGTCCCGGCCCCCGCCCCGTCAAGGGAAGGGGCCTCGGCCTGGTCGCCTGGCTGGCCGGCGTCGTCTTCTTCCTCCCCATCGCATGGATGGCGCTGACGTCCTTCCACTCCGAGGAGGACGCGGCGACCAACCCACCGTCCATCGGAGCCGCGCTCACACTCGACGGCTACCGCGAGTTCTTCGGCACGGGTGGCGGGGCGAGCCCCTGGCCCGCGCTGATCAACTCCACGGTGGCGTCCCTCGTGTCGACGCTCCTGGTCCTCCTCCTGGCCCTCCCCGCGGCCTACGCACTCTCCATCCGCCCGGTGAAGAAGTGGACGGACGTCCTGTTCTTCTTCCTCTCCACGAAGATGCTGCCGGTCGTCGCGGGCCTCCTGCCGATCTACCTCTTCGCGAAGAACACGGGAATGCTGGACAACATCTGGCTCCTGGTCATCCTCTACACGTCGATGAACCTGCCGATCGCGGTGTGGATGATGCAGTCCTTCCTCGCCGAGGTGCCGGTCGCCATCATCGAGGCGGCGCAGATCGACGGCGCGAAACTGCCGACGATCCTCGCCCGGGTCGTGGCGCCCATCGCCCTTCCGGGCATCGCCGCCACCGCCCTCATCTGCTTCATCTTCAGCTGGAACGAGCTGCTGTTCGCCCGGGTGCTCACGGGCGTGGTGGCGGAGACGGCCCCCGTCTTCCTCACCGGCTTCATCACCAGCCAGGGCCTGTTCCTGGCGAAGGTGTGCGCCGCCTCGCTCGTCATCTCCCTGCCGGTGCTCGCCGCGGGGTTCGCCGCCCAGGACAAACTGGTCCAGGGCCTGTCACTGGGAGCCGTGAAATGAAGGCCGCCGTCATCGAGTCCGTGGGAAAGGCCGTCGTCGCCGAGGTCCCGGACCCGACGCCAGGACCCCGCGAGGTCGTCGTGGAGGTCGCGGCCTGCGGGCTGTGCGGCACGGACCTGCACATCCTCCAGGGCGAGTTCGCGCCCGCACTGCCGATCGTGCCCGGGCACGAGTTCGCAGGCGAGGTCGTCGAGGTCGGCAGGCAGGTCACGGAGCTCTCGGTCGGCGACCGGGTGGCCGTCGACCCCTCCCTCTACTGCTACGAGTGCCGGTACTGCCGTACGGGCCACAACAACCTCTGCGAGCGCTGGGCGGCGATCGGCGTGACGACGGCGGGCGGCGCCGCCCAGTACGCGCTCGCCCCGGTCGCGAACTGCGTGAAGCTCCCCGAGCACATCCGTACGCAGGACGCGGCCCTGGTCGAACCCCTCTCCTGCGCGGTGCGCGGCTACGACGTGCTGAACTCCCGCCTGGGCGCCCACGTGCTGATCTACGGTTCCGGGACCATGGGCCTGATGATGCTGGAGCTCGCCAAGCGGACCGGGGCGGCGAGCGTGGACGTGGTGGACATCAATCCGCAGCGGCTGACCACGGCCGAGCGGCTCGGTGTCTCGGCGACGGCCACCGGTGCCGACGAGCTGGACCGGCCGCAGGGCTGGGACCTGGTGGTCGACGCCACGGGCAACGCGGCGGCGATCCAGGACGGTCTTGAGCGGGTCGCGAAGGCCGGCACGTTCCTGCAGTTCGGCGTGGCCGACTACGCGACACGGGTCACCATCGACCCGTACCGCATCTACAACCAGGAGATCACCATCACCGGCTCGATGGCCGTGCTCCACAGCTTCGAGCGGGCGGCCGAGCTGTTCGCGACGGGTGTCCTGGACCCGGACGTCTTCATCAGCGACCGGCTGCCCCTGGACCAGTACCCCCAGGCACTGGAGCAGTTCGCCTCGGGCGTCGGCCGGAAGATCGTGGTGGTCCCGTAGGAGGATCGGCCCCCGCGCCCCGGAAAGGGGCGCGGGGAACCGCCCGACGAGCCACCGGGGGCGAAAACCCTTGGGGCGGTGGGGCCTCGCCCGCCTACCATCCCCTCATGCCCCGCCCACACGGCTTCGCCTATGCCCACCACCCCGACGGCACCGTGACGATCACCCACGGAACCCGTCCCGCCACCACCCTCCGCGGTCCGAGGGCCGTCCAGTTCCTCGCGGAAGCGGAGTCCGGCGACCCGCAGCTGGTCATGGCCCGCTGGACGGGCAACTACAAGCGCGGCAACGAACGAACCGCCCGCGACCACCCCCGCAACCGACGCTGACCCAATTGGCCGCTTGGTAAGGGAACGGTAAAGCGGGTCCGCTCGTTCACCCGGCATGACAGCTATGACCCCCGGCTCGAACATCCCTCTCCCCGTCACCCGCGTGACGGTGGACGTCGCCGCCCCGGTGCGGCTCGACGTTTCGGGCCTGCTGCTCACCGCCGACGGCAAGGTGCGCTCCGACGACGACTTCATCTTCTACAACCAGCCGACCGGCCAGGGCGTGACGTACCGCTCCGGCGGCGGCAGCACCCCCGACTCGATCACGGTCGACACGACCGCCGTGCCCCCGGGCATCGAGAAGATCGTTGTCACCGCGAGCCCGGACGCCGCGGGCCAGACGTTCCAGGGCGTCGAACCGACGGCGACCATCCGCAACGCGGACGACGGCTCGGTCCTCGCCTCCTTCACCCCGCCCCAGCTCGGCTCGGAGACGGCCCTGGTGATCGTCGAGGTCTACCTGCGCAACGGCGCGTGGAAGGCCCGGGCGGTCGGCCAGGGATACGCGAACGGCCTGGCGGGCATCGCCACGGACTTCGGCGTGACCGTCGAGGAACCGGCCGCCCCGGCCCCGGTCGCCCCGCCGGCCCCCGCGGTCCAGGCGCCGGCGCCCCCGGCCCCGCTCGCCGCACCCGCCGCTCCGCCCGCGCCCCCGGCGGCCCCTGCCGCCCCCGCCCCGGGCGCCGGGAAGATCAATCTCGACAAGGGCCGCGTAAGCCTCCAGAAGAACCAGACCGTGTCCCTGGTCAAGGGCGGCCGCCCGTTCCTCTCCCAGGTGAAGATGGGCCTGGGCTGGGAGCCCGCGTTCCGCGGCAAGGACATCGACCTGGACGCGTCGGTCATCGCGTACGGCCCGCAGCGCAACCACATCGACAGCTGCTACTTCGGCAAGCTCTCGATCGTGAACGGCGCGATCAAGCACTCCGGTGACAACCTCACGGGCGAGGGCGGCGGTGACGACGAGGTGATCGTCGTGGACCTCGGCCGGCTCCCCCAGGACGTCACCGGCCTGGTCTTCACGGTGAACTCGTTCTCCGGCCAGAAGTTCACGGAGGTCGCCAAGGCCTACTGCCGGCTCATCGACGCCGCCACGGGCGAGGAGCTGGTCCGCTTCGACCTCACCAGCGCGGAAGCCCAGACCGGCGTGATGATGGCCAAGCTCATCAAGCAGTTCTCCGGCGAGTGGGAGATGACGGCGCTGGGCAACTTCGTCAAGTCCCGCACGGTCCGCGGCATGGTGAAGCCGTCCGCCCAGGCGCTGTAAGCAGCGCCCGGACCCATCGAGGTAGTACTGGGCCGGCTGCTGGACACGCACCCCGGCGAGGAAGTCCCGCACCTGCGCGACGACCTGCTCCCGGTGCGTTTCCAGCAGCCAGTGCCCGCCGAGGCACCCGGCGCCGGACCCCGCGGACGCTCCCTCTCCGCGTCCACCGGGCCCGACACCGTCACCGCCCTCGCCCCTCGCCCCTCGGCCGGCCCGGTCACATCTTCGTCGCGCCCGCCGCCAGGTCCCGCAGGAAGTGCCGGGCCCCGATCAGGAACACCACGATCAGCGGGATGACGCTCATCAGCGCTCCGGCCATCACCACGGCGTAGTCGGTGTTGTAGGCGACGTTGAGGTTGGCCAGGGCGACCTGGAGCGTGAGCCGGTCGGGGTTGACCAGGACGACCAGCGGCCAGATGTAGTCGTTCCAGATGCCGATGAACGTGAAGATGCCGAGGAAGGCCAGCGCGGGCCGGAACAGCGGCATCGCGACCTGCCAGTAGAGCCGGAAGAAGCCGGCGCCGTCGATCCGTCCCGCGTCGAGCAGTTCGTCGGGCAGCGAGTTCTGCGCGTACTGGCGCATCCAGAAGATGCCGAAGGCGTTGGCCGCGCCGGGGATGACCAGGGCCTTCAGCGTGCCGGCCCAGCCGAACTGGGCCATGGTGACGAACTGCGGCACCAGCGACAGCTGCGCGGGAATCATGTAGGTGGCCATCAGGGCGCCGAAGAGGAACTTCTTCGCCGGGAACTCGTACTTGGCGAAGGCGAAGGCGGCCAGGGAGTCGAAGAACAGCACCAGGACGGTGCCGGTGGTGGCGACCACCACGGTGTTGAACAGCGAGGTGAAGAAGTCGATCCGCTCGAGCACCTCCCCCATGTTGTGCAGCAGTTGGGTGCCCGGCACCAGCCTGGGCGGAGAGCTGAGGATGTCCTGGGTGGTGACGGAGGCCATCACCACCAGCCAGTAGAAGGGGAACATCGACACCAGCACCCCGAGGAGCAGGGCCACGCGGACCCAGATCCGGGTCGCCCGGCTGCCGGAACCGATGGCGAGCCCCGCGTTGGAGGGCGCGCGGTCGGCGGTCGCCGCGGAACCCCGTCGATGTTCAGCGGCCATTGCGGGCCCCCTTGCGCAGCGAGATGCCGCGGCGGCCGTCGCGGTCGGAGCCGGACACCAGCCGCCAGTTGATGACCGCGAAGAGCCCGATGATCGCGAAGAGCAGCCAGCCCATCGCCGCCCCGTAGCCGAACTGCAGGTCGTTGAAGGACTTCTGCCACAGGTAGAGCACGATGGTCATACCTTCCTGGCCCGGCCCGCCGGTGGTCCCGGGGTCGTCCGAGTAGAAGAGCACCTGCGATTCGGTGAAGATCTGCAGGCCGTTGATCGTCGACGTGATGACGGCGAAGAGGATCACCGGCCGCAGCTGCGGCACCACGACCCGGAAGAGGGTCTGCCGGCTGTTCGCCCCGTCGACCCGGGCGGCCTCGAAGAGTTCGGTGGGTATGGCCTGCAGCCCGGCCAGGAAGATCAGGGCGTTGTAGCCGACCCACCGCCAGATGATCATGATCGAGATCGCCGACTTGATGCCGAGCGAGGAGCTCAGCCAGCCGACGCCGTCCTCCACCCCGACGGCCTTGAGCATCGAGTTGGCCAGGCCGGCCTGGGCGAAGACCGAGCCGAAGACGATGGTCATGGCGACCATCGAGGTGACGTTGGGGATGAAGTACGCGACCCGCCAGGCGGACGCGTAGCGCACCTGCGAGTGCAGCAGGAAGGCGAGGACCAGGGCCAGGAACAGCATCGGCACCGTGGAGAGGAACCAGATCTGGAAGGTGTTGAGGATGGAGTGCCAGAACACCGAGTCCCTGAGCAGCCACTCGTACTGCTGCAGGCCGACGAAGCGCATGTCCCCGATGCCGTCCCAGTCCTGGAAGGACAGGTACAGGGAGAAGACCACGGGGAACGCGCCGAAGACGGCGAACAGCAGGTAGTACGGGGAGATGGCGAGGTACGGCGGAAGGTGGCGCCGCCACCGGCCGGACGGTGTGCCGGTGCCCGCCCCTCGGCCGTCAGCCCTCTCGCTCCGTTCGGCGTCGGGAACCCGCGCCGCGTCCGCGACGGTGGCCATGTCAGCTCACCCCCCGCTGGGACAGGGCGGATTCGGCGGCGTTCATGGCGTCCCGCCACGCTCTGTCGGGATTCTTGCCGAGCGTTTCCACGTTGGTCAGCTCCTGGAAGACGGGGGTGTTGGCGGTCGCCTCGTAGGGGCTGGAGAACGTGACCGGGGCCTTCTCGGCGGCCGGACCGAAGACGTCGACGGGGATCTGGCCGCCGAAGAAACGGTCGGGCCTGCGCATCGCCGGTCGGCTGTAGGCGGCCGGGGTGGTGGGGAACAGGGCCATCTCCTGATAGCTCTTCAGCTGGTTCTCGGGCCCGAGCATCCACTTCAGGAAGGCGAACGCCCCTTCCGGGTCACGGCAGTAGCGGGTGATGCCCACGTACGAGCCGCCGTAGTTGGTCGGCCCGGCGGGCATCCGGGTCAGCCGCCAGTTCCCGGAGGTCTTCGGTGCCACCTGCTTGAGACCGTTGATCGCCCACACCGCGTTGATCACCGTGGCGACCCGGCCGCGGCTCATGGCCGCGTTGTAGTCGGGCGTCGAGTCCAGAACCCGGGCGCTGAGCCCCTGGCGGTAGGTCTCCACGGCCACGTCCCAGGCGTGCTTGACGTGTTCCTGGTCGCCGATGAAGCGGTCGTCGGCGTCGACGAACTGCTTCGGGCTCTGGTACAGGACCATCCGGAAGACGTAGCTGATCTGGGAGACGAGGTACGGCTTACCCGGCGCCCGCTCCCTGAGGGTCCGCCCGACCCGGAGGTACTTCTCCCAGGTCGAGGTGGCCTGTGCGACCTCGTCCGGCTCGGTCGGCAGCCCCGCCTTGTCGAAGAGGTCTCGGCGGTAGAAGAGCGCGGTGGGTCCGGCGTCGAGAGGGAACCCGATCACCCGGCCGGACGGGGTGGTGGCGGCCTTCCACTTCCACTCCAGGTACTGGTCCTCGATCGCGCCCACGCCGAGGTCCCGCAGGTCCAGGAACTCCTGCTCGTCCGGGAAGAACTCCGAGACACCGGAGTTCACACACGCCAGGTCCGGCACATGGGCGCGGGCGGCCATGCTGGTGCGCAGCTTCGCCTTGTAGTCGCCGGCGATGGGCGACCCCTTCACCTTCAGCCCGGGCACCCCGGGCACGGAGCGCTTCGCGGTGGCGAGCAGCTTGTCGCTCAGGGCTCCCTGCCAGTACCAGATGCTGAGATGGTCGGTGCCCGCGGAGGCCGAGCCGTTGCCCGCCCCGCATCCCGACAGGCCGAGCACGGCGGCACCCGCACTGCCCAGCGAGGCCCCCAGCAGACCCCTGCGGGACATCGTTCGGTGTTCCATCGGCGCGCACTCACTTTCCGGGCACGGTCCGGCCGGGGCATGGCGCGGCCTCGGGCCCGTCTACGGGTGGGGGGAAGACCAGGACAACGATGTCGGCGGGTGTTTCCAGGGCTCGGGCCGACAGCGTCGCAGGGTCCGTGAGCGTTCACGTGAACGTTGCCGTCGAGTATCGGGGCGGCCGAAAACCAGTGTCAAGGGACGTACGAGGTCAATGTGCCGAGGCGGACCGGCAGTTCGCGCGGGATCAGGCGGAGGCTCGTACCACCAGCTCGGGAACCACCCAGGCGTCCGCGCCTCTCAGCGGTTCCTCACCGGCGCGCAGCCGGGCCACCTGCTCGACGGCCAGCCGGCCCAGCCGTCTCTTGTCGATGTGCAGGGTGGTCAGGGCGGGCTCCACCAGTTCCCCCAGCGACAGCCCGTCGAAGCCCATGACGGCCAGATCGTCGGGCACCCGGCGCCCGGCACGCCGAGCGGCCCGCATCGCGCCGACGGCGATCAGGTCGTTGAACCCGAAGACCGCGGTGACGTCGGGCCGGTCGCGCAACAGCCGCTCCATGCCCGCCTCGCCGCCCGCGACGCTGTGCTCGGGGCACAGCACGACCCAGCTTTCGTCGACGGGCAGTCCGTGCCGCCGCGCCTGGGCCAGGAAGGCCTCCCGCCGAGGGCCGGGAATCTCGAGCCGGTCCCCGTCCAGCATGCCGATCCGGCGGTGCCCCGCACGGACCAGATGGGCGATGCCCTGCTCCACTCCGACGGCGGCGTCGATTCCCACGGCCGCGAACCGGGTCTGCTGCGGCCCACGCTCCAGCAGCACCAGCGGCACACCTCCCAGCCGCCGGGCCAGGACGTCGTCCTCGTTCTTGAAGTACCCCACGACCGCGTCCGCCTGATGGGACAGCACGTCGAGTGCCTCGCGCTCCCTGGCGTCATCGGTACGGGAGTCCCACACGACCACCTGCCAGCCGCGCTGCTCGGCGGCCTCCAGCACACCGGCGGCCACCTCGGGGAAGAACGGGTTCATCAGGTCCGGGATGACCAGCCCCGCCGTCACCGTCCCCTTCCGCACCAGCCCGCGAGCGAACCGGCTCGGCCGGTAGTCCAGCACCCGCGCCGCCTCCAGCACCCGCTCCTTGGTACCCGGGTCGATCTCACCCTTGTCGTTGACGGCCCGTGACACCGTCTGGCGCGACACTCCGGCCAACTGGGCCACGTCATGAATAGTGGCCCGCCGGCGAGAGCCGTCAGGCCGTCCGGTAAGCGGCTCCCGCTGATCGTCACCCCACACGCCGAGCACTGTATCCGGCCACACGAGCACAAGCCCCCACACCCCGGCGTCACCCCAAGACGCATACGCCAAGGCGAACCCGCCGACACGCCCCACGCCACCCACCGCGAACCCGGTGACGCACGCCGGGCCCTCACCACGCACCCGCCGTGCACCCGCCAACGCACGCGGGGGCGGGGCCGTGCCGGTATGTCACGTTCGCAGCATAGGGCTCCCGCAAAAGACCCGTACTCATGACAACTCAGGGCAGTAGGCCCGGAAGGCTGCGAACGGACATACCGGCACGGCCCCGCCCCCACCACCCACGAGCCGGAACCTGGTGCACGAGGCACGAGGCACGAGGCACGAGGCACGAGGCACGAGGCACGAGGCACGAACAAGCGAGACAGTCAGAACAAGGCGCTGTAGGCATTCAACGCAGGCTGCCCACCGAGATGGGCATACAGCACGGTCGAGTCCGGCCCGATCTCCCCCCGACCCACCAGATCGACCATCCCGGCCATCGACTTCCCCTCGTAGACGGGATCGGTGACCATGCCCTCGGTCCGCGCGGCAAGCCGCATCGCCTCCAGCGTCACCTCGTCGGGAACGCCGTACGTGCCCGCGTGATACCGCCCGTCCAGCTCGACATCGGCCTCGGTCAACTCCGCCGCGACGCCGATCAGTTGCCCGGTGTTCTGCGCGATCCGCGCGATCTGCGCCCGGGTACGGCCGGGATCGGCCGACGCGTCGATGCCGATGACGCGCCGCGAACGGCCGCCCGCCTCCTCCAGCGCACGGAACCCGGCCACCATCCCCGCCTGCGTCGACCCGGTCACGGAACAGACCACAACGGTGTCGAAGAAGACGCCCGACTCCCGTTCCTGTTCGGCCACTTCGTAGGCCCACCCGGCGAACCCGAGCCCGCCGAGCGGATGATCGGAGGCTCCGGCGGGAATGGCGTACGGCTTCCCGCCCGCGCCCTCGACCTCCCGCAGCGCCTGCTCCCAGCTCTCCTTGAAGCCGATCCCGAACCCGGCTCGCACGAGCCGCACGTCCGCACCCGCGAGCCGGCTGATCAGGATGTTGCCGACCTTGTCGTAGACGGAGTCGGGCCAGTCGACCCAACTCTCCTGCACGAGAACGCACTTGAGCCCGGCCCGAGCGGCACAGGCGGCGACCTGCCGGGTGTGGTTGGACTGCACTCCGCCGATCGAGACGAGCGTGTCGCACCCCTGGGCGAGCGCGTCCGCGACGAGGTACTCGAGTTTGCGGGTCTTGTTCCCGCCGTAGGCGACACCGGAGTTGCAGTCCTCCCGCTTGGCCCACAGCGAGGCCCCACCGAGGTGCGCGGTCAGCCGCTCCAGCGGATGGACGGGCGAAGGCCCGAACAGGAGGGGGTAACGCTCGTACGAGGAAAGGGACATGGGTCCTCCCGGGGTCGGAATCAGTCGCCGTCGGCGAGGCCTTCGAGCCCGCGCCAGATCTCCGCGGTGACCCGGACCGCCTCGTCCACGTCACCGTCCGCACACGCCTCGATGAGCCGCTCGTGCAGTCCCGCCGAACGGCAGTTGCCGCCTTCGCCGAAGCGCCGCCGTTCCAGTCGGCGGATCAGCGGCGTGTACCGCGTGACGGTGGCCGCGACCGCGTGGTTGCCGCTCGCCCGCACCAGGACGTCGTGCAGTTCGTCATCGGCACGCAGGGCGGCGTCCACGTCCCCGGCGCGTACGGCGTGCGCGAACCGCGCGTTGGCCGAGCGCATCGCGTTCACGTCGGGCCCGCGCAGCCGGGGCACGGCGACCCGCGCGGCCAGTTCGTGCATGGCCCCGACCACGGCTGCGGCGTCCCGCACGTCGGCGGCGACCACCGGAGTCACCCGTGTGTAGCTCTGCGGCTTGCTCTCCAGCAGGCCTTCGTCGACGAGACGCGAGAAGGCATCCCGCACCGGCGCCCGGGACAGCCCGAGCCGCTCGGCGAACTCGGCGTCCCGCACGACCGCGCCCGGCTCGATCTCCCCGGTCACGATGGCGTCGCGGATCGCGGCGTAGGCCTGGTCCCTGAGCAGGGTGCGCGGCACCGGTCGCATGGCCTCCATGAACTGAAATGTTAGATGTCAGTCCGCAGCCACACAAGACCAGTACCCACCCGAGCCCGAGCCCGAGCCCGAGCCCTCAGGCCCCCTCGGCCCGCGGCACGAGAGCCCGGGGGATCACTCCTGGGGAACGAGATGCTCCACCGCTTCGGAAACAAGGTCCGCGCCGTACCCGAACCGCTCGCCGAGCGCCGCGCACCGGTCGTACTGCTCGACGCTGAGCCACTCCGAGACCGTGTGCAGGGCCCGGAGCAGCAGCCGGTACCCGAGACCGGGGTCGACCCGGACGACGACCTGCTCCAGCACTCCGGCCTGCTCGTCCGTCAACAGGTGCTCGGCGTCCCGCAGTGCACGCAGGACCGCGTCGGCCAGGTCGTCCCGTACAGGCGGCAGGACGGCGGTGTGGGCGGGAGCGACCTCCCGGAGCCGGGCGGCGCACGCGTCGGAGACCTGCCGGAGCCAGTCCCTTCCGCCGGTCCCGAAGCGGTCGGGGTTCACGTTCGCCGCGGCTGCCCAGAGCGTGGTGATGGTGTCGGTGGACAGCGGGGACCTCAGCAGCCGGACGGCGTCCTCCCACAGGACGAGCGCCTGGACTCCCGGGGTGCGATATCCGTCGGCCTCGATGGTCGCCCGGAGGAGTTCGGGCTGCGGAGTGCTCCGCTCCCACACCGGGTCGAACTGCCTGGCGAGCTCGGAGAACCCGAAGTCGGCCTCGAAGTGGCACCGGGCGACGTGCAGGGGCCGCCACACGACGGTGAGCCCGTCATGGACGACCCCCATGTGGTAGCCGAAGGGCTCGCCCAGGTCGAAGAACCGGTTGAAGCGCTCCTCCGGGACCGGCACGCAGGCGGTCTTCAATGCCCGCAGGAAGAGCCGGAACCCGAGATCGAGGTCGGCGCGGGTGACGACCTCTTCGAGCGCCGGCACCAGACCGGGCGCGGTGAGTTCTCCGGCGGAGGACCGGATTTCCGTCAGGATCGCGTCCCGTACGGCGTCGTCCGCGACGGGAAGGCGCCAGAACGGCCAGGAGGCGGCCGGTTTCCGGCCGACCATCGACCGGGGCGGATGCGCCGCGCAGGTCGCGTCGATCCGCCCCAGCCAGTCCCGCACGCCGATCCCGTGGGCCTCCGGATCCCAGGCGCTCCCCGTGGCAGCCGCCCACACCACGCGGAGCACCTCGTCCGGCAACGGCGACTCCAGGAGCCTTCGCAGGTCCGCTCGGAGTTCCTCGGCGTATCCCCAGTCGTCGTGGAACACGTCGAACCCGAGTGCGCGGCGCTCGTCCTCGCCGAGCCGCTGGATCCCCGACATGTCGAGGGCCGTCTCCTCCTCGTACGCGACGATCTTCGCCGTGACGAGTGCGAGTGCCGCCTCCTCGCTGCCGGGCGCCGCCCCGTCGGCGAAGCTCTCGGTCAGACCGCTGAGTCCGAGATCTCCGTCGTACATCTCGAAGTACGGGTTGCGCCGTTCCTGCACGTTCCAGCCCTCTCCGAAGGTCTCGGTCCTTCCCGAACCGTGCTCGCGGTCGCTCAGGCGGCCCAGGGCCAGTCGGCGTCCCGAGCCGCCTCCAGCAGCGGAACCATCCGGAAGGCCGCGTCCGAGAGGCCTCCGAACGTGTGCCGGTTCCCCGAGCCCGAGGGGGCGTGGCCCGCCCGGTACCCGGCGAGGTTCCAGGTGTAGACCGGCACGTGCGCCGGAACCTGCTCGGTCGGGTCACCGTAGTGGCTGTACGTGGCCTGCTCGTCCGTGACGATCAGTACGCGGTCGTGCTTGCGGTAGTGCTTGCGCACCGCCTCACTCGTGTTGGTGCCGCCGAGGTCGCCGAAGCGCCCCAGCGTCTTCAGCACCGAGTCGCCCTTGCGGATCTTCACGGCCTTGCTGCCGGTGCCGAACTCGACGAGGTCGGCGTTCGCCGCCCGCAGCGCGAGCGCCGTTCCGAAGATCGCCGCCGCGTCGGCCCGGTTGAGCTCGGAGCGGTCGGACAGCCGCGAGTAGAACATCGACCCGGACCGGTCGACGAGGACGAGCGTCCGCCCGCCCAGGGCCGGCACGTTGGCCAGCGAGTGGCCGAGCGCCTGCTCCAGCGGGTACGACCAGCGCAGCGACGGCGCGTGCTGGTACGCGGCGAGGTAGCGGAACGGGAACTGCCGCGAGCGCGCCACCTCCGCCGGGTCGCTGATCTTCGCGGCGACCTCGGCCGCCACCTCGTCCGAGACTCCCGCCTCGTCGAAGTTGCGCAGGTTCCGGACGAGCGCCATGGCGCCCATGGACGGGATCACGGCCTCCCAGGCCGCGGCGTCCATCGGCCCCTGGAGCCAGCCGGCCAGCGACTCCCACGTCATCCCGGCCGCGGCGAGCCGCTCGGCGCCGCCCTCGGACGTCACCACCGCTCGCCGCTCCGCCACCGGCACCGCCATCAGCTCGCGGTGCGCGGTGAGCACCCGGTCGGACGCGGGCGGCACGGCGGTGTCCGGGTTGTGCCGGCGGTCGAGGGCGTACCGGAACAGGTCGCCCTGCCACGGCTTGTCCGGGTCCGGCGCCGCGTGCACGAGGTTGAGGATGTCGCCGAAGCGGTAGCCCTTGGACGCGGTGTCGTACTTCAGCAGCGACTTGCCGCCGTAGAGCCGGCGGACGGCGTCGGCGACACCGCGCTTCACGGGCTTGGGCACCGCGCGGCCGTACCGCGCGGTCCAGTACGCGAGCAGCTCGCCGGGCTCGTCGGGGCGCCGCAGCACGGAGGCGACGACCTGCCGGTTCGCCGGGCCGTCGGTGGCGCCCGCGTCGAGGCGCGCCTTGACGTACTCGGCGGCGCCCACGATCGACGCGGTCCGCATGTTGCCCTCGCCGCGCAGCCAGTCGAGCAGGGCGGCCGTCCAGGACGGGTCCGCGACGGCGAGCTGCCGTACGAGCGCGGCGAACCGGTCGTCGCGCGCGTCGCCGTCCTCGTAGAAGGTCTTCTGCGCGACGAAGTTGGCGATCGACAGCAGGAAGAGCTCGGAGCGCGGGTCACGCTCCTGGCCCCGGCCGCCCTCGTAGGTGCGCAGGACGCGGCCGGTCGAGGTGACACGGGAAGTGCCCTGGGCCTTCGCCGCCTTGGTGTTGAATCGCGCCATGGTGAATTCCCCCGAATTCATTGGTGTTTCGGAGGGAGGCGCAGCAAATGGAGCGTGCCCGAGATCAGGATTCGGCGGCGGACTTAATCGGATGCTCTACCGGATTGAGCTACACCGGCCCAAGGCCGATGACGGGATTCGAACCCGCAACCCTCTGATCCCTGAAGTAACCGCTGCCTGCGCACCGGGCACACACCATGTGCTGCGCCTCCCGAGATCAAGTCGGCCGCGGCGGGGATTCTTTGAGAGAGAAGTAGCCGCGGCCATCGCACCGGGAGGTGCATGAAGTTGTGGTGTCCAGAGTTCAAGGCCGGCGGAACCGACGTAGGTGCTCTGACCCCTGAGCTACACCGGCGCGTGGTACCGGTGACGGGACTCGAACCCGCGGCCGCCCCATTAGTAGTGGAAGTAGGTCCTGCCTTCGCACCTGGACGTTGTTCACTCTAGGAGGCGTACCGCGGGTCGGGCGAGCGATTTAATTCCCGCTGTGGGACAGGTATTTCAGCCGCGCTTCTGACGCTTCCACGGTCCCTTGACGGCCACCATGATGCCCGGCTCCTGAATGTTGGCGTACAGGGTGCGTCCGTCGGGCGAGAAGGTGACTCCGGTGAACTCGCTGAACTCGGGCTCGGCCTCGGTGCCGATGTTCAGGTCGTTGCGGGCGATGGGATAGGTGCGGCCGCTGTCGGTCGCGCCGAAGAGGTGGGAGACGCCCTCGCCGTCCTCCGCGATGACGAGGCCGCCGTACGGGGAGACGGTGATGTTGTCGGGACCGTCGAAGGCACCGTCCTTGGACGGGTCGGGGTTCACCCCCAGCAGCACCTTCAGGGTCAGCGTGCGGCGCTTGGGGTCGTAGAACCAGACCTGGCCGTCGTGCTGGACCGGGCTCTCCTCGCGGGCGTAGGAGGAGACGAGGTAGGCGCCGCCGTCGCCCCACCACATGCCTTCGAGCTTGCGGGCGCGGGTGACCTCGCCGGTGCCGAACTGCTCGCGCACGGCGGTCTTCCGTCCGTCGCGGTCGGGCACGTCGACCCAGTCGACCCCGTACACCGTGCCGATCTTCGTGGCGCGGGACAGGTCGTCGACGTAACGGCCGCCGGAGTCGTAGCACTTGGGTGCCTGGAGCACGCCGGCGTTGTCGGCGAGGGTACGGAACTTGCCGCGGCCGTGGGTGAAGCCCTTCGGCGGGACCCAGCGGAAGAACAGGCCGTTGGGCTCGGAGTCGTCCTCGGTGAGGTAGGCGTGGCCGCGCTTGGGGTCGATGACGACGGCCTCGTGGTCGTACCGGCCGAAGAACTTCAGGGGCTTGGGGTTCCGGTTGGCACGGCGGTCGCAGGGGTCGACCTCGAAGACGTAACCGTGGTCCTTGGTCATGCCGTTCTCGCCGGCCCGGTCGGAGTTCTCCTCGCAGGTGAGCCAGGTGCCCCACGGGGTGCTGCCGCCCGCGCAGTTGGTGGAGGTGCCGGCGATGCCGACCCACTCGGCGACCGCGCCGCCGGGACGCACCTCGACGACCGTGCAGCCGCCGGACGCGGCCGGGTCGTAGACGAGGCCCTCGGTCAGCGGGACCGGGTACTTCCAGTTGGCGCGCGGGCCCTTCAGCTCGTGGTTGTTGACCAGGAGGGTCGTGCCGCGCGGGCCGTCGAAGGCGGCCGTGCCGTCGTGGTTGGAGGGGGTGAACTCGCCCGACTCCAGCCTGGTCCTCCCGCTGTGGGTGATGACGCGGTACGAGAACCCGGCGGGCAGCGCGAGGATGCCCTTCGGGTCGGGCAGGAGCGGTCCGTAGCCGACGGCTCCGCCGTGCCGGTCGGCGTCGTCGCCCGCGGTCTCGGTGTCCGTGGACGCGAGGGCGCCGGGCGCGGTGGCGAGGGTGCCGACGCTGCCGACCAGGGCGACACCGGCACCGGTGATCGCGGATCGTCTGGCGAAGTCCCTGCGGGTGAGCGACATGCTGTCTCCTGTGACGGTGGAGTGTGACCGTGGCGAGGGGTGACGCGCGCAGGGTGGCGGACCCGGCTGTCGGCCACACGGTCCCGCCCGTGGCTGAACACCGGTTGAACGCCGTCCGACGGCCCGGGCCCCCCTTGCGTGAACGCGGCTCGATCCGCCCTTCCGGGCCGACGGCACCCCATACGGCCCATCAGTCCTCGCATCCGAACTGTTGGGCGGAATAATCTCGGTACCAACGACCCGCACGACCCATGGGAGGCGAGCCGAAGTGGACGCACGTCAGGCACGCCGTCTCCATGAGGAGCGGCTGATGGCACTGGCCAACGTGAGCGGGGTCGGTACCGGCCGCGACGAGGACTCCGGCGAGGACGTCATCGTCGTGTTCGTCACCCGCAAGGTGGCCCGCGACCACCTCAGCCCGCAGGACGTGGTCCCGGACGAGCTCGAAGGGGTCCCGGTACGGGTCCTCGCCATGGGCGACCCGGAGCCCTCGGACGAGCCCTGACCCCTGGTCTCCCGGGTTGTCTCCCGGGGTACTGCGCGCGATCCCCCGCTCCTCGAGCGCCGGAGAGGCCGAGCATCAGCCCGTCCGGCGGTCGAGGAGGAGGCGGCGCTTCAGACGGAAGCCGGCGCTGGGGGCGGCGGGGCGTAACCAGTCCCCTCCCCCCTCCAGCCCCCTCTGCCCCCTCTGCCCCTTCTACCCCCCTTGCTGCGACCGCGCCTTGAACGCGGCCTTGCGGGCCTCCTTGGCGACCTTCTTGTCGGGGTGCAGCCGCCCCATGGCCTCCAGCACGTCCGGTGTGGCGGGGTGGTCCACCCGCCACGCCGCCGCGAAGAAACTGCCGTGCTGCGCCGCGAGCCCCTCGACGAGCGCCTGCAACTCCTCCGAGTTGCCCTCCGCGGCCAGCTGCGCCGCGATCGTGTCGACCGTCAGCCAGAAGACCATCTCCTCGGACGGCGCGGGCACGTCCGGTACGCCCCGCTCGGCGAGCCAGACCCGGGCGAGCCCGCCCAGCTCGGCATCGTCGAGCACCTCGCGCAGCGCGGGCGAGGCCTCCGTGCCGACGAGGGACAGGGCCTGCTGGCAGCGCAGCCGACGCAGCGGCGCCCCCGCGTCGGCGCCCCGGGCCGCGGTGAGCAACTCCCGTGCGGCAGCGAGGGGTTCACGCCGCGCGAGCCACTGCTCGGTCTCCGCCTGTGCGGCCGTCGGAGGGAACGTGGAGGTGCTGTCGAGGAGCACGTCGGCCCCCTTGTCCGCGAGGTCGCCCACCGCGGGCGCCGCGAATCCGGCCTCCAGGAGCCGCGCCCTGATGCCGTACACCCCGAGCGGGGTGAGCCGCACCATCCCGTACCGGGAGACGTCCGTGTCGTCCACGGGCTCGGCGGGTTCCTCGTCGATGTCGGCCATGAGTGCCTCGTCGACGGGCTGGAAGTCGACGAGGCCGACCGGCTCCAGGAGCCGGAACTGGTCGTCGAGCCGCATCATCGCGTCCGACACCTGCTCCAGGACGTCGTTGGTGGGCTCGCCCATGTCGTCCGGCACGATCATCGACGCGGCGAGGGCGGGCAGCGGCACCTGGCCGTCGCCGGGCCCGTCCTCACCGGCGGTCAGCAGGTAGAGGTTGCCGAGCACCCCGTCGAGGAACTCGGCCTCCGCGTCGGGATCCCAGTCCAGTGCGGAGAAGTCGATCTCGCCGCCCTCGTCCACGGCCTCCATGAGGTCGTCCAGGTCGGGCACGCTCGCGTCGGCCAGCACCGTCTCCACGGCGCCGAGCCACAGGCCCAGCACGTCCTGCGGCGCACCCGAGAGGACGACACCGAGGTCGGCACCGGCGGTGACCGTGCCCTCCTCCTCGTCCACGACCGCGACGAGCCCGGTGTCCACGGCCACCCGCCAGGCCTCGCTCGCACAGGCCGCGGCGTCCTCACCGTCGAGCCCCAGTTCCGCGGCGGCGGCCGGCAACAGTTCCTCGACGAGTTCGCCACCGGCACCGACCCGGGTGTCCGGGCCGGCCCAGCGGACGAGCCGCACGGCACGGGAGAGAAGCGGTGTGGCGAGCGCGTCCCGCGCGAGCTCCGCTTCGGAGTGCAGACGCACCGGCGGCAGGGGGGAGCTGTCTGACATCGGCTGGTTCTCCTAGGACGAACAGTCGGACGTGCATCTCGGCGTCCGTCTCGGACGCACATTTCCGACGGCCGTCACGGACGAACCTGACGTCCACGGGGTCCGCGAGCCACGAAATGCGCGAGGTCCGCGGGCCGTCCGGAGAACGCTCATGAGCCGCCCCGGAAATGCAGCCTCAGCCTAGACGGATTTGGACCCATGCCGCCCGGTTCATGAACCTGTCAGAAGTGTTAACCCCGGAAACCTTGACAAGTGCCGTGGCCAGACACGAGATTGACGCGCGTAGAAACTCACGGGTAGCAACTCCGTGCCCTGCTTCTACGCGCGTCACCGACCGCCCCACCGGTCGCGGCTCCCCACGGCTTCGCGTTCGTCCTGTCGCACCGCTCCACCCTCATCCGTCGAATGTTCCGCCCTCGTCCCGGCGCCCACGCACGTCCCCGGAGGGATTTCGTTGCCGAGCAAGTCTTCCGCGCGCATAGCCGCGCTCACCGTCGCAGCCGTCTGTTCCACGGTTTCCTCGGTGGTTCTCATCTCGCCCGCCCACGCGGATGCCGTCGCCGTCCACGACATCCAGGGCTCCACCCGGACGTCCCCGCTCGCGGGCCAGCAGGTCACGGACGTGGCCGGCATCGTCACGGGTGTACGGACCTACGGTTCGTCCCGCGGCTTCTGGATCCAGGGTCCGTCCGCGGACGCCGACCCGGCCACCAGTGAGGGCGTCTTCGTCTTCACCAGCTCCACGCCGAAGGTCGCGGTCGGCGACTCGGTGACCGTCTCGGGCACCGTCACGGAGTTCGTGCCGGGCGGCGCCGCCTCCGGCAACCAGTCGGTCACCGAGATCGTCCGGCCGACGGTGACGGTGGTGTCGAGCGGCAACGCGCTGCCGAAGGCCACGGTCATCGACAGCCGTTCCGTACCCTCCGTGTACGCGCCCGAGGGCGACGCCGCGGCGAACGGTTCGGTGGGCAACCTGACACTGCGGCCCAAGAAGTACGCCCTCGACCACTACGAGTCCCTGGAGGGCATGAACGTCGCGATCGGCTCCTCGCGCGTGGTCACCGCGACCGACCCCTTCTCCGAGCTGTGGGTGACGGTCAAGCCGCACGAGAACCCGAACCGCCGCGGTGGCACCGTCTACGGCGCCTACTCCGCGCAGAACACCGGTCGGCTGCAGATCCAGTCGCTGATCCCGAGCGCCACCGAGCCGTTCCCGACGGCGAACGTCGGTGACACGCTGAAGGGCACCACCGAGGGCCCGCTCGACTACACCCAGTTCGGCGGCTACACGCTGACCGCCCGCACCCTGGGCACGGTGAAGGCCGGCGGCCTGGAGCGCGAGACGACGCGCAAGCAGTCGCGTTCGGAGCTCGCGGTGGCGACGTACAACGTCGAGAACCTCGACCCGACGGACAGCACGTTCGCCGAGCACGCGGCCGCGATCGTGGACCACCTCCAGTCGCCCGACATCGTGTCCCTGGAGGAGATCCAGGACAACAACGGCGCGAAGAACGACGGTACGGTCGCCGCCGACCAGACGATGCAGAAGCTGATCGACGCGATCGTCGCCGCGGGCGGCCCTGCCTACGAGTGGCGTTCCATCGACCCGGTGAACCTCGCGGACGGCGGTGAGCCGGGCGGCAACATCCGCCAGGCGTTCCTCTACAACCCGGCACGTGTCTCCTTCGTGGACCGCGCGGGCGGCGACGCCTCGACCGCCGTGGGCGTCACGAAGGTGCAGGGCAAGGCGCGGCTGACGGTCTCCCCGGGGCGTATCGACCCGGCGAACGCCGCGTGGACGAACAGCCGCAAGCCGCTCGCGGGCGAGTTCTCCTTCCGCGGCAAGCCGGTCTTCGTGATCGCGAACCACTTCGCGTCGAAGGGCGGCGACCAGGCCCTGCACTCGCAGTTCCAGCCGCCGGCGCGCAGCTCGGAGACCCAGCGCCACCTCCAGGCGACCGCGGTGAACGCCTTCGTCAAGGACATCCTGGCGAAGCAGAAGAACGCGGACGTCGTCACGCTCGGCGACATCAACGACTTCGAGTTCTCGCAGACGACGAAGCTCCTGGAGGACGACGGCGTCCTGTGGTCGGCCGTCAAGTCCCTGCCGAAGAGCGAGCGTTACAGCTACGACTACCAGGGCAACAGCCAGGTCCTCGACCAGATCCTGATCAGCCCGTCGATCCGCGAGGACTGCGACTTCAGTTACGACAGCGTGCACATCAACGCTGAGTTCTCCGACCAGATCAGCGACCACGACCCGCAGGTGCTGCGGTTCCGCCCGTAGCCGTTCCGGCCCCGTAGCCGTTGCGGTCCCGCCGGAGGCTCTCCGGCCGTACGCCACCGAGCCCGGCCCCGATGTCAGGGGGGCCGGGCTCGGTCGTTGCGTACCTCGACGGGAGAGGGCCTCAGGCTCCGAAGGCGTGGTCGAGCCAGCCCTGCCAGGCGGTCTCGTTCCGCTCGGCGTCGGCGTCCGGTGCGAAGTCGTGGACGCTGATGCCGACGGGCGCGCCCCAGTGGTTGCGCCCGAAGAAGCGGATGAGGGCGTCGTCGGTCCGCAGCCCGATGAAGTACGGGTTGCGGTAGTCGAGCACGGCGTCGAGCTGCTGCCCGTCGGGGCCCTGGACCCGTACGCGTGCTCCTACGGCGGTCTCGTCCGCGAGGCCGAGCGCCCGGCCGACGACGGTGAAGGCGCCGGAGGCCTTGGACGCGTCGGGTCCGTCGAACGCGGCGAAGGCGGCCGGCCGGGCCGCGAAGCCCGTCAGGTACTCGCGCAGGGTGTGCAGGTAGAAGTCCGTGTGCTTGTCGGCGCCGTCGTACTGGTTGTCCCAGTCGTCGACGAAGATGCCGCTGTGCACGTACCGCACCCAGGCGCGCCGGCCGTCGTCACGGGGCTCGACGGTGTAGTCGAGCTGGTTGACGGTCTGCTCGGAGATTCCCTCGACGTCCTCGACGCGGTTGGTGTAGCGGTGCGGCGGGTCCCAGGTGACGACCTCGGACCCGAAGGGCCCCTTGCCGCCCACGTGCGGCTCCGGGGGATCGAGCGGCCACAGCCAGCCGCCGGTACCACTGGTGAAGGCGTCCCACACCTGGGCGGGCGTGGCATCGACCTCGAACTCGCGGGCGATCTCGAATTCCTTGGACATGGTGGGCTCCTGCGCGTGGACTAGGCGTGTGGATCGGTGAGTTCGGACACGACCGAGGGTGTTCCGGGCGGGCGTGTCCCGGGTGAGGGCGGCCCGGGCGGGCGCTCCCCGGCTTTGACCGTGGGGTGGACGGCGACGACGATGCGGTGGTCCCGGCCGCCCTCGGCGTCGGCGGCGTCGTACTTGCGGATCAGGGCGCCGACGCCGACCGTGAGTTCCTGGATGAACGCGGCACGGTCGGCGGCCGACGCGAAGCGCACCTCGCCGTCCAGCGCGTAGGTGGCCAGCCGTTTGTGGGCCTTGGCCGCCCCGGTGATCAGCGAGCCGACGTCCCGTACGAGCCGGGCGCCGAGCGCGAGCAGCCAGCGGGCGGAGAGGTGGTCACGGAAACGGTCCGGGTCGGGCTGCACGGCGGCGAGCGCGAGCGGTGAGATGACGTACGACGCGGCAGTGGCCCGCATCAGCCGCTCGGTGACATTGCCCTTGCGTCGCTCGCCCGCCAGCTCGACCAGGCCGTGCCGCTCCAGCTCCTTCAGGTGGTAGTTCACCTTCTGCCTGGGCAGACCGACCTTGCCGGCGAGCATGGCGGCCGACGCGGGGCCGCCCGCCAGCTCGGCAAGGAGCCTGCTCCTTATGGGGTCCAGCGAGGCGACAGCCGCCGCCGGGTCCTCGATCACGGTCACGTCCAGCATGACTCCACCGTCTCACCGAAAACTTTTCTTGTCCAGGAGATTCAGATTGTCGGTATGGCGGTGACGGTGGCTGTGCCGATCAAGGGGTCCCGACCGCAGGGGTCGCATCGGCTGCAGGGGTCGCATCGACCGCAGGGGTGTGGCAGCCGCATGAACCGCGGCGGCGGCCATGCCGATCAGCGGCGGCCGTGGGCCCTCGGGCCGGACACGGGCGGGCTGCCGTCCGAGCGGCCGGCCGCCAAGGGCGAGGGACTCCGGGCGGCGGGAGGCGGGAGGCGAGAGGCGGAAGGCGGGCGGTCGTCACACCGGGCGAGGGCTCAGGCGCACGGAGATCCAGGTCGCCCCGCCCGGAGCCCGGCGGCCGAAGAGTGAGGCCCGGGCCCAGGAGTGTGTTCCTGGGCCCGGGCCTCGCACCGGCGCCCTTCCCGTCCCCACGGAGGGCGCTCGGTAAGACGCCGGATCACCGCCGCGGGTTCATTCCTCCGGCGGCCGAGTTCCGGTCGGGCTCACTCCGGGACGAGACCGAGGGCGTAGGTGTAGCGGCTGACCGTGGACCGCTTCAGTCCGGGATACGTCTGCACGCGCTCCCACAGCGGCGTACCCGATCCCACGCCGTCGCCCGGCGCCCCCAACGCCTCGAGGTGCGCCTCGGCGCTCTCCCACTCGGCGTAGTTGAGGACCTTCGTGCCGTCGGTGCTCAGGTGGAAGTGGGCGGAGATCCCACCCGGGTGCGGGTCGGGCTCGCTCTCCAGGGCCTCGAACACCGCGTCCACCCAGGCCCGTTGCCGCTCGGGATCCGCCCCTTCGAACTCCACCTCGACGATCACGACGCAGCCGGGCACCCGCGTCTCCGCCGGCCGGACACCACTGCGGTACCGGCGGTACCGGTCGAGTGCCACCCGCTCGATGCCGGGCACGGCCACGTCGATCTCGTCCACCCGCTCCTGCCGGTGGACCTTCACGAACGCCTCGAAGTCCTGCTCGCTCCTCCACTGCGACTGGTGCAGCAGGGTCGTGCCGTCGTCCCCGGTGTGGACGTAGTACCCGAGCAGCCCCTCGACCGGCCATGGGCGCCTCTCCCAGGTGGCGGCGATCGCCTCCACCGTCGCCCGCTGCCGGTCGGGGGTCCCCACCCGCCAGGTGCTGAAGAACGGGGCGCCGACCTCAGGGCGGGTGAGTTCGGGGTGCACATCGGTACGACGGGTCATCACAACCTCCGGTGATCGCTGCTCAACGCCTGCGGCACCCACCCTCCGACCTCGATCGGACTTCAGGTCAAGCCCGGTCGTCGCGCCGGAGGGTTCACCCGGGCCGGAGCGGCAACCCGCCCGGTCATGGAAGCGAACCGGCCCCTGACGGCGAAGGACAGCCCCGGCAAGCTGCCCGGACGCTCGTGGTGGGCCGTGGTGCGGCGCACGGTGAAGGAGTTCCAGGACGACGAACTCCCCGATCGCGCCGCCGCGTTGACGTACTACGGGGTCCTGTCGCTGTTCCCCGCGCTCCTGCTCCTGGTGTCCTTGCTCGGCGTGGTCGGCGACCGCGTCACCGACAGGCTGCTCGACAACGTCCAGCGGCTCGCCCCGGGCCCGGCCCGGGACATCCTGCGCGACGCGGTGGTCCAGCTCGGCGACAGCGGCGGCACCGGCGGCCTTCTCGCGGTCGTCGGCATCCTCGTGGCCGTCTGGTCCGCGTCCGGCTACGTGGCCGCGTTCATCCGTTCCTCGAACGCGGTCTACGACCTCCCGGAGGGCCGTCCGGTCTGGAAGCTGACCCCGCTGCGGCTGGCCCTGACGGTCGTCCTGATGCTGATGCTCGCCGCGAGCGCGCTGATCGTGGTGTTCACCGGCCCGCTCGCCGAGCGCGTGGGCGCGGCCTTCGGGCTGGGCGACGCGGCGATCGCCACGTGGTCGGTCGCCAAGTGGCCCGTCCTGGTGCTGCTGGTCGTCCTCATGATCACGCTGCTGTACTGGGCCGCCCCCAACGTCCGCGGCCGCGGCTTCGGCCGGATCAGCCCGGGCAGCCTCCTCGCCGCCGTCCTCTGGCTGCTGGCCTCGGCGGCGTTCGCGGTCTACGCCGCCCACTTCAGTCTCTACAACAAGACGTACGGGACGCTCGCGAGCGTCATCGTCTTCCTGGTGTGGCTCTGGCTCACCAACCTGGCGATCCTGCTCGGCCTGGAGTTCGACGCGGAGCTCGCCCGGGAGCGGGCGATCACGGACGGGATGCCGGCGACCGAGGAGCCGTACGTGGAGCCGAGGGACATCCGGAAGTGGCCCGCGCGGCTTCGCGCCTCGTGGCTGCGCAGTCACCGTGGGGACGGCGAGACCGGGTAGGACCGCGAAGAGCGGCGAACCGGACAGGACCACAGCGGGCGGCGGGGCCGAACCTCTCCGCCCCGCCGCCGCCCTGGAACCACCCGATCGCCGCTCGCCGTGCTCCGCCCGGTCGATGACGCCCGCGCCCGGCCGGTGGTGCGCGTACCCGTCCGGTCAGCGGTGGCCGTTGCGCCGCCGACGCAGCAGCCAGGCCGCCACGACCGCTCCGGCCCCGGCGACCAGGACGGGCTTGCGGTACCTCAGCCCGGCCTGGACGACCGCGGTCGCGGCGTCGCGCACCGGCTGCGGCACGTGTTCCTGGACGACGTGCCCGGCCTGGACGGCCTTGCCCTGCACGACATGCCCGGCCTCGGTGGCCTTCCCCTGTACGACGTGGCCCGCCTGCGCCGCCTTGCCCTGCACGACGTGGCCGGCCTCGGCGGCCTTGCCCTTCAGCTCGGCGCTCCGGGCCTTCGCACGAGCCCGTACGTCGACCTTCGCCGCCAACTCCTCGACCGTGACGCCGAGTTGCTCTCGGGTCGTCTCGATCCGGCGTCGCAGCTCCTCCGGCCCCTCGGCCGCGTCGGTGGGACTGTCCGTGGCGCCGCCGGCCTGCACGGCATCGTTCCTGTCGTTCATCGGTGCGCCCTTTCCTTGATCTCGTCGACGTCGGCCCGCACGCTGTCCATCGCCTGCTCGGGCAGCGGCGGGGTGGCGCGGCTGAATTGCGCGCGGCCGGTCTTCGCCAGCACCCCCGCGACCACGAAGAGCACGACTGTGACGATCAGTGCCGCCGCCCACACGGGCAGCACCAGGGAGAGTGCGGCGGCGCCGGTCGCCGACAGGGCCATCAGCCCCACGTAGGCGACGGCACCGGCCGCGCCGAGCAGCCCGCCGCCGCGCCCCGCACGCCGCCCCTTCTCCGTCAGTTCCTCCTTCGCGAGCTGTATTTCCTGCCGTACGAGCTCGGAAAGCTGTTCCGTGGCCTGCCCGACGAGTTCACCCACCGAGTGCTGCTCCTCCGGCCGCCGGTCCGTGGTCCCGGTCATGGCGTCCTGCCTCCTTTCGTCCGGGGCCGCCCGGGTACCCTGCCGGGCCGCCGCTACCCCTTCCCGGAGCCGCGAGCGCCTGGGCGGGACAGCACCGGGCCGGCGGTACCGGACACCGGTCACCGACCGCCGCACCCGGCGTGGTGGCGCGAACCGGGACGAGCGCCCAGCGCGCCCCAGGAGACACACTCCGTAGCCTTCCTTACGGATAGCGCGTAGGAGAATTAAGTGGAGCTTCCAGGTCGGCGGGCCGAGACTGCTTGCATGACCACGACCACACCTCCCCGTCCTCGTCCCTTCGGCCGCGCGCTCTGCGCGATGGTCACGCCCTTCACCGCCGAGGGGCTGCTCGACCTGGACGGTGCGCAGCGGCTGGCCGAGCGGCTGGTCTCCGAGGGCTGCGACGGACTGGTGCTGTCCGGCACGACCGGGGAGTCGCCGACCACCACGGACGCCGAGAAGTCCGCGCTCGTACGGGCGGTGGCCGAGGCCGTCGGCGACCGTGCCGCGATCGTCGCCGGCGTCGGGACCGCCGACACCCGTCACTCCGTCGAGCTCGCGCTGGACGCCGAGAAGGCGGGCGCGCACGGCCTGCTGGCGGTCACGCCGTACTACAGCAAGCCCCCGCAGGACGCCGTCGAGGCACACTTCCTGACCATCGCGGACGCCTCCGGGCTACCGCTCGCCCTGTACGACATCCCGGGCCGCACCGGCACCCGGATCGAGCCGGAGACCATGCTGCGGCTCGCGGGGCATCCGCGGATCGTCGCGGTGAAGGACTGCGCGTACGACCTGCTCGGCACCCAGAAGGTGCTGGCCCGCACGGATCTCGCGTACTACGCGGGCTGTGACGAGTACGCGCTGGCCCTGTACGCGGTGGGCGCCGCCGGATACGTCAGTACGGTGGCCAACGTCGTGCCGGGTCTGCTGCGGGGCGTCCTGGACGCGTTCGACGCGGGAGACACCGGGGGCGCCGCGCACCGCCAGCGACGGGCCGTCGCGCTCATCGAGGCGATGATGGCCTCGGGCCTGCCGGGCTCGGTCACCGCGAAGGCCCTTCTCAACTCCCTGGGTCTGCCCGCCGGTCCGGTGCGGGCACCGCTGCGGCCCGCCGGCCGGGAGGTGGTCGACGGGCTGCTGGCCGAGTACGAGCGGCTGGTGGCCTCCTGATCGGGGTCCCTGCCGAGGGCTCGGCGTCCGCTCAGCGGGCGGCGAAGACCGGGTTCCAGCGCCCGGGCGCGCCGTCGTTCCCCTTGCGGAAACCGCTCAGCGGGATGGTCTTGTCACTGCCGATCGTGACGAGCACGAGCCGGTTGTGGAACTCGTTCGAGCCGGGTGTGATGTCCCAGGCGATGAGCCGCTTGTTGTCGGCCCAGGCGAGCAACTGCTGGCCGGGGATCTTGTGGAGCCGCTTGCCGGTGTAGGGGTCGTTGATCTCGGACGCGGTGGTCTTGATGCCGCCCGCGAAGTCGCCGGCGGCGAGCTTGCCGTCCGGGGAGAGGCGGGCGTCGACGGACCAGTGCAGGTACTTCTCCTTGGCCGGCGTGGCGACCTCGTTGCCCTCGAAGTCGTAGTACTGCACGTTGGGTTCCATGATGAGCCCCGAGTACACCAGCTTGGCGTCGGCGCTGAAGGCGAAGTCCTGGCGGGCGTTGAGGGACCCCCCGGGCATGTCGTCGTCGTTCTTGTGCACCGTGACCTTGCTCCAGGATCCCTTGCCGGAGTCGGCGTCGAGGACGTAGAAGCCGGTCCGGTGCGACTCGCCCCACTGCGGTCCCCAGTCGTTCTTCTTGCCGTCCCCGTCGGCGTCGTTGGGAGCCAGCTCCTGCATGTCGGGGTTCTTGCTGTACGTCGTCGCCACGAGCTTGCTGCCGTCGGCCGAGAAGCTGACGCCCGCGACGGCGCGGTCGACGGTGATCCAGCGCTCGACCTCGCCGGTGAGCAGGTCGAGCAGCCCGATCCGCTTGGTGGGCAGCCCTTTCTCCAGGACGGCGGCGGTGCGCATGCCGGGAGCGACGTCCAGGAAGGACCACTTCGGGCTCTTCACGTACTTGCCGGTCTTCTGGTCGAGCAGGTGGTAGCTGCGCTGGAACACGCCCCGGTCCGCGCCCGTCAGGACGGTGCCGGCCGTGTAGTAGGCGGCCATCGCGGTGTCGCCCACCGCGATGAAGTCGCGCGGGGGTGTCTGGTCCGGGTGGGCGATGATGTCGCTCTGGTTCATCTGGGTGGCGAGCCGCGACTCGTCCTTGCCGTCGTACAGGACCGGGACGGCCACTCCGACGGCGACGGCGACCGCCGTGGCGACCGCGGCGCCGGCGATCGTACGGGTACGGCGGCGGCGGCGGACGGCGAGGACGCGGCCCGCGAAGCCGGGCTGCGGGGTCGTGGTCTCCGAGGCCTGCTCGTGCAGGGCGTCGCGGACGAGCTGATCCATGTTCACGGACGTACCTCCACTGGCGAGAAGTCACGGGACGGGTTCTGTTCGGCGTCGGACAGGCCGAGGACGGCCAGCTCCGGCGCCAGGGCGCGCAGCCGGGCGAGCGAGCGGTGTGTGGTGGACCGCACGGTCCCGACCGAGCAGCCGAGGATGCGGGCCACGTCGGCCTCCGGCAGGTCCTCGAAGTACCGCAGCACGAGCACGGTCCGCTGCCGGGCGGTGAGCCGCGCCAGCGCTCCCCGCATCACGATCCGCAGCTCGGTGGCGGAGGAGGCGTCGGCGCCGCCCGTCGCCTCGGGCGGCTCGGCGACGGTCAGTTCCCGCCGCCGCCACTTCAGCCGCCACCGGCTCACCTGCTGCCGGTACAGGATCTGCCGTACGTACGCCTCCGGCTCGTCGATCCGATGCCACCGCCCGGCGGCCTTGATCAACGCGTTCTGCAACAGGTCCTCGGCCGCGTGCCGGTCCCCGCCGCTGAGCAGCACAGCTGTCTTCAGCAGCGCCGACGACCGGTTCTCCACGAACTCATGGAACCGCTCGTGCCCCTGGGCATCCATCGTCACCTTCTCTTCCCCGCGGGTTCGTCCCCCCGCTCCCACTCGTACTGACGCGCGGGGGTGCCTGCCGCTATGCCGCATGCGATGAGAAATTCTCACGGTCCGGTCGGCTCCGGCCGCGGCGCGCGGGCCGGCGGGTGCCCGCACAACGCCGAGCGCCCTCCCACGGCTGTGGGAGGGCGCTCGGTTCGAGCAGGTCGCGGCGCGGCTCAGTTGTGGCTGTGGAGCACCTCGTTGAGGCCGCCCCACACCGCGTTGTTCGGCCGCGCCTCCACCTTCCCGGTGACCGAGTTGCGGCGGAACAGGATGTTGGAGGCACCGGACAGCTCACGGGCCTTGACGATCTGGCCGTCGGGCATCGTGACCCGGGTCCCGGCGGTGACGTACAGCCCGGCCTCGACGACGCACTCGTCACCGAGGGCGATGCCGACGCCCGCCTCCGCCCCGATCAGGCAGCGCTCGCCGATGGTGATGCGGACGTTGCCGCCACCCGACAGCGTGCCCATGGTGGAGGCGCCGCCGCCGATGTCCGAGCCGTCGCCGACCACGACACCGGCGGAGATACGGCCCTCGACCATCGACGTGCCGAGCGTGCCGGCGTTGAAGTTCACGAAGCCCTCGTGCATGACCGTGGTGCCCTCGGCGAGGTGCGCGCCGAGACGGACCCGGTCGGCGTCGGCGATGCGGACGCCCTTCGGCGCCACGTAGTCGGTCATGCGCGGGAACTTGTCGATGGACGTCACGGCCAGGTGGAGGCCCTCGGCGCGGGCGTTCAGCCGGGCCTTCTCCACATCGTCCACCGCGACCGGGCCGAGCGAGGTCCAGGCGACGTTGGCGAGGTGGGCGAACAGCCCGTCGAGGCTCTGCCCGTGCGGCTTCACCAGCCGGTGCGAGAGCAGGTGCAGGCGCAGGTAGGCGTCGTGCGCGTCGACCGGCTTCTCGTCGAGCGAGGCGATGACCGTACGGACCGCGACCACTTCGACGCCCCGGCGGGCGTCCGGGCCGATCGCCTTCACGGCGCCCTCGCCGAGCAGTTCCACCGCGCGTTCGGCGGGCAGCCGCTCGGAGCCGGAGGGGCCGGGCTCGGCGACCAGTTCGGGAGCCGGGTACCACGTGTCGAGGACGGTGCCGTCGGTGGCGATCGTGGCGAGCCCGGCGGCGACGGCGCCGGTGGTGCGTGTAGCAGTCGTGTCGGTCATGAGGGAAACCTAACGGGCGCGGAGCCGTCCGGGCGAACTCGTGGACGGGCCGTCTCAGGGAACGGGCGCCGAACGGGCGTGGCGTCCGTTCCCCGAGCGCGTCCGGCCGGGTGTCCGGGCGGTCCTCGCACCCCCGTGGCGCGGACCGCCCGTGCTCATGGGGTCAGCTGCGACGGCCGGCCTTGTCGACCACCGCCATGGCCACGGTCGAGTTGCCGCCGACGACCTTGCCGCCCTCGGTGAGCCGCCTGCCGACGACCCGGTAGGTCTGCGGGTCGAGCAGCCACTCGTCTCCCATGTTCAGGCCCTTCGGCCCGGCGTCCGTCCCCTCGTACCGCAGTGCGATCACCGGGCGTCCGGCGGCGTTCCGTACGACGTGGTCGGTGACCTCGCCGCCCGGCAGGGTCGCGAGCGCGCGGTAGAGCCCGGCCAGCCCTTCGGACGGCATCACCTGGGTGTCGAGGAGGACGCTGATCTCCCGGTAGTCCCGCTGCGTCTCGGTCTCTCCCTCGATGTCCCCGATCGCGTGCTCGTCGCGGATCACCTCGAGCGCCTTCTCACCGTCGGCCGGCACGGTGGTCATGAACCGGTACATCTCGCGCGGCGAGCGGTCGTCGCCCTCTCCCCCGTTCTCCAGCCGCATGCTGCGGATCTCGAGCTTCGCCCCCGGCATGGGCAGGACGGAGCCGATGGCGCTGCCGTCGTAGCGGATCCACTGCCGGGAGCTGAAGTGGTTCGTCCGCCCCTCCTCGGGGGGCTTCCGTCCGTCCTCCTGGACGGTCTCGGTGTAGATCCACTGCTTGGCGCGCGGCACCGTGACCGGTCCCTGCCGCTCCACCGCCCGGGCCGCCCGTTCCAGCAGCTCGGCCGCGCTCATCCCCTTCAGGCTGACGCTCGGGGAGGCCGCGGGCCGGACCGTCCGGCCGGAGTCGCTGCCCTCCGCCAGCACGGACGCCGTGACGGCGACCGCGGTCACCGATGCCACGACGGCGGCGATGACGAACTTCCGGCGCCCCCACACCGCGTGGGACCGCCATCCCGTCGTCGCCGCCTCGGCCAGTCGCGCGCGCCCGGGGGCGAGCCGCGCCCGGTCCGGGACGGGCGCATCCGCACGGAGGTTCCGTACCTCGGTCATCTCGTCCATGTCAGATCACCTCCGGGGTGTCCGGTACGAATGCGGGATCGGCGCCCAGGGCGGTACGCACCTTGCGCCGGGCTCTGTTGAGCCGGGAGCGGACCGTCCCGACGGGTATGTCCAGGGCCTCCGCGACCTCCTGGTACGTGAGGTCGGCCCAGGCGACGAGCAGCAGCACGTGCCGGTCCCCCGCCGGCAGTGCGGCCAGGGCGCCGGCGAGCGGTGCCTGCGCGGCGACGCGGTTCTCGGTCTCCTCCACCCATGACGCGGCGACCGGGTCGGTCCCGGTCCGGGCCAGTGCCCTGAGGGCCCGGACCTCGGTGCGGCGCTGCTTGCCGATGAGGTTGCCCGCGATGCCGTAGAGCCAGGGGCGCGCGTTGGCCCGGGTCAGGTCGTAGCGGGTGCGGATCCGGAACGCCGTGAGGAACGTGTCCGCCGTGATGTCGTCGGCCGCCCCGTCCCCGAGCCGCCGGGTCACGTACCGGTGGATGTCCGGCGCGTACCGGTCGTAGAGCCGGGCGAACAGCTCCGGTTGCTCCAGAGACTGGGCGACGACCTCGGCGTCGTCGTGCACCTCGGCCTCCGGTGCCGGTGGTCCGGTCACAAGTCCTCCCCCTGTTGGTCGTGCCGAGCCTTTCACCGCCTGTTCCCCGCAGGGCGGCGGAAGGTTCACGGTTCCCGCGCGGCGGACGGAGGGAGAGGGCCGAAGGCGGGCAGCGCGGGAAGGGGACGCAGAGGGGGTGGGTTCAGGGGATCATCCGCGCCAGCATCTCGCGGGCGTACGCCTCGTCGTACTCCGTGCCCGTCAGGAGCACCTGCAGACAGATGCCGTCCACCAGCGCGACGAGCGCCCGCGCGGTGGCCTGGTCCGTGCGGCGGCCGATGCGGTCGGCGAGGTCGTGGCACCATTCGGCGGCGACGGGGCGCAGGGCGGGGCGGCGCAGGGCGGCGAGGTACAGCTCGTACTCGAGCTCCGCCCCGGCGCGGTCGCCCGCCAGCCACTCGCCCGTCACCGCGGCGAGTTCGCCGGCCAGGTCGGCGTCGGTGTCCTCGAAGGAGCCCCTCGCGGCGAGCACCCGCGCGAAGCCCTCGTTCGCCTGCCGCAGCGCGGCGACCATCAGCTCGTCGAGGGTCCGGAAGTGGTACGTCGTCGAGCCGAGCGGCACATCCGCCTCGGCCGCCACCGAGCGGTGGCTCAGTCCGGCGATACCCCTGGCGGCCACGACGCGGATCGCCGCGTCGATGATCCTCTGCCGTCGCGCGGGGTCGTAACGCCGGGCCATCAGCGGCCGCCGCCCGAAGTCATCAGTGCGCCCCGCCCACGTTCAGCACGACGACCCCGCCGATGATCAGCGCTGTTCCGGCGAACTTGGTGAAGCTCAGCCCCTCCCCGAGGAACACGATCCCGATCACCACGATGGCCGCCGTGCCGAGCCCGGACCAGATCGCGTACGCCGTGCCGACGGACACGGTCTTGAGCGTCTGCGCGAGCAGTACGAAGGCGATGATGTAGCCGAGGGCGGTCAGCACGGACGGCCAGAGCTTGCTGAAGCCGTCGCTGTACTTCATGGCGGTCGTGGCGGCCACTTCCGCGGCGATGGCTCCGGTGAGCAGCGCGTATCCCATGCGTACGAAGGTACGCATCGATATGTACGCCCGTACGCAGAACCGGAAAGCCCGTCCGGGACGCGCACCTCCCGTGGCCGCGGTCCCCGTCGGCGCCACGCGGACCCCGCGACGGCCGGCTGTGCGAATGTGCGCACCGAGCTTCCCTCGTTCGCTCGTTTTCCTTATGGAACAGGGCAGTTACCGCTGGTTACTGTGCGGCACTCCGGACCGCTGTCGCACCCATGGAGACAAACATGAGCACTGGAGTCCCCCCTCGTCGCGCCCGGTGGCTGCGCCCACTGGCGGCGGGAGCGCTCGCCGTGGCCGCGCTGACCGCGACACCCTCGGCCGGCGGGGCGCCGGCCGCCGCCGACGGGGCCCGCACCGAGACACCGGTGTCCTCCGCGTCCCCGGTCAAGGGCATCACGGAGACCCAGGTCTCGCTGCGGATCCCGCTGCCGGCCTCCGTCGGGGCCCACCCGGCGCGCTGCGACCGGCTGTCGTACCTGCGCTACCGCTCCTCCGACGGACCGTCGAGGTCGGCCGACGCCGACCGGATCCTGGTCGCCCAGCCCGGCATCCTGGAGGGCGCGGGCGCCTTCGACAGCGTGGCCCGCAACACGGTGCGGGCGGCGGCGGACCAGGGCGACCACATCGAGTTCTGGGCGCTGGACCGGCGCTCCAACTGCCTGGAGGATAACGCCGGGGTCGCGACGGGCAGCGTGGGGAAGGCGGTCGGCTACTACTACGGGGGCCAGAAGGTGGACGGCCGCGCCTTCGACGGATTCCTGACGAGCGATCAGGTGGGCTGGCTCGGCGAGGTCGGCCTGGAGCAGACCGTCCGGGACCAGTACGACCTGCTGACCGCCGAACTGCCCGACCAGAAGCTGCGCAAGGAGAAGGTGCTGTGCGGCGGGCACTCGCTCGGCGGGGTGCTCACCGGCGTCTTCTCCACCTGGGACTTCGACGGGAACAGCGCGACGAAGGCGGACGCGGGCTTCAACCAGTGCGCGGGCTACTTCGCCCTGGACACGACGATCGCCGTCAACCTCGACGACCTGAACGGCGGTTCGGGCACCCTCGACGGCGGCCTGCTGCCCAAGGGCATGGTCCCGGAGACGGGCCTCGGCTTCACCGCCGTACAAGCCGGCCTGCGTACCGGCGTCCTGCCCCGCTTTCTCGCGCTTCCTGCGGTGCTCAACCCGGAGATCATGAACGTGCTCGCGATCAGCGGACTGGCCGCGCGCACCGCACCCGACACACAGTCAACGCTCCAGGACGCGCTGCCGGAGAACACCAACATCGAGACGACGTCCCGCACGATGTTCTCGAAGAACGCGGCCGTGTTCCTGAGCGGAAAGCCGACGATCCGCGACTTCCGCCTCACCAACGAGGCGGTCCTGGGCGCCTTCATGGACGACAACTCGGCTCCGTTGTCCTTCATCCAGACCAGCGTGGGCCTCTTCGACGGCGGCCGGATCGCCGACAAGAACTTCCCGGTCTCGAACGACGTCCAGGGCTCGCCCGCCCTGTTCGGAACGGAGCTGAAGGCGATCCCGGACGAGCCGGGCGGCCCTCTCTACACCTGGCGCAACTTCGACCGGGTGGGCGCGGCGGACGACCCGGTGCACCGCTCGGCCGACGGCACGCCGTTCACGACGGCCGCCAAGGAGGTGTCGGACATCGGGGAGTTGGCCCGCAGTCTCTCCGAGCAGCCGCTGGACTTCACCGAGGACTACTTCCCGACGAAGCTCATCACGGACATATCCCTGGTGGACGACCCGCGAATCGCACGGCACATGGTGCACTCCGCAGGCCCGACCGCCAATCCGGCGATCACCTTCGTCGCGGGTGACGGCATCCTCGCCGACCACGTGCCGGCGGACAAGAACCCCATCGTCCTTCCGGGTTACCAGCACCTGGACGTCCTGACGGCGGCCCCGGTCCAGAACGGCGGAGGCCGCGAACGGATCGCCACGCTCCTGTCGGCCTTCGGTGCGCGTTAGGCCCTGAGAGGAAATCCCCCCGGCCGCACGCGTGGATCCGCTTCGGCGCCCGAACTCCCCCTTCGGGCGCCGGAACCGCCTCCTCAGGGCCCTGATCTCTAATCCTTAAGCCTTGAACTATCTTTCCCGGCCGACACGTTCGACGATCGGCGGCAACTGTCGGACAGTCGTTGCGGCTTCCGGCGGAAACCGCTCTCAGAAACGCTTACTCGAAGCGCACAGGTTCCACTAATGTTCCCCTCGTCGCGCACGCGGATCCCCCGGCCACAGCCGTACCGCGTGCCCGCGACCTCCGCCTCCTTCTTGTGCCACGCCCTTGTGCCACGACACATGACCGATCCGCGTCCGCCCTCGGCGACGCTGGGGGAACCGCGCATGCCAGAAAGAAAGACCGGGTCGGCTCCCGACCCGTCGGCCCACCCCCCGAAGGTGTGGGAGACCGGCGAATCCCTGGACGAGTCCCGCATACCCGGAACACGCAGGCTCTGGCTGGCCGGAGCACTCCTCGTGGCGGTCCTCGCCTCCACCGTGACGGCGGTGACCGTGCTGGAGGACGGCACGGGCACGTCGACGAAGGACCAGAAGCAGAACACCACGTCCGCCGCGGACGAACCGGTCACGCCCCGCGTGCCCGCCGCGACGGCACCGAGTGGGAAGAGCGGCCTGGCCGCTCCGGAGGGCCCCAAGGAGAAGGAGGACGGCACGTCCTCCGCACCCGAGGACAAGCAGCAGGGCGGCGCGAAGCCCGATCCCGTCACGCGGCCCTCGAAGTCCGCCTCCCCCAAGCCGTCCACCCCGCTGAAGTCCGTCCGGGCGGTCAACTACCCGGACCGCTACTGGCACCTCTCGTACGACTCGGTACGCCTCGACCAGGTGAGCTCCCACAGCTCGTCCCGGACCAGGCAGGAGGCCTCCTTCAAGGTCGTCCCCGGCATCGCCGACTCCAGCTGTGTCTCCTTCTCGCTGGGCGACAAGCGCTACCTGCGCCACCAGAACTTCCGCCTGCGTGCGGACCGGCACGACGGCTCCGAGTACTTCAAGCAGGACGCCACGTTCTGCCCCCGCCCGTCGGTCCACTCCGGAGCCGTCGCGCTGGAGTCGTACAACTTCCGCGGCCGCTTCCTGCGCCACCGCAACTTCGAGCTCCGTCTGGACCCGGCCGAGTACAACCAGCTCTACCTGGCGGACTCGGCGTTCCGGCTGGTCAAGGGATTGAGCTGAGCAAGAGACCGGGCTGAGCGAGCCGCTCACGGTGTCCGCCGACGCGCGACACCGCCCCCACACGAGCGAGGCCCCCGGCGGACATGCCGGGGGCCTCGCTCGTACAGCCGGGTGTCAGACGTTGAAGCCCAGCGCCCGGAGCTGGTCACGGCCGTCGTCCGTGATCTTGTCCGGGCCCCACGGCGGCATCCACACCCAGTTGATGCGCAGTTCGTTGACGATGCCGTCCGTGGCGGACTTGGCCTGGTCCTCGATGACGTCGGTCAGCGGACAGGCCGCCGACGTCAGGGTCATGTCGATCGTCGCGATGTTCGCGTCGTCGACGTGGATGCCGTAGATCAGCCCGAGGTTGACGACGTCGATGCCCAGCTCGGGGTCGACCACGTCGTACAGGGCCTCTCGGACTTCTTCCTCCGAGGCCGGTTTCATCTCGATGGTCTCGCTCATGCCGTCTTCCTTTCGGCGCCGGCCTCGCCCAGGGCCTGGGCCGTCGCGTCCTTCCAGGCCATCCAGCTCAGCAGCGCGCACTTGACGCGGGCCGGGTACTTGGAGACCCCGGCGAACGCGACCGCGTCCTCCAGGACCTCCTCCATCGCGTCGTCCGGTGTGATGCGGCCCTTGGACTGCATCAGCTCCAGGAAGGTCTCCTGGATCTTCTGCGCGTCGGTGAGCTGCTTGCCGACGAGGAGCTCGTTCAGCACGGAGGCCGAGGCCTGGCTGATGGAGCAGCCCTGGCCCTCGTACGAGACGTCGCTGATCGTCGTGCCGTCGTACTTCACGCGCAGGGTGATCTCGTCGCCGCACGTCGGGTTGACGTGGTGCACCTCGGCGTCGCCGTCCCGCAAGCCCCGGCCGTGCGGGTGCTTGTAGTGGTCCAGGATGACTTCCTGGTACATCGAATCCAGCTTCACGGTTTCAGCACGCCCCTCAGCCGAAGAAGTTCCGTACGTGCTCCAGACCGTCGACCAGTGCGTCGATCTCGGCCGGCGTGGAGTACAGATAGAACGACGCTCGCGTGGTCGCAGGAATTCCGTAGCGCAGGCAGACGGGGCGGGCGCAGTGGTGTCCCACCCGGACCGCGATGCCCTGCTCGTCGAGGACCTGGCCCACGTCGTGCGGGTGGATGTCACCCAGCGTGAACGAGATCGCCGCGCCGCGGTCCTCGGCCGTCGTCGGGCCGATGATCCGCAGGTCCGGGACCTCCGCGAACCGCTTCACCGCGTACTCGGTGAGCGCGTGCTCATGGGCGAGGATCTTGTCCATGCCGATCGCGCTCAGGTAGTCGATCGCCGCACCGAGACCGACCGCCTGGGCGATCGGCGGGGTGCCCGCCTCGAACTTGTACGGGGCGGGAGCGTACGTCGACGAGTGCATCGACACCGTCTCGATCATCTCGCCGCCGCCGAGGAACGGAGGCAGGTCCTCCAGCAGCTCCTGGCGGCCCCACAGGACGCCGATGCCGGTCGGGCCGCACATCTTGTGGCCGGTGAAGGCCACGAAGTCGGCCTGCAGCGCCTGCACGTCCAGCGGCATGTGCGGGGCGGCCTGGGAGGCGTCGATGCAGACCAGCGCACCGACCTCCTGCGCGCGGCGCACTATCGCCTCGACCGGGTTGACCGTGCCCAGGATGTTCGACACCAGCACGAAGGAGACGATCTTCGTCTTCTCGTTGATGATCTCGTCGATGTTGGACAGGTCGAGACGGCCGTCGTCGGTGAGGCCGAACCACTTCAGCTTCGCGCCCGTGCGCTGCGCCAGCAGCTGCCACGGCACGATGTTGGAGTGGTGCTCCATCTCCGTGATGACGATCTCGGTCTCGTGGTCCACGCGGTAGGGCTCGTCGGCCCAGCCGAGCATGTTGGCCACGAGGTTGAGCGACTCGGAGGCGTTCTTCGTGAAGATCACCTCGTCGCGGCTCGGCGCGTTGATGAACGCGGCGACCTTGTCGCGCGCGCCCTCGTACAGCGCCGTGGCCTCCTCCGCGAGCACATGCACGCCGCGGTGGACGTTGGCGTTGTAGTTCTCGTAGTAGCCGCTGAGTGCGTCCAGCACCTGGCGCGGCTTCTGCGAGGTCGCCGCGTTGTCCAGGTACACGAGCTTCTTACCGTCGTGGACCCGGCGGTCCAGGATGGGGAAGTCCTTACGGATCGCCTCGGTGTCGAGGAGGCCCGGCAACTGCGTCACGCTGATGCGCCACCCTTCGTGTATACCTCGTAGCCCTCGTTCTCCAGCTTGTCGGCGAGTTCGGCGCCGCCGGACTCGACGATCCGGCCGCCGGAGAAGACGTGCACGTGGTCGGGCTTGATGTAGCGCAGGATGCGCGTGTAGTGCGTGATCAGCAGGGTGCCGACCTCACCGGTCTCACGGACGCGGTTGACGCCCTCGGAGACGACGCGCAGGGCGTCGACGTCCAGGCCGGAGTCCGTCTCGTCGAGGATCGCGATCTTCGGCTTGAGCAGCTCCAGCTGGAGGATCTCGTGGCGCTTCTTCTCACCGCCGGAGAAGCCCTCGTTCACGTTGCGCTCGGCGAAGGAGGTGTCCATGTTGAGACGCTCCATGGCCTCCTTGACCTCCTTGACCCACAGCCGCAGCTTGGGGGCCTCGCCGCGGATCGCGGTGGCGGAGGTGCGCAGGAAGTTGGAGACCGAGACACCGGGGACCTCGACCGGGTACTGCATCGCCAGGAACAGGCCCGCGCGGGCACGCTCGTCGACGGACATCTCCAGGACGTCCTCACCGTCGAGGGTGACGGTGCCGCCGGTGATCGTGTACTTCGGGTGACCCGCGAGGGAGTAGGCGAGCGTCGACTTGCCGGAGCCGTTCGGGCCCATGATGGCGTGCGTCTCGCCCTGCTTCACGGTGAGGTCGACGCCCTTGAGGATCTCCTTCGTGGCGTTGTCGGCCTCGACGGTGACGTGCAGGTCTCGGATTTCAAGCGTTGCCATGGGTACCTCAGGACTCCTGGGTGAGGGAGGCGTGGACGTCGACGAAGACGCTGCCCCCTTCGATCTTTACGGGATATACGGGGACGGGGCGCGTCGCGGGGAGACCGGACGGCTTACCGGTTCTGAGGTCGAACGCGGAGCCGTGCAGCCAGCACTCGATCTGACAGTCCTCCACCTCGCCCTCGGAGAGCGAGACGTTCGCGTGCGAGCAGATGTCGTGGATCGCGAACACCTCCCCCTCGGTCTGCACGAGCGAGACCGGCGTGCCGTCGAGTTCCACCCGCTTCGGGGTGTCCTTCTCCAGCTCGCTCAGGTCGCAGGCGCGTAGGAAGGCAGTCATCAGACCGACGCCTCCAGCTCCTCGTCGATCTTCACGAGAAGGCGCTCCTGGATGTCGTCGACACCGATCTGCTGGACCAGCTCGGCGAAGAAGCCTCGGACCACCAGGCGACGGGCCTCGTCGGCCGGGATGCCGCGGGCCATCAGGTAGAAGAGCTGCTCGTCGTCGAAGCGGCCGGTCGCCGAGGCGTGGCCCGCGCCGACGATCTCGCCGGTCTCGATCTCGAGGTTCGGCACGGAGTCGACCCGGGCGCCGTCGGTCAGAACCAGGTTCCGGTTCATCTCGTACGTGTCCGTGCCCTCGGCCTTGGCCTCGATGAGGACGTCACCGATCCACACCGCGTGGGCGCCCTCGCCCTGGAGCGCGCCCTTGTAGACGACGTTCGACTTGCAGTGCGGGGTGTTGTGGTCGACGAGGAGGCGGTGCTCCTGGTGCTGGCCGGCGTCCGTGAAGTACAGGCCGAAGAGCTCGGCCTCGCCGCCGGTGCCGGCGTAGGCGATACGCGGGTGCAGGCGTACGAGGTCGCCGCCGAAGGTGACCACGAACGACTTGAAGGTGGCGTCGCGGCCGATCAGCGCGTTGTGCTGGGCCACGTGCACGGCCTTGTCGTCCCAGTCCTGGACGGAGACGACGGTCAGCTTGGCGCCGTCCCCGAGGAGGTAGTCGACGTTGGCGGCAAGTACGGCGTCACCGGTGTGGTCGATGACGACGACGGCCTCGGCGAAGGCTCCGAGCTCGACGACCTGGTGGGCGTAGGCGACGCCGCCCTCGCCGTGCACGGCGATGCGGATCGGCTCGGTGAGCACGGTGTCCTTGGGGACGGTGATCACGCCGGCCTTCTCGAACGCCGAGTACGCCTGGGCGGCGATGCGGTCCACCGGGGTGCCGGCCCTGCCGAGGCGGGCGTCGTCACGGCCGACGGCCTCGATCGTGACGCCCTCGGGCGCCTGGACGTCGACCTTCAGGCCGTCGCCGGTGGCGGCCGCGGTGCCGTCGTGCAGGCCGCGCAGCCGCTCCAGCGGAGTGAACCGCCACTCCTCCTCGCGGCCGTGGGGGACCGGGAAGTCCCCCACGTCGAAGGACGGGGGCGCGCTCATGCGCGTGGCGACGGTCGACTCGGCGGCCACCGCGATCTGGCCCGCGGTGGTGGAGCCCACAGGGATGTTTTGCGCCTCAGCCATGGCTGTCGGTCTGCTCTCTTCCTACGTCGGAAATCTAACGACTGCTGGGGGCGGGTCTAGCCGACCGCGCCTTCCATCTGCAGCTCGATCAGCCGGTTGAGCTCCAGGGCGTACTCCATGGGCAGCTCCTTCGCGATGGGCTCGACGAAGCCGCGCACGATCATGGCCATCGCCTCGAACTCGGTCATGCCCCGGCTCATCAGGTAGAAGAGCTGATCGTCACTGACCTTGGAGACGGTGGCCTCGTGGCCCATGGACACGTCGTCCTCGCGGACGTCCACGTACGGGTACGTGTCGGAGCGCGAGATGGTGTCGACGAGCAGCGCGTCGCACAGCACGTTGGACTTGGAGCCGTGGGCGCCCTCGCCGATCTCGACGAGACCGCGGTAGGACGTACGGCCGCCACCGCGCGCCACGGACTTCGAGACGATGTTGGAGGAGGTGTTCGGCGCCATGTGGACCATCTTGGAGCCGGCGTCCTGGTGCTGGCCCTCGCCGGCGAAGGCGATGGACAGGGTCTCGCCCTTGGCGTGCTCGCCCATCAGGTAGACGGCCGGGTACTTCATGGTGACCTTGGAGCCGATGTTGCCGTCGACCCACTCCATGGTCGCGCCCTCGTAGGCCACGGCACGCTTGGTGACCAGGTTGTAGACGTTGTTCGACCAGTTCTGGATGGTCGTGTAGCGGCAGCGGGCGCCCTTCTTCACGATGATCTCGACCACCGCGGAGTGCAGGGAGTCCGACTTGTAGATCGGCGCCGTGCAGCCCTCGACGTAGTGGACGTAGGCGTCCTCGTCGACGATGATCAGCGTCCGCTCGAACTGGCCCATGTTCTCCGTGTTGATACGGAAGTAGGCCTGGAGTGGGATCTCCACGTGCACGCCCTTCGGCACGTAGATGAAGGAGCCGCCGGACCACACCGCGGAGTTCAGCGACGCGAACTTGTTGTCGCCGACCGGGATGACGGTGCCGAAGTACTCCTTGAAGAGCTCCGGGTGCTCCTTCAGCGCCGTGTCGGTGTCCATGAAGATGACACCCTGCGCCTCGAGCTCCTCGTTGATCTGGTGGTAGACGACCTCGGACTCGTACTGGGCCGCGACACCGGCGACGAGGCGCTGCTTCTCCGCCTCGGGGATGCCGAGCTTGTCGTACGTGCTCTTGATGTCCTCGGGCAGGTCCTCCCAGGACTGCGCCTGCTTCTCCGTGGAACGCACGAAGTACTTGATGTTGTCGAAGTCGATGCCGGAGAGGTCGGAACCCCAGTTCGGCATGGGCTTCTTGTCGAACAGGCGCAGGCCCTTGAGACGGAGCTTGGTCATCCACTCCGGCTCGCTCTTCTTCGCGGAGATGTCCCGGACGACGTCCTCGTTGATACCGCGCTTGGCAGAGGCACCAGCCACGTCGGAGTCGGCCCAGCCGTATTCGTAGTTGCCCAGACCCTCGAGCTCGGGGTGGGCGGTCTCCTCGATGGGGAGTGTCATGCGGGGTTCCTCCCGGCGGTACGTGCGGATGCGTGATCAGTGGTCTTGGGAAGCGTGGAAATCTTGGGGATGAACGTCGTGCAGACCCCGTCGCCGTGGGCGATGGTGGCCAGCCGCTGGACGTGCGTCCCCAGCAACTGGGAGAAGACCTCGGTCTCCGCCTCGCACAGCTGCGGGAACTGCTCGGCGACATGGGCGACCGGGCAGTGGTGCTGGCAGAGCTGCTCGCCGACCGGTGCACTGCGCGCCGTTGCAGCGTACCCGTCCGCGCTCAGGGCCTTGGCCAGCGCTTCGGCACGCTTCTCGGGGGCGACGGACTCGACGGCCCTGCGGTACGCCTCGGCCTGGGCGGCCATCCTGGCGCGGGCGAAGGCGACGAGCGCCCCTTCCCCGCCCTCACGCTCGGCGATCCAGCGCAGGGCGTCGGCGGCGAGCTTGTCGTAGGACTGGTCGAAGGCGTCCCGGCCGCAGTCGGTCAGGGCGAACACCTTGGCGGGCCGTCCGCGCGTACGGGCGCCGTAGACCCGCTGCTCGCGGGCCTCCACGACGTCGTCGGAGACGAGGGCGTCAAGGTGACGGCGGACGGCGGCCTGGGTCAGGCCCAGCCGTCCGGCCAGGTCGGCCACGGTCGACGGGCCGTGGTCCAGGATGGAGCGCGCGACGCGGTTGCGCGTGGAGCGCTCACCGGTCGCGAGTTCCTCCTGAGGGGCCCCCGAGGGGGTCTCCCGAACCTCACCGACGTTTTTCACAACGCCATTGTTGCGTAATTCCTCAGAGACTGACAAGCCGCGTCCACGCCGGGCAGGGTGCGGTGCATCACTTAGGTAAACCTAATCTGACCTGCGGCAATGATCTTTGATCGATCAAATTCGGTGGCGGCACACGGGGTCGTCGGCGAGACTGCCGAACCATGCCGACACCCCCTCCGACCGGCCCTCTCGTCACGCGCGCCACCCTCGCCGCGGACCTGCGCGCACTCGGTGTGCGCCCCGGCGAGACGCTCCTCGCGCACTCGTCGCTCCGTTCCCTCGGCTGGGTCAACGGAGGTGCCGTCGCCGTCGTACAGGGACTGCTCGACGCGCTCGGCCCCGACGGCACTCTCGTGGTTCCCACCCAGTCCGGGGACCTCTCCGACCCGGCCCTGTGGAGCAACCCGGCCGTGCCCGAACAGTGGTGGCCGACGATCCGCGCCACGATGCCCGCGTACGACCCGCTCGTGACGCCCTCGCGCGGCGTGGGCGTCGTCCCGGAGACCGTGCGCACCTGGCCCGGCGCCCTGCGCAGCGCGCATCCGCAGACCTCGTTCGCGGCCGTCGGCCCGGGCGCGGCGGCGGTCGTCGGGGACCACGCCCCGGACTGCCGGCTGGGCGAGCGCAGCCCGCTGGCCCGCCTGGAGGAGAGGGGCGCCCGGGTGCTGCTGCTCGGCGCGGGCTACGACTCCTGCACCGGTTTCCACCTCGCCGAGTACCGGATCCCCTCGCCCCGGGCCGAGGTGGGGAGGTCCGTGCTCACTCCGGAGGGGCCGCGCTGGGAGGTCGTGACGGAGGTCTCGGTCAGCTCGGAGGAGTTCGACAGCCTGGGTGCCGACTTCGAGCGGGACCGGCCGGTCGTGCGTGGCCGGGTGGGCGCGGCCGACGTGCGGTTGTTCCCCCTGGCCGACGCAGTGGCCTACGCGCAGCGGTGGCTCGCGCTGCACCGCTCGCGGGAGGAATGGATCATGGACGACGCGCCCGTCCCGCGTCGCTCGTGACCCGACCCGCCCTCCGGCACCCGCCCGCCCGTCCCTAGACTTGGCGCTCATGCGAAGCGAGGCCGCCCATGCGAAGTGAGCCAGTCGTCCAGGTCAACGGTCTGGTGAAGCGGTACGGCAGGAAGACCGCGGTGGACGGCCTGGACCTGGTGGCCCGGGCGGGCGTCACCGCCGTGCTCGGCCCCAACGGCGCGGGCAAGACGACCACCGTCGAGAGCTGCGAGGGATACCGCAGGCCGGACTCCGGAACCGTCCGTGTGCTGGGCCTCGACCCGGTGCGCGAGGCATCCGCCCTGCGCCCCCGCGTCGGCGTGATGCTCCAGTCCGGCGGCGTCTACTCCGGCGCCCGCGCCGACGAGATGCTCCGGCACGTGGCCGGGCTGCACGCGCATCCGCTGGACGTGGACGCGCTGATCGAGCGCCTGGGCCTCGGCAGTTGCGGCCGGACGACGTACCGCCGGCTCTCGGGGGGCCAGCAGCAGCGCCTCGCGCTCGCCATGGCCGTCGTCGGCCGCCCCGAGCTGGTCTTCCTGGACGAGCCGACCGCGGGCCTCGACCCGCAGGCACGCCGGGCCACCTGGGAACTCGTACGCGATCTGCGCACCGACGGTGTCTCGGTGATCCTGACCACGCACCACATGGACGAGGCCGAGCAGCTCGCCGACGACGTGGCGATCATCGACGCGGGCCGGGTCATCGCCCAGGGTTCCCCCGAGGAGCTGTGCCGCGGCGGCGCCGAGAACACCCTCCGCTTCAGCGGTCGCCCCGGCCTGGACGTGACCTCCCTCCTCAAGGCCCTCCCGGCCGACTGCACGGCGGCCGAGCCGACCCCGGGCACGTACCGGGTCGGCGGCAAGATCGACCCGCAGCTCCTCGCGACCGTCACGACCTGGTGCGCCCAGCACGGGGTGATGCCGGAGAAGATCTCCGTGGAGCGGCACACCCTGGAGGACGTCTTCTTGGAGCTCACCGGTAAGGAGCTGCGCGGATGAGTGCGGAATCGGACGTTCGGGCCACGGGCGGGGGCACGTACGCGCCGAGGCCGGGAGCGGCCCCGCTGCCCCGGATGATCGCGGCGCAGGCGGCGCTCGAGACGAGGATGCTGCTGCGCAACGGCGAGCAGCTGCTTCTGACCGTGATCATCCCGACGCTGCTGCTCGTGCTGTTCAGCGCGGTGGACGTCGTCGACACGGGCGAGGGCGAGGCCGTCGACTTCCTGGCGCCGGGCATCCTCGCGCTCGCCGTGATGTCGACGGCGTTCACCGGTCAGGCGATCGCGACGGGCTTCGAGCGGCGGTACGGCGTGCTGAAGCGGCTCGCCGTCTCGCCCCTGCCCCGCTGGGGCCTGATGACGGCCAAGACGCTGTCCGTGCTGGTCACGGAGGTGCTCCAGGTGATTCTCGTGACGGTCATCGCCCTGACGCTCGGCTGGTCGCCGGAGGGCAACCCTTTCGCCGTACTGCTGCTCCTCGTCGTCGGCACCGCCGCCTTCTCCGGTCTCGGTCTCCTCATGGCGGGCACGCTGAAGGCAGAGGCCACGCTGGCCGCCGCGAACCTGGTCTTCCTGCTGCTGCTCGTGGGCGGCGGGGTGATCGTCCCGCTGGACAAGTTCCCGGCGGCGGCGCAGGACGTCCTCGGCCTGCTGCCGATCACAGCGCTCTCGGACGGTCTGCGGGACGTGCTGCAGCACGGGTCCGGCATGCCCTGGGCGGACCTCGGGATCCTCTCCGTGTGGGCCGTGGTGGGCCTCGCGGCCGCCGGCAGGTTCTTCCGATGGGAGTGACGGCACGGTGGCGGAAGGTGGCAGGGAGGGGGCTCGTGAACGCGTGCACAAGCAGCCCCCTACGATGGATCCCGTGCCAAACGTGACCCGAGCGGACGCCGCTCAAGCCGTGCGCAACCCGCTCGCCTTCATCGCCGGGCGCTGGACCCCGTCACCCCGGACGGTCCGGCGCGCCGCGCTCGCCGCGCTCGTCATGGCGGTGCTGATCGTGGTCACCGGTGGTGCCGTCCGGCTGACGGGCTCGGGCCTCGGCTGCCCGACCTGGCCGAAGTGCACCGACGACTCGCTGACCACCACGAGCGAGATGGGCGTGCACGGCGTCATCGAGTTCGGCAACCGCATGCTGACGTACGTCCTGTGTGCCGCGGTCGGCTGGGCGATCATCGCCGCGCGCTCGCAGAAGCCGTACCGGCGCAGCCTCACCCGGCTCGGCTGGACGCAGTTCTGGGTCGTCATGGGCAACGCCGTCCTCGGTGGCGTCGTCGTCCTCGTCGGCCTCAACCCGTACACGGTCGCCGCCCACTTCCTCCTCTCCACCGCTCTGATCGCCGTCGCCACGGTGATGTGGCAGCGCACCCGGGAGGGCGACGACGCGCCGCGCCCGCTGGTGGGCAAGCCGGTGCTGCAGATGGCGTGGATCCTGGTCGCCACCACCGTGCTGCTGATCGCGGTGGGCACGGTCGTGACCGGCGCCGGCCCGCACGCCGGTGACTCCAGCGAGGTCGAGCGCATCCCGCTGAACTGGGAGAACGTCACCAAACTGCACGCGGTCCTGGCCTGGATCGTGGTGACGCTGGCCTTCGCCCTGTGGTTCGTGCTGAAGGCCGTCGACGCGCCCCCGGCTCCCCTGCACCGCACCCGCGATCTCTTCCTGGTGCTCCTCGCGCAGGGAGCGATCGGCTACGTCCAGTACTTCACCGACCTCCCGGAGGTCCTGGTCGGCCTCCACATGTTCGGCTCCTGCCTGGTGTGGATCGCCACCCTCCGGGTGCTCCTGGCGCTGCGGGAGCGGCCCGAGATCGTGGCGGAACTGCCGGGCCAGTCGACACGGTCGGCACTCAGCCGCACCTGAGCGGACGTCGGGCGCGCCCGTGCGTCACGTGTACGCGGCCACCAGGCGGTCGATCGCCGGTCCCAGGTAGTCACGGGTGAGCTGACCCCTGCGGGCCGCCCACTCCCGGCCCGTGGCTCCCGGCTCCTCGTACCGCCGTCTCCTGACGTCCTGGACCACCTCGACGGGTGCGCCGAGACCGGGCAGCAGACCGAGGGCCTCCCGCTTGGTGATCAGCCGCCCCTCCCTCAGGGTGACCGCGGCACGGGCGTGGGTGACCAGCCCCAGGTCCACCCACACGTCCTGCGTCCAGTCGGCGGACCGGTCGACCTGCGGTCGCCAGAAGTCCCGCTGGTCCCGCGCGACGAACTCGGCGAGCTCGTCGTCCGTCACGGGCGGCAGCAGCTGCTCGGGCGGCTGCCCGGACAGGACCAGTCCGAAGGTGTGCAGTTCGCGCCGGGTCACCGGCGTGACCGTCCGCTTGAAGAGCCGCTGGTGCGCCCACGTGAGGTGCCGCCGCTCCGCGCCGGCCGCCGTCGCGGGCGTCAGATAGGTGCAGTGCAGTTTGGCGACAAGCGGTTCGGTACGCAGCCTGGCGTGCAGCAGGGCCACCCGCCAGACCGTCCTCGCCGTGATCGTCCCGTCGAGGACCACGATCAGGTCCAGGTCGCTGCGGCCCTCCTGGTAGTCGCCCCCGCCGAGCGAGCCGTGCGCCCACGCGGCGACGGGGGTGAGTCCGCGCAGTTCCGTGAGAAAGCGGTCGAGGAGCCGGTCGGTCGCGCCGCTGCGAGTCATGCACCCAGTCTGTGCAGTTCACTCCACCCCGTACACCCGCCGTGCGTTTCCCGCCGCGATCAGTCCCGCCACCCGCTGCGCGTCGGCCAGCGACCATGCGCCCTCCGCCACCCAGGTGCCGAGCACCCGTGCGAGCGCCTCCCGGAAGAGCCGGGCTCCGACCACGTGGAGCTCGGGCAGCCCGTGGGCCCCGCTGGAGAAGAGGAGCTTGCCGAAGGGGGCGAGCTCCAGGATCTCCGAGAGGACGGCCGCCGCCCGCGCCCCGGTCCGCACGAGCGCCGCGCCCAGGTCGGCGTACACGTGCGGGAAGACCCCGGCGAGGTGCGCCGCGTGCCGGTGGTACGGGTAGCCGTGCAGCAGCACCAGGTCCGTGCCGAGGCCGGCCGTGGCGCGGGCGAAGTCGGTGAGCAGGACGGGATCGGTGCGGTCGATCCGCATGCCCGGTTCGCCGAGACCGGCGTGCAGCTGGAGGGGCAGGCCCGAGGCGACCGCGATCCACAGCAGGTGTCGGAGCAGGACCGGATCGCTCACCGCGCCGCCCACCGGGCGGCCCGCCAGCCACCGCCCCGCCGCGCCCCGCACCTCTCCGGGCCCGGGCGGTTCGGGCGCGAGCGCCAGTCCGTGCCGTACGCCCGCCACCGACGTGAAGGCCACGGCGTGCACGGCCGCCCCGTGCACGGACTCGGCGAGATTGGCGAGAAAGGACTCGACGGTGCCGGAGGTGTCGGCGACCTGCTCGGCGAGCAGTTCGAGCCGGACGATCTCGTGGGCGTCGGCCGCCCCGGTGGAGGCCATCTCGCCGGGGCCGGTGAGGTCGCCCGGCAGCCCCGTGTCGACCAGATAGGTCGTGATGCCGCTTCCCCGCAGCAGCTTGCGCCCCGACTCCAGCACGCCGAGCTCCCGGCGTCGCGCCAGGTAGCGGGCGGGCGGGCAGTGCGGTTCCAGCCCGAGCAGCGGGGGGCACCAGCGGCGTACGGCGAACCCGGTCTGCGTGTCGAAGAAGGTGGTGCCTGCCGCGGGCGGCCCCTCGCCCCTGGCCAGCTGGGCCTCGAAGGTGCCGAGGCCCAGCTCCGTCCGCAGCACGCCGTGGCAGTACTGGTCCACCAGCGACGGCGTTTCGATCATCCGGACTCCCCCCGCGTAAGGGCCCTGCCATTACGGGGCCTAACGGGCGAGACAGGGGTCAGGTGTTGGCCTGGGGACCGCGGGTCGGTCGTGGCCGGCCGGGCCCGTGCGGCGGAGCCGCGGACATCACGGTCCTGGGCTCCGAGCGAGGGCGCGGCGGCCGGGACCGGGTTCAGGCGTTGCCGGGGCCGCCCACCTGGATGCCCGCCATGCGGGTCCACTCGTACGGGCCGGTCCTGACCTTGTTCGCGAACTCACCGTCGAAGTCGTCGTGGACGGTGATGCCGGATTCCTTCACGGCCTGTTCGGCGACGGCGTAGCTGGGGGCCACGAGATCGCCCCAGTCGCCGTCCTCACCCACGAGGACGATCCGGGCGCCCTTCTGCCCGAGGTAGGCGATCTGGCCCTCGGCGCCGCCGTGGGCCTGCGCGAAGGAGGAGATCTGCTTGGCGAGCTTCGCCGCGCGGCGCTCGGTCCTGGCGTCCCGCTCGGGGCCCGCGCCCTCGTCAACCTGCTGGATGTCTGCCATACCAGGATGCTACCGACGGGTAGATCGACTGGCGACGCCCGGGCTCAGTGGTCTTCCCCACGCACCCGGGCCGGGGCGCGGAGCGTCAGCGCAGGAAGGGGTCCACCGCCACTGCCACGAACAGCAGTGACACGTACGTGATGGACCAGTGGAAGAGCCGCATCTCCTTCAGCTTGGCGCCCACGGCGCCGTTCTTCGCCCGGGACTGCAGGCCGTGCGCCTCCCAGAGCCAGAAGCCTCCGGTCACCACGGCGACGACGGTGTAGAACCAGCCCGTGTAGCCCAGCGGCGTCAGCAGCAGGGAGACGGCGACCATGGCCCAGCTGTAGAGGACGATCTGCCGTGCGACGACCCGGTTGGAGGCGATGACCGGCAGCATCGGCACGCCCACGCGCGCGTAGTCCTCCCTCACCTTCATGGAGAGCGGCCAGTAGTGCGGCGGCGTCCAGAAGAACATGACGAGGAAGAGGATGACCGGGGCCCACGACATGGAGTCGGTGACGGCGGACCAGCCGATGAGGACGGGCAGACAGCCGGCGATGCCGCCCCACACGATGTTCTGCGACGTACGCCGCTTGAGGATCATCGTGTAGACGACGACGTAGAAGAGCAGGGCTCCGAGCGACAGCCAGGCGGACAGCCAGTTGACGGTCAGACCGAACAGAAGTGTGGAGACCACGGCGAGCGTGACGCCGAAGGCGAGGCACTCGCGCGGGCTGACCATCCCGGTGACCAGCGGCCGCTGCGACGTGCGCTCCATGAGCGCGTCGATGTCACGGTCGATGTACATGTTCAGGGCGTTGGCGCCGCCGGCGGAGAGGTAGCCGCCGAGACAGGTGAGGAGCACCAGCTTCAGATCGGGCACACCCTGCTGCGCCAGGAACATCACCGGAACGGTGGTGATCAGCAGCAGTTCGATGATCCGCGGCTTGGTGAGAGCGACGAACGCCTTGACCCGGGCCCCGAACGGCCGGTGGTTCGTACCCTGGCTCGTCCCACCGAGTACTCCCGCTGGACGGGATTCAACGGCCGTCACGCACACCCCTGACAGAGACATCCCAGCGAGCCCCGGGTGTGAACTCCCGGTAAAGGCTCGCGCGTACCACGCCACTGTAGACGTTGCCCAGACCCCGGCTCTCGCGGGGGTCGTCTCGTGTTGGAAGGGTCCCGCGAAGGACTGATCGGCTGCGGATTGAGCAGTCGGTTCAATGGTTCCGTATTCACTTGCCGAATACGGAACGCGCCGGTCGGGAGGCGGAAGAGGGAGAGTCCCGGCAGTCTGGAATGACTCGAAAAAATGCGCGTTCCCACGGGGGTAGGCTCGACAGCGAGCCGGTGGGCGCCACGTGCACCGGCATTCGACATGTGGAACATGTGGAGAGGAGCCCTGACCCAGGGTGAGCACCAAGCCGACCACAACAGACCTCGAGTGGACCGAGTTGGACCAGCGGGCCGTCGACACCGCCCGCATCCTGGCCGCCGACGCCGTACAGAAGGTCGGCAACGGCCATCCGGGTACGGCGATGAGTCTGGCACCCGCCGCGTACACCCTCTTCCAGAAGGTGATGCGGCACGACCCGGCGGACCCCGACTGGACCGGCCGCGACCGCTTCGTGCTGTCCGCGGGCCATTCGTCCCTGACCCTCTACACCCAGCTGTACCTGGCCGGCTTCGGCCTGGAGCTGGACGACCTGAAGTCCTTCAGGACGTGGGGCTCCCGCACCCCGGGGCACCCCGAGTACGGGCACACCCCCGGCGTGGAGACGACGACCGGGCCGCTGGGCCAGGGTGTCGCCAACGCGGTGGGCATGGCGATGGCCGCCCGCTACGAGCGCGGCCTGTTCGACCCGGAGGCGGCCCCCGGCACCTCCCCGTTCGACCATTTCGTCTTCGCGATCGCCGGTGACGGCTGCCTCCAGGAGGGCATCTCCGGCGAGGCGTCCTCGATGGCGGGCCACCAGAAGCTCGGCAACCTGGTCCTGCTGTGGGACGACAACCACATCTCGATCGAGGGCGACACCGAGACCGCCGTCTCCGAGGACACGGAGAAGCGGTACGAGGCCTACGGCTGGCACGTCCAGCGTGTGGAGCCGCAGGAGAACGGCGACCTCGACCCGGCCGCCCTGTACGCGGCGATCGAGGCCGCGAAGGCGGTCACGGACAAGCCGTCGTTCATCGCGATGCGCTCGATCATCGCCTGGCCCGCCCCGAACGCCCAGAACACCGAGGCCGCGCACGGCTCGGCGCTCGGCGACGACGAGGTCGCGGCCACCAAGCGTGTCCTCGGCTTCGACCCGGAGCAGTCCTTCGAGGTCGCCGACGAGGTGCTGGCGCACGCGCGCCGGGCGCTCGACCGCGGCCGCGAGGCCAAGGCCGAGTGGGAGAAGGGCTTCGCCGCCTGGCGGACCGCCAACGCGGAGCGCGCAGCCGAGTTCGACCGCATCGCCGCGGCCGAGCTGCCCACCGGCTGGGAGGAGAAGCTCCCGGTCTTCGAGACGGGCAAGGGCGTCGCCACGCGTGCCGCGTCCGGCAAGGTCCTCCAGGCTCTCGGCGCGGTCATCCCCGAGCTGTGGGGCGGTTCGGCCGACCTCGCCGGCTCGAACAACACGACCATCGACAAGACGAGTTCGTTCCTCCCGGCGGACAACCCGCTGCCGGAGGCGGACCCGTACGGCCGCACGATCCACTTCGGCATCCGCGAGCACTCCATGGCCGCGGAGATGAACGGCATCGCGCTGCACGGCAACACCCGCATCTACGGCGGCACCTTCCTGGTGTTCTCCGACTACATGCGCAACGCCGTACGCCTGTCCGCGCTGATGCACCTGCCGGTGACGTACGTGTGGACGCACGACTCGGTCGGACTCGGCGAGGACGGCCCGACGCACCAGCCGGTCGAACACCTCGCCTCCCTGCGCGCCATCCCGGGCCTCAACGTCGTCCGTCCGGCGGACGCCAACGAGACCGCGATCGCCTGGCGCGAGATCCTCAGGCGCTACACCAAGGTCTTCGGCAAGGGCGCTCCGCACGGTCTCGCGCTGACCCGTCAGGGCGTACCGACGTACGAGGCCAACGAGGATGCGGCGAAGGGCGGTTACGTGCTCTTCGAGGCGTCCACCGGGACGCCGGAGGTCGTGCTCATCGCGACCGGGTCCGAGGTGCACGTGGCCGTCGAGGCGCGCGAGCAGCTGGAGGCCGCGGGCACGCCGACACGGGTCGTCTCCATGCCGTCCGTGGAATGGTTCGACGAGCAGGACCAGGGGTACCGGGAATCGGTGCTTCCCCCGTCCGTGAAGGCGCGCGTCGCGGTCGAGGCCGGTATCGGTCTGACCTGGCACCGCTTCGTCGGGGACGCGGGCCGCATCGTTTCCCTGGAGCACTTCGGTGCTTCGGCCGACGGCAAGGTCCTCTTCCAGGAGTTCGGTTTCACTGCCGAGAACGTCGCGAACGCCGCCCGGGAATCGATCGCCGCAGCCCAGCGCTGACGCCGACATACGACACGTAGGAGATGCATTTTCCATGACAGACGCACTGAAGCGCCTCTCCGAGGAAGGCGTCGCGATCTGGCTGGACGACCTGTCGCGCAAGCGGATCACGTCCGGCAACCTCGCCGAACTGATCGACCAGCAGCACGTCGTGGGCGTCACCACCAACCCGTCGATCTTCCAGAAGGCGATCTCGCAGGGCGACGGCTACGACCAGCAGCTGTCCGACCTCGCCGCCCGCAAGGTCACCGTCGAAGAGGCCATCCGCATGATCACGACGGCGGACGTCCGTGACGCCGCCGACATCCTGCGCCCGGTCTTCGACGCGACCCAGGGCCAGGACGGCCGGGTCTCGATCGAGGTCGACCCGCGCCTGGCGCACAACACCAAGTCGACCGTCGCCGAGGCCAAGCAGCTCGCCTGGCTCGTCGACCGGCCGAACACGCTCATCAAGATCCCGGCGACCATGGCGGGTCTGCCCGCGATCACCGAGACGATCGCCCGGGGCATCAGCGTGAACGTCACGCTGATCTTCTCCCTGGAGCGCTACCGCCTGGTCATGGACGCGTACCTCGCGGGCCTGGAGAAGGCCAAGGCCGCGGGCATCGACCTGTCCGGCATCCACTCGGTGGCGTCCTTCTTCGTGTCCCGCGTGGACACGGAGATCGACAAGCGGCTCGACGCCCTCGGCACGCCCGAGGCCAAGGCCGCCCGCGGCAAGGTCGGTCTCGCCAACGCGCGGCTCGCCTACGAGGCGTACGAGGAGGTCTTCTCCTCGGACCGCTGGGCCGCCCTGGACAAGGCGCAGGCCAACAAGCAGCGTCCGCTGTGGGCCTCGACCGGCGTCAAGGACCCGGCCTACAAGGACACCCTGTACGTCGACGACCTGGTCGCGCCGAACACGGTGAACACCATGCCGGAGGCGACCCTGTTCGCCGCCGAGGACCACGGCAAGATCACCGGCAACACCGTCGCCGGTACGTACGAGCAGGCGCGCGCCGAGATCGACGCGGTCGAGAAGCTCGGCATCTCGTACGACGAAGTGGTCCAGCTCCTGGAGGACGAGGGCGTCGAGAAGTTCGAGGGCGCCTGGAACGACCTGCTCAAGTCGACCGAGGCGGAGCTCCAGCGCCTCGCCCCCTCGGAGGGCTGAAATCTTGTCAAGCAGCAATCCGCTGCGTGACCCGGCGGACCGACGGCTCCCGCGTATCGCGGGGCCGTCGGGCCTCGTCATCTTCGGGGTCACGGGCGATTTGTCCCGTAAAAAGCTCATGCCTGCTGTTTATGACCTTGCCAACCGCGGCCTGCTGCCGCCGGGGTTCTCCCTCGTGGGCTTCGCCCGCCGCGAGTGGGCGCACGAGGACTTCGCCCAGGAGGTCCACGACGCCGTCAAGGAGCACGCCCGTACCCCCTTCCGTGAGGAGGTCTGGCAGCAGCTCATCCAGGGGATGCGCTTCGTCCAGGGCACCTTCGACGACGACGACGCGTTCGAGCGGCTGCGCGAGACGATCGGGGAGCTGGACAAGGCACAGGGCACGGGCGGCAACTTCGCCTTCTACCTCTCCGTGCCGCCGTCCGCGTTCCCGGTGGTCATCCAGCAGCTGAAGAAGCACGGCCTCGCCGACCAGACGAGCGGCTCCTGGCGGCGCGCGGTCATCGAGAAGCCCTTCGGCCACGACCTCAGGTCGGCGGAGGACCTCAACACGACCGTCGAGGACGTCTTCGCCCCGGACCAGGTCTTCCGCATCGACCACTACCTGGGCAAGGAGACGGTCCAGAACATCCTGGCGCTGCGCTTCGCGAACCAGATGTTCGAGCCGATCTGGAACCGGTCGTACGTCGACCACGTACAGATCACGATGGCCGAGGACATCGGCATCGGCGGCCGGGCCGGGTACTACGACGGCATCGGCGCCGCCCGTGACGTCATCCAGAACCACCTGCTCCAGCTGATGGCCCTCACGGCCATGGAGGAGCCGGCCTCCTTCGACGCGGACGCGCTCGCCGCCGAGAAGACCAAGGTGCTCGGCGCGGTGAAGCTGCCCCGGGACCTGGGCGAGAGCACGGTCCGCGGGCAGTACGCCGAGGGCTGGCAGGGCGGCGAGAAGGCCGTCGGCTATCTCCAGGAAGACGGCATCGACGCGAAGTCGAAGACCGACACGTACGCCGCGATCAAGCTGGAGGTCGACAACCGCCGCTGGGCGGGCGTCCCCTTCTACCTCCGTACCGGCAAGCGCCTCGGCCGCCGTGTCACGGAGATCGCCGTCGTGTTCCAGCGCGCCCCGCACTCCCCCTTCGACCACACCGCGACGGAGGAGCTGGGCCAGAACGCGATCGTCATCCGCGTCCAGCCCGACGAGGGCATCACGGTCCGCTTCGGCTCCAAGGTGCCCGGCACCTCCATGGAGATCCGGGACGTGTCGATGGACTTCGCGTACGGCGAGTCCTTCACGGAGTCGAGCCCCGAGGCGTACGAGCGGCTGATCCTCGACGTGCTGCTGGGCGACTCGAACCTCTTCCCGCGCACCGAGGAGGTCGAGCTGTCCTGGAAGATCCTCGACCCGATCGAGGAGTACTGGGACAGGCACGGCAAGCCCGCGCAGTACCCGTCGGGCACGTGGGGGCCCGTCGAGGCCGACGAAATGCTCGAGCGAGACGGACGGAGCTGGCGTCGGCCATGAAGATAGATCTCACGGACACCACGGCCAGCAAGATCAACAAGGCGCTCGTGAAGGGCCGCCGGGCCATCGGCACCCCCGCCGTCGGCATGGTCCTCACCCTCGTCATCGTCACCGACGAGGAGAACGCCTACGACGCCCTGAAGTCCGCCAACGACGCCTCGCGCGAGCACCCCTCGCGCACCCTCGTCGTCATCAAGCGCGTCTCGCGCTCACCCCGCGACCGCACGAAGTCCCGTCTGGACGCCGAGGTGCGGGTCGGCGCGGACGCGGGCACCGGTGAGACCGCCGTCCTACGGCTGTACGGCGAGGTGTCCGACCACGCCCAGTCCGTCGTGCTGCCGCTGCTGCTGCCGGACGCGCCGGTGGTGGTCTGGTGGTCGGTGGACGCCCCCCGCGACGCGGCGGGCGACCCGCTGGGCGCCCTGGGCCAGCGCAGGGTCACCGACAGCTACGCGGCGGAGAAGCCCGTCGAGGAGCTGCGGGCCCGCGCCGAGAGCTACGAGCCGGGTGACACCGACCTGGCGTGGGCCCGGATCACCCCGTGGCGCTCGATGCTGGCCGCCGCCCTCGACCAGGTCGACTGCGAGGTCGTCTCCGTCGAGGTGGCGGGCGAGGAGGCCAATCCGAGCGTCGAACTGCTCGCCATGTGGCTCGCCGACCGCCTTCACGTGCATGTGCGGCGCGCCGTCTCCGCCGGTCCCGGCCTGACCCAGGTGCGGCTGGAGACGACCGGCGGGCCCATCACACTGCACCGGTCGGACGGGGCGATGGCCACGCTGGCCCTGCCGGGCCAGCCGGACCGTGCGGTGGCGCTCAAGCGCCGCGAGACGTCCGAGCTGCTCGCGGAGGAACTGCGCAGGCTCGACCCGGACGACACGTACGCGTCCGCGCTGCGGTTCGGGGTGGACCGGCTCGGTGGGATCCAGTCGGTTTCGCAGCGGCCCGAGGCGTCCACGTGGACCCCGGGGTCCCTTCCGGTCCGGCCGGTCCAGGAGTCCCCGGCCCCGGACCGGTCGTCGGCTCCGGCGCTGCCGCCCGCCTCCCCGGCGGGCGACGGCGACTCCACTCGTCCGACACCGGCCCAGATGCCCCCGGTCAAGAAGGCGGACCCGCAGTGAGCACTCCTCAGCTGGTCGTCCACCGTGACAAGGAGCTGATGGCCCAGGCGGCCGCGGCCCGGCTGATCACGAAGATCGTGGACGCGCAGGCCTCTCGGGGGCAGGCCTCGGTCGTGCTGACCGGTGGCCGCAACGGCAACGGCCTGCTGGCCGCGCTCGCGGCCGCGCCCGCCCGGGACGCCGTCGACTGGAGCCGTCTCGACCTGTGGTGGGGTGACGAGCGGTTCCTGCCCGAGGGCGATCCCGAGCGCAATGTCACCCAGGCCCGCGAGGCGCTCCTCGACTCGGTGCCGCTGGATCCCGAGCGCGTGCACGCCATGCCCGCGTCGGACGGTCCGTACGGCAAGGACGCGGACGCCGCGGCGGAGGCCTACGCGGCCGAGCTCGCGAAGGCCGCCGGGCCGGAGAACCACGGCCCTGTCCCGTCCTTCGACGTGCTGATGCTGGGCGTCGGCCCGGACACGCATGTGGCGTCACTCTTCCCTGAGCTGCCTGCGGTCCGCGAGACGGAACGGACTGTCGTGGGTGTGCACGGTGCTCCGAAGCCGCCGCCGACCAGGATCACCCTCACGCTGCCCGCGATCCGGGCGGCGCGTGAGGTGTGGCTGCTGGCGGCGGGCGAGGACAAGGCGCAGGCCGCGGCCATCGCGTTGTCCGGCGCGGGGGAGATCCAGGCACCGGCGGCCGGCGCCCACGGCCGGTCGCGGACCCTGTGGCTGCTGGACTCGGCCGCCGCGTCCCGTCTGCCGCGCTCGCTGTATCCGCCGGCTTCACCCTGACGGGCTGAATGATTGCGCGGTTCCCCGCGCCCCCGGTGGGGGGCGGGGAGCCGCGGGACCAGCCACGGCCGGGCCCGCGCACCCGAAGTCGCACCGGCCGGGGCCCGGGGCGAAGGCCCGGATCACTTCACCGACCCCGCCATGACCCCCTGCACGAAGTGGCGCTGGAAGGCGAAGAAGACCACCACCGGCACCACGAGCGACAGGAACGCCCCGGGCGCGAGCACATCGATATTGCTCCCGAACTGCCTTATCTGCGACTGGAGTTGGACCGTCAACGGTTGCGCCGAACTGTCGGCGAACAGCAGCGCGACCAGCATGTCGTTCCAGACCCACAGGAACTGGAAGATGGCGAGGCTGGCGAGGGCCGGGCGGCCGACCGGCAGCACGAGCCGGGTGAAGATCCGCCATTCCCCGCCACCGTCCATCCGCGCGGCCTCCAGCATCTCCTTCGGTATCTCCGCGAAGTAGTTGCGCAGCAGGAAGATCGCGAACGGCAGCCCGTACGACACGTGGAACAGGACGACCCCGGGGATCGTGCCGAACAGTCCCAGTTGCCCGAAGAGTTTGGCCACCGGCAGCAGGCCGATCTGCACGGGAACCACCAACAGGGCGACCACCAGCAGGAAAAGAGGGTCCCGCCCGGGGAAGTCCAGCCAGGCGAAGGCGTATCCGGCGAGCGCGGCGAGGACGACGACGAGAACCGTGGTCGGCACCGAGATCAGCACGGTGTTCCAGAAGGCCTGTGTCATTCCCGCATTGCCCAGCAGCGCCGAGTAGTTGTCGAAGGACAACTGGCTGGGACTGGTGAGCGACGTCCACCAGCCGCCCGTCGCGGTGTCCTCGGCGGACCGCAGCGACGACAGGAAGAGCCCGGCGAGCGGGGTGAGCCAGATGAGGCCGATCAGCACCAGGAACGCCTGCACCAGGCTGCTGCCGAGCCCCCGCCTGAGCGCGTTCATCGTTGACTCCCTCGGAAGCGGCGGACGTTGAAGACCATGGCGGGGATCACGAGGAGCAGGAGCAGCACCCCGAGCGCGCTGCCGAGGCCCTGGTTGTTGCCGCCGCCGAAGGACACCAGCCACATCTGGGTGGCGAGCACGGTGGCGTCCTCCTGGACCGGTCCCGGCGCGATGATGTAGACGAGGTCGAAGACCTTCATCACGTTGATCACGAGGGTCACGAAGACCACGGTGAGCACGGGCGCGAGCAGCGGCACGGTGATGCGGCGGAAGATCTGCCACTCGTTCGCGCCGTCCATCCTGGCCGCCTCCAGCGCGTCACGCGGCAGCGCGGCGAGTCCGGCCCCGATCAGCACCATGGCGAAGCCGGTCCAGATCCACAGGTAGGCGCCGATGATGGCGGGTGTGACGAGCGCGGGTCCCAGCCAGGAGATGCCCTCGTACGGCGGGGCGAAGTTCGAGGCGGGCAGCCGCACGGTGTACGAGCCCGGTTCGAGGTCCTGGAAGCGGAAGGAGCCGTCGGCCGCCGTGGCGGCGCTCGCGACGGTCCTCCCGTCCCGTACCGCCTCGACCTTCATCTGCGGCAGGCCGCTCTCGGTCCTGTCGACCCTGCCCTGCGCCCCTCCCCCGCCCCGGGTGAAGTCCAGGTAGACGACGCCGCGCAGTTCGTCGGCCGACGCCTTGCGGGCCGCCGCCGCGTGCGCGGGGCGCGCGCCCGCCGGCAGGTCCTCGGCGCGGACGCCGACCAGGCCGAGCCCGACGGTGTCGCCGGGGGACGCCGCGGCCGTCGTGCGGTACGAGCCGTCGGCGCCCCTGGCCAGGCCCTGGCCTTCACGGGCCCGGGCGTTCGGGTACGACGACGTGCCCTGGAACGCGTCGTGCACGGAGACGACGGCGGCGTTCAGGACGCCCTTCTCGGGGTCCTCGTCGTACGCGAGCCGGAAGATGATGCCTGCGGCGAGGAAGGAGACGGCCATGGGCATGAACAGCAGGAGCTTGAACGCCGTTGCCCAGCGCACCTTCTCGACCAGTACGGCGAGGACGAGACCGAGCCCGGTGAGCAGGGTGGGCGCGACGACGACCCAGACGGCCGTGTTGCGGACGGCCTTCAGCGTGGCGGGGTCGCGGAACATCTCGGTGTAGTTGTCGCCGCCGACGAACCGGTCGCCGGACGCGTCGAAGAAGCTGCGGCCCACGGAGAACAGCACGGGGTAGACGACGAGCGCGCCGAGCAGCAGCAGGGCGGGGAAGACGAACGTGAGGGCGACGACCCGGGCGCGGCGGCGGGCGCGGCGCCTCGGGTCATGGCCGGCCGACGCGACGGGCGGGTGGCCCGCCTCTTTCAGCAGGGTGGCGGTCACGGCGATCAGCCCTTGTACGCCTTGGCCGCCGCCTTCTCCAGCGCGGCCGCGGTCCCCTTCGGGTCGGACGGGTCGCGCAGGAAGTCCTGGAGGAGCTTCCACTCGCCGGCGCCCTTGGTGCCGCCGAACGCGGCCGGGGCCTGGTCCGACATGTCGAAGCGGACCGAATCCCCGGCTTCCACAAGGGACTTGGCGGTCTCACGGGTGGTGTCGTCGCCGTACGAGGCGAGGTCGAGCTTCTTGTTCGGGGAGAGGAAGCCACCGGCCTCGGCCCAGACCGCGGAGGCCTCGGGGGTCGCGAGGTACTCCAGGAACTCCATGGCGGCCTTCTGGTTCCTGCCGTCCTTCAGGACGACCGCCGCGTCGCCGCCGCTGACGACGGGCGCCTTGCCGTCGCCGACCGCGGGGAAGGGGAAGAAGTCGGCGTCCTCACCTATCTTCCGGCCGTACTGGTCCTTGGCGACGCCCGCCACGAAGTCACCCTCGTAGACCATGCCCGCCGCGGGCTCGGGTCCGAAGACCTTCTCGACGGAGCCCGGGAAGTCGGTGTTCAGGGCCCCCTTCTGGCCGCCGGCTATCAGCTCCTTGTCCTGGAAGAGCTTGCCGAGGGTGGTGAGGGCCTGGACCACGGTGGGGTCGGTCCACTTGATCTTGTGGGCGGCCAGGGCGTCGTACTTCTCGGGGCCGGCCTGCGAGAGGTAGACGTTCTCGAACCAGTCGGTGAGCGTCCAGCCGTCCTGTCCGGCGACGGAGAAGGCCGCGAGGCCCGACTCCGAGACGGTCCGGCCGGCCTTCAGCATCGCGTCGTACGACACCGGCGGCTCGACGCCGGCCTCGTCGAGGGCGGCGGGGCTGTACCAGACGGTCGACTTGTGTGCGGCCTTGAAGTACAGGCCGTACAGGGTGCCGTCGACGCTGCCGTAGTCCTTCCACACGTTCGCGTAGTTGCCGCTCACGGACTGCTCGGCCGTCTTGGAGAGCGGCTTGAGCCAGCCCTCCTTCGCGAACTGCTGGAGCACGCCGACCTGCGGGACCATCACCACGTCGGGGGCGTTGCCGCCCTCGATCTTGCTGCCGACGACGGTGGAGACGTTGTCGCCGGTGGAGGTGAACTGGGTCTTGGCGCCGGTCTTCTCGGTGAACGCGTCCAGGACCTTCTGGAAGTTCTTCTGTTCGCTGCCGGACCAGACACCGGCCACGTTGATGGTCTGGCCGCTGAGCGGCTTGTCGCCGCCTCCCGCGGAGACGGGTCCGCCGCCGCAGGCGGTCGCGCCGAGGGCCAGCGCGAGGGCGGTGCAGCTCGCGAGCAGGGTCGTACGTGGTCGCATCATCGTTGATGTTCCTTCGGGAGCAGGGGATATGACGGGACGTCGGACAGTGCGGTCGGTGCGGGAGTCGGCGGTCGGGGTGGGGACGGTCAGGGATGGGGGTGGTCGCTGATCCACCAGGCGGCCGTCGAGCCGGGCAGGACGCCCGGGGCACAGGGGCCGCTGGCCAGCAGAGGGGTGCCGGCGACCGGCGCGGGCGTCGGGGCCGTACCGAAGTTGACGGCGCAGACCAGGCCGTCGCCGCGGACGAAGGCGAGGACGCCGGGCTGGGTGTCCAGCCAGCGCAGCGTCCCCTCACCCAACTGGGGCATTCCCGCTCGCAGTTGGAGCCCGTCGCGGTAGAGGTGCCAGAAGGACCGGGTGTCGGCGAGGGCGCGCTCGGTGGCGTACTCGGCGAAGTAGGCGGGCTGCGGCAGCCACGGCTTGGCGCTCTCGGCGCCGGAGGTGAAGCCGAACGGCGAGGCGTGTCCGGACCACGGCAGCGGCACTCGGCAGCCGTCCCGGATCCGGGCGCGGCTGCCGGTGCGGCGGTAGATCGGGTCGGTGAGCACGTCGTCGGGCAGATCGACGACCTCGGGCAGCCCGAGCTCCTCCCCCTGGTAGATGTACGCGGCTCCGGGCAGCGCCAGCATCAGCAGGGCGGCCGCGCGGGCGCGGGCGGCGCCCAGCCCGCTGCCCTCGGTGCCCAGTTCGCCGTAGCGGGTGACCGTGCGGACCTGGTCGTGGTTGTTGAGGACCCAGGTGACCGTCGAGCCGGTGCCCGCGATGTCCTGCATGGCGTGGGAGATGACCTTGCGGAAGGCGTCGGCGCTCCAGGGCGCGCTGAGCAGGTCGAAGAAGAAGGCCTGGTGCAGTTCGTCGTGCCGTACGTACAGGGCGTGTTCGCGGGCGGTCGGCACGGAGACCTCGCCGACGAGCAGCCGCTCCCGGCCGTCCTGGGCGGTGTACTCCTCGCACACCGAACGCCAGTGCCGCCAGACGTCGTGCACCTCGGGCTGGTTCCAGGCGAGCGGGTTGACGGAGTCCCGGGTGCGGGCGTCGGCCTCGGGATCGGGCGAGTCCGGCAGCCCGGGGTGCTTGTAGAGACCTGCGGCCACGTCGATGCGGAAGCCGTCGACGCCCCGGTCGAGCCAGAAGCGCAGGACGTGGTCGAAGTGGGCGCCGACCTCGGGGTTGCGCCAGTTCAGGTCGGGCTGCTCGGGCGTGAACATGTGCAGGTACCACTGGCCGGGGGTGCCGTCCTGTTCGGTGACCCGGCTCCAGGCGGGGCCGCCGAACATGGCGTGCCAGTTGTTGGGCGGCTCCGCGCCGCCCGGGCCCCGGCCGTCGGCGAAGTGGAAGCGGGCGCGGGCCGCACTGCCCGGCGCCGCGGCCAGGGCCTCCTGGAACCAGGGGTGCTCGCCCGAGCAGTGGTTGGGGACGATGTCGAGGAGCACCTTGACGCCGAGCCGCCGGGCGTCCGTCATCAGCAGGTCGAACTCGCCTAGGTCGCCGAAGAGCGGGTCGACGTCGCAGTAGTCGGACACGTCGTAGCCGTGGTCGTGCTGCGGCGAGGGATAGAAGGGGCTCAGCCAGACCCCGTCGACCCCCAGCTTCTTGAGGTAGGGCAGTCCGGCCCGTACCCCGGCGAGATCGCCGATGCCGTCCCCGGTGCTGTCCAGGAAGCTCCGGACGTAGACCTGGTAGATCACTGCGTCGCGCCACCAGTGGTGCATGTTGAGCGTCACCCGTTGACCTGTCTGTGCGTGCCTCCGGTTATGCATGCATGTTAAGTAGGCGTGTCGCGCAGGTGTCAACGAGTCGATCGAATCCATCTGAGAGTTGGGATTTTATATCCGCACTTTTCCACCTCGAAAGCGAAGAACGAGACGGTCGTGTTACTTAACATGTAACTATGATCCTGCCGGAGTGCGGCGAAGGAGAGGCTCAGCCTCGGCGCGAGATGTCCGCAAGCTCCCGCGCCAGGCGTCGCACCGCGGCCTCGGGCGTCTGATGCCCGGTCATCGCGTCGTGCACCACGGCCTGCACGGCCAGGCTGACCTGGTCGTAGCGCGGACTCTTGGGGCGCGGCGCCGCCGCGCGGACGCTCGCGCGGAGCGTCGGAAGATAGGGGAACCGCCGGATCAGCTCCGGGTCCTCGTAGAGCGCGGTCCGCACGGGCGGCAAGGCACCCTTGGTCAGCACCTGCCGCTGCATGCGCTCGCTCGTGAGATACGCGATGAGGCGCGCCGCGGAGTCGGGGTGCCGTGCATGCGCGCTGACCGCGAGATTCGAACCGCCGAGCACGCTCGTACCCGGCCCGTCGGGTCCGGGCAGCGGCACCGCGCCCACCTTGCCGGCGACCGGCGAGCCCTGGGCGGAGGCACCGACATAGGCGTACGGCCAGTTGCGCAGGAAGAGGAGGCGCCCGTCCTGGAAGGCCTGCTTGGACTCCTCCTCCTTGTAGGCCAGCGCCTTTTCGGGGATCCAGCCGTCGCGCACACCGCGGGCCAGGAAGCCGATGCCCTCGCGGGCCGCCGCCGAGTCGACGGTGACCCGCTCGCCCTCGTCGCCGAGGATGCTGCCGCCCGCCGAGTAGACCGCCTCGGCGGCGTTCACCGTGAGCCCCTCGTAGGGCAGGAACTGGCCCGCGTAGCCGTCGAGCCCGTGCTTCGGCGCGATGGTCCGCGCCTGTTCCTCCAGCTCGGCCCAGGTTCGCGGCGGCGGGACACCCTCCTTGTCGAGGACGTCCTTGCGGTAGAGGAGCAGTCCCGCGTTGGTGACGTAGGGAACCGCGTACAGCCGGTCGTCGTACGTCGCCGTGTCCACGACCGGCCGGAGGAACCCGTCGAGCGGGAAGCGGTCCCGGGACAGCGGCGAGATCCAGCCCGCGGCGGCGAACTCCGAGGTCCAGGCGACGTCGATGTTCAGGACGTCGAAGCGGCCCCGGCCACCGCCGCGCAGGTCGGTGGTCATCTGCGCCCGGGTCTCGTCGGCGGAGTCCGGCAGTTCGACGAGGGTGACCTTCTCGCCGGGGTGGGTGCGGTTCCAGCCGTCGAGCAGCGGTCCCAGATAACCGGTGAGGTCCCCGGCGGTGGCCAGAGTGAGCGGGCCTCGCCCGCCGCCGCGCGCCCCGTCGGCCTGCACGCCCGAGGCGACGTATCCGGTCAGAACCACGGCCGCGACCAGGAGCCCCCTACCCGCGGCATGCAGCCACCGCATAGGTTCCTCCCTGGTACACCCGGCTGCCGGGCGCCTTCACCCGGAGTCAGAGGCCATGTATACCCGTTAGGTATGGGCGATACTAGGGCCTGCGGCACATCGGCCCCGGGCACCCGGGCCTGCGGCACCCGACAAGGACCGGAGAAGGGGGAGGAGAGCACGAGTGCGGCTGCCCCTCCTGGCCCTGCTGGCACGCGGCCCGGCCCACGGCTACGAGCTCAAGCAGGACCTTGAGCAACTGCTGGGTGCCGCGTACCCTCAGCCGAACGTCGGCCAGATCTACGTGACGCTCGGCCGCCTCGAGAAGTCGGGACTGATCGAGGGCGAGGAAGTCGAGCAGTCGAGCCGGCCCAACAAGAAGATCTACCACCTCACCGACGCCGGGCGTGAGGCCTTGCGCGCCTGGTACGAGGAGACGGCGGACGAGCCGCGCGTGCGGGACGAGTTCTTCATGAAGCTCGCCCTCGCGCCGCGGACCGGACTCGCCGACCAGATCGCCCTGATCAACAAACAACGACGCGAGTACCTGAACACCATGCGCGACCTGTCGAAGCTCGCCGCGGCCGAGAGCCGGGACAACCGCATCTCCCAGCTGCTCATAGAGGGCGCCATGCTGCATCTGCAGGCCGACCTCGACTGGCTGGAACGGTGCCAGGAGGAACTGGAGGAGCTGGAATGAGCCGCACCGCTCCTTCGCCGCGTGCCGAGGGCGCGCCCCTGTTGCGTGCCGAGGGCCTGGTCAAGACCCACCACGGCGAGGGCGCCCCCGCGCACGCCGTGCGCGGCGTGGACCTCTCCGTACGACAGGGCGAGTTCGTGGCCGTCACCGGCCCGTCCGGCGCCGGCAAGTCGACCCTGCTGCATCTGCTCGGCGGGCTCCAGAGACCGGACTCCGGCAGCATCTGGCTGGACGGCGAGTGCACGGACGCGTACAGCGAGGCCCGCTGGGCCGTCGAGCGCCGGCGCCGGATCGGCATCGTCTTCCAGTTCTTCAACCTGGTGTCGAACCTGTCGGTCGCCGACAACGTCGAGCTGCCCGCCCTCCTCGCCGGCCTCTCCCCCCGACAGGCGCGCGCCGAGCGTGAGGGGCTCCTCGCCGAGCTGGGCCTGGAGGGCAAGGAGCGCAGCATGCCGGGCGAGCTGTCCGGCGGCGAGCAGCAGCGCGTGGCGCTGGCCCGAGCCCTGGTCAACCACCCTCGGCTGCTGCTGGCCGACGAGCCCGCGGGCAGCCTCGACAGCAAGGGCACCCGGGAGGTGACCCGGCTGTTGTCGCGGTTCCACCGACGCGGCCAGACCATCGTGCTGGTCACGCACGACGCACGGCTCGCGAGCGCCGCGGACCGGGTGATCAGCTTCTTCGACGGCCGCATCGCCGACGACGCGGTGCTCGACAGCCCGCCCGCCCGCGGCAAGGGGATATCCGGCGTGCTGGAACTGAGGGACTGAGCGCGTGCCCGAGCCTTCGCCCCGGATCCCCTCCCGGGCCCTCTCCCCCGTCGGTTTCCCCTTCCACGAGCCGAGAGGCTGAGCGGGCGTGCGGGCCACCCTGCGCTGGGCGCACGCCGATCTGCGCTCGCATCGCGGCGAGGCGCTGTTCATCGTGCTCGCCACCGCCGGGATCGTCGCCTCGCTGCTGCTGGCCACGGCCCTCTTCGGATACGCGACCAACCCCTGGCAGCGGGTCTTCACCCAGTCGCAGGGCGCGCACGTGTGGATCCACACCGGCCCCTCGGCCGACGCCGGAAGACTCGCCGGAGTGGAGGGCGTGGAGTCCGTCGCGGGCCCGTACCCCACCGCCGCCGCGACCGTCGAGTCGCGCGGCACCCGTGCCTCCGTCGAGCTGCGGGGTACCACCGACCGGCCCTCGACCGGCCGTCCGCTGATCACCTCCGGCCGCTGGCTCGACTCGGCCACGCCGGACGGTGTGGTGCTGGAGAGCAGCCTCGCCCGGGCCCTGTGGGCCGAGCCCGGGGACACCCTCACCGTGCCCGGCACCGGGCGGACCCTGACCGTCCTGGGCGTCGCGGACGGCGCCGAGCCCCGCTACAGCCCGGGCGAGCGGTCGGGCCTCGTGTGGGCGCTCCCCTCCGCCGTGCAGCGCACCGACGGACGCGGCGGCCAGGTGGCCGGACTGCGGCTGACCGACCCCGACGACACGGACTACGCCGTCCAGCGGGCCGTCACCCTCCTCGGCGCCAAGGCGGTCAGCGACGTGTCCAGCTGGCAGCAGGCCCGGGCCGAGGCCCAGGGCGGCAACCGGCTGCTCGGCCAGATCCTCGGACTGTTCGGCCTGGGTGCCCTGCTCGCCGCCGCGCTCGCGGTGCACGGCGCGATCGGTACCCGCATCCGCGGCCATCTCCGGGACATCTCCGTCCTGAAGGCGATCGGGTTCACACCGGGCCAGGTGGTGCGGATCTTCCTCCTCCAGCACGTGGCGTTCGCGCTCCTCGGCGCCGTGCTCGGCGCCGCCCTCACCCAGGCCCTGGGCAGCCGGGCACCGGGGCGTCCGGGGGACGCGGTCGGGGTGTGGCAGGGCCTGCCGGGACACACGGCCGCGCTCCTCGCCGTACCCGTGGTCGTGGTGCTGTTCATCGCCGCGACGACCGCACTCGCGGCCTGGCGGGCGGGGCAGGTGCCCCCGGTGCCGGGGCTGCGGGCCGCGGCACCGCTCGGCGGCCGGCTCTCCGGCCCGGCGCGCTCGGCGCTCGGGCTGCGGCTGCCGTCGGCGCTGGTCCTGGGCTGGCACAAGGCGTTCTCCCGCCGCCCGCGCTCGCTGGCCACGGTGGCCCGGCTGGCCCTGCCGCTGCTGCTCATCGTCGTGGCCATGAGCGCGTGGACCACCATCGACCGCTTCCAGAGCAGGCCCGACCGGATCGGTCTCGCGGCGGCGCTGACCGTACGGGCGGACGAGAACCTGAACGATCCGGACGTACGCGCCCTGCTGGCCCGGAATCCGCAGGTCGCCGCCGTCCATCCGGGCGTCGAGGTGGCCGCCCTGGTCCCGGGCCAGACGGGCACGATCGCACTGCGCGGGCTCGGCACCCGCCGGGACCCCTATCCGTTCTCGCTGGCCGAGGGCCGCGCCGCGCACGGGCCCGACGAGGCGGTGGCCGGTCAGGGACTGCTCGACCTGCTGGACGTGCGCGTCGGTGACTGGGTACGGATGACGGTGGGCGCCCGGCCCCAGGTCCTGCACATCGTGGGGCGGAGCATCGAGCCGGAGAACGGCGGCCGGGTCATCTCCACCTCGCTCGACACCCTCCGGGAGAACGACCCGGGGCTCCGGGCGACCCTGTACCAGCTCCAGCTGCGCCCCGGCGCCGACCCGCACCGGGTGGCCGCCGCGCTGACCGCCGTCACGCACGGCGACGTCAGCGCGTACGCCGTGCCCAACCCGGCCGACGGACTGTCGCCGCTGCGCGCCGTCGTCGCGGGGCTGATCGCGGTGCTGGCGCTGATCGGTCTGATCGAACTGCTCACCGCGATCGGCGGCACCGTGCGCGAGGGCGAACGAGACCTGCTGGCCCTGAAGGCGATCGGGCTGACCCCGCGGCAGATCACCGCGGTCACGGTGACGGCCACGGCGTGCACGGCGCTGGCCGCGGTCGTCGTCGCAGCGGCGCTGGGGGTGCCCCTCGCGCACTGGCTGATCGACGCCCAGGGCAGGTCGAGCGGCATCGGCGCCGGGATCGCCCGGGGGCCCTCCCCCGTCCTGCTGCTGCTCCTCGGCGCGGCCGCCGTGCTCGGCGCCGCCGCGCTCGCCGTGCTGCCCGCGGCCCGGGCGGCCCGCCGCAGACTCGCGGACACGCTGAGCGCGGTGGCCTGAGCCGCCGGGTCGGGCCGCGTCAGGACCGGTACGGCGACTGCGGCTGCTGGGGCGGTCCGTACGGGTTGCCCTGGACATACGGCGGGTGCGGCACGCCGTTTCCCGGTGGATACGGCTGGCCCGGAGGTGCGTAGGGCTGCCCCGGCGGCACGTACGGCTGACCGGGAGGCGCGTACGGCTGGCCCGGCGGCGGGTACATGTTCCCCTGGGGCGGCACGAACCCGTTGTGCGGTGTGTACGGCCGCGTCTGCGGGAGCGTCGCCGGATGCGCGGACAGCCGGATCCCGTGGTGGCGTCGGAGCCGGTGCGTCTCCAGGGCGGCGATGCCCGTGACCGTCAGCGGGGCGCCCAGGATGAAGACGACCCCCAGCTTGAAGCTGAGCCCGTGCAGATCACCGGTGACCAGGTCCGGAAGGGCCATCAGCCATGTCGTCACCGTGGCGAGCAGCGCCGGCAGGGCGCGGTGCACGGCGGCGGAACCGAAGAAGTTCCCGGACAGCTGCACGGCCCCGTACATCAGGAAGCCGGTGATCCACATCGCCGGCAGGCCGAGCACCACCGTCCAGATGGCGCCGAGCTGGATCGACAGCTGCCACAGCAGCACCGTCCCGACGACCATGCCGATGAAGAGCAGCAGCAGTTTGAGCGAGTTGAACAGGGACCCTCGCAGCTCGCGGATCCTGCCGGTGCGCCGCCAGACGAAGAGCATCACGCCCACCGTCAGAGGTGTGATGAACAGCAGGACGAGGGCCGCGACAACGATGTTCTCCAGGATCTCCCTGAAGTCGAACCTGCCCTCCACGAACGTGTACACGCCGAACGCCGCGACGGCCCCGGCGACGACGCGCACCCGCTTGAGGCGCTCCACCGACGGATCGACCGCCGGCGGGATCCACGCCGGGTGGAACACCGCCTGGGCCACGGCCTTGGGCTGCAGAATCGACGCCACCGACAGGTTGCGGCTGAGCCATCTTCCGCGCGAACCAGCCATGTTCAGCTCCCCCGAGCCCTCGACGCCATGATCGGCCGGAATTCTACGGGAGGCGGACGCCTGACGTGCCGTCCGCCTCCCCACCCACACGACTACTCCACGCCTACTTCCGGCCCCGCAGTTCCCGGTACTTGGCCACGAGCGCAGTGGTGGACTCGTCGAGGCCAGGCACCTGAGCCCCCTCCGTCAGAGCGGGCTCGACGCGCTTGGCGAGGACCTTGCCGAGCTCGACGCCCCACTGGTCGAAGGAGTCGATGTTCCAGATCGCGCCCTGCACGAACACCTTGTGCTCGTAGAGGGCGACGAGCTGGCCGAGGACCGACGGGGTGAGCTCGCGCGCGAGGATCGTCGTCGTCGGGTGGTTGCCCCGGAACGTCTTGTGCGGCACCAGCTCCTCGGGCACGCCCTCCGCCCGCACCTCGTCCGGGGTCTTGCCGAACGCCAGCGCTTGCGTCTGGGCGAAGAAGTTGGCCATCAGCAGGTCGTGCTGCGCCTTCAGCCCGTCACTGAGCTCCGCGACCGGCTCGGCGAAGCCGATGAAGTCCGCGGGGATCAGCTTCGTGCCCTGGTGGATGAGCTGGTAGTAGGCGTGCTGCCCGTTGGTGCCCGGTGTGCCCCACACGACGGGGCCCGTCTCCCACTCCACCGGGTGCCCGTCGCGGTCCACGGACTTGCCGTTGGACTCCATGTCGAGCTGCTGGAGGTACGCGGTGAACTTGGACAGGTAGTGCGAGTACGGCAGCACCGCGTGCGCCTGCGCGTCGTGGAAGTTGCCGTACCAGACACCCAGCAGGCCGAGCAGGAGGGGCACGTTGGACTCGGCGGGCGCGGTCCTGAAGTGCTCGTCGACGAGATGGAATCCGTCGAGCATCTCCCGGAAGCGGTCCGGACCGATCGCGATCATCAGCGAGAGACCGATCGCGGAGTCGTACGAGTAGCGGCCGCCGACCCAGTCCCAGAACTCGAACATGTTGGCCGTGTCGATGCCGAAGTCCGCGACCTTCCCGGCGTTCGTCGACAGTGCCACGAAGTGCTTGGCGACGGCTTCCTGACCGGCCTTCAGCTCGGTCAGCAGCCAGTCGCGCGCCGAGGTCGCGTTGGTGATCGTCTCGATGGTGGTGAAGGTCTTCGAGGCGATGACGAACAGCGTCTCGGCCGGATCCAGGTCCCGCACGGCCTCGTGCAGGTCGGCCCCGTCGACGTTCGACACGAAGCGGACCGTCAGATCCCTGTCGGTGAAGGACCGCAGCACCTCGTAGGCCATCGCCGGGCCCAGGTCGGAGCCGCCGATGCCGATGTTCACCACGTTCTTGATGCGCTTGCCGGTGTGCCCGGTCCACTCGCCCGAGCGGACGCGCTCGGCGAAGCCGGCCATCTTGTCGAGGACCGCGTGCACCGCCGGTACGACGTTCTCGCCGTCGACCTCGACGACCGCGTCGCGCGGGGCGCGCAGCGCGGTGTGCAGGACCGCCCGGTCCTCGGTCGTGTTGATCTTCTCGCCGCGGAACAGCGCGTCCCGCAGGCCGGCCACGTCCGTCGCCGCGGCCAGCTCGCGCAGCAGCCGCAGCGTCCGGTCGGTGACCAGATGCTTGGAGTAGTCGACGTGCAGATCACCGACCTGAAGCGTGTACGCGGCGCCGCGTCCCGGGTTCTCCTCGAACAGCTCGCGCAGGTGCGTCTCGGCGAGTTCCTCCCGGTGCTTGGCCAGAGCGGTCCACTCGGGCGTCTGGTTGAGCCTGGTACGGCTTTCTGCGTTCATCTCGGACTTCCGCCTCTTTCCTGCCTGTGCTGCGTACCTTGCCCCGCTGCCGGTCCCAACCTAATTGATCAGGGAGTGACGTGAGCTGTCGTCCCGTCGTCGTCCGGTTCAACAACAGATACGTCCGGCTCGAGCGCGGGTATCAGCGCGACGACGGACAGAACGAAGAAGGCGGCCGCGAGCAGCGCCGGAGTGTTCAGCCCCCAGGCGGTGGCCACGAGCCCGCCCAGCAGTGCGCCCAGCGGTGCTCCCGCGACGGCCAGGGTGCGGAAGGCCGAGCTGACGCGGCCGAGCATGCCGGCGGGACTGCGCTGCTGCATCAGCGTCCGCGTGTTGACGTTCCACACCATCCCCATGAACCCGAAGACGGCGAGGCTCGCGACGAGCGCGGCCAGGTTGCGCACGGATCCCATCACGACGAGGGCGCCGATCTGTACCGCGCCGGCCAGCAGCACCCCGCGGATCCGCCCGACGCGCTCCACGAGCCGCCGGTTCACCACTCCCCCGGCCAGGCTGCCGACCGTGTACGCGGTCATCGCCGCCGCGTACCCCGCCTCTCCCGCGTCCAGCCGACCGGTCACGAGCAGCACCATCGTGGCGATGAGAGCGCCCATGCCCACGTTGCACAGTGCGGTGGCGGCGCAGAGTCCGCGCAGCACCCTGTCGCCCCACAGTGCGCGCAGCCCTTCGGCGATCTCCCGGCGCAGGGTGTCGCCCGCCGGTCTCGGCGCGTGCCCGGGCGCGGCGATCCTGAGGGAGGCCACGAGCGCGGCCGCCACCAGGAAGGTCACCGCGTCGGCCGCGAAGGGGACGGCCGCTCCCGCGGCGAGCAGCAGCGGTACGAGGGGCCCGGCCAGGAGGCCGCCCGCCATCTGTTGTCCGGTCATCAGCCGGGAATTGGCGCTGTCCAGCGTCTCCTTGCCCACCAGCGCGGGCAGCAGGGCCGTGGAGGCGTTGTCGAAGAGTGTCTGCAGGGTGGTCAGGGTGACGGCCAGCCCGATGAGCAGGGCGATGGAGGCGTGCCCGAGCCAGACGGCCACCGCGAAGGCCCCCATCAGCAGACCTCGGGTCAGATCCACGGCCCACATGGCGCGTCGCTGGTCCACCCGGTCGGCGACGGCCCCGCCCAGCAGCCCGAAGACGATCCAGGGCAGATAGCCGCAGGCGGTGACGGACGCGACGAGCAACGGCTCGTCGGTCAGCGTGACGGCCAGCAACGGCAGCGCGGCCGTGCGCAGCGCGTCGCCGAAGCTGGAGAGCACGGCGGCGCTCCACAGCCGTCCGAATCCCCCGCGCCACGCGGGCGCGCCGATGTCTTTCGTACCGACCGTCGCCACCGTGTCCCTCCCCCGGATTCCGTTGATCCAGAAACCGTAGAGGGCACCACTGACAATGGGCCGCGGAGCTGTGCGGCCAAGGACGTAGGAGAAATACGTCCGGTCGGACAATGGGTTTGTCGAAAGACACTTCCGGCCGGGCACCTCGCGGTGTCCGGCCGGATCTCAATTCCTAGATTTCGCCCCGCAGTTTGGCGAGCGCCTCGGCGAGGATCGCCTCGCCGTCCGCGTCGCTGCGCCGTTCCCGTACATACGCGAGGTGCGTCTTGTACGGCTCGGTGCGCGGCGGGTCCGGCGGGTTGTCCCGGTCCTGTCCGGCGGGAAAGCCGCAGCGCGGGCAGTCCCAGGTGTCGGGGACCTGCGCGTCGCTGGCGAAGCTGGGCTGCGTCTCGTGCCCGTTGGAGCACCAGAAGGAGATGCGCAGCCGGGGCGCGGACTCGCCACGCTCGGCCTCGCCCATCGGCCCCGCCCCGACCCGGCTTCCTCGGATCGCGTTGCCACTTGCCACGGTCGTAACTCCCTGCGTGATGGTGCCGCGAAACGAGTCGGCGTGACGCTTCGCTGCGAGCGCCTCAGTCTACGTAAGGCCCAACGCGCGTCCAGTGATTCGAGTTACACCCTGCACACAGACGCAAGCCCCATGATAGGCCGCGCCTGCGGGCGCGCACCGGACATGGGGCCTTACGTGCGGAATGTGCTTGCGTAATGTGCGTTTGTGCTGCTGTGGCGATGTCGGCCAGTGATCAGTTGTTGACCTTCATCAGAATGCCCAGCACCACAATGCACGCGAACCACAGCAAACCGACCACCACGGTGATGCGGTCGAGGTTGCGCTCGGCGACCGAGGATCCACCGACGGACGACTGCATGCCGCCACCGAACATGTCGGAGAGGCCGCCGCCCTTTCCCTTGTGCATCAGCACCAGCAGCATCAGCAACAGGCTGAAGACGATCAGGGCGATCGAGAACCCCATAACCACGGCTGGACCAACTTCCTCGGACTTAGACGGACGACGGGGGCCGGTGCTTCGGGTTCGAAGCCTCCCGGCCCCCGCAAGGGTACGACGTAACACCGCTACCGCATACTCGCAGCCTGGCGGTTCACGTCCGGAGTGCGACTTACTGGTCGCGGAACCGGACGATCTTGACGAACTCGTCGGTGTCCAGCGACGCGCCACCGACCAGGGCGCCGTCGATGTCGGGCTTCGCCATGATCTCGGCGACGTTCCCGGACTTCACCGAACCGCCGTACTGGATGCGGACGGCGTCGGCCACTTCCTGCGAGTACAGCTCGGCGAGCTTGCCGCGGATCGCCGCGCAGACCTCCTGGGCGTCGTCGGCGCCGCAGACCTTGCCGGTACCGATGGCCCAGACCGGCTCGTACGCGATCACGATCGACTCGGCCTGCTCGGCGGGGACGTCCTTGAGGCCGCCCTCGACCTGGGTGAGCGTGTGCGCGACGTGGTTGCCCGCCTCGCGGACCTCCAGCTCCTCGCCCACGCACAGGATCGGGGTGAGGCCGTGCTTGTGGGCGGCCTTCACCTTGGCGTTGACGATCTCGTCGGTCTCGGCGTGGTACTGGCGGCGCTCGGAGTGGCCGATCGCCACGTACGTGCACTTGAGCTTGGCCAGCATCGAGCCGGAGATCTCGCCGGTGTAGGCACCGGAGTCGTGCGCCGAGAGGTCCTGGGCGCCGTACTTGATCTTGAGCTTGTCGCCGTCGACCAGGGTCTGTACCGAACGCAGGTCCGTGAAGGGCGGCAGGACCGCGACCTCACAGGCGTCGTAGTCCTTGTCGGCGAGGGCGAAGGCGAGCTTCTGGACGTGCGCGATGGCCTCGAGGTGGTTGAGGTTCATCTTCCAGTTGCCCGCCATCAGCGGCGTGCGAGTGGTCATACGGGGTCAGTCCTCCAGTGCGGCGAGGCCGGGGAGCGTCTTGCCCTCGAGGTATTCGAGGGAGGCGCCACCGCCGGTCGAGATGTGGCCGAATGCCGTCTCGTCGAAGCCCAGGATGCGGACGGCCGCGGCGGAGTCGCCGCCGCCGACGACCGTGAAGGCCGGGGAGTCGAGAAGGGCCTGGGCGACCGCCTTGGTGCCCTCGGCGTAGTCGGGGTGCTCGAAGACGCCCATGGGGCCGTTCCAGAAGACGGTGGCGGCGTCGGCGAGCTTCGAGGCGTACAGCTTGCGGGTCTCAGGGCCGATGTCCAGGCCCAGCTGGTCGGCGGGGATGGCGTCCGCGGCGACGGTCTCGGGGTTCGCCGGCGCCTTGGTCTTCAGGTCCGGGAACTCGGTGGAGGTCAGCACGTCGACGGGGAGGACCAGCTCGACGCCGTTCTTCTGCGCCCGCTCGATGTACTCCTGGACGACCGGGATCTGGTCCTCCTGGAGGAGGGAGGTGCCGACCTCGTACCCCTTGGCCTTGAGGAAGGTGAACACCATGCCGCCGCCGATGAGGAGGCGGTCCGCCCTGCCGAGCAGCTGGTCGATGACAGCGAGCTTGTCGGAGACCTTCGAGCCGCCGAGGGCGACGACGTAGGGCCGCTTGACGTCCTCGGTGAGCTTCTTCAGCACACCGACCTCGGTGGCGATGAGGAAGCCGGCGGCGTGCGGCAGCCGCGCCGGGAGGTCGAAGACCGATGCGTGCTTGCGGTGCACGGCGCCGAAACCGTCGCCCACGTACACATCGGCCAGGGCGGCCAGCCGATCGGCGAACTCGCCGCGCTCGGCGTCGTCCTTGGACGTCTCGCCGGCGTTGAAGCGCAGGTTCTCGACTACCGCGACCCGGCCGGGCTCCAGCCCGTTCACGGCGTCGTGGGCGGCGGGGCCGACGGTGTCCTGGGCGAACGCCACGGGCGCGTCGAGGAGCTCAGCGAGCCGTTCGGCGGCGGGCCGCAGCGAGAAGGCGGGGTCCGGGGCGCCCTTGGGGCGTCCCAGGTGGGAGGCGACGACCACCTTGGCGCCGGCCTCGGCGAGGGCCTTGACAGTCGGCAGGACGGCACGGATGCGGCCGTCGTCGGTGATCCGGCCTTCGGCGAGCGGCACGTTCAGGTCGGCGCGCACGAAGACCCGCTTGCCGTCGACCCCTTCGGCGAGAAGTTCGTCGATCGTCTTCATAAGTGGACTCCTAGGGTGGCTCTTGCGTCCCAGAGGGCTGATCGCTCAGCACGTGCCACAGGGCCCGGGGTGCGCGGCGGTGCGCTGCCCGGGCCCTGTGCTCACATCGAGGTGCCTTGCTTCTTGGACCTAGAGCTGGTCGCCGACGAAGACCGTGAGGTCGACGAGGCGGTTGGAGTAGCCCCACTCGTTGTCGTACCAGCCGAGGATCTTCACCGAGTTGCCCTCCTGGACCATGGTCAGGGAGGAGTCGAAGGTGCAGGAGGCCGGGTCGCCGACGATGTCCGAGGAGACGATCGGGTCCTCGGTGTAGGTCAGGAAGCCCTTGAGGTCGCCGTCGTCGGCGGCCTTCTTGAACGCGGCGTTGACCTCGTCCTTGGTGACCTCGCGCTGCAGCGTCACGACCAGGTCGGTGGCCGAGCCGGTCGGGACCGGAACGCGCATCGCGATGCCGTCGAGCTTGCCCTTGAGCTGCGGGAGGACCAGGGCGGTGGCCTTGGCCGCGCCCGTGGTGGTCGGGATGATGTTCTCGGCGGCGGCGCGGGCGCGGCGCAGGTCCGAGTGCGGGAAGTCCAGGATCCGCTGGTCGTTCGTGTACGCGTGGACCGTGGTCATCAGGCCCTTGACGATGCCGAAGTTCTCGTCGAGAACCTTGGCCATCGGCGCCACACAGTTGGTGGTGCACGAGGCGTTCGAGATGACGTGGTGGTTGGCCGCGTCGTACTTGTCCTGGTTGACGCCCATCACGATGGTGATGTCCTCGTCCTTGGCCGGAGCCGAGATGAGGACCTTCTTGGCGCCGCCGGCGATGTGCTTCTCGGCGTCGGCCTTCTTGGTGAAGATGCCGGTCGACTCGATCACGATGTCGACGCCGAGGTCGCCCCACGGGATGTCGGCGGGGTTGCGCTCGGACAGCACCTTGATGGTCTTGCCGTCGACGGTGATCGTGTCGGCGGTGTGGGACACCTCGGCCTTGAGGCGGCCCAGGATGGTGTCGTACTTGAGCAGATGTGCGGTGGTCGCGGTGTCACCCAGGTCGTTGACAGCCACGATCTCGATGTCAGCACCCTGCTCCAGCAGCGCGCGGAAGTAGTTACGACCGATGCGGCCAAAGCCGTTGATGCCTACGCGGATCGTCACGAAACCGATCTCCTCGTTGGTACGCCGGGTTCGACACCGGCGAGCTGTATGGGATGTCCCCGACCGCCTACGACCCTACCTCCCTGAGGCTCCCGTGGTGACATCGAGATACCCCATACACGGCAGGGCGGTCCGTACCCGCCAGTAGGGGTACGGACCGCCCGGGCTCGAAGCCCCGGTGTTCGACCGTGTCAGCCGCGCAGGGCGGCCAGCGCCTTGCCCAGCAGGGCCGTGCGGTCGGCCGCCGCGGTGACGTGCTCCAGGCCGAAGCCGAACAGCACGGTGTCACGCGTGGTGACCGCTCCGTACGTCTTGAAGAGCTCGCCGGACAGGCCCCAGTCGTTGACGACCGCGGGGCTGCCCGCGGGCGGCCCGGGAACCTTCCAGGCGCCGAGCGACGTCTCGAAGCCCTCGGTCTCGCCGGCCGTGCCGCCGAGGACGACGGAGGCGTTGTCGGCGAGGACTCCGTGGCCGCCGGAGCCCGGGTCGCTGATGTAGCTCAGCGACACCTCCACCGTCTTCCCGGCGTACGCGGACAGGTCGAACTCGACCTGCTGCCAGCCGTCCGAGGCCCCGGTGAAGCTGTTCCAGGAGCCGCTCGTGCCGGTCGGGGTGCAGCCGCCTTCGCCCAGGGTCAGATAGCGCTTGAGGGCGGGGTGCGCCTGGATGAAGTAGCCGGCCTCGCACTCGGCGGGCACCGCGGTGCCGGTGGCGCCGCCCTTCTCCGGGAGCGTGGTCCAGTCGTCGGCCCCGGCCGTGTGCGCCTCCAGGGCCGCGTGGTCGTAGCCCTCCTCGGTGTCCCACAGGAGCCTGGTGCGCAGGGTGGGCGCGTCGGCCGCGCTCACCGAGGTGAGGTCGATGGTGCGGGTGAGCCGGTTCCAGGCGTAGTCGGAGTGGGTGACGGCCGCCATGGAGGTGCCCGCGTACGGGCCGTACGGGTTGACGGTGCCCGGGTACGCTCCGGCTCCGGCGCTCGCGAACTGCGGGAACGTGGAGACGGGCAGGGTGTCCGAGGTGACGCTGTAGGCGCCCGCCGCGTTCAGCGGGTTCCCGGGCGTGTCGCCGAGCGGGCCCGCGGCACCCCCGAGCTTCCCCGAACCGGTGAAGGCCGTGACGCCCGGAGTGGTCGTGCGGGAGTAGGCACCCAGGTAGTACTGGCTGAAGTCGTTGGTCAGGGCGCCCGGCAGCGCGACCTGGCCACCTGCCTGCTCGCCCGCCTCGATCAGCTTGCCGCCCTCGTTGAGGTAGGCGCGCAGCTGCAGCTGGGTGGTGTAACCGGGGCGGTCGGCTCCCGTGTAGTGGACGACCGTCTTGAAGTGGCCGAGGACGCCGAGCGCGTCGGGCGCGCCCTGGGTGGTGACGTCCCAGACGAGGGCCTTGCGGCCGTTGGCCTTCAGGGCGTCGACGTACAGCTGTGCCTTCGTCGCCGCGGCACCTTCCTCGGCGACCACCAGCGTGTCGGCGCGCGGCCGTTCGGCGATCGTGTACGTGAAGCGCTCACTGGAGGTGGGCTTTCCGCTGCGGGTCTCGCCGGTGAACCAGATCTCGACCTTGTCGCCCGGCTCACCGTCCTGGACCGGGGCGCGGTACTCGTCGAAGTAGCGGTTGTCCTCGCCTCCGAAGGTCTCGCCGCCCTTCCAGGGCTTGAGCGCCTGGTCCCACGTACGGCCGTTGTTGACGCGGTACTTGAGCTCCTTGTCGCGTACCGACCTGCGGGCGACCACCGAGATCTCCTGGTCGGCGCCCCGGGAGTACGACGTCGCGAAGGGGGCCGGAGTGAAGTCGGGGGCGTCGACGCCGACCGAGGACTTCGGCCGGTCGGGCCTGGCCGCCGACTCGGCGACGGAGAGCGCGAACGGGACGTTCTTCGCGAACTCCTGCTGGATCAGCTTCTCGTCGTCCGGGAAGGTGAAGACCGAGGCGCAGTCCGCGGCGTTCCAGGCGTCGTTAGGGTCGAAGTTCGACACGGTCTGGCAGGTCGACATCTCGGGGGTGAACATCGCCGTGCCGTTGACGTTGGACGCGTGTCCGTCGGCCTCGCCGTTGGTGGTGTAGAGCTCGGAGGAGACCTGCGGGTGGTAGCCGGGGACCGCCGGGTTCTCGGGCGTGCCCGCCAGGGACTTGTAGAGCACGTCGTCGGGGCTCGGGGTCGCCACCTGCCAGCCGACCCCGTAGAGGATCAGTTCGGCGGCGGAGTGGTAGTTGATGCCGTACTCGAAGCCGATGCGCTTCTGGAAGGCGTCGATCGCCTTGGTCTCGGGCTCGGAGCCGGGGCTCGCGCCGCGGTAGGTCTGACTGGTCGGGTACGGGGACGAGCCCTCGTTGTCGTAGCCCCACTTGTAGGCGAAGTTGCGGTTGAGGTCGACGCCGTCGCCGACCGTCCAGACGCCGTCGCCGTTGACGTCACGCATGTTCTTGCGCCACTGGCGGTCACCGTCGGCGTCGAACGTGAAGTCGTAGCCGTCGGGGTTGGCGGAGAGGACGAACCACAGCTCGGTGGAGTTCACGAGCTTGGTGATCCGCTGGTCCTTGCCGTAGTTGTCCAGGTAGTGGTGCATCAGGCGCCGGGTCATCTCGGGCGTGATCCACTCACGGGCGTGCTGGTTGGACATGTACAGCGTGGAGGGCTTGGCGCCGTCCTTGGTCTTCTTGGCGTTCTTGGTGAGCTTGACGGCCAGGATGTCCTGCCCCTGGAGGGTCTTGCCGATGGAGACGACCTTCGTCAGGGACGGGTTCTGCTGCCCCGTTCTGACGATCTCCTCCTTCAGGTTGCCCTTGCCGCTGTACGGCCGGTAGACGCCGTCCCCCGCGGCCGCCACGCGCGCGCGTGCCTTGGCCGAAAGTTTGTGCTCGGTGAGATCGACGCCCTTCTTCTCCAGGCGGTCGGCCTCCTTGTCGGTGAGGTAGACCTCGACCGTGGCCGTGCCCTTGCGGGGTACTCGTTCACCCAGTTCGTGACTGTCCTGGCCCGCCGCGAGGAGCAGGGGTACCTGTTCCTTCGTGACGTCCGCGCGGAACACCTTGACCTCGTCCGCGCCCGGGTCGGCCGCGGCACCGGGTTCGGCCTGCGCCATGGGTGCGATGGCCACTCCGCCGAGCAGGAGTGCGCCGGCAGCGAGGATCGATCTCGCTCTTCGTCTCATGAGCCCCCCTTGCAGTAGTCCGCCACAGCGGCGAACAGATGCCAGGCTCATGACACTTCATGGTCAAGTCAAGAGTGCCTCAAGGACAGCGAAACGCCGGTGCGGTTACCCCAAATGGGCGCGCGCACCGGCGGGTTGGCGATTTCGGGGCCGGCGGCCGGGAGGCCGGCGCGGTCCGGTCCTCGAATCAGCCCACGAGGTTGTCGGCCATCTCCTCGGTGAGCGTGGACTCCGTGCCCGGGATGCCCAGGTCCTGGGCCCGCTTGTCGGCCATGGCGAGCAGTCGGCGGATACGGCCCGCGACGGCGTCCTTGGTCAGCGGCGGGTCGGCGAGCGCGCCCAGCTCCTCCAGGGAGGCCTGCTTGTGATCCATGCGCAGCCGTCCGGCGGCCGCGAGGTGCTCCGGGACCTCGTCCGCGAGGATCTCCAGGGCACGCTGCACGCGGGCTCCGGCGGCGACCGCGGCACGGGCCGACCTGCGCAGGTTGGCGTCGTCGAAGTTGGCGAGGCGGTTGGCGGTGGCGCGGACCTCGCGGCGCATCCGCCGCTCCTCCCAGGCCAGCACGGACTCGTGGGCGCCGAGGCGGGTGAGGAGCGCTCCGATGGCGTCTCCGTCGCGTACGACGACCCGGTCCACGCCGCGCACCTCGCGGGCCTTCGCGGGGATCGACAGGCGGCGGGCGGCGCCGACCAGCGCGAGCGCGGCCTCCGGGCCCGGGCAGGTCACCTCCAGCGAGGACGAGCGGCCGGGTTCCGTGAGCGAGCCGTGGGCCAGGAACGCCCCGCGCCAGGCCGCCTCGGCGTCGCAGGTGGCCCCCGAGACCACCTGCGGCGGCAGACCCCGGATCGGGCGTCCACGGCCGTCCACGAGGCCGGTCTGGCGGGCCAGCTGGTCACCGCCGGCGACGACCCGTACGACGTAACGGGAGCCGCGGCGCAGACCGCCGGGCGCCATCACGATCAGTTCGGAGCTGTGGCCGAAGATCTCCAGGATGTCCCGCTTGAGCCGTCGTGCCGCCATCGCGGTGTCCAGCTCCGCCTCGATCACGATGCGGCCGCTCACCAGGTGAAGGCCGCCCGCGAACCGCAGAATGGAGGAGACCTCCGCCTTTCTGCAGCAGGTCCGGGTGACGGGAAGCCGGGAGATCTCGTCCTTCACCGCTGCCGTCATCGCCATGGGCCGATCCTTCCATGCATCCGAAAAATACGGTCGTACGCGGCGGCCAACAGCTCCGGATCGTGCCTCGGAGTGCCGTCGGTCCTGGCCACCGGCGCCAGCTCGACCGCTGCGCCGAACCGCTCGGCGGCTTCGGCGAGTGACTCGCGGTCGGGCACGGCGGCCTCGTCGGCCAACACCACGTCCAGGGCGAGTTTAGGGGCGTGTCGTCCCAAAACCTCCAAATGACGCTGCGGTGAGAAGCCTTCTGTTTCTCCGGGTTGCGGAGCGAGGTTCAGCGGGAGGACCCGGCGCGCCTTCGTCTCGGTGAGGGCGTCGAGCAGCTCGGGCACGAGCAGGTGCGGGATCACCGAGGAGAACCAGGAGCCGGGGCCGAGGACCACCCAGTCCGCGTCGAGGACCGCGGCGACGGCCTCGGGCACGGCCGGCGGGTCGTGCGGCACGAGGTGCACGGACTGCACCTCGCCGGGGGTGAGCGCCACGGTGGCCTGGCCCCGGACGGTGTCGACGTCCTCGGGCCGCTCCGGGTCGTGGCCCCTGACCAGCGCCTGCAGCTCCAGGGGTACGGCGGACATGGGCAGCACCCTGCCGTGCGCGCCGAGGAGCCTGCCGACCAGGTCGAGCGCCTGCACGTGGTCGCCGAGCTGCTCCCACAGGGCGACGATCAGCAGATTGCCGACCGCGTGCTCGTGCAGCTCGCCCTGGGACTGGAAGCGGTGCTGGATGACGCGGGCCCAGGTCTGACCCCAGTCGTCGTCGCCGCACAGCGCGGCCAGGGCTTTGCGCAGGTCACCGGGCGGGAGCACGCCCAGCTCGTCGCGCAGGCGGCCGCTGGAGCCGCCGTCGTCGGCGACCGTGACGACCGCGGTGAGGTCGCCGGTGATGCGGCGCAGGGCGGCGAGTGAGGCGGACAGCCCCATGCCCCCGCCGAGCGCGACGACCTTGGGCTGGGCGCCGCGGCGGCGCGGCTTGGCACCGCGGGCCTCGGCGGGCTTGCCGCCGCGGCCCTCGGCGCCGACCCGCCGCAGCCGGCTCAGCCGCAGAGAACGTCCATTCATTCGCGGCCCATGTCCCGGTGGACGACGACCGTCTCCACTCCCTCGGCCACCAGGCGGGCGGCGAGCTTCTCCGACGTGGCGACGGAGCGGTGCTTGCCGCCGGTGCAGCCGACCGCGATGGTCACATAGCGCTTGCCCTCACGGCGGTAGCCGGTCTGGATCAGGCGCAGCAGCTCGGCGTACCGGTCGAGGAACTCCTTGGCGCCGGGCTGGTTGAAGACGTACGCGGCCACCTCCTCGTTGAGGCCGGTGTACTGGCGCAGCTCCGGGACCCAGTGCGGGTTGGGCAGGAACCGCATGTCCACGACGAGGTCGGCGTCGACCGGGAGGCCGTACTTGAAGCCGAAGGACATGACGGTGGCCCGCAGCTCGGGCTCCTCCTCGCCCGCGAACTGGGCGTCCATCTTGGCGCGCAGCTCGTGCACGTTCAGGCTGGAGGTGTCGATCACCAGGTCGGCGTCGCCGCGCAGCTCGCGCAGCAGCTCGCGCTCGGCGGCGATGCCGTCGACGATGCGGCCGTCGCCCTGGAGGGGATGCGGCCGGCGCACCGACTCGAAGCGGCGCACCAGGGCCTCGTCGGAGGACTCCAGGAAGACGATCCGCCGGGTGACGTGCTTGGTCGCCAGGTCGGCGAGGGAATCTCGGAGGTTGTCGAAGAAGCGGCGGCCGCGGACGTCGACGACGACCGCGATCCTCGCCACGTTCCCCTGCGAGCGGGCGCCGAGCTCCACCATGGTGGGGATCAGCGCAGGAGGCAGGTTGTCGACGACGAACCAGCCGAGGTCCTCCAGACACTTGGCGGCGGTCGACCGGCCCGCGCCCGACATCCCGGAGATGATCACCAGCTCCGGGATGGCCGCCTCGGGGACGCCGGGCGTCTCGATGGTGGTGCCCGTGTTCACTTCCGCTCCGTCTTCCTTCGCCGCTTCGCCGGCCGCGTCGTCCGCCGCCGGCTCCTGCGGGCGATCCTCGCGTGCCTGCTTGTGCGATGCCTCGGTCTCAGCTGTGTGCGGTGCCCCGGCTGCGGCCGTGCGCGGCTCTTCGGTCTCCGCCGTGCGTCCTGCCGAGGGTTCTTCCTGCTGGTGCTCGGTCATCTCTCCTGCCCCCGTCGTTCGTCCGGGGCGCCCGCGGACACGGGCTCCCCTGCGGCACCCGCCGTCGTTTCGGGTGCCTCTTCCACGCGTTCCTCGTCTTCCATGATCTCTCCGGTCGCGGTGTTCACGGCGGGGGCCGCCGGGGCCGCCCGGGCGAAGGCCACAGCGACGGCCTCGGCCGTCTTGCGGCCTATGCCGGGAACCTCGCAGATCTGGTCGATTGTCGCGGATCGCAGGTTTTTCACCGAACCGAAATGCTTGATCAGCGCCTGCTTGCGCGTCTCGCCGAGTCCCGGCACGTCGTCGAGCGGGCTCGCCCTGAAGCGCCGGGCCCGCTTGGCGCGCTGATAGGTGATCGCGAAGCGGTGCGCCTCGTCGCGCACACGCTGAAGAAGATAGAGCCCTTCGCTGGTACGTGGCAGCACCACCGGGTCGTCCTCGCCGGGCAGCCACACCTCTTCCAGGCGCTTGGCGAGGCCGCAGACGGCGATGTCGTCGATGCCCAGCTCGTCCAGGGCCCTCTGGGCGGCCGCGACCTGCGGCTTGCCGCCGTCGACGACGACCAGCTGCGGCGGGTACGCGAAGCGCTTGGGCCGCCCGTCCTCCTCGGTGGGACCGGACTCGCCGTCGGCCCACTCACCGGTCTTCTCCTTCTCGCCGAGGTAGCGCTTGAAACGGCGGGTGATCACCTCGTGCATGGACCGGACGTCGTCCTGGCCCTCGAAGCCCTTGATCTGGAAGCGCCGGTACTCGCTCTTGCGCTGCAGCCCGTCCTCGAAGACGACCATCGACGCCACGACGTCGTCGCCCTGGAGGTGCGAGATGTCGTAGCACTCGACGCGCAGGGGCGCGCTGTCCAGGCCGAGTGCCTCGGCGATCTCCTCCAGGGCCCGGGAGCGGGTCGTCAGGTCGGAGGCGCGCTTCGTCTTGTGCAGACCGAGCGCCTGGAGCGCGTTGCGCTGGACCGTCTCCATGAGGGCCTTCTTGTCACCGCGCTGCGGGATCCGCAGTGACACGTTCGACCCGCGGCGCCCGGTGAGCCATTCCTGGACGGGCTCCACAGGGTCGGGCAGCGCCGGGACGAGCACCTCCTTGGGTACGGAGTCGCCGGTCTCCTCCCCGTACAGCTGCTGGAGCGCGTGCTCGACCAGGTCGCCGGTGGTGACCGCCTCGACCTTGTCGGTGACCCAGCCGCGCTGGCCCCGCACCCGGCCGCCGCGGACGTGGAAGATCTGTACGGCGGCTTCCAGTTCGTCCTCGGCGAGCGCGATCAGGTCGGCGTCCGTCGCGTCGGCGAGCACGACGGCGCTCTTCTCCATGGCCTTCTTGAGGGCCCCGATGTCGTCGCGCAGGCGGGCGGCGCGCTCGTACTCCATGTCCTCGGCGGCGTCCGCCATCCGCCGCTCCAGGCGGCGGATGTACGTGCCCGTGCGGCCGGCCATGAAGTCGCAGAACTCCTCGGAGAGTTCGCGGTGCTCCTCGGCCGAGACGCGTCCGACGCAGGGGGCGGAGCACTTTCCGATGTAGCCGAGCAGGCAGGGGCGGCCCGTCCGCTCGGCGTTCCGGAACACGCCGGCGGAACACGTCCGCACCGGGAAGGCGCGCAGCAGGAGGTCCACGGTGTCGCGGATCGCCCACGCGTGCCCGTACGGACCGAAGTAGCGCACGCCCTTCTTCTTGTGACCGCGCATCACCTGCACCCGCGGGAACTGCTCGTTCAGGGTGACCGCGAGGTACGGATAGCTCTTGTCGTCGCGGTACTTGACGTTGAACCGGGGGTCGAACTCCTTGATCCAGGAGTACTCCAGCTGGAGCGCCTCGACCTCCGTGGACACCACCGTCCACTCGACCGACGCCGCGGTGGTGACCATCGTGCGCGTACGCGGGTGGAGGCCGGAGAGGTCCTGGAAGTAGCTCGCCAGGCGCTGGCGCAGGCTCTTCGCCTTCCCGACGTAGATCACCCGGTGGTGCTCGTCGCGGAATTTGTAGACCCCCGGCGAGTCGGGGATCTGTCCCGGCTTGGGGCGGTAGCTGGAGGGGTCGGCCATGTCTCACACCCTACTGGCGGGGTGTGACAGCGCGACGGCCTGTCGGCGCCCGGCCGGACCCGGTCCGGCCAGGGACTACCGCGACTCCAGGAAGGTCAGGACGGCCGGCACCCGGCGGTGGCCGTCGGCGGCCTCGGGGAGGCCGAGTTTCCCGAGGATGCTCCGCAGGTGCTTCTCGACGGTGCCCCCGGTCGCCCAGGGACGTCGGCCGATGCCGGCGTCGGAGCAGCCCTCGGCCATGAGCTCCGGGGCGTCCTCGACCTCCACGATGGCGGACAGGACGAGAATGCCGAGGTCGGGATACCGCTCGCGGATGCCGCGGGCCGCTTTCAGCCCCTCCGTGGAGTGGGTGGGCGGCATCCCGATGTCGACGATCACCTGGTCCGGGAGATGCTCCTCGACCAGGTCCACAAGCGCGCCGGCGTCGCCCGCCCGGCCCGCCACCTCGTGGCCGAGCCGCTCACAGGGGCTCACCGGCCCCTCTCTGAGCAGGACGTCGTCGGCGGCCAGCACACCCTCCCGCGCGCGGGAGGGTGTGCTCCGTCCATGGTGCTCATCGTCCGCTCGGCCGCCCGGTATCGCACCCGTCTGCGGTACTTGTCCGCGGTACGCGTCCAACAGCCTGCCGGGCTTGGACGGTTACGGCTGGCCGGTGGCGGGCAATGGAGGTGGACCGGAACCCGTTTCGGGGGCTGGCCGTGACGACACGGAAACAGTTCGGGGCAATGCTCGTACCAGTGCAGATGCAGGTGGACCGGGCGCCCCGGACAAAGGGCGTCGGGTCGATGACCGAAGGGCTGCGGAAGATGCGACAGACACGGATCGAGAAACCACGACGGTCGGTCCGGGTCCGCCCGTACGAGGACGAGGAGCGGTACGGCGACGGTCTGCTGTCCGGCCTCGACCCCCGCGACCCCGACATCGTTCGTGCCAAGCGCCTGCGGTCGGCACGGCACGGCGGGGACCCCCGCCCCTGAACCGGACGGTTCTGCCACCTTCCGTGCAGGCAGCCCGGAGCGTACGCGTGTCACGGATCCAGGACTCCCCCTCGTCGGTTCACCGTCGCGCACGCTCCGGGCCGTCATCGGTCCGGGGACACCTCGCCGCCCATCTCCTGGGCGTCCTGCGGCAGAGGCAGCCTCACCATGAGCGTGGTGCTCCTGCCCGGCGGGCTCCGCACGCTCAGCCTGCCGCCGATCGCCTCGACCCGGTCGGAGGGGCCCACCAGCCCCGCTCCGCCGCCCGGTTCGGCCCCTGCGACCCCGTCGTCGCCGATGACGGCCTCCAGGGCTCCGTCGTACGTCCGCGCCCGCACCTCGACCACCGCCGCGCGCGTGCTTGGCGGCGTTGGTGAGGCATTCGGAGGCCACGTAGTAGACGACGCGACCACTTCGGTCTTCAGGTCGTCGGCGTCGCCTCCACAGGCGCGGAGGCGGTCGCACGGGCGCGGGAACTGACTCCGGACGTCGCTCTCATCGACCTCGACGGCTACGGCTACGGCTACGGCTACGGCTACGGCTACGGCTACGGCTACGGCGAGAACGGCCTCGACGTGGTGGGAGCGCTCGCCGCCTCCGTGCCCGCGGTGATGCTCGTCTCGACCCACTCCCTGGAGGACTTCCAGGAACTGGTGGCGGCCGGCCCGGCCCGCGGCTTCCTGCACGAGTCGGCGCTGTCCGCGCGGGCGGTCCGGGACCTGCTGGAGCGGTGAACGGACACCTCGACGCGGTACTCCGAGGGACCACGCGGAGCGCCCGGACAGTGAAGTTGCGCATCAGGTGTTGTCCGGGCCTGGTCAACAGGCTTCAATGCGGGATGACTTGGGCCGGGAACCACGGCGTACGCATGTGACCATCCCCCGTACACCGACCGGGCGGCCCCTCCGAACAGCGCGAACGGCCCGACCAGCCCTCGCGAGCTCGCACAGAGAGGCCCCTGCATGCGGCACGGCACACAGCACGCGGACGTCGCCGCGGCGGAACTGGAGACGGCCCTGCGGGGCGGCCCCTTCCATGTCGCGCTGCGCGCCGCGATCACCGCCCGTGGACTGCCGCTGCAGCGCGTGCAGCACCATCTGACGCGGTACGGGGTCAAGGTCGGTGTGACGAGCCTCAGTTACTGGCAGCAGGGCGCCAGGCGCCCGCAGCGCGCCGAGTCACTGCGCGCCGTGCGCGCCCTGGAGGAGATACTCCAGCTGCCCGACGAGTCGCTGATCCGGCTGCTCGCGCAGGCGGACGACCGCTCGGGCGCGCAACGGCCGGCGGCCCGCTCGTACCGCTCGCTGGTCGAGGCCTCCGGAGTCCTGGAGAAGCTGCTGGCCGAACTCGACTCACCGTTCGACGGCGGGCTCCTCGGCCTCGGCCACCACGAGCGGGTACGGATCGGCACCCACCGCGAGCTGCTGGGGCGTGACTCCCAGCACATCGTGCGGGCCCACAGCGACGGCGTCGACCGCTATGTGGCCGTCCACCACGGCGACCCCGGCTGCGCCCCGGAGCACATGAGCGTGCGCGCCCTGGAGAACTGCCGCACCGGCCGAGTGCTCCGGCACCACGAGACCGGCGTCCTCGTGGCCGAGCTGCTCTTCGACACGCGCCTGCGGGCGGGCGACACCTTCCTGTTCCGCTACGGCGTGGAGGACGGCACGGCCGGCGCGTCCGGCGAGTACGTCCGGGGGTTCGGCTTCTCCGGCGGGCAGTACGCCCTCGAGGTGCGGTTCGCCGAGGAGACACTGCCCGTGCGCTGTCACCGGTTCACCCAGCACTCGGCGGCGGCGCCCCGCAGCGGCCGTCAGGAGCTGCCGCTGAGCGGCCACCACCGGTCGGTCCACATGGTGGAGCAGCGGGTGCGGTCGGGGATCGTGGGGATCGCGTGGGACTGGGAGTGATCCGCAGGGGCCGGACACGACGTGAGGGGCCGCGCCACCGCCCGTAGGGCGGCTGACGGCCGACCGACTATCAGCCATCAACTGACGTAAACGCTTACGTAAGCGTTTACGTCCACTCCCGAATGAGGTACTTTCGCGGGCCGGCAGCCGCATCCGAGGAGGCACCCTTGGCGACGATGGCCGACGTGGCCCGGCACGCGGGCGTTTCCGTCGCGACGGTCTCCCACGTGCTCAACGCCACACGCCCGGTGCTTCCGCACACCCGCCAAGCCGTTCTCGACGCCATCGACGCTCTCGGCTACACCCCGAACAGCCTGGCCAGATCCCTGGTCACCGCACGGACGCGGTCCATCGGGCTCGCGGTGTCGGCGATCAGCAACCCCTATTTCACGGAGATCCTCCAAGGCGTGGAGGCCGGCGCGCTGGAGCACGGCTACGGCCTGCTGATCGCGGATCCGCACGACGATCCGGCCCACGAGCGGAAAGTGGTCCAGCTTCTGCACGAGCGACGCGTGGACGGCATGATCGTCGCGCCCTCCGCGGATCCCCAGGGGCTGATCGGCTACCTCGCGCGGCACGACGTACCGACGGTGTTCCTGGACCGACTGGTCGACGGAGCCCGGGCGCCCGGCTTCGCGTTCGACCAGGTGTGCGCGGAGAACGCCGAGCCCGTCTCCCTCCTGGTCACCCACCTCGCCGAGCTGGGCCACAGGAGGATCGGTCTGGTCGCGGGACTCCCGGGGCTCAGTACGACGACCGAGCGGATCACCGGCTACCGGCGCGGCCTCGCGTACGCGGGACTCGCGTACGACGAGCGGCTCGTGGTCCCCGGCAGTTCCGAGGCGGCGGGGGCCGAGCGGGCGACCGAGGCGCTGCTGTCCCTTCCGGCGCCGCCGACGGCACTCGTCACCGCCAACAACGCGATGACCATCGGTGCCCTGCGTGCCGTGCGCGAGCGGGGCCTGTCCGTGCCCGGCGACCTGGCCCTGTGCTGCTTCGACGACTTCTCCTGGGCGGACCTCTTCTCGCCCCGGCTCACCGCGATCTCCCAGCCGAGCAAGGAGATCGGGGCCCGGGCCGTGCGGCTGCTGCTGGAGCGGCTGGGCTCGCCCGGTCGTGCGGCCCGTACGGTCCGGCTGCCCTCCACCTTCGTACACCGCACCTCGTGCGGCTGCCCCGAGAAAGGATCCGACTCGTGATCGTCGTCGCCGGTGAGGCCCTGATCGACCTGGTGCCCAGTGAGAAAGGCGCGCTCGCCGGGCTCGCGCCGCGCCGCGGCGGCGGTCCGTACAACACGGCGGTGGCGCTGGGTCGGCTCGGCTCCCCCACGGCCTTCTGCTCCCGGGTCTCGAACGACGCCTTCGGCGAGGCTCTGGTCGGCGGGCTGCGCGAGGCAGGTGTCGACGTGTCATCGGTGCAGCGGGGCGCCGAGCCGACGACCCTCGCCGTCGCTTCCATCGCCGCGGACGGCTCGGCCGGCTACTCCTTCTACGTCGAAGGGACCGCGGACCGGTTGTTCTCAGCGCCCTCGCAGCTCCCGGGCGGGACGCGGGCGGTGTCCTTCGGTACCTGCTCCCTCGTCCTGGAGCCGGGCGCGAGCGCGTACGAGAAGCTGATGCGGAGCGCGTCCGCGCAGGGCGTGTTCACCGCGCTCGATCCGAACATCCGCGCGGGGCTCATTCCCGACCCGGACGCCTACCGGGCCCGGTTCAAGAGCTGGCTGCCGTCGGTGTCGCTGCTCAAGCTGTCCGAGGAGGACGCCCGGTGGCTGGGCGGCACTCCGCGCGAGTGGCTGGCCGCGGGGCCCTCGGCCGTGGTGGTCACGCGGGGCGGCGACGGACTGACCGCCTTCACCCCTGACGGCGGGGAGTACTCCGTGCCGGGTGAGCGGGTCGACGTGGTGGACACGATCGGTGCGGGCGACACGGTGAACGCGGCGCTGCTGCACGGTCTCGCCGCCCGCGACGCGCTGTCCGGGGCGGGTCCGACCGGCCTGGGGGCCGACGGCTGGGGCGAGTTGCTGCGGTTCGCCGCACGAGCCGCGGCGGTCACCTGCTCCCGGGCGGGCGCGGAACCGCCGTACGCCCATGAGGTGGACGCCTTCTAGGGACTGGGTGCGGTTCGCCGCAGCCATACGGCTGGGCCGCGGGCAGGCAAGCGAACGAGGCCTGCCTGCCGCGCAACGCGCCGCGCCCCACGGGGAGTTCCCGTGGGGCGCGGCGCGTTGCGGTGACACTCTGCCGAGGCGTTCGGGCCTGTCTCAGGCCTTTCGGGCTCGGGTCGTCGTCTTCTTCGCCGGGGTCGCCTTCTTCGTGGCCCCGGTGGCTTTCTTGGCGGCTGTGCCGTTGGCGGCGGTGGTCCTGGCCGCGGCGGACTTCGCCGTCGTGGTCTTGGCCGTCGTGGTCTTGGCCGTCGTGGTCTTGGCCGTCGCCGTCGTCCTCGTCGTCGACCTGGCCGCCACGGCCTTCTTGGCGGCGGCCTTGCGCGGGGCCTCGACCTGCGAGGCGTCGCTGACGCGATCGGCGCCGAGGACCTCCTGCAGGAACTTGCCCGTGTGGCTGGCCGGTACCCCGGCGACCTCCTCGGGTGTGCCCTCGGCGATGACGATGCCACCGCCGGCGCCGCCCTCGGGGCCCATGTCGACAACCCAGTCCGCGGTCTTGATGACGTCGAGGTTGTGCTCGATCACGATGACCGTGTTGCCCTTGTCGACCAGGCCGGACAGCACGACGAGGAGCTTGCTGATGTCCTCGAAGTGCAGGCCGGTGGTCGGCTCGTCGAGGACGTACACCGTGCGTCCGGTGGACCTCTTCTGCAGTTCGCTGGCGAGCTTGACCCGCTGGGCCTCACCGCCGGACAGGGTCGTCGCGGACTGGCCGAGCCGGACGTAACCGAGACCGACGTCGTTGAGCGTCCTGAGGTGGCGGGAGATCCCCGGGACGGCCTCGAAGAAGTGCATGGCCTCTTCGATCGGCATGTTCAGGACGTCGGCGATGGACTTGCCCTTGTAGTGGACGTCCAGGGTCTCCCGGTTGTAGCGGGCCCCATGGCAGACCTCGCACGGGACGTACACGTCCGGGAGGAAGTTCATCTCGATCTTGATCGTGCCGTCGCCCGCGCAGTTCTCGCAGCGGCCGCCCTTGACGTTGAAGGAGAACCGACCCGGCAGGTAGCCGCGGACCTTCGCCTCGGTCGTCTCGGCGAACAGCTTGCGGACGTGGTCGAAGACGCCGGTGTACGTCGCCGGGTTCGACCGGGGCGTGCGGCCGATGGGCGACTGGTCGACGTGCACGACCTTGTCGACGAGGTCGTCGCCGTCCACGCGCGTGTGGCGGCCGGGAACGCTCCTGGCGCCGTTCAGCTCGCGGGCCAGATGCGTGTACAGGATGTCGTTGACCAGCGTCGACTTGCCCGAGCCCGAGACACCCGTGACGGCCGTGAGGACACCCAGCGGGAACGACACGTCGATGTCCCGGAGGTTGTTCTCGCGGGCTCCGTGCACGGTGAGCTGCCGGGAAGGGTCGCGCGGGCGCCGGACGTCGGGCAGCGGGATGGCCTTCTTGCCGGACAGGTACTGACCGGTCTGCGACTCCTCGTTGGCGAGCAGCTCCTTCAGGGAGCCGCTGTGCACGACGTGGCCGCCGTGCTCACCCGCGCCGGGGCCGATGTCGACGATCCAGTCGGCGACCTTGATGGTGTCCTCGTCGTGCTCGACGACGATGAGCGTGTTGCCCATGTCGCGCAGCCGGACCAGGGTCTCGATGAGGCGGTGGTTGTCCCGCTGGTGCAGGCCGATGGAGGGCTCGTCGAGGACGTACAGGACGCCGACGAGGCCGGAGCCGATCTGGGTCGCGAGACGGATGCGCTGGGCCTCTCCTCCGGAGAGGGTCCCCGCGGCGCGGTTCAGCGAGAGGTAGTCCAGGCCGACGTCGACCAGGAACCGCAGCCTTTCGTTGACCTCTTTCAGAACGCGCTCGGCGATCTTCTTGTCACGCGCGTCGAGCTTCATCTTGCCCAGGAAGTCCGCGCAGTCGCTGATGGACATGGCGGAGACCTCGGCGATGGACTTCTCCATGACCGTGACCGCGAGGACGATCGGCTTGAGGCGCGTGCCCTGACAGGTGGGGCAGGGCACCTCGCGCATGTAGCCCTCGAAGCGCTCGCGGCTCGTGTCGCTCTCGGCCTCGCTGTGCCGCCGCTTCACGAAGGGAACGGCACCCTCGAAGGGCGTGGTGTAGACGCGCTCCCGGCCGTACCTGTTCCGGTAGCGGACCTCGATCTGAGTCTTGTGTCCGTGGATCAGGGCCTTCTTGGCGCGCTGCGGGAGACCGGCGAAGGGGATGTCGGTCCGGAATCCCAGTGCGTCCGCCAGGGCCCCGATGAGGCGCCCGAAGTAGTCCTTGGTGTGGCCGTGCGACCAGGGGTGGATGGCGCCCTCGTCGAGGGACTTGTCCTCGTCCGGGACGATCAGCTCCGCGTCGACCTCCATGCGCGTGCCGATGCCCGAGCAGTCGGGGCAGGCGCCGAAGGGCGAGTTGAAGGAGAAGGAGCGGGGCTCCATCTCCTCGAAGGACAGGTCGTCGTACGCGCAGTACAGGTGCTCCGAGTACATGCGCTCGCGCTCGGGGTCGTCCGAGGGGAGGTCGACGAAGTCGAGCACCACCATGCCGCCGGAGAGGCCGAGCGCGGTCTCCACGGAGTCGGTCAGGCGGCGCTTGGCGCCCTCCTTGACCGTGAGGCGGTCGATGACCACCTCGATGGTGTGCTTCTCCTGCTTCTTCAGCGTGGGCGGGTCGGTGAGCTGAATCGTCTCGCCGTCGACCCGGGCGCGGCTGTACCCCTTGGTCTGGAGATCGGAGAAGAGGTCGACGAACTCCCCCTTGCGCTCGCGCACCAGCGGGGAGAGGACCTGGAAGCGGCTGCCCTCCGGGAGCTCCAGGACCTTGTCGACGATGGCCTGCGGCGACTGACGCGAGATGGGGCGGCCGCACTCGGGGCAGTGCGGCTTGCCGATGCGCGCGAAGAGCAGCCGCAGGTAGTCGTAGACCTCGGTGATGGTGCCGACCGTCGAGCGCGGATTGCGCGAGGTCGACTTCTGGTCGATGGAGACCGCCGGGGAGAGACCTTCGATGAAGTCGACGTCCGGCTTGTCCATCTGGCCGAGGAACTGCCGGGCGTACGAGGACAGTGACTCCACGTAGCGCCGCTGCCCCTCGGCGAAGATCGTGTCGAAGGCCAGCGAGGACTTGCCCGACCCCGACAGGCCCGTGAAGACGATGAGCGAGTCGCGCGGGAGGTCGAGCGAGACATTCTTCAGATTGTGCTCGCGCGCTCCACGGACGATGAGACGGTCGGCCACGCCGGTCCGCACCTTTCTTGAGAGAAGTGACAGGGGCGAGGCCCCCGTCCTTCTCAGACTAGGGGGAGCCACTGACAGCGCCGGTCTGGTTCGCCTCTTGCCCAACAATTCCGGGCCTCCAGGAATGCCCGGCGCTGCCCCCGACCTTATAGCACGTGCATTCGATTCACGGAGGTCGTCCACCACCTTCACCCGAACGTGTGGCGGAGCTATCGTCGGGCCCATGAACGATCATGTGCGCGACCTGGCGTCTGTACGTGACGCGACCGATCGGCTGCTCACCGCAGTCGCCACGTTGGACAGCGCCGCCGTGACGCAACCGTCACGGCTCCCCGGCTGGAGCCGCGGCCACGTCCTGGCCCACCTCGCCCGCAACGCGGACGCGCTCCTGAACGTCCTGGAGGGGCGGCCGATGTACGCCTCCGGTGAGGCCCGGGACGCCGACATCGAGCGGGACGCCCCTCGCCCCCTGGAGACACAGCTCGCCGACCTGCGCGAGAGTGCCGCCCGCTTCCAGGAGGCCGCTTCCGCGCCCGCCGACTGGTCACGCACCGTGGAACTGCGCAACGGGGTCACCGACTCGGCGGCCCGGGTGCCGTTCCGTCGGTGGATCGAGGTCGAGCTGCATCAGGTGGACCTGGGAATCGGGTACGAGCTGGAGGACCTCCCGGAGGACTTCGTCCGCCGGGAGGTGGCCTTCCTCACGGACCGTTTCGCCGGGCATCCCGGGGTGCCCTCCACGCGCGTCACGGACGGCACGCACGTGTGGAGCACGGGACGTGACTCCGGCAGCGACACCGAGATCACCGTGACCGGTCCCGCGCCCGCCCTGCTCGGGTGGCTCGCGGGGCGCCGCGACGGGGCCGCTCTGCTCGTCGACGGCGGACCGCTGCCGGTTCTGCCCCCGCTATAGGCTGAGCGGTATGACGTACAGCGGAGCGGTGAAGGTCGGCGGCCCTGCGGATGTGCACGAGCTGCGGGACCTGATGATCTCCAAGGTCGCGGTCGGCCCGATGGACAACAACGCCTATGTGCTGCGCTGCCGGGCCACGGACGAGCAGCTGCTGATCGACGCGGCCAACGACGCCAGGACGCTGCTCACACTGATCGGCGCCGACGGCATCGCGTCCGTGGTGACCACGCATCAGCACGGCGACCACTGGCAGGCGCTCGCGGAGGTCGTGGCGGCCACGGGCGCGCGTACGTACGCGGGACGGGACGACGCCGAGGGCATCCCCGTGCCGACGGACGTTCCACTCGGGGACGGCGACACGATCCGGGTGGGACACGTGGAGCTGACGGCACGTCATCTGGTGGGCCACACCCCCGGGTCGATCGCGCTGGTGTACGACGACCCGCACGGTCATCCTCATGTGTTCACGGGTGACTGTCTGTTCCCGGGCGGTGTGGGCAACACACGTAAGGATCCGGAGGCGTTCGCCAGTCTGATGCACGATGTCGAGACGAAGATCTTCGGCACGCTCCCGGACGAGACCTGGGTCTACCCGGGACACGGCGGCGACACGACGCTGGGCGCGGAGCGGCCGCACCTGCCGGAGTGGCGCGCGCGGGGCTGGTGAAACCGCCCGTGCCGCCCGGCGAGGAGCTGAACGCCTCGATGCCGCGCGGGAGTCGGTGAGGCGCACGATGCCGGATGCGAGGCCGGTCACCACACGCCCCGCCGCGCGCCCCGTGTGAACCGAGTACACGCGCCGGCGCCCTGCGCGCGCTCCCCGCGCCTGCGGGCGCGCGGTCCACTGATGGCAGTCCCGCACAGGATGACGGCTCCTGCGCGGACGGGCCGCCGGCCTTACGATCCCCGCCCTCGGCCGGCGGCCCCGCCCTGGCAGCGGTGGCCGACGTCCGGCGGCCACCGCCCCGGGCGCCGTGTCCGGTCCTTCCCGCGCCCGCCCGGCCCGTCGGTTCCGTCCGAGGCCGACCGCCCCGCCTGCCGCGGCCGTCAGGTCGCCGTCCGCCCCGTCCCCGCCATCGCCGCGACCCGCTCCACACCGAACACGTACCCCTGCACACCACAGCCGGCGATGACACCGTCGGCGCGCAGGGAGACGTACGAGTGGTGCCGGAACTCCTCGCGCTTGTGGATGTTGGAGATGTGGACCTCCAGAACGGGCAGGCCGTCACAGGTGTTGAGCGCGTCCAGGATCGCGACGGAGGTGTGCGAGTACGCGCCCGGGTTGATCACGATCCCGCAGTGGCCGAGGCGTGCCTCGTGGATCCAGTCGACCAGTTCGCCCTCGTGGTTGGACTGCCTGAAGTCCACCGTGCCGCCGTGCGCGGCCGCCGCCTTGGCGCACATCGCCTCGACGTCGGCGAGGGTGTCGGAGCCGTAGATCTCCGGCTGTCGCTGCCCCAGGAGGTTCAGATTGGGGCCGTTGAGAATCATGATCGGGGCGTTGGCGAGGGTGCGGGGCACGGTTCCTCCGGTCCGCTCGGGTGATGCGGCCCTTTCAGGACCGCTGGTCGGACCCGGTTTATCACGGTGCGCCGACACCGGGTCGGTCCCTATTCTCCCGGGCATGACGACACCCGCGTATCCGCCCAAGCCCGTGCCCGGAGACCGGGTGGCCGTGATCTCCCCGGCGGCCGCCCTGCCGGGGATCCTGCCGCTCCCCTTCGAGCTGGGCCTCTCGCGGCTGCGCACCGAGTACGGCCTCGAACCGGTCGAGTATCCGGCGACCCGGACGATGGATTCGACACCGCGGGAGCGCGCCGCCGACATCCATGCCGCGTTCGCCGACCCGGACATCAAGGCAGTCATGGCATCGATCGGCGGCGACGACCAGATCACCGTGCTGCCGCTGCTGGACCGGGAGCTCGTCCGTGCCAACCCCAAGCCGTTCTTCGGCTTCAGCGACAACACCAACCTGCTCGCCTTCCTGGCGAACTGCGGGATCGTCGGCTACCACGGCGCGAGTGTGATGACCGAGTTCGGCCGCCCCGTCGCCATGCATCCCCTGACCGCCGAGTCCGCCCGGGCGGCGCTCTTCACCTCGGGCTCGTACGAGCTGCGGCCCGCGGCGGACTGGCGTGACGTCGACCGCGACTGGGCCGACCCCGCGACGTTCGAGTCCGAACCGGTGACCCGGCCCGGCACCGGGTGGACCTGGGTCAACCCCGACCGTGTGGTGGAGGGCCGCAGTTGGGGCGGCTGTCTGGAGACCGTCGGCTGCCTGCTGATGGCCGACCGGGAGATCCCGGGCGACCCCGCGGTCCACGACGGAGGCGTGCTCTTCCTGGAGACCTCGGAGGAACTGCCGAGCGACGAGGGGGTGTTCCGCGTCCTGCGGGGCATGGGAGAGCGCGGTCTGCTGCAGCGCTTCTCCGCACTGCTGATGGGCCGCGCGAAATCCTGGTCGTTCGAACATCCCAACAGCCCTGAGCAGGGCGCCCGTTACGCCGCCGACCAGCGTGCGGCCGTACAGCGCGCGATGCGGGCGTACGCCCCCGACGCCACGGTCGTCTTCGATGTGGACCTCGGTCACACGGATCCGCAGATCGTGATCCCCTACGGCGGGGTGATCCGGGTCGACGGCCCCGCGCGGCGCATCACGGTGACGTACTGACACCGGCCGGGCCTCCGCGCGCCCCCGTAACCCATCGTCACCGTGGGTGGTTGACGCGGCATGGACCGTGCACGCACCGTAAAGCCCCCTTCCATGCTGCGGCTCGCCGTCGCCGCGCTCGCCGGGACGGCCATCGAGTTCTACGACTTCTTTGTCTACGGGACGGCGGCCGCCCTCGTCCTGGGCCCGCTGTTCTTCCCCACCTTCTCGCCGGTGGCGGGCACGCTGGCGGCCTTCGGGACGTTCGCGGTCGGGTTCGTGGCGCGACCACTGGGTTCGGTCCTGTTCGGGCACATCGGGGACCGGCACGGACGGCGGCCCGTGCTCGTCGCCTCCTTGCTGCTGACCGGCGCAGCGACCGTCGCGGTCGGCTGCGTACCGACGTACGACTCCATCGGTACGGCCGCTCCCGTACTGCTCCTTGTGCTGCGTTTCCTGCAAGGGCTGGGGCTCGGCGGGGAATGGGGCGGGGCGGTGCTGCTGACCGCGGAGCACGCGCCCGCCCATCGTCGCGGGCTGTGGTCGAGCTTCCCCCAGATCGGGCCGGCGCTGGGTTTCGTCCTCGCCAACGGTGTGATGCTGGCGCTGTCGGCGACGCTCTCCGAGGCGCAGTTCGCGTCCTGGGGCTGGCGGGTGCCCTTCTGGGCGGCGGGCGTGCTCGCCGCCGCCGGGCTGTGGCTGCGGTCCTCCCTCGCCGAGAGCCCGCAGTTCCTCGAAATGCGGGAGCACGCGCGCGTGCCGCTCGCCGAAGTGGTCCGCGGCCACTGGAGGTTGGTGCTGCTGACGGCAGGGGCGCTCGCGGTCGGTTACGCGCTGTTCTACGCCGTGACCACCTGGTCCCTCGCCTACGCGACCGAGCGGCTCGGGGTGAGCCGTACCGTCATGCTGGCCTGCATCATGGCGGCCGTCGTGGTGAAGGGAGCGCTCACTCCGGTGGCGGCCGTCCTGGGCGACCGCTACGGACGGCGGCCACTGTGTCTCGCGGGTTGCGCGGGTGCCGCGCTGTGGATGTTCCCCATGATCGCGCTGCTGTCGACGGGTGAACCGCTGCTGATGTTCTTCGGGTTCCTGGTGGCGCTGATCGCGTTCGTGACGATGTTCGCCGTGATCGCCGCGTATCTGCCGGAGCTGTACGAGCCGCGGGTGCGCTGCACGGGCGCCGCGGTCGGCTACAACCTGGGCGGTGTGCTCGGCGGCGCGCTCACCCCGATCGTGGCGACGGCGATCGTCGAACAGAGCGGACGGGTGCCGTGGGGCGTGGCCGCCTACCTGACAGGCGTCGCGCTGCTCAGCCTGGGGTGCTTCGCGTTGCTCCCGGAGACCCGGCCGGTGACCGTGGTGGCTGCCGAGCCGGCCACGGGGTGAGGGATGCCGGTGTCTGAGGGCCGGCGACCGGTGGCTGGTCGGACAGCTCGGCGCGCCGCTTCAGGACCCGGCCCCTACGGGTTGATCGCGAGTTCCAGATAGGCCGCGAACAGGACCAGATGCACACCGCCCTGAAGCGGGGTCGCCCGGCCGGGGACCACCGTGAGGGAGCTGACCACGACGGTCAGCGCGAGCAGCACCATGTGGGTGGCACCCAGGCCGAGGACGAGCGGGCCGGAGAGCCAGATGGACGCGACGGCCACGGCCGGGATGGTCAGGCCGATGCTCGCCATCGCCGAACCGAGGGCCAGGTTCAGGCTGGTCTGCACACGGTCACGGCGGGCGGAGCGCAGCGCGGCGATCGTCTCCGGAAGCAGGACGAGCAGAGCGATGATCACGCCGACCACGGCGTGCGGCATCCCGGCCGCCTCCACCCCGGACTCGATGGTGGGTGAGACGCCCTTGGCGAGTCCGACCACGCCGACCAGCGCCAGGCCGAGCAGTCCCAGACTGGTCCTCGCCGTCCCGGAGGAGGGGGTGTCGGCGTGGTCGTCCGCGTCGATCACCTCGCCCTGTCGTGTGATCGGCAGGAAGTAGTCGCGGTGCCGCACGGTCTGCGTGGCGACGAACATGCCGTACAGGACGAGCGAGGAGAGGGCGGCGAAGGTCAGCTGGGTGGTGGAGAACTCCGGGCCCGGCTTGCTGGTGGTGAAGGTCGGCAGGACCAGGCTGAGCGTCGCCAGTGTCGCCACGGTCGCGAGAGCCGCGCCGGTCCCCTCCGCGTTGAACACCGCCAAGCCGTGCCGCAGCGAGGCGACCAGCAGACTCAGGCCGACGATTCCGTTGCAGGTGATCATCACTGCCGCGAAGACGGTGTCGCGGGCCAGCGTGGAGCTTTTGTCCCCGCCGTCCGCCATGAGGGTGACGATGAGCGCCACCTCGATGATCGTGACGGCGACGGCGAGGACCAGCGAACCGAAGGGCTCACCCACCCGGTGGGCGACCACCTCGGCATGGTGGACCGCGGCCAGCACGGCACCGGCCAGCACCAGCGTCACCAGGGCGACGACCGCACCGGGCAGATCACGGCCCCATGTGAGGACCAGCAGGACGATCGCGATCACCGGCACGACGGCTGTCCACTGCGTCACGAGTGACCGGAGCCGAACGAGCATGCAGCGATCGTCCCAGCCATGCGCCGGCCCCGCACTCCGATGGGGCGGTGCGGGACCACGGCAGGAAGCGCGGCGAACGAGCCACCGGCTTCCGCCCTCCTGGCGCCACAACCACAGCCGTGTCCCTGGCTGTCGTCGCTGCCCCTGCGGCCATGGCCGCGGCCGCGGCCTTTGCCGCTACGGGCGCCCGTGCACTACTTGATCTCGGTCATCTCGCGTACGTCGCAGTCGGTGAACTGCGGAGGCCGGGTACACAGCGCTGCCATCCGCTCCGCCATCCTGGTCGTCTCGGGATCGTTGCTGTTGCGCATCGCGTCCTCGTACGACTCGAACTCGATGACGACGAAGTAGCGGTTGGGTGTGTTCCGGTCCTGCAGGAGCATGCGGTGCGTGGGGCCGCCGTCGCGGCCCACGGAGCGCTTCTCGGCCTCCTGGGCCAGTTCCCGCATCTCGTCGATGCGCTCGGTCTCGAAGTCGATGATCTGCACGAACTTCATGGGTGCCTCCATCCGGCCAGGCGTCCCCGGGCCGGGGACCACTCAGCACACAAGCAAGCACCGGGAGCGACGGTCGGCAATTCGCCGAGCGCCACTCCCGGTGCTGATTGGTGCTACGTCCGACGGTCAGACGTCGATGCTGTCCTTCTCGGGCCCTTCGGCCTTCTGGGTCTCTTCAGCCTTGCGGGCTTCTTCGGCCGTCTGCTTCTTGGAGGCGATCAGGCTGGTGATCGTGGTGACCACCAGGACGGCACAGATCACGCCGAGGGAGACCGGGATGGAGATCTCCGGAACATGGACGCCGGACTCGTGCAGCGCGTGCAGCACCAGCTTGACGCCGATGAATCCGAGGATGACCGACAGGCCGTAGCTGAGGTGGACCAGCTTCTTGAGGAGTCCACCGATCAGGAAGTACAGCTGCCGCAGGCCCATCAGCGCGAACGCGTTGGCCGTGAAGACGATGTACGGGTCCTGCGTCAGGCCGAAGATCGCGGGGATCGAGTCGAGCGCGAAGAGCACGTCGGTGGTGCCGATCGCCAGCATGACGACCAGCATCGGGGTCATGACCCGCTTGCCGTTCTGCTGGATCCACAGCTTGGTGCCGTGGTAGCGGTCGGCGACACCGAAGCGGCGCTCGGCGGCCTTGAGCAGCCGGTTCTCCTCGAACTCCTCGTCCTCGTCGTTGGCCCGGGCTTCCTGGATCAGCTTCCAGGCGGTGTAGATGAGGAACGCGCCGAAGATGTAGAAGACCCACGCGAAGCTCGCGAGAATCGCTGCACCCGCGGCGATGAAGATCGCACGCAGGACCAGGGCGATGAGCACACCGACCAGGAGCACACGCTGCTGGTACTGCGTGGGCACCGCGAACTTCGCCATGATGAGGACGAAGACGAAGAGGTTGTCGACGCTCAGAGACTTCTCGGTGATGAAGCCCGCGAAGAACTCTCCGGCGGGCTGACCACCCGAGAAGACGAGCAGTCCGAGTCCGAACAGTGCGGCCAGGACGATCCAGACGACCGTCCAGATCCCGGCTTCCTTGATTGATACGTCGTGCGGCTTGCGGCCGATGAAGAAATCGACCGCGATGAGGGCCGCGAGGCCCACGATCGTGAGGACCCAAAGGGTCACGGAAACATCCACTGCGCCTCCGGCAGTACGTAACGGCAAATGTCAGCGTCGTCGCTGCCGGAGGTCTCTTCCACCCGATGTGTCCGGGGCGCGCGATGCGTCCGGTGCACTTCGGGCCGACGCCCCGGGATCTGGCCAGATCCGTATTGACGAGTACGTCGCAGTAGGTAGGGAGTACTCCCCTCCGTACGGACGACAGTACCCCAATCACCAAGGAAAGGTAAAGTGCTTGGTAAAAGAAAGGCCAAGTTCCCTGGTCAGACGACTTGACGAAGTCTTGGGAAAGCCTGATGGAGCTCAGCGGTTCCAGGAGCGACGGGCGGCCGCGACCTGGGTGAGGACGTGCTGGAGCACCTGGCTGCCCGGCGGGACGTGCGAGGGGTCGTAGGTCCACGTGTGCCCGACCCACGGGTCCGCGAGATGGTCGTCGGGCACCGGCGTGAGCCGGAGCAGCGACCGCCACAGCGGGTCGAGCAGCGGCCCGTACGCGGCGGCGTCCTCCCGGTCGGCGACCAGCATGAGATGCACACCGACAGCCGGACCTTCGTCCGCGAGATAGCGGAGCTGGGTCACGGCGCGGTCGTCGAAACCGTGCGGGAAGTCGTTGACGATCAGCAGTTGCTCGGCCGTGTCGAGGTCGGGCGGCAGGGAGTCCGCCGCACCGCCCCGGATGGCCATCTGGACCAGGTCGACCCGCTGGGTCAGCCGGGCCAGCACGTCGGTCACCCCCGCGGCGCCGACGGCGGGCGGTCCGGCCAGCACACCGGTGCTCACGAGCGGCGCGAGGGACGAGGCCGCCGAGCCCGCCGCGTCGATGACGTGCACGGTGTATTCGCCCGCCGGGTAGACGGCGAGGAGCCGGGCCGCATGCGCCACGGCCGTGTCCATGGCGAGGCGGCGCAGGTCGTCGGAGTCCGCGATCGAGCCGTCGAAGGACCCGGTACGGCCGCTGTCGATCCACAGACCGCGCTCCAGCGGCAGCCTCACCAGCATCGGGATGCTCATACCCGCGCTCTCGGGCAGGTGCAGATCTCCCAGGCGCAGAGCCATGGGGATCTCCATCGGCACCCGGTAGCCGTGCCAGGCGGGATTGTCCCAGCGCGCGAACGCGGGCGGCAGTGCGGGCTCGACGACCTCGGCCTCGGCGGTGAGCTGGGCGAGGTCGCGGTCGAGTGCCTGCCTGGCCCGGTCGATCAGCTCGGCGTGCTTGGCGCGGGCCGTCTCGCGGGCGGCGTCGCCCTGCCCGCCTATGCGGCTGCGGGGGTCTGAGAGGACTTTGTCGAGCTCCTGCTCCATACGGGACTCGGCGAAGTCGACCGCGCTGCGATATGCGGCGGTGGCACGGGCCAGGTCCTCGAACATGCCCCACACCTGGTTGTAGAGGCGCTCCTCCATGGACCAGCCGGTCGCGTCGCCAGCCACGGGCTGTGCGGGCTGCCCCGGCTGGGCCGGGGGTGCGGTCGGCGGGGGCGGAGGCGGCGCGGCGGCCTGCCTGCCCGGGTGGCTGTAGTTGACGGGGCCGCCGGCTCCGGGTCCGGCGGGCTGGGTGACGGCGGACGGGTCCGTCGGCGGGGTCGCCGCGGGGTAGCCGGACTGCGGCCCGCCGTGCCCGGCACCGGACGCCGTGGATCCCGGCCCGCCCGGGTGTCCGTGCTGCGGCGACACCTGGCCGGGACCGGCCTGGGACGTCGATCCGCCCTGGTCCTGGCCCAGGGCGGGGGCGGCGGCGTGCCGCGAGCGGTCGCCCTCGGCCGTACGCGGCGGTGGTGCGGCCACCGAGCGCGCCAGGCCCTGGGCCACCGCCTCGTTGATGCTGCCCGCGAGCTGGTGGGCCTGGGGCAGGCCCTGGTCGGCGAGGAGCTCGGCGAGGCCGCCCGCGTAACCCTGTCCCACGGCGCGCACCTTCCAGGCGCCCTGCCTGCGGTAGAGCTCGAGTGCGACGACCGCCGATTCGACGTCGAGCCCCGTGACCGTGTAGCTGGCGACCTCGGAGCCGTCGAGTCCGGTGACCGCGACGAAGGGGGCGGCGACAACGCCGAACCGCACCGGGCCGCCCACTCCGGACGGCAGTGCGAGCAGCACGCTGACCCGGTGCACGCTCTCCGGCAGGGCGTCCAGATCGCACGCGAGCCGGTGATCGGCCGCCGCCTGCTTGGACACCTCGATGCCGGGCAGAGTGGGTGAGCCCGGGTGGGCCACCCACTCGACACCGTGCACCCTGCCCTGCTCGTCGCTGAGCGTGGCCCCGGCCACGATCGGCTTGCCGGCCGACACCCGGATCTCAAGTCGTGCCTGGGAGAGCGGGTGGTTCTGCCCCCGGACCAGCTCAGCCGTCATCGCCTTCGTTCCCCCTATGTACTTCGTGCGCCGGGCGCCGGGCTGTCTACAGGTGCGGCAGGATCGCCGGCATCAGGTCCTGGAAGGTGCGGCCGTTGGCAGGCGTACCGAGAGCGGTCATCTGCCAGCCCGTGCCCGCACGGTGGACCTTCGCCATGATCTGTGCCGTGTACTGGCCGCCGCCGGCCAGGGTGTACCTGGCGAGCTCCTGGCCGTTGGTCTCGTCGACCAGACGGCAGAACGCGTCCTGCACCTCCTGGAACGTCTGGCCGGTGAACGAGTTCACGGTGAAGACGATCTGGTCGATGTGGACCGGGATGCGCGCGAGGTCGACGAGGATCGCCTCGTCGTCCCCGCCCTGGCCCACGCCGCCGACGAGGTTGTCACCGGTGTGCCGCACGGAGCCGTCGTCGCTGACGAGGTGACGGAAGAACACCACGTCGACCGGCTGCTTGTCCGCGAAGAGCACGGCGGACGCGTCGAGGTCGATCTCGCGGGTGCGAGAGCCGAACAGGCCACGACGCGGGGCTGCCTGCCAGCCGAGCCCCATGCGTACCGCGGTCAGCGTGCCTCCGTCGTTCTTCTGCAGACTGATGGCCTGACCCTTGGTCATGTTGACCGTCACGCGCTGTTCCCTTCTCGGACCTGTCCCCTGTTGCCGCAGAAACCTGCGGTTGACCAGCAACCCTACGCAGGGCCACTGACAGTGCCGAAGCCTGGTGCACACTTTGTGTCGGTCTTGCAACACAGCGCGGCAGCACGGGCGTCAGGCGATACCGGCTTCCTTCATCTGCCGCAGCTCCTTCTTCATCTCCGAGACCTCGTCACGCAGCCGCGCGGCGATCTCGAAGTGCAGGTCAGCGGCGGCCGTGCGCATCCGCTGCGTCATCTCCTCGATCTGCTCCGCGAGTTCCGCCGCGGGGCGGTCGGTCGGCACGGTCTCCTTGCTCCTGCCCTTGGCGGAACCGGCTCCCTTGTCCGCCTTCGACCCGAGTGCGGGCACGGGGGCCTTGGCGCTCTTGCCGTCCTTCGACTTGCGGTAGCCCGAGCCGAGCAGCTGCTCCGTGTCGACGTCCTCGCGGGCGATCTGCGCCACGATGTCGTTGATCTTCTTACGGAGAGGCTGCGGGTCGATGCCCCGCTCCGTGTTGTACGCGACCTGCTTCTCCCGGCGGCGGTTGGTCTCCTCGATGGCCTTCTCCATCGCCGGGGTGATCTTGTCGGCGTACATGTGGACCTGACCGGAGACGTTGCGGGCCGCGCGGCCGATGGTCTGGATCAGCGAGGTACCGGAGCGCAGGAAGCCCTCCTTGTCGGCGTCGAGGATCGACACCAGGGACACCTCCGGGAGGTCGAGTCCCTCCCTGAGGAGGTTGATGCCGACGAGGACGTCGAACTCTCCGGCGCGCAGCTCACGCAGCAGTTCGACCCGGCGCAGGGTGTCGACGTCGCTGTGCAGGTACCGGACCTGGATGCCCATTTCGAGGAAGTAGTCGGTGAGGTCCTCGGCCATCTTCTTGGTGAGCGTGGTGACCAGGACCCGCTCGTCCTTCGCGGTGCGCTCGCGGATCTCGTGCACCAGGTCGTCGATCTGGCCCTCGGTGGGCTTGACGACGACCTCGGGGTCGATGAGGCCGGTGGGGCGGATGATCTGCTCGACGAAGCCGTCCCCGCGCGAGAGCTCGTACTTGCCCGGTGTCGCGGACAGGTAGACGGCCTGGCCGACGCGCTGCTGGAACTCCTCCCACTTCAGCGGGCGGTTGTCCAGGGCGGACGGCAGCCGGAAGCCGTGGTCGACGAGGGTGCGCTTGCGGGAGGCGTCGCCCTCGTACATCGCGCCGATCTGGGGCACGGTGACGTGCGACTCGTCGATGACGAGCAGGAAGTCGTCCGGGAAGTAGTCGAGCAGCGTGTTCGGCGGGGAGCCGGGCTCACGGTCGTCGAAGTGCATCGAGTAGTTCTCGACGCCCGAGCAGGAGCCGATCTGGCGGAGCATCTCCAGGTCGTACGTCGTGCGCATGCGAAGGCGCTGGGCCTCCAGGAGCTTGCCCTGCTTCTCCAGCTCCGTCAGGCGCTCGCCGAGCTCCTTCTCGATGGCGTGGGCGGCGCGCTCCAGGCGCTCGGGTCCGGCGACGTAGTGGGTGGCCGGGAAGACGTACTGCTGCTGGTCGTCGCTGATGATCTCGCCGGTGAGCGGGTGCAGTGTGGAGAGCGCCTCGATCTCGTCGCCGAACATCTCGATGCGGACGGCCAGCTCCTCGTAGACCGGGAAGATCTCGATGGTGTCGCCGCGGACACGGAAGGTGCCGCGGGTGAAGGCCAGGTCGTTGCGCGTGTACTGGATGTCGACGAAGCGGCGGAGCAGGTCGTCGCGGTCGATCTCGTCGCCGACCTTGAGGTTGACCATGCGGTCCACGTACTCCTGCGGCGTGCCGAGACCGTAGATGCAGGAGACCGAGGCGACCACGATGACGTCCCGGCGGGTGAGCAGCGAGTTGGTGGCGGAGTGGCGCAGGCGCTCCACCTCCTCGTTGATCGAGGAGTCCTTCTCGATGTAGGTGTCCGACTGCGGGACGTAGGCCTCGGGCTGGTAGTAGTCGTAGTACGAGACGAAGTACTCGACCGCGTTGTTCGGCAGCAGCTCGCGGAACTCGTTGGCCAGCTGGGCGGCCAGCGTCTTGTTCGGCGCCATCACGAGGGTGGGACGCTGAAGCTTCTCGATCATCCACGCGGTGGTCGCGGACTTGCCCGTGCCGGTCGCGCCGAGGAGGACGACATCCTTCTCACCTGCGAGGATGCGCCGCTCGAGGTCGGCGATGGCAGCGGGCTGGTCGCCGCTGGGCTGGTAGGGACTGACGACCTCGAAAGGCGCCACCGTGCGTTCGATCTTGGATACGGGCCGCATGGGATCAACCGTACGACCCCGCACTGACAACGGGGTCCCGTCACCAGTTCTGCGGGGTGCGGGAGCCGTGGTGACGGGAGCGCGGGCCGGGCACGTGCCGACGGCCGGTGGGGCGGACCGTGTGGGCCGGGATGCCCGGCTTCTGCTCGACTGGGCTCCAGTCGGGCTTGCCCATGACCATCAGCGGGTCGAACATCACGACGACGCCGGCCAGCAGCAGGAAGGCCAGCGGGCCGATCATCAGGGGCGCCAGCAGGGATGCGGGTGAGTCCCCGGAAGGAGTACTGGCGGCGCTGTGCAGATGGACGCTCAGGGCGGCCATCCCCGTGTAGTGCATGCCGCTGACGGCGAGACCCATCACGAGGCTCGCGCCCACGCTCCACAGGAAGCCCCGGACCTGGCCCGCCGCCCACAGGGCCGCGATCGCGGCGGCGACGGCGATGAGGACCGAGGCGCCGACGGTGAAGGTGTTGTACTCGAGCTTGCCGTTGAGGCGCATTCCGGCCATGCCCAGGTAGTGCATCGAGGCGACGCCCAGACCGGTGATGGTGCCCCCGGTGAACAGGGCCGTTCCGGAGGCCCCCCGGTATCCGACGATGAAGATCCCGATGCCGACCATGAGGATCGCGACGCCGAGGCTCGCGAAGGTCATCGGCTTGTCGTAGTGGATCGGGGTCTCCCGGACCGAGAAGCCCATCATCGCGATGAAGTGCATGGTCCAGATGCCGGAGCCGATCGCCGCGGAGCCGAGCGCGAGCCAGCCGGGGCGCCAGGAGCGGGTGACGAGCATCGATCTCGTGGTGCAGCGCAGGCCGAGCGCTCCACCGAGGCAAGCCATCAGGTACGCCACGAGCGGCGTGACGAGTCCATAGCTGAATCCGTCGATCGTGCCCTGCATGCGCGGTTGCCCTTCCGCCCTGTTACATCCCGGAACCCCGTGAATTGCCCCCGTCCCGGCAGCGCCACGGCGACCAGGGTTGACGCAGAGAGTATGACTCGCGCCGGAACGCTCGAACGATTTTGCGGCAAAGAATCACGGCCTTGCCGCAGTTGTGCAGCACGCGTGATCGGACTTGGGCAACTCCATTCAATCTATGGCCATCCTGCGCCCCCCTGTTGTTGACCCCCTGCTGTCACTCTGGAACCGTCCGTGATCGCAGACGCAAGGAGTACGCATGCACGCGCGCGCTGCCGCCGCCACGACCACCGCGCTCCTGGGAGCCGCCGCCCTCGTTCTCCCCATCCCCACCGCTCACGCGGCCGTGAGCACCGACCATCCCCTGGTCATCGCCCATCGCGGCGCCTCGGCCCAGGCCCCCGAGAACACGCTCGCCGCCATCGACAAGGCGGACCGTCTCGGGTTCCGCTGGGTCGAGAACGACGTCCAGCGCACCAAGGACGGCCAGCTCGTCGTGATCCACGACGACAACCTGGCCCGCACGACCGATGTGGAGGAGGTCTTCCCCGGGCGGGCCCCCTGGAAGGTGAAGGACTTCACCGCAGCGGAGATCGCCCGCCTGGACGCCGGCAGCTGGTTCAGCCCTCGGTACGCGGGCGCACGCGTACCGACGCTGAAGCAGTACATGAACCGGGTCTCGCGCAACCACCAGAAGCTCGTCCTGGAGATCAAGAACCCCGCGCTGTACCCGGGCATCGAACGGCAGACCCTCAAGGTCCTCAGCAACGAGGGCTGGCTGGGCCCGGCCCACGTGCGGAGCAAGCTGGTGATCCAGAGCTTCAGCGCGGACAGTGTGCGTACCGTGCACGCGCTGCGGCCCGACATCAAGACGGGCTTCCTGGGCACTCCGGCGGTCGCGCAGCTGCCCGCGTACGCGGAGTTCGCCGACCAGATCAACTCGTCGCACACGACGATCTCCCTCGGCTACGTCGCCGCGATCCACGCGCTCGAAGGGCCGCACGGCAGGCCCCTGGAGATCTTCACCTGGACCGTCGACACCGCGCAGGGCACCCGGCGCGTCGCGGGCTTCGGTGTCGACGGCGTCATCACGAACAAGCCGGACGTGGTGCGGGAGGCACTTCGCGAGGGCTGAGCCCTTGGGTTAACGGACCCACGCCGGTGGGCGTGGACGCCGGTGGGCGTCCACGCCCACCGGCGTTGTCAGTGGTGCGCCGTACCGTGGAGCGCATGAACAGCCATGGGCAGAACGAGCAGCGGGTGGTGTGGGCCGTCGTCGACAGCGGCATCGGCCCGCTACTGCTGGCGGCGACCGGCGAGGGCCTGGTCAGCGTTGCCTTCCACGCCACGGACGCGGTGCGCGACAGGACGCTCGAGCGGCTCGGCTCCCGGTTCGGCACCGAGCCCGTCGAAGCCCCGGAGTCCCCGTTGCTGGCCGAGGCGATACGCCAGGTCGCGGCGTACTTCGCGGGCGAGCTCCACGACTTCGAACTGCCGCTGGACTGGTCCCTGATCTCCGGGTTCAACCGCCAGGTGCTCCGCGAGCTGTCGTCCGGCGTTCCCTACGGGGCGGTGGTGGGCTATGGCGACCTGGCGCGTCGGGTCGGCCGGCCGGGGGCGGCCCAGGCGGTGGGGATGGCCATGGGAGCCAATCCGCTGCCGGTCGTCGTGCCCTGTCACCGGGTCGTGGAGCGCGACGGCGGCATCGGCGGGTTCGGGGGCGGCGTGGAGACGAAGCGGAAGCTGCTGGCGCTGGAGGGTGTGCTGCCGGAGCCCTTGTTCTGAGGGATGCCCTTCTCAGGGGGCGTGTTGCAGGATCGGCTCCGAAGTCGCTGTTCGTGAGGGGTCCTGGAGACAGGACGAGGGGGAGACCATGCCGGTGACCACGTTCTGCTTCACTCGTGTGCACGCGTCCGACCCGGTGCAGTTCACCGGCCCGGGTGGCGTAGCCGCCGTCGGTCTCCCCACTCGGGCGGGGTCGCGGTGACCGCCGTCGAGCGCCAGGTCGGCGCGCCTTTCGACGCGGCCGGACTGTCCGCCTTGCGACGCCGGACCTCGGCCGTGCTCATAGCCAGTCAGATCCTCGGCGGGCTCGGTGTGGCCACGGGGATCGCGCTCGCCGTGATCCTGGCCCAGGAGGTCGCCGGTACCGAGGCGCTCGCCGGGCTCGCGCCCACCGCGACCGTCGCCGGGACAGCGGTCCTCTCGGTACCGCTGGCCGCGCTGATGACCGCGCGCGGGCGCCGGCCGGGGCTCGTCCTGGCCTACCTCGTCGGAGCGCTGGGAGCGGGGGTCGTCGTGGTCGGCGCGGCCGTGGGCAGCTTTCCGCTGCTGCTGGCCGGCATGGCGGGCTTCGGCGCGGCCTCGTCGGCGAATCTGCAGGCGCGGTTCGCGGCCGCCGACCTGGCCGAGCCCGAGCAGCGGGCACGCGCCATCTCGAACGTCGTGTGGGCCACGACGATCGGCGCGGTCCTCGGCCCCAACATCGCGGCGCCCGCCGGCCGCAGCGTCTCCGGGCTCGGCATACCGGAGGCGGGGGGCCCCTTCCTGTGGGCAGCCGGGGTCTTCCTCATATCGGCGCTGCTGGTGGCGGTGCTGCTGCGGCCCGATCCGCTCCTGACCGCCCGCGCGCTGGCGCCGGTCGAGGAACAGTCGCCCGCCGCGCGGTCCATCAGGGCGGGGGCGGCCGCCGTCCGGGCGTCCCCGCGTGCACGGCTCGCCCTGGTCACGGTGGCCGTGTCGCACACGGCGATGGTGTCGGTCATGTCGATGACGCCCCTGGACCTCGGCCACCACGGGGCGGGCATCGATCTGATCGGGCTCGTCATCAGCATCCACATCGCGGGGATGTACGCGTTCTCGCCCGTCATGGGGCGGCTGTCCGACCGGTTCGGGCGTCTGCCGGTGATCGCTCTCGCCGTGGCGCTGCTGGCCTGTGCCGCGCTCCTCGCGGGTACCGCGGGTGCCGACCACGAGCAGACCGCCGCCGGGCTCTTCCTGCTGGGTCTCGGCTGGTCCGCGGGGCTCGTCTCCGGCTCCGCGCTCCTGACCGACTCCGTGCCCCAGCCCGCGCGTGCTGCCGCGCAGGGGCTGTCCGACCTGACCATGAACACGGCCGCGGGGCTCGGCGGGGCCGCCGCCGGTCTCGTCGTCGCCCAGGCGAGCTACGGCTGGCTGAACCTCGTCGCCGCCTGTCTGCTGCTGCCGCTCGGCGCGCTGGTGCTGTTCACCAGGGGCCGGCCCTCCCGGTCGTGAAGGGCCCACGGGGCCCGCGCGAAGGCTGGCCGGAACGGCGTGGCGGTAGCAGACTCCGCCCTGCGTACAGCCACTGGCATCCGAAGGCACGGGGGCCGAAGGGACGGCGATCACGTATGAGCGGGAACAGGGCAGTCGCGTACCTCAAACCGGGCGCGGTGGAAGTCAGGACCATCGACTACCCGACGCTCGAACTGCAGGACGGGCCGGGGGTGGCCGCCGCGAACGTCGGCCGCACGTGCCGGCACGGAGTCATCCTGAAAGTACTCGCCAGCAACATCTGCGGCAGCGACCAGCACATGGTGCGCGGCCGTACGACAGCGCCCGAGGGCCTTGTCCTCGGGCACGAAATCACCGGAGAGGTCGTCGAGCGCGGCCCGGACGTCGAGTTCGTCGAGGTCGGGGACATCGTCTCGGTGCCCTTCAACATCGCCTGCGGACGGTGCCGCAACTGCAAGGAGCGCGCGAGCGGCATCTGCCTGAACGTCAACCCGGCCCGCCCCGGGGCGGCCTACGGCTATGTCGACATGGGCGGCTGGGTCGGAGGCCAGGCGGAGTACGCCATGGTCCCGTACGCGGACTTCAACCTGCTGCGGTTCCCGGACCGGGACCAGGCACGCGAGAAGCTCCTCGACCTGACCATGCTGTCCGACATCTTCCCGACCGGCTTCCACGGCGCGGTGACCGCGGGGACCGAAGTGGGATCGACGGTGTACGTCGCCGGTGCGGGCCCGGTCGGTCTCGCGGCCGCGGCGTCGGCGCAGCTGCTCGGTGCGGCCGTCGTCATCGTCGGCGACCTGAACGCCGAACGTCTCGCGCAGGCGCGGAGTTTCGGCTGCGAGACGGTCGACGTCAGCCGGGGCGACGTCGGCGAGCAGATCGAGCAGATCCTGGGTGAGCCGGAGGTGGACGCGGCCGTCGACGCGGTCGGCTTCGAGGCGCGGGCCCATGGCCCCGACGCTCCGGAGGCGCCCGCCACGGTGCTCAACTCGCTGATGGGCATCACGCGCGCGGGCGGTGCGCTGGGTATTCCGGGCCTGTACGTCACGGACGATCCCGGCGGGGCCGACCAGGACGCGCGGACCGGGACGCTCAAGGTGCGCCTCGGCCTGGGATGGGCGAAGAGCCATCGCTTCACGACAGGTCAGTGCCCTGTGATGCGGTACCACCGAGGGCTGATGAAGGCGATCCTGCACGAGAGGGTGCACATCGCCAAGGCCGTCAACGCGACGGTGATCGGTCTGGACGACGCACCGCGCGGCTACGCCGAGTTCGACCAGGGCGCCGGCCGCAAGTACGTGCTGGATCCGCACGGGGTGCTGAACGGGATACAGCCCGTCTGAGGAACCGGCCGGGCGATGCCTCGTCAAACGGGGTGCCCCTGCTCGTGGGCACCCCGTTTCCCTCGGTCGATGGTCCGCGGTGGCGGTGGCGGTGGCGGTGGCTGAGAACTACTCGTAGTGCCGGGCCTCGAAGATGTTTCCGTCCGGGTCCCTGAAGTAGAAGCTCCGCCTGGCCTTTCCGCGGGCGCCGAAAGCGTCGTACGTGAAGTCCGAGAGCGGTACGGCGCGTTCCTCCAGGCGGGCGTGGAGCGCGTCGAAGGCCTCGCCCGTGAGCGACAGGCACACGTGATTGACCGGGTGGCCCGCGCTGTCGGCGGCGCCGGGCACGACGTTCATGCGCGCGGCCATCGTCAGGGGTGCCAGGTCGAAGATGGTCTCCTCGTTGAGGCGTACGGAAGGGAAGGACGCCTTTCCCTCGGCGAACTCGGTGACCCTGAGGGGTTCGAGACCCACCGCCTTCTCGTAGAAGTCGGCCGAGGCGACGGGGTCGCGTACCCAGAGGACTACATGGTCGAGACGTGTCGTGTTGTCCGTCATGCCCTCAGACTGCTGCCCTCTTGAGCCGGCCTCAAGGGTTTGGCCGGGCGCGTCGCCCGCCAGGGATGAGGGGAGAACCGACAGACAGGAGGCACGCGCGTGCTGGTGGTGTCCGAAGAGGTGCGGGAGGCGCTGGCCGCGGGGCGGCCCGTGGTGGCACTGGAGTCCACGATCATCGCGCACGGACTGCCGCGTCCGCGCAATCTCCAGGTGGCCGTGGAACTGGAGGACGCCGTACGCCGGGAGGGCGCCGTTCCGGCGACGATCGCCGTGCTCGACGGGCGACCCCACGTGGGCCTCGACAAGGAGCAGGTGGAGCGGGTCGCCAACGAGGACGGCATCCGCAAGCTCGGGCATCGCGATCTGCCGCTCGCGGTCGCCGCCGGAGCCAGCGGGGCCACCACGGTGTCGGCGACGGCGCTGCTGGCCGCGCAGGCAGGTGTGCGGGTGTTCGCCACGGGCGGCCTCGGGGGTGTGCACAGGGAGTGGACGGCGACGCAGGACGAGTCCGCCGACCTCGGGCTCCTCGCCCGTACCCGGATCACGGTGGTGTGCGCGGGGGTGAAGTCGATCCTGGACGTGCCGGCGACCCTGCAACGCCTGGAGACACTGGGGGTCGCGGTCGCCGGATACGGGACGACGCGCTTTCCCGGCTTCTACCTGTCGGACTCGGGACACCCGGTGGACTGGACACTGGAGTCGCCCGGCGAGGTCGCGGCCGTCATGCGCGCGCAGGACGCGCTGGACGGGCCCGAGTCGGCGCTGATCGTCGCCAATCCCGTGCCCGAGGCGCAACAGCTCGATCCCGGGCTCCACGCGCGCGTGCTGGCCGACGCGCTGCACGCGTGCGAGGCGGAGGGCGTGAGCGGCCAGGCGGTCACTCCTTTCCTCCTCGACCACCTGGTGCGCCACACCGACGGGGCGTCACTGGAGGCCAACCTCGCGGCGGTGCGCGGCAACGTACGGCTCGCGGGCGGGATCGCGGCGGCCTGGGCGCAGGGGTGACCGGGGCGGGAGGCTCCGGTGGGGCTCTTCTTGTCGTCGGTGACGTCATCACGGACGTCGTGGCCCGGCACCGCGGGCCCCTCGCGCCGGGCACCGACACGGCCGCCGCCGTCCGGACCGTGCCGGGCGGCGCGGGCGCCAACGTCGCGTGCTGGGCGGCCCGTCGGGGCGGTACGGAGGTGCGGTTCCTCGGCCGGGTCGGTGCCGACTCCGCCGCGTGGCACGAGCGGGAACTGGTGGACTGCGGAGTGCGGCCCCATCTGGTCGTCGACCCGCGGGCGCCGACGGGGACGGTGATCTGCCTGGTGGACGCGGATGCCTCGGCGGAGCGCACGTTCCTCACGGACAGCGGTGCGTCCCTGCGACTCAGTGCGGACGACTGGTCGCCGGCGCTCCTTGACGGGGTCGCGTGGCTGCACCTGTCGGGCTACCTGTTCTTCTCCGAGCCGTGCCGGGCTCTGGTGGCGGCGGCGCTGGAGTCGGCACGCGCGCGTGGTGTACCGGTGAGCGTGGATCCCGCCTCGGCGGGGTTCCTCGCCGTGCTGGGCGCGGACCGTTTCCTCTCGCTCGTCGAGGGGGTCGACGTCCTGCTGCCGAGCCGGGACGAGGCCTGTCTGCTCACAGGCCTGCCCGATGCGGGGGACGCGGCGGCCAAGCTGAGCCGGCTCATTCCGCTGGTGGTGGTCAAGCAGGGCGACGCCGGGGCCCTCGTCGCCCGGTCGGGGGCGGTCCGGGCCCGGGTTCCGGCAAAACCGGCGGCTCCCGTCGACACCACGGGCGCCGGTGACGCCTTCACCGGCGCCTTCCTGGCCACGCTGCTGGGCGGCGGCCGGCCGGAGGAGGCGGTCACCGAGGGGTGCCGAGCCGGGGCACGAGCGGTGGAGCAGGTGGGCGGGAGGCCGGAGCGAGCGGCGTAGCCCGCCCGGGCACTACACCTTGCGTCCCCATGCCGAGATCAGTGGAGCCGTGGTCAGGTCCATCCCGCCCGCGGCGACGTTCGCCAGGTGGCGGTCGATGTCCTGGTCGGTGGCGAGGCCCGCCGCGACGAGCTGGTCACGGACCTGGCCGACCGTCTCGGACTCGAGCGCCCGGCAGGCGGAAGCGGTGATGGGGAAGTACGCGTCGGCCTCGACCTGCCGCAGTCCGGCCTCGCGGAGCAGCCGGGGAAGCCTGCGCCCGTACGCCGGTTCGACGCCGCTTTCGGCGAGCGTGTCTCGCACCGCATGGCGCAGCCGGTTGGCGAGCTGCTGCTCGGGGCCGCGCTCGTCCGGGCAGGCCAACGGCTGCATCGTGGGGTCGGCCTCCTCGACCAGAAGTCGTCCGCCGGGCCGCAGCGCCCTGATCATCGAGTACAACGCCCGCTCCCTGTCCGGCACATGAGCGAGGACGAGTCGGGCGTGCACGAGGTCGAAGCCCTCCCCCGGCGGCTCGTCGACGCCCACGTCGTGGACGCGCAGCTGGATCGGCGGGCGAACGCTCGAGGGCGCCCATGAGGTGTCGAGGTCGGTCGCGACGACCCGTCCGGTGGGGCCGACCCGCTTGGCGAGCCAGGACACCACGGACATGCCTCCGGCGCCCACCTCCCAGCAGCGCCAGCCGGAGCCGATGCCGAACCGTTCGATGTGCCGGAACGTCGTGGGGTCGAAGAGAGCGGCGAGGGCGTCGAAACGCTGCCCCGCATCGGGCTGGCGGTTGTCGAGGAGGTGCGCGTCGGTTCGCATCATGCGCTGATCATCCCATTTATCCATCTTGTCCGGAGTGGTCGACGCTCCCGGCGCGAGCGCGTCGCACTCGGCGGATCCGCGGCCCCGACGCCCCGTCAGCATCGGGCGAAGCAGTGGTTCCGGAACGGAATGTTCCGTTCCCCCAGGCGTAACCGGCCGCCAAAACATCCTGGCAGACTGGCCGCGGCAAGGCGCAGAGGGCGGCGCGAGGAGATCCACGCAAGGAGATCCAGATGTCCATGGCAGTGAATCTGCGGAAGGTCACAGGCCTGAGCAAGGTCGGCGGCCTCCGCAGAGTGGCACGGCTGACACGGCGGCGCACTCGTGTCGACCTGAGCCACCCCGCCCGGTCACCGCTGGGTTCCGCGGTCGTGAACTGCGTGGCGTACGAGGAAGGGGCCAGGGTCCCGGCCGGCCGCGATCTGGTCGAGACGGTGGAGCGGATCCGCAAGGCCGACGGCGGCTTCGTCTGGCTCGGGCTGCACGAGCCGACCGAGGTGGAGTTCGCGGGCATCGCCGAGCTCTTCGATCTGCACCCGCTGGCCGTCGAGGACGCGGTGGACGCCCACCAGCGCCCGAAGCTGGAGCGGTACGGCGAGACGCTGTTCGCGGTGTTCAAGACGGTCTGCTACGTCGAACACACCGAACTGACGGCGACCAGCGAAGTGGTGAACACCGGCGAGATCATGGTGTTCGTCGGCCGGGACTTCGTGGTCACCGTGCGGCACGGTCGGCATGGTTCCCTCGGCCCGCTGCGCGAGGAGCTGGAGGCCGACCCGCAGCAGCTCGCCAAGGGGCCGGCCGCCGTACTGCACGCCATCGCGGACCATGTGGTGGACGACTATCTGAACGTCACGGACGCCGTCCAGGAGGACATCGACGAGGTCGAGACGGACGTGTTCGCGGAGAACGGCGCGCGGGCCGACCCCGGGCGCATCTACCAGCTCAAGCGTGAACTGCTCGAGCTGAAGCGGGCAGTGGTCCCGCTGGGCCGGCCCATCATGGATCTCGCCACGCGGCCGATACGGGTGATCGACCCGGAGATACAGGCCTATTTCCGGGACGTCTCCGACCACCAGCTGCGAGCCGCCGAGCAGATAGCCGCGTTCGACGAACTGCTCAACTCGATCCTGCAGGCGCATCTCGCACAGGTCAGCGTCGCGCAGAACGAGGACATGCGGAAGATCACGGCGTGGGCGGCGCTGATCGCCGTGCCGACGATGGTCTGCGGTGTCTACGGCATGAACTTCGACCACATGCCGGAGCTGCACTGGAAGTTCGGCTACCCCCTGGCGGTCGGCATGATCGCCGTCGCGTGCTTCACCCTCTTCCGGGGTTTCAAGCGAAACGGCTGGCTGTGACGCTGCCCGCCCGGCACGGTCTGCCGGGCGGGGCCTCCCCGTAATGCCCTGGGAGCTACGCCGTCAGCGTGCCGCGCCCTTCGCGTAGACGCCCTCGACCCAGCCCGCGAGCTGTTCGTCCGTCAGGTGCCTGGCCAGATCGGACTCGCTGATCATTCCGACCAGGCGCTTGTTGTCGATCACAGGGAGGCGACGGATCTGATGACCCTGCATTTCACCGAGCACGTCGCTGACGTCGGCGCTCGCCTCGATCCAGCGTGGAGTGCCCTTGGCCATCTCGCCCGCGGTGACGCGGGCCGGGTCGTGGCCCATGGCCACACACCCGATCACGATGTCGCGGTCCGTGAGGATGCCGCAGAGCCGTTCGTTCTCGTCGCTGATGGGCAGCGCGCCCACGTTGAGTTCACGCATCAGCTGTGCGGCCCGATCCAGAGTCTCGTGTGCGGGGATCCACTGGGCGCCGCGGTGCATGATGTCTCCGGCGGTGGTCATGTAGTACCTCCCGGTGCCGGACGGCCGGCGCGGCGCGGGCACGCACCGCTGGTCCCGGCGCCATACATTCTCGCCGGGTACGAGGAGATACGCACCCGGAGGTCCGCGGTCACCGGCTGACATCCGCGCCCCACCCTTCCCTGTCCCGCAGCGGGAAGCCGGCGATCCGCCCGGTCAGCGGAGGACCGGGACCCTCTGGCTGTCGGCTGTCGGCTGTCGGCTGTCGGCTGTCGGGTCAGCCGTTCCACGCCGGGTGGCGCGGGTCGTCCGCGCGCACCAGGACATCGGCCGTGTCCCCCGGAGCCGTCTCGCTCTCGTAGCGCTCGTACGCGGGGAGCGTCCAGTGTTCTTCTTCCGGGGTGCGCCGGCGCAGGGCGGCCGGGGAGAGGTGCACGTGGACGGCGAGGTCGAACGGGAACCAGTGCCGCAGGAGCAGTGGTCCGTGCAGCAGCAGCACGGCGCCCGGAGGGAGTTGGATGTACGGGCTGCGGGTGGCGCGGTCGGTCGCCGGGTCCAGGAGGTCGGGCAGGACGCGTCCGTCACCGCCCGGTTCCAGCGGGCCGAAGACCTCGCGCCACAGGGCACCGGTGTCGAGCCGGCCGTCGTAGTAGGACTCCACGTCCTGGCGGCCGTACTCGAACCGGAGCGAGGCGGGCCTCAGATAGCCCTCCGTGCTGATGACCAGGGCGAACCGGCCGCGCGGGCGAAGGGCTTCGGCGACGCGTTCGGCGAGGTCGCCCGGGCGGGCGGCCGGGGCACCGTCGAAGGCGATGCGCGGCCAGGGGCTGCCGTCGGCCGGCTCCAGGTCGAGCAGGCGCTCGGCGAGGAGTTCGCCGAGCCGGTCCCAGGTGATCGCTTCGAGTCGCACACGGCCCATGATGCCGCGCGGGCGCACATGTACGACGGCCGCATGTTCATGAGCGGCTCCACCGCGCCGGGTGGCGCGACCGGCGACACGGCGACGAGGGAAGGGACTGCACAGGAGAGGTTCGCGGGTCGGCGTGCGCCGGGTCTCCGGCCGGGAATGAACCGCCCATGGCGACCACGGCAACTCCTCCGCCCCGCATCGGGCCTCTCGTCGTCCAGCCGTTGAAGAGGCGGCACTGTGGCGAGTGCCGGTGCGGTCCCCTCCCGCTGCTGGTGCTGGAGGAGGGGACACCGCGGTGTCTCGACTGTGCGGACCTCGGGCACCTGGTGTTCCTGCCGCGGGGTGACACGGCGTTGACGCGGAGGTCGCGGGAGGGGAGCGGATTGTCGGCGGTCGTGGTGCGGTTCAACCGGCGACGGGGCCGGTACGAGCGACAGGGGGTGCTCGTCGAGGAGGCGGCGCTCGCGCGGGCCGAGGAGCGGTGTCTGGCGGACGCGGAGGCGCGACGGCGGCGCCGTGTGCGGGACGCTCGGCGGCGGGCCGCGGAGGATGGGCGGTTCACCGACGCCTTCGCGTGGGAGATCCGGCGGCGGTTCCCCGGCTGCCCGGCCGACCGGGCGCGCGCCATCGCCGCGCACGCCTCGCTGCGGGGCAGCGGGCGGGTGGGGCGCAGCGCCGCCGGGCGCGCGTTGTCCGAAGCGGCGGTGCTGTCCGCCGTGCGCGCGGCGGTCCGGCACACGGACACCCCGTACGACCAGTTGCTGATGAGGGGGGTCCAGCGCCACGAGGCCCGCCGCCGGATCGCTCCCGCGGTCGAGGCGACGCTCGCGGAGTGGCGTGAGAGCGGACGGACAGGCGGTGGACGGACCGGGGACGAGCGGGCCGGAGAAGGGCGGGCCGGGAGCGGACGGACCGTGGACGGCCGGGCCGCAGACGAACCGGCCGGGGACGAACCGGCCGGGGACGAAAGGACAGCGGACGGACAAGCCGAAGACGGACGGGCCGGAGAGGGACGGGCCCGGGGCGGGCGGCCTCGGCGCGGGTCCCGGGCCGGGTGGTCCGAGGCCTCGGGAGAAGCCCCTCCCCCGGCCCTTGAGACGCCCGGACATGCCTCCGAGCCCTTCGGCCATGGTGACCCTCCCCGTACGGCATTTCACTTGTGGTGACAGGGAGTGCCGTGCAGGATCTTCGGGTTCGGAGTCGTCCGGCCCAACGGTTCCGGGAGCGGTACGCGGGTTGTCAGCCAGAGGTTTTGCCTACACGGGAGTGGCCATGATCGAGGGACCGTACTTCGTGCTCACCGTGGTGGGCGTGCTCGGCACCGGGCTGGTGGCCGGGGCCTTCTGCGCGTTCTCCACGTTCGTGATGAAGGGCCTGGCCGCGCTGCCGCCGGCGCAGGGCGTCGCGGCGATGCAGGCGATCAACGTGACCGCGCTGACGCCGGCCTTCATGCTCGTGTTCCTCGGCCCCGCCGTGGTGTGTGCCGTGATCGCGGTGGTCACCTTCGTGCTGTGGCCCGACGAGGGCACGGTGGAGCTGCTGGTGGGCAGCGCGCTGTACCTGTTCGGCTGTTTCGGGGTCACGATCGCCGCGAACGTCCCGCGCAACAACAAGCTCGCGGGGATGGACCCCGGTTCCCCGGAGGCCATCGCGTACTGGCCCACATATGTGAGCGAGTGGTCGAGGTGGAACCACATACGGACGGTCGCCGCGTCGGCCGGAACGATCTCCTATGTGCTGGCGCTGACCTGAGAGCACCGGAGCGGCGTACGGGCGCTCCGGAGCAGCTCTGGGCGCACCGGAGCGGGTTCGGGCACACCCGAGCGGCGTTCGAGTGCGCCGGAGGGGCGCTCACCTGGGGCGGGCTGGGCGGCGGCGTCGTATCGTGGCGGGGAGAGTCTGCCGATAGGCCCTGCGAGCCGCCCGGACCACGGTGTCGGAGCTGGTGGCGGAGACGGTACGGGCCCCGTTCGCATACGCGAGGGAGACGGCCATGGCCGATCCCAAGGGTTTCCTCAATGCCTCCCGCGAGGAGTGGCCGCGCCGGCCCGTCGGGGACCGGGTGCGGGACTGGGACGAGGTGTACGTTCCCGGGGCGCTGCTGCCGATCGTCCGCACGCAGGCCGACCGGTGCATGGACTGCGGCATCCCCTTCTGCCACGACGCGTGTCCGCTGGGCAATCTGATCCCCGAGTGGAACGACCTCGTCGCGCGCGACGACTGGCGTACGGCGAGCGACCGGTTGCACGCGACGAACAACTTTCCCGAGTTCACCGGCCGGTTGTGCCCCGCCCCGTGCGAGGCGGGCTGTGTGCTGGCGATCAACCAGCCCGCGGTCACGATCAAGAACGTGGAGGTCGCCATCGCAGACCGGGCCTGGGCCGACGGGTTCGCGCCGCCGCGACCGCCGGACCGGCTGTCGGGGCGGACCGTCGCCGTGATCGGCTCCGGCCCCACGGGGCTCGCGGCGGCGCAGCAGCTGACCCGCGCCGGACACACCGTCGCCGTCTACGAGCGGGACGACCGGCTCGGCGGGCTGATGCGGTACGGCATCCCCGCGTTCAAGATGGAGAAGCGGCACCTGGAGCGACGGATCGCGCAGATGCGGGTGGAGGGGACCAAGTTCCGTACGTCGACCGCCGTCGGCCGGGACGTCGGGGCGGCGGAGCTGCGGGCCCGGTACGACGCCGTCGTCCTGGCCGTCGGCGCCACGGCCTGGCGTGAACTGCCGGTAGAGGGTCGGGAGTTGAGCGGAATCCATCAGGCGATGGAGTATCTGCCGCTGGCCAACCGGGTGTGCGAGGGGGATCTGGAGACGTCTCCGCTGTCCGCGGCGGGCAAGGACGTCGTGATCGTCGGCGGCGGCGACACGGGCGCGGACTGTCTGGGTACGGCGGTACGCGAGGGGGCGAAGTCCGTGACCCAGCTGGACATCTACGCGCAGCCGGGGGCGGAGCGCGACGAGGACTTCGAACCGTGGCCGGTGTACCCGAGGATCTACCGCTTGTCGGCCGCGCACGAGGAGGCCCGGGACCTGGAGACCGCGCCCGCGGCCGACGCGGACGCCCGGCTCTTCGCGGCGTCCACGCTCCGCTTCACGGGGGACGCGGCCGGGCGGGTGCGTGCGCTGCACCTCGTCGGGGTCGACGCCGAGCGGCGCCCTCGCTCCGGCACCGGGCGCGTGCTCCCCGCCGACCTCGTGCTGCTCGCCCTCGGGTTCTCCGGGCCCGACCGCTCCGACGGCCTCGTCGACCAGCTCGGCATCGGCCTCGACGCCCGCGGCACGATCGTCCGTGACGCGGAGTTCGCGACCGACGTGCCGGGTGTGTACGCCGCCGGGGACGCGGCTCGCGGTCAGTCCCTCATCGTGTGGGCGATCGCCGAGGGCCGGGCGGTGGCGGCCGCGGTGGACCGCCACCTGACGGGCGACTCCCGGCTGCCGGCGCCGATCGGACCGCACGACCGGCCCATGACGGCGTGACCCGGGAGCACCTCGCCCACCCGTCGGCGCCGGTCAGCGTGTGTCCGTCCCCGCCACCTTCGCCGTCGACAGGGCGACCCGGTTCCAGGTGTTGATCGCGAAGATCAGGGCCAGTACCCGGGCCAGCTCCGTGTCGTCGAAGTGCGCGGCGGCCTCGGCGTAGACGTCGGCGGGGACGCCCCGGTCGGCGACCAGGGTCACCGCCTCCGTCAGAGCGAGGGCCGCCCGCTCCCTGTCGGTGAAGAAGTGCGGGGCCTCGCGCCACACCGCGACCAGGTGCAGCCGGTCCTCGCACTCGCCGGCCCTGCGCGCGTCGTTGGTGTGCATGTGGAGGCAGTACGCGCAGTGGTTGAGGTGCGAGGCGCGTATCTGGATCAGTTCGACGAGGGCCGGGTCGAGCCCTTCACGGGCCGCGGCGTCGAAGCCGACGAGGGCACGGAAGGCCTTGGGGGCGGACTTCGCGAAGTCGAGGCGACCATTTTCGGCCACCCGTGCGCGCACTCCCGCTCCCGCGGGAGCCTCGGCCCTCGCGTGCGTCGCAGTCGCGGTACCGGTCGCCCTCGCCGTGCCGGTCGTGTTCGCCCCGCTCGTCCCGGGCGCCGCGTACGCGCCGGTATCCGCAGTCGCCGCGTTCGTCGTGGCCGTCGAACTCGTCACGGCCTGGGCGTTCGTCGCGTTCGTCGTCATGACCATGAATCTATGCGGCTCAAAGACCCGCTGTAGGGTGCATTTCCATGGTGGATTCACGGGTCAATCCTGCGGAGCACATCGGTGTCGACCTGCATCTGGAACTGTCCGGCCCGGGCGGTCGCCGTGCCGCCCTCATCCGCGCCCTGCGCGAGGCGATCCGCAGTGGGCGTCTCGCTCCGGGCACCCGGCTGCCCCCGTACCGCTCGCTCGCCGCGGATCTGGCGGTGGCCCGCAACACGGTGGCCGACGCGTACGCCGAACTCGTCGCCGAGGGCTGGCTCACCGCGCGGCAGGGCTCGGGCACGCGCGTCGCCGAGCGTGCCGAGCCGCTGGGGACCCGGGCGCGCGTACCCAAGAAGGCACCTCCACGCGCGCGTGGACCGCGGCACGACCTGCGACAGGGCGCCCCCGACGCGTCGTCGTTCCCCCGCGCCGCCTGGTTCGCCTCGTACCGGCGGGCTCTCCAGACGGCTCCCAACGAGGTGTTCGGTCCCGGCGATCCCGCGGGGCGCCTCGAACTGCGGGAAGCGCTCACGGAGTACCTGGCACGCGCGCGTGGCGTGCGCACCGAGCCGGGACGGATCGTGATCTGTTCGGGTTTCGCGCACGCCCTGCGGCTGCTCTTCCCCGCGGTTCTGCGCGGCCCCCTGGGCGTCGAGTCGTACGGTCTCGCCTTCCACCGGGGGCTGCTGACGGCGGCCGGGGTGCGGACCGTCCCGCTGCCTCTCGACGAGGACGGCGCCCGGGTCGACGGCCTGGACAGGGAACGGGCCGTACTGCTCACGCCCGCGCACCAGTTCCCGACCGGCGGACCCCTGCATCCCGCTCGGCGTGCCGCCGTCATCGACTGGGCACGCGCGCGTGGAGGGGTGGTCCTGGAGGACGACTACGACGGCGAGTTCCGCTACGACCGCAAGCCCGTCGGAGCCGTACAGGGCCTCGATCCGGAGCGGGTCGTCCACATCGGCTCGGTCAGCAAGAGCCTGTCGCCCGCGGTGCGGCTCGGCTGGATGGTCCTTCCCGAGCGGTACGTCGAGGACGTGCTGGCGGCCAAGGGTGAGCGGGAGGCGTGGGCGAGCGCCCTGGACCAGTTGGCGCTCGCGGACTTCGTCGCGTCAGGGTCGTACGACCGTCATGTGCGGCGGATGCGGCAGCGGTACCGGAGCCGGCGGGACCGGCTGGTCGGGGCGCTCGCCGAACACGCGCCGCACGTCGAGGTCACCGGGATCGCGGCCGGACTGCACGCGGTGCTGCGGCTGCCACCGGGCAGCGAGCGGTCCGCGGTCAAGGCCGCCGTGTGGCAGGGCCTCGCGCTGGACGGGCTGGCGGAGTTCCGGCACCCGGAGGCGGTCATGGCCTCGCCGGACGGGCTCGTCGTGGGTTACGCCACGCCTTCGGACCACGCGTACGGGGCCGCGCTGGAGGCGTTGTGCGCCGCGCTGCCGCCCCCGTGAGGGCAGGGCAGGTGGCCGGAACCCTCATGCGCCGGGGCCCAAGCGGGTGCCATGCCCGGGCGACGACCTCGGCGTACCTCGTCACATCGGAATGCCGGGATACCGGGATACCGGGATACCGGGATACCGGGCGGGTGTCCCCGTCGGACGCGGTCGGTTTGACGCGATGTCGCGGTCGGACCGCCGCCCTTCGAGCGGGTCCTCTGCGCGCCGGCCTCGGCCCGGGCCCCACCAGTCGCCGGCCCCCGGTGGGGCGGTGAGCCGGCTCGTGGGCGCGCCACGGCGCAGATGGTTCTGGTTCCGGGTCGGTGATCCGTGTCGGCCGAAGCGGCCTTGCGTCGATGCGTCGATCGGATCAGCTCCGCGTCGGGCGGGCCGGCCCTGAAGTGACCGGATCGGCGCCGAGCCGACCGGGTCTGCCGTAGGCCGAGGCGGAGAGACAGAATGAGCGGAGACAGAGGGAGCAGAGAGAGACGGGGAACGGGAAGAGGCCGGTCAGCGGCCTCAGGAGAGCAGGAAGTCCGCCTCCCCCGCCTTCGCTCCCTGGATGAACGCGGTCATCTCACCGGGGGTGTAGATGAGGGCCGGACCGTCAGGGTCGGCCGACTGACGGACCGCGATCCGGCCGTCGGCGAGCTTCATCGCCTCCAGGCAGTTGCCGCCGTTGCCCCCGCTCCACGGCTTGTGCCAGCCTTCGCTGCCCAGTTCCCTGGCGGGCATGCCGTTGTAGATCCGCGCGACGCGTATCCGGGACTTGATGCGATCCATTCACAGCTCCTTGCGGAGATCCAGCAGGATCTCCTTCGTGCGATGTGCCGTGGCGGCCTGCGCCGCCATGCGGTCCATGACCTCGAGGTGGGTTGCCACCTCGGTACGCGCGTCCAGGTAGACGGCGCCGGTCAGGTACTCGCTGTAGACCATGTCCGGCAGTTCGGGCATGGCAAAGCGGAACAGCACGAACGGCCCGTACGTGCCCGCGTGCGGCCCCGATGAGAACGGGGCGATCTGCAGGGTCACGTTGGGCAGCTTCGTGGCCTCGAGCAGCCTGTCGAGCTGGCCGCGCATGACCTCGGGGCCGCCCACCGGGCGACGCAGGGCGGTCTCGTCCATCACGGCCCAGAACCGGGGCGCGCCCTCGCGCGTCAGCAGTTCCTGCCGTTGCATACGCAGCGCCACATGGCGCTCGATGTCCTCGGGTCTGGTCTGGCCGATGGCGCCGGATTCCATGACGCCACGCGCGTACTCCTCGGTCTGCAGCACTCCGGGCACGAAGTGGGGTTCGTAGGACCGGATGAGGGAGGCCGCTCCCTCCAGGCTCACGTACATCGAGAACCAGCCCGGCAGGATGTCGTGGAACCGCTGCCACCAGCCCGGCTGGTTCGCCTCCTCGGCGAGCGTGACGAAGGCCTCGGCCTCCTCGTCGGCGACGCCGTACGACTTCAGCAGGAGCTGGAGGTACGGGATCTTGAGGCTTACCTCGGCCATCTCCATACGGCGGACGGTGGCGGCGGTGACACGCAGGATGCGCGCCGCCTCCTCACGCTTGAGCCCCGCGCGTTCCCGCAGGTCCAGCAGGCGCCGTCCGAGGACGACCTGCCCGACCGTCGGCGCGGACCGCGGCTCGCTCACGTCCACCTCCATTTATGTCCAGACAGCCGGGGCGGCGCCTGTTCGGGCCCCGTACGGGTACCCAACTGACGCCGCGCCACGTGCTGTTGCGAGCAGTGTGCCATGGCCATACCGCACAGAACACTGCACTCTGCAATTTTCAGAGTGACACTTGCCAAGTGTTCACGACGGGGAGATAGTGGCAAGCGTGATTCCGTCCGCGCCGTTAGGAACAGACGCCGCCGAGGACCGGTTCCGTCTTGGTGCCACTGCCGGGGTATGCCCCGACACTGCCGCCGAGCGCCGGTTCCGCTTCGAGCTGGCCGCACATCCGGGCTCCCCTGCACAGGCCCGGCACCTGACGCGCGCCCGGCTCTCGGGATGGGCGGTCTGCGAGGACACCTGTGACACGGCAGAGCTCGTCGTCTCCGAACTGGTCACCAACGCCATAGTGCACACGGCGAGCCGCCATGTGGTGTGCGAGCTGCACGACGGCGAGGACCTGGTGCGGATAGCAGTCCGTGACGAGGGATGTGCGCCGGGTGAGCCCCACCCGTCGCCACAGCGTCCCGAGGAGGAGCACGGGAGGGGACTGCTTCTCGTCGCGGCGATGTGCACTGCCTGGGGCGCCCAGGAAACCGGTCCCGGACTGCTGGTCTGGGCCGATCTGCCGCGCTCGGCGAACAACGGCGCCGAGCCGCGGTCGGACCTGGGCTGGAGTGCGAGGAGCCGGCCGGCCCCAGCCGGCTCCTCGCCGACGGGGATACACCCGCCCGCGGCCGGGCATGGATGGTTTTGACCTGAATCGTTCCAGCCGGTCTCCGGCCGGTTCGGACATCGCGAGACCCAGACCGGAAAACTGCGAGAACGGACGGGGGCCGAATGGGTGTGAGGGCTGGCTCGGTCGGTGCGTCACGGGTGCTGAGCCTGGACACGTTGGTCCGCATCGAGCGCGGCCGGACGGCGTCGGGCGCGGGCGCGGGCGCGCCACGGCCGCTGACCGTGCCGGAGGGCATGCGGGCCCCGCTGGGCTGTGACGCGGTGGCGATGCCCGCGAGACTCGGCCCGCTCCTGATGCCCCGGCTGCCGCGCGTCGGCTGTGTGTACGCCGACAGCACGCACTGGTGGTGGCTCGTGCCCTCCGACTCCGATGTCGCCCTCGACTGGCCGGCGCCCGCGCACTACGCCACGGGTGCGCTCGTCCCCGCCTCGCCCGGTTTCCCCGGACTGATCCACACGCCGGACAGCACCCTGCCGTACACCCCGCCGATCCCCCTCTACCTGGCCCTGTGCCGGCTGACCGGGACGCCACCGGCCTGGACCCGGCAGATCAGCGCCTGATTCGCGGCTTCGTCGCAGGAACTCCCCCGGTGCCCGGGCGCGTGGAGGCGCGCGTTCCCGGTCATGGCACAGCGCGCGGCCACAAGCGCCCGGGCGTGCTCCGGTCACGCCGTGACGGAGCGTGCGCGCGCCCTGCCCGACGGCGCCCTCCGCCGCGATAGTGGCCGTTCGTCCACGATCGGGGAGGTCATCGGTGGGGTCTGCTGAATCGGTGGAATCATCGGAGGGCACTGCGTCGGCGGGATCCGGTAAGCCGGGGAAGACGAAGGGACCCGGGAAACCGAGCAACACGACGGGAGCCGCGAAACCGAGGAAGACCGCGGGAGCCACGAAGCAGGAAGAGGCATCCTCCGGGTCCGTCGGCAAGAAGAGCGGGACAGGCGACGGCCCCGAGCCCTCCGAGTCCGAACGGCTGCTGTTCGGCGGGCCGTTGCGCTACGACATGGGCTGGTCGCAGCATTCCAACGCGTTCATGGAGCTGAACTTCCGTGCCATGGTGACGCGGCTGCCCGCACTGCTCGCGTCCAGTTTCCGGCTGGCCTGGCAGGCGGACCGCCGGGCCGCGCGGATCGTCCTGGGCGCGGAGGTGGGCCGCGGGCTGGCGCAGGCGGTGAGCCTGCTGGCGGTCAACAGCGTCCTGGGGCGCCTGATGGAGCGCGGCCAGGTCGCGGACAGGCTGCGGGAAGCGGTGCCCGCGCTCGTCACGGTCGCCGTGGTGATGCTGCTCGCCGCGCTGCTGCGGGCCGCCTCGACGTACGCCACCGGCCGCCTCGAGCCGAAGGTGGAGCGTGTCGCGACGGAGCAGTATCTGGAGCGGGCCGCGGTGGTCGAACTGTCGGCGATCGAGGACGAGGCCTTCCACAAGCTGCTGGACACCGCGCAGTACGGTGCCTCGTCCGCCCGGCGCATGATCGGGATCGCCACACGCGTGGTGAACGCGATGATCTCGCTGATCGCGGCTGCGGGCGTCCTGACGGTGCTGCACCCGGCGCTGCTGCCGCTGCTGGTGACGATGACGCTGCCGAGCGCGTGGAGCGCCCTGACCATCGCCCGGCGCCGCTACGCGTCGTGGCACGCCTGGGTGCAGCACGCCAGGGCCGGCCGCCTGATCAGCGGTCTGCTCACCGAGCCCGCCGCCGCGCCGGAGATCCGCGTCCACGGCGTCGGCCCGTTCCTGTTGAAGCACTTCCGCTCCATGTCGGAGGCCGCCGAGACCGAACAGGCCCGCCTCGCCCGCCTGGAGGCACGGACCGGTCTGATCGCGGCCACCTGGACGGGGCTCGCGACCGTGGCGACGTACGCGACTCTCGGCTGGCTGCTGCTGGCCGGCGCGATGGCGCTGTCCGTGGCGGGCACGGCGGTCATCGCGATCCGCACGGGCTCCGCGAATCTCGACACGCTCGTCCTGGAGGTCAACACCCTGCACGAGGAGGCCCTGTTCGTCGGGGATCTGCAACGCCTGCACGTGGAGGCGGCCGGGCGCACGATCCCCGTCGGCGGCGAACCGCTGCCCGAGAAGCCGCGCGAGATCCGCTTCGAGAACGTCACGTTCACCTATCCGGGCAGCGCCGCCCGGCCCGCTCTGTCGGACCTGTCGCTCAGCGTGCCGCTCGGCAAGATCGTGGCGCTCGTCGGGGAGAACGGTTCCGGGAAGACCACCCTGGTCAAGCTGCTGTCAGGGCTGTACGCGCCACAGCGCGGCCGGATCCTGTGGGACGACGTCGACGCGGCGACCGCCGACCGGCGGCAACTCGCCGAGCGGATCGCGATGGTGGCGCAGGACTTCAAGAGGTGGCCGTTCACGGCCCGGGTGAACGTCGCGATCGGCCGGGCCTCCGCGCCGCTCACCGACGAGCGGCTGGGCGAGGCCGTCACCGAGGCGGGCGCCGAGGACGTGGTGGCGGACCTGCCGCGGGGTCTCGACACACTGCTGGCCCGGATGTTCAGCGGCGGGCACGAGCTGTCGGGCGGCCAGTGGCAGCGGCTCGGTATCGCACGGGCGGCGTACCGACGGGGCGCGATCCTCGTCGTGGACGAGCCGACGGCGGCCCTCGACGCACGCGCCGAACTGGAGGTCTTCGAGAAGATCCGGGCTCTGGCGGGCACCGGTCAGACGGTCATCCTGATCACGCACCGGCTGGCGTCGGTGCGCCACGCCGATCTGGTGCACGTCCTCGACCAGGGCCGTCTCGTGGAGTCCGGCACCCCGGACGAGCTGCTCTCCACGGGAGGGGTCTACGCGGAGCTGTACGGACTGCAGGCCGGGCAGTTCTCGGTGAAGGTACCGGCCCCGAAGGCGGGCTGAGATCCGCGCCGGCCGGCCCCGCTCACTCGGCGAGCTCCCGCACGACGACCAGGAAGGTGTCCGTGGACAGGTCCATCACGACCTCGACGTGCTGTCCCTCGAGGCGGCGCGCATGCGCGAACTCTTCCGCGGGCCATGATCCACGCGGCCCACCGGCGGGAAAGCGCTCCAGCACCGTTCGCCCGTTCACCACCCTGCACCTCCATGTTCGCGCCGCTCTTCTGAGAGCTCTTGAAGAGTTAAACGCCAATCATGGGGTGAAGGTCTCGCGAAGTGACGGCACTGAGACGTAGTCGACACACGGTCACAGTGGATCGTGCGGTCGCTCTCCGCCTGCCCCACGCCTCCCTCGCGGGGGCACGCGCTCAGTCCTCGTATTCGTCGTGGTACCGGATCCGCTCACTGCCCGCGGGCGCGCCCAGGGCCGACGCGCGCCCCGCGGGCCGCTCCCATTCCTCCTGCCGGCCGAGGGCGGTGAGGTCCAGGAAACTCGTGGTGGAGCCCAGTCCGTCGAGTCCGCGCTCGTAGGCCGAGTAGGTGTGGAAGACCCGGTCCCGGTCGCGGAGGAAGCAGCTCACCCCCGGCCGCTCATGGGGCTCCTCGCCCTCCGTGCCTTGGACCGACGCCAGGAAGTCGTGGTTGAAGTCGTTCCCGTACGACGAGTACCAGGGCACGGTCCACCCCATCCGCGCCTTGAAGGGCAGGATTTTCGTGTAGGGCGCCCGGGAGACCACGGCCAGTTCGGTGTCCCGCGCGCGCAGGTGCGCGAGGTGCGCGATCTGGTCGACGAACGCCGAGCAGCTGCGGCAGCCCGCGTCCCACTCGGGCGCGAACATGAAGTGATGGACGACAAGTTGATGCCGTCCTGCGAAGAGGTCGAACAGCGTCGCCTTGCCGTCGCCGCCCTCGAAGACGTACTCCTTGCCGATCTCGACCATGGGCAGACGTCGCCGCTCCGCGTTGAGGGCGTCCCGCGCACGGGTCGCGGCCTTCTCCTTGGCCAGCAGTTCCTCGCGCGCGGCGCGCCACTCCTCGCGCGAGGCGATCGGCGGAAGTGTCATCGCTGCTCCTTCGGTGCGGTGCCATCTCCCAGGTGGACCGAAGGGACGAGCGGAACTCATCGGTGGGGCGGGGATTTTCTTTTCCGTACGTGTCCGGGCCGGCATCCTCCGAGGTCCGCGGCCCGGCGGCCTTCTGTATCGGGCCCGGCGGCTTCTCGTGTCCGGCCCGGGTGCGTCTCAGGTGTCGTAGTCCTGGATGCGCTTCCCGTGGCTCCGGTCGATGAGTGCGGGCATGCGCTCGTTCATCTCCCGTACGACCGCCGGGACGTCGAGGGTCAGAAGCTCGCGGTCGCGCATGAGGATCCGGCCGTCGACGATCGTCGTGCGTACGTCACCGGCGCGGGCGCTGTGCACGAGGGTGGCCGCGAGGTCGTGGACGGGCTGGGTGTGCGGGCCGGTCAGGTCGACCAGGATGATGTCGGCCCTGCGTCCCGGCGCGAGGCTCCCGATCTCCTGCCCGAGTCCGACGGCCCGGGCGCTCTGCAGCGTCGCGTGGTGCAGGGCCTGACGTGACGTCAGGCAGCGGGCGTCGGCCTCGGTGAACTTCTGGACGAGCGCGGTGAGCGCCATGGACTCCCATACGTCCAGGGAGTTGTTGGACGCCGCCCCGTCCGTGGCGAGTCCCACGGAGATGCCGAGTTCACGCAGGGCGCGTACCGGAGTGGTCGTGGGCCAGGCGAACTTGAGGTAGCCGCGCGGGGCGCTGGCCACGGCGATCCGGCCGGTCGCGCGGGCGAGGACGGGCAGGTCGCGTTCCATGATGCCGGTGCCGTGCGCGAGGAGCAGGTCCGTGTCGAGGAGGCCGGTGGCGGCCAGGGTCTCGATGGGTGTACGGCCGTGGCGGGCGAGGCCGGCCTCCGCCTGGTCACGGTTCTCGGAGGCGTGGATGTGCACCAACAGGCCGTGTTCCGCGGCGAGTTCCGCGGTGGCGGCGAGGTCGGAGTCGTCCACGGTGTAGGGCGCGTGCGGGGCGAGCGAGGTGGTGATGCGGCCCTCTGCGGTGTCGCGGTTGCGGAGGGCGAAGTCGAGGGAGCGCTCGCGGCCCGCCGCGCCCTGGGAGGAGAAGAAGGCCTGCCCGAGGTTGGCGCGCAGGCCGCTCTCGGCGGTCACGGCGGCGACGGTGTCCATCGAGAAGTAGTGGTCCGCGAAGCAGGTGACACCGCCGCGGATCATCTCGGCGCAGGCGAGCCGCGCGCCCAACTCCACGTCCTTCTCCTGGAGGTTGGACTCGATGGGCCACACGAAGTCGTTGAACCACTCATCGACGGGCAGGTCCTCGGCAATGCCGCGCAGGGTGACCATCGGAGCGTGGGTATGGCAGTTGACGAGGCCGGGCATCGCGACCTGGCCCCGGGCGTCGATGCGTTCGTGGGCGGGGAGGCCGACCGGCCCGGTGGTGATCGCCTCGATGCGGCCGTCGCGTACGACGATGGTGGCGTCCTCGACGAAGCCGATCTGTTCATGATCGTCGTGCACGAGGGCGGTACATGCGCTGATGATGAGATCAGCGGCGCTCTTCGCGTGGGCCGGGGACATCGGACCGGTCCTCGCGTGGGCCGGGGAACTCGGGCCTGACTGCGCAGGGTCCGAGGGACTCGGGTGGGTCTTCGCGTCGGGCGTGGGCTCGGGCGAGGTCATCACGCCACCGTACGGCGGGATCGTGCCGCCGGGTGACGTGAACCGCGCACCCTGCCCCCGCCCTGTCGCCCTGGCGGTTTCACGCGCACGCTGGCCTCACCATTCGACGGGCGGCGCCCCTTGGACGTGGCGCGTCCGGGAAGGAGCCCGGCATGCTGCTCGGCACCTGGAACCTGGAGAACCTGTACCGGCCGGGCGGCGCGTTCGGCCCCCGCACCGAGGCCGCGTACAAGGCGAAACTCACCTCCCTGGCGGCCGTCGTCAGGGAGCTCGATCCCACGCTGCTCGGCGTGCAGGAGGTCGGCGACCCGGAGGCCCTGGAGGACCTGGCCGGGATGCTGGACGGGGACTGGCACATCGTGCTCTCGGAGCATCCGGACAGCCGCGGCATCAGGGTCGGTTTCCTCAGCCGGACGGCGCCGCGGACGATCACGGACACCAACGACTTTCCCCCACCCCTGCGGGCGGTCCAGGGCGACGACGACGGTGAACCGGTGCCCCGGACGGGCCGCGGAATCCTGGCCGTGGAGATGACCGCCCAGGGCATGACCCTGTCTGCGGCGGTCTGCCATCTGAAGTCGAAGCTGCTGACGTACCCGGGCAAGCGGTTCCAGCCACGGGACGAGGGCGAGCGGGCCCGCTACGGCGCGTACGCCCTGTTCCGGCGTGCCGCCGAGGCCACGACGCTGCGGACCGTCGCCGACGGTCTCCTCGACGGCAAGGGCAAGAAGCGGAACGTGGCCGTGCTCGGCGACCTCAACGACGAGGTCGCGGCCGCCACGACCCAGATCCCGCTAGGTCCGGCCGGCTCGGAGATCGGCACGGTCGGCTTCGAGCGGCCCGACCGGGGCGACGCGGCACGGCTGTGGAACATCGCGCCCCTCATCCCGGAGGAGCAGCGTTTCTCCCGCGTCCATGCCGGGCGCCCCGAACTGATCGACCACATACTGGTCAGCCGTCTGCTCCTCGACCATGTGACCGGGGCCGGGACGGGCGCCCCGGTCCAGGAGACGCCGCTGCCGTCGGTCGACGAGGATCCGGCCGCGCGCCGGGACGCCGCGGGGTCGGACCACGCGCCGGTGTGGGCACGCATAGAACCCTGAGGGAGCGGTGCGGCAGCCGTTCTCAGGCGCTGCGCAGCCCGGGCGGGGACTCCGCCGCGAGCCCGGCGCGTTCCCGCTGGTCGACGAGTTCGTCGAGGAGCGTGGCGAGGCGTTCGGTGTGCCGCGGGGTGAGCCGTCCCGTGTCGTCGAGGTGCACGGCACAGGCGGTGGTGGTGTCCACCAGGCGTTCCAGGGTGGCGGCGACCTCGTCGGTGCCTTCCGTGTGGCGGGCCAGGGTGGGCAGTTCGGCGGAGGCCCGGTCGATCGCGGCGCGGGCCTCGGCCAGCGTCCGGTAGGCCTCGCGGCGCAGCGCCCAGCGGGCGGCCCGGTCGTCGGTGGCGTTCAGCACGTGCGTGAGGTAGGCGTGCGCGGCGTCGGTGGCGGAGGCCAGGCGTGCCTTCACGTTCCCTCCGCGCTGCCCCGGAGCCGGCAGGTGCCCGACGATCAGCACGATCGCGCAGGCCAGCAGCGTCTCGCCGATACGGCTCCAGGAGGCTTCCGGCTCACCGCCGACGATGACGAGGGCGAGCACGAGGACGGTGACCACGGCCGTCTGCGCGGCGAAGTGCCGGGTGGCGACGGGGATGAGGGCGCCGCTGACCGCCACGAGCGCGACGAGTCCCTCGGGCCGGGGCAGCACCGCCGCGAACCCCGCAAAGACGAGGGCGCCGAGGACGGTGCCGGCGGCCCGGTTCAGTACGCGTGAGACGAGCGGGCCGAGGTCCGGCTTCACGAGGAACACGGCGGTCGCGGGCAGCCAGTACCAGTGCACGTGGTGCAGTGCCTGCGCGACGGCGGCGCTGGCGCCGTAGCAGAGGGCGACACGGAATCCGTACTCGCGCCCTGCCGTGCCGGTGACGGTGCGCAGGAGTGCTTTGGCGCGCAGGGGCCGTAGGTGCAGTCCCTTGCGTGCGGTCTGCTCGGCGCCGCGTCCGAGCGGATGGCTGCCGGCGTCACCGCGGACGCCCGGCTCCTGGCCGTCCCTGCCTCCGGCGTACCGGGCACTCCTGACGCTCCCGGCGTCCCGGGTGCCCTCGCCACCCCCGGCACCCCCGGCGTTCCCGGTACTCCCGGTCTTCTTGCCGCCGCGGTCGAAGGCTTCGGCGGCATGCAGCAGCGCGTCGTCGAGGGCCCGCAGTCCGGGTACGGTCCGGGCGGGCGCGGGCAGCGGCCCGCAGGGTGCCCCGGTCCGCACGGCGGCGGCGAGCCGGCGCGGCCCCTCCGCGGTACGGGCGGGCAGGGCGTCCCCCGCCCAGGCCAGCGCGGTCGCGGCCTCGGCGAGCGGCAGCGCGGCCGCGTACTGCGCCCGCAGCCGCCGCTCGGCCGAGGAGCTGGCGTACCGCCGCAGCCGCGGACCCGCGAGCGCGTCCTGGGCGTGATCGAGCGCGGCGGTGAGGGCGGCCCGCCGGGCCCCGGCCTGCCCGCCGCCGACAGCTGTCAGCAGCCCGGCGACGGCGTCGTAGACGTCCGCGACGGCGTCCCGCTCCCCGTCGAACCGAAAATCGACGGCCAGGGCCCCGGATTTCGTCCCGGGCGTGGGCAACGCGAGCCGCAGTACGATCAGCCAGCCGGCGCCGGCGAGAAAGACCAGAGCCCGCTGCCAGCCGGCCTCGGGCAACGGCATCCCGGCCCCGATGGCCGCGGCGACGAGCAACTGCGTCCCGGCCCCCGAGGCGACGGGTCCCACAGCACTCACGGCTCCGGCGAGCAGCCCGAGGGCCGTGAGTATCAGGGTCAGCGGAACGGCCCCGAGGCCCTCCCCTGCGTACGTACCGACGACGAGCCCCGCGGCCCCGGCCAGCGCGGGCACCCCGATCCGGTGCACGGCGACCCGCCGGCTCCCGGGCCGGTCGTTGATCCCGGCGAGCATGGCGCCGAGGGCGGCCATGACACCGAGGGACTCCCGCCCCGCGAGAACCGCCGCGAGCAGCAGCGGTCCGGCGGCGAGCGCCCCGCGCACGACGGCGTTCCACGGCACCGGGCCCCGCTGCGTGCGCAGCGCGTGGGTGAGCCAGGGCGGAAGGACCTGGGAAGCGGCGGAGAACGGGCGAGGAACGACCACGGGCGAGGGGCTCCTGTCGGTTCGAGGGCGAGGTGTTTGCCTTCGGGCGACGTCGGCCTGGGCGGTGGTGTCCACGGTAGGCGGGACTTCTGGAGCGTATGGGACGTATACGTTTCGGCGGTGTGACGATCGTCGGGAGGGCCGCGTTCTTTATGTACGCAATCAGGAGGGGCCGGGTGCACGGTCGTGGGACCGGACCTGATGCGTGACTGCGGGAGCGGACCGGCCGCGGGCCGCCAGGAAGCGGAAGCAGGCCCCGGGCGCTCGAACGGGAGCGGGCTCGGAGGCGTAGCCGGCCTCCGAGCCCTGTGATGCCGCCCATGTGGCACGCCGGCACGCTTGAGGACCCAGGTCAGTGTTATGTCGCCGCGTCCTGCCTTTGGACCACCGCACATCGAGCTGTGCGGGCCGGACTTGAACCGGCATTTCGACGCCCGGAGCCTGGGTCCGGTCGATCCGGCGATCGGCGGCGAATGCTGAGTCTGGAGCAATAGTCTGAGATTGATCGCGGTCTGCCTCTGCCAATTGGGCTACCGCGGCGCGAGACACCCTGTACGACGTGTACGGGTGCCGGGTCGGTGCCGCGGGGAGGACTCGAACCTCCACTGGAACCGCGCAGTCACGACAAGCTTCAGGTTCAGCTTGCGCTCCTCGCGCACCCCGGTCACAAGGGACCGGGGAGTCTTTGAGAGTACCCGAACTACCCGAACAGGTAGCCGAAGACAGCGTCCCCGACGCGCTGGTCGGTGACCTCCGCGCCGTTCGCTTCCTCCCGGGCGAACTTGACGGCCTGCTGGAGCTTCTCGACCCGGTCGAGCAGTTCGTTGACGCGCCGGGCGGGAAGGGCACCCGAGAACTTGACGGTGGTCCAGTACCCGACCGGGATGTCCTCGTAGTACACCTCGACCTGCGCCGGGTGCTTGTCGGTGGCCTCCGCCTTCACGTGGTTGCGGGGAACCTTCTTCGTCCGCAGCGTCCTGACCGGCTCGGTCTTCCACGCGTCGGTCGACGGGTCCTGCACCCACGACTCGGAGGCGTCGAGCACGGGCAGCTTCCGCACGAAGGTGTTGAGATCGGTGAGCTGCTTCTCGAGGAAGAGCAGATAGGACACCGGGACGTCGGCGACGAGCACCCGCCCGTCGACCTTCACGTCCGCGCGGGCCTCACAGTTGGCCCAGTCCTTGGTGGCGGTCACATCGAACAGCCGGGTCAGCGTCGCCGCGGTGTCCCGCAGCACGTCCTCCGCCTGCACCTGCACCCGCGTCGACTCGGGCGGCAGCTGCTCGCCCTCTTCGTCCTTGGGCTGATACGTACGCGAGATTCCGGCCAGCAGGGCCGGCTTCTGCAGCCCGTGATGGGCAGCCGTCAGGTCCTGATGGGACTTGGACTTGATGCCCTTCTCGACTGCGATGATCTGATTGAGTTTCGCCACACCGGTGACGGTAGCAGCGGCAACGGCCCCTGATCGAAGGGTTTTTGAGCGCCTACGGTCTCGACGTGCCCCGTCGTCACCCGCCTCGCCGTGGATCTCCGGCCGACCGCGTGTCCCCGATCGTCAGGCTGCCCCCCACCGTATGCGCCTGAACCGCCGCGCCGTTGGTCACACTGCCGCTGATCGTGTTGTAGGCGATGCTCGTCGCAGGGGGCGTGGGCGGCGGGCCCAACTCGGCCAGCAGGGCGCGCAGTTCCGCCGCCGCCTCCGGGTCGTCACGCAGGGTGCGGCGGAGCCGGCTGCGCCAGGACGCCTGTACGTCGGCCGCGGCGTCCTCGTCGTCGTCGTTCCGCGCGGCGACCAGATCGGCCCGCGACTCCTCCAACTCGCCCGCGACAGCCTCTTCGTCACGTCCCCGTGAGAACAGGACGACAACCCGGTCCCGTACGTTCCCCCAGCCGTCGCTCACCATCTGCTGCACGAGAGCCGTGGCCCCCGCCGCCGCCAACGCCGTCAACTCCGCGTCCATCGGGTCCCCTTCGTCGCCTTCCGGGAAACCAACGTTAGCGGGAGCGGCCGACAACGCTCACGCACGTGGGGCAGGAACCCCTCGGACTCCTACCAGGTCGGCGGGGTGGCCCGGCCCACAGCCACGGCCACCCCGCCGAACTCGGCTCCGGCCGGAACAGCCGGAGCCCGACCCGGTTCCGGCCGGCTCAGCTCCCGCCCGCCACAGCCTTCCGCAGCGTCGCCAGCTCCGTGTACATCACTTCGCCCGGGCACTCCGTCGCCATCCAGTCGCGGTGGCCGCTGATCTCGTCGACGTCCCTGGTGGTGCCGTTGATCGGGTTGGTGTACGTGACCTTGGCCTGCGGGTCGACGCCGTGGAAGCGGGTCAGGGCGCGGACCAGGCCCGTGAGGGCCTTGCGCGCGGCGTCGGTCGGGCCCTGCTCCATCAGGTTGCCGAGGAGGGCGATGCCGAGGTTGCCCGAGTTGAAGCCGCCCACGTGGAAGGCGGTCACGAGTTTGCCGTCCGGGTCGTGGGCCGGGATGCCGTCGTCGCCCGAGTAGCGGCCCTCGTAGATGTTGCCCTTCTCGTCGATGAGGAAGTGGTAGCCGATGTCGCCCCAGTCGTTGGTGATCGCGTGCAGCTGGTAGATCGCGCGCACCGTGGCGGCCGGGTCCGGGTCGTTGTTGGCCGTGGCGGTGTGGTGGACCGTGAGGGTCTGGAAGGGGTAGTACGCCGTCGGCGTGTTCTCCGTGCCGTCCGGCTTGAAGCGGAGCTTCTCGTCCGCGCCCCAGGCCGCACGCGACAGGTAGGCGACGCCTCGTACGCGCGTGGTGTCCTCCGGCACGGCCACCTTGCGCGCCGGGCCCTGCGTGGTGTCGATGGCGAGCGAGCGCAGACCCGTGGCACCGTCCGGGGCCTTCAGCTCGTAGCCCGAGGCCTGGTCCGCGGGGATGAGCAGCGCGCCGCCGTTGCTGTCCGAACAGCCGTTGCCGCTCAGGGACTTCCAGGCGCCCTTGGCGCCGTCGGCGTCGGTCAGCCGGATGCCGCCGCCGGCGGCCTTGCCGGTGCCGCTCCAGCGCACGCCCACGTAGCCGATGGGGAAGGCCGCCTCGACGGGGGCCTCGCCCTTGGCCGCCTTGGCACGGGTCTTGGGGAAGGTCTCCGTGGTCGTGCCGGGCTCGGAGGCGGTGGCGTCCGAACCAGCCGCTTCCGATGCGGTGTTGGCCATCACGACCGGCGTGAGCGCGGCGCCCGCCGCGACCGCGCCCGCGGCACCGATCAGCCCGCGTCGCGTGACACGTGACGGGGCGCGATGCGAGGCGGGAGAGTCGGAAGGAGCGGAGGGAGTGGTGGGGGGAACAGTCATGGGGGTTCCTTAGGTGTTCCTGGTCGTTCCTGCCTGACGGCCGCGGGGGCGTGTGGGGTGCGCGAAGCCACGCTCCAGCCATGCTTGAAGACGCAAGGATCATAGATGTTCGAACCGCCGGTACGATCCGCGACCCCCGATAGAGTCCCGTGATGCAGCCTTCCGCCTCTCCCCCTCCCTCTCCTTCCTCCGCTTCCTCCTCCCCGAGCCCCTCCTCGCCCGACTCGCCCGCGCGATTGGTCCGCGAGTTCCATCTGGCGTTCGGGCTCGGCATCCGCGCGACTCCGACCGAGGTGTCTCCGGAACTGGCTGCTCACCGTGGGGAGTTGCTGGCCGAGGAGGCCGCAGAGGTGGCGGAGGTCTCCGTGGCCGGGCCGCTCGACAGGCTGGCGCACGAGCTGGCGGACGTCGTGTACGTCGCCTACGGCACCGCGCTCGTGCACGGCATCGACCTCGACGCGGTGATCGCCGAGATCCACCGCGCCAACATGACGAAGCTCGGACCCGACGGCCGGGTCAGCCGCCGGGCCGACGGCAAGGTCCTGAAGGGAGAGCACTACCGGGCGCCGGACGTGTCGGACGTCCTGCGCAAGCAGGGCTGGGAGCCTCCACCGGCCGGCTGACACCCCTGCGAGCCACACACACGGAAGACACAGTGAGGCCACCGGGAAGGGCGTGGGGGTACGGACGGGAGGCCGTCGGGAGGGAGCACGGAGGGTGTTCGGCGGGCAGCGGCGGATATTCGGATGCGGCTCCGCGAGCCGAGGTCGCATCATCGGCGGGGTTGCACGACAGCACCCACCGATCCGCCCGCGGGAGGCCACCTATGCTGAAGCGCGTCACCGTTCCCACCCTCTTCGCACCGCCCACCTACTCCCATGCCTCCGTGGTCGAGCCCGGTACGCGTCTCGCGCTCCTCGCCGGATCCGTGCCCCTCAACGCCGACGGCGAGCTGGTCGGCCCGGGCGATCCCGTACGGCAGGCCGAGCAGGTGATCGCCAACCTGGGTGAGCAACTCCGGGCGGTCGGCAGTGACTTCGAGTACGTCGCGTACACCGACGTGTATGTCGTGAGCGCCGACACCGCGGTGCTCTCCCAGGTCTGGGACGTCGTGGAAGCCTCCCGTCTCAGCGTCGGCCCGCACTCCTCCACCCTCCTCGGTGTCGCCTGCCTCGGTTACCCGGGCCAGCTGGTGGAGATCACGGCGACAGCCGTGGTCCCGGACCCGGCCCCTGGGACCGACGCCGGCACCGGCACCGGCACCGGCACCGGCACCGGCCAAGAGTCGTCGAACCAGGCCTAAAGTCGGCGGATGCTGATCGAACACCGCGGGCAGCGCCCCGTCGTCCCCGCCTCCGCCTACGTCGCCCCGTCGGCGGTCCTCTGCGGCGCCGTCGTCCTCGGCGAGCGCGCCCGTGTGCTGCACGGCGCCGTGCTCACGGCGGAGGACGGCGAGGTACGGACCGGCGCGGACGTCGTCGTCATGGAGAACGCCCTCGTGCGGGGCCGCCGACGCCACCCCGCGCTCATCGGGAACGCCGTCCTCATCGGCCCGCACGCCCACGTGAACGGCGCCCGGATCGAGGACGAGGTCTTCGTGGCCACCGGAGCCTCCGTCTTCCCCGGAGCCGTCGTGGGCGCCGGTTCGGAGCTGCGGATCAACAGCGTGCTGCAGGTGAACTCGGTCCTGCCGCCCGGCACGGTCGTACCCATCGGGTGGATCGCGGCCGGCGCCCCGCAGGCCCGGCTCTTCTCACCCGACCAGCACGACGAACTGTGGGAGGTGCAAAGGGATCTGGACTTCCCGGGAACGGTCTACGGAGTTCCCCGCGGCACCTCCATGCGGGACATCATGGTGCGCCAGAGCGACTTCTACAGCGCCCACCTGGACGACCGCGAACTGGACAACCAGGAACTCGACGACCGGGAAGCGGCCGACCGCGAACCGGACGACCACGAGCCGGACGACCGCGAGCCGGGTGATCAGCCGCCGTCGGCCAGCCAGTCGGCAGCCACCTGAGACGCGCCCGACGGCGAGGCCCATCGGGCCAGGCCCATCGGACCCGGCTCTCCGGGCCCGACCCGTCGGACCCGCCCCGTCGACTTCGGCCCAGCGCCCGCGGCCACACCCGTGCCCGCACCCGCACCACGCCCGTCACCCGACCCGGGGCACCCCGCTGCTCCCCCGTACCACCAGCTTCGGATCCAGTACAGCCTCCCGCGGTCCCAGGTTCGGGTTCTCCAACCGCTCCACGGCGAACCGCACCGCGTACTCCGCCATGAGCGCGGCGTCCTGACGGACCGTCGTCAGGCCGATCGGCATCAGGTGCGACAGGTGGCTGTCGTCGTAGCCGACGACCGACACCTCGTCCGGCACCTCGACACCCGCCCGGGCGAAGGTGATCAACAGGCCCATCGCACAACGGTCGTTGCCCGCGAGGATCGCCGTGGGCAGCGCCGTCCGGCCGGAGCGTTCGGCCTCGGCGATCAGCAGGCGTCCGGCCTCGACGCCCGCCTGCTCCGTGTGGGCGCCGGGGATCACCCGGATCTCCTCGGCCAGGCCGTGTCTGCGCATCGCGGCACGATAGGCGCGGCGGCGCTCGGCGGACCCCGGGTCGCGGCCGCCGTCGACGTGGGCGATCCGCCGGTGCCCGAGCTCGACGAGGTGACCGATGGCCTGCCGCACCCCCTTCGTCTCGGCGGTGTGGACACTGTCGACGTGCACCCCGGGGAGGTGCCGGCCGACCGAGACGGCGACGGTGCGGTGCCCCAGCGCGTCGAGGCGGTCGGGGTCGGAGGCCGGACCGAGCAGGATCAGCGCCTCGCAGCGGTGGCTGAGCAGCGCTTCGACCACTTTGCCCTCGTCGCGTCCCGGGGCGTGCGCGGACAGCAGCACGTCGTAGCCGAGCCGCTCGGCCTCCGGGTAGATGCCCTCGACCAGGTCCGCCTGGAAGGTCTGGTGGACGGTGAGGACCACGCCGAGCGTGCGACTGCGGCCCCGGGCGAGCAGCCGGGCCGCGCTGTCGGGCCGGTAGCCGATCTCGTCGGCCACGCGCAGCACCCGGTCGCGCGTCTCCTGGCCGGCCCCCGGCCGACCGCGGAAGACGATCGAGACCAGCGCCCGGGAGACGCCCGCCTTCGCGGCGACGTCCGACATGGTGGGGCGCCGTCCCGCCGTCGCGCCGTCATCCCGCCCCGTACCCGATACGCCCACCTGTGGCTCCATCCTTCCGCGCCTCCTCCCCGCCCCACGGATGACGCGGAGGACACGAATCCTTCGGCGACCACCTATTGACATGACATTTGAACAGGGGCCATCGTACTCGCACTAGAGCGCGCTAGTAGAGCGCGACAGTACACTCCCGAACCCGTCCGTCGCCCGCGGGGTTCCGGGACTCCGGAGCTTTGGAACGAAGGATCCGACCATGACTGTGCGTGTAGGTGTCATCGGTGCCGGAATGATCGGCCAGGACCACATCCGGCGGCTCACCGACGTCGTCACCGCGGCACGGGTCACCGCGGTGACGGACATCGACGCGGCCCGTGCGGAGGAGGTCGCCGCGCGCGTCGGCGCCGTCGCGCTGTCGACCGGCGCCGACCTGGTCGGATCTCCCGAGGTGGACGCCGTGCTCGTCACCTCCTGGGGCCCCACCCACGCGGAGCACGTACTGGCCGCGATCGGCGCCGGGAAGCCGGTGTTCTGCGAGAAGCCCCTCGCCACGACCGCCGACGACTGCCTGCGGATCGTGGAGGCCGAGCGCGCACACGGCCGCCGACTGGTCCAGGTCGGCTTCATGCGCCGCTTCGACACCGGCTACCGGCGGATGAGGGAGGTCATCGCGGCCGGAACCATCGGCGCCCCGCTGATCGTGCACTGCGCGCACCGCAACCCGACCGTGCCGGACGCCTACCGCTCGGCGATGGCCGCTCAGGACACCGCCGTCCACGAGATCGACGTGCTGCGCTGGCTGCTCGACGACGAGATCGTCTCCGCGCAGGTTCTCACCCCACGCGCCACGAGCAAGCGGTTCGAGCACCTCAAGGACCCGCAGATCATGCTCTTCGAGACCGCCGGCGGCGTCCGCATCGACCTTGAGGTCTTCGTCAACTGCCAGTACGGCTACGACATCCAGTGCGAGACCGTCGGCGAGGACGGCCTGGTCCGGCTGCCCGACCCGGCCGCCGTGGAAATCCGTACCGCCGGACTGCACAGCACCCCCGTGCTCCAGGACTGGAAGGGCCGCTTCGCCGACGCGTTCGACACCGAGTTCCGCGAGTGGATCGCAGCCGTCGAAGCCGGCGCGGCGCCCACCGGCCCGAGTGCCTGGGACGGCTACGCCGCCACCGTCATCACGGACGCCGCCGTCCGCTCACTGGAATCCGACGGCACCGTCGTCACCGTGGACATGAAGCCCCGCCCGGCCCTCTACGCAACCGGAGGCACCGCGTGAAGATCGCCCTCGACCCCTACATGCTCCGGGCCCTTCCCCTGGAAGAGATGGTCCGCACGGTCGCCGAACTCGGCTACAGCCACATCGAGTTGTCGCCGCGCGACGACTTCATGCCGTTCTTCCTGCACCCCCGGGCGGACGACGAGCGCGTCGCGCACCTCAAGCGGTCCCTCCGCACGCACGGGGTGCAGCTTGCCTCCGTGCTGCCGCTGTACAAGTGGTCGTCGCCCGACGAGGCCGAACGGCGGACCGCCGTGCGGTACTGGAAGCGGATGATCGAGATCACCGCCGAACTCGACTGCCCCCTGATGAACTCGGAGTTCAACGGCCGCCCCGAACGGGCCGCCGAGAGCGAGGCCGCGTTCTGGCGCTCGATGGAGGAACTGCTGCCGGTGTTCGAGCGCGAGGGCATCGCGCTCAACCTGGAGGCCCACCCGGACGACTTCTGCGAGGAGAACACCCCGGCCGTGGACCTGGTCCGCGCCGTCAACAAGCCCTGGGTGAACTACCTCTACTGCGCCCCGCACACCTTCCACCTCTCCGGCGCCGACCCGACGGCGGACATCGCGGCGATGATGCGCTACGCCGGCGACAAGCTCCAGCACGTGCACATCGCCGACTCCTTCAACCACAAGGGCTCCTCCGGGCTGCGCTACATCCTCAACCCGCCCGGCACCGCCGCCCGCATCCACCAGCACCTGGACATCGGGCAGGGCGAGGTCGACTGGGACGTCTTCTTCGCCACTCTGCGCGAGCTGGACTTCGACGGCGTCGCCACAGCCTGCGTCTTCGCCTGGGAGGAACGGGCACGCGAGTCCTCGGCCTTCATGCTCGACCGCATCACCAAGGAGCTCTCCGGCTGACACCCGCCGATGTCCCCTGGCCCCCCTCCCTCCCCAACTCGCAGATCATCCGAGGGCGTTGCGGGCCAGCTCCAACGCGTACGACGGCCACCACTGCCCGGCGGCCGGTCCGCCCCGGCAGGTGCCGTCCGACTCGCCCGGGCGCTTGATCCACAGGTAGGCGTCGATCAGGGGCGCACCCGTGGCGGCGGCCGGCGCCGTGCCCAGGGCCCGGCCCGGCGGGTTGCACCAGGCCTCCGTGCCGTCGTGCGGGCCGTTGCCGTTACGGCTGCTGTCGATCACGAAGTGCTTGCCGCCGAGCGCCGCGGACAGCAGGTCGCCGTACGCCGAACTGACAGCGTCCGTCTGGAAGTTGGAGACGTTCAAGGCGAAGCCGTCAGCATGCGCGATACCCGACTCCTTCAGCGGCTCGACCAGCCGTGACGTGTCCGGGTGCCAGGTCGCGTTGCCCGCGTCGAGGTAGACGCGGGTGTTGGGCTGTCGCTTGAACCGGTCCACCGCGTACGCCAGCAGCGCGTACCTCTCCTCCGGCACCACACGTCCACAGCCCGCCACCGTCTGCGCCACGGCGTCCGGTTCGACGATCACGTACGCGCTCCGGTCGCCGATCCCCGCCGCGAACTCGTCGACCCACTCCCGGTATCCCGACGCACTCCAGGCTCCGCCGCCCGAGTAGGAGCCGCAGTCGCGGTGCGGGATGTAGTAGGCGACGAGTACGGCCGTACGCCCTTCCCGTGCGGCGGCGGTGGTCCGGGCCTCCACGACCGCGCGCGGCTCGGGCCCGTTCAGCCAATCGGCCTGGGGACGGGTGGCGATCCGCTCCATCAGCAGAGCGTCGGCCTCTCGTCCCGTACGACGCCATTCGGCGGCCTGTCCGGCGGCACGTGACTCGGGGTCGACCCAGAAGGAAACCTCCGGGGCCGCCTGCTCCGAGCCACTGTCGGCGCTGCTCCGGACCGTGCGCCGGGCTTCGCCCCCGGTTCCGTTCAGGGCGTCGGCCCCGGCCCCGCTCCCCTCTCCCTTCCCGGTCCCGGCCACTCGGGGCTCCCCGCGACCGGCCGGGCCGACGCCCGGACCGCCGTCCGAGCGGGCGCCCGATCCGACCGCGGGTCCCGCGGCCGGCCAGAAGGGCGGCCCGGCCTGGGCGGCGACGCGGGCGACGGCACCGGAGCCGACGCCCAGGTCGACACCCCAGCCACGCACACTCGCGGAGGCGTCCGCTCCCGGAGCCCCACCGCCCCACAGCACCGCCGAAGCGGCCGCCCCCATGGCGACGAGCGTGACGGCGAACACCCGGACACGGGCACCGACAGATGCGGCCACGACCGACTCCGTTCCCACCGCCGACGGCAACGGCGGCGACTCGTCCGTAGGCCGCCGGCTCGCACGCCGGCGCCCTTCCCGGAGTCTGCTTCACCCGCGATCCGCCGCCCCGCCCGCCGCATCCGCGGCACCCGGAATCACTCCGACGGCGGCGCCCAGGTCCGCCGCTTCGGCAGCGGCTTCGCGTAACCGCCCGCGCGGCTCGTCGTGAGCCCGAGCGATACGAGCGACTCGGCGAGCTTCACCGCCGCGCCGACCCCGTCGACGACCGGCAGCCCCAGCTTCTCCCCCACGGCCCGCTGCAGACCGGTCATCCCGGCGCATCCGAGCACCAGGACCTCGGCGCCGGCGTCCCGGGCGCGTTCGGCCGCGGCGACGAAGGCCGCTTCCGTGCGCTCGGCATCGCCCAGGTCGAGAACACCCAGCCCCGTGCCCACGACGACCGCACAGTTCTGGGCGACCCCCGCCGTGTACAGGCTGTCCTCGATCTGCCCGGCCGAGCGCTCCAACGTGGTGACGACCCCGTACCGCCGCCCGAGCAGGCACGCGAGATGGGCCGCCGCCTCGGTGATGTCGACGACGGGTACGTCCACGAGTTCCCGTACGCCCTCGCGCCCGTGCTCCCCGAATCCGGCCATGACGACGGCTTCGTAGGGCCCTTGGTACGTCCGCAGGGTGTCGAGGACGGCGGCTGCCGACAGATAGCTGTCGAGCCAGCCCTCCGCGGACTCGGGCCCCCACGTGGGGGTGAGTCCGAGCACGGTGGTGCCCGGGCCTGCCGCGGCCCGGGCACCTCGCACGATCTCCTCGGTCATCCCCTGCGTCGTGTTGCAGTTGGTGACGACGATCCGCACGCTCAGCCCTCCAAGGGAGTCGGGCCCGGCTCGGCGGCGGGGGCCGTGGCGGCGCGCTCGGAGCGGCACAGCAGCGCGTACAGTCCGGCGGCCAGCGCCGTCCCGATGAACCAGGAGTACGGGGCGACCTCGCTGAAGGTCGTCACGAGGGCGAGCACCGCGGAGACACCGGCCGCGGGCAGGAACGCCCACAGGGCCTTGGGGTTGACGCCCTTGCGGTAGTAGTAGCGGGAGCCGGGCCGGGCGTTGAACAGTTCGTCGACGTCGATGCGGCCGTGCTTCACCCAGAAGTAGTCGAGCATGATCACGCCGAACAGCGGGCCCAGGAAGGCGCCGAGGCCGCCCAGGAAGTAGTTGACGACCGTGGGGTTGGAGAAGAGGTTCCACGGGGTCACGACCAGCGCGGCCACCGTGCTGATCATGCCGCCGATCCTGAAGGTGATCTTCTGCGGCCAGACGTTGGCCAGGTCGTAGGCGGGGGAGACGAAGTTGGCGACGATGTTGACGCCCATGGTGGCGATGGCGAAGGTCAGCGCGCCCAGGATCAGGACCCACTTGTTGCCGATCTCGGCGACGAGGTGGGCGGGGTCGGTGATGGCCTTGCCGAACACCTCGATGGAACCGGCCGTGACGATGACCGACACGATGACGAAGGCCGTCGAGTTGATCGGCAGACCCCAGAAGTTGCCGCGCTTGACCGTCTTGTAGCTGGGCGCGAAGCGCGAGAAGTCGCAGAAGTTGAGCATCAGCGTGCCGTACGTGGCGAGGATCAGCCCGATCGCGCCGAACCACTGCCGCCACTGCTCACCCACGGAGACCGGGTTCGGGGTCGAGGTGAGCGAGATGGTCCAGCCGGCCTTCGCGAGGATCCAGATGGCGAGGACGATCATCACCAGCCAGATCGCCGGCCCGCAGAAGTCCTGGAACTTCCGTACGGACTCCATTCCCTGACTGATGATCAGTGCCTGGACGAGCCACAGCGAGACGAACGACAGCCAGCCGAGTGCGTCGAGGCCGAGGAAGGAGTTGTGGGTCCAGGACTCGAGGCCGGGCCAGGCCGCGAGCAGCATGATGTTGACGGCGACGGAGGCCAAATAGGTCTGGATGCCGTACCACATGATGGCGATGACGGCCCTGATCAGGGCCGGGATGTTGGCGCCCCAGACACCGAAGCTGATGCGGCTGATGACCGGGAAGGGCACGCCGTGGCGCTGTCCGATCTTGCCCATCCAGTTCATGCCGACGTAGATGAGCACGAAGCCGACGAGCAGGGAGGTGAAGATCTGCCAGACGTTCATGCCGAGCACCAGCAGGCCGGCCGCGAACGTGTAGTTGCCGAGGTTGTGGACGTCGGACATCCACATGGCGAAGAGGTCGAAGACCTTCCAGTTGCGCTTGCCCGCGGGCGCGAGGTCCTCGTTGGTGAGCCGGGGATCGGGGACGAACGCTGGCGCGCCGGTGGCAGCGGCGGGATCGGCGAGGGACACAAAGCCTCCATGAGCGGGAGAACGACGGGAGGACTGAGGGACGAGGGCGGAACGGTGGACGGGACGGGGACGGCGGGGGGCGACGGGCGGGCGCGGCGGTGGATGACGGCCAGTGCGGTGGGTGGTGGAGGACGGGGCCGCGGGAAGCAGGTCGAGCCTTTTTGGTATACCAAACTGTGGTCATGCTCCCGCCATCGGTGACTTCTGGCCATGTCCGTACGGTTACAGCTCGGTAAAACAGTCCCGGCGTCGGCGAGGATGGACGCATGACGACGGTGGAACCGCTGGGGGCGGTACGCGAGCGGGTGCTCAGCTCGCTGCGGCAGGAGATCATCGCCGGGCGGCTGCTGCCCGGCGACCGGTTGGTCGAGCGTGAGCTGGCCGAGCGGTTCGGGGTCTCCCGCGTGCCGGTCCGTGAGGCGATCCGCGCCCTGGTCGCCGAGGGGTTCGTCCACTTCGAGACCCCGCGTCGCACGGTCGTGCGCCGGCTGACCCCCGCGGACGTCGCCGAACTCTTCGAACTCCGCGAGGCACTCGAGGTGTACGCCACCGGTCTGGCCGCCCAGCGCGCCACCCGCGCCGACCTGGCCGAGCTGGAGGAACTCCTCGACCGTGCGGCGGACGCGACCGACGCCGACGACGCGGAGGCGATCACGGACGTCAACACCCGTTTCCACGACCGGATTCTGGCGATGGCAGGGAACAGCCTGCTGATCTCCGTGATGGAACCGGTCGACGGCCGGCTGCGCTGGCTCACCCGCCAGAACGAGGAATGGCCCCAACTTCTCGCCGAACACCGCGAGCTGTACGAGGCCATCGCCTCGGGCGACCGTGAGCGGGCCCGCTCACACGCCCTGGCCCACGTCCAGGCCAACTACCGCTCGACCGTCCGCCACCTCTTCGGCGACACCAACTCCGGCAGGGACGCGGACATGGGACCAGGCGAAGACAAGGGCCCAGGCGCAGACACCGGCACGGGCACGGGCACTGGCACAGGCACTGGCACAGGCATCGCGGTCCCGGGCAGCGGCTCCGGTACCGATTCCGAAGGAGAAGTGTGACTGTCCGTACGGCGATCGGTGCCGCAAGGAACCGGCCCTGCACGCTCGTCGTCTGCCGCGGCTGCTGCTGCGGCGACGCGCGCAAGTACCCCGGCTACGACCACGACTGGCAGCTGGACCGGTTGCGTGCCGCCGCCGAGGCCTCCGGCGGCCGCCTCGCGGTCCGTACGACGGACTGCCTCGGCCCCTGCGACCAGGCCAACATCATCGTCGTACAGCCCTCGGGTGAGGGCCGCAGGCGTGGTGGCCGGGCCGTGTGGATCGGCTGGTCGATGGGCGACGACTGCACCGACGAGATACTGCGCTGGGTGGAGGCCGGCGGGCCCGGCGTCACCGCTCCCCCGGCGACCCTGGAGCTGCAGTTCGTGCAGTCGGCGGGCGAACGGGACCGGGCGCGCCGCTAGGGGGTTCCACGGGCCGCGTACCTGTCGGTGGCCGCGACCAGGGCGTCGACCACGCCGGCCGCGCCCGCGTTGTGTCCCACGTCGTCGACGACTGTCAACTCGCTGCCGGGCCAGGCGTGGTGGAGCCGCCACACGGTGCCGAGGAGGTTCCCGAGGTCGAGGCTCCCCTGGACGAGAGTGCCGGGAATGCCTCTGAGGAGCGGGGCATCGCGCAGCACGACGGCCTGGGCTCCTCCTCCACCGTCACCACCGCCCTTGCCCTTCCCCTGTCCGTCTCGGTCGCCGTCGCCGTTGCCGTCCGCCAGGAAGTGGTCGTTGCCGAAGTAGTGGGTGACGGTGCGGGCGAAGGCCAGGCGGAACACCGGGTCCTCGTACCGCTCCACCGACCGCGGCGGAGCGGGAACGATCGCCGTCTCCCAGTCGGTCCAGGCGCGCGCGGCCCGGGCTCGCACCTCCGGGTCCGGGGACTCGATCAGCCGGTTGTACGCGGCCGCCAGGTTCCCGTCGCGCTCGTCCTTGGGCAGCTCGGCGAGGAACCGCTCGAAGGCCTCGGGGAAGATCTGCCCAAGTCCCCTCGTGAGGAGGTCCACTTCGGCACTGGACGCGGTGGCCACGCCCGTGAGCACCAGCTCCGACACGGCCCCGGGATGCGTCTGCGCGTACCGCAGCCCGAGCACGGAGCCCCATGAGACACCCCACACGAGCCATCGCTCGATGCCCAACTCCCGCCGCAGCAGCTCCAGATCACCGATCAGCCGCGCCGTCGTGTTGACGCTCATGTCCGTCTCGTACGCGCTCGCGTGCGGCGTCGAGCGTCCGCAGCCGCGCTGGTCGAGCAGGACTATGCGGTACGCGGCCGGGTCGAAGTAGCGCCGGAAATAGGGGCCGCAGCCGGATCCGGGCCCACCGTGCAGCACCACCGCGGGCTTTCCCCGAGGGTTCCCGCACACCTCCCAGTACACAAGGTTGCCGTCACCGACGTCGAGCATGCCGTGGTCATACGGTTCGATCTCCGGATACGGGCTCATCGCGCGACCCTAGCCCGCCTGCTGGACGGTCGGCAGTCCCGCCGTCCGAGCCGCCGTACGCAGCACGTCCCGCAGCATCTGGGGGGTCAGCCGGCCGGTGAAGGTGTTGCGCTGGCTGACGTGGAAGCACCCGAAGAGCTCCAGCGGCCGATCCGGGCCCTCCAGCTCGACCCGCGCCCCGTGGGCGAAGGCCGGCCGGGGCCGGGGCACCTGCCACCCCGCCTCGGCGAACGCGGGCAGCGCTGCCTGCCAGCCGAAACCGCCGAGCACGACGACCGCGCGGAGCGTGGGCCTCAGCAGTCGCAGCTCGCTCACCAGCCACGGGCGGCAGGTGTTCCGCTCCTCGGGCGTCGGCTTGTTGGCGGGCGGCGCGCAGTGCACGGGCGACGTGACGCGGACGCCGTACAGGGCCAGCCCGTCGTCGGCGCTCTCGGACGTGGGCTGCGACGCGAGACCCACGTCGTGCAGCGCCGCGTACAACACGTCTCCGGACCGGTCTCCCGTGAACATCCGCCCGGTCCGGTTCCCGCCGTGCGCCGCGGGAGCGAGCCCGACCACCAGCAGGGAGGCGTCCGGCGGTCCGAAACCCGGCACCGGGCGGCCCCAGTACGTCCAGTCGGCGAAGGCGGCCCGCTTGGTGCGGGCGACCTCCTCCCGCCAATCGACCAGCCGCGGGCAGGCCCGGCATCCGGCGATCCGTTCGTCCAGCCCGGCCAGGCTGCGGTCCTGATCCATGCCACCACGGTATGCCTGGGCAAGGGCGGACCGAAGCGAGGGAAAACGACTCCGACCGGGCGCCCGCCGAGGGCTATGGTCGGACCATGGCTTCAGGGACTCAGGGGAACGCGGCGCGGCACGAGGACGACGGGCCGGGCGCGGCCGGCTCCGCCGATGCCGTGACCGATGCAGATGCCGTGGCCGTCGCGAAGGCGGCCGCGCCCACGAGCGGTGAGACCGTGCGTGTCGACAGCTGGATCTGGTCCGTCCGCCTCGTGAAAACCCGTTCCGCGGGCGCCACGGCCTGCCGCGGCGGTCACGTCCGGGTGAACGGCGAGCGGGTCAAGCCCGCGTACGCCGTCCGCGTCGGCGACGAGGTACGCCTGCGGCACGCGGACCGGGAGCGGATCGTCGTCGTGAAACGCGTGATCCGCAAGCGGGTCGGGGCTCCGGTCGCCGCCGAGTGCTATGTCGACAACAGCCCTCCGCCACCGCCCCGCGAGGCCGTCGCCCCCGCGGGCATCCGGGACCGGGGCACGGGCCGCCCCACCAAGCGCGACCGCCGCGACCTGGAACGCCTCCGTGGCATCGGCTCGCCCGACGGCACCCCGAAGGCACCCTGACACCTGCGGCGGAGCCGCACGGCTGTTTGCCCGGCCTGGACTCGTGCCGAGGGCGGTCTTCCGAGTGCCGGACTTCGGAGAGGCACCGCGCGGCGCGGCGTCCGGCAGGGCTGGGAGGCCCGCCGGACGCCGTCCGGGCTCCGTGCTCAGGACCGACGCCGGACCAGCCTCGGCAGCTCCGCGGCCTGCCCCCGTCGTGCCCAGGCGATCAGCGCGAGCGGCACGATCAGGATGAGCGGGGTCGCCGCGTACTCCCCGTCGAACACGGCGATCTGCGTGATGAACGCACCCACCATCAGCGCGCTCAGCGAGACGGCTGCCACGGAGGCCAGTACGGGGATCACCAGCGCTATGCCGCCGGCCAGTTCGAGGAGACCGATGGTGTACATCCCGGCGCTGCCCCAGCCGATCTCGTCGAACGACTCGACCGCCGAGGAGTGCGCGACGAGCTTGGGCACCGCGCTCGCGATCACGTAGAAGAGCGCGAGCAGCACCTGCAGCCCTCGCAGTGCGAGGCGGGCACGGCGGCCGCGGGCGGTCGCGGACTCGGCGACGACGGTGCGGGCCGGGGCGGAGGCGACGGGAACGGTGGTCTCGGACATGGGGATCTCCTGTGAAGCGGGGCGCGTTGCTGTCAGAGGGACAGACCGCCCCGCCGCCCGAAACTCATCGCCTCACGGCAGCACTGCTCCAGGCAAGGTGCGTGGCACGACGGCACGGCCCGCCTCAGGACACCCTCGCGCTCGCGACACCCCTCTCCCGCCCCCTCCTCATGACATCCCCGCGCACGACACCCCCTCGGGACCTCACGCCGCCACAGGCACCGCCCGTACCCAGACCCGGTCCTCCGTCAGATACCTGTCGACTCTCAGCCCCGCCTCGCCCAACGCCTCCTCGAACTCCTCCTTGGTGAGCGGCCGGGCGAGGAACGTCTGCGTCCACACGGCGTCCGGGAACACATACTCCGCCCGCACCGAATTGACCCCGTCCCCGACGGGCTCCGCGGACAGCATGCGGATCGTGAACCCGCTCGGATCGACCCGCTCGCGCGGCAGATCGGTGTGGTAGTTCTCGCCCTCGCGCTGAATCAACACACAACCGCCGTCCGCGACATGGCGTCGGCACACGTCCAGCATGCCGCGCCGCACCTCGGTGTCCCCGCTGTGCACGAGGAACGACGCGAGCATCACCACATCGAATCTCTCCCCCAGGTCGAGCGTCTCGATCGCGCCGCGTATCGTGCGCGTCCCACGCACCCGCTCCAGCATCTCGGCGGACTCGTCCACGGCCGTCACGGTGAATCCCCGCTCCAGGAGCGGATGGGTCATCCGCCCCACCCCGCAGCCCAGTTCGAGAATGTGCGCTCCCGCCGGCACGGCCGAGGCGATGATGTCCGGCTCGTCCTGCACGGGCAGTCGCGAGTACAGCTCCACCGCGCAGCCGTCCGGCGTGATGGCGCCGGGTCCAGTCCCCTCGTATCCCTCACGCATCTCGATCGTCATATCAGCCCAACGGCTCGTGCCCGCCGCCCCGTTCCCGCCCCGGCCCCTTCCACCCGTCCGGGTGAACGGCGATCCGGCCGGGAACTTTCGGCTACAACGCGAACCAGCCCTGCCCGCCGTACCAGTGGCCACCCGCCCGCAGGTGGTCGCCCACCGCGCGCTCGACCCCGGTCCGCCGCGGAAGGTCCTCCACGGGCAGCTCGGGGTCGCCGAAGACGAACCCGACGGGTGCCTTGTCGTCCGCCTTCGTCTCCTCGTGGGCGACCTTGAACCGCTCCTGGAAGCGCACGATGTTGGAGTCGGCCGGCAGATACCGCTTCAGTTGCGGGTCGAGCAGCCAGGAGTGGCAGACCGCCACCTCGTAGTGCTCGTCCGGGTAGTGGCGCGCGAAGAACTCCCGGGCCAGGTCCAGGGACCGGTCGCAGGCCTCCGGCGACAGGGGCCCCCGGAAGTCGGCGATGTGCAGGCTCAGACAGAGCTCGCCGGGGCCCGTGCCGAGCCCCGCGGCCGAGGCCGCCCGCCCGGTGTGCCCGCCCAGCCGAGCGCGCTGGAACTGCAGCCGCCCGAGTTGGTACAGCTCGCCGTGGAAGTGCAGAGCGATCCACCACGGCACCTGCAGCCCGATCGTGCCGGTCCGCCTGGCGTGCACGGCCAGGTGCCGGCCCAGGTCGGCGAGGGTGCGCCGCGAGACGTCCGCCGGCATGTCCCGCTGCCGGTGGTAGGCGCGCACGTACGGCAGCGCGGCGATGAAGACGAACACGTGGAAGGTGCGGCCGAGCGCCCCGGTGGACTCCGGGAACACCGGCGGTTCCCACCCCTTGCCGACCTCCCCCATGTCACGGACGAACCGGTCGACGCACCTCCTGAGCAACGCCATCGCCTCCGGGTCCGCCGCCAGCCGGGCGCGCAGTGAGACGAGTTCGTTGACGTGCTCGTGCGGCACGGACAGGTCGAGCAGCAGGTCAGGCAGCTCGACCGCGTCCGGCAGGCCCGCATCCGTACGCGGTTCGCCCTCGTTCTCCAGGTCCCTCAGCCACCGGGCGAGCTTCTCGTCCGCCCGCAGCTCCTCCACCAGCAGCACAGCCGCTCCCGTTCGTCCGTCCCTTGGTGAACGTGCACCACGAAGAGTACGTTTTTCCGTAGGAGCAGTGGTCCCCATGCGTACAGGCAGTGAACCCACGACCGCGCGCAGTGCGCTGCGGGCTCGCCTGTGGCTCAGTGTGTGGGGCCTGGTGTGGGCGATCATCGGGACGGCCGCGTTCGCCCTGGTCGGGCGTCCCGGCTGGGCGGTCGCCTGTGGCGTGCTGTGGCTGGTCGTCACCGTCGACCTGACGATGATCCTCAGGCATCTCCGCCAGGGACCGCACTACCAGCCCGGCCGCGACATCCCGCCGTACTCGCCGCCGGAGCACCGCGTGTAGGGCGGGTCGTCGGTCCGGGCCGCCGACCTGGCACCGGGGCAGGCCGGGCGGGTTCAGGAGCGGGCCGGGCTCAGGAGTCGAACCGTGCCGCGGTCAGGTACTCCGGCTGTGGGTCCAGAGCCGCCGCGAGCCGGAAATGCCGTCTGGCCTGCTCGGGCCGTCCGGAGCGCTCGTAGGTGCGGGCGAGTGCGAAGTGCGCGAACGCGTTGTCCGGTTCGCGCTCCAGGACGATGGTGAACTCCAGCTCGGCGGGCCGCAGTTGCGCCGCGGCGAAGAAGGCGCGCGCCCGCAGCAGCCGTGCCGCCGTGTTCTCCGGGTACGCGGCGATGACTCCGTCGAGCAGCTTGACCGCGCCCCTGGGGTCCCGCGCGGCGAGCAACTGCTCGGCGGCACGGAAGTCGATGACATGCGTCTCCGGAGTACGTCCGGCGAATCCGCTGGTCTCGGGCACGGCAGAGTCCTTCCCTCACTGCAGGGAATCAACGCCTCGAAGGCACCCGCTATTCCGAGGCCGCCCGCCGCACGAGGTCCGTCCACACGTCGTGTACCCGCCGCCGCAGCGCATCGAGTGGCACGTCGTTGTCGATGACGACGTCCGCGATCTCGCGGCGCTGCTCGCGGGTGGCCTGGGCCGCCATCCTGGCGCGCGCGTCCTCCTCGGTCATGCCGCGCAGCCGGACGAGACGGTCGAGCTGGGTCCCGGTGCTCGCGTCGACCACGATCACGAGGTCGTACAGCGGGGCGAGGCCGTTCTCCGTGAGCAGGGGCACGTCGTGCACCACCACGGAGTCCGCGGAGGCCGCTTCTTCGAGCTCGCGGGAACGGGCACCCACCAGCGGGTGCACGATCGAGTTCAGCACGGCGAGCTTCTCCGCGTCCGCGAAGACGATCGAGCCGAGCTTCGGCCGGTCGAGGCTGCCGTCCGCGGCGAGCACGTCCTCGCCGAAGGCGTCGACGACCGCCGCCAGCCCGGGTGTCCCCGGCGCGACGACCTCCCGCGCGATCCTGTCCGCGTCGATCAGCACGGCGCCGTGCTCCACGAGCAGCCGCGACACCTCGCTCTTGCCGGCGCCGATCCCGCCGGTCAGGCCCACCTTCAGCATGCCGAGAAGCTTAGGGCCCGCCACCGACGGCGCCCCGGCGGGGCCGCGCGGGCCGCACGCTGGTCGCCGAGGACCGCGCTTCTCGCGGGGGGGGCGCCTAGGGGGCTTCTGATGGATCTCCGCGGCGTCACGACGCCCGGCACGCACTCTCGTCGCACCGGGCACAGACCCAAGTACGTCCAGTACGCGGGCCTGCGCCCGGCACGCCGAGAGCACGCACCGGACGCCGCTCCTCCTTCCACGGAGATCCACCAGAAACCCCCTAGGCGTCGCCCTCCCGCTCGGCGAGGAACCGCTCGAACTCGAGGCCGATCTCGTCCGCCGACGGGATGTCCACCGGCTCCGCGAGCATGTTGCCCCGCGTCTCGGAGCCCGCCGCGGCGTCGTACTGGTGCTCCAGTCCCTGGACGAGTGCGACGAGCTCCTCGTCGCCCTCCTGGATCTGCCGGTCGATCTCGGTCTGTGTGCGGTGTGCCTCGGTGCGCAGTCCGTGCGCGATCCCCGGCAGGACCAGGCCGGTCGCGGCGGTGATCGCCTCCATGACGGTCAGTGCGGCGTCCGGGTACGGGGAGCGGGCGATGTAGTGCGGCACGTGCGCGGCGACCCCCAGGATGTCGTGCCCTGCCTCCATGAGGCGGTACTCGACCAGTGCCTCGGCGCTGCCCGGAACCTGTGCCTCGTCGAAGGGGCTGCGGTGGCCGGGGACGAGGTCCGTGCGGTTGCCGTGCGGGGTGAGGCCCACGGGGCGGGTGTGCGGGACGCCCATGGGGATGCCGTGGAAGTTCACGGACAGACGTACGCCGAGGCGCTCCACGATCTGCTGGACGGCCGCCGCGAAGCGCTCCCACTCCACGTCCGGTTCGGGTCCGGAGAGCAGCAGGAAGGGCGCGCCCGTGGCGTCCTGGACGAGCCGCACCTCCAGCGTCGGCTCCTCGTACTCGGCCCAGCGGTCGCGCTTGAACGTCAGCAGCGGGCGGCGGGCGCGGTAGTCCACGAGCCGGTCGTGGTCGAAGCGGGCCACGACCTGGTGGGGCAGCGAGTCGAGCAGCCTGTCGACGATCTGGTCGCCGGTCTCGCCCGCGTCGATGTATCCGTCGAAGTGGTAGAGCATGACAAGACCGGCCGACTCCTGGGCGAGCGCCATGTCGACGACTGCCAGGCCCTTCGGCTCCCACGCGTACAAACCCTGCGGATCAAGCACTGTGACCGCTCCTCCTCGTGTTCGTACTCAACAACGCGGGCCAGGACACGGGCATTCCCGGTTCACGTCGCTTCGCTGTCCCCTCTTACCGGCATCTCATGCCCACGACGAGCACACACGTGCGTGCGACGACGGCCGCACGCACGTGCGCCGGTTCGCATCAAGGCCGGACCAAGGCGGTGGCCGTGTGTGGGCAACTCCCGGCGCGAGCACGCCCAAAGGGCCGTCATCGCGTGGTGGAGGGACGCGTCACCGCACGGGCGCGGGGCCCGCCGGACAGCACGGGGGCGGACGCGAGAGCCCGCGAAACGGTGGGCGGGACAACGCACCGAGGGCCCGCACCCAAGTGGGTGCGGGCCCTCGGTTACCAGCTAGCTACCGCTGGCGGTGAGCTTTCAGCTCTGGCCGCCGGCGAGCTTCTCGCGGAGAGCAGCCAGGGCCTCGTCCGACGCCAGGGCGCCGGAGTTGTCGTCCGACTCCGAGGAGTACGAACCGCCGCCACCGGCACCGCTGGAGGCGGCCGGAGCCGCACCCGGGGTGGTGACACCCTCGGCCTCGGCCTGGGCGTCCGCCTCGCGGGACTTGATGACCTGAGCCTGGTGCTGCTCGAAGCGGGTCTGCGCCTCGGCGTACTGCGTCTCCCACACCTCACGCTGGGACTCGAAGCCCTCGAGCCAGTCGTTGGTCTCGGGGTCGAAGCCCTCGGGGTAGATGTAGTTGCCCTGGTCGTCGTACGACGCGGCCATGCCGTACAGCGTCGGGTCGAAGTCGACCGAGGCCGGGTCGGCACCGAAGGCCTCGTTGGCCTGCTTCAGCGAGAGGCTGATGCGACGACGCTCGAGGTCGATGTCGATGACCTTGACGAAGATCTCGTCGTTGACCTGGACGACCTGCTCCGGGATCTCCACGTGGCGCTCGGCCAGCTCGGAGATGTGGACCAGACCCTCGATGCCCTCGTCCACGCGGACGAACGCACCGAACGGAACCAGCTTCGTGACCTTGCCGGGCACGACCTGGCCGATCTGGTGCGTGCGCGCGAACTGCTGCCACGGGTCTTCCTGCGTCGCCTTCAGCGACAGGGAGACACGCTCGCGGTCCATGTCGACGTCGAGGACCTCGACGGTGACTTCCTGGCCAACCTCGACAACCTCGGAGGGGTGGTCGATGTGCTTCCAGGAGAGCTCCGAGACGTGCACCAGACCGTCGACGCCACCCAGGTCCACGAAGGCACCGAAGTTGACGATCGAGGAGACGACGCCGGAACGGACCTGACCCTTCTGCAGGGTGGTGAGGAACGTCTGGCGGACCTCGGACTGGGTCTGCTCCAGCCAGGCACGGCGGGACAGGACCACGTTGTTGCGGTTCTTGTCCAGCTCGATGATCTTGGCCTCGAGCTCCTTGCCCACGTAGGGCTGGAGGTCGCGGACACGGCGCATCTCAACGAGGGAAGCCGGCAGGAAGCCACGGAGGCCGATGTCAAGGATGAGACCACCCTTGACGACCTCGATGACGGTGCCGGTGACGATGCCGTCCTCTTCCTTGATCTTCTCGATGGTGCCCCAGGCGCGCTCGTACTGGGCGCGCTTCTTCGAGAGGATCAGGCGGCCTTCCTTGTCCTCCTTCTGGAGAACAAGGGCTTCGATCTCGTCGCCGACCTTGACGACCTCGTTCGGGTCGACGTCGTGCTTGATCGAGAGCTCGCGGCTCGGGATGACACCTTCGGTCTTGTAACCGATGTCGAGCAGGACCTCGTCCCGGTCGACCTTCACGATGACGCCGTCGACGATGTCGCCGTCGTTGAAGTACTTGATCGTCTCGTCGATCGCGGCGAGGAAGGCTTCCTCGTTACCGATGTCGTTGACCGCTACCTGCGGAGTGGTAGAGGTGGTCTCGGTGCTGCTCGTCATGTGGGAAAGGGCTCCGGTACGGACAGTGAGTCGTAGGTACTGCTTACGCCGGGAGCCCGTTTCGCTCTGTACAAGGCCGGACAGCCAAGGAAGCGCCAGATCCGGATGGTGTTCACGAAGAACACCGCCGGTGGCGCCTCGACAACCGAGGGGTCATACATACAGATGCGAGCGCAGCCTGCTACGTCTGAGGAGCGCAGGCCCGCAGCGCAACTTGTAGCATACGGGGGCAGCCGGACAGGGTCAATGCGCGAAGGCGCACACCCGGGGCGGATCGCCGCATACCCGGCACAGAACCCACGCGACGGCAGCCGCACATCGGACAACGCCACGAGTCCACACGGATCTTGGGGCCCTCTTCCGTGACAACCCGCCGGAGCGGGTCGTACGGAAGAGTCCGCAGGTTAATACGAGGGAGCCGATCATCCAAGAGCCCGAACAGTCCGAGCCCGAGGCGACCCGGCGGGAGGCGGGGGGCTCCGAGAGCTCCCGGGCCAACCGTGGCTGGTGGGACCGGAACGCGGACGACTACCAGGTCGAGCACGGCACGTTTCTCGGCGACGACCGTTTCGTGTGGTGTCCCGAGGGCCTCGACGAGATCGAGGCCGAGCTGCTCGGCCCGATGGAGGAACTGAAGGGGAAGGACGTCCTGGAGATCGGCGCGGGCGCCGCCCAGTGCTCGCGCTGGCTGGCCGCCCAGGGTGCCCGCCCGGTCGCTCTGGACCTTTCCCACCGCCAGCTCCAGCACGCCCTGCGGATCGGCGCCGACACCGTCCGGCTCGTGGAGGCGGACGCCACGGCGCTGCCCTTCGCGGACGGCTCCTTCGACCTGGCGTGCTCCGCGTACGGAGCGCTGCCGTTCGTCGCCGAGCCCGTGAGGGTCCTCCGGGAGGTGCGCCGGGTGCTGCGCCCGGGCGGCCGGTTCGTCTTCTCCGTCACCCACCCGGTCCGCTGGGCCTTCCCCGACGAACCGGGACCCGAGGGTCTGAGCGTGGCCGCCTCCTACTTCGACCGCACTCCGTACGTGGAGCAGGACGAGGAGGGGAACGCCGTGTACGTCGAGCACCACAGGACGGTCGGCGACCGTGTCCGGGACGTCGTGGCGGGCGGTTTCCGGCTGGTCGACCTGGTCGAGCCGGAGTGGCCTGCCTGGAACACCCAGGAGTGGGGCGGCTGGTCCCCCCTGCGGGGAAACCTGATCCCGGGCACGGCGATCTTCGTGTGCGAGCGAAGCGAGACGGGGGCACCGCCGGCCGGAGGCCGGGGGAGAGACTGAGCGTGTGATCCGTCATGACGCCCTGGACCTTCTGCCCGTACGCGGAGCGCTGCCCGGCCTGAGCGACGCCCTGGAGGGGCACGGCGCCGCGGTGCTCGTCGCGCCACCCGGCACGGGCAAGACGACCCTCGTGCCGCTGGTGCTCGCCGGGCTGGTCGGCGAGGGGCCCCCGCGCCGTGTCGTCGTGGCCGAGCCGCGGCGGATCGCGGTGCGGGCGGCCGCGCGGCGGATGGCGTGGCTGCTCGGCGAGAAGGCCGGGGAGAGCGTCGGGTACACCGTGCGCGGGGAGCGGGTGACCGGGCCGCGCACGCGCGTGGAGGTGGTCACGACCGGGGTGCTGCTGCAACGGCTGCAACGGGACCAGGAGCTGACGGGCGTCGACGCGGTCGTGCTCGACGAATGCCACGAGCGGCATCTGGACGCGGACACGGCGGCGGCGTTCCTGCTGGACGTGCGGGCCGCCCTGCGTCCCGAGCTGCGGCTGGTGGCCGCCTCGGCGACGACCGACGCGCAGGGGTGGGCGCGGTTGTTCGGCGACGCACCGGTGGTCGAGGCGGCGGGTGTCTCCCATCCGGTCGAGGTGGTGTGGGCGCCGTCCGTGCGCCCTGTGCGGCCGCCCCATGGGATGCGGGTGGATCCGGTGTTGCTGACACATGTGGCGTCGGTGGTGCGGCGGGCGCTGTCCGAGCGTGCCGGGGACGTCCTGTGCTTCCTTCCCGGGGTCGGGGAGATCGCGCGGGTGGCGGGGCAGCTCGGCGGGCTCGGCGATGTAGAGGTGCTGCAGGTGCACGGGCGGGCGCCGACGGCGGTGCAGGACGCGGTGCTGTCCGGCGCTGCGGGACGCCGGGTGGTCCTCGCGACGTCGGTGGCCGAGTCGTCGCTGACGGTTCCGGGTGTGCGGGTGGTCGTGGACTCCGGGCTGGCCCGCGAGCCGCGGGTGGACCACGCGCGGGGCCTGAGCGCGCTGACGACCGTACGGGCCTCGCAGGCGGCCGGGCGGCAGCGGGCCGGACGGGCGGGACGCGAGGCGCCGGGTGCCGTGTACCGCTGCTGGGCGGAGGCGGAGGACGGGCGGCTGCCGCGTTTCCCGGCGCCGGAGATCAAGGTGGCCGACCTGACGGCGTTCGCCCTGCAGGCGGCCTGCTGGGGCGATCCCGACGCCTCGGGGCTGGCGCTGCTGGATCCGCCGCCGGGAGGCGCCATGGCGGCCGCCCGGGGTGTTCTGGAGGCCGTCGGCGCCGTGGGCGACGGCGGGCGTCCGACCGGCCGGGGCGTACGGATGGCGCGGCTCGGGCTGCATCCCCGGCTGGGGCGTGCGCTGCTGGACGCGGCGGCCTCCGTGGGTGCGGAGCGCGCGGCGGAGGTGGTCGCCCTCCTGAGTGAGGAACCGCCGCGGGAGTACGGGGACGACCTCGCCTCCGCTCTGCGGGCCGCGCGGCGTGGGGGTGACGCGTATGCCGGGCGGTGGCGTACGGAGGTGCGGCGGCTGCGGGCGGTGGCGCCCGCGGCCCGGCCCGGCGGCCGGACCGCGCCAGAAGCACCGCTCGACGGCGGGTCCGGTGCGGCCGGGCGCGCGGTTCCCCGCACCCCTGACGGTGCCCTCACCGACGACCAGGTAGCCGGGCTCGTCGCCGCGCTCGCCTTCCCCGAGCGGGTCGCTCGGCGGCAAGGGGGGTCTTTCCTCATGGTGTCCGGGACCCGGGGTGAAGTCGGTGACGGCAGTGGGCTGCGGGATGCCGGCTGGATCGCCGTCGCGGTCGCCGACCGGCCGCTGGGCGCGGGGCACGCGCGCGTGCGGCTCGGGGCCGTGGTCGACGAAGAGGTTGCCCGTGAAGCGGCCGGGACCCTGTACGCCCAGGGCGACGAGGTCCGCTGGGCCGACGGGGAAGTCGTGGCTCGGCGCGTCGAGCGGCTCGGGGCGGTGGAGCTGACCGTGCGGCCGCTGCGTGACGCCGACCCAGGTCTCGTACGGGAGGCTCTTCTCCAGGGACTGGCGGAGGAGGGTTTCGGGCTGCTGCGGTGGTCCCGGGACGCCGAGGTGCTGCGGCAGCGGCTCGGGTTCCTGCACCACCGGGTCGGTGCTCCCTGGCCCGAGGTGTCGGACGGTGCACTCCATGCGCGCGTGGACGAGTGGCTGGAGCCGGAGTTGAGCCGGGCGAGGCGGCGGGCCGATCTGGGAAGGATCGACGCCGGGCAGGCCCTGGGCCGGCTGCTGCCGTGGGCGTCCGGGGAGGCGGCCCGGTTCGACGAGCTGGCGCCGGAGCGGTTCGAGGTGCCGAGCGGGTCCAGGATCCGGATCGACTACGCGGATCCCGAGCGGCCGGTGCTCGCGGTGAAACTGCAGGAGATGTTCGGGGCGCAGGAGTCGCCGGCCGTCGCCGGGGTCCCGGTGGTGGTGCATCTGCTGTCGCCCGCGGGGCGCCCGGCCGCCGTCACCTCGGACCTCGCGTCCTTCTGGAAGGACGGCTACCGGGGTGTGCGGGCGGAGCTGCGCGGGCGGTACCCGAAGCACCCCTGGCCCGAGGACCCGGCGACCGCACCGCCGACGCGGCACACGAACGCGCGCCTCAGGCGCTGACGGGCTCCTGCTCCCGGGGCTCGGTCGGCGAGGGGTCGCCTGGGCGGCGGCCACGGGCCTCCAGGTACAGGGAGAGGGACAGCAGTCCGATGCCCAGAACCAGGAAGCCCCAGGGCAGGTACGAGGTCATCAGCAGGACGAGGAGTCGCTGGGACTTGACGAGGTCGACCGTGGAACGGATGTAGTCCTCGCGCATCTTCACGTGCCCGGCGAAGGCCGTCACCTTGTCGCGGTCCCCGAGGAGGGTGCCGCCGCGCAGCTCCTCCTTGTGGATCTCCTCCCCGTACACGGGTGCGCCGGTGACGGGTTCGACCCAGAACCTGCGGACCGTGGTGTACCAGCGGGTCGTGCCCGTCTTGGCGACCGACTCCGCGGTGATGCCTTCGACCGGCATGGTCTTCGGGAAGGGCACCTTGGTCCAGGGGAGGGTCTGCTCGAAGTAGTAGACGTCGACGCCCCGGAAGTCCTGGGTGCCCTTGTAGTGGATGGGCGCGGTGATCCGGGCCTGCGCGTCGAAGTACTCGTAGTCCCTCTTCTCCGTCAGGAAGGGCCACTTGAACTCGATGCCCTCGCGTTTGACGGGGTCGCCGTCGACCATCTCGCCGGTGGCGTGGACGGGTTCCTGGGTGTGCGCGTCGAAGATGTACCGCTCGGGGATCTTGGAGACCATTTCGCCGTCGGGGCCCTGGACGTAGGAGAGGCCGTCCCAGACGACGACGTCGCGGCCCGCGGTCCTCTCGATCTTCTCGGAGGCTTCGACGTTGCCCTTGAGGGTCTGCACGATGGTGACCTTGTCGACCTTCTTGGCCGTCATGCTGCCGTAGTCGAGGAGGGTCGCGTCCTTCGCCTCGAGGACCATGTCCTGGTACTGGTTGGCGGGGATCTTGGCCAGGCGCGGGAAGGCGTACCAGCGCAGCAGCGGGGACAGGGCCGTGAAGAACACGGCGAGGGCGAGCAGGATCAGGCTGGCCTTGCGGCGCATCTCGGCGGCCCTCCCTGTGCGTTACGGGTGGCTGGGGACGGTGGTGAGCATCGGCTCGGGTGACGTCTCGCCCGACGGCGATCCCATGGCGGTGATCGTGAGGACCAGCGCGAACGCGACGGCGAGACCGGTCGCGGTGGCGATCAGGGCACGCATGCGGGCCTCCCGGCACGGACGGAACTGATACGTCGTCAGGTCGGGCACCGTAGCAACGGGCGGGCGAGATGAGAACACGTTGCACACACAGACAGCGGTGCCCCCTCGCCCGTCGGGCGAGGGGGCACCGTGGGCCCACGGGTCTAGGAGGCGGCCGCCGCCACCTTCAGCTCGACGGTCAGCGTCGCGCCGCCGGTCGTGGTGATCCGCAGCAGGTACGTGCCGGCCGTGTCGTCCGCGTACAGCTTCGGGAGCTTCAGCAGGCCGTTCTCGCCCGTCTTGAGGCCGGCGAGGGTGCGTACCGTCTTGCCGGCCGCGTCCTTGAAGTACGGGCCCTTGTCGTTCTCGGTCGCGTCGCCTGCCGCCTTGATGAGCGTGGCGGTCGCGGCGACACCGTCCGCGGCGGCTCCCTTGTAGGTGGCCTTCACCTCGACCTGGTCCGCGAACTCGCCGCCCGGGACGCAGGTCAGCGCGGTGTCGGTGGTGCGGGCGAGGCCGTCGGCCTGGCGGGCGGTGACGGTCGCCGCGTAGTCGAGGCCGGCGACGGAGCGGCCGACGACGGTGGCGCGGACCGTGAATGCGCCGGTCTTCTCGCCGGCCTGGAGGGCGGGCGCGGTCGCCACGCCGGAGCCGTCGGTGACGGCGGTCGCGACGCTCTCACCGCCGGTGAAGACCGCGTCGGTGTCGCCGACGATCGTGAACCGGACGCGGACCTTCGCGACGGCCTTTCCGGCCTTGGTCTCGGTCCTGGCGGCGACCTTCTCGGCGAAGGCGTCGCCCGCGGTCGCGGTGAGCTTGCCCGTACCCGCGTTCTCCAGGCGGTCCACCGTGTCGGTGGGTGTGGGGGTGCTCGGCGGCGTCGACGGCGTGCCGGGAGGGGTGCTCGGCGTGCTGGGCGGCTTCGGGCTCGGGCTCGTGGAGCCGCCCGAGCCCGGTTCCTGGCTGGTGGGTGGCTTCGTGCCCGGAGGGGTCGGCGTCGGGGTGGTGCCGCCCCCGCCGCCGGTGTTCCCCGTATTGCCGCTGTTGCCGTCGCTGCGGCCGGAGGGCAGCGTGCCCGTGCCGTCCGGAACCTCGTGGGTGCCCTTGCGGTAGTACTCCAGCCACGACAGGACCGTGTTCAGATACTCCGTCGAGTTGTTGTAGCTGAGGATCGCGCGCCTGAGGTCGGCGCGGTCGGACAGGTCCCAGCCGAACCGGCACAGGTAGTGGCCGGCGGCGAGGGCCGCGTCGTAGACGTTGTTGGGGTCCTTCTTGCCGTCGGCGTTGCCGTCGCGGGCCGCCCACTCCCAGGTGGACGGGATGAACTGCATGGGCCCGACGGCGCTGTCGTAGCTGCTGTTGCCGTCGTACGCGCCGTTGTCGGTGTCCCTGATGAGCGCGAAGCCGTTGCCGTCGAGCTGCGGGCCGAGGATCGGGCTGATCGTGGTGCCGTTCGCGTCGACCTTGCCGCCGCGGGCCTGTCCGGACTCGACCTTGCCGATGGCCGCGAGGAGTTGCCAGGGGAGGTTGCACCCCGGCTTGGAGTCGCCGAGCGCCGCCTCGGCCTTCTTGTAGGCGTCGAGGACGGTCGCGGGTATGCCCGCCTCGGCGTCACCCGTGGCGGCGGGCGTGCCGGCGCCCGCACTGGGGGGCGCCGTCGGGCTGTTGAGCGGCGGGAGGTCCGTGTAATAGGGCGAGTTGCCGGTCGCGCTGTCGTCGGCGAGCACATCGGGCGAGGAGCCGGTGTTCTGTCTGCCCTGCGACGTGTCCGTCACGCCCGGGGCCTGGGACGCGGACAGGGCCGCCACCGCGACCGCTGCCACGGCCGTGGTCGCGGCCCCCTTGACGACCCGCCTGCCGAATTGCGCCGCCATTGCGTGAACCCCTCCCGATGGACGATCGCCCGTGTTCCGCGCGTTCTCCTGCTGTCCGCTGCTGTGGGCCGCACTCCCCAGTACGGCAACCCAGGTGACCCTACGACAACTTCCGCCGCGCAGACACCTGTTCGTGCCCGATTTTCACCGGTTGGCCACATCCCGTTCGTCCTGCCCCGGCGACACCGGACCATGCGCGTCCGCCGGGAACCGTTCACGCGATACTGGGCGTCACCGATCAAGGGACGGCCAGGACCGTCAGAACCGTCGGATTCCGGTCAACGTCGTTCTCGGGGAGCCCAGTTGCCGTTCACTCTCAGCCATGTCGCGGCGGTCCTGCCTGCCGTGCGTGCCGACGGGTCCGGACGCGGCCGACTGGTCCCGGCCGTGCTCGTCGCCGGTTCGCTGGCGCCCGACATGACCTATTACGTGGCGAGTGTGCTGCCGGAGGCGATGGAGTTCGGCGATTTCACGCACTCGTTCACCGGGGTGTTCACGTTCGACGTCCTGGTCGCCTGGGTGCTCGTGGGTGCCTGGCTGGTGCTGCGCGAGCCGCTGGTGGCGTTGCTGCCGCGAGGCCGGCAGGGGCGGATCGGGGCCCTCCTGCGCTGCGGTGCGCCGCGCGCCCGCCCTCGGCCGTCGCTCGCCCTGTGGTGGTACGTGTCCGCGGTGTCCGGCGCGCTGACCCATGTCGTGTGGGACGCGTTCACGCACCTCGACCGGTGGGGCATGCGGGTGTTCCCCGCGCTGGGGCGGGAGATCGCGGGCTCGCCCCTGTACTGGTACCTGCAGTACGGCGGTTCGGCGGTCGCGGCCGTGGTGATCGCCGCGTTCGTCGTGGTGGCCGTGCGGCGGCAGCACGACGCGGAGCCGGTGGGCGTGCCCGTGCTGTCGGTGCGCGACCGCTGGCTGGCGGCGGCGCTGATCGGCGGCTGCGCGATGGCGGCGGCCGCGCAGCGGGCGATGCGGTGGTGGGACTACTGGGGTTCGCGTGCGAAGCCCTGGGAGCTGATCCCCACCGTGTGCTTCGGGGCGGGGGCCGGGCTGGCCGTCGGTCTGGCGGTGTACGGCGTGGCGGTCAGGGTGTGGCGCCCGGCTCCGGTGCGTCCCAGCCCGGCAGCGGATCGTACGGAGCGGAGCCGTCCGGTTCGTCGCTGATCGCCGCCGGCGGGGTGAGGTCGCGGCCGAGGACGCGGCCCTGGCCCAGCCCCCGGTGCACGGCCTGCGCTATGCGCTCGATGGTGCGGACGCCGTACGCCTTCGTGGGGTTGTCGTGGGACAGGACGACGATCCGGTACGTGCGGCCCTCGCCCGTGAACGCGCCGACACTGTGGACGCGCCAGCCGTGGGTGGAGCGGGGCAGCCAGCCGTTCTTGACGTGTGCCTTCAGCCCGGCCGGCATTCCGGCGGGAACACCCCAGCGCTGGTCGGAGCGGACCTCGGAGAGCAGTTTGAGGCCGTACGCGCGGGTGCGGAGAAAGGAGCGGGTGTTCGTCAGGACGTCCAGCAGGCGCATCTGGTCGTCGGCCGTGGTGCGGGTGAGGCCCCAGTAGCCGCCGGGTCCGAGGACGGTGGCGCGGGTACGGACACGGGCGAGGAAGCCGTTCAGGTAGGTGTGGCCGAGGGCGGTCCACAGCCGCCAGGCGGCGTCGTTGTCGGAGCTGACGATCATGGGGCGGACGTTCGTCGTCTCCCAGCCGGTGAGCTTGCGGCCCCGTTCCTCGGCCCGCCTCAGCAGCCCTTCCATGATCAGTACCTTGGCGACGCTCGCGGAGTCGTACTGCCGTCGGCTCGCCAGTTCGCAGGTCAGGCCCAGGTCGTCGTGCACGGCCACGGAGACCGTGCCTTCCCGGGACGACAGCGCTGCCCGGATGTCGTGCGACAGGCGGGTGGCGAGGCCGGGCGCGTGAGGAGCGTGGCAGGTGACGGAGTCGGTGGGGTCGTCGGAGTGGACGCGGTGGCCGGGGGTGCCGGCCTGCCGGTACTCGCCGGGGGTGTCCGCCGGGACGCGTCTGGTCGCGGCTCCGGTGGGGATTCTGGGACTGGCGGCAGCGGCCGAGACGGCGGGGGCCGGTGCGATGAGCACCGAGGCAAGGGCTGCGACGAGCGCGGTGCGGCAGTGTCGTACGGACGGTACGTACCGCGTGCGCCGCGTGTTCCGTATGTGAGGACGCATGCCCGCATCCTTGCGGCGTGCACCACCCGGGGCTCCCCGTCGGCGTCCACGCGGGTGACGGGCCCCTCCCGGGAACTGGGGATGGAGAGGTGGCGGGCGGGGCTTGAGGGGTGGTGTCGGGTGCGCGTCGTGGGGGCTTGGTCGCGCAGTTCCCCGCGCCCCTCTGAAGGGGCGCGGGGAACTGCGCGGTCGGCCGCGGCGGGCCGGCGGCCGAAGTGCCTCTCTTGCGGCGGAGCTAGTGCGCCGCCGACTCCCAGTCCGCGCCGGAGCCGACCGAGACGTCCAGGGGCGCCCGGAGCCGCACCGCTCCGGCCATCTCCCGGCGGACCAGTTCCTCGGCCTTCGCCCGCTCGCCCGGAGCGATCTCCAGGACGATTTCGTCGTGGACCTGGAGGAGCATGCGGGACTTGAGGTCCGCTTCGCGCAGGGCGCGGTCCACGTTCAGCATGGCGATCTTGACGATGTCCGCCGCCGTGCCCTGGATCGGCGCGTTGAGGGCCATGCGCTCGGCCGCCTCGCGGCGCTGGCGGTTGTCGCTGTTGAGGTCGGGGAGGTAGCGGCGGCGCCCGAAGAGCGTCGCCGTGTAGCCGGTCGCCCGCGCCTCGTCGACCGCGCGGCGGAGATAGTCCCGTACTCCTCCGAAGCGCTCGAAGTAGGTGTCCATCAGGACCCGCGCCTCGCCGGCGTCGATGTTCAGCTGCTGGGAGAGGCCGAAGGCCGACAGGCCGTAGGCCAGCCCGTACGACATGGCCTTGATCTTGCGGCGCATCTCCGCGTCGACGGCCGTCCTCTCGACGGAGAACACCTGGGAGGCGACGGTGGTGTGCAGGTCCTCGCCGGAGCTGAACGCCTCCAGGAGGCCCTCGTCCTCGGAGAGGTGAGCCATCACGCGCAGCTCGATCTGGCTGTAGTCGGCGGTCATGAGGGACTCGAATCCCTCGCCGACCACGAAGCCGCGGCGGATCGCGCGGCCCTCCTCGGTACGGACCGGGATGTTCTGCAGGTTCGGGTCCTGCGAGGAGAGGCGGCCCGTCGCGGCCACCGTCTGGTGGAAGGTGGTGTGGATGCGGCCGTCCGCGGCGATCGTCTTGATCAGGCCCTCGACGGTCACCCGCAGTTTCGCCTGCTCACGGTGGCGCAGCATGAGGACCGGCAGTTCGTGGTCGGTCTGGGCGGCCAGCCAGGCCAGCGCGTCGGCGTCCGTCGTGTAGCCGGTCTTCGTCTTCTTCGTCTTGGGCAGGCCCAGCTCACCGAAGAGGACTTCCTGGAGCTGCTTGGGCGAGCCGAGGTTGAACTCGTGCCCGACCGCCGCGTGCGCCTCCTTCACGGCCTGCTGGACCGCGCCCGCGAACATCTGCTCCATGGCCTCCAGGTGGGCCCTGTCCGCGGCGATGCCGTGCCGCTCCAGGCGGGCGAGCAGTGTCGAGGTGGGCAGCTCCATGTCCTGGAGCAGGTCGGCCGCGCCGACCTCCTTGAGCCGCTCCGCGAAGGCCTCGCCCAGGTCGAGGACGGCCCGGGCCTGGACCATGAGCGCGTCGGCCTCGGCCGCGTCGTCCGCGCCGAAGGCGAGCTGTCCGTCGGCCGCCGCGGCGGGCGCCAGCTCCCGGCCGAGGTACTCCAGCGACAGCGCGTCCAGGTCGAAGGAGCGGCGGCCCGGCTTGACGAGATAGGCGGCCAGGGCGGTGTCCATGGAGATGCCCTCGACACTCCAGCCGTGCTCGGCGAAGACCCGCATGACGCCCTTGGCGTTGTGCAGCACCTTGGGACTGGCGGGGTCGGCGAGCCACCGCGCGAACGCGTTCTCGTCGGCCTCGTCGAGCTGCGTTGGGTCGAACCACGCGGCGGCACCGCCGGCCGCGGCGAGGGCGACCTCGGCGACCGATCCCGTACCGAGCGCCCAGGTGTCGACCGTGGCGACACCGAGGACCGCCGTGCCGTGCTCGGCGAGCCAGGGTCCCAGCTCGCCCGCGCCGATGACCGTGCCGTCCACGGCCACGCCCGGGGCGGCCGGCGGGCCGGCGTCGGCCTCCTCCGCCCCGGGGTCGACGGCCAGCAGCCGCTCGCGCAGCGACGGGTTACGGATCTCCAGGGTGTCCAGGACCATCGCGAGCGCCGTGCGGTCGTACGGGGCGCGCTCCAGGTCGGCGACCGTCTTCGGCAGCTCGACGTCACAGACCATCGCCGTCAGGCGGCGGTTGAGCTTGACGGACTCCAGGTGGTCGCGGAGGTTCTGCCCGGCCTTGCCCTTGACCTCGTCGGCACGCTCGACCAGCTCCGCGAACGACCCGAACTGGTTGATCCACTTCGCGGCGGTCTTCTCGCCGACGCCGGGAATGCCCGGCAGATTGTCGGACGGGTCGCCGCGCAGGGCCGCGAAGTCGGGGTACTGGGCGGGGGTGAGGCCGTACTTCTCGAAGACCTTCTCCGGGGTGAACCGCGTCAGCTCGGAGACCCCCTTGGTCGGATAGAGCACGGTCGTGTGCTCGGAGACCAGCTGGAAGGAATCGCGGTCGCCCGTGACGATCAGCACGTCGAAGCCCTCGGCCTCGGCCTGCGTGGCGAGCGTGGCGATGATGTCGTCCGCCTCGAAGCCGTCGACGGCGAACCGGTCGACGTGCATCGTGTCGAGGACCTCGCCGATCAGCTCGACCTGGCCCTTGAACTCGTCCGGCGTCTTCGACCTGTTGGCCTTGTACTCGGCGAACTCCTCGGAGCGCCATGTCTTGCGGGACACGTCGAACGCCACCGCGAAGTGCGTGGGCGCCTCGTCGCGCAGCGTGTTGGCGAGCATCGACGCGAAGCCGTAGATCGCGTTCGTCGGCTGGCCCGTCGCCGTCGTGAAGTTCTCCGCGGGCAGCGCGAAGAACGCTCGGTACGCCAGCGAGTGCCCATCCATGAGCATCAGTCGCGGGCGTCCGCCGCCGGAGGTCTTCTCGGTCTTCTTCGAAGCTGAATCTGCCACGCCCCCGATCCTGCCACGCCCCACTGACAGTCGGCCCCGCCCCGCCGCCCGCCGGCCGCGTGCCCGCGTCACGGTTCGTCCCCCGGCGGGGCGCGCGCACGATCGTTCTCCGGGACGGGCCGCGATCGGTGTCACCCCCACGTGGGAGGATCGGAGACGTACCTCACACGTGTGCTCGAAGAGGAGGCCGAGATGGCCGGCAAGCCGCCCCAGAGTGATCCGGTTCAGGACGCGCCGCAGGTCGCCGGGCCGAAGCACGCCGCGGCCGGGCTGCCCGCCATCGGGCACAGCCTGCGCATCGCCCAGCAGCAGATGGGTGTGAAGCGCACGGCGCTGACGCTGCTGCGGGTCAACCAGAAGGACGGCTTCGACTGCCCGGGCTGTGCCTGGCCCGAGCCGGAGCACCGGCACACGGCGGAGTTCTGCGAGAACGGCGCGAAGGCGGTCGCGGAGGAGGCCACCCTGCGCCGCGTGAGCCCCGACTTCTTCGCCGCCCACCCGGTCGCCGACCTCGCGACCCGCAGCGGCTACTGGCTGGGCCAGCAGGGCCGCCTCACGCATCCCGTGTATCTCGCGGAGGGCGCCGACCGCTACGAGGCGGTGCCGTGGGAGCGCGCCTTCGACATCATCGCGGAGGAGCTCACCGCCCTCGGCTCCCCCGACGAGGCCCTGTTCTACACCTCGGGCCGTACGAGCAACGAGGCGGCGTTCCTCTACCAGCTGTTCGCCCGCGAGTTCGGCACGAACAACCTCCCCGACTGCTCCAACATGTGCCACGAGTCGTCCGGGTCCGCACTGAACGAGACCATCGGCATCGGCAAGGGCAGCGTCCTCCTGGACGACCTGTACCAGGCCGACCTGATCATCGTGGCCGGGCAGAACCCGGGCACCAACCACCCGCGCATGCTCTCCGCCCTGGAGAAGGCGAAGACCAACGGCGCGAGGATCATCACGGTGAACCCGCTGCCCGAGGCGGGCATGGAGCGGTTCAAGAACCCGCAGACCCCGCAGGGCATGATCAAGGGCGCCGCGCTCACCGACCTGTTCCTGCAGATCCGCATCGGCGGCGACCAGGCCCTCTTCCGTCTCCTGAACAAGCTGATCATGGAGACGGAGGGTGCCGTCGACGAGGCCTTCGTCAACGAACACACCCACGGTTACGAGGAGTTCGCCGAGGCCGCCCGCGCCGCCGACTGGGACGAGACGCTCACCGCGACCGGCCTCACGCGCGCGCAGATCGACGAGGCGCTCGGCATGGTCCTCGCCTCGCAGCGCACCATCGTCTGCTGGGCGATGGGCCTCACCCAGCACAAGCACTCCGTGCCGACCATCCGCGAGGTCGTCAACTTCCTCCTGCTGCGCGGCAACATCGGCCGGCCGGGCGCGGGCGTGTGCCCGGTGCGCGGCCACTCGAACGTGCAGGGCGACCGCACGATGGGCATCTTCGAGCGCCCCGCACCCGCCTTCCTGGACGCCCTGGAGAAGGAGTTCGGCTTCGCCCCGCCGCGCGGCCACGGCTACGACGTCGTGCGGGCGATCCGCGCGATGCGTGACGACAAGGCCAAGGTCTTCTTCGCGATGGGCGGCAACTTCGTGTCGGCCTCCCCCGACACCGAGGTCACCGAGGCGGCCATGCGGCGCGCCCGCCTCACCGTGCACGTGTCGACGAAGCTCAACCGCTCGCACGCCGTCACGGGCGCGCGCGCCCTGATCCTGCCGACCCTCGGCCGCACGGAGCGCGATCTCCAGGGCGGCGGCGAGCAGTTCGTGACCGTCGAGGACTCCATGGGCATGGTGCACGCCTCACGCGGCCGCCTGGAGCCCGCGAGCGAGCATCTGCTGTCCGAGCCGGCCATCGTGTGCCGCCTCGCCCGCCGCGTCCTCGGGAACGAGTCCCGCACCCCCTGGGAGGAGTTCGAGAAGGACTACGCGACCGTCCGCGACCGCATCGCGCGCGTCGTCCCGGGCTTCACCGACTTCAACGCGCGCGTGGCCGACCCGAACGGCTTCGCCCTCCCGCACGCCCCGCGCGACGAGCGCCGCTTCCCCACGGCCACCGGAAAGGCCAACTTCACGGCCGCGCCCGTCGAGTACCCGAAGCTCCCCGAGGGCCGCCTGCTCCTGCAGACCCTGCGCTCGCACGACCAGTACAACACCACGATCTACGGTCTCGACGACCGCTACCGAGGTATCAAGAACGGCCGCCGGGTGGTCTTGGTGAACCCCGACGACGCCCGCGACCTGGGCCTCGCCGACGGCTCGTACACCGATCTGGTCAGCGAGTGGAAGGACGGCGTGGAGCGCCGCGCCCCCGGCTTCCGGATCGTGCACTACCCGACGGCCCGCGGCTGCGCGGCCGCGTACTACCCGGAGACGAACGTCCTGGTGCCGCTGGATGCCACCGCCGACATCAGCAACACTCCCGCCAGCAAGTCCGTCGTCGTCCGTCTGGAACAATCGGCCACCAACTGAGCGTTCGCTTAGACGCCAGGATCGACGACGAAGGAGCCGGACCCCATGGGCGAGCAGCAACACGTCAAGTTCCCGCAAGAGGTCATCGACGAGTACTCGGCGCTCGGCGTGGACCTGGTCGCCATGTTCTCCGCCGGACACCTCGGGGCACGCATGGGCGTCCAGATCGTCGAGGCCTCCGCGGACCGCGTCGTGGGCACCATGCCGGTCGAGGGCAACACCCAGCCGTACGGGCTCCTGCACGGCGGCGCCTCCGCCGTGCTCGCCGAGACGCTCGGCTCGGTCGGCGCCATGCTGCACGGCGGCAGCTCCAAGATCGCCGTCGGAGTCGACCTGAACTGCACCCACCACCGCGGCGCCCGCTCCGGCCTGGTCACCGGAGTGGCCACCCCGCTGCACCGGGGCCGCTCCACCGCCACCTACGAGATCGTGATCAGCGACGAGGACGGGAAGCGGGTGTGCAGCGCGCGGCTGACCTGCATGCTGCGCGGCGTGAACCCGAGCGACGCGGAGCGGGTCGGCGCGACAGGCTGAGCCACCGGGCGGCCATCCTCCGACAGCCTTTGTACGCAACGGCGTTGATCCCGGGCACCCGGCGGCCTAGCGTCAGAGGATGGGAACAGGCGGGGCCTCCGGGCCGAGGCGGGCGCTCGGGCGGGGTGCGGGGCCGGCGCTCCTCGCCGCCGCCCTGGTCACCGGATGCGGCGAACCGGACACACCGGACGGCGCGAGCGCCGCGCGGCAGAGCGCGTCTCCCGGCTCGGGGGCGGCATCCTCGCCCGCAGCGACCCCGCCCGAGGACCTGTGCGCACGGATCGTCGCCCACTGGTCGCGGGAGGTCCTGGACGACGGCACCTACGGCGACTACCAGTCCATGGGCCTGTCCAACGGCCAGTACGAGATCCTGCGGGACGTCGTGGACGCCGCCAGGGCCACGAAGGCCCGCGAGGGCCAGAAGGCCGCGGAGCGGCTGATCGACCGTGAGACGCGCACCGGCTGCGAGGCCTGGTACCGCGACGGCGGTCCGGGCGAAGGGCCATGGATTTGAGCGGTGTGGGGCCGGTCGAACCGGGCGAGGGCACGCGCGTGTGGGACGCCGCCGAGCCGCCCCCGCCACGCAGCCCCTCACAGCCGTACGGCCGCCTGGTGGCGCTCTACGCCCGGCACCGCCGCGCCGCGCTCGCGTCCGCGACGGCGGCCGTGCTCGTCGCGGGCGGCGGCTACCTCTACGCGACCCGGCCGCACGAACCGCCGGCCGGACCCGCCCCGTATCCGTCCCAGGCGGTCGACGTCACCTACCTGGGCAGGGAGGGCACGCCCGCCGGCGCGCCGCGCGGCAGCTTCAGCTTCGGGATGAAGGTCACCGCGCTGTCCGGTCCGCCGATCACCGTCGTGCGCATTTCCCAGCCCTACGCCGGTCTCGCCCTGACGTCGGTGCCGAAGCCGCCGTTCCGGACCAGAACGGGCTTCGGCCACAAGATCGTTTTCACTCTGCATGTCACGGAATGCGCGCATACGCCGAGGAATGCCGGACTGCCTTTCCTGGACGTGACTCTGCGTAATACGCGCGCAATAGAAGACCACAGCTTCATTCTGGGCGAGCGCTACGCGCACGACCTCTCGGAGGCCCTTCAAGTAGCCTGCAGCAACGAGTGACTGTCACTAGCAAAATACTGGAACGCTACTGAAATCACCGCCGCCCGTCCTGCAGGTTCTCACTATGTGGACAGGACGAATCGGCCGGAATTCCGCCCATCCACCCACTGAGTACCGCTCTGCATTACCTCGTGTCATAACAAGAGCGTCACAGCCTGGGTCAGACTCTCCTCCACGTTCCCTTCACCCGCTTAGAGTCACGGCCAGTCACCGCGCCACCGGATTCGAACAATTTTCGGCCCAGCGCTCGACTCGGCCCGTTCCACGAGGAACGGCCGCGCCAGGGAAAGGACTGCTGATCGTGCGTCAACGTTCGCTCATCGCCATCACCGCCGCACTGGCGGCGGGAGCACTCACCCTCACCGCCTGTGGCTCGCGCGACGACGACGGCGGCGGCTCGGACTCCGGCGACGGCGGCACCACTGTCGTCATCGGCGTCGACGCCCCGCTGACCGGCGACCTCTCCGCGCTGGGCCTCGGTATCAAGAACTCCGTGGACCTCGCCGCCAAGACCGCCAACAAGGAAAAGACCGTCGAGGGCGTCACCTTCAAGGTCGAGTCCCTCGACGACCAGGCGCAGCCCTCCGCGGGCCAGCAGAACGCCACCAAGTTCGTCGCCAACAAGGACGTCCTCGGTGTCGTCGGCCCGCTGAACTCCTCCGTGGCCGAGTCCATGCAGAAGGTCTTCGACGACGCCAAGCTCGTCGAGGTCTCCCCCGCCAACACCAACCCGGCCCTGACCCAGGGCACGGAGTGGAACGGCGGCACGAAGGCCCGCCCGTACAAGTCGTACTTCCGCACCGCGACCACGGACGCCATCCAGGGCCCGTTCGCCGCGCAGTACGTCTACAACGACGCCAAGAAGAAGAGCGTCTACGTCATCGACGACAAGAAGACCTACGGCGCCGGCCTGGCCGCCACCTTCACCGACGAGTTCAAGAAGCTCGGCGGCAAGGTCGTCGGCACCGAGCACATCGACCCCGACACCAAGGACTTCTCCGCGGTCGCCACCAAGGTGAAGACCTCCAAGGCGGACGTCGTCTACTACGGCGGTGAGTACCCGCAGGCCGGCCCGCTGAGCAAGCAGATCAAGGCCGCCGGCGCCAAGGTCCCGCTGGTCGGCGGTGACGGCATCTACAGCGCCGACTTCATCAAGCTGGCCGGCGCCAGCGGCAAGGGCGACCTCGCCACCTCGGTCGGCGCGCCGGTCGAGGAGCTCCCCTCCGCCAAGGAGTTCGTCGCCAACTACAAGGCCGCGGGCTACAAGGAGGCCTACGAGGCGTACGGAGGCTACTCCTACGACTCCGCCTGGGCGATCATCGAGTCCGTGAAGAAGGTCGTCGAGGACAACGACGGCAAGCTCCCGGACGACGCCCGCGCCAAGGTCACCGAGGCCATGCAGAACGTCTCCTTCGACGGCGTGACCGGTAAGGTCTCCTTCGACGAGTTCGGTGACGCGACCAACAAGCAGCTCACCGTCTACTCGGTCGAGGGCACCGATTGGAAGTCCGTGAAGTCCGGCACCTACAAGGACTGACCCACCCGCACCACCCACGAGCCGCGCGGGGCGCCGCACCACTGGCGCCCCGCGCGGACTCGCATCCGGTCACATCCCTCGACTATCCGAACGTCTCGGAGGACATGCGGTGAACGAACTGCCGCAGCAGCTGGTCAACGGCCTGCTACTGGGATCCATGTACGGGCTGGTCGCCATCGGCTACACGATGGTCTATGGCATTGTCCAGCTCATCAACTTCGCCCACGGCGAGATCTTCATGACCGGCGCCTTCGGGGCGCTCACGGTCTACCTGTACGTACTGCCCGACGGCACCACCATGTGGATCGCCCTGCCGCTCATGCTCGTCGGCGCCGTATTCGTCGCCACCACCGTGGCGGTCGGCGCGGAACGATTCGCCTACCGGCCCCTGCGCACCGCGCCACGGCTCGCCCCGCTCATCACCGCCATCGGCCTCTCCCTGGCCCTCCAGCAGGCGGTGTGGGCCTGGTACCCCAACGCCAAGTCGGCACGCACGTTCCCGCAGATCGAGGGCGGCCCCTTCGAGATCGGCAGCGTCACCTTCCAGACCGGTGACATCTTCCTGTTCTCCGCCGCCCCCATCAGCATGGCGATCCTCGCCTACTTCGTCATGAAGACCCGGACCGGACGCGGCATGCAGGCCACCGCCCAGGACCCGGACACCGCCAAGCTCATGGGCATCAACACCGACCGCATCATCGTGGTCGCCTTCGCCCTCGGCGCCGCGTTCGCCGCCGTCGGAGGCCTCGCCTACGGCCTCAAGTACGGCCAGATCGACTTCCGCATGGGCTTCATCCTCGGACTCAAGGCCTTCACCGCCGCCGTCCTCGGCGGCATCGGCAACATCTACGGCGCCATGATCGGCGGCCTCGTCCTCGGCCTCGCCGAAACCATGGCCACCGCCTACATCGCCGACGTCCCCGGCATGGAACAGCTCGGCGGCCAGTCCTGGGCCAACGTCTGGGCCTTCGTACTCCTCATCCTCGTGCTCCTCTTCAGGCCACAAGGCCTGCTCGGCGAGCGCGTCGCGGACAGGGCGTGACACCGATGACCACACACACCACCACCCAGACGCTCGCCAAGGACCCCTCCGGCGCCACCTCTGGACTCATCGGCATCCCGCCGCACCTCGGACGCGCCCTCGCCACCGGCGGCGGCATCCTCACCGTCATCTCCGCCTTCCTCGCCTGGACCTGGACCGACGCCTTCCCCGGCGACCTCACCTACTACGGCTACCCCGGCGGCCTCCAGGTCCTCGTCCTCATCGGCGGCGCCCTCACCGCCCTGCTCGGCCTCGCCTCCTACGGCATCAAGGGCCTGCGCTGGCTGGCACCGGCAGGCGCCGACAGCGCCATCAAACTCGCCGCACTCGCCGCGTTCGCCACCGCCTGGTACACGATCATCGCGATCAGCACCCAGCTCGGCGGCCTCGCGAACCTCGAACCCGGCGGCTGGGTCGCGGCCATCGCCACCCTCACCGCCCTCCTCGGCGCACTCTCCCTGCCGTTCGAACGACCGGCACCGGATCCCTTCGACCCCGAAGACACCGCCTGGGAGCAGTTCCGCCACAAGGCCCGGCACGAACGCACCATCATCAAGGCGGCCTTCGCCTCCGGCACCGCCGCCCCGGCCCGCAAACTGCCCGCATACGCCGAGATCCTCATCATCGGCGCGGCACTCACCCTCGGCCTGATCGTCTTCACCTACGGCATCGGCACCGAGTACGACGAACTCTTCGTCGGCTTCCTCATCACCGCCGGCTTCTGCTTCGCCGCCGCCGCCAAAGCCGGACTCGTCGGCCGAGTCTCCGCACTCACCGCCAAGCACCGCAACGTGACGATGATCGGCGCGTTCGCAGCAGCCGCCGCCTTCCCCTTCACCCAGTCCGACGACCAGTACGCGACCATCGGCGTCTACATCCTGATCTTCGCCACCGTCGCCCTCGGCCTCAACATCGTCGTCGGCCTCGCCGGACTCCTCGACCTCGGCTACGTCGCCTTCCTCGGCGTCGGCGCCTACACCGCGGCCATGGTCTCCGGCTCCCCCTCCTCACCCTTCGACATCCACCTGCCGTTCTGGGCCTCCGCCCTCCTCGGCGCCGCCGTCGCCATGGTCTTCGGCGTCCTCATCGGCGCCCCCACCCTGCGGCTGCGCGGCGACTACCTCGCCATCGTCACCCTCGGCTTCGGCGAGATCTTCCGCATCGGCGTCCTCAACATGGACGGCACCAGCGGCCCCGACATCACCAACGGCTCCAACGGCATCGCGTCGATCCCGAACCTCAACATCCTCGGATTCGACTTCGGCCAGGAACACACCATCGCCGGAATGACCATCGCGCGATTCGCCAACTACTTCCTGCTGATGCTCCTCATCACCTTCGTCGTCGTCATCGTCTTCCGACGCAGCAGCGACTCCCGCATCGGCCGCGCCTGGATCGCCATCCGCGAAGACGAGACAGCCGCCCTCGCCATGGGCATCAACGGCTTCCGCGTCAAACTCATCGCCTTCGCACTCGGAGCCGCCCTCGCCGGCCTCGCCGGAACCGTCCAGGCACACGTCACCTACACCGTGACCCCCGAGCAGTACCAGTTCGCCCACGTCGTCCCGCCCAACTCGGCCTTCCTGCTCGCAGCGGTCGTCCTCGGCGGCATGGGCACCATCAGCGGCCCCCTCGTCGGAGCCGCACTGCTCTACCTGATCCCGGCCAAGCTCCAGTTCCTCGGCGACTACCAGCTCTTCGCCTTCGGTCTCGCGCTCGTCCTGCTGATGCGCTTCCGTCCGGAAGGCCTCATCCCGAACCGGCGCCGCCAGCTCGAATTCCACGACGAGGCGGAAGCCCCCACAGTCCTCAGCAAGGCAGGGGCCTGACCACGATGACTACCAACACCACCACCAAAGACGCCACCCCGGGCGCAAGCACCCCCGGCGAGACCGTGCTCGACGCACGCGGCGTCACCATGCGATTCGGCGGCCTCACCGCCGTACGCAACGTCAACCTCACCGTCAACAGCGGCGAGATCGTCGGACTCATCGGCCCCAACGGCGCCGGCAAGACGACCTTCTTCAACTGCCTCACCGGCCTCTACATCCCCACCGAGGGAGAAGTCCGGTACAAAGGCACCGTCCTGCCGGCCCAGTCCTTCAAGGTCACCGCCGCCGGCATCGCCCGCACCTTCCAGAACATCCGTCTCTTCGCCAACATGACGGTCCTGGAAAACGTGCTCGTCGGCCGCCACACCCGCACCAAGGAAGGCCTCTGGTCCGCACTCCTGCGCGGCCCCGGCTTCAAAAAAGCCGAAAAAGCCTCCGAAGAGCGCGCCATGGAACTCCTGGACTTCATCGGCCTCGCCCACAAGCGCGACCACCTCGCCAGGAACCTCCCCTACGGCGAACAGCGCAAGCTCGAAATCGCACGGGCACTCGCCAGCGAACCCGGACTCCTCCTCCTCGACGAGCCCACCGCCGGCATGAACCCGCAGGAGACGCGCGCCACCGAAGAACTCGTCTTCGCCATCCGCGACATGGGCATCGCCGTACTCGTCATCGAGCACGACATGCGGTTCATCTTCAACCTCTGCGACCGCGTCGCCGTCCTCGTCCAGGGCGAAAAGCTCGTCGAAGGCGACAGCGCCACCGTCCAGGGCGACGAACGAGTGGTCGCCGCCTACCTCGGCGAACCCTACGAAGACGCACCCGGCCACGCCGAGGTCGCGGAGGTCGAAGCGGCCGAAGCACAAGCCGACGCCGCGCCCCGCAAGGAGACCGACCGATGACCGCACTGCTCGAAGTCGAGGACCTCCGAGTCGCCTACGGCAAGATCGAAGCCGTCAAGGGCATCTCCTTCAAGGTCGAAGCCGGCGAAGTGGTCACCCTCATCGGCACCAACGGCGCCGGCAAGACCACCACCCTGCGCACCCTCTCCGGCCTCCTCAAGCCCGTCGGCGGCCAGATCAAGTTCGAAGGCAAATCACTCAAGAAGACCCCCGCCCACCAGATCGTCGCCCTGGGACTCGCCCACTCCCCCGAGGGGCGGCACATCTTCCCCCGCATGACGATAGAGGACAACCTCCGACTCGGCGCCTTCCTCCGCAGCGACAAACCAGGCATCGAAAAGGACATCCAGCGCGCCTACGACCTCTTCCCCATCCTCGGGGAACGCCGCAAGCAGGCCGCAGGAACCCTCTCCGGCGGCGAACAGCAAATGCTCGCCATGGGCCGCGCCCTCATGTCGCAGCCCAAACTGCTCATGCTCGACGAACCCTCCATGGGCCTCTCACCGATCATGATGCAGAAGATCATGGCCACCATCTCGGAACTCAAGTCCCAGGGCACGACGATCCTCCTCGTCGAGCAGAACGCCCAGGCGGCGCTCTCCCTCGCCGACCACGGACACGTCATGGAAGTCGGCAACGTCGTCCTCTCCGGCACCGGCCAGGACCTCCTGCACGACGAATCGGTACGCAAGGCGTACCTCGGCGAGGACTGAGCCGCACACCACGGCCCAGCACCCCGCACACGGCTGAGGCCCGCACCCGATCTTCCGGGGTGCGGGCCTCAGCCGTACGAACAACCGCTCGGACGGACCTCAGTCCTTCGCGGCCTTCTTCTCGTCCGCATCCAGAATGACCGCCTCCGCCACCTGCTGCATCGACATACGACGATCCATCGACGTCTTCTGGATCCAACGGAACGCCGCCGGCTCCGTCAGGCCGTACTCCGTCTGCAGAACCGACTTCGCACGGTCCACCAGCTTCCGCGTCTCCAGACGCTGGGTGAGATCCTCGATCTCCTTCTCCAGCGTCTTCAGCTCCGTGAACCGCGAAACAGCCATCTCGATCGCCGGAACCACGTCACTCTTGCTGAACGGCTTCACCAGATACGCCATCGCACCGGCGTCACGCGCCCGCTCGACGAGATCACGCTGCGAGAACGCCGTCAGCATCAGCACCGGGGCGATGGACTCCTCCGCGATCTTCTCCGCGGCGGAGATGCCGTCGAGCTTCGGCATCTTCACATCGAGGATCACGAGGTCCGGACGGTGCTTCCTGGCGAGCTCGACAGCCTCCTCGCCGTCACCGGCCTCGCCCACGACCGAGTACCCCTCTTCCTCCAGCATCTCCTTGAGGTCGAGACGGATCAGCGCCTCGTCCTCGGCGATGACGACACGGGTCGTCAGCGGAGGCACGTGCGACTTGTCGTCGTCGGGCGCGTCCACGGGCTGGGGCGACTCGGGGGCGGTCACGGGGGCTCCTCGTTACGGGCCGGGCAGGTGCTGCTGTGCATGCAGCCTACCTAGGGGCGGCGTCATACGGTGACCCGGTACACTTCCGTGAGTGCCTGGCCGGGTTGGTGGAACGGTATACACGGAGGTCTCAAACACCTCTGCCTGAGAGGGCTTGCGGGTTCGAATCCCGCACCCGGCACACTTTCCTGCCAAGCGGATGTTCCCATTCTCGTGAACATCCGCATTTTGCTGCGCACAGTCGCGATTGGTAACACAAAGTGTTCGCATGAACTTCCACGGCACTGAGGTGCGACAAAAGGCAGTCACGCTCCTACGAAACGGCGTGAGCAACGCCGACGTGGCACGGACGTTCAACGTCCCGCCCGGCACGATCAGCTACTGGAAGCACCTGGACCGAGCGAAACGCGGCGAGTGTCGAGGGAAACACGACCCCAAGTGCCCCCGGTGCGACCGCCGGGAGCTGGATGAATCCGCCTACAGCTACCTGCTCGGTCTGTATTTGGGCGATGGCCACATCAGCCACTACTCCGAGCACCGCGTGCCCAACCTCATGATCACCTGCTGCGATTCATGGCCCGGCCTCTTGGACGACTGTGAACTCGCCATGCGCGCGGTCCTCCCCGACAACTCCGTCTGCCGCGTCCGCAAGATCGGTTGCCACAACGTAAAGGTCTACTCAAAGCACCTGCATTGCCTCTTTCCCCAGCACGGCCCCGGCAAGAAGCACGACCGCCGCATCGCCCTCGAACCCTGGCAACAGGAGATCGTCGACGCCCACCCCTGGGAGTTCATCCGCGGGCTCATCCACTCCGACGGGTGCCGAATCATCAACTGGACGACACGGCTCGTCGCTGGCGAACGAAAGCGCTACGAATACCCCCGGTACTTCTTCTCCAACAAGTCGGACGACATCCGCAAGCTCTTCAGCGACACCCTCGACAAGGTCGGCGTCGAGTGGACCACCCTTGCCCGCGGCAGCGACCCGTACAACATCTCCGTCGCCCGCAAAGCCTCCGTAGCCCTCATGGACGCCCACGTCGGCGCCAAGTACTGACGCCACGCCCCTACTTGGGGCTGTCGTCCTCGCCGATGTGGTGGACGCGGACCAGGTTCGTCGAGCCGGAGACTCCGGGTGGGGAGCCGGCCGTGATGACGACGATGTCGCCCTTCCGGCAGCGGCCGTACTTCAGGAGCAGCTCGTCGACCTGGTCGACCATCGCGTCCGTGGTTTCGACGTGCGGGCCGAGGTACGTCTCGACGCCCCAGGTCAGGTTCAGCTGGGAGCGGGTCGCCGGGTCCGGGGTGAAGGCGAGGAGGGGGATGGGTGACCGGTAGCGCGACAGGCGGCGGGCGGTGTCGCCGCTCTGGGTGAAGGCGACCAGGAACTTCGCGCCGAGGAAGTCGCCCATGTCGGCGGCGGCCCGGGCGACCGCGCCGCCCTGGGTGCGGGGTTTGTTCCGCTCGGTGAGGGAGGGGAGGCCTTTTGCGAGGATGTCCTCTTCGGCCGCCTCGACGATGCGGGCCATCGTGCGGACGGTCTCGATGGGGTGTTTGCCGACGCTGGTCTCGCCGGAGAGCATCACGGCGTCCGTGCCGTCGATGACCGCGTTGGCCACGTCGCTGGCCTCGGCCCTGGTGGGGCGGGAGTTGTCGATCATCGAGTCGAGCATCTGGGTGGCGACGATGACGGGCTTGGCGTTGCGTTTGGCGAGTTTGATCGCGCGTTTTTGGACGACGGGGACCTGTTCGAGGGGCATTTCGACGCCGAGGTCGCCTCGGGCGACCATGATGCCGTCGAATGCGGCGACGATGTCGTCGATGTTGTCGACGGCCTGGGGTTTTTCGACTTTGGCGATGACGGGGAGGTGGCGGCCTTCTTCTTTCATGATGCGGTGGACGTCTTCGATGTCGTGTCCGCTGCGGACGAAGGAGAGGGCGATGACGTCGCATCCGGTGCGCAGGGCCCAGCGGAGGTCTGCTTCGTCCTTGTCGGTGAGGGCGGGGACGGAGACGGCGACGCCGGGGAGGTTGAGGCCTTTGTTGTCGGAGACGATGCCGCCTTCGATGACGGTGGTGTGGACGCGGGGTCCGTCGACGGAGGTGACTTCGAGGCAGACCTTGCCGTCGTCGACGAGGATGCGTTCGCCGGGGGTGACGTCGGTGGCGAGGCCGGGGTAGGTGGTGCCGCAGGTGTGGCGGTCGCCTTCGGCGTCTTCTTCGACGGTGATGGTGAAGGTGTCTCCGCGTTCGAGTAGTACGGGTCCTTCGGTGAAGCGGCCGAGTCGGATCTTCGGGCCTTGAAGGTCGGCGAGGATGCCGACGCTGCGGCCGGTTTCGTCGGAGGCCTTGCGTACGCGTTGGTAGCGCTCCTCGTGGTCGGCGTGGGTGCCGTGGCTGAGGTTGAGGCGGGCTACGTCCATTCCGGCTTCGACCAGGGTCTTGATCTGGTCGTAGGAGTCGGTGGCGGGGCCCAGGGTGCAGACGATTTTTGCTCGGCGCATGGTGTGAGCCTAGGCCTTACCGGTGGGTAGGGAATTGATGCTGTGTGACTGCTCAACGGCCTTTGCGTACAGGGTTGTTGCCAAGTGTTGAAGTGGGCGTCGGGGTGCTCCGACGAGCATTTCTGGGGGTGTTCACAGGGTGGGCGGTGACATGGTGAAGCGGGCGTTGACCTGTGCGTGGACGTGTTGGCGTTCGGGTTCGAGGTCGAGGGCGGGGGGCTGGTCGGGGTCGGCGGCGTCGAAGGCCATGGTGCGCATGGAGCGGGACTGGGCTTCCATGGCGTAGGGGCGGGCGTCCTCGGCTCCGATGTCGGCGAGTTCGAGGAGTGCGGTGAGGGTCGCGCCGAGGGCTTCGGCGTATTCGCGGGCTCGTTGGACGGCTTCGCGTACTGCTTGTTGCCTGGCGTGGCGGTGGGCGGGTGAGTCGGGGCGCAGGGCCCACCAGGGGCCGTCGACGCGGGTGAGGTCGAGGTCTGCGAGGCGGGTGGTGAGTTCGCCGAGGGCGGTGAAGTCGGTGAGTTCGGCGGTGATGTGGACGCGGCCGTGGTGGGCGCGGACGCGTTCGCCGCGGCCGTGTCTGGTGAGTTCCGGGGTGATGGAGAAGGCGCCGGTCTCGAGTTTTTCGACGGCGTTTCCGTAGGTTTTGACCAGGTCGAGGACGGTGGTGTTGCGGCGGGTGAGGTCGCCGAGGGCGTCTCGGCGGTCGGTGCCGCGGGCGCTGACGGTGATGCCGATGCGGGCGATCTCGGGGTCGACTTCGAGGTGGGCTTCGCCGCGGACGGCGATGCGGGGGGCTTCGGGTGTGCCGTAGGGGGTGGTGGGCCTTGGTTCCTCGTGGGCTGAGGTCATACGTCCCACTCTGTCACCGGCGGCCCGTTTCCGGCTCCTGCCGGTCACCAGATCGAAACCTGTGGGGGGTGTTGCGGTGCGTCATGAGCGGGTCAGAATCTACGCGCGTTGTTCACCGTTCCCGAGGAGTGCCCACCATGCCGTTGAACCGTCGGAAGTTCCTGAAGAAGTCCGCTGTGACCGGGGCCGGTGTCGCCCTGACCGGGGCGGTCGTGGCGCCGAGTGCGGAGGCGGCGGTGGCGGCGGGTGGCAGGAAGCCGAAGCCGAAGCGGTACTCGCTGACGGTGATGGGCACGACCGATCTGCACGGGCACGTCTTCAACTGGGACTACTTCAAGGACGCGGAGTACAAGGACGCGGCGGGCAACGCGCAGGGGCTGGCGCGGATCTCGACGCTGGTGAACGCGGTGCGCAAGGAGAAGGGCCGCTGCAACACTCTGCTTCTGGACGCGGGTGACACGATCCAGGGCACGCCGCTGACGTACTACTACGCGAAGGTCGACCCGATCACGGCCAAGGGCGGGCCGGTGCATCCGATGGCGCAGGCGATGAACGCCATCGGGTACGACGCGGTGGCGCTGGGCAACCACGAGTTCAACTACGGCATCGAGACGCTGCGGAAGTTCGAGGAGCAGTGCCGTTTCCCGCTGCTCGGTGCGAACGCGCTGGACGCGAAGACGCTGAAGCCGGCCTTTCCTCCGTACTTCATCAAGAAGTTCCAGGTGAAGGGTGCTCCGCCGGTGAAGGTCGCGGTTCTCGGTCTCACCAACCCGGGTATCGCGATCTGGGACAAGGCGTACGTTCAGGGCAAGCTGGTCTTTCCCGGGCTGGAGGAGCAGGCTGCGAAGTGGGTTCCGAAGCTGCGGTCGATGGGCGCGGACGTGGTTGTCGTGTCGGCGCACAGTGGGTCGTCCGGTACGTCGTCCTACGGTGACCAGTTGCCGTACATCGAGAACTCGGCGGCGCTGGTGGCGCAGCAGGTGCCGGGGATCGACGCGATTCTGGTGGGGCATGCGCATGTGGAGATTCCCGAGCTGAAGGTGACGAACGCGAAGACCGGGAAGACGGTTGTTCTGTCGGAGCCGCTGGCGTATGCGGAGCGGTTGTCGCTGTTCGATTTCGAGCTGGTCTTCGAGAAGGGCCGGTGGGTGGTCGAGTCGGTGGCGGCGTCGGTCCGCAACTCGAACTCGGTGGCGGACGACCCGAGGATCACGAAGCTTCTGAAGGACGAGCACGACGTGGTCGTGGCGTACGTCAACCAGGTGGTCGGTACGGCGACGGAGACGCTGACGACGGTGGAGGCGCGGTACAAGGATGCGCCGATCATCGACCTGATCACGAAGGTGCAGGAGGACGTGGTCAGGGCGGCGCTGGCGGGTACGGAGTACGCGTCGCTGCCGGTGTTGTCGCAGGCGTCGCCGTTCTCGCGTACGTCGGCGATCCCGGCGGGGGACGTGACGATCCGGGATCTGTCGAGTCTGTACGTGTACGACAACACGCTGGTCGCGAAGTTGATGACGGGTGCGCAGGTGCGGGCGTACCTGGAGTTCTCGGCGCAGTACTTCGCGCAGACGGCGGCCGGTGCGCCGGTGGACGTGGAGAAGCTGACGAACGCGGGCAACCGGCCGGACTACAACTACGACTACGTGTCGGGTCTGACGTACGACATCGACATCGCGCAGGCGGCCGGGTCGCGGATCAGGAATCTTTCCTACAACGGTGCGGCGCTGGACGACGCGCAGCAGTTCGTGTTCGCGGTGAACAACTACCGGGCGAACGGCGGTGGGGCGTTCCCGCACGTGGCGTCGGCGAAGGAGCTGTGGGCGGAGTCGACGGAGATCCGTACGCGGATCGCGGAGTGGGTGACGGCGAAGGGTTCGCTGGACCCGAAGGAGTTCGCTTCGGTGGACTGGAAGCTGACGCGTGAGGGGACGCCCGTCTTCTAGGGCGTGTGTTTGGAGGGCCTGTCCGGCTTTCTCGTTCGCCTCGGGGCGGCGGGGAGGTCGGGTGGGCCCTCAGTCCTTGAGGGGTGTGAGCATCCTGGGCTGTCTGGCGGATGGGATCTGGGGTTGTGGGGTGAGGCCGAAGGTCGTGAAGGCCGTTCGGTTCGGCAGGGGGTAGGGGTCTTTGCCTGTCAGGGAGTTGAGGATGCCGGCGCTGCGCCAGGCGGTGAGGCCGAGGTCGGGGGCGCCTACGCCGTGGGTGTGCCGTTCGCCGTTCTGGATGTAGACGGATCCGGTGACGGAGGGGTCGAGGACGAGGCGGTGCCGGTCGTCGATCCTGGGGCGGTCGGAGGCGTCGCGGCGCATGTAGGGGTCGAGGCCGGCGAGGATTCCGCCGAGGGGGCGTTCGCGGTAGCCGGTGGCGAGGACGACGGCGTCGGTGGTGATGCGGGAGCGGCTGGCCTGCTGGACGTGTTCGAGGTGCAGTTCGATCTTGGTGGTGGCGATGCGGCCCGCGGTGCGGACGAGGACGCCGGGGGTGAGGACGGTTTCGGGCCAGCCGCCGTCGAGGGTGCGGCGGTAGAGCTCGTCGTGGATGGCGGCGATGGTGTCGGCGTCGATGCCCTTGTGGAGTTGCCATTGGGCGGGGACGAGTCGGTCGCGTACGGGTTCGGGCAGGTCGTGGAAGTAGCGCGTGTAGTCGGGTGTGAAGTGTTCGAGGCCGAGTTTCGAGTACTCCATGGGTGCGAAGGCCTCGGTTCGGGCGAGCCAGTGGATCTTCTCCCGGCCGGCGGGGCGGTTTCTGAGGAGGTCGAGGAAGACTTCGGCGCCGGACTGTCCTGATCCGATGACGGTGATGTGGTCGGCGGTGAGGAACCGGTCGCGGTGGTGGAGGTAGTCGGCGGCGTGGATGACGGGGACGCCGGGTGCTTCGACGAGTGGGCGGAGCGGTTCGGGGATGTGGGGGGCGGTGCCGATGCCGAGGGCGATGTTCTTCGTGTAGGTGCGTCCGAGGGCTTCTGCTTCGCCGTCGGTGTCGAGTTGGGTGAAGTCGACTTCGAAGACGTCGCGTTCGGGGTTCCAGCGGACGGCGTCGACCTGGTGGCCGAAGTGGAGTCCGGGGAGGCTGTCGCTGACCCAGCGGCAGTATGCGGCGTATTCGCTGCGGTGGATGTGGAAGCGCTCGGCGAAGTAGAACGGGAAGAGTCGTTCGCGGGTCTTGAGGTAGTTGAGGAAGGTCCAGGGGCTCGCGGGGTCGGCGAGGGTCACCAGGTCGGCGAGGAAGGGGACTTGGAGGGTGGTGCCTTCGAGGAGGAGGCCGGGGTGCCAGTCGAAGGTGGGGCGCTGTTCGTAGAAGGCGGTGTCGAGTTCGGTGAGGGGGTGGGCGAGGGCGGCGAGGGAGAGGTTGTTGGGGCCGATGCCGATGCCGACGAGGTCGCGGGGGGCTTCGGGTTCGTGGCGGGTGGGGGGCGTGGGGGGTGGCGTCGGCCTCATCGTGCGGTGTGTCCTTCCACGAGTTCCAGGAGCGCGGTCAGGTCGCCGGGTCCGGTGTGCGGGTTGAGCAGGGTGGCCTTGAGCCAGAGGCGGTCGTCCGGTCGGGCGCGGCCGAGGACGGCGCGGCCTTGGGTGAGGAGGGTGCGGCGTACGGCGGCGACGGTGTCGTCGGTGGCGTGGGTGGGCCGGAAGAGGACGGTGCTGATGGTGGGCCGGTCGTAGAGCTCGAAGTGGGGGTGCCGGTGGATGAGTTCGGCGAGTTCGGCGGCGCGGGCGCAGACCTGGTCGACGAGTGCGCCCAGTCCTGTGCGGCCGAGGGTCTTGAGGGTGACGGCGATCTTGAGGATGTCGGGGCGCCGGGTGGTGCGCAGGGAGCGTCCGAGGAGGTCGGGCAGGCCGGCTTCGGTGTCGTCGTCGGCGTTGAGGTAGTCGGCCTGGTTGTTGAGCGCGGTGAGGTCGTGGGGGTCGCGTACGGCGAGGAGGCCTGCGGCGACTGGTTGCCAGCCGAGTTTGTGGAGGTCGAGGGTGACGGTGTGGGCGCGGTGGAGGCCGTGGAGTTTGGGGCGGTGGCGGTCGCTGAAAAGGAGGCCTCCGCCGTAGGCGGCGTCCACGTGGAGGCGGGCTCCGTGGGTTTCGCAGAGTGCGGCGATCTCGGGGAGCGGGTCGATGAGGCCGGCGTCGGTGGTGCCGGCGGTGGCGGCGACGACGACGGGGCCGGGGAGTGTGGTGAGGGCTTCGTGGAGTGCGACGGGGTCCATGGTGCCTGCGGGGGCGGGCACGGTGACCGGTTCGGGGAGGCCGAGGAGCCAGGTGGCGCGGTGTAGTGAGTGGTGGGCGTTGGCGGCCTGGACGAGTTGTACGTGGCCGTGGGCTTCACGGGCCAGGAGGAGGGCGAGCTGGTTGGCTTCGGTGCCGCCTGTGGTGACGAGGGCGTCGGGGTTCGTGGTGGTGCGGGTGGTCGGTGCGTAGACCTCGGTGGCGAGGGCTCTGGTGACGAGGGCTTCCAGCTCCGAGGCGGCCGGGGCCTGGTCCCAGGAGTCGAGGGACGGGTTGAGGGCGCAGGCGGCGAGGTCGGCGGCGGTGGCGACGGCGAGGGGTGGGCAGTGCAGGTGGGCCGTGCAGAGGGGGTGCGCGGGGTCTGCGGCGCCTGCGGTGAAGGCGTGGACGAGGGTGCGCAGGGCGTTCTCGTCGCCGTGGTCCGGCAGGATGTCGCCGACGGCGTCGCGCAGGCGTGCGGCGACCTCGGCGGGGCCGCCGGCCGGGAGTGGGCCGCCGCGGGCGGCTGTGCCGGTCTGTAGCGCGTCGAGCACTGTGGTGAGCAACGGTCGCAGGGTGTCCGGGCCTTGGGGGCCTGATGCGAGCGGGCTCATGGTCGTCCTCCGGGGCGCGCGGCGGGGGCTTCCAGCGGGAAGCTTTCAGCTTGTCGCGTTTGGGCCGACGTGCCCGGGGAGTTCAACGATCGGCACCCGAAAGTGGGTACTGCCGTGCGGGGAATCCGTGCCGGGTCCCTGCGGGGCTTGTGCGTGTGGGGCTTGTGCCTGTGGGTGGCTGCGGGTTCGTTTTGGTTGCTCGCGCCGTTCCCCGCGCCCCTGAGGGGGCGGAGGCCTCGGCCGGGCGAATCGTGCGGGCCGCTTCGCCGCGTTCGCCCTGCGGGACTTGTGCGTGTGGGGCGGCTGCGGGTTCGTTTTGGTTGCTCGCGCCGTTCCCCGCGCCCCTGAGGGGGCGGAGGCCTCGGCCGGGCGGGCGGTGTGAGCTGGTCCGCTGGGCCCGCGCCCTCCGGTGCGGAGGGCGCGGGGTGGTGGGTTATGCCTCTCGTACTCGTAGGGCCCTTGCCAGGTCGTCCAGTTGGTCGGTCAGTTTGCGCCGGAGGGCGGGGGTCGGGTCGGCCTTCTTGAGGCACTGTTCGCCCAGGCGGAGTGTCTCGGGGGTGACGGCGTACGCCGGGAACGCCCAGCGGCCTGCGGCCTCGGCGATGGCGGGGCCGCGGCGGGCGGCGAGGGCGACGGCGTCCTCGAAGTACCGCGGGACGAACTCTCGTACGAGGTCTGCCTGTTCGGGCTGCCAGAAGCCTCGTGCGGTGGCGGTGAAGAGGTAGTTGGAGAGGTCGTCCGTGGTGAACATGGCCTCCCAGGCGGCGCGCTTGGCCTGCGGGTCGGGGAGGGCGGCGCGGCAGCGGGCGGCGCCTTCCTGGCCGGAGGCACTCGGGTCCTGGACGAGTTCGGCCTCGATGACGGCGTCGTCGATGGCGCCGAGGACGGAGAGCCGGCCGAGGATGCGCCAGCGCAGTTCGGGATCGAGCTCGGGTCCGCCGGGGACGGTGCCTTCGGAGATCCAGGCGCTGATGGTGTCGGGCTGGGCGGCGACGTCGATGAGGTGGCGTACGGCGATGAGGCGCAGCCCGGGGTGGTCGCCGTCCTCGGTGCGGCGGATCAGGTCGCGGCACAGGGAGGCGAGGGTGGCGAGGGCGGTGGGCCGGTCGTGGGCCGGGAGGAACCGGTCGGCGACCTGGGTGGCGGCGAAGGTGAGGACGCCCTGGACGACGGCGAGGTCCGTCTCCTCGGGGAGGTGGGCGCGGGCGGTCTCCAGGTAGGAGGCGGGGTCGAGGTCGCCGTCGCGGACCATGTCGCGCAGGGTGTTCCACAGGACGGCGCGGGTGAGGGCGTCGGGGACGCCGGAGATGCCGCGCAGTGCGGTCTCCTCGGACACGTCGTCGAGGCGGATCTTCGCGTAGCTGAGGTCGAGGTCGTTGGGGACGACGAGGGCGGGGCGGGTGCCGGGGCGGGAGTCGGCGGACGCGCTCTGCGGGATGTCCGTCTCGTACCGCTCGCGCAGGACGAGCGCGCGGTCGTCGTTGAGGTCTCGGTCGTAGACGCCGACGTTGACGCGGTGCGGGCGGCTGCCTTCGCGCTCGACGGTGAGGGTCCACTCCCCCGGTTCGGCGGTGACGGACGCGGTGAGGGTGTCGACGCCGGTGGTACGCAGCCAGGAGGCGGCCCAGGCGTGGACGTCGCGTTCGGTGGCCGCGGCGAGGGATTCGATGAAGTCGGCGAGGGTGGCGTTGCCGAACCGGTGGCGGGCGAAGTGGGTGTTGATGCCGGCGAGGAAGTCCTTCTCGCCGAGCCAGGCGACGAGTTGGCGCAGTGCGGAGGCGCCCTTGGCGTAGGAGATGCCGTCGAAGTTGAGCAGTGCGGAGGCGGTGTCGGGGACGGCGTCGGGGTCGGGTGCGACGGGGTGGGTGGAGGGCCGCTGGTCGGCGTCGTAGCCCCAGGACTTGCGGACGATGCCGAAGTCGGTCCAGGTGTCGGTGAAGCGGGTCGCTTCGGTGAGGGTCTGGTAGCCCATGTACTCGGCGAAGGACTCGTTCAGCCAGATGTCGTCCCACCAGCGCAGGGTGACGAGGTCGCCGAACCACATGTGGGCCATCTCGTGGGCGATGACCATGGCGCGGGTCTGGCGTTCGGTGTCGGTGACGGCGGAGCGGTAGACGAACTCGTCGCGGAAGGTGACGAGTCCGGGGTTCTCCATGGCGCCGGCGTTGAACTCGGGCACGAACGCCTGGTCGTAGGAGTCGAAGGGGTAGGGCTCCTCGAACTTCTCGTGGTAGCGGTCGAAGCAGGCGCGGGTGATGTCGAGGATCTCGTCGGCGTCGGTGTCGAGGTGGGGGGCCATGGAGCGGCGGCAGTGGATGCCGAAGGGCAGGCCGCGGTGTTCGGTGCGTACGGAGTGCCAGGGTCCGGCGGCGACCGCGACGAGGTAGGTGGAGATCGGCGGGGTGGGTGCGGCCTGCCACACTCCGTCGCCGGTGCGGGTGGTGACGCTGTTGGCGAGGACGGTCCACTTGTCGGGGGCCGTCACGGAGAGTTCGAAGACGGACTTCAGGTCGGGCTGGTCGAAGGCGGCGAAGACGCGCTGGACGTCGTCCATGAACAGCTGGGTGTAGAGGTATGTCTCACCGTCGGTGGGGTCGGTGAAGCGGTGCATGCCCTCGCCGGTGCGGGAGTAGCGCATGACGGTGTCGATGCGCAGTTCGTGTTCGCCGGCGGTGAGGTTGTCCAGCGGCAGCCGGTTCCCGTCCAGGGTGTCCAGGTCGAGGTGGTGTCCGTCGAGGGTGGCGGAGCGCAGTTCGGCGGGCTTGAGCTCGACGAAGGTGTCCCCGTCCGCGCGGGCCGTGAAGATGATGGCGGTGCGGGAGTCGAAGGTCTCGTCGCCGCGCGTGAGGTCGAGCTCGATCCGGTAGCGGTGGACGTCGAGGAGCTTGGCACGGGTCTGCGCTTCGTCGCGCGTCAGTACGGACATGGGTGCCATGCTGCCTGATGGGCGGGGTCCGGCACAGGGGCGGCCCGGTCTGTCGGCGTCACGCCCGGTGGTGCCGCGCGCCCGTCGTTCCGCGGTCGCGCGCCTGTTCCGGGGCCCTTAGGCGGTGCGGCCCTGTTCCTGTTGGCGGGGGGCGGGCCGCTGGGCGGTGATGCGGGGGTCGTAGCGGGTGGCGGGTTCCTGGCCCTTCACCAGGGCGCGTAGTTCGCGGGCTTCTCGTTCCAGGGACCGGTAGCGCTGGTGGGAGTCGTACAGGTAGCGGACTTTGGTGCGCAGGGTCCAGGGGTCGACGGGTTTCATGACGAGGTCGGCGACGCCGAGCCGGAAGGCCGCGGAGGTGAGTTCGGCGTCCTGGCCGAAGCCGGTGACGAGGATGATCGGGATGAGCTGGGTCTGCTCCACGCCCCGCATGTAGCGGACGACGTCGAGGCCGCTGACGCCGGGCATGCGGACGTCGAGGAGGAGCAGGCCGACCTGGCCGCGCAGGACTTCCTTGAGCGCGCCGTCGCCGCTGGTCGCCCGTGTCAGCTGGTAGCCGAGCGGGGCCAGGGCGCTTTCCAGTGCGTAGAGCGTTTCCTCATGGTCGTCGACTATGAGGATCTTGGCATCCGGCGGCATGGAGCGACGTCCCCTCGCTAGGACCATCAGCTTATGTCCGAACCGACTGACTGGGAGTACTCGTGGACTGACAAGGAGTGCTCAGCGCAGGATGCCTCATTTCGGTGCGCGCGCCGAGGGGGCGGGGCGCACTACGGCCTGAGATGCGGGACGTACGGGGGGTGGTGCGTGCTCATTCCCGGGTGTTGGCGTCGTCCGCGATGCGCTCGTGATGGCGGATGACCTCGGCGATGATGAAGTTGAGGAGTTTCTCCGCGAACGCCGGGTCGAGGTTGGCGTTTTCGGCCAGTCTGCGCAGCCGGGCGATCTGCTGGGCCTCGCGGGACGGGTCGGCGGGCGGCAGTTGGTGGGCGGCCTTGAGATGGCCGACCTGCTGGGTGCATTTGAAGCGCTCGGCGAGCATGTGGACGACGGCGGCGTCGATGTTGTCGATGCTCTCGCGCAGTCGGGCGAGTTCGGCGCGGACGGCCGGGGCGGTGTCGCCCGTGTTGCCGGTGTTGCTGGTGGTCATGGGGGCCAACCCTACGTGGCGTGCCTCAGGTGGGGTGCGGCCGCTCGATCGTCGGCGGATCGTCGGGGTCGGGCACCTGGTTGCTCCAGCCTCCGGGGACCGTACGGCCCTGTTGTTCCCGGAAGCGCACGGGTGCCATGCCGACGCGGCGGGTGAACAGGCGGGAGAAGTACGCCGGGTCGTCGTAGCCGACGCGGCGGGCGACCGCGGCGACGGGGAGTCCGGTGGCGGCGAGGAGTTCCTTGGCGCGGCCGAGGCGGATGCCGAGGAGGTAGTCCTTGGGGCTGCAGCCGGCGCCGCGGCGGACGGCGGTGCGCAGTTCGGCGGGGGTCATGCCGTGCCGGGCGGCGTGGTCGGCGACGGTGAGGGCCTGGCAGGCGTCGCGGGCGAGGGCCTGGAGGACCTGTTCGCCGTCGGGGGCGGTGTCGGCGCGGGCGCGGCGCAGGGTGACGAGGAGTTCGTGGACGGCGGCGCTGGTCTCGACCTCCAGGAGGGGGTTGCCGCGGCGGGCGGCGCGGGCGATGCGGCCGACGGTGGCGCGGGCCGGGCCGGGGTCGGAGAGGGGCACGACGGGTCGGTCCGGTTCGATGTAGCCGAGTTCGGTGTAGGTGGCGGTGGTGGGGCCCGTGAAGTCGACGAAGGCCTCGTCCCAGCCGGTGTCGGGGTCGGGCGCGTAGTGGTGGGGTACGCCGGGGGTGAGCCAGAGCAGGGCGGGGGCGGTGACCGTCGTGCGGTGTCCGTCGGGGGTGCGGAGCCAGCCGCGGCCGGTGCTGACGACGACGGCGACGTGGTGGTCGAGGGTGCGGGGCCCGACCGTGGGCAGCGCCCCGTGCTGGAGGCCGACGCCGAGGCAGACGAGGCCGAGTCTGTGGTGGGCGGGGCCGGGGGTGAAGAACCGCATCCAGGTGTGGTACATCCGCTTCCTCCGCTTCCTCCGCTTTCCTGCCGCCGGGGCGAGCGGTGTCCGCCGTGCGCGTCGGTGGGTCCCGCGTCCGGTCAGTTGCGTCCAACCGGTGCCGATCTTTGTCCATGGACCGGGTCGCCCGCCAGGGGTGAGGGTGGCGGCATGAGCGAGTTCGCGGTGGGGGACACCGATTTTCTGGTGGACGGTCGGCCGGTGCGGGTGTTGTCGGGGGCGCTGCACTACTTCCGGGTGCACGAGGGGCAGTGGGGGCACCGGCTGGCGATGCTGCGGGCGATGGGGCTCAACTGCGTGGAGACGTACGTTCCGTGGAATCTGCACGAGCCGCGTCCGGGCGTGCCGCGGGACGTGGGGGCCGTGGGCCGGTTTTTGGACGCGGCGCACGAGGCCGGGCTGTGGGCGATCGTGCGGCCGGGTCCGTACATCTGTGCCGAGTGGGAGAACGGCGGGCTGCCGCACTGGCTGACCGGCCGGCCCGGCGTCCGGGTGCGTACCCGCGACGACGGGTTCCTGGGGCCGGTGGAGCGCTGGTTCTCCCGCCTGTTGCCGCAGATCGTGCCCCGGCAGTTCGACCGTGGTGGCCCGGTGGTGATGGTGCAGGTCGAGAACGAGTACGGCAGCTACGGTTCGGATCAGGTGTATCTGCGGCGTCTCGCCGAGGTGTTGCGCGCCGGGGGCGTGAGCGTGCCGCTGTTCACCTCGGACGGCGCCGAGGACCACATGCTCACCGGCGGTTGCCTGGAGGGTGTGCCGGCCACGGTGAACTTCGGCTCGCATGCCCGCCGGGCTTTCGAGGTGCTGCGCCGGTACCGGCCGACGGGGCCGTTGATGTGCATGGAGTTCTGGTGCGGCTGGTTCGACCACTGGGGCGGCGAGCACGCGGTGCGCGACCCGTCGGACGCGGCGGAGGCGCTGCGGGAGATCCTTGAGTGCGGGGCCTCGGTCAACCTCTACATGGCGCACGGCGGCACGAGCTTCGGCGGCTGGGCGGGCGCCAACCGGGGCGGCGCGCTGCACGACGGGGTCCTCCAGCCGGATGTGACGTCGTACGACTACGACGCGCCGATCGACGAACACGGTCGCCCCACCGAGAAGTTCTGGCGGTTCCGGTCGCTGCTGGCCGCGCACGCGGAGGGGCCGCTGTCCGCACTGCCTCCCGAGCCCGCCTCGTTGGGCTCGCCCGCCGCCGTGGACCTGACGGGCTGGGCGTCCCTGCCCGCGGTGCTCGACGCGCTGGGCGGGTCCGAGACGCACGCTCCCATGCCGCCCACGTTCGAGGAACTGGACGTCGACCGGGGGTTCGTGCGCTACACGGTCGACGTGCCGGGGCCGCGGCAGCCGTATCCGCTGACTGTGCGCGGGCTGCGGGATCTGGCGGTCGTGTACGTCGACGGGGTGCCGGCCGGGGTGGTCACCGAGGACGAGCCGGAGCTCGAGGAGGCGGTCGCGGGGCCCGCGCGCGTGGAGCTGTGGGTGGAGTCGCTGGGGCGGGTCAACTACGGGCCGCGGACCGGGGAGCCGAAGGGTCTCACGGGGGGTGTGCTGCACGAACGGCAGTATCTGCACGGCGTGCGGGCGCGTGCGCTGCGTCTGGACGCGTTCGACGCGGGTGTGGAGGGGGTGCCGTTCGGGGCGTTGCCGGGGGTGGGCGCCCCCGGTCTGTACCGCGGCACCGTGTCGGTGCGCGGCGCAGGCGACGCCCGTCTCGAACTGCCGGGCTGGACCCGGGGGTTCGTGTGGGTGAACGGCTTCGCCCTGGGCCGCTACTGGTCCGTCGGGCCGCAGTCGTCGTTGTACGTCCCGGGGCCGCTGTTGCGGGAGGGCCCGAACGACGTCTGGGTACTGGAGTTCGAGGGCTCGGCGGCGCCTCCGACGCTGTCCGGAGTCGGAGGCGAGGCCGGAGCCGAGGCCGGGGAGGCGGGTGACGGCGGTTAGCCGTCGCCCTTCAGGGGCGCGGGGAAGCGCGAAGGCCGCCCGCCCCGGGAACGCAAGAAGGCGGGCGCCCACGGCGCTGGCACCGCGAACACCCGCCCACCCGGCCGGACGGCTAGAGCGTCGCCGCGGCTCGGGCTATCGCGCTGGCGAACGTGGAGACCTCGGTGTACACACCGGGCACCATCGGGCGCGCGCATCCGTCGCCCCAGCTGACGATCCCGACCTGGAGCCACTTCCCGGCGTCGTCCTTGCGGAACATGGGTCCGCCGGAGTCGCCCTGGCAGGTGTCGACCCCGCCACGCGGAACGCCGGCGCAGATCTCCTGCCCGGCGATCAGCCTGCCGCCGTAGTGCTGCTTGCACCGGCGGTCGGCGACGAAGGGCACCTTGGCCTTGAGCAGCTTCGAGGAGCCGGCGTTCGCGCCCTCCCCGGTGTCGCCCCATCCGGCGATGGTGAACGTGCCCTTGTTGTAGCGGGTGTTCGTCGCGATCTTCAGCGTGGGCAGGTCGATGGGCCGGGCGAGCTTGATGAGCGCCCAGTCCTTGCCGTTGCCGTCGTAGCCCGGGGCCTGGACGACCTTGGTGGACTTGACCTTGATCCCGCCCGCGGCGTCGAGGTCGGTCTTCCCGGCGGTCGCGGTGATGCCGGTGGTGTTGCCCGAACCGCCCACGCAGTGCGCGGCGGTCAGGACGACGTCCTTCTTGTAGAGCGACCCGCCGCAGCCCATGGACAGGCTGACCATGAACGGGAACTCGTTCTGTGCGGCGGGCGTGCCCCCGACGATCCTCGTCCCGGGCCTGTCGTCCTGCGCGGGCGCGGCGTGCGCGGCCAGGGGCTGGAGGCTGGCGGCCGCGAGAGTGACGGCACCGATCGCCGCGGCCCGCCTGTAAGCCGGTCTCCTGAGAAGACCGAGCGTCCTATTGGTCAACTTGTTCCCTTTCGAGGGGGGTTGAGCGCACAGTGAGTGCATAGAAGTATGAAGATCATGCGGCATGGGTGGCAAGGGCGGATGTCACTTCCCTGTCAGGGAACCCAACCCGCGAGAATCCGCTCGCGTCCCCTTAGAGTGGAATGAGGTTCGGGGCCTCCATGGGGGTACGGGCGTGGCGAACGGCGGTCCGGTCGAGCACGGCTATCCACACCTGGAGACGGTGCGGGCGGCTGTCACCGCGCTGTACAAGAGGCTCTCGTACGACACCGTCCACATGTTCGCCACCAGCGTGGCCCCCGCCGACGTGGCGTTCTGCGACACCGACGACCTGTACCTGGGCGCGCAACGGGTGTCCCGGGAGCTGGTACGCCACTTCCGGCTGCCGGACGCCCGAATGATCATCAGCTTCCGGGAGATGGGTCACGCGGCGAACGTCGAGCTCACCGCGGGCCCGGAGTACTTCATCGAGCTCAACGACCGCTTCCGCACCCACCGCCGGGACATCGGTGCCGCGCTGGCGCACGAGGTGATGCACGTCTGGCTGCACCGCCTCGGCCTGTCCTTCCCCGGCACGCGCGACAACGAGATCCTCACGGACACGGCGACGACGTATCTCGGCGCGGGCTGGCTGCTGCTCGACGCGTACCGGGAGGACGCGGCGTCCTCGCAGAAGCTCGGCTATCTGACGCCGGAGGAGTTCGGGTACGTGCTGGCCAAGCGGTCGCTGGTGTTCGGGGAGGACCCTTCCACGTGGTTCACCAGTGCGCAGGCGTACACCGCGTACACGAGGGGCATGACCCGGGCCCGCCGCGACGAACGGCAGCCTCCGCTGACCGCGGCCGGCTGGGCGGGGCGGCGGCGCTACGCCCAGGACCGCCGCCACGCCCAGGACCGCCCCGTGCCGCGTCCGGCCGCGGACACCGGGTACACCTTCACGCCGGCCGGAGGGGGTCCGCTGCGGGTCTCGTTCCCCTGCCCGACCTGCCACCAGCGGATCCGGGTGCCGGTACGCGGCCGGGTGCGGGCGCGGTGCGGGCTGTGTCGCACCGTGCTGGAGTGCGACACGTAGACGGCGGGCCGTGGGCGGGCCGCGGACGCACGGTGGCCGGTCGCGCGCGTTCCCGCGCCCTTCGGCGGACCACCGGCGCCCTCCGCCCGGGAGCACCCGGCGGCGGTGCGCGGCCTTCCGCTTCTTCCCGTTCTCCGCGGCCCGCCCCCGGTCACTGCGCCCCGTGCACCCGGGGCGGCGCCTGTGCCTCCGCGAGGAGTTTCAGTGCCGTGTCCCCGGCCTCGGACGGAGTCCACCGCGCCCCCTTGTCGGCGCTCGGGCCGGGCCGCCAGCCGTCCATGACGGTGATGCGGCCGCCCTCGGTCTCGAAGACCCGGCCGGTGACCCCGGCGCTCGCGGCGGAGCCCAGCCAGACGACGAGCGGTGACACGTTCTCGGGTGCCATCGCGTCGAAGCCGCTGTCCGGTGCCGCCATGGCCTGCGCGAAGGCCGCCTCGGTCATCCGGGTCCGCGCGGCCGGCGCGATGGCGTTGACCTGCACTCCGTAGCGCCCCATCTCGGCGGCGGCGACGAGGGTGAGTCCGACGATGCCGGCCTTGGCCGCGCTGTAGTTGCCCTGCCCGACGGACCCCGACAGGCCTGCTCCGGAGCTGGTGTTGACGACCCGGGCCTGCGGCATCCGCCCCGCCTTCGCCTGCGCCCGCCAGTGCGCGGCGGCGTGCTTGAGCGGCAGGAAGTGGCCCTTCAGATGGACCCGCATGACGGCGTCCCAGTCGTCCTCGTCGAGGTTCACCAGCATCCGGTCGCGCAGGAACCCGGCGTTGTTCACGAGCGTGTCGAGTCGCCCGAAGGCGTCCACGGCCGTGTGTACGAGGGATGCGGCACCCTCGGTCGTCGCGATGTCCCCGGCGTGCGCGACGGCCTCGCCGCCTGTCGCCGAGATCTCCTCGACGACCTGCCGGGCCGGGCTGTCGGCCCCGGGCGAACCGTCGAGCCCGACACCCAGGTCGTTGACGACGACCCGCGCGCCCTCCGCCGCGAAGGCGAGCGCGTGGGCCCGTCCGAGCCCGCGCCCGGCACCCGTGACGATCACCACCCGGCCGTCGCAGATGCCCGTGCGGCCGCCCGCGCCCGCGTCCGGATACGTGCCTGAGGTCATGTCACTTCTCCTTGTTGACGGTCGCCGCGTCCAGGAAGGCGGGCCGCTCGCCGCCCCCGTGCACGAGGAGGCCGGCGCCGGTGATGTACGCGGCGGCGTCCGACGCGAGGAAGACGGCCGCCCCGCCGATGTCCGAGGGCGCGGCGAGCCGCCCCAGCGGGACGGTGCGGGAGACGGCCTCGATGCCGTCCTCGCCCCCGTAGTGGAGGTGGGACAGCCCGGTGCGGACCATCCCCACGACGAGCGTGTTGACCCGCACGTCCGGTGCCCACTCCACGGCCATCGAGCGTGCCAGGTTCTCCAGTCCGGCCTTGGCCGCCCCGTAGGCCGCCGTGCCGGGCGAGGGCCGGGTCCCGCTGACACTGCCGATCATCACGATGGAGCCCCGGGCGGGCTTCAGCCGGTCGTACGCCGCGAGGGAGACCGTCAGGGGGGCGGTGAGGTTGAGGTCGATCACGCGTGCGTGCCACTCGGCCTCCGTCTCCGTGAGCAGCCGGTAGGGGGCGCCTCCCGCGTTGTTGACCAGGACGTCGAGCCGCGGCAGCCGCTCGAAGAAGGCACGTACGGCCGGCGGGTCGCGCAGGTCGAGAGGGGCGAACCCGATGCCTTCCAGGGGCACTTGAGGTGGTCTGCGCGCACAGACCAGGACCTCGTCGTCCGCGTCGGCGAAGGCCCGGGCGATCCCGGCGCCGACCCCTCTGGTCCCGCCCGTGACCACAACGAGCCGCTTGTCCACAGGGCCTCCCGCTCGCCGGTATTCGCTGTTACTTTCAGAGCTGACCGCACCTAACAAACGTTTGGTGGAAAGGTAGCTGATGCGTCCATGAGTGTCTCCACCTCGTCCCCGGAAAAAGGGATTTCCGTCGTCACGGTCGACTTCCCGCCGGTGAACGCGCTGCCGGTGCGCGGCTGGTTCGAGCTGGCCGACACCGTGCGCGCGGCGGGCCGCGACCCCGGGATCCGCTGTGTGGTGCTGGCCGCCGAGGGGCGGGGGTTCAACGCGGGCGTGGACATCAAGGAGATACAGGCAGAGGGCGACAGCGCCCTGCTCGGCGCCAACCGCGGCTGCGCCGAGGCCTTCGCCGCGGTGTACGAGTGCGAGGTGCCGGTGGTGGCGGAGGTGCACGGTTTCTGTCTGGGCGGAGGTATAGGCCTGGTGGGCAACGCTGACGCGATCGTGGCGAGCGAGGAGGCCACGTTCGGTCTGCCCGAGCTGGACCGGGGCGCGCTGGGCGCGGCCACGCACCTGGCCCGCCTGGTGCCGCAGCACCTGATGCGGGCGTTGTACTACACGTCGCGCACGGCGACCGCGGCGGAGCTGCACGGCCACGGGTCGGTGTGGCGGGTCGTGCCGCGTGACGGGCTGCGCTCCGCCGCGCTGGAGCTGGCCCGGGAGATCGCGGGCAAGGACGGGCAGCTGATCCGGCTCGCCAAGGCGGCCATCAACGGCATCGATCCTGTCGACGTGCGGCGCAGCTACCGCTTCGAGCAGGGGTTCACGTTCGAGGCGGGCCTCGGCGGCGTGGGCGACAGGGTCCGGGACACGTTCGGAAAGGCGGGCGGGTAGATGGGTGACAAGACGATGACCGCCGACGAGGCAGTCTCCCGGCTGGAGAGCGGGATGACCCTCGGTATCGGGGGCTGGGGCTCCCGCCGCAAGCCGATGGCGCTCGTGCGCGCACTGCTCCGCTCCACGGTCACCGATCTCACGGTCGTCTCGTACGGCGGCCCGGACGTCGGCATGCTCGCGGCCGCCGGGCGGATACGGAAACTGGTCGCCCCGTTCGCGACGCTCGACTCGATCCCGCTCGAACCGCACTTCCGGGCGGCCCGTGAGAGTGGCTCCCTCGACCTGATGGAGATCGACGAGGCGATGTTCATGTGGGGGCTGCGGGCGGCCGCCAACCGGCTCCCGTTCCTGCCGGTGCGGGCCGGTATCGGCTCGGACGTGATGCGGGTCAATCCGGGGCTGCGCACGGTCACTTCGCCGTACGAGGACGAGTCGACGGGCCTGCGTGAGACGTTCGTCGCGATGCCGGCCCTGCGTCTGGACGCGGCGCTGGTCCATGTGAACCGCGCGGACCGCGCGGGCAACGGCCAGTATCTGGGCCCCGACCCGTACTTCGACGACCTGTTCTGCGAGGCGGCCGCGACGGCGTACGTGTCCTGTGAGCGGATCGTCGACACGGCCGAGCTGACGAAGGCGGCGCCCCCGCAGACCCTGCTGATCAAGCGGCTGGGCGTGACCGGCGTGGTGGAGGCGCCGAGCGGTGCCCACTTCACGTCGTGCGCGCCCGACCACGACCGGGACGAGGCCTTCCAGCGGCTCTACGCGTCCATGCCCTGGCCCGAGTTCGCCGAGAGGTTCCTCTCGGGCGACGAGCAGGACTACCGGACCGCCGTGGAGGCCTGGCACGAGGAGCAGCGATGAGTACGTCGACGAGCACGGCCCTGAGCGGTGTCACCCGGGCCGAGTACTGCGTGATCGCCTGCGCCGAGGCATGGCGGGACAACGGCGAGGTGCTGGCCAGCCCGATGGGTCTGATCCCGTCGGTCGGAGCCCGCCTCGCCCGGCACACCTTCTCACCCGACCTGATGCTGACCGACGGCGAGGCCATGCTGATCGGCCCCGACGGCACCCCGGAGGGCTGGTTGCCCTACCGGCAGCATCTGGCCCTGGTGACCGGCGGGCGGCGGCACGTGATGATGGGCGCGAGCCAGATCGACCGCTTCGGCAACCAGAACATCTCGTGCGTGGGCGACTGGGAGCGGCCCACCCGGCAGTTGCTCGGGGTGCGGGGCGCACCGGTCAACACGCTGAACAACCCGGTCAGTTACTGGGTGCCCAAGCACTCGAAGCGGGTCTTCGTCGAGAAGGTCGACATGATCGGCGGGGTGGGGTACGACAGCGCGGCGGCGGCCGGCCCGACGGCGACCCGTTTCCACCGCATTCCGCGGGTGGTCTCGAATCTGGGGGTGTTCGACTTCGCGACCCCGGACCACTCGATGCGACTGGCCTCGCTGCATCCGGGGGTGACGGTCGAGGAGGTCCTCGCGGCGACGGGCTTCGAGTTGGCCGTCCCGGACGAGGTGCCGTACACCCGTGAACCGTCCTCGGCGGAGCTGGCGTCGATCCGCGAGGTCATCGATCCGCGGGGTCTGCGCGACCGTGAGGTCAGGGGCTGATGGAGACCGCACTGACCAGGCTCGTCGGCGTGCGGTATCCGATCGTGCAGACCGGGATGGGCTGGGTGGCGGGCCCGCGTCTGGTCTCCGCCACGGCGAACGCGGGTGCGCTGGGCATCCTCGCCTCCGCGACGATGACACCCGACCGGCTGCGGGCGGCGATCCGCGAGGTCAGGTCCCGTACGGACGCGCCGTTCGGGGTGAACCTGCGCGCGGACGCGGGGGACGCCGGCGACCGCGTGCGGATCATCGTGGAGGAGGGCGTGAAGGTCGCGTCCTTCGCGCTGGCTCCCTCCCGTGAGTTGATCGCCGAGCTCAAGGACGCGGGCGTTGTCGTCGTCCCGTCCATCGGGGCCCGCCGCCATGCGGAGAAGGTCGCGGCGTGGGGCGCGGACGCGGTGATCGTGCAGGGCGGTGAGGGCGGCGGCCACACCGGTGAGGTGGCGACCAGCGTCCTCCTTCCCCAGGTCGTGGACGCCGTCGGCATACCCGTCGTCGCGGCGGGCGGTTTCTTCGACGGCCGGGGCCTGGTCGCGGCCCTCGCGTACGGCGCGTCCGGCGTCGCCATGGGCACCCGTTTCCTGCTGACCTCGGAGTCGACGGTGCCGGACGCGGTGAAGGCCCGGTATCTCGCGGCCACGGTGAAGGACGTCACGGTGACGACCGCCGTGGACGGGCTGCCGCACCGCATGCTCCGTACCGACCTCGTCGACTCCCTGGAGGGAGCGGGCCGCGCGAGAACCCTGACCCGGGCGGTGCGCCGAGCCGCCGGGTTCAGGAAGCTGTCGGGCCTCACCTGGTCGCGGATGATCCGCGACGGCCTGGCGATGAAGCACGGCAGGAGCCTGACCTGGAGCCAGGTCCTCCTTGCCGCCAACACCCCGATGCTGCTGCGCGCGTCGATGGTCGAGGGCCGCGCGGATCTCGGGGTGATGGCCGCGGGCCAGGTGGCAGGCCTGATCGAGGACCTGCCGTCGTGCGCGGAGCTGGTGGAGCGGGTGATGGCGGAGGCCAGGGAGACGCTCGGCGCGCTCCCCGGCCCCGGCTCACCGTGAGCACCTCCACAGGGGCGCCCCGTCGGGACGCTCCGTCAGTACCCTCCGTCGGGAGGCGGGATCTGCGGGACGGGCCCTCGCCCGCCCGCAGCCGGCAAGCGGCCTAGAGCCGCTCGACGATGGTCACGTTGGCCTGTCCCCCGCCCTCGCACATCGTCTGCAGCCCGAACCGCCCTCCGGTCCGCTCCAGTTCATGCAGGAGGCTCGTCATCAGCTTCACTCCCGTGGCGCCCAGCGGATGCCCGAGAGCGATCGCACCCCCGTTGACGTTGACCCTCCCGGGGTCGGCCCCGGTCTCCTTCAGCCAGGCCAGCACCACGGGCGCGAACGCCTCGTTGATCTCGACGAGGTCGATCTCACCGATGGACATCCCCGCCTTCTTCAAGGCGTACGCGGTGGCGGGTATCGGCGCCGACAGCATCCGTATCGGGTCCTCCCCGCGCACGGAGAGGTGGTGCACGCGCGCCCGGGGGGTGAGGCCGTGCTCACGAACGGCCCGCTCCGAGGCGAGCAGCATCGCGGCCGCCCCGTCGGACACCTGCGAGGAACAGGCGGCGGTGATGGTGCCGCCCTCCACGACGGGCTTCAGCCCGGCCATCTTCTCCAGCGAGGTGTCCCGCCGGGGCCCCTCGTCGACCGCGACATCCCCGAACGGCACCGTCTCGCGCGCGAAGCGTCCCTCGTCGATGGCCCGTAGCGCCCGCTGGTGGGACCGCAGGGCGAACTCCTCCTGGTCCCGCCTGCTGATGCCCCACTTGGCCGCTATCAGCTCGGCGCCGTGGAACTGGTTGACGGGCCGGTCGCCGTACCGTGCCCGCCATCCCTCGCTGCCGGCGAACGGCCCCTGGGTGAGTCCCAGCGGCTCGGCGGCCTGGCGGGAGGCGAAGGCGATGGGGATCTGCGTCATGTTCTGCACACCGCCGGCGACCACGAGGTCCTGTGTGCCGGAGAGCACGGCCTGCGCGGCGAAGTGCACGGCCTGCTGCGAGGATCCGCACTGCCGGTCGATCGTCACCCCCGGCACCTCCTCGGGCAGCCCGGCCGCCAGCCAGCACGTCCGCGCGATGTCACCGGCCTGCGGCCCCACGGCGTCCAGACATCCGAAGACGACGTCCTCGACGGCGGCCGGGTCGACTCCGGAGCGCGCGACCAGGGCCTTCAGCACGTGCGCGCCCAGGTCGGCCGGGTGGACCCCGCTCAGTCCCCCCTTCCGGCGCCCCACGGGTGTACGGACCGCTTCGACGATGTAGGCCTCGGCCATGACGACTCCCCTGCTTCAACTGCCTTCTACGGCTGGTCTCTTGTCTTCCCCGGCTGTTCTCTCGCTGTCCACGGATGTTCTCTCGCCGTGTACGGCCGCTCTCTACGGCTGGTCTCGTACGGCGATCCCGTCCAGCACCATCGACAGGTACTGGCGGGCGATCTCGTCGGGGCTGTGCTGTCCGCCGGGCCGGTACCAGGACGCGGCGACCCACACGGTGTCGCGCACGAAGCGGTAGGTGAGGCGGATGTCGAGGTCGTCCCGGAAGACCTCGCCGGCCACGCCCCGCTCCAGCGTGGACAGCCACGCCTTCTCGAACCTGCGCTGCGACTCGGCGAGGAACGCGAAGCGCTCCTGCGCGACGAGCTGCCTGGACTCCTTCTGGTAGATCGCGACGGCCGCGCGATGCCGGTCGATCTCCCGGAAGGACTCGGTGACCAGGGCCTCCAGCGTCTCGCGCGGGCCGAGCTCGGCGTCCAGGACGGTGTCGTACCCGTCCCAGAGCTCGTCCAGGAAGGTCCGCAGGATCTCCTCCAGCATCGATTCCTTGGAGTCGAAGTGGTAGTAGAGACTGCCCGCGAGCATGCCCGCGTGGTCCGCGATCTTGCGTACGGTGGTGGCGTTGTAGCCCTGCTCGGCGAAGACCTCGGCGGCGGTACCGAGGAGTTCACGGCGCCGCTCGGGCGAGGCGGTCACCTGGGGCTTCTTCTTGGTAGGCACGGTTCCATTGTGGTGTGCGGGGCCTCGGCCCGGCCCCACGCGGAGTGCTCACGCATGCTGGCTGCTGACGGAGACGACCTCGCCGGTCAGGTACGAGGAGTAGCCGGAGGCGAGGAACACGATCACGTTGGCCACCTCCCACGGCTGCGCGTACCGCCCGAAGGCCTCGCGGGACGTCAGCTCCTCCAGCAGTTCGGGAGTGGTCACCTTCACCAGGTGCGGATGCATGGCGAGGCTCGGCGAGACGGCGTTGACCCGCACTCCGAAGGCGGCCGCCTCCATGGCCGCGCACCGGGTCAGTGCCATCACGCCCGCTTTCGCGGCCGCGTAGTGCGCCTGGCCGGCCTGGGCGCGCCAGCCGACGACGGAGGCGTTGTTGACGATCACGCCGCCGTGGCCGCCGTCGCGGAAGGCCCGCAGGGCCTCGCGGGTGCACCGGAAGGTGCCGCCCAGTGTCACGTCGAGGACCTTCGACCACTGCTCGTCGCTCATGTCGACGAGGTCCGAAGTGCCGCCGAGGCCCGCGTTGTTCACCACGATGTCGAGCCGCCCGTGCAGCCGCGTCGCCGCGCCGAAGAGCGCGCGCACCTGGGTCCCGTCGGTGACGTCGCATGCGAGCGCGGCGACCCCCTCGAACTCCCCGGCCAGCTCCTCCTCGTACTCCTTCAGCCGCCGCTCGTGCGCGTCGCTGATCAGCACGCGCGCGCCTTCCTCCAGGAAGCGGCGGGCCGTGGCACCACCGATCCCGGCGCCCGCGGCGGCCGTGATGACCGCGGTGCGCCCCTTCAACAGCCCGTGCCCGGGCACGTACACCGGACCCTCGACGTCTGCCATGGGCCCACGCTAACCTACCAAACACTTGTTAGGGAAGCGTGCCGCCACCGAAGGAAGCCGCCCGATGGACCTGACCCACTCACCCGCCGACGAGGCGTTCCGTGCCGAGGCCCGCGCCTGGCTCGACGTGCACGTACCGGCCGGGCCGCTGCCCTCCCTGGAGACCGAGGAGGGCTTCGCCGCCCATCGCGCCTGGGAGGCCGAACTCGCCGCGGACCGCTGGTCGGTGGTGTCCTGGCCTGCCGCGTACGGCGGCCGGGATTCCGGGCTCCTGCGCTGGCTGGTCTTCGAGGAGGAGTACTACGCGGCGGGCGCCCCCGGGCGGGTCGGCCAGAACGGCATCAACCTCCTCGCGCCGACGCTCTTCGACCACGGAACGGAGGAGCAGCGCGCGCGGATCCTGCCGCCGATGGCCTCCGGCGAGGTCGTCTGGGCACAGGCCTGGTCGGAGCCCGAGGCCGGCTCCGACCTCGCCTCACTCAGGTCCAGGGCGGTACGCACGGACGGCGGCTGGCTCCTGAGCGGGCAGAAGACGTGGTCGTCACGGGCCGCGTTCGCCGACCGCGCCTTCGGCCTGTTCCGCAGCGAGCCGGACACCCCGAAGCCCCATCAGGGCCTCACCTACCTGATGTTCGGCCTGCGCGCTCCGGGCGTGACCGTCCGCCCGATCGGCAGGCTGGACGGGAAGCCCGCCTTCGCGGAACTCTTCCTGGACGAGGTGTTCGTACCGGACGAGGACGTGATCGGCGAGCCCGGGCAGGGCTGGCGGGTGGCCATGTCGACGGCGGGCAACGAACGCGGCCTGACGCTCCGCTCCCCCGGCCGGTTCCTGGCCTCGGCCGACCGGCTGGCAGCGCTCTGGCGCGAGCACGGCCGGGACCCGTTCACCCGTGACCGCGTGGCGGACGCGGTGATCGGCGCCCGCGCCTACCAGCTGTTCACGTACGCGGCCGCGTCCCGCTTCCTCGACGGCGAGCCCGTCGGGCCGGAGTCCAGCCTGAACAAGGTGTTCTGGTCCGAGTACGACATAGCGCTGCACGAGACGGCACTCGATCTCCTCGGCGGGGACGGAGAGCTGGCGGGCGGGCAGATGGCGGGCGGGCGGGCGCCGGACGGGGAGTCGGCGGACGGTCCTTCGGCCGGCGCGGACGGCGGCGGATGGGCAGAGGGGTACGTCTTCTCGCTCGCGGGACCCATCTACGCGGGCACGAACGAGATCCAGCGCGACATCATCGCCGAGCGGCTGCTCGGCCTGCCGAAGGGACGCCGCTGATGCGTTTCCTCCTGGATGCCGAACAGACCGCGTTCGCCCGCTCCCTGGACGCCCTGCTGACCGCGGCGGACACCCCTTCGGTCGTACGGTCGTGGAGCGCCGGCGACCCTACGGCCGGGCGGGCCCTGTGGTCGCGTGTCGCCGACGCGGGGGTGTTCGCACTGGCGGTGCCCGAGGCGTACGAGGGCTTCGGACCTCGACCCGTCGAACTGGCCGTCGCCTTCGTGGAGTTGGGGAGGCACGTGGTGCCGGGACCGCTGGTGGAGACGGTGGCGGCGGCTTCGTTGCTCACCGATCCGGGTCCGGCGAAGAGATTCCTGCCGGGGCTGGCCGCCGGGGAGACCGTCGCAACGGTGGCCCTGCCGGGCTCAGGACCGTACATGCTGGACGGCGACGTCGCGGATGTGGAACTGACCGTGACCGGGGGTTCTGGCGGAACCGGGGCGTCCGGGGCAACGGTGTCCGGGGCCGGGGAGCCCAGCACCGGGGAGCTGCGGCTGACGGTTGTTCCAGGATCCGGCTCCTCCGAAGCCCCGGGCGGACGGGTTCGCCGCTCCCTCGACCCCGCCCGGCGGCTGTGCCTCCCTCGTCCCGGAGGTGAACTCCTTGCCGCCGGCCCCCACCTCGCCTCCGGCGCGGACGCGGCCCTCGTCTGGGCCCGCCTCGCGACCGCCGCCCAGGCCCTCGGGGTGGGCCTCGCCCTCCTCGACAAAACGGTCACCTATGTCAAGCAGCGCAGCCAGTTCGGCGTTCCCATCGGCTCGTTCCAGGCGGTCAGGCACCGGCTCGCCGACGCGAAGATCGGCCTGGAGTTCGCGCGCCCCCTGCTCTTCGGCGCCGCGCTGACGATGGACCCGGCCGACGTCGCCGCCGCGAAGGTCACCGCCTGCGAGGCGGCCTACGCGACCGCCCGCACGGCCCTGCAGCTGCACGGCGCGATCGGCTACACCGCGGAGTACGACCTGTCCCTGTGGCTGACCAAGGCCCGGGCGCTGCGGGGCGCTTGGGGCACCCCGCAGCAGTGCCGGGAACTGGTGCTCGCCGCGGACGTCGTCAGTGGTGGTGCTCGTCGCTGTTCGTGAGCTCGTGGTACTCCTCGGCGCGAACCGGTCCCGGTGGGAGCGTCCGTGCGGTCACCGGACGATGCCCTGCCTCCGCGCCGCGGACAGCCAGTGGGGGAACTCGCCCACCAAGCGGTCGTACAGCTCGTCGTCCGAGACCCGTCGCGGATCCGCACCCGCGTGGAAGAAACCGGCGTTGTCGACGACCCGCTTGGCCGGGACCGCCAGGTCGTCGAGCCTGCGCAGGAAGTCGAACTGCTTGCTCGACGTGTCCCCGAACCCGATGAACTGCCAGAAGAGCGGCAGCTTCGCCGCCTTGCACAGGTACCGTTCGGCGGCGAGCTTGTTGATCGGGCCTCCGTCGGTCTGGAAGACGACGAGCGCGGGATCCTTGGAGCCGCTGTCGAGGTAGTGGTCGATGACGGCGTCCATCGCCAGGTGATAGCTCGTCTTCCCCATGTGCCCGAGCCCGGCGACGATCCGCTCGATGCGCCCCTGGTGGTTGTCGAGCGCGATGTCGGTGACGGCGTCGATGTCCGTGGAGAAGAAGACGACGGGCACGGTCCCGTCGTCGTCGAAGTGCGCGGCCAGGCCCAATACCCGGTCGGCGAGCGCCTGCACGCTGCCGTTCGCGTAGTACGGCTTCATGGAACCCGAGTAGTCGACGACGAGATACACAGCGGCACGCTGCCCGTTCAGGCCGTGCTTGGTGAGCGAGACTCCCGCGCTCTTGTAGAGGCTGACCAGCGCGGGGGCGCTCTCCTCCACCTTGGTGAGACTGATCCCGGCCATGCTGGCTCCTTCCGGCCATGATCCGACCGGGTGAGCCTAACCGGCCGCCCGCTCCTGGAAGGCCGGCAGTTCGTGGAGCCGTCGCCTGGCCGTGTCGTCCATCAACTCGACGAGTGGGAAGACCAGTTCCCACAGGTCCTCCTTGTCGACGCCGCGGGCCAGTGCGTCGAGGTCGAGGTCGTCGAGCGCTCCGGTGGCCTTCGCCACGGTCCGTCGGGCGGTCGGCGGCAGCACCCCCACCATGGGCAGGAAGTCCGACCAGAGGCCGGTCGCCACCACTCCTCGCACGAGACCGTCGAGCACGGCGGGGTCGCGCAGCGCGGGCAGCGCGGCGACGGCTCGCAGCTCGTCCTCGCTGAGCAGGGACACGATCGGCAGCAGCGACTCCCACAGGTCCTGCTCGGCCGTGACCCGTACCAGCGAGTCGAGGCGGGCCTCGGGCTGTGCGGCGGTCAGTGAGGCGATCCGGGTCCGCTGGGCGCCGGCCGCCATGCCCGCGACGGCCATGGCCTCGGGCCACAGGCCGTGGTCGGCCGCGGCCTCGATGACCGAGGAGACGCGCTCGTCGTCCAGCAGCTCGACGATGTGTGCGAGCCGTTCGGGATGGTCGATGACGAAGCCCGTGCGCAGCAGTGTCGTGTCGTCGAGCTGCGGCAGGACCGTCCTCAGGGCCGAGTCCCGCAGGTGGCCGACGAACCGGCCCATCGTGAGGTGGTCGCCACGCTCGGCGAGGACGAGGGCGATGCGTACGACGATGCCGTCGTCCAGCCTGCCCATGATCCCGGCGATGCGGCGCGGGTCGAGGTGGTGGCAGCAGCGGGCCGTGAAGTCGGCGGGGAGCCGGTCGATGATGTCGGCCGCGCGGGCCGGTTCGAGGCGGCCGGCGAGTGCGGCGGCCAGGCGTGGGCCCAGCGCCTTCTGTGCGATGCCCGCGGCGACAGCGGCGGGCAGGAGTTTCGTCAGGGCGGCGATGCGGTCGAGTGTTCCGGGGGTGTCGTCGAAGAGTGCGGCGACGGACCGCTCGCGGAAGAGACGTACGTCCTCGACGGGCAGCTCTTCGAGGAACGCCAGCGTCTGTGGTTCGACGTCCAGCAGTCGGGCGAGCTTGAGGGTTTCGGCTCTGCCGCGCAGCGTGTCCATGCGGTTGTCCCCTAGCGGAAGAGCATCCGGCGGACAGGTTCCCTGGTCAGGGCCGGTACGAGGGTGAGGGCATCCTCGACGGCCTCCGTCAGTCCGGATGCCCTGCGTTCCCGGGCCCGGCGCAGTGCCTGGGCGAGCGACCGGGCCTGCGTGCCGTCCAGCGTCCCGAAGCCCTCCGGCAGGGGGCTGCCCAACTCCGCCCGCAGCAGCGCCAGTTCCTCCGCGCTCACAGGTCCTCCCCCGACGCTCACAGACACTCCACCCGATGCGGCACGCCGCTGAGGGCCGATCGTACTCTTTGCCCATGAAACGCGCTGGCCGTCTGCTGTTCGTCGCCGTCCCTCTCGTCGCGGTGGCGGCGTACTTCGCCGTGCCCGGCCAGAGCGGTGACGACTCGCGCTCGGACGCCCGGACCGCCTCTCCCGCCCGCTCCGCCGACGGACGGGGCGGCCTGGACTCGCCGGACAAGAAGGAACTGGCCCAGCGGATCGTGTCCAGCGCCGAGAACTCCAGCCTCGACTGGCGCGGACAGTACGACTACGTCGAGGACATAGGCGACGGCCGTGGTTACACCGCCGGCATCATCGGCTTCACGACCGGTACGCACGACCTGCTCGACCTGGTCGAGCGCTACACGAAGTCCCACCCGGACAACGCCCTGGCCCGCTACCTCCCCGCACTCCGGGAGGTCGACGGCTCCGAGTCCCACGAAGGGCTGGGCTCCGGGTTCGTCGCGGCCTGGAAGGCGGAGTCCCGGACAGCGGTGTTCCGTCGCGCGCAGGACTCCGAGCGCGACCGGGTGTACTTCGACCCGGCGGTCCGCCTCGCCCGGCGCGACGGCCTGGGCGCGCTCGGCCAGTTCATCTACTACGACGCCATGGTCATGCACGGGCCCGGCACCGATCCCGGCTTCTACGGCATCCGCGAGCGGGCCATGGAGCAGGCGGACACTCCCGCGGAGGGCGGCGAGGAGGAGGCCTACCTCGACATCTTCCTGGACGCCAGGAAGAAGACGATGAAGGAAGAGAAACGGGACACGTCCCGGGTGGACACGGCCCAGCGCCAGTTCCTGTACGACGGCAACCTGGACCTGGACACCCCCTTGAAGTGGAAGGTCTACGGCCAGCCGTACGAGGTCCGCTGACCCCGGCGGGAGGCTGCGTCATCGCTTGGGTGCGCGGGGAACGGCGCGGTCCTCAGGGGCGCGGGGAACTGCGCGACCAGCCCCCACCGACCCGCGGACGAAAACCCTCCGGCCCGTCCGGCGAGGACGAGGCCGCAAGGCCGAAGCGGGGGCCTGGGGGCGCCGGCCCCCGGACGGGAGCCCCAGTCGCAGGAGGCTCCCAGACGCACCGCGGCGCCCACCAGGAGTCCGGTCGGGGACACAGCGGGCGCCGCGCTCAGTTCCGTACGCCGTTGTACGGGACGTCTTTGGGGGTGGAGCGTCAGACCATCAGGGAACGGTCCGTGGGGCGGACCGGAGCCGGCAGTTCGCTGACCCCGGTCAGGAAGCGGTCGACCCCGCGGGCGGCCGAGCGGCCCTCCGCGATGGCCCAGACGATGAGGGACTGGCCACGCCCGGCGTCACCGGCGACGAACACGCCGGGAACGTTGGTCGCGTAGTCGCCGTCGCGCGCGATGTTGCCGCGCTCGTCGAGTTCGAGGGCGAACTGGGAGACCAGACCGTTCTCCTGGTCGGTGCCCGTGAAGCCCATGGCGAGGGTGACCAGCTGGGCGGGGATCTTGCGCTCCGTGCCCGGCTTCTGGGTCAGCTTGCCGTCCACGAACGCGACCTCGACGAGGTGCAGCCACTGCACGTTGCCGTCGTCGTCGCCCTCGAAGTGGGTGGTGGAGACGGAGTAGACCCGGTCACCGCCCTCCTCGTGCGCGGAGGTCACCTTGTAGAGCATGGGGAACGTCGGCCAGGGCTGGTGGGGAGCGCGGTCCTCGCCCGGCTGCGGCATGATCTCCAGCTGCGTGACGGAGGCCGCGCCCTGGCGGTGGGCGGTGCCCACGCAGTCGGCGCCGGTGTCGCCGCCGCCGATGACGACGACGTGCTTGCCCTCTGCGGTGATCGGAGGCGACACGAAGTCGCCCTCCTGCACCTTGTTGGCGAGCGGCAGGTACTCCATCGCGAAGTGGATGCCGTTCAGTTCACGGCCGGGGACCGGCAGGTCGCGGGAGACGGTGGCGCCGGCGGCGATGACCACGGCGTCGTACCGCTTGCGCAGGTCGGTCGCCTTGAGGTCGCGGCCGATCTCGATGCCCGTACGGAAGCGGGTGCCCTCCGCGCGCATCTGCTCGATGCGCCGGTTGATGTGCCGCTTCTCCATCTTGAACTCGGGGATGCCGTAGCGCAGGAGGCCGCCGACGCGGTCCGCTCGCTCGTACACGGCGACCGTGTGGCCCGCCCGGGTGAGCTGCTGGGCGGCGGCCAGTCCGGCAGGGCCCGAGCCGATGACCGCGACCGTCTTGCCGGAGAGCCGCTCGGGGGCCTGGGCCGCGACGTCGCCGCTGTCCCACGCCTTGTCGATGATCGAGACCTCGACGTTCTTGATGGTCACGGCGGGCTGGTTGATGCCGAGCACGCACGCCGACTCACAGGGAGCCGGGCACAGCCGCCCCGTGAACTCGGGGAAGTTGTTCGTGGCGTGCAGACGCTCCGACGCGGCGGACCAGTCCTCGCGGTACGCGAAGTCGTTCCACTCGGGGATGAGGTTCCCCAGCGGACAGCCGTTGTGGCAGAAGGGGATGCCGCAGTCCATGCAGCGTGAGGCCTGCGTGGGGATGATGGGCAGGAGGGAGCCCGGAACGTAGACCTCGTTCCAGTCCTTGACGCGCTCCTCGACGGGGCGCGTCCTGGCGACCTCGCGGCCGTGGTTCAGAAAGCCCTTGGGATCAGCCATTGGTCGCCGCCTCCATCATCTTCTCGGTGATCTCGGACTCGGTGAGTCCGGCTCGCTCGGCGGCGTCCTTGGCGGCGAGCACTGCCTTGTACGTGCTGGGGATGATCCTGCTGAAGCGGTCCACGGCGGTGTCCCACTCGGCCAGGAGCTTCTCGGCGACGGTGGAGGCCGTCTCCTCGTGGTGCCGGCGCACGACGTCGTGCAGCCACTTCTTGTCGGCGTCGTCCAGTGCCTCGACGGCGCCGAGGTTGCCGGCGTTGACGTTGTCGCGGTTCAGGTCGATGACGTACGCGATGCCGCCCGACATGCCGGCCGCGAAGTTGCGGCCCGTCTCGCCGAGGACGACGGCGTGACCGCCGGTCATGTACTCGCAGCCGTGGTCGCCCACACCCTCGGAGACGACGGTCGCGCCGGAGTTGCGGACGCAGAAGCGCTCGCCGGTGCGGCCGCGCAGGAAGAGCTCGCCGCCGGTCGCGCCGTACGCGATGGTGTTGCCCGCGATCGTGGAGAACTCGGCGAGGTGGTCGGCGCCCCGGTCGGGACGGACGATCACGCGGCCGCCGGAGAGGCCCTTGCCGACGTAGTCGTTGGCGTCGCCCTCCAGGCGCAGCGTCACGCCGCGCGGGAGGAAGGCGCCGAAGGACTGGCCCGCGCTGCCGGTGAAGGTGATGTCGATGGTGTCGTCGGGCAGGCCCGCGCCGCCGAACTTCTTCGTCACCTCGTGGCCGAGCATGGTGCCGACCGTGCGGTTGATGTTACGGATCGCGACCTGGGCGCGGACCGGCTGGGCGTCGGTCGCGCTGGACGCGGCGAGGGCGTCGGCGGCGAGCTTGATCAGCTCGTTGTCGAGCGCCTTCTCCAGGCCGTGGTCCTGCTCGATGACCTGGTGGAGGGCCGCCCCCTCGGGCAGTTCGGGCACGTAGAAGAGCGGGGCCAGGTCCAGGCCCTGCGCCTTCCAGTGGTCGACGGCACGGGCGACGTCGAGGGTCTCGGCGTGGCCGACGGCCTCCTCGATGGAGCGGAAGCCCAGTTCGGCGAGGATCTCGCGGACCTCTTCGGCGATGAACTTGAAGAAGTTCACGATGTACTCGGCCTTGCCGGTGAACCGCTCCCGCAGGGCCGGGTTCTGGGTGGCGATGCCGACCGGGCAGGTGTCCAGGTGGCAGACGCGCATCATGACGCAACCGGAGACGACGAGCGGCGCGGTCGCGAAACCGAACTCCTCGGCGCCCAGCAGCGCGGCGATGACGACGTCACGGCCGGTCTTCAACTGGCCGTCGGTCTGTACGACGATCCGGTCGCGCAGGCCGTTCAGGAGCAGCGTCTGCTGGGTCTCGGCGAGGCCGAGCTCCCAGGGACCGCCCGCGTGCTTGAGCGAGGTGAGCGGGGATGCGCCCGTGCCGCCGTCGTGGCCGGAGATCAGGACGACGTCCGCGTGCGCCTTGGAGACACCCGCGGCGACCGTGCCGACGCCGACCTCGGAGACCAGCTTCACGTGGATCCGCGCCTGCGGGTTCGCGTTCTTCAGGTCGTGGATCAGCTGGGCGAGGTCTTCGATCGAGTAGATGTCGTGGTGCGGCGGCGGGGAGATGAGGCCCACGCCGGGGGTGCTGTGCCGGGTCCTGGCGACCCAGGGGTACACCTTGTGGCCGGGCAGCTGGCCGCCCTCGCCGGGCTTGGCGCCCTGGGCCATCTTGATCTGGATGTCGTCCGCGTTGACCAGGTACTCGGACGTGACGCCGAAGCGGCCGGAGGCGACCTGCTTGATGGAGGAGCGGCGCGCCGGGTCGTAGAGGCGGTCCGGGTCCTCGCCGCCCTCACCGGTGTTGGACTTGGCGCCCAGCTGGTTCATGGCGATGGCGAGCGTCTCGTGGGCTTCCTTCGAGATGGAGCCGTACGACATGGCGCCGGTGGAGAAGCGCTTGACGATCTCGCTCGCCGGCTCGACCTCGTCGAGGGAGATCGGCTCGCGGCCGGACGTGAAGCCGAAGAGACCGCGCAGCGTCATGAGCCGCTCGGACTGCTCGTTCACGCGGTCCGTGTACTTCTTGAAGATGTCGTAGTTGCCGCTGCGCGTGGAGTGCTGGAGGCGGAAGACCGTCTCCGGGTCGAACAGGTGCGGCTCGCCCTCGCGGCGCCACTGGTACTCGCCGCCTATGTCGAGGGCGCGGTGCGCGGGCGCGATGCCGCTGGCCGGGTACGCCTTCGCGTGGCGGGCGGCGACCTCCTTGGCGACGACGTCGATGCCGACTCCGCCGATCTTGGTGGCCGTGCCGTTGAAGTACTTCTGCACGAAGGCCTGGTCGAGGCCGACGGCCTCGAAGACCTGGGCGCCGCGGTAGGAGGCGACGGTGGAGATGCCCATCTTGGACATGACCTTGAGGACGCCCTTGCCGAGGGCGTAGATCAGGTTGCGGATGGCCTGCTCGGGCTCGATGCCGGGGAGGAACGTCCCTGCCCTGACCAGGTCCTCGACGGACTCCATCGCCAGGTAGGGGTTGACGGCCGCGGCGCCGAAGCCGATGAGGAGGGCCACGTGGTGGACCTCGCGGACGTCGCCCGCCTCGACCAGCAGGCCCACCTGGGTGCGCTGCTTGGTGCGGATGAGGTGGTGGTGGACGGCCGCGGTGAGCAGCAGCGAGGGGATCGGCGCGTGCTCGGCGTCGGAGTGCCGGTCCGAGAGGACGATCAGCCGGGCGCCGTTCTCTATGGCGGCGTCGGCCTCGGTGCAGATCTCATCGAGTCGGGCGGCGAGCGAGTCGCCGCCGCCGGAGACGCGGTACAGGCCGGACAGTGTCGCGGCCTTCATGCCGGGCATGTCGCCGTCGGCGTTGATGTGGATGAGCTTGGCCAGCTCGTCGTTGTCGATCACCGGGAAGGGCAGGGTGACGCTGCGACAGGACGCGGCGGTCGGCTCGAGGAGGTTGCCCGCGGGGCCCAGCGAGGAGCGCAGCGAGGTGACGAGCTCCTCGCGGATGGCGTCCAGCGGCGGGTTGGTGACCTGCGCGAACAGCTGGGTGAAGTAGTCGAAGAGCAGCCGCGGGCGCTCGGACAGGGCCGCGATCGGCGAGTCCGTGCCCATGGAACCGAGCGGTTCGCCGCCGGTCTTGGCCATCGGCGCGACGATGACGCGCAGCTCCTCCTCGGTGTAGCCGAAGGTCTGCTGGCGGCGGGTGACCGAGGCATGGGTATGCACGATGTGCTCGCGCTCGGGCAGGTCGGAGAGCTCGATCTCGCCGGCTTCGAGCCACTCCGCGTACGGGTTCTCGGCGGCGAGGGCGGCCTTGATCTCGTCGTCCTCGATGATCCGGTGCTCGGCGGTGTCCACGAGGAACATGCGGCCGGGCTGCAGGCGGCCCTTGCGGACGACCTTCGCGGGGTCGATGTCGAGGACGCCGACCTCGGAGCCGAGGACGACGAGACCCTCGTCGGTGACCCAGTAGCGGCCGGGGCGCAGGCCGTTGCGGTCGAGGACCGCGCCGACCTGGGTGCCGTCGGTGAAGGTGACACAGGCCGGGCCGTCCCAGGGCTCCATCTGCGTGGAGTGGAACTGGTAGAAGGCGCGGCGGGCCGGGTCCATGGAGTCGTGGTTCTCCCACGCCTCCGGGATCATCATCAGCACGGAGTGCGGGAGGGACCGGCCGCCGAGGTGCAGCAGCTCCAGGACCTCGTCGAAGGAGGCGGAGTCGGACGCCTCGGGCGTACAGATCGGGAAGATCCGGTCGAGCTTGTCCTGCTGTCCGAACAGGTCGGAGACGACCTGGGACTCGCGGGCCGCCATCCAGTTGCGGTTGCCCTTGACCGTGTTGATCTCGCCGTTGTGCGCGACGAAGCGGTACGGGTGGGCGAGCGGCCAGCTCGGGAAGGTGTTCGTGGAGAACCGGGAGTGCACGAGCGCGATCGCGGAGGCGAAGCGGCGGTCGGACAGGTCCGGGAAGAAGGGCTCCAGCTGGCCGGTGGTCAGCATGCCCTTGTAGACGATGGTGCGGGCGGAGAGCGACGGGAAGTACACGTCGGCCTCGCGCTCGGCGCGCTTGCGCAGCACGAACGCCTTGCGGTCGAGCTCGATGCCCTGGCTGGCCCCGTCCGTGACGAAGACCTGGCGGAAGAGGGGCATCGTCGAACGGGCGGTGGCGCCGAGGAGTCCGGGAGCGACCGGGACCTCGCGCCAGCCGAGGACCGTCAGTCCCTCGTCGGCGGCGATCGTCTCGATGCGCGTGACGGCGGCGTCGATGCCGTCCGCGGGCAGGAAGGCGGTACCGACCGCGTACGCACCGGCCCCGGGCAGATCGAAGTCGGTCACCTCGCGGAAGAAGGCGTCCGGGACCTGGGACAGGATGCCCGCGCCGTCACCGGAGTCGGGCTCGGCGCCGGTGGCACCGCGGTGCTCCAGATTGCGCAGAACCGTGAGCGCCTGCTCGACCAGCGCGTGGCTCGCCTCGCCGGTGAGGGTGGCCACGAAACCGACGCCACAGGCGTCGTGCTCGTTGCGGGGGTCGTACATACCCTGCGCGGCAGGGCGAGCATCCATGAAGGACCAGTTCTGGCCATTCTCGGAGTGCTGGGACGGCTGGCGCGGCGTACGCATCGGCTCTCCCGTCGTCGTCGTGGCTGGGGGCGCCTCCCAGGCTCTTGCGGCTCTGGGGGAGCGAGTGCCGAGGGACGACGTTGGCCCTCTGCGAAAGGTGCAAAATTTCGTGCAGGTTACATGATGGGACGGATCTCGGGAACCGGATACCGCGTTCCAGCATGCGGACGCCACGGGTGCGGCGGGGTGCCGCTCGTGGCGGCTGAACAAGGGGGCCTTTTCGGACAGATCAATGACCGTCGGCCCGATCGCGGCAGGCAACGTCACCCACCGCTTCACAGGAGGAGCGGGCGTCATTGCCCGCAGCGCTTACGGCTCATGCCCAGTGGTTAAGCATTCGAAACCGCCGAGTAACGACTACTTATGCAGTCCCTTGCATAGCCGATCACCTCAGCGGTGCGGTCATCCTACGGCCGTACCGAAGAAACCGCCCAGGGCGTACGTCACACCGGCGGCGGCCGCACCCAGCGCGAGCTGCCGCGCCCCGCTGTACCACCAGGATCTGGCGGTCACCTTGGCCACGATCGCGCCGCAGGCGAAGAGCCCGAGGAACGCGAGCAGCAGGGCGGGCCAGAGGGTGGTCGCGCCCAGCAGGTACGGGAGGACGGGGAGCAGGGCCCCCAGGGCGAAGGAGCCGAAGCTCGACACGGCGGCGACGGCGGGCGAGGGCAGGTCGCCGGGATCGATGCCCAGCTCCTCCCTCGCATGTATCTCCAGGGCCTGCTCGGGGTCTCTGGACAGCTGCCGGGCCACCTCGCGGGCGAGACCGGGGTCGACCCCCCGCGCCTGGTACAGCTCGGCCAGCTCGCGCTCCTCGTCCTGGGGATGCTTCCTCAACTCCCGGCGTTCGACGTCGAGTTCGGCCTCGACGAGTTCGCGCTGCGAGGCGACGGAGGTGTATTCGCCGGCGGCCATGGAGAAGGCTCCGGCGGCCAGGCCCGCGAATCCGGTGATGACGACGGCCCGGGAGGAGACGGCTCCGCCCGCCACGCCCGTCATCAGCGCCAGGTTGGAGACGAGTCCGTCCATCGCGCCGAAGACGGCCGGGCGCAGCCACCCCCCGTTCACGTCCCGGTGGGTGTGGTTGTCGCGGTGGGCCTCATGGAGTGCCGCCTCGGTCTCGATGATGGCCATTCCAGGGCCCTCCAGGTGCTTGATTGGATTAGTTCTACTTTTGGACAACGCCGAAGGTACGCCTGAAATTTCTCGCTCGCCAGCAAGGAAGGCCGTACTTACCTGCACTTTCGCCTCATCCGCTCATCCGTGGTGACCTGCGCACAGATGTCGACCGGGTGATGCTGAGGCGCGCGAGGCTCCGGTGAACCGCTCCGTGGGGACACATGCGCAAAGGGTCCTTCCGACCTTCCGGGACCCCGCGACGGAGAGGCACCGCCATGGCTTCGATTGCCTGCGTTCCGCCGGTCCCGGCGCCAGGAGGCGCCACCGCTCTCCGTGAACGGGCGCGCGGCGCACTGCTGGGGCTCGCCGTGGGTGACGCGCTGGGGGCACCGGCCGAGAACATGAAGCCGTCCGAGATCCGCGCGCGCTGGGGACGCATCACGGGGTACGTGGCCGAGAAACCGGCCGGCACGGACGACACCGAGTACGCGATCTTCTCGGGGCTGCTGCTCGCCCGGCACGGTTCGGCGCTCACGGCCCGGCACGTGGAGGCGGCCTGGCACCAGTGGATCGCGGACCGCGACGAGGGCCCGTTCCGGGGTGCGGGCTTCAGCGAGCGGGGCACGCTGGAGAACCTGCGCCGGGGGCTGGCCGCCCCGATCTCCGCACAGCACCGGCACGCCTGGAGCGACGGCCTCGCCATGCGCGCGGCCCCCTTCGGCGTCTTCGCGGCGGGCCGCCCCGCGGAGGCGGCCAGGCTGGTGGCGATCGACGGGTCGGTGAGCCACGACGGCGAGGGCATCTACGGCGGCCAGGCGGTCGCCGCGGGCGTCGCGGCGGCGATGGCCGGCGCCCCGACGATCGTGGTCGTCGCCTCCGCACTGGCCGTCGTCCCCGACGACTCCTGGACGGCACGCTCCCTGCGCCGGGCGGTGGCCTGTGCGCACCGCGGCGAACGCGCGGTCCGCTCGGCCGTCGTCATCGGCGGCTACCCCTGGACCGACCTGGCCCCCGAGGCCGTGGCCCTCGCCTTCGGCGCGTACGCGGCCGCCGACGGCGACTTCACGGAGGCGGTCCTCACGGCGGTGAACATGGGCCGGGACGCCGACACCACGGCCGCGGTCGCGGGCGCCCTGGCCGGCGCGACGAAGGGCGCCTCGGCGATCCCCGCCGCCTGGGCGGCGGCGATCGGCCCGGCCCGAGGCAGCTGTCTTCCCGCCATGCAGGGCCATCACGTCCTGGACGTGGCGGACCTGCTGACCCCGGACGAGGTGTCCCTGTGAATCCCGAACCGACCACCCACCTGCTCGACAGCGCCCCCGCGGCGGCGCTGGGCCTCACCGCCCCACCGAAAGCCGGGGCAGCCCGCACCCCGTCAGGGGCGCGGGAAACTGCGCGACCAGCCACGACGGACCCGCAGGCGACAAACCGCCCGGAACCTCTGCTGGGGGCGCGGGGAACTGCGCGACCAGCCCTCACGGACCCGCACATCGCCCACCGCCCCCAGGCCCGACGCCGCATCGAGGGCCTCCTCCTGGGCCTGGCCGCGGGCGACGCCGCAGGCTGGCCCGCGGCCAGGCACCGAGCCGCCCGCATGCCCGAATGGACACGACGCCTGACCCGCGAGCTGGACACCTTCGCGGAACAGAACGCGACGACCACCCTCCCCGTCCCCATCGCCCTGAACCAGCCACCGGAGCCGCTGCGGCTCGGCCCGTCGGACGACGCCGAATGGGCGGCGTTCGCGGCGGAGGCGGTCCTGCGCGCCGCCGACGCCGGCGCGCTCGGCGACCTGAGCCGGGAGCGCCGGATGCGCGCGGCCATCGACCTCTCCTGGAACGCCGTGGCCAGCGAGGTCGCCGCGGCAGCCGACCGCGCCCCCGAGATCGAGTCCGCCGTACTCCCCCTGCGCGCCCGCATCTCGGTACGGGCCGGCCTCGGAAACCTCGCAGCCGGACTGCGCCCGCCGGCCTCCGGCCACGACAACCCCCACTACTTCGACGACGCGGCCTGCGTACGGGCGTGCGTACTGGCGGTGGCCCACGCGGGAGACGCCCGGTCCGCCGCGGAACTGGCCGAGTTCGACGCCCGCTACACACAGGACGGTGACGGCGTGCACGGCGCCCGTGCGATGGCCGCGGCCGTCGCACTCGCGCTGGGCGGCGCGGACGTGGACTCCTGCGCGGCGGCGGCCCTCGCCGAACTCCCGGAGGCCACGGAGATCGGCCGCAACGCACGGCACGCCCTCGCGCTCGCCCGTGACTCCATGACGGAGGGGCACGGCGCCTTCGGTGTCGTCCCCCTCCTGGAACACCAGATCGTCGACCACGTCTACAGCTACGGCATCGCCGCCGCCGAGACCGTCCCGGTCGCCCTCGCGCTCGCCGTCGCCGCACACGGCCGGATCGCGGAGGCCGTGCCCGCGGCGGCCTGCCTGTCCCGGGTCGCGGACTCGGCCCCGGCCCTCGCCGGCGCACTGACCGGCGCGCTCGGCGGCGGCGCGGCGATCCCCGCCGCCTGGCGCGACACCTGCCGCACCCTGTCCGGCTGCGCACTGCCGCGGCTGACCGGCACGGACCTCATCGGACTCGCCGAACTGCTGGAAGCGACGGAACTGGCCCTCCCGGAGGGATGATTCGGGCATGACGCCCAAAGGAGAAGGAACAGGAACCCTCGACGAACGGATCACCGGAGCCCTCGTCGGAGCCGCCGTCGGCGACGCGCTCGGCGGCCCCGTCGAGGGCTACTCCCCCGACCAGATCACCGAACGCCACGGCGGACGCGTCCACGGCATCGTCGGCCCCTGGCACGGCGACGACTGGCGCACGGCCCGCCCTGTCGCCCCGTACCACAAGGGCGACGGCCACGTGACCGACGACACCCTGATGACGCACGCCCTGGTACGGGTGTACGCGACGGTCCGCGACCATCTCGACGCGTACGCCGTCGCCGGGCACCTGGTGCCCGACCTGATGACAACGCCCCGCTGGATCCCGGAACTCGAGGCGGACGCCCTCCCCCTCCAGCGGATCTTCCTCGCCGAGAAGTGGCTGGTGGCCCGGATCCACTACGGCCACGTGGACCCCCGGGAGGCGGGCACCGGCAACATCGTCAACTGCGGTGCCGCGATGTACATGGCCCCGGTCGGCCTGGTCAACGCGGCGAACCCGGCGGGCGCCTACGCCGAGGCCCTGGACATCGCGGGCGCCCACCAGTCGTCGTACGGGCGGGAGGCGGCCGGTGTCTTCGCGGCGGCCGTGGCGGCCGCCTGTGCCCCGGGCGCGACCCCGGACTCGGTGGTCGAGGCCTGCCTGGCGGTGGCGAAGGACGGCACGCGGGCCGCGATCGAGACGGTCTGCGACACGGCGGCGCGGTACTCGGACTTCGAGTCGGCGCTGCGCCCCGTGCGCGAGGCGGTCGCCCCCTACGACACGGTCGGCCCGGACTACCGGAGCCCGTCCCTGGGCGCCCGCCGCCCCTCCCGCATCCACTCCATCGAGGAGCTCCCGGTGGCCCTCGCCATGCTGCTGGTCTCCCGCGGCGACTACCGGCACGCGGTGCTGGGCTCGGTGAACTACGGCCGCGACTGCGACTCCATCGCCACGATGTCCGGTGCCCTGGCGGGCGCCCTGGGGTCGGAGATCCCGTCCGACTGGGCCAAGACGGTCGCCGAGGCCAGCCGTCTGGACCTGCGGGCACCCGCGACGACCCTCGCGGAGGTGACCCGCGAGATCTTCGCCCGTGACGTACGGCGCCGCCGGGCCCACGAGACGGCGTACGCGGAGCTGTCATGACCCCTCTGCGTCTGACCTGGGTCCAGCCGGAGGACCTGCTCGGTCACGAACTCCGTCAGGCGAGGCAGGACGGCCGCGAGCCGTCGGCCGTCGCGGCCCGCTGGCGGACGGCCGGCGGCCCGGACACGCCTCTGCGCGCGGGCTCGTCCAAGACCCCCGCCTCCCCCTACCTGCGGGCACTGGCCCGGGACCTCCTGGACGAACTGGCGGACCTGCCCAGCGCGTTGGCGGACACGGAGCCGACCGACCTGTCCAGGATCCGCGCCCTGTGCCCCGACTGGCCCACAACGGCCCCCCACCGCGCGCCCGGGCGCCCTGCCCCGGCCCCCGCCGCACTCCAGCCCCGCATGGAGGCCGCCTGGCTGGGCAGAGCCGCGGGCTGCCTGCTCGGCAAGCCGGTGGAGAAGCTGCCTCTGGACGGCATCCGCCAACTCGCCCGGGCCACCGGCAACTGGCCCCTCACCACCTGGTTCACGGAACGGGGCCTGCCGCCCGAGCTGAAGGCCGCCTTCCCCTGGAACCGCCGCTCCGCCCCCACCTCCCTCGCCGAGAACATCGACGGCATGCCGGAGGACGACGACCTCAACTACCCCGTCCTGAACCTCCTGTTGCTCCAACGCCACGGCAGGCACTTCAGCACCACGGACGTGGCCCGGCTCTGGCTGGACGAACTCCCCGCAGGCCGTACGTTCACCGCGGAACGCATCGCCTACCGCAATCTCCTGGACGGCGTCGAACCCCCGCACACGGCACGCCACCGCAACCCGTTCCGCGAATGGATCGGCGCCCTGATCCGCGCGGACGTCCACGGCTGGACCAACCCCGGCACCCCCGCGGCCGCCGCGGAACAGGCCCACCGGGACGCCACCCTCACCCACACCGCCAACGGCGTCTACGCGGCGATGTTCACGGCGGCCGCCCTGTCCGAGGCAGCCACCGGCACCAGCGACATCCACACCTGCCTCCGCACGGGGCTCACCGTCGTACCCCCCGGCTCCCGCCTCGCCGTGGCCGTCCGCCACGCGGTCCGACTGGCGCGGGAGCAGCGGGACTTCGACCGTGTCGTGGACGAACTGCACGCCACCCACGCCTCGTACCACTGGGTGCACGCCGTCCCCAACACGGCCCTGCTCGCCGCCGCCCTCACCCACGCGGACGGCGACTTCGCCGCCTCCGTCTGCCGTGCCGTGTCGGGCGGCTGGGACACGGACTCCAACGGCGCGACGTCCGGCTCGATCGCGGGTCTGCTCGCCGGGAGCCCTCGGGCCCTCCCGCCCCGGTGGACGGCCCCCCTCAAGAACCGCCTGGCCACCTCCGTCGGCGACTTCGACGGAACCGGCTTCGACGCCCTCGCCCACCTGACAGCCCGGCTGACCGCCGCACCGGCCGCCGCACCGGCCGCCGCACCGGCGGCCCGTCCCAGCCACCAGGAGGCCCCGCACCCATGACCCCCACCACCGCGACCACCCCGGCGCCCCTCGACGGCCTCCGCGTCCTCGACCTCGCGACCCTCTTCGCCGGCCCCCTCGCCGCCACCATGCTCGGCGACTTCGGCGCCGAGGTCATCAAGGTCGAGCACCCCCGACGGCCGGACCCGTCCCGCGGCCACGGCCCGTCGAAGGACGGCATCGGTCTGTGGTGGAAGCTCCTCGGACGCAACAAACGCACGATGACCCTGGACCTCTCCACGCACGGCGGCCGTGCCACCCTGCTGCGCCTCGCCGCCACCACCGACGTGATCATCGAGAACTTCCGGCCCGGCACGCTGGAGAAGTGGGACCTCGGCTGGGAGGAGCTCTCGGCCGCGAACCCCCGGCTGGTCCTCACCCGCGTCACCGGCTTCGGCCAGTTCGGCCCGTACTCGCGGCGCCCCGGCTTCGGCACGCTCGCCGAGGCGATGAGCGGGTTCGCCGCGATCACCGGTGAGCCGGACGCCCCGCCGACCCTGCCGCCCTTCGGCCTCGCCGACTCCATCGCGGGCCTGGCCACGGCGTACGCGGTGATGACGGCCCTGGCGGGCCGCGACCGCACGGGCCGTGGACAGGTCGTGGACATGGCGATCATCGAGCCGATCCTCACGGTCCTCGGCCCGCAGCCGCTCTGGTACGACCAGCTGGGCCACGTCCAGCCCCGCACCGGAAACCGCTCCCAGAACAACGCGCCCCGCAACACCTACCGCACCGCCGACGGCACCTGGGTCGCCGTCTCGACATCGGCGCAGTCGGTCGCCGAACGCGTGATGCGCCTGGTCGGCCGCCCCGACCTGATCACCGAGCCGTGGTTCGCCACGGGCGCGGACCGGGCCCGCCACACCGACGTCCTCGACGAGGCGGTCGGCTCGTGGATCGCCCGTCACACCCGCGCCGACGTCATCGCCGCGTTCGAGAAGGCGGAGGCGGCGGTGGCTCCCGTCCAGGACATCACCGACGTCATGGAGGACCCGCAGTACGCGGCCCTCGACACGATCACCACCGTCGACGACCCCGAACTGGGCCCGCTGCGCATGCAGAACGTCCTCTTCCGCCTCACCGACACCCCCGGCGGGATCCGCTGGGCGGGCCGTCCGCACGGCGCCGACACCGACACGGTGCTCACCGAACTCGGCCTGACGGTCGGCGAGATCACCGAACTCCGGGCGGAGGGCGCCCTGTGACCACTGAACCCGCGGGAGCCGCGGAACCCGCCACGGAACCCGCGAGGGCCTGGGGAGCTCTCCCTCTCACCTGGCTGTACGTTCCCGGCGACCGGCCCGAGGTGGTGGCGAAGGCCCTGACCGCCGGCGCCGACGTGGTCGTCGTCGACCTGGAGGACGCGGTCGCCCCCGGCCGCAAGGAGTACGCCCGCGCCGCCACCGCAGACCTCCTCGCGGAGCCGTACCCGGTCCCGGTCCACGTCCGCGTCAACGCCCCGGACGGCCCGGAGTGCGCCGCCGACCTCCACGCCCTCGCCGCGCTCCCGGCCCTGGCGGGCCTGCGTCTGCCGAAGGTCTCCTCCCCTGCCCAGGTCGTACGGACGGCGGACAGGGCCCCGCATCTCCCTCTGTACGCCCTCCTGGAATCCGCCCTCGCCGTCGAGCACGCGTACGCGATCGCCTCGGCCCACCCCGCCCTGCGCGGCATCGGTCTCGGCGAGGCGGACCTCCGTGCCGACCTGGGGGTACGCGACGACACGGGCCTCGACTGGCCCCGCTCCCGAGTGGTCCTGGCCGCCCGCGCGGCGAATCTCGCCCCGCCGGCCCAGTCCGTCCATCCCCGCGTGCACGACCTCGCCGGCCTGGCCGCGTCCTGCGCCCACGGCCGCGCCCTGGGCTTCCTCGGCCGCGCGGCCATCCATCCCCGCCAGCTCCCCGTCATCGAGGCCGCCTACCTGCCGACCCCCCAGGAGATCGAGACGGCCGAGTCCGTCATCGAGGCGGCGGCCACCCGGCCCGGCGCCCAGGCCCTCCCCGACGGCCGCTTCATCGACGCGGCGGTCGTCGCGGGGGCCCACCGCACCCTGGCACTGGCCCGCCGCCCCTGACCGCACACAGGGCAGGGGCGCCCCCAGTGCTGGGGGCGCCCCTGTCCACGTACTCGCTCAGGTCAGGACTTCTTCGCCGACCCGGCTTCGTCCTTCGTCGCGGCGGAACCCGTCGAGTCCGCGGTCCCGGAAGCCGAGGAACCGGCGTCGGACCCGACCGGCTTCGTGCCGTCCCCCTCGGACTTCTCGTCCTCGGACCTGGTCTCGTCGGACCCGGCGTCGCCGTCGGTCTTCTTGTCCCCGGACTTCTTGTCCCCGGACTTCTTGTTCTCGGGCTTCTCGTCCTCGGACTTCTTGTCCAGGTCCACCGCGGCGCCGTCGTCCGTGTCCCCGTCGGACGCGCTTGGCTCGACGACCTCTTCCCGGCCCGGCCTGCGCCGCGCCGACAGCACGATGTAGAGCACGGCGAGGAGGAAGACGACGATCGAGGTCCACTCGTTGAGACGCATCCCGAGGAAGTGGTGGGCCTCGTCGACCCGCATGGCCTCGATCCAGAAGCGGCCCGCGCAGTACGCCGCGACGTACAGGGCGAAGGCGCGGCCGTGGCCGAGCTTGAAGCGGCGGTCGGCCCAGATGACGAGGACCGCGACACCGATGCACCACAGCGACTCGTACAGGAACGTCGGGTGGTAGTAGCCCGGCACCCGGCCGTCCGTCGAGGACGTGATGTGCAGCGCCCAGGGGAGGTCCGTCTCCCGCCCGTACAGCTCCTGGTTGAACCAGTTGCCCCAGCGGCCGATGGCCTGTGCGAGGGCGATACCAGGGGCGAGGGCGTCGGCCCACGCCGGCAGCGGGATGCCACGGCTGCGGCAGCCGATCCAGGCACCCACCGCGCCGAAGGCGATGGCCCCCCAGATACCGAGGCCGCCCTCCCAGATCTTGAAGGCGTCGACCCAGTCCTGACCCTCGCTGAAGTACAGCTGGTAGTCCGTGATGACGTGGTACAGCCGCCCGCCGACGAGGCCGAACGGCACGGCCCACACGGCGATGTCCGCCACGGTGCCTGAACGGCCTCCCCGCGCGATCCACCGCTTGTTGCCGAGCCAGACGGCTACGAAGACGCCGATGATGATGCAGAACGCGTAGCCGCGCAGCGGAATGACGCCGAATAGTTCGTATACTCCGCGCGACGGGCTGGGGATGTAGGCAATTTCCATGGCGGAGTCGACGCTACCCTGCCGGGCGCCACGTACGGCAACCCGCCCGGGCTACGGGTCCATAACGAGACCGGCGGGACCGCTGGGGCCGGTGGTGCACCCGTGCGGCCCGCCGCGCTCACGCCTTGCCGGCCTGCTGCACCATCTGCTTCAGCTTGGCCGGGGTCATCGTCTGGTCCTGGTAGATGTTCTTCCCGTTCAGCAGCACCGTCGGGGTGCCGCTGAAGTTGCCACTCTGGAAGGCCTTGTGGGACTTGGCGACCCAGCTGTTGTGCGTGCCGTCCTCCACGCACTTCTTGAAGGGGTCGGTGGTCAGTCCGTCGACCTTGCCCGCCAGCTCGATCAGCTTGCTGTTCTTCGCGTACGCGTCGTCCGTCTCGGCGGGCTGGTTCTCGAAGAGCACGTCGTGGTACGCGGTGAACTTCCCGGCGTCCTGGGCGCAGGCCGCGGCGTTGGCGGCGTGCAGGGAGCCGCTGCCGCCCATGTTCCCGTCGATCAGGGTCGCGAGGTGGTACTCCACCTTCAGCTGTCCGGCGCCCGTCAGCTCGTGGATCGTCGAGCGGTAGGCGTCCTCGAAGCTCTTGCAGGCCGGGCAGCGGAAGTCCTCCCACACGGTGAGAGTGGACTTGGCACTCTCCTTGCCCGCGGGGATGGCCAGGCTGTCGTCGCCGTTCGCCCCCGAGGGGGCCGTCAGCGGGCCCGCCGTGTCCGCCTCGTCCTTGCCGGAGTTCGCGGCCAGTACGCCGATCACCGCGGCCAGGCCCAGCACGGCGACGACTGCCCCGCCCACGACCAGTACCCGGCGGCGCTTCTCCGCCGCCTTCTGCTTGTCTCGCTCTTCCGCCAGCCGCTCGCGGGCGGTGCGCTTTCCCTCACGGTTCTTCTCGCTCACATCCCGCAGAACGAACCGGGGAGGCGCTCCGCGCCTCCCCGGCCTCAGGTCCACCCGTTCGAGTGAGCGGATTGTCCGTTACGTACATGAACAGCCGTACGAGAACGAACGGTTGTCACTTCGTGCCGCGCACGCCCTTGGCGAGATCGGCGGCGAGAGCGCGTACGGCGTCCAGGCCGGCGGCCTCGTCCGGGGCGTCCAGCATCAACTTCACGAAGGCCGAGCCGACGATGACGCCGTCGGCGAAGCCGGCCACCTCGGCGGCCTGCCGGGCGTTCGAGACGCCGAGGCCGACACAGACCGGGATGCCGGTGGTGGCCTTGGTACGCCGGACAAGGTCCTGCGCCTGCGCGCCCACGGACTCCCGGGTGCCGGTGACGCCCATCAGCGAGGCCGCGTAGACGAAGCCGGAGCCCGCCGCGGTGATCTCGGCCAGCCGGGCGTCCTTGCTGCTGGGGGCGACGACGAAGACGGTCGCGAGGCCGTGCTTCTCGGCGTGCTCCCTCCACAGCGCGGACTCCTGCACGGGGAGGTCGGGCAGGATGCAGCCGGCCCCGCCCGCTTCGGCCAGTTCGGCGGTGAAGCGCTCGACGCCGTAGCGGTCGATCGGGTTCCAGTACGTCATCACGAGGACGGGCTTGCCGGTCGCCTCGTACGCCTCGCGGACCGTGCGCATCACGTCCGCGATCCTGACGCCGCCGCGCAGGGCGATGTCGTCGGCGGTCTGGATGACCGGGCCGTCGAGGACGGGGTCGCTGTGCGGCAGCCCCACCTCGACGACGTCCGCGCCGCCCTCGAAGACGGCCTTGACGGCCGCGATCCCGCCGTCGACGGTCGGGAAGCCGGCCGGGAGGTACGCGATGAGGGCGGACCTGCCCTCGGCCTTCGCACCGGCGAGCGTGTCGCTCAACAGCTGGATGTTGCCGCTCACTTGGCGTCCCCCTCGATCTCGGCACGGTCGCTGTCGGCGTCCGCCTCGACGACGGCGTCGGCGCCCTCGTCGTACAGGCCGAAGTAGCGGGCGGCCGTGTCCATGTCCTTGTCCCCGCGGCCGGACAGGTTGACGACGATCAGCCCGTCCGGGCCGAGCTCCCTGCCGATCTCCATGGCTCCGGCGAGCGCGTGGGCGCTCTCGATCGCCGGGATGATGCCCTCGGTGCGGGAGAGCAGGCGCAGGGCCTGCATCGCCGCGTCGTCGGTCACGGCCCGGTACTCGCCGCGGCCGCTGTCCTTGAGGTAGGCGTGCTCGGGGCCGATGCCCGGGTAGTCGAGTCCGGCCGAGATCGAGTACGGCTCGGTGATCTGGCCTTCCTCGTCCTGGAGGACGTACGAGCGGGAGCCGTGCAGGATGCCCGGCTCGCCGGCCGTCAGCGTGGCCGCGTGCTCGCCGGTGTCGATGCCGTGCCCGGCGGGCTCGCAGCCGATCAGGCGGACGTCCGCGTCCGGGATGAACGCGTGGAAGAGGCCGATGGCGTTCGAGCCGCCGCCGACGCAGGCGACGGCCGCGTCGGGGAGGCGGCCGGCACGCTCCAGGATCTGCCTCCGGGCCTCGACGCCGATGACGCGATGGAAGTCGCGGACCATGGCGGGGAAGGGGTGCGGGCCCGCGACCGTACCGAACAGGTAGTGGGTGCGGTCGACGTTGGCGACCCAGTCGCGGAAGGCCTCGTTGATGGCGTCCTTCAGCGTGCGGCTGCCGGACTTCACGGCGATGACCTCGGCGCCGAGCATGCGCATCCGGGCCACGTTCAGGGCCTGGCGCTGTGTGTCGATCTCACCCATGTAGATGGTGCATTCGAGGCCGAACAGCGCGCAGGCGGTGGCCGTGGCGACGCCGTGCTGGCCCGCGCCGGTCTCGGCGATGACGCGGGTCTTGCCCATGCGTTTGGTGAGCAGGGCCTGCCCGAGCACGTTGTTGATCTTGTGAGAACCGGTGTGGTTCAGGTCCTCGCGCTTGAGGAACACCCGGGCGCCACCCGCGTGTTCGGCGAAGCGCGACACCTCGGTGAGGGAGCTGGGGCGGCCGGTGTAGTGGACGAGCAGGTCGTCCAGCTCCCGGGCGAAAGCGGGGTCGGACTTCGCCTTGTCGTACTCGACGGCGACCTCGTCCACGGCGGCGACCAGCGCCTCCGGGATGAACTTTCCGCCGAACGCGCCGAAGTACCCCTCGGCGCTGGGAACCTGACCCTCGGGGTCGGGAATGAAGAACTCGCTGGGCATGCGGTTACCTCGCTGGGGCGTGGCCCCGGTCTACAGGTCGGATGACGGTCACATGTGCGCCGCGTCCGCCGGCGGTTCGTCTCCCCGGCCGTGGCGGTCGCGGTGCCGCCGGACCCGCGCCGCGTGTCGTCGAGGCGCGGAAGGAGTTCCCGGGCCACAACGGGCCGGCAACGAGCAGGAGAGAGTGGCACCCACCCGGCCGCGGCGCGGAGAGAGCCCGCGCGACGGGGATCGGGTGGCGCCGAACCGGGCCCCGGCCCGGTCAGGAGACGGGGCGGAGTCCGTGGGCGGCGGTGGCGCGTACGCGCCGACGCCATCGCATGCCGTTGACCTGGCCCGGCTCGTCGCCGATGACGTACCGCACCCGGCGCCCGTGCACACGCCTGGCGGGCGCGCGGCAGCCGCGCGGACGGCAGCCGCGGGCGAGCCGGGCGTAGGGGCCGCGGGCCACCGAAGGCCCCGCGGCGGCGGACCGCACACGCGCCGGACCACCGTCGGGGCATGAGCCCGGACGGGTGGTGGCGGCGGGGGTACGGCCGGCGTTCATCCGGGGTGTCAGCCCCGTCCGTGCCGCAGCGCGGGGTGCGCGCCGGCGGCGACCAGGTCGGAGACGGCGGTGCGCGGGTCCCGGCCGGTGACCAGGGACTCGCCGACCAGTACGGCGTCGGCGCCGGCGTTCGCGTAGGCGATGAGGTCGTGCGGACCACGGACGCCGGACTCCGCGATCTTCACGATGTGGGCGGGGATCTCGGGTGCGACGCGCTCGAAGGTGCCGCGGTCGACCTTGAGGTCCTTGAGGTTGCGCGCGTTGACGCCGATGACCTTCGCGCCGGCGTCCACCGCCCGCTCGACCTCGTCCTCGTCGTGCACCTCGACGAGCGGGGTGAGTCCGATGGACTCGGCACGCTCGATGAGGGACTCCAGGGCGGGCTGGTCGAGCGCGGCCACGATGAGCAGCGCGAGGTCAGCGCCGTACGCCCGGGCCTCCCACAGCTGGTAGGACGTGACGATGAAGTCCTTGCGCAGCACCGGGATGTCGACCTTGGCCCGCACGGCCTCCAGGTCGGCCAGCGATCCGCCGAAGCGGCGCTGCTCGGTGAGCACGGAGATGACGGACGCGCCGCCCGCCTCGTAGTCCGCGGCGAGGGCCGCGGGATCGGCGATCGCAGCGAGCGCGCCCTTGGACGGGCTGGAGCGCTTGACCTCGCAGATGACCTTGACGCCGTCGCCGCGCAGGGCCGCGACACCGTCCTTGGCTGCCGGAGCCTTCGCGGCGCGCTCCTTGAGCTCGTCGAGGCTGACGCGCGCCTGTCGCTCCGCGAGGTCGGCACGGACTCCGTCGATGATCTCGTCGAGCACACTCACGCGAGCGGCCCCCTTCCCTGACGGTTGGCACTTGCAGCGGTTCTGCGGTTGACCCCGGATCCGTCGCATCGGACGAAACCGGTGGTCACTGCGATGGTATCCGGAGGAGGGCTTAGGCCTCACATCCGGTTGACGGCGGTCCCACTACCTGGACATTCGCACATTGATCAAGGGTGGAGCCAGCCACCGAACGGCAGGTTCCGGACAACGGTGAAGACCAGCAACAACGCGCCCAGCGCCCACAGCAAGGACGGCCCCGGATCGACGCGCGTCGGCCGTCCACGGACCGAGCGGACCACCCAGACGGTCCACAGCGCGGCGAAGACGGCGTAGCCGAGAACGGCGACCGCGTTGGCCCCGAGGGCCGTCCCGAGGTCCCCGTGCACGACGGCGTACGCGCTGCGCAGCCCGCCGCAGCCGGGACAGTACAGGCCGGTGTACTGCAGCAGCGGGCAGGCGGGGTAGTGCCCCGGTTCGTTCGGGTCGACGGTCCCCACGTACGCGAAGGCGCCGACGACGGCCGCGAGGATCCCGCCGGGCACGACGAGCCGTCGCGGCAGGGATCCGGGAGCGGGCGTCACCCTCTGGGAATCGGCGTTCACCCGTCGCATTGTGCCGCGCCGGGGTGGACCGCGCACCGGCCCGCGCCGTGTGCGGGCCCACGCACGGACACACGGAGAAGGCGGCTCCGGCGTTCGACGCCGGACCCGCCTCCCGTGATGCCGTGGAACCGTGCCACCGTACGGACGGGCTCAGCTCTCGGCGGACGCCACCTGGTGGGTCGGGTGCGTGCGCTTCGGCTGGCCGAGGCCCGCCGCGCGCATGGCCATGCCGACCACGCCGCCGAGGACGACGATGACCATGCCGGCCCAGAAGCCCAGCGGGCTGGCCATCACCATGAAGGCACCGGAGACGCAGAAACCGATGAAGGCGATGATGACACCGGTCCAGGCGGCCGGGGTGTGACCGTGGCTGCTGCCCGCCATGACTTGCTCCTCGTTGCTGTGTGCGTATGTGAGTCGGACGCTCGCCGCCCATTGTTCCGTACCTGCGGGACCGCTCGGAGCCGGGGGTGCCGCGCCCCCGCAGGGCGCGGGGAACCGCGGGACCGGCCGCCGCTCACGGCGGTTCCGGCGGACCGGGTGGCAGTTCCCTCAGGCGCTTGTCGGGTCCTCGCCGCGGTCGAGGGCCTTCCAGATCTCCTCGGGCCGGTCGGTGTCCGCCGGGGCCCGGGTCCTGCGCACCCGCGGGGCGCCGTCGCGCTCGTACCGTCCCGACATGGTCGGCCACAGCCGTCCGTAGCGCAGGGCGAGGAGGCCCGCGAGGAGGAGCAGCAGACCGCCCGCGGCGGCCACGTACGGCCAGGCGGTGTGGGTCATGGTGTCAACGGTCGCCGCGGTGTCCCCGGTGGCCTGGGCGGCCTTCTCGTCGAGCGCTGAGCTGTCGGACACACCGAGGAGCGCCGAGGCGATCGTGCCCGCGCCGGAGAGCGCGAGGAGTCCGGCGACCAGGAAGCGGCCGGCCCGGCGGACGGCGAAGACGGCGACGAGGGAGGCCAGTCCCACTATCGCCAGGGAGGCGGGGACGCCCGTGACGTCGCTGCCCGTGGCGCTCAGCGGGAATTCACCGCCGGCGACGGTCGCGGTGCCGTCCGACCAGCCACGGCGGGTGGCGAGCAGCACGACGGCCGCGCCGAGCGCGCCGGACAGCAGGGCGAGGGCGAGGCTTCGGCGGCCGGACCGGGCGGGTCCGGGGGCTTCGGATCGGGGGTGCGGAACAGCAGTCACGTGCTCCACTATCGCCTGAACCCCGGGCGAACCGTCACCCGGGGCTCACGTGAGACGCGTCGCACTGGGCGCCTATGTCCGGTTCCGGGCGTCCGGAACGGTGCGTGACGTGCCGTTTCCACCGGTGTGCGTCGTCCCCGGGGCCGGTGCGCGCCCTACTGGGCCAGCCGGTTGGCCGTGTGGACCGCGCGGAGGACCGCGGCGGCCTTGTTGCGGCACTCGGTGTCCTCGGCGACGGGGTCCGAGTCGGCGACGACTCCGGCGCCGGCCTGCACGTACGCCGTGCCGTCGCGGAGCAGGGCCGTACGGATGGCGATGGCGGTGTCGGAGTCGCCCGCGAAGTCGAGGTAGCCGACGCAGCCGCCGTACAGGCCGCGCCGCGAGGGCTCCAGTTCGTCGATGATCTGCATGGCGCGGGGCTTGGGGGCGCCGGAGAGGGTGCCGGCGGGGAAGCAGGCCGTCAGTACGTCGAAGGCCGTACGGCCTTCGGCGACCCTGCCGGTCACGGTCGACACGATGTGCATGACGTGCGAGTAGCGCTCGATGGACATGAAGTCGACGACCTCCACGGAGCCGGGCTCGCAGACCCGCCCCAGGTCGTTGCGCCCCAGGTCGACGAGCATCAGGTGCTCGGCGCGCTCCTTGGGGTCGGCGATCAGCTCGTCGGCGAGGGCCTGGTCCTCCTGGACAGTGGCGCCGCGCGGCCGGGTACCCGCGATGGGGTGCACCATCGCCTGGCCGTCCTCGACCTTGACCAGGGCCTCCGGGGAGGAGCCCACGACGTCGAAGCCGTCGAAGCGGAAGAGGTACATGTACGGCGACGGGTTGGTGGCCCGCAACACCCGGTACACGTCCAACGCGCTTGCCGTGCACGGCGTCTCGAAGCGCTGGGAGGGGACGACCTGGAAGGCCTCGCCGGCCCGGATGCGCTCCTTGATGTCGTCGACGGCGTCCTGGTAGTCGGGGCCGCCCCACAGCGCGGTGTACTCGGGCAGTTCGGACGGCGGGAGCGCGGCCGGGGGCTGCGAGACGGCTCGCGAGAGGTCCGCCTCCATGGCGTCGAGGCGGGCGACCGCGTCGGTGTACGCCTCGTCGACGCCCGTGTCGAGGTCGTTGTGGTTGATCGCGTTGGCGATCAGCAGGACCGAGCCGTCCCAGTGGTCCAGGACGGCCAGGTCGCTGGTGAGCAGCATGGTGAGCTCGGGCAGCTTCAGGTCGTCGCGCTCGCCGGGGCCGATCTTCTCCAGCCGGCGCACGATGTCGTAGCCGAGGTAGCCGACCATGCCGCCCGTGAAGGGGGGCAGCCCGGACAGATCGGAGCCATGGGCGAGGTCGTGCGGCGTGTGGAGGGCCTCGATGGTGGCGCGCAGGGCCGCGAGGGGGTCGCCCTGCACGGGGACGCCGACGGGCGGGGTGCCCAGCCAGTGGGCCTGGCCGTCGCGCTCGGTGAGCGTGGCGGACGAGCGGACGCCCACGAAGGAGTAGCGGGACCAGGTACGCCCGTTCTCCGCGGACTCCAGGAGGAAGGTGCCGGGGCGCTCCGCGGCGAGCTTGCGGTAGAGCGCGACGGGGGTGTCGCCGTCCGCGAGGAGCTTGCGGCTGACGGGGATGACTCGCCGGTCGGTGGCCAGCTTGCGGAACGTCTCTAGGTCCATGGCGGCTGACCTTACTGATCCACTGCCGGTGCGCCGGAATCGGCGTCCCCCAGCAGCACGTCGGCGTCGAAGCAGGTGCGGTCGCCGGTGTGGCAGGCGGCGCCGACCTGGTCGACCCTGACGAGCACGGTGTCGGCGTCGCAGTCGAGGGCGACGGACTTGACCCACTGGACGTGTCCGGAGGTGTCGCCCTTGACCCAGTACTCCTGGCGGCTGCGCGACCAGTACGTGCACCGGCCCGTCGTCAGGGTGCGATGCAGTGCCTCGTCGTCCATCCAGCCGAGCATCAGCACCTCGCCGGTGTCGTACTGCTGGGCGATGGCGGGAACGAGCCCGTCGGCGCCGCGCCTGAGGCGGGCGGCGATCTCGGGGTCCAGGCCGCTGGGGCTGCCGGGCGTGGGCGTGCTGGTCATGCCGACCATTGTGCCGCGCCGGCCGGACGCACCCGGACGCCGTCCACTGGATGAGAGAGGCCGGTGCGCCGGAGGCCGGTCATCCGCGATTTCGGCTCCAGGACGCCTTGACGAGGAGCCGGCGGCCGTGAGAACTGGGCGGACCGCGGGGACGGTCGTAGGCTGGCAGGTATGTCGACCCATGCCAAGCGTGAACGACTTCTCTTCGCCGATCTGTTGGAGGCCGTGGGCCCGGAGGCCCCGACCCTCTGCGAAGGCTGGAACACCCGTGACCTCGCCGCCCACGCCGTGGTGCGCGAGCGTCGCCCGGACGCCGCCGGCGGCATCCTGATCAAGCAGCTCGCGACCCGTCTGGAGCGGGTGAGGGTGGAGTTCGCGGCGAAGCCGTACGAGGAGCTGATCCAGCTGATCCGTACGGGGCCGCCGCGTTTCTCGCCGTTCTCCCTCAAGCAGATCGACGAGGCGTCGAACGCGATCGAGTTCTACGTCCACACCGAGGACGTACGCCGTGCCCGGCCCGACTGGGTTCCCCGCGTGATCGACCCGGTCTTCCAGGACGCCCTGTGGTCCCGTCTCGAACGGACGGCCCGTCTGATGGGCCGTGGCGCGCCCACCGGGCTGGTCCTGCGCCGCCCGGACGGCCAGACGGCCGTGGCCCACCGGGGCACCCCCGTGGTCACGGTCACCGGCGAGCCCTCCGAGCTCGTCCTCTTCGCGAACGGCCGTCAGAGCGCCGCCGACGTGGAGCTGGAGGGCGACAAGGACGCGATCGCCAAGCTCCACGAGGCGAAGCAGCTGGGGCTGTAGCACCTGGCGCGCGGCCCGCGGCCCGAAGGGGACGCGGGCCGGGACCCGTGCGGCGCCGGGGTCGTGGGCGCGACCGGCCCCGCCGCCCGCGTACGGTCTCGACTCCGCCTCTGCCACTACCGGGGAAGCTCCGCTCGCCGCAGCGGCCGGGAACGCAGCCCGAGGATCCCGCCGAGGACGCACACGGCCGCGCTGGCCACGAAGACGGGGCCGGTCCCCCAGAGGGCGATGCCCGCCCCGGTCACCGGGAACGTGAGCGGGGCGAGCCCGAGGCTGAACAGGCTCGACACGGAGGTCACCCGCCCCACGAACGCGGGATCGGACTCGGTCTGCACCAGCGCCCCGCTCAGGGCTCCGCTCAGTCCTGCGAGCAGCCCGACGGCGAGCGCCGTGCCGAGGGCGGCGGCGACGGTCTGCGTGTACGCGAGCGCGCCGATGGCGACGGCCCCGGCCGTCAGGCAGCCGGGGCTCACCGATCACTCGTCACCACGGCCTCACCGGGGCATCACCGCACCGGGTGTCCCGCCTCCCGCAGCGCCTGCTTGACCTGGCCGATCCGCAGGTCTCCGAAGTGGAAGACGGACGCGGCGAGCACGGCGTCCGCGCCCGCGGCGACGGCCGGCGGGAAGTCGTCGAGCCGGCCCGCGCCGCCGGAGGCGATGACCGGAACCGTGACGTGCCTCCGTACGGCCTCGATCATCTCGATGTCGTAGCCGTCCTTGGTGCCGTCGGCGTCCATGGAGTTGAGCAGGATCTCGCCCGCGCCCAGCTCGGCGGCCCGGTGCGCCCACTCCACGGCGTCGATCCCGGTCCCCTTGCGGCCACCGTGGGTGGTCACCTCGAAGGAGCCGGTGTCCGTCCTGCGCGCGTCCACCGACAGGACCAGCACCTGCCGTCCGAACCGCTCCGCGATCTCGCGGATCAGGTCGGGCCGGGCGATGGCCGCGGTGTTCACCCCGACCTTGTCCGCGCCCGCGCGCAGCAGCTTGTCGACGTCCTCGGCCGTACGGACGCCACCGCCCACCGTCAGCGGGATGAAGACCTGCTCGGCGGTGCGGCGCACCACGTCGTACGTGGTCTCGCGGTTGCCGGAGGACGCGGTGATGTCCAGGAACGTCAGCTCGTCGGCGCCCTCGGCGTCGTACACCTTGGCCATCTCGACGGGGTCGCCCGCGTCGCGCAGGTTCTGGAAGTTGACGCCCTTGACGACCCGGCCGTTGTCGACGTCCAGGCAGGGGATGACTCGTACGGCCAGGGTCATGACTCGGGCGCCTCTCGGTACGCCTCCACCTCGACCTCGACCACCAGACCGGGGTCCACGAAACCGGAGACGATGATCATTGATGCCGCGGGCCGGACGGTGTCGAACAGCTCCTTGTGGGCGCGCCCGATGTCCTCCACGTCCCGGGCGTGCGTGAGGTACATGCGTGTACGGACGACGTCCTCGCGGCCGAGGCCCAGCTGCTTCAGGGCCGCCAGCGCGACGTTGAACGAGTTGACCGCCTGCTCGTACGGGTCGCCCCCGGCGATCTGGCCGTCCACCACGGAGGTGCAGCCGGAGACCAGAACCAGGCCGTTCGGCAGCTCCACCGCGCGGGAGTAGCCGAAGGCCTCCTCCCAGGGGGCGCCCGTCGTGACGCGTCGTACGGCGCTCACGCGGACACCGCCGCCAGGGCCTCTTCCAGCGTGAACGCCTTCGCGTACAGGGCCTTTCCGACGATCGCGCCCTCGACACCGAGGGGCACCAGCTCGGCGATGGCACGGAGGTCGTCCAGCGAGGACACGCCTCCGGAGGCCACCACAGGGCGGTCGGTCGCCGCGCACACGTTCTTCAGGAGCTCCAGGTTCGGGCCCTGGAGGGTGCCGTCCTTGGCGATGTCCGTGACGACGTACCGCGCGCAGCCCTCCTTGTCGAGGCGCTCCAGCGTCTCGTAGAGGTCGCCGCCGTCACGGGTCCAGCCGCGGCCGCGCAGGGTGGTGCCCCGTACGTCGAGGCCGACCGCGATCTTGTCGCCGTGCTCGGCGATGACCTTGGCGACCCACTCGGGGGTCTCCAGGGCGGCGGTGCCGAGGTTCACGCGGGTGCAGCCGGTGGCGAGGGCCGCGGCGAGGGTGTCGTCGTCACGGATGCCGCCGGACAGCTCCACCTTGATGTCCATCGCCCGGGCGACCTCGGCGATCAGGGCGCGGTTGTCCCCCGTGCCGAACGCGGCGTCCAGGTCGACGAGGTGCAGCCACTCGGCGCCCGACCGCTGCCAGGCGAGGGCCGCCTCCAGAGGAGAGCCGTACGAGGTCTCCGTACCGGACTCGCCGTGGACGAGGCGGACCGCCTGACCGTCACGGACGTCGACGGCGGGGAGGAGTTCGAGCTTGGCCATGGTCTACAGGGTTCCGATCCAGTTGGTGAGCAGCTGGGCTCCGGCGTCGCCGGACTTCTCGGGGTGGAACTGGGTGGCCCACAGGGCGCCGTTCTCGACGGCCGCCACGAAGGGCTTGCCGTGCGTGGACCAGGTGACGAGCGGGGAGCGCATCGCCGGGTTCCCGGTCTCGAGGGACCAGTCGTGGACGGCGTACGAGTGCACGAAGTAGTAGCGCGCGTCCGCGTCCAGGCCGGCGAAGAGCTGGGAACCGGCCGGTGTGTCGACGGTGTTCCAGCCCATGTGGGGCACGATGTCGGCCTGCAGCGGCTCGACCGCGCCGGGCCACTCGTCGAGGCCCTCGGTCTCGACGCCGTGCTCGATGCCCCGCGCGAACAGGATCTGCATGCCGACACAGATGCCCATGACCGGGCGGCCGCCGGCGAGCCGGCGTCCGACGATCCAGTCGCCGCGCGCTTCCCTCAGCCCGCGCATGCAGGCGGCGAAGGCACCGACACCGGGCACGAGCAGCCCGTCCGCGTTCATGGCCGTGTCGTAGTCGCGCGTTATCTCGACGTCGGCGCCCGCGCGGGCGAGTGCGCGCTCGGCGGACCTGACGTTCCCGAAGCCGTAGTCGAAGACGACCACGCGCTTTGCCGAGGTACTCAATTCCACACCTCCAGTCGGAGGACACCTGCCACGAGACACATGCCCGCGCCGATCGACAGCAGGACGATGAGGCTCTTGGGCATCTGCTGTTTGACGAAGGAGTAGATCCCGCCGAGCAGGAAGAGCCCGACGACGATCAGGATGGTGGAGAGGCCGTTCATGGCTTTACAGCGCACCCTTCGTGGAGGGAAGGATGCCCGCCGCGCGCGGGTCGCGCTCGGAGGCGTACCGCAGGGCCCTCGCGAGCGCCTTGAACTGGCACTCCACGATGTGGTGGGCGTTGCGCCCGTACGGCACGTGCACGTGCAGGGCGATCTGCGCCTGGGCGACGAAGGACTCCAGGATGTGCCGGGTCATCGTCGTGTCGTACTCGCCGATCATCGGCGCCATCTTCTCGGGCTCCGTGTGCACGAGGTACGGGCGGCCGGAGAGGTCGACGGTCACCTGGGCGAGCGACTCGTCCAGCGGGACGGTGCAGTTGCCGAAGCGGTAGATCCCCACCTTGTCGCCGAGCGCCTGCTTGAAGGCGCCGCCCAGCGCGAGGGCGGTGTCCTCGATGGTGTGGTGGGAGTCGATGTGCAGGTCGCCCTCGGTCTTCACGGTCAGGTCGAACAGACCGTGCCGGCCGAGCTGGTCGAGCATGTGGTCGTAGAAGCCGACGCCTGTCGACACGTCGACCTTTCCGCTGCCGTCGAGGTCGATCTCGACGACGACGGAGGTCTCCTTGGTGTTCCGTTCGACACGGCCTACGCGGCTCATGCGCTCTGCTCCTTCTTCAGTTCACGGACCGCGTCGAGGAACGCGTCGTTCTCGGCCGGGGTGCCCGCGGTGACCCGCAGCCATCCCGGTACGCCGTTGTCCCGGACCAGAACTCCCCGGTCGAGGATCTTCCGCCAGGCCTCGTGCGAGCCGTTCTCGCCGTCGAACCGCCCGAACTGGACGAAGTTGGCGTCGGACTCGGTGACGTCGAAACCGATCGCGCGCAGTTCGGCGACCAGCCGGTCCCGCTCGGTCTTCAGCTGCTCGACGTATCCCAGCAGTGTGTCGGTGTGCTCCAGGGCGGCCAGCGCGGTCGCCTGCGTGACGGCCGACAGGTGGTACGGCAGCCGTACGAGCTGCACGGCGTCCACGACGGCCGGGTGCGCGGCGAGATAGCCGAGGCGCAGGCCGGCCGCGCCGAACGCCTTCGACATCGTGCGCGAGACGACGAGATTCGGCCGACCTTCGAGCAGGGGCAGCAGCGAGTCGCCGTGGCTGAACTCGACGTACGCCTCGTCGACGACGACCATGGACGGCCTGGCGGCCTGCGCGGCCTCGTACAGCGCGACGACGGTCTCGGGCGGAACCGCGTTGCCCGTCGGGTTGTTGGGGGTCGTGACGAACACGACGTCCGGCCGGTGCTCGGCGATCGCCCTCTCGGCGGCGGCGAGGTCGACCGTGAAGTCCTCGTTGCGGGGGCCGGAGATCCATCCGGTGCCGGTGCCGCGCGAGATCAGGGCGTGCATCGAGTACGAGGGCTCGAAGCCGATCGCCGTGCGGCCGGGTCCGCCGAAGGTCTGCAGGAGCTGCTGGATGACCTCGTTCGAGCCGTTGGCCGCCCAGACGTTCTCGACACCGACCGTGTGTCCGCCGGTCCTCGTCAGATAGGCGGCGAGCTCCGTGCGCAGTTCCACCGCGTCCCGGTCGGGGTAGCGGTTGAGGCTGCGGGCGGCCTCGCGCACCCGCTCGGCGATCCGCTCGACGAGCGGCTCGGGCAGCGGATAGGGGTTCTCGTTGGTGTTCAGCCGGACGGGGACGTCGAGCTGGGGCGCGCCGTACGGCGACTTGCCGCGCAGCTCGTCACGTACGGGGAGGTCGTCGATGCCGGTCACTTGCTGGGCACCTTCCAGTCGAACCTTGCCTTGACGGCGGCACCGTGGGCGGGGAGATCCTCGGCCTCGGCGAGCGTCACCACGTGGTGGGCGACCTCGGCCAGCGCCTCGCGCGTGTAGTCGACGATGTGGATGCCGCGCAGGAAGGACTGGACGGACAGGCCCGAGGAGTGGCAGGCGCAGCCGCCGGTGGGGAGCACGTGGTTGGAGCCGGCCGCGTAGTCGCCGAGCGAGACGGGCGCCCAGGGGCCGACGAAGACCGCGCCCGCGTTCCGTACGCGGTCCGCGACCGCGCTCGCGTCGGCCGTCTGGATCTCCAGGTGCTCCGCGCCGTACGCGTTGACGACGCGCAGGCCCTCCTCCACGCCGTCGACCAGCACGATCGCGGACTGCCTGCCGCTCAGCGCCGGGACGATCCGGTCGTCGACGTGCTTGGTCGCGGCGACCTGTGGCTCCAGCTCCTTCGCGACCGCGTCGGCCAGCGCGACCGAGTCGGTGACGAGGACGGCGGCCGCGAGCGGGTCGTGCTCGGCCTGGCTGATCAGGTCGGACGCCACGTGCACCGGGTCGGCGGTCTCGTCCGCGAGGATCGCGATCTCGGTCGGGCCGGCCTCGGCGTCGATGCCGATCCTGCCCGCGAAGTACCGCTTGGCGGCGGCGACCCAGATGTTGCCCGGCCCGGTGACCATGACGGCGGACGGGCAGGACTCGGTGCCGTAGGCGAACATCGCCACGGCGGTCGCGCCGCCGGCCGCGTACACCTCGTCGATCCCGAGCAGCGCGCAGGCGGCGAGGATCGTGGGGTGGGGCAGACCGCCGAAGTCCGACTGCGCGGGTGAGGCGAGCGCGATCGACCTGACGCCCGCCTCCTGGGCCGGCACCACGTTCATGATCACGGACGAGGGGTAGACCGACCGGCCGCCGGGCGCGTACAGCCCGACCCGGTCGACGGGCACCCACTTCTCGGTGACCGAGCCGCCGGGCACGACCTGGGTGGTGTGCGTGCTGCGGCGCTGCTCGCGGTGGACGGTGCGGGCGCGGCGGATGGACTCCTCCAGGGCCGCGCGGACGGCCGGGTCGAGCCGGTCGAGCGCGTCGGTGAGGGCCTGCGCCGGGACCCGTACGGATTCCAGGCGGACGCCGTCGAACCTCTCCGCGTAGTCGATCAGCGCCGCGTCGCCCCGATGATGCACGGCCTCACAGATCGGCCGCACCTTCTCCAGGGCGGCCGAGACGTCGAAGTCGGCCCGGGGCAGCAGGTCGCGCAGAGCGGAACCCTCGGGGAGGGCGTCGCCGCGCAGATCGATTCGAGAGATCACATGTCCAATTCTCGCAGACGGCCGTCGGACGCCGGACGGCTGTATCAACCGCTGATACGGGCTGTGGACCACCGGAATGCGTGTGGCCCGAATTCGCACCTGACAGTCACACTGAGTGACCTACTTCACTCTGGGTGTTCAGGCGGTCTCTCAGTGGGCATCACGTGGACAACTGTACGAAACCCGCGAGTAGCAGAGGAGAGAGAGAAGACCGTGACCGAGGGGACCGGCCTCCGCGCCGGTGAGCTGCCCGAAGACCTGACCGGCGCCGAGGCCGGCATGTGGCAGGCGTTCCGCAACGGCAGCGTGTACGACCTGCGCGCCGGAGACAGCGTCGTCGACGATCCGCACGGCGGCCACCCGTGGGGCCCGGAGCGCACCGTGCGGGCACGGATCGTGTGCTGGCTGCTGCTGGACGGACCGCCCGCGCTCGACGGGCGCGTGGCCTCCCTGAAGCTGACCGGGGTGCAGATCGTCGACACGCTCGATCTCGCGGGCGGCACCATCGAGCCGTATGTCGAGATGAAGGGCTGCCGCTTCGAGAAGGAGGTCCTGCTGCCCGAGTCCCGGTTCACCACCCTGCGCCTGGTGGACTGCGCGATACCGCGGCTGGAGGCGGCCCGGCTGCACACCGAGGGCGATCTGCATCTGCCGCGCTGCCGCTTCCACAACGGCGTACGCCTCACCGACGCGCAGATCGGCACGGACCTGCTGCTCAACCAGGCGGTGATCTACCGGGACCGGCGCGGCAGCTCCCTCGTCGGCGACGGGATGACCGTCGGGCAGGACCTGCAGGCCGAGATGCTGGAGTCGCACGGCGAGCTGAGCCTGCGCGGCGCCAAGGTGGGCGTCTCGCTCAGCCTGCGCGGCAGCCGCCTGACCAATCCGTACGGGCGCCGGGCGCTGAACGCGCCGCAGCTGACCGTCGAGCGCACGGTGTATCTGACCCCCGCGGGCCTCACCGACCCCGTGCAGAGCAGCGGACGCACCCCCGCACGCGGCACCCGGGTGCAGCGGTTCGAGTGCGCGGGCGGGATCCGGCTCGACGACGGCCGGTTCGGGGACGCGGTGGACCTGGAGCAGGCCCGCCTCATCCTGCACGACGACCAGGAGGTCTCGCTGCGCCGCGTCCAGGTGCCCGAGCTGCGCTTCCTCGGCGAGCGCCCGCAGCGCGGCCGGATCGTGCTGAACGGCGCGCGGGTGGTCACCCTCATCGACCAGGCGGCCAGCTGGCCGGGCACGGGCCAGCTGCAGATGGGCGGCTTCCAGTACGAGTACCTGGTGCCGCGCGGCCCGTTCCCGCTCACCCGCCGCCTGGAGTGGGTCGCCGCGGCCACCGCGGAGTACAACCCGGAGCCGTACGAGCGGCTGGCCACGGTGCTGCGCAACGGCGGCGAGGACGAGGACGCGCGCGAGGTGCTGCTCGCCAAGCAGCGCCACCGGCGCGAGAACCTGCCGATCGCGGCCAAGCTGTGGGGGTACGCGCAGGACTGGACGGTCGCCTACGGGTACCGGCCGGGGCGCGCGGCCGTGTGGATGGCCGTGCTGTGGGCGGCGACCTCGGTCGCGTTCGCGCACGCCGATCATCCGCCGCTCAAGAGGGGTGAGCATCCGCCGTGGAACCCGGCGCTGTTCGCGCTGGACCTGCTGCTGCCGGTCATCGACCTCGGCCAGGTCGGCTTCTGGCAGCTGCGCGGCGGCTGGCAGTGGCTGTCCGCGGTGGTGATCCTGCTGGGCTGGATCCTGGCGACGACGGTGGCGGCGGGCGCGACCCGCACGCTCCGCAGGGGCTGAGCGACCCCGCCCTCCGCAAGGGGACCGCACAGCCGCTCGACATGTGAGGAACAGTCACCTTTTACCTGGCCTTGACCAATCCACACGCAACCAATCCACGGTTACAAAAGCGTCACCGCGCTCCCTCTGGTACCCGTCCGACCTGCGGATTTCAATGGGCAGCACCATGGCACTGCTGCGCGCGCTCCTCCGTACGGCCCGGATGGCCAAGAACACGTCGAGCCTCGCCGCCGGACTGCCCGCCGACGACGAGGTGCTCCTCGACGCCCCGGACGAACGGCTCGGTCCGGCCCTGGTCGCAGCGGGCCGCGGCGCGTACGGACCGGCCGGCGAACTGCTGTCCGCCACCCGTGAGGCCGCCGAGTGGGAGAACCGGGACCGGTACACGATCCGCCTCGCCGCATTCGCCCTCTCCCGCGGCGAGTGGTTCGACGAGTGGCGGTCCGCCGCCCCGCACGACCCGGACGCGACCTTGGTCAAGGCCGAGCTGGCGGTGTGCCGGAGCTGGAAGTCACCGGCCCGCGCCGAGTTGCTCCGCCAGGTCGGGCCGCTGATCTCCGCCGCCGCCGAGAGCTCCCCGCGCGATCCGGTGCCCTGGCGCATCGCGCTCGACCACGCCCGGGGCACGAACGCGCCGCACACCGACTTCGAGCAGCTGTGGGCCCAGGCCGTGCGCCGCTCCCCGCACCACTACGGCTGCCACGTGGCGGCCCTGCAGTACCTGTCGGCCGCCTGGTACGGATCGCACCGCGAGTGCTTCGACTTCGCCGAGCGGGCCGCGCAGGACGCACTGCCCGGTTCGCTGATCCAGGCGCTGCCCGTCCGCGCGGCCTTCGCCTACCTGACCGAGGGCGGCGGGGCGGCCGTGAGCCGCAAGCGCCTCGACGCGGCCGCCGACCTGGCCGTCGCCCTCTCCGCGGAGTACGCGGACGGCGACCCGTGGCCCGCGGAGGTCCGCAATCTGCTCACCTACGTGCTGATCCGGCTCGAACGCTGGGAGGACGCGCTGGAGCAGCTGCGCAGGATCGGCCCGTACGCCACCTCGTTCCCTTGGGACCGCGTCTCGGGCGATCCGCTCGGCCAGTTCCTCGAACTGCGTGACGGAATCCGGCTCCAGGTGGCCTCGGACAGGCCACTGAAAGCACGGAACAGGGATCTTCCGTATCCACAAAGTGAGCACGACGGACGTACGCCCTCCGGTGACCATTAGGATTTTGCGTCGTGACCACCGTCCGGCTCCCACTCTTCCCCCTGAACTCGGTGCTGTTTCCCGGGCTCGTCCTGCCTCTGAACGTCTTCGAGGAGCGCTATCGCGCGATGATGCGCGATCTGCTGAAGACCCCCGAGGACGAACCGCGCCGGTTCGCCGTCGTCGCCATCCGCGACGGCCACGAGGTGGCGCGCACCGCACCCGGCATGCCGGACCAGACCGCCGTGCCGCAGCGCGGGCCCTCGGCCGGCTTCGGCGACGACCCGGTGAAGGCCTTCCACACGGTGGGGTGCGTCGCCGACGCCGCGACCGTCCGGGAGCGGGCCGACGGCAGCTTCGAGGTGCTCGCCACCGGGACGACCCGGGTACGGCTGCTGTCCGTGGACGCCTCAGGGGCCTATCTGACGGCCGAGCTGGAGGAGCTGGCGGAAGAGCCCGGCGAAGAGGCGGGGGCGCTCGCCGAGGGGGTACTGCGGGCTTTCCGGCAGTACCAGAAACGGCTGGCGGGGGCGCGGGAGCGGTCCCTGTCGACCGGGGCCGACCTGCCGGACGAGCCGGCGGTCGTCTCGTACCTGGTCGCGGCCGCGGCGATGCTCGACGTCCCGGCGAAGCAGCGACTGCTCCAGGCCCCGGACACGGCGGCCCGGCTGCGCGAGGAGCTGACGCTGCTGCGGGCGGAGACCGCGATCATCCGCAATCTGCCGTCGTTGCCCGCGTCGGAGCTGACGCGCGGGCCGACGAGCCTCAACTGACGTGAGCCCTGCCTGCGCGGACCCGCGCAGGCACTGAGCGGGCACTGGACCGGCGCAGGCACCGGACCGGCGCGGATGCGGGTCTCCCGGCGGCGAAGAAGGATCTCTTGGCGAAGAAGTCGAAGAAGCAGCAGCAGCAGACCGGCGGGACACCGGCGACCGTGGCACTCACCGCGGCAGGGGTCGGGTTCACGGTCCACGCCTACGCACACGATCCGGCGCATCCCTCGTACGGCGAGGAGGCCGCCGAGGCGATGGGCGTCTCGCCGGACCGGGTCTTCAAGACGCTGGTCGCGGACGTCGACGGAGAACTGACGGTCGCCGTGGTGCCCGTGGCGGGCTCCCTCGACCTGAAGGCGCTGGCGGCGGCGGTCGGCGGCAAACGGGCCGCGATGGCCGATCCGGCCGCCGCGGAGCGCACCACGGGGTACGTCCGCGGGGGAATCTCGCCGCTCGGGCAGCGCAGGAGGCTCCGCACCGTGCTGGACGCGTCCGCGGGCGGGCACGCCACGATCTGCGTGTCGGCGGGGCGGCGGGGGCTGGAGGTCGAGCTGGCTCCGGACGACCTCGTGAAGCTCACGGACGCGGTACTGGCACCTGTCGGGCGTGCGTGACCCCTCGACGGGGGCCGGGTTCTCGGTTAAGTACCGAGGACATGTCGAAGAAGACGCGCAAGCGGAAGTGGCGGGTCAGAAAGGGACGGGCGAACCACGGACGCAGGCCCTCGTAGGCCGCAGACGCTGGTAGCCGCCCCGCCGGTGGTCGAGGGCACATGAGCTTCCGTGGGGCCTCGTCGCGCACACGCGGCGGGGCCCCCACCCTTGAACCAGGGCCGCGCGCCCGGACGGGCACGCCCGCCGCCCCGGGTCGCGTCGTCAGGCAGGAGGGCCCGGCGGGTAGGGGTACTGGTCGGGTTCCGGGTCCCGCGGGGCGAACAGAGCCGTCAGGCCGAGGTGGATCAGCAGGGCCGAGAGGGACCAGGCGAGCAGGGCGCCCTTGGCACCGAGCTCCAGCGGGGCGTCGAAGACGACTCCCTTGCCGACCTCCTTGGCGTGCCCGATCACGTCCTGGGTGGGGCCGAGCCAGATGCCGAGGCGCCAGGCGAGCAGCGAGCCGAGGATGCCGCCGACGGTGAGCGCGAGGACGAGCGGGATGCCGCCCCGACGCCGTACGAGGAACACGGCGAGCGCGCTGACCAGGCCGAAGCCGAGTGCCAGCAGGGTGAACATGCCGTCGACGCCGACCGCCTGCTCGCCCTCGGTGTCCTTGAGATAGACCGCCGTGCTGTCCGAGACGAGCGGGACGTGCGGCGCCAGCCACCACCACAGGACACCGAGCAGCACCCCGCCGAGCGCCATCGCGACCGTGACGATCGCAGCCTCGCGCAGTTCCGTCCTCAGCCCGGGACCGTCCTCCTCCTGACCGAGCCCGTACCCGGGGGGCGGCGCCTGCCAGGTGTGGTGCGGAGGCTGGTCGTTCGGCTGCGGAGGCGGAGTCAGCGGTGCGGTCACACTGACATCGTGCCAGGCCCACCCCCGGGCCGCGTCACCGGACGGCCGCCCGGCGGTAGGCCCAGGTCGCGACGGCCAGCGAGGCGACACCGACGCCCGCGCACACGGCGAGGTCGAGCAGGACGACGCCCCAGTCCGGGTCCGGCCCGAAGGTCAGCCCGAGGGCCTCGACGCCGTAGGTGGAGGGCAGCAGGTCACGCGCGTACTGGACGACCGTGGGCAGCCGGTCCGGCGGCAGCACACCGAGCAGCAGCGCGGCCGACATACCCAACTGGCCGAGCAGCGTGGCCAGTTCGGGACGCGGCGCAAGGAGTCCGAGCGCCGCTCCGAGCCCGGCGAGGGCCGCGCCCGCGAGCGGGATGACGGCGATGAGGATCCACAGGTGCGTCATCGGCAGCTGGAAGAGCACACTGCCCACGACGGCGGTCACGAGCGTGCCGGGCACGGTGAAGGAGGCGTACGCCGCGGCCGCGCCCAGCACGACGGCGGCGGGCGGCACGGGCAGCGTCGCGTAGTGGTCGAGGCCGCCGCTGGCGCGCAGCTGACCGAAGTACTGGGCGAGCAGGTTGAGCGCGACGAAGGCGACCACGAGGACCGACGAACCGGCGACCACCGCCCTCGCCTCGTCGCCACCGTCCACGACCCCCCGCATCAGGACCATGATCCCGACGGACTGGAACGTCGCCACGAACAGCAGGGGGATCCGCGCCACCCGGGCCCGGGAGAGCTGTGCCCGGTAGACGGCGGCCAGCGCCGGCCACAGCCGCGCACGCGGCCCGAGCGCGGCCACGGCACGGGCACCGTCCTCGGTGTCCACGCCCCGGTTCACGTCCGCGCGGGCTGCGCCGGGCAGGACCTCGGCGGGTACGACACTCACGTCGAGCGGCTCCTGTTCGCTTCGGCTGTCGTCCTGTACCTGTTCCGTACGGCTGCGGGGGCCCGCGTGCTCATGCCTTGACCAGCCCCCGTACGTTGCCGGTGCTGCCGCCCAGTGCCAGATACACGTCCTCCAGGCTCGGGGTGGCGAGCGTGAAGTCGTCCAGGGCGGCGAAGGCCGCACCCCCGGTGACCGCCGCCACGGCCGCGCGGGCCTCCTCGGGGGCGAGCCGCAGCGACCAGCGACGGCCCGACTCTACGGCGCGGTCGCGCAGGGCGGCGACCTCCGGCACGTCGAGCGGCGCGCGCTCGCGCCAGACGAGGTCGAGGCGCACCTCGCCGGCGACCTGCTCCTTCAGCCCGGAGGGGGTGTCGCAGGCGATGACGCGGCCCTTGTCGAGTACGGCGACGCGGTCGAGGACCGTCTCCGCCTCGATGACGTTGTGGGTGACCAGGAGGACCGTCGTGGCGTGCTCGGCCCGGCGCCGGTCGACGGCGCCCCAGACGGCACGGCGGGCGACGGGGTCCATGCCGGTGGTCGGCTCGTCGAGGACGAGGAACGGCCGGGCGCCGACGAGCGCGGTGGCGAAGCAGGCGAGCCGCCGTTGACCGCCGGAGAGCTTCTTGAGGGGCCGCGAGGCCAGAGCGGTGAGTCCCAGCTCCTCCAGGACCGCGTCACGCTCGGCCCGGGCCGCGCGCACGTCCAGGCCGCGCAGCCGTCCGGTGGTCTCCGCGGCGAGCGACACGGTCAGCTCGTCGAGCGCGGTGGACTCCTGCCCGAGGTAGGCGAGGATGCGCGCCGCCCGCTCGGGGTGGCGCACGACGTCGTGCCCGAGGATCTCGACGCTGCCGCGGTCCGGGCGCATCAGCCCGGTCAGCTGGCGTACGAGGGTGGTCTTGCCGGCGCCGTTCGGCCCGAGCAGCCCGAAGATCTCGCCTCGTCTGATGTCGATCCGTACCCCGTCGGTGGCCCGCACCTCGGGTGTTCCGGGTGCTCCGCGCCGTCCGCGCACCGCCGGATACGTCTTCGTAAGATCCCGCACCGCGCACACGACATCCCCACCGTGCCCGTCCCGGACTGCCTGTGCGGTGCGCGTACTCACGAGAATTGAGAGTACGGGGTCACGGACACCCAGCGACGCCCGGGGCGGGGATACGCCCGATATCGGCCACATCGGGGGCGCGGGGAACCGCGCGACAAGCCCCCACTCACCCGCAGATCACACACAACACCCGTCGGCGTCGGCCAGCCCTCTACTCCCCCGCGGGAGCGTGCTCGGCAGCGGTCCGTACGTCGATCTCCCGCCAGAACCCGGCCCGGATCGCATACCGGTCGTGTTCGTCGATCTGGTCGTCCTTGTGGGCGAGCAGCCCGAACCGCGCGGCATACCGCAGCAGCTCACCGTCGATGCGGTGCGGCACCCGCGGATACATCGTGGACAGCTTCGGCAACTGCGCCTGGTCCGACAGCCGCTCCATCCACCGCCGCGCGAAGACCTGCCCGACCTCGAAGGGGTCACCGCCCACCGTCGTGATGTCCTCCTCGCGGTCGGCCCACCGCTGCTCCGCCGAGGTGAGCTGCGCGAGCGTCGGCAGCAGCGCGGACTCCGCGGACTCGGCGGCGGTGCCGGGCCGGTCGACCCACCCCTTGTCGGAGGACCAGCGGAGCGTGGCGCTCGCGGGCTGCTGGGGGGCCTGCGCGCCGGGGGCGCCGGGCGCGCCGGGCGCGCGCAGCGCGGCGAGATCCTTGGGCGTCGGCACGCCCTTGGCGGCCGGTACCCGCACCTCCGCGCCGTTCTCACCCGGGTCGGCCTGTGCGTGCTCGGCCTCCCGGGCGGCCCGCTCACCCGTGGAGCTCGGCGCGGACTCGGGCAGCGGCGCGGAGAGGATGGCGGCGATCTCGGGCCGCGGCACGGGCGTCGGCGCGCAGATCCCGCCGAGTTCCTTGGCCCGTACGGCCTTGGTGATCCAGATCCGGTCGAGTACGCGGCGCTCGTCGGCCTCGGCGACGAGGTCCTCCGACTGGTTGTAGTCGCCGTCCGCGGCCTGCACGGCCCACAGGTGCACGGCGACCCCGTGTTCCTTGGCGGCCATCATGCCGGGCAGCAGATCCCCGTCACCGGTGACGAGCACGACGTCGGAGCAGGCACGGTTGCGCGCCAGTTCCGTGAGCTCGGCGTGCATGGCGGCGTCCACGCCCTTCTGCGCCCAGCGCCCGTCGCTGCGGGTCAGCGCGCCCAGACGCACCGTGACTCTGGGCATCACCCGCAGCCTGCGGTGCTCCGGCTGCGGTACGCGGTCGGGGGCCCCGTCGAACCAGTAGATGCGCAGCAGGGGCCGTTCCGTCTCGGACTCGGCGCGCTCGCGCAGCCCTTGGATGAGGGCGGCGTGGTCAACGGTGATCCGGGATCGCGAGGGTTCCCCGGCGAGGAGACTGGCAGCGGCCCCGAGCAGATAACCGGCGTCCACCAGGACAATGCAGCGGTCCACGCGATCCACCCTCTTTCCGGGAGGTTTGCTTCGGGCTTCCTTCGAGTCTGCCCGACCACGCGGAGGTTAACGGCCGGAACTCGATCTTCGGCGTGGCGGATCGGAGGAGTACGCACCGACAGGCCTTATTACGCACGGTAATTCTCCGAAATGCGTGACTTCTCAGCCTATGTGAGTCTGGTCCCGGCCCTGGCCCCTAGATCCCCCGTAGGAGGCAGATCGTCATGGCCAAGAACAAGAACCGCAAGCAGGGCGGCCAGCAGGACCGCTCCTCGCAGGCCGAGCGTGCGCAGGAGCAGGCCGACCGGTCCTCGGCGGAGGCGCAGCAGTCGCCGATGTCGCAGGCCCAGGGCAGCCCCGCCGATGTTGCCCGTAAGCACCAGAAGCGCTTCGGCCACAACTGAGGCAGGCGCACGGGCCGTTACGGCCCTGGCACACGTCGAGGGGCGCACCCGGCAGCGGGTGCGCCCCTCGCGCGGTTCCGGAGGACCGGCGCCGGGCCGGTGACTCGCGTGGAACCAGTGACTCGCGTGGATCAGGAAACGGTCAGCCGGTGGCCAGGCAGGACGGGCCGAGCAGCACCTTCAGGTCTCCGAAGAGCGCGGGGTCCGGCTTCACCCGGTGCCGGTCGAGCCGCAGCACCGTGGTCCTGCTCGGGCCCTGGAGCCTGATCCGCACCTCGCTCTCGCCCTTGTGGTGGCTGAGGATCTCGCCGAGCCTGCTGATCATGGGCGGGGTGACCTTCAGGGCCGGGATGGTGAGGATCACGGGCGCGTTGGTGCCCGCGTTCGAGAGGTCCGGGACCTGCAGCTCCATCGCGACCAGGCGGGGTACGTCCTCGCGCTTGTCGAGGCGTCCCTTGACGAACACGACGGCGTCCTCGACGAGTTGGGTGGACACCAGCTGGTAGGTCGCCGGGAAGAACATGCACTCGATGGAGCCGGCGAGGTCCTCGACGGTGGCGATGGCCCAGGCGTTGCCCTGTTTGGTCATCTTGCGCTGGAGGCCGGAGATGATGCCGCCGATGGTGACGACCGCGCCGTCCCCGTGCTCACCGCCGGTGAGCTGGGCGATGCCCGCGTCGGCCTTGTCGGACAGCACGTGCTCCAGGCCGAAGAGCGGGTGGTCGGAGACGTACAGACCGAGCATCTCCCGCTCCTGGGCGAGCAGGTAGGCCTTGTCCCACTCGTCGGTGGTGAACTCCACGTCGAGTCCGAAGCCGGGCTCGGTGTTGTCCGCCTCGCCCATGCCGCCGAAGAGGTCGAACTGCCCCTCGGCCTCTTTCCTCTTCACCGCGACCACGTTGTCGATCATCGGCTCGAAGTGCGCGGTGAGGCCCTTGCGGGTGTGCCCCATGGTGTCGAAAGCACCGGCCTTGATGAGCGACTCCGTGGTGCGCTTGTTGCAGGCGGCCGCCTCGACCTTGTCGAGGTAGTCGGGGAACGAGGCGTACTTCCCCTTGGCCTTGCGGCTGCGGATGATCGACTCGACGACGTTCGTACCGACGTTGCGGACCGCCGAGAGGCCGAAGAGGATCACGTCGTCGCCCTGCGCGGCGAAGTTCTGCTCCGACTCGTTGACGTTCGGCGGCAGGACCTTGATCTTCATGCGTCGGCACTCGTTGAGGTAGACCGCCGACTTGTCCTTGTCGTCCTTGACCGAGGTGAGCAGCGCGGCCATGTACTCGGCCGGGTAGTTCGCCTTCAGGTAGCCGGTCCAGTAGGAGACCAGTCCGTACGCGGCCGAGTGGGCCTTGTTGAACGCGTAGCCGGCGAAGGGGACCAGCACGTCCCACAGGGCCTGGATCGCCTCGTCGCTGTAGCCGTTCTTCCGGGCGCCCGCCTGGTAGAGGACGAAGTTCTTCGCCAGTTCCTCGGGCTTCTTCTTGCCCATCACGCGGCGGAGGATGTCGGCCTCGCCGAGCGAGTAGCCGGCGATGATCTGGGCGGCCTTCTGGACCTGCTCCTGGTAGACGATCAGACCGTAGGTGACCGCCAGAACCTCTTCGAGCGGCTCCTCCAGCTCCTTGTGGATCGGCGTGATCTCCTGGCGCTTGTTCTTGCGCTCCGCGTAGTTGATGTGCGAGTTCATGCCCATCGGGCCCGGCCGGTAGAGGGCCGAGACGGCGGAGATGTCCTCGAAGTTGTCGGGCTGCATCTGGCGGAGCAGCGAGCGCATCGGACCGCCGTCGAACTGGAAGACTCCGAGGGTCTCACCGCGGCAGAGCAGTTCGAAGGTCTTGGGGTCGTCCAGCGGGAGGGCGAGCATCTCCAGGTCGATGCCCTTGTTGGCCTTCACCATCTTGATGGCGTCGTCCATGATCGTGAGGTTGCGCAGGCCCAGGAAGTCCATCTTCAGCAGGCCGAGCGACTCGCACTGCGGGTAGTCCCACTGCGTGATCGTGACGCCGTCGGTGTGGCGCGTCCAGAGCGGGGCGTGGTCGACGATGGGCTCGCTGGACATGATCACGCCGGCCGCGTGCACACCCATCTGCCGGACCAGGCCCTCGACGCCCTTCGCGGTGTCGATGACCTTTTTCACGTCCGGCTCGTTCTCGTACATCCCCCGGATCTCACCGGCCTCGCCGTAGCGCGGGTGCGAGGGGTCGGTGATGCCGTTCAGGTCGATGCCCTTGCCGAGGACGTCGGCGGGCATCGCCTTGGTGAGCCGGTCGCCCATCGCGTACGGGTAGCCCAGCACGCGCGCGGAGTCCTTGATGGCGTTCTTCGCCTTGATCTTGCCGTACGTGCCGATCATGGCGACCTTGTCGGCGCCGTACTTCTCCGTCACGTACCTGATCACCTCGACGCGCCTGCGCTCGTCGAAGTCGATGTCGACGTCGGGCATGGAGACGCGCTCGGGGTTGAGGAACCGCTCGAAGATCAGACCGTGCGGGATGGGGTCGAGGTCGGTGATGCCCATGGCGTACGACACGATCGAACCGGCCGCGGAGCCACGGCCGGGGCCGACCGCGATGCCCTGCTTCTTGGCCCACATGATGAAGTCGGCGACGACGAGGAAGTACCCCGGGAACCCCATCTGGATGATGACGTCCATCTCGTACTCGGCCTGCTTCTGGCGGTCGTCGGGGACGCCGCCGGGGAAGCGGCGCTCCATGCCGCGGCGCACCTCCTCCTGGAACCAGGTGACCTCGGTGAAGCCGTCGGGGATGTCGAACTTCGGCATGAGGTTCTTCGCCTCGAACATGCCCGTCGTGTCGATCTGCTCGGCCACCAGAAGGGTGTTCGCGCACCCTTCCTGCCAGGCGTCCGAGGAGTCGACGGCGTACATCTCGTCCGTCGACTTCAGGTAGTAACCGGTCCCGTCGAAGCGGAAGCGGTCCGGGTCGGAGAGGTTCTTGCCGGTCTGGATGCACAGCAGCGCGTCGTGCGCGGTGGCCTCGTGCGCGTACGTGTAGTGGGAGTCGTTCGTCACCAGCGGGGGGATACCCAGCTTCTTGCCGACCCGCAGCAGGTCCTCGCGGACCCTGCTCTCGATCTCGATGCCGTGGTCCATCAGCTCCAGGAAGTACCGGTCCTTGCCGAAGATGTCCTGGTACTCCGAGGCCGCCTTCACCGCCTCGTCGAACTGGCCGAGGCGCAGGCGGGTCTGCAGCTCGCCGGAGGGGCAGCCCGTGGAGGCGATCAGACCCTCGGACCACTGGGAGATGGTCTCCTTGTCCATGCGGGGCCACTTCTGCAGCCAGCCCTCCGCGTACGCGTCCGAGGAGAGCTTGAACAGGTTGTGCAGCCCCGTGCTGTTCGCCGCCCAGATCGTCTTGTGGGTGTAACCGCCGGAGCCGGAGACGTCGTCCCGCTTCTGGTGCGGCTGGCCCCACTTGATCTTGCGCTTGTTGCGCCGCGACTCGGGGGCGACGTACGCCTCGATCCCGATGATCGGCGTGACGCCGGCCTTCTTGGCCGAGTGGAAGAAGTCGTACGCCCCATGGAGGTTGCCGTGGTCGGACATGGCGATATGGGACATACCCATCTCGTTGCACGCGTTGAACATGTCCTTGAGCCGCGCGGCACCGTCCAGCAGCGAGTACTGGGTGTGGACGTGCAGGTGCGTGAACGGCGGCTTTGACACGGCTTCGGCCTCCAAGAAGAACTGGCGTCGACGAGCTCCCGACAGGCTGCGGACAGTCTGGCGGACAGCGTCGAAGTCTATGCCGGAGCACTGACACACGGAGCTGTCTCCCCCGTACCTTCGTGCGGGGGAAACGGGCACTCCCGCGAACTCCCGTCCGTTGGAGGATGACGGAGACATCCGTCACGGCGGACGGCACATTCCGTCCTGTTCGTCATGCACCACCTGCACCAGGAGGCACCCACCGATGTCGGTTCCGCAGCTCAGCGCCGAGCAGCGCGGGGAACAGATCCTCGCCGTCTTCGACACCGCCTTCGGCGATCTGCTGGCCGCCGACCCGGCCGCGTTCCGCGTGAAGTTCCGGAAGATGGCGGCCTCGGCGTTCGCGTTCTACCGCGGGACGGCAGGGCTCTTCTACCAGGACCTGGAACAGGAGGCGGCCACGCACAGCGGGCCGTACCTGGACGAGCGCACCTCGCGCGTGTGGATCCACGGCGACCTCCACGCGGAGAACTTCGGCACGTACATGGACGCCCAGGGCCGCCTGATCTTCAACGTGAACGACTTCGACGAGGCGTATGTCGGCCCCTTCACCTGGGACCTCAAGCGCCTCGCGGCCTCCCTGGCCCTGATCGGCTACGCGAAGGCCCTGAGCGACGAGCAGATCACCGCCCTCGTCCGGACGTACGCGGCCGCCTACCGCGAGCGCATCCACGCCCTCGCGACGGGCGCCAAGAGCGACGAGGTGCCGCCCTTCACGCTGGACACCGCGCAGGGCCCGCTCCTGGACGCCCTGCGTGACGCCCGCTCGCTGACCCGCTTCGGGCTGCTCGACTCGATGACGGAGATCCGCGACTTCGAGCGCCGCTTCGCGCCGGGCGGCGGCTCCATCGAGCTGGACGCGGCCACCCGTTACAAGGTCCTCGCGGCCTTCGACGGTTATCTGGAGACCCTGCCGGAGTCGTCCCTGGACCGCCCGGACTCGTACCGGGTGAAGGACGTCGTGGGCCGCCGCGGCATCGGCATCGGCTCTGCCGGTCTGCCCTCGTACAACATCCTTCTGGAGGGCGCCACCGACGCCCTGGAGAACGATGTGGTGATCTACATCAAGCAGGCCCAGACCCCGGCCGTCTCCCGGCACGTCACGGACCCCTCGATCCGTGACTACTTCCAGCACGAGGGCCACCGCACGGTGATCTCGCAGCGGGCCCTCCAGGCGCACGCCGACCCGTGGCTGGGCTGGACCGAGCTGGACGGCGCGGGCCAGCTGGTCGCCGAGGTCTCGCCGTACGCGGTGGACCTCGACTGGAGCGACATCGACGACCCGGAGGAGATCGCGGCGGTCGTCGCCGACCTCGGCCGGTCGGCCGCAACCATGCACGCGGCCGCGGACGACGAGAGCGGCCACTCGGAGCTGGTGCCGTTCTCCACGGAGCGCGCCATCGACGCGGCGATCGCGGGCGACGAGGACAGCTTCGGCGACCTCCTCGTGGACTTCGCGCACGACTACGGCGCCCGGGCGCGCGCCGACCACCAGATCTTCGTGGACCTGTTCCGTAACGGACGGATTCCGGGTCTGTAGCCATCCCCCCACTCACAGGACTCCTTTAGGGGTCCCTTACAGGAGTACGTGACAGACTCTCCAGCGCTATGGACATATCCGGGACCCAGCTCAGAGCCGTGCGCGCGGCGCTGTTCACGGCGCTGGTCGTGACGCTCAGCACCGCGTCGCACGTGCTGCTGTCCCGGGTCCCGCTGCCGCTGACGACCGTGGCCGCGATCGCCGGTGCCGTCTTCGTCGTCGCGTACGCGCTGGCGGGCCGGGAGCGCGGCTTCGGGCGGATCGCGGCCCTGCTGATCCCGCTGGAGCTGGCCGCCGACACCCTGTTCACGGCGGGGCAGCACGCCTGTTACGGCAAGGCGGGCGGCCCGGTCGCCGGCCCCCTGCGCTCGGTCGGTCTCGACGTGCTCTGCGGTGGCGGCGAGGTCGGTGCCCCGCTGGCCCGGGTGACGGGCGGGGAGTCCCCGCCCGCCGCGGCCCTGCTCGCGCAGGCCGACCCGGGCGCCGCCTGGCTGCTGCTCGGCGCGCACGTCGGGGTGGGCCTCCTCGCTGCCGCCTGGCTGCGGCGCGGTGAGCGGGCCCTGGCCCAGCTCCTGGACGCGATGGCCGCCGCCGGCTTCCGTCCGCTGATGGTCGCGGTCGCCACGGTGACCGTGCGCCTCACTCCGGTACGCCGGCTGCCGCGGCCCACGCGCCGGGTGGCCGCCACGCGTACGCGGCTCTTCGTGCACTCCCTGGGGCGGCGTGGACCGCCGTGCTCGGCCGTTCCCGCCTGAGCACGCCAGTCCCCGTACACCTGCCATCACCATGGAGAACGATCATGAGCAAGCGGAACAGCCAGGCCTCGAAGTCGGCGGCCCGTGAGCGGCTGCGCGTCGAGCGCGAGCGCCAGGCCAAGCGTGACAAGGCCAGGCGGCAGGTCATCGTCGCCGGTTCGATCGTCGCGGTCCTCGCGATAGCCGGCGGCATCGGCTACGCCGTCGTACAGAACAACGAGCCCTCGAAGTGGGACGCGGCCGCCGACGCGAAGGTCGTCGCCCCCGCCAACACCAGTGGCAAGAACGGCACGACCGTCGTCATCGGCGACTCCAAGACCGACAACACCGTCCACCTCTACGAGGACCCGCGCTGCCCTGCCTGCGCGTCCTTCGAGCAGACCATCGGCGAGACGGTCAACAAGGGCATGACGGACGGCGACTACAAGCTCTCCTTCACCCTCGGCACGTTCCTCGACGGCAACCTCGGCGGCGAGGGCTCGAAGAAGGGCGTGAGCGCGCTCGGTGCGGCGCTGAACGTCAGCACGGACGCGTTCCTGGAGTACAAGACCGCGCTGTACTCGGCGAAGTACCACCCGGAGGAGACGAAGGACGATCTCGCCAAGGACAGCTACCTGATCAAGGTGGCGAACACGGTGGACGCGCTGAAGGACAACAAGAAGTTCCAGGACGCCGTCAAGAAGGGCACGTACGACGCCTGGGCGATGAGGATGAGCAAGTCCTTCGACGATGCCAAGGGTGTCGACTCGACTCCGACCATCAAGATCAACGACAAGGTGGTCAAGAACCCGAGCACGGTCGCCGACTGGCAGAAGGCGCTCAAGGACGCGGGCGTCACCAAGTAGCGCGGTCCGTAAGGGTGGGCGGACTTTCCGTGTTCGCCCACCCGTCACGTCCCTACGTCTTACAGAAAGCCCTACCCATCAGTAATCTGACCGGCCGTGACCAGTCGACTCAGATCCCACTCCAGCCCCGATCCCGCTGCCCCGCGCCGCCGTACGGTGGTCAAGGCGGCCGCGGCCACCGCCGTGCTCGGGGCCCCGCTCGCCGCCGCGATACCGGCCCGCGCCGCCCAGGCCTCCGCGTTCCTGCACGGTGTCGCCTCCGGTGACCCGCTGCCGGACGGCATCCTCCTGTGGACCCGGGTGACCCCCACGGCCGAGGCCGTGCCCGGCTCCGGGCTCGGCCCGGACGTCGAGGTCGGCTGGACGGTGGCCACGGACAAGGCGTTCACGAACGTCGTCACGAAGGGCTCCACCACCGCGACCGCCGCCTCCGACCACACCGTCAAGGCGGACATCCGGGGCCTGAAGCCCGCCACGGACTACTGGTTCCGCTTCTCCAGCGGCGGCACCGACTCGCCGGCCGCCCGCACCCGCACGGCCCCCGCGCACGACGCCGCCGTGGCCGGCATGCGCTTCGGCGTGGTGTCCTGCGCCAACTGGGAGGCCGGCTACTTCTCCGCGTACCGGCACCTCGCCGCCCGCGGCGACCTGGACGCCTGGCTGCATCTGGGCGACTACATCTACGAGTACGGGACCGGCGAGTACGGCACACGGGACACCGTCGTACGCCCGCACGCCCCGGCCCACGAGATCGTCACCCTCGCCGACTACCGCACCCGGCACGGCCGTTACAAGACCGACCAGGACCTCCAGGCCCTGCACGCCGCGGCTCCGGTCATCGCGATCTGGGACGACCACGAGTTCGCCAACGACACCTGGTCGGGCGGCGCCGAGAACCACACCGAGGGCACCGAGGGCACCTGGTCCGCCCGTCAGTCGGCCGCCAAACAGGCCTACTTCGAGTGGATGCCGGTCCGGCCCGCGATCGAGGGGACCACCTACCGGCGGCTGCGCTTCGGCAAGCTCGCCGACCTCTCCCTGCTCGACCTGCGCTCGTACCGCTCGCAGCAGGTGAAGGTCGGCAACGGCACGGTGGACGACCCGAACCGTACGCTCACCGGCCGCGCCCAGCTCGACTGGCTGAAGACGGGTCTGCGGACCTCGGACACCAGCTGGCGGCTGGTCGGCAACTCGGTGATGATCGCCCCGTTCGCCATCGGCTCGCTCTCCGCCGAACTCCTGAAGCCGCTCGCCGAACTGCTCGGCCTGCCCAAGGAGGGCCTCGCCCTCAACACCGACCAGTGGGACGGCTACACCGACGACCGCCGCGAACTGCTCGCGCACCTGCGGGACAACGCGATCCGCAACACGGTCTTCCTCACCGGTGACATCCACATGGCCTGGGCCAACGACGTGCCGCACAACGCCGGTACGTATCCGCTGTCGGCCTCCGCCGCCACCGAGTTCGTCGTCACGTCGGTGACCTCCGACAACCTCGACGACCTCGTCAAGGTCCCCGAGGGCACGGTCTCGGCCCTGGCCTCACCCGTGATCCGGGCCGCCAACCGGCACGTGCACTGGGTCGACACCGACCGGCACGGCTACGGCGTCCTGGACCTCACCACCGAGCGGGCGCAGATGGACTACTACGTCCTCTCCGACCGCACGTCCAGGAACGCGACGTCCTCCTGGGCACGTTCGTACCGCACACGCAGCGGCACGCAGAAGGTCGAGCGGACGTACGACCCGGTCTGATCCCGCGGCGACGGACCAGCCACGGAGGCCGACGCGACGACGGCCTCCGGCTGTCGGCCTACAGGCTGTCGAGGAAGCCGAGCGCCACCCGCCAGGTGGCCTCGGCGGCCTCCTCGTCGAAGTCCGGCAGGCCGGGATCGGTGTAGAGGTGCCCGGCGCCCGCGTACCGGTAGATCTCCACGTCGGCCCCGGTCCTGCCCATCTGCAGATACCAGGCGTTCAGCCAGTCGTCGGGCTCGAAGGCGTCCGGCTCGGCGACATGCAGCTGGACCGGCAGCTCGTCCACCGAGGCGCTCTCCGCGATGTCGGACGTGCCGTGCAGAAGCAGCAGCCCGCGGGCCTTGTCGTCGCCGAGCGCCAGGGTCTGCGCGGTCGCCGCGCCCAGCGAGAACCCCGCGTACACCAGCCCGCGCTCGGAGTACGGCGCCGCCGCCAGGATGGCGCGCCTGAGCAGCTCCTCCTTGCCGAGCTCGTCCTTGAAGACCCTGCCCTCCTCGACGGTCTCGAAGGTGCGCCCCCCGAAGAGGTCGGGCGTCCACACCTCGTGACCCGCGGCACGCAGCCGGTCCGCCGCGTCCCGCACCGCGGGCCGCAGGCCGTAGGTCGAATGGAAGAGCATGATGTTCATGAGCCCATGGTGCCAGCCGCGTACGACACCGCCGGAACGGGGCCGACCAGGCACGACGGCAGCCCGTGGAGCCGCCCGCTGCACCGGACGGCCGGGCCGGTGAGCGGATGAGACCCGGACCACATGTTCATGACCGGCCCTGGCCGGTTACGGTCGAAGGCATGGAGAACGTGCTTCGCCCGCTGATCGTGATCGGCGGCTCGCTCGTACTGACGCTGCTCGTCGGCTGGCTGGTCGACCTGCTGCTGCGACGTGCCGATCAACGCCACCCTCAGGTCCCGCTGTGGGGCCTGCTGCGCCGCTGCCGTCTTCCACTGCAGTTCGTGATGTGCGCGGCGATGCTGAGAGGATCGTACGACCAGGCCGAACTCACCAAGGAGCACTCCGCGGGGGTGGGTCAGATCCTGACCCTGGTCCTCATCGGTTCCACGGCCTGGCTGCTGGTGCGTATCGCGACGGCGATCGTCGACTCCTCGTACTCCCGCTACGCCAACGCCCACCGCGATCCGGCCAGGGTCCGCCGTGTCCGTACGCAGGTGGCGCTGATCCAGCGGGTGGTCGCCGCGATCGTCGGTGTGGTGGCCGTCGCCGCGATGCTGCTGACCTTCCCCGCGATGCGCGCGGCCGGTGCCTCGCTGCTCGCCTCGGCCGGCATCCTCGGCATCGTCGCCGGTGTGGCCGCGCAGTCCACCCTTGCCAACATGTTCGCCGGGTTCCAGATCGCATTCGGCGACATGGTGCGGCTCGGCGACACGGTGGTGGTGAACGGCGAGTGGGGCACGGTCGACGAGATCACGCTCACCTTCCTGACCGTACGCACCTGGGACGAGCGCCGGTTCACCATGCCGGTGTCGTACTTCACGTCGCAGCCCTTCGAGAACTGGTCCCGAGGTGGCGTGCAGATGACCGGTACGGTCTTCTTCCACCTGGACCACAGCGCACCCGTCGAGGAGATGCGCGCCAAACTCCGCGACATCCTCCGCGAGTGCCCCGCCTGGGACGGGCGCGACTACGGCCTCGCCGTCACCGACTCGACGCCCAGCACGATGGAGGTGCGGGCGCTCGTCACGGCGAAGGACGCGGACGACGTCTGGACGGTCCGCGTCACCGTCCGCGAGCAGATGCTCCGCTGGCTGACCAACCACCACCCGTACGCCCTGCCCCGCGTCAACACGGCCGACGCGATCCTGCGGCCGGGCACCGTCCACGCGAACGGAAACGACCCACAACGCCCGCGAACGGCCCGCAGCCGCGCCGTGGAGACCCCGCGGGCGGGCCGGGGCTGAACCTGTCCCCGCGCCCCGGCAGGGGTGCGGGGAACCGCCGCGGCAAGCCTCCGCCGTCGGCGCCCGGTCACGAAGGGCCGGACCCGTTCCACCTGCTGGAAGGGGTCACCGCAGGCTCCGCACGTCCAGATGCCGCAGCACCCGGTCCACCACCTCGGGATCCGCCCCCGCCTCACCCCGCGCCGCCAGCACCTCGTGCCGGGCCGCGGACAGCATCTCCCCCTGGATCCGCCGCACCCGTTTGATCCGGCGGGCCCGCTGCTCGTGTGCCTCCTGCCGCTCGTCCTCCCCCATGTCGGGACTGATCCGGTAGCCGATGTCGAACGCCCGCCGCAGCAACTGCTCGGTGAGCTCCTCCGGCAGGTCCTCCGTCTCCCCGATCTCCCTGAGCCGTGCCTTCGCCGCCTTGGCCGCCCGCACGGCGAGCGTCTTCTCGAACTCCTTCTCCCGGCCGGTGTCGGCCTGCACCCCCAGCTTCCGGACCAGCCACGGCAGACTCAGCCCCTGCACCACGAGCGTCGCCATGATCACGCCGAACGCGATGAAGATCATCTCGTCCCGGTTGGGGAAGGGCGCCCCGTTCTCCATCTCCAGCGGAATGGCCAGCGCGAGCGCCACGGACGCCACCCCGCGCATCCCGGCCCACCACATGACGACGGTCTCCCGCCAGGTCGTCGGGATGTCCTCGTCGTGGTCCCGTTTCGCGTGCAACCGCTTCGTCAGCCACGTGGCGGGCAGCAACCACGCCAGCCGTACGAGGACGACGACCCCCACGATCGCGGCGGCCCAGCCGAGCATCTCCCCCCACCGCCCCGACGCCGTCCTGATCGCGTTGTGCAGCTCCAGCCCGATCAGCCCGAACGCCACCCCGGTGACCAGCGTGTCCACGATGTTCCAGAAGGTGTGCCCGGCGAGCCTCGTCATGACGTCGTCGGGGTCGTTCGCGTACTCCGCCAGGAACAGTGCCGTGGTGAGCACCGCGAGCACTCCGGACCCGTGCAGTTCCTCGGCCATCACGTACGAGGCGTACGGCACGAGCAGGGTCAGCCCGATCTGCAGCGTCGGGTCCCCGAGGTAGTCCATCAGCCGGTTCGCGCCCCACCCGAGTCCGACTCCCACGGCGATGGCGACGACGGCGGACAGCAGGAAGTCGAGAGCGGCGCCCGGCAGCGAGAAGGAGCCGCTGACGGCGGCGGCGATGGCGACGTGGTAGAGCACGATGGCCGTCACGTCGTTGAACAGCCCTTCGCCCTCCAGGATCGACACCAGGCGGCGCGGCAGACCGAGTTGTCCGGCGACGGCGGTCGCGGCGACCGGATCGGGCGGCGCCACCAGCGCGCCGAGCGCCACGGCGGCGGCGATCGGCAGCCCGGGCACGATCGTGTGGGCGACCGCCGCGACCACGGCGGTGGTGACGAACACCAGGGCCACGGCGAGCAGGAAGATCGGCCGTTTGTTGGCGGTGAACTGCCGCCAGGAGGTGCGCCGTACGGCGGCGTAGAGCAGCGGCGGAAGCAGCGCGGGCAGAATCAGCTCGGGCGGGATGTCGACGTTCGGTACGAAGTCGAGGACGGCCAGCACTATCCCGAGCAGTGTCATCAGCACCGGGGAGGGGAGGCCGAAGCGATCCCCGAGCGGGACACTCACGACGGCCCCGAGCAACAGCACGAACAACAGGGCCAGCTGGTCCACGGTCAGCGCTCCGAGGTGGTCTGGGAAGCGGGCGGTCAGACCCCCAGAGTGCCACCGAAGGCCCGGCCCGCGAGTGACCGCCCCCGCCCCGGCCTCCCCCGGAAGCCGGAAGAAGAAGCAGGGGCCGGAGCGGTCACGAACCTAGAGAGTGCGCCGCATGGCCCGATGCGGCATCCCCGCGTCCAAGAACTCGGGCCCGTAGGCCACGAAGCCCAGCCGCTCGTAGAACCCCAGCGCATGCGTCTGCGCGTGCAGATCGACCGCTGTCAGCCCGCGCGCGCGGGCCGCTTCCTCGATGCCCCTCACGAGCGCGGCCCCGATGCCGAGCCCGCGCGCGGCCTGCACGACGGCGAGCCGTCCCAGGGATCCGACGCCGGCCTCGCCACCGGTCCTGGCGGCCGCCCCGTCGCCGTACAGCAGCCGTCCCGCGCCGAGCGGCATGCCGTCCTCGCGCACGGCGAGCACGTGCACGGCGTCGGCGTCGTACGTGTCGTACTCGAGGTCCGCGGGGACCCGCTGCTCGACGACGAAGACCTCCTTGCGCACCGCGAAGCAGGCCTCACGGTCGGCGGGGTCCTCGGCGACCCGCACCACATAGGGCGACGAGGTCACGCGTAGCTCTCCTCCCGCACGCGGTCCAGCGCCTTCTGCAGGTCCTCGGCGTAGCCGGACTCGAACTCGACCCACTGCCCGTCCCCGGGGTGCTCGAAGCCGAGCCGTACCGCCTGCAGCCACTGCCGGGTGAGCCCGAGCCGCTTGGCGAGGGTCGGGTCGGCGCCGTACGTCAGGTCACCGACGCACGGATGCCGGTGGGCCGACATGTGGACGCGGATCTGGTGCGTGCGCCCGGTCTCCAGCTTGATGTCGAGCAGCGAGGCCGCGCGGAACGCCTCGATCAGGTCGTAGTGCGTGACGGAGGGCTTGCCCTCGGCGGTGACCGCCCACTTGTAGTCGTGGTTCGGGTGCCGGCCGATGGGCGCGTCGATGGTGCCGCTGGTCGGGTCCGGGTGGCCCTGGACGAGCGCGTGGTAACGCTTGTCGACCGTGCGCTCCTTGAACTGGCGCTTGAGCGACGTGTACGCGTACTCCGACTTGGCGACCACCATCAGGCCCGACGTGCCCACGTCGAGGCGGTGCACGATGCCCTGGCGCTCGGCGGCGCCCGAGGTCGAGATGCGGTACCCGGCGGCGGCGAGGCCGCCGATCACAGTCGGCCCGGACCAGCCGGGACTGGGATGCGCGGCGACCCCGACCGGCTTGACGATCACGACCACGTCGTCGTCGTCGTGCACGATCTCCATGCCCTCGACGGGCTCGGCGACGACCTGCACGGGCGCGGGTGCCTGCGGCATCTCCACTTCCAGCCAGGCACCGCCGTGCACCCGCTCGGACTTCCCGACCACCGAGCCGTCGACCGTGACCTTCCCCGCCGCGGCGAGCTCGGCGGCTTTCGTGCGGGAGAAGCCGAACATGCGGGAGATGGCGGCGTCGACGCGCTCGCCCTCCAGGCCGTCGGGTACGGGCAGGGTGCGGATCTCGGGAACGGTGCTCACCCGTCGAGTATGCCGGACGGGTCGGACACCGCCGTACGGCAGCCTGGCCGCTCAGTCCTTGTGGACGGTGCCGTCCGGGTCCAGGCCCCGGAAGGACAGCAGCACGATCAGGATGCCGCCGCAGACGATCGCGGAGTCGGCGAGGTTGAAGACCGCGAAGTGCTTGGGTGCGATGAAGTCGACGACCGCGCCCTCGAAGACGCCCGGCGAACGGAAGATCCGGTCGGTGAGATTGCCGAGAGCGCCGCCGAGCAGCAGGCCGAGCGCGATCGCCCAGGGCAGGCTGTAGAGCTTGCGGGCGAGCCGGGCGATCACCACGATCACAGCCGCGGCGATCACCGTGAAGATGATCGTGAAGGCCTCGCCGAAGCCGAAGGCCGCGCCCGCGTTGCGGATCGCCTCGAACCGCAGCCAGTCTCCGATGATCTCGATCGGCTCGTGGTGCTCCAGCTTCGCGACCACGATCAGCTTGCTGATCAGGTCGAGCGCGTACGCCAGGCCGGCGACCGTGAAGAGCACGGCGATCCGGCGCCTGCCCCGGGGCTGCCCGGCCTCGCCCGACGATCCCTCGGAGCCCGAATCGGCGGTGGAGCCGGCATCGTCACCGGAAGGGCCGGAAGAGGAGTCGGCATCGGCTCCGGGACCGGCGGCAGGGCCGGGCCGCGCGGCCCCGGCGCCCCGCGCCCCCTCGGCGTCCGAGCGCTCGCCCGACGCCGCGCTCCTGTCGGGCTGCTCCGGGTCGGCCCCCGCCGCGCCCGGGGTATCCGGCGTACCGATGATGCGCTCCGCCTCTGCCACGTGAGTCCCTCAACCTAGGTGCCTGACTGAGGACGAGAGTACGGCACGGGCCGCCGCGGCCATGTGCTCAGGAGGCCCGCCGGGCGCAAGGCCGTCGATCAGTGACCGGTCAGTAGCGGCGCTCCTGCTTCTGCTTGCACTCGACGCACAGGGTGGCGCGCGGGAAGGCCTGCATGCGGGCCTTGCCGATGGCGTTGCCGCAGATCTCGCAGAGGCCGTAGGTGCCCGCGTCCAGCCGTTCCAGGGCGCGCTCGGTCTGCTCCAGCATCTCCCGGGCGTTGGCCGCGAGCGCCATCTCGCTCTCGCGTGTGATGTTCTTGGTGCCGGTGTCCGCCTGGTCGTCGCCCGCGCCGTCCCCGGAGTCGCGCATCAGGCCCACGAGGGACTCCTCGGTGTGCGTGATCTCGGCCCGCAGCCGGAGCGCCTCGGAGAGCAGTTCCTCACGTGCCTCCGTGGCTTCCTGAGGGGTCCATGGGTCCTCACCGGGGCGTACCGCGAGTTCGCCGGGTTCCGCCGCGGCCACCCGCGCCTTGGGAACCGCGGTGGCCTTGCCCGCCGCAGCGGCCGTACCAGAGGTCTTCTTCGCAACCACCGTCGTGGCTCCCGTCGTCTCGGCGGCCTCCGCCGCTCCCTCGGCCGCGGAAGCGACCGCCTTCTTGGCCGTACGTGTGCCTTTTCGGCCCGCACTCCTGGAGGACGCCGTGGCGGGGCCCTCCGCCCCCTCGGCGGCGGCACCCTGCACCGAGGCACTCTTCTTGGCGGCTGTCCTGCGAGCCGCCCGCTTCACCGGGGCGGCGGTCTCCTTCTCCGGAACGGCCTCGGCGCCGGCCGTCTTCGCGGACCCGGTCTTCGTACCCGCTCTCCTCACGGCCGCCGTCCCGCCGACGGCCTTCTTCGCAGAGCCCGCCTTCTCGGCAGGGGCCGTCTTCGTGGAGGCCGCCCTCCCAGCGGCCGGCTTGGTGGCAGTCGTTTTCGTGGAGGCCGTCTTCGAAGAGGCCGATCCGGTGGCGGCCGTCTTCGTAGAGGCCGTTCTCGTGACGGTCGACTTCGTGGTGGTCGTCTTGGTACGAGCTCTCTTCTGGGCGGCTGTCCCGTCGGCCGGCCGGTCGGGAGGCTTCTTCGCGGCGGCCGGCTTCCCGGCCGCGCTCTTCTTGCCGCCGACTTCCTTGGCCGCTGCCTCGGAGCCACCGGCCGCCCCCATGGATCTGCCGGACGCCGACTGCTGTACGGCGGTCTTTTTCGCCACCATGGCCGCGGCCCCTTCACATTCTGTGACCTTGCACGCGAATCGTGCTGGGACGATAAATCGACTTGAGTCCCGCGGCAACGGGGCACGCCGCCCGATCCGCCCGCCCCGCGCGTACCGCACGACGAGTCTGCAAGCGTTGTGCCCAGCTCCCCGCCCGGTAACCCGCCGAGGGGACCGTCCCAGAATGCGAACACCGGCGCCTCGGCATTCGGCTCAGTGCGCCCCTCTCCCCACGCCCCGCCGCGCCGCCTCCGCGAACCCGTAAAACCGGTCTGCCACTGTCGGCCGGGCGCCGTACACTGGGCGGAGCGAGAAGCGTGGATGGGGACGAGTAGCGGCGTACGCGGCCAAGAGCGACCCGGGGACGGTGTGAGCCCGGGGGCGAGCGCGAAGCGAAGATCACCCCGGAGCCGCCGGAAGAAAGCCGCAGCGAGGCAGCAGCGGCCGGTAGACCCGGCATCGCGACCCCAATGAGGGGGCTCACCGGCGCGTATGCGGCGGCGGAGGGCCAAGGAGGGTGGTACCGCGGGAGCGCGCCGCACACGGCGTAGGTGACAGCACAGCTCTCGTCCCTCCGGACGGAAGGCAGAAAGTCCGCCGGAGGAAGCTCGTTGAACACGCAGCCGAGTACACAGCCGCAGTACCGCCAGGTCCCGGCCCAGGTCGACCTGCCCGCCCTCGAGCACGCGGTGCTCGACTTCTGGCGTGAGCAGAAGATCTTCGCCAAGACCCTGGAGCAGTCCGAGGGCCGCCCGGAGTGGGTGTTCTACGAAGGCCCCCCCACGGCCAACGGCATGCCCGGCGCCCACCACATCGAGGCGCGCGTCTTCAAGGACGTCTTCCCGCGCTTCCGCACCATGCGCGGCTACCACGTGGCCCGCAAGGCCGGCTGGGACTGCCACGGCCTCCCGGTGGAGCTGGCGGTCGAGAAGGAGCTCGGCTTCACGGGCAAGAAGGACATCGAGGCGTACGGCATCGCCGAGTTCAACGCCAGGTGCCGCGAGTCCGTGACCCGTCACACCGACGCCTTCGAGGAGCTCACGACCCGCATGGGTTACTGGGCCGACCTCAACGACCCCTACCGGACCATGGACCCGGAGTACATCGAGTCCGTCTGGTGGTCGCTCAAGGAGATCTTCAACAAGGGCCTGCTGGTCCAGGACCACCGCGTCGCCCCCTGGTGCCCGCGCTGCGGCACCGGCCTGTCGGACCACGAGCTGGCGCAGGGCTACGAGACGGTCGTCGACCCCTCGGTGTTCGTCCGCTTCCCGCTCACCTCCGGTCCGCTCGCGGGCGAGGCCGCGCTCCTGGTGTGGACGACGACCCCGTGGACGCTCGTGTCCAACACCGCGGTCGCCGCCCACCCCGAGGTCACCTACGTGGTCGCGACGAGCCCGTCCGGTGACGAGAAGCTCGTCGTCGCCGAGCCGCTCCTCGAGAAGGCGCTCGGTGAGGGCTGGGAGGTCACCGGCCGGTCCTTCACCGGCGCCGAGATGGAGCGCTGGACGTACCAGCGTCCGTTCGAGCTCGTCGAGTTCCCGGCCGAGGCCCACTACGTGGTCAACGCCGAGTACGTGACCACCGAGGACGGCACGGGTCTGGTCCACCAGTCCCCCGCCTTCGGTGAGGACGACCTCAAGGTCTGCCGCGAGTACGGCCTGCCGGTCGTGAACCCCGTGCGCCCCGACGGCACCTTCGAGGAGGACGTTCCCCTCGTGGGCGGTGTCTTCTTCAAGAAGGCCGACGAAAAGCTCACGGAGGACCTCCAAAGCCGCGGCCTGCTCTTCAAGCACATCCCGTACGAGCACAGCTATCCGCACTGCTGGCGCTGCCACACCGCGCTCCTCTACTACGCGCAGCCGTCCTGGTACATCCGCACCACAGCCATCAAGGACCGTCTTCTCCAGGAGAACGAGAAGACCAACTGGTTCCCGGACTCGGTCAAGAACGGCCGCTACGGCGACTGGCTGAACAACAACATCGACTGGGCCCTGTCCCGCAACCGCTACTGGGGCACCCCGCTGCCGATCTGGCGCTGCGAGGACGACCACCTCACCGTCGTCGGCTCCCGCGCAGAGCTCACCACGCTGACCGGAAGCGACCAGTCGGAGCTCGACCCGCACCGCCCGTTCATCGACGACGTCACCTTCGCCTGCCCCCAGTGCGAGAAGGCCCAGCGCGAGAAGACGGCCACGCGCGTGCCGGAGGTAATCGACGCCTGGTACGACTCGGGTTCGATGCCGTTCGCGCAGTGGGGCTACCCGTACAAGAACAAGGAGCTCTTCGAGAGCCGCTACCCGGCGCAGTTCATCTCGGAGGCCATCGACCAGACGCGCGGCTGGTTCTACACACTGATGGCCGTCGGCACGCTCGTCTTCGACAAGTCGTCGTACGAGAACGTAGTGTGCCTGGGCCACATCCTCGCCGAGGACGGCCGCAAGATGTCCAAGCACCTGGGCAACATCCTGCAGCCGATCCCGCTGATGGACCAGCACGGCGCGGACGCCGTCCGCTGGTTCATGGCGGCCGGCGGCTCCCCCTGGGCGGCCCGCCGCGTCGGTCACGGAACCATCCAGGAGGTCGTCCGCAAGACGCTCCTCACGTACTGGAACACGGTCGCCTTCCAGGCCCTGTACGCGCGCACGGCCAACTGGGCACCCAGCAGCGCCGATCCGGCCCCGGCGGACCGCCCGGTCCTCGACCGCTGGCTCCTGTCCGAACTCCACGCGCTCACCGACCAGGTGACGCAGGCTCTGGAGGCGTACGACACCCAGCGCGCCGGCAAGCTTCTCTCGGCCTTCGTCGACGACCTGTCCAACTGGTACGTACGCCGCTCCCGTCGCCGCTTCTGGCAGGGCGACAAGGCGGCGCTGCGCACCCTGCACGAGGTCGTCGAGACGGTCACACGCCTGATGGCCCCGCTGACCCCGTTCATCACCGAGCGGGTCTGGCAGGACCTGGTGGTGCCCGTGACCGAGGGAGCCCCCGAGTCCGTACATCTGACGTCCTGGCCGGAGGCGGACCTGTCCGCCATCGACCCGGAGCTGTCGAAGCAGATGGTGCTGGTACGCCGTCTCGTGGAGCTCGGCCGTGCCACGCGCGCGGAGTCGGGTGTGAAGACGCGTCAGCCGCTGTCCCGCGCGCTGGTCGCCGCGACCGGCTTCGCCTCCCTCGACCGCGAACTGCACGCGCAGATCACGGAGGAGCTGAACGTGAGCTCGCTCGCGTCTCTCGCGGACGTGGGCGGTTCGCTGGTCGACACGACGGCCAAGGCCAACTTCCGGGCACTGGGCAAGCGATTCGGCAAGGGCGTCCAGGCGGTGGCGAAGGCTGTCGCCGAGGCGGACGCGGCCGCGCTGTCGCTGGCGCTGCGCGAGGGCACGGCCTCGGTGGAGGTCGACGGTGAGACCGTGACGCTCGCCCCGGACGAGGTGATCATCACGGAGACCCCGCGTGAGGGCTGGTCCGTCGCGTCGGACTCCGGTGCGACGGTCGCCCTCGACCTGGAGCTCACCGAGGAGCTGCGCCAGGCAGGCCTCGCCCGTGACGCGATCCGTCTCATCCAGGAGGCCCGCAAGAACAGCGGCCTCGACGTGGCCGACCGGATCGCCCTGCGCTGGACGTCCACGGACCCGAAGGTCGTCGCGGCGCTCACCGAGCACTCCGCGCTGATCGCCGACGAGGTGCTCGCCACCGACTTCGGGCAGGGTGCGGCGGACGACAGCTACGGCTCCCCGTTCACGGACGAGTCCTTGTCGCTGACGTTCCGCCTGCGCAAGGCGTAGCGAGAAGCGGGGAAGACACGGCCAGGGCGCCGCAGCCCGTCGAAGGCCCGGGTCCGCCGAGATTCTCGGCGGACCCGGGCCTTCGGCGTTGCGTACCCGCGCACAGGTGCGCCCGTACCCGAACACGTACAGCAGGAGCCTCTCCGGCCGGGCACCCCCGGGTTGTCCGGCCGGACACGCCAAAAGGGCGGAGCCCCCGGGATTCCGGGGGCTCCGCCCTGAACGCTGCCGACGCCTAAGGCGTACCGGAGGCCGTCAGTTGTCGTCCTCGTCGATCAGGAAGCCACGCATCGGCGAGGGCGCCTGCTGCATGGGCGACGGGCCCTGCGGCCGCACCGGCGCCATCGGCTGGGTCATGGCCGGCGACATCTGCTGCTGGCCGCCGTAGGACGGAGCCCCGGGACCGGGGCCGCCCATCTGGTTGCCACCGTAGGACGGCGCGCTCGCCCCGGCCGGAGCCATGGACGGGCTCGGCGACGAGGGGAGCGAGGCGGTCGCCGGTGTACGCGGCGGAGCCAGCGAGTCGTCGGCCTGGGTCTCCAGCTGACGCAGCTGCGACTCCAGGTAGGACTTCAGGCGCGTGCGGTACTCGCGCTCGAAGCCGCGCAGGTCCTCGACCTTGCGCTCCAGCGTGGCGCGGGCGGACTCCAGGGACCCCATCGCGACGCGGTGCTTCTCCTGCGCGTCCCGCTCCAGAGCGTCGGCCTTGGCGCGGGCGTCGCGCTCCAGGCCCTCGGCGCGGCTGCGGGCCTCGCCGACGATCTTGTTGGCCTCGGAACGGGCCTCGGCGATCGCCTGGTCGGCGGTCTGCTGGGCCAGCGAGAGGACGCGAGCGGCGCTGTCGCCACCGGGGCCCTGACCGGGCTGTCCCATCTGCGGTCCGTGACCGCCCATGGGGCCACCCATCGGGCCGCCCATCTGCTGGGGCATCTGCTGCTGCATCTGCTGCTGCTGCTGCATCTGCTGCATCTGCCCCTGCATCTGACCGGGGCCCTGGCCCATCGGTCCCTGGCCCATGGGGCCCTGACCCATCGGGCCGGGACCCTGCTGGCCACCCTGGCCGCTGGGGCCGGCGGGCAGCTGCGGCGCACCGCTCGGCAGCTGGGGCGGGCCGCCCATGGGGCCACCCATCTGCTGCTGCGGCGGGCCCGATATGCCGGCGGGTACGGGAGCACCGGGACCACGCATGCCCTGTGGCGGGCCCTGCTGTTGCTGCTGGTCCTGTTCGGGCGGCTTGCGCATGCCCTGTTGCTGGTTCTGCGCGGCGGCGCGTGTGGCGGCGGCCAGCTTGGCGCGCAGGTCCTCGTTCTCGCGGAGCAGGCGGGTCAGTTCGGCTTCGACCTCATCGAGGAAGGCATCGACCTCGTCCTCGTCATAGCCTTCTCGGAGGCGGACGGTCGTGAACTGCTTGTTCCGCACGTCCTCGGGGGTCAACGGCATCTCTTCACCTCAACGTAGTCGTCGGCATCGTCGGCGTTCGGCAAGACCGTATCGTTCACAGCCGGCTCACAACGGAGATCAGGATGTAGACGATGATCATCAGTACGAAGAAGGACAGGTCGAGCGCCACGCCCCCGAGACGTAGCGGCGGAATGAACCGCCGCAGAAGCTTGAGCGGTGGATCAGTGACAGTGTAGGTGGCCTCCAGAACGACCACCATCGCCTTGCCGGGTTGCCATGAGCGGGCGAACTGGAAGACATAGTCCATGACCAACCGGAAGATCAGCACGATGAGGAAACACATCAGCGCGACGTAGAGAACCTGCGCAACCACGCTCATGATCCGTGCGTCCCTCTCCCCTGTTTCCGTGCTTGTCCGGTCCTGCGTCTCAGCTCTGGTTGAAGAACCCGCCCTCTGCGATGCGAGCCTTGTCCTCCGCCGTGACATCGACGTTAGCAGGCGACAACAGGAACACCTTCTGCGTCACCCGCTCGATGCTGCCGTGAAGACCAAACACCAAACCGGCCGCAAAGTCGACAAGTCGCTTCGCGTCTGTGTCATCCATCTCAGTCAGATTCATGATCACCGGGGTGCCCTCACGGAAGTGTTCCCCGATGGTACGGGCCTCGTTGTAGGTCCGGGGGTGCAGCGTGGTGATCCTGTACGGCTCTCGTTCCGACACGACCTTGGGCATGATCACCGGTGCGTTCTTCTCCAGGCTTTGACGTTCTTGTGTGATGGACGCCACGGGGGCGATTCGCGCCGGACGCCCGGATTCCGCGGACAGCGAAGCGGAATGGGGCACGGGATCACGCTGGACCGACGGTTGCACCACTCGTACCGATTCGTCCCGTTGGGACTGATGTGACTGGTGCGACTGATGCGGCGGCTCATGCCGCCGGCGGTCCCGCTCGGGCTCCGGATCGAGTTCGGGCTCGAAGTCGTCGTCGGGGTCGAAGCCCCTGCCGTCGTACCCATCGTCCTCCACGAGGCCGAGGTAGACCGCCATCTTGCGCATCGCGCCGGCCATGCTCTGAGTCCTCCGCTCTGTGGTGGATCGGCTGACTGTTGCCAAGTGCCCGCGATCCACGAGGTCGTATGCCCGCCGATCGGCGGTAATGACCATATTTTCTGCTGTGGTCCGACTTCTTGGCGACGTTACCCGAGCCTGGGGCGGACGCCGAGTACCGCAGTGCCGACGCGCACATGTGTCGCTCCGGCCGCCACTGCTTGCTCGAGGTCCGCACTCATCCCTGCCGAGACCATGTTCGCAGCCGGATGAGCGCGGCGCAGGTCAGTCGACAAATCCATCAGCCGCCCGAACGCCGCCAGTTCACGCCCCGCGTACGGGCCGGTGAGCGGGGCGACGGTCATCAGTCCGTCGAGCCGCAGCCCCGGAGCCTGTGCGACGAGGCCGCCCAACTCCTCGACGCCGTCGGGCCCTACACCACCGCGCTCGCCCCGTCCACCCTCCTCCGCGTCGAGCGCGACCTGGATGAGGCAGCCCACTTCGCGGCCCGACCGCTCCGCCTCCTTCGACAGGGCGGTGACGAGCCGTGCCCGGTCTACGGACTGCACGACATCCGCGTAACCGACCACGGAACGCACCTTGTTCGTCTGCAACTGGCCCACGAAATTCCAGGAAAGGGGCAGATCGGAACAGGCTTCGGCCTTGGGCGCCGCGTCCTGGTCACGGTTCTCGGCGACATGCCGGACACCCAGTTCCGACAGGATCCGCACATCCTCGGCCGGGTAGGTCTTGGTGACCACGATCAGGGTCACCTCTTCGCGCTTGCGCCCGGCGGCCACGCACGCCGCGGCGATGCGTTCCTCCACCTTCGCCAGGTTCGCGGCGAGTTCGGCCCTACGGTCCGTCATGTCCGATCAGTCCAGCCACACATAGCCCGCGAGCCGACCGGTGGTGCGGTCGCGGCGGTACGAGAAGTGGTCGTCGGACTCGATCGTGCAGACCGGCGACCGCTCCCGGTCACGCACTCCGAGCCTCTCCAGCTGCGCATGCACCCCCGCGGTCACGTCGACCGCCGGCGTGCCCCACGTCGTCTCGGCGTACGCCGCGGGTTCGGCGGCCGCGACCTCGGTCCGCATCGCTTCCGGCACTTCGTAGCACCGGCCGCAGACGGCGGGGCCGGTGCGGGCGACGATCCGCGCCGGTTCGGCGCCGAGCTCCACCATGGCCTCGACGGCGGCGGGCACCACGCCCGCGACCATGCCCGGCCGGCCCGCGTGGGCGGCGGCCGCGATCCCGGCGACGGGGTCCGCGAGCAGCACGGGCGTGCAGTCCGCGGTGAGCACGGCGAGGGCGAGGCCCCGGCGTGCAGTGACGACGGCGTCGATCGGCGGCACCGGGCGGTCTCCCCAGGGCTCGTCGACCACGGCCACGTCGGGTCCGTGGACCTGGTTCATCCAGACGACCCGCGCCGGGTCCAGCCCGAGCGACTTGGCCGCCAGTTCGCGATTCGTCCGTACGGTTTCGGGGTCGTCGCCGACCGCTCCGCCGAGATTGAGCTCCTCGTACGGAACGGCGCTCACCCCGCCCCACCGGTCGGTGAAGGCGAAGTGCGCGCCGCTCACTGTGCTCGTTCCGGAGCGCCGTCCTATCACTTGAGGAAGTCCGGCACGTCCAGCTCCTCCGCCGCGCTGTCGGAGTAGGTCCGCGACGGCGGTACCGGCGGGGAGACCGGCGGCAGTTCGCTGCTCGCCGGCTCCGGGGCGGGCTCCGGCGCCTCCTTCGGCGTGACGCTGCCGAGCGAGCCGAAGGAGGGACGGCTGTCGTTGGAACGCGCCGGTGTGGGCTCGTCGCGCTTGGCGGAGGACGAACCGAGCACGGTGTCCCGCTTGGACGGGGGCTGTCCGCCGTCGAAGCCCGCCGCGATGACGGTGACCCTGACCTCGTCGCCGAGCGCGTCGTCGATGACCGCGCCGAAGATGATGTTGGCCTCGGGGTGCGCGGCCTCGCTCACCAGCTGGGCCGCCTCGTTGATCTCGAAGAGACCGAGGTCCGAGCCGCCGGAGATCGAGAGCAGTACGCCCCGGGCCCCGTCGATGGACGCCTCCAGGAGCGGCGAGGAGATCGCCATCTCCGCGGCGGCCACCGCGCGGTCGTCGCCGCGGGCCGAGCCGATGCCCATGAGAGCCGAACCGGCCTCGGACATCACGGACTTGACGTCGGCGAAGTCGAGGTTGATCAGTCCGGGTGTGGTGATGAGGTCGGTGATGCCCTGAACACCGGAGAGCAGGACCTGGTCCGCCGACTTGAAGGCGTCGAGGACCGAGACCTGGCGGTCCGAGATGGACAGCAGCCGGTCGTTGGGGATGACGATGAGGGTGTCGACCTCTTCGCGGAGTTCCGCGATGCCGTCCTCGGCCTGGTTGGCGCGGCGCCTGCCCTCGAAGGTGAACGGGCGGGTGACCACGCCGATGGTGAGTGCGCCGAGCGACCGGGCGATGTTGGCCACCACGGGGGCGCCACCGGTACCGGTGCCACCGCCCTCGCCGGCCGTCACGAAGACCATGTCGGCCCCCTTGAGGACCTCCTCGATCTCCTCGCGGTGGTCCTCTGCGGCCTTGCGGCCGACGGCCGGGTTGGCTCCGGCGCCGAGTCCGCGGGTGAGTTCGCGGCCGACGTCGAGCTTGACGTCGGCGTCGCTCATCAACAGCGCCTGGGCGTCGGTGTTGATGGCGATGAACTCGACACCCTTGAGACCGACCTCGATCATCCGGTTGATGGCATTGACACCACCGCCGCCGACACCGATGACTTTGATGACTGCGAGGTAGTTCTGCGGTGCTGCCACGTCGAAGGCCTCTCGCCTCGAGTTACGTGTCGCCGCCTCGCGAGTGACCCGCGATCCGACGACTGATGCCGAATGGGACGGTCCGAACGCCGACCCGAACCCTAACGCTGAAGTTTAGGGTTACCAGTGTGTCTGTTCCTTGGACTCTTCCGAACAGGACACTAAGTCGACAAGTGGCGCACGTTCAACGAACACGCCGAACCTCCCGTTTTTCTTTTCACCCTATGTGATCAGCCGTAGCGTTGCCCAACCAGGGTTCTGGCCTGCGCCGATGTGCGTCAACTCCCTGATGACGCAGGCGCGGTGGGAACGCTGACATCGAAGTGCCGCGCCTCGGGAGAGGCTTTCATGAGAGCGGTGAGCGTATGCGCTTTGGCGCGGCCCTTCTCGCCACTCCCCCATGCGACGGTGCGGTCACCGCTCAACTCCAGCGAGATGGAGTCGTACGAACGGACCTTGACCACCCGGGTGGCGCGCGCGACCGCGGCCGGAAGTGACCGGGCGACGAGCACCGCCTCACGCATCAGCCGATCGGAGCCGAAGCGGCGCAGGCTCGCGGATCCGGACACGGTCAATTCCAGTGCGGGCACGCCCTGCGGGGGGCGTGAAACCGTCGCATAGCGCACACCCTTGGCGTCCACTTCAACATATTTGCCCCCCTTTCCGGTGTTTTCGGCAATGAGAACCGGGGTGCGTTCGGTCACTTTCAGCCCGATTCCATGGGGCCAGGAACGGGCGACGTCAACCGAGTCAATTCGGGGCAATTTCCGGAGCAGTCGCGCCTCGATCTCATCGGTGTCGACGGAAATCAAAGGCGATCCGACCCGGACATCGGCCGCCTCGACGACCTGATCGGGCGTCAGTACCCGCGTCCCCGAGGCCGATACGCGCTCCACGCGGGTCCACTGCGAGCCGTAGAGCACCCAGATGCCGCCCGCGGCGAGCAGAGCCAGACAAACGGCCGAAATGATGAGCGCACGAGGTCCCGGCAGCCTCTTGAGGAGGGGCGGCCGGGGCGGGCCGGAGTCCGGATCCTGTCGGTCTTGCCGTTCGCCGCGTTCGGCGGTGGTCGGTCCGGCCACGCTCCCCTGCCTTCTGCCACGCGCTAGCGGCGTGACGCGATCGCCTCGTACACCATCCCGACGAGCAGGTCGTCGGCGTCCCGGCGGCCGAACTCGGAGGCGGCGCGGGACATCTCGAACAGCCGGTGCGGATCGGCGAGCACGGGCAGGACGTTGGCCTGCACCCACTGCGGCGTCAGTTCCGCGTCGTCGATCAGCAGTCCACCGCCGGCCTTGACCAGCGGCTGGGCGTTGAGCCGCTGTTCGCCGTTGCCGATGGGCAGCGGGACGTAGACGGCGGGCAGCCCGACGGCGGAGAGTTCGGCGACGGTCATCGCGCCCGCACGGCAGAGCATCATGTCGGCCGCGGCGTACGCGAGGTCCATCCGGTCCACGTACGGTACCGGGATGTACGGGGGCATCCCCGGCATCTGGTGGACCTGCGGCAGTTCGTTCTTCGGGCCGACCGCGTGCAGGATCTGGATCCCGGCCTGCTGGAGGTACGGAGCGGCCTGCTGGACCACCTCGTTGAGGCGGCGTGCGCCCTGCGAGCCGCCGGAGACCAGCAGCGTCGGCAGGGAGGGGTCGAGCCCGAACGCGGCACGGGCCTGCGGGCGCACCGCGGCCCGGTCGAGCGTGGCGATCGAGCGGCGCAGCGGGATGCCGATGTAGCGGGCGCCGCGGAGCTTGCTGTCCGGGGTGGAGACGGCGACCTGGGCCGCGTACCGCGAACCGATCTTGTTCGCGAGTCCCGGCCGGGCGTTGGCCTCGTGGACGACGATCGGGACGCCGAGGCGCTTGGCCGCGAGGTAACCGGGGAGGGCGACGTAGCCGCCGAAGCCGACGACCGCGTCCGCCTTGGTGCGCTCCAGGATCTGCTCGGCCGCCTTGATCGTGCCGCGCAGCCGTCCGGGGACGGTGATCAGCTCGGGGGTCGGCTTGCGCGGCAGCGGTACCGCGGGGATGAGCCCGAGCTCATAACCCCGCTCTGGTACGAGTCGGGTTTCGAGTCCGCGCTCCGTGCCCAGGGCCGTGATTCCCACGGTGGGGTCCTGCCTGCGCAGGGCGTCCGCGAGGGCGAGCGCGGGCTCGATGTGGCCGGCGGTCCCCCCACCGGCGAGTACGACATGCACCGAAATTCACCGCTCTCCGGACGAACGCGCCGAGGCACGCCGTCTCATCGTGTTCCACTTCCGAGGCTCCCGACCCGCGGAGCCTCTCACCGCAGCCCGCTTTCTGCCAAAGCGGGGTTGCCGCATCGCGAGCGCCGCCCGCGCAGCGGGATCCTCACGCGCGAAGGCGATGAGGAGCCCGATGGCGAACATGGTCGGCAACAGGGCGGAGCCCCCGTAGGAGAACAGCGGGAGCGGGACTCCGGCGATCGGCAGCAGGCCGAGCACCGCACCGATGTTGATCACGGCCTGGGCCGTGATCCAGGTGGTCACGCCTCCCGCGGCGTACCTCACGAAGGGGTCCTCCGTGCGTCCGGCCACGCGGATACCCGCATAGCCTAGAGCCGCGAAGAGGGCGAGCACCGACAGCGTCCCCGCGAGGCCCAGTTCCTCCCCGGTGATGGCGAAGATGAAGTCGGTGTGCGCTTCGGGCAGTTGACCCCATTTTTCCACACTCGCGCCGAGGCCGGAGCCGAAGAGCCCGCCGGAGGCGAGGGCGTAGATGCCGTGCACGGCCTGCCAGCAGGAGTCGCCGGGGCCCGGTTCGGTGGCACCGAGGCAGGCGAGGCGGGCCATGCGGTTGGGGCTCGTCCTGATGAGGATCACGCCGATGGTCGCCGCGATGGCGAGTACCCCGCCGAAGAGCCGGGTCGGCGCCCCCGCGAGCCACAGGAGCCCGAACAGGATCGCGGTGAGGATGATCGCGGTGCCCATGTCGCCGCCGAGCATGATCAGCCCGAGGAGCATGAAGGCCACCGGTACGAGCGGCACCAGCATGTGCTTCCACTGGGTCAGCAGCCGCCGGTCCTGCTTGCGGGCGAGCAGGTCGGCGCCCCAGAGCACGAGGGCGAGCTTGCCGAACTCGCTGGGCTGGAGCTGGAAGGGTCCGCCGACCGAGATCCAGTTCTGGTTGCCGTTGACCGCGACTCCTATCCCCGGCACCTGGACGAGGATCATCAGGAAGACCGAGCCGAGGAGCATCGGGTACGCCAGCGCCCGGTGCAGCTTGGACGGCATCCGGGAGGCGGCCAGCATCAACAGGCCGCCGAGCACGGCCGCGAGGAACTGCTTGCGGAAGAAGTACGAACCCGGCAGCGAGAGCTGGAGCGCGGTGATCTGCGACGCGGAGTACACCATCACCAGGCCGAGCACGGTGATCAGGAGGCTGCCGCCGAGGATCAGGTAGTACGCGGTCAGGGGCCGGTCCCAGGCACGCCGTGCGCGGCCGTAGAGACGGCGTACGGGGTTGTCGCGGGGTGGGCGGGGCCCGGCGGGCCGCCGGGTGGCCCGCTGGACGGGAGGACGCCCTGTACGGCTACTGGGCACGGCCGGCTCCCCTCGCTGTGGGAGGGCGTCCCGCTGGGGGGCCTCCGGGACTGACGGGCACTGGGCCGGGGGGTTTTTTGAAAGTCCTGTGCGGTGCCCACGGTGTTCGGTGCGTGGCCTCGGCGTGCCGGACGAAGGCCCTCGTACTGGACGTACTTGGGTCTTCGGCCGGTGCGGCGAGTGGGGGTCCCCCCGGCCGGAGGCTGGGGGAGCGTGCCGGGCGCCGTGGGTGCTGTGCGGGACTTTCACAACACCCCCCAGGGGCCGTCCGGCACAGCGCCGTGCCGCCGGCGGAAGGCCGCCGCCGGTACACCGACCACGATGGCGTCACGCGTCGCTCCCAAGGATCCCGGGCGCCCGGGCCGGCCGAGGGCCTGCCGTCAGGCGCCCGCGGCGCCGAGTCCGCGGACCGCTTCCGCGAACATGTCACCGCGCTGGTTGTAGTTGGCGAACATGTCCATGGAGGCACAGGCCGGCGCCAGGAGCACCGTGTCGCCGGCGCGGGCGAGCCGTGTCGCCTCCTGGACCGCCGCGGGCATCGCCCCAGTGTCGGTCCGGTCGAGGTCGACCACCGGTACTTCAGGGGCGTGTCGCGTGAGGGCTTCGCGGATGATGGCCCGGTCCGCGCCGAACAGGACGACGCCCCGCAGTCGCTTCGCCGACCTGGCGACGAGTTCGTCGAAGGTCGCGCCCTTGGCGAGTCCGCCCGCGATCCACACGATCGACTCGTAGGCCGCCAAAGAGGCTTCCGCCGCATGCGTGTTGGTGGCCTTGGAGTCGTCGACGTAGGCGACGCCGTCCACGTCGGCCACGTGCTCGATGCGGTGGGCGTCGGGACGGAAGGCCCGCAGTCCGTCGCGTACGGCCGTGGCGGGCACTCCGAAGGCGCGGGCCAGGGCCGCCGCCGCAAGGGCGTTGGCGATGTTGTGCGGGGCGGGCGGATCGACGTCCGCGATCTCGGCGAGCTCCTGGGCCTGCTTGTGCCGGTCCTCGACGAAGGCGCGGTCGACCAGGATGCCGTCCACGACCCCGAGTTGGGACGGTCCCGGCGTGCCGAGCGTGAAGCCGACGGCCCGGCAGCCCTCCTCGACGTCCGCCCGGCGCACCAGGTCCTCGGTGGCCTTGTCGGCCACGTTGTAGACGCAGGCGACCCGATTGCCCTCGTAGACGCGGCCCTTGTCGGCGGCGTACGCCTCCATGGAGCCGTGCCAGTCGAGGTGGTCGGGGGCGAGGTTCAGTACGGCCGCCGAGTGGGCGCGCAGGGACGGCGCCCAGTGCAGCTGGTAGCTGGACAGTTCCACGGCGAGGACGTCGAGGCCGGCGTACGCGTCGTCGTTCTCCAGCACGACGTCGACGATCGGCGTGCCGATGTTGCCCACCGCCGCGGTGCGCAGGCCCGCGGCGGCCAGGATCGACGCGAGCATCCGCGTCGTGGTGGTCTTGCCGTTGGTGCCCGTGACAGCCAGCCACGGCACGGCCTTGCGGCCGTCGAGGCCGCGCAGGCGCCAGGCGATCTCCACGTCGCCGACGACGTCCACGCCTGCCTCGGCGGCGGCCAGGAAGAGGGCACTGCCCGGCTTCCAGCCGGGCGAGGTGACCACCAGGTCGGTGCCGTCGGGCAGCGTCTCGGCGTCCGCGAGGCGCACCGGGATCCCCTGCTCCCGAAGGGAGGCGGCCCGCTCCCGGTGCGCCGGGGAGTCACCCCCGTCGACGACCGTGACCGACGCGCCGAGGCCGGCCAGGGCGCGGGCGGCACTGATGCCGCTCACGCCGAGGCCGGCGACGGTGATGTTCTTGCCCTGCCAGGCGGAGGCGGTCGTCACTTCTTGGCTGCCCATCCCGCGTAGAAGAGGCCGAGTCCGACGATGACGCACATGCCCTGGATGATCCAGAAGCGGACCACCACAAGGACTTCGGACCACCCCTTGAGTTCGAAGTGGTGCTGGAGCGGCGCCATCCGGAAGACGCGTTTTCCGGTCAGGCGGAACGAGCCGACCTGGATGACGACCGACATGGTGATCAGGACGAAGAGACCGCCGAGCAGGGCGACCAGCAGCTCGGTGCGCGAGCAGATCGCGAGGCCGGCCAGTGCTCCGCCGAGCGCCAGGGAACCGGTGTCACCCATGAAGATCTTGGCCGGTGAGGTGTTCCACCACAGGAAGCCGAAGCAGGAGCCCATGAGCGCTGCGGCGACCACCGCGAGGTCGAGCGGATCTCGTACCTCGTAGCAGGCGGCCGGGTTGGTGAGGGTCAGCGCGTTGGCGCAGGACTCCTGGAACTGCCAGACCCCGATGAAGGTGTACGCGCCGAACACCATCGTCGCCGCGCCGGTGGCCAGACCGTCCAGACCGTCCGTCAGGTTCACGCCGTTCGACATCGCGAGGATCATGAACAGCGCCCAGACGACGAACAGCACCGGGCCGATGGACCAGCCGAAGTCCTGCACGAAGGAGAGCCGGGTGGAGGCCGGGGTGTTGTTGCGGTTGTCCGCGAACTGGAGCGCGAGAACCGCGAAGGTGATGCCGACGATCAGCTGGCCGGCCATCTTCGCCTTGGCCCGCAGACCGAGCGAACGCCGCTTGACGATCTTGATGTAGTCGTCGAGGAAGCCGACCACGCCCATGCCCGCCATCAGGCCGAGCACCAGCAGACCGGAGAACGTCGGCGGCTTCCCGGTGATCACCTTGCTGAGGAAGTACGCGAGGAGCGTGGCCAGGATGAAGGCGATACCACCCATGGTCGGCGTACCGCGCTTGGCGTGGTGCTCGCGCGGGCCGTCGTCACGGATGTACTGGCCGTAGCCCTTGCGGGCCAGCAGCTTGATCAGCAGAGGGGTGCCCACGAGGGTCAGGAAGAGGCCGATGACTCCCGCGAACAGGATCTGATTCATCATCAGACGGCAACCTCGCCCTCGGTGCCCTGGACCAGCGCCTGCGCGACCCTCTCCAGCCCGACCGACCGGGACGCCTTCACGAGTACGACGTCTCCCGGACGCAGCTGACTGCGCAACAGGTCGACCGCCGACTGTGCGTCGGACACGTGCACCGACTCCTCACCCCACGAACCCTCGTTATATGCGCCCAGTTGCAGCCAGGACGCTTCCCTGCCCCCGACCGCGACGAGCTTGCTGACGTTGAGCCGGACGGCGAGCCGTCCGACCGCGTCGTGCTCGGCGAGCGCCTCGTCCCCGAGCTCGGCCATCTGACCGAGCACCGCCCAGGTCCGCCGCCCCTTGCCCATGGCCGCGAGCGCGCGCAGAGCGGCTCGCATGGACTCGGGGTTCGCGTTGTAGGCGTCGTTGACGACCGTCACGCCGTCCGGGCGCTCGGTGACCTCCATCCGCCAGCGGGAGAGGGAGCCCGCCTCGGAGAGCGCGGTGGCGATCTCGTCTGCGGACATGCCCAGCTCATGGGCGACGGCGGCGGCGGCGAGCGCGTTCGACACGTGGTGCTCACCGTACAGGCGCATGGTCACTTCGCTGCACCCGGAGGGTGTGTGGAGCCTGAACGCGGGCTGTCCGCTCCCGGTGAGCCGCACGTTCTCGGCCCGTACGTCCGCTTCGCCGGACTCTCCGAAGAGGATCACGCGTGCCTTCGTGCGCGAGGCCATGGCCCGTACGAGGGGATCGTCGGCGTTCAGGACGGCCACGCCGCTCTCGGGGAGGCTCTCCACCAACTCGCCCTTGGCCTGGGCGATCTGCTCGCGGCCGCCGAACTCACCGATGTGGGCGGTGCCGACGTTGAGGACGAGGCCGATCTTCGGAGGCGTCAGGTCCGCGAGATAGCGGATGTGCCCGATCCCGCGGGCACCCATCTCCAGGACCAGGAACCGCGTCTCCTCGGTGGCGCTGAGCGCGGTGAGCGGCAGCCCGATCTCGTTGTTGAGGGAACCGGGCGTGAAGACCGTCGGTGCCTTGCTGCGGAGCACCTGGGCGATCAGGTCCTTGGTGCTGGTCTTGCCGGCGGAGCCGGTGAGGGCCACGAGGGTCGCGCCGAGGCGCTCCACGACGTGGCGCGCGAGGGCGCCGAGGGCCCTCTGGACGTCCTCCACGACGATCGCGGGCACTCCGACGGGCCGGGAGGCGAGGACGGCCACGGCGCCCGCCGCGACGACGTCCGCGGCGAAGTCGTGACCGTCCACGCGCTCACCCGCGAAGGCGACGAAGAGGCTGCCCGGCTTCACTTCCCGGGAGTCCCTGACGACCTGTCCGGTGACCTGGACCGACGAATCCGGTATGTCGTGCGTCTGCCCGCCGACGACTGAGGCGATCTCGGCGAGAGAGAGGGCGATCACAAGTTCATCCCTGGGTCTTCTGGATAGCTTCGCGGAGCACCTGACGGTCGTCGAAGGGACGGATCACTCCGGCGATGTCCTGGCCCTGTTCATGGCCCTTGCCCGCGATCAGCACGGTGTCGCCCGGTTGTGCGCGGGCGACGACCGCGGCGATCGCGGCGGCCCGGTCCTCGAAGACCTGGACCTCTCCGCGCTCGTGCGCCGGCACCTCGGCGGCGCCGGCGAGCATCGTGGCGAGGATGGCGAGGGGGTCCTCGCCGCGGGGGTTGTCCGAAGTCAGTACGGCGGTGTCGGCGAGCCGGGCCGCCGCCGCGCCCATGGGCTTGCGCTTGGTCCTGTCGCGGTCGCCGCCGCAGCCGAGCACGATGTGCAGCTCGCCCTCGGTGACCTTGCGCAGGGCCCGCAGGACGGACTCCACGGCGTCCGTCTTGTGCGCGTAGTCGACGACCGCCAGGTAGGGCTGCCCGGCGTCCACGCGCTCCAGCCGGCCCGGCACGCCCGGTACGGCGGCGATGCCGTCCGCGGCGGTCTGCGGGTCGATTCCGGCGACGGCGAGGGCGACGATCGCGGCGAGTGTGTTGGCCACGTTGAAGGGGCCCGCGAGCGGCGACTTGGCGGTGATCCGCTCGCCCTCGGGTCCGATCGCGACGAAGGCCGAGTCCATCGGGCCGACCCGGACCTCGTCGGCGCGCCAGTCGGCGTCCGGGTGCCCCTCCGCGGAGAACGTCACCACGGGGACGCCCGCCTCCTTGACGAGCCTGCGTCCGTACTCGTCGTCGAGGTTGACCACGCCGAGCCTGCTGCGCTGCGGCGTGAACAGCTGCGCCTTGGCCCGGAAGTAGTCCTCCATGTCGGAGTGGAACTCCATGTGTTCCGGGCTGAGGTTGGTGAAGACCGCGATGTCGAAGACGCAGGCGTCGACCCGGCCGAGGACCAGGGCGTGGCTGGAGACCTCCATGGCGACCGCCTCCACGCCGCGTTCGCGCATGACCGCGAACAGCGCCTGGAGGTCGGTGGCCTCGGGGGTGGTGCGCTCCGACTTGATGCGCTCGTCACCGATGCGCATCTCGACCGTGCCGATCAGGCCGGTACTGCGGACGCCCTTCAGACCGCCCTCGACGAGGTACGCGGTCGTGGTCTTCCCGGACGTTCCGGTGATGCCGATCTGGAGCAGGTCGCGGCCCGGGTGACCGTAGATCGAGGCGGCCAGCTCGCCCATCCGCGCGCGCGGGGCGTCCACGACGAGGACGGGCAGTCCGGTGGCCGCGGCGCGCTCGGCCCCGGTCGGGTCGGTCAGCACGGCGACGGCGCCGAGGCCGGCCGCCTGCGTCACGAAGTCGGCGCCGTGCATCCGGGCGCCGGGCAGCGCGGCGTAGATGTCGCCCGGGCGTACGGCGCGCGAGTCATGGGTGATGCCCGTGACCTCAGCGGCGCCCGCAGCGCCTTCAGGGCGGTTCGCGCCCAACTGACCGGCGAGTTCCGCGAGGGGTGTGGCGGAGTTCTGAACCGGTCGCGGCGGCCCCGGGTATGTCACAGGAACGCCCTTCTGGGTGGTTTGGGACTGATCAGCGTGTGGCACGGCGGTGAGCGTACCGGGCACACCCCCGCCGGAGCGAAGCGAGGGGCGTGGCGGGGCGGGCGGCGAGCCCTCGCTCCCGGGGTCTGGAGTGATCGTTGTCACGAGCTGGTTCCTGGTCGGTGTTCCGGGCGGTGGCACGGGGTGTTCCGGTCTGTGCTGATGAGGGCGTGATCGGTGCCGGTCAGGGCGTGAAGGTGACGGGAAGTCTGGCGGCCGTGGCCCCGGTGGGCGGCACCTGGAGGGTCTTCAGTGCGAACTCCAGTACCTCCTTGTAGACGGGCCCGCAGATCTGGCCGCCGAAGTAGCTGCCCTTGGTGGCGTTCTGGATGGCGCAGTACACGGTGACGCGGGGCTTGTCCGCGGGCGCGAACCCGGCGAAGGAGGAGGTGTAGCCGCGGTAGCGGCCGGTGGCCGGATCCACACGGTTGGCCGTGCCGGTCTTGCCCGCGACGCGGTAGCCGGGAACGCGCGCCTTGGTGCCCGTGCCCTCCTCGTCGTCCACGACGGACTCCAGCATGTGAGCGAGGGTCTTTGCGGTCTTCTCGCTGATGACCCGTGTCTTCTTGGCCTTGGCGGCCGGGGTGAAGCGTCCGTCGGCTCCCTTCGTGCCGCGCACGAGAGTCGGTTCGACGCGTACGCCGCCGTTGGCGATCGTCGAGTAGACGGAGGCCGCCTGCATCGCGTTGATGGACACGCCCTGGCCGAAGGGAATCGTGTACTGCTGGGAGGTCGACCACTGGTCGGCGGGGGCGAGGATGCCCTTCGTCTCGCCGGGGAAGTCGAGCCCGGTGTACCCGCCGATGCCGAACCTGCGCAGGTAGGAGTAGAGGACCTGGTTGGCCTCCTTCTGCGTCTTGCCGAGCTGGCCGGTTGCCAGGATGGTGCCGATGTTGCTGGACTTGGCGAGGACGCCGTTGAGCGTCAGGTACCAGGTCGGGTGGTCGATGTCGTCCTTGAAGAGCCGGTCGCCGCGGTGCAGCCGGTTGGGCACGGTCACGTGCGTGGCGGGTGTGGCGGCGCCCTCCTCCAGGACGGCGGCCATCGACATGACCTTGGCGGTCGAGCCCGGCTCGTAGGCGTCTTCGAGGCCCCAGTTGTGCAGGGCGCCCCCGTCGGCCTTCGACAGGTCGTTCGGGTCGAAGCCGGGCGAGTTGGCCATCGCGAGGATCTCGCCGGTCCTGTTGTCCTGCACTATGACGTAACCGCGGTCGGCCTTGGACTCCTTCACCTGCTCGGTGATGGCGTTCTGGGCCGCCCACTGGATGTCGCGGTCGATCGTCAGCTCGACCTCGGAGCCGGCGACGGCGGGCTTCTCGGTGGAGCCCGCGGTCGGCACCTGACGCCCACCGGACTGGGCGTAGCGGATCTCGCCGTCCTTGCCGGACAGCTTCCCGTTGAGCTGCTGCTCGATGCCGCCGCCGCCCTTGCCGTCGGCGTTGACCCAGCCCAGTATCCCGGCGCCGAGGTCACCGTTCGGATAGACCCGCTTGCTGCTGGGCTCCTGGAGGACGCCCGCCAGGACGTTCACCGCGGACCCGTCCTCACCCGCTTTTTCGGCGAGCGTGCTCTTGAGGTCCTTGATCTGTGTCCAGACCTGGGGGGTCTGGCGACGGGCGAGTACGACGTACCGGGTGTTCTTGGTACGGAGCCTTTCGGCGATGTCGTCGGCGTCCTTGCCGAGGATCGGACCGAGCAGGGCGGCGGCCTGCTCGGGGGCGTCATCGATCTTCGTCGCCTTGCGCGTGAAGAGCGTGGGGTCGGCGGTGATGTCGTTGGCGTCGACGCTGATCGCCAGGTCGACGCCGTTGCGGTCGGTGATCCCGCCGCGCTCGGCGGCCAGGGTGCGGCTGAGGTACCGGTTCGCCTCGGCCTTGGCGGTGTACTCGCTCGCGTCGACCGCCTGCACCTGGAGGAGCCGTACGACGAAGGCGGTCAGTACGAGGGCCAGGGCGAGGCTGACCAGCCGCAGCCGCGGACGGGGGCTGCCGAGCCGGATGACGCGCGGGCTCCGGGCGCGGGGCGGGGCGGGGCGACGCGCTGGCCGGGCGCCGGGCCCGGGGCGGCGCTGGCCGCCCGGCCTGGCGGACCGGGCGGGCGCGGGCACCCTGCGGCGCGGGGGTTCCCTGTCGGACACTTCCGTCACCTGCCGGGAGTCGTGGAGGTCGGCGTGGGCTGCGGGGCGGGCTCCGTGGCCGGATCCGGCGCCCCGGTGGGCGTCGGGGCCCCGGTGGGCGTCTGCGGCTGGGTGGGCGTCTGCGGTTCGGTGGGCGTCGGGGCCGGTGCGGGGGCGAACACCTCGGGCGGACGGATCACGGACACGGACGACTGCTCGGCGGCCGCGCTGGGGACACCGCGGACCGTGCCGTCGGGGTTGAGGAAGGCCGGGTCGCCGCCGGGCACCATGCCCAGCTCGCGGGCGCGGCGCTGGAGGGCCTCGGGGGCGGAGTAGGCGTCCACGTCCTGCTGGAGCGCCTGCTCCTCGTCGGTGAGGCTCTTGGTGTCCTTCTGGAGGTCGTCGAGCTGGAACGAGCCTTCGCTGAGGGCGGAGTTCAGCACCAGGAGCCCGATGAGACCGCCCCCGAGCAGCAGCACGACCAGGAGGACGAAGGGGGTACGGGCCGCCTGTCCGGAGCCCGTCGGGAACAGCCGCGCCAGCCGGGCCGCCCGCCCCCTCAGTTCGGGTTTCCTATTCACTCACCCTCCAGGTGAGTTCGGGTTTCCGACCGATGGGTCCGGGTTTCCGGCCCATGCGCCCAGCGAGTTCGGTTGTCCACCTCACGCACCCTTCCGTCACTCGGCGTCCTCCCGGATGCGCTGCGCCCCGCGCAGCCGCGCCGGGGCCGCCCGCCGGTTCTCCGCGACCTCTTCCTCGGTGGGGAGTTCGGCACCGCGCGTGAGCAGCTTGAGCCGGGGCTGGTAACGCTCGGGGACGACCGGCAGTCCGGGCGGCGCGGTGGTGGCGGCGCCCGCCGCGAACACCTGCTTGACCAGCCGGTCCTCCAGGGAGTGGTACGACAGCACGGCGATCCTGCCCCCGACGGCGAGTGCCTTCACGGCGGCGGGGATCGCCCTCTCCAGGACGGTGAGTTCGCCGTTGACCTCGATGCGCAGCGCCTGGAAGGTCCGCTTGGCGGGGTTGCCGCCGGTGCGCTTGGCCGCCTGCGGCAGGGAGTCGCGGATCAGCTCGACGAGCCGCGCGCTGTTGGTGAAGGGCTCCTTGTCCCGCTCGCGCACGACCGCGGACACGATCCGCTTGGCCTGCTTCTCCTCGCCGTAGGCGCGCAGGATCCTTACGAGCTCCCCCGGCGGGTAGGTGTTGAGGACCTCGGCCGCGCTGATGCCGGTCGTCTGGTCCATGCGCATGTCGAGCGGGGCGTCCTGGGCGTAGGCGAAGCCGCGGTCCGCCTCGTCGAGCTGCATCGAGGAGACGCCCAGGTCGAAGAGGATGCCCTGGACGCTCGGGGGGCCCAGGCGGTCGAGCACGTCGGGCAGCTCGTCGTAGACCGCGTGCACCAGTGCGGCCCGGTCGCCGAAGGGTGCGAGCCGCTCCCCGGAGAGGCGCAGCGCCTCCTTGTCGCGGTCCAGGGCGACCAGCCGGGCCTCGGGGAACCGGCTGAGCAGGGCCTCGCTGTGACCGCCGAGACCGAGCGTGCAGTCGACGACGACGGCTTCCGGCCGCTCCAGGGCGGGGGCCAGCATGTCCAGACACCGCTGGAGCATCACCGGGACGTGTCGACTCTGGCTCAAGGGGCCCTCTCAGGTCCGGCGCGTCCGGTACGCACCGCCGGGTCCCCGCGCTCCCGCGGCCGACGCGGGGAGTGTCCCCGGGTGAGGGGGAGCGCCTGCCGGCGCCGGAGGCGTCAGCCGACCGGGAGCGGGAGGAGGCCGAGCCGTACGTACGCGCCGCGCACGCGGGGAGATCCCGGCACCTCGCCGGGCCTCCTGGGGAAAGCTGTCCAGCAGGGAGGCCGTCTCGCCTCCCGCTTCGCGTCACTTTAGTCCACGGTGTCGCGCGGTCAACGAACCGGCCTGCGCGTCGCGGCTCTCACCCTCGGTCAAGCGGCAAACCGGGAAATTCCACCCGTACGGGTGCACTCGATCCACCCTTGTGGGTTACCTCACAACAACGCTCATTGATGTTCTTTGTCCCCTCTCACAGCAGGCCCGGACGGCACGTGACCATTACCGTCATAGGTATGACGACTTCCGCATCCGTTCCCACAGAACCCGAAGACGCCATATCCACCGACGGCACGGTGACCGACCGCCTCGTCGAGGCCAACGAGCGGTACGCCGCCGCCTTCACCGATCCCGGCATGGACGCCCGTCCCGTGCTGGGCGTCGCGGTCGTGGCCTGCATGGACGCCCGTCTCGACCTGCACGACGCCCTGGGCCTGGAGCTCGGCGACTGTCACACCATCCGCAACGCCGGCGGCGTCGTCACCGACGACGTGATCCGCTCCCTCACCATCAGCCAGCGCGCGCTCGGCACCCGCAGTGTCGTCCTCATCCACCACACCGGCTGCGGCCTGGAGTCCCTCACCGAGGACTTCCGCCGCGAGCTGGAGATGGAGGTCGGCCAGCGCCCCGCCTGGGCCGTCGAGGCCTTCCCGGACGTCGAACAGGACGTACGGCAGTCCATGCAGCGCGTACGTACCTCTCCGTTCCTTCTGCACACGGACGACGTACGTGGTTTCGTATTCAACGTGAAGACCGGCCTGCTGCGTGAGATAGACCCCACCTGACGCCAGTTCGACCCGGTCAAACACCGCAAGACCTTACATATCGCGGCCAGTTATCCACAGGCGAGTGACACGAACCGGTAACGGCAACAAGAATGCGTGTGTGGCGTCACGCGGAACTTTTCACGCGTGGTGTCCGTGTTCGGGGTGGGCCGGTCCGCATCGCAGAGCGTCGGCCCGGAGAAAGAACGGGCCGAGGAGGGCCGGGTGACGACCTATGACGATCGAGCGAGCCTTACAGATCTGACCGCCACTGTGGAGAGAGTCCGCAGTTCGGTGGAGGAAGTGATCGAGGGCAAGCCTGAGGTCGTACGGCTTTCGCTGACCGTACTGCTCGCCGAGGGACATCTTCTGATCGAGGATGTCCCCGGCGTCGGCAAGACCATGCTGGCCAAGGCACTGGCGCGGTCCATCGACTGCTCAGTGCGACGTATTCAGTTCACGCCCGACCTGCTGCCCTCGGACATCACAGGCGTGTCCATCTGGGACCAGCAGCGCAGGGACTTCGAGTTCAAACCGGGAGCGATCTTCGCGCAGATCGTGATCGGCGACGAGATCAACCGCGCGTCGCCCAAGACACAGTCGGCACTCCTGGAGTCCATGGAGGAGCGCCAGGTCACCATCGACGGGCAGACCTACGAGCTGCCCAGCCCCTTCATGGTCGTGGCCACGCAGAACCCGGTCGAGATGGAGGGCACCTACCCTCTGCCGGAGGCGCAGCGCGACCGTTTCATGGCCCGGGTCTCCATCGGCTACCCCAGCGCGGAGGCCGAGCTGCAGATGCTCGACATCCATGGTGGTGCCTCCCCTCTGGACGACCTTCAGCCGGTGGCGCACGCGCACGAGATCCTGAAGCTCATCGACGCGGTCCGCACGGTCCACGTCGCCGACCCGGTCCGCCGGTACGCAGTGGATCTGGTCGGGGCCACGCGCAGCCACCCGGACCTGAGACTCGGCGCCTCGCCGCGCGCCACGCTGCACCTGCTGCGCGCTGCGAAGGCGTCCGCCGCTCTCAGTGGCCGGGACTACGCGCTGCCGGACGACGTCCAGGCCCTCGCCGTCGCGGTCCTGGCCCACCGGCTGCTGCCGACCGCCCAGGCGCAGCTGAACCGTCGTACGGCCGAGCAGGTCGTCCTGGAGATCATCCAGCGCACGCCGGTGCCCGCGGCGCCCCAGTCGCCGGGTGGCCTGGCGATGGGCCGCGGCACGTCCGCGTTCGGCCAGCAGCCGCCCCGGAGGCTGTGATGACCACCGGGGGGATGCCCGCAGCGACGGCCGAGGAGGACAAGGGCGGGCTGCGCACGGCACTCGCCGGCCTCACCACACGCGGGCGGTCGTTCCTGGCCGCCGGCATCGCGGCCGCCATCTGCGCGTACGTCCTGGGGCAGAGCGATCTGCTCCGGGTCGGGCTGCTGCTCGCCGTCCTGCCACTGGTCTGCGCGGCCGTGCTCTACCGCACGCGCTACCGGGTCGCCGGCAGTCGCCGCCTCTCCCCCGGGCGCGTGCCGACGGGCTCCGAGGCACGTGTGCACCTGCGGATGGACAACGTCTCGCGGCTGCCCACGGGTCTGCTGATGCTCCAGGACCGGGTGCCGTACGTGCTCGGGCCGCGGCCCCGGTTCGTACTGGACCGGGTCGAGGCGGGCGGGCGGCGCGAGGTGTCGTACCGCGTGCGGTCGGATCTGCGCGGCCGCTATCCGCTGGGCCCGTTGCAACTGCGGCTCAGCGACCCCTTCGGGATGTGCGAGCTGACCCGTTCCTTCTCGACGTACGACACCCTGACGGTGATCCCGCGCGTGGAGCCGCTGCCGCCGGTGCGGCTGACCGGTGAGGCGAAGGGGTACGGCGACGGGCGGCAGCGCTCGCTGGCCCTGGCCGGCGAGGACGACGTGATCCCGCGCGGGTACCGCTACGGCGACGACCTGCGCCGGGTCCACTGGCGGCTGACGGCCCGCTACGGCGAGCTGATGGTGCGCCGCGAGGAGCAGCCGCAGCGGTCCCGCTGCACGGTGCTCCTCGACACCCGCGGCATCGCCTTCGCCGGTGCGGGACCTGACTCGGCCTTCGAGTGGGCCGTGTCGGGCACGGCGTCGACGCTGGTGCACATGCTCGAACGCGGCTTTTCGGTACGGCTGTTGACCGACACCGGCACCTCGGTACCGGGCGAGGGCGCCGACGGGTTCGCCGGGGCGAGCCAGGAGTCGGCGGACGCGGCGGGACTGATGATGGACACCCTCGCGGTGATCGACCACTCCGACGGTACGGGCCTGTCCCGGGCGTACGACGTACTGCGCAGTGGCAACGAGGGGCTGCTGGTGGCCTTCCTCGGCGACCTGGACGAGGAGCAGGCGACGGTGCTCGCCAAGATGCGCCAGCGCAGCGGCGGGGCCGTGGCCTTTCTGCTGGACAGCGAATCGTGGGTGCGGGGCGCCGCCGACGAACAGAGCGAGGAGCGGCTTCGGATGCTGCGCGAGGCGGGCTGGACCGCCCTGGCCGTCCCGCCGGGCGTCGGCCTGGGCGATCTGTGGCGGGAGGCGGACCGACAGCGCAACGGTGTCGCCTCGACGGGCAGTACGGCAGGAGGCGGTGGCTCATGAGCGGACGCGCGCGACTCGCGCTGTGCGCCGCGGCGGCGACGCTGATGGCGGCCTGTGCGCTGCTGCCGCTGGTCGATCCGGCGACCTGGTTCCTTCAGGCGACGTTCCTGCTCGCGGTGCAGACCGGGGTGGGTGCGGCGGCCCGGCGGGTACCGCTCGCGCGGCCGCTGACGATCGCGGTGCAGGCGCTGGTGACCCTGATGCTGCTGACGCTCTCGTTCGCCAGGGAGCAGGCCATCGCCGGGCTGCTCCCCGGCCCCGACGTGTTCCGGTACTTCGGTGAGCTGCTGCAGGCCGGCGCCGACGACGTGGGCCGGTACTCGATTCCCGCGCCGCTCTCCGACGGCATCCGGCTGATGCTGGTCGGCGGGGTCGTGGTGATCGGACTCGCGGTGGACGCCCTCGCGGTGACGTTCCGCAGTGCGGCTCCCGCCGGACTGCCGCTGCTCGCGCTGTACTCCGTCGCCGCGGGCCTCGCGGACGGCGCCGCCGGATGGGTCTGGTTCCTGCTGGCGGCCGCCGGCTATCTGGTGCTGCTGCTGGCCGAGGGGCGTGACCGGCTCTCGCAGTGGGGCAGGGTCTTCGGCGGCGGACCCCGTACGCCGGGCGCGGACCCTTCGGATGGAGCGATCGCGCCGATCCGTACGGGGCGGCGCATCGGCGCCGTCGCGCTCGGCATCGCCCTGGTCGTCCCGCTCGCCCTGCCCGCGCTCGACGGCGGGCTGCTGGACGCCGCGGGGACCGGCGTCGGCACGGGGACCGGAGGCGGCGGCACGATCTCCGCGGTGAACCCGCTGGTCTCGCTCCGCGACAGCCTCAACGTGGACGAGGACCGCGAGGTCATGTCCTACCGCACCAACTCCGAGGAGACGCAGGACCTCTATCTGCGGATCGTCTCGCTCGACGAGTTCGACGGCACGGCGTGGAAGCCGGCCAAGCGTCATGTCGACGACGTGCCGGAATCGTTCCCGACGCCGCCCGGCCTCGGTGACGACGTCCAGCGCACCGAGATCCAGACGAGGATCTCGGCGGCGGACTGGTACGCGCAGGACTGGCTGCCGATGCCCTACCCGGCCAGCCAGGTGGGGATCGGCGGCAAGTGGCGGTACGAGCCCGTGGGCCGCACCCTCGTCGGCGACCACGGCCAAACCACGCGCGGCCTGGAGTACACGGTCAAGAGCCTGATCGTGCAGCCGACCGCGGAGCAGCTCGCCAACGCGCCCGAAGCGCCAACGGTGCTGAAGCGTGAGTTCACCAAGGTGCCCGAGTCCCTGCCGCCGGTGGTGGGGCAGACCGCGCAGCAGATCACGGAGGGCTCGGCCAACGACTACGAGCGCGCGGTGAAGCTGCAGGACTGGTTCGCCCTGGAGGGCGGCTTCACGTACGACACCGAGGTGCAGGTCGGCAGTGGGTCCCAGGCCATAGCGCGCTTCCTGAGGGAGAAGGAGGGCTTCTGCGTCCACTTCTCCTTCGCGATGGCCTCCATGGCGCGCACGCTGGGCATACCGGCCCGCGTCGCGGTGGGCTTCACTCCTGGTTCGCCCAAGTCGGACGGCACGACGTCGGTGGGGCTGCGGGACGCGCACGCCTGGCCGGAGCTGTACTTCGAGGGCGTGGGCTGGACCCGCTTCGAGCCGACGCCGAACCGGGGCACGGTTCCGGAGTACACCCGCACGGACACGCCCGGCACGACCCTCCCGAACCCGGACGTGCCGTCACGGTCCTCGTCCACGGCGCCCTCCGCCGAACCGTCGAGCAGTGAGAGCTGCACGGCGGCGGAGAAGAAGCTGGAGCAGCCCTGTGGCAGCGAGTCTCCGCAGGTGGCCTTCGGGGCGACCGACGACGGTTCGCCGTGGCTCCTGATCATGGGGCTCACGCTGGCCGGGCTGGGAGTACTCGCGGTACCGCTGCTGCCGATGCTGTGGCGGATGCGGGCCCGCTCCGTACGGCTCGGCCCGCACGGCAGGACCGAGGCGGACGCCGCGGCGGCCACCCTGGCCGCCTGGCAGGAGGTCAGTGACACGGCGTGGGACTACGGGATCGCGCCCGACGAGTCACAGACGCCGCGCAAGGCGGCGGCGCGGATCGTCCGTATCGGGCACCTCGAGCCGGAGGCCGCGGCCTCCGTCCACCGGGTCGCCGACGCGGTGGAGCAGGTCCTGTACGCGCCACGTCCCCGGCCCACCGCAGGTCTGGCCGATGACGTGCGCCGGATGACCGCGGGCCTCAGCGCCACGGTCAGCCGCGGTACGCGTCTGCGCGCACTGCTCGCACCGCGCTCGGCCGTACGGGTGGCGTGGGCACTCTCCGAGGGCTGGACCGCGCTGAAGTCCCGGGTCGCGGCCCGCTGGACGGCGGCCGTGCGCCGGCCCTCGGGGCAGGGCAGCGGCTGAGGACGGTCCGGCTTCCGCAGCCGGGAGGGGGTGTCTGCCCAGGTCGGGTGGGCACCCCCTTTTCCTCGCTCAGCTGCCCTTCGACCGTCTCTTCGCTGAGCACGGCTGTTCAGCCGGCTCTTCGCTGTGTGGCTCCTCGGCCCACTTCGCTGAGCCCGGCTGGCTACCCAGTCGGCTCTTCGCAGGCTCCTCGCTGAGCGCGAGGGCTCCGCCTTCTCCTCGCTGTACGGGTTCCTCGGTCGTCGAGGCGTTTTTGCGCCGTCTGCGGCGGGGCTCCGGGCCTGCATCGCGGGGGTCCGGACGGGCCCCGAAGCAGGCTCTGCAGTGGTGCGGCTGGGCACGCTGAAGGGGCGGCCACCTGGTGGTGGTCACCCCTACCTGCGTGCGTCTGTCGGCCGAGACCGGTGGGCTACTGGCCGCCCTGCTCGTCACGGCGCCGCTGCCAGCGCTGTTCGATGCGGTCCATCATGGAGCGCCTCTGCCGGCCCTGACGACGGGCCTGCGGAGCGCCCGGCGCACCCGCCGCGGGCTGTTCACCCGGCTTGGGAGCCTTGCGCCAACCGGTGACGGCGAGCACCGCGCAGCCCAGCATGACGAGAAAACCCACCACGCTGACCCAGATCTGCTGTGCGACCATTCCGGCCATGAGGAGCGCGATACCTACGAGGAAGCCGGCGACCGCCTGGTAGACCCGTCGCCGGGTGTACGTGCGCAGCCCGCTTCCCTCAAGCGCTGTCGCGAACTTGGGATCTTCGGCGTACAGCGCTCGCTCCATCTGCTCGAGCATTCGCTGCTCGTGCTCCGAGAGCGGCACGGCGTCCTCCTCATCGTGCAGTCGCCGGGGCGACCGGGGGTCCCTTCAGGATAGGCAGGGAATCGTCCCCGTGAAACCCGCCCCTCTGCGCCAATTCGCCAACCGGAACCCGCCATGGCGTTCCGATCCACTGAGGCGTAGATTCCCCAGCGACCGGCCCGTCATGCCGGACGGCCTCCCTCGATCATACGGCTCCGCGCGCCCGATCGGGGGGCCTGTGGCGTACTCCATCTGCTGTCGCGCCCCTGATCAGCGGTGCGAGCAGGCGGCAGATCACCCCTCGGAGGACTCACGCGTCTCACCGAGCACATGGAGCTGCGTCGCGACGGAGTGGAAAGCCGCGAGTTCGGCGGCCGCGGCCTCCAGTTTCAGCAGGGCGTCCAGAGCCCCCGGCTCGGTGTCCACGAGGACCCCGGGGACCAGGTCCGCGAAGACCCGTACGCCGTGCACGGCACTGACGCCCAGGCCCGCGCTCTCCACCAGAGAGGTGAGCTGACCGGCCGTGAAGCGCCGGGGAACAGGATCACCCTCGCCCCAGCGGCCGTCCGGGTCACTCAGCGCCTGGCGGGCCTCCGTGAAGTGTCCGGCGAGGGCTCGCGCGAGCACCGCGCCGCCCAGGCCGGCGGCGAGCAGGCTGAGCACGCCCTCGGGGCGCAGTGCGCCGACCACGTTGCGGATGCCCTCGGCGGGGTCGTCCACGTACTCCAGCACGCCGTGGCAGAGCACCGCGTCGTAGCCGCCGCGCTCGACAACGTCGAAGAGGCCGTGGGCGTCGCCCTGGACACCTTGGACGCGGTCGGCGACGTCGGCCTCCGCGGCCCGCCGCTCCAGCGCGAACAGCGCGTTCGGGCTGGGATCCACGACGGTGACGCGGTGGCCGAGGCGGGCCACGGGCACCGCGAAGTTACCGCTGCCGCCTCCTGTGTCGAGCACGTCGAGCGACTCCCGGCCCGTGGCCTTGACCCGGCGGTCGAGGGCGTCCTTCAGAACGTCCCAGACCACGGCGGTACGGAGAGAAGCGCGGGGGCGCATCGGGTCCGACACGGCAGTTGACTCCTCGGCGCGGCACCGCCTCATGCACGGCGGAGCGATGGGGATACCTCCCCGCCCTGTTCGGCGCCGGGGAGATGCAGGCGCCCCCAACCCTATTGCCTCGCGCCCCGGTCCCGGCCCCCCGTCTCGCGCGCCGGACGAACGCCCCCTCACCGGCCCGAACCGCCCGGCGGAAGGTGAAGTCGCGCGGCTCGCCGCCCTGCCCGGTCCGCGGGCCCGCACCGGCTCGCTCTCCCGCGCCCGCCCCTTCGGCATTCGGCACCTCGGCACCTCGGCATCCACCGGCTCGGACCGGGTCCCGGCCGCCGTCACCCCGCGTCCGGCACGTCCGACACCTCCGGTACGCCCGGCATGGTCCGCGTCTCCTGGTCGCCCTCCTGCCGCGGCTGGGGCAGGACCGGCTGGAGCACCAGCATGCGCTCGACGAGGCGGAGGAACATCGCCACGTCACGCAGCAGGTCGTCGGCGTCCCGGATGCTGGCCGCCCCCTGGATACCGGCCTCCGCGCGGGCGCGGCGACGCGCTCCGGAGGCGAACAGCACGCTCCACTCGTCAAGTTCGGGTGCTATCTCGGGGAGCACTTCCCAGGCGCTCCGGATCTTGGCCCGGCGCTTTTCGGTGGTCTCGGGCCGGCCCCGGGCGGCGAGGACGGCCGCGGCGGTGCGCAGGGCGGCCAGGTGTGCCGTGGCGTACCGCTCGTTCGGCGTTTCCAGCAGGGCCGCCTCGTCGAGTCCGGCGCGGGCCTGGGCGAGCAGATCGAGGGCGGCGGGCGGGGCAGTTGCCCGGCGGAGCACGGGGTGCACGTCGCTCGCCGGTCCGGTCAGTGAGGGGGCAGGGCCGGTGGCGCGGCGCCGACGGGCGGCGGCTGCGTGGTAGCTGGCCATGACGAACCTCCTGTCGTCAGTGTGACGGCACGCCCGATACGGGATGCCGTATGTGCCCATCGTGCGGTATGCCACTGACAATCCGTTCTGACCTGCGCTTTTGCCTCGTTCACAGGTTCGGTATAGTTTTTGCACTGACCAGTCAGTTCAAAAACGGTTCGGCTCAAGAACCCGGAGGGTGGGGGAAGTTGTGGACGGTCCGCACGGACTCGGCGTCACGGCCGAGGACTTCGGGCTCAAGGGGCCCCGCGGCTGGGCGTTCCGCGGTATCGGTATCGACGCGGAGCCCGGCTCGCTGATCGCGATCGAGGGGCCGTCCGGCTCGGGCCGCACGTGCCTGCTGCTCGCGCTCACCGGGCGGATGAAGCCCACCGAGGGACTCGCGAGGGTGGGGCAGTGCGAGTTGCCGAAGCAGATGGCGGCGGTCCGCCGGTTCAGCGCGCTGGCCCATGTGCCCGGCGTCACCGACCTGGAGCCCGCCCTTTCCGTCGCCGAGCATCTTCGGGAACGGGCACTGCTCGAGCGGCGGTTCGGCGGCTCTGTACGCGGACTGCTGCGGCCTCGCCAGGAGCGGTTGACGCAGGCGCGGCTGCGGATCGACAGCGCTCTGGCCGCCGCCGGGCTCGACCGGGAGGCGCTGCCCAAGGGTTCCAGGACCGCCGTACGGGACCTGGAACGCCTGGAGGCGCTGCGCCTCTCCGTGGCCCTGGCCCTGATCGGCCGACCCCGGCTGCTCGGAGTCGACGACACCGACCTGAAGCTCTCGGGGGCCGAACGGGCCGAGGTCTGGGCCCTGTTGCGCTCACTGACCGAGGCCGGGACGACGGTCGTGGCCGTGTGCAGCGAGGCACCCGAGGACGCGCTCGTGGTGCCCACCGGGCCCGCCGACAGGCCGGCCCGCCCGGAGCGACAGCCGGGCCGGACACAGCAGGAGCCCGGGCGGGACGAGCCACAGACACCGGACGAACCGGCCGGGCAGGACGAGCCGCACGCACAGGACGCTCCGGACCGTCAGGACGACCAGGACGACCAGGACGACCAGGACGACCAGGACAAGGAGACGGTGGATGCGCTCGCCGAAGCTGGCCGCGCTTGAGCTCAGGCGATTCGGCAGGGGCAGGCTGCCGCGCGCGGCGCTGGTCGCTCTCCTGCTGCTGCCCCTGTTGTACGGCGCGCTCTACCTGTGGTCGTTCTGGGATCCGTACGGCCGTCTCGACCGCATCCCCGTGGCGCTGGTGAACGACGACAAGGGAGCCACCGCCGGTCACAAGAAGATCGTGATGGGCGACGAGATCACCAAGGGGCTGCGGAAGAGCGAGACGTTCGAGTGGCACGAGGTGAGCGCCGCCGAGGCCCGCTCGGGCGTGGAGGACGGCAGGTACTACCTGTCGCTGACCATGCCGTCCGACTTCAGCGGGCGGATCGCTTCCAGCTCCGGCGACTCGCCGGAGACGGGCGCCCTCCAGGTGCGTACGAACGACGCGAACAACTACATCGTCGGGCAGATCTCGCGGACGGTGTTCGCCGAGGTGCGCACGGCCGCCTCGACCAAGGCGTCCCGGTCGTTCCTCGACCGGATCTTCGTCTCGTTCTCCGACATCCACGGGAAGACCGAGAAGGCCGCCAAGGGAGCCGACAGCCTCAAGGGCGGCATTGGCAAGGCCAAGAAGGGCTCCAAGGACCTCGCGGACGGGCTCAAGGACGCCGAGGAGGGCAGCGGCAAGCTCTCCGCCGGGCTGAAGAAGCTCGACACGGGCGCGGGTGACCTGGAGGACGGGTCGCGGCAGGTCTCCGAGGGGACGCGGGCCCTCGCGGACAAGGTCAACGGTGTCGCGGACAAGGTGGGGCCCTTCCTGAAGGGCAACGAGAAGGAGATCGGCGACACCGCTCGGCTCGTCGCGGACTCCGCCTCGGCCATCCGCCGCAACCTCGACACGCTGGTGAAGACGGCCCCGACCGCCGCCAAGAGCGCCCACACGGCGTCCGACACCCTGAACGGCGTCCACAAGGCGCGCTGCGAGAACCTGCCCCTGCCCGACGCCGCCTGCCCCGACCTGAAGAAGGCCAAGGACGCGGCCGCGGACGTGGCGAAGGTCGCCGACGACGTCAACACGCTGGTGACCGGGCAGGACGCCGACCTGGAGTCGCTCGACAAGCATCTGGCCACCCTGGAGAAGCAGGCGCGGGCGCTGGCCGACCGCTCGCCGCACCTGTCCGAGGACCTCGCCACGACCGTCTCCAGGATCAACGCGCTCGACAAGGGGGCCGGGAAGGTCGCCAAGGGGGCGAAGACGCTGCACACGGGGCTCGGCACGGCCAAGAAGGGCGCGGACGACCTCGACAGCGGGGTGGGCAGGCTCGGGACGGGCGCGGACGACCTCGAAGGGGGCATGTACAAGCTCGTCGACGGTTCGGGGAAGCTCGCCGGCGGACTGCACGACGGTGCCGGCCAAATCCCGGACTACGACAAGAAGGACCGCGAACAGCGCACCGAGGTCATGGCCGACCCCGTGCGGCTCGCTTCGAAGGACCTGCACAAGGCGCCCAACTACGGGACCGGTTTCGCCCCGTACTTCATTCCGCTGTCCCTGTGGGTGGGGGCGATGGTGGCATACATGCTGATCCCGCCGCTCAACCGGCGCGCGCTCGCCGCGGGCGCCTCGGCCTGGCGCATCGCGCTGGCGGGCTGGCTGCCGGTGGCCGCCCTGGGAGTGCTCCAGACGGTCGCGCTGATGTCCGTACTGCACTGGGCCGTCGGCCTGGAACCGGTGCGGGCGGCCGGGACGGTGGGCTTCCTGTTCCTGGTGACGGCCTGCTTCGCGGCGCTCGTGCAGTGGCTCAACGCACGCTTCGGAGCGGCCGGCCGGATCCTCGTCCTGGCGTTCCTGATGCTGCAGCTGACGTCGGCCGGGGGCACGTATCCCGTGCAGACCAGTCCGGGCTTCTTCAACGCGATCCACCCCTTCATGCCGATGAGTTACGTCGTCGACGCCCTGCGCAGGCTCATCACGGGCGGCGGACTGGGGCCCGTCTGGCAGGCGTGCGCCGTGCTCGCCGCCTTCACGCTGGGCGCCCTCGCGCTCACCGCGGTGTCCGCGCGCCGGCGGCAGGTGTGGACCCTCGACCGACTGCACCCGGAGCTGAGCCTGTGACAATCAGGGCCATGGAAAGCAGCAGGACGGTGGACAGCGGCGGCGGCCGGAGACAGGCGACCCGGCAGAAGCTCTACGAGGCGGCGGTGACCCTCATCGCCGAGCAGGGCTTCTCGGCCACCACCGTGGACGAGATCGCCGAGCGTGCCGGAGTGGCGAAGGGCACGGTCTACTACAACTTCGCGAGCAAGTCCGTCCTCTTCGAAGAGCTGCTCCGGCACGGTGTGGGACTCCTCACCGCGTCCCTGAGGGAGGCGGTGGAGAAGACCGACCAGGACGGCGGGAGCAGGGTCGACGCACTGGACGCGATGATCCGGGCGGGCCTCGTCTTCATCGGCCGCTATCCGGCCTTCACCCAGCTGTACGTGGCGGAGCTGTGGCGCACCAACAGGGCATGGCAGTCCACGCTGATGGTGGTCCGTCAGGAGGCCGTCGCCGTCGTCGAGGACGTCCTGCGCGACGGAATCGCCGGCGGCGAGCTGAGCGACGAGATCGACACCCCGCTGACGGCGTCGGCGCTGGTCGGGATGGTGCTGGTGGCGGCTCTGGACTGGCAGGCCTTCCAGCCGGAGCGTTCCCTGGACGACGTCCACGCGGCGCTGTCCCTGCTGCTCCAGGGAAGGGTCGGCGGCAGCGGGCTCGCACCCGGGTGACACGAGCGGGCGCACACGAACGAAGCGCCGGTCCGAAGTGGCCGCGTCCCCCGCGGGCCACGCCGGACCGGCGCCCCTTCCTTGCTCCCCGTGCTTCCCCCGTCGGTCCCCCGTGCGAGCTCCCCCGGGTCCCCCCGTGCCTCGCTCCCGCCGAGTTCTCGGCGGAAGGAGCGGTCGAGGGCGCTGCGCCGTTCCGCCGCCCCGTGTCGGCGGTACCGGAGCCGCGCCCCTTTCCGTGCCTCCACTCTCCCGTTCGCGCAGGTCGGCACCCATCCGCGCGCGTACTCAACTCACCCTCTAGGTACGGATACTCAGCCGTGCGCACTCAAGCCCAGGACACGTCGTTGCCGACTGGTTACGATCGCCCCCGTGTCCGTACTCCCTCTGGTCTTCACCAGCGGCTGGGCCAGCGGTGTCAACGCGTACGCGGTGGTGCTGCTCCTCGGCGTCTTCGGCGCGACCGGGCTGAGTGACGAGGTGCCCGAATCGCTGCAGCGCCCCGAGGTCCTCGTCGCGGCGGGCTTCCTGTTCGTCTGCGAGGCCGTCGCCGACAAGGTCCCGTACGTGGACTCGGTGTGGGACTCCGTGCACACGGTGATCCGGCCGGTGTCGGGGGCCGTCGTGGCGGCGCTGCTCGCCGGCCAGAGCGGTTCGCTGTCCGAGCTGGCGGCGGGGGCGATCGGCGGCTCGTCGGCCCTGGCCAGCCACGTCGTCAAGGCCGGGACGCGGATGGCGGTCAACACCTCGCCGGAGCCGTTCAGCAATGTCGTGCTGAGCACCGCCGAGGATCTCGGCGTCGCCGGGATCATCACCTTCGCGATGTTCCATCCGGAGGCCGCGGCGATCATCGCGGGTGTCCTGCTGCTGTCCGGTCTGCTGGTGCTCTTCTTCCTGCTCTCCCGGATCAGACGGTTCCTGCGCCGCAGGGCCCGGCGCCGCGAGGAGAGACGGCTCGCGCGGCGGACGGTCCCGCCCGGCTGACCCGGCGGACAGCCCGCCCCGGCACCTTCCACGGGTGGTCCTCCGGTCGTCCGGGGCTGTGGACCGGTTGTCGGTGGCGGCCGATAAAGTCCCTGGCATGGCACGGATTGCGGTGATCGGCGCCGGGATGGGCGCGATGGCGGCCGCCGCCCGGCTGGCCGTCGCGGGCCACCGGGTGGCGGTGTACGAGCGGACGGAGACGTACGGCGGAGCGGTGGGCCGCTTCGAGCGCGACGGCTTCGCCTTCGACACAGGACCCGGGCTGCTCCCGGTCCCGGCGGTCTACCGCGACCTGTTCGTCAAGACGGGCAAGGAGCCCCTGGAGGCCTGCGTCGATCTCGTCCAGGTCGACCCGGCGGCACGGCACGTCTTCGCCGACGGCACGGCGGTCACCCTGCCCAACGCCTCGCGCGCGGGGGTCGTCTCGGCCCTGGACGAGGCCCTGGGAGCGGGGGCGGGCGAGCGCTGGGGCGACTTCCTGGTCCGGGCGCGCGAGGCCTGGGACCGGACGCGGCGGCCTCTCCTGGAGGAGCCGCTGTGGCCCGACTGGCAGGTGCTGGGCGAGCGCGAGCCCTACCCGGCGCTGCGTCGGCGCCGGCTGCTGCGCACGCGTACGGCCCGCCGGCTGTCGGAGGTCGGCGCCTGGGAGCTGGGCGATGCGCGCCTCACCGCCCTTCTGGAGAGCCACGCCCTGGCGTACGGCCTCGACCCGGGCACCGCCCCGGCGAGCGCGGCCGTCCTGCCGTACATGGAGCACGCCTTCGGCGCCTGGTATGTCCGGGGCGGCATGCGGGAGTTGGCACGGGCCGTGTACGAGCGGTGTGTGGCCCGCAGGGTGGAGTTCGCCTTCGGGGCCGAGGTCGTCTCCGTCACGGAGAAGGACGGCCGGGCGACCGGCGTGGAGCTGCGCGACGGGACCGTCGCCGAGGCGGATTTCGTGGTGGGCGGGCCGCCGGAGCTGCTGGAGCGCCTGACGGGTCGCGACGATCTGTACGCGGGCGAGGCGCCCGAGCGGCGTCCCGGGGCGCTGTCCTGCGGCAGGGCCGTGGTCTGCCTCGCGCTGCGCGGTCCGCGCGAGGCGGGCGCCGTGCACCGCACGGTCGTGCACACCACGGACCGGGCCGGGGAGCTGGGCCACACCTTCGGGACGGGTGGGGTGCCGCCGCGGCCCACCGTGTGGGTGGACCGTCCTGACGACCCGCTGCTGCGTCCCGACGACGCCCACGAGTCCGTGGTCCTCACGGCCACCGTGCCGTCCCTCGCGCGCTACGACTGGGCCGCGGCCGGTGCCGCCGACGCCTTCGCCGACCGGATGGTCGCCGCCGCGGAGCGGGCGGTGCCGGATCTGCGCGAGCGCATGCTGTGGCGCGAGGTGCGGACGCCCCTGGACACGGAGCGGGAGACCGGAGCCGAGGGCGGCGGCGTGCCCGCTCCCGCGCTGGCCGGCGAGGGCGGCACCCTGCTGCGGCCCCCGAACAGCACCCGTGTACCCGGGCTGTTCGCGGTCGGCGGCTGGGCGCACCCGGGCGGCGGACTTCCGCACGCGGGCATGTCGGGGGCGCTGGTCGCCGGACTGATCGTGGAGGGGCCGGACTTCAGGGGTTCGCAGTGACGCGCGAGGGGCGGACGCCGCGGTGAGAGGGGCCCGGGCGCTCGGTACGGGAGCCCGGGCCCTGGTTCAGAACCGGTACTGCTGTTCGTCGTACCCGCCGCTCTGCTGCCCGTTGCCGTTGCCGCCCTGCTGTCCGTTGCCCTCATAGGGATAGGACTGCTCCGGCGGGAGTTCGCCCCCGAACGGGTCCTCGGTGCTGCGCTGCTGCGGCACCCAGAGACCGCCGGGCGGGGTCTCGCCGCCGTAGGCGCCCGCGGCGTACTGGTCCTGGCCCTGCTGCTGCCCGTACTGCTGCTGCGAGGTGTCGTAGGACTGGCCGTACGAGCCGGCGTCGTAGGACTGTGTACCGACGTACGGGTCGGAGTAGGCGGCGTACTGCTGCTGACCGGCGTCGTAGCCGTACTGCTGCTGGTCGTAGCCGGAGTAGCCGTCGTACCCGTAGTTCTGCGCGAACTGGTCCTGGGCCTGCCCCTGGGCCTGCCCCTGGGCCTGCGCCTGGGCGGAGGCGGCGTACTCCGCGTCGGTGGCCGCGGCGTAGGCGGCGTCGCTGTACACGCCGTACTGGCCGGTGTCGTCGGGCAGCGGCTGCGGTTCGTAGACGGCGGTGGCGTCGGCGGCGGGATCGGGACGCCGGCCGAAGACCGAGTCCTCGTGGCCGAAGGCGTCGTCCCGGCCGAAGCTCTGGTCCTGGCCGAAGTCCCGCTGAGGATACGTTCCGCTGTCCGTGGCCTGGAGGTCGGTGACCTCCAGTGACGGGTCCTTGCGGTCGGGTTCGCCGCGGCGGCGCTTGTTGACGCCCGGGCGTCCGGCGACGGCCCAGCCGGACGCGAATCCGCTGCGGAACGACAACGTGACGTACGTCTGTCCGACGGCGAAGGCTGCCGCGCCCAGGCCGATGACCACCACGGACGGAATCAGGACACCGATGACCACGCCGAGGAAGCCGGCGAAGGCCAGCAGCCGCCAGCGCAACCGCGCCTTGTACTGCAGCAGGACCTCGCCGAGCAGCCACAGTGCGACGATGCCGAACGCGATATAGAGGACCGTCCAGCCCATGTACGCCCCTCTCCCAGGTGGCCGCTACGCAGTGTGTCGTACGACGATGCGACCGGTCTAGGCCTGCTGCGGGTGATGCAGGCCCAGGTTCTCGTAGATTTCCAGCGTCGCGGTGGAGTTGTTCAGCGTAATGAAATGCAGTCCGGGGACTCCCTCGGCCAGCAGCCTCGCGCAGAACTCCGTGGCGAACTCGATGCCAATGGAGCGTACAGCCGCCGGATCGTCCTTGGCTGTGAGGATCCGCTCCTTCAGGGCGTCCGGGAAGGAGGCGTTGCTGAGCTGCGGCAGCCGTTCCAGCATCTTCACGCTGGTCACCGGCATGACCTCGGGGATGACCGGCGTCACACAGCCCGCCGCGTCGACCCGGTCACGCAGGCGCAGGTACGCCTCCGGCTGGAAGAACATCTGTGTGATCGCGTAGTCGGCGCCCGCCCTGCACTTGTCGACGAAGTGCGCGACGTCCGTGTCCCAGTCCGCGGACCGCGGATGCATCTCCGGGAAGGCCGCGACGCCCACGCAGAAGTCACCGGCCTCCTTGATGAGCCGGACGAGTTCGGCCGCGTAGGTGAGGCCCCGGGGGTGCGCCACCCAGTCGGCCATGGGGTCGCCGGGCGGATCGCCCCGTACGGCGAGCATGTTCCGGATCCCGGCGTCCGCGTACTGGCCGATGATGTTGCGCAGTTCCGCGATGGAGTGGTTGACGGCCGTGAGGTGGGCTACCGGGGTGAGCGTCGTGTCGGCGACGATCTGCTCCGTCGCCTTGACCGTGCCGGCGCGGGTCGTGCCGCCCGCGCCGTACGTCACGGAGACGAAGCTGGGAGCGACCGCCTCGACCCTGCGCAGCGCGTTCCACAGGTTCCGCTCGCCCTTTTCGGTCTTCGGTGCCCAGAACTCGAACGAATACGTCGTCTTGCCGGTCGCGAGCATGTCGCGCACGGTGCGTGCGCGGTCAGTCCTGGTGGAAGCAGATCCGAGGGCCATACCGGCAGGTTAGTCAGGGGGAGGCGGTCCCCCAACCGGATGCGGAGAATTTGCCCGCTTTGTCGACTTGTTGTCCACCCCTCGGACACCGAGATTCCAGCGAACCTCCGGCCCGGCCCCTTTCGCACACCGGCCTCCGGCAGCCTCAGGGCTCCGGCTCACACCGCCCGCAGCCGCTTCGCGAACTCGGCCGCCGCAGCGCCGGGATCGTCCGCCTCGGTGATCGCCCGTACGACGACGACACGGCGGGCGCCCGCTTCGAGCACCTCGTCGAGGTTGCCGAGGCCGATGCCGCCGATGGCGAACCAGGGGCGGTCCGTGGCGAGCGCGGCCGTGGCCCGGACCAGGTCGAGGCCCGGTGCGTGGCGCCCCGGTTTGGTGGGGGTCGGCCAGCAGGGCCCCGTGCAGAAGTAGTCCACGCCGCCCTGGACGGCGGCTGCCGCGGCCTCCGGCCCTGCGTGCGTGGACCGGCCGATGAGGACGTCGTCGCCGAGGATCGCCCGGGCCGCGGGCACCGGGAGGTCTCCTTGGCCGAGGTGCAGGACGTCGGCCCCGGCGGCGTGGGCCACGTCGGCCCGGTCGTTGACCGCGAGCAGTGTGCCGTGCCTGCGGCAGGCGTCCGCGAGGACGGCGAGGTGTTCGAGCTCCTCGGCCGCCTCCATGCCCTTGTCGCGCAGCTGCACGATGTCCACGCCGTTCGCGAGGACCGCGTCCAGGAAGCCGGCGAGGTCGCCCTGGCGCCTGCGGGCGTCCGTGCAGAGGTAGACCCGGGCGTCGGCGAGCTGTGCGCGTGCGGTGGATACGGGCATGCCAGGGTCCCCCGGGACGAGTCGGTGGCGTACGGGCCGCGGGATCGCGGCCCGTACGCCGAACGGCGTGATGCGGTCAGACGGCGAGCGCCTGGGCGCGACGCTTCACCTCCGTGCCGCGATTCTCGCTCAGAGCCTGCGCGGGGGTGCCGGGCAGGCTCTCGTCGGGCGTGAAGAGCCACTCGAGCATCTCTTCGTCGGAGAAGCCGTCGTCCCTCAGGAGCGTCAAGGTGCCCGCCAGGCCCTTGACGACCTTCTGCTCGTTCCCGTCGATGAAGTCGGCGGGGACGTGCAGCGCGCGGTTCTCACCACGGCGTACGGCGATGAGCTGGCCTTCCTTGACCAGCTGCCGGACGCGCGTCACCTCGACACCGAGCTGTTCGGCGATGTCGGGGAGGGTGAGCCAGGCGGGGACGAGAGCATCGATCTTTGCGTCAATCTCGGTCACGAGGACAAGCGTGCCACGACCCCGGCCGGGGGTGCACTGCCGAGTCCCCCGGCCGTCGTCCGTGCACTCCCCCGCGGCCGTCCGGCGTCGCCGGGCCGGACCCGGCGGCGGCCGCTCCGGCGGGCGAGGACCGCGGCCCGAGCCGACGGGCGGAACGCCGTCGTCGACGTGGGTCCCTCGTCGTGTCGGACCGTCGTCGCGTCAGACCGTCGTCGTCTTCAGAGGGCGCGACGGGTCCGACAGCAGAGCCGGGTCCATTCGGGTGCCCGACTCGATCAGCCGCCGCCCCTGCGCCAGGTCCCGGGGCCTGCCCACCGCCAGGACCGCGACCAGGCGGTTCTCCCGGAGCCAGCACACCGACCAGGACGGTCCCGCCGGGTCGCCCCGCCGGACCAGGGTGTCCGCGGACCCGTGATGCCCCGCGTACTGGACGAAGCGGCCGAACTGCTCGGACCAGAAGTACGGCACCGGGTCGTACACGACGGGCGTCTCACCGACGATGTTCGCCGCGACCGTGCGCGGGCCCTGGAGCGCGTTGTCCCAGTGGTGGACCAGCAGGCGCTCGCCGTAGCGGCCCGACGGGAACGAGGCGCAGTCGCCGACCGCGTACACGTCCGGAACGGAGGTGCGCAGGTGGTCGTCCGCGACGATCTCCCGGTGGGCGCCGAGCTCGATCCCCGAGCCGGCCAGCCAGCCCGTCGCGGGCCGCGCCCCGATACCGACGACGACGGCCCCCGCGGGCAGCCGCGAGCCGTCGTCCAGCACCACCGCGCCGGGCTCGACGCGCTCCACGCGCGCGTGGGTGCGCAGCGACGCCCCGCTGTCCGCGTACCAGGTGGCCATGGGGGCGGCCACCTCGGCCGGCAGCGCGCCGACGAGGGGCCGGTCGGCGGCCTCGACGACGGTCACCGAACACCCCGCCTCACGCGCCGCCGTGGCGAACTCCGCGCCGATCCAGCCGGCGCCCACCACCACGATGTCGTGCTGACGGGCGAGGACGGGGCGCAGCCGCTCGGCGTCGTCCAGCGTGCGCAGCAGATGGACTCCGGGTACGCCCTCGGCGCCCGGCAGCCGGATGGGTTCCGCGCCCGTGGCGGCGACCAGCACGTCGTAGGGGACGGGTCCGTCCGCCGTGTGGAGTTCGCGCCGGTCCGGGCTCACGCCGGTCACTTCGAGTCCCAGGCGCAGTTCCACGTCGAGGGCCTCGAAGTCGACGTCGAAGGCGGAACCCTCGGCCTTGCCGAGCAGAACGGCCTTGGACAGCGGCGGGCGGTCGTACGGCTGGTGGGGTTCCGCGCCGATCAGGAGCACGCTGCCGGTGAAGCCCTGTTCCCGCAGGGCCACCGCCGTCTGCACCCCGGCCATGCCCGCACCGACGATCACGACGCTCCGTCGCGCCGCCGGGCTCCGTCCCTGCGTCAGCTCAGTCACACGATCACCATAGACACTGGTGAAATCGTCGGTCAGGGGCGTGATCCGTGAGCTGTTGCACAGGGTCGGCTGTCGGCGACCTCTTCGACCACACTTGTCCCGCTGCCCTCCTGGGACTCCCACTCCCAGGTCTCCTCCAGCCGCACCCGGCCGTCGGGGGTCTCGGTGACCCGGGACACGCAGTGCCCCGAGGAGGTGGTCCCGTCCGCCTTCAACTGCACGTACCTGAAGTCGAGTCGGTCGCCCTCGCGCGTGCCCACCAGGCGGCCGCGCACGACGTCGCCGCCCGCGTACTCGGCCCAGATCCCGCCGTCCTCCTCGTGGTACACGAACCGCGTGCGCGTCCCCACCTGGCCCGGCGCCTGGTCGGCCACCGGGGCGAGAACGAGTCCGTCGAGCGAGCGGGCCATGCCGTGAGGCTCCCTTACTGAGGTGCGGGACGAAGGGCTAGGGTGGCCAACGTAAAGCACTCGCGGGAGCCCGGACGCACCGGGCTGAGAGGGAGGCTGGGCGGCCTCCGACCGTACGAACCTGATCCGGGTCATGCCGGCGAAGGGAGGAGCTGGACGCCCATGTCGCGTACACCGCAAGCACCTTCACCGAAGTCACCACCGCGGGGAGCACGCCCGCCGGGGCCGTCGTCGGGCACGCCCGACGTCCTGGTCGTCGGGGGCGGGATCATCGGTCTGGTCACGGCCTGGCGGGCCGCGCAGCGCGGGCTGACCACCGCGCTCGTGGATCCCGATCCGGGTGGCGGCGCCGCGCAGGTCGCGGCCGGGATGCTGGCCGCCGTCACCGAACTGCACTACGGCGAGCAGACCCTGCTCGGCCTCAACCTGGCCTCCGCACGGCGCTATCCGGACTTCGTGGCCGAGCTGACCGGGGCGACCGGCGAGGACCTCGGCTACCGGCGGTGCGGCACGCTGGCCGTCGCGCTCGACGCCGACGACCGGGCCCACCTGCGGGAACTGCACGCCCTGCAGCAGCGGTCGGGCCTGGAGTCGGAGTGGCTGAGCGGCCGCGAGTGCCGACGCCTCGAGCCGATGCTCGCGCCGGGCGTGCGCGGCGGTCTGCGGGTGGACGGCGACCACCAGATCGACCCTCGGCGGCTCGCGGGGGCCCTGGTCACGGCCTGCGAGAGGGCCCAGGTGGCCTTCCACCGGACGTGGGCCGAGCGGCTGGTCGTCGTACGGGGCCGGGCGGCCGGAGTCGCCACGACGGACGGCACCGAGCTGGGGGCGGGGCAGGTCGTCCTCGCCGCGGGCAGCCTCAGTGGGCGCCTGACGGGCGTGCCCGAGGACGTGCTGCCGCCGGTGCGTCCGGTGAAGGGGCAGGTGCTGCGGCTGACCGTGCCGAAGCGGTCCGCGCCCTTCCTGAGCCGGACCGTGCGCGCCGTGGTCCGCGGCAGCCACGTCTATCTGGTGCCGCGCGAGAGCGGCGAACTGGTCGTCGGCGCGACCAGCGAGGAGCTGGGCTGGGACACCACGGTGACCGCGGGCGGCGTGTACGAGCTGCTGCGGGACGCCCACGAACTCGTGCCCGGCATCACCGAGCTGCCGCTCACCGAGACACGGGCCGGGCTGCGCCCGGGCTCGCCCGACAACGCGCCCCTGCTCGGCCCGACCGAGCTGCCCGGGCTGCTCCTGGCGACCGGGCACCACCGCAACGGCGTGCTCCTCACGCCCGTCACCGGGGACGTCCTGGCGCACGCCCTGACCACGGGTGAACTGCCGGACGAGGCACGCCCGTTCACGCCCAGGCGGTTCGGCGCCGCCGCACTCACGGAGCAGCCCGTATGACCATGACCGTCTTCGTCAACGGGGAGCGGCGGCAGCTCGCCGCGGACACCGCCCTCGACGCCCTCGTCGCCGCTCTCTGCGCGGCCCCCTCCGGCATCGCCGCCGCGCTCAACGAGACCGTCGTTCCGCGCACGCAGTGGTCGGGGACCCTCCTGCGCGAGGGAGACCGCGTCGAGGTACTCACCGCCGTCCAAGGAGGCTGACCGATGGCCGACGACCCCTTCGACCTCGGCGGTACGCGCTTCACGTCCCGTCTGATCATGGGCACCGGAGGTGCCCCCAGCCTCGACGTCCTGGAGCGTTCGCTCGTCGCGTCCGGCACGGAACTGACGACGGTCGCGATGCGACGCGTGAGTCCCGGGGCGCACGGCTCGGTCCTGTCCGTGCTCGACCGGCTCGGTATCCGCGTGCTGCCCAACACGGCGGGCTGTTTCACCGCCGGGGAGGCGGTCCTCACAGCCCGTCTGGCGCGCGAGGCGCTCGGCACGGACCTGGTCAAGCTGGAGGTCATCGCGGACGAGCGCACTCTGCTGCCCGATCCGATCGAGCTGCTCGACGCGGCCGAGACCCTCGTCGACGACGGCTTCACGGTCCTGCCGTACACGAACGACGACCCGGTGCTCGCGCGGAAGCTGGAGGACGTGGGCTGCGCCGCGGTCATGCCGCTGGGCTCGCCCATCGGGTCGGGGCTCGGGATCCGCAACCCGCACAACTTCCAGCTGATCGTGGAGCACGCGCGCGTGCCGGTCATCCTGGACGCGGGGGCGGGCACGGCGTCGGACGCCGCGCTCGCCATGGAGCTGGGCTGCGCCGGTGTGATGCTCGCCTCGGCCGTGACCCGGGCCCAGGAGCCGGTCCTCATGGCCGAGGGCATGCGGCACGCGGTGGAGGCCGGACGGCTCGCGTACCGGGCGGGACGCATTCCGCGCCGCCACTTCGCGGAGGCCTCGTCGCCGGTGGACGGAATCGCGCGACTGGATCCGGAACGCCCCGCTTTCTGACCTTTGGCCTGAACGCCCGTCCGAATCCGTGCGTGGTGCCGCCGTGCTCGGCGTGCGACGTCCGTCACAGCTCGGCTGCAGTACCGCCCCGGATTTGCCCGGGCGGGAGGCGCCGTCAGTGGCGGCTCGTACACTCACCTGCGTGGATACGACCCTTCAGGACCCGCTCCTCGGGCACGTGCTCGACGGCCGCTACCGCGTCGACGCGCGCATCGCGGTCGGCGGGATGGCCACGGTCTACCGGGCCGTGGACACCCGTCTGGACCGGGTGCTCGCGCTCAAGGTGATGCACCCGAACCTGGCGGCCGACGTCACGTTCGTCGACCGCTTCATCCGCGAGGCCAAGTCGGTGGCGAGGCTCGCCCATCCGAACGTGGTCCAGGTCTTCGACCAGGGCACCGACGGCGCGTATGTCTATCTGGCGATGGAGTACGTGGCCGGATGCACCCTGCGCGACGTACTGCGCGAGCGCGGGGCGCTCCAGCCGCGGGCCGCGCTGGACATCCTGGAGCCGGTGCTGGCCGCGCTCGGCGCCGCGCACCGCGCCGGGTTCGTGCACCGCGACATGAAGCCGGAGAACGTCCTGATAGGGGACGACGGCCGGGTGAAGGTCGCGGACTTCGGTCTCGTACGGGCCGTGAACACCGTCACCCAGACGACGGGCGCCGTGCTGGGCACTGTGTCGTATCTCGCACCGGAGCAGATAGAACACGGCACGGCCGATCCCCGGGTCGACGTGTACGCGTGCGGCATCCTCCTTTTCGAGATGCTGACCGGCGACCGCCCCCACCTGGGCGACTCACCCGCCACGGTGCTCTACAAGCACCTCCACGAGGACGTGCCCCCACCGTCGGCGACCGTGCCCGGCCTGGCCTACGAGCTCGACGAGCTGGTCACGTCGGCCACCGCCCGCAACCCCGACGTGCGCCCGTACGACGCGGTGGCGCTGCTCGCGCAGACCCTGGACGCACGGAACGCGCTGAGCGCCGACCAGCTGGACGCCGTGCCGCCGGGAGCCGTCGCGGGCACGGACCGCCCCGACCCCGAGAGCCGTACGAGCGTGATCCCGCGCTCGCTGTCGGTGCCGCGGCCCCTCCCGGTGAACGACGACGACGCGGAGCTCAACCGCACCAGCTTCCTGCCGTCCCCGGCCCCCGCGCCCCCGCGCCGCGGCCGTGGCCCGGTACCCCGGCGGGGCATGCTCGCGATCATCGCCGCGGTCCTGCTGACCCTCGCGGTCGGCGCGGGGGTCTGGTACATCAACTCCGGCCAGTTCACCGAGGTCCCGGCGGTGCTCGACAAGACCCAGGCACAGGCCACCCGGCAGATCCAGGACGTGGGCCTCGATGTGAAGCACGTCAAGGGCGCGTACAGCGACACGGTCAAGCTCGGCAGGGTCATCAGCAGCGATCCCGCGACGGGCGCCCGCATCCGCGACAACGACTCCGTGACGCTGACGGTCTCCAAGGGCCCGAAGACCGTGCGCGTGCCGGACCTGGAGGGCTACGCGCTCGACAAGGCCAAGGAGCGCCTGAAGAAGGAGGGGCTCGCGGCGGGCATGGTCACCAGGGCCTTCCACGACGACGTCCCCGTGGGCTTCGTGATCAGCACGAAGCCGGGCGCGGGCACCGAGCGCCGCGGCGGTTCGGCGATCGCGATCGTCGTCAGCAAGGGCAGCCCGGTGGACGTGCCAGACGTGGTCGGCGACGACCTGGAGGACGCCAGGCAGGAGCTGGAGGACGCGGGCCTGACCGTCGAGGTCGCCTCCGGGCGCATCACCTCCGACCACGAGGCCGGTCAGGTGGCCGAGCAGTCCCCGGGACCCGACCGCCAGGTGACACAGGGCGACACGGTGAAGCTGACGGTGTCCAAGGGCCCGCCGATGATCGAGGTCCCGGACGTCGTGGGCGACAGCGTGGACGACGCGAAGCGGAAGCTGGAGGCGGCCGGTTTCGAGGTCGAGGAGGACCGCGGTCTGCTCGGCCTCTTCGGCGACACGGTCAAGAGCCAGTCGACGGACGGCGGCGACACGGCGCCCAAGGGGTCGAGGATCACCATCGAGATCCGCTGAGCAAGGCCCGGCGGGGGCCTCCCGAGGGCCTCCGCCGACGGGGCACCGGGGACCGCGTGACACCCTTGTGGGGTGAGCATCCAGCAGTCCCGCAACCCCGTCGGCAGTCATGTCCCGGTCGCCGGAGGCCTCGCCTCCGTAGGCCTCTCGTACGCACGTGACCTGGCCGCCGAGACGGTCCAGGTCTTCGTCGCCAACCCGCGCGGCTGGGCGACCCCGCCCGGAAACCCACTGCAGGACGAGGAGTTCCGCGCGGCCTGTGCCGCCGGGTCCGTTCCCGCGTACGTCCACGCGCCCTACCTGATCAACTTCGGCTCGCACACCGAGGCGACCGTGGAGAAGTCGGTGGAGTCGCTGCGGCACTCGCTGCGCCGGGGCCGCGAGATCGGGGCGCTGGGTGTCGTCGTGCACACGGGCTCGGCGACGGGAGGCCGGGAGCGCCCGGTCGCGCTCCAGCAGGTGCGCGACCGTCTGCTCCCGCTGCTCGACGAGCTGACCCATGACGACGACCCGTACCTCCTGCTGGAGTCGACAGCCGGCCAGGGTGCCTCGCTGTGCTCCCGGACCTGGGACTTCGGGCCGTACTTCGAGGCGCTCGACGCCCATCCGAAGCTGGGCGTCTGCCTGGACACGTGCCACATCTTCGCCGCGGGCCACGACCTCACCGGGCCCGCGGGAATGCACCAGACCCTCGACCTGCTGGTGGACACGGTCGGCGAGGGCCGTCTGAAGCTGATCCACGCCAACGACTCCAAGGACGTGGCCGGCGCCCACAAGGACCGCCACGAGAACATCGGCGCCGGTCACATCGGCGAGGACCCGTTCCGCGCGCTGATGACCCATCCCGCCACCGAGGGCGTACCGCTGATCATCGAGACGCCCGGCGGCAAGGAGGGGCACGCGGCGGACGTGGAGCGGCTGAAGAAGCTCCGGGACGGCTGACAGACCCGGGAGGGCCGGGGACCACCGCGCTCGGCCGGGGCCACGTGCCGACGCTGGTACCGGCGATCACGCCGACCTTCTCCTGGTGGATGCCGGCGATCGCCCCTCGCCGCCGCGTTCGTGGTCACGACGCCGGCCGACCAGGAGAAGGTCGGCCGCGGCAAGGGCCACGCGGTGGTGCATCGGGACCACCACTGACGGCCCCGGGAGGCGTCAGAGCTCGGGGCCGTCCCCGGGCTCCTCCTGGTACGAGTAGCGCTGCTCGCGCCAGGGGTCGCCGACGTTGTGGTAGCCGCGCTCCTCCCAGAAACCGCGGCGGTCGGCCGTCATGTACTCCACGCCGCGGACCCACTTGGGGCCCTTCCAGGCGTACAGCTGCGGCACGACCAGGCGCAGCGGAAAGCCGTGCTCCGCGGTGAGCAGCTCGCCGTCCTTGTGGGTGGCGAAGATCGCGCGCTCGGACGCGAAGTCGTCGAGGCGCAGATTCGAGCTGAAGCCGTACTCCGCCCAGACCATGACGTGGGTGACGGCCGGTGCGGGCGGGGCGATGTCCAGGATCGTCCGGGCCGGGATGCCGCCCCACTCGGCCCCGACCATGCTGAACTTCGTGACGCAGTGCAGATCGGCCACGACCGTCGCGTACGGCAGGGCCGTGAACTCCTCGTGGTTCCAGCAGTGCTTCTCGCTGTCGGCGGTGGCGCCGAAGACCCTGAACTCCCAGCGCTCGGGGCGGAACTTGGGGACGGGTCCGTAGTGCGTGACCGGCCAGCCCCGCTGCAGTCGCTGCCCCGGCGGAAGCTCCGACTGCGCTGCTTCTCCAGATTCACGATCCACCGGCTGACCCATGACTCCATCCTGACAGACCAGGGGCGGTGGACATGACCAGGTCCACACCCCTTCGGGCAACTCCGACAAGTTGGACTAAGCCTGTACTTACTTACTAAGCATGCACTTACTGGACGATCTTCGACCGCCGGTGCAATCATGCGGCACAACCTGCCAGTTCCCCCCGGTTGGAAGGAGCCTCTGCGATGCAGGGCGACCCCGAGGTCATCGAATTCCTCAACGAGCAGTTGACCGCCGAGCTCACCGCGATCAACCAGTACTTCCTGCACGCGAAGATGCAGGAGAACTTCGGCTGGACGAAGCTCGCGAAATACACGCGGCACGAGTCCATCGACGAGATGAAGCACGCGGAGGTGCTCACCGACCGGATTCTCTTCCTCGACGGCCTGCCGAACTACCAGCGGCTGTTCCACGTCCGGGTCGGGCAGACGGTCACCGAGATGTTCCAGGCGGACCGGCAGGTCGAGGTCGAGGCCATCGACCGGCTCAAGCGCGGTATCGAGGTGATGCGGGCGAAGGGCGACATCACGTCGGCGAACATCTTCGAGTCGATCCTCGAGGACGAGGAGCACCACATCGACTACCTGGACACCCAGCTGGAGCTGGTGGAGAAGCTCGGCGAGGCGCTCTACATCGCGCAGCTCATCGAGCAGCCCGAGAGCTAGGCGGCCGGAGAACCGGGGCCTCGGAGGCTAGGCGGCCTCTCCCAGCGCTTCCACTTCCGCGAGCGCGGGAACGCCCTGGTCCACCTGCTCGCGGCCCGGGAAGGCGCCACGGCCGAGCAGCGCCTGAATGCGCCGTACGCAGGATCCGCAGTCGGTGCCCGCCTTGCAGGCGGACGCTATCTGCCGGGGGGTGCAGGCGCCGTCCTGCGCGTGCTTCCTCACCTGCGCCTCGGTCACTCCGAAGCAGTTGCAGACGAACACGCGGTTCACCTCCCGACGGGGATTCGATGGGTCACGCCGTCCCCGATGATCGGTGAGGCTAACCTAACCTTACCCGTCGAGTCTGAGGCATAAAAGTGGGCTGGGGCGCGGATCGCATGTGATCCGCGCCCCAGCCCAGCTGCCTGTAACAGCCGAAACGGCTGCTGATCTACTACTGGTCGCGGTACATCTCCGACACCAGGAACGCCAGGTCAAGGGACTGGCTGCGGTTCAGGCGGGGGTCGCAGGCCGTCTCGTAGCGCTGGTGCAGATCGTCGACGAAGATCTCGTCGCCGCCGCCCACGCACTCGGTGACGTCGTCACCGGTGAGCTCGACGTGGATGCCGCCCGGGTGGGTGCCGAGGCCCTTGTGGACCTCGAAGAATCCCTTGACCTCGTCGAGCACGTCGTCGAAGCGCCGGGTCTTGTGACCGGAGGCCGCCTCGTAGGTGTTGCCGTGCATCGGGTCGGAGATCCAGGCGACGGTCGCGCCCGAGGCGGTGACCTTCTCGACCAGCTCGGGCAGCTTGTCGCGGACCTTGTCGGCGCCCATGCGGACGATGAAGGTCAGCCGGCCCGGCTCGCGGTCCGGGTCGAGCCGCTCGATGTACTGCAGCGCGTCCTCGGCCGTCGTCGTCGGGCCGAGCTTGATCCCGATCGGGTTGCGGATCTTCGAGGCGAACTCGATGTGCGCGCCGTCCAGCTGGCGGGTGCGCTCACCGATCCACACCATGTGGCCCGAGACGTCGTACAGGTGTCCGGTGCGCGAGTCGACCCTGGTCAGCGCCGACTCGTAGTCGAGGAGCAGCGCCTCGTGGGAGGCGTAGAACTCGACGGTCTTGAACTCCTCCGGGTCGGTCCCGCAGGCGTGCATGAAGTTCAGCGCCTGGTCGATCTCGCGCGCCAGCTGCTCGTAGCGCTGCCCGGACGGCGAGGTCCTCACGAAGTCCTGGTTCCAGGCGTGCACCTGGCGCAGGTCGGCGTAACCGCCGGTGGTGAAGGCACGCACGAGGTTGAGCGTGGAGGCGGAGGCGTTGTACATCCGCTTCAGGCGCTCGGGGTCCGGGATCCGGGCCTTCTCGTTGAAGTCGAAGCCGTTGACCGAGTCGCCGCGGTAGGTCGGCAGGGTCACGCCGTCGCGGGTCTCGGTGCCCTTGGAGCGGGGCTTCGAGTACTGGCCGGCGATGCGGCCGACCTTCACGACCGGCACGGACGCCGCGTACGTGAGGACCGCGCCCATCTGGAGCAGGGTCTTGAGCTTGTTGCGGATGTGGTCGGCCGACACGGCGTCGAAGGCCTCGGCGCAGTCGCCGCCCTGAAGAAGGAACGCCTCGCCCTTGGCGACGGCTCCCAACCGGGCGCGCAGCTGATCGCACTCGCCGGCGAAGACGAGCGGCGGATACGACTCGAGGTCCGCGATCACTTCGCGCAGAGCCTCGGCATCGGGGTACTCGGGCTGCTGCGCCGCGGGAAGGTCTCGCCAGGTGTTGCCAGCGCTCGCGCTGGACTTAGCGTTCACGGTCACGACGTCAACATTACGGGGTCGTGTCGGGCGTCCATCCACATGCTCATCAAGTGAGACGGGTGGCGCTCGATCGAAGCGGCGGGAGACGGGCCCGGTGAAGGGCAGGGGCCCGGAGCGCTGTGTCCCGGGCCCGTGACGCACACCATCTGGGGTAGGGTGCGGCGCATGTTCGCGCACTCGATCCAGAACTGGTGGTGGACCGCTCATCCGGCGGCCCACTGACTGCGCGTACGCAACACTTCGCGAAGGCCGCCCGAGGGGCGGCCTTCGGTGTTTTCGCCACCGGGACCGTTCCTCTCCCTCTCTCCTCACCGAGACGCCGAGAAGGAACACGGACATGAACCTGCTCGACCTGCTGGACGATCCCCGACCGTTCGCCCTGCTGCGCCGCCGCACACCGGGCCACGCCGTCGAGAAGGGCGACACCGTCGAGCTGCTGCTCGGCCCGGTCGCCGAGTACGAGCGGCTGGCCGACATCCCCGAGGGCCTCGCTCTCATCCCGTACCGCCAGATCCGTGAGCGCGGCTTCGACGTCCGCGACGACGGCACACCCCTGTCGGTGCTCACCCCGCAGGAGTCGTACGAGATCCCCCTGGAGCGGGCCCTGGCCGAGTTGCCCTCGCACGAGGTGCGTGTCGAGGGCGAGGGCTTCGACGTGCCGGACGAGGAGTACGCGCGGATCGTCGGGCGGGTGCTGGACGAGGAGATCGGGCGGGGCGAGGGCGCGAACTTCGTCATCCGGCGGACGTACGAGGGGGAGATCCCGGGGTTCGGGCGGGCCGACGCGCTGGCTCTCTTCCGGCGGCTGCTGGTCGGCGAGCGGGGCGCGTACTGGACGTTCGTCGTGCACACGGGACATGAGAAGGAGCCCGGAGGGCCTTCCTTGGAAGGCCGGGGGCGGGGGCGGGAGACGGGTGGGCGGACCCTCGTCGGGGCGAGTCCCGAGGTGCATGTGCGGATGTCGGGCGGCACGGTCGTGATGAACCCGATCAGCGGGACGTACCGCTATCCCGCCGAGGGGCCGACGCCCGAGGACCTGCTGGGGTTCCTGGCCGACGGCAAGGAGATCGAGGAGCTCTCGATGGTCGTCGACGAGGAGCTCAAGATGATGTGCACGGTCGGCGACATGGGCGGGGTCGTGATCGGGCCGCGGCTGAAGGAGATGGCCCATCTCGCGCACACCGAGTACGAGTTGCGGGGCAGGTCGTCGCTGGACGTGCGTGAGGTGCTGAAGGAGACCATGTTCGCCGCGACCGTCACCGGGTCGCCGGTACAGAACGCGTGCCGGGTCATCGAACGGTACGAGCCCCTCGGGCGGGACGGTGTCGGGCGCGGGTACTACGCGGGGGCGCTGGCACTGATCGGGCGCGACTCGGGGGGCGCCCAGACCCTCGACTCCCCCATTCTCATCCGGACCGCCGACATCGACGCGGGCGGACGGCTGCGGGTGCCGGTGGGCGCGACACTCGTCCGGGGGTCGGATCCGGCGAGCGAGGTCGCGGAGACGCACGCGAAGGCGGCGGGCGTGCTGGCCGCCCTCGGCGTACGCCCCGGGCGCCCGGGCGGGAGCGAGGTGCGGGCGAGCCTCGCGGACGATCCGCGCGTGCGGGCCGCCCTCGACGGACGGCGGGCCTCGCTGGCGCCGTTCTGGCTGCGGATGCAGGAGCCGTCGGCCGAGCTCGTGGGCCATGCGCTGGTCGTGGACGCGGAGGACACCTTCACCGCGATGCTCGCGCATCTGCTGCGCTCGTCCGGCCTGGAGGTGACCGTACGGCGGTACGACGAGGCTGGGCTGCGGGAGGCGGTCCTCGCACACGAGGGCCCGCTGGTGCTGGGCCCCGGCCCGGGCGACCCGTCCGACATGACGGATCCGAAGATGGCCTTCCTGCGCGGCCTCACCGCCGAGGTGGTCCGCGGGCACCGGCACGGCGTCCTGGGTGTCTGCCTCGGCCATGAGCTGATCGCGGCGGAGCTGGGACTGGAGATCGTGCGCAAGGAGATTCCGTACCAGGGCGCCCAGGCGGACATCGACCTGTTCGGGCGGACGGAGACCGTCGGCTTCTACAACAGCTTCGTGGCGCGGTGCGACGACGAGACCGCGGCCGAGCTGGCGGCCCACGGGGTCGAGGTCGGCCGGAGCCCGTCGGGAGAGGTGCACGTGCTGCGCGGGCCGGGCTTCGCCGGGGTCCAGTTCCACCCCGAGTCGGTGCTCACCCTGCGCGGCGCGGAGATCGTGCGGGACCTGGTGCGTCAGGTGCGCGAAGGAGCGGGCACCAGCACGTTCTCGGAGCGGCGGCCCGCCGTGTAGTCGAGGACGTTGGCCACCGTGGTCTCGATGATCTGGCCGACCGCGTCCGCGGTGTAGTACGCCTGGTGGGAGGTGACGACGACGTTCGGGAACGTGACGAGGCGGGCCAGGGTGTCGTCGTCCACGCCCTCCAGGGACCTGTCGAGGAAGAAGAGCCCGGCCTCGGCCTCGTAGACGTCGAGGCCGACGCCCGTGAAGCGGCCCGCGCGCAGTTCGGCGACGAGGGCCCGGCTGTCGACGAGGCCGCCGCGGCTGGAGTTCACCAGGATCGCGTCGTCCTTCATCGTGCGCAGGGCCGCGGCGTCGAGGAGGTGCCGGGTCGCGGGGAGCAGCGGTACGTGCAGGCTGACCAGGTCGGACTCGGCGAGGAGCCGCTCCTTGGGCACGTATTTCATGCCGAGTTCCAGACAGGCGGGGTTCTCGGCGGCGTCCCAGCCGAGGAGGTTCATCCCGAAGCCGTGGGCGATCCGGGTGAACGCCTCGCCGATCTTGCCGGTGCCGAGGATGCCCGCGGTGCGGCCGTGCAGGTCGCGGCCCATCAGCCCGTCGAGCCGGAAGTCGAAGTCGCGTGTGCGGTTGGAGGCGCGGACGATCCGGCGGTTGACGGCCATGGCGAGGGTCCAGGCGAACTCGGCGACGGAGTGGGGCGAGTAGGACGACACCCGCGCGACCGTCATACCGAGCCGCTCGGCGACCTGGAGGTCGATGTTGTTGAAACCGGTGGAACGCTGGGCGACCATCTGGGTGCCGCCGGCCGCGAGGGTCTGCAGGACGCGGTTCCCGAGCGCGCAGTTGACGCTGGTGGACACGGTCTCGTAACCGGCCGCGATGGGGGCCGTGTCCTCGCTGAGGAAGACGTCCAGGCAGCGGACCTCGTGATGCCCCTCGGCACGGAAGGCCTCCTCGATGAGGGGCTTCTCGTCGGCCTGGACGCCGAAGGCGAGGATCTCCACGGGGCCCTCCGGGGGTTTGGCGGGGTTCTCGGTCACCCGGTGAATATACGAACCCCGGGAGGATTTCGCCCCCGCCGTCCCGTCCCGTCCGCGGGGCTCCGCTCCCGAACCCCCGGTCCTCAAACGCCGGACGGGCTGAATTTTCAGCCCGTCCAGCGACAGGGAGGGTCAGCCGAAGAAGACGCCGACCTCCTGGTACAGCCGGGGATCCACCGTCTTCAGGCGGGCCGTGGCGTCCGCGATCGGGACGCGGACGATGTCGGTGCCCTGAAGCGCCACCATCTTGCCGAAGTCGCCGTCCCGGACGGCCTCGATGGCGTGCAGACCGAACCGCGTGGCGAGCCACCGGTCGAACGCACTGGGAGTGCCCCCGCGCTGGACGTGGCCGAGCACCGTCGTGCGGGCCTCCTTGCCCGTGCGGCGCTCGATCTCCTTGGACAGCCACTCCCCCACGCCGGAGAGCCGCACATGCCCGAAGGAGTCCAGCGATCCGTCCTTGAGGACCATGTCGCCGTCCTTGGGCATCGCACCCTCGGCGACGACCACGATCGGCGCGTACGAGGCCTTGAAACGCGAGGTCACCCAGGCACAGACCTGGTCGACGTCGAAGCGCTGCTCGGGGATGAGGATGACGTTCGCACCGCCCGCGAGGCCCGAGTGGAGCGCGATCCAGCCCGCGTGCCGGCCCATCACCTCGCAGACCAGTACCCGCATGTGCGACTCGGCGGTGGTGTGCAGCCGGTCGATCGCCTCGGTCGCGATACCGACGGCGGTGTCGAAGCCGAAGGTGTAGTCGGTGGCGGACAGGTCGTTGTCGATGGTCTTCGGTACGCCGACGACGGGCACCCCGTACTCGTCGGTGAGCCGCGCCGCGACCCCGAGGGTGTCCTCACCGCCGATCGCGATCAGGGCGTCCACCTCGTACTTGGCGAGGTTCTCCTTGATCCGGCGGATGCCGTTCTCGGCCTTGAGGGGGTTGGTGCGCGAGGAGCCGAGGATGGTGCCGCCGCGCGGCAGGATGCCGCGCACGGCGGGGATGTCGAGCCGGACGATGTCGCCTTCCAGCGGACCCCGCCAGCCGTCCCTGAAGCCGGTGAAGTCATAGCCGTACTCCTGCACGCCCTTGCGGACGATGCCCCGGATGACGGCGTTGAGCCCGGGGCAGTCGCCGCCTCCGGTCAGTACTCCGACCCGCATGGAAAGTCCTTTCGCCGCGGTTGGCTGACGGGACTCACGCTAATAGTGATCCAGGTCACTTCAGCAGGGGGCGGAAGGTCAATTCCGGTGAATTGTGCGGGTGTTGATCTCGCGTCTTCACTCGATGGTGGGTATCGACGGGTTTACGCGTCGTCGAGGCCCCGCTCTATGGCATAGCGCACCAACTCCACGCGGTTGTGCAGCTGGAGCTTGCCCAGGGTGTTCTGGACGTGGTTCTGCACGGTGCGGTGGGAGATGACGAGGCGCTCGGCGATCTGCTTGTAGCTCAAACCCTTGGCCACCAGCCGGAGCACTTCGGTCTCGCGGTCGGTGAGCTGCGGGGCCCTGGGCTCGTCGCCGCCTGTGGCCGGCCCGGGGTCGGAGGCGAGCCTGCGGTACTCGCCGAGGACCAGGCCCGCGAGGCCCGGGGTGAAGACGGGGTCGCCGACGGCCGTGCGGCGCACCGCGTCGATCAGCTCCTCCGTGGAGGCCGACTTGAGCAGATAGCCGGTGGCGCCCGACTTGACCGCCTCCAGGACGTCGGCGTGCTCGCCGCTCGCGGAGAGGACCAGGACCCGCAGGGCGGGATCGGCGCCGACGAGTTCCTTGCAGACCTGCACACCGGGCTTCGCGGGCAGGTTCAGGTCCAGCACGAGGACGTCCGGCCCCACGGCCTGCGCGCGGCGCACCGCCTGCTCGCCGTCGCCCGCGGTCGCGACCACGTCGAAACCGGCCTCGTCCAGGTCACGCGCGACCGCGTCCCGCCACATGGGATGGTCGTCGACCACCATGACCCTGATCGGATCCTGGTCCTGTCGCTCACTCATGCCTTCTCCGCCTTCCCCCGCCTGTCCTTCGGCCCCTTGGAGGCCTCCGGAGCGCACGCGCCCTTCGGTACTTTCAGTTCGACTTCCGTGCCCTGGCCCGGTACCGAGATCAGCTCGGCCGTGCCGCCGATCTCGCGCAGCCGTCCACGGATCGACAGGGCCACGCCGAGGCGCCCCTCCCCCTCGGCCTGGACGAGCCGTCCCTCGGGGATGCCCGGACCCTCGTCGCGTACGGTCACGATCACCTCGTCCGGCTCGTCCTCCACCAGGATCCACGCCCGGGCGTCGGCGCCGACGTGGCGGTGGACGTTGTCCAGAGCGGCGCCCACGGCGGCGGCCAGCTCCTTCGCGGCCCGGGCCGCGAGCGGCACCGGGGTGCCGGGCTCGGAGAACGTCACCCGTGCGGTGGCGTACGGGGCGAGCAGCGAGCGCAGGTCCCAGGGGGCCGAATCGCCCTGGGCGTCGGGCTCGTCCACCGCGCGCACGACGGCGCCCTCGGCCTCGTCCTCCGACACCCGCGAGACCGGTACGAGCCCGCCGGAGACCAGGGTGCGCAGCGCGACCTCCTGTTCGCCGGCGAGGCGGCCCAGGTCCGCGGCCTCCCCGCCGATCGCGGCACCGCGCCGCTGCACCATGGCGAGCACCTGGAGGACGCCGTCGTGGATGTCGCGGGCAAGCCGCTCCCGCTCGCGCGTCGCCGCCTCGATCTCCAGGGCGCGGGCCAGGGTGCGCTCGGAGGCCCGGGCGACCTCGACGACGTACCCGATGGCGATGGAGGCGACCCAGACGAGCAGGACGTTGTGGAGGGTGTCCTGGCTGAGCGCCCCGCGCTGCACGACGTTGGCGACGCCGACGAGCGCCGAGGCGAAGGCCGCCCAGCGCCAGCCGCCCTTGATCGCGAACGCCAGCACGGAACCCGCGGTCCATATCGACGGGAGGGTCGGGCCGCCCGCCACGATCCGGTCGTGGGCGTCCGCGATCGGTGTGAGCAGGATGCCCGCGAGGGCGACGGTCAGGTCGGCCGCGAGGAAGCGCTTGGTGCAGCTCGCCGCGCCCGCCACCTTGGGCAGGGTCGCGAAGGTCCACGCGAAGAGCACCACGAAATAGGCGATGGCCACTTCGGGGCGGACGAACTCGTCGTACTCCGAGACGAACAGGCCGATCGCGTAGAACAGCGTCAGGACGCGGTACCCGGTCAGCGCGCGCCACAGCGGCTGCTCGACCGACATTCTCATGACTCTTTCGCGCTTGGCCATGTCCCCCACCACTCCATCCCCCGGCGCCGCGTCTACGTCTAGGAGCTGGACTCTTCCTTCGTGTCCTGCGCCTTCACGGCCTGTTCCTGCCCGGTCTGCTCCTGCCCGGCCTGCTCCCGCGCCCGGTCGGCTTCCTTCAGGGCGTCCGTCCGGGCCCGCTCGGCGTCCTTGCGGGCCTGGTCGGCTTCCTTCTGGGCTTCCTTGAGCGCCTGCTTCTGCGCTTTCGCCGCATCCGCGATCTGCCGCTTGGCGGCCGTCGCGTAGATGTCGACGTACTCCTGTCCGGAGAGCTTCATGATCTCGTACATGACCTCGTCGGTCACCGCGCGCAGGACGAAGCGGTCGTGCTCCATGCCGTGGTAGCGGCTGAAGTCCAGCGGCCTGCCGATGCGGATGCCCGGGCGCATCAGCTTGGGCATCACCTTGCCGGGCGGCTGGATCTTCTCGGTGTCGATCATGGCGACCGGGACGACGGGGGCTCCGGAGGCCAGCGCCACGCGCGCGAGACCGCCGGGCTTGCCGCGGTAGAGCCGGCCGTCGGGCGACCGCGTGCCCTCCGGGTAGATGCCGAAGAGCTCGCCGCGCTCGAGGACGTCGATGCCGCTCCTGACCGCCGCCTCGCCCGCTCCGCGCGCTCCGGAGCGGTCCACGGGCAGCTGGCCGACGCCCTTGAAGAAGGCCGCCGTCATCCGGCCCTTCACACCGGGCGTCGTGAAGTACTCGGCCTTCGCGATGAAGGTCACCTTGCGGTCGAGGACCGCGGGCAGGAAGAACGAGTCCGAGAACGACAGGTGATTGCTCGCCAGGATGGCCGGGCCGTCGGCGGGAATGTTCTCGAGGCCTTCCACCCAGGGCCTGAAGGCGAGCTTCAGTGGCCCTCCGATGGAAAACTTCATTGCGCCGTAGATCACCCGAGTGCCTCCTGTGTCCGTCGCTCAGACCTTAACCCGGAGCACCGTCAATGGGCCCGACGGCCCTGGTCGGTGTCAGTGCGGTCGCGTACGGTGAAGTACGCCTCGAAGCTTCGGGGTGATCGTCACATCGCCCTTGAATGAACAGGAGACCGAAGGTGCCGGTCCTTCCCGGAGCTGAGCCGTTCCACCACGAGGGCGGAGAGGTCGGGGTCCTCCTCTGCCACGGCTTCACCGGTTCCCCGCAGTCGCTGCGGCCCTGGGCCGAGTATCTCGCCGAGCGCGGTCTGACCGTCTCGCTGCCGCTGCTGCCCGGGCACGGCACGCGCTGGGAGGACATGCAGCTCACCGGCTGGCAGGACTGGTACGCGGAGGTGGACCGTGAGCTGCGCGCCCTGCGCGAGCGCTGCTCCCAGGTCTTCGTCTTCGGTCTCTCCATGGGCGGCGCGCTCACCCTGCGGCTCGCCGCGAAGCACGGGGACGAGGTCAGCGGCATCGTGGTCGTCAACCCGGCGAACAAGGTGCATGGCGCGGCGGCGTACGCCCTGCCGGTGGTCCGCCACTTCGTCAGGACCGTGAAGGGCATCACCAGCGACATCGCCAAGGACGGCGGCATCGAGATCGGCTACGACAAGGTGCCCCTGCACGCGGCTCACTCGATGCGCATCTTCTACCGGCTGCTCGACGGCGAGCTCCCGCAGGTGACCCAGCCGATGCTGCTCCTGCACAGCCCGCAGGACCACGTCGTGCCGCCCGCCGACTCGGCCCGCATCCTCAGCCGGGTGTCGTCCATGGATGTCACGGAGATACTTCTGGAACAGAGCTACCACGTCGCGACGTTGGACCACGACGCGGACCGGATCTTCGAGGAGAGCTTCGCCTTCGTCTCCCGGCTCGCACCCGGTGCCGGCAAGGAGGCCGGCGCGGGTCAGTCGGGTCAGCAGGAAGGGACGGCCACTGGTGGCTGAGCACGACGCGGACCGCGAGCCCGAGGAGAAGGACGCGCCGCCCGGCGAGGAGCAGGGCCCGTCGTTCGACGAGGCCGCGGCCTGGGACGCCATCGTCGCGGGGTACGGCGACGAACCGCCGGACCCGCCCGGTGCCAAGCCCTTCAAGTCGGTGGAGGACCTGGCGCTCCTGGAGCCGGAGACGAACGACTCCGGCGATCCGGGCGACTCCGACACGAAGAGCTCGGCCACGCCGAAGGGCGCCAAGGGCTCGAAGGGCGGTACGGACACCGCGGAGTCGGAGGCGGAGGACGAACCGGCCGCCGAGAAGCCGCTCGGCAGTTCGGTCGCGTTCGCGCCGGGCGTCGCCGGCCCGCGCGACTACGCCGCTCCGGAGCCGGCCGAGGAGGACTTCGACGAGGACGACGAGGGCCACTTCGTGCCGCCCGAGCCGCCCGAGCTGCCCGCCGCGGACACGACGTCCAAGTTCGCGTGGCTGGGCGTGATCGGCGGCCCCGTGCTGCTCCTCCTCGCGGTCCTGCTCGGCTGGGACATGACGTGGTGGCTCGCCACCCTCGGTATCGGCGGCTTCCTCGGCGGTTTCGCCACGCTGGTGGGGCGGATGCGCAGCGACGACGAGGACGAGGACGATCCGGGGCGCGGCGCGGTGGTCTGACGCGTCTGCCTGTACGTACGAAGGCCTGCCCGGATGCTCCGGGCAGGCCTTCGAGGCGTTCAGGCGAACGAACGGCCCTCCCCGGAACCGCCCTGGGCGCCCGGTGTGGCCGGAATCCTGAGGGCGGCCAGTACCGGAAGGTGGTCCGTGGCCGCCCTCAGGTCGGCCTCCGTCACTCCGGGGTGGTCCAGGGGCACCCCGCAGCCCAGGAACCGCACGCCCTGCGTGGCGAAGAGCGCGTCGATGCGCTGGTGGGGGTCGCCGGGCGTCGAGGTGTACTCCCCGCCCCAGGGGGCCACCGCCCAGCCGTCCTGGAGCTCCGTCGAGAGGCGCCTGAACGTGCGGCCGCCCGGGCGTTCGTTGAGGTCGCCGCCCGCGACGGCGTACGGGGTGTCCAGCGCCGACAGGTGGTCGAGGAGCAGGCGGCCCTGCTCGTGGCGCTCGTCCTTCTGAAGGGAGAGGTGGCAGCTCAGTACGCCGACGCGGGCGCGGCCGAACCGTACGACCGCGGTGGCGAAGCCGCGCCGGTGCAGGCCCGGGGTGAGCGGGAGGAGCACGTCCTCGGTGCGTTCGACCGTGGCCCGCAGGGAGCACAGGAGGGCGGGGCCGGAGGCCGTGGCGCCGCCCGAGAGGACGACCTGGCCCGAGGCCGCCGCCAGACGGGCCAGTTTCTTGCGCCAGCGGAAGAAGCGGGGGGCCTCCTGGATCAGGACGAGGTCCGGTGCACAGGCGGTGATCACCCGGGCGAGTGCGGCGGTGTCGTCCCGCATGGAGCGGATGTTGTAGCTGAGCACCCGGATGACGGCCGAACCGTCGGATTCGGTACGGGGTGCTGGTAACGGACGACTGGCTGTGGGGCTGGTCGGCATGGTGATCAAGGTATAGGCCCGGGAGGTGTCGGGTCGTGCGTTTGCCGCGGGCCCCGAAAACACGAACGCCCGCCGCTCCCCGAAGGGCGCGGCGGGCGTCATGGAAGCGCACTACATGATCGGGTCGGGCTCCCGGGCCAGGTCGGCCGCGCCCACCAGCCCCGCCTCGTTCCCCAGCCGCGCGGCGATCACGTCGGCGACAGGACGCCAGTTCCCGCCGACCAGCCACCGCTTGTACGACTTACGGATCGGGTCGAGGACCAGCTCGCCCTCGTCCGAGAGACCGCCGCCGACGATGAAGGCGGACGGGTCGAAGAGCGAGGCCAGGTCGGCCAGACCGGCTCCGGCCCAGCGGGCCAGCTCGCGGTAGGAGTCGACGGCCACCGGGTCACCCTGGCGCGCGGCCATCGAGATGTGCTTGCCCTCGATGCCGTCGGGAGAGCCGTCACCCAGCGAGAGCAGGATGTCCGCGTTCTCGGGGGTGGCGTTCGCGCGCTGCTTCGCGTAGCGCACGAGGGCGCGCCCGGACGCGTACTGCTCCCAGCAGCCCTGGGAGCCGCAGCCGCACAGCAGGCCGTCCGGGACCATCCGGATGTGGCCGAACTCGGCGGCGACGCCGAAGTGCCCGCGGCGCAGCTTGTTGCCGATGATGATGCCGCCGCCCAGGCCCGTGCCGAGCGTGATGCAGATGACGTTGCGATGACCCTTGCCCGCACCGAACTTGTATTCGCCCCAGGCGGCCGCGTTCGCGTCGTTCTCCACGACGACCGGCAGGCCCACGCGGGCCTCCACCTCGTCCTTGAGGGGCTCCTGCCGCCAGTCGATGTTCGGCGCGAAGTAGACCGTCGAGCGCTGACGGTTGACGTATCCGGCGGCGCCGATGCCCACGCCGACGATCTCGTGCCCGGCCCTGGCACCCTCGACGGCCGCGGCGATCGCGTCGACGATCGCCTGCGGCGTGGTCGGAGTCGGCACCTTGAACGTCGAGAGGATGTTGCCTTCCTCGTCGACCACCCCGGCCGCGATCTTCGTGCCGCCGATGTCGACGCCGATGGTGAGTCCCATGAATCCCTCAGTTTCGGTCGAGCCCCGCTACGGCCAACCGTACCCGAGCGACTTCAGTCAAGGTCGATGTGTTCACCGCTGCCGGTGCCCTCGTCCCGGGGGCCCGGGGCGGTGTCACGGGCGGTCCAGCGGCGCTCCTGCGCCGCGACGGCGGAGCGGTACGCGGCGAGCAGTTCGGTGCCGGCGGTGGCCAGGTGGTCGAACACGTCGGGGTTCCGCTCGATGACGGGCTCGACGGCGGCCTTGGCCTGCTGCACGACCTGGTTCACCATCTGCTGGGCCGCGCCGCCGGCGACCGCGCCGAACAGCGGCGACTGCAGTCCGGACAGTTTGTCGGCGACCGCGTCGACGAGTTTGCGCAGTTCCTCGGCGGCCGAGCCGGGCGGCTGGCCGTTCTGGGCGCGGCGACGGGCCTTCTCCGCGGCAAGGTCCTCGGCGCACGCCTTCGCCCAGGCATCGGCGTCGGGCGCTCCTACCTCGTCGCGCTCCGTGTCACGCACGTCGTCGAGCGCGTCCTCCCCGGCGTCGGACGTGGGGTGCTCATCGCTCATGGCGGACTCCAAGCATTGGCTCTGTGTCTCTCGACGTTACCCGAACGGGGGTATGCCGTTCACCGTGTCCGCGGCCACAGATCCGGGTCGGGTGCGAAGCGGACACGCAGTTCGCCCTCGCGCAGGGACGCGCCGTCCACCGTGCAGCGGCGCAGGGCGGACGGGAGTGCGACGATCCGGCGGAACTGCCCGGCGGCGACGACGAGTTCGTCCCCGCGCCGCACGAGGTCGAGTTCCTCCCGTATCGCGCCGGGGAGCGGGATGTGCCAGACGAGCGCGCCCTCGTCGGCGAGCCGGTCGGCGACGGGCCACTCGAAGGGGCCCGGGGCGTCGCCCGGGGCGGGCACCTGGAGCGCGGCGAGGTCTTCTGCGCCGCGCGGGTCGCGGCCGAGGTGCGGGACTTCACGTACGTCGTACGTCTGTCCCCATGCGTCGCGCCACTCGTCGAGGGCCTTGCGCTGCTGGGCGGCGAGGGAGGACAGCCAGGTGTCGGGGGACGCGTCGGGCAGGACGCGGTTCGCGATCAGGGCGTCGGTGCGCAGGCCGCGCAGGGCGAGGCCGGTGGCGGCCGACCGTACGGCGTCGGCTCCGGCCGGGCCCGGCTCGGCGACCAGCCGAACGGTCGTGGCCGGGTCCTCGACGGCCAGCTGGACCGCGGCCAGTTCGACGTCCCAGCGGGCCGCCGTCTCGTACAGCCGTTCGGACGGCATCGGCACGCCGGCCAGGCGGCCGAGGACGGGGCGCAGGGCGCGGGCCGCCTGGCGTTCGGCGGGGAGCAGGCGGCGCAGATAGCGGCGCAGTTGTTCGGGCAGCGCCAGGAGGGCGAGGGCCTGCGGGGCGGGCGGCAGGTCGACGACCAGCAGGTCGAAGGTGTCGGAAGCGGTGGCGTCGCGCAGGGCGCGGAGCAGGGCGAGTTCCTCGCCGCCGGGGAGGGGGGTGAGTTCCTCCGCGTCCAGACGGGCCGCGCCCAGCAGGTCGAGGGCGGTGGAGACCCGTTCCTGGAACGCGAGGAGATCCGCCCGGAAGCCCTCGCCGGCGTCCGGTCGCCAGGCCGTGAGACCGGGGAGGATCTCGGCCGGTGTGCCGCCGGTGGGGGTTCCGAGGACGGCGCCGAGGGTGTCGGTGCGGTCCGCGGAGAGCACCAGGGTGCGGGTGCCCCGGCGGGCGGCCTCCAGAGCGGTGGCCGCGGCGACGGTGGTACGGCCGGAGCCGCCGGGGCCGGTGATCAGGATGGTGCGCATGTGGGTGAACGGTACGGGGTGGGGCGGCCGAAGCGGCTGCCGCTACTTCTCGCCCGTCTCCACGCGCTTCTTCAGTCCCGCCAGGGCGCGGTCGATGATGACCTTCTCCGCCTTGCGCTTGATCATGCCGAGCATCGGGATCTTGACGTCGACGGTGAGCTGGTAGGTGACCTGGGTGGCGCTCAGGCCCGCGGGCTTGAGGATGTACGAGCCGTCCAGGGAGCGGAGCATCTGGGACTTGACCAGGGTCCAGGAGACCTCGTGGTCGCCGGTCCAGGTGTAGCCCAGGGTCTGGTCGTCCTTGATGGCGCCGGCGTCCATGACGAGGCGTACCTGCTCGGCGCGGCCCTTCTCGTCCGTCGCGAGCACCTGCGCCTCCTTCACCTCGCCCGTCCAGTCCGGGTAGCGGGCGAAGTCGGCGATGACCGCCATGACGTCGGCCGGCGCCGCCTCGATCGTGATGCTCGAGCTGGTGTGTTCGGCCATCGCTGTGGCTCCTCCAGATGCGGTCCGGGCAGGGGGTGTTCTACGGGGTACGAACGCTTTCCACCTGTGTGTGCAGCGTGAAGGCTACCGCGCGGCGGGCCGGCTCCCGCCCCCGGCCCCGCGGCCGCCGGGAGCCCTCACCACTGCAGTACCCACGGCTTCCCGGATCCGGCGAAGTGCCCCACGTTCACGCACTCGGTGGCGCCGACCCGCATCCGCCGGGCGAGTGGCTGGTGGACGTGGCCGAAAAGCGAGTACCGCGGCCGGGTGCGCCGGATCGCGTCGAGCAGCGCGCGGCTGCCGCGCTCGAACCGCCGGGCCACGGTGTCGTAGACGAGTTCGGGGATCTCCGGCGGGATGTGCGTGCACAGCACGTCGACCTCTCCGACGGCCTCTATCTTCGCCGCGTACTCCTCGTCGCTGATCTCGTACGGCGTCCGCATGGGCGAACGCAGTCCGCCGCCGACGAAGCCGAAGACCCGGCCGCCGATCTCGACACGCTCGCCGTCGAGCACGGTGGTGCCGGGTCCGGCGTACTCCGACCAGAGGGACGGTATGTCGACGTTGCCGTAGGTGGCGTACGTCGGAGTGGGGAACGCCGCGAACAGTTCGGCGTACTGCTTCCGTACGGCCTTCTCGATGGCGGGGCCGCGGTCGACGCCCGCCCACAGGCGCGCGCCCAGGGCCCGGGCGTCCTCGTAGCGGCGGGCCGTGCGGAGCTCGACGATGCGGTCCGTGTTCTCGGTGCCGAACAGGTCGGGGAAGATGCCGCGGGAGTGGTCGGCGTAGTCGATGAAGAGCACGAGGTCGCCCAGACAGATCAGGGCGTCCGCGCCGGCCCCGGCCCTGGCCAGGTCACGGGCGTTGCCGTGCACGTCGCTCACGACATGGAGCCGTGTCCTCGGGGTCTCTCGGATGCCGCCGCCGTCGCCGCGTTGTGTGCCTGCCATGACGATCAAGGGTAAGCCTGTGGAGCAAACGTGTGTAGATGCGGGCGGACCTGCGGTTACTACCCGGTCAGTAACGCGTTGGACTACTGTGCGCGGAGGAACGCCAACACGTGTGACGCGGGGAACATCTCATGGACCCCCCTGTCCTAGAGGCAGTACCGGCGGGTAACGTCCGGGCAGTCCAGTCGTGCTCAGGGTTTCAACAACCGTCTCCCGGAGCACCTGCCCGAGCCTTGGACCACTCCGTCGCATCACACGAAGTCGTGGCGTCGGCGCCCTATGAGGAGCAGCAGTCTTGCGCGAGTTCAGCCTTCCGGCTTTGTACGAGGTCCCTGCGGACGGCAATCTGACCGACATCGTCCGCAGAAACGCCGCGCAGCATCCTGATGTCGCGGTCATCGCCCGCAAGGTCGGTGGCAGCTGGACGGATGTCACGGCCACGGTCTTCCTCGCGGAGGTGCAGGCCGCCGCCAAGGGCCTGATCGCCTCGGGCATCGAACCGGGTGACCGCGTCGGCCTGATGTCCCGCACGCGGTACGAGTGGACGCTGCTGGACTTCGCGATCTGGAGCGCGGGCGCGGTCACCGTGCCGGTGTACGAGACCAGCTCGCCTGAGCAGGTGCAGTGGATCCTCGGCGACTCGGGAGCCACCGGGATCGTCGTGGAACTGGACGCGCACGCGGCCTCCGTGGAGTCGGTGCGCGACCGGCTGCCGCACCTGAAGCACGTGTGGCAGATCGATCGCGGCGGTGTCGAGGAACTCGGCCGGGCCGGCAAGGACGTGACGGACGCCGCGGTCGAGGAGCGCAGTTCGCTCGCCAAGGCCGACGACCCCGCGACCATCGTCTACACGAGCGGTACGACCGGGCGCCCCAAGGGCTGCGTGCTGACCCACCGCAGCTTCTTCGCGGAGTGCGGCAACATCGTGGAGCGGCTGCGGCCGCTCTTCCGGACCGGCGAGTGCTCGGTCCTCCTCTTCCTTCCGCTCGCGCACGTCTTCGGGCGGCTCGTGCAGGTCGCGCCGATGATGGCGCCGATCAAGCTGGGCACCGTCCCGGACATCAAGAACCTCACGGACGAACTGGCCTCCTTCCGGCCGACGTTGATCCTCGGTGTGCCGCGCGTCTTCGAGAAGGTCTACAACTCGGCGCGGGCCAAGGCGCAGGCCGACGGCAAGGGCAAGATCTTCGACAAGGCGGCCGACACGGCGATCGCGTACAGCCGCGCCCTGGACACCCCGGCGGGCCCCTCCATCGGCCTGAAGATCAAACACAAGGCGTTCGACAAGCTCGTCTACAGCAAGCTGCGCGCGGTGCTCGGCGGCAAGGGCGAGTACGCGATCTCGGGCGGCGCTCCGCTGGGCGAGCGTCTGGGGCACTTCTTCCGCGGCATCGGCTTCACGGTCCTGGAGGGCTACGGCCTCACCGAGTCCTGCGCGGCCACCGCCTTCAACCCGTGGGACCGCCAGAAGATCGGCACGGTCGGCCAGCCGCTGCCGGGTTCGGTGATCCGCATCGCGGACGACGGCGAGGTGCTGCTGCACGGCGAGCACCTGTTCAAGGGGTACTGGAACAACGAGGGCGCGACCGAGGAGGCGCTCGCCGACGGCTGGTTCCACACCGGTGACATCGGCACCCTCGACGAGGACGGCTACCTCCGCATCACCGGCCGCAAGAAGGAGATCATCGTCACCGCGGGCGGCAAGAACGTCGCGCCCGCCGTGATCGAGGACCGCATCCGCGCGCACGCGCTCGTCGCCGAGTGCATGGTGGTGGGCGACGGGCGGCCGTTCGTGGGCGCGCTGGTGACCATCGACGAGGAGTTCCTGGGCCGCTGGGCCGACGAGCACGGCAAGCCCGCGGGCTCGACCGCTGCGTCGCTGGGTCAGGATCCGGATCTGCTCGCCGCGATCCAGAGCGCTGTCGACGACGGCAACGCCGCGGTGTCGAAGGCGGAGTCGGTGCGCAAGTTCCGTGTGCTGTCCCACCAGTTCACCGAGGACTCCGGCCATCTCACGCCGTCACTGAAGCTCAAGCGCAATGTGGTGGCGAAGGACTACGCGGACGAGATCGAAGCGATCTATCGGGGTTGAGGGCGCCCACTCGCCGTGGGGCGGGGGGGGTGCGTTTGCGGCTTGCCCGCCGCGGTGGCTTGTCGCGCCGTTCCCCGCGCCCCTTCGAATGCGGCTTTCCCGCCATCGTGGTTGCTCGCGCAGTTCCCCGCGCCCCTGAAAGGGCTACGCCCTTCAGCGCGCGGGGAACGGCGCGACAGGCCACAGGTCAGCGAGTAGCCTCCACCGGCGCTACAGCAGCTCCTTGAGACCCTCCGCCAGGAGGTCCCAGCGCCACTTCTCCTCGACCCATTCCCGTCCCCGCTCCCCCATGCGGCGGCGCAGTTCCGCGTCGCCGAGGAGCGCGACGACGCGATCGGCCGTGTCCCCGGCGGAACCGCCCCGTACGACCCAGCCGGTCTCGCCGTCGAGCACGGCGTCCGGCGCGCCCCCCGAGTCACCGGCGACGACGGGAAGCCCCGTCGCGGAGGCCTCCAGGTAGACGATGCCGAGCCCTTCGACGTCGAGCCCTCCTCGGCGCGTACGGCACGGCATGGCGAAGACGTCGCCCGCGCCGTAGTGGGCCGGGAGCTCCGACCAGGGCACCGCGCCGGTGAAGCGGACGGAGTCGGCGACACCGGTCTCGTGCGCGAGCCTGCGCAGGTCCTTCGCGTACGGTCCGCCGCCCACGATCAGCAGCACCGCCTCGGGCTCGCTCGCCAGGATGCGCGGCATCGCGAGGATGAGCGTGTCCTGGCCCTTGCGCGGGACGAGACGGGACACGCAGACCACGACCGGGCGGTCCGTCAGCCCGAGGCGGTCCCGGACGGCGTCCCCGCCCGAGCCGGGGTGGAAGGTCTTCTCGTCGACACCCGGCGGCAGTTGCACCATCCGGGCGGCCGCTCCGGGCGTCAGCGCGGTGGCGATCCGCGAGCGCGTGTACTCACCGAGATACGTGATCGTGTCCGTGGACTCGCCGATCCTGCGCAGGAGTTGCCGCGCGGCGGGCAGTTGCGCCCACCCCGCCTCGTGCCCGTGGGTGGTGGCCACGAGGCGCTCCGCGCCCGCCTTCCGCAGCGCCGGTGCGAGCAGTCCGAGCGGCGCCGCCGCGCCGAACCACACCGAGGTACAGCCGTGCTCCCGCAGCAGCCCGACGGCCCGCCGGGAGACCCCCGGAGTCGGCAACAGCATGGTTGTTCGGTCGCGTACGATGACGAAGGGCTGTTCGGCGTCGAAGGCGGCTGTGGCCTCGGCTCCCTCCCGGCCCCGCTTCCAGGTGGAGGCGTAGACGACGAGCCGCTCGGGGTCCAGGCGCAGCGCCATGTTGTGCAGGAAGGCCTGGATGCCGCCCGGTCTCGGCGGAAAGTCGTTGGTCACGATCAGGGTCTTGTGCATCGCCGTCGACAGTACCGAACCCGCACCCCGCGACTGAGCGCGGCCGTGCTTCACGGCTCTCGCACAGCGGCGCGGTCCATCATGGCCCGCACAGGATCCGTACGGAAAAGGGCAGGTGCGCATGGCGGGAGCCAGGGGGACGAGGTTCCCGTACGTACTGCTGGTGACCTGGGGTCTGACGAGGCTGGCGCTGCTGCTCCTCGTCTTCAAGGTGATCGTCTTCCCCGGCCCGGACGTCACGAGTGACGTCACGGTCACCTACCAGGGCTGGTACGAGGTCCTGCGCACCGGCACGTTCCCGCTGGACGACGTGACCTGGCAGTACCCGCCGGCGGCCGCGCTCGCGATCCTCTCCCCGTCTCTGCTGCCGTTCCTCGCCTACACCGAGGCGTTCTTCGTCCTCGCCTTCGCCGCCGACCTGGTCGCCCTCGGACTGCTCCTGTACGCGGCCCGGAGCCCGGGCAGGTCACGGCGCGGTGCCTGGGTGTGGGTCGTGGGCGTGCCCCTGCTCGGCCCGACGGTGTACTCGCGGTACGACGTGATGGTGACCGCCGTCGTCGTGGCCGCGATCCTCGCGGGCGTCCGGAATCCGAAGCTCATGGGCGCGCTGGCCGCGTTCGGCGCGCTGCTGAAGGTGTGGCCGCTGCTGCTGCTCGTGGGCACGACCGGGCGCAGGGCCTGGGCCTGGGCGGCCGGGACGGCCGCCGGGATCGCGCTGCTGTTCACCGTGTCGATGCCGGGCGCGTTCGCGTTCCTGACGTTCCAGCGCGACCGCGGGACCGAGGTCGAGTCCCTCGGCTCGCTCGTCTTCCACATCGCCCGGCACCACGGCTGGGAGGGCCAGGTCCTGCTCAACTACGGCTCGGTGGAGTTCCTCGGGCCGTATGTGGACGTGGTGAGCACGGTGGCCCTGATGCTGACCGGGCTCGCGTTCGGCTGGCTGCTCCTGTGGCGGCTGTGCGCGACGCGGTTCCTGGTGCACACGGTCGCGGACGCCGCGTTCGTGGCGGTGCTCCTGTTCACCACGACGAGCCGGGTCATCAGCCCGCAATACATGGTGTGGCTGGTGGGTCTGGCCGCCGTGTGCCTGGTCTTCCGCGGCAGCCGGATGGGCCTGCCGGCGGGGATGGTCGTGGTGGCGAGCTTCGTCACCGTCCTGGAGTTCCCCGTCTACTTCGCGGACGTCGTCGCCAGCAACAGCCTCGGGATCACCCTGCTCGTGATCCGCAACGGCCTGCTGGTCGCCGCGACCGTCACCGCGGGCACGCTCCTGTGGCGCGACACCGTGTCGTACGCGGACGCGGCTCCCGCGGCCGGTCGGCCGGCTCCCGTCGGCAAGGAGTCCCTGACCCCCTGAGGGCACGGGCCCGGCCGCGCACGTCACCCGAGCCGGTCGCGCAGGTACTCCCGCCACATCCGCGTGAACTCCTCCGGCGTCGTCTCCAGGACCTCCCGCAGCCCCGCCTCCACCGCGCCCGCCCGCTTGTCGTGGGCCCCCACGGCCCGGTAGAACTCCCCCAGCCGCACCTCGCCCCACCGCTCGGCGATCAGCCGGCAGGCCAGCCAGCCGCTCTCGTAGGCCCGCGCCAGCTTCCCCGCGTCCCCGCCGAAGCCGAAGTCCTTGTCGCCCGGCAGAGCGGCCGGGACCCGGCCCTCGGCCACGGCCCGCGCCAGCTCCGGCGCGACCTGCGTCGCGGTGCGGCCGGTGCCCCGGTAGCCGACCCAGTCCGCGTACCCCTCGGACAGCCACAGGGGGGTCGCCGCCGAGGTCGAGGTGCGGGTCGCGACATGGGTCGTCTCGTGCGTGAGGACGACCTGCCGGCCGAAGGAACCCAGCACTCCGTACGCGTCGGGGTTGACGATGATCCGGTCGGCGGGTGTCTTCCCGGAGCCGCCCGTCTCCCCCGTGGTGACCGCCGCGATCCCCCGGTACCCGGACGCGGGCGCCCCCAGCAGCTCCCCCATCCCCTCCAGCGACGCCGGTACGAGGACGACGACCTGCCCCGGCCAGTCCCCGCCCCACGCCTCACGCACCGCGGGCACCGCACGGTCGGCGAGCTTCGCGTAACCGCGCAGGGCGCCCCGGGGCTGCCCGACCCCGAGGACGAGGCTGTGCTCGCCGCGTACGGCCAGCACGGGGCCCTGCTCCCACAGCTGCCGGCCGGCGTCGGCGGCGGGCCGGTCGGCGGTCACGTACCAACGCCCGTCGGCGCGGGCGAGGGTCAGCGTGCGGGCGGTGACGACGGGCGCCCGGTCGTAGCCGTCCATGCGGTAGCGGAGGTCCGCGTCCGCCGTGGCACGGTCGCCGGAGCGGCGGAAGCCGGTCACGCGGTACGACCAGTCGGTCAGCGGAACGGCCCGCAGGTTCCTGAACTCGGCGCGCGCGGCGCTCCGTTCACCGGCGTCGACGGAGTCCGGCGCGCCCGTCGCCACGAAGTCCCGCTCGCTGCCGTCACGCACCGCCGCGGCCCGCCGGTCGAGCACGCGCTGGACGTCGGCGGACGAGCCGTCGGTCCCCGAAGGGCCGCCGCAGCCCACCAGAGTGGCCAGCAGCAGCCCGACGACCCACCTCGGCGCACGCCCACGACCAGCCACGGTCCCGATCGTACGGCGCCGGGCCCGACGGGTCAGGGGCGCGTCACCGTGTTCACGGGCATCATGCCCACCGGGTCGTAGCGCACGGGAGCGCCGGGGTAGGGCGCGTGGATCACCTGGCCGTTGCCCACGTACATCCCCACGTGGCTGGCGTCGCCCCGGTAGGTGACGATGTCCCCGGGCTGCGCCTGGGAGAGCGGCACCGGCCGTCCGGCGTGCGCCTGGGCCTGCGAGGTCCGCGGCAGACCGACACCGGCCTGCGCGTACGACCACTGCGTGAGGCCCGAACAGTCGAAGCCCGTGGGCCCGTTGGCACCCCAGACGTACGGGCGGCCGAGGGCTGAGCGGGCCGCGGCGACGGCGGCGGCCGCACGCCCGGAGGACGGGACGGCACCGGTGAGGTCGGGAGTCCTGCCGGAGCGGGAGGCCCGGTCGAAGGCGGCGCGGTCGCCCTCCGGCATCGCGTTGAGCAGCCGTCGCGCCTTGGACAGCTTCTGCTCGACGGTGCGCTTGTGCCGGGCGACGGCCTTGCGGCTCCTGTCGAGCTCGGAGAGCTTGCGGGTCGCCTCCTCGCGTTCCTGGGCGAGGTCGCGCATGGCGCCCTGGAGTTCCCTGAGTTCCCCGGCCTGGCGGGCGCTGATCCGGTCCAGCGCGGCCGCCTTGTCGAGGTACTCCTCGGGGTCGTCGGAGAACATCAGCGCCAGAGACGGGTCGAGGCCGCCGGAGCGGTACTGGGCCCCGGCGAGCGAACCGAGCGCGTCCCGCATGGTGTTGATGCGGTCCTGCTGTCTGGCGATCCGGTCCTGCGACCTGCCTACCTGCTCGCGCAGGGTGTCGGCGCGTTCGTCGGCCTTGTTGTACGACTCGGTGGCCTGCTCGGCCTCCTCGTACAGCCGGTCCACCTCGGCGCGGCTGTCGTCCTGCGGCGCGGCACCGGCCGGCAGGACGCCGAGGGCCGCGGCCGCGGCGGTCAGTACGCAGAGGGTGGCGCCTCTGGCGCCCCGGTCGAAGCCGGACGGTGCTGGGCGGCGATGGGACCCCACAGGAAGCCGCTCTCCCTTCCGCTGACGAACCCCCGGAGTTGGGGGAACCGCGCCAGACAGTAGTCGTGCGACTACGCGGCGGCCAAAGAGCCATACGTGTACACAACGCGACGCCCCGCCTCAGACGCAGGTCATCAGCGGGGCGTGGAGTCAGCGGGAGGCACGGTAATTCGCCCGTTCGGGCGGCGCGGCGATCGACGCCGGGGAGGGGCGGGAGAGGACCGGGACCGGACGGGCCGTCGGATCGGGGCGGCCGAACGGGCCGTCGTACCCCGGCGATCGGACGAGCCGTCGGACCCGGCGATCAGCCGGCCGGACGAGGGCCCGGGATCAGACGCGGACGCCGAACTGGAAGGTGCCGATCGTGCTCATCGACTCGAGGCGGACGACAGTGCCCGGCTTCGGGGCGTGCACGATCACACCGTTTCCGGCGTACAGGCCGACGTGTCCCAGGCTGTTGAAGAAGACCAGGTCGCCGGGCTTGAGCTGGTCGCGGCCGATCTTCACGCCGTCGTTCTGCTGCGTGTACGTGGTCCGGGATATCGACACCCCGGCCTGGCTGTACGCCCACTGGGTCAGCCCGGAGCAGTCGTACGAGTTGGGGCCGCTGCCACCGGAGACGTACGGCTTGCCCATCTGGGTCTTCGCGGCGGCGAGGGCGGCGGCACCACGTTCGGAGGCGGGAACCTCGTTGCCGAGCTCGACGCGGTCACCGGCGGAGCGGCTGGCGCGGTCGTCGGCGGCCGTCATGGCCGCACGCTCCTTGGCGGTCAGGGTGTTGAGCAGCTTGCGCGCGTCGGTGAGCTTGCCCTGGACCTCCTTCTTCTTCTGGTCCAGGGTCTTGCGGGTGTCGGCGAGCTCCTTGAGCTTGCCGGAGGCCTCCTGGCGCTGCTGGGCGAGAACCCGCTGCTTGTCCTGGACCTTCTTCAGCGCCTCGACCTGCTGAGAGCTCAGCTGGTCCATGGCGGACGCCTTGTCGAGGTAGTCGTCCGGGTCCGAGGAGAGGAAGAGCTGGACGGAGGGGTCGATGGCGCCCGTCCGGTACTGGGAGCTGGCCATCAGACCGAGGCCGTCGCGCATGGAGTTGAGATCGTCCTGGCCGCGTGCGACCTGATCCTGGAGAGTGTCGATCTCCTTCTCGAGCTTCTCCTGCTTCTCCTCAGCCCCGTTGGCCTTGTCGGTGGCCCGCTCGACCTCTTCGTAGAGCTTGTCGACCTTGGCCTTGACCTCGTCCTTGCTCGGCTTCTCGCTGGGCGCGGCGTTGGCCGCCTGCGAGCTGAGGGCAACGGCTGCGGCAGCGGCGGTGGTGAGCACGGTCACACGGGTGCGGCTCGGCTGCTTCGGTCGACGGTGGGACGCCACGGAGGCGAGCTCCTTCATTACCTCAGCCGCCCACCGAAGACGCCGGTTGGCGGTGCCCCTCCACCGTCACTCCCAATGAGTGATCACCCGAGTAGAGGTTCGAGGCCTGACCCTAGTGACCACCCTGTGATCAGTTCAAATCCTCCTCGGAAAAATCTCGGTCACCGACCGCATTCTTTGCACTCAACTCACGTGCAGTAATGCGTGATTGACACTACGTTGCGTGAAGGTTTCGCCAATTCGGGCAAGTCGACCATGTGTTGCGCTTGGGGCGTCCGGCGCGTATGTGACGTACGAGACAGAAAGGCGGCCGTGGACGGCCCGAGCGGCGGGGCTGCCCGCGAACGGCCTCTCTCAACCCCTCGACAGGCGCTTGAGCAGCACCACGGAGGCCACCGGCCGCGCGCCCGCACTGGCCACACCGTCGGCCACCTCGCGGTCGGTGGAGACGACGATGACGGGCCGGCCCGGGGGCTCCGCACGCACCAGCTGGCGGATCAACTCGTCCGCGGTGACGCCCGGCTTGGAGAACAGCACCCGCACCCCGCGCGGCGGCGCGAGCAGCACCGGGGCGGCCAGCTCGGCCCCGTCGAAGACACAGGTGACCTCGGCGCCGGTCTGCGCGGCGAGCTGTGAGAGCTGGCCGAGGAGCCGCAGGCGCTGCTTCTCCAGCGGCATCTGCGGATAGCCGGTCTTGGTGACGTTGTAGCCGTCGACGACCAGGTGCGCCTGCGGCAGCGCGAGCAGCTGGTCGAGGATCGCTGGATCGTTCTCGGACAGCGCCCGGGCGGCGATGTCCTTCGGTGTCATGCGTCCCGGCTCGACCGCGTCCACGGTCTCCGCGGGCCGCACCGACACCGGCGGCAGAGCCAGTTCGCGGCGCAGCCCCTGAGTCGCGTCGAGCACGGTGTCCAGCAGCAGCCGTACCCGCATGTCCTCGACGCTGCGGCCTTCGCGGGCCGCGCGGCGGGCGGCTTCCAGGGCCGCCTCCGCCTCACCGAGCCGCGACTTCAGGCGCCGGCTCTCGCTCTCGGCGGCCGACACCTGGGCCTGGCCGTCGCCGCGTACGGACTCCATCTCGCCCCGCAGCTTGCGCAGGGCGGCCTCGCCGCGCTTGACGTCACTGAGCGCCCCGCGCAGTTTGCGGTGCAGCGACTCGGCTTCCTTCTTCGCCGCTTCGAGCTCGGTGCGCAGCCGCTCCGTCTCGGTACGGGTCTGGCCGCGGGCCTCGGCGAGCTCCTCGCGCAGCCGCTCCAGCTCGGCGCGGCTCTCCTCGTCGGCGCGCTCGGCGTCCGCCCGCAGTGCCTCCTCGCCCGCGGCGGTCACCAGCTTGACCCAGCCCGGGGGCCGCAGCACATAGGCCGCGGCCGCCACGTCGAGCGGGTCCGCGGCCGGGGGCGCAGAGCCTGAGACGAGAGCGCCGGACAGCTCCGGCTGCGCGTCTCTGAGTTTCTCGGCGATGCGCTGTCTGAAGAGCGGGTCCGTCTCCATGGCCGCCGCCATCGCCGTACCCGCGAACTTGGCGCGGCGATTGGGGGCGAACCGGGCGTACTGCCTCAGCTGGGCGGGCAGTTCGGCCACGGTCAGCCCGCCGAAGCCGTCCGAGACGATCTGTACGACCTTGCGGCGCACACCGTCGGGCAGCGGACGATCGAGCACCTCGGCGTCGCCGTCGTCCGGCTCCTCGCCTGTGGTCTCCACCATCCTTCACCCCATCGTCCGTGCGGGGCCCGCTCCTGTCAGGAGCCGGCGCCCGGCCTGTCCACCAGTTCCACCTGATCCACCGCGTTGCACCAGCGGCAGCGCACGGACTCGATGGTCTCACTGACCACGTCGCGCTCCTCGACCTTCGGTTCCCCGGCCAGGTCGAGATGCACGTACTCGACGACCTTCGACGAACGGGTCACGTCGAATCGCGTCAGGTTGCCGCAGAGCGTGCAGCGCCAACGGGTCTCGGTGGTCGGGAGGGGAACCGTCATCGTGGCAGTCGCTCTCTTTCCTGGATCTCCGCGGCGCACCAGCTGTCCTGGAGCGTGTGGCTCGTAACCCTACGGCCTGGCGCGTACCGAGCGCTCCGCTGGAGGGGTGGTCCGAAAACCGCGGGCCGTCCGTGACCGGTCACGGACGCGCGGCGGGCCGTCGCCATGTCACGGCCCCGCGCCCCCGCGGGGCGCGAAGCGGCGAGGCACTCTGCGCCGATCGGTTCCGTTACGTCATGATCTGCCCATGATCGGCAACTGGGGCAGGACCGTCGGCAGGACGGCCGGAGCGGCCCGGGGGCAGTCCGCTCCGGTGACCTACGGACTGATCGCCCTGTGCTGTCTGGTCTTCGTGATCGGCCCGGCCTCGGGCCTCGGGCCCGCGTACGGCACCGGCGACGAGCTGCTCTCGGCGCAGCGGGCCTATTTCGAACGGTGGGGGGTGGTGCCCGTCGAACTGTTCCAGGGGAGGCCACGGGCCGCCGTCACCCCGGCCACCGCGCTCTTCGTGCACGGCAGCTGGCTGCATCTTCTGGGGAACATGCTCTTCCTCTATGTCTTCGGGGCGATGGCCGAGGAGAGGATGGGCCACGTCCAGTTCGCCCTCTTCTACGTGGGCTGCGGCTACCTCGCCCTGCTCGGCTACGCGGCCGCCCACGCCGACTCGGCACAGACCCTCGTCGGCGCGTCAGGGGCGATCTCCGCGGTCCTCGGCGCCTTCCTCTACCTGTTCCCCAAAGCCAGGGTGACCAGTCTCTTTCCGTTCCTCTTCTTCCTCCCGCTGCGGTTTCCCGCCTGGGTCGTGCTCCCGTTCTGGGTGTCCCTGCAGTGGCTGGCCGCCGGGCGCGCGACACAGGGCCCCGGCGTCGCCTATCTGGCGCACCTGCTGGGCTTCTCGGCCGGCTTCCTCTACGCGTGGGTGCGGTACGGCCGTCCGGCTAGAGTGAAATCCCCAGCGCCGGCCACCGAGGGAGAAACCCAGCCGTGATCACCGCGATCGTGCTCATCAAGACCAGCGTGGACCGGATCCCCGAGATCGCCGAGTCGATCGCCGCGCTCGACAGCGTCAGCGAGGTCTTCTCCGTGACCGGCACGTACGACCTGATCGCCATGGTCCGGGTGAAGGCCCATGACGACCTGGCCGATGTCATTCCCGGGATGATCAGCAAGATTCCGGGGGTGGAGGGCACGGACACGCATGTGGCGTTCCGGACGTACTCGCAGCACGACCTCGAGGCCGCGTTCGCCATCGGGCTCGACAACTAGTCCGGATCGCGGGGCCGGGTGCCGGCTGCGGGTCGGTGGTGACCGACCGCACGGTTTCCCGCGCCCCCCGGGGGGGGCCGCTCACCGGCGGAGCCGAGGAGCGCCCGTGGCGGGGTGGCCGCCGCGTCGAGCCCTCGGGCCCACCGGCCCCCGCATCCCAGGATGAAGAGTTCTTCATCCGGCGCTCATCCGGGCGCACCCCCGGGCCCCGCACCATCGGCCCATGGTCTTCTCCCACCGTATGGCGGCCCTCGCCGCCGTCGTGGTGATCCCGCTGGGGATCGCCGCCACCAGTTACGCCCTGACCGACAGTCCGGAGTCCCCGAAGGTGCCGCCCAGAGTCGAGCTGGAGAGCGGTTCGCCCTCGGCGGCGCCCACCTCCGCGAAACCCACCCCGACCCCGACTCCGACCCCGAGTGACGAGGTCGTGTCACGGCCTCCGGTGAGTGATGACGACGATGACGACGACGGCCCGGGAGACGACGGCTGAGCCCGTTCCCGCACCCATGCCCGGGTCCGCTCCCGCATCCTTGCCCGGCTCCGTGTCCGTGCGTCGGCGGGTCTCGGCCCGGGTCCGCATCCTGCTCTGGCTGCTGCTCGTGATGGCCGTGGCCTTCGCCGCCGTGGCCACGACCACCCGCTCGATCCTCCTGCGGGACGTCGACTCCCGCGTCAGCGGCCTGCTCGCCCAGGAGACCGGCGAGTTCGCGCACTTCGAGGAGCGCGGGGTGGATCCCACGACCGGCCGGCCCTTCAGCGATCCCGGACGGCTGCTGCGCGTCTTCCTGGAGCGGCAGTACGCCGACCCCGACGAGGAGCTGATGGGGCTCCTCGCCGGCCCCTCGGGCGCCGCCCCGGCGAAGCTCGTCCAGGACCGCGAGATCCCCGTGGAACTGCCTCTGCACCGGGATGCGGCGGCCCGTCGGCAGATCTTCGCGTCGACCGCGTCCACCGGTACGCTGCACCGCGCCGCCGGGGACGTCCGGTGGGCCAAGGTCGCCATCGCCCGTCCGGGCGGCGAGCCGGAGGCGGCGTTCGTCGTCGCCTTCCACCCGGGGCGCGAACAGGCCCGCGCGAACGAGGTGTTCCGCATCCTGCTGGCCATCTGCGGTGTGGCGCTGCTGCTGACGACGGGGATCGCCTGGGTGGTGGCCGGCCGCATCCTCAAGCCCGTACGGCTGGTGCGCACCACCGCCGCGCAGCTCACGGAGCAGGACCTCACGCGGCGCATCCCGGTCCGTGGCCACGACGACATCGCCGCGCTGGCCGAGACGTTCAACGCGATGCTGGACCGGCTGGAGCGCGCCTTCGCCGCCCAGCGGGAGTTCGTCGACGACGCGGGCCACGAACTGCGCACCCCGATCACCATCGTGCGCGGCCACCTGGAGCTGATGGGTGACGATCCGGCCGAGCGGGAGGAGACGGTCCGCCTGGTCACCGACGAGCTGGACCGGATGAGCCGCATCGTCGAGGACCTGCTGCTGCTCGCCCGGACCGAACGGCCCGACTTCGTCACCCCCGAGCCGGTCCAGCTCGCCGAACTCACCGCCGACGTCTTCGTCAAGGCCCGCACCCTCGGCGACCGGCACTGGGAGCTGGCCGAGGTCGCCGAGGGCGAGGCCCGGCTGGACCCTCAGCGCGTCACCCAGGCCATGGTGCAGCTCGCGCAGAACGCCGTGCAGCACACCGTCCCCGGCCAGTCGATCCGCATCGGCTCGCACGTCCTGGACGGACGCGTGGAGCTGTACGTGTCCGACTCGGGCCCCGGTGTGCAGCCGCAGGACGCCGAGGTCATCTTCGAACGCTTCCGCCGCGGCACCGCCCGGCGCGGTACCCGGGGCAGCGGCGCGGGCCTCGGCCTGTCGATCGTGCGGGCGATCGCGCAGGGGCACCGCGGCGGCCGGGTACTGCTGCGGCAGACCGAGGGCGGCGGGGCCACCTTCGTACTCGTGCTCGCACGGGAAGAGGAACACATGACGGGACTGCACGCATGAACCGCATCCTGATCGTCGAGGACGAGGAGCGCATCGCCTCCTTCGTCGAGAAGGGGCTGCGCGCGGGCGGCTTCACCACGACCGTCGTGGCGGACGGCGACTCGGCGTACGAGTACACGCTGACCGGCGGTTTCGACCTGGTGATCCTCGACATCGGGCTGCCGGGGCGGGACGGCTTCACCGTGCTGCGCGAACTGCGCGAGGCCCGTGTCACGGTCCCCGTGATCGTGCTGACCGCCCGGGACTCCGTACGCGACACGGTGGCCGGCCTGGAGGGCGGCGCCGACGACTGGATGACCAAACCGTTCCGATTCGAGGAACTCCTCGCCCGGGTGCGCCTGCGGCTGCGGACGGCGGCCGGAACGCCCGAGGTCACCGTGCTGCGCGGCGGTGACCTGACGCTGGACCTGCGCACCCGGCGGGCTCGGGCCGGCGAGCGGACCGTCGACCTGACGGCCCGCGAGTTCGTGCTTCTGGAGCTGTTCCTGCGGCACCCCGGACAGGTCCTGTCGCGCGAGCAGATCCTGTCGCACGTGTGGGGGTACGACTTCGACCCCGGGTCCAACATCGTCGACGTGTACGTGCGCGCGCTGCGCAAGAAGCTCGGGGCCGAGCAGGTGGAGACCGTGCGGGGAATGGGATACCGGCTCCCCGGGTGAGCGTGAAGCTTCCTTCATGTGGGGCTCATTGGAGGCTCACGGCCCGGCCGGACTCTGGGACCTGTGAGCCTGAACCTCCTCCGAACCGTCACCCTGTGCGTGGCCCTGAGCCTCTGCGCCCTGCTGGTCGTGCCCGGCAACTTCCCCGGGCTCGGCGCCGACGCCCGTCTGACGCTCGCCGTGTTCACGCTGGCGACCTGCGCGTGGATCGGTACACCCATCGACGACACGTACATCGCCCTGGGCGCGGGGCTCGCCCTCACCGTGACCGGGGTGATCAGCAGCGACACGCTCTTCGGCACCCTCGGCGACTCGACGGTCTGGCTGCTGATCTGCGCCTTCGTGCTCGCGGCGGCGGTGACCCGGACCGGGCTCGCCGGGCGGGCGGCGGCGTTCCTGGTCGGCGGGGCGCGCGGCGTGCGGCAGTTGGTGCACCTGACCACCGCGGCGCTCGTCGTGACGGCGTTCGCGGTGCCCGCCACCTCCGGCCGGGCCGCACTGGCACTGCCGGTGTTCCTCGCCCTCGCCAAGGCACTGGCCGACCGGAGACGACTGGTCGTGATGCTGGCGCTGCTCTTCCCTACCGTGATCCTCCTGTCGGCGGTGGCGACCCTGATCGGTGCGGGAGCGCATCTGATCACGGTGTCGGTGCTGTGGGAGACCACGGGCGACCGCATCGACTTCACCCAGTGGCTGCTGCTCGGCCTGCCGCTGGCGGTGGTGTCCTCCCATCTGGCCGCCGAAGCGGTGCTGTTGACGACCACTCGGCGTTCGGACCGCCGAACTCCCGTACGGATCACGGCCGATGACATCCAGCGGCACAGCGAGCGGCCGGTCACCGGCCCCTGGACACCGGCCGAGTCGCGGTGTGCGCTGTTGCTCGCCACCGTGGTCGTGCTGTGGTGCAGCGAACCGCTCCACCAGGTGTCGCCGGCGGTCGTCGCGCTGATCGGCGCGGTCGTCGCGGCCTCGCCCGCCCTCGGGACGGTCGGCCTCAAGGACGCACTGAAGACCGTGCCCTGGTCGCTGCTCCTCTTCATGGCCGCGACGATGGCGATGGGGGTCGCGCTCGCGGACTCGGGGGCGGCGAAGTGGCTGGTGTCCGGCCTGCCGGTCGACGTGGAGCCGTGGCTCTTCCTCGCGCTCGTCGTCGCGGTGAGCACGGCGGCCCACCTCGTCCTGCAGTCCCGCTCGGCCCGCTCGTCCGTCCTCGTGCCGCTGGTCGTCGCGGCGGCCGTGGGCGCGGGCGTCAACCCGGTCGCGGCGGCGCTGGCGTCCACCGCGGCGGCGGGCTTCTGCCACACACTGCCGGCCTCCGCGAAGCCCGTCACGCTCTTCGCGGAGATACCCGGCACGCCGACCTACACCCCGCGCGACCTGCTGCGCCTGTCCGCGGTTCTCGCCCCGCTGACGGCCGCCCTCGTCCTGCTCTTCGCCCTCGCCGTGTGGCCGCTGTTCGGCGTGCCCGTGCTGAAGCCCTGACCCCTGAAGCCCCGACCCCCGATCGCCGGGACCTGGAAGGCCCGGATCCCGGACGTCCCGCAGCTCTGAAGGAGCCCCGCCCATGCTGACCCGTTTCGCCGTCGCCCCCAGCGGCTTCAAGGAGTCCCTGTCCGCCCAGGCCGCCGCCGACGCCATCGCGGCGGGCGTACGCCGTGTCGTCCCGGACGCCGAGGTCGATCTCATTCCACTGGTGGACGGAGGCGAGGGCACCGCCCGGGCCCTCGCCACGGCGACCGGGGGCCGGCTGGTCGCCCTGCCCGCCACCGGCCCGCTGGGCGAGCCCGTGGGCACCCACTTCGCGCTGCTCGGCGTGGGTGGCACGGCCGTCGTGGAGATGGCGGCCGTCGCCGGCCTCTCCCTCGTCCCGCACTGCCTGCGCGATCCGGGCGCCACCACCACGTACGGCGTGGGCGAGCTGATCCGCGCCGCCCTCGACACGGGCGTACACCGCGTGCTCGTCGGCTGCGGCGACTCGGGCACGTCGGACGGGGGCGCCGGCGCGCTCCAGGCGCTGGGCGCCAGACTGCTCGACGCGGACGGCTTCGAACTCCCGCACGGCGGAGCCGAGTTGGTACGCCTTCAGCGCATCGACCCGACGGGCCTCGACCCCCGCCTCGCGGACGTGGAACTGCTGGTCGCCTGCAACCCGTACAACGTGCTCTGCGGTGAGCTGGGCGTGGCCCGTGTCTTCGGTCCGCAGAAGGGGGCGACTCCCGCACAGGTCGAACAGCTGGCGGCCGGTCTGGAGAACTGGGCGCGCGTGCTCACCCGGGACCTGCCGGTCACCGGCGACCTGTACGGCGGCCCCGGTACGGGGGCCTCCGGCGGCCTGGGCGCGGGCCTGGCGGCTCTCGGCGCCCGTCTCCTCCCCCGCTTCGAGGTGCTCCTCGACCACCTCGACCTGGACGCGCGGCTGGCCCGCGCCGACCTGGTCCTCACCGCCGAGGGCGCCCTGGACCACCAGACACCGCGGGGCAAGGTCCCGGCCGAGGTGGCCCGCCGCGCCAAGCTCCACGGGCGTCCGGTCCTCGCCCTCGCGGGCACCCTCGGCGAGGGCGCGCACACGGTGCCCGGCGTGGACGCGTACAGCGGGATCCTGCCCGCTCCGATGGCACCGGCCGAGGCGTTCCTGCGGGCCGGCGAGCTCCTCACGGACGCGACGGAGCGGGCCCTGCGCATGGTGGTACTGGGCGCCCAGCTGCCCACCGGGCCACGGCCCCGGACGCCTGAAGCGGCACCCACGCCCCTGTCCGCACCCCTGTCCGCGCCACTTCAGACGCCGTTGTCCGCCCCGGTGTCCGGGACGCAACGGCCGTCCTCCGTACGGTAGTTCCAGCGCGCGCCGTCCGTGACAAGCTCCTTCACGGCTCGCACGAACCGCTCCACGTGCTCGTCGGGCGTGCCCGCGCCGAAGCTGACCCGGATGGCGTTGAGGGACTTCTCGCCGGGGGCCGCCTCGGGGGCACCGCACTCGCCCTGGGTCTGCGGGTCGCTGCCGAGGAGCGTACGGACGAGGGGGTGGGCGCAGAAGAGGCCGTCACGGACGCCGATGCCGTACTCGGCGGAGAGCGCGGCGGCGAAGTGCGAGCTGTTCCAGCCGTCGACGACGAAGGAGATGACGCCGACGCGCGGGGCGTCGTCCCCGAAGAGCGAGAGCACGCGGACCTGCGGCACCTCGGCGAGGCCCCGGCGGACGGTGTCGACGAGGTGCTGCTCGCGGGCGACCAGGGTGTCGAAGCCGGCCTCGGTGAGCGCCTTGCAGGCGGAGGCGATGGAGTAGGCGCCGATGACGTTGGGCGACCCGGCCTCGTGCCGTGCGGCGTTCTCGTGCCACTCCACGTCGACGCCGCCGTCACTGCGCCGCGACACCTTCCGCGAGGCACCCCCGCCGACGAGGTACGGGGCGGCCTCACGCAGCCAGTCGAAGCGTCCCGCGAGCACACCCGAGCCGAACGGCGCGTACAGCTTGTGTCCGGAGAAGGCGACCCAGTCCACGTCCAACTCCAGTACGGAGACGGGGTGGTGGGGCGCGAGCTGGGCCGCGTCGAGGACGATCCGGGCGCCCTGCGCATGGGCGGCGGCGGCCAGTTCCCGTACGGGCCACAGTTCACCGGTGACGTTCGAGGCGCCCGTGACGCACACGAGTGCCGGTCCGTACGGGTCACGGTCGGCGAGGGCCCGCTCCAGTGTCGCGACGGCCTCACCGGGCGTGCGCGGGGCGTCGAGGTACGTGACCCGGGCGTCCTGCCACGGCAGCAGTGACGCGTGGTGCTCGGTCTCGAAGACGAAGACCTGGCAGTCGGCGGGGAGGGCGGCGGCGAGGAGGTTGAGCGAGTCGGTGGTGGACCGGGTGAAGACGACCTGGTCGTCGCTCCGGCAGTCGAGGAACTCAGCGACCGTCCTGCGGGCGTTCTCGAAGAGGTCCGTGGACAGCTGGGACAGGTACCCGGCCCCGCGGTGCACGCTGCCGTAGTACGGGGCGTACGCGGCCACGTCGTCCCACACCCGCTGGAGGGCGGGGGCGCTGGCGGCGTAGTCGAGTGCCGCGTAGGTGACCTCGCCGCCGATCACGAGCGGAACGGTGACGTCCCGGCCCAGCACGGGCAGGGGCCCGGAGGCGTCGGTGTCACAGCAGGCGGACCGGTCGGAGGCAGCGGTGGAGACAGACATGGCGAACTCCTGTGAGAGGCAGGCGAAGTCACTGTGCGGGCGGGCACGGCCCGGCACAGGAAAGGTGAAGGGGGTACGCGGAGGTGGGGCTCGGCGCCCTATCGCATTCGCTTGCTCATGAAAGACTCCCTCGAACGACCAGGACCCCTGGTGTCTCCGCTCACAGAAGCGGCGAGGGGTCCGCGCTTGCCGTAGACCTCACTGCCTACGACCTGGTCTTCACCCGGGGCACCCCGCCACGGACGGAGGGTTGCCGGACAGTCGGCCGGGGCCTCATGACTGTCACTCATGACCTGCCAGCATCTTGCCACACGATCACCGGGGCGCAACCCCGCTGTCCGCATACCGGGACGATGCCCCCTGGACGACGACTGCCCCGCGCCCCTGCAGGGGCGCGGGGCTGCCGTCGTCCAGGGGCGCGGGGAACTGCGCGACCAGCCCCCACCGGGCCGCGGACGACAGCGCTACCGGTGGGTGGCGGCCACCCACCGCTCCAGCGACCGCAAGGCCGCCCCGGAGTCGATGGCCTCCGCGGCGCGGGCCATCCCCGCCCGGATCTGCTCCGCGAGGGAACCGGACCCCGGCGACAGCGCCACCAGCGCCGCCGCCGAGTTCAGCAGGACGGCGTCCCGTACGGGGCCCGTCTCCCCCTGGAACAGCCGCCGCGCGACATCCGCGTTGTACGAGGCGTCGGCGCCCCGCAGCGCCTCCACCGGCACCAGCTCGATTCCCACGTCACGCGGGTCGAAGGCCTCCTCTCGCACCTGCCCGTCCCGTACGACCCACACCCGGGACGTGGACGTGGTGGTCAGCTCGTCGAGCCCGTCGTCCCCGCGGAAGACGAGCGACGAGTTGCCGCGCTCCGCCAGGACGCCGGCCACGATGGGCGCCATGGGCGCGTGCGCCACCCCGACCGCCTGCGCCTTCACCCGTGCCGGATTGGTGAGCGGGCCGAGGAAGTTGAAGGTCGTCCGGATACCCAACTGTCCCCGTGCCGCGGCCACATGACGCAGCGCCGGATGGAACTTCACCGCGAAGCAGAAGGTGATCCCGGCTTCTTCGGCGACCTCGGCGACCCGCCGCGGCGTCAGCTCCAGATTGACGCCGAGCTTCTCGAGGACGTCCGAGGCACCGGACGCGGAGGACGCCGCGCGGTTGCCGTGCTTGACGACCTTGGCACCCGTACCGGCGATGACGACGGCCGACATCGTCGAGATGTTGACGGTCTTCGCCCCGTCCCCGCCGGTACCGACGATGTCGACGGTCTCCCCCGGCACCTCGATCACGTTGGCGTGCGCGTACATCGTGCGGACCAGGCCGGTGATCTCCTCGACGGTCTCGCCCTTGGCCCGCAGCGCCACCGCGAACCCGGCGATCTGGGCGTCGGTCGCCTCGCCCCGCATGATCAGGTCCATCGCCCAGGCCGTGTCGTCGGCGCTCAGGTCGCGGCCGTCCAGCAGGCCGTTCAGGAGAGCGGGCCAGGAACGGCCCGCCGCGAAGTCGCCTCCAGCGGGGGTCACAGCACTCATTTGCCGCTCCTGGGTTCGTAGACGCGCGACGGTGGATTCACCCTGCGTACAGGGACGGGTCCACCCTATCCAGCCCTTGGGACGGCAAAGAGCCCCGTCCATGCAATGGACGGGGCTCCAGCCGTGGCGAACAGGTCGGAGATCAGTGGTGGCCGTGGCCGCTCGTGATCTCCTTGTACTCCTCAGCGGTCGGCTTCGGGATCTGGTTGTCCTCACCGAAGTAGGCGTTGCTGAGCTTGGCACGCAGCTTCTGCGGGCCCTTCACCTTGCGCTCGACACCGTTCTCGTCGACCACCGGGCCGATCTGCGCCGGCTCGTACTGCTCGTGCGCCGTGAGGGTGTGCAGGGCCTCCTGGCTGAGCGGCTCGTGCACCTCGACGAACTCACCGTGCGGCAGGCGCTTGATGATGCCCGACTCGCGGCCGTGCAGCACCTTGTCCTTGTCCCGGCGCTGGAGGCCGAGGCAGATCCGCTTGGTGGCGACGAACGCGAGGACCGGTCCGAGGAAGAACCCGATGCGGACGAACCAGGTGACCGCGTTGATCGACAGATGGAAGTGTGTGGCGACGATGTCGTTGCCACCACCGATCAGCATGATCACGTACGCGGTGACCCAGGCGACACCGAAGGCCGTGCGGGTCGGTGCGTTGCGCGGACGGTCCAGGATGTGGTGCTCGCGCTTGTCCCCGGTGATCCAGGACTCGATGAACGGGTAGAGCGCGATCATCGCGAGGAAGATACCGAAGACCACCAGGGGGATGAACACGCCCAGGACGAGGGTGTGTCCCCAGATGTTGATCTCCCAGCCGGGCATGGCTCGGATCAGACCCTCGGCGAAGCCCATGTACCAGTCGGGCTGGGCGCCCGTGGACACCTGGTCCGGCCGGTACGGCCCCAGCACCCAGATCGGGTTGATGGTCGCGACCGCGGACAGCATGGCGATGAACCCGAAGACCAGGAAGAAGAAGCCTCCGGCCTTGGCCATGTAGACCGGCAGCAGCGGCATGCCGACGACGTTCTTGTTGGTCTTTCCGGGACCCGCGAACTGGGTGTGCTTGTGGTAGAAGACCAGGATCAGGTGGCCGACCACGAGCCCCAGCATGATGCCGGGCAGCAGCAGGATGTGGATCGAGTAGAACCGCGCGACGAAGTCGCCGCCCGGGAACTCCCCGCCGAACAGGAACATCGAGATGTACGTGCCGACGATCGGCATCGACAGGATCGCGCCCTGGGTGAAGCGGACACCGGTGCCGGAGAGCAGGTCGTCCGGGAGCGAGTAACCGGTGAAGCCGGTGAACATGCCCAGGACGAACAGCAGGAAGCCGAACAGCCAGTTGATCTCACGCGGCTTGCGGAACGCGCCGGTGAAGAAGACGCGCATCATGTGCACGAACATGCCGGCCAGGAAGACGATCGCCGCCCAGTGGTGGATCTGCCGGATCAGCAGACCGCCACGCACGTCGAAGCTGATGTCCAGCGTGGAGGCGAACGCCTCCGACATCAGCTGTCCCTGCAGCGGGACGTAGCTTCCGTGGTACTCGATCTCGTTCATCGAGGGGTGGAAGAACAGCGTCAGATACACACCCGTGAGGATGATGATCAGGAAGCTGTAGAGGCAGATCTCGCCCAGCATGAAGGACCAGTGGTCCGGGAAGATCTTGCGCATGTTGGCCTTGGCGAGGGAGTAGATCCCCAGCCGGCCGTCGGCCCAGTCGGCGACGCGCTCGCCGGCCGGTGCCTTCTCGCGCGAGCGCGAGTCTGCGGAGTTGGTCGTAGTGCTCATCCGCGCTCCCAGAAAGCAGGACCGACGGGCTCTGCGAAGTCGCTGAGCGCCTCGAGGTAACCCTCGTCGTTCACACCGATGCGCAGCTGCGGCAGGGCGTGACCGGCCGGACCGAAGATCACTCGGGCACCGTCGGAGAGGTCGAAGGTGGACTGGTGGCACGGGCAGAGCACGTGGTGCGTCTGCTGCTCGTACAGGGAGATCGGGCAACCGACGTGGGTGCAGATCTTCGAGTAGGCCACGATGCCCTCGTGGGACCACTCGAGCTCCTGCTTGTCCTTGATGTTCTCCGGCTGCAGCCGGACGATCATCAGGGCCGCCTTGGCGATCTCGGTCTGGAAATCGTGGTCGTGCTCCTCCAGGCCCTCAGGCATGGCGAAGGTCAGCGACCCCACGGCGACGTCGGACGGACGCAGCGGCTCGTTCGTGTTCATGTTGACGAGCAGCTTGCCCTTGGACCACAGCGTGTGCCGGAGCTTGTCCTCCGGCAGCGGACCGAGGTCGCGCAGCAGGACGATGCCGGACAGCGGGAACAGGGTCAGCGCGCCGAACATCGTGTTGCGGATGAGCTTGCGGCGGCCGAGCGCGGACTCCTTGGCACCCTGCTTGAAGTCGGCCAGAACCTTGGCCTTGACCTCGGGCTCCGCCGCGATGGGGTGGCGCTCGTCGGCCATCTCCTCGTCGGACATCAGGGTGCGGGCCCAGTGGACCGCGCCCGCGCCGATGCAGAACAGCGCCAGGCCGAGCGTCATGCCCAGGGCGAAGTTCAGACCGCTGATGTGACCGAGCGGGAAGATGTAGACGATCTTGTCGGCCGGGATCGTCACGAAGGACGCGATGAACCCGACCGTGGCCAGCATCGACAGCGTGAACAGCAGGGCGACCGTGCGCTCGGACCGCTTGGCGGCCCGCTCGTCGATGTCCTGGATGCGGTGCTCGTGCGGCGGCAGACCGGGATCCGCGAACGGGTGCTTCTCGTCCGCGACACCCACGGCACCGTGCGCGTGCTCGTCGTCGGCCCGCTCGGCGGGCAGCTTCTCTTCTGGAATGTCTTGGCTACTCATGACTTCTTGGCCTTTGCGGTCCGGGCGGCGACCCACACGGCGACGGCGATCAGTCCGCCGAGACCGAAGATCCAGCCGAAGAGGCCTTCACTGACCGGCCCGAGGCCGCCCAGCTCCAGACCACCGGGGCTCTCCGAGTCATCGCTGTTGACCGCGTCGAGGTACGCGATGATGTCCTGCTTGTTCTTCTCCGTCAGCGTGGTGTCGGGGAAGGAAGGCATGTTCTGCGGGCCGGTCTGCATGGCCTCGTAGAGGTGCTTCGGGTCGACATCCTCCAGCGTCGGGGCGTACTTGCCGTTTGTCAGCGCGCCGCCCTTGCCGGTGAAGTTGTGGCACTGCGCGCAGTTGGTCCGGAAGAGCTCGCCACCCTCGGCGATGTCCGCGCCCTCGGCGCTGTACTGCTCCTCGGTCGGCACGCTCGGGCCGGCGCCCAGTGAGGCGACGAACGCCGCGAGCTGGTCGATCTCGGCCTGCGAGTAGATGACCTTCTTCTTCGGGACCTGCGCGCCCGGCTGCTGGGCCGGCATACGGCCGGTGCCGACCTGGAAGTCGACGGCCGCGGCGCCCACGCCCGCCAGACTGGGACCGTCGGTGGTGCCTTCACCGCCCGTGCCGTGGCAGCTCGCGCAGCCGACGGCGTAGAGCTTCTTGCCCTCGTCGATGGCGAGGGACTGGGCGGATGTATCGGCCTGTGCCTTGTCCGCGGGCGCGAACGCGGTGTACAGCCCCCCGGTGGCCGCCAGCGCGAGGAGTAGGACGACGACCGCCGCCAGCGGATGGCGTCGTCGTGCGGAGAGCTTTTTCACGGATTACCCCGGTGTCAGGATCTTCAGCGTCGATGCTTCTGGAATGTGCGCGGGAACGGGCCCGGCTACTTGATCATGTAGATCGTGGCGAAGAGGCCGATCCAGACGACATCGACGAAGTGCCAGTAGTAGGACACGACGATGGCGGCGGTCGCCTGCTCATGCGTGAACCTGCGGGCGGCGTAGGTGCGCCCGAGGACCAGCAGGAAGGCGATGAGACCACCCGTCACGTGCAGGCCGTGGAAGCCGGTGGTCAGGTAGAACACCGAGCCGTACGGGTCCGACGAGAGCGACAGGCCCTCGTGCTTGACCAGCTCGGTGTACTCGTAGACCTGACCGCCGATGAAGATCGCACCCATCACGAAGGTGACGATGAACCACATCCGGAGCTTCTTCACGTCCCCGCGCTCGGCGGCGAAGACGCCGAGCTGGCAGGTGAGGGAGGAGAGCACCAGGATCGTGGTGTTCGTCGCCGAGAACGGGAAGTTCAGGCTGGACGCCATTTCCTTCCAGTGGTCGGGACCCGTCACCGATCGCAGGGTGAAGTACATCGCGAAGAGGGCCGCGAAGAACATCAGCTCGGAACTCAGCCAGATGATGGTTCCGACGCTGGTGAGGTTCGGTCGATTGACCGACGGGTGCGCGTGCCCGGTATCTACTGTCGTTGCTGTCGCCACGACCGACATTATGTCGGTCGCTTATCCCGCCCTCACTCCCGGGGGTGCCGTTCGGGGTGTCTGTGGGGTGTGTCCAGCCCGTATGGCCCATCGAAGCCCTGTCCGAACCGGTGTTGACCACGTGGTCGAGGGAGTAGCATCCGCGCAGCGGACCCTGTCCGTGATCTGTCTCTACGACGCTGACGTCCCGGAGGAAGAATGCAGCCGACCGCAACGGTGCTGGTCTACAGCGACGACTCCAACACCCGCGAACAGGTGCGGCTCGCGACGGGCCGCAGGCCCGCGACGGACGTTCCCCAGGTCGAGTTCATCGAGTGCGCCACCCCTGCCGCGGTCATCAAGGAGCTCGACCGCGGCGGCATCGACGTGTGCGTGCTGGACGGTGAGGCGGTTCCCGCGGGCGGGATGGGGATCTGCCGGCAGATCAAGGACGAGATCTTCAACTGCCCGCCGGTGCTGCTGCTGATCGGACGGCCGCAGGACGCGTGGCTGGCCACGTGGAGCCGGGCCGAGGCCGCGGTGACCCTGCCGGTGGATCCTGTGGAGTTCGCCGCCGCCCTGGCCGGACTGCTCCGCGGCAAGCGGGCCCTGAGCGCCTAGTCGCCGTCCCACTGGCGTGGTGGGGCGAGGGCGACTGCCGGGGTCGGTGTGGCCGGTCGCGCGGTTCCCCGCGCCCCTCTCGGGCCCCTGCGGGCCCTCATGGGACTGCTACGCGGGCTCGGGGTTCAGGCGCAGGCGGTCCTCGGGGGCCGGGCCCTCCGTGGTGTCCGCCACCAGGGCACTGCCCTTGCGCCATTTCTTCCAGGTCAGGTTCCAGTCACCGAAGCCGTTGCCGAACGCGTCCATCGTGTTGCCGTACGAGTTGACGACCTTGACGATGTCGCCGGCGCGGACGGTCTCGAAGAACCACTCGGCGTTGGCCATGCTCATGCCGGTGCAGCCGTGGCTGACGTTGGCCGCCCCCTGCGAGCCGGTGGACCAGGGCGCGGCGTGCACGTACTCGCCGCTCCAGGTGACCCTGGTGGCGTAGTACACGGGCAGGTCGTAGGACTCCGCGCTGCCCTCGGCGATGCCGATGCTGGTGCCGCGCATCCGTACGAAGTACTCCTTGCCCAGCACGACCTTGACGCCGTTGCGGGTGTCGAAGCCCGGTTTGCCGGTGGTGACGGGGATCGTCTTGATCGCCTCACCGTTCCGGTAGACCGTCATCGAGTGCGACGCGGCGTCCGTCACGGCCTCGATGCGGTCGCCCGTGGTGAGCGTCAGGGGCTTGACCTCGCCGCCCCAGAGCCTCTCGGCGACCTTGATGCCCGAGAGGTTGCTGTACGCCCGGACGGTGGCGTTGCTGGGCCAGTACTCCTTGGGGCGGTAGTGCAGCTTCTTGTCGTCCACCCAGTGCCAGGCGCCCTGGACCGCGGGCTGCGACCGGACCTTGAGGGCCCGTTCGACGACGGCCCTGGCGGCCTTGTCCTTGACCGGGACGCTGAGCTCGGCGGTGATGGGCTGGCCGACACCGTACGTGCCCCTCTCGGGCCCGAACGTCACGTTCAGCCGCTTCTTGGTTCTGGGGGTGCTGGTGTCGAAGCCGACGACCTTGCGTCCCGGCGCGCCGTCCTCGTCCTCGGTGCTCACGCGCACCGTGTAGTGGGCTCCTGCGGCGAGCGGTGAGGTGCTGTGCCAGCGGCCTCCGTCGGCCGACAGTTCGCCCGCCACGTACCGCCCTGCGGCGTCCGTGGCCGTCACGTCGGTGATGCGGCCGTCGGAGTCCTGGGCGGTGATCTCCAGGGGCTTGTCCGGGTCCGCCTTCTTGCCGTCGCTCACGGCGGCGCTGAAGGAGACGTCCTCGGCCGCGTCGTACGGCTTGGCGGAGAGCGGGTGGCCGTCGGAGCCGCAGGCCGTGGTGCCCACGGCTATGGCGGCCATCAGTGCCGTGCAGCTGACGGCGGTACGGTTCCGCGGGCGCGCCGCACCTGTGTCGGCGCCCCTGGAGGAAGCTGAGTGGCTCATGTCCTCAACGTAGGAACGGCTGTCGGTCGCGGCGCGCCGAGTGGGCCGTGCGGGGGACGGAAAGCGTGGCAAAAGAGGGAAGCCCGGACCTCCTGACGGAGTGTCCGGGCTTCCTTCGCTCAGCGCGTGCTACTGGTTCTGGCTTTCTCCGCGGTAGTACTCGAAGACCCAGCCCCACAGGCCGATCACGATGATCGGGGCCGAGAAGTAGAGCAGCCACCAGCCGAAGACGACGCCCATGAAGGCGAGCGCGCCGCCGATGCCGAGGGAGAGCGGCTGCCAGCTGTGCGGGCTGAAGAAACCGACCTCACCGGCGTCGTCCGCGACGTCGGCCTCCTTGTTGTCCTGTGCGCCCGTGTCGACCCGCCGGGCGGTGAACCACAGGTAGTAGCCGATCATGACGCTCAGGCCGAAGCCCAGGAAGAGCGCCGTGGTGCCGGCCGGCTCCTTCGACCACACGCCATAGACGATCGCCATGACGAGGATGAAGACGGCGAGCCAGATGAACATCTTGCCCTGGACCTTCACTTGCCGGCCTCCTTTCCACCAGCGAGGGCCTTCTCACCGTGACCGGCGTTCTCGAGCTGATCGAGAGCGGCGATCTCCGGGTGGTGCAGGTCGAAGGCCGGGGATTCGGAACGGATCCGCGGCAGCGTGAGGAAGTTGTGCCGCGGCGGCGGGCAGGACGTGGCCCACTCCAGCGAACGGCCGTAACCCCACGGGTCGTCGACCTCGACCTTCTTGCCGTACTTGGCCGTCTTCCACACGTTGTAGAAGAAGGGCAGGATCGACAGGCCGAGCACGAACGAACTGATCGTCGAGATCGTGTTCAGCGCGGTGAAGCCGTCGGCCGCCAGGTAGTCCGCGTACCGGCGCGGCATGCCCTCGGCGCCCAGCCAGTGCTGGACGAGGAAGGTGCCGTGGAAGCCGATGAACAGGGTCCAGAAGGTGATCTTGCCGAGGCGTTCGTCGAGCATCTTGCCGGTGAACTTCGGCCACCAGAAGTGGAAGCCGGAGAACATCGCGAACACGACCGTGCCGAACACCACGTAGTGGAAGTGCGCCACCACGAAGTACGAGTCCGAGACGTGGAAGTCCATCGGCGGCGAGGCCAGGATGACACCGGTCAGACCACCGAAGGTGAAGGTGATCAGAAAGCCGGTGGCCCACAGCATCGGGGTCTCGAAACTCAGGGACCCCTTCCACATGGTGCCGATCCAGTTGAAGAACTTCACACCCGTCGGCACGGCGATCAGGAACGTCATGAACGAGAAGAACGGCAGCAGCACACCGCCGGTGACGTACATGTGGTGCGCCCACACCGTCACCGACAGGCCGGCGATGGCGATGGTCGCGCCGATCAGGCCCATGTAGCCGAACATCGGCTTGCGGGAGAAGACCGGGATGACCTCACTGATGATGCCGAAGAACGGCAGCGCGATGATGTACACCTCTGGATGCCCGAAGAACCAGAACAGGTGCTGCCACAGCAACGCTCCGCCGTTGGCCGAGTCGAAGATGTGCGCGCCGAACTTGCGGTCCGCCTCCAGCGCGAACAGCGCAGCCGCCAGGACGGGGAAGGCCAGCAGGACCAGGACCGCGGTCAGCAGCACGTTCCACACGAAGATCGGCATGCGGAACATGGTCATGCCGGGCGCGCGCATGCAGATGATGGTGGTGATGAAGTTGACCGCGCCCAGGATGGTGCCGAACCCGGAGAACGCCAGACCCATGATCCACATGTCGGCGCCGATGCCCGGCGAGCGGACCGCGTCGGACAGCGGGGAGTAGGCGAACCAGCCGAAGTCGGCCGCGCCCTGCGGGGTGAGGAAACCACCGACCGCGATGAGCGAGCCGAACAGGTACAGCCAGTAGGCGAACATGTTCAGCCGCGGGAACGCCACATCGGGGGCACCGATCTGCAGCGGCATGATCCAGTTCGTGAAGCCCGCGAACAACGGCGTCGCGAACATCAGCAGCATGATCGTGCCGTGCATCGTGAACGCCTGGTTGAACTGCTCGTTCGACATGATCTGCGTGCCGGGACGGGCCAGTTCGGCGCGCATGAACAGCGCCATCACGCCGCCGATGCAGAAGAACGCGAACGACGTGACCAGGTACAACGTGCCGATCGTCTTGTGGTCCGTGGTGGTGAGCCACTTGACCACGACGTTGCCCGGCTGCTTGCGCCGGACCGGTACCTCGTTCTGATAGTGCTCGGTCTCGGCGGCACCCTGAGGTTCGTTGAGGATGCTCACAGTACGTTCGTCTCCCGTTCCTTCTCGTGGTCCGTCTGCTCGATGCCGGCCGGGACGTAACCGGTCTGGCCCTTCTCGGCGAGCTCCTTGAGGTGGGCCTCGTAGCGCTCGGGAGAGACGACCTTCACGTTGAAGAGCATCCGGGAGTGGTCCACGCCGCAGAGCTCGGCGCACTTGCCCAGGAAGGTGCCCTCCTTGTTGGGGGTCACCTGGAAGGAGTTGGTGTGACCCGGGATGACGTCCTGCTTCATGAGGAACGGCACCACCCAGAAGGAGTGGATGACGTCACGCGAAGTGAGGACGAAGCGGACCGTCTTGCCCTTGGGGAGCCAGAGGGTCGGACCGGGGTTGTGCGTCTGCGGGTTCTCCGTGCCGGGTGTACCGACGTCGTAGACACCACCGGCGCCGGCCGGGAAGTCCTTCTTGAACCGTTGCGGAATCGCGTCCAGGTTCTTGTCGGTCTTCGCGTCACCGGTCGAGCCGTCGACGTTCTCGATGTAGTTGAAGCCCCAGCTCCACTGGAAGCCGACGACGTTGACCGTCACATCGGGCTTCTTGTCGAGACTGAGGAGCTTCGACTCGTCGCGGGCCGTGAAGTAGAACAGCACCGAGACGATGATGAGGGGGACCACCGTGTACAGCGCCTCGATGGGCATGTTGTACCGGGTCTGCGGGGGAACTTCGACCTTGGTGCGGCTGCGCCGGTGGAAGAACGCGCTCCACAGGATCAGGCCCCAGACCAGCACGCCCGTGGCGAGCGCTGCGGCCCACGAGCCCTGCCACAGGGAGAGGATCCGAGGAGCCTCTTCCGTGGTCGGGGTGGGCATACCAAGGCGGGGAAAGTCCTTGTATGTGCAACCGGTCGCGGTCGCCAGGACCAGGCCCGCAGTCAGTGCCTGCAGCAGCTTCCGCCGCATCGGGCGCCGCGGCATGGGGGTACCGCCCGCGCCCCCTGGGGCGTGGGGGAGGTCGGAGCCGTAGGGACTCACGTAGCGCCTTCCCGAGAGTCTCGCCCGCGCGGTCGGCTGCGGCCTTCTCGCCGGTCGGTCGCCGCCCTGCGTCGGGCAGGGGTTTGGATGTTTATGCGGACCAAACCCTACTGGACGCTTTTTGGGGTCGCGCGGGGAGGGTCCCCAACGCGCCGCCGCTCACCCCGAAGGGGTGGAACGCGTGGCTCTGCGAGGCATGTGACGGGGCGTTCGAGTGCGGTCCCCGCAGGGCGCGGCGGGGCGCCGAGAGCTCTGTCGGTGCCGTGCGTCGGCGGCTGCTGCGGCGGCGCTGTGGCCGGTGCGCAGCTCCCCGCGCCCCCAAGAAGGGGCTCCGCCCCGCCCCCGCCCTTCAGGGGCGCGGGGAACTGCGCGAGCAACCCCCGCGCACCCGCCGACGCCCAACCCCAGGCACCCCACCCCGCGGGGAGCGTTAGCGTGGCCCCGTGTCCTACTTCGACGCCGCGTCGTCCGCTCCCCTCCACCCCGTGGCCCGCCAGGCCCTCCAGGCCTCCCTCGACGAGGGCTGGGCGGACCCGGCCCGCCTCTACCGCGAGGGCAGGCGCGCCCGGTTGCTCCTGGACGCCGCCCGTGAGGCCGCCGCCGAGGCGATCGGCTGCCGTCCGGACGAGCTGGTGTTCACCTCGTCCGGCACACGCGCGGTGCACACGGGGATCGCCGGCGCGCTCGCGGGCCGCCACCGCGCCGGACGCCACCTGATCGTGTCCGCCGTCGAACACTCTTCGGTGCTCCATTCGGCGGAGATCCATCGGCGCGAGGGCGGCACGGTGTCCGAAGTGCCCGTTCTGCGTACCGGTGCGGTGTCCCCCACCGCGTACGCCGATGCCCTTCGCCCCGACACGGCGCTCGCCTGCCTCCAGTCCGCCAACCACGAGGTGGGTACGGAGCAGCCGGTGGCGGCCGCCGCCGAGTCGTGCCGTGCGGCGGGCGTGCCGCTGCTCGTGGACGCGGCGCAGTCACTGGCCTGGGGGCCGGTCGAGGGCGGCTGGTCACTGCTGACGGGCAGCGCCCACAAGTGGGGCGGGCCCGCGGGGGTCGGACTGCTCGCCGTGCGCAAGGGAGTGCGGTACGCGCCCCAAGGTCCTGCCGACGAGCGGGAGTCGGGACGCTCGCCGGGTTTCGAGAACATCCCCGGCATCGTCGCCGCGGCGGCCTCGCTGCGTGCCGTACGGGCCGAGGCGGCGGCCGAGTCGGACCGGCTGCGGGAGCTGACGGACCGGATCCGGTCACGGGTGCCCGAACTGGTCCCGGACGTGGAGGTGGTGGGCGACCCGGCCGGCCGGCTCCCCCATCTCCTCACCTTCTCCTGTCTCTATGTCGATGGAGAGACACTGCTGCACGAGCTGGACCGTGCGGGATTCTCCGTCTCGTCCGGATCGTCCTGCACGAGCAGCACGCTGACGCCGAGCCATGTGCTGAAGGCCATGGGCGTGCTCAGTGAGGGCAACGTACGGGTGTCCCTGCCCCTCGGTACGCCGGAGGAGGACGTCGACCGTTTCCTGGACGTCCTGCCCCGTACGGTGGCGGCGGTCCGCGAGAAGCTGGGCGCGCCGACGGCCGCCGCGGTGACGCCGGGCCGGGCCGGCTCCCCCGCCGCCCCGGCCCCGCTGGTGGTGGACGCCCTCGGCAAACGCTGCCCGATTCCCGTGATCGAACTCGCCAAGGTCATCACCGACGTCCCGGTGGGCGGCACCGTCCGTGTCCTCTCGGACGACGAGGCGGCCCGCCTGGACATCCCGGCGTGGTGCGAGATGCGAGGGCAGGAGTACGTGGGCGAGGAACCGGCGGAGGGCGGAACGGCGTACGTGGTCCGCCGCCTGGCCCCCTAGGACATCCGCCCCCGAAGGGGCGCGGGGAACTGCGCGAACAGCCCCCACGCACCCGCGGACGGCAACGAACCGAAGCACACCCTCAGAAGGGCACCGGCACTAAGCCAGGTGCCCCTGGACCTCCGAGGCGGCGTCGTGCCCGTATGCCTTCGTGAACCGGTCCAGGAAGTGCGAGCGCCGCAGCTGGTACTCCTGCGTGCCCTTGGTCTCGATGACGAGCGTCGCGAGCATGCAGCCGACCTGCGAAGCACGCTCGTGCGAGACACCCCAGGCCAGCCCCGACAGGAAGCCCGCGCGGAAGGCGTCGCCGACGCCCGTCGGGTCGACCTTCGCCGTCTCCTCCGGGACACCGACCTCGATCGGGTCGGCGCCGACGCTCTCGATCCGCACCCCGCGCGCCCCGAGGGTCGTCACCCGGTGACCGACCTTGGCGAGGATCTCGGCGTCGCTCCAGCCGGTCTTGGCCTCGATGAGCCCCTTCTCGTACTCGTTGGAGAAGAGGTACGTCGCGCCGTCGAGAAGGAGGCGGATCTCGTCGCACTCCATGCGGGCGATCTGCTGGGAGAAGTCGGCGGCGAAGGGGATCGAGCGGGCCCGGCACTCCTCGGTGTGCCGGAGCATCCCCTCGGGGTCGTCCGCGCCGATCAGGACGAGGTCGAGTCCACCCACCCGGTCGGCGACCTTCTTGAGCTCGATGAGACGGGCCTCGCTCATGGCGCCGGTGTAGAAGGAGCCGATCTGGTTGTGATCGGCGTCCGTGGTGCAGACGAAGCGCGCGGTGTGCAGCACTTCGGAGATCCGGACGGACGCGGTGTCGACGCCGTGCCGGTCCAGCCAGGCCCGGTACTCGTCGAAGTCGGAGCCGGCGGCCCCGACCAGGATCGGCGAGGTGCCGAGCTGGCCCATGCCGAAGGCGATGTTCGCACCCACGCCGCCCCGGCGTACGTCCAGATTGTCGACCAGGAAGGAGAGGGAGACCGTGTGCAGCTGATCCGCGACCAGTTGGTCGGCGAAGCGGCCGGGGAAGGTCATGAGGTGGTCGGTGGCGATGGAGCCCGAGACTGCGATACGCACGGCTAGGACACACTCCTGCGAGGAGGGGGATTGACAGTTCACGCTACCGGGTCGGAGTACGGCAGGCGGCGGGGTCTTCCTGGAGTCCGTCACGTCGAAGCAGGCAAAACTACCCAATAGTAGGGCTTTTTTCGTGGGACCTGAGGTGCGTACGGTGCCGTCATGACGAACCTCAAGATCCATGGTGATGCCCCGCTCGGCCCCGAAGGCGTGGCGGGCGGGCTCGCGGAGCTGCGGGGTGACTGTGCGCGCATGGCCCCGCACTGGTCGGCTCCCGCCCGGATCACCGCCCTCCCGGTGTCCCCGTCGCTCATCCACGGTGTGACCGTGCCGCCCGCCTCCGCCCGCCTGCTGGACGGCATGTCCGACTACGGCGACTGATCGGCTCCGACGAGAGTGCGGGACCGTGACGCCGTGCGGCTCCGCCGCAGGGGCGCGAGCAGTCACTGACGGCCTGCGGATTTCGAACCCGCTCCCCCCGGAGGGAACCGCGCGCTCCCCCGCCGCGTCCCATCGCTGTCCCCCGTAAAGGGGAGGCAGGATACGACCCTGCTGTGCCCTGACCCGGTCAGGGGTGGGTCCCATGGGACAGCGGTGTGGCAGAAGGAGCGATGCGGTGGACACCGAGCGACCCGACAACGAAGCGGCCGGCGCAGCCGACGAGGACCAGCCGCGCCGACGGCGTTCGCCGGTGGCCGTCGCCTCGGTGGCGGCCGCGGTGATCCTCGTGGGTGGCGGCGGGGCGTACTTCGCCGCCACCGCGTCCGGCGGTTCCGGCGGTTCCGGGGGCAGGGACAGTTCCGGTACGCCGGGCGGTGACGGCAGTCCGCCGCTCCTCGCCCTCGGCGGTTACACGGAGAGCGGTGCGAGCGGCACCGGCGGCACGAACGGCATCGCTCCCGGCGAGCCCGACCCGAACGGCGCGACCTACCGCGCCGAGGGCGAGCTGCCCGGCGGCCCCTCCTCCTCGGCCGTCTACCGGGCGAAGGGCGAGGTCACCGCGGCGGAGGTGGCACGGCTCGCGAAGGCCCTGGGCGTGGAGGGCACCCCGAAGGCGGAGGGGGACGCCTGGAAGGTCGGGGCCACCAAGGACGGCTTCGGGCCCGGTCTGCAGGTGAGCAGGAAGGCGCCCGGCATCTGGACGTTCAGCCGTTTCGCGGCCCGCACCGACAACTGCAGGAGCACCACGGTGTGCGCGAGCGGGAGTGCCGAGGGCGCCGAGACCGACCCGGTGAGCGCCGAGGCCGCGAAGAAGGCCGCGGCACCGGTCCTCAAGGCCGTCGGCCAGGACGACGCGAAGCTCGACGCAGGCCAGCTCATGGACGCCGTACGCGTGGTGAACGCGGATCCGGAGGTCGGCGGGCTGCCCACGTACGGCTGGACGACCGGCGTCCAGGTCGGCCCGGACGGCCAGGTGGTGGGCGGCAGCGGCCAGTTGAAGGCACCGGTGAAGGGGGACACGTATCCCGTCATCAGCGCGCGGAAGACGCTCGGCCTGCTGAACGGGTCAGGGACGGGCGGCGGGCGCGTGGGGATCGGTGGCTGCGCGAGCCCCGTGCCGCTGAAGGACAGGAACAAGACGCCCTGCGAGGCGTCGACCACGGCGCCGAAGCCCGCTCCGGTCGTCGTCGAGGACGCGGTGTTCGGCCTGGCCGCGCACTTCGTGGACGGCCGGCAGGCGCTGGTGCCGTCCTGGCTCTTCGAGGTACGGCCCCCGGGGGCCGACGACAGCTTCACGGTCACCCATCCCGCGGTCGACCCGAAGTATCTGACCTCCCCGAAGCCGTCCGAGGCCCCTCCGAGCGAGAGCCCGACTGCCCGGCCCAGCCCGCGGACGAGCGAGCCCGGCGGCGGGACCTCCGCGGCGCCCGCGACGCGGGACGTCCGGGTCGAGGGCTACAGCGTGAAGGGCAGGGAGCTGACCGTGCGCTTCACGGGCGGCGTGTGCAGCGACTACGCGGCGTCGGCGGACGAGACCGGCGGCAGGGTGACGGCCCGGGTGACCGAGACCTTCGACCCGGACGCGGTCTGCATCCTGATCGCCAAGGTCTTCCACAGGAAGGTCGAGCTCAAGGAGCCGCTCGGGGACCGGAGGGTGGTCGGCGACGACGGCAAGGCCGTACCCCTGGAGAAGGACCTTCCCTAGCCTGCCAGGCAGCCGGGGAAGGGGACTCCCCGGTCACTGGTACGCGAAAGGCGGCGCCCCGTTGGAGGGGGCGCCGCCTTTCTGCGATGCTCGGCACCCGGTCGGGGCCGCCGCGCGGAGGCCGGCTCGGCCGACCGGGAGCGGCAGTCCTAGCTGAAGGAGTCGCCGCAGGCGCAGGAACCCGTCGCGTTCGGGTTGTCGATCGTGAAGCCCTGCTTCTCGATGGTGTCCACGAAGTCGATCGAGGCGCCGCCCAGGTACGGAGCGCTCATGCGGTCGGTGACGACCTTCACGCTGCCGAACTCCTTGACGACGTCACCGTCGAGGGAGCGCTCGTCGAAGAAGAGCTGGTATCGCAGGCCGGAGCAGCCGCCGGGCTGAACGGCGACGCGCAGCGCCAGGTCGTCGCGACCCTCCTGCTCGAGCAGGCCCTGGACCTTGGCCGCGGCGGCGTCCGACAGGAGGATGCCGTCGCTCACGGTGGTGGTCTCGTCCGATACGGACATCTGCTTCTCTCCCGGGTTGTACGGAGACTGCTTGCCGACGGTTGCAACCGGCGGGGCCGCGGATTCATTCCGGGCCGAGCGTTGAGTCTTCGGGTTCTCTCTTCATGCTCGCACACACCGCGGAAAGCGGAAAACAGCCTGTGGACAACCCCACGGGCCGGGCCGCGGAACGATCTCCGTCCCGGCCTCCGCCGCGATTCCGGCCCACTTCCGCCCCGCTTCCGGCGGACCCCACGGGATTCACGTCACATGGACGTTATGGACATCGTCAACGTGACGTGAAGCGGTTATGATAGATAACGTCATTTCGACGAAAAGGCGTGTCCTGCTCGGTCGTTCCAGTCGGTCGGCCGAGCGAGCCGCAGAACAGAAAGGGTGCGTGTCGTGACCACCGCCCAGACCCAGGAACTCGACGTACAGCCGACGCCCCTCGCCCTGCTGCTCCTCGGCCGTGAGGCCGACCCGCGGAGCGAGCGCGGCGTCGACTGTCCCGGTGACCTGCCCTCGCCGTCCGACCCGGACCTGGTGGAGCGCGCCCGCGCCGCCAAGGAGAAGCTCGGGGACAAGGTCTTCGTGCTCGGCCACCACTACCAGCGCGACGAGGTCATCCAGTTCGCGGACGTCACGGGGGACTCCTTCAAGCTCGCCAGGGACGCCGCCGCGCGCCCCGAGGCCGAGTACATCGTCTTCTGCGGTGTGCACTTCATGGCCGAGTCGGCGGACATCCTGACCTCCGACGACCAGCGGGTGGTCCTGCCGGACCTGGCCGCCGGGTGCTCGATGGCCGACATGGCCACCGCCGAGCAGGTCGCCGAGTGCTGGGACGTGCTGACCGAGGCCGGGATAGCCGAGCAGGTCGTGCCCGTCTCGTACATGAACTCGTCCGCGGACATCAAGGCGTTCACAGGCAAGCACGGGGGCACGATCTGCACGTCGTCCAACGCCAAGAAGGCGCTGGACTGGGCGTTCGAGCAGGGCGAGAAGGTGCTGTTCCTCCCCGACCAGCACCTGGGCCGCAACACCGCCGTGCGGGACATGGGCATGTCGCTCGACGACTGCGTCCTGTACAACCCGCACAAGCCGAACGGCGGGCTGACCACAGAGCAGCTGCGGGACGCGAAGATGATCCTGTGGCGGGGGCACTGCTCGGTGCACGGCCGCTTCTCGCTCGACTCGGTGAACGACGTGCGGGAGCGCATCCCGGGCGTGAACGTCCTCGTGCACCCCGAGTGCCGGCACGAGGTCGTGGCCGCCGCGGACTACGTGGGCTCCACGGAGTACATCATCAAGGCGCTGGAGGCGGCTCCGGCCGGCTCCAAGTGGGCCATCGGCACGGAGCTGAACCTCGTCCGCCGCCTGGCGAACCGGTTCGCCCCCGAGGGCAAGGAGATCGTCTTCCTCGACAAGACGGTCTGCTTCTGCTCGACCATGAACCGGATCGACCTTCCGCACCTGGTCTGGACCCTGGAGTCGCTGGCCGAGGGCAACCTCGTCAACCGCATCGAGGTGGACCGGGAGACTGAGCAGTTCGCGAAGCTGGCGCTCGAGCGGATGCTGGCGCTGCCGTAGGGCGCGCCCTTCTGGGGGCTGCTGCCGGTGCTGCCCCCAGCCCCCCGCTGTCGGCCCCGCGGCCTTGTCCTTGAGCGGCGGACGGGCCGAAGGGCTCTGTCCGCCGGTTCTTCGTGGCTGATCGCGCAGTTCCCCACGCCCCTTGAAGGGGCGCGGGGAACTGTCTACAGCTGAGCGCCGGCCGGTTCCGGCTCGTCCGAGGCGGACGACGCCGGCCGGTCGGGAACCCCGGCCCTGGCCGCCTGCTTCGCCGCCTTCTTCTTCGCGCGGCGCTCCTTGCGGAGTTCGACCATCGCGTAGAGCGTCGGCACCAGGAGCAGGGTCAGCAGCGTCGACGTGATCAGACCGCCGATCACCACCACCGCCAGGGGCTTGGCGATGAAGCCGCCCTCGCCGGTGATGCCCAGAGCCATCGGCAGCAGGGCGAAGATGGTCGCCAGGGCCGTCATGAGGATGGGGCGCAGGCGGTGCCGGCCGCCTTCCACCACGGCCTCGACAACGCCGTAACCCTGCTTGCGGTACTGGTTGATCAGGTCGATCAGCACGATCGCGTTGGTGACGACGATGCCGATGAGCATCAGCATGCCGATCATCGACGGCACACCCATCGGGGTACCTGTGAGCACCAGCAGACCGATCGCGCCCGTCGCCGCGAACGGGATCGAGACGAGCAGGATCAGCGGCTGGATCAGCGACCGGAAGGTCGCCACCAGCAGCATGAAGACGATCGCGATCGCCGCGAGCATCGCGAGGCCGAGGGACGCGAACGCGTCGTCCTGATCCTCGGAGACCCCGCCGATGGCGGCCGTGGCACCGGCCGGCAGCTTCAGCTCGTCGAGCTTGGCCGTCAGGTCGGCGCTGACCGCGCCGGTGTTGTCGCCCGTCGGCTTCGCCGTGATCGTGGCCGCGCGCTGACCGTCGATGCGGGTCATCGACACCGGGCCGTCGACCAGCTCCACCGTCGCGATGTCACCGAGCTTCACCGCGCCGAGGTTCAGGTTCTTCAGCTCGGACAGCGTCTCGGCCGGCTGCGCCGACTTGATGACCACGTCCCGCTCGGTGTCGTCCAGGATGGCCTTGCCGCTGGTGGTGCCGCGCACGGCCTGGCCGACGGCCGCGCCGAGCGTGGCGTCGTCGAACCCGGCGGCGGCCGCCTTGTCGTTGGCCCGGACCGAGATCCGCGGCACGGACTGGGCGAGGTCGCTGGTGACGTCGGTGACGTCGTCCAGCTCGGCGACCTCGTCCCGGACCTTCTCCGCCGCCTCGCGCAGTACGCCGGCGTCGGCGGACTTCACCACGACGCTCAGGTCCTGGCTGCTGAACCCGTCACCGGCCGCGACCGTCGTCGTACCGATCCCGGAGAGCCCGCCGAGCCCTTCCTCGATGCGGTCCTGGACATCGTCGAAGGAGGCCGAGTCGGCGACCTTGACGGTGTAAGAGGCCTGGTTGGTGTCCGTGCCCCCGCCGAACGCGGCCAGGAATCCGGAGGAGCCGATCGTGACCTGGTAGTCCTCGACGCCCTTGACGCCGGCGAGCATCCGTTCGACCTTCTTGGCCTGGGCGTCGGTCGCCGCCAGGCTGGTGCCGGGCTTCAGCTCCTGCTTGACCGTGAGGACCTCCTGCTCGCCCTGGTCGAAGAAGTTGGTCTTCAGCAGCGGCGCCATGCCGAACGTACCGACAAGGACGACCACCGCGATCGCCACGCTGGTGAGGCGGCGACGGGTCGCGAAGCGCAGCACGGGAACGTAGAAGCGCTGGAGACGGCTGCGCGCCTCCTTCTCCTCGGCCTTGCGGCGTGCCTCCTGCGGGTCCGCCCCACGCACGTCCTTGGGAGCACGCAGGAACCAGTACGAGAGCACCGGTACGACCGTCAGCGAGACGACCAGCGAGGCCAGCAGGGCCGCCGTGACCGTCAGGGAGAACGAGCCGAACAGTTCGCCGACCATCCCGCCGGTCAGACCGATGGGCAGGAAGACCGCGACGGTTGTCAGCGTCGAGGCGGTGACCGCGCCCGCGACCTCCCGTACGGCCTTGAGGATGGCCTCCTCGCGCTCCTCGCCGTAGCCGAGGTGCCGCTTGATGTTCTCCAGCACCACGATCGAGTCGTCGACGACCCGGCCGATGGCGATGGTCAGCGCGCCCAGCGTCAGGATGTTGAGCGACTCGCCGCGGGTCCACAGCACGATCAGCGCGAGGACGACCGACAGCGGGATGGAGACCGCGGTGACCAGCGTCGAACGGAGCGACGCCAGGAAGACCAGGATGACGAGGACCGCGAAGACGAGCCCGAGGCCGCCCTCGGTGGTCAGGCCCTTGATGGACTTGGAGACGGCCGGGCCCTGGTCGCTGACGACCGTCAGGGTGGCGCCGGATCCGAGGTCCTTGCGCAGGCCCGGCAGCTTGTCCTGGACCGCGTCCGAGACGGCGACCGCGCTGCCGTCGTGGTCCATGGTGACGGAGACGGCGAGGCTGGGCTTCCCGTCGGTACGGGTGATGGACTCCGTCTTGGCGGGCTTCTCCTCGACGGTGGCGACGGCGCCGAGGCGTACGGGCTTCTTGCCGCCCTCGCCGGTGACCATCAGGTCCTCGATCTGGCGCAGCGAGGTGAATCCGCCGCCGACCTGGACCGTGCGGTTGCTGCCGTCCTCGTCGAAGGATCCGGCCGGTACGGTCGCGCCGCCCGCCTGGAGGGCCTGGCCGAGGGCGGCCGGGGTGAGTCCCGCCTTCGCCAGCTTCGCGTCGTCGGGCGTGACCGCGACCTCCAGGTCCCGGACACCGTCGACCGTGACCTGGCCGACGCCGTCGATGTCCTTCAGCGCGGGCACGACGGTGCGGTCCAGCTGGTCCGAGAGGGCCTGCTGGTCCTTGCCCGAGGTGACGGCGAGGACGACGGTGGGTATGTCGTCGGTCGAACCGGCGACGACCTGCGGGTCCACGTCGTCCGGCAGCTGGGCGCGGGCGCGGTTCACGGCCTGCTGGACATCGGCCACGATCCGGGCGGAGTCGTTGCCGTAGTCGAAGGAGGCCATGATCAGGGCGTTGCCCTCGCTGGCCGTGGAGGTGACACCGGAGATTCCGTCGACCGCTTCGAGGTTGTCCTCGATGGGCTCGACGACCTGCTTCTCGACCACGTCGGGGGATGCGCCCTGGTACGGCGCCAGGACCGACACCATCGGCAGTTCGATGGTGGGCAGCAGTTGCTGCTTGAGCTGCGGGATCGCTATCGCTCCGAAGGCGAGCGCGATGATCGACATCAGCCCTATGAGGGCACGCTGAGCGAGGCTGAAGCGGGACAGCCAGGACATGGGCGGCGGGTCTCTCTTCTGTGGCTTGGGGCTGTGGAGCGGAAGAACGGGCTCATGTGAGCGTCCGCCTATCACTCTGAGCCATGCGCGAGGCCCCTCCCCTCGCCCCCAGGTCCCGTTTACTTATGCGGCGCATACCGCGACCGCAGTACGTGCGGGTGGAGCTCACTCCACCCTTGGGCGTACCAGTCCCGACTCGTACGCGATCACCACGAGCTGGGCCCGGTCGCGTGCTCCGAGCTTGGCCATGGCCCGGTTGACGTGCGTCTTGACCGTGAGCGGGCTGACCTCCAGCCGCTCGGCGATCTCGTCGTTGGAGTGCCCGCCGGCGACCTGGACGAGGACTTCGCGCTCGCGGACGGTCAGCGCTTCGAGCCGTTCGGCGCGCGCGGGGTCCCGGTCGTCGTCGGCGTCTCCCTGCGCGAGGAACTTCGCGATCAGTCCCTTGGTGGCCACCGGCGACAGCAGCGCATCGCCGCCCGCAGCGACGCGGATGGCGTTGAGCAGTTCCTCCGGCTCGGATCCCTTGCCGAGGAAACCGGAGGCTCCGGCCCGCAGCGACTGCACCACGTACTCGTCGACCTCGAAGGTCGTCAGCATGACGACCCGCACCTGGGCGAGGCCCGGGTCGGCGCTGATGAGCCGGGTCGCGGCCAGCCCGTCGGTGCCGGGCATGCGGATGTCCATCAGGACGACGTCGGCCCGCTCCTCGCGCGCGAGCCGCACGGCCTCCGCACCGTCCGAGGCCTCTCCGACGACTTCCATGTCGGGCTCCGAGTCGACCAGGACCCGGAACGCGCTGCGCAGCAGAGCCTGGTCGTCGGCGAGCAGGACACGGATGGTCATGCGGGGTTCCCCCTGGCTGCCTTGTTCGTGGACGCGGTGGACGCGGTGGACGCGGGACCGCCGGACGCGGCCGCGTCCCTGCCGGTGGTGGCCGGGGAGGCGGCCGGCGTGGTCCCGGCCCGGGAGCCGGCCGCGGTGGACGCCGTACCCCCGGTGCTCCCGGTACTCCCGGCGCTTCCCGTACCGCTCTTGACCGGCAGGATCGCATGCACCCGGAAGCCGCCCCCGTATCGGGGTCCCGCGGTGCAGGTGCCGCCGAGCGCGGTGACCCGCTCGCGCATGCCGAGGAGCCCGTGGCCGCCGTTCTCCTCCAGGCGGGCGACGGCGTCGTCGCCGGGGCCGTTGTCCAGGACGGTGATCTCCACGTTCGGTCCCACGCGTACGACGCTCACCTCGGCCTTCGCCTCCTGGCCCGCGTGCTTGCGCACATTGGTGAGGGCTTCCTGGATGATCCGGTACGCGGCCAAGTCGACGGCGGCGGGGAGGGTCGTGCCGTGGTCGGTGCGGGCCACTTCGACGGGCAGGCCCGCGCTGCGGAACGTACCGACGAGCTCTTCGAGGCGGTGCAGGCCGGGCGCCGGTTCGGTGGGGGCCTCGGGGTCACCCGACTGTCTCAGCAGGCCGACCGTGGCACGGAGTTCGTTGAGCGCGGAGCGGCTGGCCTCGCGGACGTGGGCGAGAGCCTCCTTCGCCTGGTCGGGACGCTTGTCCATGACATGCGCGGCGACTCCGGCCTGCACGTTGACGAGGGCGATGTGGTGGGCGACGACGTCGTGCAGGTCGCGGGCGATGCGCAGGCGTTCCTCCGCGACACGGCGGCGGGCCTCCTCCTCGCGGGTGCGTTCGGCCCGCTCGGCGCGCTCTCTTATGGCGTGCACGAAGTCGCGGCGGCTGCGGACCGCGTCTCCCGCGGTGGCGGCCATGCCGGTCCAGGCGAAGACGCCGAGGTTCTCCTGGGCGTACCAGGGCTGGGGGCCGGCGAGCATGGCGATGCCGGTGAGGACCGTCATGGTGAGGAGGCCGACCCGCCAGGTGGTGGGGCGGTCGGTCGCCGCGGCGACCGTGTAGAGGGCGACGACGGCGGACATCGCGACGGGGGCCCTGGGGTCGCCGGTCACGAACTCCACGACGGACAGCGCGCTCGTCGCGGCGAGGACCTTCATGGGGCTGCGGCGGCGGAAGACCAGCGCGCCGGCCGCGAGCAGTGTGAGGACGATGCTGAGGGGGTCGGGGGTGCGGATGTCCCAGGCGGGATGGTGCCGTCCGTTCGGCTCCGCGAACGCGCCGGCCACCATGCACGCGAGGACGGCTGCCGCCAGTGCTCCGTCGACCACCAGGGGGTGGGACCTCAACCAGTCCCGGGCGCGCGTCAGTGTGCTCACACCTGTTTACGGTACGGGGCTTTCGGCGCTGTCACGGGGGACGGTCCCGAACCCTCGCCCGAGCTTCTCCCGCGGGCCCGGTCGGACGGCTCTCCCAGTGCCCGCGCCCCAGGGACGGATGTCCGGGGGCGGAACACAGGGAACAGGAAGGGGCGGCCGGGGCGAGAACCCCCTCAGCCCGGGATCAGGCCGTCGTCGCTGAGCATCTCCCGGACCTCCGACAGTGTCGCGTCGGGGGACGGGAGGATGAGCTCGGAGGGTTCGAGGGAGTCGTCGGCAAGGGGGACGCCCAGACGGCGTACCGCGTCGAGCAGCGCTCCCAGCGTCCGCCGGAAGCCCTCCTCGTCACCGGACTCCATCTCCGCGAGGAGCTCGTCGTCCAGCTTGTTCAGTTCGGCGAGGTGACCGTCGTCCAGCCTCGCCTGTCCCTCCCCCATGATCCGTACGATCATGACGCCCTCCTCGGCGTGGGACGCTGCCCGCGGCTACTGCTTGTCGAAGCGCGGGGTGTCCTGCGGCTTCTGCTGGGACTGAGTCTGACCCGGACCGCCCTCGATCGCCTGCTGGGACGAGGGGCCCCCGGCCAGCTCGGCCTTCATGCGCTGGAGCTCGAGCTCCACGTCCGTGCCGCCGGAGAGCCGGTCGAGCTCGCTCTGGATGTCGTCCTTGGCGAGCCCGGAGTGGTCGTCGAGAGCGCCGGAGGCGAGCAGCTCGTCGATGGCACCGGCCCGCGCCTGGAGCTGCGCGGTCTTGTCCTCGGCCCGCTGGATGGCCATGCCCACGTCGCCCATCTCCTCGGAGATGCCGGAGAAGGCCTCTCCGATCCGGGTCTGCGCCTGGGCGGCCGTGTACGTCGCCTTGATCGTTTCCTTCTTGGTGCGGAAGGCGTCGACCTTCGCCTGGAGGCGCTGGGCGGCGAGGGTGAGCTTCTCCTCCTCGCCCTGGAGGGTCTGGTGCTGCGTCTCCAGGTCGGTCACCTGCTGCTGCAGCGCGGCACGGCGGGACAGGGCCTCACGGGCCAGGTCCTCACGGCCGAGCGCGAGCGCCTTGCGCCCCTGGTCCTCCAGCTTGGAGGACTGGCCCTGCAGCTGGTTCAGCTGCAGTTCCAGGCGCTTGCGGGAGGTCGCCACGTCGGCGACTCCGCGGCGCACCTTCTGCAGCAGTTCGAGCTGCTTCTGGTACGAATAGTCGAGGGTTTCGCGCGGGTCCTCGGCCCGGTCAAGGGCCTTGTTCGCCTTCGCGCGGAAGATCATCCCCATACGCTTCATGACACCGCTCATGGGCTTCGCGCGCCCCCTTCTGACGGACTTCCAGCTCCAGCGACTGCAACAGAACCCACAGTACGGGCCCTGCATCCATTACCGCACTGTTCGGGGACGGATGCGCTCATCCCCAAGGACGACTGCTGACGATCCCGCTCCGGCGTAGGGAGTAGGTGACCCCCGGGGTTCGTGCGGGGGTCGGCCGGGAGAACCTCACACCACCACCCCTTTTCGGACCGCTCTGTCCCCCTGGAGACGACCGGTGTTGCCGGATCGTTCCCCACAGGGCTGACGTCCATGCCTCCGTACCCATTACCCTTGGGTTTTGTGTTCCGTAGCCGTGCCAAGGATGAGAAGGCCCCCGCCGACAAGGCGCTGACCGACTCCACTCAGACCCGTGACCCGCAGGCCCCCAAGGGTCGGCCCACGCCCAAGCGCAGTGAGGCCCAGTCCCAGCGGCGCAGCGTGGCCAATACGCCGACGACGCGCAAGGAGGCCGCCAAGCGACAGCGTGATGATCGCCGTGCCCACATGGAGAAGCAGCGCCAGGCGCTGGCCAGCGGCGACGAGCGCTATCTGCCCGCCCGTGACAAGGGCCCCGTGCGCAAGCTCGCGCGGGACTTCGTCGACTCGCGGTTCTGCATCGCCGAGTTCTTCCTGCCGCTCGCCGTGGTCATCCTCGTTCTGAGCATGGTCCGCATCCCGCAGCTGCAGAACGTGGCGCTGCTGCTGTGGCTCTTCGTGATCGTGCTGATCGTGGTCGACTCGGTCGGTATCGCGATCCGCCTGAAGAAGCAGCTGAACACGCGCTTCCCCGACGAGGCCAAGCGTGGCGCGGTCGCCTACGCGCTGATGCGCAGCCTCCAGATGCGCCGCCTCAGGCTGCCGAAGCCGCAGGTCAAGCGTGGAGAGCGGCCCTGAGCGCGGCATCTTTCACGGGGGGCGCGGCACAGGCCTGGCTGAGCAAGCTGGGCGGCCTGCGTGATGTCGTACGGCAGGAACTGGTGGCCCGGCAGCTCGACGAGCAGATAGCCGGGCGGTTCCCCGTGGGGCAGCGGCTGCGCGTGCTCGACGTGGGCATGGGCCAGGGCACGCAGGCGCTGCGGCTGGCCCGGGCCGGCCACCAGGTGACCGGGGTCGAGCAGGACTCCACGATGATCGCGGTGGCCCGCGAGGCCCTCGCCTCCGAGCCGGAGGGCATCCGCGGCCGGGTGCGGCTCGTCGAGAGCGACGGGCGGGACACCGGGGTCCACTTCCTGCCCGGCAGCTTCGACGTGGTGCTGTGCCACGGCGTACTCATGTACGTCGAGGAGCCCGACCCGCTGCTGGCGGGGCTCGCGCGGATGCTGGCCCCCGGCGGACTGCTGTCCCTCCTCGTGCGGAACGCCGACGCGCTGGCCATGCGGCCGGGGCTGGCCGGCGACTGGGCGGGCGCGCTGGCCTCCTTCGACACCGGCTCGTACACGAACCGGCTCGGGCTCGACGTACGGGCCGACGGGCTGGACACCCTCACCGGCACCCTGGCCGGGATCGGGGCGCCGCTGCACGCCTGGTACGGGGTGCGGGTCTTCACGGACACGGCCGCCGACGACGCGGTGGTGCCGGACGACGTGGACGTCCTGCTGGCCGCCGAGGAGCGGGCCGGGCGGACGGATCCCTACCGCCGGGTGGCAGCGCTGCTGCACCTCTGCGGCGTACGCGGCTGACGACCTCTCCGCCAGGGGCGGGCCGTGGTCGACGGGCCGCCGAAGGAACCGAGGACGACGGCGTGGCCCGTGACCGACGGGTCGCACGGCCGGGCGGCGAAGAGGCCGCGGCCGTCGCACGGTCGCGGCCTCTCACTCGAACGGGCTACGAGCCTAGGAAGCCTCGGCGTGCAGGCTCATCGGGCCGTAGATCTCCGTGGCGTCCTCGAAAATGCGGACCTGGTCCGCTCCCCCTTCGGCCAGCTCCTTCCAGTGCTCGCCGAGCCAGGACTCGGCGTCGCCCTGGGTGGTGAACTCCTCGGGCTGGACCGCGGGCTGGACCTCTGTCCCATCGGCCTTCTCGAACCGCCACGTCCATGCCGCCATGTCAGCCTCCCAAAAGTACCGAGCAAGATCGGGCTCCTGGCGCCAGCCTAGGGGCTCCGCCGGTCGTCCGGTGTTCAAAGGTGCAGGTCGAGAACTGTGGGGTGCCGGTGCCGGGCGGACGGGGACCGCTCGCGCGACGTCCCGCGGCCCAGAAGAAGCGCGCCATTGTGCACCCCTGACGGGCACGAGCCGCGCAGACACGGAAAAATCGGCTCCGTGGAAGTGACTCTGCTTGGTACCGGCGGGCCCATGGGGCTGCCCAGGCCCGACTGTTCGTGCGCCGTCTGCGCGGTGGCGCTCGGTGAGGGCGCCCGGGCGGCCGCCGCCCTGCTGGTGGACGGGACGTTGTTGCTGGATCTGACGCCCGGGGCGGCCTTCGCGGCGGCCCGGGCCGGGCACTCGCTGAACGGGGTGCGACAGGTGCTGTTGTCGCACCCCCATGACGGCCCCGCCGTGGAGGTGCCGGCGGGGCTGCCGCAGCCGGGGCGGGTGCCGGACGGGCGCGAGCTCACCCTGCTGACGGGGCATCGGGTGCGGGCGCTGCCGATGGACGCCCCGGGCACCGGGTACGCGGTCACGGGTCCGGACGGGCAGCGGCTGCTCTATCTGCCGCCGGGCGCGGCCCCGGCGGGCCTGGACGAGACGGCCGAGATGTACGACATGGTGGTCGGGGACGTCGTCGGGCGGCCGGACGCGCTGGCCCGGCTGAGGCTGGTCGGAGCCGTCGGGCCCGCCACGGACGTGATCGCGGTGCACCTCGACCACGACGTGCCGCCGGGCCGTGAGCTGGGGCGGCGGCTCGCGGCCGCGGGGGCACGGGCCGTGCCGGACGGCACGACGCTGACCGTGGGGGTGTACGAGGACGTGCCCGACGTGCCGCGCCGGACGCTGGTGCTCGGCGGGGCGCGCTCCGGGAAGTCGGTGGAGGCGGAGCGACGGCTGGAGGCCTTCCCGGACGTGCTGTACGTGGCGACGGGCGGCGCGCGCAACGGGGACGGGGAGTGGGCGGCCCGGGTGCACGCGCACCGCGAGCGGCGTCCCGGCTCCTGGCGTACCACCGAGACCTGTGACCTCGTACCGGTCCTGAAGGAGGACGGGCCGCCGGTGCTCATCGACTGTCTGTCCCTGTGGCTGACAGACGCCATGGACTCGGCGGGCGCGTGGGACGACGACGAGTGGGCGGGCGGCGGCGAGCGCGCGCTGCGGGCGCGTGTCGAGGAGCTGACGGCCGCCGTCCGTGAGACCCGCCGCACGGTGGTCGCCGTCTCCAACGAGGTCGGTTCCGGCATCGTCCCCGCCACCCCTTCCGGCCGTCGCTACCGCGACGAACTGGGCCGCCTCAACACGGCGTTCGCCACCGAGTGCGAGCACGTGCTGCTGGTGGTGGCGGGACAGGCGCTCACGCTGAAGGGCTGAGAGGCTCGCCAGGCCCGCGCTCCGGGCGGGGCCCGGGCCGGCGGGACGGCTCGCGCGCGTTCTTGCGGGCGATGATCCGGTACGCGTTCGAGAAGCGTGTGCGGCGCAGGAGCGGGGCCAGGGCGTGGTCCAGCACGAAGGCGGAGGCGAGCAGCGGGGTGGTGGCCCGGGTGAGCGCCGTCCGGAGGGTGCGCTGGAGGTCGGTGGGCGGCGAGGGCCGCCAGGGCTCGTCCCCGCCCGGCAGCCGGTTGCCGATCGCGAGGGCCAGGGCGCCGGTCAGGTCGTAGGGGACGTGCGGTTCGCGGCGGTCGGTGGAGACGACCGTGCAGCCCAGTTCGTCGAGTTCGTCGAGCAGGTTGCGCAGGGGAATGAGGTGGAGGTGCTGCGGCTGGCAGTACGACACCCACCACTTGCCCAGCAGCGCGCCGAACGCGCAGTCGGGGTCCGGGACTTCGACGAGGAGATGCCCGCCGGGGCGCAGCACGGCGAGCGCGGCGCGCAGTTCCACGCGCGGGTCCGGGCTGTGCTCCAGGTGGTGGAACATGCTGACCACGTCGTAGCGGGCACGCAGCCGCTCGACCAGGTCGGGCAGCAGGCCGCGGTGCGCCTCCTCGACCCGGCCCGCGGCCCGGGCCTTCTCGACGCGCGCGGTGGGGTCGAGCCCGTCGAAGGCCGTGTAGGTGTACAACTCCTTGGCCGCCGCCGGGAAGTGGCCGTGGCCGGTGCCGACGTCCAGCCAGCTCTCGGGCTCCGGGAACGGGAGCATCGCGCGGGCCGCGGCCTCGTGGCGCCTGCGGCCGGCGCGGGCGCGCAGGATCCGCTCGGCGAAGCTCTCGTGCTCCTCGCCGTTCTCCCGGCTCTCGTGGTTCTCGTAGAAGTCCCGGTAGTAGAAGGCGAGGCCCTCCGCGGTGAGGCGGGGGTTCTGGAAGGCGTGGGCGCAGTCCTCGCACTCGTCGACGACGAAGGTGCCGGGCTTGTGCTGGAGCAGGTCGGGGGTCCGCAGCCGGGTGCGCAGCCGCCGCGAGCCGCACCAGGGGCAGTCGGGCCTGCGCGGTTCGTGGAAGCGGTCGGTGCCCCGGGCGAGTTCGCCGAGATACACGGCACGGCGCTGGGCGACGGTCGGCCGTGCGGGGGGTGTGACGGGCGTGGGGGGTGTGGGGGGTGTGGGGGGCATGGTCTGTCTGCTCCTGCCGGTCCGACGGGGTAAGACCCTGTAGAGGCTGATATGTGCCGTTACCAGCTGATACAAACCGGTATGACAATCCACTGCAAACCGGAACGTATGGGATCGCGATCTTCGACGCAACGACCTGGCACATCCCACTGACCGCCCGTCAGGATCCCGGTCCGATCACTGCCGGTACTGTTCGGCGAATGAGCCCGCTTAATCTCGACGACTTCACCGATCTGATCGAGCGCCCGGACGGTGGCGTCCGCCGTGACGCCGAGGCGCGCCGGGAGCGCCAGGTCGTGCCGCCCGGGGCGCTGGGCCGCCTCGACGAACTCGGTGAGTGGCTGGCGGCGGCACAGGGGGCGGTGCCGGTGCGGGCGGTCGAGCGTCCGCGCGTGGTGCTGTTCGCGGGTGATCACGGGGTTGCCGGACTGGGGGTGTCGGCGCGGCCCGCCGGGAGCGCGGACGAACTGGTGCGCTCCGTGCTCGACGGCGCGAGCCCCGTGTCCGTACTGGCCCGGCGCCTCGGGGTGCCGGTGCGCGTGGTGGACATGGCGCTCGACTGCGAGCCCGGCACCCTGCCCGACGAGGTCGTGCGGCACCGGGTGCGACGCGGGTCCGGGCGGATCGACGTGGAGGACGCGCTCTCCCTGGAGGAGGCGGAGACCGCGTTCCGGGCGGGCATCGCCGTCGCGGACGAGGAGGCGGACTCCGGGACCGACCTCGTGGTGCTCGGGGACGTGAGCGTCGGCGGGACGACCGCCGCGGCCGTGCTGGTGGCGGCGCTGTGCGGGACCGACGCGTCGGTCGTCACCGGGCGCGGAGGGCGGGCCATCGACGACCTCGCCTGGATGCGCAAGTGTGCGGCGGTCCGTGACGCGCTGCGCCGGGCCCGGCCCGTTCTCGGGGACCAGCTCCAGTTGCTCGCGACGGTCGGCGGCGCGGACCTCGCCGCGATCACCGGCTTCCTGCTGCAGAGCGCGGCACGGAAGACGCCGGTGATCCTCGACGGAGTCGTCTCCGCGGCCTGTGCACTGGTCGGGCAGCGGGTCGCCTTCCGTGCGCCGGACTGGTGGCTGGCCGGCCAGAGCAGTGGCGAGCCCGCGCAGGCCAAGGCGTTCGACCGGATGGCGCTCGAACCACTGCTCGATCACGGGGTGACGGTCGGCGAGGGAGCGGGGGCGTTGCTCGCGCTGCCTCTGGTGCAGGCCGCGGCGGCGCTGGCCGCGGAGCTTCCCGAGGTGCCGGAGGCGGCTCCGGAAGCCGCCGAAGCGCCCGCCGAAGCGCCTGAAGCCCCGGAGACCCCGGCCCCGGCCCCGGCCCCGGCCCCGAGGGACGCATAGCCGCTTGAGCGGGGTTCGTCGTGTTCGGGCGTGTGGCGGCCCGGTCGCGCAGTTCCCCGCGCCCCTGAAGGGCGGGGCTACGCCCTTGTCACCCCCTGCCCCATATGATCCATTTTCATGGGAAGAGCCCGAATCGCCGCCGCGTTCGCCGTCTGGTACCTCCGCGTCGTCTCGTTCCTCAACTTCCTCAGCGCCGTCTGGGTCTCGCTCGGCCAGGACGTGCGCCGCCACAACACGGAGAACTACTTCACTCCGTACCTGCTGACCGCGGGCTTCGCGTCGGGCGTGTTCACGATGTTCCTGGCGATCACCATGCGCCGGCGCAAACGGGCGGCCTGGATCCTCAACCTGGTGCTCGCCGGGCTCTTCCTGCTGCTGTTCGCCTTCGCGATGATCTTCCCGGAGATCCGTCGGTACCCGCAGAACTGGATCTCCCTCGTCCTGACGGCGGCGTTCGTGGCGTCCCTCGTCGTCGGCCGACGCGAGTTCTACGCGAAGGGCGACCGCTCGAACCCCAGACTCGCGGCGGCCGTGGGCGTCGGCGGGCTCCTGCTCTGCTCCCTGCTGGCCGCGCTGCTGGTGACTGTCACGAACCACGCCCACGACGCGCACCTCTCGACCTTCACCGACCGCTGGCGCTACGGCACCCTGCGGCTGATCTCGGTCGCCGCCGACGACTCCCGCTTCCCCGGGATCACCACTCCCAACTGGGTGAACGTCACGATCAACGTGCTGAGCACCCTGCTCGTCCTCGCCGTCTTCTACGCGGCCTTCCGCTCCCGCCGTGCCGTCGACCCGCTCACCGAGGACGACGAGGAGCGGCTGCGGGCGCTGCTCGACCGCAACGGCGACCGGGACTCCCTCGGCTACTTCGCGCTGCGCCGCGAGAAGAGCGTGGTGTGGTCGCCGACCGGCAAGGCCGCCGTCGTCTACCGGGTCGTCGGCGGTGTCTCGCTGGCCTCCGGCGATCCCATCGGCGATCCCGAGGCATGGCCCGGAGCCATCGACCCCTGGCTCGCCGAGGCCCGCGCGCACGGCTGGATCCCGGCGGTGATGGGCGCGGGCGAGGAGGCCGGGACCGTCTACGCCCGGCACGGGCTGGACGCGCTCGAGCTCGGGGACGAGGCGATCGTCGAGACCGCCGATTTCACCCTCGACGGTCGGGCCATGCGGACCGTCCGTCAGGCCTACAACCGTGTGCGGCGCGCGGGCTACCAGGTGCGCGTCCGGCGCCACGAGGACATCCCGGCCGACGAGATGGCGTACCTCCTTGAGCGCGCCGACGACTGGCGGGACGGCGCGACCGAGCGGGGCTTCAGCATGGCGCTGGGGCGGCTAGGGGACCCCGGTGACGGCCGGTGCGTGATGCTCGAGTGCCGGGACGGCGGCGGCGAGGACGGGGCGGGCGAGCTGCGGGCGGTGCTGTCCTTCGTGCCCTGGGGGCCGCGCGGGCTCTCCCTCGACCTCATGCGGCGGGACCGGGACTCCGAGAACGGGCTGATGGAGTTCATGGTCATCGAGCTCCTCCAGCAGGCCCCCGAGATCGGAATCACTCAGGTCTCGCTCAACTTCGCCATGTTCCGTTCCGTCTTCGAACGTGGCGCGCGCCTCGGCGCGGGGCCGGTGCTGCGGCTGTGGCGCTCACTGCTCAGCTTCTTCTCCCGCTGGTGGCAGATCGAGTCCCTGTACCGCGCCAACGCCAAGTACCGGCCCATCTGGGAACCGCGGTTCCTGCTCTTCGAGAAGAGCGGCGACCTGCCGCGCATCGGCCTCGCCGCCGCCCGCGCGGAAGGCTTCCTGGAGGCGCCGGGCCTGCCGAAGTGGCTGCACCGCAAGCACCTGGAGTCGCACAGATGAGGACGTACGGATGAGGGCGCACGGAGCGGCGGTCCCGCGCCGATGACCACGCACGGACGGGACGGTGCGCGCCGGTGAACTCCCTCGGCCGCGCCGCCCGCGCCGAGTGGGGCCCGCTGTACGCGGCCGTGCGCGCGGGCCTCGCCGCGAGGCGATGGCGCGCGATACCCATGACCGTCGGCGCGGTGTGCCTGACGGCGCTCCTGCAGTACGCGCAGAACCAGTCCTGGGGCTACCGGTTCGTCCAGGACATCGGTGCCGTCCGCGCCGAGGACCCGCTGGGCCCGGCCCTCCTGCGCACCCCGCTCTCCGTCTTCGTACCGGCCCTGGATCTGCCCGTGTGGGGCGCGCTCGCACAGATCCTCGTCGTGTTCGGGATCGCCGAGATCTGTCTGGGCCGGTGGCGGACGCTGACCGTCGCGTACGTCGCCACGCTGGCCGGGACCCTCTACGCGCGCGTGGGCATCGCGCTGGGCCCCCACGGCCCGTTGGGACTGCCGGCCTCGGACGCGCTGGTCGTGGACACCGGGCCGTCGGCGGCCGTGGTCGGGCTCGCCCTCTTCCTCGGGTGGCGGTACCGCGCGTACCGCACCGCGGGCGCCGTCGTCGTGGCCATGATCGTCGAGGTGCTGGTCAAGGAGAACCTGGCCGGCAAGGAGCACCTGGCCGCGATCGCCGCCGTGCTGGCGGTGTGCGCGATCTCCGCGTTCCGTCAGCGGCGTTGCGGCAGGGAGCGGACGGGTTCGGGGTCGGGCTTGCCGCCGATCAGGTCCTGAAACCTGCGGCGGGGTCCCGCCCACCGGCGGTCGTGGTGGTAGGCCCGCAGCCGGGCCTTGGCTCTGGCGCGCGGCCGCCGGCGGTAGAAGCGCCTGGCCCACGGGGAGGTGGGGCGGGCCAGACGGATCACGCCGACCAGGGCGACGAGCGGGACGACCACACCGAAGATCGCCATGCGTGCCTTGCCCTTGCTCAGGGCCAGCAGCGCGATGAGGAAGTTCAGCGCGATGCTCACGATCACGCCCGCGCGGTCCTGCAGTTCCTCCTCGGTGAGGTCGTTGACGCCGAACGGCAGGAAGCCGCTGAGCATCAGGCCGACCAGGGCCGCCGTGACGACCACGACCTCGACGCTCTTGCGGCCCTCCTCGCTCCAGTACACGTCGTCGAGATGCAGGATCAACGCGAACTCGTCGAGTACCAGGCCCGCGCCGATCCCGAACACCACGGCGAACACGGCCGAGCCGAACCCGTGCCGGCCGCTGCCCACCGCGCCGAAGCCGCCGATCACGGTCAGGACGACCCCGGGGACGACGTGGTGGATGTGGACGCCGCCGGCCTTCACGTTGCCGAAGGGGCCCTTGCCCGCCCGGATCATCCGGACCACGATCCGGGTGATCACAAAGGTCAGCACGAAGGAAGCGAGCGCCAGCAGCAGCGGCAGCTTCCCCGGCTCGATGATGTTCCGTGTCCACCAATGCCCCATATGCGCACTTTATCCACGGCTGCCGTGAGGGGCTTCCGGCCCGCCGGGTAACCTGCGCCGGTGTCCACGCCCCCGCCCGAGACGCCCGAGGCCTCCGAGATGTCCTGGTCCGACGGGCTGCGCTTCGCCTTCGGCACCCTCACCGTGTTCCCCGTGACGGTGTCCCGCTGGGACCGCGAGGCCGCGCGCACCGGGATGCTGAGCGCGCCCGTCGCCGGGCTGGCCGTGGGTTTTTTCGCCGCCGCGACGGGCCTGTTCCTGCTGCTGGTCGGGGCGGGTCCGCTGACGGCGGCCGTGGCCACCGCCGCCGTACCCGCCGTCCTCACCCGCGGCCTCCACCTCGACGGCCTCGCCGACACCGCCGACGGCCTCGGCAGCGGCAGGCCCGCCGAGGACGCGCTGCGCGTCATGAAGCAGTCGGACATCGGGCCGTTCGGCGTCATCACCCTTGTGTTCGTGCTGTTCGCCCAGGTGGCGGCGCTCGCCGAGGCGTACGGGTCCTCGTGGGTCCGGGGCGCCCTCGCGGCCGTCGTGTCCGCGACCGTCGCCCGGCTCGCGCTCACGCTGGCCGCCCGGGCGGGGGTGCCGGCGGCGCGGCCCGAGGGACTGGGTGCGGCGGTCGCGGGCGTGGTCTCCCCCCGGGCGGCGCTGCTCGTGGCGGGCGGGGTCACCGTTCTCGTCGCGGCGGGCACGGGGGCGTTCCTCGGAGCCCGCGGTCTCGTCCTGGGCGTGCTGGCCGTGCTCGTGGCGTGCGGGTGCGCCGAGTTGCTGCTGCGGCACTGCGTCCGCAGGTTCGGCGGGATCACCGGCGACGTCTTCGGCGGCCTGGCCGAAACCGCCGCCACCGCGACGCTGGTGGTCCTCACTCTCTCGTGAGCGGCGCGGAGCGGTTCGGGTTCGGTTGTTCGGGTTCGGGTTCGGGTTCGGGTTCGGGTTGTTCGTGTACTTCCGGCGGCGGCCGTGCGCGAAGGCCGCGACAAGTGCGCGGCGTCCGCCGGGAGTCCGGAGCGGCCCGCCCGATAACGCGATGCGGGGAGAGTGGCGCTCACCGCGAACGGAAGGCGTGCGTTCCGGGACACAGCGGGGACGGGCGAGAAGTGGCCAGGCCATCACACAGGGATGAACACCCGCTGGAATGAGCGAAACGCGCCACCGCGCGTAGGCTCGTGCCCGGGACTCCAAACGCCCCGGCCGAGCTCACCCCCGCCGGCCACAGCAACTCAACGGAAGCGAGATTTCACCACCGTGACTGCTCTCACTCTCAGCACCGCCGCGGCGCCCGGCCTGCGAGCCGACGCGATCGTCGTCGGTGTCGCCAAGGGCACTGGATCCAAGTCCGGTGACCTGGTTGTCGCGCCGGGCGCCGAGGCCGTGGACAAGGCGTACGACGGCAGGCTCGCCGGCGTTCTGGAGACCCTCGGCGCCTCGGGCGGCGAGGGCGAGGTGACCAAGTTGCTTGCGCCGTCCGGCTTCAAGGCGCCGCTCGTGCTGGCGGTCGGTCTCGGTGCCCTCCCCGAGAAGGACGACTCCTTCTCCGCGGAGACCCTGCGCCGCGCGGCCGGCGTCGCCGCCCGCGCCCTGGCCGGCACCAAGAAGGCCGCGTTCGCCCTGCCTGTCACGGACGCCGCCGACGTCGGCTCCATCGGCGAGGGCGTGCTGCTCGGCGCGTACTCCTTCGACGCGTACAAGGAGACCGGCAAGGACGGCAACGGCGCCAAGAAGGGCAAGGCCCCGCTCGCCGAGGCCGCGCTGCTCGGCGGCAAGCCCCGTGACAAGGCGTTCAAGGCGGCCGTCGAGCGCGCCACCGCCGTGTCCGAGGAGCTGAACCGCGCCCGCGACCTCATCAACACCCCGCCGAACGACCTGAACCCGGAGGCCTTCGCGGCCGTCGCCCAGGCCGCGGCCAAGGAGCACGGCATCAAGGTGCAGGTGCTCGACGAGAAGGCCCTCGCCAAGGGCGGGTACGGCGGCATCCTCGGCGTCGGCGCCGGTTCCGCGTCCGCGCCCCGCCTCGTGAAGCTGTCGTACACGTCGTCCAAGGCGAAGAAGCACCTCGCCTTCGTCGGCAAGGGCATCACCTACGACTCGGGCGGCATCTCGCTCAAGCCCGCCGGGCACAACGAGACGATGAAGTGCGACATGAGCGGCGCCGCCGCCGTGTTCTCCGCGGTCGTCGCCGCCGCCCGCCTCGGCCTCGAGGTCAACGTGACCGGCTGGCTCGCGCTGGCCGAGAACATGCCGTCGGGCTCCGCCACCCGTCCGGGCGACGTGCTGCGCATGTACAGCGGCAAGACCGTCGAGGTCCTCAACACCGACGCCGAGGGCCGGCTCGTCCTCGCCGACGCGCTCACCAGGGCGTCCGAGGAGAAGCCCGACGCGATCGTCGACGTGGCGACGCTGACCGGCGCGATGATGCTGGCGCTCGGCAACCGCACGTTCGGGATCATGGCGAACGACGACGCGTTCCGCTCCGCGGTGCACGAGGCCGCCGAGGAGGTCGGCGAGGCCGCCTGGCCGATGCCGCTGCCGGAGCACCTGAAGAAGGGCATGGACTCGCCCACCGCCGACATCGCCAACATGGGCGAGCGGTACGGGGGTGGTCTCGTCGCCGGGCTCTTCCTGAAGGAGTTCGTGGGCGAGGGCATCACCTGGGCGCACCTCGACATCGCGGGGCCCGCCTTCAACGAGCAGGGGCCCTTCGGGTACACCCCCAAGGGTGGGACGGGGTCGGCCGTACGCACGCTGGTGCGGCTTGCCGAGCTGACCGCCGCGGGGGATCTGGGCTGACGCCCGCCCCACGGCCCGGCTCGGACCGCCCTACGGCGGGTGCGGGCCGGGTGTGGCCGATCGCGCAGTTCCCCGCGCCCCTGAAGGGGCGCGGGGGTGCGCGGCCCCGGTGAACGCACTGCCGTGTGATCGATCAGACGTCTCACTGCCCGGCCCGGCGTCCCGCCTGTCGCCGACAAGTGCGAAGATGGGTTCTCGGCAGGACAGGGCCCACCTCAGGGCCGAAGAAAGAGCGGCCGGACACCAGCCGCCGCCCGGTCGACGCAGACCGGCGTAGGCGCACATGCATGGAGGACGTGACGTGGCGAACGACGCCAGCACCGTTTTCGACCTAGTGATCCTCGGCGGTGGTAGCGGAGGCTACGCCGCGGCCCTGCGCGGAGCGCAGCTGGGCCTGGACGTCGCCCTGATCGAGAAGAACAAGCTCGGCGGCACCTGCCTGCACAACGGCTGCATTCCCACCAAGGCCCTGCTGCACGCGGGCGAGATCGCCGACCAGGCACGCGAGAGCGAGCAGTTCGGCGTCAAGGCCACCTTCGAGGGCATCGACATCGCCGCCGTCCACAAGTACAAGGACGACGTGATCAGCGGCCTCTACAAGGGCCTGCAGGGCCTGGTGGCCTCGCGCAAGGTGACGTACATCGAGGGTGAGGGCCGCCTGTCGTCCCCCACCTCCGTGGACGTCGGCGGCAAGCGCGTCGAGGGCCGTCACGTGCTCCTGGCGACCGGCTCCGTGCCGAAGTCGCTGCCGGGCCTGGACATCGACGGCAACCGCATCATCTCCTCGGACCACGCGCTGACGCTGGACCGCGTCCCGCAGTCCGCGATCGTGCTGGGCGGCGGCGTCATCGGCGTCGAGTTCGCCTCGGCGTGGAAGTCCTTCGGCACCGACGTCACGGTCATCGAGGGTCTCAAGCACCTCGTCCCGGTCGAGGACGAGAACAGCTCCAAGCTTCTTGAGCGCGCGTTCCGCAAGCGCGGCATCAAGTTCAACCTCGGCACGTTCTTCGAGAAGGCCGAGTACACGCAGGACGGCGTCCGCGTGACCCTCGCCGACGGCAAGACCTTCGAGGCCGAGATCCTGCTCGTCGCCATCGGCCGCGGCCCGGTCTCCGCCGGTCTCGGCTACGAGGAGCAGGGCATCGCGACGGACCGCGGCTACGTCCTGGTCGACGAGTACATGCGCACGAACGTGCCGACCGTCTCGGCCGTGGGTGACCTGGTCCCGACGCTCCAGCTCGCGCACGTCGGCTTCGCCGAGGGCATCCTGGTGGCGGAGCGTCTCGCCGGTCTCAAGACCGTTCCGATCGACTACGACGGCGTGCCGCGGGTGACGTACTGCCACCCCGAGGTCGCCTCCGTCGGTATCACCGAGGCCAAGGCCAAGGAGATCTACGGTGCGGACAAGGTCGTCGCTCTGAAGTACAACCTCGCGGGCAACGGCAAGAGCAAGATCCTCAAGACCGCGGGCGAGATCAAGCTCGTCCAGGTCAAGGACGGTGCCGTGGTCGGCGTCCACATGGTCGGTGACCGCATGGGCGAGCAGGTCGGCGAAGCCCAGCTGATCTACAACTGGGAGGCGCTGCCCGCCGAGGTGGCGCAGCTCATCCACGCCCACCCGACGCAGAACGAGGCGATGGGCGAGGCCCACCTCGCGCTCGCCGGCAAGCCGCTGCACTCGCACGACTGACCGACCCTCGGTCACCACACGACGCGACGACCCAGACTTCCGCAATTCGTAAGGAGCAACCGAAACCATGGCGGTTTCCGTAACCCTTCCGGCGCTCGGCGAGAGCGTCACCGAGGGCACTGTCACCCGCTGGCTGAAGGCCGAGGGCGAGCGTGTAGAGGCCGACGAGCCGCTGCTCGAGGTGTCGACCGACAAGGTCGACACCGAGATCCCCTCCCCTGCCGCCGGTGTGCTCGCCTCCATCAAGGTCGCCGAGGACGAGACCGTCGAGGTCGGCGCCGAGCTGGCCGTCATCGACGACGGCTCGGGTGCGCCCGCTGCCGAGTCCGCTCCGGCCGCCGAGCCCGCTCCCGAGGCGGAGCCCGCTCCGGAGCCTGCCCCGCAGGCCACCCCGTCCACCGAGGCCGCCGCTCCGGCGCCGGCCCCGACCGCCGAGGCCGCCTCCGGCGGCGGCTCCGCCGAGGGCACGGACGTCGTCCTGCCCGCGCTCGGCGAGTCCGTCACCGAGGGCACCGTCACCCGCTGGCTGAAGGAGGTCGGCGAGGAGGTCGCGGAGGACGAGCCGCTGCTCGAGGTCTCCACGGACAAGGTCGACACCGAGATCCCGTCGCCCGCCGCCGGCGTGCTGCTGGAGATCGTGGTCGGTGAGGACGAGACCGCCGAGGTCGGCGCGAAGCTCGCCGTCATCGGTGCCCCGGGCGCGGCTCCGGCCGCGGCGGCCGCTCCCGCCGCCCCTGCTCCGGCGCCCGCCGCCGCTGCCCCGGCTCCGGCTCCGGCCGCCCCCGCGGCTCCGGCGCCCGCCGCTCCGGCTCCGCAGGCGCCGTCGGCTCCCGCCCCGCAGCAGCAGACGGCTCCGGCCCCCGACCCGGCTCCGGCCGCGCCGGTACCGGCTCCCGCTCCCGTCACCCCGGCCCAGGCGCCTGCCGCGACCTCGGGTGACGACGGCGCGTACGTGACCCCGCTGGTGCGCAAGCTCGCCGCCGAGAACGGCGTCGACCTGGCCTCCGTCAAGGGCACCGGCGTCGGCGGCCGTATCCGCAAGCAGGACGTCCTCGCCGCCGCCGAGGCCGCGAAGGCCGCGGCCGCAGCCCCGGCTCCGGCCGCGGCCGCGCCGAGCGCCGCCAAGAAGGCGCCGACGCTGGAGGCCTCTCCGCTGCGCGGCCAGACCGTGAAGATGCCCCGCATCCGCAAGGTCATCGGCGACAACATGGTGAAGGCCCTGCACGAGCAGGCCCAGCTGTCCTCGGTCGTCGAGGTGGACGTCACCCGGCTGATGAAGCTCCGCGCGAAGGCGAAGGACTCCTTCGCGGCGCGCGAGGGCGTCAAGCTCTCCCCGATGCCGTTCTACGTGAAGGCGGCGGCCCAGGCACTGAAGGCCCACCCGGCCGTCAACGCCCGGATCAACGTCGAAGAGGGCACGATCACCTACTTCGACACCGAGAGCGTCGGTATCGCGGTCGACTCCGAGAAGGGCCTGATGACCCCGGTCATCAAGCACGCGGGCGACCTGAACATCGCCGGTATCGCCAAGGCCACCGCCGACCTGGCGGGCAAGGTCCGGGCGAACAAGATCACCCCGGACGAGCTGTCCGGCGCGACCTTCACCATCAGCAACACCGGTTCGCGTGGTGCGCTCTTCGACACGATCATCGTGCCGCCGAACCAGGTCGCGATCCTGGGCATCGGTGCCACGGTCAAGCGCCCGGCCGTCATCGAGACGGAGGAGGGCACGGTCATCGGCGTCCGTGACATGACGTACCTGACGCTCTCCTACGACCACCGTCTGGTGGACGGCGCGGACGCCGCCCGTTACCTGACGGCGGTCAAGGCGATCCTGGAGGCGGGCGAGTTCGAGGTCGAGCTCGGCCTGTAGGCTCCGCCGCCGCATCGCACGACGAGGTGCCCCCGCCCGGTCTACGGGCGGGGGCACCTTTTGCGTTGTGGCCAGGCTGCGGGCCGGTGGGGGTTGGTCGCACAGTTCCCCGCGCCCCTGAAGGACGAAAGGCCGGGGGCGCAGCCCCGCTTTTCAGGGGCGCGGGGAACTGCGCGACAAGCCACGACCGACGGAAAGCCGCCAGACAGCCTGCGGGCCCCTCCCCCTGTCGCGCACAACCAAGCCGACAAAGCCACGTGTGCGGCTCATCTCACCTGCGGGAAAGCACCCCCGCGCACCCTTCCCGGAGGGACTACCGGCCTTATTGTCTAGAAGTCAACGCCCTCGGGGCCGGAGCGCCCCAGCCTAAGGAGCCCCCAATGACCGCGCCCGTCGTCCACTCGCTCCGCGAGCAGATCCGCGAGCACATCGTGGAGGGGATCGTGAGCGGCCGCTGGAAGCCGGGCGAGCGGATCGTGGAGCGGCGGATCGCCACCGAGCTGGAGGTCAGCCAGACGCCCGTGCGGGAGGCCCTGCGCGAGCTGGAGTCGCTGCGCCTGATCGAGTCGGCGCCCAACAAGGGCGTCCGCGTACGGAACCTGACCGCGGCGGACCTGGAGGAGAGCTACCCCGTGCGGGCGGGGCTGGAGGCCATCGCGGCCGAGCTGGCCGCCGAGCGCCTCGCCGCCGACTGCTCGGCGCTCGAACCGCACGTCACCGCCCTGTACGAGGCCGACCGCAAGGCCGACGGCACCGGCCAGGTCCGCCACACGGTGGGCTTCCACCGCGAGCTGGTGCGGGCCGCGGGCAACTCCGTGCTGCTGCACACCTGGGAGGGTCTGGGCATCGAGGTCTTCACCGCCCTGTCGATCCGCTGGCTGGGCACGGTCCAGCAGTCGTACGCGGAGGAGCACGAGGCACTGGTGGAGGCGTTCCGGCGCCGGGATCCGCTGATCGCCGAGCTGGTCAAGGCGCATGTGCTGGGGTGCGCGCCGCGGACGGGCAACGAGCCCGCGTAACCGCGATCCCGTCCCGGCGGTCGCGAGCAGTGGAGCGCCGGCCCGCTCAGAAGTACCCCCGACGGCCTGTCTCACCTGCGAAAACAAGGCACCGCGTGCCTGCGGCCAAGGCACCCCGTGCCTACTTTGTCGTGATCAAGAGGTTTTCCCCTTCAACCCTTTGATCGATCATCGATCAGCGAGTTACAGTCACCGACGGGCTCCCACACGAGCCCGCCGCCCTGTCCTGCCAAAGACCAAGGGCACCCCCCGTAGAACCCCTTGCCGACGAGGGAACCCCCTCCGCATCCGGAAGGCGGCGCAATGACCGACCCCACCGCAATCCAGCCGAGCGAGCTCGACCAGCTCCCGGACCGCGACCCGGAGGAGACCGCCGAATGGCAGGCCTCCCTGGACGCCGTCACCAAGGCGGCCGGGCCGCACCGAGCCGCGTATCTGATGCGCCGCACGCTGGAGCGCGCCGAGGGCAACGGCCTCGCGCTGCCCAAGCTGCTTGAGACCGACTACGTCAACACCATCCCGACCGCCGCCGAGCCCACCGCGGACGGCGACGAGGCGATGGAGCGCAGGATCACCGCGTGGAACCGCTGGAACGCGGCCGCGATGGTGACCCGGGGCGCGAAACACGGCGTGGGCGGGCACATCGCCACCTTCGCCTCCGCGGCCTGGCTCTACGAGACGGGCTTCAACCACTTCTTCAAGGGCAAGGAGGCCGACGGGTCCGGCGACCAGCTCTACATCCAGGGCCACGCCTCCCCCGGCATCTACGCCCGCGCCTTCCTCGACGGCCGCCTCACCGAGGCGCACCTCGACAAGTTCCGCCAGGAGGCGGGCGGCAACGGTCTCCCGTCGTACCCGCACCCGCGCCGGCTTCCCTGGCTGTGGGAGTTCCCGACGGTGTCGATGGGCCTCGGCCCGCTGTCTGCCATCTACCAGGCGCGCTTCAACCGCTATCTCACCAACCGCGGCATCAAGGACGTCTCGGCGTCCCACGTGTGGGCGTTCCTCGGTGACGGCGAGATGGACGAGCCGGAGTCGACGGCGGCCCTCGCACTCGCCTCCCGCGAGGGTCTCGGCAACCTGACCTTCGTCATCAACTGCAACCTCCAGCGCCTCGACGGCCCGGTCCGCGCGAACTTCAAGATCGTGCAGGAGCTGGAGGCCCAGTTCCGCGGCGCCGGCTGGAACGTCATCAAGTCGCTGTGGGGCAACGCCTGGGACGAGCTGTTCCGGCTCGACACCACCGGCGCCCTCGTCCGCCGCCTCCGTGAGGTCCCGGACGCGCAGGTGCAGACGTACCAGACCCGCGACGCCGCCTACATCCGCCAGGACTTCTTCGGCGCCGACCCGGCGCTCGTCGAGCTGGCGAAGCTGCTGAGCGACGACAAGATCCTGGAGTGCTTCCACCTCTCCCGCGGTGGTCACGAGGCGCGCAAGGTGTACGCCGCGTACAAGGCGGCCGTCGAGCACAAGGGCGCCCCGACGGTCATCCTGGCCCAGACGGTCAAGGGCCACACCCTCGGCGAGGGCTTCGCGTCGAAGAACGCCAACCACCAGATGAAGAAGCTGTCGACGGACGAGTTCAAGCAGATGCGTGACCTGCTCGAACTGCCCATCTCCGACAGCCAGTTCGTCGACGGGGTCGTCCCCTACGGTCACCCGGGCGCCGACGCCCCCGAGGTCCGTTACCTCCAGGAGCGCCGCGCGGCCCTCGGCGGCCCGGCCCCCGCCCGCCGTACGCACGCCCTCGCGCCGCTGCCCGCCCCGGCCGACAAGGCGTTCACCGCCTTCGACAAGGGCTCCGGCTCGCAGAACATCGCGACGACCATGGCCTTCGTACGCCTGGTCAAGGACCTGGTCCGCGACAAGCAGTCCGGCAAGCGCTGGGTGCCGATCGTCCCCGACGAGGCGCGCACCTTCGGCATGGAGAGCCTCTTCCCGTCCCTCGGCATCTACTCGCCGAAGGGCCAGACGTACGAGCCGGTCGACCGTGACCAGCTGATGTACTACAAGGAGGCCAAGGACGGCCAGATCCTCAACGAGGGGATCACCGAGGCCGGTTCGATGGCGGACTTCATCGCCGCGTCCACCGCGTACAGCACGCACGGTGAGGCGATGATCCCGTTCTACATCTTCTACTCGATGTTCGGCTGGCAGCGCACGGCCGACCAGATGTGGCAGCTCGGCGACCAGCTCGGCCGCGGTTTCCTCGTCGGCGCCACGGCGGGCCGTACGACGCTGACGGGCGAGGGCCTGCAGCACGCGGACGGGCACTCGCCGGTCATCGCGGCGACGAACCCGGCCGCCATGAGTTACGACCCGGCGTTCGCGTACGAGGTCGCGACGATCGTCAAAGACGGTCTGCGCCGCATGTACGGCGAGGCCGCGCCCGGCGAGGACTCGAACGTCTTCTACTACCTCACCGTCTACAACGAGCCGATCCCGCAGCCCGCGAAGCCGTCGGGTCTCGGTATCGACGAGGGCATCGTCAAGGGCCTCTACCGCTTCAACACGGCGGAGTCGGCCGGGGTCCAGGTCAACGCCGCCAACGCCCCGCGCATCCAGCTCCTCGGCTCCGGTACGGCGATCCACTGGACCCTGGAGGCTCAGCGGCTGCTCGCGGAGGAGTGGGGTGTGGCCGCGGACGTCTGGTCGGCCACGTCCTGGACGGAGCTGCGCCGGGACGCGCTGGAGGCCGACGCGGCACTGCTGCGCGGCGAGGAGCGGGTGCCGTACGTGCGCCAGGCGCTGCACGGTGCCGAGGGGCCCGTCCTCGCGGTCTCCGACTACATGCGGCAGGTGCCCGACCAGATCGCGCAGTGGGTCGAGCAGGACTACTCGTCGCTGGGCGCCGACGGTTTCGGCCTCTCCGACACCCGTGAGGCGGCCCGCCGCCACTTCGGCGTCGACGCGCAGTCGATCGTCGTGGCGGCGCTGGCGCAGCTTGCGCGGCGCGGCGAGGTGCCGGCTTCCGCGGTGAAGGAAGCGCGGGGGCGGTACGGGTTGTAAGTGCCGTAGGCCGGCTGCGGGCCGGTGGGGGCTGGTCACGCAGTTCCCCGCGCCCCCGGACAAAGCGGGGCTGCGCCCCTGCTTCGTCCGGGGGCGCACCCCGTACGGCCCGCACCCGGCCACCCGGCAGAATGTGCCGCATGCGTGCTGCCCGGCTCATCAAGATGGTGTTGCTGCTCCAGTCCCGGCCGTCGATGACGGCCGCCGAGCTCGCCCGGGAGCTGGAGGTGTCGGAGCGCACGATCACCCGGGACGCGCAGGCCCTCTCGGAGGCCGGCGTCCCGGTGTACGCGGACCGGGGCCGGGTGGGCGGCTACCGGCTGATCGGCGGGTACCGGACGAGGCTCACCGGTCTCGCCAGGAGCGAGGCCGAGGCCCTGTTCCTCTCCGGGGTGCCGGGCGCACTCCGCGAGATGGGCCTGGAGGACGCGGCTTCCGCCGCCCGGCTGAAGGTGTCCGCCGCCCTGCTGCCCTCCCTCAAGGACGCCTCCCGGACGGCGTCCCAGCGCTTCCATCTGGACGCGCCCGCCTGGTTCGCCGAACCGAAGCCCCCCGAGCTGCTGCCGTCGATCGCCGAGGCGGTCTGGGACGACCTGCGGGTCACCGCGCGCTACCGACGCCAGGAGGCCGACGTGGAGCGCGAGTTGGAGCCGTACGGTCTCGTGCTGAAGGCGGGCGTCTGGTACGTGTGCGCCCGGGTCACCGAGTCCGGTTCCTTCCGCGTGTACCGCATCGACCGGTTCACGGCGGTCGAGCCCGGCAGCGAGCGCTTCGACCGCGACGAGTCGTTCGACCTGCCGGGTTTCTGGGCGGAGCGGGCCGCGCAGTTCGCCCGCTCTCTCCTGCGGGCGACGATCGTGGTGCGTCTCACCGAGGCGGGCGCACGGCGGCTGAAACACACCGTCGACCCGGTCTCGGCGCAGGAGGCCCTGGCCGAGGCGGGCCCGCCCGACGACAGGGGCCGGATCACGCTTACGCTGCCCGTCGAGTCGTACGACGTCGCGTACACCCAGCTGCTCTCCCTCGGCCCCGAGGTGGAGATCCTGGAGCCGTCCGGGCTCAGGCGGCGTTTCGCCGAGGCGGCGGCCCGGACGGCCGTGTACTACGACGAGCAGGGCTGAGGGGCTCCGGCGGGGGCTACCGGTAGCCGGTCACGTCCGCCGGCCTGCCCTGCGACTCCACCTCGATGAGGTAGCGCCACGCGTCGGGCGCCGAGCCGTCGACGTCCGTGAAGCCGTACTCCTGGGCGAGGCCGCCACTCGACAGCGACCGCCCGTTCCAGCGGGCCACGTCGGGGTCGGCGGCGAGCGCGACCAGGGCCCGGCCGACGTACGTGGGCGTCTCGGAGATCGCGAAGTGCGGGACGTTCTCGCAGGCGTCCCGCCAGTTCTCCTCGGTGACCTTGAAGGCGGTGTCGAGCATGGCCTCGGAGCGCAGCCAGCCCGGAGTGACGCAGACCGCCGTGCAGCCGTGCTCCTTCAGCTCCTCCCCCAGGTCGTACGCCATGCGGATCGGGGCCGTCTTGGCGAGGTCGTAGAACAGCGGTTTGCGGTAGCGCCGGTTGTACTCCTCGGTGCCGTCGGTGACCTCGACGAGCAGCCCGCCGGGATTGCGGACGAGCAGCGGCAGCGCGCAGTGACTGGTGACGAGGTGCGACTCGATGCCGAGACGCATGATCCGCAGCCCCTTGCCGAGGTCCATGTCCCACATGTCGGGCTGCTTCTCCGCCGACCAGTCGAGGTGGACGTCTCCGCCCCAGATGTCGTTGACGAGGATGTCGAGCCGGCCCTGCTCGCGGTCGATCCGGTCGACGAGCGCGCGCACCTGCTCCGGTTCGAGGTGGTCCGTCGGTACGGCGATCCCGCGGCCGGCGACACCGGCGGCCGCGTCGACCAGTTCGCCCGTCTCCTCGATCGTCTCGGTGGTCCGGCCGACCTCGCTGACGTGCTCGCGGGTCGTGCGGCCGGTCACGTACACCGTGGCTCCCGCGCGTCCCAGCTCGACCGCCATGGCCCGTCCGGCGCCGCGGGTGGCACCCGCCACCAGGGCGATCCTCCCGGCGAGCGGCTGCGCGATCCCCTGTGCTGGTTCCTCTGTTCTCTCCATACGCCGAGCATCCCGCCGAATACCGACACCTGCTGTCGGACTTTCCGCAGGCATGTGCGCGGATAACGATCCGCCTGTCCCCGGGTGCGCGGGCCGGTCACAGGCCCGATGCTTGTCCCGTGATGGACGAGACGGAGTTCTGGGAGCTGGTGGACGCGACCCGCGAGGCCGCCGAGGGCGACCCCGAGGAGCAGGCCGATCTACTGGTCGAGCGGCTCCTGCAGCTGGACCCCGAGATGGTCCTGGACTTCGCCCGCCACTTCGAGGCCCGCTACAACCGCGCGTACACCTGGGAGCTGTGGGGCGCGGCCTGGATCCTGCTCGACGGGGCCAGCGACGACGCCTTCGACTTCTTCCGCTGCTGGCTGATCGGCCAGGGCCGGGAAACCTACGAGAGCGCCGTGCACGATCCGGACAAACTGGCCGACCTCCTGACGGACTTCGACGACGAGGTCGACGGGGACGGCGAGGAGCTGGGCTACTCGGCGGACGAGGCGTACGAGCAGCTCACCGGTACGGTAGCGCCCGACCTGGGTATCGCGGCGGCACCGCCGGAGCCGCTGGGCACCCCGCTCGACCTGGAGAACCACTCCCTGCTGGCGGAGCGTTTCCCACGGCTGTGGGACCGGTTCGCGGACTGACGCAGTCAGACACCGGCCGCCTCTCCCGCCGGACTCGCCCGCCCGCTCCTCCTGCTCCTGCCCCGCTCCCTCTCGCCCGGCTCCCCGGTCCTCACTACCGGGCCGGGCCCCGCGACCTCTCGAACCCGGTCCCCTGCGCTCCTGCGGGCCACGGCGAGCCCGCTCCCGGGGCGCTGTGCGGGGGTGCGGCGTTCGCCCGGTCCAGCGCGGACGCGGTGGCGGCGGACGGCCCCACCACGACGGCGGCCACCACACAGGCCACGGTCCACGGGCCGCGCACCACCCGCGCCCACAGGGACGTGCCCCGGGACGGCGGCTGCCTTCGGCCGGGCCCGCCGATGGCGGTCCCGGCGCCCGGGCCCCCGCGCCCGCCCGTGTCCGCGCGGCCGTTGCCGTTGCCGTGGCTGTGGCTGTGGCTGTGGCTGTGGCTGTCCGTACGACTGCTCATGTCCCTGCGACCGTTCATGATCCCCGCCTCCAGTCGGTGCGTGCCCCGACGTTAGAAGGCGTGGCTCGGGGTGGTCCGTGAACCGGCTGTGGCGTACCTGTGAGGCGGCGGTACCGGGCCGCCGCGGGCCTAGAGCCTGCCCTGGAGGCGGGCCGCGTGCTGTCTGATCTCGGGGAGCCTGGCCATGAGGGCGGCGCCGGGGCATGCGGTCCAGTAGCCGTCGGTGTGGCCGGAGACGGCGGTGAAGGTGCCTCGGGTGCCCGCACGGTACTTGCTCAGGCTGTTGGTGGAGACGAGCCGCACGGTGGCGCGCGGGTCGATGCCCGTGAGGCCCAGTTTCCAGGCGGCGACAGCCGCTATGGCGTCGGTCATGGCCTTGGGGACCGGCACGCCCGAGGTGAAGGTGCCGAGCGCGGCGATGCCCGTCGTGCCCACGTTGAAGCCCTGGGTGTGGGCACCGACGACGGCGCGGTCGGCGCCGCCCGCCCGGCCTTCGTAGATCGTGCCGCAGCGGTCGACGAGGAAGTTGTAGCCGATGTCGTCCCAGTGCCTGACTCCGGCCTGCCCCGTGTAGAGGTACTGGATGATGCGGGGCGCGTCGGCGCAGTCGTACCCGTTCGGCGAGTCGGTGTGGTGCACGAAGACGGCGGACACACGGTCGGCGTACCGGGTGGGCGGCCGGGTGTAGGAGGCGTCGCCCAGCCAGCGTTCCCTCGGCACGATGGGGGGCTTCGCGGCCTTGTGGCCGACCGCGGCGGCCCGCGCCACGACGGGGCGCTCGGCGTCGCCCGCCGTCCGGTCGATGCCCACGGCGCAGAGCACCAGTCCGGCGACGGCCACGAGACCGGGGACACAGGCGAGGGCGACACGCGCGCGACGGGGCACGCGGGCCAGGAACGGCGGACGTGGTCCGCCCGGCGCGCGTGTGGGAGGTGTACGCCCCGGCCCATCCCTCCGTGCCGTGAGCGCGCGCCCCTGCCGGGCTCGTCGCATCGAGCGCCCCAGCTTCTCGCGCAGCCCTCCCGGCACGCCCCAGGTGCGTCGTGGGGGCGGGGTCCGATGGGCGCACATGGGACCCACTCTCCGGGACACCTGGGACGTCCGCGATGTGTGCTGTGCCACCCGGTGGAACCAACGCCCCGGTCCGGGACGTTTCTACAGGTCCACGCACGTGTGCCGACCGGCCGGTTCCACGCGCGCGAACCTGATCACTGGGCCCGCCCGGCACGTACTAAGGGGCCCAAGAGAAAGGGAGCTCCGTGGACCTGCTCGACATCATGCTGTTGCTGGTCATCCTCGGCTATGCGGCGTCCGGCTACCGGCGCGGACTGGTCGCGGGCTGTGTCTCGCTGGCCGGCTTCGTGGGCGGTGCCGTCATCGGCGTGTGGGTACTGCCCTGGGTGATGGACCTGGTGGAGACGGGGACCACGGCCGCGACGGTGACGGCGGTGCTCACGGTGCTGCTGCCCGCCGCCGCGGGCCACGAACTGGCGGGGCGTCTGGCGCTGCGGCTGCGCCGCGAGCTGGACCGGGGCCCCCTGCGCGTGGTCGACGGAGTGGGCGGCGCGGCGGCGAACACGGTCGCGGTGCTGCTCGTGGCCTGGGTGGCCGCGAGCGTCCTCGGCGCGTCCGCCTCGCCCGTCGTCACCTCGTCCATCCGCGGCTCCGCACTGCTCGGCACGGTGCAGGACGCGATGCCGGAGGCCACCCCGGCCTGGTTCTCCCGGGCCACCTCGGCGCTCACGGAGGCCGGCTTCCCGCAGGTCTTCAACCCCTTCGAGAACGAGCCGACGGCCAGCGTCGCCAAGCCCTCGGGGGACAGCGTCACCTCGGCGGCCACGCTGGCCGCGCAGCGCTCCACGGTGAAGGTCGAGGGCGCGGTCGGCACCCAGGGCCGCGAGGGCAGCGGTTTCGTGTACGCGCCCGAGCACGTGATGACCAACGCCCACGTGGTGGCGGGCATCGACAAGCCGACCGTGCGCGTGGGCGGCACGGGCCGGGCCTACGAGGCGACGGTCGTCCTGTTCGACCCCGAGAAGGACGTGGCCGTGCTCGACGTACCGGGGCTCAAGGCGCCCGTGCTGCCCTTCGACAACAGCGCGGCCCGCGGCGACGCGGCCGTGGTCGCGGGCTACCCGCAGGACGGCGGCCTCGACCTCCAGGCCGCCACGGTCGCGAACAAGATCAAGGCCCGGGGCCAGAACATCTACGGCTCCGACCCGGTCACCCGCGAGATCTACTCGATCCGCTCCACGGTCCGCCCGGGCAACTCCGGCGGGCCCCTGCTGACCACCGGCGGCAAGGTCTACGGCGTCGTCTTCGCGCGTTCCACGAGCGACGCCGAGACGGGATACGTGCTGACCGCCGACGAGGTCGCGGACGACGCCGAGCGGGCGGCGACCGCCTCGTCGCCGGTGGACACGGGTGACCTCGTGACGTCCTGAGGCCCCTGTTCCCCGGGCGTCCACGCCGTGCGTCCCGGCCCGCCCGAGGGACACGTTCCGCCGACCGGGCGGCCCGTGTCTCCGTCTCCCGCCGGGCGTACGCTTCCTCGCGTGAGCACCGAGCCGTCCCGAGCGACCAGGACCCCGTCGCTGACCGAACGCCGCAAGGCGGCAACCCAGCTGGACATCGCCCGCGCCGCCGCCGAGCTCTTCACCGAGCGCGGTCCCGACGGCACCACGGCCGAGGAGATCGCCGTACGCGCCGGCGTCGCACCGCGCACCTTCTACCGCTACTTCCGCAGCAAGCAGGACGCCGTCGGCCCTCTGCTCGCGATCGGCGGGGACCACTGGCGCGAACGGCTCGCGGGGGCCGAGCCGGGCACGCCGCTGCCCCGGGCGCTGGAGTCGGCCGTCACCGAGTCGCTGACCGTCCCCCACGAGGCCAAGGCCGAGGGCATGCGCTGGACACGGGGTCTGCTGCGGGCCGCCGCCGGGGACCCGGCGCTGCGCGCGGTCTGGTACCGGGTGAACCAGGAGTCCGAGGACAGGCTCGTTCCCGTCGTGGCCCGGCTGGCCGGGGACGACGCCGACCCGCTGGAGATCCGCTTCGCCGCCGCGGCCGCGACGGACGCGATCAGGGTCGCCCTGGAGACCTGGGCCGAGTCGGACGCGGGCCTGGAGGGTCCCGGCTCCCCCGCGGAGCTCGCGATGCGGTGCCTGCGTGAACTGACGGGCGGTATGCGGCTGCTGACGGAGCCTCAGCAGGACTGACGCCCGACCGGGCCCGGCCCGCTCCGGACGCAGGAGCGGCGGTGGCAGCGGCAGCGGCAGCGGCAGTCAGAGGCTGCGGCCCATGAGCACGTCGTCCACGTACTCCCCGTCGAGATGGAACTCGCCCGGCTGGATCCCCTCCACCACGAAGCCCTCCGACTCGTAGAGCTTGCGGGCGGGTGTGTTGTGGCCGAGGACGCGCAGGGTGATCCGGAGCGCGCCCTGGCGGCGGGCCTGAGCGACGACGGCGCGCACCAGCGCCCGGCCGACGCCTTGGCCGCGCACCTCGGCGGCGACGGCGAGTCCCTGGATCTGCCGTACGTGCGCGTTGGACGCGAGCGGAGTGGGGTAACCGAGCCGTACGTAGCCGACGACACGCCCGCCCACCTCAGCGACCAGGTGGTCGTGGGGCCCGAAGCGCTCGTTGAAGAACGGCTCGTACGGCGGCTGGTCGCGGGGTCTGACCGCGTGCAGATAGGACCAGGTCGCGCGGTCGAGAAGGGCCAGCACCTCTTCGTCGTCGGGCACTGCGACGCGTATGTACGGCTCGGGCATGCAGATCACTGTAGGGCGGCGCGGCGGGAGTCGCCCTCGTGTCCGGGCACCCTCGGCGCGATGCTCCCGGCGAGGCAGGCGGAGTATGGGGGCATGGATGCTTCGCGAATCGCCGTGGCCGGTGCGTCCGGCCTCATCGGTACGGCCCTGGTGCGCTCACTGACCGCGGACGGGCACGAGGTGGTGCGGCTGGTGCGCCGCAGGCCCCGGGCGGACGACGAGGTGGAGTGGGATCCCGGACGGCAGTACGTGGACACGGCGGGACTCACCGGCTGCGACGCCGTGGTGAACCTCGCGGGCGCCGGGATCGGCGACCGCCGCTGGACCGACGCGTACAAGCGGACGATCCGCGACAGCCGGGTGCTCGGCACCGCCACGCTCGCCAAGGCCGTGGCCGCCCTCGACGAGCCGCCGCGGGTCTTCCTCAACGGCAGCGCGATGGGCATCTACGGAGACACCGGCGAGCGGGCCGTGGACGAGAGCACGCCCCCCGGGGACGGGTTCCTGCCCTCGGTGTGCGTGGAGTGGGAGGAGGCGGCGGCTCCGGCGCAGGAGGCGGGCGTACGGACCGTCCTCGCGCGCACCGGGCTGGTGGTGGCGGCGAAGGGCGGTGCCTGGGGCCGCCTCTTCCCGCTGTTCAAGGCGGGGCTCGGCGGGAGGATGGGCGACGGGCGGCAGTACTGGAGCTACATCGCGCTGCACGACCACGTGGCCGCCGTGCGGTTCCTGCTCGACTCCGAGTCGCTGTCCGGGCCCTTCAACCTGACGGCCCCGGAGCCCCTCACCAACCGCGAGATCACCGCCGCCATGGGTCGTGTCCTGCGCCGTCCCATGCTCTTCGCGGTGCCCGAGCCCGTCCTGAGGGCCGCGCTCGGCGAGATGGCCCAGGAGGTGCTGGGCAGCCAACGCGTACTGCCCACGCGGCTGTTGGAGTCGGGCTTCACCTTCGCGTTCCCCGGCATCGAGGACGCCGTCCGGGCGGCCCGGGCGTAGGGGCTGCCGCCGGCCCCGGCGGCCGGGCGGACGTCCGGCGCCGCGGCCGAAAAGCCGCGGGCCGGGACCCCTCGGCCCGGACGCGGCCGAGAGCCCGGGGAGGCCGGGCGGCCCCGCCGGCGGGGCCGTCCGGGCCGACGGCCCCACTCCCCTTGCCGGGGTGGGCAGTTGGCCCGGGCATAGTCGGCGGTCCGGGGCGCCGACCAGATGCGACCGGCGTGCGACCGTGCCCTGTCCGTGCGCGACTTCGCCCGACCGGCAGCGGCCCTAACCTCGACCCGAACTCGGGTATTCCGGAAGCCCGTTGGGGGCATGACGCCCCCAGCAGCCGCGCGACCTCGAGGAGGGGCACGTGATTGAGCCCGCTAATCAGGCGGACGTCGTCATCGTGGGGGCCGGGGTCGCGGGACTCTCCGCCGCCCATCGGCTGAACAGCGCAGGTGTGACGACCGTGGTCCTGGAAGGCGCCCCCTGCGTGGGCGGCCGTATGACGACCGAGAAGGTGGACGGTTTCCGTCTCGACCGCATCGGCCGGTTCCTCTCGACGTCGTACCCGGAGCTGCGGCTGACCCCGGGCCTCGACGCCCTCGTCCTGCGCCCGTTCGCCCCCGGTGTCCTCGTCCACGCCGAGGGGCGTGTGCACCGTGCGGGTGAGCCCGCGAGCGCCGGGGGCGCAAGGGGCGCACTCGATGCGGCACGCGCCTTCGTGAGCCCCCCGCGAAGGGTTCGGCAGATATCCGCGGCCATCGCTCCGCCCGTGTCGCGGGCCTTCCCCCCGCTCGGGGGCTCACTCGACCAGGCCCGGCTGGCCGCGGCCCTCGGCCGGATCGCGACGGTCCCCGTGGGGCGGCTGCTGGCCCGGCCCGAGCGGCCCGCGGGACAGGCGCTTGCAGCCCGCGGCATGCCCGCCCGGACGGTCGAGGGGTTTCTGCGCCCGCTCCTCGCCGCGCTGCTCTGCGATCCGGATCTGACGTCGTCCAGCCGGTGTGGCGACCTCGCCCTCCGGGCCTTCGCCTCGGGCCGGCTGTGCATCCCGGAGGGCGGCGCCGACATGCTGCCGGAGCTGCTCGCGGGGGCCCTGCCGCCCGGGACGGTCCGCACCGGCGTGCGGGTCACCTCCGTCTCGACGACCTCCGTGACGACGGCCGAGCACGGTGAACTGCGGTGCCGGGCCGTCCTGGTGGCGACCGGGGCCCGCGACGCCGCAGAGCTGCTGCCCGGCCTGCGGGTGCCGCCGCTGCATCCGGTGACGGTGGTGCACCACACGGCGGACGAGCCGCCCCTGACGGACGCGGCGCTGCTCCTGGACGCCGACCGCCGGGGCCCGGTGGCCCATACAGCGGTCGTCAGCCAGGTCGACCCGTCCCGCGCCCCCGTGGGCCGCGCCCTGGTCTCGTCCACGATCCTGGGGCCGCCGCCCGCCGATCTGGACCGGACGGTGCGGGCGCACCTGGCCGCGCTCTACGGCACCGCCACACACCGGTGGGAGCTGCTCGCGGTCCACCACACGCCCGACGCGGTGCCCGCGATGCTGCCGCCGCACGACCTGCTGCGCCCGGTGCGCCTGCTGGCGGGCCTGTACGTCTGCGGCGACCACCGCGACACCAGCACGGTCCAGGGAGCCCTGCACTCGGGTCACCGGGCCGCGGCGGCCCTCCTGGCCGATCTCGGCGTCGACTCGGCATCAGAGGCGACACCGTTACCGGCCTCCTCCGCCGCAGCCGCGTAGCAGAACCGAACCGCCGTCGCCGGAACCGGGGGTGGAGGTCCCGTCGCGGGGCAGGACCTCCACCCCCTCCTCCACTGCGCCCCGCAAGAGGCGCGGGGAACGGCGCCCAGCCACACACAGCCCGCAGCCGCGACACCGCCCTCCCCGCGCCGGACCTCCGGCGGCCCTCAGCCGAGAGAGGCGACCTTGTCGCGATACCCCCGCACCGGCACCGCGTCCTTGTACGGTTCGAGCCGCCGCTCGAAGTCACGTACGTACTCCAGCGCCCGCACCGACCGCATCTCCGATGCCTGCGCCGCCGCCTCCGCGCCCAGCTGGCAGGCCTGGTCGAGCTCGCCGAGACCGAGCCTGGCCGAGGCCAGGACCACGCGGCAGAAGAGACGGCTGCGCGCGTACCCCGGAGCGCGCAGCTGCAGGGAGCGCTCGGCGTGCTGCGCGGCCGCCCGGTACTGCTGGAGGTCCCGGTGGCAGTGCCCGAACTCGTCCGCGAGCTGCGCCTCGTCGAAGAACCGCGCCCAGTACGGGACTTCGTCCCCGGGCCGGGCCGTCTCCAGCGCCCGCTCGGCCCGCACCAGCGAGGCCGTGGCCGCCCGCACCTCGCCGAGCACGCCGTGCCCGCGCGCCTCGACCGCGTACAGCAGCGCCTGGACGACGGGCGGCGCGGAGGAGCCCACGCCCTGCTGGGCGACGCGGGCCAGCTGGACCGCCTCCCGGCCGTGCCCGAGATAGACGGCCTGCCGGCTCATCGTCACGAGCACGTACGAGCCGTACGCCCGGTCCCCCGCCGCCTGCGACAGCCGCAGCGCCTGCACGAAGTACCGCTGTGCCAGTCCGTGCGCGGCGATGTCGTACGAGGTCCAGCCCGCCAGCCGGGTCAGGTCGGACGCCGCCGCGAACAGGCGACGACCCGCCTGCTCGCCGTACGTGCCGCGCAGCATCGGCTCCAGCTCGTGCTCCAGGTACCGCACGAGGGCCTGCCGGGCGTGCCCTCCCCCGTAGGTGTTGTCGAGCGCGCGGAAGAGTTCGCCGACCGATCGCAGCGCCGCGATGTCGCCCGCGGTCACCCGCTGCCCCGGCCCGCGCTCGGCGGTGGTGCGCTGCCGGGAGGCGGGCCCCGCCCCTTCGAGCGCGGGCGGGAACTTCGGGGCGGCCGGGCGGCCCTGTACGGGGATGCGCGCCGCAGCGGGGTCGCCGCGGCTCACCCGGTCGTCGGCCCGGCCGATCAGCCAGTCGCGGCTGGGGACGACGAGTCCCGCCGGGGTGAACGCGATCTTGCGCAGTTCCGCGTGGCTGCCCGAGTCCTTGCGCCACAGCCCGCCGACGATGTCGACGGCCTCCTCGGGCGTGGCGGCGAACTCGAGTCCCGCGTAGACCGGCGCGCAGGCGTCGAGCCCGAGGTCCTGCGCGCTGAGCCGGCGGCCGAGGCGGCGGGTGAACACCTCGGCGATGAGCGCCGGTGTGGTGCCCCGGGGCTGCTGCCCGCGCAGCCACCGGGTCACTGATGTCTTGTCGTATCTCAGATCGAGACCGTGTTCGAGGCCGAGCTGGTCCACTCGACGGGCGAGCCCCGCGTTGGAGAACCCCGCTTCTGCGATAAGTGCGGCGAGCTGACGGTTGGGGGTGCGCTGCGCGGGTCGTTCCGTCATCTGCGGTGCGAACTCCTGCCTTCCGGGCTGGGGGCCTGCACGGACAGGCCCGGGTGAGGTCGGCCGCCATGCTGTGAGCAGCCCTTATTAGCCTCGTGAACGGCGCGAATGTAGCGGTCCGTGAGCACCCGATCGCACACTTCGACACGCATTCATCCGATCGTGTGAGGATTGCCCCCAGGGCTGACGCACACGGGTCGGACGTACAGTGGCGTGGGGCCGTTATGAGCCTTACGACTCTTGCAGGGAGGCGCTTGCCGTGAGTGAGCTGCGGTTCGTCCGCATGGGTTTCGGTGCGGACGCCGTCGAGTACCAGGAGGCCTGGGACGAGCAGCGACGTGTCCACGCGGCCCGCTTCCAGGACGAGGTTCCCGACACGTGCCTGCTCCTGGAGCACCAGCCGGTCTACACGGCCGGCCGGCGCACGGCGGACAGCGAGCGGCCCCTCGACGGCACGCCCGTCGTCGACGTGGACAGGGGCGGGAAGATCACCTGGCACGGTCCGGGCCAGCTGGTCGGCTACCCGATCCAGAAGCTTCCGCGCCCTGTGGACGTCGTCGCCCATCTCCGGCGCCTGGAGGACGCGATGATCCGTGTGTGCGCGGAGTTCGGCGTCGAGACCAGCCGGGTGGAGGGGCGGGCCGGTGTCTGGGTCCTCGGTGACCCCGTGGCCGAGCGGCCGTCCCTCGGCGGGCTCTCCCTCGACTTCGACCCCCGGCTGGCCGACGAGGAGTTCGACCCGCGGCTGGACGGGCCCGAGTACGCACCCTCCAACGCCGGTCAGCGGCGCGAGGACCGCAAGATCTGCGCCGTGGGGATCCGGGTCGCCAAGGGGGTCACGATGCACGGCTTCGCTCTCAACGTGAACCCTGACGTGGCGAGCTTCGACAAGATCATTCCCTGTGGGATCCGTGATGCGGGGGTCACGTCGCTCGCGCACGAGCTGGGACGTGACCTGACCATCGCGGAGGTGCTGCCCGTCGCCGAGCGGCACCTGGCGGACGTCCTCGGCAACGCGGAGCTCCGGCCGCGGGCCGTGGCCGTGTAGGGACCGTTTCCCCGCCGCGCCGCCCCTGCCTGCCCCGCCTGGGAATGCACCCCCGTTCCCGAAGGTTGCCCACCCCGGGGGCCGAGAACCGCACGGGCGTACCCTGGTGTACGCCGAAGAATCGAAGCTACAGGGAGCCGATGTGTCCGCAGTCGCACCCGACGGACGCAAGATGCTGCGCCTGGAGGTCCGGAACGCCCAGACCCCCATCGAGCGCAAGCCCGAGTGGATCAAGACCCGGGCGAAAATGGGTCCCGAGTACACGAAGATGCAGAACCTCGTGAAGAGCGAGGGCCTGCACACGGTCTGCCAGGAGGCGGGCTGCCCCAACATCTACGAGTGCTGGGAGGACCGCGAGGCCACGTTCCTCATCGGTGGCGACCAGTGCACGAGGCGCTGCGACTTCTGCCAGATCGACACGGGCAAGCCCGAGGCGCTGGACCGCGACGAGCCCCGCCGCGTGGGCGAGTCCGTGGTCACCATGGACCTCAACTACGCGACCATCACCGGCGTCGCCCGTGACGACCTCGACGACGGCGGCGCCTGGCTCTACGCGGAGACGGTCCGCCAGATCCACCAGCAGACCACGGACCGCGCCGAGGGCCGGACCAAGGTCGAGCTCCTCGCCCCGGACTTCAACGCCGAGCCGGCCCAGCTCGCCGAGGTCTTCTCCTCCCGCCCGGAGGTCTTCGCACACAACGTGGAGACGGTCCCCCGCATCTTCAAGCGCATCCGCCCCGGCTTCCGCTACGAGCGCTCGCTGAAGGTCATCACGGAGGCCCGCGACTACGGTCTGGTCACGAAGTCGAACCTGATCCTCGGCATGGGCGAGACCCGCGAAGAGGTCAGCGAGGCCCTGCGCCAGCTGCACGAGGCGGGCTGCGAGCTCGTCACCATCACGCAGTACCTGCGGCCCTCCGTGCGCCACCACCCCGTGGAGCGCTGGGTGAAACCGCACGAGTTCGTGGAGCTGAAGGACGAGGCCGACCAGATCGGCTTCTCCGGTGTCATGTCGGGCCCGCTGGTCCGCTCCTCGTACCGGGCCGGCCGTCTCTACCAGATGGCGATCGAGAAGCGCGGATCGTACGTCGCCTCGCAGGCTCTCTGAGCCGCACCCGGCGCCCCACCGGATGGCACGCAGTGCCAGACGAATGTGTGAATCAGCGCACAAGTCACTACTCGCGAGTAATGGCCAATAGGACGCGGTCCCGACCGTCCCCGCAGATGGGGGCCCTGTCAGGGCCGCGTCGGCGTTTCAGGCATGCACAGCAAGGCTTCATTGGCGTTTGACCGGCCGGTCACGCCCTGGTAACACCATTCAGTGACCCTGGTCTTACACCCCGTAGAGCCCGAGCCAGAGCCATCGTCCCGAGGGGGGACCTCCATCATGCAGGCAGCGCCCGTACGCGCCACCGCGATTCCGTCGTTCACCGATGCACTCCGTGCCGTCGAATCCCTGCTCCTCAGCAGCGGCCAGCGCACGGCCCGCCGCAACGCCTGGACCTCCGTCCTGGAGGACCGCCGCCGCGCCAAGGACCGGGGCGAGGCGCAGCGCGTCCTGGAGCAGTCCTTCGTCGTCCGCCCCTGAGCGCGGGGCGCGTCGGGGACCCGACACGGAGCCGCGTGACGCGGGCCGACCCGGCACCGGCGTCGTCGGCGCTTGTGGCGCCACGTAGACTTCACGGCATGGCGAGGAAGGAACCCGCAGCGGACGCTGCGAACCCCGGGCGGCTCAAGCAGATCGCCCTGACTTACAAGATGACCCGCAAGGCCGATTCCAAGATCGGTCTTGTACTCGCGGCTGTCGGAATCGTCACCCTCGGTGTCTTCCTCGCGATCGGTTTTTTGATCGGGTACCCGATCTATCTCGGAATTCTCGGCCTGCTGCTGGCTTTCCTCGCGACGGCGATCGTCTTCGGACGCCGCGCCGAGCGTGCGGCCTTCGGGCAGATGGAGGGCCAGCCGGGCGCGGCGGCGGCGGTGCTCGACAATGTCGGGCGCGGCTGGACGACGACTCCGGCCGTGGCGATGAACCGCAGCCAGGACGTGGTCCACCGGGCCGTCGGCAAGGCCGGCATCGTGCTGGTGGCCGAGGGCAACCCGAACCGGGTGAAGAGCCTGCTGGCCGCCGAGAAGAAGAAGATGGCCCGCATCGTCGCGGACGTGCCGGTGCACGACATCCTCGTCGGCACGGGTGAGGGCCAGGTCGAGCTGAAGAAGCTCCGCACGACGATGATGAAGCTCCCGCGGGTCCTGACCGGCCCGCAGGTGACCGCGACCAACGACCGGCTGCGCGCTCTCGGCGACCTGATGAGCAACATGCCGCTCCCCAAGGGCCCGATGCCCAAGGGCATGCGGATGCCGCGCGGCGGCAAGATGCGCTAGCGGCCACACCCGCACTGCCACCGGCTCCAGTGATACGGGGCTCTCCGCGACCACCGACGGTCGCGGAGAGCCCCGTTTCCGTCGGGCCGGGCACGTATACGGCGAGGTGCGTACGGCGTGATGCGAGGGGCCCCGGAACCGATCGGTTCCGGGGCCCCACGCATCACGGCTCTCGAAGACCTGTCGCGGTGCGCTCGTGCGAGCTGCGGGTGAGCTGACCCGAATGGCGGTCAGACCCTGATCTCGACCGTGCCGGCCATACGGTCGTGCAGCCCGCGCCCGTCGCGGTCCCAGATCAGGGCCGGGAGGGCGAGGAACAGCAGGATCGTGCGCAGCAGGGCGCGCAGCGGATGGACACGACCGGTGGCCAGGGTGACCACCCGCAGGCCGAAGAGCCGCTTGCCCGGTGTGCAGCCGATCGTGCCGAGAGTGAGGACGATCAGCGTGAACAGGATGATCGGTGCCCAGACCTGGGCCGCCCTGTTGTAGCTGTCGGTGATCAGGCCGTATGCGATCAAGAGGCACAGGCCCCAGTCGACGGCCAGGGCGCCCAGACGCCGTCCCGGGCGCGCGATCGATCCGGGGCCGGACTCGGGCAGACCCAGCTGCTCGCCGCGGTATCCGAAGTCGGCACCGGCTTCCTCCGCGGCCGCGCGGGGTCCGGAGAGCCACGATCCGATTACTTGCCTGTTGTCCACCCGTCCAAGGTACTGCGCCCGTTTTGCCATGCGGACAGGTGGGGTGCGACGGGCCGGGTCCGGTTAACTTGGGCGAAACAAATGGGTCACGCTTGAGAAACCACCCGTCCCTAAGGTCGGGATCAGCGTGTGCCACCGCACTGGCCGCACGAACGAACTACCACCCCGGTCCGAAGTGGGCGGGAGTAGGAGGAGCTGGATGTTCCAGAACGCCGACGAGGCCAAGAAGTTCATCAAGGACGAGGACGTCAAGTTCGTCGACGTCCGCTTCTGCGACCTGCCGGGTGTGATGCAGCACTTCACACTGCCTGCAGAGGCCTTCGACCCGACCGAGGAACTGGCCTTCGACGGCTCCTCCATCCGCGGCTTCCAGGCCATCCACGAGTCCGACATGGCGCTCCGCGCCGACCTGTCCACCGCGCGCGTCGACCCCTTCCGCCGCGACAAGACGGTCAACATCAACTTCTTCATCCACGACCCGATCACGGGCGAGCAGTACTCCCGTGACCCGCGCAACGTGGCGAAGAAGGCGGAGGCGTACCTCGCGTCGACCGGGATCGCCGACACCGCGTACTTCGGCCCCGAGGCCGAGTTCTACGTCTTCGACAGCGTGCGCTTCGACACCAAGTCGAACGAGGCCTTCTACCACATCGACTCCGAGGCGGGTGCCTGGAACACCGGCGCCGTCGAGGACAACCGTGGTTACAAGGTCCGCTACAAGGGCGGGTACTTCCCGACCCCGCCGGTCGACCACTTCGCCGACCTGCGTGCCGAGATCTCCCTGGAGCTGGCCAAGTCCGGCCTCCAGGTCGAGCGCCAGCACCACGAGGTCGGCACCGCCGGCCAGGCCGAGATCAACTACAAGTTCAACACGCTGCTCGCCGCGGCCGACGACCTCCAGCTCTTCAAGTACATCGTGAAGAACGTCGCCTGGCGCAACGGCAAGACCGCGACCTTCATGCCGAAGCCGATCTTCGGTGACAACGGCTCGGGCATGCACGTCCACCAGTCGCTGTGGACCGGCGGTTCCCCGCTGTTCTACGACGAGGCGGGCTACGCGGGCCTGTCGGACACCGCCCGCTACTACATCGGCGGCATCCTCAAGCACGCCCCGTCGCTGCTGGCCTTCACGAACCCGACGGTGAACTCGTACCACCGCCTGGTCCCCGGCTTCGAGGCCCCGGTCAACCTGGTCTACTCGCAGCGCAACCGCTCCGCGGCCATGCGTATCCCGATCACGGGCTCGAACCCGAAGGCCAAGCGCGTCGAGTTCCGCGCGCCCGACTCCTCCGGCAACCCGTACCTCGCCTTCTCGGCACTGCTGCTCGCGGGCCTGGACGGCATCAAGAACAAGATCGAGCCGGCCGAGCCGATCGACAAGGACCTCTACGAGCTGGCCCCCGAGGAGCACGCGGGTGTCGCCCAGGTCCCGACGTCCCTCCCGGCCGTCCTCGACCGCCTGGAGGCCGACCACGAGTTCCTGCTCGCGGGCGACGTCTTCACGTCCGACCTGATCGAGACGTGGATCGACTACAAGCGCACGAACGAGATCGCGCCGCTGCAGCTGCGTCCGCACCCGCACGAGTTCGAGCTCTACTACGACGTGTGATCCACACGGCGTCCGCCCGGTGCCCTGTCGGCGCCGGTCGGGCGTGGAGCCTCGCGGCTTTTCACGGAGCCCCGTCACCGCCTTCGGGCGGCGGCGGGGCTCCGTCGTTCCCCGCCCGGTATGGGACGCCGCGCTCTCCCCCGGGCGTGCTCTTCCGGGACGGCCTCACTTCTGACGGGTCATCCAGGGGCGTTCGCGGCGGTAGCGGCGCTCCCACCTGGCCATCTGGTCCCGGCGCTGCCGGTAGGCGCGATAGCTGTTGTCGCCGCCGCGTGCCGACGGTCCCGAACCGCCCGACGGCCTCGTGGCGCCGCCGGGCGACGACGAGCCCGGGGATCGCCGACCGGTGCGGACGTATCGCGTGTGCAGGTAGAGCAGGGCGCCCGCGGCGAGCCACCAGACCGGGTTGTCGAATCCCAGGACGACCAGAGCGAGGACCGCTGAAATGATCAAGGTACCCATGACGGGTCTCCTTGTACGTGGAGGGCGTGACCTTGAGATGTCCGACGTGACGCCGGGAGTGTGCGCCGGCCCGCCGGTACGTCGAGCGTAGCCCTCCGGATGCCGGGTGATGCCCCTCCGGCGGGGACCGACACCGGCCCGGTCCGCGGACGCACCGTCACGCAATGCCCTCAAACCGGTGCGCCGCCCGGGAGGCGGGCGGCGCGACGGGCCTGGGTTCAGCGGGTGTACCTCATCAGAGCCCGGACCATGTGGCAGGTCGTGTCCGACGGAGGGTGCACACCCACGAGTTGGGCCGTGCTGCGGATCTTCTCGTTGCGCGCCTGGTTGGGCATGTAGACGCCGGAGTCGAGGAGGGCGATGGCGAGCCTCATCGCCTTGAGGCGGCGGTTGTGCATGACGTACCACTCGCGAGGGCGTCCCGCGGGCAGCGGACGCTTCTCGACGGGCTCGTACGGCAGGTCGAGCAGGACCGCCCTCTTGGATGTGGACTGGGTGGGCAGCGGACTGAGTGCGGCAGCGGGCACAGGCATCCTCCTGTCGCGGTCAGGGCACCGGCCGGCGTCTCCGGCGGCACCCTCGAACACTGCTTCTATTCTACTGCCGCCCACTGACAATCGCCCCTGGCCAGAGGGGCTTTGAGGGTGCCGTGACGGATGAGTGGCACGGTGTTTCGCGTACCTTGTGCGGCATGGAGATCTGGATCAACCCAGCCTGTTCGAAGTGCCGCGGCGCCATGAAACTGCTGGACGAGGAGGGGGCCGACTACACGGTTCGGCGGTACCTGGAGGACGTGCCCGACGAGGCCGAGATCCGGGAGGTCCTGGAGCGGCTCGGGCTGGAGCCCTGGGACATCACCCGGACCCAGGAGGCCGAGGCGAAGGAACTCGGAATGAAGGAGTGGGCGCGGGACGCCGGTTCGCGGGAGCGGTGGGTCAAGGCCCTGGCCGGACACCCCCGGCTCATCCAGCGGCCGATCATCACCGCGCAGGACGGGACCGCCGTGGTGGCCCGGACGGACGAGGCGGTGCGGGACGCCCTGGGCAGGTGACCGCGGCAACCGGCGCCGAGGACAGGGCGGTTGATGTGATCCACGTTACTTCGGTGACTCGTGTTAACCGCTGAGCAACCTTGTTCGGTATCTCGTACATAACGGCGGACGGCCGCCGACCGGGGCGGCCGGGGACAGGAGCCGTTCATGTCGCGCAGGAGAACTCTCGACCCGAAGAAGAAGATCGCGCTGCTGGTGAGCGCCGCAGCGGTGGCCGGCGGCGGGGCCTTCGCCCTGGCCTCCACCTCGAACGCGGCGCCGGCCGCGCAGTCCTCGGTGGTCTGCGACGGGCTGGCCACCGCGCTCGGCAACAACGAGAAGTTCATCGAGGGGCAGCGCACCGCCCCGGACGCCCAGTCCCAGGCGCGGATCGCCAACCGCGAGGCGGTCATCGCCCAGATCAAGGTGCAGCAGGAGGCGTCCGGTTGCACGGTCGGCGAGTCCGACGCGAACGTGGGCGCCGGAGCGGAGGCGGGCGCGCAGGCCCCCGCCGAGTCCGCACCCGCCGAGCAGCCGTCGCAGAGCGCGTCCGCGCCGGCCGCCGGGGCGGGCGACGACGCCGCCGCCGGTGAGCAGGTCTGCAACGGGTCCACGGTCACCCTCTCCGGCGAGGCGGGCGCACCGGCCGCGTCCAGCAACCAGTTCCCCGCCGGCACGAAGCTCAGGGTCACGAACCTGGACAACAACAAGTCCACGACCGTGGAGGTCACTTCGGTCTCCGGCAGCTGCGCCCTCCTGAACAACGCGGCGTTCGAGCAGGTGCGGGAACCCGGGAAGTTCCTGATCCGCAAGGCCCTCATCGAGAAGGTGGGCTGACGGAGCCCGTCCCACCGAGGACGCGCTCCGTGCCACGCGGCAGCAGGGTGGCGGCCCCGGCCGCCACCCGAAGCCCGCTCCCCCCGAGCGGGTCGCCGCCGCTCTCGGCGAGTGAGTCGCAGCACAGAGGCACCAGGTAACACGGGGTTCACATTCGAGCAATGACCGGGAAATCGCCTGTTGGCAGGCTGCGGGCATCCTCGCGGCGCCCCAGTGCCGCAGCGCCGCAGCACCCGCATTGCGCGTAGAGACCCACCCCGAAGGATGTGTCCCGTGGCCTTCAAGGCTGAGTACATCTGGATCGACGGCACCGAGCCGACGGCCAAGCTCCGTTCGAAGACGAAGATACTGGCGGACGACGCGAAGGGTGCGGAGCTGCCGATCTGGGGCTTCGACGGTTCCTCCACGAACCAGGCCGAGGGTCACGCCTCCGACCGGGTGCTCAAGCCGGTCGCGTCCTTCCCGGACCCGATCCGCGGCGGTGACGACATCCTCGTCATGTGCGAGGTCCTCAACATCGACATGACGCCGCACGAGTCCAACACCCGCGCCGCGCTCAGCGAGGTCGTGGAGAGGTTCGGCAGCCAGGAGCCGATCTTCGGCATCGAGCAGGAGTACACCTTCTTCGACGGCGAGCGCCCGCTCGGCTTCCCCGTCGGCGGCTTCCCGGCCCCGCAGGGCGGCTACTACTGCGGCGTCGGCGCCGACGAGATCTTCGGCCGTGACATCGTCGAGGCCCACCTGGACAACTGCCTCAAGGCCGGTCTCGCCATCTCCGGCATCAACGCCGAGGTCATGCCCGGCCAGTGGGAGTTCCAGGTCGGTCCGGTCTCCCCGCTGGAGGTCTCCGACCACCTGTGGGTGGCCCGTTGGCTGCTCTACCGCACCGCCGAGGACTTCGACGTCTCCGCGACGCTGGACCCGAAGCCCGTGAAGGGCGACTGGAACGGCGCGGGCGCGCACACCAACTTCTCCACGAAGGCGATGCGCGAGGGTTACGACGCGATCATCACCGCGTGCGAGTCGCTGGGCGAGGGCTCCAAGCCGCTCGACCACGTCAAGAACTACGGCGCCGGCATCGACGACCGCCTCACGGGCCTGCACGAGACGGCCCCGTGGAACGAGTACTCCTACGGTGTCTCCGACCGTGGCGCCTCGGTCCGTATCCCGTGGCAGGTCGAGAAGGACGGCAAGGGTTACATCGAGGACCGCCGCCCGAACGCCAACGTCGACCCGTACATCGTGACGCGGCTGATCGTCGACACGTGCTGTTCCGCCCTGGAGAAGGCCGGACAGGTCTGATCCGGCTGTTCCTCCGCAAGGGCGCCCACCTGCTCGGTGGGCGCCCTTGCGCGTCCGCCCCGGGGTGAGGCGGTTCATGGGCGGGTGCGGGTGGGTGAGGGCTTGTCGCGCGGTTCCCCGCGCCCCTGGGTGAGCAGGCCCCCTCGGCAGGTGAGAAGGCAGCCGACTCCGGCGCGAGCGGGAGGCAGGGCGTCACATCGTGGCCGAGAGGTGTCCGGCCTGTGAGAGGAGACTGATGCCGACGTCCCGCGTCTGCTTCAATGAGGGCATGGCCAGCTTCCGGAAGTGCATTGCGACGGGTCGTCATGACCTGGAGCCCTTCTGGCCCTCCCGTCAGCACCACGACTTCGACCGGGTGTGTTGTCGCGCGACGAACGCGCCGGCCCTCTAAAGCCGTACCTCCCGGCCTTCGGCCAGCGCGCACGACGTACGTCCTCCGACGACCTCTCGCGCGAAAGAGCTGACCTCTCATGGCGAACACCCGTTCCTTCTCCGCCGTTGCCACCGCCCCCACCCCGGCCCCCGCCACGGGCCCGGCACGCCACCGGCTGCGTTCCGTCGACCGGGACGCGGACTGGGGACCTGCCCGCCCGGACGGAGCCGGGAACCCGGGCAGGGACGTCACGGCCTTCCTGCCGCCGGGAGCCACCTGGCTACCCGCTCCCCCGCACACCCTGCCCACGCTGCCGGGCCGGCCGCCGATGATCGGGTACCTGGTGCTCGTACCGGCCGACCAGCCGTCCCTCCTGCCGGTCGCCGCACCGGAGACGGCCCGGGCGGAGTCCCAGGAGTCCGGCGACGGCTCCCGTGTACGGGTCGACACCCTCCGGCGCACCGCCGAGGTCGACGGGCGGCCGCTCGACCTCACGTACCTCGAGTTCGAGCTGCTCGCGCACCTGGTGACGCACCCGCACCGGGTGCACACCCGCGACCAGTTGGTCACCACGGTGTGGGGCTACGGGCACGTGGGCGACGGCCGGACCGTGGACGTCCACATCGCCCGGCTGCGCCGCAAGCTCGGCGCGGAGCACCGGGACACCATCCGGACGGTACGACGCGTCGGATACACGTACGCGCCCACGACCGGGAGTTGACGCCGCCCCCGGCCCGGCCCTGAACCGCCCCGCCGGCGGAACGGTTCTCCTGTGGGCAGATTCCCGTTCCGTCGCGCGGCTCAGCAGGGCAGAGTCACCCGCATGAGACTTCTGATGCTGGGTGGTACGGAGTTCGTCGGGCGGGCGGTCGTGGAGGCGGCGCTCGGCCGCGGCTGGGACGTGACCGTCTTCCACCGGGGACGGCACGCCCCGCCCGCCGGGGTGACCTCACTGCACGGCGACCGCACCGCGCCCGACGGGCTCGCGGCCCTGGCGGAAGGAGAATGGGACGTCGTGGTCGACACGTGGTCGGCCGCTCCCCGGATCGTGCGGGACGCGGCCCGGCTGCTGAAGGACCGGGCCCGCACGTACGTGTACGTGTCGAGCTGTTCCGTGTACGCGTGGCCGCAGCCGGCCGGCTACGACGAGAGCGCCCCGGTGGTGCAGGACGCCGCCCCCGACGCCGGGCAGACCGACTACGCCCGCGACAAGCGCGGTGGCGAGCTGGCCGTGCTCGACGCGTTCGGCGAGGAGCGGGCACTGCTGGTGCGGGCCGGCCTGATCCTCGGCCCGTACGAGAACATCGGCCGCCTGCCATGGTGGCTGGCCCGGGCCGAGCGCGGCGGGCCCGTGCTCGCACCGGGCCCCCGCGAACTCCCCCTCCAGTACGTCGACGTCCGCGACCTCGCCGAGTGGACCCTCACGGCCGTGGAGGGCGGTGCGAGCGGGGCGTACAACCTCATCAGCCCGTCGGGGCACGCCACCATGGGGACGCTGCTCGACGCGTGCGCGCGGGTCACGGGCGGCGCGGCCGAGCTGCGGTGGACCGAGCCCGACGTGATCCTGGCGGCCGGCATCGAGCCGTGGGTGCAACTGCCCGTGTGGGTGCCGCCGGGCTCGGAGTCGCACGACATGATGCACAGGGCCGACGTGTCGAAGGCCGTGCGGGACGGGCTCCGGTGCCGTCCCGTCTCCGAAACGGTCGCCGACACCTGGAGCTGGCTGCAGGACATCGGCGGTGCCGCTCCCCAGCGCCCCGACCGGCCCGTGGTGGGGCTCGACCCCGTCGTGGAGGCGAAGGTCCTGGCCGGCTGAGCGCGGCGGGGGGTGGTGCCGGCACCACCCCCTTCCGGGTGGTTCGGCCCCCTGACCGCGGCGACGAGTTGGGCGAGACTGAGGGCATGGACAGCAACGAGGACGGCAGGACGGACGACAACAGGACGGTCGGCAGGGTGCGGGCCGCGGCGCTCGCCGGGGTGCGGGCTCTGGTGCTGGCCGTGGTGGCGCCGGCCGGGTCGATCGTCCTGTTCGTGCTGGCCGTCGTGTCGATCGTCCTGGTGCCCCTGGGCATCGGCATCGTCACGACACCGTGGGTACTGGCCGCCGTGCGCGGCTTCGCCGACTGGCGGCGGCTGGTGGCGGCCCGGTGGTGCGGGGTGCGGATTCCGCCCGCGTACCGGCCGGTCCCGAAGGGCGCCAATCCGTGGGGCCGGTGCTTCCACCTGCTCGGCGATCCGGCCGTCCGGCGGGACCTCCTGTGGCTCCCGGTCGACATGACCGCGGGCTTCGTCACCGCGCTGCTGCCCGCCGCGCTGCTCGCCTATCCCTTCGAGGGGTTCGCCCTGGCCGCCGGGCTGTGGCGGGTCTTCACCGACGGCACGTACGTCGGCTGGTGGTACGGGTTCGTGCCGGTCGGCGGGCAGCTCAGCGCGCTGGGCGCGGCGGCCCTGGGCGCCGCGCTGCTCGTCACCTGTGTCTACACGGCCCCCTACCTCCTGCGCGTCCACTTCCTGCTGACGCGGTCCGTCCTCGCGTCGGGCCAGGGAGAGCTCGCCGAGCGCGTCCGCGTGCTCACCGAGACGCGGCGCGACGCGGTCGACACCTCCGCGGCCGAACTGCGCCGGATCGAGCGGGACCTGCACGACGGGGCACAGGCGCGGCTGGTCGCGATGGGCATGGATCTCGGCACGATCGATGCCCTGATCGAGAAGGACCCGGCGAAGGCCAGGCAACTGCTCGCACAGGCACGCAGGTCCTCCGCCGAGGCCCTCACCGAACTGCGCGACCTCGTACGGGGTATCCATCCCCCCGTGCTCGCGGAGCGCGGACTCGGTGACGCGGTCAGGGCGCTGGCGCTGCGGATGCCGATCGGGACGGAGGTCGACATGTCCCTGACCGGCCGGCTCGGGGCGCCGGTGGAGTCCGCGGCGTACTTCGCCGTCAGCGAGGTCCTCACCAACGCGGTCAAGCACTCGGGTGCCGAGCGCATCTGGGTCGACGTCCATCACGCCCCGGTGCACGGCGGCATGCTGCGGGTCACCGTCACCGACGACGGCAGGGGCGGCGCCACCACCGGCGGGGGCTCGGGACTCTCCGGAGTCGAACGGCGACTCGGTACATTCGACGGCGTCCTTGCCGTCAGCAGTCCCGTGGGCGGCCCCACCATGGTGACCATGGAGATCCCTTGCGAGTTGTCCTAGCCGAAGACCTGTTCCTGCTGCGTGACGGCCTGGTGCGGATGCTGGAGGCGTTCGACTTCGAGATCGCCGCCGCCGTCGAGAGCGGACCCGAACTGACCCGGGCCTTCGCCGAGTTGGCACCGGACGTCGCCGTGGTCGACGTACGGCTGCCGCCCTCGCACACCGACGAGGGTCTGCAGTGCGCGCTCGCGGCCCGCCGGGCCAGACCCGGGCTGCCGGTGCTCGTGCTGTCGCAGCACGTCGAGCAGTTGTACGCGCGTGAGCTGCTCGCCGACGGGGCCGGCGGGATCGGATACCTGCTCAAGGACCGGGTGTTCGACGCCGAGCAGTTCATCGACGCGGTGCGCCGGGTGGCGGCGGGCGGTACGGCGATGGATCCGCAGGTCATCCAGCAGTTGTTGTCGCGGCGCCAGGCCGACGACCGGCCGCTGGGCCGGCTGACCCCGCGCGAGCTGGAGGTTTTGGAACTGATGGCGCAGGGCAGGTCGAATGCGGCGATCGCGGGCCAACTCGTGGTCACGGAGCGGGCGATCGCCAAGCACACGTCCAACATCTTCGCGAAGTTGGACCTGGACGTCTCGGACGATGACAACCGGCGCGTTCTGGCGGTTCTCGCCTATTTGGACCAGGGCCGCTGAAAGGCCCCGGAAGAAAGGCCGGCGGAGATCGGCGACGGTCGCGCACGGGCCGGCCGGAAGACCGGTCCCGCGTTCCGTTTCCGCTGAATGATATTCAAAATTCGCGCCGCAACTGCCGTTGTTTCAGGGGCTTCTGAGCCCCTTGCGCCGGAATTGCACCTCAGAAGCCCCAGTAATTTCCGAGGCCTCTGAACGCCCCATGAACCTCCTCCGTATTGAACGGAGCCGCTTCACCTCCTGCCGGGCGCCTCGATGCCCCCGCAAGGAAGCCAGAGGAGTTCCATGGGACGCACGAACCGTAAACGCCGCTCCACGCTCGCCAACCGGGCGATAGCCGCATCGGCGGCTCTCGCACTGGGTGGCGGCGGTCTGCTTGCGGCCAACATCTACGCTTCCGCGGGCGAGGGCAAGAACTCGACGCGGAACGCACAGACGAACGCCGCATCTGTGGCCACGATCAAATGCCCGGACGTCGGACAGCAACTGACCGATGTCCCCAAGGGTGCGCGCGCCGGTGTCGACAAGGAGCTGGCGCAGCTCGACCAACAGGTCACGGAGGCCTATAAGCGTCTTGCGGACACACGCCAGGCTCAGGCGGGGGATACCGGCTTCGTCAACAACGCCATCCTCGGCCCGCTGAAGTCCAAGCGGGTGGCCACGATCGACCGCATCAACATCAACATCAAGCGAGCCGGTGGCAAGGCTCCGCAGGGCGCCGACCAGCTCGCCGAGTGCCAGGGCATGGGGGCAGACCAGATCAACGCCGGTGAAGGCCAAGGCCAGAACAACGGCGGCCAGAACGGTAACGGCGGCCAGGACCAGGGCAATGACGGCGGCCAGGACCAGGGCGACAACGGCGGTCAGGACCAGGGGGGCAACGGCGACCAGGGTGGCGACGGCGACCAGGTCATCAACGGCCCGGTGGCAGCCGACTTCCAGGACATCACCCAGGTTCAGCCGAACGGCGGCGCCAAGGGTGTAGGTGGAAACGGGCTCCCGGCGAACGGTGACGGTGGTTCGACGGGTACCTTCACCACCAGCTGTGGCACCAACGGGAACGACAACCACAACTCGGACAACATCATCGTCGCTCCGGGTGTCGACAACGGTGCGCAGCACACGCACGACTACGTCGGCAACCAGGACAACAACGCCTTCACCAGCGACCAGGAGTTCCTCCAGGCCGACACCAGCTGCCAGAACCAGGGCGACAAGTCGTCGTACTACTGGCCGGTGCTGCGTCTGCAGGATGGTACGGCCGAGTTCGACGCGAACGACCTCGGTGGCGGTGCGGAAGGCAACATCGGCAAGATCCTCGAAGCCAGCGCGGCGGAGCTGAAGTTCGTCGGCAACAAGGCGGGCGATGTCGTCGCGATGCCGCAGGCCCTGCGCATCATCACCGGTGACGCCAAGGCCTTCACCAACGGCCTGGCCAACGCCAACACGAACTGGAGCTGCACCGGCTTCGAGGACCGGCAGCTGACGGACAAGTACCCGATCTGCCCCGAGGGCAGCTCGGTGGTGCGGACGTCCTTCTTCCAGAGCTGCTGGGACGGCCAGAACATCGACAGCGCCAACCACCGCACGCACGTGGCCTTCGTGCAGGAGGACGGCACCTGCGCCAACGGCTTCCAGGCCATCCCCCAGCTCCAGGCCCGTCTGGTCTACGACGTTCCGGCGCCGCAGATCGAGAACGGACAGGTCGTGAACCCGTTCGCGGTGGACGGCTTCCCGGACCAGCTGCACAAGGCGATCACCGACCACAACGACTTCATCAACTTCTTCGACGAGAACACGATGAACGAGGTCGTCGACTGCATCAACAGCGGCCAGGACTGCCAGTAGCACCAGGCAGTGAGCAGTAGGAAGCCGGCGGTGGGATCTCCCACCGCCGGCTTTCGTCCGTCTTCCCGACCCGCGCGGTCGGCCGTGGCGTGGCCGCTGTCGTGACGAGGTCAGCTCTTGTGGCTGCCGCTCTTGTGCCCGCCGCTGTTGTGGCTGCCTCCGGGGTTCATGTGCTCGGAGCCCTCCTCCATGGTCCCGCCGAGCTGGTCACGGAGCGCCGTGACCGTCTTCTCCTTGCCGACGGCGACCCACTTGCGGCCGACGAGGTAGTAGCCGCCGTAGTCCTTCGCCTCGTTCAGCCACTCGCGCTGCCCGCGGTCGGTGGCGAACGTCGCGAGGACGTACTTGCCGTCGGAGCTCTTGCAGATGGCCTGGCGGATCGTGTCCGCGTCCGTCTGCATGTTCGGCTTGCAGCCCGCCTCGCTCGCGATGTGCTCCAGGCTCCCGGACGCGGTCGCGGGTACCTTCGCCCCGCCGTCCCCGGAACCGCAGCCGGTCACCGCCAGCAGTGCCAGGGCCGCCCCGGCCGTACCGGCCGCGAGCCTCTTCCTCGTCACACTCATTCGTACGTACCTCCGGGTCGGTTCCGGCCTGGGAGACTGGGTCCCGGCCCACGCCGTCGAGAGCCCCGGCAGAAGGGCCCCGCCTTCGATACGGCTCCGGCATGCTCCGCGCTCAATCGGCTGCCGTACGGGCATGCGATCCTCTTCCGTCTCGGTCCCGCCCAGCATGACGGCACAGGTGAACGGTTCCGTCCTACCGGCACCGCGGGGCACGGCGCAGTGACGTGGGCCACACCGGCCGTCGAGGAGGCGGCCCTCGGCGATGATCGCGTAAAACCGGTGCGGGTCGCGGGCACACCCGTGCGAGGCTGACCCCATGACGGCAGAGACCGCGGCAGCGGACTGGGAAGAGCGCGTGGCGGCCGCCTGGGCCGGCTTCGACGACCACATGCAGGACCGGGCGGCCGACTTCCGCGCGGTGATCGACGGGCTCGTCGCCGAACTGCCCGCCGACAGTCCGGTCGGCCCCTTCGAGCAGGCCTGCGCCTGGGACTCGACCGGCCACTCGGACAAGGCCGTGCCGCTGTACCGGGAGGCCCTGGCGCGCGGGCTCGACGGATACCGCGGGCGGCGCGCGAAGATCCAGCTTTCCAGTTCGCTGCGGAACATCGGACAGGCGGAGGAGGGCGTCAAGCTCCTCACACCCGAACTCGACGGCCCCTCCGACGAGTTGGACGACGCCGTGCGGGCCACGCTCGCGCTGTGCCTGGCGAGCCTGGGCCGCGAGCGCGAGGGACTCTCCCTCGCACTGGGCGCACTCGCCCCGCACCTGCCGCGCTACCAGCGCTCGATGGCGAACTACGCGCGTCTGCTCGTGGCGCCGGAGAAGTAGTTCCGGCCCGGTTCCGGAGCAACTCCCCGCGGACTCGGGGCAGTCCAGGTGACCAACCGCCGATTCGCTCGTTCTGCTGAACGTGCAGTCACAGGATGTCGCCCCGCGCCCCAGCCCCGCATCAGCCGCCGCCTGCGGACCGGTGGTCGACGTAGAGCAGGCCGAGGCCTCGCTCGTCGAGCACTACCCGCGGCTCGTCCGGCTCGCCTATCTGGTACTGCCGCCGAGCCTCGGCCGCAACCGCCGGGTGCTCACCGCGCACGCGCTCACCCAGCGCACCCTGCCCCGCGGCCGGATCTCCGGTGACGCCACGGTCGTCCCGGCCCAGAAGGGCGCCGCCCCGGGCCGCGACGGCGATCCCGGATACGCGTACGTGCGCCTTCGCGTGCTGCGTTCGGCGCTGGAGGCCGGCCGGCCGCTGACCTTCCGGGCCTGGCCCAAGCGGGCGCAGCTGCCGCCGCTGCTCCCCCAGGTGTGGGGTCTGCGGCTCTTCCCGCGGTCGGGCGGAGCCGACGAACTCGCCCTGGACCAGAGCCTGTCGGGCCTGTCCGCCCCGGCCCGTGCCGCCTACGTCCTGCGTGGACTGGAGCGGCTGGCCGACGCGGACGTGCGCAAGGTGCTGGCCGCGGCCGGCGAGGACGACCCGGCCGCCGCCCTCGCCGAGGCGGACGGCGTGGACGCACGGCACGAGCTGCTGGTGTCCCCCGAGTTCGACCCGTGCTCCCTGCACGCCCGGCCCACCGATCTGATGCGGCGCCGCCAGCACACGAAGGCGGCGATCGCGGCGGCCGCCGCGGTGGCGGTCTGCGGGGCGCTCCTCGGCCTGCCCGGCGAGGGCTGGGGACCCGACGGGGCGGCCGCGCCCCCGTACGCACGGAACCCGTCGGCCCAGGCCGCCCTGGACCCCGGCAGACTCACACGGGTCCCGGCGGTCGCGTGGCAGTCGTCCGCGCGCACCGACTTCTCCGTGTGGCCCGCGCGCGGCGGACTCACCGGCGACAAGGCTCTGCTGCGCCGCGCGCTCGCCGTCTGGGCCCGCCCCGGCGGGTCCGTACAGGTTTCGGCCACCCCGGGCACCCCGGCGGGCGCCCCACCGGGACCGCCCCAGCTGCTGTTCGCGGGCGAGGTCGACCAGAGCCGGGTCGTGCTCCTCCACGACGGGCTGCGCATCGTGCGGTACGCCGAGCCGAAGGACGGCACCCAGGGCGCCGCCCTCGACTTCGCCCGGGTCGACGGCGCCACGGGGTCGGACGCGAGCGCGGTGGTCCTGGGCCGCGCCGACGGCAACGTCCGCTATCTGACGGCCCCCTGGGTGCGTACCGCCGCCGTGCGCGACCTGCTGAAGTCCGGCGCCGGTACGACCCGGCTGGCGCGCACGGCCGACGGGGTCACCGAGCCGTTCGCCAGTCCGGCCCAGCAGACCGGCGCGTGCCGCTCCTGGAACGCGCTGGAGCTGACGGACCGGACGGACACCCGCCTGACGACCGACCTCGGGGAGCTGACACCGGCCCGGCTCACCTCGGGACACCCCGGGCGGCCCCACGACGCCTCGGCGGCGACCTGGGCGCCGCTCGCCTGCTCCCTCGCGGACGTCCGCGGCCAGGGGGTCCGCTCGGTGAACTCCTGGCAGTACGCCCGCCAGCCCCTCCCCGACACGAGCGGCACCGCCGACTGGCTGTGCACCCGGGCCGACACCTGGCGCGGCGGGGGCCCCCGGGTGCTCGCCCAGTTCCACGCTCCCGGCCAGCCGTACGGCGCGGTCGTGGCGAAAGCGGAGAACGTGGCCGCCTGCAGTGCGAAGGACCCCCATGTCCTGGCGGGCGTGCTGTGGAAGTCCGCCACGGGTGACTGGTATCTCCTCGCCGCCGGAAGCAAGGACACGGCGTCGATCCGTGCGTCGGGCGGGGTGAGAGGAACCGCCCGCGGGAACCTCCTCGACGTACGGACCGAGCAGGGCGCCCAAGCGGGCCTGGAGGGGACGCTGGACGGCGGACGGCAGATCGCCGGGCTCCGCTGAGCCGGGCGGCCGGAGCAGGCGGCCGGAGCAGGCGGCCGGGGCGGGCGGCCGGGGCCGGCGAACATCCCTCCGGCACCGGTCCGTTCGCGGCCGGATCCGATCGGTAAGGTGTTCGTATGACAACCGGGGTGCGTCGCAGGATGGGCGTCGAGGAGCGGCGACAGCAGTTGATCGGCGTCGCCCTCGACCTGTTCAGCCGACGCTCGCCGGAAGACGTCTCCATCGACGAGATAGCCTCCGCCGCGGGCATCTCACGACCGCTGGTCTACCACTACTTCCCCGGCAAACTCAGCCTGTACGAGGCGGCGTTGAAGCGCGCCTCGGACGATCTGGCGGAACGTTTCATCGAGCCCAGGGAAGGCCCGCTGGGCGCCCGGCTGCTGCGGGTCATGCGGCGTTTCTTCGACTTCGTGGACGAGCACGGTCCCGGTTTCGCGGCGCTGATGCGCGGCGGCCCGGCGGTCTCCGCGGGCGGGGTCCCCTCGATGAAGACGGTCACCCGCACGAACGCCCTCATCGACGGCGTTCGTCAGGCCGCGTACGTCCAGATCCTGGCCCATCTGCGCGTCGACCGGCCGCCGGCCCGTCTCGAACTGGTCATCCGGTCGTGGATATCACTGGCCGAGGCGACCGCCCTGATCTGGCTGGACGGCCGCCGCATCCCGCGCGGCGAGCTGGAGGCCCAACTGGTCCACGACTTCGCGGCCCTGGCCGCGGTGAGCGCCGCGTACGACCCGGAGATGGCAGCGATCCTGCGAGGCGTCCTGGCGGAAGAACCCCCCGAGGGCCCTTTCGCGGACCTGATGGGCCGCCTGGTCTCACTCGCGTCCTGACCGAGCCCGGACGACGCGCCCCCGACAGGGCGCGGGAACGGCGCGATCCTTTCAGGGGCGCGGGAAACCGCGCGACCGGCCCCGCCCACCCGCACCGTGAACCCGGGCCTCCCGGACGTCAGTCCACGAACTTCTCGTACGACGCGTCCAGATCCCGCACCTCGGCGGAGGCGTGCAGCGCGACCCCCTCCGCCGGCTTCACATGGGCCCGCACCAGCCCGAGCGTCCGCTCGGTCAGCGCGGCCTTGGTCTCGACCGTGCGCCCGGCGAGCAGCGCCAGCGTGACGTGCACCAGCGCATGCCCCGACACCTCCGAGCCGACGACGACGTCCTCGACCGGCCGGAACCGCGTCTTGCAGGCATCGCTCTTCGCGGCGGCCGTGTCCACCACCATGGCGTGCAGCGCGACGGCGAATCCCCGCCGGTCGAAGGTGTCGGCGAGCGACGTGGAATAGTCGACGGTGATCTGCGGCATGGGCACTCCTGTTCTAGGACAACAGGAGTCCCACCCTAGCCTCAGCCCGACGACAGCCTCAGCGCGAGAAGCGCGATGTCGTCCTCCCGCTCACGGCCGAAACAGTCGAGGAGCGTGTCGCAGAGTGCGTCCAGCCCCGGCAGGGCTCCGGCGGAGGCCGCGCGGAGATGGTCCATCGAGGTCGCGAGGTCCGTACCCCGAGTCTCGATCAGGCCGTCGGTGACCATGAGGAGCCGGTCGCCCGCTGCGAGGAACAGCTCGGTCGGCGCCGGGTGGGGCAGCCCCACCCCGAGCAGCGGGCCGGCGGCCTTGGCGTAGTCGGCGCCGCCGTCCCCGATGATCAGCGGCGGGATGTGGCCTGCGTTCGCGACGAGCACACGCCCGGTGGCGGGGTCGATCAGGGCCAGGCAGACGGTGGCGGTGACTTCGGGATGGTAGTGCTGGAGCATCCTGTCGAGGCGCTCGGCGAGCACGGCCGGGTCGCTCTCGTCGACGCAGTAGGCGCGCAGCGCGTGCCGGATCTCGACCATGACGGTGGCCGCCTCCAGCGAGTGTCCGACGACGTCGCCCACCGCGGCGAGCACGCCGTCACGGGTGCGCAGCGCGGCGTAGAAGTCGCCGCCGATCTCGGTCTCCTGCGACGCGGGCACGTAGCGGACCGCGACGTCGAGGCCCGGCAGTTCCGGCAGCCGGTGCGGCTGGGGCAGGAAGCTGTGCTGGAGGGTGAGGGCGACATGCCGTTCGACCTGGTACATGAGCAGTGGTTCGGCGGCCAGGGCGGTGGCCTGGGCGAGCCGGGCCACCAACGTCTCCTCCTCCGGATTGACCCTGCGCACACCACGGGTGGGCGTGGCCAGGCACACCGAGGCCTTGCCGTCCTGGGTGAGGTTCAGCACCAGGCGGGCGTCGTGCTGCACGCCGGGCCGGAAGAAACCGGCGGGCCACAGCGGGGCGGCCACCGTGGTGATCCGCACCCCGGCCTGCCCGCGGGTGAGGCGCCGGAGCAGCCCGGCCACGGTCCGGTGGGCGCCCTCGTCCGGCGGTGCGAGCGAGGTGCGGTCCCGTGAGACGCCGTGGTACAGCACGTCGTCCGGGCCGAGGAAGAAGACGGCGGCGGGGCCGCCGGTGAGCCGTGCGGTGCCGTTGGCGGCGGCGTCGGCGAGCTCCTGGAGGGAACGGGCCGCCTGGATGGTGACGATGGTCTCCGACAGGAGCGTCAGCCGCCGTGCCAGCGTCTGGTCGTCGGCCCGCAGCCGTGCGGCGCGCACCGCGGCCCGGACGACCGCGTCGATCTCCTCGGGCTCCGCGGGCACCGTCACGAACGCCTCCCCGCCCGCGTCCAGTCCCCGGCAGCGGTCGCCCGGGGCCACGGGCGAGGCGGAGAAGTGCACGACGGGCAGGCCTGCCATGTGCGGCCGGGCCTTGAGCCTGCGGCACAGTTCAAAGCCGCTCATGTCCGGCAGGGTCACGTCGACGAGGGCCACGTCGGGCAGCGTTCCCCGGCGCAGTCGTGCGTCGAGTTCGACGAGCGCCTCGTGGCCGGAGGCGACCGGGACCACCTGGTGGCCGGCCCGGCGCAGCAGGGCGGCCATGGCATACCGGCCGGCCGCCACGTCGTCGACGAGCAGCACGGTCGCGTCTGTCCGCTTGCCGTTGACGTCCATCTGCCAGCCCTTGGACACGCCGGTGGGGCGGACCGGGATCCCGAGTCCGCCCCACCAAGATAGTGCCCTGTCAGGAGGTGCGGGAGAATACGGCCACGGTCCGTCCGGGAACGGCGAACGTGCCCGATGCCGGCTCGTAGGAGGCGGACTTGACGGCAGGGTCCGCGCCCCCGGCCTGTACGGGGTGCAGTTCGTATGCCGTGCCCTTGAGATCCGTCACTCTCTGCTCCCGTGTTCCGGGTGTCGCGTTGAAGACGACGACGAGGTCGCCGAGTTCCATCGTGATCACGCCGGGCGTCTCGTCCGCACCGGACAGCGGGAAGGACAGCTTCGACTGCACCTGTTCCGCGCTGCCGAGCCCGAAGTCGCCCTCGGTCGTACGGATCCGCAGCAGATCCCGGTACGCGGCCGCGGCGCCCTCGATCTGCGGGCAGCCCACCTTGAGTCCCGCGGACGTCAACAGGGGCTTGCCGTAGGGCCACTTGGTCCCGTTGTCGGCGGCCGGCGGCAGTCCGCGCCCGAATCCGTTGCCGTCCCGGCAGTCCCAGTGGACGGCGTTGAACCAGTCACCGCTGTCGTACGAGTTGCGGTCCAGGGACTTGGACCGCAGCAGGTCGGTGCCGGCCTGGGAGAGTGCCGGGCCCTGCGACAGGGTGGCCGTGGCCATCGCGAGGACCTGCATCCGGGCCCGGTCGGCGGCCGGGGTGTCCTTCGGCAGCTTGAAGGCGAGTGCGTCGAACAGTGACTCGTTGTCGTGCGCGTCCACGTACGCGAGGGCGTCGCCCGGCGCGTCCGCGTAGCCGGCGGGGGCCCCGTTGTAGTCGACCTCGGAGCCCTTCACCTTCTTGCCGCTGGTGTCGGTGAAGCCGTAGTGCGCGAGGTTGCCGGACAGGCCCACCTTGATCAGGTCCTGGTAGTGCAGGAGACGGGCCTTCTGCTCGGCCGGGGTGCCGTTGCCCTTCGAGGAGTTGGGGTCGGTGTAGAGGCCGGACGCGAAGCCCTGGACGCCCGGGTCCTCGTCGAACGGGCCGCCGCCGCGCACGGCGTCACGGGCCCGGTCGGAGAAGGTGGCGATGCCGGTACCGGCCATGTTCTTCTGCGTGGCCTGGACGAAGCGGGCGTCGTCCGCGATCTCGCCGAAGTTCCAGCCCTCGCCGTAGAGGACGATCTTCTTGCCGTCGACGCCGTCCTTGGCGGGGGTGAGCGCGTCGAGGGCCTTCCTGACGGCCAGGATGTTGGCCTTCGGGTGGTGGCCCATGAGGTCGAAGCGGAAGCCGTCGACCTTGTAGTCCTTGGCCCAGGTGACGATCGAGTCGACGACCAGCTTGCCCATCATGGCGTTCTCGGGTGCCGTGTTGGCACAGCAGGTGGAGGTGGCGACGCCGCCGTCGGCGAGGAGCCGCTGGTAGTAGCCGGGGACCACCTTGTCGAGCACGCTCGTGTCCGCCTGGCCGCTCGCGGTGGTGTGGTTGTAGACCACGTCCATGACGACCCGCAGGCCGTCCTCGTTCAGCGACCTGACCATCTTCCGGAACTCGACGGTACGGTCCGTCCCGTCGGGGTCGGTGGCGTAGGAGCCCTCCGGGACCGTGTAGTGGTACGGGTCGTATCCCCAGTTGTAGGCGTCCTTCGCGGCGGTCTTCGCCACGCATTCCTGCTGCTGGTCGGAGTCGGCGGCGTAGGAGGCGAGGTCGCAGCCGGTGGCCGCCTGGTCCGCCTTGCGCTCCGGGATGGTGGCGATGTCGAAGGCGGGCAGCAGGTGCACGTACGAAGTCCCGGACGCGGCGAGCTTCTTGAGGTGCCTGGAGCCCGCGCTGTTCTTGTCGGTGAAGGCGAGATAGGTTCCCTTCTCCTTCGCGGGGACGGTCTTGTCCTCGACGGAGAAGTCCCGGATGTGCAGCTCCTGGATCTGCGCGTCCTTCAGCGGGACGGCCTTCGGCTTCTTCAGGCCGGACCAACCGCCCGGGGCGAGGGCCCTGTCGTCGAGGTCGACGACGAGACTGCGTGTGGAGTTCGCGGTGAGGGCGACCGAGTAGGGGTCGGTGACCTTGTTGGTGACGACCTCGCGGACGCTGGGTGCCCACACCTTCACGACGTACCGATAGGCCTTGTTCTTCCAGGAGCCGGGGCCCGAGACGGACCACACGCCGGTGGCACCGTCCCGCTTCATCGGCACGGTCCTCGCCGACGCGCCCTTGTCGCCGATCTCCAGCTTCACGTCCTGCGCGGTGGGCGCCCACACGGAGAGCGTCGGCCGGCCCTTCGTGAACGCCGGCCCGAGATCCGCCTTCGTGGCACTGCCGTACAGGTCGTCGAGCACGCCCGCGATCTGCACGCCGGTCGCCGCCGACACGGCACCATTGGCAGCCCGCTGGGAGGCAACGAGCTGGCCGTGCAGCGCCTCGCGCACCCGGTCGCGGTCGCGCGGGTCGACGGACCAGGCCGTGTACGCCTTGAGGTGCGGGAACCTGGCCTTCTGCGCGTCCGTCAGCGTCGTCCGGCCGAGCCGCAGCCAGCGCTCGTCGTCGCTGGTGAGGGTCCCGTCCTCGACCTCGATGGTCCCCATGCGCGAGTACAGCAACTGGGTGGACGCGGCCGCCTCGTCGCCGTTCCAGGCGACCGTGTTCCGGTCGATCCAGACCGCCTTGGAGGTGGTCAGGTCGAGCGCGGCCGCGCTGCCGGCGGGCTGCGGGAGCAGGTACTTCTCCTGACCGCTCAGCAGCCACACCTCGTGACCGTTCGCCGTGAGGTCGAGCGACTGGTCGGTGGGCAGGTCCTTCTCGTCGCCCTTGTGCAGGATGTAGCTGAGGCTGGTGGCCCCTTCCGCGAGCGGCACCTCGAAGACGGCGCCGTACGCGTCGGTCCGCACCGGCTGCAGCGGCTTCGACCAGTCCGTGGGGTTCGCGGCGCCGGCCCAGGTGTGCAGGCCCCAGCCGTCGTACTTCCCGTCGGCGCGGTGGTAGTGGAGCACGGCCTTCGACTTGTCCGGCGAGGGGTAGTCGGCGTCCGGCCGCTCGGTCCGTACCGCTTCCTTGCCCTGCTCGACCCAGACCTCGCCCGTCCTGGTGACGTCGATCGTGCGGTCGGCGGAGACGTCCTTGTTGCCGTCCTTGTCGATGACGAGGAAGCTCACGTTCGACGCGCCCGGCTTCAGTTTCACGTAGGCGAAGGCCCCGTAGGCGTCCCGGCCCACGAAGTCGTGACCGTCCGGCCAGGTGGTCGTCTCGCCGTCGGCGATGTCGCCCCAGGCGTACAGCCGCCAGTCGGTGTAGTCGCCGTCCGCACGCTTGTAGTGGACGACGGCGTACTCCCGCGAGGAGGCCGTCGGGATCTCCTCGGCGGGCGGGGTGCCGGTGGTGGAGGCGGCCGTCCCACTCGCGGTACGCCCGGCCGAGTCGATCACAACGGCCTTGTAGCGCAGGGCGGTTCCGGCCGGTACGTCGTCCCCGACGACCTGGGTGACCTTGTACGGGGCGTGGTCGGCGGAGCCGAGCGTCTTCCACCTGCCGTTGCCGACCTGGGCGGCGAAGACGACGCGAGCCAGGTGGCCGCCGTCGACGTCGGCCGTCAGCTCGACGGTGCCGGTGGCGCCCTCGGCGGGAGCCTTCAGGGTGACGGTCGGCCTGTCCCCCGGCGCGTCCGGCCTGCCCGCCGCTTTGTACACGACCGAGGAGCGGGCCGGGACGGTGACGGTGACCTTCTTGTCGGAGCCGCTCCTGAGGGACTTGTCGGTGCCGTCGGTGCCGTAGGTCCCGCGGAACGTCATGTCCGCGGAACCGGTCGCGAAGGTCGCCTCCTTCGCCCGGTCGGCGTTGTTCACGGCGACGACGTACTCGATGCCGCTCTTCGCGTCCGTCCGGGAGAAGGCGTAGACGCCTGCGCCGTCGGCCGCGTACCGCTCGGTCTGGATGCCGTCGGCGAGGGCCGGGTTGTCCTTGCGGAGCTTCGCGAGCGCACTGATCCGCCGGTAGAGCGGCGCACTCGTGTCGTACGCGTCCTCGGCGTGCGTGCGGTCGGTGCCGAGCTCGTCGTCGTCCAGGTAGTCGGCGGTCTTCGAGGCGAACATGGTCTGGCGGGCGTCCTTGTCGCCGCCCGCGCCGGTGAAGCCCTGCTCGTCGCCGTAGTAGACGACGGGGTTGCCGCGGCCGAGGAACATCAGCTCGTTCGCGAGCCTGTCCTTCTTCACCAGTTCCGCGTCGGAGGCCTTCGGATCGTCCTGCTTGAGGAAGGTGCCGATGCGGCCCATGTCGTGGTTGCCGAGGAAGGTGACCTGCTCGTACGCGTTGGCCTTGTCCGTCGTGTACTTGTAGTCGTCCCCGAAGACCGAGGCGAGCCGCTTCGCGCTGCCGCCCTGCGAGACGTAGGCGCGCGCCGCGTCCTGGAAGGGGAAGTCCAGCGTCGAGTCGAGGCGGCCCTCGGTGACGTACGGGGAGGTGATCGACGTGTCCGCCGAGTACACCTCGCCGAACATGAAGAAGTCGTCACGGCCCTGCTTCGCCGCGTACGCGTCGAGGGCCGTGGCCCACTGGGTCCAGAACTCCGTGTTGACGTGCTTGACGGTGTCGATCCGGAAGCCGTCGATGTCGAAGTCCCTGACCCACCGCTGGTAGATCCGCTCCATGCCGCGGACGACCTCGGGACGCTCGGTCCACAGGTCGTCGAGACCGGAGAAGTCGCCGTACGTGGAGTTCTCGCCGGCGAAGGTCGAGTCGCCGCGGTTGTGGTACATCGACGTGTCGTTGAGCCACGAGGGCACCTTGACGTTCTTCTTCGCGGCGGGCACGACGGGCGTGCGCGGGAAGGAGTCGTCGTCGGTCTTCGGGAAGTCCCGTGTGCCGTCCGCGTGGTCGGCGTCGTCGAAGGGCTCGCCGTCCTTCGTCAGGTACGGGAAGGCGCCCTTGGAGAGGTACCCGTAGGTCTTCTCCTTGTAGTCGACGACGTCGGCCGTGTGGTTGGTGATGACGTCGAAGAAGACCTTCATGCCCTTGGCGTGGGCCTTGTCGATGAGCCTTTCGAGGTCCGCGTTCGTGCCGAAGTGCGGGTCGACCTGCGTGAAGTCGGTGATCCAGTAGCCGTGGTAGCCGGCCGATGCGTCCTTGCCGGTGCCCTGAACGGGCTGGTTCTTGAAGAGCGGCGCCATCCAGATGGCGGTGGTGCCGAGCCCCTTGATGTAGTCGAGCTTCTTCGTCAGGCCCTTGAGGTCACCGCCCTGGTAGAAGCCCTTGTCGGTGGGGTCGTACCCGGTGTCGAGGCGGGAGCCGGTGAGGCCACCCCTGTCGTTCGACGTGTCGCCGTTGGCGAAACGGTCGGGCAGGACGAAGTAGAACTGCTCGCGGGTCAGGTCGTTGCGGGCGGGCGTCTTGGCCAGCGCCGCGTCCGACGGGGGTGCGGGCGGGGCGGCCGCGCGGGCGGCGAAGGGCTGGACGAGCGCTGCCGCGAGAGCGGCCACGGCGACGGCCGCGACTCGTCTGCGCTGCGCGGAACGGCGCACCCAGGGCGCCGGCCATCTCGGTATCACAGGCGTGAACTCCTTGCGATTACGGCTCAATCGGGTCCGACCCCGCGCCGCGGCACGGCTTCGGTGCCGGGCGCCCGCGTGACCGTATCGCCAACGAAAGCCTTACAGCAAGAGTCTTGAAAACAACAGCAAGAGATTTCAGCGTCAATCTTGGCGGTTGTTCTCCTTGCGGGCGTTCTCCTTGCCCGGCGCGGGGCCGAATGTGCGGCGGAAGACCTCGACGAGGGCGCCGGTCACCCAGGGCTCCGCGGTGCGCTCACGGTGACCGCCGGGCCGAGGGCGTCCTCGTCCCCGGCCCGGCGGGTCCACGTACCCGTGGCGCTGATCCTGATGCCCGCCCTGAGCCGGCTGCCGGTGCGCACGCCGCCCGAGCCGGGCGCGCCTGTCAGCAGCTCGACTTCCCCACATAGACCGCCAGCGCGGTCTGGGAGCCGAGGGTCGCGGTGAACTGGCCGGAGCCGTTGACCGTCACGGTCGTGTTGCTCTGCACATTGCAGTACGTGCCCGCCGCGAGCGAGGTCTGGTAGGTGCGGGTCAGCGACGACGACTCGTGGTTGACGGCCACGAAGCCCTTGCCGCCCCGGCCGAACGCGATGGCGTCGCCCCCGTTGTCCCACCAGTTGGTGACGGACTCACCCCGGGTGGCGTTGCGGAAGGCGACCATCGACTGGATCTCCGGCCAGGCGTGCTGGCACTTCCAGCCGTCCTGCCAACAGGCGTTGACCGTACCGCCGTTCGGCGGGCCCGCGTCCGTGGAGGAGAACTCGTACCCGGAGTTGATGTCGGGTGCGCCGTACGGGTACGCCAGCATGAAGACGTTCGCCAGGGTGTAGTTGGCGTTGTCCTTGTAGCTGAGCGTGGAGCCGTTGCGCTCGGTGTCGTGGTTGTCGACGAAGACGCCCGAGACGCCACTGCTCATGTAGCCCCAGCCCTCGCCGTAGTTCTTCAGATAGGCGAGGTTCTCGTTGTTGAAGACCCTCTTGAGGTCGAACGCGTACCGGAACTCCTGGACGTCGCCCGTGCCGGTGTACTCGGTCGGCTGGACGGCCTCACCGGCGCCGTGAATGGCCTCCTGCTTCCAGTACACGGACGAGTTGCTCAGCCTGCCCTTGATGTTGGCGAGGTCGGCGGCCGGGATGTGCTTGGCAGCGTCGACGCGGAAGCCGTCGACGCCGAGCGAGAGCAGGTCGTTCATGTACTTCGCGATGGCCCCGCGGACGTACTCCTCGCCGGTGTCCAGGTCGGCGAGCCCGACCAGCTCGCAGTTCTGGACGTTCCCGCGATCCTGGTAGTTCGTGATCTGCGCCGTGCAGTTGTCGAAGTCGGGCGCGGAGTACAGCCCCGGGTAGGTGTACTTCGAGTAGGACGAGCCGCCCGTGCCGGTACCGCCGCCGGCCGACATGTGGTTGATCACCGTGTCGGCGACGACCTTCACACCGGCCGCGTGGCAGGTGTTCACCATGTTCTGGAAGGCCGTACGGTCGCCGAGCCGGCCGGCGATCCGGTAGCTGACGGGCTGGTACGAGGTCCACCACTGAGAGCCCTGTATGTGCTCGGCGGGTGGCGAGACCTGGACGTACCCGTAACCGGCGGGGCCCAGGCGGTTGGTGCACTCCTTGGCCACGGAGGCGAAGTTCCACTCGAAGAGGACGGCGGTGACGTCCTTGGCGCCGGGAGGGGCGGCGTGCGCGGTGCCCGTGGTGCCCGCGGGGAGGACGAGCGCGGCCGCCGCGAGGGCGAGCGAGGCGCGGAGGGCTCTCTTGGCCATGTGGGGGCCCTTCTCCGTTGAAGGTTCTTGCTGCAAGATTCAACCGCCAGGCGGTGCGCCAGATAGTAGAAGCCCGCCTCCCAAAGCGGAAGACGGGCTTCTGAAAACTCCGGAAAGTTCTTGCAGAACCTCTCGGTTGATGGACGGTCAGTCAGCGATCCACCACACCGTGGCGTCGGCGGGCAGCTTCGCCTCGCCGTCGTCCGTCACCGTCACCTCGCCGCTCGCGAGCAGCACCCTCCCGTACGCGGGGACGGTCACCGACTCGCCCCCGGTGTTGGTGGTGCAGGCGAACGCCCCCCGCCGGAAGGCGAGTACACCCTCGGGCGCCTTCAGCCACTCGACACGGTCGCCCGCGCCGAGGTCGGCCCGCTCGCTCCGTACGGCGAGCGCGGACCGGTACAGCTCCAGGGTCGAGCCCGCGACGCCGGTCTGCGCCTCGATGCTCAACTCGCCCCACCCCGAGGGTTGCGGCAGCCAGCTGCCACCGCTGCCGAAGCCGTACGACGAGCCGTCCCGGGTCCACGGGATCGGCACCCGGCATCCGTCGCGGAACCCGTCCTGGCCGGCGCCGCGGAAGTACGCCGGGTCCTGGCGCACCTCGTCCGGCAGGTCGACGACGTCCGGCAGGCCCAGTTCCTCGCCCTGGTACAGGTACGCGGAGCCCGGCAGCGCCAGCATCAGCAGGGTCGCCGCGCGTGCCCGGCTCAGGCCCAGTTCGCGGTCTCCGGCGGTGCGGATCTGGGTGCCGAGCCCGGCCGGGTTGGCGAACCGCGTCGCGTGCCGGGTCACGTCGTGGTTGGACAGCACCCAGGTGGCGGGAGCGCCCACGGGACGCATCGCGTCGAGGGTGCGGTCGATGCAGGAGCGAAGTTCCTCGGAGTCCCAGTGGGTGCTCAGGTACTGGAAGTTGAAAGCCTGGTGCAGCTCGTCGGGGCGCACGTAGTTGGCGGTGCGCTCGATGGTCGGCGTCCACGCCTCGGCGACGAAGATCCTCTCGCCCGCGTACTCGTCGAGGACGATCCGCCAGTCCCGGTAGACCTCGTGCACACCGTCCTGGTCGAAGAACGGCATGACGTCGTTGCCCAGCAGCTTGAGCTGCTCGTGGGATCCAAGGTCCGGCAGCCCGTCCGCCTTCACCAGCCCGTGTGCCACGTCGATACGGAATCCGTCGACGCCCATGTCGAGCCAGAACCGCAGGATGGAGCGGAACTCGTCACCGACGGCCGGATGGTCCCAGTTGAAGTCGGGCTGTTCGGGCGCGAAGAGGTGGAGGTACCAGTCCCCCGGGGTGCCGTCCGGCTCGGTGACCCGGGTCCAGGCGGGGCCGCCGAAGATGGACTCCCAGTCGTTGGGCGGCAGTTCACCGTTCGCGCCCTTGCCGGGACGGAAGTGGTAGCGCTCCCGCAGCGGCGAGCCCGGCCCTTCCGCAAGGGCCCGCTTGAACCACTCGTGCTGGTCGGAGGAGTGGTTGGGCACGAGGTCCACGATGATCCGCAGGGCGAGGTCGTGGGCGTCGCGGATCAGCGCGTCGGCGTCGAGGAGGTTGCCGAACATGGGGTCCACGGCCCGGTAGTCCGCCACGTCGTAGCCCGCGTCGGCCTGCGGCGAGGCGTAGAAGGGGCTGAGCCACACGGCGTCCACACCGAGGTCGCGCAGATACGGGAGTCTGGAACGAACGCCCTCCAGGTCGCCCATGCCGTCGCCGTTGCTGTCGGCGAAGCTGCGCGGATAGACCTGGTAGATCACCGCGTCGCGCCACCAGTCGCGGCGGTCGGCGACGGTTGCGAGAGCGGAGTTCGGTGCCGGGTCGGCGGAGTGCTGGCTCATGGCTTCCTTGGTACGTAACGGAGTCATCGGGTCAGGGTCAGGTAGGCGGCGGAGTGATGAGGCGGCCGCGGTCACAGCGGGGTCGGAAAGCGACCACGGCCGCCACCCGCGCCCCGTCAGGGGCGCGGGGAACTGCGCGACAAGCCACGACGGGCCGCCGGACGACCGACGACCTCATGGCTCGCCGCGAACGGCTAACCCTTCGTGCCGCCCGCGGTCAGTCCGGTCACCAGGTTCTTCTGCACAAGGTAGAAGAACGCGGAGACCGGGATGGCCACCAACACCGCGGTGGCGGCCATGAGGTTGCGCTGCGCGTCGTGTTCGCTGACGAAGCTCTGCAGGCCGACCGCGAAGGTGTACTTCGTGTCGGACAGCATGAACGTCGAGGCGAACGCGACCTCGCCGAACGCGGTGATGAAACTGTAGAAGGCTGCAACGGCCAAGCCGGGCTTGGCGAGCGGCAGGATCAGTCGCGCGAACGTGCCGAACGGCGAGAGCCCGTCGACACGCCCCGCCTCGTCGATCTCGAAGGGGATGGTGTCGAAGTAGCCCTTGAGCAGCCACGCGCAGTACGGCACCGCGGTCGAGCAGTAGACGAGGATCAGGCCGAAGTAGTTGTCGATGAGCTGGAGTTCGCTGAGGATCTCGTACATCGGGACCATCAGTACGGCGACCGGGAACATCTGGGTCACCAGCAGCACCCACATGAACTTCCGGTAGCCGGGGAAGCGCATGCGGGAGACCGCGTACCCGGTGGTGGCGGCGACCATGACGCCGATGACCGTCGTGCCGAGCGAGACGATGAGCGTGCTCTTCAGCCAGTCGAAGAACGGCGTGTGCTGCAGCACGAACGAGTAGTTGTCGAACGTCATCTTCCCGAGGATGCCCCCGGGGTGCAGGTAGTCGTCCTTGTCCGGGCCGAGGGACAGGTAGATCAGCCACGCGATCGGGAAGAGCGCGATCAGGCTCGCGACGCCGAGGATGCCGTGCGAGGTCAGGGTTCCGGCGAGGCTGCGCTCGCCGCGCCGTGGTCCTTTGCCCGCCGGCGCGGTGCCCGCGGGGTCCCTGTCCGCCGGGGCGGAGGACTTGACTGTCGTGGTGCTCATGGGGACTCCTGCCTCAGATCGCGAGCTGCTGCTCGTTGCGGGCCAGCCAGCGTCGGTAGACGGAGGTGAAGACGATCAGGATCGAGAGCAGCAGGACTCCGTACGCGGCGGACTGCGCGTAGTCGCGCGGCTGCTGGCCGAATCCCAGGTAGTAGGCCCAGGTGACGAGGATCTGCGCGTCCGGTGCGGTGTCGCCGAAGAGCAGGAAGATGATGGCGAACTGGTTGAACGTCCAGATGACGCCGAGCAGGACGACGGTGGAGCTGACCGGCCGCAGGCCCGGCAGGGTCACGTGCCGGAACCGCTGCCAGGCGTTCGCGCCGTCCATCTCCGCGGCCTCGTACAGGGCGGCGTCGATGGACTGGAGGCCGCCGAGCAGCGAGACCATCATGAACGGCACTCCGCACCAGGTGTTGACCATGATGGCGGCGAACCGCTGCCAGAAGGTGTCCTCCAGCCACAGCGGTGTGGGCAGATGCACCGCTTCCAGCATGGAGTTGATGACACCGCCGTCGGCGAGCATGAAGCGCCAGCCGAAGACGGTGACGAACGTCGGCACGGCCCACGGCAGGACGAGGACGAGGCGGTAGAAGGTCCGGCCCCGCAGCTTCTGGTTGAGCAGCAGGGCGAGACCGAGGCCGATGGCGTAGTGGAGCAGCACGCACAGGGCCGTCCACACGATCGTCCAGATGAAGTGCGACCAGAAGCGGTCGTACGCGGTGGGGCCCCACAGGATGTCGGCGTAGTTGTCCAGGCCGATGAACTTGTAGGTGGCGTCGATGTGGTTGACGCCGATCGTGCGGGCCGAGTTGAGGCTGTTGGCGTCGGTGAACGTCAGGTAGATGCCCCGCACCAGCGGATAGAGCACCAGCACACCGAGCACGAGGACCACCGGGGCGGTCATCGCGTACGCGTACCAGTACTTCTGGTACGAGTGCTTCATGCGCTGGAGCGGACCGGGGCGTGGGGCCCGGTCACCGCGGCGTTTGCCGGTCGCGCGGTCGATGACGACTGTCATGATTCGACACCTTCTGGAAAATCTGGCGTTGGGCGCACGTTCTGGAGGCTCGGCGGGCGGGGCGTGGACCTCTGCCGGTTCCGGTGGCGGTCACACGCACGGCCGGTGGCCGCGGGATCCGTCCCCCCTGAGAGGATCCCGCGGCCACCCGGGCTCACTTGCTGAAGTCCGGGACCAGTTTGGCGATCGCGGTCTCCGCGTTGCCCAGACCCTTGTCGAGGGACTCCTTGCCGCCGGCGATCTTCGGCAGCTCGGTGTCGAGCGGACCCCACAGCGAGCTGTACTCGGGCAGCGCCGGGCGCGGCTGGGCGGCGGAGAGCACGCCCTGGTAGCCGGCGATGCCCGGGTCGGACTTGACCTCGGTGGTGTAGGCGTCGTCGCGCGTCGGCAGCGTGGAGTTCTTGAGGGCGATGGTCTCCTGGGACTTCGCCGAGGTCATGAACTTCACGAACTTGAGCGAGGCCTCCTGGTGGGCCTTGTCCGAGCCCGCGTACACGGAGAGGTTGTGGCCGCCGGTCGGGGCGCCCGCCTTGCCGCTGGAGCCGGCCGGGACGGTGGCGATACCGAGGTTGGTCTTGTCCTTGAAGGCCGAGCCCTTGTAGAAGTTGGTGATCTCCCACGGGCCCTGGACGATCGAGGCGACCTTGCCGTTGACGAACGCGTCCTGGATGTGGGCGTACGCGTCGGCGGTGGTGTCGGCCTTGTGCAGGCCCTTGCCGTCGAACAGGCCCTTCCAGGTGCCGTAGGCCTTCTTGGCCGCGGGCGAGGCGACGGTGATCTTCTTGGCGTCGGCGTCGACCGTGTCGGTGCCCTCGCCGTAGAGGAAGGACTGCGCGTAGTAGGCCTGGGTGGATCCCCAGTAGCCGTCGACGCCCGTCTCCTTCTTGATCGTCGCGGCGTCCGTCTTGAGGTCGGCCCAGGTGGTGGGCGCCCCGTCGATGCCGGCCTTCTTGAAGAGTTCCTTGTTGTAGACCAGCGCGAGGGTGTCGGTGACCAGCGGCACACCGTACGTCTTGCCCTCGTACTTGGCCTGCTCGATCAGGCTGGGCTGGAACTTGCCCTGGTCCGCGAGGGCCTCGGTGCCGTCGAGCGGCAGGAAGAAGCCCTTCTTGGCGAACGCGGGGGTCCAGCCGACCTCGGAGCGCAGGATGTCCGGGGCGCCCTTGGAGCCGGCGGCGGTGTCGAACTTGTTCTGCGCCTGGTCGAAGGGCACGTTGACGTACTTGACCTTGATGTCCGGGTTGGCCTTCTCGAATTCCTTCGCGAGGGCCTTGTACGTCGGTGCCTCGTTCGTGGCGTTGGACGTGTCCCACCACGTGATGGTGACCGGGCCGTCCGCCTTGCCACTGTCGTCGCTGTCTGAGCCGCAGGCCGTCGCCGCGAGGGCGAGGGACGCCACCAGTGCGGTGGCCGCTATGCCACGCCGCATGAGTTCTCCTTGAGGGTGAAAGCCCGTGTACTCGAGGGAGCGGCCCCGTCCGCCGCCCCTCCCGACTCGCCGACCGCACCGTTGCCGCCGTCGGGCGACGTGAACGTAACAGCGATGAAAGCGGCGCGAAAGACCTTGCAGCAAAAAAGTGCAAGACCGGCGGAGAGTTACCCCGGCGTGACCTCTCCTCGACCGCCCCGAGGCCTTGGTACAGGCCCGTTCACCGGGAGCGGAGCCCCTGTGCAAGACTCTGCAAGCCCTTGCCACAGCCGTCCGTCGCGGGGATCATCGGCCCGGGGCGCCTTGCAGGAACCAGCCCGTCCCCACGGGCGCACGCGGCGGACAGTGACCGCAATGCCGACCAGAATCACGAGGGAACGCGATGACGCAGCAGCCCGGAGCGAGCCGCCCAGGTGCCCGCACACGGCGTTCGGTCGGTGGGCAGGGTGAGACCCGGCCGGTACAGTCCCATCCCGTGACCACACGGCTTGCCGACATCGCAGCCCAGGCGGGGGTGAGCGAAGCGACCGTCAGCCGCGTCCTGAACGGGAAGCCGGGCGTCGCCGCGACCACCCGCCAGTCCGTTCTCGCCGCGCTCGACGTGCTCGGCTACGAGCGGCCCGTACGTCTGCGGCAGCGCAGTGCGGGGCTCGTCGGGCTGATAACCCCGGAGCTGGAGAACCCGATATTCCCGGCCCTGGCCCAGGTGATCGGCCAGGCGCTGACGCGGCAGGGCTACACGCCGGTCCTCGCGACCCAGACCCCGGGCGGTTCCACCGAGGACGAGCTGACCGAGATGCTGGTCGACCGGGGGGTCGCCGGCATCATCTTCGTCTCCGGGCTGCACGCGGACACCTCCGCGGACATGCAGCGGTACGAGCAGCTGCGCGGCCAGGGGGTGCCGTTCGTCCTCGTCGACGGGTTCTCGCCGAAGGTGCAGGCTCCCTTCATCTCGCCGGACGACCGGGCGGCGATGGCCCTCGCGGTCACCCACCTCGTGTCCCTCGGCCACACCCGGATCGGCCTCGCCCTGGGCCCCAAGCGGTTCGTGCCGGTGCAGCGCAAGATCGAGGGCTTCGTCCGTACGATGCAGGACCTGCTGGGCCTGACCGCGGACGACGTCGAACAGCGTCTGGTCCAGCACTCGCTGTACACGCTGGAGGGCGGCCAGGCGGCCACCGCGGCGCTGATCGACCGCGGCTGCACGGCCGTCGTCTGCGCGAGCGACATGATGGCCCTCGGCGCCATACGGGCCGCCCGGCAGCGCGGTCTCGACGTCCCGAAGGACGTCTCCGTCGTCGGCTTCGACGACTCCCCGCTGATCGCCTTCACGGACCCGCCTCTCACCACGGTCCGCAAGCCGGTCCCGGCCATGGGCCAGGCCGCGGTGCGCACGTTGCTGGAGGAGATCGGCGGGACGCCGGCGCCCCACAGTGAGTTCGTGTTCATGCCGGAACTGGTCGTGCGGGGGTCGACGGCCTCGGCCCCTGGGGACCGCAGTCGTGCGTAGGCAGTAGGGCCCCACCTACTCCAGGTGTAGAACGTGCGACCAGGACCCACCCGAGGGATGATCGGTGAGGAAAGGCTCATCTGGCAGACTCTGTCCCTATGGGTGAGAGCACCGTGACGACACTGGAAGGCCAGGAGCAGGCCCCTCCACAGCCCGTCGCGGACGAGGCGAACGGCCGCGCGGGACACCGTTTCCTGCGCCGGCTGCGTACGCCCCGCCGCCCCCGGCTCTGGTTCGAGATCCTGCTCATCGCGGTGAGTTACTGGACGTACTCACTGATCCGCAACGCCGTTCCGGAGCAGAAGGCGCAGGCGCTGGAGAACGCCGACTGGATCTGGAAGGTGGAGCACCACCTCGGCATCGCCGTGGAGGAGTCCGTCAACCACGCCGTGGACTCGGTGACTTGGCTCATCGTCGGCATGAACTACTACTACGCGACGCTGCACTTTGTGATCACCCTCGGCGTCCTGGTGTGGCTCTACCGCAGCCACCCGGGCCGGTACGCGGCGACCCGCATGGTCCTCTTCGCGACGACGGGTGTGGCCCTGGTCGGTTACTACCTGTATCCGCTGGCCCCGCCGCGCCTGATGAACGGCAGCGACTTCATCGACACGGTCGTCGTCCACCAGACCTGGGGCTCCATGGCCTCCGGCGACCTGAAGAACATGTCGAACCAATACGCCGCGATGCCCTCCATGCACATCGGCTGGTCCTTGTGGTGCGGCCTGACGATCTTCGCCCTGGCCTCGGTCCCCTGGGTCCGCATCCTGGGCCTGCTCTACCCCACGGCCACCCTGGTGGTCATCGTCGCCACGGCCAACCACTTCTGGCTGGACGCGGTGGGCGGCATGGCGTGCCTGGCGTTCGGCTTCGCGGTCGCCAGGCTCTGGTACGGCTCCCTGCCGTACGCGCTGCCGCAACTGGTCCCGGCGAGAGAGCCGGGCCGGTTCCGGCTGCAGAAGAAGGCCTAGCCGCGGGCGGGGCGACCTGGTCAGGAAGCGGCGCCGCTTCCGTCCGCGACCTCCCGCGGCGCCGCCAGGAGGCCTGGCGGGGCGGGTGGCGGGACCGTCGGTCCCGTACGTTCGCGACGGTCGGTGCCCGGGAGGTCACGCCCCGTAGAACCGCTCGTCCACCACGGCCCGTGCCCGTCGCGTCGTACGCCGGTAGTCGTCGAGCATGTCCCCGACGTGCCCCGGCCCGTACCCCAGGTACCGCCCCACCGCGGCCAGTTCGCGCCCGTCGGAGGGGAACGTGTCGCCGGCCCGCCCGCGCACCAGCATCACGGCGTTGCGCACCCGGGTGGCGAGCACCCAGGCCTCGTCCAGGGTCCCGGCGTCCTCGCCGGAGATCAGCCCGGCCGCACACGCCGCGGCCAGGGCCTCGCGCGTACGCGTGGTCCGCAGCCCCGGCTCCGCCCACCCGTGCTGGAGCTGGAGCAGTTGCACGGTCCACTCCACGTCGGACAGACCGCCCCGTCCCAGCTTGGTGTGCAGCGTCGGGTCGGCCCCGCGGGGCATCCGCTCCGACTCCATCCGGGCCTTCAGCCGCCGGATCTCCCGCACGGCGTCCTCCCCGAGCCCTTCCGCCGGATACCGCAGCGGATCGACGAGCTCCAGGAACCGCTGCCCCAACTCCTCGTCCCCGGCGACGACTTCGGCACGCAGCAGCGCCTGCGACTCCCACACCAGCGACCACCGGCGGTAGTAGGCCTCGTAGGACTTCAACGTCCGTACGAGCGGGCCGGACTTGCCCTCGGGCCGCAGGTCGGCGTCGATCAGCAACGGTGGGTCGGCGCTGGACATCTGCAGCAGCCGCCGCATCTCGGAGACGACGGCGCTGGCGGCCCGGGCGGCCTCCTCCTCGCCGACGCCCTCCCGGGGCTCGTGCACGAACAGCACGTCCGCGTCGGACCCGTAACCCAGTTCGTGTCCGCCGAAGCGGCCCATGCCGATCACGGCGAAGCGGGTGGGCAGCGTGTCGCCCCAGCCGTCCCGGACGACGGCCCGCAGGGTGCCCGCGATCGTCGCCGCCGTCAGGTCCGAGATGGCGCCCCCGACCAGGTCGACCAGCGCGCCCTGGTCGGCGTTGGCCGGCGTCTCCTCGGTGCCGTACGAGCTGACGATGTCGATGGCGGCCGTGCGGAACAGCTCCCGCCGCCGTACACCGCGGGCCGCGGTGACCGCGGACTCTCCCCCGGCGGCCCGCCCCACCGCGGAGAGGATCTCCTGCTCCAGATGGGGCCGGGCACGCGGTTCGAGCCCGCCGCTGTCCCCGTTCCCGAGCAGGGCCACGGCCTCGGGCGCGCGCATCAGCAGGTCGGGGGCGAGCCGCCCGGCGGACAGGACCCGGGCGAGGTTCTCGGCGGCGGCCCCCTCGTCCCGCAGCAGCCGCAGGTACCAGGGCGTCTTGCCCAGCGCGTCCGAGACCTTGCGGAAGTTGAGCAGGCCCGCGTCGGGGTTGGCGGAGTCCGCGAACCAGCCCAGCAGGACGGGCAGCAGGGTCCGCTGGATGGCGGCCTTGCGGGAGACGCCGGAGGCCAGCGCCTCCAGGTGCCGCAACGCGGCGGCGGGGTCCGCGTAGCCCAGGGCGACCATCCGCTCCCGGGCCGCGCCCGGACTCAACCGGACCTCGCCCGGCGCGAGTTGGGCGACGGCGTCGAGCAGTGGACGGTAGAAGAGCTTCTCGTGGAGGCGCCGCACCACACCGGCGTGCCGTTTCCATTCACGGTTCAGCTCGGTGACGGGGTCGGTCCGCAGTCCGAGCGAGCGCCCGATACGCCGCAGATCTGCGTCGTCCTCGGGCACGAGGTGCGTACGCCGCAGCCGGAAGAGCTGTATGCGGTGCTCCATGGACCGCAGGAACCGGTAGGCCTCGTCGAACTGGACGGCGTCGACGCGCCCCACGTACCCGCCCGAGGCCAGCGCCTTGAGGGCGTCCAGCGTGGTCCCGCTCCGCAGCGACGTGTCGACCCGCCCGTGCACCAACTGCAGCATTTGTACGGCGAATTCGACGTCCCGCAACCCGCCGGGCCCCAGCTTCAGTTCACGCTCGATCTCGGCGGGCGGAATGTTCTCGACGACGCGCCGCCGCATCTTCTGCACGTCGGCGACGAAGTTGTCCCGCTCGGCGACCTGCCACACGAGCGGTGACAGCGTGGCGACGTACTTCTCGCCCAGCTCGACGTCCCCGGCGACGGCCCGGGCCTTCAACAAGGCCTGGAACTCCCAGGTCTTGGCCCACCGCTGGTAGTAGGCGAGGTGGCTGCTGAGCGTCCGTACGAGAGGTCCGTTGCGCCCCTCGGGCCGCAGGTTGGCGTCCACGGGCCAGATGGACCCCTCGACGGTGGTCTCGGAACAGATCCGCATCAGATGGGACGCCAGCCGGGTGGCGGCCCGCAGGGCCTTGTCCTCGTCGGCTCCGTCCACGGCCTCACCGACGAAGATGACGTCGACGTCGGACACGTAGTTCAGCTCGTGGCCACCGCACTTGCCCATCGCGATCACCGCGAGCCGGCACATCGCGGCGTCCTCGGGCGCGGCGGTCCGGGCGATGGCGAGCGCGGCCCGCAGGGTGGCGGTCGCGAGGTCGGCGAGCTCGGCGGCGGCCTGCACGACGTCCGTCGTCCCGCACACGTCACGGGCCGAGATGGACAGCAGGCAGCGCCGGTAGGCGACCCGCAGCGACACGGGATCGGTGGCCTCGGCGAGCCCGCGCTCGAACTCCGCTACGCCCGGGTGCAGGTCCTGCGCCTCGTACGTCACGAGGGCCTGCCAGTCGAGGGGATGGCGCGCGAGGTGGTCGCCGAGCGCGGTGGACGCGCCGAGGACCCCGAGCAGCCGGTCGCGCAGCGGTTTCGACGCGATCAGCGTGTCGAGCAGTTCCCGCTGTCCCGCGGGGCTCTCCTGCGCCTCGACGAGTCGTACGAGCCCGAGCAGGGCCAGATCCGGGTCGGCGGTGGCCCCCAGCGCGTCGAGCAGCACCGGGTCGTTCGTCACCGCCGCGAGTTCCGCGCTGTCCAGCAGCCGCTCGGCCGCCGACGGATCGGTGAAACCGTGCCGCAGCAGACGCGTGAAGGTACTGCTCCTGCGTCCCGGCACCGTCATCCCGGCCTCCGTCCTCCCACACGATCAAGGTCGTACGGGGTCGAGCCTAACCGGAGAGCCTGGGCGAAGCGCCTGGACGCGGAGGACGGTTTCGACGCCCCGCGCGCCTCGGCCACCGCCACGGGCCACCGCGCCGGACCGCCCGCTCCCCGGGGCGCGGACCGCGCGAGGGGAGCCGGAGGCCGCGCGAGGCGAGAACGGGTCGCGCGGGACCGATGAATTCCGCCGCCGGCCGGGGTCTGCCCTCATGGAAACACCCGTGGTCCGCCGAGGGCCACCCGCAGTCCGCCAGGCCCAGGAGGAGAGCGCATGGAACCACGGTCCGAACTGGATGCCCGTTACAGCGACGAGACCGCCACCGCCCGCCCCTGGTCCGAGGCCGAGGCCCTGCTCCGTGCGGCGGAGCTGTTCTGGATCTCGACCGTACGGCCCGACGGGCGGCCGCATGTGACACCGCTGCCCGCGGTGTGGTCGCGGGGCGCGCTGCACTTCTGCACCGGCCCCGAGGAGCGCAAGGCACGCAATCTCGCCCTGAACCCGCACGTCGTACTGACCACCGGCACCAACACCTGGAGCGAGGGATACGACCTCGTGGTGGAGGGCGAGGCGGTCCGGGTCTCCGACGACGACAGGCTGCGCGAGCTGGCCGCTGCCTGGGAGAGCAAGTACGGCAGTTTCTGGCACTTCGAGGTGCGGGCCGGGCACTTCCACCACGGTTCCGGCAAAGCCCTCGTCTTCTCGGTGGCGCCCGGGACCGTTTTCGGCTTCGGTAAGGGGGAGCCGTTCAGCCAGACCCGCTGGCGGTTCGACCGACGCACGACCTGCTGACTGACGTACGACCTACTCATCGCGTACGACAAAGGAGTCGTCCATGGACATGGCCTTCGAAGTGATGGTGCTGCCGGTCTCCGACATCGACCGGTCCAAGGCCTTCTACCAGGACAAGGTCGGCTTCCACGTCGACCTCGACCAGGAGGTCATGCCGGGTACCCGCGTGGTACAGCTGACGCCCCCGGGCTCCGGCTGTTCGATCGCGCTCGCCCAGGGTGTGCCGATCCCGACGGGTACACCGCAGCCGGGCACGTACCACGGTATGCAGCTGGTCGTGGCGGACGCCAAGGCGGCGTACGAGGAGCTGACGGCCCGGGGCCTGGAGCTGAGCGAGCCCGTCCAGTACGCCCCTCAGGACGGCGGCACGTTCATGCACTTCACGGACCCGGACGGCAATGGCTGGGCGATCCAGGAATTCCGCGAGCGCGCCACGAAGCCCTTGCACCAGCTGATGAAGGATTCGTCGGACCAGGCACAGTGACGGAGACCCTCGTCCGCCGCCGCTGAAGGCCCCGCACCCTTCAGGGGCGCGGAGGAACGGCGGCCGCGAACGGCGCGGGGATACGGCGCGGGCAACCGCACCGTATCCCCGCGCCCTACGGACGACCCGCAGGCCCCGAGCGGAGCGCTACAGCACCGGTAGGTTCTTCCGCAGCTCGAAGGCCGTCACCTCGCTGCGGTACTCCTCCCACTCCTGGCGCTTGTTGCGGAGGAAGAAGTCGAAGACGTGTTCGCCGAGGGTTTCGGCGACCAGTTCGCTGCGTTCCATGAGGGTGAGGGACTCGCCCAGGTTCTGGGGCAGGGGCTCGATGCCCATCGCGCGGCGCTCGGCGTCCGAGAGGGCCCAGACGTCGTCGTCGGCGCCGGGGGGCAGCTCGTAGCCCTCCTCGATGCCCTTGAGGCCGGCGGCCAGCAGGACCGCGTACGACAGGTAGGGGTTCGCGCCCGAGTCGAGGGAGCGGACCTCCACCCGTGCCGAGCCCGTCTTGCCGGGCTTGTACATCGGGACGCGGACCAGGGCCGAGCGGTTGTTGTGGCCCCAGCAGATGTACGAGGGGGCCTCGCCGCCGGCGCCGGCGGTGCGCTCGGAGCCGCCCCAGATGCGCTTGTACGAGTTGACCCACTGGTTGGTGATCGCGGCGATCTCCGCCGAGTGCTTCAGCAGACCCGCGATGAAGGAGCGGCCGACCTTGGAGAGCTGGTACTCGGAGCCCGACTCGTAGAACGCGTTGCGGTCGCCCTCGAAGAGGGAGAGGTGCGTGTGCATGCCCGAGCCCGGGTGCTCGCTGAACGGCTTCGGCATGAACGTCGCCTGGACGCCCTGCTCCAGCGCCACCTGCTTCATGACCAGGCGGAACGTCATGATGTTGTCGGCCGTGGAGAGCGCGTCCGCGTAACGGAGGTCGATCTCCTGCTGGCCCGGCGCGCCCTCGTGGTGCGAGAACTCGACCGAGATGCCCATCGACTCCAGCATGGTGATCGCCTGGCGGCGGAAGTCCATGCCGACGTTGTGCGGGGTGTGGTCGAAGTAGCCGGAGTTGTCGGCCGGGGTCGGCCGCGAGCCGTCCGTCGGCTTGTCCTTCAGCAGGAAGAACTCGATCTCCGGGTGGGTGTAGAAGGTGAAGCCCAGGTCGGAGGCCTTGGCCAGCGCCCGCTTCAGCACGTACCTCGGGTCCGCGAAGGACGGGGAGCCGTCCGGCATCAGGATGTCGCAGAACATGCGTGCCGTGCCGGGTGCCTCCGCCCGCCACGGGAGGACCTGGAACGTCGACGGGTCCGGCTTGGCGATCATGTCGGATTCGTACACGCGGGCGAAGCCCTCGATGGCCGACCCGTCGAAGCCGATGCCCTCGTCGAAGGCCTGTTCCAGCTCGGCCGGGGCCACGGCCACGGACTTGAGGAAGCCCAGCACATCCGTGAACCACAGGCGTACGAAACGGATGTCGCGCTCCTCCAACGTACGGAGCACGAACTCCTGCTGCTTGTCCATCTTCCGCTTCCACCCAATCCTTGCTGGTCAGGCCGCCTGCTCCCGTCCCGTGGGAGGCGGTCGGGCACCTGAGCATCACACCACAACAGCGTTTCATGCGCGTTGCGGACCTTGATCGTCCCGTCGGCTTCCGGCTGAACGCCTCGCGGCCGGCGGGTGTACTGCTCTGTCGCCCATCTTGCCTGCTGAGTGCCGTACATGTAATGGCCGACCACTGCCGTCTCTCCGTCTCCTTCCCGCACCCTCTTTAATTTGCATCTCATATGCAAGTTTTAATACGGTGCGGGCAGCCGAGTCCGAGGAGCCCTGATGCTGTCCGAACAGTCCGCCGCCACCGTCCGCGCCACCCTTCCCGCCGTCGGCGGGGCCCTGAGAGAGATCAGCGACCGCTTCTACGCGGGGCTGTTCGCGGCCCACCCCGAGCTGCTGCGCGATCTCTTCAACCGCGGCAACCAGGCCTCCGGAACCCAGCGCCAGGCCCTGGCGGGCGCGTTCGCCGCGTTCGCCACCCAGCTCGTCGAGCGGCCGGACGAGCGGCCCGACGCGATGCTGAACCGCATCGCGCACAAGCACGCCTCCCTGGGCATCGCCCCCGAGCAGTACCCGGTCGTCCACGAGCACCTCTTCGCCGCCATCGGCGATGTGCTCGGCGAGGCGGTCACCCCGGAGGTGGCCGCCGCCTGGACCGAGGTGTACTGGCTGATGGCGAACGCGCTCATCGCCGTCGAGAAGCGGCTGTACGCGGCGAGCGAGGCCACCGGCGGGGGCGGCCCGCGCACCTGGGAGGTCGTCGAACGCGTCGAGGAGACCGCGGAGGTGGCCACCTTCCTGATACGCCCGGCCGACGGCGCCCCCGCACCCGGCTTCAGGCCCGGCCAGTACGTCTCCGTGCGCGTCGAGCTGCCGGACGGGGCCCGCCAGACGCGCCAGTACAGCCTCGTCGGCGCACCCGGCCCGACCGTGCGCCGGATCGCCGTGAAGCGGGTGCACGGCGGCGCGGCGCCCGACGGGGAGGTCTCGAACCACCTCCACGCGCGCGTGGACGTCGGCAACACGATCGAGGTGTCCGCCCCGTACGGCGATCTCGCCCTCGACGACGCCACGGAAACGCCGCTGCTCCTCGCCTCGGCGGGTATCGGTGTGACGCCGATGATCGCCATGCTGGAGCACCTCGCGGGCCTCGGACACCGCGCCCCGGTGACCGTGGTGCACGCGGACCGCTCCCCCGCCGAGCACGCCCTGCGCGACGAGCACGAGGCCCTCACGGCGAAGCTCGCGGACGCGGTGGCGCACTTCTGGTACGAGCGGCCGGAGCCGGGCCACCCGGCCGACCGCACGGGCCTGGTGGACCTCTCCGGGATGGCGATCGCGCCGGGCACGCGCGCGTACCTGTGCGGTCCGCTGCCCTTCATGCGAGCGGTGCGCGGCGGGCTGATCGGAAAGGGGGTCGCGCCCGCCGACATCCACTACGAGGTGTTCGGGCCCGACCTCTGGCTGGCCCGGGGCTGACAGCGGAGGACGGGACGCCGGCCGCGCCCGGGCCCCGGGCCGGCCGGTCCGTGGCCGGCGCCCGAAGGCCCGGGCCGCCGGGCCCGGGCGCTCCGCGCGGGCCCGGCCTACCGCCTCGTGATGCCCAGCAGCAGCGGGCCGGTGGGGGCGGCGACCATGTCCGTGACGGTCAGCGGGTCCAGGGAGGCGTAGAAGGCCTCCTGGGCCCGGCGCAGGGCCCCGCGCAGCCGGCATCCCGTGTTCAGCGGGCAGGGCGCGGACCCCTCGCAGTCGACGACGTCGCCATCACCCTCGAAGGCCCGCACGACCGCGCCGACCGAGGCCGTTCGCCCCTCCCCCGTCAGAGCGAGGCCGCCGCCGCGGCCGCGGCGGGCGTCGAGCAGGCCGAGGTGCTGAAGCTCGGCGACCACCTTCGCGGCGTGCGTGTACGGCACTTCCATGGCGGCCGCGACCTCCCGGGTCGTCGGCGTCGTCCCCTCGGTGACGGCGAGCCGCATCAGGACGCGCAGTGCCAGGTCGGTGGATCGCAACAGCCGCATACCGCCAGCGTAAATAATGCGCATCCGAGGTTCAAATTATCGTCCGGGGTCCCGGCTTCGGCCATTCCTGCGGGCTCCCCGCCTACACCGGCTTCTCCCCCACTACGATCAGCTGACCACTCCACTGCCCCTTTTCCCCAGAAGGACCACCCCATGGGTTCCGCCAAGAAGACAGAGACCACGTCGCGCAAGGCGCGGATAGAGGAGATGCGGCGCGCCGAGCAGGCCCGTGAGCGCCGCAACCGGTTCCTCACGATCACCGCCAGCGTGATCGTCGTCGCCGGTCTCGTCGCCGGTGGCGCGTTCCTGATCAAGTCGCAGACCGACGACAAGGACAGCGCGTCGAGCGACTCCAAGTCGGCGTCGGGGAAGTTCGTCACGGGCAAGGACGGCGTGAAGACGTGGAGCACGAAGCTCACGCAGAACCACGTCACGAAGAACGTGACGTACCCCATGGAGCCCCCGGTCGGCGGTGACCACAACCAGGTCTGGATGAACTGCAACGGCGACGTCTACGACCAGGCGATCAAGAACGAGAACGCCGTGCACTCGCTGGAGCACGGCGCGGTCTGGGTGACGTACAACAGCAAGGCGTCGGACGCCGACGTGAAGGCGCTCGCCGCGAAGGTCAAGAAGACGCCGTACTCGCTGATGAGTCCCGTCGACGACCAGAAGGACCCGATCATGCTCTCCGCGTGGGGCCACCAGCGGACGGTGAAGGGTGCGAGCGACCCGGACGTCGCCAAGTTCTTCGAGACGTACGTCCAGGGCAAGCAGACGCCCGAGCCGGGCGCCGCCTGCACCAACGGCCTGTCGAAGTGAGGAAGATGAAGTCCGCCGGCTGGATCAGCGGGGCCGCCGCGGCCGTCCTCGTGGCGGCCGGGGCGATCACGTACGCGGTGGCCGACGGCGACGACTCCGGGATGAAGCCGCCCGCGGCCGACTCCGCGGACGCGGGCTTCGCCCGTGACATGGCCGTGCATCACCAGCAGGCCGTCGAGATGTCGTACATCGTGCGCGACCGCACCGACGACGAGGAGGTGCGCCGCCTCGCGTACGACATCGCACAGACCCAGGCCAACCAGCGCGGCATGCTGATCGGCTGGCTGGACCTGTGGGAGCTGCCCAAGGTGTCCGCCGATCCGCCCATGGAGTGGATGGGCATGGCCGGCATGGGGACCGGTGAGGACGGCGCGCTCATGCCGGGCATGGCGACCAACACGCAGATGGATTCGCTGCGGGGGCTGAGCGGCAAGGCGGCCGAGATCCGCTACCTGCAGCTCATGTACACGCACCACGTGGGCGGCGTGCACATGGCCGAGGGATGTGTGGAGCGGTGCCGGGTCGGCGTGGAGCGGCGGCTCGCGCGGGGCATGGTGCAGGCCCAGGAGTCGGAGATGAAGCTGATCTCGGACCTGCTGAAGCAGCGCGGCGCCAAGCCGCCGAACTGACGCGGTACCGGCCCCGTCGAGAGATCCCTCGGCGGATCCGGCACCGGCTCCGCCGAGGGCCCCGTCGAGGGCTCCTCAGCGGCTTCCGTAGTGGTCCCGTAGTGGGTTCCGTAGCGGGACCCTGCCGCGGTCCTTTGGGGCGCGACCCGGCTTTATGTCGGTCATCGCGCCCCAAATCCTTTGCGTATACGGTTCCTTGGGCTCCTTTTGGCCCAGCCGTGCCCCGGCCATTCCCCTGGCATGAATGGTTGATCGCAAGAGTGACCCCCATCCAGTGATCCTTCAGGGGGTTCTCCATGAGGTCCAAGAGATCCAACCGTGCCTCGGTGCGCGCCGGCGTCAGCATGGCGGCGACACTGCCTCTGCTCGCCGGTGCGCTGGCGCTCGGCATACCCGCGGCCCACGCCTCCGACGCCCCGGCCGGCCGTGACACGCTCCAGGGCACCAAGCCCCTGTGGGCCACGGCGCGGGCGGACAAAGGGGCCACGGCGAACAGCTCCCGGGTGTCGGCCCGTGTCTATCTCGCCGGCCGGGACGCGGCGGGCCTGAGCGCCTACGCCAAGGCCGTGTCCGACCCGTCGTCGGCCTCGTACGGGAAGTATCTCAGCGCGCGGCAGGCCCAGGCCCGCTTCGGTGCGACCAAGGCCCAGGTGGCCGAGGTGACCTCCTGGCTGAGGTCGGCGGGACTGACCGTCACCGGTACCAGCCGGCACTACGTGTCGGTGACCGGTGAAGTGGCCGACGCCGAGAAGGCGTTCGGCACCCAGCTGCACAATTACACCAAGGGCGGGAAGACCTACCGCGCTCCCGCCGAGACGGCCTCGGCACCGGGCGGCCTGAACGGCGCCGTCCTCACCGTGACCGGCCTGGACAACGCCCCGCACAAGGCGGACCACTCCGACACGCTGCCGCCGCCGGACGCGGTGTTCCGCAACGCCGGGCCGTTCTCCTCGTACTACGGCTCGAAGACCGCGACGGCCCTCCCGGGCGCGTACGGCACGAAGATCCCGTACGCCGTGAAGGGCTACACCGGCAAGCAGTTGCGGGCCGCCTACGGGGCGGGCCGGGCGACCGGCAAGGGCGTGACCGTGGCGATCACGGACGCGTACGCCTCGCCGACGATCGCGGCGGACGCGGCCACGTACGCGGGCAGGCACGGCGACGCGGCGTACGGCGGCGGCCAGTTGCGGCAGGTGCTGCCCAGCGCGTACACGCGGACCGAGGAGTGCGGGGCGGCCGGCTGGTACGGCGAGGAGACCCTCGACGTCGAGGCCGTGCACGCGGTCGCGCCCGCCTCGGACATCGTCTACGTGGGCGCCGCGTCCTGCTACGACGACGATCTGCTCGACTCGCTCGGCAAGGTCGTCGACGGGCACCTGGCCGACATCGTCTCCAACTCGTGGGGCGACATCGAGGCCAACCAGACCCCGGACCTCGCCGCCGCCTACGACCAGGTCTTCCAGCTGGGCGCCATCGAGGGCATCGGTTTCTACTTCTCGTCCGGCGACAACGGCGACGAGGTCGCCAACACCGGTACGAAGCAGGTCGACACCCCCGCCAACTCGGCGTGGGTGACGGCGGTCGGCGGCACCTCGCTGGCCGTCGGCAAGGGCGACGCGTACAAGTGGGAGACCGGCTGGGGCACGCTCAAGGCCACGCTGTCGGACAACGGCAGGAGCTGGACGGACTTCCCGGGCGCCTACACCTCCGGCGCGGGCGGCGGCACCAGCGCGACGGTGAAGCAGCCGTTCTACCAGCGGGGTGTGGTGCCGTCCGCCCTCGCGAAGGCGAACGGCAAGCAGGCCATGCGCACGGTGCCGGACATCTCCGCGATCGCCGACCCCAACACCGGTTTCCTGGTCGGGCAGACGCAGACCTTCCCGGACGGGACGCAGAAGTACGGCGAGTACCGCATCGGCGGCACCTCCCTCGCCTCGCCGGTCATCGCGGGCATCCAGGCGCTGGCCCAGCAGCAGCGCGGCGGCCGGCCGATCGGATTCGCCAACCCGGCGATCTACGACCGGTACGGCACGAAGCTGTACCACGACGTCACGGACCGCCCCACGGGCCGTGAACTCGCGGTGGCGCGGGTCGACTTCGTCAACTCGTTCGACGCGTCGGGGGGTCTGCTGACCTCGGTCCGCAGCCTCGGCAAGGACAGCTCGCTGAAGGCCGTCCGGGGGTACGACGACGTCACCGGCGTGGGTTCGCCCGCACCCGGATACGTGAACTCGTACCGCCACTGAGGCCCTCAGGCCTCGCGCGCCCGTCCCTCGTCCTCGTCGGCGAGGGGCGGGCGCGTGCCTGTCTCCAGGACCGCGTCCGCCACGTCCCGGGGACGGTCGAGCATGACGAGGTGGCCGGCGGGGGCGGACACCCGGAACGTGCCGCCGAGCCGCTCGGCGAGGCGTTCCTGCCGCTCCAGCCACCGCCGCGGACCGCCGGCGTGGGCGGCGAGCACGGTGACGCGCGCGTCCAGCGGAAGCCACTGCCGCAGCGAGGCGAGCTCGACGGCCTGGTCCCGGTAGCGGGCGTTCTCGGCGAGGACGGCCCGCAGGAAGCGGCTGGTGGAGTAGGCGCGCCGGACGAGGTCTGCCGGGGCCGGGTCGCCGCCGCCTCGGCGTCCGGCCCGGACCGCGGTACGCCGCAGTAGCGGTCCGACGGCCCGTGGGAGGCCCGCGCCGGCCAGCAGCGTGCCGCACGCGCGCGTGGCGGCGTCCCGGAGCGCGGGGGCGGCCCGCGGGCGCGGCTTCTCCTCGACCGCGGTGTCGACCAGGACGAGCCCGGCCGTCCGCTCCGGGTACAGCCGTGCGAAGGCCTCGCAGTGGAATCCGGCGAGCGAGTGGCCGACCACGGTGGCGGGTGTGCCGACGCCTGTCGCGTCGAGCACGCGCGCGATGCGCTCCGCCTCGCCGGTGAGCGTGGGCCACGCGCGCGCGTGGCCGCTGAGCCCGAGGCCCGGCCGGTCGAAGCGGACGACCGTGCGGTGCGGGGCGAGGAGCGGTACGACCGGGTCCCAGTCGAACCACGCCATGCCCAGGCCGACGCTGAGCAGGCACGCGGGACCGGTGCCTTCGACCCGGATGTGGTGGGGGACGCCGCCGATACGTACGAAGGTCATGGCCGGGCGTCCCGGGAGGGCACACGTGCGGCGCCCCGCACCTCGGGGATCCTGCCTGGGAGGGGTGCGCCGGGCGCCGGGGCGCGCAGGAGGGAGAGGGCCAGCACGCCCAGCCAGATCGCGACCACGCCCACCTGGAGCCGTTGGGCGAGGCCGATGCCCCAGCCCTCGTGGCCGGTCTCCAGCGCGGCGATCGCGGCCAGCGTCCAGACGGTGGCGGCCAGTTCGAGCACGACGAGACCGGGCCCGGAGCGGGCCGGCGGCGACCCGGGCGCGCGGCGCCGGGCGGGGGGTGTGAGGGCCACCATGGCGACGAGGATGCCGCACAGGGCGACCGTGCTGCTCACGGTGTGCGCGGAATGGGCCCAGGGCACCAGGCCCGTACGCTCCTGTGCGGCGCACACCGGGTCCGCGGTGGGCGTGCAGCTGAGCGGCAGGCGGGAGTCCACCGCGGTGGCCGTGCCGAAGAGGACGAGCGCGACCCGGCCGACGAGCGCTCCCGGTCCTCCGCGGGGCAGCACGCGGAGGGCCAGCAGGCCGCCGGCCGCCACGAGCACGCCCGCGACGAGGTCCGTCGTGCGGAACAGGGTGCCGTACGGCTGGTCGGCCGCGGCCAGTTCACTCACGTACGCGTGCGCCGGGGAAAGGCCTGTCGGCAGGACGACTTCGAGTGTCCAGGCCGTGTAGGCGAGCGCGCCGAGGGCCAGGAGGACGGCTGCGGCCGTGCGTGGTGTGGTCATCGACGACCATGATCGGGGCAGGGCCGGGGGTTCGCATGCCGTTCGGGCACCCGCGTGTTGTCCGTGGCCGGCCGCGCCCGCCCGGCGGAGCCGCACAGCGAGGCGGCCCCGCGCCCCTGACGGGGCGCCCGCTGTGAGGGGGCCCGCCGCCGCGGGACTTGCCGGGTGGGGCGCCCCACACCCCTCCCCCGGCCCATCGCGTCGCTCTGACGATTACACTGGAACGCGTGCCTCAACTACGTCTCGCTCTGAATCAGATCGACTCGACCGTCGGCGATCTCGCCGGGAACGCCGAGGCGATCGTCCGTTGGACCCGGCACTCCGCCGAGCAGGGTGCGCATCTGGTGGCGTTCCCCGAGATGGTGCTGACCGGGTATCCCGTCGAGGACCTGGCTCTGCGCTCGTCCTTCGTGGAGGCGTCCCGCGCGGCCCTGCGCTCGCTCGCCGCGCGGCTCGCCGACGAGGGGTTCGGGGAGCTGCCGGTCGTCGTCGGCTACCTCGACCGCTCCGAGAAGGCCCAGCCCAAGTACGGCCAGCCGGCGGGCGCCCCGCGGAACGCGGCGGCCGTGCTGCACGGCGGTGAGGTGGTCCTCACCTTCGCCAAGCACCACCTGCCGAACTACGGCGTCTTCGACGAGTTCCGCTACTTCGTGCCGGGTGACACCCTGCCGGTCGTGCGGGTGCGCGGCGTCGACGTCGCGCTCGCCATCTGCGAGGACCTCTGGCAGGACGGCGGCCGGGTCCCGGCGGCCCGTTCCGCCGGGGCCGGTCTGCTGGTCTCGATCAACGCCTCGCCGTACGAGCGCGACAAGGACGACACCCGTCTCGGTCTCGTGCGCAAGCGCGCGCAGGAGGCCGGCTGCACGACCGCGTACCTGGCCATGATCGGCGGTCAGGACGAGCTCGTCTTCGACGGCGACTCGATCGTCGTCGACCGCCACGGCGAAGTCGTCGCGCGGGCCCCGCAGTTCGCCGAGGGATGCATCGTCCTCGACCTGGACCTGCCCGCCGCTGCCGCCGAGGTTCCGTCGGGGGTTGTGGACGACGGGCTGCGCATCGACCACCTCGTCCTCTCCGAGGAGCCGCTGCCCGCGTACGAGCCGGAGCTCTCCGGCGGGTACGCCGAGCGGCTGGACGACGACGAGGAGGTGTACTCCGCGCTCGTGGTGGGGCTGCGGGCGTACGCGGCGAAGAACGGTTTCCGGTCCGTGCTGATCGGGCTCTCGGGCGGTATCGACTCCGCCATCGTCGCGGCGATCGCCTGCGACGCGCTCGGCGCACAGAACGTGTACGGCGTGTCGATGCCGTCCAAGTACTCCTCGGACCACTCCAGGGGTGACGCGGCGGAGCTGGCCCGGCGGACCGGGCTCAACTTCCGGACCGTACCGATCGAGCCGATGTTCGACGCGTACATGGGGTCGCTGGGGCTCACCGGTCTGGCCGAGGAGAACCTCCAGTCACGGCTGCGCGGCACCCTGCTCATGGCCCTTTCCAACCAGGAGGGGCACATCGTGCTGGCGCCGGGCAACAAGTCCGAGCTGGCGGTGGGGTATTCGACGCTGTACGGCGACTCGGTGGGCGCGTACGGGCCGATCAAGGACGTCTACAAGACGTCGATCTTCCGGCTGGCCGAGTGGCGCAACCGCGCGGCGGCCGAGCGGGGGCAGACCCCGCCGATCCCGGAGAACTCCATCTCCAAGCCGCCGAGCGCCGAGCTGAGTCCCGGCCAGGTCGACACGGACTCGCTGCCGGACTACCCCGTCCTGGACGGGATTCTGGAGCTGTACGTCGACCGTGACACGGGGGCCGACGCGATCGTGGCCGCGGGGTACGACCGCGAGGTGGTCATGAAGACCCTGCGCATGGTCGACACGGCGGAGTACAAGCGGCGGCAGTATCCGCCGGGGACCAAGATCTCCGCCAAGGGGTTCGGCAAGGACCGGCGGCTGCCGATCACCAATCGGTGGCGGGAGAGCGTCTGACGAGGGCACGAGGAAGGGGGCGCCCGGTGTCGGCCGGGCGCCCCCTTCTTGTTGTTCTCGTCCGCCGGGTTGGTCGCTCGCTGCGGGTGGGCGGGGGTTGGTCGCGCAGTGCTCCGCTTCCCCCGAATGGCTGCGCCGTTCGTCAGAGGTGGGCGGGGGTTTCCGTGGGGTGGGGGGTGTGTGTGGCCACCACACGGCCCTTGTGGGGGGTGGTCCGGCGCCGGTCCACCGTGTACGCGATCGTCGCCACGCCGAGTCCCAGGACGGCGAGGGCCGCGCCCGCGAGGGCCGGGGACGTCACGCCGAAGCCTGCCGCGAGGGCGAGGCCGCCGATCCAGGCGCCGCCGGCGTTCGCGAGGTTGAAGGCGGCCTGGTTGGCGGAGGACGCCAGCGAGGGGGCCGAGGACGCCTTCTCCATGACCATCAGCAGGAGCGGGGAGCTGGTGACGAACGCCGCCGTGCCGAGCAGCACCACGGCGAGGGCCGCGCTCCACGCCGTGGCCATCAAGGCCGGGAAGACGGCCAGGACCGCCACCAGCGAGATGAGCCCGCCGAACAGGGTGGCGCGCATCGAACGGTCGGCCAGGCGGCCGCCGAGCAGGTTGCCCGCGGTCGCGCCCACGCCGAACAGCGCGAGCAGCAGGGTCACGCTGGAGTCGGCGTATCCGGCGGAGTCCGTGAGCATCGGCGTGATGTAGCTGTACGCCGAGAAGAGCGCGCCGAAGCCCGCGACGGTCGTGCCGAGGGCGAGCCAGACCGGGAGCGACCTGAGCGCGGCCAGTTCGCCGCGCAGGCCGGCGGCGGGGGCGTGCGCGTGGTCGCGGGGCAGCACCAGTGCGAGGGACGCGATGGCCGCCAGGCCGATCGCGCTGACGCCCAGGAACGTGGCGCGCCAGCCGAAGTTCTGGCCGACGAGGGTCGCGGCGGGGACTCCGGCGATGTTCGCGACGGTCAGGCCGAGGAACATCAGGGAGACCGCGCGGGCCTTGCGCTCGGGGGCGACGAGGCCGGTGGCGACGACGGCGCCCACACCGAAGAAGGCGCCGTGGGGCAGGCCGCTCAGGAAGCGGGCGGCGACCAGCCAGTGGTAGTCGGGGGCGAGGGCCGAGAGCGCGTTGCCCGCGACGAACAGCACCATGAGACCGATGAGGACCTTGCGGCGGGACATGCGGGCGGTCACCGCGGCGAGCAGCGGGGCGCCGATGACGACCCCGATCGCGTACGCCGAGACCAGGTGTCCCGCGGTGGGGATCGAGATGCCCAGGTCGTCCGCGACGTCGGGCAGCAGGCCCATCATCACGAACTCGGTGGTGCCGATGCCGAAGGCGCCCACGGCTAGGGCGAGCAGGGCCAGGGGCATGAGGGACCTTCCAAACGAGTGCGGTGTTCCGTACAGCTTATGTTCATCTACGGAACAAAGCATCCCGGGCCCAGTATTCCCAGGGGTTACGAGGTGGTTGCCGAAAGCTTCACGCGGGCGGCGATCGGAAGATGGTCGCTGCCCGTCTCGGGGAGGGTCCACGAGGTGACCGGCTCGACACCCTTGACCATGATCTGGTCGATCCGGGCCATCGGGAACGACGCCGGCCAGCTGAACCCGAAGCCGCTGCCCGCGGCGCCCTGCGTGGAGCGCATCTGCGAGGTGACGGCGTTCAGCGCACGGTCGTTCATCGTGCCGTTCAGGTCGCCGAGGAGGGCGATCTGCGGCAGCTTCTCGTCGGCGATGGCCTCACCGAGCGCGTCGGCGCTCTTGTCGCGCTGCCGCGCGGTGAATCCGGCCTCCAGCTTCACGCGTACGGAGGGGAGATGGGCCACGTACACCGCGAGTTGCCCCTCGGGCGCGGTGACCGTCGCCCGCATCGCGCGCGTCCAGCCGAGCTTGATGTCGACGGGCCGGGACGCGCTCAGCGGGTACTTGCTCCACAGGCCGACCGTGCCCTGCACGGAGTGGTACTTGTACGTCGAGGCGAGGGCCCTCTCGTACACCGGGACCGCCGAGGTCGTCAGCTCCTCCAGGGCCACCACGTCCGCACCGGACGCGGCGACGTCGCGGGCCGTGCCGGCCGGGTCCGGGTTGTCGGCGTTGACGTTGTGCGTGGCGACGGTGAGGTCTTCGCCGGGGCCCGTCCGGTCGACGAGCAGCCCGCCGAAGAGGTTGAGCCAGACGACGGCGGGCAGCAGCACGGCGATCAGCGCGGTCGCGGACCTGCGGACCAGGGCCAGGACGAGCAGCACCGGCACGAAGAGGCCCAGCCAGGGCAGGAAGGTCTCCAGAAGACTGCCGAGGTTGCCGATGGTGTTCGGGATCTGCGCGTGCAGAACCATCACCAGGGCGAGCACGAGGGCGAACGCGGCGAGGACGATCCCCCGGCGCCAGATGCCCCGGTCGGCGCGGAGCGTGGAGAACAGGCGCCGGAGCCGGGTTCCTCTGCGGTCGGGCCCCTGGCCGCCGCTGCCCGTCTCCGTCATGTACGCCTGCGCCATACCGTCGCCTCACCAACTGCCGTTCACATCGTCCCCGCGTCTAAGACCCTAGGGGATGATCGCGTCCGTTCCCGCCGTCTCTTGACGGCCGTACGGGCACGAGGACGAGGAAGTGGGTGTGCCGAGTTCCGGCAGCGGGCCCATCGGGGCAGCTTGTGACGAAACATGCACATTCGCCCGGGAGTCGGGGCGCGGCTCAGGGGGCGGCGGGTCCCAGCCCGGCGAGGACGGCGTCGACGATCCGTTCGGACAGACCCTCCTCCAGCCCGGCGTCCGGGCGGATGACGGCGCGTACGAGCATGGGGCCCACGAAGAGGTCGTTGGCCAGTTCGACGTCGACGTCCGCGCGGATCTCGCCGTTCTCCTGGCCGCGGCGCAGCACGTCGAGCACCCTCAGGCGGCGCGGCTCGATGACGGCCGCGTGGTACACCTTCCACAGCTTGGGGCTGCTCTTCATCTGCGCGAAGACGTTGTGCATGATCGCCGACGAGCGGCTCACCAGCCCGCGCTGCCGGAGCGATTCGAGCAGGACGATCAGGTCGTCGCGCATGGACGTGCCGGGCAGTTCCGGGTCGGGCGGTTCGGCGGTGCGCAGCACGTCGCAGAAGAGCTCCTCGCGGCCGCTCCAGCGCCGGTAGATGGTGGCCTTTCCCACACCGGCGATGCGCGCGACCCGCTCGATGGAGATGTCCGCGAGCGGAACGCCCTCCTCCAGCAGCTTCATGACGCCCTCGACGATCGAGCGTTCCACCGCCTCGCTACGGGGGCGCCCTCTGGCGGCCCCGCCCCGTACGGCCGTACCCGCCTCGCGCTCCGCGCCGCCCACGTGTTCGCTCCGCTCTCCTCGCATGCCGCTGTCCTGCCACCGCGCCGCCGCACTGTTCCGCCGCTCCCCGGACAAGCTGATTGTCCCTGGCCGACCGGGGCGGCGGCGGCCCGCCCTGCCGAGCCGTACGCCCCGGCGGAAGGCCGGCCGGTCGTCCGCGGGCGCGTCGTGGCCGGGCGCGCGGTTCCCCGCGCCCCTTCGGGGACGCTTCAGTGGTCGGCGCCCACCAGTTCCTCCTCCTTGCCGGCCGGGTCCGGGGTGCGGCCCGGCAGGTACAGGCCCACGACCACCGCGCCCACGAGGGCGACGCCCGCACCGCACAGGGCCGTGACGTGCATCGCGTGCAGGAAGGCGTCGTTGGCCGGGCCGACGAGGGCGTCCCCCTTCGGGCCGAGCTTCGCGGCGAAGCCGAGTGTCGCCTCGATGGACTCCCCCGCGGTGTGCCGTGCGGCGGCGGGCAGCTCGTCCTCGATGCCCGAGCGGTACGCGGCGGACAGGACCGAGCCGAGCACGGCGATGCCCAGGGCGCCGCCGACCTGCCGGAAGGTGTTGCTGAGCGCGGAGGCGGAACCCGCCTTCTCGCGGGGCAGGGCCTGCATGATCACGACACTGGTCGGCGTCATGATGTGCGCCATTCCCGCGCCCATCAGGAAGAAGACGACCTCCAGGATCCAGATCGGCGTGTCCGCCTCCAGCGTGGCGAACGCGGCCAGCATCGCGGCGATGATGAGCATGCCGCCGGTCGTGGTGGCCTTGTTGCCGAAGCGGTCCACGACGAGCCGGGCGCGCGGCGCGAAGACGAGCTGCGCGACGGCCAGCGGCAGCATCAGCAGGCCGGTCTGCAGGGGCGAGTATCCGCGCACGCTCTGCGTGTAGAAGACGGCGAAGAAGGTCACGCCCATCAGCGCGAAGAACACGAGCGCGATGGCGGCGATGGCCGCCGAGAAGACCTTGTTCCTGAAGTGGCCGACGTCGATGGACGGGTGGTCGCTGTGCTTCTGGTGCACGACGAAGCCGACGAGTACGGCGAGCCCGGCGCCGATGGTCGCGAGGACCATGGGGTCGGTGAAGTCGGCGAGCTGGCCGCCCTTGATGATGCCGTACACCAGCAGGACGAGCCCGACGACGGACAGCCCGACGCCCACGAGGTCGATCCGGCCGGGCTTCGGGTCGCGGGAGTCGGGGACGAGCCAGACCATCAGGGCGAGCGCCACGACCACGATCGGCACGTTGACCAGGAAGACGGATCCCCACCAGAAGTGGTCGAGCAGGACCCCTCCGGTGATCGGGCCGATCGCGATGGCCAGGCCCACTCCGCCCGCCCAGATGCCGATGGCCTTCGGCTGTTCGTCACGCTCGAAGACGTTCATGAGGACGGCGAGCGTGGCCGGCATCACAAAGGCGGCGCCGAGGCCCATCACCGCGCGGAACGCGACGAGCTCGGCCGGGGAGCCGGAGGAGGCGGCGAGCGCCGAGCCGATGCCGAACACGAGGAGGCCGCCGAGGAGGACCTTCTTGCGCCCGAGCCGGTCGCCGAGGAGGCCCGCGGAGAAGAGCAGGCCCGCGAAGACGAGGGTGTAGGAGTTGATGGCCCATTCCAGCTGGCTCTGGGTCGCTCCCAGGCCGGTCGGGGCGGGTGTCGAGATGGTCTTGATGGCGACGTTGAGGATCGAGTTGTCGAGGACGACGATCAGCAGGCTCAGCATCAGGACGCCGAGGATCGCCCAGCGTCGCCGGTGCACGGCTTCCGGTGTCCGGGAGGCGGGAACGGCAGGAGTTGTCATGGCTACGAGGCTATGCAAGTTTCGATACGAGACCGTCTCGTATCGAAATCTCTTACCGAAGCCTTACGCACCGTGGAGGCCGCTTCGGCGCCCGGCGGAGGAGGGCCGTGGTGGCCCCCCTAGCCGTTCGAGGGCACGAGGTGCCACCATGGACGTGATCCGGGGACGCCGTCAGGGTGCCTCGAGATGACAGAAGGAGCCGTTGCCATGACGCAGCTTTCGGCTGCCCACACCACCGACAGCAGCAGCAAGGCGCTGTACGGGGGCAAGGGCACACGCCGTATCACCGTCCGCGACATCACCGTCGCCAAGGAGCGCGGCGAGAAGTGGCCGATGCTCACCGCGTACGACGCGATGACCGCGTCCGTCTTCGACGAGGCCGGCATCCCGGTCATGCTCGTCGGCGACTCGGCGGGCAACTGTCACCTGGGCTACGAGACGACCGTGCCCGTCACGCTCGACGAGATGACCATGCTGTCGGCCGCCGTCGTACGGGGCACCTCGCGCGCCCTCATCGTGGGTGACCTGCCCTTCGGGTCGTACCAGGAGGGGCCCGTGCAGGCGCTCCGGTCGGCCACGCGGCTGGTGAAGGAGGCCGGGGTCGGCGCCGTGAAGCTGGAGGGCGGCGAGCGCTCGCACCGGCAGATCGAGCTGCTCGTGGAGTCCGGCATCCCCGTCATGGCGCACATCGGCCTGACGCCCCAGTCGGTGAACTCCATGGGATACCGCGTCCAGGGGCGCGGCGAGGAGGCCGCACAGCAGCTGCTGCGGGACGCGAAGGCCGTCCAGGACGCGGGTGCGTTCGCGGTCGTGCTGGAGCTCGTGCCGGCCGAGCTGGCCGCCGAGGTCACCCGGGTGCTGCACATTCCGACGGTCGGTATCGGTGCCGGGCCCGACACGGACGCGCAGGTTCTCGTGTGGACCGACATGCTCGGGCTCACGGGCGGCAAGATGCCGCGCTTCGTGAAGCAGTACGCGAACCTGCGTGAGGTCATGGGCAACGCCGCGAAGGCGTTCGCCGACGACGTCGTCGGCGGAACGTTCCCGCAGGAGGAGCACTCCGTCCACTAGTCCACTGCGGCACCAAGGCAGCCCGCCGATCTTCCCCCGTCGGCGGGCTGCCGTTTTGCTCCGCGGGGGGCACGGTATTCGGCTGCGGGTCCGTCTCGGCCGGCCGCGCAGTTCCCACCGGCCCGCACCCGGCATCGGAGCGAGCGACTGTCGATGACATGTCGAGCCTGTCGGTGGGCTGTCGGTGGTTTGTCGGTGAGGGCTGGCACCTTGGCGGCATGACGCGAATCGACAAGAACCCCCGGCAAGAAGGCGGCCGCCGCGACGCCGTCACCGTCCGGGGACTGGTCAAGCACTACGGCGAGACCAAGGCACTGGACGGCGTGGACCTGGACGTGCGCGAGGGCACCGTCATGGGTGTGCTCGGACCGAACGGCGCCGGCAAGACCACCCTCGTACGGATCCTGTCCACCCTTCTCATGCCCGACACCGGGCAGGCGACCGTCGCCGGCTACGACGTCCTGCGCCAGCCTCGGCAGTTGCGCCGGGTGATCGGCCTGACCGGGCAGTACGCCTCCGTCGACGAGAAGCTCCCGGGCTGGGAGAACCTCTACATGATCGGCCGGCTCCTCGACCTGCCCCGCAAGGACGCCCGCGCCCGCGCCGACGAGCTGCTGGAGCGCTTCTCGCTCACCGACGCCGCAAGGCGTCCGGCGAGCACGTACTCCGGGGGTATGCGGCGGCGGCTGGACCTGGCCGCGTCGATGATCGGGCAGCCCTCCGTCCTCTTCCTCGACGAGCCCACCACCGGTCTCGACCCGCGCACCCGCAACGAGGTGTGGACCGAGGTCAAGCGCATGGTCGGCGACGGTGTCACCGTCCTGCTCACCACCCAGTACATGGAGGAGGCCGAGCAGCTCGCCTCCGAACTGACCGTCGTGGACCGCGGCAAGGTCATAGCCAACGGCGCCATCGAGGAGCTGAAGGCGAAGGTCGGCGGCCGTAGTCTGCGGGTCCGCCCGGTCGATCCACTGCAGCTGCGGCCGCTGGCCGTCGCGCTCGACGAACTGGGGCTCACCGGGCTGGCCACCTCCACCGTGGACACCGACCGCGGTGACGTCCTGGTCCCGATCCTCAGTGACGAGCAGCTGACCGCCGTGGTCGGCGCGGTCACCGCGCGCGGCATCACGCTCTCCTCCATCACCACCGAACTGCCCAGCCTGGACGAGGTGTTCCTGTCCCTCACCGGCCACCGCGCCAGTGCCCCGCAGGACGCGACGCCCGCCCCCGACCTCGAGGAGGTCGCCGTATGAGCGCCGCCACCACCACTCTCTCCGCCGCCGGCGACATCAGGGCGGACGCCCGTATCTCGCTGCGCGGCCACCTGCGCCACACCGGCGCCCTCGTCCGCCGCAACCTGCTGTGGATCCGGCAGGACCCCGAGTCGATGTTCGACGCGCTGCTGATGCCGGTCGTCTTCACCCTGCTGTTCGTGTACGTCTTCGGCGGCTCGATCGGGCAGGCCCTGGGCGGCGGGCAGGACGGGTACGTGCAGTACGTGATCCCCGGCATGATCGCGATGATGAGCATGACGCTGTCCCAGGGCGTCGGCACGGGCTTCAGCCAGGACTTCAACTCCGGTGTCATGGACCGCTTCCGGTCGCTGCCGATCGGGCGCGGCTCGGTGCTGTTCGCGAAGGTCTCGGTGGAACTGGTCCGCATGCTGTTCGCGACGACCGTGCTGATGATCGTCGCCGTCCTGGTCGGGTTCGACATCAACAGCTGGCCCGGCCTGTTCGCGGCCGTGGGCCTGGCCGCGGTGTTCGCCTCGTCGATCATGTGGGTGTTCCTCACCCTGGGCGTGATCCTGAAGAACGCGCAGTCCGTCCAGGCGATGGGATTCCTCGTGCTGTTCCCGCTGCAGTTCGGCTCGTCGATCTTCGCCCCGACGGCGTCGATGCCCGGCTGGCTGCAGGCGTTCACCGACTACAACCCGCTGTCCACGCTCGCGGACGCGGCCCGTGGGCTGATGGTGGGCGGCCCGGTCGCGCACGACCTGTGGGTGACCCTCGGCTGGTCGGTGGCAATCACCGCGGTGATGGCGCCGGTCGCGATCCACAAGTTCCGCACCAAGAGCTGAGTGGGCCGGGGCCCCGTCCTCGCCTCGAACGCGCGTCAGAGCAGGGCGGTGGCCTCCTCGAAGGAGAGGCTGCCGCCCTCCGCGTACGCGGCCTCGTACGCCTCCTCGCCGAGGACCGCGCATGCCTCGGTCTCGGCCCGGTCCCGTGCCTCGCGCTCCGCGGTGGTCCGGAAGTGGGCGGGCGGCAGCAGCCCGTCGGCGACGCCGAGGCAGCGGGCGGCGTCCCGGGCACGCCGGCCGCCGTCCAGGCCGGACAGCACGAGGGCGGCCGTGGTCAGCTGCATGGACCTCATCTGCGGCGACAACATGCGGGTCAGGGGGTCGTCCGCCTGCGCCAGGGCGCCCCGGATCTTCACCGACGCCTCCTCGTAGAGGCCCTCCTGGACGTCCAGCCAGGCCTCGACACCGAGGACGTATCCGTTGAAGACCACGAAGCGCACGGCGGCGAACTCGGCGCGCAGCCGGCTGATCTGCTCCCGGGCCTCGGGGACGCGGCCCGTGCGGCTGAGCCACATCGTGAGGGAGAGCCGGGCCGCCGGCATGGCCTCGTTGTGTGCGCCCTGTCCTTCCTCCAGGACGTCGCGCAGCAGCCGCTCGCCCCGCTCGGTCTCGCCCGAGTCGATGAGGACGCTGCCGAGACGGGTGGTGAGGATGGCCGTCTGGGCGCGGGCCCCGAGTCGTTCGGCGTGGGTGATGGCCCGCGTGTAGTCCGCGGCGGCCAGGGCGTTGTCGCCCTTGCGTTCGTGGGCCTCGCCGCGGACGGAGAGCGCCTCGGCGGTGCCCCAGGCGTCCCCGATGCCGGCGAAGATCTCCAGTGACTCGTCGGCGTCACGGGTCGCGTCGCCGGCCCAGTCGCTGCGGTTGGCCAGGACGTTGGCGCGCATCTGCAGGGCGACGGCCAGCTCCCACCGGTAACCGAGCTCGCGACAGGTGTCGATACTCGCGTCGACCACCTCGCGCAGCCGGTCCATGTCGCCGGTCAGCATCACGGCGAAGAACCAGAGGTAGCCGGGGTTGCGGCAGACCTGCGGGAACCCCGGCCGGTACGCCTCGGTGATGGCCAGCAGCTTCGCCTCGGCCTCCGGCGTGCTCCAGGTCTCCAGCTCCAGGTCCATGCAGGCGAGATGGATGAGGTGGACACCGCGCCGGGCCTCCTGGAGGACCTCGGGCCGCATCGGCGGCGGCGTCGCGGTACACGGTTCGTACAGCGGGACGGCCGGCTCCGCGGGCGGCGCGAACGGGTCGGGGCCCAGTGCGATGACCTCGCGTGACCAGTTGCGGAGCGCCGTGCGCGCGTCGCGGATCTGCCAGTACCAGGCGAGCGAGAGGACGAGGCAGAGCGCCTCCTGCTCGTCGCGCTCGGCGACGGCGTGGTGCAGGGCGGCGCGCATGTTCTCGCCTTCGAGCTGGAGCAGATCGATGGCCGCGCGCTGGCCGGGGCCGCGCAGCTTCGGGTCGGTGGTGCGGGCGAGTTCGCGGTAGTACGTGAGGTGGGCGCGCTCGGCGGCGGAGCGGTCGCCGGACTCGTCGAGCCGCTGTCCGGCGTACTCGGCGACCGTCTCCAGGAGCCGGTAGCGCATCCCGCCGTCGGCCGCGCCTTCGGAGGAAGGCGCCGCGACGACAAGGGACTTGTCGACGAGCGAGCCGAGAGCCTCCAGCGCGGCGGGTCCGCAGACGGCCTCGGCGGCGGCGAGGTCGCAGCCGCCGGCGAACACGGACAGCCGCCGCAGTACGTCGCGTTCGTCCTCGTCCAAAAGTTCCCAGGACCAGTCGACGACGGCACGCAGGGTCTGCTGGCGGGGCAGTACGGTACGGCTGCCGGAGGTGAGGAGACGGAAGCGGTTGTCGAGTCGGTCGGCGATCTGGCGCGGGGTCAGCATCCGCAGCCGGGCGGCGGCGAGTTCGATGGCGAGCGGCAGTCCGTCGAGCCGCCGGCAGATCTCGGCGGCGGCCTCCGGGGCGTCCTCGATCCGGAAGCCGGGCCGGGCGGCCGCTCCCCGGTCGGCGAGCAGCTTCAGCGCGTACGGCTCGGGCAAGGGCTCGACGGGCCTCAGCAACTCCCCCGGCACGCCGAGAGGTTCACGGCTCGTGGCGAGAACGGTCAGTCCCGGGCAGCGTTCGAGCAGCTGCTCGACGAGCCGGGCCGCGGCGTCCACGACGTGTTCGCAGTTGTCGAGGACGATCAGCATGCGGCGTTTGGCGCAGTGCTCGGTGAGCCGGACGAGCGGGTCGTCGTGCCGGTCGGTGACGGCCCGCATCTCCTCGGCCCCGGCGCCGCGCAGCACGGTCTCGCGCGCCCCGAGCGCGGTGAGGACGGCCTCGGGGACGGCCTCCGGGTCGTCCACGGGTGCGAGCTCTGCCAGCCACACCCCGTCGGGCAGGGTCTCGGCGACGCTCTCCGCCGCCTCCTGCGAGAGCCGGGTCTTCCCGGCGCCGCCGGGCCCGAGCAGCGTGACGAGCCGCGCCGACGCGAGGTCGCCGCGGATGGTCGCGAGGTCGCTGCTCCGGCCGACGAAGGAGGTGAGCCGGGCCCGGAGGTTGCCGGGGACCACGGCACGCTCCCGCACCTCGGACCCGGCGCCGCGGCGCCCCTCGTCCGGTGCCGGGGCGGGCCGGTGCGGCGCCGCACCGGGTCCACGGCCGTACGAGGCGGGGTCGGGCCCCCGGCGGTCCGGGACCGGTTCGGGACCATGCCCGGCCGGCGCCTGCCCGGGGCCCCGCCCCTCCGGCGCCCCGGCTCCACGACCGTTCGGTGACCGGCCGGGGTCGGACCCGGCAGGTGTTCCCCGTAGCAACTCTCCGTGCAGTGACCGCAGTTCGGGACCCGGGTCCGCGCCCAGCCGGTCCGCCAGGAGTTGGCGTACGGACTCGTAGGCGGCCAGTGCCTCCGCGGCGCGGCCCGCGTCGCGCAGGGCACGCAGGCGCAGCGACTGGAGGGGCTCGTCCAGGGGGTGTGCGTCACAGAGGGCGGTGAGGTCGGGCAGGGACTGTTCGGCGTGGCCGAGGGCGAGGGCCGCGGTGAGGCGGGTCCGCCGGGCGTCGAGGCGGCGGGACTCCCAGCGGGACGACTCGGCCGAGCGGTCCGGGAGGTCGGCGAGGGCGGGCCCCCGCCAGAGGGCGAGGGCGTCGTCGAGGATGACGGCCGCCTTGCCGGGGTCGTCGTCGGCCAGCGCGCGGGAACCCTCGCCCGCGAGCCGCTCGAAGCGGTGCAGGTCGATGTCGTCGGCCGCGGCGCGCAGCCGGTAGCCGCCGTCGGCGGAGCCGATCGCGTCCGCGCCGAGGGCCCTGCGCAACCGGCCCACCAGGGCCTGCAGCGCGCCCGTGGCGTCGGCCGGCGGGTCGACGCCCCACACCTCGTCGACCAGCACGGCGGCGGGCACGGCCCGTCCGGGGCGCAGGGCGAGCACGGTCAGCAGGGCGCGCAGCCGCGCGCCACCGACCGGGACGAGGGTGCCGTCGTTGCGTAGTGCCTGGGTGGTGCCGAGGATGCGGTAGCGCACGGAGACCATTGTCCCTGTCGGCGTCCCGGACCCGCCCGGATTTTCGACCGCGTGGGCCGGGAGGAGCCTGGGACGGAGGCGGGGGCCGCAGGAACCCCGACCCTGCCCAGGACGTTCCCCCCACAGCACCGGTACGGTCGACCCGCCACGCCCGGCCCCGATCGAGAAATCCAGGGAGTCCCACCCCATGACGAGCGCCACCACCCGGCACAGCGACCGGCGGATCAGTCCCGTCTTCCTCGGGATCGTGGCCGTCGCGGCGGTGACCGGATGGGCCACCTGGACGGGCTTCGCCGAGCAGCCAGGGGTGGCCGTCTTCCTGTTCGTGACAGCGGCCTGGATCGTCTCGCTCTGTCTGCACGAGTACGCGCACGCGCGCACGGCCCTGCACAGCGGCGACATCTCGATCGGCGCGAAGGGCTATCTGACCCTGAACCCGCTGAAGTACACGCACGCGCTGCTCAGCATCGTGCTGCCCGTCATCTTCGTGATGATGGGCGGTATCGGCCTGCCGGGCGGCGCGGTGTGGATCGAGCGGAACCGGATCCAGGGCCGCTGGAAGCACAGCCTGATCTCGGCGGCGGGCCCGCTGACGAACGTGCTGTTCGCGGTGGTCTGCACGGCCCCGTTCTGGCTGGACGCGCTCGACGGCGTCCCGGCCGACTTCCAGTTCGCCCTGGCGTTCCTGGCGTTGCTGCAGGTCACGGCCGCGCTGCTGAACTTTTTGCCGGTGCCGGGCCTGGACGGCTACGGCATGATCGAGCCCTGGCTGTCGTACAAGATCCGCCGCCAGGTGGAGCCGCTCGCACCCTTCGGGCTGCTCCTCGTGATCGCCGTCCTGTGGATCCCGGCGGTGAACGGCGTGTTCTTCGACATGATCGACGCGCTGCTGCGCGCCCTGGACATCGACGAGCTCCGTACGTACTGCGGGCAGAACCTCTACCGGTTCTGGACGGAGACCGACCAGTACTGCTCGGTCAGCCCGTGACGGACGACGCCCTGCGCCGCGCGCGGTCCCGGCGCAGGTAGTACCAGGTGGTGTTGGACGACAGGCCCGCGAGCAGCACCCACACGATCCCCAGCCAGCTGCCCTGGGCGAAGGAGACGACGGCCGCCGCGACGGCGAGGACGCAGACGACGAGGGCGTAGAGGGCGAGTCGGGACATAGGGGTCGGCTCCTGTCGGGGAACTCGGGGCGCGCGGCGGAACCCGGAGGGGGACACTGCTCGGCTCCAGTGTCCCCCACGTCCGGAGCGCGCCCGCACGCCCTCCCGCACACCCGCGGGTGCGCACGCCTACACGTCGGTCAGGCGCAGACCCGCGTGGGCCTTGTACCGCCGGTTCACCGAGATGAGATTCGCCACGAGCGACTCGACCTGGTGGGCGTTGCGCAGCCGGCCCGAGAAGATGCCGCGCATGCCCGGGATGCGCCCGGCCAGCGCCTGGACGATCTCGACGTCCGCCCGCTCCTCGCCGAGCACCATCACGTCGGTGTCGATCTCGGTGATCTCCGGGTCCTGGAGCAGGACGGCCGACAGGTGGTGGAAGGCGGCGGTGACCCGGGAGTCCGGCAGCAGCGCGGCGGCCTGTTCGGCGGCGCTGCCCTCCTCGGGCTTCAGCGCGTACGCGCCCTTCTTGTCGAAGCCGAGCGGGTTGACGCAGTCGACGACGAGCTTGCCGGCCAGTTCCTCCCGCAGCGACTCCAGGGTCTTGCCGTGTCCGTCCCACGGCACGGCGACGATCACGATGTCGCTGCGGCGGGCGGTCTCGGCGTTGTCGGCGCCCTCGACGCCGTGGCCGAGCTCGTCGGCGGCCGCCTGCGCGCGCTCCGCGGCCCGCGAGCCGATGATCACCGGCTGGCCCGCGCGGGCCAGCCGGTAGGCGAGGCCCTTGCCCTGCGGACCGGTGCCGCCGAGCACGCCGACGACGAGCCCCGAGACGTCGGGCAGGTCCCAGGGGTCCTTCGCGGGGGCCTTCTGTGCACTGTCAGTAGAGGTCATGGGCCGACCTTACGTGCGTGGTTCGCGTCCGTGCCGGTCAGGTGAGGGCGGTCACGGGGATCCGCCGGAAGGTGATCGTCTCGTACGCGCCGAAGTCGCCCGTCTCGTAGAGGAGTCCGAGGGTGTCGGCGTCGACGCGCACGAGGTCGGAGTACGCGGCGGGCAGTCCGTCCACGGTGTGCGCCGACCGCCAGGTGACGCCGTCGTCGGTGCTGGCGCGGATCGTCATCAGGGCGCGGAAGCCTGGGTCGGCGGGGCCGGAGTAGAGCAGGACGTCGGGGTCGCGGAGCTGGAGCACGCTGCCCTCGACGACGGGACCGGTGAGGCCGGCCTGCGGGCGGAAGCGCTTGAGGAGGGTCCGGCCGCCGTCCCGGGAGCAGGCGTCCGCGCGGGTGCCGGGGGCGGTGGAGTCGGTGCGGGTGTTGAAGTAGACGCGGCCGTCGGGGAGTTCGGCGGCGGTGGTCTCGTTCACGTTGATGTAGCCGTCGGTGTTGTCGTCGACGTACCCGATGGTCCAGCTCTCGCCGTGGTCGTCGCTGAGCAGGCAGTGCCCGCCGTTGTACTTGCCCTCGGTGCCGTTGTCGGCGCCGGCCGGCGGGAGGGAGTGGTTGGCGGGTACGACGATCCGTCCGCCGGTCAGCCGCAGGGCGTGGCCCGGGGTGGTGGCGTACCAGCGCCAGGCCGGCTTCTTCGTCTGCCCGGTGATCTCCTTCGGGCGCGACCAGGTCAGCCCGTCGTCGTCGCTGTGGCAGATCCAGACGCGGCGTCCGTCGGCGGCGCTCACCGTGCCGCGGCGGATGGCGTCCTCGGTGGCGAGGGCGGCGTTGCGGACGTGGACGAGCAGGATCCGGCCGGTGCCGAGGACGACGGGGGCCGGGTTTCCGGCGAGTGCGTCGCCGTTCTCCGCGGCGACCTGGAGCGGCCCCCAGGTCAGTCCCCCGTCCGTGGACCGCTTCAGCACGATGTCGATGTTCCCGAAGTCGTCGCGGGAGCCGACCCGGCCCTCGCAGAAGGCGAGCAGGGTTCCTTCCGCCGTGGCGACGACGGCCGGGATGCGGAAGCTCGCGTAGCCCTCCTGTCCGGCCCGGAACGGCACGGACACCTCGCTGCTGGTCATGACAACCTCCCCTTGCCGAGTGAGTGGGGCACTCTGCCCACGTCGGGCGAATTCATGGTGAACTCCACCTGTCGAGTGGCCGGTTGCGGCAGGATGCGTGCGCATGGATGCCGTACGGGTGGCCTTGTTGCGCGAAGTGCTCGCCGGGACCGAGTGGCTGGGGGCGACCCGGCGGTTCGCGGGGGCGCTGCGGTCGTCCGTGCTGCCCCACGGGGGCGGGCTGCTGCTGGTGGGGACGGTGGAGTACGAGCCGTGGCACCTGGCGGCGCATCTGGTGGACGAGGCCGCCTGGTCGGGCACGCCCGAGCTGACGCCGACGCTCGTACGGCACGGGGCGCGGCCCGGTGACCCGGCCCATCTGGCCGTGGGACTCGGCCGGATCGAGGCGGCCCGGCGGGGCGAGACCCTGCTCGTCGTGGCGCCGGGCGCGCCGGGCGCCCCGCTCCTGGAGCGGGTGCACGACGCGCGCCGGGCCGGGGCGACGGTCCTCGCCCTGGACTCCGGCGACCGCGAGCTGCACGCGATGGCGCACGAGGCGCTGGCGGTGCCGTGCGAACCGGACCTGGACCTGGACACCGTGCAGCACCTGGTCAGTGCGGCGGCCGGGGAGAACTCGCTGCCCGCGCCCCGGGGCCGCCGGCGTTTGGGGGACCGGTTGTCGCGGCTGGCCGACCGGTTGACGGCACCGCCGCCGGCGCGCTGGTGACCTGAAAGCCTCTGGCGGCCGGAAAAGCGTTTGTACCGGCCGGGCCCACGACGGAGCATGTCCCGTCGTGACGGAACTGACGGAACGCGATGCCGACGACGATGCCGGCGCCCCGGCTCCTGCCCCCGGTGCCGGCGCCGGCGCCTCGCGGCTGCGCGCGCTGCTGCCCGATCTCGCCCCGTGGCGGACCTCCCCCGACTTCCGGCGGCTGTGGGTGGCCGGGCTCATCACCAACTTCGGCAGCTTCCTGACGTTCGTCGCGCTGCCGGTGCAGATGAAGGAACTCACCGGGTCCGTGGTGGCCGTCGGCGCGATCGGCGCCGTGGAACTCGTACCGCTGATCGTGTTCGGGCTGTACGGCGGGGCGCTCGCCGACGCCCTGGATAAGCGGAAGCTGATCGTCTGGACGGAGGCGGGGCAGGGGCTGCTCTCGGTCGCGCTGCTCGTCAACGCGCTGCTCCCGGATCCCGTGGTGTGGCCGCTGTACGCCGTCGCCGCGCTCTCCTCCGCGCTCGTCGCGGTCCAGCGGCCGGCGCTGGACGCGCTCACCCCGCGCATCGTCAGACACGAGCACCTGCCGGCGGCCGCCGCGCTCAACTCGCTGCGCTGGACGGTCGGCGGGGTCGCCGGGCCGGCCCTCGCGGGGCTCGTCGTGGCGTACGCGGGGCTCGGCTGGGCCTATGCCGCCGACCTCGCGACCTTCGTGGTCTCGCTCGTCCTCGTCCTGGGCCTCGCCTCGTCCCCCGCCGCGCACGAGGCGGCGAAGCCGTCACTGAGGTCGATCGTGGAGGGCGCCCGGTACGCGTGGAGCCGCAAGGAGCTGCTGGGGACGTACGCGATCGACCTGGCCGCCATGTTCTTCGCCTTCCCGCTCGCCGTGCTGCCCTTCCTCGCGGACGAGCTGGACGCCGAGTGGTCGCTCGGGCTGATGTACGCGGCGCTGCCCGCCGGGGCGCTGCTGGTGAGCCTGACGAGCGGGTGGACCTCGCGGATCCACCGGCACGGGCGGATGGTGGTGCTGGCGGCGGCGTTCTGGGGGCTCGCGATGGTGGCCGCGGGAGCCTCTCACAGCGTCTGGCTGGTGCTGCTCTTCCTGACCCTGGGCGGCTGCTTCGACATGGTCAGCGGGATCTTCCGGGCGGCGATGTGGAACCAGACGATCCCGGACGAGCTGCGCGGGCGGCTGGCCGGCATCGAGCTGCTGTCGTACTCGGTGGGGCCCCAGCTGGGCCAGGTCCGTGCCGGCGGGATGGCCGCGTGGATGAACGTGCGGGCGTCGGTGTGGGCCGGTGGTGTGCTGTGCGTGGCCGCGGTGGGGGCGCTGGCGGTGTGCCTGCCCAAGCTGATGACGTACGACGTGCGGACCAACGAGCACGCGGTGCGGTTGAAGGAGGCGCGGGAGGCGGCCGCCGGCGGCGGTTCCTAGCCGCGGACCCGCGCCCCGTCAGGGGCGCGGGGACCGGCGCGACCGGCCACGACGAACCCGCGGGCCGACGACCGTGGCCGGTCGTCCGCTAGTCGTTCTCCGAGCCCCGCGCCGCGGAATCGTGCCAGCGGGGGTCGTTCTCCCATTCGGCGTTGCGCTCCCGGGCGGTGTCCATCGCGTGCTGCGCCTCGGACCTCGTGGCGTAGGGACCGAAGCGGTCCTTCGCGGGGCACTCGGGGCCTTCCTCGACCTTCTTGTGTTCCAGGCAGTAGTACCACTCGCCCGGTTTCCCGACCGTCCGCTTCTTGAACAGGGCCATGACCAGCTCCTCTCGCCACCGACATGTTCCCCCATCCCCGCTGGTTAGACTCCCTGGCATGTCTGGCCAGTCGCTGCTCGTTCCAGGGGAGCTGTCCCCCATCCGTACCGTGCCCGGAAACATCCGCCGCCCCGAGTACGTCGGCAAACCCGCGCCGACCCCGTACACCGGGCCGGAGGTGCAGACGCCCGAGACGATCGAGGCGATGCGTGTCGCCGGCCGGATCGCCGCGCGGGCGATGGCGGAGGCCGCGAAGCTCATCGCGCCCGGTGTCACCACGGACGAACTGGACCGGGTCGCCCACGCGTACATGTGCGACCACGGCGCCTACCCGTCCACGCTCGGCTACCGCGGTTTCCCGAAGTCCCTGTGCACCTCCGTGAACGAGGTGATCTGTCACGGCATCCCGGACTCCACGGTCCTGCGGGACGGCGACATCATCAACCTCGACGTGACGGCGTACATCGGGGGCGTGCACGGCGACAACAACGCCACCTATCTCGTCGGCGACGTGGACGAGGAGTCGCGGCTGCTCGTCGAGCGGACCCGTGAGTCCCTCGACCGTGCCATCAAGGCGGTCCGGCCGGGCCGTCAGATCAACATCATCGGCCGGGTCATCGAGTCGTACGCGAAGCGGTTCGGGTACGGGGTCGTGCGGGACTTCACCGGGCACGGCATCAACTCGGCGTTCCACTCCGGCCTGATCGTCCCCCACTACGACAGCCCGCACGCGACGACCGTGATCCAGCCGGGGATGACCTTCACGATCGAACCGATGCTGACGCTGGGGACCCACGAGTACGACATGTGGGACGACGGGTGGACGGTCGTCACGAAGGACCGGCTGCGGACCGCGCAGTTCGAGCACACCCTCGTCGTCACCGACACCGGGGCCGAGGTGCTCACCCTCCCGTAGCCGTGGGGCCCAGTCCCACCTGCCTTTTCTCCGAAGCCGCCCGCTCGCACAGAGTGGGCGGCTTCTTCATGTGGACCGGACGGGCATCCGGGGTACGATTTTGCCGACAGGACGTCGGGAAAATCGTTGACTTAGGTAAGCCTAACCATAGAAGATGGGCCCGGCTCCCGTCTCCCTTCGGCCCCGGAGGTCTTCATGAACTCGTCGAGCACACCGTTCTCGACGCTCATCCGCACCGCGTCGCACGAGCAGCACGTGGAGGCGGAGACCTCGACGTTCATGAGCGACCTGCTCGGCGGCAGTCTCGGCGTGGACGCGTACGCGCGCTACACCGAACAGCTGTGGTTCGTGTACGAGGCGCTGGAGTCGGGCGCGCGGGAGCTGGCGGCCGATCCGGTGGCGGGCCCGTTCATCCGGCCCGAGCTGCTGCGGCTCGCCTCCCTGGAGCGGGATCTGGCCCATCTGCGGGGTGCGGGCTGGCGCGAGGGACTCACCGCGCTGCCGGCGACCGAGGAGTACGCGGCCCGGGTCGCCGAGTGCGCCCGTACATGGCCCGGCGGGTATGTCGCGCACCATTACACGCGCTACCTCGGTGACCTCTCCGGCGGGCAGATCATCCGCGGCAAGGCGGAGCAGACCTGGGGGTTCGCTCGCAAGGGCGACGGGGTGCGGTTCTACGTCTTCGAGGACATCGGGAACCCGGCGGCGTTCAAGCGGGGGTATCGCGAGCTGCTCGACGGTGTCCTGGCGGACGACCTGGAGAAGCAGCGGATCGTCGCCGAGTGCCGGCGGGCGTTCGCTTTGAACACCGGGGTGTTCCAGGCGCTGGGCGAGGAGTTCCGCCTCAGCGCGTGACGTTCCACCGGGGGCGTGTTTTCGGGTGCGGGTCGGCTGTGGCCGGTCGCGCGGCTCCCCGCACCCCTCGAGGACTGCGCCGTTCCCCGCACCCTCGAAGGCACAGGATCGCGGCGTCCCGTGCCCCTTCGGGGTGCGCTCGCGTGGTGTTCAGCGTTCGAGGAACACTCTGCCGCCCAGTTCCACCCAGCCCTCCGGCTGCGGAGCCGTGAGGAGCTGTGAACCGGCGCCCTGGACGATGTTCAGGGCGCGGCCCAGCCGGGCCGTCAGCTGGAGGGCCGCGGCGCCCGTCGCCTCGTCCTCCTGGACGCCGTCGCCCCGGCCGGGGAAGCCACGAGCGCGGACGCGGCCCGCCGCCTCGTCCTCCCACGCCCAGGCGTAGACCCAGTCCCCCGCCGGCGGCACCTCCAGCGCGTCGACCTCGGCGGCCGTGGTGTACCTGCGCAGGGTGCGCGGCTGTGCCCACTCCGGGCGGGCCTCGATCCAGGTGAACTCTCCGTCGAGCCGGGTGCCCACCACGCCCGCGGGCGTGACGAGTTCGGGCACGTCGAGCAGCCAGGCCACACCGACGCAGGGGTATCCGGCGAAGGGCAACCGCACGCTGGGTGTGTAGATGTCGATGACCCCGCGTTCGGGGTCGTCCACGAACACCGTCTCGCTGAATCCGAGTTTGGCCGCGAACGCCTGCCGCTCGTCCTGCTCGGGCAGTACGGAACCCTCCCGCACGACCCCGAGTTCGTTGCCGTACTCACCGCGCGGCCCGCAGAAGACCCGCAGCACGTCGTAATCAGTCACGCGGGCATTCAAACACCACCGGGCCTGCGCACACGCATCCGGCCGCCGTCCCCGGGGCGGGGGCCGGCGGCCGGGTGCGTGTCGCCTTCGGGTCAGGCCTGGGCGGAGCCCGTCATACGGCGGCGGCGTACGGCGAACACCACGGCCGCGCCCGCCGCGACGGTGACCGCGGCGGCGGCTCCGAGCGCGCCGACGGGGACGTCGGAGCCGGTGGAGGCGAGGCCGCCCGTCACCCCGCCCGTGGTGGAGCCGGTCGTACCCGCACCGCCGGAGGTCGTGCCGCCCGTCGTGCCGGTGGACGACGTCGGGCCGGTGTCCGGGAGTTCGGCGTCCTCGGACAGGGACACCGAGAGGTCGACCGGGTCGAGTTCGGCGCCGGCCTGGTAGAAGCCGCCGAAGGCCTCGGCGCCCGCCTTCGTGAGGGTGGCGGTGACGTCGTCGAGGGTGATGACGTCGTTCTTCGCCGTCAGGTCGGCGGACTTGGGCCTGAGCTCGGCGAGGGTCACGTCGGCGGACTTCTCACCGAGGCTGTCGACGTCGGCGGTCAGCCTGCCGGAGCGGCCGTCGATCGCCGTCTTGAGGTTGCTGAGGGTGAGGTCGAGGCCGTAACTGCCGTTGTCCTCGTGGCCCTTGAAGTTGACCGAGCCCTTGAAGGAGGCCTTGAGGGTGTCGGCGTCCGTGTCGTAGGTGCCGGTGGCGTCGGCGAAGGTGAAGATCCCGTTGCCGGACGCCTGCGAGGCCCCGCCCGAGACGGTGACCTTGCCCTTGGCCACGCCGTCCACGACGTACGTACGGAAGGACTGCTTGACGCCCCAGCCGAGGCTGCCGTCGGTGATGTCGCCCGCGGTGTCCGCCCCGGTGGGCGAGGGGGCCGGGCTCGTGGACCCCGTCGGGTCCGTGGAGGGCGTGGTGGACGGAGTGCCCGAGGGAGTGCCGGACGGCGTGGTGGAGGGGGTGGCCGACGGGGTCGTGGAGCCCGAGGGTGTCGGGTTCGGCGACTCGGTCTTCTTCTCCAGCACGGTCAGGGGGTCACCGGCCGCACCCGTGTAACTGGCGCTGCCGAGGACGTCTCCGGCCTCCTTCGTCAGCTTGGTCGCCATCTCCGTCATCGTGCGGTTGACGGTGACCTCGGCGAGCGGCACGTCCTGCTGGGTCGTGCCGCTCTTCGTCACGTCGGCGGTGACTTTGGCGGCCTTGCTGTCGAACTTGACGTCGGAGAGGGCGAGTTCGAAGCCGTGCGGCTTGGAGACGATCTTCAGGGAACCTTCGAAGCCGAGTGCCACGGTGTGGGCCTCGGAGTCGTAGCTCCCCGTGCCGTTGACGAAGGTGAACGCGCCGTTGTCCTTGGCCTGGGTGGCGCCGCCCTCGGGCGTGAAGCTGCCGCCCGCCACCCCGGTGACGTACGAGCGGTACGACTGCTTGATGCCCCAGGTCAACTCGTAGCCCTTGAGCGGCACTTCGGCGGCGGACGCGGAGGTCGCGGCGATCGCGGTGGCGCCGAGCGTGAGGGCGGTCGCGCAGGCTGCGGCGAGGGCTGTGGGACGGCGGCGGTTGGCGGCCATGGTCGTGTTTCTCCTCGGATAGGTGGGCGGGAGTCCGCTCGACCGGCGGACGGCGGTGGAGAGTTCAGCTCTCTTCGGGGGCGCCGCCGGCCGGCCGCGCACGGCGCCTGCGGACGACGAGAAGGGCGGCGGCCACCGCGATCAGGGAAGCGGCCGCGAGGCCGACGGGCAGGACGGGGAAGCCCGTCTCGCTCGCGGTGGCCTCCGTCCTGGGCTCCGCGGTCTTCGGCTCGTCCGCGGCGGCTTCGGGAGTGGCCGACTCCGTGCTGCCCAGATCGGGCAGGGCGGGCAGTTCCGCGCTGTCGGTCAGTGCGACGGCGAGGGAGACCGGGTCCATCGCCGTGCCCGCCCTGTACATCCCGCCGAAGGCCTCGGCCCCTTCGGCGGTGAGCTTCGCGGGCGCCTCGGTCACCCGGGCGAGGCCGTCCTTCGGCTTGAGGTCCTTGGCGGTGAAGATGACGAGCGGCACCTTCTTCTCCGTGGCGCTGCCGCTGGTGACGTCGGCGTAGAGCGTGCCCTTCCCGCTGTCCGTGACCTCGGTCCGTACCTTGCCGAGCTCCAGGTCGAGGCCCTGTTCGCCGGTGAAGCGGACGGCTCCGGCGAAGGTCGCGTCGAGGGTCTGTTTCTTCTCGTCGTAGGTGCCCGAGCCCTCGGGGAAGCGGAAGAGCGCACCGCCGTCCTGGGCGCCCCCGCTGAGCTTCCACTCGCCGTCGGCGATGGCTCCGGTGACGTACTCGCGGAAGGTCCTGCGCACACCCCAGTCGACGGCGCCGTCCTCGATCCGGCCGGAAGTCTCCTTCTTCGCCTTGGACTTGGACGGGGAGGGGGTCGGCGTACGCGACGGCTCGGCGGCGGCCGCCGGCTTCACGTCCGCGGAGAGGCTGACCGGGTCGAGGGCGGTGCCCGCCGTGTAGTACCCGGCGAAGGACTTGGCGCCCTGGGCGGTCAGCGTGGCGGGCAGGTTGTTCAGCTGGACGGCGTTGCCGCCGCCCTTCATGTCGATGCCGCCCAACGAGAGGGAGGCGAAGGGCACCTGTGAGGACGTCGTGACCGCCCCGGTGCCCTTCGCCTTGCTGGTGACGTCGGCGTAGAGGGTGCCGCCGTTGCCCGCGAGGCGGACGGTGGGGCGGCTGATCGTCAGGTCGAGCTGGTGGCTGCCGTCGCCCTTCTTGTGGCCGAGGAAGTGGACTCCGCCGGAGAAACCGGCGTTGAAGGAGCCCGAGGAGCCGTCGTACGTGCCGGTCGCCGAGTGGAAGCGGAACTGGCTGCCGCCGACCGTTGCGGCGCCACCGGTGAGCGAGAAGGAGCCGTTTGCTATCGGTCCGGTGACGTAGCTCTGGAAGGAGGATTTGATGCCCCAGTCCAGGCGGCCGCCCTGCACGGTCCGGTTCGCCGCCTGGGCCTGGCCGGCCGGGAGCAGTGCCACCAGGACCGCTGCACAGAGCAGGGTCACGCAGGTGCGTGGGTGCGAGGGCATGGACGTCCTCCGGAGCGGGCGGGATCTGGCCGGATGTGATGCCATCCTGGCGAGATAGGTAAGGCTAACCTAAGCTATGTCCGCCGGGGCGGGAAGCACCGGATGAGACAGAAGAGGGACCGCGGGTTCTTGTCGGCAGCCGGCCGGTCGTGGCTGGTCGCGCGGTTCCCCGCGCCCCTGACAGGGGCGCGGCCCCTGCCGTACCGGTCAACCGGAAGGACAGACGCGGTCGTGCGACGCATGCGTGTACGAGTGGCGGGAGCACTGCTTGCGGTGCTGGCGATCACGGCGACGGGCTGTTCCTCCGAGGCGGGATCGTCCGCGAGCGAGCCGGCGGCCGAGGCCGGGGCCGGCGCCGCCGCAGACCGTGTCGAGCCCCTGACGGACACCCCCGCCCCCCGGCTCCCGGTCACCGTGCGCTCGTCCGACGGCCGTGACGTCACGGTCGAGGACGCCGGACGCGTCGTGCCGCTCTCCGGCAGCCTCAGCGAGATCGTCTTCACCCTGGGCCTCGGCGACCGTGTCGTCGCCCGTGACATCACCGCCACCTTCGCGCAGGCGGAGAAACTGCCGGTGGTCACCCGCAACCACGACGTCTCCGCGGAGAGCGTGCTGTCGCTGAAGCCCGACCTCGTGCTCGCCGAGGCGACCACCGGGCCGGCGGAGGCGATGAGCCAGATCCGCGACGCGGGCATACCCGTCCTCGTCGTCGCCCCGGCCCGGGGCCTCGACGACGTGGGCCCGCGGATCGAGGCGGTCGCCGACGCCCTCGGAGTCAGCGCCGCGGGGAAGGAACTGACCCGGCGCTCCGAACAGCGGATCGCCGCCGTGCGCAAGGACATTCCGCAGCGCACCGACAAGCCGCGTGTGGCGTTCCTGTACCTCCGCGGCTCCGCGTCCGTCTATCTGATCGGAGGCAGGGGCTCGGGGGCCACCTCCCTGCTCGAAGCGGCCGGTGCCGTGGACGCAGGCGCCGAGGCGGGTCTGAAGAAGGACTTCACAGCGATCACCACGGAGGCCCTCGCCCAGGCTGCCCCCGACGCGATCCTCGTCATGTCCAAGGGCCTGGAGTCCGTCGGCGGCATGGACGGCCTGGTCGGGATTCCGGGCGTCGCACAGACCCCCGCCGGGATGGACCGCCGGGTCGTCTCGGTCGAGGACGGTGTCCTCCTCAACTACGGCCCCCGCACGGACCAGGTACTCAAGTCCATCGTCAGCCAGTTGTACGAGGACACCGAGTGACCGTGACCGACAAGGCCGCCGCCCACGAGGGCCTGGTCCCGCAGGCCCCGCCCGCGAGCCCCCCTCCCCGCCGGTCCCGTCGCGGCGCAACCTGGCTGCTCGGCATCGGCCTGGCCGCCCTCCTCCTGCTGCTCACCCTGGCCTCCGCCGGACTCGGCGCGTACGAGATCCCGCCCGGTGACGTCCTGGCGTCCGTCGCGCACCGCGCGGGCCTGGGCGGCGGCGAACTGCCCCGCGTCCCCGAGTCGGTGCTCTGGAACGTGCGCTTCCCGCGGATCGTGCTCGCACTGCTCGTCGGTGCCTCGCTCGGCTGCGCGGGCGCGCTCATGCAGGGCGTGTTCGGCAACCCGCTCGCCGAACCGGGCGTCATCGGCGTCTCGTCGGGGGCTGCGGTCGGCGCGGTGGCCGCGATCTCGCTCGGTCTCGGCTTCCTCGGCACCTGGACGGTTCCGGCCTTCGCCTTCGTCGCGGGGCTCGGCACGGCGCTGCTCGTGTACTCGATGTCCCGCTCGGGCGGCCGTACGGAGGTCGTGACGCTGATCCTCACCGGTATCGCGGTGAACGCCTTCGCGGGCGCGCTGATCGGCCTGTTCATCTTCCTGGCCGACACCGCGGCGGTGAACCAGATCACCTTCTGGCAGCTCGGCTCGCTCTCCCAGGCGACCTGGCCGAAGGTGCTGGCGGTGCTGCCGTGCGCGGCGGCGGGACTGGTCGTAGCTCCGCTCTACGCACGGAAGCTGGACCTGCTGGCTCTCGGCGAGCGTCCGGCGCGGCACCTGGGTGTGGACGTCGAGCGGCTCCGGATCGTCCTGGTCCTGGTGGTCGCGCTGCTGACCGCCGCGGCCGTCAGCGTCTCCGGCGTCATCGGTTTCGTCGGGCTCGTCGTCCCGCACCTGCTGCGCATGGCGGCGGGCCCGGGTCATCGTTTCCTCCTTCCGGGCAGCGCCCTGGGCGGTGCGGTGGTGCTGCTCGCGGGCGACCTCGCGGCCCGGACCGTCGCCGAGCCCGCCGAGCTGCCGCTCGGTGTACTGACCGCGCTCTTCGGCAGCCCGTTCTTCTTCTGGCTGCTGCGCAGGACCCGTCGCAGGCAGGGAGGCTGGGCATGAGGTGGCTCCGCACGAGGACCGCTCCGCCGGACCCCGTGGCGCCCGGCGACGTACTCGCCGAGGCCGAGGCCCTGCGGGTCCGGCTCGGCGCCCGCGAGGTGCTGTCCGGCGTGGACGTCAGGGCCCGCGCGGGCGAGGTGCTGGCACTGGTCGGCCCCAACGGGGCGGGCAAGTCCACCCTGTTGGGCGCGCTCGCCGCCGACCTCCCGGCCGACGCGGGTGTCGTACGCGTCCACGGCCGCCCCGTGTCCGGCTGGTCGGCGCACGAACTGGCCCTGCGCCGGGCGGTGCTCCCCCAGTCCGCGTCGCTCTCCTTCCCGTTCCCGGTCGAGGAGGTCGTACGGATGGGGCGGGCGCCCTGGGCGGGCGGGGCGCAGGAGTACACGAGGGAGACGGACGACGAGGCGGTGACCGCGGCCATGGCGGCGACGGAGGTCACCGAGTTCGCGGCCCGGCCCTTCTCGGCGCTCAGCGGCGGCGAGCGGGCCAGGGTCGCGCTCGCCCGGGTGCTCGCCCAGCGGACCCGGCTGCTGCTGCTCGACGAGCCGACGGCCGCTCTGGACCTGCGGCACCAGGAACTGGTGCTGCGGATCTGCCGGGACAGGGCACGCGACGGGGACGCGGTGGTCGTGGTGCTGCACGATCTGGGCCTCGCGGCGGCGTACGCGCACCGGGTGGTGATCCTGTGCGCCGGGCGCGCGGTGGCCGACGGGGCGCCGGCCGAGGTCTTCACCGACCGACTGCTTTCGGACGTCTACAAACAGCCGGTGGAGGTCTTCGCCCACCCGCGCACCGGTGGGGTCCTGGTGGCCCCCGTGCGGGGTTCTTGACCCGTCTTTGACCGTTACGTGGGGGGTGTATTGGGCCTCCGTGACCCGGTCGTGCTCATACGGCGTCCATGAGAGCTGAATCACTGGACGGGCGTCTTTCGGTCAGGTAAGCCTCAGATAAGTTAGGCCAGCCTCACTCGGAACCTCTGCCTGCCCTGTGACCCTCTTGGAGCCTGTATGCGAGCCGTCCGACTCTCCGTCACCGCCGCCGCGACCGTGGCGGCGCTGGCCGCTGTCACGGGTTGCACCGAGAAGAGCGACGCGTCCGGCGACGACCGTGTCGTCGAGGTGACGGCCACGGACACCAAGTGCGAGGTGTCGAAGAAGGAGTTCCCCGCCGGTCACGTCCAGATCGACGTGACCAACAAGGGCTCCAAGGTCACCGAGGTCTATCTCCTCTTCCCCGACGACCGGATCGTCACCGAGCGCGAGAACATAGGCCCCGGCACCAGCCAGAAAGTCACCGCCGAGGTGAAGGCGGGCGACTACCGGATCGCCTGCAAGCCCGGCATGAAGGGCAAGGGCATCCGTCAGGACGTCAAGGCCACCGGCACCGGCAAGGTCGCCGAGCGCGACCCGCGCCTGGACGCGGCGGTCGCCTCCTACCGGGAGTACGCGCAGGAGCAGGCGGACGAGACGCTGCCCAAGGCCAAGGTCTTCACCGACGCCGTCAAGGCCGGTGACATCGAGGCCGCGAAGAAGGCCTACGCCGACTCGCGCATCGGCTGGGAGCGGACCGAGCCGGTCGCCGAGTCGTTCGGCGACATCGACCCGAAGGTCGACCTGCGCGAGGACGGTCTGGAGGAGGGCCAGGACCTGGAGAAGGACTGGACCGGCTGGCACCGCCTGGAGCGCTCGCTCTGGAAGGACAAGAAGCTCACCGACCGGGACTCCGAGCTCGCCGACCAGTTGGTCAAGGACCTGGAGGACTGGCAGAACCGGGTCGGCAAGGCGGAGATCACCCCGACCTCGATGGCCAACGGCGCCAAGGAACTCCTGGACGAGGTCGCCACCGGCAAGGTCACCGGCGAGGAGGAGCGCTACTCGCACACCGACCTGGTCGACTTCAAGGCGAACGTCGAGGGCGCCGAGAAGTCGTACGAGCTGCTGAAGCCGGTCGCCTCGGAGAACGACGCGGCGCTGACGAAGGAGCTCGACACGCAGTTCGCGGCGCTCGACACGCTGCTGGACAAGTACCGCAAGGACAAGAACTCCTACGAGTTCACCTCGTACGACAAGGTCGGCAAGGCCGACCGCAAGGAGCTCTCGGACGCGGTGAACGCGCTCGCGGAGCCGCTGTCCAAGCTCGCCGCCGCCGTGGTGAAGTAGGGGGGCCTGACGCCATGACGGACGCCACGAACCCCACGGACGCCGCGAACAGCACGAATGCCGGTGATTCCGCCGGCCGGACCGATTCCGCGGCCCGGACCGGCTCCACGGACCAGGCGGACTCCACGGCCCGGGCGGGCTCCGACTCCCGTACGCCGTCCCGGCGTTCGCTGATCGGCTGGGGCGGTGCCGGGCTCGCGCTGGGTGCCGCCGCGGCAGGCGGGGCGGTGGCCGCGACCCGCAGCGGCGACGACGTCGAACCGACCGCCGCCGGGGCGGGCGCCGCGGTCGCCTTCCACGGCACCCACCAGGCGGGCATCGCCACCCCGGTGCAGGACCGGCTGCACTTCGCCGCCTTCGACGTGAAGACGACGGACCGGGCCGCGTTCGTCCAGCTGCTGAAGGACTGGACCGAGGCGGCCCGGCGGATGACCGCCGGGCACGCGGTGGGCGAGGGCGCGTACGGCGGTCTGGCCGAGGCTCCGCCGGACGACACCGGTGAGGCGCTCGGGCTCAAGCCGTCGCGGCTGACCCTGACCATCGGTTTCGGCCCCTCGCTGTTCGAGCGGTTCGACCTCGCGGACCGGCGGCCGCAGGCCCTCGTCGAGCTGCCGAAGTTCGCGGGCGACAACCTCGACGGGAACCGCAGCGGCGGCGACCTGTGCGTCCAGGCGTGCGCGGACGACCCGCAGGTCGCGGTGCACGCGATCCGCAACCTTGCCCGGATCGGCTTCGGCAAGGTCGTCGTCCGCTGGTCCCAGCTGGGCTTCGGCAAGACGTCCTCGACGACTCCGGAGGCCCAGACCCCCCGCAACCTCATGGGGTTCAAGGACGGCACCCGCAACATCGCGGGCACGGAGACGGACCGGCTGAAGAAGTTCGTGTGGGTCGAGGAGAAGGACGGACCGGCCTGGATGACGGGCGGCTCGTACCTCGTGGCCCGGCGCATCCGCATGAACATCGAGACGTGGGACCGGACCTCCCTCCAGGAGCAGGAGGACATCTTCGGCCGCGACAAGGGCGAGGGTGCTCCGGTCGGGAAGGCGAAGGAGCGGGACAAGCCGTTCCTGAAGGCGATGAAGCCCGACGCGCACGTACGGCTCGCGCACCCGGACACCAACGCCGGGGCGACGCTCCTGCGCCGCGGCTACTCCTTCACGGACGGCACGGACGGGCTGGGCCGCCTGGACGCGGGCCTGTTCTTCCTCGCCTACCAGCGGGACGTGCGCAAGGGCTTCATCCCGGTGCAGCGGAGCCTGGCGCCGGACGCGCTCAACGAGTACATCCAGCACGTGGGTTCAGCGATCTTCGCGATTCCGCCCGGCGTCCGTGACAAGGACGACTGGTGGGGCCGGGCGCTGTTCTCGAAGGACCCCAAGGAGGCGTAGGCCGTGTTCGGCAACTATCTGATCGGTCTGCGCGAGGGCCTGGAGGCGAGCCTCGTCGTCTGCATCCTCATCGCCTACCTGGTGAAGACGGACCGCCGGGACGCCCTGAAGCCCGTCTGGATAGGCATCGGCGTCGCGGTGGGGATCGCCCTCGGCTTCGGCTTCGCCCTTGAATTCGGCTCCCAGGAGCTGACGTTCGAGGCGCAGGAGGCGCTCGGTGGTTCGCTGTCCATCGTCGCCGTCGGCCTGGTGACGTGGATGGTCTTCTGGATGCGGCGGACCGCCCGGCACCTGAGGTCCGAACTGCACGGCAAGCTGGACGCGGCCCTGCGGATGGGTACGGGTGCGCTGGTCGCGACGGCGTTCCTGGCGGTGGGGCGCGAGGGCCTGGAGACGGCCCTGTTCGTCTGGGCGTCCGTGCGCGCGTCGGGCGACGGCACCCAGGGCCCGCTGATCGGCGTGCTTCTCGGCATCCTGACCGCGGTCGTGCTCGGCTACCTCTTCTACCGGGGCGCGGTCCGCATCGACCTCGCCAAGTTCTTCACCTGGACCGGCGGCATGCTGGTGATCGTGGCCGCGGGCGTCCTCGCGTACGGCGTCCACGACCTCCAGGAGGCGGACTTCCTGCCGGGCCTGACGAACAAGGCCTTCGACATCAGCGGGACCATCCCCCCGGACAGCTGGTACGGCACGCTCCTGAAGGGCGTCCTCAACTTCCAGCCCGATCCGACCGTCGTCCAGGTCGTCGTGTGGGTCGCGTACCTGGTGCCTACGCTCGCGTTCTTCCTGGCGCCCCAACGGTCCGACCGGGCGGGGGCGAAGCCGTCCGCTCCGCTCCGCGAGGAGGTCGAAGAGGTCTGAGACCGGGCGGAAGCGGTCCGCAACGGACGCCCGGGATCCCGCCGCGAGCGCAATAGATCACAGTGCGGGCCCGGTACGTGATCCCGCCGCCCGCGTCCTTCCCGGCCCCGGTAGGGTTTCGCCTCCGGGAAGGGGAAGGTGAAGGCACCTGATGAGCAGGGATCGCGGCCCACGTAGGCCTCGCAGGCTTGGCCGGAGCGCGCTGACAGCGGCCTCGGTGACCGTGCTGTCGGTGACGGCGAGCGGGTGCGTGGTGGTGCACGGGGAACGGGAGATCCTCCCCGGGGCCACGAAGGCCGAGGCCGCGCGCGCCCTGAAGGACTTCACCGCCGCCTACAACGAGGCGAACGGCGCCAACGACCCGTCCCTGGACGCGGACCGGGTCACGGGCGCCCTCGGGGACATCGACGGGGCGAAGCTGAAGGCCGGTGGCACGAACCAGCCGGGCGGCAATCCCGACTACGTGCCTTTGACGCTCACCGACACCGAGTTCACCATTCCCGAGAAGGCCGGCTGGCCGCGCTGGTTCGTCGCCGACTCGAAGGCCAACAAGGGCCGTGGTGAGGACCGTTGGCTGCTGGTGTTCACCCGTGGCGACGCGAACGAGCTGTGGCAGGTCTCCTATCTGACGATCACCGCCGCCAAGGAGATACCGGAGTTCAAGAAGGACGAGGACGGCTGGGCCGAGCCGGTCACGGCGGACGCGGCGGACCTGGCGGTCGCCCCGAGGAGCCTGCCCCAGCAGTACGCGACGTACCTGAAGGACGGCGGCGACGCCTTCGCCCCCGGCGCCCACACCACCAAGTGGCGCTCCGACCGGGCGGCGAGCGCGGCCCGCCCCGGTCTCGCCCAGCAGTACATCGACGAGCCGCTGGCCTCCGGCGACTACGCTCCGGTCGGCCTGCGCACCACGGACGGCGGCGCCCTCGTCTTCTTCACGACCCGCCACTACCAGAAGCAGACGGCGGCCCAGGGCGTCCCCATCAACGTCACCAACGCCGACGTGAAGGCCCTGATGACGGGCGAGCCCAAGCAGTCCCTCACCCTGGAGTCCATCTCCAACCAGGCGGTCCTGGACCCCGCGAGGTCCGCACAGAACCCAAAGGTGCAGTTCCTGGGCAGAATCCAGGGCCTGACGGCGGCGAAGGGCGAATAGCGCTCCAGCGGGAGTGCGAGGTTCGGCAGGCTTTTTGTGGGGGGCGCGGGGAGCTGCGCAGTCCTTTCGGGCGCCCGGGGAAGAGCTCAACCCTCAGGGGCGCGGGGAACTGCGCAGTCTTTTCAGGGGCGCGGGGAACTGCGCGACCAGCCACAGCCGGCCCGCAGGCGAAGAACCCACCCCGACGGAGTCACCGTCACCCCCGCAACGGCCACGCCGCAATCTGCTCCCGCTCGACCCCCGCATACCGAGCACATTCGTCGGTCAGCACCTCGAGCAACGACAACGGATCCGGCAACGGATGCTCGGGCCCCCGCGCCCACTCCACCGTCAGCTCCCCGGCCAACCGCGCCGGCGGCACCAGCACGTACGACCCCCGGCAGTGCCACCGCAGCCCCGGATGCTCGTCCATCGTCTCGGGATGACAGTCCAGCTCGCACGGCCACCACTCGTCCTCGTCCTCGGGCGTACCCCGCGTGGCGGTGAAGAAGAGCATCCGGTCATCCCCCGAGAGGGCGACGGGCCCGACCTCGACACCGGACGCGAGCAACCGCTCGAGCGCCTCCTGCCCGGCTTCGAGCGGCACGTCCAGCACGTCGTGCACCATGCCGGTCGCGGTGATGAAGTTGGCCAGCGGCTGATGCCGGGCCCACCGCTCGATCTGCGCCCGGTCGGTCGTGGACTGCGTCTGCCAGGCGAACGAGACCGGGTGGCGCGCGGGGGTGGGACACCCGACGCGATCACAGGAACACCGGTAGGCGGAGGGATGGGCGGCGGGCGCGAGCGGCAGCCCGGCCTCCGCGGCGGCGAGCAGCAGTTCCTCACGGCTTGCGGAGTCGGCCGCGGCGTCCGGCCGTGGACGCCGGCCGCGCAGCCACTGGGAGATCCTGCCCTGCCCGCCGGAGCGGCCGCCCGTCTCTGCGCTCATCGATCCCCTCGCCTGGCTATCGTGCGGAAAGCATGCCTCATGGTCGCACCATCCTGCGCTTCGGGGGGCCGGAGCCCACATCCGGGGTAGGTGGGGCAATGCCCACCCGGGCAAGGATCGAGTGTCATTACATACTTTGACGTGATTTGCCCGCCTACGGTGTCGGCATGGTCACACGGACTGCGCTGACGGGCATCGCCGGTCTCACGTCACTGGCTCTCGTGGGGCAGGCCGGGGCGGTCGCTCCGCTGGAATGGGGCGCCGGCCCGCTGACGGTGGCCGCGCTCCCCCGCGTCGTCTACACGGCGCACCGCGGCGGCGCCCGGGAGGTCCCGGAGAACAGCATGTCGGGGCTCATGACCGCGTACGAGCGCGGGACGGCCCAGGTGCTCGACCTGGACACCCGGATGCTGCGCGACGGGACGGTGGTGGTCATGCACGACGCGACCCTGAACCGCACGACCTACATGGGCGGCCCTGTGCACGCGCTGGACCGGCGGGACTGGCAGGGCGTGCGGCTGCGCCCCCGGGCCGCGCTGCCGGGCAGCTGGCGTTCGGAGCGCCCGCCGACGCTCGCCGAGGTGCTGGACCGTTTCGGCGGGCGGGTGGTGCTGATGCTGGAGGCGAAGGACCCGCGGAGTCTGGGGGCCCTCGCCGCCATGGTCAGGGCACGCGGCCTGACCCGCTCGGTGCTGGTCAACTCCAACCATCCCGCGGTGGCCCTGCGCACCCACCGCATGGGCCTGCTCTCACAGTTGTGGCGGTCGGCCCGGCAGATGCGTACGGACCGGCCGGAGCGGTGGCGCCCGTTCGTGGACGTCCTGGACGTGGACCACAGGGCCCGTGACCGCGATCTCGTACGGGCCGTCAGGTCCGGCATCCCGCGCGTGTGGGCGCACACGGTGGTGACCCGCGCGCAGCGCGACCGGGCCCTCGCGCTCGGCTGCGACGGCATCATCACGGACGCGCCGGGACGGCTGGCACGACGCGGGTGAGGCCTCGGACCCGCTCACGAGGACGCGGGACGAGGACTTGGCCGTGGGCGCCCGTGCGGGCCCGCACTCAGCGGGGAGCGAGGCCGTGGAGTGCATACTCGACGAGCTTGTCCGTGTACTCGTACGAGATGGGGCCCGTGTACTGGAGCCAGCGCTGGGCGAGCGGCGAGACGAAGAGTTCCAGGGCGATGCGGGGGTCGACGTCGGGGCGTACGGCACCCTGCTCCTGGGCGGCGCGCAGACGCTTCACGTACAGCTGGAGCTGGGGTTCGAGGAGCCTGCCGACGAACTCGCGGCCGACCTGTTCGTTGACGACGCCCTCGGCCGCCAGGGCCCGTGACGGGGCCTCGAACCTGGGGTCGAGCAGTTCGTCGACGGTGGCGCGCAGGACCGCCTTGAGGTCCGCCTCCAGGTCACCGGTGTCCGGGATCCCGTACTCCGCGTACTCCCCGATGACCTCGGGCCGGGCCGCATCCTCGGCCGCCCGGGCGCTCAGGTCGAGGAACGCCTCGAGGAGGACCTCGGCCTTCGACGACCACCAGCGGTAGATCGTCTGCTTGCCGACGCCGGCGCGGGCGGCGATGCCCTCGATGGTCGTCTTGGGATAGCCGACCTCGGTCACGAGTGCGAGGGCGGCGTCGTAGATCGCGCGGCGGGACCTCTCGCTGCGCCGGGCCGAGTCGGGGGCGGGCTTCTGCTGGGGCTGAGCGGACTTTTGGGCCATGGGTCGAACTTAACAGGTTGACAAGACGATACGTCTCGCCGGACAGTGGAGTCACTGAATCGAGACGGTTCGTCTCGTTGGGTCGAGTGGGAGGAGGCCGTGATGAGCCGAGGTGGAGCCGGAAACATGCTGGGAGTCGGCGGCAGCCGCAGCAACCTGAGCCGCAAGGCGCTGCGTGGCGGTGGCCGGGGCAAGCAGGTGGGCGGCGGGATCGACCCGCAGGACCGGAAGAAGGAACTGCTGCGCAGGTTCCAGGAGAAGCAGGCGGCCCAGGAGGGCACGGCTCGCGACGCGCCGGAGGAGGAGGCGACGGGCGAGACGCCGTGAGCGTACGGCGGGGAGACGCGGCCCGGCCCGGCCGGAGGCGGAAGCCTCCCGGACGGGCCGCCGTGCTGTCTGAACGCCGGGCCGGCGGGGTTGTCGGGCGCTAGGCCGGCGGCCAGCTGTCGCCCCAGTCCGCGTCGCGGGCCGCCTTGTAGAGGAGGCCGTGGCGCTTCGTCACCGTCGAGCGGCCGAGGCGCTCCTGCGTCTCGCACAGGTCCAGGAGCACCTGGCCCTTGCGGATCTGCGGCCGCCGCACGACCCGCGACGGCGCCGGGGTCGCCGGGAAGCGCGTGGCGGCGACGTAGCTGAACTTCTCGTCTTCGTACGCCAGTGAGCCGCCCTTGACCTGCCGGTGCAGGGAGGATCGGCTGACCCGGGCCGAGAAGTGGCACCAGTCCTCGCCCGCGACGATGGGGCAGGCCGAGCTGTGCGGGCAGGGGGCGGCGATGTGGAAGCCGGCGCCGATGAGGCGGTCGCGTGCCTCGATGATCCGGAGGTACCCGTCCGGCGTGCCGGGCTCGATGATCACGACGGCCGGAGCGGCGGCCGCCGCCGCGTCCACGACGGCGGTGCGGGCGGACTCCGTCAGCTCGCCGAGTACGTACGACACCGTGACGAGGTCGGTGCTCTCGATGGCGAGCGCCGCCCCGATCCGGGCGCGGTGCCACTCGGCCGACTTCAACAGCGGGTGGTGCGAGGCGAGTTCACGGCCGAGGGCGAGCGCGGGGTCGGCCCAGTCGAGCACGGTCACCGGCCGCTCCTCGGGCCAGGTGGCGTTCACGGCCCAGGTCGCCGCCCCCGTGCCGCCGCCGACGTCGACGTGGCTGCCCGGCACCCACTCCGGCGCGGCGTCCGCGAAGGCGTCCAGCGCGGCCCGTACGGCCTCGAAGGTCGCGGGCATCCGGTACGCGGCGTACGCGGCCACGTCCGCGCGGTCGCGCAGGATCGGGGCGTCCGTCGGAGTGGTCCCCCGGTAGTTCGCGATCAGCCGGTCGACGGCCTGCGCGGCCACCTTCGGCGGCAGGCCGTCGAGCAGCCCCGCAAGGGCCGCGCGCAGGGTCTCGGCTGGGGAAACGGGGGCGGTCACGAGGGAATTCTACGAGGGCTACGGGCCCGGGATTCCGCGGGCGTCGCGCACCGGGCCTCGCAGTCCCCGAGCGGTGCGGCTCTCACGCTCCCCGTACCGCCCTGGCCAGCCGGGTGGCCGCCGCCGCGCGAGGTCCGTTGTCCGGGGGCCGGCGGCGCGGGTGGACGGTGTTGGCGAGGAGGACGAGGAACGTGTCCGTCGCCGGGTCCATCACCAGTGACGTACCCGTGAAGCCGGTGTGGCCCGCGGCTCCGCGGCCGGAGAGCGCGCCCATGAACGACGGACTGTCGAGGGCGAATCCGAGCCCGGGCGGCGACAGGAGGAGCTCGACGTAGTCGGGGCCGAGGATCCGGGCGGTGCCGTAGGAGCCGCCCGCCAGCAGGGTGCGGCAGAAGACCGCGAGGTCGCCCGCCGTCGAGAAGAGGCCCGCGTGGCCCGCGACCCCGCCGAGCGCCCACGCGTTCTCGTCGTGGACCACGCCCCGCAGCATCCCGCGGTCCGCCTTGGCCCAGGGCCGGCGCTGGTCCTCCGTCGCGGCCGCGTCCGCGCAGGGCCCGAATCCGGTGGCGGTCATGCCGAGCGGCCGGGTGATCCCGTCCCTGACGAGGACGTCCAGCGGGCGCCGGGTGATCCGTTCCAGGACCTGCTGGAGGAGCAGCATGTTGAGATCCGAGTAGGTGTACGCGCCGCCGGGCGCCGTCACCGGCTTCTCGGCCCGCAGCATGGCGAGCCGCGCCCTGTCGTCCGGGCAGTCGTACAGCGGGAGCTCGGGCCGCAGCCCGGAGGTGTGGGTGAGCAGGTGCCGCACGGTGATGCCGTACTCGGCGGCCGCCGTGAAGCCCGGCAGGTACGCCCCCACCCGGGCGTCGATGCCCAGCGTGCCGCGCTCAAGCTGCTGCACCGCGGCGACGCTCGTGAAGAGTTTCGTGAGGGACGCCAGGTCGAAGGGCGTGCGCGCCGTCGCCGGCACCCACGCCCCGCGCGGCAGCTCCACGCCGGCGTCCGTCTCCTCGTCGTACGCGCAGTACCGTGCGGCCCATCCCGCCGACTCCTCGACGGCGATCACGGGCCCCCGCCCGGCGACGAGCACGGCGCCCGCCGCCCAGGGCCGGTCCCCGTCGGTGAGCCGACGGAACTCCCGTACGAGACGGTCGAGTTCCTCCGGGTCGAGCCCGGCGCGTTCCGGCGTGCCGGGGCGCAGTCGCGGTGCGCTCAGCTGCCTGCTCCCTTCGCGTCCGTCTGATTCCGCCAGGGACGGCACAGTGCCATGAAGCAGCCGACGGCCACCAGTGAACACGCGAGCTGGACGACGGCCATCGGGACGGCCGTGTGCTCCCCGGCGACGCCGACCAGGGGGGTGGCGATCGCGCCGACGAGGAACGAGGAGGTACCGAGCAGGGCGGACGCGGAGCCCGCGGAGTGCCGGGTGCGCATCAGGGCGAGCGCGTTGGTGTTGGGCATGCACAGGCTCATCGCCGACATGAGGACGAAGAGTCCGACGGCGATGGGGACCAGTCCCACCTCGCCGAAGGCGCCGGTGGCCATCAGGAGCAGCGCGGCCGACGCGACGGTGATGATCGCGAGTCCGACGCCGAGTGCCTTGTCGAGGCTGACCCGGCCGACGAGGATCTTGCCGTTGATCTGGCCGACGATCACGAGCCCGATGGAGTTGACGCCGAAGAGGATGCTGTACGTCTGCGGGGAGGCTCCGTAGATCTCCTGGATCACGAACGGCGACGCGGAGATGTACGCGAAGAGCGCGGCGAAGGCGAAGCCGCCCGTGAGCATGTAGCCGGTGAAGACGCGGTCGGCGAGCAGGCCGCGCATGGTGCGCAGGGCCTCGGCGGTGCCGCCGGCGTGGCGGCGCCCGGGCGGGAGGGTCTCGGGCAGCAGCCGCCAGACGACGACGGTCAGCAGGATTCCGATGACGGTCAGGATGTAGAAGACGCCCCGCCAGTCGGTGATCCGCAGGACCTGCCCGCCGATGAGGGGCGCGATGATCGGCGCGACCCCGGAGATCAGCATGAGCGTGGAGAAGAACCGTGCCATGTCCACGCCGTCGTACAGGTCGCGTACGACGGCCCGGGCGATGACGATCCCGGCGGCGCCCGCGAGGCCCTGGAGCAGCCGGAAGGCGATGAGCAGTTCGATGGTGGGGGCGAGCGCGCACACGGCGGTGGCCGCGATGTAGACGAGCAGGCCGGCGATCAGGGGCCGCCGCCGTCCCCACTTGTCGCTCATCGGGCCGACGACCAGCTGCCCGAGCGCCATGCCGGCGAGGCACGCGGTGAGTGTCAGCTGCACGGTGGCCGCCGACGCGTGCAGGGCGTCGGTGACCTCGGGGAGCGCCGGGAGGTACATGTCCATGGACAGCGGCGGTACGGCGGTGAGACCGCCCAGGATGAGCGTGACCAGGAGTCCCACGGAGCGGCGGGCGCCCGGTGGCGGGATCGGCGGCGCCGCGGCGGCGGTCGTGCTCTCTTCGGTGACCGCCGCGCTCGGTATGTGTGCCTTCCGGCCGTCCTGGTCCCGCGTGGTGCGGCCCCGCTCGGGCATGTGCCCCTCCCTGTCTGTGGAATCCGCCACCTATGCTCTCAGCTCGTACAGGTGGTCGAGACCATCGAGTCGTCGACCGTCGGGTCTTGTGCTCACGGAGCGAGGGGTTTGGGGATGGCGGAGGAACGCGTGCGGTGGGGTGTGCTGGCGACCGGTGGGATCGCTGCGGCGTTCACTGCGGATCTCATCGATCTGCCGGACGCCGAGGTGGTGGCGGTGGCGTCGCGCACCGAGGAGTCGGCGAAGACGTTCGCGGAGCGGTTCGGGATACCCCGGGCGTACGGGGACTGGGAGTCCCTCGCGGCGGACGAGGACGTGGACGTCGTGTACGTGGCGACTCCGCACTCGGCGCACCGGGCGGCGGCCGGACTGTGCCTGGAGGCGGGGCGCAACGTGCTCTGCGAGAAGGCGTTCACGCTGAACTCGCGCGAGGCCGAGGAACTGGTCGGCCTCGCGAAGGAGCGCGGGAGCTTCCTGATGGAGGCCATGTGGATGTACTGCAACCCGCTGATCCGGCGCCTCAAGGCACTGGTCGACGAGGGGGCGATCGGAGAGGTCCGCACGGTGCAGGCCGACTTCGGGCTGTCGGGGCCCTTCCCTCCCACCCACCGGCTGCGCGATCCGGCGCAGGGCGGCGGCGCCCTCCTCGACCTCGGTGTCTACCCGGTGTCGTTCGCGCACCTGCTGCTCGGGGAGCCCTCCGAGGTGACGGCGCGGGCGGTGCTGTCGGAGGAGGGCGTCGATCTCCAGACGGGCATGCTGCTCTCCTGGGAGAGCGGCGCGCTCGCTTCGCTGCACTGCTCCCTGGTGGGCGGCACGTCGACCTCGGCGTCCGTCACCGGGTCCGAGGGCCGCATCGACATCCCGTACGGCTTCTTCCACACCGACCGTTTCCTGCTGCACCGCGACGGCCGTGACCCGGAGGAGTTCACGGCGAGCGCGAGCGACGGCACCCGAGCCAGCCTCAAGCACGAGGCCGTCGAGGTCATGCGCTGTCTGCGCGCGGGCGAGACCGAGTCCCCGCTGGTCCCCCTCGACGGCTCCCTTGCGGTCATGCGCACCCTGGACGCGGTCCGCCACAACGTGGGCGTCCACTACCCGGGAGAACCCGCCTGACGGCCTGGAGTTCTCGGGGCGCGGGGAACTGCGCGGTCTTCCAGGGGCGCGGGGAACTGCGCGGTTCTCAAGGGGCGCGGGGAACTGCGCGACCGGCCACGACGGCCCCGCGGCCGACGAACCACCGCAGTCCCCCGCCCCCCCCGGCGGAGCCCTACGCCGGCTTCAGCCCCTGATCACCGACCTCGGTGACGAACGACGCGGCGGTCGTGATCGGCGCCCCCGGCGTCGTCACGGCCGCCACCGTCTTGAAGTCGGCCCGCGCCGACTCCCGCCCGAGCCGCACCGTCGTGTAGCCGCGCCGCCCGTTGTAGAACTTCAGATGCGGGTTGGCCTGCATGTACGTGTCCCAGTTGGCGGGCTTCTCCGCACCGTCCCGGCCGCTGGTGACGGAGGTGGTCACGATCTCCGTACCGAGCGTCCTGGACGCGGGGTCGTCGAAGTCGTCCTTGATGTCGAAGGCGTACCCGACGTGGACGTCCCCGGTGAACACCATCAGGTTGTCGATCCCGGCGGACTTCGCGCCGGCCAGTACCCGCGCGCGCGAGGCCCGGTAGCCGTCCCACGCGTCCATGGACACCCGGGACGGCACGGTCAGGTCGAATTTCCGCTGGGAGAAGATGACTTGCTGCGGGAGCACGTTCCACAGCGCCTTCGAGGCGTGCCAGCCGTCGAGCAGCCAGCGTTCCTGCGTCTCACCGGTGATCGTGCGCGACGGGTCGTCCGTCTCGGGGCCGGGGACGTCGGCTCCGTCGCCGTACGCCTGGTCCGAGCGGTACTGCCGGGTGTCGAGGATGTCGAACTGCGCGAGCCGGCCCCAGTTCAGGCGGCGGTAGAGCTGCATGTCGGTGCCCTCGGGCCGCTGCGGGCGGCGCAGCGGCAGGTTCTCCCAGTAGGCGCGGTAGCCGGCGGCGCGGCGCAGCAGGAACTCCTCCGGCGGTACGGCGTTCTCCGGTATGTCGTCCGCGTAGTTGTTCTCGACCTCGTGGTCGTCCCAGGTGACCACGAAGGGGTGCTTGGCGTGCACGGCTATCAGGTCGGGGTCGGTCTTGTAGAGGGCGTACTGCAGTCGGTAGTCCTCCAGGGTGATGGTCTCCCTGTTGAAGAGGTCGGGCAGTACGCGGTCGGTGTAGTTGCGGGCGCCGCCCACGGAGTTGACCGCGTACTCGTAGAGGTAGTCGCCGACGTGGAACACCACGTCGACGTCTTCCTCGGCGAGATGACCGAACGCGGTGAAGTACCCGTCGTGGTAGGCCTGGCAGGAGACCGCGGCCAGCTTCAGTTCGGAGACGTCCGCGCGGGACGAGGGCGCGGTGCGCGTTCTGCCGACCTCGCTGATCCAACTGCCCACCCGGAAGCGGTAGTAGAAGACCCGGTCGGAGTCGAGGTGTCCGACCTCGACGTGCACGGAGTGGTGGAACTCGGGGTGGGCGACGGCCGCGCCACGTCTGATCACGTGACGGAACCGCTCGTCGCGGGCCAACTCCCAGCGCACGAGGACGCGTTCCGGCGGGAGGCCGGAGTCGGCCTGGTACGGGGTCGGCGCGAGCCTGGTCCACAGCAGCACGGAGTGGGCCTGCGGGTCACCGGAGGCGACACCGAGGGTGAAGGGGTTTTCGGTGATCTTCGCCGCGTCGAGCTCGGCGGCGCCCGCCACACCCGCGGTCGGCAGGTTCGTGGCGAAGGCGAGCGCGGCGGCCGCGCCGGTGACGGTGAGGAAGCGGCGGCGCCCGAAGTGACGGGCGGCGGCCCGCAGTTCGGGAGCATGCTCGTTCGTTCGCCGGTGACCTGAGGCTGTCATCTGGCTCTCCCCTGACAGTTGTTGTACCAGTTATTGGAGTGGTCAGGGTCAACTGTGGACTGTCGCGGACACAACAGTCGGGTGTCGGACGAATGAGTACTGAATGTCGGACCGTCGGACGTGCTCCCGTACCCTGCGGGGCCATGAACGCCAATCGGACGAAGATCGCGATCGTGACAGGCGCGGGCTCGGGCATCGGCCGTGCCGTGGCTGTCGAACTACTGCGGACCGGCTGGTCGGTGGCGCTCGCCGGCCGTCGCGCGGAGCGGCTGGAGGAGACGGCGGAGCTCGCGCGGGCGGCCCTCGGCGGGGAGCCGTCCGGGCAGGACAGCACGTCCCTGTGTGTGCGCACCGATGTGGCGCGGCCCGAGGAGGTGGCCGCGCTCTTCGCCGCCACGCGGGACCGCTTCGGGCGGCTGGACCTGCTCTTCAACAACGCGGGCACGTTCGGCCCCGGGGGCGTGCCGTTCGAGGAACTGCCGTACGACGCCTGGCGTCACGTGGTCGGCACGAATCTCGACGGGGCGTTCCTGTGTGCGCAGGCGGCGTTCCGGCAGATGAAGGAGCAGGATCCGCAGGGCGGAAGGATCATCAACAACGGCTCGATCTCGGCGCACACGCCCCGCCCGCACTCGGCTGCGTACACGGCGACGAAGCACGCGCTGACCGGCCTGACCAAGTCACTGTCCCTGGACGGCCGTTCGTACAAGATCGCCTGCGGCCAGATCGACATCGGCAACGCGGCGACCGACATGACCGAGCGCATGCAGACGGGAGCGCTGCAGGCGAACGGCGAGACGGCGCCCGAGCCCGTGATGGACGTCGCCGACGTGGCCCGCACGGTGCGGCACATGGCGGAGCTGCCCCTGGAGGCGAACGTGCAGTTCGCGACGGTGCTCGCCACCGCGATGCCCTATGTGGGCCGCGGGTAGCTCCTCGGGTGGGCCGAGTTGGCTCCTCGGGTGGGCCGGGCGTGGAGGGTGCGGCACGGACGCCGCGCGGATCTGCCGGAAGGCCGCTGTGCCCGGCCGCTCCGGCAGTTCCCTGCCCCCGGTCGCTCCGGGGGTCCGGCTACGCCTGGCCGGTCGCGAAGTGGGTGATCCTGCCGCCGTCGTCGACCGTGAAGCTCCACCTCGTCCGCATCTCGCCCCAGGCGTCGTTGCTGTAGCGGGCGAGGAGGGCGAGGCCGCCGTCCGCCTCCTTGTCGACCTCCATGTGACCGTGCGAGTCGAAGATCTCCCGCGCGGTCCAGTCGTCGAGGTCACGCTCCGAGCCGTCGTCGGACATCGTCGCGCCGGGCGCGAGGGCGGCCCGGAAGGCGTCGCGGTCGTGGGCGTTCACGGCGCTGACGAAGTCCCGGACGGCGGGGTGGCTCAGCTTGGCAACCTGAATCGTCATGTCCGCCAGACTCACACCGCCCCGGCGCCCCCGCCACCCGAACGGCGGCGCGGGCCGGGACCCGGGTGAGTGTTCGGTGCGACGGTGGGCAGGCGCGTACGAGACCGAAGCGACCGTTCGAGTGTGGATGTGCGAGGAGTGACGCGAACCGTGACCTCTTTCGACCGACGTGATCTGGGACTGCTGCTGCTCCGCTTCGGTACGGGCGGAGTGCTCGCGGCGCACGGGGCACAGAAGCTCTTCGGCTGGTTCGGCGGTGGCGGAATCTCCGGCACCGGCGAGTTCATGGAGTCCGTGGGGTACGCGCCCGGCAGGGCGAGCGCTGCCGCGGCGGGCCTGGCGGAGGCGGGCGGCGGCACTCTGCTCGCGCTGGGCCTCGCGACCCCGGCGGCCGGAGCGGCCGCGGCGGGGGCGATGGCGGGAGCCTCCGCGGTGCATGCGCCGAACGGCTTCTTCGCCCAGAGCGGCGGCTACGAGCACGCGGCGTCGCTCGGACTCGCGGCGGCGGGCCTCGCCGTCACGGGCCCCGGACGGCTTTCCCTGGACCATGTCCTCGGGCACCGGGTCGACCGCGGCTGGATGGTGCCGGTCGCCCTCGCCGGGACGGCCGCCGCGACGCTGGCCGTGGTCGGCGCCCGCTACAAGCGGGTGCGCGACGAGAAGGAGGGCCGGCAGGGGGAGTTGTTCGACGAGGAGGGCGTGGCGTACGGCTCGTAGGGCGGACGCGGCCGGCGGCCGGCAGCTCCTGGGTCCGCCCCGGGTCCGTGGCCATGACCGGACCGGACCGGCCTGTCAGTGACTCATGACAGGCTGATCGCCATGAGCGACGACGATCTCTGGGAGTCCATCGACCGCCTCCAGGACTGGCTGGTGCGCTCCCAGCCGTCCCGACCCCCTCAAGAGGCCCTTCTGCTGCGGATGTTGAAGCTTTCGGAGGAGGTCGGCGAGGTCGCCGAGGCGGTGATCGGCGTCACCGGGCAGAACCCTCGCAAGGGCACGTCGCACACCTGGGACGACGTCCGGTCCGAGCTGTGCGACGTGATCATCACAGCTGCGGTCGCGCTGCGGACGCTGACACCGGAGGCCCGTGAGGTCTTCACCACGCACCTGGCACGGGTGACGGACCGCTCGCTGGAGCGGTGACGGCCCGCTCCTGAGGGATGTGGGCCCCTCGCCCCCCTCCTCACCCCTCAGGAGGCGGCCGCATGCTCGTGTTCGCAGGTGTCGTCGATGCCCGCGGTGTCCCAGGCGGGGAACGGGTCGTCGTACGGCGGGCGTTCGGCCTGGGTCAGGAGGCACTTCGTCAGCGCCGCGCGCAGGGGCTCGGCGCGCAGTCCGACGCCGATGAAGACCAGCTCCTGCCCCGGGACGACCTCGGGGTCCTCGGCCGCCGACGGTTCGAAGCGGGCGACGGAGCCGGCCTGCGACCACAGGCCGGTCACGTACGGACGACTGGCCAGCCGGAAGAACCCCTTCGAACGCAGGACCCGGCCGAAGGCCCCGCTGTCGAGTTCCTCGGTGACGAAGGTCCACAACCGGGCCGGATGGAAGGGCAGTTCGGAACGGAAGACCGTACTGGAGATGCCGTACTCCTCGGTCTCCGGCACGTGTTCGCCGTTGAGCTCCATGACCCAGCCCGGCGCCTGCTGGGCCCGCTCCAGGTCGAACAGTCCCGTGCCGAGCACCTCCGTCAGGTCCACGCGGCCCAGTGTGGCCGAAAGGACACGGGCCACCGGGTTGAGGCGGGTCAGCGCGGCCCGCAGCTCGTCGGCGGTCTCCGTGTCGACGAGGTCGAGCTTGTTGAGGACGATGACGTCGGCGAACTCGACCTGGTCCACGAGCAGATCACTGACGGTCCGCTCGTCGTCCTCGAACGGGGCGAGCCCGCGCTCGGCCAGCTCGTCCCCTGCCGCGAGCTCCGGCAGGAAGTTCACGGCGTCGACCACGGTGACCATGGTGTCGAGGCGTGCCAGGTCGCCGAGCGTGGCCCCGTCGTCGCGCGGGAAGGCGAAGGTGGCGGCGACGGGCAGCGGTTCCGAGATGCCGCTCGACTCGATGAGCAGGTGGTCGAAGCGGTCCTCGCGGGCCAGCCGGTCGATCTCCTCCAGCAGGTCGTCGCGCAGGGTGCAGCAGATGCAGCCGTTGGTCATCTCGACCAGGCGTTCCTCGGTACGCGAGAGAGCGGCCTCGCCGCCGCGGACCAGCGCGGCGTCGATGTTGATCTCACTCATGTCGTTGACGATGACGGCGACGCGCAGCCCTTCGCGGTTGCCGAGGACGTGGTTGAGGAGGGTGGTCTTGCCCGCCCCGAGAAACCCGGAGAGCACGGTCACCGGGAGCCGGGGGTCGGGGCCCTCGTCGCCGCCCCCGTCGCGGTCAAGGTTCTGAGTGGTCGCGGGGACGGTCATGTCACGCTCCTGGTCCGGTCGCTCCCCCGGCCGGGTGAGCGACGCACACGCTACATGAAAATGGATCCCATTTACATGTAGGGCTCCGGGAGTGCTTCCCGTCCGCTACGTCCGGCCGTCCGCGTGGCCGGTCCGCCAGGCCCAGGCGGCGATCTCCACACGGTTCCGGGCCGGGAGCTTGTGCTGGACGCTGGTGAGGTGCGTCTTCACCGTCGAGAGGGAGACGAACAGGGACGCGGCGATCTCGGCGTTGGTGTGCCCCAGGGCCACCAGCCGCACGACGTCCAACTCCCTCTCGGTCAAGGGTTCCTGGGGGTGGGCGGGAGCGGACGCGAGGGGTGACGGCGCCGGTGCCCGGGTGGCCGTGACGTGCTGGAGGAGACGCACGGTGACGGACGGGGACACCAGCGAGTCGCCGACGGCAGCGGCCCGGACGGCCTCGGCGAGGAGGACCGGCCCGGAGTCCTTGAGGAGAAAACCGCAGGCGCCGCCGTTCAGGGCGCCGTAGACGTACTCGTCGAGGTCGAAGGTGGTGACCACGACGACCCGCATCGGGTCGCGGACGCCCGGCCCCGCCAGCAGACGGGTGGCCTCCAGCCCGTCCAGCTTCGGCATACGGATGTCCAGCAGGCACACGTCGGGCCGTAGCCGCCGGGCCAGTGTCACGGCCTCCTCGCCGTCGGAGGCCTCGGCGACCACCGTGATGTCGGGCTGCGCGTCGAGGAAGAAGCGGAATCCCGTACGGACCATGTCCTGGTCATCGGCGATCAGGACACGGATCGGGGTGCGGTCGGTCATGGGCGCATCTTGCCTGACGTGAAGGACGGAACGGGAGAGAAGCCCGGGCGGGGTGCGCCCGGGCGGAGGGCTCGGGCGTACCCCGCTCGGGGCTCGGGCGTACCCCGCTGGGGGTGCGGGGTGCGGGGTGCGGGGGTGGGGAGGGGTGCGGGGTGGGGGCCCGGAGGTCATGAGCCGGGCCGGAGCCGGGCAGCCATGTGCCGGGCCGGATCCGCGCGATCAGAGGCCGCCTCCCCCTCGGCGCACGCGTCGGGCGTCAGTCCGGCTGCTGGGACGGGTTGTCGGTGACCGCGCGGAGCAGCGGGCGGCTGGCCCCGATCGCCGTGAACATCGCGGCCGCGCCGAGCAGGGCGCAGAGCCCCAGTCGCAGCGCGCCGGTCGCGTCGAGCGTGGTGCCGCCGGCCTCGTTCAGCTTCACCGCCGCGTACACACCGCACCCCGTCATGGTTCCGGCAAGGAGGACGAGCGGGACCACGGTCTCCCGGACCCTGGCCCGGTCCAGAACCCGGAGCGGGGTACCGGCCAGCCGGAGCAGGCCGTAGACGCGGCGGCGGTCCAGGACGTTCGCCGCGGCCGTGAGACCGGCTGAGGCGGTGGCGACGAGGAAGCTCACCGCCATCGACGCGAGGCTCAGATCCCGCAGCTGGTCCTGCACGAGATCGTCCACCGCGGTGAGGCTCTTGTCGGTGTATGGGGGTGAGACGGGGTTCAGCGGCGCCAGCGCGGTCGCGGCGGCATCGAGCCGGGCCGGGTCGCTTCCGGAGATCCGGGCCAGGATGCCCGGGCCGCCCAACAGCAGTGACCCGTCGGACCGATCCCCGGTGAGGGCCTGGACGGTGGCAGGCACCCCGGCGTCCTTCAGCAGTTCGCGGGCCCGGTCCGCGCTCTCCCGTACGGCGGCCCGCCCATGTGCCCCGTCCGGGGCGGCGACCGCGACCTGGTCCGGGTGCTCGAAGGTGTCGAAGCTCAGGTGCGCGACGGAGAAGAACCCGGCCACGAAGCCCGCCAGGACCAGGCCGCTGACGGTGCGCCAGGCTCCGCGCGGGTCGTCGCTGAGCCTGCGGGCGGCCAGCAGGGTGGCAGGCCTGCGGGCGAACCGGGCCAGCACCCTGCCGATCCGGTCGGTCGCCCACGGGCCGACGATCCAGAAGGCCCCGTAGAAGAGGATCAGCAGCGCGACCTGCTGGGAGATCCTCAGGCCGCCGTCCCGCGCCGTGACGACGACGTAGAGCACGAGGCCGGCGAAGAGGACCAGGCGGATCATGCGGGTGCGCCGCGGGTCGGACTGCTGGGCGACACCGAGAGGTGAACGCACCACCTCGCGCAGCGCGCTGACGGCGCTGAGTGCGGTGAGCGAGGCCACCGAGGCGACCACGGCGGCCGACCCGGCCACGCCGACCCACAGGTCCGCGGCGAACCAGGTGCCGATACCGAACGGCAGGCCGGCCAGGGCGGGCAGCAGCGCCGCGTAGGCGAGGGCGCCGGTGGCCGCGCCCGCCGCGCCGACGGCCGCCGCCTCGGCGCCGGTCATCGCGAGGATCTGCCGGGGTGTCGCCCCGGCCAGTCGCAGCGCGGCGAGGCGCTGTTCGCGGCGGGCGGCGCCGAGCCGCCCGGCGGCGGTGGCCAGCACGATCACCGGCACGACGAGCAGGCCGATGCCGATCAGCGCCCCGGACCGGTCCTGTGCGGTGAACACGCTTGGGGTGGTGCCGGAGAAGCCGGAGACGACCGCGCGGCCGGCGAGCCCGGAGTCCATCACCGGCTGACCCGCGGCCTCGGACACCGCCGGGTCGGAGGGAGCCCGGCCGATCACGGCGAGGAGTTCGCCGGGGGCGGCCAGTCCGGCGTCACCGACCGTCCCGTACGCCCGGGGCTCGGGAAACCGGTCGGCGAGCTGGTTGCGGGGCAGCCTGTGCACCAGCTCGGCGAGGGCGGGCGAGAGGTAGACCTGGCCCGGCTTCGGGAAGGCGGCCACGCCGGGCGGTGCGGGGGTGGCCTCGCGGCCCGGCAGCTGGGCGAGGTCGACGACGGTGACCGGTTCGCCGCGTACGAAGGTGGTGGACAGGGTCTGGACGGCGGTCCCGTTCCTGTCGGGCTGCGGCGTCCGCCAGTCGGTGCGGTCGGCCCGTGTGCCGGCCCCGGACCACGCGGCGAGCAGGACGAGCAGCACCAGGGCGCTGACGGCGGCGGCTCCGGCGGCCAGCAGATGGGACTGCAGTCCGCGGCGGCCGGAGCGGCGGGCGAGGTGCCAGGTCAGGGGCAAGAGGGGGGAGGGCATACGGGGCTCCGGTGGTACGGGTCGGGGGTGGACGGCAGGGCTCTCGGTCAGGGGGCCACCGTGTACTGGCTGAACCCGAGGACCCGGCCGTCGCGGACCTGGAGGACCCGGTCGCAGTGGGCGGCGACATCCGCGTCGTGCGTGACCATGACCAGCGACGCGCCCTGTTCGCGGGTGACCCGGGTGAGCAGCCGGACGACCTCCTCGCCGGTGGTCTGGTCCAGCGCGCCGGTCGGCTCGTCGGCGAAGACCACGTCCGGCTCGACGGCCAGCGCGCGGGCGATGGCGACCCGCTGGGCCTGCCCGCCGGACAGCTGTCCGGGGCGGCGCTGCTCCAGCCCGTCCAGGCCGAGCGGGGCGAACCAGCGCCGGGCCCGGGCGACGGCCTGCTTGCGCGGTACGCCCTCCAGCATCAGCGGCAGGGCGATGTTCTCCTCGGCAGGCAGCTCCGGCAGCAGTTGGCCGAACTGGAAGACGAAGCCGAACCGCCGCCTGCGCATCGCGCTGAGCCGGTTCTCGCCCCAGGTGTCGATGCGCCCCCAGCCTTCGGCCGGGGGGACCCCCATCTCGCTTCGCTCGCCCCGCAGCAGGACCTGCCCGGCGTCCGGGCGGATGATCCCGGCGAGGATGTGCAGGAGTGTCGACTTGCCGGACCCGGACGGGCCCATGATGGCCAGCGACTCGCGCTCGCCGACCTCGACGTCGACTCCGTCGAGTGCCGTGGCGGACGCGTACTTCTTGACCAGGCCGAGCCCGGACAGGACGGTGCCCATGATCGTGTGCCGTTCCCTTCTCGATTCTCAATTCGCCGTGCCCGGTTCGCGGTTCGCGGTTCGCGGTTTTTCGCCGGGCGTCAGGACGCGTCTCAGCGTTCGAACTTCCAGGTGATCGACGTGCCGGTCGCCTCGACGGCACGCACCGGGATCTCCACGCGCTTGCCGTCCGGCGTCTTCGCGGTGCAGGTGACGGACGCGCCGGCCACCGCCTTCAGGCCGCTCGGGCAGGACACCGCGCCGATGTCACGGCCGACCCACGGCAGCGGCTGGTACTTGGACTCGATACGGCCCTGGAGGATGTCGGCGCTGAGTGCCTTGTGGCCGTCGACGGTCACACTGGAGTACTTGTCCAGTCCCGTGGTCGACTGGGTGCCGCTGACCGCGTAGGTCACTCCGGCGCCCGCGCCGACGAGGACGGTGGCCGTGGCACCGACGACGATCATGTGCCTGCGCTGCATGGGGTTCTCCTTGGAGCCGGGGGTTGGCGTCGAGGTGTTCGACATGCCTCGACTCTCGCCTCCGCCCGGCCCCCGGCGCCTCGGCCGAACGGCCACTGTCCCCGGGGTACGTGTGCCACCGGGTCAGCCGATCGGCCGATCCACCCGCCCTCCCCCGCTCCGTACGGTGAGCGGCGTGAATCTCGTGCGTCCGACCGACGACCCCACCGCGCCCCGTTCCCGCCGGCAGAGCTGCCTGCGGACGGCCGGCGTCACCGTCCTGGTTCTGCTGGCCCTCGTGGACCTGCTGATCGCGGCCTCCGGGAACAGCGCCGTGTGGCCGCTGTTCGTGGTGCTTCCCCTGGGGCTCGCGGCCCTGCTCTGGCCGGTCGGCCACCGTCCCGAGTGGCTCACCCCACAGGTGCGTACGGGCGTGCCCGCGGGCGTCTCCCTGGCGCTGACCGCCGTGGCCGCACCGAGCGGCCGGATGGACGGGTTCGGACCGGGCGAGATCGCGATCCTGCTCTGCCTGCTGCTGGTGGCCGTGCGCGACTGCCCGCCGCAATGGGCGGTCATGTGTGCCGTACTGGACGGCGCGGCCGTCGTGGTCCAGCCGCTGCGGATGGTGCAGGACGCCCTGAAGATGAACGACACCTCGAGCCTCTTCGGGGCCACGCTGGTGCTTCTGCTGCTGGTCGGCATCATGGCCGGGCTCGGCGGCTACCTGCGGACCCTGGACCATCGGCGAGGGGTCGCGGTGACCGAGACCCGCCGCTCGGAACGCCTCGCCATGGCCGCCGACCTGCACGACTTCGTCGCCCACCACGTCACCGGCATCCTCGTCCAGACCCAGGTGGCCCGCATGATGGTCACCACCGAGCCCGAGAACCTGGACCCGGTCCTGGCGGGCATCCAGAACGCCGCCACCGAGGCCCTCGCCTCGATGCGCCGTACGGTCGGCATCCTGCGCGAGGCCCCGCACCCGACCGCCGGACCGGAGAGCGGCGGGTCGAACGGCGCCGGGCCGGATGGCGGCGGACCGGCGAACACCGGGCCGGAGACCGCCGGTCTCCACCCCGCGGGCGACCTGGCGGCGCTCGCCGACCTGGTCGAGAGGTTCGGCGGTCCGGCCGGGCCCCGGGCACTGCTGGACCGCGACCCCTCGGTGCCCGGCAGCCTGCCCCACGAGGTGCAGGCCGCCGCGCACCGGGTCGTCCAGGAGGCGCTGACGAACGTACGCCGTCACGCGGCCGACGCCACCGAGGTCACGGTCCGTCTGACGTACGCGGAGGGCACCCTGCGGGTGCTGGTGCGCGACGACGGCCGGGGCGGCACGCAGATGCCGCACGCGGCCCGTGGCGGCGGTTTCGGGATCGTCGGCCTCACCGAACGCGTCACCGCGCTCGGCGGGGAACTGCGCACCGGGCCACGCCCGGACACCGGCTGGGAGGTCACGGCCCTGCTCCCCGCGGTGGGGACGCGTGGGAAGCGCCCGACACCCTGACGCGGGAGCCGGTCGGTCTGCCGGCGGCGGGTGCCGTGCGCTGTCGCCCCTCCTACGCGGGCCTCCTACGCGGGCGTGCGCGTGAAGCCGAGCGTCGCCGTGACCGTGGTCAGGCCGCGGATCATGCCCAGTTGGTTCCAGCCCATGCCGAACTGGTCCCGGTCCACGGTGAACTCCGCGGTGAGCGTGACCGCGTCGGCGCTCGCTCCGGTGACCCGGGCGGTGACGGACTGCGGTCGGCTGATGCCGCGGACGGTCAGCTGACCGGATATCTCGGCCGTGTCGTCCTGGCGGACCACGGCGTCGCGGACGGCGAAGACGAGCGAGGGGTGCCGCTCGGCGTCGAAGAAGTCGCCGCCGCGCAGGTGCTCGTCCCGCTTGCCGTTCTTGGTGTCCAGGGACGCGGCGTCCACGGTGATCGTGCCGCGCGCGGTGCCGTCCGGCCGGACCTCGCCCTCGCCGGTGACGCCGCCGAAGGCACCCTTCACCGTGACCATGCCCCACATCGTCCGGTGCTTGATGGCGACGGTGGAGCGGGCGGGGTCGAGCTGCCACAGTCCGGTTTCCACGGCAACGGTCATGGGACTTCTCCTGGTGGTTGCGAGCGATGCACTCAGTAATCCAAATTTGGATGACCACACGCTAGCCCATCATCCAAATTTGAACAATGGGTAGACTGGGTGACTATGGCCGCCTCTTCCGACCCTGCTGACCAGCCCGAACACGAGCCGACGGGTGACTCCGGGCTGCTGCCGGCCGAACTGCGGTCCTGGATGCGCCTGTTGGCCGCGGCCGGGGCGATCGAGCAGCTGCTGCGGTCCCGCGTGAAGGACGTCATGGGCGTTTCGCACGACGAGTTCCTGGTCCTGTGCCTGCTGGCCGACCAGCCCGGCGCCACCCTGCGGATGACCCGGATCGCCGAGCTGCTGGGCCGCCCGAAGACACGGCTGACCTATCAGGTGGCCTGTCTGCAGCACGCGGGGCTGATCACCAAGAACGCGGCGTGCGGCGACCGGCGCGGCATCGAGGTGGCCCTCACGGACAAGGCCCGCCGCCTGGTGAGCGAGTCCACACGCCCGCTGGCCGACGCCGTCTCGCAGGCCATCGCGCAGACTGCCTGCGCCCAGCGGTACACGCAGCTGCACGATCTGCTGCCGGTACCGCCGGACCCGGACACCGAGGGGCACACCCCCGAGAAGCGCGCGTAACCGAAGGCCGGGACGCCGGGAAACCGGAGTGCGGGATCGGCGGAGCGTCCGGGCCTTCGGACGTCGAGCGGGCCCGGTCAGCCCGCCCGGCCGTGGAAGAGCCGCAGGGGCACCGCTGCCGCCAGGGTCCGGTAGCCCTCGGGGTTGAGGTGCAGCCAGTCCCCGTCGTGCAGCGTGGGCCTCAGGCGCCGCGGGTCCTGCGGGTCGCGTACGGCACGGTCGAAGTCGACGACCGCGTCGAACCGTCCACTCGTACGGATCCAGGTGTTGATCTCCTGCCGGGACGCCTCGCGGTGCCCGGCGGGATCGTCGTACATCGTGTTGCCGCCGAACGGGGTCAGCGTGGCCCCGTACACGCGGATGCCCTGCGCGTGCGCCCGGACGACGATCTGTTCGTACGCGGCGATCAGTGCGGCCGTGACGTCGCGCTGGGCCGCGGGTGTGGCGGCGGCGGTGCCGACGTCGTTGACCCCTTCGAAGAGGACCAGCCAGGAGACTCCGCTGCGGGACAGGACGTCCCGGTCGAGCCGGGCGAGGACGTTGGGGCCGAGGCCGTCGTTGAGGACGCGGTTGCCTCCGGCGGCCTGGTTGAGGACCGCGACCTCGTCGGTCGCGGGGTGCGCGCGCAGCCGGTCCAGGAAGCGGTCGGTCCACCGGTCGTTGCCGTTGGTGGTGGAGCCGCGGCCGTCGGTCAGCGAGTCGCCCACGACGGCGACCGCCGCCGCGTCGGGACCGGAGAGCACCTCGACGTCGCTGAGCAGGTACCAGTGGTTGACGGCGGTGGCCTGTGGGAGGTCCGGGTCCCGGGTGTGGTCGGCCTTCTGGAGGTACGAGGTGGTACGCGATCCGGGGTGCGAGGTGAGCGCGCGGGAGGGCTGGCCCTCGGCGAGGTAGGCGGTCACGGTCAGGTTCGAGCCCGGCCGCAGGCCGAAGTCCAGTGGGTCGGAGACGAGTTGGGCCCCGACGGGCACGGTCGCCGACGCACGTCCGGCGAAGGTCACCCGCCGCAGTGAGCCCGGTTCGACCGCGCTGACACCCGCCCGGCCGTCGAGCGGGAGAGCCACGGTCACCGCGGTCAGAGGCAGCGGGGTGTCGCCGAAGGCGTTGGAGAACCGCAGCCGCATGCGTCCGCCGCCGGTCGAGACGCGCACGGTCTGTCGCAGCGTCGTGTCGACCAGGACCGCACGGTCCTCGGTGAACGGCGGAGGCGGCATGTTGCCGGGCTCGGTGAGCTGCGGCATCGCGGTCCAGGTGTTGACCCAGTGCCGGGCGGAGGACGCGGCCGGAGCGGCGGCACGGTCCGCGGGCCGTGGGCCCTTGGCGAGGGCCACCACCGCGGACGCGGTCACGAGGAGGGCCAGGACCAGTACGCAGGTGGTGATCAGGTGGGCGGGCGACGGCGTTCTGGACGAGGTCGACCCTCTCGGCGGTTTCACGGAGGACGGCGGCTTCACGGATGTCGACGGCTTCACGGGCGCGGCTTCTCCTTCTGGACTTCTGGAGCGGAAGACGGGCCCCGGTGGCCGGTAACTCTTCACCGGCCACCAGGACATGACGGGACGTCAGCAACTGTCGGATGGGGAGGCGGCCGTCAACTGCTGCTGCAGGTCGTTCCGTTGAGGGTGAAGGTGCCGGGGCGCGCGCTGTTCCCGGTGTGGTTCGCCTGGTATCCGATGCTGACGCTCGCGTTCGCCGCGATCGTGCCGTTGTACGCGGCGTTGGTGGCCGTCACCGCGCCGCTCGCCGGGGCGTACGTGGCACCCCAGCCGTTGGTGATGCTCTGCCCGGACGGCAGGGTGAAGCCCAGCTTCCAGCCGTCGATGCGGGTGGTGCCGGTGTTGGTGATCGTCACGGAGCCGGTCAGTCCCGTGCTCCAGGCACTGGTCGTGGCGGTCACCTTGCAGGCGCCCGGCTGAGGTTGGGGCGCGGGTCCCGAGCTGTCCAGGCCGAAGAAGGTGAGGGCCCGGGCCGCCATGCCATTGGCGTACAGGTTGTGGCCCACGCCCTGGAGGCTGATCGCCTCGACGGGGGCCCGGTCGCCGGTGGCGCCGTAGCGGGTGCGGGTCCAGCCGGACTGGGGTGAGTCGGTGGCGGCCGGGGTCTGGCTGACGCCCAGCACGTTGGTCCACTGCTTGATCTGCTCACCGAAGTTGGGGTAGCGCAGCACGTCGTCCTCGGTGCCGTGCCAGACCTGCATGCGCGGCCTGGGGCCGGTGTAGCCGGGGTAGGCGTTGCGGACCAGGTCGCCCCATTCCTGCGGGGTGTGGATCGAGTTGCCGCCGGAGCACTCGCTGTTCCACTCGGAGCCGTTGGTGGTGGCGAAGCAGCCGAACGGCACGCCGGAGAACGCGGCCCCTGCCGCGAACACGTCCGGATAGTCGCCCAGCAGGACGTTCGTCATCATCGCGCCGGAGGAGATGCCGGTGGCGAAGATCCGGCCGGTGTCGGCGGAGTAGGTGCGGGTGACCCAGTCGACCATCGACTTGATGCCGACGGGGTCGCTGCCGCCGCCGCGCTTCAGTGCCTGGGGCGAGGCGACGTCGAAGCACTTGCTGGCGCGGGTGACCGACGGGTAGACGACGATGAAGCCGTAGCGGTCGGCGAGGGAGGCGTACTCGGTGCCGGAGTACATCGCCGGGCCGGATCCCGTGCAGTAGTGGACGGCCACCACGACCGCGGGGTTCGCGGTGACGCTGTCCGGTACGTACAGGTACATCTGCAGGTTGCTGGGGTTGCTGCCGAAGTTGGTGACCTCGGTGAGCGCCGCGGTGGGAGCCGCCTCGGCGCTTTCGCGGGCGGCGGCTCCGGGTGCGTTCAGGAGCATCGCGGCGAGCAGGGACACGAGCGCTCCGAAGAGCACTGCGAGCCCCGAACGCGACGGTCTCCCGACGGTGTTGCTGCCAGTGGCGGACATGTCGGTCCCTTCCGGATCACGACTGGGGGATGGCACGGCGCAGCGACACCACGCGACGGGGCCGGTCGCATGGCATGGTCATGACTGTCGTGGAAGCGCTCCCACAGGGTGGAGACCGAAACCGGCCACTACGTATGGCGCGTTTCGACGGACCGCCCCAACAGGCCGTATCGGCAGCGTGTTTCGCGGACCTCTTGCAGGCTCTATGTCCCGTGTCATAAGTTACCGACAAGTAGCTTCATGGTCGAGGCTCGGCCCGCCCACTCGCGTCGGCAGAGGCTCGCCACCCAGCCCGAAGGGGGCACCATGCCCGTACTCGACCGCCAGGACGACGTCTTCGTCCTCGACCTCGGAGACGGCGAGAACCGATTCCACCCCGACTGGCTGGCCTCCGTGAACGCGGCCCTGGACGAGGTGGAGAAGGCGGAGGGCCCGCGGGCCCTGGTGACCGCCGCCACCGGCAAGTTCTACTCCAACGGCCTTGACCTGGACTGGCTGTTCGCCCATGCCGACCAGCACCAGGAGTACGTCGTCGGCGTCCACGAGCTGTTCGCGCGGACGCTCTCCCTGCCGCTGGTCACCGTGGCCGCCCTGCAGGGGCACACCTTCGCGGCCGGCGCGATGTTCTCCCTGGCCCACGACTTCCGGGTGATGCGCGCCGACCGCGGCTACTGGTGCCTGCCCGAGGCCGACATCAACATCCCCTTCACCCCGGGCATGTCCGCGCTGATCCAGTCCCGGCTGACGCCGCGCACCGCGCACGAGGCCATGGTCACCGCCCGCCGCTTCGGAGGCGACGACGCCCTCGCCGCCGGGCTCGTCGACCACTCGGTGGCCGAGGACGCCGTACGCCGCACCGCGGTGGAGCTCGCCCGGGCCCAAGCCGGCAAGGCGGGCCCCACGCTCGGCACCATCAAGGCCCGTATGTACGCGCCCGCCCTGGACGCGCTGCGGAACGGGGACAACCCTCTCGGCTGAACCCGGTTCCGGCCTCGTCCGGGCGGGGCCTCAGACGGCGGACCAGCCGTTGTCGACCGGGAGGATGACGCCGTTGACGTTGCTCGCGGCGTCGGAGGCCAGGAAGACGATGGCGGCCGCCTGCTCGTCCGCGGTCGCCGTACGGCCGGCGTTGCCCAGATGGCGCATGATCACGGACGGTCCGTGCGCGTCCCGGTCCAACTCGACCTGGATGTTCGTCACGGTGCCGCCGGGGGCGATCGCGTTCGTCCGCACTCCCTTGTCGCGGTACATGACGGCGAGGGACCTGGTGAGGCCGGCGATGCCGTGCTTGGCGACCGTGTACGCGGTACCGGCGGCGCTGCCGCGCAGGGACGCCTCGGAGGCGGTGAACACGATCGCGGCGTTGCCGCTCGCGAGGAGGTGGGGCAGCGCGGCGCGGCTGAGCAGGAACGGCGCGGTGAGGTTGATCCCCAGGACGCGCTCCCACTCGGCGTCGCTCGTGTCGGCCGCGGCCGACATCCTGTCCATGACGCCCGCGTTGTTGACCAGTACGTCGATGCCTCCGAAGGCGTCCACGGCGGTGGCCACGACCCGGTCGACGACCTGCTGATCGCTGAGGTCCCCGATCACGGTGACGGCGGTGCCGCCGGCCGCGGAGATCTCCCTGGCGGCCGCCTCGGCGCCCTCCCCGTTGATGTCGGCGAGGACCACGCGGGCGCCCTCCGCCGCGAACCGCAGCGCGGCCGCGCGGCCTATGCCGGAGCCGGCCCCCGTGACGACGACCGCCCGGCCCGACAGACCTGTGGTGGAACTCATCGCTGCTCCTCCTTGAGGGTCTCGTCGGGCGCGGTGGCCCGTCGTACGCGCTCGGCGATCAGGGCGTACACGCCTCTGGCCGTTTCGGCGTCCTTCTGGTCGTAACCGTGATCGGCGCCCGGAACGTCGTAGTGACCGAGCAGCGCGCCGACCCCACGCAGCCGCTCGGCGTAGCGGACGCCCTCCGCGCGCAGGAGATCGTTCTCGGCGGTGACGACGAAGGCGGGGGCGATACCCGTGAGGTCGGCCGTGTCCGACGGATGGGCCGGGGAGACCAGAGGGTCGGTGCGCTGACGCGGATCCGGTACGTACGAGGAGTCGAAGACGTCCGCCATCCAGGGGCGCAGCATCGGCCTGGCGATGGCCGCGCGCTTGTCGCGGGCGCCGGTCGCGAGGTCGAAGGGCGGGTAGTGGAGCACCTGGAGCGCGATGACCGGCGCGCCCTCGTCCCCGGCGTCCAGGGCCTGCCGGGCGACCGCCGCCGCGAGGCCGCCACCGGCGCTCTGCCCGCCCACCGTGAGCCGGGTGCCGTCCCAGCCGTGCTCCGCGCCGTGTTCGGCGACCCAGCGGACGATCTCGTACGCCTGTCGGGGCGGGGCGGGGAACGGGTGCTGAGGAGCGACGGCGTAGTCCACGTTGACCACGGCCACCCCGGCCTCCGCAGCGAGGAACCGGCACAGGGGGTCGTCCAGCCCGATCGGCGGCAGGACATAGCCACCCCCGTGGAAGTTGACGTGCACCGGCACAGGCGTGCCCGGGGCGATGTCCGGCAGGTAGACCACGGCACGGGCCGGCGCGACCGAGGTCGGGACGGTCAGCTCGCGGGTGGTGCGGGGGTACTCCGGATAACGCTTGTAGAGGGAGGACGCGAGGTGCCGTTCGATCACCAGGCTGTTGACCCGCTGCATCGCTCTGGCGACGAGGGAGGCCACCGCCGGGCGGGCGAGGAGGGGCATGACTTGCTCCGTTCGGTGGGGCGAGGAGGCGGGCCGTGAGGGGGCGGCCGACGTGACGGATCCTGCCCGTCGGCGAGGGCGGGGGGCGGGGACCGGATCCGGCCTCAGCCGATCATGATGTGCCCGGCCCGCGGGGACCCGGTGGACGCGCGCCGGAGCGGTCGCGCGGGGCGACGGCCGACTCCGTCCCGCCGGCGCCAGACGCGCCGTTGTTGATGTCGACGCTGACGCCGTCGCCAGCTGCGGTGTCCTATGGCACGGATGGCACGGATGCCAGAGTTGGCACGGATGCACGGTTGGCACGGCCGCTCCTCCTCCGGCAGCGCCGGGCGCTCCCCGGGGCCACTATCCAGCACATGTCGGTTATCCGACAAGTGGCGGAAAGGCTAAGCTCGGCCCATGCCCGCGTCCGCCATGGATCCCCGCACCCGCCGCTCTCGCTCGGCCCTGGAGACAGCCCTGCGGGAACTGATCACCGAGCGGGACCTCAGCCAGCTCTCGGTCTCCGACATCACCAAGCGCGCGGGTGTCAACCGGTCGACGTTCTACGAGCACTACACGGACGTGCACGATCTGGCCGCCGCCGCGTGCACGTCGGTCTTCGACGAGTTGGTGGCCGCCAGTCCGGTACCCCTCGCGCCGCTCGACGCCGAGGGCGTTCCCGTGGCCGACCCGTTGCCGGACCTGTTCGCACACGTCGCCGAGAACGCCCCGCTCTACCAGGCCCTGTTGGGTGACGACGGCAGCGCCCGTGTCATCAACCACCTGCTCCATCGCATGGCGGTCGCCGCCCTCGTGCGCCGCGTCCCGGCCGACGCGGAGGCCCCGCTCGCCACGATCCCTTCGGCCGGACCTGTCGGGCCGGTCGGGCCGGTCGGGCCGGTCGGGCCGGTCGGGCCGGTCGGGCCGGTCGGGCCGGTCGGGCCGACCGTGCCGCTCACCCCGTTCGGCGCCGAGGATTCGGTGGACGTCCCGCACGATCCGGCCGCCGTGTTCGTGGCGGGCGCGGTTCTCAGCACCGTCATCGACTGGCTGCGCCGCGACTGTCCCGGCACGCCCGAGGCTATGGCCGCCGCCCTCTGGCCGCTCCTCATCGGCACGGCGAAGGCGGCGGGCTGGACACCCGGGCCACAAGGGCCACAAAGGACAGCCGGGACCGCGGATCCCGGATGACCACGGCACCGAGCTCCGCGAAGGCCCCGGTCAGCGCGGCGCTAGCCGTTCCACTGCCACACCCGCACCAACTCGGTACTGCCCACGGCGGCCAGCAGATCACCGTCGGGGTGGACGGCGAAGTCGTCGTACCGACCGGCCTGTTCCAGGTGCGTGATCTCCGGGCCGGCGGTCACCTCCGACAGAAGACCGCGCCGCAGCCACAGCACACGGCCCTCGTCGGCGCACACCAGACGCATGCCCTTGGCCCCGAACCCGTCGAAGCGTTCCTGCCCGCTGAACTCGCGGTGCAGGACGACGTCATCGGTGCCCGTCCGCCAGACGATCAGCTCACGGAAGCTCGCACAGGCGACATACCGGCCCGACGGTGAGACGGCGAGCCAACAGCCCGGCTTGAGGACCTCCATCCAGTTGCGGATCCGCTTCTCGACCGGCGGTCCGTTCTCACGGTGGACATGGACGCGGTTGGTGGTGGCCATGGCGACCACCGAACCGTTCGCACTGATCGACGTGGCCGCGAGCCCGGCCGGGCAGGGCACCTCCCGGAGGATGCGGCCGTCGTCGAAGCTGCGTACGGCCAACCGGCGCTTGTCGTGGGTGGCGAGCACCTCTCCCCCGCTGGTGACCAGGAACTCATCGGTGCGCAGCGGGACCGACCGGTACTGGTGCTCGCCCGACCTGCCCGAGAAGTTCACGACGTCCAGGCTCCTGGGACGGGCCACCGCGACACTGTGCCGGGTCGGGGACACGATGGCCTGGTGGCCCAGGCGGAGTTCGGCTCCGCCGGGCACCCCGGGCAGTTCCTCCCCCGAGTTCAAATCCCACCGCTCGACCGCGCCGTCCCCCGCTACGACGACGGCCGTGTGGTCGGGACCGAAGCCGATCGTCGACTGCCCGTCGGTCCGGCGGGTCCGGCGCATCTGCCGGACCCCGTCGCCCAACCCCGCTCGGGAGGACGGAGAGACGGTGAGGTTGTAGAGCAACTCGAACGTGAACGCGGCGGCGTGGCGGGAGGCGGCCGGCTGCCAGACGCGGTCGTTGTCGTCACCCTTGTCGGAGAGCCGGTCCGAGATCCCCCGCACCACGAGGGCGCCGGTTCCCGCGTTCAGGGGGCGCGCTGCGGCCACAGCGCACTGGGGCGGAGTGCGATGAGTGGCAGACGAGTCGGGCTGTACGCCGAGCGCGTCGCCTGATTCCGGGGGCGACCTTCGAGCGCGTCGCCTGGTTCGAGTCGGCGACCTTCGAGAGAGCGTTGCGCGTCGGGCCATCGTGTGCGCCGGGCGGGTCACGTTGTCCAGGGCGGTGAACGGCAATCACTGCCAACGACGCGCGCAATCACCCAACCACTGACGTATTACGCACTGTTGCCGTTCAGGCACCCGCGATAGCCTGCCGATGTCCGGACACAGACGCCACGAGGCTGCATGGACGAAGGACACAGCACAGGCGGTGACACACGGGGCACGAGGGGGATCGTGGAGCGGCGCGACGCGCGTGGGCACTACGAGGAGCTGGCAGCAGAGTACGACGAGCACTGGGTCTACGGCCCCGACTATGTTCCCTGGATGTCCGGCCGGATCGCCGAGGCGTTGCAGCTCGGCCCCACGGACCGGATCGCCGACATCGGCTCGGGCACCGGCCTGTTCGCCAAAGAAGTAGCCAGGCAGGTCCAACCACGCCGTCCCCTTCTGTGCGTCGATCCGTCCGAGGCGATGCTCCGCTGGCTCGGCACACCGCCGCCGCCCGATCTGACGCCGGTCGTCGCCTCCGCCGAGGACATCGCCGAAGGGCGCGCCCACCTGCCGTACGAGCAGCTCGACGCGATGTGGTTGAAGGAGTCGGTGCACCATGTGGCCGACCCCGCGCGCACACTCCAGGGTCTCAGCGACCAACTGGCCCCCGGAGGTCGACTGCTGGTGGTGATGCTCCCTGCCACCATCCAGTACCCGCTGTTCAGCGCGGCCCTCGACCGTTTCGAGGAGCTGCAGCCGGCCCCCGCCGCCATCGAGCGGCATCTGCGCGCGGCAGGGCTTCAAGCCGAACTCACCCACGTCGAGCACGAGCTGCGCATCGGCCGGGACAAGTACCTCGGCATGGTCCGAGCCCGCTACATGTCCCTGCTCTCCACCTTCAGCGACAGTGAGATCGAGAAGGGCGTCGAAGAGATGCGGATCGCCCATCCGGAGCCCGTCCTGGTGTTTCCCGACCGGTTCGCGTTCATCCTCGGACAACGAGGGAGTGAAGACGCGTGAGTACCGTGGTCGACGAGCGGCTGAGGCGCCTACGGAGTGAACTCGACGATCACTCGCGGATCGCCGATCGGCTGGGGCTCGATCTGGAACGGCCGCTGAGGTCCCTCAACGACGGTTATCCCGAGAACGCCGTCGCCTTGATCGGCAAACTGACCGAGAAGTTACTCAAGGAGCTGTAGCGCCACCACGGCATCGAGGGCGACCCCTCGACCAAGGCCCTGAACGACCTCGTCAAACGCTGTCGTCCGCACATACGCAGCAGCACGGTCATCGACGCACTCGAAGACATCCGTCGGCTCCGCAACCGGTCCACGCACGACGGGTACGACATCAGTGACGAAGACGGGCTGCTGGCGGTCCGCCGGCTCGTCGACGTGCTGGTCTGGTTCACCAACACCGGAAGCGCGGCGCTTCTGGGCGGTGAACCGGACATGGCGCCCGAGGTGGCTCGCCGCTGCGAGTTCCTGGCCGGGCTGTACGTCACGCTCGGCTACCGGCAGGCCAAGCGGTTCGTCCTCAGCCCCGACACCGTGTACCAGCTCTTCTGCCGCGAGTCGGGGATGCGCCTGGAGTATGTGGAGCTGATGCTTTCCAGGGACGCGGACGATCTGAACACCGTCCTTGCCGCGAGCGGTGGCGAGCTGCTGCGCACCCGGCTGCCCAAGCTCACCCGGTTCGTCGTGGTGGACGACGACGGTGGCGCGGCGCCCGGCGCTCTGCATCGGATGCTGGGTCTGGACTTCCGGATCGTGCGATACGACGGTTTCGTCGACACCATCGTCAACCTTGACGCCCACCTCGCCGATCTCACCCCGGCGGACGACCCCGACGACCCGGCCGAGCCGCGGACCGCCGTCGCCGCGGCCGCGCTCACCACCGACCCGCACACCGGCGAGTCGAAGGATGGCCCTTGGTGAGCGGAAGAGCTGAGTTCGAGCCAGACCAAAGTGCGGTACCCGGCGACGTCGGGTACCGCCTCCAACGACAAACCTGGATGATGAGTTCGCAGTCGGTACCGAGATCGGCGACGGCTCCGTAGAGAGTCGATCCGAACCAGCCAGAGCCCGTCGCGCGCCCCTCCACTCCAGGGACTTTCAGCTCTCTGAGGGACTTCCGAGGGACTTTTCGCTGCCCAACGCGACAAGCCCCTGAAAGATCGGAAAGGGCTTCCGTCGCAGATCAGAGACCCTTTCCAAGGCAACGCCGCAAGTGGCGGCATACGAGTCGGGCTGTACGCCGGGGACAGGTTCAACTCGTATCGCGTCGTCTGGGCGTGCCAGTGTCCTCGCGGGTCAGGCGAGGTCCTCCAAAAGCAGGTCGAGCGCCGCCTCCTCGTGGAGGGCGATGCCCAGGGCGTCCATGGTCGGTGCCAGTTCTATGTCCCATACGGCTTCCACGCGCGGACCGGTGAGGAGAAGCTGCGGAGTGCCGTGTATCTGGGTGCGGGTCGCGAGGTACTCGTAGTCCTGCGCGCTCATGCGCCATGCCTGCGCTCTGTACCGTTCCACGACGCGGTTGGCCAGTGTGATCCCCGGCCAGTCGAAGTCACCGTGGTATGCGAACGCGCAGCCGGCGGTGGCCAGCGCGTCGAGCAGGGTGCGGACGACCGTCGTCGCGCTGCCGGAAGTGCAGACCAGGGTTGCGGTACAACCGGCGTCGGCGGCGGCTTCGACCACGCGTGGGTTCTCGCATACGTGGATCCGGGTGCGGGGTGGCATCTCCAGGTGGAGGGTGCGTAGTTCGCGCAGGGTGAGGTGGGTCTCCAGATTGTGGTCCGCGCGCTCTTGCAGGATCTTCTCGCCCCAGCTCGCGCCTGTGGGCCGCAAGCCGTAGCTGAGGACTGTGCTGGACACCTCGTCCGGGGTGACCGAGGCCTGACGCCACAAGGTCCGGCGGCCCGGTGCGTCAGCGGGGACGTGCGTGTCGGATGCCAGGGCGATGCCGCGCAGGACCAGACGGGAGAGCAGGGTGCCGTCGTCCAGGCCATGGGCCGAGCCAGTGGTGCGGGTGGCGAGTTCGCCGCGGCCCCAGACGGCTGGGGTGTGTTCCGCGTGCGGGCCGGGGAAGAGCGTGGCCAGCGTCCGGATCGCCTGGTGGATGATCGTGGTCGCGGTGTGCTGGTCCTGGCGGGCGAGCGTCCCTGCGCGTCGTATCTCCTCCATCCACCGGGCCGTCCAGGGTTGGGGGGCCAGTGGTGTGTCGGCGAGGGCCGCTTCCGCCGCGGACCACAGGCTGGCGCGTTGCGCCGCGGCTGCGTCCCGCGCCGCCCGGCGGTCGGTCAGGGCCGGGCCCAGTGCCGTCAGGGTCTCGGCCAGGCCGCGGCCGGCCGCGCTGGTGCGTAGACGGGTGTTCAGGTCTGGCAGGTGGATCGTGGCGGTGGAGGTGGTGAGCGGTTTCGCGAGGAGGAGGGAGAGGTCCTGGCGTTCCTGCGTGTCCAGGTGCTGGAGTCTGATTGTGCCGGTCGGTTGCAGGCCGTTGCGTTCGAGGCGGGTACGTGCGGCTGTCCAGAGGCGGGCGAGGCCGGGCCGGGTGAGGAAGGCCAGTGTCTCGGCGTCCAGGGGCGTGCTGTTCGCCGCTCGGTGGCCCGTCATACCGACACCAGCCGCCTCTGCCGACCGTTCCACGTGTAATGGAGGGTTGCCACTCCCCTCACGTGCGGATCACGCAGGCACTCGTAGATGTGCAGCGAGGGCACGTCGGGCCAGTTGCCGATGAGGCGTTCGCTGGTGAGGACGAAGTCCAGGTCCAGGTCGACCAGGATGCGGCCCAGGCGCGCGTGGGTGGGTTCGTCGACCTTGGCAAACGCGTCGTCCAGCAGGATCAGCCGGGGGGCGTACGGGGCGGTGTCGGCGAGGCTGGTGAAGTGGGCGGCTGCGGCGGCGAAGAGGACGAGGTAGGACAGGACGCGTTGCTCGCCCTGGCTGAGGCCCGTACGGCCGGTGAGTTTGCGGCGGCTGCCGGGTGCTGCGTCGTTGACCACCCAGGGGGTGAAGGTGAACCAGGCGCGGTAGTCGAGGGCGGTGCGCAGGTGGGCCGCGTAGCCCGCGCCCGGGTCTGCGCGGCGAGCGTCCTCGATGCGCCGCTGGAGTACGTCGCGGAGCTGTTCGGACTCCTCGCGGGTGCGCAGGCCGGAGGGGCTGCGCAGGAGGTCGACCGCTGCCTTGACGTCGGCCTCCACGCCGTCCGCCAGTTTCCAGTCGAGTGTGACGCCCAGCCCGTGTGAGGTGCGGACGGTGGACAGGGTGCCGTTCAGAGCGGCGACCAGGGCGCCCGCGGCCAGGACCTGACCGGAGAGGTGGTCGCCCAGCTCGCCGGTCAGGAACCGCTGGAACACCTCTCGTTCGCGCTCCGTCAACCGTTCGCGTGCGTCGGCGGCCTGGGCGGCGATGCGTTCTCCGACCGCGGCGATGTCGTGCGGGCCGTGGTCGTCGACGAGATGGCAGACCTTGATGCCGTCGTGTTCCTCCAGTGTGGCGTCGTAGCCTCCGGAGAGCTGGTCGCGCAGCTCGGTGTGGCGGTTGAGGAGGGTGGTGTCCGAGATGTCGCGGCGCTCGGTGTCGAGGCTGTTGCGTACGGTTTCCACGAGCCGGCGCAGTGCCTTGGTGCGGTCGTGTGTGCCGTCCTTGGCGAAGGGGGGCTGGCCTTCCGCGTCCTGTGCTCGTGTGTCGAGGCCCGCGCCTTTGGTCACGCCCGGCAGGGACAGCGCTGTACGCAGTCGCCTGCCCTTGTCGATCGTCTCGCCCTCCTGCGTGGCCAGCGCGGCCCGTCGGACCCTCTCGTCTTCCTCTGCGCGCACGCGTTCGTCGTGTACGGCGTTCACGTCTCGTGCTGCGCCGGGGAGTTGGCGCCTCACCGCCTCCAGGCGTCGTTTCGCCTCGTCCTCGCGGGCGAGGATTTCTTGTTCCGGCGCGTCCAGCGCCTGCTCCAGGCCCAGGACCGTGCGGCGTGCGGCCTCCAGGCGCGTGAGCGGCTCGGTGTAGTCGGACTGTGCTTCCCGAGTGGATGTCAGGGCGCGGTCGTGGGCTTCGCGGCCCTGGCGGTGGGCGTCGGTGGCGGACGTGATCGCGTGCAGCCGTCGGCGCAGTCGTTCCGTGCCTGTGCCGAGGCGGTCCAGGGAGAGGCGTGCGGAGTCGAGCGCGGCCGGGTCGATGGGGAGGTCGTTCGCGCTCGCGGTCGCCTCGGCCTCACGTCTGGCGGCGACTGCCCGGGCGCGGGCCTGCTCCGCTTCGCGGGCGGCTGCGGATGCCTTGCCGGCCAGTACGTGTGCGGCGCGCTCGGCCTCGGTGGTGCGGGCCCACGCGTCGGTCAGTGGGCGTGCTGTGGGCGGGTGGCTCAGGGTGTCGGTCACGTGTGCGCGGTGCTCCGACAGGATCCGCAGGCCTTGCTCCTGCTCTGTCAACTTCTCCTGTACATGAGCGAGTCGCCGGTCGAGTTCGGTCAGGGCCCGGCGGCGGGTTTCGGCGCGTACCTCGGCGCCGACGTACTCGGCGGTCTGCTTGGTGTGACGGCCCCGGGCGACGCCCAGCTTCCAGGAGCCGTCGGTGCCGATCGCGGATTCCGCCATCGTGCCCCTGGTCGCGTCCGTGACCAGGGCCACGGTATGGAGCAGACGCTCGACCTGCTCGGTGCTCACCGCGCTGTCCGGTGCCGGGACCGGGCGCAGTGCCTCGGCGAGTGTGGGTTCGGCGGCCGGTGTGCCGGGGGTGAGGAGGGTGTCGCGCGTGGCCGGGTCCAGGACGGTGCCGTCGGAGCACACCCAGGCGTCGAGCAGACTGCTGGCCTCGAGTGCGGCTTCCAGGCCCGCCCGTGCCTCGGGCTCCAGGCCGTCGGCGAAGTCCACGAGCCGGTACAGGGGTGCGCCGGTGCCGGGCGTGCGGGGGGCCGAGCGGTGGGGCGCAGGGGCTGGCTCGGGGTCGGTGCGGGCTTCCCAGTCCTTCCGCTCACGCGCCAGGCGGTCTTGTTCGGCGGCCAGTTCGCGGATGGCCACCGCCCGTGCGTCGCGCTGTTCGCCCAGTGCCGCAAGCCACGGCTCGACGGCCGACCGGGCGGTGTCGGCCACCTCGTCGGGGGCGTGGGCGGGCAGCGGGCCCTCCGCCGGGTCGTGGGCGATCAGGGCGTGCACGGCGTCGAGGGACACGCTGGTGAGACTGTGCACCTGCTCGGTCCAGGTCCGTACGGCGTCCGTGTAGGCCTGCCCTTCACGTGCCGTCTCCTCCCATCGGCGTCCGGCCCGCTCACGTGCCTCGTCCGCCTGCTCCTCCAGACGCTCCCGGGCGGCATCGGCCTCGTGCGCCTCTTGCTGGGCCCGGCGCGTCGTGTCGATGAGCGCGGCCAACTCGGTCACGGCCCGGGTGCGGTTCCTGATGACGGGTCCAGCGGCGTCCAGTTGGGAGTCCAGGGCGAGCAGGGCACCCGCGCAGGTCTCCGTGTCGATGGCCAGCACCTCGTTGTGCCGCACGAGGTGGAAATCACCGTCGGGGGCGGTCAGTTCGGCCACTGTCGCATCCGCGACCGGGGTGACGGGGGCCGCCACGGGCTCGCCCAGGTGCGCGGGGTCGAGACCGACACGCTCCGCCTCACGCAGCAACTCACCATATGTGGTGCTGAGTTCGACGAGTTCCGCGCCGAGCCTCCCGGCTTCCTCGGTGAGCCGGTGTCCTGTCTCTTCCTGGCTGCTGTGGGCCTGGCGCAGGGCCTTGAATGCGGTCGCTGCCGCACTGTGCAGGGCGGTCACGGTGGCGCGCTTTTCGCCGAGTTCCTGCAGGCTTCGGTAGGCAGTGCTGGCGTGCAGGGCGGCGAGGTCGGTCTCGGCCTCCTCCGCCTGCGAGGTGAGGGTGTCGAGGCGGGCGGCGAGTTCGTCCTCACGCGTGCGGAGCGCCGCCACCTTCTTCACCGCTTCGCCGGCCGAGCGCCGATGCTCCGTCAGCCGTTCCAGTTCGCCGTTCACCTCATCAGCCCGGCGGCGCAGGGCCCCGTGCAGGTAGCCGCGGTACCCGGTGAGGAAGGTCCGCAGTGCCTCGTCGGTCCGCTCCAGGCGCCCGAGGTCGGTCCGTACGGCGTCCAGATCGTCGAGGTTGCGGGCCACCTTGTCCACGACCTCGTCGTCGAGCGCGGGAAGCGTCTCCGCGAGGACGGAGACCAGACCGCCGGAATCGATACGGTCGCCGATGGTGGGGCGGCGCAGGCGGTGCAGCAGATGCAGCAGGTTGCGGTAGCGCGCCGGATCGGTGAGGCCGAACAGGTGGCGGGCGACCCTGGCCCGGTGCTCCACGGCACGGTCGGTGACGTACTCCGGGCCGACGAGCGACTTGAGCTGCTCGATCGGCAACGGCTGACCGGCGACGGCCAGGTGCAGGTCCTCGCCCACCCGCAGCGGGGTGACGAAGAAGAACGGCTTGGCCGTCCTGGTCGACTGGGAGGCGCGGACGGCCGCACCGAGCGTGAGGTGGTGGTCGTTGCCCTCCTCGTCCGTGCGCACGAACTCCACCCACAGGTAGCCCAGCCGGTTGGTCTGCTCGAAACCGTCCAGCATCAGCCACAGGAGCGTGGTCCGGCCGGTCCCGGTGGCATCCAGAGCGCGGGCGTCACCGTCGAGGAGGTACGGCAGCAGCATCTCCAGGGCCTTGGACTTGCCGGCGCCGTTCTTGCCGCGCAGCAGCAGGCGGCCGTCGCCGAAGGCGAACTCCTGCTCGTCGTACTGCCAGACGTTGCGGATGCCGGCGCGGTGCAGGCGGTAGCGGTGCGGGAAAGGGGGGCGGTTCACCGGGTCGGCTCCTTAAGCTCCTGCGAGACGTCGTCCGCTGGGGGCTGCTCGGTACGGGAGGTGACGGCCACCGTGGTGGCGAACCGAGCGGCCGCGGCAAGCAGCACCCACCCGCCCGCCCCGTCCTGCCCCCGGGCACCCGAGACGTCCGTGACGGACCGGCCGTCCAGCGCTGCCTCCTCGTATTTCTCGGGCAGGCCGTGGCCGTCGGCGCGCACCGCGCCGACGGGTGCCATCAGGTGCATGCGGACCAGAAGATCCAGGACGGCGGCGAGCAGCCCGTCGCGGTTGTCCAGCAGGCCTCGCTGCCAGTTGCTGCGTCGGCCGTACTCGTCGACGAGTTCATCGAGCAGTTCGGGCAGCAGCCCGTCCGGGACGGGCACGCCGATGACCAGTTGCCCGCCGACCGCGGGGTGGCCGGGATCCTCGGGGCGCAGTCGGTCGACCAGCCGTCCGATCAGCAGCAGCGCCGCCTGGGCGACGGTGCCGGTGCCGGGCAGGTGCAGGTCAGTGAGGTCGCCGTCCGGGTCGACGAGGGCGATGCCCTCGGCACGGATCTCGGCCTCCAGGCCCAGCAGTTCGGAAAACGCCTGGGATTCACGGCGCTGCCGGGTCCGCAGCCATTCCCGCTCGGCGCCGGTGAGGTCGTCGAGGTGGACGGCGGGTGTCTCGACGAGGCGTCTGCGCACGTACGTGCGCGGGCCGCCGAAGCCGGGGTCGGCGGCCCGGCGGACGAGATCTGCTCCGTCGCGGCTTTGCGCCAGCGGTCCGGCGGCGACCGCGCGGGCGATCTCGCGGTCCACGGTCAGCAGCGCCTCGCCGCCCTGTTCCGCGGCGACCGACGAGACGTGGCCCTCGGTCTCTGCCAGCACGCCCCAGTCGACGAGTTGGCGCAGCGCGGCGGCGAGGGTGCGCCGCTCCGCCTGACGGCCGGTGTCACTGATTTCGATCCCGGCGTCCACGGCCGCGGCCCGCAGGTCGGCTACGAGCCGGGAGAGCAGGAGCTGCTCGGGGGCGGTGACCAGGACTGAGAGGGCGAGTGCCAGATAGGCGTACGTCCGTGGAGTGAACGGCGTGCCGGTGGAGGGCCGCTCCAGGCGGTGGCCGGAGCCAGGGCCGAGGCCGGCCTTGAACAGGCGGGCGTAGGACGCCTCGACGAGGAGTCGGTAGCCGAACACCTGCTGGAAACGCTGGGCGAGCCAGTCGGCGTGGCGGCGGATCAGCGGGAAGGTGTCGCTGTGCGGGCCGTTGCTGGTGATCAGGGGGTGGGCCAGCAGCAGGCGGGCGGCGGTGCGGCGTTCGGCGGCAAGTGCCACATCGTGGGCGGAGGGCAGGGGCATCAGGCGCTCGCCTCCTCGGCTGCGGCGGACGCCGAGGCGCTTTCGACGGCCAGGGTGAGATCGTCCGCCGTCAGGTCGCCGTCCACGGAGCGCAGCAGGGTGTGTCTGCCCGGGGTGCGCCACACCGTCAGCCTGATGCCCAGATCCGCGTCACCTGCCTGCGCGCCGTCGAGCTGGAAGTCACCGGCTTCCTTGTGCAGTTGAGCGTGGCCGAGGGCTGCGGTGAGCAGTTCCAGCAGTAACCGCATGGCGGCGGAGCCCAGCCTCACCTGGTCGAACCGGCCCGATGCGCTGCGCAGTTCGGCGGCCGCATCCCGGCGGGCGGCGGCCTGCTCGCGCGCCTGCTCCAGGAGGCGGCACTTCTGCTCGCGGTGGTCCTCCATGGCCGCCGACCTCCCGCGCGGGGCCCGGCTGCCTCGCTCGCGCAACGCCACCGGCACGTCCACGACGGGCCCGGTCCACCAGCTCACGTACGCCGGTACGGACTGGTCGGGATCCGGTGCCACGCCCAGATGCCGTGCCCCGTACAGCCCGAAGGCGGCGACCGCGATGTCGTGGGCCTCCTCGGGCTCCGCGGCGTCGAACCAGGCCGCGAGCCTGAGCAGGTCCTTGCGGCGGGACATCTCCCCCGACGCGGAGCGCAGCATCCGCTTGGCGTTGGCGAGCAGCGACTGCAGGGCGCGCAGGGTCGCGTCCCGGAGCTGGTCCACTTGGCTGCCGTGGCCGTCGCTGTCGGCAAACCAGTCGCGCAGCCCCTCCCAGTCGGCCAGTGCCCGTCCCCGGCTGCGCTGCACCCGCGTCTCGGGCAGGGCGTCGGACAGTGCTCCCAGGCCTGTCGCATGGGTGTCGATGCGGTTCAGCAGCGTGGGCAGGTGCGGCCAGATCTCCCGCAGGTGGGCGGCGATGCGCGGGGCGCGGAAGGACACGTCCTCAGTGATCGCCTCCACGTAGTCGAGCAGCAGTTCCTTGAACCCCTGGTACTCGGCTCCGTCGAGGTCGTAGCGGGCGAGCACCTGGCCGAGGTAGGCGTAGAAGTCCCGTACCGACTCGGCGAATTCGGCGAACTGTGCGAAGAGGGTGCTGATCTTTTCCAGTGCCTGCTGCGGGTCCGTGCCGCCCGGCGTGGCGGCCAGGGCGGCGATCTCTTTGAGTCCCCGGTCGACGAGGGTGAGCAGCTCACTGCTGACCTCACGCGCGGCGTCCGCTCCCGCCAGCACCTCGTCGGCGTCGCGCTGTACGCGTTCGCCCAGCTTGGACAGCTGGTAGCGGGACCGGGAGCGTTGGTACTCGGCGATGCTGGTCGCGGTGACCGTGTGCGTGCTGCGCAGCAGATTGCCCCAGCGCACGAGCTGTTCGAGCCGCGCGGTCAGTGTCTCCGCGCCGAGCGCTGCCGCCGGCTGCCTGGCCTGTGCCAGCTTGGCGAGCACCTCGGGTACGGCCAGGTCCGCGAGCAGGGTGCCGCAGAACACCCGCATCACCGCGACGTACTCCAACCGCTCGGGCGCGCTGAGGTAGGCGTACGCGCTCAGCCGCTGCCAGGTCTCGGTGTCGCTCTCCTTTCCGGACCGCTCGGCATGTGGTTCTTCGTACAGTTCGTCCCCCACCATGCTATCGAGCGTACGGACCGGCACTGAGACTCCGGAGAAGGTTCGGAGAATCCGGCCGGGCGTGCAGGCTCTGCTGCTCGGATCGCTCGACCGCTGTAGCGGGCGTGCCTGACGCCCCGGCTCCGGTGGCGCGTGATGGCGCTGCGGACCAGCGCCGGATCCGCGGCGCGAGCGCGCTGGCCCCCGCCGGCGCGCAACCTCACCAGCGGCGCCCCGATCCCCCGGCGGCCCGCGCCCGCCCGTTCGCCCGCCGTCCCCTGCCCTTCTTCTGATTTCGGGGCGAGCGTGGGGGTGTGCAGAGGGGGATGTCGGGCTGGCGACCACGCCAGCGAGGGCGTGGTGACCTGCAGGTACGCCGCCCATGGCGCGCAAGGCACGGACAGCTTTCGCGGGGATTGTCGGCGGGGATATCAGCCTGGTCAGCAGGAGTGTTGTCGCATCGTGACCGTGGTCGGGTCTTGGTGGTCGCACGGGTGGTCGGGGTCGGCTGCTGCTGTGACCGTACGCGTGGCACCGGTCAGGTCGGCGCCACCTGCAAACGAGAGGCAGGCCCACGATGACGGACGTGGATACAGGCGGTGGGGACCGCCTGGCACTGGCGGTGCTGACGCAGTACCGGATGGCCACCACCGAGCAGTTGCACCGGCTGATCGCACCGGGGGTACGTAGCGAACAGACGCGGCGACGGATGGCCAAGCTGCGCAATGAGGGACTGGTCGACCGCATCACCCTGCCCCGGGCGGGACGGCTGCGCGTGTGGTTTCCGACGTCCTACGGCGCGCACATCGCCTCGGAATGGCCGGAGCTGCGCGGTCGGCGACCACCGAAGACGGTGTCCGACCCGACAGCGGCAAGACTGCGGACAGGACACACGCTGACGGTGACCGATACCGCGCTTGCCTTCGTCGAAGACGCGCGCCGATGCGGCGATCTGTGCCGGCCTCTGGACTGGATCCCCGAGGTCCACCACTCCCTCGGAGCCGGCGAGGCTGTCATACCCGACGCCCTCATGTACTACCAGCGAGGTCCCGCCGATGGCGGGTCAATGCTGCGAGCTTTCATCGAGGTTGACCGGGCCACCATGGGCCCGGAACGCCTGGCCGCGAAAATCGGCGCCTACGCTCGCCTTCACCGCTACACCCCCACTCCCGTCGCCCGCCGCCGAACCGCCTTCACGCAGGACCTGGTGGAGGAGGAATGGCGGCGGCGCTATCCGCTCTTTCCTCGCGTCCTGTTCGTCCTGGACGGCACCGGCCCAGTAGGCGTCACCACACGCATCCGCGCCCTGCATGCAGCTGCCCAGGACCCGGCTGCGGACGGCTTCCTCCGCTACGTTCCCGTCCTCGTGGCGTCACTGACAGACCTGCGCAGCGACGGCCCTTCCGCACCCGTCTGGCACCCCGTCCAAGACCCCGGCGCCGCAGTCACCTGGAGCCAGTCGCTCTTGTAGGCGCCCTGCGCAGCGCGCACCGTCCGCGCGTGGCAGCTTCGCAAGGCCCGACCATGAGCCCGACCACGCCTGCGCAAGGCCCGACCACGGACCCGACCACACCTGCGCAAGGCCCGACCACGGACCCGACCACACCTGCGCAAGGCCCGACCACGGACCCGACCACACCTGCGCAAGGCCCGACCACGGACCCGACCACACCTGCGCAAGGCCCGACCACAGCAGGTCACAGTGATACGCACGAGCACTGCGCATCGAGTGCGCAGTGGATGCGCAGTGCTCGTGGACGGCTGCGCAGATGGAGTCGCGGACCAAGCGGCACCTGCATAACCGCCCCGGAAGACGCTGTTGCGCACCCGACCACCAGCGGATTCCGCCTAGGGGCGTCTACGCGCCAAGTGCGCAGTGGAGGCGTCGGCGATGCCGGGGTGCCGTAGCACCAGGACGGGCGTGTCGGTCCTGGGCTCTGGAGTTTGTCGCGCCGGTGTTCGTCTCGGTGTGATCAGGCCCGGCCACCAGGCGCGCGAGCCGGTGCCGGTGCGCCAGTGGTCGAGCCAGTCGCAGATCCCGGTGATGGCTTGCGTCTGTCCTGGCACCGTGTGGCCGTGGCCAGCAGCTCGAAGGGTCCGGCTATGCCGTGGGTAAGGCCGAGGTTGCCGTGTCCGCCAGGTCATCGTGGCGAAGGTTGCCGGTCAGGGCTGCCGCTGGTCCACCAGCCCGGCATGGGCTGCGCGTCGATCGTGATCAGTTCGGTCCGTCGCACCAGGTACGCGAGGGCTCTGAAGTTCCCCCCGCGAACTGGACAGCGGGTGTTTACGCTGCCGGGACGAGGCTCTGCCTGAGCAAGGATCTCGTTTCGAGCGGGGTGACGTACCCGTAGTCGGGGTGCCGACGGAGCCGACTGCGGTTGTACTCGACCTCGACGTAGCGGAAAACGTCGGCCCGGGCGGCCTCGCGGGTCTCCCACATGGTCGTCCCGATCTCCGCTTTCAGGAGGGCGAACCAGCTCTCCGCGGCGGCATTATCGTAACAAGAACCGACGCGCCCCATCGACTGCCTCATGCGCAACTTGCGTATTTCTGTGCGGAATTCGTCACTCGTGTACTCGCTGCCGCGATCCGTATGCATGATGCAACCGTGTTCCAGGCCGCCACGCCCGGCCGCCATCCGCAGGGCATTGACCGGCAGCTCGGCGCGGTGGTGGTCGGCCACCGCCCAGCCGACCACCTCCCGCGTCGCGAGATCGATACAGGTCGCCAGATACAACTTCCCTTCCAGCGTGCTGAGTTCAGTCATGTCGCCGACGAGCCGCATCCCGGGCCGGGGCGCGGTGAAGTCCCGGCCGATCAGGTCGAGCGCGAACACCGCCCGCTTCGCCTGCCGGGTCAGGCCCCGCCGCCGGCGGCGGGTGATCCCGACGATCCGGTGCCTGCGCATCAACCGCTCGACCTTCTTGGAGTTCACCACCCGCCCGGCCCGCCGCAGGGCGGCGTGGATCCGCGGGGCCCCGTAGGCACCGCGAGATCCGGCGTGAAACACCCGGATCTCGCCCACCAGTACCTCCTCGGCCCGCTCCCGCACCGTCCGGGCCGGCCGTGACGCCTTGTGCGCGTAGTAGGTGGAACGGGGCACTCCCAGCACACGGCACAGAAACGCAATGCTTTGACCTGCAGGATTACCCTCCGATGCCTTCTCCGCATCGATGAAACGACACCGTGCCGCGGTGTCTACCTCATCTTGTCCTGAGCGAAGAAGGCGGTCGCTTTTCCCAGAACCTCGATCGTGGCCTCCTGCTCGCGAACCTTCCGCCGCAGCCGGACCAACTCCTCACGCTCCGCAGTGGTCAAAGCCCCGGCGGGCCCCTCACCGCGGTCGGCCTTCGCCTGCTTCACCCACCCGCGCAGCCCTTCCGGACTCACGCCCAGATCCCGCGCGACCTCAGTGACCGTCTTCTCCGAGGACAACGCCAGGGCGACCGCGTCCCGCTTGAACTCGGCCGTGTACCGCTTGCTCATGTTGCTCTTGTTACCCACTACCTCTGACTGCTTCCTCCGGGACCATCCGTCCCAGTATCAAGCTGTCCGGCCGACAGGGGGAACCTCAAGTCGCCATATCTCGTTCTCGGCGACACGGATGGGTTCGGCATCAGTGGGATCAAAGCCTGCGATGCCGCAGGCCCTCTCCATCGCCGCACGGGCAGGGGCGGGGAGGTCGTCATGTCTGCAGGGTCCCCTTAATCCGCTGGCGAAGATCCACAACCGCTTCCAACTTGCGGTGCTGGGCGGCGAATCGGCCGAGCTCCCTGAGATCGTCGGCAGCCCGACGCGAAGTGAGGAGACCGACATCGTTGAGGGCCTTGTAGCCGATTCCCACACCGCGGACACCGTCTACGACCGCCGCCACGGCGTCAGCACCCGGGATCCGCTCGACAAGGTCCCGCAGTTTGGCGGCTCCGCCCGAGCGACGGTCGCAGCGGCCCGCGCGGAGGCATCCGAGATCGCGTGACTACCCCGCCCTCGTCGAGGGGGCGGGGCCGATCATGGGTGCAGTTGCTTCACCATGACCGCGTAGACAGGGGAGTCTGCGAACGGCTGCTGCTCGCCTACCCTCTTGTAGCCCCACGTCTCGTACAGCTCTTGCACCTTCGGGTGCGTCACGTCGACCAGGAGCACGGCCAGATCTTCCTCGCGCTCCTCCAGCAGCGCTTCGTGCAGACGATCTGAGACGCCCTGCTTCCGCCACTTCGGGCGCACCATGACCTCGGAGACTGCGTAGGTCGCGGTGTAGCCGTTGTTCGGCTCGAAGGCTGTGGAGCGCCACCATTCGCGGCCCGGCTGGAGCGGAGCGCCGTACGCGAAGCCAGTCGGCTCCTCTCCGTCAAAAGCGACGACGCAGGTGAAACCATCCATCTCTGACCAATGATCGACAAACCAGGGGAACCGCTGGTTGAACTCGTCGTCCATTGCGTCGGCGTAGGCGTCGGCGTGCACATCGATCAGCATCTGCTTGAAGCCTTCCGGAAGGCTTCCCTCACCGTAATGCCGCAGGTTGATCCCCCTGGTCACGCTTGACTCCATTCATCTCGCATACGGTCTGCCCAGTCACGGGCGTACGTCGTGGACGGCGCCAGCCGGAACAGGTCTCTGTGAAAGTCTCCGATCAAGGTACGCAGTCGTCCAGGTAGCGGAGCGCCATCCATGATCGTGAAAATGGTTGCTGCGGTTATCGTGGCCTGTTCTGGCTCTCCCTGCCAGAGCTGTGCGCGCGCGAGCTGACACGTGGCTAGGGCCCGGTTGCGCTGGAACTCAGGCGGGATCTTGGCCAAGGCGCGATGCGCCATTGACTCGGCTTCGGCGGACCGCCCGTTGTCGTTGAGGATGATTGCCGCGAGGTGGTTGAGTTCGGCTGACCCGTAGAACGCGGTCCACCGGGGCCGCTCGACCTCGGCCGCCTTCCGAAGGGCTTCCTGTGCTGCACCCAGAGCCCTCTTGGCGGCCCGCGGGTCTCCCAGGGAAGAGTGAGCCAGGGCAAGGCGGACGCGGCCCATGGAGCTGAAGAACGGGTCTCGACGGGCGGCTTGGGAGGCGCTGGCCGCCTGCGCTGCTGCGAGTTGCTCTGATCCGTTCTTGCGCTGGTAGGCGAGCATGGCCATGTTGATCCACACGCGCATCCCCGTAGCCGGATCCTGAGAGAGGCCGGCGAACGTGGTCGACTCGTACAAATACCTCTGGGCCGTATCCAGGTCGCGCAGGTCGATACAGGACCAGGCCGCGATGGTGGTGTACTCCGCCGCAAGTGCGTACAGGGCACGGCGCACACGCTCACTGGCGTTCCGCTGCTGGAGCTCCAGAACTTCGGCGCGGCCTTCGAGGGCGGCGGTGGCCAACGATCTGTGCCCGCCTTGCCGGTCATCGGCCTTCACGAGATCGTCCATACCGGCCGATGCCCGGATTACGTCTGCCATGCCCACTGACCGGCGCTGTTTCTCGCGGGGGACAGCGGCGACTGCCATTCCAGTAGAGGAAAGCATGAAGTTGCGACGCCGCACTGGGTCCTCCGGGGGGTGTTGCATGGAGCTGGGTGCGCTGAACCCCAATTCCGCCACAGGGCAGCCGAACACACGCTGAAGTGCAGCGCAAGTGCGGCCGATTGGGCGTCGGCTTGACCCATTGAGCAGGTTACGAACTGTCCGCGAGGAGATCTCCCCCGGCCGGCCGGTGATCTCTTGTAGCGCTGTGTTGAGCTGAGCAGCTAACTCGTCCTGGGTGAGGCCGAGTTGTTCCATCCGGCGCTGGAGGGTGAGGTTCGCTCCCATCTGCCGAACGTAGCGCCGCCGTCACCGCATTGCCCAGGTCTCGGGTAATGGGATCGTAAAGTCTTCCGGTTGGGGTGCGTGCACGAAACCAGAACCCTTCCTGTTGCCCGCCGCTGATGACTCGTTGACTGGTTATCCGGCCGCCGCATCGGGTTCGGCATGGCGGTGCGGCGGAGAGCCCCGTCCCGCCTTCCCCGTCAGGGCCGAGTACCCCACGCCGGAGGAAACGACCTCGTGACCATGACCGTCGCAAAACCGAATCAATCGCGGAGGCATAGGCACCCCGTGAATCCGCAGATGACGAACTCCTTGCTTCCCTTCCACCCCGTGGCCGTGCAAACGACCCGCGAAGCCTCCTTTCGGTACATCCCGTGCAGCGGTGCCGACATGGCCTTCGCACGGAACATCGGCTCGGGAAACGGCAACGTCGACCCCCTGGACCGGCTTTGGCCAAGACGCATCCGGAGCGTCATCAGGCACGCCCTGAGCCGCTGGGAACCCGCAGAGTTCATCGACGCAGCCGAACTGCTCGCTTCCGAGCTGGTGACCAACGCACTCCAGCACGGCCGCGGTGACGTTCGCGTGCTTCTGACCTTCGCAGACGGCTGCATGCGACTCGAAGTGCGGGACGACTCGCCTGAAAGTCCCGTCCTGCGCGACGCCTCCGACACGAACGAGACCGGCCGCGGCCTGGCCATCGTCAGGGCCGAGGCCCACGACTGGGGTATCAGCGACAACGGCCGGACGACCTGGTGCTCCCTCGTCCTGCCGTCGCTCAGCCCTACCCCCTGAACGCCACCGGCCCGCAGCCATCAGACCTGGCTCCCCCACAGGACCTGGTTCACGTCTGGCGGCGGGCCGGCGGCCCCACCTTCCGGCCCTTGAGGACTCGACCCTCCATGACCACCCAACCTCAGCCCTCCCGCCCGGACCTCGGCACGGACCTCGTGCGCTGCATGTGGCGTGCGATGGAGGCCGAGTCCAGCATGCCCAGAACGGACGCTGCGGCGCGCGTCATCGCCGACATATTCGCGCAGGAGGTAGACCTTCTGCGGAGCATGCTGGACGAGCACGGGTGGCCGGGACACCGGCTCGTGGGCGAGCGGGGCTCGCGAGCCGCCTGGCAGATTGCCACGTACTGCGGGGACGACGCGCTGCAGGCCCGCGCGTGCGACCTGCTGGAGAAGGCGGTGCGTCAGCAGGACGCCGACCCTCTGCACTACGCCCTGCTGGCTGACCGCCTGTGCCTCAACCGCGGTGAACCCCAACGATTCGGAACGCTCTACATCCCGACGCACAGCGGCGTCTTGGAGCTCTACCGCGTAGGGGAGCCCGAGCGGCTCGACGACAGGCGTCATGCGCTGGGCCTCGAACCGCACGCCGCGTACGCGCGCAACCTCCGAGCGGACGTGCTGTCGCCGGACGTCACCTCACCCCCCAGCTAGCCCTCAGACGCCGTCGAGCCGCAGTCGCACCACCCGTGTCCCCGTGCGGGTTCCCGTCGGCTGCCGCTCGGCGGCTCTCCACCCCCGACTCCTTTGAGGACTCGACCCCCCATGTCCCGCTTACGCACACAGACCCGGTGCGTCCCTCTGGCCGCCCCTCTTCGCCTGACGCGGGGGTGCGCCGATGCCCTCAGATGACATGTCCTTGATCCCCCCTCATGCGGCGGGACGGGACGAGGAATTGCGCCTTGCGATGGAGGATCTGCGCCTGGACCGGTGGCTGGCCGCGAAGCAATTGCTCCGGGACACGGGTGACGACTGGACGCTGCGTACCTCCCGCAGTCAGGTCCTGGCCTACGTCGCTGCCGACAGCAACGCGATCGACGCGTGGTGCATTGAGGAACCCAACGACTGGGATGCGCTGATGATGCGGGCCCGCGTGCTGACCCAGCGCGTGCTCAACGCTCACCGCGATGGGGTGCCCCGGCGGGACCTAATGAACGCCGTCTACGCGGCGCGCACCGCGTGCAGCCTTGCAGCCAACCGGTGGCCGGCTGATCCGGTGCCCAACGTGTGCTACTTGGCTCTGGTGCAGACCGACACAGACTGTGGGGCACCCCACAATCCACTGCACTGGGCTGCGCGTGACGACATGCTGCCACCGGGGCCGTGGAAGTTGCTGGACTGGGCGCGTGAGCGGGACCCGTACAACCGCGAGGCGTTTCACCGGATGCTCAACGTCCTTCACGCCCGCGGTGAGGACGGTCTGTACTTTGCCCAAGGGGCGGCCGCTTCCGCGCCCGCGGGATCAGCCTTGAAGGTGCTGCCGCTGTACTCGTTCGTCGAGAGCTACCGCAGGCAACGAGAAAACGGGCAGACCCTCAGCGCCACGGGGTTCTGGGCCATCGGGGGCCAAGCCCGGCACGCCCGCCGGGCGCTGCATGACTGGTTTGAGCAGACCACGCCAGCGGCAGGCCAGCCCGACACTCGTTCGTTGCTGGACCTGAACTATCTGGCGTACGGGCTCACTGCCACCGGCGTGGGAGACGCGGCCGGCGTGTTCGAGGCGATCGGCCCATATGTGACTACCGCGCCGTGGGTCCTCGTCACGCCGAATCCCGCTTGGTGGCAGGACGACTTTCTTTCAGCGCGGGGCCGGGCCCTGAGTGTTGGCGGCCGCCGATGAGTATCCGAGCCCTTGCGCAGCCACGCGGACCGCCTCCGTGGCCTCTTTCGAACCACTCGGCCGCCGCCAGCCTTCACCCGTCCTGTTCTCCTTCTCCTCCGAGGTGTCCGTTGTCTCACAGACGTACCGCCATGCTGGACGATGACGCCGCGCTGCGTTCGCACGGCTATACCCCCGAACTGGCCCGCAAGATGGGCGGCTTCGGGAACACCGCCATTTCCTTTACCGTCATCTGCGTCCTGGCCGGCGGCATGACCATGTTCGGCTTCGGGATGAACGCCGGCGGCCCCGCCGTCATCATGGGCGGCTGGGTCGGCATCGGCTTCATGACGCTGATCCTCGCCATGTGTCTGGGCGAGGTCACTTCCGCCTACCCCACCTCCGGCGGTCTCTACTACATGGCCCACCGGCTCGGCGGGCAGGGCTGGGCCTGGGTGACGGGCTGGCTCAACCTCCTGGGCCTCGTCGGCGCGATCTGCGGCATTGACTACGGGTGCGCCCTGGTCGTCGGCGCGTTCGCCAACCTGCAGTGGGGCCTGGATCCCACGCCAGGAACAACGTTTCTGATATTCGTCGGCATTCTGGTACTGCACGGGATCCTGAACTCGTTCGGGGTGCGCCTGGTCAATGTGCTCAATTCGATCTCGGTGTGGTGGCAGCTCAGCGGCGTGACGCTGATCGTTGCGACACTCGCTCTGGCCCCCGGTGAGCGTCAGAGCGCGGACTTTGTTTTCACGCACTTCAACAACGGCACGGGCTTCGACAACCCTGCCTTCGTTGCAGGGCTGGGCTGCCTGATGGCGGCGTACACGTTCTGCGGCTACGACGCCTCTTCCCACCTGTCGGAGGAGACGAAGCAGGCGCAGATCGCGGCGCCGCAGGGAATGGTCCGCGCCGTCGCATGGTCGCTTGGGGCCGGGTTCGTTCTGCTGGCGGGACTGCTGTTCGCCATCGAGGACTACGCGGGCACCCTGGGTACCAGCACGGGCTTCCCGCCGGCTCAGATCTTCATCGACGTCCTGGGCACGGGCGTGGCGAAGGGGCTGCTGCTCGTCGTCATCCTGGCGCAGGTGTTCTGCGGGAACGCGGAGACGGCCGCGGCCTCCCGCATGGCGTACGCGTTCTCGCGCGACGGGGCACTGCCGTTCTCCGCAACCTGGCGCCGCGTCACTCGCCGCACCAAGACCCCCCTCCCTGCGGTGTGGCTGTGCGTGGGCATTGCGCTGCTCCTGGCCCTGCCCAGCCTGTACTCGCCCACTGCATACGCGGCCGTCACCGCGATCAACGTCATCGGTATCACGCCCGCCTACGTGATCCCGGTCTACCTGCGGCGGCGCCACCCCGAGAGGTTCGAGCCAGGCCCGTGGAACCTCGGCCGCTGGAGCAAGCCGCTCGGCTGGACCTCTGTCGGCTACGTGTGCGTTCTGACGGTCTTCTTCTGCCTGCCGCAGTCGTCGCCGGTCACCGTTGAGACGTTCAACTACGCGGGCGTCACCCTCGTCGCCGTCCTCCTCCTCTCCTGGCTCACGTGGATCACCAAGGGCCGGCGCAGCTACAGGATTCCGACGCTCGGCAGTGAAGCCGAGTCCATCGCGTACTCCGAGGGCGTGGTGTGATGGGCAACGAGGCGAGCCCCAGTCACCCCGCCGCGCCTGTGCCCCTCCTGACGGTTGACGAGCTGCGCGCCCTCGTGCCGGACCGTGAGGTCACGACGGTCATGGTGGCTGTCCCGGACATGGCGGGCCGGCTGAAAGGCAAACGCGTCGAAGCGTCGCACTTCCTGGACGGGCTTCCTGCCGGGCCGGAGATGTGCAAGTACGTGCTGGCCACGGACGTGGACATGAATGCGCTGCCGGGGTACTCGCTCGCGGGCTGGCACGAAGGGTTCGGCGACCTGCGCGTCATCCCCAACGTGGCCACGATCCGCCGGATCAGCTACCTGCCGGGCACCGTCCTGGTGCATGGCGATGCCGTGGACTCCGGCGGCTGGCCCGTCGAGGTCGCACCGCGGGAGATGCTCCGCAGGCAGCTTGAGGCCCTCACCGCCCACGGGCTGCATGCGAAGGTGGGCATCGAGAGCGAGTTCGTGCTCTACAAGGGCACCCCAACGCAGGTCCGCCGCCGTGGCTACCGGGATCTGACCCCGGTTTCGCCCTTCAATCTCGACTATGCGCTGGACCATCCGCCAGCCCTGAGTGCGTTCTTCAGCGACCTTCAGGAGACATTGCATCAGGCAGGCTCTCCTGCGGAGGCCATCAAGACGGAAGGGTCACCCGGCCAGATCGAAGTGACCTGGCCCTACGGGGACCCGATGCGGGCCTGCGACACCTACACCGTCCAAAAGCACGCCGTCCGTCACCTGGCCGCACAGCACCGCATGACGCCCACCTTCATGGCCGCCCCCCAGACCGGCGTGGGCAGCGGCATGCACCTCCACATCTCCCTGTGGACCGACAACGGCGAGCCCGCGTTCGGTGTGCAGCGGCCCGACGAGCTGCCCGAACTGCTGGAGCACTCCCTTGCCGGCCTGCTCTCCGGCCTGCCTGGCATGGCCCTGTGGTATGCCCCCACCCTCAACTCGTACAAGCGGTATGTCCCGCGTCAGTTCGCTCCCACGGCCTTCACCTGGGGGTGGGACAACCGCACCTGCGCAATCCGGGCCGTGGGGCACGCCGCCAGCACGCACCTGGAGGTACGGCTGCCGGGCGCCGACGCCAACCCCTATCTCGCCCTGGCCGCGACGATCGCCGCGATCAACCACGGCATCAGCGACCAGCCAGAGCTGCCAGAACCCTGCACCGGCGACGCCTACGAGACGCACGGTCTGCCGCGAGTGCCCCGCAACCTCGACGAGGCCGTCTTCGCCTTCCTGCAGAGCAAGACAGTGACCAACGCCTTCGGCCTTCCTGTCGTGGATCACTACACACGTGCTGCCGGGCTGGAGATCGCCGCGCTCGCGGGACAGGTCACGGACGTGGAGCGGGAGCGGGGGTTCGACCGTGCCTGAGCCCGCACGCGTCCGCATCGAGAAGGCTGTGCGCCAGCGTCTTCGCGACGGCACGTACGCCCCCGGGATGCGGCTGCCCAGTGAGATTGCCTTCGCCCGCGAATTCGGTGTGTCCGCCGCTCGGATCCGTGAGGCTCTGCTGCCTCTCAAGGAGGACGGCACGCTTTACACCCTGGGGAGTCGGGGAACCTACGTTGCCGATCCGGGTAATCCGCGACCTGGCGAACCCGGAAGCCGCCGCAACCGCCTCGACCAGTCGCTTCGTCAGAGGCTGGATGACCACACCTACAGGCCGCTGACGTGGCTTCCTTCGTTGCGCGCACTCGCCGAAGAATTCGGGACCTCCCGCACAACGGTTCACACCGCTTGCGTTGCGCTGGAGGGCGAAAAGCTCCTGCGCATCGTGAACGGAGTCGGCACCTTCGTCATCCACCCGCAGAAGCCTTCGGCGCGCCCCCGGGCCGAGCTGATGCCTCGCCGCTCCGTGAGAGGCCCTCAGCAGACGACGTAGCTTCTGCCCGCGGCCTCCTTGGGCCTTTTGGGCAGGTCAAGACCCCGGCGCGGGGATGAGTACCCGTTTCGTGTTCCTCCCCCACGACAAGGTCCAGCTCCGCGCCGGGACCCGCCGGACATCAAATTTCGACCCGTGCATGACGACCTCCGCCGCCGGAGCAGCTACGGCTACCCGCCCGGTGACGCCTGCAAGTCCTCATGGACCGACTGGAGGCTACAAATGCGAGACCGCGTACCAATCACCGAGGACGCCGTCGACTACACGGCCTTGAAGAACTTCGCTGCTCTGCGTGGGCAGCTGCGCGTCTCTTTCACCCCGCGCTGCAACATCGCCTGCTGGTTCTGCCACAACGAGGGAGATGTGCCGCCCCCGCTGACCCGCATCGATCGGTCTCAGCACCCCCGCCAGCGCGTTCTGGGCCCCGAGGACTACCTCACGATCATCCGCTCACTGATGGAGGCTGGTCTTCAGCGGGTGTACTTCACCGGAGGCGAGCCGCTGACCTCCCCGCTGGCCCGCCCCGTCCTGGAGCACCTCCCCGAACCCGGCCCCGATGCCAGCTACACCCTGATCACCAACGGCACTCGGGTCCCGACTCACCGGGAATGGCTGGCCGGAACCCGCCTCGACAAGATCAAAGTCAGCCTCCACTACTTCTCCGACTCCACGCTGCGATCCATCGCCAACACACGAATCGGCATCGCCGCAGTACTCGACGGCATAGAGGTAGCCCGCGAGATCTGCGAGCGTGTCGAGCTGAACACCCTGCTCCAGCGTGAGAACGCGCACGAGATCCCCCGCATCCTCGACTTCGCCCTGGAACGGCGGCTGCCGGTCCAGTTCATCGAGCTGGTCGGCACCGACTTCAACGAGGCCCGCGCCAAGTCCGCTGTACCGGCCGATGCGGTCGTGGCGTATCTGCGGACGCTGACCAGTGATGAGCACACCGAGGTCGCCGGCGTCGGCCAAGGGCGCCGCGTCTTCCGCATCGACGGCATCGAGATCGACGTGATCCACCGCAACCTGGGCCGTCACCACGTCGGCCAATGCGGTTCCTGCCTTCGGCGCACGGACTGCGTTGAGGGTTTCTGGGCGCTCCGCGTGGACCACGCCGGCGGCCTTCAGCCCTGCCTCCTGCGCGACGACCTCCGCATGGACATCGCACCCTTCCTGACCGACCCGCAGCGCCTGGCCCACAACGCGGCCAGCCATGTCACCGCCTTCACGGAGGGAACCCTGTGAGCCCGCATCTGCCCCCCGCCTATCGGCCCCTCCACATCGAGGCCACGCAAGGGCCGCTCGTCGTCCTTGAGGGCGTCTCCGGCATCGGAAAGTCCACTCTCGCCCGGCTGCTCACCAAGCGGCTCGGCGCCACGAGTATTCACACCCTGCCCGGCCCGCACTCCGACTGGTCGTCCGACGTGAACGTCCGGCTGCGCCCGCTGCCGCAGTTCGCGTTCTACCTGTCCGGGCTTCTGCACGGCTCGGACTGCATACACAAAGCCCGAACGTTAGGCCCGGTCGTCGCGGACCGGTACACGTCGTCGGTGATCGCCTGCCATGCGGCGGTGCACGGCGTGCATGTCGACGACGTCACCCGGTTGCTGGAGCCCTACCGCTCCTACTTGATCCAGCCCACCCACACGTTCTACCTGGCTTGCTCGGAGCACTCGCTGCGCTCGCGTCTTGCTGGCAAGGCGGATGTGAAACGTGACGACATGGACCTGCTCGATGTCCCGGGCCGGCTTGAGGCCCTGCTGGAGAACTTCGCAGCGGTGGCCGAGCAGGACCCCACCGCTGTGCGACTGGACACCGACGACAAGACGGCCGAGGAACTCGCCGACTGGATCATCAACCACCTGGAGAGGGACCGTGCTTAACCCCATCGACACCGAGACCGTCATCTGTGACGGTGGCGCGGTCGGCATGTTCCCAGGCCAGATCCACGAGGGTGTGGCCTGGTGGATCGGCGCCTGCCTCGTCGTCACCCAGAAGGCACCAAGCGTCGTCGTCGCCCACAACGGGCACCCCGCCATCGCCAAGTTCGCCCACCGACTGTGTGAAGGTGCGACCAACGCCCAGCATTACGCCTGCACCGTTCGCTCCATGGGCTGTCAGACGAAGGAACGCCTTCTCGACACGCTCCAACAGCTTCATGGGGTGCCGGGGGCATGGCTAGTTGCCGAAGAGACCGAAGGCGTCACGACGGTACGGATCCAGCTCTTCGACGAGCAGGGGGTCATGCTTGACGAGACCAACGGGCTCGTTGAGATCCGGCGCCTGATCGCTGCAGACAGAGTGCCGATCCCGGTCAATGACAGCTCGAAAGGCGTGATCCAGCCCTGGCCATACACGCCGACCGGCAGAGACGACCTGTGATCGACGCAGCCGAGATCGTCCGGTCCGGGGCGAGCATCGTGTTCGTCACCCTCGACTCTCTGCGGTACGACGTCGCGCAGAGAGTCCTCGAAGCCGGGCGCACGCCGTGCCTGGCCGAACGGCTGCCTGGTGGGGTGTGGGAGCGGCGGCATACGCAGGGCACCTTCACTCTCCCCGCCCACATGGCGTTCTTCTCCGGCTTTCTGCCCAAGCTGCCTCAGCCGCTCCAGCCGGCTCGACTGTGGGAGTGCCGCCCGCCAGCCTTCAAGACGGTGCCGCCCGAGACGTTCATCTTCGACGCCCCTAACCTCCTTCAAGGCCTGGCCCAGCACGGCTATCGCACGGTGTGTGTCGGCGGCGTCACCTACTTTTCCAGGGAGACCCCACTCGGATCGGTGCTGCCCGACCTGTTCAGCGAAGACCACTGGCGGCCCGAGTTCTGTTCACCAGAGCTCGACTCCACTCGCCACCAAGTCGACCAGGCCCTGGAGCTCGCCGAGCAGTATGCCGGGCGACAACCGTTGTTCCTGTTCGTCAACATCTCTGCCACACACGTCCCCCACGGCCACTACCTGGGCACAAGCGAGGACACCACAGCCTCACAGGCCGCGGCGCTCGCATACGCCGACGCTCACCTCGGCCGTCTTCTCGATGGAATCGCCAGCAGGGGCAGATGCTTGGTCATCCTGTGCGCCGACCACGGCGACGCGTACGGAGATGACGGCTATCACGGCCGCGGCATCGCCCATCCTGTTGTACTCAACGTGCCTTTCGCGGCGTGGGTACAGCAATGACCGCTACTCTCGCGCTGCATGAGCAACGATGCGATGCGTGATGCCTCCGTGGTGGTAGCGCGAGACCAGGACGGTTTGGTTGCCCTGCTGAGCGCCCACTTCACGAAGCACGGAGGCGAATACCTCTTTCTCCCCGGGGGCCGACGCGAAGACGGCGAAGACCCCGGGGAGTGCGCACGCCGCGAGCTACGCGAGGAAGCGGGAATCCAGGCTGAGCACTGGACTTCTCTCGGCTCCTACGCGATCACTCTCGGCTCCACCGCTCGCGTGCACCTCTACGAAGCGACCGGACTCACCTGCGGGCCCCAGGAACTTACCCCCAGTGAGGAGGGCTTCAAACTGTCCTGGTGGCCGATGCGCGACGCCCTCGAAGCCGTTGCAGAAGGTCGTTTCCTCCTGCCCGCCGGTCCCTTGGCCCTCCTGCTCGCCGCTCGTCGGGCAGAGCCGCAGCTGTAACAGATTCGCGCATCTCGACGTTCGGAGGCGGTGAAGGGGGTTGCGCTGTACGTGTCAACCCCGTCCTGAACCGGAGGTACGGTGACGACCGCAACAGTTCCCCTTCCCGCCGCGACGAGCCGCTCTCAACTGCAAGAGAGCCTCTTCGCGTGGCTGGAGCCGAAGATGGCGCTCGCTGTGCCCGCTCCGGAGACTGAGCCGGAGCAGAAGACCGCCCCTCCGGCAGAGCCGCCCGCAGCCGAGGAAGAGGCGCCCGACCTCTCCCACGTGTGGGTCGTAGCCGCCGAGGTTGAGGTCGCTCCGAAAATTGCGAGCGTGGCCGACTATCGCGGATCCTTCAAAGCTGCCGCAGGCCTGCGCGTTGACGCACTCGAGGTCTACTGCAAGGGCTGCCGCCGCCCCTACGACGAAGTCAAGGGCGACGACTGCGCAGCGAAGATCGACAACACCCATCTGATCGGCGGAGACCAGACCCGGCGCGCAAAGCGGAAGATCCCCACGCCTCCTCCGAACGCACGGATCATCCGAGGCGGGACGATCAACCGGCAAGGCATCAGCGCGTACGTGTCGGGGGTGTCCCGGCCCAAGCGCTGAGGACGCGACACTAACGCCGCCCCCTGTCCAGGGTGCGCGGCGTGACTACTCAGCGAACCTCCAGGGCGCTCGCCCGCGAAGCCGCCGGCCTGTGCCTCACCGCGTTCGGCGTGCTCGGCGTCCTCTTCGCTCTGGGCATGATCCATCTGATCGTCGGCTTGTCCGCAGCCATGGCGGGGGTCCTCGCACTGGGGACGTTGGCCAAGCCGGAGCCGGACGCGCCACGGTGGGCCCATGGTCTGCGATTCGCGGTCTGTGGGGTCGGCTACGGCGGACTGACCTGCTGCGGCTTTGCCCTGTACCGGCCCATCGGTGCGCGACCCCGTTTGAACCGGTACGGAACGGGGTCTGCTCAAGTCTCTGATTCACAAAAAAGGGCCCCTGACCAGCAATCTCCCTGGTCATGGGCCCTTAGCGGCAGACGAGTCGGGCTGTACGCCGGGTTCTGTCGCCGGTCGACCTCGCGGTCGGCCGGGAGACGGCCATCCATCTAGGGCCGGCGTTGCCGCCGGCCTCGTGCGGTCTACCCGCGGACTCGGGCGAGCAGCCCTCGAACGTCCGCGCAGGGCCGTCCTTCTTGCGAAGAGACGGCCCCTCTTGACCTTGCTCCGGGTGGGGTTTACCTAGCCGCCTGAGTCGCCTCAGGCGCTGGTGGTCTCTTACACCACCGTTTCACCCTTACCTGGGACCGAGGTCCCGGGCGGTTTGTTTTCTGTGGCACTGTCCCGCGGGTCACCCCGGGTGGCCGTTAGCCACCACCCTGCCCTGTGGAGCCCGGACGTTCCTCGGGAAGCGCCCCCGAAGGGGACTCCACGCGGCCGTCCGCCCGGCTCGTCTGCCGTGTCGACCATGCTACCGGGCTTCCGGCCGGCTCCGCTCCCGAGGGCCCGGCGAGCACGACGGGCGGCTCCCCCTGCTTCCCCGGCCCCGCCCCCGACCCCGCCGTCGCCAGGAACGACCCCAGCAGGATCAGCGTGAACGCCGCCACCACTCCCGCCGTCAGTTCCTCGTCCAGGAACAGGACCCCGGCCGTCACCGCCACCGCCGGGTTGACGTACGTGAAGACCACTGCCCTGGTCGGGCCCGCCTCCCTGATCAGTTCCAGGAAGACCACGAAGGCCAGGGCCGTGCAGATCACTCCCAGGCCGGTGAGGGACGCCAGGACCGACGGGGAGGGGACCGATGTCGGCCAGGACAGCGCCGCCGCCGGGGCGTACACCAGTGCCGACAGGAGCAGGCACGGGGCGATCAGTTGCAGCGTCGGGACCGGTTTCAGGTAGCGGGTCATGATCAGCGGGGCCATCGCGTAGCCCACCACCGTCACCAGCATCTCCGCCAGGGAGCGGACGTCGCCGCCGGTCAGGTGCGGGGCCGTCAGGACCGCCACCCCGCCGAGGCCGAGTGCCAGGCCCGTCATTCGGCGGGCCCCCAGACGTTCCGTCTCGCCGAAGAAGCGGGCCAGGAGTATGCCCACGATCGGTACGCCCGCGATCAGCAGGCCCGCCGTCGAGCTGGAGAGGTGGCGTTCGGCGTCGGTCAGGGTCCACCACGGGCCGATGATCTCTATGCAGGCGAAGGCGAGCATGGGGCGCCAGTGCGTCCGTACGACTCCGGTCAGGTTGCCCTGGCGGATCGCGAAGGGCAGGAGCAGTGCCGCGCCCAGTGCACAGCGTACGAACACCACCATCGACGGGGACATGTCGCCGTCCACCGCCACTTTGATCATCAGGTAGGGGATGCCCCAGAGCACTCCCATGAGGGAGAAGAGAAGCCAGCCACGTGCAGTCATGCGGGCAGTCTCGGCGGGGTCAGCGGCGGGCGTCTTGAACGCTGTTGCGGTACGCCGCCGGGGTCACCCCCAGCACCCGCCGGAACCAGCGTGTCAGGTGCGCCTGGTCCGCGAAGCCCACGAGTGCGGCCGCCTCGGCGGGGCGGTGGCCCGACTCCAGCAGGCACCGGGCACGGTTCACCCGGTACTGGGCGAGCCAGGCGTACGGAGGCATCCCCATGCTCGTACGGAAGGCGCGCAGCAGTTGGTAGCGGGACAGGCCCAGGTCGGCGGCCAGCGCGGCGAGTGAGGGCGGGGCGAGGAGTTCGTCGGCGAGGCGGTCCCGTACCGCCTCGGCCACGCGGCCGGCGCCCGGGATGGTGTCGCACACGTGGCGGGCCGTGGAGTGGCGGCGGGCGAGGGCGGTGAGCAGCCACGGTATGCGGGACTCGGTCTCCAACGGGTCGGGGCAGACGCTGAGTTCGGTGTGCGTGAGGCGCAGGGCGGTGGCCAGTTCGGGGTCGTCGAGGAGGGGTTCGCGGAAGTCCGGGACGCCCAGGGTGCCCTCGGTGAGCAGGGGCACCTCGGCGTACAGGGCACGGTAGGCGTAGCCGTCGTCCGCCGCCGGGGCGCCGGTGTGCACCTCGCCCGGGCCCAGGACGACGATCGAGCCGGGGCCGGGGCGGATGCGGCCGCCGCGGTAGTCGATGACCTCGGCGCCGCCGACGCAGACGCCGATGGTGAACTCGTCGTGCGCGTGGGGCGCGTACCGGTGGCGGTCGAAGCGGGCCGTCAGGAGGTCGAGCGGCCGGCCGGATCTGCCGAGGGTCGCCCTGGTCCAGACGGCCTGTTCACGCCCGGCCGTGCGTTCGTGCTCACCCGCTGCCCCCATGGCGGCGCACCCCCTCAGGAGTGCAACGCGCGCGTGCCCCGTTTCCATGCCCCGGCGAGGTCGGCGTCCTCCGGAAACCTGCCGTGGATCTCCAGGATCACCATCCCGTGGGCGAACGCCCAGGTCGCGCGGGCCAGGTCCGCGTCGCCGTCGCAGGCCCGGACGAGCGGCGCCGCGGCGCGGGCCTCCAGGCCGGGCGGGAGGGCGGCGCGGGGCAGCGGGCGCTCGGTGGCCAGGCAGTAGAGGTGGGGGTGTTCGAGGGCGTACGCGCGGTACGCCTCCGCCAGGGCCGGGATCGAGCCCGGGGTCCCGGCCTCGGCCGCCTCCAGGGCGTCGGCGGACTCGGCGAGCATCTGCGCGATCAGCTCGACCTCGACGGCGGACTTGTCGGGGAAGTGCTTGTAGAGGGACGGGGCCTTGATGCCCAGGTGGTCGGCGAGGGCCCGCATGGTCAGCGCCGCGGGGCCGGACTCCTCCAGGAGTGCGCGGGCCGCCGCGACGATCGCGCGGGCCCGGGGCGACAGCCCACCGGCCCCGGCCCCGGCCCTTCGCCGGTCGGCCTTGGCGCCTTGTTCGTCGGCCTTGGCCTCTTGCCGGTCAGTCACGCTGGAAGCCCTCCTTCGTCCGCAGTCCGTAGCCGAAGGCGCGATCGTACGAGATGTGGGCGAGCCAGCCGCACAGGGCCGCGAACACCGGGGGCCAGGCCACGGGGCCGAAGGCGTAGAGCGTCATCAGGGCGAGGGGGAGGGCCGCCCGGTGCGCGGCGTTGTAGTACGGCACCGCGCGGGGCGGGAGCTGCCCCTTCGCCATGCGGGGAGCGTCGCCGAGGCCGACCAGGAAGGTGAGGTCGGGGGCGATGAAGAACGCCGCGGCCACGAGTCCGGCGAGCCAGCCGTGGTTCGCGCCTTCGAGTACGGCGAAGGCCGACCAGAAGAGGGCGTTCAGCAACCAGGCCGTGCGGCGGGTGACGGCGAGGGCTCCTCGGCGTCGCAACACCGTGGCCGTGCCGGTGGTGCGGGTCGAGCCGACAATGCCGGTCGAGCCGCCGGCGCCGGTCGTACCGGTCGTACCGGTCGAGCCGACAGTGCCAGTTGCGGTGCTCGTGCTCATCGGTGCCTCCTGAGGGCGGGCGGACGGCGTGGCAGCCGGTCGACGATCACCGGCTAACACTGTTAGCCACAACCGTAAGGCTAACGCCGTTAGCCGTCAAGGGGTGGGCGGGAGTGCGCCAGACACCCGCCCGGCGGGTGGGCCGGAGTGCCGGACACCCGCACGGCGCACCGCCGCTTGACCCCGACGCAACGTCAACGTTTCTACTGAGGGCATGCGGATCGGAGAGCTCGCCTCGACCGTCGGCGTCACGACGCGGACCGTGCGGCACTACCACCACCTCGGGCTGCTGCCCGAACCCGAGCGGCGGCCCAACGGCTACCGCGACTACGGACTGCGGCACGCCGTCGCGCTCGCCCGGATCAGGCGGCTGACCGAGCTGGGGCTCGGCCTCGCCGAGGTCCGGGACGTCCTCGCGGACGACGCGGGCCGCGACCTCGCCGAGGTGCTCGCGGAACTCGACGACGACCTGGCACGGCAGGAGGCGGCGATCCGGGCCCGGCGGCTGCGGCTGCGCGCCCTGCTCGACGGCGGTGACATGCCCGCCGAAGGGCCCGTCTCTCCCGAACTCGCCGCTATTTTCAGCGAGTTGACCCGGTATCCGGAGCCGGCGATGGCCGCGAAGGACCGCGAGATGATCGCCCTGCTCGAAACGGTCGCCGCCCCCAAGGACCGGGAGCGTCTGCTGTCCGCCCTGCGCGCCGCCGCCGACGTGCCGGGCGCTGCCGAGCGCACGCACAGGGCGTACGGACTGCTCGACGACCTCGCCGACGCCGACGTGGCCGACCCGCGCGTCGAGGAGGCCGCCCGCGCCCTCGCCGAGTGCCTCCCTGACGAGGCCCTGACGGACATGGGACTCGCCCAACTCGACCTGGACGGAGTCGGTATGAACGACAACGGCGGCTTCCTGGGCGCCTTCCTCGACGACTTCCCGCCCGCGCAGGCCGCGGCGGTCCGGCGGACGATGCACCTCCTCGTGGAGCGTGCGCGATGAGGGCCCCGAGGGCCCTGCGGCGGCTCTTCGCCCATGAGGTGCGGCTGCTGGCGAGCATCGCCCGGTGGGCCGCCCGGCGCCCGCACGGCGTGGAGCGGGGCCGCGCCTTCGGGTACGCCCGGGGGCAGGGCGCCATGATGTTCGGCTTCGCCTTCGTGTGCGTGCTCGAAAGCGCGTGCATGGCGGTGCTCCTGCGCAACCATCCCGCCGTGCACCGGGTGGTGCTGGTCCTCGACGTCTACACGCTGCTGCTCGTCGTCGGCATGCACGCGGCCGCCGTGACCCGTCCGCACGTCCTCGACGGCACGGTCCTGCGCATCCGCCGGGCCGCCCATGTCGACCTGCGCGTCCCGCTGTCCGCCATCGCGTCCGTACGCCGCGAGCTGGTCACCACGCACGAGCGGAGCGCGGGACGGCTCGACCTGGCCATGGCCGCCCAGACCACGATCACACTCGAACTGGCCGCCCCGGTACGGCATTTCACGTTCCTCGGGCGCCCCCAGGACGTACGGCTGATCCGCTTCCACGCCGACGAACCCGACGCACTGGTACGCGACCTACGAGCCGTACGCGAGCTCACGCGGGAGCGAACAGCACCTTCGCCGACCCCGGGTCGGCCTGGGTGAGCCGCACCCGCAGCCGCTCCCCCAACGGCAGCGGCCCGCTCCCGCCCTCGACGCGGGCGACGATGGCCGGGTCCGCCAACTGGACGGTCCCGACGGAGGGTTCACGTTCCCGTACGTCCACGACCGTGCCGTCGAAGAGTTCACCGACGCGGTCCTTGAGCAGGGCCGCCTCGACGAGGTCGACGCACCCCCGCTCGACCGCGCCCGCGCGGCGCGTACCCTCGGCCATCCGCTTCGGCAACTCGTCGAGGGCGGCGAGCACCCACTCCGGCGGCTCCTCCCCCGCCACCGCGGCCAGGGACAACTCGGAGGCGTACCGGTCGACCAGGCGGCGCAGCGGAGCCGTGCAGTGGGCGTAGGGGGCGGCGACGGCGGCATGCGTGGTGAGGTCCGGGACGACGCCGCCTTGGAAGACGGTGTAGCCCGCGCCGCGCAGCAGCGTCGTGCATTCCTGGAGGAAGGCCGCGTGGTGCGGCCGGTTCGGATCGAGCGAGCGGATGAGCTGCGCGTACGAGACGTGGTGCGGCCAGTCGATGCGCAGCGCCGTCGCGGTGCGCCGCAACCGGCCGACGGCGCCGTCGGGGGCGGCCGGGAGCGTGCGCAGGATGCCGGTGCCGTGCGTGAGCATCAGCTCGGCCGCGGCCATGCCGGTGAGGAGGGAGATCTGCGCGTTCCAGCCGTCGGCGGGCAGCGGTGCGCGGTAGGCGAGTTCGTACGTGGCGTCGCGCTCGACGATCTCCTGCTCGGGGACGCTCAGCGAGATGCCGCCGCGCGCCACCTCCCGCTGTTCGCGCAGCAAACCGATGTCCTTGAGGAGGGCGAGCGGTTCTTCGGCGGTGCCCGCGTCGATCCGCTGCTGCACGGACGCGTAGTCGAGTTTGGCGCGGCTGCGGACGAGGGCCCGGCGGACGTCCGTGGCGGTGGGACTGCCGTCCGCGTCGAGGTCGATGGTCCACAGGACGGCCGGGCACGTCTGGTCCGGGAGGAGGCTCCCGGCGCCCTCGCTCAGCGCCGGCGGGTGGAGGGGGATCCTGCCGTCCGGGAAGTAGAGGGTCGTGACCCTGCGGTGTGCCTCCGCGTCCAGTGGTCCCCCGGGTACGACGTATGCGGCGACGTCGGCGATGGCGTACCGCACGCGGTAGCCGCCCGGGCGGCGGGACAGGTGCATCGCCTGGTCGAGGTCGGTCGACGTGGGCGGGTCGATGGTGAAGAGGGGAACGTCCGTCGCGTCGTACGCCGGCAGTGTCGGTTCCCTCGCGGCCCGCTCCGCCTCGGCGAGCACGTCCGGCGGGAAGGACTCGGGCACGCCGAGTTCGGTTCGCAGAGCGCGCAGCGCGGCCCGCAGAGGAGCCTCGGCTGCACCGGTCACACGTATCTGGCGGCGTGGCATAGGGCGAGCGTAGGTCGGGGTGGGGCGGGCGGCACCCCGTAGGCTGGCGCGTGCTTCTCGTACGTACCGAAAGTCCCAAGGAGAACCGCCGTGCTCGTGCTGCTGCCGCCTTCCGAAGGAAAGGCTCCCTCCGGGCGGGGCGCGCCGCTGAAGCCGGAGTCCTTGTCGCTGCCGGGGCTCTCCGCAGCGCGGCAGGCGGTTCTCGACGAGCTGGTCGAGCTGTGTGTCGGCGACGAGGAGAAGGCGCGCGAGGTGCTCGGGCTGAGCGAGGGCCTGCGCGGCGAGATCGCCAAGAACACGGAGCTGCGGACCGCGGGCGCGCGTCCCGCCGGGGAGATCTACACGGGTGTCCTGTACGACGCCCTCGGCCTGGCCTCCCTCGACACGGCGGCCAGGCGGCGGGCCTCGCGGTCGCTGCTCGTGTTCTCGGGGCTCTGGGGCGCGGTCCGGGTGACGGACCGGATTCCCTCGTACCGCTGCTCGATGGGTGTGAAGCTGCCGGGTCTCGGGTCGCTGGGCGCGCATTGGCGGGCGCCGATGGCCGCCGTGCTGCCCGAGGCCGCCGGGAGCGGGCTCGTGCTGGACCTGCGGTCCTCGGGGTACGTGGCCGCGTGGCGGCCGAAGGGCGAGGTCGCGGGGCGGACGGCGAGCGTGCGGGTGCTGCACGCGCCGACCCGGAAGGTGGTCAGCCACTTCAACAAGGCGACCAAGGGGCGGATCGTCCGGAGCCTCATGGAGTCCGGGTCCGTGCCGTCGGGGCCCGCGGAGCTGGTGGAGGCGCTGCGGGACCTGGGGTACGTCGTGGAGGCGGCGCCCCCGGTCGGTACGGGCAAGGCGTGGACGCTGGACGTGCTGGTGGACGAGATCCACTGAGCGCGATCAGTCACCTATTGCACCCTGTGCAACGGCCTTTGCGGGGAGTGTTCGTCGCGGGCAGGATGAGGGCATGGCCCTGCCCTCGCCCGCATTCCCGTCACCCTCGTCACCCTCGTCATTCCCGTCGCCCTCGTCCCTGCTGGAACTGGCGCCCGTCGTGCCCGTGGTCGTCGTCGAGGACGTCTCGGACGCCGTGCCGCTGGCTCGGGCGCTCGTCGCGGGCGGGCTGCCCGCGATCGAGGTGACCCTGCGGACCCCGGTGGCGCTCGACGCGATCCGGGCCATCGCGGACGGGGTGCCGGACGCGGTGGTCGGGGCGGGCACGGTCATCTCGCCGGAGCAGACCGCGCTGTCGGTGGCCGCCGGGGCGCGCTTCCTCGTCAGCCCCGGCTGGACGGACGCACTGCTCGACGCCATGAAGGCGTCCGGAGTGCCGTTCCTGCCAGGGGTGTCGACGACGTCCGAGGTCGTGGCGCTGCTGGAGCGGGGCGTGCGCGAGATGAAGTTCTTCCCGGCTCAGGCGGCGGGCGGCACGGCGTATCTGAAGTCGCTGGCCGGACCGCTGCCGCAGGCCCGCTTCTGCCCCACCGGAGGCATCGGCCCCGCCGTGGCCCCGGAGTACCTGGCGCTGCCCAACGTCCTGTGCGTGGGCGGCAGTTGGATGCTTCCGCCGGATGCGATCGCGTCCCGGGACTGGCCGCGGGTGGAGGAACTGGCGCGGGAGGCCGCGAGCCTGAGGCACGCCTCACGCTGAGGCGACTCACGACTCGCGACCCGCGACCCGGGACTCGCGACCCGGGCAGCCCGAACACCCCGAGCGCCTCGGGCACTGTCGGACCCGCGCGCCGAGCCACCCGCCGTCGAACCCGCGCGTTCGGCCGGTTCGCCCAGGGCCGTTGCCCCGCCCGTCAGTACTGCTTGCCGGTCGGCCGGACGTGGCTCCGGCCCGGTCCCCGCGGGTGCGGGGCCGGGCCGGAGGGTTCACCGGTGCCGGGCACCGGTCACCGTCGTGCGGTCACCTCACGGAGCGAGCCGGTAGGCGTTCGTGATCGTCTCGCGCACCGTGTTGCCGCCCTTGTCCTTCAGGTCCACCCGGAAGGTCACTGCCTTGGCGGTCGCCGGGTGCTTCACGCTCACCGAGCGCGCCCCGTTCGCGTCGGTCGTCACGGTGAGCGGCTTCCACGTCCGGCCACCGTCGAAGGAGACCTTGACGGTGAGCGTGGCGACCTGCCCGGCCGCGGCGGCCGCGCCGCCCAGCTTCAGCGGCACCTTGAGCGTGCCGCCCGCCGGAGCCGTGCCGCGCAGGGTCAGCTTCGGCGCGAACCGCACCGTCGACAGCGGCAGCCTGACCATGTCGTCCGACGCCGGCCGGGCCGAGGTGAACGTCCACACCCCTGTCACCTTCGTACTGGTGGAGGTGTCCGCGGCGGCGCGGCTCGCCTCGACCGTCAGACGGTACGCGGCGGAGGCGGCGGGGACCTCGGTGCTCAGCCAGTCCGTGGCAGGGCCCTCGCCGAGGATGCGCCCACCGGACTCCAGCCGGGCGAAGCCCTTGGTGACCGTCGAGGAGCCCAGGTTGCCGCCGCCGTCGTTGAACAGCGGGACCATGGCGAGGACGGAGTCGCCGATCCGCTCGGCGCCCTGCTGGTGCGGGCTGCCCGCCGCGAGGTCGGGACCGACCACACCGGTGTTGAACTTCAGCGTGTGGCTGGAGCCCGGCCGGTAGGTCACCTCATCCTTCGCGTAGATCATGCGCGCCTCGCTGCGGGCGTCGAGCTGCAAGGCCCTCCAGGACCAGCGCACGCCGGCCGTGCTGAGGTAGTGCGTGGTGGACCGCGGCAGGGTCTGCTCCGGCGGTTCGCCGATACCGATGCTCCTCCCGTCCGCGTCCAGCGGCGTGATGCGGACCTGGCCCTTGACTCCGGTGACGGAGGCACCGAAGCCGAGCTTCACCTCGGCCACGTCGGCCCGGGTGACGGTGCGGTTCAGGCCGGTGAAGAAGCTCCCCTTGCGGTTGAAGGCGAGCCGGTAGTCGACGTTCTTGCCGGCCGCGCCGGGCGTCTTCCACACGCCGTTGAACTGGGCCCGCATCGTGTCGGAAGCCGCGCCGATGGCGGCGGTGCGGATCGGCGGCACCCCGTTGGTGGACCAGGTGTTGGACCCCGCGGCATCGTCGTAGTAACCGACGACGGAGGTGACGAGCTTCGCGGCCGGATCCGGGGCCTTCACGACCATCGGCTTCGCCTTGCGTGAGTCGAGAGTGACCGAGACGTCCTTGTCCACCTTCAGAACCGGCTGGACGAAGAAGCCCACCTCGTTGTCCTCGGCGAAGACCAGGCTCTCCAACTGGTAGGAGCCCTTGGGCAGTCGCTGGACCACCGTGCCGTTCTCGCTGGACGGGAGCTCCGTGCGGGCGCCGTTTCCGTCGACGGGGTTGATCGTCGTCGCGTAGTTGGACGCGTTCACCCCGTCGGCGTCGATGTGCCGCACCGTGACGTCGTACGACTCCACCTCCCGTTCGACCACGAGTCCGGTGCGCACCTGCTGGCCGTCGCCCGACGCCAGCACGGTGCCGCCGAAGACGCCGTCGACGGCGCCCTTGCGTGTGTCGGCGGTGACGGTGGTCTTCGCGGTGCCGCCGGCCGGGACGGTGAGCTGCGCGTCCTTGACGGTGAACATGCCGGCCGGCACAGGGTCGCCCGACGAGTCGGCGCCGGAGGCACTCAGCTGCAGGGTGAGGGCCTCGGTGCCGTGGTTGCGGTAGGTGAGGGTCTTGGTGACCGGCTTGTCGTCGGCGTGCGGCCAGGCGTGCGTGCCGAAGCCGAGGGAGCCGGGCTCGGCGGCGACCCGGGCCGTGGCGGCGCGTGTCAGGTCCACGCGGCCCGCGCCCTGCTGGTTGGCGTTCAGCAGCGGGTGGGGCTTGGCCGAGCCGGTCAGGAGGGACTTCAGCCGGGCCCCGTCCCAGTCCGGGTGCTGCTGGAGCACCAGGGCGGCGGCGCCCGCGACGTGCGGAGCGGCCATCGACGTGCCGGACTGGGATACGTAGCCCTCGTCCGAGGGGCTCTCGCTCTGCGTGGTCAGGGCGGCGGTGATGTCCTCACCGGGGCCGGTGATGTCCGGCTTGGGCGCTCCGTCGAGGGTCGGGCCGCGGCTGGAGAACACGGCGAGCTCGTCCTGCTTGTCCACGGCGCCGACGGTGAGCGCCTCGGGGGCGCTGGCCGGCGACCTGACCGTACGGGGCCCGTCGCCCTCGTTGCCCGCGGACACCACGAACAGGGCCTTGTCGGAGAGCCGGGCGACTGCCGTCTCCACCGGGTCGTCACCCGGGGAGTCGGTGAAGCCCAGACTCACGTTGACGACCTTCGCGCCCTGGTCGACGGCCCACTCCATGCCGGAGACGATGTCCGACATGCTTCCGTCGCCGTCATCGTCCAGGACCTTGCCGTCCAGCAGCTGCACGTCGGGCGCCACACCCTTGTAGCGGCCGCCGGACTTCGCCCCGCTCCCGGCGAGGATGGAGGCCACGTGCGTGCCGTGCCCGTAGCGGTCCTTGGTGTCGGGGGACGTGCTGAAGTTCTTCTGCGCCGTCTCGACGCCCTGGAGGTCGGGGTGGGTCTCGTCCACACCGGTGTCCAGGACCGCCACCTTGATGCCCTTGCCGGTGTAGCCCGACTTCCACATGTCGGGCGCGCCGATCTGCGGCACGCTCTCCGCCAGGGTGGGCCGGACCTTCGCGTCCAGCCAGACGTGGGCGACGGGCCGCGCGGAAGCGGCCGTACCGCCTGCCGTACGGCCCGACGAGCGGCCGGTGACAGCCGCCCACACCGCCTGGGCACCGGACTTGGGCACTTCGAAGGCCTCACCGTCGACCACGGGCAGCGCACGGCGCTCCCGGACGGCCACGCCCGCGAGCGGGTCGCGGGCTCCGTTGCGGGCCCCGGCTCCGGCGCTGTCCTTCCAGTAGCCGACGATCAGCGGCAGCGTGGTGCTGCGCGCGTCGCCGTACCCGTCCTTGACCAACTGCACGACGTCGAAGAGCTGCCGGTCGAGCACCCCGTCGGCGACCAGGCGCAGGGCGTCCTGCGGGACGACGTACGTGTGGCCGGTCTCGCGCCGTATCGAGAAGCCGATCTTCTCGCGGCCCTTGCCGCGCACGAGTTGGACCACCTGGCCGTCGGAGTCGACGGTCACACGGTCACCGGTTATCAGCGTGACGGTCGCCGGTTGCTTCGCCTTCGCCCAGGCCTTCTTCCCGTCCGGCGTGGCGGAGCCGGCCGCCTGCGCCGGCTGGCCGCCGGCCGACACCGCCCCCGTGACCAGCGCCCCGGCCATCGCGGCGGCCAGAGCCGCCGTTCTCGCGCGTGCTGTGAACCCCATTCGCGTTCCCCCGCTTCGTGTGCATGCCAACGCGTTCTCCGGTACTACGCACGGGGAAGGCGTTCGGTTGCCTGCGGTACTCGCGAATCGCGCCGGGGTCTGACGGCGCGTGGGGAACGGCGCGTCGGCCCCACCGGCCCGCGACCGTCCACCAGTCGCGGGCGGCCCTCCCCCACCGCCCGGCTAACGCAGCGCTGACGTGTCGTTGAGGAACCGGACGCTCGCGTTCCCGTCCGCGTAGTACGCCACCGCCGACAGCGAGGCCGCGGACAGTTCCATGCGGAACAGGGCTTCCGGCGGGGCGCCCAGGGCCAGCCGTACGAGGGTCTTGACGGGCGTGACGTGGGAGACGAGGAGCACGGTACGGGTGGCGTACGACGCGAGCAGTCTGTCGCGGGCCTCGGCCACGCGCCCGGCCACCGCCTCGAAACTCTCGCCGCCGCCGGTCGGTTCGGCGTCCGGTGAACCCAGCCACGCGGTCATGTCGTCCGGGTACCGCTCCCGTACCTCGGCGAAGGTCAGGCCCTCCCACGCCCCGAAGTCCGTCTCCCGCAGCCCTTCTTCGACGCGTACGCCGAGTCCGAGCGCGGCGGCGACGATCTCCGCGGTCTCACGGCAGCGGGCGAGGGGGGAGGACACGATGTCCTGCACGGTGCCTTGGGCGGCGAGCGCGCTCGCGACGCGTGCGGCCTGGTGGCGGCCCACGTCGGACAGCGCGGGGTCGCTGCCGCCGCTGCCGGAGAACCGCTTCTGGGGGGTCAGGGGGGTCTCGCCGTGGCGCAGCAGTACGAAGGTGGTGGGGGTGCCGAGGTCGGGCGGGGCGGCCCCTCCGACGGCCGGCGCCCGCGAGGCCACGTTCCGTGCGGACCGGCTGTCATCGGCGTCGGAGGGGGCGGTGGTGGTCGCCCGGCCGCCGGTTGGCCGTGGCTGGGCGCGCTGTTCCCCGCGCCCCTCGCGGGGCGCTCCCGTCCCGGGGACCGCGGGCCCCGGGACGCCCCGGGCACCCCCGTCGGCCTCGGCGGTCAACTCGCTTCCTACAGGCCGGACTCGGACGTACGGATCAGGATCCGGCGGCAGTTCTCGCAGCGCAGCACCGTGTCCGGCGAGGCCGCCTTCACCTCGTTGACCTCGGTGATGTTCAGCTCCAGGCGGCAGCCCTCGCAGCGGCGCTGGTAGAGGCGGGCCGCACCGACGCCGCCCTGCTGCTCGCGGAGCTTCTCGTACAGCTTCAGCAGGTCGGCGGGCAGGGAACCCGCGATGACCTCACGCTCCTTGGTGACCGTCGCGGCCTCGCTGTCGAAGGCCTCGACCGCGCTGTCCCGGCGGGCCGTCGCGTCGTCGATCTTCGACTGGACGGAGGAGACCCGCCCGGTCAGCTCGGCGACCCGCTCCTGCGCGGACTCGCGGCGCTCCATGATCTCCAGGACGACGTCCTCAAGATCACCCTGCCGCTTGGCGAGGGAGACGATCTCGCGCTGGAGGTTCTCCAGGTCCTTGGGGGACGTGACGGCGCCGGAGTCGAGGCGCTGCTGGTCGCGGGAGGCGCGCTGGCGCACCTGGTCGACGTCCTGCTCCGCCTTGGTCTGCTCGCGGGAGCAGTCGCTCTCCTCCGTCTGCGAGGCGACCAGCAGGTCACGCAGCTGGGTGAGGTCCTTGGTCAGCGACTCGATCTCGGCGTGCTCGGGCAGCGACCTCCGCAGGTGCGCGAGCTGCTGCAGGCGGGCGTCGAGGGACTGGACGTCGAGAAGTCGGATCTGGTCGGCGGGCGCGGCGTTCAGTTGGGGGCTCCAGGTGAAGGGGAGTGGGAGTTCCACGGGTCGGTGACCGTCTTCGAGACGTGGACCCGCAGGTCCCAGCCGTGACGGTCGGAGATCTCGTCGAGCTGGGCTGCGGCCAGCTCGCACCAGGGCCACTCGGTGGCCCAGTGCGCCGCGTCGAGCAGCGCGAGAGGACTGTGCGTGCCGTCCGCCATGAACTCCGACGCCGGATGGTGGCGCAGGTCCGCGGTGAGGAAGGCGTCCACGCCCGCGGCGCGTACGTCGGCGAAGAGGCTGTCGCCGGAGCCGCCGCTGACCGCGACGGTCCGCACGACTGCCTCGGGGTCGCCCGCGACGCGGATGCCCTGCGCGGTGGCGGGCAGCCGCTCGGCGGCGCGGGCGGCGAACTCGCGGACGGTGACCGGATGGTCCAGCTCGCAGACGCGCCCCAGGCCGCGGCGGCCCTCGGGGTCGGCGGGGTCCGGCACCAGCGGGCGTACGACCCTCAGGTCCAGCGCGCCGGCGAGGGCGTCGCTCACTCCCGGGTCGGCGCGGTCGGCGTTCGTGTGGGCGACGTGCAGCGCGATGTCGTTCTTGATCAGGGTGTGCACGACGCGGCCCTTGAAGGTCGAGGCCGCGACCGTCGTCGTACCGCGCAGATAGAGCGGGTGGTGGGTGACCAGCAGGTCCGCGCCCAGCTTCACCGCCTCGTCCACGACCTCCTGGACCGGGTCGACGGCGAACAGGACACGGGACACCTGCTGGTCGGGGTCTCCGCAGACCGTCCCGACCGCATCCCATGCCTCCGCGCTCCCGGGGGGCCAGAGGGCGTCGAGCGCGGCGATTGCTTCAGACAGACGGGGCACGAACGAAAGGCTACCTGCCTTGTGTCCGTGCCCCGCCGGTCGCGGGCCACGTGACCAGCTGTGACCGGGCGACCCCGCTCCGGGCGCCCGGTCGTGCGCCCCGCCCTGCCGCTTCGGCGGCTACTTGGCGAGGAAGCCCTCGAGATCGTCGAGGACCTCGCCGGCGGCGGTCACACCGAGGCCGAGGTACCAGGTCTCGTCGGGTACGTCCTTGGCCTGTCCGTTCTGCACGGCGCCGAGCTTCTTCCAGAGCGGGTTGTCCTCGGCGCTCGCGCGGTCGGTCTTCTTCGCGTCGCCGTAGACACCGGTGAAGATCCAGTCGGCGTCGGCCTCGTCGATCCTCTCCGGGCCGATCTCCGCCGCGAGGTCGTTGATCTGCTGGTTCTTCGGGCGCGGGATGCCGACGTCGTCGAGGATCGTGCCGATGGATGAAGGACGCCTTGGCGTAGAGGCGGATCATGCCCGGCAGGTAGCGGAGCATGGTGACGGTCGGCTTGTCGGCGCCGAGCTCACCGCCGAGGGCCTCGGCCTTCTTCTCGTACGCGGCGAGCCGGGTCTTCGCCTCGGCGGTCCTGTCGAGTGCGGCGGCGTTGAGGAGGTAGTTCTCCTTCCAGGTGAAGCCCGGGCGGATGGAGAACACGGTCGGCGCGATCTTGGAGAGCTGCGGGTAGAGCTTGGCGGCGCGCAGCTCGCTGCCGAGGATGAGGTCGGGCTTGAGGCCGGCGATGGCCTCCAGGTTGAGGGCGTTGATCGTGCCGACGTCCTTGGGGCTGCCCGCGTCCTTCTTCAGGTACGAGGGGATGCCGGCCGACCCCTCGGTGGGTGCCCAGCCGACGGGCTTCACGCCGAGCGAGACGACGTTGTCGAGTTCGCCCACGTCGAGGACGACGACCCGCTTGGGCTCGGCCTTCAGTTCGGTCTCGCCGATGGCGTGCTCGATGGTGCGCGGGAACTTCCCGGTCTTGGCCGTGGTGCCCATGTTCGCCGTCTCCTCGGCCGCCTTGGAGAAGTCCTCGCCGCCCACGGCGAGGACTTGCCGCCGCTGCCGTTGTCGGACTTCTTCGAGTCGGAGCCCGCGTCGCCCGACGAGCAGGCGGCCAGGGACAGCGCCGTGGCCACGGCGAGGGCGACAGCGGCGGCGCCGCGGCGGCGTGGGGACATCAGGAACACACTCCAGGCGTTGCTCAGCCGACGCACAGGCTGTACTTAGGCCGCCCTAACCACAGGTGCCCTCATCTCGTCCAGCACACCCGCCCCTGTTCCCTCAGGCGAATCGAAAGTCGGCCACTCTTATGTGTGAAGGGGCTGCCTGCCGGTCCCACGTCTGTGCGTGCGAAAACTAGTTTCGTCGCCGGAGGTGACCGAACGATGGCGGCCTGTGCGATCGAGTCCGCGGCTGTGCCCGGGAACGAGTGGGCCACGCGGGCAGGGTGCGTGATCACCGTCGACGGGTCCTACGCGGCCCGGCTGGCCCGCAGCGGCGAGTCCTGGTTCCCGGAGCGCTGGACGCTGGACGGCCCCGAGCCGTACGCGGTGCCGCTGCCCGGCAACCAGCCGGAGGAGCCCGGCACGGAGGTGCTGCCGCTGGCGGACGGGCGGGTGCTCATCCACCGGCTCGTCGACGGCCGGCACGCGTTCTCGCTGCTGTACCCGACCGGCCCCGGGACGGGCGAGGTACCGCTCGGCGCGGTGGAATGCCCCGAAGCGGGAACGGAGATGCGGCTGCTGCCACCTGCTCCGGGCGGCACACGCGCGTACGCCCTTGCCGTGGGCCGCAGTTCGACCGCCGTGTGGCTCGTGGCGGGCGGCGCCTTCGGGCCCGAGCATCTCGCGGAGGTTCCGGGCCGCTGCTCGGGCGGGGTGTGGCTGGGCGGCGGGGACCGACTGCTGGCGCTGGACCGGGAGTTGGACGGCCGCACCAAGACGGTGGTGGCCGACCTGGAGCGCGGGGGCGAGCTGTCGCCGCTGCTGCAGATCTCCGAGAAGAGCAACGACCGGCTGCTGCTCGCGGACGCCGACAGCGGGCTGCTCCTGATCCGCTCGGACGCGCCCTCACCCGGGCAGGAGCGGCTCGGCTGGGGCGTGCTGGGGAGCACGCTCCCGGTCCGGTTCCCCGAGTGTCTCCACCTGGCCGGATGCGCGGTCACGCCGTTCGCGATCCAGCCGGGCCTGGTGCTGACGCCGGAGAGCTGCGGGGTCGCGCTGCGGATCGACGGCGCCTCGGGCAGCTGGCTCGGCGTATGGCGTCCGACCGAGCGGCATGTCCACCAACTCGCCCCACCCGAGGGATGGTTGACGGGGGCCGGTCGGTGGACCAAGGACGGGGTGCTTCAACTGCCGTACGCGACGGGGACGGTGCCGTGCGGCGTGTCACGGATGGAAGCACCCACGGGGGCGGGGGACGCGGGCCCGGGGGACCCGGACCGCACGGCCGAGGCGCCGGGGGAAGCGCCGCGGGGGCCGTCGGTCACGGGTCCCCCGGAGCCTGTCGTGGCCCGGCCGGTACCGCTTCAGCAGGCCCCACTGACGGGCCGGACGGTCGCGAACGCCTTCGCGGGACGGCGGTTGGCGGAAGCGGCTTCGAAGGGCCGGGCACCCGACGAGGCGGCGGGAGGGCTTGCCGGAAGGGGGCCCGGCGGGGGGAGCGTCCAAGGGGCGGCCCCGGTGGGCATGCAGAGGGCGGACCAGGCGAGCAGCCAAGGAGCGGGCCGGACGAGCACGCAGGACGCGCGCCGGGTGGGCACGCAGGCGGCAGGCGCCGGGGCTGTGGGAAGCGCCGGGGCTGTGGGAGGCGCCGTGGAAAACCGTTCCGTCGCGGCGACGGACCGTTCCGCCCCGGCGACGGACCTTTCTGCTCCGGCGGCGCAAGACACCCTCGCCGGGGCGGTCAGCACGGCTGTCCGGGCAGGAAGCGCCAGTGCGGAGGCCGTAAGGACAGTTCCTGCGGCGCAAAGTACCGTCGGCGCGGTGGGGCACCCCGTCCCGGCGGCACAAGCCACCGCCGCCCTGCCGGGAGAGAGTGTTCCGGCGACGCGCGGCACCGCCGCCGCGGCAGCAGAACGCGCCGCCCCCGCCCCGGCGTCCGGCGAAAGCATTCGCCCGTCGTTTCCGGCTGTCGCCGGAATCAGCCTGCCGGCAGCGCCCATGAGCATGCCTCCGGCGGCACCCACAGGCGTTCGCCCGGCGGTCCCCGGAGGGCTTCGCCCCGAGGGCTTCGAGTCGGTGAAACCCCTGTGCGTCGAGCAGGTCAGTACCGAGGCGCCGCCGGCCTTCCGCACGCTCCGGACGACCGCCGGGACCACCCCGTCTCTCACCCCTCCCAAAGTGACCACCGAGTAGCCCCAACCACCCCTCAGGCCGGTCACATCCGCCCGTTAGACTCGCCCGCGCTGTAAAGAAGGATCTTGTTGACGGGGTGAATCACACATGAGCGACACGAGCACCATGGAGATGACGGACACCGACCCGCGGGGGGCGTTGGCGCAGGCCACCGCCGACGGTGGCCAAGGTCGGCACCGGGGACCGGTTTCCGCCCAGGAGGACGGGGCGACCCCCCGCGGGCGGCACCGCAGGCCGGCCGAGCAGAGCGACACGGCGGCCTGACCACACCGCAGGTCCGCACCGTGAAGCGGCCCCGCCCGACATCTCGTCGGGCGGGGCCGTTCCGCGTGGGTCGCGGCCTTCGCGGTCGTGCCCGGATGCCCGTCCGGGACTGTCCGGGGAGCGCCTCAGGGACCGACCTGGGTACGTCATGGGTACGTCACGGTCACTCGTGCCGCAGACCCAGTACTTCCGCCGCCGCGAACGTCTCCCCCGCCGGCCGGTCCGCGAAGTGGGGCGTGAGCAGCGCGTCCAGTTCCTCAAAGGTGAAGGCGTCCTGCTTGGTGTCGAACTTCGCCGCCACACGCGGCCGTTCGACGGCGGCGACCATCCCCCCGTGCACGACGAGGAGCTGACCGTTGACGTGGGCGGCCGCCGGTGAGGCCAAGTAGCCGACGAGCGGGGCGACATGCTCGGGAGCGAGCGGGTCGAGCCGCCCCTCGGTCTCCTGGCCGCCCGGTTCCTGGAAGCCCGCGAAGACGTCCGCCGTCATCCGGGTCCGGGCCCGAGGGCAGATCACGTTCGCCGTGACGCCGTACTTGGCGAGCGCGAGCGCCGACGAGGTCGTCAGTCCCACGATCCCGCCTTTGGCGGCCGCGTAGTTGGGCTGCCCCGCGGAGCCCGCGAGGAACGCCTCCGAGGAGGTGTTCACGATCCGCCCGTACACCGGCGCGTCCGCCGCCTTGGACCGTGCCCGCCAGTGCGCGGACGCGAAGTGGGTGGTGTTGAAGTGGCCCTTCAGATGGACCCGGATCACGGAATCCCACTCGTCCTCGGACATCGAGAAGACCATCCGGTCGCGCAGGATGCCCGCGTTGTTGACGAGGACGTCCAGCCGCCCGAACTCCGAGATCGCCAACTCGACCAGCTCTCGCGCCTGTTGGTGGTCGGCAACGTCACCGGTGTGTGCGACCGCCCGGCCGCCCGTCGCACGGATCTCGGCGGCGACCTCCTCTGCGGGCGCGGCCGAGGCGGCGCCTGACCCGTCCCGGCCGGGCTGTCCGAAGTCGTTGACGACGACGGCGGCACCGAGCCGGGCGAGTTCCAGCGCCTCCGCCCGGCCGAGGCCGCGGCCCGCACCCGTGACGACCGCGGACCGGCCCTCGAGTGGCAGTGACATCAGGGTCCTTCCGGTCGACAGCAGTGGGGTTCGGAGCGTCAGATCTCGATGCACGTACGCAGCGCCACGCCCGTACGCATCTGGTCCAGCGCCTCGTTGATGTCGCTCAGCGGCACCCGGTGCGTGATGAGGCCCTCCAGGTCGATGCGTCCGGCGCGCCACAGCGCGATCGTCCGCTCGTAGGACCGCAGGACGTCCCCGCCGCCGTACATCGACGGCAGGATCCGCTTCTCGTCGAAGAACAGCTCGAACATGTTGAGCTGGAGGAAGTCGTCCATGGCGCCCGCGCCGACCACGACCAGGGTGCCGCCGCGGCGCGTGTTGTCGTACGCGGTGCGGGCGGTGGCGGACCGGCCCACGACCTCGAAGACATAGTCGAAGCCCTCGCCCGCGGTCACCGACTGCTTGGCGTCGGGGAGTTCTTCGGGCGAGACGGCCCTGGTGGCGCCGAACTTCAGCGCGGCCTCGCGGCGCGAACTCACCGGGTCGACGGCGACGATCTCGGCGGCGCCCTTGAGCCGGGCACCCTGGATCGCGGAGATGCCGACACCTCCGCAGCCGATGACGGCGACCGACGAACCGGCCTCCACGTCGGCGGTGTTGAGGGCCGCGCCGAGTCCCGTGGTGACTCCGCAGCCGATGAGAGCGGCGATGTCGAAGGGCACGTCATCGGGGATCGGCACGGCGCAGCCGGCGTCGACGACGACCTCCTCGGTGAAGGTCCCGGTGCCCGCGAAGCCGAAGACGTCGCCGCCGGGCCGCTTGAAGTTGGGCGTGCCCGCGTTCATGAAGCCCGCCAGGCACAGCTCGGTCTGGCCGCGCTTACAGGCGGGGCACACGCCGCACGCGGGCAGCCAGCAGACGACGACCCGGTCGCCGGGCTTGACGCTCGTGACGCCTTCGCCGACCTCCAGGATCTCGCCGGCGCCCTCGTGTCCGGGGATGAACGGCGCGGGCTGCGGCAGGACCCCGGCCATCGCCGAGAGGTCCGAGTGGCACAGGCCGGTGGCCCGCACCCGGATTTTCACCCGGCCCGGCCCGAAGCCCGTCGCCTCGACGTCGTCGAATATCTCCAGCTTGTCCTGGCCGATCTCGTGCAGTACGGCTGCGCGCATGGTGCGGCTCCCCTCGGAAACGTACGTACGACACTCAGGTGGGCCGACACCCGGGTGCGGGACTCACGGGTGGGACTCACGGCGGGATGTGCAAGCGGGACGCATGGGCTGCGGCGGGCGGGGCTCAGGTGTGCTCCGCGACTCGGGGGTGTCCACGACTCAGGTGTGCTCCACGACGGTGTCGGCCAGGACCGGCGCGTCGTCCCGGTCGGCCGCCCCGACCGTCACCCGGACCGTGCCGTCCCCCTGCCACATGCGGATGCGCAGGGTCTCGCCCGGGTACACGACCCCGGCGAAGCGCGTGGTGTAGGAGCGGACCCGGCCGACGTCGCCGCCGAGCACCGTGTCCACGACCGCCTTCAGCGTCATCCCGTACGTGCACAGCCCGTGCAGGATCGGGCGGTCGAAACCGGCGAGCTTGGCGAACTCGGGGTCGGCGTGCAGGGGGTTCCAGTCGCCGGAGAGCCGGTACAGGAGCGCCTGGTCCTCACGGATCGTGCGCTCGACCTGCCGGTCCGGTGCGCCCGTCGGTGGTTCGGGACGGACGGAGGGGCCGCGGTCGCCGCCGAAGCCGCCTTCGCCGCGTACGAAGATCTGGGCGTCGTTGGTCCACAACGGGCCCTGCTCGTCGCGCACTTCGGTGCGTACGACGAGGATGGCGGCCTTGCCCTTGTCGTACACGTCCGCGATCCGGGTGGTGGCGACCGCCTCGCCCTCGACCGGGATCGGCCGGTGCAGCACGATGGTCTGGCCGCCGTGCAGGACATGGGCGAGGTTGACGTCGACGCCCGGCATGGAGAGGCCGTTGATCACGCCGGGGGAGCCCGCGCCCGCGACGGTCGCGAAGCTCGGCAGGACGTGCAGCCTGGACTCCAGGGTGTAGCGCAGTTCGTCGGGGTCGGTCGCCGGGCTGCGCCTGTCCGGATTCGCGGCCGCGCCGAGGCCGAGGTGGTAGAGCTGGACGTCCTTGTGGCCCCAGGCGATCCCGGCGGACCGGGGCTCGGCCGCGAGGGCCCTGGCAACGTCGATGGGCATGGGGCTCCTGACTGCTGGGCGTGAAGACCCCGGTGCGGCCGTCCGCACCGTCGGCCGCACCGAGGTCGACCTTGAACCGGGGAACCCGCCTGTTCTAGAACGCGTTCCAGTCCGGCGAACCCCTGTATAGCCGAGCCCCCGGCACATGTGAAGACTCCTGACGCCATGTCAGATGTGGTGTCGGGCGTTGGGTGCCGGGTGTCGGGTGTTGGGCGTCGGGTGCCCGGCCCGGATGCCACGGGCGGGGTCGGCACCTGGGTTGCCGGAGCCCGGCCGTGACATTTGTCCTGCCCGAGTCCGTACATGCGCATCTGCCGTGCACCACCCACCGGTTCGTAGCGTCGTACCCATGACGAAGACGGGGACGAAAACAGGCACGACAGGCACGACAGGCACGACAGGCAGGACGGACGGGACGGGTCCGAGGGCGGACGGGACGGCGGCGGACTCCGGCACGGACCGGGCCGTGTCCTTCACCGGGGCGGTCAAGACCTTCGGTGCGGTACGGGCCGTGGACGGCGTCGACCTGGAGATCTCACGCGGCGAGACGGTCGCGCTGCTCGGCCGCAACGGCGCCGGCAAGTCCACCGCGATCTCCCTCCTGCTGGGCCTGAACGAGCCCGACGAGGGCGTCGTCCGCCTCTTCGGCGCCGCCCCGGAACACGCCGTGCGGGCAGGCCGGGTGGGCGCCATGCTGCAGGACGGCCGACCGGTGCCGAGGGTGACGGTGGGCGAACTCGTCGGGTTCGTGGCCGGGACCTACCCCGCGCCGATGCCCGTCACCGAAGCGCTGGAGCTCGCGGGGATCGCCGAGTTGGCCGGGCGGCGCGTCGACCGGCTCTCCGGAGGCCAGACGCAGCGGGTGCGGTTCGCCGTGGCCCTGGTCGGGAACCCCTCGCTGATCGTGCTCGACGAGCCGACCGCGGCCCTGGACGTCGAGGCCCGGTACGCCTTCTGGGACGCGATGCGCGCCTACGCCCGCCACGGCCACACCGTCCTCTTCTCCACGCACTATCTGGAGGAGGCGGACGTCAACGCCGACCGGATCGTCGTCGTCGACCACGGGCGCGTCGTCGCCGACGGCACCGGCGAGCAGCTCAGGCGGGCCGCGGGCGGCAGCCTCGTCGCCTTCGACCTCGCCGGGGCGGCCGCGGACGGGCTGTCCCGGCTGCCCGGGGTGGTCTCCGTGGAGGTACGCGGCGACCGGGCCCGGCTGCGGACCGACGACCCGGACGCCACGGTGATCGCCCTCGCGGAGCGCGGCGCGATACGCGGCCTGGAGGTCGCGCCCGCCTCGCTCGACGACGCGTTCCTCGCCCTGACCTCCCCCTCCGCCACGCGGCCCGCTTCTCTGGAGACGGTGTGATGCTCGACTACCTGCGGCTCGAAGTGCGCCGGACACTGCGCGACACCGGTTTCGTGATCGGCGGTGTCGTCATGCCGGTGGTGATGTACCTGCTGTTCACGAACCTCGGCGACGGCAGCGACGGCGGCTGGAAGACGGCCTCCATGATCGGTATGGCCGCGTACGGCGCGATGGGCTCGGCCCTGAACACCGGCGGCGGAGTCGCCGAGGACCGGTCGATCGGCTGGCTGCGACAGCTGCGGATCACCCCGATGAGCCCGCGCCAGGTCGTGACCGCACGTGCGCTGACCGGTGCGGTCACGGTCCTGCCGGCGATCCTCGCGGTCCTCGCCGCGGGCGGCCTGGTCAACGGTGTACGTCTCGACGCCTGGAAGTGGGCGGTGATCGCGCTGCTGCTGTGGCTCGGCTCGATCCCCTTCACGCTGCTCGGTCTCGGCAACGGCTACCGCCTGACCGCGCAGGCCACGGGCGTGGTGAACATGGTGTGCAACCTGACGCTCGCAGTGGTCGGTGGGCTGTGGTTCCCACTGAGCCTCTTCCCCGGCTGGCTGCGGTCCCTGTCCTCCTACACGCCCACGAACCGCTTCGCTCAGCTCGGCACCGCCGTCGCCGACGGACGGGCACCCGCCCTCGGAGCCGTGCTGGTGCTGACCGGCTGGCTGCTGGCCTTCGGCTCGTACGCTGTGGTCTCGTACCGCAGGACCGCACGGACCGTGTGAACCGATCCGTCAACCGTGTGAACCGATGAACCGATCCGTGGACCGTCCGAACGGAGGTGGGGACATGCCCTGGTCGCAGCGGGTCAGCTGCCGGATGGCCGAGTGGCAGGAGTCGCGGACGCACCGGAAGGCCGACCGGGACGCGTTCGCGGCCGACCGGAAGGCCGGGCGGCGAACCGGGAAGCTGCCGGAGCACCTGGGCCCGCCGCCCAGCGGTTTCGCGCTCCTCCCCTGGCTCCTGATGGGCATGGGCGCCTTCTCCAACCTCTTCCAGGGCCGGACCCCGAACCCGTGGGTCGGCGGCATCGGCCTCTTCGTCTTCAACTCCCTCTACATCCACGTGGTGTTCCGCGCCTTCACGAAGGAGGCCCGCGAGGCTCTCTCCACCCGGGCCGCGCTGATCGCGCTGGGCGTGGTGACGTGCCTCCTCGGCGGTCTGTACGGCGGCAGCTGGCTCCTGTTCTTCCCGCTGCTCGGCCTGGCCGCGGGCGCGATCGTGCGGGGGCGGTGGCTCGGCAGGACCGGCATCGGGCTGAGCGCGCTCGCGGGCGTCGTGGCCGGACTCCGGGACGGCTGGGGCGCGGTGAACGTCGCGTACGGCACGTTCCTGTCCACCATGGTGACCGCCGCGATCCTGTCCCTGTCCGAGGCCGTACGTGAACTGCGCTCCGCCCGCGAGGAACTGGCCCGCCGCGCCGTCGAGAAGGAACGCCTGCGCTTCTCCCGCGACCTGCACGACCTGCTCGGGCACACGCTCTCCGTCATCGTCGTGAAGTCGGAGGCCGCCCGGCGCCTCGCCCACCGGGACCTGGACGCGGCACTCCTGCAGGTCTCCGACATCGAGTCGGTCGGCAGGCAGGCCCTGACGGAGATACGCGAGGCGGTCACGGGTTACCGGGAGGGCAGCCTGGCCACGGACCTCGACCGGGCGCGCTCGGCGCTCCTGGCGGCCGGCATCGAGCCCGTCGTCCGGCAGTCGGGGCCGCCGCTGTCCGCCCAGACCGAGGTGCTGCTCGGCTGGGTCGTCCGCGAGGCCGTCACCAACGCCGTCCGCCACAGTGGCGCTACTCGCTGCGAGATCACGGTGGAGGGGGCGCCGGAGCGGGTCCGGGCGTGCATCTCGGACAACGGGGGCGGTGCTGGTGTTCGTCCCAGGTCCGGCTCGGGCTCCGGCTCCGGTGCCGATGCCGGTCCCGATGCCGATGCCGGTTCCGGTTCCGGTTCCGGTTCCGGTTCTGCTGACAGCGCCGGGGCATCTGTCGCCCCGAACCCCGTCTTCCCCGGCTCCGGGATCGGCGGTACCGGCCTCAAGGGGCTGACGGAACGGCTTGCGGCGGCGGGCGGGTCCCTGGAGTCGGGGGTGGGACCGCGGGGCGGTTTCGTGGTGACGGCAGAGCTTCCCGTTGAGGCGGCGGAGGGGGCTGAGGCGGGTGCGGTGACGCCCGCCGCGGCGACCGCGTCCGCGCCTGCGGCTGCGACCGGCGAGGTCGTCACCTCGGGGAGGGTGGCCTGAGCCTGCCGGCAGTGGTACGTCGGGTGCGGGTTCGCTGTGGCTGGTCGCGCAGTTCCCCGCGCCCCCGAAGTGCGGGAGCCGGTTGGCCGGTTACGGGTTGCCGTGGCTGGGCGCGGCCTTGCTCGCGGCCCCTGTGGTGGGGTGCCGCCTACTCTTGGGCCGTGAACGAGATGCCTCGGGACCATCGGCCCGCCAAGTCCATTCGTGTTCTCCTCGCCGAGGACCAGGGGATGATGCGTGGCGCTCTTGCCCTTCTGCTAGGGCTGGAGGCGGACATCGAGGTGGTCGCGCAGGTCGGGACGGGGGACGCGATCGTGGGGGCGGCCCTGCAGTCGCGGCCCGATGTCGCGCTGCTGGACATCGAACTGCCCGGTATCAGCGGGCTGGACGCCGCCGCGCTGTTGCGGGACGAGACGCCCGACTGCCGGGTGCTGATCCTCACCACCTTCGGCCGGCCCGGGTATCTGCGGCGGGCCATGGAGGCGGGCGCCGCGGGATTCCTGGTCAAGGACGGGCCCGTGGAGGAGCTGGCCCGGGCGATCCGCCGCGTGCTGACCGGGGAGACCGTCATCGATCCGGCGCTCGCCGCCGCCGCACTGAGCGCCGGGCCCAATCCGCTCACCGCCCGCGAGTGCGACGTGCTGAAGGCCTCGGCCGACGGCGCGACCGTCTCCGACATCGCGTCCACCCTGCACCTCTCCGAGTCGACCGTCCGCAACTACCTCTCCTCCGCGATCGGCAAGACGAGCACCCGCAATCGCATGGAGGCCATGCGGGAGGCCCGGCAGCAAGGGTGGCTCTAAGGCTGAGGGCCGAGGGTGTAGAGCCGCGCTCCCCCGGGCCGGCCCCGGCCGCCACGCCGCCTCATTCCCTGGTCAGCGCGCCACCTCTTCGCCGCCTTACCCCCTCGGGTGTCCCCGTCGGCCCCCAGCGCGGTTCTACTCCGTCACCTCCGCCGACTCGTAGGACACGCCCTCAGGTGCCAGGCACACGAACCAGGTGGGCTGGGAACCGGCTACCGGGCGGATCGCGAGCGCGTCACCGCCTCTGACGCCGGTGTCACTCGAAACCCGGCGGGCATCGGTCGTCGTGCCGTCGTCCCAGGTGCAGGTGACGCGCCGCGCGGTGGGAGCGACCTTGCCGATCACCAGCCGCTGAGCTGCGTCGGCCTTGTCGGCGTCGTTCGTCTCCAGCGGCATCCCGTACGCCTGGATGTCCTTGCCCGACAGTGAGTCGCCCTTCTCCACCGACCCCTGCACCACCACCGAGGGAGCACCGAACCCCACGGTCAACCGCACGAACACCCAGCCCTTGCCCACGATGTCCTCGGCCTTCCGCACTTCGCTCGGCCGGACGCCGTACTCGTTCATCGAGTCGAACCGCAGCTGTGCCTCCGCCTTGTCCTTCGGTGCCGACCACACGTCGATCTCGACCTGCCACTCCTTGCCCCGGTCGGTCCCGATCGCCAGTGTGGTCCGCCGGGCCGCGTACTCGTCCGGCTGATCACTCTTCACGGGCTTCGTGGCTGCCGGGGCGACCCGTCTCCCGTCACCGTCCAGCGCTCCGGCCAGCGCCAGGGACCCCGTCGAGCCCGCGATGACCAGTGCCGCCGCCGCGGCCAGCGCCCACCGGCGCGCCTTGCGGCGCCGGCCGCCCCGAACGACCGCCTGGTAGGGGGCTATGCCGATCTCGACCTCGTCCGCGGCGTCCGCCAGCAGGAGGGCGATGTCCCTGTGCGAGCTGTGCGTCATGTCGTGGTTCGTCTCCCGGTCCGCGCTCATCACTTCCGCCCTCCGTGCGTCACCGTGTCGGCCAGGTCCGGTATGGCGCGGAGCTTGGCGATCCCCTTCGCCGCGTTGCTCTTCACCGCGCCCACCGAGCAGCCCATCGCCTGTGCCGTCTGTGTCTCGCTCAGGTCCTCCCAGTAGCGCAGGACCTGGGCGATCCGGTCTCCCGTGTCGGGCCGCTCGGGTGTGAGGTCCGTGTCGGTCCTGGGGGCCAGGAACTCCTTGAGGCGCCTGCGGTGCCTGCGCGCGTGAGCGTTGATCATCAGACGCCACACGTACGCGTCGGGGTCGTCCGCCGTGCTGACCTTGCGCCAGGCCACGTACGCCCGCTCCAATGACGACTGGACCAGGTCCTCCGCCGCGTGCTGCTCCCCCGTGAGGAGAAATGCCGTACGCATCAGCCGTGGCCAGCGGCCGATGACGAAGCTCTGGAACTCCTCGTCCTGAGCCTGTTTCCGATCCCCCATGAACACCTCCTAGATGTCCAATAGAGTCCATAGGTCCCGTATTTCGTTGCCTCCCGCAGACGATCGGTTTTCGAGGTCGCGCGCGGCATCGCACCAGGCCGGAGCACCCCGGGCACGCGTCACCCCTCAGGCCTTCGTGACCGGCCCGCGCGGCAGCCACACCAGCATCAGCACCGCGCCGGCGAGCATGACGCCCCCGCCCGTCCGGAACACAAGTGCGTATCCCTCCGTGAGGGCCTCCGGCGAGGTCCCGCCATCGGTACGGGCCGCCGCGATCGTGGCCATCACCGACAGGCCGAGCGAGCCGCCCATCGTGCGCGAGGTGTTGACGAGACCCGAGACCAGTCCGGCGTCCTCGGGCTCCGCGCCGGAGGTGGCGAGCGCGGCGAGCGGCGTCGCGGAGAGTCCGGCGCCGAGCATCATGAGGATGCCGGGGAACATGATCGCAGTGAGGAACGGGCCGTCCGCGGTCATCGTGGACTGCCAGCCGAACCCGGCCGCCGCCACCAGCGCCCCGATCACCGCGACGTTGCGTGCTCCCACGACCGGCATGAGCCTCGGAGCGGCCTTCGAACCGATGATCACGGCCAGGGAGCTGGGCACGAGCGCGAGTCCGGCGTCCAGGGGTGTGTAGCCGAGCACGTTCTGCGCGTACAGCGTCATGAAGAACCACATGCAGAACATCGCGGACCCGCACAGGAACATCGACACGTTCGCCGACGACACGGATCGCACCCGGAACAGCTTCAGCGGCATCAGTGGCGTCTTCGTCCGTGCCTCGACGAGCAGGAACAGCCCGATCAGGACGGCTCCGCCGGACAGCGGGACCAGCGTCGCGGCGGACGTCCACCCCGAGGCCTCGGTCTGCACGATCCCGTACGCGAGGGTCGCGAGGCCCGACGTCACCAGCACGGCGCCCGGCAGGTCGAGCCGCCGGCCGCCGCCGACCCGGCTCTCGGTGAGCCACCACAGGGCGCCGGCCAGCACCACGGCACCGATCGGCACGTTGATGAGCAGGACCCATCGCCAGTTGAGCCCGTCGACCAGGAGTCCGCCGACGAGGCCGCCCGCCGCGCCACCCCCACCGCCGACCGCGGTCCAGGTCGCGATGGCACGCGCGCGTGCCGCCCCCTCGGGCACGGCCGACGTCAGGATCGTCAGCGTCGAGGGCGCGAGCACCGCCGCCCCGAGCCCTTGTACGGCCCTCGCGGCGAGCAGTTGCCACTCCGCCTGGGCGAGACCGCCCGCGAGCGAGGCCAGAGTGAACAGCGCCAGCCCGACCAGGAACATCCGCTTGCGCCCGTACAGGTCGCCGGCCCGCCCGCCGAGCAGCATGAAACCGGCGAAGGCGATCGTGTACGCGTTGACGACCCACTGGAGTCCCGGCGCGCTCAGGTCCAGGTCGGACCGCATCGACGGCAACGCCACGTTGACGACGGACACGTCGAGGACCACGAGGAACTGCCCCGCGCAGGCCAGGGCGACCACCACCCAGGTGGGTGGCGTGGGGCGACGGGAGACGGGTGTCTCTGCGGTGGCTCTGAGCGTGGGCATGGGAGTCATGCTCGCAGGGGCCCTGCGCCCCGTACATCGTAATTTCGCTGCATGACTCGTCCGCCGCAGGACCTAGGCCGGAAGCGGGCCGGACCTGGGCCGAAGGCAGGCGGGTCCCGGGCCGGGCTCAGCCGGGCCCGGGCCGAACCCGGACCGTCCGGGCCCGACCCCTGTCCCGTTCAGGCGCGCCTGAGAAGTGTCACCACCGCCGCGCCCCCGAGCCCGATGTTGTGCGCGAGCCCCACGCGCGCGTGTTCCACCTGCCGGGCCTGCGCCTCGCCCCGCAGCTGCCACACCAGCTCGGCCACCTGCGCGATGCCCGTGGCGCCCAGCGGGTGGCCCTTCGAGATGAGCCCTCCCGAGGGGTTCACGACCCACCGGCCGCCGTACGTCGTGGCGCCGGACTCCACGAGCTTGCCGGACTCCCCCGCCTCGCACATGCCGAGCGCCTCGTAGGTCAGCAGTTCGTTGACGGAGAAGCAGTCGTGCAGTTCCACGACGTCGACGTCCTCGATGCCGAGCCCGGCGCTGTCGTACACCTGCCGGGCGGCGGCCCGTGACATCGGCTGCCCGACGACGTCGATGCACGACCCCGAGGCGAACGACTCCTCGGTGTCCGTGGTCATCGCCTGCGCGACGATCTCCACGGCCCGCTCCCCCAGCCCGTGCCGCTCCACGAACCGCTCCGACACAACAACGGCGGCGGCCGCTCCGTCCGAGGTCGGCGAGCACTGGAGCTTGGTCAGCGGGGAGTGCACGGTGCGTGCGGCGAGGATCTCGTCGACCGAGTAGACATCCTGGAACTGCGCGTACGGGTTGTTCGCCGAGTGCCGGTGGTTCTTGGCTCCCACGGCCGCGAGCTGCGCTTCGGTCGTGCCGTACCTCTCCATGTGCTCACGCGCGGCGTTCCCGAAGATCTGAGCGGTGGGCGGCGTCATCTCGAAGCCGTGCCGGGCAGCCATGACGCCGTAGTGCCGGGCGACCGGTGACGCCTTGAAGTCGCCCCCGTCTCCCCCTCCGGCCCCGCCGCCCAGCGCGCCGCGCGTCATCTTCTCGAACCCCACTGCCAGTACGCAGTCGCTCGCACCGCCCTCGACGAACTGCCGCGCGAGCATCAACGCGGTCGCGCCCGTCGCGCAGTTGTTGTTCACGTTGTAGACGGGCACACCGCTCAGGCCGAGTTCGTAGGCGGCCCGCTGCCCGGCCGTGGAGGCCTGGAAGCAGTGGCCGACGGGCACCTGCTCCACCGCGTCGTAGGAGATCCCGGCGTCCGTGAGGGCGCCCGTGCCCGCCTCCCGGACCATGTCCCAGTACTGCCAGTCCCGGGTCTCCGGCTTCTCGAACCTGGTCATTCCCACACCGACGACGTACGCCTTCATTGGCTCTCCCCAGTTCCTGGTCCCTGGTCGCGCGGCAGGCCGAGGATGCGCTCCGCGACCACGTTCAGCTGTACCTGTGTCGTCCCGCCGGCGATGGTCAGACAGCGGGAGAGCAGGAACCCGTGCACCGCCCGCTCCGCCGCTCCCTCACGCAACGCCCCTTCCGGGCCGAGCAGTTCGAGCGCGAGCTCGGCGACCTGCTGCTGGTGCACGGTCTGTACGAGCTTGCGTACGGAGGCCCCGGCGCCCGGGTCCGCGCCGGAGACCTGCCGCATGGTGGTCCTCAGACCGATGCAGCCCAGCGCGTGCGCCTGCGCGACCAGGGCGCCGACGCGCGCCCGCACACAGTCGTCGAGGCCCGCGGAACGGACGACGATCGATTCGAGACCGGTGCCGAAGGTCAACTGGTCGGCCATGTGGACGCGTTCGTTGCCGAGGGTGTGGCGTGCGACCCGCCAGCCGTCGTCGACCGCACCGACCACGGCGTCGGCGGGGAGCAGCACGTCGTCGAAGTGGACCTCGTTGAACAGCGATTCGCCGGTGATCTCCTTCAGCGGCCGGATCTCCATGCCGTCCGTCGTCCTCATGTCGACGACGAAGTACGTGAGCCCCTTGTGCTTGGGCGCGTCCGGGTTCGTCCGGGCCAGCAGGATGCCGTAGTCGGCCCGCTGCGCCGAACTCGTCCACAGCTTCTGTCCGTTGACGCGCCAGCGGCCGTCCGCGGTCCGTTCCGCGCGGGTACACAGCGAGGCCAGGTCCGACCCTGCTCCGGGTTCGGAGAAGAGCTGGCACCACAGCGTGTCCCCGCACAGGGTCGGCAGCAGGTACCGCCGCTGCTGTTCGGGGCTCCCGTGGGCGATGAGGGACGGTACGACCCAGGTGGCGATCCCCAGTTCGCTGACGCGCACGCCTGCCGACGCCAGCTCCTCCTGGACACAGAGCTGCTGGACGGGTCCGGCGCCGAGGCCGTACGGCCGGGGCAGGTGCGGGGCCGCGTATCCGGTGGGTGCCAGTTCCCGTCGTACGGCGGTCGGTTCGAGTCCGCGTACGCGCTCGATCACCTGCCGGGCCGCTGCCCGGTGGTGCGCCGCCTCGTCCGGAGGAAGCTCGGTACGCAGCTCGCGTCTCGCCCCGCCCTCCGCGGACCGCGCCGCCCGCAGGAAGTGCCCGCCACCGAGCAACTGCCGTGCCACGAGGGCCCGTCGGAGGTAGAGATGCGCGTCGTGCTCCCAGGTGAAGCCGATGCCGCCGAGCACCTGCACGCAGTCCTTGGCGCACGAGAAGGCCGCGTCGAGCCCGAGCCCGGCGGCGAGCGACGACACCAACTCGCGTACGGGCGGCGCCTCCCGGACCGAACGCGCGGCGTCCCAGGCGAGTGCCCTGGCCTGCTCGACGCGCACCAGCATGTCGGCGCACAGATGCTTGATCGCCTGGAACTGCCCTATCGGCCGCCCGAACTGCTCGCGCACCTTCGCGTACGCGGTCGCCGTCTCCAGCGCCCAGGCGGCGGTGCCGCACGCGTCGGCGGCGAACACGACGGCGGCGAGGTTGCTGACGAGACCGGAGTCGATGCCGAGTATCCGGCCGGCGGGGACGTGCAGGGCCGTGGCCACGACTTCGGCGGTCGCCCGTGTCGGGTCGGCGCTCTCGTGGACGCGGACGTCGAGGTGTGCGGCGTCCACGGCCGCCCACAGGGTCCGGCCGTCCGGCGCGGACGCCTCCAGGATCAGCAGGTCCGCGTCACCGCCGGACAGGACGGGAGGAGCCGTTCCGTCGAGTACGTACCCGTCCGCCGCGGCCACGGCGGTCAGCGTCCCGGCCCCGAGGGCGACCGCCCCGATCCGCTCCCCGGCGGCCACCGCCCGCAGCAGCCCGGCCACGTCGGCACCGGCCCCCTCCCGCGCACCGGCACCGGCGCCCGGCTCTGCGCTCTCGCCCTCCTCCGTCCTCCGCGACCCGACCCCGCTCGCGAGCACCGAGGAGGCGAGCGCGTTCGCCACGAACGGTCCCGGCAGCGCCGCCCGGGCGGCCTCCTCCAGGACGACGGCGAGGTCGAGAACCGTCCCGCCCCCACCTCCGTACGCCTCCGGGAGGTGTACGCCGGCGAAGCCCTGCTCGGTGAGCGCGTCCCAGTAGGCGGGGCGTCCGCCCTGGCCACCGGGTGCGTCGAGGAGTTTGCGCACCTCCTCGGGTGGCACCGTCCGCGCGATCCAGCCGCGCACGGACTCGGCGAGTTCCCGCTGTTCCGGCGTGATCCCGATCCCGGTCCCGATTCTCATGCGGCGAAAGACTAGAACACGTTCCAATCTGACGGAAGGTCAGATCCCGTACCGATCCGCGGACCGGAAGCTCCGGCCCGCGACCGGACGCCCTGGTCCACCCAGCCCGATCCATCCGGCCGCACGTAACGGGCCGGCCACACGTAATGGGAAGGTCAAGAATTCGTTAGCGGCTCGAAGCAACGGAATAGTTGCCCGGGCGCACGGGGTTCACCCTGCACCTACCTCGCTCCCGCCCCTGGAGGCTGCACGTAATGACCCGGACAACGACGGACCCGCGCACGCGAAGGCCGAGCGGCAGCGGAATCGTCCCGGTACTGGCCTTCGCGGGCATCGTTGTCGCGGTGATGCAGACCCTGCTCGTGCCGGTCATCAAGGACCTGCCGGAGCTGCTGGACACCTCTCCCGGCAACGCCACCTGGGTCATGACCTCGACCCTGCTCGCGGGCGCGGTGTCCACGCCGATCATGGGCCGTCTCGGTGACCTCTTCGGCAAGCGGCGCATGCTGATCACCAGCCTGGCCGTGATGGTCGTCGGCTCACTCGTCGCCGGATTCACCAGCGACCTGCTCGTGATGATCGTCGGCCGCGCCCTCCAGGGCTTCGCGATGGGCGCCATCCCGCTCGGCATCGGGCTGATGCGCGACGGGCTGCCGCTGGAGAAGCTCGGCTCGGCGATGGCCCTGATGAGCTCCTCGATCGGTGTCGGCGGCGGACTCGCCCTGCCGCTCGCGGCCCTGGTGGCGCAGCACGCCGACTGGCACGCGCTGTTCTTCGGCTCGGCGGGCCTCGGCGTCCTCTCGATCCTGCTCACCCTGATCTTCGTACCGGAGTCCCCGATGCGGGCCGCGGGCACCTTCGACGCCCTGGGCGCCTTCGGGCTGTCCGCCGGTCTGGTCCTCTTCCTCCTGCCGATCACCAAGGGCAGCGACTGGGGCTGGACGTCCGGCACGACCCTCGGCCTGTTCGGCGCCGCGGCGGCCGTCCTCCTCCTGTGGGGCGTGATGGAGCTGCGGGTGAAGGCTCCCCTGGTCGACCTGCGCACCACGGCCCGGCCCGCGGTGCTCTTCACCAACCTCGCCTCGATCATGGTCGGCGTCGCCTTCTACGCCGTCTCCCTCGTGCTGCCCCAGCTGCTCCAGCTGCCCACGTCGACGGGGTACGGTCTCGGCCAGTCCATGGTCGTCGCGGGTCTGTGCGTGGCTCCGCTCGGCCTGACGATGATGTTCACGGCGCCGGTGTACGCCCGTATCTCCGCCAAGTACGGCCCCAAGGTCACCCTGATGATCGGCATGCTGATCATCGCGGTCGGGTACGGCGCAGGGCTCGGCCTGATGAGCGCCGCCTGGCAGACCGTCGTCATCGCGGTCGTCCTGGGCGCGGGCATCGGCCTCGCGTACTCCTCGCTGCCCGCGCTGATCATCGGCGCCGTGCCCCCGTCGGAGACCGGCGCCGCCAACGGCCTCAACACGCTGATGCGCTCCATCGGCACGTCCGTGTCGAGTGCCGTGATCGGCATGGTCCTGGCGAACACCGCGAACCATGTGGGCGGGGTCGCGGTCCCCACGATGCACGGCTTCCGGGTGTCCTTCCTGATCGCCACGGGCGCGGTGCTGCTCGGCCTGGTGTTCGCGGCGTTCCTGCCGGGTCGCCGCACGGCGAACGCGGAGAAGCCGCATCTGGTGGCGTCCAGTGAGGACACTCCCGAGGAGTGGCAGGCTGCCGACGGGGGCACGGACCGGGCCGGGTTCCATGGCCATGTCCTCACCGCCGACGGTGTTCCGGTCGCCCGGGCCAAGGTCACCCTGATCGACCGGCGGGGCCGGCAGGCGGGGGCGACGCTGTCCGCGGAGGACGGCGGGTACGTCCTCACCGTGCCGTCCGAGGGGGCGTACGTCCTCGCCGTGACGGCGGGTGGTCATGCGCCGCTCGCCTCGGGGGCGAGCCATCCCGGGGGTGGCCGGGCGGTCGAGGTGGATCTCGCGCTGCCCAGCGTCGTCCCGGCGTAGTCGCTCCGCGGGGTGGGCGGATTCCGGTGCGGTTCGTCGGGGCTGGGCGCCCCGTTCCCCGCGCCCCTCACGGGGCGCCTCCTGGCGGGGCGCCACCCTGCGGGCGACCCCCTCGTCGGCTCGGTCGGGGCGTGGGGCACCATGGGCGCCAGACCACCCCGTACCAGCTGGAGGAAGCCCATGGCCTCGGTGCCCGCGCCCGAGATCCTCGCCGCGTTCGAGGGGGCCAAGGGGTTCATGCCCGTGGGTGAAGGGCTCGCGTTGTACGGGGCGGCCGTCGAGGCCGGGCGGCTGGGGCTGCCCCTGCTGGAGGTCGGCACGTACTGCGGGCGGTCCACGATCCTGCTCGCCGACGCCGCGCGCGAGGCCGGCGTCACCGCGATCACCGTCGACCACCACCGCGGTAGCGAGGAGCAGCAGCCCGGCTGGGAGTACCACGACCCGGCGACCGTCGACCCGGAACTCGGGCGCATGGACACCCTTCCCGCCTTCCGGCGCACGCTCCACAGGGCCGGTCTGGAGGACCACGTGGTCGCGGTCGTCGGCCGGTCGCCGCAGATCGCCGCGTTCTGGAACTCCCCCCTCGGCCTCGTCTTCATCGACGGCGGCCACACCGACGAGCACGCGACCGGCGACTACGAGGGCTGGGCGCCCCATGTCGCCGAGGGCGGACTGCTCCTCATCCACGACGTGTTCCCGGACCCGGTGGACGAGTTCACCGGGCAGGCGCCGTACCGCGTCTACCTCCGGGCACTGGAGTCGGGCGCCTTCACGGAGGTCTCGGCGACGGATTCGCTGCGGGTGCTGCGGCGGACGGGCGCGGGCGTCTGAGCGCGGGCACGGGTGTCTGAAGGCGGGCGTCCGAGGGCGGGCGCGGCCGGAGTCGGGCCTTCCCCGGGCACCCCCGACTCGCTGTGTGAAGGTTGAAGTACCCTCCGCGAGGGCGGAATTGGACGGCCGTACGCCCGGTGGCCGGAGAGAGCGAGCGGAATGATCGGGACGGTATTCCGAAGCGACGACGTGCCGGTGGAGGACAGGTTCGACTACTGGTGTCAGCTGGTCCACCAGGCCGTCGCGCCGAGCCACATCACCAGTGACTACGCCGCCGACTTCTGGGCGGAACAGCACATGATGGAGCTGGGGCCGGTGATGGTGTGGCCGGTGTCCGTGCTGCCGACGCGGTTCCGGCGGACCGAGAAGCTGGTGCGGCAGTCCGACCCCGACATGTATCACCTGTCGCTGGTGCTGGGCGGTGGGCTGGGGGTCGAACACATCGGGCGGACCGACATGTACGGCCCACGCGACCTGTGGGTGACCGACACGGCGAAGCCGTACGAGGTGCGGCCCCCCGACGGGGCGCGGCGCCCGGTCCGGGGCGTGGGGGTGGACTTCCCCAAGGCGCTGATGCCCGTGTCACCGAACCGGGTCCGGGAGCTGCTGGGCAGGCGGCTGTCGGGTCGGGAGGCGACGGGCGCGCTCCTGACGGCGTTCCTCACGGGCCTGGAGCGGGAGTCCAATTCCCTCCGGCCGTCCGACGCGCCACGGCTGGGCGTGGTGCTGGTCGACCTGCTGTCGGCCTGGTTCGCCCAGGTGCTCGACGCGGAGGACGCCCTGTCGCCGGAGACCCGCCACCAGACCATGGTGGCCCGCATCCGGGCGTTCGTCCGGCAGAACCTGCACGACCCGGACCTGACGCCGCCCGTGATCGCCGCGGCGCACCACATCTCCGTCAGCTATCTGCACCGGCTCTTCAAGGACCACGCGCAGGGCGAGGGCGAGACGGTCGCGGCCTGGGTCCGCACGCAACGCCTCGAGGGTGCCCGCCGCGACCTGGCCGACCCCGCGCTCCGCACCACCCCGATCCATGCCGTCGCCGCCCGCTGGGGCCTTCCCCGCGCCTCCGACTTCACCCGCGCCTTCCGCACCGTGTACGGGCTCACGCCCAAGGAATACCGGCTCCAGGCTCTTTCCTCGCCGGAGCAGGCGGAGTAGACGCAGAGCGCAGGATCTGTGGACTCACCGCTCACGACAGCCCCAGGAGTCTCGCCGCATTCTGACCAGGCACGTCTCGCACACCGTTCCCGACCGGACCGAACCGAGGGGCGCATCACCATGTCCAAGACCACGAAAATCATCGCGCGAGTGTCCGCAGTGGCCACCACAGCCGCCTGCGCACTGGCCTTATCCACAGTGGCCCAAGCCGACGCAGCCGCCTACAAGACTCTCGTCAACCTGAACAGCGGAAATTGCCTGGCCGTTCCCAACGCCAGCACGGCCAACGGCACCGGCCTGATCCAGTGGGACTGCAGCGGCGACGGTGAACAGCAGTGGCAGCTGGAAGCGGTGGAGGGCGGAAACGGCGACCGCTTCCGCGTCCGGAACCTGAACAGCAACAAGTGTCTCGCCATGCCCAACGCCAGCACGGCCAACGGCACCCAGGCCATTCAGTGGACGTGTGGCGGCGGCAGCGAGCAGATCTGGATCCACGACAGCATCAAACGCCTGCGGAACCTGAACAGCGACAAATGCCTGGCCATCCCGAACGCCAGCACGGCCAACGGCACCGAAGCCATTCAGTGGACCTGCTCCACGAGCACGGACCAGCGGTGGCTCTGGTAGTAATCAACTGGGGTGGCCCTCTTTCTGAGGGCCACCCCTCGTTCTCGAACACGCAGAAAGGGATGAGCAGTTGACAAGGAGCAGAGCGTCAGCGAACTCCAGGGTGCGAAGACGAGCCGTCGCCGCGGCGGCCGTCGCCCTGCTGAGCGCGCCTGTGCTGACGGGGTCCTCGCTGACCGGTACCGCGTCGGCGGCGGAGAGCACCGTGGCAGCCGGGACCGCCACGGCGGCCGCGGCGGCCGAAGCCCCCGTGTACGCCCGGCTCTACAACCAGAAGACCGGCCAGTGCCTCGCCGTCCCCAGCGGCAGTACGACCAACGGCGTCGAGATAATCCAGTGGACCTGCAGCACCAGCGAGAGCCAGTACTGGACGCTCGAAGCCGTGCCGAACGGCTACCTGGTGCGCAACCTGGCGAGCGACAAGTGCCTGGCCATCCCCAGCGGCAGTCCCACGCCCGGCGTCACGCCCATCCAGTGGCCGTGCAGCGACGAGGGTGACGAGCAGGTCTGGACGCGCGAAAGTCTCGACCGGCTGAAGAACAAGAAGACCGGTCTCTGCCTGGCCATCCCCAACAGCTCCACGACCGACGGAGTCAAGGCGATTCAGTGGGACTGCTCGGAGGAGAGTGTGGACCAGCAATGGCTCTGGTAACGGAACAGCAGGCCTCGCGTCGGCCGCGGCCGGCACTCCTGGCGACACTCCTCGCCCTTGTCGCCGCCGTCCTCGGGGCCCTCCTCATCGCCCCCGACCGCGCCTCCGCCGAGGGAGTCTCCGGCGAGGTGACGGTCTACCGGAACGCGGTGACCGAGGGAGACGGCACCCGCACCCCCGACATCATCAGCACCAGCGCGAACAACGCGGTCGTCGCCTGGCGGGAGGGCACCACCGCCGCGGTGATCAGCAAGCCCGGCGCGCGCGTCGTCGACCGCGGATACATCCGGTACTCGTACACCACCGACGGCGGCGCGCACTGGAGCCGCCCGCAGACCCTGGCGCAGGAGACCAGCGAGTACGCCTGGCACTACGTCGTCCTGTACCGGACGGGCAACGAGATCTTCGCGTACCTCGGCCGGACCACCGCCACCGAGAGCAACAACGGCCTGCCGATCAACGCCGTCGTCGCCAAGCGCAGCATCGACGAGGGTCACACCTGGCAGGACTTCACCGTCAATATGCCGCTCGACCTGGACACCACCGACAACACCGGCTCCGGCCTGGGGAACCTCGCCCTCGCCGGACGTCCGGTCCAACTGGCCGACGGAACACACGTCATGCCGTACTGGGCGTCGGGCAGGAAGAACGGGGCCCTGTACTCCACGGACCTCGTGAACTGGACGGCAGGCACTCCCGCGGCCAACGCGACGGGCTATCTGGCGGGCGAATCGCAGCTCGTCGTCTCGCAGGACGACCCGAACAAGCTGGTCATGGTCGCCCGCAACACCCTCAACGGCGGAACACAGAAGTACGCGCTGACGGCCACCAGCACCAACGGCGGCCGGTCCTGGACCTCCTTCGCCCTGGACACCAACGTGCCCGGGTACGACTCCAAGGTCTACTTCACCAAGGACAGCACCGGCCGGTACCTGACCATCTACAACACCGCCGACGACAAGCTGGCGCTGAACTACAAGGTCAAGGCCCCCGGCAAGTCCTGGCGAGCGGCCAAGTTCTTCGCCGACGGCGCCGCGGAGACCACCAGCGACGGTGCCGGCTGGGACAGGTACCCGATGGCCGACGAGTACGCGCCCGGCAAGTTCTTCGTCGTCTGGGAGCACGACACCTCGCGCATCAAGGTGAACAAGCTCGACATCTCCGACACGTAGGCCTCCGCAGGACGGCCGTACGCGACACATGCGGGCCGGAGCCCCCGATCAAGGGCGCTCCGGCCCGCACGGCGTGGTCGTCGACGCCGTCAGCAGCGTGGAGCAGGGAAACCTGCGGACGTCGGAGCCTGCCCGTAAGGTGGCACGCGTGTCGTACGTAGGTCCTGACTTCGAACCTCCCCGTCCCCCGCGCCACCCCCTGCGCGGCCCCCTGACCGTGGCCGTCGCCGCGCTCGTGCCGGGCGCGCTGGTGGGCTGGCTGGTGTGGCAGACAGTGGGGGACTCCGGCGGGGACGCAGAGGCGTCAACCTCGTCCGCGTACTCCTCGTCGGGCCGGTCCGCCGCGCCGGGCGCCTCGGACCACGGCAAGGAGCAACCCGGCGACTCCGGCCGGACGAGCGACAGCGAGAGGCCCGGCGGGGCGCCCTCCGCCTCGGCCCCCGCCGACTCCGGCCCGCTCAAGGGCAAGGTCGTCGTCATCGACCCCGGTCACAACCCCGGCAACTTCCAGCACACGTCCGACATCAACCGCAAGGTGAACATCGGGACGAACTGGAAGGAGTGCGACACGACCGGCACGTCGACCAACGGGGGTTACACGGAAGCCAGGTTCACCCTCGACGTCTCCCGCCGCCTTCGCGCGATCCTCGAGAAGGAGGGCGCCACGGTGAAGTTCACCCAGGACGGCGACCGCGCCTGGGGTCCGTGCGTGGACGAGCGGGCCGAGATCGGCAACAAGGCGGGCGCGGACGCCGTCGTGTCGGTCCACGCGGACGGTTCGGCGGCAGGCAACCGCGGCTTCCATGTGATCCTGCCGGGCTCGGTGCGCTCCGGCGCCGCAGACACCCGCCCCATCGTGGACTCGTCACGCGACCTGGGCGAGCGCATCGCCAAGAGCTTCCGGCGCACCACCGGCAGCGCGCCCTCCAACTACATCGGTGGCGGCACCGGTCTCGATGTGCGCAAAGACCTCGGCGGTCTCAATCTGTCAACGGTTCCGAAGGTGTTCCTCGAGTGCGGGAACATGCGCGACAGCAAGGACGCCTCGCAGCTGACCAGCGGCACTTGGCGCCAGAAGGCGGCGCAGGGAATCTCTGATGGAATCGTGAGTTTCCTGCACGGGTAGTGATCAGCGGGTTCATCCGGGCGGACACCTCCGTGGGGCGGGCGATAGTGTCGTCCCTACGATGGGGGGCCACCCCCGCGCTTCCCACCGCAGCCTGACGGCGACACGGTGACAGCGATGCCTCCACCGATGACGAGACGACTGACGAAGGACCTGAAGTGAATATCCGCTCCCTCACTCGAGGCGACGGCGTGGTGATCGGAGCAGCGGTTCTGCTGTTGATCGCGTCGTTCCTCGACATCTACTCACTCGACGGGGCCCCCGACGACTACGAGATCCCGAACGCCTGGGAGAGCGCGCCCGTCCTGATGGGTGTCGTCCTCGCGGGCATCATCGGCGCCGCGCTGATCGTCGTCGCGCGGGGTCTGCCGCAGGTGCCGAAGGTCGCCGGTCTGGACCTCGGCCATTTCGGCATCGCCTTCACGGTGTTCGCCGCCTGGAGTGCGCTCGCGAACATCTTCGACCCGGCCGGCGGCGCGGACAACATCGGCCCCAGCGCGGGGGACGGCGGGGTGGACGCGGGCATCGGCCTGATCCTCGCCCTGATCGGCACCCTGGTCCTCGCCGGCGCCGCGGTCGCCACCAGCCTCGTCCCGGCGCTCAAGGGCCCGCTCATGCCCGCCCCCAAGCCCGCCGCCCCCCAGCCCTACGGCGGTCAGCCGCAGGGTGGTTACGGCTACCCGGGCGCCCAGCAGCCGGGCCAGCCCTACGGTGGTCAGCCGCAGCCCGGAGGGCCGGGCCAGCCGGGTCAGCCGTTCGGCGCCCAGCCCGGTCAGCCCCAGCCTCCGCAGCAGGCGCAGGCCCCGCAGGCGCAGCAGCCCGCCGGGGAGTTCTCCCCGTTCTGGTTCGCGGTGCCGGTGGCGCGTCCGTTGTTCGCGGAGGACGGTTCGCCGACGCCGATCGCCGAACTGGCGCCGGGCACCTGGTACCTGGCCGTCGAGCAGCGCGGTCCGAGCCTGGTGGCCCAGACGCAGGACGGCCGCCGCGGTGTGCTTCAGGACACGTCCGGGATCCAGCGGGGCTGACACGCCACCGCCGGTCCCGACACGGCCCTTCGCCCCAAGAGCTCTTCGGAGCTCTTCCGGGCGGGGGGCCGTTCCCGTAAAGTCGGCCGGACGACCAGGTATCTGACGGATCGTCAGGAGTGGTGTATGCGGCTCGGACTCGCCCTCGGCTACTGGGGCCGCGGCCCCTCCGCGGACCACGTGCCCCTCGCCCAGGAGGCCGAGCGGCTCGGCTACGACTCGGTGTGGACCGCCGAGTCCTGGGGCTCCGACGTCTTCACCCCGCTGACCTGGATCGCCGCGCAGACATCAAGGATCAAGCTGGGTACGGCGATCGCCCAGATGGCGGCCCGCTCCCCCACCACGACCGCGATGCACGCGCTCACCCTCGACCACCTCTCCGGCGGACGCGTGATGCTCGGGCTCGGGCTCTCGGGTCCGCAGGTCGTGGAGGGCTGGTACGGGCGGCCGTTCCCCAAGTCACCGCTCACGGCGACCCGTGAGTACGTCGACGTCGTACGCCAGGTCCTCAGGCGCGAGGCCCCGGTCGAGCTGGACGGGCGCTTCCACTCCCACCCGTACCGGGGAGCGGACGGTACGGGACTGGGCAAGGCCCTCAAGCCGATCACGCATCCGCTCCGGTCCGAACTGCCCGTCCTGCTGGGGGCCGAGGGGCCGAAGAACATCGCGCAGACGACCCGGATCGCCGACGGCTGGCTGCCGCTGTACTGGTCGCCGACGAGGACGGACGTGTACGAGGCCTCCCTCGCCGCGGCTCCCGAGGGCTTCCTCATCGCGCCCATGGCCCGGGCGCAGGTCTGTGACGACGTCTCCGAGGGGCTGCTGCCCGTGAAGGCGATGCTCGGCTTCTACATCGGCGGCATGGGGCATGCGGCCCGCAACTTCCACGCGGACCTGATGGCGCGGATGGGCTTCGAGGAGGAGGCCCGCCGCATCCAGGAGCTGTTCCTCGCGGGCCGCCGCGAGGAGGCCGTGCTCGCCGTGCCGGACGCCTTCGCCGACGAGATCTCCCTGGTCGGCCCGCGTGAACGGATCGCGGAGCGGCTGGAGTTGTGGCGCAAGGGGCCGGTGACCGACCTGCTCCTCCTGTCGCCGGACCGGCTCACGCTGCGGACGCTGGCCGAGCTCAACTGAGACGCTCCGCTGTGCGCCGGCCATCGTCTGCGGGTGCCTTGTGGCTGGGCGCGCAGTTCCCCGCGCCCCTTCGGGACGCGCCTCTTCGAGAGCGGTCCCTCGGGGCTCGGGGTCAGCGGAAGATGGCTATGGCCTCCAGCGTCACCTCGCGGCTGTCCGGTCGCCAGCCGGTCATCTTTCCGAGGCAACGGGCCTGGAACGTCCCGCTGTTGAGGCGCTCGTTGCGCAGACCTCCCGCGGCGCACGTGACACGGACGTGGGCAGGCTCCCCGGGATCGCCGTACGGGGCGCGCAGCACGATCTCCTCCGCGGTCTCCGACTCCACCAGGAAACGGCCGCGGACCGAGACGAACTCCTCGATGTCGCTCAGCGCGACGCCGCCCCGGCCGGCGTCGGGGCCGAGCGCGTCCGCGAGGGCGCGGTTCGGGGTGATGTCCCCGGAGCGCAGGTCCGCGTGGACGATGACGTCGGCCCGTTCGAAGGCGTCCATCAGCATCCCGATCACGGAGATCGGCTCGCTCTTCTGCACGTAGCTGCTGAACTTCTCCTGGGAGACGTCCCGGTTGGCCTTGACCGTCCACGGCAGCAGCCTGCCCACGAGGCCCACACTGGTGTTGACGTTGGTCCGGTGCTCGACGGCCTGTTCCAGAGCCGCGCTGTAGTTGCCGATGCGGTAGAGGTCCATCACCGCCTTCTCGTCCAGGTAGAAGCAGACGCTGTACGCGGACCGCTGCCCGACGGTCCGCCGTCTGCGCTCGCGGACGTGCCGCACCAGCACGACGGCGAGCGTCACCAGACCGGCTGCGGTGACGAGCCACACCGTCATCCACGGCCACCACACACCCCACCACTGCGCGTCAACGACAGCCACGGATCTCCTTGAACGCCTCGGAAAGGGATGAGTCCCGCGCGTCCACCATGCGCCCGCCGGTCTTCGCCGCGGCGCGCCGCAGTGCCCCGGCGTCGGCCTCGCCGAAGTGCACGGGGTAGGTGTGGACCGCGGTCCGGGTTCTGGCGGGCCGGGCCTCGTAGCGGCGTACGAACTCCTCGTACGCGAGGCCCGCGTTGTTCTCGCCGTCCGTCATCAGCACGATGGACAGGGGGCGTCCGGGTTCGGCCGCCACCGCGGAGGAGGCCGTGCGGTAGCCGTGGTCGAGCGCCGTCCAGACGGCGGTCGCGTCGCCGTAACCGCCGCGCGCCACGACGTCGGCGAGTGCCCTGAGATCCGCCTGTCCGGCCTTCTGTCCGCGGACGGTGATGGTCCGCTCCTCCAGGATCCGCTCGCCGAACCGTACGACGGTCAGCCGTTCGCCCTGGTAGAACCGCGCGAACCCGCCCTTCGCCGAGGTGTCCGCGCCGCTGAGGGCGGCGAAGGCCTCCCGCAGCTCCGCCATGCGTTCGCCGCGCATCGACCCGGAGAAGTCGAGCAGGAAGATCACCTGGCTCGCGACGCGGCGGCGGGGGTCGCCGTAGTCGTCGAGCAGGCGTTCCAGGACGCCCGGCCGGTCGGGGAAGTAGAGCGCGTTGCCGACCGGTGTGCGCAGCCCGCCTTCCCGGGCGACCGAGGGGTTCACCGGGCGCCGCAGCGCCGTCCGCATGATCTTCTCCTGTACGGAGTCCCGCCGGAGCCACTCCACGACCTTGTCGTACGCGGGCCGCCGCTCCGGGTCGAGGAGGAGCAGCGGGAAGTCGGCGAGGACGGTGCCGTCCTGCGGGCGCACGATCTCCAGCTTCTCCTTCAGGCGGCCGCCGGCGTTGAGGGCGAGCAGGTCGGACTCGTAGGTGATGAGCGCGTTCGCCGTGCCGGGGTGGGCGACGAAGTCGTCGAGCAGGTCGCGGGTGGAGGCCGCGGTGAGCCGCTGCCCGGAGCGGAAGCCGCGCAGGCGGTCGCAGGAGACGTCGTCCTCGCGCAGGGCGCCGCCGGTGCCGGCCGCCGCGGTGGCGACGCCGACGAGCGCGGCGAGGCCGGTGCCCGTCCGCCGGGGGTCGGCCATGCCGAAGCGCACGGTGCCGGTGGCGGCGGCGTCGGCGAGGTCGGCCCAGCTGAGGCGGGATCCCGGGGAGCCGGCGCGCAGTTCGCGTGCGGCGTCCGGGCGCAGGCCGACGACGACCGGGGAGAGCATGGTCGGGGTGCGCGGCATCCGCCGGGCGGCGTCCCGGTGCCTCAGCCGGAAGGAGCGGTCGGTGGAGAGCCAGGCCAGCTCGTGCCCGCCGCTGTTCCTTCCGGTGGCGGCCAGCGCGTCGCCGGTGTCGGCGTCGGTCTGGTAGTCCATGTCGAGTTCGACACCGGTCTCGGCCCTCAACTCGCCCAGGAGCGGCTCCAGTACGGCGAGGTCGGGGCCCGCGAGGACGCGCAGGGTGGTCCGGTCCTCGTCGCCGCCGGAGCAGGCAGCTGTCCCGGTCGCGGTCAGGAGCAGACAGAGCGTCAGGATGCCCAGGCGGCCCCTCACTTGGCGCTCTTCTGCGGTGGCGGGCAGTCGCCGACGGTCTGGATCATCCGCTCCAGGAGGGGCAGACGCGGGAGGACCGCCTTGGTGTCGTCGGCCGAGGTGACCGGCACCTGGATGCCGCGCTCCGCCAGAAAGGCGGCCAGCTGGTCGCTGGTCGAGCCACTGGTGGCGTCCCGCACGCGGAATCCCAACTCCATCGCCTTGTGCTGGAGTTCGGGGTTGTTCGTGACCAGTTCGCCGAGCCGCTCGCCGTCGCCGGTCAGGGCGACGAGCTGGGGTTCGGTGACGAAGCGGGTCGAGGGGTAGAGCAGGACACGGCCGTTGTCGGGCTTGCCGTGCGTGGCCTCGTACCGGATCTGGTGGGCCAGGAACTGGTGCTCGTAGATCACCGAGATCGGGGCGATGCTCTTGCCGTCGACGGACAGGTAGGTCTCGGCGCGCTCGGAGCCCGGCAGGCCCTGCTCGATGAGCAGGGCCTTGACGGCGCGGGCGTAGACGTCGGCCTCCTTGTCGCTGTTCGGGGCGTCGTTGTGGTGCCACACGAAGGAGACGAGGCCGAGGTAGGTGCCGCCGGAGTTGGAGTCGCAGACGTCGGAGGTCTGGGCGAGGACCTTGTTGCCGTTCTGCACGCCGTGGTTCTCGATCCCGAGGTCCTTCCAGCGCTTTCCCTCCTTGGTCTGCTTCAGGAACTTGTCCATGTGGAGCGTGTAGTACAGCGGGCGGCCGGCACCGCCGGGCTGGGGTTCGGCGATGCCCACGTCGTCCAGGGTCTCGGCGTACTCCCGGTACGTGGCGAGGACGATGGGGCTGACGAAGGGCCGGTAGGTGAGGACGGGACGCCCTGCCTTGGCACGTTCCCGTGTGATCAGGTCGGCGGCGGGCTGCCCCGAGGGGAAGACGACGTCGTACCCCTCGACGTCCTGGGTGGCGATGTCCCGGGAGCCCATGCGGGTGATGTTCACCCGGAAGCCGTGCTCCATCAGGATGCGGCGGACTTCGGGGTCCTCGAAGAAGTCCCGTTTGGAGGCCATCTTCGCGTCGATGGTGACGACCCGGTCCAGCGGCAGCGTCAGATGGCCGGAGGCCAGGAGCAGGACGAGGCCGATGACGGGGACGGGCAGCGCGAGGGCCAGCGTGCGGCGCAGCCGGCTCCGTACGGGTCCGCCGACGGCCAGTCGGGGCTCCCCCGCGGGAGAAGCGGCGGGGCGGACGGGCCCCGGGGACGGCGCGGGCCCGGTGGCTCTCGCGGGACCGACGGTGCTGGCGGGTCTGGCGGGTCTTCGGGCTCTGTTCGCGGACAACGTCTCCCCCTACTGTGGGGCAGGATCGTCGGTGACCGCGCTTACCGCCGAACCGCCTCACGGCGTACGGCAGTTGAAGTCCAGAGTAAGCGCTGTTGAACCATCGTGAGGAGAGCCGCGACACGGTCTTCGGCCGCCTCGCCGCACTCGGACCGGAAGCGAAGTCCGGCCCCCCCGCGCCCTGTTGGCGAGGCCTCCGAGAGGGCCCGGACCGAGGTCGGAACCAGATGTGAGGTTTCATACGGGATTCAAGGGCTACCCGCAAGACATGTCCCCTCGAACTCGCAACGGTTCCAATCAAGCCGGTACGGTCGTCGCGATCGTTGCTGACATCATGGCCGTCATCCTCGGCCTCTGGATCCTGATGTATCTACTGGACGCCAACCAGGGCAACGCCTTCGTCCAGTTCATCCACGACGCGGCCCGCTGGCTCGCGGGCTGGTCGCACGACCTGTTCACGTTCGACGAGCAGTGGGCACGGGTCGTCGCGGGCTACGGCCTCGCAGCCGTCGTCTACCTCTTCATCGGGCACGCGATCGCCAACCGCGTACACCGCCACTGAGCCCCAGCCGACAGCAGTCCCCCTACTGGCAGCAGTCGGGGTCCAGTCCCAGCGGCAGGCGGTCGCCGCCGAAGACCGCGCAGGTCGCCTCGTCGCCGCCGAGTGCGGCGACGGCGAGGAGGAGTGAGCCCGCCGTCCAGGAGGTGAGCTCCTCCGGCCAGATCGCCCTGGAGTCGAAGACATAGCCCGTCCAGTACAGGCCCGACCCCGGGTCCCGCAGGTGCTGGATCGACTGCAGGATCTCCAGGGCACGGTCGGACTCGCCCACGGCCCACAGGGCCAGGGCGAGTTCGGCCGACTCGCCGCCCGTCACCCACGGGTTCGGCACCACGCACCGCACACCGAGCCCGGGGACCACGAAACGGTCCCAGTCCCTCTCGATGCGTTCCTTCGCCTCGGCGCCGGTCAGCGCGCCGCCCAGCACCGGGTAGTACCAGTCCATCGAGTAGCGGTTCTTGTCGAGGAACCGCTCGGGATGCCGGCGGATCGCGTGGCGCAGCGCGCCGAGCGCCAACTCCCAGTCGGGCTGCGGCTCTTCGCGCTCCTCCGCGATGGCGAGCGCGCAGCGCAGGGCGTGGTGGACGGACGAACTCCCGGTGAGCAGCGCGTCGCCGACGGCCGTGCCGTCGTCCTCACGCTTCCAGCCGATCTGCCCGCCCGGCCGCTGGAGTTCCAGGACGAACTCCACCGCCGCGAACACCGAGGGCCACATGCGGTCCAGGAAGGCGTCGTCGCCGGTCGCCAGGTAGTGGTGCCACACGCCGACGGCTATGTACGCGCAGAAGTTGGTCTCGCGGCCGCGGTCGGTGACGTCGGCGGCGTCCCCGTCGGCGTAGGCGGCGTACCAGGAGCCGTCCTCGTTCTGGTGCCGGGCCAGCCACTCGTACGCCCGGGCGGCGGCCTCGTGCTCGCCGGCCGCGTCCAGGGCCATGGCGGCCTCGGTGTGGTCCCACGGGTCGAGGTGGTGGCCTCGGAACCACGGGATGGCGCCGTCGGCGCGCTGCACGGCCAGGATGCCCCGGACGGTCTGCGCGGCCTCCTGCGCGGTGAGCACCCCGGTCAGGACGAGGTGTTCGGTACGCGGTGTCGTCACGAAGCGTCCACAGCGGCTGCGTTCGCGGTGGCCTCGTCCGTGGACGCCGGGTCCACGGGAGCCTCGTCGGTCACACTGCCGGCGGGCAGGTGCGGCTTGGTCGCGTACGCCACGAAACTCTTGCCGATCAGCGGGTTGAGCGCCTGCTCCGCGACCCGGGTCGCGAGGGGCTTCTTCATGATGTCCCAGACCAGGAGCTTGTGGTACGCCCGCACCGGCAGCGCCTTGTCGTTGTCGACGCCGAACGCGCACTTCAGCCACCAGTAGGGGCTGTGCAGCGCGTGGGCGTGATGCGTGCCGTACGGCTTCAGACCCGCCTCACGGATCTTGCCGAGCAGCTCGTCGGCCCGGTAGATGCGGATGTGGCCGCCCTCGACCTCGTGGTACGCGTCCGACAGTGTCCAGCAGACCTTCTCGGGCCCGTAGCGCGGGACGGTGATGGCTATGCGCCCGCCGGGCCTGAGCACGCGGACCATCTCGGCGAGCACCCCCTTGTCGTCCGGGATGTGCTCCATCACCTCGGAGATGATGACGACGTCGAACGACTCGTCGGGGAAGGGGAGCCGGAGCGCGTCCCCCTCCATCGCGGTGGCGGTGGCGCCCTCCGGTGCCTCGCCCGCCTCCTTCATCGCGGCGAACCACTTGGCGACCTCGCGGATCTCCTCGGCGTTCTGGTCCAGCGCGACGACCTGGGCGCCGCGCCGGTAGCACTCGAACGCGTGGCGTCCCGCCCCGCACCCGAGATCCAGCACACGGTCCCCCGGGGCAAGCGGAAACCGGGAGAAGTCGACGGTCAGCACGTGGTCCTGCTTTCGCGGTGAGGGGTGTCCACGGGGGCGGGGGCGTGGTTCACGGAGGTGGGGGTGTGGTTCACGGGGGCGGAACCGTTGCCCGCGGGGGTGGCGGCCACCGTGTCCGCGGAGGCGGCCGACGCGGTGCCGGACGTGCGGTTCGCGGAAACGGCGGGCGGCGCGTCGGCCGGGGCGGGCGTCGTGGACGCGGGGGCGCCGGCCGTCCTGTCGGCCGTCCGGGCGGGCGCCGCTGTGGCGGAAGCCGCGCCCGAGGTCCTGGTGGGCGCCGCGGGTGCTGTCGTGGCGGATGCCGTGTCCGCCGCTGCGGACGACGCCGAGGGGGCTGCGGCGGCGGGCGCGCGGTCCGCGTCCCGTGCGGCCGCGGAGCGGGCGGGAGGTCGGGGCGCGGGGCTGCTCGGGGTTCCTGACGCGGAGCGGTGGGTGGCTATCGCCTCGCGGTAGCGGGCCGCCGTGCCCTCCGCGGCCCTGGCCCACGTGAACCGCTCCAGGACGCGCCTGCGCCCGGCGGAGCCGAGCCGCTCACGCAGACCGGCGTCGCCCAACAGCCTGCTCAGCGCGGCGGCCAGCGCCCCCGCGTCGCCGGGCGGGACCGCCAGACAGGCCTCGCCGTCGGGTCCGGTGACCTCCGGTATGGCCCCGCCGGTCGTGGCCACGAGCGGCGTACCGGTCGCCATCGCCTCGGCGGCGGGCAGCGAGAAGCCCTCGTACAGGGAGGGAACGCAGGCGACTTCGGCGGACCGTACGAGGTCCACGAGTTCCGCGTCCGAGATGCCCTTCACGAACCGGACGGCGCCTTCGAGCCCGTACCGCTCGATGAGCTGGGCGACGGGCCCGTCCTCGGCACGCCTGCCGACGACGACGAGGTGGGCGGCCGGGTGCTCGGTGCGGATCTTCGCGAGCGCCTCGACGAGGAAGACGAGGCCCTTGAGGGGGACGTCCGCGCTGGACGTCGTGACGATCCGGCCCGGCACCTGCGGCACGGACGGATCGGGTGAGAAGAGGTCGGTGTCGGCGCCGATGTGGACGACGTGGATCCGGTCGTCTCGCACACCGAGGTGGTCGACGATCTCCTGACGGGACGTGCCGGAGACGGTCAGGACGGACGGCAGGCGGCGCGCGACACGCTTCTGCATGCGCGTGAACGCGTACCAGCGCCGGACGGACATGCGCCTGCGTCGCCCCTCGGCGGCGTCCAGCTCCAACTGCCGGTCCACCGTGATGGGGTGGTGGATGGTGGTGACCAGCGGGGCGCCCACGTCACCCAACAGCCCGTATCCCAGCGTCTGGTTGTCGTGCACGACGTCGAAGTCGCCGCGCCGGGCCCGCAGGTGGCGGCGGGCACGCAGGGAGAACGTCAGCGGCTCGGGGAAGCCGCCGGTCCACATCGCGGCGACCTCGACGGCGTCGATCCAGTCTCGGAACTCGTCGCGCCCGGGGGTGCGGAAGGGGTCGGGGTGGCGGTACAGGTCGAGGCTGGGCAGCTCGGTGAGGGAGAGCCCGTCGAGTCCCTCACCCTCGTCGAGCACGGGATAGGGCTGCGAGCCGATCACCTCGACCTGGTGGCCCAGCCGGGCGAGCTCGCGCGAGAGGTGTCGTACGTAGACGCCCTGGCCGCCGCAGAACGGGTTCCCCTTATAGGTGAGGAGCGCGATGCGCAGCGGTCGGTCGGCGTCGGCGGCCGAGCCCGCAGGGAGGCCTGCCTCCATGGCCTCATGGGTCACTCTCGGCCCCCTTCTTCCAGCTCGTTCCCGCGAGATTACTTCGGGACGGTAATCTAGAACAAGTTTCAGACTTGATCGTTCAGGGAGCATCGAATCTACCGGCAGGTAGCCCTCCTGTGAGCGGTGGATCGGGTGATTCACGCCACGACGGGGCCCTACTCTGCTGTCACCCACCCGCCCCCACCGCCCTCTGTTGTACGAACGTCACGGAACGGGATCCATGCCTGCGGAAGCCAAGAGTGCGGCGAAGGCCGCGCAGCCGCCCGTACGGGCGGCGCAGCCGGTCACTCCCCCGCTCACCGAGCGCCAGGAGGCGCGACGACGGCGCATCCTGCACGCGAGCGCGCAGCTGGCGAGCCGGGGCGGCTTCGACGCGGTACAGATGCGGGAGGTGGCGGAGTCCTCGCAGGTCGCGCTCGGCACGCTCTACCGCTACTTCCCGTCCAAGGTGCATCTGCTGGTCGCGACCATGCAGGACCAGCTGGCCCACATGCACGGGACGCTCCGCAAGAAGCCGCCGGCCGGTGACACGGCGGCGGAGCGGGTGGCGGAGACGCTGATGCGGGCCTTCCGCGCCCTTCAGCGCGAGCCGCATCTCGCCGACGCGATGGTCCGAGCCCTCACGTTCGCCGACCGCAGTGTCAGCCCGGAGGTCGACCAGGTCTCCCGGCAGACGACGGTGATCATCCTCGACGCCATGGGCCTCGACGATCCCACCCCCGCCCAGCTCTCCGCCGTCCGCGTCATCGAGCACACCTGGCACTCGGCCCTGATCACCTGGCTCTCCGGCCGTGCCTCCATCGCCCAGGTCAAGATCGACATCGAGACGGTGTGCCGGCTGATCGACCTGACGGAGGTCAGGGAGACGCGGTAGTCGTGACGGAGGTGCAGTCGAGCCGCGTGGCGGAGATGGTGAACGGCGGAGCGTCGGGGTCCTCCTTCGAGAGGGCTCTCGTGAAGACGTACATGCCCCAGTTCGCCCTCGTCAGGAACCAGGTGGCGCCGCCGTCCTCCGGCTTGCGGAACACCTGCTCCCAGCCGCGGCTCTTCAGGTCGGCCACCACCTTCGAGACGGCGGCCGGCTTCGGCTCGCCGTTCGTCCGCACGCCGACGATCAGCCGGCAGCGGGCGGGCTCCCCGTTGCGGTCGTCGACACCGTCGAAGCCTCCGGCGGCGACGGCCACCCGCACGTTCCGCTGCACCGTGGCGCGGCTCAGCCGCATCTCCTTCGCCGGCGAGGCGGACGTCGAACTCTCCTTCGGACGGGGCGACTCGGACCCGGCACCGTCATCGGTCCCGCCGCCGCACCCCGTCAGCAGTACGGCCGCCACCACGGCACCCGCCGTCAGCGCCACTGCGCGCATCCCCGCCCCCTGTCCGCCACAGCCCCGGGCGATGCGCCCGGGGTCGTGACGCGGAGTTTCGCACAGGCTCCCGGGTCACCGACCGGGAGGGAGCCCGGGGCACTTCGGGCAGGCGCGGCGGACTCACTCCTCGGGCGGGAACACCGCCTCCCCGCTCCCCAGCAGGGAGATCGTGATCGCCTCGACCGGGCACCCCTCCGCAGCCCCCAGAACCTTCTCGTTGGCGTCCGTCTCGGCGTCCGTGGGGTGGGACTGCATCGCGGAGTCGAGGCGGAAGTCCGTCGGGGCGAGGTGGGTGCACTGGGCCGAGCCGATGCAGAGGGAGCGGTCGACCTCGACGTGCCAGCGATCACCCATCCCTCAGGCCTCCCAGCCGGCCGGCAGGTGGATCATCTTGTGCTCCAGGTACTCGCCGTAGCCCTCGGGGCCGAACTCGCGGCCCAGGCCCGAGTTCTTGTAACCGCCGAACGGGCCGAGCATGTCGAGGCTGAAGGTGTTGACGGAGTACGTGCCGGTGCGGACCTGCCGGGCGACGTCGATGCCGCGGGCCACGTCGGCCGTCCAGACACTGCCGCTCAGGCCGTAGTCGGAGTCGTTGGCGATCTTCACCGCCTCCTCCTCGTCGCCGTAGGGGAGCAGGCAGATGACGGGCCCGAAGATCTCCTCGCGCGCGATCCGCATGGAGTTGTCGACGTCGCCGAAGAGGGTCGGCTCGACGTACCAGCCGCGGTCGAGGCCGGGTGGGCGGCCGCCGCCGGCGAGGATCTTGGCACCCTCCTCCTGGCCTATGCGGATGTAGTCGAGGCTGCGCTGCTGCTGCCGCTGCGCGACCAGCGGGCCGACCTGGGTGGCCGGGTCGAGCGGGTCGCCGACGACCAGCGCGTTCGCCGCCGCGGCGAACGCCTCCGCGAACTCGTCGTAGCGCGAGCGCGGCAGGAGGATGCGGGTCTGGGCGACGCAGGCCTGACCGTTGTTCATCCAGGCGGCCGAGGCGATGCCCGGGACGGCGGTCTCGATGTCCGCGTCCGGCAGGACCAGGGCGGCCGACTTGCCGCCCAGTTCCAGTGTGACGCGGGTGAGGTTGCGCGACGCGACCTCCATGACGCGCCGGCCGGCCGCGACCGAGCCCGTGAAGGAGACCTTGTCGATCCCGGGATGCCCGACCAGGTACTCGCTGACCTCGCGGTCCGCCGGCAGGATCGACAGGACCCCCTCCGGCAGTCCGGCCTCCTTCGCGATCTCGCCGAGGATGTACGCGTCCAGCGGCGACTCGGGCGAGGGCTTGAGCACGACCGTGCAGCCGGTCAGCAGCGCGGGCGCGAGCTTGGCCGCCGCCACGAACTGCGGGACGTTCCACGGGGCGACGGCCGCCACGACCCCCACCGGCTCACGCCGCACGAGGATGCGCCCGAGCACCCCATCGCGGGTCTCCTCGTACGTGAAGTCCCGTGCGACGGTGATCGCCGCGTCCCACACCATCATCGCGCCGAGGGCCTGCGCGAGGACGCTCCAGGAGTACGGGGAGCCGTTCTCGGAGGAGATGACCCGGGCGATCTCCTCGTGCCGTACGGCGATGGCGTCCTTGATCCGGCCGACCACCTCGATCCGCTCGTCGAGGGACATCCGCGGCCAGGGGCCCTCGTCGAAGGCGGTACGCGCCACCGCGACGGCCCGGTCGACGTCCTCCCGCGAGGCGTGCGGCACCCGGCCGATGACCTCCTCGGTGTGCGGGGAGACCACCTCGATGACGTCCCGGCCCAGGGGAGCGGCCAACTCCCCGCCGATGAACAGCTGTCCGTGTTCCACGAGCTCGGTCATGACCGACTGCCTCTCCGAGGACATTTCCTGACGGTGCATCAGACACTGAAACTGATACCAGTTCCACTTGGAGGAGTCCACGGAGCTCACAGCACTTCGCTCGCTCCGCCTCCTGCCGTGCGGGGCGGTTGAGCGACGTGGGCTCCCATTGGAACTGGTTCTAGTTATAGTGACCGGAAGTCGGCGACAGGGGAGCCCATGCCACAGGTGACCGATCACGGCGGAGGCGTACGGTCCGTCGAGGTCCCCATCCCGGACAACCCCCTCGGCAACACGCTCGTGTACGTCGTGGACACCGACCGCGGACCGGTACTGATCGACACGGGCTGGGACGCTCCCGCATCCTGGGACGCGCTCACCGACGGGCTGACGGCCTGCGGGACGGCGGTCGGGGAGATCCACGGAGTGGTGATCACCCACCACCACCCGGACCACCACGGGCTGTCGGCCAAGGTGCGGGAGGCGTCGGGCGCGTGGGTGGCCATGCACGCCGCCGACATCTCCATCGTGCGGCGCACCCGGGAGACCCGGCCCGAGCGCTGGTTCGCCTACATGGTGGACAAGCTGACGGCGGCGGGGGCGCCCGAGGAGCACGTGGCGCCGATGCGCACCGCCCGCTCCCGGTTCCCCGGCTTCTCCCCCGCGCTCCCCGACCGTGAGATCGTCCCCGGCGAGCTCCTCGACCTCGCCGGCCGGCGCCTGCGCGCGATCTGGACCCCGGGCCACACGCCCGGCCATGTCTGCCTGCACCTGGAGGAGGACCATCCGGCACAGCTGCCGGGCCACGGGCGCCTGTTCTCCGGCGACCACCTCCTGCCGAGGATCACCCCGCACATCGGGCTGTACGAGGACCCGGACGACGACACCGTCCCCGATCCGCTCGGCGACTACCTCGACTCCCTGGAACGCGTCGGCGGCCTCGGACCGGCCGAGGTGCTCCCCGCCCATCTGCACGCCTTCACCGACGCCCCGTCCCGCGTGCGGGAGTTGCTCGACCACCACGAGGACCGCCTCACCGGTCTCCTCTCCCTTCTCGGCACCCCGCTCACCGTGTGGCAGGTCGCCGAGCTCATGGAGTGGAACCGCCCCTGGTCCGACATCCCGTACGGCTCCCGGAACATCGCGGTCTCGGAGGCGGAGGCCCACCTGCGCCGCCTGGTGAAACTGGGGCGTGCGGAAGCCGTGACGGGAAGCGATCCGGTGACGTACGTGACCGTATGACGACACGTCAGCAGCCGCTGCCTGGAAGGCCCGTGCCTCAACTGCCGCTGCCCGGAGGGCCGGGGCTTCGGCAGTCCCTGTCCGGCCGGCCGGTGCTTCAGGGGCCCGGGCGGCGGCGGTCCGGGACGCCGCCCACCGCGTAGTCGATGCCCCGCTCGTACGACATGGCCAGTCCCTCCGCGTACGCCTCGGTGTAGGCCTCGTCGCCGATCTCCCGGCGGACCAGGTGTTCACGGGCGCGGCGGGCGGACATCAGGTCCGGCGACTGCATGTGGACGCTCCCGACGCGCTCCCAGACGCGCTGGCCGACGGCGAGGAGGCGGGCCGCACGATGCCCGTCACCGGTCGCGACGACCGCCGAGGCCAGCACGTCGAGGGTGAGGGCGACACCGAGCGTGCTGTTCAGCAGCGAGTGCCCGACGATGGCCGTGCGGGCGTTGCGCACCGCCGCCGGGAGGTCGCCCTCGTCCAGGTCGGCCTGGGCGACGAAACAGTCGGCGAAGGCGCCCACCCAGCACTCGCCGCGCCGCGCGCTCTCCTCGCGCACCTCGTCGGCGACCTCACGGGAGCGGACGAGGTCACCGCTCAGCAGGTGGACGAAGGACAGCCCGAGCCGCACCTGGAGCTGCGCGGACCCCAGCCAGTCGTCGCGGACCGGGAGCAGTTCGGCCTCCCGGAACACCACCAGCGCCTCGGCGAGCCTGCCGCGCAGGAGCAGGTGCCCGCCGGTGAGGTACGCGGCGGCGACGACCGCCACGGGGTCGCCCTGTTCCACGGACGCCGCCGTACAGACCGCCGCCCAGCGCTCGGCGCTGTCCAGGTCGCCCTGGAGGAGCGCGACCGCCCCCCTCACCCACAGGGCGCGCACGAAGTCGGGGCCGGGCTCCGGATCGGCGGTGAGTACCTGGTCGAGGCAGTGCTGCGCGTCCCGCAGGTAGCCGCAGTGGCGCCACAGGAAGCCGATGTCGGCCGCCGTGCTCAGGGCGCCCGGGCCGTCGTGCCCGGACAGCGCGTAGTCCATGGCGGTGCGCAGGTTGGCGTGTTCGGTGACCGTACGCTCGCACCACAGCACCTGGCGGCCGGTGTTCCACTCCGCGCAGCCGCTGCGGGCGAGGCTCCGGTAGCGGTCGAGGTGCCGCATCCGCAGGACCCGCTCCTCGCCGAGGGCGCGCAACCAGTCGACGCCGAACTCGCGCACACTGTCGAGGAGTTGGAAGCGGTCGTCAGCCGTGCGGTGGCACAGCACGATGGACTGCTCGACGAGCCGTTCGAGCAGGGCGGCGATCCGCCCGGCGGGCAGGGGGCCGCCGGCGCAGACGTCCTCGGCCGCGGCCAGGTCGAAACCGCCGGTGAACACGGAGAGCCTGGCCCACAGCAACCGCTCCAGAGGCGCGCACAGTTCGTGGCTCCAGCCGATGGCCGTGCGCAGGGTGCGGTGCCGCAGCGGCCCCTCGCCCGGCCCCGACGCGAGCAGGTCCAGTGGGGACGGCAGACGCTCGCCGAGCCGTTCGTCCAGCGCGCCGAGGGAGAGTTCGGGGAGGCGGGCCGCGGCCAGTTCGATGGCCAGGGGGATTCCGTCCAGGCGACGGCAGATGGCGGCGACCGTGCCGGTGGAGTCCCCGTCGAGGACGAAGCCGGGCCACGCCTCGACCGCCCGCTGCGCGAACAGGTCGAGCGCGTCACCGGGACCACCCCGGTCACCGGCGTCCTCCCCTACCGGCGTGCCCGCCTCCTCCCGCACGGGCACCGCTCCCTCCCGGTCCTCCGCTGCGGGGGACGCCCTGGCCTGCCTCGTGGGGCCGGCGTCCTCCCTCACCGGCAGCGGGGCGACCTCGACGCGGAGTTCGGACGGATGACCGAGGTGTTCCCGGCTGGTGGTCAGGAGCCGCAGGCCCGGTGCGGCGGGGAGCAGGGCGCGGGCCAGGTCGACGCAGTCGGGAAGCAGGTGCTCGCAGGAGTCGAGGACGATCAGTACGTCCTTGTCCCGCAGCCATTCCGCGAGCACCTCGGTCACCGGACGGGTCGACTGGTCGGCGAGCCGCAGCGCCTCCATCACGGCGAAGCCCACCAGGCCCCGGGCCCGCAGCGGCGAGAGCTCCACGAACCAGACGCCGTCCGGATACCGGTGGGCGGCACGGCGGGCGGCACGCAGGGCGAGCCGGGTCTTGCCGACGCCGCCGGGCCCGACGAGCGTCACCAGGCGCTCGCGATCCCCGGCCGGGCCCAGGACCGCGTCGAGCCGGGCCAGTTCGGGGCGCCGGCCGACGAAGCTCCGTGTCTCGGGCGGAAGATTTCCCGGCCGCCCGCCGGTCGTCCTGTCCTCTGGCACGGCAACGCCCTCCCCGCACGGCACACGGACGAGCCCCGTGGGACCCCGCATCCGGGCCAGTGTGACCCGGTCACCGGGACGCTTCGCACCGCTCCGGTGATGCGGACACGAACTCGGTCCATCGCCGTCACTTCCGGGCACATTCCGGAGAGATGCGATCAACTCCCCGTCGTTGCGGGTGCGGAGGGAGATATTCGGAGACCGTCGTCCAGTGGCGGACAGAGAGCGGGGCGAGCGGATGACCCGCGACAGCGAGGACGCGGCGGGACATCGCTCCGCGGGGCCCCGGAAGTGGAAGTGGGCGCGGGTGTGGAACCGGGTACTCCCCCGCAAGCGGTCACGGCAGCTCCGTACGGACGGGCAACCTTGTACGGGCGGGCAGCCTCGCGCACACGGGCATCCCCGCACAGACGGACAGCACGGCACAGACGGACAGCACCACCCGGACGGGCAGCTCCCGGTGGACGGGCAGCTCCGTGCGCAGGGGCGGCTCCGGTCGCACCGCCGGTCTCCCGGACACGGCGGGCCTTCCGGAAACGACACACCCTCCGGGCACGGCCCGCCTCGTGCGGCCGCAGTGTCCGGCCACCTCGGCAAGCTCTCCGAGGGCCGGCTCCTCGCGCCTTCGGCGGTCTGCGTGCTCATCGCCCTGCCCGCACTGTTGCTGGACCGGGTGCCGCCCGCCGTCACGCTGGTCCAGCTGCTGCTCGGCGGCGCGCTCACCGTGCACGCGGTGCGGCAGCGGGACCGGCTCGCCGCCCGGCTAGCCGAGGTGCGCGAGGTCGTGCGGATCACCCAGGAGGCCGTCCTGCGGCCGCTCTCCCGGGACTTCGCCGGCACGCATGTCTCCACGCGCTACCACTGCGCCGCGCGCGAGTCGGCTGTCGGCGGTGACCTGTACGACGTGGCGGTGACGGCGTTCGGCCTGCGGGTCCTCGTCGGCGACGTGCGCGGACACGGCCTGGAAGCCGTTCGGCTGTCCGCCGAGACGGTGGCCGGGTTCCGCGAACTCGCCTACACCGTACGGGACTTGACGGCGGTCGCCACCAGCCTGGACAGCCGCCTCGCGCCGGGCCTGGGCCCGGAGGACTTCGTCACCGCCGTCCTCGCCGAGTTCGCCCCGGGCGAGGTCCGCCTGGTCAACTGCGGGCACCCGGCGCCCTTGCGCTCGGGCCAGCGCGTCGAACTCCTCGAACCGGCCGTCCCCGCCCTTCCGTTGGGTCTGTGCCCAGATCCCCGCCAGTACCGCGTACGCCTCCAGCCCGGCGACCGTCTCCTCCTCTACACGGACGGTCTCACCGAGGCGCGGGCTCCCGACGGCACGCTCTTCCCCGTCCTCACCGAGGCGGCCCACGCCCTGCGCGACCCGCTCCCCGACGAGGCGCTCGACACCCTCTACCTCCGGCTCCTCGCCCACACGGGAACCGCCCCCGCCGACGACCTGGCCCTCGTCCTGTGCCAGCCCACGCAGGCCACGGTCCCCGTACCGCCGGCGGTCCACCGCACCCACAGCCCCTGAGCCCCCCGGGCCCGGGACCCGTGAGCGGCGCGCACAGCTCCGCCGGCCTCCCGTCCGGCCGGGCCCGAGGGCCATTGCTACGGGCCGGTACAGTGAGCGGGTCGTCATCACACTCGTACGGGGGGAAGCCGGTGCAAAACCGGCGCTGACCCGCAGCCGTGTGCCGCCCTCGGTCGAGACGGGCGGTGAGCCGGAATGCCCCGTGCGGAAGTGACCGGCTCGCGTCACCGGGACCGCCGGTGACCGGCACCGTCGAGGCATACGGAGCCGAGCCGCCCGGTGCTCCGGGCTGCCCGGCTCCCCCGCGGGGACGCGCCGGTGCGGAGCCGGCGGACGTGCAAAGGCCCGAAGGCCCGAGCGCGGTCGCCGACCCGGCACCGACCGCGGCGCCCCGCGGGCGAACCCGTGAGCACAGAGAGGCACCCGCCGATCATGTTTGTCCGCCGCAGCGCCGTGGTCCTGGCCGCCACCGCCGTGATCGGCACGGCCTTCGCGCCGGCCGCCCTCGCCGACGAGTCGCCCTCCGCATCCCCGTCCCAGGCCCTCCCCACGGGCCTCTACGGCAGCACCGACCCCACGTACGACGGCGTCTGGCGCCAGTCGCTGGCGCTGCTCGCCCAGCACACGGTGGGCGTGAAGCCCGCGGCGAAGGCCGTCGACTGGCTCACCGGACAGCAGTGCGCGAACGGCGCCTTCGCGGCCTACCGCGCGGACCCGGCCGCGAAGTGCGACGCCAAGACGCAGATCGACACGAACAGCACGGCCGCCGCCGTCCAGGCCCTGGCGGAACTCGACGCGGACGACGCCGCGACCGGCCCGGCCGTGAAGTGGCTGAAGTCCGTGCAGAACAAGGACGGCGGCTGGGGCTACCTCCCCGGCGGGGCCAGCGACACCAACTCGACGTCCGTCGTGATCGGGGCCCTGGAGGCCACGGACACCGACGTGGAGGGCGTGCGGTCGAAGGGCGGCCGGACGCCGTACGACGCTTTGCGCGGGCTGTCCGTCCCCTGCGACGAGGACGGCGGGGGCGCCTTCGCCTTCCAGCCCGACAAGAAGGGCGGGCTTGCGGCGAACGCGGACGCCACAGCGGCCGGGGTGCTCGGCGCGCTCGGTGAGGGGCTGGCGGCGGAGCCGGACGACGAGCCCGTCTCCCCCAAGGCCCCCACCTGTGCGGGCAAGGGCTCGGTGACCCTGGACGAGGCGGCGGCCAACGGTGCCGGGTACCTGGTCGGGGCGGTCGCGAAGACCGGCCACCTGGAGTCCTCCCTGCCCGGCGCCGAGGACCAGCCCGACTACGGCAACACCGCCGACACGGTCGTCGCGCTCGCCGCGGCGGGCCGGGCGGCGGACGCCAAGAAGCCGCTGGCCTGGCTGGAGAAGAACGCCGACGCCTGGGCGGCGAAGAGCGGCCCGGCCGCGTACGCGCAGCTGATCTTCGCGGCGCACGCCACCGGTTCGGACCCGAGCGACTTCGGCGGGGCCGACCTGGTCAAGCAGCTCGGCCTGACCGGCCCCGCGACAGAGGCCTCCGGCGACTCCGCCGCGCCGGCCGACAGCAAGGACGAGCAGGGCGGGAACGAGGACGACGGCGGGGTCAGCGTCTGGTGGATCGTCGGGGTCGGCCTGGTCGGCGGCATCGGCGTCGGCTTCCTCATCAGCGGCCGCACCAGGAAGCAGCAGCTGTGACCCGCCGCCGCCCGGCCCTGCTGGTCCTGGGCCTCCTGCTCGCCGTACTCGGTACGGCGGGGCAGGCCCAGGCGGCCGGCTACCGCTACTGGTCCTTCTGGGACCGGGACGCCGACGGCGGTACGTGGGTGTACGCGACGCAGGGCCCGTCGACCGCGCGGCCGTCCGACGGAGACGTCCAGGGCTTCCGGTTCTCGGTGAGCGAGGACTCGAAGGACTCGGCCAAGCCCCGCGGGGCGGCCGAGTTCGCGACGATCTGCGCGAAGACGCCCGCCCGGGAGGGTACGAAACGGGTCGCCCTCGTCCTCGACTTCGGTACGGCCGCGGACGCCCCGGCCGGCTCGACACCGCCGGGCCCGCGCACCGCCTGCGCCCGCGTCGGCGAGGACGCGACGACGGCCGACGCCCTGGCCGCCGTCGCCAAGCCGCTGCGCTACGGCACGAACGCCCTGCTGTGCGCCATCGAGGGCTACCCCCGCACGGGGTGCGGCGAGGCCGTGTCGGGCGACCGTCCGAAGGCCTCCGCACCGCCCGGCGAGCAGAGCGGGTCCGGGGACGGCGGACCGTCGGTGGGCCTGCTGGCCGGGGCCGCCGCCGTGGCCGTACTGGGTGCGGCCGCGATCTGGCAGGCGCGTCGGCGTCGCGGCTGACGGGACGTACGTGATGGAGGGCAACAGGGAACTCGGGGTGGGGCGAGCACAGGCACAGGCACCGGCACCGGCACCGGCACCGGGCAGCGTGTCCCGCCGGGTCCTGCGGCGCCTTCGTGCCCCTCGGGCGACGCGTGCCAACGCCCTGCATCCCGGCGCCTGGTGGGTCTGGGCCCTGGGTCTTGGGACCGCCGCGTCCCACACCACCAACCCGCTCCTGCTCGCCCTGCTCGTCGGCGTGGCCGGTTACGTGGTGGCCGCGCGCAGGACGGAGGCACCCTGGGCCCGCTCCTACGGCGCCTTCGTCAAGCTCGCCCTCGCCGTGCTAACCATCCGGCTGGCCTTCGCCGTCCTCCTCGGCTCCCCCGTCCCGGGCACGCATCTCCTCGTCACCCTCCCCGAACTCCCCCTCCCCGACTGGGCGCAGGGCATCCGCGTCGGTGGCCGTGTCACAGCGGAGGGCCTGGTCTTCGCCCTCTACGACGGTCTGAAACTCGCCACGCTCCTCATCTGCGTGGGCGCGGCGAACGCCCTCGCGAACCCGTCCCGTCTCCTCAAGTCGCTCCCGGGGGCCCTGTACGAGGCGGGAGTGGCCGTGGTCGTCGCTCTCACCTTCGCCCCGAACCTGATCGCGGACGTCCAGCGGCTGCGCGCGGCCCGGCGCCTGCGAGGGCGCTCCGACAACGGTCTGCGCGGCCTGCTCCAGGTCGGACTGCCGGTCCTGGAGGGCGCGTTGGAGCGTTCGGTGGCGCTCGCCGCGGCGATGGACGCGCGGGGTTACGGCCGTGCCGCCGAGGTGGCGCCCGGTGTCCGCCGCACCACCGCCGCGCTCACCCTCGGCGGTCTGGTCGGGGTCTGCGCGGGGACGTACGGCCTGCTCACCGCGGAGGGCGGCAATTACGGCCTGCCCGTGCTGCTCGCCGGACTCGCCGCGGCCCTGGGCGGTCTGCGGCTCGGCGGCCGCCGGTCGCTGCGCACCCGGTACCGGCCGGACGCGTGGGGGGTCCGCGCGTGGCTCGTCGCCGCGTCCGGGGCGGCCGTCGCGGCGCTGCTGATCCTGTACGCCTCCTACGACTCGGCGGCGCTGCATCCGGGCGTCGTCCCGCTGACGGCGCCGGCGCTGCCGCTGTGGCCCGCGGCGGCGATCCTGCTAGGCCTGGGCCCGGCCTTCATCGCCCCGTCCCCGGCCGCCCCGGCCTCCGTCCCATCCCCCGCTCCCCTTCCCGGGGGCACCGGCAAGGAGTCGTCGTGATCCGCTTCGAGGATGTCTCCGTGACGTACGACGGGGCGTCGGAGCCCACCGTCCGCGACATCGAACTCACCGTTCCCGAGGGCGAGCTGGTGCTGCTGGTCGGGCCGTCCGGGGTCGGCAAGTCGACACTCCTGGGCGCGGTGAGCGGTCTGGTCCCGCACTTCACGGGCGGCACCCTGCGCGGGCGCGTGACGGTCGCGGGCCGTGACACCCGCACGCACAAGCCGCGCGAACTCGCCGACGTGGTCGGCACGGTGGGCCAGGACCCGCTGTCGCACTTCGTGACGGACACGGTCGAGGACGAACTCGCCTACGGAATGGAGTCGTTGGGGCTCGCGCCGGACGTGATGCGCCGCCGCATCGAGGAGACCCTGGACCTGCTCGGTCTCGCCGACCTGCGCGACCGCCCCATCTCCACCCTGTCCGGCGGCCAGCAGCAGCGGGTGGCGATCGGCTCGGTCCTCACCCCGCACCCCAGGGTCCTGGTCCTCGACGAACCGACCTCCGCCCTCGACCCGGCCGCCGCGGAGGAGGTCCTCGCCGTCCTCCAGCGTCTCGTCCACGACCTCGGCACGACGGTCCTCATGGCCGAACACCGTCTGGAGCGCGTCGTCCAGTACGCCGACCAGGTCGCCCTCCTCCCGTCCCCCGGCGCCCCACTGGTACTGGGTACGCCCGCCGAGGTCATGGCCGTCTCGCCGGTGTACCCGCCGGTGGTGGCCCTGGGCCGGCTCGACGGATGGTCTCCCCTGCCGCTGACGGTCCGGGACGCCCGGCGGAGGGCGGGAGAACTGCGGGAACGCCTGGAGGCACTCACGTACGACGACCCGGCCGCCGCAGGAGCCGTATCCCCCGCAATCAGCGGCCCGAAGCCCTCCCGGCGCCCTCGGCTCCTTGGCAGGCGCCCTCCGGAGAGCTCTGCCGACGTCCACCCGGCGGTGGTCGAGGGCCTCGCCGTCCGCCGCGGCCGCACCGAGGTGCTCCACGACGTCACCCTGAGCGTCGCCCCCGGAGAGACCGTCGCGCTCATGGGCCGTAACGGCGCCGGGAAGTCGACGCTGCTGTCCGCCCTCGTCGGCCTCGTCCCGCCCGCCGCGGGCACCGTACGCGTGGGCGGGGTCCAGCCCCACCGCACGGCGCCCGCGGAGCTCGTCCGCCGCGTGGGCCTCGTACCGCAGGAGCCCCGGGACCTGCTGTACGCGGACACCGTGGCCGGCGAGTGCGCGGCCGCGGACACCGACGCGGGAGCCGGGCCGGGAACCTGCCGGGCCCTGGTGTCCGAGCTGCTTCCGGGCATCGGGGACGACACCCATCCACGGGACCTCTCGGAGGGGCAGCGGCTCACGCTGGCCCTGGCCGTCGTGCTGACCGCCCGTCCGCCCCTGATCCTTCTCGACGAACCGACCCGCGGCCTCGACTACGCGGCCAAGTCCCGGCTGGTCACCCTCCTGCGGTCGCTCGCGGCGGAGGGTCACGCCATCGTCCTGGCCACCCATGACGTCGAACTGGCCGCCGAGCTCTCCCACCGGGTCGTCATCCTCGCCGACGGCGAACCCGTCGCCGACGGCCCGACGGCCGAGGTCGTCGTCGCCTCCCCGTCCTTCGCCCCGCAGGTCACCAAGGTCCTCTCCCCGCAGAAGTGGCTGACCGTGACGCAGGTGCGCGAGGCGCTCCACGCGTCCGGGCCGGCGGAGGGCGCGGGCTCATGAACCTCCCGCCTCGGCCGCCCCAGCCCCAGGCCCGCCCCATCCGTCTGGGCCCCCGCTCGGTCGCCACCCTCGTCCTGGTCGGTGCCGTCGGTCTCGCCGCGCTCACCTGGCCCTTCTTCAGCGGTCCGACCTCGCAGGTCGGCGCCCACTCGAAGGACGCGCCGTGGCTGTTCGCCGGGCTGCTGGTCCTGCTGGTCGGGGTCGTGGCGGCGACGATCTCCGAGTCCGGGCTGGGCCCCAAGGCCGTGGCCATGCTCGGGGTGCTCGCCGCGACCGGGGCGGCGCTGCGGCCGGTCGGGGCCGGCACGGCGGGGATCGAGCCGATGTTCTTCCTGATGGTGCTGAGCGGGCGGGTGCTCGGGCCGGGATTCGGCTTCGTGCTCGGGGCGGTCACGATGTTCGCGTCCGCGCTGCTCACGGGCGGGGTCGGGCCCTGGATGCCGTTCCAGATGCTCTCGATGGGCTGGTTCACGATGGGTGCGGGGCTGCTCCCGGGTCCGGACCGGCTGCGCGGCCGGGCCGAGTTGGCGATGCTCGCCGCGTACGGCTTCCTCGCGGCCTTCGCGTACGGCACGTTCATGAACCTGGCCGGCTGGCCCTTCATGGACGCGCTGTCGTCGAGCGTGGCCTTCGACCCGGCAGACGCCGTGGACACCAACCTGGCCCGGTTCGTCGCGTACTGCCTGGCCACCTCCCTCGGCTGGGACCTGGGGCGGGCCACGGTGACCGTCGTCCTGACCCTCACTTTGGGCGCGACGGTCCTCAAGGCACTCCGCCGGGCCACGCGGAGGGCGGCTTTCGAGACGCCGGTCACGTTCCAGGACCCCGATGGTGCGGCGCCCGTCACACCGCCCGGCCGCGCCCTGTAGAACCGGCAACTACTTCCTGTTACACCGGCCGTGAGGCGGCCCACAGGACCTTGGTCCTCGACGAAGCGCGATCGTAGATCTTTTGGCCTGTCATGCCCACATCGTTTCCTGCTCTGACCTGCGGATTGAGAGCCACGTCACAGAAGGACCTTTTCCGGCACATACGACCACAACTAGCAAAAGGGGTCATTGCGGACGCCTTGTCGGCCTGGTTCTCTGGAGGAGTCGCAAGGCGCCGACGTGCCCATCCGGGCCTCGGCGCCGCCGCATGCCAGGGCTGCACGTCACGGCGTACGAGCGACCGTCCCGTCCCCGAAGAAAAAGGTTCTCCGTGTCCTTCTCCACCCGCATTCGTCGCATCGCCTCCCCGAAGCAGGCCCTCACCGGTGCAGCCGTGGCACTCGCCACCACCGGCATGGTGATCGCGGCGTCTCCCGCCCAGGCCGCCACCCCTACGGCGGCCACCTCCGCCTCGGCCAAGGCGATCGCGCAGAAGATGATCCACAACGACGCCCAGTACAAGGCGTTCGCCAAGATCGTCGAGCACGAGAGCGGCTGGGACGTCGACGCCACGAACGCCTCCTCCGGCGCCTACGGCCTGGTCCAGGCCCTGCCGGGCTCGAAGATGGCTTCGGCCGGATCCGACTGGAAGACGAACCCGAAGACCCAGATCGAGTGGGGCCTCGACTACATGAAGTCCCGCTACGGCAGCCCCGTCGGCGCCTGGAACTTCTGGCAGGCCAACGGCTGGTACTGACCGGCCCGCACGACACCCCCGTACGCGAAGGCGGCGGCCCCGATCCCCGGGCCGCCGCCTTCGCCATGCGCCGGCGGGACACGTCCGGAGCCCCGAGGGCCGTCCGTGGTGAACTTGCGGCCACCGGCCCCATCCCCGACCGGAGGCCGCATGAGCGCCGCAGAGACAACGGACAACCGCTACAACCGCTACAACCGCTACAACCGCTGGATGATCGTCCCCGTGGCCAGCGCCCCGCCCGCGCACATCGTGATGAGCGCGAACTCCTTGTCCCGCCGCTCCAGTTCGTGAAGCGCCGTGATGATGAGCCGCGCCCCCGTCGCCCCCACCGGGTGACCCAGTGCTATCGCGCCGCCGTTCACGTTCACCTTCTCCAGGTCCTGTTCGAAGACCTGGGTCCAGCTCAGCACCACGGAGGCGAAGGCCTCGTTGATCTCGACGATGTCGATGTCCTTCAGGGACATCCCGGCCTTGCCCAGCACGGCCTTCGTCGCGTCGATCGGCCCGTCGAGGTGGAAGTGCGGGTCGGAGCCCACCAGCGCCTGGGCGACGATCCGGGCGCGCGGCCGCAGCTTCAGCGCCCGCGCCATCCGCTTGGACGCCCACATGATCGCGGACGCTCCGTCGGAGATCTGTGACGAGTTGCCCGCCGTGTGGACGGCCGTCGGCATGACCGGCTTCAGGCGCGCCAGAGCCTCCATGGAGGTGTCGCGCAGCCCCTCGTCCCGGTCGACGAGCCGCCACATGCCCTGCCCGGCACTCTGCTCGTCCTCCGTCGTGGGCACCTGCACGGCGAACGTCTCGCGCTTGAAGCGCTCCTCGGACCAGGCGATCTCGGCCCGCTCCTGCGAGACGAGCCCCAGCGAGTCGACGTGTGCGCGGGTGAGACCGCGACGGCGTGCGATGCGCTCCGCCGCCTCGAACTGGTTCGGCAGGTCCACGCTCCACTCGTCGGGGAACGGCTTGCCCGGCCCGTGCTTGGACCCGGAGCCCAGCGGCACCCGCGACATGGCCTCGACGCCGCACGAGATGCCGACGTCGATCACGCCCGCCGCGACCATGTTGGCGACCATGTGCGAGGCCTGCTGCGAGGAGCCGCACTGGCAGTCGACCGTCGTCGCCGCCGTCTCGTACGGCAGCCCCATGGCCAGCCAGGCCGTGCGGGCGGGGTTCATGGACTGCTCACCGGCGTGCGTCACCGTACCGCCGACGATCTGCTCGACGCAGTCCGCGTGGATGCCGGTACGGCCGAGCAGTTCACGGTAGGTCTCGCCCAGCAGATAGGAGGGATGCAGGTTGGCGAGCGCGCCGCCGCGCTTGCCGATGGGCGTGCGTACGGCTTCGACGATCACGGGTTCCGCGGCCATGGGGAGTTCCTCTCCTCGGGTCACCCGCGCGGCGCGGGCGTCCCGGCCCACCCGCCACGCTGAACTAGTACGCGTTCTAGTTCTGCCTGCAGTCTGCTGACACGGCGTCCGCCACCGCAAGGGTCGTGCAGCTCCCGAAGTCGCGATCTGCACCGATCCCGCACGGAATTCGGGGTGCCGCACCTCTTGCCTCTTGTAGAACCCGTTACTACCTTCACGGCAATTCCCGGTTCCTGATGGGCCGTCAGAACCCGACGGTCACCCGCACACCACCAGCACAGAACCCGACCGTCGCACGACCTGGAGTTGCCGATGCCCTGTCCAGCGCTGCCCGACGGGTTCGATTTCACCGACCCCGATCTGCTGCACCACCGCGTGCCCCTCCCGGAGTTCGCCGAGCTGCGTCAGGCCGAACCGGTGCGCTGGATACCCCAGCCGCCCAATCTCGCAGGCTTCGAGGACGAGGGCTACTGGGCCGTCACCCGGCACGCCGACGTCAAGTACGTCTCCACGCACCCCGAGTTGTTCTCCTCCACCCTCAACACCGCGATCATCCGCTTCAACGAGCACATGGAGCGCGACGCGATCGACGCCCAGCGGCTGATCCTGCTCAACATGGACCCGCCCGAGCACACCCGGGTCCGCCAGATCGTCCAGCGGGGCTTCACCCCCCGCGCCATCCGCGCCCTGGAGGAGAACCTGCGCGGCCGCGCGGTCCGGATCGTCGAGACCGCGCTCGCGGACGCCGGCCCCGGCGGTTCCTTCGACTTCGTCACCCAGGTCGCCTGTGAGCTGCCCCTGCAGGCGATAGCCGAACTGATCGGCATCCCGCAGGACGACCGCGCCAAGATCTTCGACTGGTCCAACAAGATGATCGCGTACGACGACCCGGAGTACGCGATCACCGAGGAGGTCGGCCAGGAGTCGGCCACCGAGATCCTCGCCTACGCGATGAACATGTCCGCCGACCGCAAGCAGTGCCCCGCCAAGGACATCGTCACCACGCTGGTGGCCGCCGAGGACGAGGGCAACCTCGCCTCCGACGAGTTCGGCTTCTTCGTGCTGATGCTGGCCGTCGCCGGCAACGAGACGACCCGCAACGCCATCACGCACGGCATGCACGCCTTCCTCACCCACCCCGACCAGTGGGACCTCTACAAGCGGGAGCGCCCGGCGACCGCCGCAGAGGAGATCGTCCGCTGGGCGACACCCGTCGTCTCCTTCCAGCGCACGGCGACCCAGGACACCGAGCTGGGCGGCAAGCTGATCAGGAAGGGCGACCGCGTCGGCATCTTCTACTCGTCCGCCAACAACGACCCGGAGGTCTTCGACACGCCGGAGGTCTTCGACATCAACCGAGACCCGAACCCGCACCTCGGATTCGGGGGCGGCGGCCCGCACTTCTGCCTCGGCAAGTCCCTGGCCACCCTGGAGATCGACCTCATCTTCAACGCGATCGCCGACGCGATGCCCGGCCTGCGTCTGGTCGGGGCCCCGCGCCGACTGCGCTCGGCCTGGATCAACGGCGTCAAGGAACTGCAGGTCAGCGCCGGTTGAGCCGCCGGTGACCCGCTTCGTGGGAGGCAGGGGCATTCCCCCCTACGCCGCGCCCCTGCCTCCCCCGGGTCCAACCGGACCCGGGCGGGAGGAACGTTTCCACTCCCTGGCACGTCTTCACGGGTGGCACAGACAACGCACACCTTCGAAGACTTCGAACGGAAACGCCGAGCCGTGGTCGCAGCCGAACCGTCCCCCAACCGGGCGGAAGGCGTCGGCTCCTTGCGGAAGCGGGACCTCCGGCCGGTTCTGGGCCGGCACCGTGTGCCCCTCCTCGCCACCCTCGCGACCGTGCCGCTGTACGTCGTGTGGTGGCTGTTCCTCGCCACCGGCGGCGGTGATCTGGCGGCCCAGGAGGCCTGGGCGGACTTCGCGTCCCGGCACGGCGACTCGGCGTACAGCCTCTTCTGGTACGGCGGGATGCACACCGCCAACTACAGCCTGATCTCGCCCTATCTGATGGCCGCCTGCGGCGTGCGGACGGTCACCGTGGCGGCCGGGCTGCTGGCCGCCTGGCTGGCCGCGGCGCTCATCGTCCGTACGGGGATCCGCCGCCCCCTCGGCCCGGCGCTGCTCGCGTCGCTCGCGCTGTGGTGCAACGTCGCGTCGGGGCGTACGACGTTCGCGCTCGGAGTCGCCTTCGGGCTCGCCGCCTGCCTGCTGCTGACCCGCGAGCGGCGGATACCGCAGGCTGTGGTGTACGCGGCGCTCTCGGCCATGGCGAGCCCGGTGGCAGGCCTGTTCCTGGTCGTCGCGGGAGCCGGCCACGCCCTCGTGCGGGACCCGGGCCGGGCCGCCGCGCTGATCGTGCCCCCGGTCGTGGTGGTGGGCGCGACCACCCTGCTCTTCCCGTTCACCGGGGAGCAGCTGATGCCCGCCGCCCGCATCTGGCCGCCGGCGGTGATCGGCGTCGTCGTGCTGACGCTGGCCCCGCGCGGATGGCGGGTACTACGCTGGGGCGCCGTCGTGTACGCGGCCGGGACGGTTCTCACGTATCTGGTCCCCTCGCCCGTCGGCACGAACGTGGAACGCCTCGCGGAACTGTTCGCGCCCGCCGCCCTGCTGGCCGCGCTGCTCGCGGTGCCGGGCTCCCGGAACACCTCGAAGGCCGACGCCCACCGGTGGCGCAGCGACAGACGAAGGCGCGTCGCGCTCACGATGGCGCTGGTCTTCTCCGTGTGCTGGGTGGGCAAGAAGACCGTCGACGATCTGGAGGTGTCGACGGTGGTGCCCGCCTGGGCCCATGACACGACCAGCGTCGTGGAGGCCCTCGACCGGCTCGGCGCCGACCGCACCCGGGTCGAGGTGGTCCCGGCCCGCAACCACCGCGAGGCCACCGCGCTGGCCCCGCACGTCAACCTCGCACGGGGCTGGAACCGGCAGCTGGACATGGAGCGCGGCCGCCTCTTCTACGACGGGACGTTCTCGGAGAAGACGTACCGGGCCTGGCTGGACCGGTGGGCGGTCGGCTTCGTCGTGCTGCCCTCCGGGAAGCCGGACGGCTTCGCGGAGGACGAGGCGCGTCTGGTCAGGGGCGGCACCCCGTGGCTGGAGCCGGTGTGGCGGGACGCGAACTGGCGGATCTACCGGGTCCGCGGGGCGGTGCCGCTGGTGTCGCCGCCCGCCACGGTCCTGCGGGCCGACAGCGCCGAGATCGTGGTGCGTGTCCCGCGCCCCGGCCCGGTGACCGTGCGGGTCGCCTTCTCGCCCTGGCTGTACGCCGAGGGCGGCTGCCTCGACAAGCAGGGCGAGTTCACGCGGCTGACGGTGACTGAGCCGGGCGAGTACCGGATCAGCTCGGGGTACGGTCCTTCGCCGGGACCGGCTCCGCGATGCCGGCCTCCTCGGCAGGTTCCGTGAGCGGCCGCGGCCTCGGTCCCTGGAGCAGGTGGGTCAGCGCGAAGCCGGCACCGACGACGGCCGCGCCGCCCACCGCGTCCAGCACCCAGTGGTTGCCGGTCGCGACGATCGCGGAGACCGTGAACAGCGGGTGCAGCAGGCCGAGTGCCTTCATCCACCACCGGGGGGCGAGGATCGCGATGACGAGCCCGCACCACAGGGACCAGCCGAAGTGCAGCGAGGGCATCGCCGCGTACTGGTTGGTGAGCGCGGTCAGCGTCCCGTAGTCCGGCTGGGTGAAGTCCTGCACACCGTGCACGGTGTCGATGAAGCCGAGACCCGGCATCAGCCGCGGCGGGGCCAGCGGGTAGAGCCAGAACCCGACGAGCGCGAACAGCGTGGCGAAGCCGAGCGCCGAACGGGCCCAGCGGTAGTCGGCGGGCCGGCGGACGTACAGGACGCCGAGGACGCTCAGCGGCACCACGAAGTGGAACGACGTGTAGTAGAAGTTGAAGAAGTCCTCCAGCCACCCCACCCGCACGACCGCGTGGTTGACCCAGTGCTCGATGTCGATGAAGAAGAACTTCTCGATCGAGTGGATCTGCTCGCCGTGCTGCTCGGCGGTGGCCCGGCCGCCGCTGTTGGTGCCACCGGTCGCCGCGAGTCTGACCTGCTGGTAGGCGGAGTAGCCGACGCGGATCAGCAGCAGTTCGAGGAGCAGGTTCGGCCGGGTGAGGACCCGGCGCAGGAACGGCAGCAGGGGCACCCGCTTCCACCGGGTGGGCACGGGCTGCGCATACCGCGTCGGGACCGGCGAGCGGTAGTACTCGGACGTACGCGACAGGAACGGCACGGCGGTCGCCGCGGCGAGTGCGGCGAGCAGGACGACGTTGTCGCGCAGCGGGTAGAGCGACTCCATGTTCGGCAGCATCATCTTCGCCGGCAGCGTCATCACCAGGATGACGGCGACCGGCCACACGTACCGGTCACCCGCCTTCTTCCCGACCCGGCCGACCAGCGCGAGCAGCACCCACAGCAGCTGGTGCTGCCAGGTCGTCGGCGACACGAGGACGGCGACACAGCCGGTGATCGCGACGGCGAGCAGCAGCTGCCCGTCGCGGGCGTAGCGCACGGCGCGGCGCAGTCCGAGCACGGCGACGGCCGTGCCCAGTGCCAGGAAGAGCGCGATCTCCGGCGGGCCCTCGACGCCGATCCGCAGCAGCGCCCCGTGCAGCGACTGGTTGGCGAGGTCGTCGGCGGGCAGGCCGAGGCCGACCCCGGCCAGATGGTGCACCCAGTACGTGTACGAGTCGTGGGGCATCGCCGCCCACGCGAGCGCCGTGAGCGCGGCGAAGGTGAGTCCGGTGGAGGCGGCGGCCCGGCGGCGCCCGGTGAACCACAGGAGCGGCGCGAAGAGGAGCACGGTCGGCTGCAGGGCCGCCGCGAGGCCGATGAGTACCCCGCTCGCCCGTTCCCCGCGCACGGCGAAGCATCCGAGGAGCACCAGCAGGACGGGGATGATGCTGGTCTGGCCGAGATACAGCGTGTTGCGCACGGGCAGCGACAGCATCAGGAGGGTGATCGCGACCGGAGCGGCCAGGAAGGCCGTACGACGGCTCACGGGCTGCGGCAGTGCGCGGGCGGCGACCAGGCCGAGGGCCGCGACCAGCAGCAGCGTGCCGAAGGTCCAGCCCCAGCCGAGGGCCTGTTCGGCCGCCCGGGTGAGGGGTTTGAGGACGAGTCCGCCCAGCGGTGTGCCCGTGAACCGCGTCGAGTCGTACAGCGATCCGTTCACATGCAGCACGCCGTCGGGGCCGACCCAGGTCTCCAGGTCCGTCAGCCGTTCACCTTTCGGCGTGCTCAGGACAACGGCGACCTGCCGTACGGCCAGCACGGCGGCGACCAGCCACAGGCCCGCGCGGACCATGCCCAGTCGTGCCTTCGCCGCCCCGAGCCCCGTCGCCCCGAAAGCGTCACCTGGTCGCCCACCGTGCTCCACGTTCGCCACGCGCCGTCGGCCCTCCCGCCCCGTTCGTCCCCTGCATCCCATGAGTCCCATGAGTCGCGTGCGCCTGTTTCCTGTCCGAACCATACGAGGCTCGCACCACCCCCGACGTGAGACGCGGGCAACCCCCACTTCACCTGACGTCCTCCAGCCTTTTGTCCGGATGAAGGTGTTGTACGGCCGATGCGGATCCCCGGCACGCCGCGACGCGCGGGCGTGACGGAAATACAACCAGTCAACGTGCCGGTGACCGGCTATATTCGGCGACGCAACTAGTTAGGTCGTCTAACTAGGCAGGCGAAAGGTATGCCGCATGACCGATCCGCAGCTCTGGCACGACGTGGACGACTACTTCACCGGCCTCTTCACCCCGCCGGACGCCGCCCTGGGTGACGCGCTGCGCGACAGTGACGCCGCCGGGCTGCCGCCGATCAACGTCGCCCCGCCCCAGGGCAAGCTGCTGCACCTCCTCGCCGCGGTCCAGGGTGCGACCCGCATCCTGGAGATCGGCACGCTCGGCGGGTACAGCACCATCTGGCTGGCCCGCGCCCTCCCGCAGGACGGCCGTCTGATCACCCTGGAGTACAGCGGACATCACGCCGAGGTGGCCCGGCGCAACCTCGCCCGCGCCGGCCTGGACAAGATCACCGAGGTCCGTGTGGGGCCCGCCCTGGACAGCCTGGCGAAGCTGGCCGAGGAGCAGACCGCCCCCTTCGACCTGGTCTTCATCGACGCGGACAAGGTGAACAACCCGCGCTACGTGGAGTGGTCGCTGAAACTCTCCCGCCCGGGCGGCCTGATCATCCTCGACAACGTCGTCCGGGGCGGCGCCGTCACCGACGCCACCGGCGACGACCCGAGCGTGCGGGGCACCCGCGAGGCCCTCGAACTCTTCGCCGGGCACCCCGGACTGAGTGCCACGGCGATCCAGACGGTGGGAGCGAAGGGGTACGACGGGTTCGCGCTGGCGCGCGTCCTGCCGTAGGCGCGGCTCACGCCCCGGCACGGGCCCCTTCCGCTCGCGTCGGGGCACCGGCCCCTTCCGCCCACGACCGGGCGCGGGACCGTCGCGCCCGGGGTTCTCAGGCCTCGTGGTAGAAGCCCACGTTCACGCTGCACGGACCCGTGCGGTCCTGGATGACGATCTCGCCGGCACCGCCCGGCGGCAGCTTCGCCGTCCCGCCGTACGGGAGCGCCTGCGGGGCCCCGCCCACCAGCGCGAACCGCACCTCGGACGACGGGTCGTCGTGCGTGCCCCGCAGCCAGGTCACCTGCCAGGTCCCCTCGGGTCCGCACAGGAACTCCAGGTGGACCCGGGAGACGAACAGCCAGTCGTCGGGCGTCGCGAGGCGGCAAGCGCCCCGGTCGCGCCCCACCCGCAGCATGGCGCCCGGCTCGCTCGGCGCGTCGGCCATCTGCATTCCGGCCGTCGCGCCGGCGTCCGTCCCGGACACCGAGGCCATGGTGAGTTCGAGCACGTGCGCTCCTTCGTTCCCGCGCGTTCCCGCGATTCCAGTCGTGCCGCGCCGGGACACTGTCGATGCCCGGCGACGTACCGCCGCCGAATGATAAATCGCCCGGACGTGCAGCGTCCCGCACAGTCGCATACCGCTCGGGGCGCTCTCGCGCCCTCCGGCACAATGGACGCATGACCGAGCGCAAGCCTCCCGGTGTCAGCTTCGAGTCCTGGATCGACAAACAGATCCGCGAGGCGGAGGCCCGCGGCGAGTTCACCGAACTCGCCGGTGCGGGCAGGCCGCTGCCGAGCGGACCCGACACGTCGTACGACGAACTGTGGTGGATCAAGCAGAAGATGGCCCGCGAGGGCATGTCCGTACTGCCCCCGACACTGGCGTTGCGCAAGGAGGCGGAGGACGCGCTGGAGGAGGCCGCCGGGGCGCCCTCGGAGCGGGTGGTGCGCCGGATCGTCACGGAGATCAACGCGAGGATCCGCGAGATGATGTTCAAGCCGCCACCCGGACCGCCGCTGGGCCTCAAGCCGTACGACGTGGAGGAGATCGTCCGCGAGTGGCACAAGCGCCGCGCGGGCTGACACTCCGGGGGCGGGACGCTCCGCGGCCGACACGAGTGGGCCCCGTCCGGGCGATGTGCCGGGCGGGGCCCACTCGTGTCCCGTCCGCACGTCGCCCGGACGGGGCCGTTCCATCTGATCCAGCCAAGTCACCTGCCGCGCAACGGAGTTGGCGGTGGCGGGTGGGTCACATCTTCAGGAGCCGTTCGGCCAGTTCGCGGTAGTCCCGCAGGGCCAGCCTCAGCTGCTCCGTGTCGGCCTTGTCGTCGCCGGTGGTCTGCCAGGACGTACGCAGGGTGCGTCGTCGCTGGGTCACGGCGTCGGCGAACCGCTCCGTGACCTCCTGCAGCACCTGGTCCGCCTCCTCGACCGAGCCGCGCGGCTCGTCGACGAACGCGGTGACCGCGTGCTGCAGCCGCAGCGACCACTTGTCGCCCTCGTCGTGGGGCATGAGCCGCCCGCCGACGTTCTCGGTGCTCCCGCCGCTCGTCCTCGTCCCGGCACCGAGGTCGCCGTCGCGGGACGCCACGCTCCGGCCGCCGTGGCCGTCCTCGTGCGCACCCGCTCCCGCCGGGCCGGAGATGCCGCCCTCGTGAGCCGGTGAACCGTCGCGTTCCACCGAGTCCGGACGGGCCGGAACGCTCTCGCGGCCCGCCGAGTCCCGGCCGCCGCGGACACCGTCCTGGCCCGCCGTGTCACGGCCGCCCAGGACGCCGTCACGCGTGCCCGACCCGGCCCGTGCCCCGACGCCCTCGGGGGCGCGGGGCGAGGTCTCACGCTCACCCACGCCGGCGGGCGTGCCGGGGACCGCAGAGGCAGCGCCGGTACGCGTACCGGATCCCTCGCGCCCGATCACACTCTCTCGCACCGCGTCACCGCCACCGCCGGATTTGCTCGCGCCACCCGTTCCCGGCGTCCTCGTCACGTCGTCCCGCTCGCTGCGCTGATCCCTGGACGGTCCAGCCGCGTTGTTGTCCGGCATAGCTCTCAACTCCCCTTTACATGACGCCTGTTGAGCGCCCACGGCGAGTGCGAACGGCCGCGGGAGCTGTCGGTCCGGGAGGTCGCGGCTGCTTCCGCGTCGCCCTGTTCGGCCTTGCCCAGCCGCGCCCTGTCGTCGCGGCCGGAGGTCGTCAGGTCCTCGAAGAGGGCCCGTGCCTCGACCAGGGCCTCACGCAGTTCCTCGGTACCGACCCGGCCGGCGTCCGCGCCGTTCGCGTGCGCGGCCAGGTGGACGCGTCGGTAGCCGTTCACGTGGTGCGCGTGGTGCACGGAGAGCGCGGAGAGCTGCTCCTCGTAGCGGCCACCGTCCGGGAAGCCGCGCGCGCCCGCCACCTCGGCGAGCAGCCGGTCCGCCTCGACGACCGCGTCACGCGGCGAGTCGACGAACTGCTCCTGGATCGCGGTCCAGCGGACCGTGTACCGGTCCTGCGCCGCGGGGTCCAGCGGCTGCGTACGCAGCGACCCGTGCCGCTCCACGCGCTCCTCGAGCTCGCGTTCGGCAGCCTTGGTGTCGCCGTCGTGCCGGGCGACCGCCCGGTCGTACTCGGGCCCGAAGCGCCGCTTCAGGCCTCGCCCGCCGCCCGCACCGCGGGCCATCACGAGCCGTGCGATCACGGCGGCGACTAGGGCCACCGCGACCACGATCAAAACGATGATCACGCCTGTGGACATGGATTGCCTTCCGGGTTCTGGGCCCAGTGGGCCCCAGTGGGCCGCTTCTCTGCCCGGGTTGCCCGGAGTGGGCCGTCCAAACGGCAACAGTCACATTCGGAAGAAGGGGCGGCGCCGGTCAGGACGCTCCCGGGACGGTTCCCGTCCGTCGCGGTGGTGCAAGGCGGCGCCGGGGCGCCTCACTTGCCGAGCCAGGCCCGGCCGGCCGGCCCGGGCGCCGCCCCGTCGTGCGGCCGCTCCTCGTCGGAACCGCACATCTCGGCGTTCAGCTCCGCCACCAGCTGGGTGAGGTCGGTGGGCCGGTCCGGTCCCCACCAGTCGCCGAGGAGTTCGGCGAGGGAGTCCTCCCGGGCCCCGGCCAGTTTCTCGGCCACCTCACGGCCCTGCTCGGTGAGGACGAGTTCGAGGCCCTCGCGCACGGCGAGACGCCGCTCCTCCACCTGGCGTGCGGCCGCGATGACGATGTGCAGGGGAACCGAGCTGCGTTCGGCGAGAGTGGCCGGTTCGGCCCAGCCGTGACGCCGGATGCGCAGCAGCAGCCAGCTCGCGCCGGGCAGCAGGTCGTACCCGGCCCGGGCGGTGATCTTCTCGTAGATCTGCCGCCGCCCCTCCCGGGTGCCGAGCACGGACAGCGCGCGGCACACCTCGTCGTACGAGGTGCGTTCCACGGGGTTGCTGGCGAGGGTCTGGGTGGCGTCGGGCGCCGTCACCGAGGCGCGCAGCCGGTCCTCGCGCAGGAACCAGGCGAGCACGAACCCGACGAGGGCGACCGGGGCCGCGTACAGGAAGACGTCCGTGATGGAAACGGAGTACGCCTCTACGACGGGTGCCCGGAGTGCGGGCGGCAGGTCGGCGATGATCTTCGGATCGGATTTCAGCGCGTCGGCGCCCAGGCCCGGCGGGAGCTCCTGGCCGCGCAGGACGGTGGCGAGTTCGTCGCTCAGGCGGCTCGCGAAGACCGAGCCGAAGATGGCGACACCGAACGAGGCGCCGATGGAGCGGAAGAAGGTGGCGCCGGAGGTCGCGACGCCCAGATCCTCGTACGAGACGGCGTTCTGCACGATCAGGACGAGAACCTGCATGACCAGGCCGAGTCCCAGGCCGAACACGAGGAAGTACGCGCTCATCTCGCCCGTGGAGCTGTCCATGTCGAGGCGGTGGAGGAGCAGCAGCCCGAGGGCCGTCACGGCCGTGCCCGCGATGGGGAACACCTTCCAGCGGCCCGTGCGGCTGACGATCTGCCCGGAGACGGTCGACGAGATCAGCAGTCCGGCCACCATCGGCAGCATGTGCACGCCCGACATGGTGGGCGAAACACCCTGGACGACCTGGAGGAACGTCGGCAGGTACGTCATGGCGCCGAACATCGCGAAGCCGACGACGAAGCTGATCACCGCGGCGAGGGTGAAGGTGCGGATCCGGAACAGCTTCAGCGGGAGCACCGGTTCGGCGGCGCGGCGCTCGACCGCCACGAAGACCACGATGAGCACGGCGCCCAGTACGGCGAGCGCGACGATCTGCGGCGAGTCCCACGCCCAGGTGTTGCCGCCGAGCGAGGCGACGAGGACCAGACAGGTGGCGACGGACGCGATCAGGAGCGTGCCGAGGTAGTCGATCGTGTGCCGCCGGGAACGGACCGGGATGTGCAGGGCGGCGGCGATGACGGCGAGCGCGACGATCCCGACGGGAAGGTTGACGTAGAAGACCCAGCGCCAGCTCAGGTGCTCGGTGAACAGGCCGCCGAGCAACGGCCCGAGGACGCTGGTCGCGCCGAAGACCGCACCGAACAGGCCCTGGTACTTGCCCCGTTCGCGAGGGGAGACGAGGTCGCCGACGATCGCCATCGACAGCACGATGAGTCCGCCGCCGCCGAGGCCCTGGAGGGCACGGAAGGCGATCAGCTGGGGCATGTTCTGCGCCATGCCGCACAGCGCGGAGCCGATGAGGAAGATCACGACAGCGATCTGGAACAGCTTCTTGCGTCCGTACTGGTCACCGAGCTTGCCCCAGAGCGGGGTGGCGGCCGTGGACGCCAGCAGGTACGCCGTGACGACCCACGAAAGGTGGTCCAGGCCGCCGAGGTCGCTGACGATGGTCGGCAGCGCGGTCGACACGATCGTCTGGTCGAGCGCGGCGAGCAGCAGCCCCAGGAGCAGCGCCCCGATCGGGACGAGGACACCGCCCGGCTTCCGCTCCTGACCGGCCGGTGCGCCGCGTGGACGGTTCCGGGCGTCGCGGGATGTCTTCCGTGTGTTCACGCCGTCCGAACCATGCGCGTCCCCGGCCATGAAGACCTCCCGGCCACGAGAATCCCGTTGCTCTTCCATCCTGGTCGGTGTGACCGGTTATGGCCTGTTGAATCCAGCCAGGAGCCCTGGATTCCGGGGGTATCCGGGAGATTGTGTGGAGGGGGTCTGCATAATCGCTGGTGTTCGAACGGGGAGGGATCCACACATGAGTGACCGGAGCGGTCATATATGTCCGGAATGCGGGACACCTCGGGAGTCGGGGGGCTCCCCCGCCTGCGGCTGCGCCCGCAGAGCGGCGGACGAGCTCCTGGAGACCCGTACCGCCGAGGCGGCCGCCGCGGAGGACTTCGACCCGCTGCGCATCCGCCCCTACGTGGACCTGGGGGTACGGGACACCTCGGCCGACGCCGGATCCCCGGGCGCCTCCACCGAACCGGCGAGCACTGAGGACCACCCCGGGCCCCGCACGCGGTCGGCCGAGCCCGCGGCCCCGACCGGCACCGCGAGCGAAGGGCCGTCCGGCGCCGGGAGTTTCGCCGGGCACGGAAGCACGGGCGGCACGAGGAGCCCGTACACCGGGGCACCCGCCTCGTACGGCACCGACGGCTCCGTCCCGTACGGAACCGGGGGCCGTCCAGGGCCGCAGGACCACGCGGGGCCCGGCGGCCGGGAACCCCTCACGACACCCATGCCCTCGGCCGGCCACACGGGCCTGCACGGCCCACCGGACCTACGTGACTCACCGGGCTCACCGGGCTCACCGGGCTCACCGGAGCATCAGAGTCCGCTCGAAGCCTTTGGGGCGTCCGGCACTCCGGGGGCCCACCCCGCCGACGCGTTCGCCGACACCGACGCGACCTCGCGGCTGCCCCGCGTGGCAGCCCTGCCGCACCCGGTCGGCACCCATCTCTTCGATACCCGGCCACCCGGCCCCGATCCGGCCCCCGCCGCCGCTCCCGCCGACTTCCCGGACGACTCCACCGAGCCCCCGAGCCGGCGCCGCCGTTTCGCGCTCGTGGGCGCCGGCGCCACCGCCGTCGTGGTCGCGGCCGCCGGGTTCGCGAGCGGGCTGTTCTCGTACGAGTCGCCGTCGCGGGATAGCGCCGCGCCGGACGACATACGGGCGAGCGTGCCGGACACGTCCGTGGACGAGTCGTCCCCGTCCGCCTCCGCGTCGCCGAGCCCCTCGCCGTCGGCCTCCCCGTCCGCGTCGCCCAGCGCGAGCGTCACACCGTCGGCCACACAGCCGGCCGCCCCGCCCACCCCGTCCCGGGCGGCCACCACGTCGAGCACGCCGTCGGCCGACTCCCCGACCGGTACCACCCCGCCGCCCTCGGGCCCACCGGAGAAGGGCGTGCAGCCGGTGCTGCGCCGCGGCGACACCGGCCCCGAGGTCACCGAACTCCAGCTGCGCCTGCAGCAGTTGGCGCTCTTCGTGGGCGACTCGGACGGCGACTACGACAACCGGACCGAGAACGCCGTACGCAACTACCAGCTCACCCGAGGCATCAACGATGAACCGGGCGTATACACCGAAGAAACCCGGAACCGCCTGGAAACGGAAACATCAGAACCGTAGCCCCGCCCTCTTCAGGGGCCCGGGGAACTGCGCGCCAAACCCCCACCCACCCGCACGAGAGCCCACCCGCAGCCCCGCCCCCTCAGGAGCGCGGGGGCCTGCGCGGTCGACCACGGAGCACCCGCGCCCGCCCCGCAGCACCCGGCACCCCGAGCCGACCCCCGTCAACCCGCACGTCACCCCACGTGCAGCCGAACCGCCCCACCCTCAGCACCTTCGACACCCTCGACGACCTCGACCCGAACCTGCCGAAGATCCCGCACCACCACATCCGGCCGATGAAACCCGGCCCGGGGCCCCACCCCGACCACCCGCATCCCGGCGGAGCGCCCCGCCGAGATCCCCGCCCCCGAGTCCTCGAACACCACACAGTCCTCGGGCGATGCACCCAACTCGGCCGCCGCCTTCAGAAACCCTTCGGGATCCGGCTTGCTCGCCCCGACGGACTCGGCGGTGATCCGCAGCTCGGGCAGCTCCAGTCCCGCCGCCCCCATTCGCGCGGTGGACAGTGCCACATCCGCGGACGTCACGAGCGCGTGCGGCACCCCGCGCAGAGAGGCCAGGAACTCCGCGGCCCCGGGGATCGCCACGACCCCGTCCATGTCGGCGGTCTCCTCGGCGAGCATGCGCGCGTTGTCCGCGTGGTTCTGTTCCATGGAGCGGCTCGGCAGCAGCACGGCCATCGACGCGTACCCCTGCCGTCCGTGGACGACCTTCATGACCTCGTCCCCGTCGAGCCCGTGCCGGTCGGCCCAGCCGCGCCAGACGCGCTCGACGACGGCGTCCGAGTTGACGAGGGTGCCGTCCATGTCCAGCAGCAGGGCACGGGCGGTCAGCACGGTCGTGGCCGTCATCGGCATGCTCCAAAGCGTGGAAGAGGGGGCCACGCGCGGCCCCGGGGGAACAAGGCGGCCCCGCCCGCCGGTCAGGGAGAACGGACGGGAGCCACTTTGTTCCTCCACGGTACAAAACAAAGGGGCCATCCCGCCACCATCCCCGGGGACTCATTCCGCACAAGGGCACGACAAACCGGGCGGCCCGACCCGAAAGTCCCGCCATAAACCTTGTCGTGTCATGCGCGCGTCATTAACTTCTCACCTGACGCTCATCTCCCGGAAACCGGCCACCGCGAGCATTCAGTCGCCCGCTGGTCAACTTCCCCCCGCCCCAAGGGAGTTCGCATGCCCAGGTTCTACGCGCGTCGACGGTTGAGTCTAGCCGCCGCCTTCACCGGACTGATAGCCATGGCCGGGCTCTTCAACGGCCCGGCCGCCTCGGCCGCCCTGCCCACCCCGGTCAGCGCCGCCACCGCCCGTACCTACCTCGCCTCGCTCACCGTGGCGACCGAGGACCGCACCGGCTACAACCGTGACCTCTTCCCGCACTGGATCACCATCAGCGGCACGTGCAACACCCGCGAGACGGTCCTCAAGCGTGACGGTACGAACGTCGTCACCAGCTCCGCCTGCGCGGCCACCAGCGGCAGCTGGTACTCCGTCTACGACGGCGCGACCTGGACCGCGGCCGCCGACCTCGACATCGACCACCTCGTGCCGCTGGCCGAGGCCTGGGACTCCGGCGCCGACAGCTGGACCACCTCGCAGCGCCAGGCCTTCGCCAACGACCTGACGCGCCCCCAGCTCATCGCCGTCACGGACAACGTGAACCAGTCGAAGAGCGACCAGGACCCCGCCGAGTGGATGCCGTCCCGCACCGCCTACGCCTGCACCTACGTGCGCGCCTGGGTCCAGGTGAAGTACTACTACGACCTGTCCGTCGACTCCGCGGAGAAGAGCAAGCTCAGCTCGGTCCTCAGCGGCTGCTGACCGAAAGTTCCCAGGATCTCCCGTGATCTCTCGCCGGAATCTCCCCACCGGGCTCCGTCGTTCCGTACCGTACGGGGCGATGGAGGAGGGTGATCACGTGGCGAATCTGCGCCTGGGTCCACTGCTGAGGTACGTCGACGGCTCGTCCGCGACCGTCTGGGTCGAGGCGAGCCGTCCGTGCACCGCCGAGGTGCGCTGCGCGGACGGCGGCGGCGGTGAGAGCCGCACCTTCCAGATCGCGGGCCATCACTACGCCCTGGTCCACGTGACCGGACTGACACCGGGCACGACTTCCGCGTACGAGGTCCTGCTCGACGGGGCGCAGGTCTGGCCCCTGCCCGACTCTCCGTTCCCGCCCTCCGCCATCCACACCCCGGTGGACGGCCAGGAGACCGCCCAGGTCGCCTTCGGCTCCTGCCGCTGGGCCTCGCCGCCCGCAGGCGAGAAGGACCCGGTGGGCCCGGACGCCCTGGACACCCTCGCGGCCCGGATCGCCGAGGACCCCCAGGGCGAGCGCCCGGACGTCCTGCTGCTGCTGGGCGACCAGGTGTACGCGGACGAGGTGTCCAAGGCCACCCGCCACTGGCTGAAGGCCCGCCGCGGTCTGCACGAACCGCCGGGCGCCGAGGTCGCGGACTACGAGGAGTACACGCACCTCTACTACGAGTCGTGGCTCGACCCCGAGGTCCGCTGGCTGCTGTCCACGGTGCCCAGCTGCATGATCTTCGACGATCACGATGTCATCGACGACTGGAACACCAGCGAGGCCTGGGTCACCGACATGCGGGCCACGCCCTGGTGGCGCGAGCGCGTCCTGAGCGGCCTGATGTCGTACTGGGTCCACCAGCACCTCGGCAACCTCTCCCCCGACCACCTCGCCGAGGACCCCCTGTACGCGGCCGTCCGCGCCACGCCCGACGGCACGGACGCCCTGCGCGACTTCGCCGCCCAGGCCGACGCCGAGCCTGCCTCGGTCCGCTGGAGCTACCGCCGCGACTTCGGCCGCGCCCGCCTCCTGATGGTCGACAGCCGCGCCGCCCGTGTCCTCGACGAGCAGAACCGTTCGATGCTCGACGAGAAGGAGTGGACGTGGCTGCGCGAGCAGGCACTGGACGAGTCCGGCGCGTACGACCACCTCCTCATCGGCACCTCGCTGCCCTGGCTGCTCCCCAACCTCGTGCACGACGCGGAAGCGTGGAACGCCGCGATGTGCCGGGGCGAGCGGGGCGAGCGCTGGGAGCGGCGCGGGGAGAAGATCCGGCGGGCGGCCGACCTGGAGCACTGGGCGGCGTTCCCGTCGTCCTTCGACGCGCTGGCGGAGCTGATCGCCGAGGCCGGCTCGGGTCCCGGGGCACCGGCGACGGTGTGCGTGCTGTCCGGGGACGTGCACCACGCGTACATCGCCGAGCCGGTCTGGCGGAAGGGCCTGCCGGGGCCGGACGCCCGGGTGGTCCAGCTGACCTGCTCCCCCGTCCACAACTCCATCCCGCCCTACATCAAGATCGGCTTCCGCTTCGGCTGGAGCGGGGTGGGCCGGGCCATCGGCCGTCGCTTCGCCCGGCACGGCAGGGTCACGCCCCCGCCCGTCGACTGGCGCAAGACCGGGGGCCCCTGGTTCGGCAACCAGCTCATGACGCTGACCCTGCGCGGCCGTTCGGCCCGGCTCCGGCTCGACCACGCGCGGGAGGAGCGCGACGGCGGGGCCAGGCTGCGGACGATCGCCGAATCGGAGCTCAGCTAGTCCGCGGCCACGGCAGTGACGGCGGCGCCGACGGGCGAAGGGCCGACGGGCTGTTCGCGCGGACCGGGCAGGCACCGCCTCTCGATATCTGACGTTCCGTCAAATATGCATGCAATGAAGGCAGTTCGTGAACGGCGCACGGCCGGATGATGTGCACCGGGTGACCGCGGCCGGGGTCCGGTCGCGTGTGGACTAGGTCACCCCGCCGGACACCGACGAGCCGTCGCCGGGCCGCGCTTCGGGCGGTCGCCGCCCAGGCCGGCCAGGGGGTGGAGCCCTGTTCGACACCCGCTTCGATGGTTCAACCATGGCCAAAAGTTGAACTTGCAAGCATTGAACAGGCACACCTAACGTGGAGCACTCACTCGGTTCCGTCCCCTACCGGTCCCCCCGGGACCGTACTCAGACCGAAGGAGTTCCCCCACATGACCGGACGCCTCAACAGCGCCCAGCCGTACGCCATCGGCCTGTTCCGCATCGTCATCGGCCTGCTCTTCGCCTGCCACGGCGCCGTATCGCTCCTCGGCGTCCTCGGCGGCGTGGACGGCAAGGGCGCCACCGTCGAAACGGGCGCCTGGCCCAACTGGTACGCGGCTGTCATCGAGCTCGTCGGCGGCACTCTGGTCCTGCTCGGCCTCGGCACCCGCATCGCGGCGTTCATCGCCTCCGGCGCGATGGCCTACGCGTACTTCAAGGTCCACCAGCCCGAGGCCCTGTGGCCGATCGACAACAACGGTGAAGGCGCGGCCATGTACAGCTGGTCGATGCTCCTGCTCGTCTTCACCGGCTCGGGCGCGTTCGGCCTCGACCGGCTCTTCGCGGGCCGTTCGTCCGCGACGGCCGAGGAGAAGCGCTCCGCGGAGCCCGTCAGGGCCTGACGCACGTACGACCCGACGCACAACCGGACACACGATCGGTGACACGGTTGCCGGCACCACCGCACGTGCGACTCCAGGCGGCGCCCGTCCCCTCACTCGGGGGCGGGCGCCGTCGCGTCGTCAGGCAACGTCGAACCGTCAGGCCCGTCGAACCGCCGCACCTGACGAACCGACAGGCCTGACGGGCTCTCAGGTGGCCCACCCGAAGGGCACGGTGAAGCACGCCAGCCGCGCGCCGGAGCCGCCCTGTTCGCCGTGCAGCACGACGGAGGCGGCCTCACCGCGCCGGAAGTTCCAGTCGTGGCGCGCGCTCGCCCCGCCCGCGCCCTTGGCGTCGGCGGTGAAGTCGAGCCACACCTCGTTGTCCGCGTTCACGTCGGCGGGATCGGTGGACGGCCGGTGCTGGTAGTGCCCGCCCGCCGCGGCCGGATCGGTACCGCACGGGTTGCGGTGCACATGCACCCCGTACGCGTGCCCCGGCTTCAGCCCCGTCGCCCGCAGCCTCACCGTCGTACGCCCGCGCTCCTCGCTGTGCTGACTCACCTCGATCCACGAGGCGGCGGGCACGAGCCCGGTGTCGTACGTGACGGCCGCCGACGGAACGAGGGCGCCGAGCGGAGCGAAGCGGGCATCCGTCCGCATCCGGTAGCCGGGGATCGTACCGGTGGCATCCGGGCCGGCGATCTCCGCGCCCGCGCCCTCCTCGCCGGGGACGCCCGCGCCGGCCGTGCCCGGCGAGACGCCCGGGACCCGCGGGAGGCGCGGGGCGTCCGAAGCGCCGGCCGCTCCTGCCGCTCCTGCCGCTCCTGCCGTGAGCACGACCGATGCCAGAGCACCGGCCACGAGCACCACCACTCCGGCCGACCTCACCGCCCTCGCAGTTCCCTCTGCTCCCGCTGTCGCTGCTGTTGCTCCTGCTGCTGCCGTCATCGCCGGATCCGCTCCTCACACCGTCGGTCACCCCCATTCGTTGGTACGGGACGTACGACCAGCCCGCCCCGGGGACGTGGCAGCCGGGTGAACATGGTGTGGCGAACCCACGATCCCCCTGTGGATCTCCAGTCGGACTCGAGGCGTACGCTGTATGGCTGTCACAGGCCGCTCCTGCCGCTCCCCGCAACATCGGGGCACGCGGCACGGTCCGGGCCTACGGGGGAGACACAGGGGAGTTTCGGTGCTTGAGAGTGTGGGGTCGCTGTCCGGCACCCCTTGGATCTACAGCCAATGGATCTATGCCGTAGTGGCGCTGTCGGTCCTTTTCGACGTATTTCTGCCGGTGCTGCCGAGCGGCGTCCTCGTCATCACGGCGGCGACGGCGGCCGCGGCCGGCACCGGAGCCGCGGCGACCGCGCACGTGCCGGACATCCTGTCGCTGATCCTCTCGGCCGCGACCGCGTCGGTCCTCGGGGACCTGGTGGCGTACCGGCTGGCCTGGCGCGGCGGCGAGCGGCTGGACCGGGCCATCGCCCGCTCCCGCCGCCTGACCAGCGCGCAGGAACGTCTCGGCGCGGCCCTCACACGCGGCGGCGGCGCCCTGGTCGTCCTCGCCCGCTTCGCGCCCGCTGGCCGCTCGGTCGTCTCCCTCGGCGCGGGCGCCGCACACCGGCGCGTCCGCGAGTTCCTGCCCTGGTCGATCCTCGCGGGCCTCGCCTGGGCCGCGTACAGCGTCGCCCTCGGCTACTTCGGCGGGCAGTGGCTGGGCGCGACCTGGTTCGCGTCGGGCATCTCGCTGGTGGCGCTGTTCGGGGCGGGGGCGGGGGCGGCGTACCTGATGCGACGCCCGTCGCCGTTGCCGGTACCCCTGCCGGTGCCCGTGGCGGAGGCGGGCCCGAGCGTCTGAGGCCCGGGGCGGGACCAGGTATGGCGGGACAGGGAGCGACACCACCGGGGCCTGTCAGAGGCGCCGGTACCCCTGCCGGTCGTCAGGGCACCCCACAGCGGGGCCCGGCGAGCGACCCGCCATGGGACCGCGGCAACCGGGCGGCCGGACGGCCCGTACCGGCGGGCATCCCGGGACCGTGCGGTCAGCCCGCCGCCCGGTGGGGCGGAGCGGTCTGCCCGCGCACCTCCAGGCCGGCCAGCAGCTCGGCCGTGGCCTCCGCGATCGCGTCGACCGCGCGGTCGAAGACCTCGCGGTTGTGGGCGGCCGGGGCGCGGAACCCCGAGACCTTGCGGACGTACTGAAGAGCGGCGGCACGGATGTCCTCCTCCGTGGCCTCTTCGGGAAGGACCGGGGGACGAAGTGTCTTGATGCTGCGGCACATGCGTCCAGTCTCGCGCGCGGCACTGACAACGCGAGCGGAAACAACGGTCCGCGCACCCCGTCCCGGCATGCGCCAGTCACAGTTCGCGTGAAGTCCCCCGGGAAACTCGCATCCCAAAATCGAACAGGCGTAGCATTGTCATGTGGCTGCGACCTACGAGTTCCCAAGCGACCTCCTGGCCGGTCAGGAGGAACTGCATCAGGTCCGGGCCGAGCTTCTGGCCCTGCTGAAGCGGCTTCCCTGGTCGGTCGAGCCCCTGGACGGCTTCAGTGACGACCACGGCTGGCGCAAGGTGGAGCGCCCCGCCTCCCCCGGCTGGACACCCGACGAACAGGCCGAGGTGGAGAAGCTACGGGAGCGCGAGCGTGAGCTCGCCGTCTACGTGACCTGCCACCGTTTCTGGTCGGAGGTCACGACCGCGGAGAAGGTGGATGCCCGGATGACTCTCAAGCACGTACGAGAGACGGACGTACGCGAGCCGGACGTACGCGAGCCGGACGTACGGGGAACGGACGCGCAGGAGGCGGGGGAGAAACAGGGACCCGCGTGAGGCCGCGCACTCGGCCACGCGCCGCCGCACGCCCTCTCACCACGGCTTCCGGCGGGCAGCGGGAAGGCTCTCCGCAACCGCCGAAATCTCCCCTCAGGACCCTCCCCGAACCGCCCGGACCCTCCCGGAGCCTCTCGGACCGTCGGTCAGGCCCCGCCCCCGCGCTCTTCCCGGATCTGTGAGACCACGCCGGACACCGACCCGCGCACACCCTCCAGCTCGGTCAGGAAGTGCCAGTAGTCCGGGTGCCGACCCTCCAGCGTGCCGATCGCGCGGTCCAGACGAGCCACCGCCTCGTCGAGGGGGCGCGCCTGCCGGGGGTCCGGGGTACTGCGGCCGGCCATCGCGAGACGCTGCGCGTCCCGGATCGCGAACCGCGTACGGTCGATCTCCCGCTGCGGGTCCTTCGACACCTCGTTCAGGCGGCGCAGCCGGTCCCCGGCCGCGGAGACGGCCTCGTCGGTGGTGTTCAGCAGCGCCCGGACCGTGGACAGCAGCGATGTGGCGTCCGCCCAGCGCTGCTCCTCGCGGGCGACCCGCGCCTCCGTCAGCTTCCGCTCGGCCCGGCGGACGGTCTCCGCGGACTGGTCCGGCACATGCTGGAGGTCCTGCCAGCACGCGGCCGCGAACCGTCGCCGCAGCTCACTGAGCACCGGATCCACCTGCCCGGACCGCGTGGTGAGCGCCTGCGCGCGCGTCCGCAGCGAGACGAGACGGCGGTCGATCTCGGTGGCCCGCTCCGGCAGCCGCTCGGCCTCCGCGCGCACGGTCCCGGCATCCCTCGCGACCCGGTCGGCCCGCTCCAGGGTCTCGGGCACACCGTGCTGCCCGGCGCCCTGGTTGAGCTTGGTCAGCTCGGGGGCCAGCGCGGCGAGGCGGGCGGCCAGGTCGTCGGCCTTGAGACCCGATCCCCGTACGGCGTCCAGTGCGTTCGACGCGGCGAGCAGAGACTGGCGGGCGCGCTCGACGGCCGGGGCGAGGCGGGCGAGCTGCGTCTCGGCCTTGCCGAGGAGCGGGCCGAGCCCCTGCTCGAAACGGTCCAGCTCCTGCTTGACGCGGGCCAGCTCGTCCTTGGCCTTGGTCAGCTCCGTGCGTGCGTGGGCGGCGACGGAGGCCTCGAGGTCGTCGCGGTCGAGATCGTGGGCGTCCACCGCGCCGATGTATGTACTGCTGGCCTCGTCGATACGCCGGCCGAGCGCCTCGAAGTCGGCGACCGCGCGGCGGGCCGCCGGGGAGTCGTCGACGGCGGTGATGGTCTCGATCGAGATGCGCAGATCACGCTGCGCCGTGTCGAGTTCGTAGAACGCGGCCGCCGCGGCGTCCTTCGCGGCCTGCGCCTCGGCCCGCTGGCTCTCGGAGCGCCCGCCGAACCACCGGCGGGTGCCGCCGCCCGCGAACGCGGCGGGCATGGCGAGCGCGAGCAGTGGAAGCGGCAGGAGGACGAGGGCCAGCAGGTCGCGGCCGGCGCCGCGCGTCCTCGCGGACCCGAAATCGGCACAGGAGGGAGGTACTTGCTGTGCGCATGGCACAAACGGCGTGTACGGCTGCGAAGGTGTCGCCGTCACTTCCCTCTCCCGTGCTGTGGTCCGTCCGGCCCCGGTGCCCCGTGCCATTCTCCCACCAGGTAAGGACGAACACACGGGCCGGTTAGTTCGCCGTACGCACGGTGACTTTCCCGTCCTCGGTGTGGGCTGACACCACATGGGAGCTGCCCTTGTCACGGGGTACCGACACATCCACGGAGCCGTCTTCCGCGTCGGCGTCGACACGGTAGGTGGCGTCCGGCAGCCCGATGGTGAGCGAACCGTCCTGCCCGCGCGCCGAGACCCGGTCCGGGACCGAGGCGAATTCGAGCCGGGTGGAGCCGTCGTGGGTGTTCACGTCGACGCGCCGGGAGCCGATGCCGGTCGCGTGCACCGAGCCGTCGTCGGTGCGCAGGGTCAGCGGCCCGGAGGCATCCTCGACCCGGACGGATCCGTCGCTCGCCCGGATGGTGAGCGCCTCCTTGAAGCCGGTGGCCCGCACGCTGCCGTCGTCGTCGTTCACCGTGACGGCCACGCCGCGCGGCACCACGATGCGGTGCTTGGCCGAGCAGTCGGCGACCACACCGGAGCAGTGCATACGGAGCTTGAGCGTGTCGTCCTTCATCCCCCAGGTCACCTCGGGGTCCCCGCCGATCGCGACACGGCCCTCGAACCACCGGGTGACCTCCACCTTCTCCACGTCCGCCACGACCAGCTCCAGCGCCGAGTCGTCGGAGTCGACGGTCAGCGTCCGGCCGTCGAGCGCGAAGGAACGCTTCTCCGGGTCCGTGTCGTCCCCCGCGCTGGCACCGCACCCGGAGGCGAGCAGCCCCGCGGCGAGGACACCCACCCCGGTGGCGGCGAGGGAGACCCGGCGCCCCCTCCCACCGAACCGGCCCGGACGCCGCACATCACTGCTCGAAGAACGCTGACGACCACTCATGACGGGACTCCCCCAGATTCGAACGCCCTCGGCCCCACGCTGTGACCCGGACACACTTCGACCGTACGGATCCGGCCCCCGCCAAGGGATCCGGGCCGCTCCCGAATGAGGGGTGGGGAAAACCCCCGCATCAACCGGCAGCCCGCAGAACCCCGGGAACGGGTTTGCGGGGCACCTCCCCGGGCAATGTAGGCTGTCGACTCGTCCCGGGCGCGTAGCTCAGCGGTAGAGCGCCGCCCTTACAAGGCGGATGTCGGCGGTTCGAAACCGTCCGCGCCCACGGGAGCAGCACGCAGCTCAGCGTGCGGTTCGGCCCCTCGCCCATCGGGTGGGGGGCCGTTCGCGTGGACGGGCCCCTTCCCTCCGGGCCGGGCTCTCCCCCTCCGTCCCCGCCCCCCCAACGCCCGCAACCGTCAGGGCCGTTGACCCGTGCCACATGGGCCAGCACAATGGGCGCGCGCCGCTTGAGAGCGCTCTCAATCCCGGTGTGGCGTGCGCATCGGGGGCCGTATGTTCTCCAGGGAGACCCATGACCGGCAGACAAGGTTCGAGTTCGGTGTTCAGTCGTCGTGCGCTCATCGGCACCGGACTCGGTGTCGGCGCCGCGGTCTTCACCGCGGCGGGCACCGGCGCGGCGCGGGCGGCCGGCGACGCCGGAGGTTCTGGGGGCGCCGGGGGCGCCGTCCGGCGGGGGCATGCCTTCCTCTCCGCCGCCATGGACGCGTATCCGGACCACGGTGACGTCCGTCTGACCCAGAGCTACACGGACCAGGCCGGTCTGTTCAGCACGGCGTTCACGTACGACAACGCCCTCGCGATCCTGGCCCATCTGGCGACCCGTACCACGGACGGCCGGGCCCGGGCCGTGGCGCTCGGCGACGCGCTGCTCTACGCCCAGGCCCACGACCCGGTGTACGACGACGGCAGGCTGCGGCAGGCCTACAACGTGGGGCCGTACGTCTTCTTCGACGGGGTGCCGCAGCCGGACGGGTTCGTCCGGGCGGACGGCACCGCCAACGTCGGGACCCAGTTCGGCTTCACGGGCACGGCGGTCGGTGACATGGCCTGGGCCGGTATCGCCCTGAGCGCCCTCGCCGACCGCACCGGCGCCCGCCGCTTCCTCCACGGTGCCGTACGGATCGGTGACTGGATCGAGCGGACCGGGCGCACGGACGAGCCCCTCGGCGGCTACAAGTTCGGCGTCGACGGGGCGAACGTGAAGCTGCCCTTCACCTCGACCGAGCACAACACCGACCTCGTCTGCCTCTTCGGGCGGCTCGCCCGGCTCACCGGGAACCGTGTGTGGCTGGAGCGGCGCGCACGGGCCCGGGCCTTCGTCGAGAAGATGTGGGAGCCCTCCGGAAACTTCTTTTACACCGGCACCAACGACGGCGTGAGCGTCAACAAGTCGCCCGTCCCCGAGGACACCCAGACCTGGACCCAGCTCGCCCTCGGCTCCCGCCCGTACTCCCGGTCGCTGGACTGGGCCGCGGCCGAGCTGGCCGTCCTGGACCACGCCGACCGGCGGAACAGCACGGTCCCCGCGGGCCAGTCGTACGCGGGCGTCACCTTCAGTTCCGTCAGTCTCCTGGCGAACGAGGACGCCCCGATCGCGGAGTTCCAGCCGAAGCCGGACCGCAACGGTGTGTGGTTCGAGGGCACCGCCCATCTCGCGCTCGCGCTGCGGGACCGGCACGGCCGCGGCGACGAGGTGCGGGCCCGCCGCCTGATCGCCTCCATCGAGCAGGCCCAGGACCTTCTCGGCACCGACCAGACGATCAACAAGAAGGCTCTCCCCGCCCGCTCCGGGGTCGTCTCGGCGAGCAGCCCGCTCGACACCGGGTTCGGCTTCGGCTACTACCCGTACCGGCACGCCGGTGCGACCGCCTGGTACCTGCTGGCGGCGACGCGTACCAACCCCCTCAAGGCCTGACCGGGCGGCGGCGCGACATCCGCCCGGGGCTGGCGTGAGAGCCGCCCCGGGCGGCGGCGCGACATCCGCCCGGGGCTGGCGTGAGAGCCGCCCCGGGCGGATGCTGGGAGTACGGACGCCCTCCGCTCGCTCCCGAGGAGGCGGACATGGCCACGCACGCACTGCGCACCGCGCCCAAGCGGCGGATCAGGCTCGACGAACACCTCCCGGTCGATCACCGTCTCAGCAGGTTCTACCGGATCGGCGCGGGGCTGATGGGCCTCGTGCTGCTCGCCTTCGGCATCCTGGGTCTGATCGACAAGGTCGGGTTCTTCGACACCCGCGGCGACGAGGTCGCGGGGCTGAGCACCAACGGGGCGCTCAGCGTGCTGTCGATCTGCGTCGGGCTGCTGCTCCTCGTCGGCATGGTGATCGGCGGCAACGTCGCCTCGACGCTGAACATGGTCCTCGGTGTCCTCTTCATCCTCAGCGGCTTCGTGAACCTCGCCCTGCTCGACACCGGCTTCAACTTCCTGGCCTTCCGCATCCAGAACGTGCTGTTCAGCTTCGTGGTCGGCGTGCTGCTGATGTTCTTCGGGATGTACGGGCGCGTCGGCTCGGCCCTGCCCCACGACAACCCGTACTGGCGGTCCCGCCACCCCGAGCAGGCCGCCCGCGAGCAGCGGCTGAGGGCGGGGGCCGACCTGCGCGCGAGGGCCCTCGCCAAGGGCCGCAGCTCTCCTCTGGGAGAGGACCGGGCCGCCCGCTAACCTGGGCCCATGCCTCGCTACGAATACCGGTGCCGGACCTGCGGTGACACCTTCGAGAAGAGCCGGCCGATGGCCGAGTCGTCCGCGCCCGCGGCCTGCCCCGCCGGCCACGACGACACCGTGAAGCTGCTGTCGACGGTCGCCGTCGGCGGCGCCGCCTCGGCGCCCTCACCCGCGCCCCGTGCCGGAGGCGGTGGCGGCTGCTGCGGCGGGGGCTGCTGCGGCTGACACCCGCGCCGGGCAGCGGCTTCAGTCTGGCTTCAGCTTCGGTTCACTAGCGTCGGATGTGTGACCGACAGCAGCGCACCCCAGTGGATCAACAGCCTCATGGACACGCTCGGGGCCCCGGGCGCGGGCATCGCCATCGCTCTGGAGAACCTCTTCCCTCCCCTGCCGAGCGAGGTGATCCTGCCGCTGGCGGGGTTCGCGGCGAGCACCGGGCAGATGAACCTGTTCGCCGTGCTGCTGTGGACGACGGCCGGTTCGGTCGTCGGTGCGCTCGCTCTGTACGGCGTCGGTGCGCTGCTCGGCCGCGACCGCACGGTGGCGATCGCGGCCCGGCTGCCGCTGGTGAAGGTGTCGGACATCGAGAAGACCGAGGCGTGGTTCAACCGGCACGGCACCAAGGCCGTGTTCTTCGGCCGGATGATCCCCATCTTCCGCAGTCTGATCTCGGTGCCGGCGGGCGTCGAGCGCATGCCCCTGCCCGTCTTCCTGGGCCTGACCACGCTGGGCAGCGCGATCTGGAACACCGTCTTCGTCCTCGCCGGCTATCTGCTCGGCGAGAAGTGGACCGAGGTCACCGGCTATGTCGCGACGTACTCCAAGGTGGTGCTGGCCGTGGCGGCGCTCGCGCTGCTGGTGTTCGCGTGCGTACGCCTGTTCAGGCCGGGGCGGGGCGGCCGACGGCGTGGCGAGGAGACGGAGACAGAGCCGGAGACGGTCGGGTCCGCGACTTCTAGCGGGCCTCGCGGAGGAACTCCCGCAGGATCCGCTCCCCCGCCGCGACACCGCGCTCCGGAAGAGCAGTGATCCCGGGCGCCGTCCACCCCGCGTCGGCCAGTTCACCGTGGCCCGGGCGCCAGCCGCGGTCCGCGGCCAGCAGCAGGTCGGCGTCGAGGAGGGAGTCCCCGGCCGCGAGGGTGAGGGTCGCCCCCGTACGGCGGACGACCTCGCGCATGGCGGCGCTCTTGGTGAGCGGCTTCGGTACGGCGTAGAGCTTGCGGCCCTGTACGGACACGGTCCAGCCGCGGTTCTCCGCCCAGACGGCCAGCTCCTTCACCCAGTCCTCGGGAAGCAGTTCCCGCTCGAGGACCAGGTACACGAAGAGGTCCTCGGCGACCCGGTGCTTGCGCACCCACAGCGGGTCGGCGGTGGCCTCCATGTGGGCGCGCACCTCGGCGAGCGGGGCGCACTCCCGTGCCAGGAGCTCGGTCACCCGGGCATGCCACGCCGGGTCGGAGACACCGTCGACGAGGACGTGGCCGCCGTTGGCGCAGATCGCGTACTTCGGGGCGGGGCCCGGGAGTTGGATCCGCTGGTACTGCTTGCGGGTCCGGGTGGTGGTCGGGACGAAGTCCGCCACGTCACCCAGTTCGGCGAGCAGTCCGGCCGCGGTCTCGGTCATGTAGGAGAGCGGCTTGCGCTCGTGCACCTCGACGCTGAGCAGCCGGGGCGCCCGCTCGTCGGGCATGGTCAGCGCGAGCGCGGCCGAGGAGTAGATGAGGGTGCGGTCGAGGTCGCTGGCGACGAGGACCCTGGGTGAGGTGGTGGGCATGGACATCAGACTGTCACTGCCTTGCCGTCGGCGCCGGTCGCGCCGCGCGTGTACTTGGGGTGGATCAACCCGACGCAGGTGTACGGGAGTTCGGCAACCTCCTCGACGGGTACGCCGCGCTGTTCGGCGAGCAGGCGTACGTGGTCGAGGTCGGCGCCCGCTCCGGCCCGGGCGAGGATCTTCCAGGGGACGCGGCGCAGCAGCACCCGGGTCGCCTCTCCGACGCCCGGCTTGACGAGGTTCACGTCGTGGATGCCGTACTCCTCGCTGATCCGCTCGACGGCCGCCCAGCCCTCCCAGGTCGGGGTGCGGTCGGTGGAGAGCAGTTCCTTGACCCGGTCGTCCACCGCGTCGCCGACCTCGTCGAAGCGGTCGGAGACGGCGTCCAGGAAGTCGACGGAGACGTCCACGTCGGCGAGTTCGCGGTAGAACTTCGCGCCGTGGTAGTCGTGTTCGCCGACCAGGTCCGCGCGGAGCACCGTGCGTGAAATGAGGCCGGAGACCGTGGAGTTGAGGCAGGCGGACGGGATGAGGAAGTCCTCGCGGGTGCCGTAGGTGCGCACGCAGGACCCGGGGTCGGCGAGGACCGCTATCTCCGGGTCGAAGCCGGTGATGCCGTCGGAGGCCGCGAACTCCTCGATGGCCTGGGCGAGTTCGCGGGTGATGGCGCCCTTGCCGGTCCAGCCGTCCACGAAGACGACGTCGGCCGGGTCGTGGTGGGCGGCCAGCCAGCGCAGGGCGTTGGCATCGATGCCGCGGCCGCGCACGATGGAGACGGCGTAGTGCGGCAGGTCGAGGCCGTGGCGGTGCTGGGCCCATCGGCGCATCAGGACGCCGACGGGGGTGCCGGCGCGGGCCAGGGAGACGAGCACGGGGCGCGGTGAGCGTTCCGCCAGCACGGTCTCGGTGACCGCGCCGACGGCCAGGGCGATGCGGGCGGCCGAGACGGCGAGGGCGCTGCGGAACAGCTCCTGGTACTGGGGGCTCGGCTGGTACTCCACCGGGAGCGACTCCGCGTAGTGGGCGCCGCCGCTCTGGATGGCCTCCTCGCGCTCCTCGGTCGGCGCCTCCAGCCGGGTGTCCGAGAGGTCCTGCAGCAGCCAGCCGACCTCGTCCGACGCGTACGAGGAGAAGTCGGGGCCACGGAGGGGCTCGGACAGCATGAAGGGCCTTTCGGTGGGCGACTGGGCGGGCGGCCGTTCGGGAACGTACGAGGGGACGACGGCGAGCAGCACGCTGGGCGTGTGGGCGGCGAGCTGCGCCAACAGGCCTTCCGGTGCGTGCAGTTCGGGAGTGTCGGCGGCGGAGTCGACCACGGCGACGACGGCGTCGAAGCCGGCGCCGGCGACGTTGTACGCGTACCGCTCGCCGGGGCCGTCCGCCGGACCGTCGTGGGCGGGGAAGACGAGCCGGGTGCGGATCGCGTAGCCGGGGTCGTCGACGGCGAGCACGGGAGAGCGGGTGGTCGTGGAGTAGCGCACCTCGGCGTCGGTCAGCTTCTCCAGCGCGACCCCGAGGCGGAGCGGCGCGTACATCAGCTCCTCGCAGCCGAGCACGAGCACGTGGCCGGTGCCGGGCGGGAGGGCCTCGGCTATTCGGGCGGCCATGGCGGGCAGGGCGCCCTCCAGGCGGACGCGGTGCTCGGGCGTGAAGCCGTGCCGTCCGCCGTCGGCGAGGCCGTGCGGCCAGCCGAGGTCCACGGGGACGACGCTGCCGGGCTCCGGGCGTGGTGCGGGCGCCACGGCCGCCTTCTCGTGCTCGGCGACCAGCGCCTGCCCCTTCTCCAGTACGCCGTCGGGCAGCCGTACCGTGCCGGAGGCGGCCGTCACGAGGTCCACGGTCGCGTCGATCTCGCGGGCGAAGTCCGCCAGCCGCCCGAGGTCCGCGGCCGAGCGCATGTCGACCAGGGTGACTATCACGTACCGGCCTCGCGGATAGCGTTCGTGCAGGTCACGGATGGTGTTGAGGATCGTGTTGCCGGTGGAGAACTCGTCGTCGACGAGGACGAGCGGGCCGTCCGAGGCCAGCAGAGCGGGATCCTCCGGGAGCAGCAGGTGCGAGGTGGCGTGCGAGTGGGACTCCTCGAAGCCGCCCGCCGGTGCGACGCCCTCGACCGGGCGCCGGGTCGAGTGGAGGCAGGGGGCGAGGCCCACGCCGTCCGCGACCGAGTGGCCGAGGCCGGTGGCCGTCTCGGCGTACCCGAGGACGACGGCCCGGCGGGCCTCGTCCTCCCCGAGCAGGTCGCGCACGCGGAGTCCGAGCGCGAAGCCGTATCCGTACACGACGGCGGGTGACTGCGGTACGTGCTTGCCCAGCACGTTCGACACGAGCAGATGGGCCCGCTTGGGGTTGCGCCGCAGGGCGAGCCCCAGCAGTTCGCCGAGGCCCTCGTCCCCGACGAGCTCGACGCCGAGCCGTCCGGCGACCCAGCTCCCGGACCAGATCCCGCCTGCGGGCCCCTCGGCCGACCCGGCCGGGGACGAGGCCTCGCCGGCGGACCCGGCCTTGGTTCCGGCCTTGGTTCCGGCGTTGGTTCCGGGGCGGAAGCCCGTCGCGGACCAGACGCCGGACCCGTCGTTCACAGCCTTGTTCATGGATTCCTTGGGTGTCAGCCGGTGTGTGTCAGCCGGGGATTCCGGCGGCGAGCAGCTCCACGAAGCCGATGTCCTCGTTCGTGACGCCGAAGACCTCGGCGCGCTGAAGGGTGCGCTCGGCCCAGGCGCGGTGCGGCTTCACCTCGTTCATCTTGTTCGTGTACGCGGACCGCAGTACGCCTCCGCCGCCCCGCTCCGGTCGCAGGATGTCCTGGGCGTCGCTGAACTCCTCGTGACTGACGACGGACAGGGCGTGCACGGGCAGCACGTGCGAGGGATGGATGCAGGTCTTTCCCTGCAGGCCGTTGGCCCGGTCGAGGGCGATCTCGCGGAGCAGGCCGTCCATGTCGTGCTCGATGAGGGAGGCCCGCAGGGCATCCGCCTTCGGGTGGAAGGGGCTACGGCGCAGTTGCGGCTTGAACATCCGCTCCTGGACGCGGAAGTACTCCCACACGGGCCCGGTCACCGTGAATCCGGTGCCGTCGGCCCGCCCGAGGACGTTCACCACGTCGGCGATCACGGAAGCCACTATCTGCACGTCGTACGCGGTCATGTCGGGCGCCCGGCGCAGCCCGTAGGCGGAGCAGAAGTCGGTGACGCCGAGGCGCAGGGCGAGCACGCGGTCGCGGTACTTGTCGACGGCCCGGTAGATCCCCGCGAGGACCTCCGCCCTCGACTCGCGGTACAGCAGATCGGGCGACTCCAGGACGGGCATGGCGAACAGGCGCCGCCCGCTCGCGCCCTCGGCCGCCGTGAGCGCCTCCAGGAAGGGGATGCCCCGCTCCTCGGTGAACTTGGGCAGCACGAATCCGGACAGCAGCCGCACGGACGCGCCGAGCCGGTGGACGAGGTCGGGGATCTGCTCGGGCGCCCTGACCCGGACGAAGAGCAGCGGCAGCAAGGTCTCGGGGCAGCGTTCGGCCAGGTCACCGAACTGCCGGACCAGGTTCTCCTCGGCCTCGACGACGTCCGCGTCGTCGATCGAGTCCTCCAGGCACACCACCATCGAGACGACACCGCGCTGGGCCTGCTTCACGATGTCGTCGGCCAGCTTCTGCCTGGTCGCGGGGCTGTAGAGGGTGGCTCCGAGGGCTGCGGCGAGCACCCGGGGCGGGGAGTCCGCGGTGAAGGCGCACGGCTCCTGGAAGAAGAGGCGCTCCCGCACCTCAGGGGCGATGTGACCGAAATGACGCATGAGTCTCCCCCAGGGCGGCTAGTCGGACTGACGATATGTGGCCGGTAATAGTACGTAGGGATCCGTGTCGGAGATTCCCACCGGGCATGAAGTTCAGGTAACGCACACAAACACCATTGTGCGTCTGCCCGCATTATCCGGCCGGACGCAGGCTCACCCCACGTTGTCGTGACCAGGACCGAGAAGGCAGGATGACCGCATGACGCACGCCATGCTGAAGGGGTCGAACGTCCCGCTGGACGCCACCGCGGTGCGCGCCGTACTGCGCTGGACGCCGGGGCGGGGCGTTCCGGACGTGGATGCCTCCGCGCTGCTCCTCGGTCCCGACGGGCGTGTGCGGTCCGACGAGGACTTCGTCTTCTACAACCAGCCCCGGCACCCTTCCGGCAAGGTCTGGCGGCTCGGCAAGAAGCGCGTGAACGGAGGCCTCGCGGAGGGGCTCACCGACACGATTCGGTCGGATCTGGCCGACATTGATCATGCCGTGGGCCGGATTCTCCTTGTCGCTTCGGCCGACGGCGTCACCTTCGACCGGGTCAGCGCCCTGCGGATCCTGCTGTTCGACGCCGTGCTCGGGGACGCCGAGCCGCTGGCGTACTTCGACATCAAGCCGGAGACCGGCGAGGAGACCGCGCTGGTCTGCGGCGAGCTGTACCGGCGCGGCGAGGGCTGGAAGTTCCGGGCGCTCGGCGAAGGCTATTCGGACGGCCTGCAGGGGCTGGCGTCGGACTACGGCATCCTGGTGGACGAGTCCGAGGCCGAGGACGGCCCGGCGCCCGCCGAGCAGCCCGGTTCGCAGCCGCTGCCGCCGGAGCAGCCCACCACCCAGGTGCCCCAGCAGCCGGTCCAGCCCGCGTACGGCTATCCCCCCGCCGCTCCCGGCCCGGAGCCCACCCGGCAGCAGCCGCCCGCCACCCAGCCCGCGTACGGCTACCCGCAGCCCACCAGCCAGCCCGCCTACGGCTATCCGCAGCCGGTCAGCACCCTTCCCGACCCGGACTTCCGGCTTCCCCCGCAGGGCCCCCAGTTCATCGGCCGCTAGGCCGGCGCCCGCGCCCCGAAGGGGCGCGGGCGCCTGCGTGACAAGCCGCACCGAACCCGCAGCCGCCGCTGGACCCGCCCTGCCGAGCTCTGGGGCGCCCCGGCTGAGCCACGTGGCAGCGCTTGTCAGCGGCCGGCCTTCGCCTTGTAGCCCCGCCCCCAGGTGAGCCCCCAGCCGTAGAGCCGGTCGAGCTCGGCCTGGAAGCCGTAGACGAACTTGACCTCGCGGCGCACCACCAGCTCGTTCTTCACGTTCTCGATCATGACCACCGCGCAGGACCTGGCCTGGGAGTGGCGCTCGTCGAGGCCGATCTCGATCCGGGGGCCGTTGCTCGGGTACAGGGTCACGATGGCGTGCGTACGGTCGAAGGCGGGGGTCTGGTCGTAGATGTAGACGAAGACCAGGAGCCGCTTGATCTCCTCGCGGTGGTCGAGGTTGACGAAGATCGTCTCGCCCGATCCGGAGCCGAAGCGGTCGTCACCGCTGAGTTTCACGTACGGCGCTCCGTTGAGCTCGCCCAGGAAGCCGCCCAGTGGCTGGACGACGCCCTTGGTGCCGTCCGCGAGCTCGTACATGCAGCCCAGGTCCAGGTCGACGTTGACCATGCTCTGGGTGTGCGCCTGCACCACTTCCGGCTTGAACGCCTTGAAGGGGTGGCGCAGCAGGCTCTCCCGCTGGGGCCCGCCTATGTCGGAGGTGCGCATCCGCCAGGAGAGGTTGACGCGGAGGTTGCCGGTGGCCGCGCCCTGCTTGGTGAGTGAGATCGTGTGGTTCCGCTTGGTCAGTTCGATGGCGTTGGTCGACGCGCTGCCCGAGTCGAACGGCGTCGACCGCCCGCTGCGCCACAGGCCTTCCCAGAAACTCATTCCCGCCCCCACGCTTGCCTGTTGAGCCCCGACGAGTTCGGGGACGCATACGCCGGGGCGGCCGCGAGGACATCCTCGACGACCGCCCCTCACAGAGCGTTCCTCCCACGGACCGGTGTCACACCCCGGACGAGACCTCTGTCTTGTCGCCCGAGGCGTCAGCTTTTCCCTCGGCGGCCTCCAGTGCCTTGTTGCGGCGCACGGAGGACCAGAAGGACCAGGCGATCAGGACGACACCGATGAGGCCGGTGACGATCTCGTTGACCTCGAACCGGATGGTGATGAGCAGGATTCCGGCGAGGGCGCCGATCGCGTAGTGGGCGCCGTGCTCCAGGTAGACGTAGTCGTCGAGGGTGCCCTGGCGGACCAGGTAGACGGTGAGCGACCGGACGTACATGGCGCCGATACCGAGGCCGAGGGCCATCAGGATGATGTCGTTGGTGATGGCGAAGGCGCCGATGACGCCGTCGAAGGAGAAGGACGCGTCCAGGACCTCGAGGTAGAGGAACATGAAGAACGCGGCCTTGCCGACCATGGCGCCCGCGGAGATCTCCTTGCCCTTGGCCTTGGCCTCCTCCTCGGCCTCGTGCTCGCGCTCCTCGGCCTCCTCCAGGCGGTTCTCGAAGAATCCGGAGAGGCCGCCGACGACCAGGTACGTGATGAGGCCGGCGACGCCGGAGAGCAGCACCGTCTCCGTCTTGTCGGCGGACCCCGCGTGCAGGTGGGCGTGCGGGGAGAGGAACAGCGCGGTGCCCAGCAGGATGATCAGCGCGATGCAGGCCGAGAGCATGTCGACCTTGCCGAGCTTGGCGAGCGGGCGCTCCAGCCAGCCGAGCCACTTGATGTCACGGTCCTCGAAGATGAAGTCGAGGAAGATCATCAACAGGAACATGCCGCCGAAGGCCGCGATCGACGGGTGGGCGTCGGTGACGAGTTCCTGGTAGCGATCCGCGTCGTTCAGTGCCAGGTCGACCGCCTCGATGGGGCCGAGTGAGGCGCTGATCGCGACGATCACGACAGGGAAGACGAGCCGCATTCCGAAGACGGCGATGAGGATGCCGATGGTGAGGAAGATTTTCTGCCAGAAGGCACTCATCTTCTTCAGGATCCCGGCGTTGACCACCGCGTTGTCGAAGGACAGCGAGATCTCGAGGATGGACAGGATCAGCACGATCCCGAAGGCGGTCCATCCGCCGATCAGCACCGCTGCGACCAGGCCGAGCGCGGTGACCGCGAACGACCAGCCGAAGGTTTTCAGAACCACTGGCTACCCAATCATGAGTATGGGGGGCTACCCCCGGACGAAGTCCGGAGGGGGTTTCCCCCCGCCGTACCCGGCTTTACGAAACATTGACCACGAAGTCTAGAGGGCAGGCTCCCCGGAGGAGCGGGCCGGGCCCGTCTCCCCGGAGAGTCGCAGGTCCAGGGCGTCCGAACGCGGGTGACGCGCCTTCAGCCACTCCGGACACCTCGCTTTTGAGACACCACGGCCGACCCTCCCGACTCACAGGGGTCGCCTTCCGCGCACCGTGCTCTACGAAACGTGAACCCCGAAGTCCAGGGCGATGCCCCGCAGTCCGGACGCGTACCCCTGGCCCACCGCCCGGAACTTCCATTCGACGCCGTAGCGGTAGACCTCACCGAAGATCATCGCGGTTTCCGTGGAGGCGTCCTCGGAGAGGTCGTAGCGGGCGAGCTCCTGGCCGTCGGCCTGGTTGACGACCCGGATGAAGGCGTTGCTGACCTGACCGAAGGTCTGGCCGCGGTTGTCGGCGTCGTGGATCGAGACCGGAAAGACGATCTTGTCCACGTTGGCCGGCACCTTCGAGAGGTCGATCAGGATCGACTCGTCGTCGCCCTCGCCCTCACCCGTGAGGTTGTCCCCGGTGTGCTCGACCGAGCCGTCCGGGCTCTTGAGCTGGTTGTAGAAGATGAACCACTCGTCGCCGAGCACCCGCCCCGAGTTGCACAGCAGTGCGCTGGCGTCGAGGTCGAAGTCGGCTCCGGTGGTGGAGCGCGCGTCCCAGCCGAGCCCGATCAACACCTGCGTGAGGTTCGGTGCGGCCTTGGAGAGGGAGACATTGCCCCCCTTGGCGAGCGTGACGCCCATGTTCCTTGTCCTCCCCGGTGAAGCCATTGGGTTGTCCAGCACGTCCGGCGCCGCACTAGGAGTGTGCGGCGCCGGACGGGAAGTGGTGGATCGGCCCGGGGTCGCAAGAGACCCCGGACGCAGGGCTCAGACGTTGACGCCGAAGTCCTGCGCGATGCCGCGCAGGCCCGAGGCGTACCCCTGGCCGATGGCGCGGAACTTCCACTCCGCGCCGTGACGGTACAGCTCGCCGAAGACCATCGCGGTCTCCGTCGAGGCGTCCTCGGAAAGGTCGTAGCGGGCGATCTCCGCCTCGCCGGCCTGGTTCACGACGCGGATGAACGCGTTGCGCACCTGACCGAACGACTGCTGGCGGTTCTCGGCGTCGTAGATCGACACCGGGAAGACGATCTTCTCGATGTCGGCCGGGACCCCGGCGAGGTTGACCTTGATCTGCTCGTCGTCGCCCTCGCCCTCACCGGTGGTGTTGTCCCCGGTGTGCTCGACCGAGCCGTCGGGGCTCTTCAGATTGTTGAAGAACACGAAGTTGGCGTCACTGCTGACCTTGCCCTCCGCGTTCGTCAGGATGGCGCTGGCGTCGAGGTCGAAGTCCGTACCGGTCGTGGTGCGGATGTCCCACCCCAGACCGATGATGACCGCGGTCAGGCCCGGGGCCTCCTTCGACAGCGATACGTTGCCGCCCTTGCTGAGGCTGACTCCCACGAGTCCTCCCATTGGTGTCCGGGGGCGGGAAGCCCCGTAGTGCGTTGGTATCGGATCAACGTGTCGATCCTAGTGACGGGTTCCCCGCCACCGCAGGCCCTGGGCACGAAGAATCCCGAAGTGTCGGCATCCCGGCCCGCCGGGCGCGGCGGCGTCTGGATCACAGGGCGTCGAGCGCCCGTACGTACGCGTCGAGGTCGCGCGCGTCCGGCAGGGCGTTGACGACGGTCCAGCGGACGACGCCCTCCTTGTCGATGACGAAGGTGCCGCGCACCGCGCAGCCCTTGTCCTCGGCGAAGACGTCGTACGCCCGCGAGACCTCGCCGTGCGGCCAGAAGTCGGACAGGAGCGGGTACTCCAGGCCCTCCTGCTCGGCGAAGACGCGCAGGGTGTGGATGGAGTCGTTCGAGACGGCCAGGACCTGGGTGTCCCGGTCGGAGAACCGCGGCAGGTTGTCGCGCAGCTCGCACAGCTCGCCGGTGCACACGCCGGTGAAGGCGAAGGGGTAGAAGAGCAGCACCACGTTCTTCGCGCCCTGGAAGTCCGAGAGCTTCACGGTGGCGCCGTGGTTGTCCCTGAGCTCGAAGTCCGGAGCCTTGTCGCCGACCTCGATCGCCATGGTCCTGCATCCCTTCCGTCGGGTCCGTCGGGCTGTTCGGGTGACGTCCACCCTACGCAGCGCTCCCGCCCGCCCATGGACGAGGCCCCCGCCGACGGGATGTCGACGGGGGCCTCCTGGCCTCGGCTGCGCCTCAGCGCTTCTTGGCGGCCGTCTTCGGCGTCGCCAGCTTCGTGCCGCTCCAGTCCTTCCCCACGCTGATGCCCTTGGTCTGGGACAGACCCGCGGTCGTCACAGCTTCGGCGATGTCGCTGGGCTCCACATAACCGTCTCGGCCGGTCTTGGGCGTCAGCAGCAGGACGGCGCCGCCCTCTTCGACGTACGTGGTGGCATCCACCAGCGCATCCGTCAGGTCGCCGTCGTCGTCTCGGAACCAGAGCACCACGGCGTCGGCGACGTCGTCGTACTCCTCGTCCATGAGCTCGCTGCCGATTACTTCTTCAATGGCCGAGCGGAGCTCCTGGTCGACGTCGTCGTCGAAGCCGATCTCCTGGACCACCTGCTCGGGCTGGAATCCCAGCCTGGCGGCCAGGCTCGTCCGCTCCTCCGCGTGGTCCGCGGTCGCGCTCACGGGTTGCCTCCTGATCATGTTCGGTAATGGGGTCCTCCCCGGCTCGGGCGAAGCCGAGACCTTGGGGAAGTTCAAGCCACGCGCGTGCGCGAAGCATTGGCCGTAGTCCACACGGGCGGGACGGATCGCGCAAGTACCCGGCGGTCGAGACCGCCGAAACGGTGACGATCCCGGCCGTGTCGTCGCAACTCCAGTCAGGGAATCACAACCACCGGTGACGCACACCACAGCGATCTGCCCGCTTTGCGAATTTCGGAACCCTACGAGGGTACGAGACTCGAATGGCTTTGCGGTACGCGTGACGGGTCGGGCGTATCGTTGCGATTTGCCGGACCCGCCTTTGGGGGAACGGGACGAACCTGTCGGTTACCTCTCGGTAGAGATGACGTTTCCGCTCCTGAGGTACACGATGGGGAACGGCGCAGACGCCCAGGAAACCAGAGAAAATCCCAAGAAAAAACCGAGAAGAAGCGGCCCCCCGAGAGCGAAGGAACAGCGTGGCTTCCGGACCCGATCGCAACCCGATCATCATTGGCGGCCTTCCGAGTCAGGTCCCTGACTTCGATCCCGAAGAGACCCAGGAGTGGCTCGACTCCCTCGACGCCGCTGTCGACCAGCGCGGCCGGGAGCGAGCGCGTTACCTCATGCTGCGACTGATCGAACGGGCGCGCGAGAAGCGCGTGGCCGTGCCCGAGATGCGCAGCACGGACTACGTCAACACCATCGCCACCAAGGACGAGCCGTTCTTCCCCGGCAACGAGGAGATCGAGCGCAGGATCCTCAACGCGACCCGCTGGAACGCGGCCGTGATGGTGTCCAGGGCCCAGCGCCCCGGCATCGGGGTCGGCGGCCACATCGCCACCTTCGCGTCCTCCGCCTCGCTCTACGACGTGGGCTTCAACCACTTCTTCCGCGGCAAGGACGAGGGCGACGGCGGCGACCAGATCTTCTTCCAGGGGCACGCCTCCCCCGGCATCTACGCACGTGCGTTCCTCCTGGACCGCCTCGACGAGGGGCAGCTGGACGCCTTCCGGCAGGAGAAGTCGAAGGCCCCGCGCGCACTGTCCTCGTACCCGCACCCGCGGTCGATGCCGGACTTCTGGGAGTTCCCGACCGTCTCCATGGGCCTGGGTCCGCTCGGTGCGATCTTCCAGGCGCGGATGAACCGCTACATGGAGGCGCGCGGTATCGCGGACACCTCCAAGTCACACGTCTGGGCGTTCCTCGGCGACGGGGAGATGGACGAGCCGGAGTCGCTCGGCCAGCTGTCCATCGCCGCGCGCGAGGGCCTGGACAACCTGACCTTCGTCGTCAACTGCAACCTCCAGCGCCTCGACGGGCCGGTGCGCGGCAACGGCAAGATCATCCAGGAGCTGGAGTCGCAGTTCCGCGGCGCCGGCTGGAACGTCATCAAGCTGGTGTGGGACCGCAGTTGGGACCCGCTGCTCGCACAGGACCGCGACGGCGTACTGGTCAACCAGCTGAACACCACACCCGACGGGCAGTTCCAGACGTACGCCACCGAGACGGGCTCGTACATCCGCGAGCACTTCTTCGGTCACGACCACCGGCTGCGCGCGATGGTCGAGAACATGACCGACGACCAGATCCTGCACCTGGGCCGCGGCGGTCACGACCACAAGAAGGTCTACGCGGCGTTCTCGGCGGCCAAGGAGCACAAGGGCCAGCCGACGGTGATCCTGGCCCAGACGGTCAAGGGCTGGACGCTCGGCCCGAACTTCGAGGGCCGCAACGCCACGCACCAGATGAAGAAGCTGACGGTCGCCGACCTCAAGGGCTTCCGTGACCGGCTGCACCTGCCGATCTCCGACAAGGAGCTGGAGTCCGGCGTGCCGCCGTACTTCCACCCGGGCCGGGACTCGGAGGAGATCCAGTACATGCACGACCGCCGCAAGGGGCTCGGCGGGTACGTCCCGACGCGTGTCGTGCGGTCGAAGCCGCTCGCGCTGCCCGAGGACAAGACGTACGCGAGTGTGAAGAAGGGCTCGGGTCAGCAGTCGATCGCCACGACCATGGCGTTCGTACGGCTCCTCAAGGACCTCATGCGGGACAAGGAGATCGGCAAGCGGTTCGTGCTGATCGCGCCTGACGAGTACCGCACCTTCGGCATGGACTCGTTCTTCCCGAGCGCGAAGATCTACAACCCGCTCGGGCAGCAGTACGAGGCCGTGGACCGGGACCTGCTCCTCGCGTACAAGGAGTCGCCCACCGGGCAGATGCTGCACGACGGCATCTCCGAGGCGGGCTGCACGGCTTCACTGATCGCCGCCGGCTCGGCGTACGCGACGCACGGCGAGCCGCTCATCCCGGTGTACGTCTTCTACTCGATGTTCGGTTTCCAGCGCACCGGCGACCAGTTCTGGCAGATGGCCGACCAGTTGGCGCGCGGTTTCGTGCTGGGTGCGACGGCGGGACGCACGACGCTGACGGGCGAGGGTCTGCAGCACGCGGACGGGCACTCCCAGCTGCTCGCCTCGACGAACCCGGGCTGTGTCGCGTACGACCCGGCCTACGGCTTCGAGATCGCGCACATCGTGAGGGACGGACTGCGCCGCATGTACGGCTCGTCCGACGAGCACCCGCACGGCGAGGACGTCTTCTACTACCTGACCGTCTACAACGAGCCGATCCAGCACCCCGCCGAGCCGGAGAACGTCGACGTCGAGGGCATCCTGAAGGGTATCCACCGCTTCGCGGCAGGGACTTCGGGCTCGATCCCGGCGCAGATCATGGCGTCCGGTGTCGCGGTGCCGTGGGCCGTCGAGGCTCAGCGGATCCTCGCCGAGGAGTGGAACGTACGGGCCGACGTCTGGTCGGCGACCTCCTGGAACGAGCTGCGGCGTGAGGCCGTCGAGGTGGAGCGGCACAATCTGCTGCACCCCGAGGAGGAACAGCGGGTTCCCTATGTGACGCGCAAACTCTCGGGCGCCGAGGGGCCGTTCGTGGCCGTCTCCGACTGGATGCGGTCGGTTCCTGACCAGATCTCGCGATGGGTGCCGGGGACCTACCAGTCGCTCGGCGCGGACGGGTTCGGCTTCGCCGACACGCGGGGCGCCGCCAGGCGGTTCTTCCACATCGACGCGCAGTCGATCGTGGTGGGGGTGCTCACGGAACTCGCCCGGGACGGCAAGGTCGACCGCTCGGTGCTCAAGCAGGCGATCGACCGGTACCAGCTGCTGGACGTGGCGGCCGCGGATCCGGGCGCGGCGGGCGGCGACGCGTAGCGCTCCGCTTCGGTGCCGTAGTGCGGTGAGGGGTGGTGGGCCTTGGGGCCCGCCGCCCCTTCGGCTTTTGTGACGCGGGGCGTCGGCATGCCCGGAGAGCGGACGAGGGGTAGGGGGGTGGGTGTCGGCAGGGGCGGGTGCGGGTCGTGGGCGGCTGGTCGCGAGGTTCCCCGCGCCCCTGGAGGGCGGGCGTACCGCGGCCGGACAGCGCGGTTCCCCGCCTCCCTCCACGGGAGCGGGGAACCGTCGTCCTGGGTGGTCCCGGTCAGAACATTCCGGTGCCGGGGCCTGCCGTGCCCGCCATCCACACGATGGCCAGGACGGTGTCTATCACTCCCAGTACCAGCGCGATCAGCGCCGGCAGGGGGCGGCCGCCGCTCCAGCGGCGCCCCATGGCCAGCCAGCCGCAGACGATCGCCACGGGACCGAGGATGATCCCCAGGACGAAGAATCCGGCGACTGCACAGATGACTCCGATGATTCCGAGCGTCGCGCTGTCCGGCCCGCTCCGTGACCCCGTACGGCGACGCGAGCGAGGGTGTTTGCGCGTGGTGTGACCGAAGCCCGCCATCATCAACTCCCTGACCTCTGAGCCGACCGAATGCCGGTCGGTTCTGGCTCGGAATTCGGGTACCCCGGTCCTGTCGCTTCAGACCCGTACTTCTTTTCCTCGGTCGCGCGGCGTGCTGCCCCCCTCCGGCAGCACGCCGCGTCCTCACCGAACTGCCCGTTCCGCACGGATCAGTTGAGAGCACTCTGACCTGCGGCACGGTCAATATGAAAGTCACATGGGACGGTGTCACTCGGATAGGCGAAAGCCCCGCCGAGTGAACTCGACGGGGCCGGGCCCGAGATGACGCGGACGGCGGACGGGAGAACGGACTAGATGTGTCCGACTCCCGCACCGGCTTCCGCGTTGGCGCCCCGCTTCGTGAGGAAGGCGACGAACACGGCCACCACGGCGACGGCTGCCGCGACGAGGCTCGCCAGGCTCATGCCGGAGATGAACGTGTCGTGGGCGACCTCCGTGATCTTCGCCGCGACCGCGTCCGGGGTGCCGGGTGCCACCGGCGGGGCACCGACCTGGACCGCCTCGGCGGCCTGGTCGAGCTGTTCCGGGGAGAGCTTCGGGAGCCCCGCGTCCGCCCAGTTGCCCGCGAGGTCGGTGTCGACCTTGGAGGCCATCACGGCGCCCAGGACCGCCGTGCCCAGGCTGCCGCCGATCTGCATGGCGGCCTGCTGGAGACCGCCGGCGACCCCGGAGAGCTCCATCGGCGCGTTGCCCACGATGACCTCGGTGGCGCCGACCATGACCGGCGCGAGGCCGAGGCCGAGCATCGCGAACCAGATCGACATCAGGCCGCTGCCCGTGTCCGTCTCCAGCGTCGACACACCGAACATGGCGATGGCGGTGAGGGCCATGCCTCCCGCGAGCGGAACACGCGGGCCCGTCTTGCTGATCATCGCGCCGGCCAGCGGGGAGCCGACGATCATCATGCCGGTGAGCGGCAGCAGGTGCAGGCCCGCGTCGATCGGGCTCATCCCGTGCACGTTCTGCAGGTAGAAGGTGACGAAGAACAGGCCGCCCATGAAGGCGATCGCCATGAGCACCATCAGGACCACACCGGCCGACAGCGCCACGGAACGGAAGAGACCGAGCGGGATGAGCGGCTCGCGCACCCGGTTCTCCCAATACGCGAACACGGCGAAGCCGAGGACGGAGATGCCGAGGAACGACCAGGTCAGCACATCTCCCCAGCCCCACTCCGGGGCCTTGATGAGCGCCCAGACCAGGCAGAACATGGCGCCGGACAGCAGACCGATGCCGAGCAGGTCGAAGGAGCGAGGAGCGTTCGCCGCGCGGTGGTCGGTGAGGATCACCGCACCGAGGACGACCGCGAGGATGCCGACCGGCACGTTGATGAAGAAGACGGACTGCCAGCTGACGTGCTCGACGAGCACACCGCCGAGGATCGGGCCGCCCGCGGTGGAGGCGCCGATGACCATGCCCCAGATTCCGATCGCCATGTTCAGCTTCTCGGCCGGGAAGGTGGCCCGCAGCAGACCGAGCGCGGCGGGCATCAGCAGCGCGCCGAACAGACCCTGGAGCACACGGAAGACGACGACGAAGGCGATGCTGTCGGAGAGGCCGATGGCCCCCGAGGCGGCCGCGAAGCCGACCACGCCTATGAGGAAGGTCTGACGGTGGCCGAACCGGTCGCCGAGCTTGCCCGCCGTGATCAGCGTGACCGCGAGGGCGAGGAAGTAGCCGTTCGTGATCCACTGGACGTCGGCGAAGGTGGCGCCGAGGTCCTTCTGGATGGCCGGGTTCGCGATGGCCACGATGGTGCCGTCGAGGGCCACCATCATGACGCCGACCGCCACGGTGATCAGGGTGTACCACGGATGTCCGCGCAGCCCCTTGGCCGGGGCCGGACCGGAGGCTGTGGCCGGGGCCTCGTCGGCCGGGCCCGTCTTGTCGACGGTGGTCTGACTAGTCATGCGTTGGAGGTTAGTGACAGCCGCTGACAATTGACAAACCAATTCACAATTCGGTAACTGACATGTCATTCGCGAAGCGGGTGCGCTGAACGGATGGACACCTGAGTGCCCACCTGAGGACGAGAAGAGGACTCATGGACACGGCGCCACGACCGGGCCTGCGCGAGCGCAAGAAGCAGCGCACCCGGGACGCGCTGGTACGGGCCGCCCTGGAGCTGTTCACGACCAACGGCTACGAGCGGACGACCGTCGACGAGATCGTGGAGACGGTCGACGTCTCCCAGCGGACCTTCTTCCGCTATTTCGCGGGCAAGGAGGAGGCCGCCTTCGCCGTCCAGGAGATCGCGGAGACGCACTTCCTCGACGCGGTGCGCCAACGCCCGCCCCACGAACCTCCCTTGGACGCGCTGCGCCGGGCCGTCCTGGCGAGCTGGGACACCATCGGGGAGGCCATCGAGGCCGTCGTCCCGATCGAACTGCACATGCGCACCTTCCAGTTGATCGAGTCGACGCCCGCGCTGCTCGCCGCCCACCTGCGCCGTCACGAGGGGCTGGAGGAGGAGCTCGCCCGGATGATCGCGGAGCGTGAGGGCGTCGACGTGGACACCGATCCGCGACCGCGGGTGGCGGTGGCCCTGTTCGGCGGCGTGATGCGCCTGACGGGCCGGGCGTGGGGCGCGGGCGAGGACTTCAGCGTGGCGGCGATGCGCGAGCTGGCCGCCTCCTATCTCGACCAGATGGGGCCCGCGTTGGCGGTGAACTGGCACACGGGCGAGGAGCGCGGCGACAAGGACGGCGAGAACAGCGAGAAGGGCGGGAACGGGGAGTAAGTCCTGCCGCACGCACAGTGACGTCCGGATGGGCACAGATCACCCCATGTACGCACACGCCGTGACCGCCCATCAGGAGGCCGGTCCACTTTGCCCCAAATACCCCAACGGAAACGTGATCCGCCTCACTCGGTTAACGCGAGACACTCTCGTTCTCCTAGTGTGTCCTTTCAGTGACTTCCTTCGACTCCACTCCCCAACTCAACGTCTGGCGCATGCTGCTCGCGCTGGCCGTGGTGTTCGTGATGCTCGGGACCACCGGCTGGACCGCGGTGCGCAATCACAGAGGGGCGCCCACACCGCTCTCGGCCTCTCTGTCCGCCTGGGAACGAGGTCACATAGGCGGACGCGAGCTGCCGGACCTGGACGGGACGACGCCCGCCCGGCTGACCCAGTTCTTCGCCTCGCTCGACGCGCACCAGCGCGCCCGGCTCGCGGCCCGCTATCCGCTCGCGGTCGGCAACATGAACGGGGCGCCGGTGAAGCTCCGTTACCGCGCCAACCGCATCGCCCTCGACCAGGCACGCAAGGTCGAACGCACACGCATGCGCGACCACCGGCTCTCCGCGGCCGGCCAGCACGACGCGGGCCGCCGAATGCACCGGTACGAGGCGCTGATGGCGGGCAAGCGCCACATCCTCGCCTTCGACCCGATGGGTTCGGGCCGGGTCGCGGAGGTCTTCGGAAACCTCGGCAGGGCCGAGCGGGTCTCGGTCGTGGTGCCCGGCGTCGACACCGACCTGCTGACCTTCCAGCGCACCGAGCGCAAGTACACGGCGCCCGTCGGGATGGCCAAGGCGCTGTACCGCGCCGAGCGGGAAGCGAGCCCGCAGACGCGTACGGCCGTGATCGCGTGGGCCGACTACACGACACCGAGCGGACTCGGCATGGACGCCGCCACCGGCATCCGCGCCGAGGAGGGCGCGGTCCGGCTCGGCGCCCTCGTACGGGCACTGCCCGGCCGTTCGAGCGTCGCGCTGTACTGCCACAGCTACGGATCCGTGGTCTGCGGTGTCGCCGCGCGTTCACTGCCGTCCCGGGTCTCCGACATAGCGGTGGCGGGCAGTCCCGGTATGCGGGTGGAGAAGGTGGCGCACCTGCGGACCTCGGCCCGGGTGTGGGCCGTACGGGACTCCGACGACTGGATCCAGGACGTACCGCACCTGGAGGTCGGCGGGCTCGGTCACGGCGCCGACCCCATGTCCTCGGCGTTCGGCGCGCGCGTGCTCTCCGCGCGGGGCGCCAAGGGGCACACGGGGTATTTCGAACCCGGCACCGACAGCCTGCGCAACTTCGCCGAGATCGGTATTGGCGCGTACCGCGCGGTTCGCTGCGCACACGAGGATGACGCGTGCAGGGAGGGTTTGTCCGACACGGCTGAAGTCGGACGCGCGTAGAGAACGAAGAAAGTGCGGTCCGCTCAGGGAGGGGACTAGGAAGCGCATGCCGCATACGATGGCCCGCATGGGTGACGTACTGGCCGGATTTCATGCCGCCTGGGAGTTCGAGTCCGACTCCGTGCTCATCCGCTTCGAACGGGGGATCCGCACGCCGAGGCTGTTCCAGGCACTCGGCGAGCGCCGCATCCCGCTCGACGCGATCGCGGCGGTGACGCTGACGCCCGGCAAGCGCGGGACGGTCGTTCTGCGTGCCGTGCCGAGACCGGGGGCGGACCCGCTCATGGAGGCGGCCGCGGGACAGCTCAAGGAGGCGTACGACCCCTACCGCCTGGTGCTGCCCGCCGAGCGCGAGACGCTCGCCGAGTACTACGCGGACGAGCTGCGTGCGATGCTCCCGCCCGAGGACCAGGGCCCGGCCGAGCGCTATCTGGTGCAGCCGCCGGAAGCGCCGATGCAGTTCAAGGCGTACGACGGGAAGGCGTCCTTCGACGGGAAGTCCGTGGCCTTCCGGTGGTTCTGGACAGGGGCCTCCTCCGCGAAGTGGAAGGCCGGTGACCAGGCCTTCGCCGTGTCCGACCTGTGTGGGGTGGAGTGGCGGTCGTCCGAGGTCTTCGAGGGACATCTGCGGCTCATCCGCCGCGAGGCCGCGGTTCCACAGCCGGCCCAGCCGGACCAGGATCCGGCCGCCGTCGTCTTCGGGCTGGGATACGGGCCGGTCCACGAGTCGTTGCCGTTCGCCGCGGCCGTCCTGGCCGCGGTGCGGTCGGGCGGGCCCTCGGCGCTGCCCGAGGGTTCTTCCGCGGGGCCGGCCGTCGGCACGACCCCGGGGCCCCGGCGGGATCCGGCCGACATCGCCGACCGGATCCGGCATCTCGGCGAGCTGCACGGGGCGGGACTCATCACGGACGAGGAGTTCTCCGTGAAGAAGGCCGAGTTGCTGGCCGAGCTGTGAGTGTCACGGTCCCGCGCCCGCGAGGGGCGCGGGATGCGGTCTACTCCCTGCCCGCCGACGTGAACGTCATGTCGCCGTAGCGGTCCCCCGCGACCTTCGCGGCGATCGGCTCCAGTGCGGCCAGGTCGGCCTCGCTCAGCTCGATACGGGCCGCCGCCGTGTTCTCCTCGACGCGGGCGCGCCTGCGCGTGCCCGGGATGGGGACGACCGGCAGTCCGTGCACCGCCGCCTGCTGGTGGACCCAGGCCAGGGCGATCTGGCCCACGGAGGCGTCGTGGGCGCCCGCCACCGCGCGGACCGGCTCCAGCAGGGCCGCGTTCGCCGCCGCGTTGTCGCCCGTGAAGCGGGGCTGCTGACGGCGGAAGTCACCGGCGGTGAGGTCCTTGTCGGCGTTCGCGAAGGAGCCGGTGAGGAAGCCCCGCCCGAGCGGGGAGTACGGGACCAGCGTCACGCCCAGTTCACGGGCAGCCGGAACCACACCCGCCTCGATGTCCCTGCTGAACAGCGACCACTCGGACTGGACGGCCGCGATCGGGTGCACCGCCTGCGCGGCACGCAGTTCGCCGCCCGTGACCTCGCTGAGGCCCAGCTGCTTGACCTTGCCCTCGCGGACCAGCTCGGCCATGACGCCGACGGTCTCCTCGATGGGGATGTTCACGTCACGGCGGTGCATGTAGTAGAGGTCGATCACGTCGACGTCCAGGCGCTGGAGGCTCGCCTCCACGGCCTGCCGGATGTACGGCGCGTCGTTGCGGATGATCCGCCTGGTCGGGTCGTCCGGCGGGATCGCCAGGGCGAACTTCGTCGCGATGACGACCTCGTCGCGGTGCGCCCCGAAGAACGGCGCGAGGAACTTCTCGTTCTCCCCCTGCCCGTACGCGTCCGCCGTGTCGTAGAGCGTCACGCCCAGCTCCAGGGCGCGCTCCAGCGTGGCCCGCGCCTCCTCGGCGTCCGTCGGGCCGTACGCGAAGCTCATGCCCATGCAGCCGAGGCCCTGCACACCGACCTCGGGGCCGCCCGTACCGAGCTGTGCCTTCGCGATCCTGCTGTCCGTCATCGGGACCTCTCCGACGCCAGGGCCCGCCCGGCGTCCGCATAGAAACTGATCTTCCGGTCGAGCACGGCGAGGGTGTCCTGGAGCTCGGCGATCCGGGCCCGCACGTCCCGGCGGGTCGCCTCCAGGAGCTCGAAGCGGTCGGCGTACGTGTCGTCGCCCTCGCGCACCATCTCCGCGTACCGCACCATGTCGGCGACCGGCATTCCGGTCAGCCGCAGCTTGCCGACGAGGTCGAGCCAGTCGAGATCGCGGTTGCTGTACCGCCGCTGGCCCGTGTGCGAGCGGTCGATGTGCGGCATCAGCCCGATCCGCTCGTACCAGCGGAGGGTGTGCGCCGTCAGGCCGGTGAAGGCGACGACCTCGCTGATCGTGTACTGGTCCCGGCCGTCCGGACGCCGCTCCGCGTGGGGCGGACCGGCGCAGATGTCGGTCCCGGCCTCCGTGGTCTCCATCACCGTCATGGCCTCAACGCTAAAACCTTGGAGTGCACTCCAAGCAAGCGGATTCCGGTGAAATTCCGACGACACCCGGGCGCCGCGCTGGCTACCGTGCCGATCATGAGCCTTGTACGTCGTGCCGTGCCCGAGGACGCCGAGGAACTGCTCCGCCTGCGGCAGGTGCTGATCGACTCCCAGCCCGGGGCGGACACGTCCGCCGACTGGCACGCCGAATCCCTGACCACGGTACGGGGTCGGCTGGCCGATCCCGACGGGGGTTTCGCGGCCTTCGTCGTCGATCACCCCGAGCGGGTGGGGGCCCTCGGGGCCCTTGTGGTGGGGACGTTGGAGTACCGGATCGGGCGGGCCGGGAATCCGCACGGGCGGATCGGATACGTGTTCAGCGTCGCCACCGACCCGGATGCACGGCGGCGGGGGTACGCGCGGGCCTGCATGGAGGCGCTGGTGGAGTGGTTCCGTGAGCGGGGAGTCGGTCAGATCGATCTGACCGCCTCGGTGGAGGCCGCGCCGCTGTACGCGTCGATGGGGTTCGTCCGTAGCGCGGATCCCTTGATGCGGATCCGGTTCTGAGCTGCGGGTGCGTCGTGGCTGGTCGCGCCCACGCGGCGGAGCCGCATAGTCGCAGCCCCGCGCCCCTGACGGGGCCCGTAGGCTCGTACGCATGTCTTTGCAGAGTCTCGCGCTGATCGAGAAGTGGCCCGTTCCCACCGCTGCCGCCGCCGTCGTGCGGGCGGACGGCACCGTGCTCGGGTCGCACGGACCCACCTCGCAGCGGTTCGCGCTCGCCTCCGTGACGAAACCGCTCGCCGCGTACGCCGCTCTGGTCGCGTACGAGGAAGGGGCCGTCGAACTCGACGAGCCCGCCGGGCCCGAGGGGTCGACCGTGCGGCATCTGCTCGCGCACACGAGCGGGCTCGCCTTCGACGAGCACCGGGTGACGGCTCCGCCCGGGCAGCGGCGGCTGTACTCCAACGCCGGATTCGAGCAGTTGGGCGACCACATCGCGAAGGCGACGGAAATCCCCTTCGCCGAGTACCTGAAGCAGGCGGTCCTCGAACCGCTCGGCATGACGTCGACGACCCTCGACGGCTCGCCCGCCAAGGACGGCGTCTCCACCGTCGACGATCTGGTGCGGTTCGCCGCCGAGGTGCAGGCGCCGCGGCTGCTCGACCCGCGGACGGTCGCCGCAGCGATGACCGTGCAGTACGCGGGGACGAAGGGCGTCCTGCCGGGGTACGGGCACCAGAACCCCAACGACTGGGGCCTCGGCTTCGAGATCCGGGACTCCAAGTCGCCGCACTGGACGGGGAGTTCGTCCTCACCCAGGACCTTCGGGCACTTCGGTCAGTCCGGTACGTTCCTGTGGGTCGACCCGGCCGCCGGCCGCACGGGTGCGGCCTGCGTGGCGCTGACGGACCGGCCGTTCGGGGCGTGGGCGGCCGAGGTGTGGCCCGCCTTCACGGACGCGGTGCTGGCCGAGCTCCAGGGCTCCGGGGGACAAGTTCCCTAGGTCATCTCCCAGAGCAGCAGCTCCGCCTCGCCCCGGGCCACCGCCTCCAGGTCCTTCGCGTCCGTGATGCGGGCCGCGTCCCCGGGGCTCAGCACCCAGCTCTCCAGCAGGACCTCGCCGCGTACGACGTGCACGTACACGAAGGGCGCGTCCGGCACCGCCGTGCGCTCCCCCGACGCGAGACGGCGGACGTGGAGCATGGCGGCCGCCTCCGGCACCGCGTACGGCGTGGAGTCGGCGATGCCGTGGACGACTTCGTACACGGGATCGCCGCCCGGCTCCAGCGGGGCGAGCCACATCTGGACGAAGAGCAGGGGCGCGTCGCCGTCGTTGCGTTCGACGTGGCGGACGCCGCCCGCGGAGCTCAGGCGCTGGACGTCCCCGGGGCGTACGACCGACTCGTGGCCCGCCGTGTCCCGGTGCGTGAGTTCGCCCTCGACGACCCAGGTGACGATCTCGGTGTGGCTGTGCGGGTGCTCGTCGAAGCCCGCGCCCGGCGCGAGCCGCTCCTCGTTGCAGGCGATGACCGCGCCGAAGCGGAGGTTGTCGGGGTCGTAGTGGGGGCCGAAGGAGAAGGCGTGCAGGGAGTCGATCCCGGCCGCCGGATCGCCTCCGCGGTAGCGCTCGTCGGCGCGCCGTACGTCCATCACGCACCCCACGGTAGACCCGTGGGCCGGGCCGCCCGTGACCCACCGCCGCATACTCCCGTCCGGATAAGGCAGTCTTGTCCCGTGCCCGAACCCGAATCCAGCAACACCGAACGCGCTGCGCGCGCCGCCCATACGCACGCCGCGACCCTGAAGCGGCTGGAGAAGTCGTCCGGGAGTCTCGCCGCCCAGGCCATCGCGCGTATGGACGAGACGCTCTCCTGGTACCGGGCGATGCCCCCGGAGAACCGGTCGTGGATCGGCCTCGTCGCACAGGCCGGTATCGCCGCGTTCACGGAGTGGTTCCGGCATCCGGACGCTCCCCAGGCGATCTCCACGGACGTCTTCGGCACCGCCCCGCGCGAGCTGACCAGGGCGATCACCCTGCGTCAGACCGTGGAGATGGTGCGGACGACGATCGAGGTCATGGAGTCCGCGATCGACGAGGTCGCGGTCCCGGGCGACGAGAACGTCCTCCGTGAGGCGCTGCTCGTGTACGCGCGTGAGATCGCCTTCGCCACCGCCCAGGTGTACGCGCAGGCCGCCGAGGCACGCGGCGCCTGGGACGCCCGCCTGGAGTCGCTGGTCGTGAACGCGGTCCTCTCGGGCGAGGCGGACGAAGGGGCGGTGTCCCGGGCCGCGGCCCTCGGCTGGAACTCGCCCGAGCATGTGTGCGTGGTGCTGGGCACGGCACCCGACGGTGACAGCGAGCTGACCGTCGAGGCCATCCGGCGGGCCGCCCGGCACGCCAAGCTCCAGGTGCTCACCGGTGTGCTCGGTGACCGGCTGGTCGTCATCGCGGGCGGCAGCGACAACCCCATCGCCGTCGCCAAGTCCCTCATCGGCCCGTACGCCGCCGGAGCCGTGGTGGCCGGCCCGGTGGTGCCCGACCTGCTGGCCGCGACCCGTTCCGCGCAGGCCGCGGCCGCCGGGCTCAAGGCGTGTTTCGCCTGGCAGGACGCCCCGCGGCCGGTGCTGGCGGACGATCTCCTGCCGGAGCGCTCGATCGCCGGGGACCCCTCGGCGCGCGAGCAGCTGGTGGAGGAGATCTACAGACCGCTGGAGGAGGCCGGATCCGCGCTGCTGGAGACTCTGAGCGTCTATCTCGAACAGGCGAGCAGTCTCGAAGGGGCGGCGCGGATGCTCTTCGTGCATCCCAACACCGTGCGCTACCGGCTTCGACGTGTGACTGACGTCACCGGCTGGTCGCCTTCAGACGTACGTTCGGCGTTCACGTTGCGGATCGCGCTGATCCTGGGACGTCTGGCCGATGGAGATCCCCAGCTCTAGGCTTTTGTCGGGGACCTACAATTCCCCCTCCTGTTCTTCGTCCCTGTCCCCACGGGCGGCCGTACCCGTCCACAAGAGAGAGTGTGAGAGTGCTCGTACTCGTCGCTCCCGGCCAGGGTGCCCAGACGCCCGGCTTCCTGACTCCCTGGCTCGACCTCCCCGGTGTCCGCGGTGCCCTTGAGGCATGGTCCGACGCCGCGAAGGTCGACCTGATCCGATACGGCACCGAGGGCGACGCGGACGAGATCCGCGACACCGCGGTGGCGCAGCCGCTGCTGGTCGCGGCCGGACTGGCCTCCGCGTACACGCTCTTCGACGACCCCGCCGAGCTGCCCCGCAGGGTCGGCGCCATCGCCGGACACAGCGTCGGCGAGCTGACCGCCGCCGCGCTCGCCGGAGTGCTTCCCGACGAGGACACCGTCCGTCTGGTCCGCACCCGCGGGCTCGCCATGGCCGAGGCCGCCGCCGTCACCAGGACCGGGATGTCCGCACTGCTCGGCGGCGACCCCGAGGTGACGATTGCGCACCTGGAGAAGCTCGGCCTGACCCCGGCGAACGTGAACGGCGCGGGCCAGATCGTGGCCGCCGGCACGCTGGAGGAGCTGGCCGCCCTGGACGCGGACAAGCCCGAAGGCGTACGCCGGGTGGTGGCCCTGAAGGTCGCGGGCGCGTTCCACACCCGTCACATGGCTCCGGCGGTCGACGCCCTCGCACAGGCCGCGGCGGAGCTCTCACCGGCCGACCCGGCGATCCCGTACGTCTCGAACAAGGACGGCCGGACCGTCGCCACGGGTGCCGAGGTCGTCGCCCGGCTCGTCGGTCAGGTCGCCAACCCGGTCCGCTGGGACCTGTGCATGGAGACCTTCAGGGAACTCGGCGTGACCGCGCTGCTCGAGGTGTGCCCCGGCGGCACACTGACCGGTCTCGCCAAGCGCGCGCTGCCCGGCGTGAAGACGCTGGCGCTGAAGACACCCGACGACCTCGAAGCGGCTCGCGAGCTCATCGCCGAGCACGCCTCCGCCTGAGCGCGTAAGGAGCCGACAGAGCATGTCGAAGATCAAGGCCCGCAAGGGCTCCCCGTACGCGCGCATCCTCGGTGTCGGCGGCTACCGCCCGGTCCGTGTCGTGCCGAACGAGGTGATCCTCGAGCACATCGACTCGTCCGACGAGTGGATCCGCTCGCGCTCCGGCATCGAGACCCGGCACTGGGCGAACGACGAGGAGACCGTCGCCGCGATGTCGATCGAGGCGTCCGGCAAGGCCATCGCCGACGCCGGCATCGGCGCCGAGCAGATCGGCGCCGTCGTCGTCTCGACCGTCTCCCACTTCAGCCAGACCCCGGCCGTCGCCACCGAGATCGCCGACAAGCTCGGCACGAACAAGGCCGCGGCCTTCGACATCTCCGCGGGCTGCGCCGGCTTCGGCTACGGACTGACCCTGGCCAAGGGCATGATCGTCGACGGCTCCGCGGAGTACGTCCTCGTCATCGGCGTCGAGCGGCTGTCCGACCTGACCGACCTGGAGGACCGCGCGACGGCCTTCCTGTTCGGCGACGGCGCGGGCGCGGTCGTCGTGGGCCCCTCCGAGGAGCCGCACATCGGCCCCACCGTCTGGGGTTCCGAGGGCGACAAGTCCCACACGATCAAGCAGACCGTCTCGTGGGACCGTTTCCTCCCCCACTCTCGGCTTCGCTCGAGCGGGGGGACCCCCACCGGCGACGTGTCCCAGCTGCCCCTGGACTCCAAGGGCGAGGTCAAGTTCCCCGCGATCACGCAGGAAGGCCAGGCGGTGTTCCGCTGGGCCGTGTTCGAGATGGCGAAGGTCGCCAAGGAGGCGCTGGAAGCCGCCGGACTCACTGCGGACGACTTGGACGTCTTCATTCCCCACCAGGCCAACGAGCGGATCATCGACTCGATGGTGAAGACTCTCAAGCTGCCGGAACACGTCACGGTCGCGCGTGACGTGCGCACCACCGGCAACACCTCGGCCGCCTCGATCCCGCTCGCGATGGAGCGGCTCCTGGCGACCGGCGAAGCGAAGAGCGGCGACACCGCGCTCGTCATCGGCTTCGGGGCGGGTCTCGTGTACGCCGCGACGGTCGTTACCCTCCCCTAGGCACACCGTCCGGATCTTTCCGGCCGGGAGTACCGCCACACCCTCTGGATACACAAGAAGGAGCGCCTGACATGGCCGCCACTCAGGAAGAGATCGTCGCCGGTCTCGCCGACATCGTGAACGAGATCGCCGGCATCCCGGTCGAGGACGTCCAGCTGGAGAAGTCCTTCACCGACGACCTCGATGTCGACTCGCTGTCCATGGTCGAGGTCGTCGTCGCCGCCGAAGAGCGCTTCGACGTCAAGATCCCGGACGACGACGTCAAGAACCTCAAGACGGTCGGCGACGCGACCGAGTACATCCTCAAGAACCAGGCGGACGTCCAGAAGGGCTGAGCCATTCCCTGGCCCGGACACTGCTAGCCCCGCCACCCGGCGGTGGCGCCGCTGAATCCTCGTATCCGTTGGAGAAAGAGTTCCCGTGAGCCCGACCAATCGCACCGTGGTCGTCACCGGTATCGGCGCAACCACACCGCTGGGTGGCGACGCAGCCTCGACCTGGGAGGGCATGGTCGCCGGACGTTCCGGTGTCCGCCCTCTGGAGCAGGAGTGGGCCGCCGACCAGGCGGTCCGTATCGCGGCGCAGATCGCCGTGGAGCCGGGCGAGGTCATTCCGCGCCCGCAGGCCCGCCGTCTCGACCGCTCGGCGCAGTTCGCGCTGATCGCGGCCAAGGAGGCCTGGGCGGACGCCGGTTACACCGGACGGGCGGGCGCCGAGGCGTCGGCCGACGAAACGCCGGGTGCCGCTGTCGACCCCGATCGTCTCGGCGCGGTCATCGCCTCCGGCATCGGTGGCGTCACGACCCTGCTCGACCAGTACGACGTGCTGAAGGAGAAGGGCGTACGCCGCGTCTCCCCGCACACCGTTCCCATGCTCATGCCGAACGGCCCGTCGGCCAACGTGGGTCTGCTCGTCGGCGCGCGCGCCGGTGTGCACACCCCGGTCTCCGCCTGCGCGTCGGGCGCCGAGGCCATCGGCTACGCGATCGAGATGATCCGTACCGGCCGCGCCGACGTCGTCGTCGCCGGTGGCACGGAGGCGGCGATCCACCCGCTGCCCATCGCCGCGTTCGGCAACATGATGGCGATGTCCAAGAACAACGACGACCCGCAGGGCGCCTCGCGTCCCTACGACATCGGCCGTGACGGCTTCGTCCTCGGCGAGGGCGCCGGCGTGATCGTCCTGGAGTCCGCCGAGCACGCCGCCGAGCGCGGCGCCCGCGTGTACGCGGAGGCGGTCGGCCAGGGCATCTCGGCCGACGGCCACGACATCGTGCAGCCGGAGCCCGAGGGGCGGGGCATCGCCCAGGCCCTGCAGAACCTGCTCGACAGCACCGACCTGAACCCGGCGGAGATCGTGCACGTCAACGCGCACGCGACCTCGACGCCGGCCGGTGACGTGGCCGAGCTGAAGGCGCTGCGGAAGGTCTTCGGCGACGACGCCGACCACTTCGCCGTCTCCGGTACGAAGTCCATGACCGGGCATCTGCTGGGTGGCGCGGGTGGTGTCGAGTCGGTGGCCACGGTGCTGGCGCTGTACCACCGGGTCGCGCCGCCGACCATCAACGTCGACAACCTCGACCCCGAGGCCGAGGCGACCGCCGACATCGTTCGTGGTGAGGCGCGGAAGCTGCCTGTCGAGGGTCGGATCGCCGCGCTGAACGACTCGTTCGGGTTCGGCGGGCACAACGTGGTTCTGGCGTTCCGTACGGTCTGAATTCGGCCGTTCTTGTCGTGACGGTGAGTGGCCCGGCTCCTCTTCGAGGAGACCGGGCCACTTGTCGTTCGGTCAGACCACCTGGTGGAGCCAGCGGACCGGGGCGCCCTCGCCGGCGTGGCGGAAGGGTTCCAGTTCGTCGTCCCAGGGCTTGCCGAGGAGCTTCGTGAGCTCGGACTCCAGCTGCGTCTCGCCTCGCTGGGAGCGGGCCAGGGCGGCCCGCAGACGGTCCTCGGGGATGAGGATGTCGCCGTGGATGCCGGTCACCGCGTGGAAGATGCCGAGGTCAGGGGTGCAGCTGTAGCGCTCGCCCTCGGCGGTGGCGCACGGCTCGGCGGTGACCTCGAAGCGCAGCATCTGCCAGCCGCGCAGCGCCGAGGCGAGTTTGGAGGCGGTGCCGACCTCACCCTGCCAGGAGAACTCGGATCTCCAGGTGCCGGGCGCGGCGGGCTGCCGGATCCAGTCGAGACTGACTCGCGTGCCGAGCACGCCCGCGACTGCCCACTCGACGTGCGGGCACAGCGCGCGCGGCGCGGAGTGCACGTAGAGAACTCCACGTGTAGTCACTGGGGCCTCCGGACAGAGCGGGCATCTTGTAGCTTGGCGGAACGATCAGTGGCAGGGCGGCCACGTGGCGAGGCTACCGTGCGACGGCGCAAGGAGTGTGACGTACCGTCGGTCCCAGCGCCCGGAAACACCGAGGTTTCACCCGGCGGGACGCGTGGCGGGCCTCCGGCCGGGTGTCCGGGGGTGTCGCCGGGTACACACAGTCACCCGGCAGGACGCTTCGGGGGCGGGCCGGCGTTGCGTGACGAGCGAGGGGAACTGGGGATGCGGAACCGTGGTCACCGTTCGCGGGGCCTCCTCGCGGCCTTCGCGGCTGCGGTCGTCGGCGTCGCGGGACTGACCGGATGCGACGCGGTCGGCGGAAACGCCCCGGGGCCCACGGGCACTGCCGCACAGGCCGGGAAGCCGTCGCCGAAGCCGACTCCCGCCTGGGACCGCAGTCCGCGCTCTCTCGCGGCGGTCGGCGACTCGATCACCCGCGGTTTCGACGCCTGCTCGGTGCTGTCGGACTGCCCCGACTCGTCGTGGGCGACCGGCACCGACGCGAAGGTGAACAGCCTCGCGGTACGCCTCCTCGGGAGGGCCGGGGCCGCGCAGCGCAGCTGGAACTACGCGGAGACCGGCTCCCGCATGTCCGACCTGCCCGGCCAGATGGCGCAGGCCGCGGCCAGGAGGCCGGAGCTGGTCACGGTGATGGCCGGCGCGAACGACGCCTGCCGCGCGTCGGTGTCCGCGATGACCTCGGTGGCGGAGTTCCGCGCCCAGTTCGAGGACGCGTTGACCACGCTGCGGGAGTCCCTGCCGAAGACGCAGGTGTACGTGTCCAGCGTGCCCGATCTGAAGCGGCTGTGGTCGCAGGGCCGGACCAACAAGCTGAGCAAGCAGATCTGGAAGCTCGGCATCTGCCCGTCGATGCTCGGTGACGCCGACGCGCTGGACTCGGCCGCGACGCTGCGGCGGGACACGGTCCAGGACCGGGTGGAGGCGTACAACTCGGTGCTGCGGGAGGTGTGCGCGAAGGACCGGCGGTGCCGGTTCGACGGCGGCGCGGTGTTCGAGTACCGCTTCGGGACCAAGCAGCTGAGTCACTGGGACTGGTTCCACCCGAGCAGGAACGGGCAGGCGCGGCTGGCCGAGATGGCGTACGCGGGCGTCACCTCGCGTACGCCTCCGAAGTGAGGGCGGGGCGCCGTTCTGAGAGCCTGCCGCCGCCCTGGTGTTCAGATCTCGACTGTGGTCCTCAGCCTGCGGTCCGCGATCGAGCGGGATGCCTCGATGTCGTACGAACCCTTCATGCGCGTCCAGGAGTCGGTCTTCTCGTCCCAGATTTCGAAGGCCCGGTCCGGGAGTTCGACGGTGACCTCCGCGCTCTCGCCCGGGGCCGCCTCCACGGACGCGAAGCCCGCCAGCGTGCGAGCCGGGCGGGCGGCCTCGGGCTCCGCGGGGGCCAGGTAGATCTGGACGGTCTCGCGGCCCCTGCGCGTACCGGAGTTGGTGAGACGGACCGTGACGGTCGTGCCCGTCACGTCGATGGCGTCGTACGTCCAGTCGGTGTAGCCGAGGCCGTGGCCGAAGGGGTACGCCGGAGTGCGGCCCTCCTTCTCCCAGGCCCGGTAGCCGATGAACACGCCCTCGGTGTAGTGGAGTTCGCCGTCGGCGGGGGTGACCCGGGTGACCGGGGCGGCCTCCAGCATGCCCCAGGTGGTGGGGAGCCGGCCGCCGGGCTCGTGGGCGCCGGTGAGGACGTCGGCGAGGGCGGCGCCGCCCTCCTGGCCCGGGAACCAGCCGAGGAGCACCGCGGAGACCTCGTCGCGCCACGGGAGTTCCACCGGGGAGCCGGAGTTGACGACCACGACGGTGCGGGGGTTGGCGGCGGCGACCGCGCGGACCAACTCGTCCTGGCGGCCCGGGAGTCGCAGGTCCCTGCGGTCGAAGCCCTCGGACTCGACGCGCTCGGTCGTGGCGACCACGACGACCGCGGTGTCGGCGGCGCGGGCCGCCTCGACGGCCTCGGCGATCAGTTCTCCGGGGTCGCGCCGCGGCTCCTGGTGGGCGAGCGTGAAGCTGATGACCCTCATGGGCAGGTTGTCGGGGAGGGCGACGACGTGACGCAGTGAGATCTCGTGGGGCCGGCCGGCGGTCAGGTCCACCGTGGCGTGCTCCACGGGGGCGCCGAAGAAGGTCACGAACGGGTCGTCCTCGTCGGTGCTCTGGAGCCCGTCGAAATACTGCGTGCCGTCGACGGTGAGCGTGAAGGCGCCCAGGCCCTTGATTCCGAAGGTGTGGGGGCCGCTCTCGCGCGGGGTGAAGGTGCCGGTCAGTTCGACGCTGTGGAGGCTGTCGTGGGTGACGCCGTCGGGCAGGTCGTCGCCCATCCACTGGAGGTGGCCGTTCGGCGCCGAGCCCGTGCCGACGACGGTGCCCTCCGCGTCGCGGCAGACCGCGCGCAGCTCGAACCCCTTGTCGGCGACGGCCAGTTCCTCGTTCAGGTCGGCGCCGAGGGCGTACGTCAGTGTGCCGTCGGGCAGGGCGGCGGTGAGGCCGTCGAGCGGGGAGACGATCCGGGCGGGGAAGACGGTGGCGGAGCCGCCGCCGAGGACGCGGGCGTCACGGGCGGCCGAGCCGATGAGCGCGACCGAGTGCCCCTCGGGGACGGGGAGTGCGCCTTCGTTGCGTACGAGCACGAGGGCGCGGCGGGCGATCTCGCGGGCCAGTGCCTCTCCGTCGACGTGCGCCGGGGGTTCGGTGACCACCGGTTCGGCGCCCTCCAGGATTCCGACGCGGGCGGCGAGGCGCAGGACGTTGCGCACCGCCTCGTCGACCTTGGCCTCCGTGGTCTCCCCGGCCCGGACGGCGGCGGCGAGCGCGGGCCCGTACACGGTGGTGGGGCCGGGCATCGCGACGTCCAGGCCGCCCTCGATGCCGCCGACGGTGGAGCGGGCGGCCATCCAGTCGGAGACGTTGAAGCCGTCGAAGCCCCACTCGCCGCGCAGGATCTCGTTGACCAGGTAGCGGTGTTCGCTCATCGTCGTGCCGTTGACCGAGTTGTAGGCGGTCATGATCCCCCAGGGGTGGGCGTTCTCGACGATCGCCTCGAAGGGGGCCAGGTAGAGCTCGCGCAGGGCGCGCCGGGAGACCACGTTGTTCACGGTGAAGCGGTCGGTCTCGGCGTCGTTGGCGACGAAGTGCTTGACGGTGGTGCCGACGCCGCCCTCCTGCACGCCGGTCACGTAACCGGTGCCGATCCGCCCGGTGAGGTACGGGTCCTCGCTGTACGCCTCGAAGTGGCGGCCGCCGAGCGGCGAGCGGTGCAGGTTGACCGTGGGGGCGAGCAGGACGTGGACGCCCTTGCGGCGGGCCTCCTGGGCGAGGAGCCGGCCGGCGCGGCGGGCCAGGGCGGGGTCCCAGGTGGCGGCGAGCGCGGTCGGGGACGGCAGGGCGATGGACGGGTCGTCCGAGGTCCAGCGCACGCCGCGGACGCCGATCGGACCGTCGGACATGACCAGGGACTTCAGTCCGATCCCGGGCAGCGCGGGCAGGGACCACATGTCCTGGCCGGCGAGCAGCCGCGCCTTCGCGTCCAGGTCGAGGGCCGCGAGGGCCGCCTCGACGGCCGCCTCGCGTGCCTGGTCGGCCGGGGTGGACCGGGTTTCCTGGGTTCCCGCCATCGCGGCGCCTCCTCGTTGAAGTCCGTTCCGTCGCTCCATCCTGCACGCGCCACCTGTTGATCGGTAGGTTTCGTTACCTGTACGTTACACAAGCCGGGTGTGGGGTCATACCCGTGTCGTACGGTGACGTCATGACGAGCGGGGCGCCCAGGTCGGCCAGGGGCACGGAGCGGCGTGCGGAGATCCTCCGGGCGGCGCTGGAGGTGATCGCCGAGCGCGGCTACCGGGGCGCGAGTATCGCGGCGGTCGCCGAGCGGGTCGCCCTCACCCCGCAGGGGCTGCTGCACCACTTCCCGACCAAGGAGGCGCTGCTCGTCGCCGTACTGGCGGAGCGCGACCAGTGGGACGCGGTCCCCGGCTCCGGGTGGCGCCTCGATCTGCTCGGCCAGCTGGTGGAGTACAACGCCATGCGGCCCGGCATCGTGCAGACCTTCTCGGCCCTGCTCGGCGAGAGCGTCACGGAGGGGCACCCCGCCCGCGAGTTCTTCACCGAACGGTACGAGGCCGTGCGCGCGAACATGGCTCGGACGCTGCGGGCCGAGTACGGGGAACGGCTGCCGAGCGGACTCACACCGGAGCGTGCCGCTCCCCTGCTCGTCGCCGTGATGGACGGACTGCAGTACCAGTGGCTGCTGGCACCGGAGTCGGTGGACATGCCCGCCGCGTTCCGGGACTTCCTCACGCTGCTGGGCGAGGACGGGGACCGGCCGTAGCGGCCGGCGCGCGCCCCAGGGGCCACGTGCCATGGCGTGCGCCCCTTCCGTCACGCATACTGCCGCCATCCGACGACGGCCCCACTCGCGACGGAAGGACCTGAACCCCCTTGACGCACATACGTGTTCGGATCGGCGCCCTCGGCCTGGCTCTGCTGACGGGATTCGCCGCACCGCCCGCACTCGCCGCGGAGGACCCCGCGGCCGCGCCCACCGTGGAGGAGCAGCGCCTCGACCGGGCGGCGCCCCAGGAGATCCTGGACCGGTCCGGATTCGCCACGGTGGCACCCGAGTTCGCCCGGAGCCTCGGCAGGGCCCGCTCGTACGCGCAGGCCGAGCGGGTGGCCGAACGGCAGGGCGCTCGGCTGTGGCAGCGGGCGGTGGACCGGGCTCAGGGCCGCGGCCCGGCGGGCGGCGACCTCAGCAGGGACGACGACCGGCCGCTGTACTGGGCACGGCTCGGCATGACACGTGAAGTACGCCAGTGGCAGCCGGAGTTCGGCCTCACCGAGGCGCAGCGCGCCAAGCTCCTCGCCGCGCTGGAGCGGACCTCGCGCGGCCAGGACACCATCCGGTATCCGCACTCCAAGGGCGTCAAGCGGATCCTGGTGACCGGCTTCGACCCGTTCACGCTGGACCGGGACGTGCGGATCTCGAACCCGTCGGGGGCGACCGCGCTCGCCCTGGACGGCACGGTGATCAGGACGGCGGACGGTCCGGCGCGTGTCGAGACCGCCGTCTTCCCCGTCCGCTGGCAGGACTTCGCCGAGGGCACGGTGGAGCGGACACTGCGCCCGCACCTGCCCGGACTCGACCTGTTCACGACGGTCAGCCAGGGCCGGGTGGGGCGCATCGACATCGAGCGCACCAACGGGGCCTGGCGGGGCGGCTTCCCGGACAACGAGAACGTCTCGCGCACCGAGACGGTCCCGGTGAACGACCCGGCCTCGCAGCCGCAGTGGACGTCGACGACCCTGCCGTACAAGGACATCGTCGCGGCGAGCACGGGACGCTTCCCCGTGTACGACAACACGTCGGTGACCGAGATCCCGGCGGGCGGGACAGCACCCGTCGTACGCCCCGAAGGGCCGACCGCGGGCTCGACCGCCCGGGCGGGCGGCGGGGGCGACTACCTCTCCAACGAGATCGCGTACCGCGCGACCCTCCTGCGTGACCGCCTCGGTCTGGGCGACTCGCTCCCCGGCGGCCATGTCCACACGCCGGTGCTGCAGTTCGGGGCGGGCAACACGGATCCGGCGAGCGGGAAGGTCACCGATCCGCAGTTCGTCCAGAACCGGCTGGACATCATCGCGCAGGTGCGGTCGATCCTGTCGGTGGCGGCCGACGCCACCGACTGAACCCGGCGGCGAGCGTCAGCGGCCGAGTGCGTCCGCGTGGTCCTCGTCGTCCGGGGTCTCCTCGCGTGTCTCCTCGCCCAGCAGGTCGCGGGCCATGAGTGTGGCGCCCGCGACCGCGCCGGGCATCAGGAAGACGGCGACGAAGGGAACGAGGAAGGCGAGACCCAGCGGGGTGCCGAAGCCCCAGATCAGCCTCTTGCGGGAGCGGAGCATGGCGAGGCGGTCGCGCAGGACGACACCGCGGCGTTGCATCGCGACCGCCGTCAGCTCCTCGGTGAGGAAGAAGCCGGTGACGAGGAAGCCGATCACCGGCACGACGGTCTGTCCGACGAACGGGACGAACCCGAGCGCGAAGAGCAGCACCGCCCACACCAGGGCCCTGGCCACGATCCGGAGGCTGTCCCGGGCGGAGATGAGCAGTTCGCGCCACAGGGGCAGGCCCGACTCGGGGGCCGTGCCGTCCGGGGAGACGTCCCGGTCCACCTTCTCGGAGAGGGTCTCGTAGAAGGGCTGGCCGAGGAGCAGGGTGACCGCGGTGAAGGTGAGTACGGACAGGAGGAGCGCGAGCGCGAAGAGGACCGCCGTCAGGAACCCGCGGAAGAGACCGAGCCAGGGGCTCGTCCAGTCGTCGGCGAAGGGGGTGGCCCAGGCGACGAAGTCGGTGCCCCACAGAGCCAAGGCGGTCAGTGCCGCGGCGTACAGCACGAGGGTGATCAGGCCCGGGATCAGACCGAAGCCGAACTGTTTTCCGTGGCGGGCCACCCATCGCTGGCCCCGCATCAAGTACCTGAACCCCGTGCCTAGATCATGCATGGCTGCACTTTACCGGGGCGGTGGTCCGGGCCTTCCCCGGCCGTCCGCCGGGTGAGAGCGGTGCGGAGCCCGTGGTGCCGGGTGGGGGTCGGTTCCGGCCGAGCGCGCCGCTCCCCGCGCCCCTGACGCGGTGCCCGGAAGGCACACCTGCACCGCTCCGGGCCCGGGGGCCGGCGGCATGCGTGACGTCAACGCCCCCTTGTTGCGGGAGAGTCGAACAGGTAGACCTCGCGTACCGATGTCAACGATGTGACCTGTGTCAGGCACTCTCCGCGGAGGAACGCGTGCGCCTACCGAGACCCGTCCTGATCGCCACGGCCACCGCCACCGCGGCGGCCTCGCTCCTGCTCACCCCGAACGGCGCCGTCGCCGACCCCACGCCCCGCCCCGGAGCCCCGGTCCGTGAGGGATCCGGCCCGCCGAGCCCCTCGGACCGTGCCGCGACGGCCGCCGAGAGCACGACCGAGCGTGCCCTGACCGCCCCGGTCACCGAACTCGCTCCGGACCGGGAGGGCTCACGCGGCTATCCGCGCGAGCAGGTCCTCGCCCCGGACCCGGAGAACCCGGTCGACAAGTCCCTCAAGCTGGGTCTCACCCCGTACCACGCCATCGCGCCGAAGCTGAACGCCCTTCAGCGGCTGGGCGACCGGGTGAGCGTGGAGGTCGCGGGCCGCTCGGCCGGCGGTCACCGTCTCTATCTGGTCACCGTCACCGCGCCCGAGTCCGCCCGGCAGGCCCGGGCCCAGGAACGGATGCGCGAGCTGATCGAGAACGCGCCCGCGGCCGCCGCCAAGGACCCGTCCGTCAAGCGCGGTTACAAGACGCCGGTGTTCTTCAACAGCAACATCCACGGCAACGAGTGGGAGGGCACGGACGCGGCCCTCGCACTGATCGAGCGGCTGGCCACGGCGCGGGACCGGCCGACCACCGACCTCCTCGCCCACAGCCGCGTGTACTTCAACATCACCGCCAACCCGGACGGCCGTATCGCCGGCACCCGCGCGAACTCCAACGGCTTCGACCTGAACCGGGACTTCGTGACCGCCTCGCAGCCCGAGGTCCGGGCGATGCGCCGGATCGCGATCGACAAGCAGCCCGCGCTGATGGTCGACCTGCACGGGTACGTCAACGGCACGCTCATCGAGCCCACCACTCCCCCGCACGGCGAGAACTACGAGTACGACCTCTTCCTGAAGAACACCTACGCCAACGCGCTCGGCATGGAGGCCGCCGTCAACGGCCTCCGCTACACCCCCGCGCAGGACGGCGTGGAGCCCGCCCAGATCCCGTTCCGGGACCAGGAGGAGGGCTGGGACGACTGGCCGCCGATCTTCACCCCGCAGTACATGCCGTTCCACGGCACGGTCGCCGCGCACACGGTCGAGTTCCCGATGGCGGTGAACAACGACGAGTACGACGACCTGCCCGTCGCGGAACTGCGCCGCCGGTCGGCCATCAACGTGGCCATCGCGGGCGCGGCGATGCGCGCGAGCCTCGACTACGCCCGCACACACCGCACTTCACTCGTCGCCGACCAGATCGAGGTCTTCCGCCGGAGCGTGACGGGCGCCGCGCAGGTGCCGGTCTCGCCGGAGACGGTGCCTGGCGTCCCGGGCATCGGCCCGGAGGACGTCTACACGACGGACTTCCCCCGCGCGTACGTGATTCCGGCGGGCGCCGGCGCCCAGCGCTCGGCCCCCGCCGCGGCCCGCCTCGTCGACCACCTCCTCGCCAACGACGTACGGGTCCGGCGCGCCACGAAGGACTTCAGGCTCGGCGGCAAGGCGTACGCGCGGGGCTCGTACGTCGTCGATCTGCGGCAGCCCAAGCGCGGCATGGCCAACGTGATGCTGGCGGACGGCCGGGACATCAGCGACAAGGTGTCGGTGATGTACGACATCTCCGGCTGGAGTCTCGGACGGCTGTGGGGGGCGACCGTCGACACGGTACGCACCGCGAAACTCACCGTGCCGGACCGCGCGGTCCACGCGGCCGCGAAGGTCGGTCATGTGGCGCCCCGCGGCACGCTGCGCCTGCGCCTGGACGACGCCCGTGAGATCGCGGCCCTCAACTCCCTTCTCGCGGACGGTGTCGCGGTGCGCCTGGCGGCCGACGGCAGCGCGGTCGTGCCCGCCTCGGCCCGCGGGAGGGCCGCGGCCCTGGCGAAGAGGTACGACGTCGCCTTCGACGCGACGAAGACCACCGGCGGCACTTCGCTGCGGCGGGTCCGGGTCGCCGCAGCGGTCACGCCGGGCGAGCTGTTCGCGCTGCGCGAGATGAACTTCGACGTGACCCCGGTGTCCACGGCGATCCTCAACGCCGGATTCGACTGGTCGAAGGCGGACGTCCTGTTCGCGTCCGCCGGGCTGAACCGGGCGGGCCTCGGCACGGCCGCACGCGCCGCTCTGGACGGCTTCCTGGCCCGTGAGGGTCTCGTGGGCCGCGGAGCCACCGGAGCGGCCCTCAACGCCGCCGCGGGGCTCCTCGCGGTCAGGCCGGTACAGGGCAACCAGGACGCCAACGGCGTGGTGCGCGTGGTCAACTCGCCCGGCGGTGTGGCCGACGGCGCCCCGGACCACGGTTTCGTCTACGCGCCGCTGTGGTTCACGGACCTCGGCGCCGGGGTGCGCGTGGAGCAGTCCTACGCGAAGGGGAACCCGCTCGTCTCGGGTCACTGGCGCGCCCTGGAGGACGGCAGCGGCGGCCCCGCGCAGGCGGCGGGCCGGGCTTCGGTGGTGAGCGGGCCGCGTGCCGTCCTGTTCGGCACGGAGCCTCTCTTCCGTGACCATCCGAAGGGGGAATTTCCACAGGTGGCACGGGCCTTGCTGACAGTGTCCTGAGGAAGCCCCGGGGGAACGTCCTCACCACGCGCAACCTGGCAGAACAGCGAAACCGAGGAGAGCACGGATGGCACAGGAGATCCACGGCACCGTCGCCGAAGGCTACGAGGCGGTGCGTGAGGAGTTCGCGTCCGTCGTCGCCGCCGAACGCCCGGACTACGCGGGCCAGTTGAACGCGTACGTGCGGGGGCGGCGGGTCGTCGATCTCTGGACCGGCGCGGACACCGACGGCGACACACTGTTCGGGGTCTTCTCCTCCTCGAAGGGCGCGGCCCACCTGGTCGTCGCCCTGCTCGTGCAGGACGGCACGCTGGAACTCGACCGTGAAATGGCCCACTACTGGCCGGAGTTCGCGGCGGAGGGCAAGTCCGGGGTGACCCTGCGGGACGTGCTCGCCCACCGGGCGGGCGTGATCGGGGCGGACGCGGGCCTCACCCTCGACGAGCTGGCCGACGACCGGCTGATAGCCGAACGGCTCGCCGGCCAGCGGCCGTTCTGGCGGCCGGGCGCGGCCTTCGGCTATCACGCGCTGGTGATGGGCGCGCTCACGGGCGAGGTCGTACGACGGGCCACGGGCCGTACGCTCCAGGAGGTGTACGAGGAGCGGGTCCGCGCCCCGTACGGGCTCGGCTTCTATCTGGGGCTGCCCGAGTCGGAGGAGCCCCGCTACCGCTCCGTACAGCCCATGGCGCCGACACCTCCGGAGCAGGCACTGCTGGACTCGACGCCGAAGGGCCCGCACACGCTGGCCTCGATCGCGTTCAACGAGCATGTGCCGGGGGCGGTGCCGCTGGTGGACTTCCCCAACTCCCGTGCCGTGCGCGCCCTGGGCCAGGCGTCGGCGGGCGGGGTCGCCTCCGCGCGCGGGCTCGCCGGGATGTACGCGGCGGCGACCGGGCAGGTCGACGGCCGGGCACCACTGCTCAAACCGGACACGATCGCGGAGGTCGGGCAGATCCACTCCGTCGGCTACGACCTGGTCGCCCGTGCCCACAAGTCGTACGGGCTCGGCTTCCAGGCCACGGCCGACATGTGGCACCCGTTCCTGGGCGCCGGCGCCTTCGGGCACAGCGGGGCGGGGGGCTCCCAGGGTTTCGCCGACCCGCGCAGCGGTCTGGCCTACGGGTACACGCGGCGGCGGATCGCGTTCCCGGGCGGGGCGGCGCCGGAGAACCAGCGGTTGGTCCGGGTGGTTCACGAGGCGGCACTCGCGTGAACGCCGCCTCGTGAACCGGGGGTCGGGGGCGCGCCGTTCCCGCGCCCCCGACCCCGGTATGGCGGTGAGACGGTAGGGGGCGGTAGGGCGGTAAGGCCGTGATCAGGTCAGGGTGACCGTGATGTTGTTCCTGGTGGCCTTCGAGTACGGGCACACCTCGTGGGCCTTTTCGAGCAGCGAGCGGGCCGTGGTGGCGTCGACGTTCGGGATGTCGGCGGTGATCTCGACGATGAGGCCGAAGCCGTCGCCGTTCCTGCCGATGCCGACCTTCGCCGTGACGGTCGAGCCGGAGAGGTCGGCCTTCTCCTGGCGGGCGACGACGCCGAGGGCGCCCTGGAAGCAGGCGCTGTAGCCCGCCGCGAACAGTTGCTCCGGGTTGGTGCCGGAGCCGCTGCCACCCATCTCCTTGGGCGGGTTGACGACGACGTCGAGCGTGCCGTCGTCGGTGGCGACCCGGCCGTCGCGGCCGTTCTCGGCGGTGGCCACAGCGGTGTAGAGGACATCAGAGCGTCGGATTGCGGAGCTGGTCATACGGTGCGTTCCTCCTAGGTCCGCCGCGACTCGCGCCCACGATTCACGACAGCTTCGGAAAGAAGTTACCGCATGCTGGAAGTTCAGCAGAAGCCTGCCGTCGCCACCACCGGCGCCGCGACCGGCCCGTCCGCCGATCTGCCTGCCTGCCTGCCTCAGAGCGTGACGATCATCTTTCCCGTGTTGTCGCCGCGCAGGACCCCGAGGAACGCCTCCAGGTTGTTCTCGATGCCCTCGACGACCGTCTCGCGGTACTTGAGCTCGCCGGCGGCGACCCAGGGGCCGACCTCCTGCACGAACTGCGACTGCAGGTCGTAGTGGTCGCCGACGAGGAGGCCCTCGATACGGCCGCGGGTCGCGATGAGGCGGGCGAGGTTCTTCGGGCCGGGCGCGGGCTCCGTGCTGTTGTAGACGGAGATCATTCCGCAGATCGCGATACGGCCGTGGAGGTTCAGGGAGCCGATGGCGGCCTCCAGGTGATCGCCGCCGACGTTGTCGAAGTAGACGTCGATGCCGTCCGGGGCGGCCTTCCGCAGCTGCTCGCCCACCGGGCCGCTCTTGTAGTTGAACGCGGCGTCGAAGCCGTACTCGTCCACCAGGAGCTTGACCTTCTCGTCGGAGCCCGCGGAGCCGATGACCCGCGAGGCGCCCTTGAGCCTGGCGATCTGGCCGACCTGGCTGCCGACGGCACCGGCGGCGCCGGACACGAAGACCGTGTCGCCCTCCTTGAAGGAGGCGGTGCGCAGGAGGCCCGCGTACGCGGTGAGACCGGTCATGCCGAGGACGCCCAGGTACGTGGACAGGGGCGCGGCCTCGGGGTCCACCTTGACGGCCTGCTTGGCGTCGACCACGGCGTACTCGCGCCAGCCGAAGAAGTGCAGGACGTGGTCGCCGACGGAGATGCCCTCGACGTTCGACGCGATCACCTCGCCGACCGCACCGCCCTGCATGACCTTGCCGAGCTCGAAGGGCGCGACGTACGACTTGGCGGCGCTCATGCGGCCGCGCATGTACGGGTCCACGGAGAGGTGCTTGTTGCGCACCAGCACCTGGTCGGGGCCGGGCTGCTTCAGCTCGGCCTCGACCAGGGCGAAGTCCTCGGGCTTCGGCCAGCCGACCGGGCGGCTGACGAGGTGCCATTCGCGGTTCACGGACGGGAGCTCGGTCGTGTCGGTCATGAGGTGCGCCTTTCCTGCTGCAACGGCTTCTACATCAAAATGCTTCAGTACCTGAAACAACCATGCTCCTGAATATTTCATGATGTCAAGTAACGGGGTAGCCTGGCGGTCATGGCCACACAGAAGACTCCCCGATTCGACCCACTGACACTCGAGGTCGTGGACCTCATCGGCACGGTCGTGGCCCGCTACCACGAGGAGTACGAGGACGCGGCGGCGGAGCACGCGCTGACGGGGGCGCAGGCCCGGCTGCTGAGCCTGCTCTCACTGGAGCCGTTGCCCATGCGGCGGCTGGCCCAGAAGCTCAAGTGCGAGCCGTCGAACGTCACCGGGATCGTGGACCGGCTGGAGGCGCGGGGGCTTGCGGAGCGGCGGCCCGACCCGGCGGACCGGCGCGTGAAGCTGGCCGCGGTGACGGAGGAGGGGCTGCGGGTCGCCCGGAGCCTGCGGGACTCGCTCCACTTCGCGCGGGAGCCGCTGGCGGGGTTGTCGCGGGAGGAACGGCTGTCTCTGCGGGGGTTGCTGCTGCGGATGCTTGATGGCTCCGCCGGGGTGGGGGGATCAGGCTCGGCCGGTCTGTGAGGCGCGGGTCGGTTGTGACTGGTCGCGCAGTTCCCCGCGCCCCTAGGAGGGTGGGGGCTGTGGACGGCTGCCGCCTGCGGGCGAGTGGGGGCTAAGCGCGCCGTTCCCCGCGCCCCTAGGGGGGGTGAGGGCTGGGCGCGCCGTTCCTCGTGGCCCTACGGCGCTGAGTGCGCCCCCTCGGGGGCGCGGGGAACTGCGCGGGCGGCCACGGTCGGCCCGCGGGCTATGAACACCACCACAGGAACCGTGTGCACGGTTCCGACTCTGTCGGGTTCGGGGTCGGGTTCTTCGTCGTGGGGTCGGGGTCCGGCGTGCCCGGGCCCTCGGTCGCGGAGTCGCCCGGGGCGGTCTGTTCCGGGGCCGGGGCCGACGACCGGGGTTCGATCGAACGGGACGGGGCGGCCGATTCCGTACCGTCCCCGCCCTTGCTGTCGCCCTCGTCCTTCTCCTTCTTGGACTTCTTCGACTCCGACGCCGAGGGAGAGGCCGACACCTCCGGGGATCCCGAGCCCGCCCCGCCGGAGGAACCGGACCCGCCGGACGACACCGAGCCGTCGGCGGAGGCCGGGGAACCGGACGAAGCGTCGTCCGCCGCGGCCGCCTTCGGCTCGGACGACGGCGCCTCTATGCCCAGCTCCGCCAGGCTGAGCCCGCCTGCGGCGAGCAGCAGCCCAGCGCCCACGAGCAGCACCCGCTTGCGGCGCCGCCGGTGCAGCGCGGCGCGCCGGTCGCGGCGGCCGGCGCGGACCCCGCGCCTCCCGCGCCGCCGGGACCCGGACCGGCGACCGGCGCCGCCCTCCGGCTCGCCGCCCTCGTCCGACGGGTCGTCGCGCTCGTCGACGTCCTCACGATCGTCCAGGGAAGCCGCGTACTCCTGGCACGCTTCGGCCGATGTACCGCACCCCGGGCAAGCGAGGGCGCCATTGAGGTGCCGTTGGCACGGGTCGCAGTAGTCCATGACGCCGGAAGACTAAACTCCGCGCAGGTCACGTTCACAGTCGGCCCTGTGAAAGTTCTGTGGCGAACCACCCGTTCCGGCGCGGCGAGTTGAGGACAGGCCGGACCATTCGCCGCCTTCTCAGCGCACCCGCGTCGAAACCGTTATGTGTTCGACCCATTGACACTGCCGCCGCCTCATCCTTACTGTCACGCCAGGATTTCGAACGTGTGACGAAATTTCGAACAAGTCCGAAGAGTACAAGGGGCAATTTCAGTGCGCATCACCGGAATCAGCACACACGTGGTCGGGACGCCGTGGCGCAACCTGACCTATGTCCAGGTGCACACCGACGACGGCATCACCGGCATCGGTGAGACCCGCATGCTGGGGCACACCGACGCGCTGCTCGGCTACCTGCGGGAGGCGGAGGTCAACCACATTCTCGGTTCCGACCCCTTCGCTGTCGAGGACCTCGTGCGTCGCATGAAGTACGGCGACTACGGGCGGGCCGGCGAGATCGTGATGTCCGGCATCGCCGTGATCGAGATGGCGTGCTGGGACATCAAGGGCAAGGCCCTCGGCGTACCCGTGTGGCAGCTGCTCGGCGGCAAGGTCACCGACCGCGTCAAGGCGTACGCGAACGGCTGGTACACCACGGAGCGCACTCCGGAGGCGTACCACAAGGCCGCTCAGGGGGTCATGGAGCGCGGGTACAAGGCGCTGAAGATCGACCCGTTCGGGACGGGCCACTACGAGCTCGACCACGAGCAGTCGCTGTACGCGGTCTCGCTGATCGAGGCGGTCCGTGACGCGATCGGCCCCGAGGCCGAGCTGATGCTGGAGATGCACGGCCGCTTCTCGCCGGCCACCGCGATCCGGCTGGCCCGCGAGCTCGCGCCCTTCAAGCCGGCCTGGCTGGAGGAGCCGGTCCCGCCGGAGAACCTGAAGGCCCTGGAGAAGGTGGCGGCGAAGGTCGACATGCCGGTCGCGACCGGTGAGCGCATCCACGACCGCATCGAGTTCCGCGAGCTCTTCGAGAGCCAGGCCGTGGACATCATCCAGCCGGACGTCGGCCACATCGGCGGCATCTGGGAGACGCGGAAGCTGGCGGCGACCGCCGAGGCCCACTACGTACTCGTGGCGCCCCACAACGTGGGCGGTCCGGTCCTCACCGCCGCCTCCCTCCAGGTCGGCTTCACCGCGCCGAACTTCAAGATCCTGGAACACTTCAACGACTTCGCGGACGCGGACATCAAGAAGGTGATCAAGGGCGCCCCGCAGGTCGTGGACGGCTACTTCGAGCTGTCGCACGAGCCCGGTCTCGGCGTCGAGCTGGACACGGACGCGGCGGCGGAGTTCCCGCAGCAGCAGGCCCGCTTCGACCTGTGGGCGGACGGCTGGGAGCAGCGCAAGCCCAAGGGCGGCGACAAGTGACGGCGCCCGCCCGCGGAGCAGATCACGCGCCGCCCCGGCCACGCGCCGCCCCGGCGGACCGGAGGGGCCACCGCCCCTCCGGCGCCGCGCCCCGCCTCACGGACACGGAGCCGTCATGAGCGCCGCAGCACAGGCCGTCGTGATCGAGGGGCCGGGCGAGCACCGGCTGGCCCCCCACGAGCCCACGGCGCCCGCGGCGGGCGAGGCCCTCGTACGCGTCCATGCGAGCGGGATTTGCGGAAGCGACCGCGAGGTGTACCAGGGCAACCGCCCCGAGGGGTACGTCCGTTACCCGCTGACGCCGGGCCACGAGTGGTCCGGCACGGTGGAGGCGGTCGGCACCGGGGTGCCCCAGAACCTGGTGGGCCGCAAGGTGGTGGGCGAGGGCTTCCGCAACTGCCAGGTCTGTGACCGCTGCCACGAGGGCGAGACAACGTTGTGTACGGCCGGCTACGAGGAGACGGGCTTCACCCAGCCCGGCGCCATGGCCACCACGCTCACGCTGCCCGCCCGGCTGCTGCACGTCCTGCCGGAGGACGCCGACCTGACCGCGGCCGCGCTCCTGGAGCCCGCGGCCTGCATCGCGGCGGCGGCGCTCAAGGCGGACGCGCGGCCGGGTGAGCGGGTCGCGGTCGTCGGCACCGGAACGCTCGGCATGTTCGCCGTGCAGTTCCTGAAGGCGGGCTCGCCCTCGGAACTCCTGGTGGTGGGCACCCGCCCGGACCGCGAGGAGCTGTCGAGGACCTTCGGCGCCAGCGACTTCCGTACCCGGGACCAGGAGCTGCCCGACGACTTCGACGTGGTGATCGAGACCGCCGGGTCGGCGACCGCCGCGACGACCGCCGCCTCCCTGCTGAGGCGCGGCGGGCGTCTCGTCCTCACGGGCATCCCCGCCTCGGGCGCCGAGGGTCTGGACCCCACCGATCTCGTCGTACGGCAGCTGGAGGTGCACACCGTGTTCGGTGCGCCGCCGGAGGCCTGGGCGCACACGGTGCGGGTCTTCGGCGCAGGTCTCCTCGATCCGCTTCCGCTGGTCACGCACGAGCTGCCGCTGGACGAGTTCGCCCACGCCATCGAGCTGGTGGGGTCCGGCGATCCGAAGGTCGGCAAGGTATTGCTGCGGCCCTAGGGCCCCGTACCGCCGACCCCCGATGCGTACGCCGGTACGGAGTACCTGACGACTCCGTACCGGCGTACATCCACTGCCACGAACCATGTCCGGCATGTCGAACACATACTTCGCCAGAGCTAAGGAAAGCCAGTGACCGACGCTTCTCCCAAGGCGGCCCGTCGACCCGGTGAGCAGGCGCTCGCCGCGCTCGGCCTGGGCGCGCCCGCCCTGTCCCCCGCCGACGCCTCACCGCACGCCTTCCCGGAGGGCGGCCGCTGGCGCACCGAGATCCCCTCGTGCGAGGGGCCCGAGGCAGTGGCCGTGGTCCTCAAGGAGGCCTCGCGGCTCGACGTGCCGATCCACCGGATCAGCCAGGGCAGCGGTGTCTGGATGCTGACCGACGCCGAGATCACCGAGATGGTCGAGTCCACCGCGGAGCGTGACATCGAGCTCTGCCTCTTCACCGGTCCGCGCGGCACGTGGGACATCGGCGGCTCGACCCGTACCGACTCGCGGGGCGGCGGTCTGCGCGCCCGCGGTCACGATGCGGTGGCCGGCTGCGTCGAAGACGCCGTCCGCGCAACGGAGTTGGGCGTAAAGTGCCTCCTCGTGGCTGACGAGGGCGTGCTGTGGACTCTGCACAGGGCCCGTGTCGCCGGGATCATCCCCGCCGACACCACGCTCAAGGTCTCGGCGCTCATAGGTCCGGTCAACCCGGCCGCGTACGCCGTGTACGAGCAGCTCGGCGGGGACTCCATCAACGTGCCCAGCGATCTCACGCTGGACCACCTGACGGAGATCCGCAGGGTCAGCGCAGCCCCCATGGACATGTACATCGAGGCGCCCGACGATCTTGGAGGCTATGTACGCATGTACGAGGTCGCCGAGCTGATCCGCCGCGGCGCACCGCTGTACCTGAAGTTCGGCCTGTCCAAGGCTCCCGGGATCTACCCGTACGGCCACCACATGCGGGACCTGACGCTGTCCACGGCGCGGGAGAGGGTGCGCCGCGGCCGGCTCGCCCTGGACCTGCTGGCCCGGCACGGGGCGGACGGCGACATGGCGCCGCTCGGCTCGCGCCTGCCGGGAACACTCCAACGGTTTGACATTCCCTCATAACGTTCCGAACACACCCCCTTCACAAAAGACGACGCGGCCGAACACAATCCCACACACCTCCCTCGGTCGTTCTTCGCTCCACTCCTCGCACCTCCAGAGACCGAGCCCCGTCCAGAGCATCAAGGAAGATGATCATGCGCAATCGCAAGGCAGCCCTCTCCGCCATAGCCGCGGCAGCGTCCCTCGCCCTCACCCTCTCCGCCTGCGGGCAGGACAGCGAGGGCGGCAGCGGTGACAGCGACAAGGCGGACGCGAAGGGCTCCACCGTCGGTATCGCCATGCCCACCAAGTCTTCCGAGCGCTGGATCGCCGACGGCGCCAACGTGGAGAAGAACCTCAAGGCGGCCGGCTACAAGACCAAGCTGGCCTACGGCGAGGACGACCCGGACACCCAGGTCTCGCAGATCGAGAACATGATCACGCAGGGCGTCTCCGCCCTGATCATCGCGGCGATCGACAACAAGTCGCTCGACAACGTTCTCCAGCAGGCCAAGGAAGCCGACATCCCGGTCATCTCCTACGACCGCCTGATCCTCAACTCGCCGAACGTCGACTACTACGCGTCGTTCGACAACGAGAAGGTCGGCGCGCTGCAGGGCGGCTACATCGTCGAGAAGCTCGGCCTGAAGGACGGCTCCAAGAAGGGCCCGTTCAACGTCGAGCTCTTCGCCGGCTCGAACGACGACAACAACACCCAGTACTTCTTCAAGGGTGCGATGAGCGCCCTGCAGCCGTACATCGACAAGAAGCAGCTGGTGGTCAAGTCGGGCCAGACGAAGCTCAACCAGGTCACCACGCTGCGCTGGGACGGTGGCACCGCCCAGAAGCGCATGGAAGAGCTCCTGACCGCGGCGTACCGGAAGGACAGGGTCGACGCGGTGCTCTCGCCGTACGACGGCATCTCCATCGGCATCCTGTCGGCGCTGAAGTCGGACGACTACGGCTCCAAGAACAAGCCGCTGCCGGTCGTCACGGGCCAGGACGCCGAGGTCGCCTCGGTGAAGTCGATCATCTCGGGCCAGCAGACGCAGACGGTCTACAAGGACACCCGCAAGCTCGCCGAGGTCGCCGCGAAGATGGTCGACGCGGTGCTGAACGACAAGAAGCCCGAGACCAACGACACCAAGACGTACGACAACGGCGCGAAGGTCGTTCCCGCGTACCTCCTGGAGCCGGTGAACGTCGACAAGTCCAACTACAAGGAAGTTGTCGTCGACTCCGGCTACATCAAGGAAAGCGACCTCAAGTAACCGCCGTTTCCCAAGGATTGGAAGGCACGACCATGGCGGGACCCGTCCTGGAAATGCGCTCGATCGTCAAGACCTTTCCCGGCGTCAAGGCGCTGTCGGACGTCTCCCTGAGCGTCCGACCGGGCGAGGTCCACGCCATCTGTGGTGAGAACGGCGCCGGAAAGTCGACCCTCATGAAGGTCCTCTCCGGCGTCCATCCGCACGGAACGTACGAGGGTGACATCCTCTTCGAGGGTGAGACCTGTACGTTCAAGGACATCCGGGCGAGCGAGCAGCACGGCATTGTGATCATCCACCAGGAGCTTGCCCTGGTGCCGTACCTCTCCATCGCGGAGAACATCTTCCTCGGCAACGAGCACGCCACGCGTGGGCTCATCAGCTGGAGCGAGACGCTGAAGCACGCGACCGAGCTGCTGCGGCGCGTCGGGCTGAGCGATCACCCCGACACCCGCGTCGCCGACATCGGCGTGGGCAAGCAGCAGCTCGTCGAGATCGCGAAGGCGCTGTCGAAGAAGGTGAAGCTGCTGATCCTCGACGAGCCGACGGCGGCTCTGAACGACGAGGACAGCGGCAAGCTCCTGGAACTCATCCTGGGTCTCAAGGAACAGGGCATCACCTCGATCATCATCTCGCACAAGCTCAACGAGATCGAGACGGTCGCGGACTCGGTGACCATCCTGCGCGACGGGCGGTCCATCGAGACCCTCGACGTGAAGGCCGCGGAGACCACCGAGGACCGGATCATCAGCGGCATGGTCGGACGCGACCTCGACCACCGCTTTCCGGAGCGCACCCCGCACCAGCCCGAGGCGGGCGCGGCTCCGGCCCTGGAGATCCGCAACTGGACCGTCCACCACCCGATCGACCAGCAGCGCAAGGTGGTCGACGACGTGTCGCTCCAGGTGCGCCGCGGGGAGATCGTCGGCATCGCCGGACTCATGGGCGCCGGGCGCACCGAGCTGGCGATGAGCGTCTTCGGGCGCAGTTACGGCCGGTACGCGAGCGGCACCGTCCTCAAGGACGGCACCGAGATCCGTACGAAAACGGTGCCCGAGGCGGTCAAGCACGGGATCGCGTACGTGACCGAGGACCGCAAGCACTACGGTCTCAACCTCATCGACACCATCAACCGGAACATCTCGCTCAGCGCCCTCGGCAAGGTCGCCAAGCGCGGTGTGGTCGACGAGCACGAGGAGCGGCAGGTCGCCGAGGGCTTCCGCAAGTCGATGAACATCAAGGCGCCGACCGTCTTCGAGCCGGTGGGCAAGCTGTCGGGCGGCAACCAGCAGAAGGTCGTCCTCAGTAAGTGGATCTTCGCGGGCCCCGACGTGCTGATCCTGGACGAGCCGACCCGCGGCATCGACGTGGGCGCCAAGTTCGAGATCTACACGGTCATCGACAAACTGGCCGCCGAGGGCAAGGCGGTTGTCTTCATCTCCTCCGAGCTGCCGGAACTGCTCGGAATGTGCGACCGCATCTACACGATGGCCGCCGGTCGGCTGACCGGAGAGGTCCCGCGGGCCGAGGCCACGCAGGAAGTGCTGATGCGCCAGATGACGAAGGACAAGAGGTAAGACCGATGAGCACGAATGTGACCGCCAAGTCCCCGGCCCCGGCGCCCGCCGGCAAGGGCGGCTCGACCGGGGGCGACGGCCTGCTGCAGCTGATGGTGGAAGGCATGCGCCGCAACATGCGGCAGTACGGCATGCTGATCGCGCTGGGCCTGATCGTGGTGCTGTTCGCGGTGTGGACGGACGGCGACCTGCTGCTGCCGCGCAACGTCTCCAACCTGGTGCTGCAGAACAGCTACATCCTGATCCTCGCGATCGGCATGATGCTCGTCATCATCGCGGGCCACATCGACCTGTCGGTCGGATCACTCACCGCCTTCGTGGGCGCGGTGGCGGCCGTACTGATGGTCAAGCACGACGTCGCCTGGCCGGTGGCCGTGGTGCTGTGCCTGCTCCTGGGCGCCGCCGCGGGGGCCCTGCAAGGGTTCTTCATCGCCTATCTCGGCATACCGTCCTTCATCGTCACCCTCGCCGGCATGCTGCTCTTCCGCGGTCTGACCGAGATCTTCCTCGAGGGCCAGACCATCGGCCCGTTCCCGGAGGGTCTGCAGAAGGTCTCCAACGGCTTCCTTCCCGAGGTCGGCCCGGACACCAACTACCACAACCTCACGCTGCTGCTCGGCTTCGCCGTGATCGCGTTCGTGGTGCTGCAGGAGGTCCGTGACCGCAGGCGGCAGCAGGAGTTCGACCTCGACGTGCCGCCCGCCAAGCTGTTCCTGCTGAAGCTCGTGGCGCTGGTCTCCGCCGTCCTGACCGTGACGATGATGCTCGCCAGCTACAAGGGCGCCCCGGTGGTCCTGCTCATCCTCGGCGTCCTCGTCGTGGGCTTCGGCTACGTCATGCGCAACGCCGTCATCGGCCGCCACGTGTACGCGATCGGCGGCAACCTGCCCGCGGCGAAGCTGTCCGGTGTCCGGGACAAGAAGGTCACCTTCCTGGTCTTCCTGAACATGGGCATGCTCGCGGCGCTGGCCGGCCTGGTCTTCGCGGCCCGCTTCAACGCGGCTTCGCCCAAGGCCGGTGTGAACTTCGAACTCGAGGCGATCGCCGCGTCGTTCATCGGCGGCGCGTCGATGAGCGGCGGCGTGGGCACGGTCCTCGGCGCGATCATCGGTGGTGTCGTCCTCGGTGTCCTCAACAACGGCATGAACCTCGTCGGCGTCGGCAGCGACTGGCAGCAGGTCATCAAGGGCCTGGTGCTGCTCGCGGCGGTCGGCTTCGACGTCTGGAACAAGCGCAAGGTCGGTTCGTAGCAGGCGGACGGGGCCCCGCGGACACACGGTCCGCGGGGCCCCGTTTTCTGTGTGCGCGACAGGAACCACCCACGTCTCGGGAAGACAGGAACCGGTGAAAGAACTCTTCGGCGAACTCTCCGACGGAACGAAGGTCCACCGCTGGTCGCTGGAGAACGGCGGCACCCGGCTGAAGGTCCTCTCGTACGGCGGCATCGTCCAGTCCCTGGAACTCCCCGACCGGCGCGGCCGGTACGCCAACGTCTCGCTGGGCTTCGAGACCGTCGAGGCGTACGAGACGTCCAGCCCGTACTTCGGCGCCCTCGTCGGCCGGTACGGCAACCGCATCGCCAAGGGCCGGTTCACCCTCGACGGTGAGGACCACCGGCTCCCCGTCAACGACGGCGACAACAACCTGCACGGCGGGCCCGAGGGCTTCGACCGGCGGATCTGGGAGGTGGAGGAGTTCACGTCCGCCTCCGACGTGGGCCTGGTCCTGCGCCGCACCAGCCCGGACGGCGAGATGGGCTACCCCGGCACGCTGACGACGAAGGTCACCTACACCCTGACCGCGAACGGCGACTGGCGCGTCGACTACGAGGCCACCACCGACCGGGCCACGGTCGTCAACCTCACCAACCACGTGTACTGGAACCTCGCCGGTGAGGGCGGCGGCTCCGTCCACGACCACGAGCTGATGATCGCCGCGTCCCGCTACACGCCGGTCGACGCCGCACTCGTCCCGACCGGCGAACTCGCCGACGTCACGGGCACCGCCTTCGACTTCCGACGGCCGAAGACGGTCGGGGCGGACCTGCGGCAGGCGGATCCACAACTTCTGTACGCCAAGGGCATCGACCACAACATGGTCCTCGACAAGGGACTCACGCAACTGCCCGAGCACGTCGCGACCCTCCGCGAGCCGGTGTCCGGCCGCGCCCTGAAGGTCGCCACGACCGAGCCCGGCCTGCAGTGCTACTCCGGCAACTTCCTGGACGGCACCCTCGTCGGCCCCGGCGGCCGCACCTACCGGCAGGGCGACGCGCTGTGCCTGGAGACCCAGCACTTCCCCGACTCGCCGAACCGCCCGGAGTTCCCGACGACCGTGCTCAGGCCCGGCGGAACGTACCGGTCGACGACGATCCACTCGTTCAACCTGTGACCGCCCTTCACAGCTGGTTCACAACTTCCACATCAATACACAGTCGTTGAACAGAGACACACAGCCGTCCGTACTAAGGGGCGGCCCGCGTATCCCCGCTCGGGCCGCCCCTCAAGGACGGAGGGTCCATGGCCGACAATGTCACCTCGCTGTTCCGCACCGGCGCGCACAGCCCCTCGATGGCCGCGCTGGCACGCGAGAGCGGGGAGGCGGGTCCGCTGGACTTCTGCATCCCGTGCAATCCGTACTTCCCCACGCCGGCGATGTTCGACGAACTGACGCACCGGCTGCGCGACATCATCACGTACTACCCGAGCAGTGCGGACACCATCACCGGGGAACTGTGCAACCTGCTCCAGCTGCCGCCGCAGTGCGTGGCCATGGGCAACGGGTCGACCGAACTCATCACCTGGATCGACCACCTGCTGGTCCGGGAGTCCCTCGCCATCCCCGTCCCCACCTTCGGCCGCTGGACCGACCAGCCGCTGGAGACCGGCAAGCGCGTCGACATGTTCCCCCTCCAGGAGAGCAACGGCTTCGCCCTCGACCCGGCGCAGTACATCCAGTTCATCCGCTCCCGCGGCACCCGCGCGGCCGTCATCTGCAACCCGAACAACCCCGACGGCGGCTTCCTGCCCAAGCAGACGATCCTGGCCTTCTGTGACGCGCTCGCGGACCTGGACCTCATCGTCATCGACGAGTCGTTCCTGGAGTTCGCCGACGCGGAGAACGAACCGAGCGTCGTCGAGGAGGCGGTGATGCGCCCCAACGTCATCGTGCTGCGCAGCCTCGGCAAGAACTTCGGACTGCACGGCGTGCGCTTCGGCTACATGGTCGCCAACCCCGGTCTGGCCGGCCGCATCCGCTCGATGCTCCCGAAGTGGAACCTCAACGCCTTCGCGGAGACCGTGGTGTTCATGCTCAGGGACCACGGTCCCGAGTACATGGAGAGCCTGCACATGGTGCGCCGCGACCGGCTCGACATGGCACGCCAGCTCTCCACCCTGCCCGGCCTCACGGTCTACCCCTCGCAGGGCAACTTCCTCTTCGTGCGCCTCCCCGTGGGCGCCGAGGGCACCGTGGTCCGGGACCGGCTGCTCACCGAGCACCGGATCCTGGTGCGCGAGTGCGGCAACAAGATCGGCTCTTCCAGCCGCTTCCTGCGGCTCGTGGTGCGCCCCCAGGTCGACGTCCGTCGCCTGGTGTCCGGCCTGGAATCGGTGCTCTACGGGACCAGGAGGGGAGCCGCCGTGCCCGAGTTGAACACAGGGACCAACTACAGCTCGGGTACGGCGGCGGTCGACCGCCTCGTCAGCTCGACCAACGGCCAGGGGTACCCGGGGCTCGCCGCCGCGGCGAACGGCATGCCCGGCCAGCCCCAGCCGCTCACGGCCGCGGCGAACGGGATGGCCGGGCAGCCCCAGCCCCTGGTCGCCGCCGCGAACGGCATGGCGGGCCAGCCCCAGCCCCTCGCCCCGGCAGCCAACGGGATGGGCAACGGGATGGCCGGGCAGCCCCAACCGCTCGTCGCGGCGGCCAACGGAATGCCCGGACAGCAGCCCCTGGTCGCCGCCGCGAACGGGATGGTCGGTCAGCCCCAGCCGCTGACCGCCGCCCAGACGCGCGGTACGACGGGCATGCCCGGTGGGCTGACCGCCGTGAACCCCCAGGGCCAGCCCCAACCGCAGCCGCAGGGGTACCCCCAGCCCCAGATGCCGCAACAGCAGCAGATGCCCCAGCCGGTGCCGCAGCAGCCCACCGGCTGGCCGAACGCGCCCGCCGCCTCCAACGGCGCCGGATGGCCGGCGGCCGGCGCGGTCAACCGGGTCGGCTGACCACCGCCCCGATCCCCGACCACCAAGGGTCGTGGGAGGGGCTCAGCCGTCCAGGGGCGCGGGGAACTGCGCGGCCAGCCCCGCCCACCCGCACCCGACGAACAGGTCCGAGCCCCTCCCCCGCCCCACCCCTCACCGCACCGCGCAGACCATCACGCCGCGTTGAACCGCCACTGCTGGCAAGCGTTGTTCAACCACGTCCACTGCCGGACATCCGCCCCGTCGGCCCCGGAACAGTCGGCGACATCCGCGACCTTGCCGGTGGCCTGGTTCACCACCCGCACGTAACCCCCGCTCGTGGCAAGGAACCGGAACCGCTGACAGGTGTTGTCCAGCCAGCTCCACTGCCGCAGATCGGCCCCGTCGGCGGACGAGCAGTCGGCCGTGTCCAGCACCTTGCCGGACGCCACGTTCACCAGCCGGCTCGTGTCGTCGCCCCGGTCCTCCACCCGCCACTTCTGGTTGTTGCCGCCGTTGCAGGCGTACTGCTGGACATTGGCCCCGTCGGCACCCGAACTCCCCGCCACCTCGAGGCACTTGCCGCTGTTGCGGTTGGTGAGCGTGTACGTCGTGGACGTGGACGAGGGCTCCCCGGACGGCCCGGCCATGCTCGTCCCGAGCGCGACCGGCGAACCGAGGTTCGGCGAACCGTCCGCGTTCCAGGTGAACTTCTGGGCCCGGGTCGTGCGCCCGTTGTCGCAGCCGTCGCCCGCGCTGTCGTTGGCGTGGTAGACGATCCAGCTCTCGGTGCCGTCCGGCGAGTTGAAGAAGCCGTTGTGGCCGGGCCCGTAGACCCCGGCGGCATCGTTGCGCTGGAAGACCGGCGTGGACTTCTTCGTCCAGGAGGACGCGGCGAGCGGGTTCGAGCCGGTCAGGGTCAGCTGCCCGAGCTTGTAGTCGGGCGTCCAGCACCCGCTCGCCGAGTAGATGATCCGCGTCACGCCACCGCGCTGCAGGACCTCCGGCCCCTCGTTCACCGTCCCGCCCGACTTCTCCCAGTCGTACGTCGGTGTCGAGATCGTCGAGAAGGAACCACTGAGCGTGTACGGGTTGGACATCGGCGCGATGACGAGGTTCTGGGTCCCGCCGCCCATGGCGCTGCCCAGCAGATACAGCTGCCCGTTGGCGTTCAGAACGCTCGCGTCCAGCATCCAGGCGCTGTTGAGCTGGTTCTTGTACGTGTACGGGCCCATCGGGTCGGAGCCCGCGCTCTCCAGGACGTGGGTGCGCTGGGTCTGGTTGTAGTCGGAGACGTTCTGGCCGGCCACGAAGTACAGGTACCACCTGCCGCCGGAGTAGAAGAGCTCGGGCGCCCAGATGTTGCAGCAGCGCGAGGCCGCGTCCCCCTTCCACACCTGCACGCTGGGCGCGGTCGACAGCCCGGCCAGCGTCGGCGACTTGCGCATGGTGATGACGTCGGTCCAACTCGTCGTCACCAGGTAGTAGTTGCCGTCGTGGTAGGAGATCCAGGGGTCGGCGCCCTTCACCGACTTGACCGGGTTGGTGAAGGTGGCCGCGCTCGCCGACGACTGTCCCAGGGACAGGGCGAGCAGCAGTGCGGCCAGCAGGGTCAGTAGGCGACGGGCCATCCGCTGCTCCAGTTCAGTAGGTTGATGCCGAGTCTGGGAGTCCCGTTGTCCTGGCCGTCGTAGTAGTGGTAGACGATCAGGTCTCCGTCGGAGTCCGCCAGGATCGACTGGCCGCCCGGGCCGATGTACCGGCCGTGTGACTCCAGTACGGGCGTGCCGCCGTTGTTCGTCATGGCGACGCCGTTCTTGTCGTAGTACGGCCCGGTGACACCGGTGGCCCGGCCGACCTTGACCTTGTAGGTGGAGCCGGTACCGGCGCAGCAGGTGTCGTACGAGGCGAACAGGTAGTAGTGGCCGCCCCGCTTGACGATGGACGGCGCCTCGACGGCCTTGGTGCCGGTCGGGCGGGAGGCGATCGAGTAGCGCGTGGTGTTCGACGAGAGCTGCTTGCCGGTCGACGGGTCGATCCGGATCAGCTTGATCCCGGTCCACCAACTGCCGAAGGACAGCCACCACTTGCCGTCGTCGTCGACGAAGAGGTTCGGGTCGATGGCGTTGTAGTCGCTGGAGGTGGTGGACGTGTAGACCACCCCCTGATCACTCCAGGAGCCCGGCAGCCCGGTCGCCGAAGTGGCGAGCCCCAGGGCCGACCTGTTCGAGCCGAAGGTCGAGACGGCGTAGTACATCAGGTACCTGCCGCCGTGGTACGAGATGTCGGGCGCCCATGCCTCGGTCGCGTACCCCGACCACCAGCCGGGCTTGGTGCGGAAGGCGTCGGCACCCGCGCCGAAGGCGATCCGGTTGCCCGACGTCTTGTGGGTCAGGCCGCCGCCGGTGGCGTACAGCAAATACTGGCCCGACGAGGTGCGGATCATCGTCGGGTCGTGGACGACGGTCGAGCCGGTGACGGTGCCCGGGTTCGGGTACGCGGAGGCGGTGCCGGGGACGAGGGCGAGCAGGATCGCCACGGGGAGGGCGAGAAGCGCTGTTCCGCGGCTCGCACGGCGGGGGCTGTCGGAGGTGCGGCTCACGCGAAGCCTCCTACAAGTGGGGGGAGTTGTTCGACATTCCGTACGACGGTCATTACTTCGAACGGGACCGTAGAATCGAACCCCTCGCGCGTCAATGGTTCGCGCGGCATCTCGCACCCCGGGAAGCGTCGAAAGTGTTTCGACGGCCCTGCTGTCTCACAACGGACTTGACGGCGCATCACTTTGCCCAACGCACAGCACGTCGACAGATTCCGCTTCTGCGGTGCCGTGTTCATGACAGACGCATCGATCGGCCGCAGAACCCTGCTCGTCGCCACGGGCGCCACGGTGACCGCACTGGCCGTGGGAGCCACCACCCCGGAGGCCCCCACCGCCGCCGACCAGGCACCGGCAGCCGCCGCGGCGGTCTGCACCCTCACCAAGGAGATGACCGAAGGCCCCTACCACCTCGACGGACAGCTCGTCCGCGCCGACATCAGCGAGGACAAGACCGGCATTCCGCTTCAGCTCACGCTCACCGTCGTCGACGACGACACCTGTGCTCCGCTCGGCAACGCGCTGGTGGAGATCTGGCACTGCGACGCGCTCGGCGAGTACTCCGGGTTCGTCGGCGGGAACGGGCACGACGAGCCGGACAACGGCACGTTCCTGCGCGGCGGGGTCCTCACGGGCTCCGACGGCGTCGCGAGGATCACCAGCGTCTACCCGGGCTGGTACCGGGGCCGCTGCATCCACATCCACGTGAAGGTGCACACCGAGGTCACGCTGACCTCGGACGGGTCCTTCGAGGGCGGTCAGGAGCTGCACACCGGGCAGTTGTTCTTCGCCGAGAGCATCACCGCGAAGGTGGCACTGGTGCCCGCGTACGCGGTCAACACGGTGCCGCGGACGACCCTCGCGCAGGATTCCCTCTACGACGAGGGAGGGGCGGCCTCCGGGCTGCTGACCCTGACCGCGCTGGGCGGTTCGACGACGGCGGGTTACGCGGGCACCCTGACCCTGGGCGTCGAATCGGGCTGAGCACGCCGGGCACCGGCTGAGCCTGGAGGACAGGGGCGCAGCCCCGTCCTCCAGGGGCGCGGGGAACTGCGCGATCAGCCCTCACCAGGCCCGCGGCGAAGTCACCGAACCCCTACCGTCCCGGAACCGACACCGGCGGCCCCCGAGTCGACGGCCCTCGAGTCGACGGGCCGGCTGCGGGAGGCGACACGCATACCGCGGGCGTCCACGACACGCATCTGGAGCGAGCCGCATCCACAGCGGGTCCACACGGTGTGGCCGGCCCCCGTGCCGTGCCGGGACAGCACCTGGAAGGGCTCGGCACGGTCCGGCCAGCCGCAGTGCGGGCACGCGTCGCCGTCGGGCCTGCCATGGGCGTGGACGTGGGCTGTGCTGGTCATCTGTCTGCACCTCTCGTGCGTAGTGGCCGGGCGGACCGTCGCGACACCTCCAGCGTGTATCGGCACCACCGTGTACGTCCAGGTTGACTTTCTGGACCTGACCTTGAAGCGTGGACTGCATGATTGACCTGCGCCGGCTTCACGTCCTGCGGGCCGTCGAGCACTACGGCACGGTGACCGCCGCCGCCCGCGCCCTGCACCTCACCACCTCCGCCGCCTCGCAGCAGGTCCGCCAGCTCGCCCGTGAGCTGGGGGTCGACCTGCTGGAACCCCAGGGGCGTGGCGTACGGCTGACCCCGGCCGGGCGGAGCCTGATCACGCACGCCGACGCGATCCAGGCCCGCTGGGACCGGGCGGAGCTCGATCTGCGAGCCGACCACGCCGTTCCGGCCGGACTGCTGCGGGTGAGCGGCTTCCCGATGGCGATCTCGGTGCTGCTCGCCCCGATGGCGGCCCATCTGCGCGAACGCCATCCCCGGCTCGCCGTCGGGATCCGGGAGGCGGAGGTCCCGGAGAGCTTCGACCTGCTCTTCGAGGGCGAGACCGATCTCGCCATCGTCGAGGCGACCCCGCGCAACCCGCCGCTCGGGGACGCACGCTTCGACCAACAGCCGTTGCTGGACGACCCGTTCGACCTGGTCGTGCCCGACACGCACCGGCTGGCCGGGCGCGGCCGGGTGGACCTGGCGGAGGCCGCGCGCGAGGACTGGATCGCGCAGGTCCCGGACAGCCCCTGCCGTCCACACGTGCTGTCCGCGTGCGGCGCCGCGGGCTTCACCCCCGACGTCGTCCACCAGGCGAGGGACTGGAACGTCATGGCCCACCTCGTCGCGCACGGCCTCGGTGTGGCGCTCATCCCGCGGCTCGCCCATCTGACCCCGCACCTGCCGATCACCCGTGTGCGGTGCACGGGCGACCCGCACCGCAAACTCCTCACCTGCACCCGGGCCGGAGGCCACGAACGTCCGGCCGTCGCGGCGGCGTTGGGCGAACTGCGGGAACTGGCACCGACCGCTGTGGCATGAACGCCACAGGTCGGCCTACTAGGGTGCCGCTGTCGGACGGTGGACGCGGCGCCGGGAAGGTGAGGCTGTGGAGGTGCTGGGACACGGGGAGGCACTCGACGAGTTGCTGCGGCTCGTGCGGCGGCAGGGAACCCCGGCGGAGGTGCTGGGGCTGCTCGCCCGCCGGACCGGGGCACAGGCCGCGTGGATCGGACCCGGGGGCGCAGTCGAGACGGCCACGGCCGGATATCCCCCGCGGATGACGGCCGCGCTGACGGAGCACGTGGAGCGCCTGGCCGGCGGGCGGCTGGCCGCCGCCACGACACGGGTCGGTGAGTCGGAGGTACGCCTCGAAGCCTTCGGCGGGCGCGAGCCGCGTCCGGTGCTGGTGACCGTCAGCACGTCGGCGCTGTCACGGGAGGCGGCCGCACTGGCCTCGCAGGCTGGCGGCCTCATCGACCTGCTGAGCCGGGCGTCGGAGGCCGACACCGGCTCACGCGGCTACGAGGCGAAGGCGGCCCAGCTGCGGTTCGCGGTCCTGACCGCCCTGCTGGCCGGGGATGTCACACTGGCGCGCCGGATGACCACGGGTGACGTCCCGCCGCTGCTGAACGCGGAGCGCGTACGGGTCCATCTCCTGCACTGCCCGCCCGCCGACCGCGACCGGCTGGCCCGGACCTACCTGGACCCGTCGGGCTACCACGGCTCGGGCCTGATGGTGAACTGCCCTGTGTTCAGAGAGCAGTTGATCTGCCCCGTCTCCGACGACCCGGATTCCGGCAGCCATTTCCGGCAGGGCGAGGTGCTGCGCCGACTGGTCAGGGAGAACCCCGGGTACGCGCTGGGCGTCAGCAGACCCCACCCGCTCGCCGCCACGGCCGAGGCGTACGGCGAGGCCGTGCACGCCCTCGCCGTCGCCCGCAACTCCCCCGGCCGGCTGGCCGCCTACCGGGGGCGGCCCTCACTGGCGCACGTCCTGCCCCACCGGGCGGCCCTCGCGTGGGCGCGCGCCTACCTGGAGCCGCTGCAGGCCGCCCCCAAGCCCACCGTGGACGTCGTCCGCCTGGCGGTGACGTTCTCCCGGTCCGGCGTGGCCCGGCTGCTGCACCTGAGCCGCACCACCGTCACGGCCCACTGCCGCCGGGCGGAGGAGGCGCTGGGCATCGACCTCGGCGAGGTCCGCACCCGCGCCACACTCGACCTGGCCCTGTCCCTCACCGCCCCGCAGCCCGACCCCGCCGACAGCGTCCAGCTGGTCGCGCCGCCGCTGGGCGAACTCCTGCGCACCTCCCCCGCCACGGCCTGGGCGGAGTCCTTCCTGCACCCTCTGCACGACACCCGGCACCGCGACCTGTACCTCACCGTGGCGGCCTGGATCGACGCCAACACCGACGCCCAGCGAACGGCCGCGCACCTGGGCCTGAGCCGCAACACGGTCCGCGCCCATCTGCGCGCCGCCGAACGCCTCCTCAACCGCGACCTGCTGACCACCGGTTCGGGCACCCACGACCTCGTCCACGCCCTGCGGGTGACAGCTGGACAGCGTGCACACCCGCCGGCCGAATCTGATCACCGTGCACGGTGGTCCTCGAAGGACGTCGCCTCCTAACGTGCTCATGGAAGGACAGCCGCCCCGATCTGTCGACACAGCGACAAGCGGGCCGCCCGCCTTCCGTACGGTGCGGCGGCGAATGGTCCACGGGGGAGACCATTCGCCGCGCCCCTGCCGGAGAGGGCGGGGGCACCGCGCGCCGCGAGGTCCGTTCGGATCCGTCAGGCGAGCCGGATCACGTTCCAGGACATCGGCTCCAGAACCGCACCCAGGGTGCCTCCCTGGAGCGTGGTCCCCTCGACGGCCCGCGGAGCGACCCGCTCCGGCTCGTCGAGGGTGTTGCGGGCGTCGGGGTCGGCGTCGGCCAGAACGCTGTGCTCCACGACGGCGGTCAGGCCCAGCGAGCCGAGCGCCACTTCGAGGGGCAGCGCGTCGGTCCGGCTGCGGTTGACCGCGAAGACGGTGACCGAACCGTCCTCGGCCCGTACGGCGGTGGCGTGCAGCAGGTCGGCCTCCCCGTACTTCTTCGTCTCGTACGTCGGCGACTCGACGCGTACGTCGAGGACCTGCCCGCGCCCGTACCGCGAGGCCTGCGCGAACGGGAAGAAGGTCGTCTGCCGCCAGGCCGGGCCGCCCGGCTCGGTCATGATCGGCGCGATGACGTTGACGAGCTGGGCGAGGCAGGCGACGGTCACCCGGTCCGCGTGCCGCAGCAGCGCGATGAGGAGTGACCCGAAGACGACCGCGTCCATGACGGAGTAGTTGTCCTCCAGGAGCCTCGGGGCCTCCGGCCAGTCCAGCGGATCGGCCTTGGCGGAGTCCTCCCACTCCTGGAGGTACCAGACGTTCCACTCGTCGAAGGAGAGGTTGATCTTCTTCTTGGACTTGAGCTTCGCGCCCACGTGGTCGCAGGTGGCGACGACGTTCTCGATGAACGACTCCATGTCGACGGCCGAGGCGAGGAAGGAGTCGAAGTCGCCGTCGGTCGGCCAGTAGTAGGCGTGCAGGGACACGTAGTCGACGAGGTCGTACGTCTCCGCCAGGACCGTCGCCTCCCACTCGGCGAAGGTCGGCATGGACTGGCTCGAGGAGCCGCAGGCGACCAGCTCGACGGAGGGGTCGATCTGCCGCATCGCGCGGGCGGTCTCGGCGGCGACGCGGCCGTACTCCGCGGCGGTCTTGTGGCCGGTCTGCCAGGGCCCGTCCATCTCGTTGCCGAGACACCACATCTTGATGCCGTACGGATCCTTGTCGCCGTGGGACGCCCGCAGGTCCGAAAGCGCGGTTCCGGAGGGGTGGTTGGCGTACTCCTGGAGTTCCAGCGCCTCGGCCACTCCCCTGGTGCCGAGGTTGACCGCCATCATCGGCTCGGCCTGGGGGCCTATCTTCTTCAGGAAGGCGATGTACTCGGCGAGCCCGAAGCGGTTGGACTCCGTGGAACGCCAGGCGAGGTCGAGACGGCGGGGCCGCTCCTCGGCCGGGCCGACCGAGTCCTCCCACTTGTAGCCGGAGACGAAGTTGCCGCCGGGGTAGCGGACGGCGGTCACGCCGAGCTCGCGGACGAGCTCCAGCACGTCCGTGCGCAGCCCCGCCTCGTCGGCGGTGGGGTGGCCCGGTTCGAAGACGCCGGTGTAGACACAGCGTCCGAGGTGTTCGACGAAGGATCCGAAGAGGCGGGGGTTGACCTCACCGACGGTGAAGGCGGGGTCGAGGGTGAAGCGGGCGGTATGCATGTGCGCCTTTCAGGGTGGTGGCTTGTGTGTCGTTGGCGGGTGCGGCTGCGTCGTGGCTGGTCGCGCTCACGCTGCGGAGCCGCGTGTCGGCACAGTCCCGCGCCCCTGGAGGACGGCGGGCCAACCGTTGGCCTTCCAGCTCAGCCGGTTCAGCCCGAGCTTCGGTGTGCCCTCATCGTCCGCGTCGTAGTAGTGGTATGCCAGCCAGTCCTGTCCCCGGTCCCGGAAGACCGACTGGCCGCCCGTGCCGACGTACCTGCCGTGGCCCTCCAACAGTAGGTCGCCGCCGCCCTCCAGCATCGGGGTGCCCGTACTGTCGGCGTACGGACCGGTGACCTTCGAGGATCTCCCCACCTTGATCTTGTATGTCGAGTTCACGCCCGCGCAGCACGTGTCGTACGAGGCGAAAAGGTAGTAGTGGCGGCCGTGGCGGACGATGTACGGGCCCTCGACCGCGTACGGGGCGTCCGGGCGGGTCGCCAGGTGGTGGACGGCCGTGCCGGGGACGGCCTTTCCGGTGGCCGGATTCAGTTCGACCATGCGGATTCCGGTCCAGTACGAGCCGAACGCCATCCACAGTCTGCCGTCCGCCCTGGTGATCGCCGGGTCGATGGCGTTCCAGGTGTCGGTCGTCCCGGAGGTGAGGACCTTGCCGTGGTCGGTCCAGGTGCCGGGCTTGCCGGACCTGGACGTGGCGACACCGATCGCGGAGTGGTTCGTACCCCAGGAGGAGACCGCGTAGTACAGCCAGTACCTTCCCGCGCGGTAGGAGATGTCGGGGGCCCAGGGGTCGCCGGTGCCGTTGTACTCGTACCACCAACCCGGCGGCTCGGCGAAGGCGTTGCCCGCGTCCTCCCAGTGTCTGCGGTCCTTCGACAGGCGGGCACCGATGATCCCGCCTGTCGAATAGGCGGCGAAACCACCGGACTTGAGGCGGATGACGGTCGGGTCGTGGATGATCCGCTGCCCGCTGATCGGGAGGGGGTCCGGGTACGCGGTGGCCTGTGCCGCCGTCGGCAGCAGGCCGAGGAGGGCGGCGGCGAAAACCGTCACGAGTCTTGGGCGCTTCAACTGTGCGGCTCCTTGGGAGAGTTCACTGGCCCGCGAGGCCGGTGTGCGCGACACCCGCCACGATCTGGCGCTGGAAGAAGACGAAGACGATGATCAGCGGCAGGCCCGCCATCAGGCCACCGGCCATGAGCTGGGCCCACTGGATGCCGTAGGAGTTCATGACGGTCGCGATGCCGTTCGGCATGGTCATCAGGTCGGGGTTGTTGGTCACCATGTACGGCCACAGGAAGTTGTTCCAGGACGCGATGAAGGTGAAGATGCCGACCGCGGACAGGGACGGGCGCGACAGCGGCACGATGATGGTGAAGAAGACCCGCCAGCGGCCCGCGCCGTCGATGAAGGCGGCCTCCTCCAGCTCGCGCGGAATGCCCTGGAAGAACTTGTAGAGGATGTAGACCATCGCGGCGGGCGCGCACTGCGGCAGGATCATGCCCCAGTAGGTGTCGACCATCCCCATCTGCTGGACCGTGGTGAACAGCGGCACACCGAGGACGGCGGGCGAGACCATCAGGCCGGTCATGACCAGGCCCAGCAGGAAACCCTTGCCGCGGAACTCCGTACGGGCGAAGCCGTATCCGGCGAGCGCGCTCACGCTCAGCACCACGGCCGTCACGCACACCGAGACCACCAGCGAGTTCACGAACCAGTTGGCGATGTTGCCGGTCTCGAAGATGGCCGTCCACGCCTGGGTCGTCCACTCCTTCGGCAGCCAGCGCGGCGGCACCGCGACGGCCTCGGTCTCCGACTTGAGCGAGGTGAACAGCGCCCAGGCCAACGGCGCGAGGAACACCGCCGAGACGACGGCGCCGAGGAGGGTGAGCACGATCTGGCTGGGCGTCCAGACCTTGCGGGGCTTGACGCGTGTCTGTGCGGCGGTGCTCATCGGCCGCCCTCCTCACGGTTGCGCAGCAGCCACATCCGTGCGAGAGCGACCGCCGCGATGATCACGAAGAAGATGATGGAGATCGCGGAGGCGTAGCCGACGCGGTAGCTGGTGAAGCCCTCTTCGAGGGTGTACTGCACGAACGTCCTGGTGGAACCCTCGGGTCCTGGCAGGAAGTCCATCATCACCACGGCCTGGTCGAAGACCTGGAGCGAGGCGAGGATCTGGAGCGCGATGACGAGGCCGGTGATGTGCCGCAGCATCGGAAGGGTGATGTGGACCATGCGGTGCCAGGCGTTCGCGCCGTCCAGCTTCGCGGCCTCGTAGAGGTGCGCGGGGATGCCCTGGAGGGCGGCGAGGTAGAGCAGAAAACTGAAGCCGACCGTCCACCACAGGGTGCAGATGACGACGGCCAGCATGGCGTACGACTTGTCGGTCAGCCACGCCGTCTCGATGCCGAATACGTGGTTGATCATGCCGGTGCCGGGGTTGAACAGCCACTGCCACAGGTTGGCGGCGACGGTGGACGGCAGCAGGAACGGGGCGAAGAAGCACAGCCGCCACAGCCACTTGCCGCGTTCGATGTGGTGGGCGAGCATCGCGAGGAGGAAGGCGAGGACGGTGATGCAGGGCACGACCAGGAGCGTGAAGTAGGCGCTGTGGCCGAGCGATTCCCACACCAGCGGGTCGTCCAGGGCCTCGCTGTAGTTGTCGAGGCCGATGAAGCTCGTGGCGTCGCCGGAGATGTTGGCGTCCGTGAAGCTGAGATAGAGGCCGCGCAGCAGCGGCCAGATCACGAACAGCGCGAACAGCACGAGGAACGGGGCGACGAACCAGGCGCCGTGCTGGAAGCCCTGCTTGCGGCGGACGGCGGCGCTGCCTGCGGCGGTCCTCGCGCGCGTCGCGGTGATGACGGTCTCTGCGCTGGTCACCGTCATGCGGCCGCACCTCCCTGCGCGGCGGTCCTGCCGTCCATGGGGTTCTTCATGGCGAGCAGTTCAGTGAGGGTGCTCTTCATCCGGCGGGCGGCGGCGTCCGGCCGGGCGGAGCCCATCGTCGAGGAGACGACGATCGGGCCGACGCGCTGGGCCAGGATTCCGGTGGAGCCGGCGAACCACACCTTCGGCTCGGTGGCCTGGTGGTCCATCGCCGAGACGTACTCGCTCTGCGGGTTCAGCTTCTTGTACGCGGCCGTGGAAAGGGTCGGCGTGTACGCGGGGATGTGACCGCCGGCCGCCCACTGCCGGGCGTGCTGGACGATGTAGGCGGCGAGTTGGTGTGCGCCCTCGTTGGCGGCTCCGCCGCGGTCGGCCTGGTGTGGCAGCACGAAGGCGTGCGACTCGGCGTGGGTGGCCTGCTCGCCGAAGACGGGCGGCAGCGGGGTGGCACCGTAGTCGAGCTTCGCGCTGTCGAAGACCGGCACCGACCAGTTGCCCTCCCAGACGAAGGGGCCGCCGTTGACGAACTGCTCGGCGCCGGCGCCGCCCGCGAATCCCGGGTCGACGTACCCGTCGGTGATGTGGCGGCGCAGGAAATCCAGGACCTGGACGGCCTTGTCGGTGTCGAAGGTGACCTCGGCGTCGGCGTCGTCGAACCAGGTGCCGCCGAGCTGGGTGTAGAAGGCGACGAAGAACCACCACTGGAAGTTCTGGTCGCTGGACCACATGCCGATGGTCTGCAGGCCCTTCCTGGTGGCCTTCTTGGCCTCCTTGAGCACGTCGAACCACTCGTCGACGGAGGTGACCGGCACGATCCTGCCGTCGTCGCCGAGCAGACCCGCCTTCTTCAGCACGTCCTTGCGGTAGAAGCAGAGCTGGACGTGGATGTCGAGAGGGAGGGCGTAGAGCTTGCCGTCGACGAGGGCGCGCTTCCACAGCTCGGGGTTGAAGTCCGCTTCCCGCACGCCGTACTTGGCGAGCAGGCCGACGTCCCAGGGGTCCAGGAGCCGGCCCGGCGAGAAGCCGGTGACCCGGCCCAGGTGCATGACGCCGAGGTCCGGTGCGCGGTTGCCCGCCGCCGCCATGGCCAGCTTGGTGTAGAAGGGGCTCCCCCACTGGAGGGTGGAGTCCTTCACGTCGATGCCGGGGTTCGCCTTACGGAAGGCGTCCAGCATCGCGATCATGTTGTAGCCGTCGCCTCCGCTGAAGAGGTTCCAGTAGGCGACGCGGGTGTTCGCGCCGGAAGCGAGCGCGTCCGCTCCAGTGCCGAGCGCGGCGAATCCGAGGCTTCCCGCGACCGTCAGGCCGCTCAGTCCCGTCAGTAACTGCCTGCGATTCAGGCCAGGTCGTCCCATACCCTGCCCACCTGTTCGAAATTTCGATGGATGCTCGTAACTTCGAACGGGACCGTAGATAGGAAGCGCTTACTCGTCAATGGTTTGCGCAAAAACAGCGGCCCGCGTCCGGTGACCGGACGCGGGCTTCAGGTGTTCTGCGGGACCTCGGCCGCGCTGTCAGCCAGCGAACGCGGGCTGGGGCAGACCCCTGCCCGCGCCGGGGACGACGAGCACCGAGCCGGCGAGCGGGTGCGGCGCGTCCAGACCCGTACGGGCTGTCGTGATGTACAGATCGGTCAGTTCGGCGCCGCCGAACGTACAGGCCGTGGGGCGCGGCACGGGCAGCTCCACGACGCGGTCCAGTTTGCCGGTCGGGGTGTAGCGGCGGACGGCGCCGCCGTCCCACAGGGCGACCCAGACGCAGCCGTCGGCGTCGACCGTGAGGCCGTCGGGGAAGCCGTCGCCCTCCTCGATGCTCGCCAGCAGGCGCCTGTTGGTGATCTGCCGGCCGTCGAAGTCGAAGACGTCGATCCGGCGCGTCGGTGAGTCGATGTAGTACATGAGGCGGCCGTCGGGGCTCCAGCCCGTGCCGTTGCTCACCGCGACGTCGTCGAGGACGGTCACGGTCGTGCCGTCGGCGTCGACCCGGGAGAGCGAGCCGCCGCCCGGTGCCTCGTCGTAGCGCATGGTGCCCGCCCACAGTGCGCCGTCGGGCGCGACCGCCGCGTCGTTGGCGCGCCGGCCGGGGACGACCTCCCGGTGCAGCCACCGGAATCCCCCGAAGCCCTCGGCGGGGTTGCCGCCCGAGCCGCCGGCCGGACCGGGAGCGGGGTCGTAGAGGCCCACTCCGTCGCGGAGGTTGACGACCAGGCCGCCGCCCACCCGCGGCTTGGCGGCGCCCACGTGCTGCTCGGTGGCCATGACCGTGCGACGGCCGGAGACCGGGTCGTAGGTGAAGACCCTGGACCCGAGGATGTCGATCCAGATCAGCCGCTGGGCGTCGGCGTCCCAGGTGGGGCCTTCACCGAGGGCCGCCTCCGCCGGGACGGCCGTCTCGTAGGGGCGCGTCATACGACGCTCCGGTGTCCGAGCCGCTCCGACAGCTCGGCGGCGCCCTTCGCGGCGAGCTGCTCCAGCTCGGCCCGGTGGTCCTCGCTCCAGCGGATCATCGGTACGGAGATGGAGAGCGCGGCCACGACCTGGCCGGTGCGGTCGCGCACCGGCGCGGCGACACAGCTGACGTCGGGGTTCGACTCGCGGTTCTCCACCGCGACACCGCGGGCGCGGATCTCGGTGAGTGCCTCGCGCAGGGCGGCCGGGTCGGTGATGCTGTTCGGCGTCATCCTGACCAGGTCGGCGTCCTCGGGGATCCGCGAGGTCAGCTCGGGCTCGGACAGCGAGGCGAGCAGCATCTTGCCCACGGAGGTGCAGTGGGCGGGGAGCCGGCGGCCCGCGGCGGACACCATGCGTACGGCGTGCGTGGAGTCGACCTTGGCGATGTAGATGACGTCCGTGCCCTCCAGGATCGCCACGTGCACGGTCTCGTCGCAGGTCTCCGCGACGGACCGGGCGACCTGCTGGCCCTCGGCCGCGAGGTCCAGCTGCTCGGAATAACGGCTGCCGAGCTGGTACGGGCGCACGCCGAGGCGGTAACGTCCGGGCTGACCCGGTACGGGCGTGATGTACGAGCGGGCGGCGAGCGTGGTCACCAGTTCGTGCACGGTGGTGCGCGGCAGCTGGAGCCGGCGCACGATGTCGGGGGCGGAGAGTGTGCCGTCCCCGTCGAGGAAGAGCTCGAGTATGTCGAGAGCCCTGGTTACGGCAGGTACGAGGCGTCCCACAACTGGCCCCCTTCCTTGTGTTCGAAATTTCAACAGCCGATCGGCATAGCGAACACAGGCTACTCATACCGTTACGACCGGGCAATGGGCGTGCGGTCACGGGTGGGAAAGCGGTTGCGGACGGTGGGAGGCCCACGGGCCGAGCCGGACGGCCCCGGACGGCCCCGGACGGCGTGCACGGGCACGGACGGGCTGGACGTTGACCCGTGGGCGGGCGGAGGAAGGGGACCTCAGCGCCGGGCGCGGGGGTCGCCCAGCTCTCCCCGGAGCCGCTGGGCCCTCAGCACCAGTTCGAGCTCGAAGCGCCGGTCGGGGTCGTCGACCTCGTCGCCCCACAGTTCCCGGATCTGCCGGAGGCGGTACCGCACGGTCTGCGGGTGGACCCCGAGCCTGGCGGCCACCTCGGGGGCGCCGCCCCGCGTCTCCAGCCAGGCCAGCAGCGTCTCGGCGAGCCGGCGCCCGTGCGTGGGACCACAGTGGGCGAGCGGCTCCAGACACCGCAGGGCCAGGTCGTCGATGAGCTCCTCGGGCTGCAGCAGGACCAGCGCCTCGGTGTGCTCGGTGCAGTACAGCACCTCGCCCGCCGGCAGCAGCCCGCGCTCCATCAGCCGTACCGCGGCCTCGGCCCAGCGCAGCGACTTCGCCGCGTCGGCCAGCGGGACCGGCGGGCCGATCGCGCCGGCCCATCCCGTGAGCGCCCGGTGCAGCAGCTCCGGGCGGCCGGCGGCATCCGGCTCGGGCACGACCATCCGGGGCTGCTCGCACTCCATGTCCAGCAGCACGGCCTGGCCCACGGCGGGAGCGACGGCCTCCCGGGCCGGCCGCAGCAGAACGCCGACCGCGACCTTGTCCGGCAGCGGCCAGCCGATCCGCGCGGCCCGTTCGGCGAGGGCCTCGGCCGGATCGCCGCGGTGGTGCTCGGCCAGCAGCAGTTCCATCAGCCGGCGCTGCAGGCGCAGCCGCTCCCCCGCCTGCCGGGCAGCGGCCTCGGCGTAGCCGCGTACGGACTGGTCGACCAGCCCGTCCAGGTACTCGTAGCCCGCGTCGACCAGCTCGTACATGGCGGGCGGCGGGATCTCCACACGCTGCCCGATCTCGGCGAAGCGGCGCCAGGCCAGCCGCACGCCGAGCCGGTAGATCGCCTGGAGCGAGTCCAGGCTGCGGCCGTTGAGACCTTCACCGCGGCCGAACTCCTGGAAGACCTCGGGGTGGACGCGCGGTCTGCCCTCCGCGTTCTCCAGGTGCTGGACGAACACCTCGATGGCCCGGCGGATCCCGACGAGCGCCATCGGCTCGCCGGAGTCGTCGAGCACGACGGGCAAGTGGGGATACTCGTGCCGGATCTCCTGGAGGATCTCCTCGGCGAGCACGGGCGCCTCGGCCATCGCGAGCGCGGCGAACTCCCGCACCTGGACGCGGGGAACGTCGTGCCAGGCCGAGCGCACCGTGACGGGTCCGGGGCGTGGGGCCATGGTCAGCGCTCCCGGCCGGCCGTCTCATAGGTGACGAGTGGCGTGTTCGGCTGGTCCGGGGTCGCGTCGAGCAGCGCGACGATACCGAGGGCGGCGCCCACGGCGAGCAGGGCGGCGGCGGCCACGGTCAGCAGGGCGGCGAGCAGTCTGGGCATGGAGGGTCAGCCTCTCTGTCGGAGGTCGTTCCCACCCGAGCACTCCGCTGGGAACTCCAGCCGCGATCCGCGGCCCGTACGTGGCCGATGGCGCCCACGTGGCGGAGCCGCACATGCCACCGTCCCGCACCCCTTCGGGCGCGGTACGTCCCCTTTGTCACCCGGTCCAACCTCGCCCCGTCCGGCGAGCCCCCAGTCTCGACAACGCATTGACACTTCGTCAAGGGTGCGCCTACGGTTCCCGGCCCATACCGCACCTGCACCCTCCCCCACCGTGCCGGCACACCCGCGTGCCGCGTCACCACGAGCCCTTGGAGTGCCCGGATGCGCCGTACTGCCACACCCTTCTCGCTGGTCATCCTGGGTCTGGGCGTGTTCCTGCTCGTCCTGTCCCCGCTGCTCGCCTGGTACGTCGAACCACGTGCCCAGCGCACGCCCGTCGACATCGACTCGACGACCGTTTTCACCGGTACGGGCAGCTATTTCGACACCGACGAGATCGAAACCGTCCGCGACAAGAAGATCACCATCACCCGGCAGGTCCGCGGCGACGTCGCCGACAGCGAGAAGAGCGGCCGGGCGGTCTGGGACGTGTCCACGTCCGTCGACACCGACAAGTCGCTGCCCGCGGCCGACCCGCACGACTCGCTCCAGTGGACGATGGAGCGCTGGGTGACCGACCGGAAGACGAACAAGCCGGTCCACTGCTGCGACGAGAAGCCCTACTACGAGGGCGAGGCGTACCTGAAGTTCCCCTTCGACGTACAGAAACGCTCCTACATCTGGTGGGACAACACCCTCGGTTCGACCGTCACGCTGGAGTACAAGGGCAAGAAGAAGATCCAGGGGTACGAGGGCCTCCGGTTCACCGGCAAGGTGCCCGCCACCAAGACCGGCAGCCGGCTCGTACCCGGCACCATCGTGGGCGAGAAGGACGCAGGTCAGGTACTCGCCGAGGAGTGGTACGCCAACCACGGCATCGAGCTCGTCGCCGACCAGCGGACGGGCCGGATCATCTACGCGGCGATCGGCCCCCGCAAGACGCTCCGGGCGCCCGGGGGCGAGAAGGACGCCGTCGTCCTGCTCGACAGCGAGCGGATCGCGTTCACCCCGGAGACCCAGAAGGAGCAGGTGGACCTCGCCGACACGGACAGCGGCCTGCTGCGCATGGTGGGGCAGACGCTGCCGCTGGGGACGGGTGTGGCGGGCCTCGTCCTCGCCGTCGTGGGTGCCGTTTTGGTCGTACGCGGGCGTCCGCATCCCGATTCGCCCGAGAGTTCCCAGCAGCCGCTCACAATGTGATGAGACATCAGCCCGACAAACACCGAACTTGTCACTTCGGTGAGTAGCCGCATCGGACCAGCGGGCGAAAACTATCCACCCCACCCGAACACAGCACACCCACAAGCCCGTCACAGCCCGCCCCCGTCACCACCACGGAACAGCCCCACAGAACGGCAGCGCCGACCGGTTGCACCGTTCCGCACGGACCGCTCCACCGATCCCTACGGATTCTCGCCGCGGGAATTTCAGGTTCCCGCACCGGAACGCACCGAAGGCGCGGGGATTCGCCCGACGCAAACCCGGAACCCGGAACGCACCGGGCCGACAGCCCCGCACCACGGGAACCGACAGCTCCACAGCGCGACCTCCGTACGACCGCACGGCGGCGGGCCCCCCACAGGCCCCGTGCCGCACCCCGACCTCGACCGATCCGCACCGGGAGACCGTCACCACCGACGCACCACGCCGTACCCACCCCCACCCCCACGCTGGTTCCGCACCCCGAGACGAGTTGGAGCACCGATGCCCCAGCACGTGCCTTCGTCGTTGCGCGACGCTTTCCCACGCGCCGCGCAGCGACACCCGGCGCTCCCCCCACAGCCGCGCCGAATCGTTTTCCTCGCCCGTCGTGACTTCGGCAACGAAGCCGCGGGCGGCTCCGAACTGCTCGTCGACAGACTCGCCGAAGGCCTGACGCACCTCGGTCACCAGGTGACCCTGCTGTGTGGCGGCCCCGCCGCGTACCGCGACTACCGTGTCGTGTCGGCGGGCGGCGACCTCGGTCACTACCTGCGCGCCAGATCGGCCTTCCAGCGCCAGGTCGGCGACTGCGACCTGCTCGTCGAGGTCTGCAACGGCATGCCGTACCTGGCGCCGCTGTGGCACCGCGGGCCCACCCTCTGTCTGGTCAACCACGTGCACACCGACCTGTGGCGGATGCGGTTCGGCGGACCGCTGGCACCCGCCGCCCGGCTCGGACGAAGACTCGAGCACTGGGCACTGGCAGGCGCTCAGCGCCATGGTCTGCTGGTCGCCGTCTCCCCCTCGACGGCACAGGCGCTGCGCGCGATCGGGGTCGAGCGCGACCGCATCCGGGTCGTGCACAACGGCGTGGAGGAACCGGGCCCGCCCACCGAACGCTCGCCGGAGCCGATGTTCCTGGCCATGGGCCGGCTCGTCGAGTACAAGCGGATCGACCTGCTGCTGCGTCTGTGGGAGCGGGTCCGCCCGGTCACCGGCGGCCGGCTGGTGATCGTCGGCGACGGACCCGAACGGGAACGTCTCCAGCAACTCGCGGGTCCCGGCGTCGAGTTCAGGGGCCATGTCTCCGAGGCGGAGAAACACCGCCTGCTCTGTGCCGCCTGGCTGCTGCTGCACCCCTCGGCCGTCGAGGGGTGGGGCCTGGTGGTCACGGAGGCGGCGGCCCGCGAGACCCCCGCGATCGCCTTCGACGTGCCCGGCCTGCGCGACTCGATCGTGGACGGCGAGACGGGCCTGCTGGCCCGCGGCGAGTCCTCGTTCGCCGCGGCCTGGTGCACCCTCGCCCTGTCCACCCGGCGCCGCGTCCTCATGGGCAAGGCGGCCGGCGACCGTGCCGCCCAGTACCGATGGCACCGCACGGTACGTCAGTTCAGGACGGTGGCGACCGAGGCGGTGCGGAGCTGGACGCCATGACCTCTCGGCGGAAGAACCCGACCCCGGGGCCGGGCACGGGCCTCAGGGACCCTTCGCTGCGCCGCTCCCTCGCCCTCTTCCGCGCCTTCCGCCACGAACAGGACGACCCCGAGGGCTGCTACTCGCTGCTCGCACGGGACGCCGCCGACCAGGTGGAGGCGTACGACGGTCCGGTGAAGGGCCGGACCGTCGTGGACGTGGGCGGCGGGGGCGGCTACTTCACCGAGGAGTTCCGGCGGCGCGGCGCACACGGCTATCTCTTCGAGCCGGACATGCACGAGCTCGGCCCGAAGCCGCCGGAGGGGTCCGTCGTCGCCGACGGGTATCTGCTGCCCCTCGCGGACGGTGTGGCGGACGTGTGCTTCTCCTCGAACGTGCTGGAGCACGTCGCCGACCCGCAGACCTTCCTCAGCGAGATGGTCCGCGTCACCCGCCCCGGCGGACTGATCTACGTGTCGTTCACCAACTGGCTGTCCCCCTGGGGCGGTCACGAGTGGGCGCCCTGGCACTACCTGGGCGCCGACCGGGCCCGCGCCCGCTACATGCGCCGCACGGGCAGGCCCGCCAAGCACACCCTCGGCGAGAACCTCTTCGCCGTGCACATCGGACCCACCCTGCGGCAGGTGCGTGCCCGGGACGACGTCACGGTCGTCTCGGCGCGCTCCCGCTACTGGCCGTTCCTCGCCCAGGCCGTGACCAGGGCGCCGGGACTGCGTGAGTTCGCGACCTGGAACCTCCTCCTCATCCTCCGGCGGTGTCCATGACCAGCACGGTCCAGGCCCCTCCCCCGGCGACGACTCGCCCCCTCGCCCCGGACCCCGGCCCTCCGCAGGGGCCCCGGTCGAGGCGGTGGCTGCTGGGATTCTGGGCCGTGGTCCTCGTGCTGTTCCTGGCCGTGGACCCGGGCAGGCAGACCTTCGACACCAAACTGGGGGTCGCGCTCGACCCCTGGCAGTTCCTGGCCGACCTGGGCCAGTTGTGGCACGACCGGGGCGGCTTCGGCGGGATCGCGGACCAGTACGTCGGTTACGCGTTCCCGATGCTGCCGTACTACGGCCTGACCGAGCTGATCAACCTGCCGGTGTGGCTGGCCGAGCGGCTGTGGATGTCGCTCATCGTGACGGTCGCCTTCTGGGGTGCGCTGCGGCTCGCCGAGCGGCTGGACATCGGCAGCGGCGCGTCCCGGCTGCTCGGCGCGGTGGCGTACGCGCTGTGGCCGGTGTTCACGGTCGTCGTCGGCTCGACCTCGGCGGCCGCGCTCCCCGGAGCCTTCCTGCCGTGGGTGCTGCTGCCGCTGACGAACGAACGCCACAGCGCCCGGGTCGCCGCCCTGCGCTCGGCGCTGGTCATCCCCTTCATGGGCGGTGTCAACGCGGCCTCCACGCTGGCCTCCCTGCTGCCCGTCGGTCTCTACCTGCTCTCCCGTCCGCGCGGCCCCCGGCAGCGCAAGCTGATCGCCTGGTGGGTGCCGGGCGTGCTCCTCGCGACGCTGTGGTGGGTGGTCCCGCTGCTGATGCTGGGCATCTACGGCGAGAACTTCCTTCCGTACGTGGAGACTTCGCAGACCACGACGAACACCATGTCGGCGACGGAGACCCTGCGCGGGGCCGGCAACTGGGTCGCGTACCTGCACTTCGGCGAGGCCTGGCTGCCCGCGGGCTGGACGGTGGCGGCCTCGGCGGTCGTCATCGTCTCCTCTGCGCTGGCGGCCGGACTCGGTCTGGCCGGCCTGGCCCGGCGGGACATGCCCGAGCGGCGCTGGCTCGTGCTGACCGTGCTGTCGGTCGCACTCATCACCCTCGCCGGTTACGGCGGTTCGTTCGGCGCGCCCTTCCACGGCGTGGTCCAGGACTGGCTGAACGGGGGACTCGTCCCCTTCCGCAACATCTACAAGTTCCAGACGGGGCTGGCCCTCGCGCTGGTCCTCGGGCTGATCCACCTGGTCGGTGTCGCCTCCCGGCCCCAGGGCGCCCGTCCCGTGCGCGGCCGCCGGTTCGCCCCGCTGATCGCGGCGGTCCTCGTACTCCCCGGTCTCGCCTGGCCCTATCTCAACGGGTCCATCCTGCAGCCGGGTTCGTTCCAGCAGCTCCCCACGTACTGGTCGTCCACGGCCGACTGGCTGAAGAAGTACTCGCCGGACTCGCGCGCCCTGGTCGTGCCGGCCACCGCGCACGGCATCTACACCTGGGGCTCCCCCATCGACCAGCCCCTCGACGTGCTCGCCGACTCCCGCTGGGCCCAGCGGGACTACGTGCCGTTCGGCACCGCGGGCAACCGGCGGGCGATGGACGCGGTCGAACAGTCCCTGCTGACGGGCGGTGAAGTCCCGGGTCTGGCCGACTACCTGAGCCGGGCCGGCCTCCACTACGTCGTCGTGCGCAACGACCTCGACCCGGACCAGCTCGGCTATGTGCCGAGCGCGACCGTGAAGCGGACCCTGGCGGAGTCGGGCTACCGGCGGGTGACCGGCTTCGGCCCGGTGATGACGGGCGGCCGCATCCCGGAGGGCACCCCCATACAGATAGAGGGGCTGTATCCGCGGCAGCGGGCCGTCGAGATCTACGAGCCGGCGAGCCCGGACGTGCAGCGGCCCGGACAGGCCGGGCTGAAGGCCGTCGCCGACACGGCCGTCGTGTCCGGCGGGCCCGAGGCGCTGCTGCCGCTGTCCGCCGACCCGACGATGCGGGACCGGGCGACCGTGCTGACCGGTGACAACCATCCCGGTCTCGGTTCCCCCGACCTCCAGGTGCTGGGTGACGGGCTGCGGCGCGCGGACACCCGGTTCGGCCTGGTCAACGCCAACACGTCGTACACGTACACCCGCGACGAACGCAATCACTCGGACAGTTTCCAGAACGCCGGGGAGAAGCCGCACCAGATCCTGCCGACGGAGGGGATCGGGCACCAGACGGTGTCCGAGCTGCGCGGGGCGCGTTCGGTGACCGCCTCGTCGAGCGGCAACTGGCTGTTCCACCTTCCGCAGTACGACCCGGTGAACGCCTTCGACGGGAACCCGGACACGGCGTGGGCCGAGGGTGCGGCGGGCTCGGCGGACGGCGAGTGGCTGCGGATCGACTTCACGGACGAGACGGAGATCCCCGACTCGATCCAGGTGACACCGCTGCCGCAGGACAGTGTGCGCTCGGCGGCGACCCGGGTGCGGGTGGAGACGGAACGCGGTTCCGAGACGAGCACCCTCCAGGCCAACGGCCTGCGGCAGCGCATCAAGGCCCCCGAGGGGGCGAGCGGCTGGCTGCGGATCACCGTCGTCGACTCGGCGGCCCGGCACTCGGGCCTGTCCGGCGCCGGTTTCTCCGAGGTCTCCATTCCCGACGTCCAGGTGACGCGCATGCTGCGGCTGCCGACGGACGCCGAGCGCAGCGACGCGGCCGCCGAGGTCGTCTCGCTGCACCGGGCGACCGACCCGGGCGGCTTCTCCCCGACGGGCACGGAGGTCGGGCTGCACCGCCGCTGGACCTCTCAGTCCGCCGGCACGTACGCGCTGAAGGCCAGCGCGATCCCCGTGCCGAGTGACGCGCTGGACGCGCTGCTGTACGAGGTCGCGCCCGACCAGCAGAACCGGATCCTGGCGACGGCCGACTCGACGGCCCTCCTGGGCACGGGCCTTTCGCCGCGCAACCTCACCGACGGTGATCTGACCACCGCGTGGATCGCCGGGGACAAACCGACCATCCATCTGCGCTGGCCGGCCGAACAGGCGGTGGGCGAGATCGTCCTCGCCCCGGCCGGAGGGCTGTCCGCCCGGCCCACCGAGGTCAACATCAGCTCGCCGAACGGCTCGACGATCGCCGGTGTCGACGAGAACGGCAACGTCCGCTTCGACCCGATCACCACGGACCGGCTCGACATCACCGTCACCGAGACGGCCCCGACGACCGTCCACAACCCGCTCGCGGACGAGGACCTGCAACTGCCGGTCGGCCTCACCGAGGCGTACGTCCCCGCCCTGGACGAGTACCGCACCCCGCAGCCCCGGTCGTCGCGCACCTTCGACCTTCCCTGCGGCAAGGGTCCGATGCTCGCCGTGGACGACGAGCTGTACGAGACGAGCGCCAAGGGGACGGTACGGGACCTCGTGGACCGGCGGCCCGTGGAGCTGACGCTCTGCCAGGAGGGCCGCGCGGACGCCGAGTTGTCGCTCGGGTCGGGCTCCCACCGGGTCGAGGCCGGTGACGCCGGGCCGCTGGCCGTCACCGACGTGACGCTGACCCGCGGCACGGTCACCGCTCCCGCCGCGCTCGACCGCGAGCTGGGCATCAAGGACTGGCTCGGCGACCGCCGCGAGGTGTCCGTCGGCTCGGGCGCGGCCTCGTACCTGACGACGTACGAGAACTTCAACGACGGCTGGAAGGCCACGCTGAACGGCCGGGAGCTCAACCCGGTACGGCTCGACGGCTGGCAGCAGGGCTGGCGGATCCCGGCGGGCGAGGGCGGCACCGTGCAGCTCTCCTACGCGCCGTCCACGCTGTACGAGGCCGGGCTGATCGGCGGCGCGGTCGCCCTCCTGCTGCTCGTGGGGCTGGTGCTGTACCGGCGGCAGGAACCCAACCCCGACGAGGCGTCGCCGGAGCCGCCCCCGCCCGGGCTGATCCTGGGCACGGTCGTGCTCACCCTGGTGGGGATCGTGATCGCCGGGTTCTTCGCGCTGCTGGTGCCGCTCCTGGCGCTGCTGGCCCGGCGGCGGCACGCGCTGCTGGTGCCGATCGCGTTCCTCGCGCTCGCCGGGGCCGGGATCGTCGCCGCGGCGGGATCCGGGGAGCCGGTCGGCGAAGGCGTCGGAGCGTTCGGGCACACGGCCCAACTGCTGGCGCTGATCGGGCTGTTCGCGGGCCTGGTGTCGGTCGGGGAGACCTCGTACGGGACGCGGGGCGGCGGAGGCCGGGCCGCCGGACATCCCGGCGCGAGCACGCTGCCGCCTCCACCTCCGGGATCCGCGGCGCCGACGGGATTCCTGCCGCGGCGGCGGCGAGGGGAGAACGCGGGACCCGGGGCGACCGCCCCGGCCGGGACGCCGTCAGGTACACCCGGGGCGCCGCCGCCGCCCTTCACGCCGACCGGGCCCCCACCGCCCGAGTCCGGTCCGACCGTGTCGGCCCGCGGACCGGGGTCCGCACCGACCGAACCCGACCCGCCGACCATGCGGATGCCGTTCCGCAAGCGGGGGGACGAGGAGACGGGGGCCGCACAGCCCGAGGACACCAGGGCGGCCCGCCGTGAGGAGAAAGGGGAAGGCGAACCCACATGACCACCCTGGACCACCCGGCCCGTGACGGCACCGGCGGCCCCGCGGGGCCGCCCGCCCGCATCCCGTTCCCCGTCGTGGACGAGGTCGCCCGCCACTGCCTCCAGCAGCAGGAACCGGAGACCGTCCACATCGAGGTCCACCTTCCGGGGCGCCTCGACCCGGACCGCCTGCGCAGGGCGTTCGCCGGGGCCCTGCACCGCCACCCCCGGATCCTGATGCGCGAGGCGGCGCGCCCCTGGTACGGGCGGCGGTACGAGTGGGAGCTCACCCCCGACGCCGACGTGGAGGCCGTGCTGTTCCCGGAGCCGGACCGGGACGCGCTGAAGCACGCCCGGGACCGGGCACTGCGCGACGCCCCGCCGCTCTCGGCGTCGCCGCCGATCCGCCTGGAGGTCGTCCGCGATCCGCAGGCCGACGACACGGTCCTGTTCCTCACCATCAACCACACCGCCCTGGACGGTCCGGCGTGTCTGCGGGTCCTGGCGACCGCGGCGGAGCTGTACGGCGGCCGCGACAACTCCCCGGCGGCGCCCCCGAAGCGCACGACGGCCGAGACCCCGAGCGCCGTCGACACCCCCTCCACCTGGGCGCCGCCCGCCCGGGTGGCGCACGGCGCCCCCGAGCCGTCCCCCGGAAACGGGCTGCTCGTCGCCGAGTTCAACGTCCCGCACCGGCCCAAGGGCTCCCCGTACACCGTGAACGACCAGCTCATGGTCGCCACCGCCCTGATGATCGCCCACTGGAACCGGGAGCACGGCGCCCGCCCGCGCCCGCTGCGCATCACGATGCCGGTCGACGACCGCCCGCGCGGCACGGACATGCCGATCGGCAACGGCACCCGTCTGGTGGAGGTCTCCTTCGCCCCCGAGGAGCTGGACGCCTCGGACATGACCGCGCTGCTGTGTCGTACGGCGGACCGCACCCGCGCGCTCAAGGCCCAGCCGCGGCCGCAACTGGGCCACGGGGCTTCCCTCTTGACGGCTCCGGTGGTCCCGGTGGCCTGGCGGGCCGCGTTCACCAGAGGGCTGCGGAGAGCCGCCGGGCCCTGGACGTCCACCACCCTGCTCAGCAACATCGGCCGCGTTCCGTACGCCCTCGACTTCGGCGAGGAGGCGGGGCGGGCGCACGCCGTCTGGTTCTCGGCGCCGGCCCGCATGCCGCGGGGCCTGACGGTGACGACGGCCTCCACGGCGGGCCGCCTGCACGTGGCGCTGCGCTGGTCCCGCGCCCTGCTGAGCCACGGTGACGGCTGCCACCTGCGTGACCTCTTCGAGCACTATCTGCACGCGACGGAACACGCCACGGAGAGTGCCCCATGACCACGGCCCCGCCCCGCCGGCCCCCGCACGGCCTGCGGGACTTCTACGAGGATCCGGCCGTCCCGGTCGCCTCCGGCACGCCCCGGAGCCTGCGCCAGGCCCGGATGCTCGCCGACGCGCTCGGCCCGGCAACGTCCGGTCCGCGCACGGTCATCGACATCGGCTGCGGCGACGGCACCGCGGCCGCGACGGCCGCACCGCTCCTCGCCGGCCACCGCATCATCGGCGTCGACTGGTCCCAGGACGCCCTCAGACGCGCCCACGCCCATCTCCCGTACGCGGTACGCGGTGAACTCACCGACGGCGGGCTGCCGTTCAGGTCCGCCTCCGCCGACGCCGTCCTGTTCAGCGAGGTGATCGAGCACCTCGTCGACCCGGACGCGGCACTCGACGAGATCCACCGGATCCTGCGCCCGGGAGGTCATCTCATGCTCTCCACCCCGAATCTGGCCGCCTGGTACAACCGCGCCCTGCTCCTCGCCGGTGTCCAGCCCGTCTTCTCCGAGGTGAGCCTGCGCGCGATCCACGGCCGCCCCGGCTCGGAGGTGGTGGGCCATCTGCGGCTCTACACGGCCCGCGCACTGCGGGAGTTCGTGAGCGCGTCGGGCTTCGAGGTCGCGGCGCTGCGGGGCGCGCCCTTCCACGGCGTGCCGCGGCCGCTGCGCCCACTGGACCGGCTGGCGTGCCGCGCCCCGTCGATGTCCTCGATCCTTCTGCTGCACGCGCGAAGGACGTAGACCATGTGGTGGGGAGTGGCCGCGGCCCTGCTGGCGAACCTGTTGTACAGCGCCGGATTCGTGCTGGAGAAACGGGCGTTGGCGGCACTGCCCGAGGTGAGTGTGCGACAGCCCGCCCGCCTCCTGCGGCTGGTCCTCGGCAGCCCGTTGTGGATCGGCGGGTCCCTCTCCCTGGCCTCGGGCTTCGGCGCGCAGCTCGTCGTCTACCGCACCCTGCCGATCGCCGCCGCGCAGGGCATCTTCGTCTCCGGCCTCGTCATCCTCGTCCTGCTCTCGTCCGTGCTGCTCGGCGAGGAGACCTCGGGCCGCGAGCGGTACGCGCTCGGCGCGATCCTCCTGGCGCTCCTCATGGTGGTGCTCTCCCTGAAGGAGGGCTCCGACACGGTCAGCCACAGCGCCCCCGCCCCGCTGATCCTGCTCGTCTGCGTCCCGTCGCTCGCGCTGGGTGTCTGGCTGTACGGATCGGCCGAGCGCCGCGCCCGCCACCGGCACCGCATGCCGACGACGGGCGTCGAGTACGGCGTGGCGGTGGGCCTGCTGTACGGGGTCAGCTCACTGGCCATCAAGGGCGTGTCGAGCCATCTCACCGCGAGCGGGTTCGGCGGCGCGGTGCTCGCTCTGCTGCGCTCCCCGTACCCGTATCTCCTGCTCTTCACCGGCGTGTTCGGCCTGATCATGTCGCAGGCGGCGCTGCAGCGCTGCCGGGCCTCGCTGATCGTTCCGGTCTGCACGACGGTGACGTGTCTGTTCACGGCGGTGCTCGGCACCCTCGCGTTCGGCGAGGCGCTGCCGGAGGACCCGCTGCGGCTGGCGCTGCGCATCGGCGGTACGGCGCTGGCGGTCTCCGTGCTCCTCGCGATGCCCAAGCACGACCCACCGGCCAAGCCGCAACCCCCGCAACCCAAAAGGGAGTTGATCAGTGATGAATCCGGACGACCCGCTGCTGAGGATACTGGCGTGCCCGCTGGACAAGGGGCCGCTGCATCTCCTCGAGAAGGAGACGGTGAGCACTGAGGGCGCCGAGAGCACTGAGGGCGCCCTCTACAACCCGCGTCTGCGCCGCCGTTACCCGATCGTGGACGGCATCCCTCAACTGCTCCCGTCCTCCGGAGAGCAGGTGACGGACACCGAACACGAGGCACTGCTGCTGCGCATCAACGGGGACGGCGACGTCAACGGCTCCGCCCGCGGCCCCCAGAGCCCCGGGATGATGACCTCATGACCCTGGCAGCCCGTCTGGCCCCCCTCGTGCCGGTGCGCCTGGTCGCCGCGGCCGCCCGCTTCGTCTATCCGCGCTTCGAGCCCGAGCTGGCCCGGCTCGGCGACCTCTGCCCGCCCGACTGCGGCACCGCGGTGGACGTGGGCGGCTGGTACGGCCCCTGGACACGCCGCCTGTCGGACCGGGCACGCCGCGTGGTGACGGTCGAGCCGGTCCCGCACCTGGCCCGGCTGCTCGCCGCCACGACCCCCGGGAACGTCCGGGTCGTCCACGCGGCCGCGAGCGACCGGTCCGGCACGGCCCACCTGTGGCTGCCGGCCGGCGACAAGGGCGACCGGGGCGTCTCGTCCCTCGTCCGGCGGGACATCCACGCCCAGTCCGTGGACGTCCCCTGCCTGACCCTGGACAGCCTGAACCTCCACGACGTCGGCTTCGTCAAGATCGATGTGGACGGCAACGAGCTGGCGGTGCTGCACGGGGCAAAAACCCTGCTCACCCGCGACCGCCCGGCCCTGTTCGTCGAGCTGGAGGCGCGCATCCAGCCCGTCGACACGGTGGTGTCCCATCTCGCCGAGCGGGGATACGAGGGCTGGGTGCTGCCCGGCGACACCTGGGTGCCGCTGTCCTCCTTCGACCTGGAGGCCCACCAGGCGCGTACCTCGCACGTGGCCGCGCAGGGCCTGCTGCGCCGGGTGCGGCCCTTCCGGGGCTCCGGGTACGTCCGGTACGTGAACTCGGTGCTGTTCCTCCCGGACGGCCGGCGCCCGGGCGAGCAGCACGCACAGCGGGTACGACACGATGGGACGCATGCCTCCCGCGAAGCGACCGGCTAGCCCTGGCCCGTTCACCCCGCTCGACTTCCAGCTCGTCCTGCTGCGCCGCATGGCCGACCACAACCCCGACCTCGTGGAGGACGCCCGTCACGCACTGGGCGTCTCCGTGGCGCAGATGCGTGAGGCCAACCGTCGTTGGCAGGCCATGCGGCACGCGCCGCGGAGCCGGGGCGCGGTCTCCCGGTACCGCTCGATCCTGGGCGAGGCGGAGTCGGTGGTGCCCCGGCGGATCGGCGACCTGTCCTGCGAGGCGTTCCTGTGGCCGGTGCCCCTCTGGCCGGACCTGCGCTTCGAGGTGCTGGTGGCCCCGGGCGGCGTCGCCTGGAACGAGTGGCTGGTCCGCGCCCCGGACGCCCCCTCCCCCGCGCCGCGCACGCTGGAGGACCTGACGCCCTGGTCCTGCACGGTCGACGAGGCCGCCCGCGCCTTCGCACCGGCGCGGCCGATGGAGGGGACGGCGCCGACGCGGTGGGGGCTGGCGTTCACGGCGCCGGACGGTTCGGACGTACGGCGGGACTGCGTGGCGGAGTTCACCTGGGGGCTGCTTCAGCGGGTGGCCGTCGCCGGGCCGTGACCCCGGACCGTCACCGGGCGCCGGCTTTGACGACCGTCTCGGCGACGACCGGCACGGAGGCCTCGTGCAGGAAGAGGAAGAGGTTGGGCTCGACGAGTTCCAGCTCCATGACGCGCGGTGCCCCGTCGTCGCCGTCCACCAGGTCCACGCGGGCGTAGAGCAGCTCCGGCGCACCCGGTACGGCGGCCAACGCCCGCTCGGCGACGGCGAGTTCGGCGGCGCTCGGCTCCCAGGTCCGCAGGTTCGGGTGCGGGACCTTGTCGTCGTCGTACGCGGTGCCGGGTTCGAGGACGGCGCCCTTGCGGATGGCGTGGAGGAAGCGCCCGCCGAAGAACTGGAGGGCCCGTTCGCCCGCCGTGTCGATGCTCCGTACGTACGGCTGCACCATCGCGGTCAGCCCTTCGGCGTGCATCCGCTCCAGGTGCCGTACGGCGCCCTCGTGGTCCTCGGACGTGTAGCGGGCCGCGTACCGGGCGCCGGCCCCCGAGGTCGGCTTGACGACGTACTCGCCGTCGGCGGGCAGCTCGGCCGGGTCACCCGGAACGAGGTACCGGGTCTCGACGACGGGCACCCCGGCGGCCGCCAGGTCGCCCAGGTACCGCTTGTCCGCGTTCCACCGCACGACCGCCGGCGGGTTGGCCAGCGTCGTCGCGGCCCCGCAGCGGTCGGCCCACGCCAGGAACTCGGCGGCCCGCCAGCTGTAGTCCCAGGTGGACCGGATCACGGCGAGGTCGAAGCCGCCCCACTCGACGTCGGGGTCGTCCCAGCACACGACGGAGGTGTCCGCGCCCGCCCGCCGCACCGCGTCCGCGAGGACGGGCAGGTCACGGTCGTAGCCGGACTCCCGCACCTCCCGGCAGGTGACCAGTGCGATGCGGGCGGTGGTGCGTGCCACGGCAGGCTCCTCGAGGTGTGTCGGCTCCGGTGGTCCCGCTCGCAGGTTAACAACCGGCCCGGGAACCGGAACGGGCCGCTTGACCTTCACCTTCGGTGAGGCCACAGCATCGGTGGCACGACAAGGAACGGCAGACCGACCGGCCGACCGGCCGCTCACGGGGGTGCGCGCATGGAGATGCTGACGATCGGAGCCTTCTCGAAGGCGTGCCGGCTCTCACCGAAGGCACTTCGGCTGTACGACGAGCTGGAGCTGCTGCGCCCCGCGCGGGTGGACCCGGAGACGGGCTACCGCTACTACGCGTCCGGGCAGCTGGAGCAGGCGCGCCTGGTGGCGTGGCTGCGTCGGCTGGGCATGCCGCTGGCCGAGATCCGCGCGGTCCGCGCACTCGGTCCTCAGGCCGCAGCGCGGGAGATCCGCGCCTTCTGGTCGCGGGTCGAGGCGGAGACCGCGTCCCGCCGTGACCTGGCGGCCTTCCTCGTCGACCACCTCACGAGATCCACCCCGAGCAGGGAGACCACCATGCTGGAACTCCGATATGCCGCACTCTCCGACACCGGCCTCGTCCGCCCCGTCAACCAGGACACGGCGTACGCGGGCACCCGCGTCCTGGCCGTCGCGGACGGCTTCGGATCCGGGGGCGCCCCCGCGAGCGTCGCCGCCGTCGAGGCCCTGAAGTTCCTGGACGACGAGCCGCTCCCCGCCGGCAGCGTCCTCAACCTCCTGGAGGACGCGGTCCAGGGCGCCACCGCGGCCGTCCGGGAGGTGGCCGGCCCGACGGACGACATCGGCACGACCCTCACCGCGATGGTGTGGACCGGCTCCCAACTGGCCCTGGTCCACATCGGGGACTCCCGCGCCTATCTGCTCCGCGACGGTGAGCTCTTCCGGATCACCCACGACCACACGATGGTCCAGTCGATGCTCGACGAGGGCCGCCTGACACCGGAGGAGGCCACCGCCCACCCCCAACGCGCCCTTCTCCTCAAGGCGTTGCCGGGCGACGGCCCCGGTACGGCCCCCGACCTGCGCCTCCACGACGCCCGCGCCGGCGACCGCTATCTCCTGTGCTCCGACGGTCTGTCCGCGGTCGTGCCCGAGGACACCGTCGGGCACCTCCTGTCCGCCACCTGCGAACCGGCCGAGGCAGTACGGGCCCTGGTGGCGGCGGCGAACGACTCCGGCGGCCCGGACAACGTGAGCTGCGTGGTGGCGGACGTGGTGGGAGCGGGGCCGGCGGAAGGCGCGCGCTAGATCCCCGGCAGGCGGCGTGGCTCCACGCGTTCCTCCGTGGCCGCGTCGCCGTCGCGGGTCACGATGTACGCGCCCTTGCCCGGGATCTCGGTGACGGCCTCGACGAGGTCGGTGCCGCGGTAGACGAGGCCCACCCCGTCGTCCGTGCAGTGGGTGGTGGGGAGGGTGCCGTCGGCCACGAGGTCGTGGATCAGGGGGCGACGGCCCGCATCGGTGTCGTAGTGGACTCCGTTGCCGTAGGGGAGAAGGCCCAACGCATTGGTCACGGGCCGCAGTTCGGGGCCGAAGGAGTCCGTGGTGCCGCCCTGGAACCAGCAGATCGAGCCCGCGCTGACACCGCTGAGGACCACCCCGGAGTGCCAGGCCCTGCGGAAGATGTCGTCGAGGCCGTGGACCCGCCAGACCGCGAGGAGGTTGGCCACCGAGCCGCCCATGACCCAGACGACGTCCTGGTCGAGGACGCTGCCCTCGATGTCCTCGAGGTTGGGCATCGGGAAGAGCTGGAGGGGCGTGAGGTCGAAACCCGCCACGCGGGCGGCCTCGCCCATACGTGCCGTGAAGTGTTCCGCGTCGCCTATCGCCGTGCCCACGTACATCACGCGGGGGCGGCGGCCGTGGGCACCGGACAGCTCGACCGCGTGGTGCACGAGGGCGTCGAACATCACCATGGTCCGGCCTCCGGCACGGTGACCGCCGGAGGTGGCGAGCACGGTCGGCTCGCGCCCGCCCGTCGGGGACCGCCCGGCCGACGGGGACGGGCCCGGCGGCGGGGACGTGGTCGGCGCGGGGGTGTGCAGGCTCATGGCAGGGATCCTAACGAGCCCTGTCACACGCCCTGTTCGTCGTTCCCGTCCGGGTCCCAGGCCAGCAGCCGTACCTTCGCCACCGTCTGTACGTGCCTGCGCATCGCGGCGGCGGCCCGGCCCGGCTGCCGGGCGACGATCGCGTCGAAGATCGCGCGGTGCTGTGTCAGGGAGCGGGTGGGGCGGCTCGGCTGGCGCAGCGACTCGTGGCGGCTCTCGGTGATCTGGTCGGCGATGGAACGCATGAACTCGGCGAGGATGGTGCTGTGGGCCGCCGCCGTGACCGCCGCGTGGAAGAGGCGGTCGCCCTCCACACCGTGCCCGCCCTCCGCGATCTCGGCCTGCATCCGGACGAGGGCCGAGTCCATGGCCGCCACGTCCTCGTCGGTGCGCCGCTCGGCGGCCAGTTCGGCGAGCTTGGTCTCCAGGGCCTCGCGGGCGTCGAGCACGTCGGGCAGCCTGCGGCGGCGCTCGACGAGCTGCTCCACCGGTTCGGCGTCGAGGGTGTCGCGGACCAGGTAGGTGCCGCCGCCGTGGCGGACCTCGACCAGACCCTGGACCTCCAGGACCACTATGGCCTGCTTCACGGAGGCGCGGCTGACGCCGAGTCGGGCCGCCAGGTCGCGCTCGGGCGGGAGCCGGTCGCCCGCGCCCAGGCCGCCCTCGGCCGCGTAACTGCGCAGCCGGTCGAGGACCTGCTCGTACAGGCGGGGCTTGGCCGCCATCGGGCGCAGCGCGTCGCTCATGCCCGTCCCCCTTGTCCCCTCTTGCGCGGTGTTCGTCCCCCGCCGCCGCAGCGTAACACCGGGGACGCCCGAGCCGTCCGATCAGTGGACACGTGGCCCAGTGGACAAGTGGCTGAGCCAATTTACGCCCGATCCCTTGACGCTCTCCACCCCTGCGACCCAATGTGGTTCAGCCACTTGGCCAATCCACGACCCGGCTCCGAGTGGCTCGGCCACTCAGCCACTCCTGTCCGTCCCCACCGCCTGCCCATCCGCCCGCCCGCCCGCTCGACAAGGGACCCAAAGACGGGAGCCCGCATGTCCGCCGAACTGATATCGATCCTCGTGCTCGTCGTGGTGTTCGTGATCGCCACCACCCGCTCCATCAACATGGGCGCCCTCGCCTTCGCCGCAGCCTTCGGAGTCGGCGAGCTCGTCGCGGACCTCGACGCCGACAAGATCTTCGCCGGTTTCCCCGGGGACCTCTTCGTCGTGCTCGTCGGCGTGACGTACCTGTTCGCGATCGCCCGCGCCAACGGCACGACCGACTGGCTGGTGCACGCCTCCATCCGGCTCGTGCGCGGACGGGTGGTGCTGATCCCGTGGGTGATGTTCGTACTGACCGGCGCGTTGACCGCGATCGGTGCGGTCAGCCCGGCCGCCGTCGCCATCGTGGCGCCGATCGCCCTGAGCTTCGCCGCGCGGTACTCCATCAGCCCACTGCTGATGGGCGCCATGGTGGTGCACGGCGCACAGGGCGGCGGCTTCTCCCCCATCAGCATCTACGGGTCGATCGTCAACGGCATCGTCGAGCGCGAGGGCCTGCCCGGCAACGAGGTCGCCCTCTTCCTCGCCTCGCTCATCGTCAATCTCGTGATCGCGGGGGTGGTGTTCGTCCTGTTCGGAGGGCTGAAGCTGAGGGGTGACGGCGTCCTCGTGGAGGCGGCCACGACATCGGGGAAGGCGGGCAAGGTCGCAAACAGCGCCGGCGCCCGAGCTGGTTCCGGCACCGGCACCGGCACCGATGAGAACGCGCGCGAGCGGGAGCACGGGGAGGGCGCGTCCGAGGAGGCCGACGAGGACACCTCCCGTCTCAATCCGGCCCGCACGGCCACCCTCGCCGCGCTCGTCGCCCTCGTCGTCGCCGTACTCGCCTTCGACCTGGACGCCGGGCTCACCTCCATCACCCTCGCCGTCCTGCTCAGCACCTGCTGGCCCGAGGACAGCCGCAACGCCGTCACCCAGATCGCCTGGCCGACGGTCCTGCTGATCTGCGGTGTGCTGACGTACGTCGGCGTCCTCGACCAGATGGGCACGATCGACTGGGCGGGTGAGGGGGTCAGCGACATCGGCGTCCCCCTGCTCTCCGCCGTGCTGCTCTGCTACATCGGCGCGCTGGTCTCCGCGTTCGCCTCCTCGGTCGGCATCATGGGGGCGCTGATCCCGCTGGCCGTGCCGTTCCTCGCGCAGGGTGAGATCGGGGCGGTCGGCATGGTGGCGGCGCTCGCGGTGTCGGCGACCGTGGTGGACGTGAGCCCGTTCTCGACGAACGGGGCCCTGGTCCTGGCGGCGGCGCCCGACGTCGACCGGGAGCGCTTCTTCCGGCAGCTGATGATGTACGGAGGGGTCGTGGTGGCCGTGGTCCCGGCCGTGGTGTGGCTCGCCCTGGTGGTACCCGGCTGGGGGTGACACCGACGCCCGCGGCCCGGCCCCCGGCACGGCGCCCCGCCCCGACACCCCGCCCCGGGCGCCCGCCGCCGCCCGACGACCAGTGAAACTGACAGCCGACGACCGACCAACACGACCGACGACCAAGGAGTACGCTCGCGTGTCCCCTCTCTTCCCGGCCCTGACCGAGGCACTGGCGGACCCGGACGGCACCGCCGCGCACCGGTCGGCCCTGCGCTTCGGCGACCGCTCCCTGACCTACGGCGAACTCGCGACGGCCGCCGCCCCGCTGGCCGCCCGTATCGGGGAGGCGGGCCGGATCGCCGTCTGGGCCACTCCCACCCTGGAGACGGCGGTCGGCGTGGTCGCCGCGCTGCTGGCCGGTGTCCCCGCCGTGCCGCTCAACCCGAAGTCGGGCGGGAGCGAGCTGGGACACATCGTGGCGGACAGCGCGCCGACGCTGGTGCTCGCATCGGCGGGCGACCAACTGCCGCCCGCCCTCTCGGCGTTGGAGCGCGTCGACGTGGACGTCGACGTACGTGCCGCACCGGCGACGGCAGCCCCCGCCGCCGAGGCCCTCGCCTCCGGCCTCTCCCCGGAGGCCCCCGCCCTCGTCGTCTACACCTCCGGCACCACCGGCCCTCCGAAGGGTGCCGTCATCCCCCGCCGGGCCGTCGCCACCACCCTGGACGCCCTCGCGGACGCCTGGCGGTGGACCGGCGACGACGTCCTCGTACACGGCCTTCCCCTCTTCCATGTGCACGGACTGATCCTGGGCATCCTCGGCCCGTTGCGCCGCGGCGGATCCGTACGGCATCTGGGACGTTTCGACGTCACGGGCGTGACAAGGGAGTTGAGCGCGGGCGCCACGATGCTGTTCGGGGTCCCGACCATGTACCACCGGATCGCCGAGACCCTGCCCGACGACCCGGCTCTCGCGAAGGCGCTGGCGCGGGCGCGGCTGCTCGTGTCGGGATCGGCGGCCCTCCCGGTGCACGACCACGAGCGGATCGCGGAGGCGACGGGCCGGCGGGTCATCGAGCGGTACGGGATGACGGAGACGCTGATGAACACCAGCGTCCGCGCGGACGGCGAGCCCCGGGCCGGCACGGTCGGCGTCCCGCTGCCCGGCGTCGAACTGCGGCTGACGGAGGAGGACGGAACGACGGCCCTGGCGGCGTACGACGGGGAGACCGTGGGCGAGATCCAGGTCCGCGGGCCGAACCTCTTCACCGAGTACCTGAACCGGCCCGACGCGACGGCGGCGGCCTTCACCGAGGACGGCTGGTTCCGCACCGGCGACATGGCGGTGCGCGACCCCGACGGGTACGTGCGCATCGTCGGCCGCAAGGCCACCGACCTCATCAAGAGCGGCGGATACAAGATCGGGGCGGGCGAGATCGAGAACGCCCTCCTGGAACACCCCGGCGTGCGGGAGGCCGCGGTCACGGGCGAGCCGGACCCCGACCTCGGGGAGCGGATCGTGGCGTGGATCGTGCCCGCCGACGCCGAGAACCCACCGCGGCTCGCGGAGTTGGCCGACCACGTGGCAGTCCGTCTCGCGCCCCACAAACGGCCCCGGGTCGTCCATTGTCTCGGCGCCCTGCCCCGCAACGACATGGGCAAGATCATGAAGCGTGCGCTGACTCATGACTGAGGCGTCCCGGCGGTTCACGGCCCGAGAGGCGATCGGTCTCCTCACCGCCGACTTCACCGAGCTGCCCGTCCCCTCGGGCGTGCACCGGCCGGACGGCCCGCTGTCCTGGCAGGGGTACGACGCCTCGCGCGCCCGGGCCGCGGACCGCACCGGCGAGGAGGAGTCCGTCGTCTGCGGTACCGGCACCCTCGGTACGACTCCCGCCGTGCTGATCTCCTTCGAGTTCGGCTTCCTCGGCGGCTCGCTGGGCGAGCGGACGGGCGACCGCCTGGAGGCCGCGTACACGTACGCGCGTGCACACCGCCTGCCGGTCGTCTCCCTCGTCGCGACGGGCGGCAGCCGTATGCAGGAGGGCATGCGCGCCCTGGTCCAACTCCAGCGCGTGGCACGTCAGTCGGCGCTCACCCGGGCGGCCCGCCTGTCCCAGGTCGCCGTCCTGCGCGACCCGACGACGGGCGGTGGCTGGGCCACCCTGGGCGCGGGAGCCGACGTGATCCTCGCGCTGCCCGGAGCACAGGTGGGTTTCGCGGGCTCGCGGGTCCGCCCGCCCGACGCGGACCCGGCGGCGTACACCGCGCAGGCGCAACTGGCGGCAGGAGCGGTCGACGCGGTGGTGCCCGAGCAAGAGCTGCCGGGGACGCTGGCGCTCTGGCTGCGCCTGCTGAGCCACCCGTCGACCGACCCCGTCCCCCCTCCCCCGGCCCTGGCCGGCACCGCACTCCCCGACACCGGCTGGGAAGCGGTGCACAACGCGCGGTCCCCCCAACGACCCCGCGCACAGGCCTACTTGGACGTCTGCTTCGCCGAGCGTGCTCCGATCAGCGGCGACCGCTGCGGCGGCACCGACGACGGCATGCTCTGCGGTGTCGGCGTACGGGCGGAGGACGGCCGGGTGGTCGCCTACGCCGCCCAGACGGGCACCGCGACCCGCCCCGCCGGCTACCGCACCGCCGCCCGGCTGATCCGGCTCGCGGACCGGCTCCGCATCCCCGTCCTGACGCTGGTGGACACTCCGGGGGCCGCCAACGACGCGGAGGCGGAGCGGCAGGGCGCCGGCGCGGCCATCGCCGACCTGTTCGGGGCCGTGGCGGCCGCGGAGACCCCCGTCACCACGTTGCTGATCGGCGAGGGCGGCTCGGGCGGCGCGCTGGCCCTCGCGGCACCGGACAACACGTGGGCCACGCCGGACAGCTACTTCTCCGTCATCGCACCGGAGCTGGCGGCCGCCATCCTCAAGCGACCGCCGCAGGAGGTGCGCGCCACCGCGGACCAGCTCCGCATCCGCCCACAGGACCTGGTGGACCTCGGCGTCGTACGCGGCATCGTGCAACCGGCAAGGCACCCCGAGTAGTCGGTCGGGGGCGACGCCGGCCGCCCCGGCCACCAGCCACCACCCGGGTCTCCGCACCACCCGGGCTCCAGCCCTCCGCCCGGCTCCCGACCACCACCACCCGGGCCGGCCCGTCACCTGATCGCCCGTCGCCCTCGAAGATCACCCATCCAGCGGCACCCCGCCCGGCCCACCCCGAAAGGCGACACCCCGTCAGGTCCCGCACGATGCGTAGGAGGACCGCCGCCCGGCCGAGTCCCACCGTCCGTGCTCTCGGGAGGACCCGCGATGACCGCCAGCCTGGAGCAGTTGCGCCGCTGCCATTTCGCCGTCGACATGGGGGCGGCGAGGACACGTGTCTTCGTGAAGGGCGCCGGGCTCGTCGTGGACCAGCCGAGCGTCGCCGCCGTGAACACGAAGACCGGCGCCCTGATCGCCGTCGGCGAGTTCGCGGAGAAGATGACGGGCCGTACGCCCGACTACATCCGCGTCGTACGGCCCGTCTCCGGCGGCACGGTCGTCGACATCGAGATGGCCCAGCGCATGCTGCGCCAGCTGCTCGGCGACAAGGTCCGCCGCGCCCTGCGCCGCAAGCCCCGGCTGCGGGCCGCCATCTGCACCCCGCACGACGCCGACCCGCTCGCGGAGCGCGCCGCCGTCGAGACGCTCGTCGGACTCGGGGCGCGGCGCGTCGAACTCGTCGACACGCTCATCGCCGCCGGTGTGGGCTGCGGGCTGCCCGTGGAACGGCCCGAGGCCACCATGATCATGGTGTGCGGGGCCGCCGCCACCCAGGTCGCGGTGCTGTCCCTCGGCTCGATCGTGACCGCCGCACGCATCCCCGTCGGCGGCGAGGCCATCGACCACGCCATCGTCCAACACCTGCGCCACCAGCACGAGTTGATGCTCCCGTCACAGTCCGTACGGCCGCTGCAGCTCGCCCTCTCCGGGAACGGCCTCACCCCGCACGGCCCCGCCTCCACCGAGATCCACGGCCGGGACGTGGCCACCGGCCTCGCCCGTTCCGTGCAGGTCGACACGGCCGCCGTGCGCGACGCGATCCAGACCCCGCTGACCGCCGTACTCGACGGCATCGGCAAGGTGCTGCGCGTCTGCCCGCCGGACCTGGTGGCCGACCTCGCCGACCGCGGGATCATGATGGTCGGCGGCAGCGCCCTGCTGCCGGGCCTCGACCAGATGCTGCGGCACGCGACGGGCATGCCGGTGAACATCGCCGAACGGCCCGACGTGTGCGCGGTCCTCGGCCTGGGCGCGATGCTGGAGGGCAGGATCGAGCCGCTGGTCCTCGACTCGACGGCCACCTGAGCGCCCGTACGGATCCGTACGCGCAGAGCCCGCCCCCGCCGCCCCGCATGACGGAACCCACCGGCCCCGCCGAGCCCGCGCAGTCCGCCGAGCGCCCCGTCCCGGAGCCGGCTCCCCGCCCCTCCCTCGCCCTCCCCCGCCTCCTCGAAGCCGTCCTCGGTGTCGGCAGCGATCTGGAGCTGCGTGCCACGCTCCAGCGCATCGTCGACAACGCGGCCGGGCTGACCGACGCCCGGTACGCGGCACTGGGGGTACTCGCCCCCGGCGACCACGGCCTGGCGGAGTTCTGCACGACCGGGCTGCCGGAGGCCGAGCGGGCACGCATCGGGCATCCGCCCGACGGACGCCGGGGCCTGCTCGGCGTGCTCGTCCGCGAGCCCGCTCCGCTCAGGCTCACCGACCTGGCCGCCGACCCGCGCTCGTGCGGCATGCCCTCCGGGCACCCGGAGATGCACAGCTTCCTCGGCGTTCCGGTGCGCGTGGAGGACGAGGTGTACGGCAACCTCTATCTCACCGAGAAGCGCGGCGGCCCGTTCACTGCCGAGGACGAGCAGGTGGCACGCCTGCTCGCCACCCAGGCGGGCATCGCCATCGGCAACGCCCGCCTGTACGAGACGGCCCGCCGGCGGGAACGCTGGATCGAGGGTGCGGCGGCCGTGACGACGGCGTTGCTCACCGGCGAGGCGGCGGCCGACGCGCTGATGACGGTCGCCGAGCGTGCCCGTGTCCTCGCCGGCGCGGCGGCCGGGGTGATCCTCCAGCCCACGGACGAAGGCGGTATGGAGATCGTCACGGCGTCGGCACTGGACGGTCCCGATGGCCTGGTCGGCACCACCATCGCGCCCGGCAGCTCCGTGCTGGAACAACTCCTCGGCGGGGAACCGGTGTTCGTCGAGGACTCGGCGACCGACCCGCGTATGACGACCCCCGTACGGCACCGCTTCGGACCGAGCATGCTGCTGCCGTTGCAGGCCGGGGGCCGGCTCATCGGCACCCTCGCCCTGCCGCGTCGGCGCGGTGACCGCCCCTACACCTCCGCCGAGAAGCTGCTGGCCACGCAGTTCGCCTCACAGGCCGCGCTGGCACTGGTGCTGGCCGACGCCCAGCAGGGCCGGGAGCGGCTCGCCGTCTTCGAGGACCGCGACCGGATCGCCCGTGACCTGCACGATCTGGTCGTCCAGCGGCTCTTCGCCACCGGCATGATGCTGGAGTCCACGCTGCGCCGCGCGGCCGCGGAGGAGCAGGACGCCGGGGTCCACGCGACGCTCGGCCGGGCCGTCGACGAACTCCGGTCGACCGTCCAGGAGGTCCGTACGGCGATCTTCGCCCTGCAGCAGCCGCCCGCCGACGCCCCGACCAGTTTCAGGGGCAGGGTGCTCCGCGAGACGGCGGGCGCCGCGCCGGTCCTCGGCGCCCAGCCGTCGGTCCAATTCACCGGTCCCGTCGACACCCGTGTGACGGACACGGTGGCCGGGCACCTCCTCACCGCCCTCCGGGGCGCCCTCACCGCCGTGTCCCGGCGCCCCGGCACGACGCGGGTCGGGGTCACGGTCGACGCGACGGTGACGCTCCCGGACGGCCGTCCCGGCGTGCGGCTCACCGTGTCCGACATCGAGAGCCCGGACGGCGACGACCGGGCCAAGGACACGATGACGTGGGTGTCCCCCCTCTGGACGGGCGAGGCTCCACCACAAGTCCCGGGGTGAAGCCTCGTGCCTGTTTCCGCGGTGCAGACGTCCCGCCTGCCTCGCGTTGGAGAGCCCTGGCGCGCCGGGCGTCGCCGACGGCCTTGTACGCCCACCCGCCTCACGTCGGATCAGACCGTGAACTCCCGGATCACCGTGTTCCGGAACACCGCCTGCCCGTCGATGGTGAACAGTGCCAGCCCCGTGTCGGACGGGTCGGGGAAGGCCTCGGTCGAGTGCACGTACCGGCCGTCGCCGACGAACATCTCGACGGACGTGCGGTCGACGAGGATCCGCAGGCGGACCGTGCCGGCGGACAGGTCGAAGGGCGTCCGGCTCTCCTGCCAGCGGCCGGAGGTGTCGGGGCTCACGGTGTAACCGCGGTTGACGAAGGCGTAGTCGCCGTGGACTCCCGCGTCGATGTGCCGCCCGCCGTCCGCCGAGCGCCGCAACTGGAGCCCGGCACCGGCCAGTTGGTCCCAGGTGATGTCACAGGTCAGCTCGTACGCGGTACCCGTGTAGTCGAGCGTTCGCGTGCCGTCGACCGTGATGTCGCCGAGGTCCACCGTGCGCGACACATGGTCGTCCAGGGCCGCCACCGGCCGGGACGCCAGGTAGTACGTACCCGACGACGAGCGCCGCAGCCGCACCTCGCGGACGATCGAGTCGGTGCCGTTGAAACCGTCGCACTCGACCGTGGGCGTGGTGTTCGCGTAGTCCCAGTGGTTCATCCACCCGATCGCGTACCGTGCGGCCGGGTCCAGGGCCCCGTTCGCGTCGCGCTTGTCGAAGGTGACCGCCGCGTACCAGTCCCAGCCGTGGTCCAGCCACTGGGGATCGGACGCGTCGGCGGTGAAGGTCGTGCCGTCGAAGGAACCCGTCCAGTAGGCGAACGTGCTCGGCAGCCCGGAGCCCTTGCCGTTGGCACTGACGCCCAGGACCCACTGCCAGGTCCCGTCCTCCGCCCTGATGCGGAACAGGTCGGGGCACTCCAGGACGCCGATGCCGCCCTTGATGAAGCCGCCGACGTACGTCCACGACGTGAGGTCGGCGGAGTGGTAGAAACCCACCTTGTCGTTCTCCGCGAGCAGCATCACCCACCGCCCGCGCTCCTCGTCGCGGATCACCTTGGGGTCGCGGAAGTCCCGTACGCCCGGATTGGCGAGGACCGGAGCCGTGCCGTGGTTCGTGAAGGTGCGGCCGCCATCGGTCGAGTAGTACAGGTACTGGGCCTGGGTGACGTCGTCGGGCGCCATGGTGGCGATGACGATCACCGCGCCCGCGCCGAAGCCCGCCGTGTCGTCCGTGTCGATGACCGCCGAGCCGGACCAGACATCGCCGTTGGGGGTCGCGTCCTTCGGCACGGCGACGCCCCGGTCGGTGAAGGAGACGAGGTCGGTGCTCGTGGCCAGGCGCCAGGCGGTGCCCGCGGTGGTGCCGCCCGTCAGGTAGTCGGGGTTGTAGAGGTAGTAGTAGTGGTACTCGCCGTCGATCCAGACCGGGCGCTGCGGGTCGTTCATCCACTGGTCGGGGACCGTGAAGTGGTACTCGGCGCGGTAGCTGCCCGTGCACGCGGCCGCCGTGGCCTCGACGGGCGCCGCCACCGCCGGTCTCACGAAGTCCGGAAGCAGAGCACCGGCGGCACCGGCGGCCGAGACCACCAGCAGCGACCTCCTGGACAGAGTCCCCGCTGGACTCAGCGAACTCCTCGACATGCCACGCATTGTGCGGCTCCCTTCCCCGACGTCGTCGTCGGGACGCGGCTCGTGTGACTCAGGTGGCCGGAACCGTATACCTAACTCGTTAAAGGTCAACCCTTCGCACACATTCCGTTCACGTGACTGCCCATTGGTGCCCATCCCTTGACAGAGCCACAACGGGGTTCTCATCATCGGGGAATCACCTTCGACTAACACGAGTTAGGCTCGCCGATGACCGACTCGCTCCTCTCCCGCCGGGGCCTGATGCGCTACGGCGCGTACGGCGCCGGAGCCGCCGCTGTCGCCGGTGTCGCGGCCGGCTGGGACCGCCTCATCGCCGCCGACATCCCCGGTCGCGACGACGGCTCGCTCGTCATCGCCACCCTCGGCTCCGCCTTCAACCTCGACGCCCAACGCGCCCTGCGCGACGGGTTCCGCGAGGTCCACCCCGACATCAAGATCCGTATCAACCCCGTACAGGCCTACGACTGGTCGGACTTCTTCTCCAAGATCCTCACCCAGATCGCCGCGGGCACGGCACCCGACCTCGTGTACGTCGCCACCGAGGGCGTGCAGCTCTTCGCCCAGCGGCTCGGCGTACCGCTGGACCGGTGGGCGAAGCGGGACGCGGCCGAGCTGCGCTCCTACTTCGCCGACGTCCATCCCTCACTGGTCGAGTCGATGATGTACGAGGGGAGCCTCTACCAGCTGCCGGTCGAGTTCAACGCGGCCGACATGTACCTCAACACCCGGGTCCTGGAGCGCGCCGGCGCCGACCTCCCCGACAACGACTGGACCCACGACGACTTCACGACGCTGCTGCGCGCGATGAAACGCAGCAACGGCGCCGGATTCACCCCGTACTTCTGGACCAACCGTCTGTGGGGCGGAGTGGTCCCCTGGCTGTTCGCGGGCGGCACCAACCTCCTCGCCGAGTCCAAGGCCCCCGGGGGCGACTGGCTCTGGAACTCCTTCTACCCCGAGGCACAGCGGCGCGGCCGGGGCGGCGGCTACCGGTGGACGACACCCCTGGCCGACTCCGACCGCGTCGCGGAGGTCTACGACTATCTCGCCTCCCTCATCCAGGAGGACCTGTGCACCCGGCCGGAGGGCGGCGACGGCCGGAACCTGGTCGGCGTGTTCTCCACCGGCCGCGTCGGTGTGACACCCGCGGGCGGCTTCTGGGCGGGCGGCCTGCATGAGGCGGGCATGAAACCGACCGACTACGACGTCCGGTATTTCCCGCGCCGGCACACACGGCGTCACCAGTTCGGCGCTGCCGGGTACGCGATGCTGCGCACGTCGAAGATGCGGGACGAGGCCTGGGAGTTCATCAAGTACGCCGCCCGCAAGGACGTGATGACCCAGCTCTTCGCAGCCAACCAGACCACTCCGGCCCGCCGCTCCATGGTCGACGCGGCCCGCTACCGGGAGACAGGACCGGCCCACTGGCAGGTCTTCTACGACACCCTCGACAAGATCCCCTCCACCGGCCCGATCCCGGCCCCGCCGCAGGTCAACGAAGTCGAGCAGCTGCTGATCAAGCACACCGGAACCGCCCTCGCGAGCCCCGGCGCGGTGCGCCCCGCGCTGCGCCGGCTGCAGGGGGACCTGGAGAAGGCCATGGAGCGTGAAGTGTGACGAACACCGAGATCAGGCCTGTCCGGCCGGAGCCCACCCGTCCCCGCAGGGCCCGTAAGGCGTCCGAGCCCGCGGCCACGACCGCCCGCACCCGGGGCACCCGTCTGCTCGCCGTGCTGTTCCTCGCGCCCACCGTCGTCGGTATCGTCGTCTTCACGGTCGTACCGATCGTCGGCTCGGTCGTCCTCAGCCTCTTCCAGTGGGACGTGATCGACGACCCGCGGTGGGCCGGAGCGGCCAACTACCGGGAGATCCTGACCGATTCGACGGTTCTCGTCTCCTTCCGCAACACGCTCGTCTTCATGGTGCTCGCGGTCGCGCTGCAGCTGCTGATCGCGCTCGTGCTGGCGATCGCGGTGAACGGCCGCATGCCCAAGTGGCTTCGCTCGGTGTTCCGTTCAGCCTTCTTCTTCCCGCTGGTGCTGTCCGCCGCGTCCATCTCGGTGGTGATGAAGTACCTGTTCAACCAGGACTTCGGCCCCGTGAACTGGCTCCTGGGCACGGTCGGTATCCCCTCGGTCCCCTGGCTGACCTCGGAGAACGGGGCGATGGCGGCCGTGGTCCTGGCGTACGTCTGGCAGCAGTTCGGCTTCTCGTTCCTGCTGTTCGTCGGCGGCCTGAACAACATCCCGAAGGAGGTGCACGAGGCGGCCGCGCTGGACGGCGCGAGCGGGGTGCGCAAACACCTCGCCATCACCCTGCCGCTGCTGTCGCCCACGCTGCTGGTGGCGTCCGTGGTCGGCATCATCAACGCCCTCCAGGTCTTCGAGCAGCCCTACGTCCTCACGGCCGGCGGCCCCGGCGACTCCACCCGCACGGTCGTGATGGTCATCTACGAGACGGCCTTCGAGCAGCTCCGCTTCGGCGAGGCGTCCGCCGTGGGCGTCCTGCTCTTCGCCCTGATCATGGCGGTCACCGCACTCCAGTTCCGGCTCAGCCGGCGTTACGTCCACTACCAGTGAGCCGGGTGAGTCAGATGAGTACGAGTTCCCTCTCGAAATCCCTGCCGGGTTCGGCGTCGGGTTCGATGCCGGGTCCCCGCACGAGCCCCACCGCGTCACGCGTACGGCACGGCCTGGCGCCCTGGGGCCGGATCACCGGCCTGGCGCTGTGCGCCCTGTTGACGCTCGGCCCGGTCATCTGGACGGTGTCGACATCACTGCGCACACCGGCGGAGTCCTTCGACCTGCCGCCGGAGATCATCCCCACGAACCCCACCGTCGGTGCCTACAGCGAGGTCTTCGACCAGATCGACGTCTGGCTGTACGCGCTGAACTCCACCCTGGTGACCGCGCTGATCGCGGCCGGCCAGATGATCACCGCGGGCCTGGCGGGCTACGCCTTCGCCCGCCTCGAATTCCGCTTCAAGAAGTCGCTGTTCGCGCTGGTCCTGGCCACGATGATGGTGCCGTTGCAGGTCACGATGGTCCCGGTCTTCCTGGAACTGAAGACGATGGGCCTGACCGACACCCTCCTCGGCCTCATCATCCCCGCCTTCCCGACGGCCTTCGGCACCTTCCTGATGCGCCAGTACTTCCTGGGCATGCCGAAGGACCTCGGCGAGGCGGCGATGATCGACGGCGCGGGCCCGTGGCGCGTCTTCCGGTCCGTGTACGCCCCCTTGGCGGCCCCCGGTCTCGCCATCGTCGGCGTCCTGGCCTTCAACTACCACTGGAACGAGTTCTTCCGGCCGCTGATCCTCGAAACCTCCACCGAGAACCTCACGCTGCCCCTGGGCCTGGTCTCCCTCCAGGGCAACCTCGGCACCGGATCGATCTCCGTGGTCCTCGCCGGAGTCGTCCTCTCCATGCTCCCCGCCGTCCTCGTCTTCGTCGTCGGCCAGCGCCCTCTGCGCGAGGGCATCACATCCGCAGGAGTCAATCGTTGAGTTCCGTGAGCCGGTCGACCGACGCCCACAGCCCGCGCTTCCGGGTCCGGCCGCCGTCCAACTGGATGAACGACCCGAACGGGCCGGTGCGCTGGGGCGGTCGATACCACCTCTTCTACCAGCACAACCCCGACGCTCCCGTCCATGCGAACGTCCACTGGGGCCACGCCTCCAGCCCCGACCTCGCCCACTGGGACGACCACGGGATCGCTCTGCGACCGATGCCCGGCGGCCCGGACGAGGCGGGCTGCTGGTCCGGCTGCGTGGTGGACGACGGTGGTGTACCGACAGCGGTGTACTCCGGGATCGGCCACGACCACCAGGGCCTGAGCGCGATCTGTCTCGCCGTGGCCGAGGACGACGGCCTTCAGGACTGGAAGCAACTGCCACTGCCGGTGGTCGCCGGCCCGCCGGCAGGCCTGGACGTGACGATGTTCCGGGACCCGTTCGTCTTCCGCTTCGCCGGCCGCCGCTGGGCGCTGATGGGCGCCGGCCACGCCGACGGCACCCCGTCCGTCCTGGTGTACGACTGCGAGGACCTGTACGCGTGGCGGTTCGCCGGGGTCCTGCTGGACGGCCGGGACGCGGCGGCGGCCCGCGCCTTCGGTACGCGGGCGATCGGCTGGGAGTGCCCGCAGCTGTGGGAGACCGCCGGGGGCGACTGGGTACTTGCGGTGGCGCTGTGGGACGGCGACCCGCTGAGCACCGCGTACCTGACGGGGCATCTGGTGGAGGAGCCGGACGGTGGATTGAGGTTCGCGGCCGGTACGGGCGGCGGCCCCCTGGATCTCGGCCGTGACTTCTACGCCCCCTCCGTCCTCCAGGACACGGAGTCCGGCCGCGCCCTGCTCTGGGGCTGGTCCTGGGAGTCACGCCCGCCCGAGGAGGTGGACCGCGCGGGCTGGTCCGGCGTCCTCACGGCACCCCGGGTGATGGACACCCACGAGGACGGCACGCTCCGGGTCGTACCGGCCGCGGAGCTCGAACTCCTGCGAGCGGCCGTCCCGTTCACGGCCGCGCCAGGACCGCACCGGCCACTCCCCCACGCGTACGACCTGCTGGTGACCGCCCGTTCAGCGGCGACCGTGAGTCTGCTGCGGGCCGCGTCCGGGGCCGAACTGACCGTACGGCTCGATCCGGCGTCCGGCACGGTGACCCTGGACCGCACGGCCTGGCCACGCTCCCGCCCGGACGGCGCGGCCCCCCTGGTCCTGCCGACCCCACCGGGCGAGACCCTCGCCGTACGGATCCTCATGGACGGCTCCCTGCTGGAACTGTTCGCGGGCGACCGGGCGACAGCCACGGAACGGGTCTACCGGCGGGACGACGATGTCGCGGAGCTGGCCGCGTCGGGCGCGGACGTCGAGGTCACGGGCTGGGAGCTGGTCCCACCGAACCCCGCATGACGACGGGGCACTCCAGCCGCCGGGTGGTGACCGGCGGCGCGGTCCCGCTGTCGATGGCGTCCAGGAGGAGGCGGACGGCCGTCTCCCCCATCGCGCGATGGGGCAGAGCGACCGTGGTGAGGGGCGGGCTGAGGAAAGCCGCCATGTGTTCCTGGTCGTCGTAGCCGACGACGGACAGGTCGGCGGGCACGTCGAGGCCCAGGCGCGCGGCGGCGTGGAGGACACCCGCGGCGACCCGGTCGTTGTAACAGACGATCCCCGTGGGCCGCCGGTGGGCGGGAACACCGTCCAGCAGCCGCAACGCTCCCTCGTACCCGGCGGCGATCTCCCCTCCCGTCCGCGTGATCCAGTCCTTCTCGGCGGTCAGCCCCACCGCCCGCAGCGCGTCCCGGAAGCCGCGCAGCCGCTCCGCGGTCGCGATGTCGTCCAGACCGCCCACCAGGGCGACACGGCGGTGACCCGCGTCGAGGAGGACGCGCGCGGCGCTGCGGCCACCGGCCCGCTCGGCGGGGATGACGGCCGGGAGGGAACCGTCCTCGGCGAGACAGTTGGCAAGCACGGCGAAGGTGCGGTGCAGCCCTTCCGGGACGTGGGCGCGGCGCAGCGACAGCGCGGCGTAGATGATCCCGTCGACCCTCCGGTCGAGCAGTTCGGCCACGGCCGCGTCCTCGGCGACCGGGTCCTGCCCGGAATCGACGGTGAGCACCAGATGCTCACTGTTCCACGCCATGTCCATGGCCCCGCGCAGCAGCCGCCCGGCGAACGGCGAGGTGGCGATCTCGTCCGTGACCAGACCGATCACGGCGGTACGACGCCGGCGCAGTCCACGGGCGACCGCGTGCGGCCGGTAGCCGAGCTGTGCGGCCGCCTTGCGGATCTTCTCCTGCGTCTCGGCGGAGAGGTTGCCCTGGGCACGCCCGTTGAAGACGAAGGACACGGCCGTGTGCGAGACCCCGGCAAGCCGGGCGACATCCTTCGAGGTCGCCCGCTCGGCTCCGCCACCCCGCGTCTTCTCGACCCCGCCCATGCACCGTCCCCGCCGACTTTGCCCGACCGGGCCAGCCTACCCGCGGACGCCGCCGCGGAGCCCGCCACCGCAGACCGCACGGGGCAACCGGTTTCGTGAGTCGGTGCGGTGCGGCGGGGGCAGTCCGGGCTGCCCTGGATCAGCAGCAGTGCTGCGACCGAAGGGAGCCCGTACGGTCGGCCCAACGTCTACGAACGGGCACATCCGCGCAGGTCAAAGCCGCTTGAACCAGCAACCCCGGCAACGAGGTTGAACTCATGCGCAGCGGATTCGGTCCGTTCGCCCAGGATCCTGAATACGCACTCCTGCTGAGACGTTTCCGCAGGTTACAAACGTGCACAGTGGGGCGGGTGGGACTCGAACCCACGGCCGGCGGATTATGAGTCCGCTGCTCTAACCGGCTGAGCTACCGCCCCATTACGGCGCGTCGCGCACATGTGTGCGCGCCGTCTGCCGCAGCATAGCCGCTCATACGATCTCCTGCTTCGGATGGTCGACTTCGCCTGCCCTCAAGGACCTCACCTGGGGCGCAGCGGTTCCCGCACACATGAAAAAGGACCCCATCGGGGTCCTCGTTCTGGTTGCTCTCCCGACTGGACTCGAACCAGTAACCTGCCGGTTAACAGCCGGCTGCTCTGCCAATTGAGCTACGGAAGATCGAAGCTCCCCCGACTGGACTCGAACCAGTAACCTGCCGGTTAACAGCCGGCTGCTCTGCCAATTGAGCTACAGGGGATTGCCTCGCTTGCATCGAACGTATCTCCCTGGGTATTCGCCAGGGGGCGTGCGCTCGCTGCGACACATACATTAGCGCAAGCAGGGGGGTGCTCCGCCAATCGGTAACCCGCCTGCGACCGACGCCGCCGCAATGACCGACTCACAAGAGGAAGGGTGGCCCCCATGCGCTACCGGCTCACGTTCGTCGTCGGACTGACCCTGGGATACGTGCTCGGCTCACGTGCCGGGCGCGAGCGGTACGAGCAGCTGAGGAAGACCGCCCAGCAGGTCGCGCAGAATCCGGCGGTGCGCAACACCGCCGAGTCCGCGGCCCAGCAGGGGCGGCAGTTCGCCGGGAAGGCGTACCACGTGGTGAGTGAGAAAGTCGGTGACAAGGTCCCCGACTCGGTCACCGAGAGGGTCCGCTCCCTGCGCGAGCGCAGCCCGAACGGCACCCGTACCGAGGACGACTGGGGCACCAGCAACACGTAACCGGTACGAGAGCCTCCGCCGCGCCGGTACGGCCGGCTCCGGTCGTACGGCAGAATTTCCGCCATGGGGATAGTCGCCGGGCTGGACAGTTCGCCCGATTTCACACGCATCGTCGTCTGTGACGCGGACAGCGGAGCCGTGCTCAGGCAGGGGTATGCCCCGCATCCGCTGGACGGCTCGGCGGACGGCGGGCGGCCCTCGGACGTCGACCCGCAGGCCTGGCTGCTGTCCCTGGGCGAGGCCGCGGGCGGCGGGCTCCTGGAGGGCGTGCAGGCCATCGGTGTGTCCGCGCAGCAGAACGGGCTCGTCCCGGTGGACGCCCAGGGCAACACGATCCGCCCGGCGATGGTCGGCGGGGACAAGCGGGCGCAGGTCGCCGCCGCCGACCTCGTCGACGCGCTCGGCGGGCGGGAGGCCTGGGCGCAGGCCGTGGGGTGCGTGCCGCAGGCGGCGCAGCCCGTGACGAAGCTGCGCTGGCTCGCGAAGAACGAACCCGAGGCGGCCATGCGCACCACGGTGCTGCTCCAGGCGCACGACTGGCTGGTGTGGCAGCTGCTCGGCCGTCCGGCGCGCCGGACCACGGACCGGGGCGGAGCCTCCGGCACCGGCTACTGGTCGGCGGCCACCGGTGCGTACCGGCCCGATCTCGTGGAGCTGGCGCTCGGCCACCAGGCGTTGCTGCCCGATGTGCTCGGACCGTGGGAGGCGGCGGGGACGACGCCCGAGGGGCTGCTGATCTCCGCCGGCACGGGCGAGACGATGGCGGCGGCCTTCGGCCTGGGCATCGGCCTCGGGGACGCGGTGGTGTCGCTCGGCGCCTCCGGTTCCGTGATGGCCGTTCACCAGGAGGCGCTGGTCGACTCCTCCGGGATGATCACCTCGCTCGCGGACGCGACCGGGATGCACCTGCCGGTCGTCACCACCCTCAACGCCGTACGGGCACTGCGCGGGGCCGCCGAACTGCTCGGCGTACCCGATCTGGAGGCCCTGTCGGACCTCGCGATGAAGTCCACCCCGGGCTCCCACGGGCTCGTGATGCTGCCGTATCTGGAGGGCGAGCGGACGCCCAACCTGCCGCACACCGCGGGGACGCTGGCCGGGCTGCGGCGGGAGTCGATGAAGCCCGAGCATCTGGCGCGGGCCGCCTTCGAGGGCATGCTGTGCGGGCTCGCGGACGCCCTGGACGTGCTGCGCAAGCGGGGTGTGGAGGTGCGGCGGATCTTCCTGCTGGGCCAGGCCGCCGAGCTGAGCGCGGTGCAGGCGTGCGCGCCTGCGCTGCTCGGTACGCAGATCGTGGTGCCGCAGCCCGCGGACTACGCGGCGATCGGCGCGGCCCGGCAGGCGGCCTGGGCGCTCGGTGTCCAGCAGGGCACGATCCAGCCGGGTCTGCCCCCGGTCTGGCAGGGGGCGGCCGCGCAGGTCCTGGAGCCCGGCGAGGAGCTGGCGGTGGGGCAGGCCGTGCGGCAGCAGTACGTCTCGGTGCGGGACCAGACCCACCCGGGGGCCTTCCGGTCCTGAGCCCTCCGAGGGTCCCGGCCACTCGGTCGGCCTACGGCTCCGGGCCGGCACGTGGTCCCCTCTTGGACCTCTCTTGGGTTAATCAGTTGAGGTAACACGGGTGGAGTGTTCGACGATAGGGGCCAAGGGCAACCAACCGCCCCGCCGCCGACCCCGAGAGACCCAGCGTGCTCATACGACTCCTGCGTACCTATCTCACGCCCTACAAGAAACCCATCGGCCTGCTCGTACTGCTGCAGTTCCTGCAGACCTGCGCCACGCTCTACCTGCCCACGCTGAACGCCGACATCATCGACAACGGTGTCGTGACGGGGGACACGGGCTACATCCTGTCCTTCGGTGCCCTGATGATCGGCATCTCGCTGGCGCAGGTCGTCTGCAACATCGGTGCCGTCTACTACGGCGCCCGCACGGCCGCGGCGGTCGGCCGGGACATCCGGGCCGGGGTCTTCGACCGGGTGCAGTCGTTCTCCGCGCGTGAGGTCGGCCACTTCGGGGCGCCGTCCCTGATCACCCGCACGACGAACGACGTGCAGCAGGTGCAGATGCTCGCGCTGATGACGTTCACCCTGCTGGTGTCGGCGCCGATCATGTGCGTGGGCGGGATCGTGCTGGCGCTCGGCCTGGACGTTCCGCTGTCGGGGGTGCTGCTGGCCGTGGTGCCGGTGCTCGGGATCTCCGTCAGTCTCATCGTGCGCCGGCTGCGGCCGCTGTTTCGCACCATGCAGGTGCGGCTCGACACGGTGAACCGGGTGCTGCGCGAGCAGATCACCGGAAACCGCGTCATCCGGGCCTTCGTGCGGGACGCGTACGAGGAGGAGCGCTTCCGGAAGGCGAACGCCGACCTCACCGAGGTGTCGCTGGGGACCGGGCGGATGCTGGCGCTGATGTTCCCCATCGTCATGACAGTGGTGAACGTCTCGTCGATCGCGGTGGTGTGGTTCGGTGCCCACCGGATCGACAGCGGCGGCATGGAGATCGGCGCCCTGACCGCGTTCCTCGCCTATCTCATGCAGATCGTGATGTCCGTGATGATGGCCACCTTCATGTTCATGATGGTGCCGCGCGCGGAGGTCTGCGCCGAGCGCATCCAGGAGGTCCTGGACACCTCCAGCAGTGTGGTGCCGCCGAAGGCGCCCGTGCTGGAGCTGCGGCGGCACGGTCATCTGGAGGTCCGCGGGGCCGGGTTCCGCTTCCCGGGCGCCGAGGAGCCGGTGCTGAGGGCCGTCGACCTGGTGGCGCTGCCGGGTGAGACGACCGCCGTCATCGGTTCGACGGGCAGCGGCAAGTCGACCCTGCTCGGGCTGGTCCCCCGGCTGTTCGACGCCACCGACGGTCAGGTGCTGGTGGACGGCGTCGACGTACGGACGGTCGAGCCGCGGCTGCTGGCGCGCACGGTGGGCCTCGTACCGCAGAAGCCGTATCTGTTCGCGGGCACCGTGGCCACCAACCTGCGGTACGGGAATCCGGACGCGACGGACGAGGAGCTGTGGCACGCGCTGGAGGTGGCGCAGGCCAAGGGGTTCGTCGAAGGGCTGGAGAACGGTCTGGACGCCCCGATCGCGCAGGGCGGGACGAACGTGTCGGGCGGTCAGCGGCAGCGGCTCGCCATCGCCCGGACCCTCGTGCAGCGTCCCGAGATCTATCTGTTCGACGACTCCTTCTCCGCGCTCGACTACGCGACGGACGCGGCGCTGCGTACGGCGCTCGCGCGGGAGACCGCGGAGGCGACCGTCGTGATCGTCGCCCAGCGGGTGTCGACCATCAGGGACGCCGACCGGATCGTGGTCCTCGACGAGGGCCGGGTCGTCGGGACCGGCCGCCATCACGAGCTGATGGCGGACAACGAGACCTACCGGGAGATCGTGCTCTCCCAGCTGACGGAAGCGGAGGCAGCCTGATGGCCGGGCCCATGGGGCGGATGATGGCCGGAGGCGGTCCCGACCAGCACTCGATGGATTTCAAGGGGTCCGGGAAGCGGCTGCTGGCGCAGTTCAGGCCGGAGCGCACCACGTTGTACGTGATGCTGGCCGCCGTGGTCCTCAGCGTGGGCCTGTCGGTCGTGGGCCCGAAGATCCTGGGCCGGGCCACCGACCTGGTCTTCGCGGGGATCGTCGGGCGGGACATGCCCGCCGGGCAGACGAAGGCCGAGGCCCTCGCGGCGATGCGGGAGCGCGGCGACGGCGGTACGGCCGACATGCTCTCCGGGACCGACTTCACACCGGGCGAGGGCATCGACTTCGGGGCGGTCGGCGAGGTGCTGGGGATCGCGCTCGTGGCGTTCCTGGTGGCCGGGCTGCTGATGACCGTGGCGACGCGGCTGGTGAACCGGGCCGTCAACCTGACCATGTACAAGATGCGCGAGGACGTCCAGACGAAGCTGTCGCGGCTGCCGCTCTCGTACTTCGACAAGCGGCAGCGCGGTGAGGTGCTCAGCCGCGCCACGAACGACATCGACAACATCGGGCAGACCCTCCAGCAGTCGATGGGCCAGCTGATCAACTCGCTGCTGACCATCATCGGGGTGCTCGCGATGATGTTCTGGGTCTCTCCGCTCCTCGCGCTCGTCGCGCTGGTCACCGTGCCGCTGTCGTTCTTCGTCGCCACCCGGGTGGGCAAGCGGTCGCAGCCGCACTTCGTGCAGCAGTGGCGGACCACCGGCAAACTGAACGCCCACATCGAGGAGATGTACACCGGGCACACCCTGGTGAAGGTCTTCGGGCGGCAGGACGAGTCGGCGGCGCGGTTCGCCGAGGAGAACGACCAGCTCTACGAGGCCGGGTTCCGGGCGCAGTTCAACAGCGGGGTCATGCAGCCGCTGATGATGTTCGTGTCGAACCTCAACTACGTGCTGGTGGCGGTGGTCGGCGGTCTGCGGGTCGCGTCCGGCTCGCTGTCCATCGGTGACGTGCAGGCCTTCATCCAGTACTCCCGGCAGTTCTCCATGCCGCTCACGCAGGTCGCGTCCATGGCGAACCTCGTGCAGTCCGGGGTCGCGTCGGCGGAGCGGGTCTTCGAGCTGCTGGACGCGGAGGAACAGAAGGCCGACCCGGTGACCGGCGTGCGTCCCGAGGAGCTCCGGGGCCGGGTGGCGCTGGAGGGGGTCTCCTTCCGGTACGACCCGGAGAAGCCGCTCATCGAGGACCTCTCGCTGAAGGTGGAGCCGGGGCACACCGTGGCGATCGTGGGGCCGACGGGCGCCGGCAAGACGACGCTGGTGAACCTGCTGATGCGGTTCTACGAGACGACGGGCGGGCGGATCACCCTCGACGGCGTCGACGTCGCCGGGATGTCCCGGGACGAACTGCGGGCCGGTATCGGCATGGTGCTGCAGGACACGTGGCTGTTCGGAGGGACGATCGCGGAGAACATCGCGTACGGGGCCTCCCGGGAGGTCACCCGGGGGGAGATCGAGGAGGCGGCGCGGGCCGCGCACGCCGACCGGTTCGTCCGTACGCTGCCCGACGGGTACGACACCGTCATCGACGACGAGGGGTCGGGGGTCAGCGCGGGTGAGAAGCAGCTCATCACGATCGCCCGGGCGTTCCTGTCCGATCCGGTGATCCTGGTGCTGGACGAGGCGACGAGTTCCGTGGACACCCGGACCGAGGTGCTCATCCAGAAGGCCATGGCGAAGCTCGCGCACGGGAGGACGTCGTTCGTCATCGCGCATCGTCTGTCGACGATCCGGGATGCCGACACGATTCTGGTGATGGAGGACGGGGCGATCGTGGAGCAGGGGGCGCACGGGGAGCTGCTGGCGGCGGGCGGTGCGTACGCGCGCCTCTACCAGGCGCAGTTCGCCCAGGCGGCGGTGGAGGTGGACTGAGGGAGTTTCTCGTCCTCGGACGCCGGACGGGCTGAGTTCCCAGCCCGTCCGGCGTCCGAGGACCGGGGGTCCGGGGGCGGAGGCCCCCGGGAACGCCCGCTAGTCCAGGTAACCCCGCAGCTGGTCCGCGAACGCGTGGTCGCGGAGTTTGTTGAGGGTCTTGGACTCGATCTGGCGGATGCGTTCGCGCGTCACGCCGAAGATCCGCCCTATCTCCTCCAGCGTGCGGGGGCGGCCGTCCGCCAGCCCGTACCGCAGCTGCACCACCTTGCGCTCGCGCTCGCCGAGCGTGGACAGGACCGCCTCCAGGTGCTCGCGCAGGAGCAGGAAGGCCGCCGACTCGACGGGGCTCGTCGCGTCGCCGTCCTCGATCAGGTCGCCGAGGGCCACGTCGTCCTCCTCCCCCACCGGGGCGTGGAGGGACACCGGCTCCTGGGCCAGCCGCAGGACCTCGCTGACCCGCTCACCCGTCAGGTCGAGGTGCGCGGCGACCTCCTCGGGCGTCGGCTCGTACCCCTGTTCCTGCAGCATGCGGCGCTGGACGCGCACGACCCGGTTGATCAGCTCGACCACGTGGACGGGGACCCGGATCGTGCGGGCCTGGTCGGCGAGGGCCCGGGACATGGCCTGGCGGATCCACCAGGTCGCGTACGTCGAGAACTTGTACCCGCGGGCGTAGTCGAACTTCTCGACCGCCCTGATCAGGCCCAGGTTCCCTTCCTGGACCAGGTCGAGCATGGTCAGTCCGCGCCCCACGTACCGCTTGGCGACGGAGACGACCAGCCGCAGGTTCGCCTCGATGAGGCGGCGCTTGGCCATCCGGCCCATGACCACCAACTTGTCGAGGTCAAGGGCGAGTTGGCTGTCGAGGTCGGGGGTCCGCCGCAGCTTCTCCTCGGCGAAGAGGCCCGCCTCGACCCGCCGGGCGAGCTCCACCTCCTCCGCCGCGGTCAGGAGGGGGATCCGGCCGATCTCCCGCAGGTACTGGCGGAACAGGTCGGACGAGGGTCCGCCGGTGTCCGCCCGCCCGCGGGGCATTTCCACCGGTTCCGGCGCCTCGGTCTCGCTCTCCACGAGGACGGCGGGCCGCTCGGGCGGGCCCTGGGGCTCCGGTGTCGTCTCGGGGTGGTGCGCGGCACGGTTCTGCGCCGGTACGGCCGCGAGGACGTCTGCGTCCGGGGCCGTGTCCGCGTCCGTGTCCGTGGTGTTGTCGGCTTGCGTCTGGTTCTGGGTCAGGGTCTGGGTCTGCACGGGGGCGACCTCCATGAATGTCGCTGCTGAGGCGTGCGGCAGCGGTACGTCGGGGATGGGGTCGGCGGCCTTGCCGCTGTCCATCCCGAAGTCATTGAGCGGAACCGCGGGGACTTCGGACCCGTCGCGTTCGGGTCGGCCGCGCTCCGAGGACTCAGGCACCGGAACCCAGTGTGGAGTACGACACATCACCGCCACGAGGGGCGTGCGGTGACTTTTTGAGTCCGGTCCGTGACCGCGTGGTTACCGTCCAGGAAAACTCACGTGCTCGTTCGTATCCTGATCTGGCACGATCCCCGAGTGTCCGGTTCCCTTTACGAAACTCATGTGACGGTCCGCTGCGCGGGCGCCGTCGAATCGGAACGGCTGCGGTGCTGGGCGGCCGGGGCGGGTCTCAAGCTGACGCACATCGTGCTGGCCCGCGGCCGTGTGCCGTCGCAGCCGATGGTCACCTTGGCGGGTTCCCCGTCCTACGCCGTCGAATCGGCCCGGGCACAGGAAGTGACCGCTCTTCTGCGGGCGGACGGCTTCGTGCCCCTGCGCGTCAAGATCGAGTCGTCCCCGTGGGCCCCGGAGGTGCCACGCGAAGGCCAACCACACGAAGACCAGCAGTACTTCGAGCACCATGTGAAGCTGCTGCTGGACGCCGGTACCGACCTCCACGCCCTGGCCGCGAGGGTCGTCCCGCACGGCGCCCACCTCTCGTGGAACGCCCGGCGGGTGCGTGACGGCCACGGCGCGGGCGGACGGCACGAGCGGTTCGTGACACAGCGGTGCCGGGGTGTGGACGCGCAGGGTGCCGGGCGGAAACTGGAGCGGCTGCTGTCGGAGCTGAACGGGATCGAAGTGGTCGATGTGGAGCGGGAGTTCGTGCTCCACGACAGTGACGTCTCCCTCGACGACGGGTGGATCGAGGAAGGCGTCGAGGAAGGCGCGGACGCACGGCGGCGCGGGTCACTCGTGCCGAGAGCGCCCCAGGAGGTTCGGACATGAGCGGGGCCTGGCAGGACTTCGGATGGCGGAGCGCCGAGATACCCCGGGAGGCGCTCGACGACACCACCCGCCGGGAGCGGGACCTGCCACGGACGCTGACCTGGGTGGAGGCGGACGACGCGGTGCAGTACCCGGTCTTCGATCCCTCCATGAAGCACCATCACAACGCCTACCGCGCCACCGACCCCGGCTTCGCCGACCCGGCCAGGGGTGCGGCCTGGCGGACCGCCCGGCGCCGCGCCCTGGATCTCGTACTCGCCGCGATCGCCGGATCGGAGTGGGTGGACTCGCTGGTGCTGCGCGGCAGCGTGCTGATGTCGGCGTGGTTCGGGGACGCCGCTCGTGAGCCCGGTGACCTGGACTTCGTCGTCGTTCCGCGCACCTGGCGGATCGACGAGGGGCGCACCGGCCGGATGCTCGACGGGATCGCCGCCGCCTCGCAGGCGCTGGCCGAAGAGCGCCGCCGGGAGCGCGGGCCGGACGTGGGTGTCTCGGCGCGGGGCGCTGTCGTCGAGGACATCTGGACGTACGACCGGGTGCCGGGCCGCCGTATGGTGCTGCCCTGGGACGCCCCCGGCCTTCCCGGCGGGCACGTGCAGCTCGACTTCGTCTTCAACGAGCGACTGCCCGAGGAGCCCGAGCCGGTCGAACTGCCGGGCGGCTCGGTCGTGTGGGCCGCCACTCCCGGTCTGTCGCTGGCCTGGAAGCTGATGTGGCTGATCAACGACATGCACTCGCAGGGCAAGGATCTGTACGACGCCGTGCTGCTGGCGGAGCGGCATCCACTGCCGTACGAGCTGTTGCACGAGGTCTTCCGGCTGTCGGGCGAGTGGCCCCGCCATGACCGGGAGGGGGTCTTCCTCGAAGACCTGGCGCAATCCCTGCAGTACGTGGAATGGGAGCACTTCGTCACGGAGTATCCGCGGTTCGCGGCTCATGAGCGGGAGTTCGTCGACCGGCTGGTACGGGCGATGACGCCGGCGTTCGAGGGGCGGCGGCCCGGCCCGCACCGGCACGGCTGACCCCGGCCCGGCTCAGAGCGCGGAGGGGCCCTTCTCGCGCAGGGCCTGGTCGTACTGCTGGAGCACCCACAACTCGTTCTGCACGGCGGCCAGCTGGGCCGGGTCCCCGTGGGCGCTGGCGCGGGCGAGGGCGCCCTGGACGTCGCGGACCCGGCGCTCGACGGCGCGGCGGCGGACGGTGACCAGCTGCTCGCCCGCGTAGTGCTCGTCGACCGTCTTGCGCATGATGGCCTCGACGGCCAGCTCCGTGACCATGGCGCGGACCACGTCGTCCGGGGCGGCCTCGCGGACGCGGACCAGGTACTCCTGCGGGTCCTGTGTGCCGTTCTCCGCGCCGCCCGCCTCGATGATCGTCTCGCGGACGGCCGCGTACGGCGGGGCGGTGAACTCGTCCACCCCGTACGCGTCGAAGGCCGGGGAGACCAGGTCGGGGCGCTGGAGGGCGAGTTTGAGGAGCTCCCGCTCGGTGGCGAACACCGGGTTGCGCAGGGTCAGGGCGGGGCCCGAGGAGGGCCGGGGACCGCTGTTCTCGTACTGCTGCGGCGGGCGGCCGGTGCTCGTCGGGGCGGGGCCCTTGCCGCCGCGGTCGCGGGCCCAGCGGGCGAGCTGGGCGACCCGCTTGACGACGAACTGCGTGTCGAGGATGCCGAGCATGCCCGCGAGCTGGACGGCCACCTCGTGCTGGGCACCGGTGTTCTTGATGCGGGCCACGACCGGCGCGGACTCGTCGAGAGCGGCGGCGCGGCCCGCGGGTGTCTCCAGGTCGTAGCGGGCGACGATCTGGCGCAGGGCGAACTCGAAGAGAGGTGTGCGTGGTTCGACCAGGTCGGCGACGGCCGCGTCGCCCTTGGCGAGGCGCAGCTCGCAGGGGTCCATGCCGTCCGGGGCGATCGCGATGTACGTCTCGGCGGCGAACTTCTGGTCGTCCTCGAAGGCGCGCAGGGCGGCCTTCTGACCGGCCGCGTCGCCGTCGAACGTGAAGATCACCCGCGCCGAGCCGTTGTCCATCAGGAGCCGGCGCAGGATCTTGATGTGGTCGCTGCCGAAGGCCGTGCCGCAGGTCGCGATGGCGGTCGTGATGCCGGCGAGATGGCAGGCCATGACGTCGGTGTAGCCCTCGACCACGACCGCCCGGCTGCTCTTGGCGATGTCCTTCTTGGCGAGGTCGATGCCGTACAGCACCTGGGACTTGCGGTAGATCGGCGTGTCCGGGGTGTTCAGGTACTTCGGGCCGTTGTCCGACTCGTACAGCTTGCGGGCGCCGAAGCCGACGACCTCGCCGCCGATGTCGCGGATCGGCCACATCAGGCGGCCGCGGAAGCGGTCGATGGGTCCGCGGCGGCCCTCCTGGGCGAGGCCGGAGAGCAGCAGCTCCTTGTCGGTGAAGCCCTTGCCGCGGAGGTAGCGGACGAGGTGGTCCCAGCCCTGGGGGCTGTAGCCGACGCCGAAGTGCGTGGCGGCCGACTGGTCGAAGCCGCGCTCGGCGAGGAACTTGCGGCCGGTGTCCGCCTCGGAGCCGTTGTCCAGCTGCTCGATGTAGAACTGGGCGGCGGCCTTGTGGGCCTCGACCAGCCGGATGCGCTCGCCGCGCTGGTGGGAGGGGTTGTACCCGCCCTCCTCGTAACGGAGGGTGATGCCCGCCTGGCCGGCGAGGCGCTCGACCGCCTCCGAGAAGGAGAGGTGGTCGACCTTCATCACGAACGTGATGGTGTCGCCGCCCTCCTGGCAGCCGAAGCAGTGGAAGAGCCCCTTGCTCGGGCTGACCTGGAAGGAGGGCGACTTCTCGTCGTGGAACGGGCACAGACCCTTGAGGTTTCCGCCGCCCGCGCTGCGCAGCTGGAGGTACTCGGACACCACGGCGTCGATCGGGACCCCGTCCCGAACAGCCTTCACGTCCTCGTCGTTGATCCTTCCAGCCACGCGCCGAGTCTACGGGGACGGTGTGACAGTCGAGTGCCGCCGTCGGTCACGGGACCAGACTGTCGAGCGCGACGTGCGGGTCCGCGAGTGCCTCCGTGTCCACCTGTGCCCCCGACCGGATCAGCTGTTGGATCGGTTCTGTGACGTCCCACACATTCACGTTCATCCCGGCCAGCACACGGCCCTCCTTCACCCAGAAGGCGATGAACTCCCGCTTGGCCGCGTCTCCCCGGATCACCACTTGGTCGTACGTCCCCGGGGGTGCCCAGCCCGAGTACTCGAGCCCCACGTCGTACTGGTCGGAGAAGAAATAGGGCACCCTGTCGTACGTCGTTTCGCGGCCCAGCATCGCTCGGGCCGCCGCCGGGCCGCCGTTGAGCGCGTTCGCCCAGTGCTCGACGCGCAGCCGGGTGCCGAACAGGGTGTGCGGGAAGGCGGCCACGTCACCGGCGGCGTAGATGTCCGGGTCGGAGGTGCGCAGCTGCTCGTCGACCGCGATACCGCCGCCGTGCGCGCGGTCGGCGATCTCCAGGCCCGCCGCCTCGGCGAGCGCGGTGCGCGGTGCGGCGCCGATCGCGGCGAGGACGTCGTGCGCGGGGTGCTCCTCGCCGTCGTCGGTGCGGGCCGCCAGGACCATGCCGTCCTGGCCGGTGATCTCGGTGAGCCGGGCGCCGAAGTGGAAGCGGACGCCGTGCTCGCGGTGCAGTTCGGCGAAGAGCTGGCCGAGCTCGGGGCCGAGGACCGAGTGCAGCGGGGTCGCCTCGGGCTCGACGACGGTGACCTCGGCGCCGTACTCGCGGGCGGCCGCGGCGATCTCCAGCCCGATCCAGCCGGCGCCGGCGATGACCAGATGGCCGTTGTCACGGCCGAGGGCGGCCAGGACGTGCTTGAGGCGCTCCGCGTGGGCGAGGCGCCGCAGGTGGTGGACTCCGGCGAGGTCGGTGCCCGGGATGTCCAGGCGGCGCGGTTCGGCGCCGGTGACGAGCAGCAGCTTGTCGTAGTGGACGAGCGTGCCGTCGTCGCCGAAGCGGACGGTCTTCGCGGTGCGGTCGATCGCGTCGACGGTCTGGCCGAGGTGCAGCTCGACGTCGTTGCGCGCGTACCAGGCGGGCTCGTGGACGAAGACGCTGTCGCGCTCCTCCTTGCCGAGCAGGTAGCCCTTGGACAGCGGAGGGCGTTCGTACGGGTGGTCGCGCTCGTCGCAGATCAGTATCACGCGGCCGGTGAAGCCCTCCGCCCGGAGCGTCTCGGCCGCCTTGGCGCCGGACAGGCCTCCTCCGACGATGACGAATGTCTGATCTGCGTCGACCACTTGATGCCTCCTCGTACGGATGTCGCCACATGCGAGCGTCCCGCACGCAGCGTGATGGGGGAAGAGGGAGTGGCCCGATCAGGCCACGCAGGGTCACGCTTGTGGGGTCCCGACGTCACACTTGCCCCCTGAGCCTCGCGTGCAGTGATCGCGCGGCGGCGTCCGTCAGTGAGGAGATCTGGTCGACGATCACCCGCTTGCGGGCGCGGTCGCCCGTCGCCTGGTCGAACAAGGCTCGAAACTGCGGGTCGAGACCGTCCGGCGCCCGCGCGGTGAGCACCTCGGCCAGCTCGGCGACGACGATCCGCTGGTCCGCGCGGAGCCGCTCCTGCTCGGCGCGCTGCATGACGTACCGGTCGGCGACGGCCTTGAGCACCGCGCACTCCAGGCGCGCCGCGCGCGGGACGACCAGCTCGGCCTCGTAGCGCGTGAGCCGTCCCCTGCCGTACGTCGCGCGCGTGGCGCTCTCCGCCGCGAGGCAGAACCGGCCGATGAGCTGGCTCGTGGCGTCCTTCAGGCGGGCCTGGGCGACGGCCGAGCCGTCGTAGCCGTGCGGCCACCACTCCTGGGCGAGGAGCCGGTCGAGCGCCTCGGCCAGCTCGGCGGGGTCGGTGTCCGCGGGGACGTACCGCCCGACGGCGACCTGGAAGATCTCCTGCCGCTCGGGCTCCGCGTGCAGGCAGTTGGGGTCGACGTGGCCCGCGTGGAGGCCGTCCTCGACGTCGTGCACCGAGTACGCCACGTCGTCGGACCAGTCCATGACCTGGGCCTCGAAGGTGGTGCGGGTGCCGGGGGCGCCCTTGCGGACCCATTCGAAGACGGGGAGGTCGTCCTCGTAGACCCCGAACTTCGGGGACCCGGGGTCGGTCGGGTGGGCGCCGCGCGGCCAGGGGTACTTGGTGGCGGCGTCGAGGGTGGCACGGGTGAGGTTCAGGCCGACGCTGACGAGGTCGCCGCTCTCCCGGCTCCGCACGAAGCGCTTGGGCTCGATGCGGGTCAGCAGTCTGAGCGACTGGGCGTTGCCCTCGAAGCCGCCGCAGTCCTCGGCGAACTCGTTCAGTGCCTGCTCTCCGTTGTGCCCGAAGGGCGGGTGGCCGAGGTCGTGGGAGAGACAGGCCGCCTCGACGAGGTCGGGGTCGCAGCCGAGGGCGGCCCCCAGCTCGCGGCCGACCTGGGCGCACTCCAGGGAGTGGGTCAGGCGGGTGCGGGGGCTGGCGTCCCAGACCTGGCTGCGGGTGCCGGGCGTGACGACCTGCGTCTTGCCGGCGAGGCGGCGCAGGGCCGAGGAGTGCAGGACGCGTGCCCGGTCGCGCTGGAAGGCGGTACGGCCTGGGCGTTTGTCGGGCTCCGCGGCCCAGCGGTCCACCGACGTGGGGTCGTAACCGGGGGGTGAGACGTGGTGCTCGTATGCCTGTGGGGTGGTGTCTGTGCTGGTGCCTTCCATGCCTCGACAGTAAGCGGAGCTGCTGACAATTGGGGCGCTGTGTTGTGCGCCTGGGCGTCCGCAGGGTTCTGCCGTGCCGCGGCTGCGGGTGCTCCGTGGCGGGTCGCGCCTCCCCGCGCCCCCTTCGGGGCACGGGCCTGCGCCGACGTTTTCAGGGGCGCGGGGAACTGCGCGGCCGGCCACGACGGCCCTGCGGCCGGCGCGCCGGGCCCGGCGGAGGGCTCAGGCCGTAGCCAGTTCTCGTGCCCTGTTCGCCGGGGCGGCGAGGGCCTGGTCGTAGCGGTGCAGGACCAGGCGGGCCATCACCGGGTGGGCACCGAGCGGGGCCGCGGCGATCCAGGGGGCTGCGGCCGCGCATTCGGTGGAGAAGCGGCCGGGAGCGGTGAAGTACGAGGCGACGGCGACGCGGTGGCGGCCGCGGGCGGCGAGGGCGCGTACGGCGTCGGGGACGGTGGGCGCGGCGGCGGAGGCGTACGCGGGTACGACGGGGACGCCGAGCCGCTCGGCGAGGAGAGCCGCGGTGCGGCGGGTGTCGACGGCCGCGTCGGGGTCGCGGGAGCCGGCGGCGGCGAGCACGACCCCGCTCGCCCGGCGCTCCGCGTCGTCCAGGGGCGCCCGCCAGCCGGCTTCCACGAGGCGCTCGTGGAGCGTCTCCACGAGCAGCGGGTGCGGGCCGAGCGGTGCGGCGGTCCGGGTGCGCGCCGACGAGGCGGCCGCCGCCTCCGGGATGTCCTGCTTGACGTGGTAGCCGCGGCTCAGCAGCAGCGGTACGAGGACCGCGTCACCGGTGCCGAGGTCCGCGAGCGTGTCGGACAGCAGGGGCTCGTTCAGTTCGATGTGCCCGAGGTGCACGGGCAGACCGGGGCGCAGCTCACGGATCCGGTCCATGAGGGTCCGGATGGTGCTCAGGGCGCGCGGGTCACGGCTGCCGTGGCCCACGAGGACGAGCGCGGGCGGGGTGTGGCGCCGGGTGCCGTCGAGGGAGACGAGGGCGAGCCGACTGCCGAGCTGACTGCTGATCCGGTTCATGAGTTGCGCCGTACTGTCGAGGTGACCGCCATGGAGCGGCTGGCCGCCGGGGCGGGTCCTGGGCTCGTCGCGAGGAGGGTTCGACGCCGTCATGCACCGATGGTGCCGGTCGGAGGTTGCCTCCCCGTTGCGTGGGAATGACAGGTGTTTTCCGGGGGTTCACGGTGGGGCACAGGGGGTCTGTGAGGTGTCGTGACCTGGGATTACGTCACTTCGAGTGAAGCTGGTCACGTGGTGCGGGGTGAACCGGATCACCGTGCCCGGCGTCCTTGAGGGTCAAGGCCACCCCCGGAGGGACCGTCCCATGCGTCGTCCGAAACTGCCGAAACCGCCGAAGCTGCCGAGACCGCGACTGCCGCGCACGCGTACCGGACAGCGCCGGGCCGTGCAGGCCGTGATGGCCGGCTGTGTGCTCGCGCTGCTGCCGTCGACCTGGATGTTCACGGTCGCGGGCGACCGGCTGCGGACGGCGGCGGACGTGCCGCGCACCGAGGTCGCGGTGGTCTTCGGGGCCGGCCTGTGGCAGGGCGAGCCGTCTCCGTACCTGGCGCACCGGCTGGACGCGGCGGCCGGGCTGTACCGGTCCGGCCGTATCCAGGTGGTCCTGGTCACCGGCGACAACAGCCGCGAGGACTACGACGAGCCGGACGCCATGCGCACCTACCTCACGAAGCGGGGCGTGCCCGACGGGCGGATCGTCAGCGACTACGCCGGTTTCGACACCTGGGACTCCTGCGTGCGGGCCAAGAAGATCTTCGGCGTGGACGAGGCCGTGCTGATCAGCCAGGGCTTCCACATCCGGCGTGCGGTCGCCCTGTGCCAGGAGGCGGGCGTCGAGTCGTACGGCGTCGGGGTGGACGCCGTGCACGACGCGACCTGGTACTACGGCGGGGCGCGCGAGGTGGTCGCGGCGGGGAAGGCGCTCCTGGACGCCGTGTTCGAGCCGGACCCGGTGTTCCTCGGCCCCCGGGAGCCGGGCGTGGAGCGGGCGCTGGCGGCCGGCCGGTAGACGACGGCGCCGCCCCGATGGCCGCCCTCACGGCCGTCCGGGGCGCGCGGGGAGGTCCCCGTGCCTGCCGCGTAACGGGGTGCGTTGCACCGCGTAACACGCCCGACGCACGCTGAACGGTATGCAGACCTCCGTGACGCCCACCCACTGCCCGTACTGCGCGCTGCAGTGCGGCATGAACCTGACGCCGGTGCCGGACGGCGGCGGCAGTTCGGTCGAGGTGACGGAACGCGCGGACTTCCCGGTGAACCGGGGCGCCCTGTGCGGCAAGGGCCGCACGGCGCCCGCGCTGCTCTCGTCCGCGGTGCGGCTGACCTCGCCCCTGGTCCGCAGGGCGGGCGTGCTGGAACCGGCCGGCTGGGACGAGGCGCTCGACCGGATCGCCGAAGGGCTGTCCCGCACGCGTACGGAGCATGGCCCGGACGCGTGCGGGGTGTTCGGCGGGGGCGGACTGACCAACGAGAAGGCGTACACGCTCGGCAAATTCGCCCGGGTCGCGCTCGGCACCTCGCAGATCGACTACAACGGCCGCTTCTGCATGTCGTCCGCGGCGGCAGGCGGCATCAAGGCCTTCGGCCTGGACCGGGGTCTGCCCTTCCCGCTGGAGGACATCCCGAAGACGGGCTGCGTGATCCTCGTCGGCTCCAACCTCGTCGAGACCATGCCGCCCGCCCTCCGCTATCTCACCGAACTCCGGGAGAACGGCGGAAAGTTGATCGTCATCGACCCGCGCCGCACGCGCACGGCCGAGCAGGCGGACCTGCATCTGGCGCCGCGCCCCGGCACCGACCTCGCCCTGGCCCTCGGGCTGTTGCACCTGGTGGTGGCGGAAGGGCGTACGGACGAGGCGTACATCCAGGAGCGGACGAGCGGCTGGGAGGAGGCGCGGGCCGCAGCGATGGCGCACTGGCCGGAGTACGTGGAACGGATCACGGGAGTGTCCGTTCCCCAACTCCGGGAGACCGTACGGCTGTTCTGCGAGCCGGAGTCGGCGATGGTGCTCACCGCGCGCGGCCCCGAGCAGCAGTCCAAGGGCACGGACACCGTCGGGGCGTGGATCAACCTCTGCCTGGCGACCGGGCGGGCGGGGCGGCCCTTCTCGGGGTACGGCTGTCTCACCGGACAGGGCAACGGGCAGGGCGGACGGGAACACGGCCAGAAGGCCGACCAGTTGCCCGGATACCGCAAGCTCGACGATCCCGCGGCCCGGCGTCACGTCGCCGAGGTCTGGGGCGTCGACCCCGATTCGCTGCCGGGGCCCGGCCGCAGCGCGTACGAGCTGCTCGACGCCATGGGCACGGACATCCGCGCACTGCTGCTGATGGCCTCGAACCCGGTGGTGTCCGCACCCCGGGCCGCCCACATCGAGGAGCGTCTGCGGTCGCTCGACTTCCTGGCCGTCGCCGACGTGGTGCTGTCCGAGACCGCGGAGCTCGCGGACGTCGTCCTCCCCGTCACCCAGTGGGCCGAGGAGACGGGCACGACGACCAACCTGGAGGGCCGTGTGCTGCTGCGCAGGCAGGCGATCACACCTCCGGACGGCATCCGCAGCGATCTGCACGTGATGCACGAACTGGCGGCGCGCCTGGGCGTGGAGAAGGGCTTCCCCACGGATCCGGAAGAGGTCTTCGAGGAGCTGCGCCGGGCCAGCGCGGGCGGGCCCGCCGACTACTCGGGCATCACGTACCGCCGCCTCGCGGAGGAGAACGGGGTGTTCTGGCCGTGCCCGCTGGAGCCGGACGGCTCCGCCGCGCAGGAGGCGGAGCGAGCGGGAGAAGCGGGCGAGGGGGTCGCGTCGGGCGCTGTCGCGACCGGCCGCCCGGCGGGGGACGCCGCTTCCGGCGGTCGGTCGGGCGCCGGGACGGACGGTGCGGCCGACGTGGTGGCCGGTGCGGGACTCGCCGGGATCGACGCGGGGCCCGCCGGGTCCGGGGCCGCTCCCGCCGGGGCGCACCCCGGTACGCCGCGTCTCTTCCTCGACCGTTTCGCGACCCCTGACGGCCGCGCCCGTTTCGTCGCGGTGAGCCATCGGCCACTGGCGGAGGAACCCGACGACGAGTACCCGGTGCTGCTCACCACGGGACGGGTGGTCTCCCAGTACCAGTCGGGTGCCCAGACCCGCCGCGTCGACGAGCTGAACGCCGCCGCGCCCGGCCCCTTCGTGGAGCTGCATCCCCGGCTGGCCGAGCGGCTGGGGGCCGTGGAGGGGGAGCCGCTGGCCGTCGTGTCCCGGCGGGGGCGGGCGGTCGCGCCCGCGCGGATCACCACCACGATCCGGCCCGACACCGTGTTCATGCCGTTCCACTGGCCGGGCGAGGGGCGCGCCAACACGCTGACCAACCCGGCCCTCGACCCCACCTCGCGGATGCCGGAGTTCAAGGCCTGCGCGGTGCGGGTGGAGCGGGTGGAGCACGCCGAGCCGGCCGAGCCCGAGCGGACGGGCTGAGGTGGAACGGACGCTGCGGGCCGTCGTGGGCCGACCACGCGCCCCGCGCCCTCCTGGCGGCGCCCGCGTCCCTTCTCGCGGCCCCGCGTCCCTTCGCGGTGTCCTCACCTGGCCCGCCAGTCGCCCCCCTCGATGAGCTTGCCGCTCGCCCGCAGCCCCGCCGCCACAGCGGGCGCCGCCACGTACACCCAGGCCCACGTACGCGTCCCGTCCGCGCGGGTCACCTCTCGGGCCACGCGCTCGTAGAGGTTGGCGGGGTCGCCCGGCGCGTACTCCTCCAACCGGTCGAGGGCGCCCAGGAGTCGGACGTACAGACGGGGCTCGGCGGTGACGAGTTCCCCGCACACAACACCGGCGGGCTCCTCGACCGCGTACGGGTAGCCGGGCCCCTCGTACAGCACTGCACCCGTGAGTCGTGCCGGGGCCTCGAAGAGCGTGCGGCCCCGCAGGAAGACGTCGTGGTTCTCCTCGCCGGGAAGCAGGGTCCCGTAGACGAAGAAGGGCAGCCGGCTCATCCGACGGTCTCCTCCCGGAGCTTCGCGGGGCGTTCCCAATCCTTTGCAGAAACGATTCTCACCCCTCACACGCCCCCCGGTGATCAGCTATGGACATGACACCGTCCGGCCGCCTAGAACTGAGCGGACATCCGCGTCCCCCCACCCCCCCACCACGCGTTTCGCGTGCCTTCGCAAGGAGTTCGATGAGTCGGACACGGCACATCCGAGGCTCACGCCTCGCCACCGTCGGCATATCCGCGGCGGCCACCACCTTGTTGGCGGGCGCACTGTCCCCCGGCGCGGGAGCGGCCGACGAGCCGGCCCGGGACACCGTACTGAACGACGCGGCGGCGGTGATCGCCGACCAGGCCGCGCGCCTGGGCCTCACCTCCGCGCAGGGGACGAAGGCCCGCGACGTGATCGTCGACGCGGACGGCACGAAGCACGTGCGGTACGACCGGACGTACCGTCAGCTTCCGGTCCTGGGCGGCGACTTCGTGGTCCACCTGACGTCCGGTGGTGACTACCGCGGTGCCGACCGGGCCACCACGCGTCCGCTCTCCCTCACGAGCGTCGAACCGTCGGTGCCCGCCCCGAAGGCCGCCGATCTCGCCACCGCGGCCCTGCGCCTCGCGAACGTCGGCGAGACGCTCCGCGGGATAACCGCCGAGCCCCGGCTGGTCGTCGACGCACTGCACGGGGAGCCCCGGCTGGCCTGGCGCACCGAGGCCGCCGGCAAGGACTCGCTGGGCAACCCGATGGCCCGGGTCGTCCTCACGGACGCCGTCACCGGCACAGAGATCGACGCCTGGGACAGCATCGAGACGGCGGCCGGCGACGGCCGGTCCCTCTACGGCGGAAAGGTCCCGCTGCAGACGACACGGTCCGGTTCGACGTACCAACTGTCCGACCCCACAAGGGGAAACACCTACACGGGCGACACCGGGAACAAGACCGACTCCTGCATCCTGGTGCTCTGTTACAAGCGTGCCGCCGCGCCCGTCCTCACGGACGCCGACAACCACTGGGGAACCGGTGCCGCTTCCGACCGTGCCTCGGCGGCGGTCGACGCGCAGTACGGCACCGACACCACCTGGGACTACTACAAGAACGTCCACGGTCGCAGCGGTATCGCGGGTGACGGCAAGGGCTCGTTCAACCGCGTGCACTACGGCAGCGCCTACAACAACGCCTTCTGGGACGACGGCTGCTTCTGCATGACGTACGGCGACGGTGACGGGACGACGTTCGGACCGCTGGTGTCCCTGGACGTGACCGGCCACGAGATGTCCCACGGCGTGACCTCGAAGACGGCGGCCCTGACGTACTCCGGCGAGCCCGGCGGCCTGAACGAGGCGACCTCCGACATCTTCGGCGCCCTGGTGGAGTTCTACGCGAAGAATCCCGCCGATCCCGGCGACTGGCTGATCGGCGAGAAGATCGTGAAGTCCGGCTTCGGCCGCTCCGCCCTGCGCTACATGGACCGGCCCTCCAAGGACGGCAGCTCCGCGGACTGCTGGACCTCCAAGGTCGGCGACCTCGACGTCCACTACTCCTCGGGCGTCGCCAACCACTTCGCGTACCTCCTCGCCGAGGGCAGCGGGCCGAAGACCATCGGCGGCGTCGCCCACAACGGCACGACCTGCGACGGCACGAAGGTGACGGGCATCGGGAAGACCAAACTGGGCGCGGTCTGGTACCGGGCGCTGACGGTCTACATGACCTCGTCGACGAAGTACGCGGGCGCGCGCACGGCCACGCTGAGCGCGGCGAAGGACCTGTACGGGGCCAAAAGCACCGAGTACGCGGCGGTGGGCGCGGCCTGGTCCGCGGTGTCCGTGAACTGAGACCGCGCGAGGGCGAGGGCGGGGGCGCGCTGCCGGAAACTGCGTTGCCCCTGCCCGTGCCGGCCACTAAGGTCCGTCGGGTGACTGCCGGGTCGGCCTTGGGCCATACACGAACGGGTCGCCCGGCCTCGGCGTGAGGCCGAGGCGGGCGAGAGGCCCGCCCCCTTCTCCGTGTCCTTGCGACAGGCGCCCGTCCGTGGCGCCTTGCCCCAGCAGGCCCCGCAGACCCGGAGACAGATCACCCATGCGTTACGACCAGCAGCACCCGAACCCCGCCGAACCTCCCACGACCACGGTCCAGTTGAACCACATCGCCGTCTACGCGACGGACCGGCTCCTGTCGGCGGAGTTCCTCGCCGCGATCCTGGAGCTGAAGGTGGGCGCTCCCTTCGGCCCCTTCCTGCCCATCGACCTCGGCAACGGCGTCACCCTCGACTACTACGAGTTCAGGGACGGGCCGGTCCAGCCCCAGCACTACGCGTTCCTCGTGCCCGAGGCCCGTTTCGACGCCATGGTGTCCCGTCTGGAGGCGGTCGGGGTCACGTACTACGCGGACCCGAGCCACACCGAACCAGGGCGGACCAACGACCTGTTCGGCGGCCGAGGCGCCTACTTCGACGACCCGGACGGCCACAACATGGAGATCATGACCCGGCCCTACGCCCGCCCCTGACCGGTCGGACGAGGAGAGACACGGCGGCGCGGCGGCGGGGCGGGGCGGGGCGGCGAAAAGTGATGGTGGCGGATCGGCCCATGTGGATACGCTCTGCCGTCCCGTCGCCACCGAGCGGCTGTCCCGCTCGCGGCCACCGCCCCTCCCGCCGCCGATCCCCCGGAGAACCATGCCGTCCGGCCCGAACCCGAAGATGCACCCTGACGAGCTCGACATCGACGAGGCGCTCGTCGGGCGGCTGGTCGCGGAGCAGTTCCCCGAGTGGGCCGGGCTGCCGGTGAAGCAGGTGGTGTCCGCCGGGACGGAGAACGCCATGTACCGGCTCGGCGACGACATGGTCGTACGGCTGCCGCGGCTGCCCCGCGGGGCGCGGGAGGTGGACAAGGAACAGCGGTGGCTGCCACGGCTCGCTCCGCATCTCCCGCTGGCCGTTCCCGTGCCGCTCGCGAAGGGGGCACCCGGACAGGGGTACGCGCTGCCGTGGGGCGTGTTCCGCTGGCTGGACGGCGACACCGTCCACGACGCGCCCCTCGGCGGCCGGGCCGGTCTCGCGGACGCGGCGGTCGAGCTGGGCCGATTCGTCGCGGCGCTGCGGAAGGTCGACGCGGTCGGCGGGCCCCCGTCGTGGCGCGGCGGTCCGCTCACCGACGACGACGAGATGCGCGCGGCGATCCGCGACCTGAGCGCGGACGGCACGGTGGACGGGGACACCGTGGCGGCCGTCTGGGAGGACGCCCTGCGGCTTCCGCAATGGGCCGGCGCGCCCGTCTGGCTGCACGGCGACCTCCTGCCGGGCAATCTGCTGGCCCGGGAAGGCCGGCTCAGCGCGGTCATCGACTTCGGGGGCCTCGGTACCGGCGACCCCGCGGCCGACGTACTCGCCGCCTGGGCCGTGTTCACCTCCGGGACCCGCCCCCTGTTCCGTGAGGCGGCCGAGGTCGACGACGCGACCTGGGCCCGCGGGCGGGGCTGGGCCCTGCACTTCGGTCTGGTGGCGGATCACCACTACCGGGTCACCAATCCCGTCCTCGCGGCGGTGGGGCGCCGGGCGGTGGCCGAGGCCCTCACCGACCACGGGGCCGGAGCCTGAGTCCGGGCCGAGTCTCCGCCCGGTCTCCTCAACTCCCGTACGGGCGAACCGCCTTGGCCTCCTTCAGTACCGACGCCCACCACGCCAGCTGGTCCAGCATCACCTTCGCGGCGGCGTCCGGCGCCGCGGGGTCCTTGTGCCGGCCCCGGTCGTCGAAGGACGCGCCCGCGTTGTGGAAGGACACCGTGTCGCGGACGGTGACGGCGTGCAGCTCGGCGAAGACCTGGCGGAGCTGCTCGACGGCGCGCAGGCCGCCCGAGACACCGCCGTACGAGACGAAGCCGACGGGCTTGGCGCGCCACTCCTCGTAGTGCCAGTCGATGAGGGCCTTGAGCGAGGCGGGGAAGGAGTGGTTGTACTCGGGGGTCAGGACGACGAAGGCGTCCGCCTCGGCCAGCCTGGGGGTGACCTTCGCCAGCTCTGAGGCCACCTCCGGGGACGGGGAGTAGGACAGGGCCGTCGGCAGGCGCAGGTCGGCGGTGTCGACGACGTCGACCGAGAGGTCGGCCCGGTCGAGGAAGCGGCCCAGCAGCCAGTCCGCGACCACGGGGCCGAAGCGGCCCTCCCGGTTGCTGCCGACGATGACGGCGACCTTGAGGGGCGCGGGGTGCTGGACGGGAGGGGGGACGGATACGTCGGTGGTGGGGTTCATGAGCCCAGCCTCATACCTCGACCAAAGTTGAGGTCAAGCGTGCGGCGCGGCGAGCCGGTCACCCGTTCACACGCGCTGTCCACTCCCTTCGGGTTCTTTTCGCCCACGCGCCGACGACACGCCGGTGACCAGCCGAAACGCCGCGGGATGCGACACGGGGCTCCCTCGCCTGACACCCGTTCACATCGTTTCTGATGTGCCATCAGGAGGCGTGGGGCCTCGACTGCCACTTACCTCGGTAGGGCAGGGGCGTGACCGACGCAGCGGCACTCGCAGGTGCCGCGGGCCGCGCCCCCTCGGAGGAGCGAGCACGATGCGCACAGCCCGTCTGCTGACCGGTACCGCGCTCGCCGTCGTCGCGGCGGGCCTCGGTGCGGCGCCCGCTCACGGTGTCGGCGCGGGGTCCATCGAGTTGTACCCGGCCTCCGTCGCGCCCGGCACCGAGGTCACGGTGAACACGGCGGCGTGCGGGGCGAGCGACGCGGTGTCGGGTGACGCCGGGGCCGTCGGCGCGGGTGACTTCACGCTGATGCCCAGCGCGCACGAGGGTCACGCGGTCGGGCAGTTCACCGTGCCGCCGTCCGCCCAGCCGGGCACGTACGAGATCGTCGCGCGCTGTTCGAGCGGCTTGCGGATGACGAGCGACCTGGTGGTCACCCTCACGTCCACCCAGGAGCGCGGACAGCAGGTCCACCCGCGAGGAAGTGTGAAGACGGGGGTCGGCGGCGCACTCGGTCCCGACCCCGTGCAGACCGCGGCGGGAGTGGCGGCCCTGGCCGTCGCCGCCGCGGGCGGTACCTGGCTCCTGCATCGCCGGGCGAGAGGCGACGGGATCTGACGGACACCCTCCGCTGTCCACCGGTACCGCCGTCCCCTCCCCCTCCGGACCCGACGCCCCTCGCGGCCCGGAGGGGGACGCGGGACCCACAGAGCCGATCCGGCCGGTCCGGGAGCCGCGGGAACCGGGCGCTCCACGAGCACCGGAAACGCCGTGGGTGCCAAGAACTTCCAGAACACCCGGAACACCCGGAACACCCGGAACACCGAGAAGTCCGTGACCGAACGACCCGAGAGAGGGGGCTGACGTGCGCCCGTTCAGCAACATCTCCATAGCCGCCGTCACCCTCGTCGCCCTCCTGTGCGGGGCCCTGCTGCTGCACCGCGGCGCGCAGACGCACGCGCCGCCCCAGCCGTCGCCCGCGCAGGCCCGCGCGGGCGCCCATGTGGACCGGCCCGCGGCCGCCGCGCTGCCGTCCTCGCCGCCCGAGCGGATCCGCATCCCCTCCATCGGGGTGGACGCCCCTCTGATGGGCCTGGGCCTCTCCCCGCGGGGCAGCCTCGACGTGCCGCCCGCCGCCAGGAAGAACCTCGCCGGCTGGTACGAGGCCGGTACCGCGCCCGGCGCGACGGGCACCGCGATCGTCGCCGGCCATGTCGACAACACCGAGGGCCCCGCCGTCTTCTTCCGCCTCGGCGCCCTGGAGAAGGGCAGCACGATCGAGGTCGGGCGCCGGGACGGCAGGGTCGCCCTCTTCTCCGTCGACGCGGTCGAGGTGTACGACGCCCGCGCCTTCCCCGACGAGAAGGTCTACGGGGCCGCGCGGCGTCCGGAGCTGCGCGTGATCACCTGCGGGGGCGGCTACTCCCCGGCCACCGGCTACCGGGGCAACGTGGTCGTCTTCGCCCATCTCACCGGCAGCCGCTAGACACGGCGGTGTCATCGGCAGCCGCTGGACACGGCGGCGGCCGTCAGAGCCAGAAGTCGTACGCGAGCTTCGCCACCAGCGCGAACACCACCGTCAGCAGCACGCCCCGTACGAACCCGCTGCCCTTCTTGAGCGCGGTGTGCGCCCCGACCGTTCCGCCGACGAGGTTGAAGACGGCCATCAGGGCGGCCAGCTGCCAGTACACCGTGCCCTGCCAGGCGAACATCGCGAGCGCTCCCGCGTTGGTGCAGCAGTTGACGATCTTCGCGGTGGCGGAGGCGGTCACCAGGTCGAGGTGGAGCAGCGCGGTCAGGGCGAGCACCAGGAACGTACCCGTGCCGGGCCCGACGAGCCCGTCGTAGAAGCCGATGCCGAGGCCCGCGAGCCCGATCGCGGCGAGGACGCGGCGCGGTGTGACGGGCTCGGCCGAGGGGGCCGTGCCGAAGGCGGGCCGCATGATCACGAAGGTGCCGACGCCGAGCAGGACGACCATGACCACCGGTTTGAGCACGTCGGTGCTCATCCCGGCGGCGACGAAGGCCCCGCCCGTGGACCCGGCGAGCGCCGCCAGACCGATCCGTACCGCCGTGCGGACGTCCACGGGCGCCCTGCGCGCGTACGTCACCGCCGCGCCCGTCGTCCCGACGATCGCCACGGCCTTGTTGGTGCCGAGCGCGTACTGGGCCGCCGATCCCGAGTTGGGCAGCCCGAGCAGCAGCATCGGCAGGAGGAGCAGTCCGCCGCCGCCCACGACCGCGTCGATCCACCCGGCGGCGAGCGCGGCGAGGCACAGGACGACGACCATGGTCAGCGATATGTCGGGCATGATCGCGACTCTATGGACGAGGTAGATGTGCCGTCCATGAGTCCTGTGAAGCTTGAGAGTCTTCTGAGCTTCAGCCCGTCGTCTCCAGGTGACGCAGCACCGCGAGCACCCGCCGGTTCTCCGTGTCGGAGGGCGGCAGGCCGAGCTTGGCGAAGATGTTGGCGATGTGCTTCTCCACGGCCCGTTCCGAGACGGTGAAGGAGGCGGCGATCGCGTGGTTCGTACGCCCCTCGGCCATCAGCGCGAGCACCTCCCGCTCGCGGGGCGTGAGGGCGTCCAGGGCGGTGGCGCGGCGGCTCGCGCCGAAGAGCTGCGCGACGACCTCCGGGTCGAGGGCGGTGCCGCCGGCGGCGATCCGCTCCAGTGCGTCCACGAACTCGCCGATGTCGACGACCCGTTCCTTGAGGAGGTAGCCGACGCCGCCCGGGTTGGTGCCCAGGAGCTGCGCGGCGTACTTCGTCTCGACGTACTGCGAGAAGATCAGCACCCCGGTGGCCGGGTGGTCGGCGCGCAGCCGTACGGCGGCGCGGAGCCCCTCGTCCGTCTGGGTCGGCGGCAGCCGGATGTCGACGACGGCGGCGTCCGGGCGGTGCTCGGCCACGGCCGTCAGCAGCGCGTCGGCGTCCCCGACGGCGGCGGCGACCACCACGCCCCGCAGCTGGAGGAGCTGGGCCAGTCCGTCGCGCAGGAGGGCGGAGTCCTCGGCGATGACAACGCGCATGTGCCCCTCGTGATCAGTGAGCCGGGTTGCGGCGGCGAATTTCAGTACGGCAGCTCGACCGTGACCACCGTAGGCCCTCCCGGCGGGCTCTCGCAGGTGAGCGTGCCGTCGACGGCCCGTACCCGGGCGAGCAGGCCGGTGAGCCCCGAGCCCGCGCCGATCGCGGCCCCGCCGCGGCCCTCGTCCCCGACGGCGAGCCTGAGCAGCCCGGAGTGCGCGCTCACCGTCACCGTGGCGCCGGCCGCCCCGCTGTGTTTGGCCGCGTTGGCGAGGAGCTCGGCGGCGCAGAAGTAGGCGATGGACTCGACTGCGGGCGCGGGGCGGGCCCCGATGTCCGTGACGACCTCGACGGGCAGTGCGACGTCCGCCGCGAGGGTGGCGAGGGCCGTGTCCAGGCCCTGGTCCAGTACGGGCGGATGGATGCCCTTGACGAGGTGGCGCAGGTCGGCGATGGCCTGCTTGGCGTTGCCCTGGGCGGTGTCGACGACGGTGAGGAGCCGTTCGCGGCCGGCGTCCGCGCCGATCAGTTCCCGGATCATCGTCAGATGCATCGCGAGCCCGACGAGCCGGGCCTGCGTCCCGTCGTGCAGGTCGCGCTCGATCCGGCGGAGAGTGGCCGCCGCGTCGTCCACCGCCTGGGCGCGGGTCTCCTCCAGGGTGCGGATGCGGCGGTCCGCGGCGCTCGGGCCGAGCGTGGCGGCGAGCAGCAGGCGGTGCGGGGCGAGGCCGTGGCGCGTCAGCCAGGGCGCGGCCGACAGGAGGAGGAGTCCCACGGCCACCGGGAGCAGCCAGCGTGGCCAGGTGTCCAGCTGGACGCCGAGGACTTCCAGGGACACGTGCCGCACGGAGTCGCCTTCGCGGACGGTGTGGTGGTTCCACCGTCCGAGCAGGGGGTGCAGGCTCAGCTGGGTCCCGTAGGCGTACGCGCCCAGGACCGTCACGTACGCGATCACGGCCGTGACGGGCACGCCCAGCGCGCAGCCGACGGCACGCCATCCCGTACGGCCGAGGAGCAGGGCCCGCCGCCGGCCGAGCACTCCGTCGGCCCGGGGTGTCGGCGGCTCCTCGATGTCCAGGCGCAGCAGCCGGCGCGCCAGCGTCCTCTGGAGCGCGCCGAGCGCGAGCGCGCCCCGCACGGTCAGCGCGAGGACCCACAGCCCCAGCGTGGTCACGGACAGAACGCCGCCGACGAGCAGCCCCGCGAGCGTCAGCAGGCAGCCCAGGAGGGCGAGCGGCAGGGTGATCACCGCGTAGAGCAGGGCGGCCAGGGCCCGTGGCGTGAAGGCGGCGAGCACACGGCCCGCGGCCGTGGCCGCGAAGGCGGTGACCGGGTGGCGCGTGCCCCCGCCGGGGGCAGGGGCGGTCAGTCGGAGCATGGCGTGGGCCTGGGGTCGGGCATCCCGTCAACCTACGGGCGGGCGAGGAGCGCTGTCGCGAGACGCAGCTGGAGCGCGCCGAGGGCGCGGCCGAGCCACGGCATGAGCAGCAGGAACCCGACTCCGCCCACCACCGCGTGGAAGGCCCACGCGCCGGCGAGGGTCGGCCCGCCCCAGGCCGTGGCCGGGTCGCCGCCGCGCAGGGGCCAGCCGATGTTCATGGGGACGACCGACCAGCCGTAGAGCGTGACGACCGCCACCACCAGGTTCGGCGGCAGGGAGAGCAGGGCGTGGAGCGCGCCCCGTGAGGAGCCGGGCAGCTCCACACCGAGGAAGCGCCGGACTAGGCCCCGCTGCCACCGGCCCGCCCGGCGGCCGCCGAGCAGCGCCACCGGCAGGCTGACCAGCCCGACCGGCACGGCGAGCAGGGCGTACGCGACCCGCCGCCAGGTCCGTGCGGTGAACGGCTCGCGCACGAGCCGCCAGGCCCGTACGGCGGCGGCGTCCCGGGTGTACGGCTTCCGGGCGGTGTCCATGCTCGCTCCCTGTGTACGCGTGTCCGCGGGGCCGGGTCCGCGTGTTCCGTGGCGGCCGGGTCCGCGTGTTCCGTGGCGGCGCGGACCGCCGCGCGGGTGGCCCGACACCGCAAGGTTTCCGCGTCCCGGCCCCAAGACCGATGGTGCCCGCACGGATTTCGGGGGTTCGGTTAACCTCACCCCCGAGGGCGCCCCGGCCGGGTACGGCCCGCCTCACCAGGCCCTCTCCCCGGCCGCCGAGAACCCTCACATCCCCCTCCGGGCTCCGCTGAGGGCAGCGTTCCCCGCGGGAAACAGTCGTGATGCGGCCGGGTAACACCGGCACCGCACGCTGCCGTACATGACCTCGAATACGCGTGTGGTGGTGATCGGCGCCGGCCTCGCGGGCGTACGTCTCGCCCGCAGGCTCGGAGAGCTCGGCGTGCCCGCCGTGCTCGTCGGCGACGAGGAGCACACCCCGTACAACCGGGTTCTGCTCGCGGAGGTCCTGGCCGGGCGCTACGCCCCCGAGGTCATCGCGCTCCCGACGCCCGAGCGGCTGACCCGTGGCCGGGCCGTCCGCATCGACCGCGCGGAGCGGGAGGTGCACTTCGCCGACGGTTCGGTGATCGCATACGACACGCTGGTCCTGGCCACCGGCTCGAACCCGGTCCTGCCGCCCCTGCGCGGCCTGTTCGCCCCCGACCGGCACGAACTGCCCGACGGCGTGCACGCGTTCCGCACGATGGACGACTGCCTGGGGCTGTCCGAAGCCGTACGGCAGGACTCCAGGGCCGTCGTCATCGGCGGCGGCCTGCTGGGCGTCTCGGCGGCCCGCGCACTCGCCGAACGCGGCGCGCAGGTCGTACTGGCCCAGCAGGGCGAGCGACTGATGGAACGTCAGCTCGACCCGTCGGCGTCCAAGCTGGTGCTCCGGCACCTCAAGGACCTCGGCGTCGAGGTGCACATCGAGAGCCGGGTACGCGGCGTGCGCTGCGTCGGCGGCGCGGTCCGCTCGGTCGAGATGGCCGACGGCTACGCCCTCGACGCCGACCTGGTGGTGCTGGCCTGCGGAGTGCATCCGCGGGTGGGCCTCGCCCAGGACGCGGGCCTCGCCGTGCACAAGGGCGTCATTGTCGACGACGAACTGCGCACCTCCGACCCGCACATCCGGGCGATCGGCGACTGCGCCCAGCACAACGGCCAGGTCTACGGCCTCGCCGCTCCCGCGCTCGAACAGGCCGAGGTTCTGGCCGGGCTGCTCGCCCGGACCGCACCCGCCGAAGGTGCCGCTGGTTACAGCGGCACCCGCGCCCTGACCCGGCTGACCCTCTCCTCGGGCAACCCCCTGGACCTCGCCGCCTTCGGGGAGCACACACCGCTTCCCGGCGACGACGTCATCCAGCTCACCGACGCGACCCGCGGCACCTACCGCAAGGTCGTCGTCCGCGACGACCGGCTGGTCGGCGGGGTCCTCGTCGGGGAGCTCGGCACCGTCGGCGCGCTCGCCCGCGCCTGGGAGGGAGCAGAGCCGCTCCCCACGGACGGCGCACCGCTGCTCCACCTGCTCACCAACGATGGAGGCTCCTGAATGTCCGCCAGCCTGGAGGCCACCCCCACGATCGTGCTCGTCGGCCACGGCATGGTCGGCCAGCGCTTCCTCGAAGCGCTCGCCGAACGCGGCCTGACCGCCACGCACCGCGTGGTCGTGCTGTGCGAGGAGCCACGCCCCGCCTACGACCGCGTGCAGCTGACCTCGTACTTCTCGGGCACCTCGCCCGAGGAACTGTCCATGACGGACATGGAGTTCATCAAGGACCACGGGATCGAGCTGCACATCGGCGACCCCGCCGAGACGGTCGACCGGTCCGCGAAAACGGTGACGGCCCGCTCCGGCCTGGTCTTCGGCTACGACACGCTGGTCCTCGCCACCGGTTCGTTCCCCTTCGTACCTCCCGTCCCCAACAAGGACGCCGAGGGCTGCTTCGTCTACCGCACGATCGAGGACCTCCTCGCCATCGAGGAGTACGCCAGGTCGAGGACGACGGGCGCGGTGGTCGGCGGCGGTCTGCTCGGGCTGGAGGCCGCGGGCGCGCTGAAGGGCCTCGGGCTCACCTCCCACATCGTGGAGTTCGCACCCCGCCTGATGCCGGTCCAGGTCGACGAGGGCGGCGGCGCCGCGCTCCTGCGGACCATCGCGGACATGGGCCTGTCCGTCCACACGGGCGTGGGCACGCAGGAGATCCTGGTCGACGAGTCCGGCGCGGTCACCGGCATGAAGCTGTCCGACGGCTCCGAACTCGCCACCGAGCTGGTGGTGTTCTCCGCCGGTGTACGCCCCCGCGACCAGCTGGCCCGCGACTGCGGCCTGACGGTCGGCGAGCGCGGCGGCATCTCGGTCGACGAGCAGTGCCGCACGGTGAACGACCCGCACGTCTTCGCGATCGGCGAGTGCGCGCTGGCCTCCGACGGCCGGGTGTACGGCCTGGTCGCCCCCGGCTACGAGCAGGCCGAGACGGTCGCCGCGACCATCGCCGAGGACGAGGCGGAGTTCACCGGCGCCGACCTCTCCACCAAGCTGAAGCTGCTCGGCGTGGACGTGGCCTCGTTCGGTGACGCGCACGGCACGTCCGAGGACTGCCTCGACGTCGTCTACTCCGACTCCCGCGCGGGCCTGTACAAGAAGCTGGTCATCGGCCGCGACGGGACGCTGCTCGGCGGCATCCTCGTCGGCGACGCCGAGGCGTACGGCACGCTGCGGGCGTTCACCGGCTCGGTACCGCCGGTCTCCCCGGAACAGCTCGTCCTTCCGGCCGGCGCGGGCGCGGCCGTCCAGCTGGGCCCGTCCGCGCTGCCGGACGAGGCGATCATCTGCTCCTGCCACAACGTCACCAAGGGCGCGGTCCGCGGCGCGGTGACCGAGCACCGTTGCACGACGGTGCCCGAGGTGAAGAAGTGCACCAAGGCCGGTACGGGCTGCGGCAGTTGCGTCAAGGTCCTCGGCCAGCTGGTCACCTCCGAACTGGAGGCGAGCGGCGTCGAGGTCGACAAGGGCCTGTGCGGCTGCTTCTCACAGACCCGCGAGGAGCTGTACGAGATCGTCCTCGCCCTGCGCATCACCTCGTACCAGCAGCTCCTGGACCGCTACGGCCGTGACAACGCACGTGGCGGTGACGGCTGCGAGGTCTGCAAGCCCACGGTCGGCTCGATCATCGCCTCGCTCGCGCCCACCATCGGCGCGGACGGCTATGTCCTGGACGGCGAGCAGGCCTCCCTCCAGGACACCAACGACCACTTCCTCGCGAACCTGCAGAAGAACGGCTCGTACTCGATCGTGCCGCGCATCCCCGGCGGCGAGATCACGCCCGAGAAGCTCATCGTGATCGGTGAGGTGGCCCGGGACTTCGGCCTCTACACGAAGATCACGGGCGGTCAGCGGATCGACATGTTCGGCGCACGTGTCGAACAACTGCCGCTGATCTGGGCCCGGTTGGTGGACGCCGGTTTCGAGTCCGGGCACGCGTACGGAAAGTCGCTGCGGACCGTCAAGTCGTGCGTCGGGCAGACCTGGTGCCGTTACGGCGTCCAGGACTCGGTGCGCATGGCCATCGACCTGGAGCTGCGCTACCGGGGCCTCAGGTCCCCGCACAAGCTCAAGTCGGCGGTCTCGGGCTGTGCCCGCGAGTGCGCCGAGGCCCAGTCGAAGGACTTCGGCATCATCGCCACCGCCAACGGCTGGAACCTGTACGTCGGCGGCAACGGCGGCGCCACCCCGCGCCACGCCGACCTGCTCGCCCAGGACCTCTCCGACGCCGAACTGATCCGTCTGATCGACCGCTTCCTGATGTTCTACATCCGCACGGCCGACCGTCTGGAGCGCACCTCGACCTGGCTGGAGCGGATCGACGGCGGCCTGGACCACGTGCGCGACGTGGTGGTCGAGGACTCGCTGGGCATCTGCGAGGAGCTGGAGTCCCTGATGACCGCGCATGTCGCGGGCTACCGCGACGAGTGGGCCGAGACCATCAACGACCCGGAGAAGCTGTCCCGTTTCGTCTCCTTCGTGAACGCGCCGGACACCCCGGACCCGGTCGTCGGCTTCGTCCCCGAGCGCGACCAGATCAAGCCCGACCTGCCGCTGCTGACCATCGGCACGCGACCCCTGGAAGGAAGCGCCCAGCGATGACGCTCGCCCCCGAGACCACGACGATCAAGATCCAGCTCCGGCTGGACGGCCCGGCCGCCGACGACTGGTTCACGGTCTGCGACCTGTCCGTGCTGATCCCCGGCCGCGGCGTCGCGGCCCTGCTCCCGGACGGACGCCAGGTGGCGCTCTTCCTGGACCGTACGGGCCGGATGTACGCGATCGACAACCGTGACCCGTTCACCGGCGCGGCCGTCCTCTCCCGCGGCCTGACCGGCTCCCACCAGGGCCGCCCGTTCGTCGCCTCGCCCCTCCTCAAGCAGCGCTTCGACCTGGAGTCGGGGCAGTGCCTGGACGAGGACTCGGTGACGGTGACGACGTACGAGGTGCGGACGAGCTGAGGTCCGGACACCTCCCTCGGTCCTCAGGGTGAGGCGGTGGTCTCCAGCGGTCTGGCCGCCGGGGCCGTGGGGTCGCCCGCCGCGGGCAGCCGGACCACCGCGTCGAGCCCTCCGTGGACGGCCGGACGCAGGCTGATGTCGCCGCCGCTCGCGTGGGTGAGGCGCTGGACCAGGGCCAGGCCCAGACCCGTACCGCCCTTGGGGGCGCCGGGCGCCCGCCAGAAACGGTCGAAGGCCCGGCGGCGCTGCTCCTCGGTCATGCCCGGCCCCTCGTCCGTGACATGCAGTTCGACGCGGGCGGGGCCCGCCGGACGGTGGTGGAAGCGGCGTTCGTGGGTCGCCGGCCTGCGCAGGTCCACGGAGACGGTGGAGTGGGGCGGCGACACCTTCAGGGCGTTGGAGAGCAGGTTGTCCAGGATCTGCTCCACCGCGCCGGGCACGGCCAGGACGGGCCCGCCGTAGTCGCCGAGCAGCACGAGCTGTACGCCGTGCTGCTCGAACATCGGCGCCCAGGCCCGGTGCCGTTCGGCGCAGACCCGGTCCAGGTCCACCTGTTCGCGGACGGCGGCGCTCTCGTCGAGCCGCGCCATGGCCAGCAGTCCTTCGACCATTCTGGCGAGCCGGTCGGTCTCGGTCACCGCGGCGTCGAGGTTGCCCCGGGCGTGCAGCGCGATGTCGGACTCCAGGTTCTCCAGACGCAGCCGCAGCGCGGCGAGGGGCGTCTTGAGCTGGTGCGAGGCCTCGCCCGCGAAGGCGCGCTGGGAGGCGAGGAGGTGTTCGAGGCGGGCGGCGGTGCGGTTGAAGGTGGCGGCGAGACTGCGTACCTCCGGCGGCCCGTTCGTGATCGCCACGGGAGTGGCGGGGCCTCCGTCCGCCAACTTGTGTGTGGCGCGCTCCAGTTCGCGGATGGGGCGGCCGGTCCAGCTCGCGATGGCGAAGCCGATGACGGCGACGGCCGCGAGGACCGCGAGCCCGCCGAGGATGAGCAGCAGCCACACGTGCTGCACGCGCTCCGCCACCATCCGGCTGGGCACCGTGATCCGCACGGCGCCCAGCCTCTCGGCGCCGTGTGTCACCGGGGCCGCGACCGCGATGTACTCCACGCCGCCGATGGTGGACGTGCGCACGTCCGCGGTGGAGTCGCCCCTGAGCGCGGCCGCGATGCCGGGCCAGGAGGCCGGGTTGCCCGACTCGGCGCCGGACAGTTCGTGCGAGGTGGCCAGCAGGTCGCCGGAGCGGTCCACGATCAGCACCCTGCCGCCGATGCGCTCGGCGCAGTGGGCCGCCCGGCCGGGCAGGTCCTGCGTCGCGCGTCCGGCGTCGATGGACAGCGCGGCGAACGCCGAGACCGACTCCGCCTCGTCCTTCGCCGCGTTCATCACCCGCTCCAGCTCACCCCGCGAGTACACGAACCCCAGCGGAATCTCCAGACAGAGCAGGACCAGGGCGGTGAGGGCGAGATAGCTGAGGAGCAGCCGTCGGGTCATCGGTACGCCGCCGGCCGGCCCGGTGCCGGGTACGGGACGGGCGGCTGTGTGTGGACCGCCAGCCGGAAGCCGACCCCGCGCAGGGTCTGGATCCACGCCGAGTGCCCCAACTTCCGGCGCAGCGTGGCGACATGGACGTCCAGCGTCTTGGTCGGGCCCTGGTAGTGCGGGTCCCAGACCCGGTCGAGGATCTGCTGCCGCGAGTAGACCGCCCCGGGGTCCTCGGTGAGCAGCGCGAGCAGTTCGAACTCCTTCGGCGTCAGCGCGACGGAGGTCTCGCCGACCCAGACCTGCCGGGTCCGGCGGTCGACCACGAGGGGCCCCGGTGGCGGCCTCTCGGCACCCTCGTCCGGGTCGGGATCCGCGTCGGGCAGAGGTACGGGTTCGAAGTGCCGCGGGGCGTCCCTCCGGGCAGAGAACGGCTCCCCGCCGAACGGCTCTCCCCCGAACGACTCACCGGAGAACGGCTTCGCACCACGCGGCCCGCCGGGGGACGGCTCCGCGCCACGCGCCCCGCTCGGGAACGTCTCCGCACCACGGGGCGCGGAGGTCTCCCTCGGAGACGTTTCCGGGCCGCGCGCCTCGCTCGGGAACGGTTCCTGGCCGTCCGACGCACGGGAGAACGACTCCCCGCCGCCCGGCCCGCCGGAGAACGACTCCGCGCCACGCGCCTCACCGGAGAACGGCTCCGCGCCGCCCGACCCACGGATGAACGGCTCCGCGCCACCCGACCCACGGGTGAACAGCTCCACGCCGTCCGACCCACTGGTGAACGCCCCTGGGCCGCGCACCTCGTCCGGAAAGGGTTCCGTGCCGCGTGAGCTCGGGGCGAAGGGCCGCGCACCGGACGGCCCGGTGTCCGGAGCCTCCGGCGTGTACGGCCATCCGCTCTCCGGGGCGCCGGACTCGTACGGTTCGGCGCCCTGCACGCCCGCACCCGGCGGGCGCACGAGCGGTGTCCCCCGGGGAGGCGTCCCCGTGACGGGCGCCCCCACCCGGGGCACCCCGGCCGGAGGAGTCCCGAAGTCCCCCTCGGGGTGGCCCTGTCGCACGCCCCGCCCCAGTTGCGTGCGCCGTGTGACCGCCCGCACCCGGGCCACCAGCTCACGCAGGCTGAAAGGTTTCGCCAAGTAGTCGTCCGCGCCGAGCTCCAGGCCCAGCACCCGGTCGGCCTCCTCACCGCGCGCGCTGAGGATGATGATCGGCACGTCGGAGACCTGCCGGATGCCACGGCAGACGTCGATGCCGTCCATGTCGGGCAGGCCCAGATCGAGCAGGACGGCATCGCCGTAGGGCCCTCTCAGCCCTTCGGTCCCGGTGGAGACGCGGTCGACCGTCAGCCCGAAGTGGCCCAGACCCTCGGCGAGAGGTTCGGCGATCGTGTCGTCGTCCTCGATGAGCAGCACTCGTACGCCCATACGTCCTGTCTCCCCATGAACCCGGACAGCACGAATTCCGTGCCGTGAAGGAGTCACGCTACAAGAGCCGACAATGGCACACCGCATTAACCCCGGGTAATGTGACGGGTCGCTCAAAGACCGTCCACGGACGGCCGGTTGACGCCGGAGCGAGCCGACAGGACGAAATATGGGCCATTCCTGGTCCCGCTCTAGTGTTCCGTTAACCTTCGCCTGGCAATCACCCCTCTACGGTGGAGGAACGACGGGAAATACCTGTTCGGACCCCATGCCGGGAGGTGCCGTGAAGGCATTGCTGGACCGCGCCCGCTCGTTCGCTCGACGCGTCGATTTCGAGAGCGGCGAATACCGGAAGCTGGCCGAGGGCCAATATCCGGAGGCATTGTTCATTACTTGTTCGGACTCGCGGGTCATACCCGCCCTGATCACGGGCGCACGCCCCGGAGAGATATTCGAGCTGCGGAACGCGGGGAATATCGTCCCGCCGCACGGGCGGCCGGGCGCCTCGGGCGAGGCCGCCACCATCGAGTACGCACTGGAGGTGCTCGGCGTTCAGGACATCATCGTGTGCGGTCACTCCCACTGCGGTGCGATGGGCGCGCTGAAGTCCGGCGACGACCTGTCGGCGCTGCCCGGCGTGGACGCCTGGCTGGACCTGGCCCGCCCCGAGCTGGCACCCCTGCTCGACGGGGCCCTCGAAGACCCGTCGATGCCGGCCGTGGCGCAGCTCAACGTCGTCAACCAGCTTGCGGCACTGCGGAGTTATCCGATAGCGCGGCAGCGGATCGACTCGGGAAGGCTGCGGCTGCACGGCTGGTACTACGAGGTCGACACGGGCCAGGTGCACGAGCTGGACGAGGACGGCCGCTTCCGGGTGCACGCCCTGTGAGCGGCCTGCACGCACGCGGGCGCGTACCGGCCCACTCCAGGATCCCGCCGCAGCCACCGGACCCGCCTCCCGCCCCCGGCGCCCGCCAGGCGTACGACGACTTCGACGACTTCGACGACTTCGGCAGCTTCGACGGCTTCGAGCACCACGCAGGCCACGCGGCTGCCACCCACGCCGTCGGCACTTCCGGTGCCGCCGAGCCCGGCGGCACCGGCACCGGCGGAAGCAACAGGGGTGGCAAGGGCAGCAGTTGGCTCAGCAGGAGCGGTAAGAACAGCAAGGGAAGCCAGGGCGACAAGAGGCCCGGGGTCGACCTGGCCACCGAGATCACCGCCTCGCTCGTCGTCTTCCTCGTCGCTCTCCCTCTGTGCATCGGCGTCGCCGTGGCCTCCGGCGTCCCCGCCGAACTGGGCATCATCTCCGGTGTCATCGGCGGTCTGGTCGTCGGCGCGGCTCGTGGCAGCACCCTCCAGGTCAGCGGTCCCGCGGCCGGGTTGGCGGCCCTCGTCGCGGAGACCGTCCTCCAGTACGGCGTGGCCATGCTCGGTGTGATCGTCCTCGGCGCCGGCATCCTGCAGATCGTTCTCGGCCTGGTCCGGCTCGGCCGGATCTTCCAGGCGATCTCCCTGGCCGTCGTCCAGGGCATGCTCGCGGGCATCGGACTGCCGCTGATGTTCAGCCAGCTCTATCCGATGTCCGACTCCAAGGCCCCCGGCACCCCGGTCGAGAACATGGCCGGTCTCCCCGGGCTGATCGCCGACACGGTGACGAACCCCGACGCGCTCGTCGCCGCGGGACTCGGTGCGGCCACCATCGCCCTGAGCTTCCTGTGGAAGGGGATGCCCGGCCCGGTGAAGAAGGTCCCGGCCGCGCTCGTGGCCGTCGGGATCGGCATCGGCGTCGCCTCCCTGCCGGGCGTGGACGTGCAGACGCTCCAGGTGGGCAACCTGCTCGCCTCCGTCGACGTACCCGGCCCGAAGGAGTTCGCCGGCCTCGCCGACGTCGGGATCATCACCGCGATCCTCACCTTCACGGTGATCGCCTCGGCGGAGAGCCTCTTCACGGCCGCCGCCGTGGACCGCATGCACAGCGGGCCGCGCACCCGCTACAACCCGGAACTCATCGCCCAGGGCGCCGGAAACACGGTGGCGGGCCTCCTCGGCGCGCTGCCCATCACGGCGGTGGTGGCCCGCAGTTCGGCGAACGTCCAGGCGGGCGCCAAGACCCGCCTCTCCCGCACACTCCACGGCCTGTGGCTGCTCGCCTTCGCGCTGCTCCTGCCCCAGGTACTGGCCCTGATCCCGATCTCCGTCCTCGCGGGCGTCCTCGTCCACAGCGGCTGGAAGCTCTTCGCGCCCGCGGAGTTCCCGAAGATGTGGCGCCAGGACCGGGGCGAGTTCGCGGTGATGACGCTCACCACCCTGGTCATCGTGGCGACCGCGCTGCTCGAAGGTGTCCTCTTCGGCCTCGCCGCGGGGATCGTCCTGGCCGCGCTGCGGATGTCCCAGACCGTCATCAAGCAGCATCTGGAGGAGGACACCGCCAAGGTCGTCATGGCGGGCAACGCCACGTTCCTGCGGCTGCCCCAGCTGATCGAGGCCCTGGAGGCCGCCGCCGAGGCGGGCAGGCCGCGTATCCGGCTCGACCTGACGGGGGTGACCCACCTCGACCACGCCTGCCGCAGCCAGGTCGAGGAGTTCGTCGCGCAGCAACGAGGGCTCGGGCTGCGCGTGGAGCTGCTGATGCCGGGTCCGGCGAAGCCTGCGGGTACGCCGACGGGCGTGGCGGACACGGCGGTTGGTGAGCATGTGCCCTCACCGGCTCACCCGGCAGGCAACGCGCCTCCCGGGCAGCCGTACGCGCCCCCGGCCACGGTCCCGGCTCCGGGCCCGAGCCCTACCGCCGAGTGGTTCTATCTCGACACCCGGCCCATGCCCGAGGAGTACCCGATCCGGCCGGAGGAGTACGTCTCCCGCTGAGCGCCGCCTGGGCCGTTCGTACCTGCGGGATGTTTGTGGCTGGTCGCGCAGTTCCCCGCGCCCCTTGCGGGGCGCCGTGACGCCGGCCCCCTCTAGGCTGTGGAGCCACCCATACGTGGAGGGAGCCGAGCCATGGCCGGCTGGAGCGCGAACGACATACCCGAGCAGAGCGGCCGCACGGCCATCGTCACCGGGGCGAACAGCGGGATCGGGTACGTCACCGCCCGCGAACTGGCCCGGCGGGGCGCCCGGGTCGTCCTCGCCTGCCGCAGCGAGAGCCGCGGAACCGAGGCCGCCGACCGCCTGACCGACGAAGTGCCGGACGCGGACGTGCAGTTCGTACGTCTGGACCTCGGGGACCTTGACTCCGTACGGGAGTTCGCGGCGGCGTACGGCAGCGCGCACGACCGACTCGACGTGCTCGTCAACAACGCGGGCGTGATGGCGCTCCCGCAGGGCCGCACGGTGGACGGCTTCGAGACGCAGTTCGGGGTCAACCACCTCGGCCACTTCGCGCTCACCGGGCTGCTGCTGCCGACCCTGCTCACCACGCCCGGCGCACGCGCGGTGAGTCTGTCCAGCACCATGCACGCGACGGCGAACATCGACATCAACGACCTCAACAGCGAGCAGAAGTACGGGCGTTGGACCGCATACAGCCGATCCAAGACGGCCAACCTGCTGTTCGTGCACGAGTTGGCCCGTCGGCTCGCCGCCGCCGGCTCCGACGTCGTGGCGGCGGCCGCGCATCCCGGTTACGCCGCCACCAACCTCCAGACCGCGGGCCCGAGGATGGAGGGCCGCCGAGTCTCCCAGCGGTTCATGGAGACGGGCAACCGCTTCTTCGCGCAGTCCGCGGAGGCGGGCGCCCTCCCCACGCTGTACGCGGCGACCGCTCCCGGCGTACGCCCGGACTCCTTCACCGGCCCTTCGTTCCTGGGCTGGCGCGGTTCCCCCGCGAAGTCGTGGCGCGCGAAGTGGACACTCAACGACACGGCGGGGCAACGGCTCTGGGAGGAGTCGGAGCGGCTGACGGGAGTCACGTACGACGCTCTGAAGGCGTGACGCCCGGGCGTACGGGGCACCATCCTCATGACGCGTACACGTCATCGCCTGTCCATGGCGCGTCCACCCCGCACTCCTAGGCTCCGACGGTGCGCGACCCCGTCCCCGACCGGCGGACGGGGCGTCCCCGGCACCCCCTTGGAGCGACAGTGGAACGTCGTACCCTCCTGCGCGCGGCCGTCCTCGGCGGTTCGTCGGCCGTCCTCGGCGGAACCCTGTGGCGCGGCGCCGCGTACGCCGCGCCCGCCCAGCCCGGCCCGGGCCCGTACGGGGCACTCGGCCCGGCGGACGCGAACGGTGTCAGACTGCCGAGCGGTTTCACCAGCCGGGTGATCGCCAGATCGGGCCGGACGGTGTCCGGCACCTCGTACACCTGGCACAACGCCCCTGACGGCGGGGCCTGTTACGCCGACGGAGCCGGCTGGATCTACGTGTCCAACTCGGAGATCAACCCGTCGGGCGGCGCGAGCGCGGTCAAGTTCTCCTCGACGGGGACGGTCACCGGCGCGTACCGCGTCCTGTCCGGCACCCGGCAGAACTGCGCGGGCGGCAGAACTCCGTGGAACACCTGGCTGTCCTGCGAGGAGGTGTCCCTCGGATACGTCTACGAGACCGACCCGTGGGGTGTGAACGCGGCCGTGCGCCGGGACGCCATGGGCCGCTTCAAGCACGAGGCGGCCGCCGCAGACCCGGTGCGCAAAGTGGTCTACCTGACGGAGGACGAGACGAACGGCTGCCTCTACCGCTTCGTACCGACGACCTGGGGCAGCCTCGCCACCGGCACCCTCCAGGTCATGGTCGCCGGGTCGGCCACCTCCGGCTCCTTCACCTGGGCGAACGTGCCCGACCCGGACGGCTCCCCCACCACGACGCGTACCCAGGTCTCCGGCTCGAAGAAGTTCAACGGCGGCGAGGGCTGCCACTACGCCGACGACACCGTCTGGTTCACCACCAAGGGCGACAACCGTGTCTGGCAGCTCAATCTGGCCACCAACACCTACGAACTCGCGTACGACGACTCGCTCGTGACCTCGGGCACGGCTCCGCTGACCGGCGTCGACAACATCACCGGGACCTCCTCGGGCGACCTGTTCGTCGCGGAGGACGGCGGCACCATGGAGATCTGTGTGATCACGCCCGCCGACGTGATCGCCCCGTTCCTCCGCCTCGACGGCCAGTCCGGCTCCGAGATCACCGGCCCCGCCTTCTCCCCCGACGGCACCCGCCTCTACTTCTCCAGCCAGCGCGGCACCAGCGGCAGTTCGTCCGGCGGCATCACGTACGAGGTGAAGGGGCCGTTCCGCTCGTAGTCGCTTCTTCGCGACCCCGGAGAGCACGCCCGCCGGGTGTACGGAACGCGGGTCCGTGAGCGGAGAGCTACCGTCCGGTCACGTCACGTTCGCATCACGGGTCCGTCGTTCCGCCGCGGCATCAATCACCCCTCTCGTACTTTCGTCACCTCAAATCCGACTGATCGCCTCTCCGTGATCATGCCTACGGATATCAGCACAATATGAGGGGCTCCTCGTGAACCTGATCCGCAAGCCCGCCGCCGTGGCCCTCGCCGCACTGGCCCTGGCCGTCCTGCCGGCCACCGCCGAGGCCCACGACGGCGACGGGGCGTTCAAGAACTGCACCGAGGCGTACGCGAAGGGGCACGCCAACATCGCCAGGGGCGACAAGCACTACGGCGACCATCTCGACCGGGACCAGGACGGCGTCGGCTGCGACAAGCCGCCCGCCGGTTTCGTCGCCGCGCAGGACGAGGGCGCGGACGACGCCGAGGACAGTTCCTCCGCCCCCGCCGAGCAGCAGGGCACGGACCTGGCCGAGACCGGTGGCAGCGGCGTCACGTCGTACCTCGCGGGCGGCGGGGCGGTCGTCCTCCTCGCGGGCGGCGGCCTGCTGGTCGCGGCCCGCAGGCGCGGCAACTCCGGCTGACCGCCGGGCGCACCCGCCTCACCCGAGAACGCGGGAGGCACCGCGGAACGCGGGAAGAGCGGCGAAGGGGCGGCACCTCCGCACAGGTGCCGCCCCTTCGCTTTCGTACGCCGGATCCGTCGTCCGTCGGTGAGGGTGGGTGACGGATCCGGGGCCCGGAGTCCGGTGGACCTACCGGTGGTCGCTCCCCTGCGAGGAGGAGGCCGCACGGCCCGCCTCCAGGCGCGCCACCGGGATGCGGAACGGCGAGCAGGAGACGTAGTCGAGTCCCACCTCGTGGAAGAAGTGGACCGACTCCGGGTCGCCGCCGTGCTCCCCGCAGACGCCGAGCTTCAGGTCGGGGCGGGTGGCGCGGCCGGCCTCCACCGCCAGCTTCACCAGGGAACCGACGCCGTCGCGGTCGATCGTCTCGAACGGGCTGACGCCGAAGATGCCCTTCTCCAGGTAGGCCGTGAAGAACGAGGCCTCCACGTCGTCGCGGCTGAAGCCCCACACCGTCTGGGTCAGGTCGTTCGTGCCGAAGGAGAAGAACTGCGCCGCCTCGGCGATCTGACCGGCGGTCAGCGCGGCGCGCGGCAGCTCGATCATCGTGCCGATGGAGAGCTTCAGCTGGACGCCCGTGGCCGCCTCGACCTCCGCGATGACCTCGTCGGCCTCCTCGCGGACGATCTCCAGCTCCTGGACCGTGCCGACGAGCGGGATCATGATCTCCGCGCGCGGGTCGCCCTTGGCGGTCTTGCGCTCGGCCGCGGCCTCGGCGATGGCCCGTACCTGCATGGTGAACAGGCCGGGGATGACCAGGCCGAGGCGCACGCCGCGCAGCCCCAGCATCGGGTTCTGCTCGTGCAGGCGGTGGACGGCCTGCAGGAGGCGCAGTTCGTTCTCGTGGGGCTCCTGACGGGACTCCGCCAGCGCCACACGGACCGACAGTTCGGTGATGTCGGGCAGGAACTCGTGCAGCGGCGGGTCCAGGAGGCGGACGGTGACCGGGAGGCCGTCCATCGCCGAGAACAGCTCCACGAAGTCCTGCTTCTGGAGCGGAAGGAGCGCCTTCAGCGACTCCTCGCGCTCGGCCTCCGTGTCCGCGAGGATCAGGCGCTCGACCAGCTCACGGCGGTCGCCGAGGAACATGTGCTCCGTACGGCACAGACCGATGCCCTGGGCACCGAAGCGGCGGGCGCGCATCGCGTCCTCGGCGTTGTCCGCGTTGGCGCGCACCCGCAGGCGGCGCTTGCGGTCGGCGAACGCCATGATCCGGTGCACGGCCTCGACCAGCTCGTCGGCGTCGTTGGCGCCGGCGTGCATCCGGCCCTCGAAGTACTCCACGACCGGGGAGGGCACGACGGGCACCTCGCCCAGGTACACCTTGCCGCTGGAGCCGTCGATGGAGATGACGTCGCCCTCCTCGACGACGTGACCGCCGGGGACCGTCATCCGGCGGCGCTTGGTGTCGACCTCGAGCTCCTCCGCGCCGCACACGCAGGTCTTGCCCATGCCACGCGCCACGACGGCCGCGTGGGAGGTCTTGCCGCCGCGCGAGGTGAGGATGCCCTCGGCCGCGATCATGCCGTCGAGGTCGTCGGGGTTCGTCTCACGGCGGACCAGGATGACCTTCTCTCCGGACCGGGACCACTTCACGGCCGTGTACGAGTCGAAGACCGCCTTGCCCACGGCGGCGCCCGGCGAGGCCGCGATGCCCCGGCCGACCTTCTCCACCTTCGCCTCGTCGTCGAAGCGCGGGAACATCAGCTGCGCGAGCTGGGCACCGGTGACGCGCTGGAGCGCCTCGGCCTCGTCGATGAGTCCCTGGTCCACGAGCTGCGTGGCGATACGGAAGGCGGCACCGGCCGTCCGCTTGCCGACGCGGGTCTGGAGCATCCACAGCTGCCCGCGCTCGATGGTGAACTCGATGTCGCAGAGGTCCCTGTAGTGGTTCTCCAGCGTCGCCATGATCTGCATCAGCTGGTCGTACGACTTCTTGTCGATCTGCTCCAGCTCGGCGAGCGGGACGGTGTTGCGGATACCCGCGACCACGTCCTCGCCCTGGGCGTTCTGCAGGTAGTCGCCGTACACGCCCCGGTGGCCGGAGGCCGGGTCCCGGGTGAAGGCGACGCCGGTGCCCGAGTCGGGGCCGAGGTTGCCGAAGACCATGGAACAGACGTTGACGGCCGTGCCCAGGTCGCCCGGGATGCGCTCCTGGCGGCGGTAGAGCTTCGCGCGGTCCGTGTTCCAGGAGTCGAAGACCGCGTGGATGGCGAGGTCCATCTGCTCGCGCGGGTCCTGCGGGAAGTCCCGCCCGGCCTCGGTCTTGACGATCTTCTTGAACTTGGTGACGAGCTTCTTGAGGTCGGCCGCTTCGAGGTCGGTGTCGACCGCGACCTTCTTGGTGTGCTTGGCCGCCTCCAGCGCCTCCTCGAAGAGGTCGCCGTCGACGCCGAGGACCGTCTTGCCGAACATCTGGATGAGACGGCGGTACGAGTCCCACGCGAAGCGGTCGTCTCCGGCCTGCTTGGCCAGGCCCTGCACGGACTTGTCGGAGAGGCCGATGTTCAGGACGGTGTCCATCATGCCCGGCATGGAGAACTTCGCCCCGGAACGGACGGAGACCAGCAGCGGGTCGTCGGCCTGGCCGAGCTTCTTGCCCATCTTCGCTTCGAGCGCGTCGAGGTGTGCACTCACCTCGTCACGCAGTGCCGCCGGCTCCTCGCCGCTGTCGAGGTAGGTCTTACAGGCCTCGGTCGAGATCGTGAAGCCCGGAGGGACGGGAAGGCCCAGGTTGGTCATCTCGGCGAGGTTGGCACCCTTGCCGCCGAGGAGATCCTTGAGTTCCTTGTTGCCTTCGGTGAAGTCATAGACGAACTTCACGCCCTCGAGGCCGCTGTCGCCGGTCTCAGCTACGTGGGGATCTTTGTTTTCCGACACGGGTCTCGACTCCTCGACGACGCGGTGGCTGCCCTGACGACGGGGAACATACCCAGATCGAAGGCGTCTGGGTACGTCCACTTGCGTGTCATACGGCCGTAACCAGTCGTCCGCCAGCAGATCGAAAGTCAACAACAGGTAAGCCGACGGAGCATCCGGCGTTCACTTCTTGAAGGAGTCAACACCCGTAGATGCCGGATAGCGCTCATACGAGCAGCCCTCAGCACGCCTGAGTTCAGATCGTAAACGATCAAAGGGTGGCACTGAGTGCCACCCTTTGGAGAAGTGCAGTCGCTCAAGATCCGCTCATCTGAGCGAAACCCCGATCAGGCGTGGCGAGAATCACGCCCGTGCCGGCGCCCGGATTTCACCATGCGGACCCGTCTCCGGAAGGAAACGCCGCCGTCACACCGGGCCCGGACACCCGAGCACACCGCTTTCAGACACCCATGGCGAGCAGCCGCTCCTCGACCCGCTCGGGCGCGTACAGGTGCTCCACGACCAGCGCACCCGCTCCGACCAGGCCCGCTCGTTCACCGAGCCGGGACGTGACCACCTCCAGCCGGGCGGTGGAGCGGGGCAGTGCGCGCTGGTAGAGCAGTTCGCGGACACCGGTGAGGAACGGCGTTCCGGCCAGATCCCCGGCGATCATGAGGACGCCCGGGTTGAGCAGGGTCACCACGGTCGCCAGGACGTCGCCGACGTGCCGCCCGGCCTCCCGCGCGAACGCGGCCGCGCCCGGGTGCCCGGAGGTGAGCAGGTCGCGCACGTCCGAGCCCGACGCCGCCGGAACCCCGGTCTCCGCCAGTCTGCGGGCCACGGCGCCCCCGCTGGCGACGGCGGCGAGACAGCCGTACGACCCGCACCTGCACAGCGCGTCGGCGCCTTCCGGCACCCGGATGTGCCCGATGTCGCCGGCACCTCCGTCGATGCCCCGGTAGATCGTGCCTCCTACGACCACCCCGGCGCCGATACCGGTGGAGACCTTCACCAGGACGAAGGCCGAGCAGTCGGGGTGGCCGGTGCGCTGCTCCCCGTACGCCATGAGGTTGGCGTCGTTGTCCACCAGGACCGGGACGGCCCCGGCGCCCGTGTGCTCGGTGAAGGCCCGGGTGAGGCGCCCTCTTATGTCGTAGCCGTCCCAGCCGGGCATGATCGGCGGCTGGACGACCCGGCCGGTGCCGAGGTCGACGGGACCCGGCACGGCGAGCCCGATGCCGCACACCTCCCCCGGCCGGTGCCCGGCCTTCTCCAGCAGTTCGCCGAACCAGCGGCCCAGCTCGCCGAGCACCGCGTCCGGGCCGTCCTCGACGAGCAGTGGTCCCGCGTGCTCGGCCAGCAGTTCACCCGTCAGGGACAGCACGGCGGCGCGCGCGTGCCGGGTGTCGAGGTCGGCGGCGAGGACGACGGCGTGGGAGTCGTCGAACTCCAGCCGAACCGAAGGGCGGCCGCCGAGCGGCGAGTCCACCGGACCCGCGGCGCCCTCGCGCAGCCAGCCGGCCCGGAAGAGCCGGTCGAGCCGCTGCCCGACCGTGGCCCGGGACAGTCCCGTGACCTGCTGCAACGCCCCACGGGTGATGGCCCGTCCGCTGCGCACCAGCTCCAGCAGGTCACCGGAGCTCGCCTGACTCCCGGTCTTCTGGGCCCTTGTGGCCATTCCTCTGCTCCCTGTGGTTCCGGTCGTGCGAACCTCTTGCGTTCACCAACTCTGCATTACATATTGAGTTTTGCGTGTTAAATAGACGTAACCCTACGGTAGCTACTGCCGAACTGGTCGGCCGCATGTCTTCGGGGAGACCTGAGTGGACCGCACAACCCAGCTCACCGCCCGCCGCGCCACACATCCTGATCCCGTACGCACCCACGCCCCGCCGCCTTCGTCCGGCCGCGTCGGGAACAGCCGGGCCCAGGAGGCCGTATACGATCCGGCCCACCGGTCGGCGCCGCTGCGCCTGCGGGCGGCCCAGGTGCTGGACAGCAACTGGACGGGCACGTCCACGGTGCCCTCGCGCAGCCTGTATCCGCACCAGTGGTCCTGGGACTCGGCGTTCATCGCGATCGGGCTGCGCCAGCTGTCGCCGCTGCGCGCCCAGACGGAGCTGGAGACGCTCCTCGACGCGCAGTGGGACGACGGACGGATCCCGCACATCGTCTTCAACTCCTCCGTCCCCCTCGACGCGTACTTCCCGAGCCCCGACTTCTGGCGTTCCTCGACCGCGGGGCGCGCCGCGGGCGCCCCGCGCACGGTACAGACCTCGGGCATCGTGCAGCCACCGGTGCACGCCCTCGCCGTGTGGCTGGTGCACGCCGCCGACCCGGGTCTGTCACGGGCGCGGTCCTTCCTCCCCCGGATGTACCCGCGCCTCGCGGCCTGGCACCGCTACCTGCTGCACCGCCGCGACCTCGGCGGCGGCGGTCTCGCCTCGGTGGTCCACCCGTGGGAACAGGGCATGGACAACGCACCGAGCTGGGACGCGCCGCTCTCCCGCGTCACGCCCGCCCCGGCCCGCTCCTTCCGCCGCGCCGACCTGGACCACGGCGCCGCCGAGGACCGGCCGACGGACCTGGACTACGGCCGGTACGTACGTCTGGCGACGGACTACCGGGACGGCGGGTACGCGGACGGCGGACACCCGGCCGGCGGCGGTGGTTTCGCCGTGGAGGACCCGGCGTTCAACGCCCTGCTGATCGCCTCCGAACACGCGCTCGCGCGCATCGCCGGGGAACTGGGTGCCACGGGAACCGCCCGGCACGCGCGCGCGGAGCGGCTCACGGCCGCGCTGGTGGACCGGCTGTGGGCTCCCGCGGAGGGCATGTTCCTCTGCCGGGACGTGCGCACCGACGAGCTGATCCCCGAGCGCGGGGTCTCCGGCCTCGTCCCGCTGCTCCTGCCGGCCCTCCCCCGTGAGACGGCCGCGGCACTCGTCCGGACGCTGCACGGGCCGCACTTCGGGCTGGGCGACACCACACGGCTCGTCCCGAGCTACGACCTGACCGGGCACGCCTTCGATCCGCACCGGTACTGGCGCGGTCCTGCCTGGTTCAACACCAACTGGCTGCTGGAGCGCGGGCTCAGGCAGCACGGGGAGCACGCCCGCGCGCACGCACTGCGCGACGCCCTGCTGGAGACGGCGGACACGTCCGGGTTCGCCGAGTACGTGGACCCGTACACCGGCGAGGCCTGCGGAGCGCTCGGCTTCAGCTGGACCGCGGCGCTGACCCTGGACCTGCTGCACGAGGCACCCGACGCGGTGCACGGCACGGCGCGAGAGTTCGGCGAGGACGCCGAGGGAGGAGACCTGCGATGACGGACCGGCATCATCTGCTCGTACACGGCGGGACGTTCGCGGCCGTGGACGACGGCGGAGACATCAGTGGAGTGCGCGGCGGCAGCTCGCACTCGACTCCCGACGGGCTGTTCGTGCGAGACGCCCGGCACCTGAGCCGCTGGCAGCTGACCGTCGACGGAGCGGTGCCCGAGACGCTGTCGCCGGTCGCCGACGGCGACAGCGCCCGCTGCGTGCTCGTGCCGCGCGGCGGTCGGCAGGAGCCGCCCGCCCACACGCTCTTCCGTGAACAGGCAGTCACGGACGGCTCGTTCGTCGAGTCGCTGCGGGTCACCAGCAACCGCCCGGTACCGACGACGATCCGGATAGCGGTCACCGCGGACGCCGATTTCACGGACCAGTTCGAGCTGCGCTCCGACCACCGGACGTACGCGAAGACCGGCGCCGTCCGCTCCCGCCGGATCCTGGACGACGGCGTGGAGTTCGGATACCGGCGCGGTGAGTGGCGGTCCTTCACGACCGTCACCTCCGACCCCGTGCCGGACGGTGTCGAGGAGACGGGCACGGGCGCGCGTCGCCTCGTGTGGACTTTCGACCTCGAACCGCACGGTTCGGCCGAGCTGGCCCTCCGGGTGGCGGCGCGCCCGCACGGTATGCCGCACCCGGAGGTGCCTCTCACGCCGGCCGCCGCGAACGCCCGACTCCGCGCGCTGGAGGGGGAGTTCGCGGAAGGCGTGCCCTTCCCGACGGGCTGGCCCGAGCTGGCCGCGGCCTGCGCGCGGGGCCTGTCCGACCTGGCCGTGCTCCAGGTGCCGGCAACAGGCCCCGACGGAGAGGAACTTCGCGTCCCCGCCGCCGGAGTCCCCTGGTTCCTGACGCTGCTCGGCCGCGACGCCCTCCTCACGTCGCTCTTCGCGCTCCCCTACCGCCCCCGGCTGGCCGCCGCCACCCTGCCCGCGCTCGCCGCGGCCCAGGCGACGGAGGTCGGAGCGGGCACGGTGGCCCAGCCGGGCAAGATCGTCCATGAGATGCGGCACGGGGAACTGGCGCACTTCGGGCAGGTCCCGTACGGGCGGTACTACGGCTCGGTCGACGCGACCCCGCTGTTCCTCGTCCTCCTCGGCGCGTACGTCGAGCAGACCGGCGACACGGCGCTGGCCCGCAGGCTGGAGCCCAACGCCCGCGCGGCGATCGGCTGGATGCTGGACCACGGCGGGCTGACCTCGCGCGGCTATCTCGTCTACCGCGCGGACGAGGGCGGTCTCGCCAACCAGAACTGGAAGGACTCCCCCGGCGCCATCTGCTCCGGCGACGGCAGCCGGCCGACCGGCCCGGTGATGGCCGCGGGCGCCCAGGGCTACGCGTACGACGCGCTGCGCCGGACCGCGCACCTGGCCCGGACGGTGTGGGACGACGAGGTGTACGCGGCGCTGCTGGAGCAGGCCGCCGGGGATCTCCGTGACCGGTTCCAGCGGGACTTCTGGATGCCGGACCACTCCTTCCCCGCGCTCGCCCTCGACAGCGACGGCAACCACGTCGACGCGCTCGCGTCCGACGCGGGTCACCTTCTGTGGTCCGGTCTGCTGGACAAGGAGTACGGGGAGGCCGTGGGGCGCAGGCTCCTGGAGCCGGACTTCTTCTCCGGGTGGGGCGTGCGGACGGTCGCCTCGGGCCAGCCCGCCTACCATCCGCTGTCGTACCACCGGGGGTCGGTGTGGCCGCACGACAACGCGCTGATCACGCTGGGGCTCGCCCGGTACGGGCTCCACGACGAGGCGCGGACGGTCGCCCACGGCCTGGTGGACGCGGCGACGGCGGCGGGGCATCGGCTGCCGGAGGTTCTCGCGGGTTACGGGCGCGAGACGCATGCGGAGCCGGTGCCGTATCCGCATGCGTGCGTGCGCGAATCCCGGTCCGCGGCGGCCCCACTGGCGCTGCTCACGGCCGTGGGCGCCTGAGGTTCGGTGTGTCGGGTGCGGGTTCGTTCGGGCTGGTCGAGCAGTTCCCCGCGCCCCTGCTTTCAAGGGGCGCGGGGAACTGCGCGAGCAACCCCACCGGCCCGCGGCCGACTCTCAACCGCCGGAGGTATCCAGCTCCGCGTCCTCACTGATGCCCGCGCAGTCGTAAGGGTCCTTGAGCCAACCGTCCGGCAGGACAACCCTGTTGTTGCCGGACGTCCGCCCGCGGGGCCCGTCAGCGCCCAGCGGCCAGGGCTGGTCCAACTGCAACTCCTCAAGCCCCTCGGAGAGTTCGGCCAGGGACGAGGTGATCGCGAGGCGCTTGCGCATCTCCGACCCGACGGCGAACCCCTTCAGATACCAGGCCACATGCTTGCGGAAGTCGATGACTCCGCGCGCCTCGTCCCCGATCCACTCCCCGAGCAGGGTCGCGTGCCGGACCATGACGGCCGCCACCTCACGCAGGGTCGGACGGGCGCCGTATCCGTCGGGGCCCCCGGCCCGCGCACCGGCCGGGCCCTCGAAGGCTGCCACCAGGTCACCGAAGAGCCAGGGCCGCCCGAGGCAGCCCCGGCCGACGACCACCCCGTCGCAGCCGGTCTCGCGCACCATCCGCAACGCGTCGTCGGCCGACCAGATGTCGCCGTTGCCGAGGACGGGGATCTCCGGGACGTGCTCCTTCAGCCGCGCGATGGCCTCCCAGTCGGCCGTCCCGCCGTAGTGCTGCGCGGCGGTGCGGCCGTGCAGCGCGATCGCCGTCACGCCCTCCTCGACGGCGATCCGCCCCGCGTCGAGATAGGTGATGTGGTCGTCGTCGATGCCCTTGCGCATCTTCATGGTGACCGGCAGGTCGCCCGCCCCGGACACCGCCTCGCGCAGGATCGCCCGCAGCAGGTGCCGCTTGTACGGGAGGGCCGAGCCGCCGCCCTTGCGGGTCACCTTGGGGACCGGGCAGCCGAAGTTCAGGTCGATGTGGTCGGCGAGGCCCTCGTCCGCGATCATGCGGACGGCCTTGCCGACGGTCGCGGGGTCGACGCCGTACAGCTGGATCGAGCGCGGGGTCTCCGACGCGTCGAAGTGGATCAGCTGCATGGTCTTCTCGTTGCGCTCGACCAGCGCCCGCGTGGTGATCATCTCGCTGACGAACAGCCCTTTGCCTCCGCTGAACTCCCTGCACAGCGTGCGGAAGGGCGCGTTCGTGATGCCCGCCATGGGGGCGAGCACGACGGGCGGCTGGACGGTGTGGGGGCCGATCCGCAGGGCGGACTTCACCGTGGACGTGGGCGTGGACATTCCCCCATTGTCGCGCACGCCGACCGGTGCCACGGAAGCCCCTGACGACCATGGTCGTTAGTTAGGCACACTACCGAAACGGGCGTACGCTGATGGGCATGCCCGAGCTCAGCCACCGCCGGCGACTGCTGGTTCTCGCGATCTGCTGCATGAGCCTGCTGATCGTGAGCCTCGACAACACCGTCCTGAACGTCGCGCTGCCCTCCATGCAGAAGGACCTGCACACGAGCCTGGCCGGCATGCAGTGGACGATCGACGCGTACACCCTGGTCCTGGCCGCGCTGTTGATGCTCGCGGGTTCGACCGCCGACCGCATCGGCCGCAGGAAGGTCTTCCTCGCGGGACTGATCGTCTTCACGATCGGCTCGGTCCTCTGCTCGCTCGCGCCCAACCTCGAATCGCTCGTCGCCTTCCGCATGATCCAGGCGGTCGGCGGCTCCATGCTCAACCCGGTCGCCATGTCGATCATCACCAACACCTTCACCGACCCGCGCGAGCGCGCCCGCGCGATCGGCGTCTGGGGCGGCGTGGTCGGCATATCCATGGCCGCCGGCCCACTGGTCGGCGGCCTTCTCGTGGACTCGGTCGGCTGGCGCTCGATCTTCTGGGTCAACCTTCCGGTGGGCCTGGCCGCACTCCTGCTCACCCTCCGGTACGTGCCCGAGTCCCGCGCCCCGAAGGCCCGCCGCCCGGACCCGGTCGGCCAGCTCCTGGTGATCGCCCTGCTCGGCTCCCTGACGTACGCGATCATCGAGGCGCCCGACTCCGGCGCGGCCAAGACCCTCGCCTTCGGCACCATCGCGTTCGCCGCCCTGGCCGCCCTCCTGTGGTACGAGCCCCGCCGCGACGAACCCCTCATCGACCTGCGCTTCTTCCGCTCGGCCCCTTTCAGTGGTGCCACGGTGATCGCGGTCAGCGCGTTCGCGGCGCTGGGCGGGTTCCTCTTCCTCTCGACGCTCTACCTCCAGAACGTGCGGGGCCTGAGCGCCCTCCACGCGGGCCTGTGGATGCTCCCCATGGCTGCCATGACGTTCGTCTGCGCGCCGCTGTCCGGCCGGCTGGTCGGCAGCCGCGGCCCCCGGCTGTCCCTGCTGGTCGCCGGCACCGCGATGACCGCGAGCGGAGTGCTCTTCGCCGCCTTCGAGGCCGAGACGGCGAACACGACACTCGTCATCGGGTACGTCCTGTTCGGGCTCGGCTTCGGCTTCGTGAACGCCCCGATCACCAACACCGCGGTGTCGGGCATGCCGCGCGCCCAGGCCGGTGTGGCCGCCGCCGTCGCCTCCACCAGCCGCCAGATCGGGCAGACGCTGGGTGTCGCCGTGATCGGCGCGGTGCTCGCGTCCGGTGTCGGCTCGTCCTCGTACCGGGACAGCTTCGTCGCGGCGGCCCGCCCCGCCTGGTGGATCATCGCCGCGTGCGGTCTGGCGGTGCTGGCCGTCGGCGCCCTGACCAGCGGCCCCTGGGCCCGGCGGACCGCCGATCGCACGGCACGGCACCTCTCGTCGGCGGAGCTCAAGGAGTCGGCGGGCGTCGTCTGACAGCGCGGGCCGGTGGCGCGCGGTCCGCCACACCCCACGGACGAAAGGCAGGGGCGCGTCCCGTCCAGCTGGAGCGCCGGGAACTGCGCGACCAGCCCTCCTCCCGGCCCGTACGCGACGATCGGCCCCGCCGGAGCTCAGCCCCGCTCCACCGCCAGCGCGTGCAGCTTTTCCAGGCGCTCGCGGGACTCGTCGTCGACGGGCGCGTACGTGACCATGCGCGGCCCCTCCGCGGGACCGAGCCACAGGTCGGTGTGGACCAGGTCGAGCCGCCCGACGTACCTGTTGTCGAAGAACTTGGTCTTGCTGCGCGAGCCGACCACCTCGTGCCGCTCCCACACCGCACGGAACTCCTCGGACTCCGCGAGCAGCCGCTTGAGCAGCATCTTCCAGGCGGGGTCGGCGAGATGCCCCGCCATCGAGGCCCGGAACTTGGCGGCGATCAGCCGCAGCGTCTCGTCCAGCAGCACGATCGAGGAGCGCCACTGCTCGTTCGTGGTGATGAGGACCATGCAGTTGCGGTCCTCCGGCGGCACGTCGTCGAGGTCGCACAGCAGCCTGCCGTACGTGCGGTTGTAGGCGAGGATGTCGTACCGGCTGTTCTGGATGCAGGCCGGGAGGGGCTCCAGCTGCTCCAGCGTCCGCAGCAGCGCCGGGGTGATGGTGGGGCAGCGCGAGGCCGGGGTGGGGTCGACGGCACCGGCCAGCCGGAAGAGATGGGCCCGCTCGTTCCCGTCCAGCATCAGGGTGCGGGCGAGCGCGTCGAGGACCTGCACCGACACCTGGATGTCCCTGGCCTGTTCGAGCCACGTGTACCAGGTGACGCCGACCGCGGAGAGCTGCGCGACCTCCTCCCGGCGCAGGCCGGGGGTGCGTCGGCGGCTGCCCCGGGGCAGGCCCACCTGCTCGGGGGTGATGTGCTCGCGGCGGTGCCGCAGGAAGGCGGCGAGCTCGTGCCGCCGGATCTCCGACTCGCCCGAGGGCCGGCTGCCCGCTCCGCCGGTCGGGCCGGACCCGGGCAGGCCGCCCGGCCCGCTCGGGGACCCGCCGGTCTCCCGGCGCCCGGCGACCCCGACGGCTTCGCCCGCCCGTACCGTCGTCTTCTCGGCCATGGTCGTCATGCCTCCAGCCTGCCGCCCCGCGGACCCTGTTTCCAGGTACTCCTTGTACCAGGACAAGAAGACTCTGGTACCACCCTTGGGAGGAGGCGCACGCTCGACTCCGTGACCGAAATCCTCGCTCCCCGCACCGCCCGCTCACCCGTCGCCCCACCCGTGCTCGGCGGACTCGGGCTGTTCACCGTGCTGCTCGGCGCGGCGCTGCCCCTCATCGACTTCTTCATCGTGAACGTCGCCCTGCCCACGATCGGCCACGACCTGGCCGCGGGGGACGCCGTCCTCGAACTCGTCGTCGCCGGATACGGGGTCGCGTACGCCGTGCTCCTCGTCCTAGGCGGCCGGCTCGGCGACATGTTCGGCCGGCGCAGGCTCTTCCTCGGCGGGATGGTGGCCTTCGGGCTGACCTCGCTGGCGTGCGGCCTCGCGCCGACGGCCTGGACGCTCGTCGCCGCGCGCGTGGCCCAGGGCGCCGCGTCCGCGGCGATGCTCCCGCAGGTCCTCGCGACCATCCAGTCGGCGACCGAGGGGCCGCGCCGCGCCCGGGCGATGGGCCTGTACGGCGCCACGGCCGGGCTCTCCATGGTGGCCGGGCAGATACTCGGCGGGGTTCTCGTGGCGGCGGACATCGCGGGCACCGGCTGGCGCGCGGTCTTCCTGGTGAACGTGCCGGTCGTGCTGCTGGGCCTGTTCCTGGCCGCCAGGACCGTTCCCGAGACGCGCTCGCAGCATCCGCAGCCGGTGGACGTGCCCGGCACGCTGCTGCTCGCCGTGGCCCTCGTGTCGCTGCTCGCCCCGCTGACCGAGGGCCGGGCGGCGGGCTGGCCCCTGTGGACGTGGCTGTCACTCGGCCTGTTCCCCGTCGCCGCGACGGCCTTCTACCTGGTCGAACGCCGGGCGGAACGCGGGGGCCGTACCCCGCTGGTCCCGCCGGGTCTCTTCGCCAATCTGCCGCTGCGCCGGGGCCTGGTGATGATCCTGCCGTTCTCCATCGGCTTCAGCGGCTTCATGTTCGTCATCGCGGTGGCGCTGCAGCAGGGCGTGGGTCTGAGCCCGGTCCGCGCGGGACTCACTCTGGCGCCGATGGCTGTGTCCTTCTTCGTGGTCTCGTTGCTGGGTCCCCGCCTGGTGTCGCGGTGGGGTACGCGCGTGGTGACCGCGGGCGGTCTGCTCCAGGCGGTCGGCGTGGGTGTCCTCGCGCTCACGGTGTGGGGCTCGTGGCCCCACGTCGGCGGCCTCGAACTGTGGCCGGGGGTGATCGTCGCGGGTGCCGGTCAGGCCCTTCAGCTGCCCGTCCTCTTCCGCGTCATCCTCTCCGAGGTCCCCGCGGCCCGAGCGGGTGTGGGCAGTGGCGTCATGATCACCGCCCAGCAGTCGGCGCTGGCCCTGGGCGTCGCCACCCTGGGCACCCTGTTCCTCACCCTCGTGCCGGGCCACGGCATGCGGGACGCCCTGGTGGTGACCCTGCTCGTCCAGCTCGCCGGGGTCGCGCTGACGACCGCCCTGAGCCTGCGACTGCCGCGCGTCATCGCCTGAGACGTCCACACCGTGCGCGGAACTCGCACACAACGCACCACCCCTGTACCCCTGTTGATGTTGTTCTTGCTGCACACTCCTTAGCGCGCGCAAGCGGAGCGCGACCACCAGGAGGCGTCATGCTGCAGACCAACACCAGCAAGGTGAGCCGCTGGGACCAGCACGGCCGCGAGCACATCGTCCGGGTCCAACGCGCGGGTGTGCAGCGGACGATCAGATGCGACACCTGCGGCTGGCGCAAGCCCGCCCAGTTCCTGCCCTGGCTCAAGGCCGAGGAACACCTCGCGGAGGCACACCAGGCGACGGTGGACCCGGCGCCGAAGGGCTGAGCACACCGGTCGCCCGGGCCCGGCGTCACGACGCCACGGCGCGGCGCGTCGGGAGTCGAACCCACGACTCCCGACGCGCCGCGCTGTCGTTCGGAGCAACATCCACGACATGGGCGATCGGGACAGGAACAGGTGCCTGACGGCGGGCGGCGATGTCCACCGCCCGTCGGTCAGTTCCCGGCAGCCGCTCCCGCCACCGTCGTCACCCCTGGTTCAGCGGCAGCGCGATGTCCACCACCTGCCGGCCGTGCCCGAAGGTGCCCAGTGAACTCAGCTTCCCCGTCAGCAGGTTGACCCGCCACGCCGTACGGCCGGTGACCGCGTAGCCGGTGTTCGTGCCGTTGCGCGTCGAACTGTGGATGTCGAAACCGGAGTTCAGCGGCACGTCCACGCCCTGCTTCCCCGTCGGCGCGAGGTTGCCCGCATTGGCGGGCGACTGCACCGACACCTGGTCCAGTGCGGTGTCGAGGTCGAAGAGGGTGGTGGCCGTCGACGCGTCGAGGTCGTTGTTCGTGTACGCGGCCCCGCTCACGCCGAGCGCGGTGGCACCCGGGTTCGGGGGCACCGGCGGGTTGGTGAGGATCCCGTCGACGGCGGTGGTGCCGGGAGCCGGGGCGCCCGCCTGGTCGTCGAGGTTGTGACGGAGGTTCTGGCCGGTGTCGCTGATGACCCGCAGCCGGTTGGCGGCCGGGTTGAAGTCGACACCGAACCCCTTGCCCTGCAGTGCCACGCTGAGCTGCGAGACCTTCGTGGCGCGGGCGCCCACCTCTCGGATCGTGTAGATGCCGCCCTGGTCCCCGACGGCGTACAGCTTCTTGTTCTGGACGCGGTGGTCGATCCCGACCAGCGTCCTGTCGCCCTTGAGTCCGTCGACCTTCCCGAGCGGCAGCGCGGCGCCCGGCCGGTCGACCCGGAACGACACCAGCCGCTGGTCCGCCGTGAGCCCGACGGCCCGCAGCCCGCTCGGCGTGAGCGCCTCCGGCAGACGGCCCGCACCGCCCTTGGCCTCGATCCCGGCCCCGGCCCCCGCGGACCCCTTCTCCGAGGACCCGCCCAGCGCCCCCGCTCCCACGGCCCCCACCGTCCCGATCGCCACGGCCATCGCCAGTACGCCAACAACTGCCTGCTTACGCATGAGTGCCCCCGTAGAAGGTGCCGGCCCGCCCCCTGCGAGCCGTACGCCCTTCCTTCGGAACCCCCGGCCCTCTGGATTGCAAAAGCCCCGGTTCCATTACATCCGTTACGGACGTGACAGAACCGGGGCATTTGCAGGGGCTGCGCGCCTTCAGGGACACGGGGCTTGTCACATGGCGGCTCCGCCGCGGGGCGCGACCGGCCCCCACCGCCGCGCCTCCGCGGAGCGACTAGCAGCCGATGAGGCGGCTCGCCAGGTACCCCTCGATCTGGTCCAGGGACACGCGCTCCTGCTTCATGGAGTCACGCTCGCGGACCGTCACCGCGTTGTCCTCGAGCGTGTCGAAGTCGACGGTCACGCAGAACGGCGTACCGATCTCGTCCTGCCGACGGTAGCGACGCCCGATGGCACCGGCGTCGTCGAAGTCGATGTTCCAGTTCTGCCGCAGAGCGGTGGCGAGACCCTTCGCCTTCGGGGACAGCTCCGGGTTGCGGGACAGCGGAAGCACGGCGACCTTCACCGGCGAGAGGCGCGGGTCGAGGCGCAGGACGGTCCGCTTCTCCATCTTGCCCTTGGCGTTGGGCGCCTCGTCCTCGACGTACGCGTCCAGGAGGAACGCGAGCATCGCGCGGCCGACACCGGCCGCCGGCTCGATGACGTACGGGGTCCAGCGCTCGCCGGCCTCCTGGTCGAAGTACGAGAGGTCCTGGCCGGAGGCCTTGGAGTGCGCGGAGAGGTCGTAGTCCGTGCGGTTGGCGACGCCCTCCAGCTCACCCCACTCGTTGCCGCCGAACTGGAAGCGGTACTCGATGTCGGCGGTGCGCTTGGAGTAGTGCGAGAGCTTCTCGGCCGGGTGGTCGTACCAGCGCATGTTCTCCTCGCGCATGCCGAGGCCCGTGTACCAGTTCCAGCGCTCCTGCATCCAGAACTCCTGCCACTTCTCGTCCTCGCCCGGCTTGACGAAGAACTCCATCTCCATCTGCTCGAACTCGCGGGTGCGGAAGATGAAGTTGCCGGGCGTGATCTCGTTGCGGAAGGACTTGCCCATCTGCGCGATGCCGAACGGCGGCTTGCGGCGCGAGGTCTGCTGGACCTGGGCGAAGTTGGTGAAGATGCCCTGCGCGGTCTCGGGGCGCAGGTAGGCGACGGAGCCGCTGTCCTGCGTGGGGCCGAGGTGCGTGGAGAGCAGGCCGGAGAACTGCTTGGGCTCGGTGAAGGTGCCCTTGTTGCCGCAGTTGGGGCAGTTGAGGTCGGTCAGGCCGTTCTCGGGCACGCGGCCGTGCTTGGCCTCGTAGGCCTCTTCGAGGTGGTCGGCGCGGTACCGCTTGTGACACGAGGTGCACTCGGTGAGCGGGTCGGAGAACGTGGCGACGTGACCGGAGGCCACCCAGACCTCGGTCGCCAGGATCACGGACGAGTCGATACCGACGACGTCCTCGCGCGACGTCACCATGTAGCGCCACCACTGACGCTTGATGTTCTCCTTGAGCTCGACACCCAGCGGCCCGTAGTCCCAGGCGGCTCGCTGGCCGCCGTAGATCTCACTGCACGGGTAGACGAAGCCACGGCGCTTGCTCAGGCTGACGATGGTGTCGATCTTGTCGGCGGCCACGGTGCTCTCTTCATTACGACGACGGGCGACGAAGCAGGGTTGCTTCACAGCGATTGCTTCAGAGCGAATGCCTCAGATTACCGGCGGCCCCGCCCCCCGGATCAAATCGGTTGGGGTCCTGGCCGGACACCGTCCCCCCGCCCACCGTCACACCCTTCTCATACCGGGATGAAGCCCAGATCACAAGACAGCTTATTGACAATCGTTTCCACACCAGCTGAAAATGAGTGTCATGAACGTACGACGACGCCTCGCCGCCTCTCGAATAAACACAGCCGGGATCGCGGTCGCGGCGGCCACCGCCCTCACGCTCGGCTCCCTCTCCGCCTGCTCGTCCGACTCCAGCGCGGCCGACGGCGACAGCAGCGGGAAGCTCGACGTGGTGGCGTCGTTCTACCCGTTGCAGTTCCTCGCCGAGCGGATCGGCGGGAACCACGTCGACGTGAGCACCCTGACCGAGCCCGGCCAGGAGCCGCACGACCTGGAGATCAGCGCCAAGCAGACGGCGCAGCTCCAGGAGTCGGACGTCGCCCTGTACCTGAAGAACCTCCAGCCCTCCGTCGACGACGCGGTCGCCCAGTCCGAGATCAAGACCAAGATCGACGCGGCCACCCTCACCAGCCTGGAGAAGCACGGCAACGAGGTCGGCGGCCACGCGGCCGAGCACGACGACCACGAGGGCGAGGAAGGCTCGGGCGAAGACCCGCACATCTGGCTCGACCCCGTGAAGTACGCCGAGGTCGCCGAGGGCGTGGGCAAGGCCTTCGAGAAGGCCGACCCGGACAACGCGGCGGACTACAAGAAGAACACCGCGGACCTGGTGAAGGAGCTGGACGGCCTCAACACCCAGTTCGAGGACGGCCTGAAGAACACGAAGACGAAGGTCTTCATCACGACGCACGCCGCCTTCGGCTACCTCGCCGAGCGCTACGGCCTCACCGAGGAGGCCATCAACGGCCTGGACCCGGAGAGCGAGCCCAGTGCCAACCGCGTCAAGGACCTTGAGAAGATGGCCAAGGCCGACGGCGTCTCCACGGTCTTCTACGAGACCCTCGTCAGCGACAAGACCGCGAAGACCATCGCCGCGGACGCGGACCTCAGGACGGATGTGCTCGACCCGATCGAGGGCATCACGGAGAAGTCCCGGGGTGACGACTACTTCCAGGTCATGGAGGCCAACCTCAAGGCGCTGCAGTCGGCCCTGGGCGCGAAATGACCGCGAAATGACCGCCACATGATCAGCTTCCGGAGGACGCCGGCATGACGAACGAGCCCGGCACATCGCCCGACACCCCGCCTGTCATCTCCCTGCGCGGTGTGACGGCCGAACTCGGCTCACGCCCCGTCCTGCGCGGCATCGACCTCACCGTGAACCGCGGTGAGGTCGTCGCGCTGCTCGGCGCCAACGGCTCCGGCAAGTCGACCGCCATCCGCACGATCATCGGCCAGGTCCCGGTCACGAGCGGCGAGATCGAGCTGTTCGGCACCGCCCGGCGCCGCTTCCGCGACTGGGCGCGCGTGGGGTACGTACCGCAGCGCACGACGGCCGCCGGCGGGGTGCCCGCGACGGTGACCGAGGTGGTGTCCTCCGGGCGGCTGTCCCGCGCCCGCTTCGGCATCCTGCGCAAGGCCGACCGCGAGGCCGTACGACGCTCCCTGGAGCTCGTCGGTCTGGCGGACCGCGCCAAGGACTCGGTGAACGCGCTCTCCGGCGGCCAGCACCAGCGCGTCCTGATCGCCCGCGCCCTCGCCTCCCAGCCCGAGCTGCTGATCATGGACGAGCCGATGGCCGGCGTGGACCTGGCCAGCCAGGAAGTGCTCGCGAGCACCCTGCGGGAGCAGGTCGCGGCGGGCACCTCCGTCCTCCTCGTCCTGCACGAGCTGGGCCCGCTCGAACCGCTGATCGACCGCGCGATCGTCCTGCGTGACGGCTGCGTCCAGCACGACGGCCCACCCCCGCGGGCTCTCGGCCAGCACGCTCTGCCGGGCCACGACCACGTACACCCCCATGCGGCTCACGACGCCGAACCGATCCGGACGGGACTGCTGAGCTGATCGCCATGAACCTCGAAATCCTCGACTACGCCTTCATGCAGCGGGCCCTGCTCGCCGCCGTCCTCGTCGGCATCACCGCGCCCGCCGTCGGCATCTATCTGGTGCAGCGCCGCCAGGCCCTGCTGGGCGACGGCATCGGCCATGTCGCGATGACCGGCGTCGGCCTCGGCTTCCTGCTGTCCTGGTCCCCGGTGTGGATGGCGACCGCCGTCTCCGTACTCGGCGCGGTGCTGATGGAGCTGATCCGCTGGTACGGGAAGACGCGCGGCGACATCGCGCTCGCGATGCTCTTCTACGGAGGCATGGCGGGCGGTGTGATGTTCATCAACCTCGCGCCGGGCGGTTCCAACGCCAATCTGACCTCGTACCTCTTCGGCTCGCTCTCCACGGTCTCCGAGGAGGACGTGACGGCGATCTGCCTGCTGGCGGCCTTCGTGGTCCTCGTCACGATCGGGCTGCGCCGGCAGCTGTTCGCGGTCAGCCAGGACGAGGAGTTCGCCCGGGTGACCGGACTGCCCGTGCGCGCGCTCAACCTCCTCACGGCCGTCACCGCGGCGGTCACGGTGACGGTCGCCATGCGCGTCGTCGGCCTGCTGCTGGTCTCCGCCCTGATGGTGGTCCCGGTGGCCGCCGCGCAGCAGCTCACCCGCAGTTTCGCGGCCACCTTCGCGATCTCGGTGGCCATCGGCGTCAGCGTGACCATCGGCGGCACGGTGACCTCGTACTACCAGGACGTACCGCCCGGCGCGACGATCGTCCTGCTGACCATCGGCGCGTTCGTCCTGCTCACGGTGCTGGCGACTCCGCTGGCCCGCCGCAGGGCACGGGCCGCCGCGCAGGTCGCGGCACAGGAGGCCGGCGATCCGGCGGAATGTGCGATTCCGGCCACCCGGACGCCCACCGGGAAGGTCGGCGTCTGACGGAAACTCGTCGACCTTGCCCGAGCTGGCACAATGGCCCGGCAAGCCGCAGACGTTTGGAGGCAACGGTGACGACCGCTGGACCGCCCGTTCGGGGCCGTTCCACCCGGCAGCGTGCCGCCGTGGCGGCGGCGCTCGACGAGGTCGACGAGTTCCGCAGCGCGCAGGACCTGCACGACATGCTCAAGCACAAGGGCGACTCCGTCGGACTCACCACGGTGTACCGCACGCTGCAGTCCCTCGCGGACGCCGGTGAGGTCGACGTCCTGCGTACGTCGGACGGCGAGTCCGTGTACCGCCGCTGCGCCAGCGGTGATCACCATCACCACCTGGTGTGCCGGGTGTGCGGCAAGGCCGTCGAGGTGGAGGGACCCGCGGTGGAGAAGTGGGCCGAGGCCATCGCGGCGGAGCACGGTTATGTGAGCGTCGCCCACACCGTGGAGATCTTCGGCACCTGCGCGGAGTGCGCTGCGCGCGGCCAGGCGTAGAGAAGCAGGTGGCCGGCGGGTCGTTCTCGGATGCGGCCCGGTCCTGGCTGGTCGCGCAGTTCCCCGCGCCCCTGAGAAGCGGGGCTCCGCCCCTGCTCGCAAGGAGCGCGGGAATTGCGCGACCAGCCAGGAACCGGTCGGCACCCGAGATCGAACCGCTCAGGCCCCTTCGGGGCGCCCCCGCATGCCCTCCTCCATCGCGAGGAGGTCCTCGTTCGGGACGGCGCCACCGAAGCGGCGGTCCCGCGAGGCGTACTCCACACACGCACGCCACAGATCGCGGCGGTCGAAGTCCGGCCACAGCACGTCCTGGAACACCATCTCGGCGTAACTCGACTGCCAGATCAGGTAGTTGGAGGTCCGCTGCTCACCGCTCGGGCGCAGGAACAGGTCCACGTCCGGCATGTCCGGGTAGTACAGGTACTTCTGGATGGTCTTCTCGGTGACCTTGTCCGGGTCGAGCTTCCCGGCGGCGACATCGGCGGCCAGCGCCTTCGCGGCGTCGGCGAGCTCGGCGCGGCCGCCGTAGTTGACGCAGAAGTACAGGGTCATCGCGTCGTTCTTCTGCGTCTGCTCCTGGGCGATCTGGAGCTCGTGGACGACCGACTTCCACAGCTTGGGCATCCGGCCGACCCAGCGGATCCGGATGCCGAGCTCGTCCATCTCGTCGCGGCGGCGCCGGATGACGTCCTTGTTGAAGTTCATCAGGAAGCGGACCTCCTCGGGCGACCGCTTCCAGTTCTCCGTCGAGAAGGCGTACAGCGACAGGTTCTTGACGCCCAGCTCCAGACAGCCCTTGAGGACGTCCATGACGACGCCCTCGCCGACCCGGTGCCCCTCGGTGCGCGGCAGACCGCGCTCCTTGGCCCAGCGGCCGTTCCCGTCCATCACGCACGCCACATGGCCCGGGACCAGCTCGCCGGGGAGCTTGGGCACGCGGGCGCCGGACGGGTGCGGCTCCGGCGTCTTGTACTCGCGGCGCTGGCGCCCCAGGATCCCGCGTACCACCATGTGCTTCTCGTCTCCCTCAGGCTCGTACGACTGTCAGTCGTCCTGCTACTGCTGCTGTGCTGCCGTGCCGCTGGTGTGCGGCTGTGCGTGGCTCGTCGCCGCGCGTTTCCCTCGCCAGGTGCTCTTCGCTAGCTGCTCTTCTCCACGTACCGCAGGGAGCGCAGCCCACGCTCCAGGTGCCAGTGCAGATAGGCCGACACCAGGCCGCTGCCCTCCCTGACGTACCGCGGCTCGCACGCGTCCGCGGTCGCCCAGTCCCCCGTCAGCAGCGCGCTGAGCAGTTCGAGGGCCCCCGCCGAGGGTACGACGCTGCCCGGCACCCGGCAGTCGACGCAGACGGAACCTCCCGCGGCGACGGAGAAGAACCGGTTCGGGCCGGGCATTCCGCATTTCACGCAGTCGCTGAAGCTCGGCGCGTAGCCGTTCACGGCGAGCGAGCGCAGGAGGAAGGCGTCGAGGATGAGGTGCGGTTCGTGCTCGCCCTGGGCGAGCGTGCGCAGTCCGCCCACGAGCAGCAGGTACTGCTGGACGGCGGGCTCGCCCTCGTGGTCCGTGAACCGCTCGGCCGTCTCCAGCATGGCCGTCCCGGCGGTGTAGCGGGCGTAGTCGGTCACGATCCCGCCACCGTACGGAGAGATCGTCTCGCTCTGCGTGCACAGCGGCAGCCCGCGTCCGATCAGCTCGCTCCCGCGCGCGAAGAACTGCACGTCCACGTGCGAGAACGGTTCGAGACGGGCCCCGAACTTCGACTTCGTCCGGCGCACTCCCCGCGCGACGGCCCGCACCCGTCCGTGACCACGGGTGAGCAGCGTGATGATGCGGTCCGCCTCACCCAGTTTCTGGGTGCGCAGCACGATGCCGTCGTCGCGGAACAGACTCATGGGCCCATTCTCGCGTACGGAGTCAGCGTGCGTGGTCGGGGTGGCTGATCGTCTCCCACGGCGCCATGATCCACGGGCTGGACCTGTTCGCCGGGTCCAGGAGTGACGTCAGGTGGGCGTCGGACACGGCCTGCGGGGCGGGGAGATCCGCGTCCCGCGCGCCGCGGAGATTGTCCCGCCAGACCATCCGCCCCAGCAGATAGTGCTCGCCGTACTCCTTCCAGGAGCCGTACGACCTCACCACCGCCGGCACGATGTTCTTGAGCGCGGTCCAGGTGCCGGCCTCGCTCAGCATCCCGCTCGCGAAACCCCTCCGGGAGATGTCCACGTACAGTCCGGCGTCCCACGCGAGTGGCTCGACCCCGAGCCGCAGCCGTGCGCGGGCCCGGTATCCGCTCCGTGCGAGGCCGTCGAGCCGGCCGACCAGCTCGTCACGGGAGGTGATCTCCCACTGGTCGGCCAGCCACTGCCGGGCCTTGTCGTCGTCGATGCGGGTGAACGGGTACAGGGTCGTCCGCGAGGCGTCCTTGTCACGGCTCACCGGCGCGCTGAGCGACACCATCCACAGCTGGTGCATGGTGAGCGGAACGGGGTACTTGCGCGCGGCCTTCTGCCTGCGACGTCTCCATATCGCCATGGCGCCGCACCCTGTGCCGGACCGTTCCCCGGCGATCCGGGGCGCCCCTCCCCTTCACAGAGCCCCTTCAAGAGGGCCTGACCGGGGGCTCCTTCAAGGGACCTCTCCACGGCTGCGTGCGTTGGTGTACGCGGTCGCCGCGCTGAGCCGCTCCGCCGCGGTGGCCCCCCGGACGGCGTCCGGGGCACAGTCCCACTCCCTGCCGCCGCCGTACGGCCTGAGTTGTACGTACGGGCCCTCGTGCCCCATCACCACGCCCACCCGCCCGGTTCGCGTGTCGACGACGTACGTCCCGACCTTCGGCTTCATCCGAGCACCGCCGCGCGCCGGGGCGCCGCCTCGACGGAACGCCGGCCCCGTGCCACGAGTGGGCCGACAATCCGTACCGGGCGCCGTGGATGCCGTGCGGGACTTTCAAAGCGACTTCCAAAGCACCCTCTGGGCGCCTGACGCACCAAAGTTGCCGGGCCGAACCCGAGTGTCGGCAGTGTAATTCCTGCCGTCGCGAGTGCTTCGCGCAATTCCTTCACCGTTTCCTCCGCTTGTTCGACACACGCCGTCGAGTGCCGTGCGTCGTGTCCCTGGCGGGCAGACTTCACGGTGTTCCCCCTTCTTTTTGGGTTTCACTCTTTTCGTCTCCACCGGGGCGCTTGCCGCTTAGACTTTGGAAGACCTCTACGCTCATCAACGTTGGTGCAGCGCAGGGGGTGTTCGGCCACACGGCGGACGGTTCACACCGGACGGCCTGGGAGTTCTCCGGAACGGAGTCGCGGAGACGCCGGGAGGAAGTCGGTTCGGCCCGGGTCGAGTCGGGTTATCGCGCTTTTGTGTCGGGCGACTTCATCAGGCAATGCGAACGGGCCATTCGGCGGCCGCAGTTGAAAGCGTCGCAAAGAATCGAAAAGCCTCCGCGAACCGGAGGCCCTTTCGAGAGGTCATGGCGAAATGCCGGTCAAGGACCGGCGTCGGGCGCCGACTTCAACCGGCGAGTGCGTAGAGAAGCGCTCCCGCCCACACCAGCAGGACGACCAGGCCGGTCAGCACCAGGAACAGCGTCACCGACACATGGTGGAAGCTGAGCGGGCCCGTCGCGGTGCGCGGGTCGAGCGGGTCGTAGGTGACGTCGACCGGTCCCACCCCGAGCGTCCCCCCTCCGACGGAGCCGCGTGACTCGACCCGGGTGAACTCCTCGCCGTCGAGCGTCCGGTAGCCGAGCCGCCGGAAGTAGAAGACGTTGCCGCCGAAACCCCGTACCGTCCCCTCGCCGCGGCCGGAGACCGTGATACCCCGGCGGCGCAGGGCGACGATGTCCCGTATCAGCCGGACCCAGCAGAAAAAGAGCAGGCCCGCACCCGCGGGCCCCATCCAGCTGGTGACCGCGAGTGCGATGCCCGCGCCCTCGGGGCCCTGCCACCCCACGGCCCCGAGCACGGCGGCGTACGCGAGGACGGCCACGCCGATCGCGGCCAGTCGGCGGACCCGCGGGCTCAGGATCCGCTGCCGGGTGTGGACGAGGACCAGAGCGTGGCCGTCGGCCGCGGTCGCCGTGGTGCTCAGAGCCCGCTGGAGCTGCTCGGTGAAAGCCCGGGCCGCATGGGCGTTGCGGCACGGGATCGACACCCCCGCACCGAGCCCGTGCCGGGCCGCCCGGCCGTCTCCCGGATCACCGCTCAGGTCGATGCGGACGCCCCCGCCCTGCGTCGGCTCGGCTGCCCGCACGGCCCGTACGGGCATGGTCCAGGTGGTGGTCCCCCGGACGATCCTCAGCCGCTGCCCGTCGAACCGGGCGGTCGTTCCCCCACCGGTGAGCACCACTTCGGGCACACCGGTTCTCGCTCGTCCGTCTGACATGACCGGATCATAGTGGTACGTACGGCTCGCGCCGCCTCAGCGGTGTGCCGCCCGGCCGTAGTGCCGGGCCACCGCGCGGTACGCCTCCTTCGGCTCCCAGTGCCAGTCCGACTCCGGGTCGTCGGGCCGGTCCTTGATGGGCTTGACGATGGCGTAGGAGGCCATGTCGAGGTCGTACCGCGGATCGTCGGGGCGATGCGGGGAGTCGGCGGTGACGAACTCGAACGCCATCGCCGCGTGCAGGTTCATCGACTCGAAGACGTCGAGAAGGTCGGTGAGGTACGCCGCCTGTACGCGTTCGCTGCGCACCACGTTCCCCTTGATCTCCGGCGGCGTCTTCTCGTGGTCGACGATGCTCCAGCCCATCCCGCCCTGCTCCGGGGCTCCGACGAACGTGCAGGTACCGAACTCGGTGATGGCGAGCGGCTTGCCCCAGCGCAGGTACCCGCGCAACTCGCGTACGTAGTCCTCCCGTCGGGGGAAGTACGAGTAGTGGTCGATCCCCACGATGTCGAAGAGGTTCCAGTCGACCGGCTCGAACGACTCGTCCTGTGCGGCGGCGTAGCTGAGCCTGCCGCCGAAGACGGAGCGGCCGACCGCCGCGGCCTTCGCGGTGAACCGGGCGAGCCGCTGCTGCATCTTCGCGAAGTCGACGTTGCCCTTCTGCAGGTTGTCGATCCGCTCCAGGACGTCGGCTCCGGGCACGATCCCCGGTACGAACAGCCAGAACTCGCAGCCCACGGCGAGTGTGACCTCGGCCCCCTGCTTCCGCAGCCGCTCCCCGTGGCGGCCCGTCTCCGCGAGATGGTCGAGGATGTCCCGCTCCGGCACGTCCCCCAGTGTCGGCTGCAGCCAGACGTGCAGGCCCCGTTCCGCCACCTCGCTCGCCGTGGCGTTGAGCCGCTCCACCCCGTCGCCGGTGACCTCGACGGAGTCCGCGTGCAGTTCGCGGCCGATCAGCCGGATGTCCCTGCGCATCCGGCGCTCGCTCCACGCCGTCCCCGGGGTCTCCCCCGCCCCGACGGTGTAGACGACCCCGCGGTGGGTGAGCCCCCGGCGCGTGCCCGCCGCAGCGGCCGTGGCGGCCGGCGCCGGGAGGCCGACCGCGGCTCCCGCCCCCATGGCGGCCGCCGCGCCCATGAACCGTGCCCGGCTGATCCCCTCGGTCTTCCCCGTGTTCTTCTCCATGCCGCAAGTCTGTTGACCCGGGGCACTTCCGGCTGTCGGCCGATGGTCTACGGCACCCCGACCAAGGGATGAGCTCCGGTCGCCCGAAGTGGGCGGTCGCCGACGGCGAGCTGTGCGTCATCTGTGGCCGACGTCGACGCCTTCATGGACCGGGACGGCGGACACGGCGCCACGAGGACCCGGCCGACTTCATGGCCTGGATCGCCAAGGTGACGGGGCACAGGAAGCGTTCCGTGAAGTAGCCCACGTCCGCCCCGCACACCCGGTGTACGTGCCCGTCAGGACGCACACCGCCCCACCGCGACGCCGATTCCCCTGGACCAGAGGTTCGGCGTCGCGGCGTTGCCCGTCGCGTTCAGGGCGACCCGGGCCCGTCGGCCCGTCGGCCGCACCCAGGGCCGGTCACTCCCCGAACCTGCGTACGTACCTGCGCTGCCACGGTGTCTCCACGGCGTGGCGGTCGTAGTTCCGCCGTACGAACTCCACGGCCTCCGCGGCCGGCACGCCGTCCAGGACCGCGAGGCAGGCCAGGGCCGTGCCCGTCCGGCCACGGCCACCCCCGCAGGCGATCTCGACGCGTTCGGCGGGATCCGCGGCCCGCTCCCAGGTCTCCGCCAGGACCTTCCGCGCGTCCGCCCGGTCCCGGGGCAGCCGGAAGTCGGGCCATCTCAACCACCGCGTGTCCCAGGGGACTTCGGGCGGCTCCTTGCCGAGGAGATAGACACCGTACGTCGGGTGGGCCGCCGCGGGGTCGAGGCCCTTGCGCAGTCCCCGGCCCCGCACCAGCCGCCCGGACGGCAGTTGGAGCACCCCGGGTTCCCTCTCGTCCCAACTCTCGCTCACGCGCACCCCCTTGACTCCTGCGCGGCCCCTGCCCCGGCCTCCCGGAAGTGATCCGCCATCGCCTTCCGCACCCCCTCGATGTCGTGTGCTCACAGGGCGCCGACTATGCCACGGCGCCGGCGACCGCTGCCCCGGATCGCGGTCGCGCCCGGCACCGGTGCCGGAGGTCCGCGGGCCCGTCGATTCCGGGCGTTTCAGGGCGACATTGGTTGTGCCTTTGACGATGCCGGGATTCGTGCGTGTTCCCTTGACCGCCCCCGCGCCCCCTCCTATCGTCACGCTGCACCTATGACGTAGGACGTCGTATCTCCCCCCACCCTCGCTGCTGGAGGAACCGTGCGCGACGCGACCCCCGCACCGGCGCTGCACCGCCGGTCGTTCCTGAAGTACTCCGGCGCGCTGGGCACGGCCGCCGCCGTCACCTCCACCCTCTCCGCCTGTTCGGCCGGGCCGGAGTCCACGAACGAGACGGGCGACGAGGGTCAGGGCGCCGACCGGACACTCACCGCGGTGATCGGCTACGGCAACGACCAGAGCTGGGACCCCCTGATGACGGCCTCGGCGTTCTCGATGGCCGCCAACCACCACGTGTACGAGGGGCTGCTGGACACCGACCCGATCAGCCGTGAGCCGTATCCGGCCCTGGCGACCGGCATCCCGGCGGATCTCGGGGCGACCACCTGGAGATTCACGCTGCGGGAGGGCGCGACTTGGCACGACGGGCAGCCCGTCACCGCCGACGACGTGGTCTTCACCTACGGGCGTGTACTTGATCCGGGGACGACGACGCTCGCCAGGAACTTCTTCGCGTCCTGGCTGAAGGAGGTGAAGAAGGTCGACGAGAAATCGGTCGAACTCATTCTCCGGTTCCCGTTCCCCGACGGGGTCCAGCGGCTCACCCTCGCGAAGATCATGCCGAAGCACGTGTTCTCGAAAGCGGGCGCGCTCGACGAGGCGACGACGGGAAAGGCCGTCGGTTCGGGCCCGTACCGGCAGAGCGCCCACCACCCGAAGTCCAACACCACATTCGAGGCGTTCGCCGACTACAACGGGCCGCGAAAGGCCACGTTCAAGAAGATGAACTGGCTGACCATCGTGGACGCCGCACCGCGTGTCGCGAAGATCTCCGGTTCGAGCGCGGGCGCGCAGATCTCCGACAACATTCCGTACGCCAACGTCTCCCAATTGGAGAAGGGCGGCCTCGAGGTCGAGGGCGGGGCGGGAATGAACCACCTTTTCCTCCTCTTCAACACCGCCCGCAAGCCGTTCGACGACGTACGGGTTCGGCAGGCGCTGCATTACGCAATCGACAGGGAGAAGATGATCCGGGCCGCGCTGCGCGGTCACGGAACGCCGGCCTCGTCGTATCTCAACGAGGGAAATCCGACGTACCGGAAGGCCGGGACCGTCTACGGATACGACCCCGACAAGGCCAAGGCGCTCCTGAAGGAGGCCGGGGTCGGCGGGCTGACGGTCCGTCTGATGGCGGTCAACGTGAGCTGGATCGTGGACTGCCTGCCGACGATCAAAGCCTCCTGGGACGCCATCGGCGTCCGGACGACCCTGGAACCCCAGGAGACCGCCGCGCTCTTCACGAAGCTCGACCAGAAGAAGGACTTCCAGGTCGTCGCGGCCGCCTCCAATCCGAACCAGTTCGGCCTCGACGCCGACCTGATCATGCATTACAACTACGGGCCCGGGAACACCTGGATGCGGTATGCCCGCTGGGAGGAAAGCTCCGCGGCAAAGGACCTTTTCAAGCGGATGGACGCGGCCACGCGGGAGCCGGATGCCGAGAAGAAGAAAGCGATGACTCAGGACTACATCGACGTCGTCGCCGAGAACGCCGTCATCTATCCGGTCGTGCACAACGAGCTGATCACCGCGTGGGATCCCCGGGATCTCACGGGCGTGCGGGCTCAGCCCTATCCGGGGATAAACGTGCTCCAGGCGAAGTGGATCTGAGGGTTGCACCGGGAGTGCGGGCCGGCGGTGACCGGTCGCGCCGTTCTCCGCGCCTTCGAAGGACCGGTCGTGGACCGGCCCGAACGGCCGGGGGCGGCCCGTACCAGCGAGGGGACACCATCCAGTGGTCGCGGTCGTCAGGATTCTGATTCGGCGAATTCTCCTGCTTGTTCCGTTGATGCTCGGGATCATTCTGTTCGTGTTCGTCGTGATGCGGTTCTCGGACAGTGATCCGGCGTCCGCCTACTTCCAGGGCGCGAACCCGACCGAGCAGCAGCTGCACGACTTCCGGGAGCGCAACGGACTGCTCGATCCCTTCCCGGTGCGGTACTTCGACTTCGTCGGGGACCTGCTCCGCGGTGACATGGGCGTCAGCGCGCTGACGCGGTCCCCGGTCGTCGACCAGGTGACCACGGCCCTGCCGCTCACCATGCAGCTGACCTTCCTGGGCCTGGGCATCGCGGTGGTGCTGTCCCTGGTCGGCGGGGTCACCGCCGCGATCCACCGGGACCGCCTCCCCGACCAGCTCATCCGGGTCGTCTCGCTGACCGGTGTCGCGGCGCCGGGCTTCTGGCTGGCGCTGCTGATGATCCAGTACCTCGCCGTGGACCTGGGGTGGTTCCCGACCAGCGGATACGTCAACCCGGCCGACTCGTTCACCGGCTGGCTGAAGACCATGACGCTGCCCGCGCTGGCGCTGGCGCTGCCGGTCGCCGCCCAGCTCACCCGGATCGTCCGCACCGCCGTGGTCGAGGAGCTGGACAGGGACTACGTACGGACGGCGATCGGCAGCGGGCTGCCCCCGGTGGTCGTCGTCGGGCGGAACGTGCTGCGCAACGCCCTGATGAACCCGCTGACCGTACTGGGCCTGCGCGTCGGCTATCTGCTCGGCGGCGCGGTCGTCATCGAGACGATCTTCAACCTGCCGGGGATGGGGAAACTCATGATCGACGCCGTGAAGAACGGTGATCCCGCCGTCGTGCAGGGCGGCGTCCTCACCATCGCCTTCGGGTTCGTCGTCGTGAACCTGGCCATCGACATCCTCTACCTGCTGGTCAACCCGCGTCTGAGGAGTGCCGAGGCATGATGCTGATGTACCGGAAGCGGCTCACCGACGCGCTTTCCCTGCCCGGCATCCGTCTCAGGGGCTTCACGCGGCTTCCGCTGATCTCGCGGATCGCCGTCGTCGTCATCGGGATCGTCGTCCTCACGGCCCTGCTGGCGCCCCTCGTCGCCCCGCACGACCCGCTCGAACAGTTCCCCCTGGTCGGCGACGGCCGCGGTGAGGGCGCGCCGTCGGGCCGGCACTGGATGGGCCAGGACAGCCTGGGCCGCGACATCCTCAGCCGGCTGATGTACGGGGCGCGCTGGTCCCTGGCGATCGGCCTCGGCGCGACCGCGCTCGCACTGGTCGTGGGCGCCGTCGTCGGCGCGGTGGCGGCGACCTCGCGCAAGGCGGTCGACGAGACGCTGATGCGCTGCCTCGACATCGTCATGGCCTTCCCCGGCATCGCGCTCGCGGCCGTCTTCGTCGCGGTGTTCGGCGGTGGCATCCCGATCCTCATCGGCGCGATCGCGTTCCTCTACATGCCGCCGATGGCGCGGGTCGTACGGGCCAACGTGATGGCCCAGTACGGCGAGGACTACGTGACCGCCGAGCGGGTCATGGGGGCGCGGACCCCGCACATCGTGCTGAAGCACGTGGCCGTCAACTGTGCCGCCCCGGTCCTGGTGTTCTGCACCGTGCAGGTCGCCGAGGCGATCGTCTTCGAGGCGTCGCTGTCCTTCATCGGCGCGGGCGTGCGGCCCCCGGACCCGTCCTGGGGCAGTGTCATCGCGGACGGCAAGAACATGGTGCTCACCGGCGGCTGGTGGGCGACCGTGTTCCCGGGCCTGCTGATGCTGGTCACCGTGCTGGCCCTGAACATCCTCTCCGAGGGCGTCTCGGACGCGTGGGCGGCGCCCGCGGCACGGGACGTGACGGGGCGCGAGGAGGACCGTCTGGAGGCGCCCGAGCCGGGCAGCGGGGAGGTCCTGGAGCTGCCGGGCCTCGCGGAGGCGGCCCGGCGACTGCGCGCCCGGGCCCGCCCTCTCGGCGAAGGCCGACCGGTGTTGAGCGTCGAGAACCTGGCCATCGGCTTCGACGGCCGCCACGGGGGCGTGGACATCGTGGACGGCATCAGCTTCGACGTACGGCCCGGTGAAGTCCTGGGCCTGGTGGGCGAGTCGGGCTGCGGCAAGTCGCTGACGGCCCTCGCGGTGATGGGCCTGGAGCCGAAGGGCGCCCGGGTGCGCGGTCATGTCCGCTTCGACCAGCGGCAGTTGGTGGGCGAGCCGATGAGCGTGCGGCGCCGGCTCCTCGGCCACGAGATGGCGATGATCTACCAGGACGCCCTCTCCTCCCTCAACCCGGCGATGACCGTCCGCGCCCAGCTCAAGCAGGTGGTCCGCAGGGGCGGCACCCGCGGCGGCGCCGAACTCCTCGAACTGGTCGGCCTGGACCCGGAACGAACCCTGCGCAGCTACCCGCACGAGCTGTCCGGCGGCCAGCGCCAGCGCGTACTGATCGCGATGGCGCTCTCCCGAAGCCCCCGCCTGATCGTCGCCGACGAGCCGACGACGGCCCTCGACGTCACCGTGCAGGCGCAGATCATGGCGCTGCTGCTGCGGCTGCGCGCCGAGCTGGACTTCGCCCTCGTCCTCGTCTCGCACGACCTGGCGCTCGTCGCGGACGTCACCGACCGGGTCGTGGTGATGTACGGCGGCCAGATCGTGGAGTCGGGCGTCACGGCGGACCTGGTGGAGTCGCCGTCCCACCACTACACGCGCGGACTCCTCGGCAGCGTCCTGTCGTTGGAGTCGGCGGCCGAGCGGATGACACAGATCAAGGGGGTCGTGCCCTCCCCCGCCGACTTCCCGGCGGGCTGCCGGTTCGCCGGCCGCTGCCCGATGGCGACGGACGTCTGCCACGAGACGGCTCCGCGGCTGGTGGGTCCGCCCCGCCGTCACGAGGTCGCCTGCCACCACCCGGCGATCGAGCCGGCCCCGGCCGGGCCGACGGAAGCGAGGCCGTGAAGTGAGCCGACCAGCCAGTCCCCTCGTGGAGTTGTCCGGCGCGCATGTCGTCCACAAGGCGCGCAGCGGCGGCCTGTTCGCACGGGACCGTGTGTACGCCCTGACCGGCGCCGATCTCACCGTCGCGCCCGGTGAGACGGTGGGTGTCGTCGGCGAGTCGGGCTGCGGCAAGTCGACACTCGCCAAGGTCCTGGTGGGGGTGCAGCGGCCGACGTCGGGGACGGTGTCGCTCCGCGGCCGTGACCTGTGGACGATGGCTCCGGCCGAGCGCCGGACAGCGGTGGGCGCGGGCATCGGCATGATCTTCCAGGACCCGTCCACGGCCCTGAACCGCCGGCTGACGGTCCGGCAGATCCTGCGCGACCCCCTCGACGTGCACAGGCGGGGCACGGTCCCTCAACGGAACGAGCGGGTGCGGGAGTTGATGTCCCTGGTCGGACTGCCCGGAGCGCTGGCGGACGGTCTCCCCGGGCAGTTGTCCGGCGGGCAGCGGCAGCGGGTCGCCATCGCGCGGGCGCTGGCCCTCGACCCGGACCTGGTGGTCGCCGACGAACCGACGAGCGCGCTGGACGTGTCGGTCCGGGCCCAGATCCTCAACCTCCTGCTGGACCTGAGGGAGCGGCTGGGTCTGGCCCTGGTGTTCGTCTCCCACGACATCCAGACCGTGCGCAGGATGAGCGACCGCGTCGTCACGATGTACCTCGGCCGGATCGTCGAGGAGTCCCCGGCCGGCGAGGTGACGGACCGGTCCCGGCACCCGTACACGCGCGCCCTCTTCTCGGCGACGCCCGGGCTGCTGGATCCCGTCGACCCGATCCCCCTGGTGGGCCCCGTGCCGTCGGCGACCCGTCCGCCGAGCGGCTGCCCCTTCCGGACCCGGTGCTGGAAGGCGGACCAGGCGTGTGCGGACACCATGCCGGACTTCCGGACCACCGGAGCGTCGGGGGCCGGACACCGCTTCAGGTGCCACCATCCTGTGGAGGACGGCCGGTCGACACATGATCTCGTCGCACAGGCCGTCGCCGCCGTACCGGAAGCCACCGCCATGGCCGATGTCCCCAGGGAGCCCAGATGACCTTGCCCGCCCCGTTGACCGGTGTCGTTCCGCCCGTCTGCACGCCCCTGACACCGGACGGCGAGGTGGACGTCCCCTCGCTGACCAGGCTGGTCGACCACCTGGTGGAGGCCGGGGTGGACGGCCTGTTCGTCCTCGGATCGTCCTCGGAGGCCGCTTTCCTGACGGACCGTCAACGCAAGCTGGTCGTCGAGACGGTGGCCGGCCATGTCTCGGGCGGGCTGCCCGTCCTCGCCGGCGCCATCGACATGACGACCCCCCGCGTGCTCGACCACGTCCGGTCCGTCACGGAGTCGGGCGCCGACGCCGTGGTCGTCACGGCGCCCTTCTACACGCGCACGCATCCGGCGGAGACCGCCCGCCACTACCGCCTCGTCGCGTCCCGCTCGCCGGTGCCGGTCCTCGCGTACGACATCCCGGTCGCCGTCCACACCAAACTGGGCGCGGACCTGGTGCTGGAGCTCGCCGCGGAGGGCGTACTGGCCGGGCTGAAGGACTCCAGCGGGGACCAGGGCGCCTTCCGGGAAGTCGTGACCGGCGCCCGGGCACACCCCGCCGTGACCGGCTTCAGTGTGCTGACCGGGTCCGAGCTGGTCGTCGACACCGCCTTGGCCATGGGGGCGGACGGGGCCGTGCCCGGGCTCGCGAACGTGGACCCCCACGGGTACGTGCGCCTGACCCGTCTGTGCCGCGCGGGCGACTGGGAGCGGGCGCGGGCCGAACAGGAGCGCCTGTGCACCCTGTTCGGGATGGTGCGGGCAGGGGAGGCGGGCCGGATGGGGGCTGGTTCGTCGGCGCTCGGGGCCTTCAAGGCGGCACTGCATCTGCGGGGTGTCATCGCGTGCCCGGCCACCGCCGAGCCGCAGATCCCGCTGTCGGCGGAGGAGACCGCCGTGGTGGGGAAGTTCCTGGCGGGGGCGGGGTTGCTGTAGGAGTTGTCACGCCCCCGCCGCCCTCCGCCTCCTCCTGCCCTGAGCGGCGTCCGGCGAAGGGGTGCGGACGGATGCCTGAAGGGAGGGCTCAGACCGCTCCGGGTGTCACGAGTCCCGATTCGTAGGCCACGATCACCAGTTGCGCCCGGTCGCGTGCTCCCAGCTTCCCCATGATCCGGCTGACGTGTGTCTTCGCGGTGAGCGGGCTGAGCCCCAACGCGTCGGCGATCTCGGTGTTGTTGAGCCCGCGCGCGACCAGCGTGAGCACCTGCCGCTCCCGCTCGGACAGCCCGTCCGGCCCGCCCACCGCGGACGTCACGGTGTCGGGCGCGCGCAGGAAGCGGGCGATGAGCCGTGAGGTGGGACCGGGCGAGAGCAGGGACTCCCCCGCCGCCACGGTCCTTATGGCGTCGAGGAGTTCGGCCGGCCGGATGTCCTTCACGAGGAAGCCGGACGCCCCGGCCCGCAGCGCCTCGACGATGTGCTCGTCGGTGTCGTACGTCGTCAGGACGAGCACCTTCACACCGGCGAGGTCCTCCTCGGCGGCGATGAGCCGGGTCGCCTCGATCCCGTCCAGGTCGGGCATGCGGACGTCCATCACGACGAGGTCGGCCCGCGCGGAACGGGCGAGCTCCACCGCCTCCCGCCCGGTGCCCGCCTCGGCGACGACCTCCATGTCCCCGGCCGAGGAGACGAGCATCGCGAACGAGGCCCGTACGAGTGTCTGGTCGTCGGCGAGCAGGACGCGGATCGTCATCGGTGCTCCTCCCTGGGCAGCGGCAGCGCGGCGGTCACCTCGAAGCCTCCGGCGGGGCCCGGTCCGGCGTCCAGTGTGCCGCCCACGCTACGGGCCCGCTCGCGCATCCCGACGAGCCCGAACCCCGAGGTGTCGTCGACGGCCTCCGGCCCGCACCCCGCCCCGTCGTCCGTGACGCTCACCCGCAGGGTTCGCTCCGCCGTCCGCAGACCCACCCGGACGGTGAGGTCGTCGCGGCCGCCGTGCCGTACGGCGTTGGTGAGCGCCTCCTGCACGATCCGGTAGGCGGCGGCGCCCACGGAGGGCGGTACGCCGTCCGCGTGGACGGACAGTTCGACGTCGGCCCCGGCGGCCCTGGCCGTCTGCGCGAGACCGGGCAGCCCGTCGAGCCCGGGCAGCGGCCCGCGCCCGTCCGCGAACCCGGAACCGGAGCCGGAGCCGGAGCCGTCCATGGGCTCCCCGCCGACGCTCACGCTCACCTCGTTCGCCCGCAGCACCTCCAGCGTCGTACGCAACTCCCCCCGGGCCGTCCGGCAGGTCCCCGCGATGTCGTCCAGGGCCTGCGCGACGGCCTTCCGGTCGAGCCGGTCCGGATCGGCGGTGAGGACGTGGGCCGCCACGGACGTCTGCACGCCGATGAGCGTGATGCTGTGCGCGAGCAGGTCGTGCAGGTCGCGTGCGATCCGCAGCCGCTCCTCCGCGACGCGGCGCCGGGCCTCCTCCTCACGGGTGCGTTCGGCGCGTTCGGCACGTTCGACGATCGAGGCGACGTACTGGCGGTAGAAACGGGCGTCGACACCGAAGAAGAGCATCGCGACGACCCAGCCGGAGATCTCCAGCAGTTGGAGGGCCTCCTTCGCGCTGACGCTGAGCATCACGCTCACGGACACGCCGATGACGCCGACACCCACCAGGACGGTGCGCAACGGACGGCCGGTGGCGGCGACGGTGTAGAGCGCGAAGTAGGCCGCCGGGGTCGGCGCTGCGTGGTTGTAGTCGAGGCCGTGGTACGGGGCGACGCAGGCCACCACCGCGAGCATGACGAGCACCGGACGGCTGCGCCGCCACACGAGCGGCACGTGCGCGCCGAACAGCAGGGCCCAGCCGAGCGGGCCGAGCGGGCGTCCGTCGTCGACGAGCAGCGCGAGGGCGACGGCGAGCACGGCGACGCCGCAGGCGATGAACGCGTCGTTGCGGGTGCGGTGCGGCGCGGTGAGCGGATCGCGGTTGACGACCGCCATGACGCGCTCGATCCGGCGGGACCGTGTGCCGCCGCCGGCCGTCACCGCCCTGTCCCGCATGGCCGCCCCCGCCCTGTCGCGTACGGCCGTCACCGGCCTGTCGCCCATGTCCGTGGCCGTCCCGTCGCGTACGGCTGTGGTCGCTCCCCGTTCCAGCACGGCTCCATCTTCCGGTACGGGGGCGCCTCTCCGGCAGGAGAGGCGCCCGGTCGAATCCGTCGGTCGGGTCAGGGCGCTCCGACCCGCTCCGGCCGCCGTGGTGGTTCGGCCGGCGCCGGTTCACGGGAGAGGCTTCCCGGCCACCACATCTTCCGGCCCAGGGCGACACTGGCGCTGGTCACCAGGTACGTCCGTACGAGGAAGGTGTCGAGGAGGACGCCGACGGCGATCACGAAGCCGAGTTCGACGAGTGGCACGAGGCCCATGTTCGTCAGCACGGCGAAGGTCGCGGCGAGGACGAGGCCTGCCGAGGCGATGACACCGCCGGTGGTCCGCAGGGCGGTCAGCGCGGCGGCCGCCGGTTCGGCTCCGGCCAGGGACTCCTCCCGCATCCGGTGCATGAGGAAGATGCCGTAGTCGACGCCGAGGGCCACGAGGAACACGAAGGACAGCAGCCCGAGCCCCGGATCGGTTCCCTCGAAGCCGAGGACCGGCCCGAAGACCAGCCCGCCGATGCCGAGGGCCGCGCCCCAGACCGCGACCACGGCGGCCACCAGGATGAGCGGCGCGACGAGGCTGCGCAGCAGTCCGGCCAGGATGAGCAGCACGGAGACGAGGACGAGCGGTACGACGATCTTCGTGTCCCGCCGGTTGGTGTCCTCCAGGTCGATCTGCTGGGCGCTGGCCCCGCCGACGTAGGAGCCCTTCAGTTCACCGCGCAGGGACTTGATGGTGGCGGTCTCTCCCGCCGACTGGGGCGCGTCCTTCGCGATGACGGAGATCTCCGTCCAGCCGTCCCCGGTACGGCCCCTCTCGGCGCTCTCGACTCCGCGCGTGTCCCGGATCGCCGCGAGCGTCCGGTCGGCGCGGCTCTCCGGGGTGATCACGTCGATGGGCTGGGTGCCGCGTCCGGGGTAGGCCCCGGCGAGGGTCTCCATGGCGGCGACGGCCTCCGGCTTGTCGACGAAGGAGTCCTCCTGCTTGACCGGCCCGGGCAGGTTGAGCGCGCCGAGGGCGAGGGCGCCGAGCAGGACTGCTCCGGTCGCGAGCACGGTCAGCGGCCTGCGTCCGGCGGAGCTGCCCATGGCGGCGAAGAGGCTCCGCCGCCGCTCCTTGGGCTCGCTGCCGAAGGCGGGCACGAGCGGCCAGAACACGCGCCGCCCCAGCAGGACGAGGAGCGCGGGAAGCAGTGTCAGCATCGCGACGAGGGCGCAGAGCACCCCGACCGTGCCGAGCGGGCCCATGCCCCGGCTGCTGTTGAGGTCGGCTGCGAGCAGGCACAGCAGCCCGGCGGCGACGGTGCCGGAGGAGGCGAGCACGGCGGGCCCGCAGCCCCGCAGGGCGGCGGCCATGGCCTCGTACGGGCGCTCGATGCGCCGCAGTTCCTCCCGGTAGCGCGAGACCAGCAGGAGCGCGTAGTCGGTGCCCGCGCCGAACACGAGGATCGTCATCACGCCCGAGCTCTGGCCGGAGACGGTGGTCCCGAAGGCCTGGTTGAGGCCGTAGGCGACGCCCATCGACAGATAGTCGGCGATCCCGGCGACGGCGAGCGGCACGAGCCACAGCACCGGGCTGCGGTAGATCAGGATCAGCAGGAGGGCGACGACGGCGACGGTGGTGTAGAGGAGCGGCCCGCCGAGTGAGTCGTAGACCTTCCCCGCGTCGGTGGCCAGTGCCCCCGTGCCGCCCACCTCCACGCTCAGCCCGTCCTGGCTCCGGGCGATGTCCCGTACGTCGCCGACGAGGGCGTCCCGCAGCTTCTCGTCGGTCCCGGGCTCGTTGCTGACGACCGGGTACATCAGGGTCGTGCCGTCGTCGGAGGGGATGCCCTCGGGGGCGCCGCCGATCAGCTCGTGCTTTCCGGCGATCTCCTCGACCTGCCTGGCGGCGGTCTCCCGGTCGGCGGCGGCCAGTCCTTCGTCCCGGTGGTACACGATCACCATCTCGGTGCTCTCGCCCCCGGGCAACTCCTCCTGGATCTTGGCCACCTGGGTCGAGTCGGCACTCGCCGGCAGGTAGTCGGTGACCCGGTCGTGCTGCACGTCGGCGAGTTTCGCCGCGAACGGTCCGACCAGGGCGAGCACGGCCACCCACAGCCCGAGCAGCGCCCACGGAACGGCTCGCCTGCGCCCCGCCCTCGTCGTGGTTGTCTTCCCGTCCCCCATGTGACGGCTCTCCTTCCGGCTGACGTCTGCTTCGGTCTCCAGATTTCCGGTGGAGAGCACGGCTTACGTCAGGCAGGAGAGCGAGGTACGACGTACTGCCAGGGGCGACAGCGCGGACGGATTACTCCCCCGGGAGTAACCACCGCGCCCCATAAGGGGCGCGGGGAACTGCGCGACCAGCCACAGCGGACCCGCTGCAGGAATCACTCCCCGCCGGAAGGGCAGGACCGGGGCGGGCAGGACCGCGCCGGGCCGGGCCAAGGCGGCGGCCGCCGGGGACCCGCCCGGTTCACGACGGCGTCCGCGCCGCCGTGAGCAACCGGGTCACATCATCCGCACAGATCGTCAGCGCGGCGCCCACCGTCGTCAGGGTCTCGCGCTCGGCCGGTGTGTACGGGCCGTCGGCCAGGGCGATGCGGGCGCCCTGCAGAAGGATGGCCTCGCGGCCGGTGGGGGCGAGGTGCGGGGCCAGCGGGTCCAGCGCCTCGTGAAGCTCTATGGCCAGCCCCGGCCCGCAGGGTTCGCCGAAGAGACGGCCGGTGTCGGCGGCGAGGGCCTCGACGAGGGCGGCGAGCTGTTCCTCGGTGCAGTCGTCGAAGCCGGCCGAGCGGACGGCGCTCGCGGCGGTCTCCAGCGACGTACGGGCGCAGGTGCCGCCGGCGGCGAGGACGGCGAGGGCGACGGTGTGGACGGCGTCACGCAGCATCGCCGAGAAGCGGGTCGTGGTCGGGTGGTCGAGGACGTCCGCGCTGTAGTGGTTGCCGCAGGCCGCGCACTCGACGACGGGGCCCGTCTCGCCGCGCGGGAGGACCGGGACGCCGAGGCAGGTGAAGCGGCGGCGGCCGGTGAGGCGCTGGTAGTTGCGGTCTCCCCCGCAGCCCGGGCAGAAGAACTCGCCGTCGCCGACGGTGGTCCACGCCGTCCTGGTTCCGAGGATGCGAGAAACGCCCATGGTGCCGGCGCGGACAAACCGGCCGTTTCGTCCCCATCCTGGCAGCACGTTCGCACCTCCGTAATGCCGCGGCAACATCGCCGCGTTGGCGTGATGTTAGCCACATTGTTGATGCGGAGTCAGTACCCCGGGCGAGGCCGCTCGGCGACATGGCCGGATAAACGCCGCGGTCCCGCCCGCCTGTGAGGCGGACGGGACCGGAGAAACGCAGGTGAACGGCCTTATCGCGTCGCGCGGTTGACGGCGGAGACGACGGCCTTCAGTGAGGCGCGTGTCGTATTCGCGTCGATGCCGATTCCCCACAGCACCTTGTCGTCGATCGCGACCTCGATGTACGAGGCGGCCACCGCGGAGGCGCCCTCGCTCATCGTGTGCTCCTGGTAGTCCAGCAGGCGGGCGTCGACCCCGATGCCCTGCAGGGCGTGGAAGAACGCGGAGATCGGACCGTTGCCGGTACCCACCAGGGTGGTCTCGGTTCCGTCGACCTCGGCCTCGACGGTGAGCGTGTCCACACCGTCCTTGTCCGTCATGGACTGGCCGTTGCGGACCTGGACACGGCCCCACGGGTTGCGGGGGTTGGGCAGGTACTCGTCCTGGAAGGCCGCCCAGATGTCCTTCCCGGTGACCTCACCGCCCTCGGCGTCGGTCTTCGCCTGGATGATCTTCGAGAACTCGATCTGCATCCGGCGCGGCAGGTCGAGGCTGTGGTCGTTCTTCAGGACGTACGCGATACCGCCCTTGCCGGACTGCGAGTTGACCCGGATGACGGCCTCGTACGAGCGGCCGACGTCCTTGGGGTCGATCGGCAGGTACGGGACGGCCCACTCGATGTCGTCGACCGTGACGCCCTGGGTGGCCGCGTCGGCCTCCATGGCGTCGAAGCCCTTCTTGATGGCGTCCTGGTGGGAGCCGGAGAAGGAGGTGTAGACGAGGTCGCCGACGTACGGGTGGCGTGCGTGGACCTCCATCTGGTTGCAGTACTCGGCGGTGCGCCGGACGTCGTCGATGTTCGAGAAGTCGATCTGCGGGTCGACGCCCTGCGAGAACAGGTTCATTCCCAGGGTGACCAGGTCGACGTTGCCGGTGCGCTCGCCCTGGCCGAACAGGCAGCCCTCGATGCGGTCGGCGCCGGCCATCAGCGCCAGCTCGGCGGCCGCGACGGCCGTACCGCGGTCGTTGTGCGGGTGGACGGACAGGCAGACGTACTCGCGGCGGGACAGGTTGCGGGACATCCACTCGAAGCGGTCCGCGTGCGTGGAGGGGGTCGAACGCTCCACGGTGGCGGGCAGGTTGAGGATGATCTCGCGGTCCGGGCCGGGCTGCCAGACGTCCATGACGGCCTCGCAGACCTCCAGGGCGAAGTCCAGCTCGGTGTCGGTGAAGATCTCGGGGCTGTACTGGTAGCCGAAGACCGTCTCGGGGCCCAGCAGCTTCTCGGCGTACTCCATCACCAGTCGCGTGCCGTCGACGGCGATCTGCTTGATGTCGTCCTTGGAGCCGCGGAAGACGACCCGGCGGAAGACGGGCGCGGTGGCGTTGTAGAGGTGGACGGTGGCGCGCTTGGCGCCCTTCAGCGACTCGACGGTCCGCTCGATCAGGTCCTCGCGGGCCTGGGTCAGTACGGAGATCGTGACGTCGTCCGGGATCGCGCCCTCTTCCTCGACGATCGAGCGCACGAAGTCGAAGTCGGTCTGGCCGGAGGCCGGGAAGCCGACCTCGATCTCCTTGTAGCCCATCTTGACCAGCAGGTCGAACATCTCACGCTTGCGCGCGGGCGACATGGGGTCGATCAGGGCCTGGTTGCCGTCACGCAGGTCGGTGGAGAGCCAGCGGGGGGCGACGGTGATCCGGTTGTCCGGCCACGTACGGTCGGCGATGTCGACCTGGTCGTACGGGCGGTACTTGTGGATCGGCATGGAGGTGGACTGCTGGCGGTTCGCCATGATGCGAGGGGCTCCTCTTGGTCCGCTTGATCCTCGGAGAGACTCCGAGGGACGGCCGACGGCGCAACGCCGAACTCCGCGGGGAGGGGGTCGGCCTCGACTACAGGCCCTCGCCGCGGCAGCTAAGGAGAAGCAGCCCGAAACGCATGATGCACGGCAGCCTATCCGAGCCACGCCCTGTGTGAGGGGTCGTATCAGTATGCGGGACGCCAGGGACCTGCGGCACAAAAGGTGCAGAACGTCACACTCGCACCTATGACGACCCCCCGCGCAGGCGCAAGAACCCTCGCGATCAGCCACGACCGGTCGCCCGCCCGTAACACAGCGTCCACCCCGCAGCCCCTCTTATCCCCGCATTTCACCAATCATGGTTGCCCCTGGTGACAGTCGGGTCACGCAGTGCAATGGTGCCGGACATGACGACAAACGGGGGCTTCGAGCCCGTCTTCTGCACGATCGTCCCACCACACGTCCTCGACACACTGGCCCAGGCCGAGGACTCCGCCCTCGCGGGCAAGGCGCGCCGCACCCTGGAGCGCGACGCCCTCGAGCGCACCCACCGCAGGCTGACCACGGTCATCGGCGCACCCGGCCTGGCCCCGCCGAAGGGCGCCGCCGCGGACAGGCCGAACCGCACGATCCACGACGCCAGGCACAAGCAGGACCTGCCGGGCAGGAAGGTGCGCGGCGAGGGCGACAAGCCCGGCAAGGACGCCACCGTCAACCGCGCGTACGCGGGCCTGGGCGCGACCTTCGACCTGTTCCTGAACGCGTACCGGCGGAACTCGATCAACGGCGAGGGGCTGCCGCTGAACGCGACGGTGCACTTCGACGAGGACTACAACAACGCCTTCTGGAACGGCGAGCAGATGGTCTTCGGCGACGGTGACGGCGAGATCTTCCTCGACTTCACGATCCCGGTCGACGTCATCGGCCACGAACTCGCGCACGGTGTCACGCAGTACACCGCGAACCTCACGTACTTCGGCCAGTCCGGCGCGCTCAACGAGCACTTCTCCGACGTCTTCGGCTCGCTCATCAAGCAGTACACGCTCGGCCAGACCGCCGCCGAGGCCGACTGGCTGATCGGCGCCGGACTGCTCGCCCCGCGCGTCACGGGCACGGCCCTGCGCTCCATGAAGGCCCCCGGCACGGCGTACGACGACGACGTGCTCGGCAAGGACCCGCAGCCCGCCACGATGGACACCTATGTCCACACCAGCCGTGACAACGGCGGCGTCCACATCAACTCCGGCATCCCCAACCACGCCTTCTACCTGGCCGCGAACGCGCTCGGCGGGCACGCCTGGGAGCGGGCCGGGCAGGTCTGGTACGACGTGCTGACCGGCGGCGAGCTGGGCTCGCAGGCGGGCTTCACCGACTTCGCGACGCTGACCGTGGCGAAGGCGCGCGCCTCCTACGGCGAGGGCGACGAGCTGCAGGCCGTGACGAAGGCGTGGGAACAGGTCGGGGTACGGACCCTGTGATCGTGGCCCGGCCCGCCGTTTCGTACTAGACAGGACCCCATGCGTATTCAGGTGAGGCGCACGGGTGGATTCGCGGGCATCGAGCGGCACGCCGAGGTGGACACCTCGGGGCGCGCCGACGCCCAGGAGTGGCACGCCCTGGCCGGGCGGGTGATCGCCTCGGGCCGGGGCACGCCCCCCGTCGGCGTCCCGGACGGCTTCGCCTACCGGATCACGGTGGACGGGAAGACGGTGTACTGCGCGGATCCGCGCCTGACGGAGGAGCAGCGCACGCTGATCTCCCGAGTGCTGAAGGAGGGTTGCTGAGACGCGGCCGCCCCCACGCACCACAGGCCCCACCAGCCAGTTCACCCCACCCCGTTGACTTCCGTTACCGACGGTACAGATGATCGCGCGCATGGCGACGAACGCGACCGACCCGATACCCCAGTTCCCGGCCGGCTTCCTCTGGGGGGTCTCCACCTCGGCCCACCAGATCGAGGGCGCGGCCGACCTGCGCGAACCCTCCGTGTGGGACACCTTCACGGCCGAGCCGGGCCGGGTGAAGGACGGCTCGACGGCGGCGGTGGCCTGCGACCACTACCACCGCTATCCCGAGGACGTGGCGCTGCTGCGCGACCTCGGCGTCGACGCGTACCGCTTCTCGGTCTCCTGGCCGAGGGTGAACTCCCCCGGCGGCCTGGACTTCTACGACCGGCTGGTCGACGAGCTGTGCGCGGCGGGCGTACGCCCCGTGCCGACCCTCTTCCACTGGGATCTGCCCGTGTCGCTGGACTGGCTGGAGCGGGACACGGCCGGGCGGTTCGCCGAGTACGCCTCCCGGGTGGCGGCCCGCCTCGGGGACCGGATCACCAAGTGGATCACTCTCAACGAGCCCGCCGAACACACCCTGCTGGGCCACGCGCTCGGCGCCCACGCGCCCGGCAGGCAGCTCCTGTTCGACTCGCTCCCGGCGGCCCACCACCAGCTGCTGGGCCACGGGCTGGCCGTGCAGGCCCTGCGCGCCGCCGGAGCCTTTGACATCGGCATCGCCAACTCGCACGGCCCGACCTGGCCCGCGTCCCAGGAGCCGGCGGACCTGGAGGCGGCCGGCTTCTACGACCTGCTCCTCAACCGGCTGTTCGCGGACCCGGTGCTGCTCGGGCAGTACCCGGAAGGCGTCGCCGAGTTGATGCCCGGCGACCCCGAGGACGTCGCGTCGGACCTGAAGATCATCGGGGAGCCGGTCGACTGGTACGGGATCAACTACTACGCGCCGACGAGGGTGGGCGCGCCGCAGGGCTCGGAGATCGAGTTCGGCGGACTGACGATGCCCGCCGAACTCCCCTTCTCGGTAAGGGAGATCGAGGGCTATCCGGTGACGGACTTCGGCTGGCCGGTGGTCCCGGAGGCCCTCACGGAACTGCTGGTGGACTTCCGCGGGCGGTACGGCGACCGGCTCCCGCCCGTCGTCATCACGGAGAACGGATGCTCGTACGAGGGCCTCGACGACCAGGACCGGATCACGTACCTGGACGGTCATCTGCGGGCGCTGCACCGGGCGTCGGAGCAGGGCGTGGACGTCCGCGGATACTTCGTGTGGTCGCTCCTCGACAACTTCGAGTGGGCCGAGGGGTACGCGCGCCGCTTCGGTCTGGTGCACGTCGACTTCGAGACGCTGGAGCGGACCCCGAAGGCGTCGTACGGCTGGCTGCGGGACGTGGTCCGAGCCCAGCGGTGACACACCTCCGCGCTGTTTCCCGCGCCCCCTCGGGGGCGCGGGACAGGAGAAAGGCCGTCAGAAGCCGAGCTTGCGCAGCTGGCGCGGATCCCGCTGCCAGTCCTTCGCCACCTTCACATGGAGGTCCAGGAAGACCGGGGTCCCCAGCAACGCCTCGATCTGCTTGCGCGACTTGATCCCGACCTCCTTCAACCGCTTGCCCTTGGGCCCGATGACGATGCCCTTCTGGCTGGGCCGCTCGATGTAGACGAAGGCGTGGATGTCGAGGAGCGGCTTGTCCGCGGGCCGGTCCTCGCGCGGCAGCATCTCCTCCACGACGACGGCGATGGAGTGCGGCAGCTCGTCCCGCACTCCCTCCAGCGCGGCCTCGCGGATCAGCTCGGCCACCATGACCTGCTCGGGCTCGTCCGTGAGGTCGCCCTCGGGGTAGAGCGCCGGCCCCTCGGGGATCAACGGCACCAGCAGGTCCGCGAGCAGATCCACCTGCTTGTCCCCGACGGCGGACACGGGCACGATCTCGGCCCACTCGAACCCGAGCTCCTTGCCGAGCTGGTCGATGGCGATGAGCTGCTCGGCGAGCGTCTTGCTGTCCACGAGGTCGGTCTTCGTGACGATCGCGATCTTCGGCGTCCTCTTGATGGACGCAAGCTCCTTCGCGATGAAGCGGTCACCGGGACCGAGCTTCTCGTTCGCCGGCAGGCAGAAGCCGATCACGTCGACCTCGGCCCACGTCGCGCGCACGACGTCGTTGAGCCTCTCGCCCAGCAGCGTGCGCGGCTTGTGCAGCCCGGGGGTGTCCACCAGGATCAGCTGCGCGTCGGGCCGGTGCACGATGCCGCGTACCGTGTGCCGCGTGGTCTGCGGCTGGTTCGCGGTGATCGCCACCTTCTGGCCGACCAGAGCATTCGTGAGGGTGGACTTGCCCGCGTTGGGGCGGCCCACGAAGCAGGCGAAGCCGGCGCGGTGGGGTGCCCCCGAGGATTCCGGCGGCTCGGATGACTGGGTACGAACGCTCATGGCGCCCATTGTCCCTGATCGTCGGGCACCTGCCGTACCAGGATTCCGGCGTCCGCCAGCGATCCACCCCCGGTGAGCTTCCGGAAACCCCCGCGCAACACGAAACGTCACGGAAACACAGCTGTACGCGACCGGAAACGCGTACCGGTGACGCTCTCCCGAGCCCCCCACCCCGTTGGAGAGACCGTGACTCTGACCGCCGCGTCCATAGACACCGGCGACACCGCCTGGCTGCTCGCAGCCACCGCGCTCGTCCTGCTGATGACTCCGGGCCTCGCCCTGTTCTACGGCGGCATGGTCCGCACGAAGAGCGTCCTCAACATGCTGATGATGAGTTTCGTGTCGATCGCCCTGGTCACGGTCGTGTGGCTGGCCGCCGGCTACTCGCTCGCGTTCGGCGACGACGCCGGCGGCGGACTCATCGGCGGGCTGAAGCACGCGGGCATGGCGGGCCTCGGGCCGGACAGCGTGCAGGGCACGATCCCGACCCTGCTCTTCGCCACCTTCCAGCTCACCTTCGCGATCATCACGGCGGCGCTGATCAGCGGGGCGGTCGCGGACCGCGCGAGGTTCGGCGCCTGGCTGGTCTTCGTCCCGCTGTGGGTCCTGCTCGTATACGTTCCGATCGCCCACTGGGTGTGGGGCCCGGGCGGCTGGATCCTGGAGGATCTGGGCGCCCTGGACTTCGCGGGCGGCCTGCCGGTCGAGATCACCTCGGGGGCGTCCGGGCTCGCGCTGTGCCTGGTCCTGGGCCCGCGGCTCGGTTTCCGGAAGGACGCGATGCGCCCGCACAACCTGCCGATGGTGATGCTGGGCGCGGGTCTGCTGTGGTTCGGCTGGTTCGGCTTCAACGCGGGCTCGGCACTCGGCGCGAACGGTCTCGCGGCCGCCGTCTTCCTCAACACCCTCGCCGCGGGATGCACCGGTCTCCTCGGCTGGCTCTTCGTGGAGCAGCGGCGCGACGGCCACCCCACCACGCTGGGCGCGGCGTCCGGAGTGGTCGCGGGCCTGGTCGCCATCACCCCCTCCTGCGGGTCGGTCTCCCTCCCGGGCGCGCTGGTCGTCGGTCTCGCCGCCGGTGTCGTCTGCTCGTACGCCGTGGGCTGGAAGTTCCGGCTGAACTACGACGACTCGCTGGACGTCGTCGGCGTCCACCTGGTCGGCGGTGTCATCGGCACCGTCCTCATCGGCGTCTTCGCCACCGAGGCCATGACCGGCGGGGCCGAGGGTCTCCTGTACGGCGGCGGCTTCGGTCAGCTCGGCAGGCAGCTGGTCGCGGTCGTGGCCGTCGGCCTGTACGCCTACACCGTCACGTACGGGGTCGCCAGGCTGATCGACAAGGTCATGGGATTCCGGGCGGACGAGGAGCAGGAGCAGACCGGCCTGGACCTTACGGTGCACGCCGAGACCGCTTACGATCACGGGGTCCTGGGCCACGGCGCCCCGGTCTCCGCTTCTTCTTCCCTTTCTTCCGTCGTCCCCACCGCACAGAAGGTCAAGCCCCAGGAATGAAGCTCATCACCGCGGTCATCAAGCCGCACCGCCTCGACGAGGTCAAGACCGCCCTGCAGGAGATCGGCGTGCACGGCCTGACCGTCACGGAGGCCAGCGGGTACGGGCGCCAGCGCGGCCACACGGAGGTGTACCGAGGTGCCGAGTACCGCGTCGACCTCGTCCCGAAGGTCCGTATCGAGGTGGTCGTCGAGGACGCGGACGCCGAACCCGTCATCGAGGCGATCGTGAAGGCCGCGCAGACGGGGAAGATCGGCGACGGAAAGGTGTGGGCCGTGCCGGTGGAGACGGTGGTTCGGGTACGGACGGGTGAGCGCGGTCCCGACGCCCTCTGACGCGGGTCACGACCACCGCGGCCGCGATTCCCGCTCCCAGCACCACCGCCATGAGCCACGGCAGTGCGAAGAACGAGGTGCTCGACGACTCGCGGGTGTCGCGTGCGCTGACCGTCAACGTCACGTCGCCCCAGTCGAGTTGGGGGGCGCCGTGCCAGGGCTCGGTGAGCCGTACCGTCTGCCCGGGAAGCAGCTCCGAGGGGACCTTGGCCAGGTCCCGGGAGAGCAGCTCACGGCCGAAGAGCCCTTCCGCCCTCAGCCGCACCTCGGGATCGAGGGTGACGTTGCCGGTGTTGCGGAGCGTGTACGAGACAGTGGCCGTGCTGTCGCCGATGCCCGGGACCAGGGGCTGGTGGTGGCTGATGCGGACCTTCTCCACGGCGACGGCCGGTACGGTCGGCCCGCCCACCCGCAGGTAGATCCGGGCGCCGACGGCCCGCTGCACACCGACCTCGACCGCGCCCTCTCCCGGGTCGATCCGCTCGTCCAGGGCGACCAGTGCACCGGGGTGATCGCCCGGTTCGGCCGTCTCGGGCACCCGGATCGTGAACGGCACGGTGACCTTGCCGTGCGCGGACACCTCGACCCGGTCCTTGGCGGGCTTCGCCCAGGCGCCCACGCCCCGCTGTTTCTCCTTCGAGGTGCGGACGGCGAACCCGCCGTCCCGCGCGGTGTTGTAGGCGTCGGCCGCGTAGAGGCGGAACGTCAGGGGCCGACCGGTCTTGTTGGCGACGGTGACCTTGTCCTGGAGGGTCGCGCCCGGGTCGGCGGAGAGATGGAAGTAGGGCCGCGAGGCGAGTTCCGACGACACGGGGAAGACGGACCAGCTGCCGTTGTCGGCGGCGTGCGCGGGTGCCCCGGCCAGGGCGAGGAACAGCAGCAGGAGGAAGAGGAACGGCTTGCGCATGGGTGCGGACCCCCGATGGCGAGTCGGACGGACGAGGTGGGCGGGCGGGTGCGCGCCCTGCCCACCGATGGAAAGTGCCTGCTGACGAGAGATCAGGTGAGCGTCAGCGTCAGCACGCCGGAGTAGGAACCGGGCGGGGTGAACGCCGGGACGTTCAGCGAGAGCCGGGCGTCGACGGTGAACTCACCACCGGTGAGCGTCCCGTTGGGAGCGGACGCCAGAGTCGCTCCCGCGCTGCCGACCGCACCGGGCGAGCCGGGCCGGCAGGTGCTCGGGCTGCCGGCCTTGGTGCCGCAGACCGGGGTCCAGCCGAGCTTGCCCGCGTCGATCTTCGCGCCGCCGGGACCGGTGAAGTCGGTGACCTTGCCGGTCAGGGACCAGCCCGCGGGTCCGCCGCGGAAGTCCTTGACGGTCACCGTCTGCAGGGAGCCGCGGGAGAACCCGCCCTTGCCGTAGTCGACCGCCGCGAGTTCGACGGTGTCACCGGCCTGGGTCATGGACAACGTCCCTGCTTTGACCGAGGAGTTGAGTTTCTGGCTGCCTTCGGGGAGAGGCGTGTCGTCGATGACGACATAGGCGGCGGGACCCGCCCCCTTGTCGTCGCTCCAGGCACTCCCCTCGTACGCCACGACTCCGGTGGTCGCCTTGTCGCTGACGGCCAGGGTGCCGCTGAAGGCGCCCTGGGCGTTCGCGGTGGCGCCGGCCTTGTCCGCCGTCTGCGCGGCCCCGGCCCGCCCCGCGAGGGTGACGGTGGCGCCGGGTGCGAAGTTCGTTCCGGTGACGGTCACGCTGTCACCGGGCTTGCCGGAGGCCGAACCGAGGCTGATGGCACGGTTGTTGGTCTGTCCGCCGTCCGTCGCGGTGACCGTCTCGGAGACCGGGGCGGGCGGGCTGGTGACCGTGCACGGGGTGTCCAGCTCCAGGAGGTAGCTGGTGTGGATGTTGTAGTCGCCGGGCGAAAGGGTGATCGCGCCGGGTGTGGTGACCGTGAAGGTGCCGGTCATCGAGAACGACGGGAAGGCCCCCTTCCCTGGTACCGGGTCGTTCTTCTTCGGGCCCGTGACCGTGACGGCACCGGTCTGCACGCCACCGAGGGTGACCTTGCCGGTGGGCGTCATGATGTCGGCGGGCAGGGCGATGTCGACCGGGTTGCTCGCCGCCGGCTTGACCACCGTGTACGTGACGGTGACGGTGTCGCCGACCTTGGGCGCGGCGTTGTCCACCGTGATCCTGGCCGTGGTGGTGCCGTCGATCGGGGGGATGCCCGCGATGGGCGGCGGTACGCAGTGCGTGGCGAAGTCGACCTGCTGGGGTTCCGCGCTCGCGGGGCAGGCGAGTGCGCCTCCCGCGGTGACCGAGAGTGCGGTCGCTCCGAGAAGTGCCGCCCAGCGATGGCGTCTTCGGGTTCCTGAACCCATGTGTGCCCCTCCTGAGGATGTGGGCGCAGCGGCTCTTCCGCGTTCTTCTGCGCCGCCAGGAGGTCATTGATGTGCGGGTTGTGTGAAAAGTCAATGGAACCATTACGCGCCAACTGATGGCCCATCAGTTTCTGTCAACTTCCCATCCCTGTGCGGCAGTTACGGGAGGCGACAGCACACGGACCGGTGCCGCTGCGCGCGGGCGGCACCGGTCCGTGCTCGGCTCTGTTCGTGGGGGGAAATTACGTCACTGCGCTCACTCGAACACGAACGGGCCCGGCGACTGCGGCCCCTCCGCCGTGCAGGTCACGGTGATGAACCCGAAGATCACCATCTTCAGGGAACCACCGAAGGCATCAAGGCTGTCGCCGGCTGCGACAGTGCCGGTCAGCGGGCCGACCGAGACACCGTCACCCGCGGCCATCGCCGGGTTCTTGGTGCCCGTGAAGGCTGTCGTGCCACCGCTCGCCTTGGACAGCGTGAGCGTGGACGCGATCGAGTCCTGGGCGAGGGCGAGCGGGGAGGTGATCTCGGAGGAGCTGAGGGTGATGGTGGCCTGGGTGCCGTTCTGGGTGGCCGTGAGGGTGGCTTCACCGCCGCCGTAGGTGCCGCAGTCGGCGATGATGGTGGCGGACTGGGGGACGACGGCCGCGGCGCCCGGCGCGAGCGCCAGGCCTGCGGCGAGGGTGCCTGCGGCTAACGCCGCGCCGATTCCGAGTCGGTTACATCTCATGGGGGTTCCCTTCCCTTGTACGGGAATTGCCAGGTGGGGACAGCCGACGGGCACGCCTGCCGGCGCTGGTGCGGGATTTCTTGACGCACGGACGACTCGCCACGAGCGGTGTGCGGCACGCTGTGGCTCACGAATCTGACGGTCCGTCGGAAGAGCTGTCGTCCATTGAGACGCGAGCGGCCCGGGATTGCAAGAGAAGCGGTAGTGATTCTTCCGGTGGGTCGTGACGGGGCCGACGCCGACGGCTCGCGTTCCCGCCCCCGCCGCCCCTGCCCTTCCCGTCGTTCCCGTGCCTTCCGGGTCCTCTCGGGATCCGCCCGCGCCCCCGCTCCTCAAGGCGCCGGCGGGTCCGGGACCGCCGGGGCCTCAGCCCGCGGTCAGCCGCTCGCGCACTTCCCCGTCCACTCCCGCGACCAGCACAGGCGTCCCCGCCCCGCCGAGGTCCCGCACGGCCGCGAGGTCACCGTCCCCCAGGGACTCCCCCTCGCTCACCACCGCCGCGGCCTCCAGCGACTTCGCCCCGGACGCCACGGCCATGGCCACCGCGGTCCGCAGCGCGCTGAGCCGCAGCGACGGCAGGGCGACGGTGCCCGCCACGTAGGTACGGCCGTTGTCGTCGCGTACGGCCGCTCCCTCGGGCACTCCGTTGCGGGCCCGGGCGGCACGGGCCAGGGTGACGATCTTGCGGTCCTCGGGATCGAGCGCGGTGCTGTCGGTCATGCCCAGAGCATACGAAGCCCCACCCGGACCGCGCGCGGCGGTACACGACGCGGCCCGCACCCGTGCCGCGTCGGGTACCGCCGCGCGGACAGCGACCCGGCCGCCCGGGTCCCGGCGCGAAGGCCGCCCCGTCGCGCCCCGTCCCGGACAGCCCCATCGCGGCGACCGGTCGGCAGACCGGCTCAGGGGCGGTCCAGGCGCAGCCGCTCGGCCCTCGGCAGACCGGCCACCACCAGGTCGTACGAGTCCTCGACGAGCTCCCGGACGACACGGTCCGGGAGGCCGCCGTCGACCGTGACCGTGTTCCAGTGCCGCTTGTTCATGTGGTAGCCGGGGGCGATCAGACCCTCGTACTCGGCGCGCAGCCGCACCGCGTCCTCAGGGTCGCACTTCAGGTTGACCGTCAGCGGGCGGGCGTCCAGGGCACTGAGCGCGAACATCTTCCCCAGCACCTTGAAGACCGAGGTCTGCGGGGTGAAGGGGAAGTCCTCGACGGCCGCGTTCAAGGAGAGGCAGAGCGTCCGCAGCTCCCGCGGGGTCATTCCGGTTTCTCCTCCTCCGCGGAACCGGCCGGGCCGACGGGCTCGACCAGCACCGTGACGATCTTGTTCCGGCGGCCGGCCGAGGCCTCGGCCGTCAGCCGCAGTTCACGCCCGTCGGGAAGCTCGACCACCGAGGAGGCCCCGGCGATGGGCACACGCCCCAGCGCCTTCGCGAGCAGTCCGCCCACCGTCTCGACGTCCTCGTCGTCGTACGCCTCGAAGCCGTACAGCTCTCCGAGGTCCCCGATGTCGAGCCGCGCCGTCACCCGGTAGCGGTCGTCGCCGAGGTCCTCCACCGGCGGCAGCTCCCGGTCGTACTCGTCGGTGATCTCGCCGACGATCTCCTCGAGGATGTCCTCGATGGTGACGATGCCCGCCGTGCCGCCGTACTCGTCGATGACGACGGCGACGTGGTTGCGGTCCTGCTGCATCTCGCGCAGCAGGTCACCGGCGTTCTTCGTGTCCGGGACGAACGCGGCGGGCCGCATCGCCGTGGACACCAGCTCGCTCTCCGCGTCCCGGCTGATGTGGGTCTTGCGGGCCAGGTCCTTCAGGTACACGATCCCGACGACGTCGTCCTCGCTCTCCCCGGTGACGGGGACGCGCGAGAAACCGGACCGCAGGGCCAGCGTCAGCGCCTGCCGGATGGTCTTGTGGCGCTCGATGACCACCAGGTCCGTACGCGGGACCATGACCTCCCGGACCAGCGTGTCGCCCAACTCGAAGACGGAGTGCACCATCCGGCGCTCCTCGTCCTCGATGAGCGACTCCTTCTCGGCGAGGTCGACCATCGCCCGCAGCTCGGCCTCGGAGGCGAACGGGCCGCGCCGGAAGCCCTTGCCGGGCGTGAGGGCGTTGCCGATGAGGATGAGCAGGGGCGGGACGGGGCCCATGATCCGGGCCAGCGGCAGCAGCACGTAGGCGGCGGCCGTGGCCGTGTTCAGCGGGTGCTGGCGGCCGATGGTGCGGGGCGAGACCCCGACCGCGACGTACGAGACGAGGACCATCACCCCGATGGCGACGGCCAGCGCCTCCCAGGTCTCGGCGAACTCCCGCAGGCAGGCGTACGTGACGAGTGCGGCGGCGGCCATCTCGCAGGTGACGCGCACCAGCAGTGCCACGTTCAGGTAGCGGGTCGGGTCGGCGGCGACCTGGGCGAGCTTGGCGCTGCCGCGGCGGCCGGACCGTACCGCCTCCTCGGCCCGGAAGCTGGAGACGCGGGCGAGACCGGCCTCCGCGCAGGCGGCGAGCCAGGCGATCACGACCAGGGCGATGGCGCCCAGAACGAGTTGGGGGCTCATGAGACGGTCGGAGCCGGGGACGGGCCGGTCAGGCCCTTCTCCGCACGCCAGCCGTCCACGATGGCCGCCTGCAGACCGAACATCTCGGCCTTCTCGTCCGGCACCTCGTGGTCGTAACCGAGCAGGTGCAGCACCCCGTGGACGGTGAGGAGGTGGAGCTCCTCGTCCATGGAGTGCTGCGTCGGGGCCTCCCGGCCCTGCCGCTCGGCGACCTCCGGGCAGAGCACGATGTCGCCGAGCAGGCCCTGCGGCGGCTCGTCGTCGTCCTTCGTCGGCGGCCGCAGCTCGTCCATCGGGAACGACATGACGTCCGTCGGGCCCGGCAGGTCCATCCACTGGATGTGCAGCTGCTCCATGGCTGCGGCGTCCACGACGATCACCGAGAGCTCGGAGAGCGGGTGGATGCGCATCCGCGCGAGCGCGTAGCGGGCGATGTCGAGGATCGCCTGCTCGTCGACCTCGGTTCCGGACTCGTTGTTGACGTCGATCGACATGGTCGCGCTGGTCTACTTCCGTTTGTTACGGGCGCCCTTGTGGGTGCCGTTCTCCGTACCGTTCTCGCTGTCGTACTTCTCGTACGCGTCGACGATACGGCCGACCAGCTTGTGCCGTACGACATCGTGGGACGTGAGCCGGGAGAAGTGGACGTCGTCGAGGCCCTCCAGGATGTCCTGGACCTGACGCAGACCGGACTTCGTGCCGCTCGGCAGGTCGACCTGCGTCACGTCACCGGTGATCACGATCTTCGATTCGAAGCCGAGCCGGGTGAGGAACATCTTCATCTGCTCGGGGCTCGTGTTCTGGGCCTCGTCCAGGATGATGAAGGCGTCATTGAGAGTACGGCCCCGCATGTACGCCAGCGGCGCCACCTCAATGGTCCCCGCCGCCATCAGCCTCGGAATCGAGTCCGGGTCCAGCATGTCGTGCAGCGCGTCGTACAGCGGGCGCAGGTACGGGTCGATCTTCTCGTAGAGCGTGCCGGGCAGGAAGCCCAGGCGCTCTCCGGCCTCGACCGCCGGGCGGGTCAGGATGATGCGGTTGACCTGCTTCGACTGCAGGGCCTGCACGGCCTTGGCCATGGCGAGGTAGGTCTTGCCCGTACCGGCCGGACCGATGCCGAAGACGATGGTGTGCTTGTCGATGGCGTCGACGTACCGCTTCTGGTTGAGCGTCTTGGGGCGGATGGTGCGTCCGCGCGAGGACAGGATGTTCTGGGTCAGGACCTCGGCCGGGGTCTCCTCGCCGTCGCCCTCCCCGTTCTCGCTCGCCCGCAGCATGGCGATCGACCGTTCCACAGCGTCCTCCGTCATCGGCTGTCCGGTGCGGAGCACCAGCATCATCTCGTCGAACAGGCGCTGGACGAGGGCCACTTCACGGGCGTCGCCGACGGCGCTGATCTCATTGCCCCGGACGTGGATGTCGGCCGCCGGGAAGGCCTTCTCGATCACGCGCAGGAGGGCGTCTCCGGAGCCCAGCAGGGTCACCATGGGGTGCTTGGCCGGGACGGTGAACTGCGCTCGCGCCTGCCCCTGGGCGGGGGTCTGTGCTGTGGGTGTCTGCGTCATGGGCCGGCTCTGTAGGCCTGCTCATCCTCCTCCGTGAGGCACGCTTGCCGGTTACGGCAGCCTTGTGCTTCCAAGAGTACGTCGGGGCACCGACAACGCCGTAGGACTTTTCCGCCGCACCTGTGGCCTCATGCGTCACGTCATGCGGAACTGCGGAATCCGATCGTCGGTACGGCCCGTCTCAGGGGCCACGCCCGGGTGGTTTCCGGAAGCAGGGGTTCCAGGAAGGCGTACCGGCCGAGCGCGGCGGGATCCTGGTGGGCGTAGGACTGCACGCGGCGCCACCACGCGGCGATCTCCGACCAGCCGGGCGCGGACAGGGACCCGCCGAACTCCTGGACCGACAGGGCCGCGGTGAGGCCCGCGAAGGCCAGGCGGTCGGCGAGGGGCCAGCCGGCCAGCGTGCCCGTCACGAACCCGGCGACGAAGACGTCCCCGGCGCCGGTCGGGTCCATCGCCTCGACCTCGATGGCCGGAACCTCCGCGGTCTCGCCGGTCCGGCCGTCCACGGCGTACGCGCCCTCGGCACCGAGAGTGACGACGGCGAGCGGCACGTGTCCGGTGAGCGCGTGCGCGGCCGCGCGGGGGCACGAGGCGCCCGTGTACCGCATGGCCTCCTCGGCGTTCGGCAGGAAGGCCTCGCAGTGCCGCAGGTCGGGCAGTCCCGCGAGGTCCCAGCGTCCCGTGTCGTCCCAGCCGACGTCGGCGAAGATCCGGGTGCCCTTGCTCGCGGCGCCGGCGATCCAGGGCGCGCGCGTGCCGGGCGTCAGCGACGCGACGGCCGCCCGCGCGCGGGGCGGGCAGTCGGGGGCGGGCTCCTCCGGCGGCGGCTCGTGTCCATGGCTCACCATGGTGCGCTCGCCCTCGTACGCCATCGAGACCGTCACCGGGGAGTGCCAGCCGGGGGCGGTGCGGGACGTGGAGAGGTCGATGTGCTCGCCCTGCTCCAGGGCGTCCCAGCAGTACTCCCCGTAGTGGTCGTCCCCGAAGGCCGCCGCGAGTGACGTCCGCAGGCCCAGCCTGGCCAGCGCGGTCGCCATGTTCGCGACGCCGCCGGGGCTGGAGCCCATCCCGCGGGCCCAGGACTCGGTGCCGCGGACGGGGGCGGAGTCGAGTCCGGTGAAGATGATGTCGAGGAAGACGGTCCCGGTGAGGTAGACGTCCCAGGGCGGGTCGTCGGAGCGGCGCAGTTCGGCGAGGGGGTCGAACTGGGCCTGGCGGTACGGTCCCTTCCCGTTGGACGCGGTCACTGTGCGCTCCCATGCGGTGGTGCGGATTCAGGCCAGTGTGCACCAGACGCTCCGCCGGGGCGCTCAGGGTGACGTGTCGGCGGGGACGTGCGGCTCCGCGTGGCCGGTCGCGCCCAGGCGGCGGAGCCCGCGGATCGTCACGGTCCCGCGCCCCTGGGTACCTGAGGGTGCGGGGAACTGCGCGGTCTTTCCGGGCTCCCGGTCAGGGGAACTCGTACGCCTCCACCTCGGCGATGTACCGGCTCCGCCGCTCCTCGTCGTCGTCGAGGAAGGACGCGACGAACGAGTTCCGCGCGAGCTCGCGCAACCGCTCCGGGGACAGTCCCAGCGCCTCCCGCACCGCACGGAAGTTGTCCCCGGCGTACCCGCCGAAGTACGCGGGGTCGTCCGAGTTGACCGTGCACAGCAGTCCCGCGTCGAGCATCGCGGGCAACGGGTGATCCGCCAGGACGTCGACGGCCCGCAGCCGCACGTTGGACAGGGGGCACACCGTCAGCGGCACCCGGTCACGCACCAGCCGGGCCACCAGGCCGGGGTCCTCCATGCACCGGAGCCCGTGGTCGATCCGCTCGACGCCGAGCACGTCGAGCGCCTCGGTGATGTACGCGGGCGGCCCCTCCTCGCCCGCGTGGGCGACCCTTCGCAGGCCGAGCGCGGCGGCGGCCTCGTACACCTCGCGGAACTTGGCCGGCGGGTGTCCGACCTCGGCGGAGTCGAGTCCGACGCCGATGATCCGGCCCAGATACGGCTTCGCGGACTCCAGGGTCTCCAGCGCGGACTCGGCGGACTCGTCCCGCAGGAAGCACATGATCAGCCGGGTGGAGATCCCGTGCGCGGCCTCGCTCCGGTCGAGCGCCCGCCCGAGCCCCTCCACCACGGTCCCGATCCCGACGCCCCGTGAGACGTGCGCCTGGGGGTCGAAGAAGATCTCCGCGTGCCGCACGCCCTGCGCGGCGGCGCGCGCGAGATACGCGTCGACGAGGTCCGCGAAGTCGTCCTCGGTGCGGAGCACCGCCATGAGCTCGTAGTACAGGTTGAGGAACGACTGCAGATCGGAGAACTCGTACGCCTTGCGGAGCTCCTCCGTATCGGCGTAGGGCAGCGCGATCCCGTTGCGGGCGGCCAGCGCGAAAGCCAGCTCGGGTTCGAGAGTGCCTTCGATATGGAGGTGCAGTTCAGCTTTGGGGAGGGGCATCGAAGCATGGTACGGGCGTTTCACCGACGCTTCGGAACCGGCACCCTCTGCAGATCGTGTGCCACCGTCAGCTCCCCCTCGAACCCGGCGGCCCGCGCCTGCCGCTCGAACTCCTCGGGCTCGGAGTAGCGCTGGCTGAAGTGGGTGAGCACGAGATGCCGCACACCGGCGTCCCGGGCCACTTCTGCTGCCTGACCTGCGGTCAGATGCCCGTGGTCGACCGCGAGTTGCACGTCCTCGTCCAGGAACGTCGACTCGATGACGAGCAGGTCGCAGCCCTCCGCGAGCGCGTGGACCCCGTCGCACAGCCGGGTGTCCATGACGAACGCGAACCGCTGTCCGCGCCGCACCTCGCTGACGTCGTCGAGCACGACGTCCCCCAGCGCCCCCTCCCGCTGGATCCGCCCCACGTCCGCGCCCCTGATCCCGTACGAGGCGAGCCGTTCGGGCAGCATCCGGCGCCCGTCGGGCTCGACGAGCCGGTAGCCGTACGACTCGACGGGGTGGGAGAGCTTGCGGGCCTCCAGCGTGTACGACGCCGTGGACGCGAGGACGCCGTCGGAGTCGGCCGGCGCCTCGGTGAGCGAGACCGTCTCGCGGTAGGCGGTCGCGTACCGCAGCCGGTCGAAGAAGCGCTGCCCGGAGCGCGGGTAGTGCGCGCTGATCTCGTGCGGCACGCGGTCGAGGTTGATCCGCTGGATCACCCCGGCGAGTCCGAGGGAGTGGTCGCCGTGGAAGTGCGTGACGCAGATCCGGTGCAGGTCGTGCGCGGCGACCCCGGCACGCAGCATCTGCCGCTGCGTGCCCTCGCCGGGGTCGAAGAGGATGCCCTCGCCGTCCCAGCGCAGCAGGTAGCCGTTGTGGTTGCGGTGCCGGGTGGGGACCTGGCTGGCGGTGCCCAGGACCACCAGTTCACGTACGGACACGTCGAGTTAGCCGCGCTTTCCGAGTGGTGCGGTCATCCGGGGGGCCACTGCATGCCGCGGCCGCCCAGCACGTGGGCGTGCGCGTGGAAGACCGTCTGGCCCGCTCCGCTGCCGGTGTTGAAGACGATGCGGTAGCTGTCGAGCTTCTCCTCCGCGGCGACCTCGCCGGCCTCCCGCACGACGTCGGCGAGGACCTCGGGTTCCGCGGCGGCGAGGGAGGCGGCGTCCCGGTGGTGGGCCCTGGGGATCACCAGGACATGAGTGGGTGCCTGCGGGCTGATGTCCCGGAAGGCGACGGTCGTGTCGGTCTCGCGGACGACGGTCGCCGGGATCTTCCCCCCGACGATCTTGCAGAACAGACAGTCGTCCTGCGGTTCCCCTGCCATGCGCGGCCTCCTCACGCTGGATGATCGTTGCCCCGGCATGGTACCGAGCACCGCACAAGGGCCGCGGAGAACGGCACGACCCCTCCACACACGCCCACATCCACGCCCCGTCAGGGGCGCGGGGAACCGCGCGACCGGCCCCCACGCACCCGCACCCGAAGTGCCGCAAGTACCGGACGGGGACGGGGGCTTGGGGGCAGAGCCCCCAAGGACGGCGGCACCCGGCCCGGGGTGCCTACGCCCCCGGCAGCACAGGAGCCGTCTTCGACGGGTTCTCCTCCAGCGCGGCCAGCGCGATCCGGATCGCCTCGTCGAGCTGCACGTCCCGCCCGGCGGCGTGATCCTGCGGGGCCTGGACCACCTCGACGTCCGGATCGACGCCGTGGTTCTCCACGCCCCACTCGTAACCCTCCAGCCAGAACGCGTACTTGGGCTGCGTGACGAGCGTGCCGTCGACGAGCCGGTAGCGGCTGTCGATGCCGATGACACCGCCCCAGGTGCGGGTGCCGACGACGGGACCGATGCCGAGCGCCTTGATGGCGGCGTTGACGATGTCGCCGTCGGAGCCGGAGAACTCGTTGGCGACGGCGACGACGGGCCCGCGCGGCGCGTCCTCCGGATAGCTGGTGGGCCGCATGCCCCGCGCGAGGTCCCAGCCGACGATGCGCCGGGCGAGCTTCTCGATGACCAGCTGCGAGGTGTGACCGCCGCGGTTCTCGCGGACGTCCACGACGAGGCCCTCCCGGGCCACCTCGATCCGCAGGTCGCGGTGGATCTGCGCCCAGCCGGGCGCCTGCATGTCGGGCACATGGAGGTATCCGAGCCGTCCGCCGGACTTCTCGTGGACGTAGGCCCGCCGGTCGGCGACCCACGCGTGGTAGCGCAGCGGCTCCTCGTCGGACATCGGCACGACCACCGCGTGCCGCGGATCGCCGCCGCCCGCCGGGGAGACGGTCAGCTCGACGGGCTTGCCCGCCGTGCCGACGAGCAGCGGTCCGGGACCGGTCAGCGGGTCGACGGGCCGCCCCGAGACGGCCACGATCGCGTCCCCGGCACGCACGGCGACCCCGGGCGCCGCGAGCGGTGACTGCGCGTCGGGGTCGGACGTCTCCGACGGCAGGATGCGGTCGATGCGCCACAGTGCCGCCCCCTGGGGGCCGTCCTCGTGACGGGAGAGGTCGGCCCCGAGCAGCCCCTGCCGCTCGCCGCCGCCGTAGCCGCCGCGCGGCATGACGTAGGCGTGCGAGGTGCCGAGCTCTCCCTGCACCTCCCAGAGCAGGTCGACCAGGTCGTCGTGGGTGGCGACCCGTTCGAGGACGGGCCGGTAGCGGTCCAGTACGGCGTCCCAGTCGGTGCCGCCGAGGTCGGGGCGCCAGAAGTTGTCACGCATGAGGCGGCCGGTCTCGTCGTACATCTGCCGCCATTCGGCGGCCGGGTCGACGGTCTGGCGGATGCGCGACAGGTCGACACTGATGTTGGTGTCGCTCTCGTCGTCGTTCGAGGCGCGCCGGTCGCTCGGTACGACCTTGAGCTTGCCGTCGGTCCACAGCAGGATCCGCTTGCCGTCGCCGGTGACCATGAAGCCGTCGGCGTCCGAGGCGAGATGCTCGATGCGCTGCTGGGCGAGGTCGTAGCGCTCCAGGTCGGTCTTCGGGTCCGGGTCGTCCGGGGTGGCGCGGGAGGAGCCGAGCACGCCGCGCACCGGGTGCCGCAGCCACAGGACGCCGTCCTTGGCCGCCTTCAGGCCCGTGTAGCGGGCGGCCTCGACGGGGAAGGGCACGATGCGGTCGCCGAGCCCTTCGAGGTCGATCCGCGTGGCCGGGGAGCCTTCGCTGTCGGGTGTCTCGTCCTTGTCGGGCGCCTCGAAGGGCCGCCCGTGCCGCTGCGGCCCGAAGGGCGAGGGGGTGGTCGCGGCGAGGGTGATGAGATGCGGCCGCGAACCGCCGACGAAGGCGAGGTCGAAGACGTGCTCGTCGTAGACGGGGTCGAAGGACCGTGCCGACAGGAACGCCAGGTGCTTCCCGTCGAGGGTGAACGCGGGCGCGTAGTCGCGGAACCGCAGCGGGGTCGCCTCGGTCACCGACAGGTCGGCGGCGTTGGCGAGCTTGAGCTGGCGCAGCGGGCGCGGGCCGGGGTGCGACCAGGCGAGCCAGGCCGAGTCGGGTGAGAAGACGAGCCCGGAGACCTCGCCGTCCTCGCTGCGGTCGACCTCGCGGACCTCGCCGGTCTCCCGCTCGACGAGGAGCACGCGTCCGTCGTGCGAGGCGACCGCGGCACGGCTGCCGTCGGGCGCCATGGCGAGCCCGAGCACGCGCCCCAGCTGCCCGGCGGCGAGCCTGCGCGGGGTCGCCCCCGGTGCCATGCCCGTCGCCGGGGCGAACTCCAGTGCGTCGTCGCCCTCCGCGTCCGTCGCCCACACCACGTGCTCCTCGCCGTCGGCGCGGAAGGTGCGGGGCAGCCTCGCCCGTACGCCCGGTTCGGCGGCGAGCGCGCGGGCCGGACCGGAGCGGTGGGTGATCCAGTGGACGGCCCCGCGCACGGAGACGGCGCTGCCGCGGCCGGTGTGGTCGGGAGCGGCTGCCCCGAACCAGCGTGACGCGTTCACGGGATGGGGCTGCAGGTCGACGCGCTGTCCGCCGAGCCGGACGTCGAGCCGCCGCGGCTCGGCCCCGTCGAGGTCGTCGAGAATCCACAGCTCCCCGGCGGACGCGTACACGACGCGCGTCCCGTCGGTCGAGGCGTGCCGGGCGTAGAAGCCCTCGACTCCCGTGTGCCGCCGCAGGTCCGAGCCGTCGGCGAGAGACGAGTACACGGCCCCCACGCCCTCGTGGTCGGAGAGGAAAGCGACCCTCTCCCCCACCCACAGCGGGTACTCCAGGTTCCCGTCCAGGTCCGCGTGGAGCCGTACGAACTCCCCGTCGCCCTCGTGGTCGATCCACAGCTTTCCGGCCGTGCCGCCCCGGTAGCGCTTCCACCAGGCGGCCTCGCGTCCCATGGGCGCGGACAGCAGTACGGTCGCGGGTCCGAAGGCCACATCGCCGACGGGCCCGTACGGAAGGGTGGTCGCGGGGCCGCCGTCGAGCGGGACGGCCCGGGCCCAGCTGCGGCGCAGGCTGGCCTCGCCGTGCGTGCTGAGCGCGAGCACCTGCCCCTGCGGGGTCCAGCCCCGCACCTGGGTCTTCCAACTGCCCCAGTGCGTGAGGCGCTTGGCGGGTCCGCCGTCCACGGAGGCGACATGCACCTCGGGGGCGCCGTCGCGGGTCGACGTCCAGGCGACGGCCGTCCCGTCCGGGGAGATCCGTGGATGGTTCACCGGGACGTTGTCGGCACTGACCCGCCAGGCACGGCCGCCGTCGAGGGGCGCGACCCAGACGTCGTCCTCGGCGGTGAAGGCGATCAAGTCGCCGTGCAGGTGCGGGTACCGGAGATACGCGGAAGATGCGGCGGATGCAGGCTGTGTCACCCGATCACCCTATGCAGCCGTCTCTCCCGCGACCAGAGCTTTCGATCACTTCGCCGGGTTGGTCACGTTCCCCGGGCCGTTCGTCCGCGGGCCGGTCACTTCCCCTGGAAGCAGGAGCACGAGGGGTGCGGGTACTCGGTCACGGTCCTGGTGACGGTGACGGTCGCCCCCGGCTTCCGGGGCGGCGCAGTCGTCCGCTGGCCGGCGGGCGGCGTGCCGGCCCTGCAGTTGCCGAGCACGTCCGCGCGGAACCACTCCTTGCCGCCGACCTCGGCGGTGAGATCACCCCGCACGCAGGTGCCGTTGACCTCCTGGGTCACCTTGCCCTTGATGGTGATGTCCCGCCCGTCCCCGGTCTCGCCCAGGCAGTCGACGACCGCGACGCTCCGCACGCTCGGCGAGGCACCCACCGTCGCGCCCTTCTCCCCGTACGAGGCCGTGCAGGTGAGCCACTGCACGTCGACGCCCTGTCTCTCCAGCTCCCGGGTGCCCGCCTGGTCGGTGGTGATCGCCACGGCGGCGGTGCTCATGCCGTTTCCCGGTTCACACGCGACCAGCGCGAACACGGCCGCCGTCGCGGCCGCGGCCATCACCGGTCCGCGGTGCCCTACACGCCTGCGCCTCATTGCCCCCATGGACGGCAGCGTGCCACCGGTCGCCGACCGGCGATAGACCGCATGCGGCCACGCTCAGCCGCGCAGCAGCAGCCACTCCTGCAGTTCCACCAGGTTCCCCTCGGGATCCTTGAGGTACGCCACACGCATACGGTCGGTCAGCTGGGCGGGCTCCCGCTGGAGGACCGCTCCGCGCGCGAGCACCGCCGCGCAGTACGCGTCGAGGTCGTCGACCCGCAGGACCACCAGAGAGCGGTGCCCCGTCGCCGAGTCCCCCAGCTCTCCCAGGACTTCGGCCATCGCCGCCCGGTCCTGGAGGGCGATGCCCGCCGCCCCCGTCGCGGGACTGAACTTCTCGTACGGGCCGTCCGCCGCCCCCGACTGGGCCTTGAGCCCCAGCACTTCGGCGTAGAAGCGGTAACACGCGCGGAAGTCCGATACGAGCAGCCGTACTTGTGCGAGTTCCATGGCATCCCCTCAGGTTCAGGACCAGCGGCCCGTGCGGCCCAGCAGCAGTGCCACCGCCGCCGTCCCCGCGGTCGATGTGCGCAGCACGCTGCGGCCCAGCCGGCAGGTCCGCGCCCCGGCCGCCGCGAACATCTCCAACTCCTCGGGGGACACGCCGCCTTCGGGGCCGACGACGAGCACGATCTCGCCGGTGGAGGGGAGTTCGACCGTCGCGAGCGGCTCGCCCGGGTACTCCCTGTCCTCGTGCAGCACCGCCGCGAAGTCCGCTGTGGCGAGAAACGCGGCAACCTGTCCGGTCGTCATCGCGTCCGCGACCCGCGGGAAACGCACGCGCCGTGACTGCTTGCCGGCCTCGCGGGCGGTGGCCCGCCACTTCCCGAGCGCCTTCAGGCCCCGCTCGCCCCTCCACTGCGTGATGCAGCGGGACGCCGACCAGGGGACGATCCCGTCGACGCCGGTCTCCGTCATGGTCTCGACGGCGAGTTCGCCGCGGTCGCCCTTGGGCAGGGCCTGCACGACGGTGATACGGGGCGCCGGGACGGGCTCCGCGTGCACCCGGAGGTCCGTCACGACGAGCCGGTCCTTGCCCTCGGCCGCCTTGACGACGCCCTCCGCCCAGTGGCCGTCCCCGTCGGTGAGCACCACGTCCTCGCCGGACCGCAGCCGCTTCACGGACACGGCGTGCCGTCCCTCGGGGCCGTCGAGCACGAACTCGGGCCCGCCGGGCACCACGTCGACCACGAACACCGGGGCGGTCATCGGGCCACACCCCCGCCCGGCCGGGAAGACAACGCTGTCTTGGCGGCGGCGAGTTCGGCCGCCAGCACCTCCACCAGCTGCCCCGCGGGCAGCTCGCGGGCCAGCCGGTGCCCCTGCCCGGCCCACAGCGCCATCCCCTGCGCGTCCCCCGCCTTGGCCGCCGCCTTGCGCAGCTCGGAGGTGAGGTGGTGGATCTCGGGATAGGCGGCGGGCGCGTACGGCCCGTGCTCGCGCATGAAACGGTTCATCAGCCCCCGCGCCGGCCGGCCGGAGAACGCGCGCGTCAGCTGCGTGCGTACGAAGAGGGGGTTGGTCAGTGCCTGCTTGTGCACGGCGTGGGCGCCGGACTCGGGTGTGGCGAGGAAGGCGGTGCCCAGCTGGGCGAGGTTCGCGCCGGCGGCGAGCGCGGCGGCGATCTGGCTGCCGCGCATGATGCCGCCGGCGGCGACGATCGGGATCTGCACGGTCTCGCGGACCTGCGCGACGAGCGAGAGCAGTCCGATGCCGGAGCCGTCGGTCTCCGCGTTGTCGCGGTGGGTGCCCTGGTGGCCCCCGGCCTCGACGCCCTGCACGATCACCGCGTCGGCGCCCGCCCACTGCACGGCCTGCGCCTCCTCGGCGGTGGTCGCCGTGACCAGGGTCAGCGTGCCGGCCCGGCTCAGGGAGTCCAGGACGTCGCGCGTGGGGCAGCCGAAGTGGAAGGAGACGACCGGCACCGGGTTGTCGAGGAGGACGGCGAGCTTGGCGTCGTAGCCGTCGTCGCGTCCGCTGTCGGGGTCGCCCAGCTCGGTCTGGTACCAGGAGGCCTCACCGGCGAGCTGGTGGGCGTACACCTCGACGGCGGCCGGGTCGGCATACTCGGGCTGCGGCATGAACAGGTTCACGCCGAACGGGCGGCTCGTGATGCCCCGCAGCTGCTTGATGTCCTGGTACATGCCATCGGCCGTCTTGTACCCGGCGGCGAGAAAACCGAGCCCCCCGGCCTCGGACACCGCCGCGGCGAGGTGCGGCACGGAGACGCCGCCCGCCATGGGGGCCTGCACGATCGGGTGAGGGAAAAGACCGGTCAGCGCGGAGGACATGACGGCATGTTGTCACGTCCTCCGTACAAGTCCGAATCCGGCCTTCCGCCGGGCATAAGCCACAGGAATCATCCCGCGGCGAGCCCGGCGGTCACCGCTCAGGTACGGCCGTTGAAGGCGTCCTTCAGCCGGGAGAACAATCCCTGCTGCCCCGGCTGGAACTGCCCCGTGGGCCGCTCCTCGCCCCGCAGGATGGCCAGCTCCCGCAGGACGCGCTCCTGCTCGGGGTCGAGCTTCGTCGGCGTCATGACCTCGACGTGGACGATGAGGTCGCCCCGCCCGCCGCCGCGCAGGTGCGTGACCCCGCGCCCGTGCAGGGGGATCGACTGCCCGGACTGGGTTCCCGGACGGATGTCGACCTCTTCGAGCCCGTCGAGCGTCTCCAGCGGGACCTTCGTCCCCAGCGCCGCCGCGGTCATCGGGATGGTGACCGTGCAGTGCAGGTCGTCGCCGCGCCGCTGGAACATGTTGTGCGGCAGCTCGTGGATCTCCACGTACAGGTCACCGGCGGGGCCGCCACCGGGGCCGACCTCGCCCTCGCCCGCGAGCTGGATCCGGGTGCCGTTGTCGACACCCGCGGGGATCTTCACGGTCAGGGTCCGGCGCGAGCGGACGCGCCCGTCGCCCGCGCACTCGGGGCACGGCGTCGGGACGACCGTCCCGAACCCCTGGCACTGCGGACACGGCCGGGACGTCATGACCTGGCCCAGGAAGGACCGCGTGACCTGGGACACCTCGCCGCGACCGCGGCACATGTCACAGGTCTGCGCGGACGTGCCGGGAGCCGCGCCCTCACCACTGCAGGTGGTGCAGACGACGGCCGTGTCGACCTGGATGTCCTTCGTCGTGCCGAAGGCCGCCTCGTCGAGCTCGACCTCCAGCCGGATCATCGCGTCCTGGCCGCGCCGCGTGCGCGACCGCGGGCCCCGCTGCGACGCCGTACCGAAGAACGCGTCCATGATGTCCGAGAAGTTCCCGAAGCCGCCGGCGCCGAAGCCGCCCGCGCCTTGGCCGCCCGCCTGGGACAGCGGGTCGCCGCCGAGGTCGTAGACCTGCTTCTTCTGCGGGTCCGACAACACCTCGTACGCGGCGTTGATCTCCTTGAAGCGCTCCTGCGTCTTCGGATCGGGGTTGACGTCCGGGTGCAGCTCGCGTGCGAGCCGCCGGAATGCCTTCTTGATCTCGTCCTGGGACGCGTCGCGGCGCACGCCGAGTACGGCGTAGTAGTCCGTGGCCACTTACGACTCCGCCAGGATCTGTCCTACGTACCGTGCCACCGCTCGTACCGCTCCCATCGTTCCGGGGTAATCCATGCGCGTCGGTCCGACCACGCCGAGTTTTGCCACTGCTTCGCCGCCCGAACCGTAGCCGACGGAGACCACCGAAGTGGAGTTGAGTCCCTCATGGGCGTTCTCGTGACCGATCCGTACGGCCATGCCCGAATCATTGACCTCACCCAGGAGTTTGAGGAGCACGACCTGCTCCTCCAACGCCTCCAGCACCGGACGGATGGTGAGGGGAAAATCATGTCCGAAGCGGGTCAGATTGGCGGTGCCGCCGATCATCAGCCGCTCCTCGGTCTCCTCGACGAGTGTCTCCAGGAGAGTGGAGAGCACCGTCGCGACCGTACCCCGGTCCTCCGCCTCGAAAGCATCGGGGAGATCCTGCACCAGTTGCGGGACGTCCGCGAAACGGCGGCCCGCGACCCGGCTGTTGAGCCGCGCGCGCAGGTCCGCCAGAGAGGCCTCCCCGAAGGGGGCCGGGCAGTCCACCATGCGCTGCTCGACGCGGCCGGTGTCCGTGATCAGTACGAGCATGACGCGGGCCGGGGCCAGCGACAGCAGCTCCACATGACGCACGGTCGAGCGCGTGAGCGAGGGGTACTGGACGACGGCGACCTGCCGGGTGAGCTGCGCGAGGAGCCGCACGGTCCGCCCCACGACGTCGTCGAGGTCGACGGCGCCGTCCAGGAAGTGGTGGATCGCCCGCCGCTCCGGCGCGGTCATCGGCTTGACGCCCGCGAGCTTGTCGACGAAGAGCCGGTAGCCCTTGTCCGTGGGGATGCGGCCGGCGCTGGTGTGCGGCTGGGCGATGTAGCCCTCGTCCTCCAGGACCGCCATGTCGTTGCGGACGGTCGCCGGTGAGACACCCAGCCGGTGACGCTCCGTGAGCGCCTTGGAGCCGACCGGCTCCTCCGTGCCCACGTAGTCCTGGACGATGGCGCGCAGCACTTCGAGCCTGCGTTCACTGAGCATCGCGCACACCTCCAGCTGATTTCCCCGCGGTCGTCGACCGGCCTTCGATCGCCTTCGCCTGGCACTCAGCGCGCGCGAGTGCCAGCATCCCCGGCCAAGTGTACGGCCGGTTGGTGCGACCCGGGCAAGGGCGGGCCTGCGATGTCGCGACGACGGGCGCTGCGGGCGCGGCGACGTGTACGGGGCTGTCCCGCTCTGTCGGGAACATGGGGTTAGCGTCGGCGCATGACGGTGACTTGGGAAGAGGCCGGGCGGGAAGAGTCCGGATGGGAAGAGCTGTCCGCCTACGCGGGCCGGTGCCGGCTGCCGGTCTGGGACTGCACGGTCGGGCTCGTGGTGGGCGAGGACGCGGCGCTCATGATCGACGCGGGATCGAGTGTGCGGGAGGGTGCGCGGCTGCGGGCGCGGGCGCGACGGCTGCTCGGCGGCGGACGGATCACGCATCTCGCGCTCACGCACCCGCACTTCGACCATGTCTTCGGGGCGTCGGCGTTCGCGGGGGTCGAGGTGTTCGGGGCGGTGGGTCTCGAGCGGGTGCTCGCCGACGGCCGGGACGAGTTGTACGCGGACGCGGTGCGCAACGGCGCCGATCCGGACGAGGCGGCCGGGGCGGCGGACCTCCTCGTCCGGCCGAGGCACCTCGTCTCCGGCGAGTGGACGCTCGACCTGGGCGGGGGCCGGCAGGTGCTGCTGGCGAACGTCGGTCCGGGGCACACGGCCCATGACCTGGTCGTACTGGTGTCCGCGGGGCCCGGCACGGACTCCCCCGAGATCGTCTTCTGCGGTGACCTGGTCGAGGAGTCGGGCGAGCCCCAGGCCGGCCCCGACGCGGTGCCTTCGCACTGGCCCGCGGCCCTGGACCGGCTGCTCGACCTCGGGGGCGAGGACGCGGTGTACGTGCCCGGGCACGGGGCGGTGGTGGACGCGGCGTTCGTCCGGGCCCAACGGGACGCGCTGGCACGGCGTTTCGGCGTGTCGTAGGCGACCTTCCGGCGTGTCGCGAGGGGGGTCGGCGCACCTGGCCGGGGCCTTCTCCTATCGTCATCCGAATGCGCCAGTACTCACCGGACCTGACCCCTCCGTGGAAGAAGCCCAAGCCCGTGCCCGAGGTCGCGGCCGAGCCGGGACTCGTGGTCGAGGAGCCCGGGACCGGGTTCTGCGGTGCCGTGATCCGCTGCGAGGCGGGCACGGTCACACTGGAGGACCGCTTCGGCAAGCACCGGGTGTTCCCGCTGGAGCCGCGAGGGTTCCTGCTGGAGGGGCGTGTGGTGACGCTCGTACGCCCGTCCGCCGGGCCGGTACGCCCCACGCGTACGGCATCGGGGTCCGTCGCCGTGCCGGGGGCGCGGGCCCGGGTGGCCCGGGCGGGGCGCATCTACGTCGAGGGCCGCCACGACGCCGAGCTGGTGGAGCGGGTGTGGGGTGACGACCTGCGCATCGAGGGGGTCGTCGTGGAGTATCTGGAGGGCATCGACGACCTGCCCGCCATCGTCGAGGAGTTCGGTCCGGGGCCGGACGCGCGGCTGGGGGTCCTCGTGGACCACCTGGTCCCCGGCTCGAAGGAGTCGCGGATCGCGGAGGCCGTGACGAGCGAGCACGCGCTGGTCGTGGGCCATCCGTACATCGACGTCTGGGAGGCCGTGAAGCCCGCGTCAGTGGGCATCCCCGGGTGGCCCCGGGTGCCGCGCGGGCAGGACTGGAAGACGGGCGTCTGCCGGGCTCTGCGCTGGCCGGAGAACACGGGTGCGGCGTGGGAGCGGATCCTCGGGTCCGTCCGTTCCTACCGAGACCTGGAGCCGGAACTCCTGGGCCGGGTGGAGGAGTTGATCGACTTCGTGACGGCTCCGGAGTAGTTCGTGACCGCCCCGGGGCACGCTGTCGCGAGGGGCTGAATCCAGCCCGTCCGGCGTTCACGGACGAGGCCGTTCAGGCCGACGAGGGGGACTGGGGTGCAGTCCCCAAGGGTCCGGGAGGGCAGGAGCGGCGGAGGCGGGGGCAGCCCTTCAGTCCACCAGGTCCCGCACCACCGCGTCCGCGAGCAGCCGCCCCCGCAGGGTGAGCACCGCGCTCCCGGCCGCGTACGGCTCCGGCTGGAGCAGGCCGTCGGACAGCGCCCGCCGCGAAGCCGCGAGACCGTCCGCGTGGAGCAGCGACAGCGGAGCCCCTTCACGGAGCCGGAGCTCCAGCAGGATGCGCTCCACCCGCCGGTCCTCGTCCGACAGGAGTTCCCGCCCGGCCCCGGGCGAGCGTCCCGCCGCGAGGGCCGCCGCGTACGCCCCCGGATGCTTGACGTTCCACCACCGCACTCCGCCCACATGGCTGTGGGCGCCGGGTCCGGCCCCCCACCAGTCGGCCCCGCGCCAGTACAGCTCGTTGTGGAGGCAGCGGCCGCTCTGCGACGTGGCCCAGTTGGAGACCTCGTACCAGGAGAAACCCGCCGCGGAGAGGCGGTCCTCCGCGATCAGGTACCGGTCCGCGTGGACGTCGTCGTCCGTCATCGGAACCTCGCCGCGCCGGATGCGGCGCGCGAGCTGCGTGCCCTCCTCGACGATCAGCGCGTACGCCGAGACATGGTCGGGCCCGGCACCGATCGCCGCGTCGAGCGAGGCCCGCCAGTCGTCGTCGCTCTCCCCGGGGGTGCCGTAGATGAGGTCGAGGTTGACGTGGTCGAAGCCTGCCGCGCGGGCCTCGGCGACGCAGGCCTCGGGCCGGCCGGGGGTGTGGGTGCGGTCCAGCACCTTCAGCACGTGCTGCCGCGCGCTCTGCATGCCGAAGGAGATCCGGTTGAAGCCGCCGGCCCTCAGGGTGGCCAGGTAGGCCGGGTCCACGGACTCGGGGTTCGCCTCGGTCGTGATCTCCGCGTCGTCCGCGAGCCCGAACTCGTCCCGGATCGCCCCCAGCATCCGTACGAGATCGTCGGCGGCCAGCAGCGTGGGTGTACCGCCGCCGACGAAGACCGTGCGGACGGGCCGCGGATCGTCGCCGAGGGTCTTGCGGGCCAGCCGGACCTCGTCGGTCAGCATCGAGGCGTAGTTGTCGCGGGAGGCCAGCACGCCCCCCGAGCTCCGCAGCTCCGTCGCCGTGTACGTGTTGAAATCGCAGTAGCCGCAGCGGGTCGCGCAGTACGGGACGTGGAGGTAGAACCCGAGCGGACGGTCGGCCGCGCCGGCCAGGGCGTGCGCGGGCAGCGCCCCGTCGTCGGGGACGGGCTCGCCGTCGGGAAGTGCGGAAGGCATGTCTTCCATTGTCCCGTACGGACGGCTGTGCCTACTCCGCCTGCAGCACCAGCAGGGCCAGGTCGTCCTCGGGCGGCTTCCCGCCGAACTCGTGGACCAGCCGTCGGATGCGCTCGGCGATCAGCTCGGCGCTCAGGCCCGCGCATCCGGCGAGGGCGGCCGCGAGTCCCTCGTCGTCGTCGAACTGCCGGTGTCCGTTGCGCCGCTCCGTCACGCCGTCCGTGACGCAGAGGAGGCTGTCGCCCCGCCGCAGCTCGAAGGTCCCGCAGCGGTAGCCGGCGTCCTCGAAGACGCCGAGGAGCGTCTGCGGCTGGGCCATCTCGGCGACCTTCCCGCAGGGCTCCAGGAGCAGGGGCAGCGGGTGCCCCGCGGAGGCCACCGTGCACAGCACCCCGCCGCCCTCGACGGGTACGAGCTCGCCGTAGAGGAGGGAGAGGAAGCGGGTCTGCGGTCCCTCGCCCGCAAGCCCCCGGCCGCCCGCCGCGACCAGGGCGCGGGCCGCCGCGTCCGCGGTCTCGGTGGCGTCGTCGAGGAGGAGCTGGTTGAGCCGGTCGAGGACCTCGGGCACCTCGTAGCCCTCGCGGGCCAGCAGCCGCAGCCAGGGCCGGGCGAGGCCGATGACGACGGCCGCCTCGGGCCCCTTGCCCTGTACGTCGCCGAGGGCGAAGCACCAGCGTCCGTCACCGGCGGGGAAGAGGTCGTAGAAGTCCCCGCTCGGTCCGCCCTTGTCGCACGGCTCGTAGACGAGGGCGCTGCGCACACCGGGGATCTCGGCGACCGCGCCGGGCAGCAGCCCGCGCTGCAGTACGCGGCTGATGGTGGCCTGGCGCGCGTACTGCCGGGCCGCTCCGATGGCGAGCGCGACACGGCGGCTGAGGTCCTCGACGAGCCCCGTGATCTCGTCGGGGAAGCGGACCAGGCCCGCCCGCCCGATGACGAGGGTGCCCAGCGGTCTGCCGCCCGCGACCAGCCGGTAGGCGAGGGCCGATCCGTCGTCCGCCCCCACGCCCAGCGCCTCGGCGGGCCACGGCACGGGTACGGGCCCGGAGCTCGCCGATTCGGGCAGCTCGGGCGGGTCCTTCTCCAGGAACCGGCGCAGTTCCTCCATGCGGTTCTCGCTGCCGTGCCAGACACGGGCGAGCCGCGGCGCTCCGGCGGCGCCCCCGTCGGAGCGGCCCGGCGTCTCGTCCTCCAGCCACACCGCGCACCAGTCGGCGAGCCGCGGCACGAGCAGCTGCCCGGTGAGCGCGGCGACCAGGTCCTCGTCGAGCTGCCCGCCGAGCAGGTCGGAGGCCTCGGCGAGGAAGGACAGGGCGCCGCGGTTGAGCCACTCCTGGTCCTGCACGCTGCGCCGGGGCGCGGGGGCGAGGATCTCGGAGGCCCGCTGCCCGCGCCGCAGGGCGTGCTCGCCCGCGTAGGCCTCCGCCTCCTCGGCGGCCGCGACCCCCTCGACGGACAGCCGCGCCCACACCGTCTTGACGCCGGTGCGGTAGGTGATGCCCCAGGCGTCGGCGAGCGCGGAGACGAGGCGCAGGCCGCGACCGTACTCGACGGTGTCGTGCGGCTGCTCGGCGCCGTCGTCGCGGACGACGCGTGCGGGGTGGTGGTCGGATACCTCTATGACGAGGGCGCCCGCGCCGGGCCCGCCCTCGGAAACCGGCATGTGCCGGGGGCCTGCGGGGTGTGTGGGACCGGCCCCGTTCGCGGTGCCCCTCCCGTTCGCGGTGCCCGTACCGTCCGCGCCGCCTGCTCCGTTGCGGGAGGCTGCCGTTCGGGCCGCCGGGACGGCCGCCGGTCCCGGAGAGGCGGGGGCCGTGCCTCCCGGGACAGCCACCGGGCAGCCCTCCGTGCAGTTGTCGAGCCGGCACAGCAGCTCCACGTCCGTGCCGGCGTGCACGACGGCGTTCGTCACGAGTTCACTGACGACCACCATGGCGTCACCGACGAGCCGATCGGTGAGCAACTCAGCGCCAGGCAGAGCCAGTTCGGTCCAGTCCGCGAGCGCGGCGCGGACGAACCTGCGGGCCGCGCCCGGCGCGAGAGGATTGCCCGGTAACGACGTGCGCGCCGCCGTGTGCGGGCGCATCGCGGCTCCAGGAGCACGGGGCAGGAACTCCCGTTGCGTCGGTATGGCGCCCACTGTGCGGCTCCCTGAGCAGTTCGGACGATTACGCCTCAGGCGATGCGGACAGAGTGACAGACTGGCCGCGCCCATAAGCACCGAGTTACCGAAGTGGGCCACCATGAGTGAGAACAGTGCTACGCATGTGCCCGGAGACGGACGGATCCGGGCATCGGATCTGCGTCAGCTGCTCGCCGCCATGACCGCCGCCCGGGACGGTGACTTCAGCAAGGTGCCCGAGACGGGGCACGGCATGGTGGCCGAGCTGAGCACGGTGTTCAACCAGATCCTGGACCGGAGTCTGCACTTCAACGCGGAGGCCCAGCGGGTCCGCCGGGAGATCGTGCGCCACGGCCGGCTGGACGAGCGGCTCTCCGCGAGCCCGGGCCAGGGCCACTGGACGACCCGGATCAACGACGTGAACCAGCTGCTCGACGCGCTGGTGGCGCCCGCCGCCAACGCGACGCGCGTTCTGGACGCGGTGGCGGGCGGCGACCTGACGCAGCGGGTCGACCTGCACGACGGGAACCGTCAACTCCGGGGTGATCTGCGCCGGTTGGGCCGGGCCGTCAACAAGATGGTCGACCAGCTGTCCCTGTTCACGGGCGAGGTGACCCGGGTGGCGCGCGAGGTCGGCACGGAGGGCCGCCTCGGCGGCCGTGCCAAGGTGACGGGCCTGTCGGGAAGCTGGCGGGACGTGACCGAGGCGGTCAACACGATGGCGTCCCGGCTGACCGCCCAGGTCCGTGACATCGCCCTGGTCACCACGGCGGTGGCGCGCGGCGACCTGACCCGCACGGTGACGGTCGAGGCGACCGGCGAGCTGCTCGAACTGAAGCTGACCGTGAACACGATGGTCGACCAGCTCTCCGCCTTCGCCGACGAGGTGACGCGGGTGGCCCGCGAGGTCGGCACCGAGGGCCGCCTCGGCGGCCGGGCCCAGGTGCGTGGCGTGTCCGGGGTCTGGAAGGACCTCACCGACAACGTCAACTTCATGGCGTCGAACCTGACCTCGCAGGTCCGCAACATCGCCCAGGTGACGACGGCCGTCGCGAACGGCGACCTGAGCCAGAAGATCACCGTCGACGCCCAGGGTGAGATCCTGGAGCTGAAGTCGACGATCAACACCATGGTCGACCAGCTCTCCGCCTTCGCCGACGAGGTCACCCGCGTGGCCCGCGAGGTCGGCACCGAGGGAAACCTCGGCGGCCGGGCCCAGGTCCGCGGCGTCTCCGGCGTCTGGAAGGACCTCACCGACAACGTCAACTTCATGGCGGACAACCTGACTTCACAGGTCCGCAACATCGCTCTGGTCTCCACCGCCGTGGCCCAGGGCGACCTCGGCAAGAAGATCACCGTGGAGGCGAAGGGGGAGATCCTGGAGCTGAAGTCGACGATCAACACCATGGTCGACCAGCTCTCCGCCTTCGCCGACGAGGTCACCCGCGTGGCCCGCGAGGTCGGCACCGAGGGAAACCTCGGCGGTCAGGCCCAGGTCCGCGGCGTCTCCGGCGTCTGGAAGGACCTCATCGACAACGTCAACTTCATGGCCCTGAACCTGACCTCGCAGGTGCGCAACATCGCCCAGGTGACGACGGCCGTCGCCAACGGCAACCTCTCCAAGAAGATCACCGTCGACGCGCGCGGCGAGATCCTGGAACTGAAGGACACCGTCAACACCATGGTGGAGCAGCTGCGCGCCTTCGCCGACGAGGTGACACGGGTGGCCCGCGAGGTCGGCACGGACGGCCGCCTCGGCGGCCGGGCCCAGGTGCTGGGTGTCTCCGGGGTGTGGCGGGATCTCACCGACAACGTCAACTACATGGCGGACAACCTGACTTCACAGGTCCGCAACATCGCACAGGTCGCCACCGCGGTGGCCCAGGGCGACCTGTCGAAGAAGATCGACGTGGACGCGCGCGGCGAGATCCTGGAGTTGAAGACCACCATCAACACCATGGTGGACACCCTGTCGTCCTTCTCGTCCGAGGTCACCCGGGTGGCCCGTGAGGTGGGTTCCGAAGGCCAACTGGGCGGCCAGGCGCAGGTCGAGGGCGTGTACGGCACCTGGAAGCGCCTGACGACGAACGTCAACGAGCTGGCGTCCAACCTCACCACCCAGGTCCGCGCGATCGCCGAGGTGGCATCCGCGGTGGCCCAGGGCGACATGTCCCGCTCCATCACGGTGGAGACCCAGGGTGAGGTCGACGAGCTCAAGGACAACATCAACCTGATGGTGGCCAACCTCCGCGAGACCACCCGCGCCAAGGACTGGCTGGAGTCGAACCTCGCCCGCCTCGCGGCCCTCATGCAGGGCCACCGGGACCTGATGGAGGTCGCGGACCTGATCCTGCGCGAGCTGACCCCGCTGGTGAACGCGCAGTACGGCGCCTTCTTCCTCGCCGACCCGGAAATGGACAAGGCCACTCTGCAAACAGCCCTTCCCATCAGGGGACTCGCCTTCATCGCCGGGTACGGTTCGGCACAGAGCGCGACGGTCGACACGGTCAGCATGCCGGTGCACGGGCTCGTACGGCAGGCCGCGCGCGAGAAGAAGCGGATCCTGGTGGAGGAGGCCCCGCCGGACTACATCAAGATCAACAGCGGTCTGGGCGAGGCGGCTCCCGCGAGCGTCGTCATCATCCCGATCCTTTTCGAGGACAAGCTGCTCGGGGTGATCGAGCTCGCCTCGTTCTCCCGCTTCTCCGACGTCCACCTGGCGTTCTTCGACCAGTTCGTGAACACCATCGGCGTCGCGATCAACACCATCATCGCCAACTCCCGTACGGAGTCCCTGCTCGGCGAGTCCCAGCGGCTGGCCATCCAGCTCCAGGACCGCTCCGACGAACTCCAGTCGCAGCAGGCGGAGTTGCAGCGCTCGAACGCCGAACTGGAGGAGAAAGCAGCACTGCTGGCGACCTCGTCGCAGTACAAGTCGGAGTTCCTGGCGAACATGTCGCACGAGCTGCGCACACCGCTCAACTCGCTGCTGATCCTCGCCCGGCTGCTCTCCGACAACCCGGACGGCCATCTGTCGGACCAGGAGGTGCAGTTCGCGTCGACGATCCACCGGTCGGGGTCGGACCTCCTCCAGCTCATCAACGACATCCTCGACCTGTCGAAGATCGAGGCCGGCCGGATGGACGTACGCCCCAAGAAGCTGCCGCTGATCAAGCTGCTCGACTACGTGCACGCCACGTTCCGGCCGCTCACCATCGACCGGGGGCTGGCCTTCGAGGTGACGGTCGGCGAGGACGTACCGCGCGAGATGTACTCGGACGAGCAGCGGCTCCAGCAGATCCTGCGCAACCTGCTCTCCAACGCGATCAAGTTCACCGCGTCGGGCCGGGTGGAGCTGCGCGTCAACCGGGTCAGGGATCCCGGGTCCCGGTTCACGCCGGAGCTCGGCGACGACGTGATCGCCTTCGCGGTCTCCGACACCGGCATCGGCATCGCCCCGGAGAAGCTCCCGGTGATCTTCGAGGCGTTCCAGCAGGCCGACGGCACGACGAACCGCAAGTACGGCGGCACGGGCCTCGGCCTGTCCATCAGCCGGGAGATCGCGGGCCTGCTGGGCGGCCGGATCATCGCCGAGAGCGTGCCGGGCCAGGGTTCCGCCTTCACGCTGTACGTGCCTGTCGTCAGCCCCGGGCACTCGCCGACCGCACCGGGCGCCGAGGACCGGTCCCTGTCCGTGCCCGGACAGTTGTCCACCGAGCCGTTCACCGTCCACGACCAGGACGACAGCTGGCCCGCGCCCACCAAACTGGAGGCGTGGACGTCGGGTCGTGCGGGCCAGGTCCTGCCCGGGCGGCGGGTGCTGATCGTGGACGACGACATCCGTAACGTCTTCGCGCTCACCCACGTGCTGGGCCGGGTCGGGATGCCCGTCCTGTACGCGGAGAACGGCCGCGAGGGCATCGAGACCCTGGAGCGCAATCCGGACGTCGAGCTCGTCCTGATGGACATCATGATGCCGGAGATGGATGGTTACGAGACCATCTCCGCCATCCGCCGCACCCCGCGCTGGACCGGACTTCCCATCGTCGCCCTCACCGCCAAGGCGATGCCGGGCGACCGTGAGAAGTCCATCGCGCGCGGTGCGAACGACTACGTACCCAAGCCGGTGGACGTCGACCAGCTGCTGACCGTCGTCTGCGCACTCCTGGACCCCGGGCGCGCGGACGGCACGGAGCGGGAGGATTCCGCCGGATCCGTCATCGCGGGGGCCGGCCCCTCGGAGGAGCCGGCTCCCGCCGACGAACGAATGAGGCAGGCAAGCGATCACCATGAGCACTGAGGCATCGACCGACGAGCGCGCCAGCATCCTCCTCGTGGACGACATGGAGGACAACCTGATCGCGCTGGAGGCCGTCCTGGGGTCCCTCAACGAGCCGCTCGTACGGGCCCGTTCCGGCGAGGAGGCGATGAAGGCCCTGCTGCGGCAGCGGTTCGCGGTCGTCCTGCTCGACATCCGGATGCCGGGCATGGACGGTTTCGAAACCGCCGCGAACATCAAGCGGCTCGACCAGACCAAGGACGTACCGATCATCTTCCTGACCGGCACGGACTCCGACGCCGGGTACGCGTTCCGCGGGTACGCCACCGGAGCCGCCGACTATCTCACCAAGCCGTTCGACCCCTGGGTGCTGCGCGCCAAGGTGAGCGTCTTCCTCGATCTGCACCGCAAGAACCGGCAGTTGGAGCGGATGCTCGCCCACGAGCAGGCGCAGTTCGACGAACTCGCCGACCGTCTGCACGCGATGGAGACCCACATATCGGCCGACGGCCTCGACGACACCCTCGAACTGCGCCACCACATACGTCACATGGAGGACCAGCTGCGCGACATGCGGAGGGGGCGAGGTCTGTGACCCCGCCCCCGTTCACGCCGCCGCGGGAGCGCCCCGCGGATACGGCTACGCCTCGCGCGAACCCGCGTACATCTCGTCGATCAGGTACTTGTACTCCCGCTCCACGACCGGGCGCTTCAGCTTGAGGCTCGGGGTGAGCTCGCCGTGCTCGATGTCGAGGTCACGCGGGAGCAGCTTGAACTTCTTGATGGTCTGCCAGCGCTGGAGACCCTCGTTGAGCGTTTTGACGTGACCGTCGATCAGCTCGACCGTCGCGGGGGCGGCGACGACCTCGGCGTACGACCTGCCCGACAGGCCGTTGTCCGCGGCCCAGCCGAGGATGGACGGCTCGTCGAGGGCGATGAGCGCGGTGCAGAAGTTCCGGTCGGCGCCGTGCACGAGGATGTTGGAGACGTACGGGCAGACGGCCTTGAACTGGCCCTCGACCTCGGCGGGCGAGATGTACTTGCCGCCCGACGTCTTGATCAGGTCCTTCTTGCGGTCGGTGATGCGCAGGTAGCCGTCCGGGGACAGCTCACCGATGTCGCCGGTGTGGAACCAGCCGTCGGACTCCAGGACCTCCGCGGTCTTCTCGGGCAGACCGTGGTAGCCCTCCATGATCCCGGGACCGCGCAGCAGGATCTCGCCGTCGTCCGCGATACGCACCTCGGTGCCGGGCACCGGCTTGCCGACCGTGCCCGTGCGGTACGCCTCACCCGGGTTCACGAAGGAGGCCGCGGACGACTCCGTGAGTCCGTACCCCTCCAGGATGTGGATGCCGGCGCCCGCGAAGAAGTAGCCGATGTCGGGCGCGAGCGCGGCGCTGCCGGAGACACAGGCGCGGAGGTTGCCGCCGAAGGCCTCGCGGATCTTGGAGAAGACGAGCGCGTCCGCGACCTTGTGCTTGGCGGAGAGACCGAAGGGCGCCGAGGCGACACCGGTACGGCGGAAGTTGTCCTGCGTGGTCTTCGCGTACTCGCGGGAGACCCCGGCCGCCCACTGGAAGATCTTGTACTTGGCGCCGCCGGCGGCGCGGGCCTTGGCCGCGACCCCGTTGTAGACCTTCTCGAAGATGCGCGGCACCGCGGCCATGTACGTCGGCTGCACGACCGGCAGGTTCTCGATGATCTTGTCCACGCGGCCGTCGACTGCGGTGACGTGCCCGACCTCGATCTGGCCGGACGTGAGGACCTTGCCGAAGACGTGGGCGAGCGGCAGCCAGAGGTACTGGACGTCCTCCTTGCCGACCAGGCCGGTCGCGGCGATGGCCTTCGCCATGTACGACCAGTTGTCGTGCGGCAGCCGGACGCCCTTGGGGCGGCCCGTGGTGCCGGAGGTGTAGATGAGGGTCGCGAGCTGGTCCCTGGTGATCGCCCCGACCTTCTCCTTGACCAGGTCGGGGTTCTTCTCCAGGTACGCGGCACCCCGCTGCTCCAGCTCGGCGAGGCTGAGCACCCAGTCGCCCTCGTCGTCGCGGGTCTCGACACCTGTGGAGTCGATGACCACGACGTGGGTGAGCTCGGGGAGCTCGGCACGCCTCTCACGCGCCTTGGCGAGCTGATCCGCGTCCTCCGCGATCAGCACCCTGCTCTCGGAGTCGGAGAGGATGAAGGCCGACTCGTCCGCCTTGGTCTGCGGATACACGGTCGTCGTCGCGGCACCGGCGCACATGATGCCGAGGTCGGCGAGGATCCACTCGACGCGGGTGGAGGAGGCGAGCGCGACGCGCTGCTCCGGCCGCACGCCCAGCTCGATCAGGCCGGCCGCGATCGCGTACACCCGGTCGGCCGCCTGCGCCCAGCTCAGCGACTTCCAGTCGTCCGGCCCCTCGCCCGAGGTGGCGGGCACCGGGTAGCGGTACGCCTCCGCGTCCGGCGTGGCCGCGACGCGCTCCAGGAAGAGGGCCGCCACGGACGGCGGACGGTTGTCGATCAGGGTCTGTGTGTCGCTCACAACATCCTCCGGGGCCCGCGACAGTGTGTGGCCGTCTCAGTGCGGTTGGCTCAGTGCGGTCGTTGTTTAACTCGTGAGTAACCAGCGAGTGGTGATCAGAGTAAAGCCCGGTCGCCCGGTGCGTAAGAGGCGGCGGCCTGTCACTTCCTACAGAGCGTGGGCGGAACGAGGCGGTCCGTGGACACGGTGGGCCCGCCGCGCGAAAGCACGACGGGCCCATGGTTTCGGGCCTCGCCCGATGGTTGCCGGTGGCTACTTCTTTCCCTTGGCCGCGCCGCCGCTGTCGTCGCTGGACAGCACGGCGATGAAGGCTTCTTGCGGAACTTCCACAGAGCCCACCATCTTCATCCGCTTCTTGCCCTCCTTCTGCTTCTCCAGCAGCTTCCGCTTACGGGAGATGTCACCGCCGTAGCACTTGGCGAGGACGTCCTTGCGGATGGCACGGATGGTCTCGCGGGCGATGACCCGGGAGCCGATGGCCGCCTGGATGGGGATCTCGAAGGCCTGGCGCGGGATCAGCTCGCGCAGCTTGGCGACGAGCCTCACCCCGTAGGCGTAGGCCGCGTCCTTGTGCGTGACGGCGGAGAAGGCGTCGACGCGGTCGCCGTGGAGCAGGATGTCCACCTTCACCAGCGAGGCGTCCTGCTCGCCGGTGGGCTCGTAGTCCAGGGAGGCGTAGCCGCGGGTCTTGGACTTCAGGTTGTCGAAGAAGTCGAAGACGATCTCGGCGAGGGGAAGCGTGTAGCGGATCTCGACACGGTCCTCGGAGAGGTAGTCCATGCCCAGGAGGGTGCCGCGGCGGGTCTGGCAGAGCTCCATGATCGAGCCGATGAACTCGCTCGGAGCGAGGATCGTGGCCCTGACGACCGGCTCGAAGACCTTGTCGATCTTGCCCTCGGGGAACTCGCTCGGGTTGGTGACCGTGTGCTCCTTCCCGTCCTCCATGATCACGCGGTAGACCACGTTCGGCGCGGTGGCGATGAGTTCGAGGTTGAACTCGCGCTCCAGGCGCTCACGGATGACGTCTAGGTGCAACAGGCCGAGGAAACCGACACGGAAGCCGAAGCCGAGGGCCGCGGAGGTCTCCGGCTCGTAGACCAGGGCGGCGTCGTTGAGCTGGAGCTTGTCCAGCGCCTCGCGAAGGTCGGGGTACTCCGAGCCGTCCAGCGGATAGAGGCCGGAGAAGACCATCGGCTTGGGGTCCTTGTACCCGCCGAGTGCCTCGGTGGCGCCCTTGTCCTTGCTGGTGATGGTGTCACCGACCTTGGACTGACGGACGTCCTTCACGCCGGTGATGATGTAGCCCACCTCGCCGACGCCGATGCCGTCGGAAGGCGTCATCTCGGGGGACGAGACGCCGATCTCCAGCAGCTCGTGGGTGGCGCCGGTCGACATCATCTTGATGCGCTCGCGCTTGTTGAGCTGGCCGTCGATCACACGGACGTAGGTGACCACGCCCCGGTACGAGTCGTAGACCGAGTCGAAGATCATCGCGCGGGCGGGGGCGTCCTTGACGCCGACCGGGGCCGGGACGTCACGGACGACCCGGTCCAGGAGCGCGTCCACGCCGATGCCGGTCTTCGCCGAGACCTTGAGCACGTCCTCGGGCTGGCAGCCGATGAGGTTGGCGAGCTCCTCGGAGAACTTCTCGGGCTGGGCGGCCGGCAGGTCGATCTTGTTCAGCACCGGGACGATGGTGAGCTCGTTCTCCATCGCCAGGTAGAGATTGGCGAGGGTCTGGGCCTCGATGCCCTGAGCCGCGTCGACGAGCAGGACCGTGCCCTCACAGGCCGCGAGGGACCGCGACACCTCATACGTGAAGTCGACGTGCCCGGGGGTGTCGATCATGTTGAGGACGTGGGTGTTGCCCGGGTCGTCGGTGGGCGCCCAGGGCAGTCGCACCGCCTGGGACTTGATCGTGATGCCGCGCTCGCGCTCGATGTCCATGCGGTCGAGGTACTGAGCGCGCATCTGCCGCTGATCGACCACGCCGGTCAGCTGGAGCATCCGGTCGGCGAGGGTGGACTTGCCGTGGTCGATGTGCGCGATGATGCAGAAGTTGCGGATCAGAGCCGGGGCGGTGCGGCTGGGCTCGGGCACATTGTTAGGGATCGCGGGCACGCAGGGTCCTGTCTCTTGAGGCGCCTGTCGCCTCGGGTCGGATCGATACGTAGGCTCCATGGTCCCACGGGCGGGGGCATGCGACCGGTTTGGGCCGTCCGGAGGGCGACTGCTAATCTGGGCAGCTGTGTCTCATGCCCTCTCTGCACGGGACACGCAGGAAATTAGAAGAGAAATCACCGGTGCGCGAGACGTTCAGTCTCGTGTGCCTGAACCTGAGAAGGCTCATTCGTGGCGAACATCAAGTCCCAGATCAAGCGGATCAAGACCAACGAGAAGGCTCGGCTGCGCAACAAGGCCGTCAAGTCTTCGCTGAAGACCGCGATCCGCAAGGCCCGCGAGGCCGCTGCCGCGGGTGACGTCGAGAAGGCCACGGTTGCCGCGCGCGAGGCGTCGCGGAAGCTGGACAAGGCCGTCTCCAAGGGCGTCATCCACAAGAACCAGGCCGCCAACAAGAAGTCGGCGCTTGCTTCCAAGGTCGCCACCCTCAAGGGCTGAACCTCTGCCGAGTGCCGGGCCACGGCCCCGCACTCACTTGATTCGAATGCCGGAAGGACCTGAGCGGGCCCTCTCTCATCCGCTCCCGACCGGCGACCCGACTCGTACGCGACCTGCGTTCGCCACGCGGGTACGAGTCCCCAGCTTGAACCGAGCCCCGGCCCACCACCCCTTCGGGGGCGGGTGACCGGGGCTTTCGGCATCCGGCATTCGGCACCGTCGACGACCGGCGGCGCACATCGCCGACCGGTGGCTGCTACCCGCGGCGCGAGCGGGCCGCGCGAGCGATCGTGACGACGGCCTTCTCCAGCGCGTACTCGGGATCGTCGCCACCGCCCTTCACACCCGCGTCGGCCTCCGCGACCGCCTGCAGCGCGACAGCGACCGCGTCGGGAGTCCACCCCCGCATCTGCTGCCGCACCCGGTCGATCTTCCAGGGCGGCATACCCAGCTCCCGGGCCAGGTCGGCCGGACGCCCGCCGCGAGCCGATGACAGCTTCCCGATGGCCCGCACGCCCTGCGCCAGCGCGCTCGTGATCAGGACGGGGGCGACCCCGGTCGACAGGGACCACCGCAGGGCCTCCAGCGCCTCCGCCGCCCGTCCCTCGACCGCCCGGTCCGCCACCGTGAAGCTGGAGGCCTCCGCGCGGCCCGTGTAGTACCGCCCGACGACAGCCTCGTCGATCGTCCCCTCGACGTCCGCGACGAGCTGGGTCACCGCGGACGCCAGCTCCCGCAGTTCGCTCCCGATCGAGTCGACGAGCGCCTGGCACGCCTCCGGTGTCGCCGCCCGCCCCAGCGCACGGAACTCACTGCGCACGAAGGCCAGGCGGTCCGCCGGTTTCGTCATCTTGGGGCAGGCGATCTCCCGTGCTCCCACCTTGCGCGCGGCATCGAGCAGGCCCTTGCCCTTGGCGGCCCCGGCATGCAGCAGCACGAGCGTGATCTCCTCGGCCGGAGCGCTCAGGTACGCCTTCACGTCCTTGATCGTGTCGGCCGACAGATCCTGCGCGTTGCGCACCACGACGACCTTGCGCTCGGCGAAGAGCGACGGACTCGTCAGCTCCGCGAGCGTGCCCGGCTGCAACTGGTCCGGCGTGAGGTCCCGTACGTCGGTGTCCGCGTCGGCGGCACGCGCGGCGACCACCACCTCCCGTACGGCGCGGTCGAGCAGGAGGTCCTCCTGTCCCACTGCGAGCGTGACGGGGGCGAGCGGATTGTCGTGTGCAGAGTTCCTGGCCATCGCGCCCAAGCATCCCACGCACCTCTGACAACCGGCCCACGACTACGACTCCGCGTCACCGGCACCGGCACCGGCTACCGGCACCGGCTGGTTGACGGGATCCAGCACCCGGCAGCCGAGCACCCCGGCACCGGCACGACGGTCACGGCTCCTCGCGCCAGCCGTCCCACTCCTCCACGAACTCGTCCAGCTCCCGGGCGTCGAGCCGCCCGTCCTCGTCCCGCAGCACGAGCAGCCACTGCGCGTCCTCGGCGTCGTCCTCACCGGCCAGGGCGTCCCGAACGAGCTGCGGCTCCTCGTCGAGCCGGAACCGCTCCCCCAGCGCCTGCGCCGCTTCCTCGGCGGCACCGCGGTCGGGCAGCACCAGTACATGTCTCACATCGCTCACACGGCCATTTTCCGGCACCGGCGCAGCGCCCTGCACCGGGGCCCGCAGACAGCGGAAACCCGGTCAGCCCTTGGGGACGATCTGCACGTCCAGGTCGACCCTGATGCTCGGTCCGACCACGGCGATACCCCGCGCGAGCATCGTCTGCCAGCTCACCGTGAAGTCGTCGCGGCGCAACTCCGTGGTGGCCCGGCAGGCTGCCCGCATCTCGCCCTCCATACCGTTGCCGACGCCGAGATACTCCGCGTCGAGCGTGACCGTCCGGGTCACGCCGTGCAGGGACAGCCCCCCGGTGATCGCCCACCGGCTGCCACCCCGGTGCGTGAACCGGTCGCTGTAGAACTCCAGCGTCGGAAACCGGTCCACGTCCAGGAAGTCCGCGGACTTCAGATGGTCGTCCCGCATCTTCACGTTGGTGTCGATCGACGCCGCGTCGATCACCACGTGCATGGCCGACCTCTCCACGTTCTCGGCCATCCGCACGATTCCCGCGAAGGTGTTGAACCGGCCCCGCACCCGCGCCAGCCCGATGTGCCGTGCGGTGAAGCCGATCGAGGAATGGGTCGGCTCGATCGCCCAGTCCCCGAAACCCGGCAGCGCGGGCGGCCGGGCGGGACGCAGGGTCACCTCACCGAGCGCGGCCACCGCGTTCTCCGCCACCGTGGCGTTCGCCCGGTACGGGGCGTATCCCTCGGCCGAGACCGCGAGGCGGTACTCCCCGGCGGGGAGCGTCACCAGGAAGGACCCGAACGGATCCAGCCCTCCGGCGACCACTTGGCGACCCGCGGTGTCCGTGACCACGAACTCCGCCTCCGGCACCGGCTGGTTGACGGGATCCAGCACCCGGCAGCCGAGCACCCCGGCACCGGCCGGCATCGGCACCGCGGCGAGGTTTCCCGCCGCCTGCGCCCGGTTCGTACGGTTCCCCAGCCAGCTGCCGACCATCTGCGACCCGCCCTCGCGTCAACACACGCTGTGAAATCAGCCGTTGTTGAGGAGGTATTCGACCACTGATGCGACTTTCGAGGCAAGACACGACTACATCGCAGGAAACCAGCACATGTGCTGGGATCACATCCTGGTGGTCCGAATTGGCCGCTCCGCTTGTGTTCTTCCCTCAGACACCTCCGTTCCGGACCACAGGGACGCGATCCAGCACCACCCCGAACCGCTCCCGGTACGCCTCCAGCACCTCCTCGTCCGTGCCCAGTTCCGTCTTCTCCTTGCCACCGCCGGGGCCCGTGACCGTGAGGGTGCGCCCGCTGAGCGTGGTCCGCCCGCCGTCCTCGGTGACCCGAGAGCAGACCAGCGACCGGGTGAAGTGCGACTCCGGCGAGGTGCTGTGCCACCAGGCGCCGGCCGCGAAGTCCCCGAGCACCCGCGGACGCGTCTCCAGCCGGTACTGCGACTTCCCGTCCCGCACCACTTCCAGATCCCCGAATTTTCCGGCGGTCCCCCGGACCCCGGCCGGATCCGCTCCGGCCACGATCACCCGGAACGTGCCGGCCGGGTCCGTCTGCTCACCCCGCTCCCCGAAGGCCAGCGGATAGTGGCTGTGCGCCCCGAACCCGACGTCGGCCAGCCAGTCGCCCCCGTCCACCGTCCGGACCCGCAGCGCCAGATGGTCGTACGGAATCCCGAGCCGCTCCTTCTCCCCGTACACGCGCCCCGCGAGCAGCGTCACGTCGAAGCCCAGCGCCTTGAGCAACGCGCCGAACGCGCCGTTCAGTTCGTAGCAGAAGCCGCCCCTGCGGGCGCCCACCAACTTGTCCAGGAGCCGCTTCTCCTCCAGCACGATCTCCTCACCGAGGTGGATCGACAGGTTCTCGAACGGCACGGTCAGCAGGTGCCGCAACTGGAGCTCGCGCAGTACGTCGGCGGTGGGCCAGGCGGGGTGGGTGACGCCGATACGGCGGAGGTAGGCATCGACCTTTGCGGGTTTCATACCCTCAGTCTCGCGTCACCAGCAGGTGATCGTCTCCACCTCCCACCGCGACCGCCCCGTCCACGTCCGTCCGCAGCACCTGAGCGCCCCCTGCCTCCAGCGCAGCCACCGTGCTCGGGGCCGGGTGCCCGTACGGATTGTCGGCGCCGCAGGAGATCAACGCGAGGCGCGGCGCCGCCCTGCGTATGAGGTCGGGGTCCTGGTAGGCCGACCCGTGGTGGGCGACCTTGAGCACGTCCACGGCTTCCAGAGCGGCGCCGGCCGGCGATCTCAACAACGCCTGCTGGGCGGGTGGTTCGAGATCCCCGAGCATGAGCATCGTCAGACCGGCCGAACGGACGAGCAGAGTGACACTCGCGTCGTTGGGGCCCTCCGGTCCCGGAGCCGGACTCGGTGGCGGCCACAGCACCTGCCAGTCGAGACCCCCCGTACGACGCTGCTCCCCCGCCACCGCCCGCGTCACCGGGATGCGTCGGGCCGCCGCCTGCCGGTGGACGGACTCGGCCTGGTCCAGTGGCTCTTCGAACCCGGTCGTCTCGATCGCCCCCACCGAACGCCCGCGCAGCACTCCCGGCAGCCCCGCCACATGGTCCGCGTGGAAGTGGGTCAGCACGACGAGTGGGACACGGGTGATGCCGAGCGCACGCAGGCACCGGTCGACCAGCATGGGGTCCGGTCCCGCGTCGACCACCACACCGCTGCCGTCGCCCGCCGCGAGCACCGTCGCGTCGCCCTGACCGACGTCACACATCGCGAACCGCCAAGCGGTCGGCGGCCACCCCGTGATCACCCGTGTGAGAGGCGGCGGCTGCACCAGCACGAGCAGCAACAGCACTCCGCAGACACCGCACAGCCAAGGGTGCCGCAGCAGCCTCCGGCCGACGAGCACGGCGACGGTGATCGCGCAGGCGAGCAGCGACGCGCCGGTCCAGCTCCCCGGCCAGTCCACGCCTCCGCCCGGCAGGGCCGCCCCGGCGCGGGCGATGTCCGCGATCCACCCTGCGGGCCAACTCGCGTACCATGCCATCGCCTTCGCGACCGGCATCGCCCACGGAGCCGTGGCCAGCGCCGCGAAACCCAGCACCGTGGCCGGCGCGACCGCGAACTCCACCAGCAGATTGCACGGCACCGCCACCAGACTGACCCGCGCGGAGAGGACGGCGACGACCGGCGCGCACACCGCCTGCGCGGCACCCGCGGCCGCCAACGCCTCGGCCAACCTCCCCGGCATCCCACGCCTTTGGAGTGCGGCACTCCACCGCGGGGCCAGTGTGAGCAGAGCCCCGGTGGCGAGCACCGAGAGCAGGAAGCCGTAGCTCCGGGCCAGCCAGGGGTCGTACAGCACCAGCACGAGCACAGCTGTGGCCAGCGCCGGGATCAGTGATCTGCGGCGCCCGGTGGCGATGGCCAGCAGGGCGATCGCTCCGCAGGCCGCGGCTCGCAGCACACTCGGGTCCGGTCGGCACACGATCACGAAGCCGAGCGTGAGCGCGCCCCCGCACAGAGCGGTTGCCCGCAGCGGCAGCCCGAGCCGGGGTGCCAGCCCGCGGCGCTCGACCCGCTGGGCTCGGCCCGGCGGCCCGATGAGCAGGGCGAGCACGATCGTGAAGTTGGCCCCGCTGACCGCCAGGAGATGCGTGAGATCGGTCGCCTTGAACGCCTCGTCCAGCTCCGGAGTGATCCGAGAGGTGTCCCCGACCACCAGGCCCGGCAGCAGCGCCCGCGCGTCCGGCTCCAACCCGTCGGTCGCCGCTCGCAGTTCGCCCCGGAGCTCTCCGGCGAACCGCTGCGTGCCGGACGGTTGCCCGACCACCTTCGGTGCCCCGCTGCCGCGCACGCGCAGCACCGCCGCGATCCGGTCTCCGCCTCCGAGCGCGGGCACGACCCGTGCCGTCACCCGAAGCCGGGTGGACGGCAGGAGGGAGAGCCAGGGCGAACCCTCCCGCTCACGGGCCACCCGCTGACCTGCGTCCACGATCAGCAGCACCGGCGTCCGGGTCCGTGCCACCGTCCGGTCCGGCTTCTCGACATGCCGGACCTCGGCGTTGAGCAGGATCGCGGTCGGTGCGGCGTGGTTCCCCCTGATCCGGGGCCGGGTGAGCCGTGGGTCCGAGGTGACCTCCACCTCGGCGGTCACCTGGGCGTACTGTCGCGCCAACTCCGGAATCGGGCCACGGCGAAGATCGGCACCGTGCAGCCCTCCGGAGGCAGCCGCAGCCGCGACACAGAGCAGCACGGCCGCTACGGAGATCTTCGGCCAGGAAGACCGGCGCCCCCACCTCCGCCCCTGGACCCGCCTGGAACCGGCAGGCCGACGCCCACTCCCCCTCCCATCCCCGCTCCCTCTCCCACTCCCGCTCCCACCAACGTCACCGTCACCGTCCCCCTCCCGGTCCTCGTCACCGTCCCCCTCCCGGTCCTCGTCCCCGTCTCCCTCTCCGTCCGGTCGGGGCAGCTGCGCGCCTTCGCCCTGACCGCGGCCCCCGCCGCGTCCTGTGGCCAGCAGCCAACCGGCCACGGCCACGCAGACAGCCACCACGCCCGCGACCCACCCGGGGGGTGCGTCCAGCGTCACCGCCGCCGTCGCCCACGCCGCCAGCGCCGGGGGCACCAACCGCAGGTCCGTCGGCCCTTCTTGACGAGGGTGCGCGGCACCGAGCGGACTGCCGGAGCCGGAGTGCACGGCCGACCGGGAGTCCCGGGACACGGTTCGACCGCGCGCCGCCGGGGCCGCGGCAGTCTGCCGTCTCCCAGGCCCCGCAGGAGCCTGCCAGCGCCTCGCCCCCGGCCCCGGCTCTGGCCCTGATCCCGGTCCCGGCCCTGATCCCGGTCCCGGTCCCGGTCCCGGTCCCGGTCCCGGTCCCGGTCCTAGCCTTGATCCCGGCCTTGACCCTGGCCCTGATCCCGAAGAGGCCCGCCCCGCCCCTGTCACGCCACGCATCACGGGGCCCCTCATGGCCGCACGAGATTTTGTAGGTCGGCGAATCGGCGGTCGCCGATCCCGTTCACCTCACGGAGCTCGTCCACCGAACGGAAGCCGCCGTGCTGGGTGCGGTAGTCGACGATGTGCTGCGCGAGTACGGGGCCTACGCCGGGCAGTGTGTCCAGCTGCTCCAGGGTGGCCGTGTTGAGGGCGACCGGAGCGGACGCGGCTCCCCCGGCTGCCGTGCCACCCGTGCCACCCGCGGTTCCCGCCGCGCCGGGCCCCGCCACCGTCGCCGGAGCTCCGACCACCACCTGCTCTCCGTCCACGAGGAACCGCGCGCGGTTGAGGCCCTCGGTGTCGGTACCAGGACGCACTCCGCCCGCGGCCTTCAGGGCGTCCTCGACCCGGGAACCGGCCGGCAGCCGATGGATCCCGGGCTCACGCACCTTGCCGCTGACGTCCACCACGATCGCGGTGCCGACCGCGCCCGCGGGGGCTGGGCCCTGTGCGGCGGCCGAGGCTCCGGACGCATTCCTGTGGCTGTTCTCGCCCTCTTCCCCGTACGGAACGGCGGCCCGTACGACCTCCGGCGCCCGCACGGGCTGGGTCCGCCCCGACCAGAAGTGCTGCCCGGCGAAGACGGCCGCGACGACCAGCACCACAGCGAGCGCGGCCACGCTCCTCCGCTCAAGCCCACACCTGGACTGCAGCCACAGCGGCATCCGCTCTCGGACTGCAAGCCCGGCCCGCTCCCGCCAGGCGGCCCCGGCCGGATCCTCGTCGCCACGTCCGCCCGGGCCTGTGACCACCTCAGCATCCGTGACCACACCGGCCCGGACCCGAGCGCTGACACCGACACCAGCACCAGCGGGGGCATCCCCTTCGTCCCCGAATCCGCCCCCAGGGTCAGCGCCACCCGCCCGAGCCCACCGCGGCACGTGCGGCACGCGCGGCTCCCGCGGCTCGCCCTGCACAATCGGCTCGTCCCGCGCGGTCGCCGGTGGCCCGTGCCGCAACTCGCCGCGCACTCTCGTCCGTTCGGCGAACAGCGTCTCCGCGCGCAGGCGCAGCGCCTCCGCCGAGGCCTGTCGGCGCCGGGACCCGCCGCGGCAGGGCCGACGGCGGTGTCGCGTACGACCGTCGGACACCGGGCCGCGGCCCGGTCCACTGGTAGCTGCCGTGATCCGTGAAGGTGATCGAAGTGCCATGCGACGAGAATCGGGCACGAGACCCCATCCCCGATGATCTTGCTTAATTCCCGGGGATTACCGCCCAGTTGTGGACAACTCCGCCACTCGTACGGGTCAGATCATGCGCTGGAGCCGACCGTGCACACGAGCTGCGATCCCTCATCCGCGCGCCGCAAGCCTGCCTGCCTGCCTGCCTGCCTGAACCATGCCCTGCTCGGTCGGCCGCGCTCCGCCTCACCGCGACTCACCTCACCTCACCGAGGAGAGACGACAGCCCCCAGCAGCCCGGGCCCGGTATGCGCCCCGATCACCGCTCCGACCTCGCTCACGTGAAGATCGGCCAGCCCCGGCACCCGTACCCGCAACCGCTCCGCGAGCGCCGAGGCGCGTTCGGGCGCGGCGAGGTGATGGACGGCGATGTCCACCTGGGCGCTCCCGGCCCGGTCGGCCACGATCTCCTCCAGGCGGGCGATCGCCCTGGTGGCCGTCCGCACCTTCTCCAGCAGCTCGATACGCCCGCCGTCCAGTTGCAGCAACGGTTTGACGGCCAGCGCGGAGCCCAGCAGCGCCTGCGCCGCCCCGATCCGGCCGCCCCTGCGCAGATAGTCGAGCGTGTCGACGTAGAAGTACGCGTACGTGCCCGCGGCCCGTTTCTCCGCCGCCGTGACCGCGTCGTCGACCGTGCCGCCCGCCTCCGCGGACTCGGCGGCCGCCAGCGCGCAGAAGCCGAGGGCCATCGCGACCATTCCGGTGTCCACCACCCGCACGGGCACCGGGGCCTCACGCGCCGCAAGAACCGCCGCGTCGTACGTGCCCGAGAACTCGGCGGACAGATGCAGGGAGACGATGCCCGTGGCGCCGGTCTCGGCGACGCGGCGGTAGGTCTCGGCGAAGACCTCCGGGCTGGGCCGGGAGGTCGTCACGGACCGCCGCTTCTGCAGGGCCTGGGCCAGGGAACGGGCCGAGATCTCGGTGCCCTCTTCGAGCGCCTGGTCGCCGAGGACCACGGTCAGGGGTACCGCGGTGATGCCGTGACGCTCCATCGTCCGGGGCGGCAGGTAGGCCGTTGAATCGGTGACGATCGCGACATGGCGGGACATGAGCTGGAGGTTACCTGCCGGGGGACGTGGGCGGCAGCCCGGCCCCTCCCGCCCGTGGCCGGGCCGACGGGATCAAGTCGTGCTCTCCGGGCGGGGCTTCTTCTCCCAAGGATAGGCGGGCCGCTGCACGGGCGCGTCGATCGCGGGCCGGGTGGGCTCCTCGGCCCTCCGCGACTCGGGGCGCTCCGGCCAGGTCTGCTGGTCGGCGGCGGCGCTCGGTGCCTCCGGCCACGGCGGCGGGGAAGGAGTCGCAGCCGCCTCCGCGGACCGCACGCGAGAGGGCTCGGGCGCGGACTCCGTCGTCGACGTGGGCGACGGCTCCGTGGTCCAGTGCCGCAGCGCGCCGGCCTCCATGTCGATCTGCGTGCTCAACGAGTCCAGGTCGTCGCCCCCGAAACGCTGGGCACGGTCGCGTGCCGCCCAGCGCAGTGCGTCAGCCGACTTCGTGATCTGCTCGGTGCGCTCCCGCAGGGCGGGCAGCCGCTCGGTGAGGCGCGCCCTGTCCGGTTCGCGCTCCAGTCGCTTCAGCTCGCCGTCCAGTTCGTGGCCGTGCGCGCTGAGGCGGTCGAAGAGGGCCAGGGACTCCTTCAGCGACTCGTCCTCGGTCACGCCCGCCTGCAGTGCGTCCTGTGTGGCCCTCATCGACGTACGCAAGGAGAGGCGCAGTTGGGCGAGCTCGCCCTGGGGGCCCGGCTGGGCGAAGGTCTTCGCCCTGAGCGTGGAGTCCTCCACCGAGCGGCGGGCCTGTGCGACGGTGCGGTCCACGCCTCGCTTGGCGGCGCCCACCACTTTCACCGTGGCGTACACGCCCAGCACCAGAAACAGCGCGAAGATCAGCGCCACGACGGCGACGACGGCTTCCATGACGGTCCTCTCGGGTGCTGCTTCCAGTGCCTGTCGGCTCTTTCACGGTAAACGGAAAAGGCAGGCCGAGGGTTCCAGCGGAACCCCCAACCTGCCCGTAGGGGACTACCCCGAGCCGGACCGGCCACACCGGCCGGCCCGGGCGTCGCCTAGGCCGGAACGATGTTCACCAGCTTCGGCGCCCGCACGATCACCTTGCGGATTCCCGCTCCGCCCAGGGCGGCGACCACCTTGTCGTCGGCCAGGGCCACCTTCTCCAGCTCCTCGTCCGAGATCGACGGGGAGACCTCCAGGCGGGCCTTGACCTTGCCCTTGATCTGCACGACACAGGTCACGGTCTCGTCCACGACGTACGCCGGGTCGGCCACCGGGAAGTCCCGGTGGACGACCGAGTCCGTGTGGCCCAGCTTGCGCCACAGCTCCTCGGCGATGTGCGGGGCCAGCGGCGCGACCAGCAGCACCAGCGACTCGGCCACCGTCCGCGAGATGGGGCCGCCGGTCTTGGTCAGGTGGTTGTTCAGTTCGGTGACCTTGGCGATGGCGGTGTTGAAGCGCAGGCCCTCCAGGTCCTGGCGCACGCCGTCGATCGCCTTGTGCAGGGCGCGCAGCGCTTCCTCGTCCGGCTCGGTGTCGACGACGGTGACCTCGCCGGTCGCCTCGTCGACGACGTTGCGCCACAGCCGCTGCAGCAGCCTGAACTGGCCCACGACCGCGCGCGTGTCCCACGGCCGCGACACGTCCAGGGGGCCCATCGCCATCTCGTACAGGCGCAGTGTGTCCGCCCCGTACTCGGCGCAGATCTCGTCCGGAGTGACCGCGTTCTTCAGGGACTTGCCCATCTTGCCCAGCAGCCGGGAGACCTTCTCGCCCTCGAAGTAGTAGGCGCCGTCGCGCTCCTCCACCTCGGCGGCCGGTACGGCGATGCCGCGGCTGTCGCGGTACACGTAGGCCTGGATCATGCCCTGGTTGAACAGCTTGTGGAACGGCTCCGCCGAGGAGACGTGGCCCAGGTCGAACAGCACCTTCGACCAGAAGCGCGCGTACAGCAGGTGCAGCACGGCGTGTTCGGCGCCGCCGACGTACAGGTCGACGCCGCCGTGCGGCTGGCCCTCGCGCGGTCCCATCCAGTACTGCTCGACCTCCGGGTCGACCAGCTTCTCGGAGTTGTGCGGGTCCAGGTAGCGCAGCTCGTACCAGCAGGAACCGGCCCAGTTGGGCATCGTGTTGGTCTCACGGCGGTACTTGCGCGGGCCGCGGCCGTCGCCCAGGTCCAGCGTGACGTCGACCCAGTCCTCGTTGCGGGACAGCGGGGTCTCCGGCGAGGTGTTCGCGTCGTCCGGGTCGAAGGTGCGCGGCGAGTAGTCCTCGACCTCCGGCAGCTCCAGGGGCAGCATCGACTCGGGCAGCGGGTGGGCGATGCCGTCCTCGTCGTAGACGATCGGGAAGGGCTCGCCCCAGTAGCGCTGGCGGCTGAACAGCCAGTCGCGCAGCCGGAAATTGACGGTCCCGCGGCCGACGTCCTTGCGCTCCAGCCATTCGGTGACGCGCGCCTTGGCCTCGACGACCCCCAGGCCGTCCAGCGAGATGTCGTCGTGGGAGGAGTTGATGATCTTCGCGTCGTACGAGCCGAAGGCGTCCTCCCAGGTGGAGGTGTCGGTGCCGCGGCCGTCGGTGGGCTCGACGATGCAGTGGATCGGCAGCTCGAAGGCCCGCGCGAACTCGAAGTCGCGCTGGTCGCCCGCCGGGACGGCCATGATCGCGCCGGTGCCGTATCCCATCAGGACGTAGTCGGCGACGAAGACGGGGACCTGTTCGCCGTTGACCGGGTTGGTCGCGTACGCGCCGATGAAGACGCCGGTCTTGTCCTTGGCCTCGGCCTGCCGCTCGACGTCCGACTTGGAGGCGGCCTGCGCGCGGTAGGCGGCGACGGCCTCGGACGGGGTGGCGTGACCGCCCGTCCAGACGTCGTGGGTGCCCTCGGGCCAGGCGGCCGGGGTGAACTTCTCGACCAGCGGGTGCTCGGGGGCCAGCACCATGTAGGTCGCGCCGAACAGGGTGTCCGGGCGGGTGGTGAAGACCGTGATGGCCTCGCCGTCGATCGGGAAGTCGACGCGGGCCCCTTCGGAGCGGCCGATCCAGTTGCGCTGCTGCAGCTTGATGGCCTCGGGCCAGTCGAGCGCGTCCAGGTCGTCCAGCAGCCGGTCGGCGTACGCGGTGATCCGCATGTTCCACTGGCGCAGTTTGGCCTTGAAGACGGGGAAGTTGCCGCGCTCGGAGCGGCCGTCGGCGGTGACCTCCTCGTTGGCCAGGACGGTGCCCAGCCCGGGGCACCAGTTGACGGGCGCGTCCGAGGCGTAGGCCAGGCGGTACTCGCCCAGGATGTCCGCGCGCTCGGCGTCGGTCAGCCCACTCCAGGTACGTCCGCCCGGTACCGCGCGTTCACCGGTCTCGAACCGGGCGACCAGTTCGGCGATCGGGCGGGCCCTGCCGGCCTCGTCGTCGTACCAGGAGTTGAAGATCTGCAGGAAGATCCACTGGGTCCACTTGTAGTAGTCCGGGTCGATGGTCTCGACCGACCGGCGCTTGTCGTGGCCCAGGCCCAGGCGGCGCAGCTGGACCTTCATGTTCTCGATGTTGGCCTCGGTGGACACCCGCGGGTGTGTGCCGGTCTGCACGGCGTACTGCTCGGCGGGCAGGCCGAAGGCGTCGAATCCCAGGGTGTGCAGGACGTTGTGGCCGGTCATGCGCTGGTACCGGGCGTACACGTCGGTGGCGATGTAGCCCAGCGGGTGGCCGACGTGCAGGCCCGCACCGGAGGGGTACGGGAACATGTCCATGATGAACTTCTTGGGCCTGGCGACCAGCTCGGGGTTCCCGGCCAGGTCACCCTTCGGGTTGGGTGCCGCGTAGGTGTCCTCGGCGTCCCAGAAGTCCTGCCAGCGTGCCTCGATCTGCTCGGCCATGGCGGCCGTGTAGCGGTGCGGCGCTGCCACCTCGGAGGCGGCAGCGGTGTTCGTCTCGCTCATGATCCTCAAAGCTCCATCGATCGTCTCTGCCAGCGGCTCAGGAAATGAAAAAACCCCTCGCACAGGAGGGGCGCCGCGCCGATGCCGGTCGTGGTTGTCCGACGACCGGGATTGATCAGCGCGGCTCACTAAGCAGAAGGCGTACGGCACGCATGACGCCAGGGTACCGCAGCGGCCGAGAGGGCCGCGACGAGCTTTCGGCTACGCTCCGGCACTGAGTGCCTCTCCCGCACCAGGTCGGCACAAGCCGAGCAGAGGTCAAAGGTTACTTCGCGTAAGGGCCCCTAAGGGACATCACAACTCCACCACTGCCCTTAGATAACAACGCAATAACTCAAACCTCGTACTCCTCGGTATGGACTCGACCTAGAGTGCGGCAGCGGGACCGCTTTCCCGAACTGTTCGGAGTTGCCCCCATGAACTCTCGCCGCAACAACAGCACGCTCTCCCAGCCGAGCCGCTCGGTCCGGGGCGGAGTGGCTGCTGCCGTTTTGCTGCTCATACCCCTTGTCGTCGTGGTCGGAGGTGACGGATTCCGCGAGTTCCTCAACTTCGGTGCGGGTGTTCTGTCGCTCGTCTCCCTCACCCTCTCGGTGCTCTGGGGCCTCGTCGCCACCGACCGGGTCTTCCTCAACACGCGCCAGCGCCTGATCGCACAGGCCGTGCACAGGACGACAGCGGTGAGCTCGGTCGGCTTCCTGATCCTGCACGTCTCGGTCAAGCTCGCGCTCGACCACACGTCGGCGATCGCGGCCGTCATCCCCTTCGGTCTCGGCGTCACCGGCTCCAACGGGCTCATCGGGTTCGGCACCCTGGCCGGGCTCCTGATGGTGCTCACGGCCCTCACCGGCGCGCTGCGCAGCGCGTTCGCGTCCCCCGTGCAGGTCGCAGGCCGCTGGCGCGCGCTGCACATGCTGGCCTACCCCGCCTGGTGCTCGGCCCTGATCCACGGCCTCTTCGCGGGCCGCGAGGCGCAGCCGATCTTCGTGATCCTCTACAGCCTCGCCCTGGTCGCCGTCATGGCCGCGCTGCTCCTGCGGTCGGCCCCCCTGCCGTTCAAGCGGAAGGTCGCCAGGCGCGTCCTGTCCATGCTCGACAACGGCAACCCCAGGTCGTTCCGTGACGAGCCCCAGGGACGCCGTGAGGCCGCGCTGCCCGGCGGCCGGCCCGGCTTCCCCGACCCGGCGCCCCAGCAGCGTTCCGGGTCCCTGTACGAGCCCTCGCAACGCTCCGCCCTCCAGGACACCGGGTCCTTCACGGACACCGGGTCGCTGACCGACACGGGCGGTTTCGCGGCCGCCTACCGTGCCGTTTCGAGCACTCCGCGCGCGCAGGACCCGCTGATGGCCGACCCGACCCAGCGCATGCAGGTGCCGCTGGACATGCAGGCCACGGAGGCGATGCCGCGTACCGACGGCAACACCGGAGCCCGCTGGCCCACCCCGTCTCCGCCGCTCTACGAGGCCCCGCCGCGCGCCGCCGGAACACCGACCTACGACACCGGCACCATCCCCACGTACGACGCGAACGCCGCGTACGACACCGGCACCGTCCCCGCGTACGGCGGAAGTGATGTGTACGACACCGGTGAGACGAACGACCCCCTCGGTACGTACAACCCGAACGACACGTACAACAGCGGTCCCGCCACTGAAACGCTGCCCGGTTCCTTCGAAGCACCGAGCAACGGCGAACCCTGGAACGCGCCTTCCGGAGGCTATTAGTGAACGAGGCCCTTCCCGACGTCCCCGAAGTCCGAGTGGTGGGCCTTCCCCAGCTCACCTCCGGTTTCGACCTCGTCGAGAGACTCGACCTGCCCATGCACCTGAAGGTGCACGGGCCGCTCGAGCCCATGGGCGGTGAGCAGCTCGCGCAGCTCTCCGAACGGATCAACCTGAAGGGCCGCGGCGGCGCGGGTTTCCCGTTCCACAAGAAGCTGAGGTCGGTCGCCGAGGCGGCGATCCGCCGCGGTGTGCGTCCTGTGGTCGTCGTCAACGGCAGCGAGGACGAGCCCGCCTGCCGCAAGGACACGGTGATGATCAACCGTGCCCCGCACCTGATCCTGGACGGCGCCCTGCTGGTCGCGGAGGCCCTGGGTGCCCGCACCCTGGTCATCGGCGTGACCCGCGAATCCACGCAGCGGTCGATGGAGGCGGCGCTCTCCGAGCGCGGACTGACCAACCGGCGCGGAGCGACCATCCGCGCGCGCGTGCAGCGCAATCCGGTGCGCATGGTGACCGGAGCGGCGGCCTCGCTGGTCCGCTCCATCGACGGCGGTCCGGCGATCCCACCGGGCCGCAAGACCAGCGCCTCGCAGAACGGTGTCGGCGGCGCGCCGACCCTGCTGTCGAACGCCGAGACGTTCGCCCAGCTGGCGATCGCCGCCCGCATCGGCGCCGAGCGCTACGGCAACACCGGCCTGTACGACGAGCCCGGCACCGTCATGCTCACCGTCTCCGGAGCGGTCGCCCGCCCGATGGTGATCGAAGCCCCGACCGGCGTACCGCTGCGCTACATCCTGCAGTTGGCCGGCGCCCCGCCGGTCCCGCAGGGCGTGCTGACCGGCGGCTACCACGGCAAGTGGCTGGACTCGGCGACGGTCAACGAGGCGATCGTCTCGCGCAACTCCCTGGACGCGGTGGGCGGTGCGCTCGGTGCGGGCGCGATCCTGCCGATCAGCATGAACACCTGCCCCCTGGGCGAGTCGCTGCGAGTGGCCCAGTGGCTGGCCGAGGAGAGCGCCGGCCAGTGCGGCCCCTGCTACCTCGGGCTGCCGGCCGCGGCGCGCGGCATGGAGGACATCCTCAACGGCGGCGGCCCGGCCGCCCTGGAGGCGCTCAAGCAGGTCGCCAACGCCGTGAAACGCCGCGGTGCGTGCTCGCACCCGGACGGCTCCGCGATGTTCCTGGAGTCGACCATCAAGGCGTTCACGGACGACCTGGCCGCGCATGTGCTCGGCAACGGCTGCGGAAGGCCCGTGGAGGGCGTTCTGCCGCTCTTCGAGGGCGGCCAGCAGCCCACCGGCATCCCGGGCGGCGCTCCCGAGCAGGAGCAGGGCCCCAGCCGTCAGAAGATCTACGTCGACTGGACGCTGTGCCGCGGGCACGGCCTGTGCGCGGACATCCTTCCGGAGGTCTTCCAGCTGGGCGCGGACGGCTTCCCGACCGTCGCCCAGGCCCAGGTGCCCCGGTACGCGGAGGCGAAGGCGCTGCGCGCCGTACGCCGCTGCCCGGCGCTGGCCCTGCGCCTGGAGGAGGACACCCGCGGAGCGGCCCCCCGGCAGAACCTGCCGGCCGTACGCGAGGGCGGCGGGGGCGGCCGTCGCGCGCTGGGCCGCGGACGCTGATTCACGGGCGGCCCGGAAGCCCGGGCCGCCGCACCGCACACCCGGCACACCCCACAACGAAGAGCGGGCCATCCTGATCGGATGGCCCGCTCTCATGTGCTGTGGAGCTAAGGAGATTTGAACTCCTGACCCCCTGCATGCCATGCAGGTGCTCTACCAACTGAGCTATAGCCCCTTGCGGTGTTCCACCGGATTTCCCCGGCGGCGACGCCAACATTACCGGTCCTTGCGGTGCACCACCAAATCGTTTCCTGCCCCCATGAGCAATCAGCCCAAGTCGACCCAAGTCGACATAATTTGGGCGTTCGAGGTGGTGGGCGCCGAGTTGACGTCGTCCGCCCTCCACGGAGGAGACGCTTCGGCGTTCCGGACCGTCGCCGGAGGCCGCGTCGCGGCGGAACCCCGGCCGTTCGTTCGTCGCGGGCGGGGTCCGGCCGGACTCAGGCAGTGGCGAACGAGTAGAAGCGTTTGAGCGTGCAGTGCTCGTCGAGGAGCCGGCCGTAGATCGGCTCGCCCTCCAGCTCGCGGTACGTCTCGATCGGGTCGCCTTTTATGATCAGCGCCCTCGCGCATTCCTCGCACCAGTACTGGTAGTCGTGGTTGACCGGTTCCATGTCGCGGACGATCGGCGTACCACTGCCGCACCAGTCGCATTTTCGCCTGTGCGCACCCATCGATCAGCTCCAGCTGTGGCCGCAGGCCGTGCACACGTAGGAAACTCCTCCGTTGTCGCCGAGGACTTGGGCGACGTGGGCCGAACCGCAGGAAGGGCAGCCGAGGCGGGTGATCCGGTCCCGTGTCGCATCGGATCCGGAAAGGTCGTCGACCTCCCCGAGGATGCTCGCAGGCATCGCAACTCCCTCCCGTCGGGCCGCGCTCCCTTCCGGCCGTTTGATTCTGCCACGGCCGGAGCAATACGGTCAGCGACGCCTTCGTACCAGTCCGGACACGGCACCCGTCGCAGCGGTCGCGGCCAGCGCGAACGTGCGGACGAGTAGCGCGTCCGTAGAGATATACGCCCCCGGAGCCCAAGTGACTCAAACCGATCCGGGAAGAGTGCGCGGGCCGCGCGGCTGCGGGGCCTTCGACGCCCGCGCGGGCGGAGGGCAACGAAAAATCCCGCCCCCTGAGGGGGGCGGGATCTTCGATCTGTGGAGCTAAGGAGAATTGAACTCCTGACCTCCTGCATGCCATGCAGGCGCTCTACCAACTGAGCTATAGCCCCGTGCCGTGTCCCGGTCGCTTTTCTCGGCGGCGGAACAAGAAGAACTTTAGCCTGCGACCAGCCGGAAAGTGAAATCCGGTGCTGAGGGGGGCGGAGGTCCCCGGCGGAGCGTCACCGGAGCGACGCCGTTCGTGCGTGTGCGACAGGCTTCGGCCTCTCGCCGGGCGGCGCCGGGCCGCCCGCCACGGACCGGATTCCCGCTCCACGGCGGTCCGGGCGACGGGCCGAGGGACCCGGGGGCCGGACAGAGGTCCTCCGGCCGGTGCGCACCCGCTCCCCGAGCGTTCCCGCTCTCCCGCCAAAGGACCTAGTCGTCGTCGCCCAGCACCGGTTCCGGCAGCGTCCCCGCGTTGTGCTCCAGCAGCCGCCACCCGCGGGCGCCCTCACCGAGGACGGACCAGCAGCAGTTGGAGAGGCCGCCGAGGCTCTCCCAGTGCTGGGACTCCAGGCCGAGGAGACGGCCGATGGTGGTGCGGATGGTGCCGCCGTGGCTGACGACCACCAGCGTGCCGTCATCGGGGAGTTTCTCGGCATGCCGGAGCACCACGGGGGCCGCGCGGTCGGCGACCTCGCTCTCCAGCTCTCCGCCGCCCCGGCGGACGGGCTCGCCGCGCTTCCACGCCGCGTACTGGTCGCCGTGCCGCTCGATGATCTCCTCGTGCGTCAGGCCCTGCCAGACGCCCGCGTACGTCTCGCGCAGGCCCTCGTCGTGCGTCACGTCGAGACCGGTGAGCGCGGACAGCTCACCCGCGGTGTTCGCCGCCCTCTTCAGGTCCGAGGCGACGATCGCGTCGGGCCTGAGGGACGCGAGCAGCCGGGCGGCGCGGCGGGCCTGGCCCACACCGGTCTCGGTGAGCTCGACGTCCGTGGTGCCCTGGAAGCGACGCTCCACGTTCCACAGTGTCTGGCCGTGGCGCCACAGGATGACGCGGCGCCCCCGGCCGGCCTTTTTGCCGGCCTCGGACAGCGGCCCGGTGTCCACCGCGGGGTGCCCCCCGCCGGCGGTCATCGAAGGTCTCCGCGCAGCTCGGCGGCGTCCTCCGCGTCCTGGAGCTCGGCGTGCTCGGCGGCCTTGCCTCGCGTGGCCTTGGCGTCGGCGGGCAGGTCCAGCTCGGGGCAGTCCTTCCACAGGCGCTCCAGCGCGTAGAACACGCGCTCCTCGCTGTGCTGGACGTGCACCACGATGTCGACGTAGTCGAGCAGGATCCAGCGGGCGTCGCGGTCGCCCTCGCGGCGCACCGGCTTGGCGCCGAGTTCCTTGCTCAGCCGCTCCTCGATCTCGTCGACGATCGACTTGACCTGGCGGTCGTTGGGCGCGGAGGCCAGCAGGAAGGCGTCCGTGATCGACAGCACGTCGCTGACGTCGTACGCGATGATGTCGTGCGCGAGCTTGTCGGCGGCCGCCTGCGCGGCGGCGGTGATGAGCTCGGTGGAGCGGTCAGTGGCGGTCACTACAAGGCTTTCCGTAGGTGGTCAGGAACCCCGAGGGGTTACCCCAAGGGTCTCACGGACCGCCGACGCCACCCCACGGGACGAACGGATCACTCCACGGGCCGGGCCCGTGGCCCCGCCCGGGCACCGCGGCTCCGGTCCGCCGGCCCCCGGCCATGGCGTACGCCCCTGCGAGCGCCGCGGAATCACCGGCTCGCCCGCATGCCCCGGCGGCCTGCCCGCCCACTGTCGAGCGGGCGGTCGCCCACCTGCGGAGCGGGCGCTAGTCGCTCAGCTTGTAGTCCTGGCCCAGCACCACCGACACGTCCGCGTTCGGGGCGGCCTTGCCCTTCTTCACGGAACTCGTCGGCAGGCCCAGCGTCTTGGCGACCTCCGCCGCGTCCTCCTTCTTCGCGGCGTCGGCGTAGGTGATCTGGGACACCGCCTGCGCGACATCGGCCGTACCGCCGTCGACGAAGGTGTAGCCGCCGTTGAGCAGCACGACCCGGGCCTTCTCGGTGGCGTCCTTGTCGGCGGTGGCGTTGCGGATGCCGACCTCGACGGCGGCGCCCTTCTCGGGGCTCCTGGCAGCGCCGCCGAGCACGTCCTTGACCACGCTGTCACTGGCCTGCGTGCTGAGCCGGCCGTCCGTCTGCACCGGCAGCAGCGCCGTCCTGAACTCGCCCTCCTTGGCCCGGTCGGCGAGCTTGGCGAGGAACGCTCCCAGGTCCTTGTCGGTCAGCGAGGGGTCGAGGATCTGCGCGAGCGTCTGCACGGTGGTCGTCGCGGCCTGCGTGTCGGACGACAGCTTGCGCAGCACGCCCTGCATGACCTGCCCGAACCGCTGCAGCTGCGCGTTCTGCGACTCGCCGGAGGCGCGGTAGGTGGCGTACGCGACGGCCATCTTGCCGCTGAGGGTCTGCTCCTCGCCCTTCGTGACGAGAGGGGCCTCGCCCTTCCTCTTCGCCTCGGGGTCGGGCACGTCGGCGTTGGTGTCGATGTCGATGCTGCCGACGAGCTCGACCAGGTTGTTCAGGTACGGGGTGTCGAGGCGCCAGGTGCCCTCGATGTCCGTCCCGAGGACGGTGTCGAGTTCGTCGCGGGTACCCGAGGAGCCGTCGTCGTCGACCGACTTGGCGAGTGTGGTCGCCGTGCCGTTCTCGTCCGTCAGGGCGAGGGAGTTGGGGAGCAGGACGGTGGTGCCCTGCTTGGTGGTGGTGTTGTTGACGAGCAGGGCCGTCGCCGTGCCGCTGCCCTTGGTGTTGTGCAGGTGGACGACGATCACGTCCCGCTTCTGCGCGCCGGCCGCGGTGGTCGTACCGGCCGTGGAGTCCGACGAGGACCCGGGCAGCTTCCCGTCGTACCAGAGGTAGCCGACCCCGCCGACCGCGACCAGCGCGAGCACGACGACCAGGGCGACGACCCGGCCGCGCGCCCGGCGCTTGGCCTCCTCGCGCCGCTCGGTGCGGTTCTCGGTGAACTTCAGCCAGTCGATGACGTCTTCGGAGTCCTCGGGCTGCTCCTCGACGAAGGCGAACTGTTCGGTGCGGTAGTCGGGTTCGCCCTGCGGTTCGGCCTCCGGCGGCGCCGACGACGGTGCGGGGCCTGCCTGCTGCGGGATGTAGGCGGTCTGCTCGGCCGTCCGGGGCTGCTGCCGACCGGTGTCGTAGGACGACACCGGCTGCTGCTGACCGGTGTCGTACGACACCACGGGCGACGCCTGCTGCCCTGTCGCGTACGGGTCGTAGCCGTATCCCTGCCCGTATCCCTGCCCGTAGCCCTGTCCGTACTCCTGGCCGTACTCCTGCTGGTACCCCTCGGTGTGCGCCTGTCCCTGGGCCTGTGCCTGGCCGTGGGCCTGTGCCTGGCCGTGGGCCTGCGCCTGGCCGTGGGCCTGCGCCTGGCCGGGCTGCCCGCCGTAGGGATCGTACGAGCCGTACTCGTCCTGTTGCGGAGAGTGCTGGGGAGACTGCCCCGGCGGCGGCACCTGCCGGTACACAGGCTGCCCGAACTCGTCGTAGCCGACGAGTTCGTACGGGGCGCCCCCGTACCCAGCGTCGTATCGGTCGTTCACCGGTGCCCCTCTCGGCTCACTCGCCGCGGTACAGGTCTCGCTTGTCGATGTAGCGCACCACACCGTCCGGCACCAGATACCAGACCGGGTCGCCCTTGGCGACCCTGGCCCGGCAGTCCGTGGACGAGATGGCGAGTGCGGGAACCTCGACCAGCGAGACACCGCCCTCCGGCAGACCGGGGTCGGTCAGTACGTGACCGGGCCGCGTGACCCCGATGAAGTGCGCGAGGGAGAACAGTTCCTCGGCGTCGCGCCAGGTGAGGATCTGGCCGAGCGCGTCGGCGCCGGTGATGAAGAAGAGGTCCGTGTCGGGGTTGAGCACGCGCAGGTCGCGCAGCGTGTCCGTGGTGTAGGTCGGACCACCGCGGTCGATGTCGATGCGGCTCACGGAGAACTGCGGGTTCTCGGCGGTCGAGATGACCGTCATCAGATAGCGGTCCTCGGCCGGGGTGACCTTGCGGTCGCTCTTCTGCCACGGCTGGCCGGTCGGCACGAACACCACCTCGTCGAGGTGGAACTGGGCGGCGACCTCGCTGGCGGCGACGAGGTGTCCGTGGTGGATCGGGTCGAACGTTCCGCCCATGACGCCGAGGCGGCGCTTGCCCGGGCTCGACGGGCCGTTTCCCGTGCCACGCCGTACGCCGGGCGCCGTGACGCCCGGCGGACCGGTAGGCATGTCCTGCTCTCCCATGCGTGCAGACCCTACCGGCCCGGACGGCGGGCTCGGTCGCGCGGGCGTCAGCGGTCCCGGTTGAAGCGGGTGGTGATCCACAGCAGCAGCATGAGGGCGAAGAAGGCTCCGCCGCCGATCAGGAGGGGGCTGAGGCTCTCGTGGTTGCCGCCGTGCTTCTCGCCCTCGGCGGCAAGTGTGACCAACTGGGCAGCGGTGCTGTGGAAGCTCATCTTCGGCAGGACCTATCCGATGGTGGTCCCCCCGCTCGAACGGGGTCGAGAGTGGGGGAGGGCGGGATAAAGACTTCCGCACATCGTATGCGGGGGCCGTCTCCCCCAACACTTCGACTCCACCGTTGGAATCGTCCGGCGTCTGCGGCCCGTCGGCGTCAGCGGGGAGAACTGCGCACCGCTCTCAACCATCCGGGACCTTCCGGCGGTCTGAGGAGTCGGCAGTGCAGGACGGGCGGTCGGGAACCTTCCGCCCCGTCTCAGTCGTCCCGTTTGTAGCCGCGCAGCAGGAACCAGGCAACCAGCACACAGCCGACGACCATCACGATCAGCACGACGCGGAGGAGGTTGCCCGCCCCTTGCTGCTGGGCGGCGCCCGCGGCCTCGGTGAGCCAGGACTCGGGGAGATGCTCCATGACGTACGACTCCTTCGCTGTACTGCCCGTCCACGGTATCTCCGCCTAGGCTGGGCCCCGCCTCGGGGGCACAGAAGGCAATCAAACGCATGGGGGACCACATGCCAGAAGAAAGCCACGAGAACGTACCGAGCAGGCAGCGCAGGCGCTTCGAGGGGATCTCCTCCCGTGCGTACGAGCACCCCGCGGACCGCTCGGCCCTGGTCGCCCTGCGCAAGCTCACCGGCTTCGACACGGTCTTCAAGGCGCTCAGCGGCCTGCTCCCGGAGCGGAGCCTGAGGCTGCTGTTCCTGTCGGACTCGGTGCGGGTCTCCGACGCCCAGTTCGCGCACCTGAACGTGATGCTGCGCGACGCCTGTTACATCCTGGACCTGGAGAAGGTCCCGCCGATGTACGTCAACCAGGACCCGCAGCCGAACGCGATGTGCATCGGCCTGGACGAGCCGATCATCGTCGTGACCACCGGCCTCGTGGAGCTGCTCGACGAGGAGGAGATGCGGGCGGTCGTCGGCCACGAGGTGGGGCACGCGCTGTCCGGCCACTCCGTCTACCGCACCATCCTCCTCTTCCTCACCAGCCTCGCCCTGCGGGTGGCGTGGATCCCCCTCGGCAACCTCGCGATCATGGCGATCGTGACCGCCCTGCGCGAGTGGTTCCGCAAGTCCGAGCTGTCCGCGGACCGGGCCGGCCTCCTGGTCGGCCAGGACCTGAAGGCCTCGATGCGCGGCCTGATGAAGATCGCGGGCGGCAACCACCTGCACGAGATGAACGTGGACGCGTTCCTCGCGCAGGCCGAGGAGTACGAGGCCGGCGGCGACCTCCGCGACTCCGTGCTCAAGATCCTGAACGTGATGCCCCGCTCCCACCCCTTCACGACGGTCCGGGCGGCCGAGCTGAAGAAGTGGGCGGAGTCCCGCGACCACCAGCGGATCATGGACGGTCACTACCCTCGCCGCGACGAGGACGGGGGCACGTCGGTCACGGACTCGTTCCGCCAGTCGGCGGCCAGCTACGCCACCGACATGAAGAACAGCAAGGACCCGCTGATGAAGCTGGTCAGCGACATCGCGGGCGGAGCGGGCGACCTCGGCGGCCGGGTGCGACGCGGCTTCGGCGGCTTCGCGAGCGGCAGCGCGGGCGGCGGCTCCGACAGCTCCCCCACGGACCAGCCGCCCACCGACCGCCCGGACGGCGGCAGCCCCAACGGAAGCGCCTGATCGACCGCGGCTAGATCTTGGGCTGGGCACTGGCCGCCAGCGACCCGCACAGCGCCGTGGCACTGCCCGTGGCGAACGGGTCGGTGCCGGCCGGGCCGCCCGCCTTGGCCGTCTCGCCCGCGAGGAGCGGACGCAGGTGGTTGCTCGCGTCCTCCGCACAGGTCAGCGGCCCGGCCTGGACGTACGACACGACCAGCTCGGCCTGGTGCATGCGCAGATCGTCGCGGTCGAACCGGAAGTGCAGTTCGCGCCGCACGGTGAACAGCGAGGCCTCGGCCTTCTCGTCCGAGCCGGCCGGCCGCAGCGCGTAGACGAAGGTGTGGTCGGCGCTGACCTCCAGGGTGTCGGAGTCCGTCTCGGCGGCGGTCAGTGTGCCCTGCACCCGGATCTTGGAGTCGGCCAGCTCGGTGCGTGCCGGGTCGAAGCGGACCAGCCAGCCGGTGGGCGCGTGCCGCCCGTCCGCGGTGGGGCTCCGGAAACTCTGGTCGAACTGGTCGAGCTGCTGGGGGTCGAGCAGTATCCGTACGGACCGGCTGATGCCGCCGGTGAGCACGTCCGGGTCGAGCGAGGACTCCACGAGGTAGTCCTTCGCCGTGGTCAGCGCGGTGACGACCTGGCTGTCGGAGAAGTGCGCGGTGCGCCGGGAGGCGGGCAGCGTGATGCCCTCGGCGCCGATGCGGAACTGGTCGGCCGGGCTGTGCGCGTACAGGGCGGCCACGTCGGCCGAGCCGGGCACGCGGCTCTGCGGCGCGAGCGGGATCACGGTCATCCGCAGCGGCTCGGGGTGTTGCGCGACGGGGGTCTGGTACGGATGACGTACGCCCATGTAGATCGCCGTACCGAACGCGACGGCGATCAGGACGACGAGGATCAGCGCCTGCCGGGACAGACCGCGGCGCATCGGGGGGCGGCGGCGGACGGCCGGGGTGTGGTCGCCGATCCGCTCCTGCGCGGAGAACTCCTGGAGGCGGGCAGCGCGGACGAACGATTCGTCGAAGACGACGGATCGGTACTCCTCCTCGCCACCGCCGGGGACACCCTCGGGCGTCCCCTCAGGTGGGTCTCCAGGCCCTCCCATACTTTCAGAGTAGGTCTCCTGGACCTCAGGTAAACGCCCTGGTACACGACAAGTTCTGACAGGTTCTCACCAGGTTCGCCACAGGCTCCCGGAGCGGCCCCGCAGGCTGCGGCAGCGGCGTTTCAAACCTGTTCCGGCCCTGATCTCCCGTGGCTCCTCACGGAGTGCGGGGCACCGCCGAGACAGCCGGCTGGGAGTAGTCGGCGGAGGCCGAGGGGCCCACCCCGGCATCCAGTTCGAGGCCGGTGGAGGCGGGCGGCGGGACCTGGTCCCGGCTGCTCGAGGAGGCGCCCCGGTAGACCGCGGCGAAGGCCAGCGCGACCATGCCGATGCCCATCACGAGGGCGAGCATCCAGGCGACGGGCCGGTGCCAGCGGGTCGGCCTGCCGTACGTGCCCGCATCGCCGTAAAGGACGTCTCTGCCGTCCGGATCGTCCAGCTCCGGCTCATGGCCGAAATCGCCCCGTCCGTCGGGACCGAACCCGTCCTCGTAGAGGTCGTCGTCCCCTCGTGGGCCGCGGGTGCGCGCCCGGCGGGCCTCGGCCTCGGAGGCCTCCGCTCTCGCCTGCGCGGCGGCCAGGAGGCGCTCGACGGCGGTCGGCTCATGCACTCTCGCCGCCCGTACGAAGGCCTCGTCGAAGACCACGGAGGCGAACTCTTCGTCCGCACCCCCGCGGTCGCGGTCGTCGTCGGGCTCCCAGCCGTCAGGGAACGGCGTGCCCCCCACGTCCTCCGGCACGGATCCAGAGTAGACCGGGGTGGTCATTTTGGGCAGACGGTATGGAAATTCATCCGCCTGGCGAGACGCTTTCCGAGGGGCTCCGCCAAACACCGCGTGGGGAGATTTCTGGGTGAGTTCTGCCGCACGCCCCCTGGCGTGACGGAGGGGCTCCCCTGACGCGCCGGGGGCAGGGGCGGTCAGCGCCGGATGTGCCCGTCGCCCGTGACGATGTACTTGGTGCTCGTCAGCTCGGGCAGCCCCATCGGTCCCCGCGCGTGCAGCTTCTGCGTGGAGATGCCGATCTCGGCACCGAAGCCGAACTGACCGCCGTCGGTGAAACGCGTGGACGCGTTCACGGCGACCGTCGTGGAGTCCACCAACTGGGTGAAACGGCGGGCCGCCTGCTGCGAGGTGGTGACGATCGCCTCGGTGTGCCCGGAGGTCCACAGCCGGATGTGCTCGACGGCCCGGTCCAGGGAGTCGACGACGGCCGCCGCGATGTCGTACGAGAGGTACTCGGTCTCCCAGTCCTCGGTCGTCGCCTCGACGACGGTGGCCTCGGAGTCCTTGGCGTAGGCGAGGACACGCTCGTCGGCGTGCACGGTGACTCCGGCCTCCGCGAGGGCGTTGAGGGCCCGCGGCAGGAACTCGGCGGCGATGTCCTGGTGCACCAGGAGGGTCTCCGCGGCGTTGCACACGCTCACACGCTGTGCCTTGGAGTTGATCAGGATGTCGATGGCCATGTCGAGGTCGGCCTGCGCGTCGACGTACACGTGGCAGTTCCCGGTGCCGGTCTCGATGACCGGGACGACGGACTCCTGGACGACCGTGCGGATCAGCGAGGCGCCGCCGCGCGGGATGAGCACGTCGACGAGCCCCCGGGCACGCATCAGCTCCCGGACGGACTCGCGGCTTTCGCCCGGCACGAGCTGGATGGCGTCGGCGGGCAGGCCCGAGCCGCCGACGGCGTCGCGCAGGACGCGGACGAGGGCGGTGTTGGACTCGAAGGCGGAGGAGGAGCCGCGCAGCAGCACCGCGTTGCCGGACTTCAGGCACAGGGCGGCGGCGTCGACGGTGACGTTCGGGCGGGCCTCGTAGATGATGCCGACGACGCCGAGGGGGACCCGGACCTGACGCAGGTCGATGCCGTTCGGAAGGGTCGAGCCGCGGACGACCTCGCCGACCGGGTCGGGCAGTGCCACCACGTCACGCACGTCGGAGGCGATCGCGCGGATCCGCTCGGGAGTGAGCGTGAGCCGGTCGATGACGGACTCGCTGGTGCCGGCCTCGCGGGCACGCTCGATGTCCCTGGCGTTGGCCTCGACGATGTCGCTCGTACGGACCTCCAGCGCGTCCGCGATCGCGAGCAGCGCGTCGTCCTTGTCGGCCCGCGGCAGCGGAGCGAGGTCGGCGGCGGCCGCCTTGGCACGGTAGGCGGCCTGGGTGACCGGAGACATCGAGTCGTACGGCGAGAGCGTGGTCATATACCGCAGGGTAGTGCGCCCGCGAGAGGTGTTCAGCCGTTGTCCCACACCGCGAGACAGGTCCTGAAATGGCCGTAGAAAGCGTGTGCCCCGAGGGACGCCAGGGCTAGAACGGGTGTACGCCCACAGGGGTGGCCGGCAGCGGCCCGTACCCCTCCGCGATCCGCTGGTGGTAGGTCTCGCGGTCGATGACCTCCAGGCCGACGATCTCCCACGGCGGCAGCTTCGCGGTCTGGCGGTGCTCGCCCCACAGCCGCAGCGCGACCGCGGCCGCGTCGTGCAGGTCGCGGGCCTCCTCCCAGTAGCGGATCTCCGCATGGTCGTTGGCATACCGGCTGGTCAGCAGAAAGGGGTGGTCGTGCGCGAGCTGCTCCAGGCCCCGCCTGACCTCTTTGAGCGGGGCCTCGCCGCCCGAGACGCTCAGCGTGACGTGCCACAGCCGCGGCAGGTCCCGCGGCTCCTCGACCTCGTACGTGTCACCGGCGGCGACGCTGGTGAGCGTCCGCTCCTCGCCGGCCGCGCGGGAGCCGGCAACACCTCGGGACGCCGCCGCCCCAGGGCGCACTCGTCTCACGACGGCCTCCTTTACGCAATGGGTCCGCTCGGACTCAGGGGGTCTCCCTGAGTCAAAGTTGAGCAGGTGGGAAGGCTCCGCGTGGCGCTTTTACCGAAGGTCCACCTCCGGGCAGGGGCTTTGTCGGGCGTTCCCCACTGTTTTCGGCCGGGAGCCCGGTCCACGGACGCGGCCGCTGACCGGACAGGCCGCTCCCGGCGGGCACCGCAGCGGGCGCTCCTGGCCGGAGGCCGCCCTCCGGCCGTTCACGGGCTCAGCAGCACCAGATCGTCCCGGTGCACGACCTCGCGCTCGTACGCGGGCCCCAGCTCGCGGGCCAGCTCGTGCGTGGAGCGCCCGATCAGCTGCGGGATCTCCTTGGCGTCGAAGTTGACGAGCCCCCGGGCGACCGCCCGTCCGGCGCTGTCGCGCAGCTCCACGGGGTCGCCCGCGCTGAAGTCGCCCTCGACCGCCGCGATGCCCGCGGGCAGCAGGGACGTACGCCGCTCGACGACCGCGCGCACCGCCCCGTCGTCGAGGGTGAGGGCGCCCTGCGGGGTCGACGCGTGCTGGAGCCACAGCAGGCGGTCGGCGGAGCGGCGGCCGGTGGCGTGGAAGTACGTGCCGGTGTCCCGCCCCGCGAGGGCGTCCGCCGCGTGGACCGCGCTCGTCAGCACCACGGGGATGCCGGCCGCGGCCGCGATCCGGGCCGCCTCCACCTTGGTGACCATGCCGCCGGTGCCGACGCCCGCCTTGCCCGCGCTGCCGATGTCGACGTGCGCGAGGTCCGCCGGAGTGCGTACTTCCGCTATCCGCGAGGTGCCGGACCTGCTGGGGTCGCCGTCGTAGACGCCGTCCACGTCGGAGAGGAGGACCAGCAGGTCGGCGCGTACGAGATGGGCGACGAGCGCGGCGAGGCGGTCGTTGTCGCCGAAGCGGATCTCGTCCGTGGCCACGGTGTCGTTCTCGTTGACGACCGGCAGCGCGCCCATCGCGAGGAGCTTGTCGAGGGTGCGGGAGGCGTTGCGGTGGTGGGCGCGGCGGCTCATGTCGTCGGAGGTGAGCAGCACCTGGCCGACCCGGACGCCGTAGCGGGCGCAGGAGGCGGTGTAGCGGGCGACCAGGAGGCCCTGTCCGACGCTGGCGGCGGCCTGCTGGCGGGCCAGGTCCTTGGGGCGGCGGCGCAGGCCCAGCGGAGCGAGGCCCGCGGCGATGGCGCCGGACGAGACGAGGACGATCTCCCTCTCCCCGCCGCTGCGGCTCGTGGCGAGCACGTCGACGAGGGCGTCCACGCGGTCGGCGTCGAGGCCCCCGGACGCGGTGGTCAGTGACGAGGAGCCCACCTTGACGACGACCCTGCGGGCCTCCGCCACACCGGCCCGTCCGCCGCCACCGCCTTCGGCCGGAACCCTTCGGGCCGCCCCCTCGTCCTGCCCCGCTGCCGCCTGCCTTGCCGCTGACACGCTGTACCCCAATGCTCCCGACCAGCCCGGTCCGTGCAATCTACGTGACGGTGGGTGGCGGCCGCCCCCGCGTTTCGAGTGGCGGACGCCGGGGCGCGGCTCACGGCAGGCGGGAGAGGCACCTCACAGCTTCCCGTCGTTTTAAACCGATATCCGGTGATAGTCCTCACGCAAGATTGCTAGGCGGCCCGCAGAGGTCATACGGTCAGGGATCGGCCTCTCCCGTACGAGCTCCAGGGAGGTACGGCGAGGCCCGACCTCCACGCTTCCCCCCCATCCGCCGCCCCCCCTCGCAGGAGCCCATTCCGTGCCCTCCGCCGGACTCGCCCCCCGCCGCATCGTGCAGCTGTTCGCGCTGTTCTCGATGTTCGCGCTCTTCACGGCTCAGATCGTCTCCGCTCTGCTGCCGAACGTCCCGGTGTTCATCGCCGCGAGCGCTGCGGGCCTAGCCCTCGACGTGTTCCTGCAGTACCGGGATCCCGGACTGCTCTCACTGCTCGGCAAGGTCCGCTTCGACGTAACGGTCCGGCAGTTGCTCCGCGACATGCTGATCCTGGTGGGACTCCTGCGGATCGACGGCATCAACCCGATGCGCGAGCAGGCACCGCTGCTGATCGCCCTGTGCGTCTTCTACGCCCTGCACTTCGCCTGCCAGGCCATCGCGATCATGGTGCGCCGCACCCGTACGCTGCCGATCGTCACCCGCAACATCGACGCGTCCGCGCTGCGCCTGACCGCGGCGCCGCCCCGTGTCCTGGCCCGCCGCCCGGGCCACCGCCTGCTCACCTTCTCCGTCCCGGCCACGGCCGGGCTGATGGTCACCGCGGCCACCACGGACGCCTACTGGGGCGGCATCGGCCTCGGTGTCTCCCTCGCCCTGATCGGCGGCGGCACGGTCTACCTCGCCACCTGGCTGCTGCCGAAGAAGCGCGCCAGGAGCGAGCAGAAGGTCATGGAGTGGCTGGACAAGTGGCTGGCCGACTACCGGCCGACCGTGGCCATGTACTTCTCCGGCGGTACGACCTCCGCGTACCAGGCGAACATGTGGCTCTCCACGCTCTCCTCGGTCGACGCCAAGCCGCTGATCGTGCTGCGTGAGCGGTTCATGGTGCAGAAGATCGACGCCACCGACGTGCCGGTCATCTGCTTCCCGAAGGTCTCGACGATGTTCTCGCTGGAGAACTCGACGCTGAAGATGATGCTGCACCCGGCCAACGCCGCGAAGACCTCGCAGGTCCTGCGCATCCCCACGGTCAAGCACGCCTTCATCAACCACGGCGAGAGCGACAAGCTCTCCTCCTGCAACCCCTACGCGAAGGCGTACGACGAGGTGTGGGTGGCCGGTCCCGCGGCCCGCGAGCGGTACGCGCTGGCCGAGGTCGGCGTCGAGGACAAGGACATCGTGGAGGTCGGCCGCCCGCAGCTCGCGCCGATCCGCCCGTACTCGGGAGCGCCGACGGGCACGTTCACGACCGTTCTGTACGCCCCCACGTGGGAGGGCTGGGACGGCAATCCCGGCAACACCTCGGTGGTGCTGGCCGGCGAGAACATCGTGCGGCGGCTGCTGGCCGACGACGGCGTACGGCTCCTCTACAAGCCGCACCCGATGACCGGTTCCGTCGAGCCGCGCGCGGGCGCCGCGAACGAGCGCATCATGGCGATGATCCGCGAGGCCAACACCAAGCGGTCGGGCGCCCGTCCCGACGCCGGTGCGGCCGCCGAACTGGCGCGCCGGACGGCCGAGTTGGACAAGCTGACCTCCACCGACTTCCGGGTGAGCGCCGACGAGATGGAGCGGATGCTGCTCCAGGGCGCACCCCGGGGTGACCGCGAGGCCGCCATCACCGAGGCCACGCTGGCCTGGGAGAAGGCGTACTGGGCGTCCTTCCCGGAGTGGGAGCACCAGATCGTCACGGACGCGCGACCGGCCATCTTCGCCTGCTTCAACGAGGCGGATCTGCTGATCAGCGATGTCTCGTCGGTCGTCTCCGACTGGCTGTCGAGCGAGAAGCCGTACGCGGTGGCCAACACCTCGGGGATGTCCGAGGCCGCGTTCCGCACGGGCTTCCCGACGGTGTCCGCGGGTGTCGTCCTCGCGCCCGGTGCCGAGGGTGTGCCGGCGCTCCTGGAGTCGGTCCGCCGGCCCGAGAAGGACACCTTCGTGGCGGCCCGTGCCGCGCTGAAGGAGCACCTGCTCGGCCCGTCCGACCCGCCGTCGCTGGCCCGCTTCAACGGGGCGATCGACGACCTGTGCACGAAGGCCGACGCGCGGCGCGTACGGATGGAGTCGCGGCTCGCCGCGGAGATCCCCTCGCCGCGGTCGGCGAAGGAGGATGCGGCCGAGGAGGCCGCGCAGGACCCGAACGAGGCGGAGGATTCCGTCAGCGCGTAGCGCTGCCGCGTACGCGGACGAAAGCGGGGCCCGGAGATTCTCCGGGCCCCGCTTTCGTCCGCGTACGGGTACGGCTACGAGTTCGGCTGCGGGAGCGCGGGGGCTGGTCGCGCGGTTCCCCGCGCCCCTCAAGAGGGGCCGAACTCGGATTCCGGGAGTCGCCCCCGCCAGGGGCGCGGGGAAACACGTCCACCCCAGCCCTCCCCCTCAGGGGCGCGAGGAACGGCGCGACAAGCCGCCATCGGCCCGCGGCGAACACACCCACCCCCAACCCCTCAGGGGCGCGGGGAACTGCGCACCAGGCCCCCTCCGGGCAGGCGGTGAACACATCCACCCGCCCGGAGGGCACCGCGCCCGGTCAGAACGGGTTGAAGTCGTCGAACTCCTGGTCCGCCTCGTCCCGCTCCGCCTGCTTGTCGCGCCGCCGCTGCGCAGCCGGCCGCGGCTCCTCGAGGCGGTGGTCCTCGCCACGGCGCCCGAGCATCTCGGCGCCGGCCATGACCGTGGGCTCCCAGTCGAAGACGACGGCGTTCTCCTCGGGGCCGATGGCGACGCCGTCGCCCGAGCGGGCGCCCGCCTTCATCAGCTTTTCCTCGACGCCGAGACGGGCGAGACGGTCGGCGAGGTAGCCGACGGCCTCGTCGTTGCTGAAGTCGGTCTGGCGGACCCAGCGCTCCGGCTTCTCGCCGCGGACGCGGTAGAGGCCGTCCTCCTCCTGGACCACCGTGAAGCCGGCGTCGTCGACCGCCTTCGGACGGATGACGATCCGCGTGGCCTCTTCCTTGGGCTTCGCCGCACGGGCCTTGGAGACCAGGTCGGCGAGGGCGAAGGAGAGCTCCTTGAGGCCCGTGTGGGCCACCGCCGAGATCGCGAAGACCTGGTAGCCGCGGGCCTCCAGGTCGGGGCGGACCATGTCGGCCAGATCCCTGCCGTCCGGCACGTCGATCTTGTTCAGAACGACGAGGCGCGGCCGACGGTCGAGGCCGCCGCCGTACTGCTTCAGCTCCTCCTCGATCATGTCGAGGTCGGAGACGGGGTCACGGTCCGATTCGAGGGTCGCCGTGTCGAGGACGTGGACGAGCACCTCACAGCGCTCCACGTGCCGCAGGAACTCCAGCCCCAGGCCCTTGCCCTGGCTGGCCCCCGGGATCAGTCCCGGCACGTCGGCGATCGTGTAGACGGTCGAACCGGCCGTCACGACACCGAGGTTGGGGACGAGCGTGGTGAACGGGTAGTCGGCGATCTTCGGCTTCGCGGCCGACAGGACCGAGATCAGCGAGGACTTGCCCGCGCTCGGGTAGCCGACCAGCGCCACGTCCGCGACGGTCTTCAGCTCGAGGACGATGTCCTGCATACCGCCGGGTACGCCCAGCAGGGCGAAGCCGGGCGCCTTGCGGCGGGCCGAGGACAGCGCGGCGTTGCCGAGGCCGCCCCGGCCGCCCTCCGCGGCCACGTACGTCGTGCCCTGGCCCACCAGGTCGGCGAGTACGTTCCCGGCCTTGTCCTGGATGACCGTGCCGTCCGGCACGGGCAGGACCAGGTCCTGGCCGTCCTTGCCGGACCGGTTGCCGCCCTCGCCGGGCCGGCCGCTGGTGGCCTTGCGGTGCGGGGAGTGGTGGTAGTCGAGCAGCGTGGTGACGGACTGGTCGACGACCAGGATCACGTCACCGCCACGGCCGCCGTTGCCGCCGTCCGGGCCGCCGAGCGGCTTGAACTTCTCCCGGTGAACGGAGGCACAGCCGTGACCTCCGCTACCCGCGGCGACATGCAGCTCGACGCGGTCCACGAAGGTGGTCATGGAATGTGCCTCCAGTTACGTACGGAAAATCTCTCATCGATGATCACCGATCGTCGCCGCCCGGTGATCACTACTCTGTTGAAACACGCGAAAGGCGGACCCGCTTCCCGTACGGGAAGTGAGGTCCGCCTCGCGAAAGAACCGGTCAGGCGACCGGAACGATGTTCACGACCTTGCGGCCACGGTGCGTACCGAACTCGACCGCACCGGCGGCCAGCGCGAACAGCGTGTCGTCCTTGCCACGGCCGACCTTCACGCCGGGGTGGAAGTGGGTGCCACGCTGGCGGACCAGGATCTCACCCGCGTTGACGACCTGACCGCCGAAGCGCTTCACGCCGAGCCGCTGGGCATTGGAGTCGCGACCGTTCCGGGTGGACGATGCGCCCTTCTTGTGTGCCATCTCTCCTCAGTCCCTTACTTCGCAGCCGCGGGGATCTCAGTGACCTTGATCGCCGTGTACTGCTGGCGGTGGCCCTGACGACGGCGGTAGCCGGTCTTGTTCTTGTAGCGAAGGATGTCGATCTTCACACCCTTGTGGTGATCCACGATCTCGGCCTGGACCTTGATGCCGGCCAGCACCCACGGGTCGCTGGTCACAGCGTCGCCGTCGACAACGAGCAGGGTCGAGAGCTCGACCGTGTCGCCAACCTTGGCAGTGGAAATCTTGTCAACCTCAACGATGTCGCCGACAGCAACCTTGTGCTGGCGACCACCGCTGCGCACGATGGCGTACACGCGGATCTCTCTCTCGCTCGAAATCGGAATCCCCGCAGTCCAGCCGTCGATGAAGACAGACGGCCTCTCCCGGGGTGTGAGCCACCGGGAGGAAGAGGTTTACGGGAATGCGGTGCATCAGTGAACACACCGAGGGTCAAGGTTACGGGGCCCCGACCTGGGGGTCAAACCGGGTCCGGACCGCCCCCCAGGCCGGACCACGCCCAGGGACGCCCGGGGACAACGACGGGCCCGGAGCGGGTCTGCTCCGGGCCCGGTCGCACGTCCTACGTCGCCTACACCGTCGGCTTCTCGCCGTCCGCCGGCAGCGGCTTCACGCCCTTGCACAGGTCCGTGGCGTCCGCGGTGCCCGGGTAGGCGACCTTGGTCACGCGGTCGAAGTGGACCTTGTACATGTCGTGCACGGCGTCGTCGTCGACCTTCACGATCGACTCGTCGTTCTCGCGCAGCGCGGGACCCGTGTAGTTCCCGGAGCCGGTGAAGCTGACCTTGTTCTTCACGCCGTCGTACATGCCGTCGATGAGGATGTACTTGGAGTGGATGATGTACGGCGTCGCCAGCTTCTGGCCGGGGTTCAGCGGGTCCCGGTCGTCGTTGTAGCACCGCACGGTCGGGCCACCGGTGGTGTGCATCTTCTCCCAGGTACCCTTGGTGCCGCCGGTGCTCTTGGCGCTGTCGGACTCCGCGTAGACGATGCTCACGGAGCAGCCCGCCTTCTTCAGCGAGACCAGCTTCTCCGCGATGGCCAACCGCGTGATCTTGAAGATCGCCACCCGGACCTTGGTCGACTGGGTGACGCCCGCGGTGTCCTTGTACGTGCAGGTGACGTTGTTGAGGATCGAGTACACCGTGTCGGTGGCCCGGGTGTTGCCCGCCCGCGGGAAGAAGTACGCCTTGTAGAGGCCGTTGCTCACCGTGCGGTAGTTCCAGGACTCCCAGTCCTGCGCGACCATCGTGTCGAAGTAGTCCGCGTACGCGTCGTACATCGTCGGGTTGTTCGGCAGCATCAGCGCGTCGTTGAAGAAACGCGTGTGCGCGGACGGCGTGGAGTTCGAGGTGGTCTCGACGACCACGTTCGTGGCGCCCTGGACCGCCGAGAACAGCCAGAACTTGTTGTGCATGATCGACTGCCCGAACTTCGGGTCGCCCAGGCACGACTTGCTCTCCGGGCAGGTCGCGACGTACGAGCCCTGCGTACGGTCCGTGCCGAGGCCCGAAGCGAGCGTGCCGTACGCGGTGTTGGTCGGGCGGTCGCTGATGCTGGACTCGTCGAGCAGCACCTGGACGTCCACACCGCGGTTCTTGGCGGCGACGAGCGCGTTGACGACGCCGGCCTCCCACACATGGTAGACCGCGACCTTGATCGTGGAGCCGGGCAGCGCGGAGTTCGTCAGCTCGATCAGCCGCGTACGGATCGCGGCCTGCTGGTCGGTGGTGCCGAGCGGATCGTTGAAGATCGGCCCCTCGGTCCAGGTCGGGTTGTCGACGGCCTCCGCCGTACCGGCCGACGTGGCGGCCTGGACGCCCGCCGCGGACAGCACGGTGGCCAGCGCGACGACCTGACGGCCTCCCTTGACCGGCTTCGCAGCACGGTGTCGCCCAGTGCCCTTCAGGCGCACGCGCGCCATTTGATCCCCTCCCCCTGACACGTGTGAGCGTTCTCCCCAACGCGCACCCGCGTATGTGTCATGACTGCTCAATTTTTACAGGTAAGTGATCGCGTTCCAAGGGGCGGGGGGTAAGTGTGATATCCATGATGCCCCTGAAAGGGTGTCAGGTCGCGCCAAATCGGGCGCACTGAAAGGCAGTTCGGGGAACGTCACAGGGCGTCCGGGTCACGTCGCCCCCTCCGCCGGGTACAGCGGCGCCCTCCGGACACGCCGACGCCCCCCGACCGGCTCGGTGTCCGCCGGTCGGGGGGCGTCGTGCTTCAGGGCTCGCGCCCCGGGTGTTCGGCCTGCCCTCGTCAGTCCTCGTCGGTGGAGGCCGTGACGGTGGACGGCGTCTGCTGCTCCGCCGCCGCGGTCTTCTTCGACGTCGACTTCGCGGCCGTCTTGGCGGTCTTCGTCGCCTTCTTGGCCGTGGTCTTCTTCGCCGCCGTCTTCTTGGCCGCCGTCGTCGTCTTCTTCGCGGCGGCCTTCTTCGCGGTCGCCTTCTTGGCCGTCTTGCGGGCCGTCTTCGTGGCCGGAGCCTCGTCGCCCGCTCCGGACGCGTCCGCGGGGGCCTCGGCAGGCGCCTCGGCGGCCTGCGCCGGGGCTTCGGCGGGCGAGGACGGGACGACCACGACGGCGGACTCCGCGGACGAGGCGGGCGCGGTGGCCTTACGGACCGCACGGCGCCTCGGCCGCGCCGGGGCGGCACTGTCGACGGCGGGCTGCTCCGCCGTGGGGGCGGCCTCCGCGGCCTGTTCCACCTTGGGCTCGGCGGGCGCGGCGACCGGCTCGGTGACGGTCACCACGGCCTCCTCCGCCGCCTTGGGCGAACCGGCCGGCGCGGAGACCTTGCGGGTCGCCCGACGGCGCGTACGCCCCTTGGGAGCGGCGTCGTCGACAGCGGGGGCTGCCTCGGCGGCCGCCTCGACCACCGGGTCCTCGGCGGCGACGGGCGCGGCCTGCGCGACCGCGGCCGGCTCCTGCTGCACGGGACGCGCGATCTCGTCCTCGGTCGTCACGGACTGCGCGGTCGGAACCTCGCTCCTGCGCTCGGACCTGCGGGACTCGGACCTCGGCGCACCCGCCGGGGCCGACGCCCGCCGACTCGTGCGGCGACGCGAACGGCCACGCGTGGCAGCGGCCTCCGCCTCGGCGGCGCTGCTGTAGAGGTCCTCGTCCGGTACGAACTCGGGCTCGAGCAGCGCGACCGGCTCGGCAACCTCCGCGGCGACCTCGGCGGCCGTCTCGACCGGCTCGGGCACGTCGGCCGTCTCCGGCTCGTGCGTGTGCTCGTGCTCATGGGTCTGCTCGGCTCCGCCGCGACCGCGCTTCTTGCGCTTGCCGCCGCCTCCGGCGGAGGTCGGCTGCTCCATGTGCACGATCACGCCGCGGCCGTTGCAGTGGACGCAGGTCTCCGAGAAGGACTCCAGCAGGCCCTGACCGACCCGCTTGCGGGTCATCTGGACGAGGCCCAGCGAGGTGACCTCGGCCACCTGGTGCTTCGTACGGTCGCGGCCCAGGCACTCCAGGAGGCGCCGCAGCACCAGGTCCCGGTTGGACTCCAGGACCATGTCGATGAAGTCGATGACGACGATGCCGCCGAGGTCGCGCAGCCGCAGCTGGCGCACGATCTCCTCGGCCGCCTCCAGGTTGTTCCTGGTGACCGTCTCCTCGAGGTTGCCGCCCTGACCGGTGAACTTGCCGGTGTTGACGTCGATCACGATCATCGCTTCGGTCTTGTCGATGACCAGCGAACCGCCGCTCGGCAGCCACACCTTGCGGTCCAGCGCCTTGGCGAGCTGCTCGTCGATCCGGTACGACGCGAAGACGTCGACCTCGGAGGTCCACCTCGACAGGCGGTCGGCCAGGTCGGGCGCGACGTGCGAGACGTACCCGTGGATGGTCTCCCAGGCTTCCTCGCCGCTGACGATGACCTTGGTGAAGTCCTCGTTGAAGATGTCGCGGACGACGCGGACGGTCATGTCCGGCTCGCCGTACAGCAGCGTCGGGGCGTTCGAACTGCCGCCGCTCTTCGCCTTCTTCTGGATGTCCTCCCACTGCCCCTGGAGCCGCTCGACGTCACGGCTCAGCTCGTCCTCGCTCGCGCCCTCGGCGGCGGTGCGCACGATGACGCCCGCGTCCTCGGGGACGATCTTCTTGAGGATGGTCTTCAGGCGGGCCCGCTCGGTGTCGGGCAGCTTGCGGCTGATGCCGGTCATCGAGCCCTCGGGCACGTAGACCAGGTAGCGGCCGGGCAGCGAGACCTGGCTCGTCAGACGGGCACCCTTGTGGCCCATCGGGTCCTTCGTGACCTGCACGAGGACCGACTGGCCGGACTTCAGGGCGCTCTCGATGCGGCGGGGGCCGTTGGCCATGCCCAGCGCCTCGAAGTTGACCTCACCGGCGTACAGGACCGCGTTGCGGCCCTTGCCGATGTCGATGAAGGCGGCCTCCATCGACGGCAGCACGTTCTGGACCTTGCCCAGGTAGACGTTGCCGACGTACGAGGTCGACTCCTCCTTGTTGACGTAGTGCTCCACGAGCACGTCGTCCTCGAGGACACCGATCTGCGTGCGCTCGCCGCTCTGGCGGACGACCATCACGCGCTCGACGGCCTCGCGGCGAGCCAGGAACTCGGCCTCGGTGATGATCGGGACGCGGCGGCGGCCCTGCTCGCGCCCTTCACGGCGGCGCTGCTTCTTGGCCTCGAGGCGGGTCGAGCCCTTGATGGACTGCACCTCGTCCGAGCTGTCGTGGGACCGCTCTTCCTTCTTGCGGGGCTCGCGGACCTTGACGACCGTGCGCTCGGGGTCGCTGTCGACGGCGTCGGCCTCGCCGGAGGAGTCACCGGCCCGGCGGCGACGGCGACGGCGGCGACGGCTGCTGCTGGAGCCGCCGGCGTCCTCGTGGTCGTCCTCCGCGTCCGCGGCGTCCTCTTCGGTCTGCTCGGCGGTGTCCTCGGTGTCCTGGGCGGTCTGCTCACCGCGGTCGGACTGCTCACCGGCGAACTCGTCACCGTCCGCGTCGGCGGACTCGCCCCGGCGGCGGCGACGGCCACCACGGCGGCGACGGCGGCGCGAGCCGGTCTCCTCGTTGTCGTCGCCCTCGGCGGCGTCCTCGGCGGACTCCTCCTCGGCCGGTTCCTCGTCGACGGGCTCCTCGGCCTCGGGGGCACTCTCCACCACCGGGGCGGCGGGCTCCTCGGCCCTCCTGCGGCGGCGCCTGCGCGGCCCGCCGGTCTCCTCCTCGACGACCGCGGGGGCGGCCTGCTGGACCGGCTCCACGACCTCCTCGGCCTCCTCCGGGACGTCCTCCTCGGCCTCGGCCGCGGCGGCTGCCGCGGCACGCTCGGGCGTCTGGAACATCGGCTCGGCGAAGACCGGCGCCTGGAACACGGCGACGGCGGGACGCCCGGGGCGCCGGGACGACTCGTCCTCCGCCTCCGCGGTCCGGCTCGGCGCGGGTGCGGAGAAGCCTCCGGCCGCCTTGCGGGTGGCTCGCCGACGGGCGCGACGCGGAGCCGCTTCCTCGGTGTCGGCGGAGGTCTCGGTCTCGGCGGACCGGTCGTTCTTGGCAGCGGCCACGGGGGCCTCCCTGCGCTCGTCGCGGACAACGGCCTCGGCGGGCTCGGTCGCGGTGGGGGTCTCGGCGTGCTCCGCCTCGGGCGGGGTGGCACGGCGAGTGGGCTCAGTGGCAGCCTCGGCGGGCGCCACCGGAGTGGTCTCGGTCTCCGCCTGGGGCGCACCGGCGGGGGCGGTGGCCCGGCGTGTGGCGCGACGGCGCGTACGCGGGGCGGGGGCGGCCTCGGCCTCGACGGCCGGTGTCTCCTCGACGGCCGGTGTCTCGGCGGGCGCGGGGGCCTCAACGGCCACCGGAGCGGCCTCGACCTCAGCCGTCTGCGGCGCACCCGTGGGAGCGGACGCCCGACGCGTGGCACGACGGCGACGCGGAGCCGGAGCAGCCTCGGCCTCGGAGACGGCAGCCGCCTCTTCGACAGCGGGCTCGGCGGGCGCGGGGGCCTCAACGGCCACCGGAGCGGCCTCGGCCTCAACCGTCTGCGGCGCACCCGTGGGAGCGGACGCCCGACGCGTGGCACGACGGCGACGCGGAGCCGGAGCAGCCTCGGCATCGGAGACGGCAGCCGCCTCTTCAACGGCGGGCTCGGCGGGCGCGGGAGCCTCAGCAGCCACCGGAGCCGCCTCGGCCCCGGTCGTCTGCGGCGCACCCGCGGGGGCGGACGCCCGACGCGTGGCACGACGGCGACGCGGAGCGGGAGCGGCTTCGGCGGCCGGCGCCTCGTCGGCAGCCTGGCTCGGGGCGGACGCCCCGGTGACCGCAGCCGCCTCTTCGGTCTCCTCCGCCTCTTCTGTCGCGAGGTCGGTGGAGGTCACAGCCGGTATGGCCGGCGCAGTGGTCTCTGCCTCGGGGGCACCCTCGGCGTTCCCCGAGGGAGGTCCCGCGGGGCGTGAAGCGGCACGACGGCGCCGGCGCGGCGGCAGCGTGTCGCTCGGGGTGCTGTTCTCGGAGCCCGTTGCGGACTCGGTGGGTTCGGTCGGCTCAAGCATGCGGGTGGATCTCCCGTCAGGCTCCCGGGCGCCGCAGATCCGGTGACGTCCGCGGCTCGCGCGATGCGCGGTGCCGCCGTCCGGGGGCGCGGGCGCCGCACGGGAGCTCTCTGTGTCCTGTCTCGCCGGTTCCGTACGCCCTGTGCGTACGGCCTGGCGAAAGTCTTCTGGTCGGTGCGCTGCCCGACCCAGGTGGCTCCCGGATACGAGGGCGGCGCTTCGACGTCCGTCCCTACGCGGGACCTTCCTTACGCCGACGCCTTCGCGGCGGCAGAAGCGGTGTCCCCGGAAAACGCATTCGGGGAGGATGCTGCTGCCTCGCGGTCGGGCGCGAGCGGGTCGGTCACCGTGCCGGTCTCTTCATCGAATAGCCCCTGCGCCAGCCTGGTCACCGCTGCGGGGACCGGCGGCGCCAGGTCGGCCACAGCTCGGAGACCGGACAGAACGTCGTCGGGTCGAACGGCAGGCGTCACGTGCCGAACAACCAGCCGCAGTATCGCACAAGCCTGGTCGGTCGGCCTATCAGCCTGGGGACCGTGCGCCTCCGGCGGTGCGCTGTGCGCCTCCAGACCCGCGACGGCGCCGCGGGCGTCGAAGGTGCGCATGCCGTTCTTCGCCTTGCGCCGGACCTCGACGGTCTCGGCCGACATGAAGGCGTCGACCGCCCGCTCCGCGTCCTCGGGGGACACGCCGTCGAGGCGCAGTTCCCACACGGACGCGGTGAGCCGGTCGGCGAGACCCGAGGTACGGGCCTCCACCGCGTCGATGATGTCGAGCCCGGTGGGCAGCGACTCGTCGAGGAGCTCGCGCAGTGTGTCGGGGTCGCGCGTGTCGGTGAGCGCGATCTCCAGGTACTCGGCCTCACTGCCCGTGCCGGTGGGTGCGGCATTGGCGTACGACACCTTCGGGTGCGGCGTGAACCCCGCCGAGTACGCCATGGGCACCTCGGCGCGGCGCAACGCGCGCTCGAAGGCACGCTGGAAGTCGCGGTGGCTGGTGAACCGGAGGCGGCCGCGCTTGGTGTAGCGCAGTCGGATGCGCTGCACCGCGGGTGCGGGCGGCGGGCCTTCGGGCTGTCGCTTGCCCAGTGTCGTTCAGTCCTTCGTGAGTGCGGTCGTACTGCTACCTAGAGTACGTGTCCCGGCGGCCGGCGGTTCCCGGCGGGAGCGGTCCGGCTCCGGCCGGACGGTCCCGGCGGGCTTGACCAGGCGTACCGGTTCCGGTGCTGCCCGGGGTCCGGCCAGGGGCACCGGCTCGGGTTCGCGCGGGGCTCCGAACAGCATGCGCCGGATGTCGGCCCTGGTCTGCCGTGCCGTCTCGCGGGCGCTCGCCAGGGCCTGCCGGGTGGCGCGGCCCACACTGCGGGCGGCCTCCGCCGCGGGCCGCCAGACGGCATCCCGTACGAAGTGCCCCATCGGAGTGAGCACGCTCCGGTACGCCCACCGCACCGGCTCGACGAAGATCCACCGGAAGAGTCGTCCGAGGAAGCGCCCGACGGCCAGCGACACGTACCCGGCGACCCGCCACGCATGCCCCAGGGCCTCGCCGATCTCCCGCGCGACCACGGCGATACCCCGCCCGACCGGCGCGAGCACCCAGCGCCACAGGGCGACGAGGGGTACGACGAAGATCCACCGCAGGAGGGTCCCGACGACCATGGCGAGCCAGGACACCCCTGCCCAGACTCCCCGGCCCACCCATGAGATGCCGGTCCACAGACCTCGGCCCACCCATGTCATGCCGGCCCACAGTCCCCCGCCGATCCATGTCATGCCGGCCCACAACCCGCTGAAGGCCCACACGACACCGGCCCACAGTCCGCGGGCGGCCCAGGCGATGCCCCGGCCGGTCGGCGCGAGGAGAGCCCGGTACAGCCAGCCCGTGGGCGAGACCACCGACACACGCCACAGCCAGGCGCATCCGGCCCCGAACCCCCTCAGCGCCCACACGACGCCGTGCCCGACGGGCGTCAGCACCCACGCGTACAGCCACAGGGCGGGGACGACGAGCAGTACGTGCCCGAGCCAGGCGAGCCCTCGCCCCACGGGCACCACCACGTAACGCCACAGCCCCACCCACGGCCAGACGAACACCAATTTGCCCAGCCACGTCAGCCCGTACCCGAGCCCGGTCAGCAGCCACGCGACGACGGTCGCGATGCCTTCGAGCAGCCACGCCGCACCGCGCCCGACCGGCGCGAACACCCACATGAACGCCCGGCCGAGCGGCCGGAACAGGAGGTCGTTGAGGAACCGGCCGCCGACGACCAGCGCGTCCCACGCCATCCGTACGGGCACCACCAGCACGAACACCACGATCCGCACCGGAATGCGGATCGCGACGGCGAGACATCCACCGGGAGCGGCGTCAGGCCGCGGCACGGGCGCGCTGGAGCCCTCGTACAGCTCCGGCGACGCGCCCACCCCGGGCGGCTCGGGTGACGCGGGCGGCGGTGACTTCTCCAGGTCCATGTCCACGAAGACGCGTGAGCGGCCCGTACGGATGCAGAACCGCGGCTTTCGTCCCCGCCCGCCCCCCGGCTCTGCGCCGGCGGGGCCTTCGAAAGGCGTCGGTCAGTGCACGTGTCCGCTGACCGCCGGCTTCTTCACCGTGAGGGGGAGCAGCTTCTTGCCGGTCGGGCCGACCTGGATCTCCGTCTGCATCGCGGGGCACACGCCGCAGTCGAAGCAGGGCGTCCACCGGCAGTCGTCGACCTCGGTCTCGTCGAGCGCGTCCTGCCAGTCCTCCCAGAGCCAGTCCTTGTCGAGACCGGAGTCGAGGTGGTCCCAGGGGAGGACCTCCTCGTAGGTGCGCTCACGGGTGGTGTACCAGTCGACGTCCACCCCGAGGGCGGGGAGCGTCTTGTCGGCGCACTGCATCCAGCGGTCGTACGAGAAGTGCTCGCGCCAGCCGTCGAAGCGGCCGCCGTCCTCGTAGACGGCGCGGATGACGGAGCCGATGCGGCGGTCGCCGCGGGAGAGCAGGCCCTCGACGATGCCGGGCTTGCCGTCGTGGTAGCGGAAACCGATGGAGCGGCCGTACTTCTTGTCGCCACGGATCTTGTCGCGGAGCTTCGTCAGGCGGGCGTCCGTCTCCTGCGCCGACAGCTGCGGGGCCCACTGGAACGGCGTGTGGGGCTTCGGGACGAAGCCGCCGATGGACACCGTGCAGCGGATGTCGTTCTGGCCGGAGACCTTGCGGCCCTCGGCGATCACCTTCATCGCCATGTCCGCGATCTGGAGGACGTCCTCGTCCGTCTCGGTGGGCAGGCCGCACATGAAGTACAGCTTCACCTGGCGCCAGCCGTTGCCGTACGCCGTCGAGACCGTCCGGATGAGGTCGTCCTCCGAGACCATCTTGTTGATGACCTTGCGCAGGCGCTCGGAGCCGCCCTCGGGGGCGAAGGTGAGGCCCGAGCGACGGCCGTTGCGGGTCAGCTCGTTGGCCAGGTCCACGTTGAACGCGTCGACCCGGGTGGACGGGAGGGACAGGCCGATCTTGTCCTCCTCGTACCGGTCCGCCAGGCCCTTGGCGAGGTCGCCGATCTCCGAGTGGTCCGCCGAGGAGAGGGAGAGCAGGCCCACCTCCTCGAAGCCCGTGGCCTTCAGGCCCTTCTCGACCATGTCGCCGATGCCCGTGATGGAGCGCTCACGGACCGGGCGGGTGATCATGCCCGCCTGGCAGAAGCGGCAGCCGCGCGTGCAGCCGCGGAAGATCTCCACCGACATGCGCTCGTGGACCGTCTCCGCGAGCGGGACGAGGGGCTGCTTCGGGTAGGGCCACTCGTCCAGGTCCATGACCGTGTGCTTGGACACGCGCCACGGGACACCCGACCTGTTGGGGACGACGCGGGCGATCCGGCCGTCCGGCAGGTACTCGACGTCGTAGAACGCCGGGATGTACACCGCTCCGGTCCTCGCGAGGCGGAACAGGACCTCCTCGCGGCCGCCCGGCCTGCCTTCCGCCTTCCAGGCCCGGATGATCTCGGTCATGTCGAGCACGGCCTGCTCGCCGTCGCCGATGATCGCCGCGTCGATGAAGTCGGCGATCGGCTCGGGGTTGAACGCGGCGTGGCCGCCGGCCAGGACGATCGGGTCGTCGAGGGTGCGGTCCTTGGACTCCAGCGGGATGCCCGCCAGGTCCAGCGCCGTCAGCATGTTCGTGTAGCCCAGCTCCGTGGAGAAGGACAGGCCGAAGACGTCGAAGGCCTTGACCGGCCGGTGGCTGTCCACCGTGAACTGCGGGACGCCGTGCTCACGCATCAGCTCCTCGAGGTCCGGCCACACGCTGTACGTGCGCTCGGCGAGCACGCCCTCGCGCTCGTTCAGGACCTCGTAGAGGATCATGACGCCCTGGTTGGGCAGCCCGACCTCGTACGCGTCCGGGTACATGAGCGCCCAGCGGACGTCGCAGGCCTCCCAGGGCTTGACCGTGGAGTTGAGCTCTCCGCCGACGTACTGGATCGGCTTCTGCACATGCGGGAGCAGAGCTTCGAGCTGTGGAAACACGGACACAGCGGTTTCGGCAGGCATCTGGCGAACCTTCGTGAGCTGACGGGGGTGATCCTCAAGCGTAACGCGCCCGGAGGCACCCCCCGTCCGTCGTTCGGAGCAGTGCCCGCCGGGTTCCTCCCCGGCGGGCCCGGGCCGTGCCGGGGCTCCTCACGGGCCGCTCACAGGGCCGTTCTGCTCCTGACCGCCTCCCACGCCTCCGGCAGCCCGGCCTCCACCGCTGCGGCGGTCCGCTCCTCACGCCCGTACAGGACCCCGTAGGTGAAGCCGCTCTCCCCCGCCGTGTGCGCCTCGGCCGCCAGGTCCAGCAGTGCCTCCCGGGCCATCACGCTGTCCTGGTGCTCGCCGAGCAGCCCTTGGAGGGACTTCATGTCGCTCACCAGGCGCTTCGCGGGTCCACCGAGTACGGGAACGGCGAGCTCGGCCGCGTAACGGGCGCGTTTGGCCTTCTTGCGGGCCTCGTGGACGGCGAGGTCGCGGACTGTTCCGGTCGGCAGCTCCACGGCTCTGCCGACCAGCTCCGACAGTTTGTCGAAGTCCTTGCGCAGCGCCTTCGTGATCGCCTTGTCCGTGGTGCCCGCGGCGGCCTTCAGCAGGGGCGGCGTGGCGAGCAGGGAGTCGAGGGCGACCAGCAGATCCAGGTAGCGCCCGCCGTCGAGGACCGCGATCAGCCGGCTCCGGGAGCCGGCCCGGCGGTCGTGCGCCCAGGTGCGCAGGCGTTCACGGACGGGCCCGGCGAGCAGCCGGGGCGGCAGTTCGTCGAGGGCCGCCGTCAGCCGTTCGGTGAGGACCTCCTGGTCGCGGTCGACGCCCAGCTCCCCCGCCAGCCACTTCAGTTCGTCGCGGATCGGGTCGGTGACGGCCCGGTCCAGGATGCCGCCGTACGAGCGGAACGTGCCGCGCAGTCTGCGGGTGGCGACGCGCATGCTGTGCACCGCGTCGTGGACGTCCCGCCGGACGGCCGGGTCGAGTGCCACGATCGCGTCGCGCTGGGCACGGACGTAGGCGAGGACGTAATCGCCCGCCGTGACCGGCGCCGCCCCGACGACGGCTTTCCGGCGCGGCTTGCGGCCCGTCTCCTCCAGCGCCCTGGCCAGCTTGGAGGCGGACCTGGAGCGCGAGACACCGGCTTTGCGCAGCTTCTTCTCGACCTTGTCGAGGAAAGCGGGGTCGCCGTCGTCCGCCAGCTCGACCTCGATCTCGGTCCAGGCGGTGGTGCCGTCGCCGCCGCTGAGCCGCTCGGCCCGTACGCGGTCGACGCTGATCTCGGCGAGCAGTCCCCCGGCGTCGTCGACGAGGTGGCGGACGTCGCGGGACGACAACAGCCGTACGACGGGGACGAGTTCGGCGTCGCGCACCCGGGAGCGGACGAGGGAGGTGAGGGCGTGGGGCACGGTGTCGGACAGCGGGGCGTGGATCTCGTCCCGTACGCCGTCGGACACCGGGAGTTTCAGGTGCCAGCCCGCGTCGTCGCCCCCGGTGCGGCGGCGCAGGGTGAGTGACGCGGCGGCGAGGCGCTGGTCGGCCGTGTCGTAGTAGGTCGCGTCCAGTTCGGCGACGCCCTTGTCGACGACGGCCGAGACGCCCCGGACACGCGTCAGGTCCGGCAGCTCCGACAGTCCGGCGTTGTCATCGGCTTCGTACTTGCGCTCGATCTCCCGCTTGGTGTCCACCATCCCCTGAATCTAGGCCCCGTGAGGGACGCGGGGAACTGCCCGCCCGGTCACGGACAACCGGCACGCGGAAGAACCACCGCACCCCGGCGCTCAGCCCGGCGGAGCGCTCACGCCGACATCGGCCGCTGCACCCTGATCGACTGCAGCAGCCCGACCGCCACCCAGACCGCGAACATCGACGAACCTCCGTACGAGACGAAGGGCAGTGGCAGGCCCGCGACCGGCATGATGCCGAGGGTCATTCCGACGTTCTCGAAGGACTGGAAGGCGAACCAGGCGATGATCCCGGCGGCGACGATCGTGCCGTACAGCTCGGTCGTCTCGCGGGCGATGCGGCAGGCCCGCCACAGGACGACGCCCAGCAGGACCAGGATGAGCCCGGCGCCGACGAAGCCGAGTTCCTCGCCCGCGACCGTGAAGACGAAGTCGGTCTGCTGCTCGGGCACGAACTGGCCGGTGGTCTGCGAGCCCTTGCCGAGCCCCGTGCCGAACAGGCCTCCGGAGCCGATCGCGATCCGCGCCTGGTTGGTGTTGTAGCCGACGCCCGCCGGGTCCAGCTCGGGGTTGGCGAAGGCGGCGAAGCGGTTGATCTGGTACTCGTCGAGGATCTTGAGCTGCCAGACCGCGATGGCCCCGAGCGCACCGGCGCCGATCAGGCCGAAGATCCAGCGGTTGGAGGCACCGGAGGCGAGCAGCACACCGAGCACGATGATGACCATGACCATGACCGAACCGAGGTCGGGCATGAGCAGGACGATCAGTATCGGTACGACCGCCAGGCCGAGCGCCTGGAGGACCGTGCGGTGGTCGGGGTGCGGCTTGTCGCCGGCGTCGACCCGGGCCGCGAGCAGCATCGCCATGCCCAGGATGATCGTGATCTTCACGAACTCGGAGGGCTGGAGCGAGAAGCCGCCGCCGATGACGATCCACGCGTGCGCGCCGTTGATGGTCGCGCCGAGCGGGGTCAGCACCAGCAGGACCAGGAAGACGGAGAGCCCGTACAGGATCGGCACGGCCGTGCGCAGGGTGCGGTGGCCGAGCCAGACCGTGCCGATCATCAGGGCGAAGCCGATGCCCGTGTTGAGCAGGTGCCGGAACAGGAAGTAGTACGGATCGCCCTGGTTGAGCTCGGTGCGGTTGCGGGTCGCCGAGTAGACGAGAGCCGCGCCGATCAGGGAGAGCGCGATGGCCGAGAACAGTATCGGCCAGTCGAGTCTGCGGGCCAGCGAGTCACGGGCGAACAGCCGTGTCCAGCCGGCTCGTTCGGGTCCGTATCCGGAGACGGAGAAGCCGTTCGCGCCGGTCATGCGCTGGCCCTCCGCCTCTTCTTCGGGCGGGCCGAGCGCCTGCGGGTGTCGCGGTTGTTGCCGGTGCCCGGATCGCGCACCGTGGCGGCCGGGTCGTCGCCCGCCGGCAGCTGCTGCCCCTCCTCGGTGGCCTGCTCGTCCTTCTTCGGCGGGTACGCCTCGGCCTTCGGGGAGTCGATCGACCCGTCCTTCTCGATCTTCGGCAGGTCCTTCTGCGGCGTGTAGAGCAGGGCCTTCTTCTTGTCGATCGCGCCGTCCTCGGACACCCCGTACAACGCGTTGTAGATCTTGCGCACGGCGGGGCCCGAGGCGCCGGAACCCGTACCACCCTGGGAGATGGTCATGACGACCGTGTAGTCCTTGGTGTAGGTGGCGAACCAAGAGGTCGTCTGCTTGCCGTAGACCTCGGCCGTACCCGTCTTGGCGTGCATCGGGATCTCGTCCTGCGGCCAGCCGCCGAACCTCCAGGCGGCCGTACCGCGGGTCGCGACTCCCGCGAGGGCACCGTCTATCTCGTCGCGGGTCTTCTGCGACATCGGCAGCTTGCCGTGCGACTTCGGCTTGATCTCCTGGACGGTCCTGCCGTCCGGGCTGATGATCGCCTTGCCGACGGTCGGGTCGTAGAGGGTGCCGCCGTTGGAGATCGCCCCGTAGATCGTCGCCATCTGGATCGGCGTGACGAGCGTGTCGCCCTGTCCGATCGAGTAGTTCACGGAGTCACCGGCGCGCATCCTGTTGCCCTCGAGGCAGTTCTCGTACGCGATCTGCTGGGCGTACGAGCCGCCCTTCTTGCCGTACTTGCACCAGGCGTCCTTGTTGGCCTTCCAGTAGTCCTGCTTCCACTTGCGGTCGGGGACGCGGCCGGTGACCTCGTTCGGCAGGTCGATGCCGGTCTCCTTGCCGAGGCCGAACTGGTGGGCCGTCTTGTAGAACCAGTCCTTGGCGTTCTTGTTCGGCTTGATGCCGCCGTCCCGCTTCCACTCCTGGTGGGACAGGCTGTAGAAGACGGTGTCGCAGGAGACCTCCAGCGCGCGGCCGAGGCTGATCGGGCCGTACCCCTTGGACTCGAAGTTCTTGAAGACCTGGCCGCCGATGGAGTACGAACTGGCGCACTGGTAGGGGCCGTTGAAGGAGTATCCGGCGTTGATCGCGGCGGCCGTCGGGACGACCTTGAAGATCGAGCCGGGAGCCGACTGGCCCTGGATCGCGCGGTTCAGGAGCGGGTAGTTGGAGTCCTTGCCGGTGAGCCGCGCGTAGTCCTTGCCGGAGATCCCGCCGACCCAGGCGTTCGGGTCGTACGACGGGTTGGACGCCATCGACACGACCCGGCCGGTCTTGTTCTCCATGACGACGACGGCACCGGAGTCGGCCTTGTAGTTCTCGCCGGTGTTCCTGTCGTGCACGTCGCGGGCGGCCTTCATCGCCTCGTTCAGCTCGTACTCGGCGACGCGCTGGACGCGGGAGTCGATGCTGGTGACGACGTTCGCGCCGGGCTCGGCCCTGTCGCTCTTGGCCTGGCCGATGACCCGGCCGAGGTTGTCGACCTCGTAGCGGGTGACGCCGGCCTTGCCGCGCAGTTCCTTGTCGTACTGGCGCTCCAGGCCGGACCGGCCGACCTGGTCGGAGCGCAGGTACGGCGAGTCGGTGTTCTCGGCCTTGGTGATCTCCTCGTCGGTGACGGGGGAGAGATAGCCGAGGACCTGAGCGGTGTTGGCCTTGCCGGGGGCGGCGTAGCGGCGGACGGCCTGCGGCTCCGCGGTGATGCCGGGGAAGTCCTCGGCGCGCTCGCGGATCTGCAGGGCCTGCTTGGGCGTGGCCTCGTCGGTGATGGGGATCGGCTGGTAGGGCGAGCCGTTCCAGCACGGCTGCGGCGTCTTCGAGTCGCACAGCCGGACCTTGTCCAGCACGTCCGCGGCCTTCATGCCGAGGACGGCGGCCAGCTTGGTGAGTACCGCGTCGCCGTCGTCCTTCATCTTCAGCAGATCGGTGCGGGACGCGGAGACCACGAGCCGGGTCTCGTTGTCGGCGATCGGCACCCCGCGGGCGTCCAGGATCGAACCGCGCACGGCGGGGCTGACGACCTGCTGGACGTGGTTGCCGGAGGCTTCCTTCGCGTACTCGTCGCCGTTGCGGATCTGGAGGTACCAGAGGCGCCCGCCGAGGGTGCCGAGGAGGGACAGGACGAGGATCTGGATGACGACGAGCCGGATCTGGACCCGCGGGGTCCGGCCGGTCTCGGGAATGTTGGTCATGGGCGCAGCCCCTTCGTTGGAAGGGTGGTGGTGGGCGACGGGTGGGCGTTGGTCACTGCTCCCCCTCCCTCGCCTCGTTCGGTGTGCTGTTGCCGGGCACCGCGATCACAGCCGCTTGACCCCCTTGATGCGTCCCGCCCGGGCCATCCGCGCCTTGGCTGCCTTCACCCTCAGTCCGCCGCGCTGACTGCCGATGCGCAGGCCCGTGCCGGAGGACAGCCAGCCCGCGGTGACGTCGGGCGCCTTGCCGGAGCCGTTGGTCTCGGCGAGTGGATCGTTCTCGGCGCGTCTGGCCAGGGCCATGATCCCGGGGACCACGAACGGGGCGAGCAGCAGGTCGTACAGGGCGGCGGTGAACAGCAGGCTGCTCAGGCCCACGTGGCGGGCGGTGGTGTCGCCGACGAGGGCGCCCACTCCCGCGTACAGGAGCGTGGAGCCGATCGCGGCGGCCACGACCACGGCCATGGGGCCCGTCGCCGACTTGAGCTGGCCGTTCTCGGGTTTGGCGAGTCCGGCGAGGTAGCCGATGACGCAGAGCACGAGGGCGTAGCGTCCGGCGGCGTGGTCGGCGGGCGGGGCCAGGTCGGCGAGCAGACCCGCACCGAAGCCGACGAGGGCGCCACCGACGTGGCCGTAGACGAGGGCGAGGCCGAGCACGGTGAGCAGCAGGAGGTCCGGTACGGCGCCCGGCAGGTGCAGACGGGCGAGGACGCTGACCTGGACCACCAGGGCGACGATCACCAGCGTCGTGGAGAGCAGCATTCGGTTGAAGCGCATGGGGAATTCAGCTCCTACTGCTCTTGCTGCTCTTGCTGCAGGCCGTCGGCGGGCACGTCGCCCGAGGGCGTGACCGTCACGGTCACGGTCGGCGTGGGCGTGGGCTTCGGTTTGGGTGGCAGCACGTCGTCCCGTGGGTCCTTGCGCGGGGCCTGGACGACGACGCCGACGATGTCGAGCTTGGTGAAGGACACGTACGGCGTGACGTAGAGCGTGCGGGTCAGGTCGCCGCCGGAGGGGTCGACGCGGTTCACCAGGCCGACGGGAACGCCGGGCACGAACGGCTTGTCCGCCTGGGAGCCGAAGGTGACGAGCCGGTCGCCCTTCTTGATCTTGGCCTTGCCGTTGAGCAGTTCCACGCGCAGCGGGCGGTCGCCCTGGCCGGAGGCGAAGCCGAGCTCGTCGGTGGACTCCATGCGCGTGCCGACGGTGAAGTCGGGGTCGTTGGCGAGCAGCACGGTGGCGGTGTTGGGCCCCACCGTGGTGACCCGCCCGACCAGCCCGTCTCCGTTGAGGACGGTCATGTCGCGCTTGATGCCGTCGTTCGCGCCGACGTCGATGGTGACGGTCCAGGAGAAGCCCTGGGCCGCTCCTATGGCGATGACCTCGGCGCCCTTGATGCCGTACTGGCCCGCGCCGGCCGTTCTGAGGATCTTGTCGAGCTGTTTGAGCCGGCTGCGGTTGCGGTCGTCGCTGCCCAGCTTCGCCTTCAACCCGGCGTTGGCACGCTCGAGTTGGGCGATGCGGTCGTGGCGGTCGCCGGAGTCCTTCACGGCCTGGATCGCGTTGCCGACGGGGTTGACCGCGGACGACACCCCGTTCTCGATCGGGCCGAAGACGGTGGCGGCGGTCCGCCGGGCACCGTCGACCGGCGAGTCCTCACCGCCGCGGATGTCCACCGTGATCAAGGCGAACGCGATGGCGATCAGCAGCACCAAGAGCAGCCGGCTCTCTCGTGTGTCCCTCACGTGCGGCGGCCGTGCCTTCCTCGTCGGAATGTCGTCTGTGACTCGTCCAGCAGGGTCCCGAAGAGCCCTGAAGGGCGGAACCCGCGGGTGTTGTGCGGAGCTTATGCCTCGATATCAACGATCCGCCGTACGAGAAGGGATCATCTCGTACGGCGGAATCGAAGAGTTACGTCATCTGCGCGGCTGGGCGTCCAGCACCTGCTGGAGCGCCTCGAACTCCTCCACGCACTTGCCGGAGCCGAGCGCCACGCTGTCCAGCGGGTCCTCGGCGATGTGGATGGGCATGCCCGTCTCACGGCGCAGCCGCTCGTCGAGGCCGCGCAGCAGGGCTCCGCCGCCGGTCAGAACGATTCCGCGGTCCATGATGTCGCCGGAGAGCTCCGGCGGGCACTTGTCGAGGGTCGTCTTCACGGCGTCGATGATCGCGTTGACCGGCTCCTCGATGGCCTTGCGTACTTCGGCCGCGGAGATGACGACGGTCTTGGGCAGCCCGGACACCAGGTCCCGGCCACGGATTTCGGTGTGTTCGTCGTTGTCGAGGTCGTACGCCGAACCGATCGTGATCTTGATCTGCTCGGCACTCCGCTCACCGAGAAGAAGCGAGTACTCCTTCTTGATGTGCTGGATGATCGCGTTGTCCAGCTCGTCGCCCGCGACGCGGATGGACTGGGCGGTGACGATGCCGCCGAGCGAGATGACCGCTACCTCCGTGGTACCGCCGCCGATGTCCACCACCATGTTGCCCGTGGCCTCGTGGACCGGCAGGCCGGAGCCGATGGCCGCGGCCATGGGCTCCTCGATGATGTGCACCTGGCGCGCCCCGGCCTGGGACGACGCTTCGATGACGGCACGACGCTCGACACCTGTGATACCGGAGGGCACACAGACGACGACGCGAGGACGGGCAAGGTAGCGCCGCTTGTGGATCTTCAGGATGAAGTAGCGGAGCATGCGCTCGGTGATCTCGAAGTCGGCGATGACGCCGTCCCTCAGCGGACGCACGGCAACGATGTTGCCAGGGGTCCGCCCGATCATCTTCTTCGCTTCCGCGCCGACGGCGAGAATTCCACCGGTGTTGGTGTTGATCGCGACGACGGACGGCTCGTTGAGTACGATCCCGCGACCCCTGACGTACACCAGCGTGTTGGCGGTCCCGAGGTCGACAGCCATGTCACGGCCGATGAACGACATTGAGTTCCCCATCAGGATTCGTCTGGCCTTCCCAAGTGGAGCTTTTGATGGCTTTTTAGGTCGGCGAGGGTGAGCGCTGTGACGTGAAGACTTCCATCGTAGTCTCGCCTGCACGAACACTGCGCGAGGGTCTTCGCCATTGTCACCAGATGACGCGCCGCCTCGCTCGTGGAGACGGGCGATCGGGGGAACGCGTTCCCTCGATCGCACCGCATATGCCAGCGGACAGCCACCATTCTGCGCAGACCGCAGGTCAGACGCCTACCTGTCCGACATGGCTTCAGAAGATTTTCGTACAGCCTAGGGGTGAGCCCCGTACGGTCGAACACCGGGCCGCGCTCAGGGCCGGCCGGGGCGGAATCGGCTCGCTCGGGGGCCCCGTGGGGCGGCCCTCAAGGGTCGGCACAGCCGCTTCATGACCGGGTCGTACGGGCGCGTCGGGCGCGGGATGACCTGCGGGGCAGCCCGGCACTAGGAGGCGCTGGGGGGAATTCGGCGCTTGTCGGCGCCGGCCCTGCCGGGCGGAGCTCGAGGACCTGCCCGGCCGAGCCCTGGCAGTGGCGCGGGGAGCGGCCCTCCGGCACAGCCCCGCGCGAGTCACTCGCCGGCGCCGTCCGGAAACGGGTCCCGGGCCGGCACACGCGTCGTCGCCATTCGGGTGATGCGCCCGGCCGACGGCGCGCCGTGGGCCGGGGCCGCTCCGATTCGCGTGAAGCGGAGAAGTCCCGGCCTGTGTCACCGCGACCGCTACGCGAGGCCCGGGAAGAAGATCTTCAGCTCGCGCTCGGCCGACTCCTCGGAGTCGGAGGCGTGGATCAGGTTCTCCCGGACGATCACGCCGAAGTCACCACGGATGGAGCCCGGGGCGGCGGCGATCGGGTCGGTCGGGCCCGCGAGTGCCCGTACGCCCTCGATGACACGCTCGCCCGTGACGACCAGCGCCACGACCGGGCCGGAGGCCATGAAGGCGACCAGCGGCTCGTAGAAGGGCTTGCCCTTGTGCTCTCCGTAGTGCTGCTCCAGCGTGTCCTGGTCCAGCGTGCGCAGCTCCAGCGCGGTGATCTGCCAGCCGGCCTTGCGCTCGATACGGCTGATGATCTCGCCGGTCAGGCCACGACGGACCGCATCGGGCTTGAGAAGGACGAGGGTGCGCTGGCTCACGGTGGTGGCTCCTTCAGGTCACAGATGTGCGGATGACGAGGCTACAGGGCGTGTCCGGGTGTGTGTTACGCAGCGTCAGGTGTATACGGGCCGACGCGGGAAGGACCGCAGTGGCGGGGGCGAGCCCTATGCCGCGTTACCCCCGGCCTCAGCCTGCGCGGCGAACCGCGCCTTCGCCTCCTCCACCTTCCGCCCGTAGTGGACCGAGGCCCACCACAGCGCGGCGAAGACGGCACCGAGGAAGAACATCACCGGCACCACGAACCCGCTCGCGATCAGCAGGATCTGCAGGGCCCAGCCGAGCTGGACGCCTCCCGGCCGCGTGATCATCCCGCACAGCAGCAGGCACAGCACCATCGTGATCCCGCACACCGTCCAGACCGTGGCCATGGACAGGTCGGGGTCCTTCATCGCCACGAGCCCGGCGAACCCGATGACGAAGAACTCACCGATCAGCGTCGAAGCACAGAGCGTACGCACGGTTCAGCCCCTCCCCAGCAGCAGCCGGGCCTCGCCGACCGTGATGACGGAACCGGTCACGAGGACACCACCGCCCGCGTACTCGGCCTCTTCCTCGGCCAGCGTGATCGCGGCCTCCAGCGCGTCGTCCAGCCGGGGCTCGACCTGCACGCGGTCCTCCCCGAACACCTCGACGGCGACAGCGGCGAGCGCGTCCGCGTCCATCGCCCGATGGCTGGAGTTCTGCGTGACCACGACCTCGGTGAAGATCGGCTCGAAGGCCTCCAGCAGCCCTCGTACGTTCTTGTCCTCGCTCGCCCCGACGATCCCGATCAACCGGCTGAAGTCGAAGACCTCACGGATCCCCTCGGCGGTCGCCCGGGCACCCGCCGGATTGTGCGCGGCGTCCAGGACGACGGTCGGCGACCGCCGCACGACCTCCAGCCTGCCCGGCGAGGCGACCGCCGCGAAGGCCTTGCGGACCGTGTCGATGTCGAGCGGCTCCGGCCGCTGCGACCCGACGCCGAAGAACGCCTCCACGGCGGCGAGCGCCACCGCCGCGTTGTGCGCCTGGTACGCCCCGTGCAGCGGGATGTACACCTCTTCGTACTCCCCGCCGAGACCGCGGAGCGTCAGCAGCTGCCCGCCGACGGCGACCTGGCGGCTCACGACGCCGAACTCGAGCCCCTCGCGGGCGACTGTGGCATCGACCTCGACGGCCTTCTTGAGCAACACCTGGGCGGCGTCGACGGGCTGCTGGGCCAGGATCACCGTCGCGTCCTGCTTGACGATCCCGGCCTTCTCCGTGGCGATCTCCCCCGGGGTCGTACCGAGCCGGTCCGTGTGGTCCAGATCGATGGGGGTCACCACGGCGACATCGCCGTCGATCACGTTCGTGGCGTCCCAGTTTCCGCCCATCCCGACCTCGACGACGGCCACGTCGACGGGCGTGTCCGCGAAGGCCGCGTACGCCATGCCCGTGAGCACCTCGAAGAAGGAGAGGCGGAACTCCTGCTGGGAGTCGACCATCTCGACGTACGGCTGGATGTCCCGGTACGTCTCCACGAACCGCTCGGCGGAGATCGCCGCCCCGTCCAGGCTGATCCGCTCGGTGATCGACTGGACGTGCGGCGAGGTGTACCGCCCGGTGCGCAGGTCGAAGGCGCTGAGCAGCGCCTCGATCATGCGGGCCGTGGACGTCTTGCCGTTCGTCCCCGTGATGTGGATCGAGGGGTACGCCCGCTGCGGCTCGCCGAGCACGTCCATGAGCGCGGCGATCCGGCTCACGGACGGCTCCAGCTTGGTCTCGCCCCACCGTGTGGCGAGCTCGGCCTCCACCTCGCGCAGCGCCTTGTCGGTCTCCGGGTTCCCCGGGCGCCCGGGGATGTCGGACTGCGGCGGCCCGCCCTGCGTGCGCAGGGTGCGGCTGCCGGCCTCGATCACGGCGAGATCGGGATCGCGCTCCGTCTCCGCCTCGACGATCTCGTCGAACGGATCCGAGGCGTCGTACGGGTCGGACTCACTGCTGTCGTGCGGGAGCTCACTCACACCCCCAGTCTACGGAGCCGCACGGACAGCCCCCTGCGGAGGGCGCGGCCCTCTCAAGGGGCGCGGGGAACCGCGCGACCAGCCCCCACCGGCCCGCACCCTCCGGAACGCACCGGCGGCAGCCCCACGCGCACCGAGGGCCCCGGAACCACCAGGTTCCGGGGCCCTCGGTGCGCGTACACACACTCGCCCGGACGGCTACGCCTCCGGCAGCGCCGCCAGCTGGGCCTGGATACGGGCGATGTCCTCGTCGGCCTTGGCGAGCCGCGTGCGGATCTTCTCCACGACCTGGTCCGGGGCCTTGGCGAGGAACGCCTCGTTGCCGAGCTTGGCGTTCGCCTGGGCCTTCTCCTTCTCGGCCGCCGCGAGGTCCTTCGCGAGGCGCTTGCGCTCGGCCGCCACGTCGATCGTGCCCGAGAGGTCGAGCGCGACCTGCGTGCCCGCGACCGGCAGGGTCGCCGTCGCCGTGAAGGCGTCACCCTCGGGCTGGAGACGCAGCAGCTGACGGATGGCCGCCTCGTGCGGGGCGAGGGCGGTCCCGTCGAGGGTCAGCCTGGCCGGGACCCGCTGGCCGGGCTGCAGCCCCTGGTCGGCACGGAAGCGGCGGACCTCCGTGATGACCTGCTGAAGCGCCTCGATCTCCCGCTCGGCGCCGCTGTCGCGGAAGCCACTGTCCTTCGGCCAGTCCGCGATCACGACCGACTCGCCACCCGTGAGGGTCGTCCAGAGCGTCTCCGTGACGAACGGGACGACCGGGTGCAGCAGCCGCAGCGTGACGTCCAGGACCTCGCCGAGGACCCGCTTTCTGACCTCCGCGGCCTGGCCGCCCGCCATGAACGTCGTCTTCGACAGCTCGACGTACCAGTCGAAGACCTCACCCCACGCGAAGTGGAACAGAGTGTCGGAGAGCTTCGCGAACTGGAAGTCGTCGTAGAAGGCGTCCACTTCGGCGACCGTCTTGTTGAGACGGGAGAGGATCCACCGGTCCGTCGCCGACATCTCGGACGGGTCGGGAAGCGGCCCCTCGACCGTCGCGCCGTTCATCAGGGCGAACCGCGTCGCGTTCCAGATCTTGTTGGCGAAGTTGCGGGACGCCTGGACCCAGTCCTCGCCGATCGGCACGTCCGTACCGGGGTTGGCGCCACGGGCCAGGGTGAAGCGGACGGCGTCGGAGCCGTACGCGTCCATCCAGTCGAGCGGGTCGACGACGTTGCCGAACGACTTCGACATCTTCTTGCCGCGCTCGTCACGGACCAGACCGGTCAGGGCGATGGTCTTGAAGGGGACCTCGCCGTCCATCGCGTACAGACCGAACATCATCATCCGGGCGACCCAGAAGAAGATGATGTCGTGGCCGGTGAGCAGGACGTCGGTCGGGTAGAACTTCTTGAGGTCCGGGGTCTGTTCGGGCCAGCCGAGCGTGGAGAACGGCCACAGGCCGGACGAGAACCACGTGTCGAGGACGTCGGTGTCCTGCCGCCATCCCTCGGCCTCCGTGCCGGGCGGCTGCTCGTCGGGGCCGACGCAGACCGTCTCGCCGTCCGGGCCGTACCAGATCGGGATCCGGTGGCCCCACCACAGCTGACGCGAGATGTTCCAGTCGTTGAGGTTGTCGACCCAGTCGAAGTACCGCTTCGACATGTCCTCGGGGTGGATCTTCACCCGGCCGTCGCGGACCGCGTCACCGGCGGCCTGCGCGAGCGGGCCGACCTTGACCCACCACTGCAGGGACTGCCGCGGCTCGATGGTGGTCCGGCAGCGCGAGCAGTGCCCGACGCTGTGGACGTACGGACGCTTCTCGGCGACGATCCGGCCCTGCGAGCGCAGCGCGCCGACGATGGCGCTGCGTGCCTCGTAGCGGTCGAGGCCCTGGAAGGGGCCGTGGACGGTGATGACCGCCCGCTCGTCCATGACGGTGATCGACTCCAGGCCGTGGCGCCGGCCGATGGCGAAGTCGTTCGGGTCGTGGGCGGGGGTGACCTTGACGGCACCCGTGCCGAACTCGGGGTCGACGTGCGTGTCCGCGACGACCGGGATGGTGCGGTCGGTCAGCGGGAGCTTGATGCGCTTGCCGATGAGGTGCCGGTAGCGCTCGTCGTCGGGGTGAACGGCGACGGCGGTGTCACCGAGCATCGTCTCGGCGCGGGTGGTGGCGACGACGAGCGTCTCGTCACCCTCGCCGTACTTGATGGAGACGAGCTCGCCGTCGTCCTCCTGGTACTCGACCTCGATGTCGGAGATGGCCGTCAGACAGCGGGGACACCAGTTGATGATGCGCTCGGCGCGGTAGATCAGCTCGTCGTCGTACAGCTTCTTGAAGATGGTCTGGACGGCCTTGGACAGCCCTTCGTCCATGGTGAACCGCTCGCGGTCCCAGTCGACGCCGTCGCCGAGGCGCCGCATCTGCCCCAGGATCTTGCCGCCGTACTCCTCCTTCCACTGCCAGACGCGCTCGACGAAGTCCTCGCGCCCGAGGTCGTGCCGCGACTTGCCCTCCTCGGCGAGCTGCTGCTCGACCTTGTTCTGCGTGGCGATACCCGCGTGGTCCATGCCGGGCAGCCACAGCGCCTCGTACCCCTGCATGCGCTTGCGCCTGGTCAGCGCGTCCATCAGCGTGTGCTGGAAGGCGTGGCCCAGGTGGAGGCTGCCGGTGACGTTCGGCGGCGGGATGACGATGGTGTACGGAGGCTTGTCGCTGTTCGCGTCGGCGGTGAAGTAACCCCGTTCGACCCAGCGCTCGTACAGCTTCCCCTCTACCTCGGCCGGCGCGTACTGGGTCGGCAGTTCGGGGGTGTTGGCTGGCGGCTGCTGCTGAGCGTTGTCGGTCACCCACTCAGTTTAGAGGTGTCACAGGCTCGCTCTGAAACTCGATTACTTGGTAACGGTGAGAGCCCCGATGCTCCGGCCGCCGGTCCCTTGGGTCAGGATGTTCGGAACACATAAGCATCTGGAGGGGAACCCAGGAATGAGCTACAACCAGCCGGGCCCGTACGGCGGGCAGCCCCAGCAGCCCGGACCGTACGGTCAGCCGGGTCCTTACGGCCAGCAGCCGCAGGCCCCCCAGCCCGGCTACGGATACCCGCAGCAGGCGCCCGGCCAGCAGCCGGGCTACGGGTACCCGCAGCAGACCCCTCCCGGGGTTCCTCCGCAGCAGCCCGGCTACGGCCAGCAGCCTCCGTACGGCCAGCAGCCTCCCGGCGCCCCGTACGGTGCCCCGATGCCGCCGGCTCCCGGCGGGGGCAAGAAGAAGACCGGCCTCATCATCGGCGCGGTGGCGGTCGTGGCCGCCGTAGCCGTCGGCGCGTACTTCGTCGTCGGCAGCGGCAGCGGCGGCTCCTCGGACGTCGCGGACGACGGCCCGCACAAGCTGACGACTCCGGCGACGGTGCTCGGCGAGTACAAGAAGGCCGACGGCGCCTCGGACGGCATGACCAAGTCGGACCTGAAGGACGCCGCTTCCTGGGGCGTGAAGAACCCCAAGGACGTGAGCGCCACTTACCAGTCGGGAGACAAGGACAACCCGCTGGCAGGCAAGATGATCTCCTTCGGCGGTGTGTACGGCGACATCAAGGACCCAGAGAAGGCCGTCGACGGGTTCTTCGCCTTTATGAAGAAGGACTCCAAGGACGAGGACGTCACCTTCACCGGCAGCCCGAAGGCGTACACGCCGAGTTCGCTGGAGGGCGCCGTCCTGAAGTGCCAGGAGGCCAAGGTGGACAACGGCGGCGGCGCCGCGGGTGAGCCCAAAGAGATGAACGTGACGTACTGCGTCTGGGGCGACCACAGCACTCTCGGCTTTGTGATGCCCATGGAGTTCTCCGATGTCGCTGCGGGCAAGGGCTCGGTTCCCTCGGAGGTTGCCGAGACCACCGCCAAGGTCCGCGAAGAGGTCCGCGTCAAGATCTAGAATCGCATCTTGCTAGCGGCGATAGGGTGCTCAGCGATTTCGCTGAGCACCCTATCGCCGCTCGTCAGCATAAAAATCTGCGCTACTCAGGCTTTCACATTCTCACTGCAATCAGGCGCGAGTGCATGCTGGCTGTGAATGCGCCCCACTGACCCCCGCTTGCGCGAGCCCAAGGAGACAGTAGGGATTGGGGTATCTACCCGGATTGGTGAGAGCATCATAGTTGCATGCAGCCCTCACTTTGGGACCGACCACGTAGCCTTTGCTCGCTATATAGTTGACGCAAGCGACTTGGTCTGCCTGCGCCACCGTGGCTGTCACCAGCGGCATTACCCCCGCCGCCGCAGTCACACTCAATGACGCCACGATATGCTTAAGCTTCATGTCTATACCTTTCGTTTCTCACGACAAGGTGAATCGACCTTGCTGCTGGCAAGCAGATCATGCGGGTTACGTGCGATTCCAGAGCAAGACGGGAAATTGGCTCAATTGACGATGCCTCGCATCTGTGCCTGATACGCAACGTTACTCAAAGAAGTAGGCCGCCAACCAGGGGTAATGCATGAAAATCGCCAGGCTGTGTCACGCCCTCCAGGCATGACCCGTTTCCTCTGCTGATCACAACCTGGCTGGATTCAACATCGCTGGCCCGCGCCTCTGCGGACAGGTGACCTCCCCCTTCCAGTTTTATCTCCGCTTGCAACGCTCGAGCCATTTGCGTGTGTCGATCGGCTCCCCGTCTTGACCGCCGATCCGACAGGAACCTTCAGTAGTGCGAGTCACCTCGGGCGGTTGGAGTGAGTTTCACCTTGCCGGGAAATGAGGTGAACCTGTTGCGGCGGTTGGCGACCGAGGAGCAGGCTCTGCATTAGCAAGTCCGGCTTGCAGCCGCCGATGTGCCCGGATCGCCGAGGGCGGGTTCCCTTCGGTCAGACACGTCCTGGCCGGGGCCAACCCTGCTGCTTCACCGCATTGGCTGAAGAGTGCAGGTTCAGTCCGGAAAGCCACCGAGCGGGACGAGTTGAGTATCGCACCGTGGAAGGCAGGCATTCGCGAATGCCGCGATCAGCAAAGAAGTGCCCGGCGAAAATTCGCCGGGCACTTCATCGGTTGTTGCAAATCCTACGCCGTCTTCTGCTCGCCCGGGCCGCGGCCCCGCGCCTCGCGTGGGATCAGCGTCGGGTTCACGTTCGAGCGGACCACCTCCGAGGTGATGACCACGCGGGCCACGTCCTTGCGGGACGGGACCTCGTACATCACCGCCTGGAGGACCTCTTCCATGATGGCGCGCAGGCCGCGCGCGCCGGTCTGGCGGAGGATGGCCTGGTCGGCGATGGCTTCGAGGGCCTCGCGCTCGAAGTCCAGCTCCACGCCGTCGAGTTCGAACAACTTCTGGTACTGCTTCACCAGCGCGTTGCGCGGCTCCACCAGGATCTGGAGGAGGGCCTCGCGGTCGAGGTTGTGGACCGACGTGATGACGGGCAGACGGCCGATGAACTCGGGGATCATGCCGAACTTCACCAGGTCCTCGGGCATGACGTCCTCGAAGCGGTCCTTCGCCTCCAGCTCCTTCTTGGAGCGGATCGTCGCGCCGAAGCCGATGCCCTTGGCGCCCGCGCGGGACTCGACGAGCTTCTCCAGACCCGCGAAGGCACCGCCCACGATGAACAGGACGTTCGTCGTGTCGATCTGGATGAACTCCTGGTGGGGGTGCTTGCGTCCGCCCTGCGGCGGGACGGAGGCGGTGGTGCCCTCCAGGATCTTCAGCAGGGCCTGCTGGACGCCCTCGCCGGACACGTCACGCGTGATCGACGGGTTTTCGCTCTTACGGGCCACCTTGTCGATCTCGTCGATGTAGATGATGCCCGTCTCGGCCTTCTTGACGTCGTAGTCCGCTGCCTGGATCAGCTTCAGCAGGATGTTCTCGACGTCCTCGCCGACGTAGCCGGCCTCCGTGAGCGCCGTCGCGTCGGCGATGGCGAACGGGACGTTCAGCATGCGGGCCAGGGTCTGGGCCAGCAGCGTCTTGCCGGAGCCCGTGGGGCCGAGCAGGAGGATGTTGGACTTCGCCAGCTCGATGGCGTCCTCACGGTTCTGCCCCGTGCTGTTCTCGCCGGCCTGGACCCGCTTGTAGTGGTTGTACACCGCGACCGAGAGGGCCTTCTTGGCGGACTCCTGGCCTACGACGTACCCCTCGAGGAACTCGTAGATCTCACGAGGCTTGGGAAGTTCCTCCCAGCGCACCTCGCTCGTCTCCGCGAGCTCTTCCTCGATGATCTCGTTGCAGAGATCGATGCACTCGTCGCAGATGTACACACCAGGGCCTGCGATGAGCTTCTTGACCTGCTTCTGGCTCTTGCCACAGAACGAGCACTTGAGCAGATCGCCGCCGTCACCGATGCGTGCCACGGTGTGCTTCCCCTTCGCCTGGGAGACGCCTAGGTCCAGCGGCTCCTGGTGCTGCCTTATGTCCGACGGTACCTTGCCGGGCCCCCCGTTCGGGCCCCCCTTGGCGCGGTTCACTTTGTCGTGAACCGCGTCAAGGAGCGGCTGACGATACAGCGATGCGTCACGCGACCGAGGCGTTGTTCATCTTCCGGGTCGAGATGATCTGGTCGATCAGGCCGTACTCGAGCGCGTCCTCGGCCGTGAGGATCTTGTCGCGCTCGATGTCCTCGCGGATCTTCTCGATCGGCGTCGTCGAGTGCTTGGCCAGCATGTCTTCCAGCTGACCGCGCATCCGGAGGATCTCGTTGGCGGCGATCTCGAGGTCCGAGACCTGGCCGCGGCCGGTCTCGCTGTAGGGCTGGTGGATCAGCACGCGCGCGTTCGGAAGTGCCATGCGCTTGCCCGGTGTTCCGGCCGCGAGGAGGATCGCGGCGGCCGAGGCCGCCTGACCCATGCAGACCGTCTGGACGTCCGGCTTCACGAACTGCATCGTGTCGTAGATCGCGGTGAGCGCCGTGAAGGAGCCGCCGGGGCTGTTGATGTAGACCGAGATGTCGCGGTCGGGGTCCATCGACTCCAGGCACAGCAGCTGCGCCATGACGTCGTTGGCGGAGGCGTCGTCGATCTGCACGCCGAGGAAGATCACGCGCTCCTCGAAGAGCTTCGCGTACGGGTCGTACTCACGGACGCCCTGCGAGGTGCGCTCGACGAAGCGCGGGATGACGTAGCGGGACTCCGCGCGTGGGCCGGTGTACTCGGCCTCCGCGCGGGCGTAGAGGCCGCTGCCGGGGAAGTCGTTCACTGTGTCTCCTGGAAAGCCTGATAAGGGCTGAGGCGGTCGGCTGTGGGCTCGGAGGGGCTGGTGTCGGCCCACGCCCGGCGCCTGGAGGGGCGAACGGGCGCGGACCGCCGACCTACGCCGCTCCGGTGCCGCCGCCGCCCGGCATTCCGGCAGCGGTGGGCATGATGTCGTCGATGAGGCCGTACTCCTTGGCCTCGATCGGGTCGAACCAGCGGTCCCGGTCGGAGTCGCGGGTGACCTGCTCCACGGTCTGGCCGGTGTGGAACGAGGTCAGCTCCGCCATCCGCTTCTTGGTGTGCAGCAGCCGCTCGGCGTGGATCTTGATGTCCGACGCGGAACCGGCGAGGCCGGCCGAGGGCTGGTGGATCAGGATCTCCGCGTTCGGCAGCGCGAAGCGCTTGCCCGGAGTACCCGCACTCAGCAGGAACTGGCCCATGGAGGCCGCCATGCCCATCGCGATCGTCACGACATCGTTCTTGATGTACTGCATGGTGTCGTAGATCGCCATGCCGGCGGTGATCGAGCCGCCGGGGCTGTTGATGTAGAGGTAGATGTCCTTCTCCGGGTCGGAGGCAAGGAGCAGCAACTGTGCGGTGATCTTGTTGGCGATGTCGTCGTCGACCGCCTGGCCGAGGAAGATGATCCGCTCGCCGAGCAGCCGGTTGTAGACCTGGTCGCCGAGGCCACCACCGATGGGGTCGCCGGCGGCTGTGGGCATCAGATTCGTCACGTATCCACCTGCTCGTCTTACGACGGCGCCGGGCCGTCTACACGTCTTCTGCTGGGGGCGTGGGACCCCGTGTGCGTGCCGTGTCGGACGGCTCCGGGGACTCCCCTGCCCTCGTACTCATGGACCCTAACGCGCGGGTCCCTCCGGGGAATCCCGGAGAAGGAACTGTTCGCTGTGAGCGCATGCGCTCCGCTGGTCGGGCAGGGAATCGCCGGGCTCAGCCCGGGCTTCCCGGGGGCGTGGGGAACTGCGCGCCCAGCCCCCCGCGGGGCCGCGGCCGCGTCTGCCACGGGTGGTCCATCGGCGGGTGCGGCTCGTCGTGGGTTGCTCGCGCGGTTCTCCGCGCCCCCGGGAAGGCCCTACGGGCCCCCAGGACGATTCCTGAGGGCCCGTAGTACGTACTGCGAGACGATCAGGCCTCGGACTTCTCCTGGGAGGCTGCCGGAGCGTCGGCGGCCTCGGTGGCCTTCTCGGCCGCTTCCTCGGTCGAGCCCTCGGCAGAGGCCTCCGCGGAGACCTCGTCCTCGTCCTCGTCGTCCAGGTCCACGAGCTCGCCGTTCGTGTCCTTGACGGTGGCGGCCTCGACGACCACGGCCAGGGCCTTGCCGCGGGCGACCTCGCCGACCAGCAACGGAACCTGGCCGCCCTCGACGACCTGCTGGGCGAACTGGTCGGGGGACATATTGGAGGAGGCGGCCCGCCGCATGAGGTGCTCGGTGAGCTCCTCCTGGTTGACGTTCAGCTTCTCCTTGTTGACGAGCTCGTCCAGGACGAACTGCGTCTTGATGCCCTTGACCGCGGCTTCCTTGGTCTCGGTGTCGAACTCCTCGGCCGTCTTGCCCTGGATCTCGAGGTACTTCTCGAGGTCGAGGCCCATCTGGCCGAGCTGGTGGTGCTCCAGGTTGTGCTTGCGGGTGTTGATCTCGTCCTCGAGGAGCTTCTCGGGGACGGGCACCTCGACGAGCTCCAGCAGCTTCTCCAGGACGCGCTCCTGGGCCTGCGTGGCCTGGTCGTACTGCTTCATGTTCTCGAGACGCTTGCGGCTGTCCGCGCGGAGCTCCTCGAGGGTGTCGAACTCCGACGCGAGCTGCGCGAAGTCGTCGTCCAGCTCGGGCAGCTCACGCTTGGCGACCTGGGTGACCTTGACGGTGACCTCGGCCTCCTTGCCGGCTGCCGAGCCGCCCTTGAGCTCGGAGGCGAAGGTGGCCTCGCCACCGGCCTCCACGCCCTTCACGGCGTCGTCGATGCCGTCCAGCAGCTCGCCGGAGCCGATGGTGTAGGAGACGCCGCTCGCGACACCGTCCTCCAGGACCTCGCCGTCGACCTTGGCCTCCAGGTCGAGGGTGACGACGTCACCGTCCTCGGCGGCACGCTCGACGGGAGCGGTCGAGGCGAAGCGCTCACGCAGCTCCTCGACGGCCTTGTCGATGTCCTCTTCGCTGACCTCGACGGCGTCGACCTCGACCTCGATGCCGGAGTAGTCCGGGATCTCGATGGTCGGGCGGACGTCGACCTCGGCGGTGAAGTTCAGCGTCTCGCCGTCCTTCAGCTCCGTGATGTCGACCTCGGGCTGGCCGAGGACGTTCAGCTCGGCCTCGTTGACCGCGTCGGTGTAGAACTTCGGAAGCGCGTCGTTGACCGCTTCCTCAAGAACCGCACCGCGGCCGAACCGCTGGTCGATGACGCGCGCCGGAATCTTGCCCTTCCGGAACCCCTTCACCGTGACCTGCTGGTTGATCTTCTTGTACGCCGCGTCGAGGCTGTCCTTGAGCTCCTCGAAGGGCACCTCGATGCTGAGCCGAACCCGGGTCGGGTTCAGGGTCTCCACGGCGCTCTTCACGGTTCGGTCTCCTTGGGGGCTGACTTCTTCGGGTTCTGCTGACGTTCTCCGTCGGATACGGCGGAGCCTCAGCGGATTTGGCGGGCCCTTGAGGGACATGAAAATGCAGACACACGGGCGCGCAGTTTGCATACTAGCCGCAGGCGGTACACGCCCCAAAAGGTGATCTTGCCGGTGGTCCGGCACGGTGGTCGGGGTGGCGGGATTTGAACCCACGGCCTTCCGCTCCCAAAGCGGACGCGCTACCAAGCTGCGCCACACCCCGTCTGGTGCGACACGTAGGGTACATGCCCACGGACAGTGCGGTGCCCGCATTTCCCGCGGCGCCCCCGCCGTCCGGGCGGGGTGTGCGGCCAGGGGGCGCGACCCGCTACGATGCTTCCGTGCCGCGCGTCACTGACCTGCGGCGCACGCTGTGCGGGCGTAGCTCAATGGTAGAGCCCTAGTCTTCCAAACTAGCTACGCGGGTTCGATTCCCGTCGCCCGCTCCATATGACGTAGGGCCAGGTCAGAGGTCGAATCCTCTGCCTGGCCCTCGTCGTTTCCGGCGGCTCCGATCAGTCCGCCGTGTCCCCCGCGTGCCCCTTGGGCTTTCGATCTTGCTTCTTCTTGGCCTTCCGAGCTTTCTTCCGGCTCTTGTCGACAAGACCGCTCACCGCATCGGCAATCAGCCGGTCACGGTCAGCACTCGCGTGCTGATAGATCAGCGCGGCACGGGCGGTGCTGTGGCCCATCCGGGACATCAGCTCTCGCGTGCTCGCGCCGGTTGACGCGGCGAGAGTGTTGCCCGTGTGCCGGAGATCATGGAAGTGCAGGCCCTTGATACCGGCGTCCGAGCACGCCGTGCGCCACAGCCGATTGAAGTGGTTCCGCCGCGGGGTCGCTCCCTTGGCACCGATGAAGACCCGCCCATCGGCCCCCTGCTCCGCGTACACGCCCAGGTGGACGCGGATGTCCGCGATGATCGCCCCCGGAATGGCAACCGTCCGCTTGCCCGCAGCGCTCTTGGGTGCCTTGATCTCGCGTTGGCCGTTGTTCAGCTCGGCCACGGCACGGCGGACGCGTACGGCCCCGTGGTCGAGGTCGACGTCCCGGCGGTGCAGCCCGATCAGCTCGCCCCAGCGCAGACCGAGGAAGCCGGCCATGAGGACGAGCGCCCGGTAGCGCGGTTGGATCGCATCCGCCAGGGCGTACACCTCCTGCACGGTCGCGGTGGGCCGCTCCGGGGTGTGCACCGTGCTCGCACCCTTGATCGTGCACGGGTTGCGCCTGATCATCTGGTCGGCCACGGCCGTGCCCAGAATCGCGCGCAGCAGGGCGTACGCCTTGGCCACGGTCGTGGGACCAGTGCCGGCAGCAAGCTTCGCGGCACGCCAACGCCGCACGAACGGAGGCGAAATGTCCACGACGTTGACCGCCCCGAAGGTCGGTTCGAGGTGGTGCCGCAGCAACGAGCGGTAGAGCTGCCGGGTCGTCGTGGTCAACTCCCGTTCCGTGATCCAGGCAGCGGCGTACGGGCCGAACGCCACCTTCCCGGCATCCGGGTCGTGCCAGTCGCCACGGCGCATCTCCGTCTGCTTGTCGGCCAGCCAGTCATCCGCGTCCCGCTTGGTGCGGAAGGTCTCCGGAGCAGGCCGCAGGAGTCCGTCAGGGCCGACGTAGCGAGCCTGGAAGCGACCGGACGGGAGTTTGCGTACACGGCCGAACTGTCGACGCCCACCGGCCATCAGGCGACCGCCCGCAGAGACGTGCCTGAACGGCGGGGCTGCACCGTGTTCGCCTCGATCATTGCGAGCACGACGCTCTCGCGGATGCGGACATGCCGACCCACCTTCACGTACTCGATACGCCGTTCCTCGATCAGCCGCCGGGGGAAGCGCACCGTCGTTCCCAGTAGTTCGGCGACCTCCACCACGTCCATCAGTCGATCCATGTTCACTCCTCCCCCTGGGCATCGAGGTCGTACAGGGCTTCGCGTGCGGTTTCGCGGTTCTGTTGGATGTCGCGGCGGATGTTGGCGGCGAGCCAGGATTCGCCGGGGGTGTAGCCGTGGCCGGCGTAGGTCCAGTGGGAGAGCACGAGGGTGGTTGCCTCCGGGTGGTCGTCAGGGTCGGGCAGACCGAGCGCGGCTCGTTGCTGAGCTGCGCGGTAGTCGGCGCGGACCTGGCGGAGGGCGCCGAGGGTGGTGGAGTAGCGCCGGGATTTGGTGGAGAAGTGGCCGCGGAAGCCGAGCATGTGAGCCCAGTCGCGGAGCTTGCGTTCCGGGTAGAGCGCATGCAGGTCTAAGCACGCCTCGATCAGCCGGCGGGGGTGGTCGGGCACGCCGAGCAGGACAAGGGCTTCCTTGTTGCCGATCCGGCGGTCCACGGTGCCTGTGGTCTCGGCTGCTTTGGTGGCGTACTTGGCGACGTAGGAGGCCACAGCCTGTTCGGTGAGATCTTCGCCATTGCCGAACGCCCCGATCGGCTGCACATCGAGCTGCGTACCCCAGCGCAGGGTGCGCGCCGGCTGGCCACCGGCCGGGGCTACTTCGACCGCGACGCGGGCCGCGGCGGCATGGATCGAGTCGGTGAGCAGGTCGAGGGTCGCCCAGGGCGGGGGCGGGGAGTCAGGCCCGTCCGGTCCGTCGAAACGGATCACTGCGTGGAAGTGGACGGCTCCGCGCTTCTGGTACTCCGCGACCTTCCCGAACGACAGCCGGGACTGTTCCCGGGCGTCCTTCTGGGTGAGTCCGGCCCGCTTGGCGATCTCCCGGCAGAGGTAGATCGTGAAGTAGCGCCACAGGTCGGAGGCGTGGTTGTTCCACAGCACCGCCCCGGCGTAGTCGTACGTTGCCGCGTCGAGCGGGGTGCCCAGCTCCGGGGCGTCCTCGGGGTGCCGGTGTCCGCAGCGGCACGGCCGGTTGCCGGGCCGGTTGTGGACGGGTCCGAAGGATGGGGCGGTGAGGGTGGCGAACACCCGCGGGTGTTCGCGCACAGTGTGCGGGGTGCCCTTGGCCGGGTCGCCGGTGAGTCCCGCGCGGATCAGGTGGTAGGTGTCTCCGGCGTAGGTCCAGGCGCAGGCCGGGCAGCGCGAGGCGCGGCGGTTGCCGCAGGCGATGCGGAGCATGCCGCCCGGCTCGTGCTCGGTCGAGTACGCGTGCAGGACGGTCTTGGTCGTCGGGTCGATCGTCTTCGTGGCGCCGGTGAGGCGGATCGGGTCGGAGCATCCTCCGGTGCGGCGGATCTGGTCGTGCCAGCGGTCGAAGTCGGCCGAGCCGGCCACCCTCAGTACGTCGGTGAGGGTGGCCGGGTCGAGGCCCGCCAGGGTGGCGGCGTCGGTCACGCGGCCACCTCCAGCGCCGCGGGAACCAGGCGGCGAAGAGCGGCGGCGGCGAGCAGCGGCGGGACGGCATTCCCGATCTGCAAGGAGCGCTGCCCTTTGTTGCCCTGGAAGGGGTAGCCGTCGCGGAACGACTGGAGGCGGGCGCCCTCGTCGGGTTCGAGGTTGAGGTGTCCGGCGGTCTGCTTGCCTCCGACGTGGCCGACCGTTCCGGACACGGTGTAGGCCGGGCGCTTCCATGCCCAGTGGCCCGGGTTGTCCATGGCGGCGCGCATGGCTTTGCGGGAGGCGTTGCCGAAGGGTTCGGCGCCTCCGGTGCGGGTGCCGCCGCCTGTCACGGTGGGGGCGGGGCGTTGGGTGTAGCCCCAGCCGAGAGCATCGGCCATGGTCACCCATGGCTTCAGGGCGGGGCCGAACAGGGTGTCAGCACCCGCGTCTTTGCTGTGGGTGGGCTCAGGCGGTGCGGCAGACCGGTGCCTGGAGGCGAGCAGGAAGGCGCGGCGCCTGGTCTGGGCAACGCCGTAGTCGGCTGCATTGAGGACGCCGGTCCATGCCGAGTAGCCGAGGCTGTGCAGGATGTTGGCCGTGTGGGCGAACAACGGTGCGACCGCGGGGACTTGCTCCAGGGCAATCCACTCCGGGCGCAGGTCCAGCGCGTAGCGCAGGGGTTCGACGACCAGGAGGGAGCGCGGATCGGTGCAGGCGGCACGGAGCGCGGTGCGCGTGTCGTGTCCACGGGCGAGGTCGTCAAGGCCCTGGTGGCACAGGTCCATGTCATCGTTGCCACCGTGGTGTCCGGCGGCGCTGAAAGGCTGGCAGGGAGCCGAGCCCGCCAGCCCGGTCACCTTCCCGCAGAACGGCGCAGTGGGGTAGGCGGCGACATCGGCGCGAATCGTCGTGTGACCCGCGGCGGTGCGTGTGGCACAGGCAGCGGCATCGATCTCGATACCCGTGTCACGCTGACCAAGCAGTCGCATCCCCTCAGACCAGCCGCCAGGACCCGCAAAGAGGTCCAGAACGCGACCCTGTGCGGCGTTCATCGGGCACCGTCCTTGCGGCTCTTGCGCGGGGGGTCCGAGTGGTAGCGGGCGGTGCCCAGGTCGTGTCCCTCGTGCTGGTGGCGGGGTGCGGCGGGGTTGCGGTCGTTCCAGTCCTCCGCGCACACCTTGTGGACCGGTTCCCCGTCGTGGGAGCGCAGTGGGGTGGGCTTGCCGCACTGGGTGCAGGGGCAGTCGCCGCCGTGGTCGAAGTGCTGGCCGGAGTTCCAGTTCAGGAGTCCCATGCCCGTCACCTCCCGGCCGAGAAGGCGGCGGCGGGGGCGGTGTGGCCGGTGCCGTTGCAGGTCCGGCAGACGACCACGAGGGTGGTACGAGAGCCGTCGCGGTCGCGAGTTCCAGTGGTGATCGCGGCCGTGGCGAAGCCCTTGCAGTCGCGGCAGACGGGCGTGTTCGGGACGTGCTGAGGCATGATGAGTGAGCCCTTTCGGGTCCGTTGGATCTGGATGGGGTGGAGGCGCCCGGAGCGGACGAAACTTGGCGGTAGAGGCCGCTCCGGGGGCCGTTCAGCGGTGGTTGTTGAGGTCCTTGACCAGCGAGCGCAGGACGACCGCACACACGGCGACGGAGACACCCGTGATGGCGACCGCGAGAAGCATCGAGACCAGGACCGCGCCGACGACGAGGACCACGGCGCCACCGCCGGCCGCGAGGGCGAGCGCACTGCCAGGGGTGAGCTGGACCACCGGCCGTGCCGGAGCTGGTACGACCGGAGCCGAGACGGTGGCCGCGGGGACCGGGGCGGTCTGTGCCGGGGGCGGTGCGGTGTCGGGGATCGGGTACTTCGGGGTGAACACGATGGGTGTCCCTTCGGATCGGGTTACTTGATCGCCGTGCCGACAGCGGGGCCGAGGAAGCTGCCGGCGATGAGGAAGCCGCCGAGCAGGAGCACGGCCACCAGCCACAGCGGCGGACGGGCGAGTTTGACGCCGAGCCATCCGACGATGAGCAGGGCGAGCCACAGCGGAACGTCCATGACAGAGGTCTCCTCTCAGGCCTTGCAGCGGTGGGTGCGGGCAGCGAGTTCGGCGCCGGATCGGTCGGTGTAGTCGGCGGAGAATCCGCAGCCGGGGGCGGTGCAGGCCGCCGTGTGCTTGTTCCGGCCGCGCCCGTCGTAGTAGGTCGCGACCTGGACCGGTCCGAAGCGGACCACGTCGCGGAAGCGTCGGTAGGCAGTCACGGACGAACCTCCCTTCCTGTCAGGTGAGTTGGAGTTGAGCCGTGATGGCATTGGTCATCGGCGCGGGTAGTTGCAGCCGGGCCGAGAGAGCGTCGGCGGGCATCGGCGATCCGGTCGAGGCACGGTGCGCGTCGGCGATCTTTCGGGCGTGATCCAGGAGCGCGGCCGGAACAGCAGGCGCGTCAGCCGGAGCCGGCGTCGGTGCGGGGGCCAGTTCCGGCACCGGGGCAGGAGCAGGTGCGGGGACGGGTTCGTCGGTGCGGTGCACGTCGACTTCCGGCGCGGCGGGTTCCTCCACAGCCTGTGCAGGAGCGGCCGGTTCGGCCGGTGCATGGACGAGGAGAGTTCCGCCGAGGAAGGCCAGGGCGGGCCAGCCGGCGACGAGGATGCACAGCCATGCCGGCACGTGCTTCAGGTCGAGGAGTCCGGCGGTGGCGATGTTCGCACCCAAGGAGGCGATCAGAGCGATGACGAACCATGTCCAGGCTGCCTTGTCCTGGCGGGCCGTACGAAGTCGGCGCCAGGCAGCGACGAGCAGCAGGTCGACCGAGACCGGGTAGGCCCAGGCTTTCCAGCCGGTCTGTCCGGCGGCTTCGGCAACGTCGTGCAGGTGGGCGAAGGACAACGCGCCGGCGATGACGGCTTGTACGAGTACCGCATCCACGCGGATCGAGCGGGGCATGTCCTCACCTCCTTCGCAGTTGGGCCAGGGGCGGGGCGGGAATCGGTGTCCAGCCGCCCGGCCCCGGCGCTGATCAGTCGGGGGCTTGACCACTGCCAAGGCAGTTCAGGCACAAGCCGGTCTGCTGGCCGACCACGCGATGCCGGCGACCGACACGGACCGTGCGGGAAACCTCGCCGGAGCCCATACACACCGGGCAGTCCGTCACTTCCGGCGCAGGAGCCTTGCTCTTCGATCGGGCCATGGGTGGTGCTCCTCTCGGTTTTCGGCGTGGGCGGGGTAGGGACGTGGCGCGAGACGGTCACGCCGACCGGGATAGAGCAGGAGCGCTATTCGGTAGCCGGGACCGGCTTGACCAGCGACGGGCCACCACCAGCCGACGCAGGCACCCGCGGAACGGGAGGCCGGAACGGGTCGAGGGCAGGCAGATCCGGGACCAGGTGGGCGAACTCCCGGCACACCGCGATCACTTCGTCGCGGGACGTCTCGGGGGTGCGGATACGGCACCAGCCACCCGCCGGGTCCGTCGCCACCGCAGTACCGGGCCGTTCGGCAGGGATCACACAGGCCGCCGGGACCGCAGCCGGGGCAACGTCCTTGAGCCCCATTTCGGCGGTTTCCTTGTCGTTGACACGGTGCACGACCCGGCCAGTGAGCTGAGCGCGCAGCATGGTTGCGCCCTTGCCCAGGTCGGAGCCGAAGCGCTGAGCGCAGATCTCCAGGTGAATGCCGACCGATCGGGCCATCTGCGCCAGCCGAATCAGCGCGGTGACAATCCTCGTGCGGCGGTCCTCATCCTTGTTCGAGGAGATCAGGAACAGTTCGGCGATCTCGTCGACCAGCACGACGATCGGCACCGGGCGTACCTCGACGGGCAGTTCCCACAGGTCGGAGACGCCGTACAGGCCCAGCAGATCGAAGCGGGATTCCATCTCTGCCACCAGGACATCGAGCAGAGAGGCGGCATGGTCCGGAGTCGTCACCAGGGCGGACAGGCGAGGCGCGAACGCGGACTGTTCAACACCGCGCTTGCAGTCGATACCCACCAGCGCGACTGGCAGTTTGGCCAGGCCCTTGATCAGGTTGCGCTGATACATGGACTTGCCGGAGGAGTTGGCGCCCAGGGTGAGCGCCATCGGCATCTTGCGGTAGTCCCGCTCGAACGCAGTGCCGTCCTCGCGCAGGGCGACCGGCACCACCATGCCGTGTGGTTGAGCCTTGCGGGGCATTCGCACCCGACGCAGCACGTCGTAACCGGTCATCCGCAGTTCCACGAATCCCGGCTTCGTCTCGGCCACGGTGACCGAGTGCACGCCCCAGGCATGACGCAGACGCTCCGAAGACGCGATCACGTCAGCGGGCTCCAGGCCGGCCGGCAGTCGCAGAGTGACCCGCAGCCCGGTCGAGGTGCCCCGTACCCGGCGGATCTTCGGCGGCACCGGCTGCACCTCACGACGAGCGACACTCCGCGTCATGAACGCCCGCAGACCGGACGGCTGCACCGTCAGCCCACACACATCCATCGTCGAGCGGTACGAGAGGGTGAAGCGTCCCCACGTGGCCGGCATCCCGACCAACGACCAGTACACCCGCGGAGCACGCACCTTCGCATAGCCGAGACCACCAGCGCCCGCTAAGGCCCCGGCCCCCTCCAGCCACAGGGACAGGTCAGCCATGTCAGGCCGCCGGGGTGATCGCGACCGCGCGGAACGAGATGCCGTGACGCTTCTGGCCGTTGAACTCGTTCTCCCAGTCACGCGCCTTGAGGCCGACCACCCGCACGATCGCGCCCGGCTGGAGACCCTCGGGGTAACCAGTCTCCGGAACGGTCACCTTGTAGAGGTTGCCCTCCCCCTCGTCGGAGATCACCAGGCCCACCGTGGACAGACCCGCACCGGAATCCCGGTCCACGGCCCGCTCGCCCGTGCGCTTGTCGATGATCTTTGCTTCAGGGGCAGTCGCCACGATCACGACCGCAGTCGAAAGGTCAATCTTGAAGGACGGCATTATGGAGATCTCCCCTTGTGGGATGAGCCCCGGACTGCGTTGTGATCTTGGCGGATGCACGCAGTCCGGGGTGCCTTGTTCTCTGACTCCCTCGAAGCTACTCGCAGTTTTTCTGCGGGTCAACAGAAAACCTGCGAGTAGCAGGAAAACTCTGCGTCTGCGAGACTGAGGGTCGACAAGAGGAGGAACTATGGGGAACTTTGCACTATTCGTCCGCTTCACTCTTCGTAAGGGCATGGGTGACGCTTTTGACACGCTCGTGAAGGAGACCGAAGCAGGAATCCGGGCGCATGAGCCGGGGACGCTGGTCTACGCCTGCCACACGGTCGAGGGCGCTCCCAACGAGCGGATCTTCTTTGAGATCTACACCGATCGAGCAGCGTTCGATGAGCACGAGCGTCAGCCGCACACGATTCGATTCCTCAGCGAACGGACCCGATACGTCGAGAAGACCGAGGTGGACTGGCTTGAGACGTACGCCGGGAAGTACCCGCACGGAGCCACGAAGTGAGTGCCCAACCGCCCACGACCGGACAGCGGATCAAGGAACTGAGGCGGACGGCAGGCATGTCGCAAGCCGACCTGGCCACCGCCATGGGCCGGTCCGAAAGTTGGGTATCCCAGGTCGAACGCGGAGTACAGCCGGTTGAACGTCTAGCGATTCTTCAGGCACTGGCTGACGCGCTCGGCACATCAGTAAGAGACGTTCGCCCAGACGCACCCCCGTCCCCGGCGGACCAAGTAGACGAGACGCCGACGCCCGAAAGCAACGACCTGGACGGTCTGCGCGTCGCACTCACGGGCCACCCCGCCTTGGGCAGTCTGTTCGATCGTGGACCGAGTTCCCCCACACCCTCCCTCTCCGAGTTCCGCCAACTCGTTGATCAAGCTTGGGAGTACGTGCACGCATCGAGCTTCGCAGCCTTGAGTGACCACCTCGTCAAGCTGCTCCCCGACATCGAAATTGCAGTACGCCATGCGCCAGCAGCCGAACGAGTCGAATTGCACTCACTCAGAGCGCGTAGCTATCAGGCCGCCGCCGCCAGCTTCACCCGGCAGGACCAGGCGGATGCTGCGTGGGTAGCCGCAGACCGCGCCTTGCAAGCAGCCGAGATGGCCGGCCAGCCTCTTGAGGTAGTGGCCAGCCTCTTTCGCATGGCTCACGCGTTCATGCGGCAGCAGCACATGGACCAGGCTGAACAGGCCGCAAGTTCAGCGGTCGAAGTCCTGAGCCCACGGGTTGAGGATCCAGCCTGCCCCGCAGAGGAACTGTCGCTCCTCGGCGCTATGAACCTCGTGCTTGCCGTGATCAACGCGCGTGAGGGAAACCGGTCTGAGACTCATGCTCGTCTCAACCGAGCGAGAGAACTCGCCGCGCGATTGGGCGAGGACCGGAACGACTTCGATACCGAGTTCGGCCCTACGAACGTCAAACTTCACTCGGTGAGCACAGCCGTAGAGCTGGGGGACGCAGGACTGGCCTTGGAGACCGCAGCAGAAGTCGACGCCCGGGGCCTCTCAGCCGAGCGTCAATCACGCTTCCTGCTCGATGTCGCACGGGCGCATGCCCAACGCCGACACGTTGGCGAGGCGACCGCAGCTCTCCTGGAAGCCGAGACCCTCGCACCGGAACAGATTCGTGATCACCACTCAGCGCGTGAAGTCATCCGCGACTTGATCCAACTCTCGGGCCGCCGCGTACCCGAGACGCTTCGGGATCTTGCCGACCGCTGTGGCGTGAGCTGACCTGTTACAGGTTTCTCTACCTCATCAAGTCCCGGCTGCGCTCCGCTCCGCCGGGCGCGCTCCCGGCTCCGCCGCCCTCCGCGCTCATGCCTTCGGCCCGCGCTGCGGGCGCTACGCCGACGCGCGCCCACGAGTAAATAGGCCGGGCTCATAGGTGGCGATCACCGTACGAACGAGGCCGCGGTCAAGGACGTGCCTCCGGCGGGGGCGCTCCGACTCCGGGATGGACGGGGCGCCGTTCGCGAGTGCCGGCCGATTGGTGGCGTGCGCGGGGAGCTTCCATCCCGTCCACCGCCGACCCAGGCAGAGCCGAGCAGACGTGGCCCATGGCGTCCAGGTCGTTCGTACAGTGGCGCGCTCCACCTGGACGCCATGAACCACGCCCGCTCCACGGTGTGTGGGTCGACGGCGGACGGGATGGAAGCTGAGGTAGGTGGTGGGCGGAGGTGTGGGTACAGGTTGGACGAAGCGAGCCAAAGAGAAACCGTCACTTATCCGCTCGGTAGAGCTTGATGTCCTTGTTGACGAAGAGGTGGACGTACCCGCATCGCCAGCAGATCAGGCCGGTTGCGTTCTCGTCGGCCCAAGCCAACTTCAAAAACTCCATGCCGGTGCTGTTGAGCAGGACACCCCGCTCCCGGAATAAGTCCCCCTTGCAGATCTGGCAAGTGATCCATATCTCACCCAGTGCTGCACGTACCGGCTTCGCCATCTTGCGAACGCCCCCCGTCGTTGCCGTATGGACGGAACGAGACTACGGGGCAGTACGAACCGCTCACAGCCCGCTAGAGCGCGCAGTAGGGTCCCATGCACGGGCCACGGCATCTTGCGGCCGAGAGTCCGGCAGAAGGGCACACGTGCCCCCTACGTGCCCGATCGAGCAGCGGCCAGCGGGGAACAACGGGGATCCACGGCGAGTGGCCCGAGAACCTCAAGCTCAGCGTCTCGCCAGCTCAACGCAGGTCCGGTTACGCGATCTTCCAAACTAGCTACGCGGGTTCGATTCCCGTCGCCCGCTCCATATGACGTAGGGCCAGGTCAGAGGTTGGTTTCTCTGCCTGGCCCTCGTTGTTTCCCGGGGCCTTCGACCGGGTCGCCGTTTCGTCCGCGCGCCCTCGGGCCCCGGGCCGGCGTCGGACGGGTTCAGTCGCTCAGGAACGTCAGCAGGGCGGCGAGGAGCCGGGCCGGGGCGTCCAGGGGGACGAGGTGGCCGGCGTCCGGGATCGTGCGCAGGCGGGCGCCGGGGATCAGGGAGGCCAGCTCCTCGCCCTTGGCGGGCGGGATCCAGGTGTCCTCCGCGCCCCAGCAGACGGTGACGGGCAGGTCCATCGTGGGGTACAGGGCCTGGATCTCGTCGGTGTGGCGCTGGTCGGCCTGGGAGATCTGACGGTAGAACGCCGCCTGTCCACCCTCGCCCGTCCAGGGCTCGACCAGCCCGGCCAGGACGTCGGACCGCAGTCCGCGATGGCTCGCGGAGCTCACGTACTCACGGACCAGCGCCTCGTGCAGCGGGGCCGGCAGCCGCTCGAAGACGTCGGCGTGCTCGGCGACCAGCCGGAAGAACGGCGAGCCCCAGGGCGCCAGAGCGACCGGGTCGACCAGGGCGAGGCGCCGGTACCCGGCCTTGTGGAGCAGATGCGCGCGCAGCGAGACGCAGCCGCCGAAGTCGTGTGCGATCACCGAGGGACGCGACAGTCCCCACACACCGAGGAGCTCGGCGAACACCTCCCCCTGCGCCTTCAGCGAGACGTCCTGACCCTCGATCTTCCCGGAGCGGCCGTAGCCGGGCATGTCCCAGACGTGGACCCGGTGCCCCTCCGCGGCCAGCGCCGGGGCGATCTCGTGCCACACGTAGGACGAGAACGGGGTGCCGTGCAGCAGCACCACCGGCGGGCCCTCCTCCGGTCCGAGGCGGTCCCACCGGAGTGTCCCGATCGGGCTCTCCCAGCTCTCGCGCAGTTGCCAGGCGGGCTTCGCGTTCACGTCGGCGGGCTCCTTCGGGGAGAGGGCGTACGCCGGTCGCGGGGGCCCGCATCCACCGGAGGGGCCAGGCGGATTCCTCACGGCGTGTACGGGTGTTCCGGCTTACGAGGGGTGCGTAAGGGGCGCGCGGGGGAAGGGCGTTCGGCGCCGGGCACGGGGAGGGGTCGGGGTCGAGGACGGGGGTCGACTCGGGTGGCGCTCCGGGCCGGGCCCGGGTGCCGGAGGGCAATCGCCCGGGTTCGCCGTCGCGTTCGGATTGTCCCGTCGGCCGAGGGGTACCCGTTTCGGCGACCGCAGCCTGTTCGAGCGTGGGCACGAGGGCCGGCGCACCGCGCCTTCGCCGGGCTTGCGGCGGTGCGTGCCGGAACCGGGCGCGGGCGGCCGTCGTGCACGAACCGGCCGTCGGGCGGCCGGACCGGGCGGTTCGGTCATCCCGTCCACTGCCGCGCGCTCCGCTCCTGCGGTCACCGGACCCGCGAACCCGCTCAGAACTGAATCGAGTTGATGGTCTCCGCTACCGAGTTCAGGAACCGTTGGATGTCGTCCGCCATACCCGTGGAGGCGAGGAAGAAGCCGAAGAGCACGGCGACCACCGCCGGCCCTCCCTTGATCGACCCGCCTCGTATCAACACCACCAGGACGATTCCCAACAGAAGCACCACTGACAGCGAAATGGCCACAACTGATCACACCCTACGGTCGGTCCGCTCTCCCGGCCCGGAGGCGCAACCCCGCACACCCCCGCCAGAACCATCGTGCCACCAACAGGCCCCCCGTATGCGGCGGGTGAGGCATCCATCGGCCGCCGACCCGAACGACCGGGTCTCGCACGGCAATTCGAGTGGACCCTCTCATGAGAAATTAAGAGTGATCGTTTCCATGTCCACCCAACCGTCCACACAACCTGTTCGCAGGTAATTCGAATTGTTGGCACAGGCACACCGGCGAGCCTGAGGACGGGTCACTAACAGGCCACTAAAGCCGACTCACCCGGACATTTCACCAGAGTCGCCCGCGGGTGTTATGCAACGTTTAGTCATGACGAATCCGGACGTAACCCCCGCACAGAGTGTGGCGATCGACATAGTTGTTGCCATGTCAACTTCGCCAAATCCTGGGTATGCGCGGAAGATAAGCAGGATTCACCTCAGGGGTTTTACGGAATCCCACAGACAACGCTAGGGTGCCTCAGATGTCCTACGCTGCCTCGTCCCCCGCATGTGCAGCGAGGTCGCGGATCGTCTCCCCCAGCTCCTGGTGGGAGGGTCTGTGACGAACTCGCTCCGTCCGCACGGCCATCAAAGGGCTCCGCTCCCGCCGACCCAGTCGTCGGCGCCGGGAGTACCGAGCCCGCGACCATCCACTGCTCCGCACAAGCAGGCGGGTACCGCCACCGCAGGGCCGGACGCCAAGCCCGTCAAGCAGCGCGACGCGTTCTTCGACAACGCCAAGTACCTGGCGATCGTGTTCGTCGCCATGGGCCACGCCTGGGAACCGCTGACCGACCACAGCCGCGCCGCCGAGGCGCTCTACATGGTCGTCTACACCTTCCACATGCCGGCCTTCATCCTCATCTCCGGCTACTTCTCCCGCAGTTTCGACATGCGTCCCGACCGGCTGCGGCGGCTGGTGACGGGCATCGCGGTGCCGTACGTACTCTTCGAGGTGGCGTACTCCCTCTTCAAGAAGTGGGCAGACGACGACCCCAGCCACCCGATCAGCCTGCTGGACCCCTGGTACCTCACCTGGTTCCTGGTCGCGCTGTTCGTGTGGCGGATGACCGTCCCGCTGTGGAAGGTCGTGCGCTGGCCCGTGCCGCTCGCGCTCGCCATCGCCGTCCTCGCCTCCGTCTCCCCCGACATCGGCGACGACCTGGACCTCCAGCGCGTTCTGCAGTTCCTGCCGTTCTTCGTGGTGGGCCTGTGCATGAAGCCCGAGCACTTCCAGCTCATGCGGCGCCGCGAGGTGCGGATCCTGTCGCTGCCGGTGCTCGCGGTCACGCTGGCCTTCGCGTACTGGGCCGGGCCGCGCATGAACTCGGCGTGGTTCTACCACCGTGACAGTGCCCAGGAACTGGGTGCGCCGTGGTGGGCCGGTGTCGTGATGACGCTCGCGATGTTCGGCTGCTCGATGGTGCTCACCTCGTGCTTCTTCGCCTGGGTGCCGCGCTGCAAGATGTGGTTCACCGTGCTCGGCGCGGGCACGCTGTACGGCTACCTGCTGCACGGCTTCCTCGCGAAGGGTTCCCGTTTCTGGGGCTGGTACGACCACTACGCCTGGCTGAACCAGCCGCTCGGCGAGATCTTCGTCTCCGTGTTCGCCGCGGCGGTCATCACCGCCCTGTGCACCCCGCCGGTGCAGCGCATGTTCCGCTTCGCGATGGAGCCGAGGATGGAGTGGGCGTTCAAACGGGACGCCACCGAGCTCGCCCGCGAGCGGGCCAAGTCCTGACGGTCCGGCCCGCCACCGGGAGCCCGCGGGTGGGTTCCCGGTGGCGGGCCGGGCTGATCGCGTGGCTCCCGTGCCCGCCCCTCGTGGGGCGCTCAGGGCCGGGGCAGGCCCAGGAGTTCGCGCATCGTCGCGTACTTCTGGGTCAGGCGGGCCCTCGTCGCTTCGTCCAGGGCCGCCAGCCGCGCCGGGTCGGCGTTGTGGGCGAGGTCGGACTCCTTGACCAGCAGCGCGCCCTCGGTGGCCAGGACACGCGCGGCGTAGGTCTCCTGGGCTTCACCCGCCCTCTTGGTGACGGCCAGCACGATGTCCTTCGTCCGCGCGGACAGCGCCGCACCGCGCAGCCAGTCCTCGGAGAGCGCCTCGTCCTCGACCGAGTCGTGCAGCCAGGCGGCGGCGATCTGCTCCTCGTCGCCGCCGCGGGCCCGCACCCCGTCGGCCACGGCCCGCAGATGCTCGGCGTACGGGCGGCCCGCCTTGTCCCTCTGGGCGGCGTGCGCGTTGCGGGCCAGGGCCTCGACCTCCGTGAGGGTCAGCGCGGCGGTCTCGGGCGTTCGGCGCTCGTTGTCGGTCATGCGTCGAGTGTGCCCCGTATCGCCGCCCTCGCCGGTACGGTCGCCGCCGTCAGCCCGAGAACGAGGACTGCCGCCGCGAACGACCCGTACACCAGCGGGGGTATGTACGGTGCCTGGCCGGTCAGGCCCTTCATCATCGGGACGAGTGTGGCGAGCGCGATGGCCGTGCCGAGGGCGATACCGGCCAGTGTGACGAGCAGGGCCTCCCAGCGGATCATGCTCATCACCTGGCGGCGGGTGGACCCGATGAGCCGCAGTGTGCCCAGCTCCCGGCGGCGGTCGAGCACCGTCATCACCAGGGTGTTGGCGGCGGCGACGGCCGCGAAACCGCCGAGTACGGCCGCCATGACGGTGTTGGCCCACTCGTTCAGTTCGAGGTCGAGCGACCGGGCGGCGGTGTAGTCGCCGCGGTCCAGAACCGTGCCCACCTTGGCCAGGCCCGCGGCGCTGCCGCCCTTCGTCCAGACCTCGGTGGTGAAGGCGGAGGTGACATGGGCCGCCAGGTCCGCCCGGCCCATGGTGACCTGTGCCAGCCCCAGGCCACGCCCGTACGTGGCCACCACGCGCGGCGACGTCTTCGTGCCGTCGGGCAGGCGCAGTTCGACGCGGTCGCCCACGCCGACGTCGGCGCTCCGGGCCAGTGAGGCGTCGAGCGCGACCTCGCTCCGCTTCAGGGACAAGGTGCCCTTCTCGACATCGAGGTCCTGCACGCGGGCCAGGTCGCGGGGCGAACCCGTGACGCCCTGCGTGGAGGCCGAGTCCAGCATGCCGTTCCCCCGGAAGAGGACCTCGGTCCTCAACAGGCCCACGGCCGCGGTGACTTCGGGGGTGCGCGCGGCCTCGCGCACGGCGTCCGGGGCGAGACCGGCGTCGGACGTCACGATGTGGTCGGCGACGATGCCGTCCCGCTGCTGCTCCTGGACGGCCCGCTCCTCGCTGCTGTGCATGAAGACGAGAACGGACGAGAAGGCCATCGCGAGGACGATCGGGGTGATCGCGGAGGCCATCCGGCGGGCGTTCGTACGGGAGTTGGCGGCGGCGAGCGAGGCGGAGGCACCCGCCCCGCGCAGCGGGAGCCCGAACAGGGCGGCGCAGGCGCGTGCGACGAGCGGCCCCAGCAGCGCCACGGCCAGCATGAACAGCATGACGATGCCCAGTGCCGCGTTGGCCGCGTCCTCGCCGGTCAGCGAGGCGGACAGCCCCGCGCAGACGGTGCCCCCGACGGCCGCCGCGATGCCCAGCGGGGTACGGATCCAGCCCGGCCGCAACCGCTCCACGGACGCTTCGACGAGCGCCTGCCCCGGCTTGGTCCGGGCCGGGCGGCGGGCGGCCGCGTATCCCGCGACCAGCGCCGCCAGCAGCACCGCACCGACGGCCGCGAGCAGCGGGATGTACGACACGGACAGGCCGACGGCCTCCGGGATCGCTCCCTTGTCCCTGAGCTGTCCGAACCACCAGTGGGCCAGCGCGATTCCGGGCAGGCAGCCGGCCAGGCCCGCGAGGGGCGCGACGAGCAGGGCCTCGGTGGCGACGGAGCGGCGGACCTGGCGCGGGGTCGTACCGATGGCGCGCAGCAGGGCGAACTCGCGGGCGCGCTGGGCCACCGACAGGGCGACGGTGCCCATGGCGGTGAAGACGGCGACCGTCGCGGCGACGCCGCCGAAGGAGGCCCCGAGCGCGATGAGCATCTCCTTGGCCTCGGCGAGGGAGGAGTCCTCCACGGCCCCGCGGTCGTCACCGGTGTGCACCTCGGCGCGGTTTCCGAGGGCGCGCGCCACCTGGGACTTGAGGGTCGCGGTGGAGGTTTTGTCCTTCGGGAGGACGGCGATGGCGTCGATGCGGCCGGGGTGCCCGGAGATGCGTACGGCTTCGGTGTCGGCGAACCAGGCGGTGGGCCGCCCCGCGCCGGTGAGGCCGGAGACGCGGAAGGAGCGGGGGCCGTCGGCGGTCGTCAGGGTGACGCGGTCGCCGACCGTGCCCTTCGTGAGGACGACCTCGCCTTCGCGGGGAGCCTGTCCGGCCGTCAGCCGCTCGCCCGTGAAGGCGGTGGAGCCCCAGCCGTGGGCGGTGACCGTGTCGCCCGCCCGCGTCCGGAGAGGGAAGGTCACGTCCGGCACCGCTGTCCGCGCGCCGGGCACCGAAGCGGCCTTCGCCAGCAGCGAGTCGTCCAGCCGGGCCCGGTCCGGGACGGGCACGGGGTCGTCCTCGCGGTCCTCGCCGTGGCCGGTGACGAGGTGGGCGCGCTGGTCCGCGGCGGCGACCACGGGGGCGCCGGCGTAGCGGACGGGAGGTACGGAGGCGCGCAGGCCGGTCTCCAGGAGGATGCCGCAGGCCGAGACGATCAGGGCGGCCATGGCGAGCGCGATGAAGGTGCCGACGAAGGCGGCGGGCTTGAAGCGGACGGCGGCACGGGCAAGCCCGTTGGGCGCGAGCATCAGGCCGCCGCTCCCGAGAAGGAGGGTGCCGTCAGGGCGGTCATGCGGGCGGCGATCCGCTCGGCCGGGGCACCTTCGAGGTGGTCGGTGATCGAGCCGTCGGCGAGGAAGAGCACGCGGTCGGCCCAGGCGGCGGCCGCCGGGTCGTGGGTGACCATGACGACGGTGGCGCCCAGCCCGTCCACGGCCCGCCGCAGCAGTCCCAGGACCTCGGCCGCGGTGGTCGTGTCGAGCGCTCCGGTGGGCTCGTCCGCGAAGACGACGTCGGGCCGGGTGACGAGGGCGCGGGCGATGGCGACGCGCTGCTGCTGTCCGCCGGAGAGCTGGCCGGGGCGTCGCCGTCCCAGCCCGTCGAGGCCGACCTGGCGCAGGACGTCGGCCGCCCGTCGCCGGTCAGGCCGGTGGCCCGCGAGGCGCATCGGCAGTACGACGTTCTGCTCGACGGTCAGGGACGGCAGCAGGTTGAACGCCTGGAAGACGAATCCGAGGCGGGTACGCCGCAGTGCCGTCAGCTTGTTCTCGCTCATGCCCGTGATCTCGGTCCCGCCGAGCCTGACGGTCCCTCCGTTCGGCCGGTCCAGGCCGGCCGCGCACTGCAGGAACGTGGACTTGCCCGAGCCGGAGGGGCCCATGACGGCGGTGAAGCTGCCGCGCGGGAGGGCGAGGTCGATCCCGCGCAGGGCGTGCACCGCCGAGCCGCCGCGCCCGTACTGGCGCCGCACGCCCCGCAGTTCGACGGCCCAGTCGCCCGCCGGACCGGTCGTGTCGTGCACGGCGTCCCCGTCCTCGTACCGCTTCCTGCGCAGCCCCATGGCCGGGTCCCGCCCTTCCGTCATCCGTCGTGCCGCTCTTCGCGGCGACTCGCTGCCGATGCCTCGACGCTACGGAGCGGGGGCCGGCCACGGCCATGAGGACGACCTCCGGGTCCGGGTGGGGGAAACCCCACCCGGACCGCCCCCACAAGTCCTTTGGTAAACTAACTACTGACGCTTTCTTGACACTCTCTTGACCAACTCGACCAAGGAGGAACGGGCCCATCGGACACGCAGAGCTTCTGATCGCCATGGGCGGCGCCTTTCTGGCCGCCGCCGTTCTCGCCCGCGCGGGCGCCCGTATCGGGCTCCCCACCATTCCCCTCTTCATCCTGGCCGGGATCCTGCTCGGTCCGCACACGCCCGGCATCGTGCTCGTCTCGAACCCGCACGACATGGAGATGCTCTCCGCGCTGGGCCTGGTGCTGCTGCTCTTCTACCTCGGCCTCGAATTCCACCTGGACGACCTCAAGGCGGGCGGGCGCCGGATGGCACTCTCCGGGGGGACCTACCTCGCGCTGAACGTCGGCGCGGGCCTGGGCTTCGGATTCGCCCTCGGCTGGGGCACGTCCGAGGCGCTGGTGCTCGCCGGGGTGCTCGGCATCTCCTCGTCGGCGATCGTCACGAAGGTGCTGGTGGACACGGGACGGCTGGGCAATCCCGAGACGAAGCCGATCCTCGGCATCATCGTGGTCGAGGACATCTTCCTCGCCCTCTACCTGGCGGCCCTCCAGCCGATCCTGTCCGGCGCCGACTCCCTGGGCGCGGCGGTCCTGGACGGCGGCAAGGCCTTCGCCTTCCTCCTGCTGCTGGCGCTCGCCGCCCGCTTCGGTACGCGGATCGTGGGACGCCTGTTCGCCACCAAGGACGACGAGCTGCTGGTCATCTCCTTCCTCGGTGCGGCCGTGTTCATGGCGGGGGTCTCGGAGTGGTTCGGAGTGGCGGACGCCATCGGGGCGTTCATGGTCGGCCTGATGCTCGGCAGCACGACCTCCGGCGAGCGCATACGCAAGCTGGTGCACCCTCTGCGGGACGCCTTCGGCGCGATGTTCTTCTTCGCCTTCGGACTCTCCATCGACCCGGGTGACCTTCCGACGGTCCTGTGGCCGGTCCTTGCGGCGGTGGCGCTGACGCTGGTCATGAACGTGCTGGCGGGACTGGGCGCGGCCCGCATCTACGGCTTCGGGCCCGGCCCGGCCGCCAACATCTCGACCACACTGCTCGCCCGCGGGGAGTTCGCTCTCATCCTCGCCACGATGGCCGCGGCGGCGGGGCTCGACCCCCGGCTGTCGCCCTTCATCGCGGGGTACGTGCTGGTGCTGGCCGTTCTCGGTCCGCTGGCCGCGGGACGGTCGGAGTGGCTGGCCAGGGTGCTGCCCGGCGGGAAGGACCGTTCGGAGACCGAGGTACGGGAGACGGCGCAGGTCGGCTGACGGGGTTTCCACCCGCGCACGGCCCCTGCCCGTTCCGTCCGTTCCCTGGATCTGGGCGCCCTTTCGGCCGCACAACGCCTCGCCTTCGAACGCCGGAGGGGCCCGTGCCGGCCCTCCGGTGTTCGAAGGTGACGGTCAGAGGGTGGCGGGCCCCGTCGCCGCGCCCTCGCGGCAGATCAGCAGGAGGGCCCGGTCGTCGTTCACGTCCTTGGCGACCGCCTCGATCAGGTGCCAGGCGGCGCCGTGGAACCCGCCGGCCACATACCGGTCGGCCTCCCCGGTCAGCTTGTCGATGCCCTCGACGATGTCCCGGTCGGACGTCTCCACCAGCCCGTCCGTGAAGAGCATCAGGACGTCCCCGGGACGCAGCGAACCCTTCACCGGGTCGAACTGCGCCCCGTCGTACACGCCCAGGAGGGGCCCCTCCGCGGCCTTCTCCTCCCAGCGCCCGTTTCCCGCGCTGAGCTGAAGCCCCGGCGGGTGTCCCGCGTTGAAGAGTTCGTAGTCCCCCGAGTCCAGGTCCAGCACGAGATGGATCGACGTGGCGAACCCCTCGTCCCAGTCCTGCCGCAGCAGGTAGCCGTTGGCCGCGGGCAGGAAGGCGTGCGGCGGCAGGGAACCCAGCAGCCCGCCGAACGCGCCGGACAGAAGCAGCGCGCGCGATCCCGCGTCCATCCCCTTGCCGGAGACGTCCGTCAGGACCGCTTCCAGGGTGCGCCCGCCGTTCGTACGGGCCGCGACCACGAAGTCACCGGAGAACGACTGTCCCCCGGCCGGCCGCAGCGCCATCTCCCGGTGCCATCCCGCGGGGAGCTTCGGCAGCTTGCTCTGCACCCGGATCCGCTCGCGAAGGTCGAACAGCATCGTGCCGCCGCGCCGCCACGGCACCCCGACCCGGCTGCGGAACTGGGCGATCAGCAGCCCGAACAACCCGCACGCGGCCACGACCAGCACGATGCCCGGCGTCACCCGGGAGGGCCCCTCGGTGTAGGGGCCGAGTTTCACGGACTCCACGATCAACGCGGTGGCGGCCGCGGCGTACAGCCCGAGCAGGCTCGACGGCCTCAGCAGCAGCCCGCCCGCGACGATCGGCAGGACGAGCATCGCCGGCGAGCACCAGACGGAGTTCATGAGTGTGATGCAGGCGATCACGGGAATGGTCAGCAGAAGACCCGCGAGCGCGACCCAGTCGGAACCGTCGCCCCGGAAGTAGTCGACGGCGGATCTGCGCAGCCCGGTGCGGACCCGGTGTACCTGCTTCTTCAACCGGGCCGTGAACGTCTCGGCTTCCGCGCGCCGCTCTCGTCCTGCTGCCATTAGTTCGGGACCCTATCCATCGGACCAGGTGCTTGGCACGGGAGGTCCCACTTGTCCCCCGTCCGGGGACGGAAGTCACAGGGAACACCGGCCCTCGCAGAGCGTACGGCCGGATCGGGACCTGGCAACGCCCGGCCGGGAGAAATGCAGTCGCTCAGCCCGGATTGCCCTGGTAGGCATGGGGACATGACGACAGACTTGCGCGGGCTGCGCCCGGACGACTGGGACGAGTGGTACGGGAAGCTGGAGCTCGCGTTCGGCGGGGTCGCGGAATCCCCCGAGGAGAGGGCGCTGTGGAGCGACCTCACGGAGTACGACCGTTTCATCGGCGCCTGGGACGGCGACGAGTGCGTGGGCACGGCCGGCGCGTTCACCTTCCGGGTCACGGTCCCGGGCGGTGCCTCCGTGCAGGCCGCGGGCGTCACGATGGTGAGCGTCTCCTCGACGCACCGCAGGCGCGGTGTGCTCACCTCGATGATGCGGCGCCAGCTGGACGACGTACGGTCCTGGGGCGAGCCGCTCGCCGTGCTCACGGCGAGCGAGCCGGTCATCTACGGCCGCTTCGGCTACGGCATCGCGACCCATCAACTGCGCGCCGAGATCGACACGTCCCGGGTACGGCTGTCGGTGCCGGACGGCACGGACGACGTACGACTGCGGCGCGCGGACCCGCACGACGCGGCCGTACGCGACGCGTGCGAGGCGGTGTACGCGCGGCAGGCGGCGGCCCGGCCCGGGATGCTGGAGCGGCGGCCGGGCTGGGAGCGGCTGCCGCTGCTCGACCCGGAGAGCGACCGCAAGGGCGGGTCGCCGCTGCAGTGCGTACTCGCCCGGCGGGACGGCGAAGTCATCGGCTATGTGCGGTACTTCATCAAGCCGGACTGGGACGCGGCCGGGCCGAGGGGCACGGTCGAGCTGCGTGACCTGGAGGCGCTCGACCCGGCGGCGTACGCGGCGCTGTGGCGGCACCTCTTCGACATCGACCTGACGTCGACGGTGAAGACGTACAACAGGCCCGTGGACGACGCCTGGCAGCATCTCGTCTCCGACCCCCGGCGGTGCGGGACGGCGCAGCGGGACTCGCTCCATGTGCGGCTCGTCGACGTGGGAGCGGCGCTGGAGGCCCGGACGTACCAGGCTCCCGTGGACGTGGTGTTCGAGGTCGAGGACGCCTTCTGCCCCTGGAACGAGGGGCGTTGGCGGCTCACGGGCGACGCGAAGGGCGCGTCCTGCGCACGGACCGCCGACGCGGCCGATCTCAGCCTGTCCGTACGTGAGTTGGGGGCGGCCTATCTCGGTGGCGTGTCCCTCGCCTCGCTGGCCGCGGCGGGGCGGGTGCGGGAGCTCCGCCAGGGCGCCCTCACGGAGGCCTCGCTCGGCTTCTCCTCCGTCGTGGCGCCCTGGCTGCCGCACGGCTTCTGACCCGTGCCGGGCCCGGGCCGTGTCAGGTCCGCTGGCAGGCGGGGCACCAGAAGAGGTTGCGGGCGGCGAGACCGGCGGTGCGGATCTCGCCGCCACAGATGTGGCAGGGCAGCTGGGCCCTGCGGTACACGTAGACCTCGCCGCCGTGGTCGTCCTTGCGCGGTGGGCGGCCCATCGCGTCCGGTTCGTGCTCCGGACGGACCGTGTCGATGCGGTTGTTGCGGACTCCCTGGCGCATGAGCGCCACCAGGTCCGTCCACATCGCGTCCCACTCGGTCCGCGTGATGTCCCTGCCCGGCCTGTAGGGGTCGATGCCGTGGCGGAAGAGGACCTCCGCGCGGTAGACGTTGCCCACTCCCGCGATGACCTTCTGGTCCATCAGGAGGGCGGCGATCGTCGTGCGGCTGCGGGCGACGCGGGCGTACGCGTCGCCCGGTTCCGCGTCCTCGCGCAGGGGGTCCGGGCCCAGGCGGTCGTGTATCGCCTGCTTCTCCGTGTCCGTGATCAGGGTGCAGGTGGTGGGCCCGCGGAGATCGACGTACGCGGTGTCGTTGCGGAGCCTGAGGCGGACCGTGTCGGTGGGCGGGGGCGCGGGGGTGCCGCCGAAGTTCACCTTGCCGAAGAGGCCGAGGTGGATGTGGATCCAGTCCTCCGTCTCGAAGCGGAGGAAGAGGTGCTTCCCGTGGGCTTCCGCCAGCGTGAGGGACGTGGCGTCCACAAGGGCCGCGGCGTCCGCGAACTTGCCCTGCGGACTGGTGACGTGCGCCCGGCGCCCGCCGAAGGCGGCGAGGTAGTCCTCGGCCAGCCGGTGGATGGTGTGCCCCTCGGGCACGGCGACCTCCTGGGACGGTCGGTGAGGGCCCGTCCCTTCTGGGGGCTGCGCCCCGGACCCCGCTGTCGGCCTGAACGGCCTCGTCCTGGAACGCCGGACAGGCTGAGAGTCAGCCTGTCCGGCGTTCCAGGAGCAGGGGTTCGAGGGCAGACCCCGAAAGGGAGGGAAGGGTGGGGACGGCGGGGGCGAAGGAGGTCCCTAGCCCTGCGGGTGGTGCGCCGGGATGGCCGGCAGTTCGCCCGTCGTCTCGTACGCCGACAGCATGTCGATCCGGCGGATGTGGCGCTCGTCACCGGAGAACGGCGTGCCGAGGAAGATCTCGACGAACTTCGTCGCCTCTTCCTCGGAGTGCATCCGCGCACCGACGGCGACGACGTTGGCGTCGTTGTGCGTTCGCCCGAGCCCGGCGGTCTCCTCGCTCCACGCGAGAGCGGCCCGCACCCCCGCGACCTTGTTCGCGGCGATCTGCTCGCCGTTCCCGGACCCGCCGATCACGATGCCCAGGGTCCCGGGGTCGGCCGCCGTCCGCTCCGCGGCACGCAGGCAGAAGGGCGGGTAGTCGTCCTGGGCGTCGTAGATGAGGGGCCCGCAGTCGACGGGCTCGTGCCCGGCGGACTTGAGCCACTCGACGAGGTGGTTCTTGAGTTCGAAACCGGCATGGTCGGAGCCGAGGTACACGCGCATGGTCCGAGTGTGACACGGCTGTTTCGGATCGGCCCCGCCGGGGCAGGCGCAGGAAACGCGCCGAGGCGACTGCCGGAAAAGTGTGAGCAACACTGCAGAACCTCATGAAAACCTCAAGTAACGATCCGGATTCAAAGGTTCAAGAATCCATTCACCTGGGATTCACTGGACCGGCTCGTGGGCCTCGTGTGCACCACCCGTACGCCGCTCGTACGGATGTCCCGTGGTGAACCCCCGAGGACCGCGGTGATCCACAGCCCCCACGCAGTCCCCTCCCCCACAGTCCCCGGCGCAAAGGAACACCGTCCATGACCTCGCAGCCGACCCTGACGAAGGCCGGAAACGGCCCCGAAGGACCCGAACCCGGAGGACCCGACGCCGGTCTGCAGGCCGGGCTCAAGAACCGTCACCTGTCGATGATCGCCATCGGCGGCGTCATCGGCGCCGGCCTGTTCGTCGGCTCCAGCTCAGGCATCGCCACCGCGGGTCCCGGCATCCTCCTGTCGTACGCCCTCGTCGGAACGATGGTCGTCCTCGTGATGCGGATGCTCGGCGAGATGTCCGCCGCCAATCCGACCTCGGGTTCGTTCTCCGCGCACGCCGACCGCGCGCTCGGCCGCTGGGCGGGCTTCTCGATCGGCTGGCTGTACTGGTTCTTCTGGGTCGTCGTCCTCGCCATCGAGGCGACCGCGGGCGCGGTCATCCTGGAGAGCTGGATCCCCGCCGTGCCGCAGTGGGGCTGGGCGCTCATCGTCATGATCGTGCTGACCGCGACGAACCTGGTCTCCGTCGGCTCGTACGGCGAGTTCGAGTTCTGGTTCGCCGGGATCAAGGTCGTCGCGATCGGCGCGTTCATCGTGATCGGCGGGCTCGCGGTCTTCGGTGTACTGCCGGGTGTGGACAGCGACAGCGCCGGGCTCGGCAACCTCACGGACCACGGCGGCTTCCTGCCGAACGGCCCCGGTGCGATCCTCACCGGCATCCTGCTCGTCGTCTTCTCCTTCATGGGCAGCGAGATCGCCACCCTCGCGGCGGGAGAGTCGGAGAACCCCCAGCGCGCGGTCACCAAGTCCACCAACAGCATCATCTGGCGGATCGGAGTCTTCTACCTCGGCTCGATCTTCGTCGTCGTCACACTGCTGCCCTGGGACTCCGAGGCCATCCAGAAGGACGGCTCGTACGTCGCCGCCCTGAACTCGCTCGGTATCCCGAACGCCGGCGAGATCATGAAGTTCATCGTGCTGACGTCCGTCCTGTCCTGCCTCAACTCGGGGCTCTACACGGCCTCCCGCATGGCGTTCTCGCTCGGACAGCGCGGTGACGCGCCGAAGGCCTTCGCCCGCACCACCGGCCGTGGCGTCCCGAGGACCGCGATCCTCGCGTCGGTCGCCTTCGGCTTCGTCGCCGTGTTCTTCAACTACGAGTTCCCCGACTCGGTCTTCCTCTTCCTGGTCAACTCCTCCGGTGCGGTCGCCCTGTTCGTCTGGCTCGTCATCTGTCTCTCGCAGCTGCGGATGCGGAAGATCATCGAGCGCGAGACGCCGGAGAAGCTGGTCGTGCGGATGTGGCTGTACCCGTACCTGACGTACGCGACGATCGCGCTGATCGTCTTCGTACTGGGCTACATGCTCACCGACACCGAGCACGACGGCCGCAAGACGGTCCTGCTGTCGCTCCTCGTGGCGGCCGTGGTGGTGGGCATCGCGCTGGTGCTGGAGAAGGTGCGCCGCGGCAAGGCCGAACTCCCCGAGCAGCGGGAAGCACCGGACGCCAAGCTCTGACGGCCCTGACCACTCCGGCGGCTCCGGCCCGGCTGCTTCCTCGCCCGGCTCTTCCACCGCCTGAACACCGTTTCGTACGACGCCTTCGCGGGCCTTTCCGCGGAGGCGTCGTCGTGTGCGGTCACCTGGGTACGGTCGTCCGAGCGCGGCCGTCCCGGGGGCGGTCACATGGGCGTGAAGCCGTCCTTGACCTTCTCGTAGACGGGGAGCGCCCTGTCCTCGATGTCCGGGCGGTACCAGGTGGTGATCTCGTAGGACTTGCCGCCGGTGTCGAATCCGAGCAGACGGGCGTGCCAGGGCAGTCCCTTCGCCGTGACCGTGTACTCCCAGACGACCGCGGGCGCCCCGCGGAACGTGGTCTCCTCCAGACGGATCCGCTGGTAGTCCAGGCCCTTGCTGGTGGTCTTCTCCGTCTTCTCCCACTGGTCCATCAGATTGCCGCGTGCCGGGGCCGCGTTAGCCAGGATCTCCTGCATCCGGTCCGGTGACGTGTAGTGGACCTCGGCACCGCTCTGCACCACCCGTTCCCATCCCTCGGGCGGAACCCAGGCGTACATACCGGCCTCCGTACGGGAGCCCGCCGGGCGTGCGGTGCCCGCGACGGTGGGGTCCGGGCCGGCCGGGCCGCCCTCGTCGGAGGAGGAAGAGGACGAAGACGGGGAGGGGGCGGCGGAGGAGGACGGGGCAGCCCTGTCCTTGTCGTCGGGCGATCCGCCGAGTCCCGGCAGGACCACGGCGGCGACGACTCCGGCGACGAGCACTCCCACGGCGGCCACGAGGGCATTGCGGGCTCGGGTGCCGTTCCCCGTGCCCCGCGATCCGGACGGCGCGGCGGGGCCCGGCAGTTCGCCCGGCGGCATGGGGACAGCGACCCGGGGCCTGGTGGGAAGCGCGGAGTTCACTTCGGCCTGCGGGTCCGGCGACCTCTCGGCCTGCGGGTCCGGTGGCTTCGGGTCCGGCGACTTCGGTGGTTCCGCTTCCGCCTGCCCCTGTGATCCCGTCGGTCCCTTCGACCCCGTCGGCTCCGGTGGTTCCGGCCGTTTTGAACGGATCCCGGACGCGTGGAAGACGTGGCCGGGCGCCGCGCCCTCCGAGGGGATTTCGGGGGTGCCCTCGGGTGGCGCTTCGGAGGAGGCGTTCTCGACGTCGGGGTGGGTGAACCCCGCGTGACCGGTGGGACCAGTGGGATCGGTGCCGCCAGGGCCCGCGGACGCCTCGGGAGTTGCCGGAGTCGCCCGGAGCGGTACGGCGTCCTCCACCGGTTCCGCCGAGCCGTGGGCGCCCTCGTGCGTCGGCGGGGTGACGAGAGGCGGCTCCAGGACGGGGAGGCGCCGGAACGGGGTCGTCGGGTGCTCGACCCGTAGGGGGACGGGAGCCTCGGACTCCGGCTCCGACGCTGCCCGCGAATCCGGTTCTGCTCCTGGCTCGGGCCGTCCGGCGCCCGGTCCCGTGCCGGTGTCTGGCACGCCGGAGCCCGGGTCGTCGGGAACCGGCACCTCCGTCGCCGTCACCGTCGCCGTCCGTGCCGGTGCCGGTGCCGGTGCCGGTGCGGTGGTCTCCTCCCTGGGAACAGCCGGTGCCGCCGTCCCCGTGCTGCCGTCCGCCACCGGGCCGAGGGCCTCGGCCAGTTCCTCCAGTCCGGGCCGTCCCGCCGGGTCCTTCTGAAGCAGGGTCGTGAGGAGGTCCCGCAACTCCCCCGCCGCCGGGATCTCGGGCTCCTCGTACAGCACGGCGTGCAGGGTCGCGAAGGTCGTCGCACGGGAGAAGGGGGAGCGGCCGCCCAGTGCCGCGCAGAGGGTGGCGCCCAGGGACCAGAGGTCGGAGGGCGGGCCCTGCGGGCGGCCGGAGACCCGCTCGGGGGCCATGTAGTCGGGGGAGCCGACCAACATGCCCGCCATCGTCAGGGCCTCGGTGTTCTGGATGGCGGCGATGCCGAAGTCGGTGAGCACGACCCGGCCGGCGCGCCGCTCGACGAGTACGTTGCCCGGCTTGATGTCCCGGTGCAGGACGCCGCCCGCGTGCACCTGCCCGAGCGCCGCCACCAGTTCCAGACCGATCCGGGCCGTGTCGCGCGCGGTCAACGGGCCGTCCTCCGCGACAACCCGTTCGAGGGAACGGCCGTCGACCAGCTCCATCACGATCCACAGGCGCTCGCCCTCGTCCACCACGTCGTACACGCGCACCACGTTGGGATGGTCTATGCGGGCGGTGGCCCGGGCCTCGCGCAGGGTCCGTTCGCGGCGGGTCCTGGCGTCCTCCTGGTCCATGCCGTCGATGCGCATTTCCTTGACGGCGACCTGCCGGTCGAGCACTTCGTCGACGGCACGCCACACTCGCCCCATTCCTCCCTGACCAATGCTCTCGGCCAGCCGGTATCGCCCCGTCACCAGCAATCCCGGAATACCACCCCTCGTTATTTCCGGCACCCCCATGTCCCCCCTTCAACACCCGCCACAGAAGAACCGCATAGAAGCAGAACGGTCACAACTTTGTGCCGCACCAGCATAGTGCGGAGAAATCTTGTGGTACCTCTTCAAGTGCTGCGAATTCAGGCGCAGCCCGGGGGATACAAGGGGGACGAACATGAGTTCTCGTCGCATGAAGATCGCCACAGGATCGCTGCTCACCGCATCTTTCTCGGCGGTGATGATCCTTTCCTACTCCGCAGGGGCGGAGGACCAGGGGCCGATGAGCGGCAAGGGGGGAAAGGCCGTTGACGAGGCACCGGCGGGTGTCAAGTTGACGACGCTGCTGCCCGAGAAGATCAACGTCGACAACAGTTCGAAGGAAACAGCGATTACGGCCACCGTGAAGAACGGGGGAACGAAGGAAAGCGGCAAAATCCGGCTGCTCGTGGTCGGTTTTGACGGCCTCTCGGTCAAGGGCGTCAAGGGGTGTTCGGAAATCCCCGAGAAGGACCTCCCCGAGGGATCGAACAGCGGCTTCGCCTGTGCCATCGACAATCTGGCCGCCGGCAAGTCGAAGTCGTACGCCGTGGACGCGACGTTCGATCTGAAGAAGGAGGGCAAGATCTGCCTGCCCGTCCAGGACGCGGACGGCAAGAAGACGTTCTGGCAGCAGGGCCCGGTCCCGTTCGGCGCGAACAACCCCTCGCCGAACGCCCCGGCGACACCTCTCCTGCTCGGCACCGACAACAGCCCGGTCACGCCGGGCGGTGACAAGGCCGACGACAAGGCCAAGGACAACGCCGGCGGCAAGGGCGAGGACAAGGAACTGCCCAAGACCGGTCCGGCCGACCGGGTCCTGCCGCTCGGTGCGGTCGGCGCAGCGCTCATCTCCGCGGGTGCGGTGGGCATGTGGTGGACGCAGCGGCGGCCCGGGCGGAGCGAGTCGTAACGGCTCCCACCGCAGCCCGTGCGCGTACACGATCCGCGTGCGCGCCCGTCGTCCCTACGACGCCTCCACGGCCTCACCGTGGGGGCGTTGTCGTGGAGGCGGTGTCGTGGAGGCGGTGTCGTCGTGGAGGCGGTGCCATGGAGGCGCGACGCGGCGCGGCGCGGGCGGCCGTACGACGGAGGGCGGCCAGGACCCGCGGACGCACAAGAGGCTCGCCGGACTGAAGTCGGTGTACGACCCGGCGAACCTCTTCCGCGGGAACTGTGGCGCGGCTGTCAGCTCTCGCGCTTGACGAACTTCCAGGCGGCGGGGAGGACGCCCATCGCCAGGGCGGCCTTCAGCGCGTCGCCGACGAGGAACGGGGTGAGGCCCGCCGCGACGGCCTGGGCCGCCGTCAGGTCGGCGGCGAAGGCCAGGTACGGGACGCCGATCGCGTAGATGATCGCCTCGCCCAGCAGCATCGCGCCCGCCATGCGCACGACCGAGCGGTCGGCGCCGCGGCGGGCGAGGGCGCCCACGACGGTCGCGGCGAGCAGCATGCCGAGGATGTAGCCGAAGGACGCGGTCACGCCGGAGCTGCCTTCGGCGAACCACGGCATTCCGGCCAGACCGAGCAGTGCGTACAGGGCGAGGGAGGCCAGGCCGCGGCCGGCGCCGAGCGCGGTGCCGACGAGCAGGGCGGCGAAGGTCTGGCCGGTCACCGGCACCGGGGATCCCGGTACGGGCACCGCGAGCTGGGCGGCGAGGCCTACGAGCGCGGCGCCGCCCGCCACGAGTGCGACGTCCCTGACGCGGGAGGCGGGGAGGAGGTCGGCGAGGACCTGGCGCGGGTGGGCGGGGGCGACGGCGGTGGCCATGGGTGCTCCGGACAGGGGTGAAGGTGGCGGGGACACCTGACGCTATCCCAGAGGTTTCGGGCCGATCACCGTCAGCGGTCGACAAAGGCGGGAACCGCGGATTGGTGCACCTCCGACAAAGGGTGCCGTGTACACCCGTGCGGGCGTGATGCTGGTCACTGAGGTGGAGTGGCTCTTACTACCCGGTCGACCGCGAGCCGACCGCGGGTCGACTGTGAGGTCCCGCCAAAAGGAATTCGCGAGGGCGAAACAATCCAGCCCTGGCCGGACACGCCTCCGCCCTCTACGCTTCAAGCCATGGTTGCCCAGGCTGAGAACTTCGCGTCGCGTCGCTATGTCGACCTGCGACGCCAAGGCACCGCCATCTGTCGCCACCGCTGAGGCGAGCGGAGGGAATCCGGCTCGCCCGGACGAGACAGACGTCGGACGTCGTCCCCACCGGTGTCCCTGATGCGGTCCTGGCCGTCGCGGGCGGCTCGGTGGCCCTGGACCTGGTGTCCGGGGTCCGTTGGGCACGTTGCCGGGCAGGCTCCGTCTCTGTTGCTGACGCGTTGACGCACTGACGATCCGCCGGCGTCCCTCTCTGTCATCTCCTGCCACGCCCCGCGCGTGTGCCTTCTCCGTGCGCACCTCTCACTTGACCGGCTCCGCCCTGCCGGGTTCCTCGCGCGCCCTCCTGCCCTCCGCGGCACGGCCCCCGCGAACCACCTCATGACCTCAGGGAGTCCTCCCATGCCACCTCTGTCCGCGTCCGGAATCGACCGGCGGCTCTTCCTCTCCTCCGTGCTCGGCGCCGCCGCCACCGCCGGGCTCAGCGGTTGCGCGGGCAGCAGCGCCGCCACCACCGGGGCCGGCGGGTCGACGTCCGCCCCGCTGGCGGCCAAGGTCCCGTTGGGTACGAGCCTCAAGATCTCCTCGTACCAGGGCGTCCAGCAACTGCAGCTCAAGCTCGCGGGCCTGTCCGACCTGCCGTTCAAGGTCTCCTCCTGGGCGAACATCGGCGCCGGTCCCGACGTCATCAACGCCTTCCGCTCCGCGTCCCTTGACGTCGCCAACAACGCGGGCATCCCGCCCATCCAGGCGCACTACCAGGGCTTCGACGCGAAGATCGTCGCGATCAACGTCACCCGCAAGCCCAACTACCTCTTCGCCACCAAGCCCGGCAGCGACATCCGGACCGTCCAGGACTTCAAGGGCAGGAAGCTGGCCTTCTCACAGGGCCAGGCCCAGGGTGTCGTGCTGCTGCGGGCCCTCAAGCAGGCCGGGCTGAAGTACGACGACGTGCAGTTGGTGCCGTTGACCAGCAACCAGTTCCTCACCGCGCTCCAGGCGGGCCAGGTGGACATCGCCCCGCTCGCCAACCAGCAGTCACCGGCCTACCTCAAGCAGTACGGGGCCAGGGGCGCCCGCACCATCCCCACCGACGTCGTGGACCTGCTCAACCTGCTGTGGGCACCCGTCTCCGTGCTGGCCGACAGGGCCAAGGCGGCCGCGGTCGCCGCGTACATCCCGCGCTGGGCCAAGGGCCAGGTGTGGGCGTACGAGCATCCCGACGACTGGAACGAGGAGTTCTACGTCAAGACGCAGAACCTGACGCTCGCCCAGGCCGAGTCGATCACCGAACTCGCCAACAAGCCGCTCTTCCCACCCAGTTGGGACGAGGCCGTGAAGTGGGAGCAGGAGACCGCGGACCTGCTGGCCGACGGCGGCTTCGTGAAGGGGTTCAAGGTCGACTCGCTCTTCGACCGGCGCTTCGAGGGCCTCGCGGCGAAGGCCGTCACGGCGGAGTACCGGAGGTGAGCGCCGTGACCACGAGCACCACGACCACGACCGCGCCCGTCGTCACCGACGCCCGGGCCGTGCCGAAGGCGCGCCGCCCCCGCGGCCTGTCACCCGGCAGGCCCCTGCCCGCCGCCCGGCTCATCGGCCCCGTCCTCCTCCTCGCCCTGTGGGCGGGGGCCTCGGCCGCCGGCCGACTGGATCCGGGCGCGATCCCCGCACCCTGGACGGTGCTGGAATCCGGCGTCCAGCTGTGGACCGACGGCACACTGCCGGGCGACGTCCTGACCTCGCTGCAGCGGGCCGGTGCCGGGTTCGCGATCGGTCTGACCGCCGGGGTGGTGCTCGCGCTGGCCTCCGGGCTCACCCGGACCGGGGAGGCGCTGATCGACGGGACGGTGAACCTCAACAGGGCGATCCCCACCCTCGGCCTGATCCCGCTGTTCATCCTCTGGCTGGGCATCGGCGAGACCTTCAAGATCGCGATCATCGCCATCGTCGTCTACATCCCGATCTATCTGAACCTGCACTCCGCGCTGTCCGGCATCGACCACCGGTACGTCGAACTCGCCGAGGTCCAGGGGCTGTCCAGGTGGGCCTTCGTCCGGCAGGTCGTCATACCCGGCGCCCTGCCCGGCTTCTTCGTCGGCCTGCGGCTCGGGGTGACCGGCTCCTGGCTCGGCCTGGTCGTGCTGGAGCAGATCAACGCCACCAGCGGGCTCGGTTACATGATGTTCCAGGCCCAGAACTACGGCCAGACGGACGTCATCCTCGTCGGCCTGGTCGTCTACGGCATCTTCGGACTCGCCTCCGACAGCACGGTCCGCCTCATCGAACGGAGGGTGCTGTCATGGCGACGCACGCTGAGCAGCTGACCCGTCCCACAGTCCAACTCCGGGGTCTCACCAGGTCGTTCGGCGACCGGACGGTCCTCGACGGCATCGATCTGGACCTCCCGCCCGGCCAGTTCACGGCTCTGCTCGGACACAGCGGATCCGGCAAGAGCACCCTGCTGCGGGCCATCGCCGGGCTCGACCACGAGGTGACCGGAAGTGGCCGGCTCGCTGCTCCCGAGCGGGTGTCCGTGGTGTTTCAGGACTCCCGCCTGCTGCCCTGGCGCCGGGTCCTGGACAACGTGCTGCTGGGTCTCGGCGGCGAGGACGCCGACCGCAGGGGCCGTGAGGCTCTCGACGAGGTGGGGCTGAAGGGACGCGAGCGGGCCTGGCCCAACGAGCTGTCCGGCGGTGAGGCCCAGCGCGCCGCACTGGCCCGCTCCCTCGTCCGCGAGCCCGAACTCCTGCTGGCCGACGAGCCGTTCGGCGCACTGGACGCGCTCACCCGCATCAAGATGCACGCCCTGTTGCGCAAGCTGTGGAAGCGCCACCGGCCGGCCGTCCTGCTCGTCACCCACGACGTGGACGAGGCGATCGTGCTCGCCGACCGCGTGCTCGTGCTCGACCGGGGCCGCGTCGGCCTCGACCTGACCATCGACCGCCCGCACCCGCGCTCGTACCGCGACCCGCTGCTGGGCGAATACCGGGAGCGGCTGCTGTCCGCGCTCGGCGTGACGGAGGACCACCAGTGACATCGAGACAGCTCCACCTGAACGCGTTCCTGATGAACACCGGCCACCACGAGGCGTCGTGGCGGCTTCCGGAGAGCGACCCGTACGCCCACGTGGAGCTCGGCCACTACGTCCACCTGGCCCGGATCGCCGAACGCGGCACCTTCGACTCGCTCTTCCTCGCCGACGGACCGCAGCTGTGGGGCAACATCGCCCAACGGCCGGCCGGCACCCTGGAACCCCTCACCCTGCTCACCGCGCTGGCGACGGCAACCGAGCACATCGGCCTCGTCGCCACCGCCTCCACCTCCTACAACTCGCCCTACAACCTGGCCCGCAGGTTCGCCTCCCTGGACATCGTCAGCGGCGGCCGGGCCGGCTGGAACATCGTCACCACGGCGGGCGCCGAGGCCGCCCGCAACTTCGGGCTCGACGCGGAGCCCGCGCACGCCGAGCGGTACGCCCGTGCCGCCGAGTTCCTCGACGTGGCGCTCAAGCTGTGGGACAGCTGGGAGGACGACGCGATCGTCGCCGACAAGGCGGCCGGCGTCTGGGGCGACGACACGAAGATCCATCCGCCCCGGCACAGCGGGAAGTACTTCAGCGTCGAGGGCGCCCTCAACGTCCCGCGCAGTCCGCAGGGTTACCCGCTGCTGGTCCAGGCCGGCTCCTCGGAGGACGGCAAGGCGTTCGCGGCCCGGTACGCGGAGGCGGTGTTCACCGCCCAGCAGACCCTGAAGGACGCCCAGGACTTCTACACCGACCTCAAGTCCCGTACGGCGGCGGCCGGCCGGGACCCCGGCCACATCAAGGTGCTGCCCGGCATCGTCCCGGTGATCGGCTCGACGGAGGCGGAGGCGCGGGCACTCGAACAGGTCCTGGAGGACCACATCGTGTACACGCACGGTGTGGGCCGCCTGGAGAGCCTGCTGCAACTGCCGCCGGGGACACTGGAGTTGGATGCCCGGCTTCCCGCCGACCTGCCCCCGGAGAGCTCCATCGAGGGCGCTAGGAGCCGCTACACACTGGTGGTGGAGCTGGCCCGGCGCGAACGCCTCACCGTGCGGCAGCTGATCGGCCGGCTCGGCGGCGGACGCGGGCACCTGACCTTCGCCGGGACGCCCGAGCAGGTCGCCGACGCCATCGAGGAGTGGTTCACGCTCGGCGCCGCCGACGGATTCAACATCATGCCCGCGGTCCTGCCGTCCGGCCTCGACGCCTTCGTCGACCACGTCGTCCCGATCCTGCGCACCCGCGGCCTGCTCCGCGAGGAGTACGGCCCGCGCCGGACCCTGCGCGAGCGATACGGGCTCCCGCGCCCCGCCAACCAGCACGTCCCCCCGGCACTCGCCCGAGTCTGAGCCCGACCCGAAAGGAACCCCCATGTCCGACCTCGAGATCCACAAGGTCACCGCACGGATCGGCGCCCGGATATCCGGCGTCGACATCGCCGAGCCGCTCGACGAGGAGACGGTCACCGCCCTGCGGGCCGCCCTCAACGAGCACAAGGCACTGGTCTTCGACGACGTCGGCCTGGACGACGAGGGCCAGCAGGCCTTCGCCGGGCACTTCGGCGACCTCACCACCGCCCACCCGACCGTGCCCGCCGTGGACGGCGCCCCGAACGTGCTGCCCGTCGACAGCGAGCGCGGCCGGGCCGCCAACAACTGGCACACCGACGTCACGTTCGTCCTCAACCCCCCGCAGGCCAGCACCCTGCGCAGCATCACGGTCCCGCCGTACGGCGGCGAGACACTGATCGCCAGCTCCGCCGCCGCCTACCGCAATCTGCCCGAGCCCCTCCGCCGGCTCGCGGACACCCTGTGGGCCGAGCACACCAACGACTACGACTACGCGGTGCCCGAGGAGGAGATCGACGAGGCACAGGCCGCCCAGCGCGCCCAGTTCACCTCCATCAAGTACCGCACCGCCCACCCCGTGGTCCGGGTCCATCCGCTGACCGGTGAGCGCGGGCTGTTCATCGGCGGCTTCGCCCAGCGGATCGTCGGCCTGTCCGTGAACGAGTCCCGCAAGGTCCTCGATCTGCTCCAGGCCCATGTCACCCGGCCCGAGAACGTCCTGCGCCACCGCTGGTCGCCGAACCAGCTCGTGCTGTTCGACAACCGGATCACCCAGCACTACGCCATCGACAACTACGACGGTCTGCCGCGTCGCCTGAACCGGGTGACGGTCGCCGGTGACGTGCCGGTCGGCATCGAAGGGAAGGAGAGCTACTCGATCTCGGGCGACGCCTCGCACTACACCTCGGTGGCGTAGCCGGGCTCTCACTTTGGGTACCGGGTGTGTCCGCATGCTGGACGGCCTCTTCGTGCGAACGGAGGGGCCGCCCAGACTGTGGGCGTTTTTGCCCAGTCGCACGTAAGGGACCCCCCGCACTCATGTCCCGTACCACCCAGGACGTCACGCCCGGTTCGTCCGGCTCCGGCGACCCGCATCCGTCCTCGCTCCCCCACGGCCTCAAGCAGCGTCATCTGTCGATGATCGCCCTCGGCGGGGTGATCGGCGCGGGCCTGTTCGTCGGCTCCGGCGCGGGGATCGCGGCCGCCGGTCCGTCGATCGTCGTCGCGTACGCCGTCTCCGGCCTTCTCGTCATGCTGGTGATGCGGATGCTCGGCGAGATGTCGGCCGCGTACCCGTCCTCCGGTTCCTTCTCCGCGCACGCCGAGCGGGCCATCGGGCCGTGGGCGGGGTTCACCGCGGGCTGGTCGTTCTGGGTGCTGCTGTGCACGGCGGTCGGGCTGGAGGGCATCGGCGCCGCGAAGATCATGACCGGCTGGCTGCCCGGTACGCCGGAGTGGGCGTGGGTGGCGCTGTTCATGGTCGCCTTCTGCGGCGCGAACCTCGCCGCGGTGAAGAACTTCGGCGAGTTCGAGTTCTGGTTCGCCGCGCTGAAGGTGGGCGCGATCACCCTGTTCCTGGTGCTCGGCGTGCTGGCGATCGCCGGGGTGCTGCCCGGTTCGGACTCCCCCGGCCTCGCCCATCTCACCGGTGAGGGCGGCTTCCTGCCGAACGGCGGCGAGGGACTCGTCATCGGCCTGCTGGCCTCGGTCTTCGCCTACGGCGGTCTGGAGACGGTGACGATCGCGGCGGCCGAGTCCGAGGACCCGGTCCGGGGCGTCGCGAGCGCCGTGCGCACGGCGATGTGGCGCATCGCGCTCTTCTACATCGGCTCGATGGCCGTCATCGTGACGCTCGTCCCGTGGGACTCGAAGGCCGTCGTCGAGCAGGGCCCCTACGTCGCCACCCTCGACCGTCTGGACATCCCGGGAGCCGGTCCGCTCATGAACGTCGTGGTGCTGGTCGCGCTGCTGAGCGCGATGAACGCCAACGTGTACGGCGCCTCGCGCATCGCCTACTCCCTGGTGGAGCGGGGCCAGGGCCCGCGGGCTCTCGGCCGGGTCTTCGGCGGGGTGCCGCGCGTCGCCGTACTGGCCTCCTCCGTCTTCGGCTTCGGCTGCGTCCTGCTCAGCTACTGGCGTCCCGACGACGTCTTCCCCTGGCTGCTCAACATGATCGGGGCGGTGATCCTGGTCGTCTGGATCTTCGTCGCGGTCGCGCAACTGCGCTTGCGGCGCGGGCTGGAGCGGGAGGCCCCGGAGAAGCTGGTCGTACGGATGTGGGCCTTCCCGGTGCTGACCTGGGTGGCGCTGGCCGGGATGGTGGCGATCTTCGTCCTGATGGCCCGGGAGCCGGACACGCGGGTACAGCTGTACTCGACGGGCGCAATGACCCTGGCGCTGGCGGCCGCCGGTTACGCCTGGCAGCGAGTCCGCGAGAGGCGCACCCCGTAGGAGCGCGGGGCCGTGCCGGTCCACGACTCCGCCGCGCGAGCCTGAACAACCACTGCGAACCCGCATGTTCCGGACCGCGCACCGACCGACCCCCGGTCGCGTGCGCGGTCCCTTTGGTGTGCCCGAGCGGTGTGCCCGAGTGGTGCGCCCGAGTGGTGTGCCCGAGTGGTGTGCCCGAGCGGGCGACGCCACCCTCTTGCTGCTAGCGTGCACTTGCAAGTACTTTGCAATAAGAGGTCGGAGAGGACCTGGCATGGCCGTCTACACACTTCCTGAACTGCCGTACGACTACTCCGCACTTGCACCCGTGATCAGCCCCGAGATCATCGAGCTGCACCACGACAAGCACCACGCGGCGTACGTGAAGGGGGCGAACGACACCTTGGAACAGCTGGCGGAGGCCCGTGACAAGGAGTCGTGGGGCTCGGTCAACGGCCTGGAGAAGAGCCTCGCCTTCCACCTCTCCGGCCACATCCTGCACAGCGTCTACTGGCACAACATGACGGGAGAGGGCGGCGGCGAGCCGCTCGCGGCGGACGGGACCGGCGAGCTCGCCGACGCGATCACGGAGTCCTTCGGGTCCTTCGCCGCGTTCAAGGCCCAGCTGACCAAGGCCTCGGCGACCACCCAGGGTTCCGGCTGGGGCGTCCTCGCGTACGAGCCGCTGAGCGACCGGCTGATCGTCGAACAGATCTACGACCATCAGGGCAACGTCGGCCAGGGGTCCACCCCGATCCTGGTCTTCGACGCCTGGGAGCACGCCTTCTACCTCCAGTACCGCAACCAGAAGGTCGACTTCATCGACGCCATGTGGCAGGTCGTCAACTGGCAGGACGTGGCACGTCGTTACGCGGCGGCGAAGTCCCGTCCGGACGTGCTGCTGCTCGCCCCCTGAGGGCACCCGGAGCGTCCTGCCTCGTGATCGTCTTCTCACCTTTCACGCGGGCAGGCGGATGAAGGGAGGACCCCCGCGAGGACGTGACTCGCGGGGGCTCTTCTCGTCTTCGGCGAGGGCGCGGCGGTACCGGGACTGTCGGTGGGAGGGGTTCCGGTGCATGGTGGCGCCATGCCGAAGAAGAGCTGCTTCACCTGCCAGAGCCGTGAAGAGGAGCACCGCTTCCTGGAGCCCCGGGAAAGGGACTGGCTCAAGGAAGAGACGGGCATGAAGAACGTCGACGAGTTCCTGGTGTGCGAGGCACTCGTCGCCGGCGGGCAGAAGCAGTGCCGCAACCTGCGGAAGTACTACCACGAGCGGCCCTTCAGGGACCCTCTGCGCCTGCCGGACCCAGCCTGAGACCGACGTGGTCGGCCCCCTCGGTCACAGATTGCTGAAGTCCGGGCCCGCCGTCCGCGTCCGCTTGATCTCGTAGAAGCCCGGGATCGACGCGACCAGCAGCGTGCCGTCCCACAGCTTGGCGGCGTCCTCGCCCTTGGGGGCCGGGGTGACGACCGGACCGAAGAAGGCGAGCTGCTCGCCGTCCGCGCCGGGGACCGCGATGACGGGGGTGCCGACCTCCTGGCCGACCTTGTCTATGCCCTCCTTGTGGGAGGCGCGCAGCTGGGGCTCGTACGGGGTGCTGTCCCAGTGGTCCATGAGGGACTCGGGCAGGCCGACGTCCTTCAGTGCTGCCGCGACGACCTCCTTCTCGGGGCCCGCGCCCTCGTTGTGGATACGCGTGCCGAGCGCGGTGTAGAGGTCACCGAGCACCTCGGCGCCGTGCTCCTCCTGGGCGGCTATGACGACCCGGACCGGGCCCCACGCCTTGGTGGTGAGCAGCTCGCGGTAGTTCTCGGGCAGGTCGTCGAGCTTGTCCTCGTTCAGCACGGCGAGGCTCATCAGGTGCCAGTCGACCTTGATGTCCCGGACCTTCTCCACCTCCAGGATCCACCGTGAGGTCATCCACGCCCAGGGGCACAGCGGGTCGAACCAGAAGTCGACGGGCGTCTTGCCGGAGGTCTGCTCGGACATGGTTCTCCTCGATGGGGGCTGCCTGGTATGGACGAGTCCTGGATGCACTCTCCTGCCCCAACGCGATCGGTCACCCGTGCCATTCCCGGTGTCCCGTGTCAGGGGCGCGTGGCAGGATCGGTCCTGTTCACGCGTACCCATGACGCTTCGAGGAGTGCCGCCCGTGCCCGGTGAGAATCTGTCCCGCGACGAGGCCCGCGAGCGGGCCGCACTGTTGTCCGTCGAGGAGTACGAGGTGTCCTTGGACCTGCGCTCCGCGGTCGGCGGGACGGACTCCGAGCCGCGCACCTTCCGGTCGGTGACGACCATCCGCTTCCGCAGCGCCGAGCCGGGCGCCACGAGCTTCGCCGACCTGATCGCGCCGAGCGTCACGGCCGTCTCGCTGAACGGCAGGGACCTCGACCCGGGCGCGGTCTTCGACGGCTCCCGCATCCTCCTGGAGGACCTGGCCGAGGACAACGAACTGGTGGTCGACGCCCGGTGCGCCTACAGCCGCACCGGCGAGGGCATGCACCGCTTCGTCGACCCCGAGGACGGCGAGGTCTACCTCTACACGCAGTACGAGCCGGCCGACTCGCGCCGCGTCTTCGCGGGCTTCGAGCAGCCCGACCTCAAGGCTCCCTTCCGCTTCGAGGTACGGGCCCCCGAGGGCTGGGTCGTGTGGAGCAACGGCGTCGGTGAACTCACCGACGGGGTCTGGAAGTTCGCCGGGACCAAGCCCATCTCGACGTACATCACGGCCTTCGTCGCCGGTCCGTACCACTACGTGACCGACTCGTACGAGCGTGTCCTCGACGACGGCACCCGTCTGGAGATCCCGCTCGGCGCCCTGTGCCGCAAGGGGCTGGCCAGGCACTTCGACGCCGACGACGTCTTCCTGGTCACCAAGCAGGGTCTCGACTTCTTCCACGACCACTTCGACTCCCCGTACCCGTTCGGGAAGTACGACCAGGCGTTCGTGCCGGAGTACAACCTCGGCGCGATGGAGAACCCGGGCTGTGTGACCTTCCGCGAGGAGTTCATCTTCCGCGGCAACGTGACCCGGGCGGCGTACGAGCGCCGGGCCAACGTGATCCTGCACGAGATGGCCCACATGTGGTTCGGCGACCTGGTGACCATGGTGTGGTGGGACGACCTGTGGCTCAAGGAGTCCTTCGCGGACTTCATGGGCACGTTCTCGATGGTCGAGGCGACCCGCTTCACCAACGGCTGGGTCACCTTCGCCAACAACCGCAAGGCATGGGCGTACCGCGCCGACCAGCTGCCCTCCACGCACCCCATCACCGCCGACATCCGCGACCTGGAGGACGCCAAGCTCAACTTCGACGGGATCACGTACGCCAAGGGGGCCTCGGTCCTGAAGCAGCTGGTGGCGTACGTGGGCCGGGACGCCTTCCTGGAGGGCGCCCGCCGCTACTTCAAGCGGCACGCGTACGGGAACACGCGCCTCGGTGACCTGCTGTCGGTCCTGGAGGAGACGAGTGGGCGCGACCTGACGGCGTGGTCGCGGTCCTGGCTGCAGACCGCCGGCGTCAACTCCCTCACGCCCCAGGTGATCCTCGGCCCGGAGGGCCGCGTCACCGAGCTGGCGGTCCTCCAGGAGGCCGCCGAGTCGCATCCCGAGCTGCGGCCCCACCGGGTGGCGGTGGGCCTGTACCGACGGTCCCCCGACGGCGCCGTGGAGCGGTACGCGCGCGCCGAGGTCGACGTCGACGGTCCGCGCACGGTCGTCGAGGAGCTGGTCGGCGCCGACGCCCCCGAGCTGGTCCTCGTCAACGACGACGACCTCACGTACTGCAAGATCCGCTTCGACGCGGGCTCGCTGGACACCCTGCGGGCCGGCCTCGGCGACATCACGGACCCGCTCGCCCGCGCCCTGTGCTGGTCGGCCCTGTGGAACCTGACCCGCGACGCGCTCATGCCCGCCCGGGACTTCGTCGACCTGGTGCTGCGCTTCGCGGGCCGCGAGTCGGACATCGGCGTGCTGCAGATGCTGCACGCGTGGGCGAACTCCGCGCTCGCCCACTACGCGGCGCCCGGCTGGCGGGAGACCGGCGGACGGCTGCTCGCCGAGGGCGCGCTGCGTGAGCTGCGGATCGCCGGGCCCGGCAGCCAGCACCAGCTGACCTGGGCGCGGTTCCTGGCGGCGGTCGCGTCGAACGAGGCCGATTTCCAGCTGCTCCAGGGTCTGCTGGACGGGACGGCGAAGATCGACGGCCTGGAGGTCGACCAGGAGCTGCGCTGGACCTTCCTCGAACCGCTCGCCGCGTACGGGGTCGTGGACGAGCGTGTGCTCGCCGCCGAGCTGGCCCGGGACGACACGGCGTCCGGCAAGCGGCACCAGGTGCGGTGCCTGGCGGCCCGGCCCTCCGCCGCGGTCAAGGCCCAGGCGTGGGCGTCCGTGGTCGAGTCGGACTCGCTGTCCAACGCGCTGGTCGAGGCGACGATCGCCGGTTTCGCCCAGCCGTCGCACCGGGAGCTGACCGCTCCGTACGCGGCGAGGTACTTCGAGGTGATCGAGCGGGTCTGGGACGAGCGGTCCATCCAGATCGGCATGGACGTGGTGCGGGGGCTGTTCCCGTCCCTCCAGGACACTCCGCAGACCCTGGAGGCGGCGGACGCGTGGCTTGCCTCGCACGAGGCGGGGGCGCCCGCGCTTCGGCGGTTGGTCCTGGAGGCACGGGACGATCTGGCGCGGGCCCTGCGGGGGCAGGCGTGTGACAGCGGCTGACCGCCGGGCCCTCCGGGCGGGGGTGCTGGGGTGCGGTTGGTTGTCGGGTGCGGGTTCGCTGTGGCTGGTCGCGCAGTTCCCCGCCCCCTCGAAAGACTGCGCCGTTCCCTGCGCCCCTCGAAAGACCGCGCCGTTCCCCGCCGCGCCCCCGAACGGACCGCGCCCCTCGAAGGGTGCTCCGGCCGGGTTCCACTAACGGGTAACGGGGCCCCGGCGGTTGACCTCGGGGGCGTCCATAACAGTTACGGAATTTGGGTAATCGGTGCCGTGACCCCCTTACGGACCAGGGGGTTTCGGCAGTCGAACGCTTGCACTTTAGGGCGAGCCTGTCCTGTTTTGTCGACGGACGTGTAACAGCGGTTAGGAGGGAGACCGGGCGCGGGACATTCGGGGTCATGAACCACAACACCCCGCTCTCCCCCCGGCCTCTCCGCCACCTGTCCGACGTCCAGCAGCGTGTCCTGACCGCCGCGCAGTTGCGGGCCCGCGGCGTGAGCGCCGCCGACACCAACGCGCAGTGCCGACCCGGCGGTTCATGGCAGCAGCTCCTGCCCGGCGTCTTCCTGCTCCGCCCCGGCCCCGCCACCAGCGAGGAGCGGCTGCACGCGGTCCTCCTGTACGCGGCCCGCTCGCCCCTCACGGAACCGGCCGTCCCCGCCCAGCCGGGAGCCGACGTGCCGTACCCGCCGCATCGGTACGCCGAAGCGATGATCACCGGTCTCGCGGCGCTCGCCCTGCACCGCTTCTCGTCCGCTCCGCCACTGCTGTCCCTGGACCGCATCGACGTCCTCGTCCCGCGACTGCGCCGGCTGCGTTCGACGGGCTGCGTCCGGATCGTCCGTACGCCGGGCATGCCGGAGCCCGAGCAGATCACCGGTATCCCGGTGGCGCCCGTCCCGCGCGCGCTGGCCGACGCGGTCGCCGACCTCACGGACGCGGGAGCCGTCCGTCGCCTGCTCACCGAGGCGGTGCGCAGCGGCCACTGCGAACCGGCTGCCGTCGTACGGGAGTTGACGCAAGCCCGGCTGCTGAGCCGGCCTCATGTGGTGGACGCTGTCGACTCCCTCCTCGCGGAGGGCCGAGCCATCGCCGAGGACCGCCTCTACCGCATGATCGCGGAGCACGGGCTGCCCGACCCCGTCTGGAACGTGGACCTCCGACTGCCGGGCGGCCCGCACCTCGGCGGCCTCGACGCGTACTGGCCCGACCACGCCGTCGCCCTCGAACTCGACACACGGGCCCCGCGCCAGGAGGACGACGCGATGTGGTCCGAGTACGCCCGCAAGCGCGAGCACCTGGAGCGGCTCGGCATCACGGTCGTCCACGTCACACCGAAGAAGCTGCGGGAATCGATGGAACAGCAGGCGACGGTCGTCCGTACGGCCCTGATGGCCTCGGCGGACCGCGACCCGGCCGCGTACGTGATGGTGCTGCCCCGCTAGGCCATGTCGGCCTGGTGACGGACCGGGCGCGGCCTGCAGGAGGGGAGTGAAGGGGCGGGGCCCACGGACGGGTCCCGCCCCTTCACGCGTGCCCGGGACCTCCCGGCTCAGCCGGGTGTCACTCGGAGCAGAACTCCGCCTCGATCACCGCGTCGCTGTCGCCCGACCAGTCGCCGTTGAAGTTGAAGGCGAGCGAGTGGCGGCCGTCCGCGGTGGTGACGGCCTCCGAGTTGGAGCCGTGGATGCCGCCCCCGTGGCCCCACACGACGACGCCGCAGCTCAGCCTGCGTTCGATGAGCCCGAGGCCGTAGCCGGCGTTCGGGATCTCGCCGACCTCGACGGTGGTCTTCATCTCGGTGAGCTGCTTCTTCGGCAGGAGCCTGCCCTTCAGCAGTGCCGAGTAGAAGCGGTTGAGGTCGCCCGAGTCGGAGACCATCTCGCCCGCCGCGGAGGCGAGGGAGGGGTTGAGCTCCGTGACGTCGTAGGTGGGGCCGGTGGCCTCTTCGGCGAGTTTGCCGTACGCCCGGCTGCTGGGCCGGCCCAGCTTCGGGTCGCTGCCCGGGACGCGGGTGGCGTGCAGTCCGAGCGGCTCGATGATGCGCTTTCGGACCTCGTCGCCGTACGCATGGCCGGTGACCTTCTCGATCACCATTCCGGCCAGGACGTAGTTGGTGTTGGAGTAGTTCCAGGAGGTGCCCGGTGCGAAGTCCGGCTTGTGGGCCGTCGCGATCTTGACTAGCTGCTTGGGCGTCAGCCGGTCGAAGCGGTGCTCGAAGAAGCCGTCCTTCAGGAAGTAGGTCCGGCCGAAGTCCTCGTCCGCCGTGTAGTTGTAGACACCGCTCGTGTGGTTGAGAAGCTGACGCAGTGTGATCTTCCTCCCGTCGTGGCCGTTGCCGAGGACCACGCCCGGCAGCCACCTGTCCACCTTGTCGTCGAGCGAGAGCCGCCCCTCGGCCTCCAGTTGCAGCAGGACCGTCGAGACGAACGTCTTGGTGATGCTGCCGACGCGGTAGCGGTCGTGGGCGGAGCGCGGCTGCTTCGTCCGGAGGTCGCCGACACCCGACGTGCCCTTCCAGGTGCCGTTCCTGTCCTTGGCCTGCCCGGCCACGCCGGGGACACCGTCCTGCACGGCGGCGTCCATCGCCTTCCGGGTCGCGCCGTGGTCTCTCCCCGGTGCCGGGGAGGAGGCCAGGGCCGCCGGAGCGGTGAGTGAGGCCGCCGCGAGTACGGCCACGCCCGTCAGTCCGAGGCGCAGGGTGCGGGATGCTGTCATGGGTCGTCGTGTCCTTCCGTCGTGTCCGTCATGAGGAACCGACGGGAGGGACCCGGTGGCGGGCCGTGGGGGTTGCCCCGGCCCGGACCGGTTGAGCGGGTTCCGGCCCTTCTCGGGAAGGTCAGGCGCGCCCGCCCTGCGGCTGACCGCGGTCCCTGAGCAGGCTCGCCCCCGCCCCGAGGGAGACGACGCCCATGCCGGCGGCGGTCATCACGCCCTGCGTTCCGTCCACGACGAAGGGGGCGGCCGCGGCGACGACGAGGTTGAACAGGAACAGGAACCAGAGAACCGGCTTCGAGGAGAGCAGCGCCTTCATGGGGGTTTCCTTCCGGTGGGGGAGCTGGGCGCTCCCGCGATCGACCGAGCCCAACGATCCCGGGATCCGCCCGCCGCCACGAGGGAGTCCTCTCCCGAAACGGAGGTGTAGCGGGCTACACCACGACCGGCATCCCGCCGCCGCTCACAGGAAGCTCATCCGCTGGTCACAGGCAGGCGGGCGGGCGTCCGCGCGGGTGCCCGTTCGCCTACTCTGATCGCCATGCGGAAGACGGTGCGGGACGCCGCGCGGGCCACGGGACAGCTGGCCCCGGCCGCCGTGCTGTCCTTCGGCTCGTACCTCTTCGTCACCGTCCTGCTGATCGCGGCCACCGGCACCGTCGTCGTGGTGGGTGCCGCGCTGCTGCCGGAGGCGGTGCTGCTGATACGGCGGATCGCCGGGGCCAAGCGGCGCATGGTGACCCAATGGACGGGCCGGGAGATCCCCGAGGCGTACCTGCCCGTCACGGGCACGGTGCGCGAGCGGTTCCGTACGGCCGTCCGCGATCCGGGCACGCTCACCGACCTGCGCTGGATGCTCGCCTACTACGGCTACGGATGTCTGCCGTATCTGGCGGTCCCGCTGTGGCCGCTGGGGCTGCTCGTCGACGGTGTGTGGTGCGCTCTGACGGGCCGCGAGGCGGTCGTGCTCCCGCTGATCGGCCGCCTCGCCGATCTGGACGCGAAGTGGTCCACCGCTCTGCTGAAGCCGTCGCCGAGGGCGCGGCTGGCCGAGCGCGTCGAGGAGCTGGCCCGGACCCGGGCGGGCGCGGTCGCCGCGCACGGCGCGGAGCTGCGGCGCATCGAGCGGGACCTGCACGACGGCACACAGGCCCGGCTGGTCTCGCTGTCGATGCGGATCGGGCTCGCGCTGCGGGCGTACGACCGTGACCCGGAGGCGGCGCGCAGGCTGCTGGGCGACGCGCAGGACCAGGCGCAGGAGGCACTGGCGGAGCTGCGGCACGTCGTGCGCGGCATCCATCCGCCGATCCTCACCGATCGCGGTCTGGCCGGCGCGGTCCGGGCGCTCGCCGCGAGCGGCGGCCTCGCCGTGACGGTGACCGTGGACGGTCTCGAGGACGGTGACCGCGAGGGGGGACGGGGCCCGGGCCCCTGCCGCGGTGGAGGCGGCCGCGTACTTCGTGGTGGCGGAGTCCCTGACGAACGCCGCGAAGCACAGCGGCGCGGAGCGGGCCGAGGTCCGTCTCGCCCGCGTGCGGAAAGGGCTGCGGCTGACCGTGCGCGACGAGGGGCGGGGCGGTGCCGACGAGGCCGGCGGTTCCGGGCTGCTCGGTATGCGGCGTCGCGTCGCCGCCCTCGACGGGACCCTGCGGATGACCAGCCCCGCCGGGGGCCCGACCGTGATCGAAGTGGAGCTGCCGTGCGTGTGGTGATCGCCGAGGACAACGCCCTGCTGCGGCAGGGACTCGTCCTGCTGCTCACCTCCTCCGGGCACGAGGTGGTGGCCGTCGCGGGCAGCGGGCCGGAGGTGCTGCCCGCGCTGCTCAAACACCGGCCGGATGTCGCCGTGCTGGACGTCCGGATGCCGCCCGGTTTCCGTGACGAGGGCCTGCGAGCGGCGCTCGCGGCACGCGAGGAGATCCCCGGGCTGCCGGTGCTCGTGCTCTCGCAGTACGTCGAGGAGTCGTACGCCGCCGAGTTGCTCGGCGGCGGGGCGAGCGGGGTGGGTTATCTGCTCAAGGACCGGGTGGGGCGGGTCGACGAGTTCCTGGACGCGCTGGAGCGGGTCGCCTCCGGCGGTACGGCGCTGGATCCCGAGGTGGTGGCGGAGCTGCTGGTCCGTCGGCGGGACTCGCCGCTCGACTCGCTCACTCCCCGCGAGCGGGAGGTGCTGAAGCTGATGGCCGAGGGGCGCGACAACACGACGATCGCCAAGGATCTCGTCGTGACCGAGCGGTCGGTCAGCAAGCACATCGGGAACGTGTTCCTGAAGCTCGGGCTGCCGCCCAGCGACAGTGGGCATCGGAGGGTGCTTGCGGTGCTTGCCTACTTGAACAACTCGTGAGGTGAGGCTTCGCCGGGGGGTGTGTTCGTAGGCTGCGGGCCGTCCCTGGCTGGGGTGCGCAGTTCCCCGGCCCCTTCAGGGGCGCCTCCCTGACGGGGCGCCCTCCTGTCAGAGGCGTGAAACCTCAGCCCTTCTTCAGGACCAGTTCCGTGTTGCGGTCGCCCGGTTCGCCGCTCAGGTCCGTGCGGGCGCCCGGGGCGTTGAAGGACAGTTCCCGGTAGAGGGCGGCCAGGCCCGTCTGCGAGAGGTCCGTGAAGTCCGTGCCGTGCGGGGCGCCGGACTCGATGAGCGTGGTGAACAGGGAGACCGTGCCGTCGTGGTTGTCGGCGATCTCGATCACCCGGGCGAGCTGCGGGAAGTCGACGTGCGAGGCGGTGGAGACCTCCCAGAAGGAGCGGCCGTCCGGGGCGGAGTGCGGGGTGATGTTGTTCTTGTGGCTGTGGCCGTTCACCCAGGCCAGCACGGAGCGGTGGGCGCCGAGCACCGAGAGCACCTCGTCGCCGCCGTGCCGCCGCTCCCCCGGGTGGGCCGGGTCCTCGCGGAGGTTGCGCATGGACTTGCTGGTGTGGTGGCTGAAGACGATGACGTGTTCCTTGTTCCTGTCGGCCGCCTTCAGCGTGCGCTCCAGCCACCGCAGCTGGGCGGTGCCGAGGGAGCCCTCGTAGTGGCCGCCCGGGTCCGTGCTGTCGAGGCTGACACCGAGGACGTCGTCGGCGATGCGGAACGTGTAGTACTGGGTCTTCGCGGCGAGGTTGGCCTGCGAGTAGCCGTGTCCGACGGGGCCCACGCCCGCGTGCGCCGGGTCGAGGTGGGCCCGGAGGTACTCGGCGGGGGTGAAGGGGGCACGGCCCTCGTCCGGGGTGACCGAACGCATCTTCCGCGCCTGGGACTTGAGCATCGCCTTGAAGTCGGCGCCCTTGGGGTCGCCGCCCTTCTTGACGTTCTTCCAGATGGCGGTGCCGACCGACTCGTCGAGCGTCATCAGCTTCCTGCCGCCGACCGCGAAGTCGGCGAAGAAGGAGTCGCCGGGCGCGTAGCAACCGCCGGGCAGGGAGTCGTGGTTGCCGACCGTGGAGTACCAGGGCAGGTTGAGGCCGGGGCTGCGCACCTCGCGGATCGCGGCGGCGAGGAAGCCCTGGATGCGGGGGAAGCCGAGCTGCTTGTCGGCGTCGCGCAGGGCCGCGTCGGGCTGCCAGTACAGCTTGAGGTCGCTGTCCTGGACGCCCTCGTAGCGGTTCGGGTCACCGGAGTTGGGGATGATCCGCCCGCCGCTCATCACCTTCAGGAACCAGTCCAGTTCCGTCTTGGCGTTGTTGTCGGTGTTGTCGCCGGTGGTCATCACGAAGTGCAGTGGGGACCCGGTGACGGGCGCTCCGCGCAGTGCGTTGACCCGCTCGACGAGCGAGACCGCGCCGGGCACCGACAAGGACTCCTGGGGGCGCCAGGCACTGGCGGTCTGGGCGCGCAGGTACTCGTACCGCAGCGGGTGCTGGACGTCGACCAGGTGCAGGTCGGTGAACTGCACGAACGCGGCGAGCGCGGTGCGCCGCCCGGCCCGGCCGGCCTTGGGGGCGGCGAGGTCGCCGCGGACGACGCGCGGCCAGGCGGGCCCGTCGCCGAGGCGCCGGAATCCGGAGCCCGGGCGCGGGGCCGCGACGGTCGACAGGGTGGTGCCCCGGGTGTACGGGGCCAGGGGCGCGGCCGGCGCCCTGCGGGAGACGGCGACGGGCCGGCCGTGGGTGGTGGTGGCGGCGGTGTCGGTGGCAGCCTCGCTGGTTCCCGGACGCAGCGCGAAGCCGATGCCCGCGGAGAGGGACACCGCCCCGGTGGCGGCCAGGAAGGCGCGGCGGTCACGAGCAGTGGCAGTGGCGACAGAGCGTATGCGCGACATGGCGCGGTCTCCCCGAGTGCGAACGCGTCGGCAGTGGTCGCGGGTGGTTCGCTCACACGAACTTCCCGCTCATACTGGATCGTTGGCACTGGGGATGACCTGTGCGTTAACTCGGCAGCAACGGGCAGCGCAGATCACCGTACGTCGATCTTGGACTACCCTCCGCGTCCACCGAGCCCTCCCTGAACCGCTGGGAGGCGGTCACTCCATGTTCACCTGAGTGGGTACGGAAGCTATTCGTCGGCGTTCCCGGGCCGTCCGGAGGGGCGCTCGGCGGGGTGTCCGGAAGGGGGTCCGGAAGCCCGGGCGGAGGCCTCCGGGTGCCCGGGGTCTCCCGTCGTACGCCCGGCCGCCGGCCGCTCCCTCCAGAGCGCGAGCCCGACGTCGACCAGTTCCACCCGCTCCAGGGCGGGCACCTCGTCGAGCGGGTGCCAGGCCGCCATGTCGGTGGAGCCGTCCGTCTCGTGCCGGAGTTCGCCGCCGGTGACACGGGCCTCGTAGACGATCCGCAGCCCCTGGAAGTCGGCGACCGCGCCGAGGCGGCGCGGATAGGTGCGCCGGATCGAGTCGACGCCGAGCAGCGCGACGGGCTCGACGGTGTACCCGGTCTCCTCCTCGGCCTCCCGGATCACGGTGTCGTACGGGTCCTCGCCGTGGTCCATGCCGCCGCCGGGCAGCGTCCAGCGCTTGGCGCCGTCCCCCGCCACCCAGCGTGCCAGGAGCATCCGCCCGTCCCGCACACACACGGCGTAGGCCGCCACCCTCAACTCCTTGTGCATGCGCAGACGTTACGGCAGAGATACCCGCACGTCCCGGTTTGGCCGGAGATCGGACGCATGACGTATGGCGGAATTACGCCATGGACACTTCACGTTACGGTCACCCCTCCCCAAACATCCGCCTCCTGGGTAAAGCTGAGCGGTCATCCGGGTCCACATACCGGACTGACGCGATCGATCCGATCGTGAACGGACTTTTTCCTTTACCTACAAGGATGCTGATGACCCCCAACCCTCAGCGAGCTCCGATCACCGGCGCGAGACGCGCGGCGCGCATAGCCGTGGCCGCCGGTCTCGTGGCCGCCCTCTCCGCGGCAGGGCCGATACCCATGGCCTTCTCCGCGGACGATCCGGGCACACCCGCCGACACAGCGGTCAAGTCCGCCGGTGCCAAGCTCGGTTCGGCCGACGCCGACCTCCTCGCGGAGGCCAAGGCCGACGGCGACAAGAACGTCACGATGATGATCGCCACCGCGCCCGGGCAGACCGAACAGGTCGCAGGGCAGCTGGACGCGGTGAAGGGCGGCTCCGTGGGCCGCACCCACGACAAGCTCGGCTACGTCCGCGCCACCGTCCCGACCGCCAGGGCGGAGGCGGCCATCAAGGCGGCCTCCAAGCTCTCCTCCGTGCACGGCATCGACCTGCGCCAGGAGATCGTGCTGGACGACCCGACGCCGTCCGCAGACCGGGCCAAGGGCGCGAAGAAGGCCCCGACGGCCGCCGCGTACCCGGCGCCCGGCAAGAACACCCCCGCCGAGAACCCGTACAACCCGTCCTTCGAGACGGGTGCCGTCGACTTCGTGAAGGACAACCCGAAGGCGGACGGCCGCGGCATCACCATCGGCATCCTCGACTCCGGTGTCGACGTGGCGCATCCCGCGCTGCAGAAGACGACCACCGGCGAGCGCAAGATCGTCGACTGGGTGACGGCGACCGACCCGCTGGCCGACGCCGACGCGACCTGGCGCGCCATGGTCAACGCCCGCTCGGGCCCGGCCTTCACCTTCGACGGCGAGAGCTGGAAGGCCCCGGCCGGCGACTACGCGGTCAGCCGCTTCCGCGAGTCGGCGTCCACCGGCGGCGACGCGAACGGCGACCTGAACCGCGACGGCGACACGACCGACAGCTGGGGCGTGCTCTACGACGCCGCGGCCGGCACGGTCCGCGTCGACCTGAACGACAACAACGACTTCACCGACGACACGTCGATGAAGCCGTACAAGGACGGCTACCAGATCGGCTACTTCGGTACCGACAACCCGGCGACGGACATCGTCGAGCGGGTGCCGTTCGTCGTGGAGATCCGCAAGGACGTCCCGATGGACCCGCTGGGCGGCGACTGGGTCGGCAAGAAGTCCGACTTCGTCAACATCGGCATCATCGAGTCCGAGCACGGCACGCACGTCGCGGGCATCACCGCCGCCAACAAGCTGTTCGGCGGGAAGATGAACGGGGCGGCGCCCGGCGCGAAGCTCGTCTCCTCCCGCGCCTGCACCTGGAGCGGCGGCTGCACGAACGTCGCGCTCACCGAGGGCATGATCGACCTCGTCGCGAACCGCGGCGTCGACATCGTGAACATGTCGATCGGCGGCCTGCCGGCGCTCAACGACGGCAACAACGCGCGCGCCGAGCTCTACACGCGCCTCATCGACACCTACGGCGTGCAGCTGGTCATCTCGGCCGGCAACTCCGGCCCCGGCGCCAACACCATCGGCGACCCCGGCCTGGCCGACAAGGTCATCTCGGTCGGCGCGTCCATCTCGAAGGAGACCTGGGCGTCCAACTACGGCTCGCAGGTGTCGAAGAAGTACGCGATGCTGCCCTTCTCCTCGCGCGGCCCGCGTGAGGACGGCGGCTTCACACCGACGCTGACCGCGCCCGGCGCCTCCATCAACACCACGCAGACCTGGTTCCCCGGCGGCCCGGTCGCCGAGGCGGGCTACTCCCTGCCGCCCGGCTACTCGATGCTCCAGGGCACCTCGATGGCCTCCCCGCAGGCCGCGGGCGCCGCCGCGCTGCTCCTGAGCGCGGCGAAGCAGAAGGACGTCGACCTGACGCCCGCGAAGCTGCGCACCGCGCTGACCTCGACCGCCGACCACATCAGCGGCACGCAGGCGTACGAGGAGGGCGTGGGCCTCATCAACATCCCGGACGCCTGGGACTCGATCCGTGACGGCGCCACCGCCCACGAGTACACGGTGAAGGCCCCGGTCGACACCGCGATCGACTTCGCGCTCAAGACCCCGGGCTTCGGCACCGGCATCTACGACCGGGAGGGCGGCCTGAAGGCCGGTCAGAAGAAGACGTACGACGTCACCCTGACCCGTACGTCCGGCGCCGACCGCGCGATCCGGCACGAGCTGCACCTGGAGAACAACCGGGACAAGACGTTCCGGATCGTCGGCAGTGACGAGATCTCCCTCCCGCTGAACAAGCCGGTGACGGTGAAGATCGCGGCCAAGCCGGAGAACTCCGGTCTGAGCAGCGCGATCCTGGAGCTCGACGACCCGCGGACCGAGGGCATCGACAAGCAGGTCCTCAACACGGTCGTGGTCGCCGCCCCGCTGAAGTACACCTACTCGGCGTCCGGCAAGGTCCAGCGCAACAGCCACAAGTCGTACTTCGTGACCGTCCCCGAGGGCGCCCAGACCCTCGAGGTCGCGATCGGCGGGCTGAAGGACAAGAGCCAGACCCGGTTCATCGCCATCCACCCGTACGGCGTTCCGGTCGACAGCACCGGCACCCCGTTCTGCTACAACAACTACCTCGACGGCAACGGCTGCAAGCCCGACGTGCGCGCCTACGCGAACCCGCAGCCGGGCGTCTGGGAGATCGAGGTCGAGTCGCGCCGTACGTCGCCGCTGCTCGACAACCCGTACAAGCTGAACGTCGAGGTGCTCGGGGCAGAGTTCGACCCGGCGGTCGTGACCGTCCCCGAGGCCAAGGTCGGCACCCCGGCCCCGGTTTCGTGGAAGGTGACGAACAAGCTCGTCGCGGTCGACGGTGCGCTCAAGGGCGGCCCGCTCGGCTCCTCGAAGAGCACGCGGCCGACCATCGCCCAGGGCGCCACGGACACCACCACGGTGGACGTGCCCGCGGGCGCCGGTTCGCTCGACGTCACCATCGGCAACGTCTCGGACGCCTCCGCCGACCTGGACCTGACGGTCTACGACGCGCGGGGCAACCAGGTCGGCCAGTCCGCGGACGGCGACTCCGAGGAGTCCGTCTCCATCCCGTCGCCCGCGGCCGGCACGTACACCGTGAAGGTCGCCGGCTACTCGGTTCCGGCGGGCACCACGGCGTACGACTACCTCGACGTGTACTTCGCGCCGTCGCTCGGCGAGGTCCAGGTCGACGCGACCCCCGTGAAGCTCGCGACGGGCGCCTCGGCCTCGGTCGCGGCGAAGGTCGTCGCGAGCTCGGCGCCGCCGGAGGGCCGGACGTTCTTCGGGCGCGTGCAGCTCGTGAACGCCCGGGGCACCGTGGCGGGCACCGGCAGTGTGCTGATCGAGAAGGTCACGCCGTAGTCCGCGTGGCTCTCTGAACGGCCCTGGGCGGGCGTCCGGTTCCACCGGGCGCCCGCCCTCGCCGTGTCCGTCAGCCCGCGCCGACCTTCGGGCCCTCGCACTCCAGGCCACGTGCGCCCGGCAGTGCCTTCAGGAGGTCCTTGCGGACGTCGCCGACCCCCCAGCCGGTCTCCCAGTCCTGCCGGTCCTGCGGGTGCACCGGCACCCGCACCAGGGTGTACGTGCCGACCTTCAGGTCCTCGCGGGCGCTCGCCGGCAGCGTGACCCGGATCGTCGGGTGGTCCGCCACCGACCGCTCGGGACGGTAGTAGCGCTTCACCTTCAGGACGACGTGCACGTTCCCCTCGCCCGCGGCCGTGATGCTCTGCACGGTCCCCTCGACGAGGACCTTCGAGCACGCGATGTCCATCTCCGGAGTGTGGCCCAGATCGCCGCCGGCCTCGCTCTGCGCGGCCGACGCGTCCTTCGCGCCCGCGTCACTGCGGGCCCCTCCCTGCACGCCGAGCCACACCAGGCCGCCGAGCATCGCCGTGCCCGCCGCCAGCACGAGCGGGACCACGGCCGCACCCGCGTAGTGCCGCAACCGGCGCGACCGCCGGGGCCGGGCCTCCTTCGGAGGCCGGAGCGGCGCGGCCGCCCGGGGCGGCACGCGCCCCGAACCCGGCGCCTTCCTCACGGTCGCCCCTGATGCCGTCCCGCCGGGAGCCGTCCCGGCCGGTGCCTCCGCGGCCAGGGTGTCCCCCATGATCCGCAGCTGTTCCCTCAGCAGGGCCACGTCCGCGACAGCCGACCGGTGCTCCGCCAGGAACTCCGCGTCGTCCCGGGCCCCCTCGGGAAGGGGTTCGTCCGTGATCGCGGCCAGCAGCGCGTCCATTCCTTCGTACTCGGCCACGTCACACCACCTCGTCCTCGTGCAGGCGGGCGCGCAGCGCGCGGACCGCCGTGTGCAGCCTGCTCTTGACCGTGCCCTCCGGGATGCCGAGTTCCTCGGCGATCCCGCGGACGGGCAGGTCGGCGTAGAAGCGCAGCACGAGGATCTGCCGCTGGGCGTCGGGCAGCTCGTCCAGCCCCCGGGCCACGGCGAGCGACAGCACCTTCGTGTCCTCGCCCGCGTCGGCCACGGCGTGCTCCGCGGGCCTCAGCGAGGCCAGGCGTTCGCCGATCCGCTCCTGCCGACGCCTGGCCCGGTGCCAGTCCATGGCCAGGTTCGAGGCGACGACCGCCGCCCACGCCGACACGTCACGGGGCGCCTCGGCCCCGCTCGCCGCCCGTTCCAGAAGCCGCAGACGTACCTGCTGTACCCCGTCCGGCAGGTCCGTCTGCGGCACCCCGCCGAGCGCGAGCACCGCACGCACCCGGCGCTCCTGGGCCGCGTCCAGGGGGTCGTCGGGAGTTCCCCCGTCGTGCTCCCCGACCCCCTGGACGCGGCGGGCATTTCTGCGCAGCACAGCCACCCCTCCCCTCACCGCGTTTCCCCTAGGACGCCGGTGGCGCGAGAAACGTTCGACCGACTTTCACGGATCCCGGTCCTCCGCGGCATCCGCCCCTGCGCGTCACGCGGCCTCCACTCCCCCGGCGGGCCGGGGCGGCAGGCCGGGGCGATGGAGGCGTACGTCACACCGGAAGGGAAACCGAGACGATCCTCACGCGCGGGGCGGGGCGGCCTTCCCGCTCTCCGGGCGGTCCCGGGGCTGGACGAATGCCCGTGACCGGTGCGCCGACCCGGCACAGCTTCCGGTCCGCGAGGGCTGCCGAGGGGATATCTGCAGATCAGGAGGGACGGGCCCCGCTCGGCGGAGTGCCGTGGAGGAACCGCTCCGGGCCCCGGGAGCGTCCACTTCGCGGGCAAAGGATTGGACACGTGGGCCGGGGTGAGACGCATGATGGAAACGCTGGCCAGTAATGCACAGGCAAAAGGAGTCGCTGTGAAGGTAGGAATCGTCGGAGCCACCGGTCAGGTCGGCACGGTCATGCTGAGGATCCTCGCCGAGCGCGACTTCCCGGTGGAGACGCTGCGTCTGTTCGCCTCGGCCCGTTCGGCCGGATCGACGATCGCCTACAAGGACAAGACGGTGACCGTGGAGGACGCCTCCACCGCCGACTACTCCGGCCTCGACATCGTGCTGTTCTCCGCGGGCGGCGCCACGTCCAGGGCCCTCGCCGAGAAGGTCGCCTCCCAGGGCGCGGTCGTGATCGACAACTCCTCGGCCTGGCGCAAGGACCCCGAGGTTCCGCTGGTCGTCTCCGAGGTCAACCCGCACGCCGTCGCGGACCGGCCCAAGGGGATCATCGCCAACCCGAACTGCACGACGATGGCCGCGATGCCCGTGCTGAAGCCCCTCCACGAGGAGGCGGGCCTGGAGGCCCTCGTCGTCGCCACCTACCAGGCCGTCTCCGGCTCCGGTCTCTCCGGTGTCGCCGAGCTGCACGGCCAGGCGCAGAAGGTCGTCGCCGACGCGGACCGGCTGACCCACGACGGTTCGGCGGTCGACTTCCCGGAGCCGCAGGTCTACGAGCGGCCCATCGCGTTCAACGTCCTCCCGCTGGCCGGTTCGATCGTCGACGACGGCCTGAACGAGACGGACGAGGAGCAGAAGCTCCGCAACGAGTCCCGCAAGATCCTGGAGATCCCGGGCCTCAAGGTCTCCGGCACCTGCGTCCGCGTCCCGGTCTTCTCGGGCCACTCGCTCCAGGTCAACGCCCGTTTCGCGCGTCCGCTGACCGTGGAGCGCGCGACGGAGCTGCTGGCCGGGGCCCCGGGCGTGGTCCTCTCGGACATCCCGACCCCCCTCCAGGCCGCCGGCCAGGACCCGTCCTTCGTCGGCCGCATCCGCGCCGACGAGACCGTGGAGCACGGCCTCGCCCTCTTTGTCTCCAGCGACAACCTCCGCAAGGGCGCGGCCCTGAACGCGGTCCAGATCGCGGAGCTGGTCGCGGCGGAACTCAGCTGACCGCTGCCGCGGCCGAACAGGACAGGAACGAGCCGAGGCCGACCGGGCTGCGCCTGGTCGGCCTCGGCTCGTGGGCCCGGCGGCCGTGCGTCCCCGCGGCGGCGCCGTGGACGGGTGCCGCCCGTCGGGAGCGGAGCGCGCGGTTCCCCGCGCCCCTTGCGGGGCCCGACGGGACGGTCAGGCCGTGCCCTGGGCCTTCGAGGCGTCCGCGAGCTTCTCGGTGACGTCCACCGTGTCCCCGGCGGCCGGCGCCTCGACATCGGCCTCGGTGCCGAAGTCACTGAATTTGAGCGTGGTGGTGCTGGTGACCTTCTGGCTCTTCTGGCCGTCCTCGGCCTTGGGCCGCAGCGTGAGCCGGATGGTCTCCTGCCGCAGCCTGCCCTGCTCGTCGAGCCACATGTCGAGCGGCAGCGTCGAGGTGCCCAGTTGCTCCCGCAGCTGCTCCGCCTTGGCCGCATCACCCTCGGCCAGCGCCTTCACGTCGACCTTGACGCGGTAGTGCGTGGTGCGCGCCCCGTCGATCGTCTCCGTCCCGACCTTGGTGACGTCGCGGTCGTTGACACCCTTGGTGTACGCGAAGGACTCGGCAGGGTCGCTGACCTGTCCGCCCGAACCGCTCAGCCGGGCCGGGTCGATCTTCATCCAGGTCTTGTTCCGGGGCAGTTCGAGCTGCTTGCGCTGTGCGGCGGGCGGCTTCTGGTAGACGATGCCGTCCAGGACGCGCTGCTCGATCTCCTGACCCTGTGCGGTCAGCGTCATACGGCTGTCGCCGTCCTCGAGGTCCATCACACCCGCGCCGCGTACCGTCACGGACTCGCCGGTCGTGGCCGCCTTGGTGGTGAGGGTCATCTTCGCCGTGTCCGCCGCCGCGGTCTTGCGGTGGGCGGCCCGTACGACCTGGGACTCGGACGCCTTGTCCGCTCCGTCCCTCGGCTGGGCCTTCTTCGTGTCGTCGCCGTCGGAGCAGGCCGCCAGGCCCGCGCTGAGCACCAGCGCCGTGGCGACCCCTAACACACGCTTTCCCGCCATTGGGATGTTTCCCCTCAACTCGTGTCATAGCTGGGCTACTTGACCCGAACCGGGTTCCCCATCCTTCCCGTACCACTCCTCCCGGCCTTCGCTTCCGGCCACTGCCCGGCCCGTCAGGGGCGGCGCACCTCGTAGAGGAAGCAGCCGTACTCGACGGCCCTGACGTGCACCAGGGACACCTCGGGGTCGGCGAAGGCCTCCGTGAGCGCCGCGTCCAGTGCCTCGTCGGCCGGCTCCGGGATCTCCAGGAGGCTCCCGCCGAGGATGCGGCCGTCGGCCGAGTAGCGGCGCAGGACGCGCCGGACACCGGGCCGGGCGAAGGGGTACCGTCCGTCGCCCGCGGGCCCGGCGCACTCCTCGGCGTGCACGAAGACCGGCCCCTGCTCGTCGTACGCGCCGGGCTCGGCCCCCGTGGCGGCGGCCCAGCGCCGCAGCGGGGCGTACGAGACGAGGGCGACGCGCTCGCCGGGCCGGCCGGGCCGCAGACAGCAGCGCAGCGGGCTCCCGCCCTCCTCGTCCACGAACGGAGCACGGGGGTGCCCCGCGTCGTCGGTCTCACGGAGTTCCTTCAGTGCGCCCGGTTCGACGGGTCGCGCGGTGTACGTCGTCATGCGAGCCAGAATCCCGCTCCCGCACGCCTCCCACCGGCGGGAAACGGACATCGCGTTGCCCACGGCTCCCGTGGAAGGATGGCGCGACTGACACATATCGAGGAGATGACCGCGTGCCTGGCACAAACCTGACCCGCGAAGAGGCGCAGCAGCGGGCGCAGCTGCTCACCGTTGACTCGTACGAGATCGATCTCGACCTCTCCGGCGCGCAGGAGGGCGGCACCTACCGGTCCGTGACCACGGTGCGCTTCGACTCGGCCGAGACCGGCGTCGAGTCCTTCATCGACCTGGTGGCTCCGGCCGTCCACGAAGTCGTCCTCAACGGTGACGCTCTCGACCCCGCCGAGGTCTTCAAGGACTCACGGATCGCGCTCCCGGGGATCCTGGACGGGCGGAACGTCCTGCGGGTCGTGGCCGACTGCGCGTACACGAACACCGGTGAGGGGCTGCACCGCTTCGTCGACCCGGTCGACCAGCAGGCCTACCTCTACACCCAGTTCGAGGTCCCGGACGCCCGCCGCGTCTTCGCGAGTTTCGAACAGCCCGACCTGAAGGCCACCTTCCGGTTCACGGTGAAGGCGCCGACCGGCTGGACCGTCATCTCCAACTCGCCGACGCCGGAGCCCAAGGACGACATCTGGGAGTTCGAGCCGACGCCCCGGATCTCGACGTACATCACGGCGCTCATCGTCGGCCCGTACCACTCGGTGCACAGCGTGTACGAGAAGGACGGGCAGAGTGTCCCGCTGGGCATCTACTGCCGGCCCTCGCTCGCCGAGTTCCTCGACTCGGACGCGATCTTCGAGGTCACGCGGCAGGGCTTCGAGTGGTTCCAGGAGAAGTTCGACTACACGTACCCGTTCAAGAAGTACGACCAGCTGTTCGTGCCGGAGTTCAACGCGGGCGCGATGGAGAACGCGGGCGCGGTGACGATCCGCGACCAGTACGTCTTCCGCTCGAAGGTGACGGACGCGGCGTACGAGGTCCGGGCCGAGACCATCCTGCACGAGCTGGCCCACATGTGGTTCGGCGACCTCGTGACGATGGAGTGGTGGAACGACCTCTGGCTGAACGAGTCGTTCGCCACCTACACCTCCATCGCCTGCCAGGCGTACGCGCCCGGTTCGCGCTGGCCGCACTCCTGGACCACCTTCGCCAACTCCATGAAGACGTGGGCGTACCGGCAGGACCAGCTGCCGTCCACCCACCCGATCATGGCGGAGATCAACGACCTCGACGACGTGCTCGTCAACTTCGACGGCATCACGTACGCCAAGGGCGCGAGCGTCCTGAAGCAGCTCGTCGCCTACGTCGGCCAGGACGAGTTCTTCCGGGGCGTACAGGCGTACTTCAAGGCGCACGCGTACGGCAACACGCGCCTGTCCGACCTGCTCGGCGCGCTGGAGGAGACCAGCGGGCGCGACCTGAGCACCTGGTCGCAGAAGTGGCTGCAGACGGCGGGCATCAACATCCTGCGCCCGGAGATCGAGACGGACGCGAACGGTGTCATCACCGCCTTCGCGATCCGCCAGGAGGCTCCCGCCCTGCCCGCCGGCGCGAAGGGCGAGCCGACACTGCGTCCGCACCGCATCGCGGTCGGCCTGTACGACCTGGACGACGCCAGCGGCAAGCTCGTACGCGACGAGCGGCTGGAGCTGGACGTGGACGGCGAACTGACCGCCGTGCCCGAGCTGGTGGGCAGGCGGCGCGCGGCCGTGATCCTGCTCAACGACGACGACCTCAGTTACGCGAAGGTCCGCCTCGACGAGCAGTCCCTCGCCTTCGTCACCGAGCACCTCGGCGACTTCGAGGCCTCCCTCCCCCGCGCCCTGTGCTGGGCCTCGGCCTGGGACATGACGCGGGACGGGGAACTCGCGACCCGCGACTACCTGTCCCTGGTGCTCTCCGGCATCGGCAAGGAGTCGGACATCGGCGTCGTGCAGTCCCTGCACCGGCAGGTGAAGCTGGCCGTCGAGCTGTACGCCGACCCGACGGCCCGCGAGGCGCTGCTGACCCGCTGGACGGACGCCACGCTGGCCCACCTGCGGTCCGCCGAGGCCGGCAGCGACCACCAACTGGCCTGGGCGCGCGCCTTCGCGGCGACGGCCCGTACGCCGGAGCAGCTGGACCTCCTGGAGGGCCTGCTGGACGGCCGGGCAACCATCGAGGGCCTGGCCGTCGACACCGAGCTGCGCTGGGCGTTCGTACAGCGGCTCGCGGCCGTGGGCCGTTTCGACGACGCCGAGATCGCGGGCGAGTACGAGCGGGACAGGACCGCCGCCGGCGAGCGCCACGCGGCGACCGCGCGGGCGGCCCGCCCGACCGAGGAGGCGAAGGCCGAGGCCTGGGCCTCGGTCGTCGAGTCCGACAAGCTCCCGAACGCCCTGCAGGAGGCCGTGATCGGCGGTTTCGTGGAGACGGGCCAGCGCGAGCTGCTCGCCCCCTACACGGACAGGTACTTCGCGGCGGTCAAGGACGTCTGGGACTCGCGTTCGCACGAGATGGCCCAGCAGATCGCGGTCGGTCTCTACCCGTCGATCCAGGTGTCCGCCGAGACCCTGGCGAAGACGGACGAGTGGCTGGCCTCGGCCGAGCCGAGCCCGGCGCTGCGGCGGCTGATCTCGGAGTCCCGCTCCGGCGTGGAGCGCGCGCTGAAGGCCCAGGCGGCGGACGCGGCAGCGGCCGCGGCCGAGTAGGCCGTACAGGCCGTACGCGAGAGGGGCGCCCGGTGCCTTGCCGGGCGCCCCTCTCACGTACCGAGGAGCTGCCGGGCGAGCTGGAGCATCGTGCGGGTGTGCAGGGCCGTCTGCCGGTGCACGGGTACCCAGCGGGTGTCGAAGGTGGCACGCAGCTCGCGGCTCCACTCGCGCACGAGGAGGTCGAGGGCCTCGGGCGGTTCGTCCAGGGCGCTGCGCATCATGGCGGCGGCGCGCAGCGGGATGCGGCGGGCGGCGATGCCCAGGGACGCGGAGTTGCCGACGGTGGTGGCGAGTTCGGCGTCGCCGAGGCCGTGGGCGTCATGGTTGTTCCAGGTGTCCACCACTCCGGGGCCGATGTCCATGAGCTCGCGCGCGGCGGTGTGGAACGGCAGACGGCGTTCGTCCCCGGGGGGCCGGTCGGCCAGCTCGCCGAGGACCTTCTCCAGCTGTTTGGCGCGGCTCAGCAGGATCTCGGCGGCCCGGGAGATCTCCAGCTGGGGCCGCGCGACCGGGCTCGGGTCGCTGACGGCGGCCACACTCCACAGAGGTGCCTCCACGACGGCCGACACCGTCCCGTGCCGCATCGCGTACATCCAGGTCGACCGGGAGACGTAGCCGGACGGGTCGCGTTCCTCGGCGGGGCTGCCGTCGGGCAGGACGAGGACGCCCGGACTGTCGACGAACCAGCCCATGCCGTCGAACGGCCGGTACTCCAGCGGGATACCGAGCTCCGCCGCCACGGAGCGGAAGGCACGCGGCGCCCCGGGCACGGGACGGGTCAACTGCAGGAACGATCCGCCTACTTCGACACCGTGCAGGGAGAACTGGACCACGGGCCGCAGCTCGTCGATGAGCCGGATCAGCGCCCGGGACTCGGGCATCGAGTCGTGCGGGTCGCTCTCCACGGGCGGGAACTCCGGCTGGCTGATGAACGCCGGCCGGTAGAAGCCGCGGTAGTAGCCGTCCAGGGTCGGCGTCCGGGTCGCCGTCGACGCCGCTGCCGGAAGCCCGACGAACCTGCGCTCACCGAGGGTCGTGCCGTCCGGGTCCAGACAGAGCAGGAAGTGCCAGGTGCAGCCGAGTTCCTCCAGGACGCGCGGGTCGCCCAGGAAGTCCTCGGCGAGGCTCAGGGAGGAGGCGCCGCCGACCGGTTCGTTGGCGTGGGCACCGGCCACGGTGAGCACGTGCCGGTCCCCGCGGCCCGCGGACAGGAGCCACAGCGGCCGGCCGGCCCGCGAGGCGCCCACCGCGCGCAGACGCACGACGTCCGGCCGCGCCCGGGCCATCGCCCGCGCCCCGCGCGCCACCTCGTCGACGGTGGGATACGGGTTTCCCCGGCCGGCACCCTTGACCCTCACGCCAACTCCTTACCTTTGTACGGACGTTGAGCGTTTCGACGGGTGGTCCGGGGTCCGGGGGCCACGCCCCGTCAAGGCTCGATGTGCCGGGTCGGGGTGTCAAGGGGCCCTTGTGGCGGCCGCGACACCAGGTCAGCCAGGGGAATATGCCACCGGTGACCGTCCGCGGCGGCGCCCACCGGATCATCCACTGCGGACCTCCCGGCGACCGCCGCCCCGACCGCCGCGACCGCACCGGGCCCCGAACGGACCTGCCCGCGCCGGGCGTTGCCGCCCCGGCCGGACCACGGAGACGCGGCGCGCAGGAGTTCTCCACCTCGTCGGGGAGGGCACGGCACGGCACGGGCCCAGGGGCCCAGGGGCAGGCTTCGCGCCCCTGGGCCCCTGCCGTTCTCCGCGGGTCGCCCGGGCGGGACCGGGTCGAGCCTGCGCCCGCCCGCCCGACCGCACCCCGCCCCGCCCCGTCCCATCCCGTCACGGCCGTCGAACCGGCCCCGCGGGCTACCGGCGCGCAGCCGCCGTGACCGCCACCGGGGTCTCCTCGCGCACCGGGCCCTCCAGGACCGCTCCTCGTTTCGGGGCGGCCGGGCCGGTGCGCGGCCCGAGCTGGCCGAGGACCGTGGCGGCGAAGGCCAGGCCCATGCCTGCCAGCTGGACCCCTCCCAGCGCCTGGCCGAGCGCCGCCCAGCCGATGACGGCCGCCGTCAGCGGGGAGAGCGGTCCGAGGAAGGTGACCTGCGTGGCGGTGAGCCGGCCGATGCCACGGAACCAGAGCCAGTACGCGACCGCCGTGTTGACCAGGGCCAGATAGACGTATCCGCCGACGGCCCGCCCGTCGAGCGCGGGCGGCGCACCCTCCACGAGCAGCGCGAGCGGGGCGATCAGCAGCCCGCCGGCCGTCAGTTGCCAGCCGGTGAGCGCGAGCGGGCCCACGCCCTCGGGCCGGCCCCACCTCTTCGTCAGGACCGTGCCGGTGGCCATCGACGCGGTCGAGGCGAGAGCGGCCAGCAGACCCACGGCATCCAGCGAGCCGGCCGCCTCCAGGACGACCAGGCTCACACCGAGGGCCGCGGCGATACCGGTGAGGACCGTGCGCGAGGTCGGACGTTCGCCGAGCAGGACCGCCGCGAGACCCGCGACGAAGAGCGGCCCGACGGAGCCGACGACCGACGCCATGCCGCCGGGCAGGCGGTAGGCGGAGAGGAAGAGGAGCGGGAAGAAGGCACCGATGTTCAGCGCGCCCAGGACCGCCGCCTTCCACCACCACACGCCGTGCGGCAGCCTGCGGGCGAGGGCGAGCAGGACGAGCCCGGCGGGCAGCGCGCGCATCAGGCCCGTGAACAGGGGCCGGTCCGACGGGAGGAACTCCGTGGTGACGAAGTAGGTGCTGCCCCAGGAGATGGGGGCGAGAGCGGTGAGGGCGATGGTGACGGAGGTCGCGGCCGCACGGGTTTCGGCGGAGGCGGAGGTGGCGGCGAAGCGTTTCATGACCGGCTCCCGGGCGGGCGGAGGATTAATGACTCGGCAATAAGTAACTTACTCCTAAGCTACTTTCTGTCAAGCTTCTTTCTTGCCGCCAAGCGGTGCGGTGCGGATACTCGCTCCATGAGCTCCAGCAAGCCACCCGGGGACCCCGTGGACGCGATCATCGACCAGTGGGCCGTCGTCCGGCCCGACCTGGACACGGCCGCGATGGAGGTCTTCGGCCGCGTCTTCCGGCTCTCGCGGGCGATGGGCGACCGGATGGAGAAGTCGTACGCCCGGCTCGGGATCTCGCGGGGCGAGTTCGACGCGCTCGCCACGCTGCGGCGGTCCGGGGCCCCGTTCACCCTCTCGCCCCGCCAGCTCTCGGCGTCGGTGATGCTGACCACCGGCGGCATGACCGGGCGGCTCGACAAACTGGAGCGGGCCGGCCTCGTCCGCCGCTCCCCCGACCCCCACGACCGCCGGGCCCTCCAGGTGACGCTCACGGACAAGGGGCTGACGCTGGTCGACGAGGCGGTCGGGGCCGGGCTCGCCGTCCAGACGGAGGCACTGTCCGCCCTCGACGACGAACAGGCCGGCCAACTGGCCGACCTGCTGCGTCAGTTGCTGTCGGGGACGGGCGAGTCGGACCACCGGTAGTCGGCGGGGCCCGAGGGGCGGTCAGCTCCCGCCGGCCGCCCTGAGGCCCTGACAGTCCCGACAGTCCCGTCGACCGGTCGGCGCCGGCCGGCGACCCCGGTCAGCTCCTCCCGAGGGCCCCGGCCAGCGCCGCCTCCGTCTCCTCGGCGGTCGGCGACTCGGCCGCCCAGGCCACGTACCCGTCCGGCCGCACCAGCAGGGTCGTACGGCGGTCGCTCGCCCAGTGCGCCACGCCCAGCCGGTCCTTGCGGGTGTCACCGCCGAGGCCCTGGCGGGCGTCCGGACCCCGCCCCGCGTCCGCCCCGGCCGGGGTGACGAGGACGAACCTGCCGTCCCGCAGCACCTCGTACAGGCGCCCCTCCCGCAGGGCCAGGTCGGGGACGCGCCCGCCGACCAGGGGGTGGGCGCCGCGCGGGGCCGGATAGGCGAAGCCGATGCCGGTGATCCGGCCGATCATGCGCGTGCGGGCCGGGCGGACATGCCCGAGGAACGTGGTGAGCAGGGCGCGGGCCGCCAGCGTCCAGGGCCGCCTGGCCATCGCGAGCCGCACGATTCCACCGCTGCTGCGCAGGACGGACCTGCCGACGGGGTGGCGCTCGGACTGGTAGGTGTCCAACAGGCCCGCGGGGGCGTGTCCGTCGAGCGTCGCGGCGAGCTTCCAGCTCAGGTTCGCGGCGTCCTGGAGACCGGTGTTCATGCCCTGCCCGCCGGCCGGGGTGTGCACGTGCGCGGCGTCCCCGGCGAGGAACACGCGCCCCACCCGGTACTCCGGCGCCTGTCGCTCGTCGCTGTGGAAGCGGGACATCCAACGGGCGTCGTGCATACCGAAGTCACGGCCGAGGGCGAGCCGGGTGATCTCCTTGACCTCGTCGAGGCCGAGCGGCTCGCCGTCGGCGACATCACGGCCCCGGTGCCAGCCGATCACCCGGTAGTAGCCGTCCCCGAAGGGCGCGAGGAACGCGAACGCGTCCCCGACCGCGTTCACGGTCAGCAGTGTCGCGGGCTCCTCGGCGAGCCTGACGTCGGCGAGGACGACGGAACGGATCACCGACCGCCCGGGGAACGGCAGCCCCACCGCCTCCCGCACGGCGCTGCGCATCCCGTCCGTTCCGACGACGTACGCGGCCCGCAACTCCTCGGCCTCCCCGCCGGGCCCGCGCACGCGGAGGGTCACCCCGTCCTCGTCCTGCGCGAGCCCCGTCACCTCGGTCTCGTAGGCGAACCGCACTCCCGCCTCCAGCGCGCGCCGCTCCAGCGCCCTCTCCACCTCGTACTGCGGCAGTACGAGCAGGTGGTTGAAGCGGGAGGGGAGCGTGGTGAGGTCGATGGTCAGCCGGGCGAAGAGCCGCATCCGGTCGAGGGGCCGGCCCTTGGCCTCCAGCTCGTCGGCGAGACCCCGGGCGTCGAGCTGCTCCAGGGTGCGGGCATGCAGGACGAAGGCGCGGGACAGGTTGCTGATCCCGTGCGGGCGCTTCTCGACGAGGGTGACGGGGATGCCCGCGGTGGCGAGGTCACCGGCCAGCAGCAGCCCGGTGGGGCCGGCGCCGACGACGAGGACCCTGCGGGACGCGGCGCCCGCGCCGGTGGCGGAGCCGGTTTCGACGTCGGTACGGATCTTGCCGTTCATGGCGGCCTCCTGGTGCCCACGGGGTTGCCGGTCAAGGGGTGCCGACCGGCGGCCGGTGACCGACAGCCGGTCACCAACAGGCGTTGGCCAACACTTGTAGGCCAACGCCTGTTGCCACCATAGGGCGACCCTTTCCAGGTCGTCAACACTTGTTGGCATACGGATGTTGGCCTACGCTTGTTGTCATGAACGACGCCGACTCGACCCCGGAGTCCCCCCAGCCCCGCCGCTCCGACGCGACCCGCGCCACCATCCTGGCCGCGGCCCGCGAGCGCTTCGCCGCCGACGGATACGAGCGCGCGACCATCCGCGCCATCGCCCGCGACGCGAAGATCGACCCCTCGATGGTGATGCGCTACTACGGCAACAAGGAGGGCCTCTTCGCGGCGGCCGTCGACGTCGACCTGCGACTGCCCGTGCCGGACAAGGTGGCGAAGGCGGACGTCGGCCGCATCTTCGTGGAGCACTTCATGGATCTGTGGGAGAAGAACGAGGTGCTCACCGCGCTGCTGCGCGTCGGGGTCACCAACGCCGCCGGGGCCGAGCGCATGCAGGGCATCTTCAAGGAGCAGTTGCTGCCGGTCGCGCTGCGCGTGTGCCCCGACCCCGAGCAGGCTCCGGCTCGCGCCGCGCTCGTCGCGTCACAGATGCTGGGCATGGCCCTGACCCGGTTCGTCCTGCGCTTCCCGCCCGCCGTGGACCTGCACCGCGAGGAGATCGTGGCCTGGCTCGCGCCGACCGTCCAGCGCTATGTGACCGCCCCGCACCCCGGCCCGCTCGACTGAGAGCGGAACCCCGGGAACCGGGCGTCCGCCGATGCCGGACGGCCCGCCCGGAACACGTCACACGTCGCCCGGAACACGTCGAGGGCACCGCCCTCACCCACGTACGCGGCCAATGCCGTACGGGGGCGAGGGCGGTGCCCTCGGAAGAAGACTCGAACTCGGAGGAGACCGAGGTCAGGAAGTGGCGCGCACCTGGTCAGGGCCCTGCATCTTGCCCTGTCCCTTGCCTCCCGGCTTGCGCCTGGGCTGCCGGTCGGTCGAGCCGTCGAGCACCCAGACCAGGCCCGCGATCAGCAGGAACAACCCGATCGGCGCCACGACGAAGAGGCCCAGCGTCTCGATGACGCTCAGCTTCTGGGCGGGGTCGTCACCGTCGTCGGGCGTCAGCGCGAGCGCCGGGGACGACATGAGCAGCATCATCAGCGTCGTACCGGCAGCCAGGGCGCCGGCGCGCAGGGCGTTCTTCTTGTCCACGGTGCAAACGTAGCGAACCCCCGATCCGGCCGCGCGCCCGGGGGTGCCGTACGGGGTCCCGGGCCTCATCCGGCCTGCCCGCACCCGCCGGTGGTCCGGCCTTCGCGCACCACCTCGGCGAGAGCGTGCAGCCGGGGCGAGGCGGCGAGTTCCTCCAGGGTGACGGGGCGTCCCTCGCCGTCGGCGACGGGCAGGCGCCAGTTCGGGTACTGGTCCCAGGTGCCCGGCAGGTTCTGCGGCCGGCGGTCGCCGACGGCGTCCGGGAGCCAGACTCCGACGAGGCGGGCGGGAGTGCGCAGCAGGAAGCGGTGCACGGCCTGGATCTCCGCCTCCTCCGACTGTTCCGACACTCCGCCTGCCGCCCCTTGGAGCAGTCCGAGCCGGGCGAGCAGCGCCAGCCACTCCCCCACGTCCGCGGCGGCCTCGGCCCGCTCCTCGTCCACCGGGCGGGTCAGCAGGCCCAGACGGTCGCGGAGTTCGACGTGGTCCCCGGTGAGCCGGGACGCGGTGGGCGGCAGGTCGTGGGTGGTGGCGGTGGCGAGGCAGTCGGTGCGCCATTGTTCGGGGGGCAGCGGCAGCCCCGTGCCGTCCCAGTCGCGTTCGAACCAGAGGACGGAGGTGCCGAGCACCCCGTGCTCGTGGAGGGTCTCCCGCACACCGGGCTCGACGGTGCCGAGGTCCTCCCCGATCACCAGGGCTCCGGCGCGGGAGGCCTCCAGCGCGAGGACGGCGAGCATGGCCTCGGCGTCGTAGCGGACGTACGTGCCCTCGGTGGCCGGGCGCCCCTGCGGCACCCACCAGAGACGGAAGAGGCCCATGACGTGGTCGATACGGAGGGCGCCCGCGTACCGGAAGAGGGCGCGCAGGAGGCGACGGTACGGGGCGTAGCCGGACTCGGCGAGGCGGTCCGGACGCCAGGGCGGCAGCCCCCAGTCCTGGCCCTGGACACTGAACGCGTCCGGGGGCGCGCCGACCGACATGCCGGCCGCGAAGTACTCCTGCTGCGCCCAGGCGTCGGCGCCGCCCGGGTGGACTCCCACAGCGAGGTCGTGCACGAGTCCCACGGTCATGCCGGCGTCGCGGGCGCTGCGCTGGGCGGTGGCGAGCTGGGCGTCCGTCAGCCAGGCGAGCCTGCTGTGGAAGTCGACGCGGTCCATCAACTCGCCGCGGGCGCGGGCCGTTTCGGCCGAGCGGGGGTCGCGCAGCCCCGGCGGCCACCGCTTCCAGTCGGAGCCGTACACCTCCGCGAGCGCGCACCACGTGGCGTGGTCCTCCAGCGCCTCGCCCTCCTCGGCGAGGAAGTCGCAGTAGGCGGCCCGGCGACCGGGCCCGAGCGGCACGTCCCGCACCAGCTCCAGGGCCTCACGCTTCAGTTCCCACACGGCGTCGCGGTCGATCAACGCGCCCTTGTGCAGCACGGATTCGCGCAGCCGGTCGGCCTTCCCCAGGAGCGCCCGGACGCGGTCGCGGTCGCCCTCGTCGGCGTACGCGAACTCGGGGACGTCCTCGACGCGCAGGTAGACGGGGTCGGGGTAGCGGCGCGAGGAGGGGCGGTACGGGGACGGGTCGGTGGGCGCGCCGGGCACGGCCGCGTGCATCGGGTTGACCTGTACGAAGCCGGCGCCGAGCGCACGCCCCGCCCAGGCCGTCAGTTCGGCCAGGTCGCCGAGGTCGCCCATGCCCCAGGAGTGCCGGGAGAGCAGTGAGTAGACCTGCACGAGCAGGCCGTACGTGCGCCCCGGGGGTTCGGGCAGTCTCGTCGGCGCGACGACGAGGTGGGCGCGGGCGGTGCGTCCGTCGGGGGCGGTGGCCTCCAGCTCGTGCACCCCGGGCTCAAGCCCTTCGGCGGAGGCGCGGGTCTCCCCCTGCTCGGTCCGGACGCGCAGGCGGGTCCCCGCGGGCAGCGCGGCGAGGGCGGAGGCGAGCGAGGAGCCGCCGGGGATGCCGCCCGGGGCGACGGAGTCCTGACTGGCGTCGTCGGCGCCGGACACCGGGCCGCCCGCGCCCGGCAGCGAACTGCCGGGCGAGGCGGGCAGGCCGCCCGTCGGGGATACGCCGTCGCCTGCCGTGGCGGCCGAGGAGCGCGTCCCGGCCGAGGGGCCGGGCGTCGGCGGGGTCGCGGGTGCGGACTCGGTCCAGCACACCAGCGTCGGCGGCAGGAGCCGCTCCCGGAGTTCCGCCTCGCGCGCGGCGAGGGAGCCGCGGACGGCGTCCGGCGTCCCGGCGGGCACGCCCAGCGCGGCGAGCGTGGCGACGACCGCCGCGTCCGAGGCCGCGACCGTGCGGTCCGGGGACGGGCTGTAGGACGTGGCGACGCCGTACAGGGCGGCGAGCCGGGAGAGCGGCATCAGACCCCCGACGGGACCAGGCCGGCGGCGGCACCCGTGGAGGTGGGCTCGCTGGTGAGGGGCGCGGCGTCGGCAAGAGGAGGTTCGCTGGTGAGGGGTGCGGCGTCGGGCAGCGGCGGCTCGCTGGTGAGCGGCGCCTCGGCGGCGGCTCCCTCGGCGGTGAAGATGCAGTACTGCGGGTGAGGGTCGGTGTCGGGGAGGTCGGTGTCGGGGAGGGCGGTCTCGTCCGCCGGGCGTTTGGAGAGGGCCGAGAGCAGAAGCTGTGCCGATGCGGCCACGGTGGCCTCCTTGGTAGTCGTACGGGCGGGTCAGGGCAGCCCTACCCAGCAGGCGGGCCCGCAGACGTGACAGCTCCTACAACGTGTGCCTGGTCACATTCTGACCCGGATGGGCGGCATGACCAAGAGCGCCTGCGCGATCACTCGGGGCGACCGGACCCACGGCTCCCGTCACACGGCGGCCTTTTCCCGCGTCACTATTCACTCAGTACATATACTCAGTGCATAATGGCCGTCATGAGCACCCGCCACATCCTGCTGGGGCTGCTCGCCGGAGGGCCGAGCCACGGCTACGACCTCAAGCGACGCCACGACGAACGCTTCCCGCAGGCCCGCCCGCTGGCTTACGGCCAGGTCTACACGACGTTGCAGCGCCTGGTCCGGGACGGTCTGGCCGAGGTCGACGGGACCGACTCGGACGGCGGCCCCGAGCGGACGCTGTACCGGTCCACGGACGAAGGAGCGAAGGAACTCGTCGGCTGGGCGGGCGAGATCACCCCGCCCGCGCCCTTCGTGACGAACGAGATCTTCGCCAAGGTCGTCTGCGCGATCCTCGCCTCGGCCGACCCGGCCGCCTACCTGAGCGCCCAGCGCGCCGCGCACATGGCACGGATGCGGGAGCTCACGGCGGTCAAGACCGCCCCGGGCGGCGACCTGGCGACGGTTCTCTCGGCCGACTACGCCCTCAACCACCTCGACGCCGATCTGCGCTGGATGACCACCACCGCGGCCCGGCTCACCACTTTGACCGCGGAGGTCGATCCGGCATGAGCAGCCCGCCCATGAGCAGTACCCACAGGCCCGTACCGATCCTGGCGGCCCAGGGGCTCGACCGGGCACACGGCAGGACCCGGGCGCTGCGCGGCGCCTCCGTGGAGCTGCGCGCCGGCGAGATCCTCGCCGTCACCGGCGCGAGCGGCAGCGGCAAGTCGACGCTGCTGCACTGCCTGGCCGGGATCGTCCGGCCCGACGGGGGCTCGGTGGTCTATGCCGGGCAGCGCCTGGACCGGCTGCCGGAGCAGCGGCTGAGCGAGCTGCGGCGTACGGAGTTCGGGGTGGTGTTCCAGTTCGGGCAGCTGATACCCGAACTGACCGCGCTCGACAACGTCGCACTGCCGCTGCTGCTCGCCGGAACCACCCGCAAGGACGCCCACGTGCGGGCGGGCGAGTGGCTGGAGCGGTTCGGCGTACGCGGACAGGAGGACCTGCGGCCCGGGGAGATGAGCGGTGGCCAGGCGCAACGGGTGTCGCTGGCGCGGGCGTTGGTGACGGACCCCAAGGTGGTCTTCGCGGACGAGCCCACCGGCGCCCTCGACTCGCTCGCGAGTGAAGGGGTGATGACGGCGCTGGTGCACACGGCCCGGGAGTCCGGCACGGCGGTGCTGCTCGTCACGCACGACTCCCAGGTGGCGGCGTACGCGGACCGCGAGATCGAGCTGCGGGACGGGACCGTCGTGTCGTCCGAGGACGCGGTGGCGTTCGAGGGGGCGCTGTGACCACCTCGCTGCTCGGAGATCTCAGACTCGCCTGGCTGCTGACGCGGGGATCGGACCGGCGGGAGTGGTGGCGGGTCCTGCTCACGGGGGTGGGCGCACTCCTGGCGACCGGGTTCGCGCTCGGGGCAGTGACACTCAGCACCCTCCAGGGGCAGTACACGGTGTCGGTCGGCAACGGCCTGCTGTCCGATCCCGGGACCCGTTCCGGGGTGATCCTCGCGCTGGTACTGCTGCTCGTTCCGGTGCTCGGATTCCTCGGGCAGTGTGCCCGCATCGGGGCCGTGCACCGCGACCGGCGGCTGGCCGCGCTGCGGCTCGCCGGGGCCTCGCCGCGCCAGGTACGGCGGATCGCGGCGCTGGAGGCAGGCCTGGCCTGCCTGGTCGGTTCAGCGGTCGGGACGGTCTTCTTCGTCCTGCTGATGCTGAGCCTGTGGAGCGGACCCACCGCCCTCACCTGGGCCGGAATTGTCCTGGTCGCGGTCGGCGTACCGGCGCTCGGCGCGCTGGTGAGCGCTCTCTCGCTGCGTCGGGTGGTGTCCTCGCCGCTCGGCTGGGTGCGCAGGGTGGGCCGACGCGGCGCCCGGGACGCTCACTCCTGGTGGGAACACTGCTGATCATGGTCCTGGCGCTGCCCGTCTTCGTCAACCCGTACCTGGACATGGGCAGAGGCCGGCCGATCCAGGTCGCCACGGCCCCGCTGCTGGTGTTCGCCCTGGTGCTGGTGACCGGTGTGGGCTCGGTGTGGCTGTCCGGTGCCTCGGCGCGGGTGCTGGGCCGGCGTCTCGCCGCCCGCACCGATGACCCGGCGATGCTGATCGCGGCGGAACGGCTGCGCGACGATCCCTGGGCGGGGGCCCGTACAAACGCGTCCCTGCTCCTGGTGACGGTCGTGGGGACGGGCTTCGCGGGCGTGCGCCAGGTGCTGCTCGACGGTCTGCACGAGTCCCGCGCCCGGGGGTCGCTGGCCACGGACATGTCCTACTACACCACCGGTATCAATCTGACCGGCGCCGCGATCCTGGTCGCCCTGTTGATCACCTTGTCCGGTCTCGCCGTGGGCACCGCCGAGTCCCTGGCCTCCCGGCGCAGGGGGCTCGCCGCGCAGGCCGCGGCCGGGGTGCCGCGGGCGGTGCTCGGCCGGGCGCTGATCCTGGAGACGGCCCTGCCGCTGGCTCCCGCGATGCTGGTGGCGGGCCTGGGAGGCGCGGGGATCTGCGTCTGGTACGCCACGGTCCCCGAGGGCACGCACGCGGTTCCGCTGCTGCCGCTGCTCGTGCCCGTGGCCGTGTACGCGGCCTGCCTGCTCGCCGCGGCCACCTCGCTCCCCCTCCTGGGCCGCTCGGTCCGCCCGGCGGAGCTGCGCTTCGCCTAGCCGCACCCCGGGGACGGCGTGCAAGAGCTCCGGCTCTCCGGGAGGCACGAGGGGACCTCCCGGAGAGCCGGGAAAAACTGGCGGGACCGGCCCGCACAGGGCAAGACGAAGGCCCGGATCGTCAGGCGGAGATGCCGTCGATCCGGGCCATGGCGTCCTCGGCCCCGTACGGCTGCAGGTAGGGCAGCCAACGCGGGTCCCTGTGTCCGGTCCCGATGATGCGCCACGCGAGCCCCGTCGGCGGGGCCGGTTTATGGCGCAGGCGCCAGCCGATCTCGACCAGGTGACGGTCGGCCTTGGTGTGGTTGCAGCGGCGGCAGGACGCCACCACGTTGTCCCAGGCGTGCTGACCCCCGCGGCTGCGCGGGATGACGTGGTCGACGCTGGTTGCGACGCCACCGCAGTACATGCACCGGCCGCCGTCCCGGGCGAACAGCGCCCGGCGGGTCAGCGGAACAGGCCCCCGGTAGGGGACCCGCACGAACCTTTTCAGCCGGACCACGCTGGGCGCGGGGACAGTGACGGTCGCGCTGTGCATGAAGGCGCCGGATTCCTCGAGACAGACAGCCTTGTTCTCGAGGACGAGGACGAGCGCGCGGCGGAGCGGTACGACACCGAGGGGCTCGTACGACGCGTTGAGGACCAGGACATGCGGCACGGATGGCCTCCTTGTACGCCGGCGGCGCGTGGCTCGCGCCGGGACGATCTGTAGTCAGTCTCCCCTCAGGCCGTGTGGAAGCGCCACCATGTCCCGGTAACGGGCTGGGAGTGTTTTCGACCACACATCCTTCATCCCCAGGTGAGCACAGTCTCTCCCTCGAACATTGCAACGATCCACACACGATGCCCCGTTAGTGTGGTGGTTCCGCCCGTCGGCGCCCCACCCGATGTCCCCATGCCGCGGGCGGGCCGCTACGCCTGGAGGTACCTGCCGTGTTCTTGTCCGTCCTGTCGGCCGCCGATCCCACCGAGGAACCGACGTCGCCCACACTCCAGGACGCCCAGGACAGCGCGACGAACGCCGCGAGCTGGGTCGAGCAGAACTGGTCCACATGGCTCAGCATCGGCCTGCGCGTGCTGCTGATCGTGGTCATAGCGGCCGTGTTGAGAGTGGCCATCCGGCGGACCATCACGAAGTTCATCGACCGTATGAACCGTACGGCGCAGGCGGTCGACGGCACGGCCCTCGGGAGCCTCCTGGTCAACGTGGAGCGCCGCCGCCAGCGCTCCCAGGCCATCGGCTCGGTGCTCCGCTCGGTCGCGTCCTTCACCATCATGAGCACGGCCGCGCTGATGATCCTCGGCACGTTCCAGATCAACCTGGCACCGCTGCTGGCCTCCGCCGGTGTGGCGGGTGTGGCGATCGGTTTCGGCGCCCGCAACCTGGTGACCGACTTCCTCTCCGGCGTCTTCATGATCCTGGAGGATCAGTACGGCGTAGGGGACACGGTCGACGCCGGGGTGGCCTCCGGCGAGGTCATCGAGGTGGGCCTCAGGGTCACCAAGCTCCGCGGCGACAACGGCGAGATCTGGTACGTCCGCAACGGCGAGGTCAAGCGCATCGGCAACCTCTCCCAGGGCTGGGCCACGGCAGGCGTCGACGTCACGGTCCGCTCCGACGAGGACCTCGACCGCGTCCGTTCGGTCCTCGCCGAGGTCGGCGAGGCGATGAGCAAGGACGAGCCCTGGAACGAGCGCCTGTGGGGCCCGATTGAGGTCCTCGGCCTCGACAGCGTCCTCCTGGAGTCAATGGTGGTGCGGGTCTCGGCGAAGACCATGCCGGGCAAGGCCCTCTCCGTGGAGCGCGAGCTGCGCTGGCGCATCAAGCAGGCCTTCGACCGGGTGGGCATCCGCATCGTGGGCGGCCTCCCGGTCCCGTCCGACGACGAGGCGGCACCGGACCCGACAGCGGGCATGGCGGCCCCGTCGGCCTACTCCAACTCGGCGTCCCCGCAGTCGCAGACGGCGTCCCCGATAGCGCCGGTCGCACCGGCGGTGCCGTCGAACGTGACCAAGTAGGGGAGAGAGCTTTCTCATACGTGTGGGGCGGCCCCGGGAGCGATCCGGGGCCGCCCCACACGTATGCGTGCCTCCGCACCACACCTGCCGCCCCCGCCCGTCCGCCACTCCCCGCCGCCCTCCGACGCTCGCCGTCCGTGTCACGTGGCCGTCCCGCGCCGCTCCCGTCGCCCGCCGGGCCCTGTGCCGCGGACGCGCCAGGTAACGACTTCGCTTCCCGCCAGTGGCCGGTATTGACGCCTCCCCCACCCCCGGCCTACCTTCCTCCCATCGATAGGAAAGTTTCCTAACAGTGATCCCTCGGTGGACTTCCCGGTAACCACGCTGGGAAGCTGGGCAGCCGAAAGGCAGGTGTCGACACGTCATGGCAGGAACCTCCGGTACGCCGGGCACCCCACGCGTCCTGCGCGCCATGAACGACCGTGCCGCGCTCGACCTCCTGCTGGAGCACGGTCCGCTGTCCCGGACCCGCATCGGCAAGCTGACCGGCCTGTCGAAGCCGACCGCCTCCCAGCTGCTCGCCCGGCTGGAGGCGGCGGGACTCGTCGTCGTCACCGGCACCAGCGAGGGACGGCCCGGCCCCAACGCGCAGCTGTACGCGGTCAACCCGGCCGCCGCGTACGCCGCCGGGCTCGACGTGACGCCCGAGCGGATCCTCGCCGCCGTCGCCGACGTCACCGGACGGACGGTGGGCGAGTACGAACTGCCCACCCCCGGCCGGCGCGCCGCCCACACCGTCGTGCGGCAGGTCACCGACGCCCTTGACGGGGCGGTGAAGGAGGCGGGACTCGCCCGGGCCGACATCCAGCGGCTCGTCATCGGCACCCCCGGCGCCTTCGACCCGAACACGGGCCGGCTGCGCTACGCCTCCCACCTGCCCGGCTGGCACTCCCCCGCCCTGCTCGACGAGCTCGCGGCGGCACTGCCGATGCCCGTCGAGTACGAGAACGACGTCAACCTGGCCGCCGTCGCCGAACAGCGGCTCGGTGCGGCCCGGGGCCACGAGGACTTCGTCCTGCTGTGGAACGAGGGCGGCCTCGGCGCGGCCCTGGTGCTCGGCGGCCGGCTGCACCGCGGCTGGACCGGCGGCGCCGGCGAGGTCGGCTTCCTCCCCGTGCCCGGCGCACCCCTCGTACGGCACGTCACCAAGGCCAACAGCGGTGGCTACCAGGAGCTGGCCGGCTCCCAGGCCATCCCGAAGCTGGCCCGCGAACTCGGTATCCGGCCCGTACCCACGGGGCCGTACTCCGAAGTCGCCGCCGAACTCGTCGGGCAGGCCGCGGACATCAACGCGGGCGCCCACCGGCAGCTGCTGGAGACGTACGCGACGGGGCTCGCCACCGGTCTCGCCTCGCTCGTCTCCGTCCTCGACCCCGAACTCGTCGTCCTCAGCGGCGCCTCGCTCAGCAGGGGCGGCGAACCCCTGCGCGCACTGGTGCAGGCCGAGCTGGAGGAGCTGGCCGCGTCCCGGCCACGCCTCGTCGTCGGCGACGTCCACGAACACCCCGTGCTGCGCGGCGCGCTGGAGAGCGCGCTCGCGGCCACCCGTGACGAGGTCTTCGACACCTCGGCCCACTGAGCCCGTAGCCCGCACTCCCCGACCCCTCGACCCGCGGGCCACGCCCGTACCCGCAGCCCGGCACCCGCGCGTCGAGTAGCTCCACTCCCACACCGTCCAGCCCCGTCCCGTCCTAGGGAGACCCTGCCATGCCCGGAATATCCCGAAAAGCGGCCGCAGCGCTCGCCGCGTCCGCCTCCATCGCCCTGCTCGCCACCGGCTGTACCGGCCAGTCCGACACCGGCGCCACGGACGACCCGAACGCCGAGACCACGATCACGTTCTGGCACGGCTGGAGCGCGCCCGCCGAGGTCAAGGCCGTCCAGGCGAACATCGACCGCTTCGAGAAGGCGCACCCCAACATCAAGGTGAAGGTCGTCGGCAACATCAACGACGACAAGCTCAACCAGGCGTTGCGCGCCGGCGGTTCCAACGGGCCCGACGTGGTGTCGTCGTTCACCACGTCCAACGTCGGCAAGTTCTGTTCGTCCGGCGCCTTCGCCGACCTCGAGCCGTTCATCGAGAAGTCGAAGCTCGACCTCGACAAGATCATCCCGAAGCCGATGCTGGAGTACACCCAGTTCGAGGGCACGCGCTGCGCGATGCCGCTCCTGGGCGACGCGTACGGCCTCTACTACAACAAGGACGCGTTCGAGCAGGCCGGCATCAAGGCTCCGCCGAAGACGTGGTCCGAGTTCGCGAAGGTCGCCGAGAAGCTGACGAAGACCAAGGGCGACTCGTACGAGCAGCTCGGCTTCATGCCCAACTACCACGGCTACGAGACCGTGGTGGACCACTACATGTCCCAGTGGGACCACTCCTACTTCGGCAAGGACGGCAAGTCCGCCATCGCCGAGGACCCGGCCTTCGCCGAGATGTTCACGTACCAGAAGGAGCTCGTCGACGACCTCGGCGGCTTCCAGAAGCTGGAGAAGTACCGCAACACGTTCGGTGACGAGTGGGGCGCCAAGCACCCCTTCCAGACCGGCCAGGTCGCCATGCAGCTCGACGGCGAGTGGCGGCTCGGCATGGCGAAGGACGCGGGCGTGAAGTTCGGCATCGGCACGGCGCCGATGCCCGTCGCCGACGACGAGGTCGACGAGTACGGCAAGGGCTTCCTCTCCGGCACCATCATGGGGATCGCTCCGCAGAGCAAGAAGCAGAACGCGGCCTGGGAACTGATGAAGTACATGACGACCGACACCGGGGCCGTCGTCTCCTTCGCCAACGCCATCCACAACGTGCCGTCCACGTTCGCCGCCCTGAAGTCGCCCGACCTGAAGGTCGACCCGGGCTTCAAGACCTTCCTGGACATCGCGCAGAACCCGCACTCCAACACCCCGCCGGCCTCCGTCAACGGCTCGACCTACCAGACGACGCTGCAGGACTTCGGCTACCAGTACGAGTCCGGCAAGGCGAAGGATCTGAAGGCCGGTCTGAAGAAGACCGCCGACCAGATCGACCGTGACATCGAGCAGGCGAAGTAGCGGCCATGTCCACGCCTTCCGTGGCCACGCTCACGCTGCGTACGAAACGCAGGAAGCAGGCTCTGCGCACGGCCGCCTTCATGTCGCCGTGGCTCATCGGCTTCAGCGTCTTCTTCGCGTACCCGCTGATCTCCACCGTGTACTTCTCGTTCATGAAGTACGACGGCTTCGGTGTCCCGGTCTTCCGGGGGCTGGAGAACTGGAACTACGTCTTCAACGACTACCCGATGTTCTGGCCGGCGCTGCGCAACACCCTGTGGCTGGTGCTCGTCATGGTCACGTTCCGGGTCGTCTTCGGCCTGGGCATCGGCCTGCTGATCACGAAGATCAAGACCGGGGCGGGTGTCTTCCGCACCCTGTTCTACCTGCCCTACCTCGCGCCGCCCGTCGCGGCCACGCTGGCCTTCGTCTTCCTGCTCAACCCGGGGACCGGACCGGTCAACTCGGTGCTCGGCGACCTCGGTCTGCCGACCCCCGGGTGGTTCACGGACGCCACCTGGTCCAAACCCGCCCTCACCATGCTCGCCCTCTGGGGCGTCGGCGACCTGATGGTCATCTTCATGGCCGCGCTGCTCGACGTACCGAAGGAGCAGTACGAGGCCGCCGAGCTGGACGGCACGTCCGCCTGGCAGCGGTTCCGGTTCGTGACGCTGCCGAACATCTCGCCGATCATCATGTTCGCGGTGGTCACCGGCGTGATCCAGACGATGCAGTACTACACGCAGCCGCTGGTCGCGGGAAAGGTCGCCTCCGGGATCATCGGCGGCTCGGGCCAGCAGTTCGAACCGGGATACCCCGACAAGTCGACGCTCACCCTGCCGCAGCTCGTCTACAACCTCGGCTTCCAGCGCTTCGACTACGGCTCCGCGTGCGTGGTCGCGCTGGTGCTGTTCGCCCTGTCCATGGCGTTCACCGCGTTCCTGATGCGGCGCCGGGGCGGTCTCATCCAGGCAGGTGACTGACCCATGACCCAAGTACTCGACAAGCCCGTGGAGTTGGGGGCGCCGCCGGCCACCCCCGCCGAGCGGACCGCCCGCCGCAAGGCCCTCCTGGAGTGGATCGCCGTGCACGCGCTCGGCGTCGCGGCCGCCCTGTTCTTCGTCCTGCCCTTCGTGTTCGTCGTGCTGACCTCACTGATGAGCGACTCCCAGACACTGAGCCGGGACCTGGTCCCGGACACCTGGGAGTGGGGCAACTACACCAAGGTGTTCGACACACCCGGCTTCCTCACCTGGTGGAAGAACACCCTGCTGTACGCGGGCGCCGGCACCGCCCTGACGGTCGCGTCCTCCGTCCCGGTGGCGTACGCGCTCGCCAAGTTCCGCTTCCGCGGCCGGAACCTGTCGCTGATGCTGGTCATCTCGATGATGATGCTGCCGCCCCAGGTCGTCATCATCCCGATGTACCTGTTCTGGGCGAAGCAGCTGGATCTGTCGGGCACGCTGTGGCCGCTGATCATCCCGATGGCGTTCGGCGACGCGTTCTCCATCTTCCTGCTGCGGCAGTTCCTGATGACGATCCCGAACGAGTACATCGACGCGGCGAAGGTCGACGGCTGCGGGGACCTCAGGACCCTGCTGAAGGTCGTGCTGCCGATGGCCAGGCCGGGAATCGCCGCCGTCGCGCTCTTCCAGTTCTTCTACGCCTGGAACGACTACTTCGGGCCGCAGATCTACGCGTCCGAGAATCCCGGCGCCTGGACCCTGAGCTACGGCCTGGAGTCCTTCAAGGGCGCGCACCACACCGACTGGAACCTGACGATGGCCGCGACCGTCCTGGTCATGGCCCCCGTGATCCTCGTGTTCTTCTTCGCGCAGAAGGCGTTCGTCGAGGGCGTCACGCTCACCGGAGTGAAGGGTTGATTTGACGCTCCCCCTCCTGAGGAGAGGGATTCTCACGGCTCGCGCCGTTGAGCTTTCTGTTTCATCGCCGACTGCCCGCCCGGAGAACTCCGTTGAGGTCTTACACCAGCTCCGCAGACTGTCACGGCCCCTCCGGCCGCCAAAAGGTTCTTCGCTGCATTCACGTCCCGGTCATGGACGATTCCGCAGTCGCACGTCCAGGTGCGGACGTTCAGCGGCAGCTTGTCCTGCAGGCTGCCGCAGGTGGAGCACAGCTTGGAAGAGGGGAACCACCGGTCAACGGCGACCACCTCACGCCCGTACCAGCGGGCCTTGTACTCCAGCATGCTCCGGAACTCCGACCACGCCGCATCCGAGATGGCGCGGGCGAGTTTCCTGTTCTTGACCATGTTTCGTACGGTCAGGTCCTCGATCACGAGCGTTTGGTTCTCACGCACGAGACGAGTGGTGATCTTGTGGAGGTTGTCGCGGCGCCGGTCAGCGATCCGGGCGTGGATCTTGGCGACCTCACGCCGGGCCTTGCCCCGGTTCCCCGAACCCTCCGCCTTGTTCGCCAGCTTGCGCTGCGCCTTCGCCAGCCGGGTACGGTCCTTGCGTTCGTGCCTCGGATTGGCGATCTTCTCACCGGTCGAGAGAGTCAGAAGGTGGTCCGGGCCCGCGTCAATGCCGACCGCCGCATCCGTGGCGGCCAGCGGCTTCACGCCGGGGTCCTCACACAGGATCGAGACGAACCAGCGCCCCGCACTGTCCTGCGAGACCGTCACAGTCGAGGGCTGCATTCCCTCGGGGAGCGATCGGGACCAACGGATGTCCAGCGGTTCCCGCATCTTGGCCAGGGTCAGCTGCCCATCCCGGTACCGGAACGCCGAGCTGGTGCACTCAGCCGAGCGACGCGACTTCTTCCGGCACTTGAAGCGCGGGTACTTGCCCCTCCTCTCCCAGAAGATGACGAACGCGCCCTGCAAGTGCCGAAGGCACTGCTGGAGCGGCACCGAGGAGACGTCGGACAGATAGGCCGGTTCCTCGCTCTTCTTCCACGCCGTCAGCATCGCCGAGGTGGCGTTGTAGTTGACCCGCTTCCCCTGCTGCCAGGCCTGCGTACGGGCTTCCAGCGCCAGGTTGTAGACCTTCCGCACGCATCCGAACGTGCGCGACAACTCTGCCGCCTGCGCATCGGTCGGGTAGAAGCGGTACTTGAATGCCCGCTTCACATGGAAAGTCGCCATGCTTCACAAACTAGCGTGGCCACATGTAAAGACCAGACACTGTCGGCCGGAGCAGTGCGATCCGCCCTGACGGCGAATTGCAGCTCATTGCTCTGCTCCGCAAGAGCCCTTTTCCTCTCCGGCGCAATAGCCGGAGTATCTATGGAGGCAACCCGATGAAACTCGCAGTAGTGGGCGGGGGCTCCACCTACACCCCTGAACTCATCGACGGATTCGCGCGGTTGCGGGAGACCCTGCCCATCGAGGAGCTGGTCCTCGTCGACCCGGCGCTCGACCGTCTGGAGCTCGTCGGCGGCCTGGCCCGGCGGATCTTCGCCAAGCAGGGGCACCCGGGGCGCATCACCACGACCGACGACCTCGACGCGGGGGTCGACGGCGCCGACGCCGTGCTGCTCCAGCTCCGCGTGGGCGGCCAGGCGGCCCGCAACCAGGACGAGACGTGGCCGCTGGAGTGTGGTTGCGTCGGCCAGGAGACCACCGGCGCGGGCGGCCTCGCCAAGGCGCTGCGTACGGTCCCGGTGGTGCTCGACATCGCCGAGCGCGTCCGGCGTGCCAACCCGGACGCCTGGATCATCGACTTCACCAATCCCGTCGGCATCGTGACCCGCGCGCTCCTCCAGGCCGGCCACAAGGCGGTCGGACTGTGCAACGTGGCGATCGGGTTCCAGCGGAAGTTCGCCGCGATGCTCGGTGTCGCCGCCGCCGATGTGCACCTGGACCATGTGGGCCTCAACCACCTCACCTGGGAAACCCATGTGCGACTCGGCGGCCCCGAGGGCGAGAACGTGCTGCCGAAGCTGCTCGCCGGACACGGCGACGCCCTCGCCGACGACCTGCGCCTGCCCCGCGGCGTCCTCGACCGCCTGGGCGTCGTCCCGTCCTACTACCTGCGCTACTACTACGCGCACGACGAGGTCGTACGAGAGCTGGGTACGAAGCCGTCGCGGGCCGCGGAAGTCGCGGAGATGGAGCGTGAGTTGCTGACGATGTACGGCGACCCGGCGCTCGACGAGAAGCCGGCGCTGCTGGCGAAGCGGGGCGGGGCGTACTACTCGGAGGCCGCCGTCGACCTCGCCTCGTCCCTGCTGGGCGGGGGCGGGAGCCCGTACCAGGTGGTGAACACGTACAACCGGGGGACGCTGCCGTTCCTGCCCGACGACGCCGTGATCGAGGTCCAGGCGGCGGTCGGGCACCCGGGGGCCGCTCCGCTGCCGGTGGAGCCGGTGGACCCGCTGTTCGCGGGGCTGATGGCGAACGTCACCGCGTACGAGGACCTGGCCCTGGAGGCCGCGCTGCGCGGCGGCCGTGAGCGGGTGTTCCGGGCGCTGCTCGCCCACCCCCTGGTCGGCCAGTACGCGTACGCCGACGCCCTCACCGACCGGCTGATCGCGCACAACCGGGAGCACCTCGCGTGGGCGTGACCGCAAGGGTCCTCGCCGTCGACGCGGGGAACAGCAAGACCGACGTCGCGGTCGTGGCGGCCGACGGGAGCGTGCTCGCCACGGCGCGCGGCGGCGGGTTCCGGCCCCCCGCCGTGGGTGTCCGGCAGGCGGTGGACACCCTCGCCGAGGCCGTCGGCCGGGCCTTCGCCGAGGCGGGCGTCACCGCCGTGGACCATGTCTCCGCGTGCCTCGCCAACGCCGATCTGCCCGTGGAGGAGGAACAGTTGGCCGCCGCTCTGCACGCGCGTGCGTGGGGGGCGACCGTGGAGGTCCGCAACGACACCTTCGCGATCCTGCGCGCCGGGGTCGAGGAACCGCGGGGCGTCGCCGTGGTGTGCGGTGCGGGCATCAACTGCGTGGGCATGCGCCCCGACGGCCGGGTCGCCCGCTTCCCCGCCCTCGGCCGGGTCTCCGGCGACTGGGGCGGGGGCTGGGGCCTCGCCGAGGAGGCCCTGTGGCACGGGGCGCGCGCCGAGGACGGTCGCGGGGGCGCCACCGCGCTGGCCCGTACCCTGCCCGCCCACTTCGGCCTCACCACGATGTACGAGCTGATCGAGGCCCTGCACCTGGAGCACATCGAGGACGTCCGGCGCCATGAGCTGACGCCGGTCCTGTTCGCCACGGCCGCGGACGGCGACCCGGTCGCCCGCGCGCTCGTCGACCGGCTGGCGGACGAGATCGTGAGCATGGCGGTCGTCGCCCTGGCCCGGCTCGACCTGCTGGACGAGGAGGCGCCGGTCCTGCTCGGCGGCGGTGTGCTGGCCGCCCGCCACCCCCAACTCGACGACCGCGTACGGGAGCTGCTGGCCGAGCGGGCCCCCAAGGCCGCGCCCCGGGTCGTCACCGCCCGGCCGGTCCTCGGGTCGGCGCTCCTCGGACTCGACCACGAGGGTGCCCCGGCCCGGGCGCACGCCCGCGTACGGGAGTTTTACGAGGTGGTCTGAGCACGCTGGGAACCGAACAGTTCGGGTTGGCGTATTCATGGGCAGGGGTGGTGCGGGATCTTCGCTGTGCCGTATCCGGGCAAGGTCTGGCTCGTGATCGGAACAAGATCGAGTCAAGGCCTGTGCGGATGTCGGTCCCGGCGGCGATACTTGCGGCCGTGCTCCTCTTCCCGTGCCTCCCGGCGCCGGGAGGAGGTGACCGGCGATGACCATGGGGGAGGTCGAGTGACGTACCAGCAGCAGGGCACGGCGGCGCCACCGGGGATGCCGGCGCCCACGATGCCCGTGGTCCCGCCACAGGCTCCGCCGCCCGGGCCGCAGGGCCGTCCCGGCGCTCCCGAGGTCGCGCCCCCACGCCGTACGGCGTGGGCGGAGGGCGTCGACCAGCTGCGGGCCGCGGCGACCACCGAGCCCGGCCGGCTGCGCATCATCGGCGCGGTGCTGGCCCTCCTCGTCGTCGCGTTCGGGGCGATCACCGCCTGGGAGATGGCGGACCGGTCGGCCGCCGCGGACGACGTGCTGCACAGCAGCCAGCCGCTGAGCGCCGACGCCGCGGACATCTACCGCTCCCTCGCCGACGCCAACACGGCGGCGTCCAGCGGCTTCCTCGCGGGCGGCCAGGAGACGAAGACCTCCCGCGACCGGTACGAGCGGGACATCGACATCGCCGCGGACAAGCTGGTGACCGCGGCCGCCAACTCCGAGCCGGGCTCCGCCTCGGAGAAGACGATCACCAAGCTGAACACGATGCTGCCCGAGTACAAGGGTCTCGTGGAGCGCGCCCGGGCCAACAACCGTCAGGGCTTCCCCCTCGGCGGCGCCTACCTGCGGTACGCCAACGCGAAGATGCAGGTGATGCTCGAGGACGCCGAGCGTCTCTACACGGTGGAGAACCAGCGGCTGCGGTCCGACTACGACGACGCGACGCCGTACCCGTGGATCGCGATCGGCGTCGGCGTCCTGGCCATCGGCGGCCTCGGCTGGGCCCAGCACCGCAACTACCGCCGTACGAACCGGGTGCTGAACCACGGACTGGTCGCCGCCACCGCGGCCTCCACGGTCGTCCTGCTGTGGCTGGTGGTCGGCCACAGTGTCGCCCGGGCCGGGCTGAACGACTCGTACGACAACGCGGTCCGCTCGCTGAACACGCTGAACGACGCCCGGATCGCCTCGCTCAAGGCCCGGGGCAACGAGAACCTCACGCTGGTCGCCCGGGGCGCAGAGACCGTGAAGCTGGGCACGGGCCCGGACGCGGAGGTCGTGGACGCCTTCGACCACGACTTCAAGCTGCAGATGAAGCTCCTCACCACGAAGCTGGCCGCCGCCGAGGGCCTCGCCGACAACAGCGCGGGCACGAAGCCGGTCGAGGCCGCCACGGCCAACATGAAGGTCTGGAAGGAACGGCACACGGAAGCCCGTGAACAGGACAACCTGGGCAACTACCAGGGCGCGCTGGACCGGGTGATCGGCTCCAACGACAAGAAGCCCACGGGCGAGTGCTTCGACAAGGTCGACCTGGCACTCGACGACGCGATCAAGCACGAGCAGGCCGAGTTCAAGCAGGCGGCCGGGGACGGCCGGGGCGCGATGAACGGCCTCGTGGTGGGCGCCGCGGTGCTCGCCGTACTGGCCGCCGCCGGCGCGCTGCTCGGCATCGGACGCAGGCTGTCGGAGTACCGGTGAGAGGGGGCACGGCGATGAACACACAGCGTTTGCGGACCAGTCCGAGGGGCTGGGGCGGAGTGGCGGCGATGGCGGTCGTCTGCGCCCTCGCGGCGGTGTTCGCCCTTCTGCTGCCGGTGTCCCAGACCCGCGGGGAAGGCACCACGGACGCCGACGGCCGGGGTGTGGCCCAGGCCTCGCAGACCAGGGCCGAGGACTGCAAGAACCCCCAGGACCAGAGTCCGGCGCCGGACTCCGGCCCGCAGGACGGGGCAACGATCCAACGGATCAAGGACGCCGGTCACCTGACCGTCGGCGTCGACCAGAACAGCTACCGCTGGGGCTACCGCGACCCGAACAACACGTCGGGCGGCGCCCAGTTGGAGGGCTTCGACATCGACCTGGCGCAGGCGATCGCGGACGAGATCGTCGGCAAGAAGAAGGACAACGTCCGCTTCAAGGCCATCCCGACCAACGAGCGCATCCCGGCGATCCAGGACGGGAAGGTCGACATGGTGGTGCGCACCATGACGATCAACTGTGACCGGCTGGATCAGGTGGCCTTCTCGTCGCCCTACTTCGAGACCGGCCAGCAGGTGCTCGCACCGAAGAAGTCGGACATCAAGGGATACGACGACACGCTCGCGGACAAGCGGATCTGCTCGGCGTCGGGCTCGATCGCCCTCGACAAGCTGGAAGCGGACAAGGCGAGCGGTGTCATCCCCAAGTCCGCCGACATCGGCGTCACCGTGCCGAACCAGCTCGACTGCCTGGTGAGGCTGCAGCTCGGTGAGGTGGACGCCGTGGTCACCGACGGCGCGCTCGCCGCCAGTCAGGCCGCGCAGGACCCCACGGTCGAGCTCAAGGGCAAGCCGCTCACGGACGAGTACTACGGAGTGGCGATGAACTTGAAGGCTCCCGATCTGGTGCGCCGGGTCAACCAGATCCTGGTGGACTACCGCAAGGACGGCTGGCAGAAGTCGTACGACACCTGGCTCGCCGGAACGCTCGGCGGGAGCGACGGGCCTCCTCCGGTCCAGTACAAGTAGGCGACACCGGCACAGCGCACACGGCGGCAGTGACAGCGACAGGGCAAGTACCAAGAAGCGAGGGGTGATCGATGGGCGTCACGGGACCCTCCGGGCCGGTACTGGACCGGGACGAGGTGGACCGTGCGCTGGCGCGGCTCGGCGCGGAGCACGAGGCCATCGAGACCTCGCTCCTCGCCCTTCAGGACCACGCGGGCCGCAGACTCCTCGAAGGCGCCGAGCTCACGGGCACCACGGACGACCGCTGGCAGACCGCCGAAGCGTCGATCACCCTGCTGTGGGCGTACTTCGACGCCTACGCGGACGCGCTGCGCACCGCGCGGGGGATCCGCTCCCGCAGACGCTGGTCGAGCCGCGAGGACCTGGTGGAACTGACGGAGCTGCTGCGCGGCGAGAGCGTCACGGTGGCCGGCAGCACCTCCGCCACGGCGGCCGCCCCCACGATGGCGGGCACGGGCAAGCTCAGCGAGCGCTTCACCCTCGCCGAACTCGTGGACCGGATGAACGAGTTGTACGCGTCGTCGCTGGACATGGTCGTCGCGGCCGACGCCGTGTGGTCGGCGCTGCCCGCCCGGATAGACCTGCTGGCCGCGGAGCTGCAGCGCACCCGGCGTCTCGCGCACTCCGTGGGCGTACGGCCCGGCGAGCACCCGTCGGGCGACGACCTGGAGCGGATCACGCGCACGCTGACGTCCCTGCGTGAGCAGGTGGTGTCCGATCCGCTGGCCTTCTGGGTGCCCGCGCAGGGCAGTTCGGCGCCGGGCGGCGGCCGGCCCGACACCACGCGCTACGACCGTCAGGCGCGCGCCCTGGAAGAGGTGCGCCGCGAGATCGACGCCGTGCTCACGGTGCGGCAGGACGCGGAGGCGCGGCTGGTGCGGCTGCGGGACGTGCTGAGCCGCGCGGACCGCACGCTGGCCGAGGCGAGGAATGCGCGCGGCGAGGTACTGGCGAAGATCGCCGCGTCCGAGGTGCCCGCGGTGAGCGGCCCGCCGACCGCCCTGCAGGAGCAGCTGGCGGCGGCCTCCGAGTACCGCAGGCACGCGCAGTGGCACCGCCTCTCGCCGCTCCTGGAGTCGCTGGAGGAGAAGGCCGAGGACGAACTGCTGCGCGCCCGCGAGTCGTTGACCGCGGTCACCGCGCCGCTCGCGGTCCGCGCGGAGCTGCGCGGCCGTCTCGACGCGTACAAGGCGAAGGTCGCGCGGCACGGCTTCGCCGAGGACCCGCTGCTCGTGGAGCGGTACGACGCGGCACGCCGCATGCTGTGGAGCGCGCCCTGCGACCTGCGTGTGGCGGAACAGGCGGTGCTGCGCTACCAGCAGGCGGCCGCCGAACTGCTGGTGCCCAGGATCCCGGGCCACGGCGGACCACAGGACCGGAGGGGGGAGTCATGAGTCAGTCGAACGAAACTCGGCAGAGTCAGCACAAGCAGTGCCAGCGGCCCGGCTGCACGGGCTCGTACGAGGACATGGGTGGCGGCGAGCTGTACTGCGACACCTGCGGCCTGGCACCGGTCGTCTCGTCCGGGGGGCCCTCCTCCGGGGGAGGCATGGTGGGGTCGCCGGCGACCGGGATCACGGGGGGCGGCAAGGGCTCACGCGGCTCCGCCAGCGGCAGTTCGCGCGCCAGCTCCCGGGCGTCGTCCCGCTCCTCGTCGCGGTCGGCCCAGTCCCGGCGTTCGGTCTCGGGCCGTCTGTCGCGGTCCGTCTCGGGCCGCTCGACGGGCCGTTCGGTGTCGGTGCGCAGTTCCGGTTCGGCGGCCGGGTCCTCCAGCCGCGGCCGGCTCGGCGTGGGCCTCGTGCAGGTCCCGGGCGTGCCGCGGCCCGACCCGCGCGCGATGGTCCAGGAGAACCCCGAGGTTCCCGAGCGGAAGCGGTTCTGCTCGCGCTCCGACTGCGGGGCCTCGGTGGGGCGTTCGCGTGGTGAGCGTTCCGGCCGCACGGAGGGCTTCTGCACCAAGTGCGGTCACCCGTACTCGTTCGTGCCGAAGCTGCAGTCCGGTGACATCGTGCACGGCCAGTACGAGGTCGTGGGCTGCCTCGCGCACGGCGGACTCGGCTGGGTCTATCTGGCTGTCGACCGGGCCGTGTCCGACCGCTGGGTGGTTCTCAAGGGCCTCCTCGACACGGGCGACCAGGACGCCATGGCCGCCGCGATCTCCGAGCGCCGCTTCCTCGCCGAGATCGAGCACGCGAACATCGTGCGGATCTACAACTTCGTGGAGCACCTCGATCAGCGCACCGGCTCCCTCGACGGCTACATCGTCATGGAGTACGTCGGTGGCAAGTCCCTCAAGGAGATCGCCAACGGCCGCCGCAACGCCGCCGGGAAGCGTGACCCGCTGCCGGTGGAGCAGGCCTGCGCGTACGGCATCGAGGCGCTTGAGGCGCTCGGCCACCTGCACAGCCGCAACCTCCTGTACTGCGACTTCAAGGTCGACAACGCGATCCAGACCGAGGACCAGCTCAAGCTCATCGACATGGGCGCCGTGCGCAGGATGGACGACGACGAGTCGGCCATCTACGGCACGGTCGGCTACCAGTCCCCGGAGGTCGCCGAGGTGGGCCCGTCGGTCGCCTCCGACCTCTACACGGTGGCCCGCACCCTGGCGGTGCTGACCTTCGACTTCCAGGGCTACACGAACGTGTTCGTGGACTCCCTGCCCGACCCCGACCACATCGAGGTCTTCCGCACCTACGAGTCCTTCTACCGGCTGCTCGTGCGGGCCACCGACCCCGACCCGGCCCGCCGGTTCGCCTCCGCGCAGGAGATGGCCGAGCAGCTGACGGGTGTGCTGCGCGAGGTGGTCTCCGTGCAGACGGGCCGGGCGCGGCCCGCGCTGTCCACGCTGTTCGGTCCCGAACTGAAGGTCACGGACACGGAGTTGTTCGGCAGGCTGGACGGGGACGTGTCGCGGCTGGGGGTACGGGTCGTGCCCGTACGGGAGAAGAGAGGCGCGCAGGCGCTGACGGCCGGGGCGAACGGTTCACGGGCCCTCGCGCCCGCTGCGGCCTCCCTCGTCAAGCCGCTGAACACCGCGGCCGCCGCGCTCGCCCTCCCGGTCCCCCACGTCGATCCCGCCGATCCGAACGCCGGGTTCCTGGCCGGGCTCATGGCGTCCGCGCCCACGGAGCTGATCACCGCGCTGCACGCGGCGCCCACCGGCTCCCTGGAGCTGCGGCTGCGCGAGCTGCGGGCCCGACTGGAGATGGGCGAGTTCCAGCCCGCGACCAGGACGCTCGAGGCCCTGGAGACGGACCATCCCGACGACTGGCGGGTGGTCTGGTACCGGGGCGTGGCGGCGCTGGCCACCGGCGACCACGAGGTCGCGGCGGTGTCCTTCGACGCGGTCTACGACGCGTTCCCGGGCGAGCCCGCGCCGAAGCTGGCCCTCGGCCTGTGCGCGGAGGTCCTCGGCCAGCTGGACAACGCCGCCGAGTACTACCGGCTGGTGTGGACGACCGACCCGAGCTATGTGAGCGCCGCGTTCGGCCTGGCCCGTGTCCAGCTCGCGGCGGGCGACCGCCGGGGGGCCGTACGGACGCTGGAGTCGGTGCCGGAGGCCTCGATCCACTACACGGCCGCGCGGGTCGCCGCCGTCCGGGCGCGGCTGAGGCAGCGCCTGGCCGAGCCGGCCCCATTGGTCCCGCCCGCCCCAGGAGCTCCCGGCCCGGCGGCGCACGGGCAGGGGCCACCGGGTGCCGGGGGTCCGGACGCGCCGTTCCTCGACGACCTGACCTCGGCCGCGGCCCAGGTCGAGGCCCTGGACGGGTACGGCCTGGACGCGGTGCGCCGCGAGCAGTTGTCCACAGAGGTCCTTGGTTGCGCCCTGGACTGGGTACTCTCCGGTATCCAGGGTTCCGTACCGCCGAGTGCCGGTGCGCGGACCGTACTGCTCGGCAGTGACCTGGACGAGCGGGGTCTGCGCTTCGGTCTGGAGCGCTCGTACCGGACACTGGCCCGGCTCGCCCAGGGTGGCGAGGAGAGGATCGAACTGGTGGAGCGCGCCAACCGCTACCGCCCCCGGACGTGGGTGTAATTCATGTCGCAGATGCCCCAATTGGCCGCCTGCCCCAGCTGTGAGGAACCGCTGGAGTCGGGAGACCGTTTCTGCGGTGCGTGCGGGTACGACCTGTCGGCCGTACCAGCGCCGCCGGACGACAACCCCACGATCGCGATGAACGGCTCGGCGCCACAGCCTCCCCCGGCCGTCGCCTCCGTGGACTGGCCGGTCGCACCCGAGCCGGCCGGTTCGGACACACCGGCCGCCATGGTCCTGCCGACGGATCTGGAGGGACGCGAGTCGGGCGGCTCCGACAGCCCGGGCGTGCGCTTCGACCGGCCGACCCAGCCGTCCGCCGCGGCACCGGCACCGGCACCGGCACCGGCACCACCGCATGCCCAACCGCCCTCCCAGCCTTCGGCGCACGGGCCGGCCCAGGCGCCGGCGGAACCGGACGAGTACCCGCTCGCCGCTCCCCTGCCTCCCGAGGCGCCGCCCGCGGATCCGCGGGCGGCCGACGTAGCGACGGCGGGCGCCGGCCTGAAGGTCTGCGTGGCCTGCCGCGCGGGCCAGGTCGACCGGGACGGCTACTGCGAGAACTGCGGGCACGCCCAGCCGCGCGAACGCGACCACATGGAGCAGGAACTGGACGCGATCGCCGCGGTCAGCGACCGCGGTCTGCGCCACCACCGCAACGAGGACGCGTTCACCGTCTCCTCGACCGCGCTGTCCGACGGCTCGCCCGCGGTCGTCGCGATCGTGTGCGACGGTGTGTCCTCGGCGACCCGCCCGGACGAGGCCTCCCTGGCCGCCTCCCGCGCGGCCAACGAGTCGCTCCTGGGGGCCCTGCCCCGCGGCACCCACCCGCAGCAGGCCATGCACGAGGCGATCCTCGCGGCCGCGGACGCGGTCAACTCCCTGGCGGACCCCGCCCCTGCGGCCCAGGAGCACCAGCCGCATGTGAACGCTCCGGCGTGCACCCTCGTCGGCGCGATCGTCACCCCCAGCCTGCTGATCATCGGCTGGGTCGGCGACAGCCGCGCCTACTGGGTGCCCGTGGACCGGACGTCGCCGCCGGCCAGGCTCACCGAGGACGACTCCTGGGCGGCCCAGATGGTCGCCGCGGGCCTGATGAGCGAGGCCGAGGCGTACGCGGACCAGCGCGCCCACGCCATCACGGGCTGGCTCGGCGCGGACGCCTACGAACTGGAGCCGCACACCGCTTCCTTCAAGCCGGACCGGCCCGGTGTAGTGGTGGTGTGCACCGACGGGCTGTGGAACTACGCGGAGGCGGCCGAGGAAATGGCCGAGGTCATCCCGCCCGACGCCGCGGACCGGCCACTGCACAGCGCGCAGGTCCTGGTGGGCCACGCGCTGGACGGCGGGGGCCACGACAACGTAACAGTGGCCGTCGTGCCGTTCCCGGCCCCGCCGCAGGGGGCAGGATCGGCCTGAGGCCGAAGCGGTACGAAACGGCATCGGCCTCGGCACGGCCAGGACCGGAGGGGACCGGTCCGCCTACCGACATCACCCACGCCCTGTGGGAGTCCTGAGGGGGAGCAGAGAAGGCATGGCCAATTTCTCGAAGTCGAACGTGCCCCAGTTCTCGGTTGAGGTGTACCAGAACGAGTACCTGCCGGAGGGCGGGCGCGAGGTCAACGCGATCGTGACGGTGACCTCCACCGGCGGCGGCACGATCGGGAGTGCCGTCGCGGCACCCCACCTCTACACGCCGGGACAGGGCCCGGACGCGGCCGTGGCGATCATGGTCGACTGCTCCGGGTCCATGGACTACCCGCCCACCAAGATGCGCGGCGCCAGGGACGCGACGGCCGCCGCGATCGACGCGCTGCGCGACGGCGTGCACTTCGCGGTGATCGGCGGGACGCACGTGGCCAAGGAGGTCTACCCGGGCGGCGGCGGGCTCGCCGTCGCCGACGCGCAGACCCGTGACCAGGCCAAGCAGGCGCTGCGCAAGCTGAGCGCGGGCGGCGGCACGGCGATCGGCACCTGGCTGAAGCTCGCCGACCGTCTGCTGTCCTCGGCGGACGTCGCCATCCGGCACGGCATCGTGCTCACCGACGGCCGCAACGAACACGAGTCGCCCGAGGACCTGAAGGCGGCCCTGGACGCCTGCGCGGGCCGTTTCACCTGTGACGCGCGAGGCGTCGGCACGGACTGGGAGGTCAAGGAGGTCACCGGTATCGCGTCCGCGCTGCTCGGCACCGCCGACATCGTGGCCGACCCGGCGGGCCTGTCCGCCGACTTCACGCAGATGATGGAGACGGCCATGGGCAAGGAGGTCGCGGACGTCGCGCTGCGGCTGTGGACCCCGGTCGGCACCTCCATCAAGTTCGTCAAGCAGGTCGCGCCCACGGTCGAGCAGCTGACCGACCGCCGCACCGAGGCGGGGCCGCGCGCCGGGGACTATCCGACCGGGTCCTGGGGCGACGAGTCACGGGACTACCACGTGTGCGTCGAGGTCCCCGAGGCCGACCTCGGCCAGGAGATGCTCGCCGCCCGTGTCTCCCTGGTGATCCCGCAGGGCGACGGCACGGCACAGTCACTGGGTGCGCAGGGGCTCGTACGGGCCGTGTGGACCGACGACATGGCGGCGTCCACGTCGATCAACCCGCAGGTCGCGCACTACACGGGTCAGGCGGAACTGGCACAGGTCATCCAACAGGGCCTGGATGCCCGCAAAGCGGGAGATGCCGACGGGGCAACGGCCAAGCTGGGCCGCGCGGTTCAGCTCGCAAGTGCCTCCGGAAACGCGGATACGGCGAAACTGCTTGCGAAGGTGGTGGACGTGGTCGATGCCGCGGCGGGTACTGTGCGATTGAAGGCGAAGGTCGCGGAGGCCGACGAGATGACTCTCGAGACACGGTCCACGAAGACTGTTCGTGTGAAGAAGTAGAGCGGTACGCGCACGACTCGTAGCAGTGAGTAACGCGCGGCAGTACGTAAGCGGTTCGCACGCATTGCGGTCCCCCGTGGGCCGGAACAGGAGAGGGGGAAGCGCCGACATGCCGACCTGCCCGAACGGACACCAGTCGGGTTCCGACGACTGGTGCGAGGTCTGCGGTCACCGCATGGCCGGTGCCGTGCCCCCGCCACCTCCGCCGCCCCCGGCGGCCGGTTACGGCTATCCGCCGCCCGGTTCGCCCCCGCCCCCCGGCCAGGGCGGCCGCCCCCATCTGTCCGCGGTGCCCGACCCGGCGCCCGAGGCGGAGCTGTGCCCGCAGTGCCGTACCCCGCGTGAGGGAGGGGCGCCGTTCTGCGAGGAATGCCGGTGGAACTTCCTGACGAACACCGCGACCTCGTACACCCCGGCCGCCCCGCGCCCCCCGGGTCCCGGCCCGGGCCCCGGTGGGCCCAACCCGGCGCTGCACTTCCAGCAGCAGCAGCCCGGGCAGCCCGGTCCCACCCACGGCGGATTCGACTACCAGGGCTCCCGGCCCTCGCAGATGAACCGGCCCGCGGAGCCGATCCCGCCGTTCGGCGAGAACCCCTCGGGCTTCCCCGGTGATCCGTCACGGCCGGGTCCGCCGCAGCCGGGCCCCGGCGGCCCGGGACCCGGCGGCTACGGCGGGCCCGGAGGCCACGGTGGACCTCCCGGTGGCCCGAACGGATTCGGCGGACCCGGCGGACCCGGCGGACCCGGCGGACCCGGTGGGCCTGGTGGGCCTGGTGGGCCTGGCGGCCCTCCCGGTGGACAGGGCGGTCACGGCGGGCCCGGTGGACCCAACGGTCCCGGCGGCCCCGGCGGTCCTGGCCCCGGTGCCCCGCAGGGCTTCCAGCAGGCCGGTCCGCCGGCCCCGCCCGGGTATCCGCAGGAGACCGGGCGGCCCCAGGCACCGGGCGGCCCGTCCTTCGGGGGCGACGACGACTGGGTGCTCCCGCCGCCGTCGACCGGCGGCCCCGGCAATCCCGGTGGACCGCCCGGACCCGGTGGCGGCCCGGGTGGTGGATACGGCTACCCGCAGCCAGGCTCGACGCAGGCACCTCCCGGGTACCAGCAACAGCCGCTGGCGTGGAGCATCACCATCGGACCCGACCGTGACTACTTCATGGCGATGATGCAGCGCTCCGGGCCGGAGGCCGCGGGTCTGAACCTGCCCGCGTACTCGCCGGAACAGCAGCGCCCGCTCACCGGGAACCAGATCACGATCGGCCGCCGCCGCCACTCCACCGGGGACACCCCGGACATCGACCTGTCGGTGCCGCCGGAGGACCCGGGCGTCTCGCACCAGCACGCGGTCCTCGTGCAGCAGCCGGACAGCAGCTGGGCGGTCGTCGACCAGAACTCCACCAACGGCACCACGGTCAACGGCGCCGAGGAGCCCATCCAGCCCTTCGTCCCCGTGCCGCTGCAGGACGGCGACCGGGTGCACGTGGGCGCCTGGACGACGATCACGATCAGGCGGGGCTAGACACCGGGGCCGGGGCCCGGCCCCGGTGCCCGTCGGACGCCGTAGGGCACCGGCGGGCGCCGAGGCCGTCGCGTCCGGTACCCGGCCGGCCGTTCGGCTGCCCTGTCCCGGGCCAGAGACCGGGTGTAACGGCGGCTAGGGCAGTGGCCAGGTGTGCGGCCCCTCGGGGTCGTCCAGCCACGCCCACGTGCGGCCTTCGCCGACCGTGATCCCGTACCGCTCGCGCACCGGCCAGGTCTCGTGCTCCCACAGCGCGTACGCCTCGCCCGGGGCGAGGCCGCCCGCTGTGAGGGTCAGCAGGAACCGGAACAGTTCGTGGTCCGTGGCGCGGCGCGGCAGGCCCTCCAGGCCCGCGTCCGGGAGCTCCGGTTCGGTCCGCGTGCCGCCGCGCAGGGGTACGAAGTAGGCGGACGTGTGCAGGAAGCGGCCTTCCGCGTGCCCGGTGTCCCGCACCCGCAGGGCGATCAGGCCGGTGGCGAACGGTGCGAGGATCCGGGCGCCGGGCCGGCACTGGGCGAGCCAGGTACGCGGGATCGCACTCAGCGTGCAGGTCGCGATGACCCGGTCGAAGGGAGCCCGCTCGAGGCAGCCGCGCGCTCCGTCGCAGGTCACGACGGTCGGATGGTGGCCGGCGGCGGCCAGGTGCCGCCGTGCGGACTCGGTGATCTCCGCGTCCAGGTCGACCGTGGTGACCAGGTCGTCGCCGAGGCGGTGGGAGAGCAGCGCCGCGTTGTAGCCGGTGCCCGCGCCGATCTCCAGGACCGCGTCCCCGTCCCGTACCTCCAGCTCGGTCAGCATCTTCGCCATCAGCGAGGGCTGGCTGCTGGACGACAGCAGCTCGCCGTCGCGCACGCGCGTGGCCAGCGGGGCGTCCAGGTACGCCCCGCGCACCCAGTCCTCGCGCCGGCGCGGGCTGGGGTCCTCGCCCCATCTGCGCTCGTAGCCGCCCAGCGCGCCCACGTAGTAGTAGGGCACGAAGAGGTGGCGCGGGACGCTCTCGAAGGCGTCCCGCCAGACCGGGTCGGCGCCCCAGGCGCCGCTCGCGTCGATCTGGCGCACCAGTGCCGCCCGCGCCGTGGCGGCGAGGTCGTCCAGCCCGTGGTCGAGGGCGTGCGTGCTCATACCTCCACTGTGCTGCGGGACGGGCCGGGAGGCGAGGCCGGGGGCGGCCGGCCCGGAATCCGGCCTTCGACAGCGGTGGTCCTAAGCCTCAAGTCCTCGGTCGGCCGGTCTGAGACCATGGACAGCGTGCTGCATTTCCCGGGGGACGACCCCGGGACCCCCGGCCGGAACGACCAGGGGCTGACCGGAGCGACCTTTGTGAGGGCCAACTGACGTGAAAGAGATTCGGCGCGGCACGCTTCAGGAGGAGACCTTCTACGAGCAGGTGGGCGGCGAGGAGACCTTCCGGCGCCTGGTCCACCGGTTCTACGAGGGCGTCGCCGAGGATCCGCTGCTGCGGCCCATGTATCCCGAGGAGGACCTGGGCCCGGCCGAGGAGCGCTTCATGCTGTTCCTGATCCAGTACTGGGGCGGCCCGACCACGTACAGCGAGAACCGCGGGCACCCCCGGCTGCGGATGCGCCATGCCCCCTTCGCCGTCGACCGTGCCGCGCACGACGCCTGGCTGAAGCACATGCGGGTCGCCGTCGACGAGCTCGGTCTCTCCGAGGAGCACGAGCACACGCTGTGGAACTACCTGACGTACGCGGCGGCTTCGATGGTGAACACGGAGAGCTGAGCAGGAACGGCTGACGCGCGCATTCCGGTCGCGCGTCGCCGAATTCCGGTCACGATCCGGTCAAACCCGGTTCTGAAGCGCTTTCCCGCGCCCCCTCCTCTCTGACAACATCACCGGACATCCCGAAGATCCGGGGTGTCCGGGATACGGCGGGGGGCCGGGTGACGGGGTTCGTCTTCTCGCGCGTGCGGGCGCACCGCCTGCTCCTGGCCGCCGCGCTGCTGACCGTGCTGCTGACCACGGCGGTACTGACGACCCTGACCGCGTACTCGGGCGCGATCGGCGACGCGGCGCTGCGCCACTCGCTCCTCGACCCGGCGAGCACCGACCCGGCGGGAACCGCTTCGGAGAGCGCCGCGGCCACGACGCTGGTCGTCAAGGCCGATGTCCCTGCGCGGGAGCGCGAGGCCGCCGACAAGGCCGTACGCGAGGGGGCCCGGCGCACCTTCGACGGACTGCCGGTGACACTGCGGACGCTGACCCGGTCGGGCCCCTACGCCCTGCCGAAGTCCGTGCAGCCGCCCGCCGCCCGCTCGAAGGACCCGGATCTCACGCACTTCGCGGCGCTGGATCGCACCCAGGTACGGACGGTCGAGGGACGCCTGCCCGGCGCCCCGGCCGGGAACCGCGAGATCGAGGTGGCCCTTCCCGAGCCGGCCGCGCGGCGGCTGGCGCTGAAACCGGGGGCGCGACTGACACTCGTCGACCGCTTCGACGGCCCGGACGTACGGATCCGGGTGACCGGCCTGTACCGGCCCGTACGCATCACCTCGCCCTACTGGCAGTTGGACGATTTGCGCGGTCGCGGGGTCAGCAGGCTCGACTTCACGACGTACGGGCCGCTGCTCGCGGACCCGGCGGCTCTATCGGCGAAGGGGACCGGCGGGCAGGGGCCGTCGGTGAGCTCCGGGGCCACCGCCTGGCTGGCGTCCGCCGACTTCTCGGCGCTGACGACCGGGCGGATCGGTGCCCTGCGGGACGCGGCGCGAGAGGGACCGCGTTCACTGCTCAAGTCCCCCTCGCTGCACGGCACCACCGCGGTCACCACATCGCTGCCCGAGGAACTGGAGCAGGTCGAGCGGTCGTTGCTGGTCTCCCGCTCGACGCTGCTGATCGTCGCCCTCCAGCTCGCACTGCTCGCAGGATACGCGCTGCTGCTCGTGGCCCGGCTGCTCAGTGTCGAACGGGCGGGTGAGACAAGGCTGTTGCGGGCGCGGGGCGCTTCGCGCGGGCGGGTGGCCCGGCTCGCCGCGATGGAGGCGTCGCTCCTCGCCCTGCCCGCCGCGCTGTGCGCGCCGCTGCTCGCCGGGACGTTGACGAGGCTGCTGGCCGGACAGGGGTCGCTGTCGCGGATCGGCCTGCGCCTGGACACCTCGGTCACGGCCGCCGCGGTGTGGTGGGCGGCGGCCGCGGTCGCCCTGGGCTGCGCCCTGGCGGTGACGGTGCCCACGCTGACCGCACGAGCCGACGGCCCGGGTGGCGGCCGGGCCCGCTCGCTCCCGGCGCCGGTACGGGCCGGTGCGGACGTCGGCCTGCTGGTGATCGCGGCCGTCGCGTACTGGCAGCTGAGCCGGCAGACCTCCGGTGCCGTCACCGGCGGTACCTCCCGGGCGCTCGGCTCCGACCGGGCGGCGGGGGTACCCACGAACACCCTCGGCATCGATCCCCTCCTCGTCGCCGCCCCGGCACTCGCCCTGCTGGCCGGAACCGTGCTCACCCTGCGGCTGCTGCCGCCCGTGGCCCGTCTCGCCGAGCGGCGCGCGGTGAGCGGCCGGGGTCTGCCGACGGCACTCGCGGGCTGGCAGTTCAGCCGTCGCCCGATGCGGGGCGCCGGGCCCGTCCTGCTGCTCGTCCTCGCCGTCGCCATGGGCATGCTCGCCATCGGCCAGGGCGCGTCGTGGGACCGCTCGCAGGACGACCAGGCGGACTTCCTGGCGGGCACGTCCGTGCGGGTGCTCGCGGGCAGCGAGGACGGGCTGGCGCGGGCCGGGCTCTACGCGGACCTCGACGGCGTGCGCGGGGCCGCCCCGGCGATGCGTACGACGCTGCCGCTGTCCGGCAACCGCACGGCCGCGGTGCTGGCGCTGGACACTGCGGGCGCCGGGACGGACTCCGCTGCGGGGCCCGGCAAGGGTCCCGGCAAGGGCTCCTTCTCGGGCTCGGGCTCCGGAGCGGGCTCCGGTTCCGCGGACACGGAGACGGACCCGGATCCGGACGCCGCCGCGATGCTGATGCGCGGGGACCTGGCGGAGGAACCGGTCAGGAGGATGCTGGCGGGGCTCGGGCCGGGGCGTCCCACGCAGGTGGGCGTGCCCCTGCCCAAGGACAGCGAGCGGCTCGCACTGGCCCTGCGGATCCGGGCGACCGAGCAGCGGCCGGACCCGGACTCCGCGGACCCGGCGGCCTTCCGCTCCGAGATGTCGGCGGACGTGACGCTGACGCTGGAGGACCGGTACGGCACGCCGTACCACCTGCCGGTCGGAGAGTTCCCCGCCGACGGCAGGACACACCGCCTCACCGCGGACCTGGTGCCGGACGGGCAGACCCCCTCCGACCGGGCCGCGGAACCCCTCTCGCTGACCGGGGCGCAACTGGACATGGCCCAGCCGACGGGCCGCGCGGAGGAACACCGGCTGTCCGTGGAGGAGTTGACGGCCACGCGAGCGGACGGGACGAAGCAGCGGCTGTCGGCGCCCACGTCATGGCAGGCGACGTCCAGCAGCGACAGCACCACGGCCGATCCCAAGGCGGGCAACACCCCGACCCGTCCGGACGTGGAGTCCGGGAGCCCGCTGACAGTGACCTACGGCACCGGTTTCATCCCCGGCGACGCCCCCTGGGAGACCTCGTCGCTGATGCTCCGGCTGCAGGCGGACCGGCCCCTCGCGCCCGAGGTCGAGGCCGTGGCGACCGACGACTTCCTGACGGCCGCGGGTGCCCGTACGGGGCAACGCCTGGACGTGCGGTTCGGCGGTTCGGCCGTACCGGTACGGATCGTGGAGAGCGTGCGCGCGCTGCCGACCACGGAGGACCCCAGCGCCGGGGACACCTCCGGCGGGGCTCTGCTGGTCGATCTCCGCTCCGTGAACCGGGTGCTGGACGAGCGGTACGGGAAGAGCGTCGCGCCCACCGAGTGGTGGCTGCGGACCGCGCCCGGCGCCACCGCGCGGGTGGCGGCGGAACTGCGTGAACGGCCCGACGTCGAGCCGTCACAGGTGATCGTGCGGGACGAGATCGCCGAGCGGCTGCGGGACGATCCGTTCGGCGCGGGCCCGGAGGCGGCTTTCGCGGCGGCTTCCGTGGTCGCCGCCGCGCTGGCCGCCGTGGGCTTCGCGGTGAGTACGGCGGGATCACTGCGGGAGCGGGGGGCCGAGTTCGCCCTGCTCCGCGCCCTGGGGGCGCCGCGCCGCCAGCTGGCCCGCCTGATCGCGGCCGAGCAGGGAGTCCTGGTGGCGCTGGCGCTGGTGGTGGGAGTGGCGTTGGGGGCGGTGCTCAGCCGGGCGGTGATTCCGTTGATCGTGCTGACGTCCCGGGCCACCCGACCGGTCCCGGAGGTGCTGGTGGAACTGCCCCTCGGGCGGGTCGCGTTCCTGCTGGCCGCCCTGGTGGTCGCACCGCTGATCGTCACCGGCGTGCTGGCGCTGCGGCGGGGCGACTCGACCGCGTCGCTGCGTGCGCTGCACGAGCAGGGAGGTGAGTGAGATGGGACAGCGTCGGACCTTCGGACCCAGGGGCGCGGACCGCCCCGTGGCTCCCTGGATCCGCACCCGCCTGCGGGCGGCGCCCGGTACCGCCGTCGCCCTCGCACTGCTGGTGACGGCGACCGTCTGCCTGGCCGCGGCCTTCCCGCGTGCCATCGACCGCTACGAGGACGCGGGCCTGCGCCAGGCGGTCGTCGACGCGACGGCCCGCAGGTCCTCCGTACAGGTGACGGCCCCGCCGCCCACCCTCGGCAGCACGCAGGGGGAACGCGAGTCGGTCCTGCGTCCGGCCTCGCTGCGCAAGGAGTACGAGCGGATCCTGAACGTGGTCGAGCGGCCCCTGGTCGCGGACCCCGGGCAGTCCACGTACGGCGCCCGCACGACGAAATCCCTCGAGGCCGCGGAGAAGTGGCTGCCGCGGCCCAGCGGACTGCCCGCGCAGATGACCCTCGCCGCGCACCACGGCCTCGCCGAACACGCCCGGCTGCGCGCGGGCCGCCTCCCGCGTGCCGAGGGCAAGGTGACCGCGTCGGCCCCGGAAGTGGAGGCCGCGGTCACCACGGAGACCGCCGACCGCCTGCGGATCAAGGTGGGTTCGGTGATCCACGTCCCCGCCGTGGGGCGGGCCCCGCTCGCCGTCCGCGTCACCGGCATCGTCGCCCCGCGCGACCGCGAGGGTGCGTACTGGGCCACGCAGCCCATCCTGCGCACCCCGGCGATCATGCGGCTCCCCACCCAGGGCGCCGAGCCGAGTACGTACTGGGTCGGTGCGCTCCTCCTGTCCCCCGACGCGGCCCCGGTGCTCCTCGGCACCCCCGGCGCCCCCGCGCGCTACTGGCAGCTGGCCCCGTCCCCCGCGGCCCTGACCGCGAGCGACCTGCCCCGGCTGGCGAGCTCGGTCGCCGCGCTGGAGTCCGGGCCCGGCCTGCTGAAGGTGCGCGAGTTCACCGACCCGGAGGCCGACGCGAGCACCGAGCTCGACGACGTCCTCACCTCCTACGCCGCGCTCCGGTCCGGTATCCGCCCCCTCGTCGCCGTCGCCGCCTTCGGCACCGCCACGGTCGCCGTCGTCGTCCTGCTCATGGCCGGTGGCCTCACCGCCGACCGCAGGCGCCCCGAACTGGCCCTGCTGCGCGCCCGGGGCGCCTCCCTGCGGGGCCTCACCGCACGGCTGTTCGCCGAGACCGCGGTGGTCGCGGTACCGGCGGGTGTCCTCGGCCTCGCGGGCGCCCTGCTCGCCGTCCCCTACGGCCGCCTCTCGTACGCCGCGTGGACCGCCGCCGCCGTCGTGCTCCTCGCGTGCGCCATGCTTCCCGCGCGCGCCTGGGTCACCCACCGTGCCGTACGCGTCCACGGGGCCCGCGAGGACCTCGCGTCCGTACGCCCCTCCCGGCGCCGTACCGTCGCCGAACTCACCCTGCTGGTGCTGGCGTCGGCCGCGGTGTTCGCCCTGCGGCGGCGGGGAACCTCCGGGGAGTCCGCCGGGACGGCCGGCTCCGGCGATCCGGCGAGCCTGGACTCCTCCGGCGACCAACTCGTCTCGCTCGCCCCGGTGTTGATCGGCGTGATCGCCGCGCTCGTCCTGGTCCGGCTCTATCCGCTGCCGCTGCGCCGCCTGGCCCGGCCCGCCGGCCGGCTGCGCGGCGCGGTCGGCCACCTCTCACTGGCCCGCGCGGGCCGCACCTCCGTCTCCACGGTGCTCCCTCTGCTCGCCCTCCTGACGGCGCTCACCACCGCCGCGTTCGGAGGTTCGGTCCTCACGGGGGTCTCGGACGCGCGCGACCGGGCGGCACTGCTGACCCTCGGAGCCGACGCGCGCATCGAGGCGATGGGCGCACTGCCCCGCGCCCTCCCGGACCGGATCCGCTCGGCACCCGGCGTCCGCGACGTCACACCGCTGAGCATCGGGTACGAGGCTAAGCCGGGGGCCGGGTTCGAGACGGTGCCCCTGGTCGGCGTGGAGCCCGAGGGGTACGCCCGGCTGGCGCAGCGGACGCGGCTGGGGGCCTTTCCAGCAGGCGAGCTGAAGGCCGAGGGCACCTCACGGACCTCGGGAAGCGGCGCCTCGGCGGATCAAGGAGCGGGCACCTCGACCGACCCGGAAGCGGCAGGCCCGGCGGACGCGGACGGATCGGGCGAGTCCCCGCTCCCTGCCCTCGCCTCCCCTTCCGTCGCCGACCGTTTCGGCACCCGGCCCTTCCCGGTACGCCTGGAGGACCGCAGCGAGATCACCGTCCGCATCACCGTCGTACGCGACCTGACCCCGGCCCTGTCGGGCACCGACTTCCTCGTCGTGGACCGCGCCGGCCTCGGCGCCGCCCCCGCGCGTCCGACCGCCCTCATGCTGACCGGCGACCACCTGGACGGGGGCGCCCTGCGCAAGGCCGCCGGAACCACCGCGGACGTCCAGCTGCGGTCCGAAGAACGCGCGCGGTACGTCGACTCCCCCCTCCAGTCCGGCGCGGAACGCGTCTACACGGTGGCGGTGGCGGCCGGCTCCGGATACGCCGTACTCGCGCTGCTGCTCGCCCTGATGCGCGCGGCGCCCGAACGCGCGGCCCTGCTGGCCCGACTGCGCACGATGGGCCTCACCCGGGGCCAGGGCCGCCGGCTGCTCGTACTCGAAGCGCTGCCGCAGGCCCTGCTGGCCGCGGTGGGCGGTGCCCTGACCGGCTGGGCGGCGGTCCGCCTCCTGGCACCCGGTGTCGACCTCACCGCCGTCGCCCTCGCCACCCCCGGCGGCGCCCCTCCTCCCGGTACCGCCGCGCTGCACACCGATCCGGTGTCCCTGCTGCTGCCCTCCCTCGCCGTGCTCCTCGTCGCCACGGGGATCGCCGCCGGCCAGGCATGGTGGACGGGGCGGCGGGGATCGGTCAGGGAACTGAGAGCGGGAGACAGCCGATGACGACCGCCCGAAGCCACCGGACGACAACCACCACCGGAGCCAACCGATGACGACCACCGATTCCACCGGCCCGGCCGACCCCACCTTCGCCGACCTCGCACAGCGCGCCGCCGACCGCCGCGACCGCCCCGCCTACGGCCACGACGCCCTGATCACCTGCGACCGGCTGGTCCGGATCTTCTCCGCGGACGGCGTGGAGGTACAGGCACTCCAGGGCCTCGACCTCCTTGTCCGCGAGGGCGAGCTGATGGCGCTGGTGGGCGCGTCCGGCAGTGGGAAGTCGACCCTGATGAACATCCTGGCGGGCCTGGACACCCCCACCGCGGGCGCCGCCCGGGTCGCGGGTCACGACCTGTTGACCATGGGAGCCAAGGACCGGTTGCGCTACCGGCGCGAGACCGTCGGATTCGTCTGGCAGCAGACGGCCCGCAATCTCCTCCCCTATCTGACCGCCGCCCAGAACGTCGCCCTGCCGATGCAGCTCGGCGGCTCCCGCAGGCATCGTCGCGCCCAGGCGCAACACGCCCTGGAACTACTGGAGTTGCTGGAGGTGGCGGACTGCCGGGCCCGCCGCCCGTATCAGATGTCCGGTGGTCAGCAGCAGCGCGTCGCCATCGCCGTGGCGCTGGCCAACGCCCCCGACGTCCTCCTCGCCGACGAACCCACCGGCGAGCTCGACTCGCACACCGCCGAGCAGATCTTCGCCGCCTTCCGCACCGCGAACGAGCGCCTGGGCACGACCATCGTGATCGTCACGCACGACCAGTCGGTCGCCGGTGAGGTCCGCCGCACGGTCGCCATCCGCGACGGCCGCACCTCCACGGAGGTCCTGCGGCGCACGGAGGTCGACGCGACGACCGGCCACGAGACGGTGGTCGCGCGCGAGTACGCGATGCTCGACCGGGCCGGCCGGCTCCAGCTCCCCGCCGAGTACACCGAGGCCCTCGGCATGCACGACCGCGTGGCCCTGGAACTGGAGCCGGACCACATCGGGATCTGGCCGGACGACAGCGAGCACCGCTGACCCGCCGGCGAAGGGGCCCGCCCGGACGCCCTTGGAACGCTCAGCGAACGCTGACGTCCAGCGCCCCGAGTCCCGCCCTGCGTACGGCGATCGACCCGTAGGGCGTCCGTAGTCTGAGCCACGTGCCCGACGAGAGCAGGCGCAGTACGGCGTCGTCGGGGGTGGTGGCTCGCGCGGGCCTCAGGAATCCCAGCGACTGAGCAGCGTGCGCGGCCCGTACCGGGAGCCCGGTGTCCCCGACCGGCCGGGACCAGATCTCCCGCCCGATCCGGTCGAGTGCGGCCCGCGTACGGCCTTCGGGCGCCAACTCGTCGATACGCGACCGGAATTCGGCGACCACCGCGGCCACCGTCGTACGCACCGCGTCGAGCGCGGGCAGGCCCGGCTCCGGCCGCCAGCCGCCGCGCGGCGGCAGCACCCCGGCCCACGGCGGGCCGGTGACGGCGGCGGGCACGGCCGCCGTGGCCGCCGACTCGTCGAGGGACTCCAGGAGTTCACCTGCGGAGACCGTCACATCGAGGACGAGGTCCAGCCCGTCCTCGTAGGGCTTCGCGAGCCGTGCCGTACGGATCGCGAGCACCTCGAACGACGGTGGCCGGCCGAACACCGCGAGTGTCGTCCCCGACACCTGCAGCCGCACCGCGGCCGCCCGGTCGTAGTGGATCAGCCTGGCCAGGAAGGCGGCGAGATCCGCCGCCTCCCCCTCGTCGACGAGGTGCAGGACCGTCATGCGGCGACGGCCCCCGCGGAACCGGCCACGTCGTCCGTGTACTCCTCGAGGAACTCGCGCTCCTCCGCGGTGATACGACGTGGCCGCTGCGCCTCGAAGTCGAACGGCACTATGACCGTCTGCGCCCGGACGTACACCTGGTCCGGGTCCTTGACCTCGTAGGCGATGGTGAACGACGCCGCCCTGATCTGCGTGACCCACAGCTCGATGTCGACCGGCTGGTGCCGGTGGACCAACTGCTGCTTGTAGTCGATCTCATGGCGCGCCACCACGGACCCCTGCTGGAAATCCTTGTCCGGGCGGAACAGGAAGTCGATACGCGCCTCCTCCAGGTAGCGGAGGAAGACCACGTTGTTGATGTGGCCGTACGCGTCCATGTCCGCCCAGCGCAGCGGGCAGCGGTAGATGTGCCGCAAGAGAGATCAGCCCCGGGTCAGCTTCTTGTAGGTGGCGCGGTGAGGACGCGCGGCGTCCGGTCCGAGCCGCTCGACCTTGTTCTTCTCGTACGACTCGAAGTTGCCCTCGAACCAGTACCACTTCGACTCACCCTCGTACGCGAGGATGTGCGTCGCGACCCGGTCCAGGAACCAGCGGTCGTGGGAGATGACCACGGCCGCACCGGGGAACTCCAGCAGCGCGTTCTCGAGCGACGACAGGGTCTCGACGTCGAGGTCGTTGGTGGGCTCGTCGAGGAGCAGCAGGTTGCCGCCCTCCTTGAGGGTCAGCGCCAGGTTCAGGCGGTTGCGCTCACCGCCGGAGAGGACACCGGCGGGCTTCTGCTGGTCCGGGCCCTTGAAGCCGAAGGCGGACACGTAGGCCCGCGACGGCATCTCGACCTGACCGACGTTGATGTAGTCGAGCTCGTCGGAAACGACGGCCCACAGCGTCTTCTTGGGGTCGATGTTGGCGCGGCTCTGGTCGACGTAACTGATCTTGACGGTGTCGCCGACCTTGATCGCGCCGGAGTCCGGCGTCTCCAGGCCCTGGATCATCTTGAAGAGCGTGGTCTTGCCGGCGCCGTTCGGGCCGATGACCCCGACGATCCCGTTACGCGGCAGGGTGAAGCTCAGGTCATCGATGAGGACCTTGTCACCGAACGCCTTGGAAAGGTTCTGAACCTCGACGACGATGGAGCCCAGACGCGGGCCCGGCGGGATCTGGATCTCCTCGAAGTCCAGCTTCCGCATCTTGTCGGCCTCGGCTGCCATCTCCTCGTAACGGGCGAGGCGCGCCTTGGACTTGGTCTGACGGCCCTTGGCGTTGGACCGGACCCACTCCAGCTCTTCCTTGAGCCGCTTCTGACGCTTCTCGTCCTTGCGGCCCTCGACCTTGAGGCGGGTGGACTTCTTGTCGAGGTACGTGGAGTAGTTGCCCTCGTAGGGAATCGCGCGGCCGCGGTCCAGTTCGAGGATCCACTCGGCGACGTTGTTCAGGAAGTACCGGTCGTGAGTGACGGCGACGACGGCGCCCGCGTACTTCGAGAGGTGCTGCTCCAGCCAGTTCACCGACTCGGCGTCGAGGTGGTTGGTGGGCTCGTCGAGGAGGAGCAGGTCCGGAGCCTCGATCAGCAGCTTGCAGAGCGCGACGCGGCGCTTCTCACCACCGGAGAGGGTGGTGACCGGCCAGTCGCCGGGCGGGCAGCCCAGCGCGTCCATGGCCTGCTCCAGCTGCGCGTCGAGGTCCCACGCGTTGGAGTGGTCCAGGTCTTCCTGGAGCTTGCCCATCTCGTCCATGAGCGCGTCCGAGTAGTCCGTCGCCATCAGCTCGGCGACCTCGTTGAAGCGCTTGAGCTTGCCCATGAGCTCGGCGGCGCCGTCCTGGACGTTCTCCAGGACCGTCTTGCTCTCGTCCAGCTCCGGCTCCTGCATGAGGATGCCGACGCTGAAGCCCGGCGACAGGAACGCGTCACCGTTCGACGGCTGCTCGAGCCCCGCCATGATCTTCAGCACGGTCGACTTACCGGCACCGTTCGGCCCGACGACGCCGATCTTCGCTCCCGGCAGGAAGTTCAGGGTGACGTCATCGAGAATCACCTTGTCGCCGTGCGCCTTGCGCGTCTTGCGCATGGTGTAAATGAACTCAGCCAAGAGAAACCGTCCGGACGCTTGAAATCGGCAGTGGGCAGATACACCCCATCTTGCCGTACCGCCACCCCTGGGGGGAAACGCGTATGGCCTAGGCCCCGTAGCGGGGCACGCCCGGCGTCCGTCTCTTCCGGTCGGCACGGAGCGGCGTCGGGAGCCGCCCCCCGTCTTCGGGCGGACGGCCCGGTGCGGAGGCGGCCGAATCTTCGGCGCCGGTGTTTCGCGTCACGCGGGAACAGCCCCAGCGGTACAGCGAGTAAATCTGTGATCACTCACTGTCCAATTGTCAAGGAGCTGGTTGGTTCGCTCTTCAGTCCCGCGTCGCGGTGTTCTTCCTGCGGACGAGGACCAGCGCGGCGCCGCCGATCACGACCAGGCCGATCGCGATCCCGGCTATCAGCGGGGTGGCGCCGGACGAGCCCGTCTCGGCGAGGTCGGCGGTCGTGACGGAGGTGCCGCCCACCGTGGCGGGGCTGGGCTCGCTCAGCGTCTGGGTCGTCTCGCCACCGGCACTGCTCTGCGTGCGGCAGTCGAGCACGCCCTGGAACCGCTTCTCGTAGCCGCCCGGCCCCTTGACCGTGAAGTCGTACGCCTGGTCCTCCCGCAGCGGGACCGTCACGGTCTGTGACGCGCCCGCCGCGATGGTGTGCTCGGTGCCCATCAGCTCGAACGTGAACGCTTCGTCACCTGCGTTGACCGCCGTGATGTCCACGCCGCCCTCGGCGCAGTTCTTCTCGGCCGACAGCGCGGGTACGGCCCCGGTCTCGGCCCAGTTCGCGGTCGCCGCAGCCGAGACCGTCGACTCGCTGGAGCCGGCCAGGATCTGGGTCTGGCTCCTGGTCTCGGAGGCGAAGGCCCGCCCGACCGGGACCGTCGTCGAGGCCTGCACCGTCAGCGCGGCCGAGCCGGCCGGGGCGTCCTCGGGCACATCGAAGAACAACTCGCCGCCGTCGGCCGCGGACGTGATCTCCTCGCCGTCCCGGTCGACGATCTTCACCCCGCTCGTGATGTCGGCAGGCGGTGTCACCGTCACACCGTTCGCGTTCGTGCGCACGGTGACAGGGCCGAGCAGCTCACCGGGGCGGCCGGAGACCGCGGGCGGGTCCAGGCTGAGGGACGCCTCCGGTTCGTCGAGGTCGCGGGCGCTGCGCTGCAGGTAGTCGGCGAGCTTCTCCGCCTGTGGGTCCACGGCGTCCACGTCGGCGCCGTCCGAGTACCGCCAGATCGCCACCTGCGTACCGGCCGCCGCGTCCTGCTCGGTGAGGCCGCTCGCGCCCGCCTTCGCGGCCAGCGCGGCGAGGTCGTTGACCTGCGGGTAGGAGTTCTGGAGGATCCAGCGGATCCGGCCCGCGTCGGGGTTCCCGTGCAGCGACGTACCGCTCCAGGAGGTCTCCTGGTACTTGGCGTCCTTCTGCGTCGGGCTGTGGATGTCGACGCAATACGTCTGCAGGGTCCCGCCGTTGTCGACGGACATCTCGAACAGCCCCGCGGAGAGCCGCTTGTCCTCGCCGTTCTCGTGGATGACGGCCGTCCCGGCCGTCTTCAGCCCGCCTATGGTGGCGGTCGCGCCGCCCTGGCTCTGGGGGAGTTCGTCCGCGACGGCCGCACCGGCCCCGGTCACGGCGCTCACGGCGACGAGGCCGGTCACGAGCGCCACCGCGGCCAGCCGGACGGTGACAGCACCTCGCCCGTGCACGGACGACGCAGAGAACGAAGAAAGCACAGAATTCCCCTTCGAGCAGGACCCGTTGACGTGGGGGGTTACGGTCCCACCAGCAGAATCAGAAGCCCCGAGAGCTATGCCCGGCATCCTAAGGACGGGGCGCATCTCCCTTCCCGGTGATGTCATCCGATCAGTGATCCGAATCGGAATCGTTATCGCCTGGACCGGGCGCGAGCTGGGCTTATCGACAAATCCCCAGGGACCGTTCGGAACGCACTCGCCGATAAGCCGCACTTCGGTCAGATCGCGGATCCGGTGCCCGCGCTCACGTCACCAAGGCCGGTTCCTGCTGCCGCTGAGCTGTCTCGTCCGCCTGAACCGCCGGCTCCGTTTCCCAGCTGGGTTCCGGCCGGTTCGGCGTGTCCGATGCCGGATCGCTCCTGTGTGTCCTGCGGAACGCCGTGGTGCCGCGGGCCAGGTCGTGGCCGATCGCCGAGGCCTCGATGTCCGCGCCCACCCTCGACTGCCCGTCACGCTGTTCGGAGCGGACCTTCAACCTGCCGCGCACCACGAGTGGTTCGCCCAGCGACACGGACGCCTGCACGTTCGCCGCGAGCGCCCGATTGGCCCATACCGTGAAGAAGTTGGTGTGCCCGTCCGTCCAGGTGTTCTTCTCGCGGTCCCAGTACCGCTGCGTGACCGCCAGCCGGAACCTCGCCGACGTGCCTGCCGCCGTCTCCCGGAACACCGGCTGCGTAGCCACGTTCCCCACCACGCACACCATCGTCTCGTTCATCGCGGAAGCCCTCCCTTGCCCACGCGCACGGGCTCGTCCCGTACGGCTGCGTCTGTCGCGGCCATCGCACGCCGGCCGCGTCGCGACCACGTCGTGATCGCCGCGCCCTCAGACTGCCTCCGCCGGCCCGAGCCCGCTGAGCCCTGTGGGCCACCGTCCGGTTGTGGACAACTCCGCCACCCGAACGGGGACTTCCGCCTACCGTCACCCGCCCCCGACGCTCCCGCCGTCCAGCGGCCCCCGGCCCCCGGCCCCCGGCCCCCGGCTGACACAAACCGGACCAGCCCAGGGCCACCAGGGCCCGTGGGCCCGTGGGGCCGACGCAGCCCGCCCCGGGCAGCCACAAGCCCGGCCCCAGCCCCGCGGCCTCTCCAGGCCGCCCCGGAACGCCCCGGAACGCCCCGGAACGCCCCGGAACGCCCCGGAACGCCCCGGAACGCCCCGGAACGCCCCGGAACGCCCCGGAACGCTACGCCGGACCGGCGCCCCGCCCTCGCTCGCCCCGTCTAGACCCCGACCCCCGTAACCCGCAGAAACTGCTCCCGCACCTCCCGGTACCGCAGCAGCTCCGCCGCCACGGGGTCGAGCACCCGGGCCCGGCCGCACCCCGAGGCGGCCTCCCGCAACCGGCGTTCCGCCTCCAGGCCGTACCTTCGCGCGGGTCCGCTCGCCGCCAGTTTGCAGGCCCATTCGACGCCCGGGCCACCCACGATGCCGACGACCATCAGCAGCACGGGCACGCCGAGGTTCGGCGACATGAAGCCGATGACCTGTCCCAGCAGCCACAGCCCGCCGACGACTTGGAGGATGGTCATGGCCGCCTGCGCGAGCACGGCGACCGGCCACCATCCGGGCCGCGGCGGCCGCCCGACGGGAGTCCCGGCCCGTACCGCCAGTTCGTCCAGGGCCTCGGACAGCCCCTGCGACCCACGTACGGCCGCCTCGCGCACCGCCTGCGCCCAGGGCGCGGGCAGTCCGCCGGCCGCCTGCTCGGCGACCGTGCGCACCGCCTGTTCGACGCGCTGCCGCGCCGTGGCCTCCTCGTCGGCCTGTGCCCGTACCGAGAGGCGTCCGGTCGGTGGTTCGCGCCGGTCCTGGTGCCAGCGCCACAGCCGTAGCCAGGGCGTGCCGCACGCGCGGTTGGCGTTGCGGCGCCACGCGCGTTCGGCCGCCTCACCCGCCGCCGTGGCACCGACCGCGTCGGCGAGACGGTCGGCGAACTCGTCGCGCGCCTCCTCACTGAGCCCTGCCGTCCGCCGGTTCGCGTAGACGGGCCACAGGCGCACCGCGGCCGCGTCCACGTCGGCGGAGATCCGGCGGGACGCGGCGCCCCGCTCGGCCACGAAATGGCCGAGCACCTCGCGCAGTTCACTGATGCCGTCGCCGGTCAGCGCGGACAGCGCAAGGACGGTCGCGCCCGGCTCGCCGTACTCGCCGAGGGCGATCCCGTCCTCGTCGAGCAGCCGCCGCAGGTCGTCGAGGACCTGGTCGGCGGCTTCTCCGGGCAGCCGGTCGATCTGGTTGAGGACCACGAAGGTGACCTCCGCGTGTCCCGCCATGGGCCGCAGATAGCGCTCGTGCAGTACCGCGTCGGCGTACTTCTCCGGGTCGACGACCCAGATGACGGCGTCCACGAGGGCGAGGATCCGGTCGACGTGTTCGCGGTGCTGGACGGCCGCCGAGTCGTGGTCGGGCAGGTCCACCAGGACGAGCCCGCGCAACTGCGCCTCGGCCTCCGCGCTCTGCAGGGGCCGACGGCGCAGCCGCCCGGGAATGCCGAGCCGGTCGATGAGGCCTGCCGCGCCGTCGCTCCAACTGCAGGCGATGGGGGCGGCGGTGGTCGGCCTGCGTACCCCGGTCTCCGAGATGGCCACTCCGGCGAGCGCGTTGAAGAGCTGCGACTTGCCGCTTCCGGTGGCTCCGGCAATGGCGACGACGGTGTGCTGTCCCGAGAGTCTGCGCCGCGCCGCCGCCTCGTCCAGAACCTGTCCCGCCTCTGCGAGGGTCCGGCTGTCGAGCCGCGTGCGGGAGAGCCCCACCAGTTCGCGCAGGGCGTCGAGGCGGGACCGCAGCGGCCCGTCGTACGCGAGGGGAGTCACCACGGGCGGTCTGTTGTCCACGACGGTCTCCTGTACGGGCCTGGTCTGTCCCTCGGCCGTGGCGGTCACACGGCGTGCGATCAGCCCGTCGTCCCAGGCGCCCGCCGGCTCAGCGGTGTCGGCGTCGTCCGTACCGTCGGCGTCAGTGACCCGCTCGGAGTCGTCACGGTCCCCCGTGCGCATGTCCCCCGCATCACCACTCTCCTTGCGGGCGGCCTTCCTGTCGGGGTCCTTCTTGCGGGTGCTTCTCCGGTCGGTCACGGAATCGTCCTCCACGCGCGCGTGCCCACGGCCCGAACGCTTCCCGTCCCGGCGCTTCTCACCCCGGCGCTCGTCGCTCACGCGTTCCCGACGCACGCCCTCCTGGCCCAAGCCCTCCTGGCCCGAGCGCTCCTGGTCAGGACGCCCTTCCTCCGGGCGCCCCTCGCCCTCCCGCCCCTCGTCGTCGTCTCCCGGCTGGTCGGCGTGATCCGTGTGGTCCGTGACGGCGGTCACCGCGGTCACCTCTCCTTCTGCAGTACGGACAGCGCGGCGATGAGTTCGGCCTGGGGTTCCGGATGTACGTCGAGTGCGTCGAGCGGGGCGAGCCGCCGCTCCCGTTCGTCGTGCAGCGTCCTGTCGAGGTAGTCGGTGAGCAGCCGGCCGCCCTTGTCGCGCAGCCGCAGCGCGCCGTGGGCACCGATCCGCTCGGCGAGCCCTTCGCCCGCGGACCGCGCCCGCCGGCCGCCCAGGAGCGCGGTGGCGACCAGTGCGGCCACCACCTCGGGATCCGGCGCGACGCTCTTCTCCAGGGCGCGCACCTCCTCCTCTGCGTACTCCTCGAGGATCCGCCGCCAGCGCCGTACGGCCAGCCCGATACGGTGCTCGGCGCTCTCCAGCACCGGATCCCGGTCCGTCAGCCCCGGGGCCGACGCGGCGGGTTCGCGCCGCCACGCCTCGTCGATGCGCTCGTCGGCCGCGGCGACGGCGCACAGCAGGAGTGCGGCCAGGCTCTCGACGAGCGCGTCGAGCAGTTCACCGGCGGTGCAGTCCAGCGGGTAGCTGCGCCACCGCTTGAGCGCACCCCCGGCGAGGACGGCCCCGGCCTGCAGGCGGCCCCGCAGGCGCGTGTACTCGCTGTCGTACGCCCCGTCGACGGCCGCGGTGAGCCGCAGCGCGGCGGCGTACTGGGCGGCGGAGGCGCTGGCGAGCTCGGGCATCCGCGACTTCAGCGAGTCGAGCACCCCGTAGGCCGTGCGTGCCATCGCCTGTTGCCGGGCGCCCGGATCCTGCACCTGCTGGGCGAGCCAGGCACGCAGGGGCGCCACTGCGGTGGCCGGAAGCAGCCCCCCACCCCAGGCGGATTCGGGCAGTTCGGGCACGGTGAAGCGGGGTACCTCGCCGAGCCCCGCCTTGGCGAGCAGCGCGCCGTACTGGCGGGAGACCTCGGACACCACCTGGTGAGGCACCCGGTCGAGCACGGTGACGAGGGTGGCGTCGTGCTCCTTGGCGGTACGCAGCAGATGCCACGGCACCGCGTCGGCGTACCGTGCCGCCGTGGTCACCATGACCCAGATGTCGGCCGCGCAGATGAGTTCGGCGGCGAGCACCCGGTTGTCGGCCACCAGGGAGTCGACATCGGGCGCGTCGAGGAGCGCGAGCCCGCGCGGGAGGGTGTCGGCCGTCTCGATCCGCAGCACGCGCGTGTCGTCCTCGCCCGGCAGCAGCGGATCGTCACCGGCCTCCAGCTGGGGCACCCACACGCGTGTGAGGTCGGGCAGTACGCGCATCCCGCTGAACCAGTGATGGTCCTCGGGATGGCAGACGAGCACCGGCGTACGTGTCGTGGGCCGAAGCACCCCGGCCTCGCTGACCCGCCGCCCCACAAGGGAGTTGACCAGCGTCGACTTGCCGGCTCCGGTCGATCCTCCGATCACGGCGAGCAGGGGTGCTTCGGGTTCCCTCAAGCGGGGCACGAGATAGTCGTCGAGTTGCGCGAGCAGTTCGTCGCGGTTGGCACGCGCGCGTGGAGCCCCCGCCAGGGGCAGCGGGAAGCGTGCGGCGGCGACACGGTCGCGCAGGGCGGAGAGTGCGTCGAGCAGCTGGGGCCGTACGTCCAAGGTCACCACATGCGAAGAATGCCCAATTTTGGAGGGTTTCTAAAGCATATGGGCATGTCTGCGCGCCGATAGGACACACGGGGCGGAAGGGACGACTGGGGCGCAGGCATAACGAGTGCACAACACCCGGGGCGTGAGACGCCAAAAGCGATGCACGATTCGCACCTGCCTGCGATTATCAGGACCGCTTCACTGAACCTCCACATCGAGCCACGGAGGCGAAGCGTCAGGCAAAGGGACCCAGGAGCTCTATCCTTGTCCCCGGCACGGCACAGCCCCGCCCACATCCGGGCACCAGCACCACAGGCCACCACACCCGGCCCCCGTAGCTCAGTGGATAGAGCAGGCGCCTTCTAAGCGCTTGGCCGCAGGTTCGAGTCCTGCCGGGGGCGCCTCTCCCCGCCCTCCCTCCGGGAGGGCTTTTTTGCTGCCCCGAGCAGGCCGCGCCGACGGGCCGGCCACGCGGAATGAACCCGGTGGCCGTCGCCTGCCCGAGGGCGGGCACCTTTTCCGCACCGGGCGTGCCGGTCGCACCGGAGCGGCGCTTCGGACGCACGGGCCCGGCGTCCTTAGGGCCGGACGACGCCACTAGCCTGTGGCCATGAGCGCAGTGGGGGACGTGGTCGACGGGCGGTTCGAGCTGATCGGACGGCTCGGGAGCGGAGGCATGGGGACGGTGTGGCGGGCGCGCGACGGCGTGCTGCACCGGGAGGTCGCCCTCAAGGCCGTACGGCACGACGCGGCAGCCTCCGAAGCCGTCCGTGAGCGGGTCCTGCGCGAGGCGCGGGCGCTCGCCCGGGTCAGCCACCCGAACGTGGTGATGATCCATCACATCGTCGACGACGACCCGCACCCGTGGCTCGTGATGGAACTCGTGGAAGGCGTCTCGCTCCAGGAGCGGCTCGACGCCGGTCCGCTGCCCCCCACGGAGGCCGCTCGCCTGGGCCGGCAGGTGCTCGCCGCGCTGCGCGCCGCCGACGCGTCCGGAGTCCAGCACCGGGACGTCAAACCCGCCAACATTTTGCTGCGCGCCGACGGCTCCGCCGTGCTCACCGACTTCGGCATCGCGGCGCTCCAGGGTTCGACCGCGCTGACGGCCACCGGCGAACTCATCGGCTCCCCCGAGTACATCGCCCCCGAGAGGATCCGCGGCAACAACGACGATCCGGCGTCCGACCTCTGGTCCCTGGGTCTCGTCCTGTACGTGTGCGTGGAGGGCGTCAGTCCGCTGCGCCGCGGGACGGCCCTGACCACGCTGGCCGCCGTGCTCGACGAGGCCGTGCCCCCGCCGGTGCGCTCCGGCCCGCTGTCGCCCGTACTCGAGGCCCTGCTCGTGCGCGATCCGGCGGCTCGTCCCGACGCGGCCCGGCTGGACGCGATGCTGGCCCAGGTCGAGTCGGGTACGGCGCCGGAGTGGTCGGCGCCGACGGCGACCGCCACGCTGCCGCCCCCTCCGACGGCTCCGACGCGCGTCCTCGACGTACCGTCCGGGTCGGGCGGTTCCTTGCCCGCCGAGCCGGTCGGCGCACTCACGGTGCCCGTCCAAAGTCACCGCCCACCCGGACGCGGCGGGCGTGTCGCGCTCGTCGCCGCTGCCGCTGTCACCGTCGTCGCCCTCGCGGCGGCCGCGACCACCCTGTACCTCAACCTGCGTGATCCGGGCGCCAAGCACAGCGCCGCCAAGGGAAGCGGCGCGTCGAAGTCCGCCGCCTCGCCCTCGCGGTCCGAGAAGCGGACACCGGTGCCCGCGGACGCGCCGACGCCGTCCACGCCAGCCACCCCGTCGCAGTCGCAGGGCTCCGCCGCCCAGGGCTGGATCGCCCAGCTCTTCTCCGAACCGGTCGCCTCCGGCACCGCTGTCCGGGACCAACGGCTCGCCGTTGTCCGGGAGACCGTCCCCGAGGCGGTCTACCTCCGCAGCGACGACTACGCGTCCCTCCGCCCCGGTTACTGGGTCGTCTACGCCCCGGGCCCCTTCACCGACGGCCGCGCCGCCCTGACCTTCTGCGACAGCCGCGGCAGGACCACGCCGACCAGCTGCACCGGCCGATACCTGAGCACGAGCGCCGACGACTACGGCTTCCAGTGCCGCCCCCCGGCCGCCGCCGCGACGGGCCGCTGCACCCGCCCGTGACACGGTCCGGCAACTCGCCGCTCAGCCCCTGCCCCTGCCCCTGCCTCTGAGGGCAGTCGGGGAGAAGCGCCCGTCCCACCCTGCGGGTCCCCCGCGCCCCGGGCCGCCTGTCGGCTCAGGCGGCCTCGTCCGCCCTCCGGTACACCCCGTCGCTGCGGCGCAGGTGATGGTGGTCCACCAGACTGCGCCGCAGCGTCACATGGTCGGTCTCTCCGCCCTCGCACCAGCCGCGCAGCTTCTCGTTCACCTCGGGCTCGCGGTAGTCGGCACCCGGCCGGAACGTCTCCTCGGCGATGTGCCGCAGAACGATCAGCTTGCGGTTCCACCGGGCGGGCAGCCGCGTCAGCCGGCCGTCGCGCACGAAGGTCCGCAAGATCGCCTCCTCCCCGTCGCGGGCGGATGCGGCCTCCGTACGAGCCGTACCGGTCATGGGGGCATCCCTTCCTCCTGGGCAGGTGCCCGCCTCGTACGAACACCGCGGGGATGCTATTCGGAGGGGCGCCGGGTCTCATCCGGTTTTCCCGTCCCGGCCGGACACTCTCCGTATCCGGTTCTCTGTCCGTCGACCGAAGAGCCCTTCACCTCATATGACTTATCGCCCCATATGAAGCAAGTTGGTGGATGATGCACCGCCGAGCACCGTTACCCGCCGTGAGCCTCAGCGTTGAAAGGGCAGTGCGGTTGCGTTCATGCTGCCGCGCTCACCGATTCGAAGGAGAGAACGTGATGTCTCGCATCGCGAAGGCAGCCGGTGTCGCGCTCGGCACCAGTGCCGCTGTCATCAGTGGCGCCGGTCTGGCCATGGCCGACGCGGACGCCGCGGGCAAGGCCATCGGCTCGCCCGGCGTCCTGTCGGGCAACGTCATCCAGGTCCCGGTCCACGTGCCGGTCAACGTCTGCGGCAACACCGTGAACGTCATCGGCCTGCTGAACCCGGCGTTCGGCAACAAGTGCGCGAACCTCGACGACGGCCCCAAGGGCTACGGCCGCTGAGCCATCGCACCAACGTGAAGGCCCCCGGCGACAGAACACCGCCGGGGGCCTTCACGTGTCCCGGACCATCTCCCACGCCGGCGCCTCACACGTACCGGTAGATCCGGCTGTGGTCCTCCATCTCGTCCGGCGTCACGCCCCAGGGCGGCATCTCCTCGTGCCGCGCCACGATCCGTCCGTGCTGCAGGTCGCCCAGCTCGGGCGGCGACTTGGGCAGATACCGTGCGCCCTGGTGCCGCTTCTGCCAGCGCGTCCAGAGCAGGTCGACGAACGAGTGGTGCAGCCAGAAGACGGGGTCGTTGACCGAGGCTCCGCCGAGCATGTGTCCGCCAACCCAGCGGTGGACCCGGTTGTGGTTGCGCCAGGCGTCGTTGCCCCGTCCGGTCCCCCACCCTTCGAGCCTGTTGCGAAAGCCCCGGCCCGACGTGGAGTCCCAGGGCGCCACGTCGTACACGGGGTCGTTGAGGGCCCGGGCGAGTTCGGCGGCGGTGGGCAGGGGGAGCGGGTCGTGAGGCCGGCCGAGGTCACGCATGAGGTAGTCGCCGTCGGTCATCGACTCCTTGACGACCCACTTCTTGTGCCGGCGGGCGAACGGCCCGGTCGTCACCTGCCGGTCGGACCGCCGCCCGTTGCCCCCGAGGAGGTCCTCCTGCCACAGGGAGGCGGCGGGTGTGCGGTCCTTCGTCCAGTCCCAGTACGGCACGGACACCCCGGCGTCCACCCGGCGCAGTGCCCGCTCCAGGTCGAGCAGGAATCGCCGGTGCCAGGGCAGGAAGGAGGGCGCCATGTGGGCCGCCCGCAGCCCGCCCTCCCCGTCCGACACGTAGTGGTCGATGTGCATGCGGACGAACTCGTCGTACTCACCGGTGCGTTTGATCTCCAGGAACGCTCCGACGAGCCTGCGCTTCTCCGTACGCGTCAGCGCGCTCACGTTCTTACGCGTGTACGCCATGCCCGTGCTCCTCCCCCCGCTCCACCTCCGCGGCGGGCTCGCGCAGCCGCAGTGTGCCACCCAGTTCGTCCACGGCCGCGCGGGCGGCGGCCAGCGGTGTCGGGTACGACTGGTAGTGGTCGACCATCGTCAGATAGCCGCCGTCGGCCCGCCGCATGAGGTGCAGCGGCCGCTCGTCCACCGTGACCCGCCACGGCCCGGCCTGCGCCGCACGCACGGCCCCGGCCGTGTGCACGCCGCCCGCCTCGTCCTTGAACCCGCGGATGCGGCGCCCGCGGTACATCTCGTCGAACCCGGCGGCGAACTCCACCTCGAACTCGGCCGCCTCCTCGGGCGGGCCACCGGCCGGCCCGCCGGGGACGTACGGCTCCGCACGTGACGGCCTCGATGCCGCGACGAGCGGAGCCAGAGCCGCCGTCACGGCCGCGGCGAGCACCCCTCTCAGGATGTCCCGCCGCGTGCCCTCAGCCCCTCTCACCCGCACTCCTCCACCCCCTCCATCACGTTCCGTACGGGCTTCGCGTCGCCTACAGCCCGGGCGCGAGGCCCAGGTTCGCCCCCGGTGCCGCCTGAAGGATCGGAGCCAGGATGCCGACCTCGGGCAGCTTCGGGTCCGGGAGGCCGAGCTTGTCCGGGCGCGGCGCGCTCAGCGGCGCGTCGAGCGAGGCACCGGGCGTCAGGGCCCGCAGATCGGAGGTGGGGGTGCTGGCGGCGAGGTGGTCGAAGGTGTCCCCGAGCACCCGCGGCAGCGGCGTACGCAGATCGAGCGAGGGCAGTTGGCCGCTGACCGGCAGTTGCGGGACGGCCCGGTCCGGCAGCAGCCGGCCTTCGACGTACCGCGGCCCGTCGGGGCTGCCCGGCATGAGCAGCGGCACGGTCCCACCGATCCTGGGCATCTCCATGTTCAGGGAGTTCTCCACGCCTTCCAGCGGTACGGCGACCGGGACCCCGTCGGCCGCGACGGCGGGCGTCGCGACGGCGGCCGCCACGCAGGTGACGACGGCGGCAAGAGTTCCTCGGGTGGTGGACTTCATCTCAGGCACGGGCCTTTCGGGATTCGGGGGGTGCGTCCGAAACGGGTAACGACCCGGCGAACAGGATCAGATCAAAATTCCCCCGGTGGATGCAATCTTCAGCTCGTCCAGAAGTCCCACCAACGCGTCAACACGAGCATGCCGATCACCCCCAGGTGCAAGACCGGCAGCACCCAGGTGAATTCGGCGAGGAAGATCCGCAACCGAGGTGACGCGGGCAGGAATTCATTTCGTACGTTGAACGACGTCACATACCAGAACATGACGACGGTGGCGATCCACGCCAGACAGCACCACAGGCACAGCGAGTTGATCCGGTACAGCGACTCGTACTGGAGCCAGGTCACGAATCCGACGCCGAACAGCGTGCCCGCGTTCAAGGTCAGCCAGTACCAGCGCGGGAACACCGCACCGGCGAGCAGGCTCATGCCGACGCAGATCACGATGGCGTACGCGACCAGACCGAGCATCGGGTTGGGGAACCCGAACACGGAGGCCTGGTCGCTCTTCATGATGTTGCCGCAGGAGACGACCGGGTTCAGGCTGCAGCCCGGCGTGAAGTCCGGGTCCTCCAGCAGCTTGAACTTGTCGATGGTGATGACCCAGGAGGCCAGCAGTCCGGCCGCGCCCGTGATCACCAGCAGAAGGGCGAACGCCCGGCCGGCACCCGCGGTGCGCATCGTCAGCCGCGCAGGCTGCGGGCCGGAACGAGGGCGTGCGCCGCGTTGTTCAGGGTCTCCTCGTCACCGGCGAAGGCGGCCAGGGCCTCCGGCGCGACGGGCTTGCCCGGCTCGGCCTCGGGCCACGGGCGGGTGGTGAACAGGAGATAGGCGTAACCGCGTTCACCGACAGCGGCGAGCCACTCCGGCGGTGCGGTGCACTGGGCGTTGAGGTGCGCCATGGTGACGACGGCCTGCCCGGCCTCGACGAGGAGGACGACGGGGAAGCTCGGCTGCCGGGTGCCGTCGACGATCTCGTCGCCGATGGGCAGGCCGTTGCGGGTCAGCAGCTGCTCGACGGCGGCCGCGGAGCCCTCGGGGCCGCCCTTGCCGTCACCGAGGGAGTAGGCGAGCAGGAAGGGCATGTCTCCGTCGGGGTGTTCGCCGCTCCACGCCATGACGACGAGGGTGCCGAGGTCCGCGGCGTTAAAGGGACGCGTTTCGCTTGAGGTTGAGGTCACCGCGGAACCGTATCGACGTGCCGGAATGCGTCCGCTCCCTTTCTCACCCGCCCGGGGGATTTCCGTCCGGGTCTCCACACGAACGAGGGACGGTGTCGAACGGACGGGAAGATCATTCGGAACACGGCGAATAGCCGGAGAACAACACGAAGGGCCGGTCCGCGTGATGCGTGACCGGCCCTTCGCCTCTTCCGAAGTCACTTCTGCAGAGGAAGTCCACCCAGGAGACCCGTGGGCCCGCCCGCCGCGTTCAGGGTCTCCGTCGCGCCCTTGACGGTGCTGAGCACGGAGTCCTCGTTCTCGGTGTCGAGGGCCCTCGACTGCGACTGCAGGGGCATGGCGTCCACCGGCTCGTTGGTGAGCGCGCCGAGGGCCGACTCGAGACCGCCGTTGAGGCTCGTGGGCGTGAGGTCGGCGGCAAAGGCGGGCGCGGCGACACCAGCGATGACCAGGGACCCGGCAACGACAGCGGCGGCCTTCAGGGACTTCATCGTGTTCCTTTCTTCGGTGACTCGCGTCACCAGAGGGAATTCTCAGTGCTCAGACCTCGTGCGTGCCTGCTCTCGCACTGCTTCCTGCCCAACGATCCCCGCTCGGGACGGAAACCCCGTACGCCGAAAATTCCTGGAACCCACCCGATTGAAGGGGGTGTCTCATCGTCAAATGGGATCCCTCATATGACATCCCTGAAAGATTGTGCAAAAGACGTGAAAACAGCCGTCGGGCCGGCCCGGGGGACGGGCCGGCCCGACGGGCGGGACGGCGACTGCTTCGCCTCAGCCACCGCTCCCGGCTCCGGGAGGGCAGCGGTCGTGGCGCCGCTCAGGACGGCAGCGGAAGCGCGCCCGCGGGCAGCTTGGGCAGCGCGGGCAGACCCGGCAGGCTCGGTGCGGGCAGGCCGCCGCCCAGCACCACGGTGGCGACGAAGTTGACGAGCCCCGTCACGACCGCCGTCGCGGCCGCTCCCACGGCGGCGACATCACCGCTGGTGGCCGCCTTGACGAGGGAATCGACCGCGCTCTGGAGGGCCTTGAGCGCGTCGGCCTTGAGGTCGAGCGGGACCTGCGCGGCCACGCGGTCGGCGGCTTCCGGCATCGGGAGCCCGGGGGCGGCGGGAAGCGCCGGCAGGACCGCGGGCGGAGCGACCGGCAGGCCCGGCACGGCGGGCGCGTTCGGAAGGGCGGGGGCGTTCGGAACGGCGGGGGCCGAGGGGACGGCCGGCTCGGCCGGCGTCTTCACCGGCGGGACCACGGGAGCGGCCGGGGCCGCCGCGGTGACCTTGGCGATGGCCTCCTTCACCGCGTCGGCGAGCTTGGCCGCGTCGGCGGCGGGCAGTTGGCCGTTGTCGGCCTTGAGCACGGCGTCGAGCAGGTCGGTGACCGGCTTCAGCACTCCCCCGACGTCACCGAGGCTCTTCACCTGCGCCAGCAGAGCGTCCGCTCCGGGCACCGGCGCCTGGGCCGCTATGGGGCGGGCGTCACTCGTCGAGCCGTGGTCGGCGGCCACGGCGACGGGGCCGGTGATCCCCAGCAGGAGCGTGGCACAGAGCGCGGAGGTCGCGATACGCCGTGCGGGCAGAGCACGCATGGAGGGTCCTTTCGGTGGTGCGTCGGATCTTGTGATCACCGTGTAATCGGTGACCGCCGCCTGCAACCGATCGGCCGCGCACGACAGCGGCCCGCACCCGCCGTCATAGCCGTTGTCCCTGGTGAGGCGCCATGCCCGGGCCCGCCAGGGGTACTTGCCGCCCCTCCCTCCATTCGGGGCAACGCAGACCGGCCGCCCTCCCGTGCGGGAGGACGGCCGGTCAGGGGCGGCGTTGCGACGTCAGTCGTTCACGCACTCGTTGCCGAACGCCGGGTTCAGCAGCGCGATGACGTTCACGGTGTTGCCACAGACGTTGACCGGCACGTGGACGGGGACCTGGAGAAGGTTGCCCGACAGGACGCCCGGGGAGTGGGCGGTGGCGCCGTGCGCGTCACTGTCGGCGGCGGCGACACCGGCGGTGCCCGCCATGGCGGCGGCGGCAACGGAAGTAAGGACCAGGCCCTTCGCGATACGCGACATGGAGAGGTGCTCCTTGGGATCTAAACAACAGCCGTGCGGGGTGCCCGGCTCTGGAATCAACGCGCGGCACGGGCGCGGGTTGTGCCTCCAAAAGAGTGACGCTTCGAGCCGTTACCGGAAGCGGGCTCGGGGGTTATCCCGGGGTATGCACACCATTCCGACACACTTGGCAGGTTTCACCGATAAATACGGATAGCGGCTACAGTTGCGTTCCTCCTCAGGCCGCTTGAAACAGACGGGGCGTCATGACGGCACTCATGTGATGTCCGCATCTCGTCCGTTCGTCCGCAGGGTCAGAACCTCTTCCGCCGAAATTCCCCCCGAAAGGGCAACGCCGGTCATGCGCAATTCCCTGGGTCTTCTGCTGCGCCGTGGGATGGTGGGTGCCTTTTCCCTCGCCTCGCTGTGGGCGCCGGCCGGTCCGGCGGCGGCCGCACCCGCCCCACCGGGCACGCCGGCCGCCGCCGAGGCGCAGAGCCTCCCGTTCACGCAGCGGTACCGCGCGCTGAGGCACGGCGGGATCGTCCGGGCCGCCAACTCGTCGATCACCTGCCGTGGGCCCGTCGTGCGCACGGCGGTGTCCTGTCCGGCCGCCCGCGCGGGCCGGGCGGTCGCGAACGACGCCTTCGACATGTTCTACATCGACGTCGACAGCGACCCGAACACCTACAACTCCAGCCGCGCCGAGGTCCGCCTGCCGGCCGGCGCCCGGGTCTCGTACGCGCGGCTGTACTGGGGCGGCAACCTGCGGGTCGGTGAGCAGAAGCCGCCCAAGGACAACGGTCGCGTGCTGATCGCCGAGCCCGGCGGCCAGTACCGGGAGGTCCTCGCGGACACCCTCGTCGGACACCGGGCGGCACGGGGCGCGGACGCCTTCCAGGCCTCGGCGGACGTCACCCCTCTGGTGCGGTCGAGCGGCGCGGGCGCGTACACCGTGGCGCAGGTCAACGTGGCCATGGGGCACTCGGCGGCCGGTGCGTGGGGCGGGTGGACGCTGATGGTGGCGTACGAGAAGAAGTCCGAGCCGCTGCGGCATCTGGCGATCTGGGACGGCTTCGACCCGCTGGGCCGGGGCGGCGAGCAGGTCGTCCGGATGCGCGGGGTGAAGTTCCCCGAAGGGGCCGCGGGACGCGTGGGGTTCGTCGCCTACAACGGCGACCGCGGGCGGACCGGCGACTCGCTCACCGTGTCGGCCGGGCGGGGCCGGGCGGTTCCCCTCACCGACGGCGCCAATCCGCGGGACGACGTACTGAACTCGACGATCAGCGAGCCCCGCGGGACCGCTCCCGGGCGGACGCCCGCGTATCCGAACACGCTCGGATACGACTCCGACGTCCTCGATCTCCGCGAGGGCCTGCGGCGCGGCGGGGACCGGCTGGACTTCCGGCTGGTGTCGCGCCGGGACACGGCCTGGGCCGGCGCGCTGTTCGTCGCCGTCGACGCGAAGCGCTGATGCCCTTCCCCTCTGCTCCCCTCTGCCCGTTCCCCCCGCGCTCCCTCCGAGCGCCACCCGTGAGCGAGGAAAGCCCGCATGCAACTGTCTTCGACCGGCTCCCGGCCGCGGGTCCTGCACGTCTCCCAGCCCGTCGACGGCGGGGTGGCCCGGGTGGTCACGGACCTGGCGCGGGCCCAGCTGGCGGCCGGGGCGGAGGTCACCGTCGTCTGTCCGGCGGCCGGCGGCCTCGCCGCGGCGGCCGAGGCACTGGGCTCCGGTGTACGGCACTGGCACGCGACCCGCTCACCGGGACCGTGGCTCGCGCAGGAGGTACGCAGTCTGCGCCAGATCGTGCGGGAGATGCGCCCCGACGTGGTGCACGCGCACAGCGCCAAGGCCGGGCTCGCGGCGCGGCTCGCCGTGCGCGGGCAGGTGCCCACCGTGTTCCAGCCGCACGCCTGGTCGTTCGAGGCCGTCGGCGGGATCACCGGGATGGTCGCGCTCAACTGGGAACGACTGGGGGCGCGTTGGGCGTCGCGGGTCGTGTGCGTCAGTGAGGCCGAGCGGCGCACCGGGCAGCGGTCGGGGGTCCGGGGGCGGTGGAGCGTCATCCCCAACGGGATCGACCTCACAGGTTTCCATCCGGCGCCGGTGGACACCGTACGCGCCGCGATTCCGCTCCTCGAAGGGGTCGATCCGGCGGCGCCTCTCGTGGTCTGCGTCGGGCGGCTGTGCCGCCAGAAGGGGCAGGACGTCCTCCTGGAGGCGTGGCGCGAGGTGACCCGGCGGGTGCCCGACGCGCGGCTCGTGCTGGTGGGGGACGGACCGGACGCGCGGACGCTGCGGGCCGAGGCTCCCGCGTCCGTGCTGTTCGCCGGGGCCGTCACCGATGCCGTGCCCTGGTACCAGGCCGCCGATCTGGTGGTCCTGCCGTCCCGTTGGGAGGGCATGGCGCTGGCGCCTCTGGAGGCCATGGCCTGCGGGCGGCCCGTCGTGATCACCGACGTCGACGGGGCACGCGAGAGCCTGCCGCCGGGCCAGGGGCCGCGCTGTCTCGTGCCGTCCGAACGGCCGGACGCGCTGGCCGGGGCCGTCGCCGAGCTGCTTCTCAACCCGCTGCTGCGCGAGTCGCTCGGCCATCAGGGACGCCGGCACGTAACGACCACGCACGACGTCCGGCGCACGGCCGCGGCCGTCGCCGACGTGTACCGCGAACTGATCGGCAGCTGGCCGACGGGACGGAACACGGGCGTGGACCACACCGAGTGCAGGGAGTCCATCCACACGTGACTGCGGAAAGTACCGTTCCCTCCCCCGGCGGCCGGCCGCGGGTGACGGACCACGGATTCTCGCCCGTCTCGGTCATCCCACCGCGCGAGGCCGCCGGCGGCTTCAGATTCCCCAGCGGCCGGCGGCCCTTCGTACGGCGGGCCTCACGGCTGCCACTGCCCGCCGTGGACGCCGGCGCCGCGCTGACGGGCGGCTGCCTGGCGCTGCCCTGGACCCATCCGCTCCCGCTCGCGCTGCTGGTGCTCGCGGTGCTGCTGCTGAACGCGCACGCGTCGCTGTACCGGGCCGCGCCCGTACCCGCCGTCCTGGACGAACTGCCCGCCGTCTGCGGCCGGATCGCGGTGAGCTGGTGCGCGCTGGCGGCGCTGCTCGCGGCGTACTCCCCGGAGCACGCGCTGTCCGCCCGCACCCTGGTCCTCGGCTGCGCCGTGCAGTCGCTGGTGAGCTGCGCGGGCCGCGGTCTCGTGCACGGACGGCGGCGCCGGGCGCTGCTGCGGCGCCCGCGCGCCGCCCTGGTCGTCGGCCGCGCCGCGGTCGCGCAGCGGGTGGCGGCCGCCTTCCTGCGGCACCCGGTGTGCGGGGTACGGCCGGTGGGCGTCGTCGCCGACGAGGCGGGCGGCGGCGAGGGACTGCCCGTGCTGACCACCGGTGAGGAGGTCCAGCGGGCGTTCATCCAGAACGGCGTGCAGGACGTGCTCGTCGTCGGACCCGTGGCGCGTGTCGAACAGGGGCCGCTGCTGCGGGCGTTGGGCGAGTCGGGCTGCGCCGTGTGGGAGGTGGACGCGGACTCGCCGGCGTACGAGCGGACGGACCGGCTCGCCGGGTTCGCCTGCCGGAGGCTGCCCGTCGGGCGGCGGTACGGGAGCGCCGGGAAGCGGCTGCTGGACGTACTGGTGTCCGGCGCCCTGCTGCTGATGGTCAGTCCGGTGCTGCTGGTGTGCGCGATCGTGCTGCGGGCCACCGACGGGCCCGGTGTGGTGTTCCGGCAGCAGCGGATCGGCAAGGACGGGCAGCCGTTCACGCTGCTGAAGTTCCGTACGCACCGGCCGGTCGACGCGCACGAGGCCGCGACCCGTTGGAGCGTGGCGAACGAGCACGAGATGGGCTGGTTCTGCCGCTTCCTGCGGCGGACCTCGCTGGACGAGCTGCTCCAGCTGTGGAACGTCCTGTGGGGCGACATGAGCCTGGTCGGACCGCGGCCCGAACGGCCGTTCTTCGTGGGCCAGTTCAGCCAGACCTACCCCGGTTACGCGTCCCGGCACCGGATGCGGACGGGGATCACCGGGCTCGCCCAGGTCCACGGGCTGCGCGGCGACACCTCGATCGAGGACCGCTGCCGGTTCGACAACGCGTACATCGACAACTGGTCGCTCTGGCAGGACGTCTGCATCCTGCTGCGCACCGCGGCCTCGCTCGTGCGTCCGACGGGGAGCTGAGCGCGGTGACCCAGGTCCTGCCCGCCCCGCCTCTCACCGCCGCCGTGGTGTCGGCTCCCCGCCGCTTCCTTCCCGTGCTGCCCGTGATCGCCCTCGTCGCCATGCTGGCGCTGCCGGTCTCCGGGGACGGCGGCGGCACCGTCGCCGACGCCGTGTCCGGGCTGGTCGTGGTGTGCTGCGCGGTACGTCTCGTACGCGGCCGGCGGCGCCCCCTGTCCCGTACCGCCGCCGTCGTGCTCGGGCTGCCGGTCGTCGGGATCGCGCTCGCGACGGCCGGGGCGGCCTCGCCGGGGGCGGGGGCCGCGGGGCTCGTGCGCTATCTGCAGGTCTTCGTGCTGGTGCCGGCCGCGGTGATGCTGCTGGTCCGCGACCGCCGTGACGCGCGGCTCATCGCCTGGTCCCTCGTCGGGCTGGCGCTGTGGCAGGGCGCGATCGGGGTCCACCAGTACGCGACCGGGACCGGTGCCTCGTACATGGGCGAGGAGATCCGCGCCGTGGGCACGTTCGGGCCGACGGACATCATGGGGATGGCGGCCGTGGTGTCGTTCGGGCTGGTGTGCGCGCTCGGTCTCGCGCTCGGGTCCGGGCCCGCGAGGCAGCGGACCGCGGCGGTGGTGTGCGCGCTGGCGCTGCTGCTGCCGCTCGCGCTGTCGTTCAGCCGCGGGGCGTGGATCGCGACGGCCGTGACGTGCGGGGCGCAGCTCGCGCTCGCCGGGATGCGGCGGGCGGTGAAGGTGTTCGCGGCGGTGACGGCGGCCGCGGTGGTGCTCGTGGGCGGGCTCGGTGTGGGCACCGCGATGCTCCAGGAGCGGATCAGCAGCATCACGCAGGTCGCGGACGCGCCGGACCAGTCGGTGACCGACCGGTACACGATGTGGGCGGCGGCCGTCGACATGTGGCGCGACCAGCCGCTGACCGGGGTGGGGCTGAAGGGCTTCCCGGACCATCGCGACGGGCATGCCTCGCTCGCGTTGTCCTCGGGCAGTGACACGGGCGGGGCGGGCGCCGGGTTCCACCGTCAGCCGCTCCTGTCCCCGCACAACATGTACCTGCTGGTGCTCAGCGAGCAGGGGCTGCTGGGGCTGCTCGCGCTCGCCGGAAGCTGGCTGGCGCTGCTGGTCTGCGGGCTCCGCGGGCTCTTTCACGCTCGGCGCTCACGGGCCGGACTCGACTGCGCGCTGGTCGCGTGCGGGCTGCTGCTCTGGCAACTGGTCGACTTCGCGTACGCCGACATCGGGGGCCCCTCGACCGTGCTGACCGCGGTGGTCCTCGGCCTCGCCGCCTGGTGGGCGCTGTCCCCCGAGGGGGCCGGGGAACGATGACGGTGACGCCTTCCCGGGCGGAGGGTGAGGGAACGGCGGCTCGACCGGGCCGTCGTGGGACGGGGGCCGCGGCCGGGGAACACGGCGGGGCCGCCGGAACCGCGGGCCACGGCGACACGACGACCGGGACCGGGACGGCGTGGCACGGGAGCGGGTCCGCGGGGCTCACGGGTCGCGGTGGCGCCGGGACCAGGAGCGGGGACGGGGACGGAGTGCAACTGCCCGGTGCCCGCGCCGCGTCGGCCGACGGCACACCGGGCGACGCCCCGCTCTCCGAGCCCCCGCCCGAGGCCGCGCCCACCGGCACCGCACCTTCCGGCACCGCGCCCACCGGCACCGCACCTTCCGGCACCGCGGCTTCCGACACCGCTCCTTCCGTCGCCGCACACGCCGCCGGCACGCCTGTCGAGGTCGCGCCGCCCACCCGCAAGTTCCTCGCCAAGGCGACGCTCGTCACCGCCGTCCTCTCCATCGCGGGCGCGCTGCTCGGCCTGGGCCGGGACCAGGCGCTCGCGCATCTCTTCGGAGCCGGGACCGAGACGGACGCCTTCCTGGTGGCGTGGACCGTGCCGGAGGTCGCGGCGACGCTGCTGATCGAGGACGGGATGGCGTTCGTGCTGGTCCCGGCGTTCAGCCTGGCCGTGGCCCGGCGGGCACGCGGGGCCGGCGGGGACCCCGTCCGCGCGCTCGTCGCCTCCACGCTGCCGCGCCTCGCACTGGCCCTGGTGGGGGCTTCCGCGCTGCTGATGGCCGGGGCGCCGTACCTGGTCGCGGGGCTCGCGCCGGGGCTCCCCGACCCCGGGCTCGCCGTCGACTGCACCAGGCTGACCGCGACCTGCGTCCTGAGCTTCGGGCTCGCCGGCTACTGCAGCGCGGCCCTGCGCGCCCACCGGCGCTTCCTGGCGCCCGCCGCCATCTACGTCGCCTACAACACCGGCATCATCACGGCGATGTTCGTCCTCGGCGGCCGCTGGGGCGTGCGGTCGGCTGCCGCCGGCGTCGCGGTGGGCGGCTGTCTGATGGTGGCGGCGCAGACACCCGCCCTCGCACGGCAGCTCTTCGGGCGCCGCCGGACCGTGACGGCCGAGGACGGCACCGGGCAGGCCCCGGAAGCCCTCGGCGCCACCGCGCAGGCCCTGGGGCCACGCGGCGTCACCGCGACAGCCTCGGGGCGACTCGACATCACAGCGGCCGTCGCGGCGTCCACGGCGGCCCCCGGGCAGGTCGGCGGCGCCGCGGACGCACCAGGGCCGCTGCCCACAGCGACGAAGGCCCCCGAACCGCTCGGCGTCCCCGCCAGATGCCCGGTGCCGAAGCGGCCCGTCAAGCGGGCGGCGGGACGCGCGGCGCGGCGGGCGGCGAAGCGGTCCGCCCGGCGTGCGGCGAAACAGTCCGTGACGCACACCGTGGAGCTCGCTCTCATCACCCCGGTCCTGCTCTTCGCACTCTGCCGTCAGTCCCAGGTCCTCATCGAGCGCTACCTCGCCTCGAACCTCCCCTCCGGAGCCATCTCGCACCTGAACTACGCGCAGAAGGTGGCCCAGATCCCCATGACCCTCTCGCTGATGCTGTGCACCGTCACCTTCCCGGTGCTGGCGCAGGCGCTCGCCGAGGGCGACACCGAGCGGGCCCGCACCCGCGTGGAGCGCGACGCCGCGGTCGCCGCGTGCATGGTGCTGCTGGGCGCGGCGGCGGTCTTCGCCTGCGCGCCGCAGATCATCCAGCTCCTCTTCCAGCGCGGCGCGTTCACCGCCCAGGACACCGCGGCGACGGCCACCGTCATGCGGGTCTACTCGGTCGGGCTGCTCGGCCACACGCTGGTGGGCGCGCTCGTCCGGACGTACTTCTCGGCCGGCCGCCCGACCTGGTACCCGCTGGCGGCGATGACCGCGGGCATCGTCGCCACCTCGTGGATCGGTGCCGCGACCGTCGGCACCTGGGGCGTGTGCGGGATCGCCGCCGCCAACGCGATCGGGATCACCATCACGGCGGCCCTGCTGCTGTCCGGCATGAACGAGCGGCGCAGCGTGCGGATCCGGACCCGCCGGGTCGTCCACGAACTCACCAAGCCGGTCCGCGCGGCCGTCTGCGCGGCCGTGGCGGGGGCCCTCGTCGCAAGCCGCTTCGACCCGCCCGAACTCGCCCTGCTCACCGGGGGTGCGACCGTCACCGTCGTCTACGTCCTGCTGCTCCGGCTGCTCGGCGTCCAGGCCGTCGCACCCGCCTTCCGTACCGCCCTCCGTTCCGTCACCCGAAGGCTGCCGCATGCCCGTTTCCGCTGACACGACCGACTCCACCCGCACCGGCCCACGCCCGGCCGCGCCCCTCTGGGTGGCGATGTACCACTCGGTGGGCGACTGCTCGGACGATCCGTACCGCATCACGGTCTCGCCCGGCCGACTCGACCGGCAACTCGGCTGGCTGCACCGCCGGGGCCTGCGCGGGGTGAGCATGGCGGACCTCCTCGCGGCCCGCGCCCGGGGCGAGGGGCGGGGCCTCGTGGGGCTCACCTTCGACGACGGCTACGCGGACTTCACCGACAACGCCCTCCCGGTGCTGCGGCGCCGGGGCTTCGGCGCCACCGTGTTCGTCCTGCCGGGCAGGCTGGGCGGTACGAACGAATGGGACCCGCTCGGTCCCCGCAAGCCGCTCCTCACCGCCGACGGCATCCGCCGGCTCGTGGACACCGAGGGCATCGAGGTCGCCTCGCACGGCCTCACCCACGTCGACCTCACCCTGGCCGACGACGCGCTGCTGGGCGCGGAGGTCGGGGGCAGCCGGGCCCTGCTCACCGAGCTGACGGGCCGTGAGGTGCGGGGCCTGTGCTATCCGTACGGGACCGTCGACCAGCGGGTCGCCGACGCCGTACGGGCCGCCGGGTACGGCTACGCGTGCGCCATCGACCCCGGCCCGCTCACCGGCACGTTCGCGCTCCCCCGCGTCCACGTCGGTGAGAACGACACCTCCTGGCGGCTGCTGCTGAAGTACCGCCTCAACCGGCTGCGCCGACGCCCCACACCGCCGGCCGACGCGGCGGAGGTGACCCGGTGAAGGCCCTGCACGTGATCACCGGGCTCGGTGTCGGCGGGGCCGAGCAGCAGCTGCGCCTGCTGGTGCGGAACCTGCCGGTCGAATGCGACGTGGTGACGCTCACCAACCCGGGCGCGGTCGCCGAAGGCCTCACCGCGGACGGTGTGCGCGTCGTCCACCTCGGCATGGAGGGCAACCGCGACCTGTCGGCGCTCCCCCGCCTCGTCCGCCTGATCCGCGGCGGCCGGTACGACCTCGTCCACACGCATCTCTACCGGGCCTGCGTGTACGGGAGGATCGCCGCGCGCCTCGCCGGGGTGAAGGCCGTGGTGGCCACCGAGCACTCGCTCGGCGACTCGCAGATGGAGGGCCGCCGGCTCACCGCGGGCGTCCGGGCGCTCTATCTGGCCAGTGAACGCCTGGGCCGCTCGACGGTCGCGGTCTCGCCGACGGTCGCGGAGCGGCTGCGCCGCTGGGGCGTGCCCGGACCGCGCATCGAGGTCGTGCCGAACGGCATCGACGTGGACCGCTTCCGCTTCGACCCCGAGCTGCGCGAGAGCACCCGCCGACGGCTGGGGCTGCCGCAGGGGGCGTACGTCGTCGGGGGTGTCGGACGGCTGACGGCCGGCAAGCGCTTCGAGGTGCTCGTCCGGGCGCTGGCCGAACTCCCGGACGACGTCTGGCTGTTGCTGGTCGGCGGCGGCCCGCAGGAGAACGTGCTGCGGCGCGCGGCGCAGCACATGGGTGTCGCCGACCGGGTGCTGTTCACGGGCGAACGCCCGAACGGCCCCACCGGATCCGGCGACGGGCCCGCCGGGCTCGATCTGCCGTCGCTGACAGGAGCCATGGACGTCCTCGCCTCGCCCTGCGCGGAGGAGGCCTTCGGGCTCGCCGTCGTGGAGGCCCTGGCGGCGGGCCTGCCCGTGCTCTACGTCTCCTGCCCGGCCGTCGACGACCTGCCCCCGGGCGCGGCGCCGTTCGCCCGGCGGGTGCAGGGCGGCGCGGACTCGTTCGTACGGGCTCTGCGGCAGGTCCGCGCGGCGGGTCCCGGGCCGCGCTCCGCGCCGGACGCCGCCCACCACTACAGCATCGCCCGCAGTGCCGACCGGCTCATGGACATCTACACGGCCGCAACTCTGGGAGTGACTTCCTCATGACCGACAACCCCAACCGTTCGACCGGGCGGCCGAGAACGGCGCTCGCCCGTGCCAGGACGCTGCCCCCGTGGTCCCTGCTCGCCGCTGGGGCCCTCCTCGGCGGCACGCTCGGCGGCGCGTACGGCGTCCTGAAGACACCGCAGTACAGCGCCACGAGTTACGTCATCGCCGTACCCACGAAGCAGTCCGACCCGGCGGCGGCGCTCGGCTTCGCGCAGGCCTACGGGCGTGTCGCGACGCAGCTCGCGGTGCTCGGGGACGCGCAGGTGTGGGCGGGCGTTCCGGTGTCGACCCTGCGCGAGAGCGTGCAGACCGCGACCTCGCCGGACGCCCCGATGGTCGCCGTGACCGCCACGTCCGCCCGCCCCGACCTCGCCGCGGACATCGCCAACGCCGTGTCGCGCTCGCTGACCCGGCACGCGAACGACACCGAGGACAGCACCCATGTGGAGCTGCTGCAGTTCTCCCGGGCGATGAGGCCCACCGAGGCGTCCTCGGCGTCGGCGACGGTGACCGGCCTGGTCGGCGCGAGCGCCGGCGGACTGCTCGGCGGGCTCGCGCTGCTGGTCCGGCCGCGCCGGGCCCCGGACGCCTCGCCCACGGCCTCGGTGCCGGGCCCCGCCACCGCCGCCGACGTCCACGGTCAGCTGTGAGCGCCGCCGCCTGGCGGACGGAACTGTGCACGGACGAGGAGGAGTTCGGCCGGCTCGCCGAGGAGTGGGGGCTGCTGTACCGGCGGTGCGGCGCGGCGACCCCGTTCCAGAGCCATGCCTGGCTGCACTCGTGGTGGCTCTCGTACGGCACGCCCGGCCGGCTCCGCCTGGTGCTCGTCCGCGACGGCGGCGACCTGGTGGCCGCCGCCCCGCTGATGCTCGTACGGCAGCCGTGGCCGGCCCTCGTGCCGCTGGGCGGGTCGATCTCCGACTTCGGGGACGTGCTGATCGAGGACGGCGAACGCGGTGACCGCGCGGCGGCCGCCCTCGCCGACGGGCTGGCCGCGGCCGCCCGCACCGCGCTGATCGACTTCCGTGAGGTGCGGCCCGGCGGCGCGGTGGAGCGGGTGTACGCGAGCTGGCGCGGGCCCCGGCGGCAGGTGCGGGACTCGCTGTGCCTGGAGCTGCCCGCCGTGCCCATGGACGACCTGATCGGACGGCTCACGACGGCCAAGGCGCAGCAGCGGGCCCGCGCCAAGCTGCGCAAGCTGACCTCGCTGGGCGTCGAACGCCGTGCCGTACGTCCCGACGAGGTGGCCGGGGCGCTGCGCCGGCTTCTTGAGCTGCACCGCCTCCAGTGGCAGGGCCGCAAGGTGACCTCGGAGCATCTGCAGGAGCGGTTCGCCGAGCACCTGGTCCGCTCGGTGGGGCCGATGGTCCGTGCCGGGGACGCGGTGGTGACCGAGTTCCGGGTGGACGACACCGTGCTGGCCGTCGATCTGACGCTCCTGTCACGGCAGTTGGCGGGCGGCTATCTGTACGGCGCGCATCCTCAGCTGCGGGAGCGCAAGGCGGACGTGGCGACGATGCTGCTGCACGCCTGCGCCCAGCACACCGAGTCGGGCGGGCGCCGGGTCCTGAGCCTGCTGCGCGGCAACGAGCCCTACAAGCACCACTGGCGCCCCCAGCCCGTCGTCAACCAGCGTTTCCTGCTGGCCCGGCGGCGGACGGCACCGCTGATGTCCGCGGCCGTCTGTGACGTGGCCGCCCGCAGCCGGGGCAAGAAGCTGCTCGACCGGTTCCACAGCTGGAGGGAACGCGGTGGCGGCAGGCCGTGACCGACCTGCCGCCGTCTCGCGGTCAGCGGTTGCGCGACCACCAGTCGAAGCGCAGGCAGAGCTTCCCGCCGAGCCAGTACTCGACCCAGTCACCGAGCTCGATCGGCGAGCAGTTCGGCGGCTGTACGGGTGTCGGCTTCGGCACCGGGGCCGGTTCCGTCGGCTTGGGTGCCGGCTCGGTGGGCTTGGGCGTCGGGTCGGTCGGCTTCGGCACGGGGGTCGGATCGGTGCGGCCGAAGAGCACGGACCGGTAGATCTCGGAGGCCCTCGGGTTGTCCTCGCACTGCCACACACCGTGCGGGCAGTAGTCGGTGAGTGTGTTGTAGAGCGGCTTGTGCTCGTCCAGCCATGCGAGCATGCGCTTCATGTACGTCGCGTTGTCGCCGTTGCGGAACAGCCCCCATTCCGGATAGGAAATCGGCTTTCCGTGCGACTTCGCGAAGTCGATGTGCGCCTGGAGTCCGTAGGGTTCGGACACCGCTTCGTCGAATGACTGTCCACGCGGCTGGTCGTACGAATCCATGCCGATGATGTCGACCGTGTCGTCACCCGGATAGCACTGGGTCCAGGGAATGGCGTCCCGGCCGCGGTTCGGTGTGAAGTCGAACCGGAATTTCTGTCCCGGCACCGCCCGCATGGCGGTGACGATCCTGTTCCAGTATTTCTTCCAGGCCTCCGGGTCCGGCCCGCAGCGATGGGTGTACGTGATGCCGTTCATTTCCCAGCCGAGCACGATGACGGTGTCGGGCACCTGGAGTTCGACGAGCCGCTCGGCGAGCTTGCGGAAGTGGTGGTCGAACTCTCCGGCCGCGCCGCGCCGCAGCAGGCTGCGGACCTCCCGGTCGGAGACGCCCTCCTCGTTGCGCTCCAGCATGGGGACGTTGAGGACGAAGAGCCGGTCGGTCTCCTGCCGCCGCCAGTCCGCCCAGACGTCGAGGAACCCGGGCAGGCCCTCGATGTTGCTCCAGCGGTCGCCCGGCAGATACGTGTGCGCGACGCGCAGCTCGGCCCCGCCCAGCCAGCGGCTGAGCTCGGCCATCCGGGCCACCCCGCGTGGCCCGTAGTCCAGGTAGGCGCCGAAGGCCGGCCTCTCGGGCTCCTTCGGCGGCGCGGGCTGCGGGGTCGTCTGTCCGGGAGCGGCGGGCACGGCCGACTGCCCCGGCAGCCGGGGCCGGTCCTGAGCCGGGTTCCGGACCGGGCTCTGGAGCTGGGGCCCCACCGGCGTCATCGGTGCCACGACACCGGTCGGCGGCGGGACCGGCGGGTCCTGTGCCCTCGCGCCCGCGGCGTACCCCGTCCCGGGCGCGAGGGCGGCCGAGGCGATGAGTCCGGCGGTGAGTGAGGCGGCGACGCATGCCAGCCGTCTGGTTCGGGTCCGTTGCAGTGGGGCCATGTCCGCTCCTCGCGCTTCATTTCCACCGTCCACTGACACTCAGTCACATAAATGTGAATTGCGCCAACCGAGGCCGAGCGCCGGAGAAATGCCCCATCACCCGCACGGGTGAGAAATCCGAAGAGACCTCAAGGAAATATGCCCATGCCGCCCTTCGACATCCGCGTTCCCGCCGTACTTCTGCGGATCGACCGGAATCCCTTTCACCACGGCACGCTCGGAGCCGTACGTTCGCTCGGCCGGGCCGGAATCGACGTGCACCTGGTCGCCGACTCCACCGGAAGTCCGGTGCGCGGATCCCGATTCGTGTGCCGGATGCATCCGCCGCCCGCCGCCGACGCCACGGCCGCCGACATCGCCCTGGTGTTGCGCCGAGTGGCCGCGCGGGTGGCCCGTCCCGCCGTACTGATCCCAATGGATGACGCGAGCGCCGTCGCGGTGGACCGGATGCGGGACCAACTCGCGCCCCGCTATCTGCTGCCCCCGGCTCCCCGAGGCCTCCCGGAGCGGGTCGCGGACAAGGCCGAACTGGCCGCCGTGTGCGCGTCCGCGGGCGTCCCGCACCCTCCGACGCTGGTGGTGGACGGTCCCGCGCAGGCGGCCGCGGCTGCCCGGCGGCTCGGGCTGCCGGTGGTGGCGAAGTGGAGCCGCCCCTGGCTGCTGCCCGCCGGTTCGGGCCTGCGCAGCACGGCGGTGCTGGGCTCCGCGCAGGAGGCACAGGCCCTGTGCCGGCGGGCCGAGGAGGCGGGCAGCAGGCTGCTGCTCCAGGCGTTCCTGCCGCCGGGGCCGGACCGGGACTGGTTCTTCCACGGGTACGTGGACCGGTCCGGGACGGTGTGCGGCGGCGGACCGGGCCGCAAGCAGCGTGCCTGGCCACGCGCCGCGGGCCTGACCGCGGTCGGCCACTGGACGCCGAACCCGGCCGTGCAGTCCCTGGCCGAACGGCTGACCTCGGCGCTCGGCTACCGCGGCATCTTCGACCTGGACTTCCGCCGCGACGGCTCGACCGGCGCGTACCACCTGCTCGACTTCAATCCGCGGCCCGGCGCGCAGTTCCGGCTGTTCGCCGACGGCGCGGGGCTCGACGTGGTGCGGGCCCTGCACCTGGACCTGACCCACCGTCCGCGGCCGGCACCCGTCCCGCTCCCGGGCCGGACCTTCGTGGTGGAGAACTACGCGCCGCTCACGGCCGCCTTTCGGGGCGGGGCCGAGCGGGCCTGGCACGCCCGGGACGACCTCGCGCCCGGCGCCGCCCTGTGGGCACTGTGGTCTCGCCACGCCGGCCGGCGCCTGCTGGAGCGCGTCCGACGGGCGGCCTCCGCACCGGCGTACGACACGCGTGTCGTACGGCAGACGACACGCCATGACACGAACCCCCTGTCCGACGACGAGAAAGCGAACAGCCGCTGATGTACGACCTGCTGGTGGTGGGGGCCGGCCCCTACGGCCTGTCCATCGCCTCCCACGCCGCCGCGGCCGGCCTGAGCCTGCGCGTGTTCGGCCGGCCCATGGCGTCCTGGCGGGACCACATGCCCCGCGGCATGTTCCTCAAGTCCGAGCCGTGGGCGTCCGACCTCTCGGACCCGGAGGGCCGTCTGCGCCTGGCCGCCTACTGCGCGGAACAGGGCACGCAGGCGCGGCACGGTGAGCCCATTCCGGTCGAGGTGTTCGCCTCGTACGGACTGTGGTTCGCGCAACACGCGGTCCCGGAGCTGGACGAGCGCACGATCACGCTCGTCCGTCCCTGCCTGGGCGGCTTCGAGGCGGTCACCGAGGACGGCGCGACCGTCCGCGCGAGGACGGTCGCACTGGCGGTCGGCGTCCTGCCCTTCACCGAAGTACCCGCCGCCTTCCGGGAGCTGGGACCCGAGTACGTCTCGCACAGCAGCGACCACGGTGATCTGGACCGCTTCCTCGGCAAGGACGTCACCGTCATCGGCGGCGGCCAGGCCGCCCTGGAGACGGCGGCCCTGCTCGCCGAACAGGGCACCCGCGTCCGGGTCGTGGCCCGGGCCCCCGGGCTCGCCTGGAACGACGTGCCGCCCCCCTGGGAGCGCCCCTGGTGGCAGTCGGCCCGCGCCCCGCACACCGGGCTGGGCTGCGGCTGGCGCAACTGGCTCTACGCGGAACGCCCCGGGGCCTTCCGCCGTCTCCCGGAACCAACCCGCGCCCGGATCGCCGCCACCGCCCTGGGCCCCGCGGGCGCCTGGTGGATCCGCGACCGGGTCGAGCAATCCGTCGACCTGCTGCTGGGCCACGAGGTCGCGGCGGCGTACGCGTCCCGGGGCGGCGTACGCCTCGAAATGCTGGGCAGGACGGGTGAGTTGACATCTCTCGACACCGAACACGTCATCGCCGCCACGGGGTTCAGGGCGACCCGGGAACGCCTGGGACTGCTGACGGAGGACGTACGCGAGGGTCTGGCCGCGTCACCCGACGGATCCCCTTATGTGGGGCGGGAGTTCGAGTCGTCCTGGCCGGGCCTCTTCATGGCGGGTCTGGTCACGGCAGCCGGCTTCGGCCCGGCCATGCGTTTCGTGCACGGCGCCTCGTTCACGGCCCGGACCCTCGTACGAGGAGTGCGGCGCCGGCTCCGTACGGGGCCTGCCCGGCTGCCCGTGCCCGGCGCGCGGGAGCGGCGCGGGGTGCTGGGGGCGGCGGGTCGCTGACGACGCGGGTGCCGGGCGCGTGGCGTCCGGCACCCGGCGCGTCACCACCGACGGGACGCGGCCCGGCCTCGTCGGTACAGGACCGCTCCGCCGAGCAGCAGGCCCGCACCGGCGGCCGAAGCCGCGAGCAGCCCGTCGCTGCCGGTGCTCGGCAGTTCCGGCCTGGTCCCCGGCCCCGGAGGAGTCGTAGACGGAGGCGTCGTCACGGGCGGACCCGTGACGGGCGGACCCGTGGTGGGCGGGACCGTCGTCGGGGGCACCGTGGCGGGGGGCACCGTCGGCGGTGTGGTGGTCGGCGGCTTCGTGGGCGGCGTGGTCGGGGGCTTGGTCGGCGGGGTGTCGTCGTCGCCGTAGCCCTTCGGCCCGCTGTCGTCGCCACCGCCGTAGCCGTTGCCGTTGTCGCCGTGGTGCCCGCACTTGTTGCCGAACGACGGGTTCAGCAGGGCGACCACGTCGACGGTGTTCCCGCACGCGTTCACCGGCACGTCCACCGGCGCCCCGGCGTTGTTGCCCGAGCCGACGCCGGGCGACCCGTGGGTGGCGCCGTGCGTGGAGGAGCCGCCACTGTGGCGCCCCGGCCCGCCGTGCCCGGGGCCGCCGTGGTGACCGGACCCCTGGTGACCGGATCCGTGGTGACCCGAGCCGCCACCGTGGTCCGAGCCGTATCCATGGTCCGAGCCGTACCCGTGACCCGAACCACCACCGTGGCCCGATCCGTACCCGTGGTCCGAACCACCACCGTGGCCCGATCCGTACTCGTGGTCCGAGCCGTGTGCGGCCGGGGCTCCGTGGCGGGGCGCGTCAGGCTTCCTGTGCTTGCCCGAGGGGGTGGCGCAGGAGTTGCCGAACGACGGGTTGAGGCCGGCTGCCACGTTCGCGGAGTTGCCGCACGCGTTCACCGGGACGCTCACCGGTGCCTGCACGTTGTTGCCGGACAGCACGCCGGGCGAGTCCGCTGCGACCCCGTTCGCGTTCGTGTCGGCGAACGCCTGGGAGCCGTACAGGGACAAGATGCTCGTCGCGGCAGCGGCCGCGACCATTCCCTTGCTCAGGGTCTGTCGCAATCTCGTTGTCTTCTCTGCTCGTAGAAGTGGGAAAGCCGGCCTTGGCACCGGAAGGCGGTCCAAGGCCGGCGTGACACAGCCGGTCGGCTGGTGCGTTACGACGTCAGTCGTTGACGCACTTGTTGCCGAACGCCGGGTTCAGCAGGCCGATCACGTTGATCGAGTTGCCGCACACGTTGACGGGAATGTGGACGGGAACCTGGACCACGTTGCCGGAGAGGACACCGGGCGAGCCCACGGCCGCACCATCGGCCTCGGCGTCGGCGAAGGCCGGGGCGGCCATGCCCATGGCCATGATCGCGCCGACGATGACGACGGCACTCTTCTTGTGCTTCACGTACTTCCCTTTCTCTGCGGTCATGCCCTGTGACGGTCGAAACCGGACGAGCCCACCCTGAACGGCTCGCACCATGACCTGCGGGCTGTAGAACGAGGAGAAGGCGGTCGAAGAAACTACAGAAAGTGCGGCTCTCCGGTAATTCACCCGAACGCCCGGCGCGCAATCGACGACCCGAGACCCCCACGGCGCGATATGGAAAGAAGAAGCAGCAGAGAAGCAAAGCAGAAAATATTGCCGAACAGCCCGGGTCACCCCGCCGCGCACGGCGGCGGGGTGACCCGGGCGGTCCTTGCGACGGTCGGTCAGCTGCCGCTGGCACCGTTGCCCGAGAGCACCGGGATGTTGTCCAGGATGTGCGAGAGGGGCTCGTCGCCCTTGGCCTGCGTGGAGTTCTCGGTGCACTGCTGGTTCTGCGGGGCCGACAGGATCGGCACGTCCTGCAGAACGGTGACCGGCACCAGGATGCCCACGAGAGAAGCGGCGTTGACCTTGACAGGCAGGCCGAGACAGAGCTTGTTGAGCGAGCCCTGCACGAGCTGGCCCTGGGGGCTCATGTCGCCGTGGGTCTTGGCATTGCCGTACACCTGCTCGGCGTGGTTGCCGTTGGCAGTGGTGACGCCCTCGTCGTTGCCGATGGCAAGCGCCTGGGGGGCTGCCGCCGCCGAGACACCGACGACAGAAGCGGCGACCGCCGCCGTGGCCATTGCCTTCTTGAGCATTTATCCGGTTCCTTTCCTGGCAGACACGCGTGTTCCTGCTCCCGCATCAACCACAGGCGCCACGATTGGTTTCGAGATGTCACCCGGTTGGCCCGTTCGACGATCCGCGATTAACGGAAATCCTCGCGCGCATGTGTCGTACAAACGGGATCCTCAAATGGGCCATCGGAGTGAATCGGAGCAACTATGCGGGCCGGGCGCAGTTGTCCAGGTCGCTCCGGTGGACGGGGTTACTCCAGAAGGGACCAGCAAGTGATCAAGAAGGTTATGGCTGCCGCGGCGGTCGCCGCTTCCGTCGCCGGTGTTTCGGCTGCCGCCGCGCCCCAGGCGCTGGCGATCGGCAACGACGGTGGCGTCACCACCGCCAATGGCAACCACGCCGCGCAGATCTACGGCAACCAGGCGACGTACGGCAACATGAGCCCGCAGATGGCGCTCATCCAGGGCTCGCTGAACAAGCCCTGCATCGGCCTGCCGGCCAAGGCCAACCTGGCCTCCCTCGTCGGCGTGGTGCCCGTCACGGTCGCCCAGGACGTGCCGATCCTGTCGGCCCCGCAGAACCAGCAGTGCACCGAGAACTCCACGCAGGCCAAGGGCGACGAGCCCCTGTCGCACATCCTCAGCAACATCCCGGTGCTCTCGGGCAACGGTGCCAGCGGCAGCTGATCCGCCGTACCACCCAGCGGGCCGCCGGCCTCCCCGGCGGCCCGCTGCCCCTGTCACGTCGACGGCGGCGCGTCAGCTCCGGTCCCGAGGAAAGCCTGTGGGCCAATCGGGGCAAAGCCCGCAACCGCACCGTCCACCGCTCTGTTGATGAATATGCGGCTCCGTTGGGGGCCACTCTCCGAAAGGGAACGAACATGAAGAAGCTGATGGCGACCGCGGCCATTGCCGCCTCTGTCGCCGGTCTGTCGGCCGCCGCCGCGCCCCAGGCGCTGGCCATCGGCAACGACGACGGCGTCACCACCGCCAACGGCAACGGCTCCGTTCAGAAGTACGGCAACCAGGCCACGCACGGCAAGATGAGCCCCCAGCTCTCGCTCGTGCAGGGCTCGCTGAACAAGCCGTGTGTCGGCCTGCCGGTCAAGGCCAACCTGGCCTCGCTCGTCGGCGTCGTGCCGGTCACCGTCCTGCAGGACGTGCCGATCCTGTCGGCCCCGCAGAACCAGCAGTGCACCGAGAACTCCACGCAGGCCAAGGGCGACGAGCCCCTGTCGCACATCCTCAGCAACATCCCGGTGCTCTCGGGCAACGGCGCCAGCAACAGCTGATCGTTCACCGTCTCCGCGGACAGCGGGTCACCCCTCGTGGGTGGCCCGCTGTTCCCGTGTCCGCGCCGAATCCGCGTACAGCGCCCGGATGTCCCGCTCGTACGCCGCCGTCACCGCGTGGCGCTTGACCTTCAGGGACGGGGTGAGCATGCCGTTGTCCTCGGTGAACTCACCTTCCACCAGGGCGAACTCGCGGATCGACTCGGCCCGGGAGACGGCCTGGTTCGCGTAGTCCACGACCTTCTGGACGTCGGCGCGCATCCGCGGGTCGTGGACGAGGTCGGACAGCGGGGTGTCGGCCGGCATCCCGCGGACGTACAGCCAGTGGGTGAGGTCCTCCCGGTCCAGGGTGATCAGGGCGGCGATGTAGGGGCGGTTGTCGCCGACGACGACGCACTGGCCGACCGGGGGCCTGCTGCGCAGGCGGTCCTCCAGGACGGACGGGGAAACGTTCTTGCCGCCCGAGGTGACGAGGATGTCCTTCTTCCGGCCGGTGATGGTGAGGTAGCCGTCCTCGTCGAGGGAGCCCAGGTCGCCGGTCGCGAACCACTCGTCGGTCAGGACGGCGTCCGTGGCGGCCGGGTCGTTCCAGTACGCGCCGAAGACGATGCCGCCCTTGATGAGCACCTCACCGTCGTCGGCGATACGGACGGCGGTACCGGGTACGGGGAGGCCGACCGTGCCGGGGCGGGGCCGCAGGGGCGGGACGATCGTCGCGGCCGCGGTGGTCTCGGTGAGGCCGTAGCCCTCGTAGACGATGATTCCGGCGGCGTAGAAGAAGAGGCTGAGGTCGCGGTCGAGCGGGGAGCCGCCGCTGATGGCGTAGCGGGTGCGGCCGCCGATCTCCTTGCGTATGCGGCGGTAGACCAGCAGGTCGTACAGGGCCCAGGCGGCGAGGAGACCGGGGCCGGGGCCCTTGCCGCGGTCCAGGAACCTGTCGAGGTGTCGCTCCGCGAAACGGACGCCGACGCGGTGGGCGCGGTCGAAGGAGGCGCCGCGGCCCATCCGCTCGGCGGTGGCGCGGCCCGTGCCGTGGATCTTCTCGAAGAGGTAGGGCACGCCGACCAGGAAGGTGGGCCGGAACTCCCTGAGCGCCGGGCGGAGTTCGTCGGGCTTGATGCTCGGGAAGTGGCCCAGTTCGATACGGGCCATCAGACAGGAGATCTGGAGGGTACGGCCCAGAATGTGGGCGAGGGGCAGGAAGAGGAGGGTCGAGGCGAGCTGGCCGGTGACCTCCTTGAAGATGGGGTGGAGGAGTTCGACGGTGTTCGCGGCCTCTGCGTGCAGGTTGGCGTGGGTGAGGACGCAGCCCTTGGGCTTGCCGGTGGTGCCGGAGGTGTAGCAGATCGTCGCGACGGTGTCGGGGGTCAGGGCGCCGCGGCGCTCGGTGACCTCCTCGTCGGCGATGTCGCGCCCCAGGGCGGTCAGTTCGGGGACGGCCCCGTCGTCGAACTGCCAGATGTGCGGGCGTTCGGAGTGACCGGCCGTGCCCGTCGTGACCGCCGCCGCGTTCTCCGCGGTCTCCACCACGACGAAGCGGGCGGCGGAGTCGCGGACGATCCACTCGATCTGGTCGGGCGAGGACGTGGGATAGACGGGGACGGACAGGCCGCCCGCGGCCCAGATCGCGAAGTCGAACAGCGTCCACTCGTAGCGGGTGCGGGACATGACCGCGACGCGGCCGCCCGGTTCGAGGCCCGCCGCGATCAGTCCCTTGGCGACAGCGGTGACTTCGTGGGCGAAGGCGGCGGCGGTCACCGGCCGCCAGGCGCCGCGCTCACGGCGGCGGACGACCACGGCGTCGGGGGCCTCGGCCGCGTTGGTGAAGGGCAGGTCGGCGGTGCTGCCCGTGGTGGGCCTCGGTGCGAGGGCGGGCATGCGTGCCTCGCGGACCACACCTCGGTCGTCCCTGGTGACCTCGGCCTGGGCGCGGTCGGCCAGGTCGGTGCGTTTCTTCGCCTGTTTGAGGTCCTTGCGCATGCCCATGAAGGCTCCCGGTGGCGGCTCGCGTTGAGGTGACGCGTACTTACTTCAGAGTCAACTTACTCATGCGTAGGGGAATTTCAACAGGCTCGGGGAATTTGGCCCCGCCGCCGTTCGGCCCACCCATGGCGTCAAGCTCGGCTTGACGTGGGCCGATGAACCGATCATGACGTCGACGCATTCGCCCGCGTGGTCCGCCCACCGCAAGGCCCGCCCGCCCTCGTCCTCCTCGGTGTCACCGCCGCCCGGTTCCGGTCCGGGTGGCCCGTGGCCGGGCCGGCTGCGGGTCGCGGTGTGGCTCGCGCCCGCGCTCGTGGTGGCGTACGCGGGGTACCGGCGGCGGTGGATGTCCGACGACGCCTACATCTACGTACGGACCGTGCGGCAGGTGCTGGCGGGGAACGGGCCCGTGTTCAACGCGGGTGAGCGGGTCGAGTCGTCGACCGGCACCCTGTGGCAGTGGCTGCTCGTCGGGGCCGGGGCGGCGGGGGTCGACCCCGTGTCGGCGGCGGTGTTCGGGGGGCTGCTGCTGACCGCCGCCGGGTTCGCGCTCGCGGGGATCGGCGCGCTGCGGACGTACGGCGGGCGCGCGGCCGTGCCGTTGGGGTCGCTGGTGCTGCTCGGGCTGCCTCCCGTGTGGGACTTCGCCACCTCTGGGCTGGAGACGGGGCTCGCCACCTGCTGGATCGCGGGGGCGTGGCTGGCGCTGACGGCACGGCCCGCCTCGCCCGCCACCTCGGTGCTCATCGGCCTCGGGCCTCTGGTGCGGCCCGATCTGGGGCTGGTGACGGTCGTGTTCCTGGGCGCACAGTGGCTGCTCGTGCGGCCGTCGTGGCGGGGCGCGCTCGCGGGAGCCGGGGCGGCCGGCGCGCTGCCGGTCGCGTACGAGGTCTTCCGGGCCGGGTACTACGGGCATCTGGTGCCACTGCCCGCCGTGACGAAGGAGGCCTCGCAGAGCCTGTGGGGGCGCGGCCTCGGGTATCTGGGGGACTTCGCGCATCCCTATCTGCTGTGGGTGCCCGCGCTGTTCGTGGCGGCGGCGGTGCTGCCCGTGCGGGGCGGGCGTCGCGGCCCCGGGACGGCGCGGGCCGTTCCCGCGCTCGCGCCCGTGGTCGCCGGGCTGCTGTGCTGGGTGTACGTCGTCAAGGTCGGCGGTGACTTCATGCACGGGCGCATGCTGCTGCCCGGGCTGCTGCTGATGCTGCTGCCGGTCTTCGCGGTCCCGGTGACGCGGGTGGGCACGTCCGCCGCGGTCGGGGTCGGCCTGTGGGCGGTGGTGTGCGCCGGCTGGCTGCGGATTCCGTACGCCGGGCTGATCGGGCCGGCGGGGATCGCGGACGAGCGCGGGGTGTACGTCCGCCACAACGCCGATCCCCATCCGGTGCACCACACCTTCGTCGGGGCTCCGCATCACCTGGAGTACACGCGGAAGGTGTGGGCGGCTCGGCGTTCCGGGGCGCCGGCGCTGTTGTTCGGGAAGGACGCACGGGTTGCCGGCAACGCGCGTGCGGTGACGGCGAGTTATGTGGTCCTCGGCCTCAACGGGTCGGTCGTGCCCCTGGAGGGGGCGGCGCTCGATCCGATCGGGCTCGCCTATCCCGTGGCCGCGCACTCCGAGCGGGTCCGGCAGGGGCGGGCCGGGCACGAGAAGCATCTGCCGGTCGCCTGGCTCGCCGCCGACCGGGGCGCGGCGGGCGCGGGGCCGGGGAATCTGCCCGGGTGGGTCGACCCCTTGCGGGTGGAGGCGGCTCGGCGAGCCCTGCGGTGTGGTGGGCTCGCCGAGCTGAACTCGTCGGTGCGGGGGCGGCTTACGCCTGGGCGGTTTCTGCGGAACGTCGCCGGGGCGTGGGAGCGGACGGCGTTCCGTTTTCCGAACGACCCGGTGCGGGCGGAGCGGGAACTGTGCGGGTGAGTGGGGGTTGGTCGCGCCGTTCCCCGCGCCCCTATCAGGTGCGTTCCGAGCGCGGTGGCTGGGGGGCCGGGGTCAGTTGGTGACGGTTGTTGCCTGGTTGATGGATTCGGCCAGTTGGCGGGTCGTCCTGGATTCTGTGGTGGCGGCCAGCCTGTCCGCGCGTCGGGCCAGGTCGCGTAGGGGCGGTGTGCCGGGCAGGGCGTTCGGCCGGCCGTCGACGGAGCGCAGCACGTCGGCGAAGTACGCGGCGACGACCGTGGCCTGGAGCCCGCTCCGCGCGGTCCCCGTGCTCCACAGGGGCCGGTCGAGGGACTCGGCCTCGACCTGGCCCGTCTCCTCGTGCGGGACACGGGTCCTCGGGTCGAGCCACCGTACGGTCGCCGTGGCGACATGCCCCGTCGCGCCGGGCTTGGTGCGCACCGCGTACAGAGCCGTCACGGTGTGGCCGGGGCCCACCTCGCCGCCGTCCACGCGGTCGTCGCGGAAGTCCTCGTCGGCGACCTGCCGGTTGTCGTAACCGAGGAGCCGGAACTGCTCGACGGTCCGCGGGTCGAAGGCGACCTGCGCCTTGGCGTCCCGGGCCGTGAGGTCGATGTTCCGGGGGAGCTCGTCGCAGAAGACCGTACGGGCCTCCTCGGTGCTCGACACGTACGTGGTGTGACCGTCGCCCTTGTCGGCGAGGCGCTCCATGAGGGCGTCGCCGTAGTCGCTGCCCACGCCGACTCCGAAGAGGGTGATGCCGTGCTTGCGGCGGGCGTCCGCGATGCGGTCGAGGATGGCGTCGGCGTCCGTCTCGCCGTCGTTGGCGAGGGCGTCGGAGAGCAGGACGACCCGGTTGGTGGCGCCCTCGCGCAGGCCGTCGACCGCCGTGCGGTAGCCGGTGCTCACGCCCGCGCCGAGGTTCGTCGACAGGGTGGGCTCCAGGGTGTCGATCGCGTCGTGGACGCGGTCGCGGCGGTCGCCCAGGCGGGTCATCGGCAGGATGGTCTCCGCCTCGTCGCTGAAGGTGACGAGCGCGACCGCGTCGTCGTCGCGCAGCCGGTCCGTCATCACGCCCAGGGAGTCCTTGACCAGGTCGAGCCGACCCGGTTCGGCCATGGAACCCGAGACGTCGATGACGAAGGTGAGGGCGGCGGGCGGACGTTCGCCGCTGTCCCGGGGCTCGCGGGTGGCCAGGCCGACCCTGACGAGCCGCCAGTCCTGGCTGTTCTCACCGAAGGTGTCGTACGCGTCGTCGTTGTACGGGTCGTCGTTGTACGGGTCGTCTTCGTACGGGTCGTCTTCGTACGCGTTGCCTTCGTACGGGTCGTACGTGTCTTCCCTGGGTTTCGGGTTGTCCGGGTCGTACACGGGGTTCCGGGTGGTGTTCGGGCGGGCGCCGTCCATCGTGACCGTGAAGCCGTTGCCCTCGGGGCGCTCGTAGTTCTGGCGGAGGCCGTTGATGAACTCCTCGGGGCGGATCGTCGACGGGGCGGGCCGCCGGCCGTCCTCCAGGGTGCGGCGCGCGTAGCCGTACGAGGCTGTGTCGACGTCCAGGGCGAAGGTGGAGAGGTAGTCGGCCGGGGGCGCGCTCTCGCGGAGCTCGCCCTTCTCGCCCTCGTCGCCGCCCGCGGTCGGCAGGGCGGGGGCGGGGGCCGGGAAGCCGTCCTTCTCACGTGCCTCGGTGCCTCCGTGATCCTGCGAGCTGTCGCTGTTCCCGCCGCTGCACGCGGTGAGCAGGAGTCCGGCGGTGACGGTCACGGCTACGAGCGCGCCGCGTGCGCGCCGCCGCCGTCCCCGGGTGTGCGGCCGCTGTGCCTGGTGCCGTTCGGTGCGCCTCATGTGCGTCCCCTCGGTGCCCTCTGTGAGCCGTCGTATGTGACTGTGACGGCGGAGGCGGCCGGAAGGAGCGGTCCAAGGTGTTGCGGATGAATCTCGATGCGGCCACGGTGGGCTGCCCTCGAGACCGGTGGGTGATCCTCCGGAGACCTGAGGGTGTCCGGAGGATCCACACCGGTGGTGCCGGGCCTGCCCGGGACGGGGTCTAGGACACGATGTCCTTGCGGGCGAAACCGCGGAAGGCCAGGGCGAACAGCACCACCGCGTACGTCAGGGAGACCGCCGTGCCCTGGATCATCCCGCCCCACTCGGGGCGGGGCTGAACGGCGTCGGCCCAGGCGAACTGCCAGTGCGCGGGCAGGAAGTGGCGCCAGTCGCCGAGGGCGGTGACCGCGTCCAGCACGTTCCCCACGATGGTCAGGCCGACCGCGCCTCCCACCGCGCCCAGCGGTGCGTCGGTCTTCGTCGACAGCCAGAACGCGAGTCCCGCGGTGACCAGTTGGGACGCGAAGATGAACGCGATCACGACCACCAGACGCTGCGCCGCGGTGCCCGCGGACAGGGCGCCGCCGGTGGGGATCTCCAGCGGGCCCCAGCCGTACGCGACCGAGCCCACCACCAGCGCGACGACCGGCAGCAGCACCATCGCGGCGAGGCTGAGGCCGAGCGCGACCACGAGCTTCGACCACAGGAGACGGGCCCTCGGCACCGGGGCGGCGAGGAGGTAGCGCAGGGACGACCAGCTCGCCTCCGAGGCGATGGTGTCGCCGCAGAACAGCGCCACGGGGATGACCAGCAGGAAGCCCGCGGAGACGAAGAGGTTCGTCGCGGCGAAGTTGGCTCCCGACGCCGTGGCCGTGTCCATGAGGGTGACCCGGCCCTCGCGCCCGTCCGGCTGGCCGCCGATGGCGAACGCCACGGCCAGGACAAAGGGCAGGGCGGCGAGGACCGCCCCCATGACCAGCGTCCGGCGCCGCTTCAACTGGCGCATCAGCTCGACCCGCAGCGGCAGTGTCCGCCCGGCCCGGTAGCCGTCCGCCACTTCGGCACGCTCGACAAGTGTGCTCACGCGGAGCCTCCGATCAGGGTCAGGAACGCGTCCTCCAGGCGGCGGTGGGGACCGAGGGAGGCCACCGGCACTTCGAGCCGGACCAGCTCGACGAGCAGCCGGGCGGCTGCCGCGGAGCCGTCGGTGACCGCTGCGGAGTCCGCCTCGTCCACCGGGCCGGACACGGGCACGGGCGCGGTCGCCGTGAGCACACCGACGGCGGCCCGTCCGCCGGAGCCGGAGCCGTCCAAGCCGTCGCCCGCACCCGCCTCGGCGCGCGTGCCCTCGGCGGCAGTGGCGGCGGGGCTGTCGGAGCCGGCCGGCGCGGCATCCCGCGCCGTCAGCCGTATCAGCAGTCCGTCGTCCGTCCGCACCGCCGACTCGACGCCGGGCAGTGCCGCCACCTTCTCCACCAGCGGGTCCGCGATATCGGCCGCGAGGCCCACGAGGAGGGTGTCGCCGGAGCCCACGATCTCGCTGACCGGGCCCGCCTGGACCAGCCGGCCCCGGTCCATGACGACCAGATGCGTACAGGTCTGCTCGACCTCGGCGAGGAGGTGGCTGGACACGATGACCGTGCGGCCCGCCTCCGCGTAACGGATCATGACCTCGCGCATCTCACGGATCTGTGGCGGGTCGAGGCCGTTCGTCGGCTCGTCGAGGATCAGCAGGTCCGGGAGGCCGAGCATGGCCTGGGCAATGGCGAGGCGCTGCCGCATGCCCTGGGAGTACGTGCGGACCGCGCGGGACAGTGCGTCACCGAGGCCCGCGATCTCCAGCGCCTCGTCCAGGTGGGCGTCCTCGGACGGACGCCCGGTGGCCTGCCAGTACAGCTCCAGGTTCTCGCGGCCGGAGAGGTGCGGGAGGAAGCCCGCGCCCTCCACGAACGCGCCGACCCGGGACAGGACGGGTGCGCCCGGCCTGATCGCGTGCCCGAAGACGCGGATCTCGCCGGCGTCGGGCTTGATGAGGCCCATGAGCATGCGCAGCGTGGTGGTCTTGCCCGCGCCGTTCGGTCCGAGCAGGCCGAGCACCTGGCCCTTCTCCACCCGGAACGACAGGTCCCGTACCGCGTACCGGTCCGCCGACTTCGCGTACCGCTTGCTCAGGTCCGTGATCTGGAGGGGGACTTCGGCGAGCGCCGGGTCGGGCGGGGCCGCGGTGGTCCGGCGGCGGCCCGTCACCAGCAGGGCCAGGGCGAGCAGCGCGCCGGAGAGCGGCAGCCACCACACCCAGGCGGGCAGGGACGCGGCCGCGGTCGTCACACCGGGCGCGGTCGGCACGGCGAGGTCGCTCTTCAGGGAGACCGTGTACTCGGCCGGTGCCGTCGGAGACGCGTAGCCGAGGTCGGTCGAGGCGAGGACCAGACGCAGCCTGTGGCCCTCCTGCACCTCGTGGTCGATGGCGGGCAGGGTGAGCCGGACGTCCTTGCCGCTCTCGCCGGTCGCGATCCGGACCGGGGTGACCAGCTGGGACGGCAGGACCTGCTGCCTGCCGCCGGGACCGACGTCGTACACCTTGGCGAAGAGCACAGCTTCGCCGGTCGTCGACTTCACGTTCACCGTGACGGTGGGCGAGCCGGTGATCCGCAGGTCCCCGGTCACGGCCTTCGACTCGAACCGCGCGAACTGCCCGGGGAAGTCGAGCGACACGCCGACGCCGAGCGAGGACAGCTGGGAGAGGCCGCCGGAACCGCCGAGCCCGGGGAGGGCCGAGACGCCGGGCGGGCTGGCGCCCGCGGGGTTGGAGAACTCCTGCTCACGCCCGCTCAGCGCCACCCGCCGGTCGCCGCTCGACAGTCCGGGGTAGGTGTCCCCGCTCGCGCCCCGCAACTGGGCGGCGCCGTCGGTCGAGTCGATGCCTCCGGTGCGCGTGACCCGGAACGCGGGTCCCGTGTCGGCGTTCTTGTCGTCCTTCAGGTAGCGGTCGAACCAGGAGGCCACGCGCGCCTGTACGCGGTCCGTCTCCCTGTCGCCGCCGTCGTGCCCGCCGGCGATCCAGTCGACGTCCACCGGGGCGCCGTTGGCCCTGACGGCCTTGGCGATCGCGTCGGCCTGGCCGAGCGGGAAGAGGGAGTCGGTCTGGCCCTGCATGATGAGCGTGGGCACCTTGATGCGGTCGCCGACGGCGGAGGGGCTGCGCTCCTCCAGCAGCTTCACGGCCTCGGCATCCGGCTTACCGGACTCGGCGACCCGCTCGTACATCTCGCACAGCTGCTTCTCGAACGTGTCGCAGCCACCGCCGGAGTTGATGAACATCCCGGCCCACAGCTTCTTGAAGACGCCGTTCGGGAACAGCGCGTCCGCGAGGTTCCAGTACGTGATCGACGGGGCGACGGCGTCCACCCGCTGGTCGTGACCGGCCGCGAGCAGCGAGACCGCGCCGCCGTACGAGGCACCGGTGACGCCGACCCGGGGGTCTCCGCTCTTGTCGAGCTCGACCTCGGGGCGCTCGGCGAGCCAGTCGATCAGGCGGGAGACGTCGGCGACCTCGCCCTTCGGGTCGTTCAGCCCGATCTTGCCCGTGGACCTGCCGAAGCTGCGCGACGACCAGGTCAGCACCGCGTACCCGTCGCGGGCGAGGTCCTCCGCCTGGGCCCGTACGTCCTTCTTGCTGCCGCCGAAGCCGTGCGTCAGCAGGACGGCCGGCCGGCGCCCCGAAGAGCCGGCGGTGAAGTACGACGTGTCGATTCTCACCCCGTCGGCCGTGGGGAGAACCCGGTCGGTGCGGTGCACCGCGGGTGCCTCGTCGGAGGCGGCCGCGGTCCACGTCCCGGCGCCGGCGAGCACCACGACGACGGCCGCGGCGGCGATCCACCGTCGCGGCCCCTGTCGTAGTGCGGGCATTCGAAGATCCATGCCCCCAACGGTACGGGCCGCCACGGACAACCGGTGCAGCCGTCCGGCGGATCCCGGGGGCATCCCAGAGGACTACGGGTACCCTGCCGCGTACCGCGGGCGCGGTACGCGGCAGGGGAGTTCGGCAGCTCCACCGGTGCCCAGTGCGGGCCGGTCGCGGCTCGTCCCTCGATTCCCCGCGCGCCTGCCGGGGCGCGGACGTCGAAAAGAGCGCCGGGCCGCCCGGGATCCGGACGGCCCGACGCCACGCGCGAGGGTGCTCAGTGGTTGCGCGGGAACCCGAGGTCCACGCCCGCCGGGGCGTCGGCGGGGTCCGGCCAGCGGGTCGTGACGACCTTGCCGCGGGTGTAGAAGTGCGTGCCGTCGTTGCCGTAGATGTGGTGGTCCCCGAAGAGGGAGTCCTTCCAGCCACCGAAGGAGTGGTAGCCCACCGGGACCGGGATCGGCACGTTCACGCCGACCATGCCCGCCTCGATCTCCAGCTGGAAGCGGCGGGCGGCGCCGCCGTCCCGGGTGAAGATCGCGGTGCCGTTGCCGAAGGGCGAGGCGTTGATGAGGGCCACCCCCTCGTCGTAGGTGTCGACGCGCAGCACGCACAGCACCGGGCCGAAGATCTCGTCCTTGTACGCGTCCGAGTCCGTCGGTACCCGGTCGAGCAGCGAGAGCCCGATCCAGTGGCCGTCCTCGAAGCCCTCGACCGTGTGACCGGTGCCGTCGAGGACGACCTCGGAGCCCTGGGCGGCCGCGCCCGTCACGTACGAGGCGACCTTGTCGCGGTGGGCCGCGGTGATCAGCGGGCCCATCTCGGACGCCGGGTCGTTGCCGGGACCGATCTTGATCTTCTCGGCGCGCTCGCGGATCTTCTCGACCAGCTCGTCGCCGATCGCACCGACGGCGACGACGGCCGAGATGGCCATGCAGCGCTCGCCGGCCGAGCCGTAGGCCGCGGAGACGGCCGCGTCCGCCGCCGCGTCCAGGTCGGCGTCCGGGAGGACCAGCATGTGGTTCTTGGCGCCGCCGAGGGCCTGCACGCGCTTGCCGTGGGCGGAGGCGGTCGTGTGGATGTGGCGGGCGATCGGGGTCGAGCCGACGAAGGACACCGCCTTGACGTCCGGGTGCTCCAGGAGGCGGTCGACGGCCACCTTGTCGCCGTTGACGACGTTGAGGACGCCGTCCGGCAGGCCCGCCTCCGCGAGCAGCTCGGCGAGCCTGAGGGCGGCCGACGGGTCCTTCTCGCTCGGCTTGAGGACGAAGGTGTTGCCGCACGCGACGGCCAGCGGGAACATCCACATCGGCACCATGGCCGGGAAGTTGAACGGCGTGATGCCGGCGACGACACCGAGGGGCTGGCGGATCGAGGCCACGTCGACCCGGGAGGCCACCTCGGTCGACAGCTCGCCCTTCAGCTGCACGGTGATCCCGCACGCCAGGTCGACGATCTCCAGGCCGCGCGCGACCTCGCCGAGCGCGTCCGAGTGGACCTTGCCGTGCTCGGCGGTGATCAGCTCGGCGATCTCGTCGCGGTGGGCGTCGAGCAGCGCGCGGAACTTGAAGAGAATCGTGGACCGCTTGGCGAGCGAGGAGGTGCCCCAGGTCGCGTAGGCGTCCTTCGCCGCGGCGACCGCGGCGTCGACCTCCTCGGCGCTCGCCAGGGCGACCTTCGTGGTCACGGCGCCGGTCGCGGGGTCGGTGACCGGCCCGTACGAACCCGACGCGCCTTCGACGGTCTTGCCGCCGATCCAGTGGTTGACGATCTTCGTCATGACCAAGAACTCCTTCACAGATGGCGGCGTCGGGTGGAGACGTGCCGTTCGTACAGCTCACGTGCCTTGACCGCCGACGACCGGGTCGCGGTCTCGGCCACAGGAACATCCCACCAGGCCTGGGCCGGGGGCGCGCCCGACACTCTGTCTGCCGTTTCGGTCTCCACGTAGACACATGTGGGAGTGTCGGCGGCCCGTGCCTCGGCGAGGGCGGCCCGCAGGTCGCGGACGGTCTTCGCGCGCAGCACCCGCATGCCGAGGCTGGCGGCGTTGGCGGCCAGGTCGACGGGCAGCGGCCGCCCCGTGTACGTGCCGTCCTCGGAGCGGTGGCGGTAGGCGGTGGCGAACCGCTCGCCGCCGACCGTCTCGGAGAGGCCGCCGATGGACGCGTACCCGTGGTTCTGCAGGATCACGACCTTGATCGCGATGCCCTCCTGCACGGCGGTGACGATCTCCGTCGGCATCATCAGGTACGTGCCGTCGCCGACCAGCGCCCACACCGGACGGTCGGGCGCGGCGAGCCGTACGCCGATCGCGGCCGGGATCTCGTAACCCATGCAGGAGTAGCCGTACTCGACGTGGTACTGGTCCCGGGACCGGGTGCGCCAGAGTTTGTGCAGGTCGCCGGGGAGGGAGCCGGCGGCGTTGATGAGGATGTCGTCCCCGGTGACGATCTCGTCGAGCAGGCCGAGGACCTGGGGCTGGGTGGGCCGTATGTCCAGGTCCTCCGCCTCGTACGTGGCGTCGACGCGGTACTCCCAGCGTTCCTTGTCGTCGGTGTACTCGGTGACGTACGCGGGTTCGGCGCGGTGGCCGCGCGGCGCGAGTGCCTCCGTGAGGGCCTCCAGGGCCGTGCGGGCGTCCGCGACCAGCGGCTGCCCGGAGAGCTTGTGGCCGTCGAAGGACGCGATGTTGATGTTCAGGAAGCGGACGCCCTGGGCGGCGAAGAGGGTGCCGGAAGCGGTGGTGAAGTCGGTGTAGCGGGTGCCGACGCCGATCACCAGGTCGGCGGTGCGGGCCAGTTCGCAGGCGGTCGCCGTGCCGGTGTGCCCGATGCCGCCGACGTCCGCCGGGTGGTCCCAGTTCAGCGACCCCTTGCCGGCCTGCGTCGAGGCGACCGGGATGCGGGTGAGGTCGGCGAACTTCCTGAGCGCGTCCTCGGCCTCGCTGTGGTGGACGCCGCCGCCCGCGACGACCAGGGGGCGCCGGGCCTCGCGTACGGCCCGTACGGCGGCGGCCAGTTCCGCCGGGTCGGCGACCGGGCGGCGTACGGCCCAGACGCGCTCGGCGAAGAACTCCTCGGGCCAGTCGAAGGCCTCCGTCTGCACGTCCTGCGGCAGCGCGAGGGTGACGGCGCCCGTCTCGACCGGGTCGGTCAGCACACGCATCGCCTGGAGGGCGGCCGGGATCAGCGCCTCGGGGCGGGTGATCCGGTCGAAGTACCTCGACACCGGGCGCAGACAGTCGTTGACCGACACGTCGCCCGCGTACGGGACTTCGAGCTGCTGGAGGACCGGGTCGGCGGGGCGGGTCGCGAAGACGTCGCCGGGCAGGAGGAGCACCGGCAGGCGGTTGACGGTGGCGAGGGCGGCTCCGGTGACCAGGTTGGTGGCGCCGGGTCCGATGGAGGTCGTGACGGCCTGGACGGAGAGGCGGTTGCACTGGCGTGCGTAGCCGACCGCCGCGTGCACCATGGACTGCTCGTTGCGGCCCTGGAGGTACGGCATGCCCGAGGTCCCGGAAGGCGCTCCCCCGGGAGGTGTTCCCCCGGAGCCGGAGGACACCGTGCCGTACTCGAGGAGTGCCTGGCCGATCCCGGCGACGTTGCCGTGCCCGAAAATGCCCCAGGTGGCGTCGACCAGGCGGCGCCTGACGCCGTCGCGTTCCGAGTACTGGGCGGTGAGGAACCTCACCAGTGCCTGCGCGACCGTCAGCCTTGTCGTCGTTGACGTCGGCTCTGTCATCGGTAGCCCTCTGCGCTCTCTACGTGTCCGGGGTGGAAGCAGATCCGCCACGTCATACGTCTACGCGGGCCCGAATGTCTCTACGGCCCGCCCGCCGATCGGCCGGGCCGCCCTGCCGCGGCCGGCCCCGACCGTGCCCGGGGGTGCGGCCCCGGGCGGGTGCGGTGCGCCGGGCGGCCTCGGACACCCGGTGTGGGGAACCTCCGGCGCGGAGCCGTAGCGGGCGGGGAGTCGTCGCTCGCACTTCGCTCCTGCCAGGGCGAAGCGGCTTTCCGCGCCGGAGGCGATCTGTGCCCGGGCGTCGCGGGGGGTGTGCGCGAAGTCGGTGACTTCGGCGAACACGCGCTCCCTGCCCAGGAGTTCAAACACTTTGCCCTCTTTGTTCCCCGCCGCGCGCACCGTACAACCGCTTTCGGGCGGTGGCACGGTCCGCTCGCCGCCGCCCGTCTCCGGCTCAACGACCCGGAGGCCGCCTCGGGTCCGCCCACGGCGGGCGCACGGCACGGGCCGCGGGGCGGCGGTGCCTTCGGGGACGTACGGCTCGTGGGTCATGGCGGCGGCCTCACAGAAGTCCGACGGCGGTGTCGACCGCCGCGCCGACGTCTCCGTCGGCCGGGTAGAGCAGTGAGCGTCCCACCACCAGGCCCTGCACGGTGGGCAGTTGGAGTGCGCCGCGCCATTTCTCGTACGCGCCGTCCTGGTCGTCGCCGACGTCACCGCCGAGCAGGACGGCCGGGAGCGTGGAGGCCTCCATGACCCGGGCCATGTCGTCGGGGTTCTCGGTGACGGGGACCTTCAGCCAGGTGTAGGCCGAACTGCCGCCCAGGCCGCTCGCCACAGCGATCGACCTGGTGACGGCGTCGGCGCCCAGGTCGTTGCGGAGGGTTCCGGTGGCGGGGTCGCGGCGGCTGAGGAACGGCTCGACGAACACGGGGAGGCGGCGCTCGGCCATGTCGTCCACGGCACGGGCCGTCGACTCCAGGGTGGTGAGCGAGCCCGGGTCGTCGTAGTCGATGCGCAGGAGCAGCTTGCCCGCGTCGAAGCGCAGCCGCTGGATGTCGCGCGGGCGGTGCCCGGTGAACCGGTCGTCCGTCTCCCACACCGCGCCCGCGAGTCCGCCCCTGTTCATGGAGCCCATGACCACCTTGTGGTCCAGCGCGCCGAGGAGCAGCAGGTCGTCGAGGATGTCGGCGGTCGCGAGGACCCCGTCGACCCCCGGGCGGGAGAGCGCCAGGCAGAGGCGTTCGAGCAGGTCGATCCGGTTGGCCATCGCTATCCGGCGGCCGCCGACGGAGAGGGACCCGCGGGCGGGGTGGTCGGCGGCGACGATCATCAGCCGGCCGGACTCGCCGAGCAGTGGCCGCCGGGGTCGCCGGGCGGCAGCCTCCTCGACGGCCTCGGGGTGCCGGGCCCGGACGCGGACGAGTTCCGAGAGGTCGATGCGGGTCGGTGCGGCGTCCCCTTCGATGCGCGCGCCCCCGGTGTCGTCCTCGCGCCACGGCGATCCCGCGTGCCCGGCCCTCACAGCAGCGCACCCGCCTCTGCCGACACCAGGGCCTGTTCGACCTCGGCGAGGGTCGGCATGGCGGAGGAACACTCCAGGCGGGAGGCGACGAGGGCGCCGGCGGCGTTGGCGTGGCGCATGACGCGCTCCAGGTCCCAGCCGGCGAGGAGGCCGTGGCAGAGGGACCCGCCGAAGGCGTCACCGGCGCCGAGGCCGTTGAGGACCGTGACCGGGAGCGGGGGGACCTCCGCGAAGTCGCCGTCGCGGTGCACGGCCAGGACGCCCTTGGGGCCCTGCTTGACCACGGCCAGCTCCACGCCCGCGTCAAGAAGGGCGCGGGCGGCCGCGTGCGGCTCCCGCAGGCCCGTGGCGACCTCCACCTCGTCGAGGTTGCCGACGGCGATCGTGGTGTGGCGCAGGGCCTCTGCGTAGAAGGGCCGGGCGGCCTCCGGTTCGCTCCAGAACATGGGCCGCCAGTCCAGGTCGAGGACCGTCGCGCCGGACTTGGCGCGGTGGGCCAGTGCCGCGAGCGTCGCCGTACGGCTGGGCTCCTCGCTCAGGCCCGTCCCGGTGACCCAGAACATCCTGGCCGCGCGGATGGCGTCCAGGTCCAGTTCGTGCGCGTCGATCTCCAGGTCGGGGGCCTTCGGCCGCCGGTAGAAGTACAGCGGGAAGTCGTCCGGCGGGAACACCTCGCAGAAGGTGACCGGCGTCTGCAGCCCGGGGACGGGTGTCACCCAGCGGTCGTCGACCCCGAAGTCCCGCAGCGCCTCATGGAGGTACGTCCCGAAGGGGTCGTCGCCGGTCCGTGTCACCAGAGCCGTGCGCCGCCCGAGCCGCGCCGCCGCGACCGCCACGTTGGCGGCCGAGCCGCCGAGGAACTTCCCGAAGGACGTCACCTGCGGGAGCGGGACACCGGTCTGCAGCGGGTAGAGGTCCACGCCGATGCGCCCCATGGCGACGAGATCGTACGCACCGGGCACCGCTGACTCGGCCATCGAGCTCCCTTCGAAATCGGTTGCCCCCAGGTCTAGCGGCGCGCACAGAGCCCTGTCAATTGGTTGTCCGGACATTCGGACCAGCTCTTGACACCTCTCCCCGGACGCCCCGAAGCTGACGCCCATGACGTCGTTGCCTCCTCAGTCACCGCCACCGTCCTCCCTGTCGCGCATCCGGATCGGTTCGGCGCCCGACTCCTGGGGCGTGTGGTTCCCCGACGACCCGCAGCAGGTCCCGTGGCAGCGCTTCCTCGACGAGGTCGCCGAGTCCGGGTACGAGTGGATCGAGCTGGGCCCCTACGGCTACCTGCCGAGCGAGCCGGCCGTCCTCGCGGACGAGACCGCCCGCCGGAACCTGCGGGTCTCGGCCGGCACGGTCTTCACCGGCCTGCACCACGGCCCGGACGTGTGGGACGCCACCTGGGCCCACGTCTCGGACATCGCCGCGCTCACCCAGGCGATGGGCGCCGAGCACCTCGTCGTGATCCCGTCGTTCTGGCGTGACGACAAGACGGGCCAGGTGCTGGAGCCCGACACGCTCACCGCCGAGCAGTGGCGCCACCTCACCGGCCAGACCGAGCGGCTCGGACGCGAGGTGCGCGAGCGCTACGGGCTGAAGATCGTCATTCACCCGCACGCCGACACGCACATCGACAGCGAGGAGAACGTGACGCGTTTCCTCGACGGCACCGACTCGTCCCTGGTCTCCCTCTGCCTCGACACGGGCCACTACGCCTACTGCGGCGGCGACAGCGTCAAGCTCATCGAGACGTACGGGGAGCGCATCGGATACCTGCACCTCAAGCAGGTGGACCCCGAGATCCTCGCCGACGTCCGGGCCAACGCGGTCCCGTTCGGCCCGGCCGTGGCGCGCGGCGTGATGTGCGAACCGCCGTCCGGCGTACCGGCGCTGGAGCCCGTGCTGGCCGCCGCGCAGAAGCTGGACGTGGAGCTGTTCGCCATCGTCGAGCAGGACATGTACCCGTGCCCGCCGGACAAGCCGCTGCCGATCGCACAGCGCACGCGGGCGTTCCTCAGGTCCTGCGGAGCGTAGCGCTCCGCAGGTTCGCCGGGGGGCCCGGTTGTTCCCTGGCTGGCGTTCTCGGCTGCGGGTGCGTGGGGGCCGGTCGCGCAGTTCCCCGCGCCCCTACAGGGGCGCAATGCGTCACCCGTGTCACAAAAGACCTCTTCCTGTCACACATGTCGCGTGTACGCGGGTCTTGCGTCACACCCGGGCGACAGCGTCACCGGGCGGTCACGCTGTGTCGTTCACCGGACGCAGGCTTTGTGATCGCCAGCGCAGCGCCCGGCTCCCCCGACGGCCGTCCCTCGGCCGCCGCCGCGGCGCGCGCAGGGAGGTGCTACGGATGACCGACCGAAGGCTCTGGTCGTACAAGGAGATCGCGGCGCACATCAAGGTGCAGCCGGACACGGTGAGGTCCTACCGCAAACACGGGCTGCTGCCGCCGCCCGACCACGTCGAGAGCGGCAAGCCCTACTGGTACGCCGACACCGTCCGCGCCTGGGTCGCCTCCCGGCCCGGCAACAGAGGCCGTCGGGACGGCTGAGGGCACCGCCGTTCCGTGAGTGGGCCCCGCGCGACCACCGTGCGGGGCCCACCGCCGTGTCCGCCCCGGTCCGATATTCGATTGCCCCGCGTCGGCGGACCTCCGAGGATGCCCGGACGGAGCCCCGCCCGACACCTCCCGCCCCTGCCGCCGGCTTCTCCGCCAAACCGGTGCTCACCGGGAGAAGGCGGTCCTGCGGCCGTTCACCACCGACGGCATACCGGTGATGGCCGCGATCCTGGAGGACCCGGAGGTCCTGCGGCTCACCGGCAGCCCCGCCGACGCGTTCGCCGCGGACCGGCTGCACGCCTGGTACGCCACCCGCGGCGACCAGAGCGACCGGCTGGACCTCGGCATAGCGGACCGGGCGAGCGGCGCCCTCGTGGGCGAGGCCGTCCTGTCCGAGTGGGACCCGCACAACCACAGCTGTACGTTTTGCATTCCGATCGGCCCCGGCGGCCGGGACCGGGGCCTCGGCACCGAGGCGACCCGGCTGATCGTCGGGCACGCCTTCGAAGGGCTGGGACTGCACCGCGTCGCGCTGTACGTGTTCGCCTTCAACCCCCGGGCCCGCCGTGCCTACGAGAAGGCCGGCTTCGTGGCGGAGGGCGTCGAACGGGAGTCCCTGCTCCACGAGGGACAGTGGATCGACGCCGTACGGATGTCGGTCCTGTCCCACGAGTGGGCCCGCCACGCGGGCGCCCGGGCACCGGGACACGGACCGGCGCCGAGGAGGCCCGCCCCGCGGGCTCATGAGCTTCGCGCCCAGGGTTCGACGACCGTGACGCCCGCTCCCGGCGCCGTGCCCATCGCCGCCAGCGCGGCGGGGGCCGCCTCCAGGGCGATCGTGGACGTCACCAGGAGGTCGGGGCGCAGCAGTCCCGCGCGGACGGACTCCAGCATCGGCGGATAGGCGTGGGCGGGCATCCCGTGGCTGCCGAGGAGTTCGAGTTCGAGCCCGATCACCCGGGACATCGGGACAGCCGGATCCTCGGGCAGCAGGCCCACCTGGACGTGCCGGCCGCGGCGGCGCAGGCCCCCGACCGACGCCGCGCAGGTGACCGGGGATCCCAGGGCGTCGAGCGAGAGATGGGCGCCGCCACCGGTGAGTTCGCGGACCGCCTGGGCCGTGTCCGCGGTCCGGGACGCGTCCACGCAGTGCGCGGCGCCGAACCGCCGTGCCAGGTCCAGCGCCCGCGGCGAGAGGTCGACCGCGACGACGCGCGCCCCGGCGGCCGCGGCGATCATGACGGCGGACAGTCCGACCCCGCCGCACCCGTGCACGGCCACCCACTCCCCCGGCGCCACCCGCCCCTGCGCGACGACCGCGCGGAACGCCGTGGCGAACCGGCAGCCCAGCGAGGCAGCCGTCCCGAAGGACAGCTCCTCCGGCACGGCGACGAGGTTCACGTCGGCGTGGTCCAGGGCGACGTACTCGGCGAAGGACCCCCAGTGGGTGAAGCCGGGCTGGGTCTGCCGCTCGCACACCTGCTGGTCGCCCGCCGCACAGGAGGCGCAGCTTCCGCAGGCGCAGACGAAGGGCACCGTGACGCGGTCGCCCGGGTGATGGCGGGTCACCAGGGCGCCCACCGACTCGACGGTTCCGGCGAGTTCGTGTCCGGGCACGTGCGGCAGCGTGATGCCCGGGTCGTGGCCCTGCCAGCCGTGCCAGTCGCTGCGGCACAGGCCGGTGGCCTCGACCCGCACCACCACCCCGTGCGGGGCGGGCGCCGGGTCCGGCACCTCCCGCACCTCGGCCGCTTCCCCGTACCGCTCGAACACCACTGCACGCATGCCTTCGTCCTTCCGCCGCACATCATCGTCGCGGATCACCATCGCGGACGGACGCCGACCGCGCGCGCTCCCCCCGCACACGCCGAAGGGCACATAAGGATCACTTGCCATAAAGTGCGGACAAATCTTCCGAGCCCGAGGACCTGCCGTGACCCAGCCCCCGCCGCCGGGCGCGCCCCGAGCCCGCATCCCCGGCCCACAACAGCCCCCGCCGGCCCTGCCCCGGCCCGGTACCGGGCTGTGGAGGCGGTGCCTGTGGGGCGGGCTCGCGCTCTGGGCGCTGACGGCGGTCGTCACGTACGCGACCGGCAGCACCACCCTGCTGCCGACCCTGATCCTGCTGGGCAGCTTCCTCGCGCCGGTCGCCTACGTGCTCTGGGCGTACGAGCATCACGGGCGCAGCCTGGGCGTGAGCATGATCCTGGGCTGCTTCCTGACCGGCGGCGTGCTGGGCGTGCTGGGCGCCTCGGTGATGGAGTACTACCTGCTGCGCCCCTCCCTCGGGATGTTCGTCGGGGTCGGGCTCGTCGAGGAGGCGGCGAAACTGGCCGCGCTGATGTTCGTGCTGCGCCGGCAGACCCGTATCCGTGGTGTGCGGGCGGGGCTGGTGCTCGGCGCGTCGGTCGGCTTCGGCTTCGCCGCCCTGGAGAGCGCCGGGTACGCCTTCGACGCCGCCGTCTCGACGCGGGGCATCGATCTGCGGGCGCTGCTGGAGACCGAGATCCTGCGGGGCGTGCTCACTCCCTTCGGGCACGGCCTGTGGACGGCGATCACGGGTGCCGTCCTGCTCTCGCGGCGCCGCCCGGACGGGCGCTTCCGCCTCACCGGGCCGGTCGTCGGCGCCTACCTCGGCGTCTCGCTCCTGCACACCCTGTGGGACTCGACCCACGGCATCGCGCTCTGGATGGTGGCGCGGCTGGCGGGTACCGGACTGGACAGGGCGCTCTTCGGACAGGCCTACCTGCCGGCCGCGACGGACGAGCAGCAGCACCTCTTCACACTGCTGTCGGCGGGCGGCCTGGTCGCGGTGTCGCTCGCCGGCATCGCCTGGGTCCGCTCACTGGCGCATCGCGACCCCTCTTGGAGAAATACCCCCTAGGGGTATAGTGTGAGTAGGGTGAGGCCCCGGTGGGCCACGCACACCCCACACATCTCGACGAGGAGCAACGACATGACCGCCCAGACCGACACCCCGGGCTCCGTCACCAGCGTCTACCAGGTGAGCGGGATGAGCTGCGGACACTGCGAAGGCTCGGTCTCCAGTGAGATCTCCGAGATCGCCGGCGTCACCTCCGTGAAGGCCGTCGCCTCCACCGGAGAGGTGACCGTGGTCTCCACCGCCCCGCTCGACGAGGAGGCCGTGCGCGCCGCCGTCGACGAGGCGGGCTTCGAGCTCGCCGGCAAGGCCTGACGCACGCCTTTCCTCTCACCGCACCGGGCCGTATCGACCAGCTGACACTGGCTCCGTACGGCCCGGTTCGTTCCCTGGAGCACGGACATGACCAGCACCACCGCAGCGACCCCCGGGACCGGCACCCCGTCGCGGATCGAGCTGACCATCGGCGGGATGACCTGCGCCTCCTGCGCGGCCCGGGTGGAGAAGAAGCTCAACCGCATGGACGGTGTCACCGCCACGGTGAACTACGCGACGGAGAAGGCGCGGGTCTCCTACGCGGACGGGGTGCGGGTCGCCGACCTGATCGCCACCGTGGTCAGGACGGGCTACACGGCCGAGGAGCCCCCGCCGCCACCGCCCCCGGCCGCCACCTCCGGCGAGGTCGCCGCCGACACGGACGGGACCGGGAAGCACGACCCCGAACTGGCCTCGCTGCGCGAACGCCTCGTCGTCTGCGCACTCCTCGCCACTCCCGTCGTCCTGCTGTCGATGGTTCCGGCGTTCCAGTTCGACAACTGGCAGTGGCTCGCGCTGACCCTCGCCGCACCGGCCGTCGTCTGGGGCGGACTGCCCTTCCACCGGGCCGCGTTCACGAACGCCCGGCACGGCGCCGCCACCATGGACACCCTCGTCTCGATCGGCACGCTGGCCGCGTTCGGCTGGTCCCTGTGGGCGCTGTTCTGGGGCGAGGCGGGAATGGAGGGCATGCGGGACGAGGGCTTCTCGCTCACCGTCTCCCGGGCGCAGGGCTCCTCGGCGATCTACCTCGAAGTCGCCGCCGGGGTCGTGACCCTCATCCTCCTCGGCCGCTACCTGGAGGCCCGCTCCAAGCGACAGGCGGGCGCCGCCCTGCGCGCCCTCATGGAACTGGGCGCGAAGGACGTCTCCGTCATGCGCGGCGGCCGTGAGGTCCGCGTTCCGGTGGCCTCGCTGGCCGTGGGCGACCGTTTCGTCGTACGGCCGGGCGAGAAGGTCGCCACCGACGGCACCGTCGTCGAGGGGACCTCCGCGGTCGACGCGTCGATGCTGACGGGCGAGTCGGTGCCGGTGGACGTGACGGTGGGTTCGTCCGTCACGGGGGCGACCGTGAACGCCGGAGGGCGGCTCGTCGTCGAGGCGACCCGGGTCGGCGCCGACACGCAGCTCGCCCGGATGGCGCGGCTCGTCGAGGACGCCCAGAACGGCAAGGCGGAGGTGCAGCGCCTCGCCGACCGGATCTCCGGGATCTTCGTACCCGCCGTGCTGCTGATCGCGGCCGGCACCTTCGGCGGCTGGCTCGGGGTCACCGGCGACACGGCCGCCGCGTTCACCGCGGCCGTCGCCGTGCTGATCATCGCCTGCCCCTGCGCCCTGGGACTCGCCACCCCCACCGCCCTCATGGTCGGCACCGGCCGCGGCGCCCAGCTCGGCATCCTCATCAAGGGCCCCGAGGTCCTGGAGTCCACCCGCCGCGTCGACACCGTCGTCCTGGACAAGACCGGCACCGTCACCACCGGCCGCATGACCCTCCAGGAGGTGTACGCGGCCGACGGCACCGACGAGGAGCGGGTACTGCGGCTCGCGGGCGCCCTGGAGCACGCCTCCGAGCATCCGATCGCCCGGGCCGTCGCGGCGGGCGCGGAGGAACGGACCGGGCCCCTGCCGGCCGTGGACGGCTTCGAGAACGTCCCCGGGCTCGGCGTCCGCGGCACGGTCGAGGGCCACGCGGTGCTCGTGGGGCGGGCCCGCCTCCTCGAAGAGGCCGGGATCGCGCTGCCCGCCGAACTGCTCGCGTCCAGGACCCGGGCCGAGGAGGCCGGGCGGACCGCCGTGACCGTCGCCTGGGACGGAGCGGCACGCGGCGTCGTCACCGTCGCCGACGCGGCCAAGAAGACGAGCGCCGAGGCGGTCCGCGCGCTGCGCGCCCTCGGGCTCACACCGATGCTGCTGACGGGGGACAACCGGACCGTCGCCGAATCCGTGGCCCGCTCCGTCGGCATCGATCCCGCCGAGGTGATCGCCGAGGTGCTGCCCGAGGACAAGGCCGACGTGATCGGGCGGCTCCAGGCCGAGGGACGGGCCGTGGCGATGGTCGGCGACGGCGTCAACGACGCGGCCGCGCTCGCCACCGCCGACCTCGGCCTCGCGATGGGCACCGGGACGGACGCGGCGATCGAGGCGAGCGACCTGACGCTCGTACGGGGGGACCTGCGGGTGGCCGCCGACGCGATCCGACTGTCGCGGAAGACTCTTTCCACGATCCGGGGAAATCTCGTATGGGCGTTCGGCTACAACGTGGCGGCGCTGCCGCTCGCCGCGGCGGGGTTGCTCAACCCGATGATCGCGGGCGCCGCCATGGCGTTCTCCTCCGTGTTCGTGGTGACGAACAGCCTCCGGCTCAGGTCATTTTCATGACGAAGAGGCAGGAGTCCCCCTAGAGTCCGGCACACGCCTTCACATAAGCTCTTCACAAGGCTCGCGCATCTTCCTTACGCTAGGGCTCCGATAGTCATATCGGGTCTCTTGTGCATCTTCAGGACATACACAAGAGACGCAGATCACAGTGATGCGAACGTAACCATTGAAGGGGTTCGTGAGTCTAGATTGACGATGTCAGAGGCGTCTTGGGGGGCGTTTCTGGCATCTGAGGACGTCTTGGGGGACGTTCTCGGAATTGCGTTGCCGGGGCACGTACGGCGGGGAGCTTTGAGCGGCCCTCCCGTACGTACGGGTCCCGGCAGACCGCACAGCAGTACGTAGAGCTATCGTCGTTTTTGCTCGTTTTGCTCGCAGCGATTCAGGCGCTGCCTTCAGACGCCCGGCCGGATCCCGTGGGGGGAATCCGCACCGGGACACGGGAAGGCGCCCCGACTCCGGCCCGTGGGGGGACCGGCAGCGGGGCGCCTTCCTATTTTCTTGAGAGCCCGATCTCGCGGAGTGCCCGGAGTGTCCGCGAGCCCGAACCCGTGAAGAGTTCGGGCTCGCGGAGACTCCGGTGCGCCTTCGGGACGGTGGGCGGAAACCCGCCCCGTAAGGGGCGCGGGGAACTGCGCGACCAGCCCCCACGCACCCGCGGACGAGGAAGTCGCCCTCCGCGCGGAGCGCCTAGCGCTCCTCGACCGGGACGAAGTCCCGCTCGACGACGCCCGTGTAGATCTGGCGCGGACGGCCGATGCGCGAACCGGGCTCCTTGATCATCTCGTGCCACTGGGCGATCCACCCCGGCAGACGGCCGAGGGCGAACAGGACCGTGAACATCTCGGTCGGGAAGCCCATGGCCCGGTAGATCAGACCCGTGTAGAAGTCGACGTTCGGGTAGAGGTTGCGCGAGACGAAGTACTCGTCGGAGAGCGCGTGCTCCTCCAGCTTCAGCGCGATGTCCAGCAGCTCGTCGGACTTGCCGAGGGCCGAGAGGACGTCGTGCGCCGCAGCCTTGATGATCTTGGCGCGCGGGTCGAAGGACTTGTACACCCGGTGGCCGAAGCCCATCAGGCGGACGCCGTCCTCCTTGTTCTTCACCTTGCGGATGAAGGAGTCGACGTCGCCGCCGTTGGCCTTGATGCCTTCCAGCATCTCCAGGACGGACTGGTTGGCGCCGCCGTGGAGCGGGCCCCACAGGGCGCTGATGCCGGCGGAGATCGAGGCGAACATGTTCGCCTGCGACGAGCCCACCAGGCGCACGGTGGAGGTCGAACAGTTCTGCTCGTGGTCCGCGTGCAGGATGAGCAGCTTGTCGAGCGCGGAGACGACGACCGGGTCGAGCTCGTACTCCTGCGCCGGGACCGAGAAGGTCATCCGCAGGAAGTTCTCGACGTAGCCCAGGTCGTTGCGCGGGTAGACGAAGGGGTGGCCGATCGACTTCTTGTACGCGTACGCGGCGATCGTCGGAAGCTTGGCGAGAAGCCGGATCGTCGAGAGGTGGCGCTGCTTCTCGTCGAACGGGTTGTGGCTGTCCTGGTAGAACGTCGACAGCGCGGAGACCACCGACGACAGCATGGCCATCGGGTGGGCGTCGCGCGGGAAGCCCTGGAAGAACCGCTTGACGTCCTCGTGCAGCAGGGTGTGCTGCGTGATCTCGTTCTGGAAGGTGGAGAGCTCGTCGACCGTGGGCAGCTCGCCGTTGATCAGCAGGGAGGCCACCTCGAGGAAGGTGGAGCGCTCGGCCAGCTGCTCGATCGGGTAGCCGCGGTAGCGGAGGATGCCCTGCTCACCGTCGAGATAGGTGATGGCGGATTTATAGGCGGCGGTGTTCCCGTAACCGCTGTCCAGCGTCACCAGACCGGTCTGGGCGCGGAGCTTCCCGATGTCGAAGCCCTTGTCGCCGACGGTGCTGTCGATCACCGGGTAGGTGTACTCGCCGTCGCCGTACCGCAGTACTACAGAGTTGTCGCTCACGTCATCCCTCACCGACGTTGTGCCTCTTCTTCGAGGTGCCCTGACTGTCTCTACCATCCCCCATTTGGCGCAGGAGAGTGCACTCGGGGTCGACCATTGGGCCTATTGGCGGCACTCAGTGCCGCCAGCCTGTTCATCCTGCCCCCTTCACCCCTCCTTCGGAAAGCGCTGTGTGACCTTTCCGACTCGTTTGATCGATCATTTTTGGGCTGCGGGCTGGGGTGGGGGTCGCGTCGTGGGGTCGGGTGGGGTTCGGTGGGGGTTCGGCTGCGGGTCTGTTTGGGCTGGTCGCGCTGTTCCTCGCGCCCCTGGGGTGTGTCTGTTGTTGTGGGTGGGGCGGGGCCGTGCCGGGGCATCCGATCGCAGCTGTGTCGTCCGGGGTTGTTCGGTTGCTCTGGAGAGGTCGTGCTGCGATCGGACGCCCCGGCCCGTCCCCTCGCGCCGGAGGGCGACCGACGGGAGAGGGGGGTGGCTGACGGAGGGGTGCCGCTGGGGGGCGATCCCCGCCGAGGGGGCGGCCCTTTCAGGGGCGCGGGGAACTGCCCGACCAGCCCCCACCCGCCCGCCCGCAGCCGACGCACGCGGCCTGTGGGGCCCGGGGGCACGCCCCTGCCGGGGCCCGGCGGGGCCCGGCAGGGCCCGAGGGCGCGGGTCAGGCCGGGAGTCGGGCTCCGGACAGCCGGAAGTCCAGCGCCGTGGACCGCCTCCCGGCGGACACCGTGCGGACCGCCTGGCCCAGGGCCTTGCGGGAGCCGACCAGGACCACGAGCTGCTTGGCCCGGGTCACCGCCGTGTAGAGGAGGTTGCGCTGCAGCATCATCCAGGCGCCCGTGGTGACCGGGATGACGACGGCCGGGTACTCACTGCCCTGGGAGCGGTGGATCGTGACCGCGTACGCGTGCGCCAGCTCGTCGAGTTCGTCGAACTCGTACGGGACCTCCTCGTCCTCGTCCGTGAGGACCGTGAGGCGCTGGTCGTCGAGGTTGAGTGAAGTCACCACTCCCACCGTGCCGTTGAAGACGCCGTTCTCACCCTTGTCGTAGTTGTTGCGGATCTGGGTGACCTTGTCGCCGACGCGGAAGACCCGGCCGCCGAAGCGCTTCTCGGGGAGGTCGGGGCGGGCCGGGGTGATGGCCTGCTGGAGCAGGCCGTTGAGCGTGCCCGCGCCTGCCGGGCCTCGGTGCATGGGGGCCAGGACCTGGACGTCACGGCGGGGATCCAGGCCGAACTTGGCCGGAATACGCCGCGCCGCCACGTCCACCGTGAGCCTGCCCGCCTCCTCCGTGTCGTCCTCGACGAAGAGGAAGAAGTCCTTGAGCCTGTCCGTGACCGGTTGCTGCCCGGCGTTGATCCTGTGGGCGTTCGTCACCACGCCCGACTGCTGGGCCTGACGGAACACCCGGGTGAGCCGGACCGCCGGGACCGGGCCGCACTCGTCGAGCAGGTCGCGCAGCACCTCGCCGGCGCCGACACTCGGAAGCTGGTCGACGTCTCCGACGAAGAGCAGGTGCGCGCCCGGCGGCACCGCCTTCACCAGCTTGTTGGCGAGGAGCAGGTCCAGCATCGACGCCTCGTCCACGACGACCAGGTCGGCGTCCAGCGGCCGGTCCTTGTCGTAGGCCGCGTCGCCGCCCGGCTTCAGCTCCAGGAGCCGGTGCACGGTCGACGCCTCCGCCCCGGTCAGTTCGGCGAGTCGCTTGGCCGCGCGGCCGGTCGGGGCGGCCAGTACGACCTTCGCCTTCTTCGCCCGGGCCAGCTCCACGATCGAGCGGACCGTGAACGACTTGCCGCAGCCGGGCCCGCCCGTCAGCACCGCGACCTTCTCGGTGAGGGCGAGCCGGACGGCCGCCTCCTGCTCGGGGGCCAGCTCCGTCCCCGTACGCCCCCTGAGCCATGCCAGTGCCTTGTCCCAGGTCACGTCCCGGAACCCGGGCATCCGGTCCTCTTCGGTGCGCAGCAGCCTCAACAGCTGCGCGGACAAGGACAGTTCGGCCCGGTGGAAGGGGACGAGGTAGATGGCCGTCACCGGCTCGCCGCCGTCGAGGCCCGGCACCCGTTCTCGTACGACTCCCGGGTCCTCGCCCTCCTCCGGAGGAGCCGCCAGTTGCGCGAGGCACTCGATGACCAGGCCCGTGTCCACCTGGAGCAGCTTCACCGCGTCCGCGATCAGCCGCTCCTCCGGGAGGAAACAGTGGCCCTGGTCGGTGGACTGCGAAAGGGCGTACTGGAGACCGGCCTTGACGCGCTCCGGGCTGTCGTGCGGAATGCCCACCGACTGGGCGATCTTGTCGGCGGTGAGGAAGCCGATGCCCCAGACGTCCGACGCGAGGCGGTACGGCTGGTTCTTCACGACCGAGATCGACGCGTCGCCGTACTTCTTGTAGATGCGGACCGCGATGGAGGTGGACACCTCGACGGTCTGGAGGAAGAGCATGACCTCCTTGATCGCCTTCTGTTCCTCCCAGGCGTCGGCGATCTTCTTGGTGCGCTTGGGGCCGAGGCCGGGCACCTCGATGAGCCGCTTCGGCTCTTCCTCGATGATCTGGAGGGTGTCCAGGCCGAAGTGCTGCGTGATGCGGTCCGCGAAGACCGGCCCGATGCCCTTGACCAGACCGGAACCGAGATAACGGCGGATGCCCTGCACGGTGGCCGGGAGGACCGTCGTGTAGTTCTCCACCGTGAACTGCTTGCCGTACTGCGAGTGGGAGCCCCAGCGGCCCTCCATGCGCAGGGACTCCCCCACCTGGGCACCGAGCAACGCGCCGACCACCGTGAGGAGATCACCGCCGCCCCGCCCGGTGTCGACCCGGGCGACCGTGTATCCGTTCTCCTCGTTGGCGTACGTGATCCGCTCCAGCACGCCCTCCAGAACCGCCAGGTTCCGGTCCGCCCCGTTCCCCGCCCCGTGATTGGACATGATCCGACGCTACCGCCCACGTCCGACAGCGAGAACGGGGACGAGGGCGAGGGTGAGGACGAGGACGGGTGACCTCGTCCCTCGGTAGCGGGGCGGGTGACCTCGTCCCTCGGTAGCGGGGGCGCTTAGATCGTTTGTCGGCTGCGGGCGGGTGGGGGCTGGTCGGGCAGTTCCCCGCGCCCCTTCAAGGGCCGCCCCCTCGGCGGGGATCGCCCCCCAGCGGCACCCCTCCGTCAGCCACCCCCCTCTCCCGTCGGTCGCCCTCCGGCGCGAGGGGACGGGCCGGGGCGTCCGATCGCAGCACGACCTCTCCAGAGCAACCGAACAACCCCGGACGACACAGCTGCGATCGGATGCCCCGGCACGGCCCCGCCCCACCCACAACAACAGACACACCCCAGGGGCGCGAGGAACAGCGCGACCAGCCCAAACAACCCCGCAGCCGAACCCCCACCGAACCCCACCCGACCCCCACCCCCCTTCATCACGATCCGGTCTCAGGGTCTTGTCAACCTCCATGTAATCGATTCCAATCCTCTCCGTAGACGCATGTAATCGATTCCACAAGGAGGTGGAGCGACGATGGCGAGCATCAAGGACGTCGCCGCCGAGGCGGGCGTATCCGTCGCCACGGTCTCGCGCGTCCTGAACGACCACCCCTCGGTCAGCCCGACGGCACGCACCCGCGTGCTGGCCGCCGTCGAGACGCTGGGCTACCGCCCGAACGCCGTCGCCCGCTCCCTGCGCACCGACCAGACCCACACCCTCGGCCTGGTCATCAGCGACGTACTCAACCCGTACTTCACCGAACTGGCCCGCTCCGTCGAGGAGGAGGCCCGCGCCCACGGCTACAGCGTCATCATCGGAAACGCCGACGAGCGCCCCGAGCTCCAGGACCACCACGTCCGCACGCTCCTCGACCGACGCATCGACGGCCTCCTGGTCTCCCCCACGGACGGCGGCTCCCCGCTGATCCTGGACGCCGCGCGCGCGGGAACCCCGATGGTCTTCGTGGACCGCTGGATCCCGGGCGTGGAGGTGCCCGTGGTCCGGGCGGACGGACGCGCCGCCGTGCGGGACCTGGTCGCGCATCTGTACGGCCTCGGTCACCGCAGGCTCGCCATCATCGCGGGCCCGGCGGCCACCACCACCGGCAGCGAGCGCGTGGCCGCCTTCCGGGACGCCCTGCGCGAGTACGGGCTCCCGCTGCCCGAGGCGTACACGGGGCAGGGCGACTTCCAGGCGGCCAGCGGCCGTCGGGTCACCGAGGAGTTCCTGAGTCTTCCCGAGCCGCCCGAGGTCGTCTTCGCGGCCGACAACCTGATGGCGCTCGGCGCCCTGGACGCGGTCCGCGCGCGCGGACTGCGGGTCCCCGACGACATCGCGCTCGCGGCGTTCGACGACATCCCGTGGTTCGTGCACACCGATCCCCCCATCACGGCCATCGCCCAGCCGACCCCCGAGCTGGGCCGGGCCGCCGTACGGGCCCTCGTCGACCGCATCGAGGGGCGGCCCCCGCAGTCCGTCACCCTCCCCGCCCGTCTCGTCGTCCGCCGCTCCTGCGGCGAGCCCCCGTCCCCGCAAAGGAGCAACACGTGAGCAGTCCCGACGAGTTGCTGCGTATCGAAGGCATACGCAAGACCTTCCCCGGCGTGATCGCGCTCGACAGTGTCGACTTCGATCTGCGCCGCGGCGAGGTGCACGTCCTGCTCGGTGAGAACGGCGCCGGCAAGAGCACCCTGATCAAGATGCTGTCCGGCGCCTACCGGCCCGACGCCGGGAAGATCCTGGTCGACGGCAAGAAGGTCCGCATCCACGGCGCGCAGGACGCGGAGCGCCTCGGGATCGCGACCATCTACCAGGAGTTCAACCTGGTGCCCGATCTGACGGTCGCCGAGAACATCTTCCTGGGCCGCCAGCCGCGCCGCTTCGGAATGATCGACCGCAAGACGATGGAGGCCGACGCCGCCGTGCTCCTGGAGCGGGTCGGGGTCAACGTGTCCCCCCGCGCGCGGGTACGTGAACTCGGCATCGCCCGACTCCAGATGGTCGAGATCGCGAAGGCGCTCAGCCTGGACGCGCGCGTCCTGATCATGGACGAGCCGACCGCGGTGCTCACCTCCGAAGAGGTCGAGAAGCTCTTCCGGATCGTGCGGCAGTTGCGCGAGGACGGCGTCGGCGTCGTCTTCATCACGCATCACCTGGAGGAGATCGCCGCCCTGGGAGACCGGGTCACGGTCCTCCGGGACGGCAGGAGCATCGGCCAGGTGCCCGCGTCCACGCCCGAGGACGACCTCGTACGCCTCATGGTGGGCCGCTCCATCGAGCTGCAGTACCCGCGTGAACGGGCCGACACCGGGACCGCGTTGCTCACCGTGGACGGGCTCACCCGGAACGGTGTGTTCCACGACGTGAGTTTCGAGGTGCGGGCCGGTGAGGTCGTCGGCATCGCGGGGCTCGTCGGGGCGGGCCGTACCGAGGTCGTCCGGGCGGTCTTCGGGGCCGACCCGTACGACCGGGGGTCCGTGGCCGTCGCGGGCACCCGGCTGCCGCGGCACGACGTCGGCGCGGCGATGACCGCCGGCATCGGGCTCGTGCCCGAGGACCGCAAGGGCCAGGGGCTCCTCCTGGACGCCTCCGTCGAGGAGAACCTCGGACTCGTCACCCTGCGGGCGGCGACCCACGGCGGGCTCGTCGACCTCAAGGGGCAGCGGACGGCCGCCGCGAGGATCGCCGAGCAGCTCGGCGTGCGGATGGCCGGGCTCGGCCAGCACGTGCGCACCCTGTCCGGCGGCAACCAGCAGAAGGTCGTCATCGGCAAGTGGCTGCTCGCCGACACCAAGGTGCTGATCCTCGACGAGCCGACCCGCGGCATCGACGTGGGCGCCAAGGTCGAGATCTACCAGCTGATCAACGAACTGACGGCCGCCGGCCACGCCGTCCTGATGATCTCCAGTGACCTGCCCGAGGTGCTCGGCATGAGCGACCGCGTGCTGGTCATGGCCCAGGGCCGGATCGCCGGCGAGCTCTCCGCCGCCGAGGCGACGCAGGACTCCGTGATGGCACTCGCCGTCAGCACACCCACTTCTACCGACTCCGTTACCGCTGTGGAGGGCTCCCGTGGCCACTGACACGCTCAAGAGCACGACGGGCGCGAGTGGCGCCTCGGGAGGCGTACGCCGTCTCCTGCTCGACAACGGCGCGCTCACCGCGCTGATCATCCTCGTCATCGCGATGTCGGCCCTGTCCGGCGACTTCCTGACGACGGACAACCTGCTCAACATCGGCGTCCAGGCGGCCGTGACCGCCATCCTCGCCTTCGGTGTGACCTTCGTGATCGTCTCGGCGGGCATCGACCTGTCGGTCGGTTCCGTCGCCGCGCTGTCCGCCACCGTCCTCGCCTGGACGGCCACGTCGGAAGGCGTACCGGTCTGGATCGCGGTGATCCTCGCGGTCGCCACCGGCATCGTGTGCGGCCTGGTCAACGGCGTCCTGATCTCGTACGGGAAGCTGCCGCCGTTCATCGCCACGCTCGCCATGCTGTCGGTGGGCCGCGGTCTGTCGCTGGTGATATCGCAGGGCAGCCCGATCGCCTTCCCCGACTCCGTCTCGCATCTCGGTGACACGCTCGGCGGCTGGCTGCCCGTGCCGGTCCTCGTGATGATCGTCATGGGGCTCATCACCGCTCTGATCCTGGGCCGTACGTACATCGGGCGCTCCATGTACGCGATCGGCGGCAACGAGGAGGCGGCCCGCCTCTCCGGGCTCCGGGTGAAGCGGCAGAAGCTCGCGATCTACGCGCTGTCGGGTCTCTTCGCGGCCGCCGCGGGCATCGTGCTCGCCTCCCGCCTGTCCTCGGCGCAGCCGCAGGCCGCGCAGGGTTACGAGCTGGACGCGATCGCCGCGGTGGTCATCGGCGGCGCCTCCCTCGCCGGCGGTACGGGCAAGGCGTCCGGCACGCTGATCGGCGCGCTGATCCTCGCGGTGCTGCGCAACGGCCTCAACCTCCTTTCCGTGTCGGCGTTCTGGCAGCAGGTCGTCATCGGTGTGGTCATCGCGCTCGCGGTGCTGCTCGACACCGTGCGGCGCAAGGCGGGGGCGACCCCGGTCACGGCGGGTGCCGGGGGCGCGGCGGGCCTGAAGGGTCCACAGGCGCTCAAGTACGGTCTCGCCGTGGTCCTCGTGGCGGCGATCGTGGGCGGTCTGTCGCTCTTCAACAACGGCTCGTCCTCCACGACGCCGAAGGTGGGCCTGTCCCTGTCCACCCTGAACAACCCCTTCTTCGTACAGATCAAGGAGGGCGCGCAGGCCGAGGCGAAGAGGCTCGGCGCCGACCTGACCGTCACGGACGCGCAGAACGATGCCTCGCAGCAGGCCAACCAGTTGCAGAACTTCACCAGCGAGGGCGTCGACTCGATCGTCGTCAACCCGGTGGACTCGGACGCGGCGGGCCCGTCGGTGCGGTCCGCGAACAAGGCCGACATTCCCGTGGTCGGCGTCGACCGGGGCGTCAACAAGGCGAAGACCGCCGCGCTCGTGGCCTCCGACAACGTCGAGGGCGGCAGGCTGGGTGCCAAGGCGCTGGCGGAGAAGCTGGGCGGCAAGGGCAAGATCGTGATCTTGCAGGGTCTGGCGGGCACGTCCGCGAGCCGTGAGCGGGGCGCGGGCTTCGAGGAGGGCCTGAAGGCCTACCCGGGGATCGACGTGGTCGCCGAGCAGCCCGCCGACTTCGACCGCACGAAGGGGCTGGACGTGATGACGAACCTGCTCCAGGCCCACCCGGACGTCCAGGGCGTCTTCGCCGAGAACGACGAGATGGCGCTCGGCGCGATCAAGGCGCTGGGCTCCAAGGCCGGTAAGTCGGTGCAGGTCATCGGTTTCGACGGCACGCCCGACGGGCTGAAGGCCGTCAAGGAGGGCACGATGTACGCCTCCGTGGCACAACAGCCGAAGGAGCTCGGGAGGATCGCGGTGGAGAACGCGCTGCGGGCCGCCGACGGCAAGGAGGTCGAGCAGACGGTGAAGGTCCCGGTGAAGGTGGTCACGGCGAAGAACGTGGCCGGGTTCACCGGCTGACCCCGACCGACGTCGCGGGGCGGGTGGACGGCAGCCGCCGTCCACCCGTCCTCAACTCACCTTTACAGGGAGACAGTTCATGTTCGACTACGACCTGCTGGTCGTGGGGTCGGCCAACGCCGACCTGGTCATCGGTGTCGAGCGCCGGCCGGGTGCCGGGGAGACCGTGCTCGGCTCCGACCTGGCGCTCCACCCGGGCGGCAAGGGCGCCAACCAGGCGGTCGCCGCCGCCCGTCTCGGAGCGCGTACGGCGTTGCTGGCCCGGGTCGGGGACGACGCGCACGGCCGGCTGCTGCTCGACTCGCAGCGGGCGGCCGGGGTCGACACGTCCGGTGTCCTCGTCGGCGGCGCGCCCACCGGGGTCGCGCTCATCACGGTGGATCCGTCCGGGGACAACAGCATCGTCGTGTCGCCCGGCGCGAACGGCCGCCTGACCCCCGAGGACGTCCGCACGGCCGCGCCCCTCCTGGCCGCCTCCCGGGTCGTCTCGGCCCAGTTGGAGATTCCCCTGGAGACGGTCGGGGAGGTCGTACAGGGCCTGCCGCCCGGCACCCGGTTCGTACTGAACCCCTCGCCGCCGCGGGAGTTGCCCGAGAAGGTCCTCGCGGCCTGCGACCCGTTGATCGTCAACGAGCACGAGGCGCGGGTCGTGCTCGGTGCGGACGCGGGCGGGACGCCCGAGCAGTGGGCCGAGGCGCTCCTCGCCCTCGGTCCGCGCTCGGTGGTCGTCACCCTGGGCGAGGAGGGCGCGCTGGTCGCCGACGCCTCGGGAACGGCCCGTGTGCCGTCCGTGCGGGTGGCCGCCGTGGACACGACCGGTGCGGGTGACTCCTTCACCGCCGCGCTGGCCTGGCGTCTGGGCGCCGGTGAGTCGCTGGCGGAGGCGGCGGCGTACGCGGCCCGCGTGGGCGCCGTGGCCGTCACCCGGGAGGGCGCCCAGGCCTCCTTCCCCACCGCCGAAGAGGTCGCAGCGCTGTGAAGAAGGCCGGAATACTGAACCGTCACCTCGCCGGTGCGATAGCCGAACTCGGCCACGGCGACGGCGTACTGGTGTGCGACGTGGGCATGCCCATCCCGGTCGGGCCGCGGGTCGTGGACCTCGCCTTCCGGGCGGGCGTGCCGTCCTTCGAGGAGGTCCTGGAGGGCCTGCTGGAGGAACTGGTCGTGGAGAGCGCCACGGCGGCGGAGGAGGTACGGGAGGCCAACCCGGAGGCGGCGGCCCTGCTGGCCGGCCGGTTCCCTGCCGCTCTCACCCACGTCTCCCACGACGACCTGAAGGCTCTGTCGGCGGACGCCCGGCTGATCGTGCGGACCGGCGAGGCCCGGCCGTACGCGAACGTGCTGCTGCGGTGCGGGGTCTTCTTCTGAGGCTCTTCGGATGGTGAGGCTCTTCGGGTGAACTCTTCGGAGCGGCTTCTCGCGGCGTCCGGAAATCTTCGAAGGGGCCCGGTCCGTCGACCGGGCCCCTTCGGTCCCCTCCCCCAGATCAGAACCCCCGCGATCCCCCCGGATCCCCCTCCAGAAGTCCTGATGCCAAGTACGACCCACAAGGTGGGGGGAGGGTTGCACGGCGTTCTGAGATTTTTTTGAGGTTCGGGGCGGGGCGTCAGCGGCCCTCGGCGCGTACCCGGTCGGCGATGCCCAGGGTCAGCTTCTCCGCCTGGTCCTCCAGGTTCCACTTGCCGTCGCGGTAGGCGTGGTTGCTCACCCAGTAGACGAGGACGTCGTCGCGCAGCGACCTCGTGAGGACCGCCAGCGACCAGTCGTTGCCGCCGTCGTGCCAGACGGTCCGGCCTTCGGCGCTCTCGCGGACGGCCCAGCCGTAGCCGTACCAGCCGTCGTCGGAGTCGGGCACCCGCACGCGGGGCTCGAACAGCTTCTTCCGGGCCTGCTCCGGCAGCACGTCGTCGCCCAAGAGCGCGCGGTGCCAGCGGAACATGTCCTCGGCGGTGGAGAGCATCCCGCCGTTGCCGCGCAGGTTCCAGTACGGTCCGTCGGCCGCCCATGGCTGGTCGACAGGCCTGCCCTGGCTCCGGCCCTTGCTGTCGTACTCCACGGCGATCCGGTGTCGCGGCCACCGGGGCAGTACATAGCCGGTCCGTTCCATCCCGGCGGGGGCGAACAGGTGCCGGGCCAGGAACGGCTCGTAGCCCTCCCCGGACGCCTTCTCGACGATCGCGGCGAGCAGGCTGTACCCGGCGTTGGAATAGAGGAACTTCCTCCCCGGTGCCGACTCCGGCTTCGAGGCCAGGGCCTTGTCCACCATGTCGTCGCGCGAGACGGGGTCGTAGTCCTCACCGAGCCCCTCGACCAGGCCGGACGTGTGCGTGAGCAGCTGCTCGACGGTGATGTCGCGCTTGTCCTCGGGCACCGGGCCGAGGAACCGGCTGATCCGGTCGCCGACCCGCAGCTTCCCCATCACCTCCAGTTTCAGGATCGCGGCCGCGGTGAACTGCTTCGTGATCGACATGACGTCGTACACGGTCCGGCAGCTCGCGGGGGTGCCGGCGGCCCGGTCCGAGGCTCCGAAGCCCGCGCAGTGCACGAGTTCGTCGCCGCGTGCTGCGACGACGGTGCCGCCGGGTCCGGCGGGGAGCGTCCGGTGGAGGAAGTCGCCGACCGACTCGGCGGCGCGTGCCTTCGGCGCGGCCCCGGCGGATCCGGTGCCGGGCCGTGCGGCCGGTCTGGTGTCCGGCCGGCCGGCATTGCGCTCGTCGGCGCACGCGCCCAGCGTCAGCAGGGCCGCGAGGGCGGTGACGGCGGCACCGGTACGGCGGCAGTGGGGCAGAGCCATGGGACCTTTGACCTCCAACGTCGGGAATCCGCCATGAGGTTGACCGCCGCTGTCGCCGTTCCTCAAGCTGTCAGGGTGTTCGAGCTTGTGCGAACCCGTGTACGTCCAGCTCAACAGGGGGGATCACCGTCATGACCACCGCACCACCCACTCCGCCGGACTCCGACGCGGCCGCCTTCGTGGCGGCGTTGCGGCGCCTCAAGGCCTGGTCGGGCCTGAGCTATCGCCAGCTGGAACGCCGCGCGGCGGACGCGGGCCACTGCCTTCCGTACTCCACGGCGGCGACCATGCTCGGCCGGGACCGGCTGCCCCGCGGGGAACTGGTCGCCGCGTTCGTCGCGGCGTGCGGGGTCCGGGGCGACATGGCCCAGGCATGGCTGGACGCCCGTACCGGCATCGCGTGCGGGCCCGCCCCGGCGGTCGCCCCGCCCGCGGCGGCCCCATCCGTGGTCGCCGTACCCGCGGTTGCCGTACCCGCGGTCGCCGCGCCCGCGCGCGTCAGGCCGTTGCGGACACGGTGGGCGCTCGCCGGTGCGGCGGCGCTCGTCACCGCGCTGCTCGCCGGGGCGACGGCGTCCGGTGCCCTCACCGACGACGAAGAGGTGGGGGTGACGCGGACGTCCGTCCGCCTGTGAGGCTTCGCAGGCGGACGGACGCGGCGCACCAGGGGCTCTCCGGGTGTACGGGCTAGCCGCCCGTGCTTTTGGATCCCGTGCCACCCGGTTCGGCGGGGGCCCAGTCCGGCTTCGCGGAGGCGTCCTTCGGGTCCGGCTCGTCCAGGACGATCCGCCAGGCGTCGTCCTCGCCCAGCCGTGCGGTGATCTCCTTGGTCTGCCGGGACGTCGCGAAGTAGAGGACCACGGTCTGGCGGGTCGAGCCCTCGTCGTAGAAGTCCGCGGTGACCTCGCCCTCCGCGCCCTTGCCGAAGGTCTTGACCCAGTTGCGGGCGGTCTCCTCGGCGGACCCGTCCTCCGCGGCCAGGTCCGCGAGCGCGTCGGTGTCACCGTCGGCGAGCAGCCAGACGGCCTTCTGGACGACGCCCAGGCTGCCCGTGGACGGATAGCCGACGACGTGCAGCGGCTCGTGCCCCGTGTAGTCGCTCTGGTAGGCCGACAGGGTGTCGTCGGACGAACAGGCCGTGACGGTCAGCAGGGCCCCGGTGGCCAGCGCGCACCCCAGCAGCATTCGCCTCATGATCAGCTCCTCGACTTCGGGCGGAGGATGACCACGCGCTCGATGTAGTTGGCCTTGTGGCGGTAGCGGGCGATGGCGGCGCTCAGTGTCGTCTTGCTGACGCCGCCGTGCTGGCGGAGCTGGAGGTCACGGCCGTTGTTCCCGACGACGACCGCCGCGTGGTTGTACACCTTCTCCTTCTTCCACTTGAACACGACGATGTCGCCGGCCCGGGCGTTCCGCTTCGACACCGACGGCGCCTTGCGGTACTTGGTCATGTGGCGCCGGAAGTTCTCGGCGCCCGACCAGGTGTAGCTCTTGTTCTTGATCGAACCGAACAGGTAGTACTGCTGCCACCAGGCACGGTCGTGCTTGCGGCCGCCCATCCGGGTCTTCATCTTTCCGCCGTAGTAGAGGGCCTTGGACACGAAGTTGGTGCAGTCCAGGCCGTACTCCCACTTGGTCTTGATGTTCTTCGAGGCCCACTTGGCCGTACCGGACCCGGAGACATTGGCGCGCAGGGCGGACGCCTGCCGGACCGTGGTGGGCTCCTCCACGGGGAAGCCGTCCGCGTCGAGCGCGATCGGCTCGTCGGGGACCTCGTCGGCGTCCTGTCCCTCGGGCGGGGCCACGTCGAGGCCCTGCCAGGTGGACGCCGACTCCGTGAGGACCGTCTCGGCGGCGGGGGCGTCGGCCTCCAGGTGGAGGATCGGGGCGCCGCCGTTGGTGCTGAAGGTGAAGCGCTGTTCCTGGCTCCCCTCGTCGGTCTCGCCCGTCGTGTCGTCCGGGCCCTGCCTGAGGACGGCCTTTTCGTCGACCGCCGCCCGCAGGAACACGGTGCCGCTGTCGTCCGTGCCGACGAGCACGTCGGAGAGTGTCGCGGTGGCGTCCGTGTAGGTGCTCCCGTGCCGGGCCAGCGCCGCGCGGCTCTCGATCAGGCCGGGGGCCTGAGCCCGCAGCAGATCCTGGAAGGACGCGGCGTGGGGGCTCGCGGCGAGGGCGGCCGCGACGGTGGTGTGCCTGCCCGTGACGAGACCGGCGCGCGCGTCGAGGTACTGGCGCACGATCTCCCGGTACGCGGCGGATCCGGCCGGAACCGCGGCGGTCGTCACCGGCTCGGCGCCGACGGCCGGGCTCGTGCCGTGTGCCGTACGGGCCGTCACGGTGACGCGGTAGGCGGTCCCGTTGGCCAGGCCGCTCACGACGGCGCGCGGTTCGGCGCCGGTCGTCCGGGCCGCCTCGGTACCGTCGGCCTTCGTCACGACGGCCGTGTACTGCGGTCCGTCACCGGCCGAGCCGTTGTCCTTCGGCGCGTTCCAGGTGGCCAGCAGACCGGCGTCGCCGGGCGTGACCCGTACGTTCTGGGGCGCGGCGGGCGCGGTCGGCGCCACGTACTCGATCTCCAGCTTCGGGCGCAGCGCGGTGTCCGCCGCCCGGGCCGAGTGGTACGCGGCGCCGGTGGTGCGCTCGGCGGCGGGCAGGCGCACGGCCAGCCCCTCGCCGGACTCCTGCTCCAGCCAGGACTGGACGACCGGGGCGAGATCCTGGTCGGCCAGGGGCGCCGCGTCGGCGAAGGGCGCCTCGTCGAGCGCGGTGAGCAGTTCGCCGCCCTTCTGCGCGGTCGTCCAGGGGTCGAGGAGTTCGTACACCTCGACCGGCCGCTGTGGCCCGGGCTGCGCGGGGCTGAGGACGAGCCGCGCCTTGGCGATCCGCGCACCCGCAGGCAGCTTGGTGAGGTCCGGCCTGAGCCAGGCGACCCGCTCGCCGTCGGCCCCGCCGAGCGTCAGCTTCGTGTCACGGACGGCCGGGCAGGCGCCGCCCTCGGGGCACGCCTTGCCGCCGACGGGCACGGTGGCGTCGTCGAGCGCGGCGCCGGTCAGGACCAGCGAACGGGTCTGCGGCGCCGCCGGGTCCGCGGCGGCCCGTGCGGTGAACTCCTGCTCGTAGGACCAGGCGGAGCAGCCGAGGTCGGTGCAGGCGCGCATCGCCCATCGGTACGTCGTGCCGTCCTTCAGCGCGCCGCCGGCGACCTGGGCCGCGGCGCGCTGTCCGCTGTCCACCCACGCCTCGGGGACCGTCACGCCGGGCAGTGGTCCGCCGTCCTCGTCGCGCAGGACGAACTCGGCCCGTACGCGGCCCTGTGCGGGGCTCGTGACAAGCCCGGACAGGAGCGGGGTGAGCGTCCTGGTGGCGCCGGACTCCAGGGCCTGCGGCATGTCCGGGGGGCCACTGGGGCGGCCGGTGGTGGAGACGGTGAACGTGCTCCACTGCGACCAGGCGGTGTTGAAGTGCGTGCCGTCGTAGGGGCTCGTGCGGAAGCGGTAGGTCGTGCCGTCCTTCAGCAGTCCGTCCGGCAGGGTCACCGCGGCGGCCCGCCCGGACTCGACGAACGGCGAGACGAGGAGGTCGCCCACCCGCTTGCCGGAGACCGCCTCGACGATCTCGAACGTGCCGTTGATCCGGTCGCCGTCCTTGTCGGAGAACGTGTCGCGCAGGGTCGGCGTGGTCGTGTTGACCTGCCAGGTGCCCGAGGCGTCGGCGGTGAACGGCGGGCCCGCCTGCCGGTTGTTCCCGGACCGGGGACGGAAGTTGTACCTCACGGTCAGCTTGGGCGGGTTGGCGGTGGCGTCGGCCGAGTTGACGCGCTTCCACTGGGAGACGGCGGACTCGTCGGCGGCCCGCAGGCCCAGGGTGGCGCGCGGTGCCTTCTCGGAGGCCCAGGCCTGCGCGAGGCCGGTCACGTCGGCGTTGATCCAGCCGTCGTCGCCGCAGCCCTCGCGGCCCTTGGTCTCGGTGGACGTGGCGTATCTGGTCCGCATCGCGGGCCGGTTGGTCCAGCGGCTGGCGGCGGTGGCCTCGTCGGCCGACCACACCTCCCACGCGGCCGGTTTGCAGTCGGTGTTCGCCGAGTGGAAGTTCCACAGGCTCAGCTCGGCGCTGCTCACCAGGGCGTCCGCGATCGGGGCGGTGCCCCAGGTGATGTACGACCGGGCGGTGCGCGGCGTCCCGTCGGCGTTCGTCGTGCCCGGGTTGCCGAGGTCCAGTTCGGTGTCGGTGGACCAGTCGCGGGTCTCGCCCTGCTGGACGTACGTGTCGAAGAGGTTGCCCAGCGCGGAGGTGGAGGGGTCCACGGTGACCGGGTAGCGCGTCTTCGGGTCGGCGAGGAAGCGGGCGTCCGGGGTCACCACCAGGTCGAGCGAGGAGCCCTTCTGGACGACCTTCATGGCGACCGGGACCCGGCGGGTGTGCTCGCCGGACCGCTCGTCGACGGTCGAGTCCCACATCACGGGCGCGGGCATCACGGCCCGCCGCTCTCCGGTCCTGCGGTCGGTGAACCGCACGCTGCCGTCGGCCTGTTGCTTCGCGCGCAGGCCCTTGGCGCGCAGCGGGAGGGTGTAGCGGTAGGCGCCCTCGCGGGGGCGCTTGTTGATCTCGACGTACTGCTCGAAGCCGGTCCTCGTCGCCTCGACGATCACGTCGGCGCCGGGGACGGCCTCCTGGTACTCGGCGCGGTTGCCGTCGAGCCGGGGCTGCGGCAGTCCGCCTTTCCACTGCAGGGTGACGCGGCGGTCGCCCTCGCCGAGCGTGACGAGGTCGCGGGGCTCGGCGGCGCGGGACTCGGCGAGGGAGCCGGCCGGCTCGCCGCCCCGGCCCGCGAGGGTCAGGTCGGCGGGGTGGGCCTTGGCGGCCACGGAGCCGTCGGCGCGGCGTGCGAGGTCGGTGTCGACGGCGACCCATCTGCCGTCGCGCTCGAACCGGACGGGCCCTGCGGTGAGTTCGGTGGTGAGTGAGCCGTCGTCGTGCACCCACGTGGTGGTGGTTCCGGTCCGCTCGGACAGGGCCTCCACGCGGGCGCCGGTTCTTCGGGCCTCGGCGAGCGCCGACGGCATGTCGACGGCCTGGCGGGCGGCGGGAGTCGACGCCTCTGCGGGCGTCGGGGCCGCGGACCCCGGGGCGGCCGGCAGCAGGGTGGCCGTGATGACCAGCCCTGTCAGGCCCGCCGCGCGGCGTATGGCTATGTGCATGTGTGTGTTCGGCCTTCGGTCAATATCGGGCAATGCGACGACAGAGCCTAGGAGGAGGGCAGAGCGGCACATGCCGACCGACGGCCGGATTCACCATGTTCGGTCACATATGGGGCGGGTGACATTGTTCATCGGGCACAGCGGAACGCCGACGGGCGAATTCCCGTCGGCGTTCCCTTCTCCGGGCCGCTCTGCGAGCGGCGTTCGTATCTCAGGCGGCGTGCTCCACGAACCGCGCCGCCGTCTCCGCGAGCACCTCTCGCCCGTCCCGCGCCCACAACCCGTCGTTGAACAGCTCGACTTCGACGGGCCCGGTGTAGCCGGCCGCCTCGACGTACGCCTTCCACTCGCGCATGTCGATCGAGCCGTCGCCGATCTGCCCGCGGCCGTTCAGGACGCCTTCGGGCAACGGCGTGGTCCAGTCGGCGAGTTGGAAGGTGTGGATGCGGCCCTGGGCACCCGCGCGGGCGATCTGCGCGGGCGCCTGGTCGTCCCACCAGATGTGGTACGTGTCGACCGCGACGCCGACCTGGTTCGCGGGGAAGCGTTCCGCGAGGTCGAGTGCCTGGGTCAGGGTGGAGACCACACAGCGGTCGGAGGCGTACATCGGGTGGAGCGGCTCGATGGCCAGCCGGACACCGTTGGCGGCCGCGTACGGGCCCAACTCCCCCAGGGCGTCGGCGATGCGCTCCCTCGCCCCGTGGAGGTCCTTCGAGCCCGCCGGAAGGCCGCCCGACACGAGCACGAGCGTGTCCGTGCCTAGGGTGGCCGCCTCGTCGATGGCACGGCGGTTGTCGGCGAGGGCCTCGGCGCGCTCGGCGGGGTCGATGGCCGTGAAGAAGCCGCCCCGGCACAGGGTGGTGACGGCGAGCCCGGCGTCGCGGACCAGCTTGGCCGTCCGCTCCAGGCCGTACGTCTCGACCGGCGCCCGCCACAGGCCGACCCCGGGGACGCCCAACTCCAGGCAGCTGTGCACCAGTTCGGGCATCGACAGCTGCTTGACCGTCATCTGGTTGATGCTGAAACGGGAGAGGTCGCCGAGGGGGATCGTGCTCACTGGTTCACTCCGTACAGGGAGAGCAGGTTCTTCATACGGGCCTCGGCGAGCGCCGGGTCGGGGAACAGACCCAGCCCGTCGGCGAGTTCGTACGCGCGGGCGAAGTGCGGGAGCGAGCGGGACGACTGGAGGCCGCCGACCATCGTGAAGTGCTCCTGGTGGCCCGCGAGCCAGGCGAGGAAGACCACGCCCGTCTTGTAGAAGCGGGTCGGCCGCTGGAAGAGGTGGCGGGACAACTCGACGGTGGGGTCGAGCAGTTCACGGAATCCGGCGGTGTCACCGGTGTCCAGTACGCGTACGGCCTCGGCGGCGAGGGGCCCCAGCGGGTCGAAGATGCCGAGCAGGGCGTGACTGAAGCCCTGGTCGTCGCCGGCGATCAGCTCGGGGTAGTTGAAGTCGTCGCCGGTGTAGCAGCGCACTCCCTCGGGGAGCTTGCGGCGCAGGTCGATCTCGCGCTGGGCGTCCAGCAGGGAGACCTTGATGCCGTCGACCTTGTCGGGGTGGGCGGCGATGACCTCCAGGAAGGTGCTGGTGGCGGCGTCCAGGTCGGTGCTGCCCCAGTAGCCTTCGAGCGCCGGGTCGAACATCGGGCCCAGCCAGTGCAGGACCACGGGCTCGGCGGCCTGGCGCAGCAGGTGGCCGTAGACCTCCAGGTAGTCCTCGGGGCCCTTGGCGATGGCGGCCAGCGCCCGGGAGGCCATGAGGATGGCCCGCGAGCCGGACTCCTCGACGAGGGCGAGCTGCTCCTCGTACGCGGCCCGCACCTCGTCCAGGCTGTACGGGTAACCGACCTCCGTGACCGGCAGCTGGTCGGTGCCGACGCCACAGGCGATCAGACCGCCGACCGCCTTGGCCTCGGCCGACGAACGGCGGATCAGCTCGGCCGCCCCCGCCCAGTCGAGCCCCATCCCCCGCTGGGCCGTGTCCATGGCCTCCGCGACGCCGAGTCCGTGGGACCACAGATGGCGGCGGAAGGCGAGGGTGGCGTCCCAGTCGACGGCGGCCGGGGAGTCCGGCGAGACGTCGGCGTACGGGTCGGCGACGACATGGGCGGCCGAGTAGACCGTACGGGAGGAGAAGGGCGCACCGGCGGTGACCGCGAGCGGCTCGACGCGCGGCGAATAGACCCGCAACACCCCACCCTCACCGGGAAGTTGAATGGTCACAGCGAGATCTCCGGAACGTCGAAGCGGCGGCCCTCGGCCGAGGACTTCAGACCCAGCTCGGCGAGCTGGACGCCGCGGGCACCGGCCAGGAGGTCCCAGTGGTAGGGCGCGTCGGCGTAGACGTGCTTGAGGAAGAGCTCCCACTGGGCCTTGAAGCCGTTGTCGAACTCGGCGTTGTCGGGGATCTCCTGCCACTGGTCACGGAAGGAGTAGGTGGCCGGGATGTCGGGGTTCCAGACCGGCTTTGGCGTGGAACTGCGGTGCTGGACACGGCAGTTGCGCAGTCCGGCGACGGCCGAGCCCTCGGTCCCGTCGACCTGGAACTCGACGAGCTCGTCGCGGTTGACGCGGACGGCCCAGGACGAGTTGATCTGGGCGATCGCGCCGCCCTCCAGCTCGAAGACGCCGTAGGCGGCGTCGTCGGCGGTGGCGTCGTAGGGCTTGTCGTTCTCGTCCCAGCGCTGCGGGATGTGGGTGGCGGTCAGGGCCTGCACGGACTTCACGCGGCCGAACAGCTCGTGCAGGACGTACTCCCAGTGCGGGAACATGTCGACAACGATGCCACCGCCGTCCTCGGACCGGTAGTTCCACGACGGGCGCTGGGCGGACTGCCAGTCGCCCTCGAAGACCCAGTAGCCGAACTCGCCCCGGATCGAGAGGATCCGGCCGAAGAAGCCGCCGTCGATGAGCCGCTTCAGCTTGAGCAGTCCGGGCAGGAAGAGCTTGTCCTGGACGACGCCGTGCTTGATACCGGCAGCCTGCGCCAGCCGGGCCAGCTCCAGCGCCCCGTCGAGGCCGGTCGCGGTCGGCTTCTCGGTGTAGATGTGCTTGCCCGCCGCGATCGCCTTGCCGATCGCCTCCTCGCGCGCCGAGGTGACCTGGGCGTCGAAGTAGATGTCGATCGTCGGGTCGGCGAGCACGGCGTCGAGGTCCGTGGACCAGTGCTCGATGCCGTGCTGGTCAGCGAGCGCCTTCAGGGCGTGCTCGCGGCGGCCGACGAGGACCGGTTCGGGCCACAGCACGGTGCCGTCGCCGAGGTCGAGGCCACCCTGCTCGCGCAGGGCGAGGATCGAGCGGACGAGGTGCTGGCGGTACCCCATGCGCCCCGTCACACCGTTCATGGCGATACGCACCGTCTTGCGTGTCACGTCATTCCCTTCGTACGCATCCTGCGCCGCAGACGCCCCGCGGGTGGACTCCGGCGAGCCCGGTGAACCCCGATGAACTGGTGAGCGTGACAGCAAGCGCTTTCTATACGAGGAGAAGCTAGCCTCTGTGCAGCGGATCGGACAAGACCGCGGGGGTTACGAGTTGTTCGAGGGGGCGAACAGCGCGGGCTTGCGGCCGTAGGGTCTGCACGAGCCCGGGGCCGTGTGGGCCGCGCCACCCTCTGACCGTAAGGTCTGCACCAGTCGGGTGGGGACGCGACACCGGTGTGAGCAGTGGTCCGGGCTCGGCTTCGCCCGGCTTCGACCTGGTTTCGACGCCGGGCAGCGACACGGGCCGGCTCCGGAGTAGTACGGCTCTGAGGACGACGACGAGATGCGCGACCGGAGGACGACGAGATGACGGTGACCCTGGCGGACGTGGCGGCCCGCGCACAGGTCTCGCCCGCGACGGTGTCGCGCGTGCTGAACGGGAACTACCCCGTGGCGGCTTCCACCCGCGAGCGGGTGCTGCGGGCCGTGGACGAACTGGACTACGTACTGAACGGCCCCGCGAGCGCGCTCGCGGCCGCCACCTCCGACCTGGTCGGCATCCTGGTCAACGACATCGCCGACCCGTTCTTCGGGATCATGGCCGGGGCGATCCAGTCCGAGATCGGAGGGCCGGGCGGCCGTGCGGGCGGGGAGCGCCTCGCCGTCGTGTGCAACACCGGCGGCTCCGCGGAGCGCGAACTCACCTACCTCACGCTCCTCCAGCGCCAGCGCGCCGCGGCGGTGGTGCTGACGGGCGGGGCCGTGGAGAACACCGCGCACGCGACGGCCGTGGCGACGAAGCTGCGCAAGCTCGTGGAGGCGGGGACGCGCGTGGTCCTGTGCGGACGGCCGCCCGCACCGGCGGACACCGACGCGGTGGCCCTCACCTTCGACAACCGGGGCGGCGGACAGCAGCTCACCGAGCACCTGATCGGCCTCGGCCATCGGCGCATGGGATACATCGCGGGACCGGAGGAGCGCACCACGACCCGCCACCGCCTGGAGGGCCACCGGGACGCGCTCGCCGCGCACGGCATCCCGGACGACCCGGCCCTGACGGTCCACGGCCGCTACGACCGCCGGGCGGGGTACGAGGCCACGATCGAACTCCTGCGCCGCGAACCGGGTCTGACGGCTGTCGTGGCCGCCAACGACACGGTCGCTCTCGGCGCGTGCGCCGCGCTGCGGGACTCCGGTCTGCGGATTCCGGACGACGTCTCCGTCGTCGGCTTCGACGACCTGCCCTTCAGCATCGACGCTGTGCCCGCTCTGACGACCGTGCGGTTGCCGTTGGCGGACGCGGGGGCCCGGGCCGGGCGGATCGCCATGGGGCGGGAGGAGGTTCCGCCCGGGGGGATCGCCACGATTCGGGGGGAGCTGATGGTTCGGGGCTCCACCGGGGCGCCCAAGGTTTCTTGAGCGCCGCCCCCTGTGGGCCGCGGTCGCTCAGCCGCCCGCGCCCCCAGGGGATGGGCTTGCGGTCGTTTGTCGGCTACCGGCCGTGGGGCCGGTCGCGCAGTTCCCCGCGCCCCTTGCTTGAAGGTGGGATCGGCCTGGGGCCAGTTCATATGTGCACCGCCGTGAGGGCTGGTCGCGCAGTTCCCCGCGCCCCTGAAAGGGCCGCCCCCCTCCAGGGGCGTCCCCAGCGGCACCCCTCCGTCAGCCACCCCCCTCTCCCGTCGGTCGCCCTCCGGCGCGAGGGGACGGGCCGGGGCGTCCGATCGCAGCACGACCTCTCCAGAGCAACCGAACAACCCCGGACGACACAGCTGCGATCGGATGCCCCGGCACGGCCCCGCCCCACCCACAACAACAGACACACCCCAGGGGCGCGAGGAACAGCGCGACCAGCCCAAACAGACCCGCAGCCGAACCCCCACGGCACACAGGAGTGACAGACGACGAGCGGCGGGTAGGGTCCGTTTCATGCTGTGCTGTCCCGGGGGAACCCCCGGGACCCCCGGCCGGAAATACCCGCGCCCGGAACTCGAAAGCGAAGGTGCGATTTCGTGAAACTGGCCTTCTCCACCCTCGGTGTACCCGGACTCCCGATCAGCGACGTGGTGCGGCTCGCCGCCACGCACGGCTATCACGGTGTCGAGTTGCGCGCGCATCCCGAAGAGCCCGTGCACCCCGGCCTCGACCTGACCGCACGGACCGACGTGGCCGCCGAGTTCAAGGCGGCGGGCGTCGAGGTCCTGGGCCTGGCCGGGTACACCCGCGTGGCGGCGCCGGGCGACGACGGACCCGTGATCGCCGAGATCCGTGAACTCCTCGAGCTGGCCCGGGACCTGGGCGCCCCCTTCGTCCGGGTGTTCCCCGGCGCCGACCCCGACCAGAGCCCCGAGGAGGCGGACGCGACGGCCGCGCGCCGCCTGGGCACGGCGGCCGAGTACGCCGCGGACCTGGGGGTGCGGATCCTGCTGGAGACCCACGACTCGCACCGCACGGGCGCCGACGCGATCCGCGTCCTCGGGCTCGTCGGCCACCGCCAGGTGGGCTCCCTCTGGGACGTCATGCACACCTGGCTCGGCGGGGAGCAGCCCTCGGCCAGTCACGCCGCGCTGTCCCCGTTCCTCGGCTACGTCCAGGTCAAGGACATCGCCTCCGCCGACGACACCACTCCGCTGCCGCTCGGCGCGGGCGTCCTGCCCCTCACCGAGTGCGTCGAGCTGCTCTCCCGCGAGGGCTGGGACGGCTGGCTGTGCTGGGAGTACGAGAAGCGCTGGTACGAGTCGGCCGCGCCGCTCGAGGACCTGCTGGAGGCGGGCCGGGAGCACCTTGCCCGGCTGCTGAACGAGTCGGCGTAGGGGCCACTCCCGCCGGACCGCCGCGGATCCGCGGATACGGCCTGGCCGGAATCGGCCCGAAACGACACCCCTCGGGCCCCGTCATGAACACCCGTGTCCCCTCGTACCGACTTCCGGGAATCCGGGCAATCCGGGGAACCCGTCCGCGCCAACCCCCGTCCAATCCGCATGCTGCCGGATGAGTCTCCGCAGAGCGGTGTCGGCCTCGCTGCTGGCTGCGAACGCTGACCCACCCTCTCCGCCGCCTGCGGCCGGCAGCACGCCGTCACCGGCGCGCCCCCCTCCAACAGCGCCGGTGACGGCCCCTCATCCGGTTCATCCCGTGCCGCGCCGACGGTGTCGTCTGTCCGTGCTATTGACTGGCAGAAATTTCCCGGATATCCGTGACTCCTTGGAAGTTTCCTTCATACTCGCCCCTCCACGGGTCCTCCGGGCCCTCTCCGGAAGGAGCGCACGTGCACACCTCCAGACGCACGCTGCTCACGGCGACCGCGGGCGCGGCGGCGGCCGTCGCCGTCGGCGGCACCCCGGCGCAGGCAGAGGACGACGACACCGCGAAGCACGGGGACAGCAGACTCAGGGCCCTCGTCTCCCGCATGACGCTCGAGGAGAAGGTCGGGCAGCTCTTCGTGATGCGGGTGTACGGACACTCGGCGACCGAACCCGACCAGGCCGACATCGACGCCAACCTCGCGGAGATCGGCGTACGGACGGCGGCGGAGCTGATCGCCAAGTACCGGGTCGGCGGGATCATCTACTTCGGGTGGGCGCACAACACCCGTGACCCGCACCAGATCGCGGAGCTCAGCAACGGGATCCAGCGGGCCTCGCTGGAACAGCCCCGCGGGCTCCCCGTGCTCGTCTCCACCGACCAGGAGCACGGCATCGTGGCCCGTGTGGGCAGGCCCGCGACGCTCTTCCCGGGCGCGATGGCCCTCGGTGCGGGCGCCTCCCGCGCCGACGCCCGCACGGCGGGGCGGATCGGCGGCGCCGAGCTGCGGGCGATGGGCATCCGGCAGGACTACGCGCCGGTCGCCGACGTGAACGTGAACCCGGCCAACCCGGTCATCGGCGTCCGCTCCTTCGGCGCCGACCCGCGGGCCGTGGCCCGGCTGGTCGCCGCGCAGGTCAAGGGCTACCAGGGTGCCGGTGTCGCGGCCACCGCCAAGCACTTCCCGGGGCACGGCGACACGGAGACCGACAGCCACTACGGCTTCCCGGTCATCGAGCACACCGAGGCGCAGTGGGCCGAGCTCGACGCGCCGCCGTTCGAGGCGGCCGTCGCCGCCGGCATCGACTCGATCATGACCGCGCACATCATGGTTCCGGCACTCGACCCGTCCGGCGACCCCGCCACGCTTTCCCGCCCCATCCTCACCGGCATCCTGCGGGAGCGGCTCGGCTACGACGGGGTCGTGGTGACGGACTCGCTCGGCATGGAGGGCGTCCGCACGAAGTACGGCGACGACAGGGTGCCCGTGCTCGCCCTGAAGGCCGGAGTCGATCAGCTCCTCAACCCGCCGAAGCTCGACGTCGCCTGGAACGCGGTCCTGCGGGCCGTCCGCGAAGGCGAGCTGACGGAGGCCCGCCTCGACGAGTCGATCCTGCGCGTTCTGCGGCTGAAGGCGAAGCTCGGGCTGCTCAAGGACCCGTACGTCACCCGGCGGGGGGTGGACCGTACGGTCGGGGTCCCTCCGCACCTCAAGGCCGCCGACCGGATCGCCGAGCGGACGACGACCCTGCTCGTCAACTCCGGCGGTCTGCTGCCGCTTTCACGCCGTACGCACCCGAAGGTGCTTGTCGTCGGCGCGGATCCGGCGTCGCCGTCCGGGACGACCGGCCCGCCCACGGCCGTGCTGGCGGCCGCGCTCACCGAGCTGGGGTTCACGGCGACGGCGCTGTCGACGGGCACGGCGCCCTCCGCCGCGACCGTCGCGAAGGCCGTCGCTGCGGCTCAGGACGCGGACGCCGTGCTCGTGGGGACGTACAACGTCACCGCCGCCTCCAGTCAGCGGACGCTCGTGGCACAACTGCTCGCGACGGGCCGCCCGGTGCTCGCGCTCGCCATCCGCAATCCGTACGACGTGGCCCAACTCCCTGACGTCAAGGCCTACTTGGCGGCATACTCCTGGACGGACGTCGAGCTGCGCGCCGCGGTGCGGGTGATCGCGGGGAGGGCCGATCCGGTGGGGAAGCTGCCGGTGCCGGTGCAGCGCGCGGACGATCCGGCGCGGGTGCTGTACCCCGTGGGGCACGGCCTGACGTACTAGGGCCTACGCCGCACACCCGCCGCTCCACCCCCAAGTGACGCAAAGCACCCCGTACGCCTGGCGGGGCCCGCTGCGACGGGCCACGCTGGGCGGGGGATCGGGGGACGTGTCATGCGCGATGCACGGGGCGCGGGCGCACGCCGCGCGGGGTTCGCGTCGGTGGCGTGCGCGCTGCTGGCGCTGGTGGCGGCGGCCCTCACGGGATGTCTGCGGTCGTCCGGGTCCGAGGACGGCGGGCCGCGGGAGACCGCCGCGGTCTCGGTCGCGGCTCCCACCCCGGCCTCGGGGTACGGGGTGCTGTTCCTCGGGATCGACGAGTGCAGTTCGTTCGGGCGCGAGTCGTTCACCGAGGTGCCGTGCACCAGTGAGAAGGCGGCGGCGCGGGTCGTCGCGCGGCACGACGGCAAGGCGGGCGAGGGGCCGCCCTGTCCCGCGACCACGGACTTCGTGCTGCACATCAGTGAGCAGCGGCCGTCCGCCGACGAGGACGGCGACGGCGCGGTCCCGCAGGGCTACGCCTGTATGCGCAGCCTGGAGGCCCCGCACCCCGGCGATCCGGGCGGCGGCGGGGGGCCGCGCACCATCGTCGGCGACTGTGTCCACAGCGCGGGTGCGGGCGAGGTCCGCGAGACGGCGTGCGACGGCAGCGGCGAGAAGAGCCCGGAGTACGAGGTGACGGCGGCCGTGGAGAAGCGGGGCGAGTGCCCCGCGTCGACGGCGCTGTACGTCCAGCTGGGCGGGGCCGAGCCGGTGGGCTGCGCCCGCCCGCTGTAGCCGACTGGCTCCAACGGGCGGGCGCGGCACGGCGGTCGGTCACCGCCGCGGGTGCTGCTGTGCGGTTACGGCCGGAGCTGGCGCTCCACCTTGCGCTTGTCCAGCTTGGAGTCGTACTTGGCCAGCGGCTTCGCCTTCTCCGGGTCCGCCTGGACCGCGGCCGAGGCGACGCCCGCCCATTCGAGGATGCGGGCCGTGGCGAGGGCCTTCTGGTCGGGGACGAGACCCGCGACGTTGGCGCCGTGGTTCAGGCCCGGGGCCGTGAAGACGTACGAGTCGCGGGCGCCCTTGCCGAGGCGGAACGGCTCGGCGCCCCACGGGTCGTTCTGGCCGTACACGAAGAGCATGTGCTTCGCGTTGTGCTTGACCCAGGTGTCGACGTCACGCATCGCGCCGGGCTGGAACTTCATGGAGATGTCGCGCGGCACGAAGTTCCGCGGCGGCTGGTAGCCGTAGCGGATGTACTTCTTCTCGATGTGCGGGAAAACGATCGACGGGGCACCGAGCTGCGTGCCCGCCTGGTAGTAGTACGGCGTGTACGGCTCCAGGCCCTGGTCCGTGTAGAACGAGAAGCCGGAGATCGTGTCGATCGAGGTCCAGATCTCGTCGTCCGTCGCGTTCTTCGCGTCCGCGGGGATCGTGTCGCAGTCGGCGAGCAGGCTGTACTGCCAGAAGCCCCACACGTAGTCGAGGACGACCGCCTCGTACGCCTTGTCCAGGCTGCCGATGGTCTTGAAGGTGTAGCCCTCGGCGGCGGCCAGTTCCTGGTACTTCTTCTCCAGCGGCGCGCGGCGCACGAGCGCCTCGCGCTGCACCGCGTTCAGCCGGGCGCGGCACTCCTTGGTGCCGACCTTCGCGAAGAAGCGGTCGTAGGCGGAGTCCTCCTTGTTCACCACGTCGTTGGGGGCGACGTACGCGATGACGCCGTCCATGTCACGCGGGTAGAAGCGCTCGAAGTACGTGGCGGTCATGCCGCCCTTCGAACCGCCGGTGGAGACCCACTTCTTGTCGTAGACGGGCTTGATCGCCTTGAAGATGCGGTGCTGGTCGCTGGCCGCCTGCCAGATGTCGAGCTTCGACCAGTCGGCCGGCGCGGGCCGGGACGGCGTGAAGTAGCGGTACTCCATCGAGATCTGGTTGCCGTCCACGATCTGGGTCGGCTCGCGGCGACTCGGGTTCGTGGAGACGTTGTAGCCGCCGGTGTAGAAGACCGTCGGGCGGGCCGTGTCCTTGTGCAGCACGGTGATGCGCTGCTGGAAGGTGCCCTTGGACGGCTTCCGGTGGTCGACGGGCTGGGTGTAGTTGAGGACGAAGAAGCGGTAGCCGGTGTACGGCTTCTCCTCGACCAGGCTCATGCCCGGTATCGCGAGGAGCCGGTCCTTGATGTCCGCGGCCTTGTTCGAGACGAGATCGGTGCCGGTGGTGTCCGGCTGGGCGGCGGTGGCCGCCCCGGCCGTGCTCACGGTGCCTATGAGCACCACGAGAGACAGCAGCCATCTGAGCGTCTTGCGCATGCGTTCTCCCCTGAATACGCAGATGTCCGCCGGAACCTAGCGGAGCAACAGCCGTCGCACCAGGGGATGCTGAGGGCATTACGGACAGGTCGGGACGAAGATCGCACGGCTTCGCTCGAAGATCGACCGGCTCAGCAGAGAATCCAGCCCGTGCTGACGGAGCCCGCGCCGACGGCCCCCTTGATCCGCACGCAGCGGTGGCCCGCGTGCACCCGCACCGGGCCCGCGTACTTCTTGAAGCGGCCCGCGTTGGGCACCCGCTCGCTCCCCCTGGCCTGGACGCTCACCATCATGTACCGGCGGGCGCCCACCTTCTTCGGATAGGTCACCGCGCACACGTATCCGCGCTTCTTGTGGACGTCCACGAATCCGGTGGAGAAGGGCAGGGTGCGTACCTTCCGGCCGGAGCACAGGGGGGCAGCCGACGCGTCACCCGTGCCCGGGCCGGCGAGCACCAGCAGCCCGGAGGTGGTCAGCACGGCCGTTCCGAGCGCCAGGCGTCGGCGTATCGCGCCCATGTCCACTGGTGTCCCTCCACGGCCCGCGGCAATTGGCGTACTGATGTACGGACGCGTGGCGTACGGCGAACGGTTGCCTCGCCCCGGGACCCGGCCGTGAAGCGGGCCGGGCAACGCGGCCGGACCGGGAGGGCGGGCGGGCCGCGGGGGTCACTTCGTGGTGGTGACCGTCCTGGCGGGATCCGGCTCCCCCACGAACGTCCGCCACAGCTGTGCGTACCGGCCCTCGCGGGCGAGCAGTTCGTCGTGCGTGCCGTCCTCGGCGACGCGGCCGTCGGCCATCACCACGACCCGGTCCGCCCGGGCGGCCGTGGTCAGCCGGTGCGCGACGACCAGCGTCGTACGGCGGCCCGCGATGCGGTCGGTGGCCTGGTTGACCTGGGCCTCGGTGGCGAGGTCGAGCGCTGCCGTCGCCTCGTCGAGGAGCAGGATGTCCGGGTCGACCAGTTCGGCGCGGGCGAGCGCGATCAGCTGGCGCTGCCCGGCGGAGAGGTTGCGGCCGCGCTCGGCGACCTCGTGGAGGTAGCCGCCGTCCAGCGTGGCGATCATGTCGTGCGCGCCGACCGCGCGGGCCGCCGCCTCGACCTCGGCGTCCGTGGCGTCCGGCCGGCCGTACGCGATGGCGTCCCTGACGGTGCCCTGGAAGAGGTACGCCTCCTGCGGGACGACGCCGAGACGGTGCCGGTACGAGGTCAGGTCGAGCGAGCGCAGGTCCGTGCCGTCGACCGTGACCCGGCCGCCGGTGGGGTCGTAGAAGCGGGCCACCAGCTTGACCAGGGTCGACTTGCCCGCGCCCGTCTCGCCGACGAACGCGACGGTCTGCCCGGCCGGAATGGTCAGGCCGACCCCGCTGAGGGCCTCCTCGGCGTCCGTGTCGCCGGGGCGGCCGTAAGCGAAGTCCACGTCCTCGAAGGCGATCTCGCCCCGCAGGGACAGCACCTCGAGCGGCTCGTCGGCGGCCTTCGTCGAGGTCGGCTCCTGGAGCAGCTCCTGAATCCGGCCGAGCGAGACGGTGGCCTGCTGGTAGCCGTCGAAGACCTGCGAGAGCTGCTGCACGGGCGCGAAGAACAGGTCGATGTAGAGGAGGTAGGCGACCAGCGCGCCGGTGGTGAGGGTGCCCGCGTCGACCCGTGCGGCGCCCACGATCAGCACGGCGGCGGCCGCCACGGAGGACAGCAGCTGGACGAACGGGAAGTAGACCGAGATCAGCCACTGTCCGCGGATGCGGGCCTGGCGGTAGCTGTCGCTGCCCTCGGCGAAGCGCCTGCCGCCCGATCCCTCGCGGCGGAACGCCTGGAGGATCCGCAGGCCGGACACCGACTCCTGGAGGTCCGCGTTGACGACGGACACGCGCTCGCGGGCGAGTTCGTACGCCTTGACGCTGGCCCTGCGGAAGAAGAACGTGCCGATGATCAGCGGCGGCAGCGTCAGGAAGACGACCAGTGCCAGCTGTACGTCGATCACGAGCAGGGCGCCCATGATGCCGAAGAAGGTGACGACGGAGACGAAGGCGGTGACCAGGCCGGTCTGCAGGAACGTGGACAGCGCGTCCACGTCCGTCGTCATCCGGGTCATGATCCGGCCGGTCAGCTCCCGCTCGTAGTAGTCGAGTCCGAGCCGCTGGAGCTGCGAGAAGATCTTCAGCCGGAGCGAGTAGAGGACCCGCTCCCCGGTGCGTCCGGTCATCCGGGTCTCGCCGATCTGCGCCGACCACTGGACGAGCACGCTGACCAGGGCGATCACCGAGGCCGCCCACACTCCCCCGAGCGCGAGCTCGGAGACGCCCTCGTCGATGCCGTGCCGGATCAGGACCGGCAGCAGCAAACCCATGCCCGCGTCGACGGCGACGAGGCCGAGGCTCGCGAGGAGCGGGAGCCCGAAGCCCCGCAGCAGGCGTCGCAGCCCGTACGAGTCCTCCGGGGTGACCGCGCGTGCCTCGTCGATGGCGGGGATGTCGGTGGCCGGGGGGAGGGCGTCGACCTGGGCGAGGAGTTCGGGGGTCGCGGGCGTGCCGGCCAGCGCGGTGTCCTTGGGCTCGCGGTCGCCGGTCCACAGCCGTGGGGTGACACCGCGTTCGGCGTCGAACTCGGCGTCCAGCTCGTCCCGTACGGACGTGTCCTCCACCGGGCAGGACGGCCTGGCGTGACCGGGTGAGACGCCGCCCAGCTCGTCCGGGTCGGTGAGCAGCCGGCGGTACAGCGGTGAGCGTTCGGTCAGTTCCTCGTGGGTTCCGATGTCGGCGAGGCGGCCGTCGTCGAGGACGGCGATGCGGTCGGCGAGGTTGAGGGTGGAGCGGCGGTGGGCGATGAGGAGGGTCGTGCGGCCCGCCATGACACCGCGCAGGGCCTCGTGGATCTCGTGCTCGACCTGGGCGTCGACCGCCGAGGTGGCGTCGTCGAGGACCAGCAGGCGCGGGTCGGTGAGGATCGCCCGCGCCAGGGCCACGCGCTGGCGCTGGCCGCCGGAGAGGGTGAGGCCGTGCTCGCCGACCGTGGTGTCGTAGCCGTCGGGCAGGGCGGCGATGAAACGGTCCGCCTGGGCGGCCCGGGCCGCCGTCTCGATCTCCTCCTGGGTGGCCTCGGGGCGGCCGTAGGCGATGTTGGCGCGGACGGTGTCGGAGAAGAGGAAGGAGTCCTCGGGGACGAGGCCGATGGCAGCGCGCAGCGAGTCGAGGGTCAGCTCGCGCACGTCGAGGCCGCCGATGAGGACGGCGCCCCGGCTCACGTCGTAGAAGCGGGGCAGGAGGAGGGAGACCGTGGACTTGCCGGAGCCGGACGAGCCGACGACCGCGAGGGTCTCGCCGGAGCGGATCTCGAAGCTGAGGCCGTCCAGGACCGGGCGGTCGTCGTCGTAGGCGAAGGACACGTCGTCGAACTCGACGGTCGCGGGGGCCTCGGCGGGCAGCGGTTTCGTGCCGTCCTCGATCGACGGCTCGGTGTCGATCAGCTCCAGGACGCGCTCGGCGCCGGCCCGGGCCTGCTGGCCGACCGTGAGGACCATGGCGAGCATGCGCACGGGGCCCACGAGCTGGGCGAGGTAGGAGGAGAACGCCACGAAGGTGCCCAGGGTGACCTCGCCCTTCACCGCCAGCCAGCCGCCGAGCGCCAGCATGGCGACCTGGGCGAGCGCCGGGACCGCCTGGAGGGCGGGGGTGTACTTGGAGTTCAGCCGGATCGTGCGGAGGCGGCCCGCGAAGAGCTTGCGGCCGATCTCGCGGAGCTTGCCGGTCTCCTGGTCCTCCTGGCCGAAGCCCTTCACCACGCGGACGCCGGTGACCGCGCCGTCGACCACGCCCGCCACGGCCGCCGCCTGGGCCTGGGCGTACCAGGTGGCCGGGTGGAGCTTCGTACGGCTGCGTTTGGCGATGAACCAGAGGGCGGGGGCCATGACCAGCGCGACGAGCGTGAGCGGCAGCGACAGCCAGGCCATGATCACCAGGGAGATCACGAAGAGGAGGATGTTCCCGATGGTCATCGGGAGCATGAAGAGCAGGCCCTGGATGAGCTGGAGGTCGCTGGTCGCGCGGCCCACGACCTGGCCGGTCGACAGCTCGTCCTGGCGCCTGCCGTCGAGGCGGGTGATCGTCCCGTACATGTCCGTGCGCAGGTCGTGCTGGACGTCGAGCGCGAGGCGTCCGCCGTAGTAGCGGCGGATGTAGGTGAGGACGTAGACGACGACCGCGGCGCCGATGAGGGCGCCCGCCCAGGGGGCCATGTCGCGGGTGTGGTCCCCGACGACGTCGTCGATGATCACCTTGGTGATCAGGGGGACGAGCGCCATGACGGCCATGCCGCCGAGCGAGGCGCCCAGCGCGAGCAGGACGTCCTTCGGGTACCGCCATGCGTACCCGGCCAGCCGCCGTGCCCATCCCCGCTGCGTTGTCACGCCTGGTGCCTTCCTGCCGTCGGTCCTGATCGTCCGGAAGGCACCAACACGGATCGAAGCGGATTTCATCCCTCCGCAATGTCGCGCACGGCCCGCGGGCGTACGCGGACACTGCTCAGAGGCGTACGCGCAGGGAGTAGAAGCGGGTCGTCTGGACGGCGTTCTGGTTGTCGTCGCTGGCCAGGAGGACGCGCAGGGCACCGTGGGTGCGGCCGGTGACCGCCATGCCCTCGATGTTGTCGAGCAGCGGGTTGGGCTGGGGCTGCTTGGCGGTGGCGCCGAGGGACGGGCAGTCCCCGATGTCGGCGAGGAGGGTCTTGCGGACGAGGCGTACGCCGTCCTGCCCAGTCAGGGCGTCGATGCCGCCGGTGTCCGTGGCGCGGCGCGGGTCGGCCAGGTAGAGCCGGACCGTGTTGCCGACACCCGGTGTGAAGCCGCGTTCCAGGACGAGGAGACGGCCGTCGGGCGTGGCCGTGGTCTCGGAGACGTTGAGGCCGGTGTCGGTGCGGTAGCCGTACTGGGCGGCGAGGGCGAAGGAACCGCGATGGCGCTCCCAGCTCTGGAAGCGGACGATGCCCGTGGTGTCCCCGGCGAGGGAGCCCTCCATGCCGGCCAGCAGGGTGTGGCGGCCGGGCAGGAAGGTCAGGCCCTCGAAGGTCTGGTTCGGTGTGGCGCGGCCCACGGGGGCGACCCTGAGCGCCTCCGGTACGGGGAGCCGGTCGAGGATGCGGCCGTCGCGGGCGTGGCGGCGCAGGGCGGGCTCGGTCTCGGAGGCGACGAACCGGGTGCCGTCACTGTCGACGGCGAGGGCCTCGGAGTCCAGGGCGCCGCCGTTCTCGTCGGCGAGCGGCACGACGGAGCGCGGCCGCAGGGTCCTCGGGTCGAGGGTGAAGAGGGAGGACCGGTCGGACAGCGCGACGATCGCCCCGTCCCGGTCCACGGCCAGCGCGGAGAAGTTGCCGACGAACGTGTCCCGGTACGTCGTCTTGTCGAGGGCGTCGGAGAAGCTCTCGATGGCGACGGCGGGCGAACAGGCTCTGCCGCTCGGGGAGTGGGCGGGTCCGCCGTGGGCGTCGGCGGGGCCGGCGGCGGTGACGCACGTGGCTGCCGCCAGGCCGGCCGTGAAGGTGGCGAGTACGGATCTCAGACGCATGGGGTCACGGTAGGCGGGCGCGGGTTGAGGGGGAGGGTACGGGCCGTGAATTCCGGAGGACCGGGCCCACGAGCACGTCCGGGACGCGCGCCGCGGTGTGTGCCGCGGTGTGCGTCCCGGACGGGTCGAGCGGGATGGGTCAGGCCGGCGGGACCGCCGGGAAGGCTTCCTTCGGGGTGTTCGTCGGCGTGTAGCGCTGCGTGGCGGTCGGTACCAGGTCCTTGTGGATGGCCCGGGCCACGGCCTGGATCGTGGTGACGCCGTAGTTCATCGTGCTGTTGCCGTGGGTGAGGACCGAGATCGTGTAGTCGCGGCCCGCGCCCTTGAACGCGCCGACGCTGTGGACGCGCCAGCCGTGGGTGGAGCGGGAGAGCCAGCCGTTCTTCACGTGCACGGAGACCGAGGCCGGGGCTCCGGCCGGGGTGCCCCAGCGCTGGGAGGAGACGACCTTGTTCATCAGCTTCAGCGTGTACGCGCGGGCGTTGTCGCTCAGGACCGTGTTCTTGGCGGTGAGGAGCGCGAGGAGTTTCTGCTCGTCCCGGACGGTGATCTGGGTGAGGCCCCAGTAGCCGTTCGCGCCCGGCTTGGTCTGGGTCATGCCCGCCGCGGCGAGGAAGCCCTTCACCTTGGCGACGCCCAGCTGCTGCCAGAGCTTGGTCGTGGCCGCGTTGTCCGACTTGGTGATCATGGCCGTGGCGAGGTCGCTCTCGCGCTGGGTGAGGTAGCGGTTGTGCTTCTTCGCGTCCCAGAGCAGCGTGGCGAGGACGGTCACCTTGACGATGCTGGCCGAGTCGTACGCGCTGGTCGATCTCAGCGTGCACGTGGTCTTCGTCGAGCGGTCGTAGAGGCCGACGGCGACGGTCCCCCGGCGGCCCGCGAGGGCCGTGGTGATGTCCTTCTGAAGCTTGGTCGCCAGGGCCGCGCTGCTGGATGTACAGGCGACCTGCGGTGTCGCGGCCGCGGCGGCCGGTGCCGCCGCCACGGCCGCCGGTATGAGTACGCCGGCGGTCAGGCCCGCGCAGAGAACACGCCTGTACCGCGATATCCGGTGTGTCATGAAGTCTTCCCATCCCCCGTTGCGTTCGTGCACGTGCGCTCGCAGCGCACTCGCCCCCTTTGACTCACCGAGGTGGCCGGAAGTTGTACCCGGACCCGGGTGGAGTTGAGGAGTCGAGGGCGAGGGCGGCGGGCCGGGCCGGCCGCGGGTCGGGCCGGCCGCGGGTCGGCGTCCCGCCCCCGCGGAGGTTCCCCACTCACAGCCGGGCCCCAGGTTCACCACAGCCCGCGCCCACACCGCCCTCGCACGATGCCCTGGTGACATCTGCCACCGATCCGCACCCCCACGCCCCCGAGGCCGCCCCCGCACCCGGACGGGCCGCCGCCGAGCCGCCGCCCGCCGGCGGTCCGCCACCTGCCGGGAAGCCGCCCCGCTGGTCGCTGCCCGCACTGGCCGCGATCATGGTTCTGGCCGGCGTGCTGTACTCCTGGAACCTCTCCTCGTCCAGCCTGAACAGCTTCTACAGCGCAGCCGTGCTCAGCGGTACGCAGAGCTGGAAGGCGTGGTTCTTCGGCTCACTGGACGCCGGGAACTTCCTGACCGTCGACAAGCCGCCCCTCGCGCTGATGGTGATGGGGCTGTCCTGCCGCGTCTTCGGGTACGGCACCTGGCAGATGATGCTGCCGCTGGTCGCCTCCGCCCTCGGCACGATCTGGATCGTGCACGCGTCGGTCAAGCGGGTCTGGGGGCACGGCGCGGCCGCGGTCGCCGCGCTCGTCCTCGCGCTCACCCCTATCACCGTCGCCATCAACCGCGACAACAACCCGGACACGCTGCTGGTCCTCCTGATGGTGGCGGGCGCCGCACTGGCCCTGCGAGCCGTCCACAACGGCAGGCTGCTGCCACTGGTCGGCTCGGCCGTCTGCTTCGGCCTCGCCTTCAACACCAAGATGCTCCAGGGCTACATCGCCCTGCCCGCCGTCTTCGCCGTCCACCTGTACGCGGCCAGGGGCGGGCTGCCGCGCCGGATACGCAACCTCGCGCTGGCCGGGGTCGCCCTCGCCGTCTCCAGTTTCTGGTGGGCGGCCGCCGTGTCGCTGGTGCCCGCCTCGGAGCGGCCGTACATCGGCGGGTCGACGGACGGCACCGCCTGGAACCTGATCATGGGCTACAACGGCCTGGGCCGCGTCCTCGGCGGCGAGGGCAACGGCGGGGGCGGAGGCGGTGGTGGCGGCGGGTTCTCCGGGACCGCGGGCATCGGCCGGATGTTCAACGAGGTGCTCGGCGGCCAGATCTCCTGGCTGCTCCCCTTCGCCGGGATCGCGCTCGCCGGTGGTCTCGTGCTGCGCGGCCGCGCTCCCCGTACGGACCTCACGCGGGCCGCGCTGCTCCTGTGGGGCGGCGGGACGGCGCTGCACTACCTGACCTTCAGCCTCGCCGAGGGCACCATGCACCCGTACTACACGACCGCGCTCGCGCCCGGCATCGCGGCGCTGTGCGGGGGCGGCGGGGCGATGCTCCTGCACGCCTTCCGCACGGGCGATGCCAGGCGCTGGTCCTGGGTGCTGCCCGTCGCGTTCGCCACGACCGGCGTCTGGGCCGTCGTCCTGCTGCGGCGGGCCACCGGCTGGAACACCTGGCTGTGGCCGACCGTCGCGGCCGTGATGGTCCTGGCGATAGCGGGGCTGGTCCTCTTCCGCTCCGGGCGGCGGGCGCGACTGCTCTCCGTCGCCGTGGTCGCGGCCGTCGTCGCCTCCCTCGCCGGGCCCGCGGCCTACGCGGCCTCCGTGCCCGCGGGTTCGGGCGGCGGCATGAGCGGTACGAACCCGACGGCCGGGCCCACCACCGGCGGCGGCATGGGCGGTGGCCCCGGTGGCGGTGGCGGCCGGTCCGGCTTCCCCGGCGGAAACGGCGGTCAGGCGCCGGGCGGGCAGCAGCAGGACGGCCAAGCCGGCGGCGAGGCACCGGCCGGCGGCCAGACGGGTACGCCGCCCGGCGGCGCCCCCAGCGGCCAAGCGCCCGGCGGGGGCCAACAACAGGACGGCCAGGAACAGGGCGGCCCGGAACAGGGCGGCGGCCAGGCCGGCACCCCGCCGAGCGGCACCGGCTCCGGCTCCGGCGAGCAGGGCGGCACCGGCAGTACCCGGCCGGGTGGCACGGGTGGCACGGGCGGCGGCATGGGCGGTCCCGGCGGCGGCGCGGACAGCGCCATGACCACGTATCTGGAGAAGCACCGGGACGGCGCCAAGTGGCTTGTGGCGGTGTCCAGTTCGCAGAGCGCGGCCCAGTTGATCGTCAGTACGGGTCAGCCCGTCATCTCCATGTGGGGCTGGTCCGGCAGCGACAAGGCCATGACCCTCGCCAAGTTGAAGGAGCTCGTGAAGAAGGGCGAGCTGCACTACATCGTGCTCGGCGGGGCCATGGGCGGCCCCGGCGGCTCCGACAGCGTCAGCCCCGAGGTGACCGCCTGGGTCCAGAAGCACGGCACGGCGGTGAAGGCGAGCGAGTACGGCGGCACATCGTCCGCGGGGTCCGCCGGATCGACCGGATCGACCCAGTCCTCGGAGTCCTCCGAGTCTTCCGAGTCCTCGGGGTCCTCCGACTCGCAGAACTCCCAGGCGCTCTACCGCCTGGACGCTTCGGACGTCAACTAGGGTCTCCCCTCCCGCTGTTGGGGAAATCCCTCGTGCCGCGCAGCCCCTGGACCGGAAACGGCCGGGGGTTGCGTGGTATGCGAGAACGTCACACAAACGCCTTCTCCTGGTTACACAGCCGACCTCATGTCCATGCCACGCTCCCGATTGACCGAAGTGTCAACACGCGTAGAACGCGGGCCCGCAGAGGAGGCCCCGCGGACGGCGCGTTCCGTTCCCGGGAAAGGGCACCCCCCATGTCCGTTGCGCAGATAGGCAGTTGGAAGGCGCTGGCGGTAGGCGTTTCCGCCGTCCTCGTCGGCCTCACCCTCCCGACGGTCGCCGCGACCCCCGCCGCGGCCACGACCACCGCGTACGACGACACGTACTACGCGGGCGCGATCGGCAAGACCGGCACGGCTCTGAAGAGCTCACTGCACTCGATCATCGACGACCAGACCACGATCTCGTACTCGGCGGTCTGGAACGCGCTCAAGGTCACCGACCAGGACCCGAACAACAGCAGCAACGTCGTCCTGCTGTACTCGGGCCTCTCCCGCAGCAAGACGCTCAACGGCGGCGCCACCGGCAACTGGAACCGCGAGCACGTGTGGGCCCAGTCCCACGGCGACTTCGGCACCTCGGCCGGTCCCGGCACGGACCTGCACCACCTGCGCCCCGAGGACGTCCAGGTCAACAGCATCCGCGGCAACAAGGACTTCGACACCGGCGGCAGCAGCTTCACCAACAGCGGCGGCAGCCTCACCGACTCGAACTCCTTCGAGCCCCGCGCCGCCGTCAAGGGCGACGTGGCCCGCATGATCCTCTACATGGCCGTCCGTTACGAGGGTGACGACGCCTGGGAGGACCTGGAGCCCAACGACGCCGTCACCAACGGCAGCGTCCCGTACCACGGCCGCCTCTCGGTGCTAAAGAAGTGGAACGAGCAGGACCCGCCGAGCGCCTTCGAGGAGCGCCGCAACGAACTGATCTACAACAACTACCAGGGCAACCGGAACCCGTTCATCGACCACCCCGAGTGGGTCGAGGCGATCTGGTAGACCGACGGTGACACGCGCTGAACTCCCTGTGACAGAAAGGGAGTTCAGCGCCACACCCGTCTCCTCGGTTACGAATCCATGACATTGGGGCGTACAACTGGGGCCGCCCGGACCGAGTCGTACTCACTGAACGCGGCACTCCGCGGGCAGAACCGACCGACTCGAAAGGCTCATGTATGTCCCGAGCACACCGCCGAACTCGTACCGCGCTCACCGCACCCCTGGCAGCCGCGGTGCTGGTCGCCGGAGGATTCGGCGCCATGGCTCTCACCTCAGCCCCGGCGCTGGCGGCCACCGCGTCCACGGACGCGCAGGACGACTTCAACGGCGACGGATACGCCGACCTGGTCGTGTCGGCACCCGACGCCACGATCTCCAGCCAGGCCAAGGCGGGCTACGTGGCCGTCACGTACGGCTCCGCCAGTGGGGTCTCCGCCGGCAACAAGAAGCTCATCAGCCGCTCCACCAGCGGCGTTCCCGGCTCCGCCACCGCCAACCAGCGCTTCGGGACCAACTTCACCAAGGGCGACCTGGACGGCGACGGCTTCAGCGACCTGGTCATCTCGGGCGGCGTTCCCGGCTCCGTCATCCTCTGGGGCTCCGCCTCCGGACTCACCGGCGGCACGGCCATACCCGGGTACGGGCAGTCCCCCACGACCGGTGACTTCGACGGCGACGGCAAGACGGACCTCGCCCTGTTCTCCTACCTGTCCGGCGCGGGCGACGACCCGTCGAGCGGCAACGCCACCGTGTGGAAGGGCCCGGTCTCCCGTGCCGGACAGCCCACCGCCACCCTGCCCCTGCTGGACAAGGCCGACTGGTGGGGCTACGACACTCCCGACGCGTCCTGCGCCACCAACGGCATCGGCTGCCAGGAGGACGGCGACTCGATCACCGGTCCCATCCGCTCCACCCGGACCGGCGACGTCAACGGCGACGGCAAGGACGACATCGTCGCCTGGAAGTACGCGGGCGACGGCCAGTGGGGCAACCATCTTCTCCTCGGCGGCGGCAGCACGGGCTTCACCACCGGCTGGACCCCCTCGGACGGCACGGCGACCGGCACGGGCACCGGCATCGGGGACGTGAACAACGACGGGTTCGACGACGTCGTGGTGGGCAACTACTGGAACGGCGGCAAGGTCCAGATCGCGTTCGGGGCGGCCTCCGGCCTGTCCGAGGAGCGCGTACAGGTCTTCGACCAGGACCTGCCCGGCTTCCCAGGCGTGGAGGAGGAGGGCGACGGGATCGGCTCCACGGTCTCGGTGGCGGACGTCAACGGTGACGGCTTCGGCGACATCGCGCTCGGCATCCCGGGCGAGGACATCGGCGACATCACCGACGCCGGGTCCGTGGCCCTGGTCCCCGGCAGCGCCACCGGCGTCACGGGCGCCGGCACGCAGACCTTCCACCAGGACACCGCCGGGGTGCCCGGAGTCGCCGAGGAGGACGACCAGTTCGGCGCGAGCAGCGCCCTGCTGGACGTCGACGGTGACGGCCACGCCGACCTCGCGGCCGGTTCCTTGGCCGAGAACAGCTGGAACGGCGCGGTCTGGGTGCTGCGCGGCACGGCGACCGGTCTCACGGCCACGTCGTCCGTCGCGTTCGGCGCCGGCGACCTCTCGGCGCCCGCCACGGGCGCCCGCTTCGGCGCGCTCCTGCGCTGAGCGAGCCGATCGGACAACGGGGGTTCGGTGGGGCGGCCGGGTGCCGCCCCACCGTCATGTCCGGCCGGGGCGAGCCGGCTTCGGCCAAGGGGCGCGGGCCGTCTCAGGCCAGGTGCGTCGGCGCGAACATCCGCAGCACCGCCGGCAGCACGACCACCGAAGGGCCGGGCGTGGCGAGGGACTTGGCGAGGTCGTCGGCCAGGGAGTCCGGGGTGGTCCGTACGCCGGGGACGCCGAAGGACTCCGCGAGCGCCACGAAGTCCGGGCGGGACAGCTCGGTCGCCGTGGACCGGCCGAAGGCGTCCGTCATGTACTCGCGCAGGATGCCGTAACCGCCGTCGTCGACGATGAGCCAGGTGACGTCGAGGTTGTGCTGCCTGGCGGTGGCCAGTTCGGCGATGGAGTACAGCGCGCCGCCGTCGCCGGAGACCGCGAGGACCGGGTGGGTGGGGTCGGCGACCGCGCCGCCGAGCGCCGCCGGGAAGGCGTAGCCGAGGCCGCCCGCGCCCTGGGCGGAGTGCATGGTGTTGGGGCGGCGGGCGTCGAAGGCGGACCAGGCCCAGTAGGCGAGGATCGTCATGTCCCAGAAGCTGGGCGACCGGTCCGGCAGAGCCTGCCGGACCGCGGCCAGCACCCGCTGTTCCAGGGCGAGTTCCTGGGAGTCGATGCGCTCGCGGACGAGGTCGAGCACGGTCCGTACGCGGTCGGCCGCCGTCGTGTCCTGCCGTGCGGGCACGGTTTCCAGGAGCGCCGACAGGGCGAGGCGGGCGTCCGCGTGGATGCCGAGGGCCGGGTGGTTGGACTCCAGCTTGCCGAGGTCGGCCTCGATCTGGACGACCCGGCCGCGGGGCTTGAACGTGTAGTAGTTCGAGGAGAGTTCGCCCAGTCCGGAGCCGACGACGAGCAGGACGTCGGCGTCCTCCAGGAAGTCGGTGGTGTGCCGGTCCTCCAGCCAGGACTGGAGCGAGAGCGGGTGGTTCCAGGGGAAGGCGCCCTTGCCGCCGAAGGTGGTGACGACGGGCGCGTTCAGCCGCTCGGCGAGCTGCCGCAGCTTGCCCGACGCGTCGGCGCGTACGACACCGCCGCCCGCGACGATCGCCGGGCGGACCGCGTTCGAGAGCAGGTCGGCGGCCACGACGGTCAGTTCGGGGCGCGGGGGCAGGTCGTGGGGCGCGGCGTCCACGGCCGTGACGACGGGCAGGGCCGTCTCGGCGAGCAGCACGTCCTGCGGGATCTCCACCCACACCGGTCCGTGCGGGGCGGTGAGCGCCGACTCCCAGGCCTCGGCGATGGCGGACGGGATCTGCGACTGCGTACGGACCGTGTGGACCGACTTGACCACGCCCCTGAACGAGGCCTGCTGGTCGGTGAGTTCGTGCAGATACCCGTGGCGGCCGCCACCGAGGCCCGCGCCCGGGACCTGGCTGCTGATGGCGAGGACGGGGGCGCTCGCGGCTGCCGCTTCCTGGAGGGCGGCCAGCGAGGTCAGCGCACCCGGGCCGGTCGACAGCAGCAGGGGGGCCGCCTCGCCGGTGATCCGGCCGTACGCGTCCGCCGCGAACCCTGCGTTGTTCTCGACCCGCAGGCCGATGTACGCGAGGTCGGAGCGGCGCAGCGCGTCGAACATGCCGAGCGCGTGCTGGCCGGGCAGGCCGAAGACGGTGGTCGCGCCGAGGCCGGCGAGGGTCTCCACGACCAGGTCTCCGCCGTTGCGTCCGGGCGGCGGGTTGAGTGCGGCCTCCGTCTGCGCGGCGGTCGGGCGGAGCACCAGGTCGTGGTCGTGGGTCACTTGGCGTCGGTCTCCTCGGGCGCCCGCGCGCTCTTCTCACGCGCCTGCGCGATCTGGCGGGACATGATGGTGGTGAGTTCGTACGCCGTGTGGGACGCGGCGACGGAGGTGATCTCGGCGTGATCGTACGCGGGGGCGACCTCGACGACGTCGGCCGAGACGAGGTGGCAGGAGGCGAGCCCGCGCAGGATCTCCAGCAGCTCGCGGGAGGTCATGCCGCCCGCCTCGGGTGTGCCCGTGCCCGGCGCGTGGGCCGGGTCGAGGCAGTCGATGTCGATGGAGATGTAGAGGGGACGGTCGCCGATGCGCTGGCGCAGCTGGTCGGCCACCTCGTCGGCGCCCCGGCGGTAGATGTCGGCCGAGGTGACGATGCCGAAGCCCATCTTCTCGTCGTCGGTGAGGTCCTGCCTGCCGTACAGGGGGCCGCGCGTGCCGACATGGGAGAGGGCCTCGGTGTCGAGGATGCCCTCCTCGACGGCCCGGCGGAACGGCGTGCCGTGCGTGTACTCGGCGCCGAAGTACGTGTCCCAGGTGTCGAGGTGCGCGTCGAAGTGCAGCAGCGCGACCGGCCCGTGCTTCTTCGCGACCGAGCGCAGCAGGGGCAGCGCGATGGTGTGGTCGCCGCCGAGGGTCATCAACCGGGCGCCGGTGCCGAGGAGTTCGTCGGCGGCGCCCTCGATGGTCTCCACGGCCTCGTTGATGTCGAACGGGTTCGCGGCGATGTCACCGGCGTCCGCGACCTGCGCGAGGGCGAACGGCGAGGCGTCCTGCGCCGGGTTGTACGGCCGCAGGAGACGGCTCGCCTCCCGGATGGCGTTCCCGCCGAAGCGGGCGCCCGGCCGGTACGAGACGCCCGCGTCGAACGGCACTCCGACCACGGCGACGTCGGTGGTGCCGACCTCGTCGAGCCGGGGCAGCCGGGCGAAGGTCGCCGGACCCGCGTACCGCGGGACCCGGGACGAGTCGACGGGGCCGCGGAACGTCTCGTTGCTGCTCATGCGGTTCTGCCTTCTTTCCTACGCTTCGTCGCGTATGTACGACTGGCTTCGACTCTACTGGGGAGCGGGGGCGGGTTCGGACACGGGTTCGGAGCCGCGGCCCGCGAGGCGCTCGCGCCAGGCGGCGAGGACGGCCGCGTCGGTCGCGGGAGTGGCGAGCGAGACGATCACGTACACGGCCAGGGAGGAGAGGAGCCCGTAGTAGACGGGTTCGTTCGCGAGGATTCCGCGGGTCGCCATCAGGGCGACGACCGCGAGGCCGCCGACCACGACCGCGGCGAGGGCTCCCTGGGCGGTGCCACGCCTCCAGAGCAGGCCGCCGAGGATGGGCACGAGGAGGCCGCCGACGAGCAGGTTGTAGGCGACGGTCAGTGCCTCGACGACGTTGTTGAGCGCGATGGCCGTGCAGATCACCGCGATGCCCATGACGAGGATGAAGAGGCGGTTGCCCCTGACCTCGTCGCGCTCCTCGCCGGGCCGGTCGGTGACGGCTCCCCGCAGCCGGGACCAGATGTCGTTGTTGGCGACGGTCGCGCAGGCGATGAGGGCTCCGGAGGAGGTGGACATCACGGCGGCGAGGGCGGCGGCGAGCACCAACCCCCTCACCCCGATGGGCAGTTCGTCTTTCACTATGGTCGCGAAGGCGTCGTCCGGGCTGGCCAGCTTCGGGTAGAGCACCTTGGCCGCCGTACCGATGACGGCGCCGGCGAGCGCGTACACCAGGCAGTACGTACCGGCGACCGTGCCGCCCCACCTGGCCGTCGTGTCGCTGCGGGCGGTGAAGACGCGCTGCCAGATGTCCTGCCCGATGAGCATGCCGAACGTGTAGATCAGCACGTACGTGAAGATCGTCTCGCCGCCGATGCCCAGCGGGTCGAAGTACTCGGTCGGCAGCTCGGCCTTCATCTCGCCGAAGCCGCCCGCCTTGACCACGGCGATGGGCAGCAGCAGAAGCAGCACACCGACGGTCTTCACGACGAACTGCACCATGTCGGTGAGGGTGATCGACCACATGCCGCCGAGCGTCGAGTAGGCGACGACGATCGAGCCGCCGAGCACGATCGCGACCGTGCGGTTCATGTCGAAGAGGACGTCGAAGATCGTGGCGTACGCGATGGTCGACGTCACCGCGAGCATCAGGGTGTACGCCCACATGACGACGCCCGAGATCACCCCGGCCCGGCCGCCGTACCGCAGGTCGAGCATCTCGGAAACCGTGTAGACCTTCAGCCGGGCGATGCGGGCCGAGAAGAAGACGGACAGGGCGAGCAGCCCGAGGCCGATGGTGAAGACCATCCAGGCGCCGGAGAGGCCGTACTGGTAGCCGAGGCCGACGCCGCCGATGGTGGACGCGCCGCCGAGGACGATCGCGGCCATCGTGCCGGAGTACATCGTCGGGCCGAGCCGCCGGCCTGCGACCAGGAACTCGCTCTTGGACTTGGCACGTCGCATGCCCCACCAGCCCATGGCCAGCATCCCGGCGAGATAGACGACGATCACTGCGTAGTCGACGGCCATGGGGGCTCCTCTTCGCGCGTCCGGTGGCGTGTCGTGCGGGTGACGGGGGTTCGCCGGCGGCTGATCGCTCGCGATGCTGCGCGGGGACATCCGCCCGTACCCGCGGCCTCCGGTGGGCACGACCCTAGGTGGCCGGAAAGCAACGCTGAAGTGTACGTTTCCTCCACAGTCACCCGGTCGAATGGAAGAAACGTCCACCATGCCGGACACCGCAGCCCCCGCCGTCCCCACCGTCCCGCCCACCCCGCCGGTCCCCCTGGCAGCCCTGCTGGCCCGGGAGGACCTCGGCCTGCGGCAGATCGCGGGGCCACGCGATCCGGCCACGGTGATCCACTGGGCGCACACCTCGGAGATGGCGGACCCGTATCCGTACCTGCTCGGCGGCGAGATGCTCCTCACGGCAGGGGTGCACATCCCGGAGGCCGCCGGTTCGGGCACGTACTTCGACGCGTACGTGTCCCGGATCGTCGAGGCGGGCGGCGCGGTCCTCGGCTTCGGGGTGGCGCCGGTGCACGACACCGTTCCGCGCGCCCTGGTCGAGGCCTGCGACCACCACGGCCTGCCGCTCGTGGAGGTCCCGCCGCGCACCACCTTCTCGGGTGTGGCCAGGGCGGTCTGGCAGCTCATGGCCCGGGCCCGGCACACCGAACTGCGCCGCGTCACGGAGGCCCAGCAGAGCCTGGCCGCCGCCGCGGCGCGCCCCGACCCCGTCCCCTCGGTCCTGCGGCAGCTCGCCCAGCGACTCGGCGGCCGGGCCGCGCTGTACGCCCCGGACGGCAAGGAGGTGGCTGCGGCGGGACGGCTGCCGGATGCGGACCCGGACGTGGACACGCGGGTGAGCGGGGCGCTGGCCCGGCTCGCGGCAGTGGTGCGGCCGGCCACCGGGGGCGACCCCGCGGCCGGGGGCGGAGGAGGGAGCGGGGCCGCGCCCGGTCCCGCTCCCTCCTCCGCCAGTGACACCGCCGCCGGTGTCCACCTCGCCGCGTACGCCCTCGGCACGGGCCAGGGTTTCGTCCTGGGTGTGGCGGCTCCGCGCCGCGACCCGGGCGACCACACCATCGCGTCCGTGGGCGCCGTGCTCCTGTCACTCCTCACCGGGGAGCACCGGAGCGGCACGGGCGCGGCCCGCTCCTCGGCTCTCGTACGCATGCTGCTGGGGGCCGCGCCCGAGGAGGTGGCGTCCCTGCTGGACGGCGGTGAGCGGTGGGTCGTCGTGCACGCACGGCCCGACGGCCCCGCGGCGGACGCGGTCGCCGCGTCGGCGCTCGGGGCGGCGCTCGGTTCCCCGCTGGTCGACGTGGCCGGTGACCTCGTACGGGTGCTCGTCCCCGCGGGCCGCCGCGAGGTCGTCGCACAGGCCGGCTGGACGTGCGGTGCGAGCGCGCCCGTCGTGCCGCGCGAGTGGGGGGCCGGCGACACCCAGGCGGCGCGTGCCCTGTCCCGGGCGCGGGCCACGCGTGCACGGCTGGTCCGGCACGGCGAGCACACCGGACTCGACGGCCTCGTACCGCCGGCCGACGCCGCCGCCCACGCCCGCACGCTCCTCGCCCCCGTCGCCGGAAACCCCGCCCTCACGGAGACCCTCCGCGCCTGGCTGTCCCTGCACGGCAGTTGGGACCGCACGGCGGTGGCCCTCTCGGTCCACCGCAACACGGTCCGCCAGCGCGTCGCCCGCTGCGCGACCCTCCTGGACACGGACCTGGACGACCCGGACGTCCGCATGGAGCTGTGGTTCGCCCTGCGCCACGCGTGACGGACCGGCTCCGGCCCCGCTTTTCAGGGGCGCGGGGAACTGCGCGACCAGCCCCCACTCACCCGCACCCGAAACCAGGCCCGAGGCAGGACGCAGCCCCGCCTTCCAAGGGCGCGGGGAACTGCGCGACCGGCCACACACCACCCGCACCCGGCCGACAACCGAACCATCCGCCCCAAACCCCCACGTGACGCACATCCCACGGTTCGATACCCGGCACCACCCGGCGGAACTCACCGGCAGAATGGGGGCATGCCGATACCCGCACCTCCCAGCCGCGCCGACCTCCTCGACCACCTCGTCCGGACGCGTATCGCGGGCGACGTGGCCACCCCCCGCGAGAACAACCTCTCCCACTACCGCAAGCTGGCCAACGGCGACCGCAACTACTGGCTCGGCCTGGAGCTCGGCGACCGCTGGACCGACGAGCAGGACGTCCTCGCGGTGATGGCCGAGCGGTGCGGGGTGAACGACGACCCGGAGTACCGGTTCGGCCAGGACACCATCGACCCGGAGCTGACGGTCGACGCCCTGGAGCGGATGGCGGGCAGGCTGCGCAAGGCGGCGGCCGGCGGGCAGCGGGTGCTGTTCGCGACGGGCCATCCGGGCGGGCTCCTCGACGTGCACCGCGCCACGGCCGCCGCACTGCGCGCGGCCGGCTGCGAGATCGTGGTGATCCCGGACGGGCTGGCCACGGACGAGGGGTACGTCTTCCAGTTCGCCGACGTCGCGGTGCTGGAGCACGGCGCGACGCTGTGGCACACCCACTCGGGCGAGCCGATGCGGGCGATCCTGAAGGCCCTGGAGGGCGAGGGCCGCCCGCTGCCCGACCTGGTCGTCGCGGACCACGGCTGGGCGGGCTGCGCGGGCCAGCTGGGCGTGGACTCCGTGGGCTACGCGGACTGCAACGACCCGGCCCTGTTCCTCGCCGAGTCCGAGGGCACGGTCCAGGTGGCCGTCCCCATGGACGACCACGTCACGAGCCCCCGGCACTACGACCCGATGACGGCGTACCTGCTGGACGCGGCGGGCCTCACGGACAAGGAGTAGGTCCCAGGGGCCGGAACCGGCCCCTGCCTCTCCGCCCCACCCCGTGTCTGCGCCTGCGGGGCGGCCTCGTCACCGAGGGACGCGTACGACGCCCTCCTGGATCACCGTGATCGCCAGCCGCCCGTCCTGCGTGTAGATACGGGCCTGGCCCAGGCCCCGCCCGCCGGACGCGGACGGCGACTCCTGGTCGTACAGCAGCCATTCGTCGGCGCGGAACGGCCGGTGGAACCACATCGCGTGGTCCAGGGAGGCCCCCACGACGTCCCCGGTGACCCAGCCGCCGCGCCCGTGGGCGAGCAGCACCGAGTCGAGGAGCGTCATGTCGGAGACGTACGTGGCGAGGCAGACGTGCAGCAGCGGCTCGTCGATGACGCCGTCGAGCTTGCCGTTGGTGCGGAACCACACCTGGGAGCGGGGCTCGCGCGCCTCCCCGACACTGGCGTACGGCGGCGCGTCGGCATAGCGCAGGTCGACGGCGGCCCGGGCCTCCAGCATCCGCCGGGCGACGCTCTCGTCGCCGCACGCGTCCAGGTACAGCGGCAGCATCTCGGCGGTCGTCCGGAGGGTCTCCGGGTCGGGCGCGGCCGGCATCTCGGCCTGGTGCTCCAAGCCCTCCTCGTACGTCTGGAACGACGCGGAGAGATGGAAGATCGGCTGCCCGTGCTGGACGGCGACCACACGGCGCGTGGTGAAGGAGCGCCCGTCGCGGATCCGGTCGACTGTGTAGACGATGGGCGCGCCCGGGTCCCCGGCGCGCAGGAAGTACGCGTGCAGGGAGTGGGCGGGCCGGTCCGCGGGGACCGTACGCCCCGCGGCGACCAGCGCCTGCGCCGCGACCTGCCCGCCGAAGACGCGCGGGACGACGGCGAAGCGTGACTGACCGCGGAAGATGTCCTGCTCGATCCGCTCGAGGTCGAGCAGATCGAGCAGGTCCTCAAGTGCCTGACTCATGTGTCAGTTGTACCGTGCAGTGATTCTCGGGTGGTTTCCCGGGCCTTACAGGCCCATGTTCTTGGCGATGATCGACTTCATGATCTCGCTGGTGCCGCCGTAGATGCGGTTGACGCGGTTGTCCGCGTACAGGCGGGCGATCGGGTACTCGTTCATGAAGCCGTAGCCGCCGTGCAGCTGGAGGCAGCGGTCGATGACGCGGTGCGCGACCTCGGTGCAGAACAGCTTGGCGCTGGCGGCCTCGGCCGGCGTCAGCTCACCCGCGTCGAGGGCCTCCAGGGCGCGGTCGGCGACGGCCTCGGCCGCGTCGACCTCGGCCTGGCAGGCGGCCAGCTCGAACTTGGTGTTCTGGAAGGACGCGACGGTCTTGCCGAAGACGGTGCGGTCCTGGACGTACTCCTTGGCGAACCGCACGGCGGCCTTGGCCTGCGCGTAGGCGCCGAAGGCGATGCCCCAGCGCTCGGAGGCGAGGTTGTGGCCGAGGTAGTAGAAGCCCTTGTTCTCCTCGCCGAGGAGGTCCTCGACCGGCACCTTCACGTCGACGAACGCCAGCTCGGCGGTGTCGGAGGTCTTCAGGCCGAGCTTGTCGAGCTTGCGGCCCACCGAGTAGCCCTCGGCCTTGGTGTCCACGGCGAACAGGGAGATGCCGAAGCGGCGGTCCTCGGCCGTGGGCGCGGAGGTCCGGGCGCAGACGATCACACGGTCGGCGTGCACGCCACCGGTGATGAAGGTCTTGGCGCCGTTGAGGACGTAGTGCGAGCCGTCCTCGGAGAGCTTCGCGGTGGTCTTCATGCCCGCGAGGTCGGAGCCGGTGCCCGGCTCGGTCATCGCGAGGGCCCACATCTCCTCACCGGAGACGAACTTCGGCAGGAAGCGCTTCTTCTGCTCGTCGGTGGCGAGCGACTTGATGTAGGGCAGGCCGAGCAGCACGTGCACGCCCGAGCCGCCGAACTGGACACCGGCGCGCGCGGTCTCCTCGTACATGACGGCCTCGAACTTGTACGAGTCGATGCCGGCGCCGCCGAACTCCTCGTCCACGCGGATGCCGAAGACGCCCAGCTCGGCGAGCTTGTAGTAGAAGTCGCGCGGCGCCTGGCCCGCCGCGAACCACTCGTCGTAGACCGGGACGACCTCGGCCTCGATGAAGGCCCGCAGGGTCTCCCGGAACGCCTCGTGGTCCTCGTTGAACACCGTACGGCGCACCGCCGGCCCCTCTCTGCGCCTAAGCCGGCGCCGCTCTCGCGGATGTGGTTGCTCGCCGTGGGGGTTGCTCGATTGATGGTTGCTGTCGGTGACTGCGAGCAGTGACCGCGCCCCGCCCCCCTCACGGCTAAGCGCTTGCTCATTCACCGTACCGGCGAGTAGGCGGCAGCGTCCAGACCAGCACCCCCGTAACGCTCGTCACTCCCCCGCGGCCGCGAAGGCCCCCCTCGCCATCCGGTGCAGCAGCTCCGCCGTGCCCGCGCGCCCCGGGAGCGAGCCGGGACGGCCCAGATGGGGCGTCGAGTTCAGGAGCCCGAAGACCGAGTGCACGGCCGAGCGGGCGCTCGGCTCGGCCAGGGCCGGGTGGATCTCGCGCACGACCTCCACCCACAGCTCGACGTACTGGCGCTGGAGCTGGCGGACGAGCTTGCGGTCGCTGTCCCGGAGGCGGTCCAGCTCCCTGTCGTGCAGGGTGATCAGCGGGCGGTCGTCCAGCGCGAAGTCGATGTGCCCCTCGATGAGCGAGTCGAGGAGCGCCTCCGCATTGCCGTCGGACTCCGCCACGCGGCGCTTTCCGCCGGTCAGCAACTGCTCGCTGATCCCCACCAGCAGCTCGGCGAGCATCGCGTCCTTGCCCGCGAAGTGCCGGTACAGGCCCGGCCCGCTGATGCCGACCGCCGCACCTATCTCGTCGACCCCCACCCCGTGGAAGCCGCGCTCGGCGAAGAGCCGCGCGGCCTCCTTGAGGATCTGCTCGCGGCGGGTGAGGGCGTCGGTTCTCATGGCCATGGAAGCAATTCTAGACAGGGAGGTTAGCGCTCGTTAACCTGATGGAAACGCGTTAACGCTCATTAACTTGATTCGGCGACTTGGTTCAGTGACCGGTGACCACCGGGTGAGGGGACCGCAGGATGCACGAGGCACCGGAGCTCCACAGCGCGGCCGACCCCGCGTCGGAGGCCTGGCGGGGCAACGAGAGGGCACATCGGGCGCTCGTCGACGAGCTGCGCCGGAAGCTGGCCGCGGCCCGCCTCGGCGGCGGCGAGCGGGCCCGCGCCCGGCACACCGCCCGCGGCAAGCTGCTGCCGCGCGACCGCGTGGACGCACTGCTCGATCCCGGCTCCCCGTTCCTGGAGCTGGCCCCACTGGCGGCCGACGGGCTGTACGAGGGCCAGGCCCCGGCGGCGGGCGTCATCGCCGGCATCGGCCGGGTCGCCGGGCGCGAGTGCGTGGTCGTCGCCAACGACGCCACGGTCAAGGGCGGCACGTACTACCCGATGACGGTGAAGAAGCACCTGCGCGCCCAGGAGGTGGCCCTGGAGAACCGGCTGCCGTGCGTGTACCTGGTCGACTCGGGCGGCGCCTTCCTCCCCATGCAGGACGAGGTCTTCCCCGACCGCGAGCACTTCGGCCGCATCTTCTACAACCAGGCCCGGATGTCGGGGGCGGGGATCCCCCAGATCGCGGCCGTCCTCGGCTCGTGCACGGCCGGCGGGGCGTACGTCCCGGCGATGAGCGACGAGGCCGTCATCGTGCGCGGGCAGGGCACGATCTTCCTGGGCGGCCCGCCGCTCGTGAAGGCCGCGACCGGCGAGGTCGTCACGGCGGAGGAGCTGGGCGGCGGCGAGGTCCACTCCCGGGTCTCCGGGGTGACCGACCACCTCGCGGAGGACGACGCGCACGCGCTGCGGATCGTCCGGACGATCGTCTCCACGCTCCCCGGCCGCGGCCCCCTGCCCTGGTCGGTCACGCAGGGCGTCGAGCCGAAGGTCGACCCCGCGGGGCTGTACGGCGCCGTACCGGTCGACTCCCGCACCCCCTACGACGTGCGCGAGGTCATCGCACGCGTCGTGGACGGCTCACGCTTCGCGGAGTTCAAGTCCGAGTTCGGGCAGACCCTCGTCACCGGCTTCGCCCGGATCCACGGGCACCCGGTCGGGATCGTCGCCAACAACGGCATCCTGTTCTCCGAGTCCGCCCAGAAGGGCGCCCACTTCATCGAGCTGTGCGACCAGCGCGGCATCCCGCTGGTGTTCCTGCAGAACATCTCGGGCTTCATGGTGGGCCGTCAGTACGAGGCGGGCGGCATCGCCAAGCACGGCGCCAAGATGGTCACGGCGGTGGCCTGCACCCGCGTACCGAAGCTGACGGTGGTGGTCGGCGGGTCGTACGGCGCGGGCAACTACTCGATGTGCGGCCGGGCGTACTCCCCGCGCTTCCTGTGGATGTGGCCCAACGCCAAGATCTCCGTGATGGGCGGCGAGCAGGCCGCGTCGGTCCTCGCGACCGTCAAGCGCGACCAGCTGGAGGGTCGCGGCGAGTCCTGGCCGGCGGAGGAGGAAGAGGCCTTCAAGGACCCGATCCGCGCCCAGTACGAGACCCAGGGCAACGCCTACTACGCGACGGCCCGGCTCTGGGACGACGGTGTGATCGACCCGATGGAGACCCGGCAGGTGCTGGGTCTGGCCCTGACCGCCTGTGCCAACGCGCCCCTGGGAGACCCCCAGTTCGGCGTCTTCCGGATGTGAGGGGACGGCTGTGAGGGGACGGACTGCGAGGGAACGGACGACGATGTTCGACACGGTACTTGTGGCCAACCGCGGTGAGATCGCCGTCCGGGTCGTCCGGACGCTGCGGTCGCTGGGCGTGCGCTCGGTGGCCGTCTTCTCGGACGCGGACGCCGACGCCCGGCACGTGCGCGAGGCCGACACGGCGGTCCGGATCGGCCCCGCCCCGGCCGGCGAGAGCTATCTGTCGGTGGAGCGGCTGCTGGAGGCCGCGGCACGGACGGGCGCACAGGCGGTGCACCCCGGCTACGGCTTCCTCGCGGAGAACGCCGGCTTCGCCCGCGCGTGCGCGGACGCGGGACTCGTCTTCATCGGGCCCCCGGCGGACGCCATCTCGCTCATGGGCGACAAGATCCGCGCCAAGGAGACGGTGAGGGCGGCCGGGGTCCCGGTGGTGCCGGGTTCGTCCGGCAGCGGCCTCACGGACACCGAACTGGCCGACGCCGCCCGGGAGATCGGGATGCCGGTACTGCTGAAGCCGTCTGCGGGCGGCGGCGGCAAGGGCATGCGGCTGGTGCGGGACGCGGCCCTGCTGCCGGACGAGATCGCCGCCGCACGACGGGAGGCCCGGGCCTCCTTCGGGGACGACACACTGCTCGTCGAGCGGTGGGTCGACAGGCCGCGGCACATCGAGATCCAGGTCCTGGCGGACACCCACGGGAACGTGGTGCACCTCGGCGAACGCGAGTGCTCGCTCCAGCGCCGCCACCAGAAGATCATCGAGGAGGCGCCGAGTGTGTTCCTCGACGAGCGGACCCGTGCCTCGATGGGTGAGGCCGCCGTCCAGGCGGCCCGCTCCTGCGGCTACGCGGGGGCGGGCACGGTCGAGTTCATCGTGCCGGGCGACGACCCGGCCTCGTACTACTTCATGGAGATGAACACCCGCCTCCAGGTCGAGCACCCGGTGACCGAGCTGATCACCGGCCTGGACCTGGTGGAGTGGCAGCTGCGGGTGGCCGCGGGCGAGCGCCTCGGCTTCGCCCAGGACGACGTCACGCTCACCGGACACGCCGTCGAGGCCCGTATCTGCGCGGAGGACCCTTCCCGGGGGTTCCTGCCGTCCGGCGGCACGGTCCTGCGGCTGTCCGAGCCCCGGGGCGACGGTATCCGCACGGACTCGGGGCTGTCCGAGGGCACGGAGGTCGGGTCGCTGTACGACCCGATGCTGTCCAAGGTCATCGCGTACGGGCCGGACCGGGCGACGGCTCTGCGCAGGCTCCGGGGCGCGCTGGCAGAGACGGTGACGCTGGGGGTGCAGACGAACGCCGGGTTCCTGCGGAGACTGCTGGCCCATCCGGCGGTCGTCGCGGGCGAGCTGGACACGGGACTCGTGGAGCGGGAGGTCGAGGGGCTGGTCCCGGACGAGGTGCCGGACGAGGTGTACGAGGCCGCGGCGGGCGTCCGCCTGGACGCGCTGGCCCCCGCCGGCGGCGGCTGGACCGACCCGTTCTCCGTGCCGAGCGGCTGGCGGCTCGGCGGTGAACCGGCTCCCCTGTCCTTCGACCTGCGCGTACCCGGCCTCGAACCGGTCGCGCACCGCGCCCGGCCCGGCACCGAGGTCACCCCCGACCGTGTCTCCGTCACTGTCGACGGCGTGCGCCACACCTTCCACCGGGCCGGCGACTGGCTCGGCCGGGACGGCGACGCCTGGCACGTGCTGGACCACGACCCCGTCGCCGCCTCCCTCACCGGTGCGGCGCACGCGGGCGCGGACTCCCTCACCGCGCCCATGCCCGGCACGGTGACCGTCGTGAAGGTCGCCGTGGGCGACGAGGTGGCCGCCGGGCAGAGCCTGCTGGTGGTGGAGGCGATGAAGATGGAGCACGTCGTCTCCGCCCCGCACGCGGGCACCGTCACCGAGCTGGACGTCACCCCGGGCACGACCGTCGCCATGGACCAGATCCTGGCCGTGGTCGCCCCACTGGAGGAACCGCGGGGGGCCTCACAGGAGACACCGCCAGAAGCGTCGCGGAAGGCGTCCGGGGAGGAGAAGGCATGACCACCCCCGAACTCGGGCTGCCCATGACCGTACCGGCCGAGGGGCTCCCGGCCCGCGTCCGTATCCACGAGGTCGGCGCCCGCGACGGACTGCAGAACGAGAAGGCGACCGTCCCGACGGAGACGAAGGCCGAGTTCATCCGCCGGCTGGCCGACGCGGGCCTCACCACCATCGAGGCGACCAGCTTCGTGCACCCCAAGTGGGTGCCCCAACTGGCCGACGCGGAGCAGCTGTTCCCCCTCGTGCAGGATCTGGGCGACCTCTCCGGGACAGCCCTCCCCGTCCTCGTACCGAACGAGCGGGGCCTGGACCGGGCCCTCGCGCTCGGCGCGACCCGTATCGCGGTCTTCGCCAGTGCCACGGAGTCCTTCGCGAAGGCCAACCTCAACCGGACCGTGGACGAGGCCCTGGCGATGTTCGAGCCGGTGGTCGAGCGGGCCAGGGCCCAAGGCGCCCACGTGCGCGGCTATCTGTCGATGTCCTTCGGGGACCCGTGGGAGGGCCCGGTGCCCGTCCCGCAGGTCGTCCGCGTCTGCCGGGCGCTGCTCGACATGGGCTGCGACGAGCTGAGCCTGGGCGACACGATCGGCGTGGCGACCCCGGGGCACGTGCGCCGGCTCCTCGTCGAACTCGGCGAGGCGGGCGTTCCGACCGCCGCCCTCGGCGTGCACTTCCACGACACGTACGGCCAGGCCCTGTCCAACACGCTCGCCGCGCTCCAGCACGGCGTCACGACCGTGGACGCCTCCGCGGGCGGCCTCGGCGGCTGCCCGTACGCGAAGAGCGCCACCGGCAACCTCGCCACCGAAGACCTCGTGTGGATGCTGACGGGCCTCGGCATCGACACCGGAGTCGACCTCGACCTCCTCACCGCCACGAGCGTGTGGATGGCCGAACGACTGGGCCGACCCAGCCCGTCCCGCACCGTCCGCGCCCTCTCCCACAAGGAGTGACCTCCATGTCCCTGGACCACCGCCTCTCCCCCGAGCTCGACGAACTGCGGCGGACGGTCGCCGAGTTCGCCCGTGACGTCGTGGCGCCGAAGATCGGCGACTTCTACGAGCGTCACGAGTTCCCGTACGAGATCGTCCGCGAGATGGGCCGTATGGGCCTGTTCGGGCTGCCGTTCCCGGAGGAGTACGGCGGCATGGGCGGCGACTACCTGGCGCTCGGCATCGTCCTGGAGGAACTCGCCCGGGTGGACTCCTCGGTGGCCATCACCCTGGAGGCGGGCGTCTCCCTCGGCGCCATGCCGATCCACCTCTTCGGAACCCCTGAGCAGAAGGCCGAGTGGCTTCCCCGGCTCTGCTCCGGCGAGATCCTCGGCGCCTTCGGTCTGACCGAGCCGGACGGCGGTTCGGACGCGGGCGCGACCCGTACGACCGCCCGCCTGGACGAGGCCACGGACGAGTGGGTGATCAACGGAAGCAAGTGCTTCATCACCAACTCGGGGACGGACATCACGGGCCTGGTCACCGTCACGGCGGTCACGGGCCGCAAGCCCGACGGAAAGCCGCTGATCTCCTCGATCATCGTGCCGTCCGGCACCCCCGGCTTCACCGTCGCCGCCCCCTACTCGAAGGTCGGCTGGAACGCCTCGGACACCCGCGAGCTGTCCTTCGCCGACGTCCGCGTCCCCGCCGCGAACCTGCTCGGCGAAGAGGGCCGCGGTTACGCCCAGTTCCTCCGCATCCTCGACGAGGGCCGCATCGCGATCGCGGCCCTGGCAACGGGTCTCGCCCAGGGCTGCGTGGACGAATCACTGAAGTACGCGAAGGAGCGCCACGCCTTCGGCCGCGCGATCGGCACGAACCAGGCGATCCAGTTCAAGATCGCGGACATGGAGATGAGGGCCCACACGGCCCGCCTGGCCTGGCGCGACGCGGCCTCCCGGCTCGTCGCGGGCGAGCCCTTCAAGAAGGAGGCGGCCCTGGCGAAGCTCCACTCCTCCACCATCGCCGTCGACAACGCCCGGGACGCCACCCAGATCCACGGCGGCTACGGCTTCATGAACGAGTACCCGGTGGCCCGCATGTGGCGCGACTCCAAGATCCTGGAGATCGGCGAGGGCACGAGCGAGGTCCAGCGGATGCTGATCGCTAGGGAGTTGGGGCTGACGGGCTGAGCTTCAGGCCCTCGGGCGCCTGTTGCGGATCACGAGCGCCATTCCCAGCGCGGGGGCGACCAGCCCGAGGGGGCGGATCCAGGCGTCCCCCGTGGAGGTGCCCGTGACCATCAGGCTCACGCCCACCAGGAAGTAGAGAGCGAGAAACGCGAGGACGAGGTTCCGCCACGCTCGTCGGCGGTCCCCGCCGTCGAGCCCGGTGCGCCGGTCAGGCACGAATCCGCCTCCCCCGTGCTGTCTCTGACGTGGTCGTGGAATTCCGCGTGCCCCCGGATCCGCGATCAAATCCCTTGCCCACGGCGGTGATTGACGTGCCGGATGGGCCCGGCCGGCCGTCGTGACAGCAGGTGTCACCGAGGCGGACGGACTCGGGCCCGCCGGTCGGCCGTACCGGCTCTACCGGCCGACGCGGGTCTTTCCGCTCGGCCGGGAGCGGGGGCGGGACCGGGGTTGACGGGCAGCGGCCCGGCCGCGCCGGTACTCGTCGACCGAAAAGGTCACGCCGCCAACGGCCCCGTATCGCCGGGTCATGCCGTTCACAGACCCCCCACAGGACCGATTCCAGGCCGCCCCGGACATTCCCGCAGGTCAGGCCCACCTACTGGACACATAGTGAGGTTAGGCTAACCTACCTTGGCACTTGTCCGGTGGGTCGACCACCCTGTTCGAAAGCAGCCACGCCATGTCCAACGCCCGTGCCTCCCACCTCACCCGACGCGGCATCCTCGCCGCGGGCGGCGCCCTCGGTCTCGGTGCCGCTCTCGCCGCCTGCGGTGACGAAGACTCGAAGAGCGGTGGCTCGGCGGACGCGACGAAGAGCGCCGCCGCATCCGGACCCTGGAGCTTCGAGGACGACCGCGGCAAGACGGTGAAGCTCGACACGATCCCGGCGAACATCGTCGCGTTCACCGGTGTCGCCGCCGCCCTCCACGACTACGGCATCGAGGTCAAGGGCGTCTTCGGCCCGACGAAGACCAAGGACGGCAAGGCCGACGTCCAGGCCGGCGACATGGACATCAGCAAGCTGACGATCCTCGGCAACGTGTGGGGCGAGTTCAACATCGAGAAGTACGCGGCCCTGGCCCCGGACGTGCTGCTCTCCACGATGTTCGACGACGCCGGCACCCTCTGGTACGTGCCGGAGGAGTCCGCGGACAAGATCCTCAAGCTCGCTCCGAGCGTCGGCATCTCCGTCTTCGACCGCCAGCTGCCCAAGTCGCTGGAGCGCATGCTCGCCCTCGCCGAGTCGCTCGGCGCGGACGTCAAGGCGGCCAGGACGGTCGAGGCGAAGAAGAAGTTCGAGACGGCCGCCGAGCGGCTGCGCAAGGCCGCCAAGGCCCGCCCGGAGATCAAGGTCCTCGCCGGTTCCGCGAGCCAGGACATCTTCTACGTCTCCGGCTCGAACTTCTCCGTCGACCTGGAGTACTTCAAGGCCCTCGGCGTGAACCTCGTCGAGCCGTCCGCCAAGGCCCTGAAGGCCAGCGGTGGTTGGTTCGAGAACCTGAGCTGGGAGAACGTCGACAAGTACGCGGCGGACGTCATCATCATGGACGACCGCACCTCGACCATCCAGCCCGCCGACATCACCAAGGCGACCTGGAAGAAGCTGCCCGCCGTGAAGGCGGGCCAGGTCATCGGGCGCACGCCCGAGCCGATCCTCTCCTACGACAAGTGCGCCCCGGTGCTCGACAACCTCGCCGAGGCCATCGAGAAGGCCAAGAAGGTCGCCTGACGGCCGGGTTTGCCCCACAACCCACCCCCTGACGAAAATCAGGAGCAAGCATGCCGACGGCCACAGCCGCCCCGTTCCGTTTCTTCACCCTTCAGGTCACACGGACGAGGCGGCTGAGCCCGTCCCTGGTCCGGGTGACCTTCACCGGCCCCGATCTGCACGCCTTCGCGTCCGACGGCCTGGACCAGAGCCTCTCGCTCTTCCTCCCCCGCCCGGGACAGCACGAGCCCGTCCTGCCGATGGAGTACGGCGAGGGCTGGCGTCAGGCCTGGATCGACACCCCCGAGGACGTACGGGCCTTCATGCGCTCGTACACGCTGCGCGCCCTGCGCCGGGACGCCGACGGGGCCACGAGCGAGATCGACATCGACTTCGTCCTGCACGGCACGGAACCCGGCGCCGCCACCCCCGCGGGCCCGGCCTCGCGCTGGGCCGCAGGAGCCGGGGCCGGTGACCGGGTCGCGCTGCTCGGCCCGTCCGTCGCCGACAACGGGGCGATACGTTTCCGTCCGCCCGCCGACGCCGACCTGGTCGTCGTCTGGGCCGACGAAACGGCCCTGCCCGCCGCCTCGGCCATCCTGGAATCGCTGCCGGCCGGGACGAAAGCCCGCGTCTGGCTGGAGGTCCCGCACGCCGGCGACCGCGTGCCGCCCCTCACGGCCGCCGACGCGGAGATCACCTGGCTCGTGCGCGACGAGGGTTCCCCCACGGCACTCGAGGCGATCCGCGCCGCCCGGCTCCCCGCCTCGCAGGCTCCGTACGCCTGGATCGCGGGCGAGTCCGGCTGTGTGAAGGAGCTGCGGCGTCATCTCGTACGGGAGCGGGAGATCGACCGCAGGCGGGTCACGTTCGTCGGCTACTGGCGGCGCGGGCTCAGCGAGGAGCAGCTGCGCGAGCAGGGCGAGTGACGTGAGGGAGGCCACGTCGCAGCGTGGCGGGTGGAGCCGATCCTCACAGGAAGTTAGGTTAGGCTAACCTAAGTTGAATCCCTCCCCCCACTTCCCGCGCCCGTTTCTCTCCTGCCCCCGGAGGACTCCCCCATGCGCTCGCACCTGCTCAATGACACGACCGCGGAGCGGTACCGCCGCTCCGTGACCGAAGGAATCGAGCGGGTGGCGGCCAAACTCGCCACCACCGACCGTCCGTTCACGGGTGTCACGGTCGACGCCCTCGCGCCCCGCATCGAGGGCATCGACCTCGACAAGCCCCTGCACGACACCACCGCGGTGCTGGACGAGCTGGAGGACGTCTACCTCCGGGACGCGATCTACTTCCACCACCCCCGCTACCTCGCCCACCTCAACTGCCCGGTGGTCATACCCGCCGTGCTCGGCGAGGCGGTCCTGTCCGCCGTCAACTCCTCCCTCGACACCTGGGACCAGTCGGCCGGCGGCACCCTCATCGAGCGCAGGCTCATCGACTGGACCAACGAGCGCATCGGCTTCGGCCCCGCCGCCGACGGCGTGTTCACCTCCGGCGGCTCGCAGTCCAACCTCCAGGCGCTGCTGCTGGCCCGCGAGGAGGCCAAGAGCAGCTCGCACGCCGAACTGCGGATCTTCGCCTCCGAGGTGAGCCACTTCAGTGTCAGGAAGTCGGCCAAACTGCTCGGCCTGAGCGCCGACTCCGTCGTGTCGATCCCCGTCGGCAGCGACAAGCGCATGCAGACGGTCGCACTCGCCCACGAGCTGGAGCGCTGCAGGCGCGAGGGCCTGGTCCCGATGGCCGTCGTCGCCACCGCCGGCACCACGGACTTCGGCTCGATCGACCCGCTGCCCGAGATCGCCGAGCTGTGCGACCAGTTCGGCGCCTGGATGCACGTGGACGCGGCGTACGGCTGCGGCCTGCTCGCGTCCCTGAAGAACCGGCACCGCATCGACGGCATCGAGCGCGCCGACTCCGTGACCGTGGACTACCACAAGTCCTTCTTCCAGCCGGTGAGTTCGTCCGCCGTCCTGGTCCGCGACGCGGCCACCCTGGGACACGCCACCTACCACGCGGAGTACCTCAACCCGCGCCGCGCGGTGCAGGAGCGCATTCCCAACCAGGTGGACAAGTCCCTGCAGACCACCCGCCGTTTCGACGCCCTCAAACTGTGGATGACACTGCGGGTGATGGGCGCCGACGGCATCGGACAGCTCTTCGACGAGGTCTGCGAGCTGGCCGAGAAGGGCTGGCAGCTGCTCGCGGCCGACCCGCGGTACGACGTCGTGGTCGAGCCGTCCCTCTCCACCCTGGTCTTCCGCTACATACCGGCCGCCGTCACCGACCCGGCCGAGATCGACCGCGCCAACCTGTACGCCCGCAAGGCCCTGTTCGCCTCCGGCGACGCGGTGGTCGCCGGCACGAAGGTCGGCGGCCGCCACTTCCTCAAGTTCACCCTGCTCAATCCCGAGACCACGACGGACGACATCTCCGCCGTGCTCGACCTGATCGCCGGCCACGCCGAGCAGTACCTGGGAGAGTCCCTTGACCGCGCTTCCTGAACCCGCGCTTCCTGGATCCGCCGTGCGCATCCACGACTTCATCGGCATCGGCCTGGGCCCCTTCAACCTCGGCCTCGCCTGCCTCACCGAACCGATCGACGAACTCGACGGTGTCTTCCTGGAGTCCAAGCCCCACTTCGAGTGGCACTCCGGGATGTTCCTGGAGGGCGCGCACCTCCAGACCCCGTTCATGTCGGACCTCGTCACCCTGGCCGACCCGACGTCCCCGTACTCCTTCCTCAACTACCTGAAGGAATCGGGCCGTCTGTACTCGTTCTACATCCGCGAGAACTTCTACCCGCTGCGCGTCGAGTACGACGACTACTGCCGCTGGGCCGCCTCGAAGCTCTCCAGCGTCCGTTTCAGCACGACGGTCGAGGAGGTGACGTACGAGGACGACGTGTACGCCGTCCGCACGACGGCCGGTGACGTGTTGCGCGCCCGCCACCTCGTCCTCGGCACCGGTACTCCGCCCTACATACCGGAGGCCTGCGAGGGCCTCGGCGGGGACTTCATCCACAACTCCCGCTACCAGCAGCACAAGCGGGAGCTGCAGGCCAAGAAGTCGATCACGCTCGTCGGCAGCGGGCAGTCCGCCGCCGAGATCTACTACGACCTGCTGAGCGAGATCGACGTCCACGGCTACCGGCTGAACTGGGTCACGCGCTCACCGCGGTTCTTCCCGCTGGAGTACACCAAGCTGACGCTGGAGATGACCTCCCCGGAGTACGTCGACTACTTCCACGCGCTGCCCGAGCGGACCCGCTACCGCCTCCAGACGGAGCAGAAGGGCCTGTTCAAGGGCATCGACGGCGAGCTGATCGACTCGATCTTCGACCTGCTCTACCAGAAGAACCTCGGCGGCCCGGTCCCCACCCGCCTGCTCACCAACTCCTCGCTCGGTACGGTGACCCACGAGAACGGCACGTACACCCTGGGCCTGCGCCAGGAGGAGCAGGAGAAGGACTACGAGCTGCAGTCCGAGGGCCTGATCCTGGCCACCGGCTACCAGTACGTGGAGCCCGCCTTCCTGAAGCCCGTACGCGACCGCATCCTGTACGACGGGCAGGGCAACCACGACGTGGCCCGCAACTACGCCATCGACACGACCGGCCGCGGCATCTTCCTGCAGAACGCGGGCGTCCACACGCACTCGATCACGTCGCCGGACCTCGGCATGGGCGCGTACCGCAACGCCTGCATCATCCGGGAACTGCTCGGCACCGAGTACTACCCGGTGGAGAAGTCCATCGCGTTCCAGGAGTTCGCGATATGAGCGCCGCCGGAACCGGCAACACCGTGGGCACGCTCGGCATCCGCCCGCTCGACCCCCTCAAGGACGCCGAACTGCTGCACTCCTGGGTGACGCACCCCAAGGCGGCGTTCTGGCTGATGCAGGACGCGAAGCTCCAGGACGTGGAGCGGGAGTACATGTCCATCGCGGCGAGCGAGCACCATCACGCGTATCTCGGCCTCCACGACGGCCGCCCCGCGTTCCTGATGGAGAAGTACGACCCCCGGTACATCGAGCTGGTGGGGCTGTACGAGCCCGAGCCCGGTGACGTCGGCATGCACTTCCTGGTCGCTCCCACCGACCGGCCCGTGCACGGCTTCACCCGGGCCGTCATCACCGCGGTGATGGACGAGTTGTTCGCCGACCCGCGCACCCGCCGGGTCGTAGTCGAGCCGGACGTCACCAACAAGGCGGTGCACGCGCTGAACGAGATGGTCGGTTTCGTCCCGGCGCGTGAGATCCAGAAGCCCGAGAAGCGTGCGCTGCTCTCCTTCTGCACACGCGAGAGTTTCCTGCACCGACGCAGCCTGGCGACCCGAGGAGTGGCCGTATGACCTTGTCCGACGCCGTGGCGCACCTGTCCCCCCACCGCTGGGCGCGGGCCAACCGCCTCCTCATCCGCAAAGCGCTCGCCGAGTTCGCCCACGAGCGGCTGATCACGCCCGAGGCGCGGGGCGACGGCTCGTACGTCGTACGCAGCGACGACGGCCTCACCCACTACCGTTTCACCGCCGCCGAGCACCTCCTCGACCACTGGCAGGTCGACGCCGACTCGATCACGCGGACCCGTGACGGCGCCGAACTCCCGCTCGCCGCACTGGACTTCTTCATCGAGCTGAAGAAGTCGCTGAGCCTGAGCGACAAGGTGCTGCCGGTGTACCTGGAGGAGATCTCCTCCACGCTCTCCGGCACCTGCTACAAGCTCACCAAGCCACAGCTCACCTCCGCCGAGCTCGCGAAGAGCGGCTTCCAGGAGATCGAGACGGGCATGACCGAGGGCCACCCCTGCTTCGTCGCCAACAACGGACGGCTCGGCTTCGGCGTCCACGAGTACCTGTCGTACGCGCCGGAGACGGCGAGCCCCGTACGGCTGGTGTGGCTGGCCGCGCACCGCTCGCGAGCGGCGTTCACGGCCGGCGTGGGCATCGAGTACGAGTCGTTCCTCCGGGACGAACTGGGCCAGGAGACCGTGGACCGCTTCCACGGCACGCTCCGCGACCAGGGCCTCGACCCGGCCGACTACCTCTTCATCCCGGTCCACCCCTGGCAGTGGTGGAACAAGCTCACGGTCACCTTCGCCGCCGAGGTCGCCCAACAGCACCTCGTGTGCCTGGGTGAGGGCGACGACGAGTACCTGGCCCAGCAGTCGATCCGGACGTTCTTCAACAGGAGCGCGCCCGAGAAGCACTATGTGAAGACGGCCCTGTCGGTCATCAACATGGGCTTCATGCGCGGGCTGTCCGCCACGTACATGGAGGCGACCCCGGCCATCAACGACTGGCTGGCGCAGCTCATCGACAACGACCCGCTGCTGCGGTCCACCGGCCTGTCGATCATCCGTGAGCGGGCGGCCGTCGGCTACCGGCACCTGGAGTACGAGGCCGCCACCGACCGCTACTCCCCGTACCGGAAGATGCTCGCCGCCCTGTGGCGCGAGAGCCCGGTCTCCTCGCTCGGGGACGGCGAGTCCCTGGCCACCATGGCCTCGCTCGTCCACGTGGACCACGAGGGCTCCTCGATCGCGGCCGCGCTGATCGAGCGCTCGGGGCTGACGCCGGTGGAGTGGCTGCGCCGCTATCTGCGCGCGTACTTCACGCCGCTGCTGCACAGCTTCTACGCGTACGACCTGGTGTTCATGCCGCACGGCGAGAACGTCATCCTCGTCCTGAAGGACGGCGTGGTCGAGCGGGCGATCTACAAGGACATCGCCGAGGAGATCGCCGTGATGGACCCGGACGCGGTCCTGCCGCCGACGGTCGAGCGGCTGCGCGTGGACGTGCCGGAGGACAAGAAGCTGCTGTCGATCTTCACTGACGTCTTCGACTGCTTCTTCCGCTTCCTCGCCGCGAACCTGGCGAGCGAGGGCGTCCTGGAGGAGGCCGACTTCTGGCGGACGGTCGCCGACTGCGTACGCGACTACCAGGCGGCCGCGCCCGAACTCGCGGACAAGTTCGAGCAGTACGACATGTTCGCGCCCGAGTTCGCGCTGTCCTGCCTCAACCGGCTCCAGCTGCGCGACAACGAGCAGATGGTCGACCTCTCCGATCCGGCCGGGGCCCTCCAGCTCGTCGGAAGCCTGAAGAACCCCATCGCAGGGCTGTAGCCACCGGTCGCGGGCATCGGCTCCGCGGCCCCACCAGCAGGCGGGCGTCCCCACGTACGGTCCCAGGGGGCGCCCGCCGTCGTGTCGGCTAACCGGCGGGCCAGGGCACTTGCGGCGACCGGTAGTAGTCGATGCCCAGCGCGTCCCAGCGCGGTGCCTGTGCCGCGAGCCGCACCTTGTAGCGGTCCCAGTCGTGCGTCGAGGCGGGCGACCAGCCGAGCTCGGCCACGCCCGGCAGTCGCGGGAACACCATGTACTCGATGTGCGCCGAGGTCGAGAGGGTCTCCGTCCACAGCGGCGCCTCGACACCCCGTACGGCCGAACCCGGCGCCCCGGCAAGGTAGTTGCCCGGGTCCCAGTCGTACGACCGCCGCACCTCCACCAGGCCCGCCCAGTCGAGGCCGAGGGGGGTGTCCTCGGTGTACTTCATGTCGAGGTACACCCGGTCGGCCGGGGAGAGGACCAGCCCGGTGCCGTTCCGGGCCGCCGCCGCGACCTGCTCCTTCTCGGCGGCGCTCGTACCGTCCAGGCCCCAGTACTGGGCCAGCGCGCCCTTCGCGGGGGCCGCCCCGGTCAGCTGGTGCCAGCCCACCACGGTCTTCCCGTACTTGGCGACGACGGGCTGGACCCTGTCCATGAAGGCCACGTAGTCCTCGTGGCTCGTCGAGTGGGCCTCGTCGCCGCCGATGTGGAGGTACTCGCCCGGTGTGAGCGCGGCCAGCTCACGGATCACGTCGTCCACGAAGTCGTACGTCACCGGCTTGTCGACGCACAGCGAGCTGAAGCCGACCTCGGTGCCGGTGTAGAGCGGCGGGGCGACTCCGTCGCAGTTCAGCTCCGCGTACGAGGCCAGTGCGGCGTTGGTGTGCCCGGGCATGTCGATCTCGGGCACGACCTCCAGATACCGCGAGGAGGCGTACCGGACGATGTCCTTGTACTGGGCCTTCGTGTAGAAGCCGCCCGCTCCGCCGCCGACCTGGGTGGATCCGCCGTACGTGGTGAGCCGCGGCCAGGAGTCGATCGCGATCCGCCAGCCCTGGTCGTCGCTGAGGTGCAGGTGCAGCTTGTTGATCTTGTAGAGCGCCAGTTGGTCGATGTAGCGCTTCACCTGCTCCACGGTGAAGAAGTGCCGGGAGACGTCCAGCATCGCGCCGCGGTAGCCGTAGCGGGGGGTGTCCGTGACGGTGCCGCCGGCGACCGGCCAGGGGCCCGGCTGCACGGAGTTGCTCTCGACGGCGGCGGGCAGGAGCTGGCGCAGGGTCTGCACGCCGTGGAAGAGCCCGGCGGGCTCCCGGGCCGTGATGGTGACAGCGCCCCTGCCGCTCTTCAGCCGGTAGCCCTCCTCGCCGAGAGCGGCGTCCTTGCGGGTGAGGCGGAGCCGGATGCCGTCGTCGCCCGGGCCGCCCGTGACCGGGAGGCGGTAGCCGGTCGACGGGCGCAGGACTCCGGCGAGATACGAGGCGATGCGGCGGGACTCCCGTGAGTCGTCCACGCGGATGCGCGTGGCGCCGGTGATCCGGTAGGGGGATCCGCCCGGGTCGACCGAGGCGGGAGCCGGGACCACCCGGCTCAGCGGAGTGACTGTACGGTCGGCCGCGGACGGTGCCGCGCCGACCACGGAGATACCTGCGGCTGCCACGAGCAGCAGCGTACCGAGCAGACGGGGCGTTCTGTGCTGTCTCACATGCGCTCCCTTCGAATGGGTATAGACCACTCTCCCGCAGAGCCGGTGAAACAATCCCCCTCATGGCGGAAATCATCCAGCGGAACGGCACCTGGAGCTTCGACGGCGAGGCTCTGCTGCTGGTACCGGGCCGCGACAAGAACGTGGGCCCGCTGCGCAGGACGCTGGGTGAACTGACGGTCCCGCTGGCCGCGTTGGCGGGAGTCTCGTTCGAGCAGGGCAGGAAGTCGGGCCGGCTCAGGCTCCGGCTGCGCGAGGGCGCGGATCCGCTGCTCCAGGCGACCGGCGGCAGGCTCGTGGACTCCGCCGACCCCTACCAGCTGACGGTCGAGTCGGACCGCTACGGCGTCGCCGAGTACTTCGTGGACGAGATCCGGGGCGCGCTGCTCCTGAACGAGGTGCCGGCCACCGCCGTCGACCGTTATCTGCTGCCCGGTCCGGCGGTGCCCCTGTCGGTCTCCGCCGGTGACGGCACCGTGAGCTTCGACGGGGAGCGCGTCCACCTGGAGTGGAACTGGAAGACGGAGGAGGCCAAGGCGGCCGCCGGCGCCCGCACGCTCGACCTGGCCGACATCCGGTCCGTGGAGTGGCATCCCGCGGTCGGCCTGGAGAGCGGACACCTGCGCTTCACCGTCCGGGGCGCGCCCACGAAGGTACCGCCCAAGTACGACCCCAACGCCGTGGAGCTGTGGGGTTTCAAGAAGGACCCGATGGCCCTGGTCGCGGCGGCGGTCCAGGCCCGGCTGGCGCATCCGTCGGCCGCGGCGGCGGACGCGCCGCCGAAGCAGCTCGCCGCCGCCCCGGCGCCCGACCACGACGCCCTGCTGCGCCGCCTGCGCGAACTGGGCGACCTGCACCGGACCGGCGTCCTCACGGACGAGGAGTTCACCCTGGCCAAACAGGCGGTGCTCAGGGGCATGTAGCCCCCCTCCAGGTCGCGGGGAACGGCTCGGCCGGCCCCCGCTCGCCCGCGGCCGCCGCGTCACGCCGGGCTCAACGGACCCGGCGCGCCACGGTGAAGTGGTCGACCTCCTCGCCCGTCTCCGCGATCCCCCGCACCTTGAGCGTGGCGAGACGCCCCCGTGACGCCGGCGTCACGTCCACCCGCAGGAACGAGTAGTCGAGGTAGCGCACCCGCGACCAGGTGACCGTCTCGTCGACCTTGCCGTCCTTCGTGTTGACGAAGGAGGCGACGGAGTCGACCTCGTTCTCGTGCCCCTCGTAGGAGAGGGGGGCGCTGAACGCGTACAGGCTGCGCCCGGCCGCGCCCGCCGTCACGTAGACGACACCGTCCGTCTCGGGGTAGGCGGTGCCTCCGATGGGGAGCTTCTTGGCGACCTTGCCCGCCTTGATGACGTCCGTGCGCTCGTACTGGTGGTTGTGGCCGTTGATGACCAGATCGACCGTGTACTTCTCGAACAGCGGCACCCACTCCTGGCGCACGCCCCCCTCCGAGGCGTGCGCGGTGGAGGTGCAGTACGCGCAGTGGTGGAAGAAGACCACGACGAAGTCGACGTCCTTGTCCGCGCGGAACTTCTTGAGCTGCGCCTCCAGCCACGTGGTCTGGGTGCCGCCGGAGAGGCCGAGGTTGGCCGGGATCTCGAAGGAGATGTCGTTGGCGTCGAGGGAGACGACCGCCGTGTTGCCGTAGACGAAGGAGTAGACGCCCGGCAGGTTCTTCCGGTCGGGCCCGTTGTCCGGGAGGTTCCAGCGGGCCTCCTCGCCGCCGTAGCCGTTGGGTGAGTACCAGGCCTCCATGTCGTGGTTGCCGTACGCCGGCATCCACGGCACGGACTTGGCCACCGACTCGGTCTGCGCGAGGAACTGGTCCCAGACCCGCGAGTCGAAACCGGTGTCGGAGGCCTGGCCGGAGCCGGACGGGTCGGCGTACGCGATGTCCCCGGCGTGCAGGTGGAAGGCCGGGTTCTGGCCGAGCAGCAGGCTGTTGTTGGCGAGACCGTGGTAGCTGACGCCCTCGTCGCCGAAGGCCGTGAAGGTGAACGGCTTCTTGTGCGCGGGAGCGGTGGTGAAGGTGCCGAGCGTGCCCAGCAGATGCGTTTCGGCCGGGTCGAAGCCCGCGTGGCCGACTCCGTAGTAGTACGTCCGGCCGGGCCGCAGGTGGGTGAGCTTGGCGTGCACGTAGTACTGGGTGTGGTTGCCGCTCGCGCCGACGCCCGCCGGGGTGAAGAGGGTGCGGACCTCTGCGTCGATCTTGTGGGAGAGGTCCCAGGGGTGGGCGCCGAGGCGGACGAAGGGCCTCTTCACCGCGACCGGGACCTGCCAGGAGACGGTGATCTCCGTGCGGGGGTCGTTGCCCCAGGCGAGGTGGCGGCCGAACGGGGCGACGAGAGCGCCGTCGACCCTCTCGGCGCTCGGGGCCGTCCGCGTGGGTACGGCGGCCTGTGCGACGGCGCCGGGCACGAAGGCCCCGCCCGCGACGGCGCCCAGTGTGACGGCGCCGCCCCTGATCATCGTGCGCCGCGAGAATCTGGCGCGGAGGTATTCGTGCTGCTCGGCCATGTTCATGCGCGCGGCGAGCTTCTCCGGTACGCCCATGCGTGGAGTGTCCATGGCCGAAAGGTGCTCCCGGCAACCATCGCCCCGCGGACCACAGAGTGAACAGGCCCCGAACAGGCCCCCATAAGAGTTTCAACAGCCTCCTGCCCGAAATCGGGCAGGATTCTTGCGATTGCCAGCCCTTTACCTCAGGATCGACGGGTGCACGACGAACTTGTTGATCATCTGACGCGCTCCTCGCCCCTCAGCAGGGGCGAGGCACTGCGGGTGATCCAGGACGTGCTCGCCTACTTCGACGAGACGACCGAGGACTTCGTCCGTCGCCGCCACCGGGAGCTCCAGGCGCAGGGCCTGGTCAACTCGGCGATCTTCGAAAGGATCACGGCGGACCTCAAATACCGCGCGGTCGCACCACCGGAGCTCACGCTCCGGCAGGTGCGCCGCATCGTCTACGGCTAGGAACCTTCTGTATGTGCGGAATCGTGGGATACATCGGCAGGCGTGACGTGGCGCCGCTTCTCCTGGAAGGCCTGCAGCGCCTGGAGTACCGCGGCTACGACTCGGCGGGCATCGTCGTGACGTCCCCGAAGACGGCCGGGCTGAAGATGGTCAAGGCCAAGGGCCGCGTCCGCGACCTGGAGGCCCGCGTCCCCAAGCGCTTCGCGGGCACCACAGGCATCGCCCACACCCGCTGGGCCACCCACGGCGCCCCCTCCGACGAGAACGCGCACCCGCACATGTCGGCCGACAACAAGGTCGCCGTCGTCCACAACGGCATCATCGACAACGCCTCCGACCTGCGGAAGAAGCTGGAGGCCGACGGCGTCGAGTTCCTCTCCGAGACCGACACCGAGGTCCTCACCCACCTGATCGCCCGCTCCCAGGCCGAGAAGCTGGAGGACAAGGTCCGCGAGGCCCTGCGGGTCGTCGAGGGCACGTACGGCATCGCCGTGATGCACGCCGACTTCACCGACCGCATCGTGGTGGCCCGCAACGGCTCCCCGGTCGTCCTCGGCATCGGCGAGAAGGAGATGTTCGTCGCCTCGGACATCGCCGCGCTCGTCACCCACACCCGCCAGATCGTCACCCTCGACGACGGCGAGATGGCCACCCTGAAGGCCGACGACTTCCGTACGTACACCACGGAGGGCACTCGCACGACGGCCGAACCCACCACCGTGGAGTGGGAGGCCGCCTCGTACGACATGGGCGGCCACGACACGTACATGCACAAGGAGATCCACGAGCAGGCCGACGCCGTGGACCGTGTGCTGCGCGGCCGGATCGACGACCGGTTCTCGACCGTGCACCTCGGTGGCCTCAACCTGGACGCCCGTGAGGCGCGTCTGATCCGCCGGGTGAAGATCCTCGGCTGCGGCACCTCGTACCACGCGGGCATGATCGGCGCCCAGATGATAGAGGAGCTGGCCCGTATCCCCGCGGACGCCGAGCCCGCCTCGGAGTTCCGCTACCGCAACGCGGTCGTCGACCCCGACACCCTGTACGTGGCGGTGTCGCAGTCCGGTGAGACGTACGACGTCCTGGCCGCGGTGCAGGAACTGAAGCGCAAGGGCGCCCGCGTCCTCGGCATCGTGAACGTGGTGGGCTCGGCCATCGCCCGCGAGGCCGACGGCGGCATGTACGTGCACGCCGGGCCCGAGGTGTGCGTGGTCTCCACCAAGTGCTTCACCAACACCACGGTCGCCTTCGCGCTCCTGGCGCTGCATCTGGGCCGCACCCGCGACCTGTCGGTCTCCGACGGCAAGCGGATCATCGAGGGCCTGCGGAAGCTGCCCGGCCAGATCACGGAGATCCTCGCCCAGGAGGACGAGATCAAGAAGCTCGCCGAGCAGTACGCCGAGGCGCGCTCGATGCTCTTCATCGGCCGGGTCCGCGGTTACCCGGTGGCCCGTGAGGCCTCGCTGAAGCTGAAGGAGGTCTCGTACATCCACGCCGAGGCCTACCCCGCCTCGGAGTTGAAGCACGGGCCGCTCGCGCTGATCGAGCCCGCGCTGCCGACCGTCGCGATCGTCCCGAACGACGACCTGCTGGAGAAGAACCGCGCGGCCCTGGAGGAGATCAAGGCCCGCAGCGGCAAGATCCTCGCGGTGGCCCACGAGTGCCAGGAGAAGGCCGACCAGACGATCGTCGTCCCGAAGAACGAGAACGAACTCGACCCCATCCTGCTGGGCATCCCCCTCCAACTCCTCGCCTACCACACGGCGTTGTTCCTGGGCCGCGACATCGACAAGCCGCGGAACCTGGCGAAGTCGGTGACGGTCGAGTAGGCCTCACCCCGTACAGGGGCGCGTCCCGCAGGGGGCGCGGGGCTGTGCCATCTACGGCTCCGCCGCGTGGGCGCGATCACCCCCACGCCCCCACGGAGGTCTGACAGACGGAACGGACCCTCACGTGTCGCCACCAGACACGGAGGGTCCGTTCTCATCGCCGGGGCCGCCCATTACCCCGGCCGGCTGCCAGTCAGCCGGGAGCCGTCACGCCCCGGCCGGCAGCACGTCGTGGCAAGGCCGCGGGCCAGTGGGCCAGCGCCGCGGTCGCCGCGTACCACGCGGCCAGTCCGCCGACCGCCGCGAACCATCCGCCCACCTTGGCGAGCCCCCCGGAGTCACCGAAGCGGGCGACGGCGAGCAGCAGCATCGCCACGAACAGCAGCCCGTACACCCCCCGCGTCAGCGGAGCCGAGGCGGACGCCCCGAGGGTCAGGCTGAGCGCGACGAGTGCGAAGAGCAGCAGGAACAGTCCCGCGGCGTTGCCGGAGGCTTCCGCGGCGACGCCCCAGGTGAACCAGAGGGCTCCGAGTCCGGCGAAGGCCGTGCCCGTGAACGCGTCGCGGTCGCGGAAGGCCATGAGACCGGCCGCGAAGAGCGCGATGCCGCCCACATAGGTGGCGAGGGGGACGGAGTCGGCCGCCGTGACGCCGTCGATCATTTCGGTGTGCCCGAGGCCGAAGGCCAGCAGGGTGAGTCCGAGCGCGAGGTGGCCGAGGATCGTGGTGGTGCTTCCCGCGGAGACGTCATTGTCCACGGCGGGCTCCCTTCGTGCATGTGCTGTTGTGCGGTGACCCCTTTATGCCCTTCACAAGCGCACAAACACATCTACGCGCCAGTAGATTCACCGGACCGCCAAAAGGGGTTGACGCTTCCCACGGCTCATCTCACCTGGGACAACGTCGAGTTACGGTATGACAACGGCGGAAGCACCGGATCACGGAATGACGACCACCGGGCGCTGCGCGCGCTTCGCGAGCCGGCCCGCGACCGAGCCGAAGATGCGCCCCACGATGCCGTGGGTCGATCCGACGACGATGGCGTCGGCCTCGTACTCCCGCCCCACCTCTTCGAGTTCGTGGCAGATGTCGCCGCCGCGCTCGACAAGGATCCAGGGGACCTCGGCCAGATACTCCGCGCAGGCGAGCTCCAGTCCGAGCACCTCGGTGCGGTGGTCCGGCACGTCGACGAAGACCGGGGGCTCGCAGCCCGCCCACACGGTGGTGGGCAGCCGGTTGGCGACGTGGACGATGATCAGGCCCGAGCCGGAGCGGCAGGCCATTCCGATCGCGTACGCGAGGGCGCGCTCACTGGACGTCGAGCCGTCGAAGCCCACGACGACACCGTGCTTGAAGGCGGGGTCGCAGGACTGGCGTGCCTCTTCCGCCGCCAAGGGCTCGGCCGCCGTGGGATCGGCGACGGGGCGCTTGCGGTCCGCGGGTTCGAATTCGTGACCGGCCATGAGTGTCTCGGCGTTCGGATCCTCGTGGGTGGGACGACAGATACGGCGGGGCTGTGTCCGGGAATCATCTTCCCAACCCCATACCCCCAAGGGTACGGCGGCACGCCTCCTCTGCCCACATCCCGCTCTCGGCACGGGAGGGTTCCCCGGAGCATGCACGAGAGGGCGCCCGTAACGCAATGGTTGCTGCCCCGTACAGGCGGTTTGCACAGGGCGCCCGCCGGGCGGGCCGCGCACCCCTCGACGGGCAGGCGGAACCGCGCGATCAGCCCCCACGCACCGTCGGGCGGCGCACCGGCTCACGGTGAAGCCCGCGGAGCCTGCCGGGGCATCCCGGGGAAACACCCCGTGACCGGCCGGTCGAACACGCGTTGAACCCCGGTAAGCCGCCGCCTCAGGGAGCACCACCGTGTCCGGACGACCCTCGACCGCGCCCCGCCCGCCCTCCGGGACGCCCGCAGCCCAGGACACGGTGAGCGACGTGGTCCGCTGGGCGGCGTTCAGCTGCGTCCTCGTCCCGGTCGTCCTCGTCGGATACGGGACCTCACTGGCGGGCGCGGCCGGTGCGGCCCTCGGCCTCGCCGCGGTGACCGGGGCCTGCCGGGTCCTGCTGCGCCGGTCCGAGCGCGGTGCGGTGCGGCTGCGCGCCGAGGAGCGGACACCCCATCATGTGCGGCACGAGAAGGTCGGCGCGGGCGCCCGTCGCGGGGGCCGGCACGCGGGTGGAAGCGGTCCGGCCGACTGACCGGTTTGTACGCACGGGCCCGTTGGTTTTCAGCCAACTTCTGTATACCGCGCGCCCCTTGGCCGAACGGACCCCCAACCCCCGTTCGACCTGCACCGAAAGGGTCCAGTAGGGTGCCCGCACCCTACGGGGACCGGCCACGGGGACGAGGCGCACTTCCCTGTGCGGCCCACGAGTGCAACGCTTCGTGATCGAATGCTTCACGCCAAGTTGCCATGTCGACAATCTGCCGAGTGCTGAACTGGCCACCTCGGCACCATGCGACACAGTAGATTCGATCTTGACGTCTTACGGCGGGGGACTCGTGCAGGACCGAGGGGAAACGTGTTGGAGCGACAGACCCGAAAGGTAGAGGGAGCCGCGACCACCGAGGGGGGCTTAGCAGCATGAGCCACGACTCCACTGCCGCGCCGGAAGCCGCGGCCCGGAAGCTTTCCGGGCGACGCCGCAAGGAGATCGTCGCGGTGCTGCTGTTCAGCGGCGGCCCCATCTTCGAGAGTTCGATACCGCTGTCGGTGTTCGGGATTGACCGCCAGGACGCCGGCGTGCCGCGGTACCGACTACTGGTGTGTGCCGGTGAGGATGGCCCACTGCGGACCACAGGAGGCCTGGAACTCACCGCGCCCAACGGGCTGGAGGCGATCTCACGGGCGGGCACCGTTGTCGTGCCGGCCTGGCGGTCGATCACCTCACCGCCACCGGAGGAGGCGCTCGACGCACTGCGCCGGGCACATGAGGAGGGCGCCCGCATAGTCGGGCTGTGCACCGGCGCCTTCGTCCTGGCGGCGGCCGGACTGCTGGACGGCCGTCCCGCGACGACACACTGGATGTACGCACCGACGCTGGCCAAGCGCTATCCGTCGGTGCACGTCGATCCCCGTGAGCTGTTCGTGGACGACGGCGACGTACTGACGTCGGCGGGCACGGCGGCCGGGATCGACCTCTGTCTGCACATAGTGCGGACGGACCACGGGAACGAGGCCGCCGGAGCACTGGCCCGCCGCCTGGTGGTACCACCCCGGCGCAGTGGCGGTCAGGAGCGCTATCTCGACCGGTCTTTACCGGAGGAGATCGGCGCCGACCCGCTCGCGGAGGTCGTCGCCTGGGCACTGGAGCACCTCCACGAGCAGTTCGACGTGGAGACGCTGGCGGCCCGCGCGTACATGAGCAGGCGTACGTTCGACCGCCGGTTCCGCTCACTCACCGGGAGCGCTCCCCTGCAGTGGCTGATCACCCAGCGGGTGCTCCAGGCGCAGCGGCTCCTGGAGACGTCCGACTACTCCGTGGACGAGGTCGCCGGACGCTGCGGATTCCGTTCGCCGGTCGCGCTGCGCGGGCACTTCCGCCGCCAGCTCGGCTCCTCACCCGCGGCGTACCGCGCCGCGTACCGGGCGCGCCGCCCGCAGGGTGAGAAGCACACGGATCCGGACGGCTCCGCGGCACCGCCGCCGGTGCCGATGCCGCAGCACGAGGCACCCGTCCCGTTCCAGACCCGTCGTACGGCGGCCGCCCACGCGGTCGGCCCGGCGACGTCGTCCCTCTCCACGGAGACGGGGCGGGCCGGGGCGGAGCTGTACGCGGCCGGGCGGCACAGTCTGCCGGGACAGCGAAGCGCGCCGTAGCCACGCGGTGGCGTTGTGTACCGGCCCCGGACCCTCTGCGGTCCGGGGCCGGCGCCGTGTGCGGCCCGAGGCCACGACTGCCGAGGTCCCGGGCCTGCCCGGGCGGGGAAGCGGGCCGTAGGGTGACCCCATGAACGATCGCATGGTGTGGATCGACTGCGAGATGACCGGTCTCTCGCTGTCGGACGACGCGCTCATCGAGGTGGCCGCGCTGGTGACGGACTCGGAGCTGAACGTGCTCGGCGAGGGGGTGGACATCGTGATCCGCCCGCCGGACGCCGCGCTGGAGACGATGCCGGAGGTGGTGCGCGCCATGCACACCTCCTCGGGTCTCCTCGACGAGCTGGCCGCGGGCACGACCCTGGCGGACGCCGAGGAGCAGGTCCTCTCCTATATCCGTGAGCACGTCAAGGAGCCGGGCAAGGCCCCGCTCTGCGGCAACTCGGTGGGCACGGACCGCGGCTTCCTCCTGCGGGACATGCCGGCCATCGACGAGTACCTCCACTACCGCATCGTCGACGTCTCCTCCGTCAAGGAGCTGGCCCGCCGCTGGTACCCCCGGGCGTACTTCAACAGCCCCGACAAGAACGGCAACCACCGCGCGCTGGCCGACATCCGCGAGTCGATCGCCGAGCTCCGCTACTACCGCGAGGCGATCTTCGTACCCCAGCCCGGCCCCGACTCCGACACGGCCCGCACCATCGCCTCGAAGCACGTCCTGCCCGCGCAGTGACCGCCGCGAGGAACTCGGGCGCGAGCACCCCTTGAGACCCTGTACACTTTTTCTCGGCCGGTCGGTGAACCACTCACGGTGAATCACCAGAGGAATTACCGGTCATGGTGGGTGTAGCTCAGCTGGTAGAGCACCTGGTTGTGGTCCAGGAAGTCGCGGGTTCAAGTCCCGTCACTCACCCTGATGGTTCGAGGGCCGATCCGCGAGAGCGGGTCGGCCCTCGAGTGCTTTCCGGGGTGGCGGACCGTGTGCCCCGCGTCTCGTGCGACAGGCCCCGGTCCCCCGCGCGGCCTGCTCGGATCGACCGGTGTACTGGACTGCCCTCCCGCACCCCGCCAGAGTGATGACCATGCTTGAGGCAGTCGTGGCGGTCGTCGGGGCCGTGGTGGGTGTGGCCGGGGTGGTCACGAGTTACGCCGGACACCGGCATTCCGTCCGGGAGGCGGCCCGGGTGGCGTCGCTGGAACGGGCGGTCGCGGAGCGCGAGAGCCGGCTCGTGCGGGAGGCGTCGCACCGGGCGGAGGTGGCCCAGGCGTCCCTGGTCCAGGTGATGATGAGAAGCCGGCGGTCGCCGCTGGCCGAGCAGTGGGCCGGATGGGAACTGCATGTGGCCAACGGAAGCGATCAGCCCATCAGGGAGATCGCACCGCGCTACGACGGCCTGCCGCTTCCGACGGGCCTCGCGGGCGGTCTTCTGCACGCCGGGCAGGGTGTCGGTGCCGTACTGCCCGTGAGCGACGTGGTCCACGACCCGTCGCTCGGGGTCGTGGAGTTCACGGACGCGGCGGGAACGCGGTGGCGGCGGTACGCCACAGGTCTCCTCGAACGGGGACTCGTCGGCGGAGGCTGGGACGGCCAGGCCCCCAACGTGGCTCCCTACCCGCAGCCCGGGACGGCCTACCGAACGGCCAACAGACCGTCGGGCCCGCCGCTCCCCTCACCGGCCCGGGCGCGGGCTCGCCTGCCGCGAGCGGTGTCCGTCGCGCTGGTCGTCGCCGGCGCGGTCCTCGTCGCCTGGGCGGTGTGGTCCCTGACCCGATGACAGCGGCCCCTGACCGGCCCCTGCCCGTCCCTGCCGCGATGACGACAGCCCCGCCCGCGCCCGCCGAATCAACCACCACGGCCCTGCCGTGCCAGGCGACCGCAGCCCCGCTCGGCGACACCGCCCGTCCGGCGAGCGCATCGTCCGCGAGCGCATCGTCCGCGAGGCCGGTCCGTCCAGGGGACCGGGCCGTCCGCCCGGCTGTCGCCGTCCTACGACGAGCGCCGTGTCACCAGCTCCGTGGGAAGCACCAGCTGTCGCCGCTCCAGCCCCCGGGAGACCGCCGGGCGGCGGTCCGCGATCTCGTCGATCAGCAGGTCGAGCATCGCGCGGCCCATGTCCTCTATCGGCTGGCGCACGCTCGTCAGGGGCGGGTCCATGTGGCGGGCGATCGCCGAGTCGTCGTAGCCGACGAGGGCCACGTCCTCGGGTATACGGCGGCCCTCCTCACGCAGGACCTGCCGGGCGCCGGCCGCCATGACGTCCGACCCGGCGAAGACCGCGTCCAGGGTCGGGCAGACGGCGAGGAGTTCCTTCATCGCGCGACGGCCGCCCTCCTCCGTGAAGTCCCCGGGGACGATCAGGCGTTCGTCGACCTCGTGGCCCGCGTCGCGCAGGGCCGCGCGGTAGCCGTCCACGCGGCGCTGGGCGCCGAACACGTCGAGGCGTCCGGCGAGATGGGCTATGGTGCGGCGGCCCTGGGCGATGAGGTGTTCCACGGCGAAACGACCGCCGCCGAAGTTGTCCGAGTCCACGGACGGCAGCGTCTCGTCCGCCGACCTGCGGCCACTGATCACCGCCGGGATCTCCAGCTGGGCCAGCAGATCGGGCAGCGGGTCGTCCGCGTGGACCGAGACCAGCAGGACCCCGTCCACGCGGTGCGCCGCCAGGTACTGGGCCAGCCGCCGCCGCTCCCGGTCACTGCCGGCGAAGATCAGCAGCAGCTGCAGCTCGGTGTCGGAGAGGGCCGCGCCCACGCCCCGCAGCATGTCGGAGAAGTACGGCTCGGCGAAGAAGCGCGTCTCGGGCTCGGGAACGACCAGGGCGATCGCGTCGGTGCGGTTGGCGGCGAGCGCGCGGGCGGCCGTGTTCGGCACGTAACCGAGCTCCGCGACCGCCGCCTCGACGGCCGCTCGGGTGGCGTCGCTGACCCGCGGAGAGCCGTTGATCACACGGGAGACCGTGCCGCGGCCCACCCCGGCGCGCGCGGCGACCTCCTCGAGGGTCGGCCGCCCGCCGCTCCGGCTCCGCGCTCCGTGGACTGCCATGGTCCGCCTCCCGTCCGACACGGCTCGCACCGTGCTTGGCCTGGAATGTAACAGTCGTGATCGGGGCCGGGCTCCCGGAGACAGGTCCTCCGCGCCCCGGCGGTACCCGCCCGGCACCCCGGCCGAGGCTCCTCGGCGAGTCCGGGGCGAGGCACTCCGAGGCCGATCCGGAGCCGTCCCGAAGCCTTTCCGAAACCGTCGGAGACCTACTCTCCCGAACCCAACCGCCGTTAGCTAACAGCCCGATAACTGAAGACATATCTCTATGTCCTCTCCCTTGACACCCCCGCGCCGAGCGACGAACCTTCAACACATCACCTGTGGGAGCGCTCCCACAGTACCTGACACATACACATCCCGCACGTTCCCCGCCCGAGCCGCAGCGTGAACACACGGGCCCAACAATGCAGTTGGCCGGGGGGTCGGCACGTCAGGCAACAGGAGGACGCAATGCGCACGAGTACCCGCGGGTCCCGCAGGCTGGTGGCCCTCGCGGCCGCCGCCGCACTTACGACGGGGCTGCTGGCCGGCTGCGCCGATGACGGGGACGACGGCTCGTCGAACTCGGACGGTGGTACCAGCGGCGGCGGCAAGACCACGCTGACCGTCGGCACCTTCGGTGTCTTCGGCTACAAGCAGGCCGGCCTCTACGACGAGTACATGAAGCAGAACCCCGACATCACCATCAAGGAGAACGTCACCACCCGTACCGACGTGTACTGGCCGAAGACCCTCACCCGTCTGCAGGCCGGCTCCGGAACCGACGACCTCCAGGCCATCGAGATCGGCAACATCGCCGAGGCGGTGCAGACGCAGGCGGACAAGTTCGTCGACCTCGGCAAGGAGGTCGACAAGTCCCAGTGGCTGGACTGGAAGACCGCTCAGGCCACCACCAAGGACGGCAAGACCATCGGCCTCGGCACCGACATCGGCCCGATGGCGGTCTGCTACCGCAAGGACCTCTTCAAGGCGGCGGGTCTCGAGACGGACCGGGCCAAGCTCGCCGAGCAGTGGAAGGGCGACTGGTCCAAGTACGTGGACGTCGGCAAGGACTACATGAAGAAGGCGCCCAAGGGCACCAAGTTCGTGGACTCCGCCTCCTCGGTCTACAACGCGGCACTCGGTGGGGAGCCCGAGCGCTACTACGACAAGGACGCCAACGTCATCTGGGACAAGTCCTCGGGAGTGAAGACGGCCTGGGACGCCTCGATGGAGGTGGCCACCAGTGACATGTCGGCGAAGCTGAAGCAGTTCGACAAGCCGTGGGACCAGGCCTTCGCCAACGCCAAGTTCGCGACGGTGGCCTGCCCCGCCTGGATGATCGGCTACATCCAGGAGAAGTCCGGTGACGCCGGCAAGGGCAAGTGGGACATCGCCGCGGCGCCCACCGCGGCCAACTGGGGCGGCGCGTTCGTCGGCGTTCCCACCGCGGGCAAGCACCAGAAGGAGGCCATCGCCCTCGCGAAGTGGCTGACCGCCCCCGAGCAGCAGGCGAAGGTCTTCGCCAAGCAGGCGAGCTTCCCGTCGATCCCGGCGGCGTACCCGAGCCTGAAGCCGCAGGCCGCCACGACGGCGTTCTTCTCGAACGCGCCGATCACGCAGATCTTCTCCGACTCGGCGAAGACCATCCCGACGCAGATCTTCGGCGTCAAGGACCAGCCGATCGGTACCGCCATCACGGACATCGGCATCCTTCAGGTCGAGCAGAAGGGCAAGTCCCCGGCCCAGGGCTGGGACGCGGCCACCAAGGAGATCAAGGACGTGCTCGGCCAGTGACCAGCTCCAAGCAGGCTCTCGCGCGATCCGCGTCGAGCGCCGACGCCGCGCCCGGTGACCAGCCGGGCGCGGCGCGCCGTGCTCAAGGTCGCGGTACACCGCCCCGGGGCCCCGACTCCTGGCGCAGCCGGCTGTACCGCTGGGACATGAAGGCGTCGCCGTACGCGTTCATCGCCCCCTTCTTCATCTTCTTCGGCGCCTTCGGGCTCATCCCGCTGCTCTACACGGCCTGGTACTCGCTGCACAACGTGCAGCTGTCCAACCTGGACCAGCAGACCTGGGTGGGGCTGGACAACTACCGGAACCTGATCTCCTCGGACTTCTTCTGGACCGCGCTGAAGAACACCTTCACCATCGGTGTCATCTCGACCGTGCCGCAGCTGATCATGGCGCTCGGCATCGCCCACCTGCTCAACTACAAGCTGCGCGGCTCGACCGTGTGGCGGGTCGTGATGCTCACCCCGTACGCCACCTCGGTGGCGGCGGCGACCCTGGTGTTCGTGCTGCTGTACTCGTGGGACGGCGGCATGATCAACTGGCTGCTGGACTTCGTCGGGGTCGACCCCGTCAACTGGCGTGAGTCCACCTGGGGTTCGCAGTTCGCCGTCTCCTCCATCGTGATCTGGCGGTGGACCGGCTACAACGCCCTGATCTACCTCGCGGCGATGCAGGCCATCCCCGCCGACCTGTACGAGTCGGCGGCGCTGGACGGCGCGGGCCGCTGGCAGCAGTTCCGCCATGTGACGATCCCGATGCTGCGGCCGACGATCCTGTTCACGGTGGTCGTCTCCACGATCGGTGCGACGCAACTCTTCGGTGAACCGCTGCTGTTCGGCGGGGCCAGCGGCTCCAAGGGCGGCTCCGAGCACCAGTACCAGACGCTCGGTCTCTACATGTACGACCAGGGCTGGATCATCGGCAACCTCGGCAAGGCGTCCGCCATCGCCTGGACGATGTTCCTGATCCTGCTGATCGTCGCCGCGGTCAACCTGCTGATCACCCGACGGCTGAGGAAGTCACAATGACCACACGTGAACTGACACCCCCTCAGGTGATGGATGCGGTGGAGAAGGAGAACAGGGCCGGCCCCGGGCGCCGTCGGATTCTCGGCGCGGGCAAGCAACTGCACGCGGGGCCCGTCACGTATGTCGTCCTGGCCGTCTTCGCCCTCGTCTCGCTGGCGCCCCTGCTGTGGACGGTGGTCGCGGCCTCGCGCACCAACCAGCGGCTCGCCGAGACGCCCCCGCCGCTGTGGATCGGCGGGAACCTGTTCAAGAACCTGGAGGCGGCGTGGGAGCAGGGCGGACTCGGCACCGCGATGCTCAACAGCACGATCGTCGCCACGACCATCACCGTCGGCACGGTCCTGTTCTCCACGCTCGCCGGGTTCGCCTTCGCCAAGCTGCGGTTCAAGTTCTCCAACGTCCTGCTGCTGCTGACCATCGGCACGATGATGATCCCGCCGCAGCTGGCGGTCGTGCCGCTGTACCTGTGGATGAGCGAGCTGGGCTGGTCCAACCAGCTGCAGACGGTCATCCTGCCCACCCTGGTCAGCGCCTTCGGCACGTTCTTCATGCGGCAGTACCTGGTGCAGGCGCTGCCCAGCGAGCTGATCGAGGCGGCGCGCGTCGACGGCGCGAGCAGTCTGCGCATCGTGTGGCACGTCGTCTTCCCCGCGGCGCGGCCGGCGATGGCCGTGCTCGGGCTGCTGACGTTCGTGATGGCCTGGAACGACTTCCTGTGGCCGATCATCGCGCTCAACCAGCAGAACCCCACGGTGCAGGTCGCCCTCAACTCGCTCGGCACCGGTTACGTTCCCGACCAGGCGGTGATCATGGCGGGCGCGCTCCTCGGCACCCTGCCGCTGCTCATCGCCTTCCTGCTGTTCGGCAAGCAGATCGTGGGCGGGATCATGCAGGGCGCGATCAAGGGCTGAGCCACCACGCCTCCGCCCCACGGCGCCGACCCCCCGGCGCCCGCCCGACGGGGCCGAGCCGCCGCGACCGGCCGACGGGCCGGGCCACCGCCGCCTCGGCCCCTCCCCCCTCCGACCCCATACCCCTGGTCTCCTACGACCTTCCTCCCATGGGAGCGCTTCCATGCCTGAGCCTGTGACCTTCCCGCCCGCTTTCCTGTGGGGTGCGGCGACCTCCGCGTACCAGATCGAGGGGGCGGTGCGAGAGGACGGCCGCACGCCCTCGATCTGGGACACCTTCAGCCATACGCCCGGCAAGACGGCCGGCGGCGAGACCGGTGACATCGCCAACGACCACTACCACCGCTACCGCGACGACGTGGCGATGATGGCGGAGCTGGGCCTGACCGCGTACCGCTTCTCGGTGTCCTGGTCCCGGGTGCAGCCGACGGGCCGCGGCCCCGCCGTCCAGCGCGGACTCGACTTCTACCGCCGCCTGGTCGACGAGCTGCTCTCCCACGGCATCAAGCCCGCGCTCACCCTCTACCACTGGGACCTCCCCCAGGAGCTGGAGGACGCGGGCGGCTGGCCCGAGCGGGACACGGCGCTGCGTTTCGCCGAGTACGCGCAGATCGTCGGTGAGGCGCTCGGCGACCGTGTCGAGCAGTGGATCACACTCAACGAGCCGTGGTGCAGCGCCTTCCTGGGGTACGGGTCCGGGGTGCACGCTCCCGGCCGCACCGACCCGGAGGCGTCCCTGCGGGCGGCGCACCACCTCAACCTGGCGCACGGCCTCGGCACCACGGCCCTGCGCGCCGCGATGCCCGCCCGCAACAGCATCGCGGTGAGCCTCAACTCCTCGGTGGTCAGGCCGCTGACGCGGGACCCCGCCGACCTGGCTGCGGTCCGGCGCATCGACGACCTGGCCAACGGTGTCTTCCACGGCCCGATGCTGCACGGCGCGTACCCGGAGACCCTGCTCGCGGCGACGGCCTCGGTGACGGACTGGTCGTACGTGCTGGACGGCGATCTCGCCCTGATCAACCAGCCGTTGGACGCGCTCGGGCTGAACTACTACACGCCGACGCTGGTGGCGGCGGCGCCGAAGGACGCGTCGGGGCCGCGCGCGGACGGCCACGGGTCGAGTTCGTTCTCCCCCTGGCCCGGCGCGGACGACGTGGCATTCCACCAGACTCCCGGTGAGCGCACGGAGATGGGCTGGACGATCGACCCGACCGGTCTGCAGGACCTGATCATGCGCTACACGCGCGAGGCGCCGGGTCTGCCGCTGTACGTGACGGAGAACGGCGCCGCGTACGACGACAAGCCGGACCCGGAGGGCCGCGTCCACGACCCGGAGCGGATCGCGTACCTGCACGGGCACCTGCGCGCGGTCCGCCGTGCGATCGCCGACGGCGCGGACGTGCGCGGCTACTACCTCTGGTCCCTGATGGACAACTTCGAGTGGGCGTACGGCTACGGCAAGCGCTTCGGCGCGGTGTACGTGGACTACGCGACGCAGGCGCGTACGCCCAAGTCGAGCGCCCTCTGGTACCGGGAGGCGGCCCGCACCGGGGAGCTTCCGCCGGTGAACCCGGTCGAATAGACGCCCCTCCTGGGGGGGGAGGCGGGCGGGGCGCGGCACGGTGAGGGGAGTGCCGCGCCCCGCGGTGTGCCTGCGCGCCCCGGCCGGGTGGGGGGAAGACCGACCGGGGCGCGTGACCCCCTCCCGCACGTGGCCGGCGGGGGCGTCCGGGGCTGCCGCTCAGGGGCTACTTGTAGGCGGCGAGGGCCTTCGAGAAGGCGTGGGTGTTCTGGAGGACCGAGCTGCAGGTCGCGTCTGCGGAGGGCTTGGTGCCGCCCGGGCACTGCTTGTCACGGGTGGCGGACCACATGGAGAGTCGGCCGATCCCCTTCGTCCTGGCGAAGTCCACGAGCTGGGTGGCGTCGTCGACCCCGAAGATCTCCGTCGTCACGTCGTTGACGCCGATCATGGGGGTGACGGCGACCGTCTTCCAGGCGGCGGACTCGGACAGGCCCAGGACTCCCCTGATCTGCGCCTGGGTCGCCGTGGCGGCCTGTTCCGCGTAGGTGCCCATGTCGCCGCTGTACGCCGGTCCGTAGTCCATCGCCATGATGTTGACGGTGTCGATGCCGACGCCGTTCGACCTGGCGTCAGCGAGCAGGTCCACGCCGTCCTGGGTGAGGCCCTCGGGCATGACGGGGAGCGTGAACGAGACGTCCAGGTCCGGGTGTTCGCGCTGGAGCCGGGCTATCGCCTTCGCGCGGCGGGTGTTCGCCGCCTTGTCCGGGAGCGCGCCGCCCTCCACGTCGAAGTCGAGCTTCGTGAGCCCGTACACGTCCACGGCCTTGCCGTACGCCGCCGCGAGGGCGTCCGCCGTCGAGCAGTTCAGCGCCAGCTCGGAGCCGGCCGCGCCGCCGAACGAGACGCGGACGTCGCCGCCCTCGGCGCGCAGGGCGCCGATCTGGGCGGCGACCGCGTCGCTGCCGAGGTCCGTGACGCCGCCCCATTCGGGGGTGCAACCGCCGCCGTCGGTGACGAAGGCGAGGGTGTACTCCTTCACCCCGGTGGCCGCCGAGTGGGCGAGCAGGTCGAAGGCGGGGTGGAGCGAGGTGTCGACGTACGGCGCGAATCCGGCGCTGTCGGCCGTGCCGCCGCCGGTGGTCCCGGTGGGCGTCGGGGTGGGGCTCGTGCTCCGGGTCGGGGTGGCGGTCGCGGTGGGCTTCGCCGGCTCCGGTGACGCCGTCGCCGTCGGGGGCCGCGTCGGGCGGCCGGTGGGCTCGGGCGTCGCCCCGTCGTCCACCGAGCACGTGGCGCCGTCGACGAGACAGCCGGTCGGGTCACTGGTGCCGTTCACCACGAATCCGACGGTCACCGTCTCGCCCTCGGCGAGCCCGTCCCTGTCCCAGGACGGGGGCTTCACGGTGACGTGGCGGCCGCTCACCTTCGACTCGCCGTTCCACAGGGACCCGAGCTTCGCCCCCGTCGGCAGGTCGAACTCCAGTGTCCAGTCCTTCGTCGCCCCGCCGCTGTCGTTCGTGACGACGTACTGCGCCGTGTAGCCGGTCGACCAGTCGCTGGTCCTGGTGTACGCGGCGCCGACCCCGGCCGCCTGCGCCGTACCGGAGAACGCGAGGGCTCCGCCGCCGACCACGGCCGCGGCGACCACACCGCCGATCGCCTTGTTCCTGCCACTGACCGTGCGCCGGTGCGTGCTCATCGCGTGCCTGCCTTCGCTGTACGGGGTCCCCGGTTACCCGTGGACGGGACCGAGGGTGGGGGTGCGGCAGCACGCTAGCGACCCGGAATCGGGCAAAGCTCTTGATCCGGACGGCAGTTGAGGATCTTAGGGTGCGCTTAAGGATGCGATCGGGGACGGTTAAAGGTCGAGACCAATTTCGTGGGCCGGCGCCTTCGCACCGCTCCCCGGTGGCCCCGCCGCACCGGCTCCCGCCCGTCCAGCTGGATCCAGATCCTGACCTCGGTCCCGCCCAGGACGGAGCGGCCGATCCGGACGTCCCCGCCGGTCGACTCGGCGAGCCGGCTCACGATGTCGAGTCCTAGTCCGGTCGAGCCGTCGGCACCGGATCCGCGGCCACGCGCCATCGCCGCCCGCGGGTCGGCTATCCCGGGCCCCGCGTCCGAGACCAGGACGATCACGGCGTCCTCGCCGTTGTGCACGTCGACCGCGAAGGCGGTGCCCTCGGCCGTGTGCCGGAACACGTTCCCCAGCAGGGCGTCGAGGGCGGCGACGAGGTCGGCGCGGGCCACGGGTATCCGTACGGGCCGGTCGACCCCGGCCACGCGCACCTTGCGCCCCTCGTCCTCGGCGAGCGCCGACCAGAATTCCATCCGCTCCCGGACGACCTCGGCCGCGTCGCACCCGACGCCGGCCCCGACCGCCGCTGTCTGCGGCTTGGCGTCACGGGCCGTCCGGATGATCGTGTCGACCTCGCGCTCCAGCTGCGCGACGGCGGCCCGGGTCTGCTCGGCGGCCGGCCCGTCGCCGAGCGAGGCCGCGTTCAGCCGCAGCACCGTCAGCGGTGTACGCAGCCGGTGCGAGAGATCGGCCGCCAACTCTCTTTCGTTCGCGAGGAGTTGGACGACCTGGTCGGCCATGGAGTTGAAGGCGACCGCCGCGAGCCGCAGCTCGGTCGGGCCCTCCTCGGGCACCCGGGCGCCCAGCTTCCCCTCCCCCAGCTCGTGCGCGCTCTCCACCAGGCGCTGCGCGGGCTGCACCATCCGTACGCCGAGCCGGTCGGCCACCGCGACCGAGCCGACGATGAGCGCGACACCGACCCCGGCGAGGACGGCCCAGGCCGTGGCCACGCCGTTGGTGACCTCCGACTCGGGGACGTACACCTCGACGACGGCGATCTCGCCCGAGCTCAGCGCGACGGGCTGCAGCAGCGTGGAGCCGCCGGGCACCTCGGTGGTGGAGGCGCGGCCCAGTTTCCGGGTCGTGGTGATGTCCTTGTCGGCGGCACGCTGCCGTCCGATGTCGACCGCCTGCTGCCCTTCGCCGCCGTCATCACCCCCGCTGCCGCTGCCGTCGCCGTCGCTCGCGGGGATGTGCACGGCCATTCCCGCGTCCGAGCCCGCGGAGGCGACGACCCGCTCCAACTCGTCCCGGTCGGTGGTGATCGAGAGTGCGGGGGCGATGGCCGCCGCCTCCCGCTCGGCGTTCGAGAACGCCCGGTCCCTCGCCATCTCCCTGATCACCAGCCCGAGGGGGACCGCGAAGGCCACCACGACCATCGTGGTGACGGCCACGCAGACCTTGACCAGCGCCCATCTCATCGCGACGGCCCCACGCCCGTCGACCCCGGCGTCCCGGACGGCCCCGGCGGCTCCAGCTTCACGCCGACGCCACGCAGGGTGTGCAGATAGCGCGGCCGGGCCGCCGTCTCGCCCAGCTTCCGCCGCAGCCAGGACAGATGGACGTCGATGGTCTGGTCGTCGCCGTAGGACTGCTGCCACACCTCGGCGAGCAGCTCCCTGCGCGCCACGACGACGCCGGGCCGCCCCGCGAGGAAGGCCAGCAGGTCGAACTCGCGCCGGGTCAGGTCCAGTCGTACGCCGTCCAGTTCCGCCTGGCGGCGCAGGGGGTCGATGGCGAGGCCGCCGACCCGGATCTCCGGTGAGGGCGGGGGTTCCCCGGCCGAGGACCGGGCGCGGCGCAGCACCGCCGCCATCCGGGCCGCCAGATGCTCGACCGAGAAGGGCTTGGTGAGGTAGTCGTCCGCCCCGTCGTTCAGCAGCCGGACGATCTCCGTCTCGTCGTCGCGGGCGGTCGCGACGATCACGGGCACGTCGGTGATGCCGCGCAGCATCTTCAGCGCCTCCGCCCCGTCCAGGTCGGGCAGGCCGAGATCCAGGATCACCACGTCGAAGCGGAAATGGGCGACCTCGCGCAGCGCCTCCAGCGCCGTACCGACACTGCGCACCGTGTGCGCCGCCTCGGTCAGGTGCCGGATGAGGGCCGAGCGCACGAACTGGTCGTCCTCGACCACGAGCACACTTGCCATGGCCCGCACCGTACGCCATACGAGTCAGGCGGGCCGGGGCCTGTGGACAACTGCCCGCACCGCGCTCCGGGCGTGCTCCCGGCGCGTTCGCCAGGGTTCCGGACGGGACCGCACAGGGGACACGCACGGGGCGCGTGGGGCAGGATGGCCGTCGATGCGCAGAGGACTCGTACACGTACTGGCTTGGTCGCTCGCCACGGGCGCGGCGGTCACGCTGTCGTGGTGGGGTGTCCACACGGTGATGACGGGAACGGCCTACGACCCGCCGCGCGCGCTGCCGATCACGGCGGACGGGACCGCGCAGGGGGCGAAGCCGCTGTCCTCCTCCACGAGTCGGCCCGGGCCCGAGCCGGCGAGGAGCCGTGAGCCGAGTGCGAGCCGTTCCCCGTCGGCCACGCCCTCCTCGTCGCCCTCGCGTTCGAAGCCGGCCAGTCCCACTCCGAGCGCGGGCGCCTCGGGCGCGGTGAGGAGTTACGACACCGGCGGGGGCCGGGTCGTCTTCGATCTCGGCCCGTCGTCGGCGTCGCTGGTGTCCGCGACGCCCGCGTCCGGGTGGTCCATGCAGGTGTGGAAGACCGAGACGTGGATCCGGGTGGAGTTCTCCTCCGGGGCGGACCGGGTGTCGGTGTTCTGCACGTGGCACGACTCCGCGCCACGGGTCGACATCAACGACTACTGAGCGCCGGTGGGCGCTCAGGTGGGCCGACTGTCCGTGGGCCGCCCCGGGCCGGTGGTGCGGCTACCGGAAGACCGAGGGCGGGGGCGCCGGTGAGGCGACCGCCGCGGCGTCCGTCACCGGGGTCGCTCCGCCCGTGAAGTCCCGCAGGGCCCTGCCGTGTTCGACCCGTGCGGGGTGGGGGTCGGAGGCCGCGCGCCGGGTCAGTTCCGCGACGGGCAGCGGCCGGTCCGAACCGACCAGGACGGCGTTGCCGAAACGCTTGCCGCGCAGGACCGTGGGGTCGGCGACGAGGGCGAGTTCGGGGAAGACGCCGGCGGCGGTGGCGATCTGGCCGCGCAGATGCGCCAGGGGCGGGCCGTCGGCGAGGTTGGCGGCGTACAGGCCACCGGCCTTCACGACCCTGCGTACGTCGGTGAGGAACTCGCCGGACGTCAGATGGGCGGGTGTGCGCGCCCCGCTGAACACGTCCGCGATGACCAGGTCGGCCCAGTCGTCCGGCATCTTGGCGAGCCCTTCGCGCGCGTCGACGGACCGCACCCTGATCCGGGCGTTCGGGTCCAACGGCAGTTCGCGCCGGACCAGTCGGACGAGCGCCGCGTCCCGTTCGACGACCTGCTGGGTGGAGCGGGGCCGGGTCGCGGCCACGTACCGGGCGAGCGTGAAGGCGCCGCCGCCGAGGTGGACGGCCTGCACGGGCTTGCCGGGCGGGGCGACGAGATCGATGACGTGACCGAGACGGCGCTGGTACTCGAAGCTCAGGTACGAGGGATCGTCGAGGTCGACGTGCGACTGCGGGGCTCCGTCGATGAGCAGCGTCCAGGCCCGCGCACGCTCCCGGTCGGGCATGAGCTCGGCGAGACCTCCGTCGACGCTCTCGACGACGGCCGGGGAGTCGACACGTCTGCCACCCGCCCGCCTGTCGTCCGCACGTTTGTTCTTCGCCCTCGCCATCCGCCCATTATCGACCCGCCGGAACGGCCCGGCTCAGCGGCAGCGCCCTTCCAGGAGCGTGGAGCTGTGACTTGGTGCGGCTCCGCCGCCGGGCGCGACCGGCCTCCACCGGCTCGCACACAGCACGCGACTCACCGCGCACCCGTCCTCAACGGCAGTTGTCCGCGGCCTCGATCAACCGGGCCGCCTCCCCCAGCGCAGCCCGCAGCACGGCCGGATCCGTGGCCAGGTCGGCCTCGCCGGGCGGCAGCAGCCAGTCCGATCCCTCGACCGGCGGCTCCGGCGCCAGCCGGACCCCCCGTCCGTCCGTCCGCGTGCACGTACTGCCCGGGACGTCCCAGGCGGAAGCCGTCCCCGGCGGCACCAGGAATCCGAGTGTGCCGCCGGTGTCGTCGTGCAGCACGGGGCCGACCGCCTCGGCGGCGGCGCCCCTGCGCAGGATGTCGACGGCCTCCAGCCCCTGCCGGGCGGGCACGGTGACGAGATCACAGGGAACCCCGGGGCCCTCGCCACGCTCACCGCCGCACGGCACGAGCGGGGGACGCGAATCGACGCCCTGCCTGGTCTCCATCCTGGCCTCCACCACGGAACCCCTCCTCGATCGAGCGCACCGCATGGTTCAACGCCCCACCACGTCAACGGCTACGGCGAAACTCGGCCGCAAAGGATGGCAGTTCATGGCAGATCAGGGATGAGATATCCGGTTTGTAGCCAAACCCCGCGTGGTGGTCTCGTCACAGCGGGTACGTTCGTGCCCGCTGGAAACACGGGTACGGCTCGATCGAATTCATGATCAACTCGCCCTGGTTCCGGCATGGTTCGACGGTTCGTGAGAGAGGGCCCGGCCATGGCGTCGTCACCGATGACCTCGTCGTCACAGTCGCCTCGGCCGCCGCGGCCGAATCTCGCCTTCCGGCGCCTGCGCGGGCAGCGCTCGCCGGGCGAGTTCGCCGCGGCGGTGCGGCGGGCCGCCCGGGAGATCGAGGAGCAGGTCAGCTGTGACGCCCGCTACATCGGGCGCGTCGAGGCGGGGGAGATCCGCTGCCCCAACTACGCGTACGAGCGGGTGTTCCTGCACATGTTCCCCGGCCGGACGCTGACCGACCTGGGCTTCGTGCCCCGATCGGCGGTGCGTGGCCGGGGGGCGCGCACCGCCGAGGTGGCGCCCGCTCCACACACCACGAGCCCGTTGTACGCCCCGCATGAGACGGACGGGGCGTACGAGCCGTATGTAGCGACACACGGCACGCATGATTCGCACGATCCGTATCACCCGTACGACCCGCACGAGAACGACGACCAGGACCACGAGGAGAGCGACGTGCAACGTCGCGCATTCATGAGCGGCGGCACCGCCACGGTGGCGGCCGCCTCCCTGAGCCCATGGGGGCTCGCGTTCGGCTCCGCGGCCGCGGCCGCGGAGCATCCCGTGCGCCGGGCCGGCGAGGCCGAGGCGGGAGCGCTGGAAGAGGCCGTACGCAAGATCCGGCTGCTGGACGACCGGCACGGCGCCGACGGGCTGTACCGGAGGGCGGCGGCTCCGCTGCGGTCCGCGTACGCCCTGCTGGACGCCGGTGCGGCGCGGCAGGCGACCGCCGAGCGGCTGCACACGGGGGCCGGTGAACTGGCCATCTCCGTGGGCTGGCTGGCACACGACTCGGGGCGTTTCGACGACGCGCGCTCGCACTACGCGGAGGCGCTGGCGACGGCCCGGGTGGCCGGGGACCCGGCTCTGGAGGCGCACGCCTTCTGCAACACGTCGTTCCTCGCCCGGGACGCGGGGCGCCCGCGCGAGGCGGTGCGGGCGGCGCAGGCGGCGCAGTACGCGGCGCGGCCCCTCGGCTCGGCCCGGCTCCTGTCGCTGCTCTCGCTGCGCGAGGCGGGCGGCTGGGCGGGGCTGGCCGACCGGACGGGCTGCGAGCAGGCGCTGACGCGGGCGAAGGCCCTGTACGGGCGCGGCCCCTGTGACGCCGATCCGGAGTGGATGAGCTTCTACGGAGACGCCGAACTGGCAGGGCTTGAAGCGCAGTGCTGGTCGACGCTGGGCGACTGGCCGCGCGCCGCCCACCAGGCTCGCCGGGCGACCCGGCTCCAGGACCCGCACTTCACGCGCAATCTCGCGCTCTACACGGCCGAACTCGCCGACGACCTCGCCCGCGCCGGGCACCCCGACGAGGCCGCCGCGGCCGGGTTGCGCGTCCTGGACCTGCTGGACGAGGTCCAGTCGTCCCGGGTGCAGACGATGCTGGCGGGAACGGCCAGGGTCCTGCTGCCGCACCGCCGCGCCTCGGGAGTCTCGGACTTCCTCGAACGCCACGGGGCCCTGCCACGGACGGCATAGCGGGAGTCCGTGCGCGGGCCGGGGCGGCGGGGTCACGCGGTCAGGTGGCCGCAGTCGTTCCAGGTCTCGATCGCGGGCTCTCCGTAGGCCCAGCCCAGGACCGAGAGGGACGTGGGGTTGAGGCGGACGCGGGCCCCGAAGTCCAGGCCGAGGCCGAGCCAGCGGGCGCCGATCGAGCGCAGGATGTGGCCGTGGGCGAAGACCAGCACGTCACGGTCCCCGGAGCGGACCGTTTCGACCACCTCGTCCGCGCGCGCGGTGACCTCCGCGAGGGTCTCGCCCCGGGGCACCCCGTCCCGCCAGATCAGCCAGTCGGGACGGCCGGCCCGGATCTCGTCCGGGGTCAGGCCCTCGTAGGCGCCGTAGTCCCACTCCATGAGCGCGTCCCAGGGGGCCGCGCGGTCACCGAAACCGGCGAGTTCGCACGTCTCACGCGCGCGTGCCAGCGGACTGGTGCGGACCTCCGCTCCGGGAAGTCCGTTCAGCGGCGCCCGGCGCAGACGCTCGCCGAGCAGCTTGGCGCCGCGCCTGCCCTCGTCCAGGAGCGGGATGTCGGTCCTGCCGGTGTGCTTGCCGGACAGCGACCATTCCGTCTGTCCGTGCCGGGCCAGCAGGATGCGCGGTGCCATGAAGGGGGCCCTTCCGGGAGGAGCGAGCGGTGAACCGCAGGAGAACGAGGGGTGGATCACTCCATCATCTCGCACGTGCCCGTGGAGCAACCCCGAGAGCGATCTCTGCGTCTTTGAGCACCGGGGGCGCCCCCATACGGGAAGCGCACAGACCGTACATTGGTCCGCGGAACTGCGACCGGGGGAAAGCAGGAGGGGGAGGGATCGGATGCTGCTGACCGATGCACCGAGCACCGAGGCGGCGCCACGTACCCGCCTCCGCTGGTGGACCGAGCTGCCTTTGATCCTGCTGGTGTACGGGGCGTACTCGGCAGGACGGCTGCTTGCGCGCGGGGACGTGACCAGCGCCGTCGACCACGGCCTGGCGATCCTGCGCGTCGAGAAGTTCTTCTTTCTCAACGCCGAGCACCCGCTGAACCGTCTCTTCACGCGTGAGCCGTGGATCGGCATCCCGGCGGACTTCTGGTACGCGTCACTGCACTACCTGGTCACGCCCGCGGTCCTGGTCTGGCTGTTCCGGTCGCGTGCGGTGCGCTACAGAGCCGCCAGGACCTGGCTGATGACGTCCACGTTCATGGGCCTGATCGGTTTCACGCTGCTGCCGACCTGCCCGCCGCGGCTGCTGTCGGCGGGCCACGGGTTCGTCGACACGATGGCCCAGTACAGCGACTACGGCTGGTGGGGCGGCGAGGCGAGCGCGCCCCGCGGCCTCGGCGGCATGACCAACCAGTACGCGGCGATGCCCAGCCTGCACTGCGGCTGGGCCCTGTGGTGCGGTGTGATGCTCTGGATGTACGGCGGCACACGGCTCACCAAGGTCGCGGGCGTCCTGTATCCGCTGATCACGACGATCGTGGTGATGGGCACCGCCAACCACTACTTCCTCGACGCGGTGGCCGGCTTCGCCGTCATGGGCGTCGGGTTCCTGCTGACCCGGCCGGTGCTGCGGCTCGCGGACACGGTCCGGGCGCGGTTCGGGATCCGGCCCTTCCCGCATGCCCGCGGCGGCCCCACAGGCGTCCCGCACGGCGCAGGTTCCTCAATTGTCAGTGCGGGGTGCCAGACTTCCGCGAGTGAGCGAATTCCCCGACAGCGCAAGGTCCCAGCCACCCCGGGTGCCGCCGAGCCGGGAGCCGAACCGGGAGCGAGTCCCACCGACGCCGGGGACGGGACTCCGGCAGCGGCTCGCTGAGCTGCGCGGTCCGGCCGTCCCGCCGCAGCCGCTGGACGCGCGCGCCCTCGCGGCGCTCGCCGCGAATCCGGGCTGCCGGCGGCGCGCGATCCTCGACGGGGCGGGCGTGAACAAGGCGGTGCTGGCGAGCGCGCTCGGCTCGCCGTCGGCCTTCGGCCAGTCACAGTTCGCGTTCATGCGGGGCAACGCCTTCGAGGCGCGGGTCAAGGCCGACGGAGGCGCGGAGCTGCTGCGGCTCGTGCACGAGAGGCTGGACGCGCAGGCCGAGCCGCCCACCGCCGGAGCCGTTCCCGACCTCACCGCCGTCGGCCCCGAGGGCCGCACGGCCCGTACGGCCCTGGCCCTGCGGGAGGCCACCGCGGCGGGCGGCTGGACGCTGCTCGACCACCCGCTGCTCGCCCTGGACGTGGCGGGCTCCCCCGCCTTCCTGGAGCCGGACGCGGTGGTCGTGCATCCCGACGGCGGCTGGACGGTCGTCGAGATCAAGTCCTTCCCGATGCTGGACGGTTCGGCGGACGCGGCCAAGGTGGGCGCGGCGGCCCGCCAGGCCGCGGTGTACGTACTGGCGCTGGAGCGCGTCGCGGAGCGGCTGGATCCCCCGCCCGAGGTGCGGCACACGGTGCTGCTGGTCTGCCCGAAGGACTTCTCCAACCTGCCGACCGCGTCCGCCGTGGACGTCCGCAAGCAGCGCTCGGTGACCCGCCGCCAGCTGGACCGCCTCACCCGCATCGAGGACATCGCCGACGCGCTCCCCGAGGGCACCTGTTTCGCCCCCGACCTCCCTGCCGCCGACCTGACGGCGGCGGTGGAGTCGGTCCCGGCGACCTACGCCCCCGAGTGCCTCTCCGCGTGCGAACTGGCCTTCCACTGCCGCGACCGCTCCCGCGCGCAGGGCGCGGTGACCTCGCTCGGCCGGTCCCTGCGGGCCGAGCTCGGCGGCCTGACGTCGGTCGGCGACGTCCTGTCGGCGGCCCGCGGCGAGTTGGGCGACCCGGCCGACCCGACGGTCGCGGCACTGCGCAGGGCGGCGAGGCTGCGAGCCGAGGCACTGGGCGTCGCGGCCCCCGTCGTGGGCGGCGCGGAGAGCTGCGCGACCGGCCCCGACCGACTCGCGGGCGGCCCCTCACCGCTCGCCGGGCGAACCGGCCGGGAGGAAGCCGTATGTCGCTGATCACGACCCTCGCCCGGCTGGAGGCCGTGGAGAGCGGCCGGGCCCAGCCCCTCGCCACCGTCCGGCACCGGCACCTCGTCGAGCGGCCGCTCGTCCTCGTGCCGCTCACCACCGCCGGGGAGGCCGGCGCCCCGCTGGGCGCACTCGTCGGCACGGACCGCGACGCGCCGCGGCTGCTGGTCGTGCCGCAGCCCCGGGACCGCGACCTGAGGTTCGCGTTCCTCGCGGAACTGGCGGGCGTCGTCCTGCCGTACATCGACGACTACGCGCAGGACGTCGAGGCCGCCGAGCGCAGCGAGACCGACCCGGAGACCGGCAAGCGGGTCAAGGTCGAGGTCGAGCTGTGCGCGGACGCACCGCAGTTGATCGTGCCGAGCCGGGCCGGTGTCGACTTCGTACGGCTGCTCGGGCGTTCCATGCGCTTCAGGCGCACCGCCGAGCAGGACCCGGAGACACCGCATCCGGCGCCGCCGCGCGTGCCGCTGCTCGGACGGTGGTTCACGCACTACGCAGAGCGCGCCCGGGTGCCGGGCTCGTCGCTCCTGCTCGCGCTCACGGACGTGCTGTCACGGCACTGGGCCACCGGTCAGTCCACCCTGGAGGACCAGCACCTGGGGGCGCTCCTCGCCTGGATCGACCCGCCGGACGACGGGTCCGGCGCCGAGGCGGCGTTGCGGGCCGAGCTGCTGCGGGACGCCCAGGGGCAGCTCGTCCACCCGCCCGCCGGGCCCGCCACCGACCCGGCCTTCGACAACAAACTGCTGGCTCCCGCCATCGAGCGCTACGACCGCGCGCGTACGTCGCTCGCGGCCGCCGAGGACGGCATCGAGGCGGACGACCGGCTCGGTGAGCTCACGGCCGCCGAGCGGCACGTCCGCGAGCTGGTGGCGAGCCGCACCCGCCCCACGTGGGACGCGGTGTGGCACGGACTGGACCTGCTGCGGGCCCTGCCCGAGGGTCCGCGCGCCGCCGACCGGTGGACCCGCGACCGCTGGTCGTTCACCGGTCACCGGGACCGGGTCCTCGCCGGCGAGCCGCCACAGCCGCGCCGGGACGACGCGGTCACGGCGGCGAACAAACTCGCCACGCGCGAGCGCGAACAGGCCCGCCTGGAGGCGCAGGAGGCCCTCGACGACCCGCTCGTCATGGCCGGACGGCGGCTCGCGGGCGAGGCCTTCGCGGGTGAGGTCACCGATGTCGTGATGGCGTACAGCGAGGGGAAGCGGCCCAGCCCGCGCCCCCTGGTGACCGTGCGCACGGACGACCGGCCGCATCTCGGCGAGCGGGCCAAGGTCTTCCGCTCGCTCGGCGGAAAGCCGCAGGCGGCGGAGTTCGTGGGGTACGAGGACGACGGATCTCCCGGGGCGAGCGGCGCGCTCGGGGCGGACGCCTCCGGCGACTCCCCCGGCTCCGACAGCGCCCTCGGTTCCAGCGGCTCGGGCGGCTCGGGCGGCTCCCCGGACCCGGGCGGCTCTTCCGGGTACGACGCCGCCGCCGGGCGGGGCGGCACGCTCGTCGTGCTGCGCGTCGTCGACAAGATGGGCCGCGGCAAGGAGCCCGAGCCCGGATCCGTGCCGGAGAAGGGCGACCTCCTCTGCTTCACGCTCTTCGAGCACGAGCAGCGGGGAGGCGCGAAGCTGCCCGACCCCGAGGACACGCCGTGGACGCACGGCGGGCCGCCCGGAGAGACCGACGCCGCCCCGCGGCCCGACGCCGTGACCGAGGAGGACGTCCTGTGACGACCGTGTTCGACCCGGGGGCCGAGGCCGCCCGCGCCACCGACGCGATCCTGCGCGACACCCTGCGCGGGACGGACCGCGGGGTCGTGGTGGACTCGCCGCCCGGCGCCGGCAAGTCCACGCTCGTGGTGCGGGCCGCGCTCGAACTGGCAGAGGCGGGGCGCCCGCTGATGGTCATCGCCCAGACGAACGCGCAGGTCGACGACCTGGTGCTGCGGCTGGCCGAGAAGAACCCCGAGCTGCCCGTCGGCCGGCTGCACAGCAGCGACTCCGACCCGTACGACAAGGCGCTCGACGACCTGCCACACGTCCGCAAGTCCGCGAAGGCCGGGGACCTGGCCGGGCTCGACGTGGTCATCTCGACGGCCGCGAAGTGGGCGCACGTCAAGGGCGTCGAGCCGTGGGGGCACGCGATCGTCGACGAGGCGTACCAGATGCGCTCGGACGCGCTCCTCGCCGTGGCCGGGCTGTTCGAGCGGGCGCTGTTCGTGGGCGACCCGGGCCAGCTGGACCCGTTCGCGATCGTCGGCTCGGAGCAGTGGGCGGGGCTGTCCTACGATCCGTCGGCCTCGGCCGTGACGACACTCCTCGCCCACAACCCGGAGCTGCCGCAGCACCGGCTCCCCGTCTCCTGGCGGCTGCCGGCGTCGGCGGCGCCGCTGGTCTCGGACGCGTTCTATCCCTTCACGCCGTTCCGCAGCGGCACGGGCCACGGCGACCGCCGGCTCGCCTTCGCCGTCCCGTCGGACGGTTCGGGCCCCGACCGGGTCATCGACGAGGCGGCGGAATCGGGCTGGGGCCTGCTGGAGCTCCCGGCCCGGCACACCCCGCGCACGGACCCGGAGGCGATCCGGGCACTCGCCCTGGTCGTACGCCGGCTCCTGGACCGGGGCGGCGCGGCGACGTCGGAGCGCGCACCGGACCCGGCCCCTCTGACCGCCGACCGCATCGCGGTCGGCACGGCCCACCGCGACCAGGCGGCGGCTGTGCGCGCGGCGCTGGCCGAGCTGGGTGTGCCGGAGGTGACCGTCGACACGGCGAACCGTCTGCAGGGCCGCGAGTTCGACGTGACCGTCGTCCTGCATCCCCTGTCGGGCCGCCCCGACGCAACGGCCTTCCACCTGGAGACGGGCCGCCTGTGCGTCCTGGCCTCCCGGCACCGCCACGCCTGCATCGTCGTCTGCCGAGCGGGCGTCACGGACCTCCTCGACGACCACCCCTCCACGGAACCGGTCCAGCTCGGCGTCACGGTGAAGTTCCCGGACGGCTGGGAGGCCAACCACGCGGTGCTGTCCCATCTCTCGGAACACCGGGTCGCGTGGAAAGCGTGAAGGGGCCACGAGCGGGGCGCACGACACACACGTCCGGCGCCGCGGCCACGACACGAAGGCGCCACCCGGCCCCGAAGAACACCGGTACGCCCCGAAGACCCGGCCGCCGGACGGAGTCCGGCCCGCCGCCGGAGGCGGCAGACGGATACAGCCCGGACGGCTGGGAGGCCAACCACGCGGTGCTGTCCCATCTCTCGGAACACCGGGTCGCGTGGAAGGCGTGAAGGAGCGGCGCAGGAGTGCGTGAGGGGCGCGTATCCGGGCCGGTCAACCGGGGTCTGGAGGCCCTCTTGCGCGGTCAAGGGACAATGGACGATGGCCCACCCACAAGGACGGGCCGACCCCTGCACGAGGAGGAGAAGTCATGGCGGAGCCCACGCCGCGTCGGAACGAACCGCGGCTTCGCCCCGCGCCACTGCTCTTCGAGCCCGCGGAGGCGGCCGCCGACCCGGAGCACTTCTTCGACCTGGAGTCGATCGACGACCCCCGGGCGCTGCTGGCCCGGGCCACGGAGCTGACCCTCGCGTTCCGCGCGGCCACCGACCGGGCCGTCGAGTTCCAGGCGATGGCCGCCGCGCAGCTCGCCGATCCCCGTCGGTTCGACCGGCTCACTCCCGCGGCGATCGCCGAGCAGGCCGAGTGGACCGAGGACTACGCGAAGAAGATGGTCGAGTTCGGGCGGGAGCTGCTGCGCGGAGCGGACGCCGAGGGGTACGCCGACCCGGTCTGAGCGCCCGCGGCCGGGGCCCGGCGGGACACGGACACATGGCCCGGGCTCGGGCAAGGACGCACCGCGGGCCGGTCGCGGATGCGCGGGCGGAGTGTCAGCGAGGCCCGGGGGGAGGCAGCCGGCGGAATCCGGGCGGGGACACACGGACGGCGCAAGGGCCGCACCCGTGCAGAAACGTACCGGCGGGACGCGTCGGCGCGACGCACGGGCGAGACGCACAAAGCAGAACGCGCAGGCGGGGCAGCGAGGTCTCGCGATACGCGGCCGGGGTGTTCAGCGCCCTCCGTCGTCGCCCAGGGCCACGCGAAAACATCCCTGGCATATGCCAGGCGGGCAAGATACTCCACCCTGTCCCGCCCTGTCCCCCATTTCGGCAACCCTGGGGAACGGCTCGCTCACCCCCGGTAGACCTGAATGCCATGAGCAGCGATCGGAACCTGGTAAGCACCGCCCCCCACGGCCCCGGCACCGGCACCGTCGAGCCGCTCCCGGACGTGTTCGACGCCCTCGGCACGCCGTACACCCCCGGCATCCCCGAGCCCTCCCACGTCACCGAGGTCACCGGAGTCACTCCTGAGGGCGCCGCCTGGCTCGCCTCGGCAGGAACGTATCCGCGCAGCACCCGCATCCTCTGGGCGGACCGGCCCGCCGCCCCTGTGGTCCTGGCCTGCGGCTCGGCCTTCGACGTCGTCAACGCCCCCGCCGTCTTCGGCCGCCACATGCTGGACCGGCTGTGGGACGAGGGTCCGGGCTCCGGCCCCGTGGCCATGTACCGGGGCCGGATTCTCCTGTTCGCCGCCCCGGGCACGGCACAGCGGCTGCCCTCGCTCCTGGAGTGGGAGGAGTGGGGCTCCGGCGGCGCCTCCGACCGTGGCCGGGCCATCCCGCCGCTCCTGTGCCACGGCACCGGCGACGCGGTGACGGTCCCCGCGCCGGCCCTTGCCGCCCCGGCCGCCGCCACCCGCCCCGACTCCCGCTGGCTCGTCGCCCCCGACACCCGTGACCCCTGGCTGCCGGGCCCGGAGATCCTGCTGTGGGCGGCGGTCCGAGCGGCCCGGTCGGCGGCCCGCCGACAGGCCGCCGACCGGGCCGCCGAGCCCTCTCCCGCGGCCCCGATATCGATTTTTCCTCCCGCCGATCAGGGTGCTAAGGTCTACGACGTCAGCAGGCGCCGCTAGCTCAGTTGGTTAGAGCAGCTGACTCTTAATCAGCGGGTCCGGGGTTCGAGTCCCTGGCGGCGCACAGACGGTGAAAGGCCCCTCGTGGAAGCGAGGGGCCTTTCGCGTGCCTGCTCGCACCCGCCCCGGCCGGGCGGACACACTCGGCCCTCTCAGCCCCCTCGGCTCTCCGTCGAGATCGTCACGGTCCACGCCCCCGAAGCCGTCCGGTCCTCCACTTCGATCCGTACGCCCTCTCCGGGCACGGTGAAGCTCTCCCCGAGGCCGACCGGCGCGTCCGCGAGCGGCGGATAGACCGATTCGTCCCAGCAGGCCGCGGACGCGGGGTTCGCGTCGACGACCTCGATCGGCCCACGGCCGGACTCCGTCTCACTGCGCACGCGGTAGACGAGCACGCCCTGTGAACAGACCGCCTCGTCGTTGCCGACCGCCCCCCGCGCCTCGAGGGCGATGACGCCGTCCCGCGCGGTCCGCACCACCGCCAGCTTCGTCCCGCCCCCCGAGCCGAACCCCGGCGCCCCGGGCGCGCCCGCCCGCCCGGCCGCCTCGGCACCCGCCGCGGCCACCCCCGCTCCCGCCGCCAGCGGTTCGAGCGTCAGCCGTGTACCCGGCCCGCTCGCATCCCGTACGCACGCCACCTGACGCGGCTCCAGCCAGCCGAGCTTCCACTTGTGCCAGCCGAAGAGGTCGGGAGCGAGGCCGAACTGACTGCCCATGAGGTCCCAGTCGCCGACATACGTGTCCCAGTCGCCCTTGCCGTCGGAGGGCCGGTGGTAGAGGTCGGGCAGGTCGAAGACATGACCGGTCTCGTGCGCCAGGACCAGCCGGTCCGGCGGATGCTTCTCGAAGACCGTCACGACCCGGCGGATGTCCTCGCCGTCGGCCCGCAGCGGCACATCCATGTTGACGACCTTCGTCGCGTCCGAGTCGACGCCCGGCGCGTCGGGGTCGGCGACGAAGTAGACGATGTCGTAGCGGGAGAAGTCGACCCGCTCGTCCGCCGCCGCGAGGGCTTCGCGCAGGTACGTGGAGCGCGCCGCCGCGTTCCAGTCACGCTGTATGGCGTACGCGGTCGAGGCCCGGGGCATACGGATCCACTCCCGGAGCGGGTGCGGGCGCAGCTGGAACTTTCCGTACGAGGCCCGTTCGAAGAAGCGGCTGGTGGCCGGGAAGTAGTCGGCCGTCAGCTCGGCGGGCGTGGTCACCGGTTCGGCGTCCGGGAAGGAGAGGAAGACCATCACCGCGTCGAGGCGCCTGGTGGGCCGCGGATAGGCGGCGTTCCAGGTGTCCAGTCCCTCGGAGTGGTGGGCCGCGGTCCGTTTCAGCGCGCACGGCATCGAGAGCGGCACGGCGACCGAGGGCCCCGCGACCAGGGAGGTGGCGGCGAGCGCCGTCAGAGAGGTGAACACCGCCGCGGGACTGCGCCACCCCTGCCAACGCTGTTCCCGCTCACGCGGGCCCGGACCGAGCCACCGCCGGGCGAGCCGTCCGTCCTCGCGTCGGCCCCGCCCGCGCCCGTCGGGACCGGGTCGGCCGAAGCCGCGCCGACGGGGCCGGGCCCCGCCACGGGTGAGCCCCTTGAGGGGGAGCAGACGCGGCACGTCGACCTCCGGATGCGGAATTCGGGATACCGCACCCAGCCTGTGCCGGTTTGATCATTTACGCCCTGTTTATCTGATCCAAAGGAGTGAGGGGGCCGACACCCGACCGAGCACATCGGGGAGCACCCGGGGGGCGCCAGGACGCGCCGACACCCCGAGCACTCACGGAACGTCACAAGTGATCGGCCGGGGAAGGAACCCGTCCAGGTGCGGGCAGAAACGATCTGTCAGAAAGGGGCACCCATCCGGGACACTGGACAGTAGCTGGAAGGCCCACCGGCCAGCCTCTATGATCGGCACACTTTCCTGCGCGGACACGGCTAGAGCGGCCGTCCACCACCGGCCGACCCCCGACGAGACCTGTACGACGAACGAGTGCACAGCGGGAGCGAACGGTGAGCGGAACGTCCGATGGGCCGGCGCCCACGGCAGACCTCGTCCGGTCGGCCGTCACAGAGAGTCATATTGCGACCTCTCCTCGCGCCGGAACCCCATCTCACGAGGAACGGGCCCGACGCGTCGAGCCCCTGGTCGACCCCTTGACCGACCCCCCGATCGGCCTCGCGGCCGGACTTTCGGGCGGGCTCCCGGCCGGACTCCCGGTGGACCTCTCGGCCGAGTTCCCGATCGGTCTGGCGGCGGGACTCCCGGCGAGGCTGTCGGCCGCGCCCCCGGCCGGGCTTCCACCGCGTGCGGCGCCCGGGACGGGTGCCGACACCGAAACCGGCGCCGCCGCACGTACGTTTCGAGCCACTTTCGCGGCGGCCCCTCTCGCGATGGCCGTAGTGGACCGTGAGGGCCGGGTCGTCACGGCCAACGACACCCTGGCCGCGCTGCTCGGCACGGGCGCCGACGGGGAGGGGCTCACCGGCCGGATCGCCGCCGACCTGGTGGACCTGGCGTCGGACGCGCGTACCTGGCACGCGTACCGCGAGGTGCTCCGCGGCCGCCAGGCAAGACTCCGCTGCACGCGCCGCCTCAAACATCCGGACGGCCACTCGCTCTGGGCCCAGGTGACGGTCAGTCCGCTGCCCGAGGAGGAGCGGGCCGTACTGCTCTCGGTCTCCGACATCAGCGCCCGCCGCGAACTGCAGGCGCGCCTGCGGCACCTGCAGATGCACGACCCGGTGACACGGCTGCCCAACCGCACCCTGTTCTTCGAGCGGCTCTCGGCCGCGCTGGAGGCGGAGGCGTACGAGGAGTCGGGCACCGGCCGCATCGGGCTGTGCTACCTGGACCTCGACGGGTTCAAGGCCGTCAACGACACGCTCGGCCACCGGGTCGGCGACCGGCTGCTCGCGGCCGTCGCCGAGCGCCTGACGCGCTGCGCGAACGAGGCCGGCTACGCGCGAACGGCCACGCCGCTGGTGGCCCGGCTGGGCGGCGACGAGTTCGCGCTGCTCGTCGAGGACTCGACGGGTACGGAGCAGCTCGCGGACCTCGCCGACTCGGTGCTGAAGTCCCTTCAGGTGCCCTTCGACCTGTCCGGGCAGCGGCTCTCGGTCTCGGCCTCGATCGGTGTCGTCGAGCGGCATGCGGCCGGCACCACCGCGACCGGTCTGATGCAGGCCGCCGACACGACGCTGTACTGGGCGAAGGCCGACGGGAAGTCCCGCTGGACGCTCTTCGACCCGGAGCGCAACGCCCACCGCATGACCCGTCAGGCGCTCTCCTCCACCCTGCGTCCGGCCGTCGAGCGCGGGGAGTTCGCGCTGGAGTACCAGCCGCTGGTGTGCATGGAGGACGGCGGGGTGCGCGGCGTCGAGGCGCTGGTGCGATGGAACCATCCTCAGTTCGGCACACTGACGCCGAATCGGTTCATCGGACTTGCCGAGGAGGACGGGTCGATCGTGCAGCTCGGCCGCTGGGTGCTGGCCACGGCCTGCCGGCAGGCGCGCCGGTGGCAGTTGGAGCACCCGGACGCGGAGCCGATCTTCGTCAGCGTGAACGTGGCGGTGCGTCAGGTCTGGGACTCCGATCTGGTGTCCGACGTGGCGGCGATCCTCGCGGAGACCGGGCTCGCCCCGCACCTCCTCCAGCTGGAGCTCACCGAGTCCGCCGTGATGGGCTCGGCGGGCCGGCCGCTCCAGGCCCTGCAGGCGCTCAGCGACATGGGTGTGCGTATCGCCATCGACGACTTCGGCACCGGCTACTCGAACCTCGCCTATCTCAGCCGTCTGCCGGTGTCGGTGCTGAAGCTCGACGGGTCGTTCGTGCGCGGCTTCCAGTACGAGAGCGGCGACGGCGCCGCTCCGCCCAATCCGGCCGACGAGGTCGTCGTCGAGGCGATGATCCAGCTCGCGCACCGGCTGGGTCTGACGGTCACCGCCGAGTGCGTGGAGACGGCGGGCCAGGCGACCCGTCTGCGGCGCATCGGCTGCGACACCGGCCAGGGGTGGCTGTACTCCCGGCCGGTGGCGCCGGACCGCATCTCCGCGCTATTGACGGCGGCGGCCTGCCGTCAGGCCTGAGCCCCGGGCAGCCGGTAGGCGTCCGCGATCAGTTCGTACGAGCGCAGGCGTACGGCGCCGCTGTGGGCGTTGCCCGTGAGCATCAACTCGTCGGCGCCAGTGCGCTTGTGGAGGTCGTCGAGGCCGGAGCGGACCTCGTCGGCGGTGCCGTGGATGACGTTCGCGTTCCAGGAGTCGACGAACTCCCGCTCCATCGGGCTGAACGCGTACGCCTCGGCCTCCTCCGGGGTGGGGACCAGGCCGGGGCGGCCGGTGCGCAGCCGGACCATGTTCAGCGCGGCGGCCTCGACCTGGCGGCGGGCCTCCAACTCGTCGTCCGTGGCGAGGGCGGAGACGCCGATCAGGGCGTAGGGCGCGTCGAGCACGGCCGACGGCCGGAAGGACTCCCGGTAGAGGTCGAGCGCCGGGATGGTGTTCTGGGCCGAGAAGTGGTGCGCGAAGGCGAAGGGCAGGCCGAGGGTGCCGGCCAGGCGGGCACTGAAGCCGGAGGAGCCGAGCAGCCAGACCGGCGGGCGGTGCGGGGACTGGACGCCGCCGGGCGAGGTCGCCTGGACGGGGCCGGGGACGGCGTGGATGCGGGCGTACGGGTGGCCGTCCGGGAAGTCGTCGTCCAGGAAGCGGGTCAGTTCCGCGAGCTGCTGGGGGAAGTCGTCGGCGCCCTCGTTCAGCCGTTCCGTGCGGCGCAGGGCCGCGGCCGTGGCGCCGTCCGTGCCGGGGGCCCGGCCGAGGCCGAGGTCGACGCGGCCCGGGGCCATCGCTTCGAGGGTGCCGAACTGCTCCGCGATGACCAGGGGAGCGTGGTTCGGCAGCATCACTCCGCCGGAACCCAGGCGGATACGGCTCGTGTGGGCGGCGAGGTGGGCGAGGATCACGGCCGGTGAGGAGGAGGCCACGCCGGGCATGGAGTGGTGTTCGGCCACCCAGTAGCGGTGGAATCCGCGGGACTCCGCGAGGCGGGACAGCTCGACGCTGGTCCGCAGGGCCTCGGTCGCGGTGTGGCCCGCGCCGACGGTGACCAGGTCCAGTACGGAGAGGGGCACGGGGGCGGTGCCCTGCGCCTCGCCTCGGATCTCGTGGGTCTCGCTGGGCGTGTGGTCCGGTGCCGGCACGGGTTCCTCCTGTTGGTGCTCGCGTGGTCCGCGATGCACTAACAGGAGGTCGGCTCCGCTTATTCCCGTGCGGGGTCGTGTGCGGGTCGTGAGTGGCCGGTCCCGCAGTTCCCGTGCCCCCTTCGGGCGCTAGGCCTGGACGACCGGCTCCCTCGTGAAGAGTGCGCCCAGTTCCGGGGCGTTGACCCTGCGGTCCGCCAGGCGCAGCGCCTCCCGGACCGTGACCTGGTTGGCGGTGAGGACCGGCTTGCCCAGTTCCTTCTCCAGGGCGGGGATGCAGGAGGCCGTGTGCAGGGCGGTGTCCGGGAGCAGCAGGGCCTGCGCCTCGGGGTGGTCGGCCTCGCGGGCCAGGGCCAGGACCTCCGCCTCGCCCCAGGTGCCGACCTCGGCGGCCGTGATGATCCCGGAACCGCGCACGGAGACGACCTCCAGGCCCGCGTCCGTCAGGAACGACACGAAGAGCGCGGCCACGTCGTCGGGATAGGTGGCCGCGACCGCGACGCGCTTCGCGCCCAGCTCACGTACGGCGTGGGCGAACGCGAAGGACGTGGAGGAGGCCGGCAGTCCCGCCGCCAGGGCCAGAGCGCGGATCTGTTCGTGGGCGCCCTCCCAGCCGTACACGAAGCTGCCGCTGGTGCAGGCCCAGACGACCGCCTCGGCGCCGGACAGGCGCAGTTCCTCGACACCGGCGGCGAGCCGGGCGGCCGAGCCCATTTCCAGCAGCGCGTCCACGCGGTGGGCGTCCTCGCCGATGTCCGTGTGGACGACCTGGAGGCGGATGTCGCTGCCGAGGAGCTGCTCGATGCGCGGGTAGTCGTCCTCGGCCGAATGGCCCGGGTAGAGGAATCCGAGAGCCGTCATGCCCAACCTTCCTGTTCTTCCGGCAGTGCGGGCGGTACGGGCCGCTGTCGCGCCGACTCGTCGATCAGCGCCTGGTACGGCCCTACCGCCCGGGTACCCAGATGGCGCAGTGCGGCCCACATCGTCACCTGGTTGGCCGAGATCACCGGGATGCGCAGCTCGGCCTCCAGCTGCGGGATGACGTCGTAGGTGGCGAGGTTGGTGCAGCTGATGAAGAGCGCGTCGGCGGCCACACACGCGGCGCCGCGGGCCATGTCGACGACATCGCGGTAGGGGACCTTCCAGATGTGCCTGGTCAGGCCCATGTAGGCGCGGCCGGTGACCGCGATGCCCGCTTCGGCGAGGTAGTCCTCCAGGGACTGGGTCACGGAGACGGTGTACGGCGTGACGAGCGCGATCCGGCGCACGCCCAGTTCTTCCAGTGCCTCCAGGAGTGCACCGGACGTGGTCACGGAGGGGACCGCGCCCGCCCGGGTCATGGCCTCGCACATCGCGCGCTCGCCCGGGATTCCCCCGACGAAACTGCCGGACGTGCAGGCGTACGCGACGATCTCCGGCGCGACGGCGTTGAGTGTGCGCACCGCGTCGCCGAGCGTTTCGTGCTCGCTGACCAGGCGTGCGAGGTCGAGGCTGACCTCGACGGGTACGAACGGGGTACGGGTGAGGTGCAGAGAAACCTCGTCGGGCACCCATCGCCACAGTTCGCGGTCGAGGGCGAAGTCGAAGGGTGCGACGACGCCGACACCCCTCTGGGGGTGCGGTCCACCAAGGAAGGAGACGTCCATGAGCAGCCCCAAACTCGGGTCGAGCGAGTGGTGGAGACCGGCCGCGCGGCCGGGGGACACAGGCCGGCGCGTGCCGGGACGTCGGGACAGGAACGGACGGGACCCCCGGAACCCCCGGAAAAAGAGCCCGTGTTGACGAAGGTAGGTTCGGGTGCGAGCGTGGTCAATCCGCACATCTCAGACGGCTTGGCCGATGTCCCGCAGCAGTGCCCCAGACTCAGAGAAGCGGACCCGCGTTGCGAAACGGTTTCCCCCCGATGACCGCTCCCCCGTCCTCGAACACGGCCGAAAAGCTGACGTTGCTGGTGCTGGACGCCGAGCCGCCGCCGCGGCTCGGGAGGCTCACCGGGCGGGTGCGCGTCGAGCACGCGGACGAGTCGACGCTGGCAGCGCTGCTGCCCTCCGCGGACGTGCTGCTGGTCTGGGACTTCGCCTCGCACGCGGTGCGCCGGGCCTGGCCGGGCGAGGGGCCGCGGCCGCGCTGGGTGCACACGGCGAGCGCCGGCGTGGACCATCTGATGTGCCCCGAACTGGCCGGCTCCGACACGCTGGTGACGAACGCGCGCGGCGTCTTCGACCAGCCGATCGCGGAGTACGTGGCCGCGCTCGTCCTTGCCATGGCCAAGGACCTGCCGCGCACGTGGGAGCTCCAGGGGGCGCGCGAGTGGCGGCACCGCGAGTCGCAGCGGGTCGCGGGTACGCGGGCGTGTGTGGTCGGATCCGGGCCGATCGGACGGGCGGTCGGGCGGACACTGGGGGCGCTCGGCATCACGACGGCGCTCGTAGGGCGCACCGCGCGTGACGGGGTGCACGGGCCCGAGGAGCTGGACCGGCTGATGGCCCGGGCCGACTGGGTGGTGTCCGCGGCGCCGCTCACGGACGAGACGTACGGGATGTTCGACGCGCGGCGGTTCGGGCTGATGCAGCCGTCGGCGCGCTTCGTGAACGTCGGCCGCGGGCAGCTCGTCGTGGAGGACGCGCTCGCCCGGGCCCTCACGGACCGGTGGATCGCGGGGGCCGCGCTCGACGTCTTCGCGCACGAACCGCTGGGCCCCGACAGCCCGTTGTGGGAGGTCCCGGGCCTGATCGTGTCACCCCACATGAGTGGCGACACCGTGGGCTGGCGGGACGAACTGGGCGCGCAGTTCGTGGAGTTGTTCGAGCTCTGGGAGGCGGGCGGTCCGCTGCCGAACGTCGTCGACAAGCGGCGTGGATACGTACCTGGCCACTGACACACGTTGGAGGGGCGGATGACCGAACTCACCGAGCTGACCGCTGTACGACTCGTCGAGGGCTACCGCAAGGGCGAATTCAGCCCGGTGGACGCGGTGCGGGCCGCGCTGCGCAGGGCCGAGGAGATCCAGCCCGTGGTGAACGCGTTCGTCCGTCTCGACGAGGAGGCCGCGCTCGCGCAGGCACGGGACTCCGCCGAGCGGTGGCGGCGGGGCGAGCCGGCCGGGCTGGTGGACGGCGTGCCGGTCTCGGTGAAGGACATCCTGCTGATGCGCGGCGGGCCGACCCTGAAGGGCTCCAGGACGATCTCCCCGCAGGGGCGCTGGGACGAGGACGCGCCGTCCGTGGCGCGGCTGCGCGAGCACGGAGCGGTCTTCCTCGGCCGGACGACGACCCCCGAGTTCGGCTGGAAGGGTGTCACCGACTCACCCGCGTCGGGGGTGACGCGCAATCCGTACGACCCTTCGCGTACGTCGGGCGGGTCGAGCGGCGGGAGCGCGGCGGCCGTGGCGCTGGGCGCCGGTCCGCTGTCGCTGGGCACGGACGGCGGCGGCAGCGTCCGTATCCCCGCCTCCTTCTGCGGCGTCTTCGCGCTGAAGCCGACGTACGGGAGGGTGCCGCTGTATCCCGCGAGCGCGTTCGGGACGCTCGCGCATGTGGGGCCGATGACGCGGGACGCCGCGGACGCGGCGCTCATGCTGGACGTTGTCAGCGGGCCGGACACGCGGGACTGGTCGGGGCTCGGCCCGGCGGGCGGCTCGTTCGCGGATTCGCTCAGCGGTGACCTACGTGGGCTGCGGGTCGCCTACTCGCCCTCCCTCGGCGGGCAGGTGGCGGTGCGGCCCGGTGTCGCGGCGGCGGTGCGGCGCGGGGTGGAGGGGCTCGCGTCCCTCGGCGCGTACGTCGAGGAGGCCGACCCCGACTTCACGGATCCGGTCGAGGCGTTCCATGTGCTGTGGTTCAGCGGGGCGGCTCGGGTGACGCAGCGGCTCGGGCCGCAGCAGCGGGAGCTGCTCGACCCGGGGCTGCGGGAGATCTGCGGGCTGGGGGCGCGGTTCGGCGCGCTGGACTACCTCGCCGCGGTGGACGTGCGCATGGAGCTCGGGCGGCGGATGGGCCGCTTCCACGACACGTACGACGTGCTGGTGACGCCGACGATGCCGATCACGGCGTTCGAGGCCGGCACGGAGGTGCCCCGCGGCTCGGGGCATCGCAGGTGGACGGGCTGGACGCCCTTCACGTACCCCTTCAACATGACGCAGCAGCCCGCGGCGACGGTCCCGGTCGGGATGGACGAGGACGGCCTCCCGGTCGGCCTCCAGATCGTCGCCGCCCGCCACGACGACGCGGTGGTCCTGCGGACGGCCCACGCGTTGTACTCGGCCGGCGTCGGCGGGGTCGCGCCTCCGCGCCTCTAGGGGGTAGGAGGTCCCGGGGGAAGCTGCGGGCGGCGACCCACGACCCACCAGTCCCGAGCTCTCGGCCCTAGACCCGCCGAAACCTCAGGGACTCCCCCAGCGCCCCCGCTCGCCACAGGTCATTGCACGCCTCCGCCATGCCGTCCAATCCCTCCACCACCGCGCCCCACACAATCCCCGGGACCCACCCCACATCCCCGTTGAGCAGCAAATTGTTCCGCTCGTAGAAGAGAGCGAGGTCGATCACCGGCACCCCCGCCCGCACCCCGCCGGAGGCGCCCCCGTAGCCGTACGCCTGTGTGCCCAGCTGCGTGCCGGAGAACGAGAAGTAGCAGAGGTCGCCCGGAATGGGCGTGACGGTCGGGTTCTCCAGTGGGGGTTCGTCCGGGGCGAAGGCCGGGAGCAGGGCGTAGATCTCGTTGCGGGCGTACTTCGCGTGATAGACGTCGCCGCCGAGTGGCAGCGCGTTCCACACCGCCTCGCAGGTGATCGGGGCGCGGTCGTCGAGGAGTTTCGCCGTGCAGTGCACTCCGCGCTTGGACAGGGACACGTCGATGTAACGGTCGGCCATGGTTTCCATGGTCCACCCGGGGTCAAGAGGGCCCTGCGGCACAAGGGCGCAAACTGATCCGCATACCTTGCATCGTCTCGGGTAGCCGCGCGCCCATGGCTCCACCATTTGGGAACGACGCGAAGGAAGCTTCGCCGGAGGTAGAGGACCGCGGTCGGCGCGGCACGAGCCGCCGGTCGCTGCTGGCGGGTGTCGCGGCGCTGGGTGCGCTCGGCGCCGCCGGCTGCAGCCGCGTGGCCACGGCGTCGGGCAAGGACGGCGGTGATCTCCTGGACCGGCTGAAGGCCCAGGGTGTCGTACGCCTCGGTATCGCCGGCGAGATCCCCTTCGGCTACATCGACAAGAACGGCGAGCTCACGGGCGAGGCCCCGGAACTCGCGAGGGTCATCTTCAAGCGGCTGGGGGTGGACAGCGTCCAGCCCGTGCCCACGGAGTTCGGCTCGCTCATTCCCGGCCTGAAGTCCCAGCAGTTCGACGTGGTCGCCGCCGGGATGTACATCAACGCCGAGCGCTGTGAGCAGGTGATCTTCTCCGACCCGGACTACCAGATGCTCGACGCGTTCATCGTGCGCAAGGGCAATCCGAAGAACCTGCGCGACTACAAGGACGTCGTCGAGTCGAAGGCGAAGTTCGCGACCGGAACCGGCTACGCGGAGATCCAGTACGCGGTCGAGGCCGGGTACAAGGAGAGCGACATCCTGATCGTCCAGGACCAGGTCGCGGGTATGAACGCCGTCGAGGCGGGCCGTGTCGACGTCTTCGCGGGGACGGCGCTGACCACCCGCGAGGTCGTCAAGAAGTCCCGCAAGGTGGAGTCGACCGAGCCCTTCGCGCCCCTCGTGGACGGCAAGCCGCACACGGACGGCGGCGGCTTCGCGTTCCGCCCGACGGAGACGCGGCTGCGGGACGCCTTCAACGTGGAACTCAAGAAGATGAAGGAGAGCGGTGAGCTGCTCCGGATCCTGCGGCCCTTCGGATTCACCAAGAACGAGATGACCGATATGACCGCGAAGGAGTTGTGCGGCGGATGACATCGGGACTCTGGGAACTCGTACTGAAGGGGATCTGGGTCACCGTCCAGCTGCTGGTGTTCAGCGCACTGCTGGCCGCGGCCGTCTCCTTCGTGGTGGGCATCGCGCGCACCCACCGGCTGTGGATGGTCCGCTTCCTGGCGGGCTTCTACACCGAGGTGTTCCGCGGCACCTCCGCGCTGATCATGATCTTCTGGGTGTTCTTCGTGCTGCCACCCGCCTTCGGCTGGCAGCTCGTCCCCATGTGGGCGGGCACTCTCGCGCTGGGTCTCACCTACGGGGCGTACGGCTCCGAGATCGTGCGCGGCGCGCTGAACTCCGTCGACCCGGCGCAGCGTGAGGGCGGTATCGCGCTCAGCTTCACGCACGCGCAGCGGCTGCGGCTGATCCTGCTGCCGCAGGCGGTGCCGGAGATGATCCCGCCCTTCTCCAACCTGCTGATCGAGCTGCTCAAGGGCACCGCCCTGGTGTCCGTGATGGGCATGGGCGACCTGGCGTTCAGCGGGAACCTGGTGCGGCTCGCGCTGCAGGAGAGCGCGGAGATCTACACGTACATCCTGTTGATCTACTTCGTGATCGCCTTCCTGCTCACGCGCCTCATGCGCGGCCTGGAGAAGCGGCTGAAGGCCGGGGTCGGCAGGGCACCCGCAGACGGCGGGAAGCCCAAGGTCTCCGCGACCCGTCCCGAGACCACGGCCGTCGGCGCCGAAGCGGCAGGGGGTCGCTGATGAAATGGGACTGGAGTGCCGTCGGCGACTTCATGCCGCTCTTCTGGGACGGCCTGCTGGTCACCCTGCAGGCCCTGGTGCTCGGCTCGCTGATCTCCTTCGCCCTCGGGCTGGTGTGGGCGCTGCTGATGCGGACGCCGACCCGGTGGGTGCGCTGGCCGGTCGGGGTCGTCACGGAGTTCATCCGCAACACCCCGCTGCTGGTGCAGCTGTTCTTCCTCTTCTACGTGCTGCCCGAGTGGAACATCACGTTCTCCGCGATGACGACCGGTGTCGTCGCGATCGGGCTGCACTACTCGACGTACACGATGCAGGTCTACCGGGCCGGCATCGAGGGCGTGCCGGCCGGCCAGTGGGAAGCGGCCACGGCACTGAACCTGCCCATGACCCGGACCTGGACCGCGGTGATCCTGCCGCAGGCGATCCGCCGGGTGGTGCCCGCACTGGGCAACTACGTCATCTCGATGCTCAAGGACACGCCCATGCTGATGGCGATCACCGTCCTCGACATGCTCGGCGAGGCGCGGCTGTTCGCGCAGCAGAACTTCCAGTTCACCGAGCCGCTGACGGTCATCGGCGTGGCCTTCATCCTCATTTCCTATCCCGCTTCCCTCCTCATGCGAGCCCTGGAGCGACGTCTTGTCCGCTGACACCCCTCTGATGAAAGAGCCCGGCGCCGACCCCACCGCCAACCCGGCGGCGGACGGCAGCGAGCTGATCCGTTTCGACAAGGTCACCAAGCGCTTCGGGGACAACACCGTCCTCGACGAGCTCGACTTCTCCGTCGCGTCCGGCAAGCACGTCACGCTGATCGGCCCGTCCGGCTCCGGCAAGACGACGATCCTGCGGCTGCTGATGACCCTGGCCAAGCCCGACGAGGGCACGATCAAGGTGGGCGGCGACTACCTCACCCACGAGGAGAAGAACGGCAAGCTGGTCCCGGCCGGCGAGAAGCACATCCGCGAGGTCCGCAAGAACATCGGGATGGTCTTCCAGCAGTTCAACCTCTTTCCGAACATGAAGGTGCTGCGCAACATCACCGAGGCGCCGGTCACCGTGCTCGGGATGTCCAAGGACGCGGCCGAGGAGCGGGCGCGCGAACTGCTCGACCTGGTGGGGCTGGCCGAGCACGTCGACAAGTACCCGAGCCAGCTCTCCGGCGGTCAACAGCAGCGTGTGGCGATCGCGCGGGCCCTGGCGATGCGGCCGCAGGTGCTGCTCCTGGACGAGGTGACGTCCGCGCTCGACCCCGAGCTGGTCGCCGGCGTCCTCGACGTGCTGCGGGACATCGCCCGCACCACCGACATCACGATGCTCTGCGTGACCCATGAGATGAGCTTCGCCCGGGACATCTCCGACCAGGTACTGATGTTCGACTCCGGGCGGGTCCTGGAGTCCGGTTCGCCGGAGAAGATCTTCGGGGACCCGGACCACGAGAGGACCCGGGAGTTCCTCGGGGCGGTGCTGTGAGCGGGTGCGCTCCGCGCACGTCCCGTTGCGGAACGCTCCGGGGACACCTGGGCGCGTGAGAGCGGCCAGGTCCGGACCCGGGCCCTGGCTCATGACTTTGACATATGCCAAGAAGATGAGCCGCTGTTGAGGGGACTGGAACACGCCACCAATCTCGCCAACAGCCCCTCCCCGTACACGCCTTGGCGGCTATCGTGGAGGGGGCCCGGCCGTCCGGGCTGCGTTGATGCGCATGCCGGGCCGAAAAGCGCAGGGGGACAACCGTGGCGCTGCCGCACCGTTCCGAGGGACTCGGCATCCGACAGCGGCTCCGCCGCGGACCGGGCCCCCGGCAGGGACACCATCCGTCGGCATCCGGAGCGTCACTGCGAGGTGAGCTGTCGTGAAGCTCGAACCGACCACGCCACGCCACTCGGCCCAGGACGCCCTGCGCGTCCTGGAGACCGTGGCCCGGCACACCGCCGGCGTCACGGACGTCGAACTGGCCCGCCACGCCGGCCTCGGCACCGAGCGCCTCACCGCACTCCTGCGGATGCTGCGCCGCGAGGGATACGTCGAACAGCTCGCGGACGGGGCGTACGTCACCGGGAAGGCCTTCGGCAGGCTCGGCTCGACGCACGACCGGGACGAGGCCCTGCGTGACCAGCTCCAGCGGAACCTCGACCGGCTGCGCGACTCGCTCGGCGCCGCCGTCTACATGAGCCGGTACGTGGACGGCGAGATCCATGTCACGCAGTGCGCCGACGGCCCGGCCACCCCTGCGGTCAACGAGTGGGTGGACTTCCGCTCCGCGGCCCACGCCAGCGCGATCGGAAAGAGCCTCCTCGGCCAGCTCGACCTCAACGGCCGGCGCGACCACCTCTCCCGCCACCGGATGGCCCGGCTCACCTCGCGCACCATCACGAACGAGCGGGTGTTCCTGTCCCGGCTCGACGCCCAGGCACCCACCGTGCCCGTGCTCGACCTCCAGGAGTACGCGGTCGGCACGGTCTGCGCGGCGGTCCCCATCACGGCCGGCTCCGCCGTGGGCTGCCTCGCCCTCTCCCTCCCGGTGCGGCACGCCCACCGGCTGCGCGAGGCGGCGGACACACTGAACCGGGGCGCCGCGCCGGTCCTGCTCTCCCTGGCGATCTGAGGACCTCCCCCGCCGGCGGGCCGAGGGGCACCCCGACCTGCCGGTCCGAGTGATCCGGGGCACGTACGGGTGGTCCGGAGCACTCCCGTGGACCGGGTAGTATTTTCCCTGTCGCCAGCCGCGAGAGCGGTCGGCGGGAGTCATGCGCCGCTAGCTCAGTTGGTTAGAGCAGCTGACTCTTAATCAGCGGGTCCGGGGTTCGAGTCCCTGGCGGCGCACCACAGAGAAGGCCTCCGCGAGAGCGGGGGCCTTCCGCGTTGCCCGGCACCTGTCGACCCCGCTCCCGGGAAGGGCGGCTCTACCTCGCCAGCAGTTCCTCACGCCCCCGCGCCCGGTACCGCGCGACCAGCGCCTCGACGTCCTCGCCGGTCAGGAGCCGGTACCCGGACTCGCCCGGCGGCCGCCACCACACCGGGTCCGCGCAGCGGAAGCCCTCGCGGCGCAGTGCCGCCCGGTGGATCTTGTTGGTGGCGGTGACCGGCATACGCTCGACGACCCGTACGAAACGGGGGGCCATCTTGGTCCCCAGATCCGGCTGGGCGCGCAGGAAGGCCTCGAAGGCGAGCGGTTCGAAGGTGCCGGCCACCGCGGCCATGACCTGGTCGCCGGCCACCGGGTCGGGAACGGCGTACACGGCCACGGCGTCCGCGCTCCCGTGGCGGGCGAGGATGTTCTCGATCACCGCCGCGGCCAGGTTCTCACTGTCGACGCGGAGCCGGTCGTCCGTACGGCCCGCGAAGTACAGGAAACCCCCGGCGTCCCGGTAGAAGAGGTCACCGGTCCAGTACCAGCCGTCGCCGTCCGCGCCGCCGTCCGCGCCCGCGCCGGCGGGGGCCGACCGGCGCCGCGCCGCCTCGGCCGCCGGGTTGCGCCAGTACCCCTCGAAGCGGTTCGGGCCGCGGTTCACCAGCTCCCCTATGGCGTCCCGCCCGTTGAGCAGCCGGCCGTCGGCTCCGAAGACGGCCGCGGGGCACTCGGTCCGGCTCACCGGATCGACCACCGCGAGGTCGTCGCCGGGCGCCGCCCGTCCTATCGCGCCACCGGGTGTCCCTGGTGTCCGCTGGATCGCCGCGCCGCCCTCCGACGACCCGTACCCCTCCACCAGGGGCACCCCGAACCGCTCCTCGAAGGCGGCCGCGTCCACCGCTCCCGCCTCCGTCCCGAAGCCGGTGCGCAGCGGGTTGTCCCGGTCGTCGGCGCGGGCCGGGGTCTCCAGGATGTACTGGACGGCACGCCCCACGTACGTGAAGTACGTGGCCCCGTACGCCCGTACGTCCGTGAGGAACCCCGAGGCCGAGAAGCGGCGCCGCAGTGCCACGCCCGCGCCGGCGACGAGCGCCGGGGCCCAGTCGGCGATCACCGCGTTGCCGTGGAACATCGGCATGCAGACGTAGTGCACGTCGTCCGCGCGCACCCCGAAGTGGCCGGCCAGTGACCGCCCGGCCGCCGCGAGCCTCCCCTGCGAGCAGATCGCCGCCTTGGGCGCACCGGTCGAGCCGGAGGTGAAGTACAGGAGGAGCCGGCTCTCCGGGGTGGCCTTCCCCGGCTCGGGGCGTGCGTCCGCGTACGACTGGAGCAGTTCCTCGTACGCCTCGGTGTCGGTCACCAGCACTCGCGTTCCCGGCAGTTCGAGTCCGTCGAGGAGCGGGAGGTGGGTTCGCTCGGTGACCAGGACGCGGCACTCGGTGTGCAGGATGTCGCGGGCGAGCTCGGGGCCGCGGCGGGTCGGGTTGATCCCGGCGACGGCGGCGCCCGCGAGGGCCGCCGCGCTCAACCACAGGGGGTATTCGGGGGTGTTGTCGAGCAGCACCCCCAGATGGGGTTCGGCGCCGGCGGGCAGCAGCTCCGTCAGCAGTGCGGCTCTCGCCGCCGCGCCCGCGGCCATCTCGTGATGGGTCAGGGTCCGGTCCTCGAACCACAGCCCCGGCCGGTGGTCGCCCCACCGGTCCCGCACGAGCTCCGCGACGGTCCCCGCGCTCTCGACTCCCATGGGGCCGCACCATAATTGACGGAGCGTCAGATGTGGAGACGGGTGCGGAAGGTCAGGGCACCCTGTCGTAGGGCATGTCGTCGAGCGAGGGAGGCTCGTGCACGACGGAGGGCCGGCCGCCCCCGAAGGAGTCGCTGCCCGAGGAGGCCTCGGTGTAGGTGGCCATGAAGCCGACACAGAACACCACGACCACGGCGAGGAGCGCCAGGACGGCAGCGGTGGAGGCCGTGTTCCTGACGTGGCCCGGCGGCCGGGCCGTGGCCTTCACCGTCTCGCCCTCGGCGTAGTGCACGACGACGATGTCGCCCTCGACCGTCGTCCCGGGCCCGTCCTCCTCCTCGAAACGGACGGCGCGCCCGTCCCGGGCCGTGAACTCGTACACGTGGTGCAGCGTCGTGCGCACGGAGGAGTCCCCGCTGCCGCCACTGGTCGTCGTGTAGGTACGCAGGCAGCGCGCCTCCGCGGTCAGCCCGCCGATCCAGATCCGCCGGAGATCCAGCGCGCGGCGGATCACCCTGACGGCCATGAAGACGGCCACGGCCATGATCAGGCCCGGCACCGCGTAGAACATGAGATCCATCGACAACCCCCGTCGTCCGTTACAGCTCCACGCACGCCGTCATGACCATGTCGACGTGCGTGGAACCTACCCGTGGGGGGTGCGGAAGAGCCTCAAGAGATGCTCAGAGTTGCGCGACGGGCGGCCGGGGCGCGCTCAGAACGTGACGTCGGAGCAGGCGTAGAACGCGTTCCCCGTGTCGGCGATCGTCCACACCGCGAGGATGACGTGGTGTCCGCTCCTGCCGGTCGGCAGGGTGCCGCTGTGCGACAGCGTCGCCGGGGGCTGGCCACTGAACGGGACGGTCAGGAACGGGGTGGTGACCAGCGCGGACCGGGTCAGCGGAGCGTTCTGGTTCCAGCCGCTCTTGGTGATGTAGTACTTGAAGTCGGTCGTGGAGTGCCGGGCCGTGAACTGCCAGCGGAAGGTGTAGCTCTGCCCGCCGTTGACCCTCGTCGTCGGCCAGGCGCCGCCCGAGGGGGTCGTCGCCTTGTCGAGCGTGCCGAAGTTGGCGTGGTTCGCGGAACAGATCCGGCCGTCCGCCGGTCCGGACGCCGGGAAGCCCTTGGGGCCCTCGACGCTCTGGGGCTCCCACTGGATGGCGCCGCAGTTGGCCACGGTGCCGTTCTGGCACAGCTTCTGACGGCTGATGGGGAGATCGGTGTAGCCGTGGCCGGTGGCCCCGCCGCTGGAGAGCACGAACGCTCCGGTGGTGGCGAGCCCGACCGCGACGGCGTACCACTTCAGTCGCTTCCGGGGTGGGGGAGTTTCTCGCATGCTGCCGCTCCTGGAGAACGTGGGGGAAGTTCCGTGAGCCGTGCAGGTCTAGACCAAGTTCCAGATTATTGCTGACTGTTGGCTGTGTCCATATCAAAAATGGGATGGGTCCATACCAATCGTGGAGAGGATCCGGTGGCAGCGGCCCCGCGACTTCTCCACGAGCTCCCCGTTGGGTTCGTCGTTGGCCGCGACCCAGTTCCGCGCCTCGCCCTCGCCCCTCCCGCCCGCCAACTGCCGCTCCACCAGCCTCACCCGACGCACGCCCCCGGGCGCCTCGACGTACCAGCACTCCCCCATGAACACGTACGCGTCCCGCCACCCCGGCAGATCACAGGCGAGGTAATTGCCTTCCGTGACGATCAGCCGGGCGCGCGGGGACACCACGTGCCGGGCCGCGACCGGCTCGTCGATCGTGCGGTCGTAGTCCGGTACGTAGATGTCCCGGCCGGTCTCGTCGAGGACCCGGCGCAGCAGGTCGACGTATCCCCACACGTCGAAGCTCGGCTCGGAGCCCTTGCGGGCGGTCAGGCCGCGGCGTTCCAGCTGGGCGTTGGAGAGGTGGAAGCCGTCGAGCGGCAGATAGGCGGCCCCCTCGCCGAGGTGCGCGACCAGCGCGCGGGCGAGGGTCGACTTCCCGGCGCCGGGCGGGCCGGCCAGGCCCAGCACGGCGCGCGGTGTGCCGTCGGTCAGGCTCCAGGCGTCGGCGGCGAGGGCGGAAAGGGTGAGGGGCGATCCGGCGGGGGTGTGGGGGTCATCGATCTCCATGCCCCGTATAGAACGCCACCGTCAGGTCCTTCACCAGGGCCTTGCGCTCGTAGTCGTCGAGCTCGACCAGTCCACGCACGGTCAGCCGCGTCACCGTGTCCTCCACCGAGTCGACGACCGAGGTGAGGACCTTGTCGCGGTGCTGGGCGTCCAGGGCGGCGATCCGGCGGCGCTGCATCACGGCGGCGATCTCGGGCGCGTACTCCACCGCGAGCGGCTGGGCGGAGAAGACCTGGAGGCCGGCCGCCGCCGCGTCCGCGGCCACGATGCGGGTCAGCGAGTCGCTGACGGCCTCCGTGTTGCGCAGGGTCGCGGAGTCGGCCGCCCTCGGCGAGTGCGGCGGCACGTCGGCCGGCAGCTGCGCGAGCACGCGGGCGAGGGCCGCCTCCACGCACTCGCGCAGATACCGCTGGTGGTCCTCGACGCCGAGCGTGGCGCGCGCGGTGTCCCGCACCCGCCAGACGACGAGCACGACGACGCGCAGGGCGACCCCGTTCGCGTCGACCGCGGGCATCGCCTCGCTCCGCCAGTGCCGCAGCCGTACGTCGATCCGGCGGCGCAGCAGCAGGGGGTTCACCCACATGAGGCCGGTGCGCCGGACCGTGCCCCGGTAGCGGCCGAAGAGTCCGAGCACCCAGGCGCGTCCGGTGCGGCCGCGCGCCAGTCCGCCGAATCCGAACAGACCGAGCGCCCCGCATCCCGCGAGCGCCGCCCACTGCGGGCCGCCCAGCCCGGCGCCGGTGTGCGCGGGCAGCCCGAGCGCGTCCACGGCGAGCGGCGGCAGGACGCCCGCCCACCACGACGCCAGGACGCACCCGGTCGCACCGACGGCACCGGCCAGCACTCCGGCCGCGCCCGGCAGCACCCGCGCGGGCCGCTCCACCAGCTCGGGGTCGGCCTCCGGTACGGCCCGGGGCCGCGCCGGGGCGGGGGTGCGCCGGGCGATCCGCGGCTGCTCGCCGGTGCCCCGCCGCCGGCTCACGACGGCGGGCGCGAGCGGTACGGACACCGGTTCGGGCTCGTCACGGAACAGCAGGTGGACCGGGATCTCGGTGGTCGCCTCGTTGTGGATGACCCGCGCCCCGCGGGCAGCCGTGTCGCGCCCACCCGCTTCGGGGGCCCCCTCGAACTCCGGGGAGTGTGAAGTCGTCGTACTCATCCGTGCCTCCGTGCCTCCGCGCCAGGAAGAACTGCCATGAGGGAAGTGCCGTCGGGTGTCGCCGGATCCGCCCGCGCCGCCACCGTGGCCGCGCGAGCCCCCGGAGCGGGTGAGGCCCCGGGTCCCTGAGAGCCGGAGCCCTCAGGGTGCTGAGGTCATGGGTCCCGAAGCCCGCGGACCCCGCGGCCCTTCGGCCGTGCGGTCCGTCAGGAGAAGAGCCGCCGCCAGGTCTCCGGCCCCGGGTAGCCGTCCGCCGCCCCGCCGCGCCACCCCTGCGCGCGCTGGAACGCCTCGACGTTGCGCCGGTCGCCCTCGCCCCAGCTCGGTCCCGGACCCTTCGCGTAGTGCTTGCCGAACCCCTTCTTCACCAGCTGCCTCCCGAGCCGGGTGACGTAGGCGTTGCTGGCGCCGGGCCGGAACAGCGCCCGGCCGGGATAGCCGGGCACGCCGTGCGAGGCGACCTCCCCGGCCGGGGGCCGCGCGGGAGTGCCGGGGCTGCCGCCGCTCGCCGCCCTGATGTCACGGCCCTTCCCGCTCACCAGGTACGCCCAGGTCATCGGCCCCGGCGACCCGTCGGCGTCCGCCCCGGTCCAGCCCTGTGCCTGCTGGAACGCCTGGGTCGCCCGCCGGTCCGCGTCCGACCAGCGCGGCCCGGGCCCCGAGGTGTAGTACGCCCCCGCTCCCCGCGCGACGAGCATCCGCCCCAGCCGGGTGACGAACGCGTTGTTCGCGCCGGGACCGAAGGCGCTCGCCCCGGGATAGGCACCCGCGGCCGGCTCCTTCACCGGAGAGCTGACGGGGGTGACGGTGCCCGCGCCGTCCTTCCCCGTCTCCGCTTTGAGCCCCTTGTACCGGTACGCGAGATAGCGGTCCGAATTGCTCCAGTAGGCGTAGGGAGTGGCTTGCCTGCGGGCGTGCGGGCGGGCCTGCTCGTACGCGATGTAATGGCTCTGCGTGTAATCCGTCCAGCCGCCGAAAATCACGACGTGCGACCCTTTCTCGGGGTCGGCCGGATTGTGGAAGAGCAACATGTCCCCGGGCTGGAGTTCTTCCCGCGGAATCCTGACTCCGTATTTGTCGAGGCTGCCCGTCCATTCGTTCCCGCCGAGATTCCAGGCCATGGAGACGAAGCCCGAGCAGTCCTGCCGGTAGCCGTCGGGCCAGTACGCGCTCATGCTGTAGGGCACCTGCGCGGCGACCCACTCCTTGGCCCGGTTGATGATCTCGGCCCGGCTCGTCCGGGGTGCCTTGATCCTGGCTGGGACGCCGCCGGGGCCGTGCAGCGTCGTCGTCCCGCCCTGCGGTGTGTCGGGTTCGTCGGCCACGGGGAGGCCGGGCCGCTGCGGTGCGTGCGCGGCGGCGACGGCGGGCACCGTGTGGCCGGCGCCGAGCACCGTGCCCGCGGCGGCCGCGAGGGCCAGCGCCATGGGGGTCCGTCCGGACCGGCCGAGGCCGAGAACCTGGGGAAGGGCCGCCGGATGCCCGCCGATCCTGCCGGCCGCCGAATGCGGCAGCACCCGCCGCCAGTGCGTACATCCGGGACAGTCGCAATCGCTCTCGGGATCGAATTCCTCGAATACCGGAGCGGTCATGCTTTTCCCCTCGTTGTCCTGCTGAAGGCTCTGCTGGAGATTTCCGCGCTTCTGCACGCTCGTCAGTTTCTCAACTTGTCGCGGGTGTCGCATGTTGACGGTCCGAATGATGTAGCCGGACGCCTCCGGCGGTGGAGTCGTCTGAGGGGGATCGGGGGGCGCCCCGACAGGGGCGCGGGGAATGCGAGGTCAGCCCCCACCGGCCCGCAGCCGACGCTCGACCGCAAGTGGAACCCCCGTCGCCCCGTCAAGAGCGCCCGCGAGGGTCCGGTAGAGTTCTCGCGTCGGCGAGAGCCGTACGCGCCGCTAGCTCAGTTGGTTAGAGCAGCTGACTCTTAATCAGCGGGTCCGGGGTTCGAGTCCCTGGCGGCGCACACGACGAAGAGGCTCCTCGCGACAGCGAGGAGCCTCTTCGCGTATGGCCGAACCCTTACGGCCCGCTACCCTCTCGCCATGGCGCGCGACCTCCAGGAGCGGATCAAGAAGCTCATCATCGACCGTCGGCTGCCCTCGGGTGCCGTACTGCCGACCGAGCCCGACCTCATGGAGCTGCTCGGCGCCAGCCGCAACTCCGTGCGCGAGGCTCTCAAGGCTCTCCAGGCGATGGGCATCGTCGAGATCCGCCACGGCTTCGGCACGTACGTCGGGCCGATGTCCATGGCGCCGATGATCGAGGGCCTGGCCTTCCGCACGGTCGCCGGGCACTACCGGGGCGAGGACAGCCTCCTGCAGCTTCTGGAGCTGCGCGAGGCGGTGGAGACCGGGCTGGTCTCCCGGCTCGCGGGCCGGGTACCGCCGGACGACCTCGCCGCCCTGGACGCACTGGTCGACCGCATGGAGGCCGAGGCCGCCGTCGGCACGGGCCTCGCCGAGACCGACCGCGCGTTTCACGCCACCCTTCACCGCGGTCTGGGCAACGTGCTGCTGAGTGAACTCCTGGAGGCGTTCTGGGACGCCTTCCACCGCGTACGCACGGACCTCGCGGAGCTGCCGCAGGACCCGAAGGTCACCTGCCGGCAGCACCGGGAGATCCTCGACGCGGTGCGCTCCGGTGACGCCGTCAGGGCCGAGGACGCGATAAGAGAACACTTTGGCAACATTCGTACGCGCTTGACCGCAACAGCACCAAGCGGGACCATCAGGCACCCCAATGAGCGCGTATGACCGGTAAACACCGTGTTTCGCATCTTGCGATCATGACGGACGGCGTAGAACCCTGGGCTACAAGAGGCTGCGGTTACAGCGCAGTTGGGGGCTTGGAACCGGTTGCGTCCGAAGGCGGGGATTGGGGCCCCGTTCATGAACGGATGCCGAGGGGGGCATCATGCAACCGGAGGGCGGCTTCACCATGTCTATAGGGTATGTGGATGATGTGGTGCCAGGGGCCTGCTGTTGATACGCCTGTGAATGTCTAGGGGGACACGAGCCGGCGAACGGAACAACGAGCACGCGACATCTCGCGTGTGGGGGGAAGACTCATGACGTCGACGCCGACGGGCGCCCGGCAGAACTCCGATCCGTCCGAGACCACCCAACTGAGGGTGCCGTCACAGACACGGACCGGTACTTTCCGGAGAATCAAGAAGAATCTGCCGAGATACGACTACGAGCACTACAGCCGGCTCGCAGGTCCTCTCACCCAACCCGATCCGACCAAGCCGTACAAGGTGCAGTACCGCACGCTGCTCTCGCAGGAGCCGCACCGGCTGCGCGCGGCCCTGATGCTGGGCGCCGCGCCACTGCTCTCGGTCGTGCTGCTCGCCTGGCTGCTCCAGCCCTCGCACTGGACCGAGCGGGACTATCCCGCCTACGACTTCCTGCCCGCGCTGGACATCGTGATGCTGGTCTCGATCGGTCTGATCGAGCTCTTCCGCTGCATGAACGTGCTGTCCAACGCGCACGCCACGCTGGTCGCCCGCGACCCGATCCCGGTGGTTCCCGAGACCGGCACGAGAGTGGCCTTCCTCACCTCCTTCGTGCCCGGCAAGGAGCCGTTGGAGATGGTGACGAAGACCCTGGAAGCCGCGGTCAAGATCCGCCACCGCGGCCTCATGCACGTCTGGCTGCTGGACGAGGGCAACGACCCCGAGGTCCGGGAGGTCTGCGAGCGCCTGGGCGTGCACCACTTCTCCCGCAAGGGCGTCGCGAAGTGGAACCAGCCCAAGGGCCCGCACCGCGCCAAGACCAAGCACGGCAACTACAACGCCTGGCTGGACGCGCACGGCGACCACTACGACTTCTTCGCCTCCGTCGACACCGACCACGTCCCGCTGCCCAACTACCTGGAGCGGATGCTCGGCTTCTTCCGCGACCCGGACATCGGCTTCGTGATCGGCCCGCAGGTCTACGGCAACTACGACAACCCGATCACCAAGGCCGCCGAGTCGCAGCAGTTCCTGTTCCACGCGCTGATCCAGCGGGCGGGCAACGCCTACGGGTCACCGATGTTCGTGGGCACCTCGAACGCCGTACGCATCAGGGCGCTGAAGCAGATCGGCGGTCTGTACGACTCGATCACCGAGGACATGGCGACCGGTTTCGAGATCCACCGCGCCAAGAACCCTGCGACGGGCAGGAAGTGGCGCTCGGTCTACACCCCGGACGTCCTCGCGGTCGGCGAGGGCCCGAACGCCTGGACGGACTTCTTCACCCAGCAGATGCGCTGGTCGCGGGGTACGTACGAGACGATCCTCAAGCAGTACTGGAAGGGCGCCTACTCGCTGCCGCCCAGCAAGTTCTTCAACTACACGATGATGATCATCTTCTACCCGATGTCGGCCCTCAACTGGATCCTGGCCGCGCTGAGCTGCGCCCTGTTCCTGGGTCTCGGCGCCTCGGGTGTGAACATCGACCCGGCGATCTGGCTGATGCTCTACGGCAACGCCTCGGCGCTGCAGATCGGTCTCTACGTCTGGAACCGCCGCCACAACGTCTCACCGCACGAGCCGGAGGGCTCCGGCGGTGTGGCCGGCATGATCATGTCCGCGCTGTCGGCGCCGCTGTACGCGAAGGCCCTGATCGACTCGATGCTGCGGCGCAAGAGCAAGTTCGTGGTGACCCCGAAGGGCGACTCCGCGAGCCCGGACACCTGGTTCGGGACGTTCCGCTACCACTGGTACTTCATCGCGATCTTCAGCGGTTCGATCACCGCCGGTTTCGTCTACGGCCACGCCCACCCGGCGATGATCATCTGGGCGTCGTTCGCGCTGCTCATCACGGCCTCGCCGATGTTCGCCTGGCGCTGGATGATGCGGCAGGACAAGAAGGGCAGGAAGCACCGGCACGGGTCTCCCCAGGAGCCCCCGGCGCCCGTGCAGGACAGCCTGATCCCCCACCAGCCCCAGCAGTCTCCGGCCGCCCCGCACACGCCCCAGCACAAGCCGAGCTGGGCGTCGGGCGGGGGCACCGACCAGACCGTGCAGATCGCACTCGGGGGGCAGCGCCATTCGTCCGGGGGCTGAGGCCGGCGGCGATCGCGCCGCGCACCTCGTGCCCCGGGCCGGAGATGTCCTCCGGGCGCCGCCGACCACCACGACAAGTTAGACGGGAAATGAAGTGAAAGACGGTTCCAGCCGCCGCCGCGCCCGCCGCATCGCGATAGGTGCGGCAGTGGTGCTTGCGCTGGCCGGGATGAACGGACCCGCGCTCTACCGCTTCGGGTCGGAGCAGTACCACGAGTACAAGATCAACAGGCCCGAGTACAAGGCCGACAACGGCAAGTGGGACGTGGTCGAGTTCCCGGAGGAGTTCCGGCTCAACACCATCCACGCCGCGCTCCTGCACACGGGCAAGATCCTGCTGATCGCGGGCTCGGGCAACAACCAGGACAACTTCGACGCGAAGAAGTTCGACACGCGCATCTGGGACCCGGTCAAGAAGACGATCAAGAAGGTCCCGACGCCGGCCGACCTGTTCTGCACGGGCCACACCCAGCTGCCCAACGGCAACCTGCTGATCGCGGGCGGCACCAAGCGGTACGAGAAGCTCAAGGGCGACATCACCAAGGCGGGCGGCCTGATGGTCGTCCACAACGAGAACCCCGACAAGCCGATCACCCTGCCCGCCGGCACCCGCTTCACGGGCAAGGAGAACGGCAAGACGTTCGTGTCGAAGGACCCGGTCAACGTCGAACGGGCCAAGAAGGTCTTCGACCCGGCGACCGGCAAGTTCCTGCGCAACGAGCCGGGGCTCGGCCGTATCTACGTGGAGGCGCAGAAGAGCGGCGCCAAGTACGAGACGGGTACGCAGGACAACTACCGCGTGCAGGGCCTGTCGGGCGCCGACACCCGCAACACGTACGGCATCGCCGAGAAGCTCGCCCTCGACAAGAAGGACTTCCAGGGCATCAAGGACGCCTTCGAGTTCGACCCGGTCGCCGAGAAGTACATCAAGGTCGACCCGATGAACGAGGCGCGCTGGTACCCCACCCTCACCACGCTGTCCGACGGCAAGATCCTGAGCCTCTCCGGCCTGGACGAGATCGGCCAGCTGGTGCCGGGCAAGAACGAGGTGTACGACCCGAAGACCAAGAAGTGGACGTACACCAAGGGGATCCGGCAGTTCCCGACCTATCCGGCGATCTCCCTGATGCAGAACGGCAAGCTGTTCTACTCGGGCGCGAACGCCGGCTACGGGCCCGACGACGTCGGCCGTGACCCGGGCGTCTGGGACCTGAAGACGAACAAGTTCAAGAAGCTCCCCGGCCTGTCCGACCCGAAGCTCCTGGAGACCGCGGGCACGGTGCTGCTGCCGCCCGCGCAGGACGAGAAGTACATGGTCATCGGCGGTGGCGGGGTCGGCGAGTCCAAGAAGTCCAGCAAGAAGACCCGCATCATCGACCTGCTGGCCGACGACCCGAAGTTCGTGGACGGGCCCGAGATGGAGAAGGGCACGCGCTACCCGCAGTACTCGATCCTGCCCGACGACGACGTGCTGGTGTCCGGCGGCTCGGAGGACTACCGCGGCCGCGGCGACTCCAACATCCTCCAGGCCCGGATGTACGACTCGAAGAGCAACGAGTTCAGGCGGGTCGCCGACCCGCTGGTGGGGCGCAACTACCACTCGGGGTCGATCCTGCTGCCCGACGGCCGCGTGATGTTCTTCGGCTCGGACTCGCTCTACGCCGACAAGGCCAACACCAAGCCGGGCAAGTTCGAGCAGCGGGTCGAGATCTACACGCCGCCGTATCTGTTCCAGGGTTCGCGGCCGACGCTGTCCGGCGGCCCGAAGACCATCGAGCGCGGTGAGTCGGCGGCGTTCTCGACGCAGCACGCCTCGTCGATCAAGACGGCCCGGCTGATCCGGCCGAGCGCGTCGACGCACGTCACCGACGTCGACCAGCGGTCGATCGCGCTGGACTTCGAGAAGACGAAGGACGGCATCGAGGTCACCGTCCCGAAGAGCCGCAACCTCGTCGAGTCCGGCTGGTACATGCTGTTCGTGACGGACGACCAGGGCACCCCCAGCAAGGCCCAGTGGGTGAAGATCCCCTGACCGACCGGGAGCCGACGGCTACGTGACTGGGGGCGCCCTCCGCTTCGGAGGGCGCCCCCAGTCACGTACTCGACCAGTGCGGCCCGCTGCCCACCGGGCCTGCCCACTGGCTCTACTTACTGGCCTTCGCGAGTTTCAGCGCGTACTCCGGCCACCACTGCCCCGCCTTCGGCCCGTCCTTGCACGTGCCGTCGGACTCGCCGGGCCGCTTGACCCACAGGTAGGCGTCGACGAGCTCGTCCCCGGTCTTCGTCGTGGGCGACTCGCCCAGCGCGCGACCCGGCGGGTTGCACCAGTTCTCCTTCGGATCGCCCTCCGTATACGGTCCGTTGCCGTTGCGGCTGGTGTCGATCACGAACGGTTTGTTGCCGACCTTCGACGACAGCTCCTTGCCGTACTTCGTGCTGTCGGCCGTCGTGTAGAAGTTGGAGACGTTGACCGAGAAGCCGTCGGCCGCCTCGACGCCCGCCAGCTTCAGCGGCTCGGCGATGTCGTCGGACTTGCCCCAGCCCGCGTTGCCCGCGTCCAGGTAGACCTTCGTGTTCTTCAGGGACTTGAGCTTCTCGACCGCGCCCCGCAGGAGGTCGTAGCGCTCCTCGTGGAACTCGTCCGGAGTGCAGCCGTCCACCAGGTGCAGGACGGCGTCCGGCTCCAGGATCACCGAGGCCGCGCGGTCGCCGATGCCCTTGGCGACCTGGTCGATGAAGGCCCGGTACGCGTTCCCGTCCGCGGCGCCGCCGCCGGAGAACTGGCCGCAGTCGCGGTGCGGGATGTTGTAGACGACGAGGAGCGCGTCCCGGTCGGCCTTCGTCGCGGCCTCGGTGAAACCGCGTGCCTCCTGCTCGGCGTTCTCCGGAGTCAGCCACTCCCCGGTGGGCTGCTCGGCGATCGTACGGATCAGTTCGGCGTCCTTGTCCTTGCCGTCCTTCGCGTAGGTGGCGACCTGCTCGGCCGCGTTCCCGTCCGGGTTCACCCAGAACGGGTCCTTGTCCTTGGGCTGCTGGCTCATCCTGGCGCCCGGCTCGTCCTTCTCGCCGTCGCCGCCCGAGGAGGAACACCCCGCGAGCAGCAGCACAGCTCCGGCCACCGCCACGGACGCCCTGGCCCCGGCCCCCCTGCTCCCGTACATCGAAAACTCCCCCTCGGGTGCACCGTCCGAAGCACCAATCCTGACATACCCGCCGAGGCGCCCACGCCCGCAGTCATTCCTTGTCGGTCAGCTGTTACAGCCCCTCGCGACGGGGTTCGGCTCCCGGCGGCCGGACAGGGCGGACATTCGACGCGGTGCCGCGCCCGGGGCCGCCGTCCGGCCACCGTGCGGCTGTCCTGCCGGGATGCCGGGGAGCCGGGCCCTGGGCACACAAAGCGCGTCCGTGCCGCGGCCAGCTGCATGGATTACGCAGTGCCACCGTCACGGGACTTGGCGTCATACAGACCCTAGGCCGGAACGCTCATACGTTCTAGAGTCTTCCCAGACGGCCCCGGCCCCGGCTGTCGGATCATCCGTGCGTACTCCGACGGGCCCCCGAACCTCCCGTGCCGGTCGCCGGGTTACTCCCGCAGCCCGTGCGCGCACGGTCGAGGACCAGCCCGGTCGACGACTCCGGGGGGAGCGGGTCGTCGACCGGGCCAGGTGCCGCTCGAAGGCGGGCGGCTCACAGGCCGGTGCCGCTGAGGTACGCGGAGACGACCACGTTCGCCGTGTAACTGCGGCTGTCCCGGTCGAAGGAGCCGCCGCAGGTGATCAGGCGCAGTTCGGCGCGGCCGGTCTGCCGTGTCCCGTACACCTTCTGGGCGTCGAAGCGGTCCCGGGCGAAGACCTGGACGTCCTCGACGGTGAACTCGGCGACCGTCCCGTCGTCACGGATGACCCGGACCGTCGCGCCCGGCCGCACCTCGCTGAGGTGGTAGAAGACGGCGGGCCGCGTCTCGGTGTCCACGTGCCCGACGAGCAGCGCGGTCCCGGCCGCCCCGGGCCGTGCGCCGCCGCCGTACCAGCCGACGGTTCCGGGCTGTCCGTACGGCGGCGGGTCGATCGCTCCGCGCCGGTCGAGCCCGCGGGTCACCACGGGTGCCTGCACGCCCAGCGCGGGTATGTCCACGCGCTGCGGGCGCGCGTCACCCAACGGCTCGACCGCGGGCGGCAGTTCGACGCCGAGCGGCCGTCCGACGGCTGCCACGTCGCCGGTGGTCGGCGAGGATATGCCCTGGCGTACGTCGGTGACCTCGCGGCCCCACAGCCACAGCCCGAGCAGCAGCAGCGCCCAGGCCACTCCCATCAGGAGCCGGCCGCTGCCGGGGGTGCGTTCCCGGTCTTCCCGGTGGTTCCGGTCGGACATGGCCGCTCAGTCCGTACGGCGGCGCCCCCGGCGGGCGCTGCTGACCGCGACGGCGACGGCGGCGACTGTGGCGAGGACCAGGCCGACGACCGCGTGCCGGGTGCCGGGCCCTTCCGACTCGGCCTCGGCTGCGGCGAGCCGGGCGGAGCCGCCGCCGCCCGCCTGCACGGGCGCGACGGGGGACGCGGGCGCGGCGGGCGACGCGGCGGGGTCCTTGCGCTTGTCCTGCTCGTCCTTGCCCTGCTCGTCCTTCTCCGGCTTCTTGCGCTGCCCCTTCTCGACGACGGTGACGGTGCCCTTGACCTTGTCCTCGAAGCCGTCGCAGGTCACCTTGACGTCGTACGTGCCGGGGTCGAGCGTCGAGCGGACCCGGGTCTCGCCGGTCAGGGCACCGGGCTTCCCGGTGAGCTGCGCGTCGGCGACGAACGCCTCGGACGCGGCGGTGCCGGACATCCCGGTGCAGCCCTTGACCCGCAGCTGGATGTCGCTGCCGGGGGCCGGGGACCCCGGGGACACCCGGACGCCTCCGTCGGCCGCGTACGCGACCGGGGTGAGCGCGGCGGCGGCCACCGCCCCGGCGCAGAGAGTGAGTCGCAGTGAACCCATCGTGAACCTCCAGATACCTGGAGCGTCCTCCCCGGGGCACGCGGGCGCATCCGGGGAGGGGGCCCGCTGCTCCGTACGGGTGGCCGTCCGAGGGGCTCAGACGCGCTCGACGAGGTCCGCGATGGAGTCGACGACCGTGGACGGGCGGTACGGGTACTTCTCGATCTCCGCGGGCGTGGTGAGACCGGTGAGGACGAGGAAGGTCTCCATGCCCGCCTCCAGGCCGGCCAGGACGTCGGTGTCCATGCGGTCACCGATCATCGCGCTGGTCTCGGAGTGCGCCCCGATGGTGTTGAGTCCCGTCCGCATCATCAGCGGGTTGGGCTTGCCCGCGAAGTACGGCTTCTTGCCGGTCGCCTTGGTGATCAGCGCGGCGACCGCACCGGTGGCGGGCAGCGCGCCCTCGGCGGACGGGCCGGTCTCGTCGGGGTTCGTGGCGATGAAACGGGCGCCGTCGTTGATCAGCCGCACCGCCTTCGTCATGGCCTCGAAGGAGTACGTACGGGTCTCGCCGAGGACCACGTAGTCGGGGTCGTGGTCGGTCAGCACGTACCCGATGTCGTGCAGGGCCGTGGTCAGGCCCGCCTCGCCGATGACGTACGCGGTGCCCTCGGGGCGCTGGTCGTCCAGGAACTGGGCGGTTGCCAGGGCGGAGGTCCAGATGTTCTCGACGGGCACGTCCAGGCCCATCCGCCGCAGCCGGGCGTGCAGGTCACGGGCCGTGTAGATGGAGTTGTTGGTGAGGACCAGGAAGGGCTTCCCGGACTCCCTGAGCTTCTTTATGAAGGCGTCGGCGCCGGGGATCGGCACGCCCTCGTGGATGAGCACCCCGTCCATGTCCGTGAGCCACGATTCGATGGGCTTGCGCTCTGCCATGTGCCGTCTCCTGCCGTACGCGTGCTGCGTGAGCCGTGCGGGTGTGCCGTGCGGAATGTGCCGTGTGCGGGGACGCCGTCACGGCGGTGTGCCGACGTCACCAGACACAGCTGTGTGCCGACGCCCCCAGACTAGCCATCCGCTCGATCTTGGTGGAGGGGGCGGGACGGTGCGTGGAGCGGCAGGAGAGGTGCGGGGAGGGGCGGGAGAGGTGGCCCGGGTGCGGGGACCGGCCGCGCGGGTCAGCGCCTGCGGCGTGCGGCGAACACGGCGGCGGCGCCCGCGCCCAGGAGCAGCAGCGCGCCGGCCCCCGCGGCGAGGGCCGCGCGGGGCGAGTCGCGGCCCGTGCGGGCCAGCTCCTCGGCGAACGGGATCGCGTCCGGTACACCGTCGGGATCGCCCTGCCGGTTCCCGTCGCCGGGCCGCTCGCTCTCCCGCGCTCCCGCCCCTTCGTCGTCTTCGCCGACGATGCGGAACCGGTAGTCGTTCGACTGGCCCACCCAGGCGCCGTCGTCCTCGTGCCGCTGGACGACGGCGGCGTTGGCGACCACGTCGTTGGCCACGGCCTCCGAGGTGACCGCGAGCCTCATCCTGACGGAGAGGGTCTTGCCGGGGGCCACGGTGAACCCCGGGAAGTCGTCCTTCCCCGTGGAGCCGAGCACTCCGATGTGCTCGTCCTCCTCGGTCCGTTCGAAGGTCACGGGGCGGGGCCGCTCCCCGTCGTAGAACTCCAGGCGCGGCTGCTTCGACGTCAGCGCCCGCTTCCCGTCCACCAGGACGACGACGGGGTGGATGTTCCCGCAGGTGGAGTCGGTGGTGTTGGTGAGGTCGATGTACCAGGTCCGGAACCCGCCTCCGGCGTCGTAGGTGTCCGGTCCGCCGTGGATCCGGGTGCGAACGGGAAAATCCCGCTTTCCGGACGAGGCGCACGAGGCCCGGCCGGGTTCGGGCCGGCCGACGTGACGGTCGGACGCGGACGGGGAGAGGGCCTGCGCGGAGACCTGCCCGGCGGGCACGGAGAAGAGGGCGGCTGCAGCGCTTACGGCAAGAGACACGGGCTTGCTCAGTCGCATGGACACGGGAGCCTGCCAGGGGGCACGGGCCGCCGACCCCGGCACGCCGAGGACGACGCCCGTCCGGACGCGTCGATCCACCCGCTCGGTCCATCACACCGACCGCCCCGACCGCTTCCGAGGCATCGGCGGCCCCGTCAGGGGCGTGGGGAACTGCGCGACCAGCCCTCCACCACCCACACGTCACATCGGACCCGCGGAAGCGATTGCGCGAAGAGGGCACCCGCACCCCTCATTCACGCCTCCGCCCTCCCGAACAGCGGCGCCAGCAACAACTGAGCCGCCCCCTCCGCCACCACCCCCTCCCCACCGGAGACACCCCGCACGGGCACGGCCCCGGGCCCGTCCCCGTCCTCGCGCCGCGCGCGGCCACGGGCGCGGGCCCGGGCGTCCAGCACGGCCGCCACCCCCCGCACGAACCGCTCCGGCTCGGCGGCGACCGTGCGCCCCCCGAGCAGTACGAGGTCGATGTCGAGGAGCCCGACGAGGTTCGCGGCGCCTTCCCCGAGGACACGTGCCGCCTCGTCGATGTCGCCCCGGGCCACGGCCGCGAGGCAGAGCACCTCCACACAGCCCCGGTTGCCGCACGGGCAGGGCGGCCCGTCCAGCTGGACGACCTGATGTCCGAACTCCCCCGCCCCGGTCCTGGCCCCGCGATGCACTGCCCCGCCGAGTACGAGCCCGGCCCCCAGCCCCGTACCGAGATGCAGGTACGCGAAGGATCCGACCTCGCCCCCGACGCCCCGGACCGCCAGCCCGAGCGCCGCGGCGTTCGTGTCCTTGTCCAGCACGACAGGCACCCCGAGCCGCCGCGCCAGTGCGTCCCGCAGCGGAAACCCGTCCCACTCGGGGAACCCGGTCACCCGGTGCAGCACGCCGTGCGTGTGGTCGAGGGGGCCCGGCATGGCGACACCGACACCGAGGACGGTGGACTCGGCAGCGGGCCGGTTCCTCCCGGCCCCGGCCCGCCCCGAAGCGCCCGCAGCCCCCGCCCGCAGCCCTTCCACCAGCACCCTGGCCTCGCTCACGACCGTCTCCAGCACGGCCACGGCTCCGGCTCCCAGACCGAGCCCGGTCCGCCGCTCCGCCACGACCGCCCCGGTGAGGTCGACCAGAACCGCCCGGAGCTCGTCCCGGTCGAGATGCAGTCCCACCGCGTGCCCGGCCTCGGGCACCAGCCGCAGCACGGTCCGTGGCTTGCCTCCGGTGGAGGCCTGCCGTCCGGCCTCGGTCACCAGGCCGTCCTCCCGCAACCGGGCGGTGATCTTGCTGACGGCCTGCGGGGTCAGCCCCGTACGCCCGGCGAGTTCGAGGCGGCTCATCCCCGCCCGCCCGGCCCGCCGCAGCAGGTCGAGCAGCAGCGCGGCGTTGTGACTGCGCAGCGCGAGCAGGTTCGCCCCGGCCGCACCCGGCAGCCCTGCCACGGACGACCCGGCCGCCGCGGAGGTCCCGGGCGTCCTGGCCGCCGCGGTCACCTGGGGCACCCGGTCCGGCCCGGCCTCCGAAACCGCCCCGGAACCGTCCCCGATCCCGGAACCGGCCCCGGCCCCGGCCCCGGCCCCCTCCCCAATCTCGGACTCGACCCCGATCCCGTCGTCGCCCCCGGTTCCGGCTCCAGCCTCAGCTCCGGCCTCAGCCACTCGGATCCCTCCCCATCGCTCGCGTCCACACCCCATTGTTCCCCGCGCTTGCACTTTGGCAACAGCGTTGCTTAAGTGGGTTGCATGACTGGCACAGGATCTGGCACCTCCCCCGGCGCGGGCCCCGTCCGCAAGGCCCCCTTCCGCGTGGGCCTCGTCGGCTACGGTCTCGCGGGCTCCGTCTTCCACGCCCCGCTGATCGCCGCCACCGAGGGACTCACCCTCGACACGGTCGTCACCGGGAACCCGGAGCGGCAGCAGCAGGCGAAGGGCGAGTTCCCGGACGTACGGATCGCGGCGGCCCCCGACGAGCTGTGGCAGCGCGCCGACGAGCTGGACCTCATCGTCATCGCGTCCCCGAACAGGACACACGTGCCGATCGCGAAGGCCGCCCTCGAGGCGGGCCTTCCGGTCGTCGTCGACAAGCCGATCGCGGGCACGGCGGCGGAGGCCCGCGAGCTCGCCGCCCTCGCCGACGAGCGCGGCCTGCTGCTCTCCGTCTTCCAGAACCGGCGCTGGGACAACGACTTCCTGACGCTGCGGCAGCTGATCTCCGAGGGCGACCTCGGGGACGTCTACCGCTTCGAGTCCCGCTTCGAGCGCTGGCGCCCCCAGCTCAAGGGCGGCTGGCGCGAATCCGGCGACCCGGCAGAGATCGGAGGTCTGCTGTACGACCTCGGCAGCCACCTGGTCGACCAGGCGCTGGTCCTCTTCGGCCCGGCGGCCACGGTGTACGCGGAGTCGGTCGTACGCCGCCCGGGTGCCGAGGCCGACGACGACACGTTCATCGCGATCACGCACACGAACGGCGTCCGCTCCCACCTGCACGCCTCCGCGACGACCGCCCAGCTCGGCCCGCGTTTGCGCACGCTGGGTTCGAAGGCCGGTTACGTGAAGTACGGCCTCGATCCCCAGGAGGCCGCCTTGCGCGACGGCGAGCGCCCGGTCGCGGGCCGCGAGAAGGAGTGGGGCGTCGAGCCCGAGGAGCTGTGGGGCCGCGTCGGCTCCGGAGAGTCCCCGTCGACAGGCGGCGGCACTCCGGTCCCGACCCTCCCCGGCACGTACCCCGCGTACTACGCGGCCGTCGCCGCCGCCCTGAGCGGCACCGGCGAGAACCCGGTCACCGCGCTGGAGGCCGCCGCAGCCCTGGACGTCCTGGAAGCCGCGCACCGCTCGGCCCGCGAGAACGTGACGGTGACCCTGTGACCACGCCCACCGCACCGACCGTCGCCGAACTGGAGGAGCAGGAGCGCCGGCTGACGCTCCCCCGCTTCACGTACGAGGACGCGTGGAGGCTCGGCACGCTGCTGGTCGAGCTGGCCCGCGAGCGCGAGGCCCCCGTCGCGATCGACATCCGCCGCGGCGGCCAGCAGCTCTTCCACGCCGCGCTCCCCGGCTCGACCCCGGACAACGACGCCTGGATCGACCGCAAGCGCCGAGTGGTCGAGCGTTACGCCGCCTCGTCGCTCCTGGTGGGCACCCGTTTCCGCGCCAAGAACACCACTTTCGAGGACTCCTCCAGCCTGGACCCGGACACCTACGCGGCCCACGGCGGAGCCTTCCCCCTCACGGTCGAGGGCACAGGAGTCATCGGCACGGTGGTGGTCTCGGGCCTCCCCCAACTGGAGGACCACGCAATGGTCGTAGAGGCCCTGGAACACTTCATGAGGCCCGCACCCCGCTAGGCAGTGCGGAGCCCACCGCGCCCCCCTCTTTGGGGGGGGCGCAACCCTTTAGGGGCGCGGGCAACGGCGCAGCCTCTTTTTTAGGGGGCGCGGGGAACTGCGCAATCTTTTAGGGGGCGCGGAGAACGGCGCACTCTTTTAAGGGGCGCGGGGAACTGCGAGACCAGCCCCAACGAACCCGCACCCATCAACGCACCGCCCCCGCCCAACCGCCCCCAGCGGAGCGCTATGCCGAGCCGAACTCCTGCCGCTGCCGCCCCAGCCCCTCGATCTCCAGCTCCACGACATCCCCCACCCGAAGGAACGGCTTCGGCTCGGGCATCCCGAGCGCAACCCCCGCCGGCGTACCGGTGTTGATGACGTCCCCGGGATAGAGAGTCATGAACTGACTCACGTACCGCACGACTTCGGCCACGGAGAAGATCTGGTCGGACGTGCTGCCGTCCTGCCTCAGCTTCCCGTTGACCCAAAGCTTCAGCCCGAGCGCCTGCGGGTCGGGAACCTCGTCCGCCGTCACGAGCCACGGCCCGAGCGGGTTGAACGTCTCGCAGTTCTTCCCCTTGTCCCAGGTCCCGCCGCGCTCGATCTGGAACTCCCGCTCGGACACGTCGTGCGCCACCGCGTACCCGGCGACATGTCCGAGCGCGTCCTCGCGCGAGGCGACATAGCGCGCCGTACGCCCGATGACGACCGCGAGTTCGACCTCCCAGTCGGTCTTCACCGAGCCACGCGGCACGAGCACCGTGTCGTGCGGCCCGACGACCGTGTCCGCCGCCTTGAAGAAGATCACCGGCTCGGTGGGCGGCTCGGCGCCGGTCTCCTTGGCGTGGTCGTGGTAGTTGAGGCCGATGCAGACGATCTTGCCGATCCGGGCGAGCGGCGGGCCGACCCGCAGCCCGGCCGCGTCGAGCGCGGGCAGTTCCCCGGTCTCGGCGGCGGTACGGATCCGGCCGAGCGCCGCGTCGTCGGCGAGCAGCGCCCCGTCGATGTCCGGCACGATGCCCGACAGGTCCCGCAGGACCCCCTCGGCATCGAGCAGCGCGGGACGCTCGGCCCCCGCCGTACCGACTCGCAACAGCTTCATGAGCACTATCTCCCTTGATCGCGGGCGGCCCGACCGACGGGTGCAGCCATCGGAGGACTGGTCGATCCTCCAAGGTCGACGTCCAGTCCGCAATACCCGGTTCACGGACTGGACCGTAACCACCCGCGCTCCGCGCCTCCCACCATGTCAGCCGAGTACGGCGGCGGCCGGCGCCGCGCCCGGCATGTCCCGGTACAGGACAGCCCGCTCCACCGCGCTCCACGTCGTGCTGGTCACCACGTACAGCGCCGCGGCCAGGGGCACGACGGCCACGGTGACCAGGGTGAAGAACGACATCAGCGGCATGATCCTGGTGATCGCGCCGAGCCCGGGCACCGGCTGCTCACCCGGGGCGCCGCCGGCCGCCGGGGCCGCCTGGGCGCCGTTCGCCATCATCTGCTTCGTACGCCGGTAGTTGAAGGTGGCGACGGCCGCGACGATCACGAACAGGCCCAGGTAGACCAGCCCCGGCGCGCCGAAGATCCCGCCGTCCCGGAGGGCGTCCGCCCACCGGTCGCCGAGCGGGGCGGCGAAGAGGTGGTGGGCGAGCAGGGAGTTGGCCTCGCCGCCGATCCGCGAGTTGGAGAAGAGGTGGTAGAGCAGGAAGAAGGCCGGCAGCTGGAAGAGGCTGGGCAGGCAGCCGGAGAGCGGCGACACCTTCTCCTCGGCGTGCAGCGCCAGCACCGCCTTCTGCAGCTTCTCGGGGTTCTTCCCGTGCTTCTTCCGCAGCTCGGCGATCCGCGGCTGCAGCGCGGCCCGCGCCCGCTGCCCACGCGCCGAGGCCCGCGACAGGGGGTGCACGAGGAGTCGTACGAACGCGGTGAACAGGACGATCGCGGCTGCCGCCGCGGAGGCCTGGAAGACCGGTTCGACCAGATCGGCGAGTCCTTCGACGAGGCTCGCGAACACGGACATGAAGGAAGCGAAGACGGAAGAAAAGGCGGACATGGGTGAGCCCTCCGTGGGTCTCGTCGTGCCGAAGAGGTGAGACGTGACGTGCGTCGGCATGACGACCCGCGAAGGGGCAGCGGAAGGAACGAGGAGGAACAAGAAGAAGGAACGGAGTTCCTGGGATTCCCCTACGCGGCCGTCAGGAGGGAGCGGCCGGGTGCTCGGGGACGCCTGCGGCCCCGAGCGTCGGGGTCACGCTGCGGCAGGAACGCCGTGCGCTGCTCACGGTCGCGCATGGCCGTACGCACTCTCGTACGGGGCACGGCGGGCGCGAGGCGCGAGGCGATGAGGGAACAGGCCGTGAGCGCGGACCCGGCCGCGGCGGTCGCGGCGAACGCGACGGCGACGGCTCCGGAGAGGCTGCCGGTGTCGAGGAGCGCCACCTGAAGGAGGACGACGAGCAGCACGACGGCGGGCTTCAGCTGCGCCCAGGTTTTCGTCATCGGCTGTCCTCCTTCCCTCTTCCCTCGTGAGCCCTCGTGAGTTCTCGCGCGGTCCGGCTCACGGGTCCGGCTCACGGGTTCTTCCGGCTCTGTGGCCTCCTGCCGTTATACAGGATCCGGTTTCCGGGAGCCGCTGCCGCCGGGTGCCGCACGCCCGGATCGGCGCACTTCCCTTTCGGCTCCGCGGGACGACGGACCCCGGCAAGGCCGTAGTACCCGGGCGGCATAGTGGATACCCTCCCTGCGGGTAACGCGCTTGCGAACAGGGGGCGTTGACGATGCGCCGAAGACACTTACGGCTGTGTGTCGCCGCCTTGGCCACCGGCCTGCTGCTGGCGGGCTGCTCGGGGGACGGGGGCGACGGGACCGCCGCTTCCGAGCCGCCCGGCTCCGCACCCACCGGCTCCCGGCCTGCCGGCGCGAGTGGTGACACACGCTCCAGCCCGTCCCCGAGTCCTTCTCCCAGCCCCAGCGTCACAGGCCTGGACTTCACCCCCGATGCCGGCCGTGCGCCGAAGACCACCGCGCAGGCCGAACGCCTTGCCCGCGCCATCGCGGCGAAGCCCGCCAACTGGGGCCCCGGCTACGTCAGGCGCACCCCCCACGAGAGCGACCCCGGCTTCCAGCCCGTGCTCGACGCGGACTGCGTCTGGCAGCGCGAGCCGCTCCCCGCGTCGGTACTCGCCACCCTCACCCGCTACAGCGAACTGCCCGCGCAGGACGGCAAGGGCCCGATCCGCGTCTCCGCCGTCGTCACCGTCCACCGGACCGTGAAGGACGCCGACTGGGAGATGGCCGAAACCCTTGAGGAAGCGATGCGCTGCCCCGACCAGCAGCTCCGCCAGGGCGAGCGGATCAGCGACGTGGCGTCCCTGGGTTCGGGCTACGGCCTGGGAGGCAACTACAGCGCCGAGGACTCGCTCACGGAACGCGGCGAGTACTACAGCGACGAACTCGGCGGGCCCCTCTTCTACTACTGGATCCAGAGCCGTCTGGCCCAGGTCACCGTGGCCGTCGTCGGCAGGGGTTCCGAAGGACGGTCCGAGGACGAGGTCAGCTCCGCCATGCGGCAGGGAATCGTCCAGATGCTGACCCGCGCCGAGACCGAGCTGGAGGCGCCGGAATGAGCGAGCGCCTGCTCCCCACCGACCCCGCCTCGATCGGCGGACACCGGCTGCTGGCCCGCCTCGGCGCGGGCGGCATGGGCGTGGTCTATCTCGGCCGTACGGAGGCCGGGACCCTGGCCGCCGTCAAGGTCATCCGGGCCGAGTACGCGGACGAGCCGGACTTCCGCGCCCGCTTCCGCCGTGAGGTCGAGACGGCCCGCCGGGTGACCAGCCCCTGGGCCGTGCCGGTCACCGGCGCGGACCCGGACGCGGACGAGCCCTGGCTGGCCACCGCCTTCGTGCCCGGTCCGTCGCTGGAGGAGGCGGTCGCGCGCCACGGCCCGCTGCCCACCCGCAGCGTGCGCGTCCTGGCCCGGATGCTCGCCGCCGCGCTGCGCGAGGTGCACAGCGCCGGTCTTGTCCACCGCGACGTCAAGCCCGCCAACGTCCTGCTCGCCGTGGACGGTCCGCGCCTCATCGACTTCGGGATCGCCCGCGCGACCGACGAGACCGCGATCACCTCCACCGACCTGGTCGTCGGCACACCCGGATTCCTCTCCCCCGAGCAGGCCGAGGCGCGGGGCGCGGCCGTGGGCCCGGCGAGCGACATCTTCTCGCTGGGCTGTCTGCTGGCGTACGCGGCGAGCGGCCGTCCGCCGTTCGGCACCGGTACGGCCGACGCCCTGCTCTACCGCACGGTCCACGACGAACCCGACCTCTCCGGCATCGAGGCCGAGGGGGCTGAGGAGGCTGAGGAGGACCCGGTCGGCGTCGAGCTGCTGACGCTGCTGCGCCTGTGCCTGGCGAAGGACCCGGCGGACCGTCCGACGGCCGAGCAGTTCGGCACGGTGCTGCTGGTCGAGGACGCGGTCCCCGAGGACGGGCAGATCAACTGGCTGCCCGAGGACGTCGTACGGGTCATCGCCGACCGTTCGTCCGCGATGCTTGCGCTGCCCGACATCGAGCCGACCGCCGTCGACTCTCCCAAGGACGCGGAGCCGGCGTCGCCCGGCCGGCGTCGGCTGCTGCTGGCTTCCGGCGCGGCGGTGCTCCTGGCGGCAGGCGGAACCGCGGCCTGGGCCGCCCTGCGCGACGACGACAAGGGTGGCTCGACGCCGGAGGCCCGCCGTTGGGCCATCGGAGTACAGGCGGATCTGAGCGGGCCCAAGCGGGCCGCGGGCGAGGCGCAGGAGCGGGGCGCGCGGCTGGCGGTCGAGCAGTTCAACGCCCGGAGGAACAAGCCCTTCGCTCTCACCCTGAAGACCGTGGACGACGGGGGCAGCGCGGGCCGGGCGCCGACCGCGGCGAAGAGGCTGATCCAGGACGCCGACGTACTCGCCGTGCTCGGCCCGACCAACGACGAGACGGCCTACGCGGTCCTCGACGCGTACGACGAGGCCCTGCTGCCGCTGCTGTCGGTCTCGGCCGGAGGACTGCTCCTGACCACGCAGGAGTACCGGTCCTTCGTGCACTGCCGCCCCAGCGACTCGGCCCTCTCCCTCCCCATGAGCGTCTATCTCATGAAGCAGAAGGGAACCCTGCGCCCCGGCCTCCTCCAGGACCGCACCGCGCAGATGTACGCCCAGGAGTCCGCCGGGATCAACTCCACCATGCTGCGCCAGCTGGGCCGGCCGCCCTACCCCCGGGTGATCCCGGCGGGCACGGAGGACATGGGGCCCGTCGTCGCGGACATGCTGCGGGCCGGGATCGGCTCCTTCATCTACACCGGTTACGCGCGGGGCGCGGCCCTGGTGGCCCGCGAACTGGCGGCGGCCGGCTTCGACCGCCCGCGGCTCGCCTCGGAAGCCGTGATCGACCCGGCGTTCCTGGAGCTGGCCGGGGACGCGGCCGAGGGATGGCTGATGACCTCCTCCTTCATCGACCCCTCCGCCGTACCGGCCGCGTCGGCCTTCACCGCCGCTTTCCGCAAGCGCTACAGCGCCGCGCCCGGCTACTACGCCGCCGAGGCGTACGACACGGTCAACCTCGTCCTCCAGGAGGTGCTGAAGGCCACGAAGGGCCGACGGCCGCCACAGCGCAAGAATCTGGTGGGCCTGCTGCGCAAGAGCCGCTACAAGGGCATCACCAAGGAGTTCTCCTTCAAGCCGGAGGACGGCACGTACGCCGGCTGGGGCATCTTCCTGCACCAGGTCGAGGGCGGCCGGTTCCGTTTCCTCGGTGACGCCCCCTCCGAGGTGTAGCCGTGAGCGGGCCGCCGTCCGAGGGGCACGCGGGAGTGCGCGCCCTCAAGCCGGGCGACCCGCCCTTCGTCGGCGGTTACCGGCTGCTCGGCCGGCTCGGCGCGGGCGGCATGGGCGTGGTCTACCTGGCCCGTTCGACGGGCGGGGCGCTGGTCGCGCTGAAGGTGATCCGCGCCGAGTACGCGGCCGACCACGACTTCCGGGCCCGCTTCCAGCGCGAGGCCGAGGCGGCGAGGGGGCTCACCGGCCAGTGGGTGACACCGGTGACCGCGGCGGAGCCGGCGGCCCGCGAGCCCTGGCTGGCGACCGCCTTCGTACCGGGCCCGTCGCTGGCCGAGGCCGTCACGCTGCACGGGCCGCTGCCGGAGCGTACGGTCCGCGCTCTGGGTGCCCGGCTGGCCGAGGCGCTCACCGAGGTGCACGCCGCCGGCCTGGTGCACCGGGACGTCAAGCCGGGCAACATCCTGCTCGCCCTGGACGGCCCCCGGCTGATCGACTTCGGGATCGCGCGTTCCACCGGTGCCACCGCGCTGACCGCGAGCGACGTGGTGATCGGTTCGCCCGGCTATCTCTCGCCCGAGCAGGCACGGGCGCAGGGCGGTGACGTCGGCCCGCCGAGCGACGTCTTCTCGCTGGGCTGCGTCCTGGCGTACGCGGCGACGGGCCGCCGCCCGTTCGGCACCGGCACCGCGGCCGCCGTCATCTTCCGTACCGTCCACGAGGAACCGGACCTGGACGCCGTGCCCTGGTCCCTGGTCCCGCTGCTGACCGACTGCCTCGCCAAGGATCCGGCAGCCAGGCCCACCGCGGGGGAGGTACGGGACGCCGTGGCCGGTGAGGACGAACAGGCGGGCGAACGGGCGAGTGAGCCGGCGAGTGAGCAGGCGGGCGAACGGGCCGGCGGGCGTGCGGGCGCGCGGCAGGGCGACTGGCTGCCGCCCTCGTTGCCCCTGCTGATCGCGGAACGCTCGGCCGCCGTCCTGGCACTGCCCGACCCCGGGCCGCTCACGCTGGTGCAGCCGACAAAGGCCCCCACCCCTTCCCGGCGCCGCGTGCTGACGCTGGGCTCGGCGGCAGCGGTGGTCCTGACCGGCGGCGGCCTCGCGGCCTGGGCCGCCTCCAGACCCACGGCCGGCGACGAGGGTGCGACGTCCTCCGCACCACTGCCCCGGTACGTCATCGGACTGCACGCGGACCTCTCGGGCACGGACAAGGCCATCGGCCGGGCACAGGAGCGGGGCGCCCGGCTCGCAGTGGCGGACTTCAACTCCCGCTCCCGCGAAGGCCGCACCTTCGACCTGGCCCTGAAGGTCCTCGACGACGGCGGGGAGGCGAAGCGGGCCGGGAAGGTGGCCGACAGGTTCGTCGCGGACCCCGGCGTGTACGCCGTCATCGGCCCGACCGGCGGAGCCACGACCGAGGCCGCCGTCGCCCGCTACCAGAAGGCCCTGCTGCCCATCGTGACCGTCTCCTCCGGTGTCGATCCGTCCTCCGAGTCCACCACTCGCGCGTACTTCCAGCTCAGGCCCGACGAGAACGCCCTGTCGACGCCCTTCATCCACTACCTCACCCACACCGCGAAGAGCCGCAGGACCGCCGTCATGGACGACAGGGCGGCGAGCCGCACCAGCTGGCAGATCGCCAAGGACCTGACCACGTTCCCGCCTTCCGACGGCACGACCACGATCCACACCGTCCCCGCGGACAGCGAGGACTTCGACACGGTCGTCGCCGCCGTGCTCGCCGGGAAGGCGGAGGCCGTGGCATACGCCGGCTCCTCGCCACACCGGGCCGCCCGCTGCGCCCGCGCGCTGGAGGAGGCCGGGTTCCGGGGCGCGCGCATGGCGCCGGAACCGGTCCTGGAGGCCGCGTTCCTCACGGAGGCGGGCCCGGCGGCCGAGGGCTGGGTCATCGTCACGTCCTACGTCGACCCGGCGGAGCTGCCGGCCGCGGCACGCTTCGTGAAGGCGTACGAGAAGCGTTTCGGAGTACGCACCGTCGAGCGCTTCGCGCTGGAGGGGTACGACGCGCTGCTCTACATCGCCCAGGGTCTGCGCGAGCTGGGCAGCGTCGAGCCCGAGCGGGGCGCCATGGTGCGCCGGCTCCGCCAGACCACCCACAAGGGACTCGCCAAGACCATCGAGTTCGATCAGACGACCAAGCAGTTCCGCTGGACCAACAGCCTCTTCCTCCACCGGGTGGAGGACGGCACCCCGCGCTTCCTGGGCCGATACGACCGGATCAAGAAGTCCTGACGGGCCAGTACGACTAGCGGGGCCGCATGGAGGTGAGCTTCCCCCAGACCACCAGGCGGTACTTGGACGTGTACTCCGGGGTGCAGGTGGTGAGCGTGAGGTAGTAGCCGGGGTCGGTGTAGCCGTAGGCGGGCCGGACCGTGCTGCGAGGGATCTCCCGGATCACTCCGCCGTCCCTGGGCGAGGTCTGCGGCAGCGTCCTGTCGACGACGTACGTGTAGGTGGCGTCCCTGGTCTCGACCTCGATCCGGTCTCCCCGCCGGAGCCGGTTGACGTACCGGAAGGGCTCGCCGTGGGTGTTCCGGTGTCCCGCGAGGGCGAAGTTCCCGGCCCGGCCGGGCTGGGCGGTGTCCGGGTAGTGGCCGGCGTATCCCTTGTTGAGCACGTCCGGCTTGCTGACGCCTTCCGCGACGGGGACACGGAGGTCGAGGCGGGGGATGGTGAGGACGGCGTAGGCCTGGGTCCAGCTGGGCCGGGCGCCGGCGGCGGCCGGCGCCCGACGGGTACCCGAGGCCGCACCCGACCCGCCCCCGGAGGCGCCCGCCCCACCGGTGACCGGTCGGTCGCCACCCGAACCCCCTTCACCGTCCTCTCCCCCGCCCCCACCGCGTCCCTCACCCCACTCCCTCTCCAGGGCCTGGACCTTCCTCTCGGCGCCCTCCCGGGCCTGCCGGTTGGTCCACCACAGCTGGTGGGCGACGAGCAGGAGGAGGACGACACCGAGGGTCACGAGGATCTCGGCACCGTTCCAGAGAAGGCGGGAGCAGCGCGCACGCCGCCGCCGGCCCTGCTGATGGACGACGGGAACCCGCATGCGTACGCCTCCCTCACCGCGACAGCCCCGGCCGGAGCCGGGCCCGCACGATAAGGGCTGGGGCACCAACTCACCATCCCCACGAACGCCCTGCCCGTCCCCCGTGAACGTCCGCCCTCCGTGCCGCTACGGCTCCTCCGCCGATCTCACCCCTGGCCTGCACATACCTCTCCCCATGTCGGCGGTCGGCAGTACCGTGTCACCCATGCGCCCCGACACGTCTGCCGAGTACGTCGACCACAACGCCGAAGCAGCACGCCTGGAGCGGACCGCCGGCCTCTACCCCGAGGACGCCGAACACCTGCTTCTGCAGGCCGCGGCCCACCTCGAACTGGCCGACGACCGCCCGCGAGCCACCTCCCTCTACGACCGCCTCCTCTCCAGTACGACACCGCTGGAGAAGCCGTTCCTGGTCCGGGCTCTGAAGGCCTCCAACCTCTGGGAGTACGGTCACGAGGCCGAGGCGAAGGCGATCATCGAGGGCGTGCGCGCGGCGGCGCCCCGCGACCCGGCCCCCTGGGTGATCGTGGCCGAGTCCCTGGAGTCCCACGACGAGCTGGAAGCCGCGCAGAAGACGTTCACGGAGGCGGCGACCCATCTCCTCACCGACGTCCCGGAGCCCCCGTACGCGACCCACCCGGTCCTCTTCGGCCGCCATCGCGTGCGCCGCATGCTGGGCCTGGCCCACGACCACTGGGACACCCTCGCCGACACGCTCCACTCCTCCCCCGTGTCCCTGGACGAGCTCCACGACCCGAAGCGCGTGTGGTCGCTCGGCTCCGACAACCCGGCGGAGCTGGAGGCGGAGATCTCCCGCCTGCGGGCCGAACTGGGCACGCACCGCGCGACCCTGTCCCGCCCGTTCCCGGTGGCGGTCCTGCACTGGCCGACGGCCGAACTGGCGGAACTCCTGGCCGCGTACCCGTCCCTGTCCGAGGAGTACCCGTCCCACGAGGAGCACCTGGCGACGATAGAGGGCTCCCTGAGGGAGCTGGCCGCTTCCGGCACGCCGAACTTGGGAATCGTGACGGGCACGGTCCCGTCGTACGAGGCGTTCGCGGCGTCCGAGGGCTCCTCCCCCGGCGACGCGTCGCTCCTGCCGCAGTACGCGACGACGCTGGCGGCAAGGGGCAGGGCTGTGGCTTGGCCGCCGGAGAGGACGGGGGCTTGTTGGTGTGGGTCGGGGCGGGTTTATGGGGAGTGCCATGGGGCGGGTGCGACTCGGTGAGGAGCCCTCTGTTCGTGTCCCTCGTTCTCTAGACCGGGCTCTGCCAGGTACAGCAGAGTCTCCGGTCTAGTGCGCGCACGAGTATCGGACGCATACGTTCCTGTTAGGCGAGCTGCAGCGCGGTCAAGGTGCACTGCCGACGGCACGTGCACCTGCCCAAATGTGATCGCTGCCTCAAGCTCGATCGTGTCGAACTGCAGCGGCCCTATCAGGGGCCGATCGCAATTGCGTTCCCGAAGACCCGCACCCACACCCAGTTGCCCCAGAGTCTGCCGCGTCCCGCTCAGACATGTTGACTTCCCGATGTGCCGTGCCCGATAGACCGGCGCACGGCCGGAGCGCCTTTGCGGTACGTACGGTCCTCAAGTCACCTGACTCACAAGCTAGTTGGCCAACGGACTGGTGCACAGGGCATATTCTGTGATCAGTGATACTGATGGTGTAGCGCGTGTTGATCTCCCGACTCAGGAGTCCGTCTGTGACGCTCTTCGAACACCCAGGTCCGGCACCTGGTGTTTACGACGACCCAGAACTGATGCTCGTCCGGCAGTATCTGCTGAGCCTCGATCCAGAGGGTGAGCGCTTTGCACGCATACTGCGCGACACTATCGACCAGCTTCTCGACGGCGAGCACACAGGCCGGTTCGACTGGAACGACCTCCACAAGACGGAGAAGACACACGCTGGAACGCTGGTCGAGATCAACCTGCTCCGAGAGTTCAAGTTCGACAGCGGCACGGACATGGACTACCTGATCGAGGGCATTGAGGTCGACTGCAAGTTCTCTCAGAAGCTCTACGGATGGATGATCCCGCCGGAAGCGCTGGACGAGATCTGCCTGGTCATCTGGGCAGATGACCACCAAGGACTGTGGAGTGCCGGACTACTGCGCGCCAATCGCGCCAAACTCACCACCAGTGGGACTGTCACCAAGAAGGGCAACCGTGACGGCAAGTTCCAACTGACAAAGCAGCATCACTCGCTCGTCTGCTGGCTCTGGCACAAATCCCCTCTTGAGCAGAATCTGCTTCTGCACATCGACAAGGAGACCCAGGCGGCAATCCTGGCTGCAGGCTCCGGATCGAAGCGCAGTCCCGGCCAGGCGAGGGTCAACGAACTGTTTCGCCGGGCACAAAAGCGGCGGGTGAGCCGCACGGTCGTCCGCACTCTCGCGCAGCAGAAGGACTACATGAAGCGCGTGCGGTACAACGGAGGAGCACGCGACAAGCTACGTAATGAGGGGATCCTCATCTGCGGCGACTATCCCAACCATCAGGCGGTCGCCGAGCAACTGGGGCTGCCCGTGCCGTTGGAGGGTGAGAACGTCAGCGTACGAGTGGTCGAGGCCAAGCCTCACCACGAGGGACTGCCAAGCGTGCTGCTAGAGGGACGTCATTGGGTCGAGGCTGGCCCAACTGATCTACCGGAGCGGGCTCCTCTGCTGCCAGAAACGAATAAGAAGGCAAACACTTCGGACTGAACGATCCGTCGGGAGACAGGCGTGCAGACACAGAGCGACGGTGCCAACGAAGTCTGGGAGCCACCACAAGGTTCGTGGGCCTCTTCCGCAGCCCGGCGTCGCAACATGCAAGCCATCCGCAGTCGCGACACCAAGCCCGAACGTCTGGTGCGCAGCTTGCTGCATGCGCAGGGCCTGCGCTATCGAGTAGCTGCCAAGCCGCTGCCGGGACTGCGCCGGACCGCTGACATCGTCTTCCGTCCGGTCAAGGTGGCCGTGTTCATTGACGGTTGTTACTGGCACGGCTGCCCCGAACACTATGTGTCCCCGAAAACGAACCCCGGCTACTGGAGCGACAAGGTCGCCCGGAACATGACTCGCGACCGGGACACGGATGAGCAGCTAAAAGCAGCGGGCTGGACCGTACTCCGCTTCTGGGAGCACGATCCAGCCGATGACTGTGCTGTCAGGATTGCCGCCACAGTCAGCCGCCTCCGGGGCAAGAAGCAGTGAGGCGTGCCGCCTCCTTCAGTCCTGCTGCGCCTGTGCGGCCTCGAACGCTGCGTAGATCTGCTCCCCGACAGCCTGCGCGACCGGCGGCGGGAAGGCATTGCCGACCTGCCGGTATGCAGCCGTCTTACGGCCGGAGAATTTCCAGCCCTCGTCGAAACCCTGGATGAGAGCTGCCTGCGTCACGGTGAGCTTGGGACCAGCGGAGGCAAAGAGATCACGGTCCGCATCCTTCATCTCCTTCGGTTCATTTGCTACTCCCAACCCGCACACTCCGAGATCGGCCCAAGCACGCTTGGCACGCGTCGGACCGAGATCGGCGCCACCATGCTTCTTGGAACCACCTACGACCGTGGGCGCCACACCTTCCAAAGCTTTCTCGTACCACTTTTTGAATGCACTCTCGGCCCGGGGATCGTCTGCGACGGCGTCGTACCGCGCCCGCATCGAGTCATGCAGGGCCTCTCCCACACTTACCGGTTTGCTTTCCGCCGGCTTTGAGTGCTGGAAGTACTTGGCGTACTCCGGCTTCATGGCCACCAGGATGGCCCGGGGGCGCAGCTGTGGAACCCCGTACTTCTTGGCCTCCAAGACGTCCCAGTAGCACTCCTCGTAGCCCATCGACTCCAGGCGCTTGATGATCTCCTGCCGGTACTCGACAAACTTCGGATCGAGAAGACCACGAACGTTCTCGATCATTACGGCCTTGGGCTCAAGGTGGTCGACGAGCTCCAGCATGTTCGGGAAGAGGTCACGCTCATCATCCCGCCCCAGCTGCTTGCCGGCCGCAGAGAAGGGAGGACACGGCACTCCACCAGCCAGAAGATCGAGCTCTCCAGGCTCTAGTCCGAGTGCGGCAGGATCAAACTCCCTGAGGTCCGCCTCGATGACCTTGCAGCCCGCCCACTCGGCGTTTCCCTCAGTGTTGTCTCTGAGGGTCTGGCAGGCATCCCTGTCGATCTCGATCAGAGCGGCATGCCTGAAACCCGCGTTGTGCAGACCTGAAGCCTGGCCTCCGGCCCCGGCGCAGATCTCCACCGAGGTGTACTTGAGTTCGTTCGTGCGGGTCATGCCCCCTCCTTACAGTCGTGCAGCGGCAGACGCATCGCGCAATCCACCATCACTGAGGGTGACAGACCCCACTGACAACGAGACCGACCAAGTGTGCAACACGCCCCTCGGTTCACTGAACGCACCCTCCGCCACGCCGAACACTCATACGATATTGCCTATGAAGAGCCCTGCGTGGACCGAGGACGAACTCGTGCTGGCTGGAGCACTCGTCGTGAAGAACGGCTGGCGTGAGCTGCGGACCGGCAACCGAGAGGTCCAGGAGCTGTCCGAACTGCTGCGCTCGCTCCCCCTGCACGCTCCGGAAGTCCTCGCGATTGCTGGATTCCGCTCCCCTGACAGCGTCAGCCGCAAGACCACCGACTTTGCTTCGAACCACCCCGACTACGCGGGCAAGCCCACCAGGTGCGGGGAACCGACCCTTCGGATGATCAACGCGTTCACCAAACGCGAAGCCGAGATGCTGCAGACAGCCCAAGCCCTCGAAGAAGGCATCAGTTCCGGTCAGCTCCAACTCGTCCCGCCGCAGCCAGACGAAGCCGACGACACAGGCTCCACCGCCATTGAGGGCAGGCTCCTCGCCCGCTGGGCACTCTTCAGGGAACGGGATCCGAAGATCCGTCGACTGAAGATCCAGAAGGTCCAGAAGAGCGGTCAGCCCCTTCGGTGCGAGGTCTGCGATTTCGACTTCTCCCGCGCCTACGGACCGCTCGGCGAAGGCTACATCGAGGTGCATCACGTCACACCCCTCCACATATCCGGGACCCGGGAGACCAGGCTCGAAGATCTCGCGTGCTTGTGCGCCAACTGCCACCGCATGTGCCATAGGAGCCGTTCCGGAGAATCCTGGCGTACGCCCGACGCGCTGCGGGCCATGATCGACACATCCGTGCCGCATGCTCCTCACGCCGCCCCGGCCTCCGCTTCGTAGCGGATCTGCGCCCGGTCGAGCGCCTCATCCGGGTCACCGCCCTGCGCCGCGAACCAGTGCAGCAGGTCCGCAATGGCATCAGTGGCCGAGTCTTTCAGCACAGCTTGCGTCGGCACGATTGCTGAACTGGTCCCAGTGACGCGCCGGTACTCATCCAGCAGCGCCGCAGCCCGCTGGACTCGCACGCAGTGCTGAGCGGACTGCAGCGAGATCTCACACCACACGGCTTTGCCAGTGGCTGTAACGAGCGTGCCCCACTCCAGGCTCATGGCCGCCAGCAGATGGAGCCCCCGGCCACATTCGGCGTCGCAGCTAGCGGAGGCAGGCCTGGGCACCGCGTGACTCTTGTCGTGAAGTTCCACCCGGAGCCTGTCCCGTCTCGGTTCGAGAACGAGTGTTGCAGCAGCGCCTTCCCCCACGTGCTTGATCACGTTCGTCGCAAGCTCAGTTACGGCCAGTTCCGTTTCATCCGCCACAGCCAACGCGCCCCAATGCTCAAGCGTGCAGCGAGTCTTCTTCCGCAGCAGCCGTAGCTCCGCCGGGGCAGCTTCGAAGGGCATAACGCTCCGAAGCTGCGGTTTGAGGTTGCCGAATCCAGACATGACCACACTCCTCCGCGCCGCACAGCGCTGCGCCTGCCGTATCCGTACGGCTGCACTGCGTGACGTTCCGTTGCCGAGTATGCCATTGAGAAGTCGCACTGTGTAACTTCTCACGAGACTCGGTCGAGTGAATCCAGGTGTCGGTCAACTCGCACTCGACCTAGCCTGATTGACGCTCACCAGGGATGCGGTGCGGCACCATATCGGGGAGGAAGACACCATGTCCGCGAGGGCTACAACCCGCCGCCGCCAGCTCGGCGCCACCATGCGCAAGCTGAGGGCGAGCAAGGGCATGACACTGGAAGAGGCCGGTCGGCTTGTCGGCGTCTCCAAGGCAACCGTCAGCCGGTACGAGACGCAGGCCGGGCCGGTGAAGTGGCTCGTCATCGATGCGCTGTGCCGCGCGTACGGGGTAAGTGAGGCTGAACGCCGGGCCGTTGTGGCTCTGGCTAAGGATGCGAAACAGCAGGGCTGGTGGAAGTCCTTCGCCGACTCCATCCCCGAGAGCTTGAACCTGCTGCTCACGCTTGAGGACGAGGCCGTTCGCGAGGATCACTTCTCCTGCGTCTACGTGCCGGGGCTGCTCCAGACGCGGAGTTACGCAACCGCCCTGCAACAGGCCAACGAGATGAGGCGTTCCCCGGAGGAAATCGATCGGCTGGTCGACATCCGCATGAAGCGGCAGGACATCCTCACCCGGTCCAACGCGCCCCACCTGTGGGCCGTCCTTGACGAATCGGTGATCCGCCGTGTCGTCGGCTCGCGCGACATCATGCTCGATCAGCTGGAACGGCTGCTCGGAGCTGCGGAATCGTCCAACGTGACATTGCAAGTCTTGCCCTTTGCGCGCGGAGCCCATGCGGCGGCACTGGGCAGCTTCGTCGTCCTCGGCGGTACTGAGCGCGCCCTCGACGTCGTGTACGTCGACCTCCATGTTGGCTCTCTCTTCATGGAGAAAGAGGAAGAACTGGAGCGCTATCGGCTTGCGTTCGAATACTTGCGCGCACAAGCCTTGGACATCGAAGCCTCGTCGGCGATGATCAAGCGTGCTCGTGAGGAGTTGTGAGATGGCCAGTGAGAGCGGTCGTAAACCGGACACCGCATGGTTCAAGTCGTCGTACAGCGGCGGGAACGAGACCGAGTGCGTCGAGTGCACCGACATTGGCGACCACCTGTACGTGCGTGACTCCAAGTGTGCCGACAGCCCAGTTGTAACCGTCCGCGCTTCTGCCTGGCGGGCCTTCATACGGGCGCTGGAGGGCCACGCACTGGTGGCGCGATAAACCGGCCGTTCGATGCCTCGCGGCACGGAGCTGGTAAAAGGGACAGAAGTTGACCACGCCGGTTCTGCGGGACCGAATGACGGGCCGACAGGGATCCAGGGGACGACGTGGGGTTTGCCGAGCAACTGGTCACGGTGGGCGCGGTTCTGGCGGGTGCCGCGGGGTCCTACCTCACTACCCGGCTGACAGAGCGGGATCGGTTCCAACGTGACCTCCGCGTCCGATGGGACGCGCACCGTCTCGACTCCTACGTCGCCTACGTGGCGGCCGTGAAGCGGGTCTACAGGTGCACCCAGCAGGTGTTCACCCCGCAGTGGGACGACACTGATCCAGCGGCTCGTGAAGTTCTGCTGGCCGAGATGAGGGCGGCCGAGGGAGACCGGTCGCACGCCTTTGAGCAGGTGATGCTCCTGGGCGACGCCGCGACCGTACAGGCTGCCCACGATCTCAATGACCGGCTGTGGCAGATGGAACGGCCAGCCCGGGGCGTGGAGGAGATCAACCACGAGATGTGGCACGAGCGCGCCGGCGAATGGCTTGTCGCCCTCAACAACTTCCACGCGCATGCTCGGCACAGTCTGGGGATAACCGGGGAACCCGCGCGGCGTGATGTGGTGCCGCAGGCTCGCACCGACGCGGAGCAGTGACGCGCGCAGGCGCCCAGCAGTGACTGGCGGGCGTATGCGACAGCGTCGATCGGCGGCGTCCGCAAAAGCCTGGTCGGGCCCCTCACGTCAACCGATGCGAAGTCCTCCCCGACGCCTCGTCGATCTCGTCATGGGCCTTCGTCAGCAAGGTCATCGCCAGTTCGTTGAGGGCCCTCGCGCCGGCCACCTCCTCGCCGACCCTCGGCTGGTTCGAGTCGGAGGGGTGGCGGTTCGCGTAGCCGTGGGCCCGGACCTCGCTTCCGTCGGGGAGGCGTACGAGGGCGGCCGCGCGGGTGCGGTGGTCGTCCTCCTGGAATTCCAGTTCCACGTGCCAGCCGACAGCGGTCTTCATCGTCGTCGTCATCACGATCACCTCCGGACCGGGTCTCCCCGGTGATTTCAGGCGTCTGCAGACGTTTCCCGCCCCTTCCAGGGTGCTCCTGCTCGGCCTCGATCGCACGGCCTGCCTCGCTGAGCGAATCGACACGTCAGAGGCCCTGAGTCAGAGGCCCTGAGTAGGCACACCGCTCAAGATCGAAGACCCGGCGGACTCACCCAGGGCCGCCGCAACGCGCTCGCGGAGCCGGGCGCCAACCGGGCGTGACGTTGCTGCCTGGCCGTGTGATGCTGGTACGGGCCCGCCCCTGATTGACGCAGGGGCGGGCCCGTACCGGCTCAGGGCCTGGTCAGCCGGCGCACACGGTGAAGCTGACCGTGTCGCCCTCCTTGACGGTCTTCGGGGCGTGCGGGGACACGCCGAGCACCGAGCCCGGCTTGCAGCCCTTGACGGCCTTCTCGGTGACGGTGCCGAGCTTCGTCTGCGTCTTCTCCATGTACGCCTTGGCTCCGTGCAGGCTCCAGCCCGCGAAGTCGATCGGGATGGTCTGGCCCTGGGGGTGGAGGTACAGCATGGTGGTGGCATCGCTGCTGGTGGCTGTGCTGGTGGCCGCCGGGGTCGAGCCGCTGCCGCCGCCGGCGACCGAGGTGGCCAGGGCCGTGCCCCCGCCCGCCACGATGAGGGCGGCGGCGACGGCCGCGATGCCGGTGGTCCGCCTGCGCCGGGTGCGGCGCAGGATCTGGGGCGCGTCGAAGTCGGGGGCCTCGGCGGAGTTCGCGAATCGGTTCATGGCGTTCGTCAGTTCCTCTTCGAAAGGTGTGCAGCCGGAAGGCCGCGGGTCGCCGTACGAGGTCATCGGATTCCTTCCGTGGGCTGCCGTGGTGAAGGGGCGGAGAGTACGGGGATCTGGTCTCTCAGCTTCTCGATCCCGCGAGCGAGCTGGGAGCGCACCGTGCTGGGCGATATGTCCAGGTCGGCTGCGATCTCGGTGTCGGAGAGGTCGTGGAAATACCGCAGCACCACGACCGTGCGCATCCGCATGGGCAGTTGCTGCAGGGCGCGCACCAACTGGTCCCGGTTGTCCACCTGTCCGAACTCGTCTCCCGGGGCGGCCTTGTCACCGCTTTCCGGATCGGAGGTCGTGACCAGGCGGCGGAACCTGCGCCAGCGGTCGTTGGCCAGGTTCACCATGATCCGCCGCACATAGAGGTCCGGAGCGTCCTTGCCTGCGATGGTGCGCCATTTGCGGCAGGCCCGTTCCAGGGTCTCCTGGACCAGGTCCTCCGCCGCCTCACGGTTGCCCGTCAGGATGTAGGCGCCCCGGAACAGCGCGGTCGACCTCGCGGCGACGAAAGCCTGGAAGTCCGTCTCCATACGCTCCTCCCTTCCTGTCACCTCTCCTCGACGTGAACACCGCCTCATCTGCTGCACGGCGGCGCTGAGACCTGGGTCACAGGCGTCGAAGCCGTCCGGCGCCCCCTCTTCAACCGCATGAGCGGCCGGCTCCACCACTGCCTGCAGAAGCGCGAACTCTTCGATGAGCAGTCCGGGGTTACGGCCCCGCCGTCTCCGACGCCGAGATCGCGGCCGACCTGCGCATCTCGCCGAGCACCGTACGGTCCCGGCTCGCCCGCGACACGGTGAGGAAACGGTGCCCGGAGGGGCGTGGCGCGGCACGCTCGGGGATGATCTGTCCCATGGGGCATGGAACAGGGCACGGGGCGGACATGGACGACGCCCGGGCGTGGGACGAGCGGCTCGGGTGGGCGTACGGACTGATCGCGGACGACCCGGCCGAACGGGCCGTCGCGCTGGACCACTTGGCGTCCGCACGGAGAAGAACCGACGAGACCCGGCACCGGTTCAACGAGATGTTGCGGTCGGTGCAGGGGCAGGGCATGAGGTACCCGTTCCAGGATCCGCAGCTGCGGTCGGCCCACGACGACTATCTGCGGGCCCAGAGCCGTTCGTTGCCCGATGGCGTGTGGAACACGTGGGACAAGGACCTTGCCGCGTGGCCCGGGCTGCCCTACGCCTTGCTCTTCCTGGAGTGGGAGGCCCGGTATCCGGAGGAGTGGACCCGGCACGCCAAGGCGTGGGGGACGAAGGAGGGGCTCCTGCGGCATCTGGCCACGGACACGGTCGGGCGGCATCCGGTGGCCCGGGCCAAGCTGCTCGACCTGCTGGAGATCGTCGTGCGGCGGGCGTATCGCTGCAAGGACCGCGAGTACGTGCGCATCGCCCGGGTCGTCGACGGGGACCCGCTGCGGGTGCGGCTGGAAGGGGCCCGGCGCTCGGAGAATCCCTGGGCCCAGTTGCACGCCGGGTACGTGCTGTGGCTTCTGGACCGGCCAGAGATGCCCAACAGCCGACGCGTGTGGCGGACTTGGCTCGCGGACGCCCGACAGTGAAGGCGACGTGGCCCGGTAACCCTCGGCAAGCCCGGGCGCACCCCGGGAGTTCCCGCGCGCCCAGGCAGCTCCCGGCGCGCCTCGGCAACTCCCGGCAACCTTCCGCCTACCGGCTGCCACCTCCCTGCGACAGTTCCTCAACCTCTGTGCAGGGAAGGTCATATGAGTCGCAATGCCACCCCCCACGCCCGCGCAGGTGACGGCGGTCCCGGTGACAGCAGCCGCAGACGGTTCCTGGTAGGTGCGGCCGGTGCCGGGGCCCTCGGCGTTCTGGGTCTGCCCGGTACCGCGAGCGCCGCCACGGCGGCAACCGGCACCGTCTACATCGCCAGTGACTCCACCGCCCAGACATACAACTCCCGCTACTACCCCGAGGCCGGCTGGGGACAGAAGCTGTCCTCGTACTTCACGTCGAACGTCACCGTCGCCAACCACGCCATCGGCGGGCGCAGTTCGCGTTCCTTCATCGAGCAGGGGCGGCTTGCCGCGATCCATCAGGTGATCAGGTCCGGCGACTACCTGTTCGTGCAGTTCGGACACAACGACGCCACCGTGAACAACCCCGAGCGGTACACGTCGCCCGCCGACTACAAGGAGTACCTGCGCAACAACTACATCCGGGCGACACGTGCGCGGGGCGCGACCCCGGTCGTCGTGACGCCCGTGTCGCGGCGCTCGTACAACGCGTCCACCGGGAAGTTCAACGTCTCCTTCCCCGCGTACGTGGACGCCGCGAAGGCGGTCGCCCGGGAGGAAGGTGCCCCACTGGTCGACCTCGCGGCGGCCAGCCGGGTCTACCTCGACGGGGTCGGCGTCGAGGGCTCCAAGCGGATCTTCCTGTGGCTGAACCCCGGGCAGTACCCGAACTTCCCCAACGGGGTCCAGGACAACACCCACTTCCAGGAGCGGGGCGCCGTCGAAATGGCCCGCCTCGTCTCACGGGCCGTGGCGGGACTGGGACTGCCCATCTCGGGCGAGGTGAGACCGGCGGCCCGGTGAGGGTGGTGCTCGGGCGCGCGTACCGGCGCGTTAGCCTCGGCTGACGGTCGGACGCACCCGACGCAGCACCAGGAGGCAGTGATGGCGAAGGTACCGGCCGCGGCGGTGGCCGCGAGTGGGCTCATCGGCGGGTACGGGGTCGCTCGCTGGACCAGGAAGCGGCAGCTCGGCGGGGTCGTGCTGGCCGTCGCAGGGGTGGCGTCCGCCCGTCAGTGGCACCAGCAGGCGGGCGGGACGGCGGCGGGAGCACTGACCGCCGCGTACGTCGCCGCCTTCGCCGGATCCCATCCTCTCGCCAAGAGGGTGGGGGCGTGGCCGGCCGTGTTCGGTGCGGCCGGGGCCATGGCACTGGCGTCGTGGGCCGTGGCCGACCGGCGGGGCTGAGACCGCGCCCCGTCGGCGCACCTCCCCCACCCGCGCCCTCCCCTCATCTTCCCTAGCCCACCGGCGCTCCCCGGAACGCCCTGCGATACGCCTGCGGACTGGTCCCCACCACCCGCTTGAACCGGTCCCGGAACGCCGTCGGTGAGCCGAACCCCGCCTGGACCGCGATCCGTTCGACCGGGTGGGAGGTGGTCTCCAGCAGGTGCTGGGCCCTGCGCACCCGCGCCCGGTGCAGCCACTGCAGAGGCGTCGTGCCGGTCTGCTCACGGAAACGGCGGTTGAGCGTACGGGCGCTGGTGCCCGCCCGGGCGGCGATGTCGTCCAGTGTCAGATCGCGGCCGGCGTTCTCCTCCAGCCAGGTCAGCAGGGGTTCCATCGTCGTACCGGCCGGGACCGGAGGCTGGGCGTGGACGATGAACTGGGCCTGCCCGCCCTCCCGTTCGAGCGGCATGACGGACATCCGAGCCGCGTGGGCGGCGACGGCCGAGCCGTAGTCCTTGCGGATCATGTGCAGGCACATGTCCATCGCCGCGGCGGCTCCCGCCGAGGTGAGGAACTGGCCGTTGTCGACGTAGAGGACATTCGGGTCGACCGTCACCCGCGGGTGCATGGCCGCCAGGTCCGCGGCCGCGATCCAGTGGGTGGTCGCCCGTCGGCCGTCCAGCAGCCCGGTGGCGGCGAAGATGAACGCGCCGACGCAGATCGAGGCGATGCGCGTGCCGTTCGCGGCCGCCTCACGCAGGGCCTCGCCCACCCCCGGCGGCAGCGGGCCCGTCGGGTCGACGGTGCCCGGGACGATGATCGTGTCGGCGTCGGCCAGCGCCTCCAGCCCGTACAGGGCCCGCAGGGTGAAGGGGCCCGCGTTCACCTCCTCCGTCACCGAGCAGACCCTGATCCGGTAGGGCGCGCGGCCGTCCGGCAGCCGGGCCCAGCCGAAGGTGTCGATCGGGGCGGAGAGGTCGAACGGGATGACCTGGTCGAGCGCCAGTACGGCCACGGTGTGCATGGCAAAAGAGTAGGCAGACCCCGGATTCCGGCCAAGTGGGCATCCCGCCCGTCAGACCCCGCGCCACGCCTGCCCGACATGGGGAAGGCCGCAAGTACCGCGCTCACACCGCTGGCGGGAATCCGTTGATTGCTGGCAGTACCGCCACTTCCACAAGATCCGGTACGCCGCCTACCGTCCTCTCGTGACCAAGTTCCTCCTCGTCCTCCACGTCCTCGTCGCGATCATCGCCATCGGGCCCGTCACCGTCGCGGCCAGCATGTTCCCGCCCGGCGCCCGCCGCGCCCTCGCGGATCCCGGCGACCCGCGCGCGACGGAGACGGTGCGTCTGCTGCACCGGATCTGCCGGGTGTACGCGGCCATCGGCATCGCCGTTCCCGTCCTCGGCTTCGCCACGGCCCTGAGCATGGGCGTGCTCGACGACGCCTGGCTGGTCGTCTCGATGGTCCTGACCGGAATCGCGGCAGCGGTCCTGCTGGCACTGGTGCTGCCGCGTCAGGAGGAGATCCTCGAAGCGGTGGAGTCGGCGGGGGCCGCGGCGCCCACGGGGACGGTGGAGTCGGTGGAATCGGTGGAATCGGTGGGGACAGTGGAGTCGGTGGGACCGCCCGGCGCGGCGGAGGCGGCCGGGTCTTCGTCCCAGCCCCCGTCCATGTCGACGTCGCCGTCCATGTCGCCGTCACCGCCGCAGTCGCCGTCTGTCGCGGTCGGCGCGAATCCCCGAGCGACCGTGCAACTCGCCATGTTCACCGGCATCTTCAACCTGCTCTGGGCCACCGTCACGATCCTCATGATCGTCAGGCCCGGCTCCACCACGGGAGCCTGAGCCCGTACCTCGGCGCCGGCCCTCACGGCTGGTTGTGGTGGTGGGCGAGCACCAGCCCTTCCATCGAGTCGCCGGTGTCCTCCTTGAACCGCCTGGCCACGGACCCCGTGACCAGCACGCCCGCCGCGATGACGAGCGTGGAGAACGCCCAGGCCAGCGGCCACAGGGACGCGTCCGGCGGCTCGGGGCGCGTGTGGAACGCGACGTACATGAGCGTGATCGGGGGCGCCGCCACCACCAGCAGGGGCCAGGCGAGGGCGTCACGGAGGCCGAAGTACGCGGCCAGCAGGAGCAGACACACGGCCAGGGCCGTGACGCCGACGACGGTCATCGAGGTCGTCTCGGTGATCGAACCGGGTGACTCGGGGCGGTTGCGCAGATCCCAGGGGAGGCAGAGGAGGTACGCCGCCGAGGACAGGGCGGCACCCAGCAGGCGGGTCAGCCAGCGTTCCGTCCAGGGGCGCTTCGACAGCGGGCCCAGCAGCTTCTCGGTCATGGGAACGAGGGTTCACCCGTCGCACACAGGGCCGACAGAGTACGCGTACTCAGGTTCCGGCCCGCTCCTCCGAGTCGTACGCCGAGTGGTGCGACCCGCCGGACGGCGGTACGGCCGACCCGCACGGCCGGCCCCCGCACCACCTGCCCGTACGGCCTGCCCGTACGACCGGGCCGTACGACCGGGCCGTACGGCCGACCCGCGGCCTAGACTCCCAGGTCATGAAGGGACTGCTGCTACGGCTGTCGGCCCTCGACGCGGACGCGGCGGCGGCACTGCGGGTCATCGCGCACTTCGAGGCGCTGCTCGGGGCGGGGCGGCTCGACGCCGCGTCGCTCGTACGGTCCACCGCGGGTCTTGCCGAGTGTCCGGCGGGGCTTGAGGTGGGCGGCCGAGTGGTGCGGTTCGGGCCGGCCGGGACCGTACCGGCGGAGTCTGTCGGCACGGTCTCCGGGAGCGCCGAGTTCGCTCCGGGCGGCCGGGTGTGGCTGGAGCGGACAGGCGCGCCCGGCCCCTTCGACGAACTGGTGCTGGAGTGGATGGCCATCGCCGCGGGCGTCGTGCACGGCGGCCGTGAGCAGGACAGCCCGCCTCATCAGGTGGCCGACCCGGCGCTGGTCGAGCGGGTGCTGTCCGAGCGCGAGGCCGTCGAGGACCGGGCGCGGGCGCTGCGCCTGCTGGGCCTCGCGCCCGAGCGGCCACTGCGGGTGGTGGCCGTCGCCGGGGCCTCCTCGGTCGCCGTGCTCGGGCGGCGCGAACTGCGTCCCGGGGTGCGGGTGGCCGCGGTCGGACCGCTCGCCGTCGCGCTCGTGCCGGGCGCCGCGTCGGTTGCCGAGGAACTGCGGGCGTTCGTCCGTGAGCAGGGCTCCGAGGGGGTACGGATCGGGGTCGGTGGCCGTGTTCCCGCCCTGGACGCCGGTGCTTCCTGGGCCCAGGCACGGCTCGCCCTGCGGTTCGCGGTCGACGTGGCCGGGCTGCCCGACGAGGCCGTCGTCGACCACGACACGCTCGGGCCGGTGGCGCTGCTCGCCGACATCCCCGTCGACCGGCTGCGGGCCCAGGCCGACGTCCGCGCCCTGGCGGGGCTCGCCGAGGGCAGGGGCGGCCCGGCGGCTCTGGCCGCGCTGACGGCCTTCCTGCGCACGGGTTCGCTCCGCCACGCCGCTGCCGACCTCCATCTGCACCACAGCTCGGTCGCCGCCCGCATGTCGGGCGTGGAGAGCGAACTGGGCTACCGCCTGAGCAACCCGCAGGACCGCTTCCGGGCCCAACTGGCTTTGTACGCACTGCGGTTGGCACAGCAGGAGGATTAGGCCGGGGCGCGTGGCCCTCGGGAGCGCCCGTGCGGGAGTGCGCCCCCATCAGGAAGGTGCTCCGTGAGGGGCGCGCCACCAGCGCCCCTCCCCCGTGGTTCGCCAGGCGCTACCGCAGCGCCCTCCGAAGCACCGCCACCGCCTCCGCGGCGTCCCGCTGGGACACCTCCGCGTGCGGGATCATCGCCGAGCCGTGGAACGTACCCGGGAACAGGTGCAGTTCCACGCTCACACCGGCCGCGAGCAGCGCGCGGGCGTAGTCGATGCCCTCGTCCCTGAGGGGGTCGAACTCCATCACGGAGATGTACGCCGGCGGCAGTCCGGCGAGTTGTCCCGGGGTGGCCCGGGCGGGAGCCGCGTGGATCGGAACGCCGTCGCTGCCGGGGACGCCGGTGCCCAGGTAGTGGTCCCAGCTGATGACCGCGTTGGGCCGGTTCCACAGGGGTGTGTCGGTGAAGGCCCGCATGCTGGGCGTGTCGAGGCGGTCGTCGAGCTCGGGGATGCCGAGGTACTGGAAGACGACCGAGGGGCCGCCCCGGTCGCGGGTGAGAAGCGCGAGCCCGGCCGCGAGACCGCCTCCCGCGCTGATGCCGAACAGGGCGATCCTGGTGGCGTCGACGCCGAGTTCGGCCGCGTTCTTGGCGATGTGGACGAGTCCGGCGTACGCGTCCTCCAGGCCGGCCGGGTAGCGGTGCTCGGGGGCGAGCCGGTACTCCACGGAGAAGACCGCGGCCCCCAGTTCCCGTGCGAGCGCCACGTTGACGCCGTGGTCGAAGTCGACGTCGCCCAGGATGAATCCGCCGCCGTGGATGTCGTAGACCACCGGCAGCGGGCCCTCGACACCCTGGGGGCGGTAGCTGCGCAGGACGACGTCGGGTGCGCCCTCCGGCCCGGGGGCCACCACCTCGGAGACGTCCACGCCGGTGGCGTCCACACCTTCGAGGGCCGCCGCGACGCCGGCCTCCGCCTCGGCCCGGGCACCTTCGAGGTCCGAGCAGTCGGCCCTCGGCAGCATGGGCACGAGCGCCGCGAGCTCAGGGTCGAGCGGGTAGGTCGTCATGTGTCGTCCTCCGATCCGACGCGCCGTCCCGTCGTCGCGGCGCTGCGTCGTTGCGAGAACCGTGCCACGGCGCATCCGCGCAGGTCACCCGACGGGCGTCGGGCAATCCGGGGACGTCACCCGACAGCCGCGCGCGGGCGGCCACACCCCGGGCGCGCCCCGCACACGTGCGGCCGTGGCGCGGCCGCCTCACGGGTGCCACACGCCCGGGCCCCGCCCGCCCGGGTCCGCACGCCGGACCCTAAGCAGTGGCGCCCGGCCCCTTGGGCGGTGACCCGGCGGGCGGCCCGGCGGGTGACTCGGCCGTCGACAGGGGGCTGGCGATGTCCTCCAGGGAGCGTCCCTCCGCCTTCACCGCGAGTGCTGCCGCCACGAGGCCCGCCGCGCACATCAGCCCGGCGCCGATCTGGAAGGCGAGAACCGTGTCGCCGACGACACCCGTGCTGGTCAGTTCCGCGAAGATCAGCGGGCCGCTGATGCCTCCGGCCGCGGTGCCGATGGCGTAGAAGAAGGCGATGGCCATCGCCCGGGTCTCCATCGGGAAGATCTCGGAGACCGTCAGGTACGCGCTGCTCGCGCCGGCCGACGCGAAGAACAGGACCACGCACCAGCAGGCGGTCATCGTGTTCGCGCTCAGCGAGCCCTGGTCGAAGAGCCAGGCCGTGCCGAAGAGCAGGATGCCGGAGAGCAGGTACGTGGACGAGATCATGATCCGGCGGCCCACGGTGTCGAAGAGCTTGCCGAGGAACAGCGGGCCGAGGAAGTTGCCGACCGCGATGACGGCGAAGTAGTAGCCGGTGTTGCCGGTCGGCACGTCGAAGAACTTCGTGAGGATCGCGCCGAAGCCGAAGGTGATCGCGTTGTAGAGGAACGCCTGTCCGATGAAGAGGGACAGGCCCAGGACGGCACGTTTGCGGTACGTCGAGAAGACCGTGCGCGCGATGGTGACGAACCCGACGCTCTTGCGCTGGTGGATGGTGATCTCCCGCTCGGGCGGCGGGAGTTCGCGTCCGGTCTCCTCCTCGATCTGCCGCTCGACCGAGGAGACCAGGCGTTCCGCCTCCTCACCCCGGCCGTGGATGAACAGCCACCTCGGGCTCTCGGGGACGTTCCGGCGGACGAGCAGGATCACCAGGCCGAGGACGACGCCGAGGAGGAAGGTGAGGCGCCAGCCGACGTTGATCGCGAACAGGTCGGTGTTCAGCGCGACGATCGACAGGAGCGAGCCCGCGATGGCGCCCAGCCAGAAACTGCCGTTGATGATGAGGTCGACGCGGCCGCGGTACTTGGAGGGGATCAGTTCGTCGATCGCCGAGTTGATGGCCGCGTACTCGCCGCCGATGCCGAAGCCGGTGAGGAAGCGGAAGAGGAAGAACCACCAGGTGGAGAACGAGAACGCCGTCATGGCGGTCGCCGCGAGGTAGACGGCGAGGGTGATCATGAACAGCTTCTTGCGGCCGAAGATGTCCGTGAGCCGGCCGAAGAACAGCGCGCCCGAGCAGGCTCCGGCCACGTAGAGCGCGGCCGCGATGCCGGTGACCTGGGCGCCCGAGATGGGCAGCCCGCTGCCCTCCTCGGAGAGCCGGCCGGCGATGTTGCCGACGACGGTGACTTCCAGGCCGTCGAGGATCCAGACCGTGCCGAGTCCGATGACGATGGTCCAGTGCCAGCGTGACCAGGGAAGCCGGTCCAGACGGGCGGGAATGGCGGTGGTGACGGCTCCGGTACCTGCGTCGGTTACGGCCATGGGCTCTCTCCTCGCCGAGCGAACCCCGTACGGGGGGGCGGATGAACCCCGTACGGGTCCCCAGGACGGAACGGCCTACGCCCCCGTCCTGCCAGGTCAGCCGCCCAGGGCCCGCGACAGCGTGTAGATCACCAGGCCCGCCAGGGAGCCGACCACCGTGCCGTTGATCCGGATGAACTGCAGGTCACGGCCGATGTGCGCCTCGATCTTCTTCGAGGTGTGCTCGGCGTCCCAGCCCGCGACCGTGTCCGTGATCAGCGAGGTGATCTCGTCCCGGTAGGTCGTCACCACGTACACCGCGGCTCCCTCGACCCAACCGTCGACCTTGGCCTGCAGCTTGGGGTCGGTGGCCATCCGCGCGCCGAGGGACAGCAGCGAGGCCCGCACACGCAGCCGCAGCTCGCTGCGCTCGTCCTCCGCGGCGGACACGATCATCTGCCGTACGGAGGACCAGGCGGACGCGATCAGGTCCTGGACCTCGCCGCGGCCGAGGACCTCCCGCTTGAGGTTCTCCACGCGCGCCCGGGTGTCGGTGTCGGACTGGAGGTCGGCGGCGAAGTCCGTGAGGAAGCGGTCCAGGGCACCGCGGGCGGGGTGGGCGGGCATGTCGCGCATCTCGGTGACGAAGCGCAGCAGCTCCTTGTAGACCCGCTCGCCGACCCTCTTGTCGACGAACCGCGGGGTCCAGCCGGGGGCGCCGCCCTGCACCGCGTCCATCACCTGGTCGTTGTGGAGGACGAGCCAGTCGTGGGCGCGTACGCAGATCAGGTCGACGACCCGGCGGTGGCCGCCGTCCGAGACGACCTTCTCCAGCATCTTCCCCATGCCGGGGGCGATCTCCTGGGCGTCGGCCCGCCGGTTGATGGCCTCTCCGACGACGGCCTGCACGTCCGAGTCGCGGAGCACCGCGAGGGCGCCGCGCAGGGCCGTGGCCAGCTCAGCGGTCACCCGGTCGGCGTGCTCCGGGTCGGCCAGCCAGGTGCCGAGGCGGCTGCCGATGCCGACGGCGCGCAGCCGCCCGCGCACGACGTCCCGGGAGAGGAAGTTCTCGCCGACGAACTCGCCCAGGGAGACGCCGAGCTGGTCCTTCTTGGTGGGAATGATCGCGGTGTGCGGGATGGGCAGGCCCATGGGCCTGCGGAACAGGGCGGTGACGGCGAACCAGTCGGCGAGCGCGCCCACCATGCCCGCCTCGGCGGCCGCGGCCACGTATCCCGTCCAGGCGCCCGCGCCGGAGTTCCCCGCCCACTTGGCCAGTACGTAGACGACGGCGACCAGGAGCAGCAGGCCCGTCGCGGTGAGTTTCATCCGGCGGACGCCGCGGAACTTCTCCTCGTCGGCGGGGCTGAACGTGTTCATGGCGCGGGTCGGCGCGGGCCGGCCGGCTGCCGTGGGGTTCGCCACACCACCGGGCCGGGAATGCTGTCCCTCCGGGCCCGTTTCCCCTGCTTCATCCTCTTTCGTGCGTTCCATCCACTCCATCCGTTCCCGGTCCCCCACGCCCATTGTCCCAACCTGACCGACTCCTGGAACGGAACAGGAGTTCCCGGCGTCTGTTCGGGCGGGGGAGTTCAGCGGGGTTCCTGGGGTTCAGGGGGGGCCTGTCGGTTTCCTTCCGCGCCATGCCTCATCATGGGGTGATCACATCGGAGCCTGGGGCTCCCACTTTTTCGAGGAGACACGCACCGCATGACCAAGCGTCACGGTTATGCCTTGCTGGCAGCGATCGTTGCCGTGATCGTCGCCATCTCAGCCGCCATATACGTCGGTGTGGCAGCCGACGACGGCGCGCAGACCACGGTGGCCGGCGGCCGTACCCCGCACAACTCGGCGGCCCCCGCGTCCGTCGGCACCTGGGTGGGCGCCTGGGCGGCCTCCCCGGCCGGATCGGAGCCGGGCACCGAGGTGAACGGCATGGCGGGCCGCTCGGTACGCAACGTGGTGCACGTGGGCGTCGGCGGCACCGCGGCCCGCATCACCCTGTCCAACCTGTACGGGCAGCAGCCGCTCAGCATCACGCACGCCTCCGTCGCCGTCGCCGCCACCGCGAACAACGCCGCCGCGGCCGCCGACTCGATGCGGCGCCTCACCTTCGGCGGCAACCCGTCGGTGGTGGTGCCCGCCGGACAGCAGGTCGTCAGCGACGCCGTACGGGTGCTGATCCCGCACGACACGGACGTGCTGGTGACGACGTACTCACCGACCCCGTCGGGGCCCGTCACCTACCACCCGCAGGCACGGCAGATCTCGTACACCGCGGAGGGCGACCGCACGGAGGACGTCAGCGGTGTCGCGTACACCGGGCAGACGCCGTACTGGCGCTACCTGACCGCGCTCGACGTGCTGAGCAACGAGTCGGACGGCACGGTCGTCGTCATCGGCGACTCGCTCACCGACGGCGTGACCTCGACCGTCGGCGAGAACCGGCGCTGGACGGACGTCCTCACCGACCGGCTGCGCGGCGGCTCGGACGGCCCCCGCTACAGCGTGGTCAACCAGGGCATCAGCGGCAACCGCGTCCTGACCAGCGGCCTCGGCCGCCCCGCCGAGAACCCGAGCGGCCTGGCCCGCTTCGACCGTGACGTCCTCGGCCGCACCAACGTCAGGGCGGTCGTGGTCGCCCTCGGCGTCAACGACATCCTGCGCACGCCCAGCCAGACCGACGCGAACCGGATCACCGCCGGGCTGCGCGAACTGAAGCGGCTGGCCCACGCGCGCGGCCTGCGGGTCGTCGGGGCCACCCTCATGCCCTTCCAGGGACACCGCGGGTACCGGCCCCACCTGGAGAACACCCGCCAGGCCGTCAACGCCCAGATCCGCTCCGGGAGGGTCTTCGACGCCTACGTCGACTTCGACGAGGCGCTCCGCGACCCGTACAACCCGCGGCGTCTGCGCTCCGACTACGACTCGGGCGACCACCTCCACCCGAGCGACAAGGGCTACGAGCGCATGGCGGAGGTCTTCGACCTGGACGACCTCAAGGGCGCGGCCCCGGCAGAGCTGTGACCCCTTCCCGGAAGGGGCGCGGGGAACCGCGCGACCGGCCACAGCGGGCCCGCGGCTGACGCACCGGGCTCCCGGCGGAGCGGTCAGTCCCGGTCCCGCCGGTCCTCCCGGCGCTCCCGCCGCTCCTCGCGGTGCTCGCGCATCATCTCCCGGTGCTGTTCCATCGCGGCACGGTGAAGGGAACGGGCCTCGTCCAGGGAGTCGCCCCGCCCGTCGCTCCGGGTACCGCCGCCCTCCAGGGCCCGGCGCCTGGACTCCTCCAACTCCTCCTGGCGGGCGGCCTTCCGCTCCAGCTTCTCCAGCCGCCGCTCCTCCTTCTGACGCAGCCGCTCCGCCTTGGTGACCTTGCGCTCGACACCGACGCCGCCCCAGAACGCGAACCCGGTGACGACGACACGCGGAGCGCCCGGGTCACCCAGGACACCCTCCTCACGGTGGTCGAAGCCGCCCATGACGCCGATGCCGCGGACGACGACCTCGACACCGGGCGGCACGATCACGCTCATCCCGCCCATGATCGCGACGCAGTTGACCACGACCTCGCCGTCGGCGAAGTTCGCCTCGCGCAGGTCGATGACTCCACCGCCCCAGAACGCGAAGGAGTTGAACCGCTTCGGCATGGTCCAGCGCCCCTTGCGCTCGAACCCGCCCATGATCGCGACACCCCACCGGGACGACCCGTCACCACCGACGACACGGCCCGCCCAGTCACCCGCCTCGGCGGGCTGCTTGACCATCGACACGGCGGGCGAGGGAGGGGTCACTCCGGGCGCAGGCAGATCCCGGGTGATGGGCTCCAGATCCCGGTACGTACGCGCCTTGTACGTCGCCTCCAGCCGCTCCTCGAACTCCTCCATGTCGAGGCGCCCCTCCGCGAGGGCGTCCCTCAGTACTTCGGTGACCTGTTCGCGGTCGGCGTCGGAGGCACGCAGCTCGGGAAGTCCGCCGGGGAGTTCGTCCGTCATGGGCAGAAGCCTACGAGGTTGCCTTCTCCGCGTACATGCGGCTGATGACCGCCTCGATGTCCGGTTCCCGCACCGACAGGTCCACCAGCGGGTACTCGGCCGCGATCCGCGCCACCAGCGGCGCCGCCGACTGCGCCGCCGGGAAGGCGAGCCACTGCCGAGGCCCCTCCACCTTCACCACTCGCGCCAACCCGACGTCGATGGGCGGCAGTTCACGCTCCAGGTCCACGACGAGGGTCCGCTCGCTCTCGCCGATCTCGTGCAACCCGGTCAACGGACCGTCGTACATCAGGCGCCCGTGGTCGATGACCATCACCCGCCGGCACAGCTGCTCGATGTCGGTCAGGTCGTGGGTGGTGAGCAGGACGGTCGTGCCCCGCTCGGCGTTGAGGTCCCGCAGGAACTCCCGCACCCTCGCCTTGCTGATCACGTCGAGCCCGATCGTCGGCTCGTCCAGGTACAGCACCTCCGGATCGTGCAGCAGCGCCGCCGCGACATCCCCGCGCATCCGCTGCCCCAGCGACAGCTGCCGCACCGGCACGTCCAGCAGGGCGCCCAGTTCCAGAAGCTCGACACACCGGTCCAGGTTCTCCGCGTACCGCGCGTCCGGGATCCGGTACATGCGGTGCATCAAGCGGTACGAGTCGATCAGCGGCAGATCCCACCAGAGCGTCGTCCGCTGGCCGAACACCACCCCGATGCGCCGCGCGAGCCGGGTGCGCTCGCGCGAAGGGTCGATGCCCGCCACCCGGAGCCGCCCGCCGCTCGGCGTGAGAATGCCCGTGAGCATCTTGATGGTGGTCGACTTGCCGGCGCCGTTCGGCCCGATGTAGCCGACCATCTCACCCCGCGCCACGGTGAAGGAGATCGAGTCGACCGCCCGCACCTGCCGCCGCTCGCTCCGCATGAACCCGGTCTTCTTCCGCACGTCGAAGACCTTCTCGACCCGGTCCAGGCGAATGAAGCCGCCGTCGAACCCACTGCCCGTCTCGATGCCCACGCACTAACTCCCCGTACTCCGGTACGAACGAAGACCCGCCCGCCAGGCCACCCCGGCGAGCGCACAACAGACGACCGCCACGACCGGCGGCAGGAACGCGACCCACTCCGGCAGGTCGAGCGGATACGGCAGATCCAGCACGTACAGCGCGGGCAGCCAGTTCACGAAGGCCAACGGCAGCACGAACGTCACCCCACGCACCAGATCCGTCGCGAAGACCGTCGGCGGATACTGCAGCAGCGTCGTTCCGCCGTACGTGAAGGAGTTCTGCACCTGCGACGCGTCCTGCGCCACGAACTGGAAGGCCCCGCCCGCCACGAACACCGACGCGAAGATCGCGGCCCCGCTCACCACCATCACCGGCATCAGCAGCACCTTCAGCGGAGTCCAGGAGATGTCGACCACCGCGAGCGCGTACCCGAGAACCAGCAGCCCCTGCGTGATCCGGCCCAGCCGCCGCAGCGCGAACCGGTCCGCGGCGACCTGCGCGAGCACCGGCGCCGGCCGCACGAGCAACGTGTCCAGCGTGCCGTCCCGCACCCGTCGGCCCAACCGGTCCATCGAACCGATCGTCAGATCCGTCAGACCGAACGCGGCACTGGACAGCCCGTACAGGAACGCCACCTCGCCCAGCGAATAGCCGCCGAGCTCGTCGACCCGCGAGAACATCAGCAGGATCGCGACGAAGTCGAGCGCCGTCCCCGCGAAGTTCCCGAGAACGGTCATCACGAACGACGCGCGGTACGCCATCGTCGAACGGATCCACATCCAGGCGATCAGCCGGTAGACGCGCAGCCCGTCCACCAGACGCGAACCCCCGACCGGCGCGAAGTCACCCTCACGCCGCTCCCGCAGGTCAGCCACCCTGGACCACCACCCTGCGCGTCGCCGCCGACTGGATCACCCGGCCCATCGCCAGCAGCCCGACCGCCCACGCGGCCTGGAAGGCGTACGTACGCAGCAGCCCCGAGCCCGTGCGCTCCCCCAGCAGCACATCCGCCGGAGCCTGGATCAGCGCCGACCAGGGCAGCGCCCGGGCCAGCTCGCCGAGACCGCCGGGAAAGACGTTCAGCGGCAGGGTCATCCCGGAGAAGAACAACCCCGCGAGAACCGCCAGTTGCTGCACACCCGCCCCGTCCATGAACCAGAACGCCAGCAGCGCCACGACATAACGGATCGCGAAACTCACCAGCAGACCGAGGACGACGGCGACGAGGAACGCCAGCCAGGTCAAGAGGTCGCCCGGCAGGGCGAGATGGAACACCAGTCCCCCGAACATCATCGGCACCACACCGCGTCCCACCAACTGGAACCCGGCCCGCCCCGCGTCGGCGGCCAGCCACCACATCTGAAGGTCCGCCGGCCGGTACAGGTCGATCGCGATGTCACCCGTACGGATTCTCTCGGTCATCTCGTCCTCGAAACCGCCCCCCATCACCGCGACCGCCGCGAGCAGCCCCTGCCCGAGCCACACATAGGTCACGGCCTGGGACTGGTCGTACCCCCCGAGACCAGGCCTCTCCTCCCACAGGGCGATGTACGTGTACGCCAGGATCAGCCCGAAGACCGTGTTGGTGAACACGCCCGCGGCGGTGGCCACCCGATAGGTCGCATACCGTCGGAACGCACCCACCATGACGGCCGCGTACAGCCTCCCTGCCCCCACCACGGGCCCCCTTCGACCGCCACGAGCCAAAGCGAAAGAGCCTAGCCGCGGGGCCCCGCCACGTGCCAGGCAATTTCCCGCCCGACGCGTGCCTCGCACCGGGAACGAATCACCGGATGCGACAGTCTTCAAAGGGAGGGGCGCACAAGGCGTACCAGGGCGTACGAGGCGTACGACGCGAAACGGGAGTCCGGCACACGATGAACGACCAGCCGCAGCCGCAGCAGCCGAGCGAGGGCTGGGCACCGAGGGAACCCGGGGCCGCCACAGCGGCGGCCCCGGACGCACCCGGCAAGAAGCCCAAACGCCCCAGGCGCACCGGATGGCGACGCCTGATCCCGACCTGGCGCATGGTGCTCGGCGCCTTCGTCACCGTGGTCCTGCTGCTCGTCGGCGTATTCGCGCTCGGTTACTACCTGGTGAAGATCCCGGCGGCGAACTCCGCGGCGATCAAACAGAGCAACGTGTACCTGTACGCCGACGGCAGCCAGCTCGCCCGCGACGGCGAGGTCAACCGGGAGAACGTGACACTGGAGCTGATCTCCAAGGAGGCCCAGCACGCGGTACTGGCCGCCGAGGACCGTGACTTCTACACCGAGTCGGCGGTCGATCCCAAGGCGATGGTCCGCGCCGCGTGGAACACCGCCATGGGCAAGGGCAAGCAGTCCGGTTCGACGATCACCCAGCAGTACGTGAAGAACTACTACCTGGCGCAGGACCAGACGGTCACCCGCAAGGCCAAGGAGTTCTTCATCGCCATCAAGCTGGACAGTGAGAAGAGCAAGGCCGACATCCTCGAGGGCTACCTCAACACCAGCTACTTCGGCCGCAACGCCTACGGCATCCAGGCCGCCGCCCAGGCCTACTACGGCGTCGACGCGAAGGGCCTCACAGCCGCCCAGGGCGCCTACCTGGCCGCCCTGCTGAACGCGCCGAGCGAGTACGACGTCGTCGCGCACCCCGAGAACAAGCCCGCGGCGCTGGCCCGCTGGAACTACGTCCTCGACGGCATGGTCAAGAAGAAGTGGCTCACCGCGGCTGACCGCGCCGGCACCAAGTTCCCCGAGCCCAGGCAGACGGTGATCGCGGCCGGCATGTCCGGACAGCGCGGCTACATCGTGAAGGCCGTGAACGACTACCTCACCGAGAACAAGATCCTCGACGAGGACGCGCTGAACGCGGGCGGCTACCGCATCACGACCACCCTGCAGAAGTCCAAGCAGGACTCGTTCGTGAAAGCCGTCGACGACCAGGTGATGGACGAACTCGACAAGAAGAACCGCAAGGTCGACAACTACGTCCGCGCGGGCGGGGCCTCCATCGACCCCAAGTCCGGCAAGGTCCTCGCGATGTACGGCGGCATCGACTACACCAAGCAGTACTACAACAACGCCACCCGCCGGGACTACCAGGTCGGCTCCACCTTCAAACCGTTCGTGTTCACCTCGGCCGTACAGAACGACTCGACCACCCAGGACGGCCGCACGATCACCCCCAACACCGTCTACGACGGCACGAACAAACGCCCCGTGGAAGGCTGGGAGGGCGGCACCTACGCCCCGGAGAACGAGGACCAGGTCTCGTACGGCGACATCTCCGTCCGCACCGCCACGGACAAGTCCGTGAACTCCGTGTACGCGCAGATGGCCGTGGACGTCGACCCCGAGAAGGTCATGAAGACGGCCGTCGACCTCGGCGTCCCGTCCGACACCCCGGACCTGAACGCCTCCCCCTCGATCGCGCTCGGCCCCTCCACGGCCAGCGTCCTCGACATGGCGGAGGCCTACGCGACACTCGCCAACCACGGCAAGCGCGGCACGTACAGGATGATCGAGAGCATCACCAAGGACGGCTCCGACGTCGTCGACCTGCCCGAACGGAAGACCTGGCAGGCCGTGAGCCGCGAGGCCGCCGACACGACGACCTCGATGCTGCAGAGCGTCGTCGAGGGCGGCACCGGCACGGCCGCGCAGGCCGCGGGACGTCCCGCGGCGGGCAAGACCGGCACCGCGGAGAACGACAAGGCGGCCTGGTTCGCCGGCTACACCCCGAACCTCGCCACCGTCGTCGCCGTGATGGGCCAGGACCCCGACACGGGCGTCCACAAGGAGCTGTACGGGGCGCTCGGACAACAGCGCATCAACGGCGGCGGGTACCCGGCCCAGATCTGGGCCCAGTACACGAAGGCCGCGCTCAAGGGCGTGGCCGTCCAGGACTTCGACCTCAGGATCCAGCCGGGCGCCGACGAACAGCAGCTCCCGCCGGCGGACCCGGACGAGGAGGAGCCCGCCACGGCCGGCCAGGACAACGGCGGGACGACCACCGGCGGCGAGGAACCCCCGGGCGGCACCCAGGGCCAGGACAACGGCGGCACCACGACCGACGGAGGCACCACCGGCGACGGCGGCACGACGGACGGCACGGACGGCGGCACGGGCACGGACGGTGGCACCACCACCGACGGCGGCACCACCGGCGACGGAGCGAGCGGCACCACCGGCGACGGCGGCACGACGACCGACGGAGGCACGACGGACGGCCAGGACGGCGGCACGGGCACCACGTTCGGAGACTTCCCGTGACCGACGGAGGTCCGGTGGGCGGCTAGGGGGTGTTTTGAAAGTCCTGTGCGGTGCCCGCGGTGTTCGGTGCGTGGCCTCGGCGTGCCGGACGAAAGCCCTCGTACTGGACGTACTTGGGTCTTCGGCCGGTGCGGCGGGGGTGCGTGCCGGGCGCCGTGGGTACTGTGCGGGGCTTTCAAAACACCCCCTAGTGCCCCGAGGTCGCCTTCAGACCGACGACAGCCACCAGCAGGAGACAGACGAAGAAGATCCGGGCGGCGGTCACCGGTTCACCGAGCACCGCCATACCGAACACCGCCGCCCCGGCCGCACCGATACCCACCCACACCCCGTACGCGGTACCGATGGGCAACGACTTCGCCGCGTACGACAGCAGGAACATGCTGGCGACGATGCCCGTCCCGGTGAGAACACTGGGCACCAGCCGGGTGAAACCCTCCGTGTACTTCATCCCGATCGACCAGCCCACCTCGAGCAGACCGGCGACGACAAGCAGAACCCAGGCCATCAGGCACCTCCGTGAAGGAATCAACAGGGGTGCGTCGTCTTGTCCTGCCCCGGTACGGCGCGTCTCGTCGGGTTCCCTCAAAGGTAGCAAGCAGCAGCAAGGAAGGGCTGGTGACGATGGTCACCAGCCCTTCCTGCCACTGTTATCCGGGTCCCCAGGCGCAACCAGTCCGGGATCTGTCCGGGATCTAGAGGTACAACCCCGTCGAATCCTCGGACCCCTCGAACCGGTCGGCCGCCACGGCGTGCAGATCCCGCTCGCGCATCAGTACGTAAGCGGTACCACGCACCTCCACCTCGGCCCGGTCCTCCGGGTCGTACAACACCCGGTCGCCCGGCTCCACCGTCCGCACGTTCTGCCCGACCGCGACGACCGCCGCCCAGGCCAGGCGCCGGCCGACAGCCGCGGTCGCGGGGATCAGGATGCCGCCACCGGAACGCCGCTCGCCCTCGGCGGTGTCCTGCCGCACCAGCACACGGTCGTGCAGCATCCGAATGGGCAGCTTGTCGTCATGGCTGCTGGGCTCAGTCCTCTTGGCGCTCACGGTCCGAACCTACCTGCCTTCTCACAGCCCGTACGCGGGTGGGGCGGGCGCATTCAGCCCTTACGGCGCCTGGAGCCCAGCGTGAGCAGCCCGACGACACCCACCAGCACGAGCGCCACGGGCACGATGCGCTCCAACCGCGGCGCACCCTCCTCCGTGACGAACTGCCCCTTCACATCACCGACGACGCGGTTCACGCCGACATAGGCACGCCCCAGCGTGTGGTCGACGCTCGACGCCACCCTCGCCTTGGCATCCCCGACGATCGTTTTCGGATGCACCCGCACACCGATCTCGTCGAGCGTCTCGGCGAGGGTTTCGCGACGGCGCTTGATGTCCGCCTCGATCTGCGCCGGAGTCCTGGTGTCCGGCGTGCTCGACGTGTCCGACACGCGCTGCCTCCGTGGTCGTGGTCGTTTCTTCCCGTGGCCTGTTCCCATCGGCCTTTTCTCTGGTCGACAGTCTGTCAGCTCCGCCCGCCGCGCACCGCCCGGCACCCCCATTACGCTCGGTTCCGTATCCACCACCTCGCAAGGAGACCGAACCGAGATGAGCGAGCGACTCCAGCCCGGCGACCCCGCCCCCGCCTTCACCCTGCCCGACGCCGACGGCAACGAGGTGTCCCTGGCCGACCGCAAGGGCCGCAAGGTCATCGTCTACTTCTACCCCGCCGCGCTCACTCCAGGCTGCACCAAGCAGGCCTGCGACTTCACCGACAACCTGGACCTCCTCGCGGGCGCCGGCTACGACGTCATCGGCATCTCCCCCGACAAGCCCGAGAAGCTCGCCAAGTTCCGCGAGAAGGAGAACCTCGGGATCACCCTCCTCGCCGACCCCGACAAGACGGTCACCGAGTCCTACGCCGCCTACGGCGAGAAGAAGAACTACGGCAAGACGTACATGGGCGTCATCCGCTCCACGATCGTCGTGGACGAGGAGGGCAAGGTCGAGCGGGCGCTCTACAACGTCCGGGCCACGGGCCATGTCGCGAAGATCATCAAGGATCTGGGGATCTGAGGCCCCGGGATCCGAGGACCTGAGGACCAGAGGACCTGAGGACCTGAGGAGAACCTGCGTCTCCTGCACCCCAACTGCCATGCGATCACCAGCACCTGATGCAGGGGAGACAGCCGAAGCCGGGGAGAACAGCGTGACGTAAACCCCCGCTCACCGGCGGCCACGTGACCGGTACGATGGCAGGCGGCTGGCGGCGGTGGCGCAACGGCTGACGCAGCAGACTTAGGATCTGTGGCCCGTGAAACGGCTTGAGGGTTCGAATCCCTTCCGCCGCACAGTGAGTGGCCTGCGAATCGAATGATCGATTCGCAGGCCGTTTCTTTGCGTCGAGACCCGCACCCGCAGGGCGGGGACTGCTACTCGACCGGCAACGCGAACCACCGCAGCAGCACCGGCTTCGCGTCGGGCGGAGCACCCTCCGGGCCTCGGGCGAAGCGGGCCAGAAGGTCCAGGTAGGCGTCATGGAAGGCGGTCACCTCGTCCTTGGTGAGGTGACTGAGGCTGCGGGAGCCGCGCATCCAGCCCTCCGACTCGGCCTGCCCCTCCGCGAACCGCCGGGCCAGCTCGACGTCCTCGTCGAGCCGCATCCGGTCCAGGGCTCCCGCGACCGCCCGCTCGCCGTCGGTCATCTCGTCCTGCGCCGGCCTGCGTACGTCGAGTCCGCGCACCCCCCGCCACCAGCGCTCACGACTGTTGGGCCGTTCCGGCACGTCCTCGATGAAGCCGCCACGCTCCAGGCGGCGCAGGTGATAGCTGAGGGTGCCGGTGTTCTCCCCGAGGGCGGCGGCGAGGGTCGTGGAGGTCGCCGGGCCGGAGACGGCGAGGTGGCGGAGGATCTTCAGCCGCAGCGGGTGGGCGAGGGCTTTGAGGGCCGCCGGGTCAGCGACCGTGCGCCGCTCCGCGCCCGACTCGGGGCCGGACTCACCGTCCGACTCGGGGCCGGGACCACCGTCCGGTTCGGGCTCGGGTTCGGGCCGAGACGCGCCTGCATCACTCATGGGCTCAGCCTACCGCCGGGGCAGCCGAATCTCTGCAGAGTGAATTACGCAGAACTTTCTCTGCAGATCTTCCATTGCAGAGAAACGGCTGCAATCATTGGGGCACGGCGGGATCCTCCCGCTCGTCCACTCACTCACCTGGAGACCTTCATGTTCCGTGCCCGACGTCTGGTCATGACGCTGTCCGCCGTGGCACTCGCCGCGAGCGTGGGAGCGACGACAGCGGCGCCCGCGCACGCCGACCCGGGCTCCGGAACCGGCGCTCGGGAGCGCGGCTTCCAGGACTGCCCTGCCCTGTCCGAGCTGCCCGAAGGCGCTGATCCGTCGCAGTGGCGCTGCGAGGCCATGACGGCCGTCGGGCACCTCACGCTCGGCCGGGCCGAGGTGCCGATCGAGCGCCCCCTGGCGATCACTTTCGCGGAGGGCAGGGTCGACGGCGAGTTCCGTCAGGTGTTCGGCGCGATGGCCGCCACTCCCCTGCGAGTTCGGGGTACACCGCTGTCGATCACGCCCCGGTACGGCGGGTATTCCGACTTCGAGTCCAACGACGAGCGGCGCGGCGAGCTGGATCTGACGTTCCGGATAACCGGGCCCGGGGTGCCGCCCGGTTGCTCCATGGGCAGCGAAGCGGACCCGGTCCACCTGGTGTTGAAGGAGACGGATCCGCCGGAGGTCGTCACCCAGGATCCGCTGGTCGTCAGCTTCGGGGTCGAGGACAACCGCTTTGCGGTGCCGAGGACTTCGGGCTGCGGCCCGCTGGGCCCCCTGCTCGACAAAGTGCTGCGGCTTCCGTCACCGGCGGGCGTGAACAGCATCGACCTGGACGCCCGCGTGGCGCTGCGCTCGTACGGCGGGTTGGGGTAGCCGGGGCGGGCTCCTCAGCCCAGCAGTTCCCTCACCACCGGTACGAGTCCTCGGAACGCCTTGCCGCGGTGGCTGATGGCGTTCTTCTCTTCGGGGGTCAGTTCCGCGCAGGTGCGGGTGTCGCCGTCGGGCTGCAGGATCGGGTCGTAGCCGAAGCCGTGGGAGCCGGTGGGTTCGTGGCGGAGCGTTCCTCGCAGGCGGCCCTCGACGACGCGCTCGGTGCCGTCGGGCAGGGCGAGGGCTGCGGCGCAGGCGAAGTGGGCGCCGCGGTGTTCGTCCGCGATGTCGCCGAGTTGGGCGAGGAGGAGTTCGAGGTTGGCCCGGTCGTCGCCGTGGGTGCCGGACCAGCGGGCGGAGAAGATGCCGGGGGCGCCGCCGAGGACGTCCACGCACAGGCCGGAGTCGTCGGCGACCGCGGGGAGGCCGGTGGCCCGGGCGAGGGCGTGTGCTTTGAGGAGGGCGTTCTCGGCGAAGGTGACGCCGGTTTCCTTGACGTCGGGGATGTCCGGGTAGGCGTCCGCGCCGGCGAGGTCGTGTGGGAGGCCTGCGGCGGCGAGGATCGCCCTCAGCTCGGTGATTTTTCCGGCGTTGCGGGTGGCGAGGATCAGGCGGGTCATGGTTCTCACCCTAGCCAGTTGGGCGGTGTCGCCGGCGCGTGCCGCCCGTGGTCGTCGCCGCCCGCGGGCCGGTCGTCGTCGCTACGGCGTGCAGACCTTGGTCAGTTCGCCCGCGGCGTCCGTCACGGGGCTGATGTCCGGGGTCTGGTCGCCGCTCTTGATGGAGTCGCGGACGTTGGTGACCGCTGCCTGGAGGTCGTCGACGGCCTTGTTGATGTCGGTGTCGTCGGTCTTGTCACCGATGGTGTCGAGGTTCTTGTCGATCGAGTCGAGGGCCTCGCCTGCCTGCGTCGGGTCGTTCGCCGCGTTCTCGACGGCCTGTTGGAGGTCCGTGACGCTGTCGGCGATCGTGTCGGCGGTCTGGACACAGTCGAGTGCCTTGTTGACGGCGTCGCAGCCGGTGGTCAGTCCGGCGGTGAGCGCGACGGCAGCCACGGCTGCGGCGACGATGGTGATACGGCGTGGTCGGCGGCGGCTGGCGGCCATGGAACGGTCCTCCCGTTGTTCAGGCCCCCAAGGGCCCCGTTTCGCAGGCCTCAGGGCCCCCGTTGTGGTGCTGCCGGGCGCACGGCGGTGAGCCGTACGCCCGTACTTGTAGGGACGCGACGGTGGGTGTCGTGGTTGCCTGCGGCAGACGGCCGTCTTGGTGCGTCCTTTACCTTTCGAGGACCGTATCAAGTGCCGTGCGCTGGGCGACAGCGAGTTCTGTGCAGCCCGATACGGCAAGGTCGAGGAGGGAGTTGAGTTCGTCGCGGGCGAAGGGCTCGGCCTCGGCGGTGCCCTGGATCTCGACGAAGCGGCCGTCGCCGGTGCAGACGACGTTCATGTCGGTGTCGGCGCGCACGTCCTCTTCGTAGCAGAGGTCGAGGAGGGGGATGCCGCCGACGATGCCGACGGAGACGGCGCTGACCGTTCCGGTCAGGGGCTGCCGTCCGGCCTTGATGAGTTTGCGGCCCTGGGCCCAGGAGATGGCGTCGGCGAGTGCGACGTAGGCGCCGGTGATGGCGGCGGTGCGGGTGCCTCCGTCGGCCTGGAGGACGTCGCAGTCGAGGACGATGGTGTTCTCGCCGAGTGCTTTGTAGTCGATGACCGCGCGCAGGGAGCGGCCGATGAGGCGGCTGATCTCGTGGGTGCGGCCGCCGATCTTGCCGCGGACGGACTCGCGGTCGCCGCGGGTGTTGGTGGCGCGGGGAAGCATGGAGTATTCGGCGGTGACCCAGCCTTCGCCGCTGCCCTTGCGCCAGCGCGGGACGCCTTCGGTGACCGAGGCGGTGCAGAAGACCTTCGTGTCGCCGAAGGAGACGAGGACGGAGCCTTCGGCGTGCTTGCTCCAGCCGCGTTCGATGGTGGTGGGGCGGAGCTGTTCGGGCGCGCGGCCGTCGATGCGAGACATGGCGAGGAGCCTAGTCGTTCACGGGTGAGGGGCCGTCCCTCGTGCGGGAAGCGGCCCCTCTGGGGTGGGTCTCGGTGTTCTCGCCTTCGTGCTCTTCAGTGGTGCGGTGTCGGGGGGTTCACATCATGTCTTCGATGTCCGCGGCGACGGGGTCGGCGTCGGTGCCGATGACGACCTGGATCGCTGTGCCCATCTTGACGACGCCGTGGGCGCCTGCGGCTTTCAGGGCTGCTTCGTCGACCTTGCTGGGGTCGATGACCTCGGTGCGCAGTCGGGTGATGCAGCCCTCGACTTCTTCGATGTTGTCGATGCCGCCGAGCCCGGCGACGATCTTCTCAGCCTTGCTGGCCATGTCCTACTCCCTGATCCGAACCGCTTTGTCGCAGTAACCCACAGTTGGCCCATCTTCGCGAGCGGTCGTGTCGCCTCTGCCGAATGATGGCGATCATGGCAGCACAACCGTTCGCCGACTGGTCTACACCAGTTTTCAACGGCCGCCAAACTTGGCCTCGTTCCGCGGGGCCCGGGCCGGCGCCGAGGGACGCAGGGAGACACGCATGAGTGCCGACAGTGCGGCCGCGCCCACGCGCTCCCGTTGGGGCGACCTTTTCCAGGGTCTGCAGAAGATGGGGCGCAGCCTTCAGCTGCCCATCGCCGTGCTGCCGGCGGCGGGCATCCTGAATCGTCTGGGGCAGCCGGACGTGTTCGGCGCCGACGGTCTGGGCTGGACGAACGTCTCGAAGGTGATGGCGGGGGCGGGCAGTGCACTGCTGGACGGTTCGCTGGGGCTTCCGCTGCTCTTCTGTGTCGGTGTGGCCATCGGGATGGCGAAGAAGGCCGACGGTTCGACGGCGCTGGCGGCGGTGGCGGGGTTCCTCGTCTACTACAACGTGTTGCGGCAGTTCCCCGAGGACTGTGCGGACCAGGCGAAGGTGGTGGCGGCCGGCTGTCAGGCGGACGACGGCTCGGTGGTGGTCTTCACCTACCAGAATCCGGGTGTCTTCGGCGGCATCCTGATGGGCTTGATGGCCGCCTACTTCTGGCAGCGCTACCACCGCACGAGGCTCGTGGACTGGCTCGGCTTCTTCAACGGCCGCCGGCTGGTGCCGATCATCATGGCGTTCGTGGCGATCGCGTTCGCCGCGCTGTGTCTGTGGGTGTGGCCGCCGATCGGCCGGGGCCTGGAGGATTTCAGTGACTGGCTGGTCAGTCTGGGGGCGTGGGGATCGGGGGTCTTCGGTGTCGCGAACCGTGCGCTGCTGGTGATCGGGCTGCATCAGTTCCTGAATGTGCCCATGTGGTTCCAGTTCGGCAGTTACACGAAGCCTGACGGCACGGTCGTGCACGGTGACATCAACATGTTCCTGGCGGGCGATCCGGATGCGGGGCAGTTCACGTCCGGCTTCTTCCCCATCATGATGTTCGCGCTGCCGGCGGCGTGCCTGGCGATGGCGCACTGCGCGAAGCCGCATCGCCGCAAGGAGATCGGCGGTCTGATGCTGTCGATCGCGTTGACGTCGTTCGTCACGGGCATCACGGAGCCGATCGAGTACTCGTTCGTGTTCATCGCGCCGTTGCTGTACGCGGTGCATGCGGTGCTCACCGGTGTGTCCATGGCGGTGACGTGGGGTCTGGGTGTGCATGACGGTTTCAGCTTCTCGGCGGGGCTGATCGACTACGTCATCAACTGGAATCTGGCGACGAGGCCTTGGGCGATCATTCCGATCGGCCTGTGTTTCGCGGCGGTCTACTACGTCGTGTTCCGTTTCGCGATCACGAAGTTCGACCTGCCGACGCCGGGACGGGAGCCGGACGACGAGGTCGAGGACGTGACGAAGGCGTAGCGGTCGGGAGAGCTTTCCGACGGTGTGTGCGAAGGGCCCCCGGACCTCTGGTCCGGGGGCCCTTCGCTGTGACTTTTGGACGCTTTTACCCGGTTGCATGGCGGCTCGTTCCCCTATGGTCCAGGCCACAAAATTGGCGGGTTCCTTATCCCGCCTTCACCGTGCTACAACAGGTCTACACCACTGAGTGGTGTAGACCACGTGGATGCGTCCATCCCTCGTGCACTCCTCTTTCTCTCCCTCTCCGCTTCCGGCGGCACGCAGCACATGGAGGAACAATGACCACCGCCACAGCTCCGGCGGCCCCCACGAAGAAGTGGGGCTCCGGCCTGCTCCAGGGCCTGCAGAAGGTCGGCCGCAGTCTGCAGCTCCCCATCGCCGTGCTGCCGGCCGCCGGCATCCTGCTCCGTCTCGGCCAGCCCGACGTGTTCGGCGCCGACGGGCTCGGCTGGGACAAGGTCGCATCCGTGTTCGCCACGGCCGGTGACGCGGTCTTCGCCAACCTCCCGCTGCTGTTCTGCGTCGGCATCGCCATCGGCTTCGCCAAGAAGTCCGACGGCTCCACCGCCCTCGCGGCGCTCGTCGGATTCCTCGTCTACAAGAACGTGCTCACCGCGTTCCCGATCACCGAGGCCAAGGTCCAGAAGGGCGCGGACGTCGCCGCGACCTACAACGACCCCAAGGTCCTCGGCGGCATCGTGATGGGTCTGATAGCCGCCGTCACCTGGCAGCGGTTCCACCGCACCAAGCTGCCCGACTGGCTCGGCTTCTTCAACGGCCGCCGTCTCGTCCCGATCCTGATGGCCTTCATCGGCACCGCGGTCGGCGTCTTCTTCGGCCTGGTCTGGGAGCCCGTCGGCGACGTCATCACCAACTTCGGCGAGTGGATGACCGGCCTCGGAGCGGTCGGCGCGGGCATCTTCGGCGCGATCAACCGCGCGCTGCTTCCCGTCGGCATGCACCAGTTCGTGAACACCGTCGCCTGGCAGGAGATCGGTTCCTTCAAGGACTCCGCGGGCACCGTCTGGCACGGTGACCTGCCCCGCTTCTTCCACGGTGACCCGACCGCCGGCCAGTTCATGACGGGCTTCTTCCCCATCATGATGTTCGCGCTGCCGGCCGCCGCCCTCGCGATCACGCACTGCGCCCGCCCCGAGCGGCGCAAGGCCGTGGGCGGCATGATGGTCTCCCTCGCGCTGACGTCGTTCGTCACCGGCATCACCGAGCCGATCGAGTTCGCGTTCATGTTCATCGCGCCGGTGCTGTACGTGATCCACGCGGTGCTGACCGCCCTCTCGATGGCCATCACCTGGGCGCTGGGCGTGCACCACGGCTTCAGCTTCTCCGCCGGTGCCATCGACTACTTCCTGAACTGGAACCTCGCCACCAAGCCATGGATGATCATCCCGATCGGCCTGGTCTTCGCGGCGATCTACTACGTGACCTTCCGCTTCGCGATCATCAAGTTCAACCTCGCCACCCCGGGCCGTGAGCCCGACGAGGAGGTCGAGGACCTCACCAAGGCGTGAGTTCTCGCACCGCGAACGAAAGGCCCCCGGAACCCATGGGTTCCGGGGGCCTTTCGTTCGCGTGCGCGCGGATCGGCGCGAGCTCGCTCAGATCTCGTACGTAGCCCGCGGCGTCGCCAGTTCCACCGGTCCCCCGAACACCTCGCGGGCGTCCACCAGGTTGGCCTGGGGGTCCGTCCACGGCGGGATGTGGGTGAGTACGAGGCGGCGGGCCCCGGCGCGGGTCGCGGTCTCGCCGGCCTCGCGGCCGTTGAGGTGGAGGTCCGGGATGCTCTCCTTGCCGTGTGTGAACGCGGCCTCGCAGAGGAACAGATCCGTGTCCCGGGCCAGTTCGTCGAGCGTGTCGCACACGCCCGTGTCCCCGGAGTACGTGAGCGACCGCCCGCCGTGCTCCACGCGGATGCCGTACGCCTCCACGGGATGGCTGACCTTCTCGGTGTGCACCGAGAAGGGGCCGATCTCGAAGGAGCCCGGCTTGACGGTGTGGAAGTCGAAGACCTCGCTCATGGAGGAGGCGGAGGGGGTGTCCGCGTACGCGGTGGTCAGTCGCTGCTCGGTGCCCTCGGGTCCGTACACCGGAATCGGATCGCAGCGACCGCCGTCGTGGCGGTAGTAGCGCGCGACGAAGTACGCGCACATGTCGATGCAGTGGTCGGCGTGCAGATGGCTGAGGAAGATCGCGTCAAGGTCGTAGAGACCGCAGTGGCGCTGCAGCTCGCCAAGGGCACCGTTGCCCATGTCGAGAAGCAGCCGGAAGCCGTCGGCCTCGATGAGGTAGCTCGAACAGGCCGATTCCGCGGACGGGAACGACCCCGAGCAGCCGACGACGGTGAGCTTCATAAAGCAGAAACCTCCGCTGGCGGGGAGTGAAGTCGGGGGTCGTGCGGTCCGTCGAGCGTAAGGCGCAAAAGGGCGGGTCGCTCCTCCGTCGAGGGCTGTTGTGGGCGAACTCACCTGCGGTGTCACCGGTTCGGGGGCAGCGGGGTGGACGGCGGCATGGGCCGGGGGCACACGGGCGTGGGCGGGGGCGGCCGGTACCGTCGTACGCATGAACACGTGGTGGTGGCTCGCGTTGGCGGCCGTGGTGCTGCTCGCGGGCGTGGCGGCCCTGGTCGACGGGTGGGGGCGCGGGCGGCCCCCCGGCAGGCGGGGGCGGTCGTCGGCGCGGCCGCCGGGAAGGGCCGACGGCGTCGGCCGCTCGCCCCGGCCGCAGCCGGCGGAGATCTGGTGGGCGAATGTGCCGTTCGAGGACGGGCCGGGTGCGAAGGACCGGCCCTGCCTCGTCCTGTCGGTCCGGGGGCGCAGGGCCGTGGTCGCCAAGATCACCACGAAGTACCACGACGGGCGGGGCGGGGTCATCGCGCTTCCCGCTGGGGCCGTGGGTGACGCCCGGGGGCGGGCGAGCTTCCTGGAGACCGATGAGCTGCGGAGGTTGCCGGTGCGGGAGTTCCGGCGGCGGGTGGGGGTGGTGGACCCCGGGGTCTGGGACCGGGTGCGGCACCTGACGAAGTAGGGCTTCGGGCGCCTCGCGCCCGCCCGCGCCGTCCCTCGGTCCGAGCGGCCTCGCGCCCGGCCCCGGACGCCGGACGGGCTGGGAGCAGCCCTCCGGCGTTCGAGGAGCGGGCGTTCCGGGCCGGGGTGATGCCCTACGCCCAGAGCTGGCCCTGCAGTGTCGCGATGGCCTCTTCCGTGGTGGCGGCGGTGTAGACGCCCGTGCTGAGGTACTTCCAGCCGCCGTCGGCCACGACGAAGACGATGTCGGCGGACTCTCCTGCCTGGACGGCCTTGCGCCCGACGCCTATCGCCGCGTGCAGTGCGGCCCCGGTGGACACCCCGGCGAAGATCCCCTCCTGCTGGAGGAGCTCCCGCGTACGGGTGACGGCGTCGGCCGAGCCGACCGAGAAGCGCGTGGTCAGCACCGACGCGTCGTAGAGCTCGGGGACGAAGCCCTCGTCGAGGTTCCGGAGGCCGTAGACGAGGTCGTCGTAGCGCGGCTCCGCGGCGACGATCTTCACGTCCGGCTTCTGCTCGCGGAGGTACCGGCCCACGCCCATCAGCGTTCCGGTGGTGCCGAGTCCCGCGACGAAGTGGGTGACGGAGGGCAGGTCGGTCAGGATCTCCGGGCCTGTCGTGGCGTAGTGCGCGCCCGCGTTGTCGGGGTTGCCGTACTGGTAGAGCATCACCCAGTCGGGGTGTTCGGCGGCGAGCTCCTTCGCCACGCGTACCGCCGTGTTGGAACCGCCCGCCGCCGGTGAGGGGATGATCTCGGCGCCCCACATGGCGAGCAGTTCACGCCGCTCCTGCGAGGTGTTCTCGGGCATGACGCACACCATGCGGTAGCCCTTGAGCTTGGCGGCCATGGCGAGCGAGATGCCGGTGTTGCCGGACGTCGGTTCGAGGATCGTGCAGCCGGGTGTGAGCCTGCCGTCCTTCTCGGCCTGTTCGATCATGTGGAGCGCGGGGCGGTCCTTGACCGAGCCGGTCGGGTTGCGGTCCTCGAGCTTCGCCCAGATGCGGACGTCGGCGGACGGCGAGAGCCGCGGCAGGCGCACCAGAGGGGTGTTGCCCACCGCGGCCAGCGGGGAGTCGTAGCGCATCAGCGATCAGAGCCCGGCAGCCCGGTCAGACCATGCCGCCGGCCACGGCCGGCAGGATGGTGACGCTGTCGCCGTCGGTGAGCTTGGTGTTGATGCCGTCGAGGAAGCGGACGTCCTCGTCGTTCAGGTACACGTTCACGAAGCGGCGCAGTTCGCCTCCGTCCACGATGCGGGCCTGGATGCCCGTGTGGCGGCTCTCGAGGTCGTCGAGGAGCGCGGCGAGGGTCTCCCCGCCGCCCTCGACGGCCTTCTGGCCGTCGGTGTAGGTGCGGAGGATGGTGGGGATGCGGACCTCGATGGCCATGGTTGCGGGCTCCTGTCGGAAGGTGAGTCAGGTCTGGAGTGCGCGCGGCAGCGCGGGAGAAGCCGGGGGCACGCCGGTCGCGGCCCCGCAAAGCCGTGGCTCAGGGCCGTACGGCGGCAGGAATCAGCGCGTACAGATGGCGCTCTGCAGCCTGCACAGGTCGACGTGCAGCCGCGCCACGAGCAGCATGCCCGGCGTCTTGTCGCTCACGTCGTGGGAAACCATGGGCTCATCGTATCGATTCCCGGCCCGGGTCCTGGAATGTGATCTCAGATGATGGATGAATTCTGACCGAAATGTGGGATCGTGCGGGTCAGTAGGCCTCCACCACCGCGACCTCCTCCTCCGTGACCTCGCCGTCGACGATGCGGTACGAGCGGAACTGGAAGTCGCCGAGCCCGTCGGTGTCCGCGGTCGAGACGAGGACGTAGTGCGCGTTCGGCTCGGACGCCAGGGAGATGTCCGTGCGGGACGGGTAGGCCTCGGTCGACGTGTGGGAGTGGTAGACGACCACCGGCTCCTCGTCGCGGTCGTCCATCTCGCGGTAGAGCTTGAACAGGTCGCCCGAGTCGAACTCGTAGAACGTGGGCGACATCGCCGCGTTCAGCATGGGGACGAAGCGCTCGGGGCGGCCGGTGCCCTCCGGGCCCGCGATCACGCCGCACGCCTCGTCGGGGTGGTCCCGGCGCGCGTGCGCGACGATCTGGTCGACGAGGGTCTGGGTGATGGTCAGCATGGTGGTCAGGATAAGCAGACGGCAGCCCCGTACCGAAGGGTGGTACGGGGCTGCCCACATGGTGGGCCACGAGCCCTGCATGCCGGGGGTGGGACCGGGGTCGGTCCGGGTGGCCGCGGCCGGCCGGCCGTCGCGGGCTCCGGTCAGCCGACCTTCTCGAACTCCGGGTCGCGGCGTTCGGTGACCTCGGGGTTCCGTGACTTCAGTACGGCCCAGCCGATGCCCAGTGCGGCGGCCCAGCCCGCCATCACGTACAGGCAGACGCGGGAGTCGGCGTCGTAGGCGATGAGGCCGGTGACGAAGAGGAGGAACGCGACCGCGACCCAGCTGAACTTCGAGCCGCCGGGCGCCGGGAAGGACGAGGCGGGCAGGCGGCCGGCGTCGACGGCGCGGCGGTACAGGATGTGGCTGACGAGGATCATGAGCCAGGTCCAGATGCCTGCCGCCGTGGCGACCGAGACGACATAGCCGAAGGCCTTCTCCGGGACGATGTAGTTCAGGACCACGCCGATGCCCATGAAGAGCATGGAGACGGTGATGCCGAACGCGGGCGTCCTGGTGGCGGACAGCTTGTTGAAGATCCTCGGCGCCTCGCCGTTGTCCGCCAGGGTGCGCAGCATGCGACCGGTGGAGTACATGCCGGAGTTGCAGGAGGAGAGCGCCGCCGTCAGGACGACGAAGTTGACGATGCCGGCGCCTGCGGGGATGCCGATCTTCGCGAAGGCAGCGACGAAGGGGCTGACGCCCGGTGCGAACTCCGTCCACTTCACGACGCAGAGGATGACGGTGAGCGCGCCGACGTAGAAGAGGGCGATGCGCCAGGGCAGGGTGTTGATCGCCTTGGGGAGCGTCTTCTCCGGGTTCTCGGACTCACCGGCGGTGACGCCGACGAGTTCGACGGCCAGGTAGGCGAACATGACGCCCTGCAGGGTCATGAGGGACGAGCCGATGCCCTTGGGGAAGAAGCCGTCGAAGGCCCAGAGGTTGGACACGGCGGCGGTGTCACCGGCGGCGCTGAAGCCGAAGGTGAGGACGCCCAGGCCGATCACGATCATGCCGATGAGGGCGGTGACCTTGACCATCGAGAACCAGAACTCGATCTCGCCGAAGAGCTTGACGGAGATCAGGTTCGCCGTGAACAGCACGAGCAGGAAGACCAGGGCCGTGACCCACTGCGGGATCTGCGGGAACCAGTAGTTGACGTAGATCGCGGCGGCGGTGAGTTCCGCCATGCCGGTGACGACCCACATCAGCCAGTACGTCCAGCCGGTGAAGTAGCCGAAGAACGGGCCGAGGAACTCGCGGGAGTACTCCGCGAAGGAGCCCGAGACCGGACGGTAGAGCAGCAGCTCTCCGAGGGCCCGCATGATGAAGAAGATGATGACGCCCGCGAGGGCGTACATGAGGATGAGGCTGGGGCCGGCCTTGGCGATGTTCGCCCCAGCACCCAGGAAGAGGCCGACGCCGATGGCGCCGCCGATCGCGATCATCTGGACCTGACGGCTGCCGAGCCCGCGTTCGTAGCCCTCTTCGGAGGTGTCGCTGCCGGCGGCACCGCTGCCGCCGCGCTCGTCGTCGTGCTTTCCGACCTGCACCGAGGTCATGTCCGTGCGCCTTTCTCCACGCCGGTCCGAGCCGTCGTCGGCCTCGGACCGTTTCCGATCCCCCCGGATTCCTGGAGTTGAACGGGCTCTGCGAGCCCGCCGAGCGGCCTTCCCGGGGCCGCTCGTGCCTGGCCGGCGGTCGCCGGCTCGGTGGCGCACCCGGCAGGACGTGGGTGGTGTCCTGGCCGGGCGGTCGTGAAGATCTATCACGGCCGCGGCATTGATCACCCGAGGTGCTTGTAGCGCATGCCACAGGAAGAAGCGGACATAGAACACCCGGGCCCCCATAGCAGGCCCGGGTGGTGATGTGATCGTTATCCGGATTTGAGCGTCCGCTGAGCGAACGCTTCATGTCACTTCATCAACGTTTCAACCAACGTTTCCTGCAGTCCGCCGAGCCACAGGTACGCCATCACCATCGGCTTGCGCGGGTCCTCGTCCGGCAGCCGGTAGAGGAGGTCCGTGTCCTCCTCGTCGACGACGTCCAGCCGCGAGCCGATCGCCAGCCGCAGGTCGTTGAGGGAGCTGAGCCACTGCTTCGACTCCTCGGGCGTCAGCTTCAGGACCGCCCCGCCCTCCCGCGCGGCGGCGAGGGTGTCCAGGGAGCGGATCACCACGAGGGCGTTGTCCCGCTTGCCGGCCCGCAGGTCGTTCTCGGTGAAGCGGCGGAACTCCGCGGAGTACGCGCGCTGCTCCTCGGCCTGCTCGGGCGAGGCGGCCTCGACGTCGGGCCCGCTGTACGCGTCCGGGAAGAGGCGCTTGAGCACGGGGTCGGAGGGCGGCTCGCTCGGCCCCTCCGCGAACAGTTCGGCGAGCGGATCGTCGGAGACGTCCTCGCCCGGCCCCGGCCCGATGAGCTCCAGGAGCTGTACGGCGAGGGAGCGGATGATGGAGATCTCGACCTCGTCGAGCGCGACGGCCGCGCCGCCGCCGGGGAGCGGTTCGAAGTGTCCTGGCATCAGGTTGCGTCGCTACTTCCAGTACTGCGCGGGTGTCGGGCAGGTGCCGGTCGTGCCGGGTCGGGCCGGGTCGTCCCCGGTCGTGCCGGGACGCCGGTCATTTCCGGTCGTGCTGGAGGGTGGCCCACAGACCGTAGCCGTGCATGGCCTGCACATCGCGCTCCATCTCCTCACGGGTGCCGCTGGAGACAACGGCCCGGCCTTTGTGGTGGACGTCCATCATCAGCTTGGTGGCCTTGTCCTTCGAGTAGCCGAAGTACGACTGGAAGACGTAGGTCACGTAGCTCATGAGGTTGACCGGATCGTTGTGGACGATGGTCACCCACGGGACGTCGGGCTCGGGTACGGCGAATACCTCCTCCGCCGACTCGGTCTTTTCGGTCTCTAGGGGTGCGGGAGCCGTCACACGGCCCATGCTGCCACCACAGGCGGGTGCCCGGCCAAACGAGCCCCACAAATCACGAACCCTACAAATCGTCAGAGTGACGAGATAGGGGGTAGCATCCCTGCCATGAACACTGCGGACCTGGGGCTGCCGGTGGACGTGCCGTCGACAGCGCTCTTCACGGACCACTACGAGCTCACCATGCTGCAGGCCGCCCTCAAGGGCGGTACCGCCGACCGGCGTTCGGTCTTCGAGGTTTTCACGCGCAGACTGCCCGAGGGCCGCCGGTACGGCGTGGTCGCGGGGACCGGGCGGGTCCTGGACGCGGTCGAGAACTTCCGCTTCGACCCGGACGTCCTCGGCTTCCTCCGCGAGCGCCGCGTGGTGGACGAGCCGACGCTGGAGTGGCTGGCCTCGTACCGCTTCGGCGGTGACGTCTGGGGCTACCCGGAGGGCGAGGTGTACTTCCCCGGATCACCCATCCTGCGGGTCGAGGGCTCCTTCGCGGAGTGCGTGCTCCTGGAGACCGTGATCCTCTCCATCCTCAACCACGACTCGGCGATCGCGGCCGCCGCCTCCCGGATGGCCTCGGCCGCCGGAGGACGCCCGCTGATCGAGATGGGCGCCCGGCGCACCCACGAGCTGGCCGCGGTGGCGGCGTCCCGGGCCGCGTACGTCGGTGGCTTCACGACCACCTCGGACCTGGCCGCGGGCTTCCGCTACGGCATTCCGACGGTCGGGACCTCCGCCCACGCCTTCACCCTCCTGCACGACAGCGAGCGGGACGCCTTCCGCGCCCAGGTGGACTCGCTCGGCCGGGGCACCACGCTGCTGGTGGACACGTACGACGTCGCCGAGGCCGTCCGGCTGGCCGTCGAGGTGGCGGGCCCCGAGCTCGGCGCCGTCCGCATCGACTCCGGTGACCTGCTGCTCGTCGCGCACCGGGTGCGTCAGCAGCTGGACGAGCTGGGCGCCACGAAGACGCGGATCATCGTGACCTCGGACCTGGACGAGTACGCGATCGCCTCGATGGCCGCGGCGCCCGTGGACGCGTACGGCGTGGGCACCCAGCTGGTGACGGGATCCGGCCATCCGACCGCTTCGATGGTCTACAAGCTCGTCGCGCGTGCCGAGTCGGCGGACCCGAAGGCTCCGCTGGTGCCGGTGGCCAAGAAGTCGTCCGGCGGCAAGACGTCCGTCGGCGGCCGCAAGTGGGCCGCGCGGCGGCTGGACGCGTACGGGACCGCCGAGGCCGAGGTGATCGGCACGGGGGCGGTCCCGGCCGAGCTCAGCGACCGTCAGCTCCTGGTGGAGCTCGTCAAGGGCGGCCAGGTCGTCGCCCGCGAGCCACTGGACGTCGTACGCGAACGGCATGCGGCGGCCCGCGCGAACCTGCCCCTCTCGGCGACGCAGCTGTCGCGGGGGGAAGCCGTCATTCCGACCGAGTACGTGTGAGACGGGTGTGCCCGGGCCCGAGGCGTGGCCGGGGCACGCCTCAGGCCACCCCGGGTCCGAACGGGCATGAACGGGCGGTGAGCCGGGAAAGGCAACGGCAACGACCGCCCCTCCCGCCCACATCGTGAACGCTCCGGGCCCGGTCACACGGTCGCGCCCCGCCAGGGGCGCGGGTAACTGCGCGACCAGCCCCCATGCACCCGCAGACCACGAACCGCTCCCCGCGGAGCGCCAGGCAGAAGGACACCGACATGCGCCGCGCCCTGATCGTCGTAGACGTCCAGAACGACTTCTGCGAGGGAGGCAGCCTCGCGGTGCCCGGCGGCGCCGACGTCGCCGCCGCGATCACGGAACTGATCGGGCAGGCCCCCGCCGGCTACCGCCATGTGGTGGCCACCCGGGACCACCACATCGCGCCCGGCGGCCACTTCGCCGACAACCCCGACTACGTCCACTCCTGGCCCGCGCACTGCGTGGCCGGCACCGAGGGCGTGGGCTTCCACCCGAACTTCGCTCCGGCGGTCGCGTCCGGCGCGATCGACACCGTCTTCGACAAGGGCGCGTACTCGGCGGCCTACAGCGGCTTCGAGGGTGCCGACGAGAACGGCGTCCCGCTGGGCGACTGGCTGCGCGCCCGTGAGATCACCGAGGTCGACGTCGTGGGCATCGCCACCGACCACTGCGTCCGCGCCACCGCCCTGGACGCGGCCCGCGAGGGCTTCCGTACGCAGGTGCTGCTCGACCTGACGGCGGGTGTGGCCGAGGAGACCACCGCGCGGGCCCTGGAGGAGCTGCGCGAGGCGGGCGTGGAGCTGAGCGGCAAGCCGGTCGTCTGACCGGGGCCCGACAGGGGCGCGGGGAACTGCGCGCCCAGCCCCGACGAACCCGCAGACGAAGCACCCGGCCGAGCGGAGCGCTACCGCATCAGTGCGCGGATCGGATGCCAGAGCTCGGCGCGGGCTTCGGCGCCCGGTGCCGTGCGCCATATGAGGCCGTCGGGGTGGTGCAGGACCGCGGTGATCTCGTCCGGGGTCGGAGGCTCCGCGTTGCCACGCAGGTACACCGCCCGCATGCCCAGGTTGCGCAGTCGCGTCAGGGCGCGGGCGCGGTTGTGGGCATGCACGAGGACGCGTACCGAGCCGCTGCCCGCGGCGGACGGGCTGGGCAGGTTCAACGCCACCACCACCATCCCGTTCGGCAGCTTGCAGAAACCTCCTGCGGCCATGCAGTCACACCCCCGTGAGATTCGGTGTCAATAAGAGAGCCACAGGACGCACCTAAACACGATCGGCCGCAACCCGCCAGAGGGTTGCGGCCGATCATGGTTTGACCTGCGAAAACGCTGTCTACTTCGTCGCGGCCGAGACCTTCACCGTGATCGACGAGCCGTCGCGGGGCTCCCGGACGATCGCGATCTTGGTGTTGGTGTCAGTGATCTTGACACCCGCGGTCGGGTTGGTCTCGTCGTAGTAGGTGTTCGTGCGGTCGTTGAAGATCCGGTTGCCCGGGAGCGACTTGATCTTCGTGGCGACGTCCGCCTTGTGCAGCGTGAAGCCGTCCGTGCGGTACTTGCTGAAGGGCGAGTCGTACGACTGGATGCGGTTGCGCATCACCGTGCCGTCGGCCCACTTCATCGCCTTCGGGTGGGCGTCGACCGGCAGCAGCAGGCCGGTGCCCTTGTGCTGGCTGACGTTGTTGTCCCGCTGGGAGGTGTCCCACTTCCAGATCAGCAGACCGTTCTGGTACGGGAAGTGCTCCACCCAGGACGGACGCGTGTTCGCGAAGCCGAAGTTGTACGGGCCGACCTTGAGGGTCTTGTCGTACGACACGTACTGGCGGTTCTCGGCGATGTAGTACTGCGCGTAGTCCTTGGTGAAGGACGCGCCGATCCGGGAGAACCCGGTGGCCTTCCACGCGGCGTCGGCGGTCTCGGCGTTGTCCGAGAAGACCGCGCTGCCGTCGGCGGTGACGGTGATCCGGTCCGCCGCGAAGCCCTTCTGGGCCACGCCGCCGTCGGTGGAGTAGCGGAAGCGCAGGTCGATCTTCTTGCCCGCGTAGGCGTCGAGCGGGTACGACAGCTTCTTGTACGCGTCCACGGTGCCGGTCAGCGCGGGGCTGCCGCTGGCGTCACGCGGGATGGCCTCGCCGTCGACCGTGCCGTCGACCGGCGTCCACTTGGCGCCGCCGTCGGTGGAGACCTCGGTGTAGAGGTAGTCGAAGTCCGTCTCGATGTCGTACCAGCCGTCGAGGGTCAGCGTGGCCGAGGACTTGCCGGTGAGGTCCACGGAACGGGTCAGCGTGTTCTTGAGGTTGTTCGCGCTGCCGCTCCACCACTGGGTGGCGCCCTGAGCCGGGGTGACGACCTCGGTGGCGACCGCCTTCTTCGGCAGCTCGACCACCAGCGCCTGCGCGTTCTTCGTGTTGTACTCCGCCACGCCCAGCTTGTGGGTGGAGCGCGTCGCGGCCTTGGCCGTGTCGTACTTCAGCCAGCCGAGCTGGAGCTTGTCCCAGGCGGTCATGTCGCCGGGCAGGTCACCGATGTTGTCCTTGCCGGTGCCGAGCCAGGAACCGGAGGACATGAGGGTCCAGAAGGCGGTGGAGTTCTCGGCGGTGTTGGTGGTGTCGTAGTGGTCCGGCAGACCCAGGTCGTGGCCGTACTCGTGGGCGAAGACACCGAGTCCGCCGTTCTCCGGCTGGATCGTGTAGTCGCCGACCCAGATGCCGGAGTCGCCGATCGGCGCGCCACCCATCTTGTTGCCCGCGGGGCCGGTGGCACCGGCGTCCGTGCCGAACGCGTACCAGCGGTGGGCCCAGATGGCGTCCTCGCCCTGTGCGCCGCCGCCCGCGGACTCGTCCTCACCGGCGTGCACGATCTGGAAGTGGTCGATGTAGCCGTCGGGCTCGTTGAAGTTGCCGTCGCCGTCGAAGTCGTTGCGGTCCCACTTGTCGTAGGCGGCCAGCTCGGACTTGATGGCGGCGTCGGACTTGCCCGCGGCCTTCTGGGCGTCGACCCAGGCGGTGACACCGTCGGCGACGGCGTTCCACGCGCAGGTGTCGGGGTCGCACTTGTTGGAGCCGTAGCGGGCCTCGTTGTAGGGCACCTTCACCCAGTCGGAGACCGCGCCGGCGATGGAGTAGCGGCCCGAGGACTGCTTCTCGTAGTACTTCTTCATCGACTCGACACCCTTGCCGGTGCCGAAGTAGAGCTCTTCGAAGTGCTTCTTGTTGTAGTCCGCCTGCCAGGCCGTGCTGTTGTCCTCGGCACGGTCCGGCTTGGCTATCTGGTTGTGCAGCGGGCCGGGGGTGCCGCCGTAGCGGCTGTCCACCTTGTCGCCGAACTCCACGAGAACCGTGAAGATCTGGTCGGTCTTCTCCCGGCCGAGCTCCACGTACTTGCCGTTCTGGAGCTTCACGACCTGCGAGCCGCCGCGATCGGTGACCTTGGCGTCACCGGCTATGACCCTCTTGAGGGCCTCTTCCCGCTGGGCTTCCTGACGATCGGTCAGCGGGCCCTTGAGGTCGTGCTCGTGGTCGGCGTGGTCGTCGGCACGTGCCGGGTCCTGCCGGTTCGCGGCTGCCGTCGGCTGGTCGCCGTCGGCGGCCTGCGCCACCGCGAAGGTCGAGAACGTGGCCGCGGCCGCTGCGAGCGCCACACCCACTGCGGCAGCTCTGAACGTCCATGGTCTGCTGGTCACTTGAGGCAGTCCTCCCTTGCGCACGGGCGCGCGGAAGGAGGGTGTCCAGGTTATGGAGTCCGCGCGCGCTCTATGCGCGTCACAAGTGACGACATTCGATCGGAGTTGAAGGAGAAAAGACAGACCTTGACTTGCACAGGTCAAGTGAGCTATGCACCGGCGGCCGCGCGCCGCGCACTGGCACCCGTCCGCTCACGGCCCATCCGTACAGCGCTCAACAGGCGCGTTCGACAGTCGGGTTGGCAGGCGTCATGACTCCGTGCGCCCCCTGTGCACCGGCACCGTGGGTTAGGTCACGCTTACTGCTCGTTCCGCTAGGGCAGACAGCCGAATAGAGTCGGTTGGCGGCGCGCCGGATTTCCGGTGATTTGCCAAGCGGACACCGTTGTCGCACCCCAGATTCCTATCCGCACCCTCCCCCATCGCGAGAGGCACGGGGGGAGACCCCCATCCCGAGGACGGAACTGCCATGCCTCGTCCGACCGCCGCACAGCTCGCCTACGGTTCCTGCACCGTGATCTTCTCCACGCTCGCCATGCTGCTGCTGTCACAGACGAGTTCAGGCCTGGGGATCGTGGTCATCACGCTCTCCGCCCTCGTGCTCGGACTCCTCGTGGCCATGACGGTTCCCGTCCCGAAACCCGCCGCGGCCGTCGCCCCGGCGGCGTCCGTCGCCCGCCCCTCGCCCGTCGCCGTCACGGAACAGCGTGTTCCGGCGCGGCGCGAGACCGTCAGCGTCGCCGGCGCGCCCGAACCGGTCCGCGAGCGCGCCTGACGCGGCGCCCGCCACCGGGTCACCGATTCCTCGACACGTAGCGGCACCAAGTGGCATGAAGCGGCACGGAACCGGCGGTCCCGTTCTCACGGGCCCGCCGGTTCCGTGCCGCCGTCCGTCGGCCGCCGCCCGTCGGCTCAGTCGGTGCTGACCACCACTGTTTTCGCCGCCTTGTCGTGCAGGCCCTGCTTGTACGGCTTGTCGAAGAAGCTCCAGCCGCCCGTGATGGCGGTCCAGATGCACGCGCAGCAGAACGCGAACGGCACCCACAGCACCAGCGCTCGGACCAGTGAGGTCTGCGTGGAGGGCGTGGAGCCGTTGTCGAGGTTCGCCACCCGCAGATGCAGCCACTTCTTGCCGAGGGTCTGTCCCGACCTGGTGGTCATGAAGGTGTCGTAGCCGACGTAGAGCAGCAGGGCGATCAGGGACTGCCCGAAGGACTTGCCGTACTCGATCTTGTCCGTGTCGACGTCGTACTCGTTGACGCCGAAGCCCCACGTCAGCAGCCACACCACGATGATGACGAGGACCATGTCGATGATCCGCGCGAGCACGCGCTTGCCGCTGTCGGCGAGCGGTGGCATCCCGGCCAGCGGGTCGTTGGCGTACGGGCCACCGCCGTAGGGGTCACCTCCGCCCCCGTAGGGCGGTGGTGTGGCGCCGTAGGGGTCACCGCCCTGCGGGGGCTGTTCACCGTACGGGGGACTGCCGTACGGGGGACTGCCGTACGGGGGGCCCTGGCCCGCGCCGCCGGCGTCGCCGCCCGCGCCCGGGGAGCCGGGCGGCGGGGTGCCGTGCGGGGTGCCGTCGCCCTGTCCGGGCGCCGGCGGCTGCTTCTGAAACGGATCGTCGTCCGGCGGCTTCCTGAACGGATCGTCGTCCGGCGGGGGCGGCGGCTCGGTCGTCATGCCCCGAGTCGACCGCGAACCCCGCGACTGCGCAATGGGGGACGGCCGTCCGGAGTACCTGTCAGCCGGCGACGAACGTGTGGGCCGCCTTGTCGTGCCAGCACTGGCGCCACGGACGGTCGAACAGACCCCACACGACACCCACGACACCGATGACGAGGACACCCGGGACGCTGTAGACGAGCCAGCGGCGCAGGGCCAGGCCGAACGACGGCGGGTCGCCGCCCTCGATGTCCCGCACCTGCAGGCCGCACAGCTTCTTGCCGAGGGTGCGGCCCCACTTGGCGGTGGGCAGCGCCTCGTAGAGGACGCCGAAGACGATCAGCACGCCCAGGACGGCGCCGAGGTAGAGGGCGGTCGTGCCGTCCAGCAGCCAGACCGTGACCGTCTCGCCGGAGAGCTTGGCCGCGTCGATCTTCTCGTTGACGTGGTCGAGAGCTCTGGTCCCCAGGGGAACGGCGGCCGCGCCGGTGACCGCGGCCAGTACGAGCGTGTCCACGAGCCGGGCGGCGAAGCGCTTCCCGAGCCCCGCCGGGCGCGCGTTCGCCTGGGAGCGGGCGACCGCCTGGAACGGGTCCTCCCGCACCGGCTTCCACGGCACGACGGGCTGCTCCTCGTCCGGCCCGGCCAGCCGGTGCACCTGCTGGGCCCAGGAGGGCTGTCCGCCGCCGAGGCCCGCGCTCATGGGCGCCTGGGCACCGGACTGCGGGGGCACACCGGCAGCGGACTGCTGGGGGGCGGCCGGAGCGGCCGGGGAGGCTGCCACGGAGGCCTGGGCGGCGGCTCCCTGGGCGGCGGCTCCCGGAGCAGGGCTGGTCGGTGTCTGGGCCGCTGGGCCCTGGGCCGCTGCTTTCTGGGCCGTGGAGGGCTGTGCCCCGCGCTGCTGTCCCGCTCGCGGCGTCATGGCCCGGAAGGCCATCGTGCCCTCGGACGCGAGGGGTTCGCGGGAGCCGGGTACGCCGGGACCGGCGGAGCCGTCGGCGCCGGCCGGAGCCGCGGCCGCGGCGTCCGTGCCCGGGTTGTTGGCGCGTGCCCCACCGGGCGTGCCCGCGACGTGCGCGCGCCCGGCGCCCATGGCACCGGCCGCTCCCGCGGTCCCCGAAGACCCCGCCGCCCCGGTGGGACGTACCGGCCCCTTGGGCCTGCGGAACACCACGGTGCCGCCGGAGGCGGGAGGCGTGGGCGCCCCGGTGTCCTCCTCGGAGTCGGACGGGTGGAACGTGGCCGTGCCGTCCGTGTGGTCCAACCTGCCCTCGGGCTGCGTGGACGGGGCCGGCTCCGACGGGACGCGCGGGTCCGGTGAACCCCAGCGGACCCGGCGGTCCGGATCGCCGCCGAAGCCGCTCTGCCGGGAACGGTCGGCGCCCCACGCGGTGGCCGGCTCGGGCCGGCTGCCGTGCTGCGCCTCGGCCGGTGACGGGCCCGCGGCGGGCGGGTCCTCGTCGAAGAAGTGCGGGCCCGTCTCCTCCGTGGACAGGGGCGCGGGCTGCGCGTCCGCGGACGACGAGAGCTGTGCGCCGCCGTCCGGCGAAGGCCGACTGGTGCCCGGTACCCACGCGGCACCGTTCCAGTACCGGACATATCCAGGAATGGACGGGTCCGGGTAATACCCTTCGCGGGGCCTGTCGTCACCGGGGGCCGGGGTTGGGGCGCTCATGTCCGTCGTCCCGTATCTGCTCGGGGGTCGTGTTGAGCGTCCACATCTATCAGACCGGCGCAACCACCACCGCCCCTCCTCGCGTACCTACCCCCTTCGGGCAAGGTTCCGCCACGTTTTCCGGCCGCCACGAGGTATAGGGGCGCCCTACGCGCGAGCCCTCGGAAAAACTTCTCCGAACCGGCGTAATGCTGCGCGCTCCGAGCCCTCTCCACTCGTACGGGCCCGCCCACAGGGCCCCGGACACGAGAGGAAACCCGCGACATGTACACCGTGGTGGAACGCGAGCTCGAGCTCAAGCTGGTCCTGTCCCCCGAGCGCAGCATCCCGGTCCCGGCTCTGCTGATCTACCGCACCGACGATCCGTACGCCGTGCACGTCACCTTCCACATCGGCACCGACCATCCCGTGAAGTGGACGTTCGCGCGCGAACTGCTCGTCGAGGGGGTGTTCCGGCCGTGCGGGCACGGGGATGTGCGGGTGTGGCCGACGAAGGTCGCCGGTCGCAGCGTCGTCCTGATGGCGCTGAGTTCACCCGACGGGGACGCCCTGCTCGAAGCGCCCGCCGCGCAGGTGTCGGCCTGGCTGGAGCGCACCCTGCGGGCGGTTCCACCGGGCTCCGAGGCCGAGCAGCTCGGTATCGACGACGGGCTCGCCGAGCTGCTCGCGCCGACCCCCGCCGACGACCTGTGGCTGCGCGACCCGTGGCCCTCGGACGAGTCCAGGGACGGGGAGTGAGACCCCGCGGGGGGATGGGACCACCCGGGGGCGGAGGGGGTGGTGGCTCAGAAGAGCTTGCCCGGGTTGAGGATGCCCAGCGGGTCGAAGGCTGTCTTGACCGCCTGCTGCATCTCGACACCGACCGGGCCGATCTCCCGTGCCAGCCACTCCTTCTTGAGGACGCCCACGCCGTGCTCGCCGGTGATCGTCCCGCCGAGTTCCAGACCCAGGGCCATGATCTCGTCGAAGGACTCCCGGGCACGCCGGGACTCGTCCGGATCGCCCGCGTCGAAGCAGACCGTCGGGTGGGTGTTGCCGTCACCCGCGTGCGCGACGACGCCGATGGTCAGCCGGTACTTCGCGGCGATCCGGTCCACCCCTTCGAGCATCTCGGCGAGCCTGGAGCGCGGTACGCACACGTCGTCGATCATCGTCGTGCCCTTGACGGCCTCCAGCCCGGTGAGCGACAGCCGGCGGGCCTGGAGAAGCAGTTCCGACTCGGCCGCGTCCTCCGCCGGTACGACCTGGGTGGCGCCGGCCGCCTCGCACAGCGCGCCCACGGCGGCGAGGTCGGCGGCCGGGTCGAGCGTGTCGAAGGCGGCGAGGAGCAGGGCCTCCGTGCTCTCCGGGAGGCCCATGGCGGCCATGTCGTTGACGGCCTTCACCGTCGTGCGGTCCATCAGTTCCAGGAGGGACGGCACATGGCCGCCCTCCATGATCCGGCAGACCGCGTCGCAGGCGGCCGCCCCGGACGCGAACTCGGCTGCCAGGACGAGTTGCTGGGGAGGCCGGGGCTTCAGGGTCAGGGTCGCTCCGACCACGATCCCGAGCGAGCCCTCCGAGCCGACGAAGAGACGCGTCAGGTCGTAACCGGCGACGCCCTTCGCCGTGCGGCGGCCCGTGGACATCAGGCGTCCGTCGGCGAGGACGACGTCCAGGCCGAGGACGTACTCGGCCGTCACCCCGTACTTCACACAGCACAGGCCGCCGGAGGCCGTGCCGATGTTGCCGCCGATGGTGCACATCTCCCAGCTGGAGGGATCCGGCGGGTAGTAGAGGCCCAGTTCGTTGACGGCCCGGGAGAGCGTGGCGTTGACGACGCCCGGTTCCACCACCGCGATCCGGTCGACGGGGCTGATCTCCAGGATCCGGTCCATCTTGACCAGGGACAGCACGATGCAGCCCTCGGAGGCGTTGGCCGCGCCCGACAGGCCCGTGCGGGCGCCCTGCGGGACGACCGGTACGCGTAGTTCTGTGGCGACGCGCATGACGTGCTGGACCTGCTCGACGGTGCGCGGCAGCACGACGACGGCGGGGGTACCCGCCTCGCAGAAGCTGGCCATGTCGTTGGCGTACGAGCTGGTGACGTCCGGGTCGGTGAGGACCGCCTCGGCCGGCAGCCCCACGAGGAGACGCTCGGCGAGGCTGCCCGTCGCCACGATGTCTTCGTCGGGTCGGGCTTCGATACGGCTCATGATCACAGCGTCGCACTCGGGGCCATCGGTGTGAACCCCGTCCGCGCCAGGCTTTCCGTGCCGGGGTGGTGGACGAATGTGCTCTTCGTATTGACGCACAGTGAGCGGCATGGAGAGCGGCGTGGAGAAAGACCTGACCCCGAGGCCGGCGGCCCGCCCGGACAGGCGTGCGGTCGTCCAGTGGTGGGTTCTGACCGGGGCCCTCACGGGCTGTGTCGTACTCGGTGGCGCGCTGATGACGATGCCCGCCGGGCAGCACCGGCCGCCGCCCTCCCCGGGGCCCGTGGCACGGGCCGAGACCGCCGTCGGGGCCGGGGCACCCGCCTCGCTGCCCGACCTGGACGCGCTGATCGGTGACCACGAGACGCATCTGCGGGCCCATCCGGGTGATGTCCGATCGTGGGCCGTGCTCGGCGCGGCGTACGTGGAGCGGGGCGAGCGGGCCTCTCAGTCGCGGTACTACCCGCGGGCCGAGAAGGCCCTGCGCACCTCGCTGAAGGCGAGGCCGAAGGGGAACGCGGAGGCGCTCGACGGGCTCGCCGCGCTCGCCAACGCCCGGCACGACTTCCGGACCGCGCGGAAGTGGGGCGAGGCCGCGGTGGCGGCCTCACCGAAACGGTGGACGGCCTATCCGCCGCTGATCGACGCGTACCGGGGGCTCGGTGACCACAAGGCCGCGCGCAGGACGCTCGCCGAGCTCGTCCGGCTCCCCTCGGGGAGCCGGGCCTCGAAGGCCCAGGTGTTGACGCGGGCCGGGCTCGTGTACCGGGACCAGGGCCGGCGGGAGGACTCCGCGGCCGCCTTCTCCGACGCGGCGGCACTCGCCTCCGCTCCGGCCGAGCGCGCCGACTGTCTCGTCCGGGCCGGGGAGCTGGCCTGGGAACGCGGGGAGCCCGCCGAGTCGCTGCGCGCCTTCGAGGCCGCGTTGCGGGCCGATCCCGGTGCGTACGCGGCGCGGGCGGGGCAGGGCAGGGCGCTGGCCGCGCTGGGACGGACGTCCGAGGCTCTTCGGGCGTACCGGTCCGCGCTGGCCGGGCGGCCGTTGCCGTGGTACGCGCTGGAGCTGGGCGAGTTGTACGAGTCGCTGGGGCGGGGTGGGGCCGCTCGGGCGCAGTACGAGGTGGTGCGGGCTCGGGTGCGGGAGGGGGCCGCGGGGGGTGTGGACGACGAGCTCGTGCTCGGTCTCCTCGAGGCGGATCACGGGGATGCCGGGTCCGCGGTGCGGCGGTTGCGGGGTGAGTGGGCGCGGCATCCGTCCGTGGCCGTCGCGGACGCCCTGGGGTGGGCGTTGCATCGTGCCGGGGAGGACGAGGAGGCTCTCGGCTTCGCCACGAAGGCGATGGACAGGGAGCACGGGGGTGAGGTGCGGGTCGCGCTGTACGCGTATCACCGGGGCGTGATCGAGCGGGAGTTGGGGAGGTTCGGGGCGGCTCGGCGGCATCTTGGGGAGGCGTTGCGGGTCAATCCCGCGTTCTCGCCGCTGTTTGCGCCGTTGGCTTCTGCGGCGTTGGAGGAGTTGGGGGAGCCCCGGACCGCCTGACCCTTGGGGCGGGTGGGTGGTTGCTGGTAGGCGGGTGGTTGCTGGTGGGTGCGGGCTGCCAGGTGGGGGGTCGGGGCCGTGCCGGTACGTCGCGCCCGCCGCCTTCCGGGTGTACCGCCCCAAGACGGAATCGTTGGGGTTGCCTGGAGGAGCCCTATGCGGCGGGCTGCGACGTACCGGCACGGCCCGCTCCCGTGCGTCCGCGGCCTCGGGCCGTGTCGGCAGGGCCCGCGCCGTGTCGGTACCGGCCCTCACCGTGTCGGTACGGCCCGCGCCGTGTCTGTACGGCCCGCGCCGTGTCTGTACGGCCCGCTCCCGTGCGTCGGCGGTCTCGGGGGCCCCTCCGCCTGGGTGGTGGAGGGGGCCTCCCTGGGGCGTGCTGGGTGTCAGAGGTTGCCGCGCTTTTCCTGCTCTCGTTCGATTGCCTCGAAGAGGGCCTTGAAGTTGCCCTTGCCGAAGCCCATGGAGCCGTGGCGTTCGATGATCTCGAAGAAGACCGTCGGGCGGTCCTGGACCGGCTTGGTGAAGATCTGAAGCAGGTAGCCGTCCTCGTCGCGGTCCACCAGGATCTTCAGTTCGCGCAGCGTCGCGACCGGGACGCGGGTCTCGCCGGCCCAGTCGCCGAGGGTGTCGTAGTAGGAGTCCGGGGTGTCCAGGAACTGGACGCCGGACGCGCGCATCGTGCGGACCGTCTCGACGATGTCGTTCGTGTTGAGCGCGATGTGCTGGACGCCGGCGCCGCCGTAGAACTCCAGATACTCGTCGATCTGGGACTTCTTCTTGGCGATGGCGGGCTCGTTGATCGGGAACTTGACCTTGAGCGTGCCGTCGGCGACGACCTTCGACATCAGGGCGCTGTACTCGGTGGCGATGTCGTCGCCCACGAACTCCTTCATGTTCGTGAAGCCCATGACGTTGTTGTAGAAACCGACCCACTCGTTCATCCGGCCCAGCTCGACGTTACCGACGCAGTGGTCGATGGCCTGGAAGGTGCGGTGGGCGGGCGGTTCGACGATGGGGTCGGCGCTCGCGAACCCCGGGAGGTAGGGGCCGTCGTAGCCCTTGCGCTCGACCAGGGTGTGGCGGGTCTTGCCGTACGTGGCGATCGCGGCGAGGACGACCGTGCCGTGCTCGTCCTTCAGCTCGTACGGCTCGGTGACCGCGGTGGCGCCGTGCTCCACGGCGTACGCGAACGCGGCCCGGGCGTCCGGGACCTCGATCGCGAGGTCGACCACCCCGTCGCCGTGTTCGGCCACGTGCTCCGTGAGGAAGTGGCCCCACGGCGTGGCGGGCTTGATGACGGAGGTGAGGACGAAGCGCGCCGAGCCGTTCGTCAGGACGTACGAGGCGGTCTCGCGGCTGCCGTTCTCCGGTCCGGAGTACGCGACGAGCGTCATGCCGAAGGCGGTGGAGTAGTAGTGCGCGGCCTGCTTGGCGTTGCCCACGGCGAAGACGACCGCGTCCATTCCCTTGACCGGGAAGGGGTCTGCCTGCCGCGCGGTGTCCGGGGTGTGGTGTGTGGTCTGCGTCATGGGTGCAGGGTCGCCCCGCTCCGCAAGGTGCGCAACACTTTGCGAATCCGCTGGGCAAACTGTTCAGTGGAATACCCGTACTGTCGGGCGTTCTGTACAGGATGACCATTGCGGAGGTCCTTGTGGCGATCGATCATCTGGACGGCCGGCTCATCGTGCTGCTCGCCGAGGAGCCGCGAATCGGCGTGCTCGAGATGTCCCGTCGGCTCGGTGTCGCACGCGGGACCGTGCAGGCGCGGCTGGACCGGCTTCAGTCGAATGGCGTCATCCGGGGGTTCGGGCCGCAGGTGGATCCCACGGCCCTCGGATATCCCGTCACCGCCTTCGCGACCCTCCAGATCCGGCAGGGGCAAGGGGCGGACGTCCGGGCGCACTTGGCGACCGTGCCCGAGGTGCTGGAGCTGCACACGACCACGGGCGGTGGGGACATGATGTGCCGGCTCGTGGCCCGGTCCAACGCCGACCTTCAACGCGTGATCGACCGGGTTGTCGGTTTTGATGGCATCGTCCGGGCCTCCACGGCGATCGTCATGGAGAACCCCGTGCCGCTGCGGATCATCCCGCTGGTGGAGCAGGCAGCGCAGGACGACGACTGAGGCGACCGAGCGGGGTGACGGCGGGTGAACTTCTGGGAGTACCTCGACAGCCGCCATCAGCAGCTCCTCGCCGACGCCTACCAGCACGCCAGCGCCGTATTCCAGTGCATGGTCGTCGCGACGGTGGTGGGGGTGACCATCGGTGTCGTCGCCTACCGCAGCGAATGGGGCGGGAGCCTCGCGACGACCGCGACCTCGACCCTGCTGACCATCCCCTCGCTCGCCATGATCGGCCTGCTGATCCCCATCGTGGGGCTCGGTGTCCCTCCCACGGTCATCGCCCTGACCCTGTACGGGCTGCTGCCGATCGTCCGCAACTCGATCGTCGGGCTGCGCGGGGTCGACCCGTCGCTGGTGGACGCGGCGACGGGCATCGGGATGTCGCGGCTCGCCCGTCTGGTGCGGGTCGAGCTGCCGCTGGCCTGGCCGCCGATCCTGACGGGCATCCGGGTCTCGACGCAGATGCTGATGGGCATCGCCGCCATCGCCGCCTACGCCTCCGGGCCCGGCCTCGGCAATGAGATCTTCCGCGGCATCGCCTCACTGGGCAGCAAGAACGCGCTCAACCAAGTGCTCGCGGGCACGCTCGGGATCATCGTCCTGGCGTTGCTGTTCGACGCCGCGTACGTCCTCGTCGGGCGGCTGACCATCCCCAGGGGGATTCGTGCCTGAGACACCCGAGGCATTTGAGACGCCTGCGACATCTGAGACACCCGAGGTGTCTGCGTCCGCAGGGACGCGGGAGCGGGACGCGACCGGGGCCACCATCCGGCTGGAGAACCTCACCAAGCGGTATCCGGGGAGTTCCGCCCCCGCGGTGGACAGCGTCAGCATGGAGATCGACGCCGGTGAGCTCGTCGTCTTCGTGGGGCCCTCGGGGTGCGGGAAGTCCACCACCCTGAAGATGATCAACCGGCTGATCGAGCCCACCGGCGGGCGGATCCGGATCGGCGGTGAGGACGTCACCCACATGGATCCCGTGAAGCTGCGGCGGAAGATCGGGTACGCCATCCAGTCCTCGGGGCTCTTCCCGCACATGACGGTCGCCCAGAACATCGGACTCGTGCCGAGGATGGTGGGGTGGCCGAAGCGGCGGATCGCGGACCGGATCGAGGAGATGCTCGATCTGGTCGGGCTGGATCCCGGCGAGTTCCACGGGCGCTATCCGCGGCAGTTGTCCGGCGGGCAGCAGCAACGGGTGGGAGTCGCGCGGGCGTTGGCCGCCGATCCGCCCGTGCTGTTGATGGACGAGCCGTTCGGGGCCGTCGATCCCATCACCCGTGATCACCTCCAGGACGAACTGATCCGGCTGCAGCACGAGCTGCACAAGACCATCGTCTTCGTCACCCACGACTTCGACGAGGCCATCAAGCTGGGCGACCGCATCGCCGTGCTGCGGGAGCGGTCGCACATCGCGCAGTTCGACACCCCGGAGGCGATCCTCACCAATCCGGCCGACGACTTCGTGTCCGGGTTCGTGGGCGCGGGCGCCGCCCTGAAGCGGCTGAACCTGACGCGCGTGCGGGATGTGGAGATCACCGGCTATCCGACCGTGACCGTCGACGATCCGCTGCAGGAGATCTTCAACAAGATCAGGGCGAGCGGTACCAACGAGATCCTGCTGCTCGACCGGCGGGGGCGGCCCTACAAGTGGCTGCGACGCGGGGATCTGATGCGTGCCCGGGGCTCGTTGGCCAGGGCCGGCACGTTGGTGCACGACACCGTGACCCGGGACGCGACGCTGCGGGACGCGCTGGAGGCCGTGCTCACGGACAACGCGGGGCGGGTCGTGGTGACCGGTCGGCGCGGCGAGTACACCGGCGTGGTGGACGTGGAGACGCTGATGAACTCCGTGCACGAGATGCTGGAGGCCGACCGGCTCGACGCGATGGAGCACCAGCACGAGCTGGAGGAGGCACGCGCCGGGCAGACCCATCACGAGCAGGAGGGCGCGGCCGGCGGGGAGGCGAAGGCGTGAGGCCTCCCGGGACCGGCCGAGCGGGCCGCGACACCTGTACGGGGTCCTCGGGTGCCGGTAAGGGGTCCGGGGACGGTGACACCGGATTCGAGGACGGTGACACGGGCTTCGAGGACGACGGGCAGGAGGCCGGCCGGGAGGCCGGGTCCGACGGAGGTGCTTCCGGGGCCGCGTCCGTCTCGCGGGCGCCCAGGGTCGGTTGGCGGAAGCTGACCTTTCTGCCCGCCGTGCTCGCCGCCGGGCTGCTCGCCACCTGGTTGTGGTTCCGGCAGGCGGACCTGGACCCGCTCTCCGAGAACGCGCTGTCGAACGGCCAGGTGTGGAAGGCGCTGCGGCAGCACATCGAGCTGACCGTGATCTCCACCTTCTTCGTGCTGATCATCGCGATCCCGCTGGGCATCCTCCTGACACGCAGGGCCTTTCGCAGGGCCACGCCGGTGGCGATGACCTTCGCCAACATGGGGCAGGCGACACCCGCGATCGGCCTGCTGGCCCTGCTGGTGATCTGGCTGGGCATCGGCCGCAGGGCGGCGCTGATCGGCATCATCGCGTACGCCGTCCTGCCGGTCCTGTCGAACACGATCGCCGGGCTGAAGGCGAACGACCCGACGCTCCTGGAGGCCGCCCGGGGCATCGGCATGGCGCCGCTGGGCGTGCTGGCCCGCGTCGAACTCCCCCTCGCCGTACCGCTGATCCTCGCGGGTGTACGTACCGCGCTCGTCCTGAACGTGGGCACGGCGACGCTCGCCACGTTCGGCGGGGGCGGTGGTCTCGGCGTGCTGATCACGACCGGCATCACCAACCAGCGGATGCCGGTGCTGATCCTCGGCTCGATCCTGACCGTCGCGCTGGCGCTGCTGGTCGACTGGCTCGCGTCGCTGGCCGAACTGCTGCTCGGTCCGCGCGGGCTGAAGGCGGGAACATGAGACGGCGTACGGGTCTGCTGGCGGCGGGGTCGGTGCTGGTGGCGGCCTCCGGCTGCGGGCTGACCAGCGGTTCCCCCATGGTGGACGACGTGAAGCCGGGGTCGGTCGGGCAGGGGCTGCCACTCAAGGGCGCCGATCTCACCGTGACGTCCAAGGAGTTCACCGAGCAGCTCGTGCTCGGCGCGATCATGGGCATCGCCTTCCAGGCCGCCGGCGCCGACGTCCTCGACCGCACGGGCATCCAGGGTTCCATCGGCGCCCGGGAGGCCGTCAAGGGCGGGGACGCGGACGCCATGTACGAGTACACGGGCACCGCCTGGATCACCTACCAGGGCAACAGCGAGCCCATCCCGGAACCGGACAGGCAGTGGGAGGCCGTGCGCGAGGCCGACCTGAAGAACGGGCTGACCTGGCTGGCGCCCTCGGCGCTCAACAACACGTACGCGCTCGCCATGAACCAGGCCGACTCCAGGAAGTACGGCACGAAGACGCTCTCCGACGTGGCCGCCCTCGCGAAGTCCGACCCCGGGGCCGTCACGGTGTGCGTGGAGAGCGAGTTCGCCAACCGGGCGGACGGGCTGCCGGGCATGGAGAAGGCCTACGGCATGGAACTGCCCGGCGGGAACATCACACAGATGGACACCGGGATCATCTACACCCAGGTCGCCAAGGGGAGCTGCACCTACGGGGAGGTCTTCACCACCGACGGACGCATCCGGTCCATGAACCTCGCGGTGATGAAGGACGACAAGAAGTTCTTCCCCAACTACAACGTGGCTCCCGAGATCAACTCCAGGACCCTGAAGAAGTATCCGGCGATCGCCGACGTCCTCGACCCGATCACCAGGCGGCTGGACAACGACGTGGCGCAGGAGCTGAACGCCAGGGTGGACGTCGACGGCGAGGACCCGCACGCGGTGGCACTGGACTGGATGAAGGCGGAAGGGTTCGTGAAGGAGGGCTGAGCCCTCGTACGCACGACAGCTCTCGTCCCCTAACAGGTGGGGACGGAGCCCTGCCCCTTCTCCAGTGCCACCAGAGCACTGACCGCGCTCTTCAGCGTCGTCACCGGAATGAGTCGGAGTCCCTTCGGCAGCTCCGACTCCGCGTCCGAGCACTCCGCCTTCGGGACCAGGAAGACCGTCGCACCGTCGCGCCGGGCGGCCTGTGTCTTGAGGGCCACTCCCCCGACCGCGCCGACCTTCCCGTCGGCGTCGATCGTTCCCGTACCCGCGACGACCCGGCCGCCCGTGAGGTCGCCGCCGCTGCCGTCGCCGTCCAGTTTGTCGACGATGCCGAGGGAGAAGAGGAGCCCGGCGCTCGGGCCTCCCACATCGGCGAGCTTCAGGGTGACCTCGATGCCGTCCCCCTGCTCGCCGAGGTGGTCCAGGGCCGCCTCGGTGGCGGTGTCCTGGGACTTCCTCATCTCCTCGGAGTTGTACTTCTCGATCTCCTTGACGCTGTCCCCGTTCGGGTAGACCGCGTCGCGCGGCATCACGGCACGGTCCGTACGGAACCAGCCGCCGAGCACGTCACCCAGGCTCACGTCCGCGTCCGGGCCCGTCGCCTCGATGGTCGTCATCCGCAGCTGCCCGCTCGTCCTGCGGGTGTCCGCGCCGGAGATCGTGATCACCGGGTCGCCGCGGTTCTCGCCCAGGACGTTCGCCGTCATGCCGGGCTGGGCCAGCGCGAACGGCAACGGCGCGAACGCGGCCGTGGCGAGCAGCGCCACGACGGGCAGCGCGCAGACGGCGACAGCCCGGGGGCGGGAGAGACGCGAGAGGCGAGGAGGCACGGGATCAATCTAACGCGCCGGTGATATCCGCCCGCGCCCGCCGGGCACCGCCCCACGCCCCGCCTCCGCGCCCCGTCTCCCCCTTCGGCTTCGGCTTCGGCTTCGGCTTCGGCTTCGGCTTCGGCTTCGGCTTCGGCTTCGGCTTCGGAAGGGTGCGTGCCCCTCAGGGGCGTGGGCGCCGCAGAGGCGTGTGCCCTGCAGGGGTGCGGGGAACTGCGCGGTCGGCCACGACGGGTCCGCGGACTCCGTACCGGCCCCAGCCGAGCAACGCCCGGCAGGGCCCGGCCGCGGGGTCACCGCAGGGCGTCGGCCACCTCCCGGGCCGCGTCCACGACACGCGGGCCCACCCGTTCCGGTACGGCGTCCGCGAGCATGACCACGCCCACGCTGCCCTCCACGCCCGTGACGCCGATCAGTGCCGCCGCCGCCCCGCTCGCGCCGGCCTCAAGCTCGCCGTGCGTGAGGGTGTAGCCGGGCTCGTCCGCGGTCGCGGTCCGCGCGGCGAGGATCGCCTTTCCGGCCGCGCCCCGCTCCAGCGGATGCCGGAACCCGGCGCGGTAGGCCACGTGGTAGTCGGTCCACGTCGGCTCGACCACGGCGACGGCGAGCGCCTCCGTGCCGTCGACCAGCGTGAGGTGGGCGGTCGCGCCTATGTCCTCGGCCAGCGACCGCAGGGCGGGCAGCGCGGCCTCGCGGACGAGCGGATGCACCTGGCGGCCGAGCCGCAGCACGCCGAGCCCGACGCGGGCACGGCCGCCGAGGTCGCGGCGCACGAGGGCGTGCTGCTCCAGGGTGGCGAGCAACCGGTACACGACGGTCCGGTTGACTCCGAGTTTGTTGGACAGCTCGGTGACGGTCAGACCGTGGTCGGTGTCGGCGAGCAGCTTGAGGACACGCAGTCCCCGGTCGAGCGTCTGGGAGGTTTCCGCGGTCACGACGCCCACTCCTTAGTGGTGAGGGTCGACGGCCCCTTGTGCGGCGGATGCGTCACCGGTCCCATCGGCGACGCGCGTCAGAGGCCGCCGGTCGGCAGCGTCCCGGGCACTCCCGGGCGGGCACCGGCTGCGCTCCGCGGCGGCGCTGCCACGGGGCGTGTGCGTAGCGGGACAGTAGCGAGCCGGTTCGCTCAGCGGAAGTCTCCGTCCAGAATCCGGTCAGGTGCAGGTACGGACCGTTCCCGGTTACCCCGGGTTTGATCCAGTTTTGGCCGGATGTGAGCGGCGCGGGCCACGGGCGTGCACCACCCCCGCACGAGCGCGCATGCGAACGGGCGCCGGTGCCCTGACGGCACCGGCGCCCGTTTCGGCGTACGGCCGGCAGACGCGGACGTCTGCGAGTGCGACCGTGGTCGGTCACGCGGTCACCGGGTCACCGCATGCGGGTGGCCCACTCCTGCACCTTGGCGATCCGCTGGCGCAGCTGTCCGGCCGTCGCCTCCGCGCTCGGCGGACCGCCGCACACGCGGCGCAGTTCGGTGTGGATCACGCCGTGCGGTTTGCCGCTCTGGTGGACGTACGCGCCGACCATCGTGTTGAGCTGCTTCCTGAGCTCCAGCATCTCCTTGTGGGAGACCACGGGACGACGCTCGGCGGGCAGTTCGAGCAGGTCCGCCTCGTCGTCCGGCTTCTTGCGGCTGTGCGCGATCTGCCGGGCCTGGCGCTTCTGGAGGAGGAGCTGGACCTGGTCGGGCTCCAGCAGCCCCGGAATTCCCAGGTAGTCCTGCTCCTCCGCGCTCCCCGGGTGGGCCTGCATGCCGAACTCGGCGCCGTCGTAGAGGACCCGGTCGAAGACGGCCTCGGACTCCAGCGCCTCGAAGGAGAACTGCTCCTGCTCCCCGGTGTCCTCGTCCTCCTCCCGGTTCGCCTCCTCCATCTCCTTCTCGGATTCGGCGTACGGGTCCTCCTCGCCCTCCTTCTTGGGCTTGTCGAGGGCGTGGTCGCGCTCGACCTCCATCTCGTTGGCGAAGGTGAGGAGGTCGGGGACGGTCGGCAGGAAGACGGAGGCGGTCTCGCCGCGCCGCCTGGACCGTACGAAACGGCCGACGGCCTGCGCGAAGAAGAGGGGGGTCGAGATGGTGGTCGCGTACACACCGACGGCGAGGCGGGGCACGTCGACGCCCTCGGACACCATCCGGACGGCGACCATCCAGCGGTCGTCGCTGTGGCTGAACTCGTCGATCCGGTTGGACGCGCCCGTGTCGTCGGAGAGGACGAGGGTGGCCTTGCTGCCGGTGATGTCGCGGATGAGCTTGGCGTAGGCGCGGGCCGACTCCTGGTCGGAGGCGATGACGAGGGCGCCGGCGTCCGGGATGCCCTTGCGCACCTCGGTCAGGCGCTGGTCGGCGGCGCGCAGCACGCTGGGCATCCACTCGCCGCGCGGGTCGAGGGCCGTGCGCCAGGCCTGGCTGACGGCGTCCTTGGTCATCGGCTCGCCGAGCCGGGCGGCGATCTCGTCCCCCGCCTTCGTACGCCACCGCATGTTGCCGCTGTAGGAGAGGAAGATGACGGGCCGCACGACACCGTCACCGAGGGCGGAGCCGTAGCCGTAGGTGTAGTCGGCGGCGGACCTGCGGATCCCGTCGTTGCCCTCCTCGTACGCGACGAAGGGGATGGGGTTCGTGTCGGACCTGAAGGGCGTACCGGTGAGCGCGAGGCGCCGGGTGGCGGGCTCGAAGGCCTCCAGGCACGCCTCGCCCCAGGACTTGGAGTCACCGGCGTGGTGGATCTCGTCGAGGATGACGAGGGTCTTGCGCTGCTCGCAGCGGTTGCGGTGCAGCATGGGCCGCACGCCGACGCCGGCGTAGGTCACGGCGACGCCCTGGTACTCCTTGCTGAGCGGGCCCGCGCTGTACTCGGGATCCAGCTTGATCCCTATCCGCGCGGCCGCCTCCGCCCACTGCTTCTTCAGATGCTCGGTCGGCGCGACCACGGTCACCTGCTGCACGACGTGGTGGTGCAGCAGCCACGACGCGAGGGTCAGCGCGAAGGTCGTCTTGCCGGCTCCGGGCGTGGCGACGGCAAGGAAGTCACGCGGCTGCTCCTGGAGGTACCTCTCCATCGCCCCCTGCTGCCAGGCGCGCAGCTTGCTGGCGGTACCCCAGGGGGCCCGCCCGGGAAACGCGGGTGACAGGTGGTGCGAAGAGGACGCTGAGGCGGCGGTGGTAGTCACGGTCTCCGTGGGGTGGTTGAGCGGCACGGTTGTATCCGACGTCGGCCGGGTCCGGCATCGGCTGGGTATGACAACCGGGCCACCCTACCGGCGGCCCGCGCGCGTCAACGCGCGGACTGCGCCGGGTCCCCCTTGGATGGGACTCAGGTCACATCGCCTCGGGTCAGCGCGCGAAAGGCGTCGACGGTACTGCGTGGTACCACTCAGTGTCATGTGGAATCGGCCCGCAGCCGAGTAGTCACCCAAGCCCCCACCAACGCCACCCCCGCCATCGGCAGGAACACCGCGACGAAGGCCGCCGGGTGGCCGCCGGAGGCCTGCGTGGCCGCGTGGGCGACCGTGCCGCCGCCCAGCGCCGCGAAGGCCGCGCCGCCGACGGCGAGCAGCATGGCGTTGGCGAGGCCGTCGGATATCTGGAGGGCGGCGGAGTTGTTGCCGGCCTGGCCCGGGGCGGAGAGCTGCAGCAGGAGGACGCTGGTGGAGGAGATCACCAGGCCCATGCCGAAGCAGCCGATCGCCCAGGCCACCGCCACCGTCCACACGGGGACCCCGTCGATCAGCACCGTCGGCACGGCGGCGATGGAGGCCGCGGTCAGCACCATTCCCAGCGCCATGAGCCGCTCCCGGTACGGCTCCACCCGCGCCCTCGCCTGCACGAAGGAACCCAGCGCCCAGGTGAGCCCGCTCGCCGCCAGCGAGAACCCGGCCATGGTCGGCGACAGCCCCCGCTCGGTGACCAGCATCAGCGGCACGAACGACTCCGCCGAGATGAAGGACCCGGCCGCGACCCCGCGCAGCAGCACCACGGACGGCAGGCCGCGCGCCGCCCGGTAGGTCCCCCGCGGCAGCAGCCCGAGCACCGCCGGGACGAGCAGCGCCGCCCCCGCCGCGCCCGGGATCACGGACAGCCACCCCAGGTCCTGTGCGGCGTACTGCAGCAGACCGGCGCCCAGGGAGATGCCCAGCGCCAGCCGGATGCGCCGCCGGTCGAAGGGCGCGGCGACGGTCCCCTCCGCCGGACCGGACGCCCGACGGCGGATCTGCGGCAGCGCGAGTGCCAGGGGAAGGACCACCAGCACCGGCACCCCGACGAACACCCAGCGCCAGCCGAGGTGTTCGGTCACCGCGCCGGAGGCCAGCGGGCCGACGACGGACGGGAGCACCCAGCTCGCCGCGAACGCCGCCATGATCGACGGCCGCAGCCGTTCCGGATAGGCCCGTCCCACGACGACGTACAGCGCGACGATCACCAGGCCGCCGCCCAGGCCCTGTACGGCCCGCCCGAGGATGAACAGCCACATGACCCCGGCCGTCCCGGACAGCAGCAGCCCCGCCGCGAACGCGCCGATCCCCGCGGTGAGCGATCCGAGCGGGCCCGCCCGGTCCGACCACTGCCCGGCCAGCACCATGCCGAACAGGCTCGTCGTGAAGTACCCGGAGAACGCGAACGCGTACAGCGGGATCCCGTCGAGTTCGCGCGCCGCGACGGGCATCGCCGTCCCGACGGCCGTCGCCTCGAAGGCGATCAGCAGCACGACGGAGACGATCCCGATGCTCAGCGCCCGGTGGGAGCGGCCGAGGACGCCCTCCTGGGGGGCGGCTCCGGTCGGTGCGCTCGGGCTCTCGGCGACGCCGGTGTCGCCCGGCTCCAGGGTGGTCATGCCGTCAGAGTAAGGAACGAGACTGACATTGACCCCTGTCGGAAGACGGTCCTCGACCGGGACCTTGGTCGTACGACCAGCATCGGCCCCTCCCCCGCCGACTTCGGCCCGGCGCCCTTTGTGAACGCGGTGTGGCAGTCCCGTTGCGGCACCGGCCCGTTCCTTGAGTCCCGTCCGGCCGGGGGCCTACGGTCGGTGCAACGGGTCCGGAACATCGGACTCTGTGAATGGCCGTGTGCCCGAGTGGCTTAGGGACTCGCCTGCAAAGCGAGGCACGTGGGTTCGATTCCCGCCACGGCCTCTGGTGGCCTGACCAGGCAGTACGGAAGGGTGGCACCTCGTCGAGGTGCCACCCTTCTGGCCGTCCGTCGCACTGTCCGTCTCGGTCGCAGCCCGGGCATCCGTGATGGCCGGCCGTTGCCGCTGGCTGCAGCCCCAAAAGGGCTTCACCCACTAACCCGCCGAGCAGAGGCCGTCGCTCGGGCAGAACATGGCCCACGTGAAGTTGTAACCGGCACGTATGGTCACGGGATTCGGCGTGGGGTCGAAGTTGGTGTAGGACCCCTCGTCGGGCGTGGCGGTGAACGTGACCGTCGTTCCGACCTCGAAGGCGGCCGTACAGGCGCCTGTCGGGTTCAGCGGCGGTTCGGTGCTCGCATACGGATCCCACGCCGTCGTGTGACAGTTGATCCCGGCGGGCTGGCTGGTGACGGTGCCGCCGCCCCAGCCGTCGCTGATCCACGCGGAGAGCTGAGCGGTCTGAGCCTGGGCCGGGGCGACCGAAGCGATCGCGGCGGCCGTGGCGAGGGCGGTGACGACTCCCGTCGCGCGCCAGGCGCGGCGTCTGTTCGTTCTCATGGGAGGCTCCTCGGATCGAACCTGGTCGATCCCCTGTGACCAGCCTATTCTTCTCCTCGGACGGGTGCCACGGGAGCGGCGGGATCGGTCGGCCGCGGCCCTGCCCTCGCGCTCGGCCCCGCCCCGGGCCGCCCCCGCGGGGCAGCTGATCGCTCGCATCGCACAGCGGTCGGAGCAGTGCGGGGTCAGAGCACTCCGGCCGCCTCGTCCTGGAACATCTCCGTCCAGTAGTGCCACTCGCCCAGCGGGGCGGAGCCCGTCGGGTCGACCGCCGACAGGGTCTGCGTCATCGTCGCCGCCAGCTGGTCGTAGGCCCCCGCCGTCAGCTCGTGGGACAGGGACTCGTCGATCGTCCTCTCGCGGTGGAGCAGCCACAGTGTGAAGGCCAGCGTGGAGACGTCCGTGTTCAGCGCGCGCAGGGTCGCCTCGGGCTCGCTCCAGTCGAGGATCGCGCCCGTCGCGCCGTCGACGACCAGGCTGTTGTCCTCGACGAGATGACCCAGGCGTATCAAGTGGTCGGCGCCGTCGGGTAGTTGGTCGGCGGTGAGCACGTCGGGGCGCTCGTCCTCGTAGTACTCGGCGAGGGTCGGCAACGGCACGTCCGTGTCCAGCTGGAACAGGAAGCCGTCCTCGGGCAGGCCCGTCTCGCGCAGGAAGCGCCGGGTCGGCTCGTGCGCGAGCGCCACGGGGAAGTCGACGTCCTCGTAGCGGACGACGCGGCCCTGACCGAACTCCTGGTCCAGCAGGCGGGCGGGCAGGTCGAGGGTGAGCGCCGAGTCCTCGGGCGGGCCCGCGACGAGGGCCAACGGGCGGATCAGCGCGGCCATCTTCCAGAAGGGCGGGACCTCGCCGTCGACGCCCGCCTCGAACTCCGTAAGCAGCCGGTGCGACATTCCCGTGACGGCCTTCGGCCCGAACCGGCCTTCGTAGGAGGCGAACCGGCCGCTTCTCGCGGACATCTCCTCCGTCGCCGTCACGAAGCCGACGAGGGTCCGGAGCGAAGGCGCGAACGGGCGGCGCTCCATCAGGTCGGGGCGGTCGTGGAGGAAGCAGGTGGTGGACACCTCGCCCGTCGCTCCGTCGAGCAGGACCGACTCCGTCTCCGCGGCGACGGGGTCCCGCAGCGCGCCGATCACCAACTGGTCGCGCAGGTCCGCGGGGAGGCGGGCCGGGTCTCCCGTCGAGTCCGCCACGGTACGCAGCCCGTCCGTGCGCAACGCCTCGAAGGTCAACAGGCCGCTGTCGGCGGGCAGTCCGGGCCCCGTCAGCCAGCGTCGTGTCGGTGTGTGCGTGACATGCGGACCCAGTGCGTCCTCGGTCAGCGTGATCGTCTCCGTGCCGGTGATCGTCTCCGTGCCGGTGGCCGCCTCGGTGTCTGTGATCGTCCTGGTGCCGGTGTCCGTCGTGCTCATCGTTCCCCCGCGCATGGTTGTTCACGTCCCCCAGGCAGGACCGGACCGGGCGGCGCGCACGCAGACGTCCGGGAACAGCCGGAAAACGTCCCGCCGCCCAGCGGTCCTCCCCCACTGCCCAGAACACTACGCGGCACCACTGACAACGCCCCGGGCCTGCGGTGACCTGCGGGTCCGCCGTGCGCGGCGGCCGCCGCGAGACGCCCGGGCTCAGCGGATGCGCGCCCGTTCCCGTTCCGTCAGGATCGCGTCCACCGTCTGTCCCACGGTCTGCTCGGAGGTGTCCAGCCACAGGCCGACGCGCGGGGTGTCGGCGCGCAGACCGCGGTCGAGGTCCCCGACGGTCCACGCGCCGTAGCCCGTCTTGGCCCGCCCGGCCTCCCGCTCCGCCACGGCCTCGGGCCGCGGGGCCAGCACGACGACGTACAGGGGCCGTGTCCGCACGAGTTCGACGTACGCCGCCAGGTTCTCCCCCAGCACCACGTCCTGCACGACGGCTGTGAAGCCCGCTCGCGCGTACGCGTCGGCCGTCGCCGCCGACAGGCTGTACCGCAGCCGGAGTTGGGCCTCGGCCTCGCTCCCCGGTCCGGCGCCGGGCTCGTACTCCGCGCGGCCGGACACGAGCATCCGCCGGAATGCGTCACCGCGCACGTGGGCGGCCCGCGGCAGCCGCTCGGCCAGTGCCTGCGCGACCGTGGACTTCCCGGCGGCCATGATGCCGGTGATCAGGATGACACCGTCCACGTCACACCTCGCAGCCCGTCGAGCCCTCAGGAGAGATACACGCCGCCCACGACGACCACGACCGCGGCCAGCACGAAGACCAGCGCCCACAGCAGCGGCCTGCCGGTACCGGGCGCGGGTTCGTAGCGCGGCGGCTCGCCCTCCCCAGGCGCGTGCCCCGTCACTGTGCCGCCGTCACCACAGCCGCCTGTGGCCTTATCGGCAGCCGGTTCACCGGGCGCCCCGTGGCCGCCCGTACCGCGGAAGCGACCGCGGCGGGGGACGTGACCACCGGTACCGCGCTGACGGCCTTCGCGCCGAAGGGCGCGACCACGTCGCGCTCCTCGACGAGCTTGACGATGCGGATGTCGGGGGCGTCGAGGGCGGTCGGCAGCGCGTACCCGGTGAGGTCGGGGTGGCGCACCAGCCCGCGCGCGGTGCGCAGGTTCTCCGTGAGGGCGACGCCGATGCCCTGTGTGACGCCCGCCTCGATCCGTGCGGTGAGCTGTGCGGGGTTCAGAATGCGGCCCACGTCCTGGGCGAGCGCCAGTTCGACCACCCGTACCGAGCCGAGTTCGATGTCCACGTCCACGACCGCGCGGATCGCGCAGAAGGCCAGGCCCACGAAGGCGTCACCCTGGCCCGTGCCGTCCAGCGGCTCGGTGGGGTGCGGGCGGCACTGCGCGGTGGCCCACAGCTCCTTGCCGTCCATCGCCTCCATGACGGTGGTCGACAGCACACCGTCGTACGAGGTGATCTTGCCGTCGGTGATCTGGAGGAGCTCGGTGGACATGCCGAACTTGTGCGCCAGGGGCTGCAGCAGCTGTGTGCGGACCATCTTGGCGGCCCGCTCGACGGCGCCGCCGGACACCCAGGTGTGGCGGCCGCGGCAGCTGGGGCCGGCCGGGGGCTGATCGGTGTCCACGGAGGCGACGTGCACCTCTTCGATGCCGAGCGTCTCCTGGACGATCTGGCGGGCCAGCGTGGTGAAGCCCTGTCCGGTCTCCACGGCCGCGCAGAGCACGGTGGCGATGCCGTCGTGGACCTTCACGGTGGCGGTCGAGACCTCGTCCGTGCCCTCGGCGCCGAGCATGTGGACCATGCCCAGCGCGTAGCCGACGCCACGCCGTACGGCGCCGGGCTCACCGGCGCCCTCGGGGCCGCCCGGGAGCAGCCACTCCTCCTCGGGGGTGTCCTTCGGGAGGGCGGGCAGCGGGAAGTCCTGGACGGCCTGCAGCAGTTCGGCGACCGGGGCGGGGCACGTCACCGTCTGACCGGTGGGCAGCACGTCCCCGGTGGCCAGTACGTTGCGCAGGCGCAGTTCGGCCGGGTCGGCGCCCAGCTTCTTCGCCAGCTTGTCCATCTGGGCCTCGTAGGCGGCGCACACCTGCATGGCGCCCTCACCGCGCACGTGGCCGGAGGGCGGGTTGTTGGTGCGCACGACCCAGCCCTCGATGAAGGCGTTCGGGACGACGTACGGGCCGCAGGCGAAGGAGACGGCGGCGGCGAGGGCCTCCGACGAGGTGTCCGCGTACGCCCCCGCGTCGAGGAGGATCTGCGCCTCGACCTTCACCAGCCTGCCCTCGGCGTCCGCGTGGTGGCGGTAGCGCAGGAGGGTGGGGTGGCGGTGGACGTGCCCGAGGAAGGATTCTTCGCGCGTTGCGGTGATTTTGACAGGACATCCTGTCTTCAGGGCAAGCAGTCCCAGGGGGAGCTGGAAACCCTGGTCCTCGCGGTCCGCGGTGGCGCCGGGCACGCCGGTGACGACGACCTTCACGCGCTCCGGTTCCAGCCCGTAGCAGGCGGCGGCCGTGTCCCGGTCGGTGTGCGGGTCGGTGGAGGCCACGTAGAGCTCGACCCCGCCGTCGGGGCGGGGCACGGCGAGGCCGGCCTCCGCGCCGATCGGGGCCGGGTCCTGGCGGCCGATGCGGTACAGGCCCTCGACGACGATGTCGCCCGCCGCGTCCGGGTCGCCGTGACGCAGCGGGATGTGGCGGATCAGGTTGCCGTCGGGGTGCAGGGGTTCGGCCTCGAAGGCCTGCTCCGGGTCCGTCACCGGGTCGAGGACCTCGTACTCGACGATGACGGCGGCGGCGGCCATGCGCGCGGTGTCGGGGTGGTCCGCGGCGACGGCGGCGATGGGCTCGCCGTGGTGGCGTACGACGTCGGAGGCGAACACCGGGCGGTCGGCCCTGCCGCGGCCGTGCAGCGCGGCTCCGGGCACGTCCTCGTGCGTGATGACGGCCCGTACGCCGGGCATCTCGCGCGCGTGGGTCGTGTCGACGGACAGGATGCGCGCGTGCGGGTGCGGCGATCTGAGGACGGCCGCCCACAGGAGGCCCTCGGCCCACAGGTCCGCCGCGTACGGGAAGGTGCCCTCCGTCTTGGCACGGGCCTCCGCGGTCGGCAGGGACACGCCGAGGCCGTGCGGGGGCGGCTCGGGAGCGGTGCCGGGCTCCGCGGTGGTCGCGGTGGCGGTGTCGTTGCTCACGCCTGGCCTCCGTCCTGGCCGTAGGGCTGGTGGGGCTCGAACGCGGACGGGTTGACGCCTCCGGCCCCCGGGCCCGCCTGGTGCGGGATACGGGCCTCGTCGGCGTCCGCGGCGCTGTCCGCCGCCGCGTGGGTCTCGCGCTCGGACACGACGTCGCGGACGGCGTCCAGGACGCCCCGGTAGCCGGAGCACCGGCACAGGTTGCCGCACAGCGCCTGGCGGGTCTCCAGCTCGGTCGGCGCGGGATTGCCCTCGAGGAGGTCGTGCACGGTCATCGCCATGCCGGGGATGCAGAAGCCGCACTGGACGGCGCCGCACTTCGCGAGGGCCCGCTGGACGTCCGAGGGCTGCCCGTCGGCGGCGAGTCCTTCGACGGTGCGTACCTCGCTCCCGGCGGCGGTCACGCCGGGCACGAGGCAGGACGCCACGAGCCGTCCGTCCACCTGCACGTTGCAGGCCCCGCACTCGCCCTGCGAGCAGCCGTCCTTGGCGCCCGCGAGGCCGAGCCGTTCACGCAGGACGTAGAGCAGGGACTCGCCGATCCAGGCGTCGGTCACGGGCCGTTCGACACCGTTCACCCGCAGGACGTACGAGGCCAGGGGGTGGTCGTTGTGCGGGGGGATGCCCTGGGAGTCGTCGGCGGGGGGCACCTCGGCGGCGGCGCCGGTCTCCGCGACGTCCGCGGGGTCCTCGCCGGGCTCCTCCGAAGAGGCCGTCTCCGGCTCGGGGGCCGATTCACCGGCGGGCTCCGGGAGGTCGTGACGGGCCTCGGCCGCCTCCCCGTGCTCCGGATCGCGCTCCACGGAGACCGCGATCTCGTCGGCGTGCTCTCCGGAGACGTCGATGATCTCGGCGGCACCGTGCTCGGCGGGTGCGGGGCCGAGGGCGCCGTCCCCGGCGTGGGGCGCGGCCTCCTCGGCGGGCGGCGGCAGAGCCTCGGCGGGCTGCTGCGCCCACGGCTCGTCGGCCCAGGGCGCGGCGGCCCCTCCGGGCAGCGTGGCGGGCGGGGTTCCGCCCCACTGCTCGACCAGCGACGACGTGGTGAACTCGCCGGACTCGTCGGGCAGATCACCGTCGGCGACGGGAATGGACCACTGTCCGGTCACGTCGTGGCCGGGCGCGGCCGGGCCGTCCTGTGCGGGCTGGTCGAAAGTCCACTGGCCGGTGGACCCGGGGTTGTACGCGAACGAGTCCTGAGCGGGCTGCCGGTGCTCCTCGGGGAGGGCGTTCGGGTCGGGCCACTGCACGGGCTGCGGCTGCCCGGAGCCGGCCACCTCGGGCGGTACGGCCCAGGAGCCGGTGGACGACGGGTCGCCGGGCGCGACCGTTATCGGCGGCGGTACGTAGCCGTGGCCGGGCGCGGCGAGCGGCGAGTCCGCGAGCAGGGCGTCGATGCCGCCTTCGGGGAGCTTGACGAAGGCGGTGGCGCCGTCGTCGTAGTCGCCCTGGGGCAGCGGATCCCAGCGGCTGCCCCCCGGGGGCGTGCTCTCGCCGTGCTGGTCGTCGGTCACGAAAGTGCCCTCCCCAGTGCTCGTCGGGCCAGCGCGGCGACGGTGCGCCGCAGGTGCAGTACGGCGGGCGGCAGCTGCGGCACGGAACCGTCCTCGGCGGGTACCGGATCGGGGATGCAGGCCGCGGCGACGTACTCCCCGAAGGCGTTCAGCGCCTCGGGGACGATCGCACGGTTGTTGTCCCAGTCGATCAGCGACGCGACCCACTGCTCGGCGTCCAGGGGCCGCAGCGGCATCGGCGCTATGGCGCCCACGGCACACCGCACTCCGCGCCGGGCGGGGTCGAGGACGAGCGACACGGACGCGATGGCGCGCCCGGGGCCGGTGCGTCCGGTCGCCTTCAGGAAGACCTGCGGCGCGTGCAGCAGCGGCACGCGCACATACCCGATGAGTTCGCCGCCGCGGAGCATCTCCATGCCCGCGAGCAGGTGCGAGACGGGGATCTCACGGCGGGCGCCGCCCGGGCCCGCGATGATGAGGGTCGCCTCCAGGGCGGCCAGCACGGGCAGCGCGTCCCCGGTGGGGGACGCGGAGGCGATGTTGCCGCCCAGGGTGCCCGCGTTGCGGATCTGCGGCGGTCCGGCAGCCCTCGAGGCCGCCGCGAGGGCGGGGATGAGGGCGGCGAAGTCGGGGCGTCCCATACGGGCGTGGGTGAGGCCCGCGCCGAGGAGCGCGTGGCCGTCCTGGTACTGCCAGCCGCGGATCTCGCTGATCCGGCCGAGGCCGACGAGCGCGGCGGGCCTCAGCTGCCCGGAGTTGACGGAGGCCATGAGATCGGTGCCGCCGGCCACGGGAACGGCTGCGGGCATGGCGGCGAGCGCCGCCACGGCCTCGTCCAGCGAGGCGGGCAGCGTCACGGCCTGCGCCGCCTGCGGTGCGTGCGTGGTCAAACCGGCTGCCCCTTCCCGCTGCCCCACCTGGTCCCACCTGTGTTGCCGTACGGTACGTGCTGACAGGGCGGACGTGGCAACTCTGGCACATCTTCCCCGCCCCTCGACGCGGGGGTCCGCTAGGAGGCATTCCTGCCCACCCTCGACGGATGGTCCGTTTTCGCACCACATCGCCCGTCAGCGCACATTGACAGTCTTCGGTGCCCCTTGGGCACCTTTCTCCTTCGGGGCCACCGTCCCAGGGCAACCGCATCGGACGACACCCCCTGGAAGCCGCCTCACACGTTCGGGGGCGCTCCCTCGATCGGGCGTCCGAGCACTCCGGGACGCCGCTGCCACGGCAACGGCCCGGTGGGCGGCCGGTAGTCGACCCCCAGGGCGTCAAGTCGCGGGTAGTGGCCGGTCATCCGCCGTTCGAAGTCCGCGAAGTCGCGTTCCACGGGCGCGGGCAGGGCGCTCCAGGCGACCTCGGCGAAGGCCGCAAGCCGCGGGAAGGCCTGGTAGTCCACGCGTGACCGGTCCTCCATCACCTCGGTCCACAGGTTGGCCTGGGTGCCCAGCACGTGCCGCGCCTGCCCGGGGGTCAACTCCGGTGGCACGGGCTCGAAGCGGTAGACGTCCTCCAGGGTGCGGACGTAGCCGATGGGCACCGGCTCGTTCGGCCCGTCGGCCTGGCGGTGGTCCAGGTACACCTGCTGCTCGGGGCACATGACGACGTCGTGGCCTGCCCGGGCGGCCGTGATGCCGCCCTGGTAGCCGCGCCAGGAGGAGACGGCGGCGCCCGGGGCCAGCCCGCCCTCCAGGATCTCGTCCCAGCCGATGAGCCGGCGCCCTCGCGCGCTCAGCCAGGCGTCGAAGTGGCGGATGAACCAGGACTGCAGCGCGTCCTCGTCCGCAAGGCCCAGTTCCCTGATCCGTGCCTGCGCGGCGGGGGACGCCTTCCACTGGTCCTTGGCGCACTCGTCGCCGCCGACGTGGACGAACTCCGAGGGGAACAGGCCGAGGAGTTCCTCGAAGACGCCCTCGTAGAAGCGAAGGACGTTGTCAGTGGGGGCGAGTACGTTTTTGGAGACGCCCCAGGTGTCCCAGACGGAGAGGGAGAGCGTGTCGACGACATCGGTGTTGCCGAGTTCCGGATATGCGGCGACGGCGGCCTGCGAGTGCCCCGGGATGTCGATTTCGGGGACGACGGCGATATGCCGCTCGGCGGCGTACGCGACGATCTCGCGGATGTCGTCCTGGGTGTAGAAGCCCCCGTGCGGCTTCTCCTCCCAGTGGGGCGAGGCGCGATGGCCGAATTTGGTGCGCGCCCGCCATGATCCGGTCTCCGTGAGCTTCGGATACCGCTGGATCTCGATTCGCCAGCCCTGGTCGTCCGTGAGATGGAAGTGGAAGACGTTCAGCTTGTGCGCGGCCATCAGGTCGAGACAGCGCAGTACGCCGTCCTTCGGCATGAAGTGCCGCGAGACGTCGAGCATGAGCCCGCGCCAGCCGAATCGCGGCGCGTCCTCGACGGTTTGCCGCGGGACGACATGGGTGACACCGGGCCGTACGGGAGCTCGCCGGAAAGCGTCCGGGCCGATGAGCTGACGCAGCGTCTGGGCACCCCAGAACACTCCGGCGGGACCTCCGCCCCGGATCTCGATTCCGTGTCCGGCGTCGATGTCGAGTACGTACGCCTCCGCCCCCAGCGAGTCGTCGATGCGCAACCGCACGGTGCTCACGGCGTTTTCACCGCACTCCGCGCCCTCCGTGTTCGCTGCGTTCTCCGTGTTCGCTGCGTTCTCCGCGTTCTCCGCGTTCTCCGCGTGCTCTGGATTCTCGTCGCCCGGCGGCAGCGAGAGGCCCAGGGCGGCGCCGAGGGTGAGGCGCAGCCAGCGTTCGGTGGTGCCCGTACCGGGTCCGGCCCACAGGGTGGTGCCCGCGTCGAGCGGGACGCCGCCGCCCGCGGACTCCCGCACCGATCGGGGCGCCGGAATCACACCGGGCGAGGTCGGGCCGTTCGGCATCGCGTCGCTCACGTCAGTCCTTCACCGCGCCGCCCAGTCCGGAGACCAGGCGCCGCTGTACGAGTACGAAGAAGATCAGCACCGGAATGGTCATCACCGTGGACGCGGCCATCACGCCGCCCCAGTCCGGGTCGTCGGGCTTGTAGAAGACGAGGAGGGCCATCGGCAGCGTGGACTGGGAGGTGTCGCTGATGATGAAGGACTTGGCGAACAGGAAGTCGTTCCAGGCGGAGATGAACGAGAAGACGCTGGTGGCGACGAGCCCCGGAAAGACCAGTGGGAAAAGGATCTGCCACAGGAACCGCGTCCGGCTCGCCCCGTCGATGTAGGCGGCCTCCTCCAGCGCCTCGGGGACGGCTTTCACGAAACCCCGCAGCATCCAGATCGCGAAGGGCAGCGAGAAGGCGATGTGCGGCAGGATCAGCGAGCCCAGCGTGTTGAGCTGTCCGAAGTCCCGCATCTGGAAGAAGAGGGGGATCGTCAGGGCTTCGATGGGCACCATCTGCGCGACCAGGAACATGATCAGCAGGGTGGTCCGGAACCGGAAGCGGAAGCGTGTCACGGCGGTCGCCGCGAGAAACGCGATGAGCGCCGACACGGCGACCACGGTGACCGCCACGACGACACTGTTGAGGAAGTAACGGCCGAATTCCTGCTGCCCGAAGACACGCCGGAAGGAATCCAGGGTCGGGGACAGCGTCCAGGGCCGCGGCTCGGTCGACTCGATCTCCCCGGCGGGCTTGAAGGCGCTGAGCGCCATCCAGTAGAGGGGGAATGCGACGACCGCCGCGATCAACAGCGCCGAGACCTCCGCGGCCAGCCGCCACGGCCGCCGTACGGAACGGCGTACGAATCCTCGTACGAATCCCGTTCGCCGTACGGGACTCGGGGATCCCGGCGAACTCGCGGATGCCACGGAATGCCTGGACGTCACGGAACTCACAGCTCTTCCCCCTGCCTTCGCAGCAGTCTCAGATATACGAGCGTGACCGCCAGCAGAATCAGCAGCATCACCACTCCGATCGCCGACCCGAGGCTGTACTGGGAGGACGCGAAGGCCTTCTGGTAGGCGTACACGTTCAGCACGAGGTTCTGGCCGGCGATGCCGCCGCCGTTCGTCATGACGTAGATCTGCGTGAATACCTTGAAGTCCCAGATGACCGACTGGATGGTGACGACCACGAGGATCGGGCGGAGCATCGGCGCCAGCACCGAGCGCCAGATCCGCCACTGGGAGGCGCCGTCGAGGGACGCGGCTTCCAGGACCTCGGAGGGCACGGCCCGGATGCCCGCGTACACCGTGACCATCACGAACGGGAAGGAGCACCACACCACTTCGAGCAGGACGAGGGCGAAGGCGCTGTACCGGCCGTACGTCCACGAATGGTCGCCGAGTCCCAGGATCCGGTTGACCGGCCCGAAGTCGGGGTCGAACAGGAGCAGCCACACCGTCGACCCGGTGACCGCGGGTGTCGCCCAGGCGCCGAGCGCGGCCAGCATCAGGGCGAGCCGCGGCACGGCACGGACACGTGTCAGGAGGACGGCGAGCGCGCAGCCGACCGCCAGCGTCGACATGACACACGCCGTCGCGAACACCACCGTCGCCAGCAGGACCTGCCAGAACTGCTCGTCCCCGAAGAGCGTCGCGTAGTTCCCGAAACCCTCGAAGGTCGTCGGCTCCCCACCACTGACCTGGGCCTGTGTGTACTCGAGGAACGAGATCAGGCCGAGCTGGTAGACGGGATAGACGAGCAGCCCGCCGATGACCACGAGGGCGGGGGCGAGATAGAGCCAGGGCGTCCAGCCGCCGCGGGCGAGCGGTGACCTGCGTCCCGTCGTCGCGCCGCGTCCGGGCCGGGGCGCCCCGCGGGCGCCCCGGGCCGGGGCGCCCTTCACCGGGCCGGGTCCGCCGGCCCGGCGGACCGCGACCGCGGTCGCGGCCTCGGAGGAGCCCGGCGCGGAGGCGGGCGCCGGTCCTGCTTCCCGGAGCCCGCCCGGTGTCGTCGGTCCGGGCTCCTTCGGGGCCTGTTCGCCGCCGGGCGGCGGTACGGGCCCCGGAAGCGGACGGTTCGTCATCCGGCTCATCCCGCGGAGCTGAACGCGGCGTTCATCTTCTTGGCCGCGTCCTTCGAGGCGGCCGCCACGTCCTTGCGTCCGCTGACGACCTCCTGGAACATCGTCGGCAGGACCAGGGACGCGTCGATCTGGGACCAGGCGGGTGAGGCCGGGACGAACTTGGCGCCCGCGCCCAGGGTCTTCACGAAGGGCCCGACGAACGGCTCGCGCTTCGCGACGTCCTGGCGCACGTCCGTGAACGTCGGCAGGAAGCCCATCGCGTCGAAGAGCGCGCCCTGCGTCTTCTTGGACGCGAGCTGCTCCATCAGGTCGACGGCGAGCGTGCGGTGCGAGGTGCTGTCGAGCACGCCGAGGTTGTTGCCGCCCGCGAAGGCGGGTGCGATCTCACCCGACGTGACGCCCGGCAGCGGCACGACGGCGTACTTCCCCTTGACCTTCCCCGCCTCGATCGCCGCGTGGCTGAAGTCGCCGCCGATGGCCATGCCGGCCTTGCCGGAGGCGAACGCAGTGACGGTGTCGTTGCCGCCCATGCCCGCGCACTTGGCCGCCGGACAGTTGTCGTCACCGAAGAGAGAGGTGTACGCCTTGATTCCCTTCTGGGCCGCCGCGGTGTCGATCGTCGAGGCGTACGATCCGCCCCTGCCCTGGGCGATCTCGCCGCCGTTGGCCCAGATGAACGGCATCGCGCCGTACGTGTAGGCGCCGCCGACCGCGAGACCGTACAGCTCCGGCTTCGCCTGCCGGATCGCCTTGGCCTTGGCGATCAACTCGTTCTGGGTCTTCGGTACTTCGAGATCCAGTTCCTTGAAGACGTCGGTGCGGTAGTAGAGAGCGCGGACGCCGACGAAGTACGGGGCCCCGTAGATCCTGCCGTCGACCGTGACGGACTGCCGGGCCGTCGGGTCGGTGTCCTTCGACTCGTTCCAGTCCGCGAACTCCTTGGTGACGTCCGCGAGTCCGCCGTCCTTGACGTAGCCGGCGGTGTCCGTGTTCCCGTACTCGATGAGGTCGGGGGCGCTCTTGGGGTCGTTGAAGGCGGCCTTTATCTTCTCGGCGCGGGTCTCGACGGGGATGTACTGGACGTCGACCTTCGTGCCCTTGTGGGCCTTCTCGAAGGCGGTGACGACCCCGTCGACCACCTTCTCCTTGGGCGCGTTGGTGACCTCCTGGAAGAGCCACACGCGCAGGGTGCCGCTCTTCTCGTCCTTGCCACCGGAGTTGTCGGAGGACTCCGGGGCGCAGGCGGTCGCCGTGAGCCCGGCGACGACGAGCGCGGCGATCGGTGCGGCCATGCGGGCAGAGAGATGAGAGAGCTTCATGGGGCGTCCTCCGGGGGAGCGCGTTGCAGCCTGTGCAATGGGGGTTTTGCGCTGCACAACACGTCGGAGGCTATGGAGTACAGGAACATGCCCACAAGAGGTCTCAACCACTCTGTGACCGGCGGAAGCACTCCGTGCAACGGACGGGCAGGACAAAGGCCCCGGATGCGCCGAGAGCGCGCCCCGGCACGCCGGGTTCACCCGCCGGGGAGGGACACCCGCACGAACCGGCCGGCCGGCGGAGGCGGGAGGCTCCGGGCACGACTCGGCCGCGGCACCCCGCACCGGGGCCCGCGGCCGTACTCCGTCTACGCGGCGCCCGTAAGGCCACCGGAGGCGCTACTTGTCGCCGCCCTTGCCCTTGCCGTCGTCGCCGCCCGCGCCCATGGACTCGTAGATCTCCTTGCACATGGGACACACGGGGTACTTCTTCGGGTCCCGGCCCGGGACCCACACCTTGCCGCAGAGCGCGACGACGGGTGTGCCGTCGAGCGCGCTCGCCATGATCTTGTCCTTCTGGACGTAGTGGGCGAAGCGCTCGTGGTCCCCGTCGCCGTGCGACGTCTGCGGCGTCGGCTCTACGAGGGTTCCCGTCCCAGTGCCTCGCTGGGGCTGGGTTTCAGGCTCAAGAGTGCTCATGAACGCAAGAGTACTGAAGGCCGGCGGCATCAGTTCAGCGAAGGGTCGTCCGGATAGGTGGCCACCATCGCCAGTTCGCTGCGCTGGCGGCGCAGCACCTCGCGCCACAGCCGCTCCGGAGCGGGCGAGGAGACGTCCCCGGGCTCGGACTCGACCACGTACCAGGCGCCCTCGACCAGTTCGTCCTCCAGCTGCCCGGGCCCCCAGCCCGCGTACCCCGCGAAGATCCTGAGCGAGCCGAGCGCCGAGGCGAGCAGCTCCGGCGGGGCCTCCAGGTCGACAAGCCCTATCGCGCCGTGCACACGGCGCCAGCCGAGCGGCGTGCGCTCCCCGGAGGCGCCCCCCGGGATGACCGCCACGCCGAGCGCCGAGTCCAGCGAGACAGGACCGCCCTGGAAGACGACCCCGGGCTCCCCCGCCAGTTCCGCCCAGCCCGCGAGGATGTCGCCGACGTCCACCGGGGTGGGGCGGTTGAGGACGACGCCGAGGGAGCCCTGCTCGTCGTGGTCGAGGAGCAGCACCACAGCGCGGTCGAAGTTGGGGTCCGACAGGGCGGGTGCGGCCACGAGCAGCCGCCCTGTGAGCGAGGACACCTCGGTCATGCCAGACATGATCTCGCATCTTCCCTGCATGAGGGGAGGCAATGGCCGTATGCAGCTCAGGGCGTACAGATGCAGGCAGAGCGCACGGACCGGCCGGTGACCCCGTGTGTCCGATTCGCAGCGGTTCGTGTTGTGGCAAAGCTATGACGTCCTCGGGGCACCCTTGGGCTTACTGAAGGGGGGTAGGCGGCCATTACGCTTGCTTCTTCGGCCCTGCCCCACCAACCGGAACGCGAGATACATGACCGTCAACGGCTCAGACGACGTACTCCTTGTCCACGGCGGAACCCCGCTCGAGGGTGAGATCCGTGTCCGCGGTGCGAAGAACCTCGTACCGAAGGCCATGGTCGCCGCGCTGCTCGGCAGTGCTCCGAGTCGGCTGCGCAACGTCCCGGACATCCGTGACGTGCGGGTCGTACGCGGCCTGCTGCAGCTGCACGGTGTGACGGTCCGTCCGGGTGAGGAGCCGGGCGAGCTCATCATGGACCCGTCGCACGTGGAGAGCGCCAACGTCGCGGACATCGACGCGCACGCGGGTTCGTCGCGCATCCCGATCCTGTTCTGCGGCCCCCTGCTGCACCGCCTCGGTCACGCGTTCATCCCGGGCCTCGGCGGCTGCGACATCGGCGGCCGGCCCATCGACTTCCACTTCGAGGTGCTGCGGCAGTTCGGCGCGAAGATCGAGAAGCGCGCGGACGGGCAGTACCTGGAGGCTCCGCAGCGGCTGCGCGGCACCAAGATCGAGCTGCCGTACCCGTCCGTCGGCGCGACCGAGCAGGTGCTCCTGACGGCCGTCCTCGCGGAGGGCGTCACGGAGCTCGCGAACGCCGCGGTGGAGCCGGAGATCGAGGACCTGATCTGCGTCCTGCAGAAAATGGGCGCGATCATCGCGATGGACACGGACCGCACCATCCGCGTCACGGGCGTCGACAAGCTCGGCGGCTACACCCATGCGGCCCTGCCGGACCGCCTGGAGGCCGCCTCGTGGGCTTCCGCGGCGCTGGCGACCGAAGGCAACATCTACGTCCGCGGCGCCCAGCAGCGCTCGATGATGACGTTCCTGAACACCTACCGGAAGGTGGGCGGCGCCTTCGAGATCGACGACGAGGGCATCCGCTTCTGGCACCCCGGCGGCCAGCTCAAGTCGATCGCGCTGGAGACGGACGTGCACCCCGGCTTCCAGACCGACTGGCAGCAGCCCCTGGTGGTCGCCCTGACGCAGGCCACCGGCCTCTCCATCGTCCACGAGACGGTGTACGAGTCCCGCCTCGGCTTCACCTCCGCGCTCAACCAGATGGGCGCACACATCCAGCTCTACCGCGAGTGCCTCGGCGGCTCCCACTGCCGTTTCGGGCAGCGCAACTTCCTCCATTCGGCGGTCGTGTCGGGCCCCACGAAGCTCCAGGGCGCCGACCTGGTCATCCCCGACCTGCGCGGCGGTTTCTCGTACCTCATCGCGGCGCTGGCGGCCCAGGGCACCTCCCGGGTCCACGGCATCGACCTGATCAACCGCGGCTACGAGAACTTCATGGAGAAGCTCGTCGAGCTGGGCGCGAAGGTGGAACTGCCGGGGAAGGCCCTCGGCTAGCGGATTCACGTGAGGGGGCTCCGGATGTCCGGAGCCCCCTCACGCACGCGATGGGGCGGTCACCCGTAACCGGGTGACCGCCCCATCGGCGTCGTGTGACCTCGTACGTCGTCCCGGGACGTACGGGAAGGCCTGACTACTTGCCCTTGGCGGCTTCCTTGAGCTTGCTGCCCGCGGAGACCTTGACGCTGTAGCCGGCCGGGATCTGGATCGGCTCACCGGTCTGCGGGTTGCGGGCGGTGCGAGCGGCACGGTGGGTGCGCTCGAAGGTCAGGAAGCCGGGGATGGTGACCTTCTCGTCGCCCTTGGCGACGATCTCGCCGACGGTCTCGGCGAAGGCGGCCAGAACGGCGTCGGCGTCCTTGCGGGTCACCTCGGCACGGTCGGCCAGCGCGGCCACCAGCTCACTGCGGTTCATGTTGTTACTCCCGTGTTCTTCTTGCCGTTGAGGCGTGCCACGCGGCGGAGCCGCATATCGGGCACGTCGAAGCCGATGCTGCCAGGGTCCTCGGCGGTCCCCGGACCCGGGTCCGTGACCGGACCCTCGCGCCCGAAGACGCATCCTGCCCCCACCTGCGGCGGGAAAGCCAATCCGGTACCCCTGGGAGTCACACGAAAAGCGCCACGGCCTCGAATTGGTGACGCTCCGTCCGCTCCCGGCGGCGGACCGCAGGGCCTGGAGGCCTGGTGGGCCCGCAGGGACTGAGCCATGGCCGCCACCCTAGAGGCGGCGCGAGGCCCGGTGTCCGGCGACGCGCCGGTACGAGGGCCGGGTGGCAACCGTCACAGCCGCCACCGGCCCGGGCGTTTTCTCCGCCCTCACCGCCTCTACCCGCTCCCGCCCCTTTCAGGCACGGGCCGCCGCTTCGGCCCCTGCGACGGCCCGGGCGAGGGCGTCCGGGCCGGGAGCGAGGGCCGGCACGGCGCCCCCTGAGGGGCCCGTCCGAGGGTTCAGACCGTCACGCCCGCGGCCTTCGCCGCGTTGCGGACCGCTCCGGCGACCGCGCCGGCGACCTTGTCGTTGAAGACGCTGGGGATGATGTAGTTCGGGTTGAGCTCGTCCTCCGTCACCACGTCCGCCAGTGCCGTTGCGGCCGCAAGCATCATCTCGGTGTTGACCGTGCGGGACTGGGCGTCCAGCAGGCCGCGGAAGACACCGGGGAAGACCAGCACGTTGTTGATCTGGTTCGGGAAGTCCGAGCGGCCGGTGGCCACGACCGCCGCCGTCAGCCGGGCGATGGCCGGGTCGACCTCGGGGTCGGGGTTCGCGAGTGCGAACACGATCGCGCCGTCGGCCATGGTGGCCAGGTCGTCGCCGTCCAGCACGTTCGGGGCCGAGACGCCGATGAAGACGTCCGAGCCGGCCACGGCCTGCTTCAGCGTCCCCGTGACGCCCTCGGGGTTGGTGTTGTCGGCGATCCACCGCAGCGGCGAGTCCGCGGCGGCCTTCACCAGGTCCTCCCGGCCCGCGTGCACGACACCGTGGATGTCGGCCACGACGGCGTGCTTGACGCCCGCGGCGAGCAGCAGCTTCAGGATGGCCGTACCGGCCGCGCCCGCGCCGGACATGACGACGCGGATGTCGCCGATGGCCTTGCCGGTCACGCGCAGGGCGTTCGTGAGCGCGGCGAGCACGACGATCGCGGTGCCGTGCTGGTCGTCGTGGAAGACCGGGATGTCGAGGGCCTCACGGAGGCGGGCCTCGATCTCGAAGCAGCGCGGGGCCGAGATGTCCTCGAGGTTGATGCCGGCGAAGCCCGGGGCGATCGCCTTGACGATCGCGACGATCTCGTCGGTGTCCTGGGTGTCCAGGCACAGCGGCCAGGCGTCGATGTCGGCGAAGCGCTTGAAGAGGGCCGCCTTGCCCTCCATGACCGGCATGGCGGCCATCGGGCCGATGTTGCCGAGGCCCAGGACCGCGGAGCCGTCCGTCACGACCGCGACGGTGTTGCGCTTGATGGTGAGGCGGCGGGCGTCCTCGGGGTTCTCGGCGATCGCCATGCACACGCGGGCCACGCCCGGCGTGTAGATCATCGAGAGGTCGTCACGGTTGCGGATGGGGTGCTTGGACGCCATCTCGATCTTGCCGCCGAGGTGCATCAGGAACGTACGGTCGGAGACCTTGCCGAGCGTGACGTCCTCGATGCCGCGCAGCTGCTCGACGATCTCCTCGGCGTGCGCCGTGGACGACGCCGCGATGGTGACGTCGATCCGGAGCTTCTCGTGGCCGGAGGCCGTCACGTCGAGGCCGGTGACCGAGCCTCCGTGTGATTCCACGGCCGTGGTGATCTGGGAGACCGCGGTACCGCTCGCGGGCACCTCCAACCGGACCGTAATCGAGTAGGAGACGCTGGGCGCCGTTGCCATGGCCGACTTCCTCTGCTTTCACCGGGTACTGCGAGCACTACTGGTTCGCGGGTTTGCCGTCCGATCGTCGCACCTACCGCGGAGTACGTGGTAGCCACCCCGGATTGCGAACCTTTTGTTCATGACGAAAGAGGTCCACGTCACCGGGTGACGTGGACCTCTCGCGTGCCCTACACGTTCAATGACACCGACCCGCCATGCTCGCCTCGCGGCAAGTGGTCGCTCGTAGCGACGAAGGTTGGGCCCGGGGGCTTGGATCGGGCCGGTGTCACATCAACGGTAACAAACGATCCCCGTAAGGCAATTCCCGCACCGTGGGTTCACAGAGAACCTTCACGAGGACGGGCCCGCCGGTTCACGCCGCCGGGCCCGCCGGTTCACGGGTCCGGCGCCGCCCGGGCCGCTCCGGCCCGTCCCGGCCCCGTTCACCCGCTCAGTCCCGCAGGAGGTCCGGTACGCCGTTGGCGTCCGGCTCGTCGCGGTCCGCCGAGACGACGGTGAGCTGCTGCGTCGCCCGGGTCAGCGCCACGTACAGCACACGCAGCCCGGCCGGCGACTCGTCGGCGATCTCCGCCGGGGAGACGACCACCGTGGCGTCGTACTCCAGGCCCTTCGCCTCCAGGCTGCCGAGCGCCACCACGCGGTCCCCGAGTCCGGCGAGCCACCGGGCGGCCTCGGCGCGGCGGTTCATCGCGACGACGACACCGACCGTGCCGTCGACCTGGTCGAGCAGATGGGCGGCCTCCTCCCGCACGGTCTTGGCCAGGGACTCCCGCACCACGGCGCCTTGTCCATGGTCCGTTGCCACAAAGCGCGGCCGTACGCCCGTGGAGCGGACCGCGGACGGGGACGCGGAGCCGGGCATCGCGAGGGCCAGGACCTTCGCGGCGAGTTCGGCGATCTCGGCGGGGTTGCGGTAGTTGACGGTGAGCGTGAAGCGGCGGCGCGGGCGGGAGCCGAGAGCCTCGTCACGGGCCGCGGCGGCCTCGTCCGGGTCCGACCACGACGACTGGGCGGGGTCGCCGACCACCGTCCAGGTCGCGTGCCGGCCCCGGCGGCCGACCATGCGCCACTGCATGGGCGTGAGGTCCTGCGCCTCGTCGACGATCACGTGCGCGTACTCCGTGCGCTCCTGGGCCAGCCGCTCGGCCCGCTCGCGCTGTGTCTCCTCACGCTGGGGCATGAGCTCCTCGAGGCCCGTCAGATGGTCGAGCGGGTCGAGGTCGCGCTTCCTGCGGGGGCGGGCCGGGGTGCCGACGATCGCCTCCAGTTCGTCGAGCATGGCCACGTCGTGCACGGAGAGCCCTTCCCGCTTGAGGGAGCGGGCCACCCGCCGCACCTCGCCGGGGTTGAGGATCCGCCGCGCCCAGCGCCCGAGGCGTCTCTCGTCGGCCATGGCCGCCAGCACGGCGCGCGGCGTCAGCTCGGGCCACCAGGCGTCGAGGAACGCGATGAAGGCGTCCTCGGAGCTGACGTCCTCGTCGAACGACGAGCGCAGTTCGGCGGCCAGCTCGGGGTCGGTGTGCCGGGTGCCGGCGCCGGAGCGCGACCACAGGGCGTCGAGGAGCAGCTTGCGGGCGCGCGGGCGCAGCAGGTTCACCGGCGCGGTTCCGGAGAGCGCGCTCTGCCGGATGCGGTCCAGCTCGGGCGCCTCCAGCTCCAGCCGGCGCCCGAAGGCGACGACGCGCAGGCGGGTGGTCGTGACCGCGGGGGCCTGTGTGCCGGGCTCGTCGCCGTCCTCGGCCTCGTCTCCGAACGCGAGCTGCCCGGCCTGCGCGGCACCGGCGGACCGGCCGGGTGCGCCCGGCGTCTCCAATGCCCCCCGTGCCGCCTTCCGCAGCACGCTCAGCATCCGGTGGGACCCCTTGGCGCGGGCCACCGCCGGTGCGTCGTACAGCGTGGCCTCGGCGCCGTCGACCAGGGAGCCGACCGCGCGGATGGCGACCTGGCCCTCCTCGCCGAGGGACGGCAGGACGCCCTCGGTGTACGCCACCAGCAGCGGCGTGGGCGAGACGATCAGGATGCCGCCCGCGTACCGCCTGCGGTCCTGGTAGAGCAGGTAGGCGGCCCGGTGCAGGGCGACCGCCGTCTTGCCCGTGCCGGGGCCGCCCTCCACGTACGTCACGGACGCGGCGGGCGCCCGGATGACCTGGTCCTGCTCGGCCTGGATGGACGCGACGATGTCCCGCATGGTGTGGCTGCGGGCCTGGCCGAGCGCGGCCATCAGTGCGCCGTCGCCGATCACCGCGAGTTCGTTCCCGGCGAGCGTGGCCTTCAGTTCCGGGCGCATGAGGTCGTCCTCGACACCGAGGACCTTGCGGCCCTTGGACCGGATGACCCGTCGGCGTACGACCCGGCCCGGGTCGACCGGCGTGGAGCGGTAGAACGGCGCGGCCGCCGGGGCCCGCCAGTCGATGACCAGCGGCGCGTAGTCCGCGTCGAGGACGCCGATACGGCCGATGTGGAGTGTCTCGGCGATCTCGGCGGTGTTGTCGGCGTGTACGGCGCCCTCGGCGGGCTCGACCGCGGTGTACGCGCCGTCGGGCCCCTTCTTGCCGTCCTTGCCGAGGAGGAGGTCGATCCGTCCGAAGAGGAAGTCCTCGAACTCGTTGTTCAGGCGGTTGAGGTGGATCCCCGCCCGGAACACCTGCGCGTCACGCTCCGCGAGTGCTCCGGGTGTACCGACCTGGCCGCGCTGGGCGGCGTCGTTCATCAGGAACTCCGCCTCGTGGATCTTTTCCTCAAGGCGCTGGTACACCCGGTCCAGGTGTTCCTGTTCGACGCCGATCTCCCGGTCGCGCACGGAATCGCCTACCGGATCGAGCGCCATTTCCTGCTGAACCTGAGCGGCCACCGGGCCCCCTTCTGACGTGCATGGCAGCCGTCAACCGTACGCGAAGGGGAGCCCGTGAGGCTACGTTTCCGCTCTTGAACCGCTTACACGTCGACCTCGACCAGCTTCTTGCCGCCGAAGGTCGCGATCTCCCAGTGGTCGATGTCCGCCGGGTTCATCGCCACGCCACCGTGTACGTAGAGCGGGTTCTTCGCCTGCTCGGTGGTGGCGTTCTTGATGCCGTAGCCCCACTTCGGGACCGCCCAGGTGGTCGCCGTCTCCCGCTCGCCGTTCTTGCCGACGGCGATGAGGGAGCACTTCTCGGGGCCCTTGACGTTCTTGAGCTCCAGGACCGCGTGGGTGCCCCAGGCCTTGCTCTCCACGCCGACCGTGGCGCTGACCTTGGTGCTCGGGTCCGTGGACTCGACCTTGTCGGTCATGTGCGTGAACGCGTCCTTGGCCGGGCTGGAGGAGAGCGTCTGCGGCTGCTTCGAGTCGGAGTCCCCGCCGGTGACCGCGATCGCGGCGATCGGAGCGCCGATGATCAGCGAGGCCGCGAGCCCGAAGAAGGCACGCCGGCTCCTCTTGGCGCGGACGCGGCGCTCGACGACTTCGCCGACCAGCCGGTCCGAGAGCCCTGTGCTCGGGCGGACGCCCAGTGACTCACCGATGGCCGGTGTGCCCCGGGTGCCCGGAAGATCCGCGAGGGCGGCGAGCATCGGCTCCATGCCCGCGAGTTCGTCGAGCTGCTGCGCGCACCATTCGCACGTCGCGAGGTGCGCCTCGAACTGGGTCGCTTCGGCGTCGTCGAGGATGCCCAGCGCGTAGGCACCCACTGTTTCGTGCAGATCGCCCTGCCCCTGCGAACTTTGCATGGATCCAGGACTACCCGTTCCGTATCCCCCGTATGTGCTCATGCTGTCACCCCCCGCTCCTCCAGTGCGAGCTTCATCGAACGCAGGGCATAGAACACCCGTGATCGCACCGTGCCGCTGGGTATTCCCAGGGTCTCGGCGGCCTCATTCACGGTACGCCCCTTGAAGTACGTCTCGACCAGTACCTCCCGGTGGGCGGGGGTCAGGTCTTCGAGCGCGTCAGAGAGTGTCATCAGCCACAACGCCTTGTCGATCTCGTCCTCCGCGGGAATGACCTCCAGCGGCGACGGGTCCACCTCCTGCGGCCGGGCCTGCCGGCTGCGGTGCCCGTCGATGACGATGCGCCGAGCGACCGTCACAAGCCAGGGGCGCACCGAACCGGTCGCTCTGTTGAGTTGACCGGCGTTCTTCCAGGCACGGATGAGCGTCTCCTGTACGACGTCCTCCGCCCGCTGCCGGTCCCCGGCAACCAGCCGCAGCACATAGGCGAGCAAAGGGCCGGCGTGTTCCCGGTACAGGGCACGCATCAGCTCCTCGTCAGGCTCCGAGGGCTGGGACATGCGATGTCGGGCCCTCGGCGATCGTTCATCGGCCACGGCGGAATCCTTGCGCACGCCTACCTCCGGTGTCCGGGGGATCCCCCAGTCGGTCGCTCATCCCGGGATACGGGTGCAGGCGCGGCTGTGTTCAAAGTGACGGAATATCTTTGTGAGGAGAGTGTGGGGAACTTGGGGGCGTCTCCTTCACGAAGAGACTCTAAGCCCGCGCGAGGGCTGCTCTGCGCCGGTGCCTGGCCACCCGTTCGCGGTTTCCGCACACCTCACTGGAGCACCACCTGCGACGACGCCCTCTGGACGTATCCAGGTACACCAGAGGGCAGTTGTCTCCCTCACACTGCCGGATGCTCGCGCGAGCGGCCGGGTCCGTGAGGAGCTCCACTGTGTCACGGGCGACCGCCGCGAGGAGTGCGCCGCAGGTGGGAGGCGCTGCCAGGGCTCGGACGAGCGAGCCGCCGGTGCCCCACACCGCCAGCGGCACGGGCGGTGCGGCGAGGGAGAGTTCGTTGACACGGGTCAACGCTACCCCGAAGGACCGGGAGTCCCGGGAGGGCTCTTCGCGCACCAACTGTCCGATATGCCCCCGCAGTTCACGGAAGCTCACGAGCCACGAGGAATCGGCCGAGGTGAGGGGTGTGCCCGCCGGGACGAGTCCGGATCCGGCGATCCAGGCCCGCAACGGCCCGGCCGAATCGAGCCGCTCCTCGGGGTGCGTGGTCGCCAGGAGATCGAGACAGGTCCGACCGGAGTCGAACCGCAGCTCGTACGAGGCCGTGGCCGTGCCCAATGCCATGTGCCTGTCACCGCCTTGGGGTTGCCGCCCTGAGGGGCCGGTGAGGGATCGTGAAGTGGGGGTCCGCGAGAGGGCCGAAGGGGGCCCGTACTCCCTACAGTGCCTTCCCCCGCGCGCGGCGGGAAGCCCCACGCCGTCCCCGCCCCCGCCCGCGCCGTTCAGCCCCCTGCCGTGCGCCGGAGGTCCCGCCGGAGCGGCGCACCGGACGCCTCACCGGGTGCGGCCCCCGACGCTTCACCGGGACGGTGGGCCGTTCGTCCCCGGAGCGGGCTGGACGTCCGCTTATGCCCGCGCGCGTCCGGGCCATGTCGGGCGGGACGGCCCGGCGCTTGACTCGATGACATGACAGCTTTCGCACAGAGCGGCAAGGGGCGGCGTACGACCGCCGGGGGTGTGCTGGTCGCGGCCACGGTCGCCACGGGCCTGATCGCCGGGCTCTTCTTCGCGTACGCGTGCAGCGTGATGCCGGCGCTGGCCCGCAGCGACGACCGGGTCTACGTCGAGGTCATGCAGAACATCGACGACGTCATCCAGAACCCGCTGTTCCTGCTGACCTTCAGCGGCGCGCTGCTGCTGGCGGCCGTCTCCGCCTGGCAGTTGCGCGGCTCGCCGCGCCTGCGCGGGTGGGTGTTCGCGGCACTCGTCACCTATGTGCTCGCGTTCCTGGTGACCGTCGTCTTCAACATCCCGCTGAACGAGGACATCGTGGGCGCAGGGAACCCGGCCACGATGACCGATCCGGCGGCCGTGCGCGAGCGGTTCGAGGACCCGTGGGTGGCCTGGAACGTCGTACGGACCGTGCTGCACACCCTTGCGTTCGCCCTGCTGGCGCCCGCCCTGGTGCTGTACGGGCGCCGCGGCGGGAGTGGCGGTCAGACGTCGGCGTACTTGGAGTCGGCGGCCGGGTCGAGCGCCAGCCGGTAGCCGCGCTTGACGACGGTCTGGATGAGCTTGGGCGTCCCCAGTGCCGTACGCAGCCGGGCCATCGCGGTCTCCACGGCGTGCTCGTCCTTGCCGGCGCCGGGCAGGGCCCGCAGCAGCTCGGCCCGGGCCACCACCCAGCCGGGCCGCCGGGACAGCGCGCGCAGCAGCGACATCCCCGCGGGCGGTACGGGCCGCAGCGCGTCGTCCACCAGCACGGCGTGCCCGCGGATCTCCACCCGGTGGCCGGCGATCGGCAACGTCCGTGCCCTGGACGGCAGTTCCTTGCACAGCACCTGCACGAGCGGGCCGAGCCGGAAGCGCTCGGGCTGGACCGTGTCGATGCCCCGGGCCTGCAGAGGCAGGGCGGTGACCGGGCCGACGCAGGCGGGCAGCACGTCGTGGCTGAGGGCGGCGAGCAGTTCGGGCAGCAGTCCGCGGTCCTCGGCGCGGCCCAGCAGTGAGGCCGCGGCCGGGGCGCTGGTGAAGGTCAGCGCGTCCAGGCTGCGGGCGACCGTGGCGTCGAGCAGGCGGTCCATGGGGCCGATGTCCTCCGGGGGCATCCACCGGTACACGGGGACACCGACGACCTCCGCGCCCGCGGCCCGCAGCGACTCCACGAAGCCGGGCAGCGGCTCGCCGTGCAGCTGGATCGCGATCCGGCGGCCCTCGACCCCCTCGTCCAGCAGCCGGTCGAGCACCTCGGCCATGGATTCGGAGGAGGGGGACCATTCCTCGGTCAGCCCTTGGGCCCGTACCGCGCCTTTGACCTTGGGCCCACGGGCGAGCAGTTCGACACCGCGCAGCACGGCGAGGAGTTCCTCGCCGAGGCCCCATCCGTCGGCGGCCTCGATCCAGCCACGGAACCCGATCGCGGTGGTCGCGACCACGATGTCCGGTGCCTCGTCGAGGAGCTGTTTGGTCGCCGCGAGGAGTTCGCTGTCGTCGGCGAGGGGCACGATGCGCAGGGCGGGAGCGTGCAGGACGGCGGCCCCGCGCCGCTGGAGCAGGACTCCGAGTTCGTCAGCGCGGCGGGCGGCGGTCACACCGACGGTGAACCCCGCGAGTGGGCCGTGATCTTGTTGGTCCGGTCGGTCCGGTCGCTGCTCTTGTCGCTGCGGTTCCTCGTACATGGCTCTCGTCCCGCTCGAGTGGTGTTCGTGCGTGTCACCCGCTGGGTTGGGGCGTACCGCTGGAGTACCCGTGTCCGGGACTCCGGGGCGTCCTCTGCACGCCCCGCTTGCCCGCCTCATGGCGGACGACCGAGCCTGTCAATGGTGCATGACAGGCTCGGTTCCGCTTGATGTCGCTCGTGTTACGTCACACCTCGGCGTAGCTGAGCTGCGTCTTCGCCTCCGAGGCGGTCGTGGCGGGCGATCCGGCGGCCGCCGGGCGGCGAAGGTATACGGCCCAGGTGACCGCGAAGCAGACCGCGTAGAAGGCGAGGAAGGCGACGAAGGCCCCGGTGCCGGAACCGACGCTCAGGAACGACTGCCGGAAGGCCAGGTTGATACCGAGACCGCCGACCGCGCCCACGGCCCCGATGAGCCCCATCGAGGCGCCGGACAGCCGCCGCCCGTACGACGCGGCCGCTTCCCCGGTGAGCCCCATGGCGACGGCCTTGGCATGGAAGATGCCGGGGATCATCTTGAACGTGGCGCCGTTGCCGAGCCCGGTCAGTACGAACAGCACGATGAAGGCGGTGGTGAACAGCGGCAGCGACTTCTGCATGGAGGCGACCACGATGACGGCGGTCGCGGCGCCCATGGCGACGAAGTTCCACAGGGTGATGCGCGCCCCGCCGTACTTGTCGGCGAGCGAGCCACCCACGGGCCGGATCAGCGAGCCGAGGAGCGGCCCGATGAAGGTGACGTAGGCCGACTCCAGGGGCGTACGGCCGAACTGCGTCTGCAGGACGAGGCCGAAGGCGAAGCTGTACCCGATGAACGACCCGAACGTCCCGATGTAGAGGAAGGACATGATCCAGGTGTGCGGGTCCTTCACGGCCTCCTTGGCGGCGCCGGTGTCGTTCTTCACGGACGTGATGTTGTCCATGTAGAAGGCGCCGAGGACGGCGGCGACGACGATGAGCGGGATGTAGATCCCGAGCAGCAGGCGCGGACCGCCGCCGGCCCCGATGACGGCGAGCCCGACGAGCTGTACGACGGGCACCCCGATGTTGCCGCCACCGGCGTTGAGCCCGAGGGCCCAGCCCTTCTTGCGCAGCGGGAAGAAGGAGTTGATGTTCGTCATGGAGGAGGCGAAGTTCCCTCCTCCCACACCGGCGAGCATGGCGCACACGAGGAAGGTCCCGAAGGACGTTCCGGGCTCCATGACGGCAAAGGCCGCGATCGTCGGGATGAGCAGCATGCTCGCCGAGATGATGGTCCAGTTCCGGCCACCGAAGCGGGCGACCGCGAAGGTGTACGGCACCCGCACGATGGCGCCGACCAGCGTGGCCATCGAGATGAGGAAGAACTTGTCGGCGGGGGTGAGCCCGTACTCGGGCCCCATGAAGAGCACCATGACCGACCAGAGGGTCCAGATCGAGAACCCGATGTGCTCGGAAAGGACCGAGAAGAAGAGGTTGCGCCGGGCGACCTTCTCCCCCGTCTCCTTCCAGAACGTCTCGTCCTCCGGGTCCCACTGCTCGATCCAGCGGCCCCCCTTGCGCGGTGTGATGCTGCTGCTCGGGGCTGTCATCTTCACGCCTCCACGATTTCTACGGGTGGTATGCCCGAAGGTAGGGATGGCGCGTTTCCGGCCTGTGCCTGTGGGTGACCGCGGGGGAACGTTGCTCTCACCCCGGGCCGGGAGGCGTGGTGAGGGTTCTCCCCGCCGAGCCCCACGAGGCACACCGCACGGCGTTCCCGCGCTTCCTGTCGGCGGCACGTCCGCCGGTTCAGCTCTGGGAAGGGTAAGCCGGCGGCTGCCCGCCGTACGGGCCCGGGGCCGGGGCGGGGCCCGGGGCTGAGCCTGGATTCGAGGCTGAGCCTGGATTCAGGGCTGAGTCCGGATTCGGGGTTGGGGGCGCGTACGGGCCGGGAGCATGCGGAGTGCCGTCGTGGGGTGCGGCGGCCGCCGGGAAGCCGCCGTAGGGCCCGGGGGCGGGCGGACTGCTGTAGGGGCCTGGGGCGCTGTATGGACCTGGGGCGCTGTACGAGCCCGTGCCGCTGTACGAGCCCGTGCCGCGGTACGGACCTGGGGTGCCGTGGGCCGCCGGGGGGCCGTAGGCAGCGGGAGAGCCGTAAGCCGCCGCAGGGCTGGGTGCCGCCGGAGGGCCGTATGCACCTGGAGCGCCGAGGGTGCCCGGGGTGCCCGGCGGAGGGTAGGGGCCCGGCGCGCCACCGGAGGCATGTCCCTGGCCGGAGAAGGAACGACTCTGCTCGGGCCCGAAGGGATTGCCGTGCCCGGGCACATGCCCGCCCGGCGGGAGATAGCGAACCCTGCCCGTCTCGTCCGTGACAGCCACGAACCCGGCGGCCTGCAGCCGCACCGCGAACTTGGCGTGCCGCCGACGCGTGACGAGGACACCTATACCGAGCAGCCCCAGGAGCAGCACCCACAACATGCCCGAGACGGCGAACGCGATGGTGTCCCCGCCCGTCCGAACGGCAAGAATCAGGCACGCGACGGTGACGCCGACAGCCGCGTACCCGATCCGCTTCTCGCCGTTCTTGCCCGTCAGGTCGAAGTTCATCCGCGTCTTGAGCAGTGCCAGGGCATCGGGCACGAACGGAGGCAGGGGCCCACCGCTCGCGGCCTGGGGGAACTGAGCCCAGTTCTGCGCGGCCCGCTGCTGGGCGAAGGGACTCGGATCGGGAACGAGGAGCATCGTGAAGGCGCTCCCCTGCCCGCGACCTCCCTGCCGCACATCCGCGTACTCGTACCCGAACTGCTGAGCGACGAAGGCAAGCCGGGTGAGCTTCTTCAGAGAGGCCATGGAACTGCTGAACTCGATGGCTCCCCCGCCGGCCATGAGCTGGAACAACTTCTGGACGTGGCGTTTGCTCATGGCTGGGTTTCCCTATGGAGGACCGGGGATCGTTGTTCGGACGGGCAGCCTATACAGCGGCGGGACGGGGCCGGGCCTCGGCTGCGGCTTGGCCACGGCGACTGGCCCTGGGAGTCTGCGGGTGCACGTGAGGGCTCGCTAAGAGTCCGGCTGCCCGCACACAGGTGCCACGCTGCTGGCACGAGTGCCGGGTCGCAGGCCACCGCAACCGACTGCGTCACCGTCCAGGTCATCCTCGTCGACACGCCTTCACGTCCCGCGGACCTCCTCCGCCGGGAGACGGCCCCTGTATCGGACGAGTCGGAAGGGACGGCTCCCGCCCGGCTCCGAGGCAACACCTCGGACACGCGGATCTCCGGCGCACCACACCTGGCCAATCCGGACGTCGACGTAGCGCTTGAACGGCGTGGCCGTCACCACCAGGCCATTGATCCGCAGGACGGCCTGCGCTCTGCCCTCCCGGCCCGGCGGCTGTTGCTCGAAGCCTCTGAGGGGCCACCCATGTGAACTGACCGGCACGACTTCGCACTCCACGAGTCGCCAGGAGTGAATGCTGAGCGTGTTGTAGGCCTTGCGGGCTGAGACGGCGGCCCAGATGTTCAGCGGGAGAAGAACCGGCACGCCTGTGCACATGACCATGCCCCACAGCGGTACGAGGTCCTTGTCTCCGGAAAGCGGGGGGATCAGGATGAGCGACGGCCACACCACCAGGATGAGTGTCGCCTGCCGAAGCAGACGTCGGCGCATCGCACGGTGAGTGGGCGGGTGCTTGATGGCGGGCTGCGAGGCCCGGGGCAGTGGTGGTGGGGTCACGGCCGTCGGCGCTCTTCGTGCTCGAATGCGGACACGAGCGGATCGTCGAAGCTGACCAGGTTCGCGATGCGCCGGAGGATCCCCCGGTAGTACTCGCGGTGGGCCACGGCCGTTGTGCTGAGGGTGAGCAGCGCCAGGTCCGCACCGTCCGGGTGCGGAAGGTGAGCGTGATGCTGAAGCAGTGGCTCCTGCGGGAGACCCGATTCGCCGGATGCGGTACGCACCGTCTCGCTGAACGTGGCGGGGCCGCAGGGGAGTTCGGCGTACTCGATATGGGTGTGGCCCTCGGCCGACGCCACTGCCCGGGCGGCTGTGACTCCACGCGGTGCCCGAGCGGTGCCCACCCAGGTGATGGTGAACAGGGACATCAGCGCGCCTCCGTCGCCGTCGCCTGTGTCATCGCGGTGCAGGCCCAGGGAACAGTGGACGGTGCCTTCCGAACGCAGGGTGTGAAACATCCGCTGCACGGTGGCCAGTTGGGCGATGAATCGCTGGCGGGTCACCTCGTCCGGAGCGGAAGCCAGGAACGGTGCCAATGCCTCGCGAGACCTTTCCGCCTCACGAGAATCGGGCGGCGCAAGGAGAGCTTCGAGGGGAAGGTCCGTGAATCCTGGCGGGGTGGCGAACCAGATGCCCTCTCCCGGTGCGTTGACGCTGGGATCGAGAAGAAGGCGCGGTGGGGGTGTCGTCGTCATGACTCGTGTCTGCTCGTCGCTATGCGTGGGGCTGCGGAGCGTTGTCCAGGTACCGGGCCCCGGCACGCTGGGCGCGCTCGATGTCAGCAGCATCGGCGCCCCAGGTCTGGGGCACACAACGGCTGTCGAAGACGGGACGTTGATAGAGGACGTGGAGGCGCTTCGGCGCCTTGCCTCCTCGATCCGGTGCGGCGATCACGCCGAGGAAACGGGGGTCTCCGGCGAACCAGAGGGGCTCGATCTGCGCCCTTCGCTCGGGCTTGGTGCGGGGACCGTCCATTCGCTTCAGCCACCAGTACGACCGCTGATTCTTGATGAACACCAACGGAATCTTCTCATCCGGGTCCGCCGGATCACGGAACTCGAACCAGATCCCATCATCTCGGGATCCAGGATACTTACCGAGGCCGCTGGGTACGCCTTCGAGAGTTTGCCAGGGATATTCACGCAGGATGCTCCGCATGCGGAGGGCCCAGGGAAAGTAGGTGAGTTGATTGAAGAACCGGTAGAACCCGTAAATGAAATAGGGCATGAAAATCCACACGGCCCAGTTCGGCGTGTAGGTCGAGATGCCAAGCAGCGCGACCCAACTCCCTGACCAGCCGATGAGGCCAACGACGTTCATCGCCATGTGTCTCATCCAGGCATTGCGAGATGGCTGATGATCCCAGGCCCTGGGCTGGTTAGTAAGGTGCATGCGAAGTCGCCTTCTCCGGTCTAGAATTGTTAACGCTGTCAGCGCGGCGCTCATTGGAAAACTCGACGAACCAGATCAACGGTTTCAGCAGCATCGATCGGCCCCAGGAACATGCCATCCACTGTGGTACCGACGTTCGCCGCCGTATCACTCTGTAGCGTGTCGACCATGCTCGCCGACAGACCGTAGGTCGCCGTGGCAAGACCAGCCCAAGGCGCGGCCGTCTCAGCAGCCCCCACCGCCGTAGTCAGCCGAGGCGCTTTGCTCACCACCCATTCCGTCAATGGATTCCTCAAGTCAGTGAGCGCCTTGGCAGTCTCCATGGTTTTACTCCCCGCGGCGACTATTCTCTGCCCCGCGGTGAGCACCTCGCCCGCCGCTCCGACTCCTCGGAAAGCGGCTGGCGCCCCCTTCAGTGCCGCTCCCACTCCCGGCAGCATCCCCAGCCCATCGGCTGCCAAGCCGATCCCGTTGCTCCAGAAATCCGCGTCGAACTCGCCCTTGCTCACGCCGTCCCACAAGGAGGCACGTACTTCCGGATCAGACAACCGTGCCGCAAACGCTCCCGCACTCAACGTCGCCGCCACCAGGAGCAACACCGCAGCCGCAGTCCCACCCGAGAGTACGAACAGCGCAACGATGCCGAGCACGGCCGCCGTCCAGCTGAGGATGTCCGGCAGGTTCTCGGCGATCCAGTCAACAGCGCTGTCGAACAACCCCGGCTCATGCGGCGCCAGCTTCTTCGTCGCATCGCGGATCTTGCCCGCGCGGTATTGAGCCTGGTTCTCATGCTCCTCGGCGAGTTTTCGAGCCCGGCCCAAAATCTTCTCGAGGTCTGCTTCCGCCTCGTCGACGGCCGTGTTCGCCTGGGTCAGAGCCTTCTCCGCGTCCTCGTGCGCGGTGCCCTTCTTCTTGTTCAGGGCCGGGTCGTCGCCCGCGGTGGTCGCCTTGCCCTTGGCGGTGTCGACCACGGCGCGCGCGTCCTTCGCCTCCTCGTCCAGACGCTTCGCGCGGCGCTGGAAGTCGTCGAGCTCGCCCTCCCAGAGGCTCAGTTGCTTGGCGGCCTTGCCGATGGAGCGCGCCGCGTTCTTCAGGTTCAGCGGCAGCGGGCCGCCATCGAGCTGCTCCCGGAAGGCGACGGCCGCGTCGCCCTTCCAGTAGCTGCCGTCCATCAGCTTGGTGACCAGGTCACGCGTGTCAGCGAGGACCTTCGCGCAGTCGGCGAGCTTCTTGTGCAGGTCACTCACCGTGTCGGTGCTGCCCGGCACAGGATTGAAGCCCAGGTGTGGATAGTCGGGGTTGGGCATCCTCGGCGAGGATTTCCGCCCTTGCGGTAGCTGTGCTTCCTTGGCGCCCTGGGATTCGGCCAAGGGCGACGGTTCAAGGCCCGGTGTCACTGTCACTTCTGGCCGCCGCCTTCGGCGTTGCCGGCCTTTTTCAGCGCCTCTTCAAGGGCCTTGTCGACCTCGCGGTAACTGTCCCGGCTCTTCTCGATGATCCCGGCAAGGTCCTCGGTCTGCTTGCCGATCTCCTCCGAGCCGAACTTCCAGTCGTCCTGGAAGTCCTCGCACGCGGCGTCCAGATCATCGGTGCCCAGGCCCGTGATGGTCGCTTCGGACAGCGCTTTGCGGACGCCCTTGAGCGAGTCCGTCGATTTGTTCAGCATCTTCATGAAGCGCCCGAGCTCGTCGCCGTCGACCGCTAACCGCTCCGCCACGCCCCGTTACCTCTCCCCGTCAGCCGACCGTTCCTTGAAGCGGAATCACGCTATCCGTTCTTCAGGGCACTCGGCCAACCGCCCCTGCGGGAGGGGCGGTCGGCCGCCGGCTGACTCCACCGCCGCACTCAGCGGTTGACGGCTTGGATCTCCTGCACGATCACGTCCTGGTCGGCCCCGAACTCACCGTCAGGCAACGGCTGGTCCGCGTCGACGCCGGTGCCGGTCCAGTGGATCTTCCAGGTGACTGTCGCCTGGAGCTTGTACGAGTTGTCGCCCGACGAACGCAGGTACCTCACACCGCACGGCGGGGTCTCACCGGCCTTGCCCTTCGCGTACGGCTCACCGATGCGACCGTTGTTGATCTCGCACTCGCCGGAAGCGGGGTAGGTCTCCGCGTTGTCCGTGCCCGGCTCGATCTTGAGCGAGACCGGCTCGGCGGTGGTGGTCGCCTCTATGCCGATCGCGGGGATGGACGCCGTGACCGAGACGGGCTTGAACTCGGCTCCGTCCAGCCAGGCCCAAGTCGGCAGGTTCACCTTGGTCGTGCCTTCGGGCGCCAGAGTCACCTCGGTGCCGGGCACCCGGATCTCCGCGTACGCGAGCTGGGCAAGCATCTCCGGGGTGATGGCGTTCTCGATCTCGGGGGGCGGGGCATCGCCCGTGTTCACCCAGAACGGGGGCTCCTTGCACCCGTCCCAGCCGGGCGGGTACGAGTCGTTGACGTACGAGTCCCAGAAATAGCCCTTGCCGGTCTTGTCCTTGTTGAAGTCCTTGTACGGATCACCCTTGACGTACGTCTCGCGCTGTTCCGCATCCCACTCGTAGCCCGTCGACTCCGCCGCCCAGATCGGCTCCAGGTACTTCTCCAGCTGTTCCGGGGTGTACTTCGGGGCGTACCAGCAGGCAGGCGGGGTCCAGGCGGTGGCGGGCCTCACGGCTCCGACCGAATCTCCGCTGCCGTTCTTGGAGCGGTCGTAGACGATGCGGCCGACGCCGGAGGTGAGCTTGTCGCCGTCGACGCCACCCGATGGGCCGTTGCCGGCTCCACTGCCAATCGGCCCAGCCCCCGGAGGGGTTCGCTTCGCGCTGGCGGCGGGGGCCACCACGATGCAAATCGAGCTCGTCACGATCACGGCTACGGCGAGGCGAGGGATCCGGCTCATGGCTGGCACCTGTCAGCCCCTTCGGTGGAGACGATCTTCACGAGCTCCCACACCCCTTTACTGTTCTTCTCCACCTGAACGCCATAGGCGACGTAGCTGTCCTTGGTCACCTTTGTCCCTTTGCGTTCGCCCGTCTTGATGACCTTGCTGAAGCCCTTGCTCTCGTCCGCGCAGTAGCTGAGGGAGGCGGCGTTCTTGGAGTTCACCGTGACCTGGCGATCGAAGTAGCGCACAGCTCCGGTGATCGTCCAGCCCGCATCCGTGAACGCTTTGACCCACTCCTCCGCGGCCACCGCACCCTCGCCCTCCGTGTAGAACTCCAAGGCGGGCAGACGCGGGTTCTGAGCAACGATGGCGGCGTCGAGCGCACGGATGAATTCCGCGTTGTCCTTCAGGACCGCGTTCTTGACGGCGTCCTCGGACTCTTCAGGGCTGAACGAGTGCGTCACGTCCGACGGCAACTCGATCTTCGGCCGGCCAGCCGCCGCCGAAGCAGGCGCGCTCGGCGAAGCCGACTTCTCCTTGCCGGTGTCGGCGCCCGCGATCTTGTCGTTGGCCTTGTCCTTGGAACTGTCGTCGCTGCCGCAGGCGGACAGCGACAGGGCCGCGGCGGCCGTCAGCGCGATCGCTGCGAGCAGAGTGGGGCGGCGGTTCACGGACGGCTCCCGGTGGGGCGAGGGGGACATGAGCGCAGCCACGCTACCGAGGGTGCAGGGACCACACCAGAGCGAATTACGCCGACGTGATCAACAAATGGGCACCCAAGACCTCATACCGGTACAACACGCCACCGAGAGAGCCGTCACAAGTGGCGGGCCAAGTACCCGACTTGGCCCGCGCAAACGAAACACACGGCTCCGCATCCGACCGTTCGGCCGCGTTCGCGGGCTGCCGTCAGGCTCCGCCGTACCGCCGCCAAGCTCTCCCCTGCTGCCGTCGGCCGCTGCCGTTCTGCCGCCGACGGCGTTCCGCCCTTCCTACTTCGCCTTCGCCCGGGACCTGGACCGGGAACGGGGGCGGTCTCCTGCCCCGGCGCCCGCGTCGAGCCCGGCGCCGTGCCCGGAGCCGGAGTGCGAACCGGCACGGGACGCCTTCTTCGATCCCGTCGGCCACAGCTGCGGCTTGCGCTTGGCCGCCAGGTCCTCCGCCCAGCCGAAGCAGAGGACGCAGGCACCGATCAGGAGCCAGGTGAGGACGAGGACGGGCCAGGGGCTCTCCAGCAGCCAGGAGAAGTTCCGCCACATCACGTCGATGTCCCACAAACGGTCCCACTGCGTCGCCGCGATGAGGATGCACGTGTTGTGCCAGAGGTAGATCGTCACCGCACGCGAGTTGAGCAGGGTGATCGGCTTGTCCCAGCGGCGCAGCCTGCGTGGCCATTCCGACCAGGACGGGCTGAAGTGCAGCAGGAGCAGCACGGTTCCGCAGGACCAGAGGGCCTGGGCCAGCGGGATGCTGTCGAGGTCGTGGCCCTCGGAGAAGTTCTGGTTCGTGGCGTACCACAGACCCAGCAGGGCGACGGCCGGGGCCACCGAGGGGATCACGTAGCGCGGGAGGCGCTGGAGGATGCCCTCCTGGTGGGCCATGCCGAGGATCCAGCAGGCTCCGAACGTGCTGAAGTCCGTGAGCGCGGACGGAATCCGCTCGCCCGGAAGCGACAGGTACTCCAGCTGGAACGCCGCCGACAGGAGGATCGGCGCCGCGATCGTCGCCAGGGGCAGCGCGCGCAGCGCCCGGAGCAGGAAGGGCGACAGCAGCACGTACCAGAGGTAGGCGCGGACGTACCAGAGCGGGCCCGCGAGTTCCTCGGCCCAGCCGTCGCCGATGAAGCCGTGGACCCCGGACAGGCCCTCGGCGAACGGCGGATCGCTGACGGGGATGATCCAGAACGTGAGGTGGAGCAGCCACCAGCCCGGGTGGCCGTCCGCGTCCGGTCCCCAGCCCTGAAGGACCATGCCGGTGACGCCGATCGCGCCGAGGAGCCAGATCGGGGGCACCAGGCGGCGGATGCGGCTCCGGATGACCTGGGGTGCCGGACGCTTCAGGGAGCGTGCCATCAGGTTGCCGGCCAGCGCGAACATCACGCCCATGGACGGGAACACCAGGGGCAGCCAGGCCCAGCCGGTGAGGTGGTAGAGGACGACCCGGAAGAGGGCGACCGCTCGGAGGAGGTCGAAGTAGCGGTCGCGGACGGGGCCGCGCTTGGCGGTCGCCGCAACTCCTTCGGCCGCCGAGGTCCCTTCTCCCGGCGTCGCCGCTTCTTCCGTCGGCGCTCCGGTTCCCGCTGCCACGCCCGCTGTCGGGGCGTCCGCGGCCGGCTCCGGCCACACCGTGGTCGCGGTCGGCGCCGCGGTGCCGGCCGGACCTCCCGCGAAGCCCGGTGCCGCCGCGGGACCGGGGAAGCTCCCGCGGTACACGTCATGCGCGTCCCGTGCGTCGTTCGGGCCGCCGTACGAGTCGTGCATCGAGTGGTCCTGTCCGGCTCCGGTCCATGTACCCGCGTCCGGGCCCGTACCGGTACCGGCGCTTTCAGCCGCACCCGTACCTGTACCTGTAGCTGAGTTGCGGGGTGCGCCCATGTCCTGCCATGGGTTCTGGGGAGGCGGGATGCTCATCCGACCGGCCTCCGGTCCATCTCCTGCTGCTGCGGTACTCCGCCCGCGGCTCCGGGAAGGCCCACCGCGCCCGTGCGCCGGAGTTTCTGCCAGCGCAGCCGGCCGCCGGTCAGCGCCGTGATCCAGGACTGGAGCAGCACGACGTACATCAGCTGGCGGTACAGGATCTGCTGGAGCGGGAGCGAGAGCAGGTGCGTCATGCGTTCCTTGTCGAGGCGGAACGCGTACGCCGCGCACACCGCCTGGACCGCCAGGACGCCGAACCACGCGAGGATCGTCTGCTCGGTGGGGCCGAACACCAGCCCGTAGAGCAGGAACACGTCGATCAGGGGGGCGAGGAGCGGGGCCACGATCATGAACAGGGACACCAGGGGCATGCCGACCCGGCCGAAGCGGCCCGACGGACCGCGTTCGATGACCGCCCTGCGGTGCTTCCAGATCGCCTGCATCGTGCCGTACGACCAGCGGTAGCGCTGGGACCACAGCTGCTGGACGGACTCGGGGGCCTCGGTCCACGCGCGGGCGTTCTCCGCGTACACGACCCGCCAGCCGTCGCGGTGCATCGCGATGGTGATGTCCGTGTCCTCGGCGAGCGTGTCGTCACTCATGCCGCCCACGCGCTTGAGCGCGGAACGCCGGAACGCGCCGACCGCGCCCGGGATGGTCGGCATGCAGTTGAGCATGTCGTACATCCGGCGGTCGAGGTTGAAGCCCATCACGTACTCGATGTGCTGCCAGGCGCCGATGAGCGAGTCGCGGTTGCCGACCTTCGCGTTGCCCGCGACCGCGCCGACGCTCGGGTCGCCGAAGGGCTGGACCAGTTCACGGACGGTGGCGGGCTCGAAGACGGTGTCGCCGTCCATCATCACGATGAGGTCGTGACGGGCGTTCGCCACACCCCGGTTGAGGGCGGCGGGCTTGCCCGCGTTGAGCTGGCGCACGACGCGCACGTTCGGCAGGTGCAGGTTCTCCACGATGCGCGCGGTGCCGTCGCTCGATCCGTCGTCGATGACGATCACCTCGATGGGGTGATCGCTCGCCACCAGCGAGTGGACCGTCTGCTCGATGCACTTCGCCTCGTTGTAGGCGGGCACGAGGACCGACACCGGTTCGGTGATCGGCCTGCCCCAGCTGAAGCCGCGGCGGCGGACCTTGCGGGCGTGCAGGACGGAGAGCAGCAGCATCAGCCCGAAACGGGCGATGACGAGGGCGCCGATGATGGCGAGGCCGACGACCAGGACGGACGTCGTGTTCTCGGAGGCCTGGACCGCCAGGACCCACGCCCTGCCCTTCCAGAGGTCGAGGCCGCTGACCTCGGTGTGGGCGCTGGGCACCTTCAGGGTCGCGGTGAGCGTGTCGAAGCGGTAGCCGTCGTCCTGGAGCCCGGCGATGAACCGGTCGAGCGCGGCCACGGTCTGCGAGCGGTCGCCGCCGGAGTCGTGCATGAGCACGACGGCGCCCTTGCCGCCCTTGGGCGTGGCGTTGCTGATGATCTTTTCGACGCCCGGCCTGCGCCAGTCCTCGCTGTCGGTGTTGTTGACGATCGTGATGTAGCCGCGGCTGCCGATGTACTGGGTCACCGGCCACGTCTTGTTGTCCATCACAGCGGCGAACGACGAGTACGGCGGCCGGAAGAGAGAGGTCCGGATGCCGGCCGCGCCCGCCAGTGCGAGCTGGTTCTGGGACAGCTCCCAGTCCACACGGCTCTTCGACTGGAGTGAGAGGTCGGGGTGGTTGAAGGTGTGCAGGCCGACCTCGTGGCCCTCGTCGACCATGCGCTGGACGAGGTCCGGGTGGCGCGAGGCCATGGTGCCGGTGATGAAGAAGACGGCGTGTGCGTCGTGCCGCTTGAGCACGGCGAGCACCTTGGGCGTCCACTCGGGATCCGGGCCGTCGTCGAAGGTCAGGACCAGCCTGCGGTCCGGGATGTCCACGCTGTCCTCGCGGCCGGCCCGGGTGTCGATCACCGGGCCGCCCTCCAGGATCTCCTTGGGGACCCGGTCGGACGCGGCGGGCGACTGCACGCGGTGGTCGGCGAGGATCTCGCTGTGTACGAAGCCACGCAGCATCAGCATCGCCATCAGGGCGACGAGGATGAGCGAGGGCAGCAGGTAGCGCATGGGGAGGCGCCGGCGCCGGGGGGCGCCCCGCTCTGCGCCACGGCGGTTGGTGCGGGGTGCCATCAGAGAACGTTCTCCGGGGACGACGAGGACGAGGGAGCGGTGGTCGGCTCCGGCGTGACAGGGACGGGCTCGGGTGTGAGCGGTTCGCCGGCGACCGTGTCGGTGTCGCCCGCGGCCGGAGGATCCGAGGGACCCTCCGAGACGCCGGTGTCGGTCGGCTCCGGATCGGGTGACGTGGTGACCGGGTTCGACGGGGCGGACCTGGTCGGCTCCGGGTCGGGGTTCGGCTTGGTGTTGCTGGTCGAGGGCTTGGGGGCGGTGCTCTTCCCCGAGGCCGAGGCGCTTGCCGACGGGTCCGCCGACGTGCCCGCACCCGGTGACCTGGTCGTCAGGTCGTCCGCCGAGGGGGTCGTGCCCGGCGAGGGGCTGACCGAGCCGGACGGTTCCGCGGGCTCGGCGATCAGGGGCGGGGTGTCGACCTTGCCTGCCGGCGAGTCGTCCTGCTTGCCCAACTCGGGGAGCCAGGGCGCGGCGGAGTTGCCCGACAGGAGCGTGGCGAGGATGACCATCGCGTAGACCGCGCAGGCCATGCCGACGGCCATGCCGATCCTGCGGTACCGGCGGCTGCGGCGGCCCGTCTCGTCGACGAACACCGGGCCGTCAGAGGCCTCCTGGGTGCTGGGGTCCTTCGCCTGCTGGACGAGCCAGTCCTCCAGCTGCCGTCCCACACCGTCGAGCTGGACCGTGACCTCGTGCGGGTCATGGGTGTGCTCGGGGTGCTCGGACTCCTGCCAGGAGTCCTGTCCGGCGTCGGAGTCGGAGTCGAACGGGGCTTCGACGGCACCTCCGGAGGTGCCGTAGCTCAGCACGTCGCCGTTCGGACGATCGGCGTCCGGCTCGTCGTGTCTCTGCCGCGGCACCGACGCGGCCGCCTCCCGGCGGAACCATCCGTCGGACGCGCCCGCACCACCTGACGCGCCGGACACACCGAAGGCGCCGGCTTCACCGGAACCGCTTCGGAAGGGCCGATCAGGCTCGTTTCGGACCGACTGGCCGATCTCGCCACGGGCCGACCGGTCGTCGCCGCTCTGCCCCGGCTGACCGGAATCATTCCGATCCGGTTGAGCGTCTTCTCGCCAACTTTTCACGCGCACGCACATCCCCCCACGGGACTCGTTCTGGGGTGCGCGTGAGGCCCGGACACCCGCACGTCGTCGTTCGAACCGGACCCCCATCCGGTCGAACGCCCCCTTTATCACACTGCACCCGGGCCACGAATGTATCGCACGTAAGCATCAGTGAGGGTTCTGTGTCAGCTCCGGCTCATCATGATGAGTGCATCTGTGGCCGGAATCCACCCCTCAGAAGGGCACTTCAGCCACCCTTCCTCCGCCGCGAGCCGCGCCGCCGCAGTGCGCAGCGCTTCCACTCCGCGATGCACCAACCCCTTCCGCCACACCAGAGATACGGGCGACAGGGGCACAGGATCGACAAGTGGCCGAAGTGTCGCGGCGGGCATGGCCGGAAATCCCACCACGGCCAGAACGGGGTTCCTCGTCTTGGCCATGATTCTTCGGAACTCCTCGGCGCCGACGGCGAGCGGCGCGGGCGGCGCGACCTCGATCCCCCGCCCCTCGAACAGCTGACGGGCCAGGTCGGTCCATTCCAGCGTCCGGGGGTTTCCCGCTCCCGCGTACACCCGCTCGCCCGCCAGGGCATCGAGCGGCACGGCGTCCAGCGCGGCCAGGTGGTGGTCCTCGGGGAGGAGGACGGCCATCGGCTCGTACCGTACGGGCTGCTGTTCCAGGCGGGCGCGGACGGCCGGGTCGAGGCCCGCGAACCGCCCGAAGGACGCGTCGAGCCGGCCGGCCAGCAGTTCGGCGGCGGCTCCCGTGAGGCCGCTCTCGAAGCGGGTCATCAGTTCGCAGTCGGGGGCCAGTTCACGGGCCAGGGCCAGGACCCGTTCGGCGACCAGGCCCGGGCTGTTCACGTCCACGAGCAGGGGGCGCTCGGCGTCCGCCCGCCCGAATGCGGCGAGCAGCTCGTCCTGTGCCTCCAGGGCCCGGCGGGCGTACGGCAGCAGCCGCTCGCCGTCGGGGGTGAGCGTCACCTGGCGGGTGGTGCGGACGAAGAGGTCGGCGCCCAGTTCCCGTTCCAGGCGCCTTACGTCCCGACTGAGGGCCTGCTGGGCGACGTACAGCCGGGTGGCCGCGCGGGTGAAGTGCAGGTCCTCGGCGACGGCGAGGAAGGCGCGCAGCAGTCGGGGGTCGAGGTGGGCGGACATCGGGTGAACCTACAACGCGGATGCGTGAATCGGTACGGAGAAGGTGTTGGACCGCCGGCGGCGGGCCGGGTGAACGTTGCCGGATGCCGCCACAGCCCTCTCAGCCTCGCCCTCACGGGCCTCAACCGCCCCCTCAGTCGCACGCTCACGAGCCTCAACAGCACCTCCGGCCGCACCCCGAGGAGCCGGGTCCGCCGCGGCCCGGAGAGCCGTCCCGGCGCAACCCCTACCGCCGGCTCTTCGACATACCCGGCACGCGTGCGTTCACGATCGGGAATCTGATCGCCCGGCTCCCCATGGGCATGTTCACCGTGAGTGCCGTGATCATGATCGCGGGGACGCGGGACTCGTACGCGCTCGCGGGCGCCGTCACCGCCACCGGCCTGGCAGCGACGGCGGTCGTGGCGCCCTGGACGGCGCGCCTGGTCGACCGCCACGGCCAGGCACGGATCGCCGTCCCCGCGACGGCGGTCGCGGCGCTCGGCTCGATCGCGCTGCTGCTCTGCGTCCGTCACGGGGCGCCCGACTGGACGCTGTTCGCCGCGTACGCCGCCACGGCGACCACGCCCAACACCGGGGGCATGTCCCGGGCACGCTGGGCCCACCTGCTCAAGGGCGATCCGGTGCGACTGCACACAGCGAACTCCTTCGAACAGGCCGCAGACGAGCTGTGCTTCATGCTCGGGCCGGTGCTGGCGGCGCTCCTGTGCGGGGCGCTCTTCCCGGAGGCGGGCACCCTCGTCGCGGTCGTCCTCCTGCTGACCGGCGTCCTGGTGTTCGCCGCCCAGCGCTCGACGGAACCACCCGCCCGGGGCCGGACCGGCGCCGGTGTCCCGTCGCCGGTCCGTGCGCCCGGAATCCCTCCGCTGCTGGTCGGATTCCTCGCCACGGGCGCGGTGTTCGGGTCGATGGAGGTGGTGACGATCGCGTTCGCGGACGCACAGGGGCATCGCTCGGCGGCCGGGGTGATCCTCGCGCTCCAGGCGGCCGGCTCCTGCGCGGCGGGGCTCCTCTACGGGGCACTGAAGCCGGCCGGGTCCGTGGGACGGAGGCACCTGCTGAGCGTCGCCGCGATGGTCCCGCTCACGTGCCTGCCCCTCCTGGCCGCCTCGCTGGGCGGCGGCCTCGTGGCCCTCGGCCTCTCGCTGCTGCTCGCCGGGATGGCCACGGCGCCGACGATGGTCACGGCGATGACCCTGCTCCAGCACCGCACGCCCGAGGGCCGGCTGAACGAGGGCATGACGCTGGCGGTGACCGGACTGCTGGGCGGGATCGCCTGCGGTTCCGCGCTGAGCGGGTGGGTGGTCGAGCACGGCTCGGCCACCGCGGGTTACGGAGTCCCGGTCACCGCCGCCGTGACGGCCCTGCTGATCGCCCTCGCGACGAGGCGACCGGCGCCCCGGTGAGCCGGCGGCGGCGACCCGGCCCCGCCTCCGGCCCGTCGAACGCCTCGCCCCAATTCCCGCGCACCCCATTGACTCGCCCACAGCGCGCACATACGTTCGCTCGTCGAAGCGCTTCGACGTTCGGAGTCGAAGCGATTCGACGACCGTTGAGTGATGTCCCGATACCCATCCGACTCCCCTGGAGGCACTGGATGTTGACGGCACGAAGTCGTGTGATGGCCGCGGCCGCGGCCGTGGTGAGCACCACCCTGCTGCTGGCCTCCTGCGGTGACTCGGACAGTGGGTCCTCCGACGGGAAGACCCTGAAGCTGTGGCACTACGAGGGCCCGGACAGCGCGATGGCCGTGGCCTGGAACGCGGCCATCAAGGAGTTCGAGAAGACCCACCCGGGCGTCAAGGTGAAGTTCGAGGAGAAGGGCTTCGAGCAGATCCAGAAGACGGCGCCGATGGTCCTCAACTCCAATGACGCGCCCGACCTCATGGAGTACAACAAGGGCAACGCGACGGCCGGGCACCTCTCCCAGCAGGGGCTGCTCACCGACCTGTCCGCGGAGGTGACCGAGCGCGGCTGGGACAAGAAGCTCAGCGCCGGCGTGCGGACCACCAGCCAGTACGACGCCAAGGGCGTGATGGGTTCCGGGAAGTGGTACGGGATCCCCAACTACGCCGAGTACACGATGGTGTTCTACAACAAGGACCTCTTCGCCAAGTACAAGATCGCCGAGCCGAAGACGTTCGACGAGCTGACGGCCGCCATGGACACGTTCGTCGACGAGGGCATCACGCCGCTCGCCAACGCGGGCGCCGAGTACATGGCCCAGCAGTACCTCTACCAGCTGGCCCTGTCGAAGGCCGACCGCGCCTGGGTGGACTCGTACGAGCTCTACAAGGGCAAGTCCGACTTCCACGACGCCGCCTGGACGTACGGCGCCGAGACCTTCGCGGACTGGGTCAAGAAGGGGTACATCAGCAAGAAGTCCACCGGTACGAAGGCCGAGGACGCCGGGGTCTCCTTCATGCAGGGCAAGAGCCCGATCCTGTTCTCCGGCAGCTGGTGGTACGGCCGCTTCGCCGCGGAGAACAAGTTCGACTGGGGCACGTTCCTGTGGCCGGGATCGAACATGACCCTCGGCTCCGGCGGCAACCTGTGGGTGGTCCCCAAGGGCGCCAAGAACAAGGAACTGGCGTACGACTTCATCGACATCACCATGTCGAAGAAGATCCAGAACCTGCTCGGCAACAAGGGCGGGGTGCCGGTGGCCGCCGATCCCGCCGCCATCACGGATCCGCAGGCCAAGGGGCTCATCGCCGACTTCAACACCCTCTCCGAGCGGGACGGTCTGGCGTTCTACCCCGACTGGCCGGCCCCCGGCTTCTACGACGTCCTCGTCTCCGAGACACAGAAGCTGATCACGGGGAGCGCGAAACCGGACGCCTACCTGGACGCGGTGCAGTCGGCGTACGACAAGGGCGTACGGGACCAATGACGGTCACCGTCGAGCGGGGCGGCAGGGGCGGCGGCCGGATCGTCGAAGCGCATCACCGCGCGAAGTCCCCGCGCCGCCCCCGCGACTCGTACGCCCTTTTCCTGCTCCCCGGGGCCCTCGCCTTCCTCGCGATCGTCATCGTGCCGTTCCTGATGAACACGGGCGTGAGCTTCACCGAGTGGCAGGGCGTCGGCAGCCCGAAGTGGGCCGGGCTCGCCAACTACCGGGAGCTGATGGACGACGCGGAGTTCTGGGCGTCCTTCCGGCACAGCCTCTTCATGGTCCTCGCGATGGCGGCCGTACCGACCCTCCTCGGACTCGTCCTCGCCGCCGCCCTGTTCGACTTCGTCGGCAAGCACTTCGGCAGCCGGACGGCCGCCGTGCTGCGGGCCTGCTTCTATCTGCCGCAGGTGCTGCCCATCGCGGTCGCGGGCATCGTGTGGAGCTGGATCCTCGCGCCCGACAACGGCTCCCTCAACGAACTCCTGAAGGCGATCGGGCTCGGGAGCCTCCAGCAGGACTGGCTCGGCGACCCCGACATCGCGCTCTACACCGTCATGGGCGTGATGGTCTGGGTGCAGCTCGGCTTCCCGCTCGTCATCTTCATGGCGGGGCTGCAACGCGTCGACCCGCAGCTGTACGAGGCCGCCGAGCTCGACGGGGCCGGCTGGTGGCGGCGGTTCTGGCACGTCACGCTGCCGCAGATCAGGCCCGAGATCTACGTCGTGCTCCTGTGGTGCACGATCGCCGCGCTCAAGGTGTTCGGCGCGGTGTACGTCCTCACGAAGGGCGGACCGGGCGGGGCGACGAACGTGCCGTCGTACTTCTCCTTCACCACCTTCTTCGAGAAGACGCAGGTCGGTTACGGCGCCGCGATCTCCACCGTCCTGACCGTGATCATCCTGGTGCTCGCGCTGGTCGGCCTGAAGCTCCAGACGCGTGCCGAGGACGCCGAGCAGGGGGTCGTGCGATGAACGCCGAGCCAGGAGCCGCCCGATGACCGCCGTCCGCCGCTACCCCGTGCTCGCCGCCCTGGTCATCGGGGCCCTCTTCATGGTCCTGCCCTTCCTGATCGTCGCGGTCAACGCGGTGAAGTCGCCCGCCGAGTACTCGGCGAACGGCCCGCTGAGCCTCCCCGAGGGCGTCTACCTCGACGGTCTGAAGGACTTCTGGGAGCGCGTCGACTTCGGGCAGAAGCTGGTCAACTCGATCCTGATCAGCGGGTCGGTCGCCCTCGGCGCGGTCGTCCTGTCCGTCCTCAACGCGTACGCGATCGGCATCGGCCGGATCAGGGGCCGCACCTGGGTGCTCGCCTTCTTCGTCCTGGCGAACATGCTGCCGCAGGAGGCGCTGGTCTACCCGGTCTACTTCCTGAGCAAGGAGGCCGGCCTGTACGACACCCGGCTGAGCGTGATCATCGTCTTCACCGTGATCCAGGCCGCCTTCGGTACGTACCTCCTGTCCGCCGTCCTCGGGCAGTTCCCTCGCGAGATCATCGAGGCCGCCCGGATCGACGGGGCGAACAAGTGGCAGGTGCTCTGGCGGATCGTGGTGCCCGTCAGCCGGCCGACCATCGGCGTGCTGCTGGTCTTCTTCTTCATCTGGACCTGGAACGAGTTCCTGCTCCCCCTGGTCATGCTGATCTCCAACGACAACCAGACCGTGTCCGTGGCGCTCGGCGTCCTCCAGGGCCAGCGTCTGATGGACGCCACGATGACCAACGCGGCAGCGCTCCTGGGCGTCCTGCCCGCCATCGTCTTCTTCCTCGTCTTCCAGCGGACGCTCACCCGCGGCATCGCCGTGGGTGCCGTCAAGTAAGGGGTGTGCGCGTGAAGTTCACCGACGGCTACTGGCTGCTGCGCGAGGGCGTGAGCGCCGCGCACCCGGTCGAGGTGCTCGACGTGAGCGCCGGGTCCGGGGCCCTGGAGATCCACGCGCCGACCCAGCCCATCCGTCACCGCGGCGATCTGCTGAAGGGACCGGTCGTGACGATCGGCGCGCACGCTCCCATGCCCGACGTCATCGGCGTCACGTTCACGCACTTCGTGGGCGAGGAGCCGCGCGGGCCCCGGTTCGAGCTCGGCAAGGAGGAGTTCACCGCGCACGCGGAGTACGACGAGGAGGCCGCGACCCTCACCTCGGGCGCCCTGTCCGTGAAGGTCAGCCGCACCGGCCCCTGGCACGTCGACTTCCTCGCGGACGGCCGCACCCTCACCAGCAGCGGCCCCAAGGGCATGGGCATCATGCGGGACGCCGGGAACGGCGGCCACTACCTGCGCGAGCAGCTCAACCTCGGCGTGGGCACGCAGGTCTACGGACTCGGCGAGCGCTTCGGACCGCTGGTCAAGAACGGCCAGGTCGTCGACATGTGGAACGCCGACGGCGGTACGGCCACCGAACAGGCGTACAAGAACGTGCCGTTCTACCTGACGGACGCGGGCTACGGCGTCTTCGTCGACCATCCGGGCCGGGTGTCCTTCGAGGTCGGCTCGGAGGCGGTGTCCCGGGTCCAGTTCAGCGCCGAGACCCAGCAGCTGACGTACTACGTGATCTACGGGCCCACCCCGAAGGACATCCTCCGCAAGTACACGGCCCTCACCGGGCGGCCCGCGCTGCCGCCCGCCTGGTCGTTCGGGCTGTGGCTGTCGACGTCCTTCACCACGTCGTACGACGAGGCCACCGTGAGCTCCTTCATCGACGGCATGAAGGAACGCGAACTCCCGCTCTCCGTCTTCCACTTCGACTGCTTCTGGATGCGCGAGTTCAACTGGTGCGACTTCGAGTGGGACCCGCGGGTCTTCCCCGACCCGGAGGGCATGCTGGCCCGCCTCAAGGAACGCGGGCTGCACATCAGCGTCTGGATCAACCCGTACATCGCGCAGCGCTCACCGCTGTTCGCGGAGGGCAAGGCCCTCGGGCACCTGCTGAAGCGGCCGGACGGCAGCGTCTGGCAGTGGGACCTGTGGCAGCCGGGCATGGCACTGGTCGACTTCACCAGTGAGGCCGCCCGCGACTGGTACGCCGCGAAGCTGGAGGCGCTGCTCGCGCAGGGCGTCGACTGCTTCAAGACCGACTTCGGGGAGCGGGTCCCGCTCGACGTGGCGTACGCGGACGGCGGCGACCCCGAGCGGATGCACAACTACTACACCTACCTCTACAACCGGACCGTCTTCGACGTGCTGCGCAAGCACCGGGGCGAGGCGGAGGCCGTCGTCTTCGCGCGCTCGGCGACCGCCGGCAGCCAGAAGTTCCCCGTGCACTGGGGCGGCGACTGCGAGGCGACGTACGAGTCGATGGCCGAGTCGCTGCGCGGCGGGCTGTCCCTCGGTCTGTCCGGGTTCGGCTACTGGAGCCATGACATCGGCGGCTTCGAGGGCACTCCGACGCCGGCCCTGTTCAAACGGTGGCTCGCCTTCGGCATGCTCTCCTCGCACAGCCGCCTGCACGGCAGCTCCTCCTACCGGGTGCCCTGGCTGTTCGACGAGGAGGCCGTGGACGTCCTGCGCCTGTTCACCCGGCTGAAGCTGCGCCTGATGCCGTACCTGTACGAGGCCGCCCGCGTCGCGCACACCGAGGGCGTGCCGATGATGCGCGCGATGCTCCTGGAGTTCCCGGACGATCCCGGGTGCGCGCATCTGGAGCGGCAGTACATGCTGGGCCCGGACCTGCTGGTCGCGCCGGTGTTCTCCGACGACGGGCACGTGTCGTACTACGTGCCCGAGGGCACCTGGACGCACTTCCTGAGCGGGCGGCCGGTGACAGGGCCGCGGTGGGTGCGCGAGGAGCACGGGTTCTCCAGCGTGCCGCTCCTCGTCAGGCCGGGTGCGGTGATCCCGGTGGGTGCCGTGGACGACCGGCCCGACTATCCGTACGCGGACGGTGTCACCCTGCACGCGTACGGCCTGGAGCGCGGCGCGCAGGTCACCGTGCCCGTGGACGGCGTGACCTTCACCGTCGTACGCGAGGGGGACACGCTGCGGGCCTCGTCCAGCGATCCGGCGGCGCCCTGGGCGCTGTCGGCCCAGGGGCGGGTGGCGCGGGCGAAGGCCGGGACCGGGTTCCTCTCCCTCGAGCTGGGCGCCGAGCAGGAGCGGGGCTGAGCATGGTGAAGATCACCGATGTGGCACGGCACGCGGGGGTGTCGCCCAGTACCGTCTCGTACGCGCTGAGCGGCAAGCGTCCGATCTCCGAGGAGACCCGGCAGCGCATCGAGGACAGTATCCGCGAGCTGGGCTACCGGCCGCACGCGGGCGCCCGGGCACTGGCCAGCAGCCGGTCGAACGTGCTGGCGCTGGTGGTGCCGCTGCGGGCCGGCATCCACGTACCGGTGGTGATGCAGTTCGCGGTGTCCGTGGTGACGGCCGCGCGCCGGCACGACCACGACGTGCTGCTGCTCACGCAGGAGGAGGGCGAGGACGGACTGCGCCGGGTCGCGGACACCGCCCTCGTGGACGCGCTGATCGTGATGGACGTCCAGCTCCACGACCGGCGCCTGGCGCTGCTGCGCGCGCTGGACCTGCCGTCGGTACTCATCGGGTTCCCGGCCGAGCCCGCCGGGCTGACCTGCATCGACCTGGACTTCAGGGCGGCGGGCGAGCTGTGCGTCGAGCACCTGGCGAGCCTGGGACACCGGGTGATCGGCCTGGTGGGCTCGCCGCCGGAGGTGTACGTCCGGGAGACGGGGTTCGCCCAGCGGGTGGTCCAGGGCTTCACCGCCGCGGCCGACCGCAACGGCGTCTCCTCCTCGGTGCACCCGTGCGAGGCGGCGCCCGCGGCGGCCCGCCGGGTCGCCGAGCAGCTCCTGCGGGAGCGGCCCGCCCTGACGGGGGTCGTGGTGCACAACGAGCCGGTCCTGGAGCCCCTGATCGACGCCTTCGAGTCGCTCGGCCTGCGGGTCCCGGGAGATCTGTCGGTCACCGCGATCTGCCCGGACGAGCTGGCCGAACGCGCCCGGGTGCCCGTCACCTCGGTCGCCATCCCGGCCGACGAGGTGGGTGCCGGGGCGGTCGAGCTGCTGATGAGGAAGCTGGGCGGCACGACCGCGCCGGAGGCCACCCTGCTCCCGCCGCGCCTGACCGTGCGGGCGAGCACACAACCACGCCCCTGACCCGTGCAAGGCCCTATCCGAAGGAGCCTGACGTGAAAGGCAAGAGAGCACCCGCACGACGCGCAGGACGCAGAACCGCACTCGTCCTGGCGCCGGCCCTGATCGCCGGCCTCGGCGCCGCCGTACCGGCGGGGGCCGACGACACCTCGTACCCCTTCCGGGATCCCCGGCTCCCGGCCCACACGCGCGTGGACGACCTCCTTTCGCGGCTCACCCTCGACGAGAAGGTGTCCCTGCTCCACCAGTGGCAGCCCGCGATCCCCCGGCTCGGCATCCAGTCGTTCAAGACCGGCACCGAGGCCCTGCACGGCGTCGCCTGGCTCGGCGAGACCACCGTCTTCCCGCAGGCCGTCGGCCTCGCGTCCACCTGGGACCCGGCCCTGATCCGCAAGGTCGGCTCGGCGGTCGGGGACGAGGCGCGCGGCTTCCAGCAGGAGCGTCCGGCCGGCTGGGGCCTCAACCTGTGGGCACCCGTCGTCAACCCGTTGCGGGACCCGCGCTGGGGCCGCAACGAGGAGGGGTACTCCGAGGACCCGTACCTCACGAGCTCGATGGCGACCGCGTACGGCCTCGGCCTCACCGGCGGCGATCCCGACCATCTGAAGACGGCCCCCACGCTCAAGCACTTCCTCGGCAACAACAACGAGGCCGACCGCACGACCACGTCCTCCGACCTGCGCCCGCGCGTGCTCAAGGAGTACGAGGAGCAGGCGTTCAGGCCGACGATCGAGGCGGACGCGGCGACGGGCGTGATGTCCGCGTACAACCTCGTCAACGGCCGCCCGGCCACGGTGAACCCGGCGCTCGACGAGGTGCGCGACTGGACCTCGTACGACCTGATGAACGTCACGGACGCCTACGCGCCCAACAACCTGACCGGCACCGGCAGTCAGAAGTACTACGACACCCTGGCCGAGGGGAACGCGGCCGCCCTGAAGGCGGGCATCGACAGCTTCACCACCGACGACACGAACGCCCTGCCGACGACCACGGCCGTCAAATCGGCGCTCTCCGAGGGCCGGTTGAAGGAGTCGGACATCGACACGGCGGCCGGGCACATCCTCGACGTCCGGGTCCGGCTCGGGGAGTTCGACCCGGGCGGCGGCAAGTACGGGGCCATCGACAAGTCGGTCGTGAACAGCCCGGCGCACCGCAGGCTCGCCCGGAAGGCGGCGGCCGACGCGGCGGTGCTGCTGAAGAACTCCGGCGGCACCCTGCCGCTGAAAGCCTCCGGGAAGGACGTGGCCGTCGTCGGCCCCCTCGCCGACACCCTCTACACCGACTGGTACTCGGGCACGCTCCCGTACGCGGTCACCCCGAAGGAGGGCATCGCCGCGAGACTCGGCACGTCCGTGGCGGGCAGCGAGGGCGTGGACCGGATCACACTGCGGAACGCGGAGAGCGGCGGGTACGTCACGGCGGGGACGGACGCCGACGGCGAGGCGCTGAAGGAAGGCACCGCCGCGGGGACGGCCGCGCAGTTCGACGTCTTCGACTGGGGCGCCGGCATCGTGACGCTGCGCTCGGCCGCCAACGGCAAGTACGTGGGCTACAACTGGTCGGGCTTCGTCAACGACCAGGTCCAGCCGAACGGCTGGTTCGTCCAGCAGCAGTTCGCGCTGGAGGAGCAGGACGACGGCGGATACCTGCTGCGGTACGCCGGCTACGAGACCCGCGAGCCCTGGTGGTCGAACCCGGTGTACCTCGGCCCCACCGGCTCCGACGGCGCCCTCGGCCTGGTCGGGAAGTCGCAGGCCGCCCGCTACACGAAGGACGTGGTCCGCAGCGGCACCGAGGAGGCCGTGGCGGCGGCGCGGGGCAAGGACGCGGCGGTCGTGGTGGTCGGTTCGATGCCCGCGATCAACGGACGCGAGAACGACGACCGTGAGGACATGGGCCTGGCCCCGTCCCAGGAGGCCCTGGTCAAGGCGGTGCGCAAGGCCAACCCGAACACCGTCGTGGTCGTCGAGAACAGCTATCCGACCACTCTCGGCGCCCTGCAGAAGGAGGTCCCGGCCCTTCTGTGGACCACGCACGCGGGCCAGGAGACCGGCAACGCCCTCGCCGACGTCCTCTTCGGTGACGTGAACCCGGCCGGGCGGCTCACCCAGACCTGGTACCGGTCGGAGGCCGACCTGCCCTCCGTCCTGGAGTACGACAACATCAAGCACGACCGCACCTACCAGTACTTCAGGGGCGATCCGCTGTACGACTTCGGCCACGGACTCTCGTACTCCTCGTTCCGCTACGGGCGGTTGCAGCGCGTCGACGGCGGTTACGAGGTCGCGGTGACGAACACGGGCCGCCGCGCGGGGGACGAGGTCGTGCAGCTCTACACCCACCAGCGCATCTCGCGGGACAAGCAGCCCCTGAAGCAGCTGGAGGCGTTCCAGCGGGTCTCGCTGAAGCCGGGCGAGACGCGGACGGTGCGGCTGAAGCTGCGGGAGAAGGACCTCGCGCACTGGGACGTGACCCGCTCCCGGTGGGTGGTGGAGAGCGGCACGTACGACGTCCTCGTGGGCGCCTCCTCCGGGGACATCCGCTCCCGCGCGGCACTGAAGGTGCGCGGCGAGACGATTCCGGCGCGCGATCTGTCCCGGGTGACCCGGGCGGAGAACTTCGACGACTACGAGGGGGTGCGCCTGGTGGACGAGTCCAAGGCGCGGGGCACCGCCGTGGGGGCTTCGCGTGACGGTGCCTGGCTCAAGTTCGCCGACTCCCGGCTGGGTTCCGGCGCGGCGGAGTTCGGCGCCCGGGTGGCGGGCGCGGGCGGGAAGGTGGAGATCCGGCTCGGCTCGCCCACCGGCCCGCTCGCCGGTACGGCCTCGGTGTCCGGGACGGGGTCGGTCTACACGTACGCCGAGGTGAGCGCACAGCTGTCGGCCGCCGCGAAGGGACATCAGGACGTGTACCTGGTCCTGGGGGACGGTATGCGGCTGTCGACGTTCACGATCGGCTGACCGGTGGTCCCGCAGCGGCGGCCCGGGGCGTCGAGGAGCCGCCCCGGGCCGCCGCGCTCAGTCGGTCACGCGCTCAGCACTCCCCCGGCTTGCGCCACGAGCACTCCAGGTCCCCGTCCCGCTCGGCGCCCCGCGCGCTTCCCGGCTTCACCGGGACGGTGTCGTCCGCCGTGGAGCGCGCCAGCGTCACCACGATCGCGTCCTCCAGCGGTTTCACGGACGAGGCGAGGTAGTTGTTGAGCACGACGCTGTAGACGAGTTCCCGTCCGTCGGCGTCCCGCACGTACCCGGAGAGCGCGGACGCCCCTGTCAACGACCCGGTCTTTCCCCGGGCGTTGAGCGCCGCGGGTGTCCCGCACATCCTGGAGCGCAGCGTGCCGCCCACGAAGCGGTCGGGGGCGCAGGCCACCGGCAGGGAGGTGTACCAGTCGGCGTACCAGGGCTCGGCCCGCACCGCGAGCAGCAGCTCGGCGAGCTGCTTGGCGGGGAAGTTGTTCATGCGGGAGAGCCCCGACCCGTCGACCTGCCGCAGCTTGCCCGTGTCGACGCCGACGCCCTTCACGTATCCGCTGACGGCGGCGAGCCCGGCGCTCCAGCTCCCCTTTCCGGAGACCTTGTGGCCCATGGCCTTGGTGAGGATCTCCGCGTGCATGTTGTTCGACAGCTTCATGAACGGGATCAGCAGGTCCTTCAGCGGCATGGAGGTGTGCGAGGCGAGCCGCCGCGCCGACGCGGGCGTGGCGCGCCCGAGGCGGGTCGGTCCGGTCACCTTCACCCCGTGTGCGGTGAGCGCGTCGCGGAACACGGCGGCCGCGTAGCCGGTGGGCTCCCACACGCTCACCCATTCCTCGGCACCGGAGCCGCCGGCCGGTGTCGTACCGCTGACGACGATCGTGTTGGTGCCGTGCTCCCGCTCGACGGTGAGGTCGTTCGCCCCGCCCGCCGCGACGGTCGTGGCCCGGATGTCGATGTCGACGTACCCGGTCTTCGGGGTGACGGTCGCGCGGGGCTTGTCGCCCGCCGCCGCCCCGGGCGCGACCCGCACGATCACCGACCCGGTGTCGTAGTCGGTGTCCGGCGCGACGCTCAGTGCGCTGATCTGCGCCGAGTAGTACGAGGACTCGTCGTCGGCGGCCCAGGAGCGGCCGAGGCGGCTGCTGTCGAAACGGGTGTCGTCGGCGAGGAGCCGGCCGCTGACGCGGGTGACGCCCGACTCCGCGACGCGTGCGGCGAGTGCGTCGTAGTCCTCGGCCAGGGCGGTCGGGTCGCCGGTGCCGCGCAGATACAGGTCGCCGGCCAGTACGGAGCCGTGCCGGCGCCCGGTCGTCAGGACGTCCGTCGTGAACGTGTGGTCCGGTCCGAGGATCTCCATCGCGGCTGCCGAGGTGGGCAGCTTGGTGTTGGAGGCGGGCATCAGCCGTGAGGTGGGCCCGCGCTGGTGGAGAACGTCACCGGTGGTGGCGTCGGCGATGACGACGCTCGCCGTCCCGCCCTCCATCCGGCTGTCCCCGAGGATGCTGTCGATGGCCTCCGGCAGTCCGCTGCTGCCCGCGTCCGCCCCGGCCGGCGCGCTCCAGCCGAGCCCGGCGGCGAGCATGCCCAGGACGACGGCCCAGGTCCACGGGTGCCTGCGGGAGTCGTGAGATCTCTTGGGTTTTCCGAGTCGTCTCATGCCACGGCAGCATCCATCAAGACCCGGCTTTCGCACAGGGTGCCCGCGCGGGTGTGGCCGGTACCGGTGCCGGACGCCCCGGCGCATGACAAAGGCCCCGCTGCCGTGGCAGCGGGGCCTTTGCCCACATGGGGTGAGGGGGTCTGGGGGTCACGCCCCCAGAAATTCGGCGAGGCGAACCGTGCTCGCGCACGTGGCGAGCACGGTTCTCCTTCGACCCGTGGAGATGGCGGGAATCGAACCCGCGTCCAACGGTGCAGAATCAGGGCTTCTCCGAGCGCAGTTCGCTTAGATTTTCTCAGCCCCGGAGATCACGCGAACAAGTCTCCGACGGGCTCAGTCACTGTTTGATTTCCCATCGAGCCCCGTGACCGGGCTCGACGGTTTAGTTCCCTTGATTATGCCAGGATCCGGGTCGGGAACACCCCCGGGCTGACACCCATTTAGGGTCCTTCACTCACTGGTTATTAAGCAGCGAGGGCGAAGGACTGGGAATCGCTCTTGGAATTGGCGATTATTGGTTGCGACATATGGTTAACGAGATCATTGCCGCTTCCTCGGCTCGCTTCCCCTGCTTCGACAGCCGCTGTCGAAACCGATCATCCCCATGTTGATTTTTCAAACCCTCCGAGGAGGGCGCGCGCACCTGCTGTGAGGTGCAGTGCCATCGTACGTGACCAACGCACGCCGATGCCACCGTATTCCCGGCGGCCGCCCGCCCTACTCGCCGCGCTGCTTGCGCTTGGCCGCCGCGATCGCCCGGTCCGACTCCCGCCGGTCCTGCTTCTCGCGCAGTGTCTGCCGCTTGTCGAACTCCTTCTTGCCCCGGGCGAGCGCGATCTCGGCCTTCGCGCGGCCGTCCTTGAAGTACAGGACGAGAGGCACGATCGTGTGGCCCGTCTCCTCGGACTTCACCGCCAGCTTGTCGATCTCCTCGCGGTGCAGGAGCAGCTTGCGCTTGCGGCGCGCGGAGTGGTTGGTCCAGCTGCCCTGGCTGTACTCGGGGATGTGGGCGTTGTGCAGCCACGCCTCGTTCCCGTCGATCTGGACGAAGCCGTCGGCCAGCGAGGCCCGCCCCTGGCGCAGCGACTTGACCTCCGTGCCGGTGAGCACGAGCCCTGCCTCGTAGACGTCGATGATCGCGTAGTCGTGCCGGGCCTTCTTGTTCTGCGCGACGATCTTGCGCTTGCCGTCCTTGGCCTTGCTCTGGGCTCCACCGCCCTGCTTCGGCTGGGATTCCTTCGGTACGTACATGCCCTTGCTCATAGTGCTGGCCATTTTCGCACTAGAGAGGGGTCCGAGGGAAAGCCGATTACGAGGGCCGTGGGGCACCGGCCCCGGAGGCCGCGCCCTGCCTACTACGAGGGGTCGCCGAGCCCGCTCAGCACGGTCTCGGCCCGCCCCAGCGCGCCCGACTCGGCCTCCAGGTCGGGGGTGATGCCGCGGCCGTCCACGGTGCGCCCGGAGGGGGTGCTGTAGTGCCCGACGGTCAGTTCGGCGACGGAGCCGTCGGGCAGCCGGCTCGGCATCTGGACCGAGCCCTTGCCGAAGGTCCTGGAGCCCACGACGACCGCGCGGCCACGGTCCTGCAGTCCGCCCGTGAGGAGCTCCGCCGCGCTCATCGTGCCGCCGTCGACGAGCGTGACGAGCGGCCTGGTGGTGTCGCCGCCGGGATCGGCGTGCAGGGCCCGCTGGGAACCGTTCACGTCGTACGTGGCCACGAGTCCGCCGTCGAGGAAGGCGGAGGCCGCGGTGACGGCCTCGGTGACCAGGCCGCCCGAGTTGCCACGCAGGTCCAGGACGATCCCGTCGTCCACGGGCGCGTCGGCCACGGCGGTCCGTACGAGGTCCCCCGAGCCCTTGGTGAAGGCGGCGACCTTGATCACGGTGACCCCGCCGGGGAGTTCGCGCACACTCACGGAGTCGGTGGACAGCCGCGCCCGGCGCAGGGTCTGGCGCCACGCGTGTGTGCCGCGCTCCAGCCCGAGGGCGACGGTGGTGCCGGCATCGGCGTCGGTGGCGTCACCTCGCAGTAAGGACACGACCTCCGTGACGGGTCTGCCGTCGACACGGCGGCCGTCGACACTGCGCAGCCGGTCGCCCTTGCGGATCCCGGCGGCCTGGGCGGGCGAGCCGGACTGGACCCGCGTCACCTCGATCCGCCCGTCCCGCTCACGCCGGGCCCACAGGCCGACGCCGGTGTACTGGCCGTCGAGGGCTTCCTCGAACTCCTCGTACTCGCCCCGGGAGTAGACCGCGCCCCAGCGGTCGCCGCTCCGGCTGACCGCCCGCTCGGCGGCCTCCACGGGCGACTTGCCGTCGGCCATCGCCTCGGCGGCCGCGTCGGCGACGTCCTCCTGGTGACCGGCCTGGGCGGTACGGGCCGACGCCGGGGCGGATTTCCGGCCGGGGGTGTCGAACGAGCCGGTCGCGGCGCCCGCCGCGAGGACACTCGCAAAGACCAACGTCAGGGCCGCCCCGCGGCCGATGCGGCGGGGCTGACAGAACAGGTCACGGCCTGACATGCCGGTGAGTCTAGGACAACGAGAAGGGCCGTACCGGCGGATGCCGGTACGGCCCTTTTGGCATGCGTCACACCTTCAAGTACTTGCGCAACGCGAAGAACGCGGCCAGCGCCGGCATCAGGAGGCTCGTGGCGAGGATGAGCGGCAGCTTCGTGAGAACGGCGTCCCAGCCGATGAAGTCGATCAGGTTCAGCTTCTCGGACAGGGCCAGGCCGTGGTCGATCATGAAGTACCGGGCGATCAGCAGGAAGGCGCAGGCGACACCACCGCCGATCAGTCCGGCGACGGCGGCCTCCATGATGAACGGCGCCTGGATGTAGAAGCCGGAGGCGCCCACCAGACGCATGATCCCGGTCTCACGCCGACGGCTGAACGCGGAGACACGCACCGTGTTGACGATCAGCATCAGCGCGACGACGAGCATCATCGCCATCAGCGCCCGCGCCGCCCAGTTCATGCCGTTGAGCAGCTCGAAGAGGTTGTCGAGGATGCCCTTCTGGTCCTGGACGGACTGCACTCCGTCCCGGCCGTCGAAGGCGGTCGCGATGACCTTGTACTTCTCCGGGTCGGTCAGCTTGACGCGGAAGGACTCCTGCATCTGGTCCGGAGTGAGCGAGGCGGCCAGCGGGGAGTCGCCGAACTGCTCCTTGTAGTGCTTGTAGGCCTCGTCGCTCGTCTCGTGCGTGACGTTGTCGACGACCGGCATCTTGTCCAGGTCGGTCTGGATCTGCTTCCGCTGCTCGCTGGTGATCGCCCCCTTGGCACAGTTGGGGTCGGACTCCGCGTCGCTCTTGTTGCAGAGGAAGATCGAGACGTTGACCTTGTCGTACCAGTACCCCTTCATCGAGTTCACCTGGTCGCTCATCAGGAGCGAGCCGCCGAACAGGGCGAGGGAGAGGGCGACGGAGACGACGACCGCGAAGGTCATCGTCAGGTTGCGGCGGAGACCGACACCGATCTCCGACAGAACGAACTGGGCGCGCATGGCGTCTTCTCAGGCCTTTCCGTGACGGATGCGTGGGGGTCCTCCCCCTGCTCCCGGAGGCGGAGCCGGGAGTTCGGGGAGGTCGCGGTCAGTGCTGGTAGCCGTACACGCCGCGCGCCTGGTCGCGGACTAGTCGGCCCTTCTCCAGCTCGATGACGCGCTTGCGCATCTGGTCCACGATGTTCTGGTCGTGCGTCGCCATCACGACGGTGGTGCCGGTCCGGTTGATCCGGTCGAGCAGCTTCATGATGCCGACGGAGGTCTGCGGGTCCAGGTTTCCGGTGGGCTCGTCCGCGATCAGCAGCTTGGGCCGGTTCACGAACGCTCTCGCGATGGCCACCCGCTGCTGCTCACCGCCGGACAGTTCGCCGGGCATCCGGTCCTCCTTGCCGCCGAGGCCGACGAGGTCGAGCACCTGCGGCACGGACTTGCGGATCTCGCCCTTCGACTTGCCGATCACTTCCTGCGCGAAGGCGACGTTCTCGGCGACCGTCTTGTTGGGCAGGAGACGGAAGTCCTGGAACACGGTCCCCAGCTGGCGGCGCATCTGCGGCACCTTCCAGTTGGAGATGCGCGCGAGGTCCTTGCCCAGTACGTGCACCTGGCCATGGCTGGCCCGCTCCTCGCGCAGGATCAGCCGCAGGAAGGTGGACTTTCCGGAGCCGGAGGATCCCACCAGGAACACGAACTCGCCGCGCTCGACCTCCAGGGAGACATCCCTCAGAGCGGGGTGGGTCTGCTTGGCGTAGACCTTGGAGACGTTGTCGAATCGGATCACGGATGCACCACAGGCCGTCGGGAGTAGATGAGCGTGACCATACGCGACCCGGGTACACCGCCGCAGGCGCCGAGACGGGTTGCTTGAGGGTTGTGTGCTTTTGTACCCGGGCAGCATTCGAGGGAGAAAAGCGGGCGGTGCCCCGGGAGGGCGTGGGGCCGCCCCGCCACCCCGCACAGGGCGCCTGCCCGTCCCCCGCAAGGGAACCCGCGCGCCCTCCGGAGGAACCTGGCACAGTGGAGGGGGAACGTATCCGTTCCCGAGGGCGTTGTGTACGTGGGAACCGGTGCAAGGAGGGCGAGCGCATGACGTACGACCGGCTGGTGTGCGCGAACTGCGCCGCGCCCGTGAACGAAGGCCGCTGCCCCGTCTGCCGCGCGAACCGCGCGCGACTGCAGCAGGAGGGCCCCTTCGGAGGCCTCAACCCCATGGCGCTGATCGCGCTGCTCGCCGTGCTGATCGCGGCGGTCGCCCTGCTGGCCCACCAGACCGCGTAGGGGACACGCGCCCTCAGAGGGTGACGGGCAGAGCGCTGGATCACGAGGGCCCACGAGAGACGGACAAGGGAGAAGGGCCCGGAGCCGATGGCTCCGGGCCCTTCTCGCGTCCTCACGTGCTCTCACACACGGGCCGCCTGCGACCTGCGTCAGGCAGCGGCGCCGCGGCCGTTCATGAGGCGGGGCAGCATACGGAAACCGATGCCGCCGGCGATCATCGTGGCGGCGCCGATCAGCAGGAACGTGACGTTCTCGGCGGCGCCGGTCTCGGCCAGTTCGCCGCCGGTGCCCTGGGCGGAGGTGTCCGAACCGGTGTCGGTCAGGCTCTCCTTGCCCGCACCCTGCTCGACGGGCTTGGAGCCGCCGTCGGGGTCGGTGTCGTTGCCGCCACCGTTGCCGCCGTTGCCGCCGTTTCCGCCACCGTTGCCGGGGCTGGTCGGCTCGTCGGTGGGCTCGTCGGTCGGTTCCTCGGTGGGCTCGGTGGGCTCCTCCGTGGGCTCGGTGGGCTCATCGGTGGTGGGCGGGTCCGTCGGGATCACCGTCGGTTCCTCGGTCGGCTCGGTGGGAGTCGGGGCCGGGGTCGTCGGGTCCTCGACACCGATGCCGACGCCGACACCGCTCTCGTCGACACTGGCGCCGACGTTCAGGCCGCCCACGTTGACACCGACATCGAGCGCCGAAGCGGCACCGGCGGCGGTCAGCGAGGCACCGGCGGCGATCACCGTGCCGGCGGCTATCCGCGCGATCCGGATCCGGGTCTTCTTGGTCATCTGGTTGCTACCCCCAGTAGCTCATCGTCAGTGGTGCAGCGCCCGGGGCAGCGTCGTCGGGGATGGCTCAGTGGAAGCCCCCGGTTTCACATGCGCCCCAGAAATACGCATGCCACGCGTTACCATTCCCACTTTTCAAAGCAACGTCAAGGTCGTTGCGACCGCGATGTCCAGATCACGCTCTTTTGACCGGTGCAGCAACTTGTGAGTGTGACGTAAAACCCAGACATCGCCCTACACAAAGGGCAACTGCCGTCCGATGGACTGCAGTTGCCCTGTCGACAAAGCGACGTGCACAAATGTCGCTTACTTCTCCTGCTGCTTGCGCCAGCGAATTCCGGCCTCGAGGAATCCGTCGATCTCACCGTTGAAAACGGCCTCGGGGTTTCCGACTTCGCACTCGGTGCGCAGGTCCTTGACCATCTGGTACGGGTGCAGGACGTACGAACGCATCTGGTTGCCCCAGGAGTTGCCGCCGTCGCCCTTGAGCGCGTCCATCGCGGCCTGCTCCTCCTGGCGGCGCCGCTCCAGCAGCTTGGCCTGGAGGACGTTCATCGCGGACGCCTTGTTCTGGATCTGCGACCGCTCGTTCTGGCAGGACACGACGATGCCGGTGGGGAGGTGGGTCAGCCGCACCGCGGAGTCGGTCGTGTTGACGCCCTGGCCGCCGGGGCCGGACGAGCGGTACACGTCCACCCGCAGCTCGGACTCGTCGATCTCGATGTGGTCGGTCTGCTCCACGACGGGCAGCACCTCCACACCGGCGAACGACGTCTGGCGGCGTCCCTGGTTGTCGAAGGGCGAGATGCGCACCAGCCGGTGCGTGCCCTGCTCGACCGAGAGGGTCCCGTACGCGTACGGGACCTGGACGGCGAAGGTGGTCGACTTGATGCCGGCCTCCTCCGCGTACGAGGTCTCGTAGATCTCCGTCTTGTACCCGTGCTGCTCGGCCCACCGCAGGTACATCCGCTGGAGCTTCTCGGCGAAGTCCGCGGCGTCCACGCCACCGGCCTCGGCACGGATGTTGACGAGGGCCTCCCGGGAGTCGTACTCGCCGGAGAGCAGCGTCCGGACCTCCATCTCGTCCAGCGCCTTCTTGACGGCGACGAGCTCGGTCTCGGCCTCGGCACGGGTGTCCGGGTCGTCCTCCTCCTCGGCCATCTCGAAGAGCACACTGAGATCGTCGATGCGCCCGCGGAGCGCATCGGCCTTGCGCACCTCCGCCTGGAGGTGGCTCAGCTTGCTGGTGATCTTCTGCGCTGCTTCGGGGTCGTCCCACAGGGACGGTGCCGCCGCCTGCTCCTCGAGCGCGGCGATGTCTGCCCTCAGCTTGTCGAGGTCCAGGACGGCCTCGATCGACTCCATGGTCGAGGAGAGGGACTTGAGCTCTTCGGATACATCGACGACTGCCACGCCCCCCAGCGTAACGGCTCCGCCAAGTGAGGTCGGCCGGAGAGCGGGGAGGCCTCTCGTACCGGCCGGTCTCCGGGGTGCCGCCCCCGGATTCCGGCTTCGCACCGGCCGACCCCGTCCTCGGACACCGGACGGGCCGCCCCTCAGGCGCTCAGGCGCTCGAGGAGCGGAAGCGCGGGGGCGGCGCCCCGAGTGTGTGACGGGAACGGGCAGGGGCGGCGGGGACGGCCCGTTCGCTCACGGTGCGGACGGTGCCGAGGTCTCCGTGTCCTGGGGGGTCGCGCCGGAGTCGTCCCCCGACGTGGCGAGCCAGGCGCCACCCCCTATGGCGGCGACGAGGGCGACCCCGGCCACCCCCAGCGTGATCCGCCTGCGCCGGGCGGAGGCCCGGTGCCGCGCGGACCCCGGGCGCGGCGCACCCGCGGCCCGCGGAGCCCGGGCCGTGCCCCGGGCTCCGCCCGCGAGCTCGTCCGGCCCCGGGACCCTCATCGACGTGTGCGTGTCACGGTTCGAGTCGGGCTTGGCGCCCGGCACCAGGGGAACGGCACCGCGCCGCACCCGCTCCCGCGGGGCCTCCGGCTCGGCCGGCGCGTCCTCGTAGGCGGCGTCCCCCTCGCCCTCCGGCTCGTCCACGTCCAGCGGCGGCATGCCCGTGAGCAGCGGCAGCTGCTCACGCAGCCGCTCGCCCAGCTCGGACGCCCGCAGCCGGGAGGCCGGTGCCTTGGCCAGACACTGCACGAGCAGCGCCCACAGTTCTTCGGGGATCCCGGGCAGCGGGACGACGGTCTCGGTGACGTGCCGGCGAAGGACCGCGCCGGGATGCCCGCCGCCGAACGGCGTGAATCCCGCGAGGAGTTCGTACAGCACCGTCGCCAGCGCGTAGATGTCGACGGCCGCCCGGGGAGGCAGCCCCTCGATGATCTCCGGCGCCAGGTAGTCCGGCGTACCGATGATCTTCGTCGCCCGGGTCCGCCGCGGTGAGTCGATGAGCTTGGCGACCCCGAAGTCCGTGAGCAGCGCGGGGTGCGCACCGCCGGGCCCGAGCGGCCCCTGCATGTCGAGGAGCACGTTCTCGGGTTTCACGTCCCGGTGCACGACGCCTGCCGCGTGCGCCGCGGCGAGGCCGTCCGCCACGTCCGCGACGATGGCGACGGCCGCCTCGGGCGCGAGCCGCCGCTCCCGGTCGAGCCGGGTCCGCAGGTCCGTGCCGCGGACGAGGTCCATGACGAGTGCGAGATCGGTGCCGTCGACCACGAGGTCCCGCACCGAGACGACGTGCGGATGGTCGAGGCCCAGCAGGGCCGTCCGCTCCTGCACGAAACGTCCCACCAGCTCCTGGTCGGACGCGAGGTCCTCACGCAGCAGCTTGATGGCGACGGGGCCCTCGGGTCCCTCGCCCAGCCACACCGTGCCGGCGCTGCCCCGCCCCAGGATCTGGTGCGCGGTGTACCGGCTGCCGATCTTCCGTACCAAGACTGCTCCTACGGGCGCGTGTTGGCGACAAAACTACGCGCCCGTAGCGCCAACCTTCACTTCGGCGACGGAAATCACCCCCCAGGTGTCGACAAATCCCCAGAACCGCAGTGCGGTTCTGGGGATTTCAGGGGATCAAAGTCCCAAAACACCTGGAACGGCCCGTCGCCGTCGAAGGGGCTACGCCCCGGAGCCTCCGCCCAGCTTCTCGACCCATCCGGAGACCGTGCCGAACCAGTCCGACAGCTGGGCCCAGTACCCCTTGGTCGTCCCGATCCAGCCCTGGAGCGGGCTCAGCTCCCAGACCAGCCATCCGGCGACGAACAGGATGACGATGCTGAACAGGCAACCCTTGAGGCAGCCGAGCCCGGGGATCCTCATCGGACTGCCGCCGCGCTGCCGGGGCGGCCGGGGCTCGCGCGGCGGACGCGGCGCGGGCTGCTGGGGCTGCTGCGGCGCCGGGGCGTACCGCTGCTGCTGGGGCTGGGGCGGCTGCGGGGCGTACCCCTGCGGCTGCTGTCCCTGGCCCTGGGGATAGCCGTATCCGGGCTGGTTCTGCGGCGGCCGCTGCTGAGGGCGCTGCTGCTGGGGCCGCTGGCGCGGCTGGGGCTGCTGCTGCGGCCGGGCGACCTGCCGCTGCGGGCGCCGCCTCAGCGGATCCTCGTTCGGGTCGACGTACGACTGCACCTGCGTCGCCTCGTTGCGGTCGCGGGCCGCGCGCAGCTGGTTCTGCCAGGGGTGCGGGTCCTCGGGGCCGCCGCCCGGCTGGTTCGGCGGCACCGGCGGCATCACCGCGGTCGGGTCGGCGGCGCCGCGGTGGGGCAGTACGGCGGTCGGGTCGGCGGCGCCCGCGCCCGTGTGGGGCAGGACGCTGGTCGCGCCGTTCGGGTCGTAGCCGGCGGCGCCCTGCGGAAGCACCTGGGTGGGGTCGGCGGCCCCGGGGATGCCCGGCACGGCGGCGGGCGCCGGATCGGGGGCGAGGAGAACACCCACGGCCTCGGCGGCGGCGATCTGCGCGGAGTTCGCGTGCACCCCGATGCCCTCGGCGACCGTACGGAGGCCGCGGGCGAGGTTCTCCGCGCTGGGCCGTTCGTCGGGGTTCTTGCGCAGACAGCGCTCGATGACGGTCCACAGCGGGTCCGGAACCGTGGAGGGCCTGCGCGGCTCGGCGCTCAGGTGCTGGTGGAGGACCTCCAGAGCGGACCCGCCACCGAACGGCGGACGCCCGGTGACCAGCTCGTACATCATGATTCCGGCGCCGTAGATGTCGACGGCGGAGGTCTGCGGGCGGCCCTCGGCGGACTCCGGCGCGACGTACGCGGGCGTGCCGACGAACTCGTGGGTGCGGGTCAGGCCCGGCGAATCGGCGAGACGGGCGATGCCGAAGTCCGTCAGCATCGGGTGCATCTGGCCGCCGTTCTGCTGGAGCAGGACGTTCGCCGGCTTCAGGTCGCGGTGCACGACACCGTCGGCGTGACTGGCGGCGAGCGCGTCGGCGACCTGGGCGGTGAGGAGGGCGGCGGCCACCGGCGAGAACGGGCCGTTCTCGCGCAGGTAGCGGTGCAGGTCGGGACCGTCGATCAGGTCCATGACCAGGGCCAGCAGATCACCCTCGACCACGAGGTCCCGTACGCGCACGATGTTCGGGTGGGTCAGGCGCAGCAGCACCGAGCGTTCCCGGAGGAACCGCATCACGATGTCCGCGTCGTTGGCGAGCTCCTCCTTGAGGACCTTGATCGCCACGGTCTCGCCGGGCTGACCGGCCACCGCCGCTTCCGCACCTGCGGTCTCCCGCTGGCGGGCCCGCCAGACGGTGCCCGTGGCGCCGCGCCCGAGTGGCTCCTCGAGCAGGTACTTGCTGCCTACCGGCCGCACGTCATGCGCTCCCTGCTGCTTGCTTGCCTGGTCCGTCCACCGTGGTACCGGTGGTTCCGCCCCACTCTAATGCCGCCGAACACGGCACCGGGCTGTCGTCGTGCTGCGGTTTCCTCCGCCTCGCCCACCCATGCATTACGTGGCGCTTTCCCGTATGTGTTCGATGAAAAGACGCTCGCTTCGGGTGGTTTGGTTGCCGGATCTTGACGTGACCGATCTCAACCGGGCATTGGTCAGGCACTTTTGCGGGCAGAGCCGACCAATCAAGATCACTTGCCTGCGGAGGACGGGCGTGTTGTCAGTAGCAGGTGCGAGGATGCTTTCCGTACTGGCCGACGTGCCCGTGCGCGGTGGGGGGATCTGCGGTGGGGGACCGTGGGACAGCTCCGTCGCGGGCACCCGCGACAGAAGGGACCGCTGACGGCGATGCAGATCCGGCTGACCGTCGTAGACCCGCTGGGCACACGCCCCGACGGGCGCCCCGCGTCCTGCGACGTGCTGGTCACAGCACCCGCCGGGACCGCGCTCGCGGCGGTGGCCTCCGGCCTCGCCTCGGCGGTCGGAGGCGAGGGCGCCGGGGTGTTGTACGCGGAGGCGGAGCGGCTCGACGCACAGCGCTGCACGCTGGGTGAGCCACCTCTCATGGACGGCGCCGTGCTGTCCCTGGGCTCCCCCGCGCAGCCAGGTCCCGATGTCGATCCCGCCGCCGCGCAGCTGCGCGTGGTCGCCGGGCCCGACGCCGGGGGCGTCCATCTGCTGCACGGCGGCCGGATCGACATCGGCCGCTCCGCCGACGCCGACGTGCCTCTGGACGACCCGGACGTCTCCCGTCTGCACTGCGCCGTGACCGTCGCGGCGGACGGCCACGTCTCGGTCGCGGACCTGGGCTCCACGAACGGCACGGTGCTGGACGGCAGGCGCGTGGGCGAGCGCCCGGTGCGGTTCGCGCCGGGGGCGCTGCTGAGGGTGGGCGAGTCGGCCCTGCGCCTCGCCCCGCCGGGCGAACCGGCCGACATCCGGGAGACCGCTCCGGACGGCGAGGGACACGTACGGGTGGTGGCGGCGCCGGAGGCCCCCGGGCGGGACCGGCCGACTCCGCAGCCCGCGCCCGGCCGACCGGGGACGGGAACAGGAACGGGAGAGCGTCAGGGGCAGGGCCGAGCGCCCGCCGCCTCCGGCGACACCGGGGCCGAGGCCTCCGCCGCGAGGGTGCCCCGCGCTCGGGACGGGGGCTCCTCCGGGGACTCCCGCTCCCCGGTCGCCCCACCTGCCGGGGAGACCCATCACGGATACGGCACGGCCGGGTGGGGCGCCGCCGAGGGCGGTGCCACCGAGGCCCAGGGGCACCTGCCCCCGGGGCCGCACATGGTGCCCGGCCAGAGCGGGGCACCCAGGATCGAGCGCGCCGACGACCCCAGAAGGCCGTCCGAGCGGACCACGGACGCCCGGCATCCCGTGGAGGGTCAGGGACTCGGCGAAGGCCAGGGACCCGGTGAGGGCAAGCGGAAGGGCACCCCTTTGCGAGGCACGCCCGTGACCCGCAGGCGCGGGCTCTCCGCGTGGGCCCGCCGGCTGGCGGGCGGCCGGAGCGAGGAGCCGGACCCCGAGGACGAGACGTACGAGGTGTACGAGGCACCGTCCGCCGAGCCCGTCGACCCCGGCGCACCCGAGCCCGAGCGGTGGCCCGATCCCGCCGCGCTGCTGCTGGCGGCGCTCGGTCCGGGGCCGCGGCTGTGGGAGCGCGGACCGGGACACCAGGAAACGCTCACCGTCCGGCTGGGCACGGCGGACCGGAGCGCGCCCGACGGCTCCGGGCTGCTGCCCGCCGTCCCGGTGACCACCGGACTGCGGGAGGTCGGGGCGCTCGGTCTGGCCGGGCCGCGCGAGCGCCTCTCGGGGCTCTCGCGCGCGGTGGTGGCCCAGCTCGCCGCGCTGCACTCCCCCGACTCGCTGGAGATCACCCTCCTCAGCACGGACCGCTCGCGCTCCCTGGAGGAGCGCACCGCCGAGTGGTCATGGCTCGGCTGGCTGCCCCACCTGCGCCCCACGCACGGCCAGGACTGCCGCCTCCTCCTCGCCTACGACCGCGAACAGGCGACGGCGCGTACGGAGGAGCTGATCCGCCGTCTGGAGGACCACCTGACGGAGACGGGACGCGCCGCCGAGCGGGGGCACGCCCGGCTCGGCGCCGGCTCACCGGACGACAGCGGGGCCTTCGCGTCCCGCCCGGGCAATCCGGACGGCGCCGACGCGGCCGCCCCCACCGACCCGTACGCCACCGGCCGGAGCGGCCGGGACGCCTCCGGCGCGCACGACCCCGGCACCCTCGCGCCCGCCGACGGAAGCCATCCCGCCGTACGCGACAGCAACGTCACCCACCTGGGGCTCCCCCGCAGCGGCACCCAGACCGGTGATCCGCGAGGCAGGAGCCGGCGGCCCTCCTGGGCGCGGTCGGACGACCCGGCGGACACCGAGTGGCCCGGTCCCCACACCGTCGTCGTGGTGGACGGCGACCCCGGCTCGGCCGGCGTGCGGGAAGCCGTGTCACGGCTCGCGTCCGAAGGTCCCCAGGTCGGCATCCATGTCATCTGTCTCGCCGAGACACCGGCCGCCTCACCCGCCTCGCCCGTGGCCGACACGTACGAGGCGGCCTGCGCGGTGTCGCCCGCGTTCCGGGACTGCGGAGCGGTCGCGCTGCTCAGCGGTGACGTGGCGACGGCCCTGCGCCTGCTGCGCGTGGCTCCCGGCCCCCAGACGCCCGGCGGGCCGGGCGGGCCCGTCGGCCACGGGACGGTCGCCGCGGTGGACGCCGTTTCCATGGCGTGGGCAGAGCGCTTCGCACGGGCCCTCGCGCCCTTGCGCACGGAGGCCTCGGCCGGCGAGCGGCACACACGCGTGTCCGCGCCGCTGCCCCAGTCCGCTCGGCTGCTGGACGAGCTGGGCCTGGCGAGGGCCACCCCCGCGTCGCTGATGGCGCGCTGGGCGGACGCGGCCGACGACGCGGAGGCGCTCGGCGGCCGGGCCACGGCCGTGCTCGGCGCCGGGCCGCGCGGCCCCGTCTGCGTGAACCTCACGGACGAGGGCCCGCACCTGCTGATCGAGGGCCCGTCCGGCAGCGGGCGTACGGAACTGCTGCGTTCCGTCGCCGCGTCGCTGGCCGCCGCGGAGCGGCCCGACCGGCTCGGCATCGTGCTGGTCGACGGCCGGGACGGCACGGGCACCGGCGGCGCCGCCGCACGCGGGGACGGGCTCCAGGTCTGCACGGACCTGCCGCACGTCACGACACACCTGGGCGCCCACGATCCCGTACGGATGCGGGAGTTCGCGCAGTCCCTGTCCGCCGAGCTGAAGCGGCGGGCCGAGCTGCTCGGACGTCTCGACTTCGCCGAGTGGCACGCGCGTCCGGAGAGGTCGGGCCGGGTCGTCGCCCAGCGTTCGGCGGGCTCCGCGGCCAGACAGGCCACGGGCACGGTCTCCGGCTCCGCCTCCGGCGCCGGAGATCTCGACACACCTCCCAGCTCCACCCTGCGGCTGCGGCCCGCCGCGGCCCGTTCCCGGCCGGACGCGGGCCCCCCGCTCCCCCGGCTCGTCGTGGTCGTCGACGATCTGGACGCCCTGCTCTCCCCCGCGCTGGGCTCCCCCGGGCGCCCGGCCGCCGGTTCCGTCGTACGGGCCCTCGAATCGGTCGCCCGGGACGGTGAGCGGCTCGGGGTCCACCTGGTTGCGGCGACCGGCGGCGGAGCCCGTACGGACGAGACGGAGCTGGCCCGGCGGGCCGGCCTCCGGGTCGTCCTGGAAACCCCCGGGTCCGGTCCGGAGGAGCCGTCGCCCGGGCGGGGCAGGCTCAGCGGACCGGCCAGTCGGTCGACGCCCTTCCAGGGCGGCCGCGTCACGGGCCGTATCCCGCGCACGGCGACGCTGCGTCCCACGGTCGTGCCGCTGGAGTGGGCCCGTATGGGTGATCCGCCCGCGCGGCGGCCCGTCCGCGAGCTGGGCAACGGGCCCACCGACCTGGCGCTGCTGGCCAGTGCCCTGGAGCGGGCCGCCCGCTCCGTCTCGGCGACGGAGGTGCCGTCGCTCCTGTGACCGCCGGGCCCTGTGCCCCCGCCGGCCGTCCAGGCTGGGAAGCAGGGGCGGGGCCCCGCTTCTCCGGGGCGCGGGGAACCGCGCGGCCGGCCCCACCCGCCGACAGCCGACAACTCGCCCCGTCGGCCCCAGCCCCACGTCACGACGCGGTTACGATCACGCCCTTGACACCGCAGGCGCCCTTGCCGCGTGCAAGCGCACGGGCGTAGACCAAGAGCGCACGGGACAGCGCCGAATCGTTCGACGAAGAACGGGGCAAGTCATGCGCAGCAGCACACTCCGTATCAACAGGCCTTACAGGAAGAGCGCAACCGCGAAGGCCGCGGCCGCCGTCGTCGCGGGGGCGATGGCGCTCACGCTCACGGCGTGCGGCGGTGACGACGACAAGGGCGACGAGGGAGGCGGGGGAAGCGAGACCGGCGCCGCCGCCAGTGTCGAGCTCCCCAAGCTCGACGGCCAGAAGCTGGAGGTCGCGGCCGTCTGGACCGGACCCGAGCAGGAGAACTTCACCAAGGTCCTGGACGAGTTCGAGAAGCGGACGGGCGCGGAGGTCAGCTTCGTACCGACCGGCAACAACACCTCCACCTTCCTGGGCACGAAGATCCAGGGCGGCAAGCCGCCGAACGTGGCGTTCCTGCCGCAGGTCGGCGTCCTCCAGCAGTTCGCCGACAAGGGCTGGGTCAAGCCCCTGGGCACCGAGGCACAGGCGCAGCTCGACAAGAACTTCTCCACGGGCTGGAAGGACCTGGGCGCCGTCGGGGGCAAGCAGTACGGCGTCTACGCGAAGGCCGCCAACAAGTCGCTGGTCTGGTACAACACGGCGGCGTTCGAGGCGGCGGGCATCACGGCCGAGCCCAAGACGTGGGACGAGTTCGTGCAGACCGCGCAGACCCTGTCGGACGCGGGTTCGCCCGCGGTCTCCATCGGCGGGCAGGACGGCTGGACCCTCACCGACTGGTTCGAGAACATCTACCTCTCGCAGGCGGGCCCGGAGAAGTACGACCAGCTGGCCAAGCACGAGATCAAGTGGACCGACCCCTCCGTGAAGGAGGCCCTGACCACGCTGGCGCAGCTGTGGGGCAAGGACGACCTGATCGCGGGCGGCAAGGCCGGCGCCCTGCGCACCGAGTTCCCCAAGTCGGTGACGAACACCTTCTCCGGTGACACCCCGGCCGCGATGGTCTACGAGGGCGACTTCGTCGCGGCGAACATCAACGCCGACACGAAGGCGAAGATCGGCACGGACGCCAAGGTCTTCCCGTTCCCGGCGGTCGGCGACGAGTCGCCGGTGGTCAGCGGTGGCGACGTGGCGGTGGCGCTGAAGGACGACAAGGGCTCGCAGGCCCTGCTGACGTTCCTGGCGTCGACCGACGCGGCCGAGATCTGGGCGGCGCAGGGCGGCTTCATCTCCCCCAACAAGGAGATGAACGCGGAGCGTTACAAGGACGACGTGACCCGGGACATCGCCAAGGCGCTGCTCGCCGCGGGTGACGACTTCCGCTTCGACATGTCCGACCAGGCCCCGGCCGCCTTCGGTGGCACCCAGGGCGCGGGCGAGTGGAAGGCGCTGCAGGACTTCCTGAAGACCCCCTCGGACGTCGAAGGCGCGCAGCAGGCTCTCGAGGCGGCTGCCGCCAAGGCGTACAAGAGCTGACGGCCGTTGATGTCGTCGCAGGTGGCGACGGCGGGGGGCGCGGCAGGTCCGGTGCCCCCCGCCGGCAAACGCAAGAGCGTGATCGGTACGCGGTGGTGGGTGGCGGGGCTGTTCCTGCTGCCCGCGGTCGTGCTGCTCGGCGCGCTCGTGGTCTACCCGATCGGGTACTCGGTCTGGCGCAGTCTGTACGACGCCGACGGCTCGGGCTTCGTGGGTCTCGGCAACTACGGTGACATCTTCTCGGACGACGCCACGTTCACCGCGGTCAAGAACACCGCGATCTGGGTCGCGGTGGCGCCCGCCCTGGTCACCGGGCTCGGCCTGATCTTCGCCGTGCTGACCGAACGGGTGCGCTGGTCGACGGCGTTCAAGCTCGTCATCTTCATGCCGATGGCGATCTCCATGCTCGCCGCGGGCATCATCTTCCGGCTCGTGTACGAGGCGGACCCCGACCAGGGCGTGGCGAACGCCGTGGTGGTGGGCGTGCACGACACCTTCGCCGAGTCGTCCGTGTATCCGAAGGCGCGCCCGTCCACCGAGAGCGGTCTCAAGGCGTCCGGCGAGGGCTCGTTCACCTCGACGGGCACGGTGAGCGCGGGCTCCCCGGCCCTGATCCCGCTGGTCGGCATCGCCCCGAACAAGGTGCCGGGCGACCCCGGGGACGCCCAGGCCGCCGAGGCCTCGGGCGACGGGGTGTCCGGCACGGTCTGGCTGGACTTCAAGCTGGGCGGCGGGGGCGAGAAGGGCGCCGTCGACGCGGGCGAGAAGGCCCTTCCCGGGATCAAGGTCGAGGCGGTCAAGGACGGCAAGGTCGTGGCCTCGGCGAAGGCGGGCGACGACGGTACGTTCACGCTGCCGGCGTCGGCGGACGGTGCCCGGCTCCGGTTGCCCTCCTCGAACTTCGCGGCGGCCTACAACGGCGTCGACTGGCTCGGCCCGTCCCTGGTCACTCCGGCCATCATCGGCGCGTACGCCTGGATGTGGGCCGGTTTCGCGATGGTGCTCATCGCGGCGGGCCTCGCCGGGGTGGACCGCAACCTGCTGGAGGCGGCCCGGGTCGACGGGGCCAACGAGTGGCAGGTGTTCCGCAGGGTCACGGTTCCCCTGCTCGCTCCGGTCCTCGTGGTCGTGCTGATCACGCTGATGATCAACGTGATGAAGATCTTCGACCTGATCTACATCATCGCCCCGCAGCCCACCCAGGACGAGGCCAACGTCCTTGCGCTGCAGCTCTACAACGCGTCCTTCGGCGGTGGCGGCGACCTGGGCCTCGGCAGCGCGATCGGCGTCGTACTGCTGCTGCTCGTCCTGCCCGTGATGATCGTCAACATCCGCCGACTGCGAAGGGAGCGCCGACGGTGACCGCACCCTCCGTACCTCTGAAGGAACCCCCCGTGGCAGTGGAGGAGTCCGGTCGGCCGCCGCGCTCGCTCGGCTCCAGGCTCGCGAGCGGCGCGGCCGGCGGCGTCATGCGGGTCTTCCTCATCCTGGTCGCGCTGCTCTGGGTCACACCGACGGTCGGACTGCTCGCCTCGTCGTTCCGTGACCCGACCGACATCGCCGCCTCCGGCTGGTGGGACGTCTTCAGCAAGCCGTCCCAGCTCACCACCGAGAGCTACTCGACGCTGCTCGGCAAGGAGGAGATCACCGACTCCCTGCTCAACACGATCTGGATCACTGTGCCGGCCACCACCCTGGTCATCGTGATCGGGGCCATGGCCGGATACGCCTTCGCCTGGATGGACTTCAAGGGCCGCGACTGGTGGTTCCTGGCCGTGGTGGCGCTGCTGGTGGTTCCGGTGCAGGTCGCCCTGATCCCGCTGTCCGATCTCTTCGGCGACATCGGGATCTTCGGCAGCATCGTCGGCGTCATCCTCTTCCACGTGGGCTTCGGCCTGCCGTTCGCGATCTTCCTGCTGCGCAACTTCTTCGCGGAGATCCCCCGTGAACTCCTGGAGGCGGCACGGCTCGACGGCGCGGGCGAGACCCGTCTGTTCATGACCGTGATCCTGCCGCTCGGCGGGCCGGCGATCGCCTCGCTGGGCATCTTCCAGTTCCTGTGGGTGTGGAACGACATGCTGGTGGCGCTGGTCTTCTCGGACTCCGGATCACGGCCGCTGACGGTCGCGCTGACCGAGCAGACCCGGCAGTTCTCCGGCAACATCGAGACGCTCGCACCCGGTGCGTTCATCTCGATGGTGATCCCACTGGCCGTGTTCTTCGCGTTCCAGCGGCAGTTCGTGTCCGGCGTGATGGCGGGGTCCGTGAAGTGACGTCCTGAGTGCACGCGTTGGGGGGCGGGCCGACACGGTCCCGCCCCCCTTCGCGTCGCTCCGGGGTCCCCCACATGCCGCATCCGGCGTAACCACGTAACCCCTTCGGCCGTTTCCGGGCAATATGGCCGCGCCGACCCATGGATGTCCCTTGCCCCGGTTCAGTGTCATTGTCCCCGCGTACCAGGTGCAGGCGTATCTGCACGAGTGCATGGCGTCGGTCCTCGAACAGTCCTTCACCGATCTCGAGTTGATCGCTGTCGACGACTGCTCACCGGATGCCTGCGGTGCGATCATCGACGAGTTCGCGGCCCGCGACGCGCGCGTGCGGGCCGTCCACCTCAAGGAGAACGTGGGTCTCGGCCGGGCCCGCAACGCAGGCATGCGGTACGCGACCGGCGACTATCTGATCTTCCTGGACGGCGACGACAGCCTCACCCCGCACGCGCTGCGGGAGATCGCCGACCGCGTCAAGGAGACCGGTGATCCGGACGTCCTGGTCTACGACTACGCGCGCACCTTCTGGTCGGGCGAGACGGTCCGCAACGTCCGGGCGGGCCAGCTCACCGAGGAGGGCCCGGCGCCGTTCCGTCTCGACGACAGGCCGGGACTGCTGAACGTCCTCATGGTCGTGTGGAACAAGGCGTACCGCCGGGAGTTCGTCGAGCGGGAGCGGTTCGCGTTCCCGCCCGGCTACTACGAGGACACTCCCTGGACGTTCCCGGTCCTGATGGCCGCCGAGACCATCGCGACGCTCGACCGCGTCTGTGTCCACTACCGGCAGCGGCGTCAGGGGAGCATTTTGGGCACGACCAGCAGCAGGCACTTCGACATCTTCGACCAGTACGACCGGGTCTTCGCCCATCTCGACGCGCACCCCGAACTGGCCCAGTGGCGTCCTGTCCTGTTCCGTCGCATGGTCGACCACCTGTCGGCCGTCTTCCTCAAGCGCGACCGGCTGCCGCGCGGCACCCGTGCCGCGTTCCTGCGCAAGGCCCGTGCGCACCACCGCCGTTACCGCGTGGGTGACGCGGGCCTCCCGTCCGGCAACCGGCTGCGGCACGCGCTGGTACGCCTCGGCAGTCATCGCGCGTTCCGCGCGCTGTGGACGGCGACGCGGCTCAAGCGGCGGGTCGCGCGGCTCACCGGGGCGCTGGCCCGCGGTGTCCGGACGGCCGCGCTCCGGCTGCACTACGGCGTCCAGCGCCGACTGCCCGTGCGGACCGACCACGCCGTGTTCGCCGGCTACGGGGGGCGGGGTCACGGCTGCAACCCGGGGGCGCTGGAGGCCGCGTTCCGTACGCTCGCGCCGGGGATGCGCACCGCGTGGATCGCGGACCCCGAGTTCCACCACACGATCCCGACGGGCACGCGCAGGCTGACGCCGGGCTCCGCCGCGTACTGGACGGCGCTCGCCCGGTCCAGGTACCTCGTCGACAACGTCGGCTTCGACCGCCGGCTGGTGAAGCGGCCCGGCCAGGTCATGATCCAGACGCAGCACGGCACGCCGCTCAAGCACATGGGCCTGGACCTCCAGGACCGCCCGGCGGCGGCGCGCGGCACGGACTTCGCCGAGGTGCTGCGCGGCGCCGACCAGTGGGACTACTGCCTGTCGGCCAACCGCCACTCCACGCTCGTCTGGGAGCGCGTCTTCCCGTCCGGCTACACGACGCTGGAGTACGGCCAGCCGCGCAACGACGTGTTCCAGAAGGCGACGCCGACGGACGTGGCCCGGCTGCGTGAGTCCCTCGGCATCCCCGAGGGCTCGGTGGCGGTCCTGTACGCGCCGACGCACCGCGACTACCTCCGCACCCAGCGCGCGGCGCTCGACCTGGAGCGGGTGCTGCGCCGGCTCGGCCCGCGCTTCGTCCTGCTGACCCGCGCCCACCCCGCGTACCGGGCCCCGCTGGCCCGCGGCGGCGGCCGGCTGATCGACGTGTCGGACCATCCGAGCGTCGAGTCGCTGTGCCTCGCCTCGGACGCACTGGTCACCGACTACTCGTCGCTGATGTTCGACTACGCCAATCTCGACCGGCCCATCGTGATCCACGCGGACGACTGGGAGGCGTACGAGGCGGCCCGGGGCACCTACTTCGATCTGCGCGCCTTCCCGCCCGGCGCGGTCGCGCGCAGCGAGGACGAGCTGATCGACATCTTCGCGACGGGCCACTGGCGCGGTTCGCGCTCCGCGCAGCTGCGAGCGGCGTTCCGGGAGCGCTTCTGCCCCTACGACGACGGGCGGGCCGCGGAGCGCGTCGTACGCCATGTCGTGCTCGGTGAGACGGCCGGACTGCCCGCGGTGGTGCCGCTGGAGGAGCGTCGTCCGGTGCCGTCGGCCGCGGACCGGAACACGCTCTCACCTCTCACCACCGTCCCGACATCCGGCGTTTCCGTTCCCGTCGTTGACAGACCCTGAAGCACTCCGGTCCCATCCCCAGGCACAGGAAATCCACAGACCCCGTTTTACGGAGTACTCATGACTTCCAGCACCACCGAACTGCCCCGTCCCAAGGCCCTGTCGGAGGTCAAGGGCTGGTTCCGTGCCGTCGACCAGCAGTTGTTCGACTGGTTTCTCTCCGGGCAGCTGGACCGCGCGCAGCAGGGCGACCTGCTCGAACTCGGCGCGTACATGGGCAAGAGCGCGATCTTCATGGCCTCGTACCGGCGCGACGAGGACGCCTTCACGGTGTGCGACCTCTTCGACTCGGAGGCTCAGGACGCGGCCAACCTGAAGGAGATGAACAAGTCGTACTCGACGCTCACCCGGCGTGCCTTCGAGGCCAACTTCTCGGCGTTCCACGAGAGGCTGCCCGAGGTCGTCCAGGCTCCGACGTCGGTGGTCGCCGACCGGGTCGCGGACAACAGCTGCCGTTTCGCGCACATCGACGCCTCGCACCTGTACGAGCACGTGCACGGGGACATCGAGGCCGTGCGGGACATCCTCCTGCCCGACGGCGTGGTCGTGCTGGACGACTACCGCGCCGAGCACTGCCCGGGTGTCGCCTGCGCCACCTGGGGGGCGGTGGCCACGCTCGGCCTGCACCCCATATGCGTGACCGGCACGAAGTTCTACGGCACCTGGGGCGATCCGGAGCCGCTGCGCGACGCGCTGCTGGAGTGGCTGGCGGCCCGTGACGACATGTGGCACGAGGTGCAGCAGGTCGCGGGGCACGGAATGATCCGCATCGACGGCAGGAAGGCGACCGAGCCGAAGCATCCGGTCTCCCGGTACGCGGCCGAGGAACCGCCCGCGTCCGCCGCGTCCGCCCGGCCGGCCGTGCCGGTCCAGCGTGCGGCGTCGTCCCGGCCCGCTCCCGCCCGTCCCGCCGCCCGCCCCCGCCGTGCCCGCAAGCTCGCCAAGGACCTGCTCCCGCCGATCGTCACGAGGGCGCTGGTGAGGCGCCGCCGCAAGGACTGACGCCGCCGGCGGCAGGAGCGTTCCTCCGGGGACGCGGGGCTTCGGCACACGCAGGTTCGCCGCGTGCGCGACCAGTCCGCTCCAAGCCGCACGTGCTGTCGTCCCGGCGGGGCCGGTCGCCCCGCCGGGACGGCAGCACCACCCAGCACAGACAGAAAGAGCACCACACCACATGCCCCGCTTCAGCATCATCGTCACCGTCCAGGACGTCGCGGGGCGGCTCCCCACGGCTCTCGACGCGGTCCTCGCCCAGTCCTTCACCGACTTCGAGCTGATCGCGGCCTGCGGGACCCCCGGTTCCCCGGCGGGCACGGTCGCCGCCGAGTACGCCGGGCGGGACCCCCGGGTCGTCCTCGTCACCGGTTCACGCGACGCGGGGCTGCGGGCGGCCGCGGGAACGTACCTGCTGTTTCTGGAGGCGGGGGACGCGCTGACGCCGGGGGCGCTCGCCGTGACGGACGCGCGGCTGCGGGAGGCCCGCGAGGCCGGGGGCGAGGCCGACGTACTGCGCCTCGGCCACGAACGCGTCCCGTGGTGGGAGGGCGAGCCCGAGCCGGAGCTGTTCGAGGACGCGGACCCCACCGACGTACGGCTGCCGGTGTGGGCCACGGCCTACCGCCGCGCCTTCCTCCGCGAGCACGGGCTCGCCTTCCCCGAGGGACGCCGAACGGACCTCGGCTGGGCCGGGCTGGTGGCGCTCGCGGCCGGGCGGACCGAGGTGCTGGACACGGTCTGCGTACGGCGTACCGAGCGCAGGCGGAGCGGTGGTACGCCGCCCCGCCTGCAGGCGGAGCTCCTCGACCAGGTCGAGCTGGTCCTGGACCGGGCCGCCGCACAGGGACTCCCCGAGGACCGGCTGCGCGCCCTCTTCGGGCAGCTCTTCGCCGAGGTCCTCGACTGCGCGGCCGGCAACCCCCGCGACAGGGCCTTCTTCCGCCGTACGGGCAGGCTCCACCGGCGCCACCGCCCGGCGGGTCACCGCACCCCGGGTGTGCGGAACCGGTTGCTCCGGCGCGGTGCGTCCACGGCGTTCCGCACGCTCGTGGCTCTCGGCGGACAGACGGCGCGGGCGCGGGCGTACGCGGCCCGCACCACGTCGCGGTGGCGCCGGGCCCTCACCTACGCGTGGCACCTGCGCAGGCCGCTGGACGAGAACCTCGCCGTCTTCGCCGCCTACTGGGGCCGCGGCTACGCCTGCAACCCGGCGGCCGTCCACCGCACGGCACGTGAACTCGCCCCGCACATCCGGTCGGTGTTCCTGGTGAAGGAGAGGGAACTGCCGCACATGCCCGAGGACGTGGAGAGCGTGGTGATCGGCAGCAGGCGGTACTGGCAGGTGATGGCCCGGGCGAAGTACACGTTCAACAACGTCAACTTCGAGACGGCCGTGCGCAAGCGGCCCGGCACCGTGCACGTCCAGACGCATCACGGGACGCCGCTGAAGCGGATGGGCGTCGACCAGATCGAGTACCGGGCCGTCGCGGCGGCCACGGGGAGCTTCGGCCGGCTGATGCAGCGCGTGGACCGCTGGGACCACTCCCTGTCCTCCAACGCGCACTCCACGGAGGTCTGGTCGGGTGCCTACCCCAGCGCCTTCACGCACCTGGAGTACGGCTATCCGCGCAACGACCGCTTCTACACGGCGGAACCCGGTGAGGTCGCCGCGATCCGCGAGCGGCTCGGCATCCCCGCGGACCGGGTGGCGCTGCTGTACGCGCCGACCTACCGGGACTATCCGCGTGACATCTCCGCGCAGTTCGACCTGGCGCGGTTCTGCGCGGAGCTCGGGGAGGAGTTCGTGGTGCTGTTGCGGGCGCACTACTTCCTCGACGGCAACGCCGATCTGCGACAGGCCGTGGCGGACGGGCGGTTGATCGACGTGACGTCGCTGCGGGAGACCGAGGACGTCTGTCTGGCCTCGGACGCGCTGATCACGGACTACTCGTCCATCATGTTCGACTACGCCAACCTCGACCGGCCGATCGTCACGTACGCCGACGACTGGGACGTCTACCGGGACACCCGGGGCGTCTACTTCGACCTGCTCGCCGAGCCTCCGGGCCATGTCGCCCGTACCCAGGACGAGTTGCTCCGGGTCCTCACGTCGGGAGAGTGGGCGGACGAGCGGTCCGCCGGGCTGCGGGCCCGCTTCCGTGAGCGGTTCTGCGCGTTCGACGACGGGCGGGCCGCCGAACGGGTCGTACGGCGGGTGCTGCTCGGGCAGCCCGAGGAGGAGCTGCCGCCGCTGATCCCGCTGCGGGAGCGCCTGCCCGTGCCGGCCGCGGCCGTGTCGCGCCCCCGTACGCCGGCGCACTGATGCCGTCACGTCCTCCGACAGCCACAGACCAGCAAGTTCCCGGACCTGGAAGTGCCATGCCCCGCTTCAGCATCGTCGTGCCCGTCCACAACGTGCAGGGCTACCTGCGCACCTGTCTGGAGTCGGTCCTCGGCCAGTCGTACGGCGACCTCGAGCTGATCGTCGTCGACGACCGCTCCCCGGACGGGAGTCCGGCGATCATCGACGAGTTCGCGGCCCGCGACGAGCGGGTCGTGCCGGTCCATCTCCCCGTCAACGGCGGTATCGGCCCGGCCCGCAACCACGGCGCGAAGCTGGCGCGGGGCGAGTACCTGCTGTTCCTCGACAGCGACGACAGCTACACACCGGGCACGCTGCGGGCGATCGCCGAGCGCATCGACGCGACCTCCCGGCCGGACATCGTCCTGTTCGACTACGCGCGCACGCACTGGTACGGCGCGGTGAAGCGCAACCGGGACGCGGCGGTGTTCGAGGCGCCGGGACCGGAGGTGTTCACGGTCGCCGAACGCCCCGACCTGCTCGACCTGTTCACGGTCGTCTGGAACAAGGCGTACCGCCTCGACTTCTTCCGCGAGGGCGGCTTCGCCTTCCCCACCGGCTTCTACGAGGACGCGGTGATCGTCTACCAGACGCTGTGGACGGCCCGCACGATCACGCTCGTCGACCGGGTCTGCGTGTACTACCGGCAGCGCCGCCAGGGCAACGCGATGCGCACGCCGAGCCGGGAGCACTTCGAGGTGTTCGCCCAGTACGAGCGGCTGTTCCGGTTCGTCGAGGAACGGCCGGAGCTGGAGCGGTGGCGTGGTTTCCTCTACGACCACATGGCGGACCACTACCTGTTCATCCTCCGCCAGCAGGACCGCGTACCGCCGGCGTCCCGGCCCGAGTTCCACCGGCGGGCGGCGCAGGACCTGCGGGTGTACCGCCCGAGCGGTCACCGGCTCGGCGCGCACATCCCGCGGACGTCCTTCACGCTCCTCGCCCGGGCCCCCTACGCCCTCTACGGGCTGCACCGCGCCGCCGCCGTGAAGCGTGCCGGACTGCGCAGGCGTTACCGGGTGTGGCGCCGACGGCTGCGCAGGGTGCTGCTCGCGCTGCACCGGCGCCTGGTCCTGCGGCGGGGGCTCGACCCGAACCTGGCGGTGTACTCGGCCTTCTCGCACCGGGGTGTCCTCGGCGACCCGGCGGCGATCCACCGCAAGGCCCGGGAGATCGCCCCGCACATCCGGGGCGTGTGGGTGGTCGGGAAGGAGTACGTGGACACGCTGCCGCCGGATGTCGAGCACGTCCTGCCGGGCAGCCGGGCGTACCGCAGGGTGACGGCGCGCGCCACGTACCTGGTCAACAACGTCAACTGGGCGAACGACCTGGTGAAACGCGAGGGCGCCGTCCACATCCAGACCCACCAGGGCACCCCGCTGAAGTCGATGGGCGCGGATCTGCTGAAGTACCCCGGTGCGCGGCGCGGTTTCAGTGTCCCGAAGATGCTGCTGCGGGCCGACCGCTGGGACTACAGCCTGGCCGCCGACGCGTACTCGGAGCAGGTCTGGGACCGCGCCTACCCCTGCGACTTCACGTCCCTGCCCTCGGGCAGCCCGCGCAACGACTGCCTGGTCGTGCCGGAGCAGGGCCGGCGGGAGTCCGTACGCGGGCGGCTGGGCGTCCCGGACGACAGCACCCTGATCCTGTACGCGCCGACCAACCGCGACCACCGCCAGGGCGGTTACGCGCCGACCTGCGACCTGGAGCGGCTGGTGGCCGGCCTGCCCGGCGACCACGTCCTGGCGGTCCGGCTGCATCCGTCGCTGGCCCAGCACCACGAACGCGGTCTCGGGCTGCGGGACCTGGCCGGGCGCGGTCTCGTGCTGGACGTCACGGACGAGCCGCGGGTGGAGGATCTGCTGCTCGCCTCCGACGCGCTCATCACCGACTACTCGTCGCTGGTGTTCGACTACGCGCACCTCGACCGGCCGATCGTCCTGCACACCTACGACCTGGACACGTATCTCGCCGGGCGCGGCACGTACTTCGACGTCACCGAGCGGCCGCCGGGCCATGTCACCCGTGACGAGGACGAGCTGGCGCGGCTGTTCGCGTCGGGCGCGTGGCGGGACGAGGAGTCGGCACGGCTGCGGGCGGACTTCCGTTCGCGGTTCGGCGGGTACGACGACGGGCGGGCCGCGGAGCGGGTCGTACGGACGTTGATGCTGGGCGAGGACATGGCGCTGCCCAGGGTTCCCGCGCCCGGCGCCCCGAGCGACGCCCTGACCCGCTCATGAGGGCTCGCCCCGCCGCGTGGGTGCTGTTCCTCGCCGCGCTGTTCGGCTGCCTCCAGCTCGCCAACGTCACCGGGCGCGACTCGCCCGACAGCCGCAACTACCTGTCGTACGCGCTGAGTCTGGGCGGCGCGGACAAGACGGAGGCGGCGGGGCGGAGCATCGCGTACCTGTGCGCGAGCCGGGGCGAGACGGCCTCCCGGAACCACAGTGTGGACGTCCGGCGCTTCCGTGCTCCCGATCCGGGGCCGAAGGTGCGGGCGCAGTGCCGGGGCTACTACGAGTGGAAGGTGGGGCGGCGCCTCGACGCGGGGCAGACGTCCGGCTGGACCGCGCCGTTCATGAGCGAGCGGTTCATGCGGATCTTCGAGGTGCGGCCCGGGTACCCGCTGCTGCTCATGCCGTTCGTGACCCTGCTCGGGGTGACGTGGGGGCTGTGGGCGGCGGGGGTGTGCGTCGCGGCGGCCGGCGGCGTGCTGGTGTTCCTCGTCCTGCGGACGGTGGGCGCTCCGGTGGGTGCCGCGCTGACCGGGCAGGCGCTGTACTACGTGCTGCCGACGGGTGCGACCGCGATGCGGCCCATGGCCGAGGGCACCATGATGGCGCTGACCCTGGCGGTGCTGTGGGGGTGCGCGCTGGTGCTGCGCGGGCGGTCCGGCGGGGCTCCGGTGGCGGTGTCGCTGGCGCTGCTCTTCACGGTGAAGCACTCGCAGGCGCTGTTCCTGTCGGTGTGTCTCGCCGGGGCGCTCTGCCTGGTCGGCCTCCACCGCAGGAGGGCGGGACGGCCGGCGGGGGACGCCGTGCGGACGCTGCTCAAGGTGACTCTGGGGGCGGCCGTGGGGACGGTCCTGCTCGCCCGGCTGCTGCGCTATCCGTCGGAGTCGGACAGTCTCCAGGACCTTCTGACCGATCACTTCGTCCGGCCCGACCGGGAGCGCCCCTGGCGGGAGTTCCTCCATCTGGAGGTCAACTTCTGGACGGAGTGGCTGCGGCGGCAGCTGGCCGAACCGCTGTTCCTGGTACTGGTCGCGGCCGGCGGGTGGGGCGCGCTTCGGCAGCGGCCCGCCTTCGGGGTGCTGCTTCTCGGCGCCGCGGGGACCGGGGTGCTGAGCATCGCCGCGCATCCCGACATCGCCATCGACCGGCTGATGGTGATGGTGTGGCTGGTGCCGGTGGTGGGGCTGCCGCTGCTCCTGGCGGAGCACGTCGGCGGGCGGACGCCGGAGCGGGCCCCTGCCCTCGCCCTTCCCGCCCCCACCGGGGGCTCCGCCCTCGCAGCCCCGCTCCTCAGGCGGCGCCGAGGCTGAGCATCCGCGGACGGGCCGACACCTTCCGGCCCGTCCGGCGCCCGAGGGCGAGAAGAACTACTCGACGACGATCTCGACCGGGATGTTGCCGCGGGTCGCGTTGGAGTAGGGGCACACCTGGTGTGCCTGGTCGACCAGCTTGCGACCGGTCTCGACGTCCACCGACTCGGGCAGCTCCACCCGCAGCGTGACGGCGAGGGCGAAGCCCTCCCCCTGCTTGCCGATGCCGACCTCGGCGGTCACGGCGGCCTCGCTGACGTCGACCTTCGCCGCACGCCCCACCAGTCCGAGCGCACTGGCGAAACAGGCGGAGTAACCGGCGGCGAACAGCTGCTCGGGGTTCGTGCCCTGACCGTTGCCGCCCATCTCCGCCGGTATGCCCAGCTGCAGGTCGAGCCGCCCGTCGGAGCTGTAGGCCCGGCCCTCGCGGCCGTGGGTGGCGGTGGCGACTGCGGTGTAGAGCGCGTCCATGGAAACCATCCCTCTCAAAGTCGAAGTCGTGTCGGCGGGCCTTGGTCCGGCCCCCCGCACGACCCCAAGTAGAGCACACAATTAAATTGTGCACAACTAAATGGCGCGCTGGAGGTACTCTGGAGACATGACCACGACGCCCGCATCCGACCCCGCCGTCTGCGGCCCGGCGACCGCATCCTCCGGCCCCGCCGCGAGCGGCTCCGTACGCGATGAGGACTTCCTCCGCCTCGACCAGCAGATCTGCTTCTCCCTGAACGCCGCCTCGCGCGCCTTCGGCGGTGTGTACCGCGTCGTCCTCAAGGACCTGGGGCTCACCTACCCCCAGTACCTGGTCATGCTCGTGCTGTGGGAGCACGGCGAATTGCCCGTGAAGCAGGTGGGCGAGCACCTGCGGCTCGACTCCGGGACGCTGTCGCCCCTGCTGAAGCGGCTGGAGGCGGCCGGTCTCGTACGGCGCGAGCGCAGCGCCCGGGACGAGCGGTCCGTGGTGGTCGGCCTCACGGACGAGGGCGCGGCCCTGCGCGAGCAGGCCCTGCGCGTGCCGCGCCGGATCGCCGCCGCGACCGGCTTCGACCTGGCCGAGATCCTCGAACTGCGGACCCGCCTCGACAAGCTCACGGGCGCGCTGGACTCGGCGGACCTGGAGGAGACGCCGGGCTGCGGGTGATCACGTCGCCGGGTGGCCGTGACCTCGCCCGCGCGTCTCACGTGGCCGGGGGCCGGCGCACGTACAGCCGCAGGACCGACCCCTTGCGCACGAACTCCGCGCGCGGCACGAACTCCTCGCCCACCACGGCGAGTTTGACCTGCTCGGCCGGCTCCGCCGGATGCCAGGACGGCCTCAGGGCGTAGGGCTCGGCGACCACCCACAGGCGGTCGAGCCCGTCGAGTCTGCGGCGCAGTTCGCCGGGGCCGGTCTCGCGCCCGTAGAGGGTTCCGGAGACGGGCCCGGGCTCCCGCAGCGCGACGTCCCGCGTGCCCTGGAAGCCCTTCGGGTACGCCACCGCCGCGCGCCTGCCGATCGCCGGGAGGAAGAGCACGGGGTCGCCGGGGCTCATCCGCTGGGCGGCCGCGGCGGAGACGGCGGCGAGGTTGTCGGGGCGACGGTCGGGGTCCCGGTCCTCACGCAGGACGGAAACCTGCGACACGAAGGCGAGAACGACGGCCACCACACCGAGGAGCGCGGCGCCGTACCGCGCCCGGAAGGCCCGCGGGAGGGCCGGGGCCGCGTCTCGTGCGGGGGCCGTGCGGTCGTCTCGTGCGGGGCCCGGGGCGGCACCCTCGGCGTCGGCCGGGGCCCGCAGGTGCCGTGCCGGGAGGCGCAGGCGGGCAGCCGCGCCGAGCAGGCGGTCCGCTCCCGCCGCCGCCAGGAGTGGCGCCCCCGCGAGCGCGTACAGCACGTACCGGTCGTCGTAGAGCGGCCAGTGGCGCGACACCGCGAGGAGGGTCGCGGGCGGGAGGAGCAGCAGCGGGAGGGCGACCGCGGGGAGGGAGAGTTCGCCGCGGCGGGTGAGCGGGGCGCGCAGGGCGAGGGCGAGGGCGATCAGCAGCAGGTACGGGCCGAGGACCGGCTGGGTCGGCCCCGTGAAGGCGCGCAGGAGGCTCTCGACCGTGTCGCCGCCGGGCGGTCTGAGCCAGGCGACCTGACCCGCCTGGCCGCTGGAGACCAGCGCGAGCGGGAGCAGCACGAGGAGCACGGCCCCGGCGGCGCGTGCCCAGCCCCGCCACACGCGGCGGGGCATCCGCGCGAGGGCCAGCGTGGCGGCGTGCGCGAGCAGGATCAGGACGGCCAGCTCGTGGAGCAGGACGGTGACGGCGACGGCCCCTCCGTACGCGCACCAGGCGGGCACGCGCGCGCGTGGCCCGCCGCTGCCGGCAGCGTGCACCGCCCGCACGAGCAGCAGGGTCGACCCCGCGGCCCCGGCGGCGACCAGGGCGTACGACCGGCCCTCCTGCGCGAAGTGCCCGACCATGGGTGTCACCGCGTACAGCAGACCCGCCCACAGTCCGACCCTCGGGCGGGCGAGCCGTGTCCCCAGGGCCGCGACGAGACCCGCCGTCACGGCGGCCGCGCAGAGCGACGGGAGGCGCAGGGCGATTTCGTCGGCGTGGACGGCGAGCACGGGGTGCATGAGGAGGTAGTAGAGGCCGTGCACCGCGTCCACGGAGTGCAGCAGATGCCAGATCTGCGGCAGCGAGCGCCGCGCCACCTGGAAGGTGACCGCCTCGTCGCGCCACATCCCCCCGCGGTCGATCCCCCACAGACCGATCCCGAACATGACGAGCACGGGCACGAGCACGGCGACGGCGGAGGCGGAGGCGACCGTGAAGGGAGCGGACGGACCGGAGGAAGCGGAGGAGGCGGAGGAGGCGGGCGCGGGGGCGGAGGCTGGAACGACGACCTGCGGACACTTGACGGCCATGCACCCGATTTTGTGCTATTAGCAAACCTTTGTTAGTGATTGACTCGTCATCAGACGCTATAGGCATCAGTGCGGCTTACGATCCCCTCGATGAAGCCCTGGATGAAGCTCCGGACCGCCTCCCGGACGATGCCCCGCCTGCTCCCCCTCGCCGCCGCCTGGACGGCCACCCGCGTCCTGATGCTGTGGCTGCTCCTCCAGGACGGCCGAGCCCCTCTCGGCGTCGGCGGCGTCGCGCGCGAGGTGCACGACCTGTACGCCCGCTGGTACGGCGTCCTCGCCGACGGCACGTTCCCGGCGGGCGACCGGCTGTGGCAGTACCCGCCGGGCGCGGGCCCCGTCCTGCTGTCCCCGGGGCTGCTGCCGGGGCTGACGTACTTCCAGGCGTTCGTGGTCCTCACCCTGGCCACCGACCTCCTGGTCACCGTCGCCCTCACGCGCGCGGGGACCCGCACGGGCCGCAGCCTGCGCGGCGCGGCGCTGTGGACCGCGGTCCTGCCGCTCCTTCTGCACATCCCCCTCGCCCGCTACGACGTACAGGTCACCGCCCTCGCGGTCATCTCCCTGTTGACGCTGTCGCGCTCCACGCGCGCGTGCGGGGTGTTCGCCGCGCTGGGCGCCCTCGTGAAGGTGTGGCCCGCGCTGGCCCTGATCGGCACCCCCAGGGGGCGTACGACGAAGGAGGCCTGGACGTCGGCCGCGGTGACCGCGGGCGTGCTGCTGCTCGCTCTCGCCACCCTCTTCCGCGACCCCTTCGACTTCCTGCGCCAGCAGGGCGGCCGGGGCGTGCAGATCGAGTCGCTCGGCGGCACGGTCCTGTCCTTCGCGCGCCACGCGGGCTGGCCGGGGCGCGTGGGCTACCGGTACGGCGCGATGGAGTTCACCGGACCGTACGTCACCTCGATCGCCGCGGCCTCGCTCGCGCTCACCGTCGTCGCCTTCGGCGGCCTGCTGCTGTGGCGGCTGCGCGCGCGGCGCTGGACGCCGGCGACCCCGTACGACGCCGCGCTCAGCGCCGTGCTCCTGTTCACCGTGACGAGCCGGGTGATCAGCCCCCAGTACATGGTGTGGCTGATCGGCCTGGCCGCCGTGTGCCTGACCTCCCGGCACACCACCCAGCGTCCGGTGGCCGCGCTGATCACGGCCGCCACCGCGGTCAGCGCCCTCGCGTACCCCGTCCTGTACGACGACGTCGTGGCCTGCACCTGGACGGGCTCCACGCTGATGCTCGTCCGCAACGGCCTGCTGGTGACGGCCGCCGCGCTCTCCTTCCACCGCCTGTGGACGGCCGCGGCCCCGCCCGCCGCCATTCGGCCCGAGGGCACGGAACCCTCGCACAATTCCCACCATCTTCCCCATGAGACAGTAAGCGCCTCTTAACGGAAAATTACTCTCAGTACCTACTATTCCGCCCCATGGAAGCCATGCGAGCCGTGCCAGCCGGACCCTCCCGCCAGTCGCAGGTGTGCGTCGTCGTCATCGGGTACGACGACGCCGCCCACGTGACGGAGGCGGTGCGCTCGGCGCTCGCGCAGGGAGCCTCGGTCCGCGAGGTGATCGCCGTGGACGACTGCTCGGCCGACGGGAGCGCGGACCTCCTGGACCGCCTCGCGCTCGACGAGCCGCGCCTCAGGGTCGTCCGCCGCAAGGTCAACAGCGGCGGCTGCGGCAGCCCGCGCAACGACGGGATCGACGCCACCACCGCTCCGTACGTGATGTTCCTGGACAGCGACGACGTGCTGCCGCCCGGCGCGGTGGACGCGCTTCTGGACGCGGCCGCCGGGCGGGGAGCCGAGGTCGCGGCCGGCCTGTGCGTGCGCCGCGAACTGCCGTCCGGCCGTGAGGTCCCCTGGCAGCCCGAGCTGTACGCCAGGACCGCCCTGGTGACCGTCCCGTCGCGGCGCACCCGTCTCGTCCACGACACGCTGTGCGTCAACAAGCTGTACCGCACCGCCTTCCTGCGCGAGCACGGCATCCGCTTCCCCGAGGGGCGCTTCCCGTACGAGGACTTCGTCTTCACCGCGCGCGTGCTCGCCGCCGGTCCGCGCATGGCGCTGATTCCGGACAGGGTGTACGTCTGGCACGTGCGCCGCAGCGCCGAGCGGCTGTCGATCTCGCTGGACAGGTCGGGCGTGGACAACTGGCGGGCCAGGATCACCGCGCACGCCCTGGCGTACGACACCCTCCTGGGCGCCGGTGAGAAGCGGCTGGCCCGGGCGTCGCGGGCGAGGTTCCTCGACCATGCGCTGCGGATGTACGCGCGCGAGCTGGATCTGCGCGGCCCCGGGTACCGGCGTGAGTGGTGGGCCCTCACACGCGCCTACCTGGCGACGTTCGACGCGGGTGACTTCGCGCTCGCCCCGGCGCCCGGGAGGGTGATCGCGCAGGTGGTGCTGGCCTCCGAGAAGCCGTGCGACCTGACCCGGGTGAAGGAGGTCGCGGCCCGCCCGGCCCGGCTGCGGCCGCCGTACGCGCGGGCCGCGGACGGGACGCCGGTCTGGTCGGCCGGTCTGCCGCGCGTCACGCTGGAACACCTGCTGTTCCGGCCTGTGCACCTCCTTCCTGTGGCGGTCGACGCGGAACTGCGGCCACGCGCGCGTGGCACCCGGCTGCGACTGCGTCTGCACGAGCTGTACGGGCGGATGGCGGACGCGGCGCCCGCGTCCGTCGAAGCCGAGTTCGTGAGCCGGCGGGACGGGACGGCCGGGCTCGCCCTCACCGCGGAGTTCCTGCCGGACGCCACCGGTCCCGCCGACGAAGGCTCCGGTCCCGGTCCCGGTTCCTGGACGGCCGAGACGCCGGTCGACCTCGCGGCGCTCGGCTCCGGCACCTGGGACCTGCGGCTGCGCCTGCGCTTCCACGACGGCACGGTCCGTGAGACCACCGCGCACGCGAGCGCGGGCCCGGGGCTGCTGCGCCGGTCGGTCGTGCCGAGCGGCCGGCACGGCGTGCTGCTCCTCCAGCCGTACGCGACCCGTGCGGGCTCGCTCGCCCTGCGGATCGCGCCGGGCCTGCGGGGCGTGGCGGCCGTGCTGGGCCGCAGGGTGAGGCGTTTGCTTCACTGATACGACCACCGGCACGCGCACGCGTGCCGGGCGCCTTCCGGGACGCGCCCGCGTACACGAACCGGTACGCGACCACCGATCCGCAATCCGCATCCACATCCGCATCACGAGGACATACGAGGGGACGGGCGTAGATGACCTGGCTGATCACCGGCGGCGCCGGATACATCGGGGCGCACGTCGTCCGCGCGATGACCGAGGCGGGCGAACGGGCCGTGGTGTACGACGACCTGTCCACCGGGATCGCCGAGCGCGTCCCGGACGGGGTGCCGCTCGTCGTCGGTTCGACCCTGGACGGGGAGCGGGTGGCCCGGGCGATCGGGGACCACGCAGTCACCGGTGTCGTGCACCTGGCGGCGAAGAAGCAGGTGGGCGAGTCGGTGGAACTGCCGCTGCACTACTACCGCGAGAACGTCGAGGGGCTGCGGGTGCTGCTCCGGGCGGTCACGGCCGCTGCGGTGCCGTCCTTCGTGTTCTCGTCCTCCGCGGCGGTGTACGGCATGCCGTCCGCCGCGCGAGAAGGGGCCCTCGTGACCGAGGAGACGCCCTGTGTGCCGATGAGCCCGTACGGCGAGACCAAGCTCGCCGGCGAGTGGCTGGTCCGTGCCACGGGCCGCGCGCACGGCCTGTCGACGGCCTCCCTGCGCTACTTCAACGTGGCGGGGGCGGCGGCCCCGGAACTGGCCGACGTGGGCGTCTTCAACCTCGTGCCGATGGTCTTCGAGAAGCTCACGGCGGGCGAGCCCCCGCGGATCTTCGGCGACGACTACGCGACCCCGGACGGCACGTGCGTGCGCGACTACATCCACGTCGTCGACCTGGCGGAGGCCCATGTGGCGGCCGCCCGCCGTCTCGCCGCGGCCCCCGGCACCGACCTGACCCTGAACATCGGCCGTGGCGAGGGAGTCTCGGTCCGCCGGATGATCGACCGGATCAACGAGATCACCGGCCACACCCTCGCGCCGATGGTCGCTCCCCGCCGGCCCGGTGACCCCGCCCGGGTGGTCGCGGGCGCCGACCGCATCGCCGCGGAGCTCGCCTGGAAGGCGAAGTACGGCCTCGACGACATGATCACGTCGGCCTGGGAGGGCTGGGTGCGGCTGCATCCGCAGGCCCGGCGGCAGGACTAGTCAGGAGCCCGTACAGGCTCCCGAAAACGCACTCGCCGCGGGCCGGACGTGGTCCTGGGCCGCGGCGAGAGTGCTCGGACGGGTCCCGTCAGAGCTTGTCCATACGGGTGTAGGGGCTGACGATACGGGCCTGGCGGGAGCCGAAGTCGACGAGCATCGCGATGCCCTCCTCGACGCCGACAATCCTGCCCAGGCCGAACTGGTCGTGCGTCACACGGTCGCCGAGGGCGAAGTGCTTGGCGACCGGGACAACCGGAGCTTTGAAGGGACTGGTGGACAGGTGGCGCCGGGGCGCGGATGGCTTCGTCATCGTGATTCCAGTATGCGCCCCCGAAGGCCCTGAGGGTGAGGCGTGGATGACAACGATCCGGACGCTACAGGGGCACGGCGCCCTCCGAGAGGTGCCCGGAGCTGGGCGCCGACCCCGTCGCCCGCACGTGGAGCACCGGTCCGCGCCCGCCTACAAAGCCTTGAGCGCCGCCACCGTGGCCCGCGTCAGACTCTCCAGATGTCCCTTGGGCAGCTTCGGTCCGCGGATCACCACCGCACGCCAGTAGAGCGGTCCGGAGATCACGTCGAGGGCCAGTTCACCGTCGATCCCCGGCCGGACCTCGCCGCGGGCCTGAGCGGCGGCGACGATGCCGCTCGCGACGCTTTCCTGGCCCTCCCGCAGCGCCTTCCGCATGGCCTCCGCGATCTCCGGGTTACGGGCGGCCTCGGCCTGGAGATCGGGGATGACCTGCGAGGCGACAGGGTGACGCAGGGCGCGTGAGGTGACCTCGTACAGCAGCCGCAGGTCGCCCTCCAGGGTGCCGGTGTCGGGCGCGGGCAGTCCCTGTACGGCGACGGCGGAGACCAGGTCGAGCACCAGGTGCAGCTTGGACCGCCACCGGCGGTAGACCGCGGTCTTGCCGACACCCGCGCGGCGCGCGATCCCCTCGATGGACATCCGCGCGTACCCGACGGACGCGAGCTCCTCGAAGACGGCCGTCCTGATGGCCTCCGTGACGTCCTCCCGGAGCACCGCCGCCCCGGCGGGCGCCCTGCGGCGCGGCTGCTGCGGGTTCTCGGCGGCTCCGTCGGCGTTCGTCATGCGGAACAGCATAGGGGCGTCACGACGAGACGGTTGCGTTCCGACGTGAAACCGGCCTACGCTCACGTTGCGACGATACGGTCCCGTCCCGACGTAAAGTCGAGCCCATCCCCAGGTAAAGACACTCCCTCCTCCCTCCCGCCCCCGAGCGAAAGCAGCGGATGTGAGTCAGGTCCTCGACACACCTCCCCCGGCTCCGGCCCCGCCCGACGACCCCGCGGTACTCGCCGCCCGGTACGGCCTCACGATCAGCGGCGCCCGGCCCTCCCTGCCCGCCTACGTCCGCAGCCTGTGGGCACACCGGCACTTCATCACCGCGTTCGCGACGGCCAAGCTCACCGCCCAGTACAGCCAGGCGAAGCTCGGCCAGGTCTGGCAGGTGGCCACTCCCCTGCTGAACGCGGCGGTCTACTACTTCATCTTCGGCGTCCTCATGGGCACGAGCCGGGGCGTGCCGGACTACGTCCCGTTCCTGGTCACGGGCGTCTTCGTGTGGACGTTCACCCAGAGCTCGATCATGGCGGGCACCCGGGCGATCTCCGGCAGCCTCGGCCTCGTCCGCGCCCTGCACTTCCCGCGCGCCGCGCTTCCGGTGTCGTACGCGCTGCAGCAGCTTCAGCAGCTGCTGTTCTCGATGGCCGCGCTGATCGTGATCCTGCTCTGCTTCGGCGTGCCCCTCAGTGCCTCCTGGCTGCTGGCCCTGCCGACGCTGGCACTTCAGTTCGTGTTCAACGCGGGCGTGGCGATGGTCATGGCCCGACTGGGCTCGAAGACCCCGGACATCGCCCAGCTGATGCCGTTCGTGCTGCGGACCTGGATGTACGTCTCGGGCGTGATGTGGAGCATCGACCGGGTGCTCAGCGGCCACCAGGGCATGCCGCACGTCGTGCTGCTGGCCCTGGAGTGCAACCCGGCCGCCGTCTACATCGACCTCATGCGGTTCGCGCTGATCGACACGTTCCACGCGGGCCAGCTGCCCCACCACGTGTGGGCGCTCGCGGTCGGCTGGGCGCTGCTCGCCGGCGTCGGCGGGTTCATCTACTTCTGGAAGGCTGAGGAGACGTACGGCCGTGGCTGAGCAGAGCGTGTTCACCGAGATCAGGGGTTCCGGCGAGACCGACGGGCCCGGCAGGACCCCCGGGAACCCCAGGACCCCCGGGGCCGCCGGAAGCACCGAGCGACCGGCAGGGGCCGATCGGCCGACGGTGAGCGACAGGATTCCCACCGTCGTCGCCGACCGCGTCGACATCGTCTACCGCGTCAACGGCACCGGGGCGGGGCGCGGCAGCGCCACCGCCGCGCTCAACCGCATCCTGCGCGGGAAGAAGACCGAACAGGCCGCGGGGGTGCGCAAGGTGCACGCCGTGCGATCCGTTTCGTTCACCGCGTACCGGGGCGAGGCGATCGGGCTGATCGGTACGAACGGATCGGGCAAGTCCACCCTGCTCAAGGCCGTCGCCGGGCTGCTGCCCGTCGAGCGCGGCCGGATCTTCACCGACGGGCAGCCCTCGCTGCTCGGGGTCAACGCGGCGCTGATGAACGACCTGACCGGCGAGCGCAACGTCCTGCTCGGCGGGCTCGCGATGGGAATGTCCCGGGAGCAGGTGCGGGAGCGGTACCAGGAGATCGTCGACTTCTCCGGCATCAACGAGAAGGGCGACTTCATCACCCTGCCCATGCGGACGTACTCGTCCGGCATGGCCGCACGGCTCCGGTTCTCCATCGCCGCCGCCAAGGACCATGACGTGCTGATGATCGACGAGGCCCTCGCCACCGGGGACCGCTCCTTCCAGAAGCGCTCCGAGGCCCGGATCCGGGAGCTGCGCAAGCACGCGGGCACGGTGTTCCTCGTGAGCCACAACAACAAGTCGATCCGGGACACGTGCGACCGGGTGCTGTGGCTGGAGCGGGGGGAGCTGCGGATGGACGGGGACACGGAGGACGTCCTGAAGGAGTACGAGGCCTTCACCGGGGGTGGGGGGAAGAAGGGGTAGGAGTCGGAAGGGCGCTTGTCGGCTGCGGGCGGGTGAGGGCCGGGCGCGCGGTTCCCCGCGCCTCTTCGGCGCGGCGCCGGTCTCAGCGTTCCAGGAACGCGAACAGGTCCTCCCACCTGCGCACGATCTCGGTCGTCGTGTAGCGCTGGATGTTGACGCGGGCCGCCTCGCCCATCCTGTCCCGCAGTTCCTTGTCGGACATCAACGTGTCGAGGCGGCGGGCCAGTTCGCCGGTGTTGCCGAGGGTGGCGAGCAGGCCGTCCTCGCCGTCCCGGACGATCTCGTGGACACCCGGCGCGCAGTCGAAGGCGGCGCAGGGCACGGCGGTCGCCATGGCCTCCATCAGCGCGAGGGGGAAGCCCTCACCGCGGGAGGACTGGACGAAGACGGAGCCGCCGCGCAGCGCGCCCGGGACGTCGCCCGTACGGCCCATCCAGTCGACGGAGTCGTCCAGGCCCAGAGCCGTGCACTGCTTCTTCAGGATCTCCTCGTCCTCGCCGGAGCCGTAGATCCGCAGGCGCCAGTCGGGGTGGCGCGGCGCGACCTCCGCCCAGGTGTCGAGGAGCATGTCGATGCCCTTCTGGTCGTGCAGCCGGCCGATGCTGACGACCACCTTCCCGGTGCGCGGCGACGGCACCTCGGGCATGAAGGGCAGCGGGTTCGGCAGGTACGAGGCGTTGTTCATGCCCTGCCCGATCCACAGGTCGGCGTCCTCGCGGGTGAGCGCCAGCATGCGGTCGACGTCCGCGTAGTACCTGCGCACCCGCCCGAAGCGCGAGGACGCCCTGGAGTACACGAAGGACTCGTGGCTCATCCCGATCACGGTCAGCCCGTGCGTGTCGGCCCGGGCGACCCACTCCATGGCCCACACCTGCGTGACGATCACGACCGCGCCGGGCCGTGCCGTCCGGAACAGTGCCGTCAGCTTCGCGGCCTCCGCACGGATGCTCGCCTCACGTGCCCGGCCCGCCCGCGGCGGCTGTCCGGCGTACAGCGTCGTCGTCGGGTACGGCACCTCGCCGAGTTCCTGTGCGACGCCGGGCGGGGTGATGCCGACGACATGGACGCGGTGCCCGCGTCCGGTGAGGAGCCGGGCCATCTGGTGCGACCAGCTGGTCACTCCGCCGAGCTCGTCGACGCTGTTGGAGACGAAGAAGACGTCCCGCTGCGGATCCGCGTTCACGAGTGTCATCCACGCCTCCACCGGAAGAAGAACTGGTCGACGATGCTCTGGGCGGCCGTCCCCTTGTCGTACTCGCCGAACTCCGCCACGAAGCCCTCCCGGGCCTCCGCGTACTTGGCGGTCTGCTCGTCGAGGGAGGCGAGGGCGGTACGCAGTTCCCCCTCGGTGCGCACGACCGGTCCCGGCGCCCGTTCGAGCAGGTCGAAGTAGGTTCCGCGGCCCTCGTGCACGTACTCCTCGTAGTCGTACGCGAAGAAGAACATCGGCCGGCCGAGGAGCGCGTAGTCGAACATCACGGACGAGTAGTCGGTGATGAGCCCGTCGGCGAGCGCGAGCAGCGGGGTCACGTCGTGGTGGGCCGACACGTCGACGACGCGCCCGCGCACGGACGGCGGGAGCACCACGTGGTTGAGGTAGTGCGAGCGCACCAGCAGGACGTACCGGTCGCCGAACTCGTCGGCGAACCGCTCCACATCGAAGGGCAGTTCGAACCGCCGTTGTCCCCTCCCCTGCCGGCGGAAGGTGGGCGCGTACAGCAGGACCTCCCGGTCGTCGGGGATCCCCAGCTCGGCGGCGAGCGGGCCTCGTTCGCGACGGCCCGTCTCCCTCTCCCTGACCCTGGCCCGCACGAGCGCGTCGTTGCGGGGGTAGCCCACCCGCAGCAGTGTTCTCTCCTTCAGGCGGAACGCCCGGGCGAGGGTGCGCACATCGTGCTCGGAGCGGATCAGGAACCGGTCGAAGCGGTCGAGGGTGCGCTGCTGTTCCGCCTGCTCGGGCCGGGGCCTGAGCTTCCACTCCGGCTCGTCGAAGCCCATCCGCTTGAGCGCCGAACCGTGCCAGGTCTGGATGTACGTGGTCTCCGGGCGCTTGGTGAGCTTCAGCGGATAGCTCTGGTTGTCGACCCAGAACTCGGCCCGCGCCAGCGCCTTCAGATAGGGCAGCGACCAGCGGCGTACGAGCGTGGCGTCGGGCGGAAAGCCCTCGGGGCTGCCCGTGTACGACCACACGGCCTCGAAGTCGAGACCCTGGCGCCGCATCTCCTCGTAGACGGCCTTCGGGCTGTCGCTGTACTGCCGGCCCAGGTGGCTCTCGAAGACGACCAGGCCCTTCTTCACGGGGAGGCGGCTGAAGACCTCGTGGTAGAGCCGGATCTTGGTGTCACCGGAGGTGAGCCTCGCGCGCGCCTTCCTGGCCTTCCGGTACCCGGACTTGGCGAGCCTGCCGGGCGCCCCCCGCACCCCCCGCCCGACGAGCGCGTCCACCTTCTCGCGGGTGACGACCCGGAAGGAGAGGTGGCCGCGGGAGGAGACCTCGGGTGCGATGCGGTCGGCGACCAGCCGGGTGAGCCGGGGCCTGACGGGCGACGCCCCGACGGCCAGGCCGGGCTCCGAGGCGGTGAGGCGGGTGGTGGTGCGCACGCCGTCGACGTCGAGGTGCAGCCGTACGTCCCACACGGCGTCCACGACGCCCACCGGCCGCAGCCCTCGCGCGAGGCCGGCCGACGCCTCCCAGGCGACGAACTCGCCCTCGTGCCGCAGTACGGCCACGGGAAAGCGGAAGGTCTGGAAGCGCACACCCCTGCGGCGGGCGCCGAACTCCAGCTCGCCGGTGAGCCGGGCGCCGGGCGCGATGACGCCGAGAGGGTTGGTGATGCGCCCTGCCAGCCGGACCGTGCCCGCGGCCTCCTCGTATCCGGTCAGGACGTTGCGCAGGAACATCCTCTCGACGGGCCTGGTGTGATGGCCGAGGTCGGTGACGTCGAGCACGTGCCGGGCGAAGTCGTCGTCGAGGTGCTCGGCACACCAGTAGACGCGGCCGTCCCGCTCGACGAGGGGGGACGAGATCTTGTCGCGGTTGGTGAGCGTGTCCACGGCCGGCAGGAGGTTGTCCCAGTCGCTCTCCTGCAACAGGTAGGCGCAGATGGCGTGGATGGGCTCCACCTCGTCGAACGCGGCACGGTCGACGGACTCCAGATAGCCGCGGGCGACGGCGGCGAACTCCTCCCGGTAGGAGGCGTCCCGGAAGGGCAGGTCACGCAGGTGCAGCACCAGGTCGTGCTTCAGGAACTTGACGTCCTTGTGGAACTTGAGCTCCGGCAGTCCCTTGTCGGCGAGGAGCTGGTCGACCCGCCGGTGGATCTCCATCCGGTGCGTGAAGTTCGCGATCTCGGCGCGCCGGTTGCTGATCGACTTGGTCGTGGCCCTGTCGGTGACGTTCCAGTCGTAGACGCGGTTCGGGATGAGGGTGATCCGGCGGGCGGCGGCGTAGGCCTGCGCGGAGAACAACAGGTCCTCGTAGTGGATGCCGACCGGGAACGTGAGCTTCTGCTCGACCAGGAACTCCCTGCGATAGCACTTGTTCGTCGACAGGGTGTCGAAGACCAGCAGGTCGGGCAGCTCGGAGACCGACTCCAGGGTGCGGGTGCGCGTGTAGAGCCAGGGGTACCACTTGACCTCCTTGCGGCTCCGCGAGTCCACGTGGACCCGCACACACAGACCGGAGACGAGGTCGGCGCCGGTCGTCTCGGCCGCTTCCAGCATGTTCCGGCAGGCGTTGCGCTCCAGTACGTCGTCGCTGTCGAGGAAGAGGACGTACCTCCCCCGGGCCCGGCCGATCCCGTGGTTGCGGGGCGCGCCGCAGCCTCCGCTGTTCTCGTCCAGCCGGAAGGCCCGCACACGCCCGGGATTCCGAGCGGCCAGCCCTCGCGCCACCTCGTACGAGCCGTCCGTGCTCCGGTCGTCCACGATCACGATCTCGACGTTCCGCAGGGTCTGCGCCAGCACGGAGCTCACGGCAGCGGGGAGCCGTGCCTCGTCGTTGTAGACGATCACGACGACGGATACGTCCGGTACCTGAACCAGATCCTCGTTCACCCTGTTTATCCTAAGTGCCCATTGTCGGACCCTGTACGGGATGTAGGCCGGTTGGGTGCCACTCAGGTAGATGTCGGACGAGCTGCGCAGGTTGCCGCGCTTTCAGCCCGAAAGGGCGTCGGGGCGGCGAAAAGGGGCGCCCCGACCCACAGGACGCCCCTTCTCACATCGCGGCAGGCTACGAGTGCGTCCGCAGCATCGTCCGCATGGTCCTCATCGCCACGGACAGGTTCGCCAGGTCGAAGGACTCGGACCCCCGGATCTCCTCCAGCGTCGTCCGCGCACGCGCGAGGATCGCCACGTTGCGCTCCTCCCACGCCTTGAACCGCTGCTCGGGCGTGGACGTCCCGTTGCCCACGGCCAGTACGTCCGCGGTGAGCGCCGCGTGCGCCGCGTAGAGGTCCTCCCGGATGGACGCCCGGGCCATGGACTGCCAGCGGTCCGCCCGCGGCAGCTCGATGATCCGGTCCATGAGCTGGGTGATCCGCAGCCGGTCACCGAGGTCGTAGTAGACCTCCGCGACGTCCATCGGCTCCCTGCCCATCCGGTCACCGACCGCGACGATGTCGAGCGTCGGGAAGGCGGACGAGAACCCGGCCACCCGCTGCGCCAGCGCGTCGGGCACCCCGGCCCCGGACAGCTCGTCGTAGATCTGCTGGTACCACTCCAGGTCCGCGCCCCGCAGCAGGTTGGGCAGCTCGCCCCAGACCTGCGTGACCCGGTCACGGAAGAAGTCGATCGTCTCGGCGAGCTGGACCGGCTGCGGCCGGTTGTTGAGCAGCCACCGCGTACCGCGCTCGACGAGCCGGCGCGAGTGCAGCCGGATCCGGGTCTGGACACCCGCGTCGACCGTGTTGTCCAGCGCCTCGACCGCGTCCCACACGGAGCTGAAGTTGAAGATCGCGCGGGCCGCGGTCTGCGCCCTGACGATCTCCTCCAGCGACGCCCCGGTCTCCTCGCGCAACCGGTGCAGGAAGCTCGTACCACCGGCGTTGACCGTGTCGTTGACCAGCACGGTCGTGACGATCTCGCGGCGCAGCGGGTGGTTGTCGATCTGCTCGGCGAACTGCCGGCCCAGCGCGGTCGGGAAGTACGCGTGGAGCAGGCTCCGCAGATACGCGTCGTCGGGCAGCGACGTGTGCAGCAGCTCGTCGGCGACCGTGATCTTCGTGTACGCGAGGAGGACGGCCGTCTCCGGCTGGGTCAGGCCGTGCCCGTTGCTCAGCCGCTCCCGGATCTGCCGCTCGGTGGGCATGAACTCCAGCGCCCGGTCGAGGTGGCCCGCGCGCACCAGGTGCCTCAGGTAGCGGTGCTGGGCGTGGAGCATGCTCGGCGACTGGGCCAGCGCGTTGGCGAGCGCCGTGTTCTGCGCGTAGTTGTTGCGCAGGACCAGTGAGCCGACCTCGTCGGTCATCTCGGCGAGCAGCTTGTTGCGCTGCTTGACGGTCATGTCGCCGTCCGCCACCACCGCGTTGAGCAGGATCTTGATGTTCACCTCGTGGTCGGAGGTGTCCACGCCCGCGCTGTTGTCGATGGCGTCGGTGTTGACCTTGCCGCCGGCCTGCGCGAACTCGATGCGGCCGAGCTGGGTGAGGCCGAGGTTGCCGCCCTCACCGACGACCTTGGCCCGCAGGTCCGCTCCGTCCACGCGGATGGCGTCGTTGGCCTTGTCGCCGACATCCGCGTGCGTCTCGGTGGAGGCCTTCACGTACGTACCGATGCCGCCGTTCCACAGCAGGTCCACCGGTGCCCCGAGGATGGCCCGCATCAGGTCGGCGGGGGTCATCTTGGCGATGTTCCCCTCGATGCCCAGGGCCTCGCGGATGTGGCTGTTGAGCTGAATGGCCTTCGCCGTACGGGGGAAGATGCCGCCGCCCTGCGACAGCAGCTCCTTGTCGTAGTCGGCCCAGGAGGAACGCGGCAGCTCGAAGAGCCGGCGGCGCTCGGCGTACGACGTCTCCGCGTCCGGGCGCGGGTCGATGAAGATGTGCCGGTGGTCGAAGGCGGCGACCAGGCGGATGTGCTCGGAGAGCAGCATTCCGTTGCCGAACACGTCACCGCTCATGTCGCCCACGCCGACGACCGTGAAGTCCTGGGTCTGCGTGTTGACGCCCAGCTCCCGGAAGTGCCGCTCGACGGACTCCCAGGCGCCGCGGGCGGTGATGCCCATCTTCTTGTGGTCGTAGCCGGCCGAGCCGCCCGAGGCGAAGGCGTCCCCGAGCCAGAAGTTGTACGACTCGGCGACCCCGTTGGCGATGTCCGAGAACGTCGCCGTGCCCTTGTCGGCGGCGACCACCAGGTAGGTGTCGTCCTCGTCGTGCCGTACGACGTCGGCGGGCGGCACGACCTCGCCGGCCACCATGTTGTCGGTGATGTCGAGCAGCGCCGAGATGAAGGTCTTGTAGCTGCGCACGCCCTCGGTCATCCAGGCATCGCGGTCCACGGCCGGGTCCGGCAGCTGCTTGGCGACGAAGCCGCCCTTGGCGCCGACGGGCACGATGACGGTGTTCTTGACCATCTGCGCCTTGACGAGCCCGAGGATCTCCGTGCGGAAGTCCTCACGCCGGTCGGACCAGCGCAGACCACCGCGCGCGACCTTGCCGAAGCGCAGGTGCACGCCCTCGACCCGCGGCGAGTACACCCAGATCTCGAACGCCGGACGCGGCGCCGGAAGGTCCGGGATGGCCTGGGGGTCGAACTTCATGGAGACGTAGTCGTGCGGCACACCGCCGCCCGCCTCCTGGAAGAAGTTCGTGCGCAGGGTCGCCTTGATGACGGTGAGGAAGGAACGGAGGATCCGGTCCTCGTCGAGGCTGGCCACCTGGTCGAGAGCGGCGTCCAGCTCCTCCAGGAGGGCGTCGGTCAGTTCCGTGCCCGCCCGCTGCCGGTCCGGCGACATGCGGGCCTCGAAGAGCGAGACGAGCAGCCGGGTGGTGTGGACGTTGCTGCGGAGGGTGTCCTCCATGTAGTCCTGGCTGAACGTCGAGCCTGCCTGGCGCAGGTACTTGGCGTAGGCGCGCAGCACCATCGCCTGCCGCCAGTTCAGCCCGGCGCTCAGGACGAGGGAGTTGAAGCCGTCGTTCTCCGCGTGCCCGGTCCAGGTCGCCGCGAAGGCCTCCTGGAACCGCTCGCGTCCGTCGTCTCCGAGGTGGTCGCCGGCGCCGCTGCCCGACTTGGGCAGCCGCAGACCGAAGTCGTAGATCCACGCGGACGCACGGTCCGAGCAGCGCAGCTCGTACGGACGCTCGTCGGTGACCTCGACGCCCAGGCGGGTGAGGACCGGCAGGACGGCGGAGAGGGAGACCGACTCCCCGGTGCGGTAGATCTTGAAGCGGCGCTCGCCGGGGGCGGCGCCGACCGGCTCGTACAGGCTGAGGTCGAAGTTCTTGCCGTCGCCGAGCTGTTCCAGACGGACCAGGTCGGCGACCGCGGTGCGCGGGTTGTGGTCGGCCTTGTAGCCCTCGGGGATGACGTGCCCGTACCGGCGCATCAGCTCGGCGGCGCGCTCCTCACCGCACTCCGCGTTCAGTGCCTCGGCGAAGCCGTCGGCCCAGGAGCGGGCGGCCTCGACGAGCCGCGCCTCGATGCGCTCCTTGTCGGTGTCGCTGAGCTGCGGCAGCTCGGTGCCCTGCGGGACCCGGACCACGAAGTGCAGCCGGGAGAGGATCGACTCGGTGTTCCAGGCGGTGAAGTCGACGCTGATGCCGCCCAGTTCCTCCTTGAGGATGTCGATGATCCGCAGGCGCACACCGGTGGTGTAGCGGTCGCGCGGCAGGTAGACGAGCGCCGAGTAGTAGCGCCCGTACTCGTCCTGGCGCAGGTAGAGGCGCAGCCGCCGCCGCTCCTGGAGGTAGAGCACGGAGGTGACGATCGACCGCAGCTCGTCGGGCGGGGTCTGGAAGAGCTCGTCGCGCGGGTACGTCTCCAGGATCTGGAGGAGGTCACGGCCGTCGTGGCTGTTGGGCAGGAACCCCGCGCCGCGCAGCACCTCGGCCACCTTGCGGCGCACGACGGGCACCCGGCGGACGGACTCGGTGTAGGCGGCGGAGGAGAACAGACCGAGGAAGCGCCGCTCCCCGACGACGTTGCCGTCGGCGTCGAACTTCTTCACGCCGACGTAGTCGAGGTAGGACGGCCGGTGCACGGTGGCGCGGCTGTTCGCCTTGGTCAGGACGAGGAGCTTGTGCTCGCGGGCCTTCGCGCGGGCGTCGGCGGGCAGCCGCTCGAAGGACGGGCTGACCGGGTGGCTCTCGTCGTCGCCGTGCTGCGGGTCGGAGCGCAGGATGCCGAGCCCGGTCCCGGGGACGGCGCCGAGCGAGTCGTCGTCGTGCAGCTCGTACTCGCGGTACCCCAGGAAGGTGAAGTGGTCGTCCGCGAGCCAGCGCAGCAGTTCGCGGGCCTCCTCCACCTCCTGGTCGCGCATGTCGTCGGCGGTGGGCTCCTTGGGCAGTTCCTCGGCGATGCGCAGCGCCGAGTCGCGCATCTTCTCCCAGTCCTCGACGGCCTCGCGGACGTCGGACAGGACGCGCAGCAGGTCCGCGGTGATCTGCTTCAGGTCGGCGCGGTCGGTCTCCCGGTCGATCTCTACGTGGATCCAGGACTCGACGAAGGCGTCGTGGGGGAGGTCGCCGGCGGGCCGGTCCCCGAGAACCTCGATGAGCTTGCCGGTGAGATCGCGCCTCACCACGACCTGCGGGTGGATGACGACGTGGATCCCGCGCCCCTGTCGGGACAGCTCGTTGGTGACGGAGTCGACGAGGAAGGGCATGTCGTCGGTCACCACCTCGACGACGGAATGGCTGCAGGTCCAGCCGTTCTCCTCGACGGTCGGGGTGTGGACTCTCACGTTGGCCGTGCCCTGTGGGCGGTTCTCGGCCAGCCGGTAGTGGGAGAAGGCGGCTCCGAAGACGTCGACCGGGTCGCGGTCGGTGAGGTCCTCCGGGGCGGTGTGCAGGTAGTAGCGCTGGAGGAACGCGAGCAGTGTGTCCCGGTCCGGGGTGCTCTCGTCCGTCTTCCCGGTCGGTAGGTGCCCCCCGACCGGGCTGTTCTCAGCTACCCGGGCGGCCCTTTCGAGCAGCTCGGCCTTTGCTTCGTCCAGCTTGGTCTGCATTGTCCTCTGGCTCCTGTCGCGCGCCGTTGCGTGACGTCGTAGAACGTGAAGTGACGTAGCGCCGCGACGCGGGGTGTCCGGTCTGATCCGACGCTATGCCGCGATGAGAGATGAGCGGGGCGTTATCGGCCATTCTCGGCGGCTCCGGAGGCTGTGACGCTGCTCTCGGTGCGCGTACCGCGGCTGCCCGCTCGGGAAGACCAGCGACCGCCCGGTCACGGATGTCGTCCGTGCGGTCCGGGCGCAGGGCAGGGGCGACGATGCCCCCGCGACGTATCGCGCTGATCACGGGACAAGGCTATCGCCCCCGAAGGGGGCCCCGTCATGAGCCGTATGTGTACAAAAGAGGGGTCACCTTTTTGACACTCTGCACAGTTCGCTCCGGCGGAGGCTGTGCAGGGTACGGCTCCGCACACGAATCCGCGGCTGCCCGCGACGGCCGGCCACGTGCATCGGCAAGGGGCCGCGAACCGCCGGCTCGGAAAATCGACTCAGGCGCCGTCCACCCAGGGGCGCGGGGAACTGCGCGACCAGCCACCGCCGACCCTCACCCGAGTCCTCCGCGTCCTGTTCCCCCTGGAAGCGTGCGCTTCCGTGCGCCCGGGGCTGCGCGCCGTCGGGGCGATGCAGGGACGGCGGGGGCACGGGCTCACGCTCGGTCCGTGCTGGGCCCGGCCAGGGCCTCGCTCACGCCGCCAGCCACTCGGCCACCGTCACGGCTTCCTCCAGGGTGTCCACCACGGGCACGCCGACCCCTTCGAGACTGGCCCGGCTGTGCGACCCGCCGGTGTAGAGCACGGCCTTCGCTCCCACGTGCCGCGCCGCGATCGCGTCGTCCGCCGCGTCCCCGATCACCACCGTGCGGGCCGGCTCCACTCCCGTCAGCGCTCTCACATGGCGCACCATGTGCTCGGCCTTGCTGCCGCCGGACGGCCCGGTCCGCCCGTCGACCCGCAGGAAATGCGGCTCGATACCGAACCCGCGCACCAGCGGGACGAGTTCGTCGTGCCCGTACATGCTCAGGATCGACTGGCTCCGGCCGGCCGATGCCCACTCGGCGAGCAGTCCCGGCACCCCGTCGGTGAGCCCGCACGCCACCCGGTGCTCCGCGTAGTACCGGTGGAAGATCACGTCCATGGCCTCCCACTCCTCGTCCGACGGCAGCCGCCCGGTCAGCCGCTCGTAGAACTTCGGTACGGGTACGCAGTACAGCTCCCGGTACCTCTCCAGCGTGATCGGCGGCATGCCCATCTCGGCGAACGCCGCGTTTGTCGCGCCGATGATTGCCGTGTTGTCGTGGAACAGCGTCCCGTTCCAGTCCCAGACGATGTGTGTCGCTCCGTGCATCCCCATATCCAAAAAGTACCCGGCCCCACCGACAACACCTCCGGGAAGCCCCGAGCCCGCCGTCCGTGCGCCTGCCTCGCGAAACGCGCCCCCTGAACGCGTCAGCCGCCGAGCCCCAGCAGGTTCGGGATCTCCTGCGTGGCGAACCACAGCAGCTCGTGGTCCTCGGCCCCGTCCACGACGAACTGCCCGTCGTCGTCACCGCGGTCCGCGGCGCCCAGCGCGTCGGCGGCCGCCGTCACGTCCGTCTCCGCGTCGTCCGCGTCGACGTGCACGGCCGCGGCCCTGGCGAGCGCCACGGCTCCGCCGACCCGCACCTCACCGAGCGACGCGGGGTCGAGCCCCCGGTCGGGATCGGCGACCGCGGCCCCGTCCGGCACGTCGACGGCGACGACGACCCGCCGGCGCGGGGCCCCGGGATCGAGAGCGACCAGCCGCAGGGAGGCGAGCGCGGCCCGGCTCAGCGCCGCGTACTCCAGTTCCTCGATATCGTCGGAGAGATACCACTCGCGCAACGCGGGCGTGACGGCGTACGCGTCGAAGGGTCCCGAGCCGAGCTCACCCGTCTTGTACGCCTCGGCGAGACCGGAGAGGGTCAGAGGGACGTAGACGCGCATGGCTGGCCGCTTTCGTTAGGGGAATCCGCGGTCGTTCTGCTGAGCGGATCCCGGGGACGAAGGATTCCGGCGGGGCAGGTTTCGCGCCGCCCGGGAAGGTCTTCAGGATACGTGCGGGCGTCCTCTTTCGAGTCCGCGCCCACCCTCCCGCGGCGTCCACCACGGACCCCGCCCGTCACCCGGTGGTCCCCGGTCCCGCCATGCCTCCCGACCTTCCCCGTCACCCTGATAGGTGAACATTTCAGGTCCCCCGACGCGGGCTCGGCTTTCTTGCGGCTGCCCGCCCCGGCCTCGTACAAGATCCCCAACGGAAAGTTACCGACCGGTATCAGCCGGTCCGACCGAATGGGGCTCCGTCGTGAACAAGGTGATGACCAGGACCAGGCGCACCCCGGGCTCCCGGCCGCCCGTCCGCCACGACACCCGCCGCCCCGGCGGAACCACACCGCGCACGACGCCGGGCACAGGCGCACCCGGCACGACACGGAGCCGCACCGGCTCCGCCGCGGGCCCGGACGGCACCGATCTGACGGGCACTGCCGGGAGCGGCCCCGCTTCCGGCGCCACGGGGCCCGCGTACGCGCCCCGTACGGCACGGTCCGGCGCCCGCTCGCAGACCACGTCACCACCAGCCCTGGGCACGTCCCGGACAGCACAGGGCGACGACTCGTCGCGGCCCGCGCCGGTCGGAGGCGGCACGCGGACCGTACGGGGCGGCGGTTCCCCACGGACCGCACCGCGTGACGGATCCCCGCGGACCTCCCCTGGCAGCGGCGCCGGACGGCCCGCCCCGGGCGGCGTCGTCTCGCGGACCGCGTCGGGCAGGGTGCCCCGGACCTCGCCGGTCGGCGGCCCGCCGTCGGCCGTCCCGGCCGCAAGCCCGTCGCCGGCGGCGGCTTCCCCCGCCCTCACCGACTGTCCGCCCAGGACGCCGCCCCCGCAGCCCCGTCCCACCGACCTCTTCGCCGACCGCCTCGTCGCCGTGCTGAGCGGCCGGCGCCCGGTCCACTGCATGCTGCGGCACACGGTGGGCCGTGCCTACGACGAACTGGCCTGGCTCGCCGAACGCGGTCCCCTCCGCACCCGCGGCACGCGTCCGGTCGTCCGGGACATCGGCTACTACGTGCCCCGCGCGGGCGCCGTCGAGGCCTTCGCCCGGATCGGCGCCGGCGACCAGGTCCGCGCCATGGCGTTCCGTCTGGAGCAGGGTGCGGACCTCCGCTGGCGCTGTACGGCGGTGGAGCTGGGCGGCGCCCGCATGCCCCGCCCGGACGAGGACTGACCTTCACACCCCGCCCCGGCGGGCGCCCTGTCAGGAGCGCGGGGAACCGCGCGCCCAGCCCTCACCGGCCCGCAGCCGACAACATCGCCTCTTCCTGCCGCGCATTCCCTCGGACTGCAGCCCGCGCATTCCGCAGCAGGGGCCGGGAGCCCCGCGGGCGGGCGGCGACAGGGCGCGGGCGGGGCCAACGCGAAGGGCCGGGCACAGAAGTGCCCGGCCCTTCAAGCGTTCGCCCCGAGGAGCGAACCGTCACTTCTTGCGGCGACGGCCGCCCTTCTGCTGCTTACGGCGCTCCGCGCGCGTGAGGCCGTCGGACTCGGACCGCACGGGCTCGTCGTCGTTGGTGAAGTCGCCCTCGACGATGCCGCCCTCACCGTCCACCGTCGGCGCGGAGAAGTGCAGCCGGTCCGGCCGCTGCGGAGCGTCGAGCCCCTTGGCCCGGATCTCCGGACGCCCGCCACCGGCGGGTACGGAGTCCTCCTTGGTGAGCGACGGCTTCGAGTCCTCGACCGGGACCTCCTCGACCTGCTGCTCGACCTGGACCTCCAGGTTGAACAGGTAGCCGACGGACTCCTCCTTGATGCCGTCCATCATGGCGGTGAACATGTCGAAGCCCTCACGCTGGTACTCGACCAGCGGGTCCTTCTGGGCCATCGCGCGCAGGCCGATGCCCTCCTGGAGGTAGTCCATCTCGTAGAGGTGCTCGCGCCACTTGCGGTCCAGGACCGACAGGACGACCCGGCGCTCCAGCTCACGCATGATCTCGGAGCCGAGCTGCTCCTCACGGGCCGCGTACTGCTCGTGGATGTCGTCCTTGACGGACTCGGAGATGAACTCGGCGGTGAGGCCCGCGCGGTCGCCCGCGGCCTCCTCCAGCTCCTCGATGGTGACCTTCACCGGGTAGAGCTGCTTGAAGGCGCCCCACAGCCGGTCGACGTCCCACTCCTCGGCGAAGCCCTCGGCGGTCTCCGCGTCGATGTACGCGTCGATCGTGTCGTCCATGAAGTGCTGGATCTGCTCCTGCAGGTCCTCGCCCTCGAGGACGCGGCGGCGCTCGCCGTAGATGACCTCGCGCTGCCGGTTGAGGACCTCGTCGTACTTGAGGACGTTCTTGCGGGTCTCGAAGTTCTGCGTCTCGACCTGCGACTGGGCGGAGGCGATGGCACGGGTGACCATCTTGTTCTCGATCGGCACGTCGTCCGGGACGTTCGCCATCGACATGACGCGCTCGACCATCTGGGCCTTGAACAGCCGCATCAGGTCGTCGCCCAGGGAGAGGTAGAAGCGGGACTCGCCCGGGTCGCCCTGACGGCCGGAGCGGCCGCGCAGCTGGTTGTCGATGCGGCGCGACTCGTGCCGCTCGGTGCCCAGCACGTAGAGCCCGCCGAGGTCCTTGACCTCCTCGAACTCCGCCTGCACCGCCTTCGCGGCCCTCTCCAGGGCGGCGGGCAGCGCCGCGGCCCACTCCTCGATGTGCTCCTCGGGGTCGAGGCCGCGCTGGCGCAGCTCGGCCTCGGCGAGGTCGTCGGGGTTGCCGCCGAGCTTGATGTCCGTACCTCGGCCGGCCATGTTCGTGGCGACGGTGACGGCGCCCCTGCGGCCGGCCTGGGCGATGATCGGTGCCTCACGGTCGTGCTGCTTGGCGTTCAGCACCTCGTGCTGGATGCCGCGCTTGCTGAGCTGCTGCGAGAGGTACTCGGACTTCTCGACCGAGGTGGTGCCGACCAGGATCGGCTGGCCCTTCTCGTGCTTCTCGGCGATGTCGTCGACGACCGCCTCGAACTTCGCGACCTCGGTGCGGTAGATCAGGTCGGACTGGTCCTTGCGGACCATCGGCCGGTTGGTCGGGATCGGGACGACGCCGAGCTTGTAGATCTGGTGGAACTCGGCCGCCTCGGTCATCGCCGTACCGGTCATGCCGGAGAGGCCGGGGACTTCCTTGCCGCTCTGGTCGTGGCGCTTGTAGAGGCGGAAGAAGTTCTGGAGGGTGATCGTGGCGAGCGTCTGGTTCTCGTCCTTGATGTCCACCCCTTCCTTCGCCTCGATCGCCTGGTGCATGCCCTCGTTGTAACGGCGGCCGGCGAGGATACGGCCGGTGTGCTCGTCGACGATCATGACTTCGCCGTCGATGACGACGTAGTCCTTGTCCTTCTTGAAGAGCTCCTTGGCCTTGATGGCGTTGTTCAAGTAGCCCACCAGAGGCGTGTTCACCGACTCGTAGAGGTTGTCGATGCCCAGCCAGTCCTCGACCTTGGCGACACCGGACTCGTGGATGGCGACGGTGCGCTTCTTCTCGTCGACCTCGTAGTCGCCGGTCTCCTCGATGCCCTTGAGGGTGTTGCCCGCCTCGCCCTTCTTCAGGCGCGTGACGAGCTTCGCGAAGTCGCCGTACCACTTGGTGGCCTGGTCGGCGGGGCCGGAGATGATCAGCGGCGTACGGGCCTCGTCGACGAGGATCGAGTCGACCTCGTCGACGATCGCGAAGTTGTGGCCGCGCTGCACCAACTCGTCCTGGGACCACGCCATGTTGTCGCGCAGGTAGTCGAAGCCGAATTCGTTGTTCGTGCCGTACGTGATGTCGCAGGCGTACTGCTCGCGGCGCTGGGCCGGCGTCATGTTGGCGAGGATGCAGCCGACACTCAGGCCCAGGAACTTGTGGACGCGGCCCATCATCTCGGAGTCGCGATCGGCCAGGTAGTCGTTGACCGTGATGAGGTGGACGCCCTGTCCGGAGAGGGCGTTCAGATACGCGGGCAGCGTGCCGACCAGGGTCTTGCCCTCACCGGTCTTCATCTCCGCGACGTAGCCGAGGTGGAGGGCGGCGCCGCCCATCATCTGCACGTCGTAGTGACGCTGGCCGAGGACGCGCTTGGCGGCTTCGCGGACGGTCGCGAACGCCTCGGGCAGGAGGTCGTCGAGGCTTTCGCCATCGGTGTAGCGCTGCTTGTACTCATCGGTCAGGGCTCGCAGCTCGGCGTCGGAGAGGTCAACGAAGTCCTCTTCGATGGAGTTGACCTGGTCCGCGATGCGGTGCAGCTTGCGCAGGATCTTTCCTTCGCCTGCACGCATGATCTTCGAGAGGACGGACACGGGGGTTTGTCTCCTTGCCGGTCGGGCCTGGGACGGTCGGTTTCAATGACGGATTCAAATCACAGCTTGAGCAACGGCCATCGTAAGCGAGGACCCCACTGCACAGGGAGGTCTGCATGTGACAGCCATCAGGACAACGGGCGGGGGCTGCGGAAGGTGCCGCGCTGTCGCTACGAAAGGTAATGACGGCCTCACTCAGAGCGAAAGTGATGGCTTCCTTGTCGATGCCCGAGCAGAATCGGCCGATGGACCCCGTCACACTGACCTCCGAACGGCTCCTGCTGCGCACGGTGGGACCGCACGACACCGACGCAGTGTTCGACGCCGTCCAGGATCCGGACATCCAGCGCTGGACCACGATCCCGTCGCCCTATCTGCGCGAGCACGCCACGGCCTTCACCGAGCAGATGGCGCCCGACGGTTGGGCGGACTGCTCGATGTTCACCTTCGGTGTCTTCCGGCCCGTCGGCGGTGAACTCGCCGGCATGCTCGCCATCACGATGCGCTCCCTGGGAGTCGGCGAGATCGGCTTCTGGGCGACGAAGGAGCACCGGGGCCACGGCTACATCACCGAGGCCGCGCTCACGGCCTCCCGCTGGGCGTTCACACAGCGGGCCGTCGACCGCGTCGAGTGGCGTGCCGAGGTGGGCAACCGGGGTTCCCGCGCGGTCGCCGAGCGCGCGGGCTTCACCGTCGAGGGGATCCTGCGCTCCGGCGTCAACAACAAGGGCGTACGCCGTGACTGCTGGGTCGGTTCCCTGCTCCCGTCGGATCTGGGGCTGCCCTCGTCGGCGCCGTACCTTCCCGTTCCGCGGGAGACCTGATCATCCGTCCTGACGTGACGGCCCAGGTCCGGGCCGGCTGTCAGTGGCACCGCCTATCGTGCGGACCATGACGAGTCTGCCGCGCCCGACCACCGAACTCACCGCCGACGAGGCCCGTCGGATCGCCCTGCGCGCCCAGGGTTTCCTGGGTGCCCCCGACCGCAGGGGCGGCGTCCGTGGCGTTCTGCGGCATCTGGGCGCGGTCCAGCTCGACACCATCTCCGTCCTGGCCCGCTCGCACGAACTCGTCCCGTACGCGCGGCTCGGCGCCGTGGGCCGCAGGACGGTCGACGAGGCGTACTGGACCCCGGCGCCCGACGGCACGGCCCCGGCGCGGCCCCACGCCTTCGAGTACTGGTCGCACGCGGCCTGCATCCTCCCCGTCGAGGAGTGGCCTCACTTCGCCTTCCGGCGCCGTGCCTACCGCGCCCGCCCGCATTGGCACCACGCGCTGCCGGACGGCACGTACGACCAGGTCATCAAGCAGCTGCGGACCGAAGGACCGCTCACCGCAACCGACTTGGGCGGCGCGAAGAGGACCAGCGACTGGTGGGACTGGTCAGGCACCAAGGTCGCCGTCGAGCGCGCGCTGATGTACGGCGAGGTGGTGTGCACGGAGCGCCGCGGCTGGAAGCGGGTGTACGACCTCGCCGAGCGGGCGATCCCGGACGCGCTGCTCCACGACGAGCTGGACGACACGGAGTGCCTGCGCCGCCTCGTCCGGCTCGCGGGCCGCTCCCTCGGTGTCGGTACGCGCGCGGACATCGCCGACTACCACCGCCTCAAGGGCGAGCAGGTCGACGCGGTGATCGCGGAGTCGGGCCTGGTCCCGGTCACGGTGGAGGGCTGGGCCAAGCCGGCCTGGGCGGATCCCGAGGCACTGGAGACGGCCCCGCGCGGCCGCCACCGCACCACGCTCCTGTCGCCGTTCGACTCGCTGATCTGGGAGCGGGCGCGCACGGAGCGCATCTTCGGCTTCACCCACCGCCTGGAGGCCTACGTCCCCAAACCCAAGCGGGTGTATGGCTACTTCGCCATGCCGGTGCTGGCGGGCGGCCGTCTGGTCGGCCGGGTGGACCCGGCTCGCGAGGGCGCCACCCTGGTGGCCAAGCAGGTCACCGTCGACAGCCCCAGGTCGGTACCGGCCGTGGCCCAGGCCCTGACCGAGGCGGCAAGCTGGGTGGACTGCACGAACGTGCGGGTGGAGCGTGCGAACACTCCGGAACTGCGCGACGCCCTGACTGCGGAGCTCAAGCGGACGCTCGGCTGATCCGCGTAGCGCTTCGGGGGCGCGGGGCCGTGACCTCGCGCGGCTCCGCCGCTCGGGCGCCGTCGGCCGCATCCGGCCCGCAGCCTCGCACCGGCCGGTTTCGCGGAGCGCCCCTCACCGGATCTCGAGGATCTTCTCCCGCATCGCGTACACCACGGCCTCCATCCTGGAGTGCAGCTGCAGTTTCTCCAGGATGTTCCGTACGTGGTTCTTCACGGTGTTCTCGGAGATGAACAACTCCTTGGCGATGTCCCGGTTGTTCATCCCGGTCGCGACGAGCTTGAGAACCTCCAGCTCGCGCTCCGTCAGCCGGGGTGCCGGCACCAGGCGCCGCTCGTCCGTGCGCTGGATCATCGACTTGAACTCGGTGAGCAGCTTCGACGCCATGGACGGGCTGATCTGCGACTGCCCGTCGGCCACGGCGCGAATGGCCGTGGCCACCTCGTCCGTGGAGATCTCCTTGAGGAGATAGCCGGTGGCCCCCGCCTTGATCGCGTCGTAGAGGTCGGCTTCCTCGTCGCTGATCGTCAGCATGATGATCTTCGCGCTGGGTGCGACCTCCTTGATGGAGGTGCACGCCTCGATCCCGCCGCGCTTCGGCATGCGTACGTCCATGAGGACGATGTCCGGCAGCAGGTCGGCGGCCTTGTCGACGGCCTCCGCGCCGTCGCCCGCCTCCCCTACGACCTGGATGTCCTCCTCTGCGGCGAGCACGATCTCCAGGCCGCGGCGGAAGAGGGCGTGGTCATCCACGACAAGGACCCGGATGGGCTCCTTGCGTGGCGAGCCCGAGTCCGGGCCCATGCCGACGACGCCGTCGCCGGCATCTTCGTCACGCATCGGTCCGAAGCTGTCCGCCATGGTTCCTCCCCCTGAAGGCCGTGGCCTGCGTTCCTGTGCCGTCGCCAACCCGGGGCGACAGCGCACCGGTTGAGGCCGGTACGGCCATGATTTCATGCCCGGACGACAACGGGACGACAGAGCGGGGCGCGAAGGGGTCGCACACCGGTGCCCCTGGGGGCGCACAGGCGCTCCAGGGGCACCGGTGGGGGTCCTCCCGGCCGAAGGGCCGGGGGAGCTCGCCGGGCGCGGTCAGCCGCCCAGCACCCCGCCCGCCGGGGAATGCTCCGCCTGAGCGACCATCGGGTCCGTGCTGAGGTGGATGACGCCGTAGTCGTACGCGTGCCGCCGGTAGACGACACTCGGTTCCTTGGTCTCGGAGTCGATGAACAAGTAGAAGTCGTGCCCGACCAGTTCCATCTCGTAGAGCGCCTGGTCGAGCGTCATCGGGGACGCGACGTGGGTCTTCTCGCGGACGACGAGGGGGCCGTCACCCTTCACCTCGAGCGGGCCGATCCTCTTGGTCGGCACCGCCTCGGGTTCTTCGTCGTGGACGACGCTGCCGTTGCCGTCGAGTGTCGCCGCGTCCGGGACATGGTCGGCCACCTCCGCAGCCGAGATCCGGCGGGCGCCACGGCGTGTGTACCGCTTGTCGTGCTGCTTGCGCAGCCGCGCTTCCAGCTTGTCCGCCGCCAGGTCCAGCGCCGCGTACGGGTCGCTTGCCGCTGCCTCCGCCCGGATCACCGGGCCGCGGGAGTGAAGTGTGATCTCCACTCGGTCGGAGCGGTCGGCCTGCCGGGGGTTCAGCTCCTTGGACACCTCGACGTCCAGGCTGATCACCTTGCCATCGAGCTTCTGGATCTTCTCCAGCTTCAGCTTCTCGGCCACGTGCTTGCGGAACCGCTCGGGCACCTCGGTCTTGCGGCCCTTGACGACGATGTCCACGCAGAACTCCGTTCCCGGATTGCTCCGCATCGACGGCGGAGCATCTCCCTTTTGCACCAGGCTCCAGCGCGTCCCGGAGCCTCGGACTCGGTGACTTCCACCTCCTCCTCCCCCGTGGGCAAGATCTCCACCCCACTGCCACGGGTGATTGCGGAAAACCCACGGCGCGGCATTCCGATTAGCAAGGGACAGCGTCCGCCATTCCCTCACAACCGAACATATCTCGCCTGGACGGATGTCGTCACCCTCTACCGCCGCGTACCTCCATTCAGGTGAATGGAACCTCTCACTACCTGCAACGACGCAAGTTCCCTGTCAGTTCCGGTTTATTTCGAAAGAAGCTGGAGATGCGGCGACCACCGCCGCGCCGATCCCACCTTCCGCACTGTTCACGTCACTCTTTTCCCTGACCGCTTCTGCTCGGCCTACACCTGTCATCGCCGTCCGTGCCGCTTCTTCTCCCGTCGTTCCGGGTGTTACCCGGCCGTAGAAACCCTCGCCTTCGGGCAGAGCGGCTCTCAGCGCCCGTGCCGCCTCCGCCAAGGACGCCCCTGTCGTCATCAGGTCGTCGACGAGCACGATCCGCCCTCCGTCCGCCAGCAGCCGCGCGCCGCCCGGGGCGACCTCCAGGGCTCCGGCGAGATTGTCCAGCCGCTGCCGCGAGTTGAGCCCCGACTGGTCGGCCACGGCACGCCGCTGCCGCAGTACGGCGAGCACCCGCGTCGGCGTCCCGCCGCGCCGCAGCTCAGCCGCCGCTGCGAGCGCGATCCGCCGCGCAGGATCGTGTCCCCGCGCACGCACCGCCCACCTCGCCGACGGCACCGGCACGAGCAGCAACGCCGCCCGGGAGCCGCCCGTCCCCGCCCGTCCAACGGATCCGAGTCCTGCTCGCACAGCCCCCGCCAGCGCCGCTCCCAGCGGCACCGCGAGCGTCAACGCCCCCCGTTCCTTGTGAGCGAGGAGCGCCGCGCGCACCTCGTCCTCGTACGGAGCCGCCGCGTACACCACCGGCAGCCCCGGCGGCTCCGGCTCCGGTCGCACCCGGCTCGGTACGTCCCCCGTCAGGGCGGCACGGCACTCCGGGCAGAGCACCGCGCGAGGCCTTCCACAGCCTCCGCACTCGGCCGGCAGCACCAGGTCCGTGAGGTCCTGCCACCACCCCCGCATGCCCACCACTGTGCCAACGCCCGGACACCCCGGCCAGCCCTGTGGACAACTACCTGTGGACAACTCCCCACAGACGTCGGTGCGTTGTCCCCCACACGAGCGACGAACGTCCCGAGGTGCCGAGCCGGCCGCAATCGCGGCCGGCAGAGCACCACCGGGCCGGGCGGAGCGCGGAGTTCTCCCGGACGGAGCGGGGTTCACCCCGGATAGACCGGCGCCGTCCCCGTCTTGACGACCGTCTGCCACTGGGAACCGGTCGAGAGCCGCACGATCCCGTCCTCCGAGTGCGCCACCAGCGGCAGCCGTTCGTTCTCGGAGGCTGCGATCTCCTTCACGCCGGTGAGCGCGGAGGGTGCCGGGCCGACCGGAGTGGACCCGTCGACCTGGACGTACTGGATCTGCTGCACGCCGCGGGCCTCGCGCCCGACCACGACCAGGCGGCTGTCACCGGCCCAGGACATGGCCGTGGTCTCCTCCAACTGCGGTGCCACGGTCCGCAGTTCGTGGATGCCGACGGCGCTCTTCCCGTTCTCCCGCGTCCGCTCGATCCGCGCCATGAGCAGGGTCGTCCGCTTGTCGTTCCGCACGATCAGCGCGATCCGCACCCCGTCCGCGGCCACCCGCACCGCCTCGATCCGCCCGTCGAGGCCGGGCGTCGAGACGACCAGAGGGTCGCCCGCCCCCTTCGACAGCAGGAGCAGCCGGGAGTTCTTCGGGTCACGGTCGGCCACCCACAGGTCACCACTCGTGTCCCAACTGGGCGTCGTCAGCCCGTCGTCCTCCGACGTGGCCTTGCTGCGCAGCACGGGGTCCCCCAGCGAACCGCCCGACGCCAGCGACCCGACGTACATCGAGCGCCCGTCGAGCGACACCCCGGCCGCGGTGTCCTCGTCCCGCGAGACCGCGGCGGCGCGCAACGCCTTGTCGCCGTCACCGAGCGCGCCCGGTACCGGCTCGGGTTCCTGCTCGCTGCTGGCTCCCGGTATCCGCACCAGCCGCTTCTCGCCGTCGATGAAGTACTCGTACGGGGCGCTCTTCGCCGGACCGCGCGTGACGTAGGTCTCGGCCCGGGCCGCGTCGGTCACGCACGACTGTGTGCCGTCCGAACGCTGGAGCTCCACCTCGTCGACGCCCGTGGGCGTCAGGTCCTGGAGCGTGAACAGGATCTGGGCGGCCATCTCCGTGCACTTGGCCTGCCCCACCCGGTCGGCCTTGGCGTTCAGCGGTACCGTCAGCCGGTTCTGGTCGTCGGGCGTCAGCGACTTGACGCCCTTCTTCAGCGCCGTACCGGTGGGGAAGCTCGACCTGACCACCGGCTTGAGCCAGCTCGTCGGCCCCTTCAGGACCGAGCGGACCATCTGTGTCACCGGGTCCACCTGCTCCCGTACGTAGACGGGGTCGGCGACCGCCGCGAGCTGCCCGCCGGTCCCGCCGGCCGTGTTCGAAGCGAAGTAGTACTTACTGACGGACTCGTAGTTGCGCCGGAAGTCGGACATCCCCATCACCACGCCCGACGGCAGCGAGGCGATGCGCCACTGCTTGGTGCCGTCCGCCTCCTTCTGTTCCGTGAGGTGCACGAGCTTGTCGTACGCCCCCTCGGCGGGCTCGTAGGCGAACTGCGAGTCCACCGTGGCGACCTTGCGACCGATCAGCGAGTAGGTGTAGTCGCCGGTCGCCTCCCTGCTGTTGGTGCGGTCCGCCACGGGGTTCGGCCCGTCCGCGAGCACCGTCGTCGACTCGTTCGGGTGCCACTCCTGCGACGCCTTCTCGGTCAGATACTTGCGGGCCGTCTCGAAGTGTGGGTCGTCGCTGGTCAGCGCTTCGAGGAAGCCCTGGACGATCTCGTCGGGCTGCGCGTTCTCCCGCGGCGGTATGGCGAAGACCCGGACCTGCGCGTCCGGCCGCTGGGAGGCCTCGACATCACGCAGGTCCCCTCCGTCCGGCATCGACGCGCACCCTGCCAGCAGTACCGTGCCGCAGGCGGCGTACACCGCCACGCGCGCCGGACGCCCACGGCCGCTCCCATCGCGGTCAGCGCCCACGAGAACCCTCCCCATGCTTCAACTGGTCCGGCCGCTCGCCGGTTCCCCGGCCGTCCTCGGACGGGGCCTCTTCGGGCGCCGCGGCCGGGCCCCGTGCGTCAGTGGACGGCCTCGGCACCACCCGCGCGCCGTTGCCGGGCAGCGCCGCCGGATCCACCGCGCCCGCCACTCCGGGGGCACGGGCCGGCATCGGCGGCACCGCCCGCTCGCTGACGGGCTGCGCCGGTACCGTCGCCAGCTTCTGCGAGCCGTCGAGGGGCAGGCCCGCGTCGTTCAGCCCGCGGTTGCGCCGTGAGTCCTTGGGCTCCAGTGGTATCGGCGAGCCCCGCAGCGGCTCGTCGGCCGTCCGCGGCAGCGTCAGCCGGAACTGCGAGCCGCCGCCCGGTTCGCCCCACGCCTGCAGCCAGCCGCCGTGCAGCCGCGCGTCCTCCAGGGCGATGGACAGGCCGAGGCCCGTACCGCCGGTGGTACGCGCGCGGGCCGGGTCGGCCCGCCAGAAGCGGCTGAACACCCGGGTCGCCTCGCCGGGCTTGAGCCCCACTCCGTAGTCACGCACCGCGACCGCGACCGCGCCCCCCGCCGCCGCGAGCTTGACCACCACGTCGTTGCCCTCGCCGTGCTCCACGGCGTTGACCACGAGGTTGCGCAGCACCCGCTCCACCCGCCGGGCGTCCGCCTCGGCGATCACCGGCTGCACGTCCCCGACGACCCGTATGTGGGTGCCCTTGCGCTCGGCGAGCGGCTCGGCCCCGCTGACGACCCTCCGTACGACTTCCCGCAGGTCTATCGGCTCGGCCTCCAGCGCCGCCGCGCCCGCGTCGAACCGGCTGATCTCCAGCAGGTCGGCGAGCAGCGTCTCGAAACGGTCCAGCTGGTCGGCGAGCAGCTCCGCCGACCGGGCGGTCACCGGGTCGAAGTCCACGCGCGCGTCATGGATGACGTCCGCGGCCATCCGCACGGTCGTCAAGGGCGTACGCAGCTCGTGCGACACGTCGGACACGAACCGCCGCTGCATCCGTGACAGGTCCTCCAGCTGCTGGATCTTCAGCTGCAGGTTCTGCGCCATCTTGTTGAAGGCCTCACCGAGACGCGCGATGTCGTCCTCGCCGGTGACCTTCATACGTTCCTGGAGGCGCCCGGCGGACAGCCGCTCGGCGATCCCCGCCGCCATCCGCACGGGCGTGACGACCTGGCGCACCACGAGCCAGGCGATCGCCCCGAGCAGGACCACGACGAACAGCCCCGCCGTCGCAAGCGTGCCCTTGACGAGGCTGAGCGACTTCTCCTCCTGCGTGAGCGGGAAGAGGTAGTACAGCTGGAACGGGTCGTTCTTGGGGTCGTTGACCTGGGTGCCGATGATCAGCGCCGGCTGCGACTTCTGGCCGTTGGTGTAGACGATGCGCGTGTAGCTCTGGGCCGCGCCCGTGCCGCCGTCGACCCGTTCCCGCAGGTCCTGGGGCACGCTGAGGCTCGGGTCGACATAGCCCGAGGCACGCGGTCCGAGGCCCCTGCTGCTGTTGTCCGCGGAGGTGGTGCTGAGGGTCACGACACTGAACGCCCCCTGGCCGCCGCTGGAGAGCGACTCGACGAGGGTGCTCATCCAGACGCTGACGTTCTGGACGGGGTTGTCGTCCGCTCCGGAGCGGTTGTCCCCGCCCGCGCCCGCCGCGCTGTCGGCCTCCTGTTTGGCGACCGTGAACCCGCCCGTGGCCTGGCTCTGCGAGGCCTTCACCTTGGCGTCCAGCAGGCCGTTGCGCACCTGTCCGATCACGACGAAACCCAGCAGCAGGACGACGCCCAGCGACATGAGCAGGGTCGTGACGACGACCTTGAGCTGGATGTTGCGCCGCCACAGCCGCATGACAGGCAGCAGCGGACGGCGCACCCAGCGCATGAACAGCCGAAGGACCGGGCTGCCCTGGACACCGCCCTGGAGCAGCCCGCCCTGGACGAACCGCCCCCAGAGGGAGCCCGTCATCTTCCGGCCGACAGGCCGCCCCGGCCGGACTCCCGGCTCACCGGGCGCCGAAGCGGCACTGTCCCGGGACATGTCAGCTCGGTCCGGCCTTGTAACCGACGCCACGGACGGTCACCACGATCTCCGGCCGCTCCGGGTCCTTCTCGACCTTGGAGCGCAGCCGCTGCACATGGACGTTCACCAGACGGGTGTCCGCCGCGTGCCGGTAGCCCCACACCTGCTCCAGGAGCACCTCACGCGTGAACACCTGCCACGGCTTACGGGCCAGTGCCACGAGCAGGTCGAACTCCAGCGGAGTCAGCGCGATGGACGCCCCGTCCCGCTTCACAGAGTGACCGGCCACGTCGATGACCAGATCGCCGATCGCGAGCTGCTCGGGCGCCGGCTCCTCCGACCTGCGGAGCCTGGCCCGGATCCGGGCCACCAGTTCCTTCGGTTTGAACGGCTTCACAATGTAGTCGTCGGCGCCCGACTCGAGGCCCACCACGACATCGACGGTGTCGCTCTTCGCGGTGAGCATCACGATCGGTACCCCGGACTCCGCCCTGATCAGGCGGCACACCTCGATACCGTCCCGGCCGGGAAGCATCAGGTCCAGGAGCACCAGGTCGGGCTTGCTCTCACGGAAAGCGGCCAGCGCCTTGTCGCCGTCGGCTACGAAAGACGGCTCAAAACCTTCACCACGCAACACAATGCCGAGCATCTCGGCCAGTGCGGTGTCGTCATCGACGACAAGGACTCGTCCCTTCATAAACGACATCATCCCATTAACTAAATCGTTACCTGGCGTGACCTGTCACACAGCTCTGCGAGCGCCTCGGCCGTCACGGGCGACACGACGCCCGCCTCGGTGACGATCGCCGTCACCAACTCGGGCGGCGTCACGTCGAACGCCGGGTTGTACGCCTGGGTCCCCAGGGGTGCCACCGGTATCCCGCCTCCCGCTTCGACTCCCGCCACCGGCACCTGCGGTGCTGTGATCTCCGTCACTTCATGACTGGCACGCTGCTCGACCTCGATCGATGCTCCGTTCGGAGTGTCCGGATCCACCGTCGTCACCGGCGCCACCACGATGAACGGCACATGGTGGTATCTGGCCAGCACCGCGAGCGGATAGCTCCCCACCTTGTTCGCCACCGAACCGTCGGCGGCGATCCGGTCCGCTCCGATGAGCACCGCGTCCACCTCTCCCGCCGAGAACAGTGACCCGGCAGCGTTGTCCGTGAGCAAGGTGTACGCCATTCCGGCGCGCGCCGCCTCCCACGACGTCAGGCGAGCACCCTGCAGCAACGGACGCGTCTCGTCCACCCAGAGCCTGCGCAGCCGCCCCGCGCGGTGCGCAGCGAGCACCACCGCGAACGCCGTGCCCTCCCCGCCGGACACCAGCGCCCCGGTGTTGCAGTGCGTGAGAATCCGGTGGTTGCCCCCGGGCAGCAGCTCGTCCAGCAGCGCCAGCCCCTGCTCGGCCATACGTGCGCTGGCCTCGGCGTCCTCCCGGTGGAGCGCCCGCGCGGCGGCCAGCGCGGCCTCGGCGGCCCGCTTCTGGTCGCCGCCGCCCCGCAGGACGGCGAGGTGTGCCGCCTGAGCCCGGCGCACCCCGTGCGAGAGGTTCACCGCGGTGGGCCGGGCGCTCGCGAGGGAGGCCGCGGCCTCGTCCACGTCGAACCCCCGCGCGGCGGCGAGCGCGACCCCGTACGCCCCCGCGATGCCGAGCAGCGGTGCCCCGCGCACGGCGAGCGTGCGGATCGCCTCCACCAGCGCGGGCGCGTCCGTACACACCAGCTCGACCTCTTCGGCGGGCAGCCGCGTCTGGTCGAGGAGGACCAGCACGGGGCCCTCAGGCGGCTCGTCCCACCGAATCGCGGGTATCTCGAAGGGCCGGTTGTCCTCGCGGGATTGCGCGTACTGATCAGCCATCCGTCCAGTCTGCCCCGTACGGACCGGACAATTGAAGGTGTGCAGCCCATACGGCGGCCGGTCACTTCCCGGGCACACCGTGGCACGATGGCAGCCAACCTGCCGCCGCGACCGCGGACGGGCACCGTGAAGGAGCGACGATGAACGACACTCCGGGCTGGGCATCGCCCGGATCTGCCCCCTCCGACGGGCAGAACGGACAGGAACCGGCGACCCCGGGCCCTGCCGAGCCCTCGGATCGGCCCGCTCCTCCCCAGCCCACCGGCGAGCCCGGCCCCGCTCCGTCCGGCCCCGGCTCGAAGTGGTCCAAGGAGCAGCCTCCGCCGACCCAGTGGCCCGCGCCCAGCGGCCCGCAGGGCGCCCCGCCCCCGCCAGGCCCCGGCTGGGGCGGTCAACCGCCCTCCGGCCCCGGCGGATACGGAGGCCCTGGCGGCTACGGGGGTTACGGCGGTCCGGGCGGATACGGCTACGGCCAGGGCCCCGGCGGCCACCCCGGCTGGGGAGGCCCACCGCCCGCGGCCAAGCCCGGCGTGATCCCGCTCCGCCCGCTCGGCGTCGGCGAGATCCTCGACGGCGCGGTGTCGACCATGCGCACGCACTGGCGCACGGTCCTCGGCATCTCGCTGACGGTCGCCGTGTTCACGCAGATCGCCGTGATCCTGCTCCAGGGCTTCGTCCTGGACGACAGCGCCAGCGCGGACACCCTCAACGACCCCAGCGCCACCGCCGGGGAGCTGACCCGGGCCCTGGGCGACACCCTCCTGAACTCCGGTGTCGTCCTGCTGATCACCCTGCTCGGCACCATCGTCGCGACGGCCCTGCTCACGACCGTGACCAGCCGCGCCGTCCTCGGCAAGTCGGTGACCACCGCCGAGGCCTGGCAGGACGCCCGGCCCCAGCTGCTCAAGCTCATCGGCCTGACCTTCCTGCTCCCGCTCATCGCTGTCACGACCGCAGCCGTCGGCACCCTGCCCGGCGTCCTCGTCGGCCTCGCCGACGGAGGTGACGGCGCCGTGGCACTCGCCGTGTTCGGCGGCCTGGCAGCGTCCCTCGTCGCGCTCTGGCTGATGATCCGCTTCTCCCTGGCCTCGCCGGCCCTGATGCTGGAGAAGCAGAGCGTCCTGAAGTCGCTGAGCCGCTCCGCGAAGCTGGTCCGCGGCTCCTGGTGGCGGGTCTTCGGCATCCAGCTCCTCGCCACGATCATCGCGAACATCGTCGCGTCGATCATCGTGATCCCGTTCGCCCTCATCGCCTCCGCGCTCAGCGGCGACGGCGTCGGCGGCTTCCTCAACAGCGGCACCGGCGACCTCGGCTGGACGTTCCTCATCGTCAGCGGCGTCGGCTCGGTGATCGGAGCCATGCTCACCTTCCCGATCACCGCCGGTGTCACCGTGCTCCTCTACATCGACCAGCGCATCCGCCGCGAAGCCCTCGACCTCGACCTGGCCCGCGCGGCCGGTGTCCAGGACTACGGCTCCGGCGCGCACGGTTCCACTCCGGGGAGCTGACGGAGTGAGCCTGGCGGGGGGAGTTCTCACAGCGGTACTGGCGCTGCCACACGCCGACGGCGAACCACCGGTGACCGTCCCGCGCGACCCCGCGCGGGAGGCCGCCCGGCGCGAGCTGTCCAAGCGGATGTACCACGAGGACGACCCCAGCCTGCTCCAACGCGCCCTGAACGCCTTCTGGGAGTGGGTCGACAAACTGTTCGGCGCCGCCTCCACAGCGACCCCGGGAGGCGGACTCGGCCTGCTGGTCATCGCCCTGGCGGCCGTGGCACTCGTCGGCGCCCTCTGGTGGCGCCTCGGCTCCCCCCGCCGCGGCCCCACGTCAGCGGTCCCCCTCTTCGACGACCGGCCGCGCAGCGCGGCCGAGCACCGTGCGGCCGCCGAGGCACACGCGGCCCAGGGCCACTGGAACCAGGCCGTCCAGGAGCGCATGCGCGCCGTCGTCCGCGCCCTGGAGGAACGCGCACTCCTCGACCCCCGCCCCGGGCGCACCGCCGACGAGGCCGCAGCCGAGGCGGGCCGCACACTCCCCGCCCACACGGACCGACTGCGCGCCGCGGCACGGGACTTCGACGACGTGACGTACGGCGGACGAACGGCCACCTCGGAGACGTACCACCGCCTCGCGCAACTCGACAGCGACCTGGAACGCACCAAACCGGTCCTCGCGAGCAGCACCCACAGCACGGCCCACAGCGCCCGCCAGGGGGCCTCCAGGTGACCACCGAGGCACCCGGGGCCACCCTGCCGTCCACCTCGGCCTCGCCCACCGCCCGCCATGTGTGGACCCGCTCGCGCGGCATCCTGCTCGCACTCGTGATCCTCCTGGCGGCCGCAGTCGCCATCGCCGTCGTACGCTCCGACGCCCGGCACGGCAGCCTCGACCCGCGCTCCGCCGATCCCTCGGGCAGCCGCGCAGTCGCCGAACTGCTCGCCGATCAGGGCGTGTCCACCCGCGTGGTCACCACCCTGGGCGAGGCAAGCACCGCGACCGGCCCCGACACGACGCTCCTGGTCGCCCGCCCCGACCTGCTGACCGGCCGTCAGCAGGACCGTCTCCACTCGGCGTTCACGAACTCCGGCGGCCGCACGGTCCTCGTCGCTCCCGGCGCCCCGTCCGTCGGCACGCTCGTCCCCGGAGTCGACGCCGACCTCGCGCCGAGTTTCGACTCCACGCTCCCGCCCGGCTGCAGCCTGCCCGCTGCCCGACGAGCGGGAACCGCCGACATGGGCGGCATCCGCTACACGGCGGACGCGCCCGACGCCGACGCCTGCTACCCCAGCGACGGCCTGCCCACTCTGCTGCGCATCCCGGCGGCCGAGAGGGACGGCGACACCGTCGTGCTCGGTGCCCCCGACATCCTCCGCAACGACCGTCTCGACGAGCGCGGCAACGCCTCCCTCGCCCTCCAACTGCTCGGCTCCCGCCCCCATGTGGTCTGGTACCTCCCCTCGCTCTCCGACGACTCGGCCACCGACGCCGGTGACCGCAGCTTCATCGACCTGATCCCCTCCGGCTGGCTCTGGGGCACGCTGCAGCTCTTCGTCGCCGCAGTCCTGGCTGCCCTCTGGCGCGCCCGCCGCCTCGGCCCGCTCGTCCCGGAACGGCTCCCCGTCGCGATCCGCGCCTCCGAAACCGTCGAAGGCCGGGCCCGTCTCTACCGCAAGTCGAACGCACGCGACCGGGCCGCCTCGGCCCTGCGCTCCACCACCCGCACCCGCCTGGCCCCCCTCGTCGGTGTGTCCCCCGCCCAGGCGCATGCGCCCGAGGCACTCCTCCCCGCTCTGTCCGCCCAGCTCCGCCGGGAGGGACAGTCCTTGCACGTCCTCCTCTTCGGGCCGCCGCCCCGCGACGACACGGCCCTCATCACTCTCGCCAACGAACTCGACGCCCTCGAAAGTGAGGTACGCCGTCCATGATGGCCCCGACCACTGACAACGCCGGGTACGCCGGGGATCCGGGCGCTGCCCGCTCCTCCCTGGAAGCCCTGCGCGCCGAGATCGCCAAAGCCGTGGTCGGCCAGGACCCCGCCGTGACCGGTCTCGTCGTCGCCCTCCTCTGCCGCGGACACGTGCTACTAGAAGGAGTCCCTGGAGTAGCGAAAACGTTGCTCGTCCGGGCCCTCGCATCCGCGCTGGACCTCGACACCAAACGCGTCCAGTTCACTCCCGACCTGATGCCGAGCGACATCACGGGCTCTCTCGTCTACGACGCCCGCACCTCGGAGTTCTCCTTCCAGCCCGGCCCGGTCTTCACCAATCTCCTCCTCGCCGACGAGATCAACCGCACCCCGCCCAAGACGCAGTCCTCGCTCCTCGAAGCGATGGAGGAGCGCCAGGTCACGGTCGACGGCACCCCGCGCCCGCTCCCCGAGCCGTTCCTGGTCGCCGCGACCCAGAACCCGGTCGAGTACGAGGGCACGTACCCCCTCCCGGAAGCACAGCTGGACCGTTTCCTCCTCAAGCTGACCATCCCCCTGCCGTCCCGCCAGGACGAGATCGACGTCCTCACCCGTCACGCCGAGGGCTTCAATCCACGCGACCTGCGCGCCGCCGGCGTACGCCCCGTAGCCGGTCCGGCAGAGCTCGAAGCGGCCCGCGCGGCCGTCGCCAAAACAGCGGTCTCCCCCGAAATCACCGGCTACGTGGTGGACATCTGCCGCACGACCCGTGAATCGCCGTCCCTCACCCTCGGTGTCTCCCCCCGAGGCGCGACGGCCCTCCTGGCCACGGCCCGCGCCTGGGCCTGGCTGACCGGCCGCGACTACGTCATCCCCGACGACGTGAAGGCCCTGGCTCTCCCGACCCTGCGCCACCGCGTCCAGCTTCGCCCGGAGGCCGAGATGGAGGGCGTGACGGCCGACTCGGTCATCACCGCGATCCTCTCCCACGTCCCCGTCCCCCGCTGATGCCTCTCACCGGACGCGCCGCCCTCCTGGCGGCCCTCGGCACCCTCCCCGTAGGCATCCTGGAGCCCAGTTGGACGGGCATCCTCGCTGTCAACGCTCCCTTGGCACTCGCCTGCGCCTGCGACTTCGCTCTGGCCGCACCGGTACGCCGCCTGGGCCTGACCCGCTCGGGCGACACCTCCGTACGCCTCGGCGAGGCTGCCGACGTCACTCTCACCGTCACCAATCCGTCCGGCCGCCTCCTGCGCGCCCGCGCCCGTGACGCCTGGCCTCCGAGCAGCTGGCAGTCCGGCACGGAAGTCGCCGCGTCCCGCCACCGGCTGACGGTCCCCGCGGGCGAACGACGCCGCGTGACGACCCGCCTGCGCCCCACCCGTCGCGGCGACCGCCGGGCGGACCGCGTGACCATCCGCTCGTACGGTCCTCTAGGCCTGTTCGCCCGCCAGGGCAGCCACAAGACCCCCTGGGCGGTACGCGTCCTGCCCCCGTTCACCAGCCGCAAGCACCTCCCCTCGAAGCTGGCCCGTCTGCGCGAACTCGACGGCCGCACCAGTGTTCTGACCCGCGGCGAGGGAACCGAGTTCGACAGCCTCCGCGACTACGTCCCCGGCGACGACACACGCTCCATCGACTGGCGCGCCACCGCCCGCCAGGCAAGGGTCGCCGTACGCACCTGGCGCCCCGAGCGCGACCGGCACATCCTTCTGATCCTCGACACCGGCCGCACAGCCGCCGGCCGCGTCGGAGACGCCCCCCGACTCGACGCCTCGATGGACGCGGCTCTCCTCCTGGCAGCCCTCGCTTCTCGCGCCGGCGACCGAGTGGACCTCCTCGCGTACGACCGCCGGGTACGCGCCCTGGTACAGGGCCGAGCCGCGGGCGATGTCCTTCCTTCCCTGGTCAACGCCATGGCGCACCTCGAACCGGAGCTCGTCGAGACCGATGCCCGTGGCCTCGCCTCCACCGCACTCCGCACGGCCCCGCGCCGCTCACTGATCGTGCTCCTCACGACCCTCGACGCGGCCCCCATCGAGGAGGGCCTTCTTCCCGTACTCTCTCGCCTCACCCAGCGCCACACAGTTCTCGTCGCTTCGGTCTCCGACCCCCACATAGAGCGCATGGCCGCGGCACGGGGCAACACCGAGTCGGTGTACGAGGCCGCCGCCGCGGCGCAGGCCCAGGCGGATCGGCATCGCACCGCCGAGCAACTCACCCGGCACGGTGTGACTGTCGTCGACGCAACGCCCGACAACCTGCCGCCGGCCTTGGCCGATGCGTATCTGGCGCTGAAGGCCGCAGGCCGCCTTTGAACTTCGCTCAATTCCGGGGGCGTAGAAACGCCCCCGGAATTGAGCGAACTGAAACGCACCGTAAACGCAAAATAGCCCCCGCACCGGAGTGCGGGGGCTATCAGCAATATACGTTCGGCGGCGTCCTACTCTCCCACAGGGTCCCCCCTGCAGTACCATCGGCGCTGTAAGGCTTAGCTTCCGGGTTCGGAATGTAACCGGGCGTTTCCCTCACGCTATGACCACCGAAACACTATGAAACACTCAAACTGCGGCACCATACCCCGTGGCCAAACAAGGGTATGGGATTGTTCGTGGTTTCAGAACCAACACAGTGGACGCGAGCAACTGAGGACAAGCCCTCGGCCTATTAGTACCAGTCAGCTTCACCCCTTACAGGGCTTCCACATCTGGCCTATCAACCCAGTCGTCTACTGGGAGCCTTAACCAATCTAGTTGGTGGGAATACTCATCTCGAAGCAGGCTTCCCGCTTAGATGCTTTCAGCGGTTATCCCTCCCGAACGTAGCCAACCAGCCATGCCCTTGGCAGGACAACTGGCACACCAGAGGTTCGTCCGTCCCGGTCCTCTCGTACTAGGGACAGCCCTTCTCAATATTCCTACGCGCACAGCGGATAGGGACCGAACTGTCTCACGACGTTCTAAACCCAGCTCGCGTACCGCTTTAATGGGCGAACAGCCCAACCCTTGGGACCGACTCCAGCCCCAGGATGCGACGAGCCGACATCGAGGTGCCAAACCATCCCGTCGATATGGACTCTTGGGGAAGATCAGCCTGTTATCCCCGGGGTACCTTTTATCCGTTGAGCGACGGCGCTTCCACAAGCCACCGCCGGATCACTAGTCCCGACTTTCGTCCCTGCTCGACCCGTCGGTCTCACAGTCAAGCTCCCTTGTGCACTTACACTCAACACCTGATTGCCAACCAGGCTGAGGGAACCTTTGGGCGCCTCCGTTACTCTTTAGGAGGCAACCGCCCCAGTTAAACTACCCATCAGACACTGTCCCTGATCCGGATCACGGACCCAGGTTAGACATCCAGCACGACCAGACTGGTATTTCAACGACGACTCCACCATGGCTGGCGCCATGACTTCAAAGTCTCCCAGCTATCCTACACAAGCCGAACCGAACACCAATATCAAACTGTAGTAAAGGTCCCGGGGTCTTTCCGTCCTGCTGCGCGAAACGAGCATCTTTACTCGTAGTGCAATTTCACCGGGCCTATGGTTGAGACAGTCGAGAAGTCGTTACGCCATTCGTGCAGGTCGGAACTTACCCGACAAGGAATTTCGCTACCTTAGGATGGTTATAGTTACCACCGCCGTTTACTGGCGCTTAAGTTCTCAGCTTCGCCAAACCGAAGTTTGACTAACCGGTCCCCTTAACGTTCCAGCACCGGGCAGGCGTCAGTCCGTATACATCGCCTTACGGCTTCGCACGGACCTGTGTTTTTAGTAAACAGTCGCTTCTCGCTGGTCTCTGCGGCCACCCCCAGCTCAAGCAGCAAGTGCTATCACCAGTGATGGCCCCCCTTCTCCCGAAGTTACGGGGGCATTTTGCCGAGTTCCTTAACCATAGTTCACCCGAACGCCTCGGTATTCTCTACCTGACCACCTGAGTCGGTTTAGGGTACGGGCCGCCATGAAACTCGCTAGAGGCTTTTCTCGACAGCATAGGATCATCCACTTCACCACAATCGGCTCGGCATCAGGTCTCACCCTTGATGTGCGACGGATTTACCTATCACACGGGCTACACCCTTACCCCGGGACAACCACCGCCCGGGATGGACTACCTTCCTGCGTCACCCCATCACTCACCTACTGCAGGTCTGGTCCGTCGGCTCCACCACTTTCCTTTCCCCGAAGGGTCCGGAACGGCTTCACGGACTTAGCATCGCCTGGTTCAATGTTTGACGCTTCACAGCGGGTACCGGAATATCAACCGGTTATCCATCGACTACGCCTGTCGGCCTCGCCTTAGGTCCCGACTTACCCTGGGCAGATCAGCTTGACCCAGGAACCCTTAGTCAATCGGCGCACACGTTTCTCACGTGTGTATCGCTACTCATGCCTGCATTCTCACTCGTGAACCGTCCACCACTGCCTTCCGGCGCGGCTTCACCCGGCACACGACGCTCCCCTACCCATCCCAGCGGGCGTTGGCCCTATATGCTGAAATGACATGACTTCGGCGGTACGCTTGAGCCCCGCTACATTGTCGGCGCGGAATCACTAGACCAGTGAGCTATTACGCACTCTTTCAAGGGTGGCTGCTTCTAAGCCAACCTCCTGGTTGTCTGTGCGACTCCACATCCTTTCCCACTTAGCGTACGCTTAGGGGCCTTAGTCGATGCTCTGGGCTGTTTCCCTCTCGACCATGGAGCTTATCCCCCACAGTCTCACTGCCGCGCTCTCACTTACCGGCATTCGGAGTTTGGCTAAGGTCAGTAACCCGGTAGGGCCCATCGCCTATCCAGTGCTCTACCTCCGGCAAGAAACACACGACGCTGCACCTAAATGCATTTCGGGGAGAACCAGCTATCACGGAGTTTGATTGGCCTTTCACCCCTAACCACAGGTCATCCCCCAGGTTTTCAACCCTGGTGGGTTCGGTCCTCCACGACCTCTTACAGCCGCTTCAACCTGCCCATGGCTAGATCACTCCGCTTCGGGTCTTGAGCGCGCTACTGAATCGCCCTATTCGGACTCGCTTTCGCTACGGCTTCCCCACACGGGTTAACCTCGCAACACACCGCAAACTCGCAGGCTCATTCTTCAAAAGGCACGCAGTCACGACCCACAGAGTAAACTCTGTGAGCGACGCTCCCACGGCTTGTAGGCACACGGTTTCAGGTACTATTTCACTCCGCTCCCGCGGTACTTTTCACCATTCCCTCACGGTACTATCCGCTATCGGTCACCAGGGAATATTTAGGCTTAGCGGGTGGTCCCGCCAGATTCACACGGGATTTCTCGGGCCCCGTGCTACTTGGGTGTCTCTCAAACGAGCCGTTGATGTTTCGACTACGGGGGTCTTACCCTCTACGCCGGACCTTTCGCATGTCCTTCGCCTACACCAACGGTTTCTGACTCGTCTCACAGCCGGCAGACTGTGAAAGAGAGATCCCACAACCCCGCATGCGCAACCCCTGCCGGGTCTCACACACATACGGTTTGGCCTCATCCGGTTTCGCTCGCCACTACTCCCGGAATCACGGTTGTTTTCTCTTCCTGCGGGTACTGAGATGTTTCACTTCCCCGCGTTCCCTCCACACACCCTATGTGTTCAGATGTGGGTGACAGCCCATGACGACTGCCGGGTTTCCCCATTCGGAAACCCCCGGATCAAAGCCTGGTTGACGGCTCCCCGGGGACTATCGTGGCCTCCCACGTCCTTCATCGGTTCCTGGTACCAAGGCATCCACCGTGTGCCCTTAAAAACTTGGCCACAGATGCTCGCGTCCACTGTGCAGTTCTCAAACAACGACCAACCACCCATCACCCCGCCTTCACAGGCGAGTGCACTGGGGCCGGCACTGAAGGCAGCCATACGGCCATACCCTCAGACACCCAACAGCGTGCCCGGCACCCTCGCCGCTTCCCTCATTCTTTCCACGCCCCGAAGGACAGTACTGGAAGGAGAAGACGACCAAGAGTGCCGAATAATCAACGTTCCACCCATGAGCAACCAGCATCGAACGTGCGCCGATGTACTGGCCTCTGGACCGGCAGGCAGAGCCTGTCAGCCAAGAAGTGCTCCTTAGAAAGGAGGTGATCCAGCCGCACCTTCCGGTACGGCTACCTTGTTACGACTTCGTCCCAATCGCCAGTCCCACCTTCGACAGCTCCCTCCCCACAAGGGGGTTGGGCCACCGGCTTCGGGTGTTACCGACTTTCGTGACGTGACGGGCGGTGTGTACAAGGCCCGGGAACGTATTCACCGCAGCAATGCTGATCTGCGATTACTAGCAACTCCGACTTCATGGGGTCGAGTTGCAGACCCCAATCCGAACTGAGACAGGCTTTTTGAGATTCGCTCCACCTTGCGGTATCGCAGCTCATTGTACCTGCCATTGTAGCACGTGTGCAGCCCAAGACATAAGGGGCATGATGACTTGACGTCGTCCCCACCTTCCTCCGAGTTGACCCCGGCAGTCTCCTGTGAGTCCCCATCACCCCGAAGGGCATGCTGGCAACACAGAACAAGGGTTGCGCTCGTTGCGGGACTTAACCCAACATCTCACGACACGAGCTGACGACAGCCATGCACCACCTGTCACCCGACCACAAGGGGGGCACCATCTCTGATGCTTTCCGGGCGATGTCAAGCCTTGGTAAGGTTCTTCGCGTTGCGTCGAATTAAGCCACATGCTCCGCTGCTTGTGCGGGCCCCCGTCAATTCCTTTGAGTTTTAGCCTTGCGGCCGTACTCCCCAGGCGGGGAACTTAATGCGTTAGCTGCGGCACCGACGACGTGGAATGTCGCCAACACCTAGTTCCCACCGTTTACGGCGTGGACTACCAGGGTATCTAATCCTGTTCGCTCCCCACGCTTTCGCTCCTCAGCGTCAGTAATGGCCCAGAGATCCGCCTTCGCCACCGGTGTTCCTCCTGATATCTGCGCATTTCACCGCTACACCAGGAATTCCGATCTCCCCTACCACACTCTAGTCTGCCCGTATCGAATGCAGACCCGGGGTTAAGCCCCGGGCTTTCACATCCGACGCGACAGACCGCCTACGAGCTCTTTACGCCCAATAATTCCGGACAACGCTTGCGCCCTACGTATTACCGCGGCTGCTGGCACGTAGTTAGCCGGCGCTTCTTCTGCAGGTACCGTCACTTTCGCTTCTTCCCTGCTGAAAGAGGTTTACAACCCGAAGGCCGTCATCCCTCACGCGGCGTCGCTGCATCAGGCTTTCGCCCATTGTGCAATATTCCCCACTGCTGCCTCCCGTAGGAGTCTGGGCCGTGTCTCAGTCCCAGTGTGGCCGGTCGCCCTCTCAGGCCGGCTACCCGTCGTCGCCTTGGTGAGCCACTACCTCACCAACAAGCTGATAGGCCGCGGGCTCATCCTTCACCGCCGGAGCTTTCAACCCCCACCCATGCGAGTGGAAGTATCATCCGGTATTAGACCCCGTTTCCAGGGCTTGTCCCAGAGTGAAGGGCAGATTGCCCACGTGTTACTCACCCGTTCGCCACTAATCCCCACCGAAGTGGTTCATCGTTCGACTTGCATGTGTTAAGCACGCCGCCAGCGTTCGTCCTGAGCCAGGATCAAACTCTCCGTGAATGTATTCCCGTAATCGGGAGAACACCACGAGAGCGGAACAGTCAACCGGAATAAGGAAGACTGTTCACAGCGTCCTCGCTGATGCGCCTACCGAACTCACGTCCGGCAGGACTTTTTCAAAGGAACCTCCACCCACCACAAAGTGATGGACGGGGTATCAACATATCTGGCGTTGATTTTTGGCACGCTGTTGAGTTCTCAAGGAACGGACGCTTCCTTCGTACTCACCCTCTCGGGCTTTCCTCCGGGCGCTTCCCTTCGTGTTTCCAACCTTACCAGATCAGTTTTCCGTTCCGTTTCCGGTCGGGATTCATTTCCGGTGGCCAGTTGGGAGGCCTTTGCCTATTTGATTGCCTGGTGGCTCTCTTTCGGCGAGTCCGACTTTATCAGAAGTTTTTGAACGGCCTAACCGGCCACTCGTTCCTGAATTATCGGGAGGTGCTTCTCCGGAATTAAATTCCAGGAAGCTGACAGATGCTAACTGCCGCCGCCGAACTTGTCCAGCTCTAGGCAACTGTTCGAATCTACCTCCCCACACGTCCCGTGTCAACGGTTTTTGTGGGGCGACGAGGAGACTAGCAGCCTTGACGGGGCGTCTGCACATCAGGCCGCGGTCGGTACGGAGGCACTGCGCTCGGCCTCCTCCACGTCGCCCGTCTCGCCGGCCCGCGCCGCGCGCCCGCCCAGGACGTAGACGTACGCGAGGAAGAGCAGTTCGGCGGCTATCCCTATGCCTATACGGGCCCAGGTCGGCAGGCCGGACGGGGTGACGAAGCCTTCGATGGCGCCGGAGACGAAGAGGACCAGAGCGAGGCCTATCGCCATGCCCAGTGCCGAGCGGCCCTCCTCCGCGAGTGCCGCCCGGCGGGTCCGGGGGCCCGGGTCGATGACGGTCCAGCCGAGGCGCAGCCCTGTGCCCGCCGCCACGAAGACGGCGGTCAGCTCCAGGAGGCCGTGCGGGAGTATCAGGCCGAGGAAGGTGTCGAGACGGCCTGCCGAGGACATCAGGCCGATCCCCACGCCTACGTTGAGCATGTTCTGGAAGAGGATCCAGATGACCGGCAGGCAGAGGAAAGCGCCCAGTACCAGGCACATCGCGGCGGCCTGGGCGTTGTTCGTCCACACCTGGGCCGCGAACGACGCCGCGGGGTGGCTCGAGTAGTACGTCTCGTACTGGCCGCCGGGGCGGGTGAGCTCGCGCAGGTCGTCGGGGGCCGCGATCGAGGACTGGACCTCGGGGTGGGTGCCGATCCACCACCCCAGGAGGACGGCTACCGCCGTCGACAGGAGCGCCGTGGGAACCCACCAGTGGCGTGACCTGTAGAGCGCGGCGGGGAAGCCCTTCGTAAGGAAACGGGTGACATCCCTCCAGGATGCGCGGCGCGTACCTGTCACCGCACTGCGCGCGCGGGCCACCAGTTGGCTGAGGCGGCCGGTGAGCTGGGGGTCCGGGGCGCTGGACTGGATCAGGGAGAGATGGGTGGCCGTGCGTTGGTAGAGGGCGACGAGTTCGTCGGCCTCCGCGCCGGTGAGGCGGCGCCGGCGGTGGAGGAGTGCGTCGAGCCGGTCCCACTCGGCGCGGTGGGCGGACACGAAGACGTCGAGGTCCATCAGGTCGGCTGCTCCTCGGCTGCTCGTCGTGTGGTCAGCTTGTCGCACTGCGGCGCGATGCGCCCTCAGCTTGGCAGACTGGCTGTTCTCAGGGCAGTTCGGGAAGGACGGCGGGCGTGAGTGAGCTTGTGACGGGTGAGGCGGTGGCGCTGGAGTTGCGCCCCGCGAAGCTGCCGAGCCGAGTACTGGCCGTGCTGCTCGACCTGGTGGTGGCGGTGGCCGCCTATGTCGCGGTGACGATCGCCCTGGTGGCGTCCACGGCCGCTCTCGACGAGGCGGCACAGATGGCGGTGTCGATCGCCGCCTTCCTTCTTCTGCTGGTCGGCGGGCCGATCGCCGTGGAGACGCTCAGTCATGGGCGCTCACTCGGGAAGCTGGCGTGCGGGCTGCGGGTGGTGCGTGACGACGGCGGACCCATCCGCTTCCGGCACGCGCTGGTGCGCGGTGCTGTCGGTGTGGTGGAGATCCTGATGACGTTCGGGGTCGTGGCGTGCATCGCGTCGCTGGTGTCGGCGCGGGGGCGGCGGCTCGGTGACGTGTTCGCGGGGACCCTGGTCGTACGGGAGCGGATTCCGGCGGGGCGTACGTCCTTTGTTCCTCCGCCGCCGCCGTGGTTGTCGGGGCGGTTCTCCGGACTCGACCTGTCCGGGGTTCCGGACGGACTGTGGCTGGCCGTCCGGCAGTACCTGACGCGGATGCAGCAGTTGGATCCGCAGGTCGGCTGGGCGATGGCGGAGCGCCTCGCGGCCGAGGTCGCAGAGCGCACCGGGGCTCCGGCCCCGCACGGTGTTCCGCCGGCGGCTTTTCTGGCCGCGGTGGTTCAGGAGCGGCAGGCTCGGGAGGCACGGCGGGCGTTCGGTGGTGCGGCTACCGGTGGAGGCCCCGTCGGGGGCGCGGGCGTGCATCCGGCCGGTGTGCCGGGTGGGGGCGGGCCGGGCATGCCGTACGGATCGGTTCAGGCCCCGGGCCCGGTCCACCCGGTGGCTCCCCACCTCTCGGCACCTGCGGCGGCCCCGGTGAACGCCCCGGCCCCGCCGCCCCTGCGGGACGCCGATGCGGAGCGCCCCGCCACCGGGTTCGCCCCGCCCGCCTGATCCCGGCTCCGGCCCGGCCCCCGCCCTTCGGCACCGTCGTCAGGCGAAGACCGACGGCGGCGATTCGAGGTCCTCGAGCTCGATGCCGGGCGCGGACAGCACCACGTCGCCGGAGAGGTGCACGGTGTGCTGCTCACCGGTGTCCAGGGCTGTGACCTGGTACTCCTCCACGGTCAGAGGGCCGTTGTCAGTGGCGTGTGTTTCTCTCGTGATCAGGGCCCAGGACTGGTCGAGGGTGCGCGGAGCGAGGACCGGGTCCGTGAAGGCGACGAGGCGTACACGCGTGGCGGAGGCATCGAGGGTGAGGCGCAGCAGACGTGCGGTGGCGATGAGGAACGCGGGGGACGAGCCGGTGAAGGCGTGGGCGCGGACATTGCCTTCGGAGGCGTGATCTCCCGTGGGGTCGGTGCGGACCCAGGTGACGCCTTCGAGGGCGGCGCCGCGGACCTGCCAGCCCGACGCGTGGAGTTCGAGGCGGATGGGGCGGCCGCGGTCGTCGAGGGCGAGGTCGACGGAACCGGCGGGTGTGCCGGCGCGGGGGGCGCCCCCGGGCGCCGTGCCGGAAGGGGTGGTCAATTGGGAGACGTAGCGCCAGCCGGAGGGGCCGGGCGCGCAGTGGAACTGTTCTTCGGCGAGGGGGGTGTGATCGTGCGGGTCATGGAGCGAATATCGGCCGCGGGGCATGGTGGCTCGGGTCCTCGTAGGGGGCAGGCCCCCGCCGATGACGGCGAGGGCCTGCTGACAACCGGCTGGTGAGCGCTGGGCTCAGTAGCGGTAGTGGTCCGACTTGTACGGGCCATCGACCTCGACACCGATGTACGAGGCCTGCTCGGGGCGGAGCGTCGTGAGCTTCACGCCGAGCGCGTCGAGGTGGAGACGGGCGACCTTCTCGTCGAGGTGCTTGGGCAGCACGTAGACCTCGGTCGGGTACTCCTCGGGCTTGGTGAACAGCTCGATCTGGGCCAGCGTCTGGTCCGCGAACGAGTTGGACATCACGAACGACGGGTGGCCGGTCGCGTTGCCCAGGTTCAGCAGGCGGCCCTCGGAGAGGACGATGAGGACCTTGCCGTCGGAGAACTTCCAGGTGTGGACCTGCGGCTTGACCTCGTCCTTGACGATGCCGGGGATCTTCGCGAGGCCGGCCATGTCGATCTCGTTGTCGAAGTGGCCGATGTTGCCCACGATCGCCTGGTGCTTCATCTTGGCCATGTCCGAGGCCATGATGATGTCCTTGTTGCCGGTCGTGGTGATGAAGATGTCGGCCTTGTCGACGACCTCGTCGAGCGTGGTGACCTGGTAGCCGTCCATCGCCGCCTGCAGTGCGCAGATCGGGTCGATCTCGGTGACGATCACGCGGGCGCCCTGACCGCGCAGGGACTCCGCGCAGCCCTTGCCCACGTCGCCGTAGCCGAGGACGACCGCGGTCTTGCCGCCGATGAGGACGTCGGTGGCGCGGTTGATGCCGTCGATCAGGGAGTGGCGGCAGCCGTACTTGTTGTCGAACTTCGACTTGGTGACGGCGTCGTTCACGTTGATCGCCGGGAACAGGAGCGAGCCCTCGCGCTGCATCTCGTACAGGCGGTGGACGCCGGTCGTGGTCTCCTCGGTCACGCCGCGGATCTCCGAGGCGAGCTGGGTCCACTTCTGCGAGCCGTTCGAGATCGTCCGGCTCAGGAGCTCCAGGACGACGCGGTGCTCGTCGGACTCCGCGGTGTCGGCGGACGGGACCTTGCCGTCCTTCTCGTACTCGACGCCCTTGTGGACGAGCATGGTGGCGTCACCACCGTCGTCCAGGATCATGTTCGGGCCGCCGGTGGGGGTGTTCGGCCAGGTCAGGGCCTGCTCCGTGCACCACCAGTACTCCTCCAGGGTCTCGCCCTTCCAGGCGAAGACCGGGATGCCCTGGGGGTTGTCGGGCGTGCCGTTCGGGCCGACCGCGATGGCCGCGGCGGCGTGGTCCTGGGTCGAGAAGATGTTGCAGGAGGCCCAACGGACCTCGGCGCCCAGGGCGGCCAGGGTCTCGATGAGCACGGCGGTCTGCACGGTCATGTGCAGCGAGCCGGTGACGCGGGCGCCTGCGAGGGGCTGCGCCTCGGCGTACTCCTCGCGGATCGACATCAGGCCGGGCATCTCGTGCTCGGCGAGAGTGATCTCCTTGCGACCGAAGTCGGCAAGGGAAAGGTCGGCGACCTTGAAGTCCTGTCGGTTGTCGACAGTGGTCATACGAGCTGCTCCTCGGGTTGGGGCGAGGTCGGGTTCGGCTGGTCTGCGCGGCGGCGGGCACGGAGCGCCCCACGGGGCACACGAATGCCCGGTGCCTTGCGCAGCGCAGTCCGTCGGAGGCCCTCTCTCCCTCGGTCGGCCCGTTGGGACCGCCCGACCGCCATCAGCAGCGACGTCTGGCTCGGTTACGAATCTACACCGATCGGCGCAGTGGGCCCCAGTCCGCCTCCGGACAGATCCAGCGGATTTCGAGGGTCGGCGGATCAGGGACAAGGAGTAACAGACCTGGACAACAAGGGACTTTTGAACCTTTGATCCCGGGCAGGGGGCTGTTGCAGGATGCCGGGGATCGGGAACATGTGCGCGACCTCGCGGTCCGTGATCCCCCACACGCGACACCGCGACAGACCGCGACAGACCGCGACGGCAGGCCGTGATCCCCCACGACAAAGGCGTTAGGAGATCGACGTGACCAGTCCGGCCGGCCTTCCCCCCACGGGCGGCGGCAGCGAGGAGCGGCGGCGGCCCAGGCTGCTCGCGGTGACCGCGTGCCCCACCGGCATAGCCCACACCTACATGGCGGCGGAGAAGCTCTCGCAGGCGGCGGAGCGGCTCGGTGTCGACATGAAGGTGGAGACCCAGGGCTCGATCGGGGCCGAAAACGTCCTCACTGACAACGATGTCAGTACTGCGGACGGCGTGATCGTCGCGGCCGACAAGGACGTGGACCTGAGCCGGTTCGCCGGAAAGCGGGTCGTGACGGCCGGTGTCGCCGAGGGGATCCACCATCCCGAGCAGCTGATCGAGCGGGTCAGGACCGCGCCCGTCCACGGTGCGGGCGCGGCGGCCGGTTCCAGGGCCGGGGCGACCGTCTCCGCGGGCCGCGGGAGCGCGGGGCGCGGCGGCAGCGAGCGCGGGGTGGCGTACAAGGCGCTGATGAACGGCGTCAGTTACATGATCCCGTTCGTCGTGGTCGGCGGGCTGCTGATCGCGATCTCGCTGTCGCTCGGCGGACACACCGATCCGTCCGGCGGTCTGGTCATCCCGAAGGACTCCTTCTGGATGGACGTCAACAACATCGGCGTCATCGGCTTCCAGTTGATGGTGCCGATCCTGTCCGGCTACATCGCGTACGCGATCGGGGACCGGCCCGCGTTGGTGCCCGGCATGATCGGCGGGTGGATCGCCAACACCGGTTCGCTGTACGACTCCGAGGCGGGCGCCGGTTTCATCGGGGCGATCGTGACCGGGTTCCTGGCCGGATATCTGGTGCTGTGGATCAAGAAGGTCGAGGTTCCGAAGTTCGTCCGGCCGATCATGCCGATCATCGTGATCCCGATCGTGGCGACGACCGCGCTCGGACTGTTCTTCGTCTACGTGATCGGCCGGCCCATCTCCTGGGTCTTCGAGCATCTGACGGACTGGCTCAGCGGGATGACCGGGACCAGTGCGGTCCTGCTCGGCGCGATTCTGGGGCTGATGATCGCGTTCGACATGGGCGGGCCGGTCAACAAGACGGCGTTCCTCTTCGGTACGGGGCTCATCGCGACCGGCAACCAGGACGTCATGGGCATGTGCGCGGCCGCGATCCCCGTGATGCCGCTCGGGCAGGGGCTCGCCACACTGATCCGCAGGCGGCTCTACACGGAGCAGGAGCGCGAGACGGGTCTTGCCGCGCTGTTCATGGGGCTGTTCGGGATTTCCGAGGGTGCCATTCCGTTCGCCGCGGCACGGCCGGCGCAGGTCATTCCCGCCAACATGCTGGGCGGTGCGGTGGCCGGAGCGGTCGCCGGACTCGCCGGGGTCGAGGACGCGGTCCCGCACGGCGGGCCGATCGTGGCGGTGCTGGGGGCCGTCAGCGGCGTACCGATGTTCTTCGTGGCCGTGATGATCGGCACCGTGGTGACGGCGGTGACCACGGTCGCGCTCGTCGGCCTCGGTGAGCGGAAGCGGGGCGGCGGGCAACGGGCGATGGTCGACGGGTTCCCGTCGCAGGCGGCGCCCGCGTTCGCCGGAGCGGGCGCGGGTGTCGGGGCGAGCGCGGGTGTCGGCGCCGTGCCGCGAGGGGGTGGTGCGCGGAGCGACGGCAGCGTGCCGACGGCGGCGACCAAACCGGCCGACGACGTCCCGACGGCTACCGGAGAGCTCGCCGAAGAGCCCCAGGAAGGGGCTGGTGAGGGGTTCGACGAAGGGCTCGCGGCAAGTCCCGTCGAGGCGACCGGCGAATCACCTGCCCCCGCCCCTGCCCGAACACCCGACGTATCGTCCGGCACAACGCCCCAAGCGGCGCCCGAAGAACCCGCCGCCGATGACGTCCTCTCCGGCTATCTCACCGAGGAGACCGTCAAGGTCCGTCTCGATTCCGTGGACAAGGAGTCCGTGATCCGGGAGATGGCCGGGCTGCTGGCCGCCACCGGAAAGGTCGCGGACGTCGAGGAGTTGGTGCGGTCTGCCCTGCGGCGTGAGGAGCAGGGCACGACCGGGCTCGGCGAGGAGATCGCGGTCCCGCATGCCAAGACGGACGCCGTGACGGCCCCGGTGGTCGGGTTCGCGCGGTCGGCGGAGGGGGTCGAGTGGGGTTCGCTCGACGGTACGAAGGCGAAGCTGGTCTTCATGATCTCCGTGCCGGAGGCCGCCGCGGGGGACGAGCATCTGCGCATCCTGGCGTTGCTGTCGCGGAAGCTGGTGGACGCGGGCTTCCGTGAGCGGCTGACGGTCGCTCCCGATGTGGCGGCGGTTCTCGACGTGCTGCGCGAGATCCGGTAACCGCGCGGACCGCAGGGGGCCGCACCTCGTCGAGGCTGCGGGCCCCTGCCGTTCACCGGCGCCCCCTACCCTCCGCACGCGCGCACGCCTCGCAAGACGCGGAAGTGGCGCAAGAAGGGGAGGGGACAGAGATGCGTGAGGGACGCAGACTGGCGCTCACAGCCTGGGTGTTGGGGCCGTTGGGGCTCGTGTTGCTGATCGGCACCGTGCTGTATGTGCGGTCTGCCTATACGAGGGTCACCGTGGTGAGTTCGAGTATGTCGCCCACATACACCGTCGGGGAGCGGCTGGTCGTGGAGTTGATGGACGGGCACCAGGTGCGCAGGGGCGATGTCGTCCTCGTCGATCTGCCCAGCCCGGACGACGGGGGGCCTGTGCTCCAGCGGGTGGTGGGCGTCGGCGGTGACCGGGTGGCGTGCTGCGAGGGCAGTGGCACGGACGAGCGGGTGACGCTCGACGGGCGGCCGCTCCAGGAGTCGTACGTACAGGACGGTGTCGCCGACGGAATCGGGCGGCCGTACGACCTGACGGTTCCGCAAGGGCGGTTGTTCCTGCTCGGCGACCACCGGGTGGACTCACTGGACTCCCGGTTCTACGGGACCGGTGACTCGGCGGCCGCGGTGTCGGCCTGGGCGGTGCGGGGGCGGGTGGTGGACGGCCCGGGCGGCGCCGTGTTCGCGGTGTCGGCCGCGGTGCTCGGGGTGGTGCTCGCGCTCGTCGGGCTCGGCTGCGGGATCTCGGCCCGGGTCGTACGGCGGCGGCCGGTGCCCCCGCCCAGGCCCGTGCAGGTGTAGGCGAAGGCCAAGGGCGCGGACAGACGTAGCGGCAAGCACGCGGAAGGGCCCGCCGAATCGTTCGGCGGGCCCCGGTCGCGTTACGGGGAGAGGAGCGCCCTTCCCCCCGTACCGCGGGAGATCAGTGCTCGGCGGCCGGGGTGGGGCCGCCCGGGGCCGCCTCCGGGTCCACGCCCTTGGCGGCTTCGGTCTCGCTGTAGATGTCGGGCTCGAGGTAGATGACGCGGGCGATCGGGACGGCCTCGCGGATGCGGGACTCGGCGGCGTCGATCGCGGCGGCGACCTCGGTGGCCGTCTCGTCGTGCCGGACGGCGATCTTCGCCGCGACCAGCAGTTCCTCGGGACCGAGGTGGAGCGTGCGCATGTGGATGATGGCGGGGACCGTCTCGCCGTCGACGATCGCGGCCTCGATCTTCCTGACCTGGTCGATGCCCGCGGCCTCGCCCAGGAGCAGCGACTTGGTCTCCACGGCCAGGACGATCGCGATGAGGATGAGCAGGATGCCGATGCAGAGGGTGCCGATGCCGTCCCAGACGCCGTCGCCGGTCGCCAGGGCCAGGCTCACGCCGAACAGGGCGAGGATCAGACCGACGAGCGCGCCCAGGTCCTCGAGGAGGACGACCGGCAGCTCGGGCGCCTTGGAGTGGCGCACGAACTCCTTCCAGGACTGCTTGCCGCGCGTGAGGTTGGACTCCTTGATGGCCGTCCGGAAGGAGAAGGTCTCGGCGATGATCGCGAAGACGAGGACGCCCACCGGCCAGTACCAGTGGTCGATCTCGTGGGGGTGCTTGATCTTCTCGTAGCCCTCGTAGATCGCGAACATGCCGCCGACCGAGAAGAGGACGATCGAGACGAGGAAGGCGTAGATGTACCGCTCGCGGCCGTAGCCGAAGGGGTGTTCCGGGGTCGCCTCGCGCTTGGCCTTCTTGCCGCCGAGGAGCAGCAGGCCCTGGTTGCCGGAGTCGGCGAGCGAGTGCACGGACTCGGCGAGCATCGACGACGAACCACTGAAGACGAACGCCACGAACTTCGCTACCGCGATCGCTAGGTTGGCGACGAGTGCCGCCACGATCGCCTTGGTGCCGCCTGACGCGCTCATGTGTTCCCAATGTCCCTTCGTCTGCCGTCGGCTGGCCGCCCGGCCGCCGCCCGGCTGCCGTCCCGTGCTTTGCCTGGCCTTTGCGGTGGGCCATTGTTGCAGCCCGGACAGGTGGTGGAGTGCCACGCCGTCACAGTGACCGCTTCAGGTGATGACGGTGGCGCGGAAAACCGTTCCGTTCCCGGACACTTCCAGCTTTTCGTCCGCCGGTACGAAGACGGACTCGCCGGGGCCGAGTGGGTGGTCGCCCGTCCGTACGGAGCCCGCGGTGCACAGCAGGATCTGTGGGGTGCGGAGCGTGAGGTCGTGGGCCGGCCCGCCCTCCGGCAGGACGTACCGGGAAAGGCGGAACTCGTCGATGGGGGTCTCGTAGACCTCCTCGCCGTCCCGGGAGGCCTCGGGGCGCAGTACGCCCGGGTCGCCGGCCTCGAAGCGGACGATGCGCAGGAGTTCGGGGACGTCGACGTGTTTGGGGGTGAGGCCGCAGCGCAGCACGTTGTCGGAGTTGGCCATGATCTCGACGCCCAGGCCGTTCAGGTACGCGTGCGGGACTCCGGCGCCGAGGAACAGGGCCTCGCCGGGCTGCAGCCGCACGTGATTGAGCAGCATCGCGGCGATGACACCCCGGTCGCCCGGGTAGTGGTGGGCGATTCCGGCGTACGGGGCGTGGTCGCCGCCGAGCCGGGCGCAGGCCGCGGCGGCCTCGGTGACCGTGGTGGCCATCGCCTCGGGGTCCGCGGTCAGGACGGCCGTCAACACCTCGCGCAGCGCGGCCTCTTCGGGGCGGGCGTGCAGCAAATCGACGTACGGCTTGAGGGAGTCGACCTCGAGGGCCGAGAGCAGCCCGGCGGCCTCCAGCGGGGCGCGGAATCCGCACAGGCCGTCGAACTCCGTGAGCGCGCAGATCAGTTCGGGCTTGTGGTTGGCGTCCTTGTAGTTGCGGTGCGGTGCGTCGATCGGGACACCGCGGCGCTCCTCGTCCTCGTACCCCTCCCTGGCCTGGGCGAGGTCGGGGTGCACCTGGAGGGAGAGGGGGGCGCCCGCGGCGAGGATCTTCAGCAGGAACGGGAGGCGCGGGCCGAACCTGGCGACCGCCTCGGTGCCCAGTTCGCCCTCGGGGTCCGCGTCGATCACCTCGGTGAGGGGGCCGCGGGGCGTGAGCGAGGGCGCTCCCGGGTGGGCGCCCATCCACATCTCGGCCTGCGGCTCACCGGTCGGCTCGGCGCCGAGGAGCCGCGGGATGGCCGTGGTGGAGCCCCAGGCGTAGGGGCGGACGGTGTTGTCGAGGCGGTCCATGCTCTGTCTTCTTCTCCGTACGTGCGCTGGTACACCGCTGATCGGCGGGTCCGGTCAGGAGGCGTGGCTCAAGATCAGGCCGTCGAGGCGAGCGCCAGGTAAACGGCGGCGAAATCCGTGATGGCGATCAGTTCGGCGAGGGTTTCCAGGTCTCCGCCCTCCTCCGGTCCGATCTCACTGACCGCCGTGTCATGGCTGAGAGCGAGCTCGCGGGCGGCGGGGGCGGCGGTGTGGCCGCCGGCCGGGCGGTCCCTCAGCAGCACCACGCGCGCGTGGATGACCTGTGCCTCCTCGACCCGGTCGCGGAAGAAGTCGTCGGGGTCGGCGCCCGCCGCGAGGGCGCCCGCGAGGAGGACGCTGTGCGTGTCGAGTGCTTCGGGCAGCTCGGCGGTGAGCGCGGGTCGCCCCGCGAGCTCGGCCAGGGCGGCGGCGAAGCGACGGCCCGCGGGACCGGCGGAGTCGCCCTCGGTCCAGATCACCGGAAGCGTCTCGGAGAGCTCGGCGGCGAGTGTCTTGGCGGGGTTGCTGTAGGTCGCGATGGCCGGGCCGCAGCGCTCGGCCACCCGGTCGAGACGGTCGGCGACCTTCTGCAGGACCTCGGGAGGAGCGGCCAGGAGGCCGGTGCGGTCGAGCAGCGCGAGCAGCGGGGTGAGCAGCGCCCACAGGGAGCCGGGCGCCGAGGCGGCGGCCAGGGCCTGCGGCTCGTAGGGGGCGGTCGCCATGGGCACGGTGAGGCCGTGGACGCCGGCGACCGACTCGGTCAGCGGGGCACGGGGCGGACAGACGGCGACGACGGTGAGGCCGCGCCGGTAGGCCTGCTCGACGAGGAGCGAGAGACCGGGCTCGCTGCCGTCGGGCGTGGCGACCAGGAGCAGGTCGACGGGGCCCGCCCAGCCCGGCAGTTCCCAGAGCAGTGCGCCGGCCGCGGGGGCCACTCCGCGGGGGGTGAGCCGGGTGACGGGGCAGGCGGCGCCGGCGAGCGAGCCGAGCAGGTCGGCGACGCAGGTGGCGGCCAGGCCGGGGCCAGCGATCAGGATGGCGCGGGGCCGGCCGTCGGGTTTGAGCTCGGCGATGCCGGCCTCGGTGGCGTGCCGGACGGCGGTGCGTACGCGGGCGCCCGCCTCGGCGGCGCCGCGGAGCAACTCCCGCCGGTCCACACGGGCCAGCGCCTCCTGGTCGTCGAGAAGTGATTCGTCGAGCATGGTGGGAAGCCTCCGGGCACCTGGCGGGGGTCGCTTCTTCGTGGACGCGACGGGGTTTACGCGGGGCGGCGGGCCTCGTCGACCAGGAGGACCGGGATGCCGTCCCTGACGGGGTAGGCGAGGCCGCAGTCCTGGCCGGTGCAGATCAGCTCGGCCTCCTGCTCCTCGAGGGGGGCGTGGCAGGCCGGGCAGGCGAGGATCTCCAGGAGGCCGGCTTCGAGCGGCATGTCAGGTCCCTTCGGGGGCGGAGGAGGTGCGAGGTGGTGCGGTGATGTGGCCTGGTCAGGGTACCGCCGCGGGCGGCCGGGCGCGGGGGTGTTGCGCCCTCGCCGCCCTAGCCGTTCCCGTCTCTTTCGGGGGACTCAGCCTCTGATGATCGCGAGGACCTCGTCGCGGACCTTCGTCATGGTCGTCTCGTCGCGGGCCTCCGCGTTCAGGCGCAGGAGGGGCTCCGTGTTGGAGGGGCGGACGTTGAACCACCAGTCGGCGGTGGCGACCGTGAGGCCGTCGAGTTCGTCGAAGGTGACGTCCGTGCGGCCCTCGTAGGCCGCCCTGATCGCGGCGAGGCGGGCCGTCTGGTCGTCGACCGTGGAGTTGATCTCGCCGGAACCCGCGTAGCGGTCGTACTGGGCGACGAGGGCGGAGAGCGTGCCTTCCTGGCCGCCGAGGGCCGCCAGGACGTGGAGAGCCGCGAGCATGCCCGTGTCGGCGTTCCAGAAGTCCTTGAAGTAGTAGTGCGCGGAGTGCTCGCCGCCGAAGATCGCGCCGGAGGTGGCCATCTCGGCCTTGATGAAGGAGTGGCCCACGCGGGTGCGTACCGGCGTGCCGCCGTTCTCCCTGACGACCTCCGGTACCGACCAGGACGTGATCAGGTTGTGGATGACCGTGCCCTTGCCGCCGTGCTTGGCCAGCTCGCGGGAGGCGACCAGGGCCGTGATCGCGGACGGGGAGACCGGCTCGCCGCGCTCGTCGACGACGAAGCAGCGGTCGGCGTCGCCGTCGAAGGCGATGCCGAGGTCGGCGGACTCCTCGCGGACGCGCTTCTGGAGGTCGACGATGTTCGCCGGGTCCAGGGGGTTCGCCTCGTGGTTCGGGAACGTGCCGTCCAGTTCGAAGTACATCGGGACGAGGTCGAGGGGCAGGCCCGCGAAGACGGTCGGGACGGTGTGCCCGCCCATGCCGTTGCCCGCGTCGACGACGACCTTCAGGGGGCGGACCGAGGTCAGGTCGACGAGGCCGCGCAGATAGGCCGCGTAGTCCTCCAGCGTGTCCCGCCGGGTGATCGTGCCGGGTGTCGCGTCCGAGACCGGGGCCCCCGAGTCGACCCAGGACTCGACGAGTTCGCGGATCTCCGTGAGACCGGTGTCCTGGCCCACGGGGGCGGCGCCCGCCCGGCACATCTTGATGCCGTTGTACTGGGCCGGGTTGTGCGAGGCCGTGAACATCGCGCCCGCGAGGCCGAACGCGCCCGACGCGTAGTACAGCTGGTCCGTCGAGCACAGCCCGATCTCGGTCACGTCGACGCCGCGCGCCGCCGCCCCGCGCGCGAAGGCCCGCGACAGACCCGGTGACGAGGGGCGCATGTCGTGCCCGGTCACGATCGCGTCCGCTCCCGTCACCTGTGCGAAGGCCGCGCCGAACAGCTCGGCCAGCGTCTCGTCCCACTGGTCCGGGACCACCCCTCGCACGTCGTACGCCTTCACGAGCTGTGACAGATCAGCGGTCACGGCCAACCTTTCTGGAGTCCTCAACGGTGACCCCAAACTACCCGTAGGGACCGACACCCGGCCGTGCGGGATCTGAGCGGTCACATACGGACATCGCACACGGCCTTCCCACGGGCTCACGGAAGCATCCGTTCCGGGACGGGTGAGCTCTGCGCGACGACGATCAGGCACATGACCAGCAATGGTGGCCGCCTGTCCGGACAGGTTCATGACGTAGGCGAGCGCCAGGACGGACGTCACGGAGAAGATCACGACGATCAGCGCGTACGGGGCGTACGCCCGCAGCACCTCGGGGCGCGGGTCCTCCTCGTCCAGGTCCTCGCCGCGTACGCCGGTCAGGACCGCGGCCCGTACGGGCTCGGCGGCGGGCCTGCGCGCCTGCGGCACCGCCAATCAGGGCGCCCGCGCCGGCCAGGGCGGCCCCGATGTCCGCGAGTTGGGCGGAGACTTGAGCCGGCGTCACGACCGGGGTGCCCATGGCACCGAGGGCGACCGGCGCGGTGGTGGCGACCAGGGCGACGACGGCGGCGCGGACGGGCTCGAAGCCGAGCGCGACCAGCATCACCGAGCAGGTCGCGACGGGCGCGCCGAAGCCCGCGAGGGCCTCCAGGAGCGCGCCGAAGCAGAACGCGACGACGAGCGCCTGGATGCGCGGGTCGTCCGGGAACATGCTCGTGTCCACGCCAAGCGTGCATCAATGGCCGTGCGTCAATGGCCGTGCGCCATCGGGTGAAACGTGCACCGCATGCGCACGGAGTGAAGTCCCCGTCGGGGGAAGGGGGTTGCGAAGTCCGGCCCGGAAAGCTGTTCAGGAGTCCGGTGAACGCAGTACCCGCAGGTGGCCGCGTCGGCCGGCTTCCACCGGGTTCGCGGAGCGGGCGCCGGCGCCACCTGTCTGCGCGGCACGCTCCTGCGGGCGGGCCGCCTCACGGACCGCGTTGGCGAGCGCTTCCAGGTCGTCACCGCTGGGACGGGAGGAAGCGGAGCCGTCGGCGAGCCTGACGACCTCCCAGCCGCGCGGGGCGGTGAGGCGCGCGGAGTGCTCGGCGCACAGGTCGTAACAGTGGGGTTCGGCGTAGGTGGCGAGCGGGCCGAGGACCGCGGTCGAGTCGGCGTAGACGTACGTCAGCGTCGCGACGGCGGGACGGCCGCAGGCGGTGCGCGAACAGCGACGTACAGGGCTCACGATGTTGGACGGTACCGCACTCTTGAGCGGGCCGCGACGACTCTCCCCCGGGTCACCCCACCGTGTCGTGCTGTGATGCCTGACACAGGGGGTTCCCGGCGGGCCTTCTTGACCTGCGGGTACGGGTGTTGACGAGATCCCGGACAGGCCCGGACGCGATCAGGAGTCGGTACAAACACCGTCAATTGCCGTGATTCCTGCACCTTGAGGAGGTACGGAAACGAGCCCGAGCTTGGCCGGAATGGTCATCCTGCGACATGCCGACGCACGGGCGCGGGGACGGGGTGAGATCCGGGGTTCGTGCGGCCCGTCGCGGTCCGGGCGGCGCGCGCCCGGCGCCACCGCACCGCACGGCCACCGCGAACCCCTGGCGGGGCGCGTGCCGTGTGCGGACGGGGGCGGTGGGCGGGGACTACGCTTCGTCAGTGATGGACAACCCCGTACCGCCCCGTCCCGCCGAACCCAGGCCCCGTCGTCGTGATCGACACGGGCGCGGGATGCGTGGTCCGGTGGCGCCACCGCAGGTGCCCCTCTCGGCCAGTCGCGCCGAGGTGTTCGCGGATCTGGTGCAGGACTCCGTGGAGCGACTGGAGCGGCGGTGGCCGCAGCTGGCGGACATCGAGTTCATGGTGCTGGAGGTGCCCCGGTTCGATCCGGCCGACGACGACGGCTGGGGCGACCAGGCCGTGCCCCTGGGGGGCACGACTCCGGCCCACGAGGGCCGTCCCGCCCGGGTCGTCGTCTACCGGCGTCCCGTCGAGATCCGCACCAAGGGCCGCGACGAGCGGGCCGCGCTGGTGCACGAGGTCGTGGTGGAACAGGTCGCCGAGCTGCTGGGGCTGACTCCGGAGACCGTCGATCCCCGTTACGGGGAGGACTGACCTCCGGGGCTGCTCCTCCCGCGCCCGTTACCTCTGCAGCACGGACAGGTCCTGCTCCGCGTCCGGTACCTCCACCGTCCCCCGGTCGTCCGGGAGGGTCTGCACGGTGAACATCGGGATGCCGCCCTCGGCCGCTTCGAGCATGCGCGCCGCGTGGACGGGGCCGCCGGACAGCGGCTCGACCGTGAGCGCGTACGTGCCCTTGAGGCCGCTCGGCACGGGCAGCCGCACGTTCTGAGTGGTGCCGCCCTTGACCGTGTACGTCTTCGTGGCGGCCGTTCCGCCGCCGCTGCCCGCGGAGGCCGTGACCCTGACCTTCGCGCTGCGGCCGGGGGCGACGAGGGAGAGCGTCGAGCCCTTGGAGCGGTTGTCGGCGGCCGTCGCACGCGCGCTTACCGGACCCGTGGCCGGGATGAACGCCGTCTCCTGCTTGTCGCCCTTGCCGCGTACGACCCGGAGGGCCGCGACGACGGGGGCCGACTTCTCCGTGGGCGTCAGCACCAGGGAGCCCGCCTCCCCGCGCGTGACGTCACCGAGGTCGACGGCGGCCGTCATGCCGGCCTTCACGTGCACCGTCTCGTGCCCGGCGGGAGTGATCAGGCCGGTCGGCGAGGCGAGACGCACCCGTAGATCGGCGTCGGTCTCACCGGGCGCGAAGACGACCAGACGGACGGAGGTGGCGTCCTTCGGGATGCCCGGCAGGACGAGGCTGCCCGCCGGCGGGGCGGAGGCGGCGAGCCAGTCCCCGCCGAGCGCGTCGTCGACGGCCTGGACGGCGGCGGCCACCCGGCCGCTGCGGACCGTGACGTGCACGGTGAGGTTGGTCTGCGGCTCGTCGATGAGCGTCGACAGGAGCACGGCCTCGCTGGAGTGCGGCGGGATCTTGATGCCCTCCCCCACCGTCGACTTGAGGGCGCCGTCCTTGCCGTACAGCTCGATGTCCGCGACGGCGGCGGAGTCGTCGGGGTTGGTCAGGTGCGCGTAGTCCGTGCGCTCCTTGGCCGTGCTGGCGCCCGGGAACCAGAAGTCCGTGTCCGGTGCCGAGCAGGCGGTGCCGAGCAGGCCTCGGCCGCTGCCCGCCTCGACCTCCGTGGTCTGCTGGACGGCCCAGCCTGGCGCGAATTTGCCCTCGGCCGTGCCGACGAGGGCGGGCGACTCGGCGCCGGAGGCCTCGCCCGTGACCGGCTTCCCCGGCTCCTTCGGCGTCAGGACGGGCTTCGCCTTCTTGCCGCCCCCCTTGCCGTCGGCTTCGGACCCGTCGGACGTGCCCTCGGCCGACTCCTCGCCCGCGGCCGTCAGTTCGGCCTTGCCGCTCTTGCCGGTGCCCTTGGTGACGGGCGTGAAGGACGTGTACGCGGTCTCGGCGAGGTCCGAGGTGCTCGGAGCCGGGCAGAGCAGGCTGGTGCGCTCCACGGGCAGCTCCGCGGCGGTCTTCGCCGTGTCCGCGCCGGAGGCCTGTGGCTCGGACATCGAGGCGAACCCGGTGACGGCGGCGAGCGCGGCCACGCCGGCGATCAGGGACACGGTGGTGCGGTTCACTGCTGGCTCCCGTCGGGGCGCTCGCTGTCGGTGCCGTGCGGCGGCGGTTGCTGTTGCTGCTGCTCCGGGTCGTACTGCGCGTCGTAGCCCTGGGGGTACGTCTGCGTCGGGTCGTACGCCGCGTTCCCCGTGCCGTACGCCGCGTACGGGTCGTAGTGGCCCGCTTGGTAGGGGTCCGGCTGGTACGGGTCCGCCTGGTACGGCTGCTGCTCGTAGGTGCCCGCCGGGTACTGCGGGGCGCCCTGGTACTGATCGCCGCCGTAGGTGCCGTACTCGGCGTCCGCGTACGTCGTCGTGTCCCTCCCCCAGTCCTGAACGGCCTCACCCGGCGCGGCCCCCGTGCCGTACGCCTGCTGCTGCGGGACCGGGGCGGCCGCGGGAGCCCCCTCGGGCGCGGGCGGGGAGTCGGGCGGGAACGCGTCGGGCCGGTCCGCTTCCCCTGCCTCCGCCTGGGCGCGCAGACGGCGGGCCCTGCGGCCCTCGCCCGAGGCGGCCTGGACGGGTACGACGGGCTCCTCGGGAAGGTCGTCGTCCACGTCGCGGCGACGGCCGGGCAGGGCGAGCACCACGAGGACGACGGCGAGCGCGCCCTGCGCCCACAGCCAGCCGGTGTGGCTCATCGGTGCCTCGAACGTGACGTCCAGCCGGCCCGCGGTGGCGGGCAGTTCGAAGCCCTGCGCCCAGCCGTCGACCGTGGTCCTGGTGAGCGGCTTCCCGTCGAGAGTGGCCGTCCAGCCCTCGTCGGCGGTGTCCGCGAGACGCAGGACACGGCCGTCGGCACCGGCGGGGATCTCGGTGTGCAGTTCGACGGGGCCGGCGGCGATGGGCTGCGGATCTCCGGACTTCGGGACGACGGCCGCGCGCGCGACCTGCCGGTCGACGCGCCACAGGGCGATGCCGTCCCGCTGGCTCAGCCTGCTCAGGCCGGGAGTGGAGTCCAGGACACGGCCGACCTCCCGGGGCGCGCCGTCGCGCACGAGGACGTACCGCACGGCGAAGCCGCCGAGCTGGTCGGCCTGGTCGGCGCCGGAACCCGCCACCAGGTTGGCGACGACCTTGTCGAGCAGTCTGTTCTCGCCGTCCGCCGCGGCCAGTTCGGCGTCGCCGAGGCGGGCGCCGGAGCCACGGACGAGCGTGTAGCCGACCCTGGCCGCCGAGTCGCTGTCGAGGACGAGCGTGCGGGCCTGGTCGCGGGTACCGCTCTCCTCGGCGACGAACGCGGGCACCTGGACGGGATCGCGCCGCTCCAGCGGCCCGTCGGCACCGCGGATCATCCATCCGGCGGCGACGAGCAGGGGTCCGGCGGCCGCGGCGAAGGCGATGAGCACGGCGACCGGCTGGCGCCAGCCGAAGCTCTGCTCGGCCACGCGCGAGCGGGCCCCGTCGGCGCCGAGCGCGGCGGCGGCGAGGAAGGCGAGGCCGTAGACGAGGGTCGCAGGGCCGGCCCAGGTGGAGCTGTTGGAGAGCGCCGCGAAGACGAGTGCCACCAGTGCCGCGGCCCAGGCCGTCCAGATCCCCAGCTGTCGCTCCGCGCGCATCAGCGCGGCCACGGCGGCGCACACGATGCCGATGAGCATCAGCCCGCTGACCGTGCCGGGACCGCCCGGGCTCGCGCCCAGCAGGTCGAGCGCGGAGGCCGCCCCCGACGCGTACTCCATACCGGCCTCCTGGAAGAAGCCGAACGGGAGCAGGGAGAGCGACCAGGGGGCGAGGACCAGCAGCGGGGTGCCGAGCTGGGCCAGGAAACGCAGCCCGTAGGCGGCGATGTCCCTGCGGCGCACGGCCGGCACGGCGAGCCCGAGCACCAGCGCGATGGGCCACACGATCGGCGTGAACGCGGTGGCGAGGGTCAGCAGCAGCGCGTACGCCCAGGTGGCCCGCCAGCTGCCGCGGCCCGTCTCCGAGGCGAGGCCGCTCGCGGCGATGCCCGCGCGCGCGATGAGGGGCAGCAGGACGGCGAGTACGGCGGTGCCGATGCGGCCGGCCGCGAGCGCGCCGGCGGCGGCGGGCAGGAAGGCGTACGCGACGGACGCCCAGGCGCGCAGCAGGCGGGACTCGACGAGCGGCTTGGAGGCGAAGTAGGCGGCGAGGCCGGCCAGGGGCACCGAGCCGACCAGCAGGACGGTGACCGCGAGCCCGGTGGAACCGAACAGCACGCTCGCGAGCATCGCGACCAGCGCGAGATAGGGCGGCGCCGACTGCGTACCGCCGGCGCCGACCGGGTGCCAGCCGTCCAGGTAGCGCGCCCACAGTTCGGAGGAGTCCGCGGGGGCGGGCAGCAGCGCGCCGCCCGAGAGGGCGCCGCCGCCGAGGAGTTCACGGCAGGCGACGAGGGAGACGAGGAGAAGCACCACGAAGACCATCGGGCCCGGCTTGCGGGCGATGCGCTTGAGGCGGGCGAACTGCTCGACCTGGAGGAAGTCGGCGTCGTCGTCGCCCGGCCCGGACTCGACGGCGCCGCCGTGCCGGCCGGCCGCGGTCAGCTCGGCGTCGGTGCGGCCCATGAGGCTGCCCGCGGCCTGCTCGACGGTGGCCCGGACCGTGGCTCCGGGGGGCGGGAACAGCGGGCGCAGCTCGCCCTTGTCGACCTGGGGTCTGCCCCTGCCGCGCCGGCCCGCGACGATGCGCTCGGGGCGCAGCAGCGTGCCCAGGAGGCCGCGGATCTCGTCGACCGCCTGTCCGGGGACCTTCCCGACGAGGTACGCGACCGTCCGCAGCAGCGTGCCGAGGACGAGGCGCACGAGGACCCAGGGGAGCGCCGCGCTGCGGGTGTTGACGAGGAGGGTGTAGGTGGCGCCCGCCTTGTCGACCTTGTGCGGGGAGGCGGAGGTGCGGCCCACGCAGTCGACGGTGCGGCGCTCACGGGAGGACGCCTCGGCGTGCCGGACGACCGCCTCGGGGGCGACCAGGACACGGTGGCCCGCGGACTGGGCGCGCCAGCACAGGTCGATGTCGTCACGCATGAGGGGCAGCCGCCGGTCGAAGCCGCCGAGCTCCTCGTAGACGTCGCGGCGGATCAGCATGCCCGCGGTGGACACGGCCAGCACGGGCTGTACGTGGTCGTGCTGGCCCTGGTCCTGCTCGCGCCGGTCGAGGCCGGTCCAGCGGCGGCCGCTGTTGGCGATGGTGACGCCGACTTCGAGGAGCTGCCGGCGGTCGTACCAGCCGCGGAGCTTGGGGCCGACGACGGCGACGTCCTTGCCGAGCTCCCGCTCGTTCTCCACGACGCGCAGCAGCTGGGCGAGGGCGTCGGGCTCCGGGGCGCAGTCGTCGTGCAGGAGCCACAGCCACTGCTCGGGCTCGCCGTGCGGCAGCTCCGGCATGTCGTAGGCGTCGTCGCGCCAGGTGCGCGTGACCGGGTCCCAGCCGCTGGGGCGCTTCAGGTACGGAAGGTCGTCCGGGGTCAGCACGCCCGCGCTGCGGGTGGCCTCCTCGACGGCCTGGCCGAAGCCCGTGCGCCGGGCGAGGTGCAGCACCCGGTCGGCGCCGAGGGCCTCGGTGACCAGCCGGGCGGAGTCGTCGGCGCTGCCGGTGTCGGCCGCCACCGCGTTCTGTACGGGCCGGTCCTGACCGAGCAGCCCGGCGAGGGCCTCGGGCAGCCAGCGGGCGCCGTCGTGCGAGACGAGCACGGCGGTGACCACGTGCCTCGGGTACTCGGGCGGGCGCGTGGGGTCGAACACCGCCTGGCCGGCCGGGTCGAACGCTGCAGTGGCAGGGTCGTACCGACCTGCCGAATGGCTGTGCACGGACATCGAGGTACAGGCCCCGGTTCGCTGGACTGCGGTGGACGCCTGTGTCCTCGGGGGACAGCGTGGCGTCTCGGACGGAGGCCCACACTAACGGCTGGACACCAGCGCGGCCCGCCGCCTGTGGACAACCCACCTGCGACAGGCCGTTCGTTACGTATCAGTACGTAGGGGTGTGCACCGTCCGGTCGGAGTGCGACCGGAATGCGATCGGGTCGCGATCGGGCACCGGTCAGACGGCGGCCTTCTTCAGGCGGCGCCGCTCGCGCTCGGACAGGCCACCCCAGATGCCGAAGCGCTCGTCGTTGGCGAGCGCGTATTCGAGGCACTCGGAGCGGACCTCACAGGCGAGGCAGACCTTCTTCGCCTCGCGGGTGGAACCGCCCTTCTCGGGGAAGAAGGATTCGGGGTCGGTCTGCGCGCAGAGCGCCCGCTCCTGCCAGCCGAGCTCCTCTTCGGCCTCGTCGACCAGCAGTTCCTGAAACAGCTCGGTCATGTGCGCCCCTCGTCCGTCTCGCGTCCCCGTGATGCTGCCGCTACCGATTTCGGCTGAACGACACGAGTGAAATTACAAGTGTGCCGATCCGGGCCAGTCAAGCCGAGATCTGCTATTGGGCCCCTTATTCACTCTGCGGAACCAAGGCTTTGCGGAAAGTGTTCAAATCGGCATAAACCCTGACAGGCGAAAGGGACCCGGTGAGGCCCCCTCTCCGACAGGGCCTGTACGGAACAGGATCTGTACAGAAGAGGACGCCCAGGAGTTCGATCTCGTTCCGGCACGGCCACGAAGCGAACCGGATCACATATGGATCACTGGGATCGCACAGGGATCACGGGGTCGCTCCACGGTTCGTGCGCCCGGTTGTGCGCCATGTGTCCCGACAACCTCCTGCACAAACCTTTCACCTTCGAGGAGGCCCGGATGAGGTGAAACAACGCCCACATATCGGACGTGAAGTTGACAGTGCGGGTGTGAGCCGGTGTCCTAGTGGGCATGCTCGCGAACTTGGCACTCACCTCGACCCGCACCGCCGGGTCCCCCGGTGCTGCCCACGCTCGCTGTAGCTGTTGCTGTCGCAGCTGTTGAGCCGACCGCGCTCCCGCTGCCGCCGGGTCCACTGAGATCCGGCCGCTGGTCCCCCGCCCCTACCCGGGCACACCTCACGCCCGCGATCCGGGCGGCCGGTACGTGACACCCCAGACCTCCAGCACTCTCTTCGCCGAGGAAACCACCGCACCCCATGAACAGCGACAGCGACCTCCAGATCGCCGGCGACATCCTCGAAGTACCCCATCTCCTCCAGCCGCCGCGCGAGCATCCGTCCACCGTGGCCGAGTTCGTCGGCCTCGCACGCTCCATCGCCGCCGACCGCTCCCAGTGGGAGCACCTCGTCCGGTACGACGCGGCCTCCCGCTGGTACCACCGGCTGCGCACCGGACCCGGTTACGAGGTGTGGCTGCTGTCCTGGGTCCCCGGGCAGGGCAGCGGACTGCACGACCACGGCCGCTCCTCCGGCGTACTCACCGTCCTGGAGGGCGCCCTCACGGAGCGCACCGAGCGGGGCACACGCGCGCTCGGCGCGGGCGCTCAGCGGGTGTTCGCGCCCGGCTACGTGCACGAGGTCGTCAACGACTCCCTCGAACCGGCCATAAGCCTGCACGTGTACCACCCGGGACTGACGGAGATGCCGATGCTCCCCCGGGCCGGAACCCAGGCCGAGACCCGGATTCGGCTCCGGCCGGCCGAGGAGACCCCCCACGCGCGGTGCTCGGGGGCCGACGTCTCGTAACCGGCTGACGCGCGGCCGTGGCCGCCTGCAAGACTGCGTGCCATGCGCATTGTGGTTCTGGCAGGCGGCATCGGCGGTGCCCGGTTCCTGCGTGGTCTCCAGCAGGCCGCGCCGGACGCGGACATCACCGTCATCGGCAACACCGGGGACGACATCCACCTCTTCGGGCTGAAGGTCTGCCCGGATCTCGACACGGTGATGTACACGCTCGGTGGCGGTATCAACGAGGAGCAGGGCTGGGGGCGGGCCGACGAGACGTTCCACCTCAAGGAGGAGCTGACCGCGTACGGCGCGGGGCCCTCCTGGTTCGGTCTGGGCGACCGGGACTTCGCGACGCACATCGTGCGGACGCAGATGCTGAGCGCCGGATATCCGCTCAGCGCCGTCACGGAAGCCCTGTGCGACCGGTGGAATCCGGGTGTCCGGCTGATCCCCATGTCCGACGACCGGGTCGAGACGCATGTGGCCGTCGAGGTGGACGGCGAGCGCAAGGCCGTCCACTTCCAGGAGTACTGGGTGCGGCTGCGGGCCTCCGTGGACGCGCACGCCGTGGTGCCCGTAGGAGCCGAGCAGGCCAAGCCGGCGCCCGGGGTGCTGGAGGCCATCGCCTCGTCCGACGTGATCCTCTTCCCGCCGTCCAACCCCGTGGTGTCCATCGGCACGATCCTCGCCGTGCCGGGCATCCGGGAGGCGATCGCCGAGGCCGGGGTGCCGGTGGTCGGCCTCTCCCCCATCGTCGGGGACGCGCCCGTGCGCGGCATGGCCGACAAGGTCCTGGCAGCCGTGGGGGTCGAGTCCACCGCGGCGGCGGTCGCCGAGCACTACGGCTCGGGGCTCCTCGACGGATGGCTGGTCGACACGGTGGACGCCGGGGTGGTGGAGCGCGTCACGGACGCCGGCATCCGGTGCCGTGCCGTACCGCTGATGATGACCGACCTCGACGCGACGGCCGCGATGGCCTGTGAGGCGCTGACGCTGGCGGAGGAGGTGCGGGGCGCTTGAGCGACGAGACGTCCCGGAGTACGGACATGCCGGGCGGCGGGTTCGCGCCGGACACTCCCGGTTTCCGGGTCTGGGCACTGGCCGGGCTGCCCGAAGTGCGCCCGGGCGACGACCTCGCGAAGCTGATCGCCGGTGCCGGGCCCGGGCTGATGGACGGTGATGTGCTGCTGGTCACCTCGAAGATCGTCTCCAAGGCCGAGGGCCGCGTCGTCGAGGCGGAGGACCGCGAGGCCGCCATCGACGCCGAGACCGTACGGGTCGTGGCCCGGCGCGGGCCGCTGCGGATCGTGGAGAACCGGCAGGGGCTCGTGATGGCCGCCGCCGGGGTCGACGCCTCCAACACGCCCGCCGGGACGGTGCTGCTGCTCCCCGAGGACCCGGACGCCTCGGCGCGGGCGATCCGGGACGGCCTGCGGAACGCGCTCGGCGTGGAGGTCGGCGTCGTGGTCACGGACACGTTCGGGCGGCCCTGGCGGACCGGGCTCACCGATGTCGCCATCGGGGCCGCCGGTGTGCGCGTGCTCGACGACCTGCGGGGCGGCACGGACGCGCACGGCAATCCGCTCGGCGCGACCGTCGTCGCCACCGCCGACGAGCTCGCCGCCGCGGGTGACCTGGTCAAGGGCAAGGCCGCCGGGCTGCCCGTCGCCGTCGTCCGCGGACTGCCCCACCTGGTGGGCACGGACGACGCCGACGAAGGGACCCGCGGGATGGTCCGGGGCGCCCGCGACGACATGTTCCGGCTCGGGACCTCCGAGGCCGTACGGGAGGCCGTCACCCAGCGGCGTACCGTCCGGGCCTTCACCGACGAGCCGGTGGACCCGGGCGCCGTGCGGCGCGCGGTGGCCGCGGCCGTGACCGCGCCGGCCCCGCACCACACGACGCCGTGGAGATTCGTCCTCCTGGAGTCGGCCGGGTCGCGCACGCGGCTCCTGGACGCCATGCGGAACGCCTGGATCGCCGACCTGGAGCGGGACGGCAAGAGCGCGGAGTCCGTCGCCAAGCGGGTGCGGCGCGGGGACGTGCTGCGCAGGGCGCCGTACCTCGTCGTCCCGTGTCTCGTCATGGACGGGTCGCACACGTACGGGGACGCCCGGCGCGACGGGGCCGAGCGGGAGATGTTCGTGGTCGCCACGGGCGCCGGTGTGCAGAACTTCCTGGTCGCGCTCGCCGGGGAGCGGCTCGGGTCCGCGTGGGTGTCGTCGACGATGTTCTGCCGGGACGTCGTGCGGGACGTGCTCGGGCTGCCGGAGGGCTGGGATCCCATGGGAGCCGTCGCCGTCGGGCACGCGGCCGAGGAACCGAAGGCCCGGCCCCAGCGGGATGCCGGGGTTTTCATCGAGGTCCGCTGACGTCGGCCCTACTCTCGTAGGGCAACTTCCCGAGCCCTCTCCCCGGACCTCCCTTCCCGAACACTCCCAGGACCCTCTCCGTGGCCGGACGCTTCGAACAGCGGCCCACGCGTACGACCGTGCGCGGCGGGCATGTCGTCGTGCCCGGGCAGACGCAGTCGCGGGCCCGGACGCAGCTGCCGACGGAAGCCGCCGTCGGCGGACGGAGACGGAGCTGGGCGCCGCCCTGGCCGCTCGACCTGGGCCTCGTGCTCGGGCCGCTACGGCGTGGTCCCGCGGACCCCACCTTCCGCAGGACCCCGGACGGGGCCGTGTGGCGGGCCAGCCTCACGCCCGTCGGGCCCGGGACCCTGCGGGTGTGTGTACGCGGGGGTGTCGTCGAGGGGGAGGCGTGGGGGCCCGGGGCGCTGTGGCTGCTCGACCGGCTCCCCCTGATGCTCGGGGAGGCGGACGACCCCGGGGCCTTCGAACCCCGGCACCGGCTGGTCGCGACGGCCCGGCACCGGCGGCCCGGGCTGCGGCTGACGCGTACCGGCCTGGTGCTGGAGTCGTTGATTCCGTCGATCCTGGAGCAGAAGGTCACGACGGACGAGGCCTACCGGGCCTGGCGGGCGCTCGTGCGGAAGTACGGGGTGCCCGCGCCCGGGCCCGTCGACGGGCGCATGTTCGTCATGCCGGCGCCCCGGGTCTGGTCGCTGATTCCCTCGTGGGAGTGGCATCGGGCCGGGGTCGACAACAAGCGGGCGTCGACGATCCTGCGGGCCGTACGGGTGGCCCGGCGGATGGAGGAGGCCGTGGCGCTCGATGCGGAGGCGGCCCGTGAGCGGCTGGAGCTGGTGTCCGGGATCGGGCCGTGGACCTCGGCGGAGACCGTGCAGCGCAGCCATGGGGCGCCGGACGCGGTGACGGTCGGGGACCTGCACCTTCCCGGGATCGTCGGGTACGCCCTCGCCGGCGACCGGGACGCGGACGACGCCGTGATGCTCTCGTTGCTGGAGCCGTACGCGGGGCAGCGGCATCGGGCCGCCCGGCTCATTCTGCTGAGCGGGCGGACACCGCCCCGGCGCCATCCGAAGATGCCTCGTGGGGACATCGGGCGGCTGTGAGCGCGGGCTCTCCCGCGCCGGAGGTGTGAGCCCGCGCCGTGTGGCACGCAGGCTCGGCCCCCCCTCCTTGGTCCCCGGTGGTACCGGGGTCCCCCCTTGCTGCTGATTCCTTGCTGCTGATCGTTTGTTGCTGATCCCTACCAGTACTTACTGACGCTCACCGGCGCTACTGGTCCGACGAGAAGCGCAGTGCCCCCTGCGGGATGCGGGCGTCGCACCAGACGCGTACGCCCTCGCGGAGTTCGTTGTCCGGGCCCACCGACGCGCCGTCGCCGACGACCACGCCGGTGAGGATCGAGCGGGCGCCCACATGGGCGCCCACGCCGACCAGGGAGTCCGTGACGACCGCGCCCGGCTCGACGACGGCGTCCGCCAGGATCGTGCTGCCGGAGATGCGGGCCCCCTCGCCCACGGTCGCGCCGCTGCCGATGACCGTGCCGCCGGTCAGTTTGGCGTCCGAGGCGACCGTGGCCGTCGGCAGGACCAGGCGGTCGCCGCAGCGACCCGGGACGGCCGGGGACGGGGCCCTGCCCAGGACCAGGTCGGCGGAGCCGCGCACGAAGGCCTGCGGAGTGCCCAGGTCCAGCCAGTACGTGGAGTCGACCATGCCCTGGAGGTGGGCCCCGGAGGCCAGGAGGTCCGGGAACGTCTCCCGTTCGACCGACACCGGACGGCCGGCGGGGATCGCGTCGATGACCGAGCGGCGGAAGACGTACGCGCCCGCGTTGATCTGGTCGGTGACGATCTCCTCGGGGGTCTGGGGTTTCTCGAGGAACGCCTGTACGCGGCCCGAGGCGTCGGTCGGGACCAGGCCGTAGGCCCTCGGGTCCGCCACCCGCGTCAGGTGCAGCGACACGTCCGCGCCCGACGACCGGTGGGTGTCGACCAGGGCCGGGATGTCCAGGCCGGTCAGGATGTCCCCGTTGAAGATCAGGACCGGATCGTCGGGGGCGGATCTCAGGCGGGAGGCCACGTTCCGGATGGCGCCGCCGGTGCCGAGGGGTTCGTCCTCGGTGACGTACTCGATGTGGAGCCCCAGCGACGAACCGTCGCCGAAGTAGGGCTCGAAGACCTCGGCCAGGTAGGACGTGGCGAGCACTATGTGCTCGACCCCCGCCGCTCTCGCCCGTGCCAGCTGGTGCGTGAGGAACGGTACCCCGGCCGCCGGAACCATCGGCTTCGGCGTGTGCACCGTGAGCGGGCGCAGCCGTGTGCCCTTGCCGCCGACCAGGAGGATCGCTTCTGTCACCTGTCGTCTCTGCTTCCTGCTGGGGCCGGTCGAACTGTCTTTCGACCGGCCAGTGTGTGCAGACCGTTTAGATGGCTGTGGGGCGCCTCTGGGGGAGGATGGCCGTGGGGGGCCGCCGGGTTTGGGGACCCGGCATGCCGGGCTTCAGCGTTCCCGCCGACCGGACCTCATCGTCCCTGGTAGCGGGCCGAAGTGGCACGGGCACTGCCGAGCTTCGCGTACAGCCGGCCGCCCGGGCATTCGGTGGCGAATCCGTCCCGGTGACCGGAGATTACATTGAGTCGTACGTTCTTTCCTTTTCGGTAGAGATTTCCGCCGCCCGACTTGAGGTAGGTCTTGCCCTGCGGGTTCGCTCCGAAGAGGCCGAGCTTCCACGCGGTGAGCCGGGCGACGGCCTTCACCGCGGGGGCGGGCGGGTTCGTGCCGCCGAAGCTTCCGAGGACCGCGATCCCCATGCTCTTGGTGTTGAAACCGAGAGTGTGCGCGCCCATGACCGGCTTGGCCACGCCACCGGCCCGTCCCTCGTAGATGTTTCCGCACTTGTCGACGAGGAAGTTGTAGCCGATGTCACGCCAGCCGCTGCTCTTCACGTGGTAGCGGTAGATACTGCGGATGACTGAAGAGGCTTGCGCGCAACGGTAGTTGTTGCCCGACGCGGTGTGGTGGACGAAGGCGGCCTTCACTGTCTTCGTGTAGCTGAAGTTCCGCTCGCGGAGCGTCTCGTCGGCGCCCCAGCCCCGGCGGGTGACGATGCGCGGACGTGCGCCGATGTACGGCTTCGCCTGCTGGCCGGCCGCGGAGCCGGCCGTGTCCGTCGTGCCGGCCGTACCGGTCGTACCCGCCGTCTCCTCGCCCTCGCCGCGGGTCGCGAGCAGGTCGGCCCGCGTCTGCCGCTGACTCAGGGCCGGGATCTCGGTGGCGCCGAGGGGTGCGAGGTCGGCGTTGACGGCGGAGGAGGCCGCGGACTCGGCGGTCAGGGCGTTGGCGCGGGGGACCTCCACCTCGGAGCCCTGGGGCGGGGGCTCGGCGCCGGGGTCGACCAGTTCGACGTGCAGTCCTCTGGGGAGGGGCTCGCCCGCGACGGCCCTCCCGTCGGTGCCCGCCCGGCCGTCCGCCTCCGCCTGGACGCGGACCTCCACGCCGTCCGAGTCACCCACCCACAGGGGCGCCGTGGAGCCCCGTACCCGGCCGGAGGTGCGTTCCGCTGTGTCGGGGTCGGCCGCGTGCTCGTGGTTGTGCGTGTCCACGTCCTGCCAGGCCGACCACGTGCCGGTGCCGGTCGCGCGGGTACGGACCTGGACCCGGCCGTGGAGTTCGCTGTCGGGGTTGTCCCAGACGACGCCCACGAGGGAGAAGTGCCGCACGTCCCGCCGGGCGAGGCCCTGGACGGGGGCGGACACGGGGGCCAGCGCGCGGTCGCCGGAGGGGGTGGGCGTGGCCTGGGAGGCCCCGGCGGCGAGGGGGGTGAGCGGGAGGGACTGGGTGCTGCCGGGGACGGCCCGGTCGGCCGACGCCACGGGGGCTGCCGCCGCGCCCGTGCGGTGCCCCGCCGAGGCGGTGGACGGCCTGGCCGTTTCGGGTCGGGCGCGTGCCGTTCGTCCGGATGCCGGTCCGTCCGGGGCGGTCCACCCGGCAACCGGTCTGCCGTCGGCCGGTCTTCCGGAGGCGAGGGGCGTGGCCGCGGCGTCGGAGGCCAGCGCCAGGGGGAAGGCCAGGGCGGCCGCACACGTGACGGCGATCGAGGAAGCAAGATGTCCGCGCATGCCCCTGATCCTGGACATAGTCATACTTATCTGTCCATCCGGGATATGACGGACCGTCGGCCGCACTCGGCCGAACCGGTGGCCCTCGCTCCCCCGCCCGGGCAGCTGCCCGCGTACGCTTGCGTCCCGTGAACGCCACCGACCGCACCCCCGCCGACCTGCTGCGATCCGCGCTCGCCGCGGATCCCGCACGCCCCCTGGTGACCTTCTACGACGACGCCACGGGCGAACGTGTCGAACTGTCCGTGGCCACCTTCGCCAATTGGGTGGCCAAGACCGCGAATCTGCTCCAGGGCGAACTGGGCGCCGAACCCGGTGAACGCGTGGCGCTGCTGCTGCCCGCGCACTGGCAGACGGCGGTGTGGCTGCTCGCGTGCTCGTCCGCGGGCGTGGTGGCGGATGTCGGGGGCGACGCGGGTGCCGCCGATCACGTGGTCGCCGGACCGGGCCGGTTCGAGGCCGGCCTCGCCTGTTCCGGGGAGCGGGTGGCGTTGTCGCTCGCGCCGCTGGGTCGCCGCTTCGCGCAGCCGCCGGCCGGGTACGCCGACTACGCCGTCGAGGTGCCCGGTCAGGGTGACGCCTTCCGGCCGTACGGCCCGGTGGACCCGGAGAGTGCCGCGCTGGTCGTGGCCGGGGCGGAGCTGACGGGGGCGGAGGTCGTCGAGCGGGCTCGGGCCGACGCTCCCGGGCTCGACCTGACGGGGCCCGGGTCCCGGCTGTTGTCCGCGCTCTCGTACGACACGTGGGACGGGCTGAGCGCCGGCCTCTACGCGCCGCTGGCCGCCGGCGGGTCCGTGGTGCTGTGCCGGAACCTCGAAGAGCTCGGGGGCGACGCGCTGGCCAAGCGGATCGAGAGCGAGCGGGTCACCTCCACGGCTCGCTGAGCGGATTCGCCGCCCGGGCGGGGGCGGTTTCCCTCGCCCGCGCGGCGGGCCGGGAGACCTCGGCCCGCCCGCCCCGCCGCATCCCCCGCCCCGTCCCCCGTTCGGCCCCTCCCCCGAAGCCCCCCGCCCCCGGCCGGGTGATGGTCGTAGGGGCAGGTTCCGAACGGCAGGAGGGGTGGAGCGTGGCGTGAGCGGTAACGGAGGCACGCACGGCGAGGGGGTGGTCGGGCCCGGCGTGGGCGCGTCCGCCACCGGAGCCGGTGCCGCCCGGCGCCGCCGGCGGTGGCTGCGGTACGCGGGCATCGGCACCGCCGTGGTCCTCGTGGCCGCGGCGGGAGCCGGGTGGGCGGTGTACGAGAAGCTGAACGGCAACATCACGTCGGACGACGACACCGCCGCCGAGCTCGCCCGGTACGACAAGGAGCGGCCCACCTCGCTGGTGCGGGACGCGCAGAACATCCTGCTGATCGGCTCGGACTCGCGGTCGGGGGACGGGAACGGCAAGTACGGCCGGGACTCCGGCACCGAGCGCTCCGACACCACGATCCTGCTGCACCTGGCGGCGAACCGGCGCAGCGCGACCGCCGTCTCCCTCCCCCGCGACCTGATGGTGGACGTACCGAGCTGCCGCCGGCCCGACGGCACCCGCACCGAGCCCCTGTTCGCGATGTTCAACTACGCCTTCCAGAGGGGCGGTTCGGCCTGCACGATCCGGACGGTCGAGAAACTGACCCGCGTTCGGGTCGACCACCACATGGTGGTCGACTTCCACGGGTTCAAGGACATGGTCGACGCGGTGGACGGCGTCGAGGTGTGCCTCAAGGAGCCGATCGACGATCCCGCGGCCAAGCTGCGGCTGCCCGCGGGCAAGGTGCGGCTCAACGGCGAACAGGCCCTCGGCTATGTACGCGCCCGCAAGACCATCGGCGACGGCAGCGACACCGACCGGATGGACCGCCAGCAGCGTTTCCTGGGCGCGCTGGTCAACAAGGTGCGCAGCAACGACGTCCTGCTGAATCCGGTGAAGCTCTATCCCGTGCTGGACGCGGCGACGTCGTCGCTCACCACCGACCCCGGGCTGGCGAGCCTGCGGGGCCTTTACGACCTGGTGCGCGGCATGCGCAACATCCCCACCGAACGGGTGCAATTCCTCACCGTGCCGAGGGAGTCGTACGCCTACAACGCCAATCGCGACCAGCTCGTGGAACCCGAGGCGGAGAAACTCTTCGAACGGCTGCGCACGGACGCGCCGTTGGAGGTCACCAGGGAACTTCCGGAGGATTCCGGCGAAAAGTGGAGCCGTACGACACCGGGTGAGAGCGAGGGCACCGAGGACACATCCGGTGACTCACAGGGCGATTCGTACGACTACGCGCCTTTTCAGCAGGGTGACGAGGGCCAAGAAGGGCGCTACGAACGCGACTCGGGCCCGGCGGAACCGCAGGACGGCACATCAGGCGCAAAACGGCCCGCCGGTCCTTCGCCCGCCACGAGTCCCGCGCCGACTTTCCGGGGGAACACGGCCGCCGAGGACGCGTGCGGTTGACGCCCGAACAGCCCTCTGAGTAAAGGGCGCACCAAGAGAGGGAACGTACGTTCAAAGAATTGGGTGGATTGCCCGGTTGTAGGGACGTGGAATTTGTCACCGTCGTCGCTTGACGCCGAACGGGGCGGATAGTGTGAGCGATCCGGTGCACCCGGCCACGAGGTCTGTCCTGAGGTCGCGCACTGGTTGGACCGACTGACCGAGCGTCTTTTGAGGGGGAAAGACGCCGCGTGGCCCCGACGGAGGACTCAAGCAACCGTGGACGCGCAAGGCCGTGGGCGGGCGGACGATATCGACCCCGCAGACCAGTGGGTACTCAACCCGAGCACCGGCGACTACGAACTGCGACTGCAGGCTTCCGCACCGCAGTCAGCGGTCCCCGGTCCCCGCGCTCGCAGAACGGCGGGCGGTGCCACGCCCTCGCGGGGGCGCGCGGCGCCGGGCCGGGAGCGACAGCGGACACCGGAGGAGGCGCCGGAGCCGGGCGTGCCCGGACCGCGCAGACGACGCGCGCCGCAGGGCCCTCCGCCCGGCCGCCGCAAGGGCCGGCCCAACCAGTCCAGGGGCAAGAAAATCCTGGTCTGGACGGGCGGCACGATGGCCTTCCTGCTCGTCGGCGCCAGTACGGCCGGGTACCTCTACTGGAAGCACCTCAACGACAACATCACGTCCGTCTCCGACGACGGCGCGGGTACCGGCGGCTTCAGCAAGGACCGGGCGATCAACGTCCTGCTGGTGGGCACGGACAAGCGCACGGGTAGCGGGAACAGTGGCTACGGCGACTCCGGAAGCGCCGGGCACGCCGACACCACGGTTGTGCTGCACGTCTCGAAGGACCGCACGAACGCGACCGCGTTGAGCATTCCGCGCGACCTGATCACGGATATTCCGGACTGTCCGACGACACAGGAGGACGGTTCGACCAAGGTCATCCCTGGGCAACCGGGCATCCGCTTCAACAACAGCCTCGGTCAGGAAGGGCGGACGCCGAGTTGCACGATGCGGACCGTCACCGAGCTGACCGGTATCAAGCTGGACCACTTCATGATCGCCGACTTCAATGCGGTCAAAACGCTGACCACGGCGGTCGAGGGCGTCGACGTCTGCCTGGCCAAGGACATCGACGACCCGGATTCCAAGCTCAAGCTGTCCAAGGGCAAGCACAGCATCGAAGGCGAAGAAGCACTCGCCTTCGTCCGGACCCGTCACTCCGTGGGCTTCGGCGGCGACCTGAGCCGGATCGAGATCCAGCAGCAGTTCCTCAGCTCGCTCATGCGCAAGCTCAAGTCGAAGGGCACCCTCACCAGCCCGACGAAACTGGTGAAGCTGGCGGAGGCGGGCACCCAGGCGCTGACCGTCGACTCGAAGATCAGCAGCATCACCAGGCTCCGTGACCTGGGCCTGGAACTCGGGAAGTTCGATACCAAGAACCTGTCCTTCACCACGGTTCCGGTGATCGACAACCCGGCCGAGAAGGTCAAGGCGACAGTCGTCCTCAAAGAGCCGAACGCCAAAGAGCTGTTCAGCCTGATCAGGAACGACGTGTCGCTCACCGCGGTCAAACAGCAGAAGAAGAAGGAGAAGGCCGAGGTGGCCGCTCGGCTGAAGGGGGACAGGGCGGCTGCGGCCGACGTGCGGGTGCAGGTGTTCAACGGCGGCGCGGCTGCGGGCTCCGCGCAGGAGACCCTGAGCTGGCTGCAACTCGAGGAGGGCGTACTCAAGTCGGAGAACGGGGGAAACGCCGGCAAGAGCATCGCGAAGACCACACTCGAGTACGCTCCCGATCAAGCAGACCAGGCACGCAAACTCGCCGACGTCATGGGGTTGGCGGCCTCGGCCCTGAAGCCGGGCAAGAGCGTCAAGAACTCGCAGGGACTGCCAGCGATGACCTTGACGCTCGGTGAGGATTTCCAGGGGGCTGGGGTACCCCTCACCGTTCCGGCGACAGCACCGGAAGAGATCGACAAGTCAACAGCTGACAAAGCTGTCTGCGCCAAGTGACCTGACGGGCCTGCCGTGCGTCTAACAGGACGCACGGCAGGCCCGTCGTTGGCAGCAGGCGCAAGGGTGGGGAGGCAGGGAGATGACGCAGAGCAGTCTGCGTGGGGAGGGGGCGCGATCACGCGCCCGATATGACAGAGAGCCCGGCGCGGACGACAGCCCGCGCGACCCGGGCGGCAGAGACGATTCTGCAAGCGATCCGCGTGGCGGAAGACGGCATCGCGGGGGCGGGGGTGGTACAACGGCGCCCCACCGAAGACGCCGGGTGCTTCGCTGGTCGGCGACGGTGCTGGCCGTGCTGATACTTGGCACCGCCGGGGCGGGATACCTCTACTACGAACACCTCAACAGCAAGATCAAGAACGACGATCTGAACCTGGGCGACAAGGAGCTCGCCGAGCCGACGCCCAATGCGGCCGGTCAGACTCCACTGAACATCCTGCTCATCGGCTCCGACGCGCGGGATTCCAAGGCGAACCAGAAATTGGGCGGTGCCAAGGAGACATTTGGCGCGGCTCCACTCGCGGACGTCCAGATGTTGCTGCACGTGTCCGCGGACCGCAGCAACATGTCGGTGATCAGCATGCCCCGCGACACACTGGTCCAGATCCCCAAGTGCACGGATCCCGACAACGACAAGGAATACCCGGCAAGCAACGGCCGGACGATGACGAACCAGAGCCTGGGGCACGGCGGCCCCGGTTGCACGGTGGCCACCTGGCAAGAACTCACAGGCATCCGCATAGACCACTTCATGAAGATCGACTTCGCGGGTGTGGTGGCGATGGCCGATGCCATCGGCGGTGTGCCGGTGTGCGTGGACGCCAACATCTACTCCAAGAACAGCAAGGGCGAGGGCTCGGGCCTGAAACTGGAGGAGGGCACGCATCCGGTGAAGGGCAAGCAGGCCCTGCAGTGGCTGCGTACGCGCTACGGGTTCGAGGACGGCAGCGACCTCGCCCGCGCCAAGGCGCAACACCAGTACATGAACTCGATGATCCGGGTGCTGCGGAAGAACGCCACGCTGAGCAGCCCGAACAAACTGCGCAGGCTCGCCGAGAAGGCCACCGAGGCCATCACCGTCGACCCGGAGCTCGACACGGTCAAGAAGCTCTACGACCTCAGCAACGAGCTGCGGAAGGTGGAGCCGAAGCGCATCACCATGACCACGATGCCGAACCGGTACGTCGGCGTGCGGGTGGAGCCCACGGAGGATGCACAGAAGCTCTTCCGGCTGGTGCGTGAGGACATCGCACTGGACGGTCAGGACAAGAAGAAAAAGGAGACCGAGGGCTCGGACGATCCGTCGGCCGCCGAAGACGAGATCGCGGTCCTGGTGCAGAACGGCACGCGCACCGCTGTTCTGGGCCCGGCCAACGGGCGCGCGAACACCGTGGCGGGGCTGCTTGTGCAAGAGGGCTTCACCCAGGCCGCGGCCGACACGACCGCCGCGCTGAGCGAGGACAGGACGGTCGTCCGCTACCCGAAGGCCGACCTTGAGGGAGACGCCCAAGCACTCGCCAAGTCCCTCGGGATCCCTTTGAGTTCGGTGGAGAAGTCGACGAACGTCTCCGGCGTCACGCTGGTCGTGGGCGCGGACTGGCGTGAGGGCGACACCTACCGGGCCCCCAAGGAGGACGACAGGACCCCGGAGTCGGCCGAGGCACTCAACGGCGCGAACGACGAGGCCTGCATGCACGTGAACCCGGCCTTCACCTGGTCCTGACAACGGGCCCCTCCCCTGTCGGGGAGGGGCCCGCGCGGAGTCCCTCGGGTTCTGGCGGGTCCCCCGGGAGCCCGGGTCACCTCACCGCCAGCGGAACGAGGCGTTGTCGTTATAGGTGTTCACGAGCTGGCCCTTGGAGTTCGGGGCACCTACGTCGTACGCACCACCGTAGTTGGAGTTGAAGTACGAAAGCCCCGCCCGGTCGTGGGAGTTGGCCCAGGACGCCGCGTTGTTCTTGACGCTCTGGCCGACGCCGGCCGTGCCCAGGCCCCAGTCGGCGAAGTTCATCGGGAGCCCGGTGCCGTTGTAGTCGCCCCAGTTGGGGACGTTCCCTCTTGCCCCGGTGGCTCCGCCCTTCTGGCCGGAGTTGTAGTACAGGCAGTACATCCCTCCGATGACGCCACCGCAGATGTCGGACATCGCGGCCTGGGCCGGGGCCGCCATGGTCAGAGGGCCCAGCGTGCCTGCTGCGAGGACACCACCGGCCACGAACAGTGAACGAAGACGCATGGTTACTCCCGTGTCGGTTGTGTCTGAGGGTCAGCGCCAGCGGAAGGACGCGTTGTCGTTGTAGGTGTTGGAGAGGTTGCCCTTGTCGCGCGGCGGGGCGACGTCGGAGGCGCCGCCGTAGTTCTGGTTGAAGTACGAGACACCGGTCTTGCTGTCATGGCTGTTCGCATAGGACGCGGCGTTGTTCTTGACGGGCATGCCCACACCGTTGCTGCCCTGGCCACCATTGGTGAAGAAATGGTTGGCCCAGTTCGGCTCGTTGTCGTAAGTGGCGGTCCAGCCTCCCGCCTGGTTGGAGTTGTACCAGAGGCAGTAGTCGACATCGATGACACCGCCGCACAGTCCGTCAGGGATGCTGTCCGCCTGGGCGGGCGCCGCGGTGGCCAGCATGCCGAGAGCCCCGGCGGCCGCCAAAGCGGCGGTGAGAGCGGAAGTACGGAAACGCATGGGATGGGTGTCCCTTCTGTTCTGCGGATGGGGGGTGTTCTGGCTGCGACGGTTCACCGGGATTCGCCCATCTCAGCCGCGGCCTTCTTGAGCTGGTCCGTCTTGTGCTGCTTGATCCGGGCGAGTTCCTCGGCGTTCTTCTCGATCTCCGTCCGCTGCCATTCGGACTCGACGTCGAACCAGGTACGTACGAGTCGGGTCTTCTTCTTGCATTCGACGTCCGCTCGGGCCGTCGAAATCTCTGCGGGACTTGTCTTCTCGGACCCGAACTCGGGGTCGTCGATGGCGTCCATGGGTGAGGCGTAGCGATACCCCTTGGCCGCCAGGCATGTGGACCACGAGCGGAAGACAGCAAGGACGCGCGGGTCCTTCTGGCTCCGTACGTAGCTCTCCATGTTCAGTTCGCGGGCGATCTTGTCCGGGCCGAACTCGGCCTTCTGACCCGCCAGTCGCCGCTTGGCCTCACCGATGCACCCGCCGTCGGGGTCGAGTGAACCGTCCGCGAGCGGCTTGCCGGCGAGCGCGACCCGGCCCGCCTCACCCAGCGACTTGATGGCCGACTCACCGGCCTTCGGGGTCGGGAAGTGGTAGCCGTACTCCGCGGCCGTGTGCGAGTTGGCGATGCCGTAGCGGCGGTCCATGACGGCGATGTCGGGGGGCTGCACGTCGTCCGGGCGGTAGTCGAAGCCGGACCGCTTCATACAGCGCTGGGCCAGGCTGCTCATCGCGTCCGTCAGCAGGCCGAGTTCGGACTCCGAAAAGATGTAGCCCTCGATGGGCAGGGCCAGATCCGCCGTAAGACTGGCCGACTTGGGCGCGATGGAACTGTCCGGCTTCTCCGGTACGGCTGGTGCGTCACCATCACCGGAGCAGCCCGCGAGAAGCAGGGCCGTGGCCAGCAGTGCAGTCGGGGTCGTCTTTCGCACGTCTCTTCCTCGGGCGGCGTGGAGGGCTGGGGTTCGAACAAGTCAGGGTGCGGGGTATCTCAACGGCGCAACGCCTCCGCCGGTTGGATACGGCTGGCGCGCCACGCGGGGTAGAGACCCGCGAGAAGCCCGGTGACCAGGCCGATCGCCGGGGCGGCGACGACCGTTGCCGGGTGGATGACCGGTGTCCAGTCGCGGAGCACCGCCATGGCCACCACGGTGACCGTGCCGAGACTGGTGCCGATCAGTCCGCCGAGCGCGCCCAGCGCACCGGACTCGGCCAGGAACTGCACGGTGATGTGGCGGCCACGGGCGCCCAGCGCCCTGCGCAGGCCGATCTCGCCGGTGCGTTCCAGCACGGCCACCAGGGTGGTGTTGGCGATACCGACAGCGCCGATCACCAGGCAGATGCCGGCCAGCAGCATGAAGAGATCGTTGAGGTCGGACGTGACGTTGCCGCGCAGGCTCCTGGGATCGGGCGGTGGTACGACCTTGAAGTGCTCCGGGTGAGCCGGATCGAGTGCCAGCGCCGCTTCCGAGGCAATCTGCCGGGCCGCTCCGAGATCGGTCGCAATGAGCATCTTGGCCCGCTCGCCACTCTCGGGGCTGCCCCAGATCTGCTCGGCGGCGGTCCGCGGCACCACCACCGACAGCAGCAGATCCGCCTTGCGCTCGACATCCGCGACGATGCCGATGACGGTGAACGCCTGGTCTCCCACGAAGACCGCCGGAGCGGTCTCCAGAGTCACGATGCCAAGCCGCGCGGCCAGGCCCGAGCCGATCACGGCCACGTTCTCGCCCCGTCGGTCGTGGTACGCGTCGAACGTCCGGCCCTGGGCGAGCACCGGCCCCGCCGCGGCGAGGACGCCGGGGGATGCAGCGACCACCTGGGTCCGTTCCCCTTCACCACCGGCTCCGGGAGGCGCAGCCGAGACGACATCCTCCGGATTCAGGCGCACCGGCCAGTACACGCCCGCCTCGCGCACCCCGTTGAGTGCTTCGATACGGCGGTCCGCGTCGGCCGGGAAGGCGTTGTCCAGGAACTCGGGCTGGTCGCCACCTGTGTCCTCGACAGTGACCTCGGTGGCGGTCAACTCATTGAAGCGGGAATCGATCTGCGAGGACGTGGTGGCGGTGAGCCCGAGGACCGCGACGAAGGTTCCGACGCCGAGGACGGTGCCGAGCGCGGTGAGGGCGGACCTCGCGGGTCGCTGCAGGATGCCTGCAGCGGACTCGGAAAACAGATCGCGCGGGCTCAACCGGGACCTGTCGGCACTCAGAACGCGATGACGCTTCGTGCGGCTCGTACGACCCGGTATCGGCACCTTCACGCGGCGGTCACCTGCTCGCTGAGCACGCCGTCCCGGATGGCGACGGTGCGCTGGCCGCGAGCCGCGACCTCCGGGTCATGTGTGATCACCACGAGGGTCATGCCACCGGCGTGGAGTTCGTCGAGGAGCAGGAGGATCGACTCGGCCGTCGTGGTGTCGAGATTGCCCGTCGGCTCGTCGCACAGCAGCAGCGAGGGGCGGGCGACCAGCGCACGGGCGATGGCGACGCGCTGCCGCTCGCCTCCCGACAACCGGGTGGGCAACGCGTCGGCGCGATGGCCGAGGCCGACCTGCTCCAGTGCCTCGCGGGCCCGCTGCTCGCGATCGCGGCGCGCGCCGGCGTTGTAGACCATGGCCAGCATCACGTTCTCGACCGCGGAGCGGTGCGGCAGAAGATGGAAACTCTGGAAGACGAACCCGATTCGCCGGCCGCGCAGTCCGGTGCGGTCCGCGTCGGAGAGCGTTCCGGTGTCGATGCCATCAAGGAGGTAACTGCCCTCGGTGGGCCCGTCGAGCAGCCCCGCGATGTTGAGGAAGGTGGACTTGCCGGAGCCGGAGGGGCCGACGACCGTGACGTACTCACCGCGGCCGATGGCCAGTTCGCAGGCCTTCAACGCCCGGACCGGAGGCGGACCGGGATAGGTGAGGCCGACGCCCCGGAACTCGACAACCGGGGGCGGGATGGTGCCGGCGGTCACCGCGAGACACCGACGACGACCTTGTCGCCCTCCGCGAGTCGCGCCCCCTTGACGGGGGTGACCTCGGTGTAGCCGTCTCCGGCGGTGCCGGGCCTGACCTCGATGCGCCGTCGCTCACCGGAGCGGTCCAGGACGGTGACGGTGGTGCGGGAGTCGGCGCCGGCGGAGAGGGCGGACACCGGGACGACAAGCACCTTCTTGCCGGACGAAGCGGCCTCGATGGTGAGCCGCACGTCCTGGCCCGCCAGACGGGCGGGCAGTGCGGAGTCCGACTTGACCACCACCGCGTAGCCCTGTCCTCCCGCGGTGGTCGTCGTCTCTTTGTCGTCGCCCTCGGGTGCGGCAGGGGCGCTGGCAACGGAGGAGACCTTGCCGGTCACCTCGTCGCCGTACACCTCTGAAAGCACCTTGACCTGCTGGCCGGGTTGTACAAGATCCTTCTCCTGGGCGCCGAGCGAGCCTTTGATCACCAGTCGGCCCGCGGAGACCGTCGCCAGCTTCTCGCCGACCTCGCCGCCGATCCTGGCGGCCATGACGTCGACGCGGGCGGGGAATCCTGAGAGGAAGACCACCTCGGAGGCGGGCACCATTGGTCCCGACACCTCCTCGGCCTCGGTGAGCCGGGCCCGGGCCTCGGCCAGGTCCTCACGGGCGTAGCGGATCGCGTCCGCGCCCGTCTCCCCGGCCTTGCCCTCCTCGTCGGTCTTGCCCGACTCGCCGGATGCTGCCTTGAGCAGCCCGTCGAGCTGCCGCTGGGCCTGCTTCACCTGGTCCCGGGCGGCGCTCACCGGGTCGCCGTCCCCGCCCTCGCCGGTTCCTCCGGCGGCGACGGCTTCGTAGCCGATGGCGGCGTAGAGAGCGGCGACGGCCTGCTTGGTGCCGGGGCCGAAGGTGCCGGGTGTGTCGGTTCCGGTGGAGTGGCCCAGCGTCCGCAACGCCTCCTGGAGCTGGCGTACATCATTGCCGTGGGTGCCCGGCTTGAGGTCCCGGTAGACAGGGAGTTTCCCGGGCAGGGCGAACACGGGCCGGCCGGATATCTCCACGAGGACGCGGCCGGCCTTGAAGGTCTGGCCGGAACGCACCATCACCTTGGTGACAACGGGTGTGGCGGAGTCCGCCAGGGCGGCGCCGACAGGTGCGATGTCGACGGTCTGTGAGGCTGAGACGGCGCCACGGGTGACGACGGTGTCCGAAAGTACGCGCCGCTCGACGGGTGCGGTAAGGACGTCGCGGGCCGGCGGACCGGCGTCGGCAGCGGCCTGGGCGGGTGACTTCACGAAGGTCGAGGTCCACACGGCGGCGCCCGCGAGCACCACGGCACCCGCCGCCAGGGCGGCTACGGCTCGTTTGCGCCGTGACAGCCCAGAGCTCTCCTGCGAATCCCTCAAAGGTTCCCCCAACCCGGAAGCGGCATTTCCGACATTCAAGACCATGCCGCCATGCTCGCGTCAAATGTGATCACCGCAGCGCGAGCACTGTCAAGCGCGTTCCTGCGTTGTGAAGTTACTCGCCATTAACTTTCGGCCATCATGATCGACTTCTGGCCAAACAGGCTTTCGCAATTGCCCTGCGGGGGGCGAGTCGTGCCAAGATCCTCTGCGGTTCACACCCGAACATTTGTCCAGGGGGAAGTTTTCATGCGTATTGCGGCAAAGATCGCCGGTGTTCTGTTCGCGGCCGGCACGGTGGTGGCCACGGCCGTCCCGGCTCAGGCCTACTCGTTCGACAACTACAGGGACGGGAAGTGCGTGGCTGAAGAGCTGTGCATGTACTACCACTCCACGTCCTACTCGTCGTCGTCCTTCATGGACTACTACGACGAGGAGCCGTCCCACCACGACGACAGGTTCCTCGCCTCGGGCTCCGGTCAGGGCCAGGTCGTCGGCAACAACTCGTCGTCGGCGAAGTGCTGGGGCACCCGCTACAACTACGCGATCTTCTTCAACTCGGACTTCAAGGGCGAGCGGCACAACCACACCTGCGACGGCGTGCGCCGCAACACCCCGGGCTGGCTGCAGAACAACAACGCGTCCAGCTACGAGCCGTTCTAGAGCACGGGGCACGTCGTGCGCACCACCCGGATCGGCCTGGCGCTGCTGTGTGCCTCCGTCGCGCTGAGCGGCTGCTCCTCCTCGGACCCGGACGAGCGCGTCCGGTCCGAGGAGGCCCCGCCGGTCGACTTCAGTGATCCGCCCAATGTCTCGGCCACACCGACCATGGGCAGTTCCCGCAGTCTGGAACTCCCTTTGGAGGCGTACTCCTGGACGGACGAGGAGGAGCGAACCCGGCGTCGGGGTGAGGATCTCATCGCCGCCGAGTGCATGCGCGGTTTCGGTTTCGATCTGGAACCGCGCCCGGTGTACCGGGGCGACAAGGCGCTACGGGACGCGAACCGCTACGGCGTCACCGATCCGGACAAGGCCTCGCGGTTCGGCTACCGGATCGACCCAGCATCCCGTGGACCCAAGCCTCCCGAGGAGGACTACTCTCCCGCGGAGTCGCTGGCGCTCTTCGGCCCGCAGGACGGGAAGAGCGGCCGGAAGACGGCCGACGGCAAGTCCGTCCCCAAGGGCGGTTGCTGGGGCAAGGCGCTGCGCGAACTCGCCGCCAACGGGCCCAAAGTGCATCCGGACAAGGAGGAGTTCGCCAACCATCTGGCCGTCTTCACCTTCCAGGAGGCCCAGAAGGATTCCCGCGTCAAGCGGGTGTTCGCCCAGTGGTCCGACTGCATGAAGAAGAAGGGCTACGACTACAAGATGCCGATGGCCCCTGTGGAGGACAGGAGCCTCCAGGCCTCCGAGACCGCTTCGGCCCGGGAGATCCAGGTGGCCGAGGCCGACGTCGCATGCAAACGCGAACACAATGTCATAGGGGTCTGGTACGGGGTCGAGGTGGCCTACCAGGAACGGGCCATCGAAAAGAACCAGCAACAGCTCGACACCCTCAAGAAGCGCAAAGAAGCCATCCTCAGGGCCGCGGCAGCGGCAGGAACCCGCTGAAGGGGCCCGCCTGCGACGCGCTCGTGCCGACTTGACGGTGTTCGTGGCGCCCCGGCCGTGACGGTGATGTCACGGCCGGCACCTTCGAACGACCCCTAACGGAACCCGGAGAACACAGATGAACAGATGGACCACACTCACCGCCGCGGCCGCCGCCGCGGCGACCTCCGTACTGGCCTTCTCGGGCAACGCGAACGCGGCCGGAGCCAACGTGGCGTACAACGGGGCGTGCGGTTCCGGCTACTCGGTCGTCAACTCGGCGAACATGCAGTTCGGTGCGGGCACCGTCTACCTGACGTACAACGGCTCCACCGGGAAGAACTGCGTCGTCACGATTCAGACGGAACAGAAATACAGCGGCCCGATGACCGCGAAGATCCGTCGCACCGGCTCGTCCAGCTGGACCACCGACTCGGGCGACTACCGCTACTACGCCGGCCCCGTGTACGTGTCGGCCGCCGGCTCCTGCGTCGACTGGTACGGAAGCTACTTCTCCAACTACGGGTCCGGCTCCGCGACGAACTGCGGCTGACGCAGTGCCTCGACCGGGGTGGTGCACAGCCCGCAGTGGGCTCCGCGTCACCCTGGTCCGCATGGGCCCGAGTCTCAGGCCGTGTTCGCCCGCACCGCCGGCCGCCGCGACGCGATGACCGTCCTGGCCAGCGCCTTCGGGCTGGTCAGGAAGCCCCAGCCCCACGACATGTGCATGGTCGCCAGGGCCACCGGGATCCGCAGCCGCGCCCTGAGGGGCAGGCCCTTGCCCGCGGGCAGCGAACCCACGGCGATCGCGGCGAGGTAGCCGCCGGGGACCAAAAAGCCCCAGGAGGTCACCGCCGCGCCCACCACGAGGCCCGCGACGATCGCGCAGACCGCCGTCGGCGGAGCCAGGTAGCGCAGGTTGATCGAACCCGAGTGGTAGCGGGCGACGACATGACGCCAACGGCCGTAGTCCTTGTACTGCTTGGCCAGGGCCTGCATCGAGGGGCGCGGACGGTACGAGACCCGCAGCTCGGGCGAGAACCAGATGAGGCCCCCCGCCTCCCTGATCCGGAAGTTCAGCTCCCAGTCCTGGGCGCGGACGAACTCCTCGTTGTAGCCGCCCTGTTGCTCCAGCGCCTCCCGGCGGAAGACACCCAGGTAGACCGTCTCCGCGGGGCCCGCCACGCCACCCGTGTGGAAGGCCGCGTTGCCCACACCGATCTTCGAGGTCATGGCGGCGGCGACCGCGTGCTCCCAGTCGTTCTCGCCCTCGGCGTGCATGATGCCGCCGACGTTCTGCGCGCCGGTCTCCTCCAGGAGACGCACGGCGGTCGCGATGTAGTTCGGCGAGAGCATGCCGTGCCCGTCGACGCGCACGACGATCGGGTGGCGCGAAACCTTGATCGCGGCGTTCAGCGCGGCGGGGGTGCGGCCGGTCGGGTTCGGGACCGTGTGCACGCGGGAGTCCTCGCGCACGAGTTCGGCCGCGATCTCGTCGGTTCGGTCCGAGGAGGGACCGATGGCGATCACGACCTCCATCTCGCCCGCGTACTCCTGGGCGAGGATCGCTTGGACGGCTCCGCGCAGATGCCGTTCCTCGTTGAGGACGGGCATGATCACGGACACGGGGGGAAGCTGCGCGTCGGGCTTGGCGTTCATCGCGGATTACGTTACCGCGAATGGGGGACACGGACGCGCGCCGCCCGGTCGCTGCGCCGGGCAGCAGATCGTATGGGCCTACGGTGCTCACGGACCCCCACACCCGGCCGACGCGGAGGTGTCCGCCTTGCCCACCCCGCCCCGCTCCCCCGCCCCACCCCAGCGGCAGCGCCCAGCGCGGCCGCCCGTACGGCGCGGCCGCGCCCGCTGGGCCACCCGGGTGGCGACCTCGCTGTCCGTGGCGGTGCTCGCGGCGGCCGGCATCGGACACGCGGTCGTCACCGGTCTCGACTCCGACATCAACCGGATCGACCCCTTCAAGGACATGAAGAACCGGCCCGAGCGGGGCCACGGCATGAACGTGCTCCTGGTCGGCACCGACGGACGGGACCGGATCACCCCGGAGGAGAAGGAGAAGTACCGGCTCGGCGGCGCCCCCTGCCACTGCACGGACACGGTCATGATCGTGCACCTCTCCGAGGACCGGCGGCGGGCCAGCATCGTGAGCCTGCCGCGCGACTCGTACGCCGAGACGCCCGCGCACATCGACCAGACCACCGGCAAACGGCACGGACCGCACCCGGTCAAACTCAACGCCGCGTACGCGGAGGGCGGGCCGCGGCTGACCGTGCGCACCGTCGAGAACATGACCCACGTGAAGATCGACCACTATCTGGAGGTCGACTTCACGAGCTTCATGAAGACCGTGGACGTCATCGGCGGAGTGCGGATCTGCACGGCCCGGCCGCTGAAGGACACCTACACCGGGCTCGACCTGCCCGCCGGGACCCACGCTCTGAACGGCGGCCAGGCGCTGCAGTACGTGCGCTCGCGGCACATCGACGGGGCCGCGGACCTCGGCCGGATGCAGCGCCAGCAGCGGTTCCTGGCGGCGCTGATCGCCCAGGCCACGTCGTCCGGGGTGCTGCTCAACCCGGTCAGGTTCCGCGACGTGACGCAGGCCGTGCTCGGCTCCGTGCGCGCGGACAAGGGCTTCGGGACGGACGAGCTGATCGACCTGGGGCGGGCGATGCGGGCCTTCTCGCCGTCCTCGTCGGAGTTCACGACGGTCCCGATCGGGAAGATGGGGTACGCCGTGAAGGGCATCGGCTCGACGTTGAAGTGGGACGAGAAGAAGGCGGGGCGGCTCTTCAGGACCCTGCGCGACGACAAGCCGCTCGCACCGCACCGGGTCCGCTCCAGGGCCCTGCGCGTCGATGTCGCCCCGCAGCAGATCCGGGTCCAGGTCGAGAACGGGACGATGACCGCCGGGCTGGGCGGTCGCGTCGACAGCGGGCTGGCCGCCACCGGGTTCCGTACGACGCGGGCGCCCGTGAACGCCCAGGACCGGTCCGCGCGGCGGACCGTCGTCCTGTACGACCCGCGCTGGGACCGCTCCGCGAAGTCCCTCGCGGCGGCCCTGCCGGGCAGTGAGCTGCGCGCCGTGCCGGGCCGGGGGCCCCTGATGAAGGTGATCGCGGGCGCGGACTACACGGAGGTTCGGAAGGTGCGGGCGGAGGATCCGACGCAGGGGGAGTTCGACGCGGTGACGGGCGACCAGGTGGTCTGCCCGTAGGCGCCGGTCGGGCGGGGGCGCCCGACGCCCCCTTCACCCGCCGGGCCGGGTGGCTGTGCGCCGTTCCGCGCGCCCCACTGGGCAGGACTTCGTCCGCGGGACGGTGGGGGCTGGGCGCGCCGTTCCCCGCGCCCCTGACGGGGCGGGCGGGGGCGATCAGGGCCAGTCCGCTCGGGGGGACGCGTACCGGACTCGCTAGTCGAGGCCCTCGGCGGAGCGCCTTTCGCGGAGGTCCATGATGGCTCGGCGGCGGGCCAGCCGGTGTGTGCGCCGGATCTGTGCCTCCTGGTACCGCCGCTCGTCGCGTTCCGTCTCCGGGCATACCGGAGGCACCCGGCGCGGCTTGCCGTCGGCGTCGACCGCGGCGAAGACGAGGTAGGCCGAGCCGACCTGCTGGGGCGGCGTCGACTCGTTCCAGCGCTCGGCGAGGACGCGGACACCGACCTCCATGGACGTGCGGCCGGTCCAGTTCACCTGGGCCTTCACATGGACCAGGTCGCCCACCCGTACCGGCTCCAGGAACGCCATCTCGTCCATCGAGGCCGTGACGGCGGGTCCTCCGGAGTGCCGCCCGGCCACCGCCCCGGCCGCGTCATCGACCAGTTTCATGATCACTCCGCCGTGCACCGTCCCCAGAAGGTTGGTGTCGCCGTGGGTCATGATGTGGCTGAGGGTGGTTCGGGACGCCGAAGTCGGCTTGCCCGGAATATCGGACTCCGGGGCGTGGGCCTGGTCTGTCATGCCGCCCACCCTATGCCGGGGGCGCGAAGGGGTCGTTTTGCATCAGATCTGCAACAGCCCTGGTCCGATATTCCGAAGACTCTTGTATGCCACACAGTCGAGCACTGCACACTGGGGCGCATGAACGATTGGCCCCAGGGATGGTCCGGAAACAACGGCGGCGACCGCCAAGGCCGTGGCAGCGCGAGCGCCCAGCCCGAGGGCGCCCGTGTGATGCGGCAGGTGCAGCGCGGCCGGGGAGCCGGCTCGGCACCTCCCCACGGGGTCCCGCCGCAGCCCACGTACACCGACGGTCACGGCGAGGGCGGCTACGACAGCGGCTACAACTCGGGCCAGGTCTACGGCGCACCCGGCGGCGGCGGTCCGCAGGGGCCGGGCGGCCTGCGGGACCGGCCCGCGCCGAACTGGCGGCGGCGGATCAAGTGGATCTCGATCACGGTGGTCACGCTGCTGGTCGTGGTGTCCGTCGGCACGTACTTCTGGGCCGACTCCAAGCTCAACCGGGACGTCGACCTGTCGCAGGTCATCGACCGGCCCGACGCCGGCGAGGGCACGAACTACCTGATCGTCGGCTCCGACAGCCGCGCGGGCATGACCGCGGAGGAGAAGAAGAAGCTCCACACCGGTTCCGCCGAGGGCAAGCGCACGGACTCGATGATGATCCTGCACGTCGGCAGCAACGGGAACACCATGATCTCGCTGCCCCGCGACTCGAACGTGACGATCCCCACGTTCAAGGGCTCCGAGTCCGGCAAGACCTTCCCGGGCACCGGCCGCCAGGTGAAGCTGAACGCGGCGTACGCGGAGGACGGGCCCGAGCTGCTCGTCCGGACGGTCGAGGCCAACACCGGACTGCGCATCGACCACTACGCGGAGATCGGCTTCGCCGGCTTCGCGAAGATCGTCGACTCCGTGGGCGGCGTGGAGATCGACATCCCCAAGGGCGGCATGAAGGACTCCAAGTCCGGCGCCGACTTCGAGGCGGGCAAGCAGACCCTGAACGGCGAGCAGTCCCTCGCGTTCGTGCGGACCCGGTACGCGCTCGCGGGCAGCGACCTGGACCGTACGAAGAACCAGCAGAAGTTCCTCTCGGCGCTCGCCAACCAGACGGCGACCCCCTCGACGGTGCTCAACCCCTTCAAGCTCTACCCGACCCTGAGCTCCGGCCTCGACACCCTCACCGTCGACAAGGACATGTCCCTGTGGGACCTCGGCTCCATGTTCTGGGCCATGAAGGGCATCACCAGCGGTGACGGCAAGTCGATGAACATGCCGATCTCGGGCAACTCCGGCAACGGCAACCTCCAGTGGGACACCGCCAAGGTCAAGACCCTGGTGGACCAGCTGAAGAACGACGAGAAGGTCACGGTGACGAGCAACCGGTAGGCACCGGAAGCGCGATCCGTTCACGTACGGCGGGAGGCCCCCGGCATCTGCTCGATGCCGGGGGCCTCCCGCCGTCCGCGAAGGGGTGTGCCGCATGGTCTGCGGCAGGAGCCCTACGGCAGGTTCCGTGCCATCACGATCCGCTGGACCTGGTTCGTGCCTTCGTAGATCTGCGTGATCTTGGCGTCGCGCATCATGCGCTCGACCGGGTAGTCGCGGGTGTAGCCGTAGCCGCCGAGGAGCTGGACGGCGTCCGTGGTGACCTCCATGGCGACGTCGGAGGCGAAGCACTTGGCCGCCGCGCCCTGGAAGGTCAGGTCCTTGTCACCGCGCTCGGACTTCGCCGCGGCGGCGTACGTCAGCTGGCGGGCGGCCTCGATCTTCATGGCCATGTCGGCGAGCATGAACTGGATGCCCTGGAAGTCGGCGATCGGCTTGCCGAACTGCTTGCGCTCCTGGACGTAGCCCTTGGCGTAGTCGAGGGCGCCCTGCGCGATGCCGAGCGCCTGCGCGGCGATCGTGATGCGGGTGTGGTCCAGGGTCTTCATCGCGGTGGCGAAGCCCGTGCCCTCGTCGCCGATCATGCGGTCGGCAGGGATGCGGACGTTGTCGAGGTAGACCTCGCGCGTCGGGCTGCCCTTGATGCCGAGCTTGCGCTCGGGGGCGCCGAAGGAGACACCCTCGTCCGACTTCTCGACCACGAACGCCGAGATGCCCTTCGAGCGCTTCGTGGGGTCGGTCACGGCCATCACCGTGTAGTACTCCGACTCGCCGGCGTTGGTGATCCAGCGCTTCACGCCGTTCAGGACGTAGAAGTCGCCGTCCCGGACCGCCCTCGTCTTCATGCCGGCCGCGTCCGACCCGGCGTCCGGCTCGGAGAGGCAGTACGAGAACATCCCGTCGCCCTTGGCCAGCGGCGTCATGTACTTCTTCTTCAGGTCCTCGGAGCCCGAGAGGATGACGGGCAGGGAGCCGAGCTTGTTCACCGCGGGGATCAGGGACGAGGACGCGCAGACCCGCGCCACCTCCTCGATCACGATGACCGTCGCCAGCGCGTCCGCGCCCGCGCCGCCGTACGACTCCGGTACGTGCACGGCGTGCAGATCGGCGGCCACCAGGGCGTCGTGGGCCTCCTGGGGGAACCGGGCTTCCTCGTCCACCGCCGCGGCGTGCGGCGCGATCTTCGCCTCGGCCAGTGAGCGGATCGCGTCCCGGAGCATGTCGTGCTCCTCGGACGGGCGGTACAGGTCGAAATCAGCCGATCCGGCCAAGGTCTCTCACGCTCCAAAGACACAGTGATGCTGACGCTAATTACCGTTAAGTAACTCAAATTTTAAGGGCCTGCCCACGGGAGGGATACGTGACCTTGGCGACAAGGGAAAATCTGCCCGGTGAAGCGCTCGAACACGCCCCGACTATGCTCGGTCAGCGCACTCGGGGCGCACTGCCGGCGCATGCCTGACCGATACCTACTGGAGCATCCATGGCCCTCAAGATCACCGTGATCGGCACCGGCTATCTCGGCGCCACGCACGCCGCCGCCATGGCCGAGCTCGGTTTCGAGGTGCTGGGCCTGGACGTGGTGCCCGAGAAGATCGAGATGCTCCAGCGGGGCGAGGTCCCGATGTACGAGCCCGGTCTGGAGGAACTGCTGCGCAAGCACGTCGCCGGGATCGAGGGCGCCAGCGGGCGGTTGCGCTTCACCATGGACTACGCGGAGGCCGCGGCGTTCGGCGACATCCACTTCGTCTGCGTGAACACCCCGCAGAAGCACGGCGAGTACGCGTGCGACATGTCGTACGTCGACGCCGCCTTCGCCTCGCTCGCACCCCATCTGACGGGCCCCGCCCTCGTCGTCGGCAAGTCCACCGTGCCCGTGGGGTCGGCCGAGCGGCTGGCCCGTACCCTCGTCGAGCTCTCCCCCGCCGGCGAGGAGGTCGAGCTGGCCTGGAACCCGGAGTTCCTGCGCGAGGGCTTCGCCGTCCAGGACACCCTGCACCCCGACCGCATCGTCGCCGGCATCCGCAGCGAGCGCGCCGAGAAGCTGCTGCGCGAGGTGTACGCGACGCCGCTGGCCGAGGGCACGCCGTTCGTGGTGACCGACTTCCCGACCGCCGAGCTGGTGAAGACCGCCGCGAACTCCTTCCTCGCCACCAAGATCTCCTTCATCAACGCGATGGCCGAGGTCTGTGAGGCCGGGGGCGGCGACGTCGTGAAGCTCGCCGAGGCGATCGGGCACGACGACCGCATCGGGAGGAAGTTCCTGCGCGCGGGCATCGGCTTCGGCGGCGGCTGCCTGCCCAAGGACATCCGCGCCTTCATGGCCCGCGCGGGCGAGCTGGGCGCCGACCAGGCGCTCACGTTCCTGCGCGAGATCGACTCCATCAACATGCGGCGGCGCGGACAGATGGTGGAGATGGCCCGTGAGGCGCTGGGCGGGGGTTCCTTCCTCGGCAAGCGGATCGCCGTCCTCGGCGCGACGTTCAAGCCGGACTCGGACGACGTCCGGGACTCGCCCGCGCTGAACGTCGCCGGGCAGATCCACCTGCAGGGCGGCCAGGTCACCGTCTACGACCCCAAGGGCATGGACAACGCACGGCGGATCTTCCCCACGCTGGGGTACGCGGAGACGGCGGTGGACGCCGTACGCGGGGCCCACGCCGTGCTGCACCTGACCGAGTGGCGCGAGTTCCGCGAGCTGGACCCTGCGTCGCTCGGCGAGGTGACGACGGACCGCGTCATGCTCGACGGCCGCAACGCCCTGGACCCGGCCGTGTGGCGGGCGGCGGGCTGGACGTACCGGGCGATGGGACGCCCGACGGCCTGAGCGGCCCCTGAGCGGCACCCGGGCCCACCTGGACGGGCTTCCGGACGTGGGCCCTCTCCGGCCCTCTCCGGCCCTCTCCGGTCCTCTGCGGTCCGGTCCGGCTATTTGGCGCGGTAGCGGCGCATCTTGGCCCGGGCTCCGCAGACCGACATCGAGCACCAGCGGCCGCGTCCCGCAGGACTGCGGTCGTAGTACGCCCAGTGGCAGTCCGGGGCCTCGCAGGCCTTGAGCCGCAGCCAGGTGCCGGCGGTGAGGGACTCGGCGACAGCCGCCGCCACCCTGGAGGCCAGCGCTGACGGGTCCGCGGGCCTGAAGGCCGCCGAGCCGTCGCCCGCCGCGACCGTGACGACGAGCGGGGCCGACGCGAGCAGTTCGTCGAGCAGCCGTACCTGCCGGTGGGCCGGGTGGCCCGCGTGGGCGAGACACGCGACCCGCAGCGACTCGCGCAGTTCGCGCGCGTCCCGCGCCTCGCTCTCGCCCTCGCCGAGCCCGAACCGGGCCCGTCCCTCGGCCGTGTCGAGCGCGTCGACGCCCGACTCGATGTCGAGGCTGTTGACCAGGGACTGGATGAGGACCAGTCCGCCGGGTGCGGGCACACGCTCACTCATGCCTGCGACGTTACCCCCGGCGGGTAGCAGGCGGTAACAGCAGTCCTCGCCCCTCTTGTGCCGTTACCCCCAATGGGGCAGCATGCAGTAACGGTTACCTGATGAAACCCATAAGAGGTAACGAACCGAGGAGGAGAAGTCATGGCTCTCGCCAAGCTGGGCGCCGTCGCCCTGGACTGTCCCGACCCGCGCGCGCTCGCCACGTTCTACGCGGAGGTGCTCGGCGGCACCGTCGAGGGTGACGGCAACTGGTTCGAGCTGCGGCTGCCGGAGGGTGGGACGCTGGCGTTCCAGGCGGCCGCCGGTCACGTACCGCCTAAGTGGCCCGCGCCGGACGACTCGCAGCAGTTCCATCTGGACCTGACCGTCGAGGACCTGGACGCGGCCGAGAAGGAGGTCCTGGCACTGGGCGCGAAGGTGCTGGACGCGGAGGACCGCCGGCGCAACTGGCGGGTGTACGCCGATCCGGCCGGCCACCCCTTCTGCCTCTGCGCCTGCTGAGCGTCCGCGCCCTGCCGTGACCGGCCGTCCCCGTGAACCGTGGGCCCGTGGGCCCGTGAGCCCGTGAGCCCTAGCCGTCGAGCTCGGCGATCTTCGCGGTGGACGGCTCGCGTCGCTGCCGGGCGGCGCGGGCCGTGAAGTCCGCGCTGCGCAGGACTCGTTGGACGTTGCCCCAGGTGAGCAGGGCCAGGTCGGCCTCGGACCAGCCACGGCCGAGGAGTTCGGCGACGAGCCGCGGATAGCCCGAGGCGTCGGACAGGTCCCGCGGATGCGCGGCCCCGGAGTCGTAGGTCCCCGAGAGGCCGACGCACTCGGGCCCCGCGAGCGCCCGTACGTGGTCCAGGTGGTCGGCCACGTCACGGACGGACGGGCCCGTCTGCTCGGCGGTCAGCGGGACCAGGCACAGGCCCTTGGTGGCGCCCAGCTCGACGAGCACGTCGTCGGGGAGGTTCGCCGGGTGGGGGCGCAGGGCGCGGGCGGCGGAGCGGGTGCACATGACCGGCGCCTTGGAGATGGTGAGCGCACGGCGGACGGTCGCGTCGGACGCGCCGGAGAGGTCGGCGAGGACACCGATGCGGTTCATCTCGCGCACGACCTCCTCGCCGAAGCGGGTCAGCCCCCGCTCGCCGGCCCAGGAGGCGCCGGAGAGCGTGAGGGCGCGCAGACCGAGGGCGTGCAGTGCGCGCAGGATGCCGAGGGAGTCGTCCAGCGCGGCCGCGCAGGCCGGACCGAGCAGCACGGCGACGCGCCCGCAGTTCCGGGCGTCCGTGGCCTGCGCCGCGCTGTGGGCCATGCGCAGACCCTCCGGGTGCGTCTCCACCACGGTCTTCACCAGGTCGAGCTGCTCCAGCGTCGCTCCGACCGCCCGATCACCGACGAGTCCCTCGGGCAGGTGCAGCGCCCAGAACAACGCTCCCACGTGCCCTTCCCTGAGCCTGGGCACATCCGTGTCGACCGTGCTCTCGCCGAGCTCCAGGTCGTACCAGGGGACGTGCCGCAGCGCCCAGGGCAGACCGCTGTAGCCGTCCGCCACGGGGTGGGCGGCGAGGAGGGCGTGGGCGCGGGTGAGGAGGTCGTCGGCCGTGTCCGCGTCGGGGTCGGCGTCGGATGCGGGCACGGGCCCGGCGTCAGGTCCGACGGGCTCGAACTCCCTCTCCGCATCGGGGCGATCCAGCTCGCCGGCCTCGGCGGTTGCGTGCAGTTCGTCCTGCAGATCTGCCATGGCAGGGCTCCGGGGTCCGGTGGTGGCAACAGGTGATCCCACCGTGACACGCCCCCGGGACGGGGTCGCGGCGAGCGAAGCGTTCGGGCTACCGGCCGCACCCCGCCCGGCACGCGGGGCCACGACGTTGGCGGCTTTGCCACGCGGGCGCGCCCGGCCCCACGGACCGGCAAAGGCGCGGCAGCACTCTCGGCGGAGCGAACCGCGGAGTCCGGAGCGCGCCCTCATCGGGTGCCGAGGCGCGCCCGCGTCCAGCCGTGGCCCTCACTTCAGCGACTCCCACAGCTCGTTCGCCTCCGGCTCGTCCGCCACCACCCGGTTGCGGTCCGAGGGGGCGGTGACCACCGGCATGGTGACGGTCTCGGTGCGGGAGGAGGAGAGGGCCTTCAGGCTCTGGCCCAGACTCATCAGCTCGGTGAGGGAGTTGAGGTCGGTGTCCGTGGTGAGGCTGCTGGTGAGGGCGTCGGCGACCTTGTAGAGGCGGGTGGGGCTGGTGAGGAGGTCGGTGGAGGCGACCTGGTCGAGCAGGGCCTTCACCAGTGTCTGCTGGAGGCCTATGCGGCCGAGGTCGCTGCCGTCGCCTATGCCGTGCCGGGTACGGGCGAGGGCCAGGGCCTCCTTGCCGTCGAGGTGGTGGGTGCCCGCCTCCAGGTCGAGGTGGCTGTCCTCGTCGGAGATGTCCTCGTCCGTCGTCACCGTGACCCCGCCCAGCGCGTCCACCAGATCGGCGAAACCGGCGAAGTCGATCTCGACGTAGTGGTCCATGCGGACGTCCGTCATGGACTCCACCGTCTTGACGGCACAGACGGGCCCGCCGACCGAGTACGCGCTGTTGAACATCGCGCCGTACGCCACCGACGTCGAACCGCCCGAGGGCAGCGGGCAGGAGGGGCGCGTGACCAGGGTGTCGCGCGGGATGCTCACGACGGTCGCGTCGGAGCGGCCCTCGTCGACGTGGACGATCATCGCCGAGTCGGAGCGGGCTCCCCCGTCGCTGCTGCCGCCGCCGAGGGCCTTGTTGCGCTTGCCGCTGCGGGTGTCCGAGCCGAGGACCAGGATGTTGAGCGCGCCGCTCGGCAGCGGGGTCGCGGAGGCCGACGCCGGGCCGGTCGGGGTCGTCATCGCCCGGGGCGGCCGGTCGTCGCCGAGCGCGCTGTCGATGTCGACGCTCTTGATGTTGTGGTTCAGACGCCAGTACGCCCATGTCGCTCCGGCCGCCGAGGCGACGAGTACGCAGCCGAGGGCGACTCCCGCCACCCTGAACAGCCGTGACCGGCCGGACCAGTTCGGCCGTCGCCCCTTGCCGCGTCCCGCGGCGTCCCCGTCCCCGTGCTCGTCTTCTGCGCTCACAGACAGGAACGTAAGTCCGAATTATTACAAGGAGGAACCACTTTCCGTCTTTCCTTCAGAAACTCTCAGATTTCGTTGAGTTTTCTCAGATGCCGCCCGGTGACGGACGGGCGGCCCCGAAAGTCTTCGAAAGTTTCGACGCCACGGGACCGTTCACGACGGCTCCGCCGTGCTGCTCCGGACCACCAGGCTCGTCGCCAGCTCCACCCGGGTGGCCGTCGAGGGCCGCTCCGCGCGGCCGAGGTCGAGGACGAGCCGGGCCGCCGCCTCGGCCATCTCCGTGAGGGGCTGGCGCACGGTGGTGAGCGGCGGGCCGACCCAGCGGGCCACCGGCAGGTCGTCGAAGCCGACGATGCTGAGGTCCTCCGGGACGCGCAGACCCAGTTCGCGTGCGGCCTCGTACAGGCCGAGGGCCTGGAGGTCGTTGCCCGCGAACACGGCGGTCGGGCGGTCCGGCAGTTTCAGCAGCGCCAGCCCCTCCCGGTAGCCGCTCTCGTGGTGGAAGTCGCCGGTGCGCACGAGCGCCGGGTCGACCGGCAGTCCGGCCGTGTCCAGGGCCGCCCGGTAGCCGTCGAGCCTGGCCCGGCTGCACATCATCCGCGAGGGCCCGCTGATCACGGCGATGCGCCGGTGGCCGAGGTCTGCCAGATGCCGGGTCGCGGCAAGCCCGCCCTGCCAGTTGGTGGCGCCGACGGACGGCACGTCGTCGCCGGGGTCGCCCGCCGGGTCGACCACCACGAACGGGATGGAGCGGCTGGTCAGCAGCGCCCGCTGGGACTCGTCGAGCCCATTGAGGACGAGGACGACTCCGTGCGGGCGGCGCGCGGCGACCTGGTCGGCCCAGGTGCGCCCGGGCGTGAGCCGGCCCGCGCTCTCGGACAGGACGACGCTCAGGCCCTCGTCCCGCGCCACGTTCTCCACGCCCCGGATGACCTCCATCGCCCACGCGCTCTCCAACTCGTGGAAGACCAGGTCGATGAGGGGCGACCGGGACGCCTCGGCCCGGCGGCGCCGGTAGCCGTGGTGGCGCAGCAGGTCCTCGACCCGGGTGCGGGTCGCCGGGGCCACGTCGGCACGGCCGTTGAGCACCTTCGAAACAGTCGGGGCCGAGACTCCCGCCTCGCGGGCGATCTCGGCGAGTGTCGCTGACTGGGCTACAGCGGGATTCGGGCGAGTCATGAACGGGATCGTATCCCTGCGCAACCCCTTGACGAAGCCCCTGGACCGCCATACGTTCCCGGAACATTCGAACTACCACCCGAAACATTCGTGACGCGAGCGAGCCGAAGGGGGCGCGTCCGCGTCGGGAGTACGAGCGCGCGCAGGCCCGGGGAGGGCCGAGTGCGGCCGTGCTCCCGGCGCGGGTCGCGGCGCCCCGGTGGCGAGCGAGTCGGAGAAGAAGAGGTGCTGTCATGGAGTCGATCAGCGGGCGGTCCAACGGCGGGCAGCCCACGGGCGGAGGCCTGGGCGGCCGCACGTTCAGCAGGCGCTGGGTCCTCGGCGCCGGTGCCACCACCCTGCTCACCACCGGGCTCACCGCCTGCGGCTCCAGTGACGGTTCCGGCGGGGGCAGCGAGACGATCGACGCCTTCACGTACGGGGACGACGCGGTGAAGGTCCAGGCCGCGGCGGTCGACCGCTTCAACAAGTCCGCGGCCGCCAAGTCGGCCAAGGGCAAGGTGAAGCTGGTGAAGGTCCCGGGTGCGGACTACACGGCCAAGCTCCGTACGGCGATGGGCTCCCCGAGCGCCCCGGACGTCTTCTTCAACTGGGGCGGCGGCTCCATCAGGGCGTACCAGGAGGCGAAGCAGCTCCTCGACCTGACCGACACCATCGAGGGCGATCCGGTCCTGAAGAACGGCTTCCTGCCCGCGGTGCTCGCGGCCGGTGACCTCGGCGGCCGCCACTACGGCGTCCCGATGCGCGGCATGCAGCCGGTGATCCTCTTCTACAACAAGGCCGTCTTCGCCGAGCACAAGCTCCAACCGCCCACCACCTGGGACGAGTTGCAGGGCATCAACGCCAAGCTGAAGGCCGCGGGGATCACCCCGTTCGCGCTCGGCGGGGCGGACACCTGGACCGAGCTGATGTGGCTGGAGTACCTCGTCGACCGCATCGGCGGACCGGAGGTCTTCGCGAAGATCCAGGCCGGCGACTCGTCCGCCTGGGGCGACCCGGCCGTCCTCAAGGCCGCCGAGACGATCAAGGAACTGATCGACGACGACGTCTTCGGCTCCAAGTTCAGCTCGGTGTCGTACGTCAACGGCGGCGCCCCCGCGGTCTTCGCCAAGGGCAAGGCGGCGATGCACCTGATGGGTTCGTGGGAGTACTCGACCCAGCTCGGCAAGTTCCCGTCCTTCGCGAAGAAGAACCTGGGCTGGTGCGCGTTCCCCACGGTCGAGGGCGGCACCGGCGACATCCGCAACGTCGTCGGCAACCCCACCAACTACTGGTCCGTCAACGCCCGTACGCAGAACAAGGACGCGGCGATCGCCTTCCTGAAGGACTGCGCCTCGCAGACGTACGCGAAGGCGCTGGTCGCCAACGGCGACATCCCGACGACCGCCGGCGCGGCCGAACTGCTCGACGCCTCGCCCAACCCGCAGTTCGCCAAGTTCCAGTACGAGATGGTCGAGAAGGCACCGGCCTTCACGCTCTCCTGGGACCAGGCGCTCGGCGCCGACATCGCGACGCCGATGCTCACCGAGATCAACAAGCTGTTCGTCGGACAGTCCTCGCCGAGCGAGTTCGTGTCGGCGCTCAAGGAGCTGAAGTGAGCGCACCGAGCCCCACTAAGGCTCCGGCGGAGGACCGGGCCGCCGAGCACGGAGGGCCGGAGGAGCCCCGTCGGCCGAAGGGACCCGGCTCCTCCGCGGTCGGCCGCCCGCACGCCGCCTGGGCCCTTCCCGGCGTCCTCTTCTTCACCTTCTTCGCCGTGGTCCCGATGGGCCTGGCCTTCTACCTCTCGTTCACCGCCTGGGACGGCCTCGGCGACCCGCGGCCGGTCGGCCTCGACAACTGGCGCAAGCTGCTCGACGACGACCGGATGGTCCAGTCCCTGTGGCTGACCGTCCTGCTGACGGCGGCGAGCTGGGTCTTCCAGACCGTGATCGCCCTGCTGCTCGGCGTCTGGGCGGCGGGCCGCCAGCGCAACCGGGCGATCCTCTCGGCGGTCTTCTTCGTCCCGTTCCTGCTCTCGTCGACGGCGATCGCGCTGCTCTTCTACGCCCTGCTCGACCCGAACTTCGGCATCATCCGGGAGAACATCCTGGGTTCCTCCAACGGCGCGTTCCTCGCGATCGTCTTCATCGGCGCCTGGCAGTTCATCCCCTTCCACACCCTGATCTACCAGGGCGGGGCCCGCCAGATACCCGAGGTGCTCTACCAGGCGGCGGCGATCGACGGCGCGGGCCGCTACCGCCAGTTCTTCTCGATCACGCTCCCGCAGCTGCGCCACACCATCACGACGTCCACCGTCCTGCTGGTCGTCGGCTCGCTCACGTACTTCGAGACCGTGCTGATCCTCACCAAGGGCGGCCCGGGCACTGACACGGCGATCCTGCCGTACCTGATGTACGAGGCGGGCTTCAAGAGCTACGACTTCGGCTACGCCAGCGCCATCGCGTCGTTCCTGGTGCTGACGGCCACGGGTCTGTCCCTGGTCCTCGTACGACTGACCGGCTTCGGCCACATGCGCAGCACCCGCGAAGGGATGTGACGGAGTGTCACACGACACGTTGCCGCGCCCCCGCCCCCCGAAGACCGAGGAGCGTCCTCCTGTGCCGCCTGTGCCGCCCCGCCGCCGGCACTGGACGAAGCGCGCCAACCCCCTCGCGGGCCTGGGCTCGGTCGTCTGGCTCGCGGTCGTCCTCGTACCGATCTACGCGATGCTGTCCGCCTCGCTCACCAGTCAGGACAAGGCGCTCACCGGCAACCCGCTGAGCCCGCCCACGAGTCCGACGCTCGACAACTACAACACCGTGCTGAACAGCGGCTTCGGCCATCTGCTCAGCAACACCGCGATCGTGGCCGTCTCGGTCGTGGCCATCGTCCTCGGCCTCTCCCTCCCGCTCGCGTACGTCGCCGTCCGCACCCGCAACCGCTGGTCGGGGCTGGCCTTCCGGCTCTTCCTCCTCGGCGTGGCGATCCCGGCCCAGGCGGTCGTCGTCCCGCTCTATCTCCTGATCGCCAAACTCGACCTGTACGACAGCCTGTTGGCGGTCATCCTGCCGACGGCGGCCTTCGCGATGCCGGTCTCGGTGCTCGTCCTCGTGGGGACGCTCCGAGACGTCTCGGAGGAGCTGTACGAGGCGATGGCCCTGGACGGCGCCTCCCCGCAGCGGATGCTGTTCCAGCTCGCCGTCCCGATGGCGAAGGGCGGCATCAGCACGGTCGTCATCTTCTCGGCGCTCCAGGCCTGGAACGGCTTCCTCTTCCCGCTGATCTTCACCCAGTCCGACGGCCCGCGCGTGCTGACCCTCGGACTCTTCAACTACGTCAGCCAGTTCGGCGTGAACATCCCCGCCCTGCTCGCCTCGGTCGTCCTCTCCGGCGTGCCGATCTTCGCCGTCTACCTGGTGGCCCGCCGCGCGCTGATCGGCGGTCTGATGGGCGTGGGCGGAAAGTGAACCCACCCGACTCCGGCTCCGACCCCGACAGGAGTTCCATGACCACCGCCCCCTGGCGTGATCCCGCCCTGCCCGCCGAGGCCCGGGTCGACGACCTGCTCTCGCGGATGACCCTGGAGGAGAAGGCCGCCCAGCTGTACGGCGTGTGGGTGGGCGCCGCCACGGACGGTGACGGAGTCGCCCCGCACCAGGACGAGATGACCGCGGACTTCGACTGGGACGAGGTGATCACCCGCGGGCTGGGCCAGCTCACCCGCTCCTTCGGTACGGCCCCCGTGGACCCCGCGCTGGGCGCGCAGGCCCTCGCCCGCGCCCAGCGCCGGATCAGCGAGGCCGGCCGCTTCGGCATCCCGGCCGTCGCCCACGAGGAGTGCCTCGCCGGCTTCACCGCGTGGGGCGCCACCGCGTATCCCGTGCCGCTGGCCTGGGGCGCCTCGTTCGACCCGGACCTGGTCGAGGAGATGGCCCACCGGATCGGCCGCGACCTCGCCTCCGTCGGCGTCCACCAGGGGCTCGCCCCCGTCCTGGACGTCGTACGGGACCTGCGGTGGGGCAGGGTCGAGGAGACCATCGGCGAGGACCCGTACCTCGTCGGCACGATCGGCGCCGCCTATGTCCGCGGTCTCGAGTCCGCCGGGGTCGTCGCCACGCTCAAGCACTTCGCGGGGTACGCGGCCTCGGCCGGCGCCCGCAACCTGGCCCCCGTGCGGGCGGGTGTGCGCGAGTTCGCCGACATCACCCTGCCCCCGTTCGAGTTCGCGCTGCGCGAGGGCGGGGCCCGCTCGGTGATGGCCGCGTACACGGACACCGACGGGGTGCCCGCGTCCGCGGACCCGTACCTGCTGACCGAAGTCCTGCGGGAGCAGTGGAAGTTCGACGGAACGGTCGTCAGCGACTACTTCGGCGTCGGTTTCCTGCAGACCCTGCACCGGGTCGCGGGCACCGAGGCGGGCGCCGCCCACGCGGCCCTGGCCGCCGGCCTGGACGTCGAACTGCCGACGGTCCGCTGCTACGGGGAGCCGCTGGTCGAGGCGGTACGGGCCGGTGACATCCCGGAGTCCCTGGTGGACCGGGCGGCGGCCCGGGTCCTGCGCCAGAAGTGCGAGCTGGGTCTGCTGGACGAGGACTGGAACCCCGAGCCGGCCGGCCCGATCGACCTGGACTCGGCCGCGAACCGCGCCCTGGCCCGCCGCCTCGCCGAGAAGTCCGTCGTCCTGCTCTCCAACCCGGACGGGCTGCTCCCGCTCGCCCCGGACACCCGGATCGCCGTGGTCGGCCCGCGGGCCGCCGACGCCCTGGCCATGCTGGGCTGCTACTCGTTCCCCTCCCACGTCGGCACGCACCACCCCGACAAGCCGACGGGCATCGAGATCGCCACCCTGCTGGAGTCCCTCCGCGCGGAGCTCCCCGACGCCAAGATCACGTTCACCGAAGGATGCGACACCACCGGCCCGGACACCTCGGGCTTCGCGGAGGCCGTCGCGCGCTCCGCCGAGGCGGATGTCTGCGTGGCCGTGCTCGGCGACCGGGCGGGCCTCTTCGGCCGCGGCACCTCGGGCGAGGGCTGCGATGTCGGCGACCTGCGGCTCCCGGGCGCGCAAGCCCAGTTGCTGGACACCCTGACCGCCACCGGCACGCCCGTCGTGCTGGTCCTGCTGACCGGCCGCCCGTACGCGCTGGGCCGCTGGCACGACCGGCTGGCCGCCACGGTCCAGGCGTTCTTCCCCGGCGAGGAGGGCGGCCCGGCGGTGGCGGGTGTCCTGTCGGGCCGGGTGAACCCGTCGGGCCGGCTCCCCGTGAGCGTCCCGCAGGACCCCGGTGGCCAGCCGTGGACCTATCTCCAGCCCCCGTTGGGCCTGGCCGGCGCGGTCAGCAGCCTCGACCCGACCCCGCTCCACCCCTTCGGCCACGGCCTCGGCTACACGGACCTCACCTGGGAGGACACCGAGGACCGCCATGCGGAGATCACCACGGACGAGTCGTACGACGTATCGGTCACGGTCCGCAACACGGGCTCCCGGGAGGGCACGGAGGTCGTCCAGCTCTACCTCCACGACCCGGTGGCCAGGGTGACCCGCCCCGACGTCCGCCTCATCGGCTACCACCGCCTCACCCTGGCCCCGGGCGAGGCCCGCCGGGTCTCGTTCCGCTTCCACCCGGACCTGTCGGCGTTCACCGACCGCGCGGGCCGACGCGTCGTGGAACCGGGCGCCCTGGAACTGCGCCTGTCCAGGTCCAGCACGGACACCCGCCACACGACCCACATCACCCTGACGGGCCCGGAACGCCACCCGGGCCCGGACCGCCGCCTGCGCTGCGACTCGACGGAGACGGAGCCGCAGCCCAGGGGCGCGGGGAGCGACGCGGTCCTCTAGGGGCGCGGGGCCCTCTACCCGTCGACGGACTCGAACCGCCACCGATGAACGGCCCGCGCAACCAACCCCCCAGCCGGCTCCGGCAACTCGGGCAGCTCAGCCTCATACGCGGCATCCCACCACGTGATGACGAGCACCCGATCCCCCGGAGCCCGCAGGACCTCCCGACGCAGGGGCCGCGCCGGGAGGTCCTGCTCCCGCACCCACGCGAGCAGCTCGGCCCCCCTCCCCTGTACGGCCCGGGCTTCCCACATCAACGCGACGGTCATGAGTACAGGTTGTCCTTGCTGACCTCGTGCACATGGTCGTGACCGTGGCTGTGGTCGTGCGAACGCCCGGGGACATGCGGATCCGTGACGGGCAACGAGGAGTCCGCCGACAGATCCCAGTCGGAGGCGGCCCGCCCACGGGCCACCATCTCCGCACCGAGCGCGGCGACCATCGCCCCGTTGTCGGTGCACAGCTTCGGCCGCGGCACCCGAAGCCGGATGCCCGCGGCCTCGCACCGCTCCTGGGCGAGCACCCGCAGCCGCGAGTTCGCGGCGACTCCCCCGCCGATCATCAGGTGGTCGACGCCTTCGTCACGACAGGCCCGTACGGCCTTGCGGGTCAGCACGTCGACAACGGCCTCCTGGAAGGACGCGGCGACATCCCGCACCGGCACCTCCTCGCCCGCCGCCCGCTTGGCCTCGATCCACCGCGCCACGGCCGTCTTCAGCCCGGAGAAGGAGAAGTCGTACGCGGCGTCACGCGGCCCGGTGAGCCCGCGCGGGAACGAAATCGCGTTCGGGTCGCCCTCCTTCGCGTACCGGTCGATGACCGGCCCGCCGGGGAATCCGAGGTTGAGCACCCGCGCGATCTTGTCGAAGGCCTCGCCCGCCGCGTCGTCGATGGTCGCGCCCATGGGCCGTACGTCGCTCGTGATGTCGGAGGACAGCAGCAGCGAGGAGTGCCCGCCGGAGACGAGCAGAGCCATCGTCGGTTCGGGCAGCGCGCCGTGCTCCAGCTGGTCCACGCAGATGTGTGAGGCGAGGTGGTTGACGCCGTACAGCGGCTTCCCCAGCGCGTACGCGTACGCCTTCGCCGCCGACACCCCGACGAGCAGCGCGCCCGCGAGCCCGGGCCCGGCGGTGACGGCGATCCCGTCCAGGTCCCTGGCGCTCACCCCCGCCTCCTTGAGTGCCCGTTCGATGGTCGGCACCATCGCCTCCAGGTGCGCGCGGGACGCGACCTCCGGCACCACACCGCCGAAGCGCGCGTGCTCGTCGACGCTGGACGCGATGGCGTCCGCGAGCAGTGTCGTGCCCCGGACGATGCCGACGCCGGTCTCGTCGCAGGAGGTCTCGATGCCGAGGACGAGAGGTTCGTCAGCCATTGATCTCGGTTCCTTGTACGGAAGTTGACGGGTCGTTGAGGCGCATCACGAGGGCGTCCACGTTCCCCGGCTGGTAGTAGCCGCGCCGGAAACCGATCGCCTCGAAGCCGAAGCGCTCGTACAGCTTCTGGGCACGGACGTTGTCGACACGGCATTCGAGCAGCACCTCGGCGCACTCGAAGGCGGTGGCGGCCCGCAGCAGTTCGGTCAGGATCAGCGCGCCGAGGCCGGTGCCCCAGTGCTCCCGGGCGACGGCGATGGTCTGTACGTCACCGGTGTCCCCGGCGGAGGCGAGGCCCCCGTACCCGACGATCCGCCCGGCGCTCTCGGCGACGACGTACCGCCGTGTCGCCGCCGGCCCGCGCGCGTGGGCCAGGTCGGACCAGAACATGCCCCGCGACCAGGCGTCCTCGGGGAAGAGGTCCTTCTCCAGTTCCAGCACGGGCTCGATGTCCCACCAGCGCATCTCGCGCAGCACCGCGGTCGTCACTTGGGGGTGACCACCTTGTAGTTCTTGGGCACCTGGGCGTCGGGCCGGCGCAGGTAGAGGGGCCGGGGCGCCTCCAGTTCCTCGCCCGCCGCCAGCCGCTCGGCCGCCAGGGACGCGAGGGCGGCCGCCGAGACGTACTCGGGTCCGCGGGCGTCCTTGAAGGTGTCGGGGTAGAGCAGCGCTCCCGCGCCCACGGCGGGCAGCCCACCGATGTCCAGGTCCCCCGGCCGGTCCACGGCGGGCTCGGTGAGGCGCGTGCGGGAGTCGGCGTACCGCGCCCAGTAGACCTCCTTGCGCCGGGCGTCGGTCGCCACGACGAAGGGGCCGTCGGCAAGGGCGTCGTCGGCCGCGTACGCGAGACCGTCCAGGGTGCACAGTCCATGCACGGGGACTCCGAGCACGAGCCCGAACGTGTCGGCGGTCATCAGGCCGACCCTCAGCCCGGTGTACGGGCCGGGGCCCACGCCGACGACGATGCCGGTGACGGCGTCGAGCCGCATCCCGGCCTCGGCGAGCACCCGGTCGACGGCCGGCAGAAGCAGTTCCCCGTGCCGGCGCGCGTCCACCTGGCTGGAGGCGGCGACGACGGACGTCCCGTCGTGCAGGGCGACGGTGACTGCGGGGGTGGCGGTATCCAGAGCGAGCAAGAGCACGCGAACAGCCTACGGCGCCCGGACCCGGAGCACGGCCGCCTCAATCCGGCACCGACCTGCTGATAGCGTCATACCGGCACAGCACGGACAAATGCCGTACGAGAGGTGGCACTCAGGTGGTTCGGAGCAGCTCGGGAATCGTGACCGGGCTCACCGCGGCGGCGCTCGCCACGATCGGCTTCCTCGCCTACCAGGCGGCGGCGCACGTACCGGGCGGACCGGACGCGCCGCAGGCCGCCGACTCCTCCCCGGCCACCGCGCCGAAGGCCCCCCGGGACAGGGCGCACCCCACGGCGCTGCCCGCCGGGTCGGGCAGTGGTCGGCGGGTCGTCTACTCGGTGGACGACGACCGGGTGTGGCTGGTCGGTCCGGGTGACCGGGTCAGGGGGACGTTCGCGGTCACCCCCGGCACGGTGGATCCGCCGCCCGACACGTACGTCGTCACCTCACGCTCCGGCGTCATCACCGGCACGGACGGTGTGGCCGTCGAGCACGTCGTCCGCTTCGCGGACGTGGACGGCGTCGCGGTCGGCTTCAGCGCCGCGGTGGACGGCTCGGCCGCCGCCCCCGACCCCACCAAGAAGCTCGGCGGAATCCGAGAGTCCCGCCCCAACGGCAGAGCCATGTGGGAATTCGCAACAATCGGCACAAAAATCACCGTGATCAAGTAACCCCGCCCGCCCCTCACCCCCCAGCCGACCTCCTTCGGGCGCGGGGAACGGCGCGATCTCCTGGAGCTCGGGGAACTGCGCAGTCTTTTGGGGGCGCGGGGAACTGCGCAATCCCTGACCGGCACGCTGAACCGGCGCGCAACCCCCTCCAGGGGCGCGGGGAACGGCGCAGTCTTTTCAGGGGCGCGGGGAACTGCGCGACCAGCCACAGCGAACCCGCAGAACACCGACGGCAGTCACCGGCGACCCCCTACGCCGCCCGCCGAGGCACAACACACCCCACCGCCCCCACCGCCGGAGGCACCGGCACGGGAGGGGGCGTGGAAACGACCCGAGCGAACTCCCCGGCCGCAAGCAGCGCCGCCATCGACACCCCACGAGGCTCCACGGACCCCCGTCGCGGCACTTCACGTTCCGGCGGCGTCGGCATGGCGGCCTCCTGGGGCTCCGGGAACAGACGTGGTTAGGTAGACCTAACCAGCTCCTCCGCCCATGTGAACACGCCGGAGCCACCGGACGCAACATCTTCCCGACGCCATGTCGGAACGTTGGGCGAACGTACGGACCACGGGTGTGCCGAAGCCGTGAAAGGACCCGCCGTCAGGCGGAGAGCACGCCCGGATCGACCGTCGCCCAGCGCTCCCCGACCCCGGTCAGCGTGACGTGCCGTACCTCGTCCGTCGTGTCGCCGACGGCCCGGTGGATCAGGACGTGCAGCCGGTCGTCGGTCAGCTCCTCGACCTTGCCCTCGCCCCACTCCACGACGATCACGGAGTCGGACAGCGACACGTCGAGGTCGAGGTCCTCCATCTCGTCGAGCCCGCCGCCCAGGCGGTACGCGTCCACGTGGACCAGCGGCGGGCCCTCACCGAGAGGGGGGTGCACACGGGCGATCACGAAGGTCGGGGAGGTGACCGCGCCCCGGACGCCGAGACCCTCGCCGAGCCCGCGCGTCAGCGTGGTCTTGCCCGCGCCGAGCTCGCCGGTGAGCATCACGAGGTCGCCGGCCCGCAACAGCTTGGCGAGCCTGCGACCCAACTCCTTCATGTGTTCGGGGGAGTGGACGGTGATCTCGGTCCTGACGCCGGCCTGGGGACGCTCCGGGGGTCCCGAGGGGTCAGCCGGGTTGTGCGCTGCTGCTGGTGCTTCCATAGCCACCCACGGTAGCCCCTGCCGGGACGGCGCCGACGCGGGTCAGGAGGTCCGCGAGGCGGTCTATGACGACCTCGGGGTGCTCCATCATCACCAGGTGCCCGGCGTCCGGCACGAGCACCAGCTCGGCGTCCGGCAGCAGGTCGGCGATGGCCTCGCTGTGCTCGCTCGGCGTCACGAGGTCCTTGACCCCGGCCAGCACCAGCACGGGCAGCTCGGCGAAACAGGCGAGTGCCTCGGTCTTGTCGTGGTCGGTGAAGGCCGGGTAGAACTCGGCGACCACGTCGATCGGAGTGGCCTCGATGAGCCGCTCGGCGAACCGCGCGACCGCCGGGTCGACGTCCCTGGACGCGAACGAGTACCGCTTGATGATCCCCGCGAAGAGGTCGGCGGTGGCCCGGCGTCCGCGCTCCACCAGCTCGGCCCGCTGCCCGAGCGCCTTCAGCACGCCGGGCAGTATCCGCCGCACCGCGTTGACGCCCGCGACGGGCAGGCCGAAGTTGACCTCGCCGAGCCTGCCGGACGACGTCCCGATCAGGGCCACCCCGACCACACGCTCCCGGATCAGGGCGGGGTACTGGTCGGCGAGGGCCATCACCGTCATGCCGCCCATCGAGTGGCCGACGAGCACGAGCGGGCCCTCGGGCGCGGCCGCGTCGATGACGGCCTTCAGGTCCTGGCCCAGCTGGTCGATGGTGACCGGCTGGTCGTCCCGGACCTGGGCCACGCCCCGGCCCGAACGGCCGTGGCTGCGCTGGTCCCAGTGGACGGTCCGCACGACACCGCGCAGGGCGGCCCGCTGGAAGTGCCAGGAGTCCTGGCTGAGGCAGTAGCCGTGGCTGAAGACGACGGTGACGGGGGCGGGTGCCTTGCGGCCGAAGAGCCTGCGGCGGCGCGGGGCGAGGGTGGAGTCGGCCTCCACCTCGTCGACCTCGTAGTACAGCTCGGTGCCGTCGTCCGCGGAGGCCTTGCCCGGCATGCCGCGCAGCGCCCCGTACGGGCCGGCCGAGTCGAGGGCGAGCCTCGCCTTCATGCGCATGCCGCGGCCGACCGTGAGCCGCTCGATCGCGACTCCGGCGGCGGCGCCCGCGGCGACCACGCCTATCGCGGCGCCGGCGAAACCCGCCCTGCGCCAGCTCGCGGTCCCCGCGGAGACGGCCGAGGCCGCGGCCGTGACCGCTTCCGCCGCTGCCTCCGCACTGCTCTCGCTCACGAACCGCTCCTCTTCACCCAGGTCCTGCCGATGTCGGTTGTGCCCGCCGTTGCCACTGGTGCCCGCTGTGCCGTGTCCGGCACGTCCGCGGTAGCCCGCTTGTTCGTCGGTGTGGTTGTCCGCTGTTTCTCGGTGCGGCTACCCCGCTTGTTGCTCGTTCACGTAGACGCGCGGGACACGGGTTCCGATGCGGGTGACGATTTCGTACGCGATCGTGCCCGCGGCCTTGGCCCAGTCCTCCGCGGTCGGCTCCCCGTGGTCGCCGGGCCCGAACAGGACCACCCGGTCGCCGACCGGCGGCTCGTCCCCGCCGAGGTCGACCGCGAACTGGTCCATCGCGATGCGCCCCGCGACCGTCCGCCACTTGCCGCCGAGCAGCACGGGTCCGGCGCCGGAGGCATGACGGGGGATGCCGTCCGCGTATCCGACGGGCACGAGACCGAGGGTCGTGTCGCCGGCCGTGACGTAGTGGTGTCCGTAACTGACGCCGTGCCCCGCCGGCACGTGCTTGACCAGCGCGAGCGACGCCCAGAGCGTCATCACCGGGCGCAGCCCGAGGTCGGCGGGGGTGCCCAGCTCGGGGCTGGGCGAGATGCCGTACGTCGCGATCCCGGTCCGTACGAGGTCGAAGTGGCTCTCGGGCAGCGTGAGCGTGGCGGGCGAGTTGGCGATGTGCCGCACCTCGGGTCTCAGGCCCTGTCCCTCGGCGTGGGCCAGCATCTCGCGGAAGCGGGTGAGCTGGGCCGCGATGGAGGGGTGGCCCGGTTCGTCGGCGCAGGCGAGGTGCGACCACAGGCCGGTGACGGTGACCAGGCCCTCGGCCTCGGCGCGCCGCGCCTCGGCGACGAGCCCGGGCCAGTCGGCGGGCTGGCAGCCGTTACGGCCCAGGCCGGTGTCGGCCTTGAGCTGGACGCGGGCGGTACGGCCCGCCGCCCGCGCGGCCCGCGCCGCCTCCCGCAGGGACCACAGTCCGCTGACGCCCAGGTCCAGATCGGCCTCGACGGCTTCCCGCCACGGCCCGCCCGGGGTCCACAGCCAGCACATGATCCGGCCCGGCAGGCCGGCCGCGCGCAGGGCGAGGGCCTCCTCTGGGGTGGCCGTGCCCAGCCAGGTCGCCCCCGCGTCCAGGGCCGCGCGGGCGCACGGGACCGCCCCGTGTCCGTACGCGTCGGACTTGACCACCGCCATGAGGGCGGCGGCCGGCGCCTGGGCGCGCAGGGTCCGCACGTTGGCCCTCAGGGCGGCCAGGTCGATCTCGGCGCGGGCACGCGCGGAAGCTGTCTCAGTCATCGCGCCCAGTGTCTCAGAGGGCTCCGGCACCACCCTCAGGTACCGGGCTTGCGGCCCCACACATAGACGCGGTCGCCCGTGTAGAGCACCTTCCACAGGGTGCGGGCGTCGGCGATCCGCATGTTCACGCAGCCCATCGAGCCCGGCGGGTTGTGGACACTGCCGTAGATGCCGTGGAAGGCCTGGCCGCCGCTGAAGAACTGGCTGTACGGCATGGGGGTGTTGTAGAGCGTCGACCAGTGGTTCTTGTGCTTCCAGTAGACCTTGTGCCAGCCGCCCCTGGTCCGGTAGCCGGCCTTGCCGCTGCGGATCGGCACGGGCCCGAACACCACCCTGCTCCCCTTCTGCACCCAGGTCAGCTGCCGGGTGAGGTCGACGCAGGCGGTGCGGCCGGCCCGTACGGGGCACTTCCCGGCCGCGTTCGGCCTCTTCGCGGCGGACAGGAGCTGCATCCGGGCCCAGGTCACGGGCCCGGCGAAGCCGCTGTCGGGCCGGATCCCCTGTCTGTTCTGGAAGGCACGGACGGCCTGGCAGTCCGCCGCCGACTGCTTCCCGTCCACCCTGAGCCGCAGCCACCGCTCGACCTGCCGCTGGTACGGCCCGGTCTGCCTGCTGCACGCCACCGCCCCGGCCTGCCGCGCCACGGCGTCGCTCAGCGGTACGTACTCGATCAGCGCGTCGCTCCCGTCGGCGGCGGCGCGCGGTTCGAGGGCGTCCTCCTCGGCGCTCGGCGTGTACACGTTCGGGGCCAGCGCCTGGTCGGGGGTGTCCAGCTGCCACGGCTGGTACGGGCCCGGGGGCACCCCGGGCACCAGTTCACTCTGCGGTGCGGGGGCGCCGGGGGCCGGTGGAGGAGCCGCGACGGCCCCCGGCACGGCCAGCGCCGCGACGAGTGCGGCCAGGACGACGACGGTTCTGCGACGGGCGGTTCTGTGACGGACCATGGGCCCAGCGAAACCCCCGAGGGCGCCGAGCCGTGGTCAGCCGCGCGGCAGGGTCGCCCGTTGTGCGCACGCGCACGGGTGCCACCGGCTCAGTCCGTGACGTTCCGCCAGGCCTCGCGCACCGCCTCGGCGACGTCGTGCGCGCCGATGGGAGCCCCGGCCGCCGCGAGCCGCCCCGCCAGCCCGTGCAGGTACGCTCCCGCGCTGCCGGCGTCCAGCGCGTCGAGCCCGGCGGCGAGCAGCGACCCGGTCAGCCCGGACAGCACGTCCCCGCTCCCGGCGGTGGCCAGCCAGCCGGTGCCGGTGGAGTTCACCCGCACGGGCCCGCCCCCGGGGGAGGCGACCAGCGTCGTCGACCCCTTCAGCAGCACGGTGGCCCCGTACCGCTCGGCGAGCTCCCGTGCGGACGTCAGCCGCGCGCTCTCGACCTCGTCCCGGGAGACACCGAGCAGGGCGGCGGCCTCCCCGGCATGCGGTGTCAGCAGGGTGGGTGCCCGCCTCGCCCGTACGACCTCACGGTCCGCGAGCCGCAGTCCGTCGGCGTCCACGAGCACGGGCACCTCCGCCTTCAGTACGGCCGCCACGGCGTCGGCGTCGTCCCCGGCGCCGGGACCCACCACCCAGGCCTGCACCCGCCCGGCCCGCTCCGGCGAACCGGACGACACCAGCGTCTCCGGGAAGCGGGCGATCACCGCGTCCCCGGCGGGCCCGACGTACCGAACGGCTCCGGCGCCGCCGCGCAGGGCCCCGGCGACGGCGAGCACGGCCGCCCCCGGATAGCGGCCGGACCCGGCCGCGATGCCCACGACCCCCCGCCGGTACTTGTCGCTCTCGGCGCCCGGCACGGGCAGCAGGGCCGCGACGTCGGCGTGCTGCGGTGCCTCCAGCTCGGCCTCGCCGGGCAGCGACAGCCCGAGGTCGACGAGCCGCACGGAACCCGCGTACTCCCGTGCGGGATCGACGAGCAGGCCGGGCTTGTGCGTTCCGAAGGTCACGGTCACGTCGGCCCGTACGGCGGCTCCGCGCACTTCGCCGGTGTCGGCCTCGACACCGCTGGGCAGGTCGACCGCGACGACGGTGGCGCGGGTCTCGCCCAGCACCTCGACGAGCGACACGGCGTCCGGGCGCAGGCCTCCCTTGCCGCCGATCCCGACGATGCCGTCCACAACGAGGTCGGCCCGTCGGATCGGTTCACCGGCGGTCTCCGGCCCGCGCACCACCGTGCCACCGGCGCGGTTCAGGGCCGCGAGGCCGCCGGGGTGGGTGCGTTCGGGTGCGAGCAGCACCGCCGTGACACCCGCTCCCCGCCGGGCCAGCCGGGCTCCGGCGTACAGAGCGTCACCGCCGTTGTCGCCGCTGCCCACGAGCAGCACGACCCGGCTGCCGTACACCCGGCCCAGCAGCTCCGCGCAGGCGGCGGCGAGGCCGGCCGCCGCCCGTTGCATCAACACCCCTTCCGGAAGCCGTGCCATCAGCTCCCGCTCGGCCGCCCGGACCGTCTCCACGCTGTACGCAGTACGCATGGGATCGAGTGTCCCCCACCGGTCGGTGACGCGGGCGCGGGCACACCAACCGGTGCGCCCCGCCCGGCCCGTGGACCACCGCGCGCCGCCGCCGTGGCGTCCCGCGCGCCGTCAGCCCTCCGCCACCACCACCGCGGACGCCACCCCCGCGTCATGGCTGAGCGACACGTGCCAGGACCGCACCCCGAGCTCCGACGCCCGCGCCGCCACGGTCCCGGTCACCCGCAGCCGGGGCTGCCCACTGTCCTCGACGTACACCTCGGCGTCGGTCCAGTGCAGCCCGCCCGGGGCGCCGAGCGCCTTGGCCAGCGCCTCCTTCGCGGCGAACCGCGCGGCGAGCGAGGCGACACCCCGCCGCTTCCCGCTGGGCAGCAGCAACTCGCTCTCGAGGAACAGCCGCTCGGCCATTCCGGGCGTACGCTCCAGCGACACCGCGAACCTGTCGATCTCGGCCACGTCGATGCCGACGCCGATGATGCTCATCCGCGCACTCTACGAGCTGAGCGCCGACCGCGGCCGAGGGGGACGGAAACAGCTGCGTGGAATCGCGAACTCCCCCGCGCACACCGCCGTCCGCGACTCCACGACCCCGGCCAGGGCCGCCCTCACCTTCCCGGCGGGAGCCTTCGCCGTGTTTCCCGACGGGGTGAAGGGCTACTCCACCGTCACCGACTTCGCCAGGTTCCGGGGCTGATCCACCTCGTTGCCGCGGGCCGTCGCCAGCTCGCACGCGAAGACCTGCAGCGGCACGGTCGCCACGAGCGGCTGAAGCAGCGTCGGGGTCGCCGGGATCCGGATCAGGTGGTCCGCGTACGGGACCACCGTCTCGTCCCCCTCCTCCGCGATCACGATCGTCCGCGCGCCCCGCGCCCGGATCTCCTGGATGTTGGACACGATCTTGTCGTGCAGCACCGACCGTCCCCGGGGCGACGGCACGACCACGACGACCGGCAGGTCCTCCTCGATCAGGGCGATCGGCCCGTGCTTCAGCTCGCCCGCCGCGAAGCCCTCGGCGTGCATGTAGGCGAGCTCCTTGAGCTTGAGCGCACCCTCCAGCGCCACCGGGTATCCCACGTGGCGCCCCAGGAACAGCACGGTGTTCTTCGAGGCGAGGGAGCGCGCGAGTTCCCGTACCGGCTCCATCGTCTCCAGGACCCGCTCGACCTCGCGGGAGATCCGGGACAGCTCGCGTACGACGTCCTGGATCTCGTCGCCCCACTTGGTGCCGCGCACCTGTCCCAGGTACAGGGCCACGAGATAGCAGGCGACGAGCTGCGTCAGGAACGCCTTGGTCGAGGCGACCGCCACCTCGGGGCCCGCGTGCGTGTAGAGCACGGCGTCCGACTCGCGGGGGATCGTGGAACCGTTCGTGTTGCAGACGGCCAGGACCTTGGCGCCCTGCTCCCGCGCGTGCCGCAGAGCCATCAGCGTGTCCATGGTCTCGCCGGACTGCGAGATGGCGATCACCAGCGTCTGCGCGTCCAGGATCGGGTCCCGGTAGCGGAACTCGCTCGCGAGCTCGACCTCGCAGGGGATCCGGGTCCAGTGCTCGATGGCGTACTTGGCGATCAGCCCGGCGTGGAAGGCCGTACCGCACGCGACGATGACGACCTTGTCGACCTCGCGCAGCTCCGAGTCGCCGATCCGCACCTCGTCCAGCGTCAGTGAACCCGCCGCGTCGATGCGCCCCAGCAACGTGTCGGCGACCGCCTTCGGCTGTTCGGCGATCTCCTTGAGCATGAAGTAGTCGTAGCCGCCCTTCTCGGCGGCGGAGACGTCCCAGTCGACGTGGTACGAGCGCACCTCCGCCGGGCGGCCGTCGAAGCCGGTGACGGTCACCCCGTCCCTGCGCAGCTCGACCACCTGGTCCTGCCCCAGTTCGATCGCGGACCGGGTGTGCGCGATGAACGCGGCGACGTCCGAGGCGAGGAAGGCCTCGCCCTCCCCCACGCCCACGACGAGCGGCGAGTTGCGCCGCGCCCCGACGACCACGTCCGGCTCGTCGGCGTGCGCGGCCACCAGCGTGAAGGCCCCCTCCAGCCGCCGGCACACCAGCCGCATGGCCTCGGCGAGGTCGGCGCACGCGGAGAACTCCTCGGCGAGCAGGTGTGCGACCACCTCGGTGTCCGTCTCGGAGGACAGCTCGTGCCCCCGCTCGGCCAGTTCGGCCCGCAGGGCGGCGAAGTTCTCGATGATGCCGTTGTGGACGACCGCGACCCGTCCCGCGTTGTCGAGATGGGGATGCGCGTTCGCGTCCGTGGGTCCGCCGTGTGTGGCCCAGCGGGTGTGCCCGATGCCCGTCGAACCGGCCGGCAGAGGTCTCTCGACCAGCTCCTTCTCCAGGTTGGCGAGCTTGCCGGCCTTCTTCGCGGCGGCCATCCCGCCGTCCGCGAGCACCGCGACGCCCGCCGAGTCGTAACCCCGGTACTCCAGCCGCTTCAGCCCGGCCACGACCACATCGAGCGCCGACTGCGACCCCACGTATCCCACGATTCCGCACATGGCGGCAGCCTAAGGGCCGACGCCCGCCCGTTCGGGGCACCGCGTGCCCGATATCGGAAATCGCCGGGCGCCCGTACGTTCCGCGTCCGCGTGCGGGCGGTCCCGTCCTGGCGGCTCCCCGCCTACTCCCCGCGTTCGATCCGGTCGATGGCCTCCTGCACCATCCCCAGGTACTCGACCTCCTCGCAGCGCGGCTTGCTGCCCATCTCGTACAGGTCGATGCAGTCGTAGAGGTACTCCCCCAGGTCCTCGTCCGGCAGGTCGAGCGCCAGCTCGCTGCACACCCGGCCCTCCACATCGGCCGGCCGCCGACGCCCGGGTCTGCGTCCGACGAGGCCACGCACACGGAACCGTACGGTCATGACGACCATCCCCACCCCTGGCGTCCCGGGAGGCGGCTCGCCCCCGGATGGCCGGACGCTATCCCCGTACGACCCGGCGGTCCAGGGCTGGGACGCGTGCAGAACGCACCGACGTGACGGACTCCACCCTCCCCGGGCCCGAAAGGAGCAAGGGGGATCCCCTTCTCCGTTCAAACTCCCGTAACAATGAACTGTGATCTCACCGGCTCCCTCGTTGCCGCGGAGCGCCCACCGGCCCAGGCCGGAGGCGACTCCCTACGTCGACCTCACCCGCGCGGAGTGGAGCGCGCTGCGTGAGAAGACGCCGCTCCCACTGACCGCCGAGGAGGTGGAGAAGCTGCGCGGTCTGGGCGATGTCATCGACCTCGACGAGGTACGGGACATCTACCTGCCGCTGTCCCGGCTCCTCAACCTCTACGTCGGTGCGACCGACGGCCTGCGAGGCGCCCTGAACACCTTCCTCGGCGAGAAGGGCTCCCAGTCCGGTACGCCGTTCGTGATAGGCGTCGCGGGCTCGGTCGCCGTCGGCAAGTCCACCGTCGCGCGTCTGCTGCAGGCCCTGTTGTCCCGCTGGCCCGAGCATCCGCGGGTGGAGCTGGTCACCACGGACGGTTTCCTGCTGCCCACCAAGGAGCTCCAGGCCCGCGGCCTGATGTCCAGGAAGGGCTTCCCGGAGTCCTACGACCGCCGGGCGCTGACGCGGTTCGTCGCGGACATCAAGGCGGGCAAGGACGAGGTGACGGCCCCCGTCTACTCGCACCTCATCTACGACCGGGTCCCCGGCAAGCGGCTCACCGTCCGCCGCCCCGACATCCTGATCGTCGAGGGCATCAACGTCCTGCAGCCCGCCCTGCCCGGCAAGGACGGCCGCACCCGTGTCGGCCTCGCCGACTACTTCGACTTCAGCGTGTACGTGGACGCCCGCGCCGAGGACATCGAGCGCTGGTACCTGCACCGCTTCCGCAGGCTACGCGACACGGCGTTCCAGGACCCGTCCTCGTACTTCCGCAAGTACACCCAGGTCTCCGAGGAGGAGGCCCTCGACTACGCCCGCACGACCTGGCGGACCATCAACAAGGTCAACCTCCTGGAGAACGTGGCCCCGACCCGCGGCCGCGCCACCCTCGTCGTGCGCAAGGGCCCCGACCACAAGGTGCAGAAGCTCAGTCTGCGCAAACTCTGACCTCAACCCCGTCATCGGGTCCGGCTACCCTGCCCCCATGCTGCACCTGCGCCTGATCACCCCGCCCGACCGGACCGACGCCGTGGTCCGCCTGATCGAGAACACGGTCGGCACCACCCACCTGGCGGTCGTCGCGGGGGCCGCCCGCAACCCCGTCGGCGACATCGTGATGGTCGACGTGGCGCGCGAGGCGGGTGACGAACTGATCGGCGGACTGCGCGAGTTGGAGATCGACGAGTGCGGGTCGATCGCCGTCGAGAACATCGACCTGTCCCTGTCGAAGCGGGCCGACAAGGCGGAGGACGACGCACCCGGCGAGGGCTCGGACGCGGTCCTGTGGGAGCACCTGACGGACGCGACGCACGAGGAGTCGACGCTGTCGGTCACGTACGTCGCCTTCATCACGCTCGCCACGATGCTTGCGGCCTGCGGTGTGGTCCTCGACAACGCGATCCTGATCGTGGGCGCGATGGCGGTGGGCCCGGAGTTCGGTCCGCTGGCGGGATTCAGCACGGCTCTGGTCCGGCGGCGCCCCCGTCTGGCCGTGCGCTCGCTCGTCGCGCTGCTCGTGGGCTTCGCCGTGGCGATGGCGGCGACCGTGGCCTTCAGTGTGCTCATGGACGGCCTGGGGCTGTTCAGCGAGGGCCAGTTGGAGGCCGACCGGCCCAACACGGCCTTCGTCTACGCGCCCGACGCGTTCTCCTTCGTCGTGGCGGTGCTGGCGGGCATTGCCGGCACGCTCTCCCTGACGTCGGCCAAGTCGGGCCTGCTGGTGGGTGTGGCCATCTCCGTCACCACGGTCCCGGCGGCGGCCAACGCGGCCGTCGCCCTCAGCTACGGGGACACCGCCCAGACGATCGGCTCGACCAACCAGCTCCTGCTGAACCTGCTGGGCATCGCCCTGGCCGGCACCCTCACCCTGCTCACCCAGAAGTGGCTGTGGTCGAGGCAGCGCAACCGTACGAACGCCGCGTGAGGGAACGCCTCCGGCAGGACTCCGGAGGCTGAGCGCCCCGAAGGGGCGTGGGGGAACCGCGCGACAGGCCACGACGAACCCGCGGCCCGCGACGAACAGTTCCCCCACTCCCTACCCGGCCCCCGCGATCACCCCAGCGCGGACTTCACCGCGTCGGCGAGCCGCCCCGCGACGGACCGGGCCTGGTCGATGTCAGCCGCTTCCACCATGACCCGCACCAGCGGCTCGGTGCCCGACGGCCGGAGCAACACCCGGCCGGTGGCGCCGAGTTCGCGCTCGGCCTCGGTGACCGCGGAGGCCAGCTCGGCCGACGTGCCCACCCTGGACCGGTCGACGTCCGGCACGTTGATGAGGACCTGCGGCAACCGCTCCATGACGGACGCGAGGTCCTGGAGCGTACGGCCGGTCTCGGCGATCCGTGCCGCGAGCAGCAGCCCGGTCAGCGTCCCGTCCCCCGTCGTGGCGTGGTCGAGGATGATGACGTGTCCCGACTGCTCGCCGCCGAGCGCGTAGTCGTGCTCCTTCATCTCCTCCAGCACGTACCGGTCCCCGACGCCGGTCTGCACCAGGGACAGCCCCTCGCGCTCCATGGCCAGTTTGAACCCGAGGTTCGACATGACCGTGGCGACAACGGTGTCGGACCGCAGCTCGGAGCGCTCCCGCATCGCGAGGGCGAGTACGGCCAGGATCTGGTCCCCGTCGACCTCCGCACCGGTGTGGTCCACGGCGAGGCACCGGTCGGCGTCACCGTCGTGCGCGATGCCGAGGTCGGCGCCGTGCTCGAGGACGGCCGCCTTCAGCAGGCCGAGGTGGGTCGAGCCGCAGCCGTCGTTGATGTTCAGCCCGTCCGGCTCGGCGCCGATCGTGACGATCTCGGCGCCCGCACGCGTGAAGGCCTCCGGCGAGACCCGCGCGGCCGCGCCGTGCGCCTCGTCGAGGACGACCTTCAGACCGTCCAGACGGTTCGGAACGGCCGTGAGGAGATGGGAGACGTAGCGCTCGAAGCCCTCCTCGTACGACCGGACGCGGCCGACACCGGAGCCCGTCGGCCGGTCCCAGGGAGCGCCGGTGCGGTGCTCCTCGTAGAGGGCCTCGATCCGGTCCTCCAGCTCGTCGGGGAGCTTGTGGCCGCCGCGGGCGAAGAACTTGACGCCGTTGTCCGGCATGGCGTTGTGGCTCGCGGAGAGCATCACGCCGAGGTCGGCACCGAGAGCGCCGGTGAGGAACGCCACCGCGGGGGTCGGCAGGACGCCGACGCGCAGCACGTCCACGCCGGCGCTGGCGAGACCCGCGACCACGGCGGCCTCCAGGAACTCCCCGGACGCACGCGGATCCCGTCCGACCACCGCCGTCGGCCGGTGGCCCTCGAACGTTCCCGCCTCGGCCAGTACGTGCGCCGCCGCCACGGAGAGACCGAGCGTGAGCTCGGCCGTCAGATCCGCGTTGGCGACACCGCGTACGCCGTCCGTCCCGAAGAGTCGTCCCACTGGTGTCCTCCGAACTTGCTCAGGCTTACTCAGAATGTGCGGCTCGGGCCGAGGGTCCGGCCACGGCTCTTGTCGGGGTGCGGCTGCTCCCCCTTGCCCGGAGTGCGACTGCGGCCCCCCGGCCAGGGTCCGGCTCCGACCCCTGTCAGGTATATCCCCCGGGCCTGTATATCTCCCAGGCCTGTTCCAGTGCTGTGGCCAAAAGGCCGTGGTGCGCGGCTCACGCACACAGGCTGTGGTAACCGGCTCACACACAGCTTGTGGTAAACGAACGCCCCGGCGGCACAGAACGTGCCGCCGGGGCGATTCGTGCAGAACAGCGAGCGATGTTTAGCGCTTGCTGTACTGCGGGGCCTTACGGGCCTTCTTGAGACCGGCCTTCTTGCGCTCGACCGCACGGTCGTCGCGCTTGAGGAAGCCGGCCTTCTTCAGGGCGCCGCGGTTGTTGTCCACGTCCGCCTCGTTCAGGGCGCGGGCCACACCGAGACGCAGCGCGCCGGCCTGACCGGAGACACCGCCACCCGAGATGCGGGCGACGACGTCGTAGCGGTCGTCGAGCTCGAGCACCTTGAAGGGCTCGTTGACTTCCTGCTGGTGCACCTTGTTGGGGAAGTAGTCCTCAAGGGTGCGACCGTTGATCTTCCACTTGCCGGAGCCCGGGACGATCCGGACGCGGGCGATGGCGTTCTTGCGACGGCCCAGGCCGGCGGCCGGCTGCGGGTCACCGAAGCGGCCGGCGAGGGACTCCGAGGTGTACTCGCCCTCGACGGGCACCTCGGACTCGGTGGTGTAGCTCTCGGTGTCGACAAGCTCGGTCTCAGTCTCTTCGACCGGCTGCTCAACGGTGGTCTCGGCCACGATTCTCCTCAGATTCTTTTTCGTCTTAGGGGGTGGCCGGAACTACTGCGCGACCTGGGTGATCTCGAACGGCACCGGCTGCTGGGCAGCGTGCGGGTGCTGGTCGCCCGAGTAGACCTTCAGCTTCGAGAGCACCTGACGGCCCAGGGTGTTCTTGGGGATCATGCCCTTGATGGCCTTCTCGACGGCCTTCTCGGGGTTCTTCGCCAGCAGCTCGTCGTAGCGGACGGAGCGCAGACCACCCGGGTAACCGGAGTGGCGGTACGCCAGCTTCTGGGTCTTCTTGTTGCCGGAGAGGTGCACCTTGTCGGCGTTGATGATGATGACGAAGTCACCAGCATCGACGTGAGGCGCGTAAATCGGCTTGTGCTTGCCCCGCAGAATGTTCGCGGCAGTGGTCGCCAGACGACCCAGGACGACATCCTGGGCGTCGATGACGTACCACTGGCGAGTGATGTCGCCGGGCTTGGGGCTGAACGTACGCACGGTCGTAGCCTTCGCTTCTTCAGTGAGTGGGTCCTGACATGGACCACCACGGACGATGTACGACAGCCCTGGCGGACCTCGGTGACGCAACCGAGTCCTGCCGCTGGTCATCGGCCCGGTGGACCGGTGTAAGGGCCCCTCACGTGAGAATGAGCAAGCCAATACACATAACGAACCGCAAGAATACCCGCGGTGGCCCGTACGGGTCAAAACGCGGGATCACCCCCCCGGCGCCCACCGGGTTTCAGGGCGGCCCGGCACGGGCACGCGGGGCCCGGCCGCCCGCCCCACCACGCCGGTTCCGCCATGTTTCCGCACCGCCTCCACCCGCGTACGCAGGGCGTCCGCGCGCCACCCGTGCGCGCCGCGCCCCCGGTCCCGGCCCGCGCATCGCGGCGCGTCGGCCGCACCAACCACCCTGAGATGCCCCGTTTGGCCTCATTCACGCTTGACACGTCAGGACTTCGAGTGCTGCGGGACACGGACCAGCACACCCCCTGTCCCGTCTAAGATGCGCCCCATGAGCTTTGGGCAGGGGGGACCCCAGTGGGGTTCCGGGGGATCGGGTTCTCAGCAGCCGCAGTGGAGCAATCAGTCTCCGGACTGGGCGGCGCTGGCAGAGGCGTCCGAAACGCGCAACCGGCGCCGCAGATGGCTGCTGGTCGGCGGCGGAGCCCTGGCCACCATCGCCGTGGGCACGGCCGTCGCCGTGGCCGTGGTCTCGGCGGACGGCAACGAACAGGCCTCGAACAGGCCTGCCTCCGAGCTGCCCGCCTCCGCGGACATCCCGTCGGACACCACCGGCCCCGGCCCGTCCTTCGAGGAGACCTCGGCGCCGCCGCCGCTGGACCCGAAGGACTTCATATCCGACGTGAAGAAGGACACAGCGCCGCTCGCGCCGGACACCTTCTTCCCGGGCACCCAGCTGACGATGGGCGAGACCGTCTACAAGAAGGGCGCGATCGCGTCCACGAAGACCTGCGCGTCGGCCGCCCAGGGCACGCTCGGCGCGGTTCTCACCAAGAACGACTGCACGCGCCTCATGCGCGTCACGTACGAGAAGGACGGCGTCGCGGTGACGGTCGGCGTGGCCGTCTTCGACACCGAGGCCAAGGCGCTCAGGGCGAAGACCGACGCCGACGACAAAAGCGTCGTCGAGTCCCTCTCCGGTGAGGGCGTTGCCGTCTTCTGCCGCTCCGCGATCTGCCGCTCGACCACCAACTCGTACGGCCGCTACGCCTACTTCACGGTCGCCGGCTTCACCAACGGCAAGGACGTGACCCAGAAGGACGCCGCGGTCTTCACCACGGGCGACGACCTGGCCGAGTTCACGTTCCGCCAGATCCGCCGCCGCGGCGAGGCTCAGGCCTCGGAGGCCGCCAACCAGTAGCCGCGCCGGCCCGTCCGGTACAGCGGCCAGGGAGACCCCGGCCGGCCGAAAGAGCGGCGGCCCGCCTGAAGCCGGGCCGCCGCTCTTTCGTCACCCGTGCCCGGGCAGCGGCACTACTTGTGCTTGAGCCGCAGCTTCACCGGCACCATGGCCGACTCCAGCTGCGTGCGCAGGGTCATCTTCGAGACGCCCTCGGTCCGCTCCTCGAAGCGGATCGGGATCTCGACCGCGGAGTGACCGGCTCGTACGGCCTTGTACTTGAGCTCGACCTGGAAGCTGTAACCGGCGCTGTCCAGGGAGTGCAGGTCGACATCGCGCAGGGTCTGCGCGGACCACAGGTTGAAGCCCGCGGTGATGTCGCGGATCTTCGTGCCGAGCACGGTACGCGCGTAGCGGTTCGCGAAACGGGACAGCAGCACGCGGTGCGCGCCCCAGTCGTCGTCGAGCTGGCCGCCCTCGACGTACCGGCTGCCTATGACCAGGCCGACACCCGACGCCACGGCCGTGCCGAGCATCCGTGGGACCGCTTCCACGGGGTGGCTGCCATCGGCGTCCATCTGCACGACGTACTGCGCGCCCTCGTCCACCGCGGCGCTCATGCCCGCGACGTACGCGCGCCCGAGGCCGTCCTTCTCGGTGCGGTGCAGCACGCTCATCCGGCGCCGCCCGTCCCAGTTGAACTTCTCCGCCAGATCCTCGGCGATCTGTCCTGTACCATCCGGACTGGAGTCATCCACTACCTTCAAGTGGAGCCCGTTCAGCGGCAGTTGAAGCACAGCCTCGGCCATTCTCGGCAGATTGGCGGCTTCGTTGTACGTAGGCATCACCACGGTGACAGCCACGTCCGCCCCCACGTCGTACGTCATCTCTTTTCCCTCCCCATTCGATTGCCCCCCAACCGGGCACGGGGTCTCCCGCGCCCGGATCCCAACTCAGGTATGCACCTTGCGCTTGGCGGCGTCGTCCTTCTCCACAGAGGTGTCGTCCGTCGCGGCGCGTGTCCTTTCGAGGAGCACGAGCTGGAGGTATTTCAGCTTCTTGGTCTTCACGACCTTGAAGCTCTTCTGGATCACGGTGGCCGAGGTCTTCGGCATCCCGCTGAACGGCTTCCCGTCGAGCGTCGTCGACACGAGCCACAGCCGGTCGGCCTTGGCCAGGCACTTGGCGGGGTGCGGGCACTCGGCCGCGTCGAACGAGCCCCGCTCCTGCGGTGTGCGGTACATCAGCCAGTCCTTCGGGCGGCCCGCATCGTCGCGCAGCTCGTAGGCCATGGCCCGGCGCTCGGTCATCACACCGCTGAAGACGATGCCGTCGCCCTTCTTCTGCCCGGCCTCGATGATCTGCGCGGCACCCCGGAAGTCCGGCTCGCCCAGCGCGTTCTGGCGGGTCTCCCGGATGCCCGGCAGCGACTGGAAGGCGACCCCGGCGACCATGACGGCCACCAGCACCCAGCCGAAGCCCCGCCTCGCGACCGCCCCCCGCCCGGCCTTCGCCCCGGTCACGGGCCCTGCAATGCGGATCACGGCGACGGCCGCGAGCAGCACCCAGGCGGGCGCCGTGAACAGCAGGTAGCGCGGCAGGAAGAGGTGCAGCTGCGCGGCCGTGACGTAGGTCGCCACCGGCGGCAGCACGATCCACACGGCCAGCGGCAGGGCCAGCCGGCCCGCGAAGAACAGCCCGATCGCGCCGAGCACCATGACCGGCACGGCCACCGCCCAGGTACCGAAGAGGTTCTTGGGGAAGTCCATCAGGTCGTCGACGCCGGGGTTGTTCCAGGCGATCTGCCCGCTCTGCCCCGAGCCCGAGACGGCCATCGGGACGACGAAGCACATGCCCAGGGTGAAGGCCGCGGCGTAGGCCCAGCCCACGATCTTGTCGCCCGCGCGCCGCGCCATCACGATCATCACCAGATGCGCGCCGAGCACCGCCATCGAGGCCAGGTGACTCCAGCCGATCAGCGGCACCGACAGCGTGTAGGCGACCCACACCTTGAACGACGGCTTGTCCAGCGCCCTCGCGAGCAGCAGCGTCGACAGCAGGACCGCCGCCACGGCGAAGGCGTACGGCCGGATCTCCTGGCCGTACCGGGTCGTGATCGGCACGACGGCGAAGGCGAGTCCCGCGAGGATCCCCGCCTGGGTGGTGAACAGCCGTCGCCCGAGCAGGGCGAGCAGGCCGGCGGACGCCGCCATGGCCACCGCGCCGGGGATGCGCAGCGCGGTCGGGGAGTCCCCGGCGACGGCGACCCAGGCGTGCATGAACACGTAGTACGGCGTGAACACGACGTCGATCGAGCGGATCAGCAGGCTCAGGTCGTGCAGGGACAGCGAGGCCGCCCACCAGGTGGCGTGCTCGTCCCGCCACAGCTGGCGGTCGCCGATGCCGCGCAGGATCAGTGCGAAGGCGACCGCCGTGGGCAGGAGAAAGGTCACTGCAGTGGCGAACCGTCCGCCCTTCGGGCCTTCGGGCTCCTCGTCGCCGGGCTCGTCCGCGGGCGGCTCCGGGTCGACCGGATCCGGCGTGACGGGCTCGGCCACGTGCGCTTCCTGCTGCCCGGGGGCGGCATGGGCACCCGGGTCGGCGTACTGCCCGGGAGCCGCGTACCCGCCGGGGCCGCCGTACGCGCCCTGCCCCGGATCGGCGTACGTGCCGTGTCCGGGCTCGGCATAGGGGACCTGACCGTTGCCGCCGTAACCGCCCTGGCCGGTGTACGTGTCCTGCCCGGGGTAGGCGCCCTGACCCGCGTACGGGTCCTGGCCCCCCTGGGCGTCGGGATATCCGCCGCCGTACGGCGGAGAGGCATTGACACTCATCGCTTCACCCAAATCCGGAACGCGCCGTCGCCCTTACTCGTGGTGAAGCGCGACACGGCTGCCAGGCGGTAGTGGGAATTCCCGCGCAGCGCGTCGGTCACGGCCTGGTCGACCTCGGGCGTGACCGTCCCGCGCAGCACGATGATGTCGAACTTCGCGTCCTTGACCGCGGCACGGTAGGCGTCGGGGCCGGAGTACTGCTTGCCCTTCTTGTCCTTGTAGTCCATGCCGAATGTGCTCTGCCACTGGTCGTAGTCGGTCTTGTCCCGCAGGTAGTACGCGGGAACCTCGTGCTCCTCGGCGAGATAGCTGCCCTTGCGGTCGACCATGGTGCGCAGGATCGCCGTCATCTCCTTGGAGTCCGGGAAGCTGTACGCCTGCTGCGACTGCACCATGCCGAACACCAGCGTCAGCACGTACAGGATGATCCCGAGCTGCGGGTGCCGGAAGTGCGGTCCGACGAGCCGCGACATGCCGAGACCCGCCATCGGTCCGGCGAAGAGCAGGCCGAAGCCCACGTGCTTGAACAGCGAGATCTCCGTCTGGAGGTGGATCTGGTAGGCCGGGGCCAGCAGCGCCGTCCCGGTCAGTACCACTCCGAGCGAGATCCGCCGGAACCTCCCGGGCCCCTTCTGGTCGACCCACGGCATCTCGCCCATGTTCGGGCGGAGCACATAGGCGATGGAGCCCCCGAGCGCCGCGAGGAACATCAGCCCGCCCCACTCGGAGCTGTGCTGCAGGATCGTCATCGCCGTGTCGGCGCCCTTGGCACGGTCGGTGGTGGTCTGGCTGATACCGCCGAGCGACCCGGCGAAGACGTAGGCGACGCCCAGCATGAGGGCCATCGCCCCGCCGAGCACCGCACCGCGGACCAGCGCCAGCATCCCGCGGTGGCGGTAGGCGGTCAGCACCGCGAGGACCACCAGGGTCGGCAGGTACAGGCCCGCCGCGTACTTCGTACCGAAGGCCAGGAACGCCGGGGGCGCCGCGAGCACGACCGCCAGGATGTGCGACCGGCCGGTCCGTACGATGATCCAGAAGGCCAGGGCCAGCAGGAAGATCGCCGCGGCGTCGAAGGTGGCGAAGTTGCCGAGGAACACCGTCGACTGGATGACGGAGAAGAGGGCCGCCGCGCCGAGCGCCGCCCGGACGTTGAACATCCGGCGGGTCGTCGCGTACAGCAGCGCGGTCGCGCCGAGCATGAAGAAGAGGCTGACGATGCGCACTCCGGCGAGCCCGCCCACGCTGTCGGCCATGGCCGCGAGCACCGGGTACAGCTTCGGGTAACCCGAGAAGTAGCCCTCGAAGTCACCCGGCACGGGCGTGCCGTGCAGGATGTTGCCGACCTCGTAGTGGCCGGCCGCGATGTAGAGCGCCTCGTCCTGGAACGCGGTGCCGCGCAGCCGCAGCGAGAGCCCCGTCTGGATGAACAGCACACAGAGCAGCACCCAGCGTCCCAGCAGCTTGCTGCGCCCGCCGTCCACCGCCCACGCCGACTCCTGCACAGGCGGCAGCGTGTAACCCGGCTTCTCCGGCTCCGGCGCAACGGGCGCGGCGACCGGCTCGGGCTCGACCGCGGTGTGCGAGGCATACGGGTCGAAGGGCGCGTACGTGTCGTAGGTCTGCTGGTCGGGATACGAGGTCGTCCGGCCGTGGACGTCGAAACGCCAGCTGCCGGTCTCGGTGAAGTAGCCGGGCTGGTAGGCCTGCTCCTGCTGCGGAGGGTAGGCCGACTGCGCCCGGGACGGGGACTGGGCCTGGGCCTGCTGTGCGTACTGCCGCAGGCTCTCCTGCTGCTGGTACCGCTGCTGGTCCACGCCGTGGCCGTACTGCTGCTGTCCCTGGCCGTACTGCTGGTGCTGCCCGTTCTGCTGCGGGTACCCGTTGCCACCGTTGTCGTACTGCTGGTGGTTCTGGGGGTTCTGGTGCTGCTGATGCTGGTGCTGCTGCTGACCCTGTTGCTGCCCGTATCCGTATTCGTCGTACAGCTCGGAGTCGTCCGCCCACGTGGGCGTGCGTCGGTCGGTCATGGCTTCGTCACATCGAATCCGAAGCGCGGGTTCGCGGCCTCCTGCTTGAAGGTCTTCTCGGAGAGCGGGCCGCTGTTGATGCGCCAGTCCGTCTCCTTGTCGAAGTTGAACCAGACGAACCCGATGACGTCGTCGCGCTCGGCCGTCCCCGCGAAGAGGGACTTGATGTCGGCGGGCTTGCGCTCACCGGCCTGCGCGGCCGTCTCCGCGATGATGAACGGTTTCTTCGTGAAGCCGCGGATCTGGGTCATCGTCGGCCCGTACAGCGACTGGTAGGTGTTGGGCCCGGTGGCCGCGTAGTAGCCGATGACACCGACCCAGTCGACGTAGTCGTCGCCCGGCCAGTACGGCTTGAGCTTCACCTTCGGCATCGGGTGGGTGACGTTCGGGCTCCACACCCAGATGACCTGGGTGGCGCCCTCGTCGTCGAAGAGGTCGTGGATGTGCTTGTACGCGGCGGTGAAGTCGGCCGCGCTCGTCTTCTTGGTGCCCCACGGGTACCAGAAGCCGTTCATCTCGTGCGCGAAGCTGATCGCGACCGGCAGGTTCAGCTCCTTGACGGACTTCGCGTACTCACGGATGTACGCGTCCTCCTTGCCGGAGGCGATGTCCTTCATGCTCGTCTCGAAGGGCTCCCAGGCGATGAACGCGACAGCGCCGTAGTCCCACGAGTTCGTCACGAGCTCCTGCTCGTACTGGTCGCCCCACGCGGAGTAGAACTCCATCAGGTTGGGCTTCTTGCCGGCCCGCTTCGCGAAGTCCTGGACGGCCTTCATCTTGGCGGGAGCGCCGTCGGCGGCCACCCCGAGGTACTTCTTCTTCGGCTCCAGCAGCGGCCGCACGTCGTACGGCGGCTCCGGCTTCGCGGACTCACTGGCCTCACCGGTGCCCTCGGGACCCGGCTGCTCGCCCTGGCCGCGCTCGTACTGGTCGCGGCCCTCCTCGGAGAACGTGCTGCACCCGGCCAGCAGCGCACCGGCGAGGAGCGTGGCGACGAGCGCCCGCACGGGCCGTGATGCCCGCACTCGGCGTACGGAGAAACTCATGCGGTCGCTTCCTGCACTTCCTGGGCACGCGGCTGCACGAGAACGCGGCCGACGACCATCGCGTAGAAGAGGCCGGCGGACAGCATCAGCGCGAAGTCCGGCGGATAGAGGGTGAGCATGCGCCAGGCGGCGACGACGATCCAGACCACGGCCGTGCCGCCGGTCCAGAAGATCATGCAGTTCCAGTAGCGGCGCATGCCGTTCTTCTTGGCGCCCGCCGAGCCCGTGGGCTTCCAGCCCATCGGACGGCCCCGCAGCACGTCCCAGACGGCGAAGACGTGCGACCAGCCGTACATGATCCGCACGGCCCAGGCCTCCAGCCGGTACGGCGCCCGGTGCCACAGCGGCAGCACCAGCGTCACGTACGCGATGCTCGGCAGCACCCACATGGCGGCCTCGGCACGCAGCAGGTCGGGGCGCAGGATCATCAGGGCGAGCGGGATGACCGGCGCGATGAACGTGGCGAGCGCGGTCTGGAGGTAGTACAGGAACCCCGACACGTAGCAGAGCCGGGTCTTGAACTTGAGGTCCATCTCCCAGAAACGCTTGCTGGTGAGGAGCTCCAGCGAGCCCATGCACCAGCGGTACTGCTGGTTGTGGAAGGCACCGGCCGTGTCCGGGCACACTCCGGCGGACAGCGCGACGGGCACGTAGCGCAGCTTCCAGCCGAGGGCCCGCAGGTCGAAGCCGGTGTACATGTCCTCGGAGTGCTCGATCAGCGTGATGCCGTTGGTCTGCTCCAGGGCCGCGCGCCGGTAGATCGCACACGAGCCGACGCAGATCGACCCGTCCTTGTCCTCACGGGAGGTCTGCACGGACCGGTAGAACTGCTCCTGCACGGCGCCCGCGCCGCGCTCGATCCAGTTCTGCCGGTCGACGATGCGGAAGAACTGCGGCGACTGCACGATGGCGACCTTCTCGTCGTCGTCCATGTGCGGCAGCAGTTCGTCCAGCAGGTCGGCACGCGGCGCGAAGTCGGCGTCGAGGATGAGGATGTGGTCGCCGTCGGTCTTCTCGAAGGCGTGATTGAGGTTGCCGGCCTTCTTGAACCAGCCGCGGTTGGGCCGCACCACGTACTGGAACCCGAAGTCGGTGGCCATGGCCCCGACCTCGTCCTCGGCCGCGTCGTCCAGGACGTACGTGTTGACGACGCCCTGGTAGCTGCTGGCGAGCCGGTTCACATGGACCCAGGTGTTGTGCAGGACCTCCAGGGGCTCACCGCACACCGGCAGGAAGATGTCCACGCTCGGGTACACCGCGGGCTGCCACTTGCGCACGAGGCGCTTGTGGCCCTTGATGTCGAAGTCCTTGCTGAGCCCGTCGAGGTACAACGAGATCAGGTAGTCCGCGATGATGAACGCCAGCAACGGCAGCGTCAGCCAGAACCACGGGCTCGACGCCGTGAACAGGAACTGGCTCATCGCCAGACACGCGAAGCTGATCAGCGAACCGAACGTCAGCACCCACAGATACCGACGGCTGTACGAGTACTTCTCCACGTCGTCCGGCGGCGTCGGCAGCAGCCCATGACTCTGCGGCGTTTTCTTGCGTTTCCTGTTCTGCGGAACACGAGCAGTCCCCACTGCACTCATGCACAACCCCCGGGGCCGATCCGGCCCGTTACCCCCACCCGAACTCGGCCAACCCCTAATCGAACTCTCAGCCGAGCAGCGAAATCATAACTGAGTTTCAGAGGTTACGTCCGAACGTACGTGTTACGCAGGGGTTTCATCACACATCACAGCGGGCATATGTACCCACTTAGGCACCGTCGGGGGCCCGTCAGCAGCAGCCGGCACCGGGCAGCGAGCGCCGGTTCCGGGCCTCCTTGTTGCGGGCGGCGAGCAGCTCGTCGGCCGGATACCCGACCTCTTCGAGGGTCAGCCCGTGCGGTCGCACGACGTGCACGGCGGAGTCCCGGACCCCGGCGGCGAGCACCTCTCCGGGCCAGTTGGGCCCCCGGTGCCCGTCCCCCACGAACAGCAGCGCCCCGATCAGCGACCGCACCATGTTGTGGCAGAAGGCGTCGGCCCGCACGGTGGCGGTGACGATCCCGTCACTCCCCCGCTCCAGCCGCAGCTCCTGGAGCGTACGGATGGTCGTGGCGCCCTCGCGCTTCTTGCAGTAGGCGGCGAAGTCGTGCTCCCCGAGGAGCCTCTTCGCGGCCTCGTTCATGGCGTCGACGTCGAGCGGCCAGTCGTGCCACAGCACGTGACCGCGCAGCAGGGGGTCGACCCCGCCCTGGTTGTCGGTGACGCGGTAGGCGTACCGCCGCCAGATCGCCGAGAACCGCGCGTTGAAGCCGCTCGGCGCCTCCGCGAGCGCCCACACCCGCACGTCCTTCGGCAACCGCCCGGCCAGCCGCTTCAGCAGCTTCTCCCGGTGCTCGCCCCACAGCTCCTCGGGCAGGTCGACATGAGCGACCTGGCCCCGGGCGTGCACCCCGGCGTCGGTCCGCCCGGCCACGGTCAGCTCGTACGTGGTGTCCCCCGACCGCGTCACGGTCCGCAGGGCGTCCTCGATCTCGCCCTGCACGGTCCGCCGTCCCGCGGCCTGCTTGGCCCACCCGGAGAACTCCTTCCCGTCGTAGGAAAGGTCCAGCCGTACCCGTACGAACCCGGGCTCCACTTCGTCACTCACACACAGATCCTCTCAGTGGCCCGCTCTTGCGGGAACGCGAGAGCGGGCCCGCCCCGTAGGGGGCGGACCCGCTCACTGTCAGGCAGAGCCTCAGGCGTCCTTGGACTCGTCCTTGGCGTCGGCCGGAGCCGCGTCCTCGACGACCTCGTCGGACTTGGCCTCGACGGCCTCGTCCTTCTTGGGGGCGTCGTCCTTCTTCAGGGTGTCTTCCTTGACGGCACGCTTGGTCGCCGCCTCGGCCTCACCGGTGGCCTCCTGGGCCACGGTCAGGGCCTCCACCAGCTCGATGACAGCCATGGGCGCGTTGTCGCCACGGCGGTTACCGATCTTGGTGATACGGGTGTAGCCACCCGGGCGGTTCTCGTAGCGCGGGCCGATCTCGGTGAAGAGCGTGTGCACGATGCTCTTGTCCGTGATGATCGACAGGACCTGACGGCGGTTGTGAAGGTCGCCCTTCTTCGCCTTGGTGACCAGACGCTCGGCGTACGGCCGCAGGCGGCGGGCCTTCGCCTCGGTGGTCGTGATCTTGCCGTGCTCGAAGAGCGACTTCGCGAGGTTCGCGAGAAGCAGCTTCTCGTGCGCGGCGCTGCCACCCATACGGGCACCCTTGGCGGGCTTCGGCATGATGTTTCTCCTAGGTGTCTGCCCCGGCCGTATCAGGTACCGAGGTCAGTGTCCGAGCAGGCGATCGCCTGTCGAAGATCCGAGACCTCTTTCAAGGCCCCGGAGGACCCGCGCCCCGTCAGGGGCGCGGGGAACTGCGACCGGCCACGAACCGGGCCGCAGCCAAGAACCGGCAGTCGGTCCCCAGCTCTTAGTACTGCTCGGTCTCGACGAAGCCCGCGTCCGCGTCGTCGTCGGCGCCGAAGGCGTCAGCGGCGGCGGTCGGGTCGAACCCGGGAGGCGAGTCCTTCAGGGCCAGGCCCATGCCGGCCAGCTTCGCCTTGACCTCGTCGATCGACTTCGCACCGAAGTTGCGGATGTCGAGCAGGTCGGCCTCGGAACGGGCCACGAGCTCACCCACGGAGTGGATGCCCTCGCGCTTGAGGCAGTTGTACGACCGAACGGTGAGCTCGAGCTCCTCGATCGGCAGGGCGAGATCGGCGGCGAGGGCGGCGTCCGTCGGGGACGGACCCATGTCGATGCCCTCGGCGTCGATGTTGAGCTCACGCGCCAGACCGAACAGCTCGACCAGGGTCTTACCGGCCGACGCCATGGCGTCACGGGGACGCATGGCCTGCTTGGTCTCGACGTCGACGATCAGCTTGTCGAAGTCGGTGCGCTGCTCGACACGAGTCGCCTCGACCTTGTACGTGACCTTGAGAACCGGCGAGTAGATCGAGTCGACCGGGATGCGCCCGATCTCCTGACCGACCTGCTTGTTCTGCACGGCGGAGACGTAACCGCGACCGCGCTCGACCGTCAGCTCCATCTCCAGCTTGCCCTTGCCGTTGAGCGTGGCGAGGACGAGGTCGGGGTTGTGGACCTCGACACCGGCCGGGGGCGCGATGTCGGCGGCGGTGACCAGACCCGGGCCCTGCTTGCGCAGGTACATCACGACCGGCTCGTCGTGCTCCGAGGAGACGACCAGCTGCTTGATGTTGAGGATCAGGTCGGTGACGTCCTCCTTGACGCCCGGCACGGTGGTGAACTCGTGCAGGACCCCGTCGATCCGGATGCTGGTGACAGCGGCTCCGGGGATCGAGGAGAGGAGGGTGCGACGGAGGGAGTTGCCGAGGGTGTAGCCGAAGCCCGGCTCCAGCGGCTCGATCACGAACCGGGAGCGGAATTCGTCGACGACCTCTTCGGTCAACGAGGGACGCTGAGCAATCAGCATGTTGCGATCCTTCAGTCATGGGCGCCCGCTATTTGACACCCTGCTGTTACTGCAAGGGTACGGGCGGCACGCCTCCGAGGAGCCGTACCGCCCGAACCCAGGAAAAACTAAGACAACCGTGCGTCAGACGCGACGGCGCTTGGGCGGACGGCAGCCGTTGTGCGGCGTGGGCGTCACGTCCTGGATCGAGCCGACCTCGAGGCCGGTGGCCTGGAGGGAGCGGATCGCGGTCTCGCGACCGGAGCCCGGGCCCTTCACGAAGACGTCAACCTTGCGCATGCCGTGCTCCTGCGCGCGGCGGGCGGCCGACTCGGCGGCCATCTGCGCGGCGAAGGGGGTGGACTTGCGCGAGCCCTTGAAGCCGACGTGGCCGGCGGAGGCCCAGGAGATCACGTTGCCCGAGGGGTCCGTGATCGAGACGATCGTGTTGTTGAACGTGCTCTTGATGTGCGCGTGCCCGTGAGCGACGTTCTTCTTTTCCTTGCGGCGCACCTTCTTGGCAGCGCCCTGACGACCCTTGGGGGGCATCTATAACTCCTACGGGGAGGTGGTCGGTCCTACAGCGAAGACCGCTGGTGAAGCGTTGTCCGCTGAGGACTACTTCTTGCCCGGCTTCTTCTTGCCGGCGATGGCGCGACGCGGGCCCTTGCGGGTACGAGCGTTCGTGCTGGTGCGCTGGCCGTGGACGGGCAGGCCACGACGGTGGCGCAGACCCTGGTAGCAGCCGATCTCGACCTTGCGGCGGATGTCGGCCTGAACCTCACGGCGGAGGTCACCCTCGGTCTTGAAGTTGTTGTCCACGTACTCGCGGATCCTGACCAGCTCCTCCTCGGAGAGGTCACGAACGCGGGTGTCGGGGTTGACGCCGGTATCGGCCAGCGTCTTCTGTGAGAGGGTCCGGCCGATGCCGAACACATAGGTGAGGGCAACCTCCACGCGCTTTTCGCGCGGGATGTCAACACCGGAAACGCGTGCCATTCAATGGCTCCAGTTGTCGTTCGGAGGTCTTCCGCAGAACCGGATCCCGCCCGCCGTCATCTTCGTCACTGGAAGACTCGGTACGAACCGGGTCCCCGGCCTCCGACCGGGGGTGTCGGATCCCTGCGAACAGGCGATCCGGGCTCTGCGTATGAACATGTTCTGCTTGCGTCGCGCGAAGTTCTGCGGGTGCAGAAGGTGCGGTCGTGCGTCAGCCCTGGCGCTGCTTGTGGCGCGGGTTTTCGCAGATGACCATGACCCGGCCGTGACGGCGGATCACCCTGCACTTGTCGCAGATCTTCTTGACGCTCGGCTTGACCTTCATTGGGTGAGGTTCTCCGGGTCAGTGCCACCACCCCGCGGAAGCGGGGCACAGGCAAGATCTACTTGTACCGGTAGACGATCCGGCCACGCGTGAGGTCGTACGGAGACAGCTCCACCACGACCCGGTCGTCAGGGAGGATACGGATGTAGTGCATACGCATCTTGCCGCTGATGTGAGCCAGGACCTGGTGGCCGTTCTGGAGCTCGACCTTGAACATGGCGTTCGGAAGAGACTCGACGACAGTGCCCTCGATCTCGATGGCACCTTGCTTCTTGGCCACGCTTCGCCCTTCGAATCGACTACCTTGATCGACTCCGCGCTTACCGCATGCAGACATGCGGATGCACGAGAGCCGACGAGTCAGTCTACGCCAGGGCCCTCGGAAAGACGAATCGAGAAAGTCTGCCCCATACGGAAGATCCCTAAGCAGCGAGCTCGGAGCCGCCCTCGCGAACGGCTGGGCACGGGCGCCCCGTCAGGGGCGCGGGGCTGTGACACATACGGCTCCGCCGCGCGGGCGCGACCAGCCACGGACAACCCGCAGCCGACGCACAACAGGACCCCGACACCCACTCCGAGGGCGGATTCAGCCCAGGGGATCAGGCGCGGCCGTGATCCCGTACTCGGCGAGCTTCGCCTTGCCCCCGTCGGGAGCGGTGAGAACCAGCGGGCCCTCATCCGTCAGCGCGACGGAGTGCTCCCAGTGCGACGACCACGTGCCGTCGGTCGTGATGACCGTCCAGTCGTCGGAGAGGACCTCGGTCCTCGGCGTACCCAGCGACACCATGGGCTCGATGGCGAGGCAGAACCCGGGCACCAGCTTCGGGCCCTTGCCCCGCCGGCGCTCCACGTAGTTCAGCAGATGCGGGTCCATGTGCATCTCGGTCCCGATGCCGTGGCCGCCGTAGTCCTCGATGATCCCGTACTTGCCGCCGCCGGGCTTCGGCTGGCGGCGGATGTACGTCTCGATGGCCCGGGAGACGTCGACGAGCCGGTTCCCCAGCTTCATCGCCGCGATTCCGGCCCACATCGACTCCTCGGTCACCCGGGAGAGCTCAATCAGTTCCGGAGCGTGACCGGACCCCACGAACGCCGTGTACGCGGCGTCCCCGTGCCAGCCGTCGATGATCGCGCCCGCGTCGATCGAGATGATGTCCCCGTCCTTGAGGACGACGTCGTCGCTCGGGATGCCGTGGACGACGACCTGGTTCGCCGAGGTGCAGATCGTGGCGGGGAAGCCGCCGTAGCCCAGGAAGTTCGACTTCGCCCCGTGCTCGTCGAGCACCTTGCGGGCGACCTGGTCGAGATCGCGTGTCGTGGCGCCGGGCACCGCCGCTTCCCTCGTCGCCTTGTGGACGGCGGCGACGACCAGGCCCGCCTCACGCATCTTGGCGATCTGCTCGGGGGTCTTGATCTGCACCATGGGGGCCCGCGCTCTCCGTCTTCCGTCTACTCGGATACCTACACAACAGTAAGGCCGCGGCGCCCGTCGAGGGCACCGCGGCCGAACCAGCCAGGACGACTACTTGTCGCCGTCGCCCTCGCTGTCGTTCTTGCCCTCGGCCTGACGCTTGAGGGCGTCCATCGCACGCTTGGTGACCTCGTCCACCTTGCCGAGCGCGGTGATCGTCACTACCAGGCCCTGGGCCCGGTAGTAGTCGATGATCGGCTCGGTCTGGGTGTGGTAGACCTCCAGGCGCTTGCGGACGGTCTCCTCGGTGTCGTCGTCACGCTGGTACAGCTCGCCGCCGCAGACGTCACAGACGCCTTCCTTCTTCGGCGGGCTGTACGTCACGTGGAAGACGTGGGCCGAGTCCTTCCGGCAGATGCGGCGGCCGGCGATGCGCTTGACCACCTCGTCCTCGGGGACCTCCAGGTCGAGCACCCCGTCCAGCTCCACACCATCGCCCTTGAGGGCCTGGTCGAGCGCCTCGGCCTGCGAGACGTTCCGCGGGAAGCCGTCGAGCAGGAAGCCGTTCACGGCGTCCGACTGCTCCATGCGGTCCCTGGCCATCGCGATGGTGACCTCGTCCGGTACGAGGTTGCCCTCGTCCATGTACGACTTGGCCAGTTTGCCCAGTTCCGTCTGGCGGCTGATGTTCGCACGGAAGAGGTCGCCCGTGGAGATGTGCGGGATCGACAGGTTCTGGGCGAGGAACGCGGCCTGCGTTCCCTTGCCCGCACCGGGTGGCCCGACGAGGACGATTCGCATCAGCGGAGGAACCCTTCGTAATTGCGCTGCTGGAGCTGGCTCTCGATCTGCTTCACCGTCTCCAGACCGACACCCACGATGATGAGGATGCTGGTACCACCGAACGGGAAGTTCTGGTTGGCGCCGAAGCCCGCCAACGCCATCGTCGGCACGAGAGCGATCAGACCCAAGTACAGCGAACCCGGCCAGGTGATCCGGTTGAGCACGTACGACAGGTACTCAGCGGTCGGTCGGCCAGCCCGGATGCCCGGGATGAAGCCACCATACTTCTTCATGTTGTCCGCGACTTCCTCGGGGTTGAACGAGATCGCCACGTAGAAGAACGCGAAGAAAACGATCAGGAAGAAGTAGAGGACGATGTGCGGTGGCGCGGCCGTGTCCGCGAGATTCTGCTCGATCCAGGTCTTCCAGCCGGAGGTGCCACCGGCGAACTGCGCGACGAGCGCCGGGATGTAGAGCAGCGACGAGGCAAAGATCACAGGGATGATGCCCGCCTGGTTCACCTTCAGCGGGATGTACGTCGACGTGCCGCCGTAGGACCGGCGGCCGATCATGCGCTTGGCGTACTGAACCGGGATACGGCGCTGAGCCTGCTCCACGAAGACGACCAGGCCGATCATGACCAGGCCGACCGCGACCACGGTGCCGAACTCGATCCAGCCGTCCGCCAGGTTGCCCTGCTGCTTGATGGCCCACAGCGCCGACGGGAAGGTGGCGGCGATCGAGATGAACATCAGGATCGACATGCCGTTGCCGATGCCGCGGTCGGTGATGAGCTCACCGAGCCACATGACCATGGCCGTACCGGCGGTCATGGTGACCACCATCGTGATGGTCACGAAGATCGACTGGTCGGGCACGATCTGGTTGCGGACCGGGCAGGTGGCGAACAGCGCACCGCTGCGGGCGGTGGCCACCAGGCCCGTGCCCTGCAGGATGGCCAGAGCCACCGTGAGGTACCGGGTGTACTGCGTGATCTTCGCGGTACCCGCCTGGCCCTCCTTCTTGAGGGCTTCGAGGCGCGGGATCACCACGGTCAGCAGCTGCAGAATGATGCTCGCCGTGATGTACGGCATGATGCCCAGTGCGAAGATCGTGATCTGCAGCAGGGCGCCACCGCTGAACATGTTGACCAGGCCGAACAAGCCGGTGTTCTGGCTCGCGTCGTCGATACAGGTCTGGACGTTCTTGTAGTCGACACCAGGGATCGGGATGTGCGTGCCCACCCGATAGACCACGATGATGCCGAGCGTGAAGAGCAGCTTCTTGCGCAGGTCGGGCGTCTTGAACGCCCGGGCGAACGCGGTGAGCACGGTGCCTCCTGCGACCCCCGCGCAAGTGCGCCAGAGGTGACGGTCTTGAGGTTCGACGAATAAGTAACGGACAGCTAACTAACAGTCAGAAGCCGCCCGGAGTTCCCTGGCGGCACACCGGGCGAAAATCAGCAGCGCAGGCCACCTTACCGGCGACACCGCTCCCCTAGGAACGACCAACCGGGGATGCCCCTTTTGTGGGGCATCCCCGGTCGGGATCGCTCAAGTCATCGAGGCGCCTGCTGAATTCAGACGAGCTCGGTGACGGTACCGCCGGCGGCGGTGATCTTCTCCTTGGCGGAGCCGGAGACGGCGTCGACCGTCACCTGCAGTGCCACGGAGATCTCGCCCTGGCCGAGGACCTTGACGAGGCTGTTCTTGCGAACCGCACCGTTGGCGACGAGTCCCTCGACGGTGACTTCGCCACCCTCCGGGTACAGCGACGCCAGCTTGTCGAGGTTCACGACCTGGTACTCGGTCTTGAACGGGTTCCGGAAGCCCTTGAGCTTCGGGAGACGCATGTGGAGGGGCATCTGGCCACCCTCGAAGCGCTCCGGAACCTGGTAACGGGCCTTCGTGCCCTTGGTACCACGACCGGCCGTCTTACCCTTCGACGCCTCACCACGACCAACACGGGTCTTGGCGGTCTTGGCGCCCGGGGCGGGACGGAGGTTGTGGATCTTGAGCGGGTTGTTCTCCGCCATGATCAGTCGACCTCCTCAACCGTCACGAGGTGGCGGACGGTGTGAACCATTCCGCGGAACTCGGGGCGGTCCTCCTTGACGACCACATCGTTGATCCGCTTGAGGCCAAGCGAACGAAGGGTGTCGCGGTGGTTCTGCTTGCTGCCGATGTACGACTTCGTCTGCGTGATCTTGAGCTGAGCCATGACTACGCACCCGCTCCCGCACGTGCACGCAGCAGAGCCGCGGGGGCGACGTCCTCGAGGGGCAGACCACGGCGGGCCGCGATCTCCTCGGGACGCTGCAGGCCCTTGAGGGCCGCCACGGTCGCGTGCACGATGTTGATCGCGTTGGACGAGCCGAGCGACTTCGACAGGATGTCGTGAACGCCGGCGCACTCGAGGACAGCACGCACCGGGCCACCGGCGATAACGCCGGTACCGGGGGAGGCAGGCTTGAGCAGGACGACGCCCGCGGCCTTCTCGCCCGTGATCGGGTGCGGGATGGTGCCCTGGATACGGGGGACCTTGAAGAAGTGCTTCTTGGCCTCTTCAACACCCTTGGCGATCGCGGCCGGCACCTCCTTGGCCTTGCCGTAACCGACACCCACGGTGCCGTCACCATCGCCCACTACGACGAGCGCAGTGAAGCTGAAGCGACGACCACCCTTCACAACCTTGGCGACGCGGTTGATCGCGACAACGCGCTCAACGTACGCGGTCTTCTCGGCAGCAGCGCCGCCGTCACGGCCCTTCCGGTCCCGCCGCTCGCCGCCACCGGCACCGCTTCCGCGGCGCTGGGGTCCAGCCATTGGAATTACCTCTCTCTGTTTCCGCTAGCTACGGAACCAGGACTCAGAACTTGAGTCCGGCTTCGCGGGCGGCGTCCGCCAGAGCGGCAATGCGCCCGGCGTACTGGTTTCCACCACGGTCGAATACGACAGCCTCGACACCGGCGGCCTTGGCGCGCTCGGCGACCAGGGCGCCGACCGACTTGGCCTGCTCGGACTTGTCGTTCTCGCCGCCGCGGATCGACGTGTCCAGGGTGGACGCCGACGCGAGGGTGTGACCCTTAACGTCGTCGATCACCTGGGCCACGATGTGGCGGTTCGAGCGCGTCACGACCAGGCGAGGACGCTCAGCCGTACCCGAGATGTGCTTACGGATCCGGATGTGACGCCGCTTGATGGCAGCACGCTTGTAAGCGTCGCCCTTAGCAATCTTGACACCGTATGCCATGGCTTACTTACCCGCCTTTCCGACCTTGCGCCGGACGACTTCGCCCTCGTACTTGACGCCCTTGGCCTTGTACGGGTCGGGCTTGCGCAGCTTGCGGATGTTGGCCGCAACCTCGCCGACCTTCTGCTTGTCGATTCCCTCGACCGAGAAGTGCGTCGGGTTCTCGACCTTGAACGAGATGCCCTCGGGCGCCTCGACCGTGATCGAGTGGCTGTAGCCGAGCGAGAATTCCAGGTTGGAACCCTTCGCCAGGACGCGGTAACCGACACCGCTGATTTCGAGCTTCTTCACGTAACCCGTGGTCACGCCGGTGATCATGTTCGCCACCAGCGTGCGGGACAGGCCGTGGAGGGCCTTGTTCTGACGCTCGTCGTTCGGGCGGGTGACATTGAGAATGCCGTCCTCACCCTTGGCGACCTCGATCGGCGCCGCGACGGTGTGGGAGAGAGAGCCCTTCGGGCCCTTCACCTGGACCGTACGGCCGTCGATGGTGACGTCCACGCCGGCGGGAACCGTGATGGGGAGCTTGCCAATACGCGACATAGCTGTTTCCTCCGTTCCCTTCCGCTACCAGACGTAGGCGAGAACTTCTCCGCCTACGCCCTTCTTGCCGGCCTGCTGTCCGGTGAGGAGGCCGTGCGACGTGGAGATGATCGCCACGCCGAGGCCACCCAGCACCTTGGGCAGGGAGGTGGACTTCGCGTACACACGCAGACCCGGCTTCGAGATCCGCTTGATGCCCGCAATGGAGCGCTCGCGGTTCGGGCCGAACTTCAGCTCGAGGACGAGCTTCTTGCCGACCTCGGCATCCTCGACCTTCCAGCCGGTGATGAAGCCCTCCTGCTGGAGGATCTCCGCGATGTGCGACTTGATCTTGCTGTGTGGCATCGCGACATCGTCGTGGTACGCCGAGTTCGCGTTACGCAGACGAGTAAGCATGTCTGCGATGGGATCAGTCATGGTCATGAATTGGCCTTCGGCCTCTCTCGCCGGGGTTTCCTGTATGCGCCATCCCTCTCCCCACTCAGTGGCGGGACGGGTGCGGTGCGGGGACCTACGGCGTAGTAAGCGTTAACTAGTGGGCTGTGCCCACGGGCGGTCAGACGCCCAACCCTCCTAGCCTAAGCCATGGAGGGGTGGGCATCCGACCGAACCCATTGCTTACCGAGAGCCTCTGGAGTCCAGAAGTACTGGACTACCAGGAGCTCTTGGTCACGCCCGGCAGCTCTCCACGGTGAGCCATCTCACGAAGGCACACGCGGCAGAGGCCGAACTTGCGGTACACGGAGTGCGGGCGGCCGCAGCGCTGGCAGCGGGTGTAGCCACGCACACCGAACTTGGGCTTACGAGCAGCCTTGGCAATCAGAGCCTTCTTCGCCATCTCGCTTACGCCTCCTTGAAGGGGAAGCCGAGGTGACGGAGAAGGGCACGGCCTTCGGCGTCGTTGGTCGCCGTGGTGACCACGGTGATGTCCATACCCCGGACGCGGTCGATCTTGTCCTGGTCGATCTCGTGGAACATGACCTGCTCGGTGAGACCGAAGGTGTAGTTGCCACGACCGTCGAACTGCTTGGGAGACAGACCACGGAAGTCGCGGATGCGCGGAAGCGCCAGCGACAGGGTGCGGTCCAGGAACTCCCACATGCGGTCGCCACGAAGTGTGACGTGGCAGCCGATCGGCTGTCCCTCACGCAGCTTGAACTGCGCGATGGACTTGCGGGCCTTGGTGACGGCCGGCTTCTGACCGGTGATCGTGGTGAGGTCGCGGATGGCGCCATCGATCAACTTGGAGTCGCGGGCGGCGTCGCCCACACCCATGTTGACCACGATCTTGACGAGACCCGGGGTCTGCATGACGTTCTCGTACGAGAACTCTTCCTGCAGCTTGCCCGCGATCTCCTCGCGGTACTTCGTCTTGAGACGCGGAATGGTGGTGGTAGCCATCAGATGTCCTCACCCGTCCGCTTGGCAACGCGGATCTTGTTGCCCTCGTCGTCGAAGCGGAAACCGACGCGCGTGACGACCTTGTTGCCGTCCTTCTCAACGACCAGCTGGACGTTGGAGACGTGGACGGGCGCCTCGGTCGTGACGATGCCGCCGGCCTGCGAACCGCGAGCGGTGGGACCGGCCTTCGTGTGCTTCTTGACCCGGTTGACACCCTCGACCAGGACGCGCTCGTCGCGCGGGTAAGCGGCAATGACCTTGCCCTGCTTGCCCTTGTCCTTGCCGGTGATGACCTGGACCAGGTCGCCCTTCTTGATCTTCATGCTTACAGCACCTCCGGCGCGAGCGAGATGATCTTCATGAACTTCTTCTCGCGCAGCTCACGGCCGACGGGGCCGAAGATACGGGTGCCGCGAGGGTCGCCGTCGTTCTTCAGAATGACGGCGGCGTTCTCGTCGAAGCGGATGTACGAGCCGTCCGGACGGCGGCGCTCCTTGACGGTGCGAACGATGACCGCCTTGATGACGTCACCCTTCTTCACGTTGCCGCCGGGGATCGCGTCCTTGACGGTGGCGACGATGACGTCACCGATGCCCGCGTAGCGGCGACCGGAGCCACCGAGCACACGGATGCAAAGGATTTCCTTCGCACCAGTGTTGTCGGCGACACGCAGTCGCGACTCCTGCTGGATCACGTCTATCTCCTGATTGTCTGCCGGTTCCCGGGACGGGGCCGCTTGTTACGGCGACCCCGCCCCGAGCCTGGCGGAACCAACCTGAGGGAATGCCCTCAGGTAATTACTTGGCCTTCTCGAGGATCTCGACGATGCGCCAGCGCTTCGTCGCGGACAGCGGCCGAGTCTCCATGATGATGACTCGGTCGCCGACGCCTGCGGCGTTCTGCTCGTCGTGGGCCTTGAGCTTGTTCGTACGGCGGATGACCTTGCCGTACAGCGCGTGCTTGACGCGGTCCTCGACAGCGACGACGACGGTCTTGTCCATCTTGTCGCTGACGACCAGACCCTCACGGGTCTTGCGGAAACCGCGGCTCGTCTTGGTCTCTTCAGTCACGTTGCTCTCGCTCATCAGGCGCTCTCCACCGTCTCGATGCCCAGCTCGCGCTCACGCATCAGGGTGTAGATCCGCGCGATGTCCTTGCGGACGGCCTTGAGCCGCCCGTGGTTCTCGAGCTGACCGGTCGCCGCCTGGAAGCGGAGGTTGAACAGCTCTTCCTTGGCTTCGCGGAGCTTCGCGAGAAGCTCCTCGTCACCCAGTTCGCGCAGCTCGGACGCCTTGGTACCGGCCGACATCACGCTTCACCTGCCTCGCGCTTGACGATCCGGCACTTCATCGGCAGCTTGTGGGCTGCGCGAGTAAGGGCCTCACGGGCGATCTTCTCGTTGGGGTAGGACAGCTCGAACATGACCCGGCCGGGGTGCACGTTCGCGACCCACCACTCGGGGGAACCCTTACCGGAACCCATGCGGGTCTCGGCGGGCTTCTTGGTCAGCGGGCGGTCCGGGTAGATGTTGATCCAGACCTTGCCGCCACGCTTGATGTGACGGGTCATCGCGATACGAGCCGCCTCGATCTGGCGGTTCGTCACGTATGCCGGCGTGAGGGCCTGAATGCCGTACTCGCCGAACGAAACCTGCGTACCGCCCTTGGCCTGACCACGGCGCTTCGGGTGGTGCTGCTTGCGGTGCTTGACCCTACGAGGGATCAGCATGTCGGTCAGGCCTCCGTTCCGGTGCTCTCAGCCGGAGCGGCAGCGGCGGCGGGAGCCTCGGCCTTGGGGGCCTCGGCAGCCGGCGCGGACTGCTGCTGCGGCTTGCGGCCGCGGCCGCCACGCTCGCCACCACGACCACCACGGGCAGGGCGGTCGGCGCCGCCACCGGCACCGCCACGGGCCGGGCGGTTACCCGCGCGGGCCGCAGCGTTCTCGGCGCGGACCTCGGCGATGTTCTTGACGTCGCCCTTGTAGATCCAGACCTTCACGCCGATACGGCCGAAGGTCGTCTTGGCCTCGAAGAAGCCGTAGTCCACGTTCGCGCGGAGCGTGTGCAGGGGCACACGGCCCTCGCGGTAGAACTCCGAGCGGGACATCTCGGCGCCGCCGAGACGGCCACCGCACTGGATCTTGATGCCCTTGGCGCCGGCCTTCATCGTGCCCTGCATGCTCTTGCGCATGGCACGACGGAAGGAGACGCGGGAGGACAGCTGCTCGGCAACGGCCTGGGCAACCAGCTGAGCGTCGGTCTCGGGGCTCTTGACCTCGAGGATGTTCAGCTGGACCTGCTTGCCCGTGAGCTTCTCGAGGTCACCGCGGATGCGGTCGGCCTCGGCGCCACGGCGGCCGATGACGATGCCGGGACGCGCGGTGTGGATGTCCACCCGCACGCGGTCACGGGTGCGCTCGATCTCAACCTTCGAGATGCCGGCGCGCTCCATGCCGGACGTCATCATCCGACGGATGGCGACGTCTTCCTTGACGTAGTCCTTGTACAGCTTGTCGGCGTACCACCGGGACTTGAAGTCCGTGGTGATGCCGAGCCGGAACCCATGCGGGTTAACCTTCTGGCCCATTACCGGGTTCCTTCCTTGCTGCTGACGACCACGGTGATGTGGCTGGTCCGCTTGCGGATCCGGTAGGCGCGGCCCTGGGCGCGCGGACGGAACCGCTTCAGGGTCGGACCCTCGTCGACGTACGCCTCGGAGATGACGAGGCTGTCGGCGTCGGTGTGGTCGTAGTTGTGTGCGGCGTTGGCAATGGCGCTGTCAAGCACCTTGCCCACCGGCACGCTCGCGGCCTGCGGGGCGAAACGCAGGACCGCCTGAGCCTCCGTGGCATCCATGCCACGGATAAGGTCCACCACTCGGCGGGCCTTCATGGGCGTAACGCGGATGTACCGCGCCTGGGCCCTGGCTTCCATGGTTGTCCTTCCAGTGTCTGTCATGGTCATTCCACCCCGCGTTAGCGGCGCTTCGACTTCCGGTCGTCCTTGACGTGACCCCGGAAGGTGCGCGTCGGCGAGAACTCGCCGAGCTTGTGGCCGACCATCGACTCGGTGACAAACACCGGAATGTGGGTCTTGCCGTTGTGCACCGCGATCGTGTGGCCGAGCATGGCCGGGATGATCATCGAGCGACGGGACCAGGTCTTGATGACGTTCTTGGAACCGGCTTCGTTCTGTACGTCCACCTTCTTGATGAGGTGGTCGTCGACGAAGGGCCCCTTCTTGAGACTGCGCGGCATCTAAACCCGCTCCTAGCGCTTCTTGTTCGTCTTGCGGCGGCGGACGATGTACTTGTTCGAAGCCTTCTTCGGCGAACGAGTACGACCCTCCTTCTGACCCCACGGCGAGACCGGGTGACGTCCACCGGAGGTCTTGCCTTCACCACCACCGTGCGGGTGGTCAACCGGGTTCATCGCCACACCGCGGACGGTCGGGCGGACGCCCAGCCAGCGCTTGCGGCCGGCCTTGCCCCAGTTGATGTTGCTCTGCTCGGCGTTGCCGACCTCACCGACGGTGGCGCGGCAGCGCACGTCGACCAGGCGGATCTCACCGGACGGCATACGGAGGTGGGCCATCTGGCCCTCCTTCGCGAGCAGCTGTACGGAGGCACCGGCGGAGCGGGCGAACTTGGCGCCGCCACCGGGACGGAGCTCGATCGCGTGGATCGTGGTACCGACCGGGATGTTGCGGAGCGCCAGGTTGTTGCCCGGCTTGATGTCGGCCCCGGGACCGTTCTCGACGCGGTCGCCCTGCGACAGGTTGCGGGGGGCGAGGATGTAGCGCTTCTCGCCGTCCACGTAGTGCAGCAGCGCGATGCGCGCGGTGCGGTTGGGGTCGTACTCGATGTGCGCGACCTTCGCCGGCACGCCGTCCTTGTCATGACGACGGAAGTCGATGACACGGTAGGCGCGCTTGTGTCCACCACCCTGGTGGCGAACGGTCACACGACCGGAATTGTTACGGCCGCCCTTGCTGTGCAGCGGGCGAACCAGCGACTTCTCCGGCGTGGACCGCGTGACCTCGACGAAGTCGGCGACGCTGGAGCCACGACGGCCCGGCGTAGTCGGCTTGTACTTGCGGATTCCCATTTCTCAGTCCTCGTCCGATATTCGGACCAGGGCGCTCCGTTAGGAGGCCTGGCCGAAGATGTCGATACGGTCGCCCTCAGCGAGGGTCACGATGGCGCGCTTGGTGTCAGCACGCTTGCCGAAACCGCTCTTGGTCCGCTTGCGCTTTCCCTGGCGGTTGATCGTGTTGACCCCGGTGACCTTGACCGAGAAGACCGCCTGGACGGCCTGCTTGATCTGGGTCTTGTTGGCGCCCGGCGCGACGACGAAGGTGTACTTGCCCTCGTCGAGCAGCGCGTAGCTCTTCTCGGAGACGACCGGCTTGATGAGGACGTCACGGGGGTCCGTGAAGCTCTTGCTCAGCGGCGTCTCGACGGTGTTCTTGCCCTCGGCCTCGTGGCGCTTCGCCTTGGCGATGCGCGCGGCCTTGGCGGCCTTGGCCGCCTTGGGGGCAATGCTCGGGTGACGCGTAGCCATCAGGCTTCGCTCCCTTCGGTGTCAGCGGCCTGGGGGCCAGACACGAAGGACTCGAAAGCGGCCTGGGTGAAGACCACGTCGTCCGAGACGAGAACGTCGTACGTGTTCAGCTGGCCCGGCTCCAGGATGTGGACCTGGGGCAGGTTGCGCGCGGAAAGCAGCGCGGCCTCGTCGGAGCGCTCGATGACCAGGAGCACGTTCTTGCGCTCACTGATCTTGCCGAGCAGGCTCTTGGCGGCCTTGGTGGAGGGGTTGTCGCCCTCGATCACGCCGGAGACGACGTGGATGCGAGCGTTGCGGGCCCGGTCGGTGAGGGCGTGGCGCAGGGCCGCGGCCTTCATCTTCTTCGGGGTCCGCTGCGAGTAGTCACGCGGCACGGGACCGTGCACGACGCCACCACCGGCGAACTGGGGTGCGCGGGTCGAACCCTGACGGGCGCGGCCGGTGCCCTTCTGACGGTAGGGCTTCCTACCGCCACCACGAACCTCGGCGCGCGTCTTGGTCTTGTGCGTGCCCTGGCGGGCAGCGGCCAGCTGGGCGACGACGACCTGGTGAAGCAGCGGAATGCTGATCTTCTCGACGTCGAAGATCTCCGCGGGGAGCTCGACCGTCCCGGTCTTGTCGCCTGCCGGCGAAATGATGTCAACAGTGCTCATCGTTACCTCAGGCCCCCTTGGCCGCGGTGCGGACCAGGACGAGGCCGCCGTTCGGACCAGGAATCGCGCCCTTGATGAGCAGCAGACCCTTCTCCGCGTCAACGGCGTGGACGGTCAGGTTCTGGGTGGTGACCCGCTCGTTGCCCATGCGGCCCGCCATGCGGACGCCCTTGAACACACGGCCGGGGGTGGCACAGCCACCGATCGAGCCGGGGGAGCGGTGCTTGCGCTGGACACCGTGGCCGGCGCCGAGGCCCTTGAAGTTGTGACGCTTCATGACACCGGCGAAGCCCTTGCCCTTGCTGTTGCCGGTCACGTCCACCTTGACGCCGGCCTCGAAGGTCTCGGCGGTGATCTCCTGGCCGAGGGTGTACTCGCTGGCGTCAGCGGTACGGATCTCGACGAGGTGGCGGCGGGGGGTGACGTCGGCCTTGGCGAAGTGACCCTTGAGGGGCTTGTTCACCTTGCGCGGGTCGATCTCGCCGAAAGCGATCTGGACCGACTCGTAGCCGTCCGAGTCATTCGTACGCACCTGGGTGACGACGTTCGGGCCGGCCTTGACGACGGTGACCGGAACAACACGGTTGTTCTCGTCCCACACCTGCGTCATGCCGAGCTTCTCGCCCAGGATGCCCTTGATCTGCTTGCTCATTCTCAGATCACCGGCCCTTAGAGCTTGATCTCGATGTCGACACCGGCCGGGAGGTCGAGTCGCATCAGGGAGTCAACGGTCTTGGGGGTCGGGTCGAGAATGTCGATCAGGCGCTTGTGCGTGCGCATCTCGAAGTGCTCGCGCGAGTCCTTGTACTTGTGCGGCGACTTGATGACGCAGTACACGTTCTTCTCAGTGGGCAGCGGCACCGGGCCCGCGACCGACGCACCAGTGCGCGTCACCGTCTCGACGATCTTCTTCGCCGAGCTGTCGATGACCTCGTGGTCGTAGGCCTTGAGCCGGATGCGGATCTTCTGTCCCGCCATGGCTACTCAGTAGTCCTTTGTCTCGTCTAACGCTCTGCAACCCGGGGGTTCACGTCCCCTGCCTCCGACCCACGCGGTCGGGTGTGTCGCGCCCTCGCCGACAGAGATATCCACGAGTGGATTTCCCTACCAGGGACGCGGCCCATCCAAAGACGACCGCAGGACCGGGGGCGAAACACCCACCGGGCGCCTGGCCGGCACCCCGCTGACACTTCCCGGAAGATTCCCGTACGTCCGCCCCAGCGCTGCCTTACGACAGTTGGAGCGACGAGTACTGTGGGACTCGCTTCCGGTCCTCCCGACGGGAGGCGCGCAGCATCGGCACTCAACCGAGCAACCCCGACAGTCTGCCATACGGGGCACGGGGCTGGCGAATCGAGCCGGAGAGGATACCCCCGGGGGGACGTAGATCAAACTCTCCGGGCAGACCCGCCCCGTCAGCGATGCCGACGCAGGGCCTTCCAGGCTCGCTGACCGCGTAGGCGATCTCCCGCCGCCAGGTCTCGCATCCGCCCTGCACTCGCGACACGATCGCGGTCACTCGCGGTCGGCGGGCCCTGCCGCCAGCCCTCGTCGTCCGGCTTCTCAGCCCCGGGGCTCGTCGCGTTCGAGCGCGTCGAAGTCGATCGGCTGACAGCCCGGGGCGTAGGCACGCAGGAACGCGGCCGCCTCCACCGGCAGGGGCGGGGTCGCGATCACCGCGTACTCCAGTACGCGCTTCGGGGCGAAGTACTTCCAGAACTCGTACTCCGGCTCCCCCGCTGCGAGGCCCGGATACCGGTCCGTGACGCCGAGGCTGTCCAGGAGTTCGGAGAGCGTGGCATCGGCAAGGTTCGCCATCGGCTCACGCGGGAGCACGATCCGCTCCACACCGGGGTCGAGACGAGGCTGCTTCCCCTGCGCGATGTCCTCCAACTGGGGCCGGTCCAGCACGTACCAGGGCCCGGCATACTCCTGCACGAGCCAGCTGTCCCGGGTGTCACTGCGATGGATGGCGCATTCGTCGCCCCGGAAGATCTGCTCGACGTAGCCGAGACCGGGCTGGATCAGGGTCTGGGTCTCGCCGGCCGCCTGATACGTGATCTCCCTTCCGTGCCCCGTCGCGATCTGCGCGAACTCGGCGGCGAACTCCGACCGGGCGGGCGACGCACGCAGGCAGGAGAAGTGGAGCGACCCGACCACGAACGCGTGGTTCTCCTGCCAGGTCGCCCGCATGAGGCGGTACGAAGGAACACTGCTGGCCCACCCGGGGATGTGCAGGACGAATTCCCCGCAGAAGACACACGAAGCGTGTTCATTGCTCATTACGGCTTTCCCTTTCCGCGGCGCGGTTCATGCCATGGTATGCACATCGGTCATCTCATTCGCACGGGAACAACGAACCCCAATGGGTTCACCGGACCACCCTGAGGATACGTTCCCTGCGGCAGGTCACGGATTCCGGCACCGTCGAAGAACCTCAGATTCCCGTCCCTGCTGACGACCACTTCCATATGATCCGACGCCTTGTACTCCAGGTCCCGCGACATACTGTTGGGAATTCCCCGCGCCTCTTCTATTCGGTTGGGCGGGCCAGGAATTCGGTCTTCCGGGTGCGTGTGGGCGATGAAATCGTAATCCTGCCCCCTGAGGTCCCGTGGAATGGAACTCGTCCGCTCCGTCCCTCGGAAGAGACGCAGATCTCCCGCCGGATTCTGGATGATGGCGTGCTCGACCCCGTGGAAGCTCTGGAGTTCGGAGAGATGGGAAACGTTCACCTCTCCGGGCCGGATCGGTATGTGCCCGTTCTCCAGCGCCCGGGTGAGCTGCCTGGCCTTCGGGGACAGCGCCCGGTAAGGGATCTGGCCACCCGGCATGCGGGCTCCGCCCTTGAAGACGCCGCTCATGCCGCGCACGCCCTCGGCCATGCCCTTGAGCCCGCCCTTGCCGAGGACCTTGGCGCCCTTGGCGAGTCCGCCGAGGGTGGTGAGGCCCTTCATGCCGGGTATGCAGTCCAGGGCCGCGAACGCCACCTCCCATAGAGAGGCTTGCCCCTTCATGTATTTGTTGAGGGTGTCCGCGAGGACGATGAGCGCGGCGATCAGCACGATCGCGCCGAGGATCGGCCCTCCGATGATCAGCGCGATGATGCCGAGCACGGCCACGACGACCTTGCAGACGGCGACGATGGTGTCCCAGTTGTCGACGAACCAGTCGCCGACCTCGTCATACCACTTACGGTTCTGAATGCCCGCGTCGGACGCCTCGTCGAGCTTGCGCTTGGCCTCCCCGGCCGCGTCCTCACGCATCTTCCGGGCGTCCGCGGCCATCTTCTTCGCCGCGTCCAGCGCACTCTGCGCGGAGGTCACATCCGACTGGGCCGACGTGTGCGCGTCCTTGGCGCTCTGCGCGTCCCGCGTCGCGGCACGGACCTTGGACTCGTCCGGCTTCTCGACGTCCTTGCCACCGGTCGGATCGTCCTTGTACTTGTCCGCCTCTTTGTTGGCCCGACTGACCCACGAATCGGCCGTCGAGAGACGCGACTTGGCGGAGGAGAGGTCCGCCTGCGCCTCCCGCCCCTTGGCGAGGGCCTTGTCGGCGAGGGCCTGGGCGCGCTCCAACTCCGGCCAGTACGCCGCCAGCGCGTCCCCCGCCAGGTCGTACGACTTCTTCAGCTTCTTGAGATTCTTCGGAACCCCGGAGAACTCGTCCTGGAACACCTCAGCGGTCTTGCCCACCCACTTCAGGACGGCATCCTCCTCCGCCATCCCCTTCACCAGACGCAGAGCATCCTGCACGTCATCGGCAAAGTCGTGCAGGCTCTTGGCCAACGACTTCACCCGGACCGGGTCCCCCGGTGTCGGATCCCTCTCCAGGTCCAGCACATGCCAGTCCGTCGGCCGATAACCCGCCACCACGCAACCCCCGTCACGCCAGTACCAAAGACATCCGTGTGCACACGTGAACTTACCGGGAACACCGGTGCGATCAAGCGGTCACCCCCGAGACTTCGAACTGATCAGGGCTTCGAGCCGATCAGAACAGAGCAGGCGCTCCGGCCGGGCGGATCTCGGATGGCCGGCGCGAGCGCCCGCTCCAACTCGTGGTCGTACGCGCGAAACTCGGCCCACCCGCTCTCCGGCGCCTCCGAAGTCGGGCGGAGGACGCCCGGCAGGTGGGCGACCCGCCACCTGCGGAGGGAGCGCCATTTCAGGAGAGTCGCGGCCCACGGAGCCCGCCAGGTCGGAGGCGATGCGGAGGAACTGACTACCAGGCAATGCGTGAAGGACAGGCCCAAATCCGGTCCCCAGGGCAACGGCTGACAGCCCCAGGTCAGCGCCCCTCCATCAGCCCCTCCCGCACAGCCGCGTACGCCGGCTTCCGCCCGTAGTCCTCCCCCGTGAGCGTCGCCGCCCCCTGGCCCGCGAACACCCCCGGCACCCACGAGTACTTGTCCGTGAAGCCCCACACGGTGAAGGACCTGCAGCTCCGCGATCCCAGGCAGGCATCCAGCAGCCCTCGGAAGTACGCCGCCTGCGTGGCGAGCTTCTCCGCGTCCGCCGGCAGGATCATCCGCACGTCCACCTCCGTGAAGGCGGTCTGCATGCCCAGGCGTGCGAATCGCGCGAGGTTCTCCGGCACGTCCCCCGGGAAGCCGTACTGGATCGCCAGGTGCCCCTGGATGCCGAAGCCCTGCACCGGCACGCCCTCCGCCCGCAGCCGCTTCGCCAGGTCGTAGTAGGCCGTCGACTTCGCGTTGACGCCCTCCACGTTGTAGTCGTTCAGGAAAAGCTTCGCCTTCGGGTCCGCCGCGTGCGCCCAGCGGAAGGCGTCGGCGATGTAGGACGGGCCGAGTTCCCGCAGCCAGATGGAGTCGCGCAGCGAGCCGTCCTCCTCGAAGACCTCGTTCACCACGTCCCACTGCTGGATCCTGCCCTTGTACCGCTTGACCTCGGTGGTGACGTGCTTGCGGAGGATGCTCCGGAGCTCCGCCGCGCCGATCGAACCGTCCGCGACCCCCGTCGTCAGCCAGCCCGGCAGCTGGCTGTGCCACACCAGCGTGTGGCCGCGCACCACCTGGCCCCGCTCGCGCGCGAAGCGGACGAGCTCATCGGCGCCCGACCAGTCGTACGTACCCCGCGCCGGCTCGACGACCTCCCACTTCATGACGTTCTCGGCGGTGACGGAGTCGAACTCACGGCCGACCATCCGTCGGTACGCCGTGTCGTCGGCCAGCGCCGCCATGTCCACGGCCGTGCCGATGCGCAGGCCGGCGCGGTCGGCGAGCGCCCGCAGCGGAGCCGTTCCCGAGCGGGCGGAACCCTGCGGAGCGTCGTCGGCCGTGGCCGTCCCGACACCCGCCACCAGCAGTGTCGCGCTCAGCAGCCCGACCAGGGGCATGCGGAAGTACTTCATGTGCGGTCCCTCCAAGGAGTACGAACGAGTACGGCTCAGCGGATGCGGTAGCTCTCCGGCGGTCCCAGATACGTCGGCTCCAGCCCGCCCGTGTCGATCACCAGGCGTTGCAGCACCACGGTCGGGTCGACCATCCAGAACTTCAGCCGGTGCACCCCGGCCGCCCCGATCGTGTGCCGCGTCGCGGTGCGGTTGACGTTGTCCGAGGTGTTGCGGGCCCACTCGATGTCCATCAGGCCGTCGTCGGCTCCGGTGGCCGCGTGGATGTCGACGGTCTGCGGCGCGTCCCCGTCGAAGGAGATCCCGTACTTCAGTCCGCCCGTCGGCAGGGCAGGGTTGCGCGGTGACAGGTAGGCCCACACCGTGACCGGCCCCGCGGACAGCAGGCTCACCTCGTACTCCAGCCGCGGGGACGAGCCGCCCGGCGTGCGCCGCGGAGCGGTCACCGGCCACGGCGTCACGCCCGCGCCCGTGCGGCCGATCCCGTCGATACGGCGCCACGTGCCCACCGAGCGCGTGAAGTGCTCGGCGTCGAGGGCGACGTATCCGCCCGCCTCCACGAACCCCCGCAGCCCGCTCGCCGGGGGCCGCTCGGCGATCACCGCGACCGTGACCGTGGCACCGGCCCCCTCCACGGTCACCGACGCCTCGGCCCGCCCTCGCGGAGCCTTCGCCCAGTCGACGGTCAGCACAGCCCGCACCTGCTTGTCGACCCGGCCCCGCGGGCGGTCGACCACGAGCCACGGCACGTGGGAGGTGATCCGGTAGTCGAAGGCCTCCAGGCCACGGTTGAAGACCTCGATGTACTGGTCGGGCCGGGTCTGGTACTGGCTGAAGACGGGCAGTACGGGCGCGCCCGGCGACCCGCCCGGCCACCACTCCCCCGACTCCGCCCCGTCCACCGCCACACCCATCGAGGCCCTCGCCGGCACGTCGATCCGCTTCACCGCCGGGAAGATCTCGTCGGGCAGTGCCACGTGGTTCCGCTCGGGCTGCTGCCAGGGCGCATTCGGTCCGTACCGTTCCACGTCCCCGTACCCGATGTGCGGCTGCGTCTGGAAACCCCGCCACTTGCCGCCCGTCACCCGGGAGTTGAAGTGCTCGGCGAGCGCGAAATCACGGGCCAGCCCGGCCTCCGCCTCGGCCGCCAGGTCGTTGGTCGCGGCCCGCCCCTGCCCGGCGTACAGCAGGTTGGTGAACTCAGCCTCCCGCAGCCCGTAGAGGTTGGCCGTCGCCTCCACCTCGTACCCGACCAGCTCGAACCAGGCGTCCTGGTCCCCGGCGGGAAGTCTTCGGCCGATCCGCTCCGCGTCCTTCCCCAGCCGCCGCCACTCCTGCGTGACCCGCTCCAGTTCACGATGGCCGAAGTAGAAGGGCGTCTCCCGGTCGTCGTACACGACCTTCCCGTCCACCAGGGTGATCCTGCGGTTCAGCAGTTCGGGCTTGCGGCGCGACTGGAGCTGCGCGTATCTCGCCAGCACCTCGGCGATCGCCTCCGCCTGCGCCGCACCGAAGTTCTGCCGCGCGTATCGCCACTCCCACTCCCCGATGCTCTCCAGCGGCCAGCGTCCCGGGTTCCAGGCGTGGTCGAGGAAGAACTCCGTCGGCAGTTCGTTGCCCTTGAGGTCGCCGACGTTCGTGACCCACAGTTCGCGGTTCCCGTACTCGACCGCCTGGTGGAGCTGGTCCCACAGGTTCGGCAGCGACGTGGTGTCCACCCACTTGTAGTTGCGGCCGACTCCGACGTAGTCGAAGTGGTAGTAGAGCCCGTAGCCTCCGGCCCGCGTGGCCTCCGCCGGATCCGGATGCTTGCGGATGTTCCCCCAGTTGTCGTCGGTGAGCACGACCGTCACGTCGTCCGGCGCGCGCAGGCCGCGGTCCCAGTAGCGCTGGACCTCCTTGTAGAGCGTCCACACCTGCGGGGTCTCGGAGGCCGGGCGGCCGGTGACGTCCTCGATGATCGATCTCTGCGTCGCGATGATCTCCTGCATCAGTTCGATGGCGTCGCCGTCCGGCAGGCTCGTGTCACCGTTCCCGCGCATCCCGAGCGTGACGACGCCTTCGAAGTCCTGGTCGGTCATGCGCTCGATGCCGTCGCGCCAGTACGCCTTGACGGCCTCCGCGTTCCGCCGGAACGACCACTCCCCCGTGCCGCCGTACGGGTCCCGCCCCGGCGTCACGATGTTCCCCTCGCTGTCCCGCACCGCGGGCACCGCGTGCCGGTTCCACTCCTCGATGCCCCGCATCATCGGCGCCTCATGAGACGTGCCCATGACAATCCCGTACGCCTTCGCCCGTGCGTGGTTCTCGGGATCGTCCTCCGCGAACGCTCTCCCCCACACCGCCGGCCACAGGTAGTTCGCCTTCAGCCGCAGCAGTACCTCGAAGACCTTCGCGTAGAAGTCCGCGGTGAAGCCGCCGGCATGCCCGGGCGCCTTGCCCGGCCCGAAGAAGGCGGGCGCCCACGTCCCCAGCGCCGGATTCTCGTCGTTGATGAAGATTCCCCGGTACTTCACCGCGGGCGTGCCCTGGCTGAAGCGCCCCGGCAGCACGTACACCGCACTGCGGCGCACCGGACGCACGTCGTCCCACCAGTACCAGGGCGAGACCCCGATCCCGTACGAGACGTCGTACGCCCCGAAGATCGTGCCGCGCGGATCGCTGCCGGCCACCACGAACGCCCGTTCCACCCCCGGCATCGGCCGCTCGACCACGGTCTGCAGCGAGGTCTCCCACTTGCCGCGGATCCCGCGGACGTCCAGCTTCCCGGCCGCGACCAGCCCGTCGATCAGCGGACTGCGCCCGACCGTCCCCACCAGGACGACCTCCCGCGCCACCGACGAACCGGGCCGTACGCCCGTGACCCGCTCGATGTCGTCGCGAAGGTCGCCCGCGACCCGTACGACTCCGGGATGGTCGTCGCCACTGACCACGACCGGCGCACCCACCAGCGGGAACGCGCCCGGCTTCGGCGAGAAGGAGATGTACGCCCCCGGGTCCGTCGGAGCCCCCGGCGCGTCCTGCGCCCGTGCGACCCCGGACAGACCGGGCACCGCGGGCAACGCCACCAGCCCGGTCCCCGCCCCGAGAACGGCCCTACGGCTGACGCCTCCAGACATGCCACACCCCTCGAACGTGTCGTCGTCTCGAATTTGCTCAGCGGCATGACAAATGGTGGAGGGAGTGACCCCTGAGGGGAATGGGTCGTAGACGTCGAATAGTTTCGTAACGAATCATTTCGACGCGCACTCCCGGCGTCGCCCGGGCACGGCAAAGGGGCCCGCACGACCGAAGTCGTACGGGCCCCTTCAAGGAGCTCAGCTGATGCTGGAGCTACCAGGCGTCAAGCCCAACAGGTAGGTGAGACCTACTTGTTGATCTTGGTGACCTGGCCGGCGCCCACGGTCCGGCCACCCTCACGGATGGCGAACTTCAGGCCCTCCTCCATGGCGACGGGCTGGATGAGCTCAACGGTCATCTCAGTGTTGTCGCCCGGCATCACCATCTCGGTGCCGTCGGGAAGGGTCACAACACCGGTCACGTCAGTCGTACGGAAGTAGAACTGGGGACGGTAGTTGTTGAAGAACGGCGTGTGACGGCCACCCTCGTCCTTGGACAGGATGTACGCCTGGGCCTCGAACGAGGTGTGCGGCGTGACCGAGCCGGGCTTGATGATGACCTGGCCGCGCTCGACGTCCTCGCGCTTGATGCCACGGAGGAGCAGACCGACGTTCTCACCGGCCTGGCCCTCGTCGAGCAGCTTGCGGAACATCTCGATGCCCGTGACCGTGGTGGTGGTCTTCTCGGTCTTGATGCCGACGATGTCGACGGTCTCGTTGACCTTGAGGACACCACGCTCGATACGACCGGTGACGACCGTGCCACGACCGGTGATCGTGAAGACGTCCTCGATCGGCATGAGGAACGGCTTGTCGACGTCACGCTCGGGCTGCGGGATGGACTCGTCGACGGCCTTCATCAGGTCGAGGACGGACTTGCCCCACTCCGCGTCACCCTCGAGGGCCTTGAGCGCCGAGACCTTGACGACCGGCAGGTCGTCGCCCGGGAACTCGTACTCGGAGAGGAGCTCACGGACCTCGAGCTCGACGAGCTCCAGGATCTCCTCGTCGTCCACCATGTCGGCCTTGTTCAGGGCGACGACGATGTACGGAACGCCGACCTGGCGGGCCAGGAGCACGTGCTCCTTGGTCTGCGGCATCGGGCCGTCCGTGGCGGCGACGACGAGAATGGCGCCGTCCATCTGCGCCGCACCCGTGATCATGTTCTTGATGTAGTCCGCGTGACCGGGGCAGTCGACGTGGGCGTAGTGCCGCGTCTCCGTCTGGTACTCGACGTGCGCGATCGAGATCGTGATACCGCGCTGGCGCTCTTCGGGAGCCTTGTCGATCTGGTCGAAGGCCGAGGCCTCGTTCAGGTCCGGGTACGCGTCGTGCAGCACCTTGGTAATGGCGGCCGTGAGGGTCGTCTTACCGTGGTCGATGTGACCGATGGTGCCGATGTTGACGTGCGGCTTAGTCCGCTCGAACTTTGCCTTCGCCACTGAATCCTCCTGCGGAGTGGTTCTGGTACGCCTTACTCATCGGCGCCAGGTGATCTTTGCTGGGATGCCGCCCGCCGGACCCTCCCCGGGCGGGACGATCCCTCGTCCCCCCGGTTCGGGGCCCTGCGGTCGGTGTCAAGCCTAAAGCGTGCAAACGGTGTGTGTTACTCGCCCTTGGCCTTCGCGATGATCTCCTCGGCGACGTTCCGGGGAACCTCGGCGTAGGAGTCGAACTGCATCGAGTAGCTTGCGCGACCCGAGGTCTTGCTGCGGAGGTCGCCGACGTAGCCGAACATCTCCGAGAGGGGCACGAGGCCCTTCACGACGCGTGCACCGGCACGCTCCTCCATGGCCTGGATCTGGCCACGGCGGGAGTTGATGTCGCCGATGACCTCACCCATGTAGTCCTCGGGCGTGGTGACCTCGACGGCCATCATCGGCTCGAGCAGCACGGGGCTGGCCTTGCGCGCGGCCTCCTTGAACGCCTGCGAACCGGCGATCTTGAAGGCGAGCTCGGAGGAGTCGACCTCGTGGTAGGCACCGTCGAGAAGCGTGATGCGGACACCCGTCATCTCGTACCCGGCGAGGATGCCGAACTGCATGGCCTCCTGCGCACCGGCGTCCACCGACGGGATGTACTCCCGCGGGATACGGCCACCGGTCACCTTGTTCACGAACTCGTACGCCGGACCGTCGGTCTCGGTGATGGGCTCGATCGCGATCTGCACCTTGGCGAACTGACCGGTACCACCGGTCTGCTTCTTGTGGGTGTAGTCCACGCGCTCGACGGCCTTGCGGATCGTCTCACGGTAGGCGACCTGCGGCTTACCGACGTTGGCCTCGACCTTGAACTCACGGCGCATACGGTCGACCAGCACCTCGAGGTGCAGCTCGCCCATACCGCCGATGATGGTCTGGCCGGTCTCCTCGTCCGAGTGAACCTGGAAGGAGGGGTCCTCCTCCGCGAGACGCTGGATGGCTACACCCAGCTTCTCCTGGTCACCCTTGGACTTGGGCTCGATGGCGACCTGGATGACCGGCGCCGGGAAGTCCATGGACTCCAGGATGACCGGGTTCTTGTCGTCCGAGAGCGTCTCACCGGTGGTGGTCTGCTTCAGGCCCATCACGGCGACGATGTCGCCGGCGCCCACCGACTCGATCTCCTCACGCTTGTTCGCGTGCATACGGTAGATCTTGCCGATGCGCTCCTTCTTGCCCTTGACGGAGTTCAGCACGGCGGTGCCGGACTCCAGGCGGCCCGAGTAGACCCGGACGAAGGTGAGCTTGCCCAGGTGCGGGTCGCTCATGATCTTGAACGCGAGGGCGGACAGCGGCTCGTCCACGGACGGCTTGCGCTTGATGACGACCTCGGGGTCCTTGACGTCGTGGCCTTCGATGGCCTCCACGTCGAGGGGGGTCGGCAGGTAGCGCACGACCGCGTCGAGCAGGGGCTGGACGCCCTTGTTCTTGAACGCGGTGCCACAGAACACCGGGGTGACCGTGGTGTCGTTGGACTTGCCGGACGCGATGGTGATGCGACGGATCGCGGCGTACAGCTGCTCCTCGGTGGGCTCCTGGCCCTCCAGGTACAGCTCCATGATCTCTTCGTCGTTCTCCGCCACGGCCTCGATCAGCAGACCGCGGTACTCCTCGGCCGCCTCGGTGTGCGTGGCCGGGATGTCGACGACGTCGTACATCTCGCCCTTCGCCGCCTCGGCGGACCACACGAGCGCCTTCATGCGGACCAGGTCCACAACGCCCTTGAAGTCCATCTCGGCACCGATCGGAAGCTGCATGACCAGGGGCTGCGCACCAAGGCGGTCCTTGATCATGTCGACGCAGCGGTGGAACTCCGCGCCGGTCCGGTCGAGCTTGTTCACGAAGCAGATGCGCGGCACGCCGTAGCGGTCGGCCTGACGCCACACGGTCTCGGACTGCGGCTCGACACCGGCGACGCCGTCGAACACCGTGACGGCACCGTCGAGGACGCGGAGCGAACGCTCCACCTCGACCGTGAAGTCGACGTGCCCGGGGGTGTCGATGATGTTGATCGTGTAGTCGTTGTCCTCGAGCGGCCAGTGACAGGTGGTCGCAGCAGAGGTGATCGTGATGCCACGCTCCTGCTCCTGCTCCATCCAGTCCATGGTGGCAGCGCCGTCGTGGACCTCACCGATCTTGTAGCTGACGCCGGTGTAGAAGAGGATCCGCTCGGTGGTGGTCGTCTTGCCCGCGTCGATGTGGGCCATGATCCCGATGTTGCGGACCTTGGCCAGGTCAAGTGAAGTGGTAGCCATAAGGCTTCGGTCTTCTCTCGGTCTCGATGTGGGTTGCGACTACCAGCGGTAGTGCGCGAAGGCCTTGTTGGACTCGGCCATCTTGTGGGTGTCCTCGCGCTTCTTCACAGCGGCACCAAGGCCGTTGGAGGCGTCGAGAAGTTCGTTGAGCAGACGCTCGGTCATGGTCTTCTCGCGACGGGCGCGGGAGTAACCGACCAGCCAGCGCAGCGCGAGCGTGCTGGCACGACCGGGCTTGACCTCGATCGGGACCTGGTACGTCGCACCGCCGACTCGGCGGGACTTGACCTCAAGGGTCGGCTTGATGTTCTCCAGAGCGCGCTTGAGCGTGATGACCGGGTCGTTGCCGGTCTTCTCGCGCAGGCCCTCCATGGCGCCGTACACGATGCGCTCGGCGGTGGAGCGCTTGCCGTTGAGCAGCACCTTGTTGATGAGGGAGGTCACCAGAGGGGAACCGTAGACCGGGTCGATGATGACCGGGCGCTTCGGGGCGGGGCCCTTACGAGGCATTTCTACTTCTCCTTCTTGGCGCCGTAGCGGCTGCGGGCCTGCTTGCGGTTCTTGACACCCTGGGTGTCCAGGGAACCTCGGATGATCTTGTATCGAACACCCGGCAGGTCCTTCACACGGCCGCCACGCACGAGCACGATCGAGTGCTCCTGCAGGTTGTGTCCCTCACCCGGGATGTAAGCGGTGACTTCGATCCCACTGGTCAAACGCACACGCGCGACCTTACGCAGGGCCGAGTTCGGCTTCTTCGGGGTGGTCGTGAACACACGCGTGCAGACGCCACGACGCTGGGGCGAACCCTCGAGCGCGGGCGTCTTGTTCTTCTCGACCTTGTCCTGCCGGCCCTTCCGGACCAGCTGCTGGATCGTAGGCACTACTTCTCCGGTTTCTGTGTGCCGAATGGTGAAGCTAACCTGGAACACCGCCGACCCACGCGGTCGGGTGTGTCGAACACTGCAGATTCCCGCCGCAAGGCGGGAGGGGCGCAGATTGCGGTGGCCGGTGACGACTCCCTTAGTGCGGTTGAAGGCACGCACGGGAGCCAGGGCACACCCCAGGCACAAGGTCTGAGCGTACCTACCTCATACGCTGCGGTCAAAACAAATGGGCAGCGCTCACTACCTTGAGCAGACCATGCCAAGCCCCCGCCCCTTCTGTGATCTTCCTCAGAGCGCCAGGAGCGCGGCGAGCAGCAGGGTCAGCACCAGCGCCCAGCCCACGGTGGACACCCATCCGAAGACCAGCCCGGTGAGCGCGAGACCGTCGCCGCCCTCGCCCGTCCGCCGGATCTCGGAGCGGGCGGTGTGGCCCAGGATCACCGCGGGAATCCCGGTGAGCCCGACCGTCACCAGGCAGAGGACACCGCAGATCGCCGACCCCACGGCCTTCTCGTTGGTCCTCGGCCCCGCAGCGGGCAGGAACGTCCGTGGTACGGGCCCGGAGACCGCCGGCATCGGTACGGGCCCCTGAGGCAGATCGGCCACCAGAAGGGCCAGCTCGCCCACCGTACGGGCCTCGTACGCCCGCGCCACCCGCTTCTCGAACTCGGGCTTCTGCATCCGCCCCTCGCCGAAGCCCGCTCTGAGCACGTCCACGGCACGCTCCCGGTCGGCGTTCGAGGCAAGCATCGAGTGCCCGGCCTGCTCCTGCCGGGGACGCGGACTGTTCCACCCCTGCCCCGGCTGCCACGGCGACGGATACGACACGGGAGCACCTCCCCCGGACTGGCTGGGTCTCCATCATGCGCCACCACGGCATTTCCGGCACAGGGCCTGCGCCGCATCGATACGACGATTTCCCCCGGACCGCCCGAGGACACCCCCGACGCCGGCCGGCACGCCGAAGGGCGGCCACCCCACCGGGGTGACCGCCCTTCGACTCAAGCAGACGCTCGCTTACTGGTTGTACGGACCGTAGTCGTAGTCCTCCAGCGGAACGGCCTGGCCGGAGCCCGTGCCGAACGGCGAGTAGTCGATGTCGTCGTAGCCGACGGCCGAGTACATCGCGGCCTTGGCCTCCTCGGTCGGCTCGACCCGGATGTTGCGGTAGCGGGACAGACCCGTACCGGCCGGGATGAGCTTACCGATGATGACGTTCTCCTTGAGGCCGATCAGGGAGTCGGACTTGGCGTTGATCGCCGCGTCCGTCAGAACCCTGGTCGTCTCCTGGAAGGACGCCGCCGACAGCCACGACTCGGTGGCCAGCGACGCCTTGGTGATACCCATCAGCTGCGGACGGCCGGAGGCCGGGTGGCCGCCTTCCTGGACCACACGACGGTTCTCGGTCTCGAACTTCGACCGCTCGACGAGCTCGCCGGGCAGCAGCTCCGCGTCGCCCGACTCGATGATCGTCACGCGGCGGAGCATCTGCCGGATGATGATCTCGATGTGCTTGTCGTGGATCGACACGCCCTGCGAGTTGTAGACCCGCTGGACTTCGCCGACCAGGTGGACCTGGACGGCACGCTGACCCAGGATGCGCAGCACGTCGTGCGGGTTGGTGGCGCCCACGGTGAGCTTCTGGCCCACCTCGACGTGGTCGCCCTCGCCCACCAGCAGACGGGCACGCTTCGAGATCGGGAACGCCGTCTCGTCGCTGCCGTCGTCGGGGGTGACGACGAGCTTCTTGGTCTTCTCGGTCTCCTCGATCCGCACGCGGCCGGAGGCCTCGGAGATCGGGGCGACACCCTTCGGCGTACGAGCCTCGAAGAGCTCGACGACACGGGGCAGACCCTGGGTGATGTCGTCACCGGCCACACCACCGGTGTGGAAGGTACGCATCGTCAGCTGCGTGCCGGGCTCACCGATGGACTGGGCGGCGATGATGCCGACCGCCTCACCGATGTCGACCAGCTTGCCGGTGGCCAGCGAACGGCCGTAGCACATGGCGCAGGTACCGACGGCGGACTCGCAGGTCAGGACCGAGCGGGTCTTGACCTCCTTGATGCCGTGCTTGACGAGCTCGTCGATGAGGACGTCGCCGAGGTCGGTGTTGGCCGGAGCCAGCACCCGCCCGTCGACGGTGATGTCCTCGGCCAGCGCACGTGCGTACACGCTGGTCTCGACGTTCTCCGCCTTGCGCAGGACGCCGTCGGCGCCGAGCTCGGCGATCTCCAGACGCAGGCCGCGGTCGGTGCCGCAGTCCTCCTCGCGAATGATGACGTCCTGCGAGACGTCCACCAGACGACGGGTGAGGTAACCCGAGTCGGCGGTACGCAGGGCGGTGTCCGCCAGACCCTTACGGGCACCGTGCGTGGAGATGAAGTACTCAAGGACGGACAGGCCCTCACGGAACGACGCCTTGATGGGACGCGGGATCGTCTCGTTCTTGGCGTTCGACACCAGACCACGCATACCGGCGATCTGACGCATCTGCATCATGTTTCCGCGAGCGCCCGAGTTCACCATCATGGAGACCGGGTTCGTCTTCGGGAAGTTCGCGTTCATCGCCTCGGCGACCTCGTTGGTCGCCTTGGTCCAGATCGCGATGAGCTCCTGCGTGCGCTCGTCCTTGGTGATCAGACCACGCTCGTACTGCTTCTGGACCTTCTCGTCCTGGTCCTCGTAGCCCTTGACGATCGCGCGCTTCGCGTCGGGAACGACGATGTCGGAGATGGCCACGGTGACGCCGGAACGGGTCGCCCAGTAGAAGCCGGAAGCCTTCAGGTTGTCGAGCGTCGCCGCCACGATGACCTTGGGGTAGCGCTCGGCGAGGTCGTTGACGATCTCGGAGAGCTGCTTCTTGCCGACCTCGTAGTCGACGAACGGGTAGTCCTCGGGCAGCAGCTCGTTGAAGAGCGCGCGGCCCAGGGTGGTGTTCAGGCGGAAGGTGTCACCCTGCTGCCACTCCGGCTCGCCCTCCTCACGCGCCGGCGGGGTCCAGCCGCGCGGCGGGATGGTGCCCACCGGGAAGCGGATGTCCACGCGCGACTGCAGCGAGAGCTCGCCGGCGTCGAACGCCATGATCGCCTCGGCCGAGGAGCCGAAGGACCGGCCCTCGCCCTTGACGTCCCGCAGCTCGCCGTCGGTGGTGAGGAAGAACAGACCGAGGACCATGTCCTGGGTCGGCATCGTCACCGGACGGCCGTCGGCGGGCTTGAGGATGTTGTTCGAGGACAGCATCAGGATGCGGGCCTCGGCCTGCGCCTCCGCGGAGAGCGGCAGGTGCACGGCCATCTGGTCACCGTCGAAGTCCGCGTTGAACGCGGTGCAGACGAGCGGGTGGATCTGGATGGCCTTGCCCTCGACCAGCTGCGGCTCGAAGGCCTGGATGCCGAGGCGGTGCAGGGTGGGAGCACGGTTCAGCAGAACCGGGTGCTCGGCGATGACCTCTTCGAGGACGTCGTACACGACCGTGCGGCCGCGCTCCACCATGCGCTTGGCGCTCTTGATGTTCTGCGCGTGGTTCAGGTCGACCAGGCGCTTCATCACGAACGGCTTGAAGAGCTCCAGCGCCATCGCCTTCGGCAGACCGCACTGGTGCAGCTTCAGCTGCGGACCGACGACGATCACGGAACGCGCGGAGTAGTCCACACGCTTGCCGAGCAGGTTCTGACGGAAACGACCCTGCTTGCCCTTGAGCATGTCGCTCAGGGACTTCAGCGGGCGGTTGCCGGGACCGGTGACGGGGCGACCACGACGACCGTTGTCGAAGAGGGCGTCCACGGCCTCCTGGAGCATGCGCTTCTCGTTGTTCACGATGATCTCGGGCGCGCCGAGGTCGAGAAGCCGCTTCAGACGGTTGTTCCGGTTGATCACACGGCGGTACAGGTCGTTCAGGTCGGAGGTCGCGAAGCGGCCACCGTCCAGCTGCACCATCGGGCGAAGGTCCGGCGGGATGACCGGCACGCAGTCGAGCACCATGCCCTTGGGGCTGTTGCTGGTCTGCAGGAACGCGGAGACGACCTTGAGGCGCTTGAGCGCACGGGTCTTCTTCTGGCCCTTGCCGGTACGGATGATCTCGCGGAGGCGCTCGGCCTCCTCGTCGAGGTCGAAGGACTCCAGGCGCTTCTGCAGCGCCGCGGCACCCATCGAACCGTCGAAGTACGTGCCGAAACGGTCACGCAGCTCGCGGTAGAGGAGCTCGTCACCTTCGAGGTCCTGGACCTTGAGGTTCTTGAAGCGGGTCCACACCTCGTCGAGACGGTCGATCTCGCGCTGCGCACGGTCGCGCAGCTGCTTCATCTCGCGCTCGGCACCTTCGCGCACCTTGCGGCGTACGTCGGCCTTGGCGCCCTCGGCCTCGAGCTCGGCCAGGTCGGTCTCGAGCTTCTTGGCGCGGGCCTCCAGGTCGGAGTCACGGCGGTTCTCGACCTGCTGACGCTCGACGGAGACGTGCGCCTCCAGCGAGGGCAGGTCACGCGTACGACGCTCGTCGTCGACGTACGTGATCATGTACGCGGCGAAGTAGATGACCTTCTCGAGGTCCTTCGGGGCGAGGTCGAGCAGGTAGCCCAGCCGCGACGGAACGCCCTTGAAGTACCAGATGTGGGTCACGGGAGCGGCAAGCTCGATGTGGCCCATCCGCTCACGACGCACCTTGGCGCGAGTGACCTCGACGCCGCAGCGCTCGCAGATGATGCCCTTGAAGCGGACGCGCTTGTACTTGCCGCAGTAGCACTCCCAGTCCCGGGTCGGACCGAAGATCTTCTCGCAGAAGAGTCCGTCCTTCTCGGGCTTGAGGGTGCGGTAGTTGATGGTCTCCGGCTTCTTGACCTCACCGTGGGACCACTGACGAATGTCGTCAGCGGTAGCAAGGCCGATCCGCAGCTCGTCGAAGAAGTTGACGTCGAGCACTTGTCGTCAATCCCTCTTTCGGGGGTCGATTCTTCACTGGTCTGACTGGGGTCCGGGGTTGGTTAGCCGGGGCTCTTGTTCAGGGAGCCCCGGCCAGACCCGTCAGACCTCTTCGACGCTGCTCGGCTCACGCCGGGACAGGTCGATACCGAGCTCTTCCGCGGCGCGGAAGACGTCCTCGTCCGTGTCGCGCATCTCGATGGACATGCCGTCCGAGGACAGCACCTCCACGTTGAGGCAGAGCGACTGCATTTCCTTGATGAGCACCTTGAAGGACTCGGGAATGCCGGGCTCAGGAATGTTCTCGCCCTTGACGATGGCCTCGTAGACCTTCACGCGGCCGGTCACGTCGTCGGACTTGATGGTCAGCAGTTCCTGGAGGGCGTAAGCGGCGCCATAAGCCTCAAGCGCCCACACCTCCATCTCACCGAAGCGCTGGCCACCGAACTGGGCCTTACCACCCAGCGGCTGCTGGGTGATCATCGAGTACGGACCGGTCGACCGGGCGTGCAGCTTGTCGTCGACCAGGTGGTGGAGCTTGAGGATGTACATGTAGCCGACCGAGACGGGCTCCGGGAACGGCTCGCCGGAGCGGCCGTCGAACAGCGGCGCCTTACCGGTGGGCAGCACCATGCGCGAGCCGTCGCGGTTCGGGATCGTGTGCTGCAGCAGACCGGCCAGCTCGTCCTCACGCGCACCGTCGAAGACGGGGGTGGCGACGTTCGTGCCGGGCTCGACCTTGTCGGCCTCGATGGCCTGGAGGCGCTGCGCCCAGTCGTCCGCGAGGCCGGAGACGTCCCAGCCGCGGCTGGCGAGCCAGCCGAGGTGGATCTCCAGGACCTGCCCCGGGTTCATTCGGGACGGGACACCCAGCGGGTTGAGGATGATGTCGACCGGAGTTCCGTCCTCGAGGAACGGCATGTCCTCGATGGGCAGGATCTTCGAGATGACGCCCTTGTTGCCGTGGCGGCCGGCGAGCTTGTCACCGTCCGTGATCTTGCGCTTCTGCGCCACGTAGACCCGAACCAGCTGGTTCACGCCCGGCGGCAGTTCGTCGCCCTCTTCACGGTCGAAGACGCGGACGCCGATGACCTTGCCGATCTCACCGTGCGGCACCTTCAGCGAGGTGTCGCGCACCTCGCGCGCCTTCTCACCGAAGATCGCGCGGAGCAGGCGCTCCTCCGGGGTCAGCTCGGTCTCACCCTTGGGCGTGACCTTGCCGACCAGGATGTCGCCGGCGACGACCTCGGCACCGATACGGATGATGCCGCGCTCGTCGAGGTCGGCGAGGACCTCCTCGGAGACGTTCGGGATGTCCCGGGTGATCTCCTCGGGGCCGAGCTTGGTGTCACGGGCGTCGACCTCGTGCTCCTCGATGTGGATCGAGGAGAGGACGTCGTCCTGCACGAGGCGCTGCGACAGGATGATCGCGTCCTCGTAGTTGTGACCCTCCCACGGCATGAAGGCGACGAGCAGGTTCTTGCCCAGCGCCATCTCGCCTTCCTGGGTGGCCGGACCGTCGGCGAGAACCTGGTTCTCGACGACCCGGTCGCCCTCGTTGACGACAACCTTCTGGTTGACCGAGGTGCCCTGGTTGGAGCGCGAGAACTTCGCGACGCGGTACGTGGTGTACGTGCCGTCGTCGTTGGCGACGGTGACGTAGTCCGCGGAGACCTCCTGGACCACACCCGCCTTCTCGGCCTTGATGACGTCACCGGCGTCGACGGCGCAGCGGTACTCCATGCCGGTACCGACGAGGGGAGCCTCGGCGGTGATCAGCGGCACGGCCTGGCGCATCATGTTCGCGCCCATGAGGGCACGGTTGGCGTCGTCGTGCTCGAGGAACGGGATCATGGCGGTCGCGACCGACACCATCTGGCGCGGCGAGACGTCCATGTAGTCGACGTCGTCACCGGGGACGTAGTCGACCTCTCCGCCACGACGGCGGACCAGGACGCGGGCCTCCTCGAACCGGAAGTCGTCGCCGAGCGGCGCGTTGGCCTGGGCGATGACGAAGCGGTCCTCCTCGTCGGCGGTCAGGTAGTCGACCTCGTCGGTGACGACACCGTCGGTGACCCGGCGGTACGGCGTCTCGACGAAGCCGAACGCGTTGACCCGGCCGTAGGAGGCGAGCGAGCCGATCAGGCCGATGTTCGGGCCTTCGGGGGTCTCGATCGGGCACATGCGGCCGTAGTGCGAGGGGTGCACGTCACGGACCTCGAAGCCGGCCCGCTCACGGGAGAGACCACCCGGGCCAAGAGCCGACAGACGGCGCTTGTGGGTGAGACCCGACAGCGGGTTGTTCTGGTCCATGAACTGCGACAGCTGGCTGGTGCCGAAGAACTCCTTGATGGAGGCGACGACCGGCCGGATGTTGATCAGGGTCTGCGGCGTGATCGCCTCGACGTCCTGGGTCGTCATGCGCTCACGCACGACGCGCTCCATACGAGCCAGACCCGTACGGACCTGGTTCTGGATGAGCTCGCCGACGTTGCGCAGACGACGGTTGCCGAAGTGGTCGATGTCGTCGGTCTCGACGACGATCGAGGTGCCGTTGTCACCAACGGTCTCGGTCTCACCGGCGTGCAGCTTCACCAGGTACTTGATCGTCGAGATGATGTCCTCGACGGTCAGGATCCCGGCGTCCAGCGGCGCCTCGCTGCCCAGCTTCTTGTTGACCTTGTAACGGCCGACCTTCGCGAGGTCGTAGCGCTTGGGGTTGAAGTAGAGGTTCTCGAGCAGCGTCTGCGCGGCCTCACGGGTCGGCGGCTCGCCCGGACGCAGCTTGCGGTAGATGTCGAGCAGCGCGTCGTCCTGGCCCTGGGTGTGGTCCTTCTCCAGGGTGGCGCGCATGGACTCGTACTCGCCGAACTCCTCGAGGATCTGCTCGGTCGTCCAACCGAGAGCCTTGAGCAGGACGGTGACGGACTGCTTGCGCTTGCGGTCGATGCGGACACCGACCATGTCACGCTTGTCGATCTCCATCTCCAGCCAGGCACCCCGGGACGGGATGACCTTGGAGGAGAAGATGTCCTTGTCGGACGTCTTGTCGATGGAGGAGTCGAAGTAGACACCCGGCGAGCGCACCAGCTGGGACACCACGACACGCTCGGTGCCGTTGATGACGAAGGTGCCCTTGTTGGTCATGAGCGGGAAGTCGCCCATGAAGACCGTCTGGGACTTGATCTCGCCGGTCTCGTTGTTGGTGAACTCGGCAGTGACGAAGAGGGGCGCGGAGTACGTGAAGTCGCGCTCCTTGCACTCGTCGATGGAGTTCTTGGGAGGCTCGAAGCGGTGGTCGCGGAACGTCAGGGACATCGACCCTGAGAAGTCCTCGATCGGGGAGATCTCCTCGAAGATCTCCTCAAGACCGGACTTGGTGGGGACGTCCTGTCCGCTGTCCAGAGCCGCCTCGACACGAGCCTTCCACGCGGCGTTGCCGAGCAGCCAGTCGAAGCTTTCGGTCTGCAGCGCAAGAAGGTTCGGAACCTCGAGGGGCTCCTTGATTTTTGCAAAGGAAATGCGCAGCGGGGCGGTGCTGGCGCCGTTGTTCGTATTCGCGGTCGAGGCAGTGCGCGAGGCGGCCAAGAGGGGGTCCTTCCGAGGGCTCGGACTCACTACGCGCGTACCGGTCCCAAGCCGTGCACCGTGACAGACGTTCCTTTGACCAGTCGAAAAGGACCAGGTCAGGGTCGGTTCGATCCACAGTGCTCAAGCGAGGGCATGCCCCTGGTGACGGGCAGGAGGCAGCTAACAGGCAGCGCAAAGGGTCAGTGTAGCCACTCGGCTCACTGATGTCCAGTGCGGGTTTTTGAAGACCCTCGTTGTTCTCAACCCCTGCTGCAAGCCACGCCCTCGATGCACATCGATACTGCCCTCTTCGCCGCCGATCCATGCCTCGGATCCGGATCGTTGTGACGACGCGTCCTGAGAATTGCGCGCTGCGTGCGGTTCGTCAAGGCCCCCCATGCCCGAACCGGGTGCTGCCATCGTCACTTGCAACCCGTCCTGCAACCCGTCTAGCTGCCCGTCACAGGGCGGCCGGAGGCACGAACGAAGATCACCATACTCGTCGCCACCGACAGTGCAAGGCAGTCACCGCACGGCCCCCTCGAACGCCGAAGAGCGACCACCCAGTTGGGTGATCGCTCTTCGGTGCGTCAGCGTTACAGCGCTACGAAAGCGGCTGCATACGGTCCGCAGGAGTCCTGGCGGACTCGTCGGGTCACTTGACCTCGACGGAGGCGCCGGCGCCCTTGAGGGACTCGGCAGCCTTCTCGGCGGCCTCCTTGGCGACCTTCTCGAGGACCGGCTTCGGAGCGCCGTCGACGAGGTCCTTGGCCTCCTTCAGACCCAGCGAGGTCAGCTCACGCACGACCTTGATGACCTGGATCTTCTTCTCGCCGGCACCGGTGAGGATGACGTCGAACTCGTCCTGCTCCTCCGGGGCCTCGGCAACGGCGCCCGGGCCGGCGGGGCCGGCAACGGCGACCGCGGCGGCGGCGGTGACGTCGAACTTCTCCTCGAAGGCCTTCACGAACTCGGAGAGCTCGATGAGGGTGAGGGACTCGAACTGCGCGAGCAGCTCTTCCTGGGACAGCTTCGCCATGATGGCGTCCTTCCACTAATTCGGCAGGTGCCGGATGTACTGGTGAGGCGGGCGTACGTTCGGCCCGCTACGACCGTCGCCTCAGGCGGCGGTCAATGCGCGAGCCGAGTTACTCGGCACCGCCCTGCTCGTCGAGCTTGACGCGAAGCGCCTCCGCAGTGCGGACGAACTTCGACGGGAGCGCCTGGAACAGCGAAGCGGTCTGGGACTGCTTGCTCTTCATGGCACCCGCCAGCTTGGCGAGCAGAACCTCGCGGGACTCGAGGTCCGCAAGCTTCTTGATCTCGTCGGCGGACAGCGCCTTACCGTCAAGGACACCGCCCTTGATGACGAGGTTCGGGTTGTCCTTGGCGAAGTCACGAAGACCCTTCGCCGACGTCACCGGGTCACCGGTGATGAAGGCAACTGCCGTCGGACCGTTGAACAGGTCGTCGAGCGTAGAGATCCCGGCCTCGTTGGCCGCGATCTTGGTCAGCGTGTTCTTCACCACGGCGTACTGGGCGTCTTCACCGAGCGAACGACGCAGCGTCTTGAGCTGCGCCACGGTGAGACCCCGGTACTCGGTCAGCACAGCGGCGTTCGAGCTACGGAACTGGTCCGCGAGCTCGGCTACCGCGGCAGCCTTGTCGGGCCTTGCCATAAGCGTGGCCTCCTTCCGGGTGATGAGGACCGCTCAGAAGGAGACTGGGAAAACGAAACGCCCCGGCGCAGGCGCACGGGGCGTGACTCGACCGAACTGATCCGTACGAAGTACGGGAGTGTCCGGGAGCTCATCCACAGTCACCTGCGCGGGTCGTCCGCAATTCAGCGGATCCTTCGGTCACCGATTCCTCTTGCGAGAGCACGGCAACGACCAGCGGTCTTTGGCTTCTGTGGAAGGTTACGTGAACGGGGCACTGTCAAGCAAATCCGTGCGTCGGCCCTCTTCCTGCCCGGGCCGGCGCGGATGTCAGCTCTCGATGTCGCCCATCATCTCGGCCAGGTCCATCGTGTCCTTGGCGGGCGGCGCGGTGACCTTCACGGGCTTGTTGTAGTCGATGAAGGTGATCACCATGTCGAGCTTGCCCTTGTCGGCGTCGCCCTTCATGCGGAACTGCTTCGTGCGGTCCTCTCCGTCGACCCACATGTCCATCGTGAGCTCGTCGACGCCCATCTTCTCGTACTGCTCGAGGCTCTTCTCGCGCTGCTCGCGCGTGGTCTTGCTCTCGTCCTTCAGCGACTTGCGGAACTGGTCGAGGGTGACCGTGCCCTGGTAGTGAGTGGTCTCGACGCCGTCGACCTTCTCGGTGCCGACCTTCCGCACGTCCTTGGAACCGGTGAGGAAGGTGGACTCCTGTGCCGGGTTCTTGTCGGCCGCTCCCGCGCCCGGGGCCGAGCCGCCCGTCGCGTCGTCACCCAGCGCGGACAGGTCGAACTTGATCCAGCTCTTGCCGTCCATCTCCTTGGCCGCCGCGGCGCCCCCGCCTATGTACATGGCCTTGTCGACCAGGCGGATCTCCGCGGTGCCGTCCTTGCCCTGGTCGAGGGCGGTCATCTTCATGCTCATGGCGACGTCGGGCTTCATCCGCATCTGGGCCTCGGCCTGGACGCGCCCCTCCTCCGGAGTCGTGCCCCTCATCCGGTAGCTGAGAGAGGTGATGTCCTCCGTGTTCTTCGCCGCCTTGGCCACGGCCGCGGCGGGCGTCATCTTCGGCGATTCGCCGGCGCCGTTGTCCTTGGCGCCGGAGTCCTCCGAACAGCCGGCCACACCCCCGCCGAGGACGAGCACGGCGAGCGCCGCGCCCGTCGCCCTGTGACGTACGGATCCGCGTACAGAAAGCTTCATGGTTCCCCCCTAGGAACAGATGAACGACTCACAGACAGGGCGCGAGCGTATCCCAGGGGAGCCCAGGCGGTCCTCCGAGTTGTCGTGAGGCCTGTGTGACGCCTGTGACGACTCGGAGGGTTCTCAGGCCGCCGGCTGGGTCTGCATCAGGTCCTTGAAGTCTGCGGTGTCGGCCGCCGGGGGCTCCTCGGTGGAGACCTTCACGCCGTAGTCGCTGTAGAACGCCGTCGAGGACATCGAGCCGGTCGCCAGCTCGCCCTTCTCGACCTTCTTGACCAGCAGGTCCTCGTCGTTCACCCAGATGTCGATCTTCTCGGTGGTCACACCGGCCTGCTCCAGCTGGCGCTTCATGTCGGCCAGTTGCTTCTCGCTGAGGTTCGAGCTCTTGCCCGCGAGGTCCGCGACGTCGACCGTGCCCGAGTAGTGCGTGGTGTTCTCGCCGCGCACCTTCTCCTCGCCGACCTTCCGGACGTCCCCGGAGGCCAGCAGGAGCTTCACCGACTGGTTCGGCGTGGTGTTCTGCATCTGGTCCTTCATGTACGCGCCCGATCCGCCGGCGAGGTCCGCCAGGTCGTCGTACGCGTACTTGATCCAGTGCTTGCCGCCGGACTGCTCGGCGAACTGGTCGCCCATCTTCGCGTAGTAGGCGTCCGGCAGGTAGCGGGCCTCCATGGAGGTCGTGCCCATCTGCCGCATCTGGTCGGCCATCGTGCCGCCGGTGTACGTGATCGTCAGGTTGCCGGTGAGGCCGTCGGCCCAGCCGAGGGCGCCGTCCGCCTCCATCGACATCAGCGTGCCCATGGTCGTGGTGGACTCGACCTTGGCGGAGTCCGCCTTGTCGGTGCTCTTCTCCACGGAACGCAGCGCCGCGATCGGGTTGACCTGGGCCTTGGCCTTGTTGGCCGCCTTGCCGTCCTCCCCCGAGCCCCCGCCGGAGTCCGAGCCGCTACAGGCCGCGGCTCCGGTCAGAGCGGCGGCCACCGCTATCGAGACGGTCACGCGTCGCACGGTCGTGGTCTTCATTCGTCCCCCTATGCGATTCCTGTGCCCCGCACGCTAGCGCAGGCCACCGACACCCGGCCCGGAAACGGAGCCCTGACAGAAAGAGACGGGCCCCGCACCTCGAAAGGTTGCGGGGCCCGTCCTGGAATCGCGTCGCGACGCGGCTGCCGGGTGAGCGTCAGGCTCAGACGGCGGCCGGGTCCTCCTCGACGAGGAGGTTGCGGGTGCGGTTCGAGTCGACCGGAATGCCGGGGCCGATCGTGGTGCTGATGGAGGCCTTCTTGATGTAGCGGCCCTTGGCGGCCGACGGCTTCAGACGAAGGATCTCGTCGAGCGCGGCGCCGTAGTTCTCCACCAGCTGGGTGTCGTCGAAGGACACCTTGCCGATGATGAAGTGCAGGTTCGAGTGCTTGTCGACGCGGAACTCGATCTTGCCGCCCTTGATCTCGGTCACGGCCTTGGCCACGTCCGGGGTCACGGTGCCGGTCTTCGGGTTCGGCATGAGACCACGCGGGCCGAGGACACGGCCCAGGCGGCCGACCTTGCCCATGAGGTCGGGGGTGGCGACGACGGCGTCGAAGTCCAGACGACCCTTCGCCACCTCGTCGATGAGCTCGTCGGAGCCGACGATGTCGGCGCCCGCGGCGGTCGCGGCCTCGGCACGGTCACCGGTCGCGAAGACCAGGACCCGGGCGGTCTTACCGGTGCCGTGCGGGAGGTTCACGGTGCCACGGACCATCTGGTCGGCCTTGCGCGGGTCGACACCCAGACGGAAGGCGACCTCGACGGTGCCGTCGAACTTGGACGTGGAGGTCTCCTTGGCGAGACGGACGGCCTCGAGCGGGGCGTACTGCTTCTCCCGGTCGATCTTGGCGTCCGAAGCGCGGAGAGACTTGCTGCGCTTGCTCACTACTGCTCCTGTGTGTTCTGAGGAGGCGTGGTGCGGGCCGAGCAGGCCCTGCCACGGTGTTCTACAGGGGTGGTGGGGGTCAGCCCTCGACCGTGATGCCCATGGAACGGGCGGTGCCGGCGATGATCTTCGACGCGGCGTCCAGGTCGTTCGCGTTGAGGTCGGGCATCTTGGTGGTGGCGATCTCGCGGACCTGCGCCTGGGTGATCTTGGCGACCTTGGTCTTGTGCGGCTCGCCGGAGCCCTTCTCGACACCAGCGGCCTTGAGGATCATCTTCGCGGCCGGCGGGGTCTTGGTGATGAAGGTGAAGGAGCGGTCTTCGTAGACCGTGATCTCCACCGGGATGACCCAGCCACGCTGCGACTCGGTCGCGGCGTTGTAGGCCTTGCAGAACTCCATGATGTTGACGCCGTGCTGGCCCAGTGCGGGGCCGACCGGCGGAGCCGGGTTGGCCGCACCGGCCTGGATCTGGAGCTTGATGAGCCCCGTGACCTTCTTCTTCTTGGGAGGCATTGCTCTCTCCGGGTCCTAGTGAGAGTTTCCAGCCGCCATTCCGGATCATCCGGACGGAGGCATACCGCACAACGATAACGGGTATCTGTGCGCGGCCAAAAACCGAGCAGGTCAGACGGGCTGCGAGAGCCTGTCTGACCTGGTCGGAGGCATACGGTCCGAAAGAACGTCAGTTCTTCTGGAAGTAGTGCCCCAAGTCTCTCACGTGGGCGGTCCTCGGACTCCGACTTTCTGACCAGCGCAGACGCCGGGACTAGCTGTCATCGTCTGTCAACGTCGGTTCACCTCGCACGGCCCCAAGGCGGCCCCGCTAGACGATGACTGCGCCCGGGTCGACCACGGTCACCGTCCCGCCGAGGTCATGCACACCCTTGCGAACCGTGCCATACACCTCGACATCGCCTCCTAGGTTGTAGACACCATCGGTCACCGTTCCATGGATACGAGCCGTGGCCCCTTCTTCGATGGTCACGCGTCCGGCTGTGCCGTGTAGGTCCAGGTGTCCACCACGGACAACCTTGATCCCCTTCGGAGCCATGCCGCGCAGTTCGTGGTGATCAGCCACCATCAAGAGCGAGTTGTGCACACCGTTCGTTTCGACCATAGGCACAGGTTACGGGCGGCATACGACAAACCGAGGTCGGCTCCGAGACTTTGGGCTGGAGCTGCCATGGGGCGAGTGATCATGGCCCCGTAAGCTCATCGCGAGTCGGGCAGTCTGTGGACCTGCCCGTAAAGCACGACGTTGGGGCCATGATCTTCGAGGCTCGCCCCATGGTGGCTGCCTAAAGTCTCGGAGCCGACCGGCCCCGCCGGCGGACGCTCCCACGGGGCTCGACTCGTGGCTTCCGGCCCTATCCACATGTGGGCGCGCGTCGGCGCAGCGCCCGCAGCGCGGGCCGAAGGCAGGAGCGCAGCGGGCAGCGGAGCCGGAAAGCGCGCCCGGCGGAGCGGAGCGCAGCCGGGTGCCTTGATGAGGTAGAGAAACCTGTAACCGGCTCACTTCCTACGCGGGCACGGTTCGGTCACTCAAGATCGTAGTCAGCAGCAAGTTCGCGGTCCGGGCCCATGAAGTCACGAGCAAACTCAGTGACTTGCCCGTACTGGTCCCAATAGGTGTTCGCCATGGTCAGGGCCAGGCTTCCCGCTTCGAGATCAAGGAGCGGCGCCAGATCTTCAGGCACGGCACGAATGGCCACGACGTCGCGCCGCTTGACCGCTCGGCGCCCCGTCCGATCTTCGATCAGACCAAAGGTCATCTTTGGCAACGGCCCTGTAGATGTGAGTTCCGGGGCGGCCTCCCCCAACTCCCCCGGCAGCCATGACGTCGAGAGTGCGATCACTCCATCTTCGTCTAGGTACCGTCGGCGTCGCTGGACTACGGGGACACCTTCGTCGACTCCAAGAGCGTCGGCTACCTCGGCGTCCGCTGGCACTACGTCAGCACTCACGATCTCGACCCGTTCGCCCGGCCGGAAGCCGGTCCCGGTGGTCCGCTGAAGCTGAAGTCGATCCGGTCCGGTCGTGATCTTGCTGGGCATACGCGCCACCGTCCCAATCCCCTGGATGGTCTCTGCGTACCCTTCTGCCCGCAAAACTCCCGCTACGCGCGTTGCCGTGGCAACAGATACACCCTCATCGCGGACGATGTCGCGGACAGATGGGATGCGGTCACCCGGACCCAGCTCGCCACGCTCGATCTGCCCTTTGATCTGCGCGGCAATACGCCGGTAGGGCGGCAGGGCGGACGCCGGTCCAGACATGATCTCAGCTCCTGTTCTAAAGCACTTCAGTACACCTCTTGACGGTGAAGGTGCTCTAGAACACTATAGAGCTGAGCCCGCTGCTCTAACAGGGTGGGAATCAGCACATGTCTTTCGCCGGGGGCGGCGCACCTACCGCCAAGCAGTTTCGCCGCCCCCTATGTCCCACGAAGGGAAGCTCCATCATGCCTGCTTCTGTTCAGGGTGCGCGCTGCGTCGTTCCGTCCTGCTACGACCTGTTGGACTGCATGGGTCGGTCGTCGGACTGCCCCGGCTGCGGGGTGTTCGCAGTCGGCTGGACCCGCGTGGACGTCGATGGGCTGTCGATCCTGACCCATGACGGTGACCTGATCTGCCCGAACGATGCAACGTTCGGCTACTCGCCTTGCGCCAACTGCTCCGAGATCCCGTGCTCTTGCGCCATCTCCAAGGAAGTCCCTCAGACGGACCGCGCCCAGACGTTCACTCCCGTAACCCCCGTCCTGGCGGAGGTAGCCGCGTGACGGTCTTCCCCGTCCCCCCGGAGGCCGTGGCCGGTGCTGCGGCCTCCATGGGAACCGACCCCCTGACGCTGGCTGATCTGCTGCGAGTCGCCAACACGCCGGGCTTCGACCGCTGGCAGGAACAGGTACGCCGTACCGGCGGCTGCGCTCACCCGATCCGCCTCCAGGGCCAGACCGTCACCCGCGACCGTTCGACCGGTGACGTCCTGTACTCCTACAGCACCGAGCACGAGCCCGGCGGCATGCTCCGGGTGGCATGCGGAAACCGCCGCGCCTCGCGCTGTCCCTCGTGCGCCTGGACCTACGCGGGGGACGTCTACCACCTGATCCGCGCCGGGATCACCGGTGACTCACGGATGGGCATCCCCGGCGAGATCCGCAAGCACCCCGGCGTGTTCGCCACGCTCACCGCCCCCTCCTTCGGGCCCGTGCACAACCGGCCCGACTCCGGCCGCTGCCGCTGCGGGAACTCCCACACCAACGATGACCCGGCACTCGGCACGGCGCTCGCCCCGGACCGGTACGACTACGCCGGGGCGGTGCTGTTCAACAACTTCGCCGGGGACCTGTGGCGCCGCTTCACGATCTACCTGCGCCGGGAGATCGCTGCCCGTGCGGGCCTGACCCAATCCGCCCTGAAGGAGGTGTGCCGGGTCTCCTTCGGCAAGGTCGCGGAGTTCCAGAAGCGGGGCGCCGTGCACTTCCATGCGGTGGTGCGCCTGGATGGTCCGGACGGGCCCGACTCCCCGCCCCCGGCCTGGGCCACGATCGCTCTCCTGGGCGACGCGATACGTGCCGCCGCTGCCCGGGTCGCCGTGCCGGTGCCGCCCGCCAAAGACCTCCCGGCCCGCGTGCTGCGCTGGGGCTCCCAGGTCGATGTCCAGCCGATCGGCAGCATGGGCGGTGTGGAGCTGACGGATCAGGCGGTCGCCTCCTACGTCGCCAAGTACGCCACCAAAGCAGCCGAGACCACCGAGACCGTAGACCGGCGAATCGGGGAGCTGTCCGAACTCGACAAGCTGCCGTTGCCCGCGCATACCCGGCGCCTGATCGAAGCGTGCTGGACGCTCGATGACGCCTACTCGAACCGCAAGCTCGCACAGTGGGCCCACATGCTCGGCTTTCGCGGGCACTTCATGACCAAGTCCCGCGCCTACTCCTCGACTCTGTCCGAACGGCGCCAAGTCCGTGCCGACTTCCGCGCCCGGCAGGAACGCCGCGAACGGGGCCTGTCCGAGGATCTCGCTGACTCGGAGGGCTCCATGGTGGTGCTCGCCCACTGGACCTACGCCGGGCAAGGCCACACCCCCGGCGAATCCTGGCTCGCTGCCTCGATCGCTCGGGACATCCGGCTGAACCGCGAGATCGCACGCGATGCGCTGGCCGACATGCCCGACGCAGAGGACTGGGAGGTCTGCGCATGAAGCGGCCTCTGCCCACTCAGTTCCTGACCCCCGAGGACCTAGTGATCCTGCTGCGCCTGCCGAGCGTGGACACCGTGTATCAGTGGCGCCGGAAAGGCACCGGCCCGCGGGGCTTCCGCGTCGGCCGGCACCTCCGCTTCGACCCCGAGGACGTACGGGCCTGGGTCGAGTCCCTCATGGAAGGGGCTGCCTGATGGCCGGACACATCCAAGACCGCTGGTTCAAGATGGAGGCCGGACCGAACGGCAAGCCGGTCAAGCTCAAGACCGACCGCTTCGGCGTCGGCCTGCGGTACCGCGCCCGGTACGTCTCGCCGGACGGCTCCGAGAAGTCCAAGAGCTTCCCCGATCGACAGAAGCGGCTCGCTGATCAGTGGCTCGCGCACATCGAGGCCGACATGTCGCGCGGCCAGTACATCGATCCCAAGGCGGGAAAAATCACGTTCAGGCAGTACGCCACCGATTGGCTCGCCTCGCAGACGACCGACCCGGCGACCCGTATAGCGGTGGAAAGTCGCCTCCGACTGCACGCCTTCCCCCACCTCGGGAATCGGCCGCTCTCCGCATTCCAGCCTTCGCACATCCGGGCATGGACGCGAGTTCTGGAAGACACCGGGGCGGCAAGTTCATACCGCCGCGTGATCTTCGGGAACGTCTCGGCCGTGCTCTCGGCTGCGGTCGATGACGGCTACCTCGCCCGGAACCCATGCCGGGCTGGCTCGGTTCGTCCGCCCAAGCCGTCGCCCGGACGGGTCACACCCTGGACACCCGATCGAGTCTTCGCGGTGCAGGCCGGAATGCCTGCTCGGCTTCGGGCCATGGTCGACATCGGCGCGGGCTGCGGTCTCCGGCAAGGCGAGATCTTCGGGCTTCCGGTGGATGAGGTAGATCCCCTGGCGGGTGTACTGAGCGTCACGCAACAGGTCAAGTTGGTGAACGGGCACCTGATCTTCGCCCCACCGAAGAACAACAAGATGCGAGATGTGCCGCTCCCTGACTCGGTCGCTACCGCGCTCGCTGCGCACCTGACGGCCTTCCAGCCAGTTGAGATCACGTTGCCGTGGCTTCGGATCGACGGGCCACCAGTGACCAAGCTCCTGTACTTCACCGGGGAGGAGCTGGGAGCTCTCCGGCGGAACGACTTCAACGCGCACGTGTGGAAGCCTGCCCTCGCTGCTGCCGGTGTGATCCCGGTCCCCGGTCCAGGTGAGCGGTACAAGGAAGCTCGCGAGGACGGCATGCATGCACTTCGGCACTTCTACGCCTCAGTCCTCCTGGACGCTGGCGAGAGCATCAAGGCCCTGAGTACCTACCTCGGGCACGCGGATGCCGGGTTCACCCTTCGGACGTACACGCACCTGATGCCAGCCAGCGAGACCCGTACCCGCAAGGCCGTGGATACGGTCTACCGCAAGGCCCGAGGGCGGCTCCCGGCCCCATGACGGCCCCCGGCATGCGAGAGAGCCCCTGACCAACGGGAAACCGCTGGTCAGGGGCTCTTTCGTAGCTCGAAACGATCAGTTCTTCTGGATCTGGTCGAAGCTCAGCTCGACCGGGGTCTCGCGGCCGAAGATCTCGACGAGGCCCTTGACCTTCTTCGAGTCGGCGTTGATCTCGTTGATGGTCGCCTGCAGCGTGGCGAACGGGCCGTCGGTGACGGTGACCGAGTCGCCCACCTCGAAGTCCAGCACCTGGACCTCGAGCTTGCGGGACGGAGCCGGCTTGCCCTCGGCCTCGGCGGCCTCGCGGGCGGCCTTCTCCTCGGCCTCGGGAGCGAGCATCTTGACGATCTCGTCCAGCGTCAGCGGGTACGGGTCGTAGGCGTTGCCCACGAAGCCGGTGACACCGGGAGTGTTGCGGACGACGCCCCAGGACTCGTTCGTCAGGTCCATGCGCACCAGCACGTAGCCGGGGAGCTTGTTCTGCTTGACGGTCTTGCGCTCGCCGTTCTTGATCTGCGCGACCTCTTCCTGCGGCACCTCGGCCGCGAAGATGAAGTCCTCGACGTTCAGGGAGACGGCGCGCTGCTCGAGGTTGGTCTTCACGCGGTTCTCGTAACCGGCGTACGTGTGGATGACGTACCACTCGCCGGGCAGCGTGCGGAGTTCCTCGCGGAGGGCGGTCACGGGGTCGACCGGCTCGGTCTCCTCCTCGGCTTCCGCTTCCTCGGCTTCCGCGTCCTCGCCGTCGGTCTCGTCGGAGACCGGCTCGTCGGCGGCGTCCTCGTCGGCTTCGAGCTCCTCGCCGGACTCGTCCTCGACGTGCAGGGCAGCCTCTTCGGCGGCCTCGTCCGCGGCGGCGTCGGCAGCCTCGACCTCGTCCTCGACGTCCGCGCCCTCGACGATGTCGAGTTCGTCGTCAACGGACTCGGCGTCCTGCCCGCGCGGCTCGACGGCGTCGTTCAGGTTCGGGTCAGACACGGTGGCTGCTTCTTCCTGGATCATGGGGGTGGAACACGCGAAAGCGGGCGCCGGGTGCGGCGCCCTTCGCGCTTGGCTCAGCCGAAGACGTACTTGGCGGCCTTGTCGAGTCCGAAGTCAATCACAGTCACCAGACCGATCATGATGACAACGAACACAATCACCACTGTGGTGTACGTCGTCAGCTGATTGCGGGTCGGCCAGACGACCTTGCGGAGTTCCGCGACGATCTGGCGGTAGAAGAGGGCGAGGCGCTTCAGCGGGCCCTTCTTGGCACGCTTACCACCCTTGCGGCCCTTCTTCTGGGACTCCGGCGCCTCATCCTCGGCATCAGGCATGTCGATGGAGCCCACGGCGTCCGTCACTCGTCCTCACCTGATTCCGGGTCGTGGCCGTGCCGCGCCCGGTATGAGCCGCACGGCGGTGCAATGCAGTACGTACATGCGCACACATCCTGGCGAAAGGAGTGTGTAGCAGGGCCGGAGGGACTTGAACCCCCAACCGCTGGTTTTGGAGACCAGTGCTCTACCAATTGAGCTACGACCCTTTGCTTCCCTCACAACGTACCGCATCCGCCCGGGTGCTCGGTGTGTACCGGGAGAGCGCGGCCGGTGAAGGCCAACGAGGTGAGAGTGTACGTGGTCGGCGGCCGGTCGTCGAACAGAAAGTGTCCGTACGGACTTTGTGCGTGCTCGCCCCGGGGCCCGTCCGGTGCTGCTCAGTCTGTGAAACCGGTGTGCCGGGGAGGTTTCCGGTCTGGAACGATGGGCCCATGAGCGCTGCAACCCCTCCCACCGAGCGCCGGGTCTCCGCCCGGATCGGTGCGATCTCCGAGTCCGCCACCCTCGCCGTGGACGCCAAGGCCAAGGCCCTCAAGGCCGCGGGACGTCCGGTGATCGGCTTCGGCGCCGGTGAGCCCGACTTCCCGACGCCGGACTACATCGTCGAGGCCGCCATCGAGGCCTGCAAGAACCCGAAGTACCACCGCTACACGCCGGCCGGCGGCCTTCCCGAGCTGAAGGCGGCGATCGTCGCCAAGACGCTGCGCGACTCCGGCTACGAGGTGGACGCCTCCCAGGTCCTGGTGACCAACGGCGGCAAGCAGGCCATCTATGAGGCGTTCGCCGCGATCCTCGACCCGGGCGACGAGGTCATCGTCCCGGCCCCGTACTGGACGACGTACCCCGAGTCGATCCGTCTGGCCGGCGGTGTCCCGGTCGACGTCGTCGCGGACGAGACCACCGGCTACCGCGTCTCGGTCGAGCAGCTGGAGGCCGCCCGTACGGAGAAGACGAAGGTCGTCCTCTTCGTGTCGCCGTCCAACCCGACGGGCGCGGTCTACAGCGCCGAGGACACCGAGGCGATCGGCCGCTGGGCCGTCGAGCACGGTCTGTGGGTGATGACGGACGAGATCTACGAGCACCTCGTCTACGGGGACGCGAAGTTCACCTCGCTGCCGGCAGTCCTGCCGGAGCTGCGTGACAAGTGCATCGTGGTCAACGGCGTCGCGAAGACGTACGCGATGACCGGCTGGCGGGTCGGGTGGATCATCGGCCCCAAGGACGTCGTCAAGGCGGCCGCGAACCTGCAGTCGCACGCCACCTCGAACGTCGCCAACGTCTCACAGATCGCCGCGCTGGCCGCCGTCTCCGGCGACCTGGAGGCCGTGGCGACGATGCGCGAGTCCTTCGACCGCCGCCGTAGGACGATCGTGCGGATGCTGAACGAGATCGACGGCGTGCTCTGCCCCGAGCCCGAGGGCGCCTTCTACGCGTACCCCTCGGTGAAGGCCCTTCTCGGCAAGGAGATCCGCGGCAGGCGCCCGCAGGACTCCGTCGAGCTGGCCGCCCTGATCCTGGAGGAGGCCGAGGTCGCTGTCGTCCCGGGCGAGGCCTTCGGCACGCCGGGCTACCTGCGGCTCTCGTACGCGCTGGGTGACGAGGACCTCGTCGAGGGCGTCTCGCGGATCCAGAAGCTGCTGGCCGAGGCCACGGACTGACCTGTTCCGCCTGAATGATCGGCGGGCCGCCTCCCTCTGGGGAGGCGGCCCGCTTCTTCGTCTCTTCGTGCGAGCAAGACCACGTTCAGGGAAAGCGCTACCGATACGGGAGCGGCGTACGGCAGGATCCTGGAATGGAGCACGTACGTGATGTCTCTGAGCTGCCCAAAGCCCATCTGCATCTGCACTTCACCGGATCGATGCGGCACACCACCCTGCTGGAACTGGCCGACAAGCACGGGATCCATCTGCCCGACGCGTTGACCGGCGCGGAGCCTCCCAAACTGCGGGCGACGGACGAGCGCGGCTGGTTCCGCTTCCAGCGTCTGTACGACGCGGCGCGGTCGTGTCTCAGAGACGCCGAGGACATTCAGCGGCTCGTCCGTGAGGCCGCCGAGGAGGACATCAAGGACGGCTCGGGCTGGCTGGAGATCCAGGTCGACCCGACGTCGTACGCGCCGCGCCTGGGCGGTCTGATCCCCGCCCTCGAGGTCATCCTGGACGCGGTGGAAACGACCGCGCGCGAGACCGGGCTCGGCATGCGGGTCCTGGTGGCCGCGAACCGGATGAAGCACCCGCTGGACGCCCGCACGCTGGCCCGCCTGGCCGTGCGGTACGCGGACCGCGGCATCGTCGGGTTCGGGCTCTCCAACGACGAGCGCCGGGGCATGGCCCGGGACTTCGACCGGGCCTTCGCGATCGCGCGCGAGGGCGGACTGCTGGCGGCGCCGCACGGCGGCGAACTGGCGGGCCCGACGTCCGTACGGGACTGCCTGGACGACCTGCACGCCTCGCGGATCGGGCACGGGGTGCGGGCCGCCGAGGACCCGCGGCTGATGAAGCGGCTCGCGGACCGGGGCATCACCTGTGAGGTCTGCCCGGCGTCGAACGTCGCCCTCGGGGTGTACGAGAAGCCGGAGGACGTCCCCCTGCGCACGCTTTTCGAGGCGGGGGTGCCCCTGGCGCTCGGTGCGGACGACCCGCTGCTGTTCGGCTCGCGGCTGGCCGCCCAGTACGACATCGCGCGCCGTCATCACGGTTTCACGGACGCCGAACTGGCCGAGCTGGCACGGCAGTCGGTACGGGGCTCGGCGGCCCCGCACGACGTCAGGGAGAAGCTGCTGTCCGGGATCGACGACTGGCTGACCGCCCCGGTCGCCTGAAGTGGGCGTAGGGCGGATACGCCTGGAAGCCGATGTCCAGCTCCGCCCCTCGCCCCCAGGTCAGAGGCAGATGCGTGGAGAGCGAGGTGACCAGCACGTCCCGTCCCTCGGCGGCCCCCTTGCCGAGCGGGCCGAAGCCGGCCGCCAGCTCCAGGTGCACGGACGCCGAGGCGAAGGTGTCCCGGGCGCCGAAAAGGAACAGCGTCCGGGCGTGGACGGCGGGCTGGATCCGGTCGACCCGGTCGAGGTGGTCCCAGCGCTGGTCCCAGCGGGCCTGCCAGTCGGCGGCGTGGCGCGCGGTACGCCGTTCGTCGGTGCGGACGGTGGCCGGGGTGCCCCGGGCGGTCCCGCGGCGCAGCACCGGCCAGGAGGAGGGCCGCAGGCCGAGCGACTGGTGGGCGAGGACCAGATCGACCGGCACTCCGGGCGCGAACGTCCGGGGGTCCCCGTCCCGCAGCGGGACATGGACGACGGTGTGCGGGGAGTACGCGGCGAACGAGAACAGTGCGGCGAGGCGGGACAGTCCGTCGTGGTCCCCGACCAGATAGCCCCAGTCCCGCATGGGGTCGCTGAGGGTGGTCCGCCGCAGCGCCGGGCGCGGCTGGACGACCCGGAACGCGTACCGGCCGGCTCTCGGCCTGGACTCGCTGACCCTCAGCCGCACGGAAGATGCCTCATGGGCTCAGGGTGATCGCCCGGCCGGGGCCCGGCAAGCGAATATCCCGCCGCCGTGCAGGGGGCGACGGGTCTCGGGGCGGCGGTCTCAGAGGCTGACGCCCACGGTCACCGGTTCGTTGACGAGGGTGATCCCGAAGGCGGCGTGGACTCCGGCGACGACTTCGCGGGCGAGGTCGAGGAGGTCCTCCGTGGTGGCCTCGCCGCGGTTGGTGAGGGCCAGGGTGTGCTTGCCGGAGATGCGGGCGGGGCCGGTGCCGTACCCCTTGGTGAAGCCGGATTTGTCGATCAGCCAGGCCGCGGAGGTCTTGGTGTGCTTGTCGCCCGCGGGATAGGCGGGCGGGGTCACGCCGTCGCCCAGACGCTCCGCCACGCGCGCGTGGAACGCGGCGAACTCCTCGTGCGTGAGGATCGGGTTGGTGAAGAACGAGCCGGCCGACCAGGTGTCGTGGTCCTCGGGGTCGAGCACCATGCCCTTGCCCGCGCGCAGTTTCAGGACGGTCTCGCGGGCCGCGTCCAGGGGCACGCGGTCGCCGGTTCCGACACCGAGCGCACGGGCCGTCTCGGCGTACTTGACGGGTGCGGACAGCCCGGCGGCGTCCTCCAGCTCGAAGCGGACGCGCAGCACGACGAAGCGCTCGGGGTTGCTCTTGAAGCGGCTGTGACGGTACGAGAACGCGCACTCGGCGCTCGGAATCGTGACCGTCTCGCGGCTCTTCCGGTCGTACGCGACCACTTCGGTGATCGTCGACGACACTTCCTGGCCGTACGCGCCCACGTTCTGGATCGGGGTGGCGCCCGCGGAGCCGGGGATTCCGGCGAGGCACTCGATGCCCGCGAGGCCCGCCTCGACGGTTCGGGCGACCGCGTCGGTCCACACCTCGCCGGCGGCCAGTTCCAGGCTCGTGCCGTCGAGCGCGACACCGCGGGTGGCGATGCGCAGGGCGGTGCCCGGGAAGCCCTTGTCGCCGATGACCAGGTTGGATCCGCCGCCGATCAGCAGCAGCGGCGTACCGGAGTCGTCGGCCTCGCGGACAGCGGCGATCACCTCGGCGTCGGTCGTCGCGGTGATCAGCCGGGCGGCGGGGCCACCGAGCCGGAAGGTGGTCAGCGGGGCGAGGGGAGCGTCGTGGAGTTCCTGCACGTGCCCAGGGTACGAGAACGGCCCCACCGGTCGGGGCGGGGCCGTTCCAGACGGGTTCGGCGGGCCTTGCGGGCGGCCGCCGGGTGCCGGTGTCCGGATCACAGGCGGCGGAGCGCCTCCGGCCAGTCCAGCGGGAGTTCGTCCGCCTTCACCGTCCAGCTCACGAACTTCGCGTCCCGCATCTGGGGGCCGAGGCCCCGGGCGGTCGGCTCGTGGGTGCCGGAACGGGCGAAGGCCTTGAGCGCGGCGGGCGACTCCCAGGCGGACAGGGTCCAGAAGGTCCGCCGCAGGGGTGCTGCCTTCAGGGTGGCTCCGTACGCGCCGGGCGCCCTGCTCACCTGCCGCCAGACGCCCGGTGTCCTGGCGAAGAACCTCAGCGCGCCCCAGAGGGTGCGGGTCTCGAAGCGGGAGGCGAAGACATGCACGTCTGCGCCCTGCGGCGGTGTGTTCGGCACGGTCCAGGGGAGGGTGGGCACGGCCGGTCTCCTTTCGGTCGGAATTCCGGGCTCACGGGGAGTGGATCGCCGTGTCCGGGCCCGGACACGGATACGCGTTCGTATCCGAGTCCGGGCCCGGGTCCGCCCGACTGCGGAGCCGGTTCGGACCGGATCCGCAGTCGGGTCCGCGGATTCAGCTCGACGCCGTCTCCAGCACCCGCTCCGGCGCCTCCACGTCCTCCTCCGGCGCGGTCCTGCCCCGGCGACCCGGCATGCAGAGCGCCGCCGCACCCGCCACGGCCACCGCGGCGGAGCCGACCCACAGGGCCGGCCGGAGGCCGTCCACGAAGGTCTGCGGGGTCTCGTAGCCGCCCTGGGCGGCGAAGATCGAGGCCATCACCGCGATACCGAGCGCCCCGCCGACCTCGCGCAGCGCGTTGTTGGCGCCGGACGCGATCCCCTGCTCCTGCTGCCGGACGCTGGACATGACCAGGCTGGAGGCCGGAGCGAAGAAGAGGGACATGCCGATTCCGCTGATGATCAGGGCGGGAAGCTGTGCGGTGTACGACGTGTCGGACTCGACCACGAGGGCGAACCAGCCGAGTCCGACGGCCTGCAGGAACAGGCCCACGGCGACGACGGGCCGGCCGCCGATCCGGTCGGAGAGATAGCCCGCGATGGGCGCGACGATCATCGGCATACCGGTCCACGGCAGCATCCGCAGTCCCGCCTCGGTGGGCGAGTAGCCGAGCACGCCCTGCATGTACTGGCTGAGCAGGAAGATCGAGCCGAACATCCCGAGGAACATCAGCAGGCTCGCCGCGTTGATCCCGGCGAAGGCGCGGTTCCGGAAGAGCCTCATCGGCAGCATCGGGTTCTTGGCGTGCACGCCGTGGAGTACGAAGCCGACAAGGAGGGCCGTCCCTCCGATCAGGGCCAGCAGGATCACACCGTCGGTCCAGCCGACGACGGGTGCGCGGACCAGTCCGTACACGATCCCGAAGAGGCCGCCGCTGGCGAGCAGGGTGCCGCGGATGTCGAGCGGGGCGCCGGAACCGAACGACTCCGAGAGGCGCATCCGGGCGAGCGGCAGCAGCGCGAGACCCAGCGGAACGTTCAGCCAGAAGATCCACTGCCAGGACAGGTGTTCGGTGAGACTGCCTCCGATGAGCGGCCCCGAGGCGACCGCGAGACCGTTGACGGCACCCCAGATCCCGTACGCCATCCCGCGCTTGGCGGCCGGTACCGCGGCCGTGAGCAGGGTCAGCGTCAGCGGCATCATGATGGCCGCGCCGACGCCCTGGACCGCACGGGCGGCGATCAGTGAGTCGATGCCGGGCGCCATGGCCGCGGCGGCGGACGCTCCGGTGAACACGGTGATGCCGACGGTGAAGAGCCGGCGGCGGCCGAACCGGTCGCCGAGGGCCGCGCCGAACATCAGCAGCACGGCGAAGGTGAGCGTGTAGGCGCTCACGGTCCATTCCAGGTCGTCGAGTCCGCCTCCGAAGTCCTCGCGGATCGAGGGCAGGGCGGTGGTGACGACGAGGTTGTCCAGGGCCGCCATGAATCCGGCGACACTGGTGATGACGAGGGCCCAGACGGCTCCCCCGCGACGTTCCTTCTGCTGTGACATCGCTCCCCCAGCGGGTGATCGCTACCGTTGATTAGTTATTGATGACTAACTTTTGCGGTCATGAAAGTGCGGTTCTCTCCGCCGCACTCGCTCCGGCGTTCCTTTTCAGTGCTCGAGCCGACCCTTGCTCCGGGCCGAGGGGTAGAGCCCCTCCCACACCCGGTGCTGGGGATCGAAGCCCATGGCTACCAGGCAGTTGATGAGCATCCCGTAGGCCATGAAGGTCGTGGTGTCGTTCGCGTCGGCACCGAGCGGCAGGTGGACGGTGTCCCACAGCCGCATCCAGCCGGCCCGTACCGTCTCGCCGAGCTCGCGGTCGCCCGCCTGCTCGGCGGCCGCCACCGCGACGTACATCTGCATCTGCATCAGCAGCCGCTCGGGCTCCTCGGCGATGACCTTGGTGTAGGCGTCCGCCATGGAGTGCAGGGCCTCTTCGCCCTCCAGCCCCTTGGCGGCCTCCTCGAACGTGAGCCTGGAGTTCTCCAGGGACCGCTCGGCCGCCGCAAGGAAGATCGCCTTCTTGTCGGGGAAGAGCCGGAAGAGATACGGCTGCGAGACACCCACCCGCTTGGCGATCGCCTCGGTGGACGTGCCGTTGTAGCCGCCCCGGGCGAACTCGCTCATCGCCGCGCGAATGACGCTCTCGCGCCTCTCCTCAGCACTCATCCTGACCATGCGACCAAGTTAGTACTCAATCACTAACTAAGTCAAGCGGGTGGGGACAGGGAATGCGGAAGCGGCCGGGACCGGCACAAGTAAGGGGCGTCCACAATGGCGGACGCCCCTTACCCACGCTTCCGTCGATGCGGCTCTCGCGCGGTCAGGCCAGTCGTACGACGGCCCGGGACATGCCGAGCACCTTCTGGCCCGCGCTCATCGCGACGAGGTCGACGCGGACGGCGTTGTCGTCGAGCTTGGCCGCGACCTTGCCGCTGACCTCGATCGTGGCCCCCTCGTCGTCGTTCGGGACGACGACGGGCTTCGTGAAGCGGACGCCGTACTCGACCACCGCGCCGGGGTCGCCGATCCAGTCGGTGACGACCCGGATCGCTTCGGCCATGGTGAACATGCCGTGCGCGATGACGTCGGGCAGGCCGACATCCTTGGCGAACTTCTCGTTCCAGTGGATCGGGTTGAAGTCCCCCGAGGCGCCCGCGTACTGGACGAGCGTGGCGCGGGTCACGCCGAAGCTCTGGGCCGGCAGCTCGGTGCCGACCTCGACGTCGTCGTACGAGATCTTCGCGGTCATCTGTTCACGCCCCCTCGGCCGCGCGGGACACGAGCTTGGTCCAGGCGGTCACCACGTGCTCGCCCGCCTCGTCGTGGACCTCGCCGCGAATGTCCAGGATGTCGTTGCCGGCCAGCGACTTGATCGCCTCGATGGTGGACGTGACCGTCAGCCGGTCTCCCGCGCGCACCGGGCGCCGGTGGACGAACTTCTGGTCGCCGTGCACGACCCGGCTGTAGTCGAGACCCAGCTGCGGGTCCCGGACGACCTGCCCCGCGGCCTTGAAGGTGATCGAGAACACGAAGGTCGGCGGGGCGATCACGTCGGGGTGGCCGTGGGCCTTGGCGGCCTCCGGGTCCGTGTAGACGGGGTTGAGGTCCCCCACCGCCTCCGCGAACTCACGGATCTTCTCCCTGCCGACCTCGTACGGGTCGGTGGGCGGGTAGGACCGCCCCACGAAGGACTGGTCGAGCGCCATCGGCTCGGCACCTCCTGGTTCGCAGCTGGTGTTAACGACGCGAGGCCGCCCCCCAGTCACAGGGGACGGCCTCGTGTACGAGCCTGAAATTATCGCGTTTCGCGGTGCGCGGTGTGCGCGTTGCAACGCGGGCAGTGCTTTTTCATCTCCAGTCGGTCCGGGTTGTTACGCCGGTTCTTCTTGGTGATGTAGTTCCGCTCCTTGCACTCCACGCAGGCCAGCGTGATCTTCGGGCGGACGTCGGTGGCAGCCACTGGAGTGCTCCTTGACGAACGGATGGGACATGGACTAACGCATGAAAGAGTAGCCGATCGAAGGACCGACCCCACAATCGGCTACCGTCAGTAGCGGTGACCGGACTTGAACCGGTGACACAGCGATTATGAGCCGCTTGCTCTACCGACTGAGCTACACCGCTGTGATGTGATCAGTTCCCGTCTTGCGACGGGAACCTCCCACACCGGAGCCCCAATACGGAATCGAACCGTAGACCTTCTCCTTACCATGGAGACGCTCTACCGACTGAGCTATTGGGGCGAGCGATGAAGACATTACACGCTCGGCCGCCGATCGCCCAAATCCGTTTCGTGGCACCTGCCCCGGCCCGTTCCAGGGCGCTCTCGGGCCGTTCCGCACGCCCCTCAGGCACGACGGACCACACCGGTACGACTATTTCGCTCCTCCTCGATGCGCGCCGGTCGTCACCCTAGGCTCGACTCACGCTGCGTGATCTTGTGTCCCCTCCTGCGCAGCCGCCGCCGAGCCTCAGGAGCGCGATGCCCGACAGCCAGCCGCAGCCGCCGCACTCCTCGTCCTCGTCGGGCTCCGCGAGTTCGTCCGGCCGGAGCAGCAGCTCCGAGCTGCTGCTCTGCGGTGCGCGGCTCACCGACGGCCGGACCGTGGACGTGCGGCTGGCCGACGGGCGTATCGAGGCGGTCGGCACGGCCGGCAGCCTCACCGCGCACACCGCGCGCGTGGACCTCTCCGGCTACCTGCTCCTGCCGGCCCCGGCCGAGCCCCACGCCCACGGCGACACGGCCCTGTCGGCCGACGGCGAGGGCCCGGCCTCGTACGAGGGTCACGAGGTCCAGCGCCGTACGACCGAGGCCGCTCTCCTCCAGCTCGGGCACGGGGCGACCGCGCTTCGGTCGCACGTGCGCGTGGGCGATGTGCAGGGGCTGGGCCCGATGGCGGCGGTCCTCCAGGCGCGGCGCGCGCTGCGGGGGCTGGCGGAGCTGACGGTCGTGGCGATGCCCCGGGTGCTGACCGGCCTCGCGGGGGCCGACGGGCTGGCGATGCTGCGGGACGCGGTGAAGATGGGCGCCTCCGTAGTGGGTGGTTGTCCAGATCTGGACCCCGACCCGACGGGGTATGTGGAGGCGGTCCTGGAGGTCGCCTCGGAGCAGGGCTGTCCCGTCGATCTGCACACGGACGGTGACGATCCCGCGCGGCTGGCACGGCTCGCGGCGATGGCGGGCGGGCTGCGGTCCCGGGTGACGCTCGGTCCCTGTGGAGGGCTCGGGCGGCTGCCCTCGGAGGTGGCCTCACGGTCGGCGGACCAGCTCGCCGCGGCCGGGGTGACCGTCGTCTGCCTGCCCCAGGGCGGCTGTTCGGGTGTGGACCGCCGCGGGACGGCTCCGGTACGGCTGCTGCGGGCGGCCGGAGTACGGGTCGCGGCCGGGAGCGGCGCTCTCAGGGACGTGTCGAACCCCGTCGGGCGGGGGGATCCGTTGGAGGCGGCGTATCTGCTGGCCTCGCGGTACGGGTTGCGGGCCGCTGACGCCTACGACGCGGTGAGTTCGTCGGCGCGTGCGGTGCTCGGGCTGCCCGAGGTGCGTGTGGAGGCCGGATTCCCGGCGGAGTTGCTCGCGGTGCGCGGGGACCGCCTCGACGGTGCCCTGTCGCTGGCGTACAGCCGGATCGTCGTGCACCGGGGGCGCGTGGTGGCGCGGACGAGCGCGGTGCGGGAGTACTGCAACTCGGCGGTGGCCGTTGCGCTGGACCTGCCTCGCCAGGGGCGGACGGGCGAGTCGCCGTGAGGGCGGGCCAGAAGAGTCGGCGGGCGGAGAACCGGTAGGTGAGGCGCAGGCGGACGACACACGTGGAGGGACCCGGTGGACGACGCACGCGCGCGTGGAGGGGTGTTGGCCCCATCACGCGCGCGTGTTGTCGTGACCGTGAGTCCGTGTGCCGAGGTGACCGGCGGCAGGGCCCGGTCTGTCAGAAACCGCTCAGCAGGCCGCTGGTGAAGGGGTTGCCCGGGCCGCCGAACTCGTCCGCGGGCATCTTCGTCGCGCCGGACGGGGCACTGATGTCGTCCGCCTCGCCAAACTTGATCACCAGGGGAAGCCTGGCGCCCTTCGCGTCTTCCGCGAGGGCTGCGAGGTCGACGGAGATGCGGGTCAGGTCGCCGTTCTTCAGAGAGAAGTCGACGGCGACCTTCTTGTCCGGAGCGTCCTTCAAGTCCTTGTCGGTGGGCAGTTCGGTGCCCGTCGGCAGGTCGTCGGCGAACGGCCGGAGCTTGTCCATGACACCGGTGAGCAGGTCACGGAAGGAGGCCTTGGCGACGATCCGTTCGACACCGTCGCTGCCTCCCTTGTTGCTGAAGGTGACCTCGCGGGCAACGACCGACCGTACGGCCTTGAGGATCTTCTGCTGGGTCTTGGTGTCGATCTCGTCGGACCCGCCGGCTGCCGCGGACCCGCCGTCGGCCTTGTCCGAGCCGGAGGCGTCCTTGGCGGCGCGGTCGAGCTCACGGTTGTCGACCTTGACCCACTTGCCCTCAAGCACCTGCTTGAACTGCTCCTCACCCTTGGGCAGTTCGTCGGCGGACGGCACGGGGAAGCCCATGGCGTCACCGACCGCCTTCATGTCGGCGCGGTAGTACGTGTAGTTGCCGACGAGCCGGTATTCGGCGAGGACACCGTCGGGTCCCGAGATCGCCACTCCCGTACCGACGAGATCCTTCTCACCCGAGTCGGCGAGCGGCTTGCGCGACTCGACGGACACCTTGACCTTCGCCTGGGTGAAGAGTTCCGCGAGCTCCGGCGGCATCTCGTCGCCGGGCTCCGCCGCTCCGGCCAGCTTCGTGAGTGCGGAGGGTTTGGCGTCGAGCCCGAACTCGAAGGCCAGTGACTTCTTTTCGCCGAGCCCCTCGAAGGCCTGGTCCACCTTCTGACCGGCGGTGAGGTTCTCGACCGTGCCGCAGGCGGCCGTACCGGCTGCCAGGACGGTGGTGCAGCCGACCGCTGCGAGAGTCCTTCGTATGACAGGGCGCTTGCGGGCGGCGGGGCTCTTGCTCGTGGCGGTGATGACGGTCTCCTTATGACGCCTGACGGCGTCCCCTCGTACAGCGTGAACGTTCATGAGACTCACGAGTTATCCACAGGGTTGTGCGGCGCGTGGGTCCATCCGGGCGTACGGTCGGAATCATGCGCATTGTCATCGCTGGAGGTCATGGTCAGATCGCGTTGCGGCTGGAGCGGCTGCTCTCCGCGCGCGGTGACGAGGTGGCGGGGATCATCCGCCGAGCCGAGCAGGGCGACGATCTGCGGACGGCCGGCGCCGAGCCGGTGCTGTGCGATCTGGAGTCGGCTTCGGAGGAGGAGGTCGCCGAGCACCTGCGGGGCGCGGACGCCGCCGTCTTCGCGGCGGGCGCGGGCCCAGGCAGCGGCGTGGACCGCAAGGAGACCGTGGACCGGGGCGCCGCCGTGCTCTTCGCGGACGCGGCGGCCCGGGCCGGGGTACGACGGCACGTGGTCGTGTCGTCGATGGGCGCGGACCCGGAGCATCCCGGGGACGACGTCTTCGACGCTTACCTGCGCGCCAAGGGCGAGGCCGACTCGTACGTACGGGCTCACCGGGGCCTGGACTGGACGATCCTGCGCCCCGGAATGCTGACGACGGACGCCGGCACGGGGCTCATCCGCCTGGAGGCCGCGACCGGGCGCGGGCCCGTTCCGCGCGACGACGTCGCCGCGGTCCTCGCGGAGCTGGTGGACACCCCGGCGACGGCCGGGCTGACCCTGGAACTGATCAGCGGTTCGACACCGGTGTCCGTGGCCGTGAAGTCGGTGGCGGGAAACTGACGCGGGAGCAGGGGCTGGAGGAGGGCGGATGCGGGGCGGTCCGCCCTGCACGGCTCCGCCCATGAGGCCCGCCCATGAAGCCTGGCGGCGTACGGCGGGTGCCGCGGGCCGCGTATCAGAAGAGCGGAAGCTGGCCGGGGAACTCCGCCACGGCGTACCCGTCGAGCGCGGGCTGCGCCGCGCCCAGCTCCGCCTGCCTGCGCGAGCCCGGACAGGACACGAGTTCCCCGCTCCCCCGCGCACCCGGCGGGTCGTGCCGAGCGAACCGTCCGGCGACGACGGCGATCTCGCGACGGCACTCGGGGCAGTTTCGGCGGCGTGAGGACATGGGTCCAGCGTACGAAGAAAACGGCGGGCGCCGGGGTCGGCGCACTCCGCGCCGAAGGACCACCCGGAGCGCCGTAGGCCGCCTGGAGCGGCGGACCCAGCAGCGCCGCGCCTGCCCCGGCGATTCGTCCACCCGCTCGCGAGGGACACCGTCCACAAGGCGTTCACGCTCATGCCCCGATACCCCGTGCCGCCGTGCCGCCGTGCCGCCGTCGGCGCATGCGGTCGCCCGAACACGAAGAAACCCTCTCCGAACTGCATAATCGCAGTTCGGAGAGGGTTTCTTCTCTCAGCGTGGCGGCGCCAGGATTCGAACCTGGGAAGGCTGAGCCGGCAGATTTACAGTCTGCTCCCTTTGGCCGCTCGGGCACACCGCCGGGGTAGCTGCCATTCGAACCGCTTTTCGGCGGCGCTCCGTGGCAACGACGTAAACGATACCCGATGCCCGGGGGTGCTTCGCCACCTGATTGATCGGTGCTCGGAGGGGAGGGGATGACTAGGCTTATGCGGATGCGGCCCGGGACCGAAGCCGGTTCGGCGGCCGCCACTACGCACCCCGATACAAGGAGCCACAGGACATGGCCGACTCCAGTTTCGACATCGTCTCGAAGGTCGAGCGGCAGGAGGTCGACAACGCCCTCAACCAGGCCGCCAAGGAGATCTCGCAGCGCTACGACTTCAAGAACGTGGGCGCCTCGATCTCCTGGTCCGGCGAGAAGATCCTGATGGAGGCGAATTCCGAGGAGCGGGTCAAGGCCATCCTCGACGTCTTCCAGTCCAAGCTGGTCAAGCGGGGCATCTCGCTGAAGGCGCTGGACGCCGGCGAGCCGCAGCTCTCCGGCAAGGAGTACAAGATCTTCTCGTCGATCGAGGAGGGCATCTCCCAGGACAACGCGAAGAAGGTCGCGAAGATCATTCGCGATGAGGGTCCGAAGGGCGTGAAGGCGCAGGTGCAGGGTGACGAGCTGCGCGTCAGCTCGAAGAGCCGTGACGACCTGCAGGCCGTGCAGGCCCTGCTCAAGGGCAAGGACTTCGACTTCGCGCTGCAGTTCGTCAACTACCGGTGACGTTCCGGCTGTTCCACGGACGGCCGTCGCGCGTACGGGAAAGGGCGGGCACCCCTGATGCCCGCCCTTTCCCGTCTCCGGGCCGCAGCCGCGGCCTGGCGGGCGAGCTCACCTGCGCGAGTGGCCGAACATGATGCGGTACGCGACCAGCAGGACGAGCGAGCCGCCGATCGCGGCGGCCCAGGTGGTGCCGTCGTAGAAGTCCTTGGCGATGGGGTGGTCCAGCCAGCGTGCGGATATCCAGCCGCCGATGAACGCGCCCGCGACACCGATCAGTGTCGTGCCGATGAAGCCACCGGGATCACGTCCCGGCAGCAGGAACTTGGCGATGGCGCCGGCCAGCAGCCCCAGAATGATCCAGCTGATGATGCCCATGCCGTGAACCTGCCCTTTCGTGCTGTACCTGGGCTGTGATCCTGCTCGCACCAGGCTGTGGTCGTACCGCTGTGGTACCTCTGTCGTGCCTCTGGTCGTTCTTCTGGCTTCTGTTCGTGCGTTGTTCTGCCAGTACGTTGTTCTGTTCGTTCGTCGTTCTGTTCGTTCGTTGTTACTGGGGAGGACGTCGGCGCGTCGGTCGGCGGTTGCGACGATCCGTAGGGTGCGGCCCATGCCACAGTCCGATTCCGCCCGACCAGATTCGTCGCCGTCCGGGTCGTCGCAGCCCGGCGCACCGTCGAGCGGTGCGGAGCTGCGGCGGACACTCGGCGTCGGGGACGCCGTGGTCATCGGTCTCGGCTCGATGATCGGCGCGGGGATCTTCGCCGCGCTGGGTCCCGCGGCCCGGGCCGCGGGGTCCGGTCTGCTCCTCGGGCTGGGCGTCGCGGCCGTCGTCGCCTACTGCAACGCGGCTTCCTCGGCACGCCTCGCCGCCCGTTTTCCCGCGTCGGGCGGCACGTACGTGTACGGGCGGGAGCGGCTCGGCGCGTTCTGGGGATACCTGGCGGGCTGGTCGTTCGTCGTGGGTAAGACCTCCTCGTGTGCGGCGATGGCGCTCACCGTCGGCACGTACGTCTGGCCGGGTCAGGCGCACGCGGTGGCCGTCGGGGCCGTGGTGGCGCTGACCGCGGTGAACTACGGCGGTGTCCAGAAGTCCGCGTGGCTGACCCGGGCGATCGTGGCTGTCGTCCTCGCGGTCCTCGCTTCCGTGGCCGTCGTGTGTCTCACCTCCGGGGCAGCCGACGCCGGACGGCTCGGCGTGGGCGTCTCCGGGGGTGTGGGAGGGGTTCTGCAGGCGGCCGGCCTGCTGTTCTTCGCGTTCGCCGGGTACGCGCGGATCGCGACCCTCGGCGAAGAGGTACGGGATCCGGCGCGCACCATTCCGCGGGCGATCCCGCTCGCGCTGGGTATCGCACTGGTCGTGTACGCGGCGGTGGCGGTGGCGGTCGTCTCCGTCCTGGGGCCGGGGGGACTCGGGCAGGCGACAGCACCGCTCACCGACGCGGTACGCGCCGCGGGGGCACCGGCACTCGTACCGGTCGTACGGGTGGGTGCCGCCGTGGCGGCGCTCGGGTCCCTTCTCGCACTGATCCTGGGGGTGTCACGGACGACGCTGGCCATGGCCCGCGACGGGCATCTCCCGAGCGGGCTGGCCGCCGTGCATCCGCGTTTCCAGGTACCGCATCGGGCGGAGCTCGCTGTCGGAGCGGTGGTCGCCGGGCTGGCCGCGACGGTGGATGTGCGGGGTGCGATCGGCTTCTCCTCCTTCGGGGTGCTGGTGTACTACGCGATCGCCAATGCCTCGGCCTGGACACTGAGTTCGGCGGTCGTGCAGCGGGTCGTGCCCGCGCTGGGACTGGCGGGGTGTGTGACGCTGGCTTTCGCCCTGCCCTGGGTGTCCGTGGTCGTGGGCGTCGGCGTACTGGGGCTGGGGGCGGTCGCGTACGGGGTACGGAGGCGGCTGGTCCCGCGCTGATCGCTCCCCGGGGAACATCGATGAGCGGGGCAGGCAGGGGCTCGCGGCGACAGTGGGGCCCCCACCGGCGCCGGGGTCAGCGCGCTACGAGGCTCGCGCCGCCCCCGCACGTATGCGGAAGTCGCTCCAGGGCTCCAGGTCGGTCCCGTCGTTGAGCTCGTCGTACCAGCCGGTGCCGTCGAGCCAGGCGTGGAGCCAGGCCGTGAGGGTGGGGGCGTCCACGTACCACGCGTGGTCGGCGTCGTCGGCGTTCGGCTCGAACAGGAGGACTGTGCCGTCCGGGGTGCGGCAGTCCACGCACGCGTACATTCCGCAGCCCCAGTGGGATATCGGCAGGACGCCGTCCGGCCAGGGCCAGTCGGGGTCCTCGCGGCCGCTCTCACGGTGGGCGAGATACTGCGCGACGACGGCAGGCTCGCCCGAGGGCGGGCTGTCGAGCAGGGGCAGCAGGCCGTACTCCGGACCGAACCCTCCGTCTCCTATCCGCAGGTAGAGAGCGGCGAGCAGCGGTGGCACGGCGAAGCCCAGGGTGGACTCGGCGCGGGCGAGCGCGGCCGCGTCCACCGGCCCGGGGAGCGAGGGCCAGCCCCACGGCCGGGAGTTGCGCGCCTGCGTGGAGACACGTACCAGCAACTGCTCGATCTCGGTCATGCGTTCATGATGCAGCGCGCCACCGACAACCGGGCCGGCCTGTGGACAACCCTCAGACGAGACGGACGTCGACGCCCTCTTCCACGAGGAAGGCGAGGAGTTCCTCGAACGTCCACGGGCGGTGGTCGGTGCGCGGGACGAGGCCGAGGCAGGTGCGGGCGATCTCGGCGTCGTGCCAGACCAGGGTGAAGGGCCTTCGGGCGCCCCAGCGGCCACGGAGGCAGTCCGCGAGTGCGTCGAGGTTCGAGCCGAAGTAGCCGCCCGGTCCGTTGACCCCCTCGCCGAGCGCGCAGAAGAAGCCCGGTTCGTCGATGATGCGGCGGCCTTCGAGGTGATACGTGGCGCCGGGCTCCGCGTCGGGTCGGTCGGGCCGGTGGTGCTCCCGTGCGGTGTGCAGCCAGTGGCGACGGCTCTCCGCGCCGCACCGGGCCCAGCGGCCGGGCTCGGTGGGCCGGCCGGTGTCCCACAGCTCCCAGACCTCTTCGGCCGCGGTCGGCGGCCGCTCCGACCAGGGCTCCAGCGTGAGGTCCACCAGGCCGCGGCCGCGCGCCGAGGGGATCCATGCGACGAGTTCACCCTCGACGGCGGACTGGACGGGGCGTCCCGCCGCGTCCAGGCGTATCAGCTTGGCGTGGCCGAGGTCCTCCTCGCCCGCGTCCAGGGCCGTACGGAGGGCGCCGCGCGGGGAGCAGCCGAACAACCGGACGGGCGGTTCCACCGGGTCCGGTTGCCCTTCCGGGACGTGCGCCAGGTCCCGGCAGCTGCCCCACGGCACGTCCTCGCGGCCGAGGAGCCGGTAGCCCGGGGAGAGCGGCGGGCACTGCGGATAGTCGAACGGGTTGTGCGGGGCCTCGCGTGCCTCGATCGTGATGTCACGTAACGACAGGTCGCGAGCGCACGGGTGGTCCCCGAGGACGCGTACGTCCTCCAGGGACCACTCCTCGACCCGTTCGCCCTGCTTGTCCAGGATTTCCAGGGCGAGGGTGCCGAGCGGGGCCGAGCCGTCGGCACGCGCGCGCGGGAGCACTTCGCTCAGCTTGCCTCCGGGGGCGCAGCCGATCAGCTCGTACGTTCCGCGTGCGGGAGCGGGCGGATCGCCGAAGAGGTTCTCGGCGTCCGCGCACAGGGCCCAGGTCTCGTCGTCCTCCTCGTCGGCGTCGTACGCCTTCAAGACGTACTTCGGACGCCGCACTCCGGGCGCCGCTCTATCGGACCGACGACGTGAACGGCTGGTCCGTGCTCACGATTTCCCGTCCCAGCGGGAACAGCGACACCGGGATCAGCTTGAAGTTGGCGATGCCCAGGGGGATGCCGATGATCGTGACGCACTGGAGGAGGCCCGTGACGATGTGGGCGAGGGCCAGCCACCAGCCGGCGAGGACCAGCCACAGGACGTTGACGATGAAGGACGGCGCGCCCGCGTCACGGCGCTCCACCGTCGTCCGGCCGAACGGCCACAGCGCGTAGGCGCCGATACGGAACGACGCGATGCCGAACGGGATCCCGATGATCGTGATGCACAGCAGCACGCCCGCGACCAGGTAGCCGAGGAACAGCCAGAAGCCGCTCAGGACCAGCCAAATGACGTTGAGAATTGTCTTCACTGTTGGCGACCTGCCATCTGCTCGAGCCGGGCGATGCGCTCCGCCATCGGCGGGTGCGTAGAGAACATCTTGGAGAGTCCCTGGCCCGGACGGAAGGGGTTGGCGATCATCATGTGGCTCGCGGTCTCGATGCGCGGCTCCGGGGGCAGCGGAAGCTGTTTGGTGCCCGCCTCCAGCTTGCGCAGGGCGCTCGCGAGGGACAGCGGGTCGCCGGTGAGCTGGGCGCCGGACGCGTCCGCCTCGTACTCCCGGGAGCGGCTGATGGCGAGCTGGATGAGGGACGCGGCGATCGGACCGAGAATGATGATCAGCAGCATGCCGAGGAGGCCGGGTCCGTCGTCGTCGCTCGACCGGCCGATCGGGATCAGCCAGGCGAAGTTGACCAGGAACATGATGACGGAGGCCAGGGCGCCGGCGACGGACGAGATGAGGATGTCGCGGTTGTAGACGTGGCTCAGCTCGTGGCCGATGACGCCACGCAGTTCCCGTTCGTTCAGGATGCGCAGGACGCCCTCGGTGCAGCACACCGCGGCGTTGCGCGGATTGCGGCCCGTCGCGAAGGCGTTCGGCGCTTCCGTCGGGGAGATGTACAGGCGGGGCATGGGCTGACGGGCCTGTGTGGAGAGCTCACGGACCATCTTGTAGAGGGCCGGGGCCTCGAACTCGCTCACCGGGCGCGCGCGCATCGCGCGTAGAGCCAGTTTGTCGCTGTTCCAGTACGCGTACGCGTTCGTACCGATCGCGATGAAGAGTGCGACTACCAGGCCCATACGGCCGAAGAAGCTGCCGATGACGATGATGAGTGCGGACAGTCCCCCGAGGAGTACGGCGGTCCTGAGCCCGTTGTGCCGGCGGTGCACGGTACGCCCTCCAAATGGTGCGGCAGGGGAACCCTTGCTTGTCGATCTCTGACGCCACTGGTTCCGTGACTCCACGGTCCAGTGGACCCTCCCTCACTGGTCAACGCCAGGCGGGAGGCACTAGTTCCCTTGTGCGCGCGGCGCGGGGCATGGGCCGGGCGTGGGCCGTCCGGGTGACGTGACCACACCTCGGCACGCGCGCGTGCGTGGCGGCCGGCCCACGCGCGCGTGCGGATGCGTCAGGAACGGTGTCAGAAGAGGCCGGTGTCCGAGAAGCGCAGGATGAGCTGAGGCGCTCCGGAGAGCGCGACACCCAGGACGGCGGTGAGGGCGATCGCCGCGGTGAGGGGGACCGGTACGCGGTGCGCCTCGGGCTCTCCCTCGGGGGCGCGGAACAGCAGTGCCGTCCACTGGAGGTAGTAGAACAGCGCGATCACGACGTTGACGGCCATGACCACGGCGAGCCAACCGAGGCCCGCTTCCACGGCGGCCGAGAAGACCGTGACCTTCGCGAAGAGGCCGATGATGCCCGGCGGCAGACCGGCCAGACAGAGCAGGAAGAAGCCGAGGACGAGCGCGGCGAGAGGGCGCGAGGCGTAGAGGCCGCGGTAGTCGCTGACGCGGTTCAGCGGCTTCGTACGGGCCACCAGGGCAGCCACCGCGAAGGCCCCGAGGTTCACGGCGGCGTACATGAGGGCGTACGCGACGGTGGAGCCGATGGCCTTCTCGGCGTCATCGGAGTACGCGGCGGCTGCGATCGGCACCAGGAGGTAGCCGGCCTGGCCCACGGATGACCAGGCGAGGAGGCGAACCGCGCTGTGCGCGCGCGTGGCCCGCTGCCGCAGCGCGCCCACGTTGCCGATCGTCATGGTGAGGGCGGCGAGGGCGGCCAGGGCCGGCCCCCAGACGTCCGCGTACGACGGGAGGGCGATCACGGTGACGAGGATCAGGCCGGAGAAGCCGACCGCCTTGCCGACGACGGACAGGTAGGCGGCGACCGGGAGAGGCGCGCCCACATAGGTGTCGGGTACCCAGAAGTGGAAGGGCACGGCGGCCGTCTTGAAGGCGAAGCCGACGAGGGTGAGGACGACGCCCGCCTGGGCGAGCGTGTGCAGTTGGGCGTCGACGTCCTCGATCCGGGTGGCGATCTCGGTGAGGTACAGGGTGCCTGTCGACGCGTAGACGAAGCTGATGCCCATGAGGCTCACGGCTGTCGCGGTGACCGAGGACAGGAAGAACTTCAGGGCCGCTTCGGAGGACTTCCGGTCGCCGTGCTTGATGCCCACGAGGGCGAAGGCGGGCAGGGAGGCGACCTCCAGGGCGACGATCAGGGTGGCGAGATCGCGCGAGGCGGGCAGGAGGGCGGCGCCCGCGGCCGAGGAGAGCAGCAGGAACCAGAACTCGCCTTCCGGGAGGTCCCTTTCGGCGTCCTTGAGGGCGGTCATCGACAGGAGCGCCGCGAGGAGTGCGCCGCCGAGGACGAGGAACTGGACGACCAGCGTGAACCGGTCGGCCGTGTAACTGCACACGTCCGCGTCGCCCGTCAGGCAGAACGTGGAGCGGTCGCCGTCCAGGAGGGGCAGCAGGGCGAGCGCGGAGACGGCGAGCCCCGCGACGGAGATCCAGCCGAGCAGGCCCTTCTTCCTGTCGCCCACGAAGAGATCGGTGACGAGCACCACGAGTCCGACGACCGCCGCGATGGTGGGCGGGGCGATCGCGAGCCAGTCGACGGACTGGACCAGGGACTGGGCCTGGGAGCTCATCGGGTGCCTCCTGCGAAGAGCTGCTGCACGGCCGGGTCGGTCAGGCCGAGGAGGGCCTTGGGCCAGAGCCCGGCGACGACGGTGAGGACGACGAGCGGGGTCCAGGCCGCGAACTCGTAACTCCGGACGTCGGCGAGCTTCGGGCCGTCCCTCTCCGGAGCGGCGCCCATGCAGACGCGGCGCACCACGATGAGCATGTAGGCGGCGGTGAGCAGGGTGCCGAACGCGGCGATCGCCGTGAACGTCAGGAACGCGGGACGGCTGAGGTCGTCGGCGGGGTCGAACGCGCCGAACAGCGCGAGCATCTCGCCCCAGAACCCGGCGAGGCCCGGCAGTCCGAGCGAGGCGACGGCGGCGAAGGCGAGCAGGCCGCCGAGGCGCGGGGCCTTGCCGTAGAGCGCGGCTCCGGACTTGTCCGCGAGGGTGTCGAGGTCGGTCGTGCCCGTGCGGTCCTTGAGCGCGCCGACGAGGAAGAAGAGGAGGCCGGTGATGAGGCCGTGGGCGATGTTCGCGAACAGGGCGCCGTTCACGCCGGTCGGGGTCATCGACGCGATGCCGAGGAGCACGAAGCCCATGTGGCCGACCGAGGAGTAGGCGATGAGCCGCTTGAGGTCGCCCTTCGCGCCCTGTCTGGCGAGAGCCAGGCAGGCCAGCGAACCGTAGATGATCCCGACGACCGCGAAGGCCGCGAGGTACGGGGCGAAGACGCTCATGCCGTCCGGCGTGACGGGCAGCAGGATCCGGACGAAGCCGTACGTGCCCATCTTCAGCAGGACACCGGCCAGCAGGACCGAACCGACCGTCGGCGCGGCGGTGTGGGCGTCCGGCAGCCAGCTGTGCAAGGGCCACATCGGGGTCTTGACCGCGAGCCCGATCCCGATCGCCAGAACGGCGATGACCTGCACGGATGTGGTCAGCTCGGGGTGACTGTCAGTGGCGAGTGCCACCATGTCGAATGTGCCCGCCCTGATTCCGATCAGGAGCAGGCCGAGCAGCATGACGACCGAACCGAGCAGCGTGTAGAGGATGAACTTCCAGGCGGCGGCCTGCTTCTGCTCACCGCCCCAGCGGGCGATGAGGAAGTACATCGGGATGAGCACCATCTCGAACGCCAGGAAGAACAGCAGCAGGTCGAGGACGGCGAAGGTCGCGAGAGTGCCGGACTCGAGGACGAGGACGAGCGCCACGAATGCCTTCGGGGACGGGCCCGTCGGCATTTTGAAGTAGGAGTACAGCGCGCAGAGGAAGGTCAGCAGCGCGGTCAGCACGAGGAGGGGGAGAGAGATGCCGTCGATGCCGAGATGGATCCGCACGTCGAGCGCGGGGATCCAGCTGATGTCCGTCGTGGCCTGCATCCGCTGTGCCTTGGCCGGGACGTCGTGGTCGAAGCCGAGCGCGAGGACGATCGCGGCGACGAGCACGGCGCCGGTGACGGTCACGCCGTGCCGCAGCACGGCCTGCTCGGGCGACTTCCCCTTCAGCCCGGGCGGGGCCGGCAGGAGAGCCGCGGCGGCCCCGACGAGCGGGGCGACGACGATGAACGCGAGAAGGAACTGCATCACGGACTCGTTGATATCGATCACGCCTGCTCACGCTCCCGCGGTGGCGACGAGGAGGGCGGCGACCGCCAGGACGACGGTGCCGGCGAGCAGCGCGCTCACATAGGTCTGCAGATTGCCGGTCTGGGCGCGTCGGACGGCCGCACCGAGCCAGCGGGGCAGGGCGCCCGCGCCCCGTACGTAGGTGTCGACGACTTCACGGTCGAGGAACCGGACGAGGGTGGCCGCGGCCTGGACCGGGCGGACGAAGAGCGTCGCGTACACCGCGTCGAGGTGGAAGCCGACAGCCGCGTGGCGGTGCAGCGGGCCCAGCAGGAGGCGGCCGGGGTCCGCCGGGTCGGGCGCGGAGGCCACGTTCCCGTACGCGGGTGCGTGGCTCGCGATGGCCTCGGCCTCGACCAGGCCGCCGCCGGCGTCCGGGTGGGCCGCGACCGCGCCCAGTGGGACATGGGCCGCCATGGCGGTGGTGTGCCGCCACGCGCCGTACGTGACGATGCCGCCGACCAGGGCGACGCCGGTACCGAGGACGGAGGTGGCGAGGGTCGGGGTCAGGTCCCGGCCGTCGAACCAGTCGGGCAGCAGGCCGGTGGCGAGTCCGACAGCGAGTGACGGGAGGGCGAGCACCCACAGGACGGCGTTCATGGCGACGGGCTGCTTGCCGTGGTCGGGGGCCGGGGTGCCGTGGCCGCGGAAGGTGAGCAGCCACAGGCGCATCGCGTAGGCGGCGGTGAGCAGGGCCGCGACCAGACCGGCGACGAGGACGATCCAGCCCGCGGCGCCGGGAACGCCCTCGCCGTGACCGGTGACGACGTGCTCGGCGGCGCCGAGGACGCCCTCCTTGGAGAAGAAGCCGCTGAAGGGCGGGATCGCGGCGAGCGCGAGGAGCGCCACGGTCATCGTCCAGTAGGCGTCGGGGACGCGGGCCCGCAGGTCCTTCATACGGGACATGGCGGCGAGGGAGTTGGTGCCGGCGGCGTGGATGATCACGCCCGCCGCGAGGAACAGCAGCGCCTTGAAGGCGCCGTGCGCGAGGAGGTGGAAGACGGCGGCACCACGATCGCCGACAGCGAGTGCGCCGGTCATGTAGCCGAGCTGGCCGATCGTCGAGTATGCGAGGACGCGTTTGATGTCGTCCTGGGCGAGGGCGGCGAGGGCGGAGCCGGTCATCGTCACGGCGGCCATCACGGCGAGGACGACCAGTGCGGCCGCGGATGCGGCGAAGACCGGGAGGAGCCGGGCGATGAAGTAGACACCGGCGGCGACCATCGTCGCGGCGTGGATCAGGGCGGAGACGGGGGTGGGGCCCGCCATGGCGTCGGGGAGCCAGGTGTGGAGGGGGAACTGCGCCGACTTGCCCGCCACGCCGGCGAGGAGCAGGAGGGCGATCAGGGTCGGGTGGTCGAGTCCGCCGCTCGCGACGGTCCCGAGGATCTTCGTGATGCGGAAGGACCCGGCATCGGCGGCGAGTGCGAACAGGCCGATCAGGAAGGGGACGTCGCCGAGCTTGGTGACGAGGAAGGCCTTGAGGGAGGCGGCTCGTGCTTCCGGGGTCTCCCAGTAGTGCCCGACGAGGAAATACGAGCAGATGCCCATGACCTCCCAGCCGACCAGCAGCACCATCAGGTCGCCGGAGTAGACGACGAGCAGCATGGCAGAGGTGAAGAGGGAGACGAGAGCGGCGTACGAGGGGTAGCGCGGGTCGTCGCGCAGGTAGCCCGTCGAGTAGATCTGCACGCAGGTCGCGACCAGGCCCACGACGACGGCGACGAGGGCGGCGAACCCGTCGATGTGCAGGGCCAGCTCGATGGGGACCGAGCCGGTGGGGGTGAGCTCGGTCGCCGCGTTCACCGCCCGGTCGCCGCCCTGGCGTACGGCGACGGCCACGGCGAGGCCGAGGGCGGCGAGGGAGGGCAGGACGGCGAGGGGGCGTACGAAACCGGGGGCCGTGCGGCCGAGGAGCAGGCCGGCGGCGGCGCCCAGGAACGGGAGGAGGGGGACGAGGACGGCGAGGGTGGTCGTGGTCACGCGGTGGCCTCAGCCTTCTCGGCCGGCTCGCTGCGGGCGGGCTCGGAGCCGTCGTCAGTGCCGTCGTCATCGTCGGACTCGGCGGTGTCGCGGAGTTTGTCGATGTCCGCGGTGCCGCGGTTGCGGTGGACGGCGAGGACGATCGCCAGGCCGATGCCGATCTCGGCGGCGGCGACGGCGATGGTGAACAGGGTCAGGGCCTGGCCGGAGTGCAGGGTGTCCTGGGCGGTCTTGCTGAGCCAGACGTCGAAGGCGACGAGGTTGAGGTTGACGGCGTTGAGCATCAGCTCGACGGACATCAGGACCAGGATCGCGTTGCGGCGGGCGAGGACGCCGTACAGGCCCGTGGAGAAGAGGAGGGCGGAGAGTACGGCCGGGTAGGCGAGGTGCATCAGCGGGCGCCTTCCTTGTCGCTCCGGGGGGCGTCGCCCGGCGCGGCCCCGCCCCGGCGGCCCTCGTCACGGGAGGCGTTGCCGCGGGAGCCGTTGCCGCGGGGGCTGTCGCTCCGGGGGCTCGGGGTGTTCGCGGTGACCGTCCCCTTCGCCTTCGCCCTGCGGGAGAGGACGATCGCGCCGACGAGGGCGGCGAGCAGCAGGACCGAGAGGGCCTCGAAGGGGAGCACCCAGCTCTGGAAGAGGCTCGCGCCGGTGACCGCGGTGGAGCCGGCGGCGGCGCCGTCCAGGTCGATCCAGGTCGTCCGGAAGGCGTCGACGACGACCCAGACGAGGGCGGTGGCCGCGGCGACCGCCACGGTGAGCGCGGCCCAGCGGTTGCCGGAGTCGGCGTCCGGAGAGCGGCCGATGGGGGCCCTGGTGAGCATCAGTCCGAAGAGGAGGAGGACGACGACGGAACCGACGTAGATCAGGACCTGCACCCAGGCGATGAACTCGGCCGTGAGGAGGAGGTATTCGACGGCGAGGCCACCGAGGGCGACCACCAGCCACAGGGCGGCGTGCACCAGCTGCTTGGTGGTGACCGTGACGATCGCGGCGCCGAAGGTGACCAGGCCGACGAGGAGGAAGGCGATCTCGACGCCCGTCGGTGAGAGGAAGCCGTGGGTCTCGGCGGCCGTGGTCGCGGCCTGCGCCGCCGTGACGGTGGCCGCGGCGGGGGTCACGATGTGCCTCCCTGCGGGTCGTCGGGCTCGGTCGGAGCCTGGGCCTGCGCCTGTGCCTGGGCCTGCGCCGTGGCCAGCTTCTCGGCGGTCTTGCGGGCGGCGGCGATCTCCTTGGGTTCCTCGGCGCCGGGGTCGAGGGCCGGCGGGGCCGGGACGGTCCACATCCAGTCGCGGAGCTTGTCGCGTTCGTGGGTGAGCTCGTGGATGTCGGTCTCGGCGTACTCGAACTCGGGGGACCAGAAGAGGGCGTCGAAGGGGCAGACCTCGATGCAGATACCGCAGTACATGCAGAGGGAGAAGTCGATGGCGAAACGGTCGAGGACGTTGCGGCTGCGCTCGCGGCCGCCGGGCGCGGCGGGCGGGACCGTCTCCTTGTGGGAGTCGATGTAGATGCACCAGTCCGGGCACTCGCGGGCGCACAGCATGCAGACCGTGCAGTTCTCCTCGAAGAGGCCGATGACGCCACGGGTGCGGGGCGGCAGTTCGGGCTGGGTGTCCGGGTACTGCGCGGTGACGGTCTTCTTCGTCATCGTGCGGAGGGTGACGGCCAGGCCCTTGGCCAGGCCTGAGCCGGGGATGGGGGACATGGTTACGCGATCACCACCTTGACGATGCCGGTGAGGGCGATCTGGGCGAGGGAGAGGGGGACGAGGACGGTCCAGGCGAGTTTCTGGAGCTGGTCCTCGCGCAGGCGGGGGTAGGTCACGCGCAGCCAGATGACGACGAAGGCGAGGACGGCCGCCTTCAGCAGGGTCCAGACCCACCCGAGGCCGTCGGCACCCCACGGGCCGTGCCAGCCGCCCAGGAACAGCACGGTGGTCAGACCGCACAGGACGACGATTCCGGCGTACTCGGCGAGGAGGAACAGCGCGAAGCGCAGACCGGTGTACTCGGTGTACGCGCCGAAGATGATCTCCGAGTCGGCCACCGGCATGTCGAAGGGAGGGCGCTGGAGCTCGGCGAGGCCCGCCACGAAGAAGACGATCGCGCCGACGATCTGCCAGGGCAGCCACCACCACTCGAACGCGTCGACGATGCCGGGGAGGGAGACCGTGCCCGCCGCCATGGCGACCGAGGCGGCGGTCAGCAGCATGGGGAGTTCGTACGCGAGGAGCTGGGCGGCGGTGCGGAGGCCGCCCAGGAGGGAGAACTTGTTGGCCGAGGCCCAGCCCGCCATGAGCGAGCCGAGGACGCTCACGCCCATCACGGCGAGGACGAAGAAGATGCCCGCGTCGACGACCTCGCCGACCGCGCCCTCGCCCGGGCCGATCGGGATGGCGAGGAGGACGAGGAGGTACGGCAGGAGGGCGACGGCGGGGGCGAGCTGGAAGACGCGGCGGTCCGCGCCCGCGGGGACGATGTCTTCCTTCTGCGCGAACTTGACGCCGTCCGCGACAAGTTGGGCCCACCCGTGGAAGCCGCCCGCGTACATGGGGCCGAGGCGGCCCTGCATGTGGGCCATCACCTTGTGCTCGGCCTGACCCACGAGCAGGGGGAACGTCAGGAACACGACGAAGACGACGAGGAGTCGCAGGGCGACGTCGAGAGCGTCGTTCACTGCGTGCCTCCCGTGGGGTTGTCGGGACCTTCGGGGTCACGGGGGTGACGGGGGTCGTGCGGGTCGTGCGGGTCGTGCGGGTCGTCGGCTTCCCCGGGAGCCGAGGGCTCCTCCGGTGACGGAGGCTCATCGGATGCCGGTGCTTCGACGGGCTGGGGCCTTGGCGCGGCGGCCCCCGTGTCGGCCGGTTGCTCGGGCTCGTCGAAGGCAGGGCGGGCATGGTGCCAAGGGGCATCCGAACTGCGCGAGGCCGTGGGCGCCTTGGGCTCGGCGGGCGCCGCCGGCTCGGAGGGCGTCTTGAGCTCGGCGGGCGCCTGCGAATCGTCGGATGCCCCCGTATCGCGCGTCGCGTTCGGCTCGCCGGACGCCTTCGGATCGACCGCGGTCCCCGGCTCGGCGAAGGCCTTCGGCTCAGCCGGAGTGGTGGGCTCGGCCGGGGCGTTCGGCTCGACGGCAGTTTCCGGCCCGGCCGGAATCTCCGGCCCGCCCAGCGTCTCCGGCTCGGCAGGCGCCGTCGGCCCGGCGGATGCCTTTGGCTCGGCAGGCGCCGACGGCTCAGCAGACGCCTTCGGCTCGGCAGGTGTCTTCGACGCCGCCGGAGCGTCAGGCGTGGCACCGGCAGGCACCGCTCGCGCGCCGGCGGAAGCTGCTCCCGAGGTGGCGGGATCCGCTGCCTCGGAAGCGGGCGTCGCGGAACCCTTCGCCGTCGAGCCGGGCGACTGGGACTCCGGCGCCGCAGCCGCGGGCGTCGTGGACGCAGGCGCCGCGGCAGCCGGCGCCCCTGAACCGGCCGACGCCGAAGCCGGCGCCCCAGAACCCGGGGCCCCGGCAGCAGGCGTCCCAACGGCCGTTGCCTCAGCAGCAGTCGTCCCCGCAGCAGGCGTTCCAGCCGTGCCCGTCGCCGTTTGGCTGGCTGAGCCTTCTCCTGCTGTGCGTGCGCGGCGTACCGGGCGGTCGCCGGGTGCGCGGGGGGCGCCTCGGGCCGGTCGGGCCGGGGCCGGGGGGAGTTGGCCCTTCAGGGGGCCCCACTCGTTCGGGTCGGGGACGCCGGGAGGGAGCATCTGGCGGCGTTTCGGGCCGCCGTGCTCCGACTCGCCGGGTTCCTTCGCGCCCGGCCAGGCCTTCGCCACGCGGGCGGCCAGGACGAAGTCCTTGCGGAGGGGGTGGCCCTCGAAGCCGTCGGGAAGGAGGAGCGGGTCCAGGCCGGGGTGGCCCTCGAAGGCGACGCCGAACATCTCGTGGGTCTCGCGTTCGTGCCAGGCGGCGCCCGCGTAGACCTCGACGGCGGAGGGGAGGACGGGTGCGGAGTGCGGCACCGTCGTACGGACGAGCAGGCGGCGCACGGGGGCCAGCGCGACCACGTGGGCCGAGACCCGGAAGCCCGTGCCGGGTTCGTCGACGGCGCTCAGCCAGTCGAAGTAGGTGCAGCCCAGTGCGTCACGCGCGCTCTCCAGGGAGGCGAGCCAGGAGGCCGGCGGCACGTCGACCGTCAGCACCTCGTACGACTCCTCGGCGGTGGCGTCCGGGCCGAAGAGTTCCTCCACGGGAGCGGGGAGCCATCCGGTCGTCGTCATCGGGCGTCCTCCGTGGCCGGAGGCGTCGCCGGCGGTCGCACGAGCCCGCTCTGCAGCGCGGCCGCGGAGGGGCGGTCCGCGGCGGCGGGCCCGTACCGCTCCCCCAGCGACTCCCGGGCGATCTTCTCCTGGAGCTTGAGGATGCCCTGGAGCAACGCCTCCGGGCGGGGCGGGCAGCCCGGCACGTACACGTCGACCGGGATGATCTGGTCGACGCCCTTCGTCACGGAGTACGAGTCCCAGTACGGGCCGCCGCAGTTCGAGCAGGCACCGAAGGAGATGACGTACTTCGGCTCGGGCATCTGCTCGTACAGGCGTTTCACGGCGGGGGCCATCTTGTCCGTGACCGTGCCGGAGACGACCATCAGGTCGGCCTGGCGCGGGCCCGGAGCGAAGGGGATGACGCCGAGGCGGATGAAGTCGTGCCGGGCCATCGACGCGGCGATGAACTCGATCGCGCAGCAGGCGAGGCCGAAGTTGAAGACCCAGAGCGAGTAGCGGCGGCCCCAGTTCAGGACCACCTTCATCGGCTCGGGGGCGAGGCGGGCGAGCGCGCCCAGCCTCTTCGGCTCCGGCAGGTACACGGGTTCCGGAGAAGCCGCTTCGGGGGTCACGTCCATTCCAGGACGCCCTTCTTGTAGGCGTACAGCAGGCCGACGGCCAGGAAGCCGAGGAAGATGAACATCTCCACGAGTGTCGCCGCGCCGTAGCCCGGCGCGGCGAAGACCGTCGCCCACGGGAAGAGGAAGATCGAGTCGACGGCGAAGATCACGTAGAGGAAGGCGTAGACGTAGTAGCGGACCTGGGTGTGGGCCCAGCCCTCACCGACGGGGTCGACTCCGCACTCGTACGTCATGAGCTTCTCGGGTGTCGGGACGACGGGCCGCAGCAGGCGGCCCGCTCCGAAGGCGACGGCGACGAACAGCACGCCGACCGCCGCGAGCAGTCCGACGACCGAATAGGACTGGAAGTAGTCCGCCGCGAGGAAGGTTCCGGCGGTCCCGGTCCCGGCGTCGGTTCCAGTGGTCCCGGCCGCCGCGACCATGGTCGGTTCCGGCACGTCCGCCCCTCGCTCCCTGACCTCGTATGACCTGGTACGGGCCCCCGTGGGAGCCCGTAGGACTACGCATGCGCCTTCGTGCGCGCCGTGCGGTGCGCCGCGTTCGACGATCTGTACGCACCGGAGTCTAGGGCCTGCTAAAGAGACCGTAAGCAGCCCGTCACGGGTAGGCATCGTGCGACGGAGTTCCCGGGCCGCGGTCGGGCCGGGCCGTGACCGGTCCCCGGGGCGATCCGGGGCTGTGGTCCGGGGCCGTCCCCGGGGGCCGCCGGGGTGGGGTTTTCCCCCGGAGACGGAGGCGGCCCTCCTCATGGCGCCGCGGGCCGCGGCCCGGCAAGGTGGCGCTATGACCGAACGCATCCTCGCCGCCGGCGCTCCGGACGACGGCGCCGACCGACCGCCACCCGCGCGCTTCGCCTACGACCGGCACACCTGGAAGGAGATCGCGCATCTCCTGGTGAACCTGCCGATGTCGCTCGTCGGATTCACGTACGTCGTCACCGTGCTGTTCGCGGGGGCCGGGCTGACGGTGACCGTGGTCGGACTGCCGTTGCTGGCGGCCGGGCTGCTGGGCGCGCGCCAGTTGGGGAAGCTGGAGCGGGGCCGGGCCAGGGCGCTGCTCGGGGTACGGGTGGACGAGCCGAGCCCTCTGCCGTTGCGCGGGCGGGGCGGGTTCTTCACCTGGCTGTGGATGGCGTTGAAGGATCCGGTCGGCTGGCGGACGGTGCTGTACGAGTTCATGCGGCTGCCGTGGAGCATCGTCACCTTCACCGTCACGCTGGCCTCGTTGTTCGTGCTGTGGCCGGTGCTGCCGTTCATCGCGCGCGGCCTGGCCAACGCGGACCGGGCGATGGTGCGCGCGCTGCTGTCGCCCTCCAACGAACTGGAGCGGCGGATCGCCGAGCTGGAGTCGGACCGGGGGGTGGTCGTCGACACGGCCGCGGCCGACCTGCGGCGCATCGAGCGGGATCTGCACGACGGGGCGCAGGCCCGGCTGGTGAACCTCGCGATGGGGCTCGGTCTGGCGAAGGAGAAGCTGCTGGAGGGCCAGGCCGACGAGACCGTCGCCGCCATGGTCGACGAGGCGCACGGCGAGGTGAAGCTGGCCTTGCAGGAACTGCGGGATCTGGCCCGCGGTATCCATCCCGCGGTCCTCACCGACCGCGGTCTGGACGCCGCGCTGTCCTCGGTCGGAGCCCGTTGCACCGTGCCGGTGAAGGTGACGGCCGACCTGCCGGCGCGTCCGGCCGCGGCCATCGAGGGCATCGCGTACTTCACGGTCTCCGAGCTCCTCCAGAACGTCAGCAAGCACAGCGGGGCGCGGTCCGCCTCGGTCGACGTGTGGCGCTCGGACGACCGCCTGCTCATACAGGTCCATGACGACGGCCGGGGCGGCGCCTCACTCGACGGCGGTACGGGGATGGCGGGGCTCGCGGACCGACTCGGCGCGGTGGACGGCCTGTTCATCATCGATTCGCCGGTCGGCGGGCCGACGACGATCACGGCGGAGCTGCCGTGGCGCAACCGGACGGAGGGCGCCGAGGGGAAGTAGCGCGCCCGGCCGTCCCGAGCGCCCCGCACCCGCGGCCCACGCCCTCGGCCCACGCCCTCCGCCCACGCCCTCGACCGACGCCCTCGACCGCCCTCGCAGGGGCGCGCCCGGGGGCGTCGTCGTGTGTGCCGCACCCGTCGGCGGTCCGACGGGGCGGTCCGTGACGGGGGCCCGGCGGGGTGATGCGGGGGATGCTGCGGGGTAGGGAAAACCCCCGAGCCAAGACGCCGACGCGCTCCATGTCCCGGGAGCGCCGCACCGAGCACTGTGGAGATACACCAGCGGACGAACAGAAACGGACGGCGGCCATGGCCACGGAGTACGGACAGGGATACGGGTGGGACGACGGCCCCGGATTCCGAGGGGAGGGCGCCGGGGAGCGGTGGCACCGGCTCCCCACCGCGCTGCGGGCGCCGATCGAGGCGCGCAGCCTGCGTGAGTTCGCCTACCTGATGCTGAACCTGCCGATCGCCGTCATCGCCTTCACGTTCACCGTGACGATGATCTCGCTCGGCGTGGGCCTGCTGGTCACGTTCCTCGGCATTCCGGTGCTCGCCGCGGCGCTCGCGGGCTGCCGCGGGCTGGGCGCGCTGGAGCGGGCCCGCGCCCGCGGGCTGCTGGGGCTCGACGTCGCGGCGCCCGAACCGCTGCGGATGCGCAAGCAGGGCCCGATGAGCTGGGTGGGCGCGACGCTGAAGAGCGGCGCCTCCTGGCGGCACGCCCTCTACTCGGTCGTGCACTTCCCGTGGGCCGTGTTCGCCTTCTCCGTGTCCATCACCCTGTGGGTGACCGGCTGGACGCTGCTGACGTATCCCCTGTGGTTCTGGGTGTTCCCGATGTACGGCGGGCAGGACGGACTGCAGCTGTACGGGGACGAGACGCACCGGGTCTACCTGGACAACGCCTTCGAGATCACCGTGACCGCGATGGTGGGGCTGCTGCTCACGCTGGCGACGCCGTGGATCGTGAGGGCGCTGACGCTGGTGGACCGGTTCCTCGTGAGCGGGCTGCTGGGACCTTCGCGGCTGGCCACGCGTGTGGTGGAGCTGGAGTCGGACCGGGGTGTCGTGGTCGACACGGCGGCGGCGGACCTGCGGCGTATCGAGCGGGACCTGCACGACGGGGCGCAGGCGCGGCTGGTGGCGCTGGCGATGGACCTGGGGCTGGCGAAGGAGAAGCTCACCGAGAATCCGCAGGAGGCGGCGCGGATGGTGGGCGAGGCGCACGGTGAGGTGAAGACGGCCCTGCAGGAGCTGCGGGACCTCGCACGCGGTATCCATCCGGCCGTGCTGACGGACCGGGGGCTGGACGCGGCGCTGTCGTCGGTCGCCTCGCGCTGCACCGTTCCCGTGCAGGTCGAGGTCGACCTGCCGGCCCGGCCCGCACCGGCCATCGAGGGCATCGCGTACTTCACCGTGTCCGAGCTGCTGCAGAACATCAGCAAGCACTCGCGGGCCACCCGGGCGACGGTCGACGTCTGGCGGATCGAGAACCGGCTGATGATCCAGGTCGTCGACAACGGGGTGGGCGGCGCGGACTCCTCCGAGGGTTCGGGGCTCGCCGGGCTAGCCGAGCGTCTCGACGCGGTGGACGGCATCCTCGTGGTGGACTCGCCGGTGGCGGGGCCGACGCGGGTGACGGCCGAGCTGCCCTGGCGGGCCTGAGGTCTTCCCGTCCCGCGGGGCCGGTTCGCCGGCCCCGCGGGACGACGGCGTTCCCCGGTTGCCGGCCCCGGCCCTTTCCGAACGACCCTGTCCCGGAACCGGGGATCGGGCCTCACCCCCGGGCCCGTACCCGCCTCCCGGCGTCGTGGCCGGGCACGCGGCTCCCCCGCGCGCCTCGGGTGGCCACCCGGAAACACGCCGCGCGCAAGCCCCGATGCTGGGATGCTGGGGTCTGACGTATGTGCGGGGCGCGGGCGGGGACCGAACCCGGTGCGCGGCCCGGGACGGGCTGGGGGGCCGAAAGATCGTGGAGGACAGGGTGCGCGTGGTCATCGCCGAGGATTCGGTGCTGCTGAGAGAGGGCCTGACCCGGTTGCTGACCGACCGCGGGCACGACGTCGTCGCCGGGGTCGGTGACGGGGACGCGCTGATCAAGACGATCACGGAGTTCGCGGCGCAGGACGCGCTGCCGGACGTCGTGGTCGCGGACGTCCGGATGCCGCCGACCCACACGGACGAGGGCGTCAAGGCGGCCGTGCAGCTGCGCAAGCAGCACCCGGGGCTCGGTGTCCTGGTGCTGTCGCAGTACGTGGAGGAGCAGTACGCCACCGAACTGCTGGCCGGTTCCACCACCGGCGTCGGCTATCTCCTCAAGGACCGGGTGGCCGAGGTGAGGGAGTTCGTGGACGCGGTCGTCCGGGTGGCCCGCGGCGGCACCGCCCTCGACCCCGAGGTCGTCGCGCAGTTGCTCGGCCGCAGCCGCAAGCAGGACGTCCTCGCGGGGCTGACCCCCCGCGAGAGGGAGGTCCTCGGGCTGATGGCCGAGGGGCGGACGAACTCCGCGGTCGCCCGGCAGCTCGTGGTCAGCGACGGCGCGGTCGAGAAGCACGTGAGCAACATCTTCATGAAACTGGGCCTGTCCCAGAGCGACGGGGACCACCGGCGTGTGCTGGCGGTCCTCACCTACCTGAAGTCCTGACCTACCTGAACTCCCGAGAAACTGACACTCTGTCAGAAATACACCGTGGCTCGAGCGCGAGAACCAAAGGATGAGCACGCAGCGTCTTCACAGGTAACGCCGGGGGGCGGATCGATCGTGACGGATCAGGGTGCACGGCAGTCCCAAAACGAGGTCCATCGTGCGAGTGTCCCGGGGAGGGCACCCCACTCCGACGTAGGGTTGGCCCCGGGAAGGCCTGCGGGAGGGCCACGCCCGGCCAGCCGCCTCGAAGGAGGTTCACTTCAGTGACCAGTCAGGTCAGCAGTCCAGCTGAGCAGGCCGACGGAGCCGTCGTAGGAGAACAGCGCAAACCGGCGAGCGAGAAAGACGTACGACGGCTCGATCGGGTGATCATCCGGTTCGCGGGGGACTCCGGCGACGGCATGCAACTGACCGGAGACCGCTTCACCTCCGAGACGGCATCGTTCGGGAACGACCTTTCGACTCTGCCGAACTTCCCCGCCGAGATCCGTGCGCCCGCAGGAACCCTGCCGGGCGTTTCGTCTTTCCAGCTGCATTTCGCGGACCACGACATCCTCACTCCGGGCGACGCGCCCAACGTCCTCGTGGCCATGAACCCGGCCGCCCTGCGGGCGAACGTGGCCGACGTGCCGCGCGGCGCGGAGATCATCGTCAACACGGACGAGTTCACCAAACGGGCGATGGCCAAGGTCGGCTGGGCCACGAGTCCGCTGGAGGACGGGACCCTGGACGGGTACAGCGTCCATCCCGTCCCCCTCACCACGCTGACCGTCGAGGCGCTCAAGGATTTCGACCTGTCCCGCAAGGAGGCGGAGCGCAGCAAGAACATGTTCGCGCTGGGCCTGCTGAGCTGGATGTACCACCGGCCGACCGAGGGCACCGAGAAGTTCCTGACCACCAAGTTCGCCAAGAAGCCGCACATCGCGGCGGCCAACATCGCCGCGTTCCGGGCCGGCTGGAACTTCGGCGAGACCACCGAGGACTTCGCCGTCAGTTACGAGGTGGCGCCGGCGGCCCACGCGTTCCCGACGGGCACGTACCGGAACATCTCCGGGAACCTCGCCCTGTCGTACGGCCTGATCGCGGCCTCCCGCCAGGCGGATCTGCCGCTGTACCTGGGCTCGTACCCGATCACGCCGGCCTCCGACATCCTGCACGAGCTGAGCAGGCACAAGAACTTCGGCGTGCGGACCTTCCAGGCCGAGGACGAGATCGCGGGCATCGGCGCGGCCCTGGGCGCGGCCTTCGGGGGCTCGCTGGCCGTGACCACGACGTCGGGTCCCGGCGTGGCGCTCAAGAGCGAGACGATCGGGCTCGCCGTCTCCCTCGAACTGCCGCTGCTGGTCATCGACATCCAGCGCGGCGGCCCCTCGACCGGCCTGCCGACCAAGACCGAGCAGGCCGACCTGCTCCAGGCGATGTACGGGCGCAACGGCGAGGCCCCGGTGCCGATCGTGGCTCCGCGCACCCCCGCCGACTGTTTCGACGCCGCCGTCGAGGCGGCCAGGATCGCGCTCACCTACCGCACCCCGGTGCTGCTGCTGTCCGACGGCTACCTGGCCAACGGCAGCGAGCCCTGGCGGATCCCCGAGATCGACGAACTGCCGGACCTGCGCGTGCAGTTCGCGCAGGGCCCCAACCACACGCTGGACGACGGCACCGAGGTCTTCTGGCCGTACAAGCGCGACCCGCAGACCCTGGCCCGCCCGTGGGCGATCCCGGGCACGCCCGGCCTGGAGCACCGCATCGGCGGCATCGAGAAGCAGGACGGCTCGGGCAACATCTCGTACGACCCGGCCAACCACGACTTCATGGTCCGTACGCGGCAGGCGAAGATCGACGGCATCGACGTACCGGACGTGGAGGTCGACGACCCGCACTCCGCCGACACCCTGGTCCTGGGCTGGGGTTCCACATACGGGCCGATCACCGCGGCGGTGCGGCGCCTGCGCGCGGCCGGCGAGAGCATCGCGCAGGCCCATCTGCGGCACCTCAACCCCTTCCCGCGGAATCTCGGCACGGTGCTGCAGCGTTACGAGAAGGTCGTCATCCCCGAGATGAACCTGGGTCAGCTGGCCACGCTGGTCCGGGCGAAGTACCTGGTGGACGCCCACTCGTACAACCAGGTCAACGGAATGCCGTTCAAGGCTGAGCAGCTCGCCACGGCTCTCAAGGAGGCCATCGATGGCTGAGACGGAAGGCCCGGGCACGATCGAGGCGCTCACTCTGGTGCCCAAGGCCGAGGCCAAGCAGTCCATGAAGGACTTCAAGTCCGACCAGGAAGTGCGCTGGTGCCCCGGCTGCGGTGACTACGCGATCCTCGCCGCCGTCCAGGGCTTCATGCCCGAACTGGGACTGGCGAAGGAGAACGTCGTCTTCGTCTCGGGTATCGGCTGCTCCTCCCGCTTCCCGTACTACATGAACACGTACGGGATGCACTCGATCCACGGCCGTGCGCCCGCCATCGCCACCGGACTTGCCTCGTCCCGCCGCGACCTGTCCGTCTGGGTCGTCACGGGCGACGGGGACGCGCTGTCCATCGGCGGCAACCACCTGATCCACGCGCTGCGCCGGAACGTGAACCTGAAGATCCTGCTGTTCAACAACCGGATCTACGGGCTCACCAAGGGCCAGTACTCCCCCACCTCCGAGGTCGGGAAGATCACGAAGTCGACGCCGATGGGTTCGCTGGACGCGCCCTTCAACCCGGTGTCCCTGGCGATCGGCGCGGAGGCGTCCTTCGTGGCGCGGACCGTGGACTCCGACCGCAAGCACCTCACCGAGGTGCTGCGGCAGGCCGCCGCCCACCCGGGCACGGCGCTGGTCGAGATCTACCAGAACTGCAACATCTTCAACGACGGCGCCTTCGAGGTCCTCAAGGACCGGCAGCAGGCCGAGGAGGCGGTGATCCGCCTGGAACACGGCAAGCAGATCCGCTTCGGGGCACCGCTCGAAGACAGCCTCGGCGCGAAGGGCGTCGTGCGCGACGCGCTGACCGGGGACCTGAAGGTCGTCACCGTCACTCCGGAGAACGCGTCAGGGATTCTGGTCCACGACGCGCATTCCACGTCACCCACCACGGCGTTCGCCCTGTCCCGCCTCGCCGACCCGGACACACTGCACCACACGCCGATCGGCGTCCTCAGGTCCGTCGACCGCCCGGTCTACGACACCCAGATGTCCGACCAGCTCGATGCGGCCATCGAGCAGAACGGCAAGGGCGACCTGTCCGCGCTGCTCGCGGGCGGGGACACCTGGACGGTCGTCGGCTAGCGGTTCCGCTTCCGGCACCACCCACGCGACGCACCCGGGCCCGGACCGACAGGTCCGGGCCCCGGCTCGCGTCTCGGCGCCTCCTGTGCGTCCTGCACGACCCGGGTCATGCGCATCCCGCGTGCGCTGCTTGTCCCGCGCGGCTCAGGTGCGGTTCCCGTCGTACGCCTCCCGCGCCTTCAGCACCTCGACTATGCGCGTCTCGGTCCAGCTCGCCAGGGCCTCGACCTGTTCGGCGGCCTCACGGCCCAGGTCCGTGAGCGAGTAGTCCACGCGCGGCGGGATGACCGGCTTGGCGTCCCGGTGGACGAAGCCGTCGCGCTCCAGGGTCTGCAGGGTCTGGGTGAGCATCTTCTCGCTGACCCGGCCGATGGCCCGGCGCAGCTCACTGAAGCGGTGAGGGCGCTCCATCAGGCGGATCAGGACGAGGACGCCCCAGCGGCTGGTGACGTGCTCCAGGACCAGACGGTGCGGGCACATCGCCTCGCCCTCGTGGTTCCACTTGCTCGGCTTGCTGACTGATGCGCTTACGGCCATGCAAGTACCTTACTTCAAAGTGGGTACTTTCGAAGAGTTAGTGCAGCCCCTATGGTGAGTGTCAGACCCACCCCACAAGGAGTTGTTTCAGACATGAGCATTGTCGTCACCGGAGCCACCGGCCACCTCGGCCGCCTCGTCGTCGAAGGCCTGCTGGAGAAGGTTCCGGCGGAGCGGATCACGGCCGTCGTCCGCAACGAGGAGAAGGCCGCGGACCTCGCCGCCCGCGGAGTGAAGATCGCTGTCGCCGACTACAACGCCCCCGAGACCTTCGACAGCGTCTTCTCCGCCGGCGACAGGGTGCTGCTCATCTCCGGCAACGAGTTCGACAAGGGCCGCGTCGGCCAGCACAAGATCGTCCTCGACGCCGCCAAGGCCGCCGGGGTCGCACTCCTCGCGTACACCAGCGCTCCCGGCAGCCTGAGCGCCGCACTGGCCGACGACCACCGGGGCACCGAGGAGGCGATCCTGGCGTCCGGCGTGACCTACGCCCTGCTGCGCAACGGCTGGTACAACGAGAACTACACCGAGAACCTGGCCCCCGTGCTGGAGTACGGCGCCGTCGTCCAGGCCGCCGGCGAGGGCAGGGTCTCCTCCGCCTCCCGCGCGGACTACGCGGCCGCCGCCGTGGCCGTGCTGACCGGCGAGGGCCACGAGAACAAGACGTACGAGCTGGGCGGCGACACCGCCTGGGGCTTCGCCGAGTACGCCGCCGAGGTGGCGAAGGCGTCCGGCAAGGAGATCGTCTACAACTCCGTGCCCGTGGAGGCCTACACGGGCATCCTGACCGGCGCCGGACTGCCCGGGCCGCTCGCCGCGATCCTGGCCGGCGTGGACGCGTCCATCGAGAAGGGCGAGCTGGTCGTCACCAGCGGCGACCTGTCCCGGCTGACCGGCCGTCCGACCACGCCGATCGCGGAGTCGGTCGCGGCGGCGCTCAAGGGCTGAGCACCGGCCGAGCCCCGGTTCCGGGCCCCTCCCCCGGGCCGGAACCGGCACCCCCGCCTGTCATGACCGTATGGCGATACGGGCATGACGTGCGGGGGTTCTTGGCGCTACCTTCGTGGAGGCTGTGCGTGGCCCGGATGCCGCGAGTCCGCAGCGTTCGAGAGAAAGGGCCGTGCCGGTGGAGTCCAAGGGCGAGCAGCACACAGGGCTGGATTCCAGGAGTGAACAGCGGATCGGTCTGCTGAACGGCTTCGCGGCGTACGGCATGTGGGGGCTCGTCCCCCTCTTCTGGCCGCTCCTCGAACCGTCGGGAGCCGGGGAGATCCTCGCCCACCGCATGGTCTGGTCGCTCGGCGTCGTACTGATCGCCCTCGCGGTGATGCGTCGCTGGTCCTGGGCCGGGCCATTGCTGCGGCAGCCGCGCAAACTGGGTTTCATCACCGTCGCGGCGGCCACCATCACCGTCAACTGGGGCGTCTACATCTGGGCCGTGAACACCGGCCACGTGGTGGAGGCGTCCCTCGGCTACTTCATCAACCCGCTCGTCACCATAGCGATGGGCGTCCTGCTCCTGAAGGAGCGGCTGCGGCCCGCACAGTGGACGGCGGTCGGCATCGGCTTCGCCGCGGTCCTCGTCCTGACCGTCGGATACGGCCGGCCGCCGTGGATCTCCCTGTGCCTCGCCTTCTCCTTCGCCACGTACGGGCTGGTGAAGAAGAAGCTCAACCTCGGCGGGCTGGAGTCGCTGGCCGCGGAGACCGCGATCCAGTTCCTGCCCGCGCTCGGCTATCTGCTGTGGCTGTCGTCCCGGGGCGGGGCGACCTTCGGCGGCGAAGGCGCCGGGCATGCGGCACTGCTGGCCGCCACCGGCGTGGTGACGGCCCTGCCGCTCGTGTGCTTCGGCGCGGCGGCGATCCGGGTGCCGCTGTCCACGCTGGGGCTGTTGCAGTACCTGGCGCCCGTGCTGCAGTTCCTGCTCGGCATCCTGTACTTCCACGAGGCGATGCCCGCCGAGCGGTGGGCGGGGTTCGCGCTGGTCTGGGCCGCGTTGTCGCTGCTGACGTGGGACGCGCTGCGGACGGCCCGGCGGTCGAGGACGGTCCTGCGGAAGGCGGCGGTCGCCGCCGCCTCGGTGGCGGCGGAGGCGGCGGTCGAGGCGGCCGACGAGGCGGACCGGGCCCCCGGCCGGACCGCCGTCCCGAGCCCGGGCCCCGGCTCGAGCCCGGGCACGAACGCGTAGGCGAACAGGCAGACGGTGGTCGGCGGTCTCCGTCAGTAGTCGGTGTCCTTGCCGAGGAACAGTTCGGCGAAGCCGGCCGCGGCGGCGGGCGAGCCGAGGGTCCGCCGCAGCCGCGCCTTCGCGATGCCCGCACGGAACGGATCGCCGGACGAGGTGCCGTGGTACACGTCGGAGAGCCACTGCGAGAACTCCTGGTACTGCCACACCCGCCGCAGGCACTTCTCCGAGTAGTCGCGCAGCCCGCTCCCGTCGCCCTTGCCGTAGTGGGCGACGAGCGCGTCGGCCAGCACCAGGGAGTCGTGGATCGCGAGGTTCATGCCCTTGGCGCCTATCGGCGCGAGCAGGTGGGCCGCGTCCCCCACCAGATACAGCCGTCCGTACGCCATCGGCTCCACCACGTAGTTGTGCATGGCCAGGACCCGCTTCTCGATCAGCCTGCCCTCGGTGAGCGGCCGGGCGCCGTCCGCCGCGAGCCGTTCGTGGAGTTCGGCCCACACGCGCTCGTGGGACCAGTTCTCCGGGTCGTCGCCCGGCGGGCATTCGAGGTAGTAGCGGGTGACCTGCGGGCTGCGGGCCATGTGCCCGGCGAACCCGCGCGGATGGATACCGAAGACGACACAGTCGCAGGACGGCGGCGCCTCGGCGAGCAGGGCCAGCCAGCCGACACCGAAGTCGTGCCGGGCGACCGTGACGTGCTCCGGCGGCATACGGTCACGGGTCACCCCGCGTGCGCCGTCGCAGCCCGCGACGAACTCGCAGTCCAGCCTGACGCGTTCACCCGTCACCGGATCCGTGTACGCCACCGAGGGCCGGTCCGTGTCGATCCCGGCCGGCTCGACGTCGCGGACGCCGAAGCGGATGTCGCCGCCCCGGACGTCCGCGTACTCCCGCACCAGGTCCGTCACCAGCAGCGGCTGCGGGTAGACGTAGTGACGCCGGCCCGACACCTCGGCGTACGGGAACCTGTGGCGCTCCCCCGCGAGCCGGAACTCGCACTCGGTGTGCACCCCGGCGTTCTCCAGCAGCCTGTCCGCGAGGCCCCGGCCGTCCAGCGCGCGGACCGCCCACTCCTCCAGGAAGCCCGCGCGCGGCCGCTGCTCGATGAAGTCCCGGCTCTCGTTCTCCAGCACCACGCAGTCCACGGAGGCGGCCCGCAGGATGTTGGCCAGCGTGAGCCCGGCGGGGCCCGCGCCCACGACGACGACGCGGGTGCGCTGCGCGGTGGCTGACGGGACGGAGGCGTCTGCGGTCATGCGGACAGTATGGCCAATCCGGTGGCGCGAGTCGTCGACTCACGGGCTGCTGCGCGGAGTTGACGGAAGCGGGGCGGGACTGCCGTCCGGGCCGGTGGCGGTGGTCGCCGTGACCGCGGCCACCGTCGTGGCCGCCGCGGTGGCGGGGGCTCCGGCGGCGACCGTGACGGCCGCCATCTCGGTCGGCGGCTTCACTCGCCGTCCGAGGCCGAAGGACGACAGCAGCGCGCCCAGCGTCACCATCACCACCGGGACGACCAGGGCGGCGCGGAAGGCGGACAGGGTGGCGTCCGGGTCCGATCCCGCGGACGCCCCCGAGGAGGCCAGGCCGTACACCGCCGTCACCGCCGAGATGCCGATCGCCGAGCCGAACTGAGTGAAGGTGTGCAACAGCCCGCTCGCCAGACCCTGTTCGGACTCCGCCACACCGTCGGTCGCCGCGATCGTGAGCGGCCCGTAGGCCAGGGCGAAGGCGGTGCCCGCGATGATCAGGGTCGGGAACATCGCGGCGTACGACCAGTCCATGCCGACGGGCAGGAACAGCCCGTACGCGACGATCGCCAGGACGAACCCGCCGAGGATCACCTTGCCGTAGCCGTAACGGGTGACCAGCCGGGGCGTGAGCGTGGGCGCGAGGATCGCGTCACAGCCCAGCACCACCAGGGCGATCGCCGTCTGGAGCGAGGACCAGCCGCGCAGCTCCTGGAGGTAGAGGGTGAGGACGAACTGGAATCCGAAGAAGGCTCCGACGAAGAGGAGTGCGCCCAGGTCGGCGCGTACGACGGACCCTGTGCGGAAGATGCCGAGGCGGACGAGAGGAGTGGGAGTACGGCGTTCGACGACGACGAAGACGGCGAGCAGAACCGCTGCCACAGCCGCCGCGCCGGCCGTCAGCCTCCAGCCCTCCAGCCCGTGTTCGAGGCGTACGACGGCGAAGGCGGCGAGCAGCATGGCTGCCGCGGCGGTGGTCGCACCGAGGATGTCGAAGCCCTCGGTACGACGGCGGGGGCGCCCGGGGCTCTCCTCCGTCCGGGGTTCCTGGACGCGCGGCGCGGCGGGGATCAGGCGGACCGCCGCCACCAGCAGCGCGCCCGCGAGCAGCACCGGGGCGAAGAAGACCCACCGCCAGCCCAGCTGGGTGAGCAGTCCGCCGATGACCAGACCGAGGGAGAAGCCGGCGGCCGCCGTGCCCGCGAAGACCAGCAGGGCCTTGTTGCGCTGTGGGCCCTCCTCGTACGACGTCGTGATGAGCGACAGTGCGGCGGGGGTCATGAAGGCGGCCGCGACACCCGTGACGAAGCGGGCGACGATCAGCGTCCAGCCCTCCGTGGCGAACCCGCCCAGGCCCGAGAAGGCGAGGAAGACCGTCAGCCAGGTGAGGAACATACGGCGGCGGCCCAGCAGGTCGGCCGCGCGGCCGCCGAGCAGGGTGAAGCCGGCGTAGCCGAGCACGTACGCGCTCATCACCCAGGCCGCGGTGTCCGTGGGCAGGTCGAGGTCGGATCTGATGGAGGGGATCGCGACGGCCAGCATCGCGACGTCGATGCCCTCCAGGAAGATCGTTCCGCAGAGGACGAGCAGCAGGGCCCAGGCGCGGCTGCCCATCGGGGCTCCTCGGGTGTCCATGGTGACTCCTCGGGTGCTCATCCAACTCCCCGCAAGGAGAAGGAGAAAGGGGGGTGGTTACCCGGTCGAGGGTCAGTTCCCTCTTGTAACCGGTGCCAGCCTGCGGCAGCATCGGCAGGTATGGAAGAAGGCACTTTGAAGTCACCGAGTAACTGCGCGAGCACCGTGGACCACGGCGACGCGGACCCCTTCCAGTGGGACACCCGCGAGGACTGTCAGGTGCGGCAGATCCTCGACCGGGTGGCGGACAAGTGGTCCCTGCTGGTGATCGCCCTGCTCGAGTCCCGGCGGCTTCGGTTCACCGAACTGCGGCGGGAGATCGACGGGGTCAGCCAGCGGATGCTGACGGTCACGCTGCGGCAGCTGGAGCGGGACGGGCTCGTGAAGCGGACGGTGCACCCCGTGGTGCCGCCGCGGGTGGAGTACGAGCTCACCCCGCTCGGGGGCACCCTGCACGCGACCATCCAGTCACTGGTGACCTGGACGGAGACCCATCAGGGGGAGATCGCGGCGGCTCGGGCGGCCTATGACGAGCGGGGTGCGACGGGGTCCTGAGGCCGGGGCGGGCGGGGCTGCTCGGCGGGGGCGGCGCGGCGGGGGCGGGAACCGTCAGCCGTCGCCTTCGGCCCGGCGCGCCCGGTGCGCCCGCACCTTGTGGAGGGTGCCGCAGTGCTCCATCGCGCACCAGCGCCGACGCCCGGGCCGTGAGGTGTCGACGAACAGCAGACGGCAGTTGTGGGACCCGCACTCGCGGATGCGCTCCGCGTACGGCCCGGTGAGGAGCTCGACCGCGTCACGGGCGACCGTGGCCAGCAGCCGCGCGACGGTGGCACCCGGCGCCCACCCGCGCGAACCGTCCGCCTCGATGCGGGCGGCGAGCGGCGGCCCGGCGGCGACGGCGTTGACGACATCCAGCTCCCGGCCTCTCGCGGGCCGCCCGTGGGCACGGTCGGCGACGAGCTGGAACAGCGCGTCGCGCAGGGCGCGCGTTTCCGCCAACTCCCCTTGCGTGACCGTCATTTCGAGGCCGTCGGGCAGACGGCTGCGCTCCACCCAGTCCAGCAGGTCCGCGGGCTCGTGCAACGCCTCGTAGCGCGCGAACTCCCCCGGCCCGCCCGTCGTCAGCAGCTCCGTGCACAGCGACCCGGCGTCGAAGCGGTACGGCTTCCCCTCGTGCGACACGAGAGTCAGTCCGGGCGACTTCATTGCAGGCTCACTCACGTAACCACTATAAGTGGTTACCATGACTCAGGCCTCCGCACCTCAGCCCGCGCCGACGCCCCCGGTCGCGCCCCTGCACTGGAAAGTCGTCGTCGACACCGCCGACCCGCACGCCCAGGCCGACTTCTGGGCCGCCGCCCTCGGCTATCTGGTCGAGGACCACAGTCCGCTGATCGAGCGCCTGCTGGGCCTGGGTGCCGTACCTCCCGAGATCGTCGTCGAGTCCCACGGCCGCCACGCCTGGCGGGACGCGACCGGCGTACGGCACCCGCAGGATCCGTACGAGAAGGAGAGCGGGACGGGGCTCGGGCGGCGGCTGCTCTTCCAGCGCGTCCCGGAGCCGAAGACGGTGAAGAACCGGCTGCACATCGACCTGCACAGCGGGGGCGGGCAGCTGGAGGCGGAGGTCGCGCGACTGACCGGGCTCGGAGCCACGGTCCTGCGGGAGGTGAACGAGCCCTCCGGCCGGTGGGTGGTGATGGGGGACCCGGAGGGCAACGAGTTCTGCCTCCACTGAGCCGCGCCGGCCTTGGATCACGGGGCCCGGCATCCCGGGAAACTCATGGCTCGACGCCTGAGGCTCGGCGCTCGGGACTTGGGGCTTGGGGCCTGGGACTTGGGGCTCGGGACTTGGGGCCTGGAGCCTGGACTCCGAGAGCCACAGTCGCAGGTGAACATGGGGCATCCGCTATACGAACACCTCTGACCGGATTGCGCTCTTGACGGAACGTCAACCCCGGCTTCACCATCAGGCACCCATTTCCGCAAGGAATCCAAGGAATCCAAGGAATTCGGAGCCCCCCACATGAAGCTCTCTGTTCCCGGACGTGCCACGGGTGTCACGGCCCTGGCGGTTGCCGCGCTGCTCACCACGAGCGCGATAGCCGACGCCGCGCCCACGCGCGCGGCCGCCGCACCGGACATACCCGTGGCCAACGTCAAGGCCCACCTCACCCAACTGCAGTCCATAGCCACCGCCAACGGCGGCAACCGCGCCCACGGCCGCGCCGGCTACAAGGCGTCCCTCGACTACGTGAAGGGCAAGCTGGACGCGGCCGGCTTCACCACCACCATCCAGCAGTTCACCGCCTCCGGCCGCGTCGGATACAACCTGATCGCCGACTGGCCCGGCGGCAACGCCAACCAGGTCGTCATGGCGGGCTCCCACCTCGACAGCGTCTCCTCGGGGGCCGGCATCAACGACAACGGGTCGGGTTCGGCAGCCGTCCTGGAGGCCGCGCTCGCGGTGTCCCGGGCTCAGTACCAGCCCACCAAGCACCTGCGGTTCGCCTGGTGGGGAGCGGAGGAGCTCGGCCTGGTCGGCTCGCGCTACTACGTCAACAACCTCTCCACCACGAACCGCGCGAAGATCAGCGGCTACCTGAACTTCGACATGATCGGGTCGCCGAACCCCGGCTACTTCGTCTACGACGACGACCCGGCCATCGAGAAGACCTTCAAGGACTTCTACGCCGGTCTCGGCGTCGCGACCGAGATCGAGACCGAGGGCGACGGCCGCTCGGACCACGCCCCCTTCAAGAGTGCGGGCATCCCCGTCGGCGGCCTCTTCACCGGCGCCAGCAACACCAAGTCCGCGGCGCAGGCCGCCAAGTGGGGCGGCACGGCCGGCCAGTCGTTCGACCGCTGCTACCACTCGTCGTGCGACACGACGGCGAACATCAACGACACCGCGCTGAACCGGAACAGTGACGCGCTCGCGTACGCGGTGTGGGAGCTGTCGGAGTAGACCGACCCGCCCCTCCCCCGCTCCTGCTCCGGGGTGGCCGACGACTGCATGCGTGTGCATATACTGCATACGCGTGTAGTCGTTGCACGCCCCCTATGACGGAGCTCTCATGAACCGCCACTTCCTCTTCCTGCTGGGCAGCAGCCGCGACAGCGGCAACACGGAACTGCTGGCCCGCAGAGCCGCCGAGCAACTGCCCACCGATGTCACACAGCGGTGGCTCGCTCTGACCGAGCATCCGCTGCCCGACTTCGAGGACCTGCGCCACGACAGTGACCACGTCCGGCCGTCCGGCGACAACACGGCGCTGCTCCTCGACGCGACACTCGCGGCGACGGACATCGTCATCGCCTCGCCGCTGTACTGGTACTCCCTGTCCGCGCACACCAAGCGCTACCTCGACCACTGGTCGGGGTGGCTGCGCACCCCCGGTCTCGACTTCAAGAAGACGATGGGCGGGCGCACTCTGTGGGGCGTCACCGCTCTCGCGCACGAGGAGGAAGAGGTCGCCGATCCTCTTGTCGGCACGCTCAACCACTCGGCCGCGTACATGGGGATGCGCTTCGGCGGGGTCCTCCTCGGCAACGGCAGCAAGCCCGGCGACATACTCACCGACTCCGCCGCGCTGACCCGTGCCAAGACGTTCTTCGCCCAGGAGCCCCCGCTCGCCCGCTTCCCCTACGAAAGCTGAGCCGAGAGCGGGCCCGCGCCCTACGCGGTGATGTCCTTGGCCGTGAACCGCGCCCAGGCCGCCGCGCCGAACGCCGCCGCGTAGAGAACCTGGACCTCCAGGTTGCGGATCAGGTCGTCCCAGTAGACGGGATCGCGCATGAGGTCGGCGAACGACAGCCAGTAGTGCGAGAAGAAGTACGGCTGTATCGCGTGGAGCTGGGGTATCTGGTCGAGGATCTGCACGGTGATGAGCAGGCCGACGGTCGTCGCCATCGCGGCGATCCCGCTGTTCGTCATGGTCGAGACGAACAGGCCCAGCGCCGCGACACCTGTCAGTGACGCGGCGACGGTCAGCGCGATCAGCAGCGCCCGGCCCAGCCCCTCACCGAAACTGATGCGGGTACCGGAGATCGTCGTCAGCTCGCCGAGCGGGAACAGGAGTGCGCCCACGATGAGCGCCGAGGTCGCCACGACGAGCGTCGCGATGACACAGAAGACCAGTGTGGTCGCGTACTTGGTGATCAGCAGGCGCGTGCGTCCCGCCGGGGCGACCAGCAGATAGCGCAGCGTCCCGCCGCCGGCCTCGCCTGCTATCGCGTCACCCGCGACGACGCCGACCGCCATCGGCAGGAAGAACGGCAGTGTGGCGGCCAGCGCGGTGAACACCAGGAACAGTCCGTTGTTGGTGATCTGCGCGATGAACGCCGGCCCTTCGCCGCCGCCTCCTCCGGCGGACGACCCGTCGCTCGTCTCGACCTTGATCGCGATGCCGACCAGCACCGGCACGGCGGCGAGCACCGCGAGCAGCGCGATCGTCCGCCAGCGCCGGAGTGTGGTGCTCAGTTCGTTGCGCAGCAGGCCGAGGGTCCACAGGGGACTCGGCGCCCGTCCGGCGACGGCCGTCGCCGGGGCCGTGTCGGCTGCCGACGGCTCGGCGGCCTCAGCCCGCGACATCGAATCCCTCCCCCGTGAGTGCCACGAACGCGTCCTCCAGCGAGGCCCGCTCGACCCCGAAGCCGCGGACGCGGACACCCGCCGTCACCAGTGCCGCGTTCACCTCGGCGAGGTCGTGGTCCGGCGGATCGGCGGTCACCCGGTCCTCGGTGACGACGACATCGCTCACGCCCTGCTCCTTCAGCACCCGGGCCGCGTCGCCGGGGTCGGGTGTGGTCACGACGAGCCGGCCGCGCGCACCCGCCGCGAGCTCGGCGACCGGGCCCTGGGTGATCAGCCGGCCCTGTGCCATCACCGCGGCGTGCGTGCAGACCTGCTCGATCTCGTCGAGCAGGTGCGAGGAGAGGAACACGGTCGTGCCGTCCGAGGCCAGTTCGCGGACCAGTGCGCGGATTTCGCGCATTCCCTGCGGGTCGAGACCGTTGGTCGGCTCGTCCAGCACGAGCAGCCGCCGGGGTTGCAGCAGGGCGGCCGCCAGCCCGAGCCGCTGCTTCATTCCCAGCGAGTAGGCCTTGGCCTTCTTGCCCGCGGCGGCCGTGAGCCCGACACGGTCGAGCGCGGTCGACACGCGGGTACGCCGGGTGCGCGGGTCGGCGACCGGGTCGGCGGCGTCGTACCGCAGGAGGTTGTCCCGGCCGGAGAGGAAGCCGTAGAGAGCAGGTCCCTCGATGAGCGCGCCCACGTGCGGCAGCACGGCGCGCGCGGCGCGCGGCATGGGCCTGCCCAGGACGCGCGCCGTCCCTGAAGTGGGCTCGATCAGGCCCATCAGCATGCGGATGGTGGTCGTCTTCCCCGAGCCGTTCGGCCCGAGGAAGCCGAAGACGCTGCCTGCCGGGACGGCCAGGTCGAGGCCGTCGACGGCGAGCTGTCCGCCGCGGAAGCGCTTGGTCAGCGCGCGGGTGGCGATCACGGTGTCACCCGCGGCCACGGAGTCGTCCGTGGCCGCCGTGCCGTCCGTGGCCGCGGCGGCGCCCGAGGCCGCGGCCGCTTTCGCGTCCGCCGCCGTGCCGCCCGCCCCTGCCGTGTCCCCGTCCGCGGTGGACAGTTCCGCCATCGACTCCCTCGATTCGCCTTGCCCTCGGAGAAACCCGCCGTGACGGGCCGGCGGGACTACTTCGCCGCGTTGGCCGCCTTCACCAGCGCGTCCTTGGTGACCGCGCCCGCGTAGACCTTGCCGTCATCCGTGATCAGCGCGTTCACCAGGCGGGTCGAGAAGACCGTGCCCGAGCCGAACTTGCCGCTCACGTGGTCGCCCAGCGAGTCCAGGAAACGGCCCGCGTCGCCCCCGCCGGAGCCCTCCGACGGAATGCCCTCGCCACCCGTGTCGAACTGGGCGATGGAGCCCCAGCCCTCACCGATGACGTCAAGGCCCTGGAACTCCTTGCCCAGGTCCTCGCCACGCTCGGGGCGTGCCTTGTCGCCCTTGTCTCCCTTGTGGGCGTTGCCGTCCTTGCGTGCCGGGCCCTCGGACTTCAGCTCGTCGCCCTCGGTGACCTTCGTGCCCTTCGGCGGGCTGAAGTCGAAGGTGGAGGCCGCCGGCTTGGCGAAGTCGACCTCGGTGAAGCCCGCGTCGACCACGGCCGCGCCACCGCTCGCCGGAGTGAGCGTGAACTTCAGCGGCAGGCCGGTCTTCGCGTCGACGGCGATGGAGATCGCGCCGACCGTCGAACCGGACTGCTTCGGCTTGATCAGCAGCTTGTAGGCGTCACGGCCGGCGACCTGCGCCGTGCCGTCGACGGTCACGGACGTCGTGCTGTCGACCGCCTTCAGCGCCTCGTCGGCCAGGGCCTTGGGCGTGGCCGGCACGTCCTCGGGCCTGCCCTTCGTCCCCTTGTCGGCGGAACCGGACGAGCCGTCCCGCATGTGGTAGGCCTCGTTCGACGCGCTGTCGTACGCCCACACCTCGTCGCCGTTGCGGATCACGCTGTACTCGGCGGCCTTGTCGAGCAGGGACAGCTTCTGCTTGTCCTCGCCGTCGGCCGCGACCCGCAGCGTGTGCGTACCGGACGCCAGTTCCAGCAGCTTGGACGACGGGTCCGCGGACGAACCCGAGCCGTCGCGCCCGCCCATCCCGCCGCCGAGGCTGCTCTCCAGACCGCCGAGGCCCGGCAGGCCCAGGTCCGTACTGATCTTCACCGTGCCGGACAGCCGCTGCACGTCCGACGCGGCGATCTTCTCGATGAGCTGCTGGGCGCTGACATCCGGCAGGTCGGGGTCTCCGGAGCCGGCGAACGCCGGGACCAGCCCGATGGTCGCCGCCGCCACCCCCACCACCGCAACGGGAACGACGTACCGCGCGGCTTTGCGCCGGCCGGCGCGCATGTCGTCGGCCTCGTCCCCGGTCGTGCTGTCGTCGGATTCGTACGGTGCCATGTGTGCCCTACCTCCGTCGTCGGCGGCGGCTTACCGTCCACGCACTCGTCCACCCCTGGCCGCCATTGTCACCCGAACTCCTGTGAAGTGGTGTTTCCAATCTGACCAAATCGGCCGGAGGAAAGCGTCAGACCTCGGAGCCAACTCCGCCTACACCTGCGGTATGACATGGGGGGACGGCGCCTCCCCCGACCCGTAGGGGTCGTGTAGGGGAGACACCGTCCATGTAACTCGCCGTAACTCGCCAAGCCGCCCACCCGATGGGGTCCTGAGGCTCGTTGGGGTCCTGAGGAGGGAGGCGCGCAGGTTCAGGTCAGCCCGCCCGGTGCACCACCGCGTCGCACAGCTCCACCAGAGCCGCCTTCGCGTAGCACTCCGGGAGCGGCGCCAGCGTGGCGCGGGCCTCCTCCGCGTACCGCACGGTGTCGCGGCGGGCCTGGTCCAGCGCGGGGTGGACGCGCAGCCTGGCCAGCGCCTCCGCATGCCGTGCGTCGTCCGTCAGGTCCGAGGCGAGCAGCTCGGACAGGGCGATGTCCTCGGCGAGCCCGAGCCGCTCCACGCGCTCACGCAGCAGCAGGACGGGCATCGTCGGAATGCCCTCGCGCAGATCGGTGCCCGGCGTCTTGCCGGACTCGCGCGAGTCGCTCGCGATGTCCAGGACGTCGTCGGCGAGCTGGAAGGCGACGCCGAGCCGCTCGCCGTACTGCGTCAGCACGTCGACGACCGTCTCGTCTGCGCCCGACATCATCGCGCCGAATCGTCCCGCCACGGCGATCAGCGAGCCGGTCTTGCCGCTGAGCACGTCCATGTAGTGGTCGACCGGGTCACGCCCGTCACGCGGTCCGGCCGTCTCCAGGATCTGGCCGGTGACCAGCCTCTCGAAGGCCTCCGCCTGGATGCGTACGGCCTCGGGACCCAGGTCGGCCAGGATGTGCGAGGCACGCGCGAAGAGGAAGTCTCCGGTGAGGACGGCGACCGAGTTGTCCCAGCGGCTGTTGGCGCTGGGCACTCCGCGGCGCACGTCCGCCTCGTCCATCACGTCGTCGTGGTACAGCGTGGCGAGGTGGGTCAGCTCGACGACGACCGCCGAGGGCACGATGCCCGGCGCGTACGGGTCACCGAACTGGGCGGCGAGCATCACGAGCAGCGGCCGGAACCGCTTGCCGCCCGCACGCACGAGGTGCTGCGCGGCTTCCGTGATGAACGGGACCTCGCTCTTGGTGGCCTCGAGCAGTCCCTCCTCGACAGCCACCAGTCCGGCCTGGACATCGGCTTCGAGAGCCTGGTCCCGCACGCTCAGCCCGAACGGCCCGACGACGGTCACGAGGGTCTCCTGTCTGCTGACGCTCTCAACGGCGGTCTCTGGATGCTCTGGGTGTGCTGGGTGCTGTGGGTGTTTGTCGATGTGTCGCTGCTGGCACTCAAGTCAGCGTATCCGGTCGTCTTTCGATCACGATGAGCGCCCGCCCGTCACCCGCCACCACCCTGCCTGACACGCTCCACCTGGTCCCTTTTGCCCCGTCGGCCAGGCCGGGCGGCATCGGAGCACGAGGGGTATGTTCCCGATCTGGCGATACGACCGATACGACTGATATGTCCTGAAAGAGGAAGTCTTTTCCGGGCGTGATCGGTCTTGTCCGACAGTGCGTCCGAAATCGGCCGCGCTCCCGTTTCTGGTCCAGGGCCCCAGGACGGGCGGGCGAGCGGGCGGGCGGATTCGCCCTGCCGCCGGAGACCGGGCGTCACGCAAGCCCCCTGACCGTTCCGAGGCTCCGGGTGGCGACGGGCTCGCTGTCCTCCACGAGATCTCCGGCGGCTCCGCTCGTGATCACCGCGGCGCCCCGGCCGCGTCGCACGACGCACCCGGTCCACTGAGGTGACGCCCATGGGCATGCGTACGCCCTTCCCCTACGAGGCCCACGAGGCCTACGAGACGACTCACGCTCGGCCCGCGAAGCATGCTCGGCCCGCGAAACGACTCACGACGATGTCCGCGTTCCCCTCACGGACGGAACCAAGCGCCACGCGCGCGTGGCGTCCCCTCGGCGCCGAACCCGAACCCGAACCGGAACCCGTACCCGCGCTTCTCGAATACCTCCCCCTCCCGCCCTGCTGACCGGACACGCCCGGGAGCTGACAGATCGTCACGGTCGCGATTCGACGGTTCCCCGGAAATCGGGTTCTACGGAGAACGTGATGCACGGAACCGAACGCCATCGACCGCGCCCTTTCTCCAGCCATCGCATCCGACTCGCCGCCTTCCCCGCCGGGCGCCAACTCCTCTGCCACGGCGGACGAAACGCATCCCGGATGCCCTGCACCGACCGGTCCTGCCGTGGGAGGCGAGTGTCGAGCCGCACTCCGAAATCACCTGCGGTGAGGCGGACTTCAGAACCCACGGCGAGGTGGTCCGCGAGCCGGCGGGAAGATGGTGTTCCACGGCACCCGGGGAAGGGATTCCACGAACAGGGGAATGACTTCGCGGGCTCCCGCACTCGCCCACCAGAACCCCGAACAGGCGGGACGAAACCGACCGCATGGGGCAAGAGCCAAGGGTGACACGGGAGTTGAGCGATGGCGGGAAATCGCTCCTGTGCCGACACGGTTTTGCGCGGCGGAGTGAACGAGTCGTGATTGACCGAGGAATTCCTGACGCACCTCGGCGAAAGAAAGATCGACCGTCCCCGCGGGAGAGCACTGGGAATGGCGCGGCGATCCGTCCGGCGTTCCGCACAGCGGAAATGCGGCGATCCCGCACCTCCACAGCCCTCCCCCGCGCGCCGAAGGAGGAAGGCGATCACCGGTGATCGCTGACGCTCACCGACACCCATCAGCACTCATCAGCACCCAGTCGACACCGTCCGGCGCCGGACGGCGCCGTCCGGCACTCGTCCAGTCCGGCATATCACCTTTCTTCCGGACATACAGCATTCGATACGACCCGCAAGTCGCTAGAACCTCCCGAAGACGACCGAGTTGCCCGTATTGCTGAGCGGTTTCCCTAATTCCCCATGTGCGCCAGTGAATTGAGTCACGCTCACTCAAAGTGATCATTTCGCATGGCCGGCCGATTTCCCTTCACGGAAAGCAAGTTGAACTTTGCCTTCCGAATGGATCAAGGGATATACGCCCGACAAGGCCGGTCATAACCGCTGCTGTGCGAATTCGGGGCTTGTTCACGGCATGTGCTCTCGCATACGTTCACGTCACTCCGGACGGATCGCCTAATCCTGCCGCCGCCCGGAAATCCCACCCACCCATTGACTCGCGTACGGCAGGAGCGGGGGACCCAGGTAAGCCGTCGGTCCGGATATCGGATCGACTAGGGGTTTAGTCGCGTACAGCACGCGGCCGGGCATCTCCCGCCCGAACCCGACAGCTCACCTCGCAGGCGTCGGAGAGGAATTCGGCATGGCCGCACGAGGTAAGCACCGCCGCCCCAGAACGAGCCCCCTCACCCGTGGCATCGTCGCCGCCGGGACGGGCGGCGCCGCGCTCGCACTTCCCCTCGTGGGGGCGACCGGCGCCCACGCCGCCCAGCCGGCCCAAGCGGCACAGTCCGCTCCGGCCGCGGTCCCGCAGGTCTCGCTGATCACCTACAAGGTGGTCTCGGGCGACACCCTGTCGAAGATCGCGAAGGCGCACACCAAGGGCGACTGGAAGAAGCTCTACAAGGCCAACCGTGCGGTCATCGGCAACGACCCGGCACTCATCCGCCCGGGCCTCAAGCTGACCGTGGGCACCAAGAACGCCCAGACGTCCGCCAAGACGGCCAAGGCGACCACCGCTTCCACCGTCACCCCCGCCTCCGCGAAGACGTACGCGGACAACCTCGACGGCTGGATCAGGGAGTCGCTGGACGTCATGGCCCAGCAGGGCATCCCGGGCACCTACAACGGCATCCACCGCAACATCATCCGCGAGTCGTCCGGGAACCCGCAGGCCCTGAACAACTGGGACTCCAACGCGGCCGCCGGTACGCCGTCGAAGGGGCTCCTCCAGGTCATCGACCCGACGTTCACCGCGTACCACGTGCCCGGGACGTCACTGGACCCCTTCGACCCGGTCGCCAACATCACGGCGGCGTGCAACTACGCCGCCGACAGGTACGGCTCGATCGACAACGTCTTCGGAGCCTACTGACCGGCACCCGTGGCGACCCCCTGGCCTGTTCCCCGGCCGACCTGCTGACCTGTTCGCTGTCCCGCCTGCCGACCGACATGCCGGCCCGTCCGGCTGTCGGCGCGGTCGGCGTCGGCCCGGTCGGCGTCGGCCCGGTCGGCGTCGGCCCGGTCGGGGGAGCACAGCCGCTCCAGGACGACCGCGATGCCGTCGTCCTCGTTCGAGAGTGTGATCTCGTCGGCGACGGCCTTCAGTTCGGGATGCGCGTTCTCCATCGCGACTCCGTGCGCTGCCCAGTCGAACATGGGGATGTCGTTGGGCATGTCCCCGAAGGCGATGGTCTCGGCCGACGTCAGGCCGAGGTGTCTGGCGGCCAGCGCGAGACCCGTCGCCTTGGTGATGCCGCATGGCTGGAGTTCGACGGTGCCGGGACCCGACATCGTCACGGTGGCGAGGGAGCCGACCGCTCCGCGGGCCGCGGACGCCAACTCGTCGTCGGAGAGAAGAGGATGGCGCAGCAGCACCTTGCTGATGGGCGCCTTCCAGAGGTCGTCGCGGTGCAGCACCCGTACCGCCGGGAGCGTCGGATGCGGCATCTCGTAGCCCGGCTCGATGAGGGTGAGGCCGTCGACCCCGTCCTGATCGACGGCCGCGTACACCTCGCCGACCTCCGCCTCGATCTTGCCGAGAGCCACCTCGGCCAGCTCGCGTTCGAGCGTGACGGACCACACCATGCGGTCGGCCCCGGCGTCGTACAGCTGCGCACCCTGCCCGCACACCGCGAGTCCCTGGCTGCCCAGTTCGTCCAGCAGCGGCCGTACACGCGGAGCGGGGCGTCCCGTCACCACGAGGTGACGGGCGCCTCTCCCGACCGCCATCGCCAGCGCGGCGCGTGACCGGTCCGAGAGGGTGTCGTCGCCGCGCAGCAGCGTCCCGTCCAGGTCAGTGGCGATAAGTGAATATGCAATCGGTGCGGCCATGATCAGAGAATACGGATCGGAGGCCCCAACGACTCGACGGGAACCGGACGTCGTTCGGCACCTCGACCGCCTCACGCGTCACCGTATGTCCCATCTGGACCCGGTAGTTCGGGCTAATCCCGTGACATATCAACCGCCCCACAGGCCCCGTCGCACTCCCGTCCGCGACTGCCCACCCCCATGCGCTCCTGTCCACTCCCACGCGCCCCTGCCGTCTCCATCCGCCGGGTTCGGTTCGCCCTCGAACGGACATCACGAACTCCTTGGGCACTGCACACGAACGGCGCCTCCCCGTAACGTGTGCCCCACCCACCCGGAAAGCGAGGCAGCACCCGATGCCCCCCTTCGATGTCACCGAGGGCGATCCCTTCGGCCCGCACAATCTTCCGTACGGCGTCTTCTCCCTGAGCGGCTCCGAACACCGCAGCGTGGGCGTCCGGCTGGGCGATCACGTCCTCGACGCGGGGGCCGCTGCGGTGGAACTCGGCTCCCCGTACGCCTCCCTGCTCGCCCGCCCCTCGCTGAACCCGCTGCTCGCGGCCGGCCGCACGGCGTGGTCGGACGTGCGGCGCGCGCTCACCGCGTGGGTGACGGTGCCCGCCCACCGCGAGGCCGTCGCGCCCCTGCTCCACCCGCTCTCCGAGGTGACCCTCCACCTCCCCTTCGAGGTCGCCGACTACGTCGACTTCTACGCCTCCGAGAACCACGCCCGGAACGTCGGCCAGATCTTCCGTCCCGACGCCGAGGACTCCCTCACCCCCAACTGGAAGCACCTGCCCATCGGTTACCACGGCCGGTCGGGCACCGTCGTGGTCTCCGGGACGGACGTCGTACGCCCCGCCGGCCAGCGCAAGGCCCCGGCGGACCCGGCGCCGGTCTTCGGCCCGTCCGTCCGGCTGGACATCGAGGCGGAGGTCGGGTTCGTCGTCGGCGCCCCCTCCGCGATGGGCACACCGGTGCCCCTGAGCGACTTCCGCGAACACGTCTTCGGTCTCTGCCTCCTCAACGACTGGTCCGCGCGCGACCTCCAGGCCTGGGAGTACGTCCCCCTCGGCCCCTTCCTCGGCAAGTCCTTCGCCACCTCGGTGTCGGCCTGGATCACACCGCTCGACGCGCTGGAGGACGCCCGGGTCGCGCCCCCGGCACGCACGCACCCCCTCCTCCCCTACCTGGACGACGCCTCGGAGGACCCGGGCGGCTACGACCTGCGCATCTCCGTCGCCGTCAACGGCCATGTGGTGTCCGAGCCGCCGTTCTCCACGATGTACTGGACGGCCGCCCAGCAGCTCGCCCACATGACCGTCAACGGGGCCTCGCTGCGCACGGGCGACCTGTACGGGTCGGGCACGGTGAGCGGGCCCTCGGAGAGCGAGCGGGGCTCGCTCCTGGAGCTGACCTGGAACGGCCGCGACACCCTCGAACTCCCGGACGGCAAGCGGACGTTCCTGGAGGACGGCGACGTCGTGACCCTGACGGCCTGGGCGCCCGGCCCGGACGGGACGCGGGTGGGACTCGGCGAAGTGACGGGACGGATCGCCCCGGGCGCCTGACCACGCGCCCCGGGGGCGGGCGGGCTGCCCGCTCGGGGAGACCAGCGGCCACCCGGGGGTGAGCGGCCACGCGTCCGCGGGAACGCGGGCGACCGTCCGTGCGTGACCGCGCGGACGGTCGGTCCGGCGGCGACAGCCCGGTGGAAGCGGCCGTTCCAGCGGGGGCAGCCCGGCGGAGGCGACCATTCCGGCAGGGACAGCCCGGTGGAGGCCGGCGTTCACGGCAGGGCGCGGCGGCGTCGGCACGGCACGGTGAGCGGCTGCTCCCCAGCCGGGGCCAGCAGTGGCAGATCTTGCCACCGCCCGCCAGAAACCCCAGGTCAGCCGCCCGCCCGGCAGAGCCGATGGTGGCGCAACACTGTGGCAACACCACATCGCGTACCCCCTGGGTATGGTCCGTCGCATGCCCACCGAACGCATCCGAGACCACGCCGGCCAGGGCGCGACCACCGTCGCGGCCCACCGGCGTCGGCTGCGCGCGGACCGGGCCAGGCAACTCGCCGACCTGCTGCGCCACCAGGTACTGGCAGGCGGCTTCCCGGACGGCACACTGCCGCACGAGACAGCCATCGGGACCGACTACCGCGCCTCGCGGGGCACCGTGCGCCAGGCCCTCGACCTGCTGCGGGCCGAGGGCCTGGTGGAACGGCTGCCGGGGGTCGGCACGGTCGTCGTCGCCGAGAAGTACCCGCACGGGCTCGACCGGCTGATGGGACTCGCGGAGACCCTGCGCGAACACGGCCGGGTCAGCAACGAGGTCCGCTCGGCCGGCCCCGTCGCCGCACCGGCTCCCGTCGCGGAACGGCTCCGCGTACCCGTCGGTGCCGACGTCCTCTACATCGAGCGGCTGCGGCGGCTGAACGGCCTGCCGCTCTCCCTCGACCTCACCTACACCCCCCTCGACCTCGGCACCGCTCTGCTCGGCGCCGACCTGGAGAACACCGACGTCTTCCGCCTCCTGGAAGCCATCACCGGACAGCCGCTCGGGCACGCCGAGATCACGCTGGAGGCCGTCAACGCGGACGCGCACTCCGCGACCGTGCTCCAGGCCCCGCGCGGCTCGGCCGTCCTCATGCTGGAACGCCTCACGCACCTCGCCGACGGCCGCCCCGTCGACCTCGAGTTCATCCGCTTCCGCGGTGACCGCATCACCATGAGCGGTCTGCTGCGTCGCTCGCTCTGACCGCTGCGCCCCCTTTCCCGTATCAGCAGGACCTTTCTGGAGACAGCCATGCCCTTGGCGCCCCAGCGGGCCGACGTGCCCGTGACCATCGACGAGTCGAAGTGCATCGACGGCTGCACGCTCTGTGTGGACATGTGCCCCCTGGACTCCCTCGCCATCGACGAGAGCAACGGCAAGGCCTACATGCACGTCGACGAGTGCTGGTACTGCGGCCCGTGCGCGGCCCGCTGCCCCACCGGGGCCGTCACGGTCAACATGCCCTATCTGCTCCGGTGAGAGGCCCGAACCCCCATGACACGCCTGGCCCTGCAGCGCCCGATCCGGAAACGTCCGGCTTCGAAACCGCCGGTCCCGAAGCGTCCGGCCCTGAAGCGTCCCGCGGTCGCGGTCACCGCCGTCGCCCTTCTGCTCCCGCTGGCCGGCTGCGGCGGTGACGCCGAGGCCGGCGACGCCTCCACGGTCACCGTCACCGTCGGCTACCAGTCCAAGACGATCAACACGGTCACGGCGGGCACGCTCCTGCGCTCCCTCGGCTACTTCGAGAAGCAGCTGAACGCGCTGGGCGACGGCGTCACCTACAAGGTGGACTGGCAGGACTACGCGACCGGCGCCCCGATCACCGCCCAGATGACCGCCGGGAAGATCGACATCGGCTCGATGGGCGACTTCCCCCTCCTCATCAACGCGGCCCGCGGCAAGCAGCTGGGCCGTCCCACCCGCCTCGTCTCCGTCACCGGATACAACCTGCGCGGCGGCCTCAACACCATCGTCACCGCACCGGACTCGAAGCTCGCCTCCCTGAAGGACCTGCGCGGCAGGAAGGTGTCCACGAGCATCGGCTCGGCGGCCGACGGCACCCTCGTACGGGCCCTGCAGCGCGCCGGGATCGACCCGGACAAGGGCATCGAGAAGCTCAACCAGCAGCCCGCGGTGGGGGCTTCGGCGCTCTCGGCGGGCAGCACGGACGCGCTTTCGCAGTTCGTCGCCTGGCCTGGCCTGCTCGCCTTCCAGGGCAAGGCGAGGGCCCTCTACGACGGCGCCGAACTGAACCTGCCGACCTTCCACGGGGTCACCGCCCGCGAGGACTTCGCAAAGAAGCGCCCCGCCGTCCTCGAAGCCTTCCTCAAGGCGCAGTCGCAAACGACGGACTACCTGCACGACCATCCGGTGACCGCTGCGGAGAAGGTCGCGCAGGCGACCGCGCTGCCTGCCGAGGTCGTGTACCTCTACAACGGCGCACACGGCATCGCCACCTTCGACCCGGCCATCAAGCCGAAGCTCGTCTCCGCCCTGAAGAAGGACGTATCGATCCTGAAGTCGGCGAAGCTGACGGGGGACGTGGACGTGGACTCCTTCGTCGACGACCGGTACGTCAGGAAGGCTCTCGGCCCGGACTACGCCGAGCGCCTGGCCTCGGCACCCACACCGGCGGCGAGCGAGGTGTGGGCCAAGGGCGCCTCCAAGACGCGTGCCTTCGAGTCGCCCGCCGAACTGCTGGCTTACGTCGCGAAGCACCAGGACGGCATCCGCGCCGCCTACGTCCCCGACGCCACCACCGGCACCCTGTGGTTCGCCGACAGGGCGGTGTGGGTGGCCGACGGCGAAGAGCTGCTGCCCTTCGTCACCCCGGCGACCGCGAAGGCGTACGCCGCCGGACACGACGACGCCCGCGTCGTCACGTACGACACCGCACTGGAGCGGGCGTCGTGACCCGGTACGCGCTGCGGGCGGCCTCACTGGCAGCCGCCCTGGGGCTGTGGCAGCTGCTGACCAGCCTGGACATCGACCTGTGGCTGCGCTTCTCGCAGTTCCCCACGGTCGCCGACGTGGCCCGTACGTTCGCCGACCGCCTGGCGGGCCCCGACTACTGGACCGACCTCACCGACAGCCTCACCCGGATCCTCACCGGCTTCCTGCTCGCGGCCGTCCTGGGAGTCGCGACGGGCGTGCTCGTGGCACGCTCGCGCCTCGCCGAGGACCTGCTCGGCCCGCTGCTGGAGGTCGTCCGCCCGATCCCGGCCATCGCCCTCGTCCCCGTCGCGATCCTCCTCTTCCCCTCCAACGAACAGGGCATCGTCTTCATCACCTTCACGGCGGCCTACTTCCCGGTCCTCGTCTCCACCCGGCACGCGGTCCGGGCGCTGGCCCCCGCCTGGGAGGAGGCGGTGCGCACGATGGGCGGCAGCCGGTGGAGGATTCTCGGCTCGGTCGTCCTGCCGGGTGCCCTGCCCGGCATCTTCGGCGGCCTCTCGGTCGGCATCGGTGTCTCGTGGATCTGTGTCATCTCCGCCGAGATGATCTCCGGCCAGTACGGCGTCGGCTACCGCACCTGGCAGGACTACACCGTCGTCGACTACCCCGGCGTCTTCGTCGGCATGGTGACCATCGGAGTGCTGGGCTGGCTCACCTCCACGGCCGTGGAACTGCTGGGCCGCCGCCTGACCCGCTGGCTGCCGCGCACCTCCTACGTGCCCGGAGCGCGCACCCGGACACCGAAGGGCGCCCCGCCCGCCGGCCCCTCCCCCACCACCGGCCGCACCACCGGCCGCACCGAGGAGACGCGCGATGAGCACCTCGTCTGAGACCCGGACGTCCGCCGGTACGGCACCGGTGCGGGCGCCCGCACCGGTGCACGGCACCCGGCTCACCCTCCGCTCGGCCACGCTCGGCCGCCCGGACGCCACCGCCCTGGACGGCATCGACCTGGACGTCGCCCCCGGCGAGATCCTCACCGTCGTGGGCCCCTCGGGCTGCGGCAAGTCGACCCTGCTGCGCACCCTGGCCGGACTGCTGCCGCCCCTGGCCGGAACGGCGGAGCAGGACGGCCTGCGCATCGAAGAACCTGCGGCGGCCCGTGCCCTGGTCTTCCAGGAGGACGCCCTGCTCCCCTGGCGCACCCTGCGAACGAACGTCGAACTGCCCCTGGCCATCCAGGGGTTGTCACGCGGTGAACGCAGGCGCCAGGCGGAAGCCTGGCTCGGCCGGGTCCAACTCGCCGACCGGTCGGGACAGTTGCCGCACCACGTCTCCGGGGGCCAGCGCCAGCGCGCGCAACTGGCCCGGGCGCTCGCCCCGGGCCCGCGTGCGGTCCTGATGGACGAGCCGTTCGGCGCCCTCGACGCCCAGACCCGGGCCGGCATGCAGGACCTGCTGGTGGAGGTACTGCACGGCACGGGCGCAACCGTCGTCTTCGTCACCCATGACGTGGACGAGGCCCTGTTCCTCGGGGACCGCGTGGCGCTTCTCGGCTCCGGCCGGCTGACCGCCGTGCGCGAGGTGCCCCGTCCGCGCGACCGTACGGCGCACGACGACCCGGCGCGGGTGGCCCTGCGGCGCGAAGTCCTCACTTCTCTCAGCACCTGAAAGGCACCCTGGTGGACACCCCGGACACCCGTGACACCCTCCTGGAGATTCCCGCCCTCGGTGATGCCGAGGAGCTCTCCTGCGACGTCCTCGTCATCGGCGGCGGCACGGCCGGCACGATGGCGGCGCTGACCGCCGCCGAGCACGGGGCCGACGTGCTGCTGCTGGAGAAGGCGCACGTGCGGCACTCCGGCGCGCTCGCCATGGGCATGGACGGCGTCAACAACGCGGTCATCCCCGGCCGCGCCGAACCCGACGACTACGTCGCCGAGATCACCCGCGCCAACGACGGCATCGTCGACCAGTCCACCGTGCGCCAGACCGCGACCCGCGGCTTCGCGATGGTCCAGCGGCTGGAGTCGTACGGGGTGAAGTTCGAGAAGGACGAGTACGGCGAGTACGCGGTCCGCCAGGTCCACCGGTCCGGCTCGTACGTGCTGCCGATGCCCGAGGGCAAGGACGTGAAGAAGGTCCTCTACCGGCAGCTGCGGCGGCGCGAGATGCGCGAACGCATCCGGATCGAGAACCGCGTGATGCCGGTGCGCGTCCTGACGGACCGGGGCCGCGCGGTGGGCGCCGCGGGCTTCAACACCCGCACCGGGCAGTTCGTCTCCGTCCGCGCGGGAGCGGTGATCCTGGCGACCGGCGCCTGCGGCCGTCTCGGCCTGCCCGCCTCGGGCTACCTCTACGGCACGTACGAGAACCCCACCAACGCCGGTGACGGTTACGCCATGGCCTACCACGCGGGCGCCGAGCTCACCGGCATCGAGTGCTTCCAGATCAACCCGCTGATCAAGGACTACAACGGCCCCGCCTGCGCGTACGTCGCCAACCCCTTCGGCGGTTACCAGGTCAACCGGCACGGCGAACGCTTCGTCGACTCCGACTACTGGTCGGGCCAGATGATGGCGGAGTTCGCCGCGGAGGTCGCCTCGGACCGGGGCCCGGTCTACCTGAAGCTCAGCCATCTCCCCGAGGAGTCGATCTCCTCGCTGGAGTCGATCCTGCACTCCACCGAGCGGCCCACGCGCGGCACCTTCCACGCCGGACGCGGCCACGACTACCGCACCCACGACGTCGAGATGCACATCTCCGAGATCGGCCTGTGCGGCGGCCACTCGGCTTCCGGCGTACGCGTCGACGACCACGCGCGTACGACCGTGCCGGGCCTGTACGCCGCCGGGGACCTGGCGTGCGTCCCGCACAACTACATGATCGGCGCGTTCGTCTTCGGGGACCTCTCGGGGGCGGACGCCGCCCAGTACCGCGCCCACGAGGGCGAGTTGCCTCAGGATCAGCTGCGCGAGGCGCATGAACTGATCTACCGCCCGTTGCGCAACCCGGAGGGACCACCGCAGCCCCAGGTCGAGTACAAGCTCCGCCGCTTCGTGAACGACTACGTGGCTCCGCCCAAGTCCGGTGCCCGGCTGTCGCTCGCCCTGGAGTCCTTCGAGCGGATGCGTACGGACATCTCCGAGATGGGCGGGCGCACCCCGCACGAGCTGATGCGGTGCGCGGAGGTCACCTTCATCCGCGACTGCGCGGAGATGGCGGCCCGCGCCTCGCTGGCCCGCACGGAGTCCCGCTGGGGCCTCTACCACGACCGCACGGACCATCCCGCGCGCGACGACTCCTCCTGGTTCCACCACCTCGATCTGCACAAGTCCCCCTCCGGCTCGATGGAGTTCACCGCTCGTCCCGTCGCTCCCTACGCCGTCCCCGTCGACGGCTTCGCCCCGGTCGGCGGGTCCTCCCGGTACATCGGCGAGGTCCACCCGGAGGGCGTCGCCACGGCGGGCGCACGGGACGCGGCCCCGGTCGCCACCCGACCGGCCACCCCCGAGACACCCGGAACCGATACCGATACCGGCACCGGGGCTCCCGGCACCGAATCCGGCGCGGGCGCCGACGCTTCGCCGAGGCTCCTGGCACTTCTCGCCCTCGCCGAGGAGCAGCCCGAACTCGACTTGGTCCGGCCCTACTTGACGGACCCGGATCCCGCCCTGAGGCGGGCGGCCGTCACTGTCCTCACCGAGACCGCCCCCGCCGGCACGGGACCGGCGCTGGCCGCCGCTCTCGCCGACACCGACCGTGCCGTGCGCGCCGCCGCCGCGGCCTCCCTGCGCGAACTCGTCGAGACGCTCACGCCCGAACCGGCTCTGGGCGCCCCCCTCACCCAGGCCCTCGCCCAGCCCGACCCCGTCGTCCGGGCCGCCGCTCTCGACGTCCTGCGAGCCCTGCGGCTGGGCGACGCCGATCTCTTCGCCCCCGCGCTGGACGACCCCGACACCTCGGTCCGCATCGAAGCGGTCCGGGCGCTGGTCTCCGTCGACGCGGCCCATGCCCTGGCCCTCGCGGCGGCCGACCACTCCCGCGAGGTCCGGGTGACCGTGGCCAAGGCCCTGGCCACGGTGGGCCCGGACCGCGAAGCGACCGGAGCCGCCCCCGGTTCCGGGCCCGTCACGGGTGCCGGAGCTGCCACCGGTACCGGATCCGATGTCGTCCTCGCGGCGCTCGACCGTCTCACCGGGGACCCGGATGCCCTGGTCCGCGGTGCGGCCTTCGCCGCGCTGGCCGGCACGGGATGCCCCACGCCGATGGCCGCTCGTGCCGTCCACGCCCAGACCGACCCCGCCTGGCAGGTCCGGGCCGGCGCCGCCACCGCGCTGTCCGCGGCGGACGCCGAGACCGCCGTGCCGACCCTCGCCAAGGCCCTGGGCGATCCGAACGCGGACGTCCGGAAGGCCGCGGTCCTGGCACTCGTCCGGCACACCGAGCCCGTGGACACCGAGCCCGTGGACACCGGCCATTCGACCGCCTCGGGCGCCGATGCCGCCCGGGCAGCCCTCGCCACGGCCACGACGGACTCGGACGCCGACGTCAGGGCGTACGCGTCACGAGCCCTGCGACGCGTGGAAGCTCCGTGACATGAGGCCCGTGGACCGCACGGGCCTCACACCCAGCACCCAGCACCCAGCACCCAGCACCCGCACCCGCACCGAACGCGGCCACCACCCGAAGAGCTTCCGAGATGCGCCTCCGCCCGGACGGATTCCGAATGGGCCGCCTCGGCCGACGGAGCTGCTTATATCCAGTCCTCCGGCTCGGGCTCCGCGTCCATCTCGGGCCAGTGCAGCCCCGGGTCGTCGTCCCTCGGAGCAGCCTCCGGCGCCGGTCCGTCGCCGCTCCCCGCACCCGCCGCGGCCCCGGAAGGCCGCTCCAGGGACGCGAGCACCCCGACCACGCCCTCTCCGTACGTCGCGAGCTTCTTCTCGCCGATCCCGCTGATGCCGCCGAGCTCCGCGACGGAGGCGGGCCACAGTGTGGCGATCTCCCGCAGCGTGGCGTCGTGGAAGATGACGTACGCCGGGACGCCCTGTTCCTTGGCCTGCCCGGCACGCCATGCGCGCAGGGCCTCGAAGGCGGGGAGCAGCTCGGAGGGCATCTCGGCCGCCGCTGCCGCCGCCTTGGCCTTGCGCTCGGCCCGGGAGCCGGACGAGCCCGACGAGGCCGACGAGCCGCGGGAGGAAGCCGGCTTCGGCTGCTCCTTGCGCAGTGGCACGTCCCTCTCGCGCCGCAGCACCGTGCCGCTCGCCTCGGTCAGTACCAGCGTCCCGTACGCGCCCTCGACCGCGAGGAGGCCCTGGGCCAGCATCTGCCGTACGACGCCGCGCCATTCGCCCTCAGCCAGTTCCTCGCCGATGCCGAACACGGACAGCTGGTCGTGGTCGAACTGGATGACCTTGGCCGTCTTGCGTCCGAGGAGGATGTCGACGATCTGGATCGCCCCGAACTTCTGTCCCCGCTCGCGCTGCAGCCGCACCACGGTGGACAGCACCTTCTGGGCCGCGACCGTGCCGTCCCAGGTCTCGGGCGGGACCAGGCACGTGTCGCAGTTCCCACAGGCCTCGGTCACGGGATCCTGGCCGAAGTAGGCGAGCAGCTGGCCGCGCCGGCACTGGGCGGTCTCGCAGAGGGCGAGCATCGCTTCGAGGTGCGCGGCCGCCCGGCGCCGGAACGCCTCGTCGCCCTCGCTCGACTGGATCATCTTGCGCTGCTGTATGACGTCGTTCAGGCCGTAGGCCATCCAGGCCGTGGACGGCAGTCCGTCGCGGCCGGCGCGGCCCGTCTCCTGGTAGTAGCCCTCGACGGACTTCGGCAGGTCGAGGTGGGCGACGAACCGGACGTCCGGCTTGTCGATGCCCATGCCGAAGGCGATGGTCGCGCACACCACGAGGCCGTCCTCGCGCAGGAACCGCGACTGGTGGGCGGCGCGCGTGCCCGCGTCGAGGCCCGCGTGGTACGGGACCGCCGCGATGCCGTTGCGGGCGAGGAACTCGGCCGTCTTCTCGACGGAGTTGCGCGAGAGGCAGTACACGATGCCCGCGTCGCCCGGGTGCTCCTCCTTGAGGAAGGACAGCAGCTGCTTCTTGGGGTCGGCCTTCGGCACGATCCGGTACTGGATGTTGGGCCGGTCGAAGCTGGCCACGAAGTGCCGGGCCTCCGGCATGCCCAGACGCTGGGTGATCTCCTGGTGCGTGGCGTGCGTGGCTGTCGCGGTCAGCGCGATCCGCGGTACGTCCGGCCAGCGCTCGCCCAGCAGCGAGAGTGACAGGTAGTCGGGGCGGAAGTCGTGGCCCCACTGGGACACGCAGTGCGCCTCGTCGATCGCGAAGACGGAGATCTTGCCGCGCTTGAGGAGGTCGAGGGTGGACTCCAGGCGCAGCCGCTCCGGTGCGAGGTAGATCAGGTCGAGCTCGCCCGCGAGGAACTCGGCCTCGACCACCCGCCGCTCGTCGAAGTCCTGCGTCGAGTTCATGAACCCGGCGCGCACGCCGAGTGCCCTCAGCGCGTCCACCTGGTCCTGCATCAGTGCGATGAGAGGGGAGACGACCACGCCCGTACCCGGTCTGACCAGGGCCGGGATCTGGTAGCACAGCGACTTGCCGCCGCCCGTCGGCATGAGGACGACCGCGTCCCCGCCGCTCACCACATGCTCGATGACGGCTTCCTGCTCGCCTCGGAAGGTCTCGTAACCGAAGACCCGGTGGAGCGTGCCGAGCGCTTCGCTCTCCGCCACCTCTGTCATCACACCCGTCCCGCCCATCGTCCCGTCCCCCGTACGTCGTGCCTCGACCACTGCGTCCACGATAGGGGTCCGCACCGACAGCCCCAGGGTTATCCACAGGCTGCGACGGAACATCTGCGGAACGCATCCGCCGATGCCGTCTCGAAAGAACGCCTCGGGCCCCGGTTCCCAACGGAACCGGGGCCCGAGCACCACGCCGCCGGCGGACGGTGACGTCCGCCGGGGCCGCCGTCAGCGGACGAAGACGCCCGCCTGCCCTGCCAGATCGAGGAAGTACTGCGGTGCGACACCGAGCACCAGTGTGACCGCCACACCCACCGCGATGGCCGTCATCGTCAGGGGCGACGGCACGGCGACCGTCGGTCCCTCCGGACGCGGCTCGCTGAAGAACATCAGCACGATCACGCGGATGTAGAAGAACGCCGCGATGGCCGACGAGATCACACCGACCACGACCAGCGAGCCCGCGCCGCCCTCGGCCGCCGCCTTGAACACGGCGAACTTGCCCGAGAACCCGGAGGTCAGCGGGATGCCCGCGAAGGCCAGCAGGAAGACCGCGAACACGGCCGCCACCAGTGGCGACCTGCGCCCGAGACCGGCCCACTTGGACAGGTGCGTGGCCTCGCCGCCCGCGTCCCGTACGAGGGTGACCACCGCGAACGCGCCGATCGTCACGAAGGAGTACGCGCCCAGGTAGAAGAGCACCGACGAGACACCGTCCGGCGTGGTCGCGATGACACCCGCGAGGATGAATCCCGCGTGCGCGATCGACGAGTACGCGAGGAGGCGCTTGATGTCGGTCTGGGTGATCGCGACGATCGCGCCGCCCAGCATGGTGACGACCGCGACGCCCATCATCACCGGCCGCCAGTCCCAGCGCAGGCCCGGCAGTACGACGTACAGCAGCCGCAGCAGCGCGCCGAACGCGGCCACCTTGGTCGCCGCGGCCATGAAGCCGGTCACCGGGGTCGGCGCGCCCTGGTAGACGTCCGGGGTCCACATGTGGAACGGCACGGCGCCGACCTTGAACAGCAGGCCCATGACGACCATCGCGGCGCCGATGAGCAGCAGCGCGTCGTTGCCCATGGTGTCGGCGAGTGCGGGGTTGACCGTCTCGACCGTGCCGTCGACGACCTGCGCGATCGTGGCGTACGACACCGAACCGGCGTAGCCGTAGAGCAGGGCGATGCCGAAGAGGGTGAACGCGGACGCGAAGGCGCCGAGCAGGAAGTACTTGACCGCGGCCTCCTGCGACATGATCCGCTTGCGGCGGGCCACGGCACACAGCAGGTAGAGCGGCAGCGAGAAGACTTCCAGCGCGATGAACAGCGTCAGCAGGTCGTTCGCCGACGGGAAGACGAGCATGCCGCCGATCGCGAAGAGCAGCAGCGGGAACACCTCGGTGGTGGTGAACCCGGCCTTGACCGCGGACTTCTCACTGTCGCTGCCCGGCACGGACGCGGCCTGCGCGGCGAACGAGTCGACGCGGTTGCCGTGCGCCACCGGGTCGAGGCGCCGCTCGGCGAACGTGAACACGCCGAGCACACCGGCCAGCAGGATCGTGCCCTGAAGGAACAGCGAGGGTCCGTCCACCGCGATGGCGCCCATCGCGGCGATGCCGGCCTTCGTGGTGCCGTATCCGCTCGCCGCGAGTCCCACGACCGCGGCGAAGGCGGCGGCGAGGGCGACGACGGACACGAAGAGCTGGACGTAGTAGCGGGACTTGCGGGGCACGAACGCCTCGACCAGGATCCCGATGATCGCCGCTCCGATGACGATCAGGGTGGGCGACAGCTGCCCGTACTCGATGTTCGGCGCGTCGATCTTGTCGATCGGGTCCGCCGCCATTGTCCACAGGCTGTGGACGGCTGTTGCGCTCACTTGGCGGCCTCCACGTCAGGCTTCGGGTCTTTCTGGTGCACGTCGGACATGGTCTGTCTGACCGCCGGGTTGACGATGTCGGTGAGGGGCTTCGGGTAGACGCCGAGGAAGATCAGCAGGGCGATCAGCGGGGCGACCACCGCGAGCTCGCGCACCCTGAGGTCGGGCATGGCCGACACCTCGGGCTTCACCGGGCCCGTCATCGTCCGCTGGTAGAGGACGAGGGTGTAGAGCGCGGCGAGGACGATGCCGAAGGTGGCGATGATCCCGATCACCGGGTAGCGGGCGAACGTACCGACCAGGACCAGGAACTCACTCACGAACGGTGCGAGTCCCGGCAGCGACAGCGTCGCGAGGCTGCCGATCAGGAAGGTGCCGGCGAGTACCGGTGCGACCTTCTGCACCCCTCCGTAGTCGGCGATCAGGCGCGAGCCCCGCCGCGAGATCAGGAAGCCGGCCACCAGCATCAGTGCGGCGGTCGAGATCCCGTGGTTGACCATGTAGAGCGTCGCGCCCGACTGCCCCTGGCTGGTCATCGCGAAGATGCCCATGATGATGAAGCCGAAGTGCGAGATCGACGCGTACGCCACCAGCCGCTTGATGTCGCGCTGGCCGACCGCGAGCAGCGCCCCGTAGATGATGCTGATCAGGGCGAGTACGAGGATGGCCGGCGTCGCCCACTTCGAGGCCTCCGGGAAGAGCTGGAGGCAGAAGCGGAGCATCGCGAAGGTGCCGACCTTGTCGACCACCGCCGTGATCAGTACGGCGACCGGGGCGGTGGCCTCCCCCATGGCGTTGGGCAGCCAGGTGTGGAGCGGCCACAGGGGCGCCTTCACCGCGAAGGCGAAGAAGAAGCCCAGGAAGAGCCATCGTTCGGTGTTGGTCGCCATGTCCAGCGAACCGTTGGCCCGGGCCTCGGCGATCTCCTGGAGCGAGAAGTTCCCGGCCACCACGTAGAGGCCGATCACTGCGGCCAGCATGATCAGGCCGCCGACCAGGTTGTAGAGGAGGAACTTCACGGCGGCGTACGAGCGCTGCGCCGCCGCGTGCTCGTCCGAGCCCGCGTGGGCACGGTCTCCGAAGCCGCCGATGAGGAAGTACATCGGGATGAGCATGGCTTCGAAGAAGATGTAGAAGAGGAAGACGTCGGTGGCCTCGAAGGAGATGATCACCATCGCCTCGACGCCGAGGATCAGGGCGAAGAAGCCCTGCGTCGGCCGCCAGCGGCTGCTGTGGGTCTCCAGCGGGTCGGCGTCGTGCCAGCCCGCGAGGATGATGAACGGGATCAGCAGGGCGGTCAGCGCGATCAGCGCCACCGCGATGCCGTCCACACCCAGCTCGTACCGCACCCCGAAGTCCTTGATCCAGGCGTGCGATTCGGTGAGCTGGTAGCGGTCGCCGTCGGGGTCGAAGCGGACCAGGACGACGACGGCGAGGACCAGGGTGGCGAGCGAGACGAGCAGCGCCAGCCACTTGGCGGCGGTGCGGCGCGCGGCCGGCACGGCGGCCGTGGCGATGGCCCCGATCGCCGGGAGCGCCGCCGTCGCTGTCAGCAGAGGAAAGGACATCGGTATCAGACCGCCCTCATCAGCAGGGTCGCGGCGATGAGGATCGCCGCACCGCCGAACATCGAGACGGCGTACGAGCGCGCGTAGCCGTTCTGCAGCTTTCGGAGCCGTCCGGACAGACCGCCCATCGAGGCCGCCGTGCCGTTGACGACCCCGTCGACCAGGGTGTGGTCGACGTACACCAGGGAGCGCGTGAGGTGCTCGCCACCGCGCACGAGGACGACGTGGTTGAAGTCGTCCTGGAGGAGGTCGCGCCGGGCGGCCCGGGTGAGCAGGGAGCCGCGTGGGGCGACGACCGGAACGGGACGGCGCCCGTACTGGAGGTACGCGAGGCCGACACCGATGACCATCACGGCCACCGTGGAGGCCGTGACCGTCGTCGCGCCGATCGGCGGGTGCCCGTGCGCGTGGTCGGTGACGGGCTCCAGCCAGTGCACGAAGCGGTCGCCGATGCCGAAGAAGGCGCCCGCGAAGACCGATCCGAAGGCCAGCACGATCATGGGGATCGTCATGGACCGGGGGGACTCGTGCGGGTGCGGTTCGGCGTGTGCTCCGTGGTGCTCGGCGGCCGGTTCCGCGTCCGCCTCCGCCGGGGAGGCGGTCGGCCGGTTCCTCCAACGCTCCTCACCGAAGAACGTCATCAGCATCACGCGCGTCATGTAGAACGCCGTGATGGCCGCGCCCAGCAGGGCCACGCCGCCGAGGATCCAGCCCTCGGTGCCACCCTTGGCGAACGCCGCCTCGATGATCTTGTCCTTGGAGAAGAAGCCGGACAGACCCGGGAAGCCGATGATGGCCAGGTAGCCGAGGCCGAACGTCACGAAGGTGACCGGCATGTACTTCCTGAGGCCGCCGTACTTCCTCATGTCGACCTCGTCGTTCATGCCGTGCATGACCGAACCGGCGCCGAGGAAGAGCCCGGCCTTGAAGAAGCCGTGCGTCACCAGGTGCATGATCGCGAAGACGTAGCCGATGGGGCCGAGGCCCGCGGCGAGGACCATGTAGCCGATCTGCGACATGGTCGAACCGGCGAGCGCCTTCTTGATGTCGTCCTTGGCACAACCGACGATCGCACCGAAGAGGAGCGTGACCGCGCCGACCACGGTGGTGACGAGCTGGGCGTCCGGGGAGGCGTTGAAGATGTCGGCGGAGCGGACGATCAGGTACACGCCCGCCGTCACCATCGTCGCGGCGTGGATGAGGGCCGAGACCGGGGTCGGGCCCTCCATCGCGTCCCCGAGCCAGGACTGCAGCGGCACCTGGGCGGACTTGCCGCAGGCGGCGAGCAGCAGCATCAGCGCGATGGCGGTGAGCTTGCCCTCGCTCGTCTCACCGGTGGCCTCCAGGACCGGCCCGAAGGCGAAGGTCCCGAAGGTGGTGAACATGAGCATGATGGCGATCGACAGGCCCATGTCGCCGACGCGGTTGACCAGGAAGGCCTTCTTCGCGGCGGTGGCGGCGCTGGGCTTGTGCTGCCAGAAGCCGATGAGCAGGTACGAGGCGAGACCCACGCCCTCCCAGCCGACGTACAGCAGCAGGTAGTTGTCGGCGAGGACGAGCACCAGCATCGCCGCGAGGAACAGGTTCAGGTAACCGAAGAAGCGGCGGCGCCGCTCGTCGTGCTCCATGTACCCGATCGAGTACACGTGGATCAGCGAGCCGACGCCCGTGATCAGCAGCACGAAGGTCATCGACAACTGGTCGAGCTGGAAGGCGATGTCGGCCTGGAAGCCCTCGACGGGAATCCAGCTGAACAGGTGCTGGCCGATGGCCCGGTGCTCGGCGTCCTTGCCCAGCATGTCGGCGAAGAGGATCGCGCCGATCACGAAGGAGGCGGACGCGAGGACCGTGCCGATCCAGTGGCCGACGGCGTCGAGCCGCCTGCCGCCGCACAGCAGTACGGCCGCTCCGAGCAGAGGCGCCGCGACAAGCAGCGCAATGAGGTTCTCAGCGTTACTCACGGTTCAGCGACCCCTTACAGCTTCATCAGGCTGGCGTCGTCGACCGAGGCCGAGTGGCGGGAACGGAACAGCGACACGATGATCGCGAGCCCGACCACGACCTCCGCGGCGGCGACAACCATCGTGAAGAAGGCGATGATCTGGCCGTCGAGATTGCCGTGCATCCGGGAGAAGGCGACGAACGCGAGGTTGCACGCGTTGAGCATGAGCTCGACGCACATGAACACCACGATCGCGTTACGCCTGATCAGGACGCCTGTGGCGCCGATCGTGAACAACAGGGCGGCGAGGTAGAGGTAGTTGACGGGGTTCACTTCGCGGCCTCCTCTTCACGGTCCTCGCGGCCGAGCCGCTCCTCGGAGCGCTGCTCCAGGGCCTTGAGGTCGTTGATCGCCTCGTTCGACACGTCGCGGATCTGGCCGCGGTCACGCAGCGTCTTGATGACGGTGAGCTCGGACGGGGTGCCGTCCGGGAGGAGACCGGCGATGTCCACCGCGTTGTGCCGGGCGTAGACGCCGGGGGCGGGCAGCGGCGGCAGCTGCTTGTTCGCGCGTACGCGTTCCCCGGCCAGCTCGCGCTGGGTCTTCGCCCGCTCGGTGCGCTCGCGGTGGGTGAGCACCATGGCGCCGACGGCGGCCGTGATGAGCAGGGCGCCGGTGATCTCGAAGGCGAAGACGTACTTCGTGAAGATGAGGGTGGCGAGCCCTTCCACGTTGCCGGCGGAGTTGGCCTGGGCCAGGCCGTTGAACTCCTTCAGCGACGCGTTTCCGATGCCCGCGCACAGCAGGATGCCGAAGCCGAGGCCGCACACGAGGGCCAGCCAGCGCTGGCCCTTGATGGTCTCCTTCAGGGAGTCCGCCGCGGTGACACCGACGAGCATGACCACGAAGAGGAACAGCATCATGATCGCGCCGGTGTAGACGACGACCTGCACGATGCCCAGGAAGTACGCGCCGTTGGCGAGGTAGAACACCGCCAGGACGATCATGGTTCCGGCGAGGCAGAGCGCGCTGTGCACGGCCTTCTTCATGAAGACGGTGCACAGGGCGCCGATCACGGCGACGGTACCGAGAACCCAGAACTGGACGGCCTCACCGGTGGAGGTCGAATAGGCCGCCAGCGAGCTGGAGTGGGCGGCGAGGTGCGCGCTCATCGGCCGATCACCTGCCCCGACGCGGGCTCGTCCTCGCCGAAGGTCGAGGAGCCGTCCTGCGGGACCTCGCTCTTGGAGTGGGCGACCTGCGGTTCCGTGCCCGGCGCGGCCTCGGTGACCAGCCCCCGGTAGTAGTCCTGCTCGTCCATGCCCGGGAAGATCGAGTGCGGAGACTCGACCATGCCCTCCTCCAGGCCGGCGAGCAGCTGCTCCTTGGTGTAGATGAGGTTGGCGCGGCTGCTGTCGGCCAGCTCGAACTCGTTGGTCATCGTGAGCGCGCGCGTGGGGCACGCCTCGATGCACAGGCCGCACAGGATGCAGCGGGCGTAGTTGATCTGGTAGACCCGCCCGTACCGCTCGCCCGGGGAGTAGCGCTCCTCCTCGGTGTTCTCCGCGCCCTCCACGTAGATGGCGTCCGCGGGGCAGGCCCAGGCGCACAGCTCGCAGCCGATGCACTTCTCCAGGCCGTCCGGATGGCGGTTGAGCTGGTGCCGGCCGTGGAAGCGCGGGGCTGTGGTCTTCTGCTGCTCCGGATACTGCTCGGTCAGCCGCTTCTTGAACATGGCCTTGAAGGTCACGCCGAAGCCTGCGACGGGGTTCTGGAAACCGGGTTTGGTCTCCTTCTGCTCATCAGCCATCGGACGCCTCCTTTCCGTCACGAGGTCCATCGGGTCCGTCACTGGCAGTATCGGGTCCGCCACTGACAATCAACTCCCGCTCCCGGCGCGGGCGGCGCCGGGGTACCGGCGGCAGCTCCTGTCCCGGCAGTGGCGGCACGGGGAACCCGCCCGCCATGGGGTCGAAGGCGACGGGTTCCTCCGGCGCCTCCTTGGCGCCCTTGCGGTCGCGGTACATGTCGGCGACGAAGGAGAGCAACAACAGGACGAGGACGGCGCCGGCCACGTACAGGGCGATGTCGGCGAAGTCGTAGTTCTCGTTGCGAAGCGTCCGTACGGTCGCGACGAGCATCAGCCAGACCACCGAGACCGGGATCAGGACCTTCCAGCCGAGCTTCATCAGCTGGTCGTAACGGACACGCGGCAGCGTGCCGCGCAGCCAGATGAAGAAGAACAACAGCAGCTGGACCTTGATGACGAACCAGAGCATCGGCCACCAGCCGTGGTTCGCGCCCTCCCAGAAGGTGCTGATCGGCCACGGGGCCCGCCAGCCGCCCAGGAAGAGCGTCACGGAGACCGCCGAGACGGTCACCATGTTCACGTACTCGGCGAGCATGAACAGCGCGAACTTGATGGACGAGTACTCGGTGTTGAAGCCGCCGACCAGGTCGCCCTCGGACTCCGGCATGTCGAACGGGGCCCGGTTGGTCTCACCGATCATCGTCACGACGTAGATCAGGAACGACACCGGCAGCAGCAGGATGTACCAGCGGTCCTGCTGCTGGGCGACGATCTCCGAGGTCGACATCGAACCGGAGTACAGGAACACCGACGCGAACGCGGCGCCCATGGCGATCTCGTACGAGATCATCTGCGCACACGAACGCAGACCGCCGAGCAGCGGATACGTCGACCCGGACGACCAGCCCGCGAGGACGATGCCGTAGATGCCCACCGAGGCGACCGCGAGGATGTAGAGCATCGCGATCGGCAGGTCGGTGAGCTGCATCGTCGTGCGGTGGCCGAGGATCGAGATCTCGTTGCCGGCCGGTCCGAAGGGGATCACGGCGATCGCCATGAAGGCCGGGATGGCCGCCACGATCGGCGCGAGGACGTAGACCACCTTGTCCGCGCGCTTGACGATCAGGTCTTCCTTGAGCATCAGCTTCACGCCGTCGGCGAGCGACTGGAGCATGCCCCAGGGGCCGTGCCGGTTGGGGCCGATGCGCAGCTGCATCCAGGCGACGACCTTGCGCTCCCACACGATGGAGAAGAGCACGGTGATCATCAGGAAGGCGAAGCAGAAGACCGCCTTGATGACGACCAGCCACCAGGGGTCACGGCCGAACATGGAGAGGTCCTCCGCGGCCAGGTACACCGGCGCGGCGAGGTTTCCGGTCATGCCTCCACCTCCTTGGGGGCCTCGGTGGCGAGCGTCGCCGGTCCGATGCGGACGAGTGCGCCGGGCAGCGCGCCCGTGTCCGAGGCGACGCCTCCCCCGGCGGAGTTCAGCGGGAGCCAGACCACGCGGTCCGGCATCTCCGTGATCCGCAGCGGCAGTTCGACCACCCCGGCGGGTCCTGTCACGGCCAGCGTGTCGCCGTCCTTGACGCCTGCCTCGGCGGCCGTGGCGGCCGACACGCGCGCGTGTGCGGCGTGCCGGGTCCCGGCGAGTGCCTCGTCGCCCTCCTGGAGGCGGCCCTGGTCGAGCAGCAGCCGGTGTCCGGCGAGGACGGCCTCCCCGGCGGCGGGACGCGGCAGCACGGCCGCGGCCTCGCCGGGTTCGGTGGCCCGCGGCCCGTCCCATGCGCCGAGCCGGTCCAGCTCCGCGCGCGCGGTGCGCAGGTCGGGCAGTCCCAGGTGTACGTCCATGGCGTCGGCCAGCATCTGCAGGACACGCGCGTCGGTGGGCGCCACCCGGCGGGTCATCTGGTCGGGCTTGAGGGCGGCTTTGAAGAGACGCGCCCGGCCTTCCCAGTTGAGGAAGGTGCCGGCCTTCTCGGCGACCGCGGCGACCGGGAACACGACGTCCGCGTGCTCGGTGACCTCGCTGGGACGCAGCTCCAGCGACACCAGGAAGCCCACCGCGGAGAGTGCCTCACGCGCGCGCAGCGGGTCGGGAAGGTCGGCGACCTCGACGCCCGCCACGACGAGCGCGGAGAGTTCACCGGCGGCGGCTGCCTCGACGATCTGTCCGGTGTCCCGTCCGTGACGGTGCGGGAGTGCGGCGATCTTCCAGGCCTGGATGACCTCGTCCCGCGCGCGCGGGTCGGTGGCAGGGCGTCCGCCGGGCAGCAGCGAGGGCATCGCCCCCGCCTCGATGGCGCCGCGCTCACCGGCCCGGCGCGGGATCCACACCAGTCGGGCGCCGGTCGCGGAGGCGGCCCGTACGGCGGCGGTGAGCCCGCCGGCCACGGAGGCCAGCCGCTCACCGACGACGATGACGGCGCCTTCGGTGCGCAGAGCCTCGGCGGCCTTCGCGCCCTCGCCCTCCAGCCCGGCTCCGGAGGCGAGCGCGTCCAGCCACTCGGGTTCGGTGCCGGGTGCGGCCGACAGCAGCGTGCCGCCCGCCTTCTCCAGGCCAGGGGTCGTGTGCGTGGCCAGCGCGAAGGTTCGCTGTCCGTGTCCGCGCCACGCCTTGCGGAGCCTCAGGAAGACGCCGGGCGCCTCCTCCTCGGACTCGAATCCGGCGAGCAGGACCGCGGGGGCCTTCTCCAGGGCGGTGTACGTGACGCCCGTACCGTCGAGGTCCCGGCCGCGTCCGGCGACGCGGGCGGCCAGGAAGTCGGCCTCCTCGCCGCTGTGCACGCGCGCGCGGAAGTCGATGTCGTTCGTGTCGAGGGCCACGCGCGCGAACTTGCTGTACGCGTAGGAGTCCTCGACGGTCAGGCGGCCGCCGGTGAGGACAGCGGCCCGGGAGCGGGCGGCCAGGAGTCCCTGCGCGGCCGCTTCCAGTGCCTCGGGCCACGAGGCGGGCTCCAGGGCCCCGGACTCGCCGCGGACCAGGGGCGTCGTCAGCCGGTCACGCTGCTGCGCGTACCGGAAGCCGAACCGTCCCTTGTCGCACATCCACTCCTCGTTGACCTCGGGGTCGTTGGCCGCGAGGCGCCGCATGACCTTGCCGCGGCGGTGGTCGGTGCGGGTCGCGCAGCCGCCGGAGCAGTGTTCGCACACCGAGGGCGACGAGACGAGGTCGAAGGGCCGGGAGCGGAATCGGTACGCCGCAGAGGTGAGCGCGCCGACCGGGCAGATCTGGATGGTGTTCCCGGAGAAGTACGACTCGAAGGGGTCGCCCTCGCCGGTGCCGACCTGCTGGAGCGCACCGCGCTCGATCAGCTCGATCATCGGGTCGCCCGCGACCTGGTTGGAGAACCGGGTGCAGCGGGCGCACAGCACGCACCGCTCACGGTCGAGCAGCACCTGGGTGGAGATCGGTACCGGCTTCTCGTAGGTGCGCTTCCTGCCCTCGAAGCGGGACTCGGAGTGGCCGTGCGACATGGCCTGGTTCTGCAGGGGGCACTCGCCGCCCTTGTCGCAGACCGGGCAGTCCAGCGGGTGGTTGATGAGCAGGAGCTCCATCACACCCTTCTGGGCCTTCTCGGCGACAGGAGAGGTGAGGTGGGTCTTGACGACCATCCCGTCCGTACAGGTGATCGTGCAGGACGCCATGGGCTTGCGCTGGCCCTCGACCTCGACGATGCACTGGCGGCAGGCACCGGCCGGGTCGAGGAGGGGGTGGTCGCAGAAGCGGGGGATCTCGATGCCGAGCTGCTCGGCGGCGCGGATGACCAGGGTGCCCTTGGGCACGCTGATCTCGATGCCGTCGACGGTCAGCGAGACGAGATCCTCCGGCGGGACCGCCGCCTCCCCGCCTCCGGAGGGAGCGCTTGTGGTCACGGTCATGCGTTCACCTCCGTGTGCTTGTCCTTGTCGGCCCAGGCCGTCGACTTGGCGGGGTCGAAGGGGCAGCCGCGTCCCGTGATGTGCTCCTCGTACTCCTCGCGGAAGTACTTGAGGGAGGAGAAGATCGGCGAGGCGGCGCCGTCGCCGAGAGCGCAGAAGGACTTGCCGTTGATGTTGTCGGCGATGTCGTTCAGCTTGTCGAGGTCGGACATGACGCCCTTGCCCGCCTCGATGTCGCGCAGCAGCTGGACGAGCCAGTACGTGCCCTCGCGGCAGGGCGTGCACTTGCCGCAGGACTCGTGGGCGTAGAACTCGGTCCAGCGTGTGACGGCCCGGACGACGCAGGTCGTCTCGTCGAAGCACTGGAGTGCTTTCGTGCCGAGCATGGAACCCGCGGCGCCCACTCCTTCGTAGTCAAGAGGGACGTCGAGGTGCTCGTCGGTGAACATCGGGGTCGAGGAGCCGCCCGGCGTCCAGAACTTGAGGCGGTGTCCGGCCCGGATGCCGCCGCTCATGTCGAGGAGCTGACGGAGGGTGATGCCGAGCGGAGCCTCGTACTGGCCGGGGCTGGTGACATGGCCGCTGAGCGAGTAGAGCGTGAAGCCCGGGGACTTCTCGCTTCCCATCGAGCGGAACCATTCTTTGCCCTTGTGGAGAATCGCGGGAACCGACGCGATCGACTCGACGTTGTTCACAACAGTCGGACAGGCATAAAGACCCGCGACCGCAGGGAAAGGGGGACGAAGTCGCGGTTGTCCACGGCGGCCTTCGAGCGAGTCGAGCAGCGCGGTCTCCTCACCGCAGATGTACGCGCCCGCGCCCGCGTGCACGGTGAGCTGGAGATCGAGTCCGCTGCCCAGGATGTTCTCGCCCAGGAAGCCCGCCGCGTAGGCCTCGCGGACGGCCTCGTGCAGGCGACGCAGCACGGGGACGACTTCACCCCGCAGATAGATGAAGGCATGCGACGACCGGATCGCATAACAGGCGATCACAATGCCCTCGATGAGGCTGTGCGGGTTCGCGAAGAGGAGCGGGATGTCCTTACAGGTCCCCGGTTCCGATTCGTCGGCGTTGACAACTAGATAGTGAGGCTTTCCGTCACCCTGCGGAATGAACTGCCATTTCATTCCGGTGGGGAATCCCGCGCCGCCGCGCCCGCGCAGACCGGAGTCCTTCACGTACGCGATGAGGTCGTCCGGTGACATGGCGAGCGCCTTGCGCAGGCCCTCGTACCCGTCGTGCCTGCGGTACACGTCCAGCGACCAGGACCTGTCCTCGTCCCAGAAGGCCGACAGCACCGGCGAGAGCAGCTTCTCGGGGCTGCTCTCACCGCCGGTCTCCGGCCGGGAGGTGCCCCCGTATTGAGTGGACAAGGTCATCACTCCCCCTCCTCGGCAGCGGGCCCGGCCGGGTTGGCCGGGTCGGAGGCCGCCGTGTCCTGCGGCGCGTCGTGCGAACTGAGGTGCTCGGCCGGGGACGGGGCGTGCGGCGCTTCGTCCTGGGGAGTTCCGGACCCTCGCGGGTGCACGACGCGGGCGGAGCCCGTCTCCCCCTTGGCCAGCCGGAGGCCGATCAGCGAGGCGGGGCCCGCGCCGCCGCTCGCCTCGACCGCGCCGGCCCGCTCGTCGGGGAAGCCCGCCAGGATGCGGGCGGTGTCCTTGAAGGAGCACAGGGGGGCACCGCGCGTCGGCTCGACCTGTGTTCCCGCGCGCAGGTCGTCGACGAGGCTCTTCGCGCTCGCCACGGTCTGGTTGTCGAAGAACTCCCAGTTGACCATCACGACCGGCGCGAAGTCGCAGGCCGCGTTGCACTCGATGTGCTCCAGGGTGACCAAGCCGTCGCCGGTGGTCTCGCCGTTGCCGACACCGAGGTGGTCCTGGAGTGCCTCGAAGATCGCGTCGCCGCCCATGACCGCGCACAGCGTGTTGGTGCACACGCCCACCTGGTAGTCACCGCTCGGCTTGCGGCGGTACATGGAGTAGAAGGTCGCGACCGCGGTCACCTCGGCCGTGGTGAGGCCGAGCATCTCCGCGCAGAACCGCTGTCCGGTGCGCGTGACATGGCCCTCCTCCGACTGCACGAGATGCAGCAGCGGAAGGAGGGCGGACCGGGAGTCCGGGTAGCGGGCGATGACCTCGCGCGCGTCCGCCTCGAGCCGGGCCCGGACGTCGTCCGGGTACGCGGGCGGGGGCAGTTGGGGCATGCCCAGGCTGACGCCCTGCGGCTGTACGCCCTGCTCGGAAGGAGTGGTGGTCACCGGTCGACGCCTCCCATCACGGGGTCGATGGACGCGACGGCGACGATGACGTCGGCGACCTGGCCGCCCTCGCACATCGCCGCCATGGCCTGCAGATTGGTGAAGGACGGGTCCCGGTAGTGGACCCGGTAGGGGCGGGTGCCTCCGTCGGACACGGCGTGCACCCCGAGTTCCCCCTTGGGTGACTCGACGGCCGCGTACGCCTGTCCCGGCGGTACGCGGAAGCCCTCGGTCACCAGCTTGAAGTGGTGGATCAGGGCCTCCATGGAGGTGCCCATGATCTTCTTGATGTGGTCGAGCGAGTTGCCGAGGCCGTCGGGGCCGAGCGCGAGCTGGGCGGGCCAGGCGATCTTCTTGTCGGTGACCATGACCGGACCGGGCTGCAACCGGTCCAGGCACTGCTCGACGATCGCCAGCGACTGGCGCATCTCCTCCAGCCGGATGAGGAAGCGCCCGTACGCGTCGCAGGTGTCGGTGGTCGGGACGTCGAAGTCGTACGTCTCGTAGCCGCAGTACGGCTGCGCCTTGCGCAGGTCGTGCGGGAGGCCCGCGGACCGCAGGATCGGACCCGTGGCACCCAGGGCCATGCAGCCGGCCAGGTCGAGGTGGCCGATGTCCTGCATACGGGCCTTGAAGATGGGGTTCCCGGTGGCGAGCTTGTCGTACTCGGGAAGGTTCTTCTGCATCTTCTTCACGAACTCGCGGATCTGGTCCACCGCGCCCGGGGGCAGGTCCTGGGCGAGGCCGCCGGGCCGGATGAACGCGTGGTTCATGCGCAGGCCGGTGATCAGCTCGTAGATGTCGAGAATCAGTTCACGATCACGGAAGCCGTAGATCATGATCGTGGTGGCGCCGAGCTCCATGCCGCCGGTGGCGATGCACACCAGGTGCGAGGAGAGCCGGTTCAGCTCCATCAGGAGCACCCGGATGATCGTCGCGCGGTCCGGGACCTGGTCCTCGATGCCGAGGAGCTTCTCGACGGCCAGGCAGTACGCGGTCTCGTTGAAGAAGGACGTCAGGTAGTCCATGCGCGTCACGAAGGTGGTGCCCTGTGTCCACGTACGGAACTCGAGGTTCTTCTCGATGCCGGTGTGCAGGTAGCCGATGCCGCAGCGGGCCTCGGTGACCGTCTCGCCGTCGATCTCGAGGATGAGCCGGAGCACGCCGTGCGTGGACGGGTGCTGGGGGCCCATGTTGACGACGATGCGCTCGTCGTCGGCCTTGGCCGCGGTCTGGACGACCTCGTCCCAGTCGCCGCCGGTGACCGTGTAGACGTGGCCCTCGGTGGTCTCGCGCGCGGAGGCGGCTGATGCGTGCGACGTGCTCATGAGTACGACCTCCGCTGGTCCGGAGCCGGGATCTGGGCGCCCTTGTACTCGACGGCGATGCCGCCGAGGGGATAGTCCTTGCGCTGCGGAAAGCCCTGCCAGTCGTCCGGCATCATGATCCGCGTCAGTGCCGGGTGGCCCTCGAAGACGATGCCGAAGAAGTCGTACGTCTCGCGCTCGTGCCAGTCGTTCGTCGGATAGACCGAGACGAGGGACGGGATGCGCGGGTCACTGTCCGGGGCGCTGACTTCGAGGCGGATCAGCCGGTTGTGGGTGATCGAGCGCAGGTGGTAGACGGCGTGCAGCTCGCGGCCCTTGTCCTGCGGGTAGTGGACTCCGCTCACTCCGGTGCACAGCTCGAAGCGCAGGGCCGGGTCGTCGCGCAGGGTCCGGGCGACGCGGAGCAGGTGCTCGCGGTCGATGTGGAAGGTCATCTCGTCGCGGTCGACGATCGTCTTCTCGATCGCGTTCTCCGGGACGAGCCCCTGTTCCTCCAGGGCGCCCTCGAGCTCGTCGGCGACCTCGTCGAACCAGCCGCCGTACGGGCGGGACGCCGGGCCGGGAAGACGGATCGAGCGGACCAGGCCGCCGTAGCCGGAGGTGTCCCCGCCGTTGTTGGCGCCGAACATGCCGCGCTGGACGCGGATCTCCTCCCCGCCGTCGCCGCGCTGGCCCGGCAGGTTGGAGGCGCCGAGGTCCTTCTCGGGGTTCGTGCCGTTGCCGTTCGCGTCGCTCACCGCAGCAGCCCCTTCATCTCGATGGTGGGGAGCGCCTTGAGCGCCGCTTCCTCCGCCTCGCGGGCCGCTTCCTCGGCGTTCACGCCGAGCTTCGAGGACTGGATCTTCTGGTGGAGCTTGAGAATCGCGTCCATCAGCATCTCGGGCCTCGGCGGACAGCCGGGCAGGTAGATATCGACAGGGACGATGTGATCGACGCCCTGCACGATCGCGTAGTTGTTGAACATGCCGCCCGACGACGCACAAACCCCCATGGAGATCACCCACTTCGGGTTCGGCATCTGGTCGTAGACCTGCCTCAGGACCGGCGCCATCTTCTGGCTGACGCGTCCGGCGACGATCATCAGGTCGGCCTGCCGCGGCGAGCCGCGGAAGACCTCCATGCCGAAGCGCGCCAGGTCGTAGCGGCCCGCGCCCGTCGTCATCATCTCGATGGCGCAGCAGGCGAGGCCGAAGGTGGCGGGAAAGACGGACGACTTGCGCACCCACCCCGCGGCCTGCTCGACGGTGGTCAGCAGGAAGCCGCTCGGCAGCTTTTCTTCGAGTCCCATGCTCAGTGGCTCCTCTGTCCCCTATACGGGGCTCAGTCCCTTGCGGGGTTCAGTCCCATGCGGGTTTCAGTCCCATTCCAGGCCGCCTCGCCGCCACACGTACGCGTACGCGACGAAGACGGTGAGCACGAAGAGCAGCATCTCCACGAGCCCGAAAATCCCGAGTGCGTCGAACGTGACGGCCCAGGGGTAGAGGAAGACGATCTCGATATCGAAAATGATGAAGAGCATCGCCGTCAGGTAGTACTTGATGGGGAACCGCCCGCCGCCCGCCGGCGTGGGGGTCGGCTCGATTCCGCACTCGTAGGCCTCGAGCTTGGCCCGGTTGTATCGCTTTGGACCGATAAGCGTGGCCATGACCACGGAGAAGATCGCAAAGCCTGCCCCGAGGGCTCCCAGTACGAGGATGGGCGCATACGCGTTCACCGCTCCTCGCTCCTCTCAGTCGGCATTGACTGCTGGCGGTTGCATCAGGCGTCGCTCCTGCTCCGCGAACCTCATGGACCTCATGAGGCGCACGAGCCCCGTGCAGCTCCACGAAGATCGCGCACATGTGAAGCAGGTCACAAGCCCAACTGCCCCGCATCCTATGCCTGCCGGTCTGTGATCTGCGACACGGGGTACGACAACGCCTTTGTGATCTCCACCACCCGGCGAACGATCATGAAGTCGGATGAGTGCTGATCTTCGTACGAGAAGCGCCCGAGTGATCACCAGAGGTGACATTTTCGCTCGTCGTCGCTGGTCCAGGCCCTGGCGCACTATCAAGGGAGTCGGACCCAAGGCAAATTGGTGCTGGACGTGGGTGCTTGATAGAGGAACTCGTTCACACTTCGGGGGGAGTTGGGGTGCCCGTTGTGGACGACTCCGGTGCGTGCATCCGTTCACGAGCGGAGCGGCCGCCGGGCCGGCCTTCACGCCTCCCCCCGATCCGCGCGCCGGACGCGGCCGTCACGGCCGCCGTTCCGTGACCTGCGTCACATTGGTAACGGGCCGGAAACAACCGGGCTTGGCCATCCGCGCCAACGAGTGGTAGGCGGCGGGCAATTCGGGCGTAACGCGAAAAGGCCTTGATCACAGGCTTGTTGGGTGGTGTCCACAATGCCCGTTACGGCGTCAATAAGGAACGCCACGCCCGGCCTTCGGAGGGTCCGTTGAACAATTGTGGCGCAGCGCACGTTTCTTGAAGGTATGGAGGACTCCCTGATACCGGTTGTACCCATGTCCCACACCGCTCACATACGCAGCCACCGGAAACCCCGGCCTCGCAGCAGCTCGGCGCTCGCGATGCGCGCCGGAGTTGCCGGTGGCGTCCTCAGCACCCTGGCAGTGGCCGGTGCCGCCGGATCGGCCAACGCGGCCGAGCCGGTCACCCAGACCATCGAGCTGCCCACGCTCACCGACGACCTGACCGCTCAGGTGGCCGAGTCCGCGGAGGTCACCCAGCAGGCCGCGGCCGACTACCAGCTGCGGGCCGAGCGTGACGCCGCCGCCGCCAAGGCCGCCAAGCAGGCCAAGGCGGACCTCGCGGACGCCAAGAAGAAGGCGGAGGCCAAGCAGAAGGCCGAGGACGCCCGTAAGGCCGCCGCGGAGCGCGCCACGCGTTCCGCCGGGCGGACCACCCTCGCGGCGACGCCCAGCAACGACGCCGTCGCCCCTGCCAGCGGCAGCGTCGCCACCGTCATCAGCTTCCTCCGGGCGCAGGTCGGCGACGCGTACGTCATGGGCGCCACCGGCCCCGACGCGTGGGACTGCTCGGCGCTGGTCCAGGCCGCGTTCAAGCAGGTCGGCGTCGACCTGCCGCGCGTCTCCCAGGCCCAGTCGACGGCCGGCACCCCGGTCCCGCTGTCCGACATCCAGGTCGGCGACATCCTGTACTGGGGTGGCGCGGGTTCGGCGTACCACACGGGTGTCTACATCGGCGGCGGACAGTACCTGGACGCGGCGAACCCCTCGAAGGGCGTCGTCATCCAGGACCTGTCGGGCTACCCCGCGAGCGGTGCGGTGCGGGTGCTCTGACCTTCGGTCACATGATTTGACCGCTTTTGACGGGCCGCTTCCCTCCGTGAGGGGAGCGGCCCGCGGGCGTGCTCCCGCGCGGTGCCCTCCGGAAAGGGCTCCACGGGCCCTTCAGGCCGCGCGTACGCGGCGCGGGCGACCGCTCCTCGTGGAGCGGCCGCCCGGGGCGTGGCGGTGCGGCGGGCGGGCCCGCCCGCCGCACCGCCACGCGATGTCCGTCGCCTACGCCTTCGGAGCGACCTTCGACAGGCCGTTGATGATGCGGTCCATGGCGTCGCCGCCCGTCGGGTCCGTCAGGTTGGCGAGCATCTTCAGCGTGAACCGCATCAGCATGGGGTGCGTGAGGCCGCGCTGGGCGGCGATCTTCATGACCTTCGGGTTGCCGATGAGCTTCACGAAGGCGCGGCCGAGCGTGTAGTAGCCGCCGTAGGTGTCCTTGAGGACCTTCGGGTAGCGCTGGAGGGCGAGTTCCCGCTGGGCGGGCGTCGCGCGGGCGTGGGCCTGGACGATGACGTCGGCGGCGATCTGGCCGGACTCCATGGCGTAGGCGATGCCCTCGCCGTTGAAGGGGTTCACCATGCCGCCCGCGTCGCCGACGAGGAGCAGACCCTTCGTGTAGTGGGGCTGGCGGTTGAAGGCCATCGGCAGGGCGGCGCCGCGGATCGGGATCGTCATGTTCTCCGGGGTGTAGCCCCAGTCCTCGGGCATCGAGGCGCACCAGGCCTTGAGGACCTCACGCCAGTCCAGCTCCTTGAACGAGGAGGTGGTGTTGAGGACACCGAGGCCGACGTTCGACGTGCCGTCGCCCATGCCGAAGATCCAGCCGTACCCGGGCAGCAGGCGGTCCTCGCCGGGGCCGCGCCGGTCCCACAGCTCCAGCCACGACTCCAGGTAGTCGTCGTCGTGGCGCGGGGACGTGAAGTACGTACGGACCGCGACGCCCATCGGGCGGTCCTCGCGGCGGTGCAGGCCCATCGCCAGGGACAGCCGGGTGGAGTTGCCGTCGGCGGCGACGACCAGGGGCGCGTGGAAGGTGACCTCGCGCTTCTCCTTGGAGTCGGCGTCACCGATCTTCGCGTGGACGCCGGTGATCCGGCCCGTGCGGTCGTCGACGATCGGGGCGCCGACGTTGCAGCGCTCGTGCAGCCGGGCGCCCGCCTTCTGCGCCTGCCGGGCGAGCTGTTCGTCGAAGTCGTCGCGCTTGCGGACGAGTCCGTAGTCGGGGTAGGCGGCGAGTTCCGGCCAGTCCAGCTGGAGGCGGACTCCGCCGCCGATGATGCGGAGCCCCTTGTTCCGGAGCCAGCCCGCTTCCTCCGAGATGTCGATTCCCATGGAGACGAGCTGCTTGGTCGCGCGGGGCGTCAGCCCGTCACCGCACACCTTCTCCCGCGGAAACGCGGTCTTCTCGAGGAGCAGGACGTCCAGCCCGGCCTTGGCCAGGTAGTAGGCGGTGGTGGAACCGGCTGGTCCGGCCCCGACGACGATCACATCGGCGGTGTGTTCGGAGAGGGGCTGGGACTCGGTCACGGCGGGGTCTCCCCAAGTCTCGAAGGCTCGAAGTCTCTAAGCGCGAAGTCTCGAAATCCGCGTGCTGACGGGCACGGGACATGGGCAGTCTATGCAGCGGTACTGATCACCTGGCTGAAGGGCTGCCCCGTGAACCGAGCTCTCCCCGTGGTACACCTGCGCGTCCCGACCGACGAGGACGCGTTCGCCTGGCATCAGGCCTTCGATCACCCGGACGTGATGGAGTTCCACGGCGGGAGATCCGCCGAACTGTCCGTCTACGAGGAGTTGACCGCCCGGCAGCGCCGGCACGACGCCGAACACGGTTTCTGCTTCTGGACCATGCTCGACGAGGGAGGGCGGGTCATCGGTTTCACCGGGGCGCAGCCGTGGCCCTACGAGTGGGGCCCGAAGGGCGAGATCGAGATCGGCTGGCGGCTCGGGCGGGAGTACTGGGGCAGGGGGTACGTCACCGCGGCGGCGCAGGCCACGCTGGAGAGGGTGCGCGCGACCGGCGTACCGAGCGTGGTGGCCATGGTGAACGCGCGCAACCAGCGGTCCATCGCCGTGACCAGACGCCTCGGCATGGAGCTCGTGGAGTCGTTCACGTCCCCGAAGTCGCAGCAGGTCGGGCACTGCTACCGACTGGCTCTCTGACGGCTCCCCGCGGCTCTCCGACACCTTCCGGCGCGGCCCGGCAGGGCTTACTCTGCCGGTACCGCTGGGGGTGACGTCTGTGCGCATACCACGCAAGACACCCGAAGTGCGCGTACCGCGGCTCGTCGGTCTGATGGCCATGGACGCGCGCGAGACGGCCGAGGCGCGCGGGGTGCTGCTCGCGGCGCCCGACCGGCCCGACTTCCATCTGACCGTCGTCGACTACGTCGTACGGCAGTACCCGCTGCCCGGGGCGGAGGTGTCCCGCGGCGCGGTGGTGACCGTGTGGTTCGACTTCGGTGAGGGCGAGGGCGGGGGCGGAGCGGGTGTCCGGGAGCCCCGGCGGGGCGGGCCGCCGCCCGGCGGTATGTACCGGGAGCTCGACGAGCCGGGGGATCCGTTCGTGGTTCTGCGCTAGCGGCCGGGTCTCCCGAACGGCCCGGGGCGCGGGCCCCTCACGCCGCCGGACGGCGGAGGCACCTGGGTCTACGCGACCTGCTGCTTGTAACCCCTGTGCAGCGCCACGATCCCGCCCGACAGGTTGCGCCACGCCACCTTCGACCAGCCCGCCTTGATCAGGCGGTCGGCCAGGGCCGGCTGGTCGGGCCAGTCACGGATCGACTCGGCGAGGTAGACGTACGCGTCGGGGTTGGAGGAGACCGCGCGGGCCACCGGCGGCAGGGCACGCATCAGGTACTCGGTGTAGACGGTGCGGAAGGGCGCCCAGGTCGGGTGCGAGAACTCGCAGATCACCACACGCCCGCCGGGCTTCGTCACCCGGTACAGCTCACGCAGTGCCGTGTCCGTGTCCTGGACGTTCCGCAGGCCGAAGGAGATCGTCACCGCGTCGAAGGTGTCGTCCTTGAACGGCAGCTTCGTGGCGTCGCCCGCCGTGAGCGGCAGCCAGGGGTGGTTCTTCTTGCCGACCCTGAGCATCCCGAGGGAGAAGTCGCAGGGCACGACGTACGCACCCGTGCGCGCGAAGGGCAGCGAGGAGGTGGCCGTGCCCGCCGCGAGGTCGAGGATCTTCTGCGCGGGCCGCGCGTCGACCGCCTTCGCGACCTCCTTGCGCCACACCCGGTCCTGGCCGAGCGACAGCACGTCGTTCGTCAGGTCGTACCGTTCCGCCACGTCGTCGAACATCGAGGCGACTTCGTGCGGCTGCTTGTTCAGGGATGCGCGGGTCACGGTCCCCATTGTGGCAGTACGGGCCGGGCGACTCGCCGACACCCGGCCCGTACCCCGGCCGAGAACACCGGTGGAGAACGCCGCCGTGCGGGCGGGGCGGCTCTCAGGGCAGCAGCCTCGGTCCCGTCCGGGCGGCCACGTCCTCCACCCACCCGCACAGCAGGATGAACACGGCGATGAGGAGCCAGCCGACGCCGAACATGAACCACTGGCTCTCCAGCGGCAGATACGCCTCGAAGGCCGGGACGTTCCAGAACCGGTCGATCAGCGGGACGGCCAGGATCAGCGCGATCTCGTGCCAGAGGTAGAGGGTCACGGCGCGGGCGTTGAAGATCGTGACGATCCGGTCGAGGCGCCTGAAGCGGGCCAGCCACGCGAAGTCGATCCCGAAGCGCGCCTTCGCGTACATCAGCAGGGTCACGAACCCCGCCGACCAGAAGGCCTGCGCGAGCGGGATGTCGTCGAGGTCGTACGAGCCCGTCTCGGTCTGGTGCGTGAAGGCGTACCAGCCTCCGTAGCCGATCGCGGCGAGCGAGAGGACCACGACGGCGAGCGGCTTCAGCCGTTGGAGCACGCCGTCGCGGTGCGCGAAGCCGAGGATCCAGCAGAAGAGGAACGTGGCCAGGTCGGTGAGCGCGTTGCCGAAGCGGTCGTCCGGCGGCGCCCAGAGGAACTGGACAACCAGAATCGGCGCCGTCGAGAGCACCAGGACCGCCACCGGGGCCGCCCGGAAGACCCGCAGCAGCAGGGGCGAGAGCAGGACGAACCAGAGGTAGGTGCGCAGGTACCAGAGGATCTCCCAGGCCTGCTCGCCCCACGCGTTGCCCGGCGGGTCGCCGAGCGGCACGATCCAGTAGACGATCTGCCAGCCGGGCATCCAGCCGTGGACCAGCATCGCGGCCACGACGAAGAAGCCCCAGAACCAGAAGGGTGGCAGGAGCCGGCGGACACGGCTCCTGATCACCTTGAGGGCGGGCCGCTCCAGGGACTTCGCCATCAGGGTCCCGGCGAGCGCGAACATGATCCCCATGGAGGGCAGGACCATGCCCGCCCAGGCCCAGCCGAAGGTGTGGTAGGCGACGACGCGGACCAGGGCGACCGCCCGGAGCGTGTCGAAGTAGCGGTCGCGGCCCGCGGCCGTCCGCGCCTCCGGAACGGTGTCCACGCGCGGCAGCCGTGCCGTGTCCGAGAGCGCCCCGGGCCCGGAGACCGGCGGGGCCCCGGACCCGGACCCGGCGACCGGCGGGACATCCGGTGCGGCGGTCGCCGAGGGGCGGCCGTCCCGGCGGTGGGAGCCCATCAGCCCGCCCCCGCCGGTGTGCCGACCTCACCCGTGCGCTTCAGCTTCTGCCAGCGCAGGCGGCCGCCCGTGAGGGCCGTGACGCAGGAGTGGATGAGGACGAGGTACATCATCTGCCGGTACACGAGCTGCTGCAGCGGCATCATCAGCAGGTACCGGTACTTCTCCCGGTCGAGCCGGAACGCGTAGGCCGCGCAGACGAGTTGCACGCACAGCACGGCCAGCCAGGCGAGCAGTGACGCCTTGAAGTCGATGAAGATCATCGAGTAGACGGTGAACACGTCGATGAGCGGCGCGAAGACGGGCGTGACGATCTGGAAGATGACGACCAGCGGCATGCCGACCCGGCCGAAGCGGCCCGAAGGCCCCTTGTCCGTCAGGGACTTGCGGTGCTTCCAGAGCGCCTGCATCGTGCCGTACGACCAGCGGTAGCGCTGCGACCACAGCTGCTTGAGCGAACCGGGCGCCTCCGTCCAGGCCCTGGCGTGCTCCTGGTAGACGACCCGCCGGCCCTGACGGTGCATGGCGATGGTGATGTCGGTGTCCTCGGCGAGCGTGTCCTCGCTCATCCCGCCGACCGCGAGCACGGCCTCCCTGCGGAACGCGCCGATCGCGCCCGGGATGGTGGGCATGCAGCGCAGCAGGTCGTACATGCGGCGGTCGAGGTTGAAGCCCATCACGTACTCGATGTGCTGCCAGGCGCCGATGACCGTGTCGCGGTTGCCGACCTTGGCGTTGCCCGCGACCGCGCCGACATCCGGGTCGGCGAAGGGCTGGACCAGCTGCCGTACGGTGTCCGCCTCGAAGACCGTGTCGCCGTCCATCATCACGACGATGTCGTGACCGGCGTGCCGTACACCGTTGTTGAGGGCGGCCGGTTTTCCCGCGTTCTCCTGGCGGACGACGCGCACGTTCGGCATGCCGAGCGCCTCGGCGATCTCCTTCGTGCCGTCCGTCGAACCGTCGTCCACGACGATGATCTCGATCGGGTGGGTGCTCCGCGCCAGCGACCTGAGGGTGTTGGCGATGCACTCCTTCTCGTTGTACGCGGGCACGATCACGCTGACCGGCCGGGTGACGGCAGGCCCCCAGCTGAACCGGCGTCTGTTGCGCTGCCGGTAGTGCCTGCGGGCGAGGATCAGCATCATCCCGAAGCGGCCCATGACGGCGACACCCACGACCGCGAGCCCGGTCGCGAGCCCCGGTACGGTCCACTCGGCGACGGTGACCGCCGCGACGAGGGCCTTGCCCTCGTACAGGGTGGTGCCGGTGGCGGTGCGGTGGGCGGCCTGGAGGCCGTCGGCTCCCCCGGCCTGCCGTCCCTGCTGTCCCTGCTGTCCGCCGGGTGCCTCGCCCGCCGACTGCCCGCCGGCGGCCTGTTCACCGCCCGCCTGCTCGCCGCCCGGCTGCTGCCCGTTCGCCTGCGGGCTGTCCGTCTGCTGGATGGCGCCGCTGATGGTGGTGAAGGTGTAGCCCTTCGCCTTCATCTTCTTGATGTACGTGCCGAGCGCCGCGACGGTCTGTGAGCGCTCGCCGCCCGCGTCGTGGAAGAGGACCGACGCGCCCTTGTTCTTCGACGGCGTCGCCCACTTGATGATCTTCGAGACGCCGGGCCGCTTCCAGTCGTCGCTGTCGGTGTCGACGAAGACGCTGGTGTAGCCCTCCTCGCCGAGCTTCTTGTAGACGGGCCAGCTGTAGTTGTCGATGGCGTCCGTCTCCGAGGAGTACGGGGCGCGAAACAGGGTCGTCGTGATGCCCGCCGCGCCTGCCAGGGCGAGCTGCGTCTGGTCCATCTCCCGCTTGATCCGGGCGTCGCTCTGGTACGAGAGGTCGACGTGCGTGAACGTGTGGATGCCGATCTCGTTGCCCTGGTCCACCAGGTCGTTCACGATGTCCGGGTAACGCGAGACCATCGAGCCGACCACGAAGAACGTGCCCGGGACGTCGTTCTCCTCCAGGATGTCGAGGATCTGGGGCGTCCAGGTGGGGTTGGGGCCGTCGTCGAAGGTCAGCGCGATGGTCTTGTCCGGGACGGACCGGGTCTGGGCCTGCCCGCCTCTGAAGGAGAGGATCGGCCCGCCGTCGAGGACGTCGTCCGGGACCTTGCTGGAGCTGGCGTTGCTGCGTACGCGCTCGTCCCCGCCGACCTCGGCGCGCAGATAGCCGTCGAGCAGCATCACGCTGGTGAGGGCGAGGAGGAGCAGCAGGGCGAGGATGACACGCGGTTTCTGCAGCGCCGCGGCCTTGCCCGCGGCCCGGGTCATCCGGGACGGGGCGCGCCGGCGGCCGCGCGAGGGCGTCGTGGTTGCCATGAGTGTGGGTGCGTTCCGGTCAGTTGGCGGCCGCGGAGGCGGACGCGGTCGGGGCGGAGACGGGCGCCGACGGGGCGGCGGTGGGAGCGGCGCCGGTGGCCACGCCCGAGGGCGGGGCGCCGGTGGGCCGCGCGGGCGGGGTGCCGGTGCCGCCCTGCGGCCGGACGCCGCCGCCGGGGCCGGAGTTCCGGCCGCCGCCCGGGCCGCCCCCGAAGGGCAGCAGTGAGGACGGGGAGAGCGAGGGGCCCCAGCCCATGAACGCCATGCCGAGCACGACCGCGTACCCGATACAGACGACGCCGAGGAGGAGGCCGATCCGGCGCAGCAGCCTGGCCCTGCGCCCGGAGCTGTCGACGAACACGGGACCGTCTTCGGACCCGTTCGGCCCGTTGCCGCGTTTGCGGCGGCGGCCGCGCCCGGCGGCGCGGGATTCGATGGCAGGCTCGGAATGCATTCCCCGGATATTAGGCAGCCTTTATGTGTCCGAAACTCAGGTTCTCTTGTGAGACCGCCATGAGAAAAGTCCGAGCCTGTCTTTTCCCTGAGAGAATCCCTGTTCGCCGGACAGGACGAGGAGCGCCGAGAAAATGCTCAATGTCCGCATATCCATGCCCGGTTGACCCCATTTGCCCATCCGTTTCCATGAGCTTCCCGTGCGTTTCCTGTATTCGTGCGGCACGGCCGTTCGTGAGACATTTCCACTCCGGGAACGCACTGTGTTTCCGTCCCGGGACAGGAGTCACAAGAGGTGGGAGCATGCGCGATGAGGAATTTCCTGAAGCCGGCTGCCGGGCTCGTCTGCCTGTTCACCCTGGCCGGCGCGGGGTGTTCCGCGGGGACGGACGACCCTTCCGGCACGGCGTCCACGAGCCCCCGGCAAAACAGCCCGTCACCGTCCGAGGGTTCGTCGGGCACCGCTTACGCCCCGTACGTCAGCGCCACCACCGCCTCCGGCAACGACTCGGCCGGCTCCCCCTCGGCGTACAACCTGGCCTTCGTCATCTCGGACGGCAGCAGCTGCACGCCGAAGTGGAACGGCACGACCGCGATCGGCGACTCGGCGGTGAAGTCCCGTATCTCGGCGCTGACGGAGTCCGGCTCCGCCGTGCGCGTCTCCTTCGGCGGAGCCTCCGGCAAGGAGCTCGCCTCGACCTGCGACAGCGCCTCGGAACTGGCCGCCGCCTACGGGAAGGCGCTCGACGCGGCCGGGGCCACGGAGGCCGACTTCGACGTCGAGGGCGAGCAGTTGACCGACTCCGACTCGGTCGCGCTGCGCTCCGAGGCGATAGCGCTGCTCCAGAAGGAACGCTCCGGCCTGGCGGTCACCTTCACGCTGCCCGTGATGCCGTCCGGCCTCGACGACGACGGTCTGGCGCTGCTGGAGTCGGCCAACGACAACGGCGTCCAGGTGTCCACGGTCAACATCATGACCATGAACTACGGCAGCACGTACGACGAGGACATGGGCGACTACGCGAAGACGTCGGCCCAGGCCGCCCACGACCAGCTGGAGGACGTCTTCGGGCTGTCGGACGAGGGGGCCTGGCGGGGGCTCGCCCTCACGTCGATGCTCGGCGTCAACGACGTGGACAACGAGACGTTCTCCCTGTCCGACGCTGCGCAGGTCAGGTCGTTCGCGGAGGAGAAGGGGGTGGCGTGGGTGTCGATGTGGTCGACGTTCCGGGACCAGCCGTGTGAAGGAGACGATGCCGCCTCGGATGACGCGGCGACGAATTGCAGCGGGGTCGAGCAGGAGGCCGGCGACTTCGCCGAGGCGTTCACGGGGTGATGTGAGGGCGGCGGCTCTTGTCCCTCAGGGGCGCGGGGAACTGCGCGACAAGCCCCCACTCACCCGCACCCGAACCCCAGCCGACCCGCCCCGACCCGCCGAGTCATCGGCGCCGATGCACCAGGCGACCGGCGCACACGGTCGCCACGCACGCCCCGTCCGCGTCGAAGACCGCGAGGTCGGCCCGGCCCGCGTCGGTGATCGCGGCGGGGCGCACGCGGGCCAGGACGACCACGTCGTTGCGCCCGGCCGCCGCCCGCAGCTCGGCCGTGTCGGCGTACTCCGCCAGGACCGCCACCGCGCCCCGCTTCAGCGCGGCGTGCACCCGCTCGCGCGGCGTCGGCGCGTCCGGGAGCGGGCCGTCGAGGACGAGGCCCGGCCCGAGGACGCCGGGCCACTGCCGCACACGCGCGCCCGGAAACCGTTCCACCAGCTCCGCGAGCGGACCCGTCGCGGCGATCCGGGCACCCTCCACCGCGACGGCCCCGCCCTCGACCGGGTCGTGGCCGTCCCAGGTGTGACGCAGCTCGTCCGCCGCGTGGATCGTCAGTGCCACCGGGCTAGTTGGAGGCGAGGAGCTTCAGCTCGGGGTGGGCGGTGCCGCCCTCGATCGCCGTCGACGAGATGTGCGACTGGACCCGCTCGTCGACGGGGTCGTTCGCCGGGTCGTCGTGGACGACGAGGTGCTCGTACGTGGTGGCCCGCTGGGCCGGGACGCGGCCGGCCTTGCGGATCAGGTCGATGATCTCCATGCGGTTGGAGCGGTGCTTGGCACCGGCCGAGGAGACGACGTTCTCCTCCAGCATGATCGAACCGAGGTCGTCCGCGCCGTAGTGCAGCGACAGCTGGCCGACCTCCTTGCCGGTGGTGAGCCAGGAACCCTGGATGTGGGCGATGTTGTCCATGAACAGCCGCGCGATGGCGATCATCCGCAGGTACTCGAAGAGCGTGGCCTGCGTACGGCCCTTGAGGTGGTTGTTCTCGGGCTGGTACGTGTACGGGATGAAGGCGCGGAAGCCGCCCGTCCGGTCCTGCACGTCACGGATCATGCGCAGGTGCTCGATGCGCTCGGCGTTGGTCTCGCCGGTGCCCATGAGCATGGTGGACGTGGACTCCACGCCCAGGTTGTGCGCGGCCTCCATGATCTCCAGCCAGCGCTCGCCGCTCTCCTTCAGCGGGGCGATGGCCTTGCGGGGCCGGGCGGGGAGCAGCTCGGCGCCGGCGCCGGCGAAGGAGTCGAGCCCGGCCGCGTGGATGCGCTGGATCGCCTCCTCGACGCTCACCTTGGAGATCCGGGCCATGTGCTCGACCTCGCTCGCCCCCAGGCTGTGGATGACGAGCTGCGGGTAGGCGGCCTTGATCGCGGAGAAGTGCTTCTCGTAGTACTCGACACCGAAGTCCGGGTGGTGTCCGCCCTGGAACATGATCTGCGTGCCGCCGAGTTCGACGGTCTCGGCGCAGCGGCGCAGGATGTCGTCGAGGTCGCGCGTCCAGCCCTTGGCGGTGTCCTTCGGCGGCGCGTAGAAGGCGCAGAACTTGCACGCCGTGACGCAGACGTTCGTGTAGTTGATGTTGCGCTCGATGATGTACGTCGCGATGTGCTCCGTACCGGCGTACCGGCGGCGGCGTACGGTGTCCGCGGCGGAGCCCAGCGCGTGCAGCGGGGCGTCGCGGTAGAGGTCGAGCGCCTCCTCCGGGGTGATCCGCCCACCCTCGGCGGCACGGTCGAGGACGGACTGAAGGTCGGCCTTCTCGGTCACCGGGACGGTCCCTTTCATAGGGGTGTGGACGGACTGATCCAGCGTACGCCAGCCGGTCCGCGCCCCGGACGTCAGGCCGCTCGCCCCTTGCCGATCACCCGACGTCAGGCCGCGTACGCCCCGATGAGCAGGCCGGCGAAGGCCCCGGCGATCAGGAACGGCCCGAACGGGATGGACGTCTTGCGCCCGGCCCTGCGGGCGACGACGAGCCCCAGTCCGTAGAGCCCGCCGAACAGGAACCCGGCGAAGGTGCCGAGCAGCACGGTCCCCCAGCCGTACCAGCCGAGGACGGCACCGAGACCGAGGGCGAGTTTCACGTCGCCGAACCCCATGCCGTTGGGGTTGATGAGGAAGAGGACGAAGTATCCGGCGCCGAGGGCGAGGGCTCCGTACAGCGCGGTCGGCCAGGACCCGGCGTCCTCGGGCGCGGCCGCGGCGCCCGCGAGCAGGACCAGGGCGGCCCCCGCCAGGGACAGCGTCAGCACGTCCGGCAGGCGCTGCACGCGGAAGTCCACGACGGCGAGCAGCACGCCGAGGGGGGCGAGCAGCAGCCAGACGGCCAGTTCGGGGCGGGCGCCGGTCGCCGCGGCGAGGGCTCCGCAGACGAGAGCGGTGGCGAGGGAGAGAAGGAGGGCGCTCGGGCCGTACGCCCGCCCGCCGCAGTCCGCGCAGCGGGCCGGGCCGGCCCAGCCGGCGAGGGGGTGGCCCTCGGGGCACCGGTCCTGCCAGTCCTCGCCGGGGGCGACCGAGAAGCGGTGTGCGGGGCGGGGCACGAACAGACCGGCGACGCCGCCCCACAGGGCGGCGCCGACGATCGTCAGCAGGTCGACCGGCTGGAGGCCGTTCATCCCACGGCGGCGACGCCGCTGCGCCAGGTCGGCAGCAGCTCGTCCAGCAGCGCCTCGGTCCGGGGCGGCAGCCCGCGGGCCCCGCTGCGGGACACGAGGTCGGCGGCGACCCTCTGGAGCCGCTCGGAGTCGTCCGTGGCGTGCGTGGCCCGCAGCAGCTCGTTCCACAGGCGCTCGTCGCCCGGGGCGGAGCCCAGCGCCGCGTCGAGCGCCTCGATGGCCTTCTCCGCCCGGCCCTTCTCCAGGTGGAACGCGGAGAGGGCGAGCCCGATGTCCGCGACGAGCAGCGGCAGTTGGGCGTCGATGATCTCGTGGGTCAGCCAGCCGTAGCGCCCGGCCGGCCGTTCGGCCAGCAGCGGCCCGCGTACCAGGACCAGCGCGTCGGTCAGCAGACGTCCGCGCACCGCGCGGCTGTTGGCACCCCGCCCCTGCGTGGCCTCGTGGTACAGCGACCGCAGCACGTCCAGGTCGGACACGACGGACTTGGCGAGCTTGAGCCGCCCGGTCGGGTCGGTGCCGAGCCGCCCCGTGCCGTCGGGGTCGTTGCCGAGCCAGGCGCGCAGCCTCTCGACGAGCGCGTCCCGCACGTCGTCCGTGACACCGCGCGGCCAGAGCGCGGAGGACAGCACCCGCGGGTGCACGCCCTCCCGGTGCAGCAGCAGCAGTGCCAGCGCCTCGTGCAGCAGCGCACTGCGCTCACCGTCCGGCGTCTCCAGGCCGATGATCTCGTACGGGCCGACGAGCCGCGCGTACACCGCGGGACGGCCCTGCTCGCTGATGTCGACGAGGAACGGCGGAGTGGTCGTCGGCCGGTCGTCGTCGCGCTCGGGGTCGGCGTCGGTGAACAGCTCGACGACGGCCCGCTGCTGGGCCACCGGCAGGAGCTGCGCGTCGAGTTCGAGCCCGAGGAGCGGCGCGAGGAGCTTGCCCTCGCCGGTGATCTCCATCTCCCAGGCGGCGCCGGGCAGATCGCCCGACTGCGTGCCGACGAGGTAGCCGATGCCCAACCGGCTTGCGTCGGCGGCCAGTTCGGCAAGCTTGACGGCGTCCTCGGCGGTCGGCTCGGCGGCGAGCAGCACGAGGTGCGGTGCCCAACGGGTGTGCTGGGCAGGGCCCGTACGCCCGGTGAGCACCGAGTCCTGTCCTGCCGCGCCCAGCGCACCGCGCCGCTGCCGCGTCTCCGCCTCCATGGTCTCCACGAGCGCCTCGACGTCGTCGAGGTGGCGGAGCCGGTTGGGCGCGAGCGGCGTGAGGTCCTCGCCGAAGCCGACGAGCGTGATGGTCATGCGGTCGGACCAGCCGTTGGTGGCCAACTCGGCCGCCACGGAGGCGAAGACACCCGCACGGTCCTGCTCGCGGCCGCTCAGGGAGACGATGCCGGGCACGGCCTCCAGGTTGAGCAGCAGCCGCGAGTCGTCCATCGTGCCGAGACTGACGAGCCCGGGGTACGGGGCGGCCGTGTCGACCTCCTCGTACCGCTCGGCGTCGGCGCGGGCGAGCATCCAGAACGTCTGGTCCTGCCCGAGCTGCCACGGCGCCGGCGGCTTCCCGGCGGGCTGGGCGAGCTGGAGGTGCAGGTCGCCGTTGCCGCTCATCCAGGCCGCGTACACGGTCGGCAGCGGTCGGGACTCCCCCGCGAGCGAGGCGGCGAGGCCGCGCAGCGACAGGTCGAGCAGGCGTACGCCCTCGGGGTCGGCGCCCACCAGCAGCGCGTCCTGCGCGTCGGCGGCGGCACCGGTGGGTGTCGGCGGCTCCATGCCGCGGCGGCCTCCGACGGCACCGAGCGCGGACTGCCACAGCGCCTGGCGGCGACGCCGGCCGAGGGCGCCCAGGAGCCCGGCGGCGAGGAGGGGTGCGCCGAGGAGGGCCTGCGGCAGTCCGAAGCCGCTGTCCTCGCCGGCGGCGGGGCCGGCCTGCTCCTGCTGTCCTTGCTGTCCCTGGCCGTGCCCCCGGTCGGGCGCGGGCCGCTGCTCGGGAAGACTGATGTGCGCGGTGTCGCGGTCCAGGGACCCGGACCCGCCGCCCTGCTGTCCGCCGCCCTGCTGGTGCGCGCCTCCGGTCCTGGCGTAGTCGGAGATCTGCCGCTGCACTTCCGGCGACACCTTCGGGGCCTCGTCGGGCATCTCCACGAGTTCGCCGCCGCGGGCGTCGCCCGGCATCTCCATGATCCAGCCGGGCCGGATGAGACTGGCCTCGGAGAGCTTCGAACCGTCGGGCTGCGTACGGTCCTTGTTGAGCTGGTAGATCTCCTTGTACCGGCGCCCGTCACCGAGGTGGCGCTCCGCGACCTCCCAGAGGGAGTCGTGGTGGCGGCCCTCGGGCGGCTGGATCCGGTAGAACTTCGTGTCGTCGTCGGACGCGTGGGCGCCACTGCCGCCGTCCGCGTGCGCGGCGCTCGCGGCCTGCTCGGCCAGCGCGGCCGCGGCGCTCGCGGCGGCCTGCTCCTGCTGCTGGCCCAGCAGCCCGCCCGGTGTCTGCTGCGCCGCGGCGGCGGCCGGCCGCTGGTTCCCCTCCAGCTGCTGCCCGAGCTGCGACAGACCCGGGGTGAAGCTCGCGGCGGTCGCGCCGACCAGCAGCAACGCGGCGACGAGCTGTCGCGCGAGCAGTTGGCTGGGCCCGGCCCCGGGCACCCGGTTCGGCAGCCCGACGCCCGACAGCGCGGCCTTCATCTCGACGAGCACACAGGCGGTGAACTGGGCCCAGGCGAGCCAGACGACGACGGTCAGCGTGTTGATGAACGTGTCGACGCTGATCTCTTTCTGGAGCCAGTCCAGACTCGGCGCGCCGCCCGGCAGCGGCCATCCGATCTGCACGGCCAGCGCCCCGGGCACCCCGATCAGCAGCACGAGCAGGGCGGCGAAGGCGAGGAGCGCCTTCAGGAAGTCCCCGAACGAACGGCGGCGCCGGGGCAGGGGCTGCGGCGTCCGATTCCTCGGACCCGGCGAGCTTCCCGTCGAGTTGGAAGTGGTACGTCGCGCCATGGCGGGTGTCCTGATGTCGTGTGTGGAGGGAGGGACAGCGGGGGTGCACTGAGCCTACTTAGATCCTATTCAGCGTGTCGAAGGGCTTGGAGGGACGGAGTGCCTTCGGTGCTACCGCTTACGCACCGTCCGTCCCCTACGCCGGAGTTGTCCGTCCGGGCGCAGGTCTCGGCGGGCCCGACGGCGGGCCCGTTCGCAACTGTCACGCACAGGCCTCACGATCCCCACACAATCCCCCATCGCCCCACCGAGGCCCTCTACTCCCCCCTGATAGCTTCGTTCCCTGTTGCACACATGCCCCATACACATATGTCTTGCAGGGAGTACACCCGTGGCCCGCCGCACCGTCACCACCGCCGCCGCGTTCGCCGCCACCGCGGCACTGCTGCTCACCGCTTGCGGCGGGGGTGACGCGTCGTCCTCGGACGCCATCGAAGGGGCGGGCAAGGGATCGGGCGGCAGCCCGTCGGCCTCCGCGTCCGCGTCGGCCGGTGCGGACCGCCCGACGGTCAGGCTTCCGAAGAACTTCCGGCTGACCTTCGAGGACTGGACCAGCGGCGACCCGCAGACCCGGGCCGTCCTCACCGACGCCAGAGAGCAGCTGCGCGCGGGTTACGCGGCGATCATCGCGAACGAGCCCGACGGCGGTGAGGCTCTCGCCTTCTACGACACCAGGACCGGCCTGTCCCAGGACCGGCAGTGGATCAAGAGCTACACGGACAAGAACCTCACGGTGTTCGGCAAGCTGCCCGCGTTCGACCCCGAGGTCTCCTTCACCGGCGACAAGAAGGCGGCGTCCCTCACCTACTGCACCGACGAGAGCAAGGCGTACTCCAGGAACCGCGAGACCCGCGAGGTCGCGGGAAACCCGGCGGGCACCGACCCCCGGATCCGCTACACCGTCAGCCTCGTCAAGAACGCCCAGGGTGTCTGGCAGAACCTGTCGACCCGCTCGGAGAGGGGTGCCTGCGCGCGATGAGGTATCCCCGCGGATGGTCGTCGCCGGTGGTCACGTCGCCGGTGGTCACGTCACTGGCGGTCGCGTCGCTCGCTCCGGTACTTCTCGCCTCGATACCGGCACACGCGGTCGGGCACGGCGGGGTCAACGGGGCGGCCGACGACGACCGGAACATCTCCGCCGCGGCCGACCGGTCGCGGATCCGGGTCACCCAGGTGAGCGGCCCCACCGGCGGGGAACGGGGCGCCCTCTCACCGAAGGACGTGAACTGGAAGCCGCCGCCCTGCTGGTACGAGCCCGTCTTCACCCCCGCCCAGCTGAAGGGCTTCTCGGAGACCGACGGCAGCGGTGACGTCAGCCTCCGCCAGGGCTGGATCGGGTCACGCCTGTGGACCGACCACTTCAAGGACGCGAAGGACGCCCGCAACTACTTCGCCGCGCCGTCGACCGCGCAGGGCTACCAGAACTACAACCTCGGCAAGGACGGCTACTTCTGGCGCGGAGTCGCTCCGGACGTCACCTCCGTCGACGACACGTCGGAATGCGGCCGGCTGATGTTCTGGCAGGACGCCGGTGAGATCCCCGACGTCCCGGACGCCCCCACGCCGGAGACCCTCGCCGACTACGCGTACGACAAGGTCAAGGTCCCCGAGACCGAGGTCGAACTGAGGCCGGCGGCCAAGTCCACGGTCAACCTGCCCACTTGGGTGTGGCTCGACAAGGGGACCTTCCAGGACGTCAGGGTCCGGGCCGAGTTGCCCGGCACCGGCCTGTGGGCCGAGACGACGGCGAAGCCGGTCGCCCTGCACCTGGAACCCGGCACCGAGAACGCGGAGACCTATCCCGCGGGCAGTGACTGCGAGATCGACGAGGACGGTTCGATCGGCACCCCGTACGAGAAGGGCGACGCCGGCAGCACCCCGTCCTGCGGCATCAAGTACCTGCGTGCCACCGGCGGCGATCCCTACCGGCTCGCCGCCTCCGTCACCTGGCAGATCACCTGGGAGGGAACGGGCGGAGCGGGCGGTGACCTCCCCGACGGCACCTTCGAGACCGCCCAGGACGTGAACGTCCAGGAGATCCAGTCGATCAACCGCTGACGCGTGACCGCCGCCCGGCAAGAGCACCGGCTCCCGCCGTACCACCACCCTGATCGTCGGCCTCGTCCTACCGGATGACGGCGAGCGGATCGTGCACGGCACCGTGGACTTCACCAGCGCGTACTTCCTGCGCGCCGTCGGCATCGCCACCGAGCGCGGCTGCGGCCTCGGGTTCGTCCACTCCCACCCCCGAGGCCCCCGCTGGCAGCGCCTGAACGACATCGACCACGCGGCCGAGGAATCCTTTGCCGCCCAGACCCTGGCCATCACCGGCCTCCCGCTGGTCGGCCTGACCTTCGTCGGCGCGGACGCCGGATACGGCGCCCGCGTCTGGCAGCAGCACGCACCCCGCGCCTACGTTCCCACCGAAGCGGAGAATGTCCGCGTCGTCGGCGGACGTTTCGCGGTCACCTCCAACGACCGCCTCGTCCCCATGCCCAAGGCCACGGGCCGGCAGTTGCGTACCGTCTCTGCCTGGGGGCGGGACGCTCAGAACGATCTGGCACGGCTCCATGTCGGCGTCGTCGGCACCGGCTCGGTCGGCATGATCGTCGTCGAGGCGCTGGCCCGTACAGACGGTGCCGTCACTGCCGCGGGCGTTGCCGCTGATCGCTCGCCCATCTGCCCGGTGGCGAGCACCGTGCGCGCCCGCGCTACCTGGGCCGTCCTGAATCCGACACCCCCCGGGGGGGGCGTCTGCGTGCGAGAGGACGCTGGGCGTGGCGCGCAGCCGACTGCCGATGATCAAGGGGAGTTCATCAAGGCGTGCGTGCCGACGACGTGCCCGTTCCCGCCCGGGTCGCATCCGCGCCCCAGCTGGCCAGCAGTCGCAGAGCCTGCGCCGACGGGGAGTTCGGTTCGGCGTGGTAGGTCACCAGCATCTGCTCGTGGGCGTCGGCCTGGTGGAACGACTCGAGGCGGAGATCGAGTTCGCCGACGAGCGGGTGGTGCAGGCGCTGGATACCGTGGCATTTCTCCTTGACGTCGTGGGTGGCCCACAGCCGTCTGAACTCCTCGCTCTTCACCGAGAGTTCGCCCACCAGCGCGGACAGCCGGGGGTCGTCCGGATGGGAGCCGGCGTCCATGCGCAGCTGAGAGACGACGTCGCTCGCTTTGTGCTCCCAGTCCACGAACAGGTCGCGGTACTCGGGCCTCAGGAACACCAGCCGCGCCCAGTTCTGCTCCCTCGCCGGCAGCTCGGCCCAGTCGCCGAAGACCGCCGCGGCCATCCGGTTCCAGACGAGGATGTCCGAGCGGCGCCCCACGAGGATCGCCGGAACACCGTCCATCGTGTCCAGCAGCGTCCGCAGGGGACCCCGCACCTGCTGGGCGCGGCCGGCCGGCTTCTTCTTGTGCTGCTTCGGCTTCGCCAGGTGCGTGAGGTGGGCGTGCTCGGCGTCGCTCAGCCTGAGCGCGCGGGCGATGGCGTCGAGGATCTCCGCCGACACGGTCCGCCCGTTGCCCTGTTCCAGCCGCGTGTAGTACGCCACCGATACCCCGGCCAGCTGCGCCAGCTCCTCGCGGCGCAGCCCCGGCACCCGCCGGTACCGTCCGAAGCTCCGCATCCCCACGTCCTCCGGCTTCAGCCGGGCTCGCCGGGTGCGCAGGAACTCGCTGAGCTCGGCGCGCGGGTCCAGCGCGCCGGCGGCGGGCTCGTGCACCGGTTCGGGGTATTCGTCCATGCCTCGAGTATCCACGGTCGGACGCACACCATCCTGACCCAACCAGTGGTAGGCACCGCGCGCGTACGCAATGCCGTGACCTGGGTGGATGCCGGCCCGTCCAGGACGCTGGTCACCGTGCCCGGCCGGAAGGCGGCCGGGGCGTGGCTTGCATCAAGAACGGAGCACATCCCATGAGCGCAACACAGGGGATCGAGTCGAGGACGCACCGGACGGAAACGGCTGCGGAGGTGGTCGGCCGCCTTCGTGCGACGTTCAACACCGGCGTCACCCGCCCACTGGACTGGCGCGTCAGCCAGCTGCAGCGGCTTCGGGCACTGCTGGTCGAGAACGAGCAGGAGCTGATCGAAGCGCTCTGGGCGGATCTGAGGAAGAACGCCACCGAGGCGAAGATGCAGGAGATCGACTTCACCGTCGCCGACATCGACGAGACGCTGGCGAATCTCGGGAGCTGGCTTGAGCCTCGTCCGGTGGAGGTTCCTGCCCACTTCGGTCCCACGACCACGGCCTACACCACGTACGACCCGCTCGGGGTCGTCCTGGTGATCGCTCCGTGGAATTTCCCGCTGCACCTCCTCATCGACCCCATCATCGGCGCACTGGCCGCCGGGAACACCGTGGTGGCCAAGCCGAGCGAGATGTCGGTGCACACGTCGGCAGTGGCTTCACGCCTGCTGCGTGAGTACTTCGACGCGGATGTGCTCACCGTGGTCGAGGGGGGAGCCGAGGAAACCACGGCCCTGCTGGCACAGCGTTTCGACCAGATCTTCTACACCGGCAATGGGACGGTCGGCCGGATCGTCATGGCGGCAGCGGCCAAGAACCTCACCCCGGTCACACTCGAACTCGGGGGCAAGTCGCCGGTCTTCGTGGCCCCCGACGCCGATGCGGACGAGACCGCGAAGCGGCTGGTCGGCGCCAAGTTCGGCAACGCGGGCCAGCAGTGCATAGCCCCCGACTACGTTCTGGCCGATCCTGCCACCGCCGCCGCACTGGTCCCCGCCCTCCGCGCGGCGATCAAGGCTCAGTTCGGCCCCACTCCACAGACCTCAGCCGACTACGGCCGGATCATCAATGAGCGGCACTTCGACCGGCTCACGCGTCTGCTGGACTCCGGCAGGGCGGCGGTGGGAGGCCAGCACGACCGTGACGACCTGTTCATCGCACCGAGCGTGCTCACCGGTGTCGACCCCGCATCGCCGGTCATGCAGGAGGAGATCTTCGGTCCGATCCTCGCCGTCGTCGAAGTCGCCGACCTCGATGCCGCCATCGCCTTCATCAACGAACGCGACAAGCCCCTCGCGCTCTACGCCTTCACCACGTCCGAGGCCATCAAGTCGCGCCTCGTGAACGAGACGTCCTCCGGCGGCGTCGCCTGGGGCCAGCCGGTGATGCAACTGCTCATGCCCGGCCTGCCTTTCGGCGGCGTCGGCGAAAGCGGCATGGGCCGCTACCACGGCCGGTACTCCCTCGAGACGTTCAGCCACCTCAAGGCCGTCGCGGACGTGCCGCTCAACTAGGCCCAAGCCTTTGTGAACCGGGCTGTCCGATGGGCGATCGGCCGGCGGAAGTGCCTCGCCGCTGCGAACGAGGAGCGCTGAGATCGCTGTGCCCGCCACCGCCGAAAGCGCGTTCCAAGCCGTGTATCGGTCCTCTTCACGGGGGCGCGACGAGGGAGCCGGTCGCGGCGCGGCCTCCAGACACCGATCCGTACCGACTCCGGCGGCGGCACCCATGACTTCGTCACCTGGCTGACTGCTGATCGTGCGCAAGGAGCGAACGCCCGTACTCCGGCGGGCAGTTGCGCTTGACCGGTGTCGACGCCGACGCCGACGGCATGCGGCTCTCACCGCGTGCACCGCCAGCACCACCCACACCCCGATCGCAGTCCTGGAACCGCGTCACCGTCAGCGGCCCCGCGCCTGCCCGAGGACCGCATCCGCGCCTCCGCCGGGACAGCGTGGACCCCCTGCGTCGCAGACTTTCATCCCGTTTTCCTCCGTATTTGAGAAAGAAAGAAACTCATGACTGTCAACATTTCAGAAGTTTCGCCCGTTTCATCACTTTTCTCCCCCGTCGCCCTCGGGAAGATCGAGCTCGCCAACCGCCTCGTCATGGCGCCGATGACCCGGGTCCGGGCCGGTTCCTCCGGCATTCCCGGGGACCTGATGGTCGAGTACTACCGGCAGCGGGCGAGCGTCGGGCTGATCATCACCGAGGGCACCTACCCCGACCACGCGTCGCAGGGGTATGTCGGCGAGCCGGGCATCGCCACCGGCGAGCAGGCGGCCGGCTGGCAGCGGGTGTTCGAGGCGGTGCACGCCGAGGGCGGCCGCATCGTCCTGCAGATCATGCACGCCGGCCGCGGCACCCACCCCGACATCAACGGCGGCCGCCGCATCCTCGCCCCCAGCGCGATCGCCATCGACGGCAAGACGTTCACCGAGAAGGGCGAGCAGTCCTACCCCGTACCGGAAGCGATGACCACCGCAGAGATTCGGGCAGCCCTGGAGGACTTCGTCACCGCGGCCCGCCGGGCCATCGAGGCGGGATCGGACGGCGTGGAGATCCACGGCGCCAACGGCTACCTGCTCCAGGAGTTCCTCTCCCCGGCAGCCAACCAGCGCACCGATGGATACGGCGGCTCGCCGCAGAACCGCGCCCGCTTCGTCGTCGAGGTCGTCACGGCGGTCGCCCAGGCCGTCGGTGCCGAGCGGGTCGGGCTGCGGATCTCGCCGGAGGTCGACCTCGGGGACGTCTTCGAGACCGACCGGGACGACGTCCTGGCCACCTACGGCACCCTGGTGGACCAACTGCGCCCGCTGGGCCTGGCCTACCTCTCTGTACTGCACACCGAGCCGGGCGGCGACCTTGTACAGGAGCTGCGGCGGCGCTTCGACGGCAAGCTGATCGTCAACAACGGCCCCTTCGGGGGGCAGACCACCCGCGAGCAGGCGCTCCAGCAGATCGAGGCCGACCACGCCGACGCCGTGGTCGTGGGCCGGGCCCTCATCTCCAACCCCGACCTGGTCGAGCGCTGGCAGGGTGGCCACCCGGAGAACGAGCCGCGGCCGGAACTGTTCTACGGGCCGGGCGCCGAGGGCTACACCGACTACCCCTTCCTCGAAGCGGCTTGAGGCCCACGGTCACGCCTGTCCATGCGGCAGCCCCACTCACCATGGACAGGCGCCCGACCGGCGACACTGTGCCCGCCCCTTTTCGGAATGGGCAGCAACGTCCGGATGACCTGCCATTTAGGGATTCGGGCCATGACGCAGCCGAGGACCGCCCGGAGGGTCGCCTGAGGCTGGGCCGCGCTTCAGCCTTCGATGATCGCGTACGCGTACCGGATGACGGACTCGGTGTAGGGGGGTCGGCGGCGGTCGGCACGGGCCGCCACCGAACCCGATACGTGACCGTCCGGACGGCTCCGCCTCCGCGAGGTGTCCCCGGAACCACCGACCAGGTCGTGCTCGTCTCTGGTGTCGGCCCGGTCCTTGACCTGGCCGAGGCGTTCCACGACATCTTCGACGCCGTGACGGGTACCTTCCGTTTCGTGTAGACATCACGTGGACGGACACGAGCCGCCGAGCCACGGACACCACAGGGGGATCGCACATGGGCAAGCCCGACCTCGCGCTGCCGCTCAGTGAGCTGGAGGACTACGGCAGCCGGCTGCGTGACATCAAGTCGCGGATGAACCACACCAAGAAGCTCTTCGAGTCCTACCGGGACGACATCGGTGACGGCGGTGTCTACGACAAGCTGGAGGACTTCGAGTCCAACTGGGAGGACGGCCGCGAGGACATCAACCAGCAGCTCGAGGCCCTGGCCCAGATGTCCGAGGCGGTCGTCCGCGAGTTCAAGAAGCTGGACGACGACCTGGCGAAGCAGGTCTCCGAGGGTGTGAAGTCCGACGGCAAGGGCGGCAAGCAGGAGGGCGGCAAGGGCGGCAACAAGTAGCCACCCGGAGGACGTCTCGGCCGGTCCGGGACTGTCGGCGCGATCTTGTCGGTTCGCCGCCGCCCGGCCGCCCCGTGAGGGGCCGCCTCAGCCGACCTCGTTCTCCGCCACCGCCCGGCCCCGGACCGTCACGTCACCGCCGTAGAACATGCCCGTGAAGACCGGCGAGTAGGTGAGCTGGACCTCCACCTCGACCTGGTCGGCGGTCGCGGCGACACAGTGCGTGGCGGCGATGTCGGGGCCGGTCATGCCCATCTCCTGGGCGAAGGCCTTCACGCGGGCGCCGCAGTTCTCGAAGAGGATCGGCGCGCCGCCGCCCTCGTTCTGGTACAGCTCTTCGAGGTCGACGTCCTGGGCGGCGTAACGGGCGGCCTGTTCGGCGATGTCGGCGGCGCGTTCGCGCTTGGAGATGGACAGCCCGCCGTCGATGACGAAGGCCGACAGGGACAGGAACACCAGCGCGAAGATGATCACCGCTCCGGCGCCCGAGCCCCGGTCGTCGAGGCGTGCGCGCCTCGCATCCACCCACGTACGTACGACGGCTCCGCGGATCCGCATGCGTCCGGCCATCGCCGTCCTCACGCCTTCCTCTTGAAGGGGTCCAGCGGCGAGGTGAACGACGCCGTCAGCCGGGTCGGTACGTCCAGACCGAGCATGGCCAGACCCCGCACCTCGCAGCTGACCTCCACGGTGAACAGGTCCGCGTCCTCGAAGCCGGCACTGGTCTTGTCCACCGAGACCGGGCCGGAGCAGACGTCCGCCAGGTCGGCGTCCGCGGCCTTCTGGGCCTCGGCCATCGCGGTCCCCTCGTCCCGCTGGAGCGACCCGGAGCGCGCCGCGTCCCTGGCTGCCCCGTCCATCGCCCCCCGCCCGTCGACCAGTTGCCCGAAGGCCACCAGCACCAGGATGAAGAGGATCATCACCGGGGCGAGGATCACCACCTCGACGGTGGACAGCCCGCGGTCACCGGCCGCCGCGAGGGCCCGCTCCCGGACCCGGCGGCTCACCGGGCGCACGGCTTGGCGCACGAGTGGGCGCATCTAGTTCCCGTCCTCCTCGACGAACCGCTCCACCGGCCCCACCGACTGCGCGTGCACCGTCAGATCCAGTCCGGGGAACACCGACGGCACCTTCGCCGTGATCTCCACCCCGACCGTGTTCTGGTCCGGCTGGAGCAGCTTCACGTCCGGGCCGAGCACCAACTGCGGCCCCAGCTGCGCGATGTAGCTGTCGACGACGTCCCGCGCCTCGCCTCGCCACGCGCCCGGCGACTCGTCGGCCGTGGCACGGGCCTTGCGGGCGCCGGCCTGGGCCGCCGCCTGGGCCACGTGGTCGGCGAAGAAGTACAGCGCGAACTGCACCGTCGCGAAGATCATGAAGAAGAGCACCGGCGTGAGCAGCACGAACTCGATCGCGGTCATGCCGGAGTCGCCGCGGGCGGAGGCGGCCTCCACCCGGCGGCGTATCCAGCGTCGTACGCTCACCAGTTTCCCCGTATGCGAGAGATGCGAGAGATGCGGGACAGAGGGGACAGGGACGGAATCAGCAGGTGCTGCCCGCGTCCGCGCCCTTGATGCACTCGCCGACCTTGTTGGCGCCGTCGCTGAGCGCGGCGTTGATGATCGCGGCGACCACGCCGACGATCGCCACGACGACCGCCGAGATGATGACCCATTCCACCGCGGACGCACCGCGGTCGAGTTCGCCGGAGCGGGCGCGCTGCACCCGGCCCTGGAGGAAGGTGATCAGGAAGTCCACCCCCGGGATCCCGGTGCTGTAGTTCCGTCCGTTCATGGTGAGTTGTCCTCTCGAGACTGTTCGGAGCAGTCGGTGCGGTTGGGTTCGGTTCGCTTCGGAGATGCAGTTGTTGTCGCCGTGCCGTTGCCGTCGCTCAGACCTGGAACACGCGCATCGCCGCCGGGAAGATCAGGAAGACCAGGAAGCCGGCGCAGAGCAGCAGCTGTGCCACGAGCATCGACTGCGACTTCTCGCCGGCGCTGCCCTCGATCTCGGCGAGTTCGCGGTGCCGCATCGTCTCGGCGCGCGAGGCCAGCGACTCGCGTACCTTCGCGCCGTCGTCCGCGACGAGCGCCAACGAGGCCGACAGGTCCTTGAGTTCCTCGACGCCGAGGTCCTCGCCGAGCGAGCCGAGGGCCTGCCACTGGCTGATGCCGGTGATACGGGCGTCGGCGAGGGCGTTGCGGATGCGCTGGGTGGCCCAGCCGTCGGAGACCTCGGCGGCCGCCATCAGGGCCTCGGGGAGACCGCGGCCGCCCGCCAGGCTCATCGACACGAGGTCGAGGTACGCGCCGATCACGCGCCGCAGGTCGCGCCGCTTCTCGGCCGCGTCCCGCCGCACCTCCAGATCGGGCAGGAAGAAGAAGACGAGCGCGAAGAGCAGCGCCAGCCAGACCGGGACGACCGGGCTGCTGCCGAAGCCGAGCGTCCAGACCACGGCGAACATGAACGGCCCGAAGAACAGTCCCGCGGCGCCCAGCAGCACCTTCGTCGCGAGGAAGTTCTCCCAACTCCGGTCGAGGACCGCGAGGTCGGCCCGCAGCGACCGCTGTTCCCAGCCCTGCTGCAGGTAGAACTCGGCGACCCGTCGGCCCACCTGGGCCCGTACGCTGCCGAGCCGTCCGGCGTCGGCGGTGCGGTGCGCGGACTCGTACGCCGCTCCCCGCGCGCGCATCGCGTCGATGCGGGCGACCTGGGCGACCGCGCTCTGCTTGGACGGCATCAGGGCGCGGACGAGGGCGAAGATGCCCAGGCCCAGGACGGCACCGACCAGGACGGGCATGGTCAGGGTGGAGTTCATCGGCGTACCCCCTCCTCCGGCAGCGACTGGGACTGTGACGGCGACGGCATGCGCGGGCGTACGAACTGGACCGCCGACTCGTCCCGTACGAGGAACCGCTCCGGTGTCTCGATGGTGGAAAGCTTGCGCAGCCACAGGAAGCCGAGCGCGAACAGGCCGCAGACACAGGCGAGTACGAGCTGGCCGACCGCCGTGCCGTACGGCTCGACGAAGTCGCGGTTGAAGATCGACAGGCCGAGGACGAAGGCGACCGAGACCGCGACGACGATCTGCACCGAGCGGCGGGTCGACGCACGCTGGGCCATGACGCGCTGGCGCATGTCGACCTCTTCGCGCGCCGACTTCGCGAGCGCGCCCAGGACCTGGCGCAGGCCCGGGCCGCGCAGGCGCGCGTTGAGGATGAGGGCGGCCACGATGATGTCGGCGGACGCGTCGTTGATCTCGTCGGCGAGCTGCTGGAGTGCTTCCGGCAGCGGTGTGCGGGAGCGCAGGCGGTCGACGAGGGCGTCGAGGTGCGGGCGCAGCACGGGGGCCGAGGCGCGTGCGGAGGCGGGGATGGCCTGTTCGAGGCCGACCGCGCCCGCGATGGTGTCGCGCAGCGACTCGGTCCAGGAGGCGAGGGCCTCCACGCGGCGCATGGCGGCCTTCTCCTCGGAGGCGCCGCCGAAGAGCTTGTCCCAGAAGAAGACGAGGATGGCGGTCGCGATTCCGGCGACGGCCCACCGGGTGAGCAGCAGGACGACGATGCCGGCGCCTGCCGCGATCGAGCCGCGCCGGCCGGCGAACCGTACGAGTTCGGAGACCCGTTCGCTCGCCTTCTGCTTCTCGTGTTCGGGCTTGGCGGGCAGTCCGCGGACCGCCACGGCGAACAGGGCGAGGCCGCCGCCGACGGCGATGCCGCACGCGAGCGCGTACAGGACCGTCGTGGAGAACAGCCCGCCCATGGAGCCGAGCGAGTCGAGAGCGGCGAGAGTCATGGTCGGTTCACCCCCAGTTCCCGCCGGGCAGGCGATAGCCGTGCTGGATCAGGTCTTCGAGGCAGGCGAGGGGTGCGTGCGGCAGGACACGGCCGTCCGGTGCCTCGGCGAACACCTCGCTGGACAGGACGCGTCCGTCGACGCCGTTCACCTCGCGGATCGAGGTGACGACGCGCTGAAGGCGGCCGCCCGACTCGAAGTTGTTGCGCCGCTGGACGAAGACGACGAAGTTCACCGCGCCCGCGACGAGCATCTGGCTGGCCTCGATGGGGAGGCGTTCGGTGGCCTGGAGCGCGTAGGTGGAAATACGGTTGAACACCTCGTGGGAGCTGTTGGCGTGGATCGTGGACAGCGAGCCGTCGTTGCCCTGCGACATCGCGTTCAGCATGGTCACGATCTCGTCGCCGAGGACCTCACCGACGATGACGCGGGAGGGGTTCATACGCAGGGACCGGCGGACCAGCTCCGCCATCGAGATCATGCCCTGGCCCTCGGAGTTGGGCAGCCGCTCCTCGAACGCCACGACGTTCGGGTGCAGGTCGGCGAAGGTGTCGAGGCCGAGCTCCAGTGCGCGCTCGACGGTGATGAGGCGCTCCTGCGGCGGGATCTCGTTGGCGAGCGCGCGCAGCAGGGTCGTCTTGCCGGCGTTGGTCGCGCCCGCGATCATGATGTTCTTCCGGGCGCGGACCGCGCAGGCGAGGAAGTGTCCGACCTCGGGGGTGAGCGTCCCGTTCCCCACCAGGTCCGACATGAAGACCTTGCCCATGCGCGCGCGGCGGATGGACAGGGCGGGCCTGCGCGTCACGTCCATGACGGCGGACAGGCGCGAACCGTCCGGCAGCCGCAGGTCGAGCTGCGGGTTCGCGGAGTCGAAGGGCCGGGAGGAGAGGCCGGAGTACGCGCCGAGGATCTGGATCAGCTCGATGAGCTCCTCGTCGGTCTCGGCGACGGGATCGCCCTTGACCTCCTCGCCGTTGGCGTAGCCGACGAAGACCTGGTCGTACCCGTTGATGTCGATGTTCTCGACCTCGGGGTTGTCGAGCAGCGGCTGCAGCCGCCCCACTCCGAAGAGCGCGGCGTGCACGGCGGCGGCGTACTGCTCCTCGGTCTCGGCGTCCAGGGGCGTACGGCCGGAGTTGATCTCCGTCCGGGCGTAGTCCTCCAGGATCTGGGCTATGACGGCCCGGGCGTAGTGCCGTTCGTCCTCGTTGGACATCGGCGTGACGCCGGAGACCTGGTCGAGGCGGCGCTGCTCGGCGATACGGTCACCGGCGTCCTGCCGGAACCGCTTGACCAGCTGGTGGTCCACAGCGGTCATCGGCCGGCTCCGGCGGTGGCCTGACTGCCCGGACCGCCGGCCGGCCCGGACCAGGCCGCGCCGAACTGCTGGTAGAGGTCCGAACTCACCTTGCGCGCCGAGCGGATGAGCAGCGACTTGTCGAGCCGTCCGCGCTTGCGGCCTGCCAACTGGTCGGCGCCCGCCGGGTCTTCGGCGATGGTGCCGACGACGCGGGCGCCGGTCTGGGCGGCCACCAGCATGTCGTTGACCTGGTGGACGATCTTGGCGGAGTCACCCGGGTCGGTGATGAGGACGACCCCGATGAGGGGTGTGCCGAGCGCGGCCGCGCCGCGCGGGCCACCGTGCAGTTTGGCGGTGAGGACGGCGGCCCGGTCGCGTACGCGGGCGATGGCCTCGGGCTCGGTGCGGGAGATGAGGAGGACGAGGGCCGCCTGCGAGAACATCTCGACGGCCGGGGTGTCGCCGGTGATCCGCCCGCAGTCCGCTATGACGTCGGCGGGTGCGTGGGGCGAGTCGGCGAGTTGCGCGAAGGCACGGCCGAGGGTGGGCCACAGGCCCGCGAGTCCGGCGGCCTGTTCGGCGTTGCCGAGCCCGACGAGCACTTCGAGCCCACCGCTCAACGGCTGTACGTGGTCCCAGAGTTGGTCCGGTACGAGGCCGCGGCGGGCGGTGGCGGCGATGGACAGCATGCCGGTGTTGGGGTTCAGCGGTCCGCCGTGCGCCGCGGCGCTGCGGTACACGAGGTCGCCGCCGGCCGGGTCGGTCTCGGCGAGCAGGACGCGGCGCGGCCAGACGGCGGCGAGGGCGACGGCCGCCGTGGTGACGCCGGGGGAGCCTTTGTCCGCGGCGAGGGCGATGAGGGCCATGGTGTGTGTGACTCTCTTGCCGCTAGTTGCCGGGGACCAGGACGAGGGCGACCTGGTTCGCCGCGGCGGCGCGGGCCAGCGCGGCCGCGTCGCTCTCATCGACGGTCACGGTGATGCGCTTGTTGGTGCTGCTGATGGTGGCGTCGCCACTGTCGTCCGGCACGAAGGTGACGCGTGCGTCGGAGACGATCGGGGTGCCGCCGGTACCCGCGGAACCGGAGGAACCGGTGTCCGTGTCGTCGTTCGAGGAGGACGAGCCGGAGTTGCCGACCTGGTAGGCGGCCACGAGGTCGCCCTGCTCGATGGTCTGCGGGTACTGGCCCTCCTTGAGGGAGAGACCCACGACGGCCTTGCCGGGTTCGAGGTTGGCCTTGCGGGCGAACATCTCGCCGATGACGAGGGTGCCCCCGTAGATCGTGGACTTGGCCTTGAGGTTCTTGAGAGCCTCGAGCTGGTCCCACCTGACGTAGTTGACGCCGGAGTCCTCCGCGACCAGGACCGACTCGACCTTCTTGCCGACGGACTGGCCGGCCTGGATGTCGGCCGTCACCTTCACGACCTCGATACGGTCCCCGGCGCGCAGCACCAGCATGGTCGCTCCGAGCGCACCCACGAGGATCAGCAGCACCGCGAGCGCGGCCAGCGCGGGTTTGCGCTCGCGAGGCGGTGAAGGAAGCCGCTCCCCCGTCGTCGGCTGAACCGGCGCGGAGGAACGGTTGTTGCCCGCCCCCGTACGCTCTTGGATCTTCACGCAACCGCTCCCCGTACACCCAAGAAGGTTTTGTCATTCAGGACACTTGGAACACTCCGCCCTCACCGGGGCGTACCGCTCGGCCTGGTCGAATAGCCATGGCCGGAACGAGTGTCAAGTCATCGCACCGTATCAGCAGCACATAAGCCCCTCAAGGCGCGCCCGGGACCGCAAAGCTCACACGTCCCGACGTTATCCACGCGCAACGCGGGGGGTTCGGTTCCCGGTTGAGGAAGGGCCTGTGCAAGCGGCTTCCGCTGTGCATCAGCGAATCATTCGGAACCGCTCGGAGGCATGCCGGTCACGCTGTGTCCATCATCCCTGCACGACTTGCTCACGGGGTTCACGCGGAGGCGCGGGATGACCCGTCAGCGATCTTCGGCCACGTGAACGGCGACACCGGGCTCGCGACGACCGTGGTCGAGGCGCAGAAAGCGAAGCTCGGCTGAGGCTTGGTTCCGACTCACCTCTACGAGTGAGCCGTTGGCGTCCCAGCGCCTGACAACCGGAGGACGAGGACGAAGCCCCCTTCGGCCAGTACCGTGAACGCACCGCTCCCGCGTTCCGCAGAAGCCGGGCAGAAGCCAGTCACGAGCCAGTCACGAGACGGCGGGCCCGCCGGGATCCCCGTCACCGATGCGCTCAGGCGTTGTCCGTGGCCGGGTTTTCGTTGGAGACGAGAGCCGCGGTGAAGTACAAGGGCAACCCGTCCTCCGGGTCCAGGGGCACCTCCTGCGACGTCCAGCGGCTGAAGGCGATCGTCAGGTCGAGTACCACCGGCTCCTCCGGATTCGTCTCGTCGATTCGATACCCCTCGTCCGCGAACATCTTGAGCAGTTGACGGGCAGGCGTGCGGAAGACATCGAGTCCGCGATACAGGACCCGCAGATCCGAATCCTCTTCCTCCGCACACGAGACATCCACGGCATTGACCATCTTCTGGTCCTTGAGAATCACCAGGACATCGAATCCATCACCCATGGACTGGATCTTCACCGTGGGATCGTGATCGAAAGGGCCTGACACCCGGACTTCACCCCATGCGGCAGCGGCCTCGACAGCATCCTCGAAGGCCATGCCCATACGCACCGGCGGAACACCGTGCGGCGGATCCAGGACGATCTCCATATCTCCTACCTCAATCCTTATTTGAGCAGATCGTAATTGACGGTCCAGCCGTTGTCGGAAAGCATCTTCTGCAGCCCGGCATTGTCCTTCATGCTGGCAACCATGTCGGCTATGTGCTGGTCATACTTGTCTCCGAAGCGCGCCCGGATGTCATCGATGTCCATCTTCATCGCTTCGTCGAACTTCCCCTGGTCGATCAAGTCGCGCTGTGCGTTGCGCCAGGGTGTCGCCGAGTATCCACGGCTGTCCGTGCTGGAGACCAGCCGGTGGTCTCGCCGCTCCATACGGATCGCCGGGCCCATGTGGGGAGTGAGGCTGAGGTGGGAGTACGCGGCCTTGGCAGGCATGTGGTTGATCTCGTTGCCCGACCGCGCCGGCGCAAGCCTTCCGTACCACCCTCCCAGGTCCGTACAGACCAGGCCGAGGGGGTCGCTCCAGGTGAAGGGATTGAGAACGTAGGCGTAGTTGTTCGGGGCGGCATCCAGACCGAGTGGGTCCGGGGAGAGGTAGCGCCCGTTCTCCGCGTCGTAATAGCGCCGGACGTTGTAGTCCAGTCCGGTCTCCGCGTCGTGATATTGGCCAGGGAAGCCCAGTGGGCACGCCGGCTCTTCCGCATCTCCTCCGAGGGGCGTCCCCCACACCGAGGTGCGCCGACTCCAGCGGATGTGTCCGCCGTCATCGATCAGTTCGGTCGGCGTACCGACCAGGTCGGTGACTATGGCGTAGAAGCGGGCGTCGACCTCCTCCTGGTCGCCCAAGGAGCCCTCCGGCGCGACGCACGTGCGCTCGGTCTGGGCGAGCGGCCGATGCTCACCCGGCTGCCAGTGCCAGGTGGTCACGTCGAGGACATCGTCGCTCCGCCGCTGTATTCGCTCGGCGAGTCGGGTCCCCTCCCACACGAAGTCCATCTGCCGGGCGACCGTGCCGTCCTGCGCCAAGAGCTGTTTGGCGATTCGGCGGCCGAGCGGATCGTAGAGATAGTGCCAACGGCGGCCGTCCGGAGTGACGACGTCGGTGAGGCGGTCGAACGCGTCCCACCCGTACTGCCACGTCCGTGAGCCACCGGACAGCAGTCGCCGGGTTGTCGATGTGACGCGGCCCTGGCCGTCGTACTCATAGTGGGTGCGCCGCTCCTGCCGACGCAACAGCATGCCGTCGTAGACACGATGGTCCGGCGCCGGCGCCTCGTCCGCTCCTGCCGCCGGGGCGGGGACCAGACGGCTGTCCACCAGGTTGCCGGCTGCGTCGTACGCGTAGTTCTCCTGCCCCTGCGGGGAGTTCGCCGCGAGGACGCGGCCGTCCAGGTCCAAGGAGAAGCGGCGGTGGCCCGTGGTGGAGTCGATGACGTCGGTGAGGAAATTGTCCGCGCGGTATCCATAGGTTCGCTGCCAGCCATCGGACGCCGTCGCCGCTTCCGCGATACCCCCTGCCTCGGAACGCAGGGCCTGTCCGGTCATCCGCCCCGCCGAGTCCCAGGTCTGGCTGAGCACGGCTCCGGCGCCCAACGCCCGCTCCACTTCGCGCCCAGCGGAGTCGTAAGCGAGCTGCACTCCGCCTCCCGCTGTGTGCAGCTCGGTCACACGGTCGACCGCGTCATACGTCCATGTCGCAACGGCTCCCGTGGGTGTGCGGCGACGAGTTCGACGCCCCAGCAGGTCGTATCCCAGCTCCAGTGAACGCCCGTTGCACGTCTCCTTCAGGACACTGCCCAACGCGTCCCGCTCATAGGTGACGACGGCATCCGCCCCAGCCGCTCCCAGAAGGCGCCCCGCCCGGTCGTACTGATAGCGAACCTCGGCATCGTCCGTCACCTGGGTCGCGAGATTTCCTCGCGCGTCGAAGGTGCAGACGACTCGCTGCCCAGCGCCGTTGATCCGCTCGACGGGCTGCCCCGCCGCGTCGAAGCGATAGCTCGTCGTTCTCCCGCTGAAGTCCTGCTCACGCAGCAGGTTGCCGACCGCGTCGTACTCGTACGACCAACTGCGTCCGAGCGGGTTGGTGACACTGACAAGCCTGAGCTCCGTGTCGTAGTCGTACACCAGACGTGATCCGTCCGACTGCGTCAGCGCCACCGGAAGGCCGAAGTGCCCCTGTTCGTAGCGTGTGATCGCACCTACCGCACTCGTGTGGGACACGAGATTGCCTCCCCGGTCGTGCTCCCAGCGCTCGACAGAGCCGTCGGCCAGTGTGCGTGTGAGCAGTCGGCCGTCGACTGTCCAGCTGAGACGAGTGGAAGCCCCGGAGGATTCGGCGATCTCGACAACCTGGCCGAGGCCGTTGCGTATGTAGCGAATGGGCAGACCGAGTGGATCGGTGACGGCTGTGGGGAGCCCCGCGGCGTCGTTCGCGATGCGGTGTTCAGCCCCCATGGGATCGATGACGGCAGCCTTCGCCCCCGACTCGTCGTACTCGTAGCGTGTAACGGCTCCGGCCGGATTCTCCAGGCTCACGAGGTTGCCCTGCGCGTCGAATTCGCGCCGCCAGCACGCACCGTCCGCCTCGATGACTGCGACAGGCTGACGCGCCTCGTCGTACTCGGTGCGTACGGTCGATCCGTCCGGCAGCTCCACCTCGACGAGACTGCCCCACGCGTCGTACGCGTATCGGGTCGTGCGGCCCAGAGGATCGGTTTCGACAAGCAGCCGGTCGAAGCGGTCCCACTCCCGAACCGTCGTGGCTCCCAACGGGTCGATTTCCGATACCACTTGGAAGTGATCGTTCAGTTCGTACGTCGTGGTGTGGCCGAGCGAGTTGGAGTAAAGGGTCCGGCGGCCTTCGTCGTCGTAGGCGAATGAGCCGTTCAGGTATCCGTCGGGGCCGGTGGTACGAATGCAACGCCCCCGCGCGTCATACGTGTAGTGAAAACGTGTTCCGAGACGATCTTCCCAACTGCCGATGCGATACCGGTCGTCGTAGAACAGCTTTTCCGGATTCCCGGTGGCGTCATACACATGGGTCAGATGGCCCGCCTGGTCGTACCCGTAACGCATCAGCGTCGGAGCACCAGGGGCGCTGGAAAGAGCGAATCCGGTGATCCGACCCCCTTCTGCGGACACGGCGACGCGATATCCACCGCTGTGCGCCAATTCCACGGGCACGCCGTCGTCGTCATAGGAGACCGTGATCGAGTTGCCATGGCGGTCTGTCGCGGAGACGAGTGCCAGTTCGGCGGGCCGGGCCGTGGAGACCGGAGCGAAGTGGAGGGTCTGGCCAATCTCGTGCTGATGGACCGTCATCGGTCCGTTTCCTGCACCATTCCAAGAGAGTTCCCAGCGCGGCCCTTCGACCGGCAGAACCGACAGGTCCGGTTCAGGAGTGGGGTACTCCAGCACCATGCCGTCCTCGGTCACCAGCCGGACACCGTACGGCTCCAGCAGCAGACGCTGGTCGAGAGTCGAGGTCCATGTCTGTCCGAACCATCGGCCCGCGCGCTGATCGGTCACGTAGTGCCGCCGCAGAATCAGCGGAAGAACGCCGGGCAGAAAGACATCGTCCTCCGACATGACCATTTCGCCGGTCGCCACATCGACCGGATCGTTTTTGCAGACACGCTTGAGCATGCTCAAGGCGCTCTTGCGTACGCCGCCCGCCAGCCCCTTGGCCATGCCTTTGAGGCCCAACTTGCCGAGTCCTTTGAGCCCCTTGGCAAGCCGTCCAAGGCTGGTGAGACCCTTCATGCCGGGTATGCAGTCCAGGGCAGCGAAGGCCACATCCCACAGGGACGCCTGCCCCTTCATGTATTTGTTGAGTGTGTCCGCCAGGACGACCAGCGCGGCGATCAGCACGATCGCGCCGAGGATCGGCCCTCCGATGATCAGCGCGATGATGCCGAGCACGGCCACAACGACCTTGCACACCGCGACGATCGTGTCCCAGTTGTCGACGAACCAGTCGCCGACCTCCTCGTACCACTTGCGGTTCTGGATGCCCGCGTCCGAGGCCTCGTCGAGCTTGCGCTTGGCTTCCCCTGCGGCGTCCTCGCGCATCTTGCGGGCGTCCGCGGCCATCTTCTTCGCGGCGTCCAGCGCGTTCTGCGCTGAGGTCACGTCCGACTGGGCGGAGGTGTGGGCGTCCTTGGCGCTCTGCGCGTCCCGGGTCGCCGCACGGACCTTGGACTCGTCCGGCTTCTCGACGTTCTTGCCGCCGGTCGGGTCGTCCTTGTACTTGTCCGCTTCCTTGTTCGCCCTCGTCACCCACGAATCGGTTGACGAGAGACGGGACTTGGCGGAGGAGAGATCGGCCTGCGCCTCGCGCCCCTGGGCCAGGGCCTTGTCGGCCAACGCCTGGGCCCGCTCCAACTTCGGCCAGTACGCCGCCAGCGCGTCCCCCGCCAGGTCGTACGACTTCTTCAGCTTCTTGAGGTTCTTCGGGACGCCGGAGAACTCGTCCTGGAACACCTTGGCGGTCTTGCCCACCCAGGTCAGGACGGACTCCTCCTCCGCCATCCCCTTGACGAGACGGAGAGCGTCCTGAACGTCGTCGGCGAAGTCATGCAGGCTCTTGGCAAGGGACTTGACCCGAACGGGATCCCCCGGTGTCGGATCCTTCTCCAGGTCCAGGACGTGCCAGTCCGTCGGCCGGTACCCCGCCATCACGCAACCCCCGTCACGCCAACCTCGTCAACCTCACGTACGCACAAGTGAAGTTACTGGGTACGGGCGTTCGATGAAAAGGTCACGAGGGTGGCGCGGGCCGCCGCCGAGCCGCGGCCCGGCGTCGCCGTTCCTACTCCGCGAAGCGGGGCGTCGACGTGATCGCGTCGAAGAACAAGTCGGCGAGGTCGAGCACCTGGCTGCTCCCGGCGACGAGGGCAACCTTGCCCTCCTACCCGGGGACGGGGATGAACGTTTGCATGAGCACGGCACGGATGGTGCGGTTGAGCGCGTCATCGGGAGAGCTCCCGTGCGGCGCTAGCGGATCAGTTGCCGGTGCGCGTACTTCTCAAGAAGAGGTGGCCGCCCACAGGGGCACTTCCTGAACCTGCCACGTCAGAAACCCCACGGGGCAGGATCCGGGGTCAACGATCTGTCCTCAGACCAGACGAGCCGGGCCTCCAGGCTGTCCCCCAGGATTTCGACGAGACGCTCCACCATCCACCCGTTCCAATGGACGCCTCCGCGGTATTCCGGCAGCCGGAAAGCGGGCAGGTCGACGGGGAGCGCGTCAGGGCGGAACACCGCCTTCTTGACCTCGCCCGTCATCCTCTTCGGCTTGGACGACCGCCGGGTGTCCAGGCAGTCGACCACGCGCTCCACCAGGTAGAGGAAGTACTCATCCGCTTCGGCGCCCTCGATGGAGACCGGAACGAGCGCTCCTGCCGACGAGAGTTCGTCCCGCAGCGGTTCGGCGATGCGACTGCTGAGGACGGGAGCGCCGGGATATCCACACGGGAACTCCCCCTTGCGCAGCCGCGGATCACCGTCCCACGAACCGCTGAGACCGGTCGGCCTGTCGGCGTCGGACCCGCTGATCTGCCAGCGGATGACTTTTCTGAGCGAGTTGCCGAGCAACAGGGTCCGGAACTCACCCGCACCCGGCATCAACCGGTAGACGGCAAGCGGGAGGCGGCCCCGGACACCGCGATCGTCAGCCGTCATGGCGCCTCACCCACCAGGCCCCGGACCGAGTCGACGAACGAACTACCCACGTGCAGCTCCAGCGGCTCAAGACGCGCGCCGACTCACCGCGTCATGCGTGTACATCGTGCTGTTCCCGTTCATTCACTCCGCGACGATGCGGCCCAACGCGTCCCCATCGCTGCGCAGTTCGCAGCCCGCGCCTGCCGAGTTGGTAACCGAGCGGATCGGCCGGCCGACGGCGTCGTACGCATAGCCCGGCGGCGCCGTTCCTACTCCGCGAAGCGGAACGTCGACGTGATCGCGTCGAAGATGTCGAAGAACGAGTCGGCGAGATCGAGCACCTGGCTGCTCCCTGCGACCAGGGCGACCTTGCCCTCCTGGCCGGGCACGGGGATGAACGTTTGCATGAGTACCGCCCGGATGGTGCGGTTGAGGGCGTCATCGGGCACCGGGATGTCCTCGATGCCGTACGTCCGCGCGGCCGGGCCGACGCCGGGGATGTCGACCGTCGTGACCTTGCGCCACGCGTCGCCCTCCTTCTTGGCCTCCCGCACGGCGAGTTGCCCCGCCATGACCTGGGGGTCGGTGGAGAGGGGCGCGCCGTCCTTCGTACGCCCGCCGACGAGGGAGACGGTGATCGACCCGGTGATCGGCGTGTCACCGCCGAAGCTCTCAGCCATGCAGCCGCAGTACAGCGCGCCCGACTTCCAGGCGTCGGCCGCGGCCTTCTGCAGGAAGGCGGTGTACGTGTCCTTGTACTTCGCCAGGTCGGGCTGCTGCCGTACACGTTCGGCGACCATGCGGCGGATCGAGTCGTCCCGCGAATCGGGCCGCACGTCGAACTCCCACCACGACTCCGGCACCTTGATCTGGAAGCCGCCGCGCTCGATGGTGAGCGTCTCCATGTAGCGGGCCATGTTGGTTGTTCTCCCCCGGTCCGAAGCAAACTGATGTGCGCGTGCGCGCAAGCCTACGAGGGCGCGGTGGCTTCCGCTCCGGGGGCGACGCCCTCATCGCCGCGGCCGAGGCGGATGCCGCGACCTCGTCCGGCGGTGTGACACCGCACGCGACGAGCGAGATACCCGCTGAGGGTCTACGCCTCCTGGCCGTCGCCCGGGGGTTCGTCGGCCTCCGGGTACGCGACGAAGGTGCCCTTCGCGGGGAGGGTGACGACGAGTCCGCGTTCGCGGAGTTCGCGGGTGGCGCGGCGGGCAGTCAGGTGCGCGACCCCGTACTCGTCGGCCAGGTCACGCTCCCCCGGTAGCCGCGCACCGGGCCGCAGCTCCCCAGAAGCGATGCGGGCCGCGATGTGGTCCGCCATCTGCATATAGACGTAGGCAATCTTCGTCGGGTCGATCGGCGACTGCCCTGACTCTGGTGTCATATCGAACAACGTACGACAGCAGGGAACTGCACGGCTCATTGGAGCGCAGCAAACCGCTATACACCACCCAGCTGCACCCTGTACCGTGCCTTGAACGTGAAAGACCCCGGCGACGGATGCAAGCCGTCCCGGGGCGTGGCCGACGCTAAAACCTCAAACAGGAGCGCCAACATGCTGGACCTTATCGTCCGCTGTCTCGCCTGGATGCTGAGCATCTGCACCCCCCGCCCTCGGGGCCGCCACCGGATCGGAGTGGTCCCACCCCTCCGGTTCATCCCGGCCCCGCCGCCCCGCTTCACGGAAATCCTCGACGGCAACGCGTCCCGGCTCGTACGCCCCTACGTCCTGGGCGCCGCCGAACACCGGCGCCAACGCGAACGCCGCCGCGCCCTCTATCTCGCGACGGTCGGCATCGACGTCGGCCCGGACCACATCCACGGCGTCCCGGTGGCCGCCCGATGACGCGCCCCGCCGTGCGGATGTGCGCCCGCTGCCACCGGACGACCGATCGGCCGATCCTGGTCCACGAGGTGCATGCGGCGACGGGCCCCGGCTTCAACGTGTACGCGTGCCCCGACTGCGCCGACCACTACCCGCCCATGACCGACGTGCTGGAAGTGACGAAGCCGACCCGGGAGAACCGAGCCGGAGGGCGCCTCAGCAAGGGCGCGGGGAACTGAGCGAAGCGGTCTCGGCCCCGGACGCCCACCTGCGTCCGGGGCCGGTCCCGTGCCCGTCCGAGCCGCTGTGCACTCCGACACGATCGGGCCACAAGCGCCGTCCGATTGCCCCGGTTCCTCCGCGTCCGACCAGCCTTGCAAGGAAGTTCGCGGTAGCGAAACCGCGCGGCCCATGGATAACGTCGTAGCTCTTCAATGCGTCTGATTCTCACGGGGGTTCACTGTGAAGCGCCGCTCTTTGCCCGTTGCTGCCGCGCTCGCCGCGACCGCAGCCCTGCTGCTCACGGCATGCGGCGGCGGGGACGACAAGTCCACCGACAACGACAAAATCGCCGGCGCGGGACAGGACAAGGAGAAGCCGAAGAAGTCGGCAGAACCCGCGGGAGCGGCACAGGACAAGCCGGACGGCGTGGACGTGTCCCTGCCCAAGGGGATGAACCTGGACCTGGCCTTCGACTGGGACAAACCGAAGGCCAAGAACGAGGCGGCGGCAATGGACGACGCCGCCAACTACCTCCGCGCCATGTACCGGGGCGTCGGCAAGCGAACGGCCAACGACGCGGCCGTCACCAGCTACTCCACCGGCGACGGACGCCACTACGCGGAAGTCCAGATCAAGGAGTGGGTCAAGGGCGGCTGGACTGCCACCGGCCTCCGCCGTCACTACGACGCCACCACGCGCTCCACCACGAACGGCAACTCTGTGGAGGTCGCGTTCTGTTCGGACTCGAGCAAGTTTTACGCCGAAGAAGTCAAAACGGGGAAGGTCCTGAAGACCAAACCCAGCCTCGTGGACTTCAGCTACTTCAAAATCATCATGGTCAAGCTCCCCACAAGTGACAGCTTGTGGCAGGCATCCAAGGTGTTCGTCGAGGAGGAGGCGAAGAAGTGCCAGTGAACACAGCCCGACGTACAGCCCTCAGCATCGGCTCAGTTGCCCTGACGCTGGCCTTCGGCACTGTCATCCTCGCGGCACCGGTCCACGCGGCGGGAGGGCCGCGCGATGGCACCGGCGCCAGCAGCAACCCACAAGGCGGTAAGGACAGCACCGGCATCTACGCCGCCGCCCGCGTCCAGTACTCCGGCGCCGTGGCCAAGAGCGGAGGCACCGGCAACGTGACGTCGGCCGACGTCAACTGGACACCGCCGAGCTGCTGGTACGCCCCGTACATGGGTGCCAAGGACTTCAAGAAGGAGATGTCCAAGAACATCGAGGACGCCAAGAGCGCGCCCGGCATGACCGGTCACGCGGGTGCGGCGATAGGCGAGATGGAACGCCACTACGAGGACGACTACGGCTGGACCGACACCCCCGGCTACAAGGACTACAACGTCGACAAGGACGGCGAGGGCATGTTCTGGGCCGGCGTCGAGAACCCGAACGAGCCGGACTACCTCAAGCGGACCGCGTGTTCGGACCTGCCCTTCTGGGTCGAGAACGGCGAGCCCCCGCCGCCCCAGTACGAACAGGCCATTACTCCGGAGATGCTCGCCGCTCTCGCGTACCAGCACATGGAGCTGCCCGGCACGAAGGTGACGCTCGCCCCCGAGGCCATCGCCAAGGTGAACCTGCCGACCTGGGCGTGGCTCGACGAGGCCGCGTTCGACGAGGTCCAGGCGACGGCGGCCATCAACGTCCCCGGCTTCAACATCCAGGCGACCACGACCGCCACCCCCAAGTCCCTCACCCTCGCCCCGGGTACCGAGGACGCCACCACCATCCCCGCCGACGGCGAATGCCCCATCGTCGACGGCAGGATCGGCGAGCCCTACGCCAAGGGGAAGGCCAAGGAGACCCCGCCCTGCGGCATCGTCTACCGCCGCTCGTCCGGCGGCGAAACGTTCCCCATCAAGGCGGCCCTCACCTGGGAGATCAGCTGGACGGGCACGGGCCAGGCCGGCGCGGTCGGTCTGCCCGACGGCACGATCGAGGCCGTCCAGAACATCACGGTCGAGGAGATCCAGTCGGTCAACCGCTGAGCGGAGCAACCATCGACCGCTGGGCGCAGCACGTGATGCGCGGCCGGTTCCCCCACGGAGCCGGCCGCCACTTCCTCGGCCCGGACACCCGGAACCCTCTCGGCATCACTACGGACCGGGCAGCCGGGTGCGCACCCTGCCATTGCTTCTAACGCAGAGATACCTCACGAGGGTTCACTGTCAGCGCCGCTCTCTGCCCGATGCCGCTCATCCCCGCGCCGCCGCCCGGCTCTTTCCCTTGCCCTTCTTGCGGAGCTTCCGCAGCCGCTCCCGTTCACGTGCGTTCCGCTTCTCGGCTCGCGTGTTCGTCACTCGACGGACAGCCCACCCCACCAGGCCGACTGTCAGGAGATACGCGACGAGGGCGCTGCCGGAGCCCGGAATGTACGCACAGTGTGCTTCGGACGAAGAGCAGTACCTCCCGGGTAGGGAGCCCAGCAGATACATCAGTACGCCGAACGCCGGGCCCCAGCAGGCCACCACGCCCACGGTCCGCGCCGCACGACGCAGCCGGGTCGTCCTCGTGGTCCGCTCCCAGAACCACAGCCCGCCGAAACCCCCGAGGACGGTGACCATCCCGAAGGCGACGCCGAGCCCCCACGAACCACCTGGCCAATCGAGTACGACCGGTGCCGTCTCCCGCACGAACCACTTGCCGGCTCCGAGGATCCACAGCCCAACGGCGGCCATCCCCAGGAAAAGAAGCACTCCGGCCGCGAGGCCGAACCCCTCGCGCATCCGAAACCTGCCGGCAGTCTGTCCGGTCAATGGTGCCTCCCCCTGCTTCTGCGGACGCCGCGCGCACGATCGCTCACCAGGTGACAGTAACGACTATGAGGTTGCTCATAGCCCGTGGACGGACAGGGCATTTGTTTATTCGGCGAGCCTTCGACCACCAAACCCGCACACGCTCTTCACCCGGGCAGTTGGAAAGCCATTCATCGGTGAGGTCATCGCGTTCGGCACCGGGGCCGCACTGGCGAGATCCCGTACTCCACGGATACCGTCGTGACCCGTTGCTGCCACACCGGCCGCGACCTCGGCCCGGTCGGCTACGGCACCCGGCAGTGGGAGAGGGAGAGCAAGCCCCTTGCTCCCGTCAGCCGTTGAGACCGAACCGACTCACGTCACGGGGATAGGTTGCCCATGGGAAAAGATGCGGACCTCAGGGTCAATATCGAGCTTCTCTCGGAGTCCGAGTCCCGGCTGAAGAACCTCAAGAAGGAATTCAACAACCTCGGGAACCGAGCCGACGACATGCGCTCCCACTGGGGCAGTGGTGAGATAGCCGACTCCATGGATACATTCGTGGACAACTGGGACGACTATCGGGCGAAAATGATCAACAGCATCGACACGGTGGGCAAACTGGTCAAATCAACCATCGAAGGATTCGGCGGACTGGACGGGGATTTGGCCAAAGGCCTGCAAGAGGGCAAGAAGAAGTAAACTTTCGCCCATCGTGCGCCCGGGGCCCGGCACCGGCGCAGTCAGCCGCGAACCGGAGTCGGCGAGTTCAGCAACGGGGAGACGCAACCAGTGGCCGCACCATCCAAAGCCAGGCCGCGCGACTGGCATCCGCTCACAGATTCCGATCCGGTGCCCGGGGATGCCGAAGAGATCCGCGCCGAAGTCAAGCACATGAAGGGTGTCGCGGAGTCACTCCGTGAACAGTCCCGAATGCTGCGCGGAATCGGCGACGACGACGAGCTCAAGGGCAAGTACGCCGGAAAGCTGAAGGACGAGTCCGAGGTCCTGGAGAAGCATCTGCGCGAGGTCGCCGGGCGCTACGAGCGCGTACACGGGCATCTGAGCAACTGGGCCAATGACCTGGAGCACTACCAGGGCGAAGCCGATGCCCTTCTGCGCAAGGCCAAGGAGAAGCAGGACGAGGTCGACGCGGAGAAGGCCAAAAAGGAATCCGGGGACGACAAGGCGGCCAGCCCTTCCGACGGAGATCCGATACAGGAATTCCGTGACCAGCTCGACCGCGTCACGGGAGACCGCGACGAACGAGCCCGGCACTACGCAAAGAAGATCAGCGACCAACTCGACGACGTCATCGAGGACAGCTGGTGGGACAACGTCAAGGGCTGGGTCCACGAGAACGCGGACTGGATCAAGGTCGTCATTGACGTCCTGGGGTGGATCGCGACCATCGTGGGCGTTATCGCCATGTTCATCCCCGGCCTCAACATCGCGGTCTTCCTGGTGGTCGCCGGGCTTCTCGTCCTGGGTACGAGAATGCTCCTCGTGGCTTCTGGCGACGCCAGCTGGATGGACGTCGCCATGGACTCCATCGGCCTGGTAACCATGGGTATGGGGCGGCTCGGTGTGGCCCTGCTGAAGGGTGCCAACACCTCCACCAAGGCCGCTGCTGCTCTGTCCCGTGTCGGCAAGCTCAAGGACGGCATTCGTGCCCACTCGCGCGTCATGGACGACCTGGGCCGACTCGCGGCCACGACCTCGGACGACGCGACCAAGGTCTTCGCCAAAGAGATGCGGCTCTTCATCCGCAAGAAGATCCTGGACGACGCGGGCCGGGTGTCCATGGACTCCCCTGAACTCAGCAAGCTCGCAAAGGCCGCCCACCTGGGCGACGACGAGGCCGCCGGTCTGTACGCCAACATCGCAAAGAACGGGGAGGCGTTCCCCGAGGCGGTCTCGACCGTCGCGCGGGTCGGTTCGAACGCCGGGTACGGCCTGTCCCTTGCCGGCGCGTATGTCGGAACCACCGCCGACGTCATCGACAAGAGCCTCGGGCAGAGTGACGCGATCGCTGCCGCGCACGACGCGTGGGGCACCGCGGACAAGCCGTTCAGTGAGACGTACAACGACTGGAAGGCGAACACATGGCTGCCGCCCGTCGACACGCACTGGTAGACCGACAGGACGCCCGGACGAAGGTCGAGAACTGATGCCTCCCAACCAACCACCTGCCGCTTCCGCGGTGGTGACCCGCCTCGGCGGCGGAGTCGTGGCAGCGGCGCGGCTGTGCGTCATCGTTCCTGCCGTGTTCATCGTCGTGTACTTCCTGCTGGCCGCCGTGAGCCCACGTTCGTTCGTCCCTGTCTGGGTCTGGACGGAGCGGGCGGTGGTCTCCGCGGGCATCCTCGGGGTCCTCTGGATCTTCACGCGCCACCCCTGGCACAGTCGGCGACCGGAAGGCCTCACCCACGCCCTCCTCGTCTCCTGCACGCTCTTGCTGCCGGCACTGGTGACAGGGTTCTGGCCGGGCGTCATCGGTGCGTTCGTCACCCCACTGCTGGTGGCCGGTTCCGCCGTCGTGGAGAAGTTCCGACATGTCTGAGGTCTCCGACGACGTACGCACGTCCACGATGCCGCTCGGCTACCGTCTGGTCCCGCCGCCGGGCTGGGACATGATCCCGCTGCGGGACGGCGCGGACGAAGCCGTGAAGCGCATAGTCGACCGCGGAGTGGCGCAACTGTCCGACGACATCCCCAAGGACGACGTCATCAAGGCGCGTCTGGAGCTGATCAAGCGCCTCAACAAGGCGGTTCAGCAGGCGCGCAAGGCGGACGGACTCACGCTCTACCTTCCGGTGGAACGGATCCACGGCACTCTCGTCGCCGCCTCCATCGTTGTCTCGGAAGCGCTCACCGGTCCCGGAGTCGCAGTCGGAAGCGGCGAGGTCGTGGCTCAGCTGCTTGCGGACGGAGCGAGCAGTGAGCCGGTCACGATCGACGGGGCCCACGGCGTCCGGGTGGACAAGACCGTCGCCGCCGACGCGGAACGGGAGGTGGAGTACGCCTCACGCCGCATCGACTACGTGCTTCCGGTCCCGGGATCCGCCGTCGCCCAGTGGGTGACGATCTGCTTCAGCACCATTGCCGACGGGGACCCCCACAGCGAGTTCGCCGAAGTCCTCGTCGAACTCTTCGATGCCGTGATGACCACGTTCCGCTGGAGCTATTCGTGATCTTCCTTGAGACCGATTCGGATCCCACCGAGTGGCTACTCATGCCACTGAGGTGGGACAGCACCGACGAACGTCAGGACTGGGCGCAGAAGAACGCGGAGATGCTCTGGCGGCTGCGCGAGAAGCGGCCCAAGCGGCGTGAGATCCGCGCGCTGGCGAAGCGGCTGGACATGCTGGCGGAAGGAATTCCCGGCCGGGTCCCCGCGCACCAGGTCTTCCTCTACGCCCCTGACCCGCGCCGCATTCCGCTGGCCTTCTTCGCCCTGTCGGTGCCGGCTGAGGGTGATCGCACGACGCAACTCCGCGAGGCGGTGCAGGCCGACCGGGACAGCCCGGTGCGGCCGACCGAGGTGGACACGTTCACCACCGAGCGGCTGGGCGAGGGGCTCCGCTCCCTGCGGTACTGGGGTTCTCGCGAGGGCGCGCTGATGATGTCGCTCAACTTCGCATGGCGGTCGGAGGAGTTCGGGGTCGACCTGTCGGTACGTACGGTGGCCGACGATCCCGGTTGGCTGGCGGCCCACCTCGACGAGGCGGATGTCTTCGCCCGCAGCCTGTGGCTGACGAAGACCCCGGAAGGCTCACCGCCCGCCTGACAGCACGGTGCGGTGGCGGCCGCGATGGACGACGACGTCGGCTACAGCCCGGTCAACCCCCGGCCTTCGGCATCGGACGCCTCTGCTCCGCCGGCACCAAGCTCGCCGCCACGGCCGGCCTCAGCCGAGTGTGGGCCGCGGTGCCTCAGTGGCGTCGTCGCGTTCTACTCCGTACGGGAGTTGAGCATCCCGTCGGAGTCACTGCGCGTCTGGACGCGTTGGGCGCCGAAGGACCGCAGGGCCCCGCGTCCGAACCGTTCCCAGGGAAGCAGCGCCACAGGAGCCCAGCTGAAGCCGACGGCAAAGAAGCTCAACAGGGTGGTCAGCCATTCGGGAAGGATCCAGCCGAGCTGGGCGGCGAGCAGTGAGACAACGACCAGGTAGACGCTGAACACGACGATGCCGAGGGCCTTGAACAGGGCTTCGCCCGGTCCGAGCCTGGACTTCTCCTCGGTCCCCCGGACCGCCGCGAAGAGGATCAGTGGCAGCATCAGACCCAGCAGGCCGCCCATGCCGATACCGCCGATGCCCACCGCATTCCGTCCGTCGTCGGGGACCGCTGACGACAAGAACGAGTCGTCGGCCAAGCCGATGGTCAGGGCGACGCCCGCACAGGCACCGAGCGTCATGGTCGCCAGGACGAGCAGCAGCCCCGCACCGAACGCGATGTTTCCTGCCATCGACCGCCGCGGACTCCGCGGCCGGGGTTCCCCGGCCGCTGATCCAACAGACATGGGCTCTCCCATTCCGCGCCGGCCACACGCTCGGCACACTGATCGACGATCACTTCCAATGCAATGTGCCGGCAACAGCGTCGAACAGCTCCACCATCTGGTCCGCCAGCGGATCCACCGGGGTGGAAAAGCTCAGCATGAGCCATTTATCGGCCGCCGGGACAGGAACGTAGTAAGTAAGCGTCGTGGTGGGAAGGGTGTTACCCATCTGAGCCGCAGGATCTGGATCTTCCCGGTATCTCTCCCGGGCCGCCTCTCCTGCCACCGGGAGGTTTACCAGTGATACATCCTTCTTCGGTGCCGCAATGCGAGCTGCCAGCTGATGCACTGTGGCGCCGCGAGGCCAAGAATCAGGCGGCGAAATCGACACGAGAAGCGATGAAGCCAGAGGCACATCTCCCACCGTCAGGGTCGACATGTAAAGTTCGATACCCCCATGCCGGAATGCCATCTTCGCCTGCTTTTGCAGATCACGCATCATTCGCTCCCTGACGTGTGGAGCGTTGTCCACACCACGGAATTGCTGCTCAGCAAGAGCGATGATTCCTCGATCCCAAAGACCGGGCTCCAGTCGGATTTGAAACCAACCGTCCGGGACGATCAATCCATAATCCTTGGGGGGCGATTCCCATTCGTTCACGTCAGGCATGGGAATCTGCCTCGCCAGACTGGTCGACCGACTCAACACTCAGCGAACCGATCATATCGTCCACCATTTGCGTCAACTCGTCAGAATACTGGAAAGCATTCCACTGAACTGTCACCAGCACCACGTCGTCATTGTTCGCGGGGCACACCGCGTACCTGATGAACTCGGCCAGGCGTCCACGCCCGAAGAGCTTCTTCTCCTTAATGGCTGCCTGCACTCGGACGGCACGGCCCGCTGACAGATCCAGGTATCTCACCTCCGGCGTGCCAACCACCTCCATGTTCTCCCATTCGAGAATCATGGGCTGAACGTCTTCGGGCGTAGGCCGGATCCCTTCATCGCCAAATACGGCGAGCTCCAGGGTTGCAATATTGATTCCCGAGTCCGAAAAGTAGGACCCCGCTACGACTGCTCCACTCTCGTACGCCTTCAGCGCCATGCGGGTCAGGGTGTCGACAAGCGATGCCCTCTCAACAGCCAGACGCAGCGGGTTGAACTGGGCAACTCGTGCCGCGGCCAATTCCCTCGCCGCACCCTTCGACCCCTCGGCCAGCGTCAGGTCCACCCACCCCGGACCAAGGTCGAGCGAGTATCTGTACGTAACGTCACCGCTGGTCATGTATCTCTCAGTCCGGTAGCAGGGGGTTGATCACCGGGTCCGCCGCAAGGCCACCCACGGTGATCAAGGATCCCGTCAAGGAGATGACATTCGCCTTACCGGAGATCCTATTGATGGCAGAAATCTCTGGAAGCCCTTTAGATGCAATCTTTGCCGAATTAATCTCGGCCGCAACTCCGGAATCCAGAAACGTGAAGGATTTGAACCCTCCTTGCGCCCCAAAAGTCTGCCTCATGTCTCTCCACGATTGAGGCCTTCCCATAGTTTTTAGGTTACTCCACGAACTCTTGATTCCGGACGGCGATAGAAGGTGGTCCTTGAAAGGCTCACCAAATGCCCTGAGCTTCTCTCTACCCGTGAGTTTGGACTGCTGAGCAGCAAGCCTGTTCAGTTTCTGCCTGTCCCGCTTGGCAATAGTGCCCGCAGCACGGGCTCCTGGCCTCCCGGCGGCTCTCTGAAGTCGGGGCAGCGTCCGGGCCAGAAATTTTCCGGCGTATTTACTGAAAGCCTTTCCTACACCAGCAGCAAGAAATCCCAGAGCGGCAACGCCGAGATCCATCCAATCGGCATCACCCCTGGCGAATTGAATCACTGTGCAGACGAGACCGATGAGACTCGCCGTCATGGCGATCGTCCCCAGCAACCCGGCTAGAGCCTGACCAATTACCGGAATCCACCCCACGAGCATTGCCGCGATTCCGCAAACTGTGGCAATTTTCGCTGTCCAGTTGTTCACATCGTCGAGAAACTTATCCCAAAAGCCATCTTTCAGCGAATCATGAGAAATTATGTCATCAATGGCCTCACGGGCCTTCTTGGCTGCCTCATCCCTAATGCGCTTGGCTGCCTCGATCTTCTCTCTGGCTGCTTCGATGTCACCGGACGCCGCATCCATTTTCCCTTCTAGTCTCTCCCTCTCCTCCTTGCCGTCTTTTCCTGAGAGACTGTCGAGGCTCTTCCGCGTCGAACTCTTCCTTTCGTCCGCCTCTCGCGCTTCCTTCAGGGCCGAATCCGCAATGTTCTGCGCACGATGGAGGTCGGATGCATAGTTCGTCGACGGTGCGTGCAGCTGATCCTGATAGCTGCCGCTCACCTCATGGATATCCGAACCGATAGCGTCGGCCGCCGCGTCATATCTCTTGTACGCGGCCTCAAGTTTTCCTTGACTTCCCTCGGCCTTCTTTCGAAATTCCTTCCCGGCATCGGAGTCCCAGGAATCGACTTTCGAGATCGCTTTGAGATTTCTGATCTGCCGACCCAGCTCGTCCGCTGTCTTCCGCAGCTTCCTGCCAAGCGCCACGAGCTGATCCGGGTCCCCGGGGACAGGGTCGACATCAGCCAAAGGATGCCAGTCACGCGGTCGGCTACTCATTCCTCGCTACCCCCGGTTGCCCTTCTTTGGTGCCTGCGCGCCACGAATCGCGTCCGCCAACTGCTGATCGATGTCTTCGTACGCTCCAGCTGCAGCCTTAGCAATCTTGGAAAGTGCATCGATTTCTTCTGTCAGCTCTTTTCGACTGAGCTTCCAGTTGTCCACGAAATCTTCGAATTTGTCCTTGAGGTCGCTGTTTCCGAAGTCTTCGTCGTACTTGCCTTTGAGGTCTTCAAGGCCGTCGAAAGACTTCTTGATGTTGCCGAGTCCTCTGCCCATTCCGCGAATTACCTCAAGATCTTCAATCCGCGTATATTCGCCCACAGCCACCCCGCCACATGTTTCTACCGTCGTAGAAATCAGCCCAACGTGAACTGGTGCGGCAGAGCTGATTCCACGCTCCACCGCACCAGTTCATATCGTCACTAGACAGCCCCAGCCATCCCACAGCGGCTGAACCCGCCCCCAAGGTCGGACCTCAGCCCTTGACACCCTTGGCCAGTTCGTCGTCCAGGTCCTGGTACGCCTTCGCGGCGCTCGTGAGGAACTTGGACATGCCCGTCAGGCCGTCGATCGTGTCCTTCGCGCCCTTCTTGAACTCCGTGAAGGAGTCCTCGAAGGCCTGCGAGCCCTTGCGGGTGGTGTAGCCGTCCTTGACGAGGCCCTGGATGTAGCGCTCAAGGGAGTCGAGCTTCTCGTCGATCTTGTCCTTGGCGTCGGTCAGCTTGGTAGCCGCCTTGTGCATCTCGTCATATGTGATATCTGCGTCTTTGCCGCCGGCCATGTGGCGTCCTCCGTCACAACTCGACTTGCCGCAGGGCCAACCCCCGTGGCTCCCGTTGCGGATGATGCGATCGTCCGCTGAGCATGCAGCTTACGCAGAGCGCTTGCAGCCGCACACCCCGGATCCGGCAAGAGCCTTCAGGGAACCAGCACATACGCCGTTGCCTGTGGGAAGGGTGGAGCGGATATCGTCACGGGGCGGTCCTGGGCAGGAATCGGGACGGGCAGCAGACGGTACAGCCAGGCTCACCGAACAGTTCCGCCCAGCCTGCAGACAGCTCAGTCCAGCCAGTAAACAGTCCAGTAGACAGTTCAGTTCAGTGGTCACTGGGCGTGTGGTCCGTCGAGGGCCGTCGCCCAGGGGATTCGGGGAGGACGATCGTGCGCCTGACTCTGACCGTCGTCGATCCACTCGGCGGCGCCGGTGCCGACGTGGTGCTCGACGCGGATCCTGAGTCCTCCATGGGGGACATAGCGAAGGAGCTGGCCGCACACGTCGGTCACGGCGGTGGGGCGCAGATCATCCCCATCGGCCAGCACGGGCAGCAGGCGGCGAGCGGCGGTGCGCCGATCGCGTACGTCGACGGGCATCCCCTCGACCCGGCCGCCACCGTGGGGACCTCGCCGCTGCGTGAGGGCGCCGTCGTCAGTCTGTACGACCCGGCCGGCTGTCTGCCCGGCGAGCCGACCGGGCTCGTCGAGCTGCGGGTGGCGAGCGGGCCCGCCGCGGGCTCCGTGCACCGGCTCGGCATCGGGCGCTACGACATCGGCAGCGGCCCCGCCTCCTACATCCGCGTCGAGGACCCCGAGCTCGCGGCGCGCGCGCTGACGTTGTCAGTTGCAACGGACGGAACATGCCAGGTCGCCCTGCACGGGGACGACAAGGACAAGGAGGCCGTCACGCTCGACGGCGAGCCGGTCGAGGGGAAGGAGTGGCCGCTCGGCGCCCAGATCGCCGTCGGCAACACCCTTTTCGAACTCGACCGCTACTCCCCGCCGAACGCCGCGCTGAAGTGGTCCGACGACGGGACCGGCCTCGACTACAACCGGCCGCCCCGGCTCCAGCCCCCGGAGCGCCAGACCCGGTTCAAGCTGCCGGCCAAGCCGCGTGACTTCGAGGCCCGGCCGCTGCCCTGGCTGATGGCGCTGACCCCGCTGGTCGGTGCCGTCGTGGCCGTGATGATCTTCGGGCGCTGGTACTACCTGATCATGGCGTTGCTGAGCCCGATCATCCTGTTCGGCAACTACTTCATGGACAAGAAGCACGGGCGCAAGTCCCATGCGAAGCAGGTCAAGGAGTACAAGGAGCACAAGGAGCGGATCGAGAAGGACGCGCAGGACGCCCTTGTCGACGAGCGCCTCGACCGTCGCCAGGCCGTGCCCGACCCGGCCACTGTGCTGTCGATGAGCACCGGCCCCCGCACGCGGCTGTGGGAGCGCCGCCGCACCGACCCCGACCACCTGGTCATCAGGGTCGGCACGGGGCAGCTGCCCTCCGAGGTGGTGCTCGACGATCCCGAGCAGGACGACCACAAGCGCGAGGTCACCTGGAAGATCGAGGACGCCCCCGTCGCCGTACCGCTGTGCGAGCGCGGGGTCGTCGGCATCGCGGGGCCCGGTGACTCGGCGCAGGCGATCGGGCGTTGGGTCGTCGCGCAGAGCGCCGTGCTGCACAGCCCGCTGGACGTGCAGTTCTACGTCCTCACCGAGAACAGCGCCCAGCTCACCTGGGACTGGGTCCGCTGGCTGCCGCACTCGCGGCCCTCCGGCGCCCAGGACACCAACGTCCTGATCGGTACGGACGCCGAGACCGTGGGTGCCCGTATCGGCGAGCTGACCCAGCTCCTCGACGCCCGCCAGAAGGCGGCCAGGGAGAACGGCCGCCAGACCAGCTTCACCGATCCGGACATCGTGGTCGTCTGGGACGGTTCACGGCGGCTGCGCTCCATGCCCGGCGTCGTGCGGCTGCTGCGGGAGGGCCCCGCCGTCAGCATGTACGCGATCTGCCTCGACGCGGAGGAGCGGTTCCTGCCCGGCGAGTGCCAGGCCATCGTCATCGCCGAGCCGAAGCCGCAGGAGCGCCCGGAGCGCGGGGCCCCCACGGCGGACACGGGCACCCCGGCCGGTCGCGGCTACCAGGCGGGCGCCAACGGCTTCCCCTCCTTCCAGGCCTGGCACACCACCACCGCGGACGACCAGCAGGAGGGTGAGCGGAAGCCGCTCGAACTGCGCCTGCGCGTCGAGCAGACGGGCACGGCCCGGGTCAGGAACGTACGGCCGGACTTCGTGTCGGCGGCCTGGTGCGCGCGTCTCTCCCGCGCCCTGTCCCCGATCCGGGACATCAGCGGCGAGACGGAGGACTCGGCGCTGCCCGGCTCCAGCCGGCTGCTCGACGTGCTCCAGCTGGAGCCGCCGACGAGTGACGCGATCTCCGCGCGGTGGCGCATGGGCGGGCAGTCGACGATGGCCGTCGTCGGTGAGTCGTACGACGGGCCCTTCGGCATCGACATCCGGCGGGACGGGCCGCACGGTCTGATCGCCGGTACGACCGGTTCCGGCAAGTCGGAGCTGCTGCAGACCATCGTGGCGGCGCTGGCCGTGGCCAACACGCCGGAGAACATGACGTTCGTGCTGGTCGACTACAAGGGTGGCGCCGCCTTCAAGGACTGCGTCAACCTGCCGCACACCGTCGGCATGGTGACCGACCTCGACGCCCACCTCGTCGAGCGGGCCCTGGAGTCCCTCGGCGCCGAGCTGCACCGGCGCGAGCACATCCTGGCCGCCGCCGACGCCAAGGACATCGAGGACTACCAGGATCTCGTGCGGCGCGAACCGTCGCACCGGCCGTTGCCCCGACTCCTCATCGTCATCGACGAGTTCGCCTCGATGGTGCGTGACCTGCCCGACTTCGTGACGGGCCTCGTCAACATCGCCCAGCGGGGCCGTTCGCTCGGCATCCACCTGCTCCTCGCCACGCAGCGGCCGAGCGGTGTCGTGTCGCCCGAGATCCGCGCCAACACCAACCTCCGTATCGCCCTGCGCGTGACGGACGGCGGCGAGTCGAGCGACGTCATCGACTCGCCGGAGGCCGGGCACATCTCCAAGAACACGCCCGGCCGCGCGTACGTACGCCTCGGCCACGCCTCGCTCGTGCCCTTCCAGTCGGGGCGTGTGGGCGGCCGGCGGCCCGGCGCCGCCGACCCGCAACTCCTCGCGCCCTGGGCGGGACCGCTCGGCTGGGCGGACCTGGGACGGGCCGCGCTGGTCAAGCCCAAGGTCGAGGCGCGGGAAGAAGAGGAGATCACCGACCTCAAGGTGCTCGTCGACGCCGTCCGGGACGCCAACACCTCGCTCGGCATCCCCTCGCAGCACAGCCCGTGGCTGCCCGCGCTCTCCGAGACCCTGCTGCTCGACGAGGTCGAGGTACCGGCCGTCGCCGCCCTGGCGCCCGGCAAGCTGCCCCCGGCCCCGTTCGGCGTCGAGGACCTGCCCGCCGACCAGGCCCGCCGCCCGGTCGTCGTCGACTTCTCCTCCTTCGGGCACCTCATCGTGGGCGGTGCGCCCCGCAGTGGCCGTTCGCAGATCCTGCGGACCCTCGCCGGGTCGATCGCCCGCACGCACTCCTCCAAGGACGTGCACCTGTACGGCATCGACTGCGGCAACGGCGCGCTCAACGCGCTGACCCGGCTGCCGCACTGCGGAGCCGTCGTCGCCCGTAACCAGACGGAACGGGCCGTACGGCTGGTCACCCGCCTCAAGGCCGAGTTGACACGGCGTCAGGACCTGTTGTCCGACAAGGGCTTCGCCGACATCGGTGAGCAGCGCGCGTCCGTCGCCGAGGAGGAGCGGCTGCCGCACGTCGTCGTGCTGCTCGACCGGTGGGAGGGCTGGCTGCCGACGCTCGGCGAGTACAACCACGGTGAACTGACGGACGAGTTGCAGACGATGATGCGTGAGGGCGCGAGCGTCGGCATCCACCTCGTGGTCACCGGTGACCGGCAGGTGCTGCTCGGCCGGATGGCCTCGCTCACCGAGGAGAAGTACGGTCTGCGGCTCGCCGACCGTTCCGACTTCTCGATGCTCGGCATCAACGCGCGCAAGGTGCCGGAGGAGATCCCGCCCGGCCGCGGCTTCAAGAACGAGTCGGCGATCGAGACGCAGTTCGCGCTGCTCTCCGACGACACGACCGGTCAGGGGCAGGCCGCCGCGCTCGCCACGATCGGTGAGGCCGCCGCGGCCCGTGACGCCGAAGTCCCGCGTGCGCGGCGGCCGTTCCGGGTGGACTCGCTGCCCTCCCGGATCGGTTTCACGGAGGCGTGGGAGATGCGCGACCCGGCGGTCGCGCAGTCCAGGCTGTGGGGTCTGGCGGGGATCGGCGGCGACGACATCATGGCGTTCGGCCCGGACCTGTCGCAGGGCGTGCCGACGTTCGTTGTCGCCGGACCGGCGAAGTCCGGCCGCAGCACGGCACTGCTGAACCTGGCACGTTCGTACCTTCTCCAGGGTGTGCGTCTCGTCATCGCGGCCCCCCGCCCGTCGCCGCTGCGTGAACTCGACGGCCAGGACGGCGTGTTGAAGGTGTTCACCGAGGACGACATCGAGAGCGACGACTTCAACGAGGCCATCGAGTCGGCGAGCCCCGAGGAACCCGTCGTGGTCATCGTCGACGACGGCGAGGTCCTGGAGGACGCGGACTGCGAGCGTGAGCTGAAGCGGCTCGTGCAGCGCGGCGCCGACCGTGGTCTCGCGCTGGTCATCGGCGGCGACGAGGAGGAGGTCTGCGGCGGCTTCTCCGGCTGGCAGGTCGAGGCCAAGAAGGGCCGCCGCGGCATCCTGCTGTCCCCGCAGGACTCCGGCGCCGGTGAACTGATCGGTATCCGTACGACCCGCAGCATGGTCGGCGGACCGGTCACGCCCGGCAAGGGCATGCTGCACCTGGGGAACGGCGAGACGATCACGGTCACCGTGCCGCTGTAGGGCCGCCCACCCAGGTACGGGCCGGGCGGGCGGGGCGGGGCGTCGTACGCGATGCCCCGCCCGGCTCGGCCCGGCCCCGCTCGTCCCCGCCCGGCCCGCTAACCGACCTTCGACATGCGGGCCACCGGGTCGCCCGCCTCCGCGTTGTCCGTCTCGTAGCGCAGGTCGTCACCGGCCGGGATCAGCCGGACCTCGTGCCGGCCCGTCGTGCACTGGGACGTGGTGGACGGCTTGGACACGCTCGTGGCGACCAGTTGTCGCTCGGTGACCTTCTTGAGGACGAGGTCGGTGTCGCAGGTGCCGCCGATGAGGTCGGTCTGCCGGAAGGTGCCGACGCGGTCGCCCTCCCCCGCCTGACGGACCGTGACGCGGAAGGTGCCCATCGGGAGACTGCCGTCGAGGGCGAAGGCGTTGCCCTCCCAGGTGCCGAGGTAGGACTTGGGCACGGCGGGGAGCCCGCTGGTCTCGGCGGAGAGGCTGGCTGAGGGACGGGCGGTGGCCGCGGGCGGCGAGTCGGCGGCTCCCGAGTCGCTGCTGTCGTTCGAGTCGGCGGTGCCCGGCAGCAGGTCGAACGCGAAGACCGAGCCGAACGTCACCGCCGCCAGGGCGCCGGCCACCGCGAGGGCCACCGTGCAACTCAGCTTGCGGCCACGGCCGTTGGCGGTCGGCGCCGAGGTCGCGGCCACGCTGACGGACAGCTTGCCCGCGCCCACGCCGGCTCCAACGGTCGGGCCGGCACCGGCTCCGTCCCCGTCACGTGGTTCCGGGAGGTGCGCAGGGGCGCCGGGCGGGGATTCGTGGGGCCTGTGGGGCCCCTGGGGTCCACTGTTCGCATAGGGCGAGTAGGACGCGTACGACGGATCCGGTGGGCCGAAGACACCGGCCACGGGAGAGGACCCGCCTCCGGCCCCGGCTCCGGCCCCGCTGTCCGTCCCGGCTCCGCCTCCGGTCCCGCCGACGGCTTCCCCCGCCTCGGGAGCCCCACCGGGCACCGGCCCGGGTGCTGTCCCGAAGGTCTGCGCGGGCGCCGCCCCGGAGGCCGACGCGGGCTCTGTCCCCGGGGTCGGCGCAGGGATGGGCGCGGGGGCCGGCGCGGGCCGGTCCGGTGTCGTCCCCTCCCCCACCGACGGGCTGCTGAAGCCCACGACCCCTGACGGCGCCGTCTCCGTCGCCTCCAGGTTCAGCAGCCGTACCGCGCTGCGGCTGACCTGTTCCACCAGCGGCCCCGGCAGCCATCCCGCCGCCACCAGCCGTGCCGCGCCCTCCGGGGCGAGAGCGGTGGCGAGAGCCCCCGGGGTCGGGCGGGCGGACGGGTCCTTGGCGAGGCACCCGGCCACCGCCTCCCGCAACTCACCGGACAGCGCGCCCAGTTCGGGCTCCTCGTGGACCACCTTGTAGAGGAGCGCGGCCGAGGAGTCGCCGGGGAACGGCGACGAGCCGGTCGCCGCGTACGCCAGGACCGCCCCCAGCGAGAAGACGTCGGCCGCGCCCGTGACCCCCTTGCCGAGGATCTGCTCGGGCGACATGTAGCCGGGCGAGCCGATGGAGACGCCCGTCGAGGTGAGGGAGGCCGTGCCGTCCGTCGCGCGGGCGATGCCGAAGTCGATGAGGAGGGGTCCGTCGAGGGTCAGCAGGACGTTGGACGGCTTGACGTCGCGGTGGACCAGGCCCAGGCCGTGCACGGCCGACAGCGCCTCGGCGAGTCCGGCGCCGAGGACCCGTACGGAGTGGTCCGCGAGGGCGCCGGAGTCGGCGACGGCGGCGGTCAGTGTGGGGCCGGCGGCGTAACCGGTCGCCACCCACGGGACGGAGGCGTCCGGGTCGGCGTCGAGGACCGGCGCGGTGTACGCGGCGCCCACCCGCCGGGCCGCCTCCACCTCGCGGCGGAACCGGGCGCGGAACTCCTCGTCGAGCGCGAAGTGCGGGTGCACGATCTTTACGGCGACCGTACGGCCGCCCGCGCTGCGGCCCAGATAGACGCGGCCCATTCCGCCGGAGCCGAGCCGGCCGAGCAGCCGGTAGGGCCCCACGACGGTGGGTTCATCGACTTCGAGCGGCCGCATGGCAACCGCACCTCCCCCGTATACCCGTACCCGTCGTCCCCCGTACGTGTTGCTCTCCCAGCAGAGTAGTGCCGTGCCTCCCCGCCGGACTCTCGGCGTTCACCACTCGCTGTCCGAGCGCGCTGTCCGGGCACGCTGTCCGGGCACCCGGTCCGCCGTTTTGGAGGCTGTATCGGCTCTCCCTGTTACCGGGGGAAATGCCGGGCCCCTCAGGAAGCGCCAGGAGCCGGGAATTCGCCCCGCCGAATTACCCGTACCCTCCCCGCCCTCCGTACGTTCCCTTTCCTCCCGCGAAATTCCGGTTCGTCCCGCAGGATTCCGGTTGCTCCCCGGGTATCCGGCTCTTGCCTCAGGGCTCCAGCAGTTCGACCTTCACGTCCGGCGCGAACCCTGTCGTGGTCCCCACCTTCCGCGCGAACTCGGTGACCGCTTCCAGCTGGGGCCCGCCGAAGCGGAAGTCGAGCGTCGTGAAGTAGCGCTCCAGGACGCTCTCGTCGAAGGCCTCCCAGCGGGCCGCCTGCTCGGCGACCTTGCCGACCTCCTCCAGGGACAGGTCACGGGAGGCGAGGAAGGCCTCGTGGACCCTGCGGGTGAGGACCGGCTCGCGTTCCAGGTAGTCGCGGCGGGCGGCCCAGACCGCGAAGACGAAGGGCAGGCCCGTCCACTCCTTCCACAGGGTGCCCAGGTCGTGCACGGCGAGGCCGTAGCGCGGGCCGTCGAGCAGGTTGGCCCGCAGGGCGGCGTCGCCGATCAGGACCGCCGCGTCGGCCTCCCGCATCATCAGACCGAGGTCGGGCGGGCAGGTGTAGTACGAGGGCTGGACGCCGAAGCGCTCCGCGAGGAGCAGCTGCGCGAGGCGGACGGAGGTGCGCGAGGTCGAGCCGAGGGCGACGCGGGCGCCGTCCAGCTGGTCCAGCGGGACCTGGGAGACGAGCACGCAGGACATCACCGGGCCGTCGCAGCCGACCGCGATGTCGGGGAAGGCGACCAGCTCGTCGGCGTGCTTGAGGAACTCGACGAGGGTGATGGGCCCGATGTCGAGATCACCCCGCACGAGCTGCTCGCTGAGCTTCTCCGGGGTGTCCTTGGTGAGCTCGAAGTCGAGGAGCGTGCCCGTTCTCGCGAGCCCCCAGTAGAGGGGCAGGCAGTTCAGGAACTGGATGTGGCCGACGCGCGGCCGGGAGCGGCGGGCGTCGGGACGCCCCTCGGGAGAATTGTCCACATCGCGAGGCTAGCCCCCATGAGGTACGGTGCATGCCCCGGGTCCCGGAGCCGGGCTTTAAACGCCTTCACCCTGCGGTGTCAACCCTCTGTGACACCGCGTGATACCGCTACGTCAACCCCTCCGGCGGCCCCGCCAAACTTCCGGGTGACGTGATCTTGCCCTCTATTGCTTTCGGCTGCCCTCGTGGGTACGCTCATCCGCAAGTTGCAGTTTGGTTTCCCTTGCAGTACAGAGCCTGCGGAGCATGTGACCGCGGGCTCTCGTCGTTTTCAGATGAATGCAGTTGTTGACAAGCTTTTGTTTACACCTTGCAGGTTCTGGAGCAGGGCAACCCTTTGGGCCCAAGGAGGGCTTATGGCTACCGGAACCGTGAAGTGGTTCAACGCTGAAAAGGGCTTTGGTTTCATCGCCCAGGAAGGCGGCGGCCCGGACGTCTTCGTCCACTACTCCGCGATCAACGCGAGCGGATTCCGCTCTCTCGAAGAGAACCAGGCGGTTACCTTCGACGTGACCCAGGGTCCGAAGGGCCCGCAGGCGGAGAACGTCACCCCCGTCTGATCCTTCGGCCGAGTCTTGGCTCCCTGAGCCCAATACTCTGATCCGGAACCTAGAGCAGTACCCAAGGAGCCCCGACGCCGTCAGGTGGAGGGGCTCCTGCCTTTCCCGGACCCGGACCCCGAGCCGGGCCTGCCCGGCTCGGGCCACCCCCGGGCCGGGCAGACCCGCGGTTCTAGTCCCCGCCGAGCTCCCCCTCGTACATCTCCTCGATCTCCCGGGTGAACTCCCGGGTCACGACGGCTCTGCGGAGCTTCATCGTCGGGGTCAGGTGGCCGGCCGTCTCCGTGAAGTTGAGGGGCAGGACGGTGAAGCGGCGGATGGACTCGGCGCGGGAGACCAGGCGGTTGGCGTCGTCGACCGCGCGCTGGAGGACGGCGAGGAGTTCGGGGTCGGTGGCCAGCGTGGCGACCGGGACCTCGGTCTTGCCCGCCATGCGGCACCAGTGGGCCATGCCCTCGGCGTCGAGGGTGACCAGCGCGGTGACGTACGGGCGGTTGTCACCGACGACGACGCACTGGTTGATGAGGGGATGGGCGCGGAGCCAGTCCTCCAGGGGTGCGGGGGCGATGTTCTTGCCGCTGGTGGTGATGAGGATGTCCTTCTTGCGGCCGGTGATCGTGAGGTAGCCGTCGTCGTCCAGCTCTCCGATGTCGCCGGTGGCGAACCAGCCCTCCTGGTCGGCCGGGACCACCCCGCCCGCCTGCGGGTCCCAGTAGCCGCGGAACACCTGGTCGCCGCTGAGCAGGATCTCGCCGTCCTGGGCGATGCGGACGCGGGTGCCGGGCAGCGGCCAGCCGACCGTGCCGAGGCGGGGCCGGTGCGGGTAGGTGAGGGTCGCCGCGGCGGTGGACTCGGTGAGGCCGTAACCCTCGAAGACCTGGATGCCGGCGCCGGCGTAGAAGGAGGCGAGGCGGCGGCCGAGCGGGGAGCCGCCGCAGACCACCTGGCGGACCTTGCCGCCGAGGGCCGCGCGGATACGGCGGTAGACGAGCGGGTCGTAGAAGGTGCGGGCCGCTCTGAGTTTCGCGCTCGGGCCGGAGCCCGTGCCGTGCTGCTGGGCCTCCAGCGCCTCCCCGTACCCACGGGCCACCCGGGCGGCACGGTCGAAGGAAGAGGCGCGGCCCATCTTCTCCGCGGTGGCGCGGCCGGTGTTGTAGACCTTCTCCAGCACGTACGGGATGGCCAGGAGGAAGGTCGGGCTGAAGCCCGCGAGGTCGGCGAGCAGTTCCTCCGTACGGATGCTCGGCGCGTGGCCCATGCGGACACGGGCGCGCATACAGGCGACGGCGACCATCCGGCCGAAGACGTGGGAGAGGGGGAGGTAGAGGAGCGTGGACGCCGGGTCCTTGAAGGTGGACTTGAAGACGGGGTGGAGCAGTTCGACGGCGTTGTCGACCTCGGCGAAGAAGTTGCCGTGGGTCAGCGCGCAGCCCTTGGGGCGGCCCGTGGTGCCGGAGGTGTACATGATCGTCGCGAGCGAGTCGGGGCCGAGGACGCCACGGCGTACGGCGACCTCCTGGTCCGGGACGTCGCGGCCCAGCTCGGCGAGGCGGTCCGTGTGCCCCTTCTCGAAGACCCACATGTGCCGGACGTCGGGCAGCCGGTCCCGCTCCGGGCCGAGTGCGGCGGCCTGCCCCACGTGCTCGACGGCGATCGCCACCGCGCCGGAGTCCTGGAGGATCCAGCGCGTCTGGAAGACGGACGAGGTCGGGTAGACGGGGACGGTGACGAGGCCCGCGGCCCAGGCGGCGAAGTCGAGAAGCGTCCACTCGTAGGTCGTGCGCGCCATGATCGCGAGCCGGTCGCCCGGCATCAGGCCCTCCGCGATCAGGCCCTTGGCGACCGCCAGTACCTGGTCGGCGAACTCGGCCGCCGTGACGTCCGTCCAGGTGCCGTCGGCGCCCTTGCGGCTGAGTACCGGGTCGTCGGGCACCTGGTCGGCGTTGTCGAAGGGGATGTCCGCGAGCGAGCCGTGCGTCACGGGCAGGATCAGCGGGGGGACCGAGACCTCCCGTACGACCCCGTCCAGCCGCCGCACCTCGGGCTCGGGGAGGGCAGGCTGGTGGTGGGAAGAGGGATCGCGGGACACGGGCGGCTCCTTACTCTCGCGCTCTCCCCATTACGGACCCGCGAAGTGGCAGGTTCACCTGGAAAGTGGGGGGCTTGTGTGCGGAAGAGTGAGAGGTTGGTGCGTGTTCGGACGGCTGTTCATCTTTTGCCCAACATACGGGCACATCAGGGGCGTTGTTCACGGCCTCTTCGAGGGCGCCTCACGGGCTGTAGCGCGGGCTGCCTCACGGGCGTTCGAGGATCGCCGTGACGCCCTGGCCGCCGGCCGCGCAGATCGAGATCAGTCCGCGGCCCGGGCGGTCCCGCTCGGCGAGCAGTTTCGCCAGGGTCGCCACGATCCTCGCCCCGGTCGCCGCGAAGGGATGACCGGTGGCCAGTGACGAGCCCGCCACGTTCAGCCGGGCCCGGTCCACCTGGCCCAGCCCTCGCTTCTCCCAGGCCGCCAGCGTGGCCAGTACCTGGGACGCGAACGCCTCGTGCACCTCGACGAAGTCGAAGTCGCCGAGGCCCAGCCCGGCCCGCTCCAGCATGCGCGGGACCGCGTGGGCCGGCGCCATCAGCAGACCGTCCTCACCGTCCGCTCCCTCACCGGCCGCTCCTCCTCCGGCCGCGGTCGCCGTCACGAAGTCCACGGCGGCCGTCTCGTACGCCGTGAGGTAGGCGAGCGGAGTCAGCCCGCGCCCCGACGCCCACTCCTCGCTCGCGAGCAGCACGACGGCCGCGCCGTCGGTCAGGGGTGTCGAATTACCGGCGGTCATCGTCGGGTTGGGGTGCTTCACGCCGAACACGGGCTTCAGGGAGGCCAGTTTGCCGACGGTGGAGCCGGGGCGGAGGTTCTGGTCCCGGTCCAGCCCGCGGAAGGGCACCACCAGGTCCTCGAAGAAGCCGCGTTCGTAGGCGGCGGCCAGCCGCTGGTGGCTCGCGGCGGCCAGTTCGTCCTGCGCCTCGCGGCTGACGGCCCACGCGCGGGCGGTGACCGCGGCGTGCTCGCCCATGGACAGGCCGGTACGCGGTTCGGCGTTGCGCGGGATCTCCGGGACGAGGTGGCCGGGGCGGATCCGCGCGAGCGCCTTCAGCCGGGCGCCCGCCGACCCTGCGCGCCGGACCTCCAGCAGGATGCGCCGCAGCTCGTCGTTGACGCCGAGCGGGGCATCGCTGGCCGTGTCCGCGCCGCCCGCGACGGCCGAGTCGGTCTGCCCGAGGGTGATCTTGTTGGCCGCCGCGATCACGGCCTGCAGGCCGGTGCCACAGGCCTGCTGGATGTCGTACGCGGGGGTGCGGGCGTCGAGCAGGGAGCCGAGCACCGTCTCGCGCGCGAGGTTGAAGTCGCGGCTGTGCTTGAGGACCGCTCCGGTGACCAACTCCCCGACCGCGCCGGGCTCTTCGAGCCGGAAGCGGTCCACGAGGCCGTCGATCGCCGCGGTCAGCATCTGCTGGTTCGAGGCGGTGGCGTACGGGCCGTCGGATCGGGCGAAGGGGACGCGAGTGCCGCCGATGACCGCGACGCGGCGCGGCCGCGGCATGCGCAGGGGTTCCAGGGGGCTGCTCATCTCGACCTGCTCCTCACCCGTGACGTAGGCTTACCTCGGGTAACCTTACTCCAGAGTAAGCATGGAGCGGGTACCGAGCGAGCGTGCGACCGAGCACATCCGACCGAGCTGGGAGCTGGACCATGGCCGACCGCTATCTGAGCCTCACCGGCACCGCACCCGGCCGCTTCCTGACCCGGCGGCTCGGCCTGCCCCAACCGGCGGCGCTGCGGCGGTGGAGCACCGAACAGCCCTCCCTGCCAGGACAGTTGCTGCATCTCACCGCGGGCAGGTCCGACCTGGACCTCGCCCCCGTCCTGGCCGGGGCCGGGCCGGAGCCCGGCACGGAGAGACCCGTCGCGGTCGTCCTGGACGCCACCGGCGTCCGTGACGTCGAGACGCTCGCCGAGGTGCACGCGGCACTCCATCCCGTCGTGCGGTCGGTCGCCGAGAGCGGGCGGATCGTGGTGCTCGGCGCTCCCCCGGACCCCGCCGACCACCACCAGGCGGCCGTGCAGCAGGCGCTGGAGGGGTTCGTGCGGTCCCTCGGCAAGGAGATCGGGCGGGGCCGGACCGTGAACCTCGTCCGGCTCACGGACGCGCGCTCGGCCGAGTCGACGCTCCGGTTCCTGCTCTCGCCCAGGTCCGCGTACGTCAGCGGGCAGGTGATCGAGGTCGGCGGTGGCGAGGTGACCGCGCCCGAGGACTGGGACACGCCCCTCGCCGGGCGGACCGCCCTGGTCACCGGGGCGGCGCGCGGGATCGGTGAGGCCGTCGCCCGGACGCTCGCGCGGGACGGGGCGCGGGTGGTGTGCCTGGACGTGCCCGCGGCCGAGGCCGAACTGACCGCGGTCGCCGGGCGGCTCGGCGGTGTCGCCCTTCCGCTGGACATCACGGCGGACGACGCGGGGGCGCGGATCGCCGACGCACTGCCCGGCGGACTGGACGTCCTCGTCCACAACGCCGGGATCACACGTGACCGCAGACTGGTCAACATGCCCGCGGAGCGCTGGAGTTCGGTGCTCGACGTCAACCTCGCCAGTGTGCTGAGCACGACCGACGTGCTGCTGTCCGCCGGCACACTCGGGGCGGGCGGGCGCGTCGTGGCGACCGCGTCCATCGCCGGGCTCGCGGGGAACGCCGGACAGACCAACTACGCCGCTTCCAAGGCGGGGATCGTGGGACTCGTACGGTCCCTCGGGCCGCGGGCGCTCGCGGAGTACGGGGTGACGGTGAACGCGGTCGCGCCCGGGTTCATCGAGACTCGCATGACGGCCGCGGTGCCGTTGTTCATCCGTGAGGCGGGGCGGCGGATGAACTCGCTCGCGCAGGGCGGAGCGCCGGTGGACGTGGCCGAGACGACGGCATGGCTCGCGAGCCCCGGGGCGGGGGCCGTCAACGGGCAGGTCGTCCGGGTCTGCGGCCAGAGCCTGCTGGGAGCGTGAGCGCTCCGCTCGGGGTGCCGATCCGCCGGGTCGGCCGCGGCCGGCCGCGCCCACCCGGCGGAGCCGCACGATGTCACAGCCGTCCCCTCACGGGGCGCTGTCCTTGGCGTGGGCCGTCTGCGGAGCAGGGGAGTCAGTGATGGATGACCTTTCGGATGCCATGAACACCCATGTCCTCACCGGTTCGCCGTCGCTGTGGCCGATGCTCGGCCGGGGCGCCCTTCTCTCGCCGTTCAAGCGGCCGCGGACGGGGGTCACCGCGCCCCGCACCCGTCTGGTCGTCCCCGGTGTCCGCATCGACCTGGGCAGGCTCGCCGCGTACGAGCGGGTCTGCGGATTCGGGGTGGGGGCGGATCAGCTGCCCCTGCCCTATCCGCACGTTCTCGGGTTCCCGGTCGCGATGCGGCTGATGAGTGAGCGGGCGTTCCCGCTGCCGCTGCTCGGGCTGGTGCACACGTCCGTCACGATCACCCAGCACAGGGCGCTCACCGCCACCGGCGAGTACGAACTCGCCGTGCACGTCGAGGAACTGGCGCCCCACAGACGTGGCACCGAGGCCGTCGTCGTGACCGAGGTGCGGACGGGCGAGGAGCTCGTGTGGGAGTCGCGCAGCACCTACCTGGCACGCCACGGCACCACCGCGGGAGGCACCGGCGGCTCGCCCGCCCTCCGGAGCGTCCGCGAGCGCGAGCCGCTGCCGGTGCTTGCCGAGTGGCGGCTCGCCGGGGATGTCGGGCGGCGGTACGGGGCCGCGTCCGGGGACCGCAATCCGATACACCTGCACCCCCTCACCGCCCGGCTGTTCGGGTTTCCCCGGGCCGTCGCGCACGGCATGTGGACCGTGGCGCGCTGCCTCGCCGAGCACGGCACGCCCCGGACGGCCATGCTGCGGGCGGAGTTCAAGGCACCGGTGCTGCTGCCGGGAACCGTGTCGTACGGGTCCAGGAGCAACCGCTTCGAGCTGTGCGGCCCGGGCGGCCGACTCCACCTGACGGGAGAGGTACTTCCCCTGCTCTGACCAGGACCTCTGTCGTTCAGGGCTCGACCGATCAGGGACTTCGCTGACCGGCGCTCGTCCGCTCAGGGTCTCGGCGGCGCTCCGGGGGCCTCCGACCAGGGCCGGCCCTCCATCAGGTCGCCCAGGCCGGCCCAGGCGAAGTTCATCAGGGTCGCGGCCGCCTGCCGGGCGGACACTCCGGGGGTGGCGTTGGCCCAGGCGGCGAGGGACTCGGCGGCACCGACGAGGGCTTCCGCGAGGCCCGCGACCTCCCGCTCGGGCAGGGACGGGTCCCGGTGGGCCTCCCGGGCCGCGACCACGATCAGCTGGGTGACGAAGGCCACGATCTCCTCGCGCATCGAGGTGACCTCGGCGGCGAACGGCTCCCCGTGCGTACGCGCCTGGAGGTGCAACACCGCCCAGCCGTCCGGGTTCTGCGCGGTGTGGGTGAAGAACGCCCCCAGCCCTTCCCAGAGTTGGCGGTCGGCGGGCAGGTCCGGCCGGACTCCGGCGCGTACGGCCGCGGTCAGGGCGGCCGCCTCACGACGGATGCACGCGGTGAAGAGGTCTTCCTTGGAGTTCAGGTACAGGTAGACCAACGGCTTGGAGACACCCGCCAGGTCGGCGATCTCGTCCATCGACGCGGCGCGGTAGCCCCGCTGCCCGAAGGTCCGCACGGCGGCGTCCAGCATCTGCTGCTCGCGCACGGCACGCGGCATCCGTTTGCTCTTCACTGCACCCATACAGGAAAGAGTATGTTCTGCCGGCGGCTACGTCGGGGTCGAGGTGCGGCCGGCCGTCGTCTTCAGGACGTCCGGCCCTGAGCCCGTGCCACCTCGTCGACCACCGCGTCCTCCTGGCTGCGGTTGGCCTCCAGGTTGGACTTGACGCGGTCGACGCGCTGCACGATGCGGATCGAGGCGCGGTCGCGCTCCTTGCGGAGGGCCACGAAGCTGATGGGCGCCGAGAGCAGCAGGGCGAGCAGGACGATCCACATGCCGTTCGAGTCGCCGAGGCCGCGCGGGGCGACGCCGGAGTAGACGAGGCCCCAGACGACCACGAGGCAGCCCACGAAGATACCGAGGCGCATCAGTGTGTAGCGGAGCATCTCAATCCACTCTTCTCGTTCCGGACTTCCCCAAGGGCATCGTCCAGTGAAGCACGGTCGGGCCGCGATCTTGCAGGGGGGTGCTCGGTGTGCGGGTCCCTCCGGGGCGGCGGCCGGGCCCCTTCAGCGGATGCGGCTCAGGGACAGCAGCATCGTGATGTCGTCCCGCTCATCGCCCGGCGCCGTCCTGATCGCGTCCGGTACACGGCCGACCTCCTTGTAGCCGCACGACCCGTAGAACCGTTCGAGGCCCTCGCCGCCGCGGCAGGTGAGCCGTATCGCCTCGATGCCCTCCATGCCGCGGGCGGCGTCGGCGGCGGCCGCGAGGAGGTCGCGGCCGTACCCCTTGCCCTGCTGCCTCGGGTGCACCATCACCGTGTAGAGCCACAGCCAGTGCGTCATCAGGCGGTGGGTGTTGCAGGTGAGGAAGGCGGTCGCCGCGACGGTTCCGTCCTCTTCGCGGCCGACCAGCAGGCGCGTGCGGCCCTCGGCCATCGCGACGAGGTGCTTCACCAGTTCCGGCCGTATCGCCTCGCGCGACACGGGGGGTACGAAGCCGACGGAGCCGCCCGCGTTGGACACGTCGGCCCACAGGTCGGCGATGCCGTCCCGCAGGGCGGGGCCGACGGAGGGGTCGAGCTCGAACGTAAGGGCCATGCGGCCAGGTTACTTATTACCCTGGCCGGGGCTCAAGTGACGCCCGATGCGCGGACAGGCCTCAGAGGCGCATCGGCTGCGGTGTCTCCCTGCGGTCCGCCGCCGCGGGCTCGTACTCGCGGATGATCTCGTACCGCGTGTTCCGCTCGACCGGGCGGAAGCCGGCGTCGCGGATCAGGTCGAGCAGGTCCTCGCGGGTCAGCTTGTTCGGGGTGCCGTAGTTGTCGGCGTCGTGGGTGATCTTGTACTCGACGACCGAGCCGTCCATGTCGTCCGCGCCGTGCTGGAGTGCCAGCTGGGCGGTCTGGACGCCGTGCATGACCCAGAAGACCTTGACGTGCGGGACGTTGTCGAAGAGCAGCCGGGAGACCGCGAAGGTCTTCAGGGCCTCCGCGCCGGTCGCCATCTGCGTACGCGCCTGGAGGCGGTTGCGGACCTTGCCGTCCTTCAGGTCCACGAAGTCGTGCTGGTAGCGCAGCGGGATGAAGACCTGGAAGCCGCCGGTCTCGTCCTGGAGCTCACGCAGCCGCAGGACGTGGTCGACGCGGTGGCGCGGCTCCTCGATGTGCCCGTAGAGCATGGTGCACGGGGTCTTGAGCCCCTTCTCGTGCGCCAGGCGGTGGATGCGCGACCAGTCCTCCCAGTGGGTGCGGTGGTCGACGATGTGCTGCCGGACCTCCCAGTCGAAGATCTCCGCGCCGCCGCCGGTGAGGGCTTCGAGACCGGCGTCGATCAGCTCGTCGAGGATCTCGGAGGCACTGAGCCCCGAGATCGTCTCGAAATGGTGGATCTCCGTGGCCGTGAACGCCTTCAGGGAGACGTTCGGAAGGGCCTTCTTCAGCTCACTGAGCGACCGCGGGTAGTAGCGCCACGGCAGGCTCGGGTGCAGGCCGTTGACGATGTGCAGCTCGGTGAGGTTGTCGCCCTCCATCGCCTTCGCGAGACGGACGGCCTCCTCGATGCGCATCGTGTACGCGTCCTTCTCGCCCGGCTTGCGCTGGAACGAGCAGTAGGCGCAGGACGCGGTGCACACGTTCGTCATGTTGAGGTGACGGTTGATGTTGAAGTGGACGACGTCACCGTTCTTACGGGTGCGCACCTCGTGGGCGAGCCCGCCCAGCCAGGCCAGGTCGTCCGACTCGTAGAGCGCGATGCCGTCCTCACGGGTCAGCCGCTCACCGGCCCGGACCTTGTCCTCCAGCTCGCGCTTGAGCCCGACATCCATGCTTCTGCCTCTCCTAGTGACGAACCCTGTCAACCGTACGCCCAGGGCCTGTCCGCCTCGCGACGCCCTCCGGGCGACGACGGGAACTGCCGGCCGGGACCTATGCCCCCGGCTCCTCCTCGGGCAGCCCGCCCACCCGGTTCTCCCACTTCGTGGAGAGCACGATGGTCGTACGGGTCCGGGAGACGCCCTTGGTTCCCGACAGCCGTCGGATGGTCTTCTCCAGGCCGTCCACGTCGGGGGCCCGCACCTTGAGCATGAAGGAGTCGTCACCGGCGATGAACCAGCAGTCCTCGATCTCGTTCAGGTCCTTCATCCGGCGGGCCACGTCCTCGTGGTCGGCGGCGTCGGAGAGCGAGATGCCGATGAGGGCGGTGACGCCCAGACCGAGCGAGGCCGAGTCGACCGTCGCGCGGTAGCCGGTGATGACACCGGCGGCCTCCAGGCGGTTGATGCGGTCGGTGACGCTGGGTCCCGACAGTCCGACGAGGCGTCCCAGCTCCGCGTAGGAGGCCCGGCCGTTCTCCCGGAGAGCCTGGATGAGCTGCCTGTCCACCGCGTCCATGCGATCGATAGCCTTCCGCTGAGGTCCTGAAGTGATGGGTGAGTACCGCTGAGTTGCTCGTGTACCGCTGTGTTCAGGTGGTGCGGGAGCCGCCGCCGAGTTCGCCCTTCCAGCGGCGGTAGAGGGTGTGCCCGACGCCCGCCGCGTCCAGCACCCGCCCGGCGACGAAGTCCACCAGGTCCTGGATGTGCGTGGCCCCCGCATAGAACGCCGGGGAGGCCGGCAGCACGGTCGCGCCCGCGTCGTCGAGCGTCACCAGGTGCCGCAGCGTCTGCCCGTTGAGCGGGGTCTCCCGCACGGCGACGACCAGCTTGCGCCGCTCCTTGAGCGTGACGCTCGCGGCCCGCTGCAGCAGGTCCTTCGAGAGGCCGAGGGCGACTCCGGCGACACAGGCCGTGGACGCGGGCACGATCAGCATGCCCTTCACCGGGTACGACCCCGAGGACGGCCCCGCCGCCAGGTCCCCGGCGCTCCAGTGCCGCACGTCGTCGACGTCCACCGCGAACGTGCCGGGCTTCCCGTCGGCCCCCCGGCCGAGCCACTCCCGCAGGTCGTCCTGCCAGTGGGCGTCCCGGAAGGAGATCCCGGTCTCGTCGAGCAGCGTGAGCCGCGAGGCCCGCGAGACGACGAGGTCGACGCTCTCACCGGCCGCGAGAAGCGCACGCAGCACGGCAGCCGCGTACGGCGTTCCGGACGCGCCGGAGACCCCCACGATCCAAGGCCGACGCTGCGATTCCCCTGCGTTCACACCTTGAGCCTACCGGCGAGTTCCCCCATGGTCCGGACCGGTGGTGCGCCTACGCGTCCGCCGGACGGACCTGGGGTGCCGGGCGCCGCTCCGCACGGCCACGGGCCGGCGGCCGGGCCGCGCCGTCCTCACACGGTCAGACCGCGAACCAGCAGGTCGAGCAACGCGCACACGAACAGGGCGATCCCGATGAAGCCGTTGACGCTGAAGAAGGCGCGGTTCACCCGGGACAGGTCGTGCGGGCGGACGATGGAGTGCTCGTAGAGGAAGGCGGCCGTGACGACCACCAGGCCGAGCCAGAAGAAGGCGCCCGCGCCGGTGGCCAGCGCGTACCAGACGAAGAGGCCAGTGGTCACGGCGTGGCAGCCCCTCGCCCCCCAGATCGCGGCCGGGATCCCGAAGCGCGCCGGCACCGACCTGACGCCGATCTCCCGGTCGGTCGTCACGTCCTGGCAGGCGTAGATCAGGTCGAATCCGCCGATCCAGATGCCGACGGCGAGCCCCAGGATCACCGCGTCCCACGACCACTCGCCGGTGATGGCCAGCCAGCCGCCGATCGGGCCCATCGCCTGGGCGAGACCCAGGATGGCCTGCGGGAAGTTCGTGAACCGCTTGCCGTACGGGTACACGACCATCGGGATCACGGCGATGGGCGCGAGGGCCAGGCACAGCGGGTTGAGCAGGGCCGCGGCGCCCAGGAAGAAGACGAGGGCGACGAGGGCGCCCGTCCACGCGTGCTTCACCGTCATCGCGCCGGTGACCAGCTCGCGGTGGGCGGTACGGGGGTTGCGGGCGTCGATCTCGCGGTCGATGATCCGGTTCGCGGCCATGGCGAAGGTGCGCAGGCCCACCATCGCGATCGTCACCAGCAGCAGCCGCCCCCACTGGATGTTCCCGTCCGTCAGGAACATGGCCGTCAGCGCCGCGGTGTACGCGAAGGGCAGCGCGAAGACGGAGTGCTCGATCATGACGAGGCGCAGGAACGCCTTGGTGCGCCCCGGCTGCGGGATCGCGGCTGATGCGCTGCTCACGAGAGTCCGTACTCCTTCCAGCGGCGGTCGACCTTCGCCGCCGTCTCCGGGTCCGAGAGAACCATCTCGGGCCAGCCGCCGTCCCGTGTGTAGCCCTCCTCGGGCCACTTCCTGGTGGCGTCGATGCCCGCCTTGCCGCCCCAGAACTGCTGGTACGAGGCGTGGTCGAGGTGGTCGACCGGGCCCTCGACGACCGTCAGGTCCCGGGAGTAGTCGGTGTTGCCCAGCGCGCGCCAGGCGACCTCGTGCAGGTCGTGGACGTCACAGTCGGAGTCGACGACCACGATCAGCTTGGTCAGGGACATCATGTGGGCGCCCCAGACGGCGTGCATCACCTTCTGGGCGTGTTTGGGGTACTTCTTGTCGATCGCGACGATCGCGCAGTTGTGGAAGCCGCCCGCCTCGGGGAGGTGGTAGTCCACGATGTCCGGCACGATGATCTTGAGGAGGGGGAGGAAGAACCTCTCCGTCGCCCGGCCCAGCGGGCCGTCCTCGGTCGGCGGGCGGCCGACCACGATCGACTGGAGCAGCGGCCGCTTGCGCATGGTCACGCAGTCGATGGTGAGGGCCGGGAAGGGCTCCTGCGGCGTGTAGAAGCCGGTGTGGTCGCCGAAGGGGCCCTCGGGCAGCATCTCCCCCGGTTCGAGCCAGCCCTCCAGTACGACCTCGGCCTGCGCCGGGACCTGCAGCGGCACCGTCTTGCAGTCCACCATCTCGATCCGCTTGCCCTGGATGAACCCGGCGAAGAGGTACTCGTCGATGTCACCGGGCAGCGGGGCGGTCGAGGCGTACGTCACGGCGGGCGGGCAGCCGAAGGCGATGGCGACCGGGAGACGCTCGCCCTTTCTCGCCGCCACCTGGTAGTGGTTGCGGCTGTCCTTGTGGATCTGCCAGTGCATGCCGATGGTGCGCTTGTCGTGGCGCTGCAGGCGGTAGAGCCCGAGGTTGCGGATGCCGGACTCGGGGTCCTTGGTGTGGGTGAGTCCGAGGTTGAAGAAGGACCCGCCGTCCTGCGGCCAGGTGAAGAGCGCGGGCAGCTGGTCGAGGTCCACGTCCTCGCCGCGGAGCACGACCTCCTGGACGGGCGCGTCCTTCACCTTCTTCGGCGGTACGTGCGTCATGGCGCCGAGCTTCCCGAAGGCCTCGCGCACCCCGACGAAGCCCTGCGGCAGCTCGGGCCTGAGCAGCCCGCCGATCTTCTCGCTGATGTCCGCGTACGACTTCAGGCCGAGCGATTTGAGGAGGCGGCGGTCCGTCCCGAAGACGTTCATCGCGAGTGGCATCGCCGATCCGCGTACGTTCTCGAAGAGCAGCGCGGGGCCGCCCGCCTTCTGTACGCGGTCGACGATCTCCCCGACCTCCAGGTACGGGTCCACCTCGGCCTTGATGCGCTGGAGGTCGCCCTCGCGCTCCAGCGCCCGGAGCAGCGAGCGAAGATCGTCGTAAGCCATGCGTTCCAGTATCGGGTACTCGCTACGCTGGCTCTGTAACGGGGGCCGCTCACCCGGCCCCGATCTCCGCACGCATCTCCACAGCAGGGGGACCACCGCATGCTTCGGGTGCTGATGATCCTGGTGCCGCTGGCACTCAGCATCTATGCGTTCATCGACTGCATCACCACCGATGAGAAGGACGTCCGCTACATCCCGAAGCCCCTCTGGGCGATCCTCGTGCTGCTGTTCCCGCTCGTCGGTTCCATCTCCTGGCTGATCGTCGGCCGTGCCCGCACCCCGCACGGCGCCTCCTCGTCGCGCCGGGGCGGCTGGGTCGCGCCCGACGACAACCCCGAGTTCCTCAAGTCCCTCAAGGACGAGAGCGCCGAGGACGACGGGAAGAGCGACGGCAAGAAGAGCGACGGCAAGGACGACACCGACGGCGAGGGCCCCGAGGACTCCGCCCCGCCGAAGTCCTGACGGGCGGCGGGGCCCCTTCCGGAGCGGATCCGTCCGCCGGTCAGCGCACGGCCGACACGAACGCCGACCAGGCGCTCCGCCTGATCAGCAGGGTGGGGCCTTCTGGGGTCTTGCTGTCACGCACGGGGACGAAGTCGGGGAATCCGGGGGCCACTTCGATGCAGTCTCCGCCGTTTGCATCGCTGTAGCTGCTCTTGGTCCAAGTCGCCGCGCTCAGCTCGTACTTGTCCATGATCTTCGAACCTCTCCATCGCGTCGCTGATCAGAGCGGCGGATTCGCGAGCTGACGGAGCGTCCGCCCTGAGCACATCATAGGTATGGCTGAGGCGCGCGTAGACGGCCGGATCGTCGTTGAAATGACCACGGTCCAGGGCCTCCGAGTAGTCCCATTGATGCCCGTCCGGCAGTGTGATCAGCGACATGGTCCCGCTGGGACGGTCGAGTCCGAACAAGTCGGCCGGGGCGACCTGAACATGGATGTTCGGGTTCCGTGCGACGCGCAGAAGGTGCGCACACTGGTCACGCATGACAGCGGGTGTCCCCATCGCGTTACGGAGACAGCTCTCGTCCAACACAACGGCGTAGTACGGACCGTCGGCTTCCAAGAAGCGCTGCTGTCGACTCAGTCGGGCCCGGACCCGCTCCTCCACCTCTTCGGCGTTCGTGATTCGGCTGCTGAACAGCGCCCGTGCATAGTCCTCGGTCTGCAGCAGACCCGGCACGACCCGCTCGTGATACGCCCGCAGCGCCACCGCCACCCCGTCCATCTCGGCCCGCCGCCTGAACCAGTCCGGGTGTTCCACCTGCGGGTACCAGTCGATGCGACTCCACAGCCTCGCCAGCACCCCGCCCGTGTCCAGCAGTTCGTCGCAGGACTTCGCGAACGTGTCCTGCGGGACCCGGGTTCCTGCCTCCACCCGGGCCACGTGCGAGCGGTCGCACGGGATCTGGCGGGCCAGTCCCTCCTGCGTGAGGTCGGCCGCCTCGCGGAAGTGCTTGAGCACCTCCCCGAACACCGCGGCGGTCGTGGCCGCCGAACCCCCCTCGGCATTACGTCGGCTCACAGGGCCCGCCCCCTCCGTGACAGTGCGCCAATGGCACGCGTCGTGCGTTGAAACCAGCGGTTCCGTTCAGCGACGCTGGGTGCACACAGCGTAGTGATCCAGTGTACGGAGCGTCAGTGGAAGCAGAAACAGCACCGGAGCCCGGGGCCCTCGTCTACGACCCGGTGGCACGGCGGGTCGGCGAGTACCGGGACACGACAGGCCCGTACGCGATGCTGCGGCCCGTCGGCGGCGGCCGGGAGTGGCAGGCCGACCCGGCGAGGATCCGCCCGGCCACGGCCGAGGAGCGGCTGGCGGCGGCCCTGCGGGCGGCCAACACGCGTTCGGAACGGGCACTGTGACGTCGCGCCGGGCGGACAGGGAGGGCCGGGAGGACTGGGAGGGCTACGGGGATCGTCGGCCCGTAGCCGCGTCCGCCTCCGCGGCCATGTCCGTGTCCCTGACCGTGCCCGTCCCCGTTCCGGGTTGCCCGGTGTGCACCGAACTCGCGATACGCCGTGACGACGCCCGTGCCCGGTTCGACCGCAGCGCGGTGACCGACAGCGACGTGCTGCTGGGACGGCATCTGCGGACGGAGCACGACGCGTCGGTCCACCGGCCCGCCGGTGCCCCCGAACCCCGGTGACTTTGGCTACCCGGCCTCGGGTGTGGCGCCGTCGGTGCTTGCGGGGGCCGACGGCTCGAGGCCCGTCGGAGTCGGATACGTGGACGGCGCGGTGGTCGGTGCCGCTGTGGCCCTGGGTGTGTCCGGCTGCCGGCTCGGGTCGGTCGCGGGCGGAACGGCCGTCGTACCGGGACTCGGGGGCCCGGTCGTGTCGTCGGCGCGGGACTCGGCGGGCCCGGGCGTCGACGGCAGGCTGGGCTCGGCCGAGGGGCTGCTCGTGCGCGGCGGGGCGAGAGGAACCTGCGGGGACACGGGTGTGTCGGGGCCCGCGAAGCGCAACGGCAGCGCGACCAGAGCGGTGACCGCGCACAGCAGGCCGGCTCCGGCCGCGGCACGGAGCATCCGGCGGCGGGCCGCGCCGCGGCGGATCTCCTCGAACCGGCCGGCGGGCGGACCGAGGTAGTCGGTGGTGGGCCGCATGATGACGGCAAGGGGGTCGTCGGGTTCGAAGTCCGGGCCGTCGTCAGAGTGTGTGATCAACGCTTCTCCTCAGATGGGCGCGGAGCAGTTCGCGGGCCGCGTGGAGGTCGGCCTTGATGGTTCCTTCCTTGCGCCCGGTCAGCACGGACACCTCCCGGATCGGCATGTCGGCGTAGTAGTGCAGCAGGATCGGCACGCGCAGTCGCTCCGGCAGCGACTGCACGAGCAGGCGCACCGACGGGTCGGCCTGTTCGGCCTCCGGCCGGACGGCGGCCTCGGCCGTCGCACGGCGCATCGCTTTGCGTTCGCGCTCCATTTTGCGCCAGTGGTCCCGGACGAGGTTGGCCGCAGTGACGTAGAGGAACCCGCGGGGCTCCGCCACGGACGTCCAGCGGGCCCAGAGCCGGGTGAACGCCTCCGAGGCGACCTCGTGCGCCGTCTCGTCGTCGTCGACCAGGCGGCGGCACCAGCCGGCCAGGCGCGGGTAGAGGGCGGCGAACAGCTCGGACGCTGCCTCCTCGCGGGACCGTTTCAACGCTCTCCATGGTCGTGATGCACTCGGGGCACCGGCAGTACTCGCGACACTCGCGGTACGTGCGGCACTCGCTGTCCTCGTGGGAGAGGATCCCGGGCCGTGGGCGTACGGTTCCACCGGCCCGGAATCCGGAGTGCGGGTCAGGGACCCGCCGGGTTCAGCGCGGCGAAGACGATCACGCTGTCGCGGTACCCGTCGCCGGTGCGGGGGCCGCCGCACGTGATGAGCCGTAGCTCAGGACGGCCCACGTCCCCGTAGACGTCGTCCGTCGGGAACTCGGCCTGGGCGACCGTCCGTACGCCGGTGACGGTGAACTCCGCCGACCTGCCGTTCTCCAGGCGCGTCACGATCCGGTCGCCCCGCCGCAGTTGCCCGAGACGCCTGAAGACACCGTCCCCGAAGTCTCCGACCGTGGCGTGGCCGAGGATCACGGACGGACCGACCTGGCCGGGCGTCGGCGAGTGCCGGTACCAGCCCGCCCGGTCGTCGGCCTCGATCGGGGGCACCTGCGCGCTGCCGTCGGGGGCCAGCCCCAGCCGCATGACCGGGGTGTCGACCTCGATGGCCGGAATGCGCAGCCCGACCGGGACCGAACGCGCGAGGGCCCGCACGGTCTTCCCGGAGGGCCGCGAAGGCGGTGGCTCGCTCTCGCGGCCGGTGCCCCCGGTCCCTTCGGACTCCCTGACGCCTTCTCCTCCCGCGCAGCCCACGAGCAGGGAGGCCATCGCCGCGGTGACGAAGGCGCGCCTGGAGAGCGTGGTCACGCCTCGTTCGCCTGTCGGCGGCGCACGAGGTAGACGGCCGCGCCGCCGGCCACGAGGACCGCGGCGGCGCCCCCGCCGATCAGCCCGGTGGCACTGCCGGACTCCGAGGCCGCCTCACCGGTATTGGGCGCTCCGCTCGGTACGACGGAGACCTCACCGTCGGACGGCGCCCTGGTCGGTTCGGCGCTCGCGGGCACGGACGCCTCCGGGGTGGGGGCCGTGGTCGGTTCGCCGGGGCTCGGCGCGGTGCTCGGCGCGGCGGTGGTGGCGGGGGTGGGAGACGTCCCGTCGGCGAACGCGGGCACCGCGCCGGCCAGCACGGCGGTGCAGGCAAGTGCCAGGACGCTGAGGACAGTTCGGCGCATGAGTAGCTCTCTTTCATCGGTCCGTCCGCGCTGGTGCGCGGCGGGCTGCCTGACGGATCGAGCGAAGAGACGAGACAGCGACCGGACAGGTTGTAAAGAGATGGCAAAGTCCTCGAACGCGTGCGTACTGCGGGAGGGGCGCCCTTACTTGATGTGCCGCGCGACCTTGGTGGCGCCGCTCAGCACGTGTTCGAGCGGGCCCCGGCTGAAGAAGCGCGACCAGACGACGGCCAGGACCGTGACGGCCGCGCTGAAGCCGAGCAGGACGCGCAGCGAGGGGCCGGGGAGTTCGTCGATGCCGAGGAAGTGGATGCCCACGACGTGGAAGACGTACGCCGTCAGGGACATCGAGCCGACCGCGACGACCGGAGCCGCGAGGCGGCGGAAGCGGGGCAGGCACTCGACCGCGGCGACACAGGCGACGAGCACGGCGAGGGCGACACCGGTGTTGCCGATGACGGAGAGGGTGGTCTCGCTGTGCGGGGAGGCCGCCCAGAGCCAGGCCGTGGTGTCGCCGCTCGGGTAGCCGGCCGTGTCCGACCACCACAGGGACAGGGGCGAGCCGGAACCGTACCCCTCCTCCCGGATGCTCTCGGCAAGGGCGCCGCGCACCCCGGGGACCAGGTGCAGGGCCAGCCACGAGCCGCCGTACCCGAGCACGGCCAGCCCGACGCCCGTGACGGCCAGCCGGGCGCGTACCGCCGCGGACGCGAGGTCGAGGCGGGCCACCGCCATGCCCGCGAGGACGAACGGGATCCAGGCCAGTGCCGGGTAACTCCCGCTGAACAGCAGCTCGACGAAGCCGTCGGTGCCGCTGACGCGGGCCAGCGGGTCGTACCGGATGACGGTGTCGGACCAGGTGCCGTCGTAGACCGACTGCTGGACGGCGTAGAGGAGTTGGGGCAGCGTCAGGGCCGTGCCGGCGGCGAGGGCGGCCAGGGTTGCGGGGCGCAGCCGGTGGAAGGGCAGGACCATGACGAAGAAGAGACCGTAGTAGGCCAGGATCACCTCGACCGGGGTGCCGGTGGAGGTCAGCCAGGTGCCGACGGCGAGCAGGACGGCGGCCCGGATCAGCACCTTGGCGACGGCCTGGCGTCCCTCCCGGCCCCTCCTCGGCGCCCGGCGGCCGGTCATGAGGATGATCGAGAAGCCCGCCAGGAACGCGAAGAGGGCGGAGGCGCGGCCGTGGGCCAGTTCCATCACGAAGCCGGTGACCCCGCCGACGGAGGGGTCGGGGCCGACGTGGGCCGCGTACATGCCGAAGACGGCGAGGCCGCGGGCGAGGTCGACACCGACGAGCCGGCCGGCCTGCGCGGCCCGCCCCGCCGGGGCCGGGCCGTCAACCGGGAGCGGAAGCTCGGCGGGGACCGGACGCTCCGCCGGGAACGAGCGCTCCCCCGGGGCCGGATGCCCTGCCGGGACCGGATGGTTGGTCGAGGTCGGACGCTGTGCCGGGATCGGGTCGCCGGCGGGTGCCGGAGCGGTTTCGGCTTTCGGAGCGCCGGCGGGAGTGGTGCGCTCTGAGGCGTTCTGCGTCATGCTTCCAGGCTGGGAAGAGCGCAGGTCGAGGACCATCCGCCGGGCGTCCGGCAATCCCCCGCCGAGCGGCCGGACCTACCCCGCCGGACGGCGGATTCAGGGGCCTTCGGGCGCTCGCGCGTGGTTCGGTGTGCCTAGGCTTGGCTCGAAATCGACGGGCGGGCGAGGAGACGGGACGCGAGTGATCCGGGTTCAGGTAGTGGATGACGAGGCCCTGATCCGGTCCGGCTTCGAACTGATTCTCAACGCGGCCGTCGACATCGAGGTCGTCGCCACCTCCACCGGCGCCGAGGCGGCCGGCACGGTGACGCGGCTGCGGCCCGACGTGGTGCTGCTGGACATCCGGATGCCGGACGTGGACGGACTGACCGTACTGCGGGAGATCCGGACGATGCCCGACGCCCCGGTGGTGGCCATGCTGACCACCTTCGACTCCGACGAGTACATCGTGACGGCCCTGCGGTCGGGCGCGGCCGGGTTCATCCTCAAGGACACCGAGCCGGAACAACTGGCGCAGCTCGTGAGGACGCTCGCGGCCGGCGGGGTGGTGCTGTCGCCGAAGGCGTCCCGGTCGATGCTGCACGGCCACCCCGGGCACGAGGCCGCCGACGACGACCCGGGCGTACGGCGGGTCGGTCTGCTCAGCGGACGTGAGTGCGAAGTGCTCGTGCTGGTCGCCGAGGGGCTCTCCAACGCCGACGTCGGGGCGCGGATCCACCTCAGCGCGGGCACGGTCAAGGACCACGTCAGCGCCATCCTCACCAAGCTGCGGGTGGGCAGCCGGGTCCAGGCGGCGCTGCTGGCGCAGCGGGCGGGACTGCTCGACGGGCAGGGCCAGGGCCCCGGGGAGACTCCCGGCCGAGGGCCCGGAGAAGGGCCCGGCCGGCACAGGGACGCCGAGCGGTGAAGCCCTTACGGCTGATGCTGGGCCGGGTTCCCGTGCGGGCCGTACTGGTCGACGCCCTGCTCGTCGCTGTCGCGTCCGTGGACGTCTGGCTCCAGCTCGAGTACGACACCCCGCTGGAGGTGGCCCTGTCGGCCGCCGCCTGCGCGGCGCTGGCCATGCGGCGGCGATTCCCGCTGACGGTGTTCATGCTGTCGCTGCCCGCCGCGCTGTTCTCGTCGGTCGTCGTGGCGCCCCTGGCCGCCCTCTACACACTGGCCGAGCGCAGCCGCGACCGGCGGCTGCTCATCGTCTGCGCCACCGCGTCGGCGGTGGCCTCCGCGCTGCCGTGGCCGCTGTCGGAGTACGCGACGGACGACCGCATCTGGACGTTCATCGACTTCGTCTACCTGCTGGCGACGGCGGCCGCCCCGGTCTTCCTGGGCCAGCTGGTCCAGGCCCGGCGCGATGCCGCTTCCCGCCTGGCCGAGATCGAGGAGGCACGGGAGCACGAGCGCCGACTGCACGCCCAGGGCGTACTGGCCCGCGAACGGGCCCAGCTGGCGCGGGAGATGCACGACGTCGTCTCCCACCAGGTGAGCCTCATCGCCGTGCGGGCCGGGGCCCTCCAGGTCGGCGCGAAGGACGCCGAGACGTGTGAGGCGGCCCGGACGATCCGCGAGCTCAGCGTGACCACGCTGGACGAACTGCGGCACATGGTCACGCTGTTGCGTGCCTCCGGCGGCCGTGCGACCGAGCTGACTCCGCAGCCGACCCTGGCCGAGCTGCGGCAACTGGTCGACACGAGCGGCATCGAGGTGACACTGGAGGGCGAACTGCCGTCCGGTATCGGGGCCCCGGCCCAGCGCGCGGTCTACCGGACCGTGCAGGAGGCCCTCACGAACGTGCGCAAGCACGCGCCCGGCGCCACCGCGACGGTCCGGCTGTGGCAGGAGTGCGACGAGCTCGGCGTGACGGTCACCAACACTCCGCCGACCCGCCCCACGCTCGAACTGCCCAGTTCCCAGCAGGGGTTGATCGGACTCGGCGAGCGGGCCGAGAACCTCGCCGGTTCCTTCGAGGCGGGCCCCACGGCCACCGGCGGCTACCGCGCACACCTGCGGCTGCCCGCGACGGCGGACTGAGCCCGCGCACACAGCGGTTCGGCCAGACGTCCGCGTAAGGCGGCACGGCAGTTCCAGTCCCGCGACGGCGGCCCGTACCTCGGCGGGGTCGGTGAACGCCCCGGCGGACGCGTACATGTCCGCCGCCTCGTCGTTCACCTGTGGCCGTATAGGACAGAGCCTGGCCTAGTCGGCTCCTACCGTCGGGAACGAATCGCCGTTGTCCGATCTCGTTGTCCGACCCCTGGGAGCATTCGATGAGCCACGTCACCAGCATTCAGCCCGCCGGTACGCCCACGTGGATCGACCTCCGCGTGCCCGACCGGGAGCGGGCGCTCGCGTTTTACGGCGCCCTCTTCGGGTGGGAGTACGACACGGGAGCGGTGGACGGGCGGGGCCTCGGCACGGTGTGCCTGCTGCACGGCCGGCCCGTCGCGGCCGTCGCGCAGGCCCCGGCCACCACCGGCTTCGGCTGGAACATGTACTTCGCCACCGCGGACTGCGACGGCACCGCCCGGCGCGTCACGGAGGCGGGCGGTGTCCTGCTGAAGCCGCCGACGGACATCGGGGACCAAGGCCGTGCGGCCATCGCCGAGGACCCGGTCGGCGCCCGCTTCGGACTCTGGGAGGGCCGGGCGCACCTCGGCTGCGAGGTCGTGAACGAGCCCGGCTCGCTGGTCCGCAACGACCTGGTCACCCCGGACCCCGGGCCCGCCCGGGACTTCTACACCGCCGTGTTCGACTACACCCTGGACCTCAACGAGACGCTCCCGGACCTCGACTTCACGTTCCTGCGGCGCAGGGACGGCCACGAGATCGGCGGGATCTTCGGCTTCCCGGCCGCCCCCTCGTCGTCCTGGGTGACCACGTTCGAGGTGGCCGACACCGACGCGGTGGCGGACCGCGCCGCCGCGGCGGGCGGTACCGCCGGAGTCCCGGAGGACACCCCCTACGGCCGCAGCGCCACCGTCACGGACCCCTTCGGCGTGGAGTTCTCGGTCATCACCCGGCCCTGAGCCGCTGTGGGCGGTCCGCCCACCGGTAGCCGTGGGCCGTGAAGGCGTCGGCGAGGCCGCGCCACGACAGGCCGCTCTTCTCCCGGGCCAGCTCCTCACCGTCCGGGCCGAGCAGTACGAGCTGCTTGCCGTCCCGGTGCACCAGGGTGATCCCGTCGCGGGCGAACTCCTGCTCCGCGTCCCTGACGGCGAGGACCACCCGGCTGTCGGACACGCGGACCGTCAGTGAGTCGTGCACCGCGCCGAACCCGATCAGCACGCCCAGCAGCAGGCCCACGGCCACCGCGCCGATGGAGAGACCGGGCTCGGGGATCGAGTTCAGCAGTTTCGCCGGGCCCTTCAACGGCGCCCAGCGCAGTTTCGGCAGCCAGTCCGCGAGGACCGTGGTCAGCCAGCCGACCACGCCCGTGCCCAGCACACAGATGAGCATGATCGCCCAGACCGGTTCGGCCAGCACGGTGGCGTCGTCCGCCCGCGCGCGTGTCCCCGGCTCCGGCCGCTTCTCCATGTCCACGTTTCCGCTCCCCCGCTCGGCACCGGTGGTACGACCACCGCTCACTCCACCAGTCTGGGGAGAAGGAGGCGCCCGGTCGTCGGCCGATGGTCTACGGCCCGACGACTTTGGTCGCCGCGTCCCGCCCGGCGCGTGTACGCCTCCTAGGTGCGCGCACGCCTCCGCTGCCGGAGGGGTACGTTCCGCACGTTGCCCCGGTTTTCGGGCCGCGGGAGAGCCGGCCGCGGGAGAGTGGGAATCATGAGAGACGTGGAGCGCATCGACCCGGCACGGGCCCGCGCATGGCTCGCGACCGCCGTCGAGGAGGCCAGGGCCGGGCTCGCCGAGGGCGGCATCCCCATCGGCGCCGCGCTGTACGCGGCGGACGGCACACTGCTCGGCCGGGGCCGCAACCGCCGCGTCCAGGACGGCGACCCGTCCACGCACGCGGAGACGGCCGCCTTCCGGAACGCGGGACGGCAGGGCTCGTACCGCGGCACGACGATGGTGACGACGCTCTCGCCGTGCTGGTACTGCAGCGGTCTGGTCCGGCAGTTCGGGATCTCCCGGGTCGTCGTCGGGGAGGCCGAGACCTTCCACGGCGGGCACGACTGGCTGGCGGAGCACGGCGTGGAGATCGTGCTCCTCGACGACGCCGAGTGCGTCGCCCTGATGCGCGACTTCGTCAGGAACAACCCGGCACTGTGGAATGAGGACATCGGTGAGTGACACCGCGACCCCCGACAGCCCCCGCACCCCGGCCGCCGGTTCCCGCACGCCGGACGCCACCGGACCACGCCTCCCGTCCGCCGGACCCCGTGTCCCGACCGTCGACCTCGGGCCGTGGCTCTCCGGCGACCCCGGGGCCCGCGCCCGGATCGCCCGCACGGTCGACGGGGCCCTGCGGAGTGCCGGCTTCCTGCTGGTGACCGGGCACGGCGTCGACCCGGACCTGCGGGCCCGGGTCCGCGAGGCGGCCCGCGTCTTCTTCACGCTCCCCGCCGGGGCCAAGGAGCCGTACGCGGCGAAGGTCGGCGGGCGCGGCTGGCTCGGTCCGGGCGCCGAGGCCAACGGCTACGCGGAGGGCACGCCCACCCCGCCCGACCTCAAGGAGTCCCTGACCTTCGCGACGCACGAGCCCTTCGACGACCCGGCGACCAACGCGGAGTGGTACGCGCCGAACGTCTGGCCCGCCGAGACCCCCGAACTGCGGGCCCTGTGCGAGGAGTACCTGGCGCGGATGGGCGAGCTGGAGAACCACCTCCTCGCCCTGCTCGGCGAGGCGCTGGGCCTGGAGCCCGACTTCTTCACCCGGCACATGGACCACCCGACGTACGGCTTCAACATCAACTGGTACCCGGGCACGGAGGTCGTCGGCGAGCCCCAGGAGGGCCAGTTCCGCATCGGCCCCCACACCGACTTCGGCACGGTCACCATCCTCGACCGGCAGGCGGGCAGGGGCGGTCTGCAGGTCTACACCGACGAGGGCGGCTGGGAGGACGCGCCCTTCGACCCGGATGCCTTCACCATCAACATCGGTGACCTGATGGCCCGCTGGACCGGCGACCGCTGGCGTTCGGGCCGCCACCGCGTGCTGCCCCCGCCGTCCGACGCCCCCACCGAGGAGCTGATGTCCCTCGTCTACTTCGGCGAGTGCACCCCGGGGACACGGGTCGAGTCGGTCCCGGCGCCGGTCGGCCGCGTGGCGTACGAACCGGTCGACTCCCACGTGTACCTGCGGGAGAAGCTGGACTCGATCACCGTGGGCTGAACGGCACGGGGCCGCGTGGGCGGAGCGCGGCGGACGCCCTCGCGGACCGGCCGTTCCGTGGTCGAACTCCGCCGACGGCACCGACATTTCCGGAAGCCCGCGGACATCACGCGATCCACTCCGAAGCAACGCCCCCTGGGCACCACGGCTGTTGATAGACCTCACAGCAGCACGAGTACAGGACCCACGGGCCCCAGGGGGAGATGCGGTGCGCGAAGGGCTGCACGGCCGGGGGGCGTTGTTCGACACGGATCCGCCCGGCCTCGCTCCACGGCTGGTCGGGCTACGCCCCTTCCAGCAACGGCCGAGCCCGTTGGAGCACACGGAGGAGCTGCCGTTCGTCGTGTTCGCGGGCGCGCGGGGGCTCGGCAAGAGCGCGGTGCTGGAGCAGCTCAGGGACGCCTACGAAGGGCATACGCCGGTCGCGCTGATCGACTGCGAGGACGAGCTGTTCGCGTGCGGGGACGAGCAGGGCGCGGTTCCGTCGCCGCGGCGGCCCCGCGAGGCGTGGTCGCCGGTGTCCCAGGCCGTGCTGACGATCGCCGAGCAGCTGGCCGAGCCGGTGACCGGCGCCGGACGGATCCCGTTCCCGCGGCTCGCGGCGGGGCTGCTGGCGGTGGTGGCGGGCGGCTGGAACGACCGGGACCTGCCGCGTATCCGGCAGGAGGCCGAACGGCTCCTGCTGCTGAACGACACCGGGTCACGCGCCGCCGGGTCCTGGGGCGCCGGATTCGTGGGGCGCCGGGTCGGCCGGGTGTCGACCAGACTGGCCGCCGCGCTCTCCGGTACGGGGCCGGTCGTCGAGCCGGTCATCGAGGCGACCCTGGAAGCCTTCACGGAGGGCGTCACGTCCACCCACCGACGCCTGCGGAAGGCGGCCGCCTGGTACCGGGACTACCCGCACGCGGGCGGCAACCCGAAGCTCGGACTCATGCTGCTCTCCGGGCACTTCAGGCTGGGCCGCGGCCCCCGCACCCATGCCGAGCGCCATCTCGTACGGGCCCTGCTGGCCGACCTCGACGACGCGTACACCGGCGGTCTGCCCGGTGCCCTGCAGCGCACCCATCGGCTCGGGCGTCCGCTGGTGCTCCTCGACAACGCGCAGACCGCTCCGGGCCCCGGCCTGATCGGTTCGGTACTGCGGGACCGGGCCGACGGCATCGCCGACCGGGTGGCGTTCTTCGCGGGCCTGCGCGGCGACGGGCACCCGTCCCTCCACCACGCCGTCCGGCGCTCGCTCCCGGAGGTGGCCCAGCGCAGCGGCTGGCAGCCCGGCACCACCGTCTCGTCCCGGGCACTCCTCGTACCGCTGCCGCCGCCCGGGTAGGGGCGGCGGCAGGCCCGCGGCGAAGACGGGCCGAGGGATCAGACCCCGGCGTAGGAGTGCTTGCCGGAGACGAAGATGTTCACGCCGTAGTAGTTGAACAGCCAGCAGGCGAAGGCGATGAGCGCGATGTACGCGGCCTTGCGGCCCTTCCAGCCGGCCGTGGCACGCGCGTGCAGGTAGCAGGCGTACGCGACCCACGTGATGAACGCCCAGGTCTCCTTGGGGTCCCAGCCCCAGTAGCGGCCCCACGCGTCGCCCGCCCAGATGGCGCCCGCGATGATCGTGAACGTCCACAGCGGGAAGACCGCGGCGTTCACGCGGTAGGAGAACTTGTCGAGCGAGGCCGAGGCGGGCAGCCGCTCCATGACGGAGGTCGCGAAGCGGCCCGGCTTGCCGCCGGTCGTCAGCTTGTTCTCGTACGAGTCCTTGAAGAGGTACAGGATCGTGGCGACCGCGCCCACGTAGAAGACCGCTCCGCAGAGGATCGCCGTGGAGACGTGGATGTAGAGCCAGTACGAGTGCAGGGCGGGGACCAACTGGTCGCTGGCGGTGTAGAGCACGGTGACCGCGACACCGAGGTCGAGGAGGACCGAGGTGACCAGGGGGAGTCCGAGCCAGCGGATGTTCTTCCTCAGCGCGAGGAGCGTGAGGTAGACGCCCACGGCGACGGTGGAGAAGGTGATGTTGAACTCGTACATGTTGCCCCACGGCGCCCGCTCCACCGACAGGGCGCGTGCGAGCACGCCGCTGAACTCGATGAGGAAGGCGAGCACGGTGAGGGACACGGCGATGCGGCCGTAGAGGTCCCCCTGCTCGTCACCGCCGTGCGCGCCCGGCCCGTCCGGCACGTCCCGCGCGCCGGCCGCGGCCCGCGTGACGACCTTGGGCCGTTCCAGTACGGCGGTGCCGCCCGCGTTCTGCACGGTGACCGCTGGAGCCCCCGCCTTCTTGGCGTCCCCGGCGGTGAGCGCGGCGGCCGTGCGGCCGACCGTGCTGCGACTGCCGAAGATCCATTCGGCGATGTACGCGAAGAAGGCCAGCGTGTAGACGGCCATCGCGGAGTAGATCAGCGTGTTGCTGAGGTTCGCGAGGTTTTCGTTGGTCGCGGCGGCGAGGTCGGTTGCGGCGGCGAGAGTCACTTGGTCTCAGCCCCTTCGGCAGGTACGGCGGGGGGTTCGGGGGTGGAAGTCGCGTTCTCGGGCCCGGGGCCCGGGTCCGGGTCCTGCTCCGGGCTGTCGGGGGCGCCCGGCGCCAGGTCGTACAGGTGGCCGGCCAGGGTGCCCAGTTCCTCCGGGACCTTGGCGGACTCGCTGCGGCCGAGGCCCGCCATCTCGACGACCGTGACACCGTCGGGGCCGGCGGTGGCCCGCACCCAGACGCGGCGGCGCTGGATGAAGAGGGAGGCCGCGAGACCGAAGATGGCGGTGAACGATCCGACGAGGGCCCAGCCGGAGCCGGGCTGACGGGTGACCTGGAAGTTCGCCCACTCCTTGATCCCCTTCTCGAAGGTGATCGAGCCGGCGCCGTTCGGGAGCTGCATGGTCTCGCCGGGCTTCAGGTTCTCCCTGAGCTGCTTGCCCTTGGAGTCCTTGAACTCCTTCATGTTCTTCTTCTCCAGCTGGTACACACTCTGCGGGAGACCCGCGTCGACACCGAGGTCGCCGTGGTACGCGGCCAGGTTCAGCACCGGGTTCAGCAGCGCCGGGAACTGCGAGACCACCGCGGTGCCGTCCCCGCCGTACGCCGGCAGGAAGAAGGCCTGGAAGCCGAGCTGCTCCCGCTTCCCCTCGGCGTTCCGGTAACCGTCCATGACCTTGATCGCGCCGGTCGAGGTGACGTTGGAGTCGAGCGGCAGCAGTGGCACGGCCTGGCGGTAGACGACCTCGCCCTTGCCGTCCCGGACGGTGATGACGGGCGCGTAGCCGTGAGCGGTGAGGTAGACCTTCGAGCCGTCGATCTCCAGCGGCTCGTTGACCTTGACGGTCTTCCTCTTCGCCTTGCCGTCCGCGCCCACGCTGTAGTCGACGGTCGCCTGGTACGTACGGGGAGTGCCCTTGTTGGGGCCCGTGTTCTCGTACGTGCCCTTGAAGTCGTCCAGCACGAAGCTGAACGGCTCCAGATCGTCCGTGTCGAAGAGGTTCCCGGACTTGAAGTCGTCGTACTGCGTGAGGGTGTTGGCGAAACCGTCACCCTCGACGACCAGTTTGTTGCCCTCGGACTTGAAGAGCTGGCCCCAGGCGAAGGCGACCAGCATCACGATCAGCGCGATGTGGAAGGCGAGGTTGCCGACCTCACGGAGATAGCCCTTCTCGGCGGCGACGGCGTCCCCGGCGAGGTGCGCACGGAAGCGGCGCTGCTTCAGGAGCTTGAGCGCCTCCGCGCGGACCGCCTCCGGCTCGGCCCCGGTCCGCCACGTCGTGTACGCGGGCAGCCGGGTCAGCAGGCGCGGCGCACCCGGCGGGCGGCCGCGCAGCTGGCCGACGAACTGCCAGGTGCGGGGCACGATGCAGCCGATGAGCGAGACGAAGAGCAGGATGTAGATCGCGGAGAACCACACCGAGCTGTAGACGTGGAAGAGCCCGAGCTGCTCGTAGAGCGGGCCGAGCGTGGTGTGCTGTGCACGGAACTCGGCGACCTTCGTGTCGTCGGTCCCGGACTGCGGGATCAGCGAGCCGGGGATCGCGCCGAGGGACAGCAGGAAGAGCAGGAGCAACGCGACCCGCATCGAGGTCAGCTGCCGCCAGATCCAGCGGGTCCAGCCGAAGACCTCGCGGCCGGTCCAGGCGAGCCATCCCAGGGCGCCGGGGGTGCGGGAACCGCCGAAGGAGCCGGGCATCGCCGTCTCCCGGGGCGCGGTGGACAACTGCGCGCCGGCCTCGCCGAGATCGCCCGTGTCCCCCGCCGGGGCGGTGTCGTTCTGCGCACCGGTCCGCACGTCGGTGTCCCGGTCCCGTGTCGTGCCCATCGATTCAGACCCCTACCGTGAAGCCGTCGGACCAGCCCTGCATCTCCTGCACGATGCTGTCCCACGCGCCGGTCAGCAGGAGCAGACCGGTCGCGATCATCATGCCGCCGCCGACACGCATCACCCACACGTAGTGGCGCTTGACCCAGCCGAAGGCGCCGAGCGCCTTGCGGAAGGCGACCGCGGCGACGACGAAGGGCACGCCCAGACCGACGCAGTACGCGACCGTCAGTATGGCCCCGCGTCCGGCGCTCGCCTGGTCGGAGGAGAGGGCCAGCACGGAGGCGAGCGTCGGCCCGATGCAGGGCGTCCAGCCGATTCCGAACAGGGCACCCAGCAGAGGGGCGCCGACCAGTCCGGCCACCGGCCGCTTGTGGAAGCGGAACTCGCGCTGGGTCAGCCAGGGCATCAGCCCGAGGAAGAACACGCCCATGAGGACCATGAGGACGCCGAGCACCATGGACAAGGTGTCCTTGTGCTCCTGAAGGGTCGACCCGAAGTAGCCGAAGAGCGCCCCGCCGGAGACGAACACGGCGGTGAAGCCGAGCACGAACAGTGAGGCCCCGGCGACCATCCGCCCACGCCGGGCGTCGGCCAGGTCGGTGCCGCTGACCCCGGTGACGTAGGACAGGTAGCCGGGCACGAGCGGCAGCACGCACGGCGAGAAGAAGGAGATGAGCCCGCCGAGCAGGGCGATCGGGACGGCGAGTACCAGCGCCCCGTTGAGGACGGTCTGGTTGGGGTCGGTGCCCGCGGCTACGAGAAGAGACACGAGCCGTCACTTCTCCGCGAGGATCGGCTTGAGCATCTTGCGCAGATTCGCCTCACTGAGTGCCGACAGCGAGCGGGAGGCGACCTTGCCGTCCCGGTCGAGGACGAGCGTGGAGGGGATCGTCTGCGGGTTGAGCGTGCCCTTCTTGAAGCGGAGCATCAGCTTGCCCGTGGGGTCGTACAGACTCGGGTAGGTGACGCCCTGTTCCTTCTCGAAGGCGATCGCCGGGCTGGTGCTGGTGTCGCGGGTGTTGATGCCGACGAACTGCACGCCCTGGTCCTTGAGGTCTTCGGAGACCTTGACGAAGTTCTTCGCCTCCAGGCGGCACGGGCCGCACCAGGAGCCCCAGACGTTCAGGACGACGATCTTGCCCTTGTAGTCGGCGACGTCGAGCTGCTTGCCCTCGAGGGTCTTGCCGGACAGGTCGGGGGCCGGGGTGCGGCTGCCCTTCTCGACCGTGGCGATGCCGTCGGAGCCGGTGACGAAGCCGGTGTCGCCCGACCCGCCGGCCTTGCCCCCGGAGCCGCAGGCGGACAGGAGCAGCGCCGCGGCGACGACCCCGCCGGCCAGCGAAGCGGCACGGCCACGGGTCCGGTTGGTGCGCTGGAAGGTCCGGTTCGTGCGCTGGGGGGCGCGGTGGGCGGCACTCATGTGAAAAGTTTCGCATGTCCGTTCCGGGGATCTTGCGCACCCCCCTCACGGGCGGATAACCGCACGTCGGACAGCATTTCGGGGGCTGAACGCGGAGGCCGTCAGGCGGCCTGACCCGAGCCCTTCGCCGACTCGTCCGAGGAGTTCGTGGCGGTGGCACCGAGGAACGTGTTCCAGCCACCGGCCGGCTCCTGGCCCACTCCCAGGGTCCGCAGCTTCTCCAGGACGGCCGCGTCCTGCACGTCGAGCCAGTCCACGAACTGGCGGAACGACACCATGCGTACGTCCTTCTTGCCCGCGATGTGCTTCAGCGCTCCCTCGACGGCGTCCATGTAGATGCCGCCGTTCCATTCCTCGAAGTGGTTACCGACGAAGAAGGGGGCGCGGTTCGTCTCGTATGCCCGCTTGAAGCCCGCTATGTACGCGTTGGTCGCCTGCTTGCGCCAGGCCGGGTAGTTGGCGGGCGGAGCCTGGGTCGAGTTGACCGACTGGTTCGCGAGGATGTTGTAGTCCATGGAGAGGACCTCGAAGGAGTGGCCGGGGAACGGGACGGCCTGGAGCGGCAGGTCCCAGACACCGCTCTTCTTCGCGGGCCAGATCTGGAGGCCGCCGGGCGAGGAGGCGTCGTAGCGCCAGCCGAGCTCGCGGGCGGTGGGCAGCAGGTTGCTCTGGCCCTTCAGACACGGGGTGCGGCCCCCGATGAGTTCCTTCTCGTAGTCGAAGGGCAGCGCGGGCACCTCGGCCTCGGTCCAGCCCGTGTTCGTACGCCACTCCTTGACGAAGGCCTTCGCCTGGGTGATCTCGCTCTTCCACTGGGCCGGGGTCCAGTTCTCGACCGTGCCGGTGCCGCCGCAGAAGTGGCCGTTGAAGTGGGTGCCTATCTCGTGTCCGTCGAGCCAGGCCCGACGCAGGTTCTTCAGCGTCGACCTGATGTGCGCGTCCGTCAGATATCCGATGTCGGAAGCGCCCGGCGCGTTGTTCGGCGGGAGGTACTTGCGCTTTTTCGACTCGGGCAGGAGATAGAGACCGGAGAGGAAGAACGTCATGCGCGCGTCGTGTTCTTCGGAGAGTTTCAGGAATCGCTCGAAGAGGCCGTTGCCGACATCTCCCGCGCCGTCCCAGGAAAAGACGACGAACTGCGGCGGGGTCTCGCCCGGTTCGAGCGGCACGGGCCTGCCGGGCTGCCTGGGCTGCTTCCCGGTGTAGGAGGTGGAACCGTCACCGAGGAGGCGGGCGGGGCGTCCGCCACCCTTGTTGCCGCCGCCACCGGCGTTTCCGGAACCTCCGACGTCCCTGGAGCCGTCTCCCAGTGCGCTGCCGCAGCCGACGAGCCCCGCGGCCGCCGCCGCGCCTGCTCCGAGTCCCAGCATTCCCCTTCGACTGATGTCCCGCATTCCGTCCCCATTCGTCGTGCCCTGTGCCCAAACCAGATGGACACCGGGTTAGAGGGGACGACGAACTGGCGGGTTCCATGCCACACACACATATTTCGGTGACTATCCGAAGATGAACCTGTAACGGACGCAACGGAACTACAGGACCCGAATACCCGTCCCTGTAGGCCGCCCCGGAAGGGGCGCGCCCTACACGGGCGCGGGGAACTGCGCGCCCAGCCCCCACGCACCCGCACGACGAAAGCAGACGGACCCGGCCGTCCAGGGCCGGCGACGGGCCGGCCCGGGGCGGCCCCGGGCCCGAGGCCGCCGGAGCGCCTACGCTCCGAAGGCCTTGGACCCACCCTTCACCGGCTTGGCACCGGCGAGGAGATGCGCCGGCACCAGATCCCGCGCGGGCTCGGTGTACCCGACGGACACGATGTTGTCGCCCTGGTAGGTGAAGGTCGTCAGCGACGCGAGCGTGCACTGCCGCTTGCGTGGGTCGTGCCACAGCCGCCGCCGCTCCACGAAGGACCGCACGATCCAGATGGGCAGCTGGTGGCTGACACACACGGCCTCGTGCCCCCGCGCCGCGTCCTTCGCCGCGTCCAGCGCCCCCATCATCCGTACGACCTGCTCCAGGTACGGCTCGCCCCAGGACGGCCGGAACGGGTTGACGAGGTGCTTCCAGTTCTCGGGCCGCCGCAGCGCGCCGTCCCCGACCCCGAAGGCCTTGCCCTGGAAGACGTTCTCCGCCTCGATCAGCCGGGCGTCGGTCGCGAGGTCGAGACCGTGCGCCTCGGCGACCGGCGTGGCCGTCTCACGGGCCCGCTCCAGCGGGGAGGAGACGACGTGCGTGATGTCCCGGGGGGCGAGGTGCTCGGCGACCCGCTCGGCCATCCGCCGCCCCAGCTCGGACAGGTGGTAGCCGGGCAGCCGCCCGTAGAGCAGGCCGCCCGGATTGGCGACCTCCCCGTGCCGCATCACGTGTACGACGGTGATGTCACTCATGCTGCCGTGGCCTCCGCTGCTGCCCGTGCCGCCGCCGGAAGGGCGTCGGCGATCCGCTGTACCGCCCGGTCGTCGTGCGCCGTCGACACGAACCAGGACTCGAACGAGGACGGCGGCAGGTACACACCCTGCGCCAGCATCGAGTGGAAGAAGGCGTTGAAGCGGTACGACTCCTGCGTCTTCGCGTCCTCGTAATTGCGTACGTCTCCCCCGGTGAAGAAGACGGAGAACATGTTGGACGCGTTCTGCAGTCTGTGCACCACACCTTCCTTGGTGAGGGCGTCCGTGACGAGCGTACGGATCTGCTCCGACACCGCGTCGACCTTGGCGTACGCGGCGTCGTCGAGCAGCCGCAGCTGGGCGAGGCCCGCGGCGGTCGCGACCGGGTTCCCGGACAGCGTGCCCGCCTGGTAGACGGGGCCCACGGGCGCGAGGTGCGCCATCACGTCCCCGCGCCCACCGAAGGCCGCGGCCGGGAAGCCGCCGCCCATGACCTTGCCGAAGGTCATGAGGTCGGGCGCGACCCCGTCCACCCCGTACCAGCCGGCCCTGCTGGTCCGGAAGCCGGTCATGACCTCGTCGGAGATGTAGAGGGCCCCGTCCGCCGCGCAGGCGTCCTTGAGTCCCTGGTTGAAGCCGGGCCCGGGCGGCACGACGCCCATGTTGCCGGGCGAGGCCTCGGTGATCACACAGGCGATCTCGCCGGGATGCGCGCGGAAGGCCGCGCGTACGGCGTCGAGGTCGTTGTACGGAAGGACGATGGTGTCCCCGGCCTGGGCGCCCGTGACGCCGGGGGTGTCGGGCAGCGCGAACGTGGCGAGGCCGCTGCCCGCCGCGGCCAGCAGCGCGTCTACGTGCCCGTGGTAGCAGCCGGCGAACTTCACGACCTTGGCGCGCCCGGTGAAACCGCGCGCGAGACGGATGGCGGACATGGTCGCCTCGGTGCCGCTGGACACGAGCCGGACCTGCTCGACCGGCTCGACGCGGGCGACGATCTCCTCGGCGAGCGCGACCTCGCCCTCACCCGGCGTACCGAAGGAGGTGCCTCGGGAGACGGCCGCCTGGACCGCCGCGATGACCTCGGGACGGGAATGGCCGAGGATCATCGGCCCCCACGAACAAACGAGGTCCACATACTCCCTCCCGTCGGCATCCGTCAGGTATGGACCGTTACCGGACACCATGAACCGGGGCGTACCGCCCACGGCGCGGAACGCGCGGACGGGAGAGTTCACGCCGCCGGGCGTCACGGCCGCCGCACGGTCGAAAAGAGTCTGCGAAACTGGGGCTTCGTACGGATAGCTCACACGGACCATGGTGTCAGAGGCTGCGAAGATCCTGCGGACAGGTGTTTCAACGTACGTTTCGGCGTGCGGCCGCGGGGGAGGTCACTGTCACGATGATCGGGTTGCGTGGCGGGGGTCGCGCGCCCTGGAAAAGCAGTCGGGTGGAGATATGCATCGCGGTGGTGGACTGGGCGAGGGGACCGATGACCTCGGTCCTCGGCGTGCCCGGCGGGGGAAGCACCGGCGCGAGGCGGAGGCTGCCGAGGCACGGCAGACACAGGGATCGCAGGGCGAACCTGAGCGGATCGACCCGTCCGCGCGTATGGACGGTATGGACTACACGGACCGCGGGGCAGACCAGCTCAGGCCAGGAAGCGGGAATGGTGGCCGGGTGGGGGTGACGTACAAATACTTCGGGGCCCCGGACGGCGCGACCGCCGCCCGCGTCCCGATCTCCATGCGCCCGGAGGAACTCGGCGGCGACGAGCTCGGCATGAACGGCATGTTCACGAAGATCAAGCCCGAGACGATGGCCGCGATGGTTCTCACCGGCATAGAGGGCATACCCCTGCACAAGGTGCCCCCGCTCGAACTCGTCGTCCTCCATCCCGACTACGCCGTGGTCAAGCTCCCCATGACCGTCGTCGACCCGCTCCGCGGCATCGGCGAGGAGGCCGTGGGTGCGGCCGCCTTCATCTGGTCGACGGTCCCGGACCGCGGCGGCCCCCGCGACGCGTTCAACGTCTACCAACTGCTGCACGAGTGGCAGGACTTCAGCCACCGGCTGCACGAGGCGGGGCATCAGCCGTACTGCCTGGTGTGGCCGTAGGCGAGTTGCCTCGAGGATGATTCGGGCGGGACCTTCGGGTCCCGCCCTTCGTCGTTCGCCGCGCGCCCTGGCACGACGGCCGTGCGGTGACCCACAGGGCGCCCGGCCGGCCACCCTCCCTCCCCTTTGCTCGAGCTTTGCCGCTCCGGACCTCCATCCACTTGCGTAAGTCAATCAATTCACTTTATCGTTGAGTGAGTCAAGCAAATCTCTCCTGTTCCTTCCGACGGAGGCACTCCGATGTCCGACGCCCTTCACCGATCCGCCGCGGCCGGGGGTTCCGCCCCGCCCAGGCCGAACGCCGTCGTGGCGGTCCTGGCCTTCGCCGGAATCGTCGTCTCGCTGATGCAGACGCTCGTCATCCCGATCGTCCCCGAGCTGCCCCGGCTCCTCGACGCCTCGGCGTCGAACACCGCCTGGACGATCACGGCCACCCTGCTCGCCGCCGCCGTCGCCACTCCCGTGGTCGGCCGCCTCGGCGACATGTACGGCAAGCGCCGCATGCTGCTGATCAGCATCGCCTCGCTGATCTTTGGCTCGGTCGTGGCCGCGCTGAGCGACTCCGTCGTCCCGATGATCGCCGGACGGGCCCTCCAGGGCCTGGCCGCCGGTGTCATCCCCCTCGGCATCAGCATCATGCGCGACGTGCTGCCGGCCGAGCGGCTCGCCGGGTCGACCGCGCTGATGAGTGCCTCACTGGGCGTCGGCGGCGCCCTCGGCCTGCCCTCCGCGGCGTTCCTCGCCGACAACTTCGACTGGCACGTGCTGTTCTGGACCTCGGCCGCCCTCGGTGCCGTGGCCCTCGCCCTCGTCCTGACGCTCGTGCCCGAGTCGAAGGTGCGCACCGGCGGCCGCTTCGACCTCATCGGCGCCCTCGGCATGGCCACGGGGCTCGTGTCCCTGCTGCTGGCCGTCTCCAAGGGCGGCGACTGGGGCTGGACCAGCGGGTCCGTCCTCGGCCTGTTCGCCGTCGCGGTGCTCGTCCTGGTGGCGTGGGGCTTCTACGAGCTGCGTACCCGTCAGCCGCTGGTGGACCTGCGCACCACCGCCCGCCGTCAGGTGCTGTTCACCAACCTCGCCTCGATCGCGTTCGGCTTCTCGATGTTCGCGATGTCGCTGGTCCTGCCGCAGTTGCTGCAGCTGCCCGAGCAGACCGGTTACGGCCTCGGCAAGTCCATGATGACCGTGGGCCTGGTGCTCGCTCCGCAGGGTCTGGTGATGATGGCCATGGCGCCGCTCTCCGCCGCCATCACCAAGTCCCGGGGCCCGAAGATCACCCTGATGACGGGTGCCGTCATCGTCGCCGCCGGCTACGGCCTGAACATCGTGCTGATGTCCGAGGTCTGGCACCTCGTCCTGGTCTCCTGCGTCATCGGCGGCGGTGTCGGCTTCGCCTACGGGGCGATGCCCGCGCTGATCATGGGCGCCGTGCCCGCCTCCGAGACGGCAGCCGCCAACAGCCTCAACACCCTGATGCGGTCCATCGGTACGTCCTTCGCCAGCGCCGTCGCCGGTGTCGTCCTGGCGCAGATGACCACGGACTTCGGCACCACCGCGCTGCCCTCCGAGAACGGCTTCAAGGTGGTCATGGCCATCGGTGCCGGAGCGGCGCTCCTCGCCCTCGCCCTTGCCGCGTTCCTGCCGAGCCGGCGGCCCGCCGCGCAGGCGGTGGCCACAGCCGGGGACACCGGTGGAGGGGACACCGGCGGCGGGCGCTCCGGGCCCGTGGAGGTCTCGGGCGCGAAGTCGTAGGTCCCGGGGCGAAGCCGCGGCGCTCCGGCGCCAGGTCGTGACGCCCCTCGCGCATCGCGTACGCCTCCGGTGGCCGCCCGCCCGCTCCCGCGGGAGGCGGCCACCGGAGGTGTACGCGGCCGCTCGTGTCAGGGCTTGCGGCCCAGGCCCCCGTGCTGGCCGATCGGCGTCGGCTCACCGGAGCCGTTCTTCTCCGGGCGCCACAGCGGAACGGACACGACGCCCGGCTCCACCATCTCCAGCCCCTCGAAGAACGCCTCGATCTGGGGGACGGGACGCAGGAAGTACGGGACCGCGCCGGTCTCGTTGTAGCCGTCCTGGGCCGCCTCGTAGGTCGGGTCGGTGCCGCGGGAGCCGTCGTTGACGCAGAGGTAGCTGCCGGACGGAAGGCCGTCCAGCAGGTCGCGGACCAGGGCGCGGGCCCGGTCGTAGTCCGCGACGTGACCGAGGATGCCGCTCAGGATCAGGGCGGTCGGGCGGGTGAGGTCCAGGGTCCGGGCGGCCGCCTCCAGGATGCTGTCCGGCGTGTAGAGGCTGGCGTCCACGTAGTCGGTGGCCCCCTCCGGCGAGGAGGTGAGCAGGACCCGGGCGTGGGCGAGGACCAGCGGATCGTTGTCGACGTAGACGACCTTGGACTCCGGTGCGAGCCGCTGGGCGACCTCGTGCGTGTTGTCCACGGTCGGCAGGCCGGTGCCCACGTCCAGGAACTGCCGGATGCCCGCCTCCTCCACCAGGTAACGGATGCTGCGGCCGAGGAAGGCACGGCTGCTGCGGGCGATGGTCACGATGCCGGGGAAGACGGCTGTGTAGGCGTCGCCGGCCTCCTCGTCCACGGGGTAGTTGTCCTTGCCGCCCAGCCAGTAGTTCCAGATCCGGGCCGAGTGCGGCACGGAGGTGTCGATCCTCTGCCGGGCCGGCTGTCCCGTCGGGCTCTCGTGATCGGTCATGGGCACCGTCTTCTCATCCAAGGCGTGTACGAACACGCACAAACCTAAGGTCCAAGGTTCAGCGTTCAAGTTCCAACGCCCAAGATACGTACGCCTTTTCGTACCCGGAGGTCGGCCCTCCTCCCGGCGCGGCCGGAATCCGTCCCGCCGGGCTGCCCCCGCACCGCCCCGAACGGGTGCGCGGACGCGTGTGATGATGACGGGAATTCCTGGAGAGAAGCGGGGGCGGTGGCCGTGACCAGCCGATTGCTGATGCCGTACCGGCGGGCGGAGCGCGCGGAGGGGGCGGGTGCGCGGCCTCCGGCGACGGCGGACGTCCCGGGCTCGACACGGCCCACCGCGATCCTGGACTGGACCGGCCCCGGCGTCACCGCCCTGGTGGAACGCGTGCGGGCCGCCGGGCCCGCGGGGCCGCTCGACGCGCTGCGCGTGGCGCACGGGATCGTCGCGCGGGAGATACGGCCCGTGTACTCCGTCGAGGACCGGCGCCGGGTCTCGCGGACGCTGCGGCTCGGGCGCGGGTCGTGCAGTCAGCGGATGGCGGTGCTGGAAGCGGCCGCCCGCGCGATGGGCGTACCCACGCGGGTACGGGGGCTGCTGGTCGACGGGGTCTTCTGGTACCCGCGGTTTCCCCGGCTGAAGCCGCTGGTGCCGGAGCAGGTGCTGCTGGCCTGGCCCGAGTTCCGGCCGGCAAAGGCGTGGATACCGATCGGCGAACTGTTCGGCACGGCCGACGGCGGCGCCGGTGGCGGGTCGATGCCCCCCGAGGGCCCGCTCACGGAGCCGGGCGACGGGACGGGCGACCGCGGCGCCGGGTTCACCAACCAGGGCGGCGAGACGCTCTTCGACGCCGTGGCCCGTACGACGGTCGACTGGGGCGGGGCGTCGAACTGCACCGCGTCGGGCACGGCCTGCGACCTGTCGGCCCGCGTCCTGAGCGACCTCGGCCACTTCGGCTCCCGCGACGAGCTCTTCACCCGCCACGGCCAGACCCTGTGCCTCGCGGCCCGCACAGCGGGCGAACCGGTCCTGGGCCGCTGGAGCGCGGGAGCCCACAAAAACCCGTCCTGACGCGCCCCTTCAGGGGCGCGGGGAACTGCGCGACCAGCCACAACGCACCCGCCCCGACGGATCCCCCTCAGGCCCCCGACACCGCGGACGTGGGCAGCCGCCCGAAGCGGTTGCCCACGCCCACACCATTCACGCGGCCAGCGACACGGCCCCCACCGCAGGCTCCCGCAGCGCCCGCCGTGCCGTGACGAGGCTCGTCACCAGGGTCGCCGCCGCGGCCACCGCCACGATGCCGAGCCAGATCCCGAGCCCCCGGTCCGGCAGGACCGAGTCCGTGCGGACCACCGTGAACGGGATGATCCCGGCGAGGGCCGCAACCGTACCGAGGAGGACGCCCGTCACCGTGAGGACGAGGGACTCGATGCCGACCATGCCGAGGACCTGGCCCGGGGTCGCCCCCGCGAGGCGCTGCCGGCCGAACTCCTTGCGGCGGTAGGTCGTCGCCGCGTACAGCGAGTTGATCAGCATGACGCAGGAGAAGACCACGATGATCCCGACGACCGTGAGGTTGAGGGTTTCGAGGTTCTTCGCGTCGACGGACTTGGGGACACCGGCGGCGTCGATGGCGTCGTTCTCGACGGCCTGCATGTAGAGCGTCGCCGTGGCCATGCCGGTGAAGAGGATCAGGGGCATGAGGACACCGGACAGCTGGGAGGCGTGCACCCGCATGGTGCGTACGGCGAGATAGCCGCTCGGGCCCGACAGGGGCAGCCGGCCGAGCAGAGCCCTCAGCAGCCGCGGTGAAAGGAGCGCGAGGCCGACCGCGAGGAGGATCGAACCGTACGCCGCCGGTGCCATCAGCGCGGCGTCGGTCGAGGAGAAGGCGAAGGTGGAGCAGGCGGACAGACCTCCCAGGGTCAGGGCCGCGCCGATGACGAACCTGCGCCCCCTGTTCCGGGGCCGGTCCCCACGGGTGGACCGGCGCACCGCGAGGAACGCCGCCCCCGCCGCGGCGAGCACCGTGACGACCATGCCCGAGTACAGGGCGATGGGACCGAAGGTGTGGTCGACGGAGCCGGCGACCTGTCCGCTGTCCTGGAAGAGGTCGAGCAGGGCCCGCCCGCCGAGCATCGCGGGACCGATGGCGAGCAGCGCGCCCACCAGGGAGACGGCCACCGACTCCCCGACGACCATCCGCTTGATCTGCGCGGGGGTGGCGCCGGAGCAGCGCAACAGCTCCATCTCGGCGGAGCGCTGGCGGACGTTCACCGTCAGGGTGGAGGCGATGGCGAAGAACACCAGGAGGGTGCCGTAGCCGCCGACGACGCCCGCCGCGGTGGACAGGGTCTCCGCGCTGACGGAGTCGACGCCCTGCGCGCCGGCCGTGTCGTGCATCGAGTTGAACGTCATGATGACCGTCGCGCCCAGGAAGGCGGACAACAGCGTCGCGGCGAAGCGCCCCGGGCGCTGCCGGACGGAACGCATGGCCAGAGTGAACATCACGCTCACGCCCCCGCCCTCACGTCGTCGCCGAGGTGCGCGAGGCGCTCGGCCACCGCGTCCACGGTCGGCCGGTGCATCTCGCCCGCGAGCCGCCCGTCCGCGAGGAACAGGACCGAGTCGGCGTACGAGGCGGCGACCGGGTCGTGGGTCACCATGACGACCGTGCGGCCGTGGACGCGCACCGCCTCCTGGAGAAGCAGCAGGACGTCCCGCGCGCTGCGGGTGTCCAGGGCGCCGGTCGGCTCGTCGGCGAAGATCACGCTGGGCTCGGTCACCAGGGCCCGGGCGATGGCGACGCGCTGGCGCTGGCCGCCGGAGAGCTGGTCGGGCCGGTGGCCGAGGCGGTCGCCGAGACCGACGGCGGTGAGGGTCTGCCGTACCCGCGCCCGGTCCACGCGGCGCCGGGCGAGCTTCAGCGGCAGGACCGTGTTCTGCGCCACGGTGAGCGTGTCGAGCAGGTTGTACTGCTGGAAGACGAAGCCGATGCGGTTGCGCCGGAACTTCGTCAGCTCGGCCTCGGTGCCGCCGGTCATCTCCGCGCCGTCGACCATCACGATGCCGCTGTCAGGCCGGTCCAGTCCGGCCGCGCACTGCAGCAGCGTGGACTTGCCGGAGCCCGAGGGACCCATCACCGCGGTGAACGTGCCGCTCGCCAGGCTGAGCGTCACCTCGTCCAGCGCGGTCACGGCGCTGTCGTCGCTCCCGTAGGTCTTGCTGACCTTGACCAGGCGCAGAGCCGTCCCGGTGGGGCCCGTGCCGTGGTGCTGCGTACGTCGGCCGTTTCGGTGGAACATCGTCGTCACCCTCCGTCGGGCACTGTCCGTACCCCCTCGGTCGGGCACCCTCGGCGCCCTCGTCGGGCACTTCCCGTGCCCTGACGAAGACGCTACGGAGCGGGCGGCACGCGCACACTGGGCGCAGAACCCGTATCGGGGGGTGTATCCAGCGACACCCCGGCCGACCGGCAGGCACCTCTTCCCCGGCCGGCCCGCAGGTCAGGGAGCCGGGGCCCGCACCGCCTGCACACGCGTCGGACGTAGGCGCCTCAGCCGTCAGCCGTCCGTGCGTCGGCCGTCCGTGCGTCAGCCGTCGGCGACGACCGTGAAGCCGGTCACCGAGCCGCCGCCCTCCCGGCGCCCGGCGAACGGCTCGCCGCCGTGGACGACCGCCACCTCCCGGACGATCGACAGTCCGAGCCCGGAACCGGGCAGGCTCCGCGCGTCCGGCGCGCGGTAGAAGCGGTCGAAGATCCGGTCGAGGTCCTCCGCGGCGATGCCCGGCCCGCGGTCCAGGACCTCGACCCGCACGGTGTTCCCGGCGCGGGTCACCACGAGCTCGATCGGCCCGTTTCCGTCCCGGTCGAACTTCGCCGCGTTCTCGACCAGGTTGGACACGGCCCGCTGCAGCGCCGCGGGCCGCCCCTCGACCACCGTGTCGCCGGACACGCGGACCGTGACGGCACGCCCCGTGCGACGCCGTGCCGCCACCGCCACGTCGTCCGCGATCTCGGCGACGGCGACCCGCCGCGGCGGCTCGGTCTCGGACTGACCGGCCGCAAGCGCCACCAACTCGTTGACCAGGTCGGTGAGTTCACGGGACTCCTGGGCGAGGTCGGCGACCAGTTCCTCGCGGACGGCGGGCGGCAGCTCGTCGATGCGGCGGAGCATCGAGATGTTCGTGCGCAGGGACGTCAGGGGCGTACGCAGCTCGTGGCCCGCGTCCTGGACCAGGCGCCGCTGATCGTCCTCGGACTGGGCGAGACGGCCCAGCATGCGGTCGAAGGAGCGGCCGAGCCGGGCCACCTCGTCGTACCCGGCGACCGGCACCTGGATGCCGAGCCGCCCGGTGCGCGCCACGTCCTCGGCCGCCCCGGCGAGCCGCACCAGGCGCGAGGTGATGCGCCGGGCCAGCCACCATCCGAACAGACCCGCTGCGATCACGACGGCGCCCACCAGCAGCACGGTCCGCTGCTGGAGGTCCCGCAGCAGGTCCTCGGTCCCGCTGAACTCCTGCGCCACCTGGACGGCGCCCCGCCCGCCGCCGAGCGAGACGGTCGCGACGCGGTAGACGTCGTCGCCGACGTCGACGTCCCGGTGCTCCACCAGCCGCCCGGCGGGCTGCGCGGCGGCGAGCGGCCGGTCGTCGGCGCCCACGGGCAGCGCCGGATGCCCCCGGTCGACGACGGACCCGTCCGGCCCCAGTACCTGCACCGCCGTGCCGCTCGGCCGGACGATCTCGTCGCGCGGGCCGCCGTCCGCGTCGGCGGTGGCGAAGTCCGCGGGCGACAGGGAGGTCTGGCGCACCTCGTCGAGCAGGTCCTGCACGACACCCTCGAACACCGTCTGCTGGTCGACGCGCACGAGCCGGGCGGCGGCGTCGTACGACAGGAAGCCGACGAGGACGGTGACGACGGCCGCCACGGCGGCGAACGACACCGTGAAGGTGGTCCGCAGGGAGGACAGCCGGGCCCGGGCCACCCACCGCCCGAACCGGCCGTGCCGCGCGCCCGGGGGCCGCACTCAGTCCTCCCTCAGCACGTACCCCACGCCCCGCACGGTGTGGATCAGTGCGGGCGCGCCCGGCTCGTCGAGCTTGCGCCGCAGGTAACCCACGTACACGGCGAGGTTCTTGGAGCCGGGTCCGAAGTCGTAGCCCCAGATGCGGTCGTAGATGGTGGTGTGGTCGAGGACGATGCCGGCGTTGCGGACGAGCAGCTCCAGCAGGTCGAACTCGGTGCGGGTCAGGTCGACCTCCCGCGGGCCGCGCCAGACCCGGCGGGCCTGCGGGTCGATGCGCAGACCCGCGACGGCGATCCGGCCGTCGGGCATGCGCTGCGGTTCGCTGGGTACGTCGTCGGGAGCGCCCGTACGCCGGAGCAGGGCCCGGAGCCGGGCGAAGACCTCCTCGACGTCGAAGGGTTTGACCACGTAGTCGTCGGCCCCGGCGTCCAGGCCGGCGATGCGGTCCGCTGTCTCGACGAGCGCGGTGAGCATCAGAATGGGAGTGCGGTTGCCCTCGGCGCGCAGGACCCGACAGACCTGGAGGCCGTCGATGCCGGGCATCATCACATCGAGAACGAGCACGTCGGGCGGGCTGCGATGGGCCTGCGCGAGCGCCTGGACACCGTCGGCGACCGCGACGACCTCGTATCCCTCCAGGGTCAGGGCCCGCTCCAGGGCATGGCGGATCGCGCGGTCGTCCTCGGCGAGCAGCAGATTGTGGGGCACGGAACCAGTCTGCCAAGGCGTTGTCTACGTACTACCTGCTGAAGCGGGGTACGGCCGGGCCTCTTACCCGGCTCTCACCCCGCGGGGACCAGTGGCTTACCTCGCCCAGCCACTGTGTCCCGGGTGCCAGGGGCGAGCGCCGCGACGGGGAGGGCCACGCACCGCATGAAGCGCACGGGACGCACGGATCGTACGGAACACAGGGAGACCGCAGAGCGAATGAGCCGCATGGGCCGTACGAAGGTCGTCTTCCTGCTGCACAACGCGTACGCCATCGGGGGGACCGTCCGTACGACGCTCAACCTGGCGGCGGCGCTCGCCGATCGGCACGACGTGGAGATCGTGTCGATGCGGCGGCACCGGGACGAGCCGCGGTTCACCATCGACCCGCGGATCACGGTGGTGCCGCTGGTGGACGAACGGGACGGCAGCGGCGACCTCACGGAGCCCGACTACGCGCTGCCGGCCACGGACTTCCCCGCCGCCGACAAGCGGTCCGCGCAGTACACCCGCCTCACCGATCTGCGGGCCCGCGACTACCTCATGGGCTGCGACGCCGACGTGGTGGTCGGTACGCGGCCCGGAATCAACGTCTACGTGTCCCTCTTCGCGCCGCGGCGGGCCCTGCGGATCGCCCAGGAGCATCTGCGGCACGACTCGCACAGCAAGCGGCTGCGGGGCGTGCTGGCCCGGCACTACCGCCGGCTGGACGCGGTGGTGACGACGACGGAGGCCGACGCGGAGGTGTACCGGCAGCGGATGACCCTGCCGGGGGTGCGGGTCGCCGCGGTGCCGAACATCGTGCCGGCGCCCGAGGGCATCACCCGCGACGGGACGGCGAAGGTGGTGGCCGCGGCGGGCCGGCTGGTCCCCGGCAAACGCTTCGACCTGCTGATAGAGGCCTTCTCGGCGGTCGCCTCGAAGGAGCCCGACTGGCAGCTGCGGATCTACGGCGGCGGCCCGCAGCGTGAACACCTCCAGAACCTCGTGGACGGCCTGGGGCTGGCGGACCATGTCCGCCTCATGGGGCCGCGTACGCCGATCGAGGCGGAGTTCGCCAGGTCGGCGCTGGTGGTCTCGGCCTCGGACGCGGAGTCGTTCGGGATGACGCTGGTCGAGGCGATGCGCTGCGGGGTGCCGGTCATCAGCACGGACTGCCCGCTGGGCCCCGCCGAGATCATCACCGAGGGCGCCGACGGGCGGCTGGTCCCGGTGGGCGACTCGCGCTCGCTGGCCGAGGCGATGCTCGACCTGATCACGGACGAGCCGCTGCGGCGGGCGATGGGCGAGGCCGCGCTGGCGAGCTCCCACCGTTACGACGCCGAACCGATCGTGGACCGCTACGAGACCCTGTTCGCCGAGCTCAGGGCGACCCGGGGCCGCCGCGCCTGGGCCCGCACCCGCGCCCGCGCGATCGGCTGGGCCCGGCGCCAGGCCCGCAGACTGCGACAGCCGACGAACGGCCGCCCACCGGTCAACGGCACGAGCACCGCAGGCCCTTGACGGACGGCGGCCGGGCGGGCCCCGCGCCCTCAGGGACGCGGGGACCGCGCGCCCAGCCCTCACGCCCGCGCGGACACAGCACGAACAGCGCAACCGGACCGCCCCGAAGCCGTCCCGGGTCGCCCTGTACGACCCGGGACGCCCCGAGAACCCGCCCGGCCGACCGGTGGCCACCCCAGTAACCCGGTCGGCCGGGCGCCCCCTCTACTCGGGACGCAGCGCGGCGAGCTGCTGCTCGAACGGCACCACTTCGAAGGCCCCGGCCCGCACCCGGCCGGCCCCCGGAGCGGGCCCCGCCGCCGGCTCGCGGCTCCCGGCCGACGAGGCCACCTCGGACACCACAGACGGCGCATACGGCACAGACGGCACAGACAACGCCGGTGGAACAGACGGCACGGTCCGCCGGCCCGCCAGGCCGCTCATCAACCCCGCCAGCTCCCCCGCGGCCCGTTCGATCCGCTCGGCGAGGCCCTCCGCGCCCCAGTCCTCCGAGGCCGCGTAGACCCCGGTCGGCACGACCACCGCCCGCAGGTACGCGAAGAGCGGCCGCAACGCGTGCTCCAGGACCAGCGAATGCCGTGCCGATCCCCCGGTCGCGGCGATCAGCACGGGCTTCCCGCCCAGCGCGTCACGGTCCAGCACGTCGAAGAACGACTTGAACAGTCCGCTGTACGAGGCGGAGAAGACCGGCGTGACGACGACGAGCCCGTCCGCCGACGCCACCGCGTCCAGCGCGGCACCGAGCGCGGGCCCGGGGAACCCGGTGGTCAGGTTGTGCGCGATCTCGACCGCGAGGTCTCGCAGTTCCACCACCTCGACCGCCACCGGCCCCTCGGCGGGGGCCGCCGCGGGGACGCGCCCCACGACGGCCGCCGCGAGCCGGTCGCCCAGCAGCCGCGTGGACGAGGGAACGCTCAGCCCCGCCGAGACGACGACCAGCTTCATGACGCGGTCACCTCCTTGTCGGCACCGGCACCGGCCGCGGCGGCAGCGACCCGCGCCGCGTGCGTCGGCGCCTCGGGCACACCGGCCGGGCGCCCCTTGGCGAACTCCTCGCGCAGGACGGGCACGACCTCCTCGCCCAGCAGGTCGATCTGCTCCAGCACGGTCTTCAGCGGCAGCCCGGCGTGGTCCACGAGGAACAACTGACGCTGGTAGTCACCCGCGTAGTCCCGGAAGGACAGGGTCTTCTCGATGACCTGCTCGGGTGAGCCGACCGTCAGCGGGGTCTGCTCGGTGAAGTCCTCCAGCGACGGGCCGTGCCCGTACACCGGCGCGTTGTCGAAGTACGGCCTGAACTCCCGCACCGCGTCCTGCGAGTTGCGCCGCATGAACACCTGCCCGCCGAGTCCGACGATCGCCTGCTCGGGCGTGCCGTGCCCGTAGTGCGCGTACCTCGACCGGTACAGCTCGACCATCTGCTTGGTGTGGTCGGCCGGCCAGAAGATGTTGTTGTGGAAGAACCCGTCCCCGTAGTACGCGGCCTGCTCGGCGATCTCCGGCGAGCGGATCGAGCCGTGCCAGACGAACGGCGGCACGCCGTCCAGCGGACGCGGAGTGGCCGTGAAGGACTGGAGCGGCGTACGGAACTTGCCCTCCCAGGTCACCACGTCCTCCCGCCACAGCCGGTACAGCAGGGCGTAGTTCTCGACGGCGAGGTTGATGCCCTGCCGGATGTCCTTGCCGAACCAGGGGTAGACCGGGCCGGTGTTGCCGCGCCCCATCATCAGGTCGACCCGGCCGTCCGCGAGGTGCTGCAGCATCGCGAAGTCCTCGGCGATCTTCACCGGGTCGTTGGTGGTGATGAGGGTGGTGGAGGTGGAGAGGATGAGGTTCTCGGTGCGGGCGGCGACCCAGCCGAGCATGGTGGTCGGCGACGACGGCACGAAGGGCGGGTTGTGGTGCTCGCCGGTCGCGAAGACGTCGAGCCCGACCTCCTCGGCCTTCTGCGCGATGGCGACCATGGCCTTGATCCGCTCATGCTCGGACGGGGTCCGGCCCGTGGTGGGGTCCGGCGTGACGTCGCCGACGGTGAAGATCCCGAACTGCATGGCTACCTCATCCTCCGCAGGTTGTTTACGATTCAACTATACCCGCCAACGAGGCCCGTCGCCCGACTATTCCCCGGCCCGCCGCTCCCGGGCGCGCGAGCCGCTTCCCCCCTCCGCATTCCCCTGGCGAGGCCCGGTGTCAGTGCCCCGCCCTACGATCCAGGGATGGCCGCCCCTCGCCGCGACACCAGAGGCATCGTCGACGCCCCGGAGCTCTTCTCCCGCGTCCGCTTCCGCCGCCGCGAGCCCGCCGCCGCGCTCCGGCCGTACCTGGAGCACTACTGGCTGATCGACTGGGACCTGCCCGAGCCGTACGCGTCCCACGTCGTCCCGCACCCGTCGGTGAACGTGGTCTTCCAGCGGTACGCGACCCAGGGCGCCGAGGGGGAACCGCCCGGCACGGCGGAGGTCTCGGGCATCGGCCTGGAGCTCTTCACGAAGAAGCTGGAGGGCCGGGGCAGGGTCTGCGGAGTCCAGTTCCGGCCGGGAGGCTTCCGCCCCTTCGCGCCACGGCATCCGGTGTCGGCCCTGACGGGCAGGCGCCCGCCCCTCGCCGAGGTCCTCCCCGCCACCCAGGGCGACATCGACGCCGTCCTCACCCCGGACGACGAGGACGCCCGCGTGGCCGCGCTCGACGCGTTCCTGCTCGGCCTCGGCCCGGCCCCGGACCCGCGGGCCGACCTGGCGATGGCCCTGGTCGACCGCATCCGCACCGACCGTACGATCCGCCGCGTGGGCGACCTCGCCGACGAGCAGGGCATGACGGTACGGGCGATACAGCGCCTCTTCTCCGCGTACGTGGGCGTGGGCCCGAAGTGGGTCGTCCTGCGCTACCGCATCCACGAGGCCCTGGAGCACGCCGAGTCCACCCCCGCCCTCGACTGGGCCGCCCTCGCCGCCGACCTCGGCTACGCGGACCAGGCCCACCTGGTGCGGGACTTCACGGCGACGGTGGGGGTCCCTCCCACGGCATACGCCCGGACCGGCGCCCCGTAGCCCCATGGGGGACACGGGGCGGACGCCGTTCACGGCTCCACCGGGGCCCGCCCGGCCGGACTCCCCCACCGGGGCCGGCCGGCCCCGCCACCGGCCGCCGGACACCCCGGCCGGGAAAGCCGGCCTGACCGGGAGCGGTCCTAGAACACGTACGTGTCCCCGGTGTCCAGGACGAGCACCCTCTGCCGGTCGTTGTGATGGTTGCGGTCCACCGCGCCGCCGCCCCACACCGTCTCGATGCCCAGCGTCACCTCCGACGGCGCCCCCTTCAGCCGTACCGCCATGGTGACCGTCCGCCCCCAGCCCGCCGCCGGCAGTGCCCCCGTCCGGCACAGCACCGCCCGCACCTCCGCCCGGGCGCACCCGGCCGGCAGCCGCTGCTCGTCCGCGAGAGGCACCGACCAGCGCAGCCGCACCGTCGCGTCCGCGACGCCGAAGGGGCCGTGGTTCTGCGGGGTCATCCGCAGCTCCACCTGCCCTGCGGTCATCGACAGGTACCCGTGATAGGCGAGATCGGCCTCGGGCGCCGCCGCGGCGGCCGGGAGGGGAGCAGCCGAGGCGGCGGCCGGAACGGTGGCGGCCGCCACGGCCAGGACCGCGGCCGCTGCCGGCGCACGAAGAATCCGCATGTGTCATGTCCTCCGAGTCGACCCGTGGGTCTGCTGCTGTCTCTGACGGCGTCCGTCTCTGGCTGCTTCTTCTGTCCTCGTCACGACCCGTGGGTCAACGGATGTATGCCACCTGGGCCGCACGGCAGGCGCCGCCCATCAGGTGAGATGCCGTGCGGGCGGCGACCGGCTGATGCGGGCATGCGAAAGTGGCCGCGTGTCCGTCCTCCGCTCCGCCGCCCTGTTCGTCCTCGCCGCGCTCCTGGAGATCGGCGGCGCGTGGCTGGTCTGGCAGGGCGTGCGCGAACACCGCGGCCGACTCTGGATCGGCGCGGGCGTCATGGCCCTCGGCGCCTACGGCTTCGTCGCCACGCTCCAGTCCGACGCGAACTTCGGCCGCGTCCTCGCCGCGTACGGCGGGGTCTTCGTCGCGGGCTCCCTCGCCTGGGGCATGGTCGCGGACGGCTTCCGCCCCGACCGCTGGGACGTGACGGGCGCGCTGATCTGCCTCGCGGGCATGGCAGTGATCATGTACGCGCCGCGGAGCTGACGACCCTCAGGCCGGCGGTTCTTCGGGCAGCAGTCCCAGCTGCCCCAGGAAGTCCATCTGGTCGAAGTAGAGCCGGTAACTGGCGATCCGCCCGTCCGAGTCCACGGTGGCGCAGTCGCATCCGCGGATCCTGATGTCCTTCTGCGTCGCGGGCAGCGTCTCCCCGTCGGGCAGCACCAGCGGTCCCGTGTTCCGTCCGCTGAAGAAGCCCTCGTCGACGGCGGTGTCACCGATCTCGTACGAGTACACCGTCTCGAACGTCGCCCCGGGGACCGCCTCCGTCATGTGCCGCCAGTACTCGACGATGTTGTCGCGCCCGTGGATCTCTCCCTCGTCGGGCGTGACGGCGACCGCGTCCGACGCGTAGAGCTCGCCGATGAGCTTGAGGTCCTGGTTCGTCGTCAGGGCCTCCGTGAGCCGGTCCATGACCTCACGTGCCTGTCCCATGATCCACCTCCTGCACAGGGGATCACCCACCTCGATTTTCCCACCACTTCCCGTCCCGTGCACCAGGTCACCGGCGGGCCGTGCGCCCCGCCCGCCTATCCTGGCCGGTGAACCAGTCGACCGTACGAGCGAGCAGCGGCCCCGTACCGGCACCGCGCCCGCCCCCTCTCACGAGGAGCAGCCCATGACCGCCGCCGCATCCGCCGCGCCCGCCGCCGCGTCCCGCATCGCCGTCGTCACCGGCGCGAGCAGCGGGATCGGCGCCGCGACGGCCCGGCAGCTGGCGGCCGAGGGCTACCGCGTCGTCCTCACCGCCCGCCGCAAGGACCGTATCGAAGCGCTCGCGGAGGAGATCAACGCGACGGGCGGCCAGGCGGCGGCCTACGCGCTGGACATCACGGACCGGACGGCCGTCGACGAGTTCGCCACCGCCTTCACAACGATCGGCGTCCTCGTCAACAACGCCGGCGGCGCGCTGGGCGCCGACCCGGTCGCGTCCGGCGACCCGGCGGAGTGGCGCCAGATGTACGAGACGAACGTCATCGGCACCCTCAACGTCACCCAGGCGCTGCTGCCCGCGCTGACCGCGTCCGGCGACGGCACCGTGGTCGTGGTCTCGTCGACCGCCGGCCACAGCACGTACGAGGGCGGCGCCGGATACGTGGCCGCCAAGCACGCCGAACACGTCCTCGCGGAGACCCTCCGCCTGGAGATCGTCGGCACACCGGTCCGGGTCATCGAGATCGCCCCCGGCATGGTCATGACCGACGGGTTCGCCCTGACCCGCTTCGGCGGCGACACCGAGAAGGCGGCGAAGGTCTACGCCGGGGTGGCCGAGCCCCTCACTGCCGAGGACGTCGCCGACACCATCACCTGGACGGTCACCCGCCCCTCCCACGTCAACATCGACCTTCTGGTCGTGCGCCCGCGCGCCCAGGCCTCCAACACGAAGGTCCACAGGGAGCTGTAGACCCCGAACGAAACCTCGGGCCGCTCCCGCAACCACCCCATGGCCTCTTCGGTCCCACCACAGGGCACCATCAAACTGCACCAAGCCGCGATCCCGCTCTCGATCGTCTCGACAACGGCGGCATTGACCCCGCGCCGCATCCCGAAGTCATCGCAATCGACGATGAGGACACGGGCATCGGCGGGAAACCAACAACTCGCCGGACAGCAACGGGAGTTCTGCCATCCGGGCAGCGTGAACTCCAACCACGCGTCTCCGCCTCCGAATAACCCACAAGGGTGAACCGGATAGATCACTCATGCGAGACGTGAACGCCCGATCTAGGCTCACGCCACACCATCAAAACGACGGCCCTCGGCCGGGATTGCCGTCCCACCCGAGGGCCTGACCACCAAGGAAGACAGGTACTTCCCGTGGCTGAACATGACACTAGCGCGCGCTCGAACGCGCCTACCAAGCGACGCAAAAAGGCGAGGCCTGAGCCTGCCGAAGTAGAGCTTCTACTCACAGAACTCCGGGGCCTCCCCGGTACGGCACCATCACTGCCTGAAGCGCTGGCTCTCCGGGATTCCGGCTGGCTCCTGGTTGTGGCGTACTGCCGCATCTCCTGTGACAGGCACAAGAGAGACGGCCACGGCGTCGAGGACCAGGCCAAGCACTGTGCGCGCATCGCCGCCCGGCATCGCATGATCATCGTTCACCGCTATGTCGACAACGACAAATCAGCCTCCAAAATCGGCGTCACCCGTCCCGACTTCGACGCAATGCTCGAAGCACTCAAGGGCAGAGCCACCCAGGCCGGATATCCGATCGACGGAGTGATCTGCGTGTCCGACGACCGGCTTTACCGGGATGTGCGTACGTATCAGCGCTTCCTCAAATGCTTCACTGCGCACCCGATGCGGGAGACCCTCGGCACAGGGGCAGACGTGCAACGCACCGATGCACGGCCACCCCAGCGATAAATCGTACGTATACCGCTGCCGTCTCGCAGTGGACGGTGGCTGCGGTCGCGTAAGTCGGCAAGGTCCTGCGGTGGACGATCTGATCACTCAGTACGCCTTGGACATCCTGGACCGACAGGACACACTCGGTGCACGCCTTACAGCCCCCTGGCCCGGCGAGCACCGGCTGGAACTGGCGCAACAACAAAAATCGCTCCTCCAGGAACAGTGGTACGCCGAGGAAATCAGTGATGCGCTGTATTTCTCACAACTGACGTCGGAGGAAGCCGAGCTCAAGCGACTCGTCAACGAACAGAAGGTGTGGACGGCCGGACAGCAATCCGTGCGGCATCCGCACATGGACGCGCGAACCGCCTGGAACAGGACAAGCTTGCGTGAGAAACGCGAGATCCTCTCCGGTCTCCTCGATTCCGTGACCATCCTCCCGGGCACGAAGGGGTCACACCGCTTCGAACCGGCCACGGTCGTTCCCGTGTGGCGAGACCTCGGCTCACCAAGCTTGGGCGGGTAACCGCGGGCACAGGAAGAACGGAGGGTCCGACAAGGAGCTTGTCGGACCCTCTCCCGCTGTCGCACGTCATCCCTTGACGCAGACAACCTGCTTCAGCTTCGCCACGACCTCCACGAGGTCGCGCTGCTGATCGATGACCTGCTCGATCGGCTTGTACGCGCTCGGGATCTCGTCCACGACACCGGAGTCCTTGCGGCACTCCACGCCCCGCGTCTGCTCCTCCAGGTCCTGCGTCGAGAAGCGACGCTTGGCGGCGTTACGGCTCATACGCCGACCCGCCCCGTGCGAGGCCGAGTTGAAGGCCTTCTCGTTGCCGAGGCCCTTCACGATGTACGAACCCGTGCCCATCGAACCCGGGATGATGCCGTACTCACCCGCCCTGGCACTGATGGCCCCCTTGCGCGTGACGAGCAGATCCATGCCCTCGTAACGCTCGCGGCTGACGTAGTTGTGGTGGCAGCTGACCTCCGGCTCAAAGGCCACTCGGGCCTTCTTGAACTCCTTGCGGACCACGTCCTTCAAGAGCGCCATCATGATCGTCCGGTTGTACCTGGCGTACTCCTGCGCCCAGTAGAGGTCGTTCTGGTACGCCGCCATCTGGGGGGTGTCCGCGACGAAGACAGCGAGATCGCGGTCGATCAAGCCCTGGTTGTGCGGGAGTTTCTGGGCGATGCCGATGTGGTGCTCAGCAAGCTCCTTGCCGATGTTCCTGGATCCGGAGTGAAGCATCAGCCAGACCGAACCACTTTCACTTGTACAAACTTCTACAAAGTGATTCCCCCCTCCAAGCGTTCCCATCTGCTTCGTGGCCCGCCCCTGACGGAACTTCACAGCCTCAGCCACACCGTCGAACCGCCCCCAGAACTCCTCCCACCCCGAAGTGGCCAGCCCATGGAATCGCCCAGGCTCCACCGGGCTGTCGTGCATCCCCCGGCCCACCGGAATGGCCTTCTCGACCTCGGACCGGAGGCGGGAAAGGTCTCCCGGCAGGTCGTTGGCGGTCAGGGACGTCCTGACCGCGGACATCCCGCAGCCGATGTCCACGCCGACCGCCGCAGGGCACACGGCACCCTGCATCGCGATGACCGACCCGACCGTCGCGCCCTTCCCGAAGTGGACGTCCGGCATGACCGCCAGACCCTTGATCCAGGGCAGCGTGGAGACGTTGCGGAGCTGCTGCATCGCGACGTCCTCCACAGACCCCGGGTCCGCCCACATACGGATCGGAACCTTCGCCCCCGGCATCTCCACGTACGACATATCGTCCTCATTCCCCCGAAAAACAAGCAGAAGTCACACACCGCAAAACCGGCGCCAAGGTGAACGTTTGGGACAACGGACCGGCGTCCACGGCATTGCGTGCGATACACATTGTCTCCAGGTGCCGCCCCCGGGCGGCAACCGAATAACCACAGGACACCCTGGTCGCGAGCAGGTGGAGCGGCCTGTCGAGAGGAGCCCCACCGTGCAGCGGAAGGCGTACGTATCCGGCGTCGCCGCGCTCCTCGCGGTGCTGCTGGCCGGCTGCACCGGTGGATCGTCGGACGACGGCGGCGAGGACGACCCGAAGCCGGGCGACACGGCGACGACCGCCGCCGCACCGCAGCCGGGCAAGTACCGCACCCTCCCCGAGCCGTGCGGCGCGGTGTCGCAGAGCACCCTGGACTCGCTGCTGCCGGGCATCAAGCAGGTCACGGACGAGGAGCAGCGCGAGAAGGCGTACGAGGGCACGGCGACACCCACGTACGACACGGACCGGAAGGTCGGCTGCCGCTGGAAGGCGGAGTCGGCGAGCGCGACGGACCACCTGCTGGTGGACTTCGAGCGGGTGGTCTCGTACGACAACGCGGTCAGCGACGACGAACGCACCACGGCGATCTACCTGGAGAAGGAGACGGCGGCGGACATCCCCGAGCCGGTCGCGTCGTCGTCCGACTCGCCCGATTCGTCGCCCTCCGGGTCCTCCTCGGAGGAGACCGGTTCCGGATCGAGCCCGGGCGCCGGCGAGTCCGGCACCCCGGACGACGCGAGCGCCGGCAGCAGTTCCTCCGCGAGCCCCTCCGACAACGCCGCGCCGGGCTCCACCTCCACCGCCCTCCAGCCCCGCACGCTCGACGACCTGGGCAACGAGGCGTTCCTCCACGACTCCCTGAACACCTCCCAGCAGCGGACGGTGACTGTGGTGTTCCGCACGTCCAACGTCGTCGTGACGATCCAGTACGACGAGCAGCCGGCGACCACGACGGACGTTCCGAGCAGCGAGGAAATGCAGGACAGGGCACTGAAACTGGCGGGTCAGCTCGCCGAGACGTTCAACGAGTAGAGGGGTCCGGCGGGCGGCCCTCCCTCGGTGGAACCCGAGTCACGTGTGTCCCGTTCGGCGTACGGTGGCTCCTCGGACCCGACCGAGTGCGGCCGGCAACGAACACGGCCGTTCGCACGTACACCCGAGCGTCTTGAGTGAAGGAACCATGCACCGACCCGTACAGCGACACCGTCAGCGACTCACCCGCATCCTGGTCGGCGCGGCCGCCGTCCCGGTGCTGCTCGTCGCCTCCGGCTGTTCCTCGGACTCCGGCGACGGCTCCGGCGACGACGCGAAGAAGGACTCCGGCTCCTCGGCGTCGCCCGCCGCCACCGAGGCGGCGGCGGTGAAGGAGGCGACGTACGCGAAGCTTCCCGAGACCTGCAAGGTGTTCTCGTCGAAGACGTTGAAGGAGCTCGTCCCGGAGGGCGCCAAGTCCGGCAAGGAGGGCACGTCGGACGACGTGGCGACGCGTGGCAACTGCTCCTGGGACAGCTTGGACAACAACGGTGTGAAGGGCTCGCAGTTCCGCTGGCTGAACGTGTCGCTGCTGCGTTTCGAGTCGGACCAGAGCCGCGGCACGGGCGAGAAGCTCGCTTCCGAGTACTACGCGAAGCACGCCGAGGACGCACGCTCGGTGGACGGCGCGAAGGACACCAAGTCGCAGCCGGTGTCCGGTACGGGCAACGAGGCGACGCTGGTGACGTACGACCTGAAGAAGAAGGAAGGCACCTTCAAGCAGCAGACGCTCGTGACGCGGGTCGAGAACGTCGTCGTGACGGTCGACTACAACGGCGCGGGTCTGGCGGGTGACAAGGCCCCGAAGGCCGCCGATCTGTCGAAGGCGGTGGAGAAGGCCGCGAAGGAGGCCGTGCAGGCGGTCGTGACCGCGAACGGCGGCGGCGACGGGGCCGGATCGGGCGCCGGCTCCACCCCGAGCAAGAGCGCGAGCAAGGGTTCGGACAAGAGCGCGAGCCCGAACCCGAGCAAGGTCTCCGACAAGAGCGCGAGCCCGGGCCAGGGTTCCGACTTGAGCACGAGCCCCAGCAAGTCCGCCGCCAAGAAGAGCTAGCCGGACCAGGACATTTGCGGGAGCCCGGCCCTCACGGAGGCCGGGCCCGACCCGTACCGGGCGCCCGCACCCCGTACACATGTGCCACTCTGTTGCGCGCAACAGGTCGTAATGGGAGGGGAGTACGGTGGCCGCGCCTCTGCAGCTCACCAAGACGCACCGGATCCTCATCGGGGTGGTCGTCTTCGGAGCGGTCGTCATCGCCGGTATCGGCTTCGCCGGTTCCTACGCGGCGGTTCGCGAACTCGCCCTCCAGAAGGGCTTCGGCAACTTCAGTTACGTCTTCCCGATCGGCATCGACGCGGGCATCTGTGTGCTGCTCGCACTCGACCTGCTCCTCACCTGGATCAGGATCCCGTTCCCGCTCCTGCGTCAGACGGCGTGGCTGCTGACGGCGGCGACCATCGCGTTCAACGGCGCGGCCGCCTGGCCGGACCCGCTGGGCGTGGGCATGCACTCGGTCATCCCGGTCCTGTTCGTGGTCTCCGTGGAGGCGGCCCGGCACGCGGTCGGCCGGATCGCGGACATCACGGCCGACAAGCACATGGAGGGCGTGCGCCTCACCCGCTGGCTGCTCTCCCCGCTCCCCACCTTCCTCCTGTGGCGCCGCATGAAGCTGTGGGAACTGCGCTCCTACGAGCAGGTCATCAAGCTCGAACAGGAACGCCTCGTCTACCAGGCGCGGCTGCGGTCCCGCTTCGGCCGGGCCTGGCGCCGCAAGGCCCCCGTCGAGTCCCTCATGCCCCTGCGCCTCGCCCGCTACGGCGTACCGCTGGCCGAGACCGCACCCGCCGGCCTCGCGGCGGCCGGCATCGAGCCCGCGCTGCTGCCCCCGGCGCCGCAGCCGGCCCTGGAGCGGGCCGACACCGCCGCGGGCGCTCACGCCCCCGTGACGGCGCCCGCCCTGGAGAACGACCCGGCACGTGCCCAGGCGCAGCGTCCCGCCCCCGAGGACGAGGACTTTCCCGAGCAGCCGGACCAGGCGGAACCGCAGAATCCGTGGCTCCATGCCCGGGACCCCCAGTCCGTCGCGTACCAGGGCGGCTACGACCCGACGTACGACCCGGAAGCCGCGTACACCGAGTGGTACTCGGAACAGCAGCAGGCCGAGGAGTTCGAGGAACAGCAGCGGTTCCAGGACCAGCGGCAGTTCCGGGACCGGCGGCGGTTCGAGCAGGAGACCGTCCCGCAGCAGCAGGAGACCTTCCCGCAGCAGTACGAGGAGCCGTCGGTCCCCGACCCGGAGCCCTCCGCGGAGGACACCGGCACCTTCCCGATCCCGGCGGGCCCGGGCCGTACCCGTGAGCTGGGTGCGGGTGGCGGCACGGAGCCGACCGAGGAGGACTACTACCTGGTCTTCAAGAAGTCGATAGACGGCAGCTATCCGACCTCGGGCCAGTTCAGGGGTGACGTGGAAGCCACGTACGGCATCAAGCTTCCGCAGCGCGAGGCCGACCGCATGGTGAATCGCTTCACCAACCGCCACACGGCGATACTCCAGGAAGACCACATCGCGTAGGCACAGGCGCCCACGCCGTGCCTGTACGCGGCACGCGGTGCCTGTACGTGGAAGGGGGCGCCCGGAAATCTCCGGGCGCCCCCTCCGCGTACGGGCGCGGGCTACTCGCCGAGCAGCTTCCTCACCCGCTCCTGGCCCACCGCGAGGAGCAGGGTGGGCAGGCGCGGGCCGGTGTCACGACCGACCAGCAGGTGGTAGAGCAGGGCGAAGAAGGTGCGCTGGGCGACCTTGATCTCGGCCGGGAGTTCCTTCGGGGTGGCGTCGGCGGAGAAGCCGGCCTGGACCTTGGGAACGCCGTAGACGAGATGGGTGAGCCCGTCCAGCGACCAGTGCGCGTCGAGGCCGTCGAGCAGCAGCCGCAGTGACGCGCGGCCCTGGTCGTCGAGGGACTTGAGGAGCTCCGCGTCGGCCTCGTCCCGCACGACGGTCCGCTGGTCGGCGGGGACCTGGGTGTTGATCCAGGCCTCGGCCCTGTCGAGCCGCGGCCGGACCTCGTCGAGCGACGTGATCGGGGCGGCCGGGTCGAGCTCGCCGAGAATGCGCAGGGTCTGGTCCTCGGCGCCCGCGGTGATGTCGGCGACGGACGCGAGCGTGCGGTAGGCCATCGGCCGGGGCGTCCTCGGGAGCTCACCCGCGGCGGTGCCGACCGCGCGCGCGTGGGCGGCGGCGTCCGCCGGGAGGGCGGACCCGTCGGCGACCTTCCCTTCCAGCTTGTCCCACTCGTCGTAGAGCCGCTGGATCTCCTGGTCGAAGGCGATCTTGAACGACTGGTTGGGCCTGCGGCGGGCGTAGAGCCAGCGCAGCAGCTGCGGCTCCATGATCTTCAAAGCGTCGCCCGGAGTCGGGACCCCACCCTTGGAGGACGACATCTTCGCCATCCCGGAGATCCCCACGAACGCGTACATGGGTCCGATGGGCTGCTTGCCGCCGAAGATGCTCCCGACGATCTGCCCGCCCACCTGGAAGCTGGACCCGGGCGACGAGTGGTCGACGCCGCTGGGCTCGAAGACGACGCCCTCGTAGGCCCAGCGCATCGGCCAGTCGACCTTCCACACCAGCTTGCCGCGGTTGAACTCGCTCAGCCTGACGGTCTCCGAGAAGGCGCACTCGGCGCAGGTGTACGCCAGCTCGGTGGTGTCGTCGTCGTAGGACGTGACGGTGGTGAGGTCCTTGCCGCAGCCACCGCAGTACGGCTTGTACGGGAAGTACCCGGCGGATCCGGTGCCGTCGTCCTCGGCGGCCGCGCCGGACCCCTCGGCGGCTTCGAGCTCCGCCTCGTCGACGGGCTTCTGGCCCTGCTTCTTCGCGGGGGCCTTCTTGGTGCGGTACTGGTCGAGGATCGCGTCGATGTCGCCGCGGTGCTTCATCGCGTGCAGGACCTGCTCGCGGTAGACGCCCGACGTGTACTGCTCGGTCTGGCTGATCCCGTCGAACGCGACGCCCATCTCCGCGAGGGCGTCGACCATGGCGGCCTTGAAGTGCTCGGCCCAGTTCGGGTACGGGGAGCCCTCCGGGGCGGGCACGGAGGTCAGGGGCCTGCCGATGTGCTCGGCCCACGACGCGTCGGTCCCGGGGACGCCGTTCGGAACCTTCCGGTACCGGTCGTAGTCGTCCCACGAGATCAGATGCCTGACCTCGTGGCCGCGGCGGCGGATCTCGTCGGCGACCAGGTGCGGGGTCATGACCTCGCGCAGGTTGCCGAGGTGGATGGGACCGGAGGGGGACAGTCCGGACGCGACGACGACGGGTTTACCCGGGGCTCGGCGCTCCGACTCCTCGATGACCTCATCCGCGAAACGGGAGACCCAGTCGGTGGTCTCGGTGCTCTGAGCCACGATCGGCACGTCCTTCTTTCCTCAGGAGGTGTCATGCGCCGGCGGTACGTTCGCACGGCTGACCCTTCCCATTCTCCCAGCTACGCCCTCATCCACGAAAACGGCTTTCCTCGCCCCCGGCGCCCCTGCCCTTCCCGTCCCTGGGGCTGCGCCCTCAGACCTCCCCTGTCGCGCTGCGCCCTCGAGCAGGTGGCGGGAACGAGCAGGGGCGGCGGGGGCGAAAACCCCTTTACCCCCCGTGGGATACTGGGCTGATCCATACCCACGAGGAGAACGGCACCCATTCCATGGCCTCGGTCACGTCCCTCACCGCCCACGTCCACCAGCGCCTGTCGGACGCGCTCACGGCAGCCCTGCCGGAGACCGCGACCGCGGACCCGCTGCTGCGACGCAGCGACAGGGCGGACTTCCAGGCCAACGGAATCCTCGCCCTGGCGAAGAAGGCGAAGGCCAACCCCAGGGACCTCGCGACGCAGGTCGTCGACCGGGTCGTCAAGGGTGACCTGATCGAGGACATCGAGGTCTCGGGCCCCGGCTTCCTGAACATCACGATCACGGACCGGGCGATCACGGAGACCCTCGCGGCCCGTGCCACGGACCCGGCGGGCCGCCTCGGCGTGCCGTTCACCGACCACCCGGGCACGACGGTCATCGACTACGCCCAGCCGAACGTGGCGAAGGAGATGCACGTAGGCCACCTCCGCTCCGCGGTGATCGGTGACGCGGTCGTGCAGATCCTGGAGTTCGTCGGCGAGACCGTCGTCAGGCGGCACCACATCGGCGACTGGGGCACCCAGTTCGGCATGCTCATCCAGTACCTGGACGAGCACCCGCACGAGCTGGACCGCGAAGCCGCCGGGGACGACACCGCGGAGACGGGCGAGGAGGCGATGTCGAACCTCAACCGCCTCTACAAGGCCGCGCGTACGCACTTCGACTCCGACGAGGAGTTCAAGACGCGGGCGCGCCGCAGGGTGGTCGACCTCCAGGCGGGCGACCCGCACACCCTCGCCATCTGGCAGCGGTTCGTGGACGAGTCGAAGGTCTACTTCTTCTCGGTCTTCGAGAAGCTGGACATGGAGATCCGGGACGCGGACATCGTCGGCGAGTCGGGCTACAACGACATGCTGGACGAGACGTGCCGCCTCCTGGAGGAGTCGGGTGTCGCGGTCCGCTCGGAGGGCGCGCTGTGCGTGTTCTTCGACGACGTCAAGGGCCCCGACGGCAACCCCGTCCCGCTGATCGTGAAGAAGTCGGACGGCGGCTACGGCTACGCGGCCACCGACCTCTCCGCGATCAGGAACCGTGTCTTCGACCTCAAGGCGGACACGCTCGTCTACGTGGTCGACGCCCGCCAGTCCCTGCACTTCAAGATGGTCTTCGAGACGGCACGCAGGGCGGGCTGGCTGAGCGGGGAGACGAAGGCGCAGCAGCTTGCCTTCGGCACGGTCCTCGGCAAGGACGGCAAGCCGTTCAAGACGCGTGAGGGCGAGACGGTCCGGCTGGTCGACCTGCTGGACGAGGCGATCGACCGTGCCACGACGGTGGTCCGTGAGAAGGCCGAGAAGGTCGGCCTGACCGAGGAGGAGATCGTCGAGAACGGCCGGTTCGTCGGTGTGGGCGCCGTGAAGTACGCGGACCTCTCCACGTCGGCCGTCCGGGACTACAAGTTCGACCTGGACCAGATGGTGTCGCTGAACGGCGACACGAGCGTGTACCTCCAGTACGCGTACGCCCGTATCCAGTCGATCCTCCGCAAGGCCGGGGACGCGCGTCCGCTGGCCCACCCGGAGCTCGCGCTGGCTCCGGCGGAGCGCGCGCTGGGTCTGCACCTGGACCAGTTCGGCGAGCTGCTCCTGGACGTGGCCGCGGGGTACGAGCCGCACAAGCTGGCCTCGTACCTGTACCAGCTGGCGTCGCACCTGACGACGTTCTACGACCAGTGCCAGGTGCTGAGCGACGCGAACCCGAAGGAGGTCGTCGAGAACCGTCTCCTCCTCGTCGACCTGACGGCCCGCACGCTCCACCAGGGCATGGCGCTGCTCGGCATCAGGACGCCCGGGCGCCTCTGACCGACGCCGGTCGACCCACACCCGTTCGGGTGAAGGGGTATTGAAGGCGTACACGTCAGAGGGGCTTTCGAGTTAGCGGTGATCGGCCTCGCGGCCGGTCGGCGGGCCCTGTGGCACGGCATTTGAGCCACAGGGTCCCGCCCCGCATATGCCTCTGTCCTCACTCGCTCCGAGGTGTCCGTCCGTACGAGTGATGGCCAAAGGTTGAGGTGTCCGGGCGCACCCCGGAGTATGCGATGCTGCGGGGCGCCAAACCCCAACTTCGGGGAGTCCAGAGCCCTGTTGGACCGCACGCTGGGAGCGCGATGAGCACTGCACTGCCCTTCTTCACCCCGGCCGGCCGGAGGGTGTCCACCAGCCATGCTGCCACTCGTTGAGACCGGCGAAGAACTGGACGACGTCGTCCGGGACGAGGCACTGCTGCGACCTGCCGTCGCGGACCTGTGCGAGCGCCTCGGTCTGGTCCCGAAACCGATGGTCCGCTTCATCGAGGGCTCGCTGCCGGTGTACTCCATCGGCGCCGCGCACGTCCTGAAGCTGTTCCCCGCCTTCGAGAAGCTCGACGCCAGGCGCGAGGAGCGGATGCTCAGCCATGTGTACGGCAAACTGCCGGTCCCGACACCGCAGTTGTACTCGGCCGGCGCGTACAAGAACGGCTGGTCCTTCGTCCTGATGTCCCGGCTGCCGGGCGAGAGCCTCGCGGAGGCCTGGCCTCGGATTCCGGCGGCGGAGCAGGACCGTATCGTCACGGAGGCCGGTGAGACCCTCGCAGCGCTGCACGCGCTGAGTCCGGCGCCGCTCGCGGGCTTCGTCGGTCCGTCCGACTGGGGCCTGTTCGTCGACTCACAGCGTGCGAACGCGGTGGCGCAGCAGCGCGAGGCCGGACTGTCCCAGGCGTGGCTGGAGCAGATTCCGTGGTTCCTGAGCTCGGTGCCGCTGGCCACCCCGGCACGACGCGTGCTGCTGCACACCGAGTTCATGCGCCAGCACCTGACCGTGGACCCGGAGGGCTGGCGCCTGACGGGCCTGTTCGACTTCGAGCCCGCGATGGTCGGTGATCCGGCCTACGACTTCGTGGGTGTCGGCCTGTTCGTCGCGTGCGGGCAGCCCCGGCTGCTGAAGCGGTTCTACGAGGCGTACGGGCGCGCCCCGTTCGACCCGCACACGCTCATGGCGTACACGCTGCTGCACGTCTACAGCAATCTCCCCTGGTACCTGAGCCTGCTGCCCAAGCCGCCGAAGCCGACGCTGGACTCGCTCGCGGAGACCTGGTTCGGCACCGACTGACGGGCCGCGGCGCCGGGCCCGCGCAGGGCGGCGCCGCGTCGGTTGTCGCCGGAGACGGTCGCCCACGCCGTTGTCGGTGACGAGCCCTACAGTCACGTGCATGGCGACTCTTCCGAACCAGCTGCCGAAGCTGGCGGCCGATCCGACCGGCCGCTCGCTCGGTCTCGACCTTCCGCCCGGTGCCCTCCTCGACACGACGGTCGAGGGCCCCTGGGACGAACCGCTGCTGTGGCGCGCCGACGCCCGGGCGGCACCGGGCGACTGGCTGCGCCTGACGTCCGCGCGCCGCACGGCCGGCCTGTGTCCGGTCCTGGTCGGCGGGAGCACGGCCGGCGAATCACACCCGGACAAGTGGGGGCTGGACCCGGACCTCGCGTCGTATCCGGGCGACCACGACGCCGACGAGGTGCTCGCGGAGCTCTGGGAGGAGTTCGCGGCGGAGGCGGAGGACGCCGACTGGCCCGGCCTCGCCTCGGCGGGCGAGCCCGCGGCCGACCCGGACGCCCGGGCGGCCGAGGTGACGGACGCCCTCCTCGGCGGCACGGGACGGCTGGAGGAGGCCCGGCTCGCGCTCGTACCGGCCCGCCGCAGCGCCGACATCCCGGCCGCCCTCGGCTGGTGCGGTCCGGTCGGCCTCACGAGCGACGTGGCGCGGTTGTGCGCGGTCCTGCGTTCCTGGGAGGACCGCTTCGGCATACGGGTCGTGGCGCTCACCTTCGACCAGCTGGTCGTCTCCGTCGCGGCCCCGCCCCGTACCCCGGCCGAGGCCGAGGCGGTCGCCGCCGAGCACTACGCGTTCTGCCCGGACACCGTCGCGGAGAGCGGCCACGCCTCCCTGCGGGCGTACGCCGAGCGCGAGGTGCTCGGCGCACCCTCCTGGTCGTTCCGGTGGAACTGAGGAGCGGGACTCAGGGCTTGCGGCCGGTGACCGCGTACACGTTGATGTCCGCGTCCGTCACGTCGTTGATGTCCCGGTACCGGACCTTCTCGATGTCGTCGAGCTCGTCGAGGTAGCCGGCCTCGGGCGGCTCGGGCACCGGCGCCGCGTCGTCGGGCCGCCAGTGGTGGGCGGGGACCACGCCGGGCGCGTCGATCTCCAGCCCGTTCTCCGTGAGGAACCGCTCGACCTCCGCCTTCGAGCGCAGCACGAAGGTGAAGCCGCGCTCGGTGTACGTCCGCTGGACCGCGCGGATGTTCTCGGGGTTGAGGTCCTCGGTGAGATGGCTGAGCACGAGCCGGCTGCCCGAGGGCAGGGCCTCGATCAGCTCACGCACGATCGGGTAGGCCTTCTCGTCCTCGACGAAGTGCAGGACCGCCACGAGCGCGAGGGCGACCGGCCGGTCGAAGTCCAGGGTCTTCGCGGCCCTTTCGAGGATCTGGGCCGGGTTCTCGAGGTCGGCGTCGATGTAGTCGGTGAGGCCCTGGGGCCCGCTGGTGAGCAGGGCGCGCGCGTGGGCGAGGACGACCGGGTCGTTGTCGACGTACACGACCCGGGAGTCGGGGGCGATGCGCTGGGCGATCTGGTGCACGTTCTCCTGGGTCGGCAGCCCGGTGCCGATGTCCAGGTACTGCCGGACGCCTTCTTCGCCCGACAGTGTGTTGACCGCCCGGCGCAGGAAGTCGCGGTTGTGCCGGACGTCGAGGTAGCCGCGCGGGTTGGCGGTGAGCGCGGCGGCGGCCGCGGCCCGGTCCACCGGGTAGTTGTCCTTGCCCCCGAGGAAGACGTCGTAGACACGGGCCGGGTGTGCCTTGGTGGTGTCGATCCTCCTTCTCAGCTCGGCGGGGTCCTGGCTGAGAGCATCACCGGGCATAGAGCCTCTCCCTGGAGAGTCGCGTCAGTCAACGAGCAACAACCTAACTCCCAGGGCGACTTGATAGTGCCCTGAATCCAAGTTCCATCGAACGGATCACGCCGGCCGGGTTTGCCGGACGCCGATCCGGGAAAGGGCGGCCGCTCAGCCGGGCACGTCGGGCTCGTACTCGTTCCGCCCCCACTCGGAGTCGCCGAGCGGGAAGTCGTACGCGGGCCGCCCCACGTTCCCGCTCGTCCGGAACGGCTTGCCGCGGTCGTCGACCCGCACGGAACCCGTCTGCGTGCCGCTGGACCAGTCGAGCTCCAGAAACCAGCTCACGTTGTGCGTCCGGGCGTCCGCGAAGATGTAGAAGACCTCGGGGTCGGACTCGCTCACCTTGTACGGGAAGTCGCGCTGTCCGGCCTTGGGCGAGGTCTCGGGCCGCCCGGCGTCGAGGTTCACACCGAACGACGTGGTCTCCACGCCGCCACCGCATCCGACGCCCATCGCGAAGTCGTTCCAGGCGAGCGGCTTGCTCTTGTCCACCACCCGCACGTGCAGGTCCTCAAGGACGACGGTGGCCTTTCCGGTGCCCTGGACGGTCACCGCGAGCATCTGCTGCCCGGCGGCGACCCCGCCGAGCGCGTTGACCCACCCGCGCGCGTCGGGCTCACTCGGAGGCGGGGGCACCTGCTCGGCCCTGCGGTCGACGAGGTAGTGCTGGCTGCACGGGCCCTCCCACTTGTACGGGTTGACGGCGACGGTGGGCGCGGTGGCGCCGTCCGCGGCCGCGGGGCCACCGCGCCGCGTCGCCCCGGCCCCGCCGGCCCGGGAGGCGGAGGACGAGACGGAGGGTGTGGGGCTCGCGGACCGCGAGGCGGACGGTGAGGGAGACCCGCTCTTCGCGTCGGCGGACTCACCTGCCTCCGGCCGACCGTCGGCGGACTCGGCCGCCCCCACCGACTGCTTCCGGCCCTTGCCGTCGTCGTCCCCGCCCGGCACGAGATTCACCACGAGCGCCGCGGACACGACGGCGGCGGCCACGGCGGCACCGGCGAGGGCGACGGTACGCCGCCGCCGGGCGACCGGAACGTCAGAGGAAGCCGGAGGGACCGGAGAACCAAGAGGGACCATAGAAGCGGCCGGAGTGACGGCCGTGCTGTCGGCATCGGCATCGGCATCGGCATCAGAGGCGGACACAGCCCGGCCCTCGAAGCCGGAGCCGGCACCAGAACCGCCCCCGGAGCCAGAATTAGAGCCATACCCGGCCACGGCCCCAGCTCCGGAGCCGCCGCTCCCGGCCTGCTTCTGTCCCCGCCGCGCATCCGCGAGAACCCACCGCCGGTGCAGCTCCACCAGTTCCTCGGGCGTGGCCCGGCAGACCCGCGCGAACCGCTCCACGGGCGCGTAGTCCGTCGGCACGGCATCCCCGTTGACGTACCGGTGAAGCGTGGACGCGCTCGTGTGGAGCCGCTTCCCGAGCACCCCGTAGCTGAGCCCGGACCGCTCCTTCAACTGCCCCAAGAGCTCCGTGAACTCGTCCCCCGCCACCGTTTCTCCCTCTTCTCGCGTCCCGGACCCCCGTTCCAGGGGGAGGTCGTTCCCCCAGGTCAGAGCCGTTGCAGCCGTTCCAGCGTCCCGAAGAACCCGACAGGTGTGGCGGCCGGGACGGGTCGCCGCACAAGCTTGGGCCATCCAAGCACGCCGCTCCCGGCACCCGGTCGAGCGGTCCGTGCCACCACCCGTACCGCATCAGGGGGATCACTCATGTCCGCACGCACCACCCGCACCCGTATGCTCGCCGCTGCCACGTTCGCGCTCGCCGCACTGACGCTGACGGCGTGCAACAACGGAGAGGGCGTTCGCGACGAGGGCGCGTCGGCCGGCGCCGACTCCTCGTCCGTGACCCCCTCGCCCAAGGGCAGCGAGGGAAGCTCCAAGGGCGCGGGGCAGGCCGACGCCGTGGGATCGGCGTCCGGCGGCGACAAGGGCACGCAGGGCTCCACGGGTTCGAACGGCACGACGGCCTCCCCCGGCACGACGAACTCCTCGGGCTCGGCGGACTCGGACTCCGCCCTCACTCCCTGCACCAACGTCCGTACGACCGCCACCGTGGTCTCCCGCCCCCTCAACCACCTCCTCCTCACCGTCACCAACACCGGCTCGAAGAACTGCAACCTGACCGGCTACCCGGCCGTCCGCTTCGGCGAGGCCCAGTCGGTACCGCCGGTCTTCGAGGACTCCAAGCCGCAGGCGGTGACCACGCTGGCTCCGGGCGAGTCGGGATACGCGGGCGTGCTCCTGTCGGCGGCGGACGGCAGCGGCTCCAACGGCTACACGGCCAAGTCGCTGACGTTCCACCTCAAGGGCTCGGAGAGGGTTCAGAACCCGTCGCTCCCCGCGAAGGGCGTGTACGTGGACGACTCGATCCAGGTCACGTACTGGCAGTCGACGATGGACAACGCCCTCACCTGGTGACACCGAGCGGCGGCCCCACTCAGCGGCCGCATGCGCCCGCCTCACTCACCAAGAGGTAAGCACCTGACCAACTAGTGGGTACTTGTGGCGAGTTGGGCCCCCGACCAGCATGGTCGTCATGGCACCCCACCACTCGTCACAGACCCCCGTCACCGTCCTCGGCCTGGGCCTCATGGGCACGGCACTCGCGGCCGCCCTCCTGAGGGCCGGCCACCCCACCACGGTCTGGAACCGCACCCGGTCCAGAACGGGCCCGCTCACCGCACAGGGGGCGACACCGGCCGGCACCCCGGCCGAGGCCGTCACCGCGAGCCCACTGGTCGTCGTCTGCCTCACGACGTACGACGACGTGACCGGGCTCCTCCAGCCGCACACCACCGCGCTGGCGGGCCGCACCCTGGTGAACGTCACCAACGGAACCCCCGCGCAGGCGCGGAAGTTCGCGCTCTGGGCGCAGGAGCACGGCATCCGGTACGTCGACGGCGGGATCATGGCCGTGCCCCAGATGATCGGGACCCCCGCCGCGTACGTCCTCTACAGCGGCGACCAGGAGGCGTACGCGTCGCATCGGCCGGCCCTCGCGGCCCTGGGCGGCACCCGCTGGACGGGCACGGACCCGGGCCTGGCGGCCCTCTACGACCTGTCCCTGCTGACGGGCATGTACGGCATGGTGATGGGCGTGGCCCAGTCCTTCGCCCTGATCCGCTCCCAGGGCATCGAGGCCCGGGAGTTCGCCCCGCTGCTCTCGGACTGGCTGAACGCCATGACGGCCGGTCTGGTCCCGGGCACGGCCGAGGCGGTCGACACCGGCCGCCACATGACCGACGTCTCCAGCCTGGCCGTCAACCAGGCGGCGTTCCCGAACCTGCTGACCGCCTTCGCCGACCAGGGCGTACGCCCCGAACTCTTCGCCCCGATGCGGGAGTTGCTCGACCGGGCGGTCACCGAGGGCCACGCGGACGACGGCCTCTCCCGCCTGGTGGAGCTGCTGAAGGCCTGACGGCGCGGCCCCAGGGGCGGCCGGGACCAGGCGGGCGGCACAGGCCACCGGCCGTCGGCGGAACTGGCGTCAGCGAAGCTTCTGAGCCGCCTCGGTCGCCCAGTACGTGAGGATGTTCCGCGCCCCGGCCCGCCTGATCCCGGTCAGCGTCTCCATGATCGCCCTGTCGCGGTCGATCCACCCCTTCTCGGCGGCGGCCTCGACCATCGAGTACTCCCCGGAGATCTGGTAGGCGACGACGGGCACGTCCACGGAGTCCGCGACACGCGCCAAGACGTCGAGGTAGGGCCCGGCCGGCTTCACCATCACCATGTCGGCCCCCTCCTCCAGATCGAGGGCCAGCTCCCGCAGGGACTCCCGGACGTTCGCCGGGTCCTGCTGATAGGTCTTGCGGTCCCCCTTCAGCGACGAGCCGACGGCCTCCCGGAAGGGCCCGTAGAAGGCGGACGAGTACTTGGCGGTGTACGCCAGCACCGCCACGTCCTCCCGCCCGATCTGATCGAGGGCGTCGCGGACGACGCCGATCTGGCCGTCCATCATCCCGCTGGGCCCCACGACGTGGGCGCCCGCGTCGGCCTGCACCTGAGCCATCTCGGCGTACCGCTCCAGGGTCGCGTCGTTGTCCACGCGCCCTTCCGCGTCCAGCACACCGCAGTGTCCGTGATCGGTGGTCTCGTCGAGGCACAGGTCGGACATCACGAGCAGCTCGTCGCCGACCTCGGCCCGCACGTCGCGGATGGCGACCTGAAGAATCCCCTCGGGGTCGGTCCCGGGCGTACCGGCCGCGTCCTTCTTCGACTCCTCCGGCACGCCGAAGAGCATGATCCCGGAGACTCCGGCCGCGACCGCCTCCGCGGCCGCCTTCTTCAGGCTGTCCCGGGTGTGCTGCACGACGCCCGGCATCGCCGCGACGGGCACCGGCTCGGCGACGCCCTCGCGCACGAAGGCGGGGAGGATGAAGTCGGCGGGGTGCAGCCGGGTCTCGGCGACCATGCGCCGCATCACGGGGGTGGTCCGCAGCCGCCGCGGGCGGGCGCCGGGGAAGGATCCGTACTTCGTCATGGCACCTACGCTACGCCCGCCCCAGGACCACCTTTGCCGACTCCTCGTCGGTGCCGACGGCTCCCGAATGCGCCCCGCAGACCCCGGGTCCATCCTGGGGGAACAAGGACCCCGACGGCCTCTCCCTTCGCGCAGAACCGCCGCCGTCCCTCCGTCGCGCAACCCGCACGCGCTCAAGGAGGACGCGATGACCGCCCCACATCCCACCCCTGACCTGTTCGCCCTCTCGGACATCCGCGGTCCGGTCCTCAGACCCGGCGACGACGGCTACACGGACGAGGTGACCGGCTTCAACCTGGCCGCGACGCACACGCCCGACCTGGTCGTCGGGGCGACCGGCACCGCCGACATCGTGACCGCCCTGCGCTGGGCGAGCGCCACCGGCACCCCCGTGGCCGTCCAGGCCACGGGCCACGGCGCCAACTACCCCATCGACAACGGCCTGCTGATCAGCACCTCCCGTATGACCGACGTACGCGTCGACCCGGGCGAGCGCACCGCGACGGTCTCCGCCGGAGCGAAGTGGCGGCACGTCCTGGAGGCGGCCGCACCGCACGGCCTCGGCGCGCTCAACGGCTCGTCGACGGACGCCGGAGTGATCGGCTACACCCTGGGCGGCGGCCTCCCGGTGCTCGGCCGCCCGTACGGGTACGCGTCCGACCTGGTCCGTTCCTTCCAGGTCGTCACGCCCGACGGCACGCTCCACGAGGTGGACGCCGGCCACGAGCCCGAACTGTTCTGGGCGCTGCGCGGCGGCAAGGGCAACGTGGGCATCGTGACCTCACTCGTGTGCGAGCTGCCCCCGGTGTCCCGCATCCTGGGCGGCGCGCTCTACTGCGCGGGCGAGGACGCGGAGGCCCTGCTGACCGCGTACGCGAAGTGGACGTCGTCCCCGCTCCCGGAGGAGATGTGCTCGGCGTTCGGGCTGCTGCGTCTGCCGCCTCTGCCGCAGATCCCCGAGCCGTTGCGGGGCCGCTTCTGGTCCCGCGTGGCGATCGCCTGGACCGGTGACCCGGCGGAGGGCGAGCGCCTGCTCGAACCCATCCGCGCGGCGGCACCGGTGGTCGTCGACACGGTGGCGGAGATGGACTACACCGCCGTGGACCAGATCTACGCGGAACCGCAGGACCCGCTCCCCGCAAGGGAGTCGTGCACCCTGCAGCGCGAGCTGCCTCCCGAGGCCGTACGGACGCTCCTGGACGAGGCCGGCCCCGCGGCCACCGACTGCCCCCTGCTGGTCGTCCAGCTGCGGCACATGGGCGGCGCGCTGGCCCGCCCCCCGGCGGTCGAGGACGCGGTCTGCGCCCGGGACGCCCAGTACCTGCTGGAGACGGTCGCCGTCACGCCCAGTCCGGCGGCCGCCGAGGCCGTGGAGCGGGCCACGGTGGCAGTGCACACGGCGATGGCCCCGTACGGAACGGGCCGGACCATGGTCAACATCCACGGCACGCCCGGCGACGACACGGACAGGGCCCGCGCCTGGACCCCGGAGGTCTACAGCCGCCTGCAACACACCAAGGACACCTACGACCCGGCGAACCTCCTGCGCTTCGGCCACGCGATCCCACCGGCGGCCTGACAGAACACGCGGCCACCGCCGAACGGGAGCGGGCCGTACCGATAGGGCACAAACCCTGCCGATACGGCCCGAGGCCGCCGACGCACGGGAGCGGGCCGGTACCGACACGGCGCGAGCCATGCCGATACGGTCCGCGGCCGCGGACGCACGGGAGCGGGCCGTGCCGGTACGTCGCAGCCCGCCGCATAGGGCTCCTCCAGACAACCCCAACGATTCCGTCGTGGGGCAGTACACCCGGAAGGCGGCGGGCTCGACGTACCGGCACGGCCCCGACCCCCCACCGACACGGGCGGACGCGCCACACCGGCACCGCACCAGCACCGCACCAGCGCCACGACTACGTGGCATGACCACGTGGCACGACTACGTGGTGGTCCGCCGCCTACGAGACCCGGGCCGCCGCTCACTGGGCCGGGTGACAGGATCCCCGGCCTCAAGAGCCGAAGCCCGACGCCGCAGCCCGAAGTCGGCCAGCGCCTCCGCCAACCGGTGCACGGACGGCTCCGGAGCCATGACGTCGACCCGCAGCCCGTGCTCCTCGGCGGTCTTGGCCGTGGCCGGACCGATACACGCGATCACGGTGACGTTGTGCGGCTTCCCGGCGATACCGACCAGGTTCCGCACAGTGCTGGACGACGTGAAGAGAACGGCGTCGAACCCGCCGCCCTTGATCGCCTCGCGCGTCTCCGCCGGAGGCGGCGACGCCCGCACGGTCCGGTAGGCCGTGACGTCGTCGACCTCCCAGCCCAGCTCGATGAGCCCGGCGACCAGGGTCTCGGTCGCGATGTCGGCCCGAGGCAGGAACACCCGGTCGATCGGATCGAAGACCGGATCGTAGGGCGGCCAGTCCTCCAGCAGCCCCGCGGCGGACTGCTCACCACTGGGCACCAGATCCGGCTTCACCCCGAAGGCGACCAGCGCCTTGGCGGTCTGCTCGCCCACAGCGGCGACCTTGATACCGGCGAAGGCCCGGGCATCGAGCCCGTACTCCTCGAACTTCTCCCGCACGGCCTTGACCGCGTTCACCGAGGTGAAGGCGATCCACTCGTACCGCCCGGTGACGAGCCCCTTGACCGCCCGCTCCATCTGCTGGGGCGTGCGCGGCGGCTCGACGGCGATCGTCGGCACCTCGTGCGGCACGGCCCCGTACGACCGCAGCTGGTCGGAGAGCGACGCCGCCTGCTCCTTCGTACGCGGCACGAGCACCTTCCAGCCGAACAGCGGCTTGGACTCGAACCACGACAACTGGTCGCGCTGGGCGGCTGAGGAACGCTCACCGACCACGGCTATCACCGGCCGGCCGCCTTCGGGCGAGGGCAGCACCTTGGCCTGCTTCAGCGTCTGCGCGATGGTCCCGAGCGTCGCGGACCAGGTCCGCTGCCGGGTCGTCGTACCAGCGACGGTCACGGTCATCGGGGTGTCGGGCTTGCGGCCCGCGGCGACGAGCTCACCCGCGGCCGCCCCCACGGAATCGAGGGTCGCCGAGACGACCACGGTCCCGTCGGACGCGCCGACCTCGGTCCAGCAGCGCCCGGAGGCCGTACGGGCGTCGACGAACCGCACGTCCGTGCCCTCGGCGTCCCGCAGCGGCACACCCGCGTAAGCGGGCACACCCACGGCGGCGGCGACACCGGGAACGACCTCGAAGGGCACCCCCGCGGCGGCGCAGGCGAGCATCTCCCCGGCGGCGTACGCGTCGAGCCCGGGGTCACCCGAGACCGCTCGGACGACCCGCCTGCCGCTCCGTGCGGCCTCCATGACAATATTGGCCGCGTCCTTCGACGCGGGGACGCCAGAGGTGGTTGACGCGCCGTCAACTACCTTCAGCTGAGGCGTGTCCGGGCTCGGGCCCGTATCGGTGTCGAGCACGGTGACGTTTCGTCTGGCGTGCGTGCGGACGACGTCGAGCACTTCGGGTTCGGCGACCAGGACATCCGCGTTCCCCAGCGCCTCCACGGCGCGCAGAGTCAGCAGTCCCGGATCCCCGGGTCCGGCACCGAGGAAGGTGACGTGCCCGTGTTCGAGGCCGGCGGGAAGGGTGGTGGGGCTCAATGTGCTCGCTCCCCCATCAGACCGGCCGCGCCCTTGGCAAGCATCTCGGCGGCGAGTTCACGGCCGAGCGCCATTGCTTGGTCATGTGTCTCGGGCACGGGACCGGTGGTGGACAACTGCACCAGCGTCGAGCCGTCGGTCGTGCCGACGACGCCGCGCAGGCGCATTTCCTTGACAATCTGCCCGTCGGCCAGAAGGTCGGCGAAGGCACCCACAGGTGCGCTGCAACCGGCCTCCAGGGCGGCGAGCAGGGACCGCTCGGCGGTCACGGCGGCCCGGGTGAGCGGGTCGTCGAGCTCGGCGAGCGCAGCGACGAGGTCCGCGTTGTCCGCGGCACACTCGATCGCGAGGGCCCCCTGGCCGGGGGCGGGCAAAACTGTGTCGACCGACAGGAAGTCGGTCACTTCGTCGGTCCGTCCGATGCGGTGCAGTCCGGCGGCGGCCAGGACGACGCCGTCGAGCTCACCGGCGCGCACGAACCCGATCCGGGTGTCGATGTTCCCGCGGATCGGCACGGTCTCGATCGTCAGCCCGTGGTCACGCGCGTACGCGTTCAGCTGGGCCATGCGACGCGGCGAGCCGGTGCCGATCCTCGCCCCGTTCGGCAGCTCGGCGAACTTCAGGCCGTCGCGTGCGATCAGCACGTCACGCGCGTCCTCGCGGACCGGTACCGCGGCCAGTGCCAGCTCGTCGGGCTGCCCGGTCGGCAGGTCCTTGAGGGAGTGCACGGCGAAGTCGATCTCGCCGCGCAGCAGCGCCTCGCGCAGGGCGGTCACGAAGACGCCCGTGCCGCCGATCTGTGCGAGGTGCTCGCGGGACGTGTCTCCGTAGGTCGTGATCTCCACGAGCTCGACGGGCCGTCCGGTCACCTGGCTCACGGCGTCCGCCACCTGCCCGGACTGGGCCATGGCGAGTTTGCTCCGCCTGGTCCCGAGCCTCAGTGCCTGCTCAGTCATGCTCGCCCTCGGTTCTCGGCGCTCTCGAAGTTGTCGCTGTCGAAGGTGTGTTCTCCGAAGGCAGTGCCATCGAAGGTGCTGTCGCCGCGGCCGTTGTCGCCGCGGCCGTTACCGGAACGGCCGTCGTCGACGCGCCCGTCCCCGGAGTCACGGTCGTCGGCCCGGGAGACAGCGTCGACCGTCTCCTGGTCCAGGTCGAACAGGGTCCGCAGCGCGTCCGCGTATCCGGCGCCGCCGGGCTCCGCGGCCAGTTGCTTGACCCGTACGGTCGGCGCGTGCAGCAGCTTGTCCACGACGCGTCGCACGGTCTGGGTGATCTCGCCGCGCTGCTTGTCGTCGAGGCCGGGCAGCCGTCCGTCGAGCCGGGCGATCTCGCCCGCGACGACGTCGGCGGCCATCGTCCGCAGCGCTACGACGGTCGGCGTGATGTGCGCGGCCCGCAGGGCGGCGCCGAAGGCGGCGACCTCGTCGGCGACGATCCGCCGCACCTGGTCGACGTCGGCGGCCATGGCACCCGCGGACGGTGTCCGTTGATCGGACACGGTGGCGGACGCGTCGGCGAGGGACTCGATGTCCACCAGCCGCACCCCGGGCAGCCGGTGCGTGGCCGCGTCGATGTCACGGGGCATGGCGAGGTCGAGCAGCGAGAGAACGGGTGCGGGCCGAGGCGCCTCGGCGACGGGCTCGGGCCGGCGCCGCTCGGGCACGCGCCCGACGGTGGCCGCGGCGGCGGCGAGGGCGGCGATGGCCTCGGCCTCGGCGGCCGGGTCGAGCGCCACGGTGAGGCCGGTCTGTCCCTCGGACGCCGCGGCGGACGCGCCCTTGTCCACCCAGGCGGCGTGCTGCTCCAGCTCGGCGGCGGCCATCCCCGCCACGGCGGCCTCGCCCAGCACGGAGAACCCGGCGGTCGCCTGCACGGCGGAGAGGTCGAGGGGGCAGTTGTCCTCGGCGCCGACGCTGGTGGGCGGCAGGTCGTCCCGTACGGCGGGGGTCGCGGTCGTCCGGGCGGAGCCGCCGCCCGTCGCGCGGAGAACGCCACCGGCCTCGGCCTGCGACGGGACCGTACGGCCCTCCAGCGCCTCGGCGACGCTCTCGGCCGTGAGGACGAGTCCTGTCGCACCGGTGCACGACACGACGACGTCGGCACGTGTCAGTTCACCCGCCACCGCGTCCATCGGCACCGCCCGGGCCAGCACGTCCGTGCCGTCCTGCCCGTCCGGCCGCTGTCCGTACTGCTCCCCGAGGAGCTCGGCGAGCCGCTCGGCCCGGTCGAAGGTCCGGTTGGCGACGACCACTTCGGCCACTCCGGCACGCGCGAGCGTGGCCGCGGCCAGCGAGGACATCGAGCCCGCGCCGATCACGAGGGCCCGCTTGCCCCTGGCCCAGGCGTCGACCGATGCTCCGGCGGCGAACTGCTCCAGGCCGAAGGTCACCAGGGACTGCCCGGCCCGGTCGATGCCGGTCTCGGAGTGCGCGCGCTTGCCGACCCGCAGCGCCTGCTGGAACAGGTCGTTCAGCAGCCGTCCGGCCGAGTGCACCTCCTGCGAGGTGGCGAGCGCGTCCTTGATCTGGCCGAGGATCTGCCCCTCGCCGATCACCATCGAGTCCAGGCCGCAGGCCACGGAGAAGAGGTGATGGACGGCCCGGTCCTCGTAGTGCACGTAGAGATAGGGGGTGAGCTCCTCCAGCCCGACCCCGCTGTGCCGCGCGAGCAGCGTGGAGAGATCGGCGACACCGGCGTGGAACTTGTCCACGTCGGCGTAGAGCTCGATCCGGTTGCAGGTGGCGAGTACCGCGGCCTCGGTGGCCGGCTCGGCGGCGACGGTGTCCTGGAGCAGCTTGACCTGGGCGTCCGCGGGCAGCGCGGCCCGCTCGAGGACGCTGACCGGAGCGCTGCGGTGGCTCAGCCCGACGACGAGGAGACTCATGCCGGCATCACGGCGGGGACATCCCCGTCGGGCCCTTTCCCGGCCTCCTTGGCCGCCGCGGCCTCGGCCTTGAGTACGGCGTCGGCCTGGGCCTCGGCCTCCTCGCCGGCCTTGCGCTGCTCGTGGAAGGCGAGGATCTGCAGCTCGATGGAGAGGTCGACCTTGCGTACGTCGACGCCGTCCGGCACGGTCAGCACGGTCGGCGCGAAGTTCAGGATGGAGGTCACGCCGGCGGCGACGAGCCGCTCGCAGACCTGCTGCGCGGCCCCGGCGGGGGTCGCGATGACACCGATCGACACACCGTTGTCGTCGATGATCTTTTCCAGCTCGTCGGTGTGCTGCACGGGGATGCCGGCGACGGGCTTGCCCGCCATCTCGGGATCGGCGTCGATCAGCGCCGCGACACGGAACCCGCGCGAGGCGAACCCGCCGTAGTTGGCCAGGGCCGCGCCGAGATTACCGATACCGACGATCACTACCGGCCAGTCCTGGGTGAGGCCCAGCTCGCGGGAGATCTGGTAGACGAGGTACTCGACGTCGTAGCCCACACCGCGCGTGCCGTACGACCCGAGGTACGAGAAGTCCTTGCGCAGCTTGGCGGAGTTGACCCCCGCCGCGGCCGCGAGTTCCTCGGAGGAGACCGTGGGTACCGAGCGCTCCGACAGAGCGGTGAGGGCTCGGAGGTACAGCGGAAGCCTGGCGACGGTGGCCTCGGGAATCCCTCGGCTGCGGGTCGCCGTTCGGTGAGTTCGGCCAGTTGCCACGGTGCTCCTGCGGGTAGCGCGGGGCTGCAGGCGGTCACACGTTCCTGGACCGCCCCGTCGAATGCAGGCTATGTCTTTGTGAACGCGTGCACAAAGATGGTGTCCGATTTGCCCGGCCAACGTGACCGGGGTCACGCACCCCCGGCGCACCCGTACGGAACCGGCGCTCGCACACCTTCGTTCCTCACTTGTTGGGGGCAAAGCCGCACACTCTCCTCTACGATCCCCGCCCCCGAGTCCGAATCGCCCTCGATCCTAAGTGACTTTCGGGACCCGTTGGACTGCTCGGTCAGGCCACGGTCCGATTACTCCTGCCGCCCGGCAGCGGTGGCTACGAGGTGAGCGCCCGTCGCAGCCGCTCCCCGTCCACTTTCCAGAACGTGTGCTGCGCCCCGTCCACCAGCACCACCGGGATCTGTTCCCAGTACTCGCGGTGCAGGTCCGCGTCCTGGGTGATGTCCTTCGTCTCCCAGGGGACTCCGAGGTCACCGCAGACCTTCTCGACGACGGCCTGTGCGTCTTCGCACAGGTGGCAGTCGGGTTTGCCGATCAGGGTGACCAGCCGCTGCTGCGGCGCCTTCTTCTCCGCGCGGCGCTCCGCACGCCGAAAGATGGGACTCATACGACCCATTCTCCCGCGCTCCCCCGGCAGCGGCGCCCCATAAAGGGGTGATGCTCCGCCGGGAGCGCGGGGAGCCGCGCGACAGGCCCTCACCACCCCACAGCCGAAGCACAGCCACCTCTCGAACCGACCGGGAGAGCGATCCGAGGGGGATGCGCTCTTCGACAACACGTCGCGGAGAGTTCACAGCATCCAAACCTCCCGACTCCAGGACCACCGAACAAACTGGCTATGCTCACGCCATGGCCGCTCTCGGATGGCTCACCCCCCGTAGACGCTCCGCGACCGCGCGCAGCGTGCTGGCAGGCGAGGCCTCGGCTGAGGCAGCGCGCAAGACCTCCCAGGAGCTGGAGGAGCTCGCGCACGAAGCCGCGCCCGAAGGCGTCGAGCCGGTGTTCCCCGTCTTCGGCGACGACCAGGCCGCCGCGTTCTTCGACCTGGACAACACCGTGATGCAGGGTGCGGCGATCTTCCACTTCGGCCGGGGCCTCTACAAGCGGAAGTTCTTCGAGTCCCGGGACCTCTACCGGTTCGCCTGGCAGCAGGCCTGGTTCCGGCTGGCCGGCATCGAGGACCCGGAGCACATGCAGGACGCGCGCGACTCCGCGCTGTCCATCGTCAAGGGCCACCGCGTCGCCGAGCTGATGTCGATCGGCGAGGAGATCTACGACGAGTACATGGCCGAGCGCATCTGGCCCGGCACCCGCGCCCTGGCCCAGGCGCACCTGGACGCCGGCCAGAAGGTGTGGCTCGTCACGGCCGCCCCGGTCGAGATCGCCACGGTGATCGCCCGCCGGCTCGGCCTGACCGGCGCGCTCGGCACGGTCGCGGAATCGGTGGACGGCGTCTACACGGGCAAGCTCGTCGGTGAACCGCTGCACGGCCCCGCCAAGGCGGAGGCGGTACGCGCACTCGCGGCGGCGGAGGGCCTGGACCTCGGCCGCTGCGCCGCGTACAGCGACTCCCACAACGACATCCCGATGCTCTCGCTGGTCGGGCACCCCTACGCGATCAACCCGGACACCAAGCTCCGCAAGCACGCCCGCACCCTGGACTGGCGGCTGCGCGACTACCGCACGGGCCGCAAGGCGGCGAAGGTCGGCATCCCCGCGGCGGCCGGGGTCGGCGCAGTCGCGGGCGGCACGGCCGCGGCCATCGCCCTGCACCGCCGCCGCCGCTAGCGCTCCCCGGCGAGCCCCCTCACCCCGGCCCGCGGGTTCGTCACGTCGGGCCGCGCGGTTCCCCGCGCCCTGACGGAGCGCACGGGTAACGGGCAATCCGGCTCTTCTACCCGCACACCGCCCCCGCCAGTCCCGTTGACGGCACCCGGCCACAACACGCCCCGGACTCAGACGGAACGCGAACCATTTCGATCAACAACCGGTCACTGTCCGGCACTTGATCAGCCGTCATTCGGTTACAGAAGCGACGTAATCGATGATTTGAGCAACTGGGTGTAGCACTGCCTGTACGAAGCGTTATTCTCCTCAGACGCATAACGGACCCCGCTCTTCGCTACGACGGGTGAACGGTCCGGTACTGCACGTGATGGAAGCTCTGCCTCTGGGAGTCCCGTGTACCCACACGTCGGGGTTGACGCCTCGGGCCTGGCTACGCTGCGCGCAACGGTCCTCGACCGTTTGCGCGGCTTCGTCCCCACCGCGTACGCCGTCCCCGCCCTCGCTGTCTCCGCCGCGCCCGTCGGCCCGTGCTACGCACTGGCCGAGAGCAGCGCGGCGGTCGGCAGACGAGGACGTTCGAGCGCGCCAGCCACCCCCGCACGCCGCCCGGCCGCAGACAGTGACAGCGCCCGGATGATGGATCTCGTGGAGCGCGCACAGGCCGGTGAGGCCGAGGCCTTCGGCCGGCTCTACGACCAGTACAGCGACACCGTGTACCGCTACATCTACTACCGCGTCGGCGGGAAGGCGACCGCGGAAGACCTGACGAGCGAGACGTTCCTGCGCGCCCTGCGCCGCATCGGCACGTTCACCTGGCAGGGCCGTGACTTCGGCGCCTGGCTGGTCACCATCGCCCGCAACCTCGTCGCGGACCACTTCAAGTCGAGCCGCTTCCGGCTCGAAGTGACCACCGGCGAGATGCTCGACGCCAACGAGGTCGAGCGCTCCCCCGAGGACTCCGTCCTGGAGTCCCTCTCGAACGCGGCACTGCTGGACGCCGTACGCCGCCTCAACCCCCAGCAGCAGGAGTGCGTGACCCTTCGGTTCCTCCAGGGCCTCTCGGTCGCCGAGACCGCCCGCGTCATGGGCAAGAACGAGGGCGCGATCAAGACCCTCCAGTACCGGGCGGTGCGCACCCTGGCCCGACTCCTCCCGGAAGACGCCCGCTGAGACCCCGTACCCGGCCTCGACGCCACCCGGCCGGCCCGCCGGACCGGCCCCCGGTACGACCCCGTACGAATCAGTACGCTCAGCGACGCTCAACTGACCCTCCGTGAAAGTCTGTTGACTTCGCGGTCCGATCATTCGTCGTCCGTAACCCAAGTGCCGAGCCGCTCGTTGTGCGGGATACAGGCTCCCTGTGGTCACACCCTGGCCACTGCCGATCACTCGATCGTGTAGTTCCGGGCAGGGAGTGCACCCCTCAGGACCCCCTGGGGAGTCGACCGTCATGACGAGAGGAGGTGCCGCCAGTGATCGCGAACGTATCGGCGCACCGGCGGACGAACGCCTTCGCCCAGGCCCTGGAGGAGCAGTCCGACAGGGGCACGGCGGCCGAGCAGTCCGAAGGACCTGCTCCGGCCGCCGCGGACCGGTCCGAGCAGAGCCGGATGCTGTCCTTGGCGACCGGCCTCGGCGAACTGCCCAAACCGGAGCTGGACCCCGAGGTCAAGGTCGTCCAGCGGGCTCAGCTGGTGGCCGCGATGGAGGCCATGCTGCTCGAGGGCACGGCCGCGGGAGGCGAGGCGACGGGCCCTTCGGTGCCCGAGCAACGGTCCCATCGGGGCAAAGGCGCGCATCGGGCGACCGGGCTGGGGAAATTGCGACCCCGTTCCCGGCTGTCGAAGGGGCTCGCCGCGGGCGGGCTCACCGTGGGTGTGGCCGCCGGAGCCTTCAGCGGCGTCGCCGCTGCCAGTTCCGACGCCCTTCCCGGTGACTCGCTCTACGGGCTCAAGCGCGGTATGGAGGACCTGAAGCTGGGCATGGCCGACGGGAACAGCGACCGTGGCCGGCTCTACCTCGACCAGGCCTCCACCCGGCTGAGCGAGGCGCGCCGCCTGATGGAGCGCGGCCGCTCGGGCCCTCTGGACCACGAGTCCCTGGGCGAGATCCGCCGCGCACTGTCCGGCATGCGGCACGACGCCTCCGAGGGCCACCGCCTGCTGCACGAGGCCTACGAGCGGAACCCGGACTCCCTGGGCCCCATCCAGGCACTGTCGGCCTTCTCGCAGTCGCACCGCGACGCCTGGGGCGCCCTGCGCGACCGGCTGCCCGTCCAGCTCGGCGACGTGAGCCGCGAGGTCAGCTCGGTCTTCGACGCCATAGACGAAGAGGTCGAGCCGCTGCGCTCGCTGCTCCCGCAGCCGCCCGCGCCGGAGGGCACCGGCCGGCACCGCGGCGCGAGCTCGGACTCCACCGGCCCCTCCGGTACGGACCGCGCTGCCACACCCAGCGCCACCGGCGGCGGCTCCACCGACGGCACCGGGTCCAGCAGCGGCAAACCCAAGCCGTCCACGTCCAAGACACAGGACGACGGTCTGCTCGGCGGCAACACGGGCGGCCTCCTCGACCCGCCCGAGGACGACACCGGCGCCACCCCGTCCGGCAAGGACACCCCGCCGGCCGAGCCGGACGTGACCTTGCCGCCTCTGCTTCCGGGGCTGCTTCCGGGCCTGGGCATCGACAGCGAGGACGCGGGCTAGCCTCCGTGCATACGTGTGTGGGGCGCCCCCTTTCCGAAGGGGGCGCCCCACACACGTATGCACGCCGTCGATCAGCACCTGCCGACGAGCGGCAGAACGTCCGTCAGAAGAACACCGAACGGCGCTGCACCAGCAGCTTGTAGAGGGTGTGCTGGATCTGTTCCCTCACCTGGTCCGTCAGGTTGAACATCAGCATCGGGTCCTCGGCCGCCTCCGGCGGATAGCCGTCCGTGAGGATCGGCTCGCCGAACTGGATCGTCCACTTGGTCGGGAGCGGGACCGCGCCCAACGGACCGAGCCACGGGAACGTCGGCGTGATCGGGAAGTACGGGAAACCGAGCAGCCGCGCGAGGGTCTTCGCGTTGCCGATCATCGGGTAGATCTCCTCGGCGCCCACGATCGAGCACGGGATGATCGGGGTGCCCTGGCGCAGCGCGGTCGACACGAACCCGCCCCGGCCGAAGCGCTGCAGCTTGTAGCGCTCGCTGAACGGCTTGCCGATGCCCTTGAAGCCCTCCGGCATGACGCCGACCAGTTCGCCGCGCTGCAGGAGGCGTTCGGCGTCCTCCGCGCACGCGAGGGTGTGACCGGCCTTGCGGGCCAGCTCGTTGACCACCGGCAGCATGAAGACCAGGTCCGCCGCGAGCAGCCGCAGATGCCGGCTGTCGGGGTGGTTGTCGTGCACCGCGACCTGCATCATCAGGCCGTCCAGCGGCAGCGTCCCCGAGTGGTTGGCGACGATCAGCGCCCCGCCCTCCGACGGGATGTTCTCGATCCCCTTGACCTCCACGCGGAAGTACTTCTCGTAGAGGGGGCGCACCAGGGACATCAGGACCTGCTCGGTGAGCTCCTGGTCGTAACCGAAGTCGTCGACCTCGTAGTCGCCCGTCAGACGCCGCCGCAGGAACGACAGGCCCCCGGCGATGCGCCGGTCCCAGCCGCCGTTGTGCGGCTCCCCCACAGCAGCCGGTTCCTCACGCGTCACAGGACCATCATCCTGCTGAATCGTTCGTGCGGGCAGGGGCTGGAGCTCCTGAACCGCCGTGGGCTCGCCTTTCCGCCTGCTGCCCGCACTCCGGCGCCGCGGCGACCGCTGTGCGGCACTCCCGCGGGACCGGTCGTCGTCGAACGGAATGACCTTGGCGTCCGCCATCGTTGATGCGCTCCTCAGTTGGCGCTCTGCGTCGGGGGGTGGCCACCGCCCAGTACGGGCAGTGCGGCGATCCGGTCGACGGCTCCCGTAATGGCCTCGGGGGGCAGCAGTCCGGGGCCCCGGCTGCGGGCGAAGTCCGCGAACGTCTCCGCCGTCGTGAACTTCGGCCGGTAACCGAGCGTCTCGCGCATCTGGTTCGTCGCCACGACCCGGCCGTGGGTGAGCAGCCTCAACTGCTCGGGCGAGAAGTCCGTGATGCCCAGCGTACGCAGCGCCGAGCCCACCCAGGTGATCGCGGGCATCAGCAACGAGACGGTGGGCCGGCCCAGCCTGCGCGCGCACTGCGAGAGCAGCAGGACGCCGTCGCCGGCGATGTTGAACGTGCCGCTGTTGAGCGTGCCCCGCTCCGGCTCGTGCGCGGCGATCCGCAGTACGTCGATCACGTCGTCCTCGTGCACGAACTGCAGCCGCGGGTCGTAGCCGATGACGGTCGGCAGCACCGGCAGCGAGAAGTACGCGGCGAGCGGGGTGTCCGCGCTCGGCCCGAGGATGTTGGCGAACCGCAGCACGCACACGGCGACGTCGGGCCTGCGCCGCGCGAAGCCGCGTACGTATCCCTCGACCTCCACCGTGTCCTTCGCGAAGCCGCCGCTGGGCAGCGACTTGGGCGGGGTCGTCTCGGTGAAGACGGCCGGGTCGCGGGGCGCGGAGCCGTAGACGTTCGTGCTGGACTTCACGACCAGCCGCTTGACCGTCGGCGACTTCTGGCAGGCGCCGAGCAGCTGCATCGTGCCGATGACGTTGGTCTCCTTGACCGAGGTCCGGCTTCCGCTGCCCAGCGGGGTGCCCGTCACGTCCATGTGCACCACGGTGTCCACGGAGTGCTCGGCCAGCAGCCTGGCGATGGTGGGCTGCCTTATGTCGGCCCGTACGAAATCCGCTCCGCCCAGGTGGTGTTCCGGCGTGACCGCGTCCACGGCGACCACCCGGTCCACCTCGGGGTCACGCTGGATCCGTCGGACGAACCGGCCCCCCAGCTGACGGGCCACTCCGGTCACGAGCACGACCTTCCCCAAGATCAGCGCCTTCCTTCCAGCCGTCGACGACATCCCGCTCGTACTCTGCCGTGTTCCCCGTGACGGTCACGTTAGCGGTTCGGTGTTGCGCTGTGATGACTGCCCGATGCATGAAGTGACGGCACCCCCGGACATACGATCAGACCAAGCCATTCGGCGCTCCGACGCAGGTCCGGGCCTACGCACAGCGTTCGCCCCACCGCACACCGTGGGCAGGGACGACTGTGGCCCCCCACCGATCGGTGGGGGGCCACAGAGCGCACTGTCGCGGCGTCGCCCACTACCCGCCTGCGCGAGGTGGGCGACCGCCGCCTGTCGCGACTACTTCTTGTTGCGACGCTGAACGCGAGTGCGCTTGAGCAGCTTGCGGTGCTTCTTCTTCGCCATCCGCTTGCGCCGCTTCTTGATAACAGAGCCCACGACTACCCTCGCTCACTTCTCTTTACTCGTTGCTGGGCTGCATGGGCCCACACGACTTATGAGGGGCCAGCCTACCCGCCTGAGCGCCGAGGTTGTAATCGAGGAGTTCCGGGTGGGATCCCCGGGACGCGATCGTGCGTCCCCGGGCCCCCTCCGGACCGCCGTCAGGCTGTCTCCACCCCCACGTAGGACTCGCGAAGGTACTCGTGAACCGCTTGCTCCGGGACGCGGAAAGACCTCCCCACCCGGATCGCGGGCAGATGACCGCTGTGCACCAAGCGGTACACGGTCATCTTCGACACTCGCATCACCGAGGCGACTTCCGCCACGGTAAGGAACTGAACCTCGTTCAGAGGCCTCTCGCCAGCAGCCATGACACACCTGAACCTTCCGCACTCGACGGTCACCGGCTTCCCCTTCCGGTGACACTTCGTCGTTGCGTGCTCACTCCCCAGAGTAGGGGCGGGTGATGCGAGTGGGGAAGAGGAGCCCCCGTCGGCGGCCTACTGTGACAGACACGCTCGATTGAGTACATAGCGAGTAAGCGGTCGGTAGTAATCAGACCGCACAGCGTCATCAAGTGGAACGACGACGGACACCCGCCCCTCAGCCTCTCCGACGAACAGCGCGGGATCGTCGGTGTCACCCAGGCCGATGGCCTCGAACCCCAGCTGACCTGCTCCGCAGACCCATCCGTGGTCTCCCACCACGAGTTCGGGAAGCGGCCCGCCGGCCTCGGCCGCGGCGGCCAGAGCCGTCCGAACCGGGAGGGGGGAGTGCGTGTGTGCGCCGGTCTCACGCCCGGCGCCCTGCGCCCCGGCTTCCCGCACGAGCGCGACTCCTCGTACGTAGTCAAGGTTGTACGTGCGTAGGCCGAACCGGGTCGTTATGTCGACACAGTCACCATACGCAGGGGTGAGGACAGCACATCCCGCCGCCGACAGAGCGTCCGCGAGAGCGGCGTAGAAACCGAGCAGCCGGTGCGGATGCCCGGTGCCGAGCAGCACCGGGGAACGCCTGCGCGCCGCTTCCGCAAGCCGCTCCGCGAAAGCGTCGAGCGCCACGAGAGTCCGCTCAGGATCGATCACATCGAGTCCGGACGTATGCCGGGGATCACCCGATACCCCGCATTTGTCCGCCATCAACGCGATCAGATCGGACTGTTTCCAGGCCCATTCGGGATCGAGCCCGATCGTCACTCGTGGGTCCCGCGCCGCGAACAGCCGGTAGCTCCTGAGACTCACTTCGCGCGAGGTGGCCACGGTCCCGGCCAGCCTCGCCGCCAGCAGGTGCGCCCGCAACGCTCCGGTACTCAGCACGTCCTGATGCTGACGCATATGCCGGGTCCCCGCCCCCGAAACAGGGGGAACACCGCACAGTTGGCGTAATACCTTCCCATGGAGCCCTCCACCGGGGGCAGCCCGCCGCGGCCGGGGCCGCACACCCGCCAGGGGCCCTACGCCAACAGCCCCCGCAGGGGAAACACCGCCTTGCGCGCGGCCAGTACCGCCTGGTCCAGGCGGTCCGCTGGGTCGTACCCCGCCTCCCACCGCGCCCACTCCACGGGCCAGCGCCCGTCGGTCATCCGCGCGGGCGCCAACTGCCGCGTACGGGCGAACACTTCCTGCCGCCAGCTCTCGGGGATGACGGACTCGGGCGCCACCTCCCGCCCTGCCGCGATCGCCACCAGATGCGTCCAGGACCGCGGTACGACATCCACGACGGCGTATCCGCCTCCGCCGAGGGCGATCCACCGCCCCTCGGCGTGCTCGTGCGCCAGCTCGTGACAGGCGACCTGCACGGCCCGCTGGGCGTCGAGCGACACGGCGAGATGAGCGAGCGGATCCTCGAAGTGCGTATCGGCCCCGTGCTGGGTGACGAGTACCTGCGGCCGGAAGTCGGCGATCAGCTCCGGCACGACGGAGTGGAAGGCCCGCAGCCACCCCGCGTCCCCGGTCCCGGCCGGCAACGCCACGTTCACGGCGGAGCCCTCCGCGTCCGCGGCCCCGGTCTCCTCGGGCCACCCCGTCTGCGGGAACAGGGTCCGCGGGTGCTCGTGCAGCGACACCGTCAGTACCCGAGGGTCGTCCCAGAACGCGGCCTGCACACCGTCGCCGTGGTGCACGTCCACATCCACGTACGCGACCCGCTCGGCCCCGAGCTCCAGCAGCCGGGCGATGGCCAGCGAGGCGTCGTTGTAGATGCAGAACCCGGAGGCGCCCCCGGGCATCGCGTGGTGGAGCCCGCCCGCGAAGTTCACCGCGTGCAGCGCCTCACCCCGCCACACGGCCTCGGCGGCGCCCACCGACTGGCCGGCGATCAGAGCGGAGGCCTCGTGCATACCGGCGAACGCGGGATCGTCCACGGTCCCCAGCCCGTACGCCCCGTCCGCCGCCCGGGGATCCGCGGAGGCGGCCTTGACCGCCTCGACGTAGTCCTCCCGGTGCACCAGCCGCAGCGTGGAGTCCCCGGCGGCCTTGGCCGCGACGACATCCATCTCCCGGTCGAGCCCGAAGGCGTCGACCAGGCTCCGGGTCAGTGCCAGCCGGACCGGATCCATCGGATGGTCCGGGCCGAAGTCATAGCCCGTTACTGCCTCGTCCCACATCAGCTGTGCGCGGCCGCTCATGCCCGTCACCGTATCCGGAAGGTCCGGAACCGAACGAACGGGCGTACACCAACGTCACCAGGACCAAGGCCATCGGTACGAGCATCGCTCCCCGATAGCTCCACACGTCGCCCAGAGCCCCCACCAGGGGCGAACCGACCAGGAACCCCACATAGTTGAAGATGTTCAGCCGCGCGACGGCCGCGTCCGCCGCCCCGGGGAACAGCCTTCCCGCCGCCGCGAAGGTCTGCGGCACGATCACGCACAGGCCGAATCCCACGAGCGTGAAGCCGAGCATCCCGACCCAGGCTCCCGGCGCGGCCGCCACGACCGCGAAGCCCACGGCGGCGAGCAGGGCCCCCACCCGCACGACCGTCACGGCCCCGAAGCGCCGCACCCCGAGGTCCCCGACCGCCCGCCCGAGCAGCGTGGTGATCATGTAGACGTTGTACGGAAGGGTCGCCATCTGCTCCGAGCTGCCGAGCACGTCCTGCAGGTACTTGGCGCTCCAGTTGGAGACGGTCGAATCGCCGATGTACGCGACGGCCATCACCAGACACAACGGCAGGAGCATCCTGGACCCCAGCCCCGCACCGCCACCCTTGCCAGCGCCCTCGTCCGGCACAGGGGCTTCTTCGGGGCCACCCCTGTCGACGTACCACCGGCTCGCCACGAGTGCGGCGGGCAACAGCACCAGCACGACGGGCAGGTACGACACGAACAACGCCAGGTCCCAGTGCGCCCCCACCCAGGCGAGCGAGGCCCCGATGATCCCGCCCAGGCTGTACGCGGCATGGAACCCGAGCATGATGCTGCGCCCGTAGGTGTGCTGGAGGCTCACCCCGAGCATGTTCATGGACGCGTCGAGGGCTCCGACGGCCAGCCCGAAGGCGGCGAGGGAGAGCCCGATCGCCCACAGGCCGTCACCGGCGCCGACACCGAGCAGCGCGAGCAGCACGACGGGCTGCGACCATCGCAGTACGTGACTCGGCGGCACCCGCTTCACCAGGTGCTCGGTACAGACGCTCCCGACCCCGGCGAGGATCGGCACGGCAGCGAGGAAGGCGGGCAGCAGCCCGTCGGATATCCCGTACCGGTCCTGGATCGCGGGGATACGCGTCACGAGCAGCGCGAAGGCGACGCCCTGGGCGAAGAAACTGAACGCCAACGAGGCCCGGCCACGCCGCAGCACATCTGTCATGGCGGCACAGCGTAGGGCTCCGGCTTACTCGTGGGTAGATGGTTCAGAAGATGAATTTTGCTCAGCTTCGAGATCTCAAGATCGACTGGTCTTCTTCGAGGCGTCCCGTCAGCTCTGGAGCAGCCCCATCAGCTCGCTCATCTGCCCGAAGAGGCGGTCGGCCCCGGCCAGCCGCTCGGCCGGTGTCATGGCCGTGAAGCCGTACACGTCCATCCCCGCCGCAACGGCGGCCCGGACCCCTAGCGGGCTGTCCTCGATGACGAGGCATTTCTCCGGGGTGACCCCCATCCGCCCTGCCGCGTACAGGAACAGGTCGGGTGCGGGCTTCCCCCGCCCCACATCCTGCGAGCTGAAGATCCGCCCGTCGTCGAACCACCGGTCCAGCCCGGTCTTCCGGTGCCCCACCCGGATGCGCTCATGGCTCCCGGACGACGCCACACAGTACGGAACTCCGTCCGCGGCGAGCTTCTCCAGGACCTCCACGGCTCCCGTGACCGGCTCCAGCTCCTTCTCGAAGGCGGCGAACACCCGCCCGTGGAAGACGTCGTCGAAGTCGGCCGGCAGCCGTTCCGCGGTCCGTTCCTCGATCATGTCGTGTACGCGATGCATGGCGGCACCCATGTAGTCGCGCAGGGACTCCTCGTACGAGGTGGGGTGCCCGAGCTCGGTGAGATACGCGGCGAGAAGCGCGTTGGAGATCGGCTCGCTGTCCACGAGAACGCCGTCGTTGTCGAAGATCACCAGTTCATAGCGCATAACTCCGACCCTAAACGCAAAATAGCCCCCGCACCGGAGTGCGGGGGCTATCAGCAATATACGTTCGGCGGCGTCCTACTCTCCCACAGGGTCCCCCCTGCAGTACCATCGGCGCTGTAAGGCTTAGCTTCCGGGTTCGGAATGTAACCGGGCGTTTCCCTCACGCTATGACCACCGAAACACTATGAAACACTCAAACTGCGGCACCATACCCCGTGGCCAAACAAGGGTATGGGATTGTTCGTGGTTTCAGAACCAACACAGTGGACGCGAGCAACTGAGGACAAGCCCTCGGCCTATTAGTACCAGTCAGCTTCACCCCTTACAGGGCTTCCACATCTGGCCTATCAACCCAGTCGTCTACTGGGAGCCTTAACCAATCTAGTTGGTGGGAATACTCATCTCGAAGCAGGCTTCCCGCTTAGATGCTTTCAGCGGTTATCCCTCCCGAACGTAGCCAACCAGCCATGCCCTTGGCAGGACAACTGGCACACCAGAGGTTCGTCCGTCCCGGTCCTCTCGTACTAGGGACAGCCCTTCTCAATATTCCTACGCGCACAGCGGATAGGGACCGAACTGTCTCACGACGTTCTAAACCCAGCTCGCGTACCGCTTTAATGGGCGAACAGCCCAACCCTTGGGACCGACTCCAGCCCCAGGATGCGACGAGCCGACATCGAGGTGCCAAACCATCCCGTCGATATGGACTCTTGGGGAAGATCAGCCTGTTATCCCCGGGGTACCTTTTATCCGTTGAGCGACGGCGCTTCCACAAGCCACCGCCGGATCACTAGTCCCGACTTTCGTCCCTGCTCGACCCGTCGGTCTCACAGTCAAGCTCCCTTGTGCACTTACACTCAACACCTGATTGCCAACCAGGCTGAGGGAACCTTTGGGCGCCTCCGTTACTCTTTAGGAGGCAACCGCCCCAGTTAAACTACCCATCAGACACTGTCCCTGATCCGGATCACGGACCCAGGTTAGACATCCAGCACGACCAGACTGGTATTTCAACGACGACTCCACCATGGCTGGCGCCATGACTTCAAAGTCTCCCAGCTATCCTACACAAGCCGAACCGAACACCAATATCAAACTGTAGTAAAGGTCCCGGGGTCTTTCCGTCCTGCTGCGCGAAACGAGCATCTTTACTCGTAGTGCAATTTCACCGGGCCTATGGTTGAGACAGTCGAGAAGTCGTTACGCCATTCGTGCAGGTCGGAACTTACCCGACAAGGAATTTCGCTACCTTAGGATGGTTATAGTTACCACCGCCGTTTACTGGCGCTTAAGTTCTCAGCTTCGCCAAACCGAAGTTTGACTAACCGGTCCCCTTAACGTTCCAGCACCGGGCAGGCGTCAGTCCGTATACATCGCCTTACGGCTTCGCACGGACCTGTGTTTTTAGTAAACAGTCGCTTCTCGCTGGTCTCTGCGGCCACCCCCAGCTCAAGCAGCAAGTGCTATCACCGGTGATGGCCCCCCTTCTCCCGAAGTTACGGGGGCATTTTGCCGAGTTCCTTAACCATAGTTCACCCGAACGCCTCGGTATTCTCTACCTGACCACCTGAGTCGGTTTAGGGTACGGGCCGCCATGAAACTCGCTAGAGGCTTTTCTCGACAGCATAGGATCATCCACTTCACCACAATCGGCTCGGCATCAGGTCTCACCCTTGATGTGCGACGGATTTACCTATCACACGGGCTACACCCTTACCCCGGGACAACCACCGCCCGGGATGGACTACCTTCCTGCGTCACCCCATCACTCACCTACTGCAGGTCTGGTCCGTCGGCTCCACCACTTTCCTTTCCCCGAAGGGTCCGGAACGGCTTCACGGACTTAGCATCGCCTGGTTCAATGTTTGACGCTTCACAGCGGGTACCGGAATATCAACCGGTTATCCATCGACTACGCCTGTCGGCCTCGCCTTAGGTCCCGACTTACCCTGGGCAGATCAGCTTGACCCAGGAACCCTTAGTCAATCGGCGCACACGTTTCTCACGTGTGTATCGCTACTCATGCCTGCATTCTCACTCGTGAACCGTCCACCACTGCCTTCCGGCGCGGCTTCACCCGGCACACGACGCTCCCCTACCCATCCGTACTCCCGTTGGGGATATATGTACGAATGACACGACTTCGGCGGTACGCTTGAGCCCCGCTACATTGTCGGCGCGGAATCACTAGACCAGTGAGCTATTACGCACTCTTTCAAGGGTGGCTGCTTCTAAGCCAACCTCCTGGTTGTCTGTGCGACTCCACATCCTTTCCCACTTAGCGTACGCTTAGGGGCCTTAGTCGATGCTCTGGGCTGTTTCCCTCTCGACCATGGAGCTTATCCCCCACAGTCTCACTGCCGCGCTCTCACTTACCGGCATTCGGAGTTTGGCTAAGGTCAGTAACCCGGTAGGGCCCATCGCCTATCCAGTGCTCTACCTCCGGCAAGAAACACACGACGCTGCACCTAAATGCATTTCGGGGAGAACCAGCTATCACGGAGTTTGATTGGCCTTTCACCCCTAACCACAGGTCATCCCCCAGGTTTTCAACCCTGGTGGGTTCGGTCCTCCACGACCTCTTACAGCCGCTTCAACCTGCCCATGGCTAGATCACTCCGCTTCGGGTCTTGAGCGCGCTACTGAATCGCCCTATTCGGACTCGCTTTCGCTACGGCTTCCCCACACGGGTTAACCTCGCAACACACCGCAAACTCGCAGGCTCATTCTTCAAAAGGCACGCAGTCACGACCCACAGAGTAAACTCTGTGAGCGACGCTCCCACGGCTTGTAGGCACACGGTTTCAGGTACTATTTCACTCCGCTCCCGCGGTACTTTTCACCATTCCCTCACGGTACTATCCGCTATCGGTCACCAGGGAATATTTAGGCTTAGCGGGTGGTCCCGCCAGATTCACACGGGATTTCTCGGGCCCCGTGCTACTTGGGTGTCTCTCAAACGAGCCGTTGATGTTTCGACTACGGGGGTCTTACCCTCTACGCCGGACCTTTCGCATGTCCTTCGCCTACACCAACGGTTTCTGACTCGTCTCACAGCCGGCAGACTGTGAAAGAGAGATCCCACAACCCCGCATGCGCAACCCCTGCCGGGTCTCACACACATACGGTTTGGCCTCATCCGGTTTCGCTCGCCACTACTCCCGGAATCACGGTTGTTTTCTCTTCCTGCGGGTACTGAGATGTTTCACTTCCCCGCGTTCCCTCCACACACCCTATGTGTTCAGATGTGGGTGACAGCCCATGACGACTGCCGGGTTTCCCCATTCGGAAACCCCCGGATCAAAGCCTGGTTGACGGCTCCCCGGGGACTATCGTGGCCTCCCACGTCCTTCATCGGTTCCTGGTACCAAGGCATCCACCGTGTGCCCTTAAAAACTTGGCCACAGATGCTCGCGTCCACTGTGCAGTTCTCAAACAACGACCAACCACCCATCACCCCGCCTTCACAGGCGAGTGCACTGGGGCCGGCACTGAAGGCAGCCATACGGCCATACCCTCAGACACCCAACAGCGTGCCCGGCACCCTCGCCGCTTCCCTCATTCTTTCCACGCCCCGAAGGACAGTACTGGAAGGAGAAGACGACCAAGAGTGCCGAATAATCAACGTTCCACCCATGAGCAACCACCGTCGAACGTGTGCCGACGTAATGGCCCTGGACCACCAAGCAAGCTTGGCGGCCTAGATGCTCCTTAGAAAGGAGGTGATCCAGCCGCACCTTCCGGTACGGCTACCTTGTTACGACTTCGTCCCAATCGCCAGTCCCACCTTCGACAGCTCCCTCCCCACAAGGGGGTTGGGCCACCGGCTTCGGGTGTTACCGACTTTCGTGACGTGACGGGCGGTGTGTACAAGGCCCGGGAACGTATTCACCGCAGCAATGCTGATCTGCGATTACTAGCAACTCCGACTTCATGGGGTCGAGTTGCAGACCCCAATCCGAACTGAGACAGGCTTTTTGAGATTCGCTCCACCTTGCGGTATCGCAGCTCATTGTACCTGCCATTGTAGCACGTGTGCAGCCCAAGACATAAGGGGCATGATGACTTGACGTCGTCCCCACCTTCCTCCGAGTTGACCCCGGCAGTCTCCTGTGAGTCCCCATCACCCCGAAGGGCATGCTGGCAACACAGAACAAGGGTTGCGCTCGTTGCGGGACTTAACCCAACATCTCACGACACGAGCTGACGACAGCCATGCACCACCTGTCACCCGACCACAAGGGGGGCACCATCTCTGATGCTTTCCGGGCGATGTCAAGCCTTGGTAAGGTTCTTCGCGTTGCGTCGAATTAAGCCACATGCTCCGCTGCTTGTGCGGGCCCCCGTCAATTCCTTTGAGTTTTAGCCTTGCGGCCGTACTCCCCAGGCGGGGAACTTAATGCGTTAGCTGCGGCACCGACGACGTGGAATGTCGCCAACACCTAGTTCCCACCGTTTACGGCGTGGACTACCAGGGTATCTAATCCTGTTCGCTCCCCACGCTTTCGCTCCTCAGCGTCAGTAATGGCCCAGAGATCCGCCTTCGCCACCGGTGTTCCTCCTGATATCTGCGCATTTCACCGCTACACCAGGAATTCCGATCTCCCCTACCACACTCTAGTCTGCCCGTATCGAATGCAGACCCGGGGTTAAGCCCCGGGCTTTCACATCCGACGCGACAGACCGCCTACGAGCTCTTTACGCCCAATAATTCCGGACAACGCTTGCGCCCTACGTATTACCGCGGCTGCTGGCACGTAGTTAGCCGGCGCTTCTTCTGCAGGTACCGTCACTTTCGCTTCTTCCCTGCTGAAAGAGGTTTACAACCCGAAGGCCGTCATCCCTCACGCGGCGTCGCTGCATCAGGCTTTCGCCCATTGTGCAATATTCCCCACTGCTGCCTCCCGTAGGAGTCTGGGCCGTGTCTCAGTCCCAGTGTGGCCGGTCGCCCTCTCAGGCCGGCTACCCGTCGTCGCCTTGGTGAGCCACTACCTCACCAACAAGCTGATAGGCCGCGGGCTCATCCTTCACCGCCGGAGCTTTCAACCCCCACCCATGCGAGTGGAAGTATCATCCGGTATTAGACCCCGTTTCCAGGGCTTGTCCCAGAGTGAAGGGCAGATTGCCCACGTGTTACTCACCCGTTCGCCACTAATCCCCACCGAAGTGGTTCATCGTTCGACTTGCATGTGTTAAGCACGCCGCCAGCGTTCGTCCTGAGCCAGGATCAAACTCTCCGTGAATGTATTCCCGTAATCGGGAGAACACCACGAGAGCGGAACAGTCAACCGGAATAAGGAAGACTGTTCACAGCGTCCTCGCTGATGCGCCTACCGGAACAATGCCCGGCAGGACTTTTTCAAAGGAACCTCCACCCACCACAAAGTGATGGACGGGGTATCAACATATCTGGCGTTGATTTTTGGCACGCTGTTGAGTTCTCAAGGAACGGACGCTTCCTTCGTACTCACCCTCTCGGGCTTTCCTCCGGGCGCTTCCCTTCGGTCTTGCGTTTCCGACTCTATCAGACCGTTTCCCGATCCGATTTCCTCGGTGCTTTCCAGGTTTCCGCTTTCGCGTTTCCCTTTCCGGCGGTGTCGACTCTACCAGATCCTTTCGGGCCCGATTCCCAGTCGAAGTGGGTTGTCCTCGCGGCTGTTGGGCCGTTCCGACGAGTGAGACTTTAGCGGAATCCCGGCCCCCGAGCTAATCGGGGTTGCGTCCTTTCGAACGCGGATTCCTCATTTCGCAAACGCGCATGAAAACGAGCCGACGACGGGTCGTCGATCGCTGTGTGTTTGTTGCGGAATGGCTGTCCGGGGACCAACCGAAGTCGGCGCTCACGTCGGACAACTCGGAGAACACTACGGAGCGGCCTGAGGTGTGTCAACCCGAGGCCCGGGGCCACCCTGGAGGCGTACTCTCGGTGTCATGACTACGCACGCGTGCACCCAGTTGTGGTGGGCCACCTGACGGCGGCCGTACATACGCGTGTACTCAACGGCCGCCGCCTCGGCGGCCGTTCTCGTATCTCCTTCCTGGAGCACCGGCCGGCGGTGGTGGCGGCCTCGACCAGGAGGTAGAGGAATGAAGCGGGTCTTCAGCGGGGTCAAGCCGACCGGGCACCTGACACTGGGCAACTACCTGGGGGCGATGCGGCGCTGGAGCGCGGTCGACCAGCACGAGGCCGACGCACTGTTCTGTGTCGTCGACCTGCACGCGCTGACCGTGGACCACGATCCCGGGCGGGTCCGCAGGCTCAGTCGGCAGGCGGCCACCCTGTTGTTGGCCGTGGGACTCGATCCGAAGCTGTGCACCCTCTTCGTACAGAGTCACGTGGACGAGCATGCGCGGTTGTCGTACCTGCTGGAATGCGTGGCCACCGACGGCGAGATGCGGCGGATGATCCAGTACAAGGAGAAGGCGGCGGCCGAGCGCGCGCGGGGCGGGAGTGTGCGGCTGTCGCTGCTGACGTATCCCGTGCTGATGGCGGCGGACATCCTGGCGTACGGGACCGACGAGGTGCCGGTGGGGGACGACCAGGCGCAGCACGTGGAGCTGGCGCGGGACCTGGCGGTGCGGTTCAACCAGCGGTACGGGCACACGTTCGTGGTGCCGCGGGCCACGCATCCGGAGGTGGCGACGCGGGTCATGAACCTCCAGGAGCCGACGTCGAAGATGGGGAAGTCCGACGACGTGGGGCCCGGGATCGTCTATCTGCTCGACGAGCCCGAGGCCGTCCGGAAGAAGATCATGAGGGCCGTGACGGACAGCGGGCGGGAGGTCGCCTACGACCGGGAGGCCCGGCCCGGGGTCTCGAACCTGCTGGAGATCCTCGCGGCCTGTGCGGATGGGAACCCGAACGACCTGGCCGGTGTATATGAGTCGTACGGATCTTTGAAGAAGGACACCGCCGAGGCCGTGGTGGAGCTCCTCGGGCCCGTACAGCAGAGGCACAAGGAGTTGTGCGCGGATCCTGCGTACGTGGAGGGGGTGTTGCGGGAGGGTGCCGAGAAGGCCAGGGAGATGGCGAGGCCGACGGTGGACTCGGCGTACCGGGCGATCGGGCTGCTGCCGGCGGGGTGAGGAGCGGTGGGGCCGGGAGCGGGCCCGGCCCCGGGGCTCTCAGCCGTTGCCGGAGGCCAGTGCGCGACTGCGGTCGCGGGCTGCCTCCAGGGCCGCGATGAGGGCGGCCCGTACGCCGTGGTTCTCGAGTTCGCGGATGGCGTTGATCGTGGTGCCCGCGGGGGACGTGACGTTCTCGCGGAGCTTCACGGGGTGCTCGCCGCTGTCGCGGAGCATCACGGCGGCGCCGATCGCGGACTGGACGATGAGGTCGTGGGCCTTGTCGCGGGGCAGACCGAGCAGGATGCCGGCGTCGGTCATGGCCTCGACCAGATAGAAGAAGTACGCCGGTCCTGAGCCGGAGAGGGCGGTGCAGGCGTCCTGCTGGGACTCGGGGACGCGGAGTGTCTTGCCGACGGCGCCGAAGATCTCCTCGGCGTGGGTGAGGTGCTCGGCGGTGGCGTGGCTGCCGGCGGAGATGACGGACATGGCCTCGTCGACGAGGGCGGGGGTGTTCGTCATGACACGGACGACGGGGGTGTTCTGGGCGAGGCGCTCCTCGAAGAAGGAGGTGGGGATGCCCGCCGCGCCGCTGATGACCAGGCGGTCCGCGGGGACGTGCGGGGCCAGTTCGTCGAGGAGGGTGCCCATGTCCTGCGGCTTGACCGTGAGGATCAGGGTGTCCGCGCTCTTGGCGGCCTCCTGGTTGGTCACCGGGGTGACGCCGTGGCGCTCGTGGAGTTCCTTGGCGCGCTCGGGGCGGCGGGCGGTGACCAGGAGGTCGGCAGGGGCCCAGCCGGCTCGGATCATTCCGCTGAGCAGGGCCTCGCCGATCTTGCCGGTGCCGAGCACTGCGACTTTCTGGGTCATGTTCGGTTGCCCTCCGGGGGTGCGTCGTCCGGGGCCCATCCTCGCACCGGGGCACGGGGGCGGGCCGCGTTGTCCGCTGGGCGGGACACGGTCGGGCCCTTCGGGCGGGGCGGGCTGAGGGCCGGCACGGCTATGCGGTGCGGCGGCGGAGGGTTGCCGCGCCGAGTGTCAGGACGAGGAGGGCGCAGGCCGCGACGATCAGGGCGTCGCGGACGAAGGCGGCGGTGATGTCGGTGTGGATGAGGACTTCGTTCATGCCGTCGACGGCGTACGACATGGGGAGGACGTTGGAGATGGCTTCGAGTACGGGGTGCATGTCGGGGCGCGGGGTGAACAGGCCGCAGAGGAGGAGCTGGGGAAAGATCACGGCCGGCATGAACTGGACGGCCTGGAACTCCGAGGAGGCGAACGCCGAGACGAAGAGGCCCAGGGCGGTGCCGAGCAGGGCGTCGAGCAGCGCGACCAGGAGGAGCAGCCAGGCCGAGCCGGTGACGTCGAGACCGAGGGCCCAGACGGCCAGACCGGTGGCCAGGACGGACTGGACGATGGCGATGGCCCCGAAGGCGAGGGCGTAGCCGGCGATGAGGTCGGCCTTGCCGAGGGGCATGGCGAGGAGGCGTTCCAGAGTGCCGGAGGTGCGTTCGCGGAGGGTGGCGATGGAGGTCACCAGGAACATCGTGATGAGGGGGAAGATGCCGAGGAGCGAGGCGCCGATGGAGTCGAAGGTGCGCGGGCTGCCGTCGAAGACGTAGCGGAGCAGCAGAAGCATCAGGCACGGGATGAGGATCATCAGCGCGATCGTGCGCGGGTCGTGGCGGAGCTGGCGCAGGACCCGGGTCGCGGTGGCGGTGGTGCGGGCGAGGTTGATGGCGCTCGGCTTGGGGGGTGCGGCCGGGTTCGCGCGTGGCGCGGTGCTCGTGCTCATCGGACGGGCTCCTTGTGGTTCTTGTCGTGGTGCTGGCCGCGGGGCTCGTCGCCGGCCGCGATGGCTTCGTCGACCAGGTGGAGGAAGGCGGCCTCGACGGTGTCGGCGCCGGTCCGGGTGCGCAGGGCGTCCGGTGTGTCGTCGGCGAGGATCCCGCCCTCGCGCATCAGGAGCAGGCGGTGGCAGCGCTCGGCCTCGTCCATGACGTGGGAGGAGACGAGGAGGGTGGCGCCCCGGTCGGTGGCGATGGTGTGGAAGAGCTGCCACAGATCGCGGCGCAGTACGGGGTCGAGGCCGACCGTGGGTTCGTCGAGGACGAGCAGTTCGGGGGTGCCGAGGAGGGCCACGGCGAGTGAGACACGGCTGCGCTGGCCACCGGAGAGGTTGCCCGCCAGGGCGTCGGCGTGGGAGGCGAGGTCCACGTCGGCGATGGCGTGGGTGACGTTCTCGTGGCGGCGGGCGGCGGCGGCACGGCCAGGGTCGAGGATCGCGGCGAAGTAGTCCAGGTTCTGGCGGACGGTCAGGTCGTCGTAGACGGAGGGGGCTTGGGTGACGTATCCGATGCGGGAGCGGAGTGTGGCGTGCCCCGCGGGCAGGCCGAGGACTTCCAGGGTGCCGGTGACCTGGGCCTGGGTGCCGACGATCGACCTCATCAGGGTGGATTTGCCGCACCCCGAGGGGCCGAGCAGGCCGGTGATCTGGCCGCGGGGGACGTCGAAGTCGAGTCCGCGGAGGACCTGGCGGGTGCCCCGGACGACGGTGAGGGCCTCGGCGTGGACCGCGGAGGGGACGGCTGTGTGGCCCGGAGTCGGTGTGTGGTCCGGGGTCTGTGGCGTGGGGTCGGGTGGGCCCGGAGCATTATTCATCATGTGATGAATAATGCGCCCGGGTGCAGGAGCCGTCAAGCCCGGGCGGGGCATCGCATGGCGGAGTGCCGCGTCGGCGGGGCGCCGGGGCGGTGGACGCCGGGGCGGCTGGGAGAGGAGGGGCGCAGGCCTGGGGCGGAGCGGGGTGAGGGGCGGTGGACGGCCGGGGCCGCGACGACCGGGCGGGTGGAGGGCTTCAAGCTCAGGGACCGGGGGCGAGGGGAGGCGGCGTGTGTGAGAGGCAGGTCAGGGGCGTGTTGTGACCATCACTACGACCTCGTAGGTCTCCTGTACCGAGCCGTCCGGGAAGGCGCTCAGGAGGTGTTCGCCCTCGTCCGCGAAGAAGGCGGCTGTCGCCTGCTCACCCAGGACCAGGAAGACCGAGTGGCTGCCGATGTCGGCCAGGTGAGTGTCCAGGGGGACGGTTCGGCTCCAGCGGACCTCGTGTCGGGTGCACGGGGGCAGGTACGGGGCGCCGGCGAAGACGTCCTCCGTACGGGCCCGGAGGCCGGAGCCGCGTTTCTCGGTGACGTCGCTGCCGATGAACTTCTCTGTGCGCCGTCATGGCCACATCGTGGCCGGAGCGCGGGTGAGGGAACAGAGGGACTGCCTCGACCGTCCGGCGGGCCGCCCGGTCAGGCGCGTCGTCCGCGTGACGGCTTCCCCTTGCGGCGGGACGCGCGGCGGTCGTACCGGGCGCGGGCCGTCTCGTACTCGGTGCGGTGGAGGCGCTCGCCCGGGGCTTCGGTCAGCGAGCGGAAGAAGTAGGCGGTGAGAGTGCCGACGAATCCGATGGTCAGCAGGCCTCGAAGGGCGGACTGGGTGTCCGGGGCCGGGCGGGCCGAGTAGCCCGACCAGGTGGTGCGGAACGCGACCGCGCTGCAGACGGCGAACATCGTCACGACGAGGAGGGTGACGAAGCCGCCCACGGCTGCGATCTCCAGGCCCTCGTACGCGAAGCGGAGGACCAGGCAGCCGGCCACGATCGCGGCGAGTGAGCCCGCGGTGACCGCCGCGCGGCGGGCGCGGTAACCACCGTCGTGGTTCACCCACGTCGTTCCGAAGAAGCGGATCGGTTCGGGGCGGGGGCCTGCGGAGGTGCCTGGTTCGTCGCTCACGGTTCGATTATGGCCTCGGGCGGCCGGGCGACGGCATCCACGTGCCTACCGGAGCGGTGGCGGGGCGAGCGGGAGCCACGGCCCGCCGGTCCGTGGCCCGCCGGTCGGCGGGTCGGTGGTCGGTGGACCGGGGCTCCCGGCGGTTCAGCCGCAGCGCCCTGCCACGTAACCGTCGCTGCCCGTCTGCACGTACGCGTCCGAGACGTACTCGCCGTTGTCGATGTTGTCCCAGATCTTCGTCGTGCCGTACGGTCCGGTGATCGTCTCACCCGGTGTCTGGCAGTAGACCGGGACCTTGGCGCCGACCGGCAGAGTGCGGATGATGGAGTAGCTGGTGCTCGGTCCGCTGCGGACGTTCACGGTGTAGCCGGGGGCGACCGAGTAGTACCTCTGGTTCACGGCGCTCGCCGCCGGGGCCGAGCCCATGACCATGAGGGTCGCCCCGATGGCCGCACCCGCGACCAGCGCGGCTCTGCCCTTGCCGAACCTCGCGGACCTGCTGAACTTCACTTCTGTTTCCTCCCGGGTCTCATGGCCCCTGCTTCGTTCAGGCGCAGCGCGGTGCCACGTAACCGTCGCTGCCCGTCTGCACGTACGCGTCCGAGACGTACTGGCCGTTGGCGATGTTGTCCCAGACGTTCGTCGTGCCGTACGTGCCGGTCACCCACTCGCCGGGCTTCTGGCAGTTGATCGGCACGCGGGCGCCGAGCGGCAGCACCTTGACGAGCTGGTACTGCGTGCCGGGGCCGCTGCGGACCTTCAGGCGTACGCCCGGAGCCACCGGGTAGCGGACCGCCATCGCCTCCGCGCTCTCCGCGGCGGCCAGTGTCCCGCCCGCCGCCCCCTCAGCCGTGTCTTCGACCGTTCCTTCGACCGTGGTCGTGCCTTCCTCAACAGCCATGGCTGCCTCCCCCGTTGATGATTTCCCCGTCGGTGCATTCGTGGTTCTCACACGCGACCCGCGCAGGCTAGCAAGCCCCTCCGACATCGCACGCACCATCGACTAGGCTCCGTGCGTCGCGCTCGGCGGACACAGACACGGGGGTGGGCCATGGCCCCGCTGCGCAGCTTCGGACCCGGACAGGAAGCGGAACACCCGGACTACGCCGGGCAGTACCGCCTTGAGTCGTGCCTGGGTGCGGGCGGCATGGGTGTGGTGCATCTCGCGACGTCCGCTTCCGGACTGCGTCTCGCGGTCAAGGTCGTCCACGCCGAGTACGCGGCCGACCCCGAGTTCAGGGCACGCTTCCAGCAGGAGGTGAGCGCCGCCCGGCGGGTGAGCGGAGCCTTCACCGCGCCCGTGGTGGACGCCGACCCGAATGCCCAACTGCCGTGGATGGCAACGCTGTTCATACCTGGCCCGACCCTCGCCGAGCAGGTGAAGCGGAACGGCGCGATGGAGCCGGGCGAGGTGCGCAGGCTCGGTGCCGGTCTGGCCGAGGCGCTGCGCGACATCCATCGCGCCGGAGTGGTCCACCGTGATCTCAAGCCGAGCAACGTCCTTCTCGCGCCCGACGGGCCGAAGGTCATCGACTTCGGCATCTCGCGGCCGACGGACAGTGATGTGCGCACGGAGACGGGCAAGTTGATCGGTTCGCCGCCGTTCATGGCGCCCGAGCAGTTCCAGCGGCCGAGGGAGGTCGGGCCGGCCGCCGACGTGTTCGCGATGGGCGCGGTGCTCGCCCACGCGGCGACGGGCCGCGGGCCCTTCGACTCCAACAGCCCGTACATCGTCGCGTATCAGGTGGTGCACAACGAACCGGACCTGGCGGGCGTCCCGGACGACCTGGTACCGCTGATCCTGCGCTGCCTCGCGAAGGAACCGGCCGAACGGCCCCTGCCCGCCGAGGTGATGGACGCACTGCGGCAGCCGGTGCCCGCGCCGGCACCCCGGATCCCGCTCCAGCGGCGGCCTCCCGAGGAGACGCACATCGCCGCGGGGCCGCGGCCGGTGACAGCCGCTCCCGCCCGTGCCCGCCGTCGCCCCGGACGGGCCGCGGTGGCCGGCGCGGCACTCGTGCTGGCCGTCGGCGGGGCTCTCGGTGTACGGGAGCTGGTCTCGTCCGAGACACCTTCGGCCGGCTCCGCCGAGGCGAGTCCGGAAGCCTTTCGGCCGTGGAGTACGGCCCTCACCGACACCCGGACGGCCGGGGCACAGGTCACGCCTCCGGTCTGTACCTCGGGTGAGGGTGCCCTCTTCTGCTCGGCCCCCGGGGTTCCGGCGGCGCGGCTCGATCCTGTGGACGGCCGGATCATGTGGTCGTACAAGGGCGGGGACGCGGAAACGGGTGCGGGCGAGGGGGAGGACAAGGGCGGGCGGGACGATGCCGCCGGTGACGGCAGCGACAGCGACAGCGGCAGCCGTGGCGGCGGCGACGGTTCAGCGGACGCGAAAGTGCTGCCCGAGCTGTCGGGCGGTCTGTTGCACATCACGAGCGGCGGCCGGCTCGGCGCGGTCGATCCGCGGTCGGGCAAGCAGCGTTGGGGCGTGGACATCTCCGCGTACGCGACCGTCGTGCACGGTGTGGACACCACGCTCCTCGTCGGTGAGCGTGGCGCGGTGCGGGCGCTGGACAGTGCGACGGGCGAGGAGCGCTGGAGCGCGCCGATCGGCGGACTCGGCACCCAGTGGATCGGCGGCCAGGCCGGAGCGGAGGTCCTTTACGCGGTGACGCCCTCCGACGACGGGACCGCCACGCAGGTGATCGCGGTGTCCGCGGAGCGGGGCACGGTGCTGTGGACGGGGTCGGCGGCCGGGAATTTGAGCCCGTTCTCCGCGCCCGACGGCGCCCTGTACCTCCTGTCGACGAACGCGGACCAGATGGTCGACGCGATCGTCCGGTTCGACAGCGGGAAGCGGAGCGCCCGCCGGGTGCCCCTGCCGACCCCGCTCGACCGGGCCTCCGCCGCGCAGAGCGGTGGAATCGCGTACCTCAGCGACGTGGGCGGCTCACTCGTGGCCGTCGACACACGGCCGTCCGGGAAGGGTTCCGAGCTGTGGCGCCTGGAGACTTCGGTGAGCCGTCCGTCGCGGCCCGTGGTGGCGGGCGGCCGGGTGTACGTCACCGGCCCGGACGGCCGTCTTCTCGCCACGGACGCCGACAGCGGCGAACCCCTGGGTCAGACCCGGCCCCGGCTGGGCGGTGACACGGCGCGGGTCGTGGCGGAACTGCCCCTGCCGGTGGTCATGGACGGGGCGGTCTTCGGCAGCGCGCCCGACGGCAGCGTCTTCGCGGTGGACGCGGGCAACCCCGCCGCCTGGTGAAGCGGGTCACCGGTCGCCCGGCCCGGCCGTCCGGTGACCCCAGTGAACGGCGAACCCGCCCGGTGGTGAGGACCGGGCGGGTCCACGTGCGGGTGGCGCTGCCGGGCTAGCCGAGCTTCGAGACGTCGCGGACCGCGCCCTTGTCCGCGCTGGTCGCCATCGCGGCGTACGCGCGCAGGGCGGCCGAGACCTTGCGGTCACGGGCGACCGGTGCGTACACACCTGCGAGGGCCTCGCGGCGCGTGGCCAGTTCCTCGTCGGAGACCAGGAGCTCGATGCTGCGGCCCGGGATGTCGATGCGGATGCGGTCGCCGTCGCGGACCAGGGCGATCGTGCCGCCGGACGCCGCCTCGGGCGAGGCGTGGCCGATGGACAGGCCCGAGGTGCCGCCGGAGAAGCGGCCGTCGGTGATCAGGGCGCAGGTCTTGCCGAGGCCGCGGCCCTTGAGGAAGGAGGTCGGGTAGAGCATCTCCTGCATGCCGGGCCCGCCCTTGGGGCCCTCGTAGCGGATGACGACGACGTCGCCGTGCGTGATCTCCTTCTTGAGGATCTTGTCGACGGCTTCCTCCTGCGACTCGCAGACGACCGCCGGGCCCTCGAAGGTCCAGATCGACTCGTCCACGCCGGCCGTCTTCACGACACAGCCGTCGACGGCGAGGTTGCCCTTGAGGACGGCGAGGCCGCCGTCCTTCGAGTACGCGTGCTCGGCGCTGCGGATGCAGCCGCCGGCGGCGTCCGTGTCCAGGGCCTCCCAGCGCTCCGACTGGGAGAAGGCCTCCGCCGAGCGCACACAGCCGGGGGCCGCGTGCCACAGCTCCAGGGCCTCCGGCGACGGGGAGCCGCCGCGCACGTCCCACGTCTTCAGCCAGTCGGCGAGGGACGAGCTGTGGACCGAGTTGACGTCCTCGTTGAGCAGGCCCGCGCGGTGCAGTTCACCGAGGAGGGCGGGGATGCCGCCGGCCCGGTGCACGTCCTCCATGTAGTACGTGCGGTCCTTGGCGACGTTCGGTGCGACCTTCGCCAGACACGGCACCCGGCGCGAGACCTCGTTGATGTCGTCCAGGTCGAACGCGACGCCCGCCTCCTGGGCCGCGGCCAGCAGGTGCAGGATCGTGTTGGTCGAGCCGCCCATCGCGATGTCGAGGGCCATGGCGTTCTGGAAGGCCGCGAAGGTGGCGACGTTGCGGGGCAGGACCGTCTCGTCGTCCTGCTCGTAGTAGCGGCGGGTGATGTCCATCACCGTGCGGCCCGCGTTCTCGTACAGCGCGCGGCGGGCCGTGTGCGTGGCCAGGACCGAGCCGTTGCCCGGGAGGGCGAGTCCGATGGCCTCCGCGAGGCAGTTCATGGAGTTGGCCGTGAACATGCCGGAACAGGAACCGCACGTCGGACAGGCGTTCTCCTCGATACGGAGGATGTCCTCGTCCGAGATCTTCTCGTTCACGGCGTCGGAGATCGCGTCGACCAGGTCGAGCGTGCGGACCGTGCCGTCGACCAGCGTGGCCCGGCCGGACTCCATCGGGCCGCCGGAGACGAAGACCGTGGGGATGTTGAGCCGCAGCGCGGCGTTCAGCATGCCCGGGGTGATCTTGTCGCAGTTCGAGATGCAGATCAGGGCGTCGGCGCAGTGGGCCTCGACCATGTACTCCACGCTGTCCGCGATCAGGTCGCGGGACGGCAGGGAGTAGAGCATTCCGCCGTGGCCCATCGCGATGCCGTCGTCGACGGCGATCGTGTTGAACTCGCGCGGGATGCCGCCTGCGGCCGTGATGGCCTCACTCACGATCCGGCCGACGGGCTGGAGGTGGGTGTGGCCGGGCACGAACTCCGTGAAGGAGTTGGCGACCGCGATGATCGGCTTGCGGCCGATGTCCGCGCCCGGTACACCGGAGGCGCGCATAAGGGCGCGTGCGCCCGCCATGTTGCGGCCGTGGGTGACTGTGCGGGACCTCAGCTCGGGCATCGTCGCTCGCTCCTTCGGAGAGTGTTGACTCCCATCGAGCGTACGCCGGTCATCCAGGGGGCGGACACGATGTCCGGAATGCGGGATGGTTGTCTCGGCTTTCGGCCCGGACCGTGGTGGGCGACCCGCCGCGGTTCCCCGCAGCCTCCGGGGCTCCCCCGAAGGGGGCCGGGCTCAGGGGTTCGTCAGGTGGCCCTGGATCACGGGGGCCACCCTCGCGATGATCTGTTCCGGGTCCGCCGAGGCGAGGGGCTCGACCTTGATCACGTAACGCAGCATCGCGATGCCGACCAGCTGGGCGGCGGCCAGTTCCGCGCGCAGTTCGGCGTCCGGCACATCGAGCCGGCCCGCGACGCGGCGCAGCAGCTGGGCCGAGACGAGGCGGCGGAAGACCGTGGCCGCGACCTCGTTGTTCACGGCGGAGCGGATGATCGCGAGCAGCGCACCGCGGGTCGCCGGGTTCTCCCAGACCCCGAAGAAGAAGCGGGCCAGCTGCTCGCCGACGCCGTCGAGAGGGCCCTCGTCGATCACGCCGGGAGCCTTCAGGAGAGGGCCGAACGCGACCTCGATCGACGACTCGAAGACCTGCTCCTTGGTACCGAAGTAGTGGTGCACGAGCGCCGAGTCCACGCCCGCCGCCTTGGCGATGCCGCGCACGGACGTCTTCTCGAAGCCCCGCTCCGAGAACTCCTCGCGGGCCGCCGCCAGGATGCGGTCACGGGCCGCGGGGGCGTCGGTGGAGTCCGTACGGGAGGGGCGTCCCCGGCGGCGCGGGGCGGCGGCGGTCATGTACGCGGAACCCGGGCGGCCGCCGAGGCCAGGTGGAGCCGGGTGAAGGCGAGGGCCTCCGCCAGGTCGGCCTCGCGCTCGGCGCCCGACATGGCCCGGCGGGTGTTGACCTCGATGACGACGTGGCCGTCGAACCCGGACAGGGCGAGCCGTTCGAGCAGCTCGGCGCAGGGCTGGGTACCGCGGCCGGGGACCAGGTGCTCGTCCTTGTTGGAGCCGTTGCCGTCGGCGAGGTGGACGTGGCCGAGGCGGTCGCTCATGCGGTCGACCATCTGGAGCGCGTCGGTGCGGGCGGTCGCGGTGTGGCTCAGGTCGATCGTGAAGTGCCGGTAGTCGTCCTTCGTCACGTCCCAGTCGGGGGCGTACGCGAGCATCTCGCGGTCGCGGTAGCGCCAGGGATACATGTTTTCGACGGCGAACCGTACGTCCGTCTCGTTCGCCATGCGCCAGATGCCGCTGACGAAGTCGCGGGAGTACTGGCGCTGCCAGCGGAAGGGAGGGTGGACGACGACCGTGCTCGCCCCGAGCTTCTCGGCGGCCGCCTGGGCGCGCTGGAGCTTGGTCCACGGGTCGGTGGACCAGACGCGCTGGGTGATGAGCAGGCAGGGAGCGTGCACGGCGAGGATCGGGACGTGGTGGTAGTCGCTCAGGCGGCGCAGGGCCTCGATGTCCTGGCTGACCGGATCGGTCCACACCATGACCTCGACACCGTCGTAGCCGAGGCGCGCGGCGATCTCGAAGGCCGTCGCCGTCGACTCCGGGTACACGGAGGCCGTGGAGAGCGCGACCTTCGCATCCGGGATGCGCACGACTGGTTCTGCCACGGGGACAGGTTACGGGGTGGCTCCGGTGGCTGTGGCAGGGCGGTGGGGTTTGGCCGGGGAGCACCGGGTCGCCGACGGGGCGCGCTCCCGGGCGGCAGCGGGCCTGCCGGGGGCCTGGCGCGTGAACGCCCCGGCCGCGCATGTCACGGCCCCGCGCCGCCAGGCGGGTGGGGTGGGGGCGTGCGGCGGGCAGGGCGTGGAGTGTGCGCCGGGTGGGGTTGTCCGGGGTTGTGCGCCCGGTTTCTCGCGCCCCTGCGGACGCCCCTACGGCGGGGCCGCCTGGTCCCTACGGCGAAGCCGCCTGATCCTTACGGCGAGGCCATCTGGTCGAGGCTGCGGAGGATCACGCCCTCGCGGAGCGCCCAGGGGCAGATCTCCACGGTCTCCACCCCGAAGAGGTCCATCGCGCCCTCGGCGACGATGGCGCCGGCGAGGAGCTGGCCCGCGCGGCCCTCGGACACCCCGGGGAGTTCCGCGCGTTCGGCGATGGTCATGGAGGCGAGCCGCGGGACCCAGTCCTGCAGGGAGCGGCGCTTGAGCTCGCGCTGGACGTACAGGCCGTCGGTCGAGCGCGCGGCGCCGGCGAGACGGGCGAGCTGCTTGAAGGTCTTGGAGGTGGCGACGACGTGGTCGGGGGCGCCGAAGCGGCTGAACTCCCCGACCGTACGGGCGATCTGGGCCCGCACGTGCCGGCGCAGGGCCTTGATGTCCGCCGGGTCCGCGGGGTCGCTCGGGAGCCAGCCCGCGGTCAGCCGGCCCGCGCCCAGCGGCAGTGACGCCGCCGCGTCGGGCTCCTCGTCTATGCCGTACGCGATCTCCAGCGATCCGCCGCCGATGTCCAGGCAGAGCAGCTTCCCGGCCGACCAGCCGAACCAGCGGCGGGCGGCGAGGAAGGTGAGCCGGGCCTCCTCCGCGCCGGTGAGGACCTGGAGCTCCACACCGGTCTCGGCGCGCACCCGGGCCAGCACCTCGTCGGCGTTGCTGGCCTCGCGGACCGCGGAGGTCGCGAAGGGCAGCAGGTCCTCGACACCCTTGTCCTCGGCGGCCTCCATCGCCTCCCGGACGACGGCGATCAGCTTGTCGACCCCTTCGGAATCGATCGCGCCGCTCGCGTCGAGGAGTTGGGCGAGCCGCAGCTCCGCCTTGTGCGAATGCGCGGGCAGCGGGCGCGCGCCGGGGTGTGCGTCCACCACCAGCAGATGCACCGTGTTCGAACCCACGTCCAGGACACCGAGTCTCATGGACGGAACGCTACTGCGCCCGGGCCGCCCGGCCGTCCCCAGAGTGGTCACAGGCGACTTACTCTGGACACGTGCCAAAGACGAAAAAGACGAAGAGCGACAAATCGACCAAGGGTTCCGCCGCGGAGTCCGTGGCGGACTTCGAGCAGGACCTGGTGTCCGGGTCCAAGAAGCCCGTGAAGTCACCGAAGGCCCCCAAGCACCCGAAGCCGCCGAAGGGCGACGAGAAGGGGCTCGATTTCGCGCGCGCGTGGGTGGAGTTCCCGGACCCGTCCGACGGCGAGCAGGTCTTCCGCTGCGATCTGACCTGGCTGACCTCTCGCTGGAACTGCGTCTTCGGAAGCGGCTGCCAGGGAATCCAGGCCGGCCGCGCGGACGACGGGTGCTGCACGCTCGGCGCCCACTTCTCGGACGAGGACGACGAGAAGCGTGTCGCCGGGCATGTGGCGAGGCTCACGCCCGAGATCTGGCAGAACCACGCGGTGGGGACGGAGACCGGCTGGGTCTCGAAGGACGAGGACGGTGACCGGCAGACGCGCCCGTACCAGGGGTCCTGCATCTTCCAGAACCGGCCGGGTTTCGCCGGCGGCGCGGGCTGCTCGCTGCACATCCTCGCCGTCAAGGAGGGCCTCGAGCCCCTGGAGACCAAGCCGGACGTCTGCTGGCAGCTGCCGGTCCGGCGGACGTACGAGTGGATCGACCGGCCCGACGACACCCGCGTGCTGCAGGTCTCGATCGGCGAGTACGACCGGCGCGGCTGGGGTCCCGGTGGCCACGACCTGCACTGGTGGTGCACCTCGGCGACGTCGGCGCACGGTGCGGGGGACCCGGTGTACGTCTCGTACCGGCCCGAGCTGATCGAGCTGATGGGCAAGGCGGGGTACGACCGTCTGGTCGAGCTGTGCGAGGAGCGTCTGGCCTCGCAGTTGCCGCTGCTTGCCCCGCATCCGGCGGACCCGGTGGACCGCTGACGCAGCACGTCCCGCTGGGGCGCGTGAACCGCGGCCGGTCCCCCGCGACCCGCGGCGGCAGGTGAGACCCCGTGCCGGGCGCTCAGCCGCCCGACGGACTGCGAGGCGCTCAGCCGCCCGACGGGCTCGGGGCCCCGCTGTCGCTCGGGGCCGCGCTGTCACCGGGCGGCGGCGTGGGACTTCCGGAGGAGCCCGGCGGGGGCTCCGGCTCCGGATCGGACGGGGTCGGCTCGCTGGGCGTCGGCTCCGGCCCTGGGTCCGAGGGCGTCGGTTCGCTCGGCGTGGGCTCGGGGTCGGGCCCCGGGCCCGGGTCTGTCGGACCGGGGTCGGTCGGCGTCGGCGGGTCCGGGCGGGGCCCGGGGTGTGTCGGGCTCGGGCCCGCGGTGCCGTAGCCGTCGATCGTGACCACCGCGCCCGCGGGTGCGATCGACACCCGTGCGCTCCAGAGGCCGATCGGCTCGCGGAGATGATCGACGTACACCTTGATCGTCAACGACTCCCCCGGTTCCAGCGTTCCCGACGACCGGCTCAGGTAGAGCCAGGACGCTCCGGTGCGCGCGGACCAGTGGACCGGTGCGTCGCCGGTCGCCCTGAGGGTGATGAGGGTCGTGTCGCCGCTGGAGTCGGCCGCAACGGCCAGGCCGTGGTCCTGCCGCCCCGGGGCCACGCTGATGACCTCCACGGAGACATCGGGCGAGCCGCTGCGCGGGGTGAAGCGGGCGTCGGGCCTCGTACTGGCGTTGCCCGCGTTCTCGTAGCCGGGGGCCTCGTCCCCGAACCCCTCGGAGTCGTGCGCCTCGCTCGCGGTGACCGACCGGCCGTCGGCGCCCTCGCCGATGAGGGGCGCGCCGCGGTAGGCCGCCCACAGGGCGAGTACGGGAGCCGCCACGACGGTGGCGACGACCGTGGTCGTGACGGCACGGGCGCGGAGGCGGTCCCGGCGGGCCGCGTGGTCCTTGGGGTCCATCGGGAAGCCGCGCCGGTCGAAGCGCGGACCGCCGCCCCGCGCGCGCGGGAGGTGCGTCATCGCCATGTGGAGGGCCGCGCGCGGGGCTTCGAGCACGGGCAGCGCGGCGGGCGTGACGCTGGTGCCGGGCCAGGAGCCCGGGACCGCGCGCTCGGCGGTCCGGCGGCAGCGCGGGCAGTCGTCGACGTGCCGGACCAGTTCACGGCGCAGGGCCGTGCTGAGGACGAGGTGGTTGTCGCCCGTGAGGCGCGTGACACCCGGACAGGTACCGGTTTCGACGACGGCGAGGGCCGCGCGCGTGCGCTCGACCTCGCAGGCGGCCGCCGCGAGGAGTTCCCGGGCGGCGGCCGGATCCATGCCGAGGACGGCGGCGACCTCGTGCGCGGCAAGCTGGTGACGGACGGCGAGTTCGAGCGCCTCACGCTGCTCGGGCGTCGTCCCGGCGGCCTCCGGCCAGGCCAGCAGGGCCAGTTCGCGACGGCGGCGGTCCTCCTCCGCGGCGGCGAGGAGGTCGGCGGTGCGGTCCGGGGAGCGGTCCGGGGAGCGGTCCGGCGCCGTGGTGGGGGCGCGACGGGCGGCGTGGACGACCTTGGCCTGGCCCTCCGCGCGCGGGGCGGAGGAACGGCCCGAAGCGTCCGCGCCCGTGGAACGGCCCGGGGCGTCCGAGCCCGAGGGACGGCCGGGCACCTCCCTGCCCTGAGGGCGGCCCGGGGTGCGTGGGCCGGCCTCGGAGCGGCCCGAGGCGTGGGCGCCATGACGTTTCTGCTTGGCCTCGGCGAGCTTGCGCAGGCAGGACCAACGGGCGAGCGCGTAGAGCCAGGCCCGGCGGTCGTCGGACGCCTCCGGGCCGCGCTGGCCGCGCCGCTCGGCCAGGGCGAGGACGTCCCCGAGAGCGGCGGTCGCCGTGTCGTGGTCGCACAGCACCGAGAGGCAGTACGTGAACAGGCCATCCAGATATGGCTCGTAGCGCGCGGGTGGGCGCTGCGCCAGCGTGCGCGCCGCCGCCCGGTCACGCGCTGCACGGTGCGCCCGGTGTGCGCCGGTGGTGTGCGGGGAGGTCTCCGGACTGCTGCTCATCACCCGTGCGACCGTAGGGGCCTGACAGTGGCCCCTTCTTCCTGCTTGCGCACATTTAATCCGTACGGGTGAAACGATCCCTCATAAGAGGACAGGAACCCCGAATTCCATGGCGTGTTCCTGACGAGTCGTGGCCGGTTTGCGAAGGGTGCCCGGATATCGGCATCGCGCGGCGAACAGGCCGTCACCGCACTGTCGGTGGTGCCGGTTACGGTTCGTGTCATGGCTGCCCGTACGAAGACCGCGAAGGACCGGCCGTCCTACCGCTGCACCGAATGCGGCTGGCAGACGGCCAAGTGGCTCGGCCGCTGCTCCGAGTGCCAGGCCTGGGGGACGGTCGAGGAGTACGGCGCGCCCGCCGTGCGTACGACGGCCCCCGGCCGCGTCACCACGAACGCGTTGCCCATCGGCCAGGTCGACGGCCGGCAGGCGACCGCCCGCTCGACCGGTGTGCCCGAGCTGGACCGGGTGCTCGGCGGCGGCCTCGTGCCGGGCGCGGTGGTGCTCGTGGCGGGCGAGCCGGGCGTCGGCAAGTCCACCCTGCTGCTGGACGTGGCGGCCAAGGCGGCGAGCGACGAGCACCGCACGCTCTACATCACGGGCGAGGAGTCGGCCAGCCAGGTCCGCCTGCGCGCCGACCGCATCAAGGCGATCGACGACAACCTGTTCCTGGCGGCGGAGACCGATCTGTCCGCGGTCCTCGGTCATCTGGACGCGGTGAAGCCGTCCCTGCTCATCGTCGACTCCGTACAGACCGTGGCCTCTCCGGAGATCGACGGCGCCCCCGGAGGCATGTCCCAGGTCCGCGAGGTGGCCGGAGCCCTGATCCGCGCCTCCAAGGAGCGCGGCATGTCCACCCTCCTGGTCGGTCACGTCACCAAGGACGGGGCCATCGCCGGCCCGCGTCTCCTGGAGCACCTCGTGGACGTCGTCCTGAGCTTCGAGGGCGACCGGCACGCGCGCCTGCGACTCGTGCGGGGCGTCAAGAACCGTTACGGGACGACGGACGAGGTCGGCTGCTTCGAGCTGCACGACGAGGGCATCACGGGTCTGACCGACCCGAGCGGTCTGTTCCTCACCCGCCGGGCGGAGCCCGTCCCCGGCACCTGTCTGACCGTCACCCTCGAAGGCCGCCGCCCCCTGGTCGCCGAGGTCCAGGCGCTCACCGTGGACACCCAGATCCCCACCCCGAGGCGTACGACGTCCGGCCTGGAGACCTCCCGGGTCCAGATGATGCTCGCCGTCCTCGAACAGCGAGGCCGGATCAGCGCGCTCGGAAAGCGGGACATCTACACGGCGACGGTCGGCGGCGTGAAGCTCTCCGAGCCCGCCGCGGACCTCGCGGTCGCGCTCGCCCTGGCCAGCGCGGCGAGCGACACCCCGCTCCCCAAGAACCTCGTCGCGATCGGTGAAGTGGGCCTCGCGGGCGAGGTCAGACGGGTCACGGGGGTGCAGCGCAGGCTCGCCGAAGCACACCGTCTGGGCTTCACCCACGCCCTCGTTCCGGGCGACCCGGGCAAGATCCCCGCCGGTATGAAGGTCCTGGAAGTCGCCGACATGGGAGACGCGCTGCGGGTCCTCCCGAGGTCGCGTCGGCGAGACGCCCCACGGGAGGACGAAGAGCGCCGGTAGACTTTGCCCAGGTCTCGCCCGTCCGTACGAACCGAGGGCGCCCCCAGAAGCCTGCGACCGGAGGAGTGCAGTGGCAGCCAACGACCGGGCAGCAGTTCCCGGCAAGTCCGGCGGGAGTTCCGGTGCCGATGGTCTGATGCGTACCTCCCTGAGCGCCGTGGCACCCGGTACCGGGCTGCGTGACGGCCTGGAGCGGATCCTCCGCGGCAACACCGGCGGGCTCATCGTGCTCGGCTGGGACAAGAACGTCGAGGCCATGTGCAGCGGCGGTTTCGTGCTGGACGTCGAGTTCACGGCGACCCGGCTGCGCGAGCTGTGCAAGCTCGACGGCGGCATCATCGTCGACAAGGACATCACCAAGATCTTGCGGGCCGGCGTGCAGCTGGTCCCCGACCCGACCATCCCCACCGAGGAGACGGGCACCCGTCACCGCACGGCGGACCGGGTGAGCAAGCAGGTCGGCTTCCCCGTCGTCTCCGTCTCCCAGTCCATGCGTCTGATCGCGCTGTACGTGGACGGGCAGCGGCGGGTCCTGGAGGACTCGGCCGCGATCCTCTCCCGTGCCAACCAGGCGCTGGCCACGCTGGAGCGGTACAAGCTCCGTCTCGACGAGGTCGCGGGCACGCTGTCCGCGCTGGAGATCGAGGACCTGGTCACCGTCCGGGACGTGTCAGCGGTGGCCCAGCGGCTGGAGATGGTGCGGCGGATCGCGACCGAGATCGCCGAGTACGTGGTCGAGTTGGGCACGGACGGGCGGCTGCTCGCGCTGCAGCTGGACGAGTTGATCGCCGGGGTCGAGCCCGAGCGGTCGCTCGTGGTGCGGGACTACGTGCCCGAACCGACCGCGAAGCGCTCCCGCACGGTCGACGAGGCGCTGTTCGAGCTCGACGCGCTCGCTCACGCCGAGCTGCTCGAAATGCCCACGGTGGCGCGGGCACTGGGCTACACCGGGTCGCCCGAGGCGCTCGACTCCGCGGTGTCGCCCCGCGGGTTCCGGCTGCTGGCCAAGGTGCCGCGGCTGCCCGGCGCGATCATCGACCGGCTGGTCGAGCACTTCGGGGGGCTGCAGAAGCTTCTCGCTGCCAGCGTGGACGATCTGCAGACCGTGGACGGGGTCGGGGAGGCTCGGGCGCGGAGTGTGCGGGAGGGGCTTTCGCGGTTGGCGGAGTCCTCGATTCTCGAGCGCTACGTGTAGCCGTCCGGCGGTTTGGCGGGGTTTTGGGCTGAGGCGAGTTGTGTGGGTGGCCCGTGCCCTCGCCGAGGGTGGGGCGCGTTGTTTTCCGGTGCCGGTCCGTGAGGGCTGGTCGCGCAGTTCCCCGCGCCCCTCAAAGGCGCCTGACGGCGCCAGGTGGTTGAGCCGGTGACCCCCGTGGGGGCTTGTCGCGCAGTTCCTCGCGCCCCTGAAGGGCGCCTGATGGCGCCAGCCGGGCCTCGCCCCTCTTCGTGGAAGGGCTTGTTCCGGCTGAGGTGTCAGTCCTTTTTCAGGACGAAGGATGTCTGGGACTTGGGGAGGCCCGGGGTTTTGGCTTCTACCAGGTACGTGCCGGGAGTCGCCGTCAGTGCCGGTGGGGTCGCGCACTGGGGGGCGCTCGCCTTGCGGTTCCATTCGACGGTGCGGGTGACGCGGTTCTCCGCCGGGACGCGGAAGAGAATGCTCGCGGCACTCGTGGGACAGTCGGCCGAGGACCAGATCTCGTCGTCGCTCTCCGCCTGAGTGATCGTCAGGACGGCGTTCTTCGGGCCGAGGTCGAGCTTGCAGTCGCTGCTGGAGGAGTTCCTGGCGATCAGTTCGAAGGTGGGCTTCTCGTCGGGTGTGTACGAGTTGCTGACGCTGCGCAGCGTCAGCTTCACGGACCCCGCCGTGCAGTTGGGCAGGCTGGACCCGGCCGGAACCGTGTCCCCCGAGCCGCCACCGCCCTCGCCGTCGTCCCCGCCGCCACCGGAACCGGCACCGCCCGAGGCCGAACTGCCCGACCCGGAACCGCCCGAGCCTCCGGAGCCCGCCGACCCGCCGGACTCCCCGGAACCGTCGCCGCCACCGCTCGACTCGTCACGCCCGCCCGGGGCTTGACTGATCGCGGGGTCGGACCCGGAGGGGCCGGGTGTGATCGAGGCCGTGGGGTTCTTGCCGTTGCCCCCGTCGGCGTCGTTCCTGTTGCCGCCTCCGCCTCCGGAGGTGACCACCCACGTGATCAACAGTGCCAACACCGCGAACATGGACGCGAGAATGGCCCTCCGTCGCCAGTAGATGGAGGAGGGAAGCGGCCCGACCGGATTGCGCAGAGATCCCACGGCGCAAACTGTACGAGAAATCGGGGAGTTCGCTGTCCTCACCCGCCGCCCAGGACCTCAACTTTTTCCGATCATCATCCTGGAAGGGCCTCGGGCCGCTGTCGTCCGCCGGGTGCGCCCCATCACCGCGGGGGCGCGGGGAACTGCGCCGCGCGCCCCGCCGACCCACGCCCAGAACACAACACAACGCCCCCGACCCCGGCAAACCGCCGGAGGCCGTGGCAGGATCGGAACTGCCATGACTGCTCCCACGAAGCCCTCATCCCGCGCCCAGGCCGACACGCTCGAGACCGTCGGCGACGACCTGCACGCCCCTGTCATCGACTGGTTCGAGGAGAACGCGCGCGACCTGCCGTGGCGGCGGGCCGACGCGGGGCCGTGGGGGGTGATGGTCAGCGAGTTCATGTTGCAGCAGACACCGGTGAGCCGGGTGCTTCCGGTGTACGAGCAGTGGCTCGCCCGCTGGCCGAGGCCCGCCGATCTCGCCGCCGACGCGCCGGGCGAGGCCGTCCGCGCCTGGGGCCGGCTCGGCTACCCCCGGCGTGCGCTGCGTCTGCACGGCGCGGCGGTCGCCATAACGGAGCGGCACGGCGGCGACGTACCCACGGAGCACGCGCAGTTGCTCGCGCTGCCCGGCATCGGCGAGTACACGGCGGCCGCGGTGGCCTCCTTCGCGTACGGGCAGCGGCACGCCGTCCTCGACACGAACGTGCGGCGGGTGTTCGCGCGGGCCGTCACCGGCGTCCAGTACCCGCCGAACGCCACGACCGCCGCCGAACGCAGGCTCGCCCGCACCCTGCTGCCCGACGACGAGCGCACGGCCTCGCTCTGGGCCGCCGCGTCCATGGAGCTCGGCGCGCTCGTCTGCACGGCGAAGAACGAGACGTGTGCGCGGTGCCCGATCGCGGCCCTGTGCACCTGGCGGCTGGCCGGCAAGCCCGCCCACGACGGTCCGCCGCGGCGCGGCCAGACCTACGCGGGCACGGACCGTCAGGTGCGCGGCCGGCTGCTCGCCGTACTGCGCGAGGCCGTCAACCCCGTGCCGCAGTCGGCCCTCGACCGTGTCTGGGAGGAGCCCGTGCAGCGGGCCCGCGCCCTGGACGGGCTGGTCGCCGACGGACTGGTCGAGCCGCTCGTCGGCGGTCTGTACCGGCTCCCGCAGAGCTGACCCACAGCTTCCACCGAGCCCGGTAACAGCTCCCCGGCGGGCAAATCGCCGCGTAACCACCCCAGTCGCCGCCTCGCTTTACCCAGGCCCTACTTCCGTTACACAACCGACGGACAGCCGAGCGCTCCCCGCAGGCTCGCTCGGACAACCCCGTGACAACACGTCCGTAACTTCGGTGCCGTACCGCGGAACAGCGGCACGGCAGGCAACGGACAACCGGCAGCACACAGGTCGGAACGGGGACGGAGGCGGTTGGAATGGCGCACGGCGAGGTGCTCGAGTTCGAAGAGTACGTACGTACCCGGCAGGACGCGCTGCTGCGCAGCGCACGCCGCCTGGTCCCCGACCCCGTCGACGCGCAGGACCTCCTGCAGACCGCGCTGGTGCGGACGTACGGCCGCTGGGACGGCATAGCGGACAAGCGTCTCGCCGACGCCTACCTGCGCCGCGTCATGATCAACACGCGTACGGAGTGGTGGCGGGCCCGCAAGCTGGAGGAGGTCCCCACCGAGCAGCTCCCGGACGCGAGCGTGGAGGACTCCACCGAGCAGCACGCCGACCGCGCGCTCCTGATGGACATCCTGAAGGTGCTCGCTCCCAAGCAGCGCAGCGTCGTCGTGCTGCGACACTGGGAGCAGATGTCCACGGAGGAGACGGCCGCCGCCCTCGGCATGTCGGCCGGCACGGTCAAGAGCACACTGCACCGGGCGCTGGCCCGGCTCCGCGAGGAGCTGGAGCGCCGGTCCAGTGACGAGAACGGCGAGCTCGGCGTACACGCGCCGGAGCGTGAGGAGCGGGAGCGTTGCGCGGCCTAGACACTGAGGGCTCCCGGGCACCCGAGGCCCGGACGGCGGTGATCACGGCAGTGGCCGTGATCACCGCCCTCGGCCTTTTCGTGTCCGCCTGCGGTACGGGCGGCACCGGCGCCCGGGACGAGGGTCCGGCCCTGAGCGACTCGGCCGCCGGAAGCGTCTCGATCCCGTCCGTCCCGGCCTCGGCAACTCCCGACCGGGTGAACGCGGTCCGGCTCGTCAAGGCCGACCCCGGCGTCAGCTCGGCGGTCAAGCGCGACCTGAAACCGTGCGTCGGTGACGAGTACCCGGTCGACGTGTCGTACGGCGACCTCACCGGCGGATCCGCCCAGGACGTCGTTATCAACGTGATGACCTGCGGTGACGCGGTCGGCGTGGGCTCGTACGTGTACCGCGAGGAGGACGACGTCTACCGGAACGTCTTCCGGGCCGAGGAGCCGCCCGTCTACGCGGAGATCGACCGGGGCGACCTGGTGGTCACCCAGCAGGTGTACGAGAAGGACGACCCGGTGACGTATCCGTCCGGCGAGGAAGTGATCACGTACCACTGGATGACGACCCGCTTCACGGAACGGGCCAGGACGCACAACGACTACAGCAAGGTGGTGGGCGGCGAGACCGCGGCGCCGACCGAGCAGTAGGGCGCGTTCCCGTACAACCGCCGGATCCCCTGCCTTCGCAGGGCCCACCGACCGAGAAACTGAGAGCACCGGATGGCAGAGCAGACCCATGTCCTGTTCGTCGAGGACGACGACGTGATCCGCGAGGCCACCCAGCTCGCGCTGGAGCGGGACGGCTTCGTGGTCACCGCCATGCCCGACGGTCTGTCGGGGCTGGAGGCGTTCCGTGCGGACCAGCCCGACATCGCGCTCCTCGACGTGATGGTGCCGGGGATCGACGGGGTGTCGCTGTGCCGTCGGATCCGTGACGAGTCGACCGTCCCCGTGATCATGCTGTCGGCCCGTGCCGACTCGATCGACGTCGTCCTGGGCCTGGAGGCGGGCGCCGACGACTACGTGACGAAGCCCTTCGACGGAGCCGTGCTGGTCGCGCGCATCCGGGCCGTGCTGCGGCGCTTCGGGCACGCGAGCGGATCGCGCTCCGGCGCCGAGACCGACGGCACGTCGTCGGTCCCCGCCGACGGAATGCTGTCCTTCGGTGCCGGCGAACTGGAGATCGACACGGAGGGCATGGAGGTGCGCAGGGGCGGCGCACCGGTGGCGCTGACACCCACCGAGATGCGGCTGCTCCTGGAGTTCTCGTCCGCGCCCGGTACGGTCCTGTCCCGCGACAAGCTGCTGGAGCGGGTGTGGGACTACGGCTGGGGCGGTGACACCCGCGTCGTCGACGTCCATGTGCAGCGGCTGCGTACGAAGATCGGCCAGGACCGGATCGAGACGGTCCGCGGCTTCGGCTACAAGTTGAAGGCCTGAGCGGAGCGGACGATGCGGGGGAGGAACCAGAGCCCGGCCGGCGGGGCCGGTGCACCGGCCGAAGACGGGCGCGGGCGGATCGGCAGAGGTGGTCGCGTGGCGCGTCCGTCGGGAACGGGCGCGGGGGGCATGGCGTGAACGGGCGGGACGAGTCCCTCGGGGACGGGCGGCACCCCGGTCGCGGGGCCGGCCCCGGGCTCGCGACCGTCCCCGAGGCCGATGCCGGCCTCGGCGGGCGCTACCGGGTCGGTCTGCGGGAGAGAACCAGGCGTCTGATGCCACGTACGGGGATCAGGTGGAAGCTCAGCGCCGCGATCGCGGCGGTCGGCGCGCTGGTGGCCGTCGCACTGAGCCTGGTCGTGCACAACGCCGCCCGGGTCTCGATGCTCGACAACGCGCGCGACCTGGCGGACGAGCGCGTCCAGATCGCCCAGCGGAACTACGAGGCGTCCGGGCGGCCGAACTTCCCCGGTATCAAGATCGACGATCCCGGACTGCCGAAGGACCTGCTGGCGAAGGTGACGGCCGGGCGCCGGGCGACCTATGTGACGGAGCCTGCGGACGGCGTGCCCGACATCTGGGCCGCCGTTCCGCTCAAGGACGGCCGGATCCTGTCGCTGCACACGAACTTCACCGACCGCAGCACGACCGTGCTGAAGGACCTCGACGAGGCACTGCTCATCGGTTCGATCGCGGTCGTCTTCGGCGGCTGCGCGCTCGGCGTGCTCATCGGCGGCCAGCTCTCGCGGCGGCTGCGCAAGGCGGCCACGGCGGCCCGGCGGGTCGCGCAGGGCGAGACGGACGTGCGGGTGCGGGACTCGATCGGCGGGGTCGTGCGCGACGAGACCGACGACCTCGCGCGGGCCGTGGACGCGATGGCGGACGCACTGCAGCAGCGCATCGAGGCCGAGCGGCGGGTGACCGCCGACATCGCGCACGAGCTGCGCACTCCGGTGACCGGGCTGCTCACCGCGGCCGAGCTGCTGCCGCCGGGGCGGCCGACGGAACTCGTACGGGACCGGGCGCAGGCGATGCGGCAGCTGGTCGAGGACGTGCTGGAGGTGGCCCGGCTGGACAGCGCGTCCGAGCGGGCCGAGCTGCAGGACATCATGCTGGGCGAGTTCGTCACCCGGCGGGTGACCGCGCGCGACCCGGAGATCCGCGTACGCGTGGTGCACGAGTCGCGGGTCACCACCGACCCCCGGCGTCTGGAGCGGGTCCTCATCAACCTCCTGGTCAACGCCGCCAAGCACGGCAGGCCGCCCATCGAGGTCACGGTCGAGGGCCGGGTCATCCGGGTCCGCGACCACGGGCCGGGTTTCCCCGAGGAGCTGCTCGCCGACGGGCCGAGCCGCTTCCGCACCGGCAGCAGCGACCGTGCGGGCCAGGGGCACGGGCTGGGGCTCACCATCGCCGCGGGGCAGGCGCGGGTGCTCGGTGCGCGGCTCACCTTCCGGAACGTGCGGGCCGTCGGTGCGCCGGACGGCGTGCCGGCGGAGGGGGCGGTGGCGGTCCTGTGGCTCCCGGAGCACGCGCCGACGAACACCGGCAGCTATCCGATGATGCCGGTGTGAGAGCCGGCGGCCCGGGGGTGTGGCCCCCGGGCACGGGTCGGGAACGGCACGGGAACGCGGAGGGCGGAGAGCGGCGAGCGGCGAGCGGCGGGTGAAGGAAAGGGCCCCCGGTCACGGACATGGTCCGCAACCGGGGGCCCTGGGCAGGGCTGGGGCGACTCAGACGGCCTCCGCGACCGTCGGCTTCGCACCCGCGGCGTCCCCGGCCGCACCCCCGCCCGGCTCCTGACCGCCGGGCCCGCCGGAGGCCCCCCGCAACGGGACCTCCTTCACGAACACCGCGCCGATGAGGGCGACCACGGCCACGACGGCTCCCAGCAGGAACGCCGAGTGCGTCCCGGCGGCGACAGCCTGCTGGTAGGCCTCCCGGGCGGCCACCGGCAGCTTCGCCAGACTCGCCGCGTCCAGCTGTGCGGACTGCTCGGTCACCTTTGAGCCGAGCGCCCCGGCCCGCTCGGACATCACGTCCTGGACGCGGTTGTTGAACAGGGCCCCCATGATCGCGACGCCGAAGGACGACCCGAGCGTGCGGAACAGTGTGCTGCTGGACGACGCGACGCCCATGTCCTTCATCTCGACGCTGTTCTGCGAGACGAGCATGGTGATCTGCATCAGGCAGCCCATGCCGGCGCCGACGACGGCCATGTACACGCCGGACGTCAGGCGCGAGGTGTCGGTGTCCATGAGCGACAGCAGGTACAGCCCGACCGCCATCAGCACGCTGCCCACGATCGGGAAGGCCTTGTAGCGCCCGGTGCTGGTGGTCACCCGCCCGGCGACCATCGAGGTCACGAGCATGGCGCCGAGCATCGGCAGCAGCAGCAGTCCGGAGTTGGTCGCCGACGCGCCCTGCACCGACTGCTGGTAGAGCGGCAGGAACAGCACCGCGCCGAACATCACGAACCCGGTGATGAAGCCGACGACCGACATCAGCGTGAAGTTGCGGCTGCGGAAGATGTGCAGCGGCATGACCGGCGCGGCGGCCTTGGTCTGCACGAACAGGAAGCCGACGAGCGCGGCGACACCGATCGCGGCCAGCTCCATGATCATTGCGGAGCCCCAGGCGTACTCGGTCCCGCCCCAGGTGGTGACGAGCACGATCGAGGTGATGCCCACGGTGAGCAGCGCGGCGCCCAGGTAGTCGATCCGCGCCTCCACCCGCTTCCTGGGCAGATGCAGTACGGCACTGACGGCGATCAGCGCCACGACGCCGAGCGGCAGGTTGATGTAGAAGGACCAGCGCCAGCCCCAGTGGTCGGTGATGGTGCCGCCGACCAGCGGCCCGCCGATCATGGCGAGGGCCATCACGCCGGCCATCATGCCCTGGTACTTGCCCCGCTCCCTCGGCGGTATCAGGTCACCGATGATCGCCATGACGCCGACCATCAGACCGCCGGCGCCGAGCCCCTGGATCGCGCGGAACCCGATGAGCTGTCCCATGTCCTGGGCCATGCCGCTCAGTGCCGACCCGATCAGGAAGAGCACGATCGACGTCATGAAGATGCCCTTGCGCCCGTACATGTCGCCGAGCTTGCCCCAGATCGGGGTCGAGGCGGCGGTCGCGAGCGTGTACGCGGTGACGACCCACGACAGGTGTTCCAGACCGCCCAGGTCCCCCACGATGGTCGGCATCGCGGTGCCGATGATCATGTTGTCGAGCATCGCGAGCATCATCGCGATCATCAGTGCGAACAGGACGACCCGTACGCTCCTGGGCTGCTTGCCCGCGTCCACGGCGTCCGCCGGTGCCCCCACTTCGCCCGCTGCCCCGGCCGCTCCGGCCGCCTTGGTGTCCGCCACTGTCCCACTCCCCTGGGTACCGCCCTGCACTTACTTGCCGACCGGCAAGTTGACTACACTGGGAAAGTAGACCCGCAACTAGCCGGGCGTCAAGTAAGTTTTTCTTTGCCCGCGCCGAAGGCGTGCGAGCAGGACGAGGAGCGGCCACGATGGACGGCAGCAGGCAGCGGCGGCGCGGAGACACCCGCCAGCGCATCCAGGACGTGGCCGTCGAGCTCTTCGCCGAGCAGGGCTACGAGAAGACGTCCCTGCGCGAGATCGCCGAGCGGCTGGACGTCACCAAGGCGGCGCTCTACTACCACTTCAAGACCAAGGAAGACATCCTGATCAGCCTCTTCGAGGACCTGACCAGGCCGATGGACGAGCTGATCGAGTGGGGCAAGGGACAGCCGCGTGCCCTCGAGACCAAGCGGGAGCTTCTCACCCGCTACAGCCAGGCCCTCACCGACGCGGCCCCCCTCTTCCGCTTCATGCAGGAGAACCAGGCGACGGTCCGCGAGCTGAGCATCGGCGAGTCCTTCAAGGACCGCATACTCAAGATGCTGGACATCATCAAGGTGCCGGACGCCCCGCTGACGGACCAGGTCCGGTGCGTGAGCGCCCTGTTCACCATGCACTCGGGGATGTACGCCCTCAAGGACATGGAAGGCGACCCCGAGGACAAGCGGCTGGCCGTCCTGGAGGTCGCCATCGACCTGGTCACGCGGGCGCACTCAGGCGCCCACGAGTCCTGAGCCGGCTCCTCAGATGCTCAGGCCCTTGGAGCGCAGGAAGGCGACCGGGTCGACCGCGGTGCCGTAGTTGGCGGTCGTGCGGATCTCGAAGTGCAGGTGCGGGCCGCTGGAGTTGCCGGTGTTGCCGGACAGCGCGATCCGCTGGCCGGTCTTCACGACCTGGCCCGCCTTCACGTCCACGCGGGAGAGGTGCGCGTACTGCGAGTACGTACCGTTGCCGTGCTTGATCACGACCGCGTTGCCGTACGCGGGTCCGTCGCCGGCACCGTTGCCGCCGGCCTTCACGACGGTGCCGCCGTGCGCGGCGACGACCTGGGTGCCCGAGGCGACGGCGAAGTCCTGGCCCGAGTGGGTGGAGGACCACAGGTTGCCGGCCTGGGCGAAGCTCGCGGAGAGCTTGTACTTCTTGACCGGGTCGACCCAGGAGGCGGCCTTCTTCGCGGCGGGCTTGGCCGCGGCCTTCTTGGCGGTCGCCTTGTTCTTCGACTGGGCCGCGGCCTTGGCCTGGGCGACGGCCTGCTGCTGCACGGAGGCGGCGGCCGTGGCCGGAAGGGCGACGGCGCTCGCCCTGGTGTCGGCGGCGACCGCTGCCCCGGCTCCGAGCACGGCCGAGGCGCCGAGGCCGAGGGCCAGGAAGGCGGCCCGGGCACGGAGCTGGGTCGTGCCGGGTATGCGGGACTTGGTGCGCTGCGACATGGGGGCTACCTCCGGGGACGGGCATGAACGAACCCGGCACGCTGACGATGCGCCGGGCGGGGGTCATCCCTTGGTAACCCGCACCCCCGCCATCCCCCAAAACACCCATCTACGACCGCAAGTCGTACTTGACCCCGAAACTTCCAAGTCCTTGACAGAATCGCCGTCCGGTACGAAATCCTCCCGGTTTTTTCTCAGAAGTCTGGTTTACCCCCACTTCACGGACCTCCCTTTCGGCCCTGGAGCAGACCCGCGGAGACCGCCACTCAGCCCCCGGGACCCCACATCCACCCGTAGGGCCAAAGGTCCTATTTGCCCGTCTTCACCCCACCACTACCGGTCTTAGTACGGGGCAAATCGCCTGTGCGTCATGTCACCGGACGGCAGGATCGAGCGGCGTCGCACTGTGACGGGGGCTACAGCTCCGCCCTGTCAGACCAACGGCAGCGCCCCGAAGACGTGCCCCTGCCACAGCGCCCGTGACGTCTCCTCCGGATACGCGGTCACGGTGGGCCGCACGTCGAAGAGCCGCACCGGCCTTTGCTCGACGTCGTACGCGGGCCACCCCGGCCCCTCCCCCGCCGCGAACCCGGTCCACGCGGCCCGGAACAGCCCCGACAGCTCCTCCGCCTCCGCGGGCGGCGCCTCCCCGAGCAGCATCGCGGGCAGTCCACGGCCGAGGTTCCCGAAGACCAGCGGCACATCGAGTCCGTGGCAGGCCCCGAGCACCCCGCCCATACCGGGCGCCGCCCACGTCAGCTCGTAGAAGTGGGTTCGGCCGCCGCCCGCGATCTGGGCCTCGGCCAGGTGGAGGGACGGCATGCGGAACAGCCAGTCGGAGTGGACCAGCTCGTACAGCCCCTCCGGACCGAGGCCTGGGGCCGCGTCCCGGTACGCCTCAGCGCCGTGCCCGGCGGGCGCGAACGCCCTCAGCGCCACCGCCGCCCGCTCCTGCGTCACCTCGCCCAGCATCCCGCCGAGCGCCATGAAGAGCCGGTACTCGTCCCGGGTGTGGCCGACCATGAGCTCGACGTCCCGCCCCGCGCCGGCAGCGAGCGCCTCCCAGGGCGCGACCGGCAGTACGTCCCCGTCCACCACGGGCGCGAGCGGGATCGACGTGTGCGCGAGCACCCCCCACCGCTGCGCGTACCGCTCCATCCTCGCCCCGACCGCGTCCCCCGCCGCGGGCAGCAGCCCCGGCGGCACCGCGGCCAGGTCCTCCACGGTCGGCCGCCGCCCCAGCTCCGCCGCCAGCTCTCCGGCGATGTCCGCGGCGAGCGCCGCCGACAGGAACGTACCGGGCACGCTCTGCGCGACGGCCCGCCCGAACAGCCCCGCCGCGCGCTCCATCGCGAGCAGCGCGGCGACCGAACCCGCGCCCGCCGACTGGCCGAAGACCGTGACGCGCTCCGGATCACCGCCGAAGGCACGGATGTTGTCCCGCACCCACTCCAGCGCGGCGACCTGGTCGAGCAGTCCGCGGTTGGCCGGAGCGCCCTCGATGTGCGCGAACCCCTCGATGCCGACCCGGTAGTTGAGTGTCACCAGGACGACGTTGCCCTCCCGCGCCAGCCGGCCGCCGTCGTACTCGGGCAGGCCGGACATCCCGATGACGTACGCGCCGCCGTGCAGCCACACCATCACGGGCAGTCCGGCAGCGGGGCCGGGGTCCGGCGTCCAGACGTTGAGCGTCAGCCAGTCGCCGTCGTCGGCGTCGCCCTGCGCCAGCGCGTCCATTCCGAACGCCGCGGACTGCGGGGGCGGCGGCCCGAAGCCGGCCGCCCGCCGTACGCCGTCCCACCCCCGCACGGGCCTCGGAGCCCCGAACCGCAGGGGGCCGACGGGCGGTTCGGCGAAGGGGATGCCCCGGAACACCGCCGTGCCGGCCTTCCCGGCCGTGCCCCGCAACACCCCGGCCTTCGTACGGACTTCCGGTTCGGTTTCCATGACGGCTCCCTCCGAGGACAGTTCGGGACACCTGGGATCCTCCCGCCGCACCGGAGCGCGGGGCCACCGGATTTGCCGCTCCAAGATCCACGGACAGGGGCCCGCCCCGGCGGATACGCTGGCCGACCACCCACCATGCCCTCGGGGGAGCGCCATGGAACCGGCAACCGTAGGCGTACGGCTGGCGTCCAGCGTGGCCACACCGCTGATCAGGAAGCTCTTCGTGACGGAGGGACCGGGCGCGGGCCTGGTCGACAAGCCCGTACGCATCTCGTCCCGCGTCTCCTTCCGGGGCGAGCAGCGCACCCTCCGCCGCAAGGACGTCGCCGGGCTCGCCGCCGAGCTGGTCGGGCGGGCCCTCAAGGACGCCGCCGAACGGCCCGTCGCCGCCGACGAGGAACAGCCCGTCGTCCACGCCCTGGCCGACACCCTCCACGCCCTCGGTGACCTCACCATGACGGACGCGCAGGCCGTCGCGCTCGGTCACACGGGCCTCGCCCTCCACCTGCGCCACACCGCGGGGAACCCCGGCCGGGACCTCGGCCTCGACGCGACGCTCTTCTACGAGCGGCTGCTCGACACGGCCTGCCTGCACATCCTGCACTTCTTCACGCAGCGTTCGACCTTCGTGGCCCGCACCCTCGTCGAGCAGACCCGCAGACAGGCTGAACTGATAGCGAAGGTCGACGCGTTGATCGCCCGGACACCGCGCCCGGGTGACGGCGACGCGGCCTTCGAGCAGCGCTGTCTCGCATACACGGCGACCCGGCACCGGCAGCTCACCATCTACGGGATCGACCTGGTGAACTCGCCCGACCGCTGGCCTCTGGACGCCGCGTACCTGAGCCTCCAGGCCCAGCGCCCCGCCACGAGCGACGAGGACGGCAGGTTCATCACCTCGCTCGGCACCCCTCTGCCCGCCGAAGAGGCCCTGGCGGACCAGGACCTGGTACTGCTGCGGGGCGTGGCCGGGTCGGGCAAGACGACGCTGGTGCAGTGGCTCGCGGTGACGGCCGCCCGGGGCGAGCGAGGGGACCGGATCCCCTTCGTCCTGCCGCTGCGGACGCTCGTACGCCGCCCCGACGGCCTGCCGGCGCCCGCCGATTTCCTCGCCGCCGCCCGCGTGCCGTTCCACGACGCGGCCCCGGACGGCTGGGCGGACCGAGTGCTCGGGGCGGGCCGCGGGCTGCTGCTCGTCGACGGCATCGACGAGATCCCCGAAGCCGACCGCGAGCGCACCCGCCGCTGGCTGCGCGACCTGATCGACGCCTATCCGGGCAACCAGTGGCTGGTCACCTCACGCCCCTCGGCCGTACGCGAGGACTGGCTCGCCGCGGACGGCTTCACCGAGCTGGCGCTCTCGCCCATGAGCCGTGAGGACGTCACCGCGTTCATCCAGCGCTGGCACACGGCGGCCCGGATCGGCGCACCGGACACGGAACGCCTCACCGCGTACGAGGAATCGCTGCTCGACGCCGTCCGCACCAAGCCGGATCTCGGCCGCCTCGCCACCAACCCCCTGATGTGCGGCCTGATCTGCGCCCTGCACCGGGACCGGCGCGGCTATCTGCCGCACGGGCGGCAGGAGTTGTACGACGCAGCGCTGTCCATGCTGCTCTCGCGCCGCGACCAGGAGCGGGACATGATCCCCGACGGGCCGCACGGAGCGTCCGACGGGATCCGGCTGACGGAACTCCCGCAGATCCAGCTTCTCCAGCGCCTCGCCTACTGGCTGATCCGCAACAGCCGCTCGGAGATGGACCGTGAGCGCGCCGAACGCCTCATCGCCGACGCACTGCCGTCGCTGCCGGCCGTCGCGAGCCAGGGCGACGCGGCCGCGATCCACCGCCACCTCCTCGTCCGCAGTGGTCTGCTGCGCGAACCGGCTCTGGGAACGGTCGAGTTCGTCCACCGCACCTTCCAGGACTACCTCGGCGCGAAGGCTGCCGTGGAGGACGGTGATTTCGGGCTGCTCGTCCGCAACGCCGCCGACCACCAGTGGTCCGACGTGATCCGCATGGCCGTCGCCCACGCCCGGCCGCGCGAACGAGCCGAGCTGCTGGGCCAACTGCTCGCCGCCGCCTCCGCCGAACACACCGACCCGGCCGCGGGCACGCGCATCCGCCTCCTCGCGCTGGCCGGCCTCGAACACGCCACGGAACTCGACCCGCGGGTCCGGGCCGCCGTCGAGGAGCAGGCGGCCCTGCTCATCCCGCCCCGCACGGCGGAGGAGGCCAGGGATCTGGCCTCCGCCGGCCCGCTCGTCCTGGAGCTGCTGCCCGGCCCGGAGGGACTGTCCGACGCGGAGGCCAGAGCCGTCGTCGTCACCGCGTCCCTCATCGGCACGGACGCGGCCGTCCCGGTCCTGGCCCGCTTCCGGACCCACCCCGCTCTGCCGGTCCGCGCGCAGCTCACCTGGACATGGCACCGGTTCGACGCCGAGCGGTACGCGGCCGACGTCATCGCCCATCTCCCCCAGGACGACCTGTATTTCACCGCCCGCTCAGCCGCGCATCTGCGCATTCTGCGCTCACTGGGCGGCCGGCGCGGACTTCAGCTCGCCGGAGACATCGACGCGGCGGAACTGAAGGCCTCTCTCGTACCGGAGACGACACGTCATCTCGTCATGCGGGACAACCATCTGCTGCGCGAACTGGACTGCCTTTCCTCGCTCCGCGGGCTCAGGCATCTGGACATCAGCGGCAGTCCCTTCCTGGAGGATCTCGGCCCCTTGACCGGACTGCCGCTGAAATGGCTGTCACTGGACCTTTTGCCGGGCCTGGAAAGGGCGGACGCGCTGGCGCCCCTCTCCGATTCAACGACCCTGCGCGAGTTCGACACCGGCGTCCCGTTGCTGGGCGAATCCCTCGACGCCGCTCTTCCCCGGGGTCTGACCCTGACCTATCTGCGATTCACCAAGGATTCCCTGCGGTTCACCGGATTGCGCGGCTTGCGCCATATGCGCTCGGTACAGACGCTGAGCCTGGCGAGCCTGCGCTTCGACCCGCTCACCGCAGAGGACCGCGAGGAGGTGGCGCGCCTCCCGGAACTCGAGGAATTGCGCCTCAACTGGACCGCTGTTCCCTGGACCGAAGGACCTGTCCTGCCGGGCATTCGACGACTGCGCCTCAACAAATTCACCGGAAACGAAGATCTCTCGTCGGTACGGGCTCTGTTTCCCGGGTTGCAGGCGGTGACATTCGTACTCGCCCCCGAGACGGCCGAGGTGCCCGAGCACGTCCTCGGACTCTTCCCGGGCATGCACACCGTCATGAGGACGCACACCGTCCTGTAGGGCGTGCGTGTGTCCGGTATCTAGCCCAACCCCAGCTGGGCGTCCTACAGTTACCAACCAGTAATCTCTTCGCTTCCCTGTGGCCCCGCAGGCCCACGAGCATGCACCACGCCCCACGTCCGCAGCGCTCCGAACGCGAGAGGAACCCCCCACCCATGACAGGAAGCAGCTGGCAGCGCCTCATAGGCGTGACCGTCGCCACCACGGCCGCCACCGCGGCCCTGATGAGCCCTGCCGCCGCGGCCCCGGCCAACGCCGCGGCCGTCACCTCCGCGGCGACGGCCGCCGCCGCGGAGGACGTGGACTACGACACCTGGCAGAAGGACTGCAGAGCCGTGATGGCGCAGGCACTGCCCTACCTGAAGGAACGCATCTCCAAGGCGCCCTCGGGTGAGAAGCAGGCCATCGTCTTCGACATCGACAACACCACGCTGGAGACCGACTTCGGCTTCAGCTACCCCTCGCCGGCCAACGCCCCCGTCCTCGACGTGGCCAAGTACGCGCAGGACCGCGGTGTCGCCCTCTTCTTCGTCACCGCCCGCCCGGACATCATCAAGTCGGTGACGGACTACAACCTCAAGAACGTCGGCTACAAGGTCTCCGGCCTGTACGTACGCAACTTCATCGACCTCTTCAAGAACGTGGCCGAGTACAAGACGGCCCAGCGCAAGGCCGTCGAGGCCAAGGGCTACACGATCATCGCGAACATCGGCAACAGCGCCACCGACCTGTCGGGCGGGCACGCCGAGAAGACGTACAAGCTGCCGGACTACGACGGCCAGTTGTCGTAGCGGGGCGGGACGGCATGACGAAGGGGCCGGTGCTCGATGGCACCGGCCCCTTCGGCCGTACTCAGACGGAACCCCTCGGGGTCACGCCTCCTTGCTCAGGTTGGGGCCTGTCCCACCGGCCGCCTGCTCGATCGGCGGGACGTCCGGCAGCGCGGACTTCTCCTCGCCGCGGAAGGTGAAGGTCTGGGTCTCACCCTCGCCCTCGGTGTCCACGACCACGATGTGACCGGGGCGCAGCTCGCCGAAGAGGATCTTCTCCGACAGAGTGTCCTCGACCTCGCGCTGGATCGTGCGACGCAGCGGACGCGCGCCCAGCACCGGGTCGTAGCCCTTCTTGGACAGCAGCTCCTTGGCGGACTGGGAGAGCTCGATGCCCATGTCCCGGTCCTTCAGGCGCTCGTCGACCTTCCCGATCATCAGGTCGACGATCGTGAGGATGTCGTCCTGCGTCAGCTGCGGGAAGACGACGACGTCGTCGACGCGGTTGAGGAACTCGGGCCGGAAGTGCTGCTTGAGCTCGTCCGAGACCTTGTTCTTCATGCGCTCGTAGTTGGTCTTCTTGTCACCGGAGGCCGCGAAGCCCAGGTTGAAGCCCTTGGAGATGTCCCGGGTGCCGAGGTTGGTCGTCATGATGATGACCGTGTTCTTGAAGTCCACGACCCGGCCCTGGGAGTCGGTCAGACGACCGTCCTCCAGGATCTGCAGCAGCGAGTTGAAGATGTCCGGGTGGGCCTTCTCGACCTCGTCGAAGAGCACGACGGAGAACGGCTTGCGGCGGACCTTCTCGGTCAGCTGGCCGCCCTCTTCGTAGCCCACGTAACCGGGAGGCGAACCGAAGAGACGCGAGACCGTGTGCTTCTCACTGAACTCCGACATGTCGAGGGAGATCAGCGCGTCCTCGTCACCGAAGAGGAACTCGGCGAGCGCCTTGGACAGCTCGGTCTTACCGACACCGGACGGGCCGGCGAAGATGAACGAACCACCGGGACGCTTCGGGTCCTTCAGACCGGCGCGCGTACGACGGATCGCCTTCGAGAGCGCCTTGACGGCGTCGACCTGACCGATGACCCGCTTGTGGAGCTCGTCCTCCATGCGCAGCAGACGCGAGGACTCCTCCTCGGTCAGCTTGAAGACCGGGATGCCGGTGGCGGTCGCGAGGACCTCGGCGATCAGCTCGCCGTCGACCTCGGCGACGACGTCCATGTCGCCGGCCTTCCACTCCTTCTCCCGCTTGGCCTTGGCGGCCAGGAGCTGCTTCTCCTTGTCGCGGAGGGAGGCGGCCTTCTCGAAGTCCTGCGAGTCGATCGCGGACTCCTTGTCGCGGCGGACGCCGGCGATCTTCTCGTCGAACTCGCGGAGGTCCGGCGGCGCGGTCATCCGGCGGATGCGCATCCGGGAACCGGCCTCGTCGATCAGGTCGATCGCCTTGTCCGGCAGGAAGCGGTCCGAGATGTACCGGTCGGCGAGCGTCGCCGCCTGCACCAGAGCCTCGTCCGTGATGGACACGCGGTGGTGCGCCTCGTAGCGGTCCCGCAGGCCCTTGAGGATCTCGATGGTGTGCGGCAGCGACGGCTCCGCGACCTGGATCGGCTGGAAGCGGCGCTCGAGGGCCGCGTCCTTCTCCAGGTGCTTGCGGTACTCGTCGAGCGTCGTGGCACCGATGGTCTGCAGCTCACCACGGGCCAGCATCGGCTTCAGGATGCTCGCGGCGTCGATGGCGCCCTCGGCGGCACCCGCACCGACCAGCGTGTGCAGCTCGTCGATGAACAGGATGATGTCGCCGCGGGTGCGGATCTCCTTGAGGACCTTCTTCAGGCGCTCCTCGAAGTCACCGCGGTAGCGGGAGCCGGCGACCAGCGCGCCGAGGTCCAGGGTGTAGAGGTGCTTGTCCTTGAGGGTCTCGGGCACCTCGCCCTTGACGATGGCCTGCGCGAGGCCCTCGACGACGGCGGTCTTGCCGACGCCGGGCTCACCGATCAGGACCGGGTTGTTCTTCGTGCGGCGGGACAGCACCTGCATGACCCGCTCGATCTCCTTCTCGCGCCCGATGACCGGGTCGAGCTTGGACTCACGAGCGGCCTGGGTGAGGTTCCGGCCGAACTGGTCGAGGACCAGGGACGTCGAGGGGGTGCCCTCGGCAGGACCGCCACTGGCGCCGGCGGTCTCCTTGCCCTGGTAACCGGAGAGCAGCTGGATGACCTGCTGCCGCACCCGGTTGAGGTCTGCGCCCAGCTTGACGAGGACCTGGGCGGCGACGCCCTCGCCCTCGCGGATCAGGCCGAGCAGGATGTGTTCCGTGCCGATGTAGTTGTGACCCAGCTGAAGGGCCTCGCGGAGCGACAGCTCCAGGACCTTCTTGGCACGAGGGGTGAAGGGGATGTGCCCGGACGGGGCCTGCTGGCCCTGGCCGATGATCTCCTCCACCTGCTGGCGGACCGCCTCGAGCGAAATCCCGAGGCTCTCCAGGGCCTTAGCGGCGACACCCTCACCCTCGTGGATCAGGCCCAGGAGGATGTGCTCGGTGCCGATGTAGTTGTGGTTGAGCATCCGGGCTTCTTCCTGAGCCAGGACGACAACCCGCCGCGCGCGGTCGGTGAACCTCTCGAACATCGTTAATCGCTCCTCAGAGCGGTCAGGCAGTAAGGGGACGCTCCCCTCCCTGTCCTTCCGCAGCTTAGTCCCGCAAGCGGGGACCGCTCATTCCAACTGCCGACACCGTCCTTGGCCTCCTGACCCCGAACGCCGACATCTGCTCCAACCCGATGGTGCGAGACGATGTTCCCGCAGGCCAGGCAGATACCCCCACCATCTGTACGCCGATGGCGAACGTGAGATGCCCGAGCGCTGCGTGTCGCCCCTCCCACTAGGGATGTCTTACCCGTACGCACTGACACTCCATGCCCAGTACCCCGGTTCCCTCCGCTACGGGCGAACATCCTTGCGCCGCCGACCACCCGCAAGCGTCCACTCTTTCGGCACTCTTCGCACACGGCGGACCACTCAGCGTAACTCGAACGCGCTTCTGGCGGTTGACCCTGCATGGTCCCCACGGTTCCCTCCCCCCGCCGTCCGGTCGATGCGTGCCGTCCGAGCGACACGGTCCGGCACTGGTACGAGAACGAACTGGGATGGGCGACCGTGCCCGGCACGCCTGTGGAACTGCTGACGGGGCTGCGCTTCGACGTCCTGGAGGCACCCGCGGAGGCGGGGTACGCGGCGCTGCGGCACCTGGGGCCGGGCTCTCCGGTGGCCGTGCGGGCGGACCGGATGTGGCTGTTCGTGGCCGCGGGGACCGCGGAGGAGCTGCCGGGACTCCTCGACTGGCTGGAGTGGGGCGCTCTCGAACTGGACCTGCGGGCGACCGGTGCGGGCGGGCGCGTCGAGGCGCCACTGCCGCCGGGCCTGGTCCGCACTCAGGGCGGTCGCGGTGACTCGAGCCCGGGAGGGGCGGGCCGGGACGGCACCGGACCGGGCGGGACGGGGGCGGGAACCACGGCCCCGGTGGGCACGGTGGTCACCCCTGACGAAAGCTCGCAGGGGGCCGCCGTCTGGCTGCGGCCCCCTGAGCCTGGCTGCGAGGTGGAGCCGTTTTTGCCGGCGCTCTCGACTCTCGGTGGGGGCGGTGGGGGCGCCCCCGATCTCGTACGGCTCGTGGACACCATGGCGACGGAATGCCACCGCATCCGGCTGCGCCGCTGCTGCGCTCAGCCGTTGGCCTTCTCGTAGGCCTCGCGAATGGACGCCGGAACGCGGCCACGGTCATTGACCTCGTAACCGTTCTCCTTCGCCCAGGCACGGATCTGCGCGGTGTCCTGGCTGCCACCGGAAGCGGCGCGCGCCTTTCCACGGCCACCCGAGGCGCGGCCTCCGGTGCGACGACCGCCCTTGACGTACGGGTCGAGAAGTCCACGGAGCTTGTCCGCATTGGCAGTCGTGAGATCGATCTCGTACGTCTTGCCGTCCAACGCGAACGTCACGGTCTCGTCCGCCTCGCCACCGTCGAGGTCATCGACAAGAAGGACCTGAACCTTCTGTGCCACCGGATTTCCTTTCATCGATATCTACGGGGCCGAGAGGCCGCGGCGGCTGCCGCAGTTTCACGCCCCCTGTTATATGCAGTACTGCAGTACGTCGGAAAGCAAACCGCTTTTGCTGGAAAAACACAAACCCCTGGGAGAGACCGACGGGACCGGGAAGACCGGAAACGTGCGCGTTTCGGACATAGGGTCCGCGGGCAAGGGCGGCCGGTCTAGTCCCGGGGGTATGTCCGGGGTATTACGCGGTGGCGGTCACAGATGCAGAAGCATCCGGCTGTTGCCCAAGGTGTTCGGTTTCACTCGTTCGAGCCCCAGGAACTCGGCCACGCCCTCGTCATAGGAACGCAACAGCTCGGCGTAGACATCGGTGTCGACGGGCGTCTCGCCGATCTCCACGAAGCCGTGCTTGGCGAAGAAGTCGACTTCGAAGGTCAGGCAGAATACGCGGCGAACACCGAGCCAGCGGGCGGTCTCCAGCAACTTCCCCAGCAACTGATGGCCGACACCGGCGCCCTTCATGACGGGGTTCACGGCGAGAGTGCGGACTTCCGCGAGGTCTTCCCACATGACGTGCAGAGCGCCGCAGCCCACGACCTCCGAACTCGGCCCGGTGCCGCGTTCCGCGACCCAGAACTCCTGGATGTCCTCGTAAAGCGTCACGGTCGCTTTGTCGAGCAGGATGCGGCCGCGGACGTACGAGTCGAGGAGGCTGCGAACCGCCGGGACATCGCTGGTCCTGGCCCGGCGGACAGTGAGGGCATTAGTGCTGACTTCGGGCTGCTCTGCTGGCATGTCCGGACGCTATCGCCCGGTCTCGCCCTCCGCGGCGGCGGGGTTCTCGCCTGCGGTGTTCTCCGGGGCGGCCGTGGTTTCCGGGCCCTGGACGATACGTACGGCGTCGCGCAGCGTCTCGCGCTGTTCCGGGGACATCATGCCGAAGAAGGCGACAAGAGCGGCGGCCGGGTTGTCGCTCTGGGACCAGGAGTCGTTCATCAGTGCGGCCGCGTAGGCGGCGCGGGTGGAGACCGCCTCATATCGATAGGCCCGGCCTTCCGCCTCGCGGCGGACCCAGCCCTTCTGATGGAGATTGTCCAGGACGGTCATCACCGTGGTGTAGGCGATGGACCGGCTCTGCTGAAGGTCTTCCAGGACTTCTCGGACGGTCACCGGGCGGTTCCACTTCCACACCCGCGTCATGACCGCGTCTTCGAGTTCTCCCAATGGGCGAGGCACAGCTCAGAACAATAGGGGGAGATGCCGCCGATCACGTGGTGGACGTGGCATCGAATGACAAACAGCAACAAAAAGGGCGTACGACTCGAAAAGCTGATGAGTCGTACGCCCTGTGATGAGCGTTCGCGCCGCGGTCGGTCGGCGCCGGAGCGGAGCTCAGGCGCTTGGTTCGCGCGGGGCCTGGCGGGTGTGCTCGGCGCGGGCGAGGACCGCGTCGACGGCCGCGTCCTCCTTGGCCTTGTTGGCGCCGCCCTGGGTCTTCACGATCGTCACGATCAGACCGACGAAGAACACGGCCATCACTACCGGGGGCACGAGCGCGGAGACGTATTCCATGCCGTCCAGAGTAGCCACGGCCCGGCGGTGCGCGGGGCTCGGGGTCGCGGACCGGCCCTACACGGCGGCGAGCTGTCGAGGGGGGTTCGCGGGCGGGGCGGAGGGTTTGCGCCTCGGGGGGAACACCTCGCCCGGGGTCGGAATGGGGCGGTCCCGGCTCGGGGACTGCGGCCTGGGCCGGGGGGCCGGCTTCTCGGCGGGCTTCTCCGCGGGCTTGCCGCCGGGGTCACCGGTGGCGGCGCCCGCCATGGCCGTCGCGGTCAGGGCCGTCGTCCCCGCCGCCGTCCCGGTGGCGGCGAGACCGCCGGGGAGGGCCGTCAGACGTGTACGGCCGCGGGTGCGCGAGGCCGGGACCGAGTGGCGGGCGAGGCGGGCGCGGACGTCCTGTTCCGCGAGTGCGAGGCAGCGGTCGAGGAGGACGGCCGCGACGGGGTTGCCGCACAGGGCGCGCAGCGCGGCCAGGTCGTCGGGGACCGGGCGGTAGCCGGCGCCGAGCGCCTCCTCCAGAAGCGTCAGATAGCCGGCCGCCGTTCCGGGCAGGGCGGCGCGGTAGCGGGCGAGGTCGGCCAGCAGGAAGGCGCGGAGTCTGGCGCCCTCGCGGGTCGCCTCGTCGACGGTCTCCGCCAGGCGGAGGCAGTCCTGGACATCCTGCGCCGAGGCGGGACAGGGGTGTAGGGCGAGAGCGAGCGCACGTCGGAGCACACGCAGCTCCTCCGCACCGAACGCCATGCCGCCGCGGGATCCGTAAGGCGTGGGCATGCTCGCGACGATACGCGCTAATCAGACAAAATCCGTAGATCGGATGTCGTGTGGCGTGGCTCCGCCACGCGGACGGGGGCGGCTTCCGGTTCGTCGGACCGGACGGCGCGGGCGAGCGGGGGCCCGGTCGCATCCACCCCGCGGAGCCGCGGACCGGCGCGGCCCGCGCCCGGGCGGGTGGGCCCGGGCCCCTGCGGCGGCCGCGGGCCTTCGTGAGCCGAGCGCGCACCTCCCCCGCAGTCCCGCGGGGCGCGGGGCGCGGGGCGGTGCGCCTCCTGTCAGGTCCTGGAGACGTTTCTCTCGTAGACCAGGCGGAGGCCGATCAGGGTCAGCCAGGGCTCGTGCTCGTCGATCACCGAGGCCTCACCGAGCACCATCGGGGCCAGACCGCCCGTCGCGATGACGGTGACGTCGTCCGGGTCCTCGGCGAGCTCGCGGGCCATACGGCCGACGACGCCGTCGACCTGTCCGGCGAAGCCGTAGATGATGCCGGACTGCATGGCCTCGACGGTGTTCTTGCCGATGACCGTGCGGGGCCGGGCGATCTCGATCTTGCGGAGCTGGGCTCCCCGGACGCCCAGTGCCTCGACGGAGATCTCGATGCCGGGCGCGATGACGCCGCCGGCGTACTCCCCGCGCGCGGAGACCGCGTCGAAGGTCGTCGCCGTGCCGAAGTCGACGACGATGGCCGGTCCGCCGTAGAGCTCGACCGCCGCGACCGCGTTGATGATGCGGTCCGCGCCGACCTCCTTGGGGTTGTCCATCAGGATCGGGACGCCCGTCTTGATGCCCGGCTCGACGAGGACGGCGGGTACGTCGCCGTAGTAGCGGCGGGTCACCTCGCGCAGCTCGTGCAGGACCGAGGGGACGGTCGAGCAGATCGCGATGCCGTCGATGCCGTCGCCCAGCTCGTCGCCGAGGAGCGGGTGCATGCCCATGAGGCCCTGGAGGAGCACGGCCAGTTCGTCCGCGGTGCGGCGCGCGTCCGTGGAGATGCGCCAGTGCTCGACGATGTCCTCGCCGTCGAAGAGCCCGAGGACGGTGTGCGTGTTGCCGACGTCGATCGTGAGCAGCATGCCTACTCAGCCTCGCTCGTCGGTGTCCCGGAGGCCTCGCGCAGGTCGAGGCCGATGTCCAGGATGGGCGAGGAGTGGGTGAGGGCGCCCACCGCGAGGAAGTCGACGCCCGTCTTCGCGTACGCGGCGGCGGTGTCCAGGGTGAGGCGGCCCGAGGCCTCCAGGAGCGCGCGGCCGGCCACGAGGGCAACGGCCTCCTCGCACTCGCCGGGCGTGAAGTTGTCCAGGAGGATCAGGTCGGCGCCCGCGTCCACGACCTCACGCAGCTGGTGCAGCGTGTCGACCTCGACCTCGATCGGCACGTCGGGGAAGGTCTCCCGCACCGACTTGAAGGCCTGGGCGACACCGCCCGCGGCGACCACGTGGTTGTCCTTGACGAGGGCCGCGTCCGAGAGGGACATGCGGTGGTTGACACCGCCGCCCATGCGGACCGCGAACTTCTCCAGGGAGCGCAGTCCGGGCGTCGTCTTGCGGGTGTCCCGCACGCGCGCGCCGGTGCCCTCCAGGAGGTCCGCCCACGCGCGCGTGGCCGTCGCGATGCCGGAGAGCCGGCACAGCAGGTTCAGCGCGCTGCGCTCGGCCGTCAGCAGGTCCCGGGTGCGGGTCGTCACGCTCAGGAGTTGCTGACCGGCCTCGACGCGGTCGCCGTCCTCGACGTGCCGCTCGACCTCGAACTCGTCGGTGCAGACCACGGAGACGACCGCTTCGGCGACCCGCAGGCCCGCCACCACGCCGGCCTCGCGGGCGGTGAAGTCGGCGGTGGAGACGGCCTCCTCGGGGATGGTCGCGACCGTGGTCACGTCCACGCCGTGGTCGAGGTCCTCCTCGATGGCCAGGTGCGCGATGTCCTCGACCTCGACGGGGTCGAGCCCCGCGTCGGAGAGGAGCTGCGCGAGAGCGGGGTCGAGCCCGCACTCGGCGTACGCCGCGAATTCGGCGGAGTCGGCGTCGTACTCCCCGTCGGCCGCGCAGCCGCAGCCGTCGCCGCAGCCACCGCCGGTGAGAAGGGGAAGGTCGGGGGTGCTCACTTCTGTCACTGCTCCTGAGGACGGGGCTGCTGTGTCGGGGGGAAGTCTGGGGTGTCGGTGGTGTGTACGGCGAGCGTGCGGTCGGGATTGAGCCGTACGACGATGTGGCGGCGCCAGGTGTCGTCGTCCCGGTCGCCCCGGTCCTCGCGCCAGTGGCAGCCGCGGGTCTCCTCCCGGAGGCGGGCGGCGGCGACGAGGACGCGGGCCACGCACAGGAGGTTGGTGGTCTCCCAGGTGTCGACGCCGGGCTCGGCCGTCTTGCCGTGCTCGTCGAGGGCGTCGCGGGCGTCTGCGTGCAGCCGCTGGATGCGGTCGGCGGCGGTCTCCAGGGAGGTGGCCGAGCGCAGGACGCCGGCGCCGTCCGTCATGATCCGCTGGATGGCGAACCGTGCCTCGGCGGCGAGGAGCGGGTGCGCGGGCTTCTCCGGCTCGGCGATCGGCGCGGGCACGCGCACGCGTGGGCCGCTGTCCTCGTGCCGGCCGGTGATGTCCGCCGCGATGCGCTCGGCGTAGACGAGGCCCTCCAGGAGGGAGTTGGACGCGAGCCGGTTGGCGCCGTGGACACCGGTGCAGGCGACCTCGCCGCACGCGTACAGGCCGGGCACGGTCGTGCGGCCCCGGGAGTCCGTGCGGACGCCGCCGGAGGCGTAGTGGGCGGCCGGGGCCACCGGGACGGGCTCGGTGACCGGGTCGATGCCGTGGGCGCGGCAGGCGGCCAGGATCGTCGGGAAGCGGTGCTCCCACATGTGCGCGCCGAAGTGCCGGGCGTCCAGGTACATGTGCTCGGCGTCCTGCTCCTGCATGCGCCGCATGATGCCCTTGGCGACGATGTCCCGGGGCGCCAGCTCGGCGAGTTCGTGCTGTCCGAGCATGAAGCGCTCACCGTGCGCGTCGACGAGGTGGGCGCCCTCGCCGCGGACGGCCTCGGAGACCAGCGGCTGCTGGCCCTCGGCGTCCGGGCCGAGGAACAGCACGGTCGGGTGGAACTGCACGAACTCCAGGTCGCTGACCTCGGCGCCGGCCCGCAGGGCGAGGGCGACGCCGTCGCCGGTGGACACCGACGGGTTGGTCGTCGCGGAGAAGACCTGGCCCATGCCGCCGGTCGCGAGGACCACGGCGGGCGCGTGGACGGCTCCCACGCCGTCGTGCTGGCCCTCTCCCATGACGTGCAGGGTCACGCCGGCCGTGCGTCCGTCGGCGTCCGTGAGGAGGTCCAGGACGAGCGCGTTCTCGACGGTGCGCAGTCCACGCGCGCGTACGGCCTCGACGAGGGCCCGGGAGATCTCGGCGCCGGTCGCGTCGCCGCCCGCGTGGGCGATACGGCGGCGGTGGTGGCCGCCCTCCCGGGTGAGCTCCAGGCCGCCCTCCTCCGACTCGTCGAAGTGGGCGCCCGTCTCGATGAGGCGGCGTACCGCGTCGGGGCCCTCGGTGACGAGGATGCGGACGGCGTCCTCGTCGCACAGGCCCGCGCCCGCCACGAGTGTGTCGTCGAGGTGCTGCTCGGGGGTGTCGCCCTCGCCCAGGGCCGCGGCTATGCCGCCCTGGGCCCAGCGGGTGGAGCCGTCGTCGAGGCGGGCCTTCGTGACGACGACCGTGCGCAGGCCGGCGGCGTCGCAGCGCAGGGCGGTGGTGAGTCCGGCGACCCCGGAGCCGACGACCACGACGTCGGCGGCGACGGACCAGCCGGGTGCGGGCGCGTGCAGACGTATGCCTGTGCTGGTCACGAGGCGGCTCCGAAGGTCAGAGGAATGTTGTCGATCAGCCGGGTCGTCCCGACCCGGGCGGCGACGGCGAGGACCGCTTCGCCGGTGTGACCGGCCCGGACCTCGGTGAAGTCGGACGGATCGACCAGTGCCAGGTAGTCCAGGGCGAGCGGCGGGCTGAGGCGGGCCGCGTCGTCGAGGACCAGACGGGCGGCGGCACGGACCGCGGCGGGGCCACCGGGGGCCGCCTTGGCCACGGCGTGCGCGTCGGCGGCGGCGCGGGACTCGCCGATGGCGCTGAGGGCCTCGGCACGCGCGTGCGTGGCGGGCACTTCGCGGGCCCGCGCGCGCAGGGCCTCCTGGGCGGCGTGCCGGTCGCTGCCCGCGAACAGGGCCTGGGAGAGGGCGAGCGCGGTGCGGCGCTCGGCGGTCGACAGGTAACGGTTGCGGCTGGACAGGGCCAGACCGTCCGCCTCGCGCACCGTCGGGACGCCGACGATCTCCACCCCGAAGTTCAGGTCACGGACCATGCGGCGGATCAGGGCGAGCTGCTGGGCGTCCTTCTGCCCGTACAGCGCCACGTCGGGCCGGGTGAGGTGCAGCAGCTTGGCGACGACGGTGAGCATGCCGTCGAAGTGCCCGGGGCGCGTCGAGCCCTCGAGGCGCTCCCCCATGGGGCCCGCGCTGATGCGGACCTGGGGTTCGCCGCCCGGATAGACCTCGTCCACGGAAGGGGCGAACACGACGTCCGCGCCCGCCTGCTCGGCGATCTTGACGTCGGCGTCCAGCGTGCGCGGGTAGCGGTCGAGGTCCTCGCCCGCGCCGAACTGGAGGGGGTTCACGAAGACGGTGACGACGACCTCGCCGTCGCCCGCGATCTCCCGGGCTGTGCGGATCAGGGTCGCGTGGCCCTCGTGCAGGGCGCCCATCGTCATGACGACGGCACGGCGGCCGGTGCGTACGCGCGCGTGGAGCTCGTCGGCGGTGCTCAGCAGGGCGGTGGTCATCGGGCGTCTCCGGTCTCGGCACCTGCGCACGTCATCGGGCGTCTCCTTCGGTCCCGTCGGCGCGGCCGGCCCCGTCGGGTCCGTCGGCGAGCACACCGAGGAGGTCCTCGGCGAGCTCCGGCTTGAGCAGGCCGTGGGCCAGGGCCCGGTCGGCGGTCGCGCGGGCCATCGCCAGATAGCCGGCGACGGTCTGCGGCGCGTGCTTGCGCAGCTCGGTGACGTGCGCCGCGACCGTGCCCGCGTCGCCTCGCGCCACCGGTCCGGTGAGCGCCGCGTCGCCCGACCTGAGGGCGTTGTCCAGGGCGGCGCCCAGCAGCGGGCCCAGCATCCGGTCCGGGGCCTCGACACCCGCGGCACGCAGCAGGTCCATGGACTCGGCGACCAGGGTGACCAGGTGGTTGGCGCCGAGCGCGAGGGCCGCGTGGTAGAGCGGGCGGGCCTCCTCGGCGATCCACTCGGGCTCGCCGCCCATCTCGATGACCAGGGCCTCGGCGGCCAGCCGCAGCTCCTCGGGAGCGGTGACTCCGAAGGAGCATCCGGCGAGCCGCTGCACGTCCACGGGGGTGCCGCTGAACGTCATCGCGGGATGCAGGGCGAGAGGCAGCGCTCCGGCGCGCAGGGCGGGGTCCAGGACCTTCGTCCCGTACCGCCCGGACGTGTGCACGAGCAGCTGTCCCGGCCGGATGGACCCGGTCTCGACGAGCCCTTCCACCAGTCCCGGCAGGGCGTCGTCAGGGACCGTGAGCAGCACCAGGTCGGCCCGCTCCAGGACCTGCTCGGGCGTCATGAGCGGCACGTCGGGCAACAGCTGCGCGGCGCGGCGCCGGGAGGCGTCGGACACCCCGGAGACGGCCACCGGGCGGTGTCCGGCGAGCTGGAGCGACGCGGCCAGGGCGGGACCCACGCGGCCGGCGCCGACGACGCCGACGGTGAGCCGCGCGGGGCGGTCCTTGGGGTCTGCCTGGGGGAATGTACTCACTCGACGGCGGCCTTCCGTTCCAGTCCGCTCGGGGTACCGGACGCTTTCTCGTCATGTTAACGCGATTGGTCCGGGGGCCGTTTTCCTGTCCACAGGCTGTGGGGAATCCGCGTGACCGGCCGCCGTGCCGTCCTGCATGATCCGGAACATGAGCGATACGGCGGAACGGGCTGCGGACGGAACGGCGGAACAACCCGCGAAACAGCCGACGGGGGAGGAAGCGGAAGAGACGGCCGAGCAGCGGCGTGAGCGGCGCAGGGTCGCCTGGCGCGGCGCGCGGCGGGTGCTGTGGCGGCCCGGTTTCCGTTCCACGGTCGGTGAGCTGCTGGCCGGGCTGACGGACGCCGCGTCCGACGTGTACGACCTGGATCGGCCGGTGGACATGTACGGCAACGGCATCGTGGAGACCCTGGAGGAGCGGGTCGCCGGACTGCTCGGTACGGAGGCCGCCGCCTTCTTCCCCTCGGGCACCATGGCCCAGCAGGTGGCGCTGCGCTGCTGGGCGGGCCGCACGGGCAACGCGACGGTGGCGATGCATCCCCTCTCCCACCCGGAGGTCCACGAGAGGCATGCCCTCAGCACGCTCAGCGGCCTGCGGACCGTCCACCCGACGCGCGAGCCGCGGATGCCCTCCGCCGACGAGATACGCGACCTGGACGAGCCCTTCGGGGCGCTGTTCCTCGAACTGCCCCTCAGGGAGGCCGGTTTCGTCCTGCCCTCCTGGGAGGAGCTGGTCGCCGTGACGGACGCGGCCCGCGAACGCGACGCCGTGGTGCACGTCGACGGGGCCCGCCTGTGGGAGTGCGCCACCCACCTCGGCCGCCCCCTGGACGAGATCGCGGGGCTCGCGGACAGCGTCTACGTGTCCTTCTACAAGTCGCTGGGCGGGTTCGGCGGCGCCGCCCTCGCGGGCCCTCGGACACTCGTCGACGAGACGAAGGCCTGGCGCCACCGGTACGGCGGGCAGGTCCTCCAGCAGTTCCCCACCGCCCTGTCCGCGCTGATCGGCCTGGAACGGGAGCTGCCCCGGCTCCCGGAGTACGTGGCCCACGCGCGCGTGGTGGCCGCGGCGCTGCGGGAGGGGTTCGCCGGGGCCGGGCTCCCCTGGGCGCGGGTGCACCCCGAGGAGCCGCACACACACCAGTTCCAGGTGTGGCTGCCGTACGAGGCCGATGCCCTGACCGAGGCGGGGACGCGGCAGGCGGAGGAGACGCTGACGTCCCTCTTTCCGCAGATCTGGGAGAGGGGCGGGCCCGGTCTGGCGTACACCGAGGTCACGGTGGGCGCGCCGGGCCTGGAGTGGACGGCGGACGACGTACGGGCCGCCGCCACGGACTTCGCGTCACGGCTTCCCCGCTGAACGCGGGCGCCCGAACAGCCTGGCCAGTGCCGCCCGCGTCCGGCCGCGGGCAGGGCGTCCGGTCAGGGCCGCGCGGAACCGCCGGTGGTCGCGCAGCTCACGCATGGCCTGCCAGTCGTGCTCGCCGGGGGCCGGCGGCGTCGGATCGCCGTGCTGCCGGGCCCGGTGGGTGTCGAGGAGGTACTGCTGGGTGATGCTCATGGCGGATCGCCTTCTCGGGACGGGTACGGACGTCTGCCGGGACCGACACCGGTTCCGGACGTTCTCCGTGGGCCCCGCGGTGCCCCGGTGGTCCCAGCCTGCTCCCGGCGGGGCGGTCCGTCGTGTCGATTGACGACGCTCGTCAATCGGCGGCCGGCCTGTCGGTGGCGGGGTGCACCATGAGGACATGAGCGTGACCATCGACATCTCCGGGCTGCGCAGGGAGCGGGTGGCCGTCGTGCCCTCGCCCCTGGCCGAGCTCTGCATGGCGCTGCACGCGCTGGCCGAGCCGGGTCACCACCCCGGGCTGCAGGGCTGGGCGACCGGGGTGACCGCCCGGCTCGACCCGCATCTGGCGGACCGGATGTGCGAGGCGGACTTCCTGTGGCGGACGACGTTCTCGGACGTGTTCCTGCCGTACGCGGCGGCGGGCGGCACCACGCTCCCGGGCGGCACCCTCGCCGAGGAGCTGGACCTGCTCGACAAGCTGACGGACGAGCAGTTCGTGGACGCGGCGCTGGAGTTCACCTGTGCGCTTCCGTACGACGCGCAGGGCGCCGGCGCCCTCACGGACGCCGCGTCCCGGCGGCGCGCCCTGGAGCTGGCCGCAGCGCGCGGACCCCGGCCGGCGGACTTCACCGCGCGGCTGCTGGACGATCCGCCGCGGATCCGCGCCTGGCTGCGGCGGTTCCTGGAGGACTGCGACGAGGCGTTCTTCGCCGAGACCTGGTCCCGGCTGCGCCACCAGCTCGGGGCGGACGCCCGCCGCAAGACGGACCTGCTCGGACGCCGGGGCCTGGCCGACGCCCTGGCATCGGTGTCCCCCGCGGTGACGCTCGACGAGACCGCCTGCCGGATCACCGTCGACAAGCTGGGCCACGGCCGCACCGCGACCCGGGACGGCGGCCTCCTGCTGGTGCCGACGAGCCTCGGCTGGCCCCACCTCATGGTGCTGCACCGGTACGGCTGGCAGCCGGTGATCCACTACCCGGCCGCCTCCCCGGAGCTGACGGTCCCGACCTCCGTCGAGCAGCTGACCCTCCGGATGGCGGCCCTGTCCCACCCGATGAGGATGCGGCTGTGCCGGAGCCTGGCCCGCAGCGCGTTCACCACGAGCGAGCTGGCCCAGACGCACGGCATGACGGCTCCCGAGATATCCCGGCATCTGAGCGTGCTGAAGAAGGCGGGCCTGCTCACCACCCGCCGCCGCGGACGGTACGTACTGCACCAGCTGGACGTCACGATGGTGGCCCGGCTGGGCAGCGACTTCCTGGAGGGGATCCTGCGCTGAGCCGCCGCCCCGCGCTCCCCCGGGCTCCGCTCAGCCGGGACCCGGCCGACCGGATCCCGACCGACCGGGCGCGGCCCGACCGGAGCCCGTGCTCAGCCCTGTCCCCCGGCCCGTACGAGACCGGTCTCGTACGCGAGGACGACGACCTGGACGCGGTCGCGCAGGCCCAGCTTCGTGAGGATGCGGCCCACGTGGGTCTTGACCGTCGCCTCGGAGAGGACGAGCCGGGCCGCGATCTCGCCGTTCGACAGGCCCTGCGCGACCAGGATCATGACCTCGCGCTCCCGGCCGGTGAGCCGCTCCAGCTCCTGGTGCTGGGTCTCCTTGCCGGCACTGGGCAGCATCGGCGCGAAGCGGTCGAGCAGACGCCTGGTCGTCGAGGGCGCGACGACCGCGTCGCCGCTGTGCACGGAGCGGATCGCGGCGAGGAGTTCGCCGGGCGGCACGTCCTTGAGCATGAAGCCGGAGGCGCCCGCCTTGAGCCCCGAGAAGGCGTACTCGTCGAGGTCGAAGGTGGTCAGGATCAGCACCTTCGGCGGATTCGGGTCCTGGCAGATGCGGCGGGTGGTCTCCACACCGTCGAGCTTCGGCATGCGGACGTCCATGAGCACCACGTCGACCTCGGTCGCACGCAGCACCTGGAGGGCCTCGACGCCGTCGCCCGCCTCCCCCACGACCTCCATGTCCGGCTGGGCGGCGAGCACCATCCGGAACCCGGTGCGCAGCAGCACCTGGTCGTCGACGAGCATCACGCGGATCGGCATGGAAAGGTCCTCCGGTCGGTTCATGAAACGTGCACGTGTCAGTGGGCGGGTTTGAGTGGAAGCAGGGCACTGATGCGGAAGCCTCCGCCCGGACGCGGCCCCGCGTCCAGGGTGCCGCCGACCATGCCGATGCGCTCGCGCATCCCGATCAGGCCGTGGCCCTGGCCGTCGACGCCGCCCTCCTCGTAGAGCTCGTGCGGGGCGCCCTTGCCGTCGTCCTCGACGAGCAGGCCGAGGCCGTCGTCGAAGTAGACCAGGCGGACGCTCGCTCCCGCGTTCGGCCCCCCGTGCTTGCGGGTGTTGGTGAGGGCCTCCTGCACGATGCGGTACGCGGTCAGCTCGACGCCGCTCGGCAGAGGCCGCGGGGTGCCCTCGATCTTGAAGTCGACGGGGAGGCCGGAGGTCCGGCACTGCTCGATCAGGTCGTCGAGCTGTTCCACGTCCGGCTGCGGCACGTACTCGCCGGACTCCTGGTGCTCGCCGGTGCGCAGGACGCCGAGGAGGCGGCGCATCTCGGCGAGGGCCTGCCTGCCGGTCCCGGAGATGGTCTCCAGGGCCTTCCTGGCCTGGTCCGGCGCGGAGTCGAGGACGTAGGCGGCGCCGTCGGCCTGGACCACCATCACCGAGACGTTGTGCGCGACCACGTCGTGCAGTTCCCGGGCGATCCGGGCGCGCTCGGCGGCGACCGCGACCTTGGCCTGCGCCTCGCGCTCCTTCTCCAGGCGGGCGGCACGCTCCTCGAGCTGCGCGAAGTAGGCGCGGCGGGTCCGCAGTGAGTCGCCGAGGACCCAGGCGAGGGCGAAGGGGACCGTCTGGAAGATCACTATCGCGATCTGCCCGCCGGCGCCGACCTGGTCCTCCGGCCAGCGCAGCTGCGCCAGCGGGGCCGCGCACAGGCCCGCCGTCAGGGCGAGCCGGGACGCCCAGCCGGTGCCGTTCGAGGCGACCGTGTAGGTGATCACCAGCAGCGCGAAGTCGGCCGGCGCCATCTCCATGTCCAGCAGCAGCTGCGCCGCGCCCATGGTGACGGCGAGGAGCAGCATCGCCTCGGGCATGCGTCTGCGCAGCGCGATCACCAGACACAGGAGCAGGGTGATCGGGAGGGTGACGGCCAGGTGGTCGGCTCCGGAGTTCTCCGGCCCGGCCGTCCCACCCATGACCGAGATCCCGAGCAGGACGACGGCCCAGAAGCCGTCGACCCATGCCGGGTGCCTGCGGAGAAAATCATAGAGACGCTGCACGTAACCCAGCGTAGGGAAGCGTGCAGTGTGCAGGGGTCAACCGGAGGGTCGATCCGTAACCGGTGCTCGTACTCCCCAAGGTGGAGGCCACCTTGGACCAGGCGCTTAGCCTGGCGCGGTGACGGCGACGCAGAGCGGTGGTGGGCGCAGTGGGGCGTGAGGCGGCGGGCGGGATGCGCGGGTGGCGCGCGGCGACCGAGGACGCGCTCTACGGGCCGCGCGGTTTCTACCGTCGGCCCGAGGGGCCCGCAGGACATTTCCGCACCTCGGTGCACGCGTCACCGCTGTTCGCGCGGGCCGTGGCCCGCCTGCTCCGCCTCGTCGACGAGGCGCTCGCGCACCCCGCCGAACTCGCCTTCGTCGACATGGGCGCGGGGCGCGGCGAGCTGGTGACCGGCGTCCTGCGGGCGCTTCCGGCCGACGTGGCTGCCCGCGCGCGCGGGTACGCGGTCGAACGGGCCGCCCGCCCCGCCGGTCTCGATCACCGGATCGAGTGGATGCCTGAGCCCCCGCCGGGTGTGACGGGGCTCCTGTTCGCCAACGAGTGGCTCGACAACGTGCCGTTGGACGTGGCCGAGGTGGACGCCCACGGGGTGCCGCGCCTCGTCCTCGTGGGCCCGGACGGGACGGAGTGCCTCGGCGGGCCGGTGCGGGGAGCGGACGCGGCGTGGCTGCGGAGGTGGTGGCCGCTCACGGGTACGGCAGACGGCCCGGCCCCCGCCGGAAGGTCCTCCTCCGACTCCGGCGGGCCCTTCGCCGGGGACTCTCCCTCCGAAGGGCTCCGTGCCGAGATCGGTCTGCCCCGGGACGCCGCCTGGGCGTCGGCCGTGGCCGGGCTCGGCCGCGGTCTCGCCGTCGCCGTCGACTACGGGCACGGCGCGGGAGCGCGACCGCCCTTCGGCACGCTGACGGGGTTCAGGGAGGGCCGTGGGACGGCACCCGTGCCGGACGGCTCCTGTGACATCACCGCGCATGTGGCGCTGGACGCGTGCATGCTGCCCGGGGGCCGGCTGCTGAGCCAGCGGGCGGCCCTGCGCGCGCTGGGAGTGAGCGGGGAGAGGCCGCCCGCGTCCCTGGCCGCCACGGACCCCGCGGGCTACGTACGGGCCCTCGCGGCCGCCGGCGAGGCCGCCGAGCTGACCGCCCGGGGCGGGCTGGGCGACTTCGGCTGGCTGGTGCAGCCGGTCGGTGTCACGGACCCGCTGGCCGGTGTCGGCGGCTGATCGCCGACCACTTGCTGTCGACCGCTTGCTGTCGACTACTTGCTGTCGACTACTTGTCGATGTCCCCGACCACGAAGAACAGCGATCCGAGGATCGCCACCATGTCCGCGACCAGGGTGCCCGGCAGCAGCTCGGTGAGCGCCTGGATGTTGTTGTACGAGGCCGACCGCAGCTTGAGCCGGTACGGCGTCTTCTCGCCCTTGCTGACGAGGTAGTAGCCGTTGATGCCCAGAGGGTTCTCGGTCCAGGCGTACGTGTGGCCCTCGGGGGCCTTCAGGACCTTGGGGAGCCGCTGGTTGATCGGGCCGGGCGGCAGCTCCGCGATCCGGTCCAGGCAGGCGTCGGCGAGGTCGAGCGCGTTGTGGGTCTGCTCCAGGAGGCACTCGAAGCGGGCCAGGCAGTCGCCCTCCTCGCGCGTGACGACCTTCAGGGTGTCCTGGAGCTCTCCGTACGCGAGGTACGGCTCGTCCCGGCGCAGGTCGAAGTCGACCCCGGAGGCGCGGGCGATGGGACCGCTCACCCCGTAGGCGTGCACGGCCTGCGAGGAGAGGACGCCCACGTTCCTCGTACGTCCGCGGAAGATCTCGTTGCCGAGCACCAGGCCGTCGAAGCGGTCCATGCGGGAGCGCACTCCGGAAACGGCCGCACGCGCGCGCGTGGTCCATCCGGCGGGCAGGTCCTCCTTGAGGCCGCCGACCCGGTTGAACATGTAGTGCATGCGCCCGCCGGAGATCTCCTCCATGACGTGCTGGAGCTCCTCGCGCTCCGTGAACGCGTAGAAGATCGGGGTGATCCCGCCCAGTTCGAGAGGGTACGAGCCCAGGAACATCAGGTGGTTCAAAACCCGGTTCAGCTCCGCGAGCAGCGTGCGGGTCCACACCGCGCGCGGGGGCACCTCCATGCCGAGCATCCGCTCCACACCGAGGACCACGCCCAGCTCGTTCGAGAACGCGGAGAGCCAGTCGTGACGGTTGGCCAGCATGATGATCTGACGGTAGTCGCGCGCCTCGAAGAGCTTCTCGGCGCCGCGGTGCATGTAGCCGATCACCGGCTCCGCGTGCTGGATCCGCTCCCCGTCGAGGACGAGCCTCAGCCGCAGTACGCCGTGTGTGGACGGGTGCTGGGGGCCGATGTTGAGCACCATGTCGGTGCTCTCCGCGGCGCCGCCGACACCGACTGTGGTCTCTGTGGGACCCGTCGTAGGAGTCATGGGGACAGTGTCCCGTACGTACGCTTGCGGCATGGAGACGGGGACCTCGGAGAACACGGGGCAGACAGCGGGGCGGACGGCGGACGAGCCGGTGTGGATCGGGCTCCCGCCGGGGCTGCTGAGGATGCGACGGCTGTTGCTGGTGGTGTGGCTGGGTCTGCTGACCATCGGTACGGCCCTGCTGCTCGGCCTGCTGGCCGGGCCCGGCTGGGCGGCCTTCGCCCTGCTGCCGCTGGCGGTGCTGCTGTGGGGCTGGCCGATGCTGGGGCGCAACTGGCGTTCCTGGCGGTACGCCGAGCGGGCGGACGACCTGCTGATCAGCCGGGGTGTCCTGTGGCGCGAGGAGACCGTGGTGCCGTACGGGCGCATGCAGCTGGTCGAGGTCACCTCCGGTCCCGTGGAGCGGCATTTCGGGCTGTCGAGTGTGCAGCTGCACACGGCCGCGGCGGCTACGGACGCCCGCATTCCGGGGCTCGTCCCGGCGGAGGCGGAACGATTGCGCGACCGGCTCACCGAGCTGGGCGAGGCCCGATCGGCGGGGCTGTGACGACGCCACCGGGCGCCCCCAAGGACGTGCGGGAAGAGCCCGGTCCGGTACAGGAAGAGGCCGGGATCGAGGCCGGGGCCGTACCGGAAGAGGCGGGCGCTCCGAAGGGAGGGGTCCAGACCGAACCCGTACCGGGTGAGGCAGGAAAGGGCGCTCCCGCATTGCGTGAGCGACGGTTGCATCCCGTGACGCCGCTGCGCCGCGCGTGGGCGCCGGTCGCCGTGATCGCCGGGTGGGCCGTGCACGACCCCGACCAGGCACAGCGGCAGCTGACGCGGCTCACCACGGCCACCCTGCTGGCCGTCCTCGTCGCGGCCGTCCTGGGGGCCGCCCTCTACGGCTTTCTGAGCTGGTGGTTCACGCACTTCGCGGTGACCGACACCGAACTGCGCATCCGTACGGGCCTGGTGTTCCGCCGCACCGCGCACATCCGGCTCGAACGGATCCAGGCCGTCGACGTCACCCAGCCGCTGCTGGCCCGCGTGGCCGGCGTCGCCAAACTCAAACTCGACGTCGTCGGGACCGACAAGAAGGACGAGCTGGCCTATCTGGGCCAGGAGGAGGCCCGGGTCCTGCGGGCCGAACTGCTCGCCAGGGCCGCCGGTTTCGCGCCCGAGACCGCGCACGAGGTGGGCGAGGCACCGGTCCGGCAACTGCTGCACGTACCGGCCGGGGTCCTCGCCGTCTCGCTGGTCCTGACCGGGGCCACCTGGGCGACGCTGGCCGCCGCACTCGTCGTACCGCCGCTGCTGTGGTTCGCCACCCACAGCGTGTGGACGGTCCTCGCGACGGCGCTGCCCCTGCTCGGCGCGGCGGGCGCGAGCAGTGTGGGCCGGTTCGTCGCCGAGTACGACTGGACCGTGGGCGAGTCCCCCGACGGGCTCCGCATCGACCACGGGCTGCTCGACCGCGCGCACGAGACGGTGCCGCCCGGCCGCGTGCAGACCGTACGCGTCGTCGAGCCGCTGCTCTGGCGGCGGCGTGGCTGGGTCCGGGTCGAGCTGGACGTGGCGGGTTCGTCCAACTCCGTGCTCGTACCGGTCGCTCCGCGCGAGGTCGCCGAGTCGGTGATCGCGCGGGTCCTGCCGGGAGTGAGCGTGCCGACCGCGCTGTCGCGGCCGCCTCGGCGCGCGGCCTGGTGCGTGCCGTTCTGGTGGCGGGGCTACGGGCTCGCCGTGACCGACGCCGTCTTCGTGGCCCGGCACGGGCTGCTGCGCCGCAGCATCGCGCTCGTGCCGCACGCCAAGGTGCAGAGCGTGCGCCTGGAGCAGGGGCCGTGGCAGCGCCACAAGGGGCTCGCCGACGTCCGGGTGGACACGGGGGCCAACAAGACGGTGACGGCCCGGCTGCGGGACGCCTCGGAGGCCGCGGAGCTGCTGTACGCGCAGGCGGACCGGTCGCACACCGGACGCCGGGAGGCCCTGCCGGACCGCTGGATGGCGTGAGGGCAGCGGCTGTTCGCCACTGCCCTCGTGTCCGAGCCCGACAGCTGTACGTGTACGTACAGGTATGTACGCCCCTGTACCTGTGGGTACGTCCGGCTCGCGCGGGTTAGGAGACCGCGCTCCGCAGCCCCGCCACGTCGATCTGTTCCGTCTCGTCGTGCGCCGTCAGGTCGATGACCTGACCGACCCCGCGGGACTCCTCGCCCGCGGGCCTGAACCCGGCCTCGGACTCGGCCTTGTGGAGCGCGAGCGCCTCCTGGCCCACCACGTCGGCGAGGTCCTCGTTCTGTACGGCCTCCAGTGCCTCGGCGCCCTTCTGCGTGCCGAAGAAGTCGAAGCCGCCCTCGACGGAGGGGCGCGCGGGGGTGGCAGGTACGACCGCGACGGCGGTGGGCACGGTGAAGTGTCCGGCGGGGCGCCGGGGCCGCGCGGCGGGTGTCAGCGCCTCCGCGCTCGTCGGGGACGGGCTCTCTTCGGCCGCGGGCGGCTCCTGTACGCGGGCCACCTCCGACGGGGTGGGCCGGGCGAGGGCGGTGCCCGACGGCGGTTGCGGCTCGGTGGCGGGCGTCTGCGCGTGCGCGGTGTCCGTCTCGAAGGCAGGCCGGGCGGCGGGAGCGGGCCGGGGCGTCGTGCGGCTCGCGGTGGACTGCAGGGACGTCACGCCGATGGCGGCGGCCCCCGCGCGAGGCCGTACGGCCTCGTCGGTCCGCGCGTCGGGCCGTTCGGGCCCGGTGAGCTGTGCGTCGGGGCGCACGGGCCCGGTGGACTGCGCGGGAGTCGGCGCGGTCGCCGCGGTCGTGCGCTCGTGCCCGCCGACCGCCTCGGGCGTCCCCCGCGTCTCACCCTCCTGCCGGGGCTCGCCCTCGGACGGGGCCGTCATGGTGCCGCCCGCCGCGGACGCGCCCTTCGCGGAACCGCCGGGCCGGGGTGCGCCCTTGCCGGGGCCACCGGGCGGGGGCGAACCCTTCCGGGCACCGCCCTTCGCGGCAGTCCGCTTGGCCGGACCGCTCTTGGGAGAGGCGGGCGGCGTCGCGCCACCGGCCCCGGGGCCTCCGGTGTCCGGGCCGTCCGTGACCGGGCCGTCCTGCGCCGAACCGCCCTCGGCGGGCTCGGACTCGGCACCGGCACCGGCATCCGGGGCGACCTGGGCGGCGTCCGCGGCCTCGGACCCGGCTGACTCGGAATCGTCCTGGGCGGAGCCGTTCCGCGTGGAACCGTCCGTCGCGGCGTCGTCCGCCAGCAGGGCGTCCAGCGCGGAAGCGACCGGCGCGGGAGCCTCCGGAGCAGTGGCGTCCGGTACCGGGCCCGTCTCCTCCGTCGTGCCTTCGGCAGTGGCATCGATATCGGAATCGAACTCGGACTCGGACTCGACCAAGGTCTCGTCCCCGGTCCCGGTCCCGGTCCCGTCCTCGGCAGTGCCGTCCGCCGGAGCCGCGGTGCCGACAGCGCCGGCGGTGACCGCTCCCGCAAGCCGGTCCAGGGCCGCGTTGGCCCGCACGTAGAGAACCGAGGCCGCGGAGGACGCCGCGAGGGCCGCCTGAACAGTCGCCGCCGTCGCCTCGGGCACGACCGCCTCGGGCGCCGTGTCGGCGGGCCCGCCGGAAGCCGTTGCCCCGTCCGCCGAAGCGGCGGCCGGCAACGCCGGGACCGGAGTGGTCGCCTCTATCTCAAGAAGCCGTCGGTTCTCCAGCGCGGTGGCCCGCTCGGTCTCCGCCGTGGCGTATCGCCGCAGCAGCGCCGCGTGTTCGTTGCGCAGCCCGGCCAGCTCGGCCCGCTTGGCACGGAGGCGTTGTTCCAGCTTGGTCCGCAGTTCGCGCGACTCGTCCAGGTCGCTCTCGAGTTCGGCGACCCGCTCCTCGAAACGCCACTCGTCGCTCGCCCGTCCGCGGACGAGATCCGCGACGCGCCTGCCCGCCGACGCGTCCCAGCGGCGCATCACGACCGCGCCCACGACAGCCGTCACCGCGGCCCCCGCGGCCAGCCCGCGGAGCACCAGTGGTTCGGAGAAAAGCCATGGCCCCACGGCGCAGACGACGGAGACGCCTGCGATCGCCGAGGGGGGCAACAGCCGGTGCAGAGGTGGGGAATGGCGGTGACGTCCTCGTGGCATGGCCAGAAACTTACCGCGCGTAGGCGAATCGTGGTGCCCCGCGTGGCAAAAACGCAGCCACACCGAAACCTTCTCACCGCCCCTTCACCGGACAATCCCCGCACCACCCGCTCCCGGCCCACCACTTCGGCCCGGCACCGGCACTCCCAGCGGTCGCACGCCATCCGCCGATTCACGTCCGGCATCCGGCGTCCGACCCGCCACCACTCCTTGATCGACCCCTTCTCCGCCAGTCGCGCCTTCGGGTACGCCCTCGGGGCCTCCCATGGACCTGACCTCGTCACTTCCGCCGTTCCGGGGCTTCTCGTCGTTCTCCCGCATTGCCACCGAGCGCGGTCCGGGCATTGCCGCCGACTGCGGTCCCGGTCTTGCGGCCGGACTTCCCGAGATCCGAAAAGCGTCTTCGTGCCGGGAATTCCGCGGGAGCCGCCGCGTATTCACGTGCGGAGCCGATCGCGCGCTTACGGGCCGACCGCGTCGATTCCCCGGCCCGGCCGCATGCCGTGCCGCCGTCAGCGGTCGCTCAGCCGTCCGCTCAGCCACTGGAGGGTCGCCGGGATCTCGCGCCGCCAGGTGTTGAAGTTGTGCCCGCCGCTGTCGAGGATGATCGACGAGATCCGGGTCGGTTTCTTCGCCTTGACCAGGTCGATGAACCGCAGCGTCTCCCCGTAGTTGTTCTCGCCCTGCCTGCTGCTGCTGACGAGCAGTGAGGTGTCGGGCGCGGGCCTGTGCCTGAGCCACCACATCAGGTCGGCGCTGTTGCGCAACTCCTCGTCCCCGTGGAAGAGATCACCGGTCGTGGGGTCGGTCGCCGCCTTGTAGTACGGGGAGAGGCCCGCCCCGGCCGCGTACGTCCCCGGATGGTGGACCGCGAGCTTCAGCGCACAGTAACCGCCCGTCGAGTCACCGACGATGCCCCAGCTTCCGGGTTTCCTGCCCACCCTGTAGTGATGTGACACGGCGTCGGGGAGGTCCCTGGCGAAGAACGACTCGGTCTGCGGTCCGCCGGGAACGTCCACGCACTCGGTGTCCCGCGGGGGCGCGACGGTGGGCCGCATCATGACCAGGATCATCGGCTGCATCCTGCCGTCCTTGGCCAGCGCGTGGGCGGTCTGCGGATAGTGCAGGCCCTTGATCAGCGCCTCCGCGGTGCCCGGATAGCCGGTGAGCACGACAGCGGCCGGGAAGGTGCGGGTCCGGTACTGCGGCTGGAAGTACTCCGGCGGCAGATAGACGTACGCGGGACTGGCGATGTGTGTCCGCCGGCCCACGATGTCGACCTTCTGGAGCTGACCGCCGATCTGCGGACGTGCCCCGCCGGACACGTTGACCTGCCGGGTGTCGACCACCTGGAGCGGCCCGGCCGTGCCCCCCGCGTCGTGGTCGACCACGATCCCCTGCCCGGACTCCTGGCCGAAGAGGTCGGCCCAGCTCGCGTAGAACCCGAAGGCCTGGTTGGCGCCGATGCCGACCGACGCGAAGAGCAGGACCTGAGTGACCGCCAGCAGACCGATCCGGCCTGCCACCGCACGCCAGTTGCGGCCCGCGAGACGCGGCCAGAACCACACCGTGCCGACGAACAGCAGCACCGCGAAGAGGATCACCAGTGCCAGCACCTTGTTGCTCGTGAGACCCATGAGCTGTTCCTGCCTGCGCTTTCCGACCGGTGGCCGCACCGATTCCTCACGGCGCCTTGCCCCGGTCTTTCCTTGCCCTTTGACGCGGTTTTCCGGAAGGGAGTGAACCTGACTCCCTGTGACACCGTCCTAGAGGGCGCAATGTCGCCGGATGCCGGATTGGCACCGGATTCACGGTCTCTCGCGGAACAACGGGATGCGATGTCTGTCAGGATAGATGGGGAAATGTCGGGCGAGGTTCCGGATCGAACGGGCCGACTGCGGAGTGTGCTCCGCGGTCCGCGCCCCGAAGCCGTCCCCGTCCTGGTCGCCAGGGCCTGCACGCTCGTCGGAGTCCTGGACATCGCCGCGGGCGTCTTCCCGCGCTTCCGCCACAGCCGTATGCACACGCTCGCGGAGGTGCTGCCGGGCGCGCTCGGCCCGTTCGCCGCGGCCCTGTCGCTCAGCGCGGGCGTTCTGCTGCTGCTCCTGGCCCACGGGCTGCGCCGGCACAAGCGGCGGGCATGGCGGGCCGCGGTGGTGCTGCTCCCTGCCGGTGCCCTCGCTCAGTTCACGTACCGGCACTCGCTCGTCGGCGTCGTCATCTCGCTCGCGCTGCTCGCGCCGCTGCTGCGCCACCGGAGCCAGTTCACGGCGCTGCCCGACCCGCGCAGCCGCTGGCGGGCACTCGCCAACTTCGTCCTCATGGGCGCCGGTTCACTCGTCCTCGGCCTGGTCATCGTCAGCGTCCACCCGGACCGCATGGTCGGCGACCCCAGCCTCGCGGACCGCATCAGCCATGTGATGTACGGCCTGTTCGGCTTCGAGGGGCCCGTCGACTACACGGGCACCACGTCCTGGACGGTGGCCTTCTCCCTCGGCGCGCTCGGCCTGCTGACCGCCGTCACCACCATCTACCTGGCCTTCCGCCCCGAACACCCGGCCGCGCGCCTCACCGAGGACGACGAGACCCGGCTGCGCGCCCTCCTGGAGAAGCACGGCGGTCGCGACTCGCTCGGCCACTTCGCACTCCGCCGCGACAAGGCGGTCGTCTTCTCGCCGAGCGGCAAGGCGGCCGTGACCTACCGCGTCGTCTCCGGGGTGATGCTCGCCAGCGGTGACCCGATCGGCGACGTCGAGGCCTGGCCGGGCGCGATCGAGCGCTTCATGGACGAGGCCAGGGCCCACTCCTGGACCCCCGCCGTCATGGGCTGCTCCGAGACGGGCGGCGAGGTCTGGACCCGCGAGACCGGTCTCGACGCCCTCGAACTGGGCGACGAGGCGGTGGTGGACGTCGCGGATTTCTCCCTGGCCGGGCGCGCGATGCGGAACGTGCGCCAGATGGTGAAGCGCATCGAGCGAGCTGGCTACGAGACGCGGGTACGGCGCATCCGTGACCTGGGCGAGAACGAGCTCGACCGGATCCGCGCGGCCGCGGAGGACTGGCGCGGCACGGACACCGAGCGCGGCTTCTCCATGGCACTCGGCCGCATCGGCGACCCGGCGGACGGCGACTGTCTCATCGCGACGGCCCACAAGGCGGACGAGGAACCGGGCCCGTACGGCGACCTGAAAGCCGTGCTCCACTTCGTTCCCTGGGGCACGGACGGGGTCTCCCTGGACCTCATGCGCCGCGACCGCTCGGCGGACCCCGGCATGAACGAACTCCTCATCGTGGCGGCCCTCCAGGCGGCTCCCCGCCTGGGCATCACCCGGGTCTCGCTGAACTTCGCGATGTTCCGCGCGGCCCTGGCACGCGGCGAGAAGATCGGCGCGGGCCCGGTCCTGCGGGCGTGGCGCGGCCTGCTGGTGTTCCTCTCCCGCTGGTTCCAGATCGAGTCGCTCTACAAGTTCAACGCGAAGTTCCGTCCCTACTGGGAGCCCCGCTTCGTCGTCTACCGCTCCTCCCGCGACCTCCCCCGCATCGGCCTCGCCGCCATGCAGGCCGAGGGCTTCGTGAGCCTCGCCCTCCCGCGCGTCCTGCGCCGCCGCCCGAAGCCGCCCCGCCCCTGCGCCCACGCGGTGACGGAACGGGACGCGAGAGCGGCGTAACGGCCCCGCAGTACCTCCTCCCTCCCCCGCCCCCCCACCACGGACTCCGGCCGCCTCGCGACGCCCACCCCCGCGCCGCGCGGCGGCCGGTTCGTACCCGGCCCCGGGACGAACCCCCGCCCATCAGGGGCGACCGACCGCTCACCGCGGGGGGCCTAGGCTTGGCGTATGAGCAAGAAGAGCGGGCGCGGCCATGTCGCGGGCCTTCCGGCATGGGACCGCTGCGCGGTCATGGGCGTCGTGAACGTGACGCCCGACTCCTTCTCGGACGGCGGCCACTGGTTCGACACGACCGCGGCCGTCAAGCACGGCCTCGACCTGGTCGAGGAGGGTGCCGACCTGGTGGACGTGGGCGGTGAGTCCACCCGCCCCGGCGCCGCCCGTGTGGACGAGGCGGAGGAGCTCAAGCGGGTGATCCCCGTCGTCCGCGGCCTCGCCGCCGAGGGCGTCACCGTCTCCGTCGACACGATGCGCGCCTCCGTCGCCGAGCGCTCGCTCGCCGCGGGCGCCGCCCTCGTCAACGACGTCAGCGGCGGCCTCGCCGACCCGGCGATGATCCCGGCGGTCGCCGCCGCGGGCGCCCCCTTCGTGGTCATGCACTGGCGCGGCTTCCTCCAGGGCAGCACCGTACGGGGGTCGTACGAGGACGTCGTCTCCGAAGTCGTCGACGAGCTCCACGCGCGCGTGGAGGCCGTTCTGGCGGGCGGAATCGCCCCGGACCGGGTCGTCGTCGACCCGGGCCTCGGCTTCTCCAAGGAGGCCGAGCACGACCTCGTCCTGCTCGCCCACCTCGACCGTCTCCGGGAGATCGGCCACCCCTTGCTGGTGGCCGCGTCCCGCAAGCGCTTCCTGGGCCGCGTACTCGCCGGTCCGCAGGGTGCCCCGCCGCCCGCGCGGGAGCGCGACGCCGCCACCGCCGCGGTCTCCGCGCTCGCCGCCCACCAGGGCGCGTGGGCCGTACGCGTCCACGAGGTGCGGGCCACCGCCGACGCCGTCCGGGTCGCCCGGGCCGTGGAAGGCGCTCGCACGACAGAGGGATCCCGGTGAGCGCCCCGCACACGGACGTCGAGCAGGTCGAGCTCGCCAACACCGCCTTCTACGAGGCACTGGAGCGGGGCGACTTCGAGGAGCTCTCCTCGCTCTGGCTGACGCCGTCCGACCTGGGCCACGACGAGGAGTACCACGACCCGGCGCAGGCCGGCGAGGTCTCCTGCGTCCATCCCGGCTGGCCGGTGCTCAACGGCCGCGGCGAGGTCCTGCGCTCGTACGCGCTGATCATGGCGAACACGGAGTACATCCAGTTCTTCCTGACCGACGTGCACGTCTCCGTCACCGGCGACACCGCGCTGGTGACCTGCACGGAGAACATCCTCAGCGGCGGTCCCCCGCCCGAGGACAGCGACGAACTCGGCCCCCTCGTCGGCCAGCTCGTCGTCGCCACGAACGTGTACCGCCGCACACCGGACGGCTGGAAGATCTGGTCGCACCACGCCTCGCCCGTCCTGGCCGAGACCGAGGAGGACGAGCCGGACGAACCGTCCGCCTGAGGCCGCGCCGGACACCCCGGGCCGCCCGGGACGGGTGTCCCGCCCCGACGATCACTTCGCCGCCGCACGGTTCGACGCGCGTATACGGGTATGCGTACCGGTGCCGCCTCCCGACGGGGCGGCGCGAGCGGTGACCGCCGCCGCGAGGCCCGCCCCGGATCGGAGAGCTCGTTGATCCGGACGGCCGGGCGGAGTCACGGTCCGGGCCGCGGCCGGGGCGTGACGGCGGGCCTTGGTACCGGTCCTCGCCGTAGTACGTTGGTGATCGTGACGGCGGCCACGGACACGCGACGGGGAACGTCGACGGGCCGAGGCCCGGACGTCGTCGGGGCACGCCGGCCGGAGCGTTCGGTGCACGCCGTGCGTCCTGTCGGGAAACGTCCGGCGCACCCGCCGGGCCATCGCGTGGACACGGGCCCCGTGCCCGGCCCTGTCAGTGTCCGCGGGTAGATTCGTTCGAGGCCGGTGTACCGCCCGCACACCGTACGGACCGGCCCCCACCGACGATTTCAGGAGTGATTCGCGTGGATCGTGTCGCGCTGCGCGGCCTCAGGGCCCGTGGGCACCACGGTGTCTTCCCCAAGGAACGCGAAGAGGGCCAGACCTTCATCGTGGACATCACGCTGGGCCTGGACATCCGCCCGGCGGCGGCCGACGACGACCTCACCAAGACCGCGCACTACGGCATCGTGGCGGAGGAGGTCGTGGCCGTCGTCGAGGGCGAGCCGGTGAACCTCATCGAGACGCTCGCCGAGCGCATCGCCCAGACGTGCCTGAAGCACGACGGGGTCCAGGAGGTCGAGGTGTGCGTCCACAAGCCGGACGCCCCGATCACGGTCCCCTTCGACGACGTGACCGTCACCATCACCCGGAGCCGAGCATGACCGCGTTCACCGGGGGCCAGAGCGACCCGACCGTACAGCCGGTGCCCGCCTCGGTGGTGGAGCGCGTGGACGCCGCCGACACGACCCTGCAGAACCCCAGGCGCGCCGTCCTCTCCCTGGGCTCGAACCTGGGCAACCGCCTGGAGACCCTCCAGGGCGCCGTCGACGCCCTGGAGGACACCCCCGGCGTCCGCGTCAAAGCGGTCTCCCCGGTGTACGAGACGGAGCCGTGGGGCGTGGCCCCGGGCAGCCAGCCGTCGTACTTCAACGCGGTGGTCGTCCTCAGGACGACCCTCCCGCCCTCGTCGCTCCTGGAGCGGGCCCACGCGGTCGAGGAGGCCTTCCACCGGGTCCGGGACGAGCGCTGGGGACCCCGCACGATCGACGTCGACATCGTGGCGTACGCGGACGTGGTCTCGGACGATCCGGCCCTGACCCTCCCCCACCCGCACGCCCACGAGCGCGCCTTCGTCCTCGCCCCCTGGCACGACGTCGACCCCGAGGCCCAGCTGCCCGGCCACGGCCCCGTGGCACAGCTGCTCGCCGCGGTCCCCCGGGACGGTGTCGCGCCCCGGGCCGACCTGGAACTCCAGCTGCCCGAATAGTCGTTAAGGTCAAGACGCACACGGGCGGTCGGCCGAAGGCTCGAAGAAACCGCGTCTTCCTTGGAGCCCCGGGCCCCCGGGGTTCTCGGACCGGCCCGCCGTGGACCGGGACACGCAATCGTGAGAGGAACTGAGTGAAAGAGCTGCGCATCAGGACGCTGGCCGCGGTGTTCCTCGTGGCCGGGGTGCTGTCCTGGGCAGGTGCCCGCCTGTGGAACTCGGTGGGTACGCTCCCCCGGGTCCCCCTCGCGGCCCCCGTCGTCCTGGCTCTGATCGCCGTGGTCCTGCTGGCCACGGCGCTCTCCCTCCGGGCCCGTCTGAAGGCCCAGCGCGAGCGCCGGCCCGGCGCCAAGGGAGTTGACCCCATGATGGCCGCCCGCGCGGTCGTCTTCGGTCAGGCGAGCGCCCTGGTCGCCGCCCTCGTCGCCGGGATGTACGGCGGCACGGGCGCCTTCCTCCTGGAGTTCCTCGACATCCCCGCCCGCCGCGACCAGGCCGTCTACGCCGGCTTCTCGGTCCTGGCGGGCATCGCCGTCATAGCGGCCGCCTTCTTCCTGGAGCGTGTCTGCAAGCTCCCGGAGGACGACGACACGAACGGCAGCCCGGCCCCGGCGGCGTAGGCGCAGGCCCGCGCCCGAAGGGGCGCGGGGAACGGCGCGCCCGGCCACGACGAACCCGCGGCCGTCGACGCACGGCACCTACGAGGACGCCCTCAGCCGAGCGTCACGGCGTCACCGCGTCACCGCGTCACCGCGCCATGATGAGGCTCATGGCCTCATTACGGGTGGCAGCGTCGCGCAGTTGCCCCCGCACGGCCGACGTTATGGTCTTGGCCCCCGGCTTGCGGATCCCCCGCATCGACATGCACATGTGCTCGCACTCCACCACGACGATCACGCCGCGCGGCTCCAGCATCTCCATCAGCGACTCGGCGACCTGCGTGGTGAGCCGTTCCTGCACCTGCGGCCGCCGGGCGAAGACGTCCACGAGACGGGCCAGCTTGGACAGTCCCGTGATCTTGCCGGACGTGCTCGGGATGTAGCCGACGTGCGCGACGCCCCTGAAGGGCACCAGATGGTGCTCACAGGTCGAGAACACCTCGATGTCCTTCACCAGGATCATCTCGTCGTGGCCGAGATCGAACGTCGTCGTCAGGACGTCCTCAGGTGCCTGCCACAACCCCGCGAAGATCTCCCGGTACGCCCGGGCCACCCGCCCCGGCGTCTCCCGCAGGCCCTCACGGTCCGGGTCCTCGCCGACCGCGATCAGCAGTTCGCGCACGGCGTTCTCGGCGCGCTTCTCGTCGAAGTCGCCGATCCTGCCCTCTCCGTCCAGCGTCACGGGGTCGGTCATCTGGTGCCTCGTTTCTGTGCCTCTCACGCGTGTGGACCACGCGTCTCGCAGTCGGGCATACGAAGATGCCGCGCCCCCCAGGCTAGAACCTGGGGGGCGCGGCATGCATTCCGGGCCTGGTGAGAACCACCGGGGCCGGATTTTTCAGCTCTCGGTGCGGTCCTCGGGGGCCGTCTCGGTCACCGGGGAGGCCTCCGCGGTTGCGGTGGACTTCGTGGTGATCGCGGGGCTGGCACCGTTCGTCCCGTTCGTCAGTGCCAGCTCCCTGGGGGAGAGCACCGGCGGGCGGGTGGACGGCGTCCGGCGGGAGGAGCCGGTCCACGCGGGACGGGCCGGACGCTTGACGAGGGGAGCGAAGATCTCGGCGATCTGCGCCTTGCTCAGCGTCTCCTTCTCCAGTAGCTGGAGCACCAGCGCATCGAGCACGTCGCGGTTCTCGACCAGGATCTCCCAGGCCTCGTTGTGCGCGTTCTCGATGAGCTTCTTGACCTCTTCGTCGACGAGCGCGGCGACCTCTTCCGAGTACTCGCGCGGGTGCGACATCTCCCGGCCCAGGAAGGGCTCGGTGTTGTCGCCGCCGAACTTGATCGCGCCGAGACGCTCGGTCATGCCGTACTGCGTGACCATCGCGCGGGCCGTGGCAGTGGCCTTCTCGATGTCGTTCGCGGCACCCGTGGTCGGGTCGTGGAAGACGAGCTCCTCGGCCGCACGCCCGCCCAGCATGTACGCCAGCTGGTCGAGCATCTCGTTGCGGGTCGTGGAGTACTTGTCCTCGTCCGGCAGGACCATCGTGTAGCCCAGCGCACGCCCTCTGGAGAGGATCGTGATCTTGTGGACCGGGTCGGAGTTCGGTGAGGCCGCCGCGACCAGGGCGTGTCCGCCCTCGTGGTACGCGGTGATCTTCTTCTCCTTGTCCGACATGATCCGGGTCCGCTTCTGCGGGCCCGCGACCACACGGTCGATCGCCTCGTCGAGCATGTTGTTGTCGATGAGCTTCATGTTCCCGCGCGCGGTGAGCAGCGCGGCCTCGTTCAGCACGTTCGACAGGTCCGCGCCCGTGAAGCCGGGCGTACGACGCGCGACAGCCCCCAGGTCGACGTCCGGAGCGACCGGCTTGCCCTTCTGGTGGACCTTGAGGATCTCCAGACGGCCCTGCATGTCCGGGCGGTCGACCGCGATCTGGCGGTCGAAACGGCCGGGGCGCAGGAGAGCCGGGTCGAGGATGTCCGGGCGGTTCGTCGCGGCGATGAGGATCACACCGCCCTTGACGTCGAAGCCGTCCATCTCGACGAGCAGCTGGTTCAGCGTCTGCTCTCGCTCGTCGTGACCGCCGCCCATACCGGCACCGCGGTGACGGCCGACCGCGTCGATCTCGTCCACGAAGACGATCGCCGGGGCGTTCGCCTTGGCCTGCTCGAACAGGTCACGGACTCGGGAGGCACCGACACCGACGAACATCTCGACGAAGTCGGAACCCGAGATCGAGTAGAAGGGGACGCCCGCCTCGCCCGCGACAGCACGCGCGAGCAGCGTCTTGCCCGTACCGGGAGGCCCGTACAGAAGCACGCCCTTGGGGATCTTGGCGCCGACGGCCTGGAACTTCGCCGGCTCCTGGAGGAACTCCTTGATCTCGTGGAGCTCCTCGACCGCCTCGTCCGAGCCCGCCACATCGGCGAACGTCGTCTTCGGGGTGTCCTTGGTGATGAGCTTCGCCTTGGACTTCCCGAAGTTCATGACCCGGGAGCCGCCGCCCTGCATCTGATTCATCAGGAACAGGAAGACGACGACGATCAGGACGAAGGGGAGCAGCGACAGCAGGATGCCGACGAAGGCGTTCTGCTTGGTCGGCGAGACCGTGTAGCCGTCCGGAATCTGCTTGTCCTGGTACTTGGTCTGGAGGGTGGTGGCCAGGTTCACACCCTGGTCGCCGATGTAGCTCGCCTGGATCTTCGAGCTGCCCTCGATCTTTTCGCCGTCCTTGAGCTCGACCTTGATGATCTGCTCGTCGCCGGTGGTGATCTTGGCCTGCTGGACCTTGTTGTCACTGATCGCCTGGACGACCTGGCCGGTGTCCACCGTCTTGTAGCCGCCGGACGAGCCGACGACCTGCATCAACACGACCACGGCAAGGACGGCCAGCACGATCCACATGACCGGCCCACGGAAGTATCGCTTCACGTCCATCCATACGGAGCGGTGTCGCCCCGTCCCTCCTGCCATAGTGAGTTTGATAAGACTGTTCTTCGGACGGTACCCCAGCATTGTCACCCGAAGCTGCACGGTCCGGCTGACAAACCCGTCTACGTATGCTCCAACGGCGGGAAACCCGCTGGGGTTCCCGGTCGTCCTACAGGGGTTGGGCCCCTGTCAGCGGACGTCACCCGTCCAGGGTGCCTCAGCCGCCGTAGACATGCGGCGCGAGCGTCCCGACGAACGGCAGGTTCCGGTACTTCTCCGCGTAGTCGAGGCCGTACCCGATGACGAATTCGTTCGGGATGTCGAAGCCGACCCACTCCACGTCGATCGCGACCTTCGCGGCCTCGGGCTTGCGCAGCAGCGTGCACACCTTGAGGGACGCGGGCTCGCGGGAGCCGAGGTTGGAGATCAGCCAGGACAGCGTCAGGCCGGAGTCGATGATGTCCTCGACGATCAGGACGTGCTTGCCCTTGATGTCGGTGTCGAGGTCCTTCAGGATCCGCACCACCCCGGAGGACTGGGTGCCCGCGCCGTACGAGGACACGGCCATCCAGTCCATGGTGACGGGGGTGGACAGGGCCCGCGCCAGGTCCGCCATGACCATCACCGCGCCCTTGAGGACACCGACGATCAGCAGGTCCTTGCCCGCGTACTCCGCGTCGATCTTCGCGGCCAGCTCCGCCAGCTTCGCGTCGATCTCTTCCTTGGTGATGAGCACCGACTTGAGGTCGGTGCCCAGGTCTTTCGCGTCCACCCGCATCACTTTCGGTCGTCCCACCGGCTGCTTCCCGGCCCTCCGCTAAGAGGGGCCGCTCCCCGAAGGGGTTGCCCTCCGGGGGAGTCGCCGCCCGAAGGGCGACCCTCTTTCAGCCTTGCCGAATCACCAGTCTGCCACCCTGCCGCTGGGCGACGACCTTGCCCGGGAGGTTGATGGCTCCCTGGCCGCGCCAGCCGGTGATCAGCCGGTCGATCTCCTCGATGTGCCGGGCGAACAGCGAACCGGCGGGGGCCCCGGCCTCGATGGCGGCGCGGCGCAGGATGCGGCGGCGCACGGCGGGCGGCAGGGCGTAGAGCTTGGCGCACTCCAGGAGACCCCCCGCGTCGCGTACGGAGGCCTCGGCCTGACCGGCCCACGCGTCGAGGGCGTCGGCGTCGTCGCGGGACAGCTGGGCCGTACGGGCGAGGGCTTCGACGACACCCTTGCCGAGCGCCTTCTCCAGGGCGGGCAGGCCCTCGTGACGCAGCCGGGAACGGGTGTACGCCGGGTCGGCGTTGTGCGGGTCGTCCCAGACGGGCAGGGACTGTGCCATGCAGGCCTTGCGGGCGGTCTGCCGGTCGAGGTGCAGGAAGGGGCGGCGGTAGCGGCGGGCGGCGCCGGGCCCTCCGGAGACGGCGGCCATGCCGGACAGGGAGCGGGTGCCGGAGCCGCGGGCGAGGCCGAGCAGGACGGTTTCGGCTTGGTCGTCGCGGGTGTGGCCGAGCAGGACCGCGGCGGCGCCGTGCCGCTCGGCGGCGGCGTCCAGCGCGGCGTACCGGGCGTCGCGGGCGGCGGCCTCGGGGCCGCCGTCACGGCCGACCGTGACCGCGACGGACTCGGCGGGGGCCAGGCCGAGTTCGGTGAGGCGCAGGACGACCTCGTCGGCGCGCAGGTCGGACCCGGACTGCAGGCCGTGGTCCACGGTGATGCCGCCGGCGCGGACGCCGAGCTTGGGTGCTTCGAAGGCGAGGGCGGAGGCGAGCGCCATGGAGTCGGCGCCGCCGGAGCACGCGACGAGCACGAGCGGCGCGCGCGAGGGCGTGTCGGGGGCGTGGTCGGTGAGGACGTCATGGAGTACGCGGCGGACCGCCAGGCGTATCGCCGCGACCGCAGGATGGGGACCCATGTCCGGTTCCCTTCATGAAATTGTCGGGGGGTGAGCCCGAGGTCGGTCACTCAGAGTGTGTCGATGGTGACAGAACCGGGCCGTTCCCCGAGCATTGCACGCCTACCCATGCCTCACGGTCCCTCGGACGGGTGATTGGAGGGGCGTTCACCTGCCGTCGGCCGGAATCAATTCACGACTCTGCCTTACGGTGCACCCGCGCGACCCAGTCCGCCGGTTTGGAGATCTCCGACTTGGTGGGAAGCGTGTTCGGCGAGGTCCACACGCGGTTGAAGCCGTCCATGCCCACCTCGTTCACGACGGCCCGTACGAAACGTTCGCCGTCCCGGTACTGGCGCAGCTTCGCGTCGAGGCCCAGCAGCTTGCGCAGGGCGAGGTCGAGGCGGGAGGCGCCGCGGGCTCGACGCTGCTGGAACTTCTCGCGGATCTCGGCGACGGACGGGACCACCGACGGGCCGACGCCGTCCATCACGAAGTCGGCGTGTCCCTCCAGGAGGGACATCACCGCGGTGAGCCGGCCGAGGATCTCGCGCTGGGCGGGGGTCTGCACGATTTCGACGAGGGAGCGTCCCTCTTCGCCCTCCTCGCCCTCGGGGCGGCTGCCGGCGAGGGACTGGGCGGCCTCGCGGACGCGCTCCAGGACGGTCATGGGGTCGACCTCGGTCTCCGCCAAGAAAGACTGGATTTCGCCCTCGAGGTGGTCGCGCAGCCAGGGCACGGCCGTGAACTGCGTGCGGTGGGTCTCCTCGTGGAGGCAGACCCAGAGCCGGAAGTCGTGAGGCTGGACGTCGAGTTCGCGCTCCACGTGCACGATGTTCGGTGCCACCAGGAGAAGCCTGCCGCCACCGCTCGGTGAGCCGGGAGGGCCGCCCGCCGGCAGGTCCCGTGTGGCCGGGGCGAAGGTCTCGTACTGACCGAGGACCCTGGAGGACAGGAAGGACAGCAGCATGCCCAGCTCGACGCCGGTGACCTTGCCGCCGACGGCGCCGAGGACGGCTCCGCCCGGGGTGCTGCCGCGACGTTCCTGCATCTTGTCGAGCAGCGGCTTGAGGATCTCCCGGAACCCTGCGACGTTCGCCCGGACCCAGCCCGGGCGGTCGACCACGAGGACCGGGGTGTCATGGAGGTCGTCGCCGCCCATCCGCGTGAAGCCGCGGACGTGCTCCTCCGACGCCTTGGCGTGCCGGCGCAGCTCGGCGACGACAGCCCTGGCCTCGTCGCGGCTCACCTCCGGGCCCGGCCGTACCAACCGGGTCGCGGTCGCCACCGCGAGGTTCCAGTCGACCATCTCCGCACCACCGATGCTCGTCATGCAGTCAACCGTACGTGAGCGCTGCCGCTTGGGGCAGGGAGTGGACCGCAGGGGCACGCTCACGGGTCACGTGCGGGTCCGCCGCGGCCGGTCGCGCGGTTGCGCGCGCGCCCCCTGAAGGGGCGCCCTTCCAGGGGGCGTCAGTCGCAGCCGCAGGACGCCAGTGTCGATGCCAGGCGGTCCAGGCCCCGCTGGGTCGTCACCGCGTCCGTGGGCGGGTCGGAGGCGGTCAGGAAGGCGAAGGCCAGCAGGCGGCCCTCGGCGTCGACCACGGTGCCCGCGAGGGCGTGCACGCCGGTCAGGGTGCCCGTCTTGGCGCGTACGACGCCGGTGCCGGCCTGGTCGGTGTAGCGCTTGCTGAGGGTGCCGGTGAAGCCGGCCACGGGGAGGCCGGTGAGGACCGGGCGGAGGGCGGGGCGGGCCGGGTCGGCGGCCTCGGCCAGCAGGGCGGTGAGCAGGCCCGTGGTGAGCTTGTCGGCGCGGTCCAGGCCACTGCCGTCGGCGAATTCCACGCCCTTGAGGGGCATTTCGAGCTTCTTCAGCTGCTCACGGGTCGCCGCGCCGCCGCCCTTGAAGCTCGCCGGCTCACCGGAGGCCAGGGCGGTCTGGCGGGCGAGGGCCTCGGCGATGTCGTTGTCGCTGCTGGTCAGCATGCGTTCGACCAGTGCGGACAGGGGCGGGGACTTCACCGTGGCGAGGGCCTTGGCGCGGTCGCTCGCCTCGGCGGGGCCGGGAGGCGCGGTCTTGATGCCGCGGTCGCCCAGCAGGTCCGCGAACCTCTTCGCCGCCTCGGCCGCAGGATCGTCACTGCGGTCAGCGGTGCCGCTGGTGGAGTCGTCGAGGCGGCCCTCGTCGACCATCAGGGCGGTGACCGGGGCGACGTTGTCGTTGTCGGGCCCGATGGGGTGCACGACGGGACCCTCGTAGAGCGAGGTGTCGTACGAGAGCGTCACCTCGTCGGTCTTGCGGGACTTGAGGGCGCGGGCCGTGTCGTCGGCGAGGGTGCGCAGGCTCGCGTTGCCGTTCGCGTCCTTGCGGGCGGTCAGCGTGGGATCGCCGCCGCCGACGAGGACGACCTTGCCCTTGCCGGGTTCCAGGACCGTGCGGGTCGCGATGCGGTGGTCCGCGCCGGCCGCGGTGAGCGCCGCGACGGCCGTGGCGATCTTCGTGGTGGAGGCCGGGGTCAGCGCGTCGTCCGCGCCCTTGCCGTACAGGCGCTCGCCGGTGGCCAGGTCGACGACGGCGGCCGAACGGTCCGAACCCAGCGAGGCGTCGGCGAGCAGCGGATCGAGGACGTCCGCGAGGGCCTTCGGGGTGGGGGAGGGCGCGGCGCCCACCGCGCCGCCCAGCCCGGCGAGCACGGAACGGGCACTGGGCGCGGGCGCCGGCGCCTTTCCGGACGTACCGGACACATGGCCGTGATCTGCGCCACCTGCGCGCTCCCGCGATGCGGCCCAGTCGCGCTCCGCCGTACGCTGACCGGTGGAGTCCCAGGGCCCGGCCGCGGTGACCACGGTGGCGGCCACGACGAGTCCGAGGGTGGCGGCACCCGTCGTGAACTGCACGGTCGACGGCCGCTTGACCAGCGGTTTCACGGCTCCTGCGGCCCGCGTGAGTGGTGGCTTCACGACTCCCGCGGCCCGTACGAGTTGCGGTCTCACGGATCGCGCGACCCGCACCACATGCGGTCTCGCGGCCCGCCAGGCCCTCAGCTCCGGCACGACCACCAGCCCCTTTCGCGATCACACACCTGCGTGAGGGACACTTAACCACCAGAACTATGTGCTGATCATGGAGGAGCCACCGGTGGAGTTCGACGTCACGATCGAGATTCCGAAGGGTTCACGGAACAAGTACGAGGTGGACCACGAGACCGGTCGGATCCGTCTGGACCGTCGCCTCTTCACCTCGACCAGTTACCCGGCCGACTACGGCTTCGTCGAGAACACTCTCGGCGAGGACGGAGACCCGCTGGACGCGCTGGTCATCCTGGACGAGCCGACCTTCCCGGGTTGCCTCATCCAGTGCCGCACCATCGGTATGTTCCGTATGACGGACGAGGCCGGCGGCGACGACAAGCTGCTGTGCGTGCCCGCGCACGACCCGCGGGTGGAGCACCTGCGGGACATCCACCACGTGTCGGAGTTCGACCGGCTGGAGATCCAGCACTTCTTCGAGGTCTACAAGGACCTGGAGCCCGGCAAGTCCGTCGAGGGCGCCAACTGGGTGGGCCGTACGGACGCCGAGGCCGAGATCGAGCGGTCGTACAAGCGTGCCAAGGAGCAGGGCGGGCACTGACTCTCTGTGGCCTGCGGGCCGCGTGACCCCGACGGGGTCACGCGGCCCGTTCGTCTGTCAGTGCGCATACTGGGGCGTACTGGAGGTGCGATTCGGGAGTAGTGGGTGACGGAGCCGGAGGCGGAAGACCGCAAGCCGCAGTCGGACGAGGCGCGCAGCGCCTTCATTCCGCCGAGCGGTGTGGTGGCGCAGGCCCCGCAGGTCGAGGAGGAGTCGTCGACGACGTCCGAGTTCGCCCTGCCCAAGGGGTTCGGCGTCCTGCAGACGCCCGCCGCCGAGTCGGAGGGGTCGGCGTTCAGCATGCCCCGGACGTACAGCTCCAGGCACGCGCCGCCCGCCTTCACCCCGCCGGCAGGCATACCTCGGGTCGATCTCACGAAGGACGCACCCTGGCAGGACCGGATGCGCACGATGCTGCGCATGCCGGTCGCCGAGCGGCCCGTCCCCGAGACGGTGCAGAAGTCCGAGGACGAGGGCCCGGCCGTGCCGCGCGTCCTCGACCTGACCCTGCGTATCGGCGAGTTGCTGCTTGCGGGCGGCGAGGGCGCCGAGGACGTGGAGGCGGCGATGTTCGCCGTCTGCCGCTCCTACGGTCTCGACCGCTGCGAGCCGGGAGTCACCTTCACCCTGCTGTCCATCTCGTACCAGCCGTCACTGGTCGAGGATCCGGTGACCGCCTCGCGGACCGTACGGCGCCGGGGAACGGACTACACGCGTCTCTCCGCCGTGTACCGGCTCGTCGACGACATCAGCGACGACGAGACGGAGGTCTCCCTCGAGGAGGCCTACCGGCGGCTCGCCGAGATCCGCCGTAACCGGCACCCGTACAACGGCTGGGCGCTGACCACGGCCACCGGGCTGCTCGCGGGTGCGGCCTCCGTGCTCGTCGGCGGTGACCTGATCGTGTTCGTCGCGGCGGCCGTCGGCGCGATGCTGGGCGACCGGCTGGCGTGGCTGTGCGCCGGGCGCGGGCTGCCGGAGTTCTACCAGTTCACGGTGGCCGCGATGCCGGCCGCCGCGATGGGCGCCGCGCTCACGGTCGCGCACGTCGACGTGCGGGCGTCCGCGGTGATCACCGGCGGGCTGTTCGCGCTGCTGCCCGGGCGGGCCCTGGTGGCGGGCGTGCAGGACGGACTGACCGGTTACTACATCACCGCGGCGGCCCGGCTCCTGGAGGTCATGTACTTCTACGTCGGCATCGTCATCGGGGTCCTCGTCGTCCTGTACTTCGGCGTGGCGCTGGGCGCCGAGCTCAATCCGGACGCGGCTCTGCAGTCCGCCGAGCGGCCGTACTGGCAGATCGGCGCGTCGATGCTCCTGACGTTCACCTTCGCGGTGCTGCTCCAGCAGGAACGATCCACCGTGCTGATCGTGACCCTCAACGGGGGCGTGGCGTGGAGCGTGTACGGGGCGATGCACTACGCGGGCGAGATCTCGCCGGTCGCCTCGACGGCCGTGGCGGCCGGTCTCGTGGGGCTCTTCGGACAGCTTCTGTCGCGCTACCGGTTCGCTTCCGCGCTCCCGTACACGACCGCCGCGATCGGGCCGCTGCTGCCCGGCTCGGCCACCTACTTCGGGCTGCTCGCCATCGCGCAGAACAACGTGGACGAGGGGCTGGTGTCGCTCACCAAGGCGGCCGCGCTCGCGATGGCCATCGCGATCGGGATGAACCTGGGGTCCGAGATCTCACGGCTGATTCTGCGCGTGCCCGGCGCCACCGCCGGTGCGCGGCGTGCCGCGAAGCGGACGCGCGGGTTCTGAGCCGCGGGGGTCCGAACCGCGGGGAACTGCGCGGGGTTGACGGCCGTCGTCCTGCGGCCGGCGGCCGTCGTGGGCCGGTCACGCCGGTCCCCGCGCCTCCGAAGGGCGCGGGTTCCGCCGGGGTCAGTTCCGGGGACGGTCCTGGCCGTACGGATAGGGCTGCCGCCCCTGCTGCTGTTGTCCCTGCGGGTACTGCTGGTCCTCGGGGTACTGCTGCTGGTCCTGCCCGTATCCCTGGGGGTACTGCGGCGCGTAGGGCTGGTTCTGCGGATTGCCGTGGTTCTGGTCCGAGCCGTACGCCGACGGCTGTTGCTGCTGCTGGTGCTGTTGCTGCTGCTGGTGCTGCTGGTGCTGCTGGTGCTGCTGGTGCTGCTGGTGCTGCTGGTAGTGATCCTGGCCCTGGTTGCCGTACTGCTGGTCCTGGTTGCCGTAGCCCTGACCCTGATCGCCGTACTGCTGACCCTGATCGCCGTAGCCCTGGCCCGGGTTGCCGTACTGCTGGCCCTGGTTGCCGTAGCCCTGACCCTGATCGCCGTACTGCTGACCCTGGTTGTTGTAACCCTGACCCTGGTTCCCGTACTGCTGGCCCTGGTTCCCGTACTGCTGACCCTCGTTCCCGTACTGCTGACCCTGGTTGCCGTAGCCCTGGTCATGACCGCCGTACTGCTGGTCCTGGCCGTTCTGGCCGTTCTGGTCGGCCGGCGGCACGCGGCGGAGCTGGGCCGTGTGGTCGTCCATGGCGGGGCCCGCCGGGGGAACGTGGGCGCCCTGGGACTGGGCCTGGGGCTCCTGCGGGTTCTTCTTGGACTGACTCCGGGCCCGCATGAACTCGATGATGATCGGGACCACCGAGATGAAGACGATCAGGAGCAGGATCGCCTCGATGTGCTTCTGCACGAAGTCGATCTGACCGAGCCAGGAGCCGAGCAGCGTGACGCCCGCGCCCCAGAGGATGCCACCGACCACGTTGAAGATCAGGAACGAGCGGTACTTCATGCCGCTGACGCCGGCGATGATCGGCGTGAACGTGCGCACGATGGGCACGAAGCGGGCCAGGACCAGGGACTTCGGGCCGTGCTTCTCGAAGAACTCGTGGGCCTTGACCACGTTCTCCTGTTTGAAGAGGCGGGAGTCCGGGCGGGTGAAGAGCGACGGGCCGACCTTCTTGCCGAACATGTAACCCACCTGGTCGCCGACGATCGCGGCGACGCAGATCAGGAGGATGGCGGCCCACAGCGGGAAGTCCAGCTGCCCCGAGGTGATCAGCAGACCCGCCGTGAACAGCAGCGAGTCGCCCGGCAGGAAGAAGCCGATGAGCAGGCCCGACTCCGCGAAGACGATCAGGAGCAGGCCCCAGATGCCGAACGAGTCGAGCAGGTAGTCCGGATCCAACCAACTTGGGCCGAGAGCAAGCGTCGTCGTCACTGTTCCGGGCTCCTGAAGGGTGGTGGATACGGCGGTCGGCGAAGGTGTGGCCGACCAAAGTTATCAACGCGGCAAGATGTGACCAGGTTCCACCGACTCCTACAGGATGCACTGTGCCCCGTCTGGGACAAAGCTGTGAGCCATGGGTATCGAAGAATACGGCGGCGGTCAGGGACCCCAGCCCGACGTCCTGGTCCTGACGACGAACGACGCACCCGGCTACCGGGTCGAACAGGTCATCGGGGAGGTCTTCGGGCTGACCGTCCGCTCCAGGCATCTGGGCAGTCAGATCGGCGCGGGACTGAAGTCGATGATCGGCGGCGAGCTGAAGGGCCTCACCAAGACACTGGTGGAGACCCGCAACCAGGCGATGGAACGGCTCGTCGAACAGGCACGGGCCCGGGGCGCCAACGGCGTGCTGGCGTTCCGTTTCGACGTGACCGAGGCGTCGGACGTGGGCACGGAGGTGTGCGCGTACGGCACGGCCGTGGTGATGGTCAAGGAATAGCGCGACCTACCGGTGAGTACGGGTAAGGGGCGCCCGCCATTGCGGACGCCCCTTACCCGCGGGCGGAGGGAATGCGAGCACCCGCGGGCGGATGCCGTGCGAGCCGCCGCTCGCGGCTTACCTCCGGTCCTCGTGCCGTGCCGCGTTCGCCGTGATGGCCTCCCTCAGGTGCTCGGCCAGCCCGGGGCGGGTGGAGTCGTAGAACGCCTTGAACCGCTCGTCCGACACGTACATCTCACCCAGGCACCGGTGCATCTCGTACGAGCAGTGGTAGAACCACTGCCCGATGTGCTGCCGGTGCTCCTCGGCCATGTCCATGGCCCGCTCCCCCGTGGCGGGCTCACCGGCCTCCATGAGGGCGTCGTAGCGCTCGCCCCAGGAGGCGACCTCGGCCTGCATCCGCTTCCAGTCGTCCTTGGTGTAGCGGGCGGCGCGCCGCTGCGACTCCGCGTACGCCTCCGTGCCGCCCCAGCGGCGCTCGGCCTCCTCCGCGTGCTCGTCGGGGTCCTTGTCGCCGAAGACCTCGAACTTCTCCTCGGGTGTGAGGTTGATTCCCATCGTGCGTGCCTCCATGGCCTGCTCCACGGCCGTGGCCATCTTCTGCAGCTTCTCGATCCGGGCGGTCAGCAGGTCGTGCTGGCGGCGCAGGTGCGCGCGCGGGTCCGTCTGCGGATCGTCGAGCAGGGCCGCGACCTCGTCGAGCGGAAACCCCAGCTCCCGGTAGAACAGGATCTGCTGCAGCCGGTCGAGGTCGGCGTCGCTGTAGCGCCGATGGCCCGCGTGGCTGCGCCCGCTCGGTGCGAGCAGCCCGATCTCGTCGTAGTGGTGCAACGTCCGCACCGTCACCGCGGCGAATCCGGCGACCTGTCCCACGGAGTAGCTCATGGTCTCCGCTCCCTCCTTTTCGGTACGCACCTCAGGCTGGTGCCTCACGTCGCGTGAGGTGCAAGCCGGAAATCCATCGGGCGCCATGTCGGTTTTACCCGCTTATGACGGGGTGGTGGCTCACCATGGAGGCCCCGACCCCGAGGACCGGAGGCATCATGCCGCTCCACAAAGGCCCCGCGAAGCCCGACGAGCGTCCCGTGACCGTCAACCCCTTCTACGGGGAGGCGAATCCGATCGGCGGCATGACCGAGGCCCCGCCCCAGCACCGGCTGCCGGACGGGCCTCTGGCGCCCTCCACCGCCTATCAGCTGGTGCACGACGAGCTGATGCTGGACGGCAACTCCCGACTGAACCTCGCGACCTTCGTCACCACCTGGATGGAACCGCAGGCGGACGTGCTGCTCGGCGAGTGCCGGGACAAGAACATGATCGACAAGGACGAGTATCCGCGCACGGCCGAGCTGGAGCGCCGGTGCGTGGCGATGCTCGCCGATCTGTGGAACGCGCCGGATCCGGCCGCCGCCGTGGGCTGCTCGACGACGGGGTCGAGCGAGGCGTGCATGCTCGCGGGCATGGCGCTCAAGCGCCGCTGGGCCAAGCGGAACGCCGACCGGTATCCGGGAGCCCGCCCGAACCTCGTCATGGGTGTCAACGTCCAGGTCTGCTGGGACAAGTTCTGCAACTTCTGGGAGGTCGAGCCGCGCCTCGTGGCCATGGAGGGCGACCGTTTCCATCTCGACCCGCAGGCGGCCGCCGAGCTGTGCGACGAGAACACCATCGGTGTCGTCGGCGTCCTCGGCTCCACCTTCGACGGGTCGTACGAGCCGATCGCCGAACTCTGCGCCGCGCTGGACGCGTTGCAAGGGCGCACGGGCCTGGACATCCCCGTCCACGTGGACGGGGCGTCCGGCGCGATGGTCGCCCCTTTCATCGACGAGGACCTGGAGTGGGACTTCCGACTGCCGCGCGTCGCCTCCATCAACACCTCGGGGCACAAGTACGGGCTGGTCTACCCGGGCGTCGGCTGGGCGCTGTGGCGCTCGGCCGCCGAGCTGCCGGAGGAGCTGGTCTTCCGCGTGAACTACCTGGGCGGCGACATGCCGACCTTCGCGCTCAACTTCTCCCGCCCCGGAGCCCAGGTGGTGGCGCAGTACTACACCTTCCTGCGCCTCGGCCGCGAGGGTTACCGGGCCGTCCAGCAGACGACGCGGGACGTCGCCCGGGGGCTCGCCGAGCGGATCGGGGCCCTCGACGACTTCCGGCTGCTCACCCGGGGCGACGAGTTGCCGGTGTTCGCCTTCACCACCGCCCCGGACGTCACGGCGTACGACGTCTTCGACGTGTCCCGGCGCATGCGGGAGCGGGGCTGGCTGCTGCCCGCGTACACCTTCCCCGCCAACCGTGAGGATCTGTCCGTGCTGCGGGTGGTGTGCCGCAACGGCTTCTCCTCCGATCTGGCCCAGCTGTTCGTCGAGGACCTGGAGCGGCTGCTGCCGGAGCTGCGCCTGCAGCCGAACCCGACGACGCGGGACAAGGACGCGGCGACGGGCTTCCACCACTGACCCGGGCCGCGACCGCCCTGCCGGCTTCCGTCCCGGGCACGGACGTCCGGATGTCCGGGCCGAGCCGACCTCCCCTACGAGGGAGGACCGGCTCGGCCCGCTTCCCGGCCCGCGGGCCGGGCGCCGTTACTTGCTCAGCGCCGAGAACCTCCGTACCGCCAGCGGGAAGAACACCGCCAGGAGTGCCAGCGGCCAGGCCACCGCCGCCCACACGTGCCCCGCCTCGCCGCCCTCCCCGCCGAGCAGGTCCCGTACGGCCGTGGCCGTCTGTGACATCGGGTTCCATTCGACGACCGTGCCCAGCCAGCCCGGCATGGACTCGGGGGTCGCGAGGGCGTTGGAGAGGAATCCGACGGGCCAGATCAGGATCTGCACGGCCTGCACCATCTCCGGTTTTCCGGCCACCATCGCCAGCAGGATGCCGATCCACAGCATCGCGAACCGGAACAGCAGGAGCAGGCCCATGGCCCCCAGGAAGGCTCCAGGGGTCCCGTGCACGCGCCAGCCGAGCGCGAGTGCGACCCCGACGAGCACGAGCAGGCCGAGCACCGACTGGAGCATGTCGGCGACCGAACGGCCGACCAGCACCGCTCCGTCGGCCATCGGCATCGACCGGAAGCGGTCGATCACTCCCTTGTTGAGGTCCTGGGTGACGGCCAGCATCGTGCCTTCGAGGCCGAAGGCCATGGTCAGCGCGAGCATGCCGGGCACCAGGAAGTCGACGTAGTCGCCGTCGACGCCCCGGCCGCCACCGATCAGGTAGCCGAACATCAGCAGCAGCATCACGGGGAAGACCAGACCGACCAGGACCTGGGCCGGCTGCCGTGCCCAGTGGGCGAGTTCACGGCGGGTCATGGTCCAGGAATCACTCAGCACGTACGTGGTCACACGGCCTCCTTCACAGGGTCGTCGCCCGCGGTGAGGCGCAGGAACACCTCGTCGAGCGTGGGCCGCCGCAGGGCCACGTCCTCCGCCTCCAGGCCGGCCTCCTCCAGCGCCCGTACGACTCCGGCGAGCACCCTCATGCGGTCGGTCACCGGGGCACTCAGCAGACGCCGGTCGACGTCGACCGTGATCTCCTCCTTGTCGAGCGGCAAGAGGGCGACCGCGGCTCCCAGCCGGCCGCCGTCCCGCAGCACGACGTCGATCCGGTCGCCGCCCGCCAGGGCCTTCAGCTCGTCCGCGGTGCCGCCCGCGACGACCTTCCCGTGGTCGACGAGCGAGATCCGATGGGCCAGCTGGTCCGCCTCCTCCAGGTACTGGGTGGTGAGCAGTACCGTCGTGCCGCCGCCCACCAGGGAACGCACCGCCTCCCACACCTCCGCGCGGCCTCGCGGGTCGAGGCCCGACGTCGGCTCGTCCAGGAAGAGCACCTCCGGTTCGGTGATGAGCGAGGCCGCGAGGTCCAGGCGGCGGCGCATGCCGCCGCTGTACCGCTTCACCGCTTTGCGGCCCGTGTCCGCCAGGCCGAAGCGCTCCAGGAGCTCGTCGGCCCGCACGCGGGCGCGGCGCGTGCCGAGGTGGTAGAGGCGCCCGAACATCTCCAGGTTCTGCTGCCCGCCGAGCTCCTCGTCGAGCGCCGCGTGCTGGCCGAGGAGGCCGATGCGGCGACGCACCTCGCGCGCGCGGGTCACCACGTCGTGTCCCGCCACCTCGACACGGCCGCCGCCGGGCCGCAGCAGTGTGGACAGGACCCGGACCAGGGTCGTCTTGCCCGCGCCGTTGGGGCCGAGCACCGCGTGCACCGTGCCGCGCCCGACCCGCAGGTCGAGCCCGTCCAGCGCGTGTTTGTCTCCGTACTGCTTCCGTACGCCCTCGACGACGATCGCGTCGGTCATCGAGCTCCCTTCGTTCCAGGTAATCAAACTTGACTACCAACCCAGCGACAGACGGTATGCCCGCACGGCGGTTTAGTCAAACTTGATTACTTGGCATCCTCCGGATGCGTCTCCCCCGTCGCGTACGGGTTGTCCTCGCCCTCCGCGAGCACCCCCACGAACGGCTCGCCCTCGCCCGCGAAGGTGTACGCGCCGCCCTTGATGCGCTGGATCAGGCCGCGGGTCCACTCGGCACCGCTGTCGGCGGAGTGCACCCAGAAGTTCATGATCTCGCCGATGTGACCCAGCTGTTCGGGACCGTCCTCCGGGACGTAGTGCTCGGTGACGGCCGAACGCCACTCCTCGATGACGCGAACGCGCTCCTCCAGGAGTTCGAGCGCCTCCTCGCGACCGAGGTCCACCACGAAGCCGAGCGCCGCGGAGAGGATGTCCGGCTTCTGGTCGTACGAGGTCAGGGACTCGCGCAGGAGCGTGAAGTACTCCCCCGTGCCCTTCTCCGTGATCTCGTACTCCGTGCGGGGCGGGCCGCCGGCCGTGGAGGGCGCGATCTCGTGGGCGATCAGCATGCCCTGCTTCGCCATCTGCTTGAGCGCGTGGTAGATCGAGCCGGGCTTGGCGTTGGACCACTCGTGCGCGCCCCAGTACTCCAGGTCGTTGCGCACTTGGTAGCCGTGGGCCCGGCCGTGCTGGCGTACGGCACCCAGGACGAGGAGGCGGATCGCTGACATGCGGTCAAGCGTAGGACGCGCCGCGTCGCCCCGGGCACCTGCCCCGGCGGGGGCTCAGCCCCAGCCCTGCTGCTGCGCGACGAGCTCGAAGGCCGTCCTGCCGTCGAGGGACTCGCGGATGACGTCGGCGTGGCCGGCGTGCCGGGCCATCTCGGCGATCAGGCGCAGCAGCAGCCAGCGCATCGAGACGGCCTCGTCGTCCGGGAACCAGGGCTGGTCGGGCAGCGGGAAGGTGTCGTTCAGGCTGGGCACGGCCCGGATGAAGTCCTCGGTCTGCCGGGCGCCCTTCTCCCAGTAGGCGAGCATCGACTCGACCGTCTCGTCGCCGGTCAGCCTGAAGCTGTCGCCCCAGGTCTCCTCGGAGCGCTGGACGTCGGGCGCCACCTGCTGCGCCCTCGACAGCCAGCCCTGCTCGGTCTCGGCGACGTGCTTGAGCAGCCCGGAGAGCGAGAGTTCGCTGGCGCTCGGGCGGCTCGCGGCCTGCTCGTCCGTCAGCCCGAGCAGGGTCCGGCGGATGCCGCCGCGCTGCTCGTCGAGGAAGGCGAGCAGCGCGCCGCGCTCGTCGCCGTGGGCTTCTGCGCGCACGTGCATGACCATGGGAGCCGCCTTTTCGTGGGTGCCGTTTCCTTCTCGACACCCACGAAGTTACGGGCCCTTGCGGTCAGCTTCTGTCCGCAAGGGCCCGCCACGGGAAAGGAATCGGAACCGGGATCAGAACGGGAAGAAGCTGCGTCCGTGCTGCACCGAGATCCACTTCTGGGTGCTGAACGCCCCGACCGTCGCCTCGCCGTTCAGGCGGCCGAGACCCGAGGACTTCTCGCCGCCGAAGGCGACCAGCGGCTCGTCGTGCACGGTGCCGTCGTTCACGTGGAACATGCCCGTGTCGATCTGCTTGGCGAAGGAGACACCGCGCTCGACGTCGGCGGTGTGCACGGCGCCGCTCAGCCCGTAGGGGGTGTCGTTGACGATCCGTACGGCCTCCTCCTCGCCGTCGAACGGGACGAGGAGCGCCACGGGGCCGAAGATCTCCTGCCGGAGGATGTCGGAGTCGGCGGGCAGACCGGTCAGGACGGTCGGCTCGACGAGGTTCTCGTTGACGCCGCCGTGCACGAGGGCGGTGGCGCCCTCGGCGATCGCCTGGGCCACGACGCCCGAAACGGCGTCCGCCTGGGAGGAGTTGATGAGCGGGCCGATGACGGTCTGCGGGTCGTTCGGGTCGCCGACCTTCAGCGTCCTGACCTTGGCGACGAACTTCTCGGTGAACTCCGCCTCGACCGAGCGGTCCACGAGGACGCGGTTCGCGGCCATGCAGACCTGCCCCTGGTGCACGTACCGGCTGAACACGGCGGCGTCCACGGCGTAGTCGATGTCCGCGTCGTCCAGGACCACCAGCGCGCTGTTGCCGCCCAGTTCGAGGACGGAACGCTTGAAGTTCGCGGCGCAGACCGTGGCGACGTGGCGGCCGACCTTGTCGGAGCCGGTGAAGGAGATGACCTTCGGGACCGGGTGCTCGATGAAGGCGTCGCCGATCTCCGCGATGTCGGTGATCACGACGTTCAGCAGACCGGCCGGCAGACCCGCGTCCTCGAAGATCTTCCCGACCAGCGAGCCGCCCACGATCGGGGTGTTCTGGTGCGGCTTGAGCACCACGCCGTTGCCCAGGGCCAGGGCGGGCGCGACGGACTTCAGCGACAGCAGGAACGGGAAGTTGAAGGGGCTGATCACACCGACGACGCCGACCGGGACGAGGTAGAGGCGGTTCTCCTTGCCGTCGACCGGCGAGGGGATGATCTTGCCCTCGGGCCGCAGCGCCAGGTTGATCGACTCGCGCAGGAACTCCTTGGCGAGGTGCAGTTCGAAGCCGGCCTTCAGATGCGTACCGCCGAGCTCCGCGATGATCACCTCGGCGATCTCCTGCTCGCGCTCCTCGATGATCCGCAGGGCCTTCTCGAACACGGCACGACGCGCGTACGGGTTCGTCGCGGCCCATTCCTTCTGGGCGCGGGCGGCGGCGCGGTAGGCCTGATCCACCTCGTCGACCGTGGCTATCGTGATCGAGGCGAGCTTCTCACCGTCGTAGGGGTTGAAGTCGATGATGTCCCAGGAACCGGTCCCCGGGCGCCACTCGCCGTCGATGTACTGCTGAGCGAGGTCGGTGAAGTAGGACGACATGTGATCCCTCAATCCCTTGCTGCCGCGGCAGCCAGCCTGATCATCTTCACGGTCTGATCACACGTCATCGTACTGGTGTCGCAAGGGAGTTGAGGCCGACCTCGACAGAGAGGGAGCGGGGGACGGCGTCAGGAGAGCTGGAGCAGGCCCCTGAGCAGGTCGCGGCTCTCGTCGGGGCCCGGACTGTCCTGCTGGAGCTCCTTCATCGCCTTCTCGTACTGGGTGACGTCCTCGCGCTTGTCCAGGTACAGCGCGCTGGTGAGCTGCTCCAGGTACACGACGTCGGACAGGTCGGACTCGGGGAAGCTGAGCACCGTGAAGGCCCCGCTCTCGCCCGCGTGCCCGCCGAACCGGAACGGCATGACCTGGAGCCGTACGTTGGGGCGCTGCGAGATGTCGATGAGGTGCTGGAGCTGACCGCGCATCACACCCGGGTCGCCGTACGGCCGCCGGAGCGCCGCCTCGTCCAGCACGACGTGGAACTCGGGCGCGCTCTCCGACACCAGGTACTTCTGGCGCTCCAGGCGCAGGGCCACGCGCCGCTCGATGTCGGCCGCGCTCGCACCCCGCATCCCGCGGGCGACGACGGCGTGCGCGTACGCCTCGGTCTGCAACAGGCCGTGCACGAACTGGACTTCGTACGAGCGAATCAGGGACGCGGCGCCCTCCAGGCCCACGTACGTCGGGAACCAGCTGGGCAGGACGTCCGAGTAACTGTGCCACCAGCCCGCGACGTTGGCCTCCTTGGCGAGGGAGAGCAGCGAGGTGCGCTCCGCCTCGTCGGAGATCCCGTAGAGCGTCAGCAGATCCTCGACGTCCCGCGTCTTGAAACTCACCCGGCCCAACTCCATACGGCTGATCTTCGATTCGGAGGCTCGGATCGAATAACCGGCCTTCTCCCGGGTGATCCCGCGCGACTCGCGCAGCCGCCTCAGGTGAGAGCCGAGCAGCATGCGCCGTACCACCGATCCCGACTCCTGCGCGCTCACGTTCGTCCGCCTCCCCAACCCGTTCTCAAGGGCCGCAGTCTGCCACTAAAACACTTCAAGCAGTACTCGTTCGGTTACAGAAACGGCAAGCTTTCAAGTGAGACGCACAGGAATCGGCAAGGAGAAGACAAGCCAGACCCGAGAAAGCGGCAAGAAGATGGCGGAAAAAATGACCCAGAAGCGGTATGGGAAGGCCTAATTCGGGCGCGTGCACGTGCATCTGCCCTTGCATCTGCTGAACGCATTCGGAACGATGGTCTCGCGCCACCGCTGCATCGCAACGACCGCGAACCCCGGGAGTGCCTCGCATGGGGACGAATGGATCGACCATGCTCGAGCCGTTACGGCAGGGGCTTCCGCCACTGGACCCCGCGGCCGTGTCCAACGCCGCCTCCTGCGCCCTTCCGCCCCGTTACGAAGCGGTGCGCGACGCACGGCAGTTCACCCGCCGCACGCTGGATCAGTGGGATGTCGGAAACCGCTTCGACGACGTCTGTCTGGTCGTCTCGGAACTCGTCACCAACGCGCTGCGGCACGCGCTGCCCGCGGACACCCCACGCCCGGCCGACCAGGGCCCGCCCGTACGGCTGCACCTGATGCGGTGGACCGAGCGGGTCGTGTGCGCGGTGCGCGACCCCAGTCACGACAGTCCGGTCGCGGGCGACTCCGAGGACTTCTCGGCGGAGTCCGGACGCGGCCTGTTCCTCGTCGACTCGTTCGCCGACAGCTGGGGATGGCACCCGCTGGCCGGCACGCTCAACGGCAAGGTCGTGTGGGCGCTGTTCCGGCTGGGGCCTTCCGCCTGAGGGGCCGCGGCGCTTTTTCGGGCCTCGGTTCTACGCGCGTTACGCGCTCCGGGGGCAGGCCGGACACCCCGAGCGCGCGGGCGCTCCGGGCGGCTTCGGCCGTCAGCCCGCGACCAGGTGGTCGAACTCGCCGTCCTTGATGCCCAGGAGCATGGCCTCGATCTCCGCACGCGTGTAGACGAGGGCCGGGCCGTCGGGGAAGCGCGAGTTGCGCACGGCCACCTCACCGCCGGGCAGGCGGGCGAACTCCACGCAGGATCCCTGCGAGTTGCTGTGCATGCTCTTCTGCCAGGCCGCCTCGTGCAGCTCCGTGGCAGCCATGCCGTTGTACACGTCGTGGTCCACAGGTCGCTCCCCGGTGGTGCATTGGCGTCTGTTGCCATTGATTCAGCGATCAACTGCCCCGGATCATAGCTGCCTTCACATGCAGATGCATGGGCAGATGCACGTGCACGGGGGGTGGTCTCCTGATTACAGCTTTGACGGCGGCGGGGTCCGAATCGTTCCCATGCCGTCCCCCACCGGTGAGAGAGACGCGCGCCGGGCCGTTCCTGTTCCAGAACAGCCCTGTCCCGTCCGTTCGATGAACGGACGGGACAGGGCTGTGGGGGCCGTTGCGGCCGACGGGACCGCCGGGGCTACCGCGACGCGTACGGCAGCAGGGCCATCTCACGGGCGTTCTTGATCGCGCGGGCCAGCCGGCGCTGCTGCTGGACGGAGACCCGGGTGACCCTGCGGCTGCGGATCTTCCCGCGGTCGGAGATGAACTTCCGCAGGAGGTCGGTGTCCTTGTAGTCGATGTACGTGATCTTCGCCGCGTCCAGGGGGTTCGGGCGGGGCGACAGCTTGCGCTCGGGCTTGCGGGGCATGGTCAGACCTCCAGGAGGGTGTCGAAGGCGGGCGGGAGCCGCTTCCAGGCGGGACGGCCGGCGGCGTACTCCGCGTCGGTCAACAGGCAGGACTCCAGGAGCAGTTCGAGTCCGTCGCGGTCCAGGCCCGGCGAGGTGAAGACGAGGTGCTGGCAGCAGTCGCCGTGCTCGGGGTGCCAGTCGAGCGCGGCGGCGGCCCGGCGCACCGGCGGAACCATGTCCCAGGCCGCGTCGGGCAGGGAGGCCAGCCACGGCCCGGCGCTCTCCACGCACAGGGCGCCGCCGGCCGCGTCCCAGTGCAGCAGCGTGTCGGGCCGGTCCGCGAGCCAGAACCGGCCCCGGCTGCGGGCGGCCGCGCAGGTCAGGTCCTCCAGCGCCGCGTACAGCCGCTCCGGGTGGAACGGCCGGCACCGGTGCCATACGAGCGTGGAGACCCCACATTCGTCCGCCTCGGCCGGCAACAGGGCACACGCCGGATGCTGGGCCGCGGCGGCCGCCTCCACGTCGAACCCGGCGAGCGCGAGTTCCGCGAGCGCGGAACCCACGGGCTCGGGGGTCACGGACTCGGAACCAGCGGGCTCGGGAGCCGTCGGAACCGTACGGCCGCCGGGACCATCACGGCCTTCGGAGCTCGCAGCGTCGTCTCCGGCGCCTTGCCCCGCCGGCCCGGGGTGCCCGGAACCCTCGAAGTCCGGACGGTCGGTCGTGGGCGCCGCGCCGGAGTCGGCGGCACGCGGGTCCTCGCCTTCCCGGCCCGCGCCTCCCCGGCCCGCGGATTCCTGGCCCGCGAACCAGGACTCCCAGCCCCACGGGTCCGGCAGCGCGACGGGGCCGATCGGTACCTGGCGGGCTGTCGGGTGGAGCTGGACCAGCAGCGCGCGGTCCTCGTCGTCGGCCTCCTCCGAGTCGGCGAGGGCCAGGACCGGGGCGTACTCCAGCTGCCGGGCGAAGGTGTCGGCGACGGTGCGCTGGTCGGTCGCGGCCGCGGCGAGGCCCGCGTCGGCGAGGTCGTCGCCGTTGCCGAGGTACGGGAGCACCAGCGCGGGATCGACCGCGGTGATGACACCGGTGAGGTGGAGACCCGCGCTCGCGACCACCTCGGCCATCGCCTTCGGCTCGACCGAGTCCCACAGCTCGACGATCGCAAGGCGGGTCAGACCGTCCGCCGCGAGCCGCTCCAGCTCCGGGACCAGGTCCTCGCGCAGGGCGCAGCACGCGCAGTCGTTGACCAGCGGTGCCTCACCGGCCGAGACGATGCCGGTGTGGTCGCGGACCGTGCGGACCACGGTGCCCTGTACGGCGGTCGAGAGGTCGTGGTGCAGCGCCACGGCGCCCGGCACGTCGACGAGCAGCCGCTCCACCGCCTGCCTGCGGGCGTCGGCGTGCAGTCCGCCGACGATGGCGACGCTCAGCATCACTGCTCCCCGCTCACGGCGTCCCGCTTGCCGTCCGCTTCGCCGTCGCGCCCGGCGTCCCGCCCGCTCTCCCGGTTGTCGGCCCGTCGGCCGTCACGCCGGCCGAACCGTCGCTCGAAGCGCTCCACGCGGCCGGCGGTGTCCATCACGCGGGCCGTGCCCGTGTAGAAGGGGTGGCTCACGTTCGAGATCTCGACGTCGACGACCGGGTAGGTGTTGCCGTCCTCCCACTCGATGGTCTTCTCGCTCGTCATGGTCGAGCTGGTCAGGAAGGCGTGGTTCGCGGCCCGGTCCCGGAAGACGACGGGCCCGTACGCCGGGTGGATTCCCTCGCGCATGACGCTCAGCGCTCCTCTCGGAAGTCGACGTGCCGGCCTGCGACCGGGTCGTACTTGCGCAGGGTCATCCGGTCGGGGTCGTTACGGCGGTTCTTGCGGGTGACGTACGTGTAGCCGGTCCCGGCCGTGGACCGGAGTTTGATGACCGGGCGGAGTTCATTGCGTGCCATGTGGCTAGTATATGAAAACGAATCCCATTATCGACAACGGAGAGAACAGAGAGGTACGTCACTCACATGTCCGCGCACTGCATGCTGACCGGGACCCGGCCCCGCTTCGGCAACTCCATCTCCCACTCGCACCGGCGCACGTCGCGCCGCTTCGACCCCAACATCCAGAGCAAGCGCTACTGGCTGCCCAGCGAGGGCCGGTACGTACGGCTGAAGCTGAGCACGAAGGGCATCAAGACGGTCGACGTCCTCGGCGTCGAGGCCGCCGTGGCCCGGATCCGGGCCCGTGGGGTGAAGGTCTGATGGCCAAGAAGAGCAAGATCGCCAAGAACGACAGGCGCCAGGAGATCGTCGCCCGGTACGCCGGGCGACGGGCCGAGCTCAAGGAGATCATCCGCAAGCCGTCCTCGACGGACTCCGAACGGGCAGCTGCCAAGCGGGAGTTGGAGCGGCAGCCGCGTGACGCCAGCGCCACGCGCGTGCGCAACCGGGACAGTGTGGACGGTCGCCCGCGTGGCTACCTGCGGACGTTCGGGCTCTCGCGGGTGAACCTGCGGGACCAGGCGCACAAGGGGTTCCTGCCGGGGGTCCGGAAGTCCTCCTGGTAGCGCGGCCCGATGGCGGCGGGGTCGTCCCCGAGGTGCTGAGAGGAGCGGCTGGTAGCTTGCTCCGGTCGTTCCGGTGACATCGGCGCCACCGGTGGTACCCGGCGGGTACCGGCGACCCGTCCGGCCAGACCCTTGGGGGCTTCAGTGACTTCGGCGACCTTCTCGCGCAGGCAGGCGCGGATCGCGGGCTCGGTGGCGGCGCTGGCGGCCACGCTCGCCCTGACCGCGGGCTGCAGCGGCGACAGCGGCGCGGACGGTGACAAGGACCCGTCGTCCGGCACGAGCGCGGCGCCGACCGGGTCGGCGGACACCGGTGGCGGCTCCGGCGACGGCTCGGCCGAGGCCGGGAAGCTGGAGGGCAGTTGGCTGGCCACCAAGGGCGGCAAGGCCGTGGCCCTGGTGATCACCGGCGAGGAGGCCGGGCTGTTCTCGACGAGCGGGTCCGTGTGCAGTGGCACCGCCCGTGAGACCTCCGGCATGCGGATGATCGAGCTGAAGTGCTCCGACGGGAACAAGGACCGGGCCGAGGGCATGGTCCACTCCGTCGGCTCCACGACCCTGAAGGTCACCTGGGAGGGCTTCGGCGAGGAGACGTACACGAAGACGGAGGGCGGGAAGCTGCCGTCCGGCCTGCCTACGGCGAGTCTGGGTTCCTGACACCGTCGCCGCCGGTCCCGCGGGCCGCGGAATCCTCCGGGTTCCGCGGCCTGTCCGGCTTCGGCGGCCCGTCCGGCTTCTGCGGGGGCGCGGTCTCCGAAGCGGCCGCCGTCCCGTCGAGCGTCATGGGCGCCACGGCGGTGTCGAGAGCCTCGGACAGCTCGATGAGCGCGTCGAGCACGCGCCGCGCCGCCTCCCGGACGAACTGGTCGTTGTCGGAGGTGGCGGCCGCACCGGTCCTACCGGTCTCGCTGATCCCACCCGGCTCACCGGGCTCCCCTCCCCCGCCGGTCTCCGTCGTCTCCCAGGTGGTCAGAGCGGTGCGTACGGCGTCCCAGGTGGGAATCCGGCGCTCGCGGATGGCCTTGGCACCGTGCTGGGTGGACTCACGCAGGGCCTCGGCGAAGGCGGCGGCGGCCGGGACCGGCGTCGCGCCGTGTTCCGGGAGATGGGCCTCCAGGAGCATGGCGACCCGGCCCAGCTGGGCGAGCGCGTCCTCGGCGTCGTCGGCGGCGGTGCGGGAGAGGCCCCGGTGGCGGACCGGTTCGGCGGTGGCGCGGGCCACGGCGGCATGCCAGGCCGCGCGGGCGGTGCGCGCGGAGAGCAGGGCCTTGCGGACGTCCGGGACGCTGCGGTGCGCGGGGTCGGCGTAGGCGCCGAAGACCACGTCCGCGTAACGGCCCTGCGTGGCCAGCCAGTCCGCGAGCCGGGTGCGCAGACGCGGGGTCTCCCACGCCGGGTAGACGGCGTACGCGAGCATCGCCAGCAGGCCGCCGAGCAGGGTGAGCAGAACGCGTTCGGGCACGGTCTGGTTCCACTCCTCGCCGCCCATGCCGAGCAGGAGCACGACGTACGCGGCGATGCAGGCCTGGGCCGCGAACTGCCCCGTACGCATCAGGAGGTACATCAGGCCGGCGCACACCACGGCGAGGGCGCCGGAGAGGTACGTGCCCGGGTCGGCCAGCCGCACCACGGCCGTGGCCACGGCCACGCCGACGACGGTGCCACCGAGTCGCGCCACCGCCCTGCTGTACGTCTGCGAGAAGTCCGGGCGCATGACCATGACCGAGGTCAGCGGCGCCCAGTAGCCGTGGCCGAGAGGGAGCCAGGAGCCGAGGACGTATCCGGTGGCGGCGACCACCGACACGCGCGTGGCGTGGCGGACGATGGGGGAACCCCTGCGGAACTCCTCGCGCATCGCTTTCAGCGCCACGGGGATCAGGCCGAGGAAGGTGGGACGGCTGCGGGGGCGGTGGGACGCGGCGGCCGGGCGCCCGCCGGTTTCCGGGAGCCGGGCGCGCGCCTCCTCACGCCCTTGCGGGGAGGCGCCGCCCGCTGTTTCCACCACGTCCTTCAGGAGGGTGTCGAGTCGGGCGGCCGCGCGGTAGGGGCGGCCGGTGAGGATGCTGCCGGTGTCCGGGGTACGGAACGCGGCCAGTGCGGCGGGCGGGACGGTCACGGGCTCGCCGTGGCGGATCGCGTGGGCCGCCGCGTCGAGGACGGCTGCGGCGGCGCCGAGGAGTTCACGGACCCGGTCGCGGGCGCGGCCCTCCGCCGGGACGCCCGTCGCCGGGTCGGCCAGGGAGGCGAGGACCGGGCGGATCCGCTCGGCGAGGCCGCGGGCGCCGTGCAGTTCGGCGGGACGACGGCGGGCCTGGCGGGGGGTGACGGCGGCCGCGTTGCGGGCTTCCATCAGGGGCAGCGGGTCGAAGGCCGCGAGGGGGTCGTGGCGCAGGCGGCGCGCGTAGTCCCCCTCGGCGGCCAGGGCGTCGGCGAGCGCGTCCCGGTGCGCACCCCAGCGCCGTACGGGGAACAGCACGATCAGCGCGGCCTGGACGACACCGCCCACGATCATCATGGCGGCGTGGCCCGCGGCCTGGGCGACCGAGGTCGGCAGGGTGACCGTCACCAGCATGATCGCCACGTTCGAGGAGGCGATCAGACCGATGGTCGGGCCCGCCGCCCAGCTCATCCCCGCCGCGAACGTCCACGCCACCAGCAGCGCGAGGAAGAGCGGCTCGTAGGAGACCGTGAGGTAGGCGAGGAACGTGGAGACGGCGAGGCTCGTACCGGAGGCGAGGGCCAGTTCGGGCCGGGGGCGCCAGCTGCGCTGGAACGTCGCGATGGCCGCCTGGAACGCGCCGAACGCCGAACTCGCGGCCGCGACCGGGCCGAAGGCCCACAGGGACACCGCGATCACGATCGCGAGCCCCACCGCTCCGCGCACCGCGACGAGGGGTTCGAGCCGCGTCTTCTCCACGGCGAGGCCCGAGCGCGCGGTGTCCTTCAGCGCCCGTCGCCAGCTCACCGGGCCAGCGTACGGGAGGGGACCGGGTGGGCGGAGCATCCGGGGCCCGGGACGTGTGAAGCTTCAACGGGCGAAGGTGCAGGGGTCGGTGGAATCCCGGCACGCGGAACCGCATGATGATCCACGACCGAGCAGCACGACCCACAGGCCAGAGGAAACCCATGCGCACCCTGCCGATCGCCGTCACCGCCCTCGCGGCGGCTCTCACCCTGACCCTGACCGCCTGTGGCGGCGACGACGACGGTGGCGGTGACAAGAAGACCGGTGGCAAGAAGACCGGCTCCTCGGACACCTCCTCGACCGCCTGCGCGGCCGGCAAGCTCGACCAGGAGGTCGTCGCCAGTGAGGCCCCGGCCGCGGGCGACACCGGGACCGTCTCCGTCACCCTCACCAACGGCTCCGGAGCCGACTGCACCCTGGAGGGCTTCCCCACCGTCGAACTGACCGCGGGCACCACGGCCTTGGCCGTCGCTCCGGAGAAGTCCGCGGAACCGGAGAAGCTGACCGTGAAGCAGGACGAGACGGTCAGCTTCACGATCACGTACGTACGGGGCCCGGCCGGTGACGCGGCGAAGGGCGCCGCGGTGAAGCGCGCGAAGTTCGGGCTGCCCGGGGCGGGGGCCGATCAGTCCTTCGACTGGAAGTACGGCGAGGTGGCCCTGCGGAGCGCGAGCGAGCCGGACGCGTCGGTGACCCCGTTCCAGCGGGCGGGCGACTGAGTCAGGGGCGTCGCAGCGGCGGCCGCGCCCCGACCTGGGCCCGGTCCGCCGCGGCGGCCCCCTCCTGCCAGCCCGCCGCGTCGTTCACCCCACGCATCCGGGTCGTGACGGTGTCCGGGAACATGCGCTCCGTCTCGTCCGCGACCGCCACGTCGCGCGCCACGAGGACCGGCAGCAACTCCCCCTCCGTCGCGGTCACCTGCCCCTCGGCCGCGTCGGCGAGCCGGTCGCCGATGCGGTGCGCGTACGCGGCGAGGAAGGACTGCCGGAAGGTCTTCGTACGTTTCCTGCCGCCCGCGCGCTGGGCCGCCTCCGCCTTGGTCATCGCGGCCGTGGCCTGCACGAGGAGTGAGGTGTGGAGGAGTTCGACCGCCTCCAGGTCGGGTTCGAAACCGACGACCGTGGAGAAACCGAGGGCCTCGTTCCACACCGCGCGGCAGCGGTTCGCCCCGGCCACCGCGTCGAGGAGGACCGCCTTCGCGGTCTCGTAGGGCGCGTCGACTCCGATCCGGCAGGCGCCGGGCGCGTCCTTCGCGTGCGTCCGCGCGGCGAGCAGCGCCTCGTCGATGCTGTGCCGCGCCATCAGTTCCTGCGCCTTGGCGCTCAGCGCCTCCGCCTCCTCCGGGAACCCGGTGGCCTCCGCCTTGGCGAGCAGCGCGCGGATGCGGGTGAGCATGCGGGTGTCCCGCGGGGCGGCCGCCCGGGACGACGGGGGTGCGTGCGCGTCCAGCGGTTCCAGGGAGGGCAGGCGCAGCAGCAGGCGGTACAGCTCCAGAGCTGCGCTCGCGTACGAGAAGCGGTCCGTGCGGAGCGCTCCCGGGCCGGCGTCCAGTTCGTCGAGCTGTGCGGCCCAGCGCGCGCCCCGGGGTCGGCGGTCCCGGCCGGCCTCGGCGAGGACCAGCTCCGACACGAGGCGTTCGTGCACGTCGTCCAGCTCGCGCCGCACGATCCGTACGACGTCGGCCGGCTGCCAGCCGCGCCGCCAGGCCGCCGCGACGAACTCCTCGCCGCGGCGGGCGAGTTCGGCGTCGGACGCGGGGTCGGCGGCCAGCAGGGAGGCGCCCGTGTCGAGGGCCGCGTCGGTGTCGGAGTAGAGAGCGGCCTCGAAGGCGCGCTCCACCGTGCTGGACGTACTGCTCATTCCTCGATCGTGTCACGGGCGGAAAAGCACTCAGAAGTCACCCACGAGAGTCACCCACAAGTGTCAACTTGAGGTTGACACCCCAGCACTGTCAACTTACGGTTGACACATGACCACGAATCCACGCGGCACCACCCCCGTACGCCTCGACGACCTCATCGAGGCCATCAAGAAGGTCCACGAGGACGCCCTCGACCAGCTCCAGGACGCGGTGATCGCCGCCGACCACCTCGGCGACGTGGCCGACCACCTGATCGGGCACTTCGTGGACCAGGCCCGGCGCTCGGGCGCGTCCTGGACGGACATCGGCAGGAGCATGGGCGTCACCCGGCAGGCGGCCCAGAAGCGGTTCGTGCCCAAGGCCGAGTCGGACCTCGACCCGAGCCAGGGCTTCAGCCGCTACACGCCACGGGCCAGGAACGTGGTGGTCGTCTCCCAGGAAGCGGCCCGCGCCGCCGACAACGACCAGATCCGCACCGAGCACCTGGTCCTCGGCCTCCTCGCCGAGCCCGAGGGCCTCGGGGCGAAGGCGATCACCGCGCAGGGCGTCTCCCTGGACACCGTGCGCGAAGCCGCGACCGCCGGTCTCCCCCCGCGCGCCGAGACCGTTCCCGCCCTCATCCCCTTCGACGCCAACGCGAAGAAGTCCCTCGAACTCACCTTCCGCGAGGCCCTGCGCCTGGGCCACAACTACATCGGCACGGAGCACATCCTGCTCGCCCTCCTGGAGCACGAGGCCGGGACGGGCGTGCTCAGCGGGCTCGGCGTCGACAAGACGGCGGCCGAGGCGAACATCGCGGAGCAACTGGAGAAGATCCGGCAGCCCCTTCGGGAGGAGTGACCGGCCGGTGCCCGGCGCCCCGCGACCCCGTGCGCGGGGGCCGGGCCTTGTCCGGACGCGGCTCCGAACGCGGTTCGGGGCCGTTGTCGGACCCTCCTGCGACACTCCAGTCATGACCGACCGGTGGGCTCTCGCACCGACCGAGGACGGCGGCGCCGAGCTCGCCCCCCTCGGCCCCGACGGCCTGCCCGCCGGACCGGTCCTGAGGGAGCCGGACCTCGCCGGGTCCGTGCGCTCCCGGCCGGACGTCACCCGCTGGATCTGGCGGTCGACGGCCGAGGTCTACCCGCGGCTGCGCACCGCGGGCGTCCGCGTCGAGCGCTGTTACGACCTGGAGGCCGCCGAGACCCTCCTGCTCGGCCACGAGGGACGGCTCGGCGAGCCCCGCTCCGCGGCCGCCGCCCTGGCGAGGCTGCGCGGCGGCCCCGTCCCGCCCGACCCTCCGCAGCGCTCCGCCGAGCCCGGCTCGCAGTCCTCCCTCTTCGAGCCGCGGCCCGGTCCCGGCAGCCACGTATCGCTGGAACAGCTCATCGAGGTGTACGGACACCAGCAGCGCAGACACGACGCGACCGCGCACCCCCAGCGGATGCGGCTGCTCACGGCCTCCGAGTCGGCGGGCATGCTCGTGGCCACGGAGATGAACGCGACCGGGCTGCCCTGGAGCACGGACGTGCACCGCGAGGTGCTGCACGAACTGCTCGGCGAGCGGTACACGGGCGGCGGTGAGCCGCGGCGGCTGGCCGAGCTGACGGAGGAGGTGTCGGCCGCCTTCGGGCGCCGGGTCCGGCCCGACCTGCCGGCGGACGTCGTCAAGGCCTTCGCACAGGCCGGGATCAAGGTGAGGTCCACGCGGCGCTGGGAGATCGAGGCCATCGACCACCCGGCCGTGAAGCCGCTCGTCGAGTACAAGAAGCTGTACCGGATCTGGGTCGCCCACGGCTGGTCGTGGCTCCAGGACTGGGTGCGGGACGGGCGGTTCAGACCGGAGTACCTGGCGGGCGGTACCGTCACCGGCCGCTGGGTGACCAACGGCGGCGGCGCGCTGCAGATCCCCAAGGTCATCCGCCGGGCGGTGGTCGCCGACCCCGGCTGGCGGCTCGTCGTGGCGGACGCCGACCAGATGGAGCCGCGCGTGCTGGCCGCGATCTCCCGCGACCCCGGACTGATGGAGGTGGCCGGCCGCGAGAGCGACCTCTACCAGTCCGTCTCCGACCGGGCCTTCTCCGGCGACCGCGCCCAGGCGAAACTCGCCGTGCTCGGCGCGATCTACGGCCAGACGTCCGGCGACGGCCTCAAGAACCTGGCGCTGCTCCGCCGCCGCTTCCCCAAGGCCGTGGCGTACGTGGACGACGCGGCGCGGGAGGGCGAGGAGGGGCGGCTCGTACGGACCTGGCTGGGGCGCACCTGCCCGCCGGCCGTGGGCTCGGAATCCGCGGAGGAGGAGGCGGGGATGCCGCAGGACGGGCCGGCCGAGGGGACCGACGACGGCCCGGGCGGGTCCGGAGGGCCCGGGGGCGACGAGTGGGTGCCGGGGTACGCGTCCACCAACTCCCGCGCCCGGGGCCGCTTCGCCCGGAACTTCGTGGTGCAGGGCAGCGCCGCGGACTGGACCCTCCTCGTGCTCGCCGGGCTCCGGCGCGCCTGCCGGGACATGGCTGCCGAGCTGGTCTTCTTCCAGCACGACGAGGTGATGGTGCACTGCCCGGCGGAGGAGGCCGACGCCGTGGTCGAGGCGATCCGGGAAGCGGCGGAGCTGGCGGGGCGGCTGACGTTCGGACAGACACCGGTGCGGTTCCCGTTCACGACGGCGGTGGTGAAGTGCTACGCGGACGCGAAGTGATCTCCCCCGCAGACCGCCTTCGGTGGAACCTGCGCGAAGCACCCTCGGCGCGCGCTGGTGAACTTTCCTGCACGCAAGGTCAGTTGAGCTGCCCCAGCAGCAGGTCCCTCAGCTCCTCGATGACCGGGCTGTCGGTGCCGTCGAGGTCGTCGAGGGCCAGTTCCCACTGCTCGTACGCCTCCTCGGTGCGGCCCGAGGACCGGAGCAGCAGGCCTTGTTGGTGGCGGGCCAGACCGGCGGTGTAGCTGTCCGCCCGCTGCTCGGCCCGCTCCAGCAGCGCGGCGCACTCCCGGGCCGCCCGCTCCGTACGGTCGAGGTCGCGCAACGCGCGCACCAGGCCGAGGCGGGTCTGCGAACCGCTCTGCCAGTCGACCCCGTCCGAGATGTCCAGGGCGCGGTCGAAGTGCTCCAGGGCACCGGCGGGTTCGCCGAGCGCGAGGTGGGCGAACCCTATGTTGCAGTGCCCCGACTCACGGACCCGTGAGTCGCCCACGGCCTCCCCGAGCGCGAGGCTCCGCTCGTGCCACTCGATGGCGGCGCGCGGGTCGCTGTGCTCGTACAGGTTGCCGAGATTGCTGTAGGCGATGGCCTCACCGTCCGTGTCGCCCAGCTCCCGTGCCAGTTCGAGGCCCTCCCGCAGGGCGATCTCGCACTCGACGTACCGGCCCAGGCTTTCGAGCAGCAGCCCCCGGTTGTTCAGACAGCGCTGGACGCGTGACGTGACGCCGAGGCCGCGCCAGCGCGCGAGTGCCTGGTCGGTCAGGACGAGCGCCTCGCCGGCCTGGCCCCGCATGAAGTGGAGAGCGGCCAGATCGGAGAGCGCGACGGCCTCGGCCGCATCGTCCCCGAGCCGCCGCGCCACTTCCAGCGCCCGCCGCCCGAGCGTGGCCAGTTCACGCAGCCGGCCGCGGCGCTGCAGGTACGGGAAGAGGGAGCGGACGAGGACGGGGACGAGCGGGGAGGCGGCCGCACGGCACTCGACGAGTGCGACGACGTTCGCCACCTCACGGTCGCCCCAGGCGACGGCCTCAGCGGCCGAGCCGAAAGGAGGAAAAGAGGGAAACGGGGGAACCGACTCGCACGCGGTGATGGCGGTGAACGGGGCGCCCTCGCCCTCCTCGAAGGCCGCGCACGCCCGCTCGGCGGAGGTCACGCCGAGCCGGTTGTCCCGGTCGACACCGGACGGGGCGAGGGCGAGCACACACTGACGGGCGGCGGCGATGTACCAGCGGAGGGCTATGTCCGTGGGATCGCCGGGATCGGGAACAGCGAGGCCGGGGCTCATGGGGCCGAGCTCCGCCCCTCCGGGGTCCGCTATGCCGGGGCCCACGGCGTCCGGACTCGCCGTGTCCGGATGCGCGGTGTCCGGATGCGCCGCATGCTGACCCGCCGCGTCGGCCGCCTCTCCCGACGCCTCGGCCGCCACCTCGCGGGCGAAGTCCCGTACGAGGTCGTGGGGGGTGTAGCGGCCGTACGCGCTCTCGTCGAGGAGGGCCACGTCGACGAGACGGTCGAGGGCGGCCTCGGCGCGCCGTTCGCCGGTGCCGAGCAGCCGCGCGAGGAGCGGGACCCCGTACGTCGGAAGGTCGAGCGCGCCGATCCTGCGCAGGGCCAGTGCCGCGTCCCGGTCGGCCTCCCGGTCCGAGGCGCGCAGCGCGTCGAGGGCGACCGCGAGCGAGCGGCGCACGCTGAGGTCGTCGTACTCCAGGTGGTGCAACCGTTCGTCACTGGCCGCCAGTTGACCGGCGAGCGCGTCCGGGGTGAGCACCCGGCGGGCGGCGAGCCGGGCCGCGACGATCCGCAGCGCGAGGGGCAGCCGGCCGGTGAGGCCGACGAGAGGGTGCGTACCGTCGAGGCCGTCCCGCCCGGAGACGGCGCGCAGCAGCTCGGCGCTCTCCTCGTCCGAGAGCGGTGCGAGCGGGAAGCGCGTCGCGCCGTCCAGAGCCGTGAGGGGCGAGCGGCTGGTGACGATCACGGCGCAGCCGGGGCCCGCGGGCAGCAGGGGGCGGACCTGGGCGGCGTTCGCGACGTCGTCCAGTACCAGCAGGGTGCGGGTGGGTGCCAGCAGCGAGCGGAGCAACGCGCTCGCCGCGTCCGGGTGTTCGGGTACGTCCCGGGGCCTTGTGCCCAGGTCGCGGAGAAGCGCGGCGAGGGCCTGCCCGGCGGTGAGCGGCGGCACGCCCGGCGTCGCCCCGTGCAGGCGCACGTACAGCTGGCCGTCGGGGAACTCCGCCCGCAGCCCGTGCGCCACCCGCACACCCAGCGCGCTCTTCCCGACCCCCGCCATGCCACTGACGACGGCCACGCGCGGGCTGCCGTCCCCGGTCGGGACCAGCGCGGTGCGCAGCGCCTGGACGGCTGCCTCGCGGCCTGTGAAGTGAACCGGTGCGGGCGGCAGTTGGGCAGGCGTGGGGGCAGGAGCGCCGGCTCCGGCCGAGCCGACCGGAGTGGTGGATCCGGCCGGTCCGACGGGAGCGGCGGGTCCGGCCGCGTCGACGGGAGCGGCGGGTTCGGCCGCGTCGACGGGAGCGGCGGGTCCGGCCGCGCCGACGGCAACGGCGGGTTCGGCCGAAGCCGGCTCCGGCGGGGTCGCAGTCCGGCCTCCCGTGGTCGGGGTTGCCGTCTCACCTCCCGCGGTCGGGGCCGTTGCTTCAGCGGTTTCGCCGGGAGCCGTTGCCTCGGCACCAGCGGTCGGGGCCGGCTGAAGGGCTTCGGCCGGGGCCGTCCGAGGAGCTTCCGGCCGGGCCGCCCGAGTGGCCCCCGGCGCCTCCGTCCGGGCGGCTTCCGAAAGGTCCGGTCGAGGCGCATCCGCCGGGGAGGCAGGGACGGCCTCCTCCTGACCTGCGGGGAAGCCCTCCGCCGGTGGCGTCGGCGTGTCGTGCGCCCTGGGCCGGGCCGATTCGCCGGAGCCCGCGCGGAAGGCCTCCGGATCGGCGGGCTGCCCCTGCGAGAGAGCGCCGCCCTCGGTCCCGGCTGCCGGAATCCCGGGAGAACGCGCTCCCGGCAGCCCTTCCTCGACCGTGGCGGCCTCCGCGATCCCGCCCGCACGCACCCCGGCCCCGCCGATTCCTGCCCCTGCCCCTGCCCCTGCCCCTGCCCCTGCCTCGGGATCCCGCAGGATCTCCAGGTGCGCCTCCCGTACCGCGGCCCCCGGCTCCACGCCGAGTTCACGGACGAGCCTGCCGCGCAGGTCACGGTGTGCGGCGAGGGCCTCCGCCTGGCGCCCGGTCCGGTACAGGACCAGCATCAGCTGACGGTGAAAGGCCTCGCGCAGCGGGAACTCGGCGACCAGCGCGGCCAGTTCGGGAGCAAGACCGGCAAGCCGTACACCCCGGTCGGCCGCCCCTCGGCTCAGCTCCAGCTCCGCGTCGTACCGGCATTCCAGCGCGAACAGCCGTGCCTCCTCCAGCCGTTGGACGAGAGGGATCCCACCGGCCTCCGGGGTCCAGCCGCCCAGTGGGGTACCCCGCCACAGTGCGAGCGCCGCCACAGCCTCGGTCGCGGCCCTCCCCCACTGGCGCCGTGCGTGTGCCGCGCGGGCGGCCACGACCCGAGCCTCGAAGACCCGGACATCCAACTCGCCTTCGCCGACGCGCAGTTGGTAGCCGGGCGGTACCGACCTCAGCCGGTCCGGGTCGTCCAGGAGCCGTCGCAGACGGGTGACATGGTTCTGCAGGGAGGCGTGCGCCGACGCGGGCGGAGCCCCGCCCCACAGCGCGTCCTTGAGCACGTCCAGGGAGACGACCCGTCCCGGTTCCAGGAGCAGAGTGGTGAGCAGGACGCGTCCCTTGGCGCTGCTGACCGGCCGGGGGACGCCGTCGGCGCCGTACACGACCGTCGGCCCGAGCAGCCCGAACCGCAGCCGGGGCGAGACCGCGGGCGAGGACTCGAACGAACCGGCCGGGACCCCGGACGAAGGCGCGGACGAAGGCGCGGCCGGGGACCTGGGCGAAGGTGTGGACGGGGGCCTGGACCGGAGCCCGGGAGGAGAAGCGTGCGCTGACGGCCGGACGGACATCGGTTCGGAGGAGGGCGGTGCCGCGGATATCGGGCCGCAGGACGGTTCGGAGGAGGAGCCGGACGACCGCCGGGACGACCGACCGCCACGCAGCCCGGCCTCCCGCTCCGACCGCTTCCCGCCGCCCACCTGTCCGCCTCTTCCCGTCGGCGACGCCCAGCGGCCTGAATCCGCCGCTCCGCCGTCCTTCAGGCGAAACTCCGTGCCCCGCCACACCGTTCGCCCCATGTTAGCGATCGGTTGGCGTGGCCTGATTTGATCACTTCATCGGACCCGGTCGCTCCGGCACGCGGTTGGCGTCATAGGTCGCCGCGACTCGGGGGAGTGTCGCCGTCGCGACCGGGTCCGAAAGTCCCGCAGGGCACGCGAAGGACATCCGGCGGCGGACGCCCACGAACGCCGCCGCGCACCCGCCGCCCCTGACCGGACCTCACCACTCCGGATCACCACGGCCGTCCGCCCTGACGGCCCGCCGCCGAACGGTCACCGGCACCGACGCCGCGTCAGACGACCGGCGGCCGCCCCAGACGCGTGAGCCTCCACACGGTCCGCCAGCGCATCGGCCTGCGCTCCCCGGCCGGAGCCCTCAGCCCTTCCACGAAGCCGCCGAACCACGCCCGCAGCCCACCGACGGACCGCGTCCGTACGAGGGTCAGGGCGATCCACACCGCCAGATGGACGGGGACGAGCGGAAGCGGCAGCCGCCGCCTGACCAGCCAGACGCGGTTGCGGGCGGTGACGCGGTGGTAGATGGCGTGCCGGGCGGGTGACGTCTTCGGATGCTGGAGCAGCAACTCGGGCGCGTACCGGATGGTCCAGCCGGCGTCGGCGGCCCGCCACGCCAGGTCGGTCTCCTCGTGCGCGAAGAAGAACTCGGCGGGCCAGTCCCCGGTCTGCGCGAGCATCTCCATGGAGAGGGCGTGGCCGCCGCCGAGGAAACAGGTCACCTCGCCGCCGCGCATGGGGTCCTTGGCGCCGAGCCTCGGGACGTGCCGCCGCTGGGTCTCGCCGTTCTCGTCGGCGATGCGGAACCCGACGATGCCCAGACGCGGTTCGGCGGCGTACAGGTCCCGTACCCCGCGCAGGACATCGGGGTCGATGAGCAGCCCGTCGTCGTCCAGCTCGACGACGACGTCCACGTCCGCGAACTCCCGCAGCCGCCGCAGCGCGACGTTCCGGCCGCCCGGGCAGCCGAGGTTCTCGTCGACCTCGATGGCCGTGACCTCACCGGGCAGGTCCAGCCGCTCGGCGAACTCCGGGAGCGGACACCCGTTCCCGACGATCACGATCCGCTCGGGTGCGACGTCCTGCTTGGCCACCGACGCGAGCAGCGCGTCCACTTCCTGGGGCCGCGTCCCCATGGTCACCACGGCCACCGCGATCCGCGGCTCCACCGACACGACGCCCACCCCGATCTCGACTCCGCCGACAATCAGCCGACAATCAAGGGGCGATGCTAGCCGTTCACGGCCAGGACTCCTCAAGTACGCGATTTCTTAAGGGTGTCGGACCGCAATTCCGCGCGACTTCCCGGCAGAGGGTGCGAGGGGCGTCCGCGTCCTCCGGCCCGGCAGGCGGCGCGTGCCGGAGCACCCCGCCGCGCGGTCCCGCCCCGCGCGTCGTACCGCCACCACCACCGGCGCCGCCCATGCCATGCCACCGCTCACGCCACCGACGGTCGCGTGCGCTGTGACGTCACGCCGATCATTGCCTCCGGGGGCCCGAGGCCGGGTAGCGTGTTCACTACCGCTCACTCTCCCTGCCCGGCCACGGTCACGCACCACGGGCCGACGGCCCACGGCCGGGGAGAAGCGAATGCGGACGGCGGCCGACGACAGGGCGACCGCGGAACGACCCGGCGGAGTGAAAGGAAGGGGCCCACGACATGACCGTATCCATCTCCCTCCTGCTGATGGCGGCCGTCGCCCTGACCACCGCGGTCGTGGCCCCGCGTGTCCTGACCCGCGCCTCCTGGCCCGAGCGGGAACCGGTGCTCGCGCTGTGGGTGTGGCAGTGCCTGGTCGCCACGGTGCTGCTGTGCTGTCTGACGTCGCTCGTGCTGAGCGCCTCCGCCGTCTTCCACACCGTCCGCGCCCACGTCTTCGCGCCCGCGCCGCCCGCGGTCACCGCGGCGTACGACCTGGCCGCCGCCCCGCCGTGGACCACCGCGCTGACGCTGCTGCTGGCCGGCGGGGCCGCCTGGACCACGGCCATGCTCGCCCGGGAAGTGGTGGAAGCCCGTCGGCGCGGCCGCCTGCGCCGGGCGCACCTGCGCGAGCGCGCCCCCGAGCTGCCGGCCGGCCTCCCGGCCTCCCGCGGCCCGCTCCTCGTACTGGAGGACGAGTACCCGGACGCCTGGTGGATGCCGGGCAACCCGCCCCAGCTCGTCGTCACCACGGGCGCCCTGAGCCGCCTCACCGACCACCAGCTGGACGCCATCCAGGCCCACGAGCTCGGCCACGCACGGGCCCGTCACGACTGGCTCCTGCACCTCTCGCAGGCCCTGGCCGGCGGCTTTCCGGGCATCCCGGTCTTCACCCACTTCCGGGACCAGACCCACCGCCTCGTCGAGCTGTCCGCCGACGACACGGCTTCGCGCCGCTGCGGCCACCTCACCACCGCGCTGGCCCTCATCGAGCTCAACCAGCACCGGGGCGTCCTGTCCTGCGCCACCCCCCGCCCCCTGCTCCACCAACGCGTGGAACGTCTCCTGGACCCACCGCCCCGCCTCACCCGTACCCACCGCCGGGGCACCACGACGGCCGCCGCGCTGGCCCCCCTCGTCCCCCTGCTCATCGCCTTCGCCCCGGCACTGGCGACCCTGACCTCCTAGTCCGGCCGGGACACCAGGCCCTCCCCGCTGCGTCCCTGGGCAGCCGTGACAACCGCTGACGACCGGCGACTGCCACTGGCGGCTACTGGCGGCTACTGGCGGCTACTGGCGGCAGAGCTTCCCGGCGACGGCAAGGAAGACGTAGAGGTTCGGCATGCCGCTGACCGCGACCGTGGACCATGTGTCGGCCGTACCGGACCTCAGGACCCGGACACTTCCTCCCTGAACCAGGATCTCCTGGACCTCGGACCAGGGAAGACGACCGTTCCTGGTGGAGGACACACCCTTGCTGGAGAGCGAGAGGGCTCCGAAGTCCACCGTCCCGCCCTCCAGAATCGCCTTCAGGACAGCCGGCCCCTGGGCGCGGAGGACCGCGTCCTGCAGAGCGGGACCCCAGCTCTCGGGGTTCTCGTAGAACTCCGTGATCTCCGCGCCGCCGTATCTCGGGGCGACCACGGAGTAGACGTACTTGGTCGGGGTCGGGACACCGTTGACGAACAACTGGGTGATGTCCTGGTAGAGCTTCACGGAATCCCAGCGGAAGGCGGTCATGCCGTCGCCGAACTGCGGTTGCACGATCATCCCGTGCTCGAACAGGTAGAGGCGCTTGGCGGCCTGCTTCCTGCTGAAGTTCGGGAAACGGCGCATCCACCAGTAGCAGAGCAGACCGGGAACCACGAAGAACGCCGTGAAGGTGAGGATCATGTTGACGTAGACGACGAACATCAGCGTCCCGAGCCGCTTGGGGGCGAACGCGCCCGCGAGTTCGCCGAGTTGATGACGGGCGGCCAGTTCGGCGACCTCGGGCGGCTGAACGGTCGATGCGGTCATGGGCCTCTTCCTCGTGTGGAGTGACGGAGAGTTCGGGGCGCTTGCCCGCTTCCGGGGCCGGAGCTTCCGGGGCCGGAACGTTCCTGCTGCGGTCACCGGGCGGGCCCTCGGCAGATCTGGGCGACGAGGTGCGCGAGCAGCTCGGTGCGCGGGACCATCCGTGCGACCTCCACGTGCTCGGTGTCCGCGTGGGCGCCGCTGCCGACAGCGCCCAGGCCGTCCAGCGTCGGGCAGCCCACGGCCGCCGTGTGGTTGCCGTCCGAGGCACCGCCGACGGCGACACCCCGCAAAGGCTCCTGGCCCAGCTCCGACGCGATGCGGGCGGCGAGGGCGAACAGCGCGGCGGAGGACTCCGGTTCCATCGGCGGCCGCCTCCTGCCGCCCAGCACCGTCAGGCGGGCACCGGGGTTCCGCACGGTGAGCCCCCGCATGAGTTCGTCGATCCGGTCCTGCGCCGCCAGGGTCGGTACGCGCACGTCCACCGACACCTTCGCCGTCGCGGGCACCGTGTTCAGGGTGCTCCCCGCCGACAGAAGGGTGGGTGTGACGGTCGCCGCTCCCAGCACCGGACTGTCTGTGCCGGGGCCGACATCGATGCCGGTCCCGGGGCCGGTCCCGGGGCCAGGGCCAGGGCTGTCGACGGAGGCCCCGGTGTCGTCCACCGCGGCACCGAGACCGGCGATGGCCAGGACCTGGTGGGCGGCCTCGACAGCGGCGTTGATCCCCCGGTGCGGTTCGAGACCCGCGTGGGCGGCCCTGCCGTGCACCACGATCTCGTACCGCGAGGTGCCGCTGCGGGCGGTCTTGAGTGCGCCCGTGGCATCCGCGGACGCCTCCAGCACGAGGGCGGCCGCGCAGCCGCGCGCGGATTCCTCGACGAGTGTCCGGGAGGTGGGGGAGCCGACCTCCTCGTCCCCGTTGACCAGCACGCACACCCCGTCGAGGGTCGGCAGGGCGGCCAGCGCGTGGAACATCTGCACCAGCCCGGCCTTCATGTCCAGGACTCCGGGGCCCCGGGCCACCCCGTCGGCCACCGACCAGGGGTGGCTGTCCAGCGAACCGAGGGGCCACACCGTGTCGTGGTGCCCCACCAGCAGCACGCCCGGCCTGCCGAAGGTCCACCGCAGGTGGGTGACTCCGCCGGCCACGATCGTCTCCGGCTCGGCGCCCAGCAGCCTCGCCCCCTGGGCGCCGACCACCTCGGCGCTGCGGGCCACCGCCGCATGGTCGGCCGAGAAGGACTCGCAGGCCACGAGCTCCTCCAGGTCGAGCAGCATGGCAGGCAGATCGATCACGGTTCCCCCTCGGATCGGCGATGTCATGAGACGGTATGGGGCCACAAGGCATTCCACCAGCGACTGGATCGCATGGAATCCATGCACTGAACGCATGCGTCTGGGCAGTGCCCTGCCTGCATGCGCAGAGGGAGCACACAGGGGGGAAGGAACGTGTTCGAGACCGACGCGCTGCGCCTGCTCGTGACCGTGGCCGAGACCGGGTCCTTCACCGGGGCCGCGACCAGGCTCAACTACACGCAGTCCGCGGTGTCCCGGCGGATCGCCGCACTGGAACAGCAGGCGGGCGGCCCTCTGTTCGAACGGCTCCCCAGGGGCGTACGACTGAACCCCTCCGGCCGAGCGCTGCACCGCCACGCCGTGGACGTGCTGGAACGGCTGTCACGCGCGGAACACGAGCTGACCGTGATCCACGCGGGCCACGGCGGCATGCTGCGCGTGGGAGCCTTCGCGACGGCGAACATCTCGTTGGTCCCCGAGGCCCTGCGCCGGTTCAGGCACACCAGCCCGGATGTCGAGATCGTCTCGGTCGAGGGACGGAGCGGCACACTGATGCGGCATCTCACGGAAGGCGCGCTGGACCTCGCCGTGGTCAGCGACTACCCGTCCGGCCTGCCGTCGGCCGACGGCATCACGACGGCGGTACTGCTGGAGGACGAGTTGCTCGTCGCCCTCCGCCGCGACCATCCCCTGGCGGGATCCGGGGCGATCGGCCTGCACGACCTGCGCGACGAGGCCTGGATCCAGGACGCGTACGGCGACCGCCCCACGATGCTCGCCGACGCCTGCGCACGGGCCGGCTTCACCCCGAGAAAGATCATCAGAATCGCGGAGTGGACCGGCAAGTTCGGCTACGCGGCCGCCGGACTCGGAGTGGCCCTCGTCCCCTCACTGGCAGCGTGGGCGGTCCCGGCCGAAGTCATCCTGTGCCGCCTCGACGACCCCGCACTACGCCGAACGGTCCACCTGGCACTGCCCGCCACCCCACTGCCGGCGGCCCTGAAACTGCGGGACGCACTGCGCGACACGACCACCTGACCCTCCGCGCCACGCACCCCACACGGCGACCCGCCCCGAAAAAAGCAAAAGCCCCAGGTCACGGCGAGTGAGTCCTGAGGCTTTTACAGAGCCGCCTTCGGGATTCGAACCCGAGACCTACGCATTACGAGTGCGTTGCTCTGGCCATCTGAGCTAAGGCGGCGCGCTGCCGGAACTATGGTGCGATCGGCAACGCCGGTAAGTCTACACAGTTTCCGGGGGTGCTCCGAACCCGCTCCGGACGCACCCCCGGCAGGCCCGTCGGCGACCTGGCGACGGGCCTGCCGGAGCCCGGCGATCAGGTCGCTGAGCAGCGCTTTCCGTTCTGTGGCGGGGTGCCCTCGATGAGGTAGAGATTGATCGCGGAGTCGATGCACGCGCTGCCGCGTCCGTACGCCGTGTGGCCGTCGCCGTCGTAGGTGAGGAGCGTTCCCGAGGAGAGCTGGGCGGCGAGCGCCTGCGCCCACGAGTACGGGGTCGCCGGGTCGCGGGTGGTGCCGACCACGACGATGGGCGCGGAGCCCTTCGCCTCGATGCGGTGCGCCTCGCCGGTTGCCTTCACGGGCCAGTAGGCGCAGTTCAGGGAAGCCCAGGCGAGGCCCACGCCGAAGACCGGGGAGGCCTTCTCGAAGGCGGGGAGGCCCGCCTCGACCTCTTCGGGGGAAGCGAAGGCGGCGGGCAGGTCCAGGCAGTTGACCGCCGCGTTGGCAAACATCAGGTTCGCGTACTGACCGTCGGCGTCCCGGTCGTAGTAGCTGTCGGACAGGACGAGCAGGCCCGCGCCGTCCTTGTCCTGCATGGCCATGGTGAGGGCCTCCCGCAGCTGCGGCCAGGCCCCCTCGTCGTACATCGCGGCGATGACGCCCGTCGTGGCCAGTGCCTCACCGACCTTGCGGCCGTCCGCGTCGCCCGCGTCGATGGGTGCGGAGTCCAGCTGCCGGAAGAAGGCCTTCAGGTTCCTGCCGACCTGGTCCGGCGACGTCTTCGCCCCGCCCAGCGGGCAGTCCGGCTCGCGTACGCAGTCCTTCGCGAAGGACTGGAAGGCCGTCTCGAAGCCGGCCGTCTGGTCCTGGTTCAGCTGCCGGGCGGACAGGGACGGGTCCAGCGCGCCGTCCAGGACCAGCCGGCCCACCCGCTCCGGATACAGGCCCGCGTAGGTCGCCCCGAGGAACGTGCCGTACGAGGCACCGACGTACGTCAGTTTGTCGTCGCCCAGGACGGCCCGTACGAGGTCCATGTCGCGGGCCGTCTCGACCGTGGACACGTGGCGCAGCAGGTTCGCCGACCGCTGTCCGCAGCCCTCCGCGAATTCCTTGAAGGCGTCGACCAGTTCAGTGGTCTCGCGCGCGTCGTCGGGGGTCGTGTCCGTCTGCGTGTACGCGTCCATCCGCCGCCCGGTGAGGCATTCGACGGGCTCGCTGCCGGCCACGCCCCGCGGGTCCACCGCGACCATGTCGTAACGGGCGCGCACCTTCGCCGGGTAGCCGATGCCGGCGTACGCCTCGAGGTAGTCGACCGCCGATCCGCCCGGCCCGCCCGGGTTGACCAGCAGCGAGCCGAGCCGCTTGCCCGGTCCGGTCGCCTTCTTGCGGGCCACGGCCAGCCTGATGTCGCCCTTGGCCGGTTCGGCGTAGTCGAGCGGTGCCTTCACCGTGGCGCACTCGAAGCCGGGGGCGCCGCACGAGCGCCAGGTCGGCCGCTGCCCGTAGTGCGACGTCAGTTCGGACGGGGTGACCTCGGGCAGCGCGCGCAGCGCGCCCGCCCCGGCCGGGCTGGCGGAACTCGTCGAACTCCCCGCGGAGCAGGCGGAGACGAGCAGTGCGGCAACGGCGACCAGCGTGCCGCACGCGCGAAGGGATCGGTGGGCCCGGGATGCCCCGGGCCGGCGCCTGGTGTCCATCGAGCGAGCGTAACCCTGCGCGACGACACGATCGCTAAGAGTTGCAAGCGCGCCTCGTACGAGTGACGGCGTCAACTCACGGACCGGCGACCGCCGGCCGGGACAGCCCGAGCCGGTCCGCCGTCAGCCCGCCCGCAACGCCATCGTCATGGCCTCCACCGCGAGCAGCGGCGCCGCATTCCGGTCCAGGGCCTCGCGGCAGGCGGCGATCGCCTCTATCCGGCGCAGGGTGTTCTCGGGCGACGACCCGCGCGCCAGTCGGTCCAGGGTGTCCTGCATGTCCGTGTTGGCAAGGGCGAGGTGTGTGCCGAACTGGAGGGCGAGCACGTCGCGGTAGAAGGCCGTGAGGTCGATCAGGGCCAGGTCCAGGCTGTCGCGCTGCGTACGCGTCCTGCGGCGCTTCTGCTTGTCCTCCAGCTCCTTCATCACGCCCGCGGTGCCGCGCGGCATACGGCCGCCCTGGGCCGCGCCGAGGGCCGCCTTCATGTCCTCGGTCTCCTTGACATCGGTCTCCTCCGCGACCTGTCTGGCATCCTCGGAGGCCGCGTCGATCAGCTCCTGGGCCGCCCTGAGACAACCGCCCACGTCGCCGACGCGAAGCGGCAGCTTGAGGACGGCGGCGCGGCGGGCGCGGGCCCGCTCGTCCGTGGCGAGGCGGCGGGCCCGTCCGATGTGGCCCTGGGTGGCGCGGGCCACGACGGCCGCGACATCCGGCTCGATGCCGTCGCGGCGCACGAGGACGTCGGCGACCGCGGCCACCGGGGGCGTCCGCAGGGTGAGGTGGCGGCACCGGGAGCGGATCGTGGGCAGCACGTCCTCCAGGGAGGGCGCGCACAGGAGCCAGACCGTACGGGGGGCGGGCTCTTCCACGGCCTTCAGCAGCACGTTGCCCGCGCCTTCGGTGAGGCGGTCGGCGTCCTCCAGGACGATGACCTGCCAGCGGCCGACAGCGGGCGACAGCTGGGCGCGGCGAACGAGGTCGCGGGTCTCCTTCACACCGATGGAGAGCAGGTCGGTGCGGATGATCTGCACGTCCGCGTGGGTGCCGATGAGGCTCGTGTGACAGCCGTCGCAGAAGCCGCAGCCGGGGACGCCGCCGAGTGCGCGGTCGGGGCTCACGCACTGGAGGGCCGCCGCGAAGGCACGCGCCGCGGTGGAACGGCCCGATCCCGGCGGGCCCGTGAAGAGCCAGGCGTGCGTCATCTTCGAGGCCTCGGGCACCGGGGTGGCGGCCGCGACCGCGGTGACCAGGGCGTCGGCGTCCCGCGCGGCGGCCGAGAGCTGCGCGCTCACCTTCTCCTGGCCCACCAGGTCGTCCCATACGGTCATGGGGTGCCGCCCTTTCGTCACACCTGTGCCCTGCCGCGTCCATTGTGCGGGAGGGGACTGACAACGAGATCCGTCGGTGCCCGTGCGACGGGGCACCGACGGGCGAAGAGGCCCGGGCAGCGGCGGGGCGCCCCCGACCGGACCGGCGCGGGAGGCCGACACCGGACCGCGTCGGCGCAACCCTGCCGAGGTGACCACAGCAGAGCCGGATCGGCGCCGCCACCCGGCGTCGGCACGACCACCCGGCGTCGGCACCGCCGCTCCATGCCGGCGCCGCCATCCGACGTCGGCGCCGGCGCCCGCTGTCGGCGCCGGCGCCCAAGGTCAGCGCCGCCGCCCGCGCCCCTCGTCCGGCTCGTCGCCCTCGCGTCGGCCCAGCAACTCGTCGGCCAGCGTCGGCAGATCGTCCAGCGGGGTCTCCTCCGCCCAGTCCGAACGGGGGCGTCGCCTGGGCGTACCCTCCGCGTCGACCTGGGGCAGCTCGCGCGTGCGGGCGTCGGAGGGTCCGGAGTCCGGCCGCTCGTCGCGGAAGTACCCGGGAGGCACCCGGTCCGCGGCCCCGCTCCCCTGCTCGCCGTCCCGGTCGGCCCGGTCGTCCCGGTCGTCCCGGACCGGAGGAAGGACCGCCGTCTCGTCCGCACCGGACTCCGGCCGGACCGGGGGCAGCACGGCCGTCTCGTCCGGGCCGCGATCCTGCCGGACCGGCGGGAGTACCGCCGTCTCGTCCGCGGCCGGGCCGCGACCCACCGGGGGCAGCACGGCCGTCTCGTCCGCGGCTCCCTGCGGGGCCGGGGGCTGCGGGAGCACGGTCGTCTCCTCGGAGTCCGGGCCGGCGCCCCGCGGCGGTACCGGGGGCAGGACGGCCGTCTCGTCGGCCGGTCCTCCGGACGCGTTCGTGGGCGTCACCAGGGGCGTCGACACCGTGGTCTCGTGGTCGCCCGCACCCGCCGACGCACCGGAACCAGTCCCTCCGGAAGTCCTGGAGGCCCGGGAGGTCCTGGCGGTCTTGGAGGTCCTGGCGGTCTTGGAGGTCCTGGAAGTCCTGGACGGGCCGGAGGATTCCGAAGCACCGCCGGCACCCGTGCCGGTACCGGCCACCCCGGCAGCCGGCCCCTCGGCCACCGCGCTGGAAGCCGCGACCGCGGCAGCCGCCGCCCGCCGGGCCTCCTCGGCCCGCACCAGTGCCTCCTCGGCCCGCACCAGTGCCTCCTCGGCCTTCCGCTGCTTCTCCAGGCGCCGTTCCTCGGCCTCGGCCCGCAGCCGCGCCTCCTCCTCGGCCTGCCTGCGCCGGCGCTCCTCCTCGGCCGCGCGGGCCTTCTCCTCCGCGAGCTGCCGGGCCTGTTCCTGCTCGGCACGCACGCGTGCGGCCTCCGCGCGCTGCCGCGCCTCCTCCGCCTGCCGCTCGGCCTCGCGCCGCTGAGCCTCTTCCAGCTCGCGCTGCTTGCGCTCTTCCTCCTCCGCGCGCAGCCGGGCGAGCTGCTCCTGGCGCTCGCGCTCCAGCCGCTCCTCCTCCGCCTTGCGGGCGGCCTCTTCCTCGGCCTTGCGGCGGGCCTCCTCCTCGGCTGCCCTGCGGGCCTCCTCCTGGGCCTTGATCTCGGCCTCGGAGAGCGGGAGGACCACGTCGAGCCGGTGCCGGATCACGGTGGTGACGGCCTCGGGTTCCTGCCCGGCGTCGACGACCAGGTAGCGGCCCGGATCGGCCGCCGCCAGCGTCAGGAAACCGGACCGCACGCGCGCGTGGAACTCGGCGGGCTCCGACTCCAGCCGGTCCGGCGCCTCGGTGAACCGCTCGCGTGCGGTCTCCGGCGCCACGTCCAGCAGGACCGTCAGATGGGGTACGAGCCCGTGGGTCGCCCACCGGTTGATGCGGGAGACCTCGGTCGGGGAAAGGTCGCGCCCGGCTCCCTGGTAGGCCACCGAGGAGTCGATGTACCGGTCCGAGACCACGACCGCGCCCCGCTCCAGCGCGGGCCGCACCACGGTGTCCACGTGCTCCGCGCGGTCGGCCGCGTACAGCAGCGCCTCCGCGCGGTGCGACAGCCCCGCCGACGACACGTCGAGCAGGATCGACCGCAACCGCTTGCCAACGGGGGTGGCGCCCGGCTCGCGTGTCACCACGACCTCGTGGCCCTTGGCGCGGATCCACTCCGCGAGCGCCTCGGCCTGGGTCGACTTGCCGGCCCCGTCACCGCCCTCCAGGGCGATGAAGAACCCTGAGGCGGTGGACGCCTGCACCGGATCGTCGCCGCCCCGCAGCGCGTCCCGCAGGTCGTGCCGCAGGGGCACTCCGGAGCGGTCGTCGGCCTTGGCGAGGACCAGCGCTGCGACCGGCAGCAGGAGCGCGCCGACCAGCATCAGGGTGAAGGCGGCGCCGCCGTGCGCGAACACGAACTTGCCGTTCTCCAGGCGGTGCGGCCCTATCGCGGCGGCGACCAGCGGGGCCGCGAGCACGCCCAGGGCCACGAAGACCCGTACGACCGCGTGCAGGTGTTCCGTCGTCCGCGTCCGCCGGTATTCCTCGGCCTCCTGGTCGAGCAGCGCGTGCCCGGTGTTCGCGGCGACGCCCGCGCCGACGCCCGCGAGGCCGGTGATCAGCAGCACGGTGGTGCCGTCCGGGACGAGCCCGGCGGCGAGCAGTGCGATCCCGGTGAAGGCGATCGCCAGGGCGAGCAGCCGTCGGCGGGACAGGGAGGGCAGCAGTTTCGCGGCGTTGCGGATGCCGATCACGACACCGCCGGTCAGCACGAGGACGAGCAGCCCGTACGTCACTGGGCCGCCGCCCAGGTCCTTGGCGTGCAGCACGGCCACCGCGACGGCGGCCGCGACGGCCCCGGCGACGGCCGCGCAGGCGAGCACCAGGAGCGGGATGGCCCCGGTGCGGCCCTTGTCGATGCCCGAACCTGTCTTCGGGCGGCGCAGTCCTTCGAGCGGCGACCGCGCGCGCGGGGTCCGTGTGTCAGGCAGTTCGAGGAAGGTGAGCACCGACAGGGAGGCGGCGAACAGGCCCGCGGAGACGTACGAGGCGAGCGCCGCCTGATGCTGGTCGAACCACGCGAGTCCGGCGCCCAGCAGGTTGTTGACGAGCCCGGCGGCGACGAGCGTCGCCGCCGCGAGGGGCGCGGTCACGAATCCCGTACGCAGTGAGAGTCGGCGCAGCGCGTCCATGTGGTCGGGCAGCGGCCGTACCGTCGCGCCCTCCAGCGGCGGCGCGGGCAGGAGCGCGGGCGCCGCGCTCTCGCGGCACACCGTCCAGAAGCGCTCGGCGACCCCGATCACGAACGCCGTCACGAGGAGCAGCGCCAGCGCGTTCTCGGGAGTCCAGTCGATCCACAGGGGCGCGATGATCAGCAGCGCGGCCCGTACGCCGTCCGCGCCGACCATGGTCCAGCGGCGGTCGAGGGGGCCGTCCTGGGCGGTGAGGGAGGAGAGCGGGCCGAGGAGGACCGCCCCGAAGAGCAGGGTGGCGAGAATGCGTGCCCCGAAGACCGCCGACACGGCGACGGCCACTCCGCGGTAGCCGCCTCCGAAGGATCCCTCGGCGACCGCGGTCTGGAGGGCCAGCAACACCAGGACGAGCAGTGCGAGGGCGTCGCCCACGCCTCCCACCAGCTGGGCGCTCCACAGCCGCCTCAGTTGCGGTACGCGCAACAGCGCCCGGACGGCGCGCTCCCGTGAGTCTGCGACCAGGGCGTTGTCGGGGGCCGGAGTGTGGGCCGTTGGCTGCTCGGCTCGCGTCATCCTGCCAGCCTATCCGGACGGGCCCGCTCCCCGAAGAGGCCCCCGAACATGCGAACGGCCCCGACACCAAGTGGTCCCGGGGCGTTCGTTCGGCGAACGGAAAGTGAAGGAGGCGGTCCGCCACCGGACCGGTCCTCGACCGAAAACAGTGTGTGGCCCGGGCGGCACCGAAAAACGGTGTGCCGCCCGGCCGTTCACCGGAAAGAGGATCAGTCCTCGGCCGTCGCCCTGGCCGCGGTGACCTTCTTGGCCGTCGTCTTCTTGGCGGTGGTGGTCTTCTTTGCCGCCGTCTTCGTGGCCGTGGTCTTCTTGGCGGCGGTCTTCTTCGCGGGCGCCTTCTTGGCCGGTGCCTTCTTGGCGGGGGCCTTCCTCGCCGTCTTCTTGGCCGGCCCCTTCGCCCGCTTCTCCGCGAGCAGCTCGAAGCCCCGCTCCGGAGTGAGTTCCTCGACGCTGTCGCCGGACCGCAGGGTCGCGTTGGTCTCGCCGTCGGTGACGTACGCCCCGAAGCGTCCGTCCTTGACGACGACCGGCTGCCCGCTGACCGGGTCGGCGCCGAGCTCCTTCAGCGGCGGCTTGGCGGCCGCCCGGCCGCGCTGCTTGGGCTGCGCGTAGATCGCGAGGGCCTCGTCGAGGGTGATCGTGAAGAGCTGGTCCTCGGCCGTGAGCGACCGGGAGTCCGTGCCCTTCTTCAGGTACGGCCCGTACCGCCCGTTCTGCGCGGTGATCTCCACGCCCTCGGCGTCCTTGCCGACGACGCGCGGCAGCGACATCAGCTTGAGCGCGTCCTGAAGCGTGACGGTGTCCAGGGACATCGACTTGAAGAGCGACGCGGTACGCGGCTTCACGGCGTTCTTGCCGGTCTTCGGGGTGCCCTCGGGGAGCACCTCGGTGACGTACGGGCCGTAGCGGCCGTCCCTGGCGATGATCTGGTGGCCCGTCGCCGGGTCGGCTCCGAGCTCGAAGTCGCCGCTGGGCTTGGCGAGCAGCTCCTCCGCGAGCTCGACCGTCAGCTCGTCGGGGGCCAGGTCCTCGGGGACATCGGCCCGCTGGTGGTTCTCGGAGTCCTTCTCGCCGCGCTCGACGTACGGACCGTAGCGACCGACGCGCAGCATGATGTCGCTGCCGGCCACGGAGAACGACGACACCTCGCGGGCGTCGATGGCGCCCAGGTCGGTGACGAGCTCCTTGAGACCGCCGAGGTGGTCCCCGTCGCCGTTGCCCGCCTCCGCCGCGGCGGCTGCGCCGACCGCGTCGCCCTCGCCGAAGTAGAAACGCCTGAGCCACGGGACGGACCGGGCCTCGCCCCGCGCGATGCGGTCGAGGTCGTCCTCCATCCTGGCCGTGAAGTCGTAGTCGACGAGCCGTCCGAAGTGCTTCTCCAGCAGGTTGACCACGGCGAAGGACAGGAAGGAGGGCACGAGGGCCGTCCCCTTCTTGAACACGTATCCGCGGTCGAGGATCGTGCCGATGATCGACGCGTACGTCGACGGGCGGCCGATCTCCCGCTCTTCGAGCTCCTTGACGAGGCTGGCCTCGGTGTAGCGGGCCGGGGGCTTGGTCGCGTGGCCGTCGACCGAGATCTCCTCGGCGGACAGCGGGTCGCCCTCGCCGACCTGCGGCAGGCGGCGCTCGCGGTCGTCCAGCTCGGCGTTCGGGTCGTCCGCGCCCTCGACGTACGCCTTCAGGAAGCCGTGGAAGGTGATCGTCTTGCCGGACGCGCTGAACTCGGCGTCCCGGCCGTCGGAGGCCCTGCCCGCGATCTTCACGGTGACGGAGTTGCCGGTGGCGTCCTTCATCTGGGAGGCGACGGTCCGCTTCCAGATCAGCTCGTACAGCCTGAACTGGTCACCGGTCAGACCCGTCTCGGCCGGAGTGCGGAAACGATCGCCCGACGGGCGGATCGCCTCGTGCGCCTCCTGCGCGTTCTTGACCTTCCCGGCGTACGTGCGCGGCTTGTCCGGCAGGTAGTTCGCACCGTAGAGCTGCGTGACCTGCGCCCGGGCCGCGGAGACCGCGGTGTCCGAGAGGGTCGTGGAGTCGGTACGCATGTAGGTGATGAAGCCGTTCTCGTACAGCTTCTGCGCCACCTGCATCGTGGCCTTCGCGCCGAAGCCGAGCTTGCGGCTGGCCTCCTGCTGGAGCGTCGTCGTACGGAACGGCGCGTACGGCGAGCGGCGGTACGGCTTCGACTCGACGGACCGTACGGAGAAGTCCGTGTTCTCCAGGGCGGCGGCGAGCGCGCGGGCGTTCGTCTCGTCCAGGTGGAGGGTGTTCGCACCCTTGATCTGCCCGAGCGAGTCGAAGTCGCGGCCCTGTGCGACGCGCTTGCCGTCGACCGCGGTCAGCCGGGCTACCAGGCTCGACGGGTCGCTCTGGTCACCGGCGCGGCCGGTGCCGAAGGTGCCCGTGAGGTCCCAGTACTCGGCGGAGCGGAAGGCGATGCGCTCGCGCTCCCGCTCGACGACGAGGCGGGTCGCCACGGACTGGACGCGGCCCGCCGACAGACGCGGCATGACCTTCTTCCACAGGACCGGCGAGACCTCGTAGCCGTAGAGGCGGTCGAGGATACGGCGGGTCTCCTGGGCGTCGACCATGCGCTGGTTGAGCTCGCGCGGGTTGGCGACGGCACTGCGGATCGCGTCCTTGGTGATCTCGTGGAAGACCATCCGGTGGACGGGGACCTTGGGCTTCAGGACCTCGAGAAGGTGCCACGCGATGGCCTCGCCCTCGCGGTCCTCATCGGTTGCGAGGAAGAGCTCGTCGGAATCCTTCAGCAGGTCCTTGAGCTTCTTGACCTGGGCCTTCTTGTCAGCGTTGACCACGTAGATCGGCTGGAAGTCGTTCTCGACGTCCACGCCGAGCCGACGCACCTCGCCGGTGTACTTCTCGGGCACCTCCGCGGCGCCGTTGGGGAGGTCGCGGATGTGCCCGACACTCGCTTCGACGACGTATCCGGGGCCGAGATAGCCCTTGATCGTCTTCGCCTTGGCAGGCGACTCGACGATGACGAGTCGGCGGCCGCCGTGTGCGGTCTCGCTGGTCGGGGACAACTTCGCTCTTCTCTCCGGTCGACGCAGGGGGTCTCGCCCCAGGCCTGGAACCCGGGGCTCGGGTCATGCTGACGCTGCGGAGTGTGACGGTACATCCCGCCCCCGTGTCAAACGGGAAAAGCCCGCAACGGCCACTCGAACGGTAACCCGACTCCCGCCATTCCTGCCGCCCGGAGTGCCGACCTGCCGTTTCCGGGCCATCCGGAGGGTGACCTCTCAATTACCGGAGAGGAGGGGCGCGGGAGGTGTCGATCATGGCCGTACCCGCCGGAGGGCGGCGATTCCCGGACACCGCGGGCGGCGTTCCCCGGCCGGGGAAAGGCCCGTGCGTGTCGGTGGCCCGGCACTCAGGTGCGGGTGAAACACCACACGGCGAGGAACACGGCGGCCATCCCGGCGAAGCCCGCGACCGCCGCCGAGGCGACGGGATTCACTTCGTGGGCGATGGGGGCCCGCTGCCGCAGCCGGACCGCCGTCCACAGCAGCAGCCCGCCTCCGAACAGGGCGAACACCGATCCCGTGAAGATCGCCGGTCCGCTCTCCATGGCTCGTCCCTTCGCCCGTTCGTGCCCCGGGTCGGACGCTGGCACCTCCGGGAGACCGGGATCCCAACCCCGGGTGAACGGGAGGCGGACAGCGCTGTGCGGCCCGATGCGGAATCAATCACACCGCGACCGCATCCTCCGCACAGGGCCGGCCACCGCACCTGCCGGAAGTCGGCCATCTCTCGAATGGAGTCCGTCACACCGCACGGGAAACCGCTCGTTCCCCTTCGTTCCCCTTCGTTCCCGTGCCGACGCCACGGTCCACCGCTCGACCGGATACGACGCCGGCCTGAACGCCGAACCCGGCTTCCCCCGGGCTCCGCGCCGCGTGCCGTGCCACGGCGGGCCGCACGCCGGCGCCGGGCCCGGCTGTGCCGTCGGTGCCGGGCCCGGCCGTGCCGCCGGTGTCGTCCGCCCCGGACGTCACTGTGCGGGTTCGATGAAACCCTGCTCGACCAGCAGCCGGATCTGGGCGGGCGTCCGGTCCCGGAGCAACACCGGGTCCTCTCCGACCAGTTGGGCGATGGCGTCCAGGATCCGCCCCGCGCTCAGCGTGCCGTCGCAGACGCCCGCGAAGCCGGCGCCGACCGTGTCCACCTTCGTGGCCCGCCGCATGCCGCGGTGCTGGCGCAGCACGACGTGCTCCGGGTCCTCCGCGCCGGGCAGTCCCACCTGCTCCTGCACGATCTCGTCGGCGAGCCTGAAGTGCCCGGCGAGCAGGGCCGCGTCGTCATGCGCACGCAGATAGTCCACCCGCTCGAAGTGCGCGCGCACGGTGTCGCCGAGCGGCTGCTCGACGGGGTGCGGCCACTCCTCCAGGACGACCGAGGGCAGCTCGGCCCCCGACCTGCGCAGGGTGATCCAGCCGAAGCCGACGGCCTTCACCTTCCGCGCCTCGAACTCGTCCAGCCAGGCGTCGTACCGGGCCTGGTACTCCACGGAGTCGCCGTGGTGGTCGCCCGCGTCGCGCAGCCACAGCTCCGCGTACTGCGTGACGTCCTGGACCTCGCGCTGCACGATCCACGCGTCACAGCCGCGCGGCACCCAGGAGCGCAGCCGGTCCTGCCAGTCCTCACCCTCCACGTGCTGCCAGTTGGCCAGGAACTGCGCGTATCCCCCCTCGTTCAGACGGGCTCCCGCCTCCTGAACGAGCGTGCGGCACAGATCGTCCCCGCCCATTCCGCCGTCGCGGTAGGTGAGCCGGGCGCCGGGCGAGATCACGAAGGGCGGGTTCGAGACGATCAGGTCGAACGTCTCGTCGGCCACCGGCTCGAAGAGGGACCCCTGACGCAGATCGGCCGCCGGAGCCCCGGAGAGGGCGAGCGTGAGCGAGGTGATGTGCAGCGCACGGGGGTTGAGGTCGGCCGCGCTGACGCGTGTGGCGTGCTGTGCGGCGTGCAGCGCCTGGATTCCGGAGCCGGTGCCGAGGTCGAGCGCGGAGGCGACGGGGGTGCGCACGGTGACGCCCGCGAGGGTCGTGGAGGCGCCGCCCACGCCCAGTACGACGGCGGCACCGGTCTGCGTGCTCCGGCTGCCGACGCCACCGGCCCCGCCGACCGCGCAGCCCAGGTCCGAGACGATGAACCAGTCCTCGCCACCGGGCCCGCCGTACGGCCGTACGTCGACCGCCGCCGCGACCTCGTCCCCGCCGACGCGGATCAGCCAGCCGCTCTCCAGGCAGTCCTCCACCGGCAGGACGTCCACCACGCGCGCGTACGGCACGGGGTGCTGGAGCAGGAACAGCCGTACGAGCGCCTCCAGCGGGGAGTCGCCCCTGGTCGCCCGGAGCGCGGGCACGGTCTCGCTGCGCGCCAGTGCCGCGTAGGCGGGGGCGCCGAGGAGGTCGAGCAGACCGTCGGCGCTGAAGGAGGCGCCCAGGAGGGCGTCGCGCAGCCGCGCGATGACGTCGGTGCGGTCGGACGAGGGCAGCGGTGCCAGGCTGGTGTTACTCACCCGCCCATTGTGACGCGCAACCGGCGAAGGGCGGGCGCGCCGCTACCGCCGCGGACGATCCTTCCGCGGAGCGGGGCCCGTGCGCGCCCCACGGTGCGGAACAGGTCGCCGTCGGCGAGGCAAACAGGTGAGCCGCCCGACAGCGCCGGGCGGCTCACCGAAGTACCTGGCCCCGGAGGGCGCCCCGGCGCCGGGAGGGCGCGAGCGGCGCCCCGGCTCCGGGAGGCGACGCCGAGGGTCAGCTCTTCGTCGCCGAGGCCGAGGCGGACGCGCTCTTGCAGCTCTCCTGCTTGGCCATCGCCTTGCCCACGTCGCCCTCCTCCAGCTTCTTGAGGGCGTCGTTGCCGCTCTGACTCAGCTTGTCCAGCTGGGTGGCGATCCCCTTCAGACCGTCGGCGAACTTCGCCTGGTCCTTCGTGTCGAGGTCGTCGACCTGCTTCTTGAGGTCGGCGTACGACGAGGAGATGGTGTTGAGCTCCTTGACGGCGTCCGTCTGCTTCTTCTCGCCGTTCTCCACGTCCGGGGCCCCGGCCTTGTTCACGGCCGTGCCGATCGCCTTGTAGGCGTCGGACATGTCCTGGAAGGCCTGCGAGTCGGTCTTCTGCACGTCCGCCGGAGTGCTGTTGTCCGAGGTCTGCTTCTGGATCGCGGTGTTGGCGGCCTCGATCTTCTTCGCCTGCGGCTGCACCGCGTCGCAGACCTCCTTGGCCCAGGAGTTCAGCTTGTCACTGCTGTCGTCACTGCTGCATCCAGACATCGCCAGTACCAGTACCGCACCGCCGGACAGTGCGGCCGCGAGCTTCTTGTTCACCGGATTGGTCCCTTCCATGGCTCTCGGCCCCGGAACATACACGCCGAGCGGGCGACCCCACCGTGACGAACATCCGTTTGGACCACTATTGAAGCCATTTGCACCAAGCGAGATATGGCTCACGAACAGGGCGCGCACACAGACGGACGGGCGGACGGCGCGTCAATACGCGCCGCCCGCCCGTCCGTTGAGCCGAACCTGGCCAGGTGATGGCCCAGGTGTTACGAAACCACCGCCGGATCAGCCGACTTGGCCACCCGCTCGGAGTTGCCTTCGTCACCCACCGCGATGCCGCGCCGCTTGGACACGTACACCGCGCCCACGATGACGGTGAGCGAGAGCACCGCGATGAGAACCCGCATGCCCACGCTCTTGTCCTCGCCGTAGCTGAATTTGACCACCGCGGGCGCGATGAGCAGCGCCACGAGGTTCATCACCTTCAGGAGAGGGTTGATCGCCGGCCCCGCGGTGTCCTTGAAGGGGTCGCCGATCGTGTCGCCGATCACCGTCGCGGCGTGGGCCTCACTGCCCTTGCCGCCATGGTGGCCGTCCTCGACGAGTTTCTTGGCGTTGTCCCACGCGCCACCGGAGTTGGCGAGGAAGACCGCCATCAGCGTGCCGGTGCCGATGGCGCCCGCGAGGAAGGAGCCGAGTGCGCCGACCCCGAGCGTGAACCCGATCGCGATCGGCGTCAGTACGGCGAGCAGACCCGGCGTGGTCAGCTCGCGCAACGCGTCCTTCGTACAGATGTCGACGACGCGCCCGTACTCGGGCTTCTCGGTGTAGTCCATGATCCCGGGATGCTCTCGGAACTGCCGCCGCACCTCGTAGACCACGGCCCCGGCGGACCGCGACACCGCGTTGATCGCCAGCCCCGAGAAGAGGAAGACGACCGCGGCGCCCGCGATGAGCCCCACCAGGTTGTTGGGCTGTGAGATGTCCATCATCAGGTTCATCGGTGCGCCCGGGCCCGAGACCTTCTCCCCCACGTCGTTCGCGGCCGTGAGGATGGCATCCCGGTACGAGCCGAAGAGCGCCGCCGCCGCGAGTACGGCGGTGGCGATGGCGATGCCCTTGGTGATGGCCTTGGTGGTGTTGCCGACGGCGTCCAGGTCGGTGAGCACCTGCGCGCCCGCGCCCTCGACGTCGCCGGACATCTCGGCGATGCCCTGCGCGTTGTCGGAGACCGGGCCGAAGGTGTCCATCGCGACGATGACACCGACCGTGGTGAGCAGACCGGTACCGGCCAGGGCCACCGCGAACAGCGCCAGCATGATCGACGTGCCGCCGAGCAGGAAGGCCCCGTACACGCCGAGGCCGATCAGCAGAGCGGTGTAGACGGCCGATTCGAGACCGAGCGAGATTCCGGCGAGGACGACGGTGGCCGGGCCGGTGAGCGAGGTCTTGCCGATGTCCTTCACCGGGCGACGGGTCGTCTCGGTGAAGTAGCCGGTCAGCTGCTGGATCAGCGCGGCCAGCACGATGCCGATGGCGACGGCGAGGAGGGCGAGGATCCGCGGGTCGCCCGCGTTGCCGAGGATGGCCTCGTCCGTGACTCCGTCCAGGTCCGCGTACGAGGACGGCAGATAGACGAAGACCGCCACGGCCACCAGCGCCAGCGAGAACACCGCGGAGATGAAGAACCCACGATTGATGGCACTCATCCCGCTGCGGTCCGCACGGCGCGGAGCCACCGCGAAGATGCCGATCATCGCGGTGAGCACGCCGATCGCGGGCACGATCAGCGGGAAGGCGAGCCCGGCGTCGCCGAAGGCCGCCTTGCCGAGGATCAGCGCGGCGACGAGCGTGACGGCGTACGACTCGAAGAGGTCGGCGGCCATGCCTGCGCAGTCGCCGACGTTGTCACCCACGTTGTCGGCGATGGTCGCGGCGTTGCGCGGATCGTCCTCCGGGATGCCCTGCTCGACCTTGCCGACGAGGTCGGCGCCGACGTCGGCGGCCTTGGTGAAGATGCCTCCGCCGACACGCATGAACATGGCGATCAGCGCGGCGCCGAGACCGAAGCCCTCCAGGACCTTCGGCGCGTCGGCCGCGTACACCAGCACCACACAGGAGGCGCCCAGCAGACCGAGCCCCACCGTGAACATGCCGACGACGCCGCCCGTGCGGAAAGCGATCTTCATGGCTTTGTGCGAGACGGCGGTGAGATCCTTTTCGGGCTCACCCTCCGCCGGAGTCGCTTCCCGTGCCGCGGCGGCCACGCGCACATTGCTGCGTACGGCGAGCCACATACCGATATAGCCGGTGGTCGCCGAGAACGCCGCGCCGATCAGGAAGAAGATCGATCGTCCGGCGCGCTGATTCCAGTCGTCCGCGGGCAGCAGCATGAGCAGGAAGAACACCACGACGGCGAAAACGCCGAGCGTTCGCATCTGCCGGCCCAGGTAGGCATTCGCGCCCTCCTGGATCGCCACCGCGATCTCCTTCATGCTTTCGGTGCCCTCGCCCGCGGCGAGTACCTGGCGTACCAGGACCCCGGCCACGACAAGCGCCGCAAGGGCGACCACCGCGATGACGATCACGATGAGTCGGTTGTCGTCGGTCAGTACCGCAGCTGCGAGGGTTGTGGGCTGGTCAAACTGATGAGGGGTAGAAAGCCCCGCCATTCGTCCTCCTTGACGCTTGGACCGAGCTCAAGATGTGGACGGATTGTAGGTACCGGAACCTGATCAAAACAGTGCGCGGTAAGCGGAATTGGCCTTCACGTGCTCTTCAGCAAATGATCCATGGACCGCCGCGGGACCCGAAAGCAGTAATGCCTCAAAAGCATTGACGCCAGGTCGATTGCCATGCGGCGCGACGTAAGGCTGATCGTATTGTTGATCGTAATCGAGATCGTGAATTCATTCACGAAAAACGCGTGGCTTGATCCGGTGACGGATGAGGAGCCGACCGGGCCGTGCCGAGTGGCTGTCGGCCCGTCCGCGGGTCCGGGACACAGGACGGTACGGAGCTGCCGCCGGGGCGGCCGACGAGGGCCGGGCGATCCCGGGGACACCGAGCGGTGCCGACGCGGGCCCAGGGGCGGCCGGAGGGCGGTAGGGCGGCGCCCAGGAGGGCCGCTCCGGAGGCAACGGGCCGGGGTTCGGGCCGGACATGCGCGGCCGGACATGCGAAAGGGCCCTGGTGAGCAGGGCCCTTTCGCACAGGTTGGGGCAGTACCGGGGGGTGGATCAGGAAAGGAGCACGGCCGGCGGCGTGGTCGGCCAGCTCATCCTGATCAGTCCGCCGTTCTCACTGGCGGTCACTTCCACGTCGTCGACGAGGCCGCTGATGACCGCGAGGCCCATCTCGTCCTCCTCGGTCTCGACGTCCGCGCCGTCGCTTCCGCCATGGGCGCCCGGTGTCTTGTCACCGGGAACCGTGTGCGGTGCCTCGTCGCCGACCTCGATGGAGAACTGCTTCTCCTCCTCGATCAACGACACCCGCACCGGCGCCGAGATTCCGCCGCTCTGGTGCAGGCCGACGGCCCGGGTGCAGGCTTCGCCGACGGCGAGCCTGACCTCGTCGAGGACGGCCTCGTCCACTCCGGCCCTGCGCGCCACCGCTGCCGCCACCAGTCGGGCGGTCCTGACGTGCTCGGGCAGCGCACTGAAGCGGAGTTCAACGGTGGCCATGCATCCCCCTCGGAACTACGGGCGTGCGGTCGGGGGGCCGGGTCGCCGAGACCCGACCCCCCTCCATTGACTTCTGCCTCCCGGGCCAGGCCCGGGATCCGGCTGTCGGCGACTGACCGGCCAGTCAGGGACGGGCCGGACGACGGCCGCTAGTCGGTGGCCGCCACCGCTTCCTCGACCGAGGTGTGGATCGGGAACACCTTGGTGAGGCCGGTGATGCGGAAGATCTTCAGAATGCGCTCCTGGTTGCAGACCAGCCGGAGCGAGCCCTCATGGGCACGCACCCGCTTCAGGCCACCCACGAGCACGCCGAGACCGGTGGAGTCGAGGAAGTCCACGCCCTCCATGTCGACGACAAGATGGAAACTGCCGTCGTTCACCAGCTCGACCAGCTGTTCGCGCAACTTGGGCGCGGTATATACATCGATTTCGCCACCGACCTCGACGACCGTACGATCGCCGACGGTACGGGTCGACAGGGACAGGTCCACGGATCCTCCAGCACCTTGCTATCGAGCGGTCATCCCAAGGGACACCTCGGCGGAGCCCCCGGGACGGTTCGCCAGCCGCGATGGCATTCAATCACTTACCGGCAGGCGTGCACGACGCCTTGGGTCCATTGTCCGTCACGCCAGTGACACACTCGATGCCGATGGCCGAGAATCTCCGACCCGATCGAACCTCGACGGACACCGCATCCCGCCCCTCGCCGGGCGAGATCCTGGACCGGCTCGCCTCGGGGCCGAGCCGGGCTTCGCGCATCACTCATACGGAGCACTTGCCCCCACGTGCGGGTCGCCATGCAGTGTGGCCCGACCGGATCCGTTCGGAAGTCGTCGCCGCCGTGGCGTCCGCCGGTGTCGAACACCCCTGGGCCCACCAGGCGCTCGCCGCCGAGCACGCCCTGGACGGCGAATCGGTGATCGTCTCCACGGGTACGGCCTCCGGCAAGTCCCTGGCCTATCTCGTCCCGGTCCTGTCCACCCTCCTCGACGGTTCCGAAGCGCCGAACGGCCGCGGCGCGACCGCCCTGTACCTCGCGCCGACCAAGGCCCTCGCCGCAGATCAGCGGCGATCCGTGAAGGAACTTTCACATCCTCTGGGCCACGCCGTGCGCTCCGCGGTCTACGACGGGGACACCCCGGTCGAGGAACGCGAGTGGGTACGGCAGTACGCCAACTACGTCCTCACCAACCCCGACATGCTGCACCGCGGGATCCTCCCCTCCCACGCCCGGTGGGCCTCCTTCCTGCGCGCGCTGCGCTATGTCGTCATCGACGAGTGCCACACCTACCGAGGTGTCTTCGGGTCACACGTCGCCCAGGTGCTCCGCCGGCTGCGCCGCCTGTGCGCCCGCTACGGCTCCTCCCCCGTCTTCCTGATGGCCTCGGCGACAGCCGCCGAGCCCTCGGTCGCCGCCTCCCGCCTCACCGGCCTTCCCGTGGTGGAGGTCGCCGACGACGCCTCACCGCGCGGCGAGCTGGTGTTCGCCCTCTGGGAGCCGCCCCTCACCGACCTGCACGGCGAGAAGGGCGCCCCCGTCCGTCGCACCGCCACCGCCGAGACCGCGGACCTCCTCACCGACCTGACCGTCCAGGGCGTCCGGTCGGTCGCCTTCGTACGGTCCCGGCGCGGGGCCGAGTTGATCTCGGTGATCGCCAAGGAACGGCTCGCCGAGGTCGACCGCTCCCTGGTGCGGCGCGTGGCCGCCTACCGCGGCGGATACCTCCCCGAGGAACGCCGCGCCCTCGAACGTGCCCTCCACTCCGGCGAACTCCTCGGCCTCGCCGCCACCACCGCCCTGGAACTCGGCATCGACGTCTCCGGGTTGGACGCCGTCGTCATCGCCGGCTACCCGGGCACCCGCGCCTCCCTGTGGCAGCAGGCGGGCCGCGCGGGCCGCTCCGGGCAGGGGGCGCTGGCGATCCTGGTCGCCCGCGACGATCCGCTGGACACGTTCCTCGTCCACCATCCGGAGGCCCTGTTCGACCAGCCGGTGGAGTCCACCGTCCTCGATCCGGACAACCCGTACGTCCTCGCGCCCCACTTGTGCGCCGCAGCGGCCGAACACCCCCTCACCGAGGAGGATCTCGTCCTCTTCGGACCGGCCACGGCAGAGCTGCTGCCGCAGTTGGAGGCCGCGAAGCTGCTGCGCCGCCGCACGAAGGCGTGGCACTGGACGCGCCGGGAGCGGGCCGCCGACCTGGCCGACATCCGCGGCGGAGGCGGCAGCCCGGTGCAGATCGTGGAGGCCGGTTCCGGACGGCTGCTGGGCACGGTCGACGCCTCGGCCGCCCACACCACCGTCCACGAAGGCGCGGTCCACCTCCACCAGGGCCGTACGTACCTGGTCGACGAACTCCTCCTGGACGACTCGGTCGCCCTGGTCCAGGAGGCCAACCCGCCGTATTCGACGGTCGCCCGCGACACCACCGCCATCTCCGTCCTGGAGACGGACGTCGAAGTCCCCTGGGGCGACGGCCGCCTGTGCTACGGCTCCGTCGAAGTCACCAACCAGGTCGTCTCCTTCCTACGTCGTCGTCTCATGACCGGCGAGGTGCTCGGTGAGACGAAACTCGATCTGCCTGCCCGCACGCTCCGTACGCGGGCCGTGTGGTGGACGGTCACCGAGGACCAGCTCGACGCCGCCCGGGTGAATCCCGAGATCCTGGGCGGTGCCCTGCACGCCGCCGAGCACGCGTCGATCGGCATGCTTCCGCTCTTCGCCACCTGCGACCGCTGGGACATCGGCGGTGTCTCCGTCCCGCTGCACCCGGACACACTCCTGCCCACCGTCTTCGTGTACGACGGTCACCCCGGCGGCGCGGGCTTCGCGGAACGTGCCTTCCACACCGCCCGCGAGTGGCTCACCGCCACCCGCCAGGCCATCGCCTCCTGCGAGTGCGAGGCGGGCTGCCCGTCCTGCATCCAGTCCCCCAAGTGCGGCAACGGCAACGAACCGCTGCACAAGCGGGGGGCTGTGCGCCTGCTGACCGTCCTCCTGCGCGACGCCCCGGAGGCGCACACCGGAGAAGAACCGGAGGTGCGTCGCGGAGAGGAACCGGTGGAGCGCCGCGCGGAAGAACCAGGGCACCGCGAGGAGGGGCGCACCAAGTAGTCGGGCATCTCGTCGGCACCGGAACCAGGTCACGCCGTCGGCCAGGAGGGCGTCACCGGCAAGGTGCCGGCAGCCACGGAGGGCCAGTGCCAGGGGGGCGTGGTCCTGGCCCTCGCCTCCCCCCTCCGCTCGCCCCGGATTCCGGCCGGCGCCGGTTCCCCAGGGGTGACCTGAGGCACCGGAGTTATGGAACCCGGTGCGGTCACCGGACCCACCGGCTGCCCGGCCCCACGGGGCCGTCGGGGCCGACGGGGCCGACCGGTTCGCCCGATGGCCCAAGGCCAGGCGGCCCGCCCGGTGTCAGGGGCCCGGCCGGGCCGGCCCTCGACCTCACCTCGGCGGTCAGCGGCCCTCTTCCCGCCGCGACCGTGACGTCCGAGATGTCACCCCGGACCGCGCACCGCACGATCCGGGTGCCCTGGGCCCGCGCCACCCGGTCCGCCAGGGCACACGCCCGCGTCCCGCCGTCCGTCCAGTGGTCGGCCGCCGCGAGGGCCGCCAAGTCGGCAGCGCCGCCCGCACGATGACGGACCACCACCGCCTGCCCCATCGCGAGCACGGCGCCGAAGACCACGCACAGCATCGCGAGCGCACCCACGGTCCAGACGGTCGCCGACCCCCGGTCCGACGCCGGCCACAGAGCACGTGGTCCCTTACGCGTCCCGAGGCCTGCCCTTCGCGCCCGTCCCCCTGTTCTCACCGGGCCGCCCCCACCGTCTCCTCGGCGAGGGCCGTGGCCTCCTGGCTCAGGTCGAGGGCCAGCGCGTCAGGCCCCGGTGTGTCGGCCTCGACCCGCACGCGCACCAGGTCGCCCTCCCTCCGGACGAAGACCCGGGCTCCGCCCGGCGCCGCCTGCCGGGCGGTCTCCATGACCGTGCCCGGCGGTTCCTGCCGGGCCGCCGCACGGGCGCCCGCCCGGGCCGCGTCCACGCACTGGATCAGCGCGGCCGCGGCCAGCAACGCCCAGACCAGGGCCATCGTGAACGCGACCAGCACCGGCAGCACCACGGCCGCCTCCGCCGTCACGAAACCGCCGTCACCGGCCGCCGGGGGCGGGCCCGGCCCCCGGCCCCGGCCGGGATCGGCCCGCCCGGTGACCGAAGCCGTCGCCCCTGCCTCAGAACTGCCCATTGAGCGCCCGCCCCACGATGTCCTGCAGAGCACCGCGCACCTGCCCGCTGGTCAGCACCTCGTAGAGCAGCGCGGCGAACCCCACCGCCGCGATCAGTCCCATCGCGTACTCGGAGGTGACCATCCCGGCATCCCGCCGCGCCACCCGCGCCCGCCCCGCACAGGCCCTGCCCACAAGGACCCACGCCCGCACCCGCATACGTACCCGCACTGCCTTGTCCATCCGAACCCCCGTACAGCTCTGTTCCGTTGACCTTCATCACTCGTCCATGGCTCGTCGTGCAGCCCTTTCAGCCGGTCGTCAGTCGCCTCCTCCCAACACGCCGCCCGCCAGCCCGAGCACCACCGGCAGTACGCCGATCGCGATGAACGCGGGCAGGAAACACAGCCCCACGGGGGCGGTGATCAGCACGCCCGCCCGTCGCGCCCTGGCCGTGGCGGCACGCCCGCGTTCCGTGCGGGCCTCGGAGGCGAGGCGCGCCACCGGTACCGCCGCCGGCACGCCCGACTCACCGGCCCGCTCCAGCAGCCGGGCCAGTGGCCGGGCCCCGGGCAGCGCTGCCAGTCCTCGCCACGCCTCGCCCGGTTCGCCCCCGAGCCGCACCTCGGCGGCTCCCCGCGCCAGGCGCTCCCCCACGGGGCCGTCCAGCGCCTCACCCACCGCCCGGGCGGCCAGGACGGGACTCGCGCCCGCAGCGATGCAGGCGGCCAGCAGATCCGCGGCGAGCGGCAGTTGCCGCTCGGCCCGCGACGCGTCGAACTCCTCCACCGGCGCCGGTCTCCGCTGCCACCGCCACATCCCGAACCCGGCCGCAAGTCCCACCACGGCCCCGGTCGCGCCGCCGACGAAGACCCAGCAGGCGCTCACGGCACCGACCACCGGCAGCCATCGCCGCACGGCGCCACGCATCTGTGAGCGCCGCCCGGTGGAGATCCGCCCCGAGAGGATCCGTCCCCCGGAGACCGGTCCCGCGGACGATCCGGCCTCACCGGCCCACCGCGCCGACAGCGCCTTCGACCGCCTGCGCGTCCGCCGCTCCCGCCGCGCGTGGCTCAAGGCCCGGGTCAGCGCCCACACCGCCGCCACCACGCACACCGTCACCCCCAGCCTGTGGACTACCTCCGTACTCATCCCGCCTCCGCTCCCCGTACGATCCGCAGCGCCCACCACAGTCCGGCGCTCTCCAGAAGGCCGCCGACCAGCAGACAGCCGAGGCCCGCGCCGGTGTGCAGCACGACGTGCAGCGGGTCGGCCCCGAGCGCGGTGCCCAGGAGCAGCCCGAGCACCGGCAGCCCCGCGAGCAGCACCGCCGTCGACCGGGCGCCCGCCAACTGGGCACGCAGGTCGGCACGCTGGTCACGCTCCGCGCGCAGTGCCCCCTCCAGCCGGCCGAGCCCGGCCGCGAGTCCGGCGCCCCGGTCCACAGCGACGCGCCAGCACGCGGCGAGGCCCAGCAGTCCCTCGGCCCCGGGCTGCCGGGCCGCGTCGGTGAGTGCGCCCGGCACGTCCCCGCCGAACCGGGCCGCCGCCAGGACCACCGCCTGCGCGTCCCCGAGCCCTCCCGAGTCCCGGGCGGCGCCCAGCAGGGCCTCACCCGGCTGCCGCCCCGCCCGGACCTCCCCGGCGAACGCCCCGCACAGCGCGATCACCGAGTCGGCCCGCCGCTCCCTCGCCCGCCGCGCCGCTCCGGCCCGGCGGGCTCGCCGTACCAGCGGAACTCCGAGCCCGCCCAGGACCACCGGCACGACGGACGTCCCCAGCAGGGCGACCAGCACTCCGGCGACCAGTGCCCACCACTCGCCGTGCGTCGCGTGCAGCCGCCGCAGTCGCTCCCCGGTCCGTGTCGCCCGCTGCCACGAGGGCGGCCCGGCCCCCGCCTCTCCGCCACCCGCGCACAGCAGTTGAGCCCGTCGCGACCCCGGCCCCGGCCCGCCCATCAGCCAGGCCGCCGCTCCGGCACACGCCATCGCCGCGCCCATCGACACCTCGGCGATCCCCGTCACAGCCCCTCCCTCCGCCCGCCCGCGTCATCGATGCCACCGAGCAGCTCCCGCAGCCGCTCCCACCCACGCCCGTACGAGAAGGCCCTGGCGCCCCACCGCAGCGCCGGCACCGTCACGACCAGCCCGGCCGGATCGCGCTCCAGGACGTGCACCTCGGCGATCCGCCGCCGTCCGGCCCGGTCGCGCACGAGATGGAGCACCACGGACAGCGCGGCCGCCACCTGGCTGTGCAGCGCCGCCCGGTCGAGCCCCGCGGCCGTGCCCAGCGCCTCGAGCCGGGCCGGCACTCCCGAGGCCGCGTTGGCGTGCACGGTCCCGCAGCCACCTTCGTGCCCCGTGTTCAACGCGGCCAGCAGCGCCACCACTTCAGGTCCACGCACCTCACCGACGACCAGCCGGTCCGGCCGCATGCGCAGCGCCTGGCGCACCAGGTCCTGGAGCGTGACGAGCCCGGCGCCCTCCTGGTTTGGGGGTCTGGATTCGAGCCGTACGACGTGCGGATGGTCGGGGCGCAGCTCCGCCGAGTCCTCGGCGAGCACGATCCGCTCGCCCGGTCCGACGAGGCCGAGCAGGGCGCTCAGCAGCGTCGTCTTGCCGCTGCCCGTGCCGCCGCTGATCAGGAACGAGAGTCTCGCGTCGAGCAGCGCCCGCAGCAGCCGGTCCCCGCCGGGCGGTACCGTCCCCGCGGCCACCAGTTCGTCGAGCGTGAACGCCCTCGGCCGTACGACCCGCAGCGACAGGCAGGTCGAACCGACGGCGACCGGTGGCAGCACCGCGTGCAGTCGGGTGCCGTCGGGAAGCCTGGCGTCCACCCAGGGGTGCGCGTCGTCGAGCCGCCGTCCGGCCACGGTCGCGAGGCGCTGTGCCAGGCGTCGTACGGCCGCCGCGTCCGGAAAGGGCACCGCTGTCAGTTCCAGGCCGCCGCCGCGGTCCACCCACACCCGGTCGGGCGCCGAGACCAGCACGTCGGTCACCGAGGGGTCGTCGAGCAACGGCTCCAGCGGCCCGCTCCCGATCAGCTCCGACCGCAGGCGCTCGGCCGCACCGAGGACTTCGGCGTCCCCGAGCACCCGCCCCTGCTCCCGCAGAGCCTGCGCCACGCGCGCGGGGGTCGGTTCGCCGCCGCTCTCGGCGAGCCACTGCCGGACCCCGTCGAGCAGCCCCGTGTCGGCGGACACGCTCACGCCCGTCGGCCGGCCCGCCGGCGAACCGATGCCCGTGCGCCCGCCCGGCGGCCCCGCCTGCACGGGCGCCGTGCCCCGCAGGCCCGTGCCCCCGCTCATACGCCGCCTCCGGCAACCGCGGCCCGCTCCCAGAACGCCGAGCAGAAGCGCGCGAGCGGCCCGCGGCCGTCCCCGCCGGGCGGAGCGCCCCGCTCCTGGGCCGCCGGCAGCCCCGGTTCCCCGGGCACTTCGCCCATGAGGGGCAGTCCGAGGAGCCGTGCGACCTCCCGGTCGTCCAGTCCTGGCGCGTACGGCCCGCGGACCGCGACGCGCAGGTCCCGCAGGACCATGCCGACCGCGGACGCCACTCGCCCGGCCGCCGCGACGGCGCGCAGCTCGGCGGGGACCACGAGCAGCCCCAGGTCGACCTGTGCGAGGGCCTCCGCGGCCCCTTCGTCGATCCGGCGCGGCAGATCCACGACGACCGCCCCGCCGCGCCTTCTGGCGGCGGCCAGGACCGCCCGGACGGCTTCGGGCGCGATGGTGACGGAGTCGCCACGGTCCCAGCTGAGGACCCGCAGGGCGTGCAGTGAGGGCAGCGACTCCTCCAGGGCTCCGCCGCCGACCCTCCCGTGCGAGGCGGCGAAGGCCGGCCAGCGGAGTCCTTCCGCGGCTTCTCCGCCGAGCAGTACGTCGAGTCCGCCGCCCAGTGGATCCGCGTCGACGAGGAGGGTGCGCCTTCCCTGGCGCGCCGAGGTGACCGCCAGCGCGCAGGCGAGCGTGGACGATCCGGCGCCTCCGCGGCCGCCGATCACGCCGACGGTCAGGGCGGGCGGTCCGACTCCCTCGGCCACGTCGGCGATCCGGTCGACCAACCATTGTTCGCCATCCGGCAGCAGCAGCACATGGTCGGCGCCGATCTCCACGGCCCGTCGCCAGACCCCGGCGTCGTCCTGATCCCGCCCCACCAGAACCACGCCACGTCTGCGCGCGGCGCCCCGCACCCGCCGCGCCGCGTCGTCGCCGACGAGCACCAGAGGTGCCGTGTCCCAGCCGCCGCCCCGCTCCGGCACGCCGTGGTGGACTTCCGGCCGGGCGCCGGCCGCGGCGCACAGCCGCAGCAGGTCGTCCAGCAGATGCGCGTCCTCCGTGACGATCAACGGTCCGCCCTGCCGCCCCTCGGCGGCCGACGGCCGGTCGTGTGTGATGGCCCCCGTCATGCTCTCCAGCTCCCCTCGCTGCTTGCTCGCGGAGCCCCTGCGGCCCCGCGATTCCCGCTCGTGCGCGAGAACCGGCAACCGGTCCTCCATATGAACCGCCGATACGAACCGGCCATAGCCGCCGGACAAACGGAACCGGCCATGAACTTCCGCGAGCGGTACGCGCTGGAATCACGGTGCAGCGATGCTGGAAATCGTGTGGATCTTGGTCGATAACTGTGGACAACTAGACGGTTGTGAATATCGCCTTCACCCAAACAGGTGACCGTTGTACGACTTCCCTAGCGCAGTGCGTCAACTACACACAGTGACCAATCCTGTGCGGGCGCAGAGAAACGCCGGGCCCCGCAGTGCGGGGCCCGGCGTCCTGGAAAACGGAAGGGAAAACCCATCCGGACATGCGACGACCCCCGCCGGGGGGGAGAGCGGGGGTCGTCCCCACGGTCTGACTCGGGGGGGGAGGAGCCGGACCGGGTTAGCACGGTCGCGAACGATCCGTGACTTCCATGGTGTACCCGAGAGGCCTCTCAGGCAAACCCACGCGCCCCACACTAGCCCGAATGGCGGGCGCATATGCTCAACCCCGTGGAAAACCACTCCTTGCCTCGTACAGCGGCCTTCTTTGACCTGGACAAGACGGTCATTGCGAAGTCGAGCACGCTCACCTTCAGCAAGTCGTTCTACCAAGGCGGCCTGATGAACCGCCGGGCGGTGCTGCGTACCGCATATGCCCAGTTCGTCTTCCTCGCGGGCGGTGCCGACCACGACCAGATGGAGCGCATGCGCGCGTACCTGTCCGCGCTGTGCCGCGGCTGGAACGTCCGACAGGTGAAGGAGATCGTCGCCGAGACCCTGCACGACCTGATCGACCCGATCATCTACGACGAGGCCGCCTCCCTCATCGAGGAGCACCACATGGCGGGACGCGACGTCGTGATCGTCTCCACGTCCGGGGCGGAGGTCGTCGAGCCGATCGGTGAGCTGCTGGGCGCGGACCGGGTGGTGGCGACCCGCATGGTCGTGGGCGACGACGGCTGCTTCACCGGCGAGGTGGAGTACTACGCGTACGGCCCCACGAAGGCCGAGGCGATCAAGGAGCTGGCCGCGTCCGAGGGGTACGACCTCGCGCGCTGCTACGCGTACAGCGACTCGGCGACCGACGTCCCGATGCTCTCGGCGGTCGGCCATCCGCACGCCGTGAACCCGGACCGCACGCTGCGCCGCGAGGCCACCGCGCGCGGCTGGCCCATCCTCGACTTCCACCACCCGGTGCGGCTCAAGCAGCGGCTGTCCGTACCGCCGCGGCCGGCGCTCGTGGCCGCGGCGGCGATAGGAGCGGCGGCGGCCACGGCGGGCCTGGTCTGGTACGCCAGCCGCCGTCGCGCGGCGGTGGGCTGAGCCCTCCGGGGTGCCCCTGCCGCCTCCCCCGTCCGCGCCGCCCCTCCTGACACGGCCCTCAGGGCCGGGCGACCGATTCACTCCCTTTGGGCATAAAAGTAAAGAAGTACAGGGAGGGGTTCCGCTTCCTCCGGTCCAGGAGTACAAAGGGGTTAACGGCCCGCGAGACCAAGGACATCCGAAAGGATCACCTTCAAACGCAAACCGAGGCCCCACGGACCGAGCATGAACACCGGGCACCCACGCGACGTCGACCCGTCGATTACGGGCCAGCCGCACCAGGTGACGGGCAACAGTTCCCGACCTGATGGGCAAAACTACGAGGACGCTTGGTACCCCAGTGAACATGCCAGCGGCGGTACGGAAATCCGTACCGCCGCAACCCTGTTCAGGGGCCTATGCGGCGCCTCGCTGCAGCGCCTCGCACACCGCCGTCGACTCCCTGGCTCCGAGTTCGACCGCCTTGCCGCAGTGGGCGATCCAGGCCGCCATCCCCTCCGGGGTCCCGGAGGCGTAGCCGTCGAGAGCGGCGGCGTAGGCCGCCCGGCCGAGTTCCGCGTGACCGACCTCCGGCGGGCAGACCGACTTGGGGTCGAGACCGCTGCCGATCAGGACGATCCGTTCGGCCGCGCGCGCGACGAGGCCGTTGTGGGAGCCGAAGGGGCGCAGCGCGAGGAGTTCGCCGTGCACCACGGCGGCGGTCACCAGGGCGGGTGCCGAGCTTCCCGCGATGACCAGCCGCGCAAGACCGTCGAGGCGGCCCTCGACCTCCGCCGCGTCCGGCACCGGAAGCCCGATCAGCGGCGGCCCGGCGGCGCCCGCCGCGGTCTCCGTGACGGGTTCCCCGTCCTGCCGCGGACGCCCGACCGTGTCCCCGTTGTCGGCGGCGGCCACCAGGTGCAGCCTCGCCAGTACCCGTAGGGGCGACTGCCGCCAGATGGACAGGAGTTCGCCCGCCTCCGCGGTCAGCCTGAGGGCCGCGCCCACCACCCTGGCCTCGTCGTCGCCGCTGAAGTCGGTCCTCCGGCGCACCTCTTCGAGGGCCCAGTCGGCACCGGACAGCGCCGCCGATCCCCGGGAGCCCCGCAGAGCGGCCTCCCCGGTGATCTCGTTGCTGCGGCGCCGCATGATGCGGTGCCCGTAGACGCGGTCCACGGCCTTGCGCACGGACTCGACGGATTCCGCCACGCCCGGCAGCGAACCCAGCGCCGCGAGGGGGTCGGCGTTCGCACCTGTCGTACTCATGGGTACGACCCTACGCACACCCGGCCCCCACCCCGCTGACGAGTGGTCTTCTTCACGTCCGACAGCCCTCGGACGCGGGCACATCACTACGCTTCATGAACATGATGGTCACCGGCCTCCTTGAGGTGAGGCCGGCGACGACCTGCCGCCGACGGTCGGTCACTCGGACCGGGTGCGTGCCGCGGCCCCGGCCGGTCCGGGCGGATGCCCGCCCGGACGCCTGCCAGGAGCTACGGCCTGCCCGCCGGCGCGCCCGGCACGCCCTTCGGGGCCGGAGCGGGCCGGTCGGACAGGAACGACGCCCAGTCCTGCTCCGGAGCCTGGCCCACCTTGAGGGTGCGGAGCTTGTCGAGGGTCTTGGGGTCCTGGGCGTCGAGCCAGTCGGCGAGCTGCCGGAAGGAGACACAGCGCACCTCGCGCTGGGTGCAGACGCGTTCGATGGTCTCCTCGACGGCGCGCATGTACGTGCCGCCGTTCCAGGACTCGAAGTGGTTGCCGATGATCAGGGGCGCGCGGTTGCCGTTGTAGGCGCGGGAGAAGCCCGCGAGCAGGCCGTCACGCATCTGGTCGCCCCAGTACGCGTGTTTGGCGGGATCGCCCTTGGACGTGGTGCCCGACTGGTTGACCATGAAGTTGTAGTCCATGGTCAGCGTCTCGAAGGCACGGCCCGGGACCGGAACCAGCTGCAACGACAGGTCCCAGAGGCCCTTCTTCTTCTTGGGCCAGACCTGGTTGTTGACGCCGCTGGTGTCGTAGCGGAAGCCGAGCTCGCGGGCGGCGCTCATGAAGTTCTTCTGCCCCTCCAGGCAGGGCGTCCGGGCGCCGACGAGCTCCTTGTCGTAGTCGAAGGGCAGCGGGGAGGCGTCCCTCGCGCCCGTGTTGGTCTTCCAGGACTTGACGAAGGCCTTGGCCTGGGCGATCTCGTCCTTCCAGTCCTCGACCGACCATTCGCCCACTCCGCCCCCGCTGCCGCAGAAGTGGCCGTTGAAGTGCGTGCCGATCTCGTTGCCCTCGAGCCAGGCGCCGCGCAGCTGCTCCGCGGTGTCCTTGACGCCCTGCTCGTCATTGAAACCGATGTCGGAGCGGCCGGGTGAGTGCTGCGGCGGCCGGTACAGGTCGCGCTTCGCCTCCGGAAGCATGTACACGCCGCTGAGGAAGTACGTCATCGTCGCCCGGTTGTCCTTGGCCACCTTGCGGAAGTGCGAGAACAGCCGCTGGCTGTCCTCGCCGGCCCCGTCCCAGGAGAAGACCACGAACTGCGGCGGTCGCTGACCGGGCTTCAGCCGCTCGGCCCGGGGCTGCCGCGGCTGCGCGCCGGTGTACGCGGTGGAGCCGTCGCCGATCAGGCGGACCGCGTTCTTGGGCGCGGGCGCGGGTGCGCCCACGGCCTTCTTCGCGCCGTGCGCGCCTTCGTCCTGCGCGCCCTTCTTGGCACCGGTGCCGTCGAGCGCGCAACCGGCGAGCGCCGCGGCGCAGACAGCGGCGAGGGTGACGCCCGCGGTGATCCTCTGAGTGGCGGCCATGTTCCGCCCACCTTCTTCCTTCGATCGGGACAAAACAGACAGCGACGCCAAGATCGCAAGAGTCCGGGAAGAGGGCGGTGCGACAAGCCGATCAAAATGATTAATCACTCTCCGGAATGAACTGTTGACCCATTTGCGCTACTTTTTCTGAGACGTCCTTTACTCTCCATTACGATTCATTTACTGAGCGTTGATAAATCCCGCCGCTGTACGCCGTGACCCACGGCCGCGCCCCAAGCGACCGCGTAGCCCCGGAGGAGACGGGAACCATGCCTGCCTGCGTCCCCACCCGCACCGACGACTCTTCGCACACACCGGACGAGGGGCGGCCGCACAGCCCGCCCGGGCCCGGCCGCCGCGGCCCGCGCGTTCCCCGGATCCCCCGGATCGCGGCCGCCGACCTGTCCGCCTCGATCGCCGTCTTCCTGATCGCCCTGCCCCTGTCCCTGGGCATCGCCCTCGCCACCGGAGCACCACTGCAGGCGGGGCTCGTCGCCGCCGCCGCGGGCGGGCTCGTGGTCGGCCGGCTCGGCGGCGCCCCGCTCCAGGTGAGCGGACCCGCCGCGGGGCTCACCGTGGTCACCGCCGACCTCATCCAGAAGTACGGATGGCGCACGACCTGTGCCATCACCGTCCTCGCCGGACTGGCCCAACTCGGCCTCGGCCTCCTGCGGGTGGCCCGTACCGCCCTGGCCGTCAGCCCCGCGATCGTGCACGGCATGCTGGCCGGCATCGGCATCACCATCGCCGTCGCCCAGCTGCACATCGTGCTGGGCGGATCACCGAGCAGCTCGGTCGTCGACAACGTGCGGGAGCTGCCCGCCCAGCTGGCCCACCCGCAGGTGGCGGCACTTTCGATGAGCGCCCTGACACTCGCCGTCCTGCTGGTGTGGCCCCGGATCCCCGGACGCGCGGGACGGGTCCTGCGCACCGTGCCGGCCGCGCTCGTCGCCGTCACGGCGGCCACCGGGACGGCCGTCCTCGCCGGGCTCACCCTGCCCAAGGTGGACCTGCCGTCCTGGCGGAGCCACGCCCTGGCCGGACTGCCCGAGGGCCCGGCGCTCGGGCTCGTCGCCGCCGTGCTCACCACCACGCTGGTGTGCAGCGTCCAGTCGCTCCTCGGCGCCGTCGCCGTGGACAAGCTCACGGCCAGGCTGCCCGCCCAGCAGGGGCGCTCGGACCTCGACCGCGAGCTGCTCGGACAGGGCGCCGCCAACATCGTCTCGGGGTCGCTCGGCGGGCTCCCCGTCGCGGGCGTGGCCGTACGAAGCTCGGCGAACGTACAGGCCGGCGCCCTCAGCCGGAACTCCACGATGCTGCACGGCGTCTGGGTGGTGGTGGCCGCGCTGCTGATGGTCCCGCTCCTGGAGCTGATCCCCCTCGCCGCACTCGCCGCCCTGGTGATGGCCGTCGGCATCCAGATGGTGTCCCTGCACCACATCCGCACGGTCACCCGCCACCGTGAGGTGCTGGTGTACGCCGTCACCACGCTCGGCGTCGTCGTTTTCGGAGTACTGGAAGGCGTCACGCTCGGGGTCGCCATGGCCGTCGGCGTCGCCCTGCACCGCCTCACGCGTACCCGCATCACGCACGATGTGGGCCCCGACGGCGTCCACCATGTGCGGGTGCGCGGGCAGTTGACGTTCCTCGCCGTACCCCGCCTCAGCCGGGCGCTGCACCTGGTGCCACCGGGGGCCGAGGCCGTCGTCGAGCTGGACGGGTCCTTCATGGACCACGCGGCGTACGAGTCGCTGCACGACTGGCAGAGCGCGCACACCACGCGGGGCGGCACCGTCGAGCTGACCGGGCGCACCGGAGCACGGCTCACGGAACCGCACCTCAAGGACGGCCACGGGCCGACGTCGCACTGCCACTGCCGGCCCTGGACCCCCTGGCGCAACCATCACTGTGAGAACCCCGAGACACCGCCGCCCGGCAGGCGCCCCAGCGGGCATCAGCTGGCCAGCGGGATCAGCACGTTCCAGCGCAACACCGCGCCCCTGGTGCGCGACGAGCTGGCCCGGCTCGCCCGGGAGGGGCAGCGGCCCTCACAGCTCTTCCTGACCTGCGCCGACTCCCGGCTGGTGACATCGATGATCACCTCCAGCGGGCCCGGCGACCTCTTCGTCGTACGCAATGTCGGCAATCTCGTGCCGCCGCCCGGCGAGGAGAGCGGCGACGACTCCGTGGCGGCCGCGATCGAATACGCGGTGGAGGTGCTGCAGGTGCGGTCCATCACCGTGTGCGGGCACTCCGGATGCGGGGCGATGCAGGCACTGATGAACACCGAGCCGGGAGGCGCCCGGACGCCGTTGAAGCGGTGGCTGCGGCACGGACTGCCGAGCGTGGAGCGGATGTCGGCGAAGAACCGGCCCTGGACACGCATCGCGGGACGGGCGCCCGCCGACGCCGTCGAGCAGCTCTGCCTCACCAACGTGGTGCAGCAGCTGGAGCATCTGCGGGCGCACGAGGCCGTGGCGCGGGCCCTGGAGGAGGGCGCGCTCGAACTGCACGGGATGTACTTCCACGTGGGTGAGGCCCAGGCGTACCTGCTCACGGAGGCCACGCCTCACGAGGGTGAGGTCTTCGACCGGGTCGCGGCGACGGCCCTGCACGACACCCCGGCCTGAACCGCTCCCGTCCCGCGTCCGTGGAAACGAGTGGCCCCCCGTGTCCGCGGGCGGGCCACACGCACACACGACCCCGGGAACAGGTCTAAACCAATTCTCGGACGGCCCTTGTCACCAGGGGCCCGCGTCTGATGAGCTGTGGCCTGGGACACAACGGTCGCCCACCGGCCCAGCACCGTAAGGGAGATGTCGTGAGCAACGAAAGCCTGGCCAACCTGCTCAAGGAAGAACGCAGGTTCGCGCCGCCCGCCGACCTGGCCGCGAACGCCAACGTCACGGCGGAGGCGTACGAGCAGGCCAAGGCTGACAGGCTCGGCTTCTGGGCCGAGCAGGCACGCCGGCTGACCTGGGCCACCGAACCGACCGAGACCCTGGACTGGTCGAACCCGCCGTTCGCGAAGTGGTTCAAGGACGGCAAGCTCAACGTCGCGTACAACTGCGTGGACCGGCACGTCGAGGCCGGGCACGGCGACCGCGTCGCCATCCACTTCGAGGGCGAGCCGGGTGACAGCCGCACCATCACCTACGCCGAGCTCAAGGAAGAGGTCTCCAGGGCCGCCAACGCCCTGACGGAACTGGGAGTCGGGAAGGGCGACCGGGTCGCCGTCTACCTGCCGATGATTCCCGAGGCCGTCATCTCGATGCTGGCCTGCGCCCGGATCGGCGCCGCGCACTCCGTGGTCTTCGGCGGCTTCTCCGCCGACGCCATCGCCACCCGCATCCAGGACGCCGACGCCAAACTGGTCATCACCTCGGACGGCGGCTACCGGCGCGGCAAGCCGGCCGCCCTCAAGCCGGCCGTTGACGAGGCGGTCTCCCGGGTCGACGGCGTGGACAAGGTGCTCGTCGTGCGCCGTACGGGCCAGGAGGTCGCCTGGACCGAGGGGCGTGACGTCTGGTGGCACGAGATCACGCAGAAGCAGCCCGCCGAGCACACGCCCGAGGCGTTCGACGCCGAGCACCCGCTGTTCATCCTCTACACCTCGGGGACGACAGGTAAGCCGAAGGGCATCCTGCACACCTCCGGCGGATACCTCACGCAGACCGCGTACACGCACCACTCGGTCTTCGACCTCAAGCCGGAGACCGACGTCTACTGGTGCACGGCCGACATCGGCTGGGTCACCGGGCACTCCTACATCACGTACGGGCCGCTGGCGAACGGCGCGACCCAGGTGATGTACGAGGGCACGCCCGACACCCCGCACCAGGGGCGCTTCTGGGAGATCATCCAGAAGTACGGCGTGACGATCCTCTACACGGCTCCGACGGCCATTCGTACGTTCATGAAGTGGGGCGACGACATCCCCGCGAAGTTCGACCTGTCCTCGCTCAGGGTCCTCGGCTCCGTGGGTGAGCCGATCAACCCCGAGGCATGGATCTGGTACCGCAAGCACATCGGCGGCGACCGCACCCCGATCGTGGACACCTGGTGGCAGACCGAGACCGGCTCGATGATGATCTCGCCGCTGCCGGGTGTGACCGAGACCAAGCCGGGGTCCGCCCAGCGGGCACTGCCGGGCATCTCGGCGACCGTCGTCGACGACGAGGCGCGGGAAGTGCCCGACGGAGGCGGCGGCTACCTCGTCCTGACCGAGCCGTGGCCGTCGATGCTGCGCACCATCTGGGGTGACGACCAGCGGTTCATCGACACCTACTGGTCGCGCTTCGAGGGCAAGTACTTCGCGGGTGACGGCGCCAAGAAGGACGAGGACGGCGACATCTGGCTGCTCGGCCGGGTGGACGACGTGATGCTCGTGTCCGGGCACAACATCTCGACCACCGAGGTCGAGTCCGCGCTCGTCTCCCACCCCTCGGTCGCCGAGGCGGCGGTCGTGGGCGCGGCCGACGAGACGACCGGCCAGGCGATCGTGGCCTTCGTGATCCTGCGCGGCACGGCGACGGAGACCGAGACCCTCGTGGGTGAGCTGCGGAGCCACGTCGGGACGGTCCTCGGCCCCATCGCCAAGCCGAAGCGGATCCTTCCGGTGGCGGAGCTGCCCAAGACCCGTTCCGGCAAGATCATGCGCCGGCTGCTGCGCGACGTCGCCGAGAACCGCCAGCTCGGTGACGTCACCACGCTCACGGACTCGACGGTGATGGACCTCATCCAGACGAAGCTCCCGGCAGCGCCCAGCGAGGACTGACCCACAGCACTGCGGGGCACCCGGCGCAGGACGCGCCGGGTGCCCCTTCCACGTCTACCGTGAAGATCACCGGATCGACCCGGCCGTACCTTGGGTAGGCTCAGGAACGTCAACAACGCGACAGGAGAACCTCCGGGGTCCCGGAGTTCTCCAGAGCTTCATAGGTGCGCCGGGAAGTCTGGTCGGCATGTGCTCAGCCCTGCCCACCGACCGGAGGTCGACCCCGTGCCCGCGCCCGCCCCCTCCCCCACTCCCGGCGAAGACGGCCGTTCCACCAGGAACCACAAGGCCCTCGGCCGGCTCTCACTGCCCGAGCGGACCTTCGTCGCCGACGCGCTGCGCACCGAGACGGTCGGCGGCGTCCTCCTGCTCATCGCCGCCGTCGCCGCACTGATCTGGGCGAACTCCCCCGTCCGGGAGAGTTACGAGTCCGTCCGCGACCTCCATGTCGGTCCTGCCGCACTCGGCCTGAACCTCTCCGTCGAGCACTGGGCGGCCGACGGGCTCCTCGCGGTCTTCTTCTTCGTCGCCGGCGTCGAGCTCAAGCGCGAACTGGTCGCCGGTGACCTCAAGGACCCGCGGGCCGCCGCGCTCCCGGTCGTCGCCGCCCTCTGCGGGATGGCCGTGCCGGCGCTCGTCTACACCCTGGTCAACGTCACCGGCGGCGGCTCGCTCGCCGGCTGGGCCGTACCCACCGCGACCGACATCGCCTTCGCGCTGGCCGTCCTCGCCGTCCTCGGCACGTCGCTGCCGAGCGCCCTGCGCGCCTTCCTGCTCACGCTCGCCGTCGTCGACGACCTCTTCGCGATCCTGATCATCGCCGTCTTCTTCACCGACGACCTGAACTTCCCGGCGCTGGGCGGCGCCGCCGTCGGCCTCGCCGTCTTCTGGCTGCTGCTGCGCAAGGAGGTACGCGGCTGGTACGTGTACGTGCCGCTCGCCCTGGTCATCTGGGGTCTGATGTACAACAGCGGCGTCCACGCCACCGTCGCCGGCGTCGCGATGGGCCTGATGCTGCGCTGCACCACCCGCAAGGACGAGGGCGAGGAGCACTCGCCCGGCGAGCACATCGAACACCTCGTACGTCCCCTGTCGGCCGGCCTCGCCGTACCCCTGTTCGCGCTGTTCAGCGCCGGGGTCGCGGTGTCGGGCGGCGCGCTCGGCGACGTGTTCACCCATCCGGAGACCCTCGGCGTCGTCCTCGGTCTCGTCGTCGGCAAGACGGTAGGGATCTTCGGCGGTACGTGGCTGACGGCCCGCTTCACCAGGGCGTCGCTCTCCGACGACCTCGCCTGGCCGGACGTCTTCGCGGTGGCCTCACTCGCGGGCATCGGCTTCACGGTGTCGCTGCTCATCGGCGAACTCGCCTTCGCGGACGACGCCGCGCTCACCGACGAGGTCAAGGCCGCCGTCCTGACGGGCTCCCTGATCGCGGCCGTTCTGTCGGGGGTCCTGCTGAAGATGCGCAACGCCAAGTACCGCAGGCTGTGGGAGGACGAGGAGCGCGACGAGGACCTCTCCGGCGTCCCCGACATCTACGAACAGGACGACCCGGCCTACCACCTGCGCATGGCCGAGATCTACGAACGAAAAGCCGCCGAGCACCGAAGGCTTGCCGAAGTGACGGGCGGGGCAGGCGGGGAGCACGACGGTCCGGCATGATCTGACACGCACGGTCCGATACGTACGGGCGCAAGACCCGGCCCGGCACGTACGGTCCGACACGTACGCATGACGCCCACGGCGCCGAAGCGACGACGACAAGACAACGGCGACAAGACAACAGGGAGAACGCGATGAGCGCACCCGACGGCAGCCCGGTCGGCGCCGAACGCAGCATCGGCCAGCTGGTCGCCTCGGCGACAACCGAGATGTCCGCACTGGTGCACGACGAGATCGCGCTGGCGAAAGCGCAGCTCAAGCGGGACGTCAAGCGCGGGGCGGTCGGCGGTGGCGCCTTCTCGGCGGCCGGCGCGGTACTGATCTTCTCCCTGCCGATGCTGAGCTTCGCCCTGGCGTACGCCATCCGCACCTGGAGCGACTGGAACCTGGCCGTCTGCTTCCTGCTGTCGTTCGCGGCGAACGTCCTGGTCGCCGGGGTGCTCGTGCTGATCGGCGTGGTCTTCGCGAAGAAGGCCAAGAAGGGGAAGGGCCCGCAGAAGACCGCGGCCTCGGTCAAGGAATCGGCAGCCGTACTGCAGAACGTCAAGCCGCACCCCCGTCAGGTGACCGCGGCGGACCGGGTCGGTGACGGAGTCGAGGCTGTGGCACGCTCGTCCTCATGACGGGCTCCTCCCTCCCTGCGGGGCAATCACCCTCGGCGCAACCCACCTCGGTCGTACGGCTGGACGTCCCCGGCGGGCAGGTGACCCACCGGGACGTCGCCGCGAACGGCGCGCGCTTCCACATCGCCGAGATGGGCGACGGGCCCCTGGTCCTGCTGCTGCACGGCTTCCCGCAGTTCTGGTGGGCCTGGCGGCATCAGATGGTGGCGCTCGCCGACGCGGGCTTCCGCGCGGTCGCGATGGACCTGCGGGGCGTCGGCGGCAGCGACCGCACACCACGCGGCTACGACCCCGCGAACCTCGCGCTGGACGTCACCGGGGTCGTACGGTCCCTCGGCGAGCCCGACGCGGCGCTCGTCGGCCACGACCTCGGCGGCTACCTGGCGTGGACGGCGGCCGTGATGCGCCCCAAGCTGGTGCGCCGGCTCGTGGTCTCCTCGATGCCGCATCCCCGGCGCTGGCGCTCGGCGATGCTCTCGGACATGAAGCAGACCGCGGCGGGTTCGTACGTCTGGGGCTTCCAGCGGCCCTGGGTCCCGGAGCGTCAACTCGTCGCCGACGAGGGCGCCCTGGTCGGCCGGCTCGTCCGGGACTGGTCGGGGCCGCGGCTGCCGGAGGACGACGCCGTGGAGACGTACCGGCGGGCCATGCTCATCCCCTCGACCGCGCACTGCTCGGTCGAGCCGTACCGGTGGATGGTCCGCTCGATGGCCCGCCCCGACGGCATCCAGTTCAACCGGCGCATGAAGCGGCCGGTGCGGGTGCCGACGCTGCATCTGCACGGATCGCTCGACCCGGTCATGCGCACGCGGAGCGCGGCCGGGTCCGGGGAGTACGTCGAAGCGCCGTACCGCTGGCGGCTGTTCGACGGGCTCGGGCACTTTCCGCACGAGGAGGACCCGGTGGCTTTCTCCACCGAACTGGTGAACTGGCTGAAGGACCCCGAGCCGGACCGCTGAAGCCGCCGCACCGCGGGCCCGGTGCCGCTGCACCGCAGGTCCGGGGGCACCCGCGGCCGCCCTTCGTACCGTGCGTCCCACGGGCCTCAGGAACGCCTGTCCTACGAACGCCACTTGCCTCGCGCATAGGCCAATTGGGGGGCGTGGGGGCGGTTATGGACCTTGGGGCTGGGGCAGAGGTCGGGGTATGGGCTGGACGCACGACTACAGTGACGCAGCACGCAACCGCCGCTCGGCCGGCGGGCTGAGCTCCCACCGGAGGGGCGCCCCGCAGTTGCAGGGCACGGATCCCCGGCTGGGAATCCCGCGCATTCTGAGGCGCCGGGCCCGCTGGGTCTCGGCCCGCCTGCGCCATCCCCGCGACTGAGCCGCTCAGGACCTCACCCGCGTTCGCCTCGTGACCGGCGCCGGGCCGGTCCCGTCCGCCGGTGCCCGGCGGACGGCTAGAGCGCGCAACTGTCGCTGTCCACCTGCTGGTTGGCGGTGCGGCCCTTGGCGATGTCCTCCCGGACCTCGTCCACGGTGAGCGCGTACCCCGTGTCGTCGTCGTCGAGGGACTTCGCGAACACCACGCCGTACACCTTGCCGTCCGGCGTGAGCAGCGGGCCGCCCGAGTTGCCCTGGCGCACGGTCGCGAACAGCGAGTACACCTTCCGCTCCACGGTGCCCCGGTGGTAGATGTCCGGGCCGTTCGCGGTGATGGGGCCGCGGACCCGCGCCGCGTTGATCGTGTACGAGCCGTTCTCCGGGAAGCCCGCGACGATCGCGCCGTCCCCCCTCGACGCCTCCCGGGTGGCGAACTGCAGGACGGGCGCGTCCAGATCGGGCACGTCCAGCACGGCGATGTCGCGCTCCCAGTCGTAGAGCACGACCTTGGACGCGTACCGCTTGCCCTCTCCGCCTATCTGGACGTACGGCTCGTCCACGCCGCCCACCACATGGGCGTTGGTCATCACGCGGCGCTTGTCGAAGACGAAACCGGTGCCTTCGAGCACCTTGCCGCAACTCTGGGCGGTGCCGGTGACCTTGACGATGGAGCGCTGGGCGCGGGCGGCCACCGGACTCGTCGCGAGGGCCGGGTCGGGCGGGTCCACCGGGTCGATCTGCTCGTCCGAGAAGGGGCTGAAGACCTGCGGGAAGCCGTTCTGGGCGAGGACCGAGGAGAAGTCCGCGAACCAGGTGTCGGCCTGGGCGGGCAGGGCCCTGTCCACGCTGAGCATCACCTTGGAGCCGCGGACCTCCTTGCCGAGGGTCGGCAGCGTCGTGCCGGCCAGGGCCGAGCAGATCAGCCAGGCGACGAGGAGCATCGCCACGACGTTGACGAGGGCGCCGCCCGTGGCGTCCAGGGCGCGGGCCGGGGACCAGGTGATGTACCGCCGCAGTTTGTTGCCGAGGTGGGTGGTGAGGGCCTGGCCGATCGAGGCACAGACGATCACCACGACCACGGCGACGACGGCGGCGGTCGTGCCCACCTGCGCGTCGTCCGTCACCGCTCCCCAGACGACGGGCAGGAGGTAGACGGCGACGAGGCCACCACCCAGGAAACCGATCACCGACAGGATGCCGACGACGAAACCCTGGCGATAGCCCACGATCGCGAACCACACGGCGGCGACCAGCAACAGGATGTCCAGCACGTTCACTGCTTCGAGCCTCGCCTCATCACTTTGCGGTTGCCGCGTCCTGGCCGGAGGGCCGGCCGCAGGGGGGCGAAGAGCCTCCCGGGAGGACACAGCACAGGTGCCACCCTGTCATGCGCGCCAGTCGAGCGGGACCTGCTTGTCGCGGTCCCACGGTCGCTCCCAGTTCGCGTAGTGCAGCAGGCGGTCGATGATTCCGGCCGTGAAGCCCCAGACCAGGGCTGATTCGACCAGGAATGCCGGACCTCGGTGGCCGCTGGGGTGGACCGCCGTCGCGCGGTTGGCCGGGTCCGTGAGATCCGCCACGGGCACGGTGAAGACCCTCGCGGTCTCGTTCGGATCGACCACGCCGACCGGTGTCGGCTCGCGCCACCAGCCGAGGACCGGGGCGACCACGAAGCCGCTCACCGGGATGTAGAGCGTCGGGAGCACGCCGAAGAGCTGGACGCCCCGGGGGTCGAGCCCGGTCTCCTCCTCGGCCTCGCGGAGAGCGGCCCGCAGCGGCCCGTCGGTCTTCGGGTCGCCGTCCTCGGGGTCGAGGGCGCCGCCCGGGAAGGACGGCTGCCCGGCGTGCGACCTGAGGGAGCTGGCGCGCTCCATGAGCAGCAGCTCGGGGCCGCGGTCGCCCTCGCCGAACAGGATCAGTACGGCCGACTGGCGTCCCGCCCCGTCCTCCGGGGGCAGGAAGCGGCTCAGCTGGCGCGGCTGGACCGTCTCGACGGCGCGCACCACCGGGTCCAGCCACCCGGGCAGCCCGGCCTTGGTCAGGGCCAGATCGCCGTCCTGCATGTCGTGCGTGTGGCTCGCGCGCGTCATCGCCACCCCCGTTCTGCTGATCTCAACGCCCGCGGGTCCGCAGATCGTTCCGTCATCCGGTGCCCCGCGCGGGTGAACCCGACACGGGTGAACCGGCCCCGGGCGCACCGAGCGGCGGTGCGGGGATGCCGCCCGCGTCCAGGTACGCCTGCGGAGGGTTGAGGCGCTGGCCCGGGAAGCCGCCCTTCTCGTACTTCAGGAGCTTCTTCGCCTTGTCCGGGTCCGTCTCGCCCTCCCCGTACGCCGGGCAGAGCGGAGCGATCGGGCAGGCGCCGCAGGCGGGTTTGCGGGCGTGGCAGATACGGCGGCCGTGGAAGATCACGTGGTGCGACAGCATCGTCCACCCGGTCTTCGGGAAGAGCTCGCCGACGGCCGCCTCGATCTTGTCCGGCTCCTTCGCGTCGGTCCACTGCCAGCGCCGTACGAGCCGCTGGAAGTGGGTGTCCACGGTGATGCCGGGGCGGCCGAAGGCGTTCCCGAGGACCACGAAGGCGGTCTTGCGGCCGACACCGGGCAGCTTGACCAGGTCTTCGAGCCGGCCCGGGACCTCGCCCCCGAAGTCGTCCCGCAGGGCTCTGGAGAGGCCTATCACCGACTTGGTCTTGGCCCGGAAGAACCCGGTCGGCCGGAGGATCTCCTCGACCTCCTCCGGGTCGGCCGCCGCCAGGTCCTCGGGCGTGGGGTACTTCGCGAAGAGCGCCGGCGTCGTCTGGTTCACCCTCAGGTCGGTCGTCTGCGCCGACAGGACGGTGGCGATCACCAACTGGAACGGGTTCTCGAAGTCCAGCTCCGGGTGGGCGTACGGGTACACCTCGGCGAGTTCACGGTCGATACGCCGGGCCCGCCGGACGAGAGCCGTGTGCGACTCACCGCGGGGAGGCTTGGCGGGGGCGACTCGGGCGGGGCTCACTTCGGCAGGCACGGCTTTCTTCACGGAGGCGGACTTCTCGGCGGGCGCCGACTTCTTGGCCGGCGTGAGCTTCTTGGCGGGCACGGCCTTCTTGGCGGATGTGGCCTTCGCGGCGGGCGCCTTCGCAGCCGCGCTCCTCGTCACGGCCGCCTGGGGCACCGCGACCTTCTCGGCGGGCGTGAGCCCCTCGGCCGGCACGGCCTTCTTGGCGGGCGTCCTGGACGCCGGGACCTTCTTGGCGGCGGCCTTCGACGCCGCAGCCTTCCTCGCGGCCGTCCCGGATGCCGCAGTCTTCTTGGCGGCCGCCTTGGACGGTGCGCTCGTCCCGGTGCCGCTCCCGGCGCTGCCCTTGGCGGTCCTCTTCGCGGCGGCGGCCTTCTTGGCGACGGCAGCCTTCCTCGCGGCCGCGGCCATCTCCGAGGCCGCGGCCCCGACCGCCTTCCCCGCGGCCCCCGCCGCGCTCCTCGCCGGCTTCGCCGCTGCCGCTTTTGTCGTTTTCTTCGTTCCGTCGGAGCCCTGTTCGCCCACAGCGGAATTGCGACGTACAACCACCCGTCCAGCCCCCTTGGCCTGTGCTCTCACCGGCGATTTGGACACCCGGCCAGCCTAAAGCCCACCGCCGACATTGGCCCCGGCCCCAGAAGATCGGCCCCCAATTGGCCCCCTGCCGCACTGCCGGACACGCCCGTGCGGCAGACTTGTGACTGATCACACTGTTTGGACCGTCCGGCAAGATGGGGAACACGGTCCCCTGGTACACCGGGGAGCAAGATCCCCTGAGCAGGTCGACAAGGAGAGAACTCGTGGACGACGTTCTGCGGCGCGCCCCGCTCTTCGCGGCGCTCGATGACGAGCAGGCCGCGGAGCTCCGCGCCTCCATGAGTGAGGTGACCCTCGCACGTGGTGACGCCCTCTTCCATGAGGGTGACCCGGGTGACCGGCTGTATGTGGTCACCGAGGGCAAGGTGAAGCTCCACCGCACATCCCCCGACGGCCGCGAGAACATGCTGGCGGTCCTCGGCCCCGGCGAGCTCATCGGCGAGCTGTCGCTGTTCGACCCGGGCCCGCGCACGGCGACCGCCAGCGCACTGACCGAGGTGAAGCTGCTCGGCCTCGGCCACGGCGACCTCCAGCCCTGGCTGAACGTGCGGCCCGAGGTGGCCGCCGCCCTGCTGCGTGCCGTCGCCCGGCGACTGCGCAAGACCAACGACCAGATGTCCGACCTGGTCTTCTCCGATGTGCCGGGCCGGGTGGCCCGCGCGCTCCTGGACCTCTCGCGCCGCTTCGGCGTGCAGTCCGAGGAGGGCATCCACGTCGTGCACGACCTGACCCAGGAAGAGCTGGCCCAGCTGGTCGGCGCCTCCCGGGAGACGGTCAACAAGGCGCTCGCCGACTTCGCGGGCCGCGGCTGGCTCCGCCTGGAGGCCCGCGCGGTGATCCTGCTGGACGTGGAGCGCCTCGCGAAGCGCTCGCGCTAGCCGTACCTCACGACTTCTTACTGAAGGGCCCTGCCGCACGGTGGGGCCCTTCGTCGTCGTCCCGTACCGCCGGAAATGACATGACCCCGCGGCCCCGCCCGGGCACAGTGGTCCCATGCCGAACAGAGGGCTCGACACCCTGGGGTACATCGAACGCGAGGGGTCCTCGGCGCGGATCCCGCCGGCGTTCCGGCCCGTCGTGGCCGCGGCCCGCGACCGCGTGCTGGACGTCTTCGGGGCGCGGCTGCACAGCGCGTACCTGTACGGGTCGATTCCGCGCGGCACCGCGCGCGTGGGCCGCTCCGACCTCGATCTGCTGCTCGCCCTGCGGGAGGAGCCCACGGACGCGGACCGCTCGGAGGCCCGCTCGGTCGACGAGGCGCTCGACAAGGAGTTCGCGCAGATCGACGGGGCGGGGACGCTGCTGGTCAGCCGGTCGCAGGTGCTGAGCGACCTGGAGAGGCACGACCTCGGCTGGTTCGTCGCCTGCCTCTGTACGCCGCTGCTGGGCGAGGACCTCGCCGAGGAACTGCCGCGCTACCGGCCCGATGCCCTCCTCGCCCGCGAGACGAACGGCGACCTTGCGCTGCTCCTGCCGCGCTGGCGCGAGCGGATCGCCGGGGCGGGCGGCTCGGAGGCGGATCTGAGGCCCCTGGTGCGCTTCATGTCGCGCCGTCTCGTCCGGACGGGCTTCACCCTCGTCATGCCCCGCTGGAACGGCTGGACGAGCGATCTGACGGAGATGGCCGAGGCGTTCGGCACGTACTACCCGGAGCGGGCCGCGCACCTGCGGGCGGCGGCCGTCCTCGGGTACGAGCCGAAAGGCGACCCCGCCGTCCTGCGGTCGTACGTCGACGATCTGGGGCCGTGGCTGGCCGAGGAGTACGCGCGCGTGCACGGCGTCAAGAAACCGCGCCCCTAGGGAGGGCGTTCCCCACCAGTTCTCGTAGAGGTCTCCTGCGAGTTCCCGCAAGAGGCGTCCTCCGGCTTCTCACACCTCGCCGATGAGCCCGTGTTCCCGGAGGTAGTCCAGCTGCGCCCGTACGGACAGTTCCGCCGCCGGCCACAACGAGCGGTCGACGTCCGCGTAGACGTGCGCGACGACCTGGGACGGATCCGTGTAGCCGTCCTCGACGGCCGTCTCGACCTGGGCGAGGCGGTGGGCACGGTGGGCGAGGTAGAACTCGACGACTCCCTGGGCGTCCTCCAGGACGGGCCCGTGGCCCGGCAGGACCGTGTGCACGCCGTCGTCGACCGCGAGGGACCTGAGCCGCCGCAGCGAGTCCAGGTAGTCGCCCAGCCGTCCGTCGGGGTGGGCGACGACGGTGGTGCCCCGGCCCAGGATCGTGTCGCCGGTCAGGACGGCCCGGTCGGCGGGGAGATGGAAGCAGAGCGAGTCGGCGGTGTGGCCCGGCGTCGGTACGACACGCAGTTCGAGGCCGCCCGTGGTGATCACGTTCCCGGCGGCCAGGCCCTCGTCACCGAGCCGCAGCGCCGGGTCGAGGGCCCGCACCTTCGTGCCCGTCAGTTCCGCGAACCGGGCGGCGCCCTCGGCGTGGTCCGGATGCCCGTGCGTCAGCAGGGTCAGGGCCACCCGCCTGCCCGCCTTCGCGGCGGTGTCGACGACGTTGCGCAGGTGCACGTCGTCCAGGGGCCCCGGGTCGATCACCACCGCGAGTTCGGAGTCGGGCTCGGCCACGATCCAGGTGTTCGTGCCGTCCAGGGTCATCGCCGACGCGTTCGGGGCGAGGACGTTGACGGCACGCGGGGTGGCGGGGCCGGAGAGCACCCCGCCGCGTGGCTGGCCGGGGAGTGCTGCGGCGTCGGTCATGCGGGGGCTCCACCGGTCGGGATGTGCTTGGTGAACTCGTCGTGGCCCGGCCAGCTGAGGACCAGCTCGCCGTCCTCCAGCCGGGCCTGGGCCAGGACGGGTGTCATGTCCCGCCCGGGTGCCGCCGCGAGAGCCTCGGCGGCGCTCGCGTACGCGCCGAGCTGGCGCAGGGTCGCAACGGTGGGCGGCATCATCAGGAGGTCGCCCTTGTCGTAGCCGTCCATCGCGTCCGCCGGGCGGATCCAGACCGTGCGGTCGGCCTCCGTGGAGGCGTTGCGGGTGCGCTGGCCCTGCGGGAGGGCGGCCACGAAGAACCAGGTGTCGTAGCGGCGGGGTTCGAACTCCGGGGTGATCCAGCGCGTCCAGGCACCGAGGAGGTCGGAGCGCAGGACGAGGCCCCGTCGGTCGAGGAACTCCGCGAAGGAGAGGTCACGGGCGACCAGGGCCGCACGGTCGGCCTCCCAGTCGTCCCCTGTGGTGTCGCCGACCACCGTGTCGGGCGCCGGGCCGGCGAGCAGGACGCCCGCCTCCTCGTACGTCTCACGGACCGCCGCGCAGACGATCGCCTGGGCGGAGGTCTCGTCGACGCCCAGCCGGGACGCCCACCACGCGCGCGTGGGGCCCGCCCAGCGGACGTGGAGGTCGTCGTCCCTGGGGTCGACGCCGCCGCCGGGATACGCGTACGCGCCCCCGGCGAAGGCCATGGAGGCGCGTCTGCGCAGCATGTGCACGACGGGGGCGGTATCGGTGTCCTTGAGGAGCATGACGGTGGCCGCCCGCCGGGGAGTGACCGGTGTGAGCGTGCCCTCCGCGAGTGCGCGGATCCTCTCGGGCCACTCCGGGGGGTACCACTGACCGTTCGCCATGGGCGGAGGCTATCCCGGAGTGAGCTGATGTTCGAGGGGCAACAACCGGTCCCCCCGGAGAGCCGCACCAGCGCGGCGGCTCCCCGTACCGGCAGGCGGAAGCGTGCCTACGCCTGCGTGAGCTCCACCTGGATCTCGACCTCCACGGGCGCGTCGAGCGGCAGCACCGCCACGCCGACCGCGCTGCGCGCGTGCACGCCCTTGTCGCCGAGGACCTCGCCCAGCAGTTCGCTCGCGCCGTTCAGGACGGCGGGCTGGCCGGTGAAGTCGGAGGCCGAGGCGACGAAGCCGACGACCTTCACCACGCGGGCGATGCGGTCGAGGTCGCCCGCGACCGACTTGACCGCCGCGAGGGCGTTCAGCGCGCAGATGCGGGCCAGTTCCCTGGCCTCCTCCGGCGTGACCTCCGCGCCCACCTTGCCGGTGACGGGAAGCTTGCCGTCCACCATCGGGAGCTGGCCGGCCGTGTAGACGTACACGCCCGACTGCACCGCGGGCTGGTACGCGGCCAGCGGCGGGACGACGCCCGGCAGGGTCAGTCCGAGTTCGGCCAGTTTCGCCTCGACAGCGCTCACGCCGCCCTCTCCCGCTTCAGGTAGGCGACGAGCTGCTCGGGGTTCGGCCCGGGCACGACCTGGACGAGTTCCCAGCCGTCCTCGCCCCAGGTGTCGAGGATCTGCTTCGTGGCATGGACGAGCAGCGGCACAGTCGAGTATTCCCACTTGGTCATGAGGGCGACTGTATCCGCTGGCGCGCCACGGCCTCCGCTCAGCCCGCGCACGGGGTCCCCGTGCGTCCGTGGCCGCTCCCGGACGGCGGCGGAGCCCGCGGGGCGTCCGCGCGGCCCGCTGTCCGGCGCAGCGGCCGATGACTGGGAGGGGCGCTTGCTGGGCACCCGTATGCGAGGCGGGGCCGTCGGGTTTCGTGGCTCGAAGGCCTCCGTGACCCCACCCACGGCCACCGCGGCACTCAGTGAGGAATTAGGCTCGAAGACGTGAGCAGGCTTCAGGTCGTCAGCGGCAAGGGCGGTACCGGAAAGACCACGGTCGCCGCAGCACTCGCGCTCGCCCTCGCGACCGAGGGCAAGCGCGCCCTTCTGGTCGAGGTCGAGGGCAGACAGGGCATCGCGCAGCTCTTCGAGACGCAGGCGCTGCCCTACGAGGAGCGGAAGATCGCGGTCGCTCCCGGTGGCGGGGAGGTGTACGCGCTCGCCATCGACCCCGAACTGGCCCTTCTGGACTACCTCCAGATGTTCTACAAACTCGGCGGCGCCGGACGTGCCCTGAAGAAGCTGGGGGCCATCGACTTCGCGACCACCATCGCGCCCGGTCTCAGGGACGTGCTCCTCACGGGCAAGGCCTGTGAGGCCGTACGCCGCAAGGACAAGCGCGGGCGGTTCGCGTACGACTACGTCGTGATGGACGCCCCGCCGACCGGACGGATCACCCGCTTCCTGAACGTGAACGACGAGGTGGCCGGGCTCGCCAGGATCGGCCCGATACACAATCAGGCGCAGGCCGTCATGCGCGTGCTCAAGTCGCCCGAGACCGCTGTGCACCTGGTGACGCTCCTGGAGGAGATGCCCGTCCAGGAGACCGCCGACGGCATCGCCGAACTGCGTGCCGCGCGGCTCCCGGTGGGGCGGGTCATCGTGAACATGGTGCGGCCCGCGATCCTCGACGAGGCCGACCTGGACCTCACGCGCGAGGCGCCCCGTACGGCCATCGCCAAGTCGCTGTCGGCCGCCGGACTCGGCGGCGCGCGCCGCGGCGGGGTCGCCGAGCGGCTGGTGGACCCGCTGCTGGACCAGGCGCGGGAGTACGCCGAGCGGTACGCGCTGGAGCGCGACCAGCGGGCCGTGCTCCAGGACCTCGGCCTGCCGCTGCACGAACTCCCGCTGCTCGCCGAGGGAATGGACCTCGCGGGCCTGTACCAACTCGCCAAGGAACTGCGTCAGCAAGGGATCTCATGAGTCAGGACCCGGCCCGCGCAAACGATCCGGCACATCCGTCCGACCCGGCCGACGTGTCCGATCCGGCCCACGCCATCGACTCCGCCGCCGTCCTGGGCGTCGACCCGTTGATCGACGATCCCGGGACGCGCATCGTGGTCTGCTGCGGTTCGGGCGGCGTCGGCAAGACCACCACCGCGGCGGCTCTCGGGCTGCGGGCCGCCGAACGCGGCCGCAAGGTGGTCGTCCTCACCATCGACCCGGCGCGCAGGCTCGCCCAGTCGATGGGCATCGACGCGCTCGACAACACCCCGCGCCGGGTGAAGGGCATCGACGACTCCGCGAGCGGCGAACTGCACGCGATGATGCTCGACATGAAGCGCACCTTCGACGAGATCGTCGAGGCGCACGCGGACCGCGAGCGGGCGGCCACGATCCTGGCCAACCCCTTCTACCAGTCGCTCTCGGCCGGCTTCGCGGGCACGCAGGAGTACATGGCGATGGAGAAGCTGGGGCAGCTGCGGGCCCGCGAGGAGTGGGACCTCATCATCGTCGACACCCCGCCCTCGCGGTCGGCGCTCGACTTCCTGGACGCGCCGAAGAGGCTCGGTTCGTTCCTCGACGGCAAGCTGATCCGGCTGCTGACGGCACCGGCGAAGCTGGGCGGCCGCGCGGGGATGAAGTTCCTGAACGTCGGGATGTCGATGATGACCGGCACCCTCGGCAAGCTGCTGGGCGGCCAGCTCCTCAAGGACGTCCAGACGTTCGTGGCCGCCATGGACACCACCTTCGGCGGCTTCCGCACCCGCGCGGACGCCACGTACAAGCTGCTCCAGGCGCCCGGTACCGCCTTTCTCGTCGTCGCGGCCCCGGAGCGGGACGCGCTGCGCGAGGCGGCGTACTTCGTGGAGCGGCTGGCCGCCGAGGACATGCCGCTCGCCGGTCTCGTGCTGAACCGGGTGCACGGCAGCGGCGCCACCCGGCTGTCCGCCGAGCGGGCGCTCGCCGCCGCGGAAAATCTTGACGAGGCCCGCATTGTGGATCAGGTGGACGGGAAAGCTGGACTTCGTAACTCTCCCGACACGTACGGCAGTTCAGAAGCATCCGCTACCCGGACCACTGATCCCGAGGCTCCCGAATCCGACGCAGGCTCCCCCGCCGCGGACCGGAACACCGCCGACGGAGCAGGACCGGAGGACCGCACCGTCGAACAACTCACAGCAGGTCTGCTGAGGCTGCACGCCGAGCGCATGCAGCTGCTCTCCCGCGAGCAGCGCACGCGTGACCGCTTCGCCGCACTCCACCCGGAGGTGGCGGTGGCCGAGGTGGCCGCGCTGCCCGGCGACGTGCACGACCTCGCTGGGCTGCGGGACATCGGGGACCGGCTCGCGGCCGGTACCTCGCCGGCCGGAGCTTCCTGAGCCTCTCGGGGGGCCACCGAAGGCCCCTGGCGCGTACGTCGGTGACGTACGTCGCCGTACGAGGGTCGCGTGGACGTCCCGCGTAGTGCCGAGGACGCCACTCGCACCCCTGGCGCGTACGGACCCGCTGTGGGCCCGGTGCGCGCGGCGGTCCGGTCAGCCGACCGCCGCGTAGTGCTCGTACACCTCTTCCTCGTCGAGGGGCAGGATTCCCGCACCTCGCTCGTATTCGATACGCGCTGTTTCAAGCAGCCTGCGCCAAGAGGTGACGGTCGGTCGCCTGCGCAGCAGTGCGCGGCGCTCCCGCTCCGTCATTCCTCCCCACACTCCGAACTCGACGCGGTTGTCCAGCGCGTCGGCCAGGCACTCCGTGCGCACCGGGCAGCCGGTGCACACCGCCTTGGCCCGGTTCTGCGCTGCTCCTTGAACGAACAGTTCATCCGGATCGGTAGTGCGGCAGGCCGCCTGCGCACTCCAGTCGGTTACCCAGCCCATACCGGCGCCGTCCTCTCCCGAATCGAGGCTCCCCCACGGCGGCAGCGGCATATTCACCGCCGCCAGTTGAGGACGTTACGGAAGGCGGGCACAGTCAACCAGCCCCTTCGGGCCCAATCTTGAATGGCCCGAATGGACTATGGGTACGCGACAGATCACCCAACGGAGTGACCCGACGACATGCGTGACCTTCCCGGCAAACCGGGACAGTTGACTTGCGTCACAACGGACGACAGCTGACACATGAGGCGGATTCGGGCACGTCCTCAACGAAAAAGCTGAGTGCCGACCGGAACGATTCGGGGTCGCCGGACGTATTGATACGCAGCCCTACTGCTGTGACAGTTGAGAGCAGCTTAGGCCAAGGCCTATACGCGTGTCCGGCGAATGAGAACGTAGGCTGCCCTCATGCCAAAGAAGCGCTCGGGTGGTGGTCTGTCCCCTACGCAGCAGGCCGCCAAGTTCCTCGGTGTCAGCGTGCTCGCGGGTGCCGTCATGGCCGGAATCGCCGTTCCGGCGTTCGGCGCGCTCGGTCTCGCGGCCAAGGGTTCGGTCGAGGGGTTCGACGAGATCCCCGCCAACCTGAAGCGGCCGCCACTGAGCCAGCGCACCACGATCCTGGACAACCAGGGCGGCCAGATCGCCACGGTCTACTCACGTGACCGCACGGTGGTCGACCTCAAGGACATCTCGCCGTACATGCAGAAGGCGATCGTCGCGATCGAGGACGCGCGGTTCTACGAACACGGCGCGGTCGACCTCAAGGGCGTCCTGCGGGCCCTCAACAAGAACGCGCAGAGCGGCGGCGTCTCGGAGGGCGCCTCGACGCTCACGCAGCAGTACGTGAAGAACGTCTTCGTGGAGGAGGCGGGCAACGACGCGACGAAGGTCGCCCAGGCCACCCAGCAGACCCTCGGCCGTAAGGTCCGCGAGCTGAAGTTCGCGATCCAGGTCGAGGAGGAGCTCGGCAAGAAGAAGATCCTCGAGAACTACCTGAACATCACGTTCTTCGGCCAGCAGGCCTACGGCGTCGAGGCCGCGGCCCAGCGCTACTTCTCCAAGTCCGCCAAGGACCTCGAGCTGGGGCAGGCCGCGCTCCTCGCCGGCATCGTCCAGTCACCGAGCCGGTACGACCCGGTCAACGACGAGGCCGAGGCCAAGAAGCGGCGCAGCATCGTGCTGCAGCGCATGGCCGACGTGCACGACATCTCGCAGGCGGAGGCCGACAAGGCCAAGAAGGAGCCGCTCGGCCTGAAGGTCAGCAAGCCGAAGAACGGCTGCATCACGGCGGTCAAGGGCGCCGGCTTCTTCTGCGACTACGTCCGCGAGGTCTTCCTGAACGACCCGGTCTTCGGCAAGACCCAGAAGGCCCGGGCCAAGGTCTGGAACCAGGGCGGTCTCACGATCCGCACGACGCTCGACCCGCAGTCGCAGAAGTCGGTGCAGCAGTCGGTCAAGGACCACGTCTACAAGAGCGACGCCGTGGCGACCGCCGCGACCATCGTCGAGCCCGGCACCGGCAAGATCCTCGCGATGGGCCAGTCGCGCCCGTACGGCTTCGGCAAGAACGAGACGCAGCTCAACCTGTCGGTCGACGGCAGCATGGGCGGCGGCGCGGGCTACCAGCCCGGTTCGACGTTCAAGCCGATCGTGGCCGCCGCCGCCCTGGAGGGCGGCAAGCCCGCGACGCAGGTGTACTCGTCGCCGTACGAGATGGACTACCCGAGCCCGGTCTCGGCGTGCAACGGCGCCAGCTGGAACGAGAAGGGTGTCCCGGTCGCCAACGAGAACGAGAGCGAGGTCGGCCCGTACGACATGCGGGACGCGACCGCGAAGTCGGTCAACACCTACTACATCCAGCTGATCAGCGACATCGGCATCTGCCCCGTGACCGAGATGGCGGGCAAGATGGGCGTCGAGCGCGCCGACGGCAGGAAGATGAACCAGGCCCCGTCCATCGCCCTGGGCACGCAGGAGATGTCCCCGCTGACGATGGCCAACGCCTACGCGACCTTCGCCACGCGGGGCACGTACTGCTCGCCGGTCGCCATCGAGTCGATCAGCCAGACCGTCGGCGGCCAGAAGAAGTCGCTGTCCGTGCCGAAGACGAGCTGCAAGCGCGCCATGTCCGAGACGACCGCCGACACGATCAACACCCTGCTCAAGGGTGTCGTCGAGGACGGTACGGGTACGGAGGCGGGCCTCGGCAGCCGGGCGAGCGCGGGCAAGACCGGTACGACGGACGAGCGTTACGCGGCCTGGTTCGTCGGCTACACGCCGAACATGGCGGGCGCGGTCTGGGTCGGCGACCCGGCCCACAAGCGGCGGATGGTCAACATCACCATCGGCGGTGTCCCGCACGACAAGGTCTTCGGCGGCAAGGTCCCCGGACCGATCTGGCGCGACATGATGAGCGGCGCGCTGGAAGGCAAGCCCGCGCCCCCGTTCAACCTCGTCCACATCCCCAGGCCCGACACCGGCAAGGGTGACGGCGGCGGTGACGAGGACGACAACGACGACGGCAACAACGGGGACAACCGCGGCGGGAACAACGGAGGCAACGGCAACAACGGCGGGAACGGCCAGCCCGAGATCCCGACGCCGTCCTTCTCGATCCCGGACGAGTGGACGATCGGCGGGAACGACGGGAACAACGGCGGCGGAAACGGCAACGGCGGCAACTTCCCGTAGACCGGAACGCCAGGCCGACCCCGGCAGACCGAGTCCGGCAGGCCTCCTCCGCACGTACGCCGATGGGGCGCCCTTCGTCTGAAGGGCGCCCCATCGGCGTACGACGGCTACTTCTGCTTTTACTTCTACCGCTACCTCTTCGGGGACCGGAGCGGGGGCTGCGGGTGCTGCTCGCGGTGCTCGGCGCTCAGCGCTCAGCGCTCGCCGCTCAGCCCGCGAGCAACTGCTTGACGACCGAGGCGACACGGCCGCCCTCGGCCTGCCCGGCCACCTTCGGGTTCACGATCTTCATGACCTGACCCATGGCCCGGGGGCCCTCCGCGCCGGCCGCTCTCGCCTCCTCGACCGCCTGCGCGACGATCTGCCGGAGCTCGTCGTCGGAGAGCTGCTTCGGCAGGTAGTCGGCGAGGATCTCGCCCTCCGCCTTCTCGCGCTCGGCCGACTCGGCACGGCCGCCCTGCGCGAACGCGTCGGCCGCCTCGCGGCGCTTCTTGGCCTCCTTGGCGATCACCTTCTGCACCTCGTCGTCGGAGAGCTCGCGCTTCTCCTTGCCCGCGACCTCCTCCTTCTGGATCGCGGCGAGGGTCAGCCGGAGCGTCGAGGAGCGGAGCTCGTCGCGCCCCTTGATCGCGGCGTTGAGGTCAGCCTGCAGCTTCGACTTGAGCGTGGTCATGGGGTGATTGTCGCAGGTGTGGCACGACGGCCGCCCATGGATTTCGGGCGCGCGGCTCCGGTGGGGTTCGGGGTGTCCGCGGTCTGACACGATGGACGTATGCGTGCGCGATACGGAGTACCTCTGGGAATCGCGGCGGCTGGTGCCGCCGGTCTGCTCTATTCGGCGGGGTTCGAAGCCCGCTCCTTCCGTCTCCGACGAGTGACCGTCCCGGTGCTGCCGCCCGGGATGCGGCCACTGCGCGTGCTCCAGGTCTCCGACATCCACATGGTCAGCGGTCAGCGCAAGAAGCAGCGCTGGCTGCGCTCGCTGGCCGGGCTGCGCCCCGACTTCGTCATCAACACCGGGGACAACCTCTCCGACCCGGAGGGCGTACCGGAGGTCATGGACGCCCTCGGCCCCCTGATGGAGTTCCCCGGGGCGTACGTCTTCGGCTCGAACGACTACTTCGGGCCCACCCTGCGCAACCCCTTCCGCTACCTGCACGAGAAGGCGCAGGGCCGGCACGGCCTGAACGGCAACGCGCCCGCCGTCGACGTGGTCCACAACCCGTGGGAGTCGCTGCGCGACGGGTTCGACGCGGCGGGCTGGCTGAACCTGACGAACGTGCGGGGTTCGTTGAAGATCGACGGCTTCGAGATCGAGCTGACCGGGCTCGACGACCCGCACGTCAAGCGTGACCGGTACGCGCGCGTGGCCGGCGGCCCGTCCGACTCGGCCGACTTCTCGATGGGCATCGTGCACGCCCCGTACCTGCGCGCGCTCGACGCCTTCACCGCGGACGGCTACCCGCTCGTCCTGGCCGGCCACACCCACGGCGGCCAGGTCTGCATCCCCTTCTACGGCGCCCTCGTCACCAACTGCGACCTGGACACCGACCGGGTCAAGGGCCTGTCGACGTACACGGAGGCGGAGTCCGGGCGGACGGCGTTCATGCACGTCTCGGCGGGCTGCGGAACGAGCCGCTACACACCGGTGCGCTTCGCGTGCCCGCCGGAGGCGACGCTGCTCACGCTCACGGGACGGGAACCCGTCTAGCCGAGAGGTGGCGGGGCGGATCAGGCGGGCGGAGCGGCGGGGCCGAGTCCGGGGCAGGGGTTGGGCCGGAGAAAGGCTGGGGCCGGGCGGGGGGCGGGCTGGGCTCGGACGCGGGAAAGGGGGTGGGCGCGCCTCGGTCCGAGACACGACCGGCTCGGGCAGGGCGGAGCGCGAGACCCTCACGTCGGCGGGACCCCGAGACCCCGACACCCCCGACCGGTTCAATCCATCTCGCCGCTTTTGTCCGATCCGCTTAGCGTGAAGGCATGACCGCCCCCATACCTGCGGATATCCCGGACATACCCCGGATTCCCGGCATCGCGGCCAGCGCCGCCGCTGCCACAGTCTCCGTCGTGCCGGCGGACGCGGTGGTCCCACGCGTCCGTCGCCCCCTGGTCGCCGTCTACCGCCTCCTCGTCGCGCTCGCGGCAGCCGCGGGCGTGGCGCTCGACCTGGTTCTGGGCAGCCCGTCACGCGTCCTGAGCTACTTCACGATCCAGAGCAGCATCCTGGTGGCCGTGGTGTTCACCTTCTCGGCCTGGCGGGCCTGGAGCGCGCGCCGCCCGCTGCCGCCGGCCGTCACCGCCTGCACGCTGCTGTACGCGGTGGGCACGGCCCTGGTCTACCACCTGCTCCTGGCCGACAACCCGAGCACCTTCTCCATGACGGGTGACATCGAGACGCTCACCGGCTGGCACGCGCTCACGAACCAGCTCCTGCACTCGGCGATCCCCGTCGCGGTCGCGCTGGACTGGCTCCTGCTGACCCGTCCGGGGCCGCTGCGACTCCACAGCGCGGCCGCGTTCCTGGTCCTCCCCGTCGCATACCTGGCCTTCACCCTGACCCGGGGCGTACTCCTGCCGCCGAGCACGCCGGCCCGCTACCCGTACCCCTTCCTCGACGTGTCCCAGCACGGCTTCGTCGTGGTCCTGGGCAACGCCACCGTCCTTGGCCTCGCCTGCTACGCCCTGGCCGTCCTGCTCGTCGCACTGGACCACGTCAGACCGGGCCCACGCCGCCGCCGACGCCCCGAAAACCGGATTTCGTCTCCGGCCACCAGTGGGCTAAAGTAAACGACGTCGCCACGGCACACACCACGAAAGTGGCCTGCGGTAAGCGACATCGGGGTGTAGCGCAGCTTGGCAGCGCGCTTCGTTCGGGACGAAGAGGTCGTGGGTTCAAATCCCGCCACCCCGACAGCCAAAACAGCAGGTGAGGCACCTACGGATTTCCGTAGGTGCCTCACCTGTTTGTGCATGCGTGTCTATCTGCGTGACTACCGCTCTGGGACTCGCTTGAAGATGCCGTCCATGACCACGGCGCCGGTCTGGATCACAGGGCGAATCTGCTTGCGGTACACCTCCTCGGTCACAGCGGTGCCGGAGTGACCGACGAGGCGGGAGATCTCTTCCAGGGGGACGCCGCTGTCCGAGAGCAGCGAGACGAAGCTGTGCCGGAGCTCCCGAGGCGTCCACTCGTCCGCGTCGATCCCCTTGGCCCCCTTGAGCGCCGCCCGGAAGGCACGACGGACGTTGGTCGCGTCCAGCGGCTTGCCGACGGTCGAGGAGAAGACCAGCCCATGCTCCTCCCAGTCGTCACCAGCTGCGAGACGTTCCCACCCCTGATCCTCGAACTGGGCCCACAGGACCTCTACGCAGCGTGCAGGAAGAGCGAGCGTGCGCCGGGACTTCCGTGTCTTGGTGTCCCCACCACGTCGAACCGACCGCCACACAGCGATGTGCGGAGGCTGTGGCGGATTGGCGTTCGGCCTGCCCTTGAGGAACACGTGATCCCAGGTCAGCGCGCGCAGTTCCTCTGTGCGGGCGCCGGTCAACAGGGCGAGGACGATGTACGCGTACATCGAGGTTCCCTCAGCCGCCTTGAGCACAGCCTCCGCCTGGACCAGGGTGAGCGCCTTGGACGGGCGACCCGGACGGCCGGCCGGAACTGCGCACAGCTCGACGACGTTGCGCTTCACCTTGTCCCGCGCCATGGCCCGCTTGACCGAGCGGTTGAGGCAGGAGTGCAATCCCTGCAAGGTGCGCGTACTGAGCGTACGAGCCTTCACCGCCAGCCAGCGGTCAACGTCCTCAGCGCTTAGATCACGCAGCTTGCGCGCTCCCAGGCTTGGGATCACGTGAATCCGGCTCAGCCCGGTGACGGTCTCGACCGTGCGCTCGTCACGGCCCGCCAAGCCGTAAGCGAGCCAGTCGTTCACCGCGTCGGCAACGGTGTAGTTCGTAGGGGCGATGGCGAGGCCGTCTTCGTAGTCCCGCAACACCTCCTTGAGCTTGTTCTTCGCCTCCGTCTTGGTCTTGCCACTCCCCCGCCGAACGATGCGTTTGCCGCTGGGATCGAAGCCGAGGTTCGCCGTGGCGATCCACCGTTGCCTTTTCTCGTCCCAGTGCAGGCCGCCGTCACCACGGCTACGACGCTTGGTCATCAGGCGGCACGCTCCATCTGAGCAGTGATGAAGTCTCCGAGCGCGGCCGCAGGAATGCGCCGACACCGTCCAATGGCGACAGATGGCAGACGCCGCGTGCGGATCAGGTCGTAGACCGTCGACCGCCCCACCTTCAGGCGAGCCATGACATCAGCCACGGTCAACAGCTCGTCATCACGCATGAGTCGGTTCTCCTTCGGTTCCGGGGGCGGGTGCGAGGGTTTCGGCAAGCCAGGCTTCGGCGTCGGTGAGGCCGGTTCCGGCGTAGACCCAGTGGGCGAGGACGAGGGTCGTCTCGACCACCTCCGAAATTTCGGAAGTGGTCAGGCCGTCAGTGGCCGATGCACCTTGGGCTGCGCGCCATTCGGAGCGGGCCGTGCGGAGGGCACCGAGGGTGGTGGAGTACCGGCGTGACTTGGTGGAGAAGTGGCCCCGGAAGCCGAGCATGTGGGCCCAGGCCCGGAGCCGGAGTTCTTCGAGGTCCTTGCGGGCGCCGAGGGTCCAGGCGGTACGCACCAGGCGCCGGGCATGGTCGCTGATGTCGAGTTGGGCCAGTTCGGCGAGGAACTTGAGCGGGCGGTCGAGAGCTCCCGTGGCCGCTTCGGCGCCCTTGGTGGCGTACTTGGCGATGTACGCGGCGACGGCCCGGTCGGTCAGCTCCTGGCCGCCGTCGAAGTCGGCGCCGCGGATGGTACGTACGTCGAGTTGCCGCCCGAAGGCGAAGACGTGCGCGCGGCCGTCGATGGATGGGCCGTCCACACGGGCTCCGGTTGCGGCGGCGCGGATGGCGTCGGTGAGCAGCTCGGCGGTGGCCCAGGCCGGAGGCGGAGTGTCGCCGCCCTCGGGGCCGTCGATGCGGATGACCGCGTGGAAGTGAACGGCCCCGCGCTTCTGGTACTCAGCGACCTTGGCGAAGGACACCCGGGCGTATTCGCGGAACTCACGCTGTGAGAGTCCGGCCCTCTTGGCGACTTCCCGGCGCAGGTAGGTCGAGAAGCGTCGCCACAGAGGACCGGCGTGCGCGTTCCAGAGCACGGCTGCTTCGTAGTCGTAGGTGTCCGGGTCGAGCGGGGTGCCGAGTACGTCGTCGTCCTGGTCGTGGAGGACGCCGCACCGGCAGCGGCGGACCGAACCGGCGGAACCGGTGGGGCGGTTGTGGACGGGGCCGAAGCCCGGGGCGGTGAAGGTGGCGAAGACACGCGGGTGAGCGGCGACTCGTTCGGGGACGCCCTTGCCGCCGCGTAGGCCGGACGTGATCAGGTGGAAGGTGTCGCGGCGGTAGACCTCCGAGCAGGCCGCGCAGCGGGTGGTGCGGCGGTTGTTGCAGCGGACCAGGAGGTGACCGGCCGGGAGGCCGGCGGAGTCGAGACGGTGGAGGAGGGTGCCTATCTCGCCGGTACGGGTGTTCACGTCGTACTCGGCGCGGTGGCCGTCGAGGCGGATCGGCCGGGTGCAGCCGCCGAGGCCGGAGAGCTGGCGCAGGAGGCCGGGCATGGTGCCGAGAGAGGCCAGCTCGCCGAGTTCGGCCAGCGGGGGCGGGGTGGCGCGGGTGATGATGGTCTTCTCCTTCTGGCTTCGGTCAGGAGGGGCAGGGCCCCCGGGGCGGCGGATGCTTGGCGGTGTCGGTCCACCCCGGGGGCCTGGTGTCGTTGTCTGGTGTCAGCGGCGACGCTGGTCGCGGAGCATCGAGCGCAGGACCACGGCGGCGACGGCTACGGAGATGGCCGTGACGGCGACGGCGGCCAGGAGCGCGGTCAGTACGACTCCGCCGACGAGGACGGCCGCGACCGCTCCGGCACTGACGGATATCTGCGGGACCGGACGCCGTACGGGAGCCGGATCGGTCGGTGCGTGCATGTGTGCGGGCGGCGGTGTCGGGCTGTCGGGGTACTTGGGCAGGAACACGGCGAAACTCTCCTTGCCTACTCGTCTAGTCATGTGAGCCGTTTATGACGTCCACGCCGGAACGCGTACCGGATTCGATGGCGGGGGCCATGAAGGTCTGTGAGAGCCAGAAGCCGAACAGTGCGATCACGACGACGATCCAGGTACGGACGCCGAGGAACTTGACCGCTCCCCAGGCGAAGAAGCCGAGGACGACGACAAGCGGCAGGCTGACGGTCACGGGTTCGGGGTCCTTTCAGCGGGCGGGGCAGCGGTGGGTACGGGCGGCGAGTTCGGCGGCGGCACGGCTGTCGTAGTCGGCGGAGAAGCCGCAGCGAGGTGCGGTACACGCGGCGGTGTGCTTCTCACGGCCGCGACCGTCGTAGGCCGTGCCGACCTGGACGGGGCCGATGCGGGTGACGGAGCGGAAGCGGCGGTTGGCGGTCATGCGAATCTCCTTCCTGGGCTGGTCAGATCTGGGCGGAGATGGCTTCGGCCATGGGTGCGGGGACGCCGAGGCGAGCGCGGAGGGTGGGGGTGTCGATGGCTGCTCCGGTACGGGTGTGGTGCTCGGCAGCGACCTTGCGGGCGTGCTCGACCAGGGCGGCCGGAACGGATACGGCAGGCGGAGCGGACGCGGCCGTCTGAACGGGTGCCGGATCTGCGGCCGGTAGTGCGGGCGGCTCAGGGGCGAATTCGGTGTCGTCCACCTGGTCCGCGTCCTCTGCGGCGCTGTCCACGTCCTCAGCCGCTTTCGGCACAGAGTGCGCAAGGAGCGTTCCGCCGAGGAAGGCGACCGCGGGCCAGCCTGCGACGAGGATGCGCAGCCAGGCCGGCACGTCGTCGAGGTCGAGCAGCCCGGCGGTGGCGACGTTGGCCCCGAGCGACGCCGTCAGAGCGATGACGAACCAGCACCACCCGGACGCTTTGGCGTCGCCGGTCCGCAGTTGGCGCCAGGCGGCGACGAGCAGCAGGTCGACCGATACGGGGTACGCCCACGCCTTCCACCCGTCCTGACCGGCCGCAAGGGCGATGTCGTGCAGGTGGGCGAAGGACAGCGCGGCGGCGATGACCGCTTGGACGAGCACCGCGTCGACGCGGGCCAGTAGGGCGCGCACGTGCGGCTCCTTCCTGTTCCAGGCATGGCAGGGGTAGGGACGTGGCGCGAGGCGGTCACGCCGACCGAGGTGGAGCGATATGCGGCTAGCGGCTCAGTCGGTCACGGGTCGCGGCTGCAGGACCGGGGCCGGGGACTCGACCGGCCGTACGGGCACAGCGGGCCGGAAGGGCTTAAGCGCGGGCAGGTCGGGGACCAGGTCGGCCGACTCGTGGCAGATGTCGGCGGCGTCGCCGAGGGAGAGGTAGGGAGTGCGGATGCGGGACCAGCCGCCGGAGGTGTCACCGGCGACGGCGAGGCCGGGCCGTTCGGGAGCGATGGCGCAGGCGGCGGAGACCGCTTCGGAGGCGATGTCGCCGAGTGCCATTTTGGCGGAGGCTTCGTCGTTGACGCGGTGGCAGACACGTCCGGTGAGCTGGGCCCGCAGCATGGTTGCGCCCTTGCCCAGTTCGGCGCCGAAGCGCTGTCCGCAGACCTCCAGGTAGATCCCAGCGGCGCGGCCGAGCTGGGCGAGGCGGATGAGCTGGGTGACCATCTCGTCCCGCCGTTCCTCGTCCTTGCGCGTGGCGACGAGAAAGAGTTCGGCCACCTCGTCGACGAAGAGCACGACGGGCACGGGCCGTTCGTCCTCGGGCAGGCCCCAGATGTCGGAGGTGATCTCCTCGTCCGGCGTACCCGACGCGATGCCCTGCCGGGCCTTGATCAGGTCGTAGCGGTCCTCCATTTCCTTGATGAGCACGGGCAGAAGTTCGGCGGCCTGCTCGGGGTCGGTGGCAAGCGCCGAGAGCCGGGCGGCGAAGGGGGCCAGTTCCACACCGCGCTTGCAGTCGATGCCGACCAGAGCGACGGGCTGCCGGGCGAGTCCGGCGACGAGATGGCGCAGGTACATGGACTTGCCCGACAGCGTGGCGCCGAGGGTCAGTTGGTGGGGAACGGTCCGGTAGTCGCGTACAAAGGGCGTGGCGTCTTCCCGTAGCGCGACCGGTATTCGCAGGGGCCCGGTCGGGGACTTGCGCGGCATGCGGACCTTGCGCAGCACGTCGAAGCCGACGAGCCGCAGTTCGACGACACCGGGCTTGACCGTCGTCACGTACACGGCGTGGACGCCCCAGGCGTGCCGGAGCCGTTCGGCCGAGGCGGCGACGTCGGCAGGTTCCTGTCCCGGGGCGAGCCGCAGACGGAGCCGAAGCCCGGTCGAGGTGGGCCGGATGATGCCCCGACGCGGCGGAACGGGCCGGACCTCTCGCCGAGTGGTGGCCTTGACCGCCAGGACCCGCAGCCTGGAAGGGGCGACTGTCAGGCCGCAGGCTTCCATGACCGAGCTGTACGAGCTGAGCAGCCGCGCCGTGGAGAGCGGCAGCCCGACCGCGGACCAGTAGACGCCGGGGTGTTGGGCCCGGGCGTAGGCGGCCCCACCGCCGAGTGCGGCGACGGGACCACCCACCTCCAGAAGCGTTGCCAGGTCGGTCATCAGGCCGTGGCCCCCATGGCGGCCGGGAAGGCGGCCGGAGTGACGGCTGCGGCGCGGTAGGCGATGCCGTGGCGCTGCTGTCCGTTGAACACGCTCTCCCACGGCCGGGCCACCAGGCCGGGCAGCGCGACCGGAGCTCCCAGCGCCAGTCCTTCAGAGACTCCGCTCTCCGGGATGGTGACCTTGATCAGGGCCGACTCCCCTTCCTCGATGTAGACGACGCCGATCGTCATCAGTGCCTCGCCGCTGTTGACGTCCTTGGCGATCTCGCCGGTCTGCCGGTCGCGGACCTTGGGCTCGGGTGCCTCAGTCAGCAGGATCGTCGCGGCCGAGGTCTCCACACGGATGGTGCGCAAGATTTCTTCCTATCTACTCGTCTAGATGAGTTGCAGTCTGCGAACCCGGTGACTCCGGGAACGCGGCCCACTCTGACACACAACTTACCCACTCGTCTATACGAGTATGCGTGTTGGGCTATACGAGTCCGAAGAAGTGGCCTCGTGCACCGCCGGTTACGTGGCCGGAAGCTGGTACGACAGCACGTACGCGTCCGCCGCCATGACGGTGTCGCAGACCTCTACAGGCCGCTTTTCGGTGTCGTACGCGGTTCGGATGAGGTGGATCACCGGGACGCCCGAGGCGAGGTGCAGTGTCTTGACCTCGGTCGGCGAGGGCATCCGAGCTCGGATCTCTTCCTCGAAGTGGTCGAGTCGGTGGCCCAGTTCCTCAAGGCGGGCGTAGATGCCGCCGGGGCCGGGGTTGGGTTCGGCGATCTGCGTACCGCGGGCGATGTCGAGGGGAAGGTAGGAGGTGGCGAACTCGACCGGACGGCCGTCGAGGAGGTACCGGCGCCGCCGGGCGAGCACGCGTCGTACGGACCCGAGCCGGGCGGAGATGTCCTGCGTGGCCTTCTCCTCCTTGACCTCCAGGCTGTCCACCTTCGGGTGACTGCCGGCGGCGTCCGCTTCGACGATGAACGCGGACTTCCCCTGTTCACGATGACGCCTGGCGAACCGGTCGGAGGCGAGCCGCCGCACAGGCGGTCGCGGCCGGACGAACACTCCCTTCCCGTGCTCTGCGTGCACCAGGCCCTCGCCCTGGAGGACGGAGAAGGAGTTGCGGACGGTCATCCGGGACACGCCATAGTGCTCGACAAGCTCAGCTTCCGAAGGCAGCTTCTCCCCTTCGTTGAATCGCCCACGATCGATGGCCTCGCGCAGCTGGTCGGCGATCTGCCGGAACACCGCACGATCGCTCGTTGGATCCAGGCCACCGAGCAGGGACGGTAGAGAGGTCACGAGTACTCCTTTAGGTATCTAGACGAGTGGGCGAGTGTTGTTGCTACGGTTGAGAGCCTAGCGATCTGAGAGGGCCGAGGAACGTGACCGCTGACCGTCCGCACTCCGTGAGCGTTGCCGGAGTCATCATCGACGACCAGGGCCGAGCCCTCTTGATCCAGCGGCGCGACAACGGCCAGTGGGAGCCCCCGGGCGGCATCGTCGAGCCGGAGGAAACCCTCCCCGAGGCGCTTCAGAGGGAAGTCCTCGAAGAGACCGGCATCAAGATCGCACTTCCCGCGACCCTCACCGGGATCTACAAGAACATGACGGGCCTGATCGTCTCCATGGTCTTCCGCTGCGAGGCCGCCGACGGCACACCCACCACCGGGGACGAGACCCGCGCACTGCGATGGGCCACCCGCGAACAAGTCACCGACCTCGCCGACGAGGCGTACGCGATCCGTGTCCTGGACGCTCTCGACGCGTTGTCCCCGCCAGCCGTCCGCGCACACGACGGCGTCAAACTCGTCTAGCCCGAACCCGCTGCACATGGCGGCCTACCAGCACGAAGGAACTTGTATGCACGAGTATACGAGCACCGCCCGGGTCTGGGGACTCACTTGCCCAGGATTCCCCGAAGAGGTCAGCAGGGCCCGCCGCTGGACACGGGACATCCTCAGAGGCTCGCCACTGGCCGACGACGCCGCAGTGATCGTGAGCGAGCTGAGCGCGAACGCGATCCTCCACACCGCCAGCGGCCGGCAGTCGGGCAGCTTCCATCTGGCTCTCGCGATCTCACCGCAGATGATCACCCTGTCGGTCACCGATGACGGAGGCACCGGTGAGGCCCCCAAGGTCGAGCACCAGGACCAGGAGGCGGAACACGGCCGGGGACTGGGCATGGTCAGCGCGATCGCGCACCGGGTCGTGATCCACGACAGCGACGGCGGCCACACGGTCACCGCGGAACTCTTTACCGAGGTCCGCCCAGGGGGCCACCCATGCTGATGGACAAGCCGCAGTGGGGCTACTGGTGTGAGTGCTGGACGGAAGACCTCACGGAGGGAGGGGCGCCAGAGCTCCGAGCATCCTTCGATGCGCACTCAGCCCCGCAGGCCGACAGGTGGGTAGCGGTAGCTCTCCGCACGATCTCACCGGCACTCGATGCCGACGCATCCGACGAGGCTTGGGGGTGGCTGTACGAGGGCCGCATTCAGACCCGCCGAGCGCTCTTACGGATGCAGCCCTGCACAGTCTCAGTGACCCACGCCGGCACCCGCATCACTTGGACGATACGCCCAGTCGTCTTCCTGCCCCTCGCGCACAGACAGGGCATCGAACTGCCATCCTGCGCATACGACTTCAAGCCCCAGCAGACCTACTGAGTTACAACTTTCTCTACTGGTTCAAGGCGGCTCGCTCCGCTCCCCGCGCGCGGCCCGGCCCCCGGCCGGGCCTGCGCTCCTGTCTCCGCCCCGCTCCAGCCCGGCCGGGGGCCGGGCCGCGCACTGAGCATTCAGCCGCCCTATGCCAAAGAAGGGGTTCGTCGTGGCTGGGGCGGTCGGCTCCGCGGCTTTACGCAGCCACTTTGGCGCGAGCCTCGAAGATCATGGCCCCAACGTCGTGCTTTACCGGGCAGGTCCACAGACTGCCCGACGCGCCGGAAGCTTACGGGGCCATGATCACTCGCGCCAAAGCAGCTCCAGCCCAAAGCCGCTCCGCCGACCTCACCGTTTCTCTCCCCTGCTTCATATCTCAGGGATTCAAAATACTCATGAACTAAGGCTCATTCATCCCGCTCAGACAGGGCGCATCTCATTGAATGAGATCTCAGTCCAATGACTAGCCTGATAACTCAGGAGAAAGTCGTATGCGAAACGAAGATCATCGGTCCTCGGCAAGTCCCTTGCCGAGTCGATAAGGTCAACGACGAAGGAGTAGTCGCTGGGTTCCTGTCCAACCTTCATCAGAGAGAGCACCTGATGAAGCGAAAACTCTTTCTCGCCGATGCCTTGCCTCAGCACTTGCAACAACAGCCCTCTGTCGTCTCGCTCATGAGGCGGATCCATAGCCAGAACCGCCAAAGCGACGAGGCACTTGCTCACAAAGTCGGACGTGGGATCACACTTAACACGCTCCCACTCAGCCTTTATGAGGAGAGCATTTCGCTGATGAATAGGCGAAAATGAGGGCCTCGACAAAGCCATGCGTCCGAGTCCTACCTTGCTGAAATCCGCGACCCAACAATCCACCACGAATTCTGGACATCGCGGGATCCAAACGAAACCTGGTCGTAAGCCTTGTCCCTGGATGTTCAGGAGGTCTGCCCAGCCTTCGTCAGCGCCCAGAGCATCTAGCCACGACAAAAACCGTGACTGCCCATCAGGAAAGCAGTCCAAGATCCTTTCAAACATAGGCCTAGAGATGTCGATCCTGAAACGAGCACTATGCCGCACCGGCATATTCACGATTGCGTTCGCCAATTTTCGGCGCGATCTCAGATCCTGAATGGACTCTGCAATGTCGAGGAGCAGGGAAAGGTCAGTCGAATTCCAGACGCCAGAGTCGTATGCAGCTACGCTGAAGTTCGATGCCTCAAATGGAAAGAATGGCTCTCGGTCTTCACGCCAGGACTGAAAATTTGATTGAGCCAGATCCTGCAGATCATCTCGATCCCAAGCTTCTTCCAATGAGTGCCAGTCCGAAAGATCACCCATGTATCCAGATCGGATCAGGTCCGCTGCACTGTCCCCAACTTCCTCACGCAATCCAAATGCATAGAGGATCACCCATGGAAATCTTGCTGCGTGCAACATGTACTGATCCAGATCCGGGCCTTCGACACGAACCACTTCGGCCAGAGTGTCCTTGCTAGGATCCTCTGCAAATCGATGAATCTTTGCGAACCAGTGCTCCTCTGGGAAGCCCAATTCCATAGTCTCCCGGGCTCGTGAATTAACTGCATGACACGAATTTACAAGGAGTTGCAAGCCAAGACTTGGCGTATCAATTTTCAATCTGGTTGTCGGGCGCCCGATTGCACTATAGAAAGCTTGAGAGAGAGGCATTGCCCATTCGGGGAATTCGAATAAGCCACCAGAAGCGGGCAGTCCACGTCGAGCCCTAGACGGATCCGCCATCGCGCGCCTGCTTGCCGTAACCATCCGAATTGTCCGCACGGTGTCGATGGTGTTCTTAGGCTCGGTCGCGCTCGCCGTAACCCAGGCCGTGAGCGTCAAATTTTCGGCGTCTTCAGCAATGTTGACGAGGCTTCTGCGGTCGCGCTCTGTGCTTCTCCCGTAGATTTCACGCAGCACTTCGCCAGCCCACCGATCTTCATGGCCGGCACGAACGCCCAGAAAGATCAGGATGGACTCGCTAGGGATCCCACTCTTGCAGAGCTCCGGCTGCAAGAAGTCACGTGCTACTTCCATACCATCCGCGCTAATGGAGGCTGCCAGCAGCGACACGTGGCTGTTGGGCGGAAGGTGAAGGACCTTAAGTGCCTGCTCTAGAAGCATAGCTTCGTAACGAGGGGCTCTGACCATGCCGTCTCGCAGAATCTCCACTGCCAGTCGAGACCCTGTCAGAACTCGCCTTTGCAAGTGTCCGTAATGATCCGAGGCAGCGTTGAGCTCAGTCACGAGAGTAACAACCACATCGCGCAATGGCTTCCGGTTCTCGAAGATGTTGCCGAGCGCAAAGAGTAGTACGTTACGCCAGTGAGCGCTTACGGACATTGCTCTGAGGCGCTTCGGGATTTCCGCTTCAAAGCAGTTCATTATGGCATGCGCTGCCCAGAACTCCTGAAGCGAGCGGATCTCGAAACTTACCTCGTCTCTGCGCGACGGTACAAGGAAAACCAGACGATCGGTCGCCGCTCGACTGATCGCGGCTGTCAGCGAGTTTAGAGAATCACCCTTAAAACCCTCGCCCTTTAGTCGGTCGGCGATGATCATGTTGAGCTCTTCAAGAGTAAGGCGCGATGCCGTGTCACCGCTCCTCTCGCTTTTCGTCTGAAGTAACAAGCCAATATCAGCGTGAATTGAATTGATATCTGCCCGCCTGTCACGTAGCAGGTTACTCGCTGGCCCCTCTTTTTCAAGCTCCCGCTCATAAATGACTCGGTAATAATCAGCGAAGAGAGTGAACCTATCCTTCGGCGCTTTACCCATCCTGTCGAGCAGTACAGCCATGATGGTGACCTGAAGAGGAGTTGTCATGAGATGGGCTGTGGAATCTTCTGCAACAGCTTGCCGCAGCCGATCCATCAAGCGATCAACTTTATCATCCGCAGCCGACCCGTATCTTGCCTGAGCTAGTTTATGGCCATATGTAAGGGCGTTTTCGCTATCAAGCGGCATCAACGAGTAGTGCCGGTAGTGCATTGGGGAAAATTCTTCGGCATACCCTTGCGGCCTTGTAGTCGCAACAACAACAAGATCGGCATTTACTTCATCGGCGTCGAGTAGGAAATCATTGACGCAGTTGAGTACCTCATCTCGATTGCTCGATCCTGGAACCTCATCAAGGCCGTCGAGGATGAGCAACCAAGGGAAGTCTGCTAGCCAATTCTTTAGTTCACTTGACGTTACGTTGATCGCGCTTACCGCCGAAACTCGATAAGCCGCATACTCTAGAATGCTACTGAAATGCCCCTTAGCGATGCCATCCGCCAAGCTAGTCAGCGGAATCTTTAGCGGCCATCGACGAGCTTTCGGCGACAGGGATTCGCGGTCAGCTAGGGCTGTGATCCTGTTTACAGCAGTCCGAATCTCTGCGTTCCGTGAATACAGTTGCGTGTCTTTAATCAGGAGTGCTCGATAAAGCTGGCAAAGGAGCTGACTTACAGTACTCTTGCCCTGCCCCGGCCCGCCGACCAATACAAAACGATTGGCCTGATGAATCGGAGCCTCATTCTGTTTTTCATCCGGGCGATGGTTCGTGTCGCAAATAGAAATTAGTGTTTCCAGGCACTTTGCTTCGTCATCGGATTGGAAATCGTCTGCAACACTGATGGGTAGATCGACGAAGACGTCCGCCAGAGGGATGGTGCGGTCGTCCGCCGACCCAGCTTGGTCCAGATTTGCGAACCTTTCTCGTAGAATTTCTCTAGAAAGAAATCGCTTGATGGAAGTAACTACCTGCTCCCTGCGCCCCTCTTGCCCTTCATGGATGGAAGCCAGTACGTCACCAGGCAAAATCCACGCTGCATAAGATCGACGGATTCCGTCGTGAATCTCCAAAAACCTATCTAGGTTTTCAGAGTGCCAGATCATATACTCTTCGATATGAAGCCTGCGACACTCTTCTTTCATTACCTCCTGAACGCGATCAAAGCCACCAGTATTGGGCACCGCAGAAAGTTTTACATTTGAAGCAAAGATTACATATTTCGGTTTCGGCTTACGCTTTTTTGACGTATGCCATTCATTGAACTCCTTACGGATCTCCGAAATGAGCCAGTTAGCTTCCTCTGCAGGTGAGGCAGGGGTTGCCTTTTGCTTCACCTGGAGAATTCCATACCCATCCCAGACTGCGCCACCTTTTGGTGACACGGTGACTCCATCGAATGTTGCTTCTCTCCCACCGTCCGGCCCTGCCCCAAATACTGATACGCGCGGCCCTAGCTCGGCGACAGTGATTGATTGAACAAGGTTCTCGAATTCTCGCGGGCCCAGTTGGTAGAGATCAAATTTCATAGGGGGATTATGCACGCCCGCCGCCCTCGCCGTGCGGGTTTGCGTAGATTGGGTCCGGCGCCCGGCGCACTCACTGCGAGGCGCTACGAAGTGTCCCCCGACGAGCTGCCCCTGGTCAGTGAGCCAATCAGTCATACCTAGTCGCCCGGGTAGCTCGGGATGCTCTCCGGCCTACACGCTCGGCAAGCCTTCACTCCATCGGTGAGTGCTCACAGCGCCGATCGCCATGGGCTAGGGGCATCCGGTGCGACGCCGCGCTGTGTACGGGCCAGGTGCAACTGGACCCTGGCCTACCGTGCTTCTCACGTTCGCTAATGCTTCGCGGGTGTACGCGCTTGCCCACCTGCCTTCCCCGCAGCCTGTGTGACCTCGAATGATTGATCTCTGCGGAGCTACGGATCAGAAGCTTCTGACATCCACAACTGACATCAACGACGCCGGACAAGGGCGCACACCAGCAATCCTGTCGGACCATCACACCAGTCGATGACTGGTATCCGGAGTGGGCGTGGATCGAACTCCTAAAGCGGTGCTCACTCTTTACACCGCTCAGGACGAGGACGCGAAGCCAGTGGACTGGTCGAGGTGGAACGAGGAGCCCGGAGCCGTCGGAGTCCAACCCTCACGCAAGGCATGCCGAACAGCCGCGGCGACACCGGACGGCAGTACAGGCTCAGCCTCGCGGCCGATCCAGTTGCTCGGATGTGGCTGGTCGGTGATGACCACGAGCGTCATCCCCGGAGTGTTCACATGCTCCACCGCGAACGCACACGGCGACCAGGCCAGTCCCTGGCAGTACGTCGGCCGGCCCCGCACTCGCCAGCGGTAGACCGTGCCATCGACAACGATCCGTCTCGATCCTTTGCCGACCAGTGCCATGACTCCCTCCTTCAACAGCGAAGATGCTAGCGAGCCTGGCCCACCGACCGTCTCAGTTTCCGTCTCATTCAGCGCCGTTCACGGCCGTTCAGGCGGGACCCGGAGCCGTCCCCACACCGGCGGCCAGCCGCCCGTGAACCCAGGTGAACGCCCCTGCACACAGTCCAAGACCACACCACCACAGTTGGAAAGCGGGCGTCCGCCCCCGCGAGAGGGGTGCGCGGCCGGCGCTGGCAGGTCACCGCGTGGCCATCGACGAAGCCCGGCCGTCGGTTAGGTCCCGGACGAGTCTCCGAGCCGCCCCCAGACAGGCCGGGGATGAAGCCATCCCTTCAGAGCTGGAACCCCCGGAAGCCGACCGCGCGCCTGAGACCATAGACGCAAGCACTGACAACGCACCTGTCGGCGATCGACCGTTGAGCGGTGAGTGTCTAACTGAGTGACAACGCAGACGCACAACGGCGGACGCCCACGAACGTCTGCGGACCATCCGAGCAGGCCCGAGGTTCACCGGCTCAAGACCCAGCTCCCACCCAAGTTGCTTCGGGACGAAGAGGTCGTGGGTTCAAATCCCGCCACCCCGACAGCCACAACAGCAGGTGAGGCACCTACGGATTTCCGTAGGTGCCTCACCTGTTTCTGCGTGGTGGTGGGGGTCCAGGGCGGACACAACAGTGCGGATGTCAGACCCTGATGCAAGTGTGCCCGGCATGGAGACACCCAGTGCCCCTGACAACGGGGATGAGGAGCACGCCGTCATCGCGCACTTCCGGCTTGCCGGTGACGGTTTCGGTGACGTCGACCAGCGCGAGCGCGTCTTCACGGCCGAGCGGGAGATGGAGGCAGCGGCCGCAAGAGCTTGTGTCGGGGAGATCGACGGGAACGAGTTCGGAGGAGGCGAAGCTGTCGTGTATGCCTACGGGCCCGATGCTGATGCGTTGTTCAGGGTCCTGGAGCCGACTCTGCGCAGTCTGCCGTTCCGTCCGGCACACGTCGTTCTCCGGCGGGGCGACGGCGAGACACGCGTCGAGCTTTAGCTTGCCGTGGGGCGTCGCTGGGCGCACGACAGGCGTACGGTCCAGACTTCGTACGGTCCAGGACTCGATGTGGACCGGACGATCGTCGTCGATCTCTGACGAGAGGGCCCCGGACACGAGGATCTGTCGCGGCTCGGCGTGCGCGCAGGGTTCGGGGGGTGGAGCATTGGGGGTGTGCTGCCGGGGGTGGTGATACCCGGGAGGTCCGATGCGTCGTGCCGTTGGTTTCGTCCTCGCGGGGGTTCTGACCGCCGCCGTCAGCTGTTCCGGTGACAAGACGGTCACCACGGCGCCCGACAGTTCCCGGGCGACCAGTGCTCCGGCCGAGGCCGCTTCTTCCTCCGAGGCGCCCAGCCCCAGCCCCACACCCAGTCGTTCCTCCGCGGCAGCCATGGGCGAGACCCTGAATCTGACCGGCAACGAGAGCGGTGAGGCTCTCGCCGTCACCGTGGTGAAAGTCGTCGACCCCGCTGCCGCCGAGAACGAGTACTCCACTCCTGGCCCGGGCAAGAGGTTCGTCGCTGTTCAGTTCCGGTTGGAGAACACGGGTAGCGAGGTCTATTCCGACGCGCCCAGCAATGGAGCCAGGCTCGTGGACACCGAAGGGCAGCAGTTCGAGGCCACCTACCAAGGCACCTCCGCCGGCCCCGGTTTTCCCGGCAGCGTCACCATCGCGCCCGGCGACAGTGGACTGGGCTTCATCTCCTTCGAAGTTCCCGCCAACTCCGCGACGAGCAAAGTGCAGTTCACGATGAACAGCGGATTCTCCGCGAACACCGGGCAGTGGGACGTTCCGGCACCGTAAGGACCACCCAGACCGATGTGCTTGCCGGCTCGGACTGTTGATCCTCATCGTCGGCTGAGTCGGCGCGTTGTGCTTCAGAGGGGGACCGCGACCCCGTTGAACGTCGTTTCCGGGGTCTGAGGGCTCGTGAAGCGGGCGTTGACCAGGTACAGGCGGTTGCCGAAGCGGGCCGCTGTCGTGGGGACGTCGAAACGGGGGTCCGTGATCGTGCCCGTGAGGGTCGCCGTCGTGGACCCTGCGTTCAGGTGGAACACGGTGATGAGGTTCAGGCGGTTCTGGACCACGTACAACGTGCGGCCGATGCGGTAGAGGCCGTCGCCGTTGACGACGTCGGTCGCGCCGACCAGGGTGATCCTGGTGGCGTGGCCCGTCCTGAGGTTCACCTTGTAGAGCTCGCCCGGGGAGCTCTTGACCACGATCAGGGCGCGGCCGTCGGGGGTGCCGACGATGCCGTTGGCGTTGTTCACGTTGGGGGTCTGGACCCAGTCGCCGGTCAGGGGCAGGGTTCGTACGGCTCCGGCTTCAGCTCCGACTCCGGCTCGTGACCGGGGCCGGGAACCTGCTCGGCCTCGCGGGATCGCGTAGAGCGCGGCGGCGCGTGAGTCCGTGAACCAGGCCCGGTCGCCGAGAAGCGTCACGTCGTTGATGAAGTGGCCGGTTGCTTCCGTCAGTTGGTGTGTTGTGACCACTTCGCCCGTGCGGGAGTCATGGGTACGGGCCACACCCGTGTTGCCTGCCACGTACAACAGGCCGTCGTGGTCGAGTTTGAGGCCCACGGCCAGCAGGCCGGTGCCGCCCGCGAAGAGGATCCGGCCCTCGCCCGTACGCAGGTCGGTGCGGTACAGGGCGCCGTTGGCCCGCGAGCCCATGTACGCGTACGGCTTTCCGCCGATGGCTATGCCCTCGGGGAGGAAGCCGTCGGGGAGCGGGAACTCCGTCGGCCACGGGGCGGGGGAGGTGGAGGTCGTGGTGGCTGCGTTCGCCGTCCCGGCGCCGGTCGCCGCCGCGAGGGCGGTCAGAGCCGCGCCGCCCAGGAGCGCGCGCCTGGAGGGGGTGGGGTGGTTGCGGATCATGGTTCCGGGCCTCCGTGCGTGTGGGGTGGAGGGTGCGTGGGTGAGGGGGGTGGGGTTGCTGGGGCGCGTGGCTTGTGGGGCGGCCGATCCGTGCCAGGGACTGGGCCGGTGGGCCCCAACTCTGGTGACGGATCCGTTGGTTCACGGCAGCCGCTCGTTTCATCCTGGCCCAACCCCGGCCCTTCTCCCCCGCGTGTGCCCGGTATCGACAGAGGATCGACAGGTTGGCCGGCGCGTTCCGTCGTGGGCCGCCGCTCAGCCGTTCCAGCTCTCGTCGTACGGGTCCCGGGGTGCCGCGACCGGCTTCGCGGCGGTGACGTCGAGGAACGGGATGATGCCGTTGTTCACCGGGTCCTTGGTCCGTTTCGCGGTGTAGGTGCCGGTGACCTCCAGCCATGTGTCCGGTTGCAGGACGGGAGGCGTCCGGCCGGTCAGCCCTATTTTCACCGGCACGGCGTCGGCGGCGCAGCAACTGAGCGCCATACGCACCAGGTAGGGGGTGCCGTCGCGGCCCACGGCCACGAAGCCGGCGGTCTTGATGCGGCGGCCGTCGAGCGAGCGGCCGTGGTCGTAGGCCGCGCGGCCCGCGTAGTCGACGAGGCTCAGGCGGACGGTGTCCCCCGGGGGGAGGTCGGCGAAGCCCCACGGTTGTTCCTGAAGGGCGGTGCCCGCGCGCAGGGCGCTGTACGAACCGAGAGCGGGCGGGGAGACGAGGATCAGGGCGAGGAGCGGGAGGACCAGCAGCCAGGCGATACGGGGTTCGCGATGGGGATGGGGGTGGAGGTGGGGCTCCGCCTCCCTTTCCGCGTGGGCGGGCTCGTCTTCCCTGTCGCGGCAGGGGGCGGGGTCGGGTTCGCCGTCACCCTCGCGGCCCTTGTCGTCCTCGTCACCGGCGCCCAGGGCTGAAGCAGGAGTCCGGGCAGCGCTCGTGTCGGCGTGGGCCGTCCGGGTGCGTGAGTCCTTGCGTTCGTACCAGACCGTCGCGACCGCCGTGGCGATCAGGACGGCCCCCGCCGCCAGCAGCAACGGCTGCAACCCCGCCTTCACGTACCGCAGATGGAGATCTGTGAGGCCCACGTGCAGGATCGCTCCGCCGGTGAGGAGGAGCACGGCTGCCTGTGCCTGGCGGTTCACAGGAGCACCGCCCCTACCAGCGACGACACCAGGACGGCCAGCGTGAACGTGGCGGGCGCGAAGCGCAGGGCGAACTCGCGGCCGAACGTGGCGGTCTGCATGGCGAAGAGCTTCAGGTCGATCATCGGGCCGACGACCAGGAAGGTCAGCCGGGCCGTGAGCGAGAACTGGGTGAGGGACGCGGCCACGAACGCGTCCGCCTCGGAGCAGATGGAGAGGAGTACGGCCAGAACGGCCAGGGCGAGGATCGACACCACCATGTTGTCGGCGGCGAGGCTGAGCCAGTCCGCCGGGACCACCGCCTTGAGCGTGGCCGCGGCCATCGCGCCGACGACCAGGAACCCTCCCGCGTGCATCACGTCGTGCCGTACGGATCCCCAGAACGCCGCCCCTCTGCCGAGGCCCTCGGAGGAGGGGCGGGCCGGTGGGCGCAACCAGTCGGCACGGCCCAGCCGCTGCCAGAGCCAGCCCATCGCGCAGGCCACCAGCAGGCTCGCCACGAAACGGGCCAGGACCATCCGCGGCTCGCCCGGGAACGCGACGGCCGTCGCGGTCAGCACGATCGGGTTGATCGCCGGGGCCGACAGCAGGAACGCCAGCGCCGCCGCGGGCGTGACACCCCGGCGCACCAGCGCTCCGGCCACCGGCACGGACGCGCACTCGCACCCGGGCAGCACCGCCCCGGCCATGCCTGCGACCGGTACCGCGAGGGCGGGCCGGGCCGGCAGCGCGCGGGCGAAGAACGACGGCGGGACGAACACCGCGATGACCGCCGACAGCAGCACACCGAGTACGAGGAAGGGCAGCGCCTGCACGATCACCGCGACGAACACGGTCATCCAGCTCTGCATCACGGGCGCCGACAGCGCTCCGCGGATCGGGCCCTGCAGCACGACTCCCGCGAGGAGCAGCATGGTCAGGACGAGAGGCGAGTTGAACTGCCAGCCCTGCCGCTCGTCCGTCTCACGGTCCTCAACCTTGGGCGGCGCTGTGTTGGTTGTGGTCACGGGAGAGGTACCTCCGGTAGGGGAGGGCTTCGTCGGTGGATCGCCCTCCACCTTCAGTACGCCCGTTCGGGCACAGCTTCTCATCCCGGCTTCCGGCCGGGATCGGGCGTCGGCTCCGCCGCGGCAGGCCTGTGTGCAACCGTCCGTGCTCGTGAGGCACTCTGTGATGTTGTGGTGAGCCTTCCGGATCAGAGCGGGTCGGACGATCGTGCCGCGCACATGGTGGTGTGCGGAGACGATGCCCTGGCGCACCGGCTCGCGGCCGAGTTGCGCGGTGTCTACGGGGAGCGGGTCACGCTGGTCGTGCCGTCCGCCGAGCGGACCGAGCGGCCACCGGTCGTCGGCCGGGCGCGTGCCTCGACACTGCTCGACCGCGTGTCGGCGGCGATGACCCGGGCCGCGGGCAACGGCGTCACCGGCGCCGGAAGCGGAAGTGCGGTCGGCAGTGGAGGCGCAGCCGGGAGCGGAGGCGGCGGGACCAGCGGCGGAAGCAGCGGCAGTGGCGCGAGTGGCAGCGGTGGTGACGGCGCGTCCGGTCGCCGCGCCGGTGGTTCCGAAGGGCCGCGCTCCGCACGCGTGTTGGAGGCCGCGGTCCTGACCGAGGCCGTGCTCGCCGAGGCCGGCGTGGAGCACGCCGCCGCGCTGGCACTCGTCCATGACGACGACGAGACGAACATCCGCGCCGCTCTGATGGCGCGCCGGCTCAACCCGCGTCTGCGCCTGGTCGTCCGGCTCTACAACCGCCGTCTCGGCCAGCACATCGAGGCCCTGCTCGACCAGGCGTCCGCCCTGGCCATGGCGGGAGTCGGGGAGTCCGCGGACGCGCCCGTACCCGGCCTCCTGGACGCCTCCACGACCGTGCTCTCCGACGCGGACACCGCCGCGCCCGCGCTGGCGGCCACCGCGGTGGCAGGTACCAGCAAGGTCGTGCAGACCGACGGGCTGATGCTGCGGGCCGTGGAACGCCGGCCGCCGGGGCCCGGAGAGGTCGCCGACCCCGGGCTGTGCACGCTGGCCCTGCTCTCGGCCACGACCAACGACCCGGCCGGGGCGGACGGTTCGGAGAGCAGCGGTGAGCACGGGCCGCGGCTGCTGCCCGACGAGGCGTCCGTGGCCGCCGCGACCGGCCGCGGCACCATCGTCCTGGAGACCGTGTCGTACTCCGGTCCCCCGCTCCCGCCGGGCCGCAGCGTGCTGCCCATCGGCAGGCTGTTCTCCCGACGGCTGCGCTGGTCCTTCGCCGGTCTGGTGGCCTGTGTGGTCGCGCTCGCCGTCGCGTCCATGGCCATCACGGGCGCCCATCCGCTGCACGCCACCTACCTGACCCTCCTCGACCTCTTCGCGATCAACGATCCCGCGCTCGGCGACCCCCTCGGCCGGCAGATCCTCCAGCTCCTCTCCGGTCTCGTCGGGCTGCTGCTGCTTCCGGTGCTCCTCGCGGCCGTCCTGGAGGGCCTCGGTACGTTCCGCAGCGGGTCGGCGCTGCGGAAACCGCCGCGGGGGCTCTCCGGTCACGTCGTACTCCTCGGCGTCGGCAAGATCGGTACGCGCGTCCTCGCGCGCCTTCGCGAACTCGACATCCCCGTGGTGTGCGTCGAGGCGGACCCCGAAGCACGAGGGCTCGCGCTGGCACGTCGGCTGCGGGTGCCCGTCGTGCTCGGCGATGTCACCCAGGAGGGCGTCCTGGAAGCCGCCAAGATCCATCGGGCACACGCTCTGCTGGCCCTGACCAGCGCCGACACCACCAACCTCGAAGCCGCCCTGTACGCGAGGTCGGTGCGCCCCGATCTGCGCGTCGTCCTACGGCTGTACGACGACGACTTCGCCACGGCCGTCTACCGCACCCTGCGCGCCACGCACCCGCACGCGCTCACCCGCAGCCGGAGCGTCTCCCACCTGGCCGCGCCCGCGTTCGCCGGGGCGATGATGGGCCGCCAGATCCTGGGGGCGATCCCCGTGGAACGCCGGGTCCTGCTCTTCGCGGCCCTGGATGTGTCGGGGCATCCGCAGCTGGAGGGCCGTACCGTCGCCGAGGCGTTCCGTGCCGGGTCGTGGCGGGTGCTGGCCCTGGACACGGCCGCTCCGGCGGGCCGCCGCACCCGCCAGCAGCCCGTCCCGGCGCCGACAGCGCCGGACCGTACCGCGCCACCGGCCCCGCCGGCCCCGGGCCGCGACGCCTCGGTCCCGGAACGGCCGTCCGGCCTGGTCTGGGACCTGCCGCCCACCTACGTGCTCGGGTCCGGGGACCGCGTCGTCATCGCCGCCACCCGACGAGGCCTCGCCGAACTGCTGGGCCGGCGCCCCCGGGAACGCACGGGCCCGTAGCCGTCGGTGGCCTGCCGTGCGGTGCTGAGCGGCTGGTGGCTCGGCACCTGACAACCGGCCCTGACCTGCGCGGATCAGGATTCCGGCTCTTCCGCGGCGGTCTTCGCCGGGAGAGTTTTCCACAGGCTGGGGACCCCGGCGGCGGAATGTCGTCCGGGGCGTGCAGTATGGGGCCATGACTGAGAGCAACCGGGCGATCCCGCACGACGGAACCATGCCCGACTGGGAAAAGCGCTTCCGGGCGCCGCGGGTGTCCTTGCCGGACTGGGCGGAGGACGCTCCGCACCGGTCCCTGTTCGTGTCGAACGCGACAGGGACGTACGAGTTGTACGCGTGGGACCGTGAGACGGGCGCCCAGCGCCAGGTCACGGACCGCCCCAACGGGACGACGGACGGCGTGCTGTCGCCGGACGGCGAGTGGATCTGGTGGTTCGACGACAAGGACGGGGACGAGTTCGGGATCTGGCGGCGGCAGCCGTTCGCCGGGGCCGGCGGTGACGGTGGCGCGGCCGTTCCCGACGGGCCCGCGGCTCCCGGGCTCGCCCCCTCCTATCCCGCGGGCCTAGCGCTCGGCCGGGACGGGCGGACGGCGATCGTCGGCAGGTCGACCGACGAGGACGGGTCGACGATCTACGTCAGCCGGACCGGCGAGGACCCCGTCGAGGTCTACCGGCACCGGGAGTCGGCCGGGGTCGGCGACCTCTCGCACGACGGCTCGCTGATCGCGATCGAGCACACCGAGCACGGTGACGCGATGCACTCCGCGCTGCGGGTGCTGCGGATGGACGGTTCGGCGGTGGCGGAGCTGGACGACACCAAGGGCGGCACGGTCGAGCTGGGCCTGGAGGTGCTGGGCTTCGCCCCGGTCGACGGGGACACGCGACTGCTCGTCGGGCACCAGCGGCGCGGGCGCTGGGAGCCGATGGTGTGGGACGTGGCGTCCGGCGAGGAGACGGACCTGGCGCTGACCTCGCAGCTGGACGGCGACCTGAGCGCCGAGTGGTATCCGGACGGCTCCGCCCTGCTGGTGGTCAACAGCTTCGAGGCGCGCAGCGAGCTGTGGAGGTTCGACCTGGCGGCCCGTCACCTGGAGCGGGTTCCCACGCCGAAGGGCACGGTGTCGGGTGCGACGGCCCGCCCGGACGGCAGCGTGGAGTTCCTGTGGTCGTCGGCCGCGCAGCCGCCGGTGGTCCGGTCGACGTCCGGTGAGGTCGTCCTGGACCCGCCCGGCATGAAGGCACCGGAGTCGGTGCCTGTCGAGGACGTGTGGGTGACGGGCCCCGGCGGCCGCATCCACGCCCTCGTGCAGCGGCCCGCCGGAGTGAGCGGCCCCCTGCCGACCGTCTTCGACATCCACGGCGGCCCGACCTGGCACGACAGCGACTCGTTCGGGGCGGGCCCGGCGGCCTGGGTGGACCACGGGTACATGGTGGTCAGGGTCAACTACCGGGGTTCCACGGGGTACGGGAGGGAGTGGACGGACGCCCTCAAGCACCGGGTCGGTCTGATCGAGCTGGAGGACATCGAGGCCGTACGGGAGTGGGCGGTCTCGTCCGGGCTCGCCGACCCGGCCCGGCTGATCCTCACGGGCGGCTCGTGGGGCGGCTACCTGACCCTGCTCGGGCTCGGTACGCAGCCCGAGGCGTGGGCGCTCGGCATCGCCGCGGTACCGGTCGCGGACTATGTCACGGCGTACCACGACGAGATGGAGGCCCTGAAGGCGATGGACCGCACGCTGCTCGGCGGCACCCCGGAGGAGGTTCCCGAGCGTTTCGAGGCGTCGTCCCCGCTGACGTACGTCGACGCGGTGAAGGCGCCGGTCTACATCTCCGCCGGGGTCAACGACCCGCGCTGTCCGATCCGCCAGGTGGAGAACTACGTGGTCAGGCTCGCCGCGCGGGACGCGGACCACGAGGTGTACCGCTACGACGCGGGGCACGGTTCGCTGGTCGTGGACGAGCGGATCAAGCAGGTCCGGCTGGAGCTCGACTTCGCGGAGCGACACCTGGGCAGGTGACCGCGCCGGCGGCCGCGCCCGCCCCCGGCTGTCCCATGGCACCGAGCGCCCTCGCGGGAGGGCCCGGCTGAGGCACCCCCTCGACCGGGGCCTCCGCGAGGGCCCGTACCTTTGAGGTTGTGTACCGGTTCCTGCTGACGCCCCGCTGGTGGGGGATCAACGTCTTCGTGCTGTTGGCCATCCCCTTCTGCATCTTCATGGGGTCATGGCAGTTGGGGCGGTTCGAGGACCGGGTCCAGGACCATCGCGACGCCGGTGAGCAGGCCACGGCGGCCAAAACGCAGGCGGCACGGCCGCTCGCCGAGCTGCTGCCGGTGGACAAGGAGACGTCGGGCAAGCAGGCCACGGCGACGGGCCGGTACGGGAAGCAGTTGCTCGTGCCGGACCGGGAGCTGGACGACAAGCCCGGCTTCTACGTTCTGACGATGCTGCGTACCGACGACGGCAGGGCCCTGCCGGTGGTCCGGGGCTGGCTCCCCGGTGACGCCGACACCGCGAAGGCCCCGGCGGTTCCGGCCGGCGAGGTCACCGTGACCGGGGCGCTCCAGGCATCGGAGACACCCGGGTCGAACGGCGTGCCCGCTGCCGGTGGGCTCCCCGCCGGGCAGACCGGTGCGATCAGCTCGGCGTCACTGGTGAATCTCGTGCCGTACGAGGTGTACGACGCGTGGATCACTCTCGCCGAGGCGGACGCGGGCATGAAGGCCGTGCCCGCCACGGCTCCCTCGGACACGGGTCTGGACCTGAAGGCCTTCCAGAACCTGGGCTACACCGGTGAGTGGTTCGTCTTCGCGGGCTTCGTCGTCTTCATGTGGTTCCGGCTGATGCGGCGTGAGGTGGAGTTCGCCGAGGACGCGGAGCTGGGTCTCACGGAGGAGGCTCCCTCGGAGGGCGAGGCCTCCCGGGACGGCACCGGCGGCGAGGCCGCCGCGGGCCGCAGCGAGACGGCCGAAACAGCCCCGGACACCCCCGTCGGGGCCGCGGACGGCCGCGCTGACACCAACACCGCGAAGGTGTCGTCCTCTCCCACGGCCTGACGTCCCCCGGGGCTGCCGGTCCCGGAGCGACCTACTCGGCGGACCCGCCCAGCCAACGGCCCCGCCCAGTCCACGGACCCGTTCCAGGCGGGGCAGTCCCGCAGTGGTTCACGCCGCCCGGCTCGACCGCGCGGCGCGGCCTGCTCCGCCCGAGCGGCGGTCGGGACCCGGCTTCAGGCCCCGGACAGCATCCCGGTCCGGTAGACCGTCCCGGCACAGGCGTTGGACACGGTCGTCGCAGCCGTCGGTGCGCCGCCCTCGGCCGCGTAGGACACGGTGACGCTTCCGTCGACGGTCCCGTCCTCCTGCACGAGCTGCGTACCGACACCGCTGGTGCCCTCGGAGGACGTACCGCCGCTGTCACCCGCAGTGTTCTCCGAGGGGCTCGGGTCGGGCGTCGGTTCCCCGCCGCCGGTGCCGCCGGTGCCGCCGGTGGTCGGGCAGGTCGACGACGGCACCCAGGCGAACTTCACGCTGTACGACCCGCCCGGCTGCAGGACCACGTTCGTGGCGTAGCCGGCCGGGTCGGGCAGGCTGGTGGCCGGGTCGCCCGCCTGATGGAGAGTGGTGGTGACCTTGGACTGGTCCGCGGCGCCCGCCGCGCTCGAGGAGACGGAGCCGTCGCCGACTGCCGTACAGCTGGCGGTGGAAACGTTGGTGACCGTGAAGGTGCCGTAGACCGCGCCGCCCGCGTCGGGGGCTGCCGCGCCGCCGTCCACGGCGGTGAGCTGCGCCGGCGTGCAGGTGGGTGCGCCCACCATGGAGGCGGACGGCTGGGCGCCGGTCGTTCCGCTGCCGCTTCCCTTGCCCTTGCCGGGCTTGTCCTTCTTGTCGCCCTTGCCGGAGCCCTTGGAAGGGCTCGAGTCGCCGGAGCCACTGCCCGCGGAGGCCTCCTTGCCCTCGTTGGCACCGCCCTGGGTCGCCGACGCGTTGGCCGCGATGGACTGGTCGTCGCCGGAGCCCGAGGCGTTGGAGACGTGTACGAGGGCCGGGACGGCCGTGCCGATGAAGAGCGCGGCGGCGGCCATGCCGACGATGGCCTGGCGCTTGCGTGCCCGCCTGGCCGGTACCGCGCGCCGCAGGTGGTCCAGCGTGCCGTCGGTCGGCTCGATCTCCTCGACGGCCTGGTGCAGCAGCCGCCGCAGGGCCAGTTCGTCGGAGCCGAACCCGTCCGGTCCGGACCCGACCGCGCTGAGACCGAAGATGCCGACGGCCTCGGCGCCGGATCCGCCCGAGTCCCGAGACCGCGGGTCGGCGGACTCCGCGTCCGAGGCACCCGTCACGTCGGCCGGGGCATCCGGCACGTCGCGCGTGGCGTCGCCCGCGGTGTTGCCGGAGGCGTCGTCCGGCCGGCTGTCGTCCGGCGAAAGGTCCGCCGAGTTGCCCGAGGCGCTGTCCGAGCCGTGCTCCGAAGCGTCGTCCGGGGCGTTGTCCGAGGTGCCGTCCGACGCGGGATCCGGCGAGGGATCCGACGGGAGGGCTTCCGTGTCCGAGTAACCCGACCCTTCCGGGCCCGAGTTCTCCGAGGCGCCGTGATTCACAGTTCCGTTCCCAGCGTGCTGCTCATGTTCGTCGTCGTCGCCGTGGCGACCGTGTTCGTCGTGGCGTGCCCGATCGTCGTGCCCGCTCATGCCGCCGCCTCCATGGCGATGCGCAGCGCCGCGATGCCGCGCGAGCCGTACGCCTTCACCGAGCCCAGCGAGATTCCGAGGGTCTCGGCGACCTGCGCCTCGGTCATGTCCGCGAAGTATCGCAGGACCAGAACCTCGCGCTGGCGTCTCTGGAGGCCCTTCATCGCGTTGATCAGGGCGTCGCGCTCCAGCAGGTCGTACGCGCCCTCCTCGGCGCTCGCCATGTCGGGCATCGGCTTGGAGAGGAGCTTCAGACCGAGGATGCGCCGGCGCAGCGCGGAACGCGAGAGGTTGACGACGGTCTGGCGCAGATAGGCGAGCGTCTTCTCCGGGTCCCGCACGCGCTTGCGCGCCGAGTGCACCCGGATGAAGGCCTCCTGGACGACGTCCTCGCAGGACGCGGTGTCGTCGAGAAGGAGCGCCGCGAGGCCGAGGAGCGACCTGTAGTGGGCGCGGTAGGTCTCGGTGAGATGGTCGACGGTGGTGCCGGCCGCCAGTGCCTCGTCAGCGCCCTCACGCTGATTGGGGATGCGGGCCGACCGCGCTGCGGGCATGGGGGCGATCACCGGCATGCCGCCGCCGGGCGCGCCGGACGTGCGGGGTCGGCGGGGCGGACGCAGGGCCGTGCCGAGCGTCGCCGCTGGGAGCCCCCCGGCTCGAACGGAGCCGAGAGTGGGTGAGAATTCGAGTACCTCTGCCACGCCAGTTGGACACGCGTCCCCCCGTCGGGGTTGTACGCGACAGGCATCACATTTGCGTCGGACTGCATGCGAGACAGTGCGCTAAATGCCCTCATACGTAAAACTCATCCCCTATGCCCCATACCAGCGTGGCGTCCGGTCGCCCCTGAAGGGCGACCGCAAAGACGCTCCCCGCCCTCCGCGCGGTTGCGGAGAACGGGGAGAAAAATCTTCGAACGCCAGAGGCTTCGATTCAAGTGGTCCGGACCACAGTTCCGACCATGATCGAACCACCAAAGTCACACAGATCCTACAAAGGATTCAGCTTACGACCAGAAGATTTCCCGCCCGGATCGGCGAGCGCGAGGCGATATGTCGCGTATCCCCCCGCGGCTCGCGAGTCCCGGGCAGGTCAGAGGTCCGCCGCCACCAGTTCCGCGATCTGTGCCGTGTTCAGCGCGGAGCCCTTGCGGAGGTTGTCCCCGCACACGAAAAGCTCCAGCGCCGTCGGATCGTCGAGCGCTCGCCGCACCCGCCCGACCCACGTGGGGTCCGTCCCGACCACGTCGGCCGGCGTCGGGAACTCGCCCGCCGCAGGGTTGTCGAAGAGGACGACCCCCGGGGCGGTGGCGATGATCTCCCGCGCCTTGTCCACCGTCACCTCGCCCTGGAAACGGGCGTGGACGGTCAGCGAGTGCGTGGTGACGACCGGCACACGGACGCAGGTGACGGCGACAGGCAGGTTCGGGAGCCCGAGGATCTTGCGGGACTCGTCCCGCACCTCCATCTCCTCCGAGGACCAGCCGTCCTCGCGCACGGACCCGGCCCACGGCACCACGTTGAGCGCCACCGGCTCCGGGAACGGTCCGGTGTTGTCCCCCACGGCCCGCCGTACGTCGCCGGGGGCCGTCCCCAGTTCCGTACCGGCGACCAGCTTCAACTGCTGCCGCAACGTGTCGACGCCGCGCTGCCCTGCCCCGCTCACCGCCTGGTACGAGGACACCACCAGCTCGCGCAGCCCGAACTCGGCATGCAGCGCGCCCAGGGCCACGATCATGGACAGGGTCGTGCAGTTCGGGTTGGCGATGATGCCGCGCGGGCGGACCCGGGCGGCGTGCGGATTGACCTCCGGCACCACGAGCGGCACCTCGGGGTCCATCCGGAACGCGCCGGAGTTGTCGACCACGACGGCCCCCTTGGCGGCCGCGACCGGCGCCCAGCGCCCGGCCACCTCGTCGGGTACGTCGAACATGGCGACGTCGACCCCGTCGAAGGCCTCCTCCGTCAGGGCGATCACCTCGACCTGCTCGCCGCGCACGGCCAGCTTGCGGCCGGCCGAGCGCGGCGAGGCGATCAGACGGATCTCACCCCAGATGTCCGCGTGCTGGGACAGGATCTGGAGCATGACCGTGCCGACGGCTCCGGTCGCGCCCACGACCGCGAGCGTCGGTTTCGCGGCCAGGGGTCCCACGACCTTGACCATCAGCGGCCGGTGCCCCCGTAGACGACGGCCTCGTCGCTGTCGGAGTCGAGTCCGAAGGCGGTGTGCACGGCGCGCACGGCCTCGTTGACGTCGTCCTGGCGGGTCACGACCGAGATGCGGATCTCGGAGGTCGAGATGAGCTCGATGTTGACGCCCGCGTCGGACAGCGCCTGGAAGAAGGAGGCGGTGACGCCCGGGTTGGTCTTCATACCCGCGCCGACCAGGGAGATCTTGCCGATCTGGTCGTCGTAGCGCAGCGAGTCGAAGCCGATCGCGCCCTTCGCCTTCTCCAGGGCTTCGATGGCCTTGTGGCCCTCGGTCTTGGGAAGCGTGAAGGAGATGTCCGTGAGGCCCGTGGAGGCCGCGGACACGTTCTGCACGATCATGTCGATGTTGATCTCGGCGTCCGCGATGGCGCGGAAGATCACCGCGGCCTCACCCGGCTTGTCCGGAACGCCGACGACAGTGATCTTGGCTTCGGAGACGTCGTGAGCGACTCCGGAGATGATGGCGTGCTCCACCTGCGCGTCCCCTTGCGGATTCTCGTTGCTGACCCAGGTGCCCGGCAGTCCGGAGAAGGACGAGCGGACGTGGATCGGGATGTCGTAACGGCGTGCGTACTCGACGCAGCGGTGCAGCAGCACCTTGGAGCCGGAGGCGGCGAGCTCCAGCATGTCCTCGGAGGAGATCCAGTCGATCTTCCGGGCCTTCTTCACCACCCGCGGGTCGGCGGTGAACACACCGTCGACGTCCGTGTAGATCTCGCAGACCTCGGCGTCGAGGGCGGCGGCGAGGGCGACGGCCGTGGTGTCGGACCCGCCGCGCCCCAGCGTGGTGATGTCCTTCTTGTCCTGGCTGACGCCCTGGAACCCGGCGACGATCGCGATGTTGCCCTCGTCGAGCGCCGTCCGGATGCGGCCCGGCGTGACATCGATGATGCGCGCCTTGTTGTGGACGGAGTCGGTGATCACGCCTGCCTGGCTGCCGGTGAAGCTCTGGGCCTCGTGGCCCAGGTTTTTGATCGCCATGGCCAGCAGCGCCATGGAGATCCGCTCTCCTGCGGTCAGCAGCATGTCGAACTCACGCCCGGCAGGGATCGGGGATACCTGCTCGGCGAGATCGATCAGCTCGTCCGTCGTGTCACCCATCGCCGACACCACGACAACGACCTGGTGGCCGTTCTTCTTGGCGTCGACGATTCGCTTGGCGACACGCTTGATGCCTTCGGCATCGGCTACGGAGGAGCCTCCGTACTTCTGCACGACAAGGCCCACGTGCGCTCCTCGCTCAGTCCGTCTCGTACCGCACGACTGCGGTCGGCTCAGTCTAACGAGCGGCCGAATTCCACCCGGTCGATATCGCATCGTGAGATGTCCCGCTCACGTGCTGATCATCCGGGCCGGTCCGGATTCCGGTGGTCCGATTCGGTCGGTCGCCGTCGTCCGGCCCTTCGGCCGCTCCAGGACCGCATCTGCCCTGCTCGGTCGCACCTCACTCGCAAAGTGCGCCGCGTCACACCCGGCGCCCGACCCGTTAAATTTCAAGCACTAAGGTTCCGCTTGTGCGCGTACTCCTGGTGGAAGACGACGAACCGGTAGCCCAGTCGCTCCGGCGCGGGCTGCTGCGTTACGGCTTCGAGGTGGCGTGGGCCGCCACGGGCGGTGACGCCCTGGCCCACGGGGATCCGTACGACGTCGTGCTGCTCGATCTCGGTCTCCCCGACACCGACGGCCTCGACGTCTGCAAGGCGCTGCGGGCGCGTGGTGACGTGCCGATCATCGTGATCAGCGCGCGCAGCGACGAGACGGACCGCGTGGTCGGCCTGGAGCTCGGCGCCGACGACTACGTGACCAAGCCCTTCGGCGTGCGGGAGGTCATCGCGCGGATAAGGGCGGTGATGCGGCGCGCCCGGCCGCCCGCTTCGGCCGACGCGGGCCCCGACCAGTACGGGACGCGGCTGACCATCGACCGCAAGGCGGCCCGCGTACGGCTGGACGGCCAGGAAATCGCCCTCGCGCCCAAGGAGTACGACCTGCTGGCCTTCCTCACCGAGGAGCCGGGCGCGCTGATGTCCCGCGAACAGATCATGGAAGCGGTCTGGGACGCGAACTGGTTCGGGCCGACGAAGACGCTGGACGTCCATGTGGCGGCGCTGCGGCGGAAGCTGTCGGGCGCGATCACCATCGAGGCGGTCCGCGGGGTCGGCTTCCGCCTGGAGATCGCGCGGGATCCCGGGCAGAGGGCGTCCGGCTCGTGATCCGGCAGCTGATCGTCAGCTACGTCCTCCTGGTGGCCGTCGCGCTGGCCGCGTTCACCGTGCCGGTGGCCTTCACGCTGACCGCGCAGCTGCGCGGGGACACCGAGGAGTCGGTGGAACGCGAGGCCACCACCATGGCGCTGCTGCTGGGCGAGGGGGACGCGTCCTCGCGGCAGGCGCTCGCCCGGATGGCCGGGGCCTACTCCGACGACACCCCCGGCACCGTCCAGGTGGTCGGCTCCACCGGCGCGGCGGTGGCCTCGCTCCCCCTCCCCGCGGACGACGCGGCGATCACGCGGGCCCTTGAGCAGCAGAAGCCGACGGTCGACTGGGGCTCCTCCTTCGTCTGGGGCAAGCACCTCGTGGTCACCGTTCCGGCCCGGGCCGCGGACGACAAGGACCGGGTCGTCGGCGCGGTACGCATCCAGTACCTGACCTCCGACCTCAGCAAGCGGCTGTGGAGCATCTGGGGCTTCCGGGCCGTGCTCGCGGTCGGCGTACTGGCCGTGGCCGCCTTCATCGGCGCCTTCGTGGCCCGCCGCCTCACCCGGCCGCTGCGCCAGCTCAACGACATGGCGACCCGTTTCAGCGACGGCGACCTGACGGCACGCTCGCCGGTGGAGGGCCCGCACGAGACCCAGCAGCTGGCCCGCACGCTCAACTCGGCCGGTGAACGCCTCGACAGCCTGGTCGCCGCGCAGCGCATCTTCGTCGCCGACGCCTCCCACCAGCTGCGGACACCACTGACGGCTCTGCGGCTCTCCCTGGACAACATCGCGGACGGCACCGACGACGAGTTCGTACGCGAGGACGTGGAGCAGGCCACCTCCGAGGTGGTCCGGATGAGCCGGCTGGTCAACGGTCTGCTGGTGCTGGCGCGCGCGGAGGCGAAGGTGTCCGCGGCCGAGCCGCTGGCGCTCCTCGACGTGATCGAGGAGCGCTTCTCGGTGTGGAGACCGGCCGCCGACGAGCGTGGCGTCACCATCGCTCTGGGGGGAGTTGCCGGCGGCCGGCCGCTTGTGCTGGCCAGCCCGGGTCATCTCGACCAGGTACTGGACAACGTCTTGTCGAACGCTCTGGAGGTCTCGCCGGACGGCGGGACGATCACCGTGGAGGTGTCGTCCCACCCCGACGAGGTCCTGCTGTCGGTGCTGGACCAGGGGCCCGGCATGTCCGACGCGGACAAGTCCCGCGCCTTCGACCGCTTCTGGCGCGGCCAGGGCCTGACGGGCCGGTCCGGCTCGGGGCTCGGACTGGCCATCGTCAAGCAGCTGGTCACGGACGACGGCGGCACGGTGGTGCTGCGGGACGCCCCCGGCGGGGGACTGTGCGTCCGGTTCAGCTTGCGGCGGGCAGCACCGAGGAGTGGTGGTTGACGATCAGCCACGTGCCGCCGCGCTTCTCGTACTCGTACGTGTAGCGGGCCTCGACGTCCTTCTTCTCACCGGTCTTCGGGTCGGTGAGGTTGAACACGTACAGCCCCGCGTCGATCGCCGAGTTGCTGTCCAGGACGTTGATCACGGACTTGATCTTCGTGCCCTTGGGCTTGTTCAGCAGGAAGTGGTCGAAGTAGTCGACGATCCCGGCGCGGTCCGTGCGGATGACGGGGGAGGCGGTCGGCAGGAGTACGGCGTCCTTGGCGTATCTGTCGGCGACCTTCTTCGAGTCCCCGGTCTGCAGGGCCTTGTTCCAGCCGTCGAACAGCGCGGCGATCTGCTTCTTGGTCGGCTTCGCGGCCTGGCTCGCCGCGGGCTCCGACCTGTGCTCCGGCGCGGCCTGGCTGACACCGACGGTGACGGCTCCGGCGGCCACCAGGGCGACGCCGACGATCGCTGCGCGGGTACCTATGGAACGCTTCATCACAACTCCTGTGCGGTGGGGTGGACTTGCTCCCCTGGGGGAGTGATCCAACCCTCTCGTCACACGGGTAAGGGCCCGTCCAGCACAGGTCCAGCGCACGGACAAGGTTCATACAAACCGGACCGCGGAAAACCCAACTCCCCTTGATCGGCTTTGACATACGGTGATCACCTCTGACGGAGAGAGACCATCCGTCGGGATCGAACGACACCTGCAAACAACCGAATCAGGGGGAACAACAGTGAAGCACCCCATACGAAGACCGGCTCGAAGACTGACGCACGCGGGGTTCCTGGGTGTGGTCGCCGTGGCCGTCGCGGTACTCGGGCACCCGGGCACCGCCTCCGCCGACTCGCGGGGCCGCTCGTCCGTGGACAACAAGGAGATCCGCTGGGAGGACGAGACCAAGTACGACGACGCCCGGAAGTGGGCGGCGACGGCCTGGAACAACTCGCAGTACGGCCTGACCAGCATCAAGATCGCCCCGGACGAGTGGGACACGATCGCCGATCTCGAGTGGAGGGACATCAAGCGCGACGACGTCAAGTGGGTCGGGGGCTGGGCCCCCCGCAAGGGTGCCGACCGGATCCTGATGAACACGGCGTTCCTGGACAGCGGAAAGAAGTACGGAGCGAAGGGCTGGCGCCGCAAGGCCGCCGCTCACGAGCTCGGCCACGCGCTCGGCCTGTCGCACAAGCCCAACGGCACGCTGATGTCCAAGACCATCGGCTACCTCCCGGCCAACGCGCGCCCGGTCCACACCGACCGCGTGGCCTACCACGACCTCTGGGACTGATCCGATGAACAGGAAGCCCATCAGCAGGAGGACGGCCGTCGTCGTGGCCACCGCGGTGATCGCCGCGCTGGGCGTCGGCACCGCCGCTTTCGTCGCGTACCAGGAGTCGGACGAGGGCAACGCGGCCGTCGGCGGGACGGCCGAGATGCACCTGACCTTCGACGCCGACTTCTCCGTCGACACGAACCTCGCCGGAGGCGCCGAGGACCTCTTCTACGGCAAGGTCACCGCCCTGAAGGGGCAGAAGGACCTGGGCGTCGGCCCGGAGACCCAGTACGCGGTGGCCGTACAGCGGGTGTTCAAGGGGGACGTGACCGGAACCGTCGTCGTCAACCAGCTCGGCGGCACCGACGAGGAGGGCGTACTCGTCCTCCCCGAGGACGATCACCTCCTCCAGGTCGGCAAGCGCTACCTCTTCGCCACGAACTACAACGAGGAGCAGCGGTTCAACACGCTGATCCCCGTGCACGGCGACCAGCCGATCCCGGACACGGAGGCCGGCGCGCCCGGCGTGCCGGACTCCGACGGCAACGGGCAGGCGACCATGTCGGACCGCTGGGTGGCCGCGGTGCGGGACCAGGCCGACCTGTCGACCGCGCCGCCGGAGCCGGAGCCCACGGAGGAACCGGAGGAGGACCCGACGCCGGAGGCCTCTCCTACACCGGGTTCCTGAACCGGGGGTTCGGGACCGCTGAACCGGGGCCTCAGGACCGCTGAACCGGGGTCTCGGGGCCGCTGTCACGCACGAGGGCGGACGAATCGTTCGTACAACGCGTTGTGGGGCGCGGCGAGTGCGCCGCGCCCCACAACGTACGGAAAAGAACGGCTACTTGACCGTCCGCAGGCCCAGCGGTCCCGCGATCTCCTCCGCCATGACCTTTCCGGCCGCCTCCGCGAGTGCCTCCTCGCTGAGGTCCTGGTCGGTGTCCAGGCCGTCCAGCTCCTCAAGGGGCTGGTTCAGGCGGACGTGCGCCACCAGGGACTGGAGGGCGCGCAGGGTGGCCGAGGCCGTGGAGCCCCAGTTGGAGAAGTACGAGAACTGCCACCACCACATGGCCTCGGTGGTGCGGCCCGCCCGGTAGTGGGCCATGCCGTGGCGCAGGTCCGCCATGACGTCGGCCAGGTCGTCGGAGATACGGGCCGGGACCGGGGCCTTGCGCGGCTCGTACGGGTCGAAGACCTCCGAGTAGACGTCGACCGGGTCGAGCATCTCGGCGAGCCGCTCGCGCAGTTCGTCGACGTCCGGCTCCGGGCCCAGGTCCGGCTCGTAGCGCTCGTCGGGGACGATGTCCTCGTGCGCGCCGAGGCGGCCGCCGGCCAGCAGGAGCTGGGAGACCTCAAGGAGCAGGAAGGGCACGGCCGAGTCCGGCTCGTCCCCCTTCGCGACCTCTGTCACGGCGACGAGGAAGCTCTCGACCTGGTCCGCGATCTGGACCGCGAAGTCGTCGGGGTCCGGAGCGGTCGCATGCAGCGTGGCGTCAGACATCTAGAAGCCGGCCTTCCTCAAGAACTCCGTAATGAAGTTCGACAAGAACTTCGTTCCGTACATCAACCAGTCGTTCAGACATCCAGCAGCCGCCTTCCTTCGAAGGCGCGCCCCAGGGTGACCTCGTCGGCGTACTCGAGGTCGCCGCCCACCGGCAGCCCGCTGGCGAGGCGGGTGACCCGCAGGCCCATGGGCTTGATCATGCGGGCGAGATAGGTGGCCGTGGCCTCGCCCTCCAGGTTCGGGTCGGTGGCCAGGATCAGCTCCGTGACCGCGCCGTCGGCGAGCCGCGCCAGCAGCTCCCTTATGCGCAGGTCGTCCGGGCCCACGCCCTCGATCGGGCTGATCGCGCCGCCGAGCACGTGGTACTTGCCCCGGAACTCGCGTGTCCGCTCGACGGCGACCACGTCCTTGGGCTCCTCGACGACGCAGATGACCGAGAGGTCGCGGCGCGGGTCGCGGCAGATGTTGCACAGCTCCTCCTGCGCCACGTTCCCGCAGGTGGCACAGAAGCGGACCTTCGCCTTGACCTCCATCAGGCACTGCGCGAGACGGCGTACGTCCGTCGGCTCGGCCTGGAGGATGTGGAAGGCGATCCGCTGCGCGCTCTTGGGACCGACGCCGGGCAGCCGCCCCAGCTCGTCGATAAGGTCCTGGACCACGCCTTCGTACACGGATTGCCTTCCCGTTCCTGCTCGTTCTTCAGCTCGTGCTTCTGCTCGTCGTTCTGCTCGCTCGGTACGTACCGTAGTCGCGCTTGCTCTCTTCGTACGTACGGTAGTTGGCGGTCGGCCTTCTTAGAAGGGACCGCCGGGTTGACTTAGAACGGCAGACCGGGGATGCCGCTGCCGCCGCCCAGCCCCTGGGCCAGCGGGCCGAGCTTCTGCTGCTGGAGTGTCTGGGCGTTCTCGTTGGCCGCCTGGACCGCCGCGACGATCAGGTCGGCGAGGGTCTCGGTGTCCTCCGGGTCGACGGCCTTCGGGTCGATGACCAGACCGCGCAGTTCGCCCGAGCCCGTCACCGTCGCCTTCACCAGGCCGCCGCCCGCCTGGCCGTCGACCTCCGTGCGCGCCAGCTCCTCCTGGGCGTTCGCGAGGTCCTGCTGCATCTTCTGGGCCTGCTGGAGCAGCTGCTGCATGTTGGGCTGGCCACCACCGGGAATCACGATCAGCTCCTGGTTTCGTACGGCTGTGAGGACCACCGTGCGCGCTCGTGCGGGCACGGCTGTGTCCGGGCTGTCCGGCGGGTTTTCCGCCTTGGCACGAGCCTACGTGGTCTACCGGGCCGTCGCTCCAGCACTCTTTCGAGTGAGAGGACGGGTTGGCCTATACCTGACCAAGACCCACGTCCGAGCGGAAAAGCCCTGAAACCAGGGCCATCGCCACCCATTGGGAGGTAGTAAGGGTGCGGCGCATCAGCACCTCGCGCCACGTTACCGTCACGCAACGTAACGATTAGGGAGCGTCGGGTGAGCCAGCCGGACATGCAGCCCGAAGGATCGGCCCAGGACGGTCGGGGCGACGGTGCGCGGCCCGGTGGGCAGGGCCCGGGTGGGGCCGGGCCCGCGGGTCTCGTGCCCCGGGGGCTGGAACCGGGCGATCTGATGGGCCGGACCTTCCCGCTCGGCGACTGGGGGGAGCCGGGCGACCGGCTGCACGAGCTGTACCGGTGGGTGGAGGCGGGTGCGCTGACCACGGCGTCCTGGTATCTCGCCGACCGGGTGTGGAAGCGGCGGGGGGCGCGGGCGCTGCGGGCGGGGGCCGCCGCCGGCGCCCTGGCCGGGGCGGCGCTGCCGCTGCTGGATCTCGCCGGGGTGCTGGGCGGGGGCGCCGCCTGGGGATATCTGGCGTTGCTGGTGGGGGTCGCCTGTGTGGCGGGGGACCGTTTCTTCGGGGTGACCTCCGGGTGGATAAGGGACGTGGCGACGGCGCAGGCCGTGCAGCGGCGGCTGCAGGCACTGCAGTTCGACTGGGCGTCCGAGTGCGTGCGGGAGGTCCTCGGGCCCACCGAGGGGACGGCCGGGGAGGCCGCGGAGCGGTGTCTCGGTGTGTTGCGGCGGTTCTCCGAGGACGTGACGGAGCTGGTGCGGGCGGAGACCTCCGACTGGATGGTGGAGTTCCGGACCGGGTCCGCACCGCTCGCCATCCAGGCGGGGATGAACGGGGGTGCGCGGGCCGACACGGCTTCGCCCGGGCGGCCGCCGCTTCCTCCGGGAACCCGCCCGAACATGCCCCGGCAGCGCCCGCCCGAGCCCCGGTAGGCACTCCGCCCAGGCCTGCCGATCCGCGCAGGCCCACCGCTTCGTGCCGGTTCAGGCTTCGTGCCGGTTCAGGCTTCGTACCGGTCTACTGCTTCGTGTACGTCAGCTCGTCGCCGCTGCTCGTGTTCACGCGGCGCAGCCGGCCGTCCGGCAGGAGGGTCAACTCCGTTGCCGTGCCCGGCGAGCAGGACGTGGCCGGTTCGCCGACGGTGACCTCGGACGGGCCGATCTGCAGGGGGCCGCCGGCACTCGGGGCCTCGGCGAGCTCCGCCCGGAACACGCAGTGGTACGTACCGCTGCCCGCGGGCCCGTCCGCCGTGAGCGAGAGGACCGTGTCCCCCACCTCGCCCTGCTGGATGGTGAGCCTGCGGGTGTTGTGGCCCGTGTCGTTGTCGATGGACGCCGTCCAGGTGCCGAGGAACCCGGCCGGGATCGCGCCGTCCGCCGGCGTCTCCTCCGGTGAGGCGGACGGCTGTGCCGAGGCGTCCTGACCGGACGGCCCCGGGGTGGTGGGCGCGCCCGTCGGGGTGGGGCTGGAGCCTCCGTCGGCCCGGCCGTCCCCGCCGCCCTTCATGAGGGCGTACACGGAAGCACCCGCGCCGAGTGCGACGACCAGCGCCACGACGATCAGGACGGCGGTGGACCGCCCGCCCCTTCGCGGAGGCTCCGGCTGCGGTGCGGCCCCCGGACCGTACGGGGGTGTGGGGCCGTAGGGAGGGGTCGCTCCCGCGGGGGGCACGTATGCGGGGCCCCCCGACCAGGCGCCGGGCTGCGGCTGGAGCGGGTAGCCGTAGCCGGAGGGCGGGGGGTGCTGCTGGGGGTACGCGTAGGCCGGGTGGACCGGGCCCGGGGCGGGGGCGTGCCCGGGAGGCCCGGGGGGCGGGCCTGTCGGCGGGGGTGTCCCGGGCAGACTCGTGGTCATCGTGGGGAGGTGGCCGAAGGGGTCGGCCGCCGGGGTCCCCGGCTGAGGCGGCGAGGATCCGTCGGGGGTGGGGGCGTGTTCCGGGGAGGCCTCGGGTGCCGGAGCGGGGCCGGGAGGGGGTGTGGCACGGGGAGGGGTCGTGGGCGGGGGCGGCAGCGGGGGCGCCGGGGCGGGAGTGGAAGGGGGTGCGGAAGGGGGTGCGGTGGCCGGGGGCTGCGGGGGCTTCTCGGCCTCGCCGCCCTTGCTCCCGGCGTCCCCGGAGGGTGCCGTCGGACCGTCGCCGTCGGCCCGGCCGGTCTCGCCCTCCGGCGCCGGACGGGCCGAAGCCCGCTCCTCCGGGTCCTCCGCGTCGAGCAACCGCACCGCGTGACGGCCCAGTTGGGCGACCAGCATCCCCGGCAGCCAGGGGTCCCGGCTGCGTCCGTCCGAGACCGTGTCCTCCGCTCCCGTGCGCTCCAGGACGTAGTCGAGCGTCGGGCGGGCGGCCGGGTCCTTGCGCAGGCACCGGCGGACGAGATCGGCGATGCCCTCCGGCACGCCCTCCAGGTCCGGCTCCTCCTGGGCGATGCGGAACATCAGGGCGTGCACCCCGCTGTTGGCCGCGCCGAACGGAAGGTCGCCCGTGGCCGCGTACGACAGGACCGAGCCGAGGCAGAAGACGTCGCAGGCGGGCGTGATCCGGTCGCCGCGGACCTGCTCGGGGGCCATGAAACCGGGTGAGCCGACGAGCGCCCCGGTACGGGTGAGGCCGCCGTCGGTGACCGTCTCCAGGGCGCGGGCGATGCCGAAGTCGATGACGCGCGGGCCGTCGATCGTGACGAGGACGTTCGACGGTTTGAGGTCGCGGTGGATCAGTCCGGCCGCGTGGATGTCCTTCAGCGCGTGCGCGAGGCCGGCCGCGAGGATCCTTACGGAACGCTCCGGGAGCGCGCCGTGGTCGTGGCCCACGACCTCCTGGAGCGAGGGCCCGGCCACATAGCCCGTGGCGACCCACGGGATCGCGGCCTCGGTGTCCGCGTCGAGCACCGGCGCCGTCCAGTACCCGCCCACACGGCGGGCGGCCTGCACCTCCTGGCGGAAGCGTGCGCGGAACTCCTCCTGCTCGGCGAGCTCCCTGCGGACGAGCTTGACCGCGACCGTCCGCCCCCGGTCGGAACGCGCCAGATACACCTGGCCCATACCGCCCGCACCCAGCCGTGCCAGCAGCCGGTACGCGCCGATCCGGTGCGGATCCGCAGATCCGAGCTTCTCCATCGGTACGCCGCCCTCCCCCGTACGTGTGCGACACCCGAGGATAGTGCGGCCGAACGGCGAGGTGGCGGGGCCGGCGTCTACGGTTCCGTAACAGCGGAGGGCGGGTGAGCGGCCGCTTCGGTGGCCGTCTCCATCGCTGCGACCAGCCGCTCCAGCACCCGTACGGTTTCGGCCAGTCCCGCCTCGCCGAGGGCGTGGGTGAGACGGTCCGCGAAGGCCGCGTGCCCGGGGTCGATCCTCCGCACGGCGGCGAGGCCCTCCTCGGTCGGCCGGAGCAGCTTGGCACGGCGGTGGGCGGGATTGGGTACGTACTCGGCGAGCCCGCCCTCCACCAGCAGGTCGGCGATCCGCTGCACGCTCTGCCGGGTGATGCCCATGGACCGGGCGATCCCGGAGACGGGCAGGGGCTCCCGCAGGACGGCGCCGAGCACCTGCCACCGGGCGGCGGTGAGTCCGGCGGGGCCGGCCAGTTCCTCGGCCACTGCCAGGAACTGGCCGTTCAGCCGGAAGACGGAGAGCGCGCTCCGGCTGAACAGGTCCTGGCGTCGCCTTACCGCCTCGTCCGTCCCACTCACTGCCCGGCCGCCTCGAGGACCGCGTAGGCCTGCGCGTCCGAGTCGTGGAACAGCCGGTACCAGGCGTCGAGCACCTCTCCCTCGTACACGCCGAGCAGTCCGAAGACCTCCCGGGCGAACGCGACGGGGTCGGTGGGCCCGGCGGTGATCAGCTTGCCGTCCGTCACGGCGTCGGCGTCCACGTACCGCTCGCCGCCCTGGTAGCCGGTGGCGGCCAGATAGAAGGAGACGGCGCTGGTGTGGGTCCGGTCGTCGAGCAGGCCCTCGCGGGCGAGGCCCGCGGTGCCGCCGCAGATCGCGGCGACGGGCACGTCGGCGGCCAGGAACTCCCCCGCCTTGCGGGCGAAGGGCGCGAGCTCGTCGCCCGTGTCCCACAGATCGGCTCCCGGCAGGATCAGCAGCGCGCCGTCCTCGGGGCGTACGTCGTCGAGTGCGACGTCGGGCAGGACGCGCAGCCCGCCGATCGAGGTCACCGGGTCGCCGGACGCGCCGACCGTCCGGATCTCGTAGCCGGCCCGGGCGAGATACGCGGTCGTGTGGCCGGTCTCCCAGTCGGCGAACGTGTCGTAGACGGCGAGGTACACGGGCTTGCGGGTCATGGCTCCTCCTCGGTGCTGCTCCTGCTTGCGCTTGTGTAAGTATGCTGTCATCACGACAGGATGCTGTCAACAGAGGAAGGGGTCACGCGTTTTCGGCCGGGACTTCGGCGGGCGCTCCCACACACGACAACCTGTCGCGTTCCCGGCCGCACCGCAGACAGGACGCCGATGTCGCGTCCGCACCCGCGACACCTACGCTCGGGCGCATGACCCCTCAGCCCAATCCCCAGGCCGGCGCCGCCGTGAAGGCCGCGGACCGTGCGCACGTGTTCCACTCCTGGTCAGCGCAGGAGCTCATCGACCCGCTCGCCGTCGCCGGTGCGGAGGGGGCCTACTTCTGGGACTACGACGGCAAGCGGTACCTGGACTTCACCAGCGGGCTCGTCTTCACGAACATCGGGTACCAGCACCCGAAGGTCGTCGCCGCGATCCAGGAGCAGGCCGGGAAGATGACCACCTTCGCGCCCGCCTTCGCCGTCGAGGCACGGTCGGAGGCGGCACGGCTGATCGCCGAGCGGACACCGGGCGACCTGGACAAGATCTTCTTCACCAACGGCGGGGCCGAGGCCGTCGAGAACGCCACCCGGATGGCCAAGCTGCACACCGGCCGCCCGAAGGTGCTGAGCGCCTACCGCTCGTACCACGGGGCCACCGCCGCCGCGATCAACCTCACCGGCGACCCGCGCCGCTGGCCGAACGACAGCGGCACGGCCGGGGTGGTGCGCTTCTGGGCGCCCTTCCTCTACCGCTCCCCCTTCCACGCCGAGACCGAGCAGCAGGAGTGCGAGCGCGCGCTCCAGCACCTGGCCGACACCATCGCCTTCGAGGGACCGGCCACCATCGCCGCGATCATCCTGGAGACGATTCCGGGCACGGCGGGGATCATGATCCCGCCCCCGGGCTACCTGGAGGGCGTCCGCGCGCTCTGCGACGAGTACGGCATCGTCTTCGTCCTGGACGAGGTCATGGCCGGCTTCGGGCGGACGGGCCACTGGTTCGCCGCCGACCACTCCGGCGTGGTCCCGGACCTGATGACCTTCGCGAAGGGCGTGAACTCGGGATACGTGCCGCTCGGCGGTGTCGCCATCTCCGAGGCCGTCGCCGAGACCTTCGCGCGCCGCCCCTACCCCGGCGGACTCACCTACTCCGGGCACCCCCTCGCCTGCGCCGCCGCCGTCGCGACCCTGAACGTGATGGAGGAGGAGGGCGTCGTCGAGCACGCCGCCCGGATCGGCGAGAACGTCCTCGGCCCCGGGCTGCGCGAGCTCGCGGAGCGCCACCCGAGCGTCGGCGAGGTGCGCGGCACCGGTGTCTTCTGGGCCCTTGAACTCGTACGGGACAAGGAGACCCGCGAACCCCTCGTCCCCTACAACCCGGCGGGCGAGGCGAACGCCCCCATGGCGGCCTTCGGCGCGGCGGCCAAGGCCCACGGCCTGTGGCCCTTCATCAACATGAACCGCACCCACGTCGTGCCGCCCTGCAACATCACGGAGGCGGAGGCCAAGGAGGGTCTGGCCGCACTCGACGCGGCCCTCTCCGTGGCGGACGAGCACACCGTCTAGCGCAGAGACAATGTGATCCGGATGGCCCTGCCCCGAACGCGTAAGGTGACTGGCTCGTAGACATGAGCGAGTACTTACCCGATCGGGGGAGGAACCTGACGATGCCCGGCACCGGCAGCGGCAATGGCGCCGTCACCCGCAGCACCCTGCGGCAGCAGATCGCGGACGCGCTCCGCGACGAGGTGCTGGCCGGACGCCTCCAGCCGGGCCAGGAGTTCACGGTCAAGGAGATCGCCGAGCAGTACGGCGTCTCCGCGACCCCCGTCCGCGAGGCCCTGGTCGACCTGTCGGCACAGGGCCTCCTGGACGCGGACCAGCATCGCGGGTTCCGCGTCCACGAGTACTCGCTGGACGACTACCGGGGCATGATCGAGGCCCGCACCCTGGTCACGGAGAGCATCTTCCACGGGCTGCTGGACCCGGCGGCCACCACCACCCGCGGCGCCCGCGCCGTGCTCGCCACCCGCACCGACGACCCGCGCACCGCCGCCGCGCTCGCCGGGGTGCGCCGCCGCGGCGAGGAGGCCCAGCGGGCCGCCGCGGCGGGCGACCTGAACATCCTCATCGGCTACGACCTGCGCTTCTGGCGCGAGCTCAGCGGCCTGTTCGGCAACGTCCACCTCGCCGACTTCCTGCACCGGCTGCGCGTCCAGTCGTGGGTGTGCGCGGTCCAGCACCTGCGCAGGGTCGAGAACCTGCGCGGTCATCTGTGGGCCGAGCACACGGACCTCGTGGACGCCCTCACGCGCCGGGACGTCGCAGCCGCGCACGCGATCGTCACGGCGTACAACGTCCACTCGCTGGCACTGATCGAGCGGCTGGCGCAGGGCTGAGACCCGGGGGCCGCCAGTACGTCGGCGCCACCTCGGCGGTACGTATGCAGTACGGGTGCGGTCGGCGGGCGAGTGTGGGGTATCAGACCCGCACGAGGGGGACCGACCGCGCTTCCACCCATTACGCTTCCTGGACCACCGTGCTACGCGAGGAGCTCTCAGTTGGCCTGTGACCTGTGGCTGGTCCCGCTCGTCGACGTGTTGTGCCACACCCCCGACAACCCCTTCGCCGAGGAACTCGCGCTCTACGACAAGGTTCTGGGCGAGGCCGGACTTCCGCCGGTGCCGGTCTACGCGTACATGCCCGGGCTCTCCGGTGATGTGGCGCCGGTCGCGGGCTTCGACTACGACGCGCTGCACTTCCTGCGCCGCGCGTACCTGTTGCAGGTGTGCGGACTGGCGGTGACTCCGGTCGACGAGCTGGGCGGCGACTACGAGCAGCTGCTGGAGATGTTCGACACGACGGCCCAGCAGTCCCACCTGGTCTGGCACTACGACCACGCGGGCGCGTATGTGCCGGTCGACTTCCCGCATCCGCTGTCGAGCGACGAACTCCTCGCCGGGGGCGGCCCGTTGGGATCGTCCCAGACCCTGCTGCGCGAGCTGGAGTTCGTCGCCCCGTCGATCGGCATCGACCCCGCCAACCCGCCGCTCCCGCCCGAACCTCCCATGGCCCCGACGGAGTTGGAGGAACCGGCCGCGCCGGCACCCTTCGACTCCAGCCCGTTCGCCCGCGAGCGGCACGTGTGGCTCGGCCTGCACGCGGCGGCGACGCGCAGCCTGGCACAGGGCTCGATGATCATCTTCAGCTAGACCACCACGGTCGAGCGACGCGGGCGCCCGGCCTCGGCGGGCGGGCGTCCGCCCGCGAGGCGCAGCTGTGCCGGAGCCGGTCAGCGGAGCTGGGACAGGCCCTTCTGGAGGTCCTCGCCGTTCATGATCGGAATCATCTCGACCTCGGCGTTGAACATGGTGAAGAACGGCTCACCGGCGGGAGGCACCTCCGAGCTGTCCTTCATGTCGAGGACCAGCAGGGCCGTACGCCGTCCGCCCATGGGGCCGAAGTACGCCGCCTCGGGCTTGAGGTGGTCCATGGCCTCCTTCATGAGCTCCGGCATCTTGCCGCTGCGGATCGCCTCGTTCGACTTCTCCGTGTCCAGGGTCGCCTTGAGCAGGACGCGCATCGCACTCACCTTCTCCTGATCTCGCGGATCCACGCGCACGCGTACAGGCTCAGGATATGCCGGATATGCCGGACCCGGCAGGTTCTGGGGCCGCGCTGCCCGGCCCTGCCCGCCCCTCCCCACCGGCGGCCGCGGCGGCTCAGGAGCTCGCCGCCCCGACCGCCGGGACGGACCGGCCGCACCCCCGGGCCACCGTCACGGCGCGGCACCCACGGCTCGTCACCGGCAGCACCCACGGGCCGCCCAGCACGACGCCCCCGGCCGACCGAAGCCGACCGGGGGCGCGAAAGCCCTGCTGAACCGCCTACTTGAGGAACGAGTTGATCTCGATCGTCTCGGTCCGGCCGGGGCCGACGCCGATCGCGGAGATCGGCGCGCCCGACATCTCCTCCAGCGCCTTCACGTAGTCCTGCGCGTTCTTCGGCAGGTCGGCGAAGGTCTTGGCCTTGGTGATGTCCTCGGACCAGCCCGGCAGCATCTCGTAGACCGGCTTCGCGTGGTGGAAGTCCGTCTGCGAGTACGGAAGTTCCTCGACGCGCTTGCCGTCGATCTCGTACGCCACGCAGACCGGGATCTGCTCCCAGCCGGTGAGGACGTCGAGCTTGGTGAGGAAGAAGTCCGTCAGGCCGTTGACGCGTGTCGCGTACCGGGCGATGACCGCGTCGAACCAGCCGCAGCGACGGTCACGGCCGGTGGTGACACCGCGCTCGTGGCCGATGCGGCGCAGCGCCTCGCCGTCCTCGTCGAAGAGCTCCGTCGGGAACGGGCCCGCGCCGACCCGGGTCGTGTACGCCTTGAGGATGCCGATGACCCGGCTGATCTTCGTCGGACCCACGCCGGAGCCCGTGCAGGCGCCGCCCGCGGTCGGGTTCGACGACGTCACGAAGGGGTACGTGCCGTGATCGATGTCCAGCAGCGTGCCCTGGCCGCCCTCGAAGAGGACCACCTTGTCGTCCTCGAGGGCCTTGTTGAGCACGAGAACCGTGTCGGCGACGTACGGGCGCAGCTTCTCCGCGTACGTCAGCAGTTCCTCGACCACCTGCTCCGCCTCGATGGCCCGGCGGTTGAAGACCTTGGTGAGGAGCTGGTTCTTGCCGTCGAGGGCCGCCTCGACCTTCTGCGTCAGGATCGACTCGTCGTACAGATCCTGTACGCGGATGCCGACGCGGTTGATCTTGTCGGCGTAGGTCGGGCCGATGCCCCGGCCGGTCGTGCCGATCTTCCGCTTACCGAGGAAGCGTTCCGTCACCTTGTCCACCGTCACGTTGTAAGGCGTGATGATGTGCGCGTTTCCGCTGATGAGGAGTTTGGAGGTGTCGACGCCTCGCTCGTTCAGTCCGTTCAGCTCGGAGAACAGGACCGACGGGTCGACGACGACTCCGTTACCGATGACCGGAGTACACCCCGGCGAGAGGATTCCGGAAGGGAGGAGGTGGAGGGCGTACTTCTGATCGCCCACGACTACCGTATGACCGGCGTTGTTGCCGCCCTGGTAGCGCACCACATAGTCCACGGATCCACCGAGCAGGTCGGTGGCCTTTCCCTTGCCTTCGTCACCCCACTGAGCACCGAGCAGCACAAGTGCGGGCACGCGCGTACACCCCTTCCGGGCGGGGCATGTCCAAGGTCGGGGGCGTACGCGGCTGATTCTGGTACGGCTGCGTACGCCGGCGACCACCTTTGGCCGCGACCGTCGGACCGGATGCCCCGGAATAGACGAAGCCCCTGGCGCAATAGCGCAAGGGGCTCTTGCACAAAGATGCTACCCGAGGAAGCGAGGCAGGACCGAGGTGTCGACTTCCGACCAGCTCCTGGTGGTCATCGACCCGGTCGCCCGTCACGGTGACGGTGAGGCGGTACGGATCGCGAAAGACGTGCTCAGCGCGGGTGCGACGACGAAAGTGTGCCTCCCCGACGGACCCGAGGAATTCGATCGGGTGCTCGCCCGGAGGGGCTCGCGGCGGCCTGTCGTGATCGGGGACGACCGGGCGCTTCTGCGTGCTGTGTCCCTTTTGCACCGGCGGCGCGAGTTGGCCGGATGTGCGCTGTCCCTGGTGCCGGTGGGCATGAGCAGCGGGGCCCTGACCCTCTCGCGGGCCCTCGGGGTGCCCATGGGGGCCGTCGCGGCGGCGCGGGCCGTGCTCGACGGGGCCGAGCGGCGGCTCGACCTGCTGGTCGACGACAGTGACGGGGTGGTGCTGGGCGCTCTGCGGATTCCGCCGCTGGGCCGGGGTGCCGGTGGCGGCCCGGCCGGGGCGGGTTCCCCGGAGGAGGCAGGCGCGCACCACCATCCCTGGCTCCGCACCTGCCAGTCCCTCGTCCGCACGCTCGCGGCACGGCCCGCCCGGGCCGCGACGGCTTCCGCGCCCGGGCCCACCCGGCTGCGGGTCGAGGTCGACGGGGTGACGCTGGTCGATCTGGACCAGCCAGTGGAGGCCGTGTCGATCACTCCGGGGAGCAGCGGCGGTGGCGCCCGGATCCAGGTCCGGCCCGCCTCGGTCGGCGCGGAGGCGGCGCCGCTGGAGGCCACGGCCAGGACCATCACCGTGTCCGGCGCGGACTTCCGCTACCGGGCGGACGCGGTGGTCGGCGGCCCCGTCCGCACCCGGACGTGGACGGTGCGGGAGGGAGCCTGGGGGCTCATACTGCCCGGGTGAGGGGGCATGAGCGAGAGGGGTACCGCCGGACGGCGGGTGGGGCCGAGCCGGCCGGGGCGCCGGAGCTCGGCGGGGGACCGGTCCCTGCGGCAGCCGACGGGCGACCCGTCCGCGCGGCAGTCGGCGGGCGACCGGTCCGCGCTCGAGGGTGGAAAGAGAGTTGCGGCGCTGTGAGGCCGGGCGGCCGGCCACGACCCGTCGGCCGCCGGCCGTTCACATGTCCAGCTCGTTCACTCGGACCTCTGACGCCAGTGGGATCGGCTCCCCGGCCGTCGCCCTGTACGGGGTGCTCCCCACCTGGCCCCGGCCGCCTGTGCGGTGGCCGGCGCCGCCCTGCTCCCGCGGTTCCCGCGCCCCCAAGGCTGCCGTCACACCTCGACCCGCAGCCCCTCCAACCCCCGAATCACGAAGTTCGGCTTCTGCCGAGGCTCGGCCGCGAGCCGAAGCGAAGGGGCCTGTTCCAACAACGCCCCCATGGACGCGGCGAGTTCGAGACGCGCGAGCGGCGCACCGATGCAGTAGTGGATCCCCGCGCTGAACGAGATGTGCGGGTTCTCGGCGGCGGCACGCGACAGATCGAGCTCCTCCGGCCGGTCGAAGACCGCAGGGTCGTGGTTGGCGGACCCGAAGAGCAGCGCCACCTCGCTCCCCCGCGGAATCACCGTCCCGTCGACCTCGATCTCGTCCAGCACCCACCGCTCGAAGAGCTGCAACGGGGTGTCGTACCGCATCAGTTCCTCCACCGCCGTACCCACCAGCCCCCGGTCCGCGCGCAGCGCCGCCAGCTGTCGCGGATGCCGGAACAGCGCCCACCATCCGTTCACCGTGGCGTTCACCGTCGCCTCGTGCCCCGCGTTCAGCAGGAGCACGCACGTCGAGATCATCTCCTGCTCGGTGAGCCGGTCCCCCTCGTCGTACGCCTCGATCAGCCCCGAGATCAGGTCGTCGCCGGGCTCCTTGCGCCGTACGGCGATCAGCTCCTGCAGGAACTCGGTGAACTCGACCGACGCCCGCACCGCCTTCGCCGCCGTGTCCTGCGACGGACTCAGCTCGTACATCCCGCAGATGTCCGCCGACCAGGGCCTCAACTGCGCCCGCTGCGACTCGGGAATGCCCAGCATCTCCGCGATCACCGCCACCGGAAGCGGCTCGGCGACGTCCGTCAGGAGATCACCCCCGCCCGCCGCGACCAGCTGACCGACCAGCTCGGACGCCAGCCGCTCCACGTAGGGCCGCAGCCGCTCGACCGTCCGCGGGGTGAACGCCTTCGACACCAGCCGCCTGATCCGGGTGTGGTCCGGCGGCTCCAGGTCGAGCATCCCGTGGTCGTTCAGCACGTGGAACGGCTCGTGCTCGGCCGGTGGCGCCGTCCGCCCGAAGTCCTCGTGCGTGAAACGGTGCTGGTACGTCCGCCCCAGCCGCCGGTCCCGCAGCAACGCCGACACGTCCGCGTGGTGCGGCACCAGCCACTGGTCGGTGGGCTCGTAGTAGTGGACCCGGCCCTGGGCACGCAGCTCGGCGTACGCGGGGTAGGGGTCGGCCACGAAGGCCTGGTCCCAGGGGTCGAACGCCGGCGGGATATCGGTAGCTGCCATGACCGGACGCTAACCGGAGGTGTCCCCGTCTGACCAGGCCTGTCCGTGTCCGCCGGCCTGTCCGTCGCCGCGAGGCGCTCCACCTCCACGGGGAACGGAGTGGGTGAACGGGACGGGACGGGCAGGCCCGTCGGGACGCCCGGGGAAGGAGCCGTGTGATGTCCCAGCCCCGCACTCCCGGAGGGGCTCCCCGTCAGCCCGGTGTCACCAGGCGGGCCTCGTACGCGAACACCGCTGCCTGCGTGCGGTCCCGCAGACCCAGTTTCACGAGGATGCGGCTCACGTGGGTCTTGATGGTGGAGTCCGCGACGACCAGGCGGCCGGCTATCTCCGCGTTGGACAGGCCCTGGGCGATGAGGACCAGCACCTCCGTCTCCCGGTCGGTCAGATCCCCGTACGCCGCGTGGGCGGTCGCCGAGAGGCGGGGTTCGTCGGAGATTTTCGAGAACTCCGTGATCAGCCGCTTCGTCACCGAGGGCGCCAGCAGCGCCTCACCGGCCGCGACCACCCGCACCCCGTCCGCGAGCTGCCGGGCCGAGGCGTCCTTCAGGAGGAAGCCCGACGCCCCGGCGCGCAGCGCCTGGTACACGTACTCGTCGAGGTCGAACGTCGTCAGCACGAGCACCTTCGCCGCGCCGTCCGCCGCCACGATCGCTCGTGTCGCCTCGATGCCGTTCATCTCGGGCATCCGGATGTCCATCAGGACGACGTCCGGCGCGAGCTCCCGGACCCGGTCGACGGCCTCCCGGCCGTTGACCGCCTCGCCGACGACCTCGATGTCCGGCATCGCGCCGAGCAGCACCGAGAACCCCTCGCGGACCATCATCTGGTCGTCGGCGATCAGTACGCGGATGGTCATGCCGAATCCTCCGTCTGCACGGCCGCCGTGACCGGCAGGAAGACCTCGACCGCATAGCCCCCGTCGTCCGTCGCCTCCGCCGTCATCTCCCCGTCCAGCATCGACACTCTCTCCCTCATGCCCGTGATGCCGTGCCCGGCACCCGGTGACGGCTTGACGAGCCCGGTCGCCGGACCGTTCACGATCCGCAGTCCCAGTCCGCCGAGCACATAGCTGATCTCCACCTTGGCCGCGGCGCCCGGCGCATGGCGCAGGCTGTTGCTCAGGGCCTCCTGGACTATTCGGTAGGCGGACAGCTCGACGCCCTGGGGAAGCTCACGCACCGCGCCCGTGACCGTCCGGTCCACCTGAAGGCCTGCGTCCCGCACGTTCTCCAGGAGGCGGTCCAGGTCCGCGAGTTTGGGCTGCGGGGCGTCCGGGGCCTCGTAGTCCTCGGCCCGGACGACGCCGAGGACCCGGCGCAGCTCGGAGAGCGCGATGACGGCGTTCTCCCTGATCACCGAGAAGGCGTACTCCAGCTCCGGCGGGGGGTTCTCCACGCGGTAGGGCGCGGCCTCCGCCTGGATGGCGACGACCGACATGTGGTGCGCGACGACGTCGTGCAACTCGCGGGCGATGGTCGTGCGCTCTTCGAGAAGGGTGCGCTTGGAACGCTCGGTCGCGGTCACGGTCTGCTGGGCGGTCACCTTCCGCGCGGCGTCGTGCCGCACATGCCACACCGTGACGACCAGCAGCGCCAGGGCGCACACGAACAGGAAGGGCATCGTGTTCGTGTAGTAGTGGCTGCTCCCGAAGAAGACCTCGGTGAAGAGGCCGTAGGCCGCGGTCAGCCCCCACATCCACGCCGCCGTACGGGGCCTGGTCCGCAGCGCCACGACCGTGAGCACGACGAGGTGGGTCGCGAAGGCGCCGGGCAGCCAGGGCCAGTTGCTCCCATAGCCGTCGTCGAACAGGGCCACGACCGGTGTCATCGCGAGGGAGATCCAGAAGGCGGCGACCGGCCTGAGCAGCGTCAGCAGGATCGTGCCCATCGCGAGCGTGCCGGTCAGGAGCTGCGCGAGATCACCGCCGCCGTTGTTCGCGAGGGAGATGAGCAGTGTCACCACGCCGGCCAGTGCCACCAGGACGTGCGGGGTCCGGGTGGCCCACTCACGCAGGCGCGGCGGCAGCAGTCGGGTGATGGGGCCGTCCACACGCATCCGCGGAAGCGGGCGGACGGCGAAGGCGTTGTCGAACAGGTCCTGCCGCAGCCCTCGTGACGCGTCCATCACGAGCTGGTACTCGGGACTGCGCCGCAGGCCATCGCCTGGCGGCCTCGTCTGTGTCTGTGTCGTCTCGGTCACATACAGAACGGTAGGCCGAGGTGGGGGCAGCGGTCGTCAGCAGTGAGAAGGGTCATTCGGCCTCCCTCTCAGGTACTACGGGTATCTCCCGCGACCCTCATCGGTGGGTCCGGCGGTGGGCCGGGGCACCGGTCCGGGCGATGGCGGGGCGGGGCGGGCCCTCAGTAGCCGGTGGGGCGGACCAGCCCGCACTCGTACGCGAAGACGGCCGCCTGGGTGCGGTCCCGCAGGCCCAGCTTCACGAGGATGCGGCCGACGTGGGTCTTCACGGTCTGCTCGGCGACGAAGAGCCGCTCGGCGATCTCCGCGTTCGACAGGCCCTGCGCGATGAGGGCGAGAACCTCCGTCTCGCGCTCGGTCAGCTCGCCGACGCGCTGCTTGAGCGGGGCGCGGGGCGTGGAGTCCAGCCGGGAGAACTCCGCGATGAGACGCCGGGTGATCCCCGGCGCGAGCAGCGCGTCGCCGGCTGCCACGATCCTGACCGCCTCCGCCAGCTGGTCGGCGGACGCGTCCTTGAGCAGGAACCCGGAGGCACCCGCGCGCAGCGCCTCGTACACGTACTCGTCGAGGTCGAAGGTGGTCAGCACCAGGACTCTGATCTGCGGGGTCTCGTCGGTGATGCGGCGGGTGGCCTCGATGCCGCCGAGCTCGGGCATGCGGATGTCCATCAGGACGACGTCCGGGGTCAGTTCGGCGACCTTCGCGATCGCGTCCAGGCCGTCGACCGCCTGACCGACCACGTCGATGTCGGGCTGGGTGTTGAGCAGCACCGTGAAGCCCTGCCGGACCATCTGCTGGTCGTCGGCGATGAGTACGCGGATGCTGCCGCTCGTCATGAAGTGTCTCCGGTGGGGTTCTTGGGGGTCTTGGGGGTCTTAGGGCTCGTGGGATACGTGCGGTTCACTGGGTTCGTGGTGCCTGGGATGTTGCCGTCGAAGGCGCCTGGCGCCCGGTGTTCGGGTGCGTGGTCCCCCGGTGCGGAGCCGGTCGGCACGGCGACGCCGGAGCGGGGCAGGAACGCCGCCACCGTGAAGCCTCCGCAGGACGTCTCCACGGCCATGAGCGTGCCACCGAGCATCATCGCCCGCTCCCGCATCCCGAGCAGACCGTGTCCCGCACCGGGAGAGGGCGGGGCCGGTCTCCTCGGCGCGGAGTTGACGACCCGGATCTGCAGCCCGCGCGGGAAGTGGGTGAGCTCCACCCGCACCACGGACCCGGGCGCGTGCCGCAACACGTTGCTCAGCGCCTCCTGGACGATCCGGTACGCGGACAGCTCCACACCGGGCGCCAGGGGAAGCCGCTCGCCGCTGATCTCCGTGGTCACCGTCAGCCCGGCGGTGCGGGTGTTCTCGACCAGGACATCCAGGCGGTCGAGGGTGGGCTGCGGAGCGTGGGGGGCGGCACCGGTGCCGGGCGCGCCGAGACCGTACGGGTCGTCGGGGTTCTCCGAGCGCAGCACGCCGAGGACCCTGCGCAGCTCGGTGAGCGCCTCCAGGGCGTTCTGCCGGATGCCGTCGAGGTTCTCCCTCAGCTCGTCGGAGGGGTTGTCCACCAGGTGCGGGGCGACCTGGGCCTGGATGGAGATGACCGACATGTGGTGGGCGACCACGTCGTGCAGTTCGCGGGCGATGCGGTTGCGCTCCTCCAGGAGGGTGCGGCGGGAGCGCTCCTCGGCGGTCAGGGACTCCTGCTCGACGAGCTGGGTGCGGGCCTCGCGGTTGCCGCGCACGGCGGTGCCGAGGAGGACCGCGACGGCGAACACGGAGACCGCCAGCAGGCCCGTGCCCGAGTAGGGCCCTCCGCCCAGGACGCCCTGGACGAACGCCGTGATCAGCCCGGTGATCGTCAGCACCGCGAGGGCCACACTGGCGGGCATCCGCAGCGCGAGCAGAAGGAGGATGAAGGCGTGCGCGATGATCGCGGGCCCGAGCCAGGGCCAGTTGGGACCGGGCGCAACCATGTCCGCCATGTTCGACCGCGCGGCCACCGCGACCACGAAGGCCGCGGACAGCGAGAGCCACCACGCCGGAACGGGCCGCCACAGGGCGAGTACGAGGGCCACGCCCTGCGCCGTCCCGGCCAGCAGGCCGAACTCGACGTCCAGCCGGTACGCGGCGCTCATCGCGTCGGTGCGGAGCCCGACGCCGAGAGCGATCAGGCAGATCACGACGTGCGGCAGCCGGCGCAGCCAACGGGGACGGGACAGCGGCGGCAGGGGCGCCCCACCGGACGTCAGTCCCACCAGCAGGGCGCGCAGAACGCCGCGGACGCGACCGGCGCGGATCGGGCGCGCGGGGCCGGGGCCATTGTCGGCGGTCTCGGAGCGGGCGGGCAGCGGCGCGACGGGACGGGGGCCGGAGGGTGGGGCCGGGCAGGGGTCGTCCGTCCGGGCGTCGTTCGCGTCGTCGTCCACGCCGTCAACCCTAGGCACGGCGGGCCTCCTTCGATTCCACGGCGACGCGGTGGGTGCGCACGACGCGTGACGGACGGCGGGTTCGGCGGACTCGGCGGCGGTGCCCCTGTTCGTAGGAGCGGAAGGCGGCCCAGCACACGGACAGGGCGAGGGCGAAGACCGGGAGCCAGGCGAGGCGGAACGCCACCCAGCCGAGGTCGTCGGGGGTGGTGTGCAGGCCGGGGAGGCGGCCCGCGAGGAGGCCGGTCGCGGTGACCGACATCAGTGCCGTCTGGTGCCACAGGAAGATGGTCATCGCGGAGAGGTTGACGAGCGCCACCCCCGCCCAGAGCACGGGTCGTCGCATCGCCCGCCGCAGCGGGTCGCGCAGGAGCAGGGCGAGGCCGCACTGGGCCAGGCCGAAGGTGACAGCTGCCAGGGTCGGCGGGTCGAGGTTGGACACCGCGGCGCCTGGGACCCCGACCATCGACGCGGGGTAGCCGCCCCACGCAACCAGCACGGCCGTCGTCACCGCTCCTCCCGTGAGCAGCACCCAGCCGGAACGCCGGGTCAGCTCGCCCCGGGTCCAGGCCGCGCCCAGGGTGTAGGGCACCAGCCAGCCGGCTGCCACGCTCACCCAGCCGAGCCAGGGCGGGCCGCCGAGTCCGAACCGGATGAGATCCACATGGAGAACGACGGCCAGCGGCCACAGCGGGTTGATCCGCGTCACCAGCGGGGTCAGTGTCGTCAGCGCGGCGAAGACCAGCAGGAACCAGAGCGGGGACAGGACCAGCTTCAGCAGCGCGTGCACCGTCTTCAGGTCGGCGCCCGTCACGAGCAGGCCGACGGTGGCCACGGCCCACAGCCCGACGACGGCCGCCACCGGCTTGAAGAGCCGGGACAGGCGCGTACCGAGCCAGCGTCCGTACGTCGTGCCGCGGGCCCGCGCCGACCCGTAGCTCCTGGTCGCGACGTGCCCGCCCACCAGGAAGAACACGGCCAGTGTCTGGAAGACCCAGGAGACGGGCGCCAGCCACGGCATGTGCGCCAGCGGGCTGGACGTGCGCAGGGTGCCGCCGTCGGCGACCAGGGCGGTGACGAGCCAGTGACCCAGTACGACGCCGAGTATCGCGAAGGCGCGCAGGGCGTCGACGCTGCGGTCCCGGTCCGCGGGCGTCGCCGCGTCGATCCGCTTCGCTGCGGCGCCCAGGCGCCGTATCACCTCACGCACGGGTCACCGCCGATGTCTCGCCGAGGACGATCCGGGCGAGGTTGTCCAGGGACACCGAGCCCGGCCTGAGGTAGTCGCTGTGGCCGCCGCCGCCCGCCGCGAACACCCGGGCGCCGAAGGCCGGGGACACGGGGTCGGTGCCGAAGCCGATCGTCGTGCCGAAGAGGTCGGCCTCGGTGTGCGGGACGCCGGCGATCCAGTCGTCGGCGCCGCGGCCCGCCCAGACCCGGGCCTTCGTGCGGAGGCCGGCCGCGGACTCTGCGCCGGTGCCGGGGCTGCCGAAGAACACGAGGTCGGAGACGCCGGGGCCGCTCGCCGCACGGGCGCACACGACCGTCCCGTACGAGTGGCAGAGCAGGGAAATCCCGGCGCGCCCGTTCACAGTCCTCAACTCGGCTGTGAACTCACGCAGTTCGGGTGCCGCCTGCTCGGCCCGGCCCGGGGTGAGCACCTCGGGGCTGATCGTGCCGGGCGTCTCGTAGCCGAGCCAGGCGACCACCGCGGCACGTGCCCCGAGCCTCCGGTGCAGGGCGAGGGCGCCCTCACGGAAGCGGTCGTACGTGTCCAGGGTCGTGTCGGAGCCGGGCACGATGACCGCCACGTGGTCGGCCTCCGCAAGGTCGCCGAACACCTCTACGGCGAGGCCGGAACCGCGGGCGTCGAAGGAGAGGAAGTCCCGGGACGGGCTCGCCATGGCACGGACCGCGGCCGCCCGGCCCCGGTCTCCGTGGTCCGCGGCCATCCGGGAGGCCTCTTGGGCGTTCGCCCGGTTCGCCGTGTACACCCTGTCCAGCGTCGACGCGGTGACCGTGCCGACGCGGGCCGGGGCGGGAGCCGGTATCTCCGGATGCACCGCCGCGGCGGAGACCGGGACGACCACGGCGGCCGTGACCAGCGCGGCGAGCAGTCCGCGCCGCAGCCTGCCCCAGCCGGCCGGCCGCCGCAGCCGCCTCAGCGGCGGCTCCGACGTCAGCTCCGGCCACGGCTCCGGTGACGAATCCCGTGCTGACGGGTCCGTCGCCACCCGAGCGGCGTCCGCGGGCGCTCGCGTCGCGGTCTCCCCCGCTCTCCCCCACAGCCCCATGCCCCGCCCCCGTCCAGTCCGCCCGCCCATCGGGCCTCACTGGAAAGGAAGTTACGAATCCGGGCTCGTGGTCGGCGTCCCGCCAGGGAGCTCACCTGAGAGGTAGCTCTCAGGTACTACGGGTATCACCGTGACCGGCGAAGGGGCGGCAGCCGGCCCGCTGGCCGGTGAACCTCCGACTGACTGCGCACCCGGGCAGGTGAAGCCGCAGGAAGCGGGTGATGGCAGGGGGCAGGTGAAGCCGCCCGGCGGCGGACGAAGCCGCAAGGGCCCGCGGGCCCCGCGCGCGCCGCCCTCCTACCAGGCCAGCTGTGCGATCTCCTCCGCCACCACCGCGCACGCGTCCGCCGCCGGGTCGATCAGCGGGAAGTGGCCCACGTCCTCCAGGAGCGTCAGCCCCACCACCTCGCCGGCCTTCGCCGCCGCGTCCGCGTACGCCTCGGCGACCGCCTGCGGCACGACCGTGTCCGTCCTGCCCTGCACCAGCGTCGTGGCGATGCCCGTCGGGAGGAGCAGGGCCGGATCGGCGTACGGCTGCCGTTCCTCGAACTTCGCCTCGCCGCCCAGGAGTTGGAGAGACGCTCCGGAACAGACGTCCAGTTTCTCCGCGACCGTGAAGTCGGCGATCGGGGCGAGTGCCACCACACCGCGCAGCGGGGCGGGCCGGCCCAGGTACCAGGGCGCGTCGGCCGGCAGCAGGTGGCGCGCGGCGGCCCAGAGGGCCAGCTGGCCGCCCGCCGAGTGACCGGTGACCACCGTGCGGCGCGCGTCGGCCCCCGGCAGGGCCTCCCGCACGAGACCCGGCATCGCGTCGAGTGCCGCCGCGACGTCGTCGAAGGTGTCGGGCCAGCGCCCCGCGACCGGACCCGTTCCGCCCTGCGCCGGGATCGTGCTGCCGCGCCGGTACTCGACGTTGGCGACGGCGAAGCCCCGCCTGGCCAGGAAGTCCGCGAACGGAGTGATGTGCCGCCGGTCGTACGGGGCCCGCCAGGCGCCGCCGTGCAGGACGACGACGAGCGGGGCCGACTCCTCGCCGCCGCGCGGGGCGTAGAAGTCGACGACCTGGTCGGGGTGGTCGCCGTACGCGGCGGTGGCGTCGGGGTCGACGGGCGGGTGCGAGAAGGCCGACTCCTCCTCCGCGGCGTCGCGGGCGTCGTCCGGCATGCTCGAACCTCTCAGCGGTGCGGTGTGCGTTCCCCGGGCACGTGAGCTCCGGGAGCTCCCGGTCAACACATGCCGGGGCGCGGGTCGTTGGCGGGACGGTATCAGGCCGGTGACGTGCGTCAACACGAGGCCGTAACGCTCGGTGAAGGGCAAACGGTCCTGCTGTTCCGTTACGCTGGTCGAGCACCGCGCAACCCGCCACGAAACGCCGCGCCCCATCCACGGGACACCGTTCCCCGCCCACGGGACACAGTTCCCCGCCCATGAGACGCCGTCCCCGCCCGCGCAATACCGTCGACGCCCGCGCAAGGAGCCCGCATGACCGGACCGGCCGAGGCCGAGCCCGAGCCCGGCACCGTCCGTCCCGGCGGCCGTACCGCCCGGGTCCGTACGGCCGTGCTGCGGGCCGCCGGGGACGTACTGGCCGAGCAGGGGTTCGCCCATCTCGACCTGGCCGACGTGGCCCGGCGCGCCGAGGTGGGCAAGACGACCGTGTACCGGCGCTGGGGTTCGGTCACCGGCCTCGTCGCCGACCTGCTCGGCGACATGGCCGAGCAGTCGCTGCCCCGAACCGATACGGGCACCGTGCTCGGCGATCTGCGCGCCAACGCCGCGCTGGTGCGTCGTACGCTCGCCGATCCCCGCCAGGGGGCGCTGTTCCGGGCGGTGATCGCCGCCGCGACGTGCGACCGGCGCACCGCGGAAGCCCTGCGGCACTTCTACGACGTACGCGTCGCGGAGTGGGCTCCGTGCGTCGAACAGGCCGTCACCCGGGGGGAGTTGCCCCCGAGGACGGACCCGTCCGCGGTCGTGCGGGCGGTGTCCGCACCGCTGTACTACGCGCTGCTCACCACCGGGGTGGCGCCGGGGACGGCCGACGCCGAGCGCGCCGCGGAGGCGGCGGTCGCCGCGGCGGCGGCCGGGGTGTTCGTCGCCGGGCCGTGAACGGGCGAGGGCGCCCGGGGAGTCCTCGCCCCCGGCGCCCTTACCTTTCCCGCCTGGCCGGCCCCGTCCTGAACGACCCGTCCTGAACGACCCTCTCGTCAGACGCCGGACGGGCTGAGGTGCTCGGGCCGGAAGATCTCCCCCAGCACCCGTGCCGCCCGCTCCACGTCCCCGAATCCCACGTACAGCGGTGTGAAACCGAAGCGCAGGATGTCCGGTTCGCGGAAGTCGCCGACCACTCCGCGCCCGATCAGGCGGCGCATCACCTCGCCCGCGTCGGCGCAGCGCAGCGCGACCTGGCTGCCCCGCTCGGTGTGGGCGGACGGGGTCACCGACTCCACGGCCCCCTCGGGCACGTACGCCGCGACGCACTCCAGGAAGAAGTCCGTCAGTGCGAGGGACTTGGCACGGACCGCCTCGATCGAGACGTCGTCCCAGACCTCCAGAGCCGCCTCCAGGGCGAGCATGGAGAGGATGTCCGGGGTGCCGACGCGACCGCGGACGGCCCCGGGGGCCGGGGTGTAGTCCGGGTCCATGCCGAACGGGTCGGCGTGCGAGTTCCAGCCCGGCAGTGGTGAGTCGAAGCGTGCCTGGTGGTCCCGGCGGACGTAGAGGTACGCCGGTGAACCGGGGCCGCCGTTCAGGTACTTGTAGGTGCAGCCGACCGCCAGGTCCACGCCGTGTTCGTCGAGACCGACCGGCAGGGCGCCGGCACTGTGGCAGAGGTCCCAGACGGCGACGGCTCCCACGGCGTGGATCGCCGCCGTCAGGGACGGCAGGTCGTGCAGCCGGCCCGTGCGGTAGTCGACGTGGTTCAGCAGCACCGCCGCCGTACGTTCGCTCAGGGCACCCCGCACCTCGCCGGGCGCCACCGGGCGCAGCGTGCAGCCCGTGAGCCGCGCGGCCGACGCGGCGATGTAGCCGTCCGTGGGGAACGTCGTCGCGTCGACCAGGACCTCGTTGCGAAGGCCCGGGCCGTTCCCGCCCTCTTCCTGCCCGGCCGCGAGCCGGACCGCGCCCACAACCGCCTTGAACACGTTGACACTTGTCGAGTCGCCGACGACGATCTGCCCCGCCGCCGCGCCCACCAGCGGCGCGATCCGGTCGCCGATCCGCTCCGGCGCGGTCCACCAGCCGCTCTCGTCCCACGACCGGATCCGCAGCGAACCCCACTGCCGGCGCACGACGTCCTCGACCCGCCCGGGCACCGAGCGCGGCAGCGCGCCGAGCGAGTTCCCGTCCAGGTACACCGTGTCGTCCAGCACGAACTGCGCGCGCAGCTTGCCCAGTTCGTCCACGGCGTCCAGCGCGGCCGCCCTCTCGGCATACGACCCGTCCGACCTGTCCGAACCATGCGACCCGTACGGCTCAGACATGGGACCGCGCCGTCCACAGCTCGGGGAACACGTTCTTGCGGGCCCGCTTCTCCAGCCAGGCCACACCGGCCGAGCCGCCCGTGCCCGTCTTCGAGCCCATCGCCCGCCGGGTGGCGACGAGATGGTCGTTGCGCCAGCGCCACACGAGTTCGGCGACATCGGTCAACGCCTCGCCGAGCCGGGCGAGTTCGGCGCTCTCGTCCCCGGCGTACAGGTCCGTCCAGACGGCCTCGACCTCGGGCGACGGCTCGTAACGCTGGGACACGTCACGTTCGACGACCGAGGCGGGGATCGCGTGCCCGCGTCGCGCGAGCAGCCGCAGCACCTCGTCGTACAGGCCCGGTTCGTGCAGGGCCTTCTCCAGCTCGGCGTGGACGCGGGGCGCGCCCCGGTGCGGCACCAGCATGGACGCCGACTTGTCGCCGAGCAGGAACTCCATCCGCCGGTACATCGCGGACTGGAAACCGGAGCCCTCACCGAGAGCGCTGCGGTACGAGTTGAACTGGGCCGGAGTGAGCTGGCCGAGCGGCTTCCAGGAGGCGGTCAGCGCCTCCAGCTCCCGTACCGAGCGCTTGAGGGCCGCCACCGCGACCGGCACCCGGTCCTCGCGCAGCGCCTTCGCCGCGGTCTCCCACTCGTGGACGATGACGGTGAACCACAGCTCCATGACCTGGGTCGTCACCAGGAAGACCATCTCGCCGGGGTCGTCGGAGAGGGTGTGCTGGAGGTGGGTGAGGACGTCCGCCTGGACGTAGTCCTCGTACGGGGTCGTGCCCTGGAAGTCGAGATGCGGGGTCTCGGGCTCCGAAGCCTCTTGGGGCTGAGCCTGTTGGGACATCGCTGTCTCCTGCTGTACTCCGGGTAGCGGTCCGCCCCTGCCGAATTCCGACACGGGGGCCCCGGTCCCCAACGGCATACTCCACAATCCTGCCCCGAAACCGCAAGGTCCGCCTGGTCACACCAGGCGGACCTGCACAGACACGGCCCCTCGGCGGCGGGCGGGGCCGGACCCGCCCGCTCCTCGGCGGCCGGCGGAGCTAGCCCAGGGTCTGGGCCGCCGCCGGGGAGGAGTCCTTCAGGAACTGCGAGCAGCGCTCGTACTCCTCCTGCTCGCCGATCGCCTGGGCGGCGCGGGCGAGGCCGTGCAGGGCGCGCAGGAAGCCGCGGTTCGGCTCGTGCTCCCACGGCACCGGGCCGTGGCCCTTCCAGCCGCCCCGCCGCAGGGAGTCGAGGCCTCGGTGGTAGCCGGTACGGGCGTACGCGTACGACTCGACGACACTGCCGCGCTCGTACGCCTCGTCGGCCAGCTGGGCCCAGGCGAGCGAGGAGGTCGGGTACTTCGCGGCGACGTCGGCCGGTGCGGTGCCGTTCGCCAGGAGCTCGCGCGGCTCCGGGTCGTCGGGCAGGTGGGTCGGGGGCGGTCCCCCGAGGAGGTTCTCGTGAATGGACATGGGTTCCAGTCTGCCTGCCCCGGGCGCCCACGTGCGCCGCGCGGGCCGCATTACTCGAACCGCGAACGCAAACGCGACGTGAACGGGTGGGCGGACCGGGGGACCGGTGGGCGGACCGGTGGCGGGATGTCCGGATGTCCGGACGTCCGGATGGCTGGGTGCCGAGGCCGATCAGGCGGAGTGCCGAGCGGGCGAGGGCGGGCAGGCAAGGGCGAGCGGGCGAGGGCTACTCGAGACGCCCGCGCGACTGGTTCGGCTCCAGCGGCGGGGCCGTCACCCCGCCGTGCGTGAGGCATTCCGGGCGCAGGCAGCCCGGCGGCGGCTTCCGTACCGTCGCGAAGGCGATCACCGCGCCCACGAGCAGGAGGCCCGCACACAGGGGCATGGCCCGGCGGAAGGCCTCGTCGAAGGCGTCCGCCGAGCGGTACGCCTCCTCGCCCATGCCGACCAGCAGCGGCAGCGCGGCCACCGCGACAAGACCCGCGGCACGGGCCGCCGCGTTGTTGACCCCGCTGGCCAGGCCCGCCCGGCCCATGTCCACGGAGGCGAGCACGGTCGCGGTGAGGGGCGCGACCAGGGTCACCATGCCGAGGCCGAGCACCAGGACGGCGGGCAGCACGTCACGCACGTACGACGCGTCCTCGCCCACCCGCAGCATCAGCAGCATCCCGGCCGCGCACAGCAGCGGGCCCACGGTGAGCGGGATGCGGGGGCCCACGCGCTGGGCGAGCTCGCCGGAGCGGGCCGACAGGAACAGCATCAGGACCGTCGTCGGCAGCAGGGCCGTACCGGCGCCGAGGGCCGTGTATCCGGCCACGACCTGCAACTGGAGCACGGACAGGAAGAAGAAGCCGCCGAAGGCCGCGTACACGCACAGCGTGACGAGGTTGACCGCCGTGAACTGGCGCGACGCGAAGATGTCGAGCGGCATCATCGGGTCGGCCCGCCGCCGCTCCACGGCCACGAAGGCGACGCCCGCCGCGACACCGGCGGACGCCGTCACCGCCACGACGGGCACCGAGCCGCCCGGCGCCTCGATGAGGGCGTACGTCACCAGGGCCAGCGCCAGCGCGCCGAGGGCGGCGCCGAGCACGTCGAAGCCACGCCCGTGGACCCGGTCGTCCTTCGACTCCGGTACGTGACGCAGGGCGACCGGCACACACAGCAGCGCGAGCGGAACGTTGAGGAGGAACACCCAGCGCCAGCCGGGGCCGTCCACCAGCCAGCCGCCCAGAAAGGGGCCGACCGCCGCGCCGATGCCGCCGAAACCCGACCACAGGCCCACGGCCCTCGCCCGGTCGTCCGGGTGGAACGAGGCCTGGATCAGCGCGAGCGAACCGGGCGTGAGCAGCGCGCCGCCGATGCCCTGCAGCGCGCGGGCCGCGATGAGCACGCCCTCGTCGGGCGCGAGCCCGCACAGCAGCGAGGCCACCGCGAACCAGACCACGCCGACGACGAACACCTTCCGCCGTCCGAAGCGGTCACCGAGGGCTCCGCCCAGGAGGATCAGGCCCGCGAGAGTCAGCATGTAGGCGTTGGCGGTCCACTGGAGACCGGCCAGGTCCGCGTCGAGGTCGCGGCCGATCGTGGGCAGCGCGACGTTCACCACGGTCGAGTCCAGCAGCGCCATGCTCGACCCGAGCACCGTGGTCAGCAGGATCCACTTCCCGGCGGGACTGGACATCCTGACGGCCGGATTCGCCTGCGAAGGGGCAGCCATGCCCCGGATCATACGGACACCGGAGCAAACGGACACCGGGGCGGCGCAGACCGGAGCGGACGCAGACCGGGGCGGACGTCCGCCGGAACGAGAGACGCCGGAGTGACGGGACACCGGGGTGCCGGGACACCCGGGGAGTGGCAGGACGCCCGGGGGCGGGACACCGGAGCCGAGGGCGGAGCGACGCCGGAGCACAGAGGCGTGCGGACGCACGGCGGGGCCCGGCTCCCCGAAGGGAACCGGGCCCCGCCGCCGGAGGGCCGGGTGCCTACTTGATCTTCGTGCCCGTGGAGCGCAGGTTGCCGCAGGCTTCGGTGACCCGCGCGGCCATCGAGGCCTCGGCGAGCTTGCCCCAGGTGCGGGGGTCGTACGTCTTCTTGTTGCCGACCTCGCCGTCGACCTTCAGGACGCCGTCGTAGTTGCGGAACATGTGGTCCGCGACCGGGCGCGTGAACGCGTACTGCGTGTCGGTGTCCAGGTTCATCTTCACGACGCCGTTCTCCAGCGCGGTGGCGATCTCCTCGGCCGTGGAGCCGGAGCCGCCGTGGAAGACGAAGTCGAACGGGGACGGCTTGCCGTACTTGGCGCCGACGCCCTCGTTCAGCTCCTTGAGGAGCTCGGGACGGAGCACCACGTTGCCCGGCTTGTAGACGCCGTGCACGTTGCCGAAGGACGCGGCCAGGAGGTAGCGGCCCTTCTCGCCGAGACCGAGGGCCTCGGCGGTACGGATCGCGTCGTCGACCGTCGTGTAGAGGGAGTCGTTGATCTCGTGCGAGACACCGTCCTCCTCGCCACCGGTCGGGGTGATCTCGACCTCGAGGATGATCTTCGCGGCGACGGCGCGGGCCAGCAGCTCCTGGCCGATGGCGAGGTTGTCCGCGAGGGTCTCCGCCGAGCCGTCCCACATGTGGGACTGGAACAGCGGGTTCTCGCCGCGGGCCACGCGCTCCTCGGAGACCGCGATCAGCGGACGCACGTACCCGTCGAGCTTGTCCTTCGGGCAGTGGTCCGTGTGCAGGGCGACCGTGATGTCGTACTTCTTGGCGACGATGTGCGCGAACTCGGCCAGGGCGACCGAGCCGGTCACCATGTCCTTGTTGTGCTGGCCGCCCAGGAACTCCGCACCGCCGGTGGAGATCTGGATGATGCCGTCGCTCTCGGCCTCCGCGAACCCGCGCAGCGCAGCGTGCAGGGTCTGGGACGAGGTCACGTTGATGGCCGGGTAGGCGAACTTGCCTGCCTTCGCCCGGTCGAGCATCTCGTTGTAGACCTCGGGGGTTGCGATCGGCATCTGTCCGCTCCTTGTGTATGTGCGGGTGGCGTTCTGCTGCTTACGGCCCTGACCTAGGGAGTGACGTCATCGTCGTCCCCATCTTTCCAGACTTGACCGGATGCTCCGGCCTCGGTGTTCGACCCTGTGGACAACTGATCATCTGTGGACAGGCACCCGGGGCCGGGCCGGTCGGCGCCGGTCGGCCCGGTCGGGGGCCGGTTCAGTCGGGCCGGTTCAGTCGGGCCGGTTCAGTCGAGGCCCAGCTCGTCCTTGGAGTACGCGAAGAGGTACGGGACGCCGGCGCCTTCCTGGATCTTCTCCGCGGCGCCGGTGGCGCGGTCGACGATGGTCGCCACGCCGACGACCTCCGCACCGGCCTCCCGCACGGCCTCGACGGCGGTGAGCGGGGAGCCACCGGTGGTCGAGGTGTCCTCGACCACCAGGACGCGGCGGCCGCGGATCTCGGGGCCCTCCACGCGCCGCTGCAGGCCGTGCGCCTTCGCCGCCTTGCGGACCACGAAGGCGTCGAGGCGCCGGCCGCGCGTCGCAGCGGCGTGCAGCATGGACGCCGCCACCGGGTCGGCGCCCATGGTGAGGCCGCCGACCGCGTCGAAGTCCAGGTCCGCCGTCAGGTCGAGCAGTACCTGGCCGACCAGCGGGGCGGCCTCGCCGTCCAGCGTGATCCGCCGCAGGTCGACGTAGTAGTCGGCCTCCAGACCCGAGGAGAGGGTCACCCGGCCGTGCACCACGGCCTTGTCCTTGATCTGCTGCAGCAGCTCGCCGCGTGTGCCTGCCGGTCCTGCTTCGTTGACGTCGCTCATGCGTGTCAGCTTAGAGGCGCTCAGAGGTGCCGCCAGGTCCAGGTGGTGGCGGCTTCGAGGGGCTCGATCGGGGTGACCAGACGGGGCAGGGTGTTGAGCCCGTTGGGCGGGCCGGTCTGCGGTTCCACGCAGACCGCGGCCTCCTGCTCGTCGTACACGACGACCCACTTCTCGCGGCTGGTCACGTTCAGCTCCAGCTGTCCGGGCCAGGTGAGAGTGACGTCGACGCCGTCGGGCATCCCGAAGCAGTCGTCCCACGGGCTCGGCCGCGGGTCGATACGGCGGCCGGTCGGCAGGTGGTCGTCGCCCCGCTCCTCCTGCCAGGCGGCGGTGAAGTCGACGCGCGCGTCCTGGGCGCCCTCGCCGCCGAGGTTGCGGTTGAACCAGGGGTGCCAGCCGATCTGCGCCGGGAAGGAGTCGCCGTACGTCTCCACCGACATGGTCAGCGTCAGGAAGTCCTCGGTCAGCGTGACGGCCTGGGTGACGCGGCCGGTGTACGGCCACGGTTCGACGAGGTCGTACGTGATGACGGCCTCGCTCCCGCTCCTGCGGGCCGTGCGCCAGGAACCGTCGCGGGCGGTGCCGTGGATGGCGTGCGGTGGGGAGTTGAGGGGGAGCTGGTGGGGGACGGCGCCGTTCAGGAAGTGACCGTCCCTGGTGCGGCCGCACCACGGGACCATGGGGAAGCAGCCGAACTTCGCGCCCTGGCGCAGCAGTTCGACGCCGCCGATCCTCAGTCCGCCGATCCGTCCGCCGTTGCCCGGCTGCACGGTCGCCTCCGCGTTGCCGGCGGTCAGCGTGATGTCTTCGTTACTCACGCGCACGACCCTACGGGGTTGTGGGTGGGGTGGGGGCCGGAGGGGGCTGATCGTGCCCCACCGGCCCGGGACGGGCGGCCCGGGACGTGCCCCACCGGCCCGGGATGGGCAGCCCGGGGCGTGCCCCACCGGCCCGGGATGCGGCGGCTCGGGACGTGCCCCCCGGCCCGAGATGCGGGCGGCTCGGGACGTGCCTCGGCCGCAGGTGCGCGTGGGCTGGTCGCGCAGTTCCCCTCGCCCCTGGTGGACTTCCGCTCACCTGTCCCGTGCGGGTGGGCGATGGTTGAGCGCGCAGTTCCCCGCGCCCCTGGTGGGAGGATGCGGCAGTCGGTCGGCCGGGGCTGCTCGCGGGCCGAGCGTGCAGTTCCTCGCGCCCCTGGTGGGGGATGCGGCAGTCGGTCGGTTGCGTGTCCGGCGGGGGCGCAGCCCCGTCTTTCAGGGGCGCGGGCAACTGCGCGGCCCGCCCCCACCGGCCCGCAGCCGAGGCACCTCCCCACCCCGCCCCACCAAAGCGGAGCGTCTAGCGGCGCTTGCGGAGGACTCTGCCCACGACGATGGCCGAGGCCACGACGAAGGCCGCCGCGGGGGCCGCCCAGCGAAGGGCCACCCCGGTCCCCGAGGACTCGGGCGCCGGCACCGGGGCGTACCGGCCACGCGGAGGCGCGTGGTCGACCTCCTCCGCGCTGCGGCCGATCATCGTGCGCCGTGCGTGCGCCGCTTCGGCCGGGGCCCCGGGCGGCAGAGTGGCGTCGTCGTCCTCGAAACCGCCCTCGAAGTCGCCTTCCGCGAAGGGGACGGGTGCCGAGGGCGGCAACTCGGTCTCGTCGGCGGAGGCACGTTCCTCGGCGGACTCGGGCTCGTCCCCGGACACCGACTCGTCCGCAGACACGGGTTCCTTCCCGGACACCGGCTCCGCCGAGGCCGAGGGCTCCCCCGCAGCAGGCGTCTCTTCCGGAGCCTGGGGCTTCTCCGCGGGCGAGGGCTCTTCCGAACCTTGAGCCTTGCCCTCCGCCGGAGGCCTCTTCGAAGGTGAGGGCGCCTCGGGCTGCCGGGGCTTCGTGTCGGTGGGCCCGGACCCCGGCGCCGTCGTACCCGGTGTCGACGTCGACGTCGTAGCCAGGTGTTCCGCGAAACGGGTCAGCAGACGGGTCGCCGCCGAGGTCACCTCGTCCGTCGGCAGTTCGGTGACGCGGCCGTCCGCCGAGACCGTACCGGTGAAGGTGAGGGTCGAGCCGTCCTCCGCCGGGCGGAGCGCCAGGGTGAGGGCGAGCTTCACCGAACCGGTGCCGCGGGCCTCCGTGGCGTCGGCCTCGACGGAGTACGACCCGTCGTCGCGCGGAGAGACGCCGAGCGTCCCGCGGTACGTGATGCTGTGGCTGCCGATGCGCACCTTCAGACGGCCTGAGACGGGCGCCGTCCCCGCGTCCTGGTGGAGGCCGGGCAGCGCCCGCGCCACCCTCGCGGGATCGGCGAGAGCCTCGCGCAGACGCTCGACGGAAACCGGAACGAACACCTCATGCTCCATGTCGGCCGAGCCTACCCAGCCCCACCCGTACCGCACCCGGACATGAAGGGATTCCCCCGGATCCGCGCGCAGACGGACTCAGTCGGCGTACCGCGGATGTACGAGCGTGGAGGGCGGGAGGCCCGTGCGCCGGGTGCGCTCCACCGCCCGGACGCCCGCCTGGAGGGACGGCACACCCGGAGCGCCCTGCGCCGTCCGCAGGTGGGGCCGCGTGCGCGACGCGAGCACGTACCCCCAGTCGTGCGGGATCCGCGACCCGCCCGCCGTGTCGGTGTCGCGGCCGCCGACGGAGTACGGCACGGTCCGCAGCCCGGCCGCCCGGACCGTCGTGTCGACGGTCCAGAAGGCCCGCGGCCGTGACGCCACGGGACCGGCGTGCACGACGAGCCGCCCGCCGTCCGCGAGGACCCCGCGGGCCAGTCCGTAGAACTCCTGCGAGTACAGCTTCGTGCTGGACGTGTTGCCGGGGTCCGGCAGGTCGGAGACCACCACGTCGTACGCGTCCCGCGGGGCCTGCCGCAGCCAGCCGAAGGCGTCCTCGGTGACGACGCGCACCCGCGGGTCCCGGTACGCGTGCCCGTTCAGCGCGGACAGCGCGGGATCGGTGCGCGCCAGCTTCACGAACTCCGCGTCGAGTTCCACGACGTCGACGTGCCGTACGCCCCGGTGCCGCAGCACCTCGCGCAGGGCGAGTCCGTCGCCGCCGCCGAGGACGAGCACGCGCGCGTGCCGGCCGTTCATCGCGGGGTGGACGAGTGCTTCGTGGTAGCGGCGCTCGTCGCTGCCGCTGATCCGGAGGTGTCCGTCGAGGAAGAGGTCGAGCCGTCGGCCGTGCTCGTCGCCGGTGAGGACGACCTCCTGGACGTCGGTGTGCGTCGCCACGCGTACGTCCCTGCCGTAGACCGCGTGCCGCGCGGCCCGCTCGAAGTCGTCGACGAGGACGGCGGCCGACGCGAGCACCGCGAGCACGAGGAGGTTGGCGACGATCAGCAGGCGGCGGCCGCGCCGCGTCAGGTCCTGCCGGAACAGGCCGAGGACGAGTGCGCCGCCCGCGATCGCGTTGACCATGCCGGTGATCAGCGTCGCGGTCAACTGCCCGAGCAGGGGCAGCAGAAGGAAGGGGAACGCGAGTCCGCCGGCCAGGGCGCCCACGTAGTCCGCGGCGAACAGGTCGGCCACCGCGCCGCCCGCGTCCTGTCTGCGGACGCGCTGGATCAGCTCCATCAGCAGGGGGACTTCGGCGCCGATGAGCAGGCCGATGGCGAGGGAGAAGGCGACGAGGACGTAACTGGAGCCGCCCGCCCAGGCGCCGCCCCAGTCCCCGGTCCAGGCGAAGACCGCGTACAGAGCCATCGCGCTGCAGCCGCCGACCAGGGCGAGCAGGGCCTCGACGGCGCCGAAACCGGCCGCGGCGCGACAGCGCAGGCGTTTGGCGAGGAGCGAGCCGATGCCCATCGCGAAGACCATGACGGACAGGACGACGGAGGCCTGGGTGACGGAGTCGCCGATCAAGTACGAGGCGAGGGCGACCAATTCGAGTTCGTAGACGAGTCCGCAGGCCGCGCAGACGAAGACGCCGGTGAGGACGAGGAACCGGCCGGTGGCCGGCCTGACCGGCAGGCGCGCCGGGCCCGGACCACCCCGGGGCGGCGGGGCCGTGTCGGGCGGGGCGGGGGCGTGCGGCTCGATCACCCAGGGAACGCTACGTCACCGCTCCACTGCGTCCTGTCACCCACACGTGTGGAAAGTGCGGCCTCTACGCATACTTTGGCCAGGCCCCGCACGCGCCGTGAGCGGCTCTTCGGGTCAGAGGGGGGCCGGGATGCGTACCCCCACCCTCGTGCGGGTGGCGACCAGTTGGCCGTCCTGGGGATAGGCGTGCCAGGTGCGCCAGTGCACCTGGCCCTCGTGTTGTTGCGCGAGCATCGCGGTGAAGGCGTGGGGGCTGCCGGGGAAGACCCCCGCCAGACCGTTCGGATGGTCGGAGACGAGGGCGAGCAACTCCTGGGCCCGGCCCGCGAAGGAGCCGCGCGACAGCGTCTCCACGCGCGCCGCGAACTCGTACTCCCAGTCGCCCACCCGCTTGGCGACACCGAGAGGCAGCGCCGTGCTGCTTCCGGCGATGCAGGCGACGGTCTCCGAGCAGATGCCCCGGTCCTCCTCCAGGAGCACCTGGTGGGACGCTCCGAGCAGGCGCAACTGGAGCTTCGCGTCCGCGAGTTCGAGGTCGAGTGTGGCGAGCGCGGGCAGCGGTTCGCGTCCGAGTGCCCAGGCGAGGTCGGCCGCGCGCGTGTCGGTGTAGGCGGTGTTGAGGGTCGTGAGCATGGGTCGGCTCCGCTGCACGCAAGGGTGGGGGTCGATCCGTCGCACCCCGGTCGGCGCCGGGCGGGGGCTGGGCCCGGTCGGCCAGGTCAGAGAGATGTTCCGGGGTCTGCGTCGGCGATAACGAGGGAATCATGAACGGCGCGTCCGCCACAGCGTTTTTACCCAACTTCGGAGGGTTTCCATCCCCCCGAGGGCTCCACAGCTCAACTGTTCAACCAGAAGGTGCGCCCTTAGCTCACACGTGCGCCTTCACGCCCCCGTCACCCGCCGACGCTCACCGCCCCCGCACGCCTGCGCACGCCCCCGGGACCGCGCGCAGGACTCGCCGAAGCCCTTCGACGGACCCCACCGGACCCACCGGACCCACCGGGCCCGTCGACGGCGAAGCGCCCGCCGGGGGACGGCCCCGGCGGGCGCTCGTGGTGCCGGACGGTCCGGACACGGTTCCTCCGTCCGGAGCTCAGCTGCCCCGTGTCAGCTGCCTCCGCCGCATCCGCCCCCGCCGCCGCCCCCGCAGGACGACCCGCCGCCGCACGACGAGGAACTCCCCGACGAACAGCCGACGCCGCCGCCCCCGCCCGAGCCGCCTGCCCACCAGCTGTGCGCGGGCCGCCGCGAACGCCTTCTGCTGCCCCTCCTGCCGGCGGACACGAGGCCCACGACGACCACCACAACGAACACCGCCAGGATGATGCCTATGAACATGGCGCCACCCTCCTTCCGTTCCCCCGAAGCGGCCCCCCGTGGGCTCTGCTTCTCGCCTGTTTTCTGCTGTGTTTCCTGCCGTACTCCCACGTGTGCTTCCTGCGTGACAGGGGGATGCCCCTTCGGCTCACCGGCCAAAGCAGAGTTGAGCAACTCCAGAGGTTGAGCGCAGGATGGCCGCCATGACCTCCAGCGCACGCCGCCCTCTCCTGAACCGCCACCTCGCCGAGTTCGGCACGACGATCTTCGCCGAGATGTCGGCCCTCGCCCTGAGCACCGGCGCGATCAACCTCGGCCAGGGCTTCCCCGACACGGACGGCCCCGAGGAGATCCGGGAGGCCGCCGTACGGGCGCTGCGCGACGGCCGCGGCAACCAGTACCCGCCCGGCCCCGGCGTCCCCGAGCTGCGTACGGCGATCGCCGCGCACCAGGAGCGCCGGTACGGCCTGACGTACGACCCCGGCACGGAGGTCCTGGTCACGGCGGGCGCGACCGAGGCCATCGCGGCCACCCTGCTCGCCCTGGTGGAGCCCGGCGACGAGGTGATCGCCCTGGAGCCGTACTACGACTCGTACGCGGCCTGCATCGCGATGGCGGGCGGCACCCGCGTGCCGGTCACCCTGCGGCCGCACGAGGAGACCCGCGACGGGGCCGTGCACCGGCGCTTCCGCCTGGACCTGGACGAGCTGCGCGACGCGGTCACGGACAACACCCGGCTGCTGCTGATCAACACCCCGCACAACCCGACCGGCACGGTCCTGACCCGCGAGGAGCTCACGGCGATTGCCGAGCTGGCCGTCGAGCGGGACCTGCTGGTGGTCACCGACGAGGTCTACGAGCACCTGGTCTTCGACGCGGCCGAGCACATCCCGCTCGCGACACTGCCCGGCATGCGCGGCCGTACGGTCACCATCGGGAGCGCGGGCAAGACCTTCTCGTTCACCGGCTGGAAGGTCGGCTGGGTGACGGCCGCGCCGGACCTGGTGACGGCGGTGCGCTCGGCGAAGCAGTACCTGACGTATGTGGCCTCGGGGCCCTTCCAGTACGCGGTCGCCGAGGCGCTGGCGCTGCCCGACACGTACTTCGAGGCGTTCCGCGCGGACATGCACGCCAAGCGGGACCTGCTGAGCACGGGCCTCGCGGAGGCGGGCTTCGCGGTGTTCGAGCCGGCCGGGACCTACTTCGTCACCACCGACGTCCGGCCGCTCGGCGAGAGCGACGGCTTCGCGTTCTGCCGGGCCCTGCCGGAGCGCGCCGGGGTCGTCGCGATCCCGAACGCGGTCTTCTACGACCACCGGCAGGCCGGGGCGCCCTTCGTCCGGTTCGCGTTCTGCAAACAGACGGGAGTGCTGGAGGAGGCCGTGAAGCGCCTCAAGACACTCGCCGGGTGAGGTGGGCCCCGGTGGGCCGGCCGGGGGAAACGGGTGAGGCGTGCCGCTGTCACGGCGACGCGCCGCAGTGGCGGAAAACCGGTGGAATCCGGACCCACTCGGCCGCGCGCTACTCGCAAATGGCACACATTGCCCGCAATCTTCGGGTGTGACCCTCGCGCGTACCCTCACAGCCCCCACCGTCACGCCGCCCGCCTCCGGGGGCCGCGCCCGTCCTCGCCCACCGCTGGCCGCGACGATGGGCACGGCCCTCGGGCTCTTCATGGCCGTCCGGCTGCTGGGCGTCACGGCCGTGGCCATGACCGCCTGGGCGACCGGCGGGCATCCGGTCCTCCTGCTCGGGCGGTCCTGGGACTCCCTCTGGTACCTGCGGATCGCCGGAGACGGCTACGGGCGCACCTTCCACTACCACCCCACCGTCGTCCACAGCGACCTGGCGTTCTTCCCGCTCTACCCGGGGCTGCTCCGGTCCGTCACCGAGCTGACCCCGCTCAGCGGTCCCGGCGCGGGCCTGCTGGTCTCCTGGACGGCCGCGGGGGTCGCCGCCTGCGGGATCTACGCGATCGGGGCCCGGCTGCACGACCGGGCCGTCGCCACCGCCCTGGTGCTCCTGTGGGGCCTGATGCCGCACTCCGTCGTGCTGTCGATGGCGTACACGGAACCGGTGCTGACCGCCTTCGCCGCATGGTCCCTGTACGCCGTCCTCACCGGCCGCTGGGTGTGGGCGGGCGCCCTCGCGGCGGGCGCGGGACTGGCTCGGCCGAACGGGTTCGCGGTGGCGGCCGCGGTGCTCGTGGCGGCGGCGTACGAGCTGGTCCGGCGGCGCGGAAAAGTTACCCACAGGCTGTGGACGGGCGCGGCGCTCGCACCGCTCGGCTGGACGGCGTACGTGCTGTGGGTGGGGCGGCGGCAGGGCGACCTGCTCGGCGGGTACTTCGAGGTGCAGCGGCTGTGGGGCTCGCGCTTCGACTTCGGCCTGGGCGCGCTGCGCTTCGTCAAACACCTGCTCCTGGACGGCGACCGGCTCGTCTTCCCCATGTCGATGGTGGTCGTGGCGGCGGCACTGCTGCTGTACGGGCTGCTGATCGCGGACCGCGCGCCGCTGCCGCTGCTGGTCTACGCAGGTGTGCTGCTGCTCGTCGCGGTCGGCGGCGCCGGGTTCTTCGAGTGCAAGCCGCGCTTCCTGCTGCCGGCGTTCCCGCTGCTGCTGCCCCTGGCGTGCGCGCTGGTACGGACGGCGAGAGCCCGGCCGTGGCACGCGACCCTGGTGGTCGGCGCCCTGGCCGGGCTCTCGTTCGCGTACGGGGCGTATCTGGTCGTGCTCGCCCACAAGCCGCTGTGAGCCTGCGCGAGGCAGTGCCCTGCGGTGCTGTGCGCCGCGGGGTGGTGTCCGCGTGAGGACTACTCGTCCTCTTCGGGCTTCTCGGCCTCGTCGATCTCCTGCTCCAGGCCGAGCTGCTCGACGAGCCACTTGTCGAACTCGATGGCGGCCCGCACCCAGCTGACCGTCGACGACACGAAGTGCTCCAGGCTGACGCCCGTGCCGATCAGCATCTGTGCCTCGCCGATCAGGCGGACCGTGCCGTCGTCGTGCGTGTGGCTGTAGACCTTGGGCCACAGCGTGCGGCGGTTCCAGTCGTCGATGGACTCGAGAAGCTGGGGCTTCTCCTCGATCTGGTGCGGCCGGTCGTAGAACGTCCGCACCGAGAAGACCTGCTGGTCACCCTCGCCACGGAACATGAAGTACGTACGGAACTGCTCCCACGGCGCCGCGAGGTCGCCCTCGTCGTCGAGGACGTACTTCAGCTCCATCTGGTCCAGGAGCTGCTTCACAAGGTCCTGATCCGGGACGACGGGGCCCGCCGGTCCGCCGGGGTTCGGCTCTGGCTGGCCCCCGAAGTTCGGAATCGAGGACGGGTCGATGCTCACCGTGATTTTCCCTTCGTACGGATTACGCCATCCTCTCCCATCCGGGGCGGGGGCTCGCAACCCCCGCCGCCGTCAGTGACGCAATTCCGCTCAGAGCGTTTTGTCCAGCGCCGGACCTGTCGCCGGACCCTCCGGCCGGTCTGCCTCGGGGCCCGTCGCCGGCCCCACGATCAGCCCGTCGCCGAAGGCGTCCACGCGGACCGTGTCGCCGTCCTTGACCTCGCCCGCGAGGATCTCCTTGGCGAGGCGGTCGCCGATGGCGGTCTGGATGAGGCGGCGCAGGGGCCGGGCTCCGTACGCCGGGTCGTTGCCCTCGTCCGCGAGCCAGGCCAGCGCCTCGTCCGTGACCTCCAGGGTGAGCCGGCGCTCGGCGAGCCGCTTCGCGAGCCGGCCGACCTGGAGCCTGGCGATGCGCTCCAGCTCCGTCTTGTTCAGCGCCGAGAAGACCACCAGGTCGTCGAGCCGGTTGAGGAACTCCGGCTTGAACGAGGCCCTCACCACCTCCAGGACCTGTTCCTTCTTCTCGTGCTCGCTCGTCAGCGGCTCCACCAGGAACTGGCTGCCCAGGTTCGAGGTGAGGACCAGGATGGTGTTGCGGAAGTCGACCGTGCGGCCCTGACCGTCCGTCAGGCGGCCGTCGTCCAGGACCTGGAGCAGGACGTCGAAGACCTCCGGGTGCGCCTTCTCCACCTCGTCCAGGAGCACCACGCTGTACGGGCGGCGGCGGACCGACTCCGTCAGCTGGCCGCCCTCCTCGTAGCCGATGTAGCCGGGAGGCGCGCCCACCAGCCGGGCCACGCTGTGCTTCTCGCCGTACTCCGACATGTCGATGCGGATCATGGCCCGCTCGTCGTCGAAGAGGAAGTCCGCGAGGGCCTTGGCCAGTTCGGTCTTGCCGACGCCGGTCGGGCCGAGGAAGAGGAACGAGCCGGTCGGGCGGTCGGGGTCGGCGATGCCCGCGCGGGTGCGGCGCACGGCGTCCGACACGGCCTGTACGGCTTCGTGCTGGCCGATCAGGCGGCGGCCCAACTCCTCCTCCATGCGCAGGAGTTTCTGCGTCTCGCCCTCCAGGAGGCGGCCGGCGGGGATGCCGGTCCAGGCGGCGACCACGTCGGCGATGTCGTCGGGTCCGACCTCCTCCTTCACCATCGTGCCCTTGGCGGCCTCCACCTCGGCCTCGGAGGCTGCCTCCAAGTCCCTTTCCAGGGTGGGGATCTCGCCGTAGAGGAGCTTGGAGGCGGTGTCGAAGTCGCCGTCGCGCTGGGCCCGTTCGGCCTGTCCGCGCAGTTCGTCGACCTTCTCCTTCAGTTCACCGACGCGGTTGAGGGACTGCTTCTCCTTCTCCCAGCGGGCGGTGAGGCCGCGCAGTTCCTCCTCCTTGTCGGCGAGGTCGCGGCGCAGCTTCTCCAGCCGCTGCTTGGAGGCGGGGTCGGTCTCCTTGTCGAGGGCCAGCTCCTCCATGCGCAGCCGGTCGACGACCCGCTGGAGTTCGTCGATCTCGACGGGGGACGAGTCGATCTCCATCCGCAGCCGGGACGCGGACTCGTCGACGAGGTCGATGGCCTTGTCGGGCAGGAAGCGGGAGGTGATGTAGCGGTCGGAGAGGGTCGCGGCGGCGACGAGGGCGCTGTCCGCGATGACGACCTTGTGGTGCGCCTCGTAGCGTCCCTTGAGTCCGCGCAGGATGGCGATGGTGTCCTCGACGGTCGGCTCGGCGACGAGCACCTGCTGGAAGCGGCGCTCCAGCGCGGGGTCCTTCTCGATGCGCTCGCGGTACTCGTCGAGGGTGGTGGCGCCGACCATGCGCAGTTCGCCGCGGGCGAGCATGGGCTTCAGCATGTTGCCGGCGTCCATGGAGGAGTCGCCGCCGGCGCCCGCGCCCACGACGGTGTGCAGCTCGTCGATGAAGGTGATGATCTGCCCGTCGGAGTCCTTGATCTCCGCGAGCACGGTCTTGAGCCGTTCCTCGAACTCGCCGCGGTACTTGGCGCCCGCGACCATCGCGCCGAGGTCGAGGGAGACGAGCCGCTTGTTCTTGAGGGACTCCGGCACGTCGCCCTTGACGATGCGCTGGGCGAGCCCTTCCACCACGGCGGTCTTGCCGACGCCCGGCTCCCCGATGAGGACGGGGTTGTTCTTGGTGCGCCGGGACAGGACCTGGACGACGCGGCGGATCTCCTGGTCGCGGCCGATGACGGGGTCGAGCTTGCCCTCCCGTGCCGCGGCGGTGAAGTCGGTACCGAACTTTTCGAGAGCCTTGTACTGGCCCTCGGGATCCGGGGTGGTCACCCGGCGCCCTCCCCTGCTCTTCTGGAACGCGTCCAGCAGCTTCTTCGCACTGGCCCCCTGCTGGGAGAGTACGTCTCCGGCGGCGCCCCCCTTGGCGGCGATGCCGATGAGCATGTGCTCGGTGGACAGGTACTCGTCCCCGAGCTCCTTGGCCCGCTCGGCCGCGTCGGCGATGACCGCGAGCAGCTCGCGGTTGGGCTGCGGCGGGGCGACGGTGGAGCCGGTCACGCTGGGCAGCGCGCCGAGGACGCGCTCGGTGCCGGTCCGTACGGCGGCCTGGTCGGCCTCGACCGCGGCCAGCAGGTCGGTGATGTTCTCGTTCTCCTGCCCGGCCAGCAGCGCGAGCAGCAGGTGCGCGGGGGTCAGGTCCGGGTGGCCCTCGGACACGGCCGTGTTGCTGGCCGCGTTGATCGCGTCCCGGCTCCTGTTGGTCAGCTCGGCGTCCACGTTCGCGTTCTCCTCCTCGTGCGTGCTCGTCCTCGTGCTTGTGTTCCGGCGCGCGTCGGGCTCCGGTGTTGGCTGACCCAACCAACGTACACAAAGTTGAGTCTATTCCACTCAAGGGGTTCGGCGGGAGACGTACGGCCGAGTACCGGAGAGGCGGGGACGTCGGCCACCGGGGCGGGGGCTAGGTTCCCGACCATGCCCTCGTACCCCGTAAACCCGCGCGATCCCGACGACTCGTATCTCGGCTTCTGGCGGGAACGTCATCTGTGCACCCTGACCACCCTCCGCCCCGACGGCACCCCGCACGTGGTGCCGGTCGGGGTTACATACGATCCGGAGGCCGGTCTGGCTCGGGTGATCACCAACAAGTCCAGCACGAAGGTACGGAACGTGCTGGCCGCCGGGCCCGACGGGATGCGGGTCGCCGTCTGCCAGGTGGACGGGCGGCGGTGGGCGACCCTGGAGGGGCGGGCCACGGTGTCCACGGACCCCGTGCGGGTCGAGGAGGCGGTGCGCCGCTACGCCGAGCGGTACAGCAGGATGCCCTCGCCCAACCCGTCCCGGGTGGTCATCGAGATCGAACTGACGGCGGCGATGGGGCACGGCTGACGCCGACGGCGGGCGGGCGGCGGCGGCGCGCGATCCCCGCGAGGGCCCGGCACGAGACTGATTTCAGCCCTTGTGAGAACCAGGGGATAGCCTGAAATATCCCTGAAAACTGCAGCGGCGTCACCGTGTTCAGGTCACGGTGACGCCGCTGCGGGGGGGAAGCGCCTGAGCGATTTACAACGACGGGGGAATCGCTCAGGCACTGCGGGGGGTGGCTGCGATGGTTCGTACGTCCGGGGCTTCCGGCTCGTCCAGCCGATGGTCGCGCTGGTCGAGGTTCACAAAGATCATTCCGTACCTGATGGCGCACCGAACCGGCTGCGGCGCCCCCCGAGGCCGTCGCAGACACCGATACGCACGTACGTCGTCGTCATCGTCCCGGGTCACCACGACCGGCTCTCCGAAGACGGTCACCATCAACGAGTCACCGCTGTGGGGGATGGCGGTGGCCAGGTCGATGAAGTGCCAGCCCGAGCGGTAGGCCGTGGCCATCTCTCGGCGGAAGGAGCGGTCGTCGGGAGGAGTCGTCATGTCAGGCCCAAGCGCTGTCGTCCGGACCGGCCGGCGCCACCGGCCAGTAGCTGTCGCCCGGAGCCGCAACGGTCGCCGCCCTCGGCCAGAAGCTGTCGGCAGGAGCCGCAGCCGACGCGGTGGTCACCTTCGGCCAAAAGCTGTCACCCGGAGCCTCGGTAGCCACCGGCACAGCCGGCCAGTAGCTGTCCGCCTGTGCGTCACCCTTCACGTCGGAGACACCGCTCAGCGCTCCGAATGCCACAACGGCGGAGAAGGCGGCGACAAGCACCGAGCGAAGCATTTTGTTACGCATAATCGGCTTCGTCCTCACTTGAAGGTCCCCTCTTCCCCCGTCGACTACGACGATGGCTCATTCGGGCACGTCATGGCCACATAATCGATGCATCATGTTCCTGCACGTTCAGGACCCTGGGGGGTGGAGATTTGGCAACGAATCAGACTAAAGCGGCACATCCCCATTCGGTGACCGAACTGTGTGCCGAGGGTGGACGCCTCTACGCGAACGCTCTGCGCACGGGACGTATCGCCCGAGAGGACGTGAAGCCCGCACCCTGTCTGATGGAGTTCGCCCTCCTTCACCCCGATCCGGACGACCCCGACTGGCTGCGTCCCGTACCACCTTCGGTGGCCCTCGCGCAGCGTCTCAACCCCCTGGAACGTGAGATCGCCCAGCGCCGGCGGCTCACGATCGAGATGGCCGACACCTTCGAGCCCTTCATGACCCTGAGTGCTCAGAGCACGACGAGCACCCACTCCATCACGGTGCTGGAGGGCAGCGACCGGATAAACGCCGCGCTCGACCTGGCCACGGCCCAGTGCCGGACCCAGATGCTCACGGTCCAGCCGAGCGGGCGGCGCCCCGAGCAGCGGATCATCCAGGGGCTGGAGCGCGACAGGCCGCTACTCGAACGTGGTGTGAGCATCCGGACGCTGTACCAACACACGGCCCGCTACAGCCCGGAGAAGCTGGCGTACGTGGACCAGGTGGCCGGCAAGGTCGAGATACGCACCATCGACGAGCTGGTGGAACGTCTCATCATCTGCGACGAGACCGTCGCCTTCATCCCCACCCGCGACGACCAGAAGGTCGCCCTGGAGCTGCGCCACCCGGGCCTCGTCCGCTACCTGGCCAAGGTCTTCGAGTTCATGTGGGGCCGCGCGGTTCCGCTGAGCACCAGCGCTCCCTACGAGACCGCTTCGGGCGGCATCACCGACATCCAGCACTCCATCGCCAAGCTCCTCGTGGAAGGCCACGTCGACGAGGCCATAGCGCGCCGGCTCGGCATGAACGTACGGACGTGCCGCGCGCACATAGCGAAGCTGGCCACCGCCCTGGGCAGCGGCAGCCGGGCACAGCTCGGCTATCTGATCGCCGAGTCGGGGATCCTGAAGCAGGACGGGGCCTCGGAGTGACGGTTCCACACGCGGCGCACGACGTGGAGGACCTGTGCGCGGCCGGAGTCGCGCTGTACGAGCGGGCCCTGCGCGAGGGACGCGTCCCCACGGACGCGGCCGGGGAGGCCCCCTGCCTCGTCGACTCCGGGCTGCTGAACCCGGCCGTCGAGGACCTGAGCGTGCTGGAACCGGTCGCCCCGGTGGTGGCCCTCCACCGGCTGCTGCAGCTCTCCGGGAAGCGCATCGCCGACGAACGGCGGCGCGAGGCCCGGCTGGCCACGGTGTTCGAACCCCTGATGCGGGTCGCCGGCCGGCGGACGGCGACGACGGACATACCTGCGATCACCATCCTCAGCGGTACCGGACGGATCAACCAGGCCATCACCGAGGCCATGAGCGACGCGACGCGCGAGATCCTCTCCATCCAGACCAGCGCAGGACGCGCGGGCGGTCGCCAGGAGGCGTCGGATGTCGTCGCTCTGCCCCGCGACCAGGCCTTCCTGGACCGCGGGGGCCGCATCCGCGCCCTCTACCAGCACACGCTGCGCCACTCGCCCAGCGTCCTGTCACGCTACGAACAACTGCGGGGCGACGTCGAGGCACGCTCCCTCGACGAGCTCACCGACCGTCTCATCGCCATCGACGGCGAGGTCGCCTTCCTCCCAGCGAACAAGGACGGCACCCTCGCCCTGGAGGCCCGCCACCCCGCCCTCGTCGGCTACTTCGTCACGACCTTCGACCGGTTCTGGCGGCTCGCCACGCCCATGTACCCGCAAGCCGTCCGACGCCCGTCCCTGAACGGCGTCACTCCCCGCCAGAAAGCCATCGCGAGCCTCCTCGTCGAAGGGCACACCGACGCGGTCATCGCCGAGCGCCTCGGCATGAACGTCCGTACCGCCCGCGTCCACATAGCCAAACTCGCCGCCACCCTCGGCAGCGAGAGTCGCGCCCAACTCGGCTACCTCATCGGTCGGTCGGGGATTCTGGAGCAGGAGCAGTGAGCGGCTGAAGCTCCGGTGAGCGCGGGGGCCCGTCCAGGCCCGCCTGGGCGATCCGTACCCCCAGCTGCGTACGGCTGGCGGCGCCCAGCGTCTCCGACAGGCGGGCTATGTGGGCGCGGCACGTACGCACGCTGATACCGAGCCGCTCCGCGACCACCGCGTCCTGGTGGCCCTCGGCGAGCAGTGCCGCGATGGAGCGTTCGCGGTGGGTGATGCCCTCGATTCCGGTGTCCGGGAGCGGGGCGGTGAGCGGGATCGCGAGGCGCCAGAGCCGTTCGAACACGGTGACCAGGTAGTCCACGAGGGCCGGATGCCGCAGCTCCAGCGCGATCGTGCGGTCGGGGCTCGCGGGGATGAACGCGACCGTGCGGTCGAAGACGATGAGCCGCTCGGTGACCTCGTCGAGGGTGCGGGCCTCCGCCGAGTCGCCCATCAGTTCCATGTAGTTCAGCAGGCCCTGCCCGTGCCGGGCCACGTGCGTGTACAGGTCGCGCATGCGCACCCCGCGGCGGCGCAGCGCGAGCGCCCTGGGCAGGCCCTCGGAGAGTTCGTCCTCGCGGCGGATGCCGCCCGGCTGGACGGCCAGCACCTCGGACGTGCACGCCTCGGTCGCCTCGTCCATGGCGGCCCGGATGCGGGGCAGCCCGTCGAGCACCCGGATCGCCACCCCCTCGGAGGGTGAGCGCGCGTCGCCGCCGAGGGCCGCGTACCACTCGAAGGCGGACACCGCCTTGCCCATGCGGGACTGGGTCGCGGCGACGTGGTCGTGCATCTCCCGCAGCAGGCGTGTCATGACCTCCTGCGGCGAGGTCGGCACCAGCCATCCCATGTCGTCGGGGTCGGGATGCAGCAGCGCCAACTCGACCAGGCAGGGCACCGACTCGGCGTCCGCGCGGGACACCCGGCCGCGTCGTACCGCCCGGGAGTAGACCCGGTCCCCGGCATCGCACAGGCGGTCAGCACCGTGTGGATGCGCTTCCGTCCTGTGCCCGGCCATCTCCCCAACCCCCGGTTCCAGCCTCTTCCGGAGCGCAACTATGCGCGGACGCACCCGCCTCCGCAACACGGCTTCCCCGTATCCGTGCCACCTATCGGCACATTTGATCCATATTTGTCCACGCCTCCGGATGGCTCGTTGCAACAAGCTGACGGTAGCGATGGAATGAATATCGAGTGCATTCTTGGTGATCGCGGGAGATTGACCCACTCCCGCCGTTGAGAACACTCCGTCGCGGGGAATCGGCGGGACGCAGTGGCACCTTGAGCGAACCCGACCGGTTCAATTCATTCCGCCGGGGATCGATGGGGCTTGCCACGCCCGGGGGAAGGGGCACGGGGTGATACGAGTTGGGATTCTTGGACGCCATTCTCTGGAACGTGCCGGAGTGCGGCAAGCCGTAGAGGAACACGGGGACATACGTGTCGTCGGCGAAGACCAATCCAGTAACGCGCAGCACGTCGTACGGACGGTACGGCCGGACCTTCTCGTCATGAGGTCCGCCGGCGAGGACGAGGCGCTCCGCACGCTCAGGAGTCTGGAGGCGCTCAAGGCCTCGCCCGCCCGCATCATCCTGGTCGACCGTCTCTCGGAGTCCGGCACTCGCCGTCTGTTGAGGGGCGGTGCGCACGGCATCCTGCTCAGCAACGACTCCGTGAACCATCTGGCCTGGGCCGTACGAGCGGCCGTCGCGGGCAGCATCGCGCTCGCGCCCGAGGCAGCCCGTCTCATGGTCGACCGGTATCTCCAGCCGATTCACGAGCGCGAGGAAGTGGCCGTCGCCCGGGCCCGAATGGCACTGCTCAGCCCCAGAGAGTACGAGACTCTGACCCTGCTTTGCGAGGGATTGTCGAACCCCACCGTCGCCGAAAACCTCAGCATCAGCGAACACACCGTCAAGGACCACATTCGCGCGATTTACTCGAAGCTCGGCGTCGACAACCGAGTTCAGGCCGCACACATCGCCTGGCAGGCCCAATATCAGTCGTGGCGCCAGGCCCCGTACTAGACCTGCTACCAGGCCCAGCACGGGGAGTCTCCCCGCTTGCTGAAATCGGCGTATCCGCGGGAAACCCGTCAATCACCGCGTGGACGCCACACCGAAGCGGCCGAGGACGCCATCCTCGCTCCCCACCAGGCCATGACCGCCGCGCACAGCAACCCGGCCGCGCCCACGGTCGAAAGCGCGGACAGCCTGCTACTGCCGCTGGCCATCAAGGGGCTCGTGACGAACCACGACACGAGCACCGCCATGAAGACGGCGAACACGGTCGGAGCGAGCAGCGACCACCATGACACGGAGTAGTAGACCCGGCGGCTTCCCGCGAGGACTGAGATCGGGCCAAGCTCCCTTCCCGTACGGACGAACTGGGCGATCGATCCGATACCGGCAACCACGACTATGACCAACACCCCTGCCAACGACAGCAGTTGCAGCCACTGCTGAGCCGCTATCCCCTCGCCGCTGCCGCCCAACGACCCGGTCATTGCGAAGACTTCCACCCGGGTAGCCATCGCCAGGTTGCTGTTGGCGGCCTGGTGCACGCGAGCCGGCGAGAGTTGCCGGCCGTCCGCCGCCACCACCATGAGCGCCGGGTCCTCGGTCTTGCGCACCGCATCGCTCACACTTCCCGTACGTGCGAACAGACGCAGCCCGACGGACCGCTCCAGGGAGACGGCCTGGTCCAAACCCCGGTGGCTGCTGTGCAGTGCGGTCGGGGAGCCCGAACACGGCACGTCGAGACTCCGCCACACGGCGCACCCGGCGACGACCTCGGCCCTGCCCTTCTCCGAATCGCGGAGCACGGCCAGGGCGTGGACTTCCCGACCCAATGCGCGCTCGAAACCCGCCACATCGGCGGACGCCGTCGACATGGTCGTCGACACGCGCAGCACGCTGGTCCCCAAGTGGTTCTCCACAGCTTCGACCCGGTCGCTCATGTCGGTGAAAAGGCTGATGGCGATCTGCCCTTGCGCGGCCAGCCCGATCGCGATGACCACGGAGGCGACCAGCCGGGCGACCGGACGCGCCCCGGAGGCCAGCCGTCGGCCCGACACCAGCATGCCGATCCGCCCGCGCGCGGCCCCGGCCCTGGCCATCATGGGCCCCGCCGCGGACACGAGCGCGCCGACCACGCCGGGAAGCAGCGCGATGGTGGCGACCGAGCCGGCCGCCAGCACGGGAAGCCGCAGGTCGTACGGTGCGAGATCGGTGCCGCGTACAGTGCCGAAGAACGCCACGGGGAACAACCACAGCATCCACTCGCGACGGCGTCCCGCCGCGACCGGTCTGGTCGAACGACCGTCGGTTCTGTGGGGAGGCTGCAGCAGCACCACGAGGGCCAGTACGGTCATCGGTACGCCCCCGAGAGCAACCGCAAGCCCGGCCAGGGCCGCGCGGGCGTCAGGTGCGTAGAGCACGAAGTCGACCATGGGAAACGGGACGTCGATGACCGGCACCAGGCCCGCGACAATCCCTGCCGGCACCGCACCGATCGCCACCGGTACGCCCGCCTCGCCCACCGCGAACCAGGCACGGGCGCCGGTCGACGCCCCCAGCGCGGCAAGCACAGCGGTACGCCGGTCCCTGGCCGCGGCGCCGACCCTGGCGGCGATCACCACGAACAGCGCGGCGGGCAGTCCCACCAGCGCCAGGTATGCCCAACGGAACTCGGACGGACCAAAGTTGTACAGATGCTCGCCCAGCGCGGGCGTCCAGGGGACCCCGAAGCCGGACACCTTCGCCATCGACTCGGCGTCCAGTCTCGCCGCGGCGGGGCGTACATAAGCAAAATACTCCCCCGGCGCTTCCAGCCCTTCAGCGCCGATGGTGCCCACCGGACGGCCGTACTCGCCGAGCACGACGCCGTCGGCCTTCTTGAGCGCAGGGGAAAGGAGCACCTCGCCCGGCTTCGGCCAGTGGCCGACACCTGGGGGCAACGGCGCGTTCTCGACGAGGGGTTCGATGTAGACCACGTCGTACTGGCGGTCGTTCAGGCTCGCGATCGTCGCCTTCCACAGCAGCTCGGCCCGCGCGGAGGACCCCGGTTCGACGACTCTCGCCCCTCGGGCCGCACTCCGGTCCGCCCGCCCGTCGAACGAAGCCGAGGCCAGGACGAACCCCATGACGGCCAGGGTCGCGACGGTCGTCGCCAGGAGCAGCGCGAAGAAGCGGATACGTCCCGCCTCAGCCGTCCACGAGGCGGCACGCCCCATCCGCAGCAGCTGGCGCCTGAGCCCCGTGCCGGTCACCGCGCTTCCTGAACCTGAGCCAACTTACCGTCCACCAAGTGCAGTTGTACGTCGGCCAGGCGTGCCACCGTCTCGTCGTGCGTCACCACGACCAGCGCGCATCCGTGCGCACGGGGCGTACGGAAAAGGAGGTCTGCCACCGACGCCCGCTGCTTCCCGTCCAGGGATCCCGTCGGCTCGTCGGCGAGTAGCAGTTCCGGGGTGTTCACCAGCGCCCTGGCCACCGCGACACGCTGTCGCTCCCCACCGGAGAGATCCTGTGTCGCCGTTGTCTTGGGTACACCGAGGTCGGCCAGGAGCCTCTCGGAGCGGGACTGCGCGTCGCCGGCCGAGTCACCGGCCAGCAGGCTCGCGATCATGACGTTCTCGACGGGGGTGAGTTCCGGGAGGAGTTCACCGAACTGGAAAACCATGCCTATGTGCCGACGCCGATGTGCGGCCAGAGCCCGCGACGACAGCCCGTTCATGTCCTGGCCCGCGACGGTCACGTGTCCCGAGTCCGGACGGACGAGGCCCATGATGCACATCAGCAGCGAGGACTTCCCGCTGCCCGAGGGACCCATCACGGAAACGGACTGCCCGGGGTGGACAGCCAAGTCGGCGCCTGCCAGCAGGCGGCGCCCGGCCACGTCGTACACCACGTCGTCGATGTCCAGGACGGGCCGGGTGGGGGGTGAGGTCACACGATGCTCCCTTGGTCTCGAGTACCAGAACCTCCAGAGGTGCAGGAAGTCCCAGAAGTCCCGGAAAACGGCAGCCCGGCCGGAGGCGTGGAGCCCCCCGGCCAGGCTGCCGGTCCGGATCAGTGGGTGCAAATGTCTTAGTCTGTGTACCAATCGGTGTGCCAGTCGGGCAGGTTGTTGCGTGAGACCGTGCCTCGGGCCTTGAAGATTTCGGAGTGCTCGCCGCTTTCGACGGTGCCCGGGTTGCCATCGTTGTCCGACGGCCCGTCGGGGCCGCCCTTGTTCCACAGCGTCAGCTTGTCGTCCGAGTGGGCGATCCGGTAGTACTCCGCCTTCACCCAGTGGTCCTCGCCGGTGTCCTTGATGTTCATGATTCCGCGGTCCGGCGTGCCCTCGGTCCAGAACCGGAGTTCACCGCCGTACGAGTGCGGCCCGATCTCGTACGCGAAGGCGGGCGCTGTCGTGCCGAGAGCCAGGGCGGCGATGAACCCGACCCCCAGGCGTCTTGCGGTTCTGATGTTCACAGAGTCACTCCTCTCTTCCGCCACGGAACATGACGGAATGGGTGACACGGAGCCATGAGTGCGATCCGTGTGGCCTCAGGCTCTCGGCCAGGTCTCAGCCGTGGTATCCACCCATCGGGGGTTACCGCCTCCAAGCACCGACCGACTGGGGGACAGCCCATCTCCACACCGCTGTCACACAAGCGGAATCAAAAAGAGGTCTTCGTCGACCCTCGCGTACGGATCCCGCGTCGTGGCCGGCCGCGGGATGCGGCTAGTCGATGCCGAGGGACTCGCACGCCGCCTTGTACTTGGCCGTGCAGATCTCCTGGGCGGAGTAGATGCCGTCGCGGATGACCGTCGACTCGATGGTGTTCTGGGTGAGGGACGAGACCTGGACGAGGTGGGCCGGGATGTTCTTGTCGGTGGGGCTGGAGACCTTGTCGGGGGTGAGCGAGTCGAACTCGATGCCGTAGCCGCGGACGCGGGCCACGGCCAGCTCGGCGGCGGTCTCGGCCTCGTCGGGGTACGGCTTGTAGACGCTCATGAACTGGTCGCCGGCGACGATGCGCTGTACCGCGTCCAGCTCCGCGTCCTGACCGGTGACCGGCGGCAGGTTGGTGACGCCCGCGGCCTTCAGCGCGGAGATGACGCCGCCCGCCATGCCGTCGTTGGCGGAGTAGACCCCGGCGATGTTGTCCGCGCCGATGGAGGAGATGGCCGCCATCATGTTGGCCCGGGCGTTCGCCGGCTTCCAGTCCTTGGTGTCGTACGACTTGGCGATGGTCACCTTGCCGGTCAGCTCGCCGAGGGCGCCCGCCTTGAACTGGGCGGCGTTCGGGTCCGTCACCGCACCGTTCATCATGACGATCTTCTGGGACTTGCCACCGTCCAGCTGGTCGGTGAGGGCCCGGCCCTGCACCTGTCCGACCGCCTCGTTGTCGAACGAGATGTACGCGTCGATCGGCCCCTCGGCCAGCCTGTCGTACGCGATGACGGGAATGCCCGCGGCCTTGGCCTTCTCCACTCCGGTGGCGATGGCGTGCGAGTCCACGGCGTCCACCAGCAGCACGTCGACCTTGTCGTCGATCATCTGCGCGAGCTGCCGGTTCTGCTCGGCGGCGTCCTGCTCGGCGTTGGCGTAGACGACCTCGCCCTTGCCGTTCGTGAGGGAGGCGACCTTCTTCTTGATGATGGGGTAGTCGAACTTCTCGTAGCGGGAGTTCGCCTTCTCCGGCAGCAGCAGGCCCACCGTGATGTCGTCGCCCTTGGTCGGGCTCGCTTCAGCGCCGTCGTCACCGGTGCCGCACGCGGCCAGAGTCAGGGTCATGGAGGAAGCGGCGATGGCTAGAACGGTACGACGTATGGCGCGGTTCACTTCGGGTGCCTTCCGGACGAGGGCGACATTGCGAGCCCAGTGACAAAAAGCCAACGCGGGGGTTCCCGGGACGTCAAGGAGTAGCTGCTAACGAGATCGCAACGGAAAGGTGTGGAGAGACGGGGGTGAAGTCGGGCGGATCCCCCGGAGAGCGGTGGGACACAGGGGGCAGAACACCACGTCCGGGTCAGTGCGGGCACCTGATCGGCCGCGTACCGATTGCGGCGGCGGGGCTCCCGGAAGTTGCTGGAACCAGACAACTCGTCCCACTCCTTGCCACCACTGACTCCGGAGTCCCGCATGCGCACCTTCTCCCGATGCCTCATAACCGCCCTCGCGGCAGGCTGCCTGGCCGTGACAGTCGGCACGACCGCCACGGCCGCCACCGGGCCCGCCGTGCCCCTGCCCTGGCCTCAGGCGGCGCCCGGGCCTCAGGACGTGCCCGGAGCGCAGGCCGCGCCCGATCCGGTCCCGGGCGCCTGTGACGTCGACTGGCCCAAGCTCGCCGGGCTCACCGGTCCCAACACTCTCCACGACGCGGTCGTCGCCTGCGCCCAGGGCTACACGGGGCGCGACCTCGAAAGCTGGCTCCAGGCCCCGCCGAAGCCGCCCAAGGAGCCGAAGGACCCGAAGCAACCGGTGGACCTGACGGACCCGGTGCAGCAATCGGGACAGACTGCGCAGACCGGGCAGAAGGAGCAGGACTGGACCGGGGCCGATGCCGGGGACTGGGACGACGACCTGGCCTGCGACCTGGCGGAGATCTTCGACGAGCCCACGGGGTGCCGCACCGCTCCGTGAGAACCGGCCCGCCTCCTCGCCTCGCCCCTCCCTGCCTTCAGCCCTCGTCGTCCGGCGGGTGTTCGCGCAGGCGCTCGGGGAAGGGGAGGAGGCGGGCCGTCGGGCGGTCCGGGCCCACCGGGCGCTCCTGGCCGGACGCGCGGGCGTGTTCCTCCCAGCCCGCGCGGAACCAGCTCAGCTGGTGCCGCTGCAGTTCCTCCTCGGTGAGCACACGGACGGACTCCGGGCCTGCGACACGGACCTTCGCGGCGAGCGTGTCGAAGAGCTCGCCCACGAGTTCGGCGACGCGTTCCGCCTCGGTGCCGCGGCCGCCTCCTGGATCACCCATGCCGTGCCCCGGTCCCTTCGCCGTCAAGCGCCCTCCGGCAGGAACTGCCGTGCCACCTTGGCGAACAGGTCCCGCAGTTCGGCCGGGACGCCCATCCTGCGGGCGGCCTCCTCGGGGCTGATCCGCAGGTGCTCGTCGCCGTCCGCGGAACGGCCGCCGTCGGTGAGCGGCAGATCGTCCTCGGTGAGCCTGCCGGAGCGGATGAGCATCTCCCGCAGGGGCACTCCGAGCACGGCCGCGATCCTGCGCATCGTCTCCAGGTCGGGCATGGACTGCCGTTGCAGCAGCCGGCTCACGGCGGCGCGGTGCACCCCGGCGTCGTCCGCGAGCTTCGAACGGCCGCCGCCGCGCGGGCTGTCGATGTCATAGCCGCGGACCCGCAGCAGGCTTTCGATCCAGCCTGCGAACTCCTCGAGACCCTCGGCCCGGTACGCCTGGTCCGTACGGGCCCCGGCCCGTGCGCTGGAACCCATGTGACCGCTCCCCTGTCGTCGCGGGGAGAGCGTACCGACCGGGCTCGCACTCATGTGTGTGCGCGCTCGCACGTAACCGTGGAGATTCGGCAACGGCCGCTCCACCAAGGGTTCTTCGGCCACATTCCGTAGCGCCTGCGTCACATCGGCCTCTCCGGATCCATAGTTACTTGCGCACGCGCTCGCACCATGCAACCCTGTTCGCTCTTCCGCAACGTTCGAACACATGTTCCCACACATGAGAAGGGGTTGCAGCTGTATGACCACCACCGACACCGAGGAGGTCGTCCTGGAGCTGGAACGCCTGCGCCGCTCGGTCGACGTCGGCTTCGCCACCACCCGGGGCGACCTCGCCCTGCTCCTCCAGCGCGCGGACCAGACCGACAAGGCCCTCGACGAGCACGAAGCCCGCATCGAGGCCCTGGAACGGACCCGCTGGCCCCTGCCGTCCCTCGCGGCGGCCACCTCGTGCCTGGCCCTGGCGCTCACGCTCTGGCAGAGCCTGGGCCGCTAGCCGGAACGCCTTCAACTGGACTGAACGAATCCGTACAACCAACCCACGCGTCCGCCGGTCCTGATCGTCGGCGGCTTCCCTGCCGCCGCCGACGACGACACCGAGGAACGCATGAACCCAGCGAGAAGCAGGACGGCCGCTGTCGCCGCCGTCGTGCTCGCCACCACGGGCGGCCTGCTCAGCGCCGCCCCCTCGTCCGCGTCCGCCGCGACGAGTTGCAACTCACCCGTCTACACAAGGCAGTTCTTCGCGAACACCTCCTTCTCCGGCAAGCCGAAGAAGACCGACTGCGACTCGAAGATCGACCAGAACTGGGGCACCCGCGCCCCCGCCTCCGGCCTGCCGTCCAACAACTTCGGCGTCCGCTGGACCGTCACCCGCGACTTCGGTTCGGGCGGCCCCTTCGCCCTGCCCGTCGAGTCGCGTGACGGCATCCGCGTGTACCTGGACGGCGTCCGCAAGGTCGACCTCTGGAAGAACGTCTCCACCACCCAGAAGAAGACCGTCAACATCACCGTCCCGTCCGGGACGCACACGCTGCGCGTCGACTTCGTCAACTGGACCGGGTCCGCGAACGTCAAGTTCGCCTACACGCCCCGCACTTCGGCCACCGTCGACAAGGTCAAGCCGCTCGTGCCGACCGGGGCGAAGGCGACGTACGACACGGCGAGCGGCAAGGCCAGGCTCTCCTGGACGAAGAACAAGGAGATGGACCTCGCCGGGTACCGCGTCTACCGGCGGGCCGAGGGCGCCTCGTTCGGCACCGAGCCCCTCGCGACGACCACCTCCACGTCGTACACGGACGCCACGCTCCCGGCGACCGGCGAGACCTACCACTACGAGGCCCGCGCCTACGACAAGGCGGGCAACGAGTCGGCCGGTACCGCCGACCAGAGCGTGACCACCGCCGACCGGACGGCACCGGACGCGCCCACCATGATGAGCGCGGTCACGGAGACGGGCGGTCTGCGGATCTGGTGGCACCCCGAGGGCGGCGTGCAGCCGTCGTACCGGGTCTACCGGGCGGCGAGCGAGGGCGGCCCGTTCACCAGGATCGGCAGCCCGGATCCGGGGCGGCTCCACTACCTCGACGCCTCGGCCGTCGTGGACGTCAAGCACTTCTACCGGGTGACGGCGGTCGACGCGGCGGGCAACGAGTCCGCCCCGTCCGTCGTCTTCAGCGGCACACGGCGGGACTACACCCCGCCGCCCAACGTCACCGGGCTGGCGGCCACCCCGACCGAGTACGGCTTCGCGCTGAACTGGGACGGGAACCCGGCCGCCGACCTCGCGAAGTACGGCGTCTTCAAGGGCGAGCCCATGAAGGGCAACGAGTCGTTCTGCATCGCCCGCCTCGTGGAGTACGTGCCGGCCGGCACCACCTCGTACGAGCACAGCACCCTCCCCGACGGCGAGCGTGTCTGCTTCGTCGTCCGGGCGTACGACACCCACGGCAACTGGGCCACCAGCGGGGACAAGTCGGTGATCGCGACCGAGCTCGGCGCGGCGCCGGGCACGCCCGCCGGGTGAGCCGAGGGAACTGAGAGACACCAGCGACACGGAAGGGGCCCGGAGGTTCGGTTGAACCTCCGGGCCCCTTCCGTCCGTCCGCCCTCGCGGGCGGTCAGTCCGACTGCTGGCGCTTGGGGCGCCACACCACCAGCGCGCTCGTCTGCTGGACCTCCTGGTACGGGACCAGGTCGCGGCGGTACGAGGCGTGCACGGCGGCCTCGCGCTGCTGCATGGCCGACGCCGCGCCGTCCAGGGCCGCTTCCATCTCCGCGACGCGGGACTGGAGCGCGGCGACCTGGTTCTCCAGCTCGATGATGCGCTTGATGCCCGCGAGGTTGATGCCCTCGTCCTGCGACAACTGCTGGACGGTGCGCAGCAGTTCGATGTCGCGGGCAGAGTAGCGACGGCCGCGCCCCGCCGTGCGGTCCGGGGAGACCAGGCCGAGGCGGTCGTACTGACGCAACGTCTGCGGGTGCAGACCCGAGAGCTGGGCGGCCACCGAGATGACGTACACCGGTGTCTCTTCCGTCAGCTCATAGGCCCTGCCGGTGAATGAGTTCTGCCGACGACGTCCGGTCGCGTCCATGGTGTCCTCATGCTCCCTTCGCGGCCTGGAACAGCTCCGCCCGCGGATCCTCGTCCGCGGTGGCCTCGCGATACGCCTCGAGCGCGTCACGAGCCTTCCCCGTCACGTCCGTGGGGACACTCACCTCGACGGTGACCAGCAGGTCCCCTCGGGTGCCGTCCTTACGGACCGCACCCTTGCCACGGGCACGCATCGTACGGCCGTTGGGCGTGCCCGGGGGCAGCTTCAGGGTGACCGGAGGCCCCCCGAGCGTGGGCACACGGACCTCGCCGCCGAGCGCCGCCTCCGTGAAGGTGACGGGCACGGTGACGGTGAGGTTGTCGCCCTTGCGGCCGAAGACCGGGTGGGCGCCCACGTGCACGGTGACGTACAGGTCGCCCGAAGGGCCGCCCCGCTCGCCGGGCGCGCCCTTGCCCCGCAGGCGGATCCGCTGCCCGTCCGACACTCCGGACGGGATACGGACCTGCATGGTCCGGGACGACTTGGCGCGCCCCGAGCCGCTGCAGACCAGGCACGCGTGCTCCGCGATCAGACCGCGGCCCTTGCAGTCGGGGCACGGGTCGGTCAGCGAGAAGCCGCCGCCCGAGCCCCGCGCGACCTGGCCGGTGCCGACGCAGGTCGGGCACACCCTCGGTGTGCCGTTCTTGTCGCCGGTGCCCGAGCAGGCCTTGCAGGGCGACTGCGAGGTCATGCGCAGGGGGACGGTCGCGCCGTCCACCGCCTCGGTGAAGCTGAGCGTGACCTCGGTGTCGATGTCCTGGCCGCGCCGCGGCTGCGTACGCGTGCCGGTGGTGGTGGCGCCGCCACGGTTGAACAGGCCGCCGAAGACGTCACCGATGCCGCCGCCGAAGCCGCCGGCCCCACCGGCGCCGCCCGCTCCGCCCTGGGGCCCGCCTCCGAAGAGGTCCCCCAGGTCGAAGTTGAAGTTGCCGCCGGCGCCGGGACCGGGCCGGAACCCGCCGTTGCCGAAGAGGGCGCGGGCCTCGTCGTACTCCTTGCGCTTCTTGGGGTCCCCGAGGATGTCGTTCGCCTCGGAGATCTCCTTGAAGCGGTCCTCCGCCTTCGCGTTCCCCTTGTTGGCGTCCGGGTGGAACTCGCGGGCGAGCTTCCGGTACGCCTTCTTGATCTCGGCTTCGGTGGCGTCCTTGGGGACGCCGAGGACCTTGTAGTAGTCCTTCTCGATGAAGTCCTTGGTGCTCATCCTCGACGCCCCTCCTTCCGTACGTCACTGTCACGTACGCGCTCGACGCTGCCCGTGTGTACGGGCGCGCGTACGCCCTGTTTCACGTCAGCCCTCGTCCGGGCCACCGCTCTCCTTGTCGTCGGCCGCCGTGCTCGTGGCGTCCGTCTCGTCCTTGCCCGCCTGAGCGCCCGGCTGCGGCTCGGCCACCGCCACCCGCGCGGGGCGGATGGTGCGCTCGCCGAAGCGATACCCCGGCTGCAGAATCGCCACGCACGTGGTCTCCGTGACGTCGGGCGCGTACGAGTGCATCAGGGCCTCGTGGATCATCGGGTCGAAGGGCTCGCCCTCCTTGCCGAACTGCTGCAGGCCCATCTTCGCCGCGACGGTCTCCAGCGACTCGGCCACCGACTTGAAGCCGCCGACCAGTTCGCCGTGTTCCCGCGCGCGGCCGATGTCGTCGAGCACGGGCAGGAGCTCGGTCAGGAGGTTCGCGATGGCGACCTCCTTGACCGCGACCCGGTCGCGGTCGACCCGTCGGCGGTAGTTCTGGTACTCGGCCTGGAGCCGCTGGACGTCCGCCGTGCGCTCGTTGAGCGCCGTGCGCACCTGGTCCAGCTGAGCGGTGAGGCCCGCGATCTGCGCTGCTGCTGCCGCGTCCCCTGCCCGGGCCGCCCCGTCCTCCGCGGAGGAGGGGGCAGCCGTGGGCTCGGCGTCTTCAGGGGTGGCGCCGGAGGGGACGTCGGGCTGCTGCGACTGCTGCTCGTCGAAGCCCGGGGTCTCCTCCGTCACGCGGCACCGTCCTTGCGGTCACGGTCCTCGTCCACGATCTCGGCGTCGACGACGTCGTCGTCGGCGGCCTTGGCACCCGCGTCGGCACCGGCGTCACCCGGGGCCTCGGCGCCCGCTGCACCCTGAGCGGCCTGGGCGTCGGCGTACATCGCCTGGCCCAGCTTCTGGGAGACGGCGGCGACCTTCTCGGTGGCCGTACGGATCTCGGCGGTGTCCTCGCCCTTGAGCGCGGCCTTGAGCTCCTCGACGCTCGACTCGACCTCGGTCTTGACGTCGCCCGGGACCTTGTCCTCGTTGTCCTTGAGGAACTTCTCGGTCTGGTAGACGAGCTGCTCGCCCTGGTTGCGGGCCTCGGCGGCCTCGCGGCGACGGTGGTCCTCGTCCGCGTACTGCTCGGCCTCCTGGCGCATGCGGTCGACCTCGTCCTTCGGCAGCGAGGAGCCGCCGGTGACGGTCATCTTCTGCTCCTTGCCCGTGCCCAGGTCCTTCGCGGTCACGTGCATGATGCCGTTGGCGTCGATGTCGAAGGCGACCTCGATCTGCGGGACCCCGCGCGGGGCCGGCGGCAGACCGGTCAGCTCGAACATCCCGAGCTTCTTGTTGTACGCCGCGATCTCGCGCTCGCCCTGGTAGACCTGGATCTGCACCGACGGCTGGTTGTCCTCGGCCGTCGTGAAGATCTCGGACCGCTTGGTCGGGATCGTGGTGTTGCGCTCGATGAGCTTGGTCATGATCCCTCCCTTGGTCTCGATACCGAGGGACAGCGGGGTCACGTCGAGGAGCAGGACGTCCTTGACCTCACCCTTGAGGACACCGGCCTGGAGGGCGGCGCCGATGGCGACGACCTCGTCCGGGTTGACGCCCTTGTTGGCGTCCTGGCCGCCGGTCAGCTCCTTGACGAGCTCGGCGACGGCGGGCATACGGGTGGAGCCACCGACGAGAACGACGTGGTCGATCTCGCTCAGCTGGATGCCGGCGTCCTTGATGACGTTGTGGAACGGCGTCTTGCAGCGCTCCAGAAGGTCAGCGGTGAGCTGCTGGAACTGGGCGCGCGTGAGCTTCTCGTCCAGGTGCAGCGGGCCCTCGGCGGACGCCGTGATGTAGGGCAGGTTGATCGTGGTCTCGGTGGACGAGGACAGCTCGATCTTGGCCTTCTCGGCGGCCTCGCGAAGGCGCTGGAGCGCCATCTTGTCCTTGCCGAGGTCCACGCCGTGGCCGCTGTTGAACTGCTTGACCAGGTAGTCCATGACCCGCTGGTCCCAGTCGTCACCACCGAGGTGGTTGTCGCCGTTCGTGGCCTTCACCTCGACGACGCCGTCGCCGATCTCCAGGAGCGACACGTCGAACGTGCCGCCACCGAGGTCGAAGACGAGGATCGTCTGGTCGTCCTTGTCGAGGCCGTACGCGAGGGCGGCCGCGGTGGGCTCGTTCACGATGCGCAGGACGTTCAGGCCCGCGATCTCGCCGGCCTCCTTCGTCGCCTGACGCTCGGAGTCGTTGAAGTACGCCGGGACGGTGATGACCGCGTCGGCCACCTTCTCGCCCAGGTACGCCTCGGCGTCGCGCTTCAGCTTCTGCAGGATGAAGGCGCTCATCTGCTGCGGGTTGAAGTGCTTCCCGTCGAGCTCGATCTTCCAGTCCGTGCCCATGTGACGCTTCACGGAACGAATCGTCCGGTCCACGTTCGTGACCGCCTGGCGCTTCGCGACCTCGCCGACGAGCACCTCGCCGTTCTTGGCGAAGGCGACGACGGACGGCGTGGTCCTGGCGCCCTCTGCGTTGGTGATGACGGTGGGCTCACCGCCCTCCAGAACGCTGACGACGGAGTTAGTCGTGCCCAGGTCGATGCCGACCGCACGTGCCATTTCAATTCCTCCAGCAATGACTTGAGTGGAACGGACTCAAGTGTGCATGACGCTCGCCGCGTGGTCAACAGAGGTGAGTCATGGAGGCTCAACTCTTATCTCTTCCTTACGCGCATCTTTGGGTGTGACCTGCGGGTCGTCGTGTTTTCCGCGGGCCGGTGAGGGCTGGTCGCGCAGTTCCCCGCGCCCCTGAAGGGGCGCCGTCCCGCCACGCGTACCCAGGCAAGCCTCAGCGACGCAGATCACCGTGCCCCTGACTACAGTGCGGACAGAGGAGTGGGTAGTCTCAGAGGACTGCGTAAGTTACCGCTTAGTAATGCACCCTCGCAGGCCCGAGGAGCCCCTGAATGCAACTCGCCGCGATCATCGTGTCGCTGGTTCTCACCGTGGTCGGCGTCGCGCTGATCGCACGCGCCATCGGCCAGTTCGTCCGGTACTTCAAGCTCGGCCAGCCCGTGCCCGCCGGGAGCCGCACCGACAACCCCTACCAGCGCAGCGTGACGCTGGTGAAGGAGTTCCTCGGTCACACCCGGATGAACCGGTGGGGCATCGTCGGTTTCGCCCACTGGTTCGTGGCCGTCGGCTTCCTGACGCTGCCGCCGACCCTCGTGCAGGCCTTCGGCCAGCTCTTCCAGGCCGACTGGGTACTGCCGTTCATCGGTGAGTTCCTGCCGTTCGAGCTCTACATCGAGTTCATCGGCGTCATGACGATCCTGGGCATCGCCGTGCTCATGGTGATCCGGCTGCTGAGCCTGCCCTCGCGGGCCGGCCGCAAGTCCCGCTTCGCGGGCTCCAAGTCCGGTCAGGCGTACTTCGTCGAGTACGTCATCCTCACCATCGGCCTCGCGATCTACGTGCTGCGCGGCCTGGAGGGCGCACTGCACCACGTGGAGCACTACGAGGCCGGGTACTTCGCCTCGTACCCGCTGGTCCTGGCCTTCAAGGGCCTGAGCGTCTCCGCGCTGCAGAACCTGGTCTACCTCGTCGCGACGATCAAGATCGGCACGTCGTTCGTGTGGATGATCGTCGTCTCGCTGAACACCAACATGGGTGTGGCCTGGCACCGCTTCCTCGCCTTCCCGAACATCTGGTTCAAGCGCGAGTCCGACGGCGGTACGGCCCTGGGCGGGCTGCAGCCCATGACCTCCGGCGGCAAGCCGATCGACTTCACCGACCCCGGCGACGACGACGTCTTCGGCGTCTCCCAGGTCGAGCAGTTCTCCTGGAAGGGCCTGCTGGACTTCTCCACCTGCACCGAGTGCGGGCGTTGTCAGTCGCAGTGCCCCGCCTGGAACACCGGCAAGCCGCTCTCCCCGAAGCTGCTGATCATGTCGCTGCGCGACCACGCGCACGCCAAGGCCCCCTATCTCCTCGCCGGTGGCGGCAAGCTGGATCCATCAGCGCCTGGCGGCGCGGGGTCGGGCAACGAGAAGGCGAGCGCCGAGCAGCTGAAGGACGTGCCCGCGACGGCCCTCGCCGAGGCCGAGCGGCCCCTCATCGGGACGCTGGAGGAGAACGGCGTCATCGACCCGGACGTCCTGTGGTCCTGCACCACCTGCGGCGCCTGCGTCGAGCAGTGCCCGGTCGACATCGAGCACGTCGACCACATCGTCGACATGCGCCGCTACCAGGTGATGATCGAGAGCGCCTTCCCGTCCGAGGCCGGGACGATGCTCAAGAACCTGGAGAAGAAGGGCAACCCCTGGGGTCTTGCCAAGAAGCAGCGCCTTGAGTGGACCAAGGAGGTCGACTTCGAGATCCCGGTCGTCGGCCGGGACATCGAGGACCTCACCGAGGTCGAGTACCTGTACTGGGTCGGCTGTGCGGGCGCGCTCGAAGACCGCGCCAAGAAGACCACCAAGGCCTTCGCGGAACTGCTGCACATCGCGGGCGTCAAGTTCGCGATCATGGGCGGCGACGAGAAGTGCACCGGTGACTCCGCCCGGCGCCTCGGCAACGAGCCCCTGTTCCAGGAGCTCGGCATGGAGAACGTCTCCGCGCTGAACATGGCCTTCGGCGAGGAGATGGACGACGAGGGCAACTTCCCCGCGGAGTCGAGGAAGCCGAAGTCCGCGAAGAAGATCGTCGCGACCTGCCCGCACTGCCTCAACACCCTCGGCAACGAGTACCCGCAGCTCGGCGGCGACTACGAGGTCATCCACCACACCCAGCTGCTCCAGCACCTGATCGACGAGGGCAAGCTGATCCCGGTGACGCCGGTCGAGGGCCTCATCACCTACCACGACCCCTGCTACCTGGGCCGCCACAACAAGATCTACACGCCTCCGCGCGAGATCATGTCGGCCGTCCCGGGCCTGCGTCAGCAGGAGATGCACCGCCACAAGGAGCGCGGCTTCTGCTGCGGTGCCGGTGGTGCGCGGATGTGGATGGAGGAGCGGATCGGCAAGCGCATCAACAACGAGCGCGTCGACGAGGCCCTCTCCCTCAACCCGGACATCGTCTCCACCGCCTGCCCCTTCTGCCTCGTCATGCTGACCGACTCGGTCAACGGCAAGAAGAACGACGGCAAGGCCAAGGAGTCGATCACGGTCGTCGACGTGGCCCAGCTGCTGCTCGACTCCGTGAAGACCCCGGTCGACGACGAGCCCCCGGCGGGCGCGGCCGACTCGGAGAGCGAGCCGGAGCCGCAGCCGGTGAAGTAGCCCACCGCGTCAGCACCGCCGACACCCCATGTCCCGCCCGGACATGGGGTGTCGGCGTCTCCGGTACCAGGGCCGGTGCCGGTGCCGGGGCTCAGTTCAACCGGCTGAGGCGTCGGCCCCGGCTCTCGGCCACCCGCAGGGCCGCCTGCAGAGCCTCGCTCAACCGCTCGGCGAGGAAACGAAGTTCGCCCCGCGGGCTGTCCGGCAGCATCTCGTGGGCGTGCGCGAGGAGTTCCGTGCCCATGCCGAGCTGGATGGATTCCGTGGCGTCGGCGAGGCGGGAGAGGGGCCCGCCCTGGTCGTCGCTGATGAGATAGCAGGGCTTGCCCTCGGGCCCCGACCAGGGCAACAGGCGCGGCTGTTCCAACGGTTGCGGTTCCATCAGGCGACCTCCACCCCGTGGATCCAGTACGGGCCCGGCGTGTCCAGCCCCAGAGTGGCCAGGGCGAGTTCGCGGCGCCGCCACCACTGTTCGTGGGCGGTCACATAAGGGCGTACGGCTCTGGTGGCGGTGGCGTCGAGCGGGGCGTCGAGCCCGTACGGGCTGCGGTGGGCCGGGAGGGGCGGCACATCGGCTCGCGGCGGCAGGTGGACGGCGGGTGCCGGATGGCCCGGCGGGCTGCGGTGCGCTCCGCGCGGGATGAGCAGGAGGCTCACCCATGCGGCGAGGCGATGGATAAGGTCGGTCATGTCATCAGCTCCGGTTCAGGGATTGCTGGTGGCCGCGCCCCCGGACGGTTGCTCCCGTCGCGGGGGTCTCTCACTGGTTAACCGTACTCGAAGGAATCTAGGCATGCTAGGTAGTCCAGGCATTCCCTGAATCGTGTAGCGCGCCAAGAATGCGCATGCTGGAGCGGTGATCGAATTCGTTCCCGACATTCCCCGCTGGCGCCAGGTGGCCGAGGTGATCCGCAACCGGATAAAGGACGGCACCTACCCTCCTCGCACCCGCGTCCCCTCCGTCGTGCAGCTCACGGAGGAGTTCGGGATCGCCAACGCGACCGGGCACAAGGTGCTCCGCGCGCTGCGCGAAGAGGGCCTGACCTACACGGAGCCCGGCCTGGGCTCCTTCGTCGCCCGGCCACCCGGGAACCCGGCCCCCGAAGGCGAGGCGTGATGGCCTTCGAAATCGACCGAACCCGAGTCGTCTGGCGCCAGGTCGCCGCAGCCGTCACCGCCCGAATCGTCAACGGGGACTACCCCGCGAGGACCCGGGTGCCCTCCATCGCCGAGTTGACCGCCGAGTTCGGAATCGCCGCGGTCACCGCGCAGAAGGTGCACAAGGGCCTGCGCGCAGAGGGGCTCATCTACACCGAACCCGGCCTGGGCTCCTTCGTCGCCGAGCGGCCCGTCGAGCCCTCCAGTGAGACCAAGGGGTAACCGGCACACCCAGTACATCCCGATCTCCCAGATGTCCTCCATGCAGTGGCTCGGCGTCTCGATCCGGCCGCACCTCAGAGGTCGCCGAACGGCTCCGCGTAGGTGAAGGTGCCGCGCACGGCCGGGTCGTACGCGGCCAGTGTGCGGACCTGGAAGTACTCGCCCCAGGCGGGGTCGGGCGCGTGGATGCCCAGCTCGGTGCCGGCCCGGAAGCCGTAGCGGCCGTAGTACGCGGGGCTGCCGAGCAGGGCGACCAGCGGCTCACCGAGGGCGTCGGCGGCGCCGAGCACCGAGTGCATCAGGGCGAGGCCGACGCCGCGCCGCTGCAGGTCGGGGCGCACACCGATCGGGCCGAGCCCGACAGCCGGCACCCCGTCGACGTGGCCGCGCGTACAGACGACGTGGCCGACGACCTCGTCCTTCTCGTCGACCGCCACGTACGACAGTTCCGGCAGCCAGCCGTCACAGGTCCGCAGCGCGTCGAGCAGGACGGCCTCCACGGGGTCGGGGGCGTCCGTCTTGGCGAAGGCGGCCGCGATCACGGCACGCACGGCGGATACGTCGGCGGGGGTCTCACGTCGTGTCAGCACGGGGCCAGTGTCGGCGGCACCGATCGACGCCGCAAAGCAATATCCCGGCGGGGCGAGAGGGGAGGTCCGGGGCGCGGCGGCGGGCCGGGGACGCTGCCAGGGGGCCGAGGGGACATGGCCGGAGCGAGGCGGCCGGACGGCGTCGAGTCAAACCCGTGCGTCCGTCAGGCGTCCCGCTCCCGGCCCAGCGCGGCCGTCAGGCCGCCCCGCCGCCGGATGCCCAACTTCCGGTACGCGCTGGTCAGATGGGTCTCCACAGTGCGGCGCGCCAGGTGCAGCAGCTCCGCTATCTCCGTGTTCGTACGGCCGTCGGCGGCCAGTTCGGCGATGCGGCGCTCACTTCCGGTGAGCGCGCCCGAGCCGGTGAGCGCCGTCGCGGTGCGGCGCGCGCCACCCTCGCGCAGGGCCTCCTCGGCGGTGGCCCGCAGCCGCACGGCGCCCAGCCGTTCGGCACGCTCGGCCGCCTCCCGCAGACAGTCACGGGCACGGGCCCGATCCCCCGCGGCGGTGAGCTGGCGCCCCTGCGCGATCAGCGCGGGAATCAGCTCCGTGTCCACACCGGCGTCCCTCAGCGCCCGTACGGACCGGTCGGCCAGCTCCAGACCGCGCCGCCCGCCGGTCGCCGTGCCGAGCACCCGCAGGGCGCGCCCCACCAGGCGCGGTGTGTCCCACACCTGGGCCAGCCGCAGTTCCTCCTCGGCCAGTTCGAGTGCCTCCCGGGGCCGGCCGAGTGCCAGACGGCATTCCGCCGCGGCCGTCCGCCAGGGGGTGACGACCGGGCTCACCACGTCGCGGGCCGACTGGCGGCGCCCGCACTCGAGGAAGTCGTCGAGCGCTCCCGCCGGATCCCCGGCCGCGGCCCGCAGCACACCGCGCGCGTGCAGGAACCGGTTCAGCTCCCAGGAGTCCTGCGCCTCCCGCAGGTCGAAGCCGCCCGCGAGCCGGCGGGCCTGCGCCACCCTGCCGGTCTCGACCAGCGCGACCAGCGCGTGGGCCTGGCCGTTGGCCGGGCCGGAGCGGGCCCCGGCGGGCTGCGGGGCCTCGGGCCCGCTGAGCAGGCGCGCGTAGTCGCCGCGGGCCGCGGCGATGTCGGCCCCGACGTTCAGCAGGGCCCGGTGCATGGGGTGCAGCAGGGACGGCCGCTGCCGGGCGAGACCGCGCTCGACGAGCCGCTCGGCCTCTTCGAGTTCGTCGGCCCACTGGGCGACGGCGGCGGCCGTGCCCAGCAGGAACGGCTCCGCGAGCGGGTCGACGGGTTCCGCGAGCAGGGCGCGCACCCGTTCCATGGCCGCGTCCGCCGAGATCAGGCCCGCTGTCGCCTCGTACCGTACGAGCAGTGCCTGACCGGCGGTGCCGACCAGGCCCGGTGAGCGCCCGGCGGTCTCCCGCAGCCAGCGGTACACCTCCTGCCGGATCTCCTGGTCGTGGTCGGAGAGCAGTGCCGAGGCGATGTGGACCGTGCGGGACAGGTCGGGGTGGCCCGTCAGCTGGGGGTCGAGGGAGCGCAGCACGTCGACGGCGGCGCGGGCCTCGCCCCGCCCGGCCAGCGCCGTGCCCAGGGCCACCGCGGCACGGACCCGGTCCTGCGGGACGCCCGGCAGCCGTACCGCCTCGGCGAGGCGCGGGATGCCGGCGGAGGAGCGCACGGTGGCGTACTCCAGGGAGCCCAGTTCGGTGAGGAGGCGCTGGCGGTGGTCGTCGGGCAGCGGCTCGTCCAGGGCGCGGCGCAGACAGGGCAGGGCGTCGGCGGTACGGCCCTCGCGGACGGCGATGGCGGCGGCGTCCAGGAGGACTCCGGTGGCCCACTCCTCGCCCACCGTGCCGGAGCGCAGCAGCTGGCCGGCGACGGCCTCGGCGCGGTCGCCGCGGCGCAGCATCACCTCGGCGGCCGCCCGGTGTGCGGCCAGCCGCCGCGGACCGGGCCAGCCGCTCAGCACCGCGTCCCGCAGCAGGGGATGGGCATAGCGGGGCCGCCCGTCGGCACCGGGGCGCAGGATCCCCAGCCGTGTCATGGCGGTGAGCCACCCCGCCACCCGTGCCGGGTCGGCACCGGCGACCGCGCCGACGAGCTCGGCGAGTCCGGTGAGCCCGTCACCGACCGGGAACCGGCCGCCGACGAAGGCATGGTCGTCTTCCGGGTGCCGGGTGCGGGCGGCCGTGACACGGATCGGGTGGCCGTGGGCGGGGTCGGAGACGGGGCCGGAGGCGAGGCCGGAATCAGCTCGGTCCGTGTGGCCGTACCCCGGGTCGGTCGCTGCCCAGTCCAGGTGGCCGTGATCCGGGTCGGCCGGTGTCCAGTCCGGGTGGCCGTGCGCCGGGTGGGCCGGAGGTCGGTCCAAGGGAGGACCGTGATCCGGGTCGGCCGGGGTCCAGGCCGGGCGGCCGTCATACGGGTCGGCCGGGGGTCGGTCGGTGACGGGGCCGTACGCGGCGTCGGCCGAGGGGCGGTCCTCCTGCAGTGCCGCCAGCGCCCGTGCCACCTCCGCCGTCGCGGGGCCCGCGCTGTCCAGCCACCACGACACCGCGGCCTGGTAGGTCCCCGGATACAGGGCGGCGCACGTCTTCGGCACGGTTGCCGGCAGGGTTCCGCGCAGGTCGTCCAGCAGGGCCCGCAGCAGCAGCGGGCTGCCCGCGCCCGCCCGTACGCAGTCCTCCACCCACGTCCCGGGGACCCCGCCGAAGTCCGAACGGACCAGGCTCGTCGTGGAGTCGACGCCCAGCGGAGGGAGCGTCAGGGTGCGGACGAGCGCGGGCGAGAGCGTGTGGGCGAGACCGGTCGACGGAGTGTCGATGTCGTACTGGCTGCGCTCGGTCACCACCAGCAGCACGGGTAATCGGTCCACCTTTCGGGCGGCGTCGGCGAGCCAGCGCCGCGAGGAGTCGTCCGCGAGATGGACGTCGTCCACGGTGACGAGGAGCGGGGGCCCGGCCGCGTACGAACGCAGCAGCCGCCACAGCCAGGCGGCCCGGGCACGCTCGTCCGGCATCCGGTCCGCGTCCGCGAACTCCCCGTTCGGACCGAGGAGTTGACGTACGACGGCGAAGGGAACGGTGGTGTCGTCGGGGGAGCAGCGGGCCCGCAGCACCCGCATCCCGGCCGCCTCCGCCTCCTCGGCGGCGGCCTCCAGGAGCGCGGAACGGCCCGTGCCGGTGGCGCCCCGCAGCAGGACCAGCCGGCCCGATCCCGCGCGGGCGCGCGCGGCCTCGGCGGCGACCAGCTCCATGGCCTCCCCGCGTTCAAGCAGCGGTGCGTCCATTCCTGCCTCCCTCACAGCCGTGATGCGGTCCCCTGTGTGGGACGGGGGAACACACGGCCCGCGTTGCGTGACATGACCCACGATCAGAAACGCGCCACGGTCGCCGATCTCGTGGTGCGTCTCGTGGTGCTCCACGATTGCGCCCGGCTCGCGGGGCACAGAAGTGTGGTTCTCGCACGCCTGTCACAGACGCAACAGAGTTGACGGGCACGTGAACATAGGGGAGTCGGTTGCGCAGCTCATTCGGGACCACGGCTCCGGGCACGGCCGAGCCCGAGTCCCGCATACCCGTGGCGGTGCACGCGTCGGACCCGATCTCCCGGGAGGGCGCGCTCAGCCAGCTGCGGCAGCACCCGGTGATCGACCTCCGCGAGGAGACCGAGACCGGTCCTGACACCGTCGCCCTGCTGATCAGCGAGACGCTGGACGAGATGGCCCTGTCCCGGCTGCGCCGGCTCGTGCGCAGCGAGGGAGCCCGGGCCGTCCTCGTGGTGAGCGTGATCCGCGAGACCGAACTCCTCGACGTCATCGAGTGCGGCGTCGGAGCCATCGTGTGGCGCCACGAGGCCACCGCGCACCGGCTGGTGCAGGCCGTTCTCGCGGCCTCCCGCGGCGACGGCGACCTGCCCGCCGATCTGCTCGGGCGGCTGATCAGCCAGGTGGGATCGCTGCACCGCACCGCGAGCAGCCATCCCGGTGCCCCCTCCTCGGGACTCGCACCCCGCGAGGTGGACGTACTGAGGCTGGTCGCCGAAGGGCTCGACACCGGGGAGATCGCCAGCAAGCTGTCCTACTCCGAACGGACCGTCAAGAACGTGATGCACGGGCTCACCACCCGACTGCATCTGCGCAACCGGGCGCATGCCGTGGCCCATGCCCTCCGCGAAGGCTACATCTGACCGAACGGGCAATCGAAACGGAAGCGTGGGCAGCACGGTCTGCCCAGCGGTCGTCCCCGGCGTGCCTGCGGAGGCGAGGGCTCCGCAGGGCACGATCGGTTGCGACAGCGACAGCGACAGCGATTGCCGGTGCCGGTGGGGGCGCGGCGCTTCTCGGCACGGTACGGCGGCGCAGGGCACAGCACGGCAGGGCGGGAGCACGACGGTGATCCACGAGGTGGACGAGGTCCTCAAGCGGCTGCTCGGGGGTGGCGCCCTGGCCGGTTCCGGCATCGAGATCGCCTTCGAGGCCCCGACCCGCGACTGGGCGGCCCGGCGCAACGCCCCGGCCGTCAACGCCTACTTGTACGACATCCGTGAGGACGTCAACCGGCGCCAGCGCGGCCAGGTCACCGTCCGCGACGAGCGCGACATCGTCGTACGCCGCCGTCAGCCGCCCCGCTGGTTCCGGCTGTCGTACCTGGTCACCGCCTGGACCAAGCAGCCCCAGGACGAACACCGGCTGCTCTCCGCGGTGTTGGCGACCATGCTGCCCCGCGAACTGCTCGCACCGGAAGAACTGCCGGGCGCCCTCGGCGCGATGGGCCTGTCCGTCCCGCTCACGGTGGCCGGGCTGCACACCGAGTCCCGTTCCATGGCCGAGATCTGGTCGGCCCTGGGCGGCGAACTCAAGCCGTCGCTCGACCTCGTGGTCACCGCACCCTTCCCGGCCTTCCCCGAGTACGACGTCGGCCCCCCGGTCACGGAGGGCGCGGTCCGCGTACGCGGCATGGACGGCACGCTGGAGGGCTCGCAGGAGCGCAGCCACCGGCCACGGCGGCCGGACACCGCGCCGGACACCGGAGAACGGCAGCCCGGAGAACAGCAGCAGTGACCACTCACGCCTCCCGCACCGCCGACACGATCCTCACCCGCCTCGCCCGACTGCGCGCCCGCGTCGCCGAGTTGGTTGCGGAACGCAGCGCCGGCGACCCCACCGCGGACGATCCGCTGCGCGGGCTGTACCTCTCCGAAGAGGCAGTACGGCCTCTTCTGGGACCCACGACGACATCGTGGACCTCCGTGTTCGAGGACACGGCCGAACCCGGGGGCGCGGCGGCGGGCGGGAACGCTGAAGACGCGGAGGCCGGTCCGGGCGACCGGCTGGTGCGGCTCGCGGTACGCCTCGGGCTCACCGAACTGGACACCCGCATCCTGCTCATCGCCCTCGCCCCCGACCTGGACCGCTCCTTCGAGCCGCTGTACGGGTACCTCAACGACGACATCAGCAGACGGCTGGCCACCACCGGGCTGGCGCTCGACCTGTGCGGGCTGCCCGCGCACCTCGGTGAGGCGCGGGCCCGGCTGCATCCCTCGGCGCCCCTGACCGCGCTCGGACTGCTGACCGTCGAGGAGACCGAACGGCCCTTCCTCAGCCGGTCGTTGCGCGTGCCCGACCGGCTCGTCGCCCATCTGCTCGGCGACGACACACAGGACGCGGCGCTCGCCGGGTACGTCCATCCGCTCGACCTGCCCACCTCCGCGTCCACGTCGGCGTCCACGCTGGAGGGGGAGTTCACCGCCAAGCTGGCCGACCGGCTGACCGCGGCTCCTGTCACCGTCTATCTGCGCGAGCAGCGTGAGGGCGACGGGCTCGTGTGCGCGGCGGGCGCCCTGCGCGCGGCCGGCATCGAGGCGCTGCACTTCTCGCCCGTGGCGGTCGGCGAGACACTCCCCGAACTGCTCGCCGACCTCCTCCCCCGCCTGCTGCGCGAAGCGCGGCTGCGCGACCGTGCGATCGTCGTGTCCCCGCTGCCGGAGAAGCCGGGCCCGCTCCTGCGGGCACTGTCGGCGGCCGGCGTACCCGTGCTGTTCACCGGGCCCCGGCCGTACGACCCCCAGTGGTGCGACCACGACCCGCTGGTCCTCGACGCGCCCCGGGGGCGGGCGGGTGCCGTGGACACCTGGGCGGCCGCGCTCGGCACCGGCGCGGACGGTCCGGGTTTCGACCTGGCCGTCACCGTCGCCCCGTACCGGCTCGGCGGCGACCGGATCGAACGGGCCGCCCGCGCGGCCATGGACCTCGCCACGTTCGACGGCACGCCGGTGACCGCCGCCCACCTCCGGCTGGCCGCCCGGCAGCAGTCCGCCTCCGGTCTGGAGCAGCACGCCCGCCGGATCCGGCCCGACGTCGGCTGGGACGACCTCGTCCTGCCGGACAGGCCCCTCGCCCAGCTGCACGAACTCGCCCTGCGCGCCCGCCACCGCGACCGGGTGCTCGGCGACTGGCGGCTCAGCGCCGGAGGCGGCCGGGGCCACGGCGTCCTCGGGCTCTTCGCGGGCGAGTCCGGTACCGGCAAGACCCTGTCGGCCGAGGTCGTCGCCGCCGAACTCGGCCTGGACCTCTACGTCGTGCAGCTCTCCTCGATCGTCGACAAGTACGTGGGCGAGACCGAGAAGAACCTCGAACGGATCTTCACCGAGGCCGACCGCACCGACGCCGTGCTGCTCTTCGACGAGGCCGACGCGGTCTTCGGCAAGCGTTCGGAGGTCAAGGACTCCCACGACAAGCACGCCAACATGGAGAGCGCGTACCTGCTCCAGCGCCTGGAGTCCTTCGACGGCATCGCCCTGCTCACTACCAACCTGCGGGCCAACATCGACGAGGCGTTCACCCGGCGGCTGGACCTGGTGGTCGACTTCCCGTTCCCGGACGCCGAGCAGCGGCGGGCGCTGTGGCGGCACAGCCTTGCCCACGTTCCGTGTGCCGAGGGGATCGAACCGGAGGCGGCCGCGCGTGACTTCGAGCTGGCCGGGGGGTCCATTCGGAGTGCGGTCGTCACCGCCGCGTATGCCGCTGCCGGGCGTGGGGGGACGGTCACGACCGGGGATCTGCTGGAGGGGGCTCGGCGGGAGTATCGGAAGGCGGGGCGGCTGGTACCGGGGGAAGGTGGCTGGTAGCCGCCTTCCCCTGTTCTGGGTGCCGTGTGCTTCTTGGCTGCGGGTTGGGTGGGGCTGGTCGCGCAGTTCCCCGCGCCCCTTAAAGGATTGCGCCGTTCCCCGCGCCCCCTAAAAGACTGTGCCTGGACGCGTCTTCCAAGGCCGGGGGGTTGGTCAGACTGTGAACTTGACTGCTTCCAGCCAGAGGTCGTTGGTGAGGGTGCCGCCGAAGATGAAGTTCTCGCCCTCGCCGGGCTTGTCGCAGCCCATGCCGTGCCAGCCCTCGTTGTGGACGTGGGCGGTCTGGCAGACCGGGCCGCCGCCTTCGTCGACGTTGATGGTGAAGCCCAGCATGTTCTGGGCGTCCTTCTTGGTGCTGCCGATGTAGTTGTCGATGCCGTCGGGCACGCCCGACCAGGGCACCTTGTTGTAGTAGCCCTGGCCGTTCGTCGACCCGGGGTTGTGGATGAAGGCGACACCGGCCGTGCCCTTGGTGCCTGACACCGCGATGTTGAGGGCCTTGAGCGACTTGTTCTGGCCCACCGAGCCGGCCGTTTCGCCGTCGCACACCGCGTCCGTCCAGCCCTTGTCGGCGACGAAGGCCCGGTAGCAGATGTGCCGCCCGCCCGGGTCCTGCGCGGCCAGCTGCTGGACGGCGGTCGCCGCGGTCCGCTCCGGGGTCTTCTTCTCCTTCTCCGAGCCACCACCGCCCGATCCGCCGCCGCCCGCGGGCGGCGCCTCCGCGACGGGCGTGGGTGTCGTGGCGGGGGCGGTGGGCGTGGGCGGGGCGGGCGGCGACACCGAAGGGCTGGCCGGCGGCAACGTACTGATGCCGGCTTCCTGGAGCTGCTCCTTGGCCTGGCTGCGGACTTGGGGCTTGTAGGCGATCCACAGCATCACGAACGTGATCGCCAGTGCCATGAAGACGCCCAGGAAGGTCGCGAGCCAGCGTGGCAGGAAACCCCGCTGCACATACGTGCCCTCGACATCCAGCGGAGTGACCCCCGACCGCTGCACGGCCAGCGTGTACGGCCGCTCCTCCTTCGACCCGAACCAGATGATCTGCCGCGGCTTCAGCGTCGCCTTCACGAACGCCGCCCGACCCGGCTCGATCTGCACATTGCTCGGATGGATGTCGTACGAAAGCTGATCGCCGTTGTCACTGCCACCGACCGACGCAGTCACCTTCGTGTTCCCGAGGTTGTCCACAGCCAGCTTCGGCCGCCCCCGGAACCTGCCCTTCACCGTCGGCGGAACCAACTCCGCCCGCACCTCCGTGAACGGCGTGATCGTCAAGTTCCCCTCGGGAACCGTCACCGCCTCCGGATGCTCCGTCGGCGTGATCCGCACCGCATACGGATTCGGACCCGCCGTCGCATCCGGCGTACGAGGCGGCGCGAACGACAACTCCACCGACCCCGTCGTCCCCGGATACAACCGGAGCGACTGCGGCTCCACGACAGTCCACGGCGCCAGATCACCGACCGCCTCGAAGCGGTACTCATCGACCACATCACCGGTATTGCGCACACGCAACCGCACGGTCGTACTGCCACCCGGGTCCACAGTCGCGGAGGCGGGTTCCAGGGAGGTCCAAAGGCTCACCCTCGGACGCTACTTGCCGGGCCTGGCCCGGGTCAGGAAGCCCCGGGGCACGACCCGTGCCCGAAGAGGCGCGGCCCGCTGCCCCGCCTCTCAGCCCTGGGAAGGCTGGACGATCTGCCACTCCTGGTCATCGGTGACGGTGCAGTTGAAGAGCATCAGGGTTACTTCGTCGCGGATGTCATTGTTGCCCGCGACTTCGAGGCACGCGCCGTTGCTCGCGAAGTTGCGGAGCCAGTAGGCGCCGCTCTCCTGCTTTTCCAGCCACCACAACTGGTTGTCGGCCTTCGTGCCGTTACAGGTGAACTCCGTGACGCGTGTGTGAATGGGGTTGGCTCCGAAGTTCGGCAGGTCCATGCACAGTTGGTCCTTGGTGTTGCGGATCTGGAAGAGATCGGCCTCTCCTCCGGGCCCTCCCTTCGGGATCTTCACTTCCAGGTTCCAGAGCTGGTTGTCGTCGGCGGTCTGCTTGCAGGAGAACTGCTGGACCCGGCCGTCCTTCTTGCCCTCACCCTCGCCGGGGAGGTCGGCACACCGCCCGGTGGACAGGTTGCGGAGGAGGACATTGCCCGTGGGCACCTCGTTCTTGGGCTTCTCCTCGGCCGACGGGGACGCCGGCGCGCCGCCGTCGCCGCCTTTGTCCGCCGGAGCGGACGGGACCGGCTCGACATCCTGCTTCGGCACCGAGGGTGACGCCACCGGCGCCGACGGAGACGCCTCGGGCGGCAGGGTGCTGACGCCGGCTTCCTGGAACTCCTTGGCCTGGCTGCGGACTTGGGGCTTGTAGGCGATCCACAGCATCACGAACGTGATCGCCAGTGCCATGAAGACGCCCAGGAAGGTCGCGAGCCAGCGTGGCAGGAAACCCCGCTGCACATACGTGCCCTCGACATCCAGCGGAGTGACCCCCGACCGCTGCACGGCCAGCGTGTACGGCCGCTCCTCCTTCGACCCGAACCAGATGATCTGCCGCGGCTTCAGCGTCGCCTTCACGAACGCCGCCCGACCCGGCTCGATCTGCACATTGCTCGGATGGATGTCGTACGAAAGCTGATCGCCGTTGTCACTGCCACCGACCGACGCAGTCACCTTCGTGTTCCCGAGGTTGTCCACAGCCAGCTTCGGCCGCCCCCGGAACCTGCCCTTCACCGTCGGCGGAACCAACTCCGCCCGCACCTCCGTGAACGGCGTGATCGTCAAGTTCCCCTCGGGAACCGTCACCGCCTCCGGATGCTCCGTCGGCGTGATCCGCACCGCATACGGATTCGGACCCGCCGTCGCATCCGGCGTACGAGGCGGCGCGAACGACAACTCCACCGACCCCGTCGTCCCCGGATACAACCGGAGCGACTGCGGCTCCACGACAGTCCACGGCGCCAGATCACCGACCGCCTCGAAGCGGTACTCATCGACCACATCACCGGTATTGCGCACACGCAACCGCACGGTCGTACTGCCACCCGGGTCCACAGTCGCGGAGGCGGGTTCCAGGGAGGTCCAAAGGCTCACGTCAGGACGCTAGCGGGAGGGGAAAGCCCGGTCAGGAGGAGACAGTGCACACCCCGTGCCCGAAGGGGCCCCGTGCGCCGACCTCGTTGTCGCGGACCCATGGCGTCCGAAGGGCCCGTGCTCAGGAGGTGTTCACCGCGGGGCCGCCCGTCCGCCTCCGGACGTCGGTCCGGGAAGCTGAGCCTCCTCACCGAAGAGGTCGCCCTCCGAGCTGTCGTCGCCGTGGTCGGCACCCCGGCGGTACCGGAGCGCACCGGGTACGGGGAGAGCCGTAAGGGCATCGCCGAGGGCAGTGCCTGCGGGCGAGAGGACACCGAGGCCCGCCGCATTGCCCCTCGGGGCAACGGAGCTGCCCTCGATCAGGCCCCCCAGGACGTTTCAATGGACGCGCTTCGCGCGTGAGGGTGAGAGAAGACCTGTCTCGTACCCCGAGGAGAGCAGAGCATGCCGTCCTACCTGTCACCCGGCGTATACGTCGAGGAGGTGGCCAGCGGCTCGCGTCCCATCGAGGGGGTGGGCACATCGGTGGCGGCCTTCGTCGGGCTCGCGCCGGCCGGTCCGCTGAACGAGCCGACCCTGGTGACCAACTGGTCCCAGTACGTCGCGGCCTTCGGCGACTTCACCGACGGCTACTACCTCGCGCACTCCGTGTACGGGTTCTTCAACAACGGCGGCAGCGCCGCGTACGTCGTGCGGGTCGGCGGCACCGCCGAGGGCGCGGCAGGCGCCGCCGCCCCGGCCGCCGTCTCCGGTTCCGCCGCCCCGGCCGCGCTCCCGGCGGGCGAGCCGAAGCAGCTCGGCACCTTCAGCGTCACCGCCGTCGCGGGCGGCTCGCTCAGCGTCGAGGTCGCCGACCCCGAGGGCGAGGGCCCCGCCGAGCGCTTCAAGCTGATCGTCAAGGACGGCGACAAGCCCGTCGAGACGTTCGACGTGACCGCCAAGAAGGGCGGCCGCAACTACGTCGTCACGCAGGTGAAGGAGCGCTCCAAGCTCATCACCGTCCAGGAGTCCGCGCCCGCGGCCCAGTTGGCGCGGCCCGAGAACCAGACCGTGGCGCTGGCGGCCCCCGCGGCCCCCGCCCCCGTCGCCCCGTCGGAGACGAGCGACGCCCACCCCGGCCCGGCCCACTACCTCGGTGACTCGGCCGACCGCACCGGCTTCGGCGGCCTGGAGGCCGTCGACGAGATCTCCATGGTCGCCGTCCCCGACCTGATGGCCGCCTACCAGCGCGGCGCGATCGACCTGGAGGCCGTGAAGGCGGTCCAGCTCGGTCTGATCGCGCACTGCGAGCTGATGGGCGACCGGGTCGCCATCATCGACCCGCCGCCCGGCCTGAACGCCCGTCAGATCCGGGTCTGGCGCCAGGAGACCGCGGGCTACGACTCCAAGTACGCGGCCCTGTACTACCCCTGGGTCAAGGTCTTCGACCCGGCGACCGGCCAGTCCCGTGTGATCCCGCCGAGCGGCCACGTCGCCGGCATCTGGGCCCGCAACGACTTCGAGCGCGGTGTGCACAAGGCGCCCGCCAACGAGGTCGTACGCGGCGCGGTGGACCTGGAGCTCCAGATCACCCGCGGCGAGCAGGACCTGCTCAACCCCATCGGCGTCAACTGCATCCGCGCCTTCCCGGGCCGCGGCATCCGCGTCTGGGGCGCCCGCACCATGTCCTCCGACCCGGCCTGGCGCTACCTCAACATCCGCCGGTACTTCAACTACCTGGAGGAGTCGATCCTGCTCGGCACCCAGTGGGTGGTGTTCGAGCCGAACGACCACAACCTGTGGGCCAGGATCCGGCGCAACGTCTCGTCGTTCCTCGTCAACGAGTGGCGCAGCGGCGCCCTCTTCGGCCAGCGGCCGGAAGAGGCCTACTACGTCAAGTGCAACGAGGAGACCAACCCCCCGGAGTCGGTCGACCTCGGCCGGGTCATCTGCGAGATCGGCATCGCGCCGGTCAAGCCCGCCGAGTTCGTGATCTTCCGGCTGGCCCAGTTCTCCAGCGGCAGCGGAGAGCTCGAGGAGTAGGCCCGGCCCGCCTGCGCCTTTGCCTCGTAAGCCATTGTCACGACCCCTCAGAAGGACAGAGAACAGATGAGTCTCCAGCCGGGTGACAGCCTCACTTCACACAATTTCGGCCTCCAGATCGACGGCGTGATGGTCGAGTACCTCGCGGAGGTCAACGGCCTCACCATCGAGCAGGACGTCATCAAGCACCTGTCGAACTCGGCGCAGGGCAAGCCCGAGGTCAGCCTCATGCCGGGTGTGCAGAAGGACGGTCAGTGCACCGTGGTGCGCGGAATGACCCAGTCACCGGCGTTCACGACGTGGATCAACGACTCGATCGCCGGGCAGATGAGCACGGCCCGCAAGGACGCCTCCATCATCATGATGGATTATCAGAACAACCCGGTGAAGCGGTACAACATGCGCAACGCCTGGTGCAGCAAGATCGACGCCAGCGCCCTGAAGGCCGGCGAGGCCTCCCCGCTCACCGAGACCGTGACCATCGTCTTCGAAGAACTGGTCATCGAGTAATGCGGCGTACGGCTGCCAGGTCGGGGGCGGGTCCGGTCGTGGACGCGCCCGCACCCGGGCCGGTGGCGGCGCCGGAGCAGACGGCCGCTCCGGTGCCCGCATCCCCGCCCGCTCCGGTGTCGGTGCCGCAGCAGCTTCGGACGGAGTTCCCCTTCGAGCTGCCACGCGGATACGTCGACGCGTCGGGGACCGTCCACCGGGACGGCGTGATGCGTCTCGCCACGGCCCGGGACGAGCTGATCCCGCTGCGGGACGTCCGCGTCCAGGAGAACCCGGCGTATCTGTCCGTGGTGCTGCTGGGCCGGGTCATCACCAGCCTCGGCACGCTTCCGTCGGTGCACGACGGGGTGGTGGAGAACATGTTCGCCTCCGACCTCGCGTTCCTGCAGGACTTCTACCGTCAGGTCAACGCCGAGGGCCACACCCGCGCGGCCGTGGAGTGTCCCCACTGCTCGGAGCCCTTCGAGGTCGAACTCGGCGGGAGCCGCCTGGGGGAATCGTGACGTACGCGACCGACCGGCTGCACCAGGAGATCGCGTACGTCGCCTACCACTTCCACTGGAGCCTGGAGGAGATCCTGGACCTCGAACACCAGGACCGCCGGCGCTTCACGGAACAGATCGCGTCCTTGGTGACGCGGGGCGGGGCGGAGGGCTGATCGGTGGGCTTCCTCGACCGGCTGAGGGGCAGCTCCGGGACGAACCGGGGTCCCGTGACGACACCGGCACCGGACGCGAACCCGGCTCCCGGGAACGGCAGTTCAGCCTCCGCAGTCACGGGCACAGGCGCAGGCACAGGTACGGGCACGGGCACGGATTCCGGGAGCGGTACGGCCGCGGAGTCCGGGCCGGTTCCGGTGATCGGCTGGGCGGGGCTGCCGCCGATCCAGCGGGCCGCCGTGGGGCGGACCGGTGTCGCGGACTCCGGGTTCGGCGGACGGCTGAGCACCTGGCAGAACCCGTCCTTCACCGGAACCCTGTCCCATGCCGTCCTCGACGGTGCACCGGGCGGGCTGGTCAGGAACGCGCTCACCACCTCGGCGCGGCCCGTCCCCGGGCTCGAACCGCCCTCGCACACCCTGCCGGTGGCGGCCGCCACCTCCGAAGCGACCGAGGCCCCGGGCGACGGGAGCGGCGACGCACACCCCGTGCAGCGCGCGCCGCGTACGGTCACGGCTTCCCGCCCGACGGGACCACGGGTGACCGCCGTGCCGCCCCGGGGCAAGCCCCAACCTCAGTCCCAGTCCCAGTCCCAGTCCCAGTTTCATGCACATACGCAGACGCAGCGGACGAACCCGTTGACCAGGGCGTCCGCCCCGCCCGCGGTGCAGCGCAGGTCTCTGCCGGTGGCACGGCGGGAGACTCCGGTTGCCGACGGGACATCGGGCCGTACGACGACGGGCGGTTCGGTAGCGGGCGGGGCGGCGGCGGGCGGGGCGCTGTCCGACCGCACGACGTCGGACCGTGAGACGTCCGACCGTGAGCCGTCGGCCTCGGGCTCGGGCCCGGCCGGCCCGGGAGGGCTCCCTTCGAGGGCGGCCGTCGACACCGAGCGGGCCCCGGGGGGCGGCCCGGTCGGCGCACCGGCCGTGTCGCGCGGCCCGGCTCCGGCCGGCCCGCGCAACCTGACTTCTGCCGGTCCCGGCAGCCCGGTGTCCGGTGGGGGCACGGCGACGGGCTCCGGCAGCCGTGCGGCCGGAGCGGATGGCACGGCGGCCGCCCCCGGCGGTTCGGCGCCCCGTACCGGCGGCGCGGTGGGCCCCGTCCAGCGGGCGACGGCCGGTTCCGGCGGCCCGGCGGGCGGGCCTGCGGTCACAGCGGCTCCGACCGCTGCCCCCGGTACCGGCTCCGCGGGCGTGGGGACCGGCCCCGGCGGCCCGGCGACTGTCCCGAGCGGTACGGCAGCCGGCCCTGCCGACCACGCGAGCGGCTCAGCCGGTACGGCATCGCGCGCGGCCGGCAGCGCAGCGGCCGCCGACGGCGTCCGGACAGCGACAACCAGGCCCGGTCCGGGGCCCCTTGGGCCCGACCGCGCGTCGGCCGGGCCCGGCACGGCGGCTGTCGGCGTCCAGCGGGCCACGACGGACTCCCGTGGCGCGCCTCCCGAGCACGCGCGTGCGACACCCGCTCCTGAGGCGACGGCCGCCGTCGACGGCACCGCCCCGGGGCGCACCCAGAAGGCGGCGCCCTCCTCCGGCAACTCTCCGACCGGCCCCACCGGTGCCGGCACCGGCACCGGCACCGGCACCGGGGTCAACGTCCAACGGGCGGCGACCGGTTCCGGTCGGCCGACAGCGGAGCCCGCCAAAGCGCCGACCGGTCCCCGCCCTGCGACGCCCACCGCCCCGTCCGCAGGCGGTTCCAGCGGGACGGTGACCCCTCCGCGGGAAGCGGCGACCGGCTCGGGTGACGCGGCGACCGGCCTGCAGCGGACTGCCGCCGCACCTCCGGCGGCCGCCATCGCGCCCAGCGGCACGACATCCCGCGCCGGGGACGCGGTGGTCAACGTCCAGCGGGCCACGAGCCGTTCCGGCGGCGAGGCCACCGCGCCCGCCGACAGCGCCCCCTCCCACGGTGCGACCGGCCCCGGCAGCGCGGCGGGACCCGGCCCCGTCCGCCCGACGGCCGAGCGTGGCAGCCCGGCGACTCCCCGGCAGGCGCCTGCGACCGGCCCAGTCGGCGGGGGCGCCCGTTCCACCGGCGCAACGTCGCCCGCAGACAGCACCGCGGTCGTCCAGACGGCGAAGGCCGGAGCCGGCCGTCGTGCGACCACGGCGGCCGGCTCCGGCGGTCCGGCGGCCGGTTCCCCGAACGCGACGACCGGCCCCGGTGTTCCGACGGCCCCGAACGGCGCGGCCGAGACGGCCCCCACCGCGAACCCGCCCGCTGCCGGGCCGAGTCGGGACGCCTCCGCCACTCCGGTACCTCCGCGCACGGCGTCCGTCGCGGACGCGTTTCCGGTGCAGCGGCATGCTTCCGGCGGAGCGAGGCGTCCGGGCCTCGGCGCGCCGACCTCGGGGAACGTGTCCGGCGCCGGCGCGACGGGGGCCCGCCCCGGGCCGGCCACCCCTCCCCCGGCCACCACACCGCCGCCCGCGAACACCTCGGTGCGGCCGAGCCACTCCCCGGCCGCACCGTCGACGCCCTCTGCTCAGCGCACAGGCCCGGCCGAACCAGCGGGCCCGGCAGGAGGACCCCGTGCCGCGGCCGCACCTCCGGCGCCTCCCACTCCGGCGGCCGGCGGCCCGGCCGTCCCCTCGCACACGCCGGTCCAGCGTGCGGCCACGGCCCCTCGGCAGCGCCCCCTGCTCGGGGCTCCCCTCTCCGCCCCGCCCTCGGACGCGGTGCCCCTCTCCGGGCCCGCCGCTTCCGGCAGTCCGGGCCCGGCCGGACCGCCTTCCGTCCAGCGTGCGACGACGGCTCACCGGGGCGGGGCACCGGACCGTACGCCCGTACCGGCGGCCCCGGTCCACGGCACTCCGGCTCCCGCGCCGACTCCCGTACGAGCACATGCACCGGCACCGGCATCAGCACCGGTGTCGCGACTCGACCGGCCTCCGGTCGTGCCGCTGCGGGTCCCGGCCGACGGCGGCCCTGCCGTACAGCGGGCCATGGCGGTCCCCACCAGGCCGATCCCCTCCGGTGCGGGCCCCCTGACCGAGGGCGGCGGGCACGGGCAGGCGCCCGCGGCCGCCCCGGTGTCCGCGTCCCGGCCCGGGCCCGCGGTGCAGCGGACGGCAACAAGCCCGGTTGTGCCGGCCGCGGACGATCCGGTGCGTGGTCTGACCCCCGCTCGCGCCCTCGCCCCGGCCCTGACGCCCGCGGCGCCTCCCGCCGCCCGCCCGGCATCACCGGTCGCCGTCCCGCTGCGGCGCCCGGCGCCCGCGAACAGGCCCGGACCACAGGGCGCGGGACCGGCGGTGCAGCGTGCGACCGCGGTCCGCGGCACCCCCGCGGGGCGGGCCGTGCCGCTCCTCTCGGCGTCCAAGCCCCCCTCCGGTCCCGTACCGTCCGCGGGCGCCCCGCCGACGGCTCCGCAGGCGCCCTCGCGGCCGGCCGCCCTGCGGGCTCCGGCAGTCGTGCAGCGGCACGCCATCACCCCGACGCCGCCCGGGCCGTCCAAGGCACCCGGAACCGCCGTCGCCCCGGCCTCGGCCCCCGCGCCCTCGGCCGGGTCCGCCCGTCCGCCCGTCCCCGTGCAGCGGAACCCGAGCGGTCCGCCCATGCCGACGCCCGCCAGGACCACCACCGCCGTCTCGAACGTCACCGCCCACGGCACCTCGTCGCGCGGCTCGTCCGGGTCCGGCTCGACCGGCGATCCGCCACCGGCGTACGACTCCGGTGAACCCCCGCCCGAGTACACCGCGGTCGCCAAGGGCCAGTTCGACCCCCGTTCCCTGACCGACTTCCAGCTCGACGAGCTGACGCACCGGCTGATCGGCCGCATCACCCGGCTGATCCGTACCGAACTGCGGCTCGACCGGGAGCGGATCGGCAAGCTCCGCGACCCCCGTCGCTGAGCGCCCGGATCCCGCACCCGGCGTGACACCCACGAGCACCACCGCCCGAACCGCACGACCCGCACGACCCGCACGACCGACGTCCGCAGAAAGGCCGCCTCCGATGCCCCGCGATCTCGACCCGGGCTCCACCATCTTCTTCACCCTGACCATCGACGGCGAGAGCCTCGGGTACTTCAACGGGTGCGAAGGGCTCTCGTCCGCGGTGGAGATCGAGCAACGCCAGGAGGGCGGCAACAACGGGTTCGTCTGGCAGCTTCCCTCGCGGGTCACCCACTCCAACATCCGGCTGACCCGGCCGCTGACCCCCGACACCACCAAGGTCGCGGCCTGGATCTCCTCCGTGGCCACGGGCATCAAGCGGCCGACCGCGCAGATCGCCGCCCTGCGCGCGGACGGTTCGGAGGTGGCGCACTGGGGCCTGATCGACGTGCTGCCGGTGAGCTGGCAGGGCCCCTCCCTGGACCCGGCCAACCCGGCCGTGGCCACCGAGGTCCTGGAGATCACCCACCACGGGTTCACGGACTGAAGGGGAGGGACACCACATGGCCAAGGGAAGCAGGGGCGGCGCGGGCAAGAGCCTCGTACGCGCCACACTCGCCATCCACGAACCGCCCGTCGGCTCCAGCACCACCCCGGGCGGTCTGATCAAGACGTTCAAATTCGACTTCAACCCGGCGCAGTTGCAGCTGACCCGGCGCGCCCAGTGGAAGTCCACACCGGCCGCGGCCGTACGCAACGGCACGGTCCCGGAGTTCATGGGTCCCGAGCCGCGCCAGATGACGGTCGAGATCTTCCTGGACACGTCCACCAAGCCGACCAGCAACGTGGTGCTGAAGAACGTGGAGGCCCTGCTGGACTGCTGCGAGGTGACGGCCAAGAGCATCGCCGCGAAGCAGCCCTCGCCGCCCTGGGTGGTGTTCCAGTGGGGCTCGTTCTCCACGGCCCGCTTCACCTCGTACGTGGAATCCGTGGACGTCACCTACTCGCTGTTCGGCACGACGGGTGTACCGATCCGGGCCACCTGCCAGGTGGCGCTGCACGAGATCCCCAGCAAGACCAAGGGCCAGAACCCGACCTCGGGCGCGCTGACCGCGCAGCGGGTGCACCGGGTCGTCGCGGGCGACTCCCTGCAGTCACTGGCCTGGCGCGAGTACGGCAACGCGTCCGCCTGGCGCGCGATCGCCGAGAGCAACGGCATCGACGACCCCTCGCGGCTGCCCACCGGCATCGAACTCGTCCTCCCGGCCGCGGAGGAGGTGCGTTTCTGATGGCGAAGACGTCCTACTCCAACATCATCCACGTCACTCTCGACAGCAAGAAGATCCCGGCCGACTACATCAACCTGCTCGTCGGCGGCTGGGTCGACCTCGGGGCCGGGGTGCCCGGCGAGTTCCGGCTCACCTTCCGCGACCCGGACCGGGACCTACTCGGCAAACTGAACGTCCGGTTCGGCTCCAAGGTGGTCATCGCGCCCGTCGCCGACGGCCAGGGCGTCTCGTCCCCGCTGCTCACCGGCGAGGTCACCGGCATGGAGGCCGACTACGACGGCACCGGCACGTTCGCCGTCATCCGCGGGTACGACCCGGGGCACCGTCTGATGCGGGTGCGCAGGGTGGCCGCGTACCGCAACATGACCGGCGCCGACATCGCCCGCAAACTGGCCGGGATGAACGGCATCGCCGTCGGGAAGATCTCGGCCACCAAGACGCTCTACGAGTTCATCTCGCAGTCCAACGTGACCGACTGGGACTTCCTGGCGCGGCTCGCCGACGAGAACGAGATGGTGATGTCGCTGGACGCCAAGGGGAAGTTCGAGTTCGGTGAGCCGGACCCGGCGTCCAAGGCACCTCTGTCGACCTCCCCCGAGGATCCGAATCCCCGGGTGCTGAGCGGCCGCGTCGACGTAATGCGCTGCCGGGCCGCCGTCACCGCCGCCGACCAGGTCGACAAGGTCGAGGCGCGCGGCTGGGACGTCAAGACCAAGAAGAAGGTCGTCGAACTCAAGAAGGCGGGCACCAACCCCGCCTTCTCCATAGGCACCACCCCGCAGAAGGCGGCCAACGCCTTCAAGGCCGCCAAGCTGGTCGAGACCGACACCCCGTACGACGGCCGGCCCGAGGTCAAGTTCGCCGCGGCCTCCCTCGCGGACGAGCTCACCTCGTCATTCGCCGAGCTGGAGGTGACGGTGCGCGGCAATCCCGTGCTGCGCCCCGGCGTGGCCATCGCGCTCACCGACGTGGGCGTCCCCTTCGAGGGCAAGTACACCGTCACCTCCGTACGGCACACCTTCGGCGCGGGCAGCCACTACGAGACGCTGGTGAACGTGACCGGCCGGCAGTGGCGCTCCCTGTTCGGGCTGACGTCCGGCGGCGGCGCCACGGCGCCCCGGCTGCCGAGCGTGGCCAACGCGCTCGTCACCGACGTGCAGGACCCGCTCAAGCAGGGCCGGGTGAAGCTGCAGTTCCCGTGGCTGGACGACGCGTACGTCAGCGACTGGACGCGGTCCGTGCAGCTGGGCGGGAAGGTGGGCGGCGGGGTCTTCCCGCTGGACGTCGGCGACGAGGTACTGGTCGGCTTCGACCGGGGCGCGCTCGACCACCCCTTCGTCATCGGCAGCCTCTACAACGGCATCGACAAGCCGACCGTCGTGAAGGACGTGCCGCTGCACGACCCGCTCAAGAAGAAGGCGATCCGGCACACCCTGTCCGACCGGGACGGCAACCGGGTGGACCTGCTCAGCCAGCAGACCGGCGCCCGCAAGCAGGGCGTCCGGGTGGCCAGCGGCAACGACCGGCTGATCATCAACCTCGACCGCACCAAGACCGAGATCACCGTGGACAGCAAGGGCGCCGTCAGCATCACGGGCGGTACCGCGGTGTCCATCGACGCGGGCACCAGTCTCTCGTTGAGCGCCCGGACCAGCATCAGCATCAAGAGCGGCGGGCCGCTCACCCTCCAGGGCCGCGGAATCGTCAACCTCAAGTCGCTCGCCGGAGCGGTGACCGTGGACGCGATGGGTGCCCTCAACCTCAAGGCGGTCGGTTCCGCGATGCTCAGCGCGGGCGGCGCCGTGCAGGTCAACACCATCGGCCAGGTGGGCATGCGGGCCATCAACATCGACCTCATGGGCCTCGTGACGGTCAACAAGAAGCCGTACCCGATCCCGTGACGCCAGGGACACCAGCGATACCAGCAACGCCGGTAGTGCCGGCTGTGCCAGAGACATTCATGACGACCACGAGAAGGCGGGGGACCCCCTGATGGCCGAGCAGTTCGTCGGATCCGGCTGGGCGTTCCCCCTGCGCATCGGCCCCACCGGGGGCATCGCCCTGGTCAGCGGGGAGCGCGAGATCGAGGAGGCCATCCGGCTCGTCCTGGCCACCGCGCCGGGCGAGCGGCCGATGCGCCCCGAGTTCGGCTGCGCCATCCACGACCTGGTGTTCGCCCCGGTCAACGAAGCCACCGCCGGCCGCATCCAGCACGAGGTGTACACGAGCCTCGACCGCTGGGAGCCGCGCATCGAGGTGAGCGACGTCGAGGTGACGGCCGGCGGCAACACCGAACAGGGCGTGCTCTTCATCGACGTCCGCTACTCGATCCGCGGCACCAACAACCCGCGCAGCCTGGTCTTCCCGTTCTACGTCATCCCCTCCCACGAGGAACCCGACGCCCCCGGCGCGGGCAACTCCCCTGAAAGCGACCGCTGATGGCCCTGCCCTCCCCGAACCTCGACGACCGCCGCTTCCAGCAGTTCGTCGACGACGCCAAGCGCTACATCCAGCAGCGCGCCCCGGAGTGGACCGACCACAACGTCTCCGACCCGGGCGTCACCCTCGTGGAAACCGTCGCCCACATGGCCGACCAGATCGTCTACCGGCTCAACCGGGTGCCGGAGAAGAACCACCTGGCGTTCCTGGACCTGGTGGGCATCACCCTCTTCCCGCCCTCCGCCGCCCGTACGGACGTCACGTTCTGGCTGTCCGCACCGCAGGACGAGCCCGTGCTGCTGCCGGTGGGCACCGAGGTCGCCACCACGCGCACCGAGAGCCAGGAGGCCGCGGTCTTCGCCACCGAGCGCGAACTGACCGTCGTGCCCTGCGCGTTGCGGTACCTGGTGGTGCAGCGAGGTGGTGAGCCCGTCACGGACCGGACCGCCGACCTCGCCGAGGGCAAGGACCTGATGTGCTTCAACGAGTCGCCGCGGCCCGGGGACTGCATGCTGATCGGGCTGAGCGCCGCCGTGCCGCACTGCGTGGTCGCGATGGAGCTGGACAGCCGGGTCGACGGTGTCGGCGTGGACCCGCGCCAGCCGCCGCTGGTCTGGGAGGCGTGGACCGAGGACGGCTGGACCGACTGCGAGGTCGACCGGGACGGCACCGGCGGCCTGAACCGGCCGGGCGAGGTCGTCCTGCACGTCCCCGGCGCCCACACCCTGTCCCGCACCGGCGGGCAGGAGGCCGGCTGGCTGCGCTGCCGGGTCACCGAACCCCTGCCCGACCAGCCCTTCTACACGACCTCGCCGACCGTCCGCTCGGTGGACGCGTTCACGCTCGGCGGCACCACCTCGGCCGTCCACGCCGAGACGGTGTACGACGAGGCGCTCGGCGAGTCCAGCGGTCTGCCCGGGCAGCGGCTGCGGCTGGCCCACGCGCCCGTGGTGGGCGACACCCCTCCGGTGCTGCTGCAGACCGCCGAGCACGAGGGCTGGACCGACTGGGAGGTCGTCCCGTCGTTCGCCGCCTCCACCCCGGACGACCGGCACATCACCCTGGACGCCGCCACCGGTGACATCGCCTTCGGCCCGGCGGTACGGGAACCCGACGGCACCCTGCGCCAGTACGGCGCGGTGGCCCCCAAGGGCGCGGTCATCCGCGCCCTGCGCTACCGCACCGGCGGCGGCCGCGCCGGGAACGTCGCGCGCGGAGCCGTCCAGGTGCTGCGCACGTCCGTCCCGTACGTCTCCGAGGTCGTCAACCGGGAGGCCGCGCGCGGCGGGGTCGACGGCGAGACCGTGGAGGAGGCCAAGACGCGGGCGCCCATCACGCTGCGCGCGCAGGAGCGGGCGGTGACCCTGCGGGACTACGAGGAGCTCGCCCGCCGGGCGGCCCCCGAGACGGCCCGGATCACCTGCCTGGAGGGCGAGGAGGGTGAACACGGGGCGTACGCGGTACGCGTGTTGGTGGTCCCGCAGGCCGTCCCGGACCCCGGCGGCCGGCTGCGCTTCGAGCAACTGGTCCCGGGTGACGGGCTGTTGCGCCGCATCACCCGTCATCTGGACGAACGGCGCCTGATCGGCACGCGGTTGGCGGTGGGCCCGCCCTTCTACCAGGGGATCACGGTGGTCGCCACGGTGCACGCGTTCCGCGGCACCGACACGGACCGGGTGCGCCGGCAGGCCCACGACGCCCTCTACCGGCACCTCGACCCCCTCACCGGCGGCGCCGACGGCCGCGGCTGGCCCTTCGGCCGGCCCGTGCAGTCCGGTGAGGTCTTCGCCGTCCTCCAGCGCGTCCCCGGCGTCGAGCTGGTCGACGAGGTCCAACTGCACCCCGCCGACCCCCTGACCGGCAAACGAGGCGACCCGACCGACCGCATCGACCTCGAACCGCCGTCCCTCGTCTTCTCCTTCGACCACCGCGTCCGAGTGATCGGAGACAGGCCGTGAGCAACCTGTCGAAGAGCCCCGGCCCGCTCCCGCCCGAGGCGGATGCGGAGTCGGAGGCCGGCGCGCGGACCGTCGTCGGCGGGCCGGTCGTCGGCGGGCCGGGAGACCTCGTCCGTCGCACGCCCGTGAGGGGAGCCCGGTCATGAGGGGTTCCATCGACGGGCTCGGGTCCTCCGCGCCCATCGGCATGATGCTGCCCGCGGTGTTCGCCGACGACGACCTGGCACAGCGGTTCGTCGGCGGGCTCGACGACGTGCTCGCGCCGATCCTGGCCGTCCTCGACTGCCTGGACTCGTACTTCACGCCCGCGCTGGCCCCGGTGGACTTCACCCAGTGGCTGGCCGGATGGGTCGGCGCCGAGACCGACGGCACGGAACCGGAGGACCGGCTGCGCGCCGCCGTCGCCGCCGCCGCGTATCTGCACCGGGTGCGGGGCACCAGCCGCGGCCTGTCCGAGGCGGTGCGCCTCGTGTTCGGCGTGGCCCCGGAGATCACCGAGAGCGGCGGCGCCTCCTGGGACGCGCGGCCGCTCGGCCCGGTCCCCGGCGACCGCCGCCCGCGTCTGCACGTCACCCTGCGGCTGCCCGACCCGGCCCCCGCGGACGAACACCGCCTCGACAGCCTCGTGGCGGCCGCACGCCCCGCCCACATGCCGTACACGGTCCAGGTGACCGCCGCCGAAAGGACTCCCGAGAGATGACCAGCCAGACCTCCGGCACAGGACGGGAGCCGGCGCAGAGCTGTGCCGAATGCGGCACCCGGGCGGAGCCCGGCCAGTCCTTCTGCGACTCCTGCGGAGCGGTACTCGGCTGGTCCGGGGCCCGGTCCGGTGCCGCGGCAGCGCCGGAGCCGGATCCGGATCCGGTACCCGCCGGAGCCGCCGCACCGGCGCGGGACTCCGCGGCCCGGCGGGCCGCCCGCGACGAGCCGGGGTGGGACGCGTTCGCCCACCCCGGGGCCGGTACGGGCACGGCCCGCACGGCCCACGACCCGGCGCCCGCGGTGACGGCCGGGTCCACCGAGGAAGAGACCCACCGGCGGGCAGCCTCCGGCCCCGACGCCCCGAGTGCCCACGGCCAGGGAGCCCGGGGTCCGGTGATCCAGGCCCCGGGAGCCCGCGACGCGGGAGCCCGCGGCTCGCGAACCGACGGCTCACACGCCGACAGCGCACACGCCGCCGGCTCACCCTCCGCCGCCTCGCCCTCCGACGGTCCAGGAGCCCACACTCCGGGAGTCCACAGCCCCGGAACCCGCGGCAGGCGGGAGCGCGCGCAGGACGACGACTGGCCTGGCGACGACCTCCGCGGTGGCGGGCCCGCCGACCGGGACGGTGACGCCGGGGCGGCCGCCGGACGGTCCGGTGCGCACCGGCCGGACACCGCGCCCGCCGCCGAGCCGGGTCCCGGGACCCGGCAGCCGGACACGGCACACGCGTCCGGGCAGGGTTCCGGAACCGGGCCCTCGCGCCCCGCGTCCGCGGATGCCGGCAGCGCGCCGCACCTGTCCCGTTCCGCCGGCACCGCCGCCTCGTCGGCATCCGGCTCAGGCGCGGCCGGCTCGGGGAGCGCCCCGCCCGGCCGGCGGGACCCGGACGAGGCCGACACCGAGCCCGTGGTGACCACCGACGCCTACGGCCCGCACCACTCCGGCGGTTCGGCCGGATCGGCCGACTCCGCCGGCGAACGGGCCAGGTCGCTCCTCATCCCCGTGAACGACCCCGAGCCCCGCGCTCCCGTGTCACCCGCCGTCGCACCCGTCCTCCCGGGCCGTCCCGTCGCGGGCCGTCCCCAAGTCCGCGCCCCGGGCCCCGAGTCCGGCCCCGAGGGCGGCCCGCCGTGCCCCTGGTGCGCCACTCCCAACCGCCCCGACCGGCACTTCTGCGGCCGCTGCGCCATGCCGATGGAGGGCGGCCCCGGGACACCGGGCCGGCAGCCGTGGTGGCGCCGGGTGCTGAACCGCGACGCGGAGACGCCCTGGGCGGGCGACCGGCCCCGTCTGCGCCGCGGCTTCGGACGCGTCATGAACTGGGTCGTGGGCGCCGTCGTGATCGCCCTGATCGTCACCCTCGTCCTCAACATCGGTGCCGGGGTCGACGCGACCCGCGACCACTTCGCCAAGCGGGCCCCGATCGGCCCGACCAGCGTCAAGGCGTCCCGCTCGTATCCCGGCCACAGCCCGCAGCTCGCCTTCGACAAGCTCAGCAACACCTGGTGGGGACCGGGGGTCTCGCAGACCGGGGAGGGCCAGTGGGTGGAGGCCCGCTTCGACCGTCCGACGCGGCTGCTCGACCTGGTCATCACCTCCGGCATGTCGACGAAGGTGGACCAGCTCCAGAAGTCGGCTCTCCCGCAGCGCATCGAGGCGAGGATCACCACCGCCGACGGCAAGAAGACGACCAGGACCATCACCCTCGACCAGAGCGCGGGCGGCCAGCGGCGCAAGTTCCGGGTCGCCGACGTCGTCGCGGTGCGGTTCATCCTGCGCTCGGCCTACGCCGCCGACGCCAAGAAGCAGGTGGCCATCGCCGAGATCGAGTTCTTCGGCCGTTCCAAGAGCAACACCACCTGACGGAACGCCGGGGCGGGCGCCGGTGCGACGGCACCGTGTGACGCGGCACCGGGGCGGGCGCCGATACGGGCGCTTCGCCCCGGCTCGCCCCGCCCGACCTCCCATTCAGGACCTTCGACCCTGGTGACTTATGACCTCCCGCCCCGCATCATGTGCAGGTTGTTGTCTCACGATGCGGTCGGGGTTGACGTGACCATGGGGAAGAGCGGGATACGTGTGGCGGGTGCCGTGGCGAGCGGCGCACTGCTGCTCGCCGGCTGCGGCGGGCCGGGCGGCGGGGGCGGCGAGGACCGCTCCGACGCCGCGCGGCGCGAGCCCGTCACGGTCGCCAAGGCACCCGCCCGGATCCCCGTACCGCTCGGCCGGGGCAGTCGCGTGGACAGCGACTTCAACGGCGACGGGCACCGCGACCTCGTGCTCAACGACCTGGTGAAGCGTGACAGCCACGGGGACGACGCCGGGATCGGCATCGTGTACGGGTCCGCCCGTGGACCTGCCCCCGGCGCACGGCAGTTGCTGAGTCCCGCCCAGCACGCGGCCGCCACGAAGGGGCAGTTGCCCGCCGTCTTCGACGCCGAGGCGAACTGCGATCTGGACAAGGACGGCTTCACCGACCTCGTCGTCTCGACCGACCCGCCCTACGACGGGCAGGGGCAGCCGCCCGTGCCGCTGCAGATCCTCTTCGGTTCGTCCCGGGGGCTGTCCGGGAAAGCGGTGAAGCTGGCGATTCCCGCGCAGGCACGTTTCGGCAACGACTGGCCGGACCAGCCGGTGTGCGGCGACTTCAACGGCGACAGGGCCGAGGATCTCGTCGTGCACGCCTCCGACGGCCGCCTCAGCCATCTGCAGGGGCCCTTCACCCGCAAGGGCGCCCCGAAGACGGCCGGCGCCCCGCTCGCCTCACCGGGGAACGTCCCGACTCCCCCGGCCGTGGACGTCGACGGTGACGGTCGCGACGACCTGCTCGTGCGTACCGCGGAGGGTTCCGGCACCTCCGACTCCTCGCTCGTCCCGGGCGGGCCGGCCGGTCCCACCGGTACCGCGGTCGCCCTCCCGAACGGTGTCGACGTCGCCTTCGGGCGGTTCGGCGGGGGCAAAGGGCTCGACGCGGCGATCGGCACGATGCGCGGCACCGCTCTGCGGTACGACGTGCCCGGCACCCGGCGCGGTGAGCTCCCGGTCGCCGGCACGGTCCTGGACTCCGGGGACTTCGACGGCGACGGACTGAGCGAACTCTTGTCCAGCGGTTCGCAGTTGAGGATTCTGAAGGGCCGCGCGGGCGGACTGTCCGCGACCGGGATGGTGACCGTGCAGCCGCCGGCCGCGGGGACCACCCGGGTCCTGGCGGTGGCCGACTTCGACGGCGACAAGCGGGCGGACCTGGTGGTGCGGACCTACCGCGGGGACACCAAGGACACGATCGCCGTGTACCCGGGCGCGAAGAAGGGCCTGATCGCACGGAAGCCCGCACTGACCTTCTCCACCTCCGGGTTCCTGGGGGCGGAGCGCTGATGCGGCGCCCTCCGGGCGACCGGGTGCCCCGGTTCGCGACGAGACCCCTGCCGGTCGCCGTGACGCTCCTCGCGGGCGTCTGCCTGCTCACGGGATGCGGTGGCGGCGGCGGCTCACCCGACCGGGCCGCCGCCCAGAAGAAGCCCACCGCCGGAAAACCGTCCGAGAACCCCGACCCGGGCGACTTCAACGGCGACGGCCACGACGACTTCGCGACCGTCGTCACCTCGCGCACCAAGGACGGGGCGCGGACCGTCGAGACCCTGGTCGTGGCCTACGGCTCCCCCGACGGCCTCGCCCCGGCCTCCGCCGCGCGGACCTCACCGGGCAAGACGGACACGTACTTCACGGCCCTGCTGCGCACCGACCTCGACGGCGACGGCTTCACCGACCTGGTCGCCGGCCGCGGAATGGGAGACACCAGGCTGGAGACCTACGCCCTCTTCGGCGGCGCCCGGGGCCTCGGCCGCGCCGTCGCGCTCGACCTGCCCGACGGCTTCCGGCCGCTCGCCGCCGCCGACTTCGACGGCGACGGCTCCGTCGACCTCATCGACGGCGGACACGGCGGCAGGGGCGACAACTCCGAGACCGGTCCGGGCTCCGCGGGACTGCTGCTCCACGGCCCCTTCGACCGCGCGGGCACCCCGAAGCGCCAAGCCGCGATCGACATCAGCCAGGGCGGCTACGCGACGCCCTCCTCGGCCACCACCGGCGACTTCGACGCCGACGGGAAGGCCGAGGTCGTGTTCACGTACGACTACGACGCCGAGGAGGACGAGAGCGCGCCCGAGAGCCTGCACACGGTCGGCTACTACGAGGGCGACGAGGACGGACTCGTCCGCGACACCGCGCGCGAGCCCGCCATCGGCGCGGCCGTGGACACCTTCGACGGCCCGCGCACGCCGGCCGCCGGCGACGCGGACGGCGACGGCATCGACGACCTGCTGCTGCCCACCCGGCTCGAGGTGGCCCCCGCCGACATGCCTGCCGAGGGCGGCGCGCTCACCATCCTGTACGGCGCGAAGTCGGGACTGGGCAGCGGGCGTACGAAGTCCGTGATCGAGGGGAAGGACGGCGCGAAGCGGCGGATCGACTTCGGGACCTCGCCCGCCGTGGGCGACGTCAACGGCGACGGGAAGCCGGACGTCGTGGTGAACACCCCGAACTTCCGGCGCCACGACGGCAAGGTCACGCTGCTGCCCGGCGGCCCGCAGGGCGTACCGTCCGCGGACGGCGAGCAGACCGTCGACGCCGGGACCGACGGTCTGCCCGGCACCCCGAACCCGCACCGGTGGAACGCCTTCCACTACCAGCCGCCGCTCCTCGACGTGGACGGCGACGACCACGCCGACGCCGTCGTGTTCGGGCCGCTCTACGAGAAACGCAAGGGCGCCTTCCTGGTCCTGCGGGGCGCGGACGACAATTTCGACGCGAAACGGACGCAGCTCCTCACCCCCGAAGAGCTCGGTGTGCCGCTGCGGCTGAGGTGAACGAGGACGGCAGGCGGCGTTCACCTGACGGCCACCGGCACACAACCCTTCGTACGTTCGACGGATCGGCTTTCGGACCCGGTGGGGCGGGTCTACAGTTCGGCACGGTCTCTCGGCAGTCGTGAGACCGCGGGCCGGCCGTGGCGGGCCGCGCCCACGCGGCGGAGCCGCACACGTCACAGCCCCGCGCCCCTCAGGGTGCCCCTCACGGGGAGCCCCGGGGGCGCCCCCGTAAGTCGATCTCCGTGTACGAGAGTTGGAGTGGCCCCGTGCGAAGAAAGACCCTCTCCGTCGTTGTCCTGGGCGCGGCCGCCGCGCTCGGCGGCGCCGTCCTGGTGATCCCCTCGGCCACGGCCGCGCCCGTCCACCGGTCCGACTTCAACGGCGACGGGTACGCGGACCTCGCGGTCGGCGTACCGGGCGGGACGGCCGACGGGCGGGCCAAGGCCGGTTACGTGAGCGTGATCTGGGGCTCGGCGGACGGCCTCGGCGGTTCGGCGGCCAAGGTCAGCCAGGCGAGCTCCGGGATACCCGGCACGGCCGAGGCGGGCGATCAGTTCGGCTTCGCCGTGCAGCCCGCGGACCTGAACGGCGACGGGTACGGGGACCTCGCCGTCACCGCGCCCGGCGAACAGACCGGCTCGGGCACCGCGCACGAGGGCGCCGCCTACGTGCTGTGGGGTTCGGCGGACGGCCTCGGCTCCGGCTTCACCGCGGCCAAGGGCACCGGCGACGTGCAGCTCGGCCGCCTGCTGTCGGCCGGCGACTACGACGGCGACGGGAACGCCGACCTCGCCCTGGCACAGAACGGCGAGGAGGGCGGCGCGACCGTCCTGCGCCCCGGCCCGCTCGCGCCGGGCACCTCCACCGGGACCTCCCTCGTCGCCGGGTACGGCTTCGGCAGCGTCCGCGCCCTGACGAGCGGCGACTTCGACGACGACGGCACCGACGACCTCGCGACGGCGTACACCGGCATGGAGATCGGCGGCACGCACGTGATGAGCCTGGCCTCCGGCGCCTGGAAGCGCACCTGGTCCACGTCCGACTCCGGTACGGCGCTCGCCGCCGGGGACTTCGACGGCGATGGCCGCGCCGACCTCGCCATCGGCCGGGTCGAGCCCGGCCCGGAGGCCGACAGCACATCCTGCGAGGACCGCCTCGGCGGGGCCGTCGCCACGGTGTACGGCGCCGCCGGGAGCACGCTCGGCGGGAAGGTCACCTGCACCACGCAGTCCTCCCCGGCCGTGGCCGGCACCGCCGAGCCCGAGGACAACTTCGGCGCGGCACTGGCGGTCGCCGACCTCGACGGCAGCGGCGCCGACCTGCTGATCGCCGGCGCGAGCCACGAGTCGGTGGGCTCCGCGGCGAACGCGGGCGCGTACTGGGAACTGCGGGCCGGCGACGACGGCGTCCTCACCGGGCCGTCCTTCAGCCAGAACTCCGAGGGGGTCGCGGGTACCGCCGAGGCCGGGGACCTGTTCGGGTCGGCGGTGTCGGCCGGCCGGTACGACGGGACCGCAAACCCGGGCCAGGTGATCGGGGCACCCGGGGAGAACGCGTCGGCCGGGGGCGTCTGGTACCGGGCGTCCACGGGCGACAGTCCGCGCGGACCGGCCGTCTCACTGACGCCCGCGAAGCTCGGGATCGGCGGCGCGGTGGCGTACGGCGGAGTACTGGGCAAGTAGTCCCGCACACCTCACCCTTCCCGTCCTCCCCTCCGGTCCCGGGAACCGCCGGAGAAAATAATCCATCTCACGTACAACCCTCGTCACTCCTTGCGGGTCTCCTGATCGCCAACCGCCCGTGAAGCCCGGGGAAACTCCGGGCAAATGCGGGCGGTACGCACCCCATTGACTGCGGGCGCCCGCCGGCGCCCCCGCATGCTGCAGGAGAATCCCGCATGCACAAGCACCTTCGGCTCACCCTCGCGACGGCGACCGCCGCCGCTCTGACGGGCGGCCTCCTCACCTTCGCGGCGTCCGCCGCGACGGCCGCCGACTCCGCCGCCGTGGCCGCCGCGGACGCCGACTTCAACGGCGACGGGCTCGCCGACGTCGCCGTCTCCGCCACCGGCGCGTACGTGAACGGCCAGGCCGCCGCCGGAGCGCTCACGGTCCTGTACGGGGGTGGCGAGCACGCCACCATCACCCAGGACACCGCGGGCGTCCCCGGCACGGCCGAGAAGGACGACTTCTTCGGCACCGACACGGCGTACGGCGACTTCGACGGCGACGGCTACGACGACGTGGCGGTCGGCGCCCAGGGCGAGGACGTCGGCAGCGACGTCGACGGCGGTACCGTCGCCGTCCTGTGGGGCTCCGCCGCGGGCCTCCAGGGCGGCACGACGGTCGCGGACCCCCGCGCCGCCAAGCACGACTGGTTCGGCAGTGTGCTGGAGGCCGCCGACTTCGACGGCGACGGCAAGGACGACCTGGCCCTCGGCACGTACACCTCCGCGACCGTCGACATCCACCGGGGCGGCTTCACCCGCGCCGGCGCGACCGGCGGCCACTACACGGTGTCCGTGGCCGTACAGAGCGGCGACGGCTGGGGCATCCGCTTCCTGCAGTCCGGGGACGCCAACGGCGACGGTGTCGAGGACCTGATCGTCAACGGCTACGAGACCGACACCGAGGACGGCTACAACGCCAACTTCTGGTACCCGGGCTCCGCGGACGGCATCCGGTCGCCCGACTACCAGAAGCTGCCCGCGGGCATCATCACGGACGTCGGCGACACCGACAGCGACGGCTACGACGACATCGTGTTCGGGCTCGCCTGGGACGACGAGATAGCCGGCGCGCAGCTGGGCGGCGCCGCACTCATCGGCCACGGTTCCGCCTCCGGGCCGGCCCAGGGCGACGTGCAGACCATCGACCAGGACACCTCGGGCGTCCCGGGCGGCGGTGAGGCGGGCGACCAGTTCGGCTCCGAGCTGGACCTCGGCGACGTCGACGGCGACGGCCGGCTCGACCTAGTCGTCAGCTCGCGCGGCGAGGACCTCGACGGCGTAGTGGACGCCGGTGCGGTGACCGTCCTGTACGGCGCCGCGGACGGCTCCGGCATCACGGGCGCGGGTGCGAGGTTCCTCGACCAGAACACCGCGGGTGTGCCGAACTCCAACGAGGCCGAGGACCGCTTCGGGTCCGACGTGCACGTCGACGACCTGGACGGCGACGGCCGGGGCGACGTGATCATCGGCGCCGACGGCGAGAACGGCAACAACGGCGCCGTGTACGCCCTGCGCTCCGGCGCCGACGGCTCCCTGTCCGCCGCCGCCGGCATCTACACCTCCACCGTCGGCATCTCCGCCTCGGGCACCCCGGTCCTCGGCGCCAACTTCGCCGACTGACCTGCCCGTTCCCCTCTTCCCTCGACACCGGGCCGGGCCCGCACGCCACAGTGCCGGGCCCGGCTTCCCCCTCTCCCGGAGACCTTCCTTGCGCAAGCGCACCCTCCTCATCGCCACCGCCCTGACCACCGGCCTGCTCGTCGCCCTGCCGGCCTCCGCCTCCGCGGCCCCCTCCGGGCTGCGCGGCGACTTCAACGGCGACGGCTACGGCGACGTCGCCTTCGCCGCGCCCTACGCCAAGGTCGGCGACCAGGGCATGGCCGGCTACGTGGCCGTCGTCTACGGCGGCCCCACCGGGCTGGACCCCGCCAACCGCACGGTGATCGACCAGAGTTCGGCCGGCGTGCCCGGCACCCCGGAGGCCGAGGACACGTTCGGCTCGGCGCTCGCGGTCGCCGACTTCGACGGCGACGGGTACGCGGACCTCGCGGTCGGCGCGTCCGGCGAGGACGTCGACAGCGACGTCGACGGCGGCACGGTGGCCGTCCTGTGGGGCGGGTCGGGCGGCGTCGCGGGCGGCACGACCGTGAAGGACCCGGCCGTCTCCGCGCACGACGAGTTCGGGCGCGTCCTGACCGCGGGCGACTTCGACGGCGACGGCCGGGCCGACCTGGCCTCGGGCACCACCGCCTCGCACGCGTACGTCGTCAGGGGCGGCTTCACCCGGTCCGGCACGACGGGCGCCGCCCAGCGGATCAACCTGCCCGAGACCTCCCCGTACGGCGTCGACGCGATCAAGGCCGGGGACACCAACGGCGACAAGAAGGACGACCTCGTCCTGACGTTCCGTACCGAGCTCACCGGCGACGGCCCCAACAGCTGGTCCAAGGGAGTCGCCTACCTCGGCACCTCCGGGGGCCTGGAGACGTCCGTGCCCCGCGTCCTGGGCGGCGGCACGTCCATAGCCATCGGCGACATCGACGGCGACGGCTACGGCGAGATCGCCCTCGGCAACGTGTTCACCGAGGAGGACGACCACAGCGGCAGCCTCGGCGGGAAGGTGACCGTCGTCCGCGGCTCGGCGGGCGGCCCGGTCAACGGCGACGCGCCGATGGCCGAACTGACCCAGGACTCCCCCGGCGTGCCCGGCGCGGACGAGGCGCACGACGGTTTCGGCAGCGCCCTGTCCATCGGCGACGTGAACGGCGACGGCTACGGCGAACTGGCCGTCGGCGTCATCTTCGAGGACATCGAGTCCATCGAGGACACCGGCTCCACGGTCCTCCTCCAGGGCTCGGCGGACGGCGTCTCGGAGACCGGCGGCCGCACCCTCTCCCAGGCCTCCTCCGGCGTCCCCGGCAGCGCCGAGGCGATGGACTACTTCGGCTCCGACGTCCTCCTCGCGGACGTCACGGCCGACGGCAGGGCCGACTACACGGTCTCCGCGACCTTCGAGGGCGAAGGCGTCGGCGCGGTCACGGCGATGCTCTCCGACGGCACCGGCATCTCCCCGAACGGCGACCGCGGCTTCGGCCCGGGCGCCTTCGAACTGCCCTACACGTACGGGGCGTTCGGCGCCTCCCTGACCGGCTGACGGGACGTCACATGCGTATCCGCACCATGGCGGTCCTCACCGCCGTCCTGGCGACGGGGGTCACCCCGCTGACCCTGGCGCCCGAAGCCTTCGCCGCCCCGGCGAAATTCGCGGACGACTTCAACGGGGACGGATTCCGGGACCTCGTCGTGGGCGCCCCGGACGCCACCGTCTCGGGCAAGTCGGGGGCAGGCGCCGTCGTCGTCCTGTTCGGCTCGGCGTCCGGCCCCGGCACGGGACAGAAGCAGCTGATCTCCCAGAACAGCAGTGGAGTCGAGGGCGCGGCGGAGGCGGACGACGCCTTCGGCCACTCCGTGTCCTCCGCCGACCTCGACGTCGACGGCTACGCGGACCTGCTCGTCGGCGCGCCCTACGAGGACGTGACCGGAGCGCGCACGCGTGGCAGCGTCACCGTCCTGTGGGGCGGCGCCCAGGGCCTGAAGAACAGCGCCGTCCTGCCGACGCCGAGCCCGTCCGTGGACGGGGACACCAGCGGCTGCTCGTACGGCACCGGAGTCTCGGCGGTCAATCCGAAAGCCTCCCCCGGGCACCCCCGGGTCTCCGTGGCGGGCTGGTGCGCGAGCATCGGCATGACCGGCCCGTTCACCCGGACCGGCAAGCCGGCCGGCCACAGCCTGGGGACGGACACTCCCTCGCTCGACGACACGGCCCTGGGCGATCTCGACGGCAGCGGACGCCCCGAGGAGATCGCCGTCAGCGTGGGCCTGTCCGACCACCCCTCCGGGGGTGTGTACGTGGCCCCGTCGACGCGGCAGCCTCCGCTGTCCACCGACGGCGACAACGTCGCCGTCGGCGACGTGAACGGCGACGGCTACGGCGACCTGGTCGTCGGCGACCCCTCCGACACGGTCATCGACGGGACGCCGCAGGAGGGCACCGGTCACAAGGGCGGCCAGATCGCGATCTGGCCGGGCGGAGCCCGCGGTGTCGACCCGGCGGCCGAGCCGATCCTGATCCACCAGGACACCCCGGGCGTACCGGGCGCCGCGGAGTCCAACGACTCCTTCGGCTCCGACGTGAGCGTCGCGGACGTCAACGGCGACGGCTTCGGCGACATTGCGGTGGGCGTACCCGGCGAGAACCTCGGTGCCGTCCGGGACGCCGGGTCGGTGATCCTCGTCCCCGGCCGCGCGGGCGGGCCCACGGGCGCCGGTTCCACCACGATCAGCCAGGACTCCGCCGCCGTCCCGGGAGCCGCCGAGAAGGGCGACACCTTCGGTTCGACCGTGCGCCTGGCGGATCTCACCAAGGACGGCAGGCCCGACCTCGTGATCGGCGCGTCCGGCGAGAACAACAGCACAGGCGGCATCTGGGTGTTCAAGGGCACCGCGAGCGGCCCGGCCGCCAAGAACTCGTACAGCGTCATGGGCAACGCGGTGGGTCTCCCCAAGGAGCACTACACCAACTGGGCCTCGGTGCTCGCACCCTGACCTGGACACCGGCGCGCCCCGACGAGGACTCGGTCGGGGCGCGCCCCTGAACGCACACAGGTTCGCCAGATTCGTACAACACTCGCGCACCTCGAAGTGGGCACCGACTTCCGGTCGTGACACAACCCCGCCCGTACTCCAGATGTCACACAGGTGAACCGCAAGGATCCGGCCAACTCCTGGAGTCCCCGTGCAGATACGGACGTACGTCCTCGCCACCACCGTCGCGGCCACCGCGGCCGCCACGGCCCTGGCCCTCGCGCCCACCGCGGCCGCCGCGCCACTCTCCCCCTCCACCAGCGACTTCAACGGCGACGGCTACCCGGACCTGGCCGTCGGAGTGCCCGACGGCGCCGTCGGAGGCAAGGCCAGAGCCGGGTACGTCAGCATCGTGTGGGGCGGCCCGAAGGGCGTGGGCACCCGCGGCGGCATCCGGATCTCCCAGTCCACCGCGGAGCTCCCCGGCACCCCGGAGACCGGCGACCGGTTCGGCGCCTCCGTGGTCCTGGAGGACCTCAACGGCGACGGCATCGCGGAGCTGCTCGTCGGCGTCCCCGGGGAGGACGTCACCGGCCGCGGCACGGACGCCGGCCTGGTCTCCGTCGTGGGCGGCGCGAAGGGCGGCCCGGGCCCCGGCTCGAACGTCGTCACCGGCCCCGCGGCCTCGGCGGCGTACGGGCTGTCGGTCGCCGCGGCCGACCTGACCGGCGACGGCAGCCGGGACATCGTGACCGGCGGCAGGGACAAGGTCGTCCTGCGCACCGCCGACGGCCTCTCCTCCACCGTCGTCACCGCCCCCATGGGCGGCCGCGCCCCGATCCTGACCACCGGCGACTTCACCGGCGACGGCGCGGCGGACCTGGCGGTGGGGTACTGGACGACCGACCCGTTCACCCAGTCGCACGTACGGATCTGGGCCTGGGAGAAGACGGAGAACGCCCTGGCCAACGTGTGGAACACCGACAACGCCGGTGTCTCCGCCCTCGCCTCCGGCGACTTCGACGGCGACGGCCACGACGACCTGGTCCTCGGCGAGTGCCGAGAGATCGCCGACGAGAACATCGACGACCCGTGCGGCCCTGAGGCACTGGCGAAGGGCGGCGGCCTGCACATCCACTACGGCGCCGGCCCGAACGGCTCCTTCGGGTTCCGCAAGCAGACCCTCAACCAGGACACGGTCGGCGTACCGGGCGTCGCCGAGAGCGGCGACCGCTTCGGTGCCGCCCTCGCCGTCGCGGACATCGACGGGGACGGCCGCGACGACGTGATCGCGGGCGCCCCCGGCGAGGCGATCGGCACCCGGGCCGGCGCGGGTGCCGCGACCCTGCTCCTCGGCACGAAGGACGGCCTGGTCGACGCGTTCGGCGAGGGCCACGGGGTCGGATACCAGCAGGACACCCCGCGCGTCCCGGGCGTCGCGGAGGCGGGCGACGCCTTCGGTGCCGCCGTCGCGACCGGCGACTACGATCACGACGGCGCACCGGACACGGCGATCGGCTCCCCCGGCGAGAACGCCAGGTCCGGCGGTGTGTGGGTCCTCCCGCACGCGAGCGTCAACGACTCCTACACCGTCACCCCCGCCAAGCTGGGTCTGCCCTCCCCGTCGAGCGCGCTCACCTACGGCAAAACCCTGAGCAGCCGCTGAGAAACGCGTGACAGGCCCCTTAGGGGATGTCACAGGTCGGCAGCAAAGCCGGGTCCGATGCCCCGGGCCCGGCACGTCACTCAGCGGGACCAGGTACGTTCGATTACGTGGCTGGATTCAGGATCGGACGCGGCCGGGACAACCGCACGCAGCAGGCGCCTCCGCAACAACACCCGCGGCAGCAGCCGTACGGACAGCAGGCCCCCCAGGGCGGCCCGTCGTACGGCTATCCGCCCGTGCCGGGGCCCTACCCGCAGCAGCCCCCGTACGGCGGCGGCAACGGACCGCAGCAGTGGCCCCAGGGGAACGGACACGGTGAGCCGGAGTACTTCGGCGACCCCGGTCAGCACCCCCAGGGCCCTGACCCGTACGCGGCCAACCAACCGGGGCACACGACGGCGTTCTCCGTCGGCGAGGACCCGTACAACCAGGGCGGGACCTACCGCGCCGGCCAGACACCCCCGCCCCCGGTGGGCCCGCGGCTGCACTGGAAGGAACTGCTGAGCGGCGTCGTCATGCGCCCGAACCAGACCTTCCTGCAGATGCGCGACTACACGATGTGGGGCCCGGCCCTCGTCGTGACGTTCCTCTACGGTCTGCTGGCCGTCTTCGGCTTCGACGGCGCCCGCTCGGACGTCATCAACGCGACGCTGTCGTCGGCCGTACCGATCGTGCTGACCACCGCGGTCGCGATCGTCCTCAGCTCGTTCATCCTGGGCGTGGTCACCCACACCCTCGCCCGCCAGCTCGGCGGCGACGGCGCCTGGCAGCCCACGGTCGGCCTCTCCATGCTGATCATGTCGCTCACGGACGCGCCCCGGCTCGTCGTGGCGATGTTCGCGGGCGGCGACGCGCCGTTCGTGCAGATCCTGGGCTGGGCGACCTGGGTGGCGGCCGGCGTGCTGTTCACGCTGATGGTCCACAAGTCGCACGACCTGCCGTGGCCGAAGGCCCTGGGAGCGTCGGCGATCCAGCTCGCCGCACTGCTGTCGATCATCAAGCTGGGCACGTTCTAGCCCACACGCCGACCGGGGCTCAGGGCCCGACCGGTCAGGGCTCCGGCCCGACCGGTCAGGGCTTCGGCTCGATGTTCTGGTTGGCGTGGAAGAGGTTGCGCGGGTCGTAGGTCCGCTTGACCGCCGCGAGCCGGTCGTAGTGATCGCGGTAGGTGGACCTGACCCGCTCCTGACCCTCGTCCTCACCGATGAAGTTCACGTACGAGCCGCCCATCGAGTGCGGCTGCAGCTCCTCCCAGTAGTCGACGCACCACTGCTTGATGAGCCCGGCGTTGTCGGGATCCGGGTCGATGCCGCCGACGACGCCCGACCAGACGGCGTCCCGGTGGCTCCACGCCGTGTCGTCGTGGCCGACCCGGGCGGCGGCGCCGTCGACCGGGTAGAGGTGCATGGTCGACAGGTCGGTGGGCAGGTTCTCGCCGTACTTGAGGTGGACGTCGGCGGCCCCGTCGGTGATCCGGTCGAAGAAGGCACCCCGCCAGTACCACTGCATGCCCTTGGGGATCAGCCCGTCGAACATGCCCTGCAGCGCGGGATACGGCATCGGGGTCGTGAAGTGGAAGGCGGGCCGCCCGGCGTCGTTCACCACCGCCAGCGTCTCGTCCAGCAGGGCCAGATCGCCGGTCCAGCACCACACGACGGCGCACATCCGGTGCCCGTGCAGGTCCTCCGGGAACGGCGGGCCGGGCGGCACGGCGAGCACGGCGAAGAAGCCGTTCAGGTCCTCGGACGCCTGCGGCAGGAAATCCCGGTACCAGCGCAGCACCTCACGGGTGTGGTCGACCGGCCACACGGTGATGCCGACGCCCACCGAGTGCACCGGGTGCAGCCGATAGGTGAGGGAGGTGACGGCGCCGAAGTTCCCGCCCCCGCCGCGCAGCGCCCAGAACAGGTCCGGGAACTCGGTCTCGCTCACGGTGACGAACCCGCCGTCGGCGAGGACGACGTCCGCGGAGAGCAGGCTGTCGATCGTGAGCCCGTACTTGCGGGTGAGGTGACCGTGTCCGCCGCCGAGCGTCAGGCCGCCGAGGCCCGTCGTCGACATGATCCCGGTGGGAGTGGCGAGACCGAAGGCGTGCCCCGCGTGATCGAGGTCGCCGAGCGTGCAGCCGCCGCCGACCTGCGCGGTCCTCGCCACGGGATCGACCCGGACGCCCCGAATCGGCGACAGGTCGAGGGTGACTCCGTCGTCGACCAGACACAGTCCGGGACCGCTGTGCCCGCCGCCGCGCACGGCGAGTTCGAGCCCGTGGTCGCGGACGAAGTCGACCGCGTCCATGACGTCCCCTGCATCGGCGCACCGGACGATCGCGGCGGGCCGCCGGTCGATCATCGCGTTGTAGACCGAGCGGGCCTCGTCGTACTCCGCACCCTCGGGTGTGATGACCGGACCGCGCAGTGCGCTCCGCATCGCCTCCCGGGTCGTGGCGTCCATGTTGCCGCTGCCGCTGCCGCTGCCGTCCATGGTGATCGCTCTCCTAGCGAGACGTACACGCCCAGGATCCCGCCACTCGCGAGGACCGGCAATCGCGGACGGAACGTGCAGGTGCCCGGACCGCCCGGCGGGAGCACCATGGGAGCCATGGACGGACGCGACGCCGTGGACGGACGTGGTGCCACGGACGGACGCGGCGCCACGGACGGACCGGGCGTCATGGACGGGCGCGACAGTGCGGCGGGCCGGCTTCCGGTGCGGTCGTCCGCCGCCGTCAGCGCACCCGCGCGCGTGGCCGCCCCCGCCGAGGGGATCAGCCACGAGGAACTCGCCCTGGCGGCCCGCAACCACGGCCTGCCCCTGGAGGCCCTGCGCTACGACGTGACCCCGCCCGGCCTGCACTACGTCCTCGTCCACTACGACATCCCGGCCACCGACGCCGGCACCTGGACCCTCGCGGTGCACGGCCGCGTCCGTACGCCCCTGACCCTGGACCTGGCCGCTCTGCGCGCCCTCCCGCAGGTCACCCACCGCGTGACGATGGAGTGCGCGGGCAACGGCCGGGCCCGGCTCACCCCCCGCCCCGTCAGCCAGCCCTGGCTGGTCGAGGCGGTCGGCACGGCGGACTGGACCGGCGTACCCCTGCGGGTGCTGCTCGCCGAGGCCGGAGTGGAGCCGGACGCCGTCGAGGCGGTCTTCACGGGAGCCGACCACGGCGTGGAACGGGGCGTCGAGCAGGACTACCGGCGCAGCCTGCCCCTCGCGGACGCGACCGCCGCCGACCCGGAGGTCCTGGTGGCGTACGAGATGAACGGCGCCCCGCTGCCACCGCAGCACGGCCACCCGCTGCGTCTGGTGGTCCCCGGCTGGTACGGCATGGCCCATGTGAAGTGGCTGCACGACATCGCGCTCACCGACACCCCCTTCACCGGCTTCCAGCAGGCGGTGGCGTACCGCTTCCGCCAGTCCCCCGACGAACCCGGCGACCCGGTCACCCGCATCGCCCCGCGCGCGCTGATGATCCCGCCCGGCTTCCCGGACTTCATGTCCCGCACCCGAGTCGTACGCCCCGGCCCCGTCCGTCTGGAGGGCCGGGCCTGGTCGGGCCGCGCGCCGGTCACGAAGGTCGAGGTCAGCACGGACGACGGTGTCTCGTGGGAGGCCGCCGAACTCGCCCCGCCGGACGGGGGTCCGTGGGCCTGGCGTCACTGGCACGCGCCCTGGACGGCGGCCCCCGGCCACCACGTCCTGACGGCCCGCGCCACGGACGCCGGGGGCTCGGCCCAGCCCCTCACCCAGCCGTGGAACCGCGGCGGCTTCGGCAACAACGAGGTCCAGCGAATCCCGGTGGTCTGCCTGTAGGGCCCCCGACCGCCCGCCCACCGGACCGGGTCACCGGATCTGGGTCACCGGATCTGGGTCACCGGGTTGGGGCAGCCGGCCGTTCGGCCGGGGGCGTGACGGGTCGTCAGCCATACGCTCGCCCCCGGCGCGACGCTGACCTCGCGCGGCCGGCGGAACCCGAGGGGCCGCAACTGGTCCCCGTGGCGGGCGGACAGCGTGATCGCGACGGCCGCGGCGCCCTGGTCGTCGACGGTCCGCAGTCCCGGGGCCAGCAGGTCGGCGACCACCGCGCGGTCCCAGGCTTCCGTGTCGTCCGGCGCGCACACGGTGAGCAGCGTCCAGTGCGGCTCGTCGGGCCCGGCCTCCTTCAGCACCGACGGCAGGACGGCGTGGTCCGGCAGGCAGGTGTCGAGCTCACGGGAGAGCAGGCTCCTGAGGTGCGGGCCGGGCAGCTCGGTACCGGATCCGGGCGGCAGCCAGATGCCGGCCGCCAGGAGCATGCCGTCGTCCCGCTCGGCCACCCACACCTCACCCTCCTCCAGGGCGTGGTGGGCCAGCATCAGCCGCATGGCGCGCTGAGCCTGTTCCCAGTCCATCGCGGGACCGTCCGCGACCGGGGCGGGGAACGGGCTCTGGGCCCGGGGCTGGGTGATCAGCCGCACCACGGCGGGCACGTCCACCAGCCCCGCCGCGCGCACGGTCGCCCGGACGGGAATCCGAAGAGTGGTCATGGTCATGGTCGTGTACTCCGTCTCACAGGACCCGGCTCATGCCGGGAAGGTCGGTCGTGACCGCGCGGCCCCGCCCGGAGGCGGACGGCGCGGGGCTGAATCGGGCGGCGGGCCGCAGCCCCGGCACGACGCCCGCCTTCGCCGCCGCCGACACCCCGTGCGGTACGCGGGACCGGGCGACGGACCCGCCGGGGCCCGGGCCGAAGCCGGCGCCGGGGCCACGGCCGGGAACGGCGAGAGCGCGGCCCTGGTGCAGCGGGGCGGGACTGCGGTCGTCGTGGGACCGGGGCCGGCTGAGCAGGACCACTCCGTGGACGGCCGCCGCGGCACCGGCGAGGGCCAGCAGTACACCTGTACCCCCGTACTGGACGCCCTCCCCGAGCAGGGTCACGCCGATGGCGGACGCGGCGACGGGGTTGACGAGGGTGAGCAGGGCGAGGGGCCCGCCGAGACCGCTGCGGTACGCCTTCTGGGAGAGCAGCACTCCGGCCACGGCGAACGCCACGGTCAGGGCCGCCGTCACGGCCGCGCTCCAGGTCGGTTCGGGCCCGAGGGCGAGCTTCTGCGCCAGCGTGGAACCGGCCCCGGAGGCGATGCCGGAGGCCGCCGCGAGAGCGAGGCCCCCGCCCGGGGCGGCGGAGCGGCCCGAGGCGGAACGGACGAGCACCGCGACGGCGGCCGCTGCGGCGAACGCCACCACCAGGACCTCGCCGGTCCCCAGCGTGTCGGCCGGAGCGCCGCCCGACGCGGTGGCGGTCAGCAGCGCGGTCAGTCCGACGAGGGTGAACGCCGTTCCGCGCCACTGGGTGCCCGAGGTCCGGCGGCGGGTGACCAGCGAGCCCAGGGGCACCGCCACCACGAGGCTCAGCGCGCCGAGCGGCTGCACGAGGGTCAGCGGCCCGTACCGCAGAGCGACCACGTGCAGCAGCGCGCCGGTGCCGTTGAGAGCGACGGACCCCCACCAGGAACCGCGGACCAGCGTGCCCCGCAGGCTCGCGGTGTCCGCGGCGGTCCGCTCCTGGACCACGGCGGCCGAGGCGTAGCAGACCGCGGAGACGAGGGAGAGGACGACGGCCAGGACCACCGGGGAGACGCTCATCGACCGGACTCCCCTCGACCATCGATACGAAACGGTTTCGTACAGGTACGCTACGAGGGCCCGGAACGAAACGCAAGCGTTTCTTTAATCCGGTACGAGGTCCTGGCCCGGCCCGGCCCGGTCCGACCCGGCCCGTCTCCGACCCGACAGGACCGGGCAGGAGATGTCGGGTCCGGCACAGTACGACCTTCCTAACGTGGAGGACGCAAAGGAAGGAGACCGAGTTGCTGGAGCGACTGAACGAGGCCCTGGAGCACATCGAGTCGCGCCTCGACCAGCGGATCGAGGTCACCGAGCTGGCACGGATCGCGATGACGTCGGAGTACCACTTCCGCCGGCTGTTCTCCGCCCTGGCGGGGCTCCCGCTGTCGGAGTACATCCGGCGCAGACGGCTCACCGTGGCGGGCGCGGAGGTGCTCGCCGGCGAGCGGACGCTGCTGGAGATCGCGGTGCGGTACGGCTACGGCTCGGGCGAGGCGTTCGCGCGGGCGTTCCGCACCGTGCACGGTGTGGGCCCCGGCGAGGCCCGGCGGACCGGAGCCTCACTGAGCTCGCAGCCCCGGCTCTCCTTCCGACTCGTCGTCGAAGGGAACAGCAGCATGCGATACCGGATCGTGGAGAAGGAACAGTTCCAGGTGGTGGGCAGGAAGGTCCGTGTCCCTCTCGTCCACGAGGGGATGAACCCGGCGATCGTGGAGTTCATCCGCGGCCTCGGCCAGGACACGCTCGCGCGGATCAGCTCGCTCTCCGACCAGGAGCCGGCGGGAATCCTGGGGGTGAGCGACAACCTCGACCCGAGCCGGGCGGAGGGAACCGAACTCGACTACTACCACGGCGTGGTGACCCGGGCCGCCGCCCCGGAGGACCTGGACGCGCTCGTCGTTCCGGCGGGGGCGTGGGCCGTCTTCGAGAGCTCCGGCCCGTTCCCCCTGGCACTGCAGCACATGTGGCGGGACGTGTTCACGCAGTGGTTCCCGTCCAACCCCTACCAGAGCAGGCCGGGCCCCGAGATCCTGCGCACCCGCCTCTCCCCGGACGCCGCGACGGCCGACGCGGAGCTGTGGCTCCCGGTGGAACGAACGGCCTCCTGAAGGGCCGGCGCGGCGGTCGGCCGGTGACGGCCCGACCGCCGCGCCGAGGCACCGGCGCCCCAAAGGGGCGCGGGGAACTGCGCACCCAGCCACAACCGCCCCGCAGCCGAAGCACCAACCCTCCAGCGGAACGCCTGGCCGACCGCTCAGGCGTCGAGCACCTGCCCGACCCGCTTCACGACGGGCGGTTCGACACTCCACGGGAAGTTGATCCACTCGTCGGTGCGCTTCCACACGTACTCGCACTTCACCAGCGACTGCGACTTCTCGTAGATCACGGCGCTGCGGACCTCGGCGACGGCACCGACACAGAAGTCGTGCACCAGCTTGAGCGTCTTGCCGGTGTCGGCCACGTCGTCCGTGATCAGCACCTTCTTGTCGGAGAAGTCGATGGTGTCGGGTACGGGCGCCAGCATGACCGGCATGTCGAGCGTGGTCCCGACCCCCGTGTAGAACTCGACGTTCACGAGGTGGATGTTCTTGCAGTCGAGGGCGTAGGCGAGCCCGCCCGCGACGAAGACACCCCCGCGGGCGATGCTGAGCACGATGTCGGGCTCGTACCCGTCGTCGGCGATGGTCTGGGCGAGCTCGCGGACGGCGGTGCCGAACCGCTCGTAGGTGAGGTTCTCGCGTACGTCACTCATGTCGCCGCCGCTCACGTCCGCGCCGCTCACACCTGGGTCCGGTGGAAATTGAGGAAGGACCGCGAGGCCGTCGGCCCGCGCTGTCCCTGGTACCGGGACCCGTACCGGTCGCTGCCGTACGGGAACTCGGCCGACGAGCTGAGCTGGAACATGCACAGCTGCCCGATCTTCATGCCCGGCCAGAGCTTGATCGGGAGGGTCGCGAGGTTGGACAGCTCAAGGGTCACGTGCCCGGAGAACCCGGGGTCGATGAACCCGGCGGTGGAGTGGGTGACGAGCCCGAGCCGCCCGAGCGAGCTCTTGCCCTCGAGCCGGGACGCCAGGTCGTCGGGCAGGCTGATGACCTCGTACGTACTGGCGAGGACGAACTCCCCGGGGTGCAGGATGAACGGCTCGTCACCCTCGGGCTCGACGAGCCGCGTGAGATCCGCCTGCTCGACGGACGGATCGATGTGCGGGTAACGGTGGTTCTCGAACACCCGGAAGTAGCGGTCGAGCCGCACGTCGATGCTCGAGGGCTGCACCATGGATTCGTCGTAGGGATCGATCCGTACACGCCCGGCGTCGATCTCGGCCCGGATGTCCTTGTCAGAGAGAAGCACGCCCCGAGGATACGCAGAGCGCGCGGGCCCGCCACAATCCGGTGATCGTGGCGGGCCCGCAGGGTGTGAAGGTGGTCGGTACCGCGTGACTGCTGTTGGTGCGAGGTGGTGCCGGGCAGCGCGTTCCTGCCGGTGCTCCACACGTGCGTACCGGATGTCAGGTGCCGGCTGCCCGGCACCTGACGGCTAGCGCTTCTCGAACAACTCCACCGGTACGACGTTGCGAAGCCGTGCGCAACGGGGGCAACGGACGAGCCGTCCCGGACCGAGCCGCTCGGCCTGCTGCATCGGAAGCGATGCGGTGCTGAACACGTGCCCTTCGGCACAACGAACGACGGTGTTGCGTTCCATCAAGTCCTCAGAGTCCCTTCCCCAAGAGCCGCGTCTGACTGACGAGGAAGCCACATTACGGGATGAAAGGGACGGCCTTCCAGCGGCGCTCCGATCCCGCCAGACCCCTCTCCAGCTCCTCCACCGTACGCCCCAACTCCCGCCACCCACAGCCCGGTCCACCCCCCGAAACGACCACAGGCCCCACGGGCTTCAGCGCCGGGGGCCTGGCATGAGGTATGGTGAATTCGCGTTTCCGACACCGGTACGAACAGCACATCTCCGGCGTCTCACGCGGGTGTAGTTTAGTGGTAGAACATCAGCTTCCCAAGCTGAGAGTGCGAGTTCGATTCTCGTCACCCGCTCCATGACAAAGGCCCAGGTCATCGACCCGGGCCTTTTTGCTGTCCGCTGTGATCACTCGCCGCGTGCCAGATTCATGCCAGAACGCTGATCGTCTGGATCATGGGCGTCTTCATCTGGCACGGCCGCAGCTTGCTGCACTTCCTGGCGTGCCTTGCGGACGGTCGCGTCGAGTCCGGCAGCAACTTCCTGCTGTCGCTCGTCGTCGGAGTGCTGATAGATCAGCGCGGCCTTCTCCGAGGACTGCCCGGCCCGGACCATCGTGTCCTTGAGCGTGGCACCCGAGCGCGTGGACAGCGTGTGTCCGGTGTGCCGGAGATCGTAGAACCGGAAGCCCTCCGGCATGCCGACGATCTCACGTGCCTTCCTCCACTTTCGGCCGAAGGAGCTGCGGCGAAAGGGGGCACCCTTCTCGCCGACGAAGAGCAGCCCATCGGGACCCGGCTGGGCGTACGACTCCAGGTGCCACCGGAGCTCCCGGCGGAGGAACGCGGGAAGGATCACAGTCCGGGTTCCGGCCTCAGACTTGGTGTCGCCCTGGACGCGTCGTCCGTTCATCCGCTCCGGCTCAGCGAGGCGAACGCGGATCCGCAGGGGGTCGAGGTCGACGTCCCGACGACGGAGGCCAGCCAGTTCCTCGGGCCGCATCGGACCGTACGCGCCGAGGTAGACCATGAGCCGCCATCGCATGCCGATGGCTTCGGCGAGCGAGTCGACCTGGACAACGGTGGCGATGCGCCGCTCAGCAGCCCTCTCCTTGCCAGCGCCCTTGATCCGGCACGGGTTGCGCTGGATCAGTTCGTCATCAACGGCGGTTTCCATGATGGCCTTGAGTAGCCGGTACGCCTTGGCGGTCATCGTCTTGCCGCCGTTGGCCCGCAGCTGGGCTGTCCGTCACTCACGGACGTGTGGCGCGGTGATCTCGTCCAAGTCGGACTCGGCAAAGCTGCCCAACAGGTACTTGTCGAGGAGATACCGGTAGAGGTCCTGAGTGAGAGGCGCGAGTTCCCGCTCCTCGACCCACTTCCCTGCGTAGACGCGGAAGCCCACCGCGCCTGCTTCGGGGTCCCGCCATTGACCACGCCGGATCTCCGTCTGCTTTTCAGCAAGCCAGTCGTCAGCGTCCGCCGTCGTTTCGAAGGTGACCGGGGCCGGTCGCATCACGCCGTCAGGACCCGGGTAGCGCGCCTGGTAACGGCCGGAAGGCAGCTTCCTGATGGCCCCGAACCGCCTTCGTCGGCCTCTGCTGTTGGCCATCAGGCAGCCCTCCTGTAGCGGGCACGGGGGCGCCTCAGCGGATGCACCATGCGGGATGCGATGAACTCCTCGACCGCGCTCTCCGGGATACGGACGTGCCGGCCAACCTTCACGTAGCGGATGCGCCGTTCCTCGATCAGGCGCCGAGGGAAGCGGACGGTCGTACCGAGCAGCTCGGCGACCTGGTCGACGGACAGGTAGCGCTCGGTCATTGGGTCGGTTCTCCTTCCGTTCCGGGAGCGGGTTCGAGGGATGCGGCGAGCCAGGTCTCACCGGCACTGAGGCCGGTTCCCGCGAAGACCCAGTGGGCGAGGACGAGCGTCGTTTCCTCGGTGTTCTGCGGTGCCGGGTTGGCTTGCTCGCGACGCCAGTCGGCGCGGGCGGTGCGGAGGGCACCGAGGGTGGTCGAGTAGCGGCGGGACTTCGTGGAGAAGTGGCCGCGGAAGCCGAGCATGTGAGCCCAGGCCCGGAGGCGGAGGTCTGCCAGCTCGGGGCGTGCGCCGAGGGTCCAGGCGGTGCGGATCATGCGTCGGGCATGGTCGGTGAGCTTGGCTTGGGCCAGCTCGGCGAGGAAGCGGATCGGTCGGTCGAGGGTTCCGGTCGCTGTCTCGGCACCCTTGGTGGCGTACTTGGCGATGTACGCGGCTACGGCCCGTTCGGTCAGCTCCTGGCCGCCGTCGAAGTCGGCGGTTCGGATCGGTCGGACGTCGAGCTGACGACCGAAGGTGAAGGTGTGGGCACGGCCGTCGAGGACCGGGCCGTCGACTTGTGCCGCGCGGGCGGCGGCTCCGATGGCGTCGGTGAGCAACTCGGCGGTGGCCCAGGCAGGCGGTGCAGTGTCGCCGCCCTCGGGGCCGTCGAGGCGGATAACCGCGTGGAAGTGGACGGCACCGCGCTTCTGGTACTCGGCGACCTTGGCGAACGAGATGCGCGCGTGCTCACGGAAGGCGCGTTGGGTGAGTCCGGCACGCTTGGCGACCTCACGGCGCAGGTAGATGGAAAACCGGCGCCACAGAGCCCCGGCATGGGCGTTCCAGAGGACGGACGCTTCGTAGTCGTACCTATCGGAGTCGAGGGGTGTGCCCAGAGCAGCGTCCTCCTGGTCGTGCCGGGCGCCACAACGGCAGGCACGAGCACTGGACGGGCGGTTGTGTACCGGCCCAAAGCCCGGAGCGGTGAAGGTCGCGAACACCCGCGGATGGGTGCCGACTTGTTCGGGGGTGCCTTTGCCGCCGCGGAGTCCGGCGGTGATCAGGTGGTAGGTGTCGCGGCGGTACGTCTCCGCGCAGGCCGCACAGCGGGTTGCGCGACGGTTGTTGCAGCGGACGAGGAGATGACCGGCCGGGAGGGTCGCTGAGTCCAGGTGATGCAGGGTGCGGCCGATCTCGCCGGTTGTCTTGTTGATCTCGTATTCGGTGCGGTGGCCGTCGAGGCGTACGGGGCGGGTGCAGCCGCCCAGGCCGGACAGTTGGCGGGCCAGCTCGGGCAGAGTGCCGAGGGAGGCCAGCATGGAGAGTTCCGCCAGCGGGGGCGGAGTCTGCCGGGTGATGATGGGGGTTCCTTTCGGCTGTTTCTGCGGTTGGGAGGAGCGGCCCCGGGGCGGCGGGATGCTTGGCGGCGTTGTTGCCGCCCCGGCGGCCGGTCAGCGCGTGTTGGCGCCGTTGACGAGCGAGCGCAGGACCACGGCGGAGATGGCGACGGAGATGGCCGTGATGGCGACGGCCGCCAGGAGCGCGGTGAGGACGACGCCGACGACGACCACGGCGGCGACCGCGCCGGCTCCGACGCCCACGTATGGGGCGACCTGGCGGCCGGCAAATGGAGCGGCCGGAGCCTGAAGGTGCTGGTGAGTGGTGACGGTTGTCGGCAGGGGCGGGGCGTCGGGCAGCTTGGGGCGGAACATGGCGGGACTCCTCTCAGTCGTGGGTGCCGTTGACGACGTCGACCCCGGAGCGGGTGCCGGACTCGATGGCGGGGGCGAGGATCGTGTGGGAGAGCCAGAAGCCGAACAGCGCGATCACGGCGGCGACCCAGAGGCGGACGCCGAGGAACTTGATCGCGGCCCAGGCGATGACGCCCAGGACGAAGACGAGCGGCAGTGAGACGGTCACGGGAGCTCCTCGGCGGTCAGGCGGGGCAGCGGTGGGTGCGGGCGGCCAGCTCGGCGGCGGCGCGGCTGTCGTAGTCCGTGGAGAAGCCACAGCGCGGAGCCGTGCAGGCGGCGGTGTGCTTCTCGTGGCCCCGGCCGTCGTAGCACGTGGCAACCTGGACGGGGCCGATGCGGACGACGTTGCGGAAGCGGCGGTTGGCGGTCATCAGGGGGACTCCTTCGGGTTGTCGTGGCCGTTGTGGTCGTCGTGGGTCTCGCCGGTGAAATCGGTGACGTGATCGGCCAGCCAGCGCAAGATCTCGTCACCCTCGTAGCTGTCGGCGGCGAGGATCACGGGCTCGGCGATCAGCACGGCTTCGGTGAGGCGGTTCTGTCGGGTCAGCTCGGCAGCGCGCTTGAGCGCGCGGAGCGTGGTCGGGCGCAAGGTGAAAGTCCTCCGGAGTCAGGTGAGTTGAGCGGCGATGGCTTCGGCGAGCGGTGCAGGTACGCCGAGGCGGGCGCGAAGCGTCGGGGTGTCGATGGCGGTTCCGGTCCGGGCGCGGTGTTCGTCGGCGACCTTGTGCGCCAGGGCGACGAGCGCGGGCGGGACCGGAGGTGTGGAGGGTTGGGCGGGATCCGTTGCCGCCGCGGGGAGTTCGGGTGCCGTGGCGGTCGGGGCGGACTCTGGTTCCTTCGCCGCCGGACCCTCTGTCGGCGACGGGGCGCCGTGGGCGAGCAGGGTTCCGCCGAGGAAGGCGACGGCGGGCCATCCGGCGACGAGGATGCGGAGCCAGGCCGGTACGTCGTCCAGGTCGAGCAGCCCGGCGGTGGCGACGTTTGCGCCCAGCGAGGCGGTGAGCGCAACCAGGAACCAGCACCACCCCGCCGCTTTCGCCTCGCCGGAGCGCAGTCGATGCCAGGCCGCCACCATCAGCAGGTCGACGGAGACCGGATAGGCCCACGCCTTCCACCCGCCCTGTCCGGCAGCCGAGGCCAGATCGTGAAGGTGGGCGAAGGACAGCGCCGCGGCGATGAGCGCTTGGATGAGTACGGCGTCGAGGCGGACGGGCAAGGCACGCACGGGCGACTCCTTCCGAGTCCGTTTCGGGCATGGAGGGGTAGGGAGTTGGCGCGGGATGGCCGCGCCGGCGGTTGGGTGGGATGCACCTAGTCGGTGACCGGGCGCGGTGTGGCCACCGGTTCGGCGACCGTCACGGGGACCGGCGGGACGTACGGCCGGAAGGGCACGAGCGCTGGTACGTCGGGGGCGAGATGCGCCGTCTCACGACAGGTGGCCGCAGCGTCGGCGAGGGTCATGTACGGAGTGCGGATGCGAGACCAGCCGCCAGAGGTGTCGCCGACGACGGCCAGACCGGGCAACTCGGCAGCGATGGCGCAGGCAGCGCCGACAGCTTCCGGGGCGATGTCGCCGAGCGCCATCTTGGCGGAGGCTTCGTCGTTGACGCGGTGGCAGACCCGGCCGGAGAGCTGAGCACGGAGCATGGTCGCTCCCTTGCCAAGCTCGGCGCCGAACCGCTGTCCGCAGACCTCCAGGTAGATACCGGCGGCGCGACCGAGCTGAGCGAGCCGGATCAGCTGAGTGACCATCTCGTCCCGCCGTTCCTCCTCCTTCCGCGTGGCGATGAGGAAGAGTTCGGCCACCTCGTCGATGAACAGCACGATGGGAGCCGGGCGTTCGCCCTCGGGCAGACCCCAGATGTCCGACGTAATCGACTCGTCCGGGGTCCCAGGGGCGATGCCCTGCCGGGCCTTGATCAGGTCGTAGCGGTCCTCCATTTCCTTCACGAGCACGGGCAGCAGCTCGGCCGATTGCTCCGGGTCGGTCGCCAGCGCGGAGAGCCGGGCGGCGAACGGCGCCAGCTCAACACCGCGCTTACAGTCGATGCCGACCAGGACCACCGGCTGAGCCGCCAGCCCGGTCAGGAGGTTGCGCAGGAACATGGACTTGCCCGACAGCGTGGCGCCGAGGACCAGTTCATGAGGTACGGCCCGGTAGTCCCGTACGAACGCGGTCGCGTCCTGCCGCAACGCCACCGGCACCCGTAGCAACCCGCCGTCGATCCGGCGAGGCATCCGCACCTTGCGCAGTACGTCGAAGCCGACGAGCCGCAGTTCCACGACCCCGGGCTTCACGTCCCGCACGTACACGGCGTGAACGCCCCAGGCATGCCGAAGCCGTTCAGCCGAGGCAGCCACGTCCGCAGGTTCCTGGCCCGGAGCCAACCGCAGCCGAAGCCGCAGACCGGTCGTGGTGGGCCGGATCATGCCCCGACGCGGAGGCACGGGCCGGACCTCACGGCGAGTCGTGGCCTTGACAGCCAGTACCCGCAGCCGGGACGGCGCGACCGTCAGGCCGCACGCGTCCATGGTCGAGGAGTACGAGGCCATCAGCCGGACCACCGAGACCGGCAGCCCGACCGTGGACCAGTACGCCGCCGGGTGGGCGTGCCGGGCGTAGGCCGCGCCGCCTATCGCAGCGAGCGGCCCGCCCAGCTCGGCCAACGTCACCAGGTCGGTCACGTCGATCAGCCCGCCTGGGCGACCGGGAAGGCACCCGAAGTGATGGCAGTGGCCCGGTAGGCGATGCCGTGCCGCTGCTGGCCGTTGAACACGCTCTCCCACGGCCGGGCGATCAGGCCCGGCAGGGAGACCGGAGCACCGACCGACAGCCCGTCCGTCACACCGCTCTCAGGGATGGTGACCTGGACCAGCGACGACTCCCCCTCGTCGATGAAGACGACGCCGACGGTCATCAGTGCCTCGCCGCTCACGGTGTCCTTTGCGATCTCACCGGTCTGCCGGTCGCGCACCTTCGGCGACGGCGCTTCGGTGAGCAGGATCGTTGCGGACGAGGCGTCAATACGGATCACACGCACAGAGATTCTCCTTCTGAGTGGATCAACCCGCCACATGACAAGTTGACTTGGCAAGTTCGAAGTTAGGGATGCCAGGTTGACTTGTCAAGTGAGCATCGAGGGGAACTCGCCCCGAAGGGGGCTTAGTTCAGTCGGTAGGTGTCTTCCAGCTCTTGCCGGTCGGCAGGCAGCAGCACCTCGACGACCTGCAAGGCCTGCCCCGAGGTGTCGCAGGCGATGACCAGCACACTGAGGACGGGAACACCCTCAGGGAGCTCCAGAAGTTCAGTCTCGCCACTGTCGGGCAGTCTCGCGGAGACCCGTTCCGTCACGTGGTCGAGGCGCACTTTCTTCCGCGTCTCAAGATGCTCGCGGACGCTGCCGCTCAGTGCTTCAGAAGTCTCCAGCTCGGTTCCCTCGACCAGGCCGGCGGGGAAGTACGACGAGACCAACTCGACCGCTTCGCCGTCCTCCTCGACCAGGAACCGGCGCATGAGAACCTGCGCCCGCTTGGGCAGTCCGAGCGCCGAGGCGATCCGAGCCGGAACGGGCACGCGGTTGACCTCAACCAGTCGGCCCGGCGCTTGTGACTCGTCGCGCTCCAGCGCCTCACGGCCGCGGCGGTCCCGCTGCTCGACAAGCTCGGGGCGACCCCGCACGATCGTGCCGTATCCCTGTCGGGACTCCAGCCAGCCGTCACGCTTCAGCAGCTCCAGCGCTCGCACGACGGTTGGGCGGGACATCGCGAAGGCTTGCACCAGTTGGTTTTCACTTGGCACCCGTGTGCCGGGCGGGTAGGTGCCGTCCTCGATGCGACCTTGAAGGGTCTGCGCGAGGCGCACGTACTTCGGTGGCTCCACTTCATACGCCATGAACGCCGCCCGTCGGGATTGGACCAGTCAACTGGTCAACCAGACTAGCGACACTTGCACACTCACAGTAGGAGGGGGCCGAATCCTTCGTTCGTCGGCCAGGCGTCAGCCACCACGGCGGAGACCACGGTCCCGCCGAATCGGCTGGGTCCGGAGTGCCATGAGTCGGCGATGGCGTCGACCAGGAACAGGCCGCGTCCGTGTGCGTCGTTGGCCTCTGGGCGCCGCAGTCGCACGTTCGCCGGGAACCCTGGATTGTGCACCTCGATCCGAAGCGACGTCTCCACGCGGTACCACTCAATGCGCACCAACCAGGGTTCATCCGCCCGTCCGTAGAGAATGGCGTTGGTGACCAGCTCCGAGACCATCAGCGTGCAGTCTTCGATCGAGCAGGCCGGGTTGTACGCGGCGACGAACTTCCGGAACCAGCTCCGGGCCCGCGGTACGGACTCCGGCGCCGGGTGCAGGATCATCGCCCCGAGTCGTGCGGTACCGAAACCGTCGCGGCCATCGGTGGTGTCATCCATCCGCGCTCACTCCTTGCCGCTGCCATCACAGTCGAGGCAGCGCCGTTTCGATGTGGCACGAACGCGGTCGTTGACCGTGGAGAGCGCCAGAGCGGTACGGGAGCCGACGCGTTTCCAACCGCGCCCCCGGCATCCCCGGCAAGCTAACCGCGCACCCTTGTCCGGCCGCTGACTCATCACGCCGTGCCCCCTTCCAATACAAGTGGCCTTAGCCACTTTGTGGATAGTGGCATTAGCCACTTGGAGAGTGCAAGTGGTTCGGCATAACTGACGCTCCATCAGGCGAGCGGGTAGCCCTGTTCGAAGGCCCAGCGATGCGGGGGATAGGTGGCTTCGGCGAACTCCAACGGCCGGTCCTGGAGGTCGAAGACGACATGATGAACGATCAGAACAGCTGATCCAGCGTCGAGTTGCAGGTCCGAGACCTCCTCGTCGGTGCCGCTCCGGGCGCACATACGGTCCTCGGCATAGCTGCCCTGGCGCCCCGTCATGTTCTCGACGTACATCAGCGTCCCCTCCTGAATCCGCTCAGGGTCCAGGAGCTTGGGCGCACGCTGGGCAACGTCCGGAGCGAACCACGAGGTAGACAGCGTGATGGGCCCGTCCTGGTTGCTGGTCACCCTCCGCCGGTGCACGGCCCGACGATCCTTGACCAGCCCCAAGGCTTCGGCAACATGATCCGGCGCATCCAGCCAACCAGCCGACGTGATCACCGCGTACTCACCGGGCGTGTAGATCTTCCCGGTCTGCCGGGCCCGGCCGTACAGCTCACGCGCCCGCCGGTTGACCGCCAGGCTGCGCACGTACGTGCCCGATCCCTGGCGCTTCTCGACGAGCCCCTGATGACTCAGCGCTTCCAGCGATCGTGCAGCCGTAGGCCGGGACACCTTCCAGTCCGCCGCCAACTGCCGCTCCGAGGGCACCTCGTCCCCTGGCCTAAGGTCTCCCCGAAGGATCTGATCGCGGATGAAGTGCGCGATCTGGAGATACTTCGGCTGAGCCTCCTCGATCTGAGGCATTTCACCCTCCTCGTCCAAGTGGCTATGGCCTCTAGCCACTATAGAGTGAGTGGTCAACCCTCGACCCCGTACGCTGACCGCATGAAGCGGTTGATCGTCGCAGCAGGAGGAGGGGGCGACGCTGTCGCCGCCGCAATGCTTCACGCCGCCCTCTACGGCGACGAGGACCAGGCAGTGATCCTCACGTACGCGTGGGACCGCCTCCTCATCGACCCGGTACCGGGCCCCCGAGGACCGGACAACTTCACCGGCCTCGAACAGCTCACCCCATCAGTCTGGACAGTGCCGGCGGACGCCCGCCCGATCGCTCCAGCAGGCTCCACACTCCCCCGCCTCGCGGCAGAGCTCCCGCACACGTTCGCGCTGATCGACCCGCACCACGGCGCCGAGGGCATCACGCGCCAACTCGAAGAGCTCATCGCCCACTTGTCACCGGAGTCGATCGATCTGCTCGACGTGGGGGGCGACATCCTCGCGCGGGGCGATGAGCCGACGCTGAAGAGCCCACTGGCCGATGCCCTCACGCTTGCCGCGTGCTGTCAGGTGAACGCGCCCATCCGGCTGCTGGTCGCAGGCCCCGGCCTGGACGGCGAACTGCCACTCGATGACCTCCGCGGCATGCTTGGTGCCCTTGTCCACGCCTTCACGCCGAAGGATGTCGAGCCGGTCAGCTCGGTGCTGGAGTGGCACCCATCCGAGGCCACCGGAATGCTGGCAGCCACAGCCCGAGGCGTACGCGGCACCTGCGAAGTCCGAGACGCCGGACTGCCCGTGGCGCTCACGGACGAAGGCCCCACCGTCCACGTGGTCGACCTGGACGACGCCGTCACCCGCAATCAGTTGGCCCGCACCATCCTGGCGACCGAGACGCTGGACGAGGTCGAGGCCCACAGCCGGGAAGTCTGCGGCTACTCGGAAATCGACTACGAGCGCAACAAGGCCGCATGGCTCAAGGACCAGCCGCCCACGGACCTGGTCCCACAGACCGTCTTGGCCCAACTCGACCAGTTTGAGGGCGAGGCCCGGCGCCGCGGAGTCACCCACACAACATTCCGCCACCTCACCGAAGCCCTCAACCTCAACGGCTCCCAGCGCGAGGACCTACGCCAACTCCTCATCAGCAGCCGCCCCGAGCAGTACACGGCACCCCTATGGAGCATCACGACCAACGACCGTGAGCGCACAGCATGAGCGCATTCAGCAGCGACCTTGATCTGAACGTGCAGGATGTGACGGGCAACGGCACCGAGGTCGACGTCGCGACCAACCTGCTAAACGGCGACATCAGGCTGTCGATCCTGTGGACGCAAGAGATCCTGCTGTCTGCCGACAGCGCGGACCAGGTGGCCCTAGCTCTTCAACGAGCCGCCGAACAGGCTCGCAAGACCACAGCGAACACGACGCCCGAAAGCACGACGAGCACCGATCAGGCCCAGCCGAAGTGTCTAGTCCCAGGTGATGGCTGAGTAACAACTTTCTCTACGGGTTCAAGGCTCGCTGCGCTCGCGCGTCCGGCGGCCAACGGCGCTCATCGATCATCGCCAACCCGGCCGCCACACACTCCGCCCAAGCGCAACAACGGCCCCGTACGGCCCGCATGCCACCGCCACCACGATCCGACCTCAGGAGGGAAGACACAACGGCGGGCCGGACCTCAACGCCCCGCTTCCGGGCCCACGCAGCACCCCTTTCCACCCGGTTGCCTACACCAGTAGGTCGGATCCACCGAGGGCCGCACCAAGCGCGGCGGCGCCGGCCGGTCGCCGCCGCGCCGCCTCAATGTCTCCGCCACCGGCCGCACGTCGCCGCCCGTCCGTCGCCGCACACAGCGGCCACATTCCAACACGGGCACGGGGACAAACGGTGATCCCCAACGGTGCAAGGCAAAGACGCTTCGTGTTACCCAAAGAGGCCGGATCGTGCTGGCGGTGGCATGCGGGCCGAAGCTGCCAGATGCGCGGGAGTTCGTACGGCCCGCTGATCCCCCACCAGGCCACCGGCCGGACGGCGAGCGCCGCCATAGGAGGGGAGAACCCCGCTGTGGCTGGGGCGGTCGGCTCCACGACTTTAGCCAGCCACTTTGGCGCGAGCCTCGAAGATCATGGCCCCAACGTCGTGCTTTAGCAGGCAGGTCCACAGACTGCCCGACGCGCCGGAAGCTTACGGGGCCATGATCACTCGCGCCAAAGCAGCTCCCGGCCAAAGTCGCTACGCCGACCTCGTCATCAAGGTATGGATGCATGCCACGGGCCCATTTCCATCCGCCCTCGTTCGTTGAGAATGTGAGGAAGCAGGGCAACTTGCGACCTGCCAGGGGACAGCGCACCCTGAGAGGACAGGGACGAGGGGGTGATGGCGAGAACTCCAGCAAGGAGAGAATCGTGATCCCACACCGATTCGAACGCTTCCATTACCATTTCACCGAAGACCCCAGGGCCCGGGGAAAGTATCTGGACCCCGACGTGTTGCTGGGTGTGGCATACGACGGCGAACACCAAAGGCCGGCATTCACGTCGGACGAGTCAGCCGCCAGATTTTATCTTGCGGAAATTCTCAAGGACGAGACGGATCCGGGCCTTCGAGCCATTGCGAGTGAAGACGAGCCTCGACAAGTACCCGACCTCACTCATGTAACGACGCGCGACCAAAGGAGAACCGCAACTAAACTCGTCCGTTTTCACCAGACGCATGGCGAAATTCCAGTCTTCGGCGCAGATGTTCTTGTTGAACTGGATGGAGAGCGCCAGCTCGTGTCAATTAATTGCCGCATTGGAGATGTCAATGATATCTCTCTAGTGCCTTCCCTGAAAAGCACTGAAGCACTTGCGATTGTGTCGCAGACCATTGGCATTGACCTTGATCCAGAAACCCTCCCATGCGCGAGCCTGGCCCTCTTCCAGTCCGCCGACGAGGTTTGGCATCTCGTTTGGCATCTGAGGGACATTCCGGGGCAGCCTGTCAGGCCGCAAAGCAGCACCCGCGAACAAGGGCGCGGGCTCGACCTTTCGCCTCGCGAAGAATCCGCGATGACCGGCTATTTGGTGGATGCCCACGGTGGGGAGATAGCGTTCTACTACGGAATGGCGCCGACTGCCACTGTTCCGACCAGACTCGACGGCGATGACGAAGACGGAATCAATCGCGTCTTTTGGGGTCAGTTCAAATCTGACACATTTTACTTCGATGACGTGACGCGCAAAATCCGTACGTTTGACATGCGCGGCGCAGACATCAGTTCCTGCGGGCTGCCCAACACCACCGTTTCCTCCTCGACTCCGACACTAGGTGTCAGCTTTAAGGGGCCCGTCACAGCTCACAGCAATGCCCTTCGGGTCTACACGTTCTATAAGGACGTGCTGGGCCGGGATGGGATTGACGATAAAGGCATGAATATCCTGTCTCACGTAGGCTGCACTTATGGAGGCCATAGCCCGGAATGGAAGAATGCAGTTTGGTGGAAAGGTCGCATGTGGTACGGGCAGACCCGCAATTCAAGCGGCGTCATGGTCAGTATGGCGCGCCATCTAGATGTAATTGCGCATGAATTGACGCACGGAGTGATCGAGACATCAAGTGAGCTGATCTACCGTGACCAGTCCGGCGCCTTGAACGAATCATTCGCAGACATATTCGGCGTCATTATCAGGAACTGGTATGAGGCGAATAACAGGTACGACCCATCAACTTGGTCTTGGGAAGTTGGCTCCGGATTGGGAGTGGCCGGATTGCCGCTTCGCGATCTTAGCGACCCAAGCCGTACTAGCGATCCTGTAAACATGCACGATTATCTACACACAGACGACGACTATGGGGGTGTACATTCAAATAGCAGTATACACAGCAAAGCCGCATATAACCTTCTAACGTCAACCGACGTCAGCGGGACTTCCATCCTATCCGTCGAAGATTGGGCGGTGATCCTGTATTTTTCTATGACGCGACTTCCGCCGTTGGCTTCCTTTTCCGACGTCCCGCAAGAAATGACCAGCGTGGCTGAGACTTTTCTCGCTGGCAGGCATCAAAAACTGCAAACTGTCCAGGCAGCAATAGATCGCGCTTATCAAATGGTGGGGATCTAGGGTTCTGCCGGTTACTGGCAGACCTCAGCAATCCCTGTCCGTTGTTCGCAGTCGAGCGGCACACCTGTCGATCGCCGGCCTGAACCTAGAAAGTGTTAGCCTTCTGGACGCAATGAGGTCGGAGAGGACAGTCAGTGCAGTAGGGCTCACTCTCACGACAGACGGTCATGCCGATCCGCCGTATGCCAGCCATTCGCAAGGGCGCCTCCTCACCCGCTCCTATCAGCCTCGCCAGGTCTACACGGCCATCACTGAGTCGGTTGGACCGGTCGGCCTTGCTGCCGTTGACACGAGCAGCTACGCGGAGCTGCCCTTGTCCAACGAGGAGAAGATCTTCCCCCAGCAGGAGTCGATACAAGGACGTCTCGGCCCCCTTGAAGCCAACTCTCTCGGGTACCTCTAGAGGTTCCCGCCAGACGACGGACTTACCCACTAGTGGCCGCAGCCGCTCGAGAGAAATAACAAGTCTGTCCGTAAGAGCGAGGCCAAGGAGTTTCGCGAACGTTGACCGCCTGAGAGTCTTCTCGCCCTCAACTAGATTCATTGCGTTGGCCAGTGCTGCATCAGGCAGCTTCGAAGAAGAAAGGGCAGCCGCCACTGCAGCTTGGACGGGACCCATCTCGTTTCCTGGGAAATGGAACCAAGCTTCACCGGCACGCTGCTTTTCCGCCCACACCGTCAGATCCTCGCGCGCATCGAGCCAATGAGCTCTCAACGGAGCATCCGACGCAGTCCCCGGCAGCGGGCGCAGGGCTTCTGCTGCAGCCTGCCCGAGCATCGGCGGCACAGCATTACCGATCTGTCTGAAGGCATCACTACGTACTCCCGCGAAGCGGAACCAGTCGGGGAAGGTCTGGATACGCGCAGCCTCCCGTACTGAGAGAGTCCGATGCTGCTCCGGGTGGATGAACCCGTATCCGTCCTTGGCGATATGCGCAGTGATAGTCCGACTAAGGTCGTCCCAGTCGAGCCTCTTGTACTTGTCCTTGAAATGTTCGGTGCCGTAACGCCGCAGATGTTCAGGGATGTCCCGGTACAGGGTACGAGAGGTCATACCCTCGAAAATTTCCCGGTCGTCAGGGCGAACATGCCGTGTCATGTGGTCATGCACGATCCCCCGATGTGCCTGCTCTCGCATCTGTTGCGCGAAGGTCGGCAGGCCACCTGGCTCGATGTAAGCGAGGGCACGGCCACCGATTTCTCCAGCACCGATGGCCGGAAGATCGCCTATGGCATCTCGTAGTGAAGTCCGCTTCTTCACCGCATCCGGCCACTCGATCCGATCGAAATCGTTGCGCGCCAGGAGGATGAGACGTTTACGGTGTTGCGGCACTCCGTATGTCCAAGCGTCGACGAGACGAACCTGGGTGACGTAGCCTTCTTGCTGCAGTTTGTCCTCGATCGTGCGCGTAACAAAGAAGTCGTCCCCGAGTCCCATATCTGGGACGTTCTCCATCAGGACAGCCCGTGGCTTGAGCGCCAGTACGATGTCGAGGTACGCGACCCACAGTTCCTTGCGCCGGTCGTGAGGATCCCTGCCATGCCTCTGCACAAGGCTACGAATCTTGCTACGTCCCGCTCTGCTGAACGGCTGACACGGAGGTCCACCAGCAACGAGGTCGATACCCGCCGGCCGCAACAACTCGACCAGCCGCTCCCGGTGCCCCGGGTTACCCAAGTCCAAGTGGAGGCTCAGACCAGGGAAATTGGCAGCATGAGTCTCTAGGGCGCGTTCGTCAGCATCGACGGCCGCCGCTACCTGCCAGCCAGCCTGCTTGAGGCCAAGACTAAGGCCGCCAGCACCGGAGAAAAGGTCAACGGCCAGCGGCCGGTGGTCGCCGTGCTCCGCAAGCCAGTTCGTGAAGGTCTCCGGTGTACAGCTGTTCTCGTGCGGATCGAGCTTGAGATAGTCACTCCGCTCGAGAGGCACACCGTAGTGACCCCCCACTGTCCAACCTCCGTTTAATGACAACAACGAGCACCAGGAGACCATACATCCACCCAGTCAGGCAAGGTCTCCCGACTTCCTGACCTGGGGCCTTCCGTCGGTGCTGGAACGGAAATGGCGCCCCACTCGGCTCTCCTGCTGGCGGCCCGTCAGGTGCGTGGACCCCAGTCCACCGCGCGAACGGCTTCCCAACACTGGGACTTCTTGCACCACTCCGTGACGTTTCCCGAGCCCGGGGCCGCGACCAGCAGCGGCCGCACGACGTCGACCGCCAGTTCAGGCACAAGGTCGTCGATCCACTGGGGGAGAGCCTGAGCGCGCCAGACAGTGTCTAGATCAACCTCGTCGCCGTACCGGTCTATCAGGAGCGCCACTGCGTAGGCAGTGGTCGGTCCCAAGTAGCCGCCCAGTCTCAATTTCTGGATCGTCTTGCGGGTGTACTCAAAGAGAATGCGCTTGGCCACCACGTGCTTGAAATGACCTGCGTCTGGAGAGCCCTCGAAAGCGTCGACGACGTCCGTCGTCCAAACTCGAAAGCACTTCTCCGCACCCAAACACACGTCGTGTGGGCGTCCCATGTAGGTGAGGTCGTACTTGGCCACATCGGTCTTGCTGAACTTCTTAGTCAGCGGGTACTCACGCGTGAACTTCGTCTTGTCAGCCTGCTTCTCCAAGGCGCTCAGGTCCACTTGGTACTGCCCGCGGACACGCTCGTAGTACCAGCGAGTCTGACGCGTGCTGCCCTCTGGGGCGGGTGCCCAGATCGACCGTGACAGTGCCTGCAGCCTGCGGTGGTACGGGCTGTTGGCTTGGAGGTCCGCTTCCTTGATCGCGTTTTGAGAGTTGGCGAAGCGGGAGATGTTCGGGACGAGCTCGTCCAGCATCTCCTGTCGAACAACGGTGATTTTCGCAGGCACCCTCACCTGAGAAAGGTCGACGCCTTTCTGCATCATGTGGTGAAGGGAAGCGGTGGTCTGCCCACCGTTGACGATCTGCAGGTCGACAAGCCGGGTCAATACCACTCCGCCGTCCGGCATCACAGTCGTGTCCGCCGTGGTCACGGTAGCGGACACGCCATTGTTATATGCAAGGAAGCGTCCCGGCTCCTGACGCACTGTTTCGCTGATTCCTTTGTTCACCTTGCCACGGGCTTGAAGATACGCGCGGACGTTGCGCTGGAGCAGACGACCACCGTGCTCCTTGTAGAGCTCAGCGAGGAGTTGGCCCGGCAAGACGGTCAGGAGGCAGTCGAAGTCCGGGTCGCCCGGCGCATTCAGGCATGGGAGAGGTTCGGCAAGCTCGATAACGGTCTCTTCCTCACGCCGCCCCGACGAAGCCAACCGGTGCAGACGGACGATGTCCCACAACTCGTAGGTGCACCGCAAACCTTCCATCTCACCCGGAGGCATCGACTCAACGGTGAGCCGAGCGTCGGTAAATAGGAAGATACGTACGCGGTTAACGCCTTCCCAAGCATCATGAATGCTCTGCGCCATCGAATAGGCGGAGTCGGTCTCATCCATCTCAAGATGGAGGCCCTTCCGGCACTTCTCTACGAAGGCCTGAGCCCGGCGCAAGGCACGCTGGACATCAGCCTTATGAATCGTCTGTGCCTTCCAGCCATGCTCCGCCGTGACGATGTCAAGGACCGATCCGCCATCATTTAGCGCATACCCGTATACCTCAGCCGTGCTACGGCCGAGCTGCTTACGGCAATAGCAGGGCTCGACGTCCTCCAAGACGCCGTCCTCGACAAGATATTCGCGGAAGACATCGACAAAAGCACCGTTAAACCTCGTGCCCACGGGAGAATCCGTGCGCGCTCGCGCGTCCTCATAGAGATACTCCGCGAACTCCGTGAGCTCGTCCTCGCTCAACCGTCCCCCTCCCCAGGGTGGCGCACACCGGCACCCAGCACAGCCAGAACCTGAGCCTCCCCGACCAAGGCCTGCCCGCAGGCACCAAGGTCCAGATCGTACGACAAGTTGGCTATGCCCTTGGGCAGCAAGTTGGGCACAAGCCGCGGGAAGTCTGCAGTGACCCGGTAGCACCGGCGTGCATCCAACTGCCATCGCTCGCCCTCGTAGTGACTGCGATGCACGTCAAACCATCCGGCCTCGACCAGGCAGTTCTCCAGTACCGCCCCCTGCCCGTCAACGCTGGGGTGGGCTCGCAGCTCGTCGACGAGATCGCACAGACTCGACCCTGCCTGATCGCTGCGCAGTTGCTGATGCACGAGCGCCAGGAAATCGAGTGAGCCCTCGTCCAGCTGCTCCTCTCCATGAATGCGGCACCGCAAGCGGTTGTTGCCGCGGTCCTTGGACCCTGTCTTGACCTCCAGGCCCCAAGCCCCCCATGCGAAATCCCGCACGCCACCCGCCGGCCCCAGCCATCTCGACACGGCGTCCCCGCCACAGGCAGGCAGCACAAGGTCCCGCAGGACCAACAATTCGCCGAAGAGACCGATCCTGGCTTCAGGCTTCAGCATCCCTCCCAGCCCCCGGCCCAGCACCCGCTGCCAGGAGGCAATCCTGCGCACCACTGCAGCCGCCGGCGCGACGGACGTGCGCTCGAGGTGATCGACAAGGTCTGCCAGCAGGGTGCAGAAGATGTGGGTGTCCGTGGTCGGCTGCGCCACGACTTCCACGTGTCCCTCCCGAAATGAGCAGGTGAGACCATTGGCCATGACGAGCTGCCGGTTCTCCAGCCGCTCGCCGCTCGCGATCACGAGGGCACGTTCCCGACCGGGAAACCGCACTTCGAGGAAGACGTCGAGAGGATTGTCGGGCAGCAGTCGGCGCCGTGAGCTGCCGTGGGACGCGGCACGGGCTCGCTCGATGGCGGCGAACGACTCGGCCACCTCTTGGGGGGTCACCCGCGTCACTCTTCGCCCTCCTCGGGGTCCTCGCCCGCTCCGGAAAGCATCCTCTGCAGCTCCCGCAGATAGATGTCGTTGACCCGGTAGCGCTTCGGGCGTGCAGTGGTGGAGACCGGTAGGGACAGCGCATAGCCGACGAGGGGAAGTCCCTTGGGCCGAACTTCGTCGACCTGGTCGCCCGGGTCCACTGGATAGACGAGAAGAAGACCCTCGCCCGGATCTCTACGGCTACGAATCGTATGGCCACTCGCCCTCGAGGAGGCCTTAACGCCCGCCACTTCCGGGCCCCCCGGCCCGATCGCCCGTTGCTGGTAGGCCTCAGCTGGCAAGCCAATAGCTTCATGGACCGGGCTCACCAGCACACCCACCTGGTAGTCGGTGCCTGCAGAGATGGTCTCCTGTAGACCAGCCAACTTGCGCTTCACCATGCGCAGTTCTCGGCCGTCGAGCGTAAATGTGCGCGACGCATTGCCTGTCGTTACCGCGACGGTCCACCTAGTCAACTCACCGCGGCTGTTCTGCTGAGAGATGTAGTCGACGAGCGTCTGCGGGTTGGCCTGCAGGGTGCGGGGCGAAGCAGCAAATCCATCAAGAAATTGCACCACAGCCGAGGCAGGCACGTTTTGGCGGAAGAAGCCTTGCGCACCGCGTCGCAACGGTGGAGGCACCTCGTCGCAGCCCTCAACCGCGGCCACCAGCCTCTCCAAGCGCGCATGGTTGTCGCGCAGAGCCTGCTCGTTGGTGCGCATGTAGAGAGTCTCAGGCCGCTGCCCGGAGGAACACAGAGACACTGAGGTGGAATTGCGCATCTTGGCCGCTGCGGTGACCTGCAGGTGCTCGTAGCCGTCCTGAACACGCATCCCGACGTCCTCCGGCGTGCGGCCGGTCTCAGCCAGGTAGGACACAAGGTCCATCAGTTCGCGGCTGGCCCGTGTCACGTGGACATAGGAGTCCACCAGCTCCTTGGTGGTGTACAGCCGAGTGACGTCCAGATAGCCGGGCCGGTAGCCGAACCAGCGCCCCATCTGCATGAGCGTGTCGTAGGTCTTAGACGTCCTGAGGTAGTAGGAAACCGTTAGTCCCTCCAAGGTCAAGCCCCTGGAGAGCTTGTCACCGCCGACCGCAATCACGGTCGCTGGCGTGCTCGCTTCGTACTCCAAGACGTCCGCGGCATCACCGTTGATGGTCTTCACCCCAGCGGCACATTCGGAGAGAACGCCCGCGATCAACGACTCGACCTGCTCCCAGGTGACCGACTCTCCCACCAGTCCGGGAAGGTCACTGCGCTCGGAGAGCTCCGTGTATGTCGGAACGAAGTCATTTTCCCACAACTCCCGTAGGCGCAACCGAAGTGCAGCTCCAGCAGCCCCTCGGTCTCCCCAAAGGTTCTCCATTCCTGTGAAATGGTCCGTCAGCTGCCGGGCCACCGCGAACTGGACCGCTTTATACCGGGTGACATGCACAAGCATCGTGTTGTGGCCGGATCGGCTTCCCAAATACTCGGTACGGGCCTTGCGTACCGCTGTAGCCAGCACGAACGAATCCAGCGCCTGCCGCAACGAATTGGGAAGCAGCCGGTGGGGCAGATGCTCTTTGCCGTGACCGTCAGGTACCCACAGGGCCTCGTCGGCCACCGCTCTGATGACGGGAAGCGGCTCACGGATGACGTCTGCAGACGCGTCGTCTAGCCCGAATACGACCTCGGGTCCGCAGTAGTTGGTCGGTGGGCGTAGAGCCACCATGAAATTGCGCGGAAAGAGATCATCCCGATAGTCAGGGTGATCGGTCCGGTCGTCTATGAAGATGTTCGCAAAGGGCGTTGCCGTGTAGCCGACATACGCTCGCTTCTCGAAGAGGTTCAACAGGTCACGAATACACTGGTTAATACGAGTCGGATCGTGCTCCGAGTCGCTGGCGTTCTTTCCACGCCGCGGCTTGCGGGTGTCCACCGAAGCATAGTCGGCTTCGTCGTCGATCAGAAGAAGCGGAAGGTCCCTGATGATTCGGCGGCCATCGTCCTGCGTGGCCGTGAAGTTCCCCAGCCAGTCCCTCAGGTTTTCCAGGATACGGGCGTTCTTCTTCACGACGGCCAGAAGGCGCACCCTACGCGGATCCACGGGCGTGCTCTCGAAGACGCTCGCGCTGAAGTCCTTGTCCCGCGTCGTAATCGACAGGCACAGCGGCGGATTCTTCATACTCAGATTCCCGACTCCGATATAGGTCGAGTCGTCAGTCTGTTGGCGCGTGAAACGACTGTTGAAGCCGAGGAACTCCAGGTCCAACCGGGCCTGAGTCTGGTGACGTAGACTCTCGTGAGCGCCGGTGAGGACGACTACAACCTGGTAGCCAGCATCAACGGCCTTGCAGATGAGGCCGGTGTAGTTGGCCGTCTTGCCCGACTGCACCTGTCCGTAGGTGAGGCCTTTCACCGACCATTCGCCCTGACGCTCAGGACTCTCAAGCAAAGAGAGCACCGTATTCGTGGAATCGCTGAGCGCCTCCACCGTGGGTGGCTTCCATCCCGAACGATGCGTGAGCCATGTCTTGTACCGATCCCAGTATGCCCACTCAATTTTTTCTTGACGGTCCGACAGCCAGGGCTGATGATCGTACGGATCCTCAATATGCACCGCAGGTGGCACCCAAACGTCGAATCGAGCCTCCAACTTCCGGGCGATCCGATCCGAGGACACGTCCTTCCCTGTCGCGGCCAGCATGGTGCGGACTGTCTCCGCGATGCCCCTGAGCGTTTCCGGCGTACGGTTCGACTTCTCCGTCTCCAGCAGCATCGCCTCGGCCATGCGGAGAGCGAGGGTCAGCGGATCGATACTCAACGTCATACTCCCGGGTTCATCTGACGGACGATCTCTGTGACCATGTCGGGGAATCGGTTAAACGGCTCCACAGACTTCAGGGCGCGAACGACAGCTGCCCGAGCTTGGGCATCATCGGGCAGAGCCGCAAGCATCACCACTAGGTCTGCCCTTGCTTCGGCCTCCTCCACGCCTTCTAGCGCCGCGTGGGGCATGCGGCCCAAGTTGTTCTCAGCCTCGATAGCAATCACGCCAACCGGGACAGTTCGCTCCACCATGCGGAGGAGGGCTTCGACATGAGCACTTGGACCCGCGGTCAGAGCTGCTTGTACAACAGGATGCTGACGATTAACCAGGTACCGGGACGTGCCGTGCCTGCGTTCCTGAATCCACCCGAACGTGAGCTCACGATCACGTCCCTGTCGTCCGGCCGTAATTGTGGCCCTACGACGAAAAACGGCCACCGATGCCTCACGGGCAGCCGCGGCGAGTCGCGTGAGATCCTCCTCGAGACCGGCAGGCGGGTGTACCCGGGACTTGCGTACGTCCACCTGCCAAAGGTGATCCGAAGCGGGATCCATGGAGATCTCGATTCTCGCCAAGCGAGTCTGCGGCGCGATCACCATGTCAGGCAGTCCGAGCCAACCGCCAGCGGAGACCATCCTGTCCCCGCGGTAAACGTAAAAGCCCTGCTGTGCGTTCCAACCACGCGGTCCCGCACTGTCTTTGATCTCGGCCTCGCTCAGCCGGGACGGGTGGGGCAGGACATATGGAATTACCTGAACCTGCCCGCCGGCCTCCAGTCGCTCCGTTCCCAAGTCCTGCGTCGCCATGTGCTGGCGGCAAAACGGGTCCCACGGCGCCAACACGTGACCACCCACTGTGAGGCGGAGCCTGCCACGCGCGATGTAGCGGTGAAACCACATCCTCAGCCGGCTACGGCTTTGCCCCAGTTTCCGAGCCAGAGCTGCGCCCTCACCCGCGTGATCGAGTCGCCTCCACAGGACCATCGTGCCTGCCCCCTCGAAGCCGATCTTGTGCGCGATACCAACGGCTTCTTCGTCGGCCACAACACGGACTCGCCAGTCGTCAGCAGCACGGACCAGGTCGATGTCCCATGTTCGACACACGAGACCTTGGGGCGTGCGGGACAGGACGGTGAGCACACGACACTGGGACAGAGACGCCGTCTTCAGCCCAAGGCCGAAACGCCCAAGATCGCCAATTCTCCGCTCCATCGTCGGCCCGCTCCCACCGAAGCGGACAGCTTCATGAAGCTCTCTCTCGCTCATACCATCGCCGTCGTCGACCACTGCAACCCAGGCAGCACCCTCATCGGTGCAGAATTCCACACGTACTTCGCGAGCCGAGGCTGAAAGACTGTTGTCAACGAGATCAGCAAGCGCAGTAGCCATGTCGTAGCCGAAGGCACGAAGCGAGTCCATCAACGCTGAGGCACGTGGTGCTACTACCGCCTCTAGCCCATCCGCATCGGGCATAGTTGTCCCCCACCACCGCTCTACATGCGCCTTGTTGAGCAGAGTAGGCGATCAAGATTCGACCAGTCACTGGTCTAGCGAGATCGTCAGATGCAAGGCCTCTTGGCGGCACTTGGCAATGTTCGGCAGCGCCGGAGATGCCGGGTAGGTGTTGACCCGGCTGTACGGGTCTAGCCACCGCGCCACCCCCAGGCGACGCGACGAGGCGTCAACTCTGCAGCGCTCATACTCGTCCCGCCTGAGGGTCGCTCACTTGGACCATGCGTGGACGAGTTCACCTCTACGGATCGCCGCCTCGGCTATGACCAGCGAAGTTCGTCTCACTCGACGCGGCCTCCGGAACCGTGTGCGCGCAGGTTCGAGTGCGACCAGGCCACGTCACCCTCCTCCTCCAGGCTTTGTGATCTTCACGTTGGCTGCTTCCTCGTGGCCAGCCGCTAGCATCGGCCCATGACGTCACATCAGGCGGATGCCGCGTAGGTCACCGCGCGAGGTGAGGGCCACCGTGCCCCATGGGCAAAGCGATGGTGCGGTGAGCACGCTGCTCATCAGCGCATGTCCTGGGCCGCCCGCGTGTGCTGCCGTTCACACGTACCTCTTCGTCGATGGCCTCGACGTCGTTGTGCGCAGCGATAGCAGAATGGCCGGCCTCGATCCGAGGCGACTGCTCCGCCCAGGCGGACCGCTCTATCCGACGGACATGCCGTGCACGGTGGATGTGGCAACCCAGGAGCAGCCCGAGCCAGGGCCGGACAGGCTGACCATCCGGGTCCGGCTCCGGGGCGAGACGGTCATCTGGTCCGACCTGATGTACCCGGGCCTCGATGGCAGGCCCATCGAGGAGGTTCGTTTCCGCCTGGAGCAGTACCTGGGCGAGGTCGAGCGGGCATACGCGGCGTTGCAGGGCCACCCCTTTGGTCAGTAGTTCGGGACGGAGAGGTCGTGCCAGACCCGTGCCAGATCGTGCGGGGAACCACGGGGAACACCGGTGAACCAGCCGACCTCCCGCCAGGCGCCGACACCGCTCAGCCGCAGGTCAGTCTTGGAGCAAGCCCCAGGTGCCCTTAGCTTCCCAAGCTGAGAGTGCGAGTTCGATTCTCGTCACCCGCTCCATCACGAAACCCCAGGTCAGTGGCCTGGGGTTTGTTTGTTGTACTAGTCCAATTTGAGGGTGCCGTGCCCCAGGACGGGTACGTCGCCCCTGGCGTGGACTCGGCCTCGGGGCACATGCGTCCCAGGGCTGAGTCCGACCGCCCCCACGGATTGCGCACGCGACATTGCCGAGGCGGCCTTCGGGCTCGCGCAGCGGGGGAACCTCAGAGGCGAAAGCCGTGGTGAACCGTGGCTACGGGTGGAGGCCGGCCTCACCCACGACGCGGACGCCCATCTCCTCCCCCGGGCGGACGGACAGGGGGCCCGCGACGCGGATGCCGACCGGGGTTTCATGGCCCTGGACGGCCACGGTGACCATGGCGTCGTGGCCGTAGTACGAGACGTCGGTGACCGTGCCCCTGACCGAGCCGTCGGCGTCCGTGTCGGTCAGGAGCAACTGTTCCGGGCGGAGCAGGACCGTGCCGGCGCGGAGCCCGTCGGGCGGGACGGCGAGGGGCACGACGCCCAGGGCGGTCAGGGCCGTGCCGTCGCCTTCTACGGTGCCGGGGAGCAGGACGGCGTCGCCGACGAAGCCGGCGATCCAGGGATCCGCGGGGCGCCGGTAGAGGTCCTGCGGGGTGGCGCACTGGGCGACCCGGCCGTCTCGTACGACGGCGACGAGGTCGGCGGTGGACAGGGCTTCCTGCTGGTCGTGGGTGACGAGGACGGCCGTGGCGCCGGTGGCCCGCAACGCGGACCGTACGTCCGCCCGCACTCCCGCCCGCAGTGCGCTGTCGAGGGCGTTGAACGGCTCGTCGAGCAGCACGAGCCCGGGTCGCGGGGCGAGCGCGCGGGCCAGGGCGACGCGCTGTTGCTGGCCTCCGGACAGCTCGTGCGGCATGCGGTCGCCGTATCCGGCGAGGCCGACCAGTTCGAGCATCTCGTCCGTGACGCGCCGTCGTTCGGAGCGGTCCGCGCCGGTCAGTCCGAAGGCGACGTTGCGGGCCACGCTCAGGTGTGGGAAGAGGGCGCCTTCCTGGGGCACGATGCCGATGCGGCGCCGTTCCGGCGGGAGGTGGACGCCGGGCCCGCTCAGGAGCCGGTCGCCGAGTCGGACGGTGCCCTCGTCTGCGCGCAGGAACCCGGCGACGACCCGCAGCATGGTGGTCTTGCCACAGCCGGAGGGCCCGAGGACCGCCGCCAACGCGCCTGCGGGGACGGTGAGTTCGAGGCCGCGCAGGATCGGCTCCCCGGCTCCGTAGGACTTGGTGAGCCCCTCGACGTGCAGTGCGTTCATCTCGTTCATGTCCGGTGCCTGCCTAGGAGGTACGAGGGGACGGCGGCCAGCAGGATCAGCACGGCGGCGTACGGGGCGGCTGCCGCGAAGGATCCGGCGCCGGTCTCGGTCCACAGCCGGGTGGCGAGGGTGTCCATGCCGGTGGGGCGCAGGAGGAGGGTGGCGGGCAGCTCCTTCATGCAGACCACGAAGGTGAGCGCGGCCCCGGCCGCCACGCCGGGCGCGGCCAGCGGCACGGTCACCTCGCGCAGCACCTGCCACGGCCGTCGTCCGAGCGAGCGGGCCATGTCCTCCAGGACGGGCGCCGACTGGAGCACGGCCGCGCGGGTCGCGGCCACCGCGACCGGGAGGAAGAGGACCGCGTACGCGCAGATCAGCAGCGGGAGTTGCTGGTAGAGCGGGTAGGCGTAGCGCACGGCGAAGAACACCAGGGCGAGCGCAACGGTGATGCCGGGCAGCGCGTGCCCCGCGTACGCCGCCTGCTCCAGCAGACGGGCGCCGCGCCCCCGGTGCCGCGCGGCGATCACCCCGACCGGCAGGGCGAGGACGGTGGTGAGACCGGCGCCCGCCGCCGCGACGCCGAGCGTGGCCCAGGCCGTCTCGGCGAGTCCGCCGAGGTCCCAGGTGGCCGAGGAGCCGACGGCCAGCCAGTACCCGAGGGTGCCCAGCGGGAAGGCGACGGCCACGGCCACCACCGCCGCGCACCACAGCAGGGCGAGCGGCCGCCACCGGCCGAGGGCGAACGGGACCGCCGGGCGGGCGGTGCCCGTACCGGTCCTGGCGTGCCCGGCGCGTCCGCGCGTACGGGCTTCGGCGGCCACCAGCGCGATGGTCATCACGACCAGCACCACGCTGAGGGCGGCGGCCGGTGTCCGGTCGAAGGAGGCGCGGTACGAGGTGTGGATGGCCCGGGTGAAGGTGTCGTACCGCATCAGTGACACCGCGCCGAAGTCGGAGAGCACGTACAGCGCGACGAGCAGCGCCCCGCCCGCGGCCGCCGGGCGCAACTGCGGGAGCGTGACCCGGAGGAAGGTCCGCAGCGGCCCGTGGCCGAGGGAGCGGGCGGCCTCCTCCTGTGCCGGGTCGATGCCTCGCAGCGCGGCGGCGACCGGCAGCTGGACGTAGGGAAAGCTGACCAGCGTCAGGGCGAGCGCGGCGCCGCCGAACCCGGCGAGGTCCGGCTCGGCCGACAGCCAGGCGAACGCGGCGACGTAGCTGGGCACGGCCAGCGGCAGCGTGGCCAGCACCGACCAGGCGCGGGCTCCGGGCAGTGCGGTGCGCACGGTCAGCCAGGCCAGCGAGATCCCCAGGACGAGGCAGGCCGCCACGACGACGACGGTCAGGCCGAGGCTGCGGCCGAGGAGGTCCAGGGTGCGTTCGTCGGCGACGACGTCCCAGGCGAAGGCCGGGCCGCGCTCCAGGGCGCGGACGGCGAGGTAGCCGAGGGGCAGCAGGGCGAACAGGGCGGCCACGCAGGCGGGGACGAGCAGGACCAGGGGTGGCCTGCTGCCGGCCGTACGTGTTTTCCGTGGCGGGCGGGACGGCGTACGTGTCCTTCCGGCCATGGACGGCGATGTGCGCACGGCAGGTCAGACCAGTCCGGCGTCCTGGAGCATGGCCAGTGTCTCCTGGAGGGACTCCAGCTTGCCGAGGTCGATGTCGGGCGACTGGAGCGACTCGAACGGCGGCAGGCCCTCGACGGTGCTGGTGACGCCCGCGGCCAGCGGGTACTCCTTGGTCGTGTCCGCGAAGTAGGTCTGCGCGTCCTTCGACAGCAGGTAGTCCACGGCCTTCTGAGCGGTCTCGCTCTGCCCGCTGTCCTTGAGGATGCCCGCTCCGGCGACGTTGATGAGCGCGCCGGGGTCCTTGCCGGGCAGGAAGTGCAGCTTGGAGTTGACCTTGTCCTCGCCCTTCTCGGCGACCCGCTCGTACCAGTAGTAGTGGTTGACCAGGCCGAGGGAGACCTCGCCGGCCTCGACGGCGTCCAGGGTGGCGAGGTTGTGGGCGTAGGTCTTGGCGCCGTTCGCCTTGAGGTCCTCCAGCCACTGGCGGGTGGTGTCGTCGCCCTTGAGGACGCGCATACCGGTGACGAACGCCTGGAAGGAGGCGTTGGTCGGCGCGAAACCGACCTTGCCCTTCCACTCCGGTTTCACCACGTCGAAGACGCTGTCCGGGACCTCGTCCTCGGTGACTTTGTCCGGGTTGTACGCGATGACGCGGACACGTCCCGAGAGGCCGACCCAGTCACCGTCGGATCCCCGGTACACCTCGTCGACCTGGTCGAGGGTGGCTGCGGGCAGCTTCTGCAGCATGCCCTCCTTGGACAGGGCGCCCAGCGCGCCGGCGTCCTGGGAGAAGAACAGCCCGGCCTTGGTGCGGTCACCCTCCTCCAGGATCTGGGCGGCGAGCTCCGCGCTGTCGCCATACCGCACCTCGACCTCGGTACCGACGGCTTTCTCCAACTTGTCCAGAAGTGGCTTGACCAGCTTCTCGTTGCGGCCGGAGTAGATGACGAGGGAGGAGCCGGCGCCGTCGTCCCCGCCGTCCTTGTCGTCGGAGCCGCACGCCGCGAGGGCGGGGAGCAAAAGACCGGCTGTGACCAGCGCGGTCATCCGGCGAACCGAGGGGCGTCGCATGGTGTGCCTTCCTGCAGGGCTCGCCTGAACGCCACCGCGGTCATGTCGGTGGAGAGCGAAGGACGAAGCGATCCTGTGCGTTTGCCGTGGCTTGATTATGACCATGTTATGAATAAGGTAAAGCTTGCCTAATCGTCAAGGGTTCAGTGCTTAGCGGACGTTGCCGCAGAAAGGGCGCGCCCCATGCCTTACCCATCCAAGTCCCTCTCGATTCCGTCTCCCGGGCGTGCGCCGGTTCCGGCTCCCCACCCAACGGCGACGCCTCGCCCGTCCGCTGTCCCGAGCGCACCTCCGGTGCCGCACGAAGACCCGAACCGCGTACCGTTCGCGCGTGGACTCGCGGCGTACGGCGACCGCGTCGCACTCATCACGCCGACGGGACAGCTGTCGTACCGCGAGCTGGCCGAGCGGGTGGCCGCGACCGCCGAGCGCCTCGGGCCCGTACGGCGGCTGGTGCTGCTGGCGGGGGCCAATCAGACCGATGCCCTCATCACGTATCTGGCCGCTCTGTCCGCCGGTCACCCCGTCCTGCTCGTCCCCGGCGACAACGAGAGCACCCTCCGCTCACTGACGGACGCGTACTCCCCCGACGTGGTGGCGCGTCCGGATGCCCGCGGGACATGGACCCTCGACGAAAGGCATCCCGAGAGCGCCCACGTCCTCCACCCGGACCTCGCCCTGCTGCTCAGCACCTCCGGCTCCACCGGCTCGCCCAAACTGGTCCGGCTCTCGCACGAGAACGTCCAGGCCAACGCCGAGTCCATCGCCGCCTACCTCGACATCACCGACACCGACCGCGCGGCCACCACCCTCCCCATGCACTACTGCTACGGCCTCTCCGTCCTCCACAGTCATCTGCTGCGCGGCGCGGGGCTGATCCTCACCGAACGGTCGGTGTCCGACGCCGCCTTCTGGGACGAGTTCCGCGCCGGGCGCGGCAGCTCACTGGCAGGAGTGCCGTACACCTTCGACCTGCTCGACCGGGTCGGCTTCGAGCGGATGGAACTGCCGCACCTGCGCCGCGTCACCCAGGCCGGGGGGCGGCTGGCGCCGCAACGCGTGACCCGGTACGCCGAGTCGGGGCGCCGTTCGGGCTGGCAGCTCTTCGTCATGTACGGACAGACCGAGGCCACGGCCCGCATGGCCTACCTCCCGCCGCACCTGGCCGCCGAGCGCCCCGAGGCCGTCGGCGTGCCGATACCCGGCGGCTCCTTCCGGCTGCGGCCGGTCGAGGGACACGACCCGGACACCGGTGAGCTGGTCTACTCGGGACCGAACGTGATGCTCGGATACGCCGAGAGCCCGGCCGACCTCGCCCTCGGCCGGACCGTGGAGGAACTGCACACCGGAGACCTCGCCCGGCGCGCGCCCGACGGGCTCTACGAGATCGTGGGCCGCCGCAGCCGCTTCGCGAAGATCCTCGGGCTGCGCATCGACCCCCAGCGCGTCGAGTCCCTCCTGGAGCAGCGCGGGGTCACGGCGTACTGCGCCGGGGACGGGGAGGCGCTCTCGGTCGCCGCCCTCGGAGATGCCGGTGACCAGGCACGGATCAGGCGGCTGGTGGCCCAGGAGTGCGGGCTTCCGCCCCGCGCCGTACGGGTCCGGGTCCTCGCCCGGCTCCCTCGCCTGGCCACGGGCAAGCCGGACTACGAGGCCGTACGGCGACTGACGTGCCCGGCGGACGAGGAGACACCCGGCCCGGGTCAGGACCTCCGCCGTCTCTACGCGGAGATCCTCGACCACGCCGACGTCACCGAGGACAGCAGCTTCGTCGGCCTCGGCGGTGACTCCCTGTGCTACGTCGAGATGTCCCTGCGTCTGGAGGAGGCCCTGGGCCATCTGCCCGCCGACTGGCACAGGAGGACGATCCGCGAGCTGCGCGCCGTGGCGGCGCCCACAACCGAAGGAACGCGAGGGGCCGCAGACGGCGAAGGCGGGCGGGAACCGTGGCGGGCCCCGCCACCCCCGGGACTCCGCAGGACGCTGCGCGCCTGGACCAGCCCGGAGTCGTGGCGGACCCGCCGCACGCTGGAGACCGGCATCGCGCTGCGCGCCGTCGGGATCGTCCTCATCGTCGGCTCGCACATCCGGCTCTTCGAGATCAAGGGCTTCGCCCACATCCTCATCTGCGCCGCCGGCTACAACTTCGCCCGCTTCCATCTGACCGACGCCGTACGCCGGGAGCGCGTCCGGCACCTGTGGCGCGGCATCGCCCGCATCGCGGTACCGAGCATGGCGTGGATCACGGGAGCGGTGCTCCTGACCGACGTCTACGACCCGGCCAACGCCGTACTGCTCAACAGCCTGCTCTCCCCGGGGAACGACCGCTTCGACCGGGCCTACTGGTTCGTGGAGGCCCTGGTCCACTTCCTTGTCGTCCTCGCTGCCCTCATGGCCGTGCCGCTGCTGGACCGGCTGGAACGGCGGTACGCGTTCGGCGTCCCGCTGGCACTCACGGCCATAGGCCTCATCGGCCGCTACGACCTGCTGGACCTGGCGCCCGCGCACCCCCACCTCAGCCCCACAGTGGTCTTCTGGTTGTTCACGCTGGGATGGGCGGCCGCACGGGCCGACACCGTACGGCAGCGGGCGCTGCTGACGGCGGTGCTGCTGCTCACCGTGCCCGGCCTGTTCCAGGACCAGCCCCTGCGCACGGGCATCGTGATCGTCGGTCTGGGGCTGCTGATCTGGGTACCGGTCCTGCCCGGCCTCGGCCCGCTCAACGCGCTCGCAGGCGTCCTGGCAAGCAGTTCCCTCTACATCTATCTGACGCACTATCAGGTCTATCCCTACCTCCAGGAGGACTTCCCGCTCGCTGCCCTGTTCGTCTCCCTCCTGGTCGGCATCGGCTACTCGACGGTCGTGACCCGGGTGACGAGGAGGGTCCGGTGGCTGTGACTGCGACGCTCCGCCACCAGGGGCAGACAGGTGTGATCGCGACCGCACATCGAGGCCAGGTAGCAGCTTGCGAGTCGGGCTCCCCGGACGCGCCACGAGCTGCGTCGGCGGCCGGCTGCCCTTTCTGTCTCTCCGTGCCCGCCGCGTGCCCCCAAGGGCGGGCAACCACAGTGAACAGAGGCGCCTCCTGTCCCACACGGCCACCACAGGGAGAAGGCATCTGCGCAGGTCAGATGCGTTGAGCCTGCCCAGGCGCCGTAGCTTCCCAAGCTGAGAGTGCGAGTTCGATTCTCGTCACCCGCTCTTCTTGAAGCCCCAGGTCAGCGGCTTGGGGCTTTTTCGTTGACAGGGCGTTTCGGCGTTCTGCCTGCGCCCCCGGATCACGCTCCGGCGGTCAGGCCCCAGGCCACCCAGGGCGGTCTGGTGTTCCTGTTGTTCTGGGGCGTGGGTGCGCTGGTCATGGGGGCGGTATTGGCCTCGAAGGAGGGGTCCGCCTGGTTTCGCGAAGTGATCGCGCCGGGGCTTCAACTGACGCGGCAAGCGCGCCTGCGTCTACCGCCGGGTTGCTCCCCGTGACTGCATGGAGACGCCGCGGATCGCTGAGCCGAGGGTTCTCGTGCCCCTGCCGTGCCCGATCGACCGGGAACTGACGGGAACCACGGTGGTCGACGGACAGCGCACACGGGAACGGCCCCCGACCGATTACCTGGTCAGGGCCGTTCACCTGCGGTGGGTACGGGATTTGAACCCACGGTCACACCGCTGCGACGACGGTTTTCGAGATTGCTCAGGTGCTGTCGGCGACCCGCATCCGCACGTGTGCAGGGAAGCCGGGGTTACGCATGTCGATTCGCGCGACCTTGTCCATCCGCCACCACTCGGCGCGCGCCCGCCTGGGCAATCAGCCCTCGGCCTGCGCAGGGAAGCGAACCAGGGGAACCGGCATCAGGCAGAGCGCGAAGGTCACCTGCGCCAGGACCGGGACGAAGAGGAGCGCCACGAAGTTCTGGAAGAGCAAGAACCATGTGGGCAGGAGGAGGAGCCCCGCCAGACGGATACGGAATGCCGCCCCCTTGCGCTCGTTGAGCAGCCCGAACAACAGGATGACCAGCAGCGAGGGGATGCCCACCATGAGCCCCACCGAGGCGATGGAGTCGTCCCACAGGTAGTAGGCGGTGTCCTCCCAGTACGAGCGGGTGCGAGGCAGGTAGGACACAAGCTCGTCCTGGCGGGGAGCTGTCAGGGCATAGACGAGCCAGGCCGCCACCCAGATCAGCAGGTAGCGACCGACGGCATCAGCGAGGCACAGGCCGACACGGCCGAGTCGACGCCAAGGAGAGGTGACCACGAAGGGCATAGCCCATAGTGACACCTTTTTTGAACGCGTTCAAGAAAATCGGGGGGTAGGCCAGGAGTGACTGGCGGTCCGGCCAGCGGTACAGCAGCGGGGAAGCGGCGACATCCTCGCCCGGAGCGGCGTCGAAGCCGCCCCGGGCGAGGGTCATGTGCGGGCAGGCGCCTACTTGGTCGTGAGGTAGGCGCGTTCGATCGTCTGGACCAGGGTGTTGCCCTTGCGGTCGGTCAGCCTGGCCCGCAGCGAAACGGAGCCCGCCTTCGCCGGGTGCGTCAGCGACAGGTGCGTGCCGCCGACGGCCTTGGTGGGCCGCCAGGTGGTGCCCTCGTCGTACGAGACCTCGAAGGCGAGCTTCTCGGGCCGCTGTCCGACGGCCGCTCCCTCGATGCGGAAGGGCACCTCGAACCGCTTGCCCGCCTTCGCCGTGCTGGAGAGGGTCAGCGCCGGGGTGAAGCGGATCACCGACAGCGGTAGCGCGGTCGGCTCGTTCTCGGGGGTCTTGCCGGAGCGGAAGGTCCACTCCGCCCTGACGTGGGTGCTGACCGGGTACACCGCGGGGTCACGGGAGTTGTCCAGGGTCAGGTGGTAGGTGCTGTCCTGGGCGGGAACGGTGTACTCGGTGAGGCCGTCGGTCGGCAGGACGTCGAGGTCGTCGGGGATCTCCTTGCCGTTGGCCTTGAGTGAACTCTCCACCGAGGTGTGCACGCTGGTGCCCCAGTGTCCGGCGCCGTCGCCGAAGAGCGGCAGATGGGCCCTGATGACGTTGCCGTGCCGTTCGGCGCCCGGGCGGTCCGTGCTCGGTCTCGGCGGGGCGTCCGCGGCAGCGCCCAGGGCCGGGCCGAAGACGCCGACGTTGAACCGCTCGGTGTAGCTCCGGCCGGCCTGCCAGGTCCTGGGGAACTGCATGAGGAAGGACTCGAAGCGCTTGTCGTCGTTCTCTCCGATGGTCTGCCACATGCGGAAGGACCACTTGACGCCATTGCCGAGGACGTAGTCGGTGGTGCGCAGGGGCAGGTCCCCCCTCAGGTCCTTGTCGCCGGGAACCAGGCCCCCGACGGGCGCGTCGGGACCGACGTCGACCTGGACCTTCCTGTCCGCGACGGTGGCGCCCGCCTGGAAGTCGACCTCGGCGAGCTGGTTCCGCTTCACCTCGGCGGCGAAACCGCCCAGCCGGCTGCCGCGGTCCCAGGCCAGGTGGTAGGTGACCGGTCTGCCCTCGTCGTCCTTGCTCGTCCAGTCACCGGAGTACAGGACGGACACCTCGCCGACGGACGGCTCGGGGCCGAGCCGTCCGAACCGCGCGCCCTGGAAGGTCGGGAGAATGAAGTGGCGCGTGCCGGCGACCGGCCCCTCGCCCCGGTCGACGCTGATCGTGAGCGTGCCCTCGGTGTTCTCGGCCGCCGTGTCGGGCACGGTGACGTCCACCGGCTGTGCCCGCCGGGCGTCGACGTCGACGATGGTGTCCTTGTCCAGCCGCAGCTTCGGCTGGACCAGTACGGCCAGGCCGGACGTGGAGTCGGGGTGGATCGAACCGTTGACGGTGTAGTCGCCCTTGGGCAGTCGTACCGTGACCTCGCCGTCCTCGTCGCTGGGGTGGTAGGAGTTGGTGCCGTCGTAGCCCTGCAAGGAGGTGGCGGCGTCGCCGGTCGGCCTGCCGTTCTCGTCGATGTGCCTCAGCGTCAGGTCGTACGCCTCGGCCTCGCGCTCCACCCCCACGGCGGTGCGCACGGCGACCTTGTCATCGGCCGAGACGGCGGACACCGAGCCACCGATGGTGCCGTAGCTACTGCCGGTGCGGGTGTCCGCGGTCACGTCGGCGCTCGCCCCGCCGCCCGCCGGGACCGTGAGCCGCTGCGGCGAGACGGTGAAGACGCCCTCCGCGGCGGGCTTGCCGTCCGCGGTGAACGCGTCGACGGACAGGTCCAGGGTGACCGGCTCGGTACCGAGGTTGCGGTAGGTGAGCTGCTTGGTCACCGGCTTGTCGTCGTCGTGCGGCCACTGCCGCATGCCGAAACCGATCGGCCCCTGCTCGGTCACGACGCTCTGGCCCATCGCCCGCACCACGTCGGTGCGGCCGGTGCCCTGCTGGAAGGAACTGTACGAGCCGGGCTCGGCGGAGCCGGTCAGGACCGCCTTGATGCGCTCGCCGCTCCAGTCGGGGTGCCGCTGGGCGAGGATGGCGGCGGCGCCCGCCACATGCGGGGTCGCCATCGAGGTGCCGTCGAGGGTGAGGTAGCCGGGTATGTCGGAGGGGTACTCGCCCTCGAAGACGCTGCCGGCTGCCGCGGCGGCCGTGATGGCGGCTCCGGGCGCGGTCAGGTCGGGCTTGACGCCGCCGTCGCCGACGCGCGGGCCGCGGCTGGAGAAGTCGGCGAGCCGGTCCGCCTTGTCGACCGCGCCGACGGTGAGCGCGGCCTCGGCGCTGCCGGGCGAGGCGACCGTCCGCTCGCCGAACTCGCCGTCGTTGCCGGCCGCGACGACGAACAGCGTGTCGGTCTCGGCGGAGAGCCGGTTGACCGCCTCCTCCATCGGGTCGATGCCGGGGCCGTCCGTGTCGCCGAGGCTGAGGTTGACGACGTCGGCGCCCTCGGCCACCGCCCATTCCATGCCCGCGATGACGCCGGAGTCCGAGCCGAAGCCCCCGTCGTCCAGGACCCTGCCGTTCAGGATCTTCGCGCCCGGGGCGACACCTTTGTACGTGCCGCCGGACCCGGCGGGAGAGGCAGCGCCCGTCCCGGCCGCGGTGGATGCCACGTGGGTACCGTGGCCCTGCCCGTCGCCGGTGCCGGACGCGTCGGAGAAGTTCTTCTCCGCGACGACCTTGCCCGCGAGATCGGGGTGGGTCTTGTCGATTCCGCTGTCCAGTACGGCGATCTTGACGCCGGTGCCGTCGTAACCGGCGGCCCAGGCCGTCGGTGCGCCGATCTGCGGCACGCTCCTGTCGAGGGTGGCCCGGCGTCTGCCGTCCAGCCACACCTTCTCCACCGCCGTCGAAGCGGTGAACTCCGCCGTTCCCACCGCATCGCGATCGGCGGCGCCGGTGCCGGTCACGGCGTCCCAGAACGCGGCGCCACGCTTGTTCACGGAGCGCATCGCCTTGCCGTTGACGACCGGCAGCGCACGGCCGAGCTCGGTCCCCGCTCGTGTGAACGGGCTCATCGCGGGCGCCTTCCTGCCCCGGAACGTGACGATCAGCGGCAGGTCGGCGCGGCCCGTGTCGTCGTAGCCGTCCGCCACCAACTGGGTCACATCGAACAGCCGTGGGTCCAGTTTGCCCCGTGCCAGCAGCAACTCCGCGTCGCCGGGCACCACATGGGTGTGTCCGACGACCGTCCGGACCGAGAACGGTATCCGTTCCCGGCCCTTCGCCCGCTCCATTCCGGTGACCCGGCCGGTGCCGTCCACCAGGACCCGGTCGCCGGTGACGAGTGTCACGGTCCTCACCACCTGGGCGGTACCGGCGCCGCCGGTCCGCTGGGCCACCGCCCCGGAACGCCCGTCGGCGGCCTCGCTGGACTGCGTGGCCTCAGCCACCCCGCCCAGCACAAGAGCCATGGAGGCCATCCCTGCCACCACGACCGCACGCCTTGGTCTCGCGCGTAACCCCACCTGAACTCCAGACACTTCGACATCGGACAGGAGCCGTCCTGCGACCCCGGAAACCCCGGAGCCCCACCCGTTCGCCGGAGGCTCGCCCTAGAGACGGACGGGGGCGTCATCGGGTTGGAAAAACATCCCGCTTCTTTCTGAAGATGCGTCAGCCAGGTGGACTGCTCGTCGGGGTGGCTCGTCCGGGTGGCTCGCCGGAAGCAGCCCAGCAGGCGGTGCCGCGAGGCGTGCCTCCGGCCGAGCCGGGCGACAGGGAATCATGCGGCCGGCGTCTCGCCTGCCCTGTCCGCGACCCCGACATCCAGCAGCGCCTCGTCCGCCGAGCCAAGGAAGTCGAGGGACTCCTTGTCGAAGACCCAGACCGTGCGGCCGTCGCGCTCCTTGAAACTCAGGCCGATGCCGGAGCGGCCGGTGTAGTCCTTGGCGTCGGCGATGACCGAGACGCCCGGGATCTTCGCGGCCGCACGGTAGAGCGCGGCGTCCAGTTCGGGCAGGAGCGTGGCGTCGGGCAGCATGTCGCCGATCCTCTCCAGCGCCGCGCTCTCCCTGGTCTGTCCCTCCCCCTTCGTGTCGGCGTAGATCTTCTCCAGCAGCGAATCGGGGGCGGTGGGCAGCGCCTGAAGCTCACGGAACGTGGTGATGTTCGGGTCGGGGCTCAGCCTCATGTCGTGCGTGCCCTTGGAGTACGAGGAGAACGGGTCCCGGTGCCGGAACGGCGGACCCACCAACACCGTGACCCGGCGCAGTCCCGGGCGCTTGCCGTCGACGGCGGTCCAACTCGCCTCGCGCAGGACCCGGATGTCCTTTTCCGAGAACTTCATGGAGCCCTGCGTGCGGACATAGACGTACTGGTCGTCCCTGACGGCCACGGACTTCTTCGCGGCGGCGACCTCGGCGATGCGGTTGAGAAGGTCGACCGCGTCCGCATCGGTCGTGGCGTTCGTGGCGGTCTCGGACCCGACGCCGCCGACAAGGACCGCGGCGACGATCGCCGCCGCCGTGGCGAGGGGTACGGCGATGGCGGCGAACCGGCGGCGGGGGACGCGCGCTCGTCGGCCGGGTGCCGTCGCGGTGTCCAGGAGTTCCGGGGCTTGCTCGGTGAGCTCTTTCATCAGAAGGTCCTTCAGCAGGTCGTGGCGGTCGCTCGTCAGGACCGGCTCACCCGGGCTCGGCAGCAGCCTGGCCAGTTCCTCGCGCTCTTCGGGGTTCATCGGTGCTTCTCCTGAGTCGACCGGGCCGTTTCGGGACGGCCACCCGGTACCTGTCCGGTGCGCGGGCCGAGTCCCGGCTTTTCCTGCTGAGGTGGAACACCGGTTGCCGCGGCGGCACTTGGCTCCCCCGGGTACCTGGCCGGGTACGCGGCCGGCTGCCCGGGGGGCGTGCGCCGGGCCAACTCCGCCTCCGACAAGGTCCGCAGGCGCTGCCTCGCCCGGGCGAGCCGTGACCGTACGGTGCTCGCCGGCACGCCGAGGGCCTCGCCCGCGGCCGCGTAGCTCAGCCCCGACCAGACGCACAGTGCGAACACTTCACGCTCGGCTCTGCGCAGCCGGCCGAGCGCCGTATGCGCGGCAGCGAGCCGCTCGGCTCTTTCCATGCGCCCGACGACGTCGTCGGCGAAGTCGGGCAGGGTGTCACGGTCCGCCGGGCGGCCGGGGAGCCGGGCGAGCGCGGCGCTGTGCCGGCGGGCGGCGCGCCGCGTGTTGCGCAGCACGTTGGTGGCGATGCCGTACAACCAGGGGCGCAGGCCGTCACCGTCGGGCAGGCCGGCGTCCTCGTCCGGGGCCGCGGCTTCGGGTCTCAGCTTCTCCCGGAGGCGCCAGGCTTCCAGGAAGGTCAGGGACACCACGTCCTCCGCGGTGCCCCGGTCCGCCGACAGGCGGGCGGCATGACCGTAGACGGCCCGGGCATGCGCGCCGAACAGTTCGGCGAAGGCTTCCGGATCGCCGGCGCGTATCCGGTCACGCAGGGAAAGTTCCACAACCAGCCCTGTCCGCTCGGCACCCGTCGTCTCTGTGGCGACGATCACATCCGGAGTGAATCCTCCAACTCGCCCCGCGTGCGGACGCCTTGGCGATGTACGCCGCCACGGCCCGTTCGGTCAGCTCCTGGGCGCGGTCGGAGTCGGCAGTCCGGATGCTTCGGACATCGAGCCGACGACCGAAGGTGAAGGTGTGGGCACGGCCATCTCGAACTGCGGTTCTGGTTGCCGCAGGGGTGTGGCCGCCGCTTCCCACAGTTTGGTGGTCCGCACGTAGCCGTAGACCACTGAGGCCATCGCCAGAAGGAGAAGTGGCCCGAACACCCCCGGATGTCGGGCCATCTCCATCGGCAGATAGCGGTACGACGCCAGGAGCGCGGCGAAGACCGCGGTGCCGTAGACGACCAGCTGGATTCCGGACCGGTCCCAGCCACGGTCGAGCGAACGCAGCGCCGCCTCGATCGTGAGCACGAACACCACGCCGGCGATGAGATCCACGCCGTAGTGGTAGCCGAATCCCAGCGTCGCGGTGAGGGTGGCGACCAGCCAGAACGTGCCCGCGAACCGCAGAATCCGTGGGGCTCTGCGGGTATGTATGAAGATCGCGGTGGCCCACGCCGTGTGCAGGCTGGGCATGCAGTTGCGGGGGGTGATCTCGTCGTACGACATCGAGTGCGGGGTGCTGATCGGCGGCGGCGTGTCCGGCCACAGGTTGGCCAGCGCCCAGTGCACGCCACCGGTGCCGGAGGCGCCCGGGCCGTAGGCGAAGACCGGTCCGACCACGGGGAAGATCATGTAGATGCCCGGCCCGAGAAGGCCGATCACCAGGAAGGTGCGTACCAGGTGGTGGCGCGGGAAGCGGCGTTCGACAGCCACGTTACGCAGCTGGTAGACCGCGACGACAATCGCGGCCACCGCGAGCTGCGCGTAGACCAGGTGGAGAAGACGGTTGCTCATCGGGCCGGCGGCCTCGACCATCCGGCCCACGAGCCACGACGGGTTCCCCAGCGCCTGATCGGCGGTCACCAGGTACGGATCGAGCACCGCCGGGCGGGCCTTCGAGGTGATCAGCAGCCAGGTGTCGCCCGTCTTGCGGCCGGCCACCAGCAGCAGGCCCAGACCGACGCCCTTCAGCAGCAGGACGCGTTCCGGGCCGGTGCGGCACGTGAGGGCGATGACCCCGCAGCCCAGCATCACCCACAACGCGCCGTTGCCGAAGAGATTGCCGTCGGTCATCTCGGCGTCGACGGCCCACCGCACCAGCAGGAAGACGACGTCGATACCGATCGCGGCGCCGGCGGCGACGAACCGTTGCCGCCAGGTGAGCACCACCATCATCAACGCCAGACCGCAGTACAGCGGCCCCGGTCTCGGGGCGAAGATCAGGGCCCTCACCTGGTTGGTGATCGGCCCCGGTTGACCGTAGCGGCGTGCGGCGACCTCCAGCACGACGAGGAATCCAAGAGCCACCACACCCGCCACGACCCACAGCATCACGCGCCAATGACGCCAAGCGATTGATGAAGCCATGCCGCTTATTCGCGAAATCACCCGTGATGCTCTTCCTGTCTATTTTTTGGCTGATTCACCCGAATGACTAGGCGAACGAAAAGCGACGAGGTGTCCATCGCGAGCTCGAACATGTTATCGGATCGGTGCGAAGCTGCGGCTTCGGCGGCCGGTTGGCCACCCGTTCTGAGAGATGCCCGGAGAGGCATGCGGGTTGCCATTCGGCGCCGTGATGGCCGACATCAACGGAGGACGGCGGACGGGCAGCCACCGACAAAGCGGGGCTTGGAGGTGGATGCCGTGGGAGACGAGCACACCCCTTCGCCCGGCGTTGAGCTGCCCGACCCGCATCGGGTCCCCGCCCGAACCGACGAGGCGACGGTGCCTGCGGCCCGGTACGTGACAGCGATCCCCTGGTCGGTGCAGCACCTCCCGCCCCGGTCTCGCTCGAACCTCCAGCCACACCGCATCCGCGATCGCACCGAGTCGGTGCCTCAGCCACTCCAATGAGGTTCCAGCCGTGAGCGACAGGTCAAGGGCGCTCAGGACGCAACGGGCCAGGGACGCTTGCGTCCAGGCGATCTCTCTTTCGGTGTCTGTGAACTGCGGCGAATAGTGGGTCCTGCCACCGGGCGTCACACCCCCGAACATCCCTCACAGCTGCACCTGCAGGGCAGCTGTCCGGGTCAGGAGTGTGTCTCGTCCGCTCGACTTCCATGCCGCAGGAGACACTCATGAAGCTGAGCAACGCCATCCGCCGTACCTCCGCCGCCCTCGCCGTCGGGGCGATGTCCCTCGGGCTGGTCACCGTGACCGGCGGAGCCGCGCAGGCCGTCGCCTCGTGCTCCGGGGACGTGTCGATCTACGGCACGCTGTCGGACGGCCGGCTGACGTACACGCAGGTCGCGCCGAACACCGGGAACCGCGTCAAGACGCTCATCGGCCCGGATCTCGGATTCACGCCCAAGACGATGGCGACCCTCAACTTCAATACGATCCTGGTCACTTCGACGGCCGGCGACCTCTACCGCGTCGACGTCCAGACCAACGGCACCTCCCTCACACTGGCGAAGGTCGTCAAGATCTGGGACGGCGGCTGGACCTTCGACAAGCTCGTCTACGACGGGGCCGGTCACCTCTACGGCACGGTCGACGGACAGCTCCACCAGTACCTGGTGTCGCAGGACAAGCCCTCGGGATCGGCCCACATAGGCCAGCACGTCGTGATCGACACCGGCTTCGTCCTCAAGACCCTGGCCGCCGCGGGCGACGACCGCCTGGTCGCCACGACCTCGGACGGCCGCCTGCTCAGCTACAGGATCAACGGCGTGAACGACTGGGACCGCTCGGTCCTGAAGTCGAGCGGCTGGTCCGCGGTGGACTCGCTCTCTTCCCCGGGCGGCGGCCTCTACTACGGCCGCACCAGCGGCGGCATGTACTGGTACCACGACTCGGACCCGACCGACGGTGACGGCAGCGACATCGCGTACCACCCCAACGACCCGGTGGACGCGTCCGGTTGGAGCCAGAGCCTGCTGTCGGCGTACGCGGACAACTGCGCCTACGTGGCCCCGGCCCCCGCGAAGTCCGTACAGGGCGGGACGATTCATCGCGGCGAGGTCATCACCCGGGCGAAGGACTGGTACAGCCGCAACGTCCAGTACAGCCAGAGCGCGTACGCCTCCGACATCGAGGGCGACGACACCTACCGCACCGACTGCTCCGGCTTCGTCTCCATGGCCTGGCACCTCACCACCTCGAAGACCACCGTCTCCCTCCCCGACGTGAGCACGCAGATCTCGAAGGCCGACCTCCGGCCCGGCGACGCCCTCAACGACAGCGGCACCCACGTGGTCCTCTTCGCCGGCTGGAAGGACCAGGACGCGGGCACCTTCTACTACTACTCCGAGGGCAGCCCGTCCTCGGACATGAACTACTCGACCGCGAACGTCTACAGCGGCACCATCGACAGCCACCCGGCCTCCTCGTACGTCGCCCTGCGCTACGACAAGATCGCCTGACGCGTCCGCCGTCGCCCCCTGTGCCCCGAAGGCCCCGCCGATCCCCGGCGGGGCCTTCGGGCGTGCCCGCGCGGGGTGCCACCCGTGACTGCCGGGCTCCGGCGGCCCACGCAAGAAGGGCGGCGCCCCCTCCGTCCGAGGGGGCGCCGCCCTTGCCGAGCGCGCTGGGATCCAGTGCCGGGCGGGTGCGCGAGCAGGTGGACCGGAATCAGTTCGAGTGGGCTACTGCCAGCCCGCGTCCGCAGGGGCGGCCTGCCAGCCGGCGTCGGCGAGGACGGTGGAGGCCGCAGCCGCGTCCGCCTCGGACAGGGACGCGACGGCCGGCGCGGCGAGGGATGCCGCGAGGGCGAGAGAGACGACCGCGGCGGCCTTGGCGATGCGAGTGCGGAGCATGGCTGATTCCGTTCCTGCCGGAGGTGAACTGCGGTGTCCGGCCTGCCCTCGCGTCCCGCGGTGACGCTCGGTCCGGCCGGTGATCCATAGCTTCGTCGCGGCTCAGGACCGAGAGAAGAGTTCAGGGATGGACGGAACGGGCCTTGGACTCATGCGTCCACACGGGCCGCTTCAGTCCACCGGCTGCGGCGCGAAGGCCAACGGCATCAGCGGCACCCCGGCCCCCGTCAGCCGCGCCGCCGCCAACTGCGGTACGTCACGCAGCAGTCGGGCGCCGACCTGGACCGCCCGGCCCTCCGCCTCCTCGATCCCGTCGGCCAGCAGATAGAAGCCGAGCGTGAGCAGGGTCGGGGAACGGGGATGTACGGCGACGTGCTCGACCCGGTCGCCCGCGGTGATCGCTGAGCGCACCACGGCCCGCATGTTCGTGGGCAGTTGTTCACCTGGAGGCACTTCCAGATGCGCGTGGACGAGGTACATGCCCTCCAGCGTCTCAGCGGATGGCGTCGGCCCGGCCCTCTCGCGGCTGGACGGTTGTGGCCGGGGCCCGTTCCGTCCTTCTCTGGTGACGATCCCTCACCCTCTGCGAAGATCCTGTTCGAAACAGGGGATGTTCGGTGCAGGAAGACCGTGCAGGAATACTGGGGGACCACATGCTGACCGCACTCGGCCTCGACTCCGTCGCGGAGACGGTGTACCGCGCCATGCTCAGACATCCGGCAACGGGTGTCGCGGCCCTGGCCGATTCCGTGGGACTGTCCGAGGAAGAGACGCGGGACGCCCTCGACACGCTCAGCGAACTGGCGCTGGTGCGCCCCGCCGCCGGGGACGCGGGCCGGCTCCGGGCGGTCTCCCCCGACATCGGGATGGAGATCCTGATGGCCCGGCAGCATGCCCAACTCGCCGCTCACCAGCAGCGATTGGAGGCCTCGCGGGCGGCCGCGGCCCAGCTCATCTCCGAGTACGCCGAACTCCGTCCGGCCGCCAGCCATCCCGGTGTGGAGCAGCTGGTCGGCCTCGACCAGATACGCGACCGGCTGGCCGTGCTCACCCGTGAGGTGAGCGAGGAGTTCCTGGCCTTCGCGCCGGGCGGTCCCCAGACCGCGGAGAACATGGCCGCGTCCCGGCCGCTCAACCAGGATCTGCTCGGCCGCGGGGTGCGGATGCGCACGATCTACCTCGACAGCGTCCGTTCGAACCGGCCCACCGTCGAACACGCCGACTGGCTCGCCCGGTTGGGCGGCCAGGTTCGTACGGTGCCGTCGCTGCCCACCCGGATGATCCTGATGGACCGGCGGATCGCCATGATCCCGGTCAGCAGCGACGACACCGCCGCGGGTGCGGTCCTCCTGTCCGGGCAGGGCACGCTCACCGCGCTGTGTGCGCTGTTCGAGGCCACCTGGGGTGCCGCCCAGCCGCTCGGCCAGGTCGTCCCCGTCGATCCGAACGGGCTCACCGGTCAACAGGCCACCGCCCTGCGCCTGCTGGCCGAGGGTCACACCGACGAGGCGATCGCCAAGCGGCTGGGGGTGTCGCACCGCACGGCCCGGCGGATCGCCTCCGAGCTGATGGACCGTCTCGGCGCGCGCAGCCGCTTCGAGGCCGGCGCACGCGCCGTTCAGCAGGGCTGGCTCCCGGCCCGCCCCTGACGCGCCTGCGGGCCGGGACCACCAAGGGCAGGGTGCCCCTGCGGCCCGGGCCCGAGCGCTTCAGGCCGTCGCCCGGGCCTCCGCGGGTGCCGGGACCTCCGCGGGTGCCGGGGCCTGCGCGGCTGCCGGGGCCGGCTGCCGCAGGACGGGGCGGCGCCGGGACGGCATCCCGAGCGTCGGGTTGGCGACGGCCCAGGCCGCGCCCTTGCAGATCAGCTCCTTGTAGAGGGCGGCGAACCGGCCGGTCAGGGCCGCCCGGACGGAGCGGTCGTCGGCGGTGACGTACTGGATCAGGCCGTCCCTGCGGCCGAGCGAGATGCACTGGTTGAAGTAGCGGACCGGTACGTTCGGGACCTTCCCGCCGGTCAGGCGTGCCGCGATGGCGTCGGCGGCCTGCCACGCGGTGGGGACGCCCGAGGCGCAGGACATCCGCAGCGGCTTGCCGCCCGGGCCCGCCACCAGGGCCGCGTCGCCGATGGCGTACACGTCGGGGTGCGAGACCGAGCGCATGGTCCCGTCGACCACGATCTGGCCGGTGTCGGTGACCTCCAGGGTGGTGGCCCTCGCGATCGGGTGGACGGCGAAGCCGGTGGTCCACACGGTGACCGCGGCCGGGACGGACGTGCCGTCCGCGGTGGTGATGTGCCCTGCCTCGACGGCGGTGACGGCGGCGTGCTCGTACGTGGTGATGCCGAGGCCGCCGAAGACCTTCCGCAGGTGCCTGCGGCCCTTGTCGGAGAGCCAGTCGCCGAGTGCGCCGCGGGCGGCGAGGGCGACGTCCAGGTCCGGGCGGGCCTCGGCGATCTCGGTCGCGGCCTCCACTCCGGTCAGGCCGCCGCCGACCACGACCACGGACTGTCCGGCGGCCAGGCGGGCCAGGTCCTCACGCAGCCGGAGCGCTCCGGGGCGGCCGGCGATCTCGTGGGCGTGCTCGGCGGTGCCGGGGACGCCCTGGTCGTTCCAGCCGCTGCCGAGGGCGTAGACGAGGCTGTCGTACTCCAGTTCCTCGGAGCCGTCCGCGTCGACGACGGCGACGGTCCTGCGGTCGACGTCGACGCCGGTGACCTTCGCGAGCCTCAGTTCGACGCCGGTGCCCGCGAACATCTCGCTGAAGGGGCGGGGTTCGAGGGGGCGGCCGACCGCCAGTTCGTGCATGCGGACGCGCTCGACGAAGTCGGGCTCGGCGTTGACCAGAGTGATGGCGACGTCTTCGCGGCGCAGCCGCTTGGCGAGGCGCCCGGCGGCGATGGCGCCGGTGTATCCGGCCCCGAGGACGATGATGCGGTGCTGCATGGCCGTACTCCTGTCTTCAGCGGATTCGCCCCTTGAACCGGGCGGCCCGCCGTTTCCTGACAGGAACCCGATGTGAAGCACCTCACATCGGGATCGTCCCGTGGTCGAACCGGGGTCAGAAGGCCTTGAACAGGGCTTCTCCGTGGTCCGTGGCCGCCCACAGCCGGTTCGCGCGTTCGAGCTTGTCGGGGTTGACCTGGTTGCGGAACGCGGCGATGCCCTCGGCCGTGATCTCCACGCACATGACGCCGACGACCCTGCCGTCGACGACCGCGACGACTGCGGGGCCGCCGTTGGCGGTCGTGACGTGGATCTCCGGTGAGCCGCCGACCAGGGCGCGCTTGGCCTTGCTGGGCTTGAACAGGCCCCGCATGAACTTCGCGACCGCGAGAGCGCCCTCGAACGCCCTGGCGCGGGCCGGGACCTTCCCGCCGCCGTCACCGATCGAGACGGCGTCCTCGGTGAGCAGCCGCACGAGCGGCTCGGTCCGGCCGCTGGTGGCGGCCGCGAGGAACTCGTCGACGATCCGCCGGGCGGTGGCCTCGTCGACCTCGGTACGGGCCTTGCCGTCCGCGACGTGCTTCTTGGCCCGGTGGTAGACCTGCTGGCAGGCGGCCTCGGTGATGTCGAGGATCTCGGCGATCTCCTGGTGCGGGTAGCCGAAGGCCTCCCGCAGCACGTACACCGCCCGTTCGTTGGGCGAGAGCCGCTCCAGCAGGGCGAGCACCGCGTACGAGACCGATTCGCGCTGCTCGGCGGTGTCGGCGGGGCCGAGCATCGGGTCCCCGCCGAGCAGCGGCTCGGGCAGCCACTGGCCGACGTAGGTCTCGCGCCGCGCCCGGGCCGAAGTGAGCTGGTTGAGGCACAGGTTGGTGAGCACCTTGGTCAGCCAGGCCACGGGGACCTCGATGCGGTCGACGTCGGCGGCCTGCCAGCGCAGGAACGTCTCCTGTACGGCGTCCTCGGCCTCGCTCGCCGAACCGAGCAGGCGGTAGGCGATGGCCTCCAGGCGGGGCCTCGACGCCTCGAACCGGTCCACGTCGTTCATGGTCAGGGCCATGGCACGGATCCTAACGCGCGCGGCAGGCGAGGACCGTTGCGCGATCGGCCGCACGGTCGGCGGGGCAGGCCTGCGCGGCCCTGGACGGCCCTGGACGGCCCTGGACGGCCTGGCAGTCGGGGAGTTGCCACTCAGGTCCCACGGTCCCAGGGTCCGCGGTCGTCCCCGGGGTCCGCGTGCCCCCAGCCCTGCTCAGCCCTGCTCAGACCAGTTCCAGCAGGGGTTCCGGACGTCGTACCGGCGCGGGCTTCGGGTCCCATGCCCTGGTGGTGCGTACGTAGCCGTAGATCACCGAGGCCGTCGCCAGGAGCAGCAGCGGTCCGAAGACCCACGGACGTCCGGCCATGTCCGTCGACAGATAGCGGTACGACAGCAGGAGCGCGGTGAAGACCGTCGTGCCGTAGGCGACCAGTTGGGTCGCCGACCGGTCCCAGCCGCGGGCGAGCGAGCGCAGCGCCGCCTCGACCGTGATGGCGAACACCACGCCGACAAGGAGATCCGCGCCGTAGTGGTAGCCGAATCCCAGCGTCGCGCTGAGCGTGGCGACGAGCCAGAACGTGCCCGCGAAGCGCAGGAAACGCGGGGCCCTGCGGGAGTGGATGAAGATCACGGTGGCCCACGCCGTGTGCAGGCTCGGCATGCAGTTGCGGGGCGTGATCCCGTCGTACAGCATCGGTTGCGGGTTGCTGCTCGGCGGCAGGACGTCCGGCCACAGGTTGGCCAGCGCCCAGTGCTCGCCGCCGGTGCCGAAGGCGCCGGTGCCGTAGGCGAAGACCGGTCCGACCACGGGGAAGATCATGTAGATGCCGGGCCCGAGGACGCCGACCGCCAGGAAGGTGCGCACCAGGTGGTGGCGCGGGAAGCGGCGCTCGGTCGCCACGTGGCGCAACTGGTACAGCGCGAAGACGACCGCGGCCACGGCGAGCTGCGCGTAGACCCAGTCGAGGACGTGGGCGGGGACCGGGCCGGCGGCCTCGATGACCCGGCCGGCCAGCCACGACGGGTCGCCCAGCGCGTGGTCGGCGGTCGCCACGTACTGGTCGAGCACCACCGGGCGGGTCTTCGAGGTGATCAGCAGCCAGGTGTCGCCCGTCTTGCGGCCGGCCACCAGCAGCAGGCCCAGCCCGACGCCCTTCAGCAGCAGGACGCGTTCCGGGCCGGTGCGGCGCGTGAGGGCGATGACCCCGCAGCCCAGCATCACCCAGAGGGCACCGTTGCCGAAGGGATGTCCCTCGGCCGCCTCGACGCCGGCCGCCCACCGCACCAGTACGAAGACGATGTCGATGCCGATCGCGGCGCCGACCGCGATGAACCGCTCCCGCCAGGTGAGCACCACCATCATCAGCGCCATGCTCGCGTACAGCAGGGGGCCCGATTTGGGGGCGAGCACCACCTCCTGCGCCTGCGTGGTGATCGGCCCCGGCAGGCCGTAGTGACGTGCGGCTATCTCCAGCGCGATGAGGAATCCGAGACCCGCCAGACCTGCCACGGCCCAGAGTCCCGCCCGCGGCTGACGCCATGTGGGGAACGTCGGTCTGCCGGGTATTCGCGAAAAGAGCTGCAACGGCATTTATCTTGATTTCTAGGTGATTTGCCAGGTTCTGGCCGAAAAACTGCTGATGAAGACGGGTAGCGGTTCAGGTGATGGACGGATGACCGGGTAATTCTCGCTGGTCGTCCTTCCGGTAAACAGACTCCCGCCGCAGGAAGACGGAAGGATCACAGTCCGGGTTCCGGGCCGGGGAGGGTCAGCGCGGGCGCAGCCGGCGGAGGAGGCGAGGCAGGCGCATGCGGGCGGCCGGGTCCAGCAGGATCTCGTAGGTGATCACTTCTGTGCGTGCGAAGTGGTGATCCAGGTGCGCACGCTCCGTGTACCGAGTGCTGTGTGGCCCGACATCCCGGACAGGTTCGGCGCGAGAGCCACCGGGATGCGCCCGCCCCCGCAGCGCCGTGCGGAACCGGACCGTCAGAGGGCCGTCGGTCCCGCCTGCACCAGGCCCGTCTGGTAGGCGATGACGACCAGTTGGGCGCGGTCGCGGGCACCCAGTTTCGTCATGGCCCGGTGGATGTGGGTGCGCACGGTCAGCGGGCTCACCGTGAGGACCTCGGCGATCTCGGTGTTGGACTTGCCCTCCGCCGCCAGGGCCATGACCTCGCGCTCGCGGACCGTGAGCTCGTTCAGCCGTTCCGGGGGCGCCAGTTGGGCCCCGGGAGCGGGCGCCGTGAGGAACCGGGTGATGAGAGTGCGGGTCGCGCCGGGCGAGAGCAGGGCCTCTCCCGAGTCCACGGTGCGCAGGCCGGCCAGCAGGGTGTCGGCCGTGACGTCCTTGCCGAGGAAACCGCTGGCACCCGCGCGCAGCGCCTGGGCCACGTAGTCCTCGGTCTCGAAGGTGGTCAGGATGAGGACGCGGGTCGCGGACAGTCCCGGGTCGGCGCAGATGGCGGACGTGGCGGCGAGACCGTCCACGCCCGGCATACGGATGTCCATGAGGACGATGTCGGGGTGGTGGGCCCTGGTCAGGTCCACCGCCTCCGCGCCGTCGGACGCCTCCCCGACCACCGTCATGTCCTCGCAGGAGTCGATCAGGATCCTGAAGGTGGCCCGCAGCAGGGCCTGGTCGTCAGCGAGCAGCACCCTGATACTCATGGCTTGTCTCCTTCTGCGGGATCCACCGGATCCACCGGATGTGGTGGACGTACTGGATGTACTGGTGCGGCCGGTTCCGCGGGCCCGGCGGTTTCTGCCGCCCCCGGCGCCGAGGGCTGGAGCGGCAGTGCGGTGGTGACCTCGAAGCCGCCTTCCGGACGGGGGCCCGCGCACAGTTCGCCGCCCACGGAGTGGGCGCGTTCGCGCATGCCCATGAGTCCGAAGCCCTTGCGCTGCTCGACCGCCGCGGCCGAAGGGGCGGCGGGGCCGTCGTTGCTGACCGTGATCAGGAGGCGGGAGTCGGCGTAGGCGAGCCGCACGTGGGCGGTCTCGGCGGCGGCGTGCTTGGTCACGTTGGTCAGCGCCTCCTGCACGATCCGGTACGCCGTCAGGTCCACACCCGGCGAGAGCGGCCGGGGTTCGCCCTCCGTGGTCACGGTGACGGTGACGCCCGCGGTCGCGCACGCCGTCACCAGATCGGGCAGGCAGTCGAGGCCGGGCGCCGGTTCCAGCGAGGGGGAGGCGGGGTCGTCGCTCTGGCGCAGCAGCCCCAGCGTGGACTTCAGCTCGCGCAGCGCGGAGGACGTGGTCCCGGTCAGGTCGGTGAGGATCTTCTTGGTCTGCCGCGGATCGGCGAGCGCGAGGTGGGCGGCGGTGCCCGCCTGGGCGTTGGCCAGGGCCAGGTGGTGGGCGACGACGTCGTGCAGCTCGCGGGCGATGCGCATGCGTTCCTCGGTGACGCGCAGCCGTGCCTCCTCCTCGCGGGTGCGCTCGGCGTGTTCGGCGCGGGCCTGTACGGACTGGAGGTAGGCGCGCCGCAGCTGGGTCATGCGGCCGGCGGCGAGGGGCAGCAGCAGCCAGAAGAGGGGGCCGATCACCCTGAGCACCAGGGAGAGACCGTCCATCGAGTCGGAGAACGTGGCCGCCAGCATCAGGGCCACCGTTGCGGTCACGCCCCAGGTACGTGTGGTCTTCCGGTCGCTGACGGTGGCGAGCCAGTAGAGCGCCGCCATGATGGGGGCCAGCAGCAGGGGGGTGAGCAGGTACCCCAGCCCGACCGCGATCACCGTACAGACCGCGGTCACGGCGAGGGAGGTGCGCGGGTGTTCGCGGTGCCTCAGCAGTGCGAGGCAGGACACACCCATGAGGATGACGGCGGCCTTGTCCTGGTCGGGCGGTTCGGCGCCCGGCATGGTGAGCGCGCTGCCGAAGGTCGCGCAGCCCATCAGCGCCAGGACCACGATCACGTCGAGAGCGCGGGGATGGCGGTCCGCGTAGTGCTCGACGCGGTCCGTGTAGCGCTCCATGCTGGCACTCATCTGTTCTCCGGTCGGTGGACTGGGTCCATCCTGGCCGCCCGCGGGCGCGAACGGCCGACAGGGGCCGCCCGTGTCATCGGTCTCGGGCGGCCCTTGCCGGGGGTGGGCGGTCGGGTCAGGTGCGCACCGCTTCCAGGTCGGCCGGGTCGGACGGGCCGGACGGTGCCGGGACCGTCTCGGGGCGGCGGCTCAGCGCCTCGCCCTCCACGTCGACGCGGGGCAGCAGCCTGTCCAGCCAACCCGGCAGCCACCAGGCCTTGTGGCCGAGCAGGGCGAGGACGGCGGGCACGATCGCCATCCGTACGACGAACGCGTCGAGGAGGACGGCGAAGGCCAGCCCGAAGCCGATCATCTTGATCATGGAGTCGCTCTCGCCGATGAACCCGGCGAAGACCGCGATCATGATCAGTGCGGCGGCCACGACGACCCTTGCGCTGTGCCGGAACCCGCTGGTGACCGCCTCGTCGGGCGATTCGCCGTGGACGTACGCCTCGCGCATCCGGGAGACGAGGAAGACCTCGTAGTCCATGGCCAGTCCGAAGACGATGCCCACCAGGAAGATCGGCATGAGGCTCATGATCGGACCGGTCTGTTCGACGCCCAGGAGTTCGGCGCCGTGGCCCTGCTGGAAGACCAGGACGACCACGCCGAGGGAGGCCAGCACCGACAGGAGGAAGCCGAGGGCCGCCTTGAGCGGGACGAGCAGGGACCGGAAGACCACCAGCAGGAGCACGATCGCCAGGCCGACCACGACGACCAGGTACGGGACCAGCGCGGCCTGGACCTTCTCGGAGATGTCGATGTTCAGGGCGGTGGTGCCGGTGACCTCGAAGGTCGCCCCGGTCTCGGACTCGACCCCGGGGCGTTCGCCCCGGATGGTCTTCACCAGGTCCTTGGTCTTCTCGTCGGTCGGCGCGGTGGAGGGCACGACCGCGAAGACGGCGGTGTCACCGGCTTCGTCGAAGCGGGCCGGGGAGACGGAGACGACGCCCTTCGTGGCGCCGATCTCCTTGGCGATCGCGTCCGCGGCGCCCTTCGGGTCGGAGTCGCCCCTGGCGTCCACGACCACGGTCAGCGGACCGTTGAAGCCCGGCCCGAAGCCCTCGGCGAGCGCGTCGTAGGCCCGGCGCTCGGTGGTGGAGGTCGCCTTCGCCTCGTCGCCGGGCATGCCCAGCTGCAGGTCGGTCATCGGCACGGCGAGAGCACCGAGGCCCACCACGCCGAGAAGCAGTACGGGCACGGGGCGGCGCAGTACGAACCGGGCCCAGCGGGTGCCTCCGTTGGTCTCGGCGCTCTTCTCGACCCGGCCGCTCTTGCGGTCCCGCCGGGTGAGCACGGCGTTCGGCCAGAAGCCGAGGAGTGCCGGGACGAGCGTCAGCGCGATCAGTACGGCCACGACGACCGCGCCCGCCGCGGCCAGCCCCATCTTGGTGAGCATCGGGATGCCGACCACCGCGAGTCCGGCCAGCGCGATGACGACGGTGAGTCCCGCGAAGACGACCGCGGACCCGGCGGTGCCGGCCGCGAGCCCGGCCGCCTCCTGCGGCGCACGGCCCCGGGCGCGTTCCTCGCGGTAGCGGGAGACCACGAAGAGCGCGTAGTCGATGCCGACCGCGAGGCCGAGCATCATCGCGAGCGTGCCGGTCGTCGTGGACAGGCCGAGCGCGTCCGACAGAGCCAGGATCGTGGCCATGCTCACCCCGACGCCGATGACGGCGGTCAGCAGGGGCAGCCCGGCCGCAGCGAGGGAACCGAAGGTGATCAGCAGGACGACCGCGGCGACCGCGATGCCGATCACCTCGGCGATGCCGCCCGCTCCGCCACCGTCGTCCATCGCGCTGCCGCCCGCCTCGACGGTCAGCCCGGAGTCCCGCGCCTCGTGGAGGGTCTTCTCCAGGTGGGTCCTGCCGGCGTCGGTGAGTTCGGTGGCCGTGACCTTGTAGGTGACGGTCGCGTACGCCGTCGTGCCGTCCTTGCTGACCGCCTTCGCCTTGAAGGGGTCGACGGCGGTCGCCACCTGCGTGCCGTCGGCCAGCTCGGTGACGGCCTTCTCGACGGCCTGCCTGTTCTCGGCCGCGGTGACCTTCTCGCCGTCGGGTGCGACGAAGACGACCCGGGCGGTCGCGCCGTCGGCCGACTGTCCGGGAAAGCGCTGCTCCAGCAGGTCGAACGCCTTCTGCGACTCGATGCCCGGCATGGAGAACCCCTCGTCGGAGGCTCCCGGGGCCTTGAGGGCGCCCAGGCCGACGCCGGCCAGGACGGCCGCCCAGACCAGGACGACGTACCAGCGACGCCGGAAGGCCAGACGGCCCATGCGATAGAGGAAAGTAGCCACGACAGGAGGTCTCCACATCTGGTGCCGGATGTCCGTCCAGGCTGTCCGGTGGGGTGCTGTCCTGTCGTCGTGCGCCTGCCGACACTCTCCGCTACTCAGATCGCAGTACGAGCGGGCCGGCAGGTCAGCCTCGGGTACGACAGGCGCGCCCCCGTGTCAGCCCCTCGTCCCGATCGCCCGCAGTACGGCCTGCGCCATGCCGCGCTCACCGCGCTCGTTGGGATGCACGGACGCGGCGGGAGCCTGCGGTACGAGCGGCTCCACCCAGCGGGTGTCCGGCCCGGCGCACGCGTCGCGCCCGACGGAGGGGGTGTACGTGTCGACGTAGGTCGCCCCTGCCGCCTCCGCCCGCTGCCGCAGCATGGCGTTGAGCTGCTGTTCCTTCTCGTGGAGGAAGTGCGCGTCACCCTTCGCGAGGCTCATCCGGCGGGCGCAGCCGGTGCCATCGGCAGGCAGGATCGCCGGATAGCCGACGACGTACACGCGGGCTTTCGGCGCGCGCCGCCCGATCTCGTCGAGGGCGCCGGAGAGCCGCGTCCCCGTCGCGCGGATCTTCGTCTCGACCTCGTCGGCCCTGCCGGAGACGTACGTCGCCCGGCAGGGGGCGTCGTCCGCGCCGGGTTCGTCGCCGTCCACCAGGAGGTGACGGGCGCCCGCCACCACGCAGGAGGTGACGGTCGAGGCGAAGCCGATGTCGTTGCCGCCGATGCCCAGGGTGACCAGCCCGGTCCGGGACGACAGCGCCGACAGCTGGGCGGCGTTGACCCCGTCGTCGGTCGACTGGGGCGCGGTGAGGTCGCCGATGGTGGCTCCGCCGCAGCTCACGTCACGGAAGTCGGCCTTCCGCAGGCCCAGTTCACCGGCGACGACCGCCGGGTAGTTGCGGTCGGACCGGTCGCATCCCGGGGGCTGCCCGGCCCGGTCCGGTATCCCCGGCTCCGCGGTGTAGGAGTCGCCCAGAGCCACGTACGGCCCCTTCGGCAGTTCCACCGCCATCGAGGCTCCGCCGTCACCGCCCCGCCCGACGGTGACCGCGGCGACCAGCACCCCGCACGCCGCCACCCCCGCCAGTCCGACCCGTATGTACATCCCCATCCGCGCGTCCGCCTTCCGGCTCAGGGGCCCGTACGGGGAAACGCGTGCGAGCGGCTCCCGCCCGTACGGGCGGCACGCGAGCCGCTCCCGGACACGCGTGAGACGCCCTCGGCTCCGCGCCGGACGCCCGACGACGGCCGGCGGTGCGGCGCCCGAACCCACCCCGGGTGCCTGTCCGCCGGCCTCTGTCCCCGCCCAGGCTTCCCGGTCGGGCACGGCCCGTCGTCGTGCCCCTGCAGACAATCCGGCTACTGAGAGCGCAGTACGCGCAGCCGGACACGTCCTCCTGACGCAGGCCCCGGAGCCCCGTCCGGGGACTGCGCCGGCGCCATGGGCGACGGGCCCGCGGTGACTGCCCGGCATCGCTATTAGACAGCCAGTCAAATTACCGAACCGTAACCTTCCGCCTGCTACCACGAGTAACTTACTCACAGGTAAGTTCCAGGCGAACTACTTCCCGGCGGCACGGCCGGACCCGCGGGACGCGAGTGCGACACCGTGCCGCCACCCCTGTGCACCTCTCTGCCGGCCGCATCACAGGAGGTTCGCCATGCCCGCACGCAGAAGGCTTCTCGCCGCGGCAGTCACCGCCGCCGCCTGCCTCGGCACCCAGGCCCTCACGACCACCGCCGCCACCGCGGCGGACGAGGTCGTGTCCCGAGGCGTCACGATCCCCGCGTTCTACAACCCGCCCGCCGCCCTGCCCGCCGCCGACGGCACACTCGTCCGCAGCGAGCCCCTCCCTCTCGCCCTGAGCCTGCCCACCCTCCACGGACCACTGCCGGGCAGCGCCACCCGGCTGATGTACAAGTCCACCGACTCGAACGGGAAGCCCGTCGCCGTCACCGGGGCGTACATCGAACCGACGGCCCGCTGGAAGGGCGACGGCCCACGGCCCCTGGTCGCGGTCGCGCCCGGCACCATGGGACAGGGCGACCAGTGCGCCGCGTCCATGGGCCTCGAACACCCGCTGACGTTCAACGGGCAGACGGTGTCCGTCGGCTACGAGGACCTGGCGATCTACCGCCTCCTCGCGAAGGGCGCCGCCGTGGTCGTCACCGACTACGCCGGCCTGGGCGCGACCGACCGGCTGCACACCTACGTCAACCGGGTCGACGAGGCACACGCGGTCCTCGACGCCGTCCGCGCGGCCCGCTCGGTCGACGGGGCCTCGGTCACCGCCGGCTCCCCGGTCGGCCTGTTCGGCTACAGCCAGGGCGGCGGAGCGACCGCCGCGGCCGCCGAACTCCAGTCCTCCTACGCCCCCGACGTCACCCTGGCAGGCACCTACTCCGGCGCACCGCCCGCCGACCTGACCTCCGTCACCAGGGCCATCGACGGCAGCGAGCTGGCCGGCGCGCTGGGCTGGTCGCTCAACGGGTTCCTCCAGTCCGACCCCGCCCTGAAGCCGATCGCCGAGGCGCACCTGAACACGGCGGGAAAGGCGGCCCTCGCCGACCTGTCCACCATGTGCGTCGGTGACGCGCTCTTCGGCTACGGCAACGCCAAGAGCACCAAGTGGACGACCGACGGCCGTTCCATCAGCGACATCGTCGCCGCCACCCCCGCGCTCCAGGCGTTCCTGGACAGCCAGCGCATCGGCAGGCTGAAGCCGTCCGGTCCCGTCCGGCTCGCGACGGGCGTCAGCGACAACCTCGTCCCGCACGGCCAGTCCCGGGACCTCGCCGTCGACTGGTGCCGCAAGGGAGCCGACGTCACGTACAAGGCCGTCCTCCTGCCGAACGTCGGCAGCGCGCTGCTCAACCACTTCGCCCCGCTGCTGACCGACCAGGGCGACGCCGTCGACTGGCTGGCCGACCGGCTGGCCGGCAAGCCGGCCGCCTCCAACTGCCGGACCATGCCCCTGCGGCCCTGACCTGGTTCACAAGGGCCGCGTCCACCGGACGCGGCCCTTCCGCTCACGGCGTCCCATCGGCAGAACCATGCATCCCGAGCGCGCCAATATCTGTGCCCGCGAAGTGAGAATTGAGCGCGACGCGCGATGAATATTACTTACCCGACAGGCGGAACGGATTTCCGCGCCATGCACGGCCGATCGCACCGTGCTACTGTCGATCTCAGTTGCAGTTGTGGTTCCCGAAATCTTGCAGGTGTCCCCACCAGTTCATTCGGGTGGGGATCCTTTATGGCTCCGGTTGTTTCCGGCGGGGTGATCATCACGGCGACACGGAGTACACGCAGTGTGAACTCCGACACCGCCCCGAAGGAGAATGACATGGCTTCCGGTACCGTGAAGTGGTTCAACGCAGAAAAGGGCTTCGGCTTCATCGAGCAGGACGGTGGCGGCGCTGACGTCTTCGCCCACTACTCGAACATCGCCGCCCAGGGCTTCCGTGAGCTGAACGAGGGCCAGAAGGTCACGTTCGACATCGCGCAGGGTCAGAAGGGCCCGACGGCCGAGAACATCGTTCCCGCCTGACGTCGGCACGCACTTCGCAGCTGGGGCCCGCACCTTGGGGTGCGGGCCCCAGCTCGCTGCATTTCAGGGGATTCGCGACCCGCTCGCCGGGATCCTCCGTCCGCGCTCCGGCCGAAAGATCTCCGGAGCTTCCCGTACGGAATGACCGGCAATGCCGCCGGATTCGCGCCACGCGCCCCGGCGAAGCATCCCGCGACCACTCCCCGCCGTTTGGATTCCCTATCCGATTCGGCTCTCATTTACTTCGGCTCGTTCTTGCAATTCTCTGCGCTGCTCGTTTTTCGCGGGAATTCCTTGATACGTGCCATGTCAAGGAAGGTTCCCCGTGAACCGCATGCGTACGAACGACCGCTACTCCCGCACTCGCTCCGGAAGTTCGGGCTCCAGTTCGGGCTCCAGCTGGGGCGGCAACCGCTCCGGTGCCCCGCGCCGTTCCGAAGGCGGCCACAGCCGTCGACAGAGCGGCCCCCAGGGTGAGTTCGCGCCGCCGAAGAGCATCACCCCGGCGCTGCCGGCCGTCGAGGCGTTCGCCGATCTCGGCATGCCGGAGCCGCTGCTCGCCGCGCTCGGCCACGAGGGCGTGACCGTGCCCTTCCCGATCCAGGCGGCGACGCTGCCGAACTCCCTCGCCGGCCGTGACGTACTCGGCCGCGGCCGCACCGGTTCGGGCAAGACCCTCGCCTTCGGCCTGGCGCTCCTCGCCCGTACGGCCGGCCGACGCGCCGAGCCGCGCCAGCCGCTCGCCCTCGTCCTCGTCCCCACCCGCGAGCTGGCCCAGCAGGTCACCGACGCGCTCACCCCGTACGCCCGCTCCGTGCGGCTGCGGCTGACCACCGTGGTCGGCGGGATGTCGATCGGCCGGCAGGCAGGCGCTCTGCGCGCCGGCGCCGAGGTCGTCGTCGCGACGCCGGGCCGCCTCAAGGACCTCATCGACCGTGGCGACTGCCGCCTGGGCGAGGTCGACATCACCGTGCTCGACGAGGCCGACCAGATGACCGACATGGGCTTCATGCCCCAGGTCACCGAGCTGCTGGACCAGGTGCGTCCCGGGGGCCAGCGGATGCTGTTCTCCGCCACGCTGGACCGCAACGTCGATCTGCTGGTCCGCCGCTACCTGACCGACCCCGTGGTCCACTCCGTCGACCCGTCCGCGGGCGCGGTGACCACCATGGAGCACCACGTGCTCCACGTGCACGGCGCCGACAAGCACCGGACCACCACCGAGATCGCGGCCCGCGAAGGCCGGGTGATCATGTTCCTGGACACCAAGCACGCGGTGGACCGCCTGACCGAGCACCTGCTGAGCAGCGGTGTCCGGGCCGCGGCCCTGCACGGCGGCAAGTCCCAGCCGCAGCGCACGCGGACCCTGTCCCGGTTCAAGACGGGGCACGTGACGGTGCTGGTGGCGACCAACGTCGCGGCCCGCGGGATCCACGTCGACAACCTCGACCTGGTCGTCAACGTCGACCCGCCCACCGACCACAAGGACTACCTGCACAGGGGCGGCCGCACGGCCCGCGCCGGCGAGTCCGGCAGCGTCGTCACCCTGGTCACCCCCAACCAGCGCCGCGAGATGAGCCGGCTGATGGTCGCCGCGGGCATCACCCCGCAGACCACCCAGGTGCGCTCGGGCGAAGCGGAGCTGAACCGCATCACCGGCGCCCAGACGCCCTCGGGCATCCCGGTCGTCATCACCGCGCCGGCCGCGGAACGCCCCCGGCGCAGCAGCTCCTCGACGTCCTCCTCGCCCCGTGGCCGCCGCAGCCGCGGTGGCCGGGGCCGTCCCATGGGCGACAGCGCCCGCCGCCCGGCGCAGCGCTCCTCCGCGGTCGACACCGCCGCCTAGGCCCGGTCGCGCCGACCCCGTCGCGTCCGGCCCGTCCCGTCCGGAACACCGCCCATCGCAGCAGGAGCACCCTTTGACACTGGCTCGGACCAGGCAGCGCCCCGCGTACTCCCTCCCCTCGGCTCCGGCCGCGGCCGAGGCCATGGATCTGTCCGGACCGCGGGTCTGCGACGACATGACCGTCGAGGTGGCCCTGTCCGTCATGGCCGGTGCTCAGGTCGGGTTCCTGCTCCTGTGCGACCGGGACGAGCAGGTGACGGGCTCGATCACCCGCAGCCGGCTCGTCGCCGTCCGTGACGGTTCCGCCTACACGGACCGGATCCGGCTGCGTGACATCCTTCGCGTCGACGGGCCGTTCGCACTGCCCGTGACCACCCTCCCCGCCGCCGCGGCGGTCTCCGGAGCCGGGCACCCGACGAGGTACCGGCAGCCCGGCGTCCTGTCCGCCGCCGTCGGCGAGCACCGTCCCGCCACGGGCGCGCTCGCCCTGTCACACTGATTCCACCGCCCCGCCCCGGGATCAGCCCGGTCCCTCTTCTTCCTTCACTGTGAGGCATCATGCGCTGCGTCATCGCCCGGTTCCCGTTCGACCTCACCAAGAGCGGTGTGCTGGACTCGATGAAGGGCATCAAGCCCGAGACCATCACGGGTGAGTCGGTGCTCATCGGCCGCCGCCAGTACCCCGTCAAGCAGGTCGGCGAGGTCATCACCCGGCAGGACCGCCGCGACTTCACCAGCGGCGAGGTCACCCGGGCCATGGCCCGGCTGGGCTTCACCTGCCGGAACAACCAGGCGATCGCGCCTGTCCCGCAGGCCTCCACGCCGCTCCAGACCGCGTCGGCGCTGCTCGGCAGCCCCAGTCCCATGGGACTGTGACGACGCGTACCGGAAGCTGACCCCACGGGGCGGCCTCAGGTACCGGTACAGCGACGAAGGGCCCCGCCGACATGTGTCGGCGGGGCCCTTCGTCGCTGTCGTGGTCCGGTCGGCCGGCGCCCTCCGTCCGTGATCCGTCAGGGCGCCGGGTACGGCGTCTCAGTGGTCGGAGTAGCTGAAGTCGCCCACGGTCCAGGCGCTGACGTCCTTGATCGCGACGCGGTACATCCCGCCGGTCTCGGGAATTCCGACGTTGCCCTGCAGGATCCGGGCGAGATGGAAGTGGAGGTGCGTGGGCGCCTCGCCGCGGTCGGCGCGGTCCTGCGGAGGGTCCGCGTTGAAGACGCCCGAGAACGTACCGAGATGGTCCGAGTCCTCGAGCACCTCCGACACCCGCTCCCTCCACACGGCTTCGGGAGCCAGTCGGCCGGTGATGACAGCACCGCCGGCGACCACGGTCAGCGACATCCGATTGCTCTGCCCGGCCTCCACCATGGCGGAGATGCCGACGAGCAGTTCGTCAGGGTTCGACATGAGGCCCGATTCTATCCAGCGCGCCGCGCCCGCTCCCCCACCCCTGGAGATGACGCCAGGATTCCTGGGACTCCCGCCGAGCAAAATCTGTGTTTGCCAGGGTAGACATTGGCCGCGCCTGTGGTTAGTGTTTCTCTCGTAGACGAGATCGAGCGAGACCCGACAGACACGAACTGACGGGTAGAAGTATGTGAAGTACGCAGGTCAGGGCGGTTGTGGAGTTCCGAAGCCAGTCGTTCGCAGGACGGTGACGGGACTGACGACCGCACTGGGTGGCTCGCGGTTCGAGGAGCCACCGAAAGCAACACCACAGATACCGAGAAAGGACGGAAGGAGCAGACGCCATCAGGATCGCCCGGCCGAGAGCGTTCGGACCGGGTACCGCAAGACCCCGGATTGGAAGGTGGTCCCCGGTCACGCAACCGCGATCCCCGCACACCGCGCCCTCTCCCGGGCCGGTCGGCGGAAACAGAAGGTCGGCGAGACAGTAACGCCGACAGATGGTGTTCAATTTCCTTCGGGGCCCTGGTGCCGTACGGCACCAGGGCCCCTCGACGCGTTGCAGAACGAGGTGACATGACAGCAGACAGTCCGTTGAGCGATCGTCTGGAAGACGACGACTATCCCGCCTACACGATGGGGCGCGCCGCCGAGATGCTCGGCACCACCCCGGGTTTCCTCCGGACCCTCGGTGAGGCCCGGCTCATCACTCCGCTCCGCTCCGAGGGCGGCCACCGGCGCTACTCGCGCTACCAGCTCCGGATCGCCGCCCGCGCCCGCGAGCTGGTCGACCGGGGCACCCCGGTCGAGGCCGCCTGCCGGATCGTCATCCTCGAGGACCAGCTGGAAGAGGCACAGCGCATCAACGCCGAGTACCGCCGCGGGACGCACCCGCCGTCGGACGGTGCCGGTTCCGCCTGAGCACGTCCGCCGAACCGGCCGGCCCGCCCCGCGCGGCCACCGGCCCGGCTCGTCCACGTACTGCGCGGGGGCGGCCGTCGCCGAGGCCCCCGCACCCCCGGACCCCGCGGAGGAACACCGGGACCCAGGGGCACTGGAGCACAAGGACCGCCTACGGGGCGTCGATCAGCTCGTGCGGCGGCACGGTCACCGTGCGGGCACCCGGCTCACCGGCCAGGACGACCTTGCGCAGCGCGACGTTGTTCTTGAGGTTGGTCTCCTGGAGCCGGTTCTCGGGGTTGGCGATCACCTGGATGTAGTACGTGCCGTTCGGCAGGTCGGTGACGTCGAAGGACTGGCCGGGACGGTACTGGGTGTACGTGTCGCCCGATCCGACGTCGAGGACCTCACGGACCGAGATCGAGTTCTGCTGACCGCAGGCCGTCGACAGATCGGTGTTCTCCGGGTGCCAGTTGGCGTTCTTCACCGTGTAGTCGACGGCGTCGGTGTTGGCCAGGCAGAAGGCCTCCTTGCCGCTGCGCACCTCCTTGGTCTGGTCCTCGCTCAGCAGCCGGTAGCTGGCGAAGTCCGTGAAGTGCCAGTGCTCGTGGCCCTCGCGCGGGTCCCACTCCATGGTGCCGGTGGGTGTGTAGCCGACCTGCTTGCCGTCGGCGTCGTAGAAGTACTGGTACGCGTCCATCAGGTCCTTGCCCGGGGCGCGGAAGCCGTCCACGACGAGCGGGGCGGGTCCCGCGTTCCAGACGTTCGCGCTGAAGGCGAGGTAGTCCTTGCCCGGGGCGTCGCCGTCCTCGCCGTCGGTGATGGCGATGTCCCAGGCGGGCAGCGAGCGCAGGTCGGGCTTGGGGACGTTCGCCGGGGCGCCCGCCCGGCCGGTGGGCCGCTTGGCAGCCGGCTTCAGTGCGGGCGCGATGCGCGAGCCGTCGGTGTGGCCCGGTCCGTCGCCCAGGTGGTGGGCCGTTCCGCGGTCCTCGAGGGCGTGCGAGAGGGCGGGCGGAGTGGGGGCGTCGGCCCCGCGCGGACCGTAGTGGTGGGCGGCGTCGGCGGAGGGCGCCCCGTGCCCGGCGCCGTGGCCCGCTCCGTGGTGGGCGGAGGAGGAGCGTGAGGAGGCCGCGCCCTGCCCGCTCCCGTCGCCGACGTCCCGGACCGTCACCTTGACGGTCGGCCGGTCGTCGGGGATGTCGAACAGATCGCGGTACTTCTCGGCGACCGAGACCCTGGCCGTGTACTCGCCGGCCGGCAGGTCGACGGGCTTGTCGTAGTCGACCGTGCTGGAGTTGGACGCCCAGCCCTTCTCGACGCCCCACACCGAGCCCAGCGTGAACGGGTTGGTGGGACAGCTCTCCGGATAGTGCGAGGTCGCGGGGGCGTCCGGGCGCAGCCGTCCGGAGGCGTTGTTGGGGCAGAACGTGCCCGCGCTCGACGCCACCTCCTCCCCCGCCGCGTTCTCGACCGTCACGTCGAGGAAGCCGGGCAGGCCGGAGAAGTCCTTCACCAGCCCGGCCGGCAGCTTCTTCGTCTTCGTGCTCGTGCCGTCGCGGAGGATCTGCTGGGCGACGACCGGGTCCTTGTACGACTTCCGGGTCACCTTGAACTCCAGCGGCGCGTCGTCGACCGTGACGTACGTGCCGAGGTCCAGGAAGACTCCGGCCTCCCCCTTCCAGCGGTCCAGCGTCACGGAGTTCGACGCGGCGATCAGTTTGAGCTTCGGCTTCCCCGCCGTGCTCGCCGGGGCCGCCCCGGCTCCGGGAGCGGCCCCGGCCCCCGTGACGACGACGGTGAGCGCGGCCAACCCGGCCAGCGTCGAACGCCTCAGGCGACTGCGGTGTTTCTGAGTGGTCATCGGTTCCTTCGTCTGCGAGTGCCGTGGTCAGGCGGCATCGGACTGGACAGCTCAGGACCGGCCGACGGCACGAACGCGCCCCACGCGCGCCGGCGCACCACGGCCGGAATCCATGAGCAGCCTGTGAGAGGGGCGAAAGCCGTGCCGGGGTTGCCTGTTGAGGAGGAAACGAACGGCCCGCGCAACGCGACGACCAGTCCAAAAGCTCCTCACGGCCGCCGACGGACCGGCATCCGGGGACCAATATCCGTTCACACGAAGGAGTGACGGGTGTGACTGGGGTGTCGTTACTGCGCGTGACGTAATGGCCCCCAGCACTCGGTGGTACCCCTGCCGCGCAGGGGTACGAGTTCGGCCGGTCGGACCCTCTTATGCAGGAGCCTTGCGAACAGCTGAACAGGTTAAGCGCTTCATCGACATATGGTCAGCGAATAATCTGCACACAGGACATGCGGAAACCTTTTGTTCCGGCTACCGAGAACATCGACGCGACTAACCAACGCAAGAAAGCCACGGCTTTTTCACCTTGTTGATTCCCCCGGTTTTCCGGCGCCCACACTTCACCGGTCACTCGAAAACCGATTCGCCCGTCGAACCGGCACACACGGGGTCGGCCCGGCCCCGCACACCCGGCACCGCCGACCCGAGAATCGGAACCACGCAGGAAGGAGGCCGGAAAGGCGCCGCGGGCGCCCCGCGGAGGGGCCGGACCCGGCAGCGGGGTCCGCTCCGGACGGTTGCCCCGTGCGAGTGATGTTCGACCCAACCACAAGCCTGCCGCGCCGGGAGGAAGTAGAAAGCTACGTGAGGCGCATCACGGGGGGCGAGCTCACCGACCGGCCTTACCCATAGAACCGGTGAGGCAAAATCCTTCCCGGCGGGGTATCACCGGTAGCTCGCCTCCTGTCGATGGTGTTTACTAGTGAGCGGTCTGAGCCTTGGCGGGTCCAGGCCCTTTCAGGGAGGCCCCGCGGATGGTTACCGCGGGGCCTCCCGCATCTTCCCGTACATCTTCCGGCAATGCATTCGGAAGACAATCCACCAGTTGCCGGTGCAACGAATTCTGGATTTGCTCGCGATATCCGGCGGCGAATTTCCTTAATCCGCGCCTTTCGATCGATGGAAATCCTGTTCCGCTTCCGTGCGCCACTCGCACGGCCTTCGCCACAGTTGATCTTGGGGCCTTCGGGCATGAAGAAGCCCCGCCCCCAGGGATTTGCAGCAACCCTTCTCGAGGGGTTTTACCGACGCGCCGAGGAGAGCCTCCAGAGGCTGTGTGCGCCAAGTGGGCGAGGGCGGTACGGTTCTGCTTGCAACGTCCTTGGAAGCCTCAGTCGCCCGGTCTCACCAGCCGGTCGCGCCATGTGGTGGAGAGGGCACTGGACCCGCCAACTCCTGTTCCTCGAACCGAAGGAGCTCAGACCCTCATGGCAACCGCCGTCGAGCGCGGCGTAGTTGTGCCGACCGCCCGGCCCGCCCCGGCATCGGACGACTCTGCCCCTCAGCGACCCGCTGTCCGCCCCTCACCCTGTGTGACCCCGGCCCTTCCCGCCGCCGACGCCCGAACCCGGGAGCCCGGAGGCGGGCCCACACCCGTGCCCACGTCCCGGCCGCGGGGGTGAGGACCGTGGCGTCCCCGTCCCCCGACACCCAGGTCTTCAACACCATCGAGGTACTGCACGGCCGCCAGCCCATGCCGCGGGGCAGCTTCCTCGACCACCTCCCGGCCGCCAAGTGGGCGCTGTTCGTGGCGATATGGGGCTCCGACGCCCGTACGTACCTCAAGGGCGAGGAACTTCCGCTGCGCCCGAAGGACACGAACATGTACATCGTGCTCGGCGGATGCGTCGTCCAGGAGCGGTTCCCCTTCGGCACGAAGATCGCCCGGTTCCGTGGGGTCGGGCAGGTCCTCGGCGAGGCCAAGCTGATAGAGCCGCGTTCGTCGGTACGGACGGTGTGCCTCGCCACCACCTGGGTGCTGCCCTGCGACACCCGGCGCGTGAACCTGCTGCTCGCCCAGGACCACGAGGCGGAGCGGGCCCTGCTGCGCAGCCTCGAGGACCGCAACCGGAGCGACGAGAGGATCTACGCCACCACGAACCGGTCACCACTGGCTCGGGTGAGCGCCCTGCTCCACCACCTCGCCACGATCGCCGGCACCAGGGACCCCGCCGACCCCTCCGGGCCCACGACGATCGTCGGTCCGCGCCAGCGGGATCTCGCGGAGGCGCTGCTGCTCGGCCAGTCCACCGTCGAGAGCGCCGTCGCCACCCTGCGGCAGAAACAGCTCGTCGACAGCAGGTACCGCCAGTTCGTCGTCAGCGACCTGGCCGCACTCAGGGCCCTGGTCACGTCCCAGTCCTGACGGCGGGACGCGACCAGGGTCCACGGCAGCACACGGGCCACACCCCACACGTCTTTCACCCGGGCACGGCACGGCTCTCCCACGACCGGCCGGGTCCCGGTTCCGAGAACGGAAAACCACATACATGTCCCCCTTGACGACGTCGCTCGCGCAGCAGGTCAACACGGTCTGGACGTCATGGCAGGTGATCGTCTCCGGGCTGGTCGGGGCCACCCTGGTGGTCCTCGCCATCCTGACCTACCGCCTGTCCAAGCGCGTCGCCGAACGCAACCGCCGCCATCACGCGGACGATCCCGACCTCGACCGGCTCGCGGGGTACCTCGACGAAACCCTCAAGGTCGCCTGCCGGTTCGCGCAGCACCCCGCCACCGAGCTCGACTTCGAGCCGCTGCGCGAGCAGCGTCATCTGCTGGAGAGCGACGACCGCGGCCGGCCGCTCCACGACGAGTTGGAGGAGGTCGTACGGCGTATCGACTTCTACGTCGAGAAGGCACTGCCGGCGTTCGAGGAGACGGCGATCCCCGACGGCTGGAAGGCCACGACGCTGCTGACGCGTGCCATGCAGCAGCAACAGGCCCTCGCCCAGCTCAAGTCGGCCGTCAAGGCGGCCCAGCAGGAGATCCACAGCCTGCGCAGCCGCTGAGCGCCGTCGTCACCATGTTCTGCCGTCCGGGCCCGGACGGCAGTGCCCGGACGCCGGCGGCCGGGGCCTGTCCTCCGGGCCCGGTGGTCGGCGGCCGGGGCGGGGCCTCCGCTCCGGCCGTTCCCCCGGCTGCCGCGGCGGGGTTCCGGGCGGGGCTCCGGGCGGGGCGGGGGCGCGATGTCCGGATGCGCACGGCATGCGCGTGAGCCCACGGCTGAATCCGTGCAGGAGCGTCACACAGGCTGCACACAGTGGCTCGAAAGCCTCGTTAGCGTTGCTGGCCGTTCGACCCCACGTACGACCGTGACCAGGCAGCGGCCCGGCGGGTCGACGACTGTCAACTCAGGAAGACGCTGATGGACTACTGCTCCTCGTGTCGTCGGCATCTCAACGGCGCTCTCGTGTGTCCCGGGTGCGGTGCCTACGCCCCGGACATCGCCCCCGGCACCGCCCATGCCACCGTCGGCCGCCCCACCGTCCAGCCCCGGGTCACCATGGCCGCCGGCAGCGCGGCGGCGGATGCCGTCGCGGCGTGGCAGCCCGCCGCCTCCGTCCCGTGGCAGGACGGCCGTCCCCATGAGGGGGCGACAGCCGGGCCGGACTCCGACGACGCCCCCGAGGCGGACCCGTACGGCGGCTTCGAGGGTGCGACGCCCGCGCCGCAGGGACGGGCGGCACGACGCCGCCAGCGCATCCGCTGGAAGAAGAACCAGCGCCGGGCCGTGGTCGCGACCGCCGTCGCGCTCGTCGGAGGCGGTCTGAGCTTCGCCGCGCTGGACCGGCACTCACCCGACCACGCGGAGGCGGCCACGGCGCCGGAGGCCCCCGGCCCGGGCTCCGCGGCGGAAGAGGCCACGCAGTACACCCGCCCGACGGCGGCACGGCCCGACGCCCGCCGGTCCTCGTCCGCTCCCGCCACGCAGTCGCCCGCGAAGGACCGGCCGCACCGGCGGACCGCCGCCGACCCGGCCTCCCTCACCCCGGAGGGCGCCCGCTCGGACGCCGTCCCGTCCGCGCCCACGACGCCGGCGTCCGACGCACGGTCGCGGACCTCGTCCCCGCCCTCCGACGACACGGCCGGCAGCGCCGCGCAGCAGCCCTCCGCGCCCGCCACCGACGGCACGGACGGGACAGGCGGAAACAGCGGTACGGGCGGGACGAGCGGCTCGGGCGGCACGGGCGGCACGGACTCGGGCGCCGCGCAGGCGAGCCCCGCGCCGACGGCGACCTCGCCGTCACAGCTCTGCCTGCTCGTGGTGTGCATCGGCTGACGGGAGCGGTGCGCCCGGTACATGGGCGGTACGACCGGTACGCGGGCGGTGATCCGCCCACCGTGCCCGCCGTCGACCACCGGACGGCCGTCGTCCGGCCCGTGAACGTGTCCGGCAGCGCCGGGTCGCACGGGCCCCGGTGACGGAGTAGACATGGTGGCATGAGCGAGAGTGATGCGCCTGGTGGGAGAGCGAGCCCGGGCATCGGGAACGCCATCGACTTCGCGGAGGTCTTCCAGGCGCTGCCCAGCCCCGTGCTGCTCCTCGCCCCCGACCTGACGATGGTCTGCGCGAACCGGGCCTACTCGAAGGTCACCGGGCGTCCCGCCGAGGACCTCGTCGGCCGCTTCCTGTTCGACGTGTTTCCCGACAGCCCCACCGACGGGGCCACCGGCGCCCGGACCCTGCGGGCGTCGCTGGAGCGGGTGCTGGCCACCGGCGAGCGGGACACCATGGCCCTGCAGAAGTACGACGTGGAGGTGCCCGGCAGGCCGGGCGTGTTCGAGGACCGCTACTGGAGCCCGGTCAACATCCCGGTCCTCGACGCCGACGGCCGGGTGTCGCTCCTCGTTCACCGCGTCGAGGAGGTCACGGCCCTGGTCCACGCCCGGCAGGCCGCCACGAAAGCACCGGGAGGCACGCTCAGCCGCGAGGACGCCATGACCGCCGACCTGCTCACCCGCTCCCAGGAACTGCAGGAACTCAACGAGCGGTTGCGCGAGGCCCACGCCCGGTCGCACGAGGTCGCCGTCACCCTGCAACGGGCGATGCTGCCCGGCGCCACGCTGCCGCCGCGCTCCTTCGCCGCCGTGCGCTACCGGCCGGCGGCCAGTTTCCTGAACGTCTGCGGCGACTGGTACGACCTGATCGACCTGGACACCGACCGGCTGGCCGCCGCGGTCGGGGACGTCGTCGGGCACGGCCTGGAGGCGGCCGGTGTCATGGGGCAGCTGCGCGGCGCCCTCAGTACCGCGATCCGCGCCACCGGCCGGCCCGCCGCCGCGCTCACGACGCTCGCCCAGCACGCGCACACCGTCGAGGGTGCGCTCGCCACGACCGCCGTCCAGGCCGTCATCGACCGGGCCGGGCACACCGTCACCTACAGCTGCGCCGGTCATCCGCCGCCGCTCGTCGCGCACACCGACGGGACCGTCGAGGCCCTCGGCGCGGCCACCGACCCGCCGCTGGGGGCGGGCGACGACGACGCGCCCAGATGCCAGGCGACCGTCGAGTACGCGCCCGGCGCCACGCTCGTCCTCTACACCGACGGGCTGATCGAACGCCGCGGCGAGGACATCGACCAGGGACTTCGCCGCCTGGGCGACAGCCTCAGGCGCCATCACACCCTCGACCCCGAGCCCCTCGCCGACGCCGTCCTGGCCGACCTGCTCCCGGCCTCGAGAAGCGGCCCGGACGACGACACGGCACTCGTGGTGATCCGGCTGTAGCGAGCCCCGGCAACCTCGTACCCGTTCCACGGTGCGGCGGTCGCCACCGGCGGCGGCCGCACAGCGCCCTGGTTCGCGACGACCTCGCTCGCCAACTCCCCGCAGGACCTCGGCTGTCGGGCGGCGCCGCTCCGCACTCGCGTGAGCGTACCGACGACGCACTCCCCACGTGGTGGAACGTCATGCGGCTGATGCCGACGCCCCGTTTACCCCGGCGGCTCCGGCTGTGATGATGTTGGTCCGGGGATACCCGTCCCACGGCCGGGGGAGGCCCGTATGGCAGAGGTGTACTTGCGCAGGCTGTCCCGGTGGCAGGCCGAGCAACAGCGGGACGAGATCGCGGACGTGCACGTCACCGCGTACCGGGGCGTGGCGGGGGAGGAATACCGTGACCGCCAGAGCTTTCTGCACCGGTTCGAGCAGCATGTGCAGCACACCGGCTTCGACATGGTGGTCGCCGACACGGCGGGGCTGGTCGGCTGCACCTACGGGTTCCGGGCGCCCCGTACCGGCGAGTGGTGGTCGGACTTCCACGGGGGGCTGCCCGCGGACATCGAGGAACTCACCGCCTCGGGCCGTGCCTTCCTGCTCGCCGAGCTGATGGTGCTGCCCGCCCACCGTCGCCTCGGCGTCGCCACGCGCATGGTCGAGTTGCTGCTGACGCGGCTCGACGCCGATCTGGTGGTCGCGGTCTCCAGCCGCTCCGGCGACGACGGCGACAGTGACAGCGGCGGCCCGGGGGGCGCGGTGGAGGCGGCCTTCCGTGCCTGGGGGTGGTCGAGGCTCGGGGTCCTCGGTCCTCGCGCCGTCTCGGACATCGGTTCCGGTACCGGCACGGGCCCCGGCCCGTACGCGGTGGCGCACGAGGCCTGGATCCGCAGGCCCCCGCAGTGAACCGGCGGCGCCCGACGGCCCCCGTGCGAGCGGGGCGGACTACGCGGTGGCCACCGGCGCCGACGCGGCCGCCATCAGCGGCTCCGCGTCCACCGCGTCGATCTCCGGAGGAACGACCAGCAGGTCCCAGCGGCCCCGGCCGGGGCCGAGCAGGCGGATGGTGTGCCTGCTGTGCGTCACCGAGGACCGGTTCAGGCGTACGACGTGATTGGCCACGAGCATCCGGCCGGGCGACGTCGACCACATCGCCGTGTCCACGGTGACGCCGTCGATCTGACCCCACGTACGGGGCAACGCGCCGATCAGCAGCGGAAGTTCGGACAGCAGGTCGCGCGAGTGGGGCCACCACGCCCCGTCGATACGCCGCGGCACGGTGCTGTGCGGGGCCAGACGCAGACGAACGAAGGGCTGGGAAGCCGGAGGTCCGAGGTCCGGGACGGTGGTCATGGGGCGCTCCTGTCTGGGGGCACGCGTGGGTTGTGCCGGTGGCTCGCCCGCGATGGGCCGCGGAACGGAACGGCTTGCTTCTCCGGCGGCTCGCGCGGGCAGGATCTCGTGCCGCTTCTGGCGCGCGTGCGGAACCGGCGGAACGTGAACGGTTTCGGCCCTCAGGGGGGCGGGCCCTGCCACAGGCACTGAACGGCCCGGCGTCGGCATGCGCCAAGGACGAGACCGGCTTGATCACCGGTGTACGACATGCCCTCGGTTCCCCCACCGTACCTCGGCCGGTGGGCAAGGAGACTTCCGTGGCCACCGGCCTGCGAGGCCGCGGTCCACGTCAACCTCCTCGTGGATCTCGCGGCTTCGGCTCCGGACCGTCCGGATCCGGTCACTCACCAGCAGAGTCGGAACGATTCGAGCACCCCTCTCCGCGGATACCGGGACGGCACGGCGGGCGGACCTTCACTGCACTAGGCTCGCCGTACGGCAGCCCGTGCCCCCGGCCCTCTCCGTGAAGTCCCTTTCCGCGCAACAGAGGCCCTGCGCAGGTCGAACCACCGGAGAGCCCCCCCCCGTGGCGCTGCTCCACAGCCGGAGGAGATGGGGCGCATGGGCCCGTATCCAAGCCTGTTCGACGAATGCCGTGTGGTCCGGGCACGCGGTGAGCTGGACCTGACGACCACCCCGGGCCTCGTCCGGGACCTGGAGGACGTCCGCCGCGGCTCCGGGCAAACCTTCCTCATCGTCGATCTGAGCGGCGTGACGTTCATGGACGGCAGCGTCCTGGACCCGCTGTGCGCGGCCTGGGACGAGTGCCGCAGGCGGCGCGGGTGGGCGCGGGTCGTCTACGTCCGCCCCTGCGTAGGTCTGCTGTTCCGGGCCGGCGCCGTCACCGAGCGGTTCCCCCGGTATGCGAGTGTCCAGGACGCCTGGCGGGGTCTGCTCGCCGATGGCCGGGAACAATGGGACACCGCGGCGGACCAACCCGCGTAGGGTGACAACGCAAGCTGGTCGGCGCCTCTCCCCGGGGCCCCGGCCGCGGCGGAACGGAATCCGGTGATCAGCGACGGCATGGCCGACGTGCTCCGGTCGCTACGCCAGGGCAGGCGCGGCGATCCGGCCCGGGAGTGTGCGCAGGCACTGGGTGCCGAGGGAGTCGCGCTGTCGCTGCTCGTGGGCTTCGGCCGGGCGCCGGAGCCGCTCTGGGGCCATCCCGAGGTGAGCGCGCGTTTCGAGGAACTCCAGTTCACGCTGGGCGAGGGCCCGGGCCCGGACGCGGTGCACACCGGGACACCCGTCCTGGAGCCGGACCTGGAGTGCGTACGGCCCGACCGGTGGCCCGTACTGCTGCCGTCCGCCCGGGAGTTGGGTGTGCACGGGGTCTGCTGCTTCCCGCTGGGCATCGGCGCCATCCGGGTGGGCGTACTGACCGTGCTCTGCGACGCACAACGCACCATGACCGAGCAGCAGTGCGTGGACGCCACGGCCCTGGCCGCCGCGCTGACCGGCACGTTCCTGAACCGGGACGGGCCCGGGAACCCGGGCTCGGACGGGAACGGCGGCGCGGCAGCCGACTGGTTCCTGGAGCGGTCGGCGGGACTGCATCGCGCGTCGGTGCACCAGGCGACGGGAATGATCAGCGTCCAGCTCGGTGTGCCCGTGGCGGAGGCCCTCCTGAGGCTGCGGGCCCACGCCTACAGCAGCGAGCGCCCCCTCAGCGAGGTCGCGGACGACGTGGTCGCCCGCAGGCTCCGTTTCAACGACAACGACAACGACGCCTCCGACGGCGGCTTCGACGGCGACATGAACGGGCCGTACTCGCCCGAAGGTGGAAAGGGATGATCGGCATGGCCCGCGAACAACGTCTGGCCGAGATCTTCGTAGAGGTCGCGGACTCCCTCGTCGAGGATTTCGACGTGATCGACCTGCTGCAACGGCTGTCCACCCGCTGTGTCGAGCTGCTGGACGTCTCGGCGGCCGGGATCCTGCTCGTGGACGCGCACGGCGAACTGCAGATCATCGCCGCGTCCGACGAACACACACACCTGCTGGAGCTGTTCGCGCTCCAGCACGACCAGGGCCCGTGCGTGGAGTGCTACCACACCGGAGCGGCCCGTACGAACATCGACCTCACGCACCAGGAGGCGGCGAGCTGGCCGCGGTTCGCCGCACGGGCCCGCGAGACGGGGTACGTCACCACGCACGCGCTTCCGCTGCGCCTGCGCAACCGGGTCGTCGGCGCGCTCAACCTCTTCCAGACCACGCCGCACCACCTCGGCGACGCCGACATCGCGCTCGCCCAGGCCCTCGCGGACGTGGCGACCATCGCCATCCTCCAGCAGCGCACGCTGGAGCAGTCGCATGTCGAGAACAGCCAGTTGGCGACCGCGCTGACCAGCCGCATCCTGGTCGAACAGGTCAAGGGGGTGCTGGCCGAGCGCTGGAACTCCTCCGTGGACGAGGCCTTCGCCGTGTTCCGCGCCTACGCGCGAGCCCATCGGTTGCGCCTCGTGGACCTCGCCGCGCGGATCATCGCGGGCGACTTCGACACCGCGGACATCCCTGCACCGGCACCGGCACCGGCACCGGCCGCGTCGGAGGAGCGCTCCGACTGACGGGTGACGACCGTCAGCCGACGCGGAAGCCCGCCTTGGCCGTGTCGAAGACCGGCCGGTACGTGTCCCACTGGGCTTCCGGTGCCGAGAGGTAGATGTCGTACTCCGTGCCGCCCTCCTCGCCGAAGCCGAAGTCGATGGCACGGAAGGCCCGGACCCGCCCCTGGAAGGTGAACTCCCACACCGCCGCGGGCTTCCCCCGGAACGTGGTGCGCAGCATGCGCAGGTTCAGGTACGTGTCGTAGTTGCGCTTGGTGTTCGCCTCGATGTTCTCGAAGTGGGTCACGGGGTTCTCGCCCGCCGGGTTCACGGTGCCGATGGTGAGCTCGGCCAGGCCCGACTCGTCGGTGTAGGTGATCTGCTCGGCGCTCGCCCTCTTGTCGAGGCGCTTCCAGCCGTCCGGGACGGGAAAGGAGACGCCCAGCGCCTTCTCCCTGACCAGATGGAAACCCTCGGGCACGGCAGGCAGGCCATCGTCGGGCGCGGGGGACGAGGTCGGCGTCGCGGTGCTCCGCGTCCCGCGGCCGTCGCCGCCCGACACCGCGTAGAGCCCGCCCGCCACCGCGGCGGCGGCCAGCGTCACGGCCACCGCGCTCCGGACGAGCGTGCGCCGCCTGCGGCCGCCGTCTCCGCCGTCGGCGGGGCGGGGGCCGGCGGCCGAAGGGGCGGGCCCCGAGACGGAAGGGGCGGGCCTCGTGGTGGAAGGGGCGGGCGCCGGCCCTGCATCGGGGAGTGTGCCGCCCGCCTCGGTCGTCGGGCTCGTCACCGTCCTCGGCGCGGCCGACGCCCACGCGGACTCCCTCGTGGCGCCCGGCGCCGCGTCCGGTGCCCGGGACGCCACGACCCGCAGCGCCCGCTCGGTCTCCTCCACCGACGGACGCTCTTGCGGGTCCTTCGCCAGCAGCATCTCGATGAGGGGTTCGAGCGGCCCGGCCTGCTTCATCGGGGCGAGCGGGTCGACGGCGATGGCGTACGCGGTCTCCATCGCCGTGTCCTTGCGGAACGGGGGCCGCCCCTCGACGGCCTGGTAGAGCGTCGCCCCCAGGGCCCAGAGGTCCGCGGCGGGGCCCGGCTTCTGTCCCCTCATCCGCTCGGGCGCGATGTAGTCGATCGACCCGATGATCTCGCCGGTCCTGGTCAGCGTCGAGGTACCGGTCGCCATGGCGATGCCGAAGTCGGTGAGCACCACGCGGCCGCCCGCGTCCAGCAGGACGTTGCCGGGCTTCACGTCGCGGTGCAGGACCCCTGCCGCGTGCGCCGCCCGCAGTGCGGCGATCATGCCGAGGCCGACCCGGGCCGCCTCCTCGGGAGGGACCGCGCCACCGCCCTTGAGCACCGCGTCGAGCGTGGTGCCGTGGACGTACTCCATGACGATGCAGGGCAGTCCCTCGTCGTCCACGACGTCATGGACGACGACCACGTTCGGGTGGGCGATGCGGGCGGCGCTGCGGGCCTCACGGCGGGTGCGTTCGTGGACGGTGGCGACATCGTCGTCGGTCAGGTGGTGCTGGACGTGCAGACGCTTGAGTGCGATCTCGCGGCTGAGGACCTCGTCCTCGGCACGCCACACGGTGCCCATGCCACCGCGGCCGATCCGCTCGATCAACCGGTACCGGCCGGCGATCAACCGCCCCTCGTCCGACACTGCGCGCCCTTCGCCGACCCTCTACGACGTATCCGTGTTCGGCGAACGTCCCGTTCGACCCTGGTCGACACGATAGTCGCAGGGGCCGCCGGGCACTGAGGCGGATGCCGTGCCGCCCGCCGCTCCCGCCGGGGCGGACGCGGCGACGGCGTCCTCCGGGCCCGGCGCCGCTCCTCCGGTGCCGGGCCCGCCGGTCAGACTCCCGCCGGGGACGGTCCGACCAGCTCCGACAGGACGTCCTCCATGGTCACGAAGCCGAGGACCTTGCCCGCCTCGCCGGTGACCGCCGCGAGGTGACTGCCCGTGGCCCGCAGCGCGGTGAGGGTGTCGTCCAGCGGGGTGTCGATGCGGACGCGGGTCACCGGGTGCAGGGCCGCCCGCGGGAAGGGACGGTCACGGTCGGTGACGCCGAGGGTGTCCTTGATGTGGAGGTAGCCGAGCAGCGTGCCGTCCCCGCCGGTCACGGGGAACCGGGAGAAGCCGGCCTCGGCGGCCGCGCGCTCCAGCCGCGCCGGGGTCACGGTGTCGTCGACCGTGCGCATCCGCGGGGCCGGGACGAGGATCTCGCCGACCGGGCGGGTGCCCAGCTCCAGGGCGTCGCGCAGCCGCTCGCCGTCGGCGGCCGTCAGGAGACCGGCCTCGCTGGAGTCGACGACCATCCGGGCGAGCTGGTCGTCCGTGAAGGCCGACTCCACCTCGTCCCTGGCCTCGACGCGCAGCAGCTTCAGCAGGGCGTTGGCGAAGGCGTTGATCCCGAAGACGACCGGCTTCAGCGCGCGGGTGAGGGCCACCAGCGCCGGGCCGAGCAGCAGGGCGGCCGGTACCGGCGCGGCGAGTGCCAGGTTCTTCGGGACCATCTCGCCGATCAGCATGTGCAGGTACGTCGCCACGGTGAGCGCGATCACGAAGGCGATCGGGTGCACCAGCCCGTCCGGGACGTGCGCCGCCTCGAAGGCGGGCTCCAGCAGATGTGCGATGGCCGGCTCGGCCACCGCGCCCAGCACCAACGACGAGACGGTGATGCCGAGTTGGGCGGTCGCCATCATCGCCGAGATGTGCCGCAGGCCCCACAGGGTCATCCGGGCCCGCTTGTTGCCCTCCTGGGCCAGCGGCTCGATCTGGCTGCGGCGCACGGAGATCAGGGCGAACTCCGCGCCGACGAAGAACGCGTTGGTCAGCAGGGTCAGCGCGCCGATGGCCAGCTGGACAGTGGTGGACGTGCTCATCGGGACTCCCGCACGCTCGGGCCGGCCGGCACTGCGGACGGCTCGTCGGACGGTTCGGTGATGCGGACGCGGTCGGCCCGGTGGTGCTCCACGTCGAGGACGTCCAGCCGCCAGCCGTCGAGGTCGAGGACATCGCCCTCGGCCGGGATGCGGGCGAGCCGGGTGGCGACCAGGCCGGCGACCGTCTCGTAGGGCCCGTCCGGCGCGCGCAGGCCTATCCCGGCCAGCTCGTCGATCCGTACACCGCCGTCCGCCTCCCAGACCGCGCGGCCGTCCGGCGAGGCGGGGGCGGGCAGCAGGTCGGGCACCTCGACGGGGTCGTGCTCGTCGCGGACCTCGCCGACGACCTCCTCGACGATGTCCTCCACGGTGGCCACTCCGGCCGTACCGCCGTACTCGTCGATGACGACGGCCATCGTGCGGGCCGTCCGCATGCGTTCGAGCAGGCGGTCGGCGGGCAGGCTGTCGGGCACCAGCAGCGGTGCCGTGGCCAGCTCGGTGACGGGGGTCACGGCCCGCCTGCCGGGATCCAGTGCCAGTACGTCACGGATGTGGACCGTGCCGACGACCTCGTCCAGGCTGTCGCGGTAGACCGGGAAGCGGGACAGGCCGGTGGCGTGCGTGAGGTTGGCGGCGTCGGCGGCCGTGGCGTGTGCCTCCAGTGCCCGTACGTCGACGCGCGGCGTCATCACGTTCTGGGCGGTCAGCTCGCTCAGGTGCAGCGTACGGACGAACAGCTCGGCGGAGTCCGGCTCCAGCGCGCCCTGGGCGGCCGAGTGCTGGGCCAGTGCGACCAGTTCCTCCGGGCCGCGTGCGGAGGCCAGCTCCTCGGCGGGCTCCAGGCCGAAGCGGCGTACGAAACGGTTCGCGGTGTTGTTGAGGTGCCGGATGAACGGGCCGAACGCCGCCGTGAAGCCGCGTTGCGGTCCCGCGACGACCTTCGCGACGGCGAGCGGGCGCGAGATCGCCCAGTTCTTCGGCACCAGCTCGCCGACCACCATCAGGACGACGGTGGAGACCACCACACCGAGGACGGTCGCCACCGTCGAGGACGCGCCGCCCAGGCCCGCCGCCTCCAGGGGCCCCTTGAGGAGCACGGCCAGCGACGGCTCGGCGAGCATGCCGATCACCAGGGAGGTGACGGTGATGCCCAGCTGGGCACCGGACAGCTGGAAGGTCAGTTTCCGTACGGCCTTCAGTGCGCCGTCGGCGCCCCGCTCGCCCGCCTCGGCGGCCCGCTCCAGGTCACCGCGCTCGACGGTGGTCAGGGAGAACTCGGCCGCGACGAACACCGCGCAGGCGAGTGTCAGCGACAGGGCGAGCAGAAGCAGCAGGATCTCCGTCACCGTGCCACCCCCGCTCCCGAACGCATGCGTCCCGGGCCGAAGACGGCACGGCTGGTACTGGGAGGTTCACCCATGGTGTTTCCGCTGCTCCTTTGGTCGTACTCACACGCTGGTCGTACCCACACGCCGCACCCAGTGTAAAGGAATCGCAAAGTGGCGAGTGGGGAGTGGGGGAACAGCAGGAGCGGGGGAACAGCGGGAGCGGGGGTGCGACTCACGGCACGGCGGTCCACGCCCGGCCGGCCCGTGGCGGGCCCCTGGAATCAAGTGTCGTCGTGGACGGCCGGTCCCTACGGTGGGTCCGTGCACCAGAACCCGGGACGTGTCCGACGCGGCCGACGCGCCCGTGGGCCGGTACGCACGCCCGCCCGCCCCGAGCGCCCCGCCCGGGCACGGCCGGGCGTCGCGGACACGACGGCCGCCGGGGCCGGGGTCGTACTGGAGGGCGCCGACGTCGTGGTCGCGGGGCACCTCTCCGCCAAGCGCAAGGACTTCGCCGCGCTCATGGACACGGCGGAGGCCGACCTGACGGCGCGCGGTGCCCGGGTGGTGGGGCGGGTCGTGCAGCGCCGGGGCGTCTCGGACGGCGGGGTGCGGAAGATGCACCTGCCGTACTCCTCGCGCACGCTGATGAGTTACGGGAAGGTCCGCGAACTGGCCGCGCTGTGCGAGCGTTCCGGGGCGGACGCGGTGGTCTTCCTGAATGTCCTGACGGAGCGTCAACACCTTGTCCTGACCAGGCTTTTGGGATGTCCGGCCGTGAGCCTGACCGAGGCTCCGCCGTCCGCGGCCGCCGACACCGGCCCGCACCCTGGGGCACCGGATTCCGGGACGACGGGCCGCCCTTAACCTTCTACATGTACGTAGAGCAAGACCCACCCGCACAGAAGGAGTGGACCCCTCAATGGTGTTCAGAAGGCTGCTCGGATCACTCGGCGTGGGCGGCCCCACGGTGGACACGGTCCTGGGTCCGGGCCCCGCCCTGCCCGGCGGCACACTGTCGGGCGAGGTCCGGCTCAGGGGCGGCGACGCGGACTTCGACATCGAGCACCTCACGCTCGAACTGGTCGCGGGCGCCGAGGCCGAACACGCGGACGGGGAGAGCGAGAACACGGTCGTCTTCGACCGGTTCACCGTCGGCGGCCCCCTCCGCCTCGCCGAGGGCGAGGAGCGGACCGTGCCGTTCACCGTCACGCTCCCCTGGGAGACCCCGGTCACCGAGCTGTACGGGCAGGAGCTGGGCATCGTCCTCGGCCTGCGCACGGAGCTGTCGGTGGCGGGCGCGAAGGACAAGGGCGACCTGGACCGGCTGCGCGTGACCCCGCGGCCCGTGCAGGAGGCGATCCTGGAGGCCTTCGGGCAACTCGGCTTCGGCTTCCGGTCGGCCGACCTGGAACTGGGCCGGATCGGCGGCACCGGTCAGCAACTCCCCTTCTACCAGGAGCTCGAACTCACCCCGTCGCCCGCCTACGCGCAGGCGGTCGCCGAGATCGAGCTGACCTTCCTCGCCGCCCCCGCCGGCATGGAGGTGGTCCTGGAGGCGGACAAGCGCGGCGGCCTCTCCTCCTCCGGCCACGACGCGCTCGCACGGTTCGCCGTCTCCCACGAAGGGGTCGGGCACCAGGACTGGAACACCGTGGTCGACGGCTGGGTCCGGCAACTGGTCGAGCACCGGGAGTCGTACGGTCCCGACGCCGCGTACGGGCACGACCGGCACGGGCGGTCGGTCCCCGGCGCCGGCACGGCGGTCGCCATGGGCGCGGCGGGGCTCGCCGCGGGTGTCGCCGGCGGCCTGCTGGCGGCCGAAATCGTGGACGAGGCGGGCGACTTCCTCGAAGGGCAGGAGTAGGAGAGGAGCGGGAGACGAGTGAGGAGCCGGACTCAGCTCTCCGTCTCGGGGCGGTACAGCAGTTCGCGCAGCAGCCGTTCGTCGTCCGGCTCCAGGGACGTCACGAAGCTGGCGAGCACGGCCTCCCGGTCCCGCGCGCCGTCCAGCACCTTGCGCATCCGGCGCGCGGCGAGGCCCGCCTCGTCCGAGGCCGGGGTCCAGGCGAAGGACCGGCCCTCCCGCTCCCGGGTCACCGCGCCCTTGTCCAGCAGCCGGGTCAGGATCGTGATCACCGTCGTGTAGGCGAGGTCGCCGCCGAGCCGCTCCTGCACCCAGCCCGCGGTGGCGGGGCCGTCCGCCGCGCGCAGGGCCGACAGGACCTGAGCCTCCAGCTCGCCCTGTCCCCGCCGCGGGGGACGCTGTCGCCGGTCCGTCATGTCCTGTCTCCTTCCTTATTTTCTACAGTGCTGTAGATTCTGCACCACGACGTACGTCCGTACCAACAAGGAGATCAGCGTGGGAGTTTCCCTGTCCAAAGGCGGCAATGTCTCGCTCAGCAAGGAGGCGCCGGGCCTGACCGCCGTACTGGTCGGCCTCGGCTGGGACGTGCGGACCACGACGGGCACCGACTACGACCTCGACGCCTCCGCGCTGCTGGTCGACGAGTCGGGCAAGGTCCTCTCCGACCAGCACTTCATCTTCTACAACAACCTGAAGAGCCCGGACGGTTCGGTCGAGCACACGGGTGACAACCTCACCGGTGAGGGCGAGGGCGACGACGAGTCCGTCAAGGTGAACCTGGCCACCGTGCCCGCCGAGGTCGCGAAGATCGTCTTCCCGGTCTCCATCCACGACGCCGAGAGCCGCGGCCAGAGCTTCGGCCAGGTGCGGGGCGCGTTCATCCGGGTCGTCAACCAGGCCGGTGGCGCCGAGATCGCCCGCTACGACCTGTCCGAGGACGCCGCCACCGAGACCGCCATGGTCTTCGGCGAGCTGTACCGCCACGGTGCCGAGTGGAAGTTCCGCGCGGTGGGCCAGGGTTACGCGTCCGGCCTGGCGGGCATCGCGTCCGACTTCGGCGTCGGCGTCTGACGAGCGCCGGACCCGGAGGGCAGGAACCGCATGTTCGGGCTGAGTGAACTCGCCGTCGTCCTCGTCGTCGTCATCGTCGTCCTGGCCGTGAAGAAGGGCCCGGAGCTGGCCCGTTCCGCCGGCAGGTCGGCCCGCGTCCTCAAGTCCGAGGCCCGGGTGGCGCAGGAGACCGAGAGGGCCGCGCGGCACGGCGGGAGCCGGGAGAGCGCGGAGAGCGGGCACGAGGGGCCGACGGCCCCCGGGTGATCCGGGGCGAGACGGTCGCCCGGTCCGGCCCCGCGCGGACCGACCCGGCCCGGCCCGCCGCGGAACCCGCAGCCGACCGGGGCCCCGCCGCCGGGCCGCGCGACAGAACCCGGTCGGCGGCGCCCCGGCGGCGGGCCCGCACCCGCGTCGGCAGTAGCGTCGGCCAGGTGCGTCGGACAGGTGCGTCAGCAGTCGCGGAACCCCGGTGACTGGTTGAGGATCTGCGAGCGCGGCGAGGTGAAACGGCGGTGGGTCTCGCCGCCGCGGGCCTCGGGGTGGAAGGCCGCGACGCGGTGGCAGTTCTGGAAGGCGAGGGCGACGCCGAAGTGCCGTTCCAGGCTGCCCCGGATCGCGTCGCTGGACAGGGCGCGCAGCAACTGCCCGCGCTCCCTCTCCGAGGGCGGCGGCGTCCGGTTGTCGGCGAACTCCGCGCTGCCCGCGAGCAGTTCGTCGGCCAGGCGGGCCACCAGGTCGTAGGCGTACGGCAGGGACGTGCGGACGGTTTCCACGAAGTCCTCCTCCCGCACCTTGCCCTGCTCGGCTTCGGCGAGCAGCTGCGGGGAGACGTCGAGCGACATGAGCGTGTCCTGTCCTTGGGTCGGGCGGGGGGAATCCCCCCCCCGGTCGGGCCGGGGCGTGTCCGCCGGACCGGGGGAGGCGAGGCGTCGCGGCTCGGGCGCGGGCTCGGGCGCGGGCTCGGGCGCTGGGGCGGCCCGGGCTCACGTGCGGGCGCGGACTCAGACCTGGGCCGTCAGAGCCGCGGGGCCGTGGCGGAAGTCCGGGTCCACCTGGGCCGCGAGGTCCAGGCCCGTCGCCCGGTCGGCCCACGCGGTGGCGTTGCGCAGGTGGAACTCGACCGCGTGCCGCTGGAAGGCGTCCCAGTCCTTCGTACGGGCATCGACCGCGTCCTTCAGCAGACGCAGCGTGTGGCTGTTGTGGGGCTCCAACTCGCCCTGGTTGCGCCCCTGTTCACGGGCGCGCACCCACGAGGAGTGCTCGCAGTACGCCAGGAGGTCCTCACCGACGTGCTCCTTGAGGAACAGCAGGTCGTCCTCGCCGGCGACCTTGTTGCCGACGACGGCGACCGGGATGCCGAACTCGGCCGCGTGGTCGCGGTACTGGCGGTAGACCGAGACGCCCTTGCGGGTCGGTTCGGCGACCAGGAACGTCAGGTCGAAGCGCGTGAACAGACCGGAGGCGAAGGCGTCGGCGCCGGCCGTCATGTCGACGACGACGTACTCGCCGGGGCCGTCCACCAGGTGGTTGAGATACAGCTCCACCGCGCCGAGCTTGGAGTGGTAGCAGGCCACGCCGAGGTCGCTCTCGTCGAAGGCGCCGGTCACCATCAGGGGTACGCCGTCCACCGGGCGCACATGGCGGCTGTGGATCTCGTCGTCGCCGAGCGGGCGCAGCAGCCGGGAGCCGCGGCCCGGCGGGGTGGTCTTGATCATGGCGTCGCGGGAGGCGATGCGCGGGTTGGTGCCGCGGAGGAAGTCCTTGATGTCTCCGGTGTGCGAACTCAGCGGCGGGGCACCGAAGTTCTCGTCCTCGTCGAGCCCGAGGGCGTACGCGAGGTGCTGGTTGATGTCACCGTCGATGGCGACGACCGGGGCGCCGGAGCGCGCCAGGTGACGGGAGAAGAGGGCGGACAGGGTGGTCTTGCCGCTGCCGCCCTTACCCACGAATGCGACGCGCATGGGGCCGCCCCCTACGCTTCACTGATGAAAACGAATGTCATGTGGGTAGAGTTACTGGGGAGGTCGGGCCGCTGTCAAATTGCGGTGGTACGGGGGTGGGGGTGCGGGTTTGCCGTGCGGGTGCGGGCCGTTCGTGGCTGGTCGCGCAGTTCCCCCGCGCCTCTTCGGATGGTTCCTCACGGCCGCCGTGAAGGCGAAAACCGGGGCGCAGCCCCGCTATCAGGGGCGCGGGGAACCGCGCGACCGACCCCCACCGGCCCGCACCCGACGGACCGCCCGGACGCCTACTTCTCCAGCGGAGCGTCAGGGCTCGGGACCAGGTCCCGGTCCGGCGCCGTCTCGGCCCTCACGGCGGCGGACCCCCGCGACCGGCCGGTCAGACGCATCGCCACCGGCTCCGTGAAGCGCGCGGTGAGCGGGCCGACGATCACCAGGATGAGGACGTACGCCGTGGCCAGCGGGCCGAGCCTGGGCTCGATGCCGGAGGTGACGGCCAGCCCGGCGATGACGATGGAGAACTCGCCCCGCGCCACCAGCGTGCCCCCCGCCCGCCAGCGGCCCTTCGCGGAGATCCCGGCACGCTTGGCGGCCCAGTACCCGGTGGCGATCTTCGTGCCGGCGGTGACGACGGCCAGGGCCAGCGCGGGCAGCAGCACGGGCGGAATGCTCGCCGGGTCGGTGTGCAGCCCGAAGAACACGAAGAACACGGCGGCGAACAGGTCGCGCAGCGGGGAGAGCAGCCCGTGCGCACCCTCGGCCACCTCGCCCGAGAGCGCGATGCCGACGAGGAAGGCCCCCACGGCCGCGGACACCTGGAGCTGCTGCGCCACACCGGCGACCAGCAGGGTCAGGCCCAGCACCACCAGCAGCAGCTTCTCGGGGTCGTCGCTGGAGACGAAACGGGAGATGTGACGGCCGTAGCGCACCGCGACGACGAGGACGAGTCCCGCGACACCGAGCGCGATGGCCAGCGTGGCACTGCCCGCCGCCAGACCGGCGCCGGCCAGCAGGGCGGTGATGATCGGCAGATAGACCGCCATGGAGAGGTCCTCGAGGACCAGGATGCTCAGGATCACCGGCGTCTCGCGGTTGCCGAGCCGGCCGAGGTCGCCGAGGACCTTGGCGATGACACCGGAGGAGGAGATCCACGTGACTCCGGCGAGGACGACGGCGGCCACCGGACCCCAGCCGAGCAGCAGCGCCATCGCCGCACCCGGCAGGGCGTTCAGGGCGGCGTCCACCAGACCTGCCGGGTACTGCGTCTTGAGGTTGGAGACCAGGTCGGTCGCCGTGTACTCCAGGCCGAGCATGAGCAGCAGCAGGATGACGCCGATCTCGGCGCCGATCGCGACGAACTCCTCGCTGGTGCCCAGCGGCAGCAGTCCGCCCTCACCGAAGGCCAGTCCGGCGAGCAGATAGAGCGGTATCGGGGAGAACTGGAAGCGTCCGGCGAACCGGCCGAGCAGTCCGAGACCGAGGATGATGGCGCCGAACTCGATCAAGAAGACCGCGGACGAGTGCACGTGTCACTCCCTTCCGAGTATGGTCGCGGCCGACTCCACGCCCTCGCGGGTGCCGATCACGATCAGGGTGTCCCCGCCGGCCAGCCGGAAGTCCGGCGTCGGCGAGGGGATGGCCTCGGCCCGGCGCAGTACGGCGACGATCGACACACCGGTCTCGGTACGCATACAGGTCTCACCCAGCAGCCGCCCGTTCCAGTGCGAGACCGACGACAGCTCGATCCGCTCGGCGACCAGTCCCAGCTCGGTCGTGGACAGCAGGCTGGGGCTGTGGTGGGCGGGCATCAGCGCGTCGATCAGCGCATCGGACTCTCCCGCGGACAGCCGTACGGAGAGCGCGCAGGCGTCCGGATCGTCCTTGCGGTACGCGCTGAGGGTGCGGCCGCCGTCCCGGTGCGCCACCACGGAGATGCGGCGCTGTTCGCGGGTGGTCAGGTCGTAGCGCACACCGATGCCCGGCAACGGTGTACTGCTGAGGCGTGGTGTGCCCATGACGGGTCCCCTGTCCGGTGTCGTTGCAAGGTGTGCGTTCACCCTACGGGGGCCCGCGCAGCGGGTTCGGCCGCGGCCCGGTGGGGGTCGGTCACGGCCCCCACACACCCGCGGACGACACCCGGCCGTACCTCAGCCGTACCGTCGGCCCGACGGTCCGTCAGTCCGTGACTTCGACCTTCCCGTTGACCTCGACCGCGGCAGCGGCCTGCTTCGGCGCCGTGACGCTCTTGAGCAGCTCGGCAAGATCGACGCCCGTCGTCGAGCTGAGCAGCTCGACACCCTGGGCGACGTTGTCCGCGACCGTCCGGGACAACTGGCTCGCCCCGTCCGTCGATATCACCGTCATCTTGTCGATCGCGCTGAGCGGCTCGGACGCCTTGGCGACGACCTGCGGCAGCACCTCGACCAGCATCTGGATCACGGCCGCGTCGCCGTACTGGGAGAACGCGTCGGCCTTCTTGCGCATGGCCTCCGCCTCGGCGGCCCCCTTCGCACCGATCGCGGCGGCCTCGGCCTCACCCTCGATGCGTACGGCGTCGGCGAGCGCGGCGCGGTGCGCCTTCTCGCCCTCACCGGTCAGCCGGGAGCGCTGCGCGTCCGCCTCGGCCTCCTTGACCTGGGCGATGCGCCGGGCCTCGGCCTCCTGCTCGGCCTGGTAGCGGGCGGCGTCGGCGGGCTTGCGGACCTTGGTGTCCAGCTCGCGGTCGGTCAGCGCGGCCTGCCGCTGGGCGACCTTCTCCTGCTCGGCGAGGACCTCCTGCGACCGGGCGGCCTCGGCGAGCGGACCCGCTGCGGCGGCACGGGCCGCGGCCTCGTCCGTCTCGGCCTTGATCTCCGCCGTCTTGAGGGCGAAGGTCCGCTGGGCGATCGCGATCTCCTCCTCGGCCTTCAGCCGGGCCTGCTCGGCGGCACGCCGGGCCACCGCCTCGGCGATGTCCGCCTCCTGCTTGGCGCGGGCGGCCTCGGGGCGGCCGAGGTCCTCCAGGTAGGAGCCCTCGGTGGTGATGTCCTGGATCTGGAAGGCGTCGAGCACCAGGCCCTGCCCGGACAGGCTCGCCTCGGCCTCCTCCGCGACCTGCCCGGCGAACGCGGCACGGTCCCGGATGATGTCCTCCACCGACATGCGGCCCACGATGGAGCGCAGGGCGCCGGAGAGCACTTCCTGGGTGAAGCCGACGATGCCGTCCTGCTGCATCAGGAAGCGCTGGGCGGCGGCGCGGATGGAGTCCTCGGTGCCGCCGACCTTGACGATGGCGACGCCTTCGAGGTTCGCCTTGACGCCGCGCAGCGTGACCGCGCCGCGCACCGAGATCGGGATGTGCCGCGACGACAGGTCGAGGGTGAACTTCTGCTGGACGAACGGCACGACGAAGACACCGCCGCCGACCACGACCTTCTGGCCGCTGTTGTCGGTGAACACCCGGCCGGTCTCCGGGTCGGTGGACTTCTTGCCGCGCCGCCCGGTGACGATGAACGCCTGGCTGGGGCCGGCCACCTTGTAGCGGGTGACGACGACGAGTGCGAGCAGGACGAGGAGTACGACGACTCCCACGACCGCGACGAGAACTGGACTCATGGTGAATTCCCCCCTGCCACCCCCAAGGCGGCAGATCAGTGCGGGTTACGGGACAACCTGCAAGCGGTGCTGACAGTAAGAGCGAGCGGTGAGAGCGGTGAGAGCGGTGAGAGCGGTGAGAGCGGTGAGAGCGGTGAGCACGAACGGTGTGGCGGGGACGGCAGGTGTGGTGGGCGGCGGTTCAGCGCCGGACCGGGCGGACCGCCACCGACGTCGGTGACAGGGACTCCTCGACCCAGATCTCGGCGCCCCGCGCCACCGCCTCGGGACTCTTCGCCGCGAGCTTCACCGGCTGGCCCGCGAGGTACACGAGCACCTCGCCGTAGCCGTCCGCCGGGATCGGGGTGACGACGGAGCCCGAACTGCCCACGAGGTCGGAGCCGCGGGGCGTGGCGGAGGGCTCGTCGCGCATGAGGGCCCGGCTGAACCGCCAGGTCAGCCAGCCCGCTCCGGCCCCGGCCCCGATGCCCACCGCGGTGGCGGGCCCGGCCCCGAGTCCGGTCGTACCGAGCACGAGTGCCCCGCCGAAGCCGAGCATCGACACGAACCCGGCGATGACCGGCAGCGACAGCAGCCCGTCGAAGAGCCCGTCCAGGAAACCCGCCCCGCCGAAAAGCCCTTCCAGTACGCCGTCGAAGACGAGCGTCAGGAGCAGCAGAACGATTCCCGCGATGCCGAGACCGAGAAACAGAGTCAACCGGTCCACCTCCCCCGCCTGTGCCGGTCACCTGTGTGGACCGGCATTGTGTCAGGTTCGTACACGTGTGCACATTGCCGGGCCACGGCAGCCTTTACGCGTTCTTGATGCCGCGTCGGCACCTGCCGGACGGACCACCCCGGATCCCTACACCGGTCCGGCATCAAGGGCGCGTAAAGACTGCCGGAATCCGGCAATGCGGCGGGCCCTCGGCCCGGGGCACGATGGTCGGGCAGAAACGGGGGAGCCACGGGGGACGGATCGGGCCCCGGTACCGGAAGACCGTCAGCGGACGTCCGGTACCGGGACCCTATCCCCCTGTTTCTCTTCTCCCCCTTCTCCCGCAATCCCTGGAACCTCCTCCGTGGCGAGTGAGCCGACGTCCCCCGCACATCTGCCGTATCCCGGCAGCGAGACCGGCCCTCGCCGCCCCGCACACCCCCCTCATGCGCTAAAAAGGCGTCAGCGGCTCATCGAGGAACCGGGGGACCAGATGGCGGGGCGGGACATACCGGAGGAGTACCTGGACGGGTACGCGCGCATCCTCGCGGACGCCTCCGCGACCGGCCGCCGGCTGACCCGCGACGAGCTCGACTCCCGGCGAGCGCTGGGCGAGCGGGCCGCCGAGGCGGGCTTCGGACTGCGCGCCCTGGTCGGCGCGCACCTCACCGCCGCCCGCCTGCACTGGCCGGCCACCGCCACCGAGAGCACGCTCGCCGCCGTCGAACAGGCCGTCGACGCGTTCGCCGAGGGCTACGAGAGGGCCCAACTCCTCGCCGTACGCCAGGAGGAGGCCGCGCGCCGGGAGTTCATCGACGACCTCCTGCACGGCCGCAGCGACCTGGGCCTGCTCGCCGAACGGGCCGAACGCTTCGGGCTGCGCCTGTCGCACTCGCACGCCGTCGCCGTGGCGCGCGGCAAGACCGGTTACGACGAGGGGGACACGGTTCCCCGCGAGGTGGAGCGCGCGCTGATCGGCCGGTTCGGCGACCGCAGCGTCCTCGTGACCACCAAGGACGGCCGTCTGGTGTGCATCGCACCCGGCGAACAGGACGACGTGCTCTCCTTCTTCGCCAAGCACGCGTACGCGGCCACCGACGGCGGCCAGGTCGCCATCGGCCGCTCCCAGCCCGGGCCCGGCGGGGTCGTCCAGTCCTACGAGGAGGCCCTGAACGCCCTCGACCTGGCCGACCGCCTGGAGTTCGACACCCCCGTGCTGCGCTCCGCCGACCTGCTCGTCTATCCCGTCCTCGCCCGGGACCGGCAGGCCATGGCCGACCTGGTGCTCAGCGCCCTCGGACCGCTGCGCGGAGCCCGCGGCGGCGCCGAGCCGCTCCTCGACACCCTCACCGCGTACTTCGACTCGGGCTGCGTGGCCGCGGAGGCCGCCCGGCGGCTGTCGCTGAGCGTCCGCGCGCTCACCTACCGGCTGGAGCGCATCCACAAGCTGACGGGGGCGAACCCGGCCGAGCCGGTGCACCGGTACACGCTGCAGACCGCGGTCATCGGGGCCCGGCTGCTGGACTGGCCCAAGAAGGATCTCTGAGGGCCTCACCCTCGGCCCCCTTCAGCCCCCTTCAGCCCCCCTCAGCCCTCCCGGCGCCGCTCAGTCCTCGCCGTCCCCGCCGTCCTCGTCCCCCGCCTCGTCCTCGTCGCCGACGTACTCGCCCGGCCCGGCCTGCGGGCCCTTGTCCGGCTTCTCCGCCTTGTTCCCGTCGTCCGCGGGGCCCGGCGGGACCACCGGGACCTCCTCCGAGACGGAAGGTGACGCGGAGGGCTCCGAGTTGACGTCGGGAGTGGTCTGCGGCTCCTCGGTCCGGGGCACCGTGCCCGCCGCGGGCTCCACGGGGGCCGGGTCGGAGGCCCCACCGGCCCCGGATCCGGCTGCCGGGCCCGCCGAGGGCGCCGAGCCCCCCTTGCCGGAGTCCCCCGCGGTGTTGTCCGGCGAGAACATCGACATGCCGGCGAGCACCGCGAGGACGAAGAGCACGGCACCGGCGAGGATGCCGAACACCCGGGGCCGTCTGCGGACCGCGGTCCCGACAGCGCCCCGGCCGCCGGCGGCCGGCCGCGCGCGGCGCGAAGGCCCGGAGCGGGCGGAGTGCGACGCGTGGGCCGAGTGGTCGGCGCGGGTGGAGTGCGCGGCCGGGGCGGCGGCCTGCGGCAGCCGGTACGTCGTCGGGGACCCGGAGTCCGCGCCACCGGACCGTGGTGGCGCGGCCGCGTAGGACTGCTGGGTCACCGGCTGCCGCGCCCGCGACGACCGGGTTCCCGGACCCGAGGACGACGCCGGTGAGGCCACCGGCAGCGGCTCGGCCCGCCCCTGCCAGGATCCCGCGGCGAACCAGTCCGCGACCTCCTGGGCCGTGGGCCGGTCCTCGGGCTGCTTGGCGAGGAGGCCGAGGAGGTAGTTCTCGAAGGCGGGCGGCAGCTGGACGCCGCGCTCGCGGGGCGGCACCGGCGCCATGTCGATGTGCTGGTGCAGGGTGACCGTCGCGCTCTCCCCCTGGAACGGCGGTCTCCCGGTGAGGAGTTGGTAGAGCACGCAGCCGAGGGAGTACACGTCGGAGGCCGCGGACGCCGGGCGGCCGAGGGCCCGCTCGGGGGCGAGGTAGAGGCTGGTGCCGACGATCTGGCCGGCCGTGGTGAGCGCGGACGAGGGGTCGTCGACGAAGCGGGCGATGCCGAAGTCACCGATCTTCACGGTGCCCTGGGCGTCCGCGAGGAGGTTGCCGGGCTTGATGTCCCGGTGCACGATCCCCTCGCGGTGCGCGGCGGCGAGCCCGGCGGCGGCCTGGGCGGCGACGACGGCCACCCGTTCCGTCGTGAGGGTGCCGGACGCGGTCAACTCCTGGGCGAGACTGCGGCCTTCGACCAGTTCCATCACCAGATAGAAGCGGTCGTCCCAGGCACCGAAGTCGAAGACGGCGACGACGTACGGATGACTCAGCCTCGCCGCCGTCTGCGCCTCCAGCCGGAACCGCGCGGCGGCCGCGCTGTCCGCCTCGTCCCCCAGCAGCAGCTTGACGGCCACGGACCGGCCGAGCACCTCGTCGGATGCCTGCCACACCTCGCCCATCCCACCGCGGCCAATGGACGCGTGCAACCGATACCGCTCCGCGACGAGCACCAGCGAATCATCCTCAACACAGCAGAAGGCCAACACGACTACCGCGAACGGCACTTCATGCGACGCAGAAGCGCAGGTGGGGGGAGATCCGCAGCAGGGGTCAGCCTACCGACACGCGACCGGGCCGATGTCCCGCCGGAGCGAGGGGCGCGGGCACCGGCGGCTCCGCCGCGCCCGCGCGCCCGTCCCGGCTCGGCCGGGGGACCACAATCCGGCCGGTTTCCCGCCCCCGGAAGGGCGGGAAACCGCACGGCCGGCCCAACTCAGCCCGTGACAGGCTCACTTGACTCGGGCCGCATCATCACACAGTCGAACTCGACGACCCGTCCGGTGGCGGGCTCCCGGGTCACGGGATACATCCCGGTCACCCCGAACCCCGCGGCCTCGTACGCGGCGATGGCCTCGCCCATCCCCGGGCTGCCCTCGTAGAGCTGGAGCGCCGCGACCTCGGACTGCATCCCGACGAACTCCGAGATCCGCTCCCCGGCCCCGGCGAACACCTCCATGTCGAAACCCTGCGTGTCCATCTTCAGATAGGGCCGGGGATCGGCGATGCCCTCCAGCGCCTTCTGCAGCACGTCGTCGAGCCGCCGGATCTCGATCTCCTCGGTGCGCCCCTTGGCGAACCGCTTGTACCGCTCCTTGCCGTACTCACTGGGCGGCAGCAGGGAGTTCATGGACTTCCAGTCGATGGAGATCGACTGGACGGCCTCCTCGCGCCCGAGCGCGAAGTTGTACACATGCCAGTCGGGGTCCTTCTCCGCGGACCGCTGGAGCTTCGCGAACGTGTCGGAGACCGGCTCGAACGACACGATGCGCCCCGTGTAGCCGAAGCGCCGCAGGCCCTTCCCGTACTGCCCGGTGTTGGCCCCGACGTCGAAGACACAGTTCACCCGGTTGAGTTCCAGCAGCGCGGCCACGTGCTGAGTGCACAGGTAGTGGGCCGCGGCGAGCTGGAACTCCCGTTCCCCGCTCGCCGGCACCTCCTCGTCGAGGAGCAGTCGCGCGCCGGTGTCACCGAAGGGAACGCTCTTCATGCTCCGCTTCGTGGAGCCGCGCGCCACCACCCAGGTATCCGCGCCGGCGTCCGTGACGGCGTACCGCCCCTTCCCGTGGGTGACCAGATCGGCCCCACTGCCCACGGGCAGGACGGTGCGATCGCCCCGCCGGAACACCACGGCGGTACCGGGACCGACATCGACCACCTTCACGCCTATCCGGGGAAGGATCCTGAGCAGTCTTCTGTAAAGGGTCTGCATCCGGTCAGCCTCGCAGAAGACGTCATGGATTCACTCGTACTTCACCGAACAACCTTTTCGCGAGTGGTGCGTCGCGTGGCGGTCCAGTTCGTACGCCGCTCTGATGAGCGGCACGTGGGTGAACGCCTGAGGGAAGTTGCCCAGTTGGCGTCGGGCGAGGGGGTCGTACTCCTCGGCCAGGAGGCCGACGTCGTTGCGCAGGAGCAGCAGCCGTTCGAACAGGTTGCGGGCGTCGTCCTCGCGGCCGGTCAGCCGCAGGGCGTCCGCGAGCCAGAAGGAACAGGCCAGGAAGGCGCCCTCGCCGCCGGCGAGGCCGTCGGGGCCCTCGGCCGCGCCGGAGCCCGTCGAGTAGCGGCGGACCAGTCCGTCGCCGGTCGCCAGCTCGCGCTCCACGGCGGTGACCGTGCCGACGACCCTCGGGTCGTCCGGCGGCAGGAATCCGGTGCGCGGGATGAGCAGCAGCGCGGCGTCGAGCGCGCGCGATCCGTAGGACTGCGTGAACGTGGCGCGTGCCGGGTCGAAGCCCCGCTCGCAGACCTCCCGGTGGATACGGTCCCGGATCTCGCGCCAGTGGGTGACGGGCCCGGGGCGCCCGTGGTCCTCGGCCATCCGGACCGCGCGGTCGAAGGCCACCCAGCACATGACCTTGGAGTGGACGTGGTGACGGGGTTCGCCGCGCATCTCCCACAGGCCCTGGTCGGGCCGGGACCACACCTTCTCCAGGTGGTCGAGCACGGCCCGCTGGAGCGCGATCAGATGCCGCTGGGGGCGCAGGCCGGAGCTCAGCGTCAGGGCGAGGGTGTCCATCAGCTCGCCCGGCACGTCCAGCTGTTGCTGCAGGGCGGCCCCGTTGCCGATCCGCACCGGCCGCGAACCCTCGTACCCGGCGAGCCAGTCGGCCGTCCACTCGGTGAGCCGGCGCTCGCCGCCGATGCCGTACATGATCTGGATGTCCTGGGGCCGCCCCGCCACCGCCCGCTCCAGCCAGCCCCGCCAGGCGTCCGCCTCGGCGGTGAAGCCGCTGCGCAGCAGCGCCTCCAGGGTCATGCCGGCGTCACGCAGCCAGCAGAAGCGGTAGTCCCAGTTGCGTACACCGCCGGGCTGCTCGGGCAGGGAGGTGGTGGGGGCGGCGACGATCCCGCCGGTCGGCTCGTAGGTGAGTGCCTTGAGGGTGATGAGGGAGCGGACGACCGCGTCACGGTAGGTGCCGTCGTACGTGAAGGGGCGCAGCCACTCGCTCCAGTACTCCTCGGTGCGGCGCAGCGCGTCGAAGGGATCCACGGGCTCGGGGGCGGGCAGGTGGGAGGGCTGCCAGGTCAGCACGGAGGGGATCCGTTCGCCCGCGGTGACGGTGAAGTCGGCGGTGTGGACCTCGCCGTGCGCGGCCAGCGGGACGGGGGTGGACAGCCACACCGACTCGGGTCCCGCGATGCCGTTCAGCTGCCCGTGCACACGGTGCATCCACGGCACCACGCTGCCGTACTCGAAGCGCACCCGCAGGTCCATGCGCAGGTCGACCGTGCCGGACAGGCCCTCGACGACGCGTACGACACAGGGGGCGCCGTCGCGGCGCGGCATGAAGTCGACGACGGTGGCCCGGCCGGTGTCGGTCTCCCACTCGGTCTCCAGGACGAGGGAGTCGCCGCGGTAGCGGCGGCGGGAGGTCAGGCCCTCGTCGACGGCCACCGGGGCGATCCGCCACCGGCCGTTGTTCTCGTCGCCCAGCAGCGCGGCGAAGCAGGCGGAGGAGTCGAAGCGGGGCAGGCACAGCCAGTCGAGGCTGCCGTCGCGGCCGATGAGGGCCGCGGTCAGCAGGTCTCCGACGAGGGCGTAGTCCTCGATCCGTCCCGGCATGGGGCCAGTCTGGGCGCGGGAGCGGGCGCGGGCATCTCGGGCTCACCCGGTCGGCCCGGTGCGCTGGTGGGACGTGCCCCGCGGTGGTGCCGTGGGACGAGATCCACCGTCGCCAGGAGCCGTAGGAGGCATCCGTGCTGAACCGTCCGTCCCGCCGGCCCCGGCGTACCGTCCCTGTCCTCGCCCCGGCCCTGGCGGCGGCCGCGCTGCTGACGACGGCCGGCTGCTCGGGCGGTGACGGCGGCGCCGGGACGGCGGCGGGCGAGCGGGCGGCCTCCGCCTCGCCCGTGGCCGCACGGGCGGCGTCACCCTCGCCGTCGGTCACCGTCGCCCCCACCCTCACCGAGGCGCAGGCGAAGTCCGCGCTGGTCACCGCCGAGGACCTGGGCGGCGACTGGGAGCAGACCCAGGGCGCGGCGACCTGGCGGGACGCCCTCCTCAAGGGGAAGGCGGACGTCGGCGACTGCCAGCGGCTGCTCGACGGCCTGTACGCCGAGAACCTGCTGGGCGAGCCCGCCGGGGCCCGCGCGGTGGCCGGGTTCGACGACGCCGACGACGGGGCGCAGCTGCGGTACCAGGTCGGGGCGTACGACCGGGCGGCACTGGACGCCTCGCTGGACTGGCTGCGGAAGGTGCCGGACACCTGCGGGCAGTTCACGGCCACGGACGTCCGCGGCGGGCAGGTCACGGTCCAGGCCGTCGCCGCGCCGCTGCCCGGCGTGGGCGAGGCCCGCGAGGGCCTGCACGTGACCGTGACCGGCGAGACCTCGTACCTCAGCCTGGACTTCGCCGCCGTACGGGTCGGCGACAGCGCGCTCTCCCTCACCAACGGCGGCCTGGCCGACATCGACAGCGACGACACCCGGCGGGCCGCCCAGCTCGGCACCCAGCGCCTCCAGGAGGTCCTGGCCGGCCGGACACCCGCGGCCCGGCCCTCACAGAGCGAGGGGCGGGGTGACGGGCGGAGCGACGAACAGGGTGACGGGCGGGGCGACGGGCGCGAGGACGAACAGGGCTGATCCCGCGGGCCCGGTACAGGGCCTGGCAGGTCCGGCAGGTCCGGCAGGTCCGGCAGGTCGGAGCGGGGCGGGTCAGGCGGGCGTGGGCGGCCGACCTGCGGCACACCACCGTCTCGCGCGGCCACTTCATGGCGGAGGAGGCTCCCGACGAGGTGGTCGAGGCGGTACGGGACCTGCTGAACGACGCGTGAGATCCCCCCTTGACCTCAAGCATTCTTGAGGTTGGAGGCTGGTCCCCATGAACACAGCAACGAACAAGCACACGGCGGACGCCGACGCGACAGACGGCGACACCGCGGACGGAAACGTGGCAGACGGAAGCGCCACGGTCGTGGACGTCAGGGGCGCGGGCGGACAGGACCGGCGTGCCGACATCGAGGCCATCGAGCAGGTGGTCGCCGCGGTCGAGCACGCCCAGCGCAACGAACTGCCCGACGCGTTCGTGAGCCTCTTCCGGCAGGACGCGATCTGGACCACCGGGCACGGCAGGAGACTCATCGGCCGGGACGAGATCTCCGAGTTCACGCACCGGGTACTGCCCGGAGCGATGCGGGACATGACGGCCACATACGAAGTGGTGCACGTGCTGTTCGTCCGGCCGGACGTCGCCGCCGTCAAGGTCCGCCAGCGGTACGCGACCCTCGACGGCCGGCCCGTGGAGGGCAGCCGGGAGGGCAGCCCGCTCTACGTGATGGCCAGGGAGGACGGGCGCTGGCTGCTGACCGCCTGCCAGAACACGCAGGTCATGGAGGAGTGATCGGGTAACCGGCCGTGCGAGGGGAGTAGTGGCAGGTGGCTGGGGGTGGTCCTCCAGGTGAAGCGTGAGCGAGTATGGGGTCATGACCGCGGCCCCTCGCGCCATGGCTCTCCTGGAGACCTGGCCGAACCTGGTAAGTGGCCCGCCCCGGTGCGCCGTTGGGCATGCCTTCGCTTCGGCGGGACACGAGATCGTCCACTTCCACTCCGACGACTCCGCCGACCTCTGCCTCACCTCCACGGCGGTCGAGCGCCTGCTTCCCCAACTCCTGCACACCAGCGCCATCAGAGTCCGCCCCGGCGCGTCATGGATCACCGTGCTCCTGGACTGCGACGCGGACGTCCAGCTCCTGCTCGGCCTCGTGAGCCTCGCCCTGAAGGAGCAGGGCGTGGTCCCGCCCCGCCGCCCGTCACCGCCCTGCGACTGGGAGCGTCCGGCGGCCGTCCCCGGGCCTCGTCCGGGCGCGGCCCGCCGCGTGGTGGACCGGATCATGGCGCACGGCCACTGAGCTCCCCTCCGGCGGGCTGTGCCTGGGGCTCACGCAGGCCCGCCGTCCACCGCTCCTCGATCCGCCCGACCCGCCACACCACCAGCGCGACCGCCCAGGTGGCGACGAACAGCCCCACGATGACGAACCCGACGACGTTCAGGTCGACTCCGGCCACCCCATCCCAGAACTCCCCGTGCAGGGAGAACCGTTCGGCGAGCAGATCGAGGAGTTCCACGGTCCCGACGAGGAGGGCGACCGCGACCGACAGCCCGGTGACGGTGAGGTTGTAGTAGACCTTGCGCACGGGCTTGGAGAAGGCCCAGCCGTACGCGAAGTTCATGAACGAGCCGTCGATCGTGTCGAGGAGCGACATGCCCGCGGCGAACAGCACCGGCAGGCACAGGATCGCGTACCACGGCAGCCCGGAGGCGGCCCCGGACCCGGCGAGCACCAGCAGCGCGACCTCGGTGGCGGTGTCGAAGCCGAGCCCGAACAGCAGCCCCAGCGGGTACATCTGCCACGGCCTGGTGATCGACCTCGTGACCCGGCCCAGCAGCCGGTTCAGCAGACCGCGGCTGTTCAGCTGCTCCTCCAGCGCGGCCTCGTCGAAGCGTCCGTGCCGCATCTCCCGGAAGACCTTCCAGATCCCGGCGAGGACCACGAGGTTGACCGCGGCGATGAGGTACAGGAAGGCCCCGGACACGGTCGTGCCGACCAGCCCGGTGACGTCGTGCAGGCGGGAGCCGTCGTCCGTGACGGGCCCGGCGACCGCCTTCACGCCGAGCGACAGCAGGAAGGCCAGCGCGAACACGACACTGGAGTGCCCGAGCGAGAACCAGAAGCCGACCGACAGCGGCCGCTGCCCCTCGCTCATCAGCTTCCGCGTGGTGTTGTCGATCGCGGCGATGTGGTCGGCGTCGAAGGCGTGCCGCATGCCGAGCGTGTACGCGGTCACACCGATGCCGATCCCGAAGGACTTCGTCCCGATGCTGTGGTGTTCGGGCGCCACGATCGCGACGAGCGTGAACCAGCCGATGACGTGCAGCGCCACGATGAAGGCGGCCATTCCGCCGAGCCGCACCCACTCCTCCCGGTTGAGGGAGGCACGCCAGGAGGAGCGGGTGGTCATCGGGGGTTCGCCTCACGTGCGTCCGGTGGAACTGTCCCCACCCTCACGCCACCTGGGCGCACCTGCAACTAATGCGCAGTAAAGCTCGCCCCAGGACTTGGCCCGCAACAGGTCCGCGGCAGGGAAAGTCCGCGCGCCTCAGGAGCGCGAGTCGCGGCCCGCGGTCGCCGAGGCCACCGGTGGCGCCAGGGAGGCGGGGGACTCGGGGGACGCCCTCTCCGGTGGCGCCGGGGACGCCGTGCTCCGCGCGGCCGGAGTCGCCGGGGCCGAGCTCAGCACCTGCACCACCGACCCCGGCCTGAGCTCCTTGTAGAGCCACATCGCGTCGTCGGACCGCAGACCGATCGCGCCACCGGTGATGTCGTAACCGCCGGGCGCCTTCTCGTTCCAGCTGAGGGCGAGGAGGTAGTTCGTACGGCCGTCGGGACCGCGCAGGGTCATCACCCAGGTCGTCTTGAGGTCGTACTCCTTCCCCTCGCCGAAGCCCGCCGTCTGGCCCGGCACCGTCGCGGTCGGGTACTTCGCGGTGACCGTCATCAGCCCCGTCGGCGTCGGCGTCCGGGCCCTCCCGGAGGAGATGGGCAGGGTCCGGCCCTCGGCGATCAGTTCGCGCCGGGAGAGATCCACGGTGGCGGCGACCGGGGCCGCGGAGGGCTCGGTCGTGGCCGACGGTGTGTGCGCGTAGGAGGCGGCGGGCGGAGTCGACCGGGTGTCCCCGTCACCGGTGAACGCCACGGTCAGGACCAGGGCCAGCGCCCCCGCACCGGCGGCGCCCGCCGCGGCCAGCGCGGCCCGCCTGCGCCGGCGGCGGCCCACCGCGCGACGGCGGATCTCCGCCCCCGCCACGGGCACGGGTGTCTCGTGCTGCTGGGCCAACTCGTGCAGGGCGACGGTCAGTTCGGATCCGCCGGGGCCCACGCCAGGGTCCTCGCCCGGGTGCCCTCGACCGGGCGTGAGTTCATCGGACACGGCCGCCCTCCCTCTCACCCAGTTCGTCGGCCTCGCCGAGCCGCCGCGCCAGTGCCGCCCGGCCACGGGACAGCCGGGCCTTGACCGTGCCCACCGGCGCACCGGTTTCGGAGGCTACCTGTTCGACACTCAAGTCGCACAGATGGTGCAGAACGACAGCCATGCGCTGCGCCTCCGGCAGCTCCCGCAACGCCCCCACCAGTACCGCCCGTTCCGGCCCCGGTCCGGGCGTGTGCTCCGGCGGCGGATTGCGGCGCACCAGTTCCAGCCAGCGCCGGGCCCGCCGCCAGCGGCTCACGGCGAGCCGCATCGCGACCGTGCGTATCCACGCCTCGGGCGCCCCCTCGGCGAGGAACTCCCGCCGCCGGTCCCAGGCACGCACGAACGCCTCCTGGACGACGTCCTGCGCCTCGCCGTGATCCCCGGTGAAGGCAAAGAGCTGCCCGGTCAGCCGGGGGAACGCGGCGGCGTAGAAGCCGTCGAACTCCTCCTCGGTCATACCCCGCCCCGCCCTCTGCCGCTGTCGTCGTGTTCGGCGTGCAACCCGGTCGCCTCCGCCGTGCGTACAGGTCTCGTACGTCACAGACGTCACAGAGGGCACGGAGGTTTCGGACGCCGCGTACATCGAAGCACAAGCACCACACAGGTCTGAGCCGGAGGGAGTGGCGCGCACCGGCGCGCTCGACTGACCATGGACGACGACTTCACCGCCCGTGCCGGGGCGTACTGGCCCCGGCTCACGCGTACGGCCCGTCTGCTCACGGGGAACGCCGCCGACGCGGAGAGACACGCGAGAGCGGCCCTAGCGGAGGTGTACGCACGGCGCCGGACCCCGGGCGACGACGCGGAGTTCTACGTCCGGCGGGCTCTGGTGCGTGGCTTCACGCGGCGGCGGCCCCGGCCGCTCGCCCGGTCCGGGCAGGCGCCGGAGCCGTACGTCCCCGACCCGCTCGACCCGCTCACCGAGGTGCTCGCCGCCCTTCCGCCCCGGCGACGGGCCATTGCCGTCCTGCGGCACTGGGACGGTCTGTCCCCTCGCGAGATCGCCGCGCTCCTCAACTCCTCGCCGGGGGCGGTCAAAGCGGTCGGACGCCGGGCGGAGAAGGCCCTGCGCGCCCATCCGGCACACGGCAAGGCTCCCCACGCTGGGAGGCCGCCCGTGTCCCGGCCGGTCCCCGTCGCCGAGGTCGAGGCGGCGGGCCGCACGCGCCGCCGCCGGCGCCGGCGCACCACGACCCTGCTCACGTCGGCGGCGGCCCTGCTCCTCGCGCCCCTGGTCGTGGGGGCCGTGCGCGGCACGGCCGGCGGGTCCGGCGACGGCTCGACTCCCCCGGCCAGGACGGCGGTTCGCGTCGTCACGCCCGGCGAACGCGTGAGCGCCGCACCCGGTGTGCAGTTCTGGCTCACCAAGGACGGCACGCACTGGTCGACACCGCGGCAGCCGAAGCAGTTCCGCGGCGCGGGTGAGGGCGAGGGCCCCGCCCTGACCGTCCGGTCGGCCCCCACGGCCGGGAAACGGCTGTTCCTCTCCGGCGTCCACCGGGGCACCCGCGAGGCGTCCCGCGTCGAACTGACCACTCCCGACGGCACGTTCACCGCCCGTGTCCTCACCCTGGCGGGAGCGCCCGGCTGGTCGGCCTGGTACGCGGACTCCCAACTCCCCGACACACAGCAGCCGTTGAAGGACGTCACCGTGAAGGCCTACGACTCCGCAGGCAAGATCCTCGCCCGGACGGACACCCCCTCATGAGCGCCCGTGACCGGCTGCACGGCGTCGGCTCCCGCCTCCGGCGGGCCCGCCTCCGGCTGCGCCGCACCCGCGTCCGCCGCCTGCGCCGCGCCCTGGCCGCGCTGCTGGCGCTGTTCCTGTCGGCGTGCGCCGCGCTCGTCGTCGCGTACCGGATGACCGGCATCCCCGACCCGCACCCCGAGACCGTCAGCCAGAGCACGGTCTTCGTGGACGCCGAGGGCGAGTACCTGGGCCGCCGAGGACCGGTCGACCGCCAGGACATCCCCCTCCGGCAGGTCCCGCGGCATGTCCAGGACGCCGTGATCGCCGCCGAGAACCGCTCCTTCCGTACGGACTCCGGGGTCGCCCCGACGGCGATCCTGCGGGCCGCGCTCGCGGCCGTGACGGGCGGCGAGCGCCAGGGCGGTTCCACGATCACGCAGCAGTACGTGAAGAACGCCCTGCTGACCCCCGAGCAGTCCCTCGAACGCAAGGCGCACGAGGCACTGATCGCCGTGAAGCTGGACCGCACGCGGTCCAAGGCCGACATCCTGGCCGGCTACCTCAACACCGTGTACTTCGGGCGCGGCGCCGCCGGTGTCGAGTCGGCCGCACGGAACTACTTCGGCGTCGGCGCGCGGGACCTGACCGTCTCCCAGGGCGCGGCCCTCGCGGCGATCCTCAACCTGCCCTCGTACTACGAGCGGGCGGGCGCGGACACCAAGGTGACGGGGACGCTGGAGCGCCGCTGGGCGTGGGTGCTCGACGCGATGGCGGACTCGGGCGCGATCAGCGGCCGCGAGCGGACGGCCGCCCGGTTCCCCGCCTTCCGCTTCTATCCGCCGGGCGGCACCGACGGGCAGCGCCAGTACCTGATCGACGCGGCGTCCGCCGAGGCCGCCGACCGGCTCGGCATCACGGAGGACGAGCTGGCGCGCGGCGGCTACAAGGTGCACACCACCTTCGACCTCGGCCTCCAGGACGAGACGGCGGAGCTGGTGCGCGAGCGGACGCCCGCAGACGTGAAGGGCGTCCGGCTGCACACCGCCGTCGTCGCGACCGTGCCCGGTGACGGCGCGGTCCGTGTGCTGTACGGCGGGTCGGACTACGCGCACCAGCCGTTCAACGACGCCGTCGACGGGGCGGTCGAGGCGGGCACGGTCCTCGACCCGTTCGCCTTCAAGGGCATGCGGCGCGACGGCCCGCTGGGCAGCCTCGCCGAGGAGATGGCGCCCACGCCGCTGCGCCTCAACTCCGCGTACGCCACCCTTGCCGCCGGCGGCAGGCACGCGACCCCGTACACGGTCGCGAAGATCACCAGGGCGGGCCGTACGGTCCACACCGCGCGTCCGAAGACGCGTACGGCGATGCACGAGAAGGAGGCGGCGCTCATCACCGAGCTGCTGAACGAGCAGGTCGCGCCGCCGGTCGCACCGGACAGCGCGTACGTGCCGGCCGCGACCGTGCCCGACCAGCCGGTCAGCCACTCCGCGGGCGCGGGCAGCGGGCCGGGCACGCGGACGGTGTGGCAGAGCGTGCACTCGCCGCGACTCGCCCTCACCCTCGCCCTGTTCGCCGAACGCGGCGGAAAGCCCGCCCGGGTCGCGGGCCTCACCGGCACGCTCCCGCCCGCCGAGTACGCGGCGCTGGAGACGAAGGACATCTGGCAGCTGGCCGGCTCACCGGGAGGCCGGGCCCCGGAGTCGGCGGTGCCCGCGCCCGCGGTCACCCGGACAGACCCGCCCGTTGGTGGGCAGGAAGGCGCCGTGGTGCCGTGGAAGGGTGCCCGGTGACCAGGTCCAGCCCACACCGCGCGTCCTGCTGACCCAGGCGGAGCTGGCGGCACTCGCCGACGCGGTGCACCGTGCCGAAGGGGTGCGGGAACCCGCGGAGCGGCTGCTCGACGAGCTGACGCTGACCCGGCGGCTCCTCGACGGCTGCCCGGCCGGCATCGCCGTCCTCGACACCGAGCTGCGCTACCTCTATCTCAACGACGCGCTCGCCCTCCTCAACGGCGTCCCGGCCGCCGAGCACATCGGCCGCCGGCTGCGGGACGTACTGCCGGGCCTGGAGTCCTCGGAGCAGCTGCTCCGGCAGGTGCTGCGGACAGGGGTTCCGCAGGTCATCACGGTCGGCGGGCAGACCCCGGCCGACACGGCGCGGGACAACCGCTGGTGGCTGGGCGCCTACCACCGGCTGTCCGCGCCGTCCGGTGAGGTCCTCGGCGTGGCCGGAGTCCTCCTGGAGGTCACCGACGCGCTGCGCGGCCGCGAGGACCTCGTACGGGCGCGCAACCGGATGGCGCTGCTCGACGAGGCGAACCGCAGCACCGGCGCGACGCTCGACCTCCGCCAGGCCTGTCAGGCGCTGGCCGACCTGCTGGTGCCGCGCTTCGCGGACTACGCGGCGGTGGACGTGGTGGACCCGGAGGGCACCCCCCGGGTGCCCTCCGACCGCTATCCGCTGCGTCTGCGCCGCATCGCGCTCGCCACCACCCCGGACCTGGCGGAGGTGTCCTCCCCGCTCGGCCTCCTCGGCGAGTTCGTCGTGCACCGGGCCGAATCCCCCATGGCCCGCGTACTGGCCGACCGCCGGCCGCTCGTCCTCAGCCACCCCGACGACGAGGCCATGCGTCAGTTCTCACCGTCGGCCGAACGCAAGGAGCACTACCTCCGGATGGGGGCGCACTCGGGGATCTTCCTGCCCCTGACGGTCCACGAGGAACTGGTGGGCGCGGTGATGGTGTTCCGCACCGGCGACTCCCCCCGGCTCACCGACGCGGACGTCGAGCTGCTGGGCGACCTCACCGCCCGTGCCGCCACGGGCATCGCCCACGCGGTCCGCTTCACCCGCGAGCACGAGACGGCCCTGGAGATGCAGCGGGCCTTCCTGAACGCACCCACGGTGACGGGCCCCGGTGTGGAGACCCTGGGCCGCTATCTCCCGGCGGGCTCGGGGGCGGAGGTGGGCGGCGACTGGTTCGACACGCTCGCGCTTCCGCACGGCCGGACCCTGCTGGTGGTGGGGGACGTCATGGGCCACGGGGTCCGCGCGGCGGCGGCGATGAGCGAGTACCGCTCGGTCCTGCGCACCCTGGCCGTCCAGAGCAGCACCCCGGACTTCATCCTGCTCCAGGCCGAACGGACCGCGCTCACCCTGGAGCTGGACCGGGTGGCGACCTGCCTGCTGGCCCTCCTGGACCCCCGCCGGGAATGCGCCACCTTCTCCAACGCCGGCCACGTCCCCCCGCTCCTCGTCACCCCCGACGGCACCCGGACCCTGCTCAGCCTCCCCGTCGCCCCGCCCCTGGGCGTGGGCCTCGGCTCCTTCTCGGCCACCACGGTCCCCGTCCCGCCGGGCTCGGTCCTCCTCCTGTGCACCGACGGCCTGGTCGAACGCCGCGACCGCGACATCGAGACCGGCCTCCACGCCCTCGCGACCCTCCCCATCAACCCGGCCGCGCCCCTCCCCACCCTCCTCGACACGGTCATCACCCACCTGGACCCGTCCACATCGGAGGACGACGTCGCCGTCCTCCTGGCCCGCACGGGCCCCACGAACCCGGAGACACCCCCACTGGGCTGGCTCCCCCAGGACTGGGTGAGGGGGCGGGGCTCAGCGCCGGGGTGAGCCCGGTCGCCGGCCGGGACGGCCTACCGCTTCTCGTACGGGTCCGAAGGCGCCCCCGTCCTTCTCACCGACACGGCGTCCAGGACCGGGCGGGCCGTGTCCGAGCCGGGTTCTCCCATGGGGTGCCAGGTTCCGGTGACCGTGACCCAGGTGTCGGGGGCCGGGGCGTCCGCGCCGCGGATCTCCACCTTCAGCGCCTGGGCGTCGGCGGCGCAGCAGGTGACGAGCAGCCGGGCGACGGACCAGGTGCCGTCGTCGGCACGGGTCACGAAGCCGGTCAGCCGGACCGTGCGGCCCTTGAGGGACGCCCCCGTGTCCCACTCCGCCCGGGAGGCGAAGGCGCCGAGGGTCAGGTCGACCGGGTTCCCGGCGGGGAGCTCGGGGAAGGTGCCGGCTCCTTGCGCGGCGACCCTCGCCTCCTCGCGTTCCGCGCTGTACGAGCCGAGGGCGGGCGGGGGGAAGAGGAGGAGGGCGAGGGCGGGAGCGGTGAGGAGCCAGGCGACGCGCGGATTGCGGGCGTGGTCGTGGCCGTGGTCCTGGCTGTGGTCCTCGTCCTGACGGTGGTCCTGGTCCTGGTCACGGCCTTCGTCCAGGTCATGGCCGTCGTCCTGGCCGTTGTACGGGACGTGGTCATCATCCTGGCCGTCGTCCGGGGCCGGGGAGTGGGTGGTCTTCTCGTCGTGGGCGTGGTCGTGGTCGCGGGCGAGCAGGCCCACCAGGCCGAGTGCGATCAGTGCCACGCCGGAGACGACGAGGTAGGGGCGGAGCCCCTCCTTCACGTACCGCAGGTACAGCTCGCTGAAGAGCGCGATCCTGAGCAGCGCCGCTCCGCACAGGAGCAGCAGCACGCCCTGGGGGCGCAGACGTATTCGCGGGCTCACAGCAGCCACCAGCCCACCAGCACGCTGCTCGCCACGGCCACCACCCACGTCACGGAGGAGAACCGCACCGCGAACGCCCGCCCGAAGGTGCCCGTCTGGAGGGCGATGAGCTTCAGGTCGACCATGGGTCCGACGACCATGAAGGCCAGCCGGGCCGTGGGGGAGAACCCGGTCAGCGAGGCCGCCACGAAGGCGTCCGCCTCGGAACACACGCACAGCACGACGGCGAGCACCGCGAGCAGCAGCACCGACAGCCAGGGCGACCCGGTGAACACGTCGAGCACGGACCGCGGCACCAGGATGTTGAACGTCGCCGCGGCGGCCGCCCCCAGGACGAGGAAGCCGCCTGCGTGCAGGAAGTCGTGCTGGAGCCCGTCCCTGAAGCCCCGCCATCCGCCGGGGGCGGCCGGCCCCCGGCCCGCGCGCCGTACGGAAGGCAGCCACTCCTCCTTGCCGAACCGCACCCACAGCCAGCCCATCACCACGGCGGTGGCGAGCGAGGCGACGAGGCGGGCGCCGACCATGGCCGGATCCCCCGGGAAGGCGATGGAGGTGGCGACGAGGACGACCGGGTTGATGGCGGGCGCGGACAGCAGGAAGGCGAGGGCGGCCGCCGGAGCGACCCCGCGCCGCATCAGGCTGTCCGCCACGGGTACGGACGCGCACTCGCAGCCCGGCAGCACGACCCCGGCCGCCCCGGCGACGGGCACGGCCAGCGCCGGGTTCTTCGGCAGCACGCGCCGGAAGACCCGCTCCGGCACGAACGCCCCGATCGCCGCCGACACGACCGTGCCCAGCAGCAGGAACGGGATTCCCTGTACGACGACGGCCGTGAACACGGTCCACCAGGCGGCCATCGCCGGGGTGGCGAGGTCGAGCGCGACCATCGGGCCGAGCACGGACCCGACGGTGGCGATGGTGATCAGCGCGACCCCGCCGACCACCGCGTACACCAGGGCACGGGCCGCCACCCTGGCCCCGTCGGCCACACTCCGTCGGTTCTCCACGCGCCTTGCTTCCCGCCCCGCCTCACCCGTTCGTACGTTCGGGCAGGTTATCGGGTACTTCTGTGCGGGACCCGCGGATGGGCCAGGAGAGACCTGTCGACGGGCGCGGCGCCCCTCAAGGGCATCGCGCCCGCGGCGGGCACGGGGAAAGGGCGCGGGGAACCGCGCGCCCAGCCCCCTTCGGCTCGCGGACGCGAACCGAAGCGCCCGGCGGAGCTCCTACTGGGGAATCGCGTTCGCCGCACTGATCAGCGCGGAGAACGCGATGACGGCAGCCCCCAGCGCGGCGATGAACCGAGCCGGGATGTAACGCGCGGCAATGCGTCGGAACACGGCGGCAACCTCGCATCGTCAACGTAGGCCAGCGTATTAAATGTGCGTCATCGTGCGTTTAACGCGCCGCTTAACCTAGGGCGTGTTCGCCTTCGGGGCAAGGGCCGCATTGAGCCGTTCGGGTTGCCGCCGGGGCTGTTTAACTCCCCCTTTTCAAGAGGAAGTTGGATAGCAGACGGGTGTAAGTCGCCTTACTGGCATGCTTACGCCATGGCCGAGCGCGACGACCCGGGAATCATCGGGCGCAGAGTGCAGCAACTGCGTACGGAACGCGGGCTGACACAGAAGCAGTTGGCGGAACCCGCCTACACCCCCGCCTACGTCTCCACACTGGAGGCGGGGCGCGTACGGCCCTCCGAGGAGGCCCTGCGGCACATCGCCGAGCGGCTCGGGGTCGCGTACGAGGAGCTGGCCACCGGGCGGCCCGCCCACCTGGCCACCGACCTGCGGCTGAGGCTCACGGACGCCCAGCGGACCCTGGCGACCGGAGAGGCGGAGATCGCCGCCGAGCAGTACACCGCGCTGCTCGCGGAGGCCGAGGCCCACCGGCTGGACGCCGAGTGCGCGGCGGCCCTCCTCGGGCTCGGCGAGTGCGCCCTGGACACCGGCGACCTGGCGACGGCCCGAATGCGGTTCGAGCAGACGGAGAAGCGGCTGGCGGACGCCCCGCTGCCGGTCCGGGTCCCCGCCCTGCGCGGCCGGGCGGTCTCGCACTACCTCGCGGGCGAACTCCGGTACGCCTGCTACCTGTTGGAGTCGACGCTCGACGAACTGAACCGGGGCGGACTGCACGACCCGGACGCCCTGCTGCTGCTCTACGCGGCGGTGATCGCCCCGTACATGGACATGGGAGCGCACGCGCGGGCCGCGCAGGCCGCCGAGTTCGCGCTCGCGCTGGCCCCACAGGTCGGCGATCCCGCGCTGCTGGCCCGTATGCACCGGTCCGTCGCCCGCACGATGATCGCCGAGGGGCGGATGGCCGAGGCCGACGCGTCCCTGGGAAAGGCGGCGGAGCTGTACCGGCAGCTCCAGATCCGCACCGAGCTGGCGAACTGCCACTGGATGCGGGGCTACCTGTACGCGCAGAACGGCGACCTGGAGCGGGCGGAGGCCGAGCTGCGCGAGGCGCTGGAGATGCATTCCGTCCAGCGCGCCGCGCTCTACACCAGTCAGGTCGCGGTGGAACTGGCGGACGTGCTCCACCGGCGCGGGAAGTCGCAGGAGGCGGCGACGCTGCTCCACGGCGTGCTGGGGGACCTCAACTCGGAGCGGGGGGCCGTCCATTCCGCGGCCGCGCACCGGTTGCTCGGCATCATCGCGGACGACGCCGGGGACACCGAGACGGCCGAGGAGCACTACGTCCGTGCCCTCAGCCTCCTCGAACGGGCGGGCGCGGCGGGCGATCTGGCCGATCTGTGCCGCCTGCTCGGCGACCTGCTCCGGCGTACGGGCCGGATCGACGCGGCCCTGGACGCGTACCGCACGGGACTCGGGCACCGCACCGCGCCCGGCACGACGACACTGGGCCCGGCACCGGCGCACCCACCGCTCTGAACCGCATCCACCGCTCCGAACGCGCACGCCTCACCGGGCGGAGCCGCCTCCCCGCGCACACCCCACCGGGCGGAGCCGCCTCACCGCGCCGCCGGCCCCGGGCGTCCAGCCGTCGCCCACGTCTACGCCCGCCAGGCCGGATCGCGTCCGAGGAAGCCCGCGAGCCGGTCCACGGCCGGCGCGTCCCCGGGCACGGGGACGATGTCACCGAAGGACATGCCCTCGCCCCGGTACCGCGGCGGCAGCGTGACCTCGGCGCGGGCCAGGACCTCCGCCGCCTCCCGCTCCGTGAAGGGGACCGGCCGGCCGGTGGCCACCGCCAGGTCCCAGCCGTGGACCGTGAACTCCATGAGCGCCATGTCGAACACCATGGCGGCGGGCAGCCCGCTCGCACCGGTCAGGGCCACCTCGCGGTCGAAGCCGTACTTCTCCCACCCGGCGACCAGCCCTGACGCGGCGGCGCGGAACTCACCTGCGGGGTCGGCCCCGCACCTGTGCCGCGCGGGGTCGGCGTCGTACGCGCGGCCGTTGCAGCGGGCCTCGAACAGCAGCAGCCAGCCGACGAGATGGCCGACCAGGGTCCCGACGTCGTACTCGTCGCACGGCGTCGGCGAACCGAGCTGTCCGGCCTCCACGCCCTCGATGAGGTCACCGGTCTTGGACAGAACACCTGAAAGCAGATCAATATCGGCCATGCCGCGAGTCTAGGAGCGCCCACGGACCCCGGTCTTGAAGAAACACGTCACGGAGGGGGCGCCCCGGACCGTCACGTCGAGGGCACCCCGGCGCGCGCCGGCCCGGGGTGCACCGCCGTCGGACGCTCCGGCTCCGTTTGCCGCGTAGCAGGTGTTACCCACTACCTGCCGGTACGTGTGACGATGTGCGACCAGCGATGTTGAAACCTCAATCGTCCCCACCCGCACGGCCGGTACAGCGAAGGAACAGGACATGACCGCCCCTGTCTCCGCGGCCCCCGCCCATCTCCTCGTCGTGGACGACGAGGAGGGCGCCCGCGGTGAACTCACCACGGCGATGGAGTTCCTCGGCTTCCGGGTGACCGCCGCCGCCACCGGCCACCAGGCCCTGGAAGCCCTCTCCCACCACAGACCCGACCTCGTGCTGCTCGACGTCGGCCTCCCCGGCCTCGACGGCTTCGACGTCTGCCGGACGCTGCGGACCCGGGGGCACACCATGCCGGTGATGTTCCTCGCCGGCCGCGACGACGTCGACGAAGGCGTACGCGGACTCGACCTGGGCGGCGACGACTTCGTCACCAGGCCCTTCGAGCTCAAGGAGGTCGCGGCACGGATCCGCGCCCTCCTGCGCCGTACCGCCGACCGCTCGGCCGAACACCGCACCCTGCGCGCCGGCGACGTACTGCTGGACGCCGTCACCTACGAAGTGTGGTCCGGCGGGACCCCCGTGCGTCTCACCACCACCGAGTTCGCCCTGCTGCGCTACCTGATGGAGAACCCCGGCCGCGTGCTGACCCGCGCCCAGATCCAGGAGCGCGTCTGGAACCACCGCGCCGAGGGCCCGGGCAGCGTCGACACGTACGTCTACTATCTGCGCCGCAAGCTGGGCACCCCCGGGCGGACGCTGATACGGACCGTGCGCGGGGCGGGCTACCTGCTGCGCGCGGACTGACCCGGGTGGTCCGCCCGCCGCGTCGCACCCGGTCTACCCGCATAGGGATTTCTGAGAGAAATCTGATGCGGGGCACACCATTTCGTGATCTTGGCTTGATTCACTCAGTACCTGGAAGTGCGCTCCCCGGCGGCTTCCGTCGACGAGGAAAGGCTCAGCCTCGTCACACCTGCGCCTGAAGCCGGCTGAGGTGCCGCTGGACGTCGTCCAGCGCGCCCTGCCGACGCCCCGGAACGCGCAGACGCAGGTCGGCCAGCGCGGGCCCGAGCTCACGGGCCCGCGCCGAGTCGTCGATACGGCCCCACTGGTGGTGCGCCCGGTCGACGGCCGCCTCCACCCCGGGCGCGTCCGCCGGCTGCCCCGCGGTCAGCCGTGCGTCGGCCACGGCCAGCCAGATCCGGCAGCTCAGCTCGGCGTCGCCCGCGAACTTGGCCAGATCCGCTCGTACCTCCATCCAGTGCACGACCTCGTCGGCGCCCGGCCCGTGCGTCCGCAGCGCCGCCCGCTCCCACCGCTCGGCCAGCGCGACGGCCTCGGCGTGACGCCCTCCCTGCACGGCGGCGGCGATCTCGGCGTGCGGGTCGGCGGGCGGGACGGGCGCGGGCACCTCCACGGGCACCACCACCGCCACGGGCACGGATGCGGGTGCGGCGGCAGGTGCGGGTACGGGTACGGGCTCGGCGGACGATGTGGGGTGGGCCGCCGGTGCCGTCCAGGCGGCTGCGGGAGCCGGGTTCGCGGGATCGACCGTCAGCAGCAGGTCTCGGCGGGCGGCGTCCGGGTCCTCGCCGTACGACCGGGTCAGTGCCTGCTGGTGGAGCTGCGCGAGCGGCGGGCGGTGACCACTGCGGAGGATCGTGGCCAGGGACTTCATGTACGTGGGCACCGCAACCGCGCGCCGCGGGGGAGGCGGGGCCACGCGGCCGTACAGCGCGGCGCCCGGTCCCACGGCGAGGGGCCGGGTGGCCAGGTACTGCCAGGTCTCCGCGTCGGCGTGCAGGTCGACGACCAGGGTCGTGGTGCCCGGGGTGCGCAGGCGGAGCTCTTCGGGGATCCAGTGCCACGGGAAGCCGGTGTAGCGGACGGTCGCGGGGGTCGTCCGGGCGAGCGCGAGGTGCGGAAGCCGCTGGCGGCGGTCCAGCTGGAGCTGCCCGGTGAGGAAGACCGTGAGCGGGCCGGGGGCCGTCGCGGCCGCGCGCAGCCGGGTGAGGACCGCCTGCGGTTCCAGGGGGTCGGCGAGTTCGACCACGTTCGCGGTGTCCGTGCCGGAGAGGACGGAGGGTGCCACCGCCGCGAGCACGGGGAGCACGGACGCGGCGTCCACGAGGCAGCTCCTGCCGGTCGGCGACGCCGCGAGCAGCAGTACGGTTCCTGGCATCGCCGTTGTCTCCTGCCCTTGGATCACCACGGTCAGCACCGTAACCGGTGCGGGTGCAAAGGGGGTTGGGGTGGGGGCGATAGAGGGCGGGTGATGCCGGTTTGTTCAGCCCTCGCGGGGTGTTCCGGGCCGGTCGGGCGGTTCACCGGGCCCCTGGTGCGCCCCGGCGGGCGCCTGCCGCACCGCGAAGATCGTCGTGTCGTCCGCGAGGCGGTCCGTGCTGTGGCGGAGGGTGCCCTCGCGGACCAGCTCCACCAGGTGGCGGGGGCGGGCGGCCGTGGGGTCGGCGGCGACGGCGCGGACGACATGTTCGCGGAGGGGGAAGAAGACGCCGTCGGCGTCACGGGCCTCGGTCACCCCGTCCGTGACGAGGAGCAGGGTCTCGTCGGGGGCGAGGGGCACCCGGCGGACCGGCGGGACTCCCGAGTCCGGCCCGGCAAGACCGCCCAGACCGAGCGGCAGGCCGTCACCGGGCGGCAGGACCCGCACCCCGGACGGCCCGACCACCAGCGGGGGCTCGTGCCCGAAGTTGACGACCTCGATGTGGCCTCCGGGGACGCCCGGCGGCGGGAACGCGACGAGGAGCGCGGTCGCGAAGCGCTCCACGCCCCGCGCCGGTTCCCCCTCCGGGTCCTCGCCCAGGTCCGTCACGTACTGCCGGTGGCGGCCCATCCGCACCTCCAGCCGTTCGGCGACAGCGGCCAGGGACGCCTCGTGGAAGCCGGCCTCGCGGAACGTGCCGAGCAGCGCGGCGGCCGCGGCGACGGCGGGCAGGCCCTTGCCCTGGACGTCCCCGAGGAGCACCCGCGTGCCGTACGGCCCCGGCTGGATGTCGTAGAAGTCGCCACCGACGCGTGCCTCGCTGTCGGCGGCCAGGTACACGGCCGCGTGCTCCAGCCCGGCCCAGGGGGACGGCATGGGGCGCAGCACGGTACGGCGGGTCGTGTCGGCCACGTCCTGCATGTGGAGCATCCGCCGCTCCTCCCGCACCCGCACGGCACACGCCGTCGTCGCCAGTGCCCCGCCCACCGCGACGAGGATGAAGTCGGGCAGCCCGGTCTGGTCCTGGTGCGGCCAGGCGGCGTCCACCTCGATGTACGTGACGAGGGCGAGCACGGCGAAGCCTGCCGTGCCCCCGACCCCGCAGATCGCCGCCGCGATGCCGGGCACGAGGACGATCCAGGAGATGATCCTGAACTCTCCCGAGGTGTTGCTGTCGACCGCGGCGATGGCGACGAGCAGCAGCAGGGGCGGCACCCAGGCGACGCTCCGCCCGCGCACGCGGAGCAGTTGCTGCCGCCCGGCGCGGCTGCGCGGGTCCGTGCCGCTCACTCGCCCAGCGAAGCATGGGCGGGTGCTTGGCGCACGCCGGGATGGTTCTTGGCGGCTCGTGTGTCGGGTGCGGGTGCGTGGGGGACGGTCGCGCGGTTCCCCGCGCCCCTCAAAGGCGGGGGCTGCGCCCCTGGCAGACGGGGCCGCGGCCCCCACCGACTTGCCGGGGCACTCCCCCAGGTGTGCTCTGGAAAGCGGGGGCGAGGAAAGAGAGGAGTGCTGTCATGGCTCATGCGGCACCCGCAACACCCGCGCCGGCCACGAAGCGGTCGGCGATCCCCGCGGTCACCGCGAAACTGGCGGTCCCCGCGCTGGCCGGCGTCGTCTACGGCCTGTGGACCTCCGGCATCGACCGGCACGCGGGCCCGATCACCGGCTGGAACGTCCTCCTGGGCGTGGTGTCGGCCCTCGTGTTCGCCGGGGTGATGTACGGCGTCCACACCTTCGCGCCGCGCCTGCCCCGCGAACTGCACGCGTTCGCGTGGGCGGCCTTCGCGGGCATCTCGTTCGGCTTCCTCTACAGCCTGTCGGACGCCAGCGTCCTCAAGTCCGCGGGCCTGTCCCTCGTCGTCACCGCGGGCGTGTTCGCGGTGGTGTTCTACCGCTTCTACACGACCGAGGACTGACCGGCGCCCGGCGAACGAAAGCGGTAGAGGCCGCACGAAAGCGGTTCCGGGCCCCGGCTTCTCGCCGGGGCCCGGAACCGCGCGGGCGTCCGGGCCTCACCCACCACTTCCCCGTCCCGGACGACCCGTCGTCCTCGGACTCACCGCCTGCCGGGCACCCACTCCCAGCCCGAGCCCGAGGCGTCCCAGGAGCCGGAGAAGGTCCAGCTCCACGTTCCGGACGCGGTCCAGGAGCCGGTGGAGCTCCAGGAACCCTCGTCGCAGCCGTTGCAGTTCCCGGTGTCGTGCCACCGGTCCTTCCAGTCCCCCTCGCAGGGGTCGGAGCACTTCGGCACCCCCGCCGTGCCGATGTCCACGAACGCGGCACTCGCCCAGGCCCGCGCCCCGACGAGCCAGTACCAGTACGGGTCGCCGAAGACCCGCGATCCGGTCGTGGCGCACGCGACCCGGTCCTGACTGCCGGGCGAGAGCCGCCCGAGGACGGCCGAGCCGGTGTCGGGGTGGGCCCGCAGGTTCAGTTCGCCGCGGGAGACGACGGTGCCCCACACGGGTTCCCCGTCGTCGTGGCCAAAGCCGCGGGAGTCTCCCGCGGTCGCCGTACCGGCGGCCGCGACGGCCAGCACACCACCGCTGACCAGGGCGATTCCAAGGGTCCGCAGAGCCGGGGTCACACGCATGATCGGCCTCCATTCCCCAGAACCAGGTAACACCCGTTCGGGTGAACCCTCCACCGGAGGCCCGTCGGGCACCGCCGTCACGGGCCCCGCGCACATCTCCCGCCGTCCGGCCGATGAGTTTTCGAACCGTCGGAGGTCTACATCCCGAGACGGATCGAAAACCGCGCCGCCGGACCGATGCCCTTCAGGGACGGCGGACGCACCCTTGAGGGGCCCCGGCAGCGAGGCGGGGGATCTCGGAGGACACCGGCAGGGCCACGGGCAGGCGACGAGCAACCACGTGAACGACGCGAATGGGCGGACCGACATGACGAGCAGCAAGCGCACCGACCAGTGGACCGGGCCGGCCATCGAGACGGCGGGCCTGGTGAAGACCTTCGGCGACAACCGCGCGGTCGACGGAGTGGATCTGCGCATCGAGGCGGGCACGGTCTACGGCCTCCTCGGTCCGAACGGCGCGGGCAAGACCACGACCGTGCGCATGCTGGCGACCCTGCTGCGTCCCGACGGCGGCGAGGCCCGCGTCTTCGGCCACGACGTCGTACGGGACGCGGACGCGGTCCGCAGCCGGGTGAGCCTCACCGGCCAGTACGCCTCGGTGGACGAGGACCTGACCGGCACCGAGAACCTCGTGCTGCTGGCTCGCCTGACGGGCCACGCCAAGAAGGCCTCGTACGACCGCGCGGCCCAGCTGCTCGACGCCTTCGGCCTGTCGGAGGCGGCCGGCCGGCAGGTGAAGAACTACTCCGGCGGCATGCGGCGCCGCATCGACATCGCCGCGTCCATCCTCAACACACCCGACCTGCTGTTCCTGGACGAGCCGACGACGGGTCTGGACCCGCGCAGCCGCAACCAGGTCTGGGAGATCGTGCGGGCGGTCGTCGCCCAGGGGACGACGGTCCTGCTGACGACCCAGTACCTCGACGAGGCCGACCAGTTGGCGGCCCGGATCGCGGTCATCGACAAGGGCAAGGTCATCGCCGAGGGCACCAAGGGCGAGCTGAAGGCGTCGGTGGGTGCGGGAGCGGTCCACGTACGGCTGCGGGACGCCGACCGCCGCCCGGACGCCGAGCGGCTGCTCCGGCAGGCCCTGGACGCCGACGTCCAGCTGGAGCCGGACCCGGTGGCGCTGACCGCCCGGGTCGGCAACAGCGGCCGGAACGGGAGCGGGGCCGCCGAGAAGGCGTCCCGGGCCCTCGCCGAACTCGCCCGAGCGGGCATCACCGTCGACAACTTCTCCCTGGGCCAGCCGAGTCTGGACGAGGTGTTCCTGGCCCTCACCGGAAAGTCCGAGCACCCGCAGACGCCGTCCGACACACAGCCCGAGACGCGGCACGAGTCGCAGCAGAAGAAAGAGGCCACGGCATGAGCACCGCGACCAAGTCCACCCCCACCGCGGACGCCGCGGACCTCGCGCCGGTCCGCGCCGAGAGCCTGGCCGAGGTCCTCGTCTCCGGCGAGCGGCCACCGCGCCCCAACGCGCTGCAGACGTCCCTCACCTTCGGCTGGCGGGCGATGCTGAAGATCAAGCACGTCCCCGAGCAGCTCTTCGACGTGACCGCGTTCCCGATCATGCTGGTGCTGATGTACACGTACCTGTTCGGGGGCGCGCTCGCCGGTTCCCCGCGGGAGTACATCCAGTACCTGCTGCCCGGCATCCTCGTCATGTCCGTCACCATGATCACGATGTATACGGGTCTCGCGGTCAACATCGACATCGAGAAGGGTGTCTTCGACCGCTTCCGCTCACTGCCCATCTGGCGTCCGTCGACGCTCGTCGGTTATCTGCTCGGGGACGCCCTGCGCTACACGATCGCGTCCGTCGTGATGCTGGCGGTCGGGCTGATCATGGGCTTCCGCCCGGACGGCGGTGTCCGGGGCGTGGTGGGCGGCGTCCTCCTCCTGATCGTCTTCTCCTTCGCCTTCTCCTGGGTGTGGACGATGTTCGGCCTGCTGCTGCGCACGGAGAAGTCCGTGATGGGCGTGAGCATGATGATCCTGTTCCCGCTGACCTTCCTCAGCGACATCTTCGTCCGCCCCGAGACGATGCCCGGCTGGCTGCAGGCCTTCGTCAACAACAACCCGGTCACGCACCTCGCCTCGGCGGTGCGCGGCCTGATGGACGGCTCCTCGCCGACCACCGAGATCGCGTGGTCGCTGGGCTGGGCCGCGGTGCTGATCGCCGTCTTCGGCCCGGTCACGATGAGGCTCTACAACCGCAAGTGACCCGGCGGGGCCCGAGCGGCCGAAGGCCCGCGGGTCCCCCGAAAGAACGCAATCCGCGTCCGGATGCAGTCACCCCGGCCGTGCCCCGATGGCGTGGGGCACGGCCGGGGTTCTTCCTTGAGGGGTGCGGAAAGTCCTCTCGGCGGTGCTGATCGTGCTCGCCTGCGTCCTCGTGCCGCTGGGCGGCCTCTCGGCGTGGGCGAAGTACGAGATCGGCGACACCGGGCGGTACGTCGAGACGATGGCGCCGCTCGCCGCCGGACCCGACGTGCAGGGCGCGATCGCCGACACGGTCACCGACGGGATCATGAGCGAGGTCGAGGTGGTCGGGCCGCTGGAGGGCGAGGTCCGCGCGTACGTGCGCAGGGCGGTGCGGTCCTTCACGGGTACGGAGGCCTTCCGCGCGGCCTGGAACACGGCGAACCGGGCCGCCCACGACGCCGTCCTGCGGGCCCTGCGCAGCGACAGCGAGGGTGCCGTGACCCTCGACCTGGCGCCGGTCACGGCCCGGCTCAAGGCGCAACTCGCCGACGACCGCGTGCCGTTGGCGAACCGCATCCCCGTCGAGCACACCGAGGTCACGGTCCTTCGGGCCCAGGAGCTGAGCTCCCTGCGAAAGGGGTTCCACATGCTGGAGGTCGCGGGTTTCTGGCTTCCTCTCACGGCCGTCGCCCTGGCCGCCGGCGGCATCCTCCTGGCGGTACGCAGACGCCGCGCCGTCACGGCCACGGCACTCGGCCTGGCCCTGGGCGCCGCCCTGCTGGCCCTCGCCACGGTCGCCGGACGGGCCCTGACCCTCGCCGGCCTGCCCCCGCACGTCTCCCGGGCGGCGGTGGGCGCGGTCTACGACGCCCTCACCTCGACCCTGCGCACGGCCACCTGGTTCATCCTCGCCCTCGGGCTCACGGTGGCCCTGGCGACCTGGCTCACCGACCACCGCGCGCGACGTCGCGCAGCGTCCGCAGCGCCTGCCCCAGCACCGGCACCGGAACCGACGCGAGCCCGAGCCTGACGGCGTCCGGCGCGCCCTGCGGCCCCACGGCGAAGGCGGGCCCGGGAGTGACCGCGATGCCACGCGCGGCGGCGGCCGCCGTGAAGGTGTCCGCGCGCCAGGGCGCGGGCAGCTCCCACCAGGCGTAGTACGCGTACGGATCGGCCCGCACCGCGAATCCGCCGAGCAGTTCCGCGACGATCCGCTGCCGCCGGGCCGCGTCCGCCCGCTTCTGCCCGACGAGCGTCTCGACCGTCCCGTCCCGGATCCACCGCGTGCCCGCCTCCAGCGCGAACCGCCCCGCCGTCCAGCCTCCCGACCGCAGCGCCCCCGCCACCGCGTCGACCCGTTCCTCGGGCACGACGAGGAAGCCGACGGTCAGTCCGGGCGCGACACGCTTCGACAGGCCGTCGACGACGTGGACGCGCTCGGGAGCGTAGGCGGCGAACGGCACGCCCTCCGCGTGGAGGAAGGACCAGATGCGGTCCTCCACCACGGGCAGGTCCAACTCCCGCACGACATTGGCAAGTTCACGCTTGCGTGCGTCACCGGCCGTCACCGAGGTGGGATTGTGCAGCGTCGGCTGGACGTACAGGGCGGAGAGCGGCGCGGCGCGGTGGGCGGCGACGACGGCGTCGGGCCGCAGCCCCTCCTCGTCCGTGGCGAGGGGGACGAGCGGGCATCCGATCCGCGCCGCGATCTCCTTGACCAGCGGATACGTCAGCGCCTCGACGCCGACCCGCCCGCCGGGCCGTACCAGCGAGGCGAGGACGCCCGCGATGGCCTGTCGCGCGTTCCCGGCGAAGAGGAGCTGTTCCGGGCGGGGCCGCCACCCCGACCCGGCCAGCAGTCCGGCGACGGCCTCCCGTGCGGGGGCGGTCCCGGTGGCGGGGACGGTACGGGTGGCCTCGCTCAGCACGTCGGTCCGCAACAGCGGCGCGAGTCCGCCCGCCAGCAGCTCCGACTGGCCTTCCACGGACGGGTAGTTGAGCTCCAGGTTGACGGCCGCCTCGCTCGTGGCTTCGGCGAGGGCCCGGCCGGACGGCACCGGCGCGGCGCGCACGAAGGTGCCCCGCCCGACCTCGCCGACGACGAGTCCGCGCCGCACCAGCTCCCCGTACACGCGTCCGGCCGTGGATCCCGCGATGCGCCGCCGCCGGGCGAACACCCGCTGCGGCGGCAGCCGTTCGCCGGCCTTCAGCCGCCCCGAGTAGATCTCCTCGGCCAGCCGGTCGGCGATACGCCGGTAGTCCTCCACGCCCACCCCTCCCTGGATTGCACCGAGAGCAAAGATCCTATTGCACCGAGGAGTTGCCTCGATCTAGGGTCCGTTTCATGGCTCCCTTCCTCGCATACGAGGACAAAGGCGTGCAAGCCACCACAGCTGTGCCCCTTGTCCTGATCCACGGCCATCCCTTCGACCGCACGATGTGGGCTCCCCAGGTGGCGGCCTTCTCCCCGGCCCGCCGGGTGATCGCCCCGGACCTCCGCGGCTACGGCGCGTCCCCCGTGGTCCCCGGGATCACACCGCTCTCCGTCTTCGCCGAGGACGTCGCGGCACTCCTCGACGACCTCCGAGTACCCGAGTTCGCCCTGGCAGGCCTCTCGATGGGCGGCCAGATCGCCATGGAGTGCTACCGCCTGTTCCCGGAGCGGGTGCGGGCCCTGGTCCTGGCGGACACCTTTCCGGCCGCCGAGACACCGGCCGGAAAGGTGTCCCGCAACGCGACGGCGGACCGTCTGCTCCGCGAGGGGATGGACGGGTACGCCGACGAGGTCCTCCACAAGATGGTCGCCCCGTACGCCCGCCCGGAGGTGGCCGCCCACGTCCGCCGCATGATGACGGGAACGCCCGTCGAGGGGGCCGCGGCCGCCCTGCGGGGGCGCGCGGAGCGTCCCGACTACCGCGAGCTCCTGACCCGGGTCACGGTCCCCACGCTGGTGGTGGTGGGCGAGGACGACGAGTACACCCCCGTGGCGGACGCGCAGGCCATGCACGAGGCCGTTCCGGACTCGGTCCTCCACGTCGTCCGCAACGCCGCGCACATGCCGAACCTGGAACAGCCGGAGGAGTTCAACGAGGCCCTGGCAGGGCTGCTGGCCCGGCTCTGACGGGAGGGGCGCCGGGGGCGCTCCGTGACCCCTGACGGGGCCCTCTCGCGCAACCCTTGTCACGCTCCCTCCGTCTTTGAGGGAGGATCCATGCAGATGGACGGGGTGGGAGGGACTGACGGGGTGGGAGGGGTGGGCGTGCGCAGTGCGACGGCCGAGGCGGGCCAGTGGACCGAGGACGAGGACATTCCGGTGTCGCGGCACGGCGGCACACGGGCGGGCGCGTGGTTCGCCGCGCTGCTGCTGCTCTGCGTGAGCGTCGTCATGGGCTGCCGCATCGCCGACACCGACGCCGTCACCCCCGTACCGCAACTGCTCGCGTTCCTGCCCTGGCTCCTCGCCCCCACCGCGGTCGCCCTCGTCTTCGCCGCACTCTCCCGCTGGCGCATCGGACTCGTCTGGGGTGTGGCCGCCCTCGCCGTGATCGCCTGGTACATCGAGCCGTACGGAAAGACGATGGAGCCCGGGGGCGTACCGGCCGCCGAGATCCGCGTCCTCACCTCGAACGTCGAGTTCGGCCGGGCGACGGACGCCCTGATCGAGGCGGTCGGGAAACAGCGGCCCGATCTTGTCTTCGTCCAGGAGTGCGAGCGCACCTGCGAGGAGAAGCTGGAGCAGGCCTTCGGCAAGAGCAGCAAGAGCAGCAAGGCCGAGGGGAACGGGAAGGGTAAGGGGCTCTATCCCTACCGGCAGGCGGTCGAGGGCACCGGATCCGACGGGTCCGTCATCCTCAGCCGTCACCCCCTCACACCGGCGAAGGGCATCCCCGCCACCTTGGGCATGCCCGGCGCCACCGCCGACGTGAAGGGCCACGCGATCCGTCTCCAGCTGGCCCACCCCATGCCGCCGCTCCCGTCCCACCTGGGCACCTGGCGCAAGGAGCTGTCCGGCCTCCGCGACTACGCCGCCGCGAACGTCGCCCGCCCGACCATCGTCGCCGGCGACTTCAACGCCTCCCAGGACCACGCGGCCTTCCGCCGCATCCTGGACACCGGCTTCATGGACGGCGCCCGCCTCACCGGCGACACCCGCACTCCGAGCTGGCCCGCCCTGACGGCCCCGGCCTTCGGCACCCAGATCGACCACGTCCTCGTGTCCCGGAGCTTCTCGGCCACCAGGACCCGGTTCCTGGACCTCGGGGACACCGACCACCGGGCACTCGTCGTGGACCTGACCCTCCACAAGAACCCCTGACGCGACGTGGGCCGCCCCTGTGCAGGAGGGACGGCCCACGTCAGTGGGGGGTGGGGTGGTACATCCGGAGGGGGACCCGACGGTCCCGGTGGTGGATCAGTCCTGGTTCACCTTCGCCAGCGCCTTCGCGAGCCCGTTGGCCCACAGCTGGTTCACGCGCGCCCGCTCCTGCGCGTTGGGGTTCGCGTTCCGGCAGGACGTACCCGGCCCGCCGCCCGACATCAGCTCGCTGCACGGCCCGGAGTAGTGGTCGGGCAGACCGAGCACGTGGCCGGTCTCGTGAGCGGTCACGCGCGTGGAGTCGTACCGCTGGTTCTGCGCGTAGTCGAGGAATATGTAGCCGCGCCCGTGCCCGTCCGTCGAGGCGTACGAACCGCGCGAGTCGTTCCCCTCGCGGTACGTGAAGTCGGCGCGGGAGCCGGCCTGGAGCTTGACGTTCGAGACGGAGCTGTTCCAGATCTGCGTACTGCGGGCTATCTGGGCGCTGAAGGACGGCGCGGCCGAGGCGTTGTAGACGACGGTGACGGCGGCCGCCGCCGGGTTCGCGGCCCGCTTCTCGGCCACGGACTCCAGCACGGCGTCGAAGAAGGCCCGGTTGGCTCTGGCCTCTTCACCGGAGCCGTTGTAGCCCGCTGCGGCAGCGGCGGACACCGGGTCCGGCGCCGGGGCCGCCACGGCCGGGACGCTGCCGAGCGCGGCCCCGGTGAGGCCGAGGCCCACCGCGAGCGAGAGCATGGGAGTGGACAGTCGCATCGATGACTCCTTGAGTGGGGGGTGAAGTCGTCACCGGTGAGTGTCGGCGCCTGTGAGGCGGCTGTGATGATGCCAACTGGCGATAGGACACCCCTATCGGCCCGGAACCGATCGCCCAACTCGCCTCTTTTGGATGAGGTTTGTGCGTCTGGTGAAAGCTGTACTTCCGCCTTAGGCTCCGACGGCATGGACCTCGAGGTGAGGCACCTCCGCGCACTGTGCGCCATAGCCGACACCGGCAGCCTGCACCGGGCCGCCCGCCAGCTCGGTGTGGCCCAGCCCTCGTTGAGCACCCAGCTCAAACGCATCGAGCAGGAGCTCGGCGGCCCCCTCTTCCTCCGCGAACGCACCGGCTGCCGGCCGACCCCGCTCGGTCTCGTCGTCCTCGGCCGCGCCCGCCCGCTCGTGGCCGAAATGCGCGCCCTGGTGGCGGAGGCGCGGGCCGCCGCCACCGACGCCGACGGGCCCCAGCTCCGTATCGGCTCCACCGCGAGCCGCGCCCTCGCGGGCTGGCTGCGCCGGCTGCGCGCACGGCAGCGGGAGCCGGTCCTCCAGATGGACGTCTCGCCGAACGCCCTGCTGCGCATGCTCGCCGACGGACGGCTCGACGTGGCCTTCGTGCACGAGGTGGAGGGCAGTCCGCTGCGCGTGCCGGACGGGCTGGCGTTGCGCGTCCTCATCGAACGCGAGCCGCAGTTCGTCTCGCTGCCGGCCGACCATCCGGCGGCCGGACGCCCGGAGGTCCAGCTCTCCGACCTGGCCGAGGACCGGTGGATGATCGATCCGTCGGTCGACGGCGAGTGGGACGCCGTGCACCGCATGCTGCGGACGGCGGGCCTCAGCCCCCGGGTGCTGCACGGGGATTACCACACGGCCGCGTCCCTGGTCGCCACCGGCGAGGTCGTCACCGTGTGCCAGCCGACGTGCCAGCCCCGCCCCGAGATGGCGGTGCGGCGGATCCAGGGGGACCCGCTGGGCGTGCGGCTGCTGCTCGCGGCGCGTACGGAGGGGGAGCTGGACTGCGTCTATCCCGAGCTGTGGGAGGCGTACGCGGAGGTCGCCCGGGAGGCGCCGGGGTACCGGGAGTGGCTGGATCGGGTGGGTGTGTGACGGGTGGCTGCCGCCGGCTTGTGGGAGACCGCCGTCAGCTCGTGAGTCGTGTGCGGGTGGGTGGGGGCTGGGCGCGCGGTTCCCCGCGCCCCTGACAAACAGGCGGTTGCCGGCGCCGTTGAAGACAGAGCTGAAGACAGAACACGGCCCGGCAACGGCATGGGGCGCCCCTCCAAGTAGGGCGCCCCAGCACCGTGCGTACGCCTGATCGCCCGCCGCGTCTGTGGCGTTGGCGGACGTCTCAGACGCCGATGTCGCAGCCGTCCTTGCGCCAGACCGCCACCACCGACGGGCGGACGATCTTGCCGGGCCCGTCGGGCCAGACACTCGCGGGCTTCTCGACGGTCGCGCCGCTGATCTCACCCGGGTGCTGCACCGCCACGAGGACACGGCGGTCCTGCACGATGGGGCCGCAGGTCTCGGCGCCCTTCGGCACGGTCAGGAACTGCTTCAGCTCACCGCGCCGGTCGCCCTTGGTCGCCACGCCGAACAGGCCGTCGTGGGAGCCGAGCTGGGCACCGTCGGTGGAGATCCACAGGTTGCCGTGCGGGTCGAAGGCCACGTTGTCCGGGCAGGAGATCTGGCTGACCCTGTCCTTCGGGAAGCCCGCGAAGTACGTGGCCGGGTCCTTCGGGTCGCCCGCGACGAGGAACAGCGACCAGGCGAAACTGGTGGCGTCGGCACGGTTGCGGCGCTCGGTGAGCTCCAGGACGTGCCCGTGCTTGTTGGCGTTGCGCGGGTTGGCCTCGTCCGCCTTGGCGTTCGAGCCGACACCGCGGTTGGTGTTGTTCGTCAGGGCGACGTACACCTTGCCGGTGTGCGGGGAGGGCTGGATGTCCTCGGGGCGGTCCATCTTCGTGGCACCCACCTTGTCACCGGCGAGCCGCGTGAAGACGTACACCTCCTCGGCGGTCATGCCCGGGACGTGCGAGACGGCGCCCTTCGCGGTGGCCGTGGCCAGCGGGATCCACGTACCGCTGCCGTCGAACTCGCCGTCCGCCGGGAGCTTGCCGGTGCCGTCGATCTCGATGGCCGGGGAGTCGCCGGTGAGCTTGGCGACGTAGAGGGTGCCCTCGTCGAGGAGGGTCATGTTGTGCTCGCGAGCGGACCGGCTGTTGCCGTGGCGCATCCGCTTGCTGCCGACGAACTTGTACATGTAGTCGAAGCGCTCGTCGTCACCGGAGTAGGCGACCGGGCGGCCGTCGTCCGTGAGGCGGATGGTCGCGCCCTCGTGCTTGAACCGGCCGAGCGCGGTGCGCTTGCGGGGCGTCGAGGTGGGGTCGTACGGGTCCAGCTCGACGATGTAGCCGAAGCGGTGCACCTCGTTCGGCTCCTGGGCGACGTCGAAGCGCTTGTCGAAACGCTCCCACTTGCGCTCGCTGGCCCCGGTGCCGATGCCGTAGCGGGCGTCCGTCGGCCGGCTCGCGTTGGCGAAGTACTGGTTGAAGTTCTCCTCGCCGTGCAGCGTGGTGCCCCACGGGGTCTCGCCGCCGGCACAGTTGTTGAGCGTGCCGAGGACCTTCTTGCCGGTCGGGTCGGCCGAGGTCCGAAGGAGGGCGGAGCCGGCCGCCGGGCCGGTCACCCTGAACTCGGTGGTCGCGGTGACGCGGCGGTTGAGGTGGTGGCGGGGGACGACGGTGAGCTTGCCGCTCCTGCGGTCCTCCTCGACCACGACGACGCCCAGACCGTGGGCGGCCCAGGCGATCTCCACCTGCTCGCGGGTCGGGTTGGCGGCGTCGTATCCCCTGAACATCAGGATCTCGTCCGTGTACTCGTGGTTCGCCACGAGCACCTGGCGGCCGCGCTCGCCCGGCAGCGGGAGCAGGGCGAGGAAGTCGCAGTTGTAGCCGAACTGGCCCGCCTGCGCCTTCGCGGTCTGCTTGTCCGGGTCGAAGGCCGGGGCGCCGCGCAGGATGGGCTCGCCCCAGCGGACGACCACGTTCTGGGCGTAGCCCTCGGGGACGGTCACGGCGTCGGCGGTGTTCGGCGCGACGGCGGTGAAGCGCAGGCCGCGGGCCGCCTTGTCCTTCGTGAACGCGGCGGGAGCGCCCTCGGCCGACTGTGCGGCGGCGGGCGTCGCACCGGCGCCGACGACCGCCCCTCCGGCGGCCGCGGTCACGGTCACGGCGGCCGCGGCCCGCATCATGGAACGGCGGCTGAGCGCTCCGGCGATGACGTCGCCGACGTATTCGTTGGCGCTGGTGTTGGGCGCCGGGTGGAAGCAGGCGTCACCACAGCGGAACCGACAGGTCATCTCGGATCGGCCGCCCGGGTGTGAGCCGGTCGGACCGATCAACGGCAGCAGGTTGCGCACGTTCCCTCCCCTATGTCTGTGTCGGGCGTGACGCTAGGGGCACGCGCGTGCGAGGGCGCGGACGTGAGGTGAACGGAGAGTGAACTGGCAGGAGCTAGCAGGGTATTGACCCCGACTGGCGTGCGGGAACCGGACCCGTGTTTGGGCCCGATAAAGATCTTCGGTCCTGGCGGCTAACCTTACGTGTCCGTCCTGGCCAGGGATTGACGGAACCAACTCACGCGAAGGGTTGCGCACATGGGCATTCTCACCCGCCTGCGGAATGCGTTCGGAAAGTCACGCAAGGGGGACGCCGACACCGCTGCGGCCCCTTCCGCCCCGGTTGCCGAGCCGACCGTGCCGGCGGCCCGGCAGGAGACGGCTCCCGAGCCCACGCCTGCGGCAGCCGAGCCCGAGGTCTCTGTCCCCGCACCGGCCACCGAGCCCAGGGCCGAGCGCGGGCCCGAGCCCAAGGCGTCCGTGGTGGACGACCTGGTTTCGGCGGCGTTCGACAACGTGACGGTCCCGAAGCAGGCACCTGCGGCGACCAAGCCGGCAGAGGCGAAGACGGAGCCCGCGGCGAAGACCGACCCCGAGGCCAAGCCCGAGGCGGAGCCTGCCGCGAAGCCGGAGCCCGTGGTGGCGGAGGCCGAGCCGGAGGCCACACCCGAGCCTGCCGTGGCTGCCGAGCCCGAGGCCGAGCCCGTCGCGGCTGCCAAGCCCGAGGCCGAGCCCGTCGCGGCTGCCAAGCCCGAGGCCGAGCCCGTCGCCGCCGAGCCCGAGCCGGAAGCGGCACCGGAGCCGGAGCCCGTCGTGGCGGAGGCCGCCCCGGCGGCCGAGGCGGAAGCGACACCCGAGGCCGAGTCGCAGCCCGAGCCCGTTGTCGCCGAGGTGGCCCCTGAGAAGGAGCCCGAGCCTGTCGTCGCGGCCGAGCCCGAGCCGACGCCCGAGCCGGTGGCCGTCGATACCGACGCCGAGCCCGAGCTGATCATCCAGATCGTTCCGGAGCCCGAGGTCGAAGAGGCCGTCGAGGCGGACCCCGTCGTCGAGGTCGCGCAGGAGTCGGCGGCCAAGGCCGTCGCCGCCCCTGAGCCCGAGGCCGAGGCCGAGGCGGTCGCGGCCGAGGTGGCCCCCGAGCCCGGGGAAGAGGTCACCGAGACGGCCCCCGCGGCCGAGGTGGCAGAGCAGTCCGAGCCCGTCGCCGCGCAGGCGGACGAGCCGTCGGCCGCCGACGGCGACGAGGCCCCGCAGGGGGCACCGGCAGCCGACGACGAGAGCAGCACGGGCGGTGGTGCGAAATCCGGCGCGGCCGATGGCGAAGCCGATGCCGATGCCGTTACCGAGCCGGAGCCCGAGACGGGCGCGGCGGGGGAGCCGGCCGCTGGGGCCACCCCCGCAGTCCCCGCCACAGTGATCACATCCCGCGCCCCCGGCCTCCTCACCGCCTTCGAGGCCGCCGCCACCGCCCTCGAGAACAGGGACCTCACCGGCACCCGCGCCAAGGTCTACCTCGTACTGGACCGCTCCGCGTCGATGCGCGCGTACTACAAGGACGGCTCCGCGCAGGCCCTCGGCGAGCAGACGCTCGCCCTCGCCGCCCACCTGGCTCCGGAGGCGACCGTCCAGGTCGTGTTCTTCTCCACCGAGCTGGACGGCACCGGCGAACTCACCCTCGCCGAGCACGACAACAAGATCGACGAACTGCACGCCGGCCTCGGCCGCATGGGCCGTACGAGCTATCACGCGGCCGTGCAGGAAGTGATCGCCCTCCACGAGAAGTCGGACGCCCCCGCGGGTCCCGCCCTCGTGGTCTTCCAGACGGACGGTGCCCCGGACGCCAAGACCCCGGCCACCCAGTCCCTCACGGAAGCCGCGAAGAGCCACCCCGGCATCTTCTTCTCCTTCGTCGCGTTCGGCGAGCACGAGAACAAGGCCTTCGACTACCTCCGGAAGCTGAAGACGGACAACACCGCCTTCTTCCACGCGGGCCCGACCCCGCGCGAGCTCACGGACGCGGAGATCTACGAGGGCGTACTGGCGAACTGGCGCCCGTAACCAGCGCCGTATCCACCCCCCTCACACCCCTGGGCCGCCCCCTTCTCACCCCGTAAAACGAGGAGCGGGCGGCCCACCCGTGTCGGCTACGATTTCAAGGTTCGTAAGACGGTCGAAAATCGCGGCACCACATCGCGATCCGTCACCACACGTAGCGACTCGGGAGCAGCCCGCAATGGCTCGACACCTCATCACCAGCGCCCTTCCGTACATCAACGGGATCAAGCACCTGGGCAACATGGTGGGGTCCATGCTCCCGGCGGACGTGTACGCCCGCTACCTCCGCCAGCGCGGTCACGAGGTCCTCTACATCTGCGCGACGGACGAGCACGGCACCCCGGCCGAACTGGCGGCCAAGGAGCAGGGTCTCCCCGTCGACGAGTTCTGCGCGCAGGCGCACGACGCCCAGAAGGCGGTCTACGACGGCTTCGAGCTGGCCTTCGACTACTTCGGCCGCAGCTCCAGCCCGCAGAACGCCGAGCTGACGCAGCACTTCGCCCGCAAGCTCAACGAGAACGGCTTCATCGAGGAGCGCGCGATCCGGCAGGTGTACTCGCCCGCCGACGGCCGCTTCCTGCCCGACCGTTACGTCGAGGGCACGTGCCCGCACTGCGGTTACGACAAGGCGCGCGGCGACCAGTGCGAGAACTGCACGCGCGTCCTGGACCCCACGGACCTGATCAACCCGCGCTCGGCGATCTCGGGTTCGACGGAGCTCGAAGTCCGCGAGACGAAGCACCTCTTCCTCCTCCAGTCGAAGCTCCAGGGCGAGGTGGAGGCGTGGATCGACCAGGTCGCGGACGAGTGGCCGCAGCTCGCCTCCTCCATCGCCCGCAAGTGGCTGACCGAGGGCCTGCACGACCGCGCGATCACCCGTGACCTGGACTGGGGCGTGCCGGTCCCGGCCGACACCTGGCCGACGCTGGCCGCCGAGGGCAAGGTCTTCTACGTCTGGTTCGACGCACCGATCGAGTACATCGGCGCGACGAAGGAGTGGTCGGACGCGGCCCCGGCCGGCGAGAGCCGCGACTGGAAGTCGTGGTGGTACGAGCCGGCGGGCGCGTCCGACGTGCGCTACACCGAGTTCATGGCGAAGGACAACGTCCCCTTCCACAGCGTGATGTTCCCCGCCACGGAGATGGGCGTGCGGGAGCCGTGGAAGAAGGTCGACCAGCTCAAGGCCTTCAACTGGCTGACGTACTACGGCGGGAAGTTCTCCACGTCCCAGAAGCGGGGCGTCTTCACCGACCAGGCCCTCGACATCCTGCCCGCCGACTACTGGCGTTACTTCCTCATCGCCAACGCCCCCGAGTCGGACGACTCGTCGTTCACGTGGGAGCACTTCACGGCGACGGTGAACAAGGACCTGGCGGACACCCTCGGCAACTTCGTCAACCGCGTCCTGTCCTTCTCGAAGAAGCGCTTCGGCGAGGAGGTCCCGGCGGGCGCGGAGGCGGGCGAGCCGGAGACGCGGCTGGGCGAGGAGATCGCGTCGCTCCTCGCCGAGTACGAGACCCAGATGGAGGCGCTCCAGTTCCGCAAGGCCGCCGCGGCTCTCCGCGCCCTGTGGTCGGCGGGCAACTCCTACCTGGAGGAGAAGGCCCCCTGGCTGGAGATCAAGACCAACCCCGACGGGGCGGCCCTGACCCTGCGCACGGCGATGAACCTGATCCACCTCTACTCGGTGGTCTCGGAGCCGTTCATCCCGGCCTCCTCCAAGGCGATGCGCTCGGCGTTCACCCTGAAGGACGACACGGCGACGTGGGTGACACCGACCGAGGCGAGGTCCCTCGACTCCCTCCCCGCCGGCACACCGTTCACGGTCCCCCCGGTCCTCTTCGCCAAGATCACGGACGAGGACCTGGAAGCGTACAAGGAGCGGTTCGGCGGGGCGCCGGAGTAACAGCCACCCGTGTCCGGAAGGGGCCGATGGACTCGCTGAGACGGTCTTTCCTGAGATTCGACCGGCGTCACGGCGGGGCCGAGCCGCCGCCCCGGGTCCAGGTGTCCATCGCCCGTCATCCGGTGGGCTCGGGAGTGGTGTTCGGCGTTCTCCCGCGCCACGCACATGAGCTGGGCGCAGGAGAGGCCTCCTTCTGCACGGGCGCGGGAAGGAGCGGATGCTTTTCCCCGGCCCTATTGCTCGTCTGCCGCCGACGTCGACCTCAGCACGCCGATCTTGTCGATGCGGTGTTCCGGATTTCCTCTGTCGTCGCGCCAGTGGTTTCCCGCCGCGTCGTCCTCCGGTGTGGCGCAGGTGGAGATGGTGATCATGGCCTGGGTGGGGCGCCTGCCAGGGAAACCCGGTACCGGTGCACGCTGTTCGGCGAGTGAGCGCTCGGAGCGGAACGAGGTCTCCCTCGTGCCGGTGATCACGTACTCGTAGACCGTGCCGCCCGAAGTGACGCGGACCGCGTCGCCCTCGCCGAGACGTGGGAGGTCGCGCAAGGGACCGCCGGCGGAGAGACGGTGGGCCGTGACCAGGTAGTTGCCGACCTCGCCGGGGGCGACGCCGCCACGGCTGCCGTACGGGCTGGCGCCGACGCCGCGGTTCTGGATCCGGGTGCCCGGCCAGTCGTCGGTCGTCCCCTCGTACGGGACGACGCGCAGATCCTTGAGCCCGATCTTCGGGATGCTGAGCGAGCTGGTCAGGGCCCGGGTGCCGGTCTCGCGGGGTGTCGGCGTGGCAGAGGGGGTGGCCCGTGAGGGCTCGGCGGGGGTGGTCGCCGGACCGGTCACGGTGGACGCCGCCGGTCCGGGGGCACCCGAAGACACGTCGGCTGCGCCCTCGCCGCCGGAACAGCCAAGAAGCAGGCCGACGACGACGCCCGCGAGGGCGGCGGGACGGGTTCGGGTGCAGGTTCGCTTACGGGGCATGGCACTCGGGATCGGTCGCCGGAAGGGCGTGCGCACCACCTCGGCCGGTGGGCGGTTGCCTGAAGGGAGAACGACGGGAACGGGCCGGGCGTTCCCCGTCCCCGGACGACGCGGCCCGGGGGAAGTGGTTGATCGGCGCCATCAGGTCCCTCCAGATCCACTTCGCCTGGGGATCGACCAGGCGTGACTCGGTGAACTCCGCGAAGTCCGACATGATCAACGAGCTACGCGGCACCCAGGTCGCACCACACGTACTTGCCCCTGTTGCCTTCTCTCGCCAGTGGGTGCCAGCCCCAGACGTCCGCGCAGGCCCGGACGAGGGTCAGGCCTCGGCCCGTCTCCGAGTCCACGGAGGCCTGGTCCAACGCCGGTGCCGGTTCAGGGGGTTCGGGGTCCCCGTCCCACGCTCCGATCCGCAGGACTCCGTCCCGCCAGGTACGCCTGGGTTCCGAGCTGCGGAAACTGCGCGAAGCAGCAGGCCTGAAGGCCCGCGAGGCCGCGGAACTGCTCGGAGCCGACTCCGTCCAGATGAGCCAGATCGAGTACGCCATCGCGGGCGTGAGCGAGACACGCATACGCCGTCTCGCCGCGCACTACGCCTGTGTGGACGAAGAGTTGATCGCGGCGCTGGTCGCGATGGCCACCGATCGCACGCGCGGCTGGTGGGAGGAGTACCGGGGCTTGCTGCCCACCTCGTTCCTGGACCTGTCCGAGCTGGAGCACCACTCCAACTTTCGGTGGGACGTGGACTGCCTGTACGTGCCGGGTCTTCTCCAGACAGAGGAGTACGCCCACGGGGTCTTCTCACACAGAGTGCCCGCGCTTCCTCAGAGTGAGCTCGGCCTGCGCGTTGAGCACCGGATGAAGCGGCGCACCATCATCGAGGGCGCGCAGCCCACTCCGTACACAGCAGTGATGCACGAAGCAGCCCTGCGCATCAGGGTCGGCAGCCGCGCCGCTTCACGCGCCCAGCTCGCCCGCGTCCTGGAACTCTCGGAAGCGGATCACGTGACCGTGCGGGTGATCCCGTTCGACCTCGACGGGTTCATCGACGCCGGGAGCGCGATGGTCTTCGCGGGGGGCGCGGTTCCCCAGCTGGACACCGTCGTACGAGACGCGCCGCACGGCTCGGCGTTCGTCGACTCCGAAGCCCAACTCAACAGTTTTCGAACGCTTTTCCATAGAGTGGAAGGTGCGTCACTCGAACCCGAACGGTCGCGTGACTTCATCCACCGGCTGGCGAAGGAACTGTGAGGCGCACCATGCAGACCCCCGACAACTGGCAGAAGTCGTCCTTCTCCGGTGGCGGCGACGGCAACGCCTGCGTCGAACTCGCCACCACTCCCCACACCGTCCACCTCCGCGAGAGCGACGACCCCGCCATACAGCTCGTCACCACCCCCACTCCCCTCGCCCACCTCCTCCACGGCATACGTTCCGGCGGGTTCCAGGGCGTATGAGTGGGGCCCGGGACGACCCCAAGTCCCGGGCCCCACTCATGTCCTGAGGGCTGGGTCAGGAAAGAACCCCGGCCCCCGTCGTCCCCAGCAGCTCCGTCGGCAGACTCTTCGCGGAGGTCTGGAGGCCGGCCGTCAGGGCCGGCTTCCAGTTCACCGTCGTCTTCAGCTTCTTCGAGTTCGCCGAGTTGTACGCGGCGACGATGTCCGTCGCCTTGCCGTTGACGAGGTTGCCGCTGCCCGCGACCGAACCCGTTCCGTCACCGCTCAGCAGCTTGGCGACCTTCGCACCGGACGGCAGGGTCCAGGAGTTGTGCTCGGCGACGACCTGGGCCTTGGCCCGCGAGTCGAGGCTGTACTTGGGCTCGTAGCCGTTGAGGGTCGTCGTGTCGTACACGTTGTTGTAGAGGTGGATCTGGCCGATACGGGCCAGCGGAGCGCGCTGCGTGATGCCCTTCCACACGTTGTGGTGGATGGAGACCCGCAGCTTGCCGACGCTGTCGGTGTCGCTGCTGCCGATCAGCATCGTCTTGTCGTGGTTGGTGAACTGGTTGCGCTCGACCGTCACCAGGTCGGAGCCGTTGGTGATGTCCAGGGCACCGTCGTGGACCTGGTACTTGCGGCCGAAGTACGTCTTCTCGGACTTGTCGAAGAACGGCGCGTCACTGAACGTGTTGTGGTCCGCCCAGACATGGGTCGCCCCGCGCAACGTCACCGAGTCGTAGTTCGAGTTCCACTCGCCCGCGGAGCCGTCCGTCGGGTCCCACTGCGGGAAGCAGTCCTCGGTGGCGGTGAGGGAGAGGTTGCGGATGATGACGTTGTCGACGTCCTGCACCTGGAGGCTGCCGCCGGTGATCCCCGCCTTGCTGCCCGGGACGCCCACGATGGTGGTGTTGGCGGGCACCCGGAAGACGATGTTCTTCTTCTGCTTGGTCTGCGCGGCGGCGCGGGCCTTCTCCTGCGTGCCCGCGGGGGCCTTCTTGCCGTACGTGGCCGGGTCGAACGCCTTCAGGTACGCGGACAGTGAATAGCCCGTCCCGGAGGCGTAGTCGGCGCAGGTCAGCTTCTTGCCGGCGTCGTCCGTGTTCGCGTCGATCGTCCCCTTGACCTTGATGATCTTCGGGGTGGAGTTCGTCTGGGAGCCGAGCGCCTTCACCAGCTGGGCCCGGGTGCTGACGGTGAAGGTGTGCGCCGAGTCGGCCTTGGCGCCACCGGTCGTTCCTGAACCGGAGGCCGCCCAGCCGTCCTTGGCGGGCAGGACCTGGTGCGCCAGGTCGACGGCACCCGCGTTCGCGTTCATCACGAAGGTGCCGGCGCCGAGACCCGCGGCCGCGACGGCGGCGACGGAGACGAGGACGGTGCGCCGCTTACGAAGGGACCTGCGGTGGGAGGGGGATGCCACGGATGAGTCCTTACGTGGTTCTTGTGGGGCTCGTGCGTTGTGTGGAGCTCCCGTGAACGGAGTTCCGACTCATCTGTGGTCGCAAGGCTCGGAAAGGTTGCCGTGAGTTCTTCGACCGCCCGCTCAGGACACGGTCGGCCGCCCGCTCAGGACACGGCGGGCCCCGTGACGAACCGTCCCTTGGTGTCGTACGGCCACACGTTGGGCTTGCAGCCGCGCATGCCCTTGATCTGCTGCATCATCGCCGGGGCAGGCTTGCCGGCCCCGGGGCACGTGACGTGGCCGTGGCCCAGGAAGTGGCCGACCTCGTGGTTGATGATCAGCGCCCGGTAGGCGTCCACGTCGTCGGCGTAGACCGGAGTCGCCAGCAGCCACCGCTTGAGGTTGACCACGACGTCCTTGCCCACGCTGCAGTTGACCTCGCCGCGGGTGTTGAGGCCGTACTTGCCGCAGATGGCGTCCACCGTGCCCGGTGTGGCGAGCCGTACGACGAAGTCGGTCGTACCGCTGGAGACGCGCCGGAAACCCGACCGGCCGTCCGCCGTCCAGCCGCGCCGGTCGGCGAGGATTCCCTCCACCTGCCGGGCGACGTCCGCCGCCGACTGCGTGAGGCCGTCCTCGACGACGACCTTGTAGCGCAGGACGCCGGCGCCCTTGCCCACGGTCCCGCTCCCGCCGCCGGCGGTGGCGAACGTGCCGGGGCCCGTCGCGGGAATGGAGGCCGAGTCCGGCGGGTCGACGCCCTCCCCATCGGCGTCGGAGTCCCTGTCAGCCTGCTCGTCCGGCCCGGCGTCCGGCTCGCCCCCGGCGTCCGCCGACGCCGTGCCGCCGCCACTCGGTTCCGCCGGCTCCGAACGCTCCGGTGCCGGGACCGGGGCGGACGGCCGCGCGGCGTCGGAGGCTCCGTCGTCGGAGCTGGACGCCGCGGGTGTCGTCCCGTTCACGATCAGGGCGCCGACGGATAACACCGCCAGCGCGGCCAGGCCCCCCAGCAGGGGCCCTTTCCCTCTCCCGCCGCCATGTCCGCCGCCGCTGCGCGCGGAACCTCTGCGGCGGCGCCGTGATCGCGTGGTCGAAGGTGCGTCGGTCGCGCGGCGATTGATCATCGTCATGGACATCAAGAGGGAATACGTGACGCGATGGTTTCCGGCTCAGAAGACTCATAAGACTCAGAAGACGGAGAACGAAAACAGACAACAGAACAGAGGGCAGAGAGCAGAGAAGTGCCCCGGGCCGGACCCGGCCCCGGACGGCCGGGCCCCGGGCCCCTTCGAGACGAAAGGGACCCGGGGGCTGCTCGGCCGGAAGGTCACCCCGGAACTCGGCGACCTCGATCACGAGTCCTTACGGCTTGGTCAGTTGCGTCCAGCCCTCGTTCCAGACGAACGTCGTGCCGTTGGTGTCTCCGTGCGTCTCCCAGACCTCGCCACCCGTGGTCAGCACCTTGATCCAGGCGTCGTTCCCCTGGGCGGAGATGGAGACGGCACAGGCGGTCCTGGGGAACCTCGGGTTGTCGGCGTTGGTGAGGTCCTGCCAGGCGTATGCCCCCTGAGGCTGCATGGGGTTGAGCTCCCGTCGCCCCGCGTACGCCTTCCCGCCGGTCAGTACGGCACTGAACTCCTCCGAGTTCGAGGGCGCGTACGAGTCGATGTCCGAGCACGGGCCCGCCGCGCCGGTGTCACCCTTGGGGCCGGGCGGGCCCGTGGGGCCCTTCGGGCCGGGCGGACCCGTGGGACCGACCTTGCACTTGTCGTGATGCCCGTCGGTGGACGGCGCCTGCGCCTTCCCCTCCGGTCTCGGACCGTTCGGATTGTGGGGCCTGGGCGGATGGTTCGGCTTCTTGCAGCCGTCGCCCGTCGAAGGCGCCGACAGGCCCCACGGGCCCGGTACTCCGGACGGACCCGACACGCCGGACGGACCCGACACGCCGGTCGGACCCGACGGCCCTGACAGACCGGACGGGCCCGTCGCGACGGTGCCGGCAAGCGGCGCGACCGTGCGCGACGCGGCCACGGCCGGGTTCGCGACACCGGCGAGCGCGAGGGCGATCGAGACGACGGCTCCGCCGGTCAGCAGGACGCTGCGGGCGGGAAGCGGGCCGAGGGACGACCTGGTCCCGGGTGCAGGACTCATGCACTGCTCCTTCTGATCCGGTGCACCGCTGCACTGCCGCGTTGATGCGCAGATTCACGGACGCACGAATGCACAGATGTACGGATTTTCCGGAAGCGAGTTCGAGCTTCCTCGGGGTACATCGGACCGCGGCTCCGGCGACTGAAGAGTTTTCCGGAACGATCAACAGATCAGCCGACAGGCGAAACCCCAATGGGCGCCTGCGTGACAGCGAATCGGGAACCGGTCGCGGCGAGCCTCACCAAGGCCGACGGCGTCCGGTGCCTACGGTCTCCCGCGCCGAGTCACCGGGAGTGGTGTTGCCGTGAAGCCGTCCATCTGCCTGTGCATGATCGTCAAGAACGAGGCGAAGGTCATCGAACGATGCCTCGCCTCCGTCCGGGACCTGATCGACAGCTGGGTCATCTCCGACACCGGTTCGACGGACGGCACGCAGGACCTGATCCGTACGGCGCTGGACGGCATCCCCGGCGACCTCCACGAGGACCCCTGGGTCGACTTCGGCCACAACCGCAGCCGGAACATCAGCCGCGCCCGGGGCCGGGCGGACTACCTGCTGCTGCTCGACGCGGACCTCGTACTCCGCCAGGACGGGCCCCTGCCGCCGCTCACCGCCGACTCGTACATGCTGCGGCACGAGGGCACGACCGAGTACCGCATCAAGCGTCTGGTGCGCGGCGACCTGCCCTGGCGGTACGAGGGCGTCACCCACGAGTACCTCACCGCCGACCGGGACCACACGCAGGAGAACCTCGACGCCGTCGTCGTCGAGGACTTCGCCGACGGCGGCTCGCGCGACGACAAGTTCGAGCGCGACGCGCGGCTCCTCGGCGCCGAGCTGGAACGGGACCCCGCCAACACCCGCACCGTCTTCTACCTCGCCCAGACCATGCGCGACCTGGGCAGGACACCCGAGGCGATCGATTTGTACGAGCGACGGGCCGCGATGGGAGGCTGGCCGGAGGAGGTGTACTACGCACTCCTCCAGGTGGGAATCCTGAGCGCGGAGCCTCAGGCCCGTCCCGGCTCAGGTTCCGGGGCCGAGGTAGGCGCCGACGGCTGGGCCGGCGCGGTGGACGCCCTCACCCGGGCCTGGGAAGTCCGGCCACAGCGGCTGGAGGCCTGCTACGAACTCGCCTCGCGCCTTCGCGTCCAGGGCCGCCATCACAGCGCGCACGCTGTCGTCCGCGCGGGGCTCGACCGGGAAGCCCCGGACGACCTCCTCTTCGTACAGCCGTGGGTGTACCGCTGGGGGCTGCTGTTCGAGTACTCGATCACGTCCTACTGGGTGGGCGACCCTGCCGCCTCGCTGCGGGCCTGCGACCGGCTCCTGGCGATGCCGGACCTGCCCGACGCGCACCGCCGCCAAACGCTCACGAACCGGGAGTTCGCACAGCGGCGCGTCGGCGCCGGCTGAAGGCCCCACTCCTGTTACGGGACCCCGCTCCTGGCATGGGCACGATTCATCCGTATGGTTTCGCCATGGCAGTCCCCCAGCTCATCCCGATCGCCTACGAGCCGCGCCACCGCACCGAGGCCATCGGTCACTACGCGGCGGGGCAGTTCCTGGGGTCGGTCACGTACGCCTTTCCCGAGGGTTTCCGCCCCGCCGACGGCTGGGAACAGCACAAACGACTGTTCACCGTGCTCCACACCTTCGACGCCGAGGGCCGTCACCGCGACTCGGAGATCTGGTGCGCCGGCACGTGGGCCGAGCAGCAGCGCACCCCGCACGGGCCGGACTCGGTCCTCTCCCAGGCACAGGCCCACCTCGCGAAGCTCCTGCGCAGCCTCCCGCGGCGGCGCTACACGGACATCGCGATCCGGCCCTTCCAGCTCACCCGCGACGGCGTGCTGTTCGGCCTGCTGACCGGCGAGGACGAGGGGGAACCGTGGGGCGAGCTGTACCCGGAACGGCTCGGCTTCGGACCGCCCTGGGACGGCTCGTACGACACCTGAGTCGGTACGTCGCGTGCTTCGTACGTCACGTGACCTCGTACGTCACCTGAGCTCGTACGTCACGTCACGTCACGTCACTGCGGTCGGCGTCAGGCCGCCTGTGCCTTGATGTGGTCGATGACCTCGTTGAACTCCTTCGTCGGCGAGAAGTCGACGTACTCGCAGTCCTCGAGCGCCTCCGGTACGTGGCCGGGCGCCCAGTAGAAGGCCTGGCCCTCCTCGTAGATCTCGTCCCCCGACTTGGTGCTCATCCTCAACCGGCCCTTGAGCAGGTAGCCCCAGTGGGGGCACTGGCACAGGTCGTCGGGAAGGCCTTTGACCGCCGGCGCCATGTCCGTCCCCTTGGGCAACCGTGCGAAGGCGACGCTCATGTCGCCCCCGACCTCCTGCGTGCGCAGCTCCACACCGTTGCCCTCGATCGCGACGGGGGTGTCGTTCCGCGTCATTGCCGTCATGATTCCTCCACGGCCGACGGGCTACGGGGCCCGGGTGCTGTGGGTCGGCCCTTGTGGATCGACCCCTGCGCCCCGGCCTCCGTGTCTCGGCCCCGTGTCTCGGAAATCCCGCCTCCCCCCAGTCTGGACCCGGGGGTCACGGAGTGCGACAGCTCGCCGGTTCGCGAAGGCCCGGCCGGATCTCGTCATGTCCGGACGTGATCTCGGTGGTGCGGCCGTTGGCCTGGGGAAGGCCGGCCCGAGGGCGGAAGGTCCGCGGAACGCGGGCCCGCCGACGGGGCGATGCCCAGTGCTGTCCGGGCCGCGCGGACGTGGTGCATGCCCTCCTGGGCCGTTCGCGTCACGACCACGTACTCGGCGGGGGTGCGGGCGGCGGCCAGCTGAAGCCGGGCGGTGCGGTGGCGCTCGGCGGCGGCCGACAACTCGCGGGCCGCGATGCGGTCGGCCCGGGCACCCGCTCCGAAGACGGACAGGCTGCCGCCCAGCCGGACCACCCAGCGGTTCGCCTCGGCCTCCGCGTCCAGACCGGACACGGCGCCCGCGCCGTACGACCGCCGCTGTGCGACGACCGCGGCCACCGTCCCGGCGATCAGGAACAGTGCGAGCAGCATGAACCCCATGGTTTCCTCCGGCGCTTCGTGGTGCTGCGCGGGGCGATCACACCCCGCCACAGTTTCCATGACACGCCCCGCCGCTGTGCACTCCCGACGAGAGGCCTGTGCGTCGACTGCGAGCTTTCCGGAGTCACGAAGTCCCGGAAGGGCGGCTGGCGTCGGGGTGCCGGCGGGCCCCGGCCGCGGACGGCCACCGACAGCCACGGGCGGCCACCGACGTCCGAAACCGTCGGCGTCAGCGTGCCTCGCCCGTCGCCATCCGGCCCTTGACCAGCGTCGGTTCCGGTTCGCCCCGGCCGGTCGCCGTACCGTCGCCGCCGTTCCTGCGGATCAGGGCCACCCCGATCACGGCGAGGATCGACGCCGCCGACAGCGTGTAGAGACCGCCGTTCGTGCTGCCCGTCGAGTCCTTGAGGTGGCCGAACAGGGTGGGGGAGACGAAACCGCCCAGGTTTCCGATGGAGTTGACGACCGCCAGACCCGGCGCCGCGATCTTCAGGTCGAGGCCCGACTGGGCCATCGGCCAGAACAGGGTGGCCGCACACTTCCCGCCGACCGCGGCGAGCGTGATCGCGGCGAGCCCGAACCAGGGGGAGCCGAGGGTGGCGAGGAAGGTACCCGTCGCCGACAGGACCAGGGCGGCGGCGAGATAGGGGCGCCGGCCATCACGTACGCGGGAACTTGGGGAACGTAGCGGAGGCAAATCTTCCGGGTCAATGGGTTGGACTTGCAATCACACATATGAACGACTGGGTGAGCGGGCCCGGAATCGAATGTTCCGGGCCCGCTCCGCGCGGCCGGCTCGGCCGGCGGCAGGACTCAGTCGGTGACCGGGACGATCAACTTGCCGCAGCCGACGCCGAGTTCGAGGACGATGCTGAAGCCCCCGGCTGCACGGCGTCGCCCGTGCCCTCGTGGGTCGCGTCCGGGTCGACGCCCATCGTGATGGTGCCGAGGACGCCCTTCGCGATGCCGTTCTTCTTGTACTTCAGCTTGAGGAGACCGCCCGTCGTGCCGGACTGGTCGTAGATCGTGTCCTCGGTGAGCGTGGTGCGCTCGGTGGTGCTCGTGGAGTACGGCTCGACCTCCGCGGAGGCGAGCACCGACTCCTCGTCGAAGAAGAACTGGCCGGTGTGGCAGGTGTTCCCGCCCTCGTACCCGGCGTCCGTCCAGGTGCCGCCGACGTGCACCTTGGTGTGGATGTGGACGCAGCGGCCCCGGTACCAGCCCGGGAAGACCGTCTTGAAGGTGACGAAGCCCTGCCTGTCCGTCCTCCACGTGCCGCGCAGGTAGCGCTTGTCGTCGGTGGGCTCCTCGTGGACGCCACCGCCACCGCCGCCTCCCTCGGGAGGGGAGCCGGTCGGCGTACCGGACGGAACGTCGGTGGGTGTCCCGCTGGGCGGCGTACCGCCGCCACCGCCGCCGCTGGAGAGGTCCTCGTAACCGGAGTAGAGGCCCAGCGCGTCGCAGTGCCAGATGTCGACGGCGGCGTTCCTGAGGGGCTTGCAGGTCTCGTTGTCGATCACCTTGAGGCGGAGGGTCAGGGGGATGCCCTCCCTGTCCTCGGTGATGTCCTGGCGGAGCTTGTCGGCGTCGATGTAGTACGGGCCCTCGGTGGTCTCCGACGTGAGCTTGTAGCACGTCGGGGACGAGGTGGAGGAGGCCGTGGAGGAGGCGGTCGGCGAGGCGCCCTTCTTCGTCTGGCCGGCGTTCGCGGTCGCGGCGATCGTGCCGCCCACGCCCACCGCGGCAACCGCCGCGCCACCTGCCACGACGACCTTTCGGCGCGTCACGTTCCGCTTGTGTTTCGGCCCTTGGGCCGTCTGGTTTCCCTGGATTCCGGTCATGGGGAGGGAAGTTAGGCAAGCAGCCTGTCAGGGGCGTGGGCGCCGACTGTGCGTTGCTGTGCGCATGAAGAACGTGGCGGGAATTCGCTCGCGGCCCGGCAGTTGCCTCGCGTGGCGCGGGGGGTGCGGGATCCACGGGGGACGGCTGGTCGCGCGGTTGCCCGCGCCCCCGTGTGTCGCGGTGCGTGTCGCGCTGATGAGCTGCCGGGAGCCTCGGCGGCTCGGCGCGACAGGTCGCCGGTCAGGGGGCGCGGTCCGGGATGCGCGCCAGACGGACGGGTGGGGCTGCTGACTCGGCCGCGCCCCGAAGCCGGGGCGACGCGCACTGTCCGGAATTCTCCGTCCGGTCCGGGGGAGCAGCGGGGATCACCCATATGGGTGCCCGCAGGCCCGCTCCTCGCCGTCGGTCCGGCGCCTTCGGCCGGGCGCTCCCGTTCGGCACTCCCGACCCGGCACTCCCGGTCGGGCGCCGTCCGTGACGGCGCCCTCGCGAGTCCTACTTCGCCGGGTTCACCGGCTTGCGCACCGAGAGGTGCAGCTCACGCAGCCGCGTCTCGTCCAGCTCCGTCGGCGCGCCCATCATCAGGTCCTGCGCGTTGCCGTTCAGCGGGAACGCGATGGTCTCCCGGATGTTCGGCTCGTCGGCGAGGAGCATGACGATGCGGTCGACGCCGGGCGCGATGCCGCCGTGCGGAGGGGCGCCGAAGCGGAAGGCGCGGAGCATGCCCGCGAACTGCTCCTCGACGGTCTCACGGTCGTAGCCCGCGATCTCGAAAGCCTTGAGCATGATCTCGGGCTCGTGGTTCCGGATCGCGCCGGAGGACAGCTCGACGCCGTTGCAGACGATGTCGTACTGCCAGCCCAGGATGTCCAGCGGGTCCTGGGTCTCCAGGGCCTCCAGACCGCCCTGCGGCATCGAGAACGGGTTGTGCGAGAAGTCGATCTTGCCGGTGTCCTCGTCCTTCTCGTACATCGGGAAGTCGACGATCCAGCAGAAGCGGAAGACGCCGTCCTCGAAGTGGCCGGCCCGCTTGGCGGTCTCGACGCGCACCGCGCCCATGATCTTCGAGACCTCGTCGAACTCGCCCGCGCCGAAGAACACGGCGTGACCGGCGGCCAGCTGGAGCCGCTTGGTCAGCTCGGCGACGTTCTCCTCGGTCAGGAACTTCGCGATCGGGCCCGTCAGCGAGCCGTCCTCGGCCACCCGCACCCAGGCGAGGCCCTTCGCGCCCTGCGAGACCGCGTAGTCACCGAGCTGGTCGAAGAACTTCCGGGACTGCGCGGCCACGTCCGGCACCGGCAGGGCCCGTACGTGCTTGCCCGCGAAGGCCTTGAACTCCGAGCCCTCGAAGATGTCGGTGATGTCGACGAGCTCCAGCTGGGCCCGCAGGTCCGGTTTGTCGGAGCCGTACTTCAGCATCGACTCGCGGAACGGGATCCGCGGGAACGGGGAGGTGACGTTCCGGCCGTTGCCGAACTCCTCGAACAGCTCGGTCATGAGCTTCTCGATGGGCTGGAACACGTCCTCCTGCTCGACGAAGGACATCTCCACGTCGAGCTGGTAGAACTCGCCCGGCGAACGGTCCGCACGCGCGTCCTCGTCACGGAAACAGGGCGCGATCTGGAAGTACCGGTCGAAGCCCGAGATCATCAGCAGCTGCTTGAACTGCTGCGGGGCCTGCGGCAGCGCGTAGAAGCGGCCCGGGTTCAGGCGCGACGGGACGACGAAGTCGCGAGCGCCCTCCGGGGAGGTCGCGCTGAGGATCGGGGTCGCCATCTCGTTGAAGCCCAGCGTCGTCATCTTGTGACGGATCGCGGAGATGACCGACGTGCGCAGCAGGATGTTGCGGTGCATGCGCTCGCGGCGCAGGTCGAGGAAGCGGTACTCCAGGCGCCGCTCCTCGTTCACACCGTCCTCGGTGTTGATCGTGAAGGGGAGCGGGGCGGCCGCGCCGAGCAGCTCGACCTCACCCACCTCGACCTCGATCTCACCCGTCGGCAGGTCCGGGTTCACGTTCTCCGCGCCACGCGAGACGACCTTGCCGTCGACCCGGACGGTGGACTCCTTGGAGACCTTGTCGAGGGCCGCGTACGCGGGGGTGCCGGGTCGGGCGACGAGCTGCGTGATGCCGTAGTGATCGCGCAGATCGATGAAGAGGATGCCACCCAGGTCTCGGCGATTGTGCAGCCAGCCGCTCAGCCGGACGTCGCTGCCGACGTCAGAGGCGCGGAGCTCGCCGCAGGTGTGGGACCTGTACCGATGCATCGTCGTTCATCCAGTCTTCGCGGATCGGGGACGTGTTTCACGTGAAACACGTGCAAGCGTACCGGCCACCCCAAGGTCACCGTCCGCAATAGTTCCGGGGCCCGGCGCCCACCCCCGCCTCACCTGCCTCAGTGGCACCCTTCGTTCACCTCTTCATACAGTGGGTCAATGCGCATCGGTGATCCCCTTCCCTCTGTAGGGGACGTCCTCGCCACTCTGTCCACCGGCCTGTGGAGGTGGGACGACGCCGCCGGGAAGGTCACCCTCGACGCCGAGGCCTCCCGGCTCCTCGGCCTGCCCGCGGAGGCGGCCGTACTGACGGAGGCGGGCGTACGGGCCCGTTTCCACCCCGTCGACTGGAACGAGGTCAACGGGGTCGTCCAGCTCGCCGCCGCCGAGGGCACGCTCGCCGAGTTGCGCCTTCGGGTGATGGACGAGCAGGGCCATGTGATCCGGACCGTGCGCAGCCGCTCCAAGCCGTCGTTCGACCCGGGCACCGGCTCGTACCAGCTGATCGGCACCCTCCAGGAGGTCACCGAACAGTCTCCGGGGGCCGCCGCCCGTACACCGGTCACCGGCGACTGGAGACGCTCGCGCGAGGCGTTCCTGCTGGACGCGGGGCGCGCGCTGGCCGAGGCACGGTCCACGGAGGAGGTGCTGCGGGTCGCCGCCGGCCTGTCGATGCCCGGGTTCTCGCCGGACGGGCTGGCCGTCTTCGGCGCGGAGGGCGACCGGCTCACGGTCATCGGGCACCACGGGCACCAGCCCGGGGACGAGGAGCCCTTCACCCAGATGCCGCTGGACACGGACTATCCGGCCGCCGAGGTCGTCCGCGCGGGCCGTGCCGTCTATCTCTCCTCACCCGACCACTACCGCGACCGCTATCCGGCCGCCTGGCCGCTCGCCCAGCAGTTCGGCCGCCAGTCCTGGGCGTTCCTGCCGCTCACGTTCGCGGGGCGCACGATGGGCGCGTGGATGGCGGCCTTCACGTATCCGGTCACCTTCACGCCCGACGAGCGCTCCGTACTGACGACCGTGGCGCGGATGCTGGCCCAGGCCCTCTCGCGGGCCGGAATCGCCGAGTCCGAGCGGGAGCTCACGGACGGCCTCCAGCGCTCGATGCTGCCCACCCTCGGGCCGCAGATCCCCGGGATGAGCGTCGCGGCCCGGTACGTGCCCACGGGCGGTGGGCTCCAGGTCGGCGGCGACTGGTACGACATGATTCCGCTGCCCGGCGGCACCTCGCGGACGAGCCCCGGGGCCGGCCGCTTCGCGCTGGTCATCGGCGACGTCCAGGGCCACGACGTACGCGCCGCGGGGCTGATGGGCCAGCTGCGGATAGCGCTGCGGGCGTACGCCTCCGAGGGGCACCGCCCGGACGCGGTCCTCTCGCGCGCCTCACGCTTCCTGTACGGGATCACATACGACGAGGAGATCTCGGACCTGCGCTTCGCGACCTGCCTGTACGTCGAGGTCGACCCGGAGAGCGGCGTCCTGGAGATGGCCAGGGCCGGGCACCCCGACCCGGCGATACGCATGGCGGACGGGACCGTGCTGACCCGGACCACCGCGGGCGGGCTGCCGCTCGGCATCGACCCGGACGCCGACTATCCGACGACGCGGTTCGTGCTGGAGCACGGCGAGACGATGCTGCTGTGCACGGACGGGCTGATCGAGACCGGCGGGCACGACCTGGACACCGGATGGCTCAGGATCCGCAAGATCCTGGAGAGCCACGACGGCGACATGGAGGTACTCGCCGACGCGCTGGTCCAGGCCGTGCACGGGCCCTCCTCGCACCACACGACCGGGCCGCTGGCGGACCGCCGCGAGGACGACATAGCGGTGCTGCTGCTGTGCCGGGCGGGTGAGGAGGGCTGCGATCCCGACGGTTCGGTGACCGAGCGGCCCGCAGTACGGCGCACCATGCTGACCGTCGCGCAGGCCGAGCCCCAGAAGGTCGCGGGGGCCCGGCAGCAGTTGCGGGAGTTCCTGCACGACTGGACCTCCGCCGACCAGGTCGACTCGGCGGTCCTGCTGGTCTCCGAGATGGTCACGAACGTCCTCGTCCACACGGACGCGGACGCGCTGCTCGTCGCCGAGATGACGGGCCCCGCGGGCGCCCGCCGCATCCGGATCCAGGTGACCGACGGCAGCGACGACCTGCCCCACAAGCGACAGCCCGGCGAGCTCGCGTCCTCCGGGCGGGGCCTGGTGCTGACGGAGCTGCTCGCCGACGCCTGGGGGGTGGACCCCCGGGGCGAGGGCAAGAGCATCTGGTTCGAGCTCTACGAGGAGGAGGCCGGGCCCGACGAGGACGGCCGGCCCGGGCTCCCTGAGGGCTCCGCGGCCCCACGGTGATGCAGACGGCATGGCGGCGCGCCCCGAGGGCTGAACGGGGGGGGCGCCGATGACGGCAGCCGGGCCCTCTCATCGACGGCGTGAGGGCCCGAGCGACGGCAGAATCGATACCTCTGCCCCTATCGGGTGAACATCCTTGCTGTGGACATGAGTTGCGCTTTCGCCTGCCTACTTTCCGGAGCGGAGGTGAGGCTCGATGTACGAGCAGAACAGCACACGGCAGGACCGGTCGGCGGCGCCGCGACGGGACGCGATCGATGTGAACGACTTCGTGTTCGCGGCCACAGGGGCGCGCCTGAGGAGGCTTACCCTGCCGGACGGCTCCCACTGGTTCCCCGCGGTCGACGTGTGCAAGCAACTGGGCTACAGCCACACGGGCTCGGCTCTGCGCAATGTCGCGGACAAGGCCGACTTCGGAAGTGCCGAGAGTGTGCTTGGGAAGCACACTCTCAGCATTCCCGCAGGTCGAGAGTGGCGACGAGACATGAACCTCGTGAGTCTCGAAGGGCTGATCCGACTGGTCAACGGCTGCACGAAACAGCAGTCCCAGCCCTTCAAGGCATGGGTGGCCTCGGTCATCGCATCCATCCAGCGCGACGGCTCCTACACCCTGGAACCGGCCCCCGTTCAGCCCGCTCCCGACGGCGCGACCGCATACGTCATGCCCCAACGGATCGCCGACGCCATCGTGCGACTCGAAGAGCGGAACATCCGGGCGGACGAGTTGCTGCTCGCCGGCCAGGAGGAGCGCGGCGAACTGCTGCGGCAGATCAACCGCAGCCAGAATCTGATGGCTGAAGCGCTGCAGCAGATCGCCGAGGCCCTCCGGCGTCCGCACAGCAATCCCCGGCCCACCGCCGTGCCGGAGCCGGAGCCCGAACTGACGCCGCAGGGACTCCTCGCCTCCTGGCAGGCGAAGAACCTCGTCGTCACGGGAGACGTCCACGCGGTGGCCGCCTACCTGGCCCCGGCTCTTCTGCGGGGCGGCGCCCGCTACCGCTTGGAGGAGATCGCCGCCCGTACGGGTCTGTCGCAGGAGCGCGTCCATGACTGCGTACGGATGCTGATCAAGCGACGGTGCGTGCGGCAGGCGGGGTGTGATGCGGACGGGGCGCCGGTCTACGTACTGCCGTAGTGCCTGAGAGAGGCATACGGAAAGGCCCGAAGCCGCAAAACGAGATTGCGGCTTCGGGCCTTTCCGTATCGTATCGGACCGCACGGATCCGTCGTATGGGAAAACTACATCCCGCCCTCGGACATCCCGTGGACCGCCGGGACCGTCCCCAGCCGCCCCTTCTGGAAGTCCTCGAAGGCCTGCTGGAGCTCCTCGCGGGTGTTCATCACGAACGGGCCGTAGTGCGCCATCGGCTCACGGATCGGCCGGCCGCCCAGGATGACGATCTCCAGGTCGGGCGTGTTCGCGTCCTGCTCCTCGTCCGCGCGGACGGTCAGCGAGGAACCCTCACCGAAGACGGTCGTCTGGCCGGTGTGCACGGGCCGGCGCTCCGCGCCGACACTGCCGCGGCCCGCCATCACGTACGCGAGGGCGTTGAAGTCCTCGCGCCACGGGAGCGTGAGCTCGGCGCCCGGCGCCACGGTCGCGTGGATCATGGTGATCGGCGTGTGCGTGATGCCGGGGCCCTCGTGACCGTCCAGCTCACCGGCGATGACCCGCAGGAGCGCGCCGCCGTCGGGGGTGCTGAGCAGCTGGACCGAGCCACCGCGAATGTCCTGGTAGCGCGGCGCCATCATCTTGTCCGCGGCCGGCAGGTTCACCCACAGCTGGAGCCCGTGGAAGAGACCGCCCGACACGACGAGCGACTCCGGCGGAGCCTCGATGTGCAGGAGGCCCGAGCCCGCCGTCATCCACTGGGTGTCGCCGTTGGTGATGGTGCCGCCGCCACCGTTGGAGTCCTGGTGGTCGAAGACGCCGTCGATGATGTAGGTCACGGTCTCGAAGCCGCGGTGGGGGTGCCAGGGGGTGCCCTTGGGCTCGCCCGGCGCGTACTCCACCTCGCCCATCTGGTCCATCATGATGAACGGGTCGAGGTGGCGGTAGTTGATCCCGGCGAACGCGCGACGGACCGGGAAGCCCTCTCCCTCGAAGCCGCTCGGCGCGGTGGTCACGGTGAGCACGGGACGGGCCACGGCCTCGGCCGACGCCGCCACACGCGGCAGGGTCAGCGGGTTCTCGACGGTCACTGCAGGCATGTCGGTACCTCCTTGTGCTCCGAGTTTAGTTGAACGTAGAACTTTCTGCCACCGGGAACACAGAACGCCCGGAGGGCATTCCCTCCGGGCGTCGCTCGTGGAACGGGGCGCGCCGGCCGTCCGAGAAGCAAGGGCGGCTAGCCGTACATACGGCGCATCGCGAAGTCCACCATCTGCTCGACCGCCTTCGCGTCGAAGACGATGCGGTGCTCACCCTCCATGTCGAGGACGAAGCCGTAGCCGGTGGGGAGCAGGTCGATCACCTCGGCTCCGGTGATCACGAAGTACTTGGACTCCTTGCCGGCGTACCGGCGGAGCTCCTTGAGCGAGGTGAACATCGGGATCACGGGCTGCTGGGTGTTGTGCAGCGCCAGGAATCCGGGGTTGTCGCCTCGCGGGCAGTAGACCTTGGACGTGGCGAAGACCTGCTGGAAGTCCTCGGGGGTCAGCGACCCCGTGGTGAACGCGCGCACCGCGTCCGCGAGCGACGGCGGCGACGGCTCGGGGTAGAGCGGCTGCTGCTGGCCGTACCCGCCGACCCCGCCGACGCCACCGGGCATCTGCTGCTGCGGGGGCGGCTGGGACTGCGCGTACTGCTGCTGCCCCGGTCCCACGTTCTGGTCGTAGCCGTACATGGGGGCAAGACTACCGAGGGCATGGGGCACAAGGTCGCCGATGCCGGATTTCCTCGAACAGGTGGCGGATTCATGGACCCGCACCCGAAGGTGGACCCCGAAATGTAGAGCCTGCTCACACTTGGGCGTTCAGGGGTTGATTCTTATTACCGACGGGTAGCATCATCGTAGCTACTAGTTGGTACGTGAACCAGATGCGCACCAGACTCGAACCAGGTACGAGCCCTCGTCACCGAGGACTCACCACCTCCCCGATCTTTCAACGGAGCCGTCGCCATGGGGCACTACAAGTCGAATCTCCGCGACATCGAGTTCAACCTCTTCGAGGTGCTCGGGCGCGACAAGCTGTACGGCACCGGCCCGTTCGCGGAGATGGACACCGAGACCGCCAAGAGCATCCTCGAAGAGCTGACCCGCCTCTCGGAGAACGAGCTGGCGGAGTCCTTCGCGGACGCCGACCGCAACCCGCCGGTCTTCGACCCGGAGACCAACACGGCGCCCGTCCCGGCGTCCTTCAAGAAGTCCTACCAGGCCTTCATGGACTCCGAGTACTGGCGGCTCGGCCTGCCCGAGGAGATCGGCGGCACCACCGCCCCCCGCTCCCTGATCTGGGCGTACGCGGAGCTGGTGCTCGGCGCGAACCCGGCGGTCTGGATGTACTCCTCCGGCCCCGCCTTCGCGGGCATCCTCTTCGACGAGGGCAACGAGGTCCAGAAGCACATCGCGAAGATCGCCGTCGACAAGCAGTGGGGCTCCACGATGGTGCTCACCGAGCCGGACGCCGGCTCGGACGTCGGCGCCGGCCGCACCAAGGCGGTCGAGCAGGAGGACGGCTCCTGGCACATCGAGGGCGTGAAGCGGTTCATCACGTCCGGTGAGCACGACATGTCGGAGAACATCCTTCACTACGTACTCGCCCGCCCCGAGGGTGCCGGGCCCGGCACCAAGGGCCTGTCCCTCTTCCTCGTCCCGAAGTACGAGTTCGACTTCGAGACCGGCGAGCTGGGCGCCCGCAACGGCGCGTACGCGACGAACGTCGAGCACAAGATGGGCCTCAAGGCCTCCAACACCTGCGAGATGACGTTCGGCGACCGCCACCCCGCCAAGGGCTGGCTCATCGGCGACAAGCACGACGGCATCCGCCAGATGTTCCGCATCATCGAGTTCGCCCGCATGATGGTCGGCACGAAGGCGATCTCCACGCTCTCGACGGGGTACCTGAACGCCCTGGAGTACGCCAAGGAGCGCGTCCAGGGCCCCGACCTCGCGCAGTTCATGGACAAGACCGCGCCCAAGGTCACCATCACGCACCACCCGGACGTGCGCCGCTCGCTCATGACGCAGAAGGCGTACGCGGAGGGCATGCGCGCCCTCGTGCTGCACACCGCCGCACTCCAGGACGACATCCAGGTCAAGGAGGCCGAGGGCGAGGACGCCTCCACCCTGGAGGCGATGAACGACCTGCTCCTGCCGATCGTGAAGGGCTACGGCTCCGAGAAGGGCTACGAGCAGCTCGCCCAGTCGCTGCAGACCTACGGCGGCTCCGGCTTCCTGCAGGAGTACCCGATCGAGCAGTACATCCGGGACGCGAAGATCGACACGCTGTACGAGGGCACCACCGCGATCCAGGGCCAGGACTTCTTCTTCCGGAAGATCGTCCGCAACCAGGGCGCGGCGCTGAACTCGCTCGCCGAGGACATCAAGAAGTTCCTGGCGCTCGGCACCGGCGGCGAGGAGCTGTCCGGCGCCCGCGAGCACCTCGCCAAGGCGGCCGTCGAGCTGGAGGCCATCGTCGGCCTGATGCTCACCGACCTCGCGGCCACCGAGCAGGACGTCAAGAACATCTACAAGGTCGGGCTGAACACCACCCGCCTCCTGATGGCCTCGGGTGACGTCGTCGTCGGCTACCTGCTCCTGAAGGGCGCGGCCGTCGCCGCCGAGAAGCTGGAGACGGCCGCGGCGAAGGACAGGTCCTTCTACACCGGCAAGATCGCCGCGGCGAAGTTCTTCGCGGCCAACGTCCTGCCCGGCGTCACCGGCGCGCGCAAGCTCGCCGAGGCCGTCGAGCTGGACCTGATGGAGCTGGACGAGGCCGCCTTCTAGCCGACCGGAGCGGGCGGACGGAATCGGCCGACCGCACCCGGCCGGAGCCCGTGGAAGCGGGCGGACGGTGCCACCGGGGACGTGATCCGTCGCCTTCGCGGCGGATCATCCCCACCCGTCCCGCCGTCTGTACACACCCCACACGAGGGCCCGTTCCCATCCCCGGGAGCGGGCCCTCGTACGTCGTTAAGGTGAACCCATGCGCACACCCCCACGCTTCGACCGCGGCCACACCGACGACCTCATGTCCTTCCTGGCGACGAGTCCGTCCCCGTACCACGCCGTGGCGAACGCCGCCGAGCGGCTGGAGAAGGCGGGCTTCCGCCAGGTCGTGGAGACCGACGCGTGGGACGGGACCAGCGGCGGGAAGTACGTGCTGCGCGGCGGCGCGATCGTGGCCTGGTACGTGCCGGAGGGCGCCGAGCCGCACACCGCCTTCCGCATCGTCGGGGCGCACACCGACTCCCCCAACCTGCGGGTGAAGCCGCGTCCCGACAGCGGCGGGCACGGCTGGAGACAGGTCGCTGTCGAGGTCTACGGCGGGCCGCTCCTCAACTCCTGGCTCGACCGGGACCTGGGTCTGGCCGGGCGGCTGACGCTGCGGGACGGCTCGACCCGCCTCGTGAACGTCGACCGGGCTCTGCTGCGGGTGCCGCAACTCGCCATCCACCTCGACCGTTCCGTCACCGCGGAGGGTCTCAAGCTCGACAAGCAGCGGCACCTGCAGCCCATCTGGGGCCTCGGCGACGACGCGCGTGACGGCGACCTGATCCGCTTCCTGGAGCAGGAGTCGGGGATCACCGAGGGCGAGACCACCGGCTGGGACCTGATGGTCCACCCCATCGAACCGCCCGCCTACCTGGGCCGGGGCCAGGAGCTGCTCGCGGGCCCGCGCATGGACAACCTGCTGTCCGTGCACGCCGGTACGGCCGCGCTGGCGGCCGTGGCCACCGCCGAGGAGCCCCTGCCGTACATCCCGGTCCTCGCGGCGTTCGACCACGAGGAGAACGGCTCGCAGTCGGACACGGGCGCGGACGGGCCCCTGCTCGGCAGCGTGCTGGAACGTTCGGTCTTCGCACGCGGAGGGTCGTTCGAGGACAGGGCGCGTGCCTTCGCGGCCACGGTCTGTCTCTCCTCCGACACGGGCCACGCAGTGCACCCGAACTACGCGGAGCGCCACGACCCGACGCACCACCCGCGCGCGGGCCAGGGCCCGATCCTCAAGGTGAACGTCAACAACCGCTACGCCACGGACGGTTCGGGCCGCGCGGTCTTCGCCGCGGCCTGCGAGAAGGCCGGCGTGCCCTTCCAGACCTTCGTCTCCAACAACTCCATGCCCTGCGGCACGACCATCGGCCCCATCACCGCGGCCCGCCACGGCATCAAGACGGTCGACATCGGTGTGGCCATCCTGTCGATGCACAGCGCCCGCGAACTGTGCGGCGCGGACGACCCGTTCCTGCTGGCGAACTCGCTCGTGGCGTTCCTGGAGGGCTAGGCCCTGTCGTCAGATTGCCGTCGTCCGCCCGAAGGGCGGGCCGGGCGGCGTCTGGTGCGTGCTCTCGGCGTGCCGGCCGGAAGCCCTCGTACTGGACGTACTTGGGCGTTCGGCCGGTGCGGCAAGTGGGGGTCCCCCCGGCCGGTGGCTGGGGGAGCGTGCCAGGCGTCGCCCGGCAGACGGGAATGTGACGACAGGGCCTAGGGAGCCGGGTCCCCTGCATGGAGGGACCGGGTCCGGGTACCCGCAGTGGACCCGGGAACCGTACGGTCTCCGGGCCCGGCACGACACCGTGTGCAACAGGAGGCGACACCCATGGGCCTGGGCGGGTGCATCATTCTGATCGCCGCAGGGGCGATCCTCACGTTCGCGACCGACTGGGACATGCAGGGGGTCAACCTCGACCTGGTCGGCATCATCTTCATGATCGTCGGGTTGATCGGCGTGGCGACCTTCAGCAGCATCGCCAAGCGGCGGCGGGTCGTGGTGCCGCCGACCGCACAGGTGGTCGACGACCAGCGTCGCCACAACCCCAGCGGATACAGCGACGGTTACGGCGCCTGATCGGCGTACGCCCCGACCGTCCGTCCCGCGAGGACGAGCGAGTGCCGGTCCGTCCCACCGTCGGTGCGGCCGGACCGGCACGTCCGCGCTCCTCACCGGCCCTCACGCGAGCGCGTGGCCCGCGGTCGTGCCCCCGTGGGCCGGGCACCTCGTCGTACCGGTCGCCGGTCGGTCCGGCCTCCCTTCCCGGCCGCGGCGGGAGACGGGAATCAGCCTGTCGGCCTATCGCCGGCGTTCCCGGCCTCTCGCCGGGGAAGCGCTGAAGACATGAAATTCCTCGTACGCGACCGGATCCTGGGTATCGGTGACGACTACTGGATCGAGGACGAGCGGGGCCGCAAGGCCTTCCTCGTCGACGGCAAGGCGATGCGGCTGCGGGACACCTTCGAGCTGAAGGATCCGCAGGGGCGTGTGCTGATCGACATCCGCAAGAAGATGCTCGCCCTGCGGGACACGATGGTCGTCGAGCGGGGCGGCGAGCCCCTGGCGACCATCCGCCGCAAGCGACTGTCGCTGCTCCGCAACCACTACCGCGTCGCCCTCGCCGACGGCACCGAGCTCGACGTCAGCGGCAAGATCCTCGACCGGGAGTTCGTCGTCGAGTACGACGGGGAACTGCTGGCGCACATCTCGCGGCGCTGGCTGCGGCTGCGGGAGACGTACGGCGTCGAGGTCGTACGGGAGGACGCGGATCCGGCGCTGCTGATCGCGGTCGCGGTGTGCGTCATCCACCTGGCGGAGAAGGAGAACGGGTCGGACTGACGGAGTTCTTCCGCCCCCGCCGCCCCGCCACGCGTCACCGGCGAGGCGGCGCGACCCCCAGCAACCGGTCCTTCAGGGCCGGGAACTGTTCCCGCGTCGTACCCACCTTGGACGGGTCGAACGACACCGTGAGGACCTCCTCCCCGGCCCCCGCCTCCGCGAGAACCTCGCCCCACGGATCGACCACGATCGAGTGACCGGCCTGCGGAACCCCCGCATGCGTCCCGGCCGTTCCACACGCGAGCACGAACGACTGGTCCTCGACCGCCCGCGCCTGGGCGAGCAGGGTCCAGTGCGACCGGCGGCGCTCGGGCCACCCCGCGGAGACGACGAGCGTCTCGGCCCCGGCGTCGACGAGCCCGCGGAAGAGTTCGGGGAAGCGGAGGTCGTAGCAGGTGGCGAGGCCGAGCGTGGTCTGCGGCAGCCGGACGGTGACCAGCTCGGAGCCCGCGCTCATCAGCACCGCCTCGCCCTTGTCGAAGCCGAAGCGGTGGATCTTGCGATATACGGCGGCGAGTTCACCGGAAGGAGAGAAGACGAGAGAGGTGTTGTAGAGGGACCCGTCACCCGTGCCGGAGCCACCGCCGGATGCGGGCGTCCCGGCACCGACCGCGATCTGTTCAGCACCGGACGGGACCCGTTCGGGGATCGAGCCCGCATGCAGCCACACGCCCGCGTCACTGGCCGCCTTGGCCATCACCTCGTACGTGGGCCCTTCGAGCGGCTCGGCCTCGGCGCCGAACGACTCGTAGGCGAAGGCTCCGGTCGTCCACAGCTCGGGCAGGATCACCAGATCGGCACCGGCCTGTTGCCGTACCAACGAGGCGACGCGCTGCCTGCGGGCGTCGACCGATTCGCCCTCGTCCACGGCGATCTGGAGCAGAGAGGCGCGCACACTACCACCGTCCTGGCATTCGAACCGTTGATCCGGGCCTACGATCGTCACACGAAAGCACTGCCGGGGTGCCTCACAGCAGCGTAACTTAGCGTCCCAAGACACCCGCTGCCTGTGCACTGCCCGCGCCCAACCGCCCGAGGGGTCCCGTTCCGTGAGTCTGCATCCAAGCCTTCAGTCCTACGCCGACGCCTGGACCCACTCCATCGACGCGATATCCGAGCTGGTGACGCCCCTGGTGGAGGGCGAGTGGAACCGGCGGACCCCCTGCCCGGGCTGGTCGGTGCGCGACCTCGTCTCCCATGTGATCGGCCTCGACTGCGAGATGCTGGGCGACCCCCGGCCGATCCACACGCTCCCCCGCGACCTCTACCACGTGACCAACGAGCACCAGCGGTACATGGAGATGCAGGTCGACGTCCGCCGTCACCACACCGCTCCGGAGATGACCTCCGAGCTGGAGTACACGGTCATCCGCCGCAACCGCCAGCTGCGCAACGAGTCGCGCCAGCCCGACGCGCTGGTGCGCGGCCCGCTCGGCACCGAGGTCACCCTCGAAGAGTCCATGCGCAACCGGGCGTTCGACCTCTGGGTGCACGAGCAGGACCTGCGCACCGCTCTCGGCCGGCCGGGCAACCTCGACTCGCCGGGCGCGTACGTCGCCCGCGACGTGCTGCTCAGCAGGCTCCCGAAGGTCGTCGCCAAGGACGCGGGCGCGCCGGCGAACTCGGCGGTCGTCTTCGACGTCCACGGGCCCGTCGAGTTCCTGCGCACGGTCCGGGTCGACGCCGACGGTGTCGGTTCGATAGACGGCGCCCCCTCCCTCGGCCCGGCCGCCACCCTCGCCCTCGACTGGGAGACGTACTTCCGTCTGGCCTGTGGCCGGGTGACCCCGGAAGCGGTGTCGGACCGCCTGAAGACAGAGGGCGACCCGGAGCTGACGGCTGCGATCCTTAGGAACTTCACCGTCACGCCGTGATGTTTCGGCCGGTCCGCCCGTGTCTCAGCCCCTCCGGCGTCTGAGGAGCGGGGCCCGGGGCGGAGCCCCAGGTTCGGGACGGGAAGGGGCGGTGGGGGCGAGAAGACCCACCCCGCCCGCTCACGCGGTCACGCGGTCACGCGGTCACGCGGTCACGCGGTCACGCCGGAACGTGCACCGTCTCCACCCGGCTGGCGACCAGCCGTTCCCGTTCCCGCCGAGCCGCCTGCTTCCGCAACCGCAGAATCTGGCTGAGGCCGAGCGCCTGCAGGACGAACACCGCGGAGAACGCGACGGTGTAGCTGCCTCCCGTGGCGTCCAGCAGCACCCCGATCGCGAACAGCGTCGTCATGGAGGCGACGAAACCACCCATGTTGGTGATGCCGGAGGCGGTGCCCTGGCGCTCGGGCGGATTCGCCGGACGGGCGAAGTCGAATCCGATCATCGACGCGGGACCGCAGGCTCCGAGGACCGCGCACAGCACGACCAGCAGCCACATCGGCGCACGGTCGGCCGGGTAGGCGAGCGTGGCGCCCCACACGGCGGCCGTCGACAGGACCGTGCCGAGGGCCAGCGGCAGCCGCGCCGCGTGGTGCCGGGCGACGATCTGCCCGTACACGAGGCCGATGAGCATGTTGGAGAGCACGACGAGCGTGAGGAGTTCGCCGGCCGTCGCCCGCGACAGGCCCTGGGCCTCGACGAGGAACGGCAGTCCCCACAGCAGCAGGAAGACCATCGCGGGGAACTGGGTCGTGAAGTGCACCCACAGCCCGAGCCGCGTCCCGGGCTCCCGCCAGGACGCCGCGATCTGGCGGCGCACGTACGCGGCGCCCCGGTGCGGGAACGGCTCCGGCTCGTGCCCCTCGGGGTGGTCCTTCAGGAACGCCAGCATCAGGGCGAGGACGACGACACCGGCGACCGAGCTGCCCGCGAACGCGGCCGTCCAGCCGACGCCGTGCAGCAGCCGGGCGATGACGAGCGTCGAGACCAGGTTGCCCGCCATGCCGACGAGCCCCGCGAGCTGCGCGACCATCGGCCCGCGCCGGGCCGGGAACCAGCGCGAGCCGAGGCGCAGCACGCTGATGAACGTCATCGCGTCACCGCACCCGAGCAGCGCGCGCGAGGCCAGCGCCGTCCCGTACGTCGGGGAGAAAGCGAAGCCCAGCTGGCCGATGGTGAACAGGACGACGCCGAGGGTCAGCACCCTCTTCGTGCCCAGCCGGTCGACCATCAGACCGACCGGTATCTGCATGCCCGCGTAGACGAGGAGCTGCAGGATCGAGAAGGTCGAGAGCGCCGAGGCGTTGACGTGGAAGCGGTCGGCGGCGTCGAGGCCCGCCACCCCCAGCGACGTGCGGAAGATGACCGCGACGAAGTAGACGGAGACGCCGACGGACCAGACCGTGACGGCTCGCCGGCCGCCCGGCGGGTCGCCGGGGAGCGTCAGGGAGGACGACGAGGACGAGCTCATCGGACGTCCCCCCGCGCCAGGTTGGAGAACCAGCTGACGTGCCGGTGGACCAGCGCGACCGCCGCCTCCGCGTCGCCCGAGCGCAGCGCGTCGAGGATCTCCTGGTGCTCGCTGAGCGTCTTGGTGATCCGGTCGGGATGGGCGTGCATCACGGCGACCCCCATCCTCAACTGACGGTCGCGCAACTGGTCGTAGAGGCGGGAGAGGATCTCGTTGCCCCCGCTGCGGACGATCTCGGCGTGGAAGCAGCGGTCGGTGACGGCGGCGCCGGCCAGGTCTCCGGCGGCGGCCTGCTCCTGCTGTTTCGCCAGGAGTTCGGTGAGGCGCTCGATGAGCGCGGGCGAGGCCGGTACCGCCTTGCGGATCGCGTGCTCCTCGACGAGCTGCCGGGTCTCCACCACGTCCGCGATCTCCTGCGCCGAGACGGGCAGGACGAGGGCGCCCTTCTTCGGGTAGAGCCGGATCAGGCCCTCGACCTCCAGCTTGAGCAGCGCCTCGCGCACCGGTGTCCGCGAGACACCGACGGCCTCGGCCAACTCGCCCTCGGTAAGCAGCGTCCCGCCCTCGTAACGCCGCTCCAGCACGGCCCGCTTGACGTGCGCGTAGACACGCTCGGCCGCGGGCGGCTGCTTCACGGCCCGCTCGTCGGTCTGCCGGTCGGGCGCGGGCGCGGCGGGGGACGGGGCTGAAGGCATGAGCACAGCATAGATACAACATGGACGCATGGTCGCGAGTGGTCCAGGATATGGACGAGGTAAAAAGACACACCCCGGCTCAGCAACCGTGCATCTTTTTGTGCTAGTTACGTGTCTCAAGAGAAGGTGCCACTCCAAGTGGTCGTCTTCTTGGGGCATTTGGCACCTAATCGGTGCTTTCAACGTAATCGGGGTAATCGACTTGAATACCGGTATAAAGGGTATGCGGATCCGCAGAGCTGCCGGCGTGGTCCTCACCACCGGAGCCGTGCTCGCGACCGGAGCCCTCGGCACGGCGCCCGCGCAGGCCCTCACGAAGCCCACGATCGCCGCCAAGGGCGGTTTCGTGATGAACAACGGCTCGGGCACGTCGCTCTACACCAAGGCGGCGGACACGCGCCGTTCCACCGGCTCCACGACGAAGATCATGACCGCGAAGGTCGTGCTGTCGCAGCCGAACCTCAACCTGGACTCCAAGGTCACCATCCAGAAGGAGTACAGCGACTACATCGTCCGCAACAACGCCTCGTCGGCCCGTCTGATCGTCGGCGACAAGGTCACCGTCCGCCAGCTCCTGTACGGCCTGATGCTGCCGTCCGGCTGCGACGCCGCGTACGCGCTGGCCGACAAGTTCGGCTCCGGCTCGACGCGTGCCGCCCGCGTGAAGTCGTTCATCGGCAAGATGAACAAGCAGGCCAGGGACCTCGGCCTGCCGAACACGAAGTTCGACTCGTTCGACGGCATCGGCAACGGCTCGAACTACTCGACGCCGCGCGACCTGACGAAGATCGCCAGCAGCGCGATGAAGAGCGCCAACTTCCGCGCGATCGTGAAGACGAAGAAGTACACGGCCAAGACCGTGACGAAGACCGGCGGCACCCGCACCATGGCGCCGTGGACCAACACCAACGGTCTGCTCAGCAGCTACACCGGTGCGATCGGGGTGAAGACCGGCTCCGGCCCGGAGGCCAAGTACTGCCTGGTCTTCGCCGCCACCCGCAACGGGAAGACGGTCATCGGTACCGTCCTCGCCTCGACGTCCATCTCCGCCCGGGAGTCGGACGCGAAGAAGCTGATGAACTACGGGTTCGCCCGATAGCCCTGTAGCCCGATGGCCTGATGGACGGACGACGGACCGCGCCGTTGCCCGCACCCCTGGAAAGGGGGCGCGAGCAACGGCGCGGTCTTTTGCTCCGGTGGGCGCCGGGAGCTGTGCGACCAGCCCCCGCTCACCCGCGGTCCTGCCGCCTACCCCCAGGTGATCAGTCGCTTGGGCTGCTCCAGGACCGCCGCCACGTCGGCGAGGACCCTGGAGCCGAGCTCCCCGTCGACCAGGCGGTGGTCGAAGGACAGGGCCAGCGTCGTGACCTGTCGCGGTTTGACCTTGCCCTTGTGGACCCACGGCTGCGGCTTGATGGATCCGACGGCGAGGATCGCGGACTCGCCCGGGTTGAGGATCGGTGTGCCGGTGTCGACGCCGAAGACGCCGACGTTGGTGATGGTCACCGTGCCGCCCTGCATGGCCGCCGGTGAGGTCTTCCCCTCGCGGGCGGTGCCGACCAGCTCCCCCAGCGCCTCGGCGAGCTGCGGCAGCGTCTTGGCGTGGGCGTCCTTGATGTTCGGGACGATCAGGCCGCGGGGTGTGGCCGCCGCGATGCCGAGGTTCACGTAGTGCTTCTGGACGATCTCCTGGCCGGCCTCGTCCCACGAGGCGTTGACGTCCGGATTGCGCCTGATGGCGACCAGCAGGGCCTTCGCGATCAGAAGCAGCGGATTCACCCGCAGCCCCTGCATGTCCTTGTCCTGCTTGAGCTCCTCGACCAGCTTCATCGTGCGCGTCACGTCGACCGTGACGAACTCGGTGACGTGCGGCGCGGTGAACGCCGAGCCGACCATCGCCGCCGCCGTCGCCTTGCGCACCCCCTTGACCGGGACCCGGGTCTCCCGCGCGCCGTCGTACGGGGCGAGCGGGGCCGGAGTCCGGTCCTGGACGGGAGCCGGCGTCGCCGCGGTGACCGGAGGCGCCTGGGCGGGGGCCGGGGCCACCGCCGCGTGCACGTCCTCGCGCGTGATGATGCCGTCCGGGCCGGACGGCCTGACCGCGGCCAGGTCGACCCCGAGGTCCTTGGCCAGCTTGCGCACCGGGGGCTTGGCCAGCGGACGGGCCGCCGGACCGGCGTGTCCGTTCAGCTCGGCCTGGACCACCGCGACCGCGGCGACCGCCTCGGACTGTTGGGACGGAACGCTCCTGCGGGGACGGCGCCTCGTGGAGGACTCCGCGACCCCGTACCCGACGAGGACCGGCTTGCGGCCCTCCGGCTTGGGCTTCTGCGCGGCGGCGTCGGACTCCCCGGAAGGAGCCACGGGCTCCGCCGAGGGGACCGGGGCCTGGGCCGGCGCGGCCGGAGCGGCTCCACCGGCCACGTCCACCGCGATGATCACCTGGCCGACGTCCACCGTCGTCCCTTCGGGAAAGCGCAGCTCGTGCACCACCCCGTCATAGGGAATCGGCAGCTCGACGGCGGCCTTGGCGGTCTCGACCTCGCAGACCACCTGACCGTCGGTGACGGTGTCGCCGGGCTGGACGTACCACTTGAGGATCTCCGCCTCGGTCAGCCCCTCGCCCACGTCGGGCATCTTGAACTCGCGCAGCCCCGAGGCGGTTTCAGTCATCGTCGTCACGACCCTCTCCTCAGTACGCCAGCGAGCGGTCGACGGTGTCGAGCACCCGGTCAAGGCCCGGCAGGTACTCGTCCTCCAGGCGCGCCGGCGGATACGGGGCGTGGTAGCCCCCGACCCGCAGCACCGGCGCCTCCAGGTGGTAGAAACACCGCTCCGTGATCCGGGCCGCGATCTCCGCGCCCGTCCCCAGGAACACCGGCGCCTCGTGCACCACGACCAGGCGGCGGGTCTTCTCGACCGAGGCCTGGATGGAGTCGAAGTCGATCGGGGACATCGACCGCAGGTCCACCACTTCGAGGGACTTGCCCTCTTCCTGGGCGGCCGCCGCGGCCTCCTGGCAGACCTTCACCATCGGCCCGTACGCGGCCAGGGTCAGATCGGTGCCCTCGCGCACCACACGTGCCTTGTGCAGCGGGCCGGGGATCGCCTCGCGGTTGACCTCGCTCTTGTCCCAGTAGCGCCGCTTCGGCTCGAAGAAGATCACCGGGTCGTCGCTGAGGATGGCCTGCTGCATCATCCAGTAGGCGTCGCTCGCGTTCGACGGGGAGACCACCTTCAGGCCCGCCACGTGCGCGAAGAGCGCCTCGGGGGACTCCGAGTGGTGCTCGACCGCGCCGATGCCGCCGCCGTACGGAATGCGGATCACGACGGGGAGCTTGATCTTGCCGAGCGCTCGCGCGTGCATCTTCGCCAGCTGCGTGACGATCTGGTCGTACGCCGGGAAGACGAACCCGTCGAACTGGATCTCGACGACCGGGCGGTAGCCGCGCAGGGCGAGGCCGATCGCGGTGCCCACGATGCCCGACTCGGCGAGCGGGGTGTCGATGACCCGGTCCTCGCCGAAGTCCTTCTGCAGGCCGTCCGTCACCCGGAAGACGCCGCCGAGCTTGCCGACGTCCTCACCCATGATCAGGACCTTGGGGTCCGCGTCGAGGGCCGTGCGCAGCGATTCGTTGATCGCCTTGGCGAGCGCCATCTTTTCCGCTGTCATCGCTACTTGCCCTCCCCTTCATCGGCGAACGACGCCTGGTAGGCCGCGAACTGGGCCCGCTCCTCGTCGACGAGCGTGTGCCCGTCCGCGTACACGTTCTCGAAGATGGCGAAGTGGTCCGGGTCCGGCATGGCGCGGACGACTTCGCGTACTCGTTTACCCAACGCCTCGCTCTCGGCTTCGAGTTCCGCGAAGAATCCCTCGTCCGCGTGGTTTGAGTCCTCCAGATACGTACGCATGCGCTGGATCGGGTCCTTCACCTCCCACGCCTGGCGCTCCTCGTCGGCCCGGTACTTGGTCGGGTCGTCCGAGGTGGTGTGGGCGCCCATGCGGTACGTGTAGGCCTCGACGAGCGTGGGGCCCTCGCCGCGGCGGGCCCGCTCCAGGGCCCACTTGGTCACGGCGAGGCAGGCGAGGACGTCGTTGCCGTCGACGCGGACGCCCGGGAAGCCGTAGCCCTGCGCGCGCTGGTAGAGCGGGACGCGGGTCTGGCGCTCGGTGGGCTCCGAGATGGCCCACTGGTTGTTCTGGCAGAAGAACACGACGGGCGCGTTGTAGACAGCGGAGAAGGTGAACGATTCAGCGACGTCGCCCTGGCTGGAGGCGCCGTCCCCGAAGTACGCGATCACGGCCGAGTCGGCGCCGTCCTTGGCGATGCCCATGGCGTAGCCGGTGGCGTGCAGCGTCTGCGAGCCGATGACGATCGTGTACAGGTGGAAATTGTTGCTGTTCGGGTCCCAGCCGCCGTTGTTCACCCCGCGGAACATGCCGAGCAGGTTGGCCGGGTCCACTCCGCGGCACCAGGCGACGCCGTGCTCGCGGTAGGTCGGGAAGACGTAGTCGTCCTCCCGGGTGGCCCGTCCGGATCCGATCTGGGCGGCCTCCTGGCCGAGCAGCGAGGCCCACAGGCCCAGCTCACCCTGGCGCTGCAGGGAGGTGGCCTCGGCGTCGAAGCGTCGGGTGAGCACCATGTCGCGGTACAGCCCGCGGAGCTCTTCGGGGGTGATGTCGGCTACGTACGCGTCATACTCGCCATTCTCGACGCGCTTGCCCTCGGGCGTCAGCAGCTGTACAAGGTCGGGCTGGGAGCCCGGCGGCTTCTTCGCAGCGGTGCGCTTGGTACCGGCGCTGCGTCGCGGCTTACGCGCGGCAGTGCTCTCCACGGTCACGTGTGCTCCTCCGTCGGTCCGGCCCCCGGGGTTGCCGGGAACTGGGTCCCCCTCGGCTCGTCGTGAGCCTGGGGGAGCGGCTCGCCTGATCTCCGTACCCGTGCACGGGGTGGGTGCCCTCGGCCGGGAACAGGCGTGACAGGTGCCCCGGCGAGCGCCCTGCAACAATCACGTTACCCAGTGCTCCACATTACTGTGAAACCCATCCTGACCTGCGATTTTGATCGGATTTCCAAGTACTTTCCACTCGGACTTCCACGTACTTCGCGCGAGTCGGGAACAGCTGCTGGTCACAGCACTGGTTACAGCCTTGCAGGGGGCCGGAACACCGGCACGTTATCCCGGTCACCCCGGGGACGGGAAGGGTTCCACTGGCGCGAACGGAAAGATCGTGTGTGAGACTGGCTCCGTGCGCGAAGAAGGAAAAATCACCGTATTTCTTCTCGACGACCACGAAGTAGTCCGCCGGGGAGTCCATGAGCTGCTTTCGATGGAGGACGACATCGAGGTGGTCGGCGAGGCCGGTACGGCGGCCGACGCGCAGGCGCGGATTCCGGCCACGCGCCCGGACGTCGCCGTCCTGGACGTGCGTTTGCCGGACGGCAGCGGAGTCGAGGTCTGCCGCGAGATCCGCTCCCGGGACGAGTCGATCAAGTGCCTCATGCTCACCTCGTACGCCGACGACGAGGCCCTCTTCGACGCGATCATGGCGGGCGCCTCGGGTTACGTACTGAAGGCGATCCGCGGCGACGAACTGCTCTCGGCGATCCGCGACGTCGCGGCCGGCAGGTCCCTCCTCGACCCGGAGGCGACGGCCCGCGTCCTGGAGCGGCTGCGCGACGGCGGCGGCCCCAAGGGCGACACCAGGCTCGCCAAGCTGACCGACCAGGAGCGCAGGATCCTCGACCTGATCGGCGAGGGACTCACCAATCGCGCGATCGGCGAGCGGCTGCACCTCGCCGAGAAGACGATCAAGAACTACGTCTCCAGTCTGCTGGCCAAGCTCGGCATGGAGCGGCGGGCACAGGCGGCCGCCTACGTGGCCCGGCTGCAGGCGGAGAAGCAGCGCTGAGCGCCCGGGGCATCCACGGGTCGGGTTTTCTGCGCACTACGTAGAGGTCGATCAGGGATACCCGGACGAGACGGATCCGGGACCTACGTCCTGCCCCGGAAGGGCCCGGAGCCCCTGTCCCCGCCTCCTCCCGGTACCTCAGATTGGGGACATGCCGACCGACGAACAACGCGCCGCCGGCCTGCTCGGCCGCGTCGAGTACGGCCGGGTGGCGGCCAGTGCGCGCGCCCTGCCCTTCCTGGCCCCGGCCCGCCACATCGTCGCCGAGGACCGTGTTCTGCTGCGGATGCACCGGGGGCACGGCCACCACCGGGTGTGCGCGGGCAGCGTCGTCGCGTACGGCGTGGACAACCTGGGCTCCGCGCACGCGGGCGAGGAGCAGTGGTCCGTCCAGGTCGTCGGGGTGTGCGAGACCGTCGAGCCGACCGCCGCCCAACTGGAACGCTTCGGCCCCGGCCCGCTCCGTGTGGACGGCCTCCCTTTCGACCCGGTCTATCTGGGCATCGCGCCGCGCTTCACCACCGTGCAGTGCATGGGCGGCGACCCGGAGCGCCCGGGCGGGCACCGTACGTGACATCCGTGAGGTGGGGGGCCCGTCCGGTGCCCTAACATCTGGCGCGTGCCGCGCTCATCTGTTCCGCCCGCTCCCTCCCCCGCACCCCCGTTGGGCGCCCTGCTGCGGCGGTATGCCGCCGGGGCCCCGCTGGCCTGCGAACCCGTCGACCAGGGGCTGCTCAACCGCGGCTACCGGCTCGCCACCACCCGGGGCCGGTACTTCCTGAAGCACCATTTCGACCCCGAGACGGCCGACCCCGCGGCGATCGCCCGCCAGCACGACGCGACCCGGCGCCTCGCCGGCCTCGGCCTCCCGGTGGCCCCGCCGCTGACCGGAACGGACGGCCGTACGGTCGCCGTCGTCGGCGGCCACGCGTACGCGCTGCATCCCTGGATCGACGGACGTCACCGCAACGGCGCCCAGCTCACCGAGGAGCAGTGCCGGCGTCTCGGCGCCCTCCTGGGGGTCGTCCACGCGTCCCTGGAGCGGGTGATGCCGCCGCGGCGGACCGAGGAGCGGACCGAGAGCGCCGACCCGGCGGACACCTTCGCCCTCATCGACGACCTGCTCGCCCGGGTACGCCGCCACCGCCCGGCGGACGCCTTCGACGAGCTGGCCGGACACCGTCTCCTGGAGCGTCGGGACCTGCTGGAACGGCACGCGGACGCACGGCCCCCGCAGGGCGGCTCGGTGGGCTGGGTGCACGGGGACTTCCACCCCTTCAACGTGCTCTACAAGGGAGGCGCCCCCGCCGCGATCGTCGACTGGGACCGGCTCGGGGTCCAGCCGCAGGCCGAGGAGGCGGTCCGCGCGGCGGTGATCTTCTTCGTGCGCCCCGCCGGCACGCTCGACCTGACGAAGGTACGGGCCTACGCGCGCGCGTACCGCCGCTCGGCGCGGGCCGCCCCGTCCGAGCTCTCGGCCGCCGTGCACCGGGTGTGGTGGGAGCGGCTCAACGACTTCTGGATGCTGCGCTGGCACTACGAGCGCGGGGACACCCGCGCCGACCCGCAGTTCCCGGCGGCCTCGGCGCTGGCGGTGTGGTGGACGCGGCGGTACGACGCGGTGAGCGAGGCGTTCGTGGGGTGACGCTCCGCCGAGGAGACTGCGGACACGGGCGGATGACACGCACGCGCGCGGGGACCCCGATACCGGGCTCCCCGCGCGCGTGAAGGGTGTTGCGGAGGTGCCGGGTCAGCCGCCGCTCCCGCCATCCACTTCACCGATGACGCCCGTCTCCTCGTCCGTCGGAGTCGGATCGCCCGACGGGGTCGTCTCCTCGTCCGTCGGAGTCGGATCGCCCGACGGAGTCGTCTCCTCGTCCGTCGTCTTGCTCTGCGAGGGCGAGGGGGACAAGCTCGGCGATGGTTTGTACGACGGCGTGAAGTCCGGATCGCCGCCCGTGCCGGTGTCCTGGTCCGTAGCCTCGTCCGACGCCTCGTCGGACGCGCTCTTGCTCGGAGTCGAGTTCTTCTCGGTCTCCGAGGCGGTCGGCGACTTGCTCGTGTCGCCCCCACCACCGCCACCCCCGTCGCCGTTCAGCGCCAGGGCCACCCCCGCCGCGATCGCGACCACCGCGAGGACCGCGAGGATCCACAGCTTGCCGCGGCCGCTGCCCCGGTTGCCGTGACCCTCGAAGCCGCCGTCGTCGCCGCCTCCGCCCCGGCCCGAGGGCAGCATCGGCGAGGGGATCTGGGTGGTGCCCGAGTCGCCGGGGTGCGGCAGCCCGGCGCCCGCGAGGCCCATGGCCGGAGTGCTGAGGCCCTCGTGCGCCTGCACAGGACCGGTGTTCCAGGTGCCGGTGTGGCCGCCCTGGTCGTACAGCATCTGCAGCCCGTACTGGGTGAGCCCGCGCATCTCCTCAGCGGTCTGGAACCGGTCGTCCGGCTCCTTCGCGAGCGAGCGCATGACCAGACCGTCGAGCTCGGGCGGCACCCCGTCCGAGACCTCGGAGGGCGGCACCGGAATGTCCTGGACGTGCTGGTAGACCACCGACAGCGGTGTCTCACCGGTGAACGGCGGCCGCAGCGCAAGCAGTTCGTAGAGCAGACAGCCCGTCGCGTACAGGTCGCTGCGGTGGTCGACGGCCTTGCCGAGCGCCTGCTCCGGAGAGAGGTACTGGGGCGTGCCCATGACCATCCCGGTTTGAGTCATCGTCGACTGGACGCCGTGCAGGGCGCGGGCGATGCCGAAGTCCATCACCTTCACCGCGCCGGTTTGAGTGATGATCACGTTCGCGGGCTTGATGTCCCGGTGGACGATGCCGTGCTGATGCGAATAGGCAAGCGCTTCCAGCACGCCGGAGACGATGATGAGCGCCTGCTCGGGTCCCGGGGCCTCGGCGTTGATGAGGAGGTCACGGATCGTGCGGCCCTCGACGAGCTCCATGACGATGTACGGGACGACCTGGTGGCCGACCACGTCCTCGCCGGAGTCGTAGACCGCCACCACCGCATGGTGGTTGAGGCCCGCGACCGACTGGGCCTCGCGCGTGAAGCGGGCCTTCGAGACGGGGTCTTCCGCCAGGTCGGAGCGGAGCAGCTTGACCGCGACGGTCCGCCCCAGACGGACGTCCTCCGCCGCGAACACCTCGGCCATGCCGCCCCGGCCGAGTCTGTGCGTCAGCCGATACCGGCCGTCCCCGACCAGTCCGCCGTTACCCCACAACTCCGGCGCATCTGACATACCGCCGCCAGTCGCCTCGGGGTCGGACGGGCCCTGAGCGCGCTGCTGCTGTGCCATCAGTCCTCGCCGTCGTTTCTGTCCGCACCGGTCGAAGTACGCGCGGTGGTTGTTACGGTCTCCGTCGTGCCACGCTACAGCCTCTGCGCGAAACGCCGGTCCGGGATGGACGGGCCATGGAACCCGCAGCCGGCCCGCGGGTGCAAATCCTGTGTACCGGCGGTAGGGCACCTGTAACGCTTCCGCGACTCTTCTTTCGCGTACGGTCACGGAACGGGCACCGAGCTTGACGTGTCGGTGCCCTCCGGCAGACTTGGCCGGAATAACACCAGAGATCACCGGCCGCGGGAGCCACACCAGCAGCTTTCGCCCGCGTGACGGCGCACGGCCGATGGGGGACGCAGAAAGATGAGCCAGGACGGCGCACATGGCCGGTACGTGGGGCGCTCGGTCGCCGGCGGGCGCTACCAACTGCGCGACTTGCTCGGCGAAGGCGGCATGGCCTCGGTGCATCTCGCGTACGACTCGGTGCTCGACCGACAGGTCGCGATCAAGACGCTGCACACCGACCTCGGGCGTGAGCAGGCCTTCCGTGAGCGTTTCCGCCGCGAGGCCCAGTCGGTGGCGAAGCTCTCACACACGAACATCGTCTCGGTCTTCGACACCGGCGAGGACGACCTCGACGGGGTGACGACTCCGTACATCGTCATGGAGTACGTCGAGGGCCGCCCGCTCGGCTCGGTCCTCGACCAGGACGTCACGCAGCACGGCGCGATGCCCGCCGACAAGGCCCTGAAGATCACCGCGGACGTGCTGGCCGCTCTGGAGATCAGCCACGAGATGGGCCTGGTCCACCGCGACATCAAGCCGGGCAACGTCATGATGACGAAGCGCGGCGTGGTCAAGGTGATGGACTTCGGCATCGCCCGCGCCATGCAGTCCGGTGTGACGTCGATGACCCAGACCGGCATGGTCGTCGGCACCCCCCAGTACCTCTCCCCGGAGCAGGCCCTCGGCCGCGGTGTCGACGCCCGCTCCGACCTGTACTCCGTGGGCATCATGCTGTTCCAACTGGTCACCGGACGGCTGCCGTTCGAAGCGGACTCGCCGCTGGCGATCGCGTACGCGCACGTCCAGGAGACGCCCGTCACGGCCTCCTCGATCAACCGCTCGCTGCCGCCCGCCGTGGACGCCCTGATCGCCCGCGCGCTGAAGAAGAACCCGAACGAGCGTTTCGTGAACGCCGAGTCGATGCGCGACGAGTGCCTGCGCGTCGCCCAGTCCTTCCAGGCCGCGCCTCCGAGCATCGTGCCGGGCGTGCAGACGTCGAGCGGCGCCGGTGTGGGCTCCGCGGTGTTCCCGCCGGTCGACCAGTCGGTCCAGGCACCGCAGGGGAGCGTGCAGACGCCGTACCAGCCCGGCCCCTACGGTCCGCCGACTCCGGCGCCCTCGCACACGCCCGCTCCGTCGTACGGCTATCCGCAGCAGGGCGGCTACCAGACGCCGCCCCAGACCGCCGCGTACTCCCCGCAGCAGGGCCTGTCGACCCCGCCGCCTTACACGATGTCCCCGCAGGCCTCGGCGCCCTCCGGCGGTGGCGGCGGCAAGAGCAACATGCCGGTGATCGTGGGCTCGATCGTCGTCGCGCTCGTCGCCATCGGCGGGCTGATCGCCGCGCTGACCCTGGGCGGCGGGGAGGACGACAAGAAGGCGGAGGCCTCCGAGAGCGCCCAGGCGTCGGCCACCGAGGAGGTCGCCGGGCACAAGGGGCCGGACACCACGAAGAAGATCGACAAGACCGTCTGCACGGAGCCCGACGAGTCGTACGACGACGCCGACAAGATCAAGGTCCCGGACTTCAAGTTCAAGAACATCGAGTCCGTGAAGGCGTGCTTCCAGGCGGCGGGCTGGCAGTACGAGTCCAAGTCGGTGAACGAGAACGCCTACGGGGAGGGGACCGTCATGACCCAGATCCCCGAGGCGGACACGGACGTCGACCCCAAGGACATGCCCAAGATCCAGCTCTACGTGTCGACGGGCAACCCCGCCTGATCCCGTCGCCCGCACACACGGAAGGGGCCCGGCAGGAATGCCGGGCCCCTTCCGTCTGGCCGCTCTCCAGGAATCGTCTGCGTTGCCTGCGTTTTCCGTGACGCCTGTGGCGCCCGTGTCTACCGCGCCGTCCGCGCGTCGTGAGGGCCTACAGGTACGGACCGCCCGTGCGGCCGCCCGCCCGCGGGTCCAGCTCCTCCTCGCCGCCGCCGGTACCCGGGGGCAACGCCCGGCGCATCTGCTCCAGCTGGGCCCTGGCCGCCATCTGCTGGGCGAACAGGGTGGTCTGGATCCCGTGGAAGAGGCCCTCCAGCCAGCCGACCAGCTGGGCCTGTGCGATCCGCAGTTCGGCGTCGGAAGGGATTCCCTCGTCGGTGAACGGCAGGGACAGCCGCTCCAGTTCCTCGACGAGATTGGGGGCCAGACCGTCTTCCAGCTCCTTGACCGAGCTGGCGTGGATCTCCTTGAGCCGGACCCGGCTCGCCTCGTCCAGAGGTGCGGCACGCACCTCCTCGAGCAGCTGCTTGATCATGCTCCCGATGCGCATGACCTTGGCGGGCTGTTCCACCATCTCCGTCACCGGGACCTCACGGGAGTCCTCGTCTCCACCGCCGCCGAGAGCCATCCCGTCCTGGCCTACGACCAGGATCTGAGGGTTCTCCGGCGACCTTTCGTTCCTCGGCATCTCCATGCCGCCATTCTCTCGCACGCGTACACCTCCTCACTCTGCTGCCCCCTTCCGAGCGTGATCCACCCTGTAGGGACCGGCGCTCCGCGTCAGGAGGACGGCGCCGGCGGAGGCGGCGGCTCCGTGGCCGCCGCCTCCGCGAGCCGCAGCAGACGGGCCTCGCAGTGGTCCAGCCAGCGGATCTCGGCCTCCGCCCGGAAGATCAGGTGCTCCAGGACGAGCAGCCGGGCCACCTCGTCGCGGTGCGCGGGAGCCTCCGCGAGCGCCCGCGCCCTGAGCCGGGTGTGGGCGTGCATGGCCTCCGACAGATGCCGCCGCTGTGCCTCCACGATCGCCCGTACGTCCGCTCCCGGTGCCCCGACCGCCATGGCCAGCTTGATCGCCAGTTCGTCGCGCGGCAGGTTCGTACGCTCGACGGGGCGGGTGAACCAGGACCGCAGCTCGGCCCCGCCCTCGTCCGTCAGCGCGTACAGCACGTGTCCCGCCTCGTCCGCGCCCTGCTGTACGACCAGACCGTCCCGCTCCAGGCGGGCGAGGGTCGTGTAGACCTGGCCGATGTTCAGCGGCCAGGTCGAGCCGGTGCGGGCCTCGAACTCGGTGCGCAGTCGCGCCCCGTAGCGGGGACCGCGCTCCAGGAGCGCCAGCAGACCATGGCGTATCGACATGACCGACCTGTACCCCATACACCCCTATGAGCCAACGTTTCACCGAGGGTTACGGACGGTGAGGCCGAGATGCCCGTCCGGACACCCCGTGTGAGGCTGATGCCGTTGGTCTTGGCTTCTCCGTACCGGGAGGGGGTCACCGACGTGGCTCCATGGCTCAGCACACTTCGCGTGACCGGCCTGCTGCTGTTCCTGCTGGCGGGTCCCGTGGACACACCGCATGCGGCCGCGTACGAGCCCGGCCCCGCCGAGTCGCGTGCCGGCAGCCGTGCGGGAGAGGGACGTGAGCGCCCCGGGCGGGAGGCGACACCGACGGACGAGGACAGCGCGGCGGCTCACCCGGACAGCTCAGCGGGCCGGAGGAGCCCGGGGGCCTCCGTCGCTCCCGAGTCGCCCTCCGCGGACACCGCTGCACCCACCGAGCGGCCCGACCGCCCGGTGGACGCGCACGAGGCCGCCGACCACCCCGTGCGCACCTCGGAACCCGTCCTCCGGGTGCTGCCCCTCGGCAGCGGACTGGTCCTCATCGGTCTCGGCCTGGGCCTCGCGTTCCTCGCGCTGCGTACGCGCCGGAGCTGAGGCGGCACGGGAACGGCTCCGCCCCCGAAGAACGGGGCGGAGCCGGAACCCTGTCGAGGGCCGAGCACCGCTCGCTACGCCAGGGTGAGCAGCACCTTCCCGATGTTGCCGCTCTCCTCCAGCACCCGGTGCGCCGCGGCCGCCTCGCTCATGGGCAGCTCCCGGTCGACCACCGGACGCACGTGCCCGGCGGAGACCAACGGCCACACGTGCTCCCGTACGGCCGCGACGATCGTCGCCTTCTCACCGGCCGGGCGGGCCCGCAGCGAGGTCGCGGTGACGGCGCCGCGCTTGCTGAGGAGCGTCGCGATGTTCAGCTCGCCCTTGATGCCGCCCTGCATGCCGATGATCGCGAGACGTCCGTTGACCGCGAGGGCCTTGACGTTGCGGTCGAGGTACTTGGCGCCCATGTTGTCGAGGATGACGTCGGCGCCCGCCCCCTCGGTGGCGGCCTTGATCTCCTCGACGAAGTCCTGCTCGCGGTAGTTGATGAGCACGTCCGCGCCGAGTTCGGCGCAGAAGTCCAGCTTCGCCTTGCTGCCCGCGGTGACGGCGACCTTCGCACCGACGGCCTTGGCCAGCTGGATCGCCATGGTGCCGATACCGCTCGCTCCGCCGTGCACCAGGAGCGTCTCGCCGGGGCGGAGGTGGGCGATCATGAAGACGTTGGACCAGACCGTGCAGGTCACCTCGGGCAGCGCGGCCGCCCTGTCCAGGCCGACGCCCTCGGGCACGGGCAGCAGTTGCCCGCCCGGGACCACCACCTTCTCCGCGTACCCGCCGCCCGAGAGCAGCGCGCACACCTCGTCCCCGACGGTCCACTCCGAGACACCGGGTCCGAGGGCGGCGACCCGTCCGGAGCACTCGAGTCCGGGGTAGGGGGACGCGCCGGGCGGTGGGTCGTAGAACCCCTGCCGCTGGAGCAGATCGGCGCGGTTCACCGCGCTCGCCGCCACCTCGACCAGCACTTCGCCCTCTCCGGGCACCGGATCCGGGACCTCGTCCCACACCAGCGCCTCGGGCCCACCAGGTTCAGGAATCGTGATCGCTCGCATGCGGGCGAGGCTACTCCCGGCAGCCGCCGGGGCGGGGGCCCGGGCACTCAGTCGTGGGGCAGCGGCCGCATGTCCGGCGCGACCTGGGTGTGCGGGCTGACCCGCACGATGGTGATCAGACGGTCCGTCAACTGCACCTTCCCGATGGCCGGGTCGTCGTAGCCGAGCACGCGGTGCCCTCGTACGACACTCACCACCAGGTCCTCGATCTCGCGGACGCTCTTGCCGACCTCGGCCTTTATGACGGTCCGTTCGACCATGTCGAGTCCGCTGCCCTGCTGGATGAGGTCCTCCATGACCATGCCCGCGCTGGGGCTGAGCACGGAGAGCCCGAGCAGGCGGCCGGCCGCGCTCGCGCTGGTGATGACGGCGTCGGCGCCGGACTGCTTCAGCAGCGGCGCGTTCTCCTCCTCACGCACGGCGGCCACGATCTTCGCCTTGCGGTTGAGCTGCCGGGCCGTCAGCGTGACGAGCACGGCGGTGTCGTCGCGCTGTGTCGCGATGATGATCTGCCGGGCCCGCTGCACCTCGGCCCGGATCAGGACGTCACTGCGCGTGGCATCGCCGACCACCCCCGCGAAACCGTCGGCCGTCGCCGCCTCGATCACCTTGGAGCTGGGGTCGACGACCACGACCTGCTCCTTCTTCAGCCCCGTCGCGCACACGGTCTGGATCGCCGAGCGGCCCTTGGTGCCGAACCCGATGACAACGGTGTGCTCCCTCAAAGCGGCCCTCCAGCGGTTCAGTCGCCATTCCTCCCGGGTGCGTTCGGTGAGAACTTCGAGAGTGGTGCCGACCAGGATGATCAGGAAGAGCACGCGCAGCGGCGTGATCAGGAAGATGTTGGTGAAGCGGGCGCCGTCGCTGACCGGGGTGATGTCGCCGTATCCGGTGGTGGAGAGAGTGACGGTCGCGTAGTAGAACGAGTCGAGCAGGTCGACCGGCCCGTCCGAGCTGTCCTTGTAGCCGTCACGGTCGAGATAGACGATGAAGGCCGTGCCGACCAGCACCAGCAGCGCGATGACGACCCGCTTGGTGACCTGGCGCAGGGGGCGTTCCACCCGTTGCCGGGGCAGCTTCACCCGATGGGTGACTAGGCGTTCGTCCGCCTGTCGGGCGATCGCGTCTTGGCCCGGAAGTTTCACGTGAAACACACCCCGATCCCGGCCATCGCCCAGGGCAGGTCGAGGATCTCCAGTTCCTGGCCGGGCCGCGCACCGCCGGGCGGGACGACGGCGAGCGCGTCGGCCACGGCGATGCCCCGCAGCATGGCCGGTCCGTTGTAGTGCAGCGGCACGGCCCGGTCCCCACGCAGCACGACGGGAATCAGCCGGGTGTCGTACGGGTGACCGTGCACGGCGTCCTGGAGGGGCAGCGTGTACGGCTCCGGGGCCGCGCGTCCCGCGAGGGTGCGCAGCAGCGGCTCGGCGAGCGTGAGGAGGCCGGAGACCGCGGCGAGCGGATTGCCCGGCAGACCGACGAGGTGCCGGCCCTCCTTGAGACGTGCCAGGAGCATCGGGTGCCCGGGGCGCACCTTGACACCGTCCACCAGCAGTTCGGCGCCGATGCGGCGCAGGACGGGGTGGACGTGGTCGACAGGGCCGGCGGCGGTGCCACCGGTCGTGACGACCAGGTCGGCGTCGGAGTTCTTGATGGCCTTGCGCAGCGCCTCGGCGTCGTCGCCGAGCCTGCGCACCGCGATGACGTCCGCGCCGAGGGCGCGCAGCCAGGGCGGCAGCATCGGTCCGAGCGCGTCCCGGATCAGCCCGTCGTGCGGCCGGCCCTCGGTGAGCAACTCGTCGCCGAGGACCAGGACTTCCGCACGCGGTCGGGGGAGGGCGGAGACGGTGTCGTACCCGGCGGCGGCGGCGAGCCCGAGCACGGCCGGGGTGACCAGCGTGCCCGACGGCAACAAGGGGTCGCCGGAACGGCACTCCTGGCCGCGGGGGCGGATGTCCTGACCCGGCACGACGTCCCGGGTCGCGTGCAGCCGGCCCTTCTCGTCGGTGCGGCCGTGCTCGCTGCGGATCACGGCGGTGACATCCAGGGGGATGCGCGCGCCGGTGGCGATCCGGACCGCCTCGCCGTCGGTGAGCGGTTCCGGCTGGTCGTGACCGGCGAGCACTCCTTCGGCCCGGACGTCCCACGGGCCGGGCCCGGCAACCGCCCAGCCGTCCATCGCGGACGTGTCGAAGGACGGCAGGTCCGTGAGAGCGCCGAGCGGAGCGGCAAGGACGAGGCCCAGCGCGGCCTCCAGGGTGACGGAGACCGGGGCGTCGGGACGGCGCGGGGCTCGCTCCGCGATGACACGGGCCTTCGGCCAGGGCGTGGCGGTGTGGTGCCCAGTGCTGTCCTTCCGGCTGCCGTCCTGCGGGGACGGCGAAGGGACGGAGCGGGGGGCTCCGGCCGTTCCGGAGTCGTCGGGCACCTTGGCACCGCCTTCCTTGGCCAGGGCGAGGGCCTCGTCGACGTCGAAGTCGACCTCCTCGTACTGCCCCGAGGCGGTCATCCGGCGTCCGGCCGGACGTCACCGGCGGGGCGGGCGGCTGGGGCGTCACCGGTGCCGGGAGCGGCGGTGGCACGGGTCCCGGGCGCCCGCGTGGGGTCCGTGCCCGGCGGGGTCGCCGTGACGTCGGTCTCCGCCTCCGCCTCCGCAGCCCATCGCAGCGCCAGCGCCTCAGCCTTGCGCGCGACCTCCGCGACCACCTCCGGGCCACCCCCGGCCCGGCCCGCCGCGTACCCCACGAGGAACGTCGTCAGCGGGGCTGCCGGACGGGCCACGCCGTGGGCGGCGTCGCGGGCGAGGTCGAGCAGGGTGCCGGTGTCGACGTCCAGGTCGATGCCCAGTTCGTCCTTGACTGCGGTAATCCATTCGTCCAACACGTGCCCATGCTCCCTGATACGTGCCCGGGCGGCGGCGATGTCGTCCCAGGTGTCGCAGTCGAAGGACGCGACGGGGTCGGTGATACGGGTCAGTTCGAGCGCGCCGGTGAGCCGTCGCAGCGGCAGGCCGGTCAGTTCACCGTGCTCGGCGCGCAGGACCGCCAGCTCGCGTCGCAGGGCCGAACCACGGTACGCGGCCACGAGAGGCTGGTCGCGGCCGCCCGTGTCGGTGAGCAACACGCCCTCGCCGTCCGTCTCGTGAAGAGCGGTCAGCAGCCTCCGCACCGTCTCCCTGTCCAGGAACGGGAGGTCGGCGGAGAGCACCACGACGTACTCGGCGGTGGTGTGCCGCAGTCCGGCGTCCAGTGCGGCGAGCGGGCCCGCGCCGGGCGGGTCCTCGCGGGCCCACGTCACCGGGCGGGCGGTGGGCCGGGGCTCGGCGACGACCACGGTGGTGGCCGCGCCGGAGCAGGCGGCGAGGACCCGGTCGAGCAGTGCGCGGCCTCCCACGCGTACGCCCGGTTTGTCGGCGCCTCCGAGGCGGCGGGCGGCGCCGCCGGCGAGCACGACGGCGTCATGGCTTTCCGTAGCGGGTGCGCCGGAGGAACCGGAGGACCCGAGGGGGCCGGAACCGGGCGCGTTGGGAGGCTCGGACGCGGTCACCCCCCGAGTATGAGCGTCCGGTGGATCATTTCCACCCCCGCGCACAGCATGTGGACGGGGGTGGTGGCGGGGCCGGAGGGGCCCAGGAGGTCACAGGGTCCGCAGCAGCACCGCCGGCTGTTCCACGCAGTCCGCCACATACCGCAGGAAACCGCCGGCCGTTCCGCCGTCGCACACCCGGTGGTCGAAGGTGAGCGAGAGCTGCACGACCTGCCGCACCGCCAGCTCGCCCTCGTGCACCCAGGGCTTGGGGACGATCCGGCCGACGCCGAGCATGGCCGCCTCGGGGTGGTTGATGATCGGAGTGGAGCCGTCGACGCCGAACACCCCGTAGTTGTTCAGCGTGAAGGTGCCGCCGGTGAGTTCCGCCGGTGTGAGCTTCCCGGTGCGGGCCGACTCGGTGAGCCGGGCGAACTCCGCGCTCAGCGACTCCGCGCCGCGCGCGTGGGCGTCCTTGACCACCGGCACGACGAGTCCGCGCTCGGTCTGTGCGGCGAACCCGAGGTGCACCTCGTCGAGCCGTACGACCTCGCGGGCGTCCATGTCGACCGTCGAGTTGAGCTCGGGAAAGCGGGCGAGCGCGGCCGTGCAAACGCGGGCGAGGAGCGCGAGGAGGGAGATTCTCGGCCCGCCGGCCTCGTTCATCCGCACGCGCGCGTGCATCAGTTCCGTGGCGTCGGCGTCCACCCAGCAGGTCGCGTCGGGGATCTCGCGGCGGCTCCGGGAGAGCTTGTCGGCGACGGCACCGCGGACGCCCTTGAGGGGGATGCGGGTGCCTGACGCGCGCGCGGGTGCCGCGGTGGCCGGCGCCGCCTGACTCCGCTCGACGGGCGGGGCGCTCGCGGTGGCCGCACCGCTGAGAACGGCGTGCTCCACGTCGGCGCGCGTGATCAGCCCGTCGGGCCCCGATCCCGCCAGCGCCCGCAGGTCGAGCCCGTGTTCGCGGGCCAGCCGGCGCACGAGCGGGGAGATCACCGGCACGGGCCCGTCGCTCCGGCGCGGCGAATCGACACCGGCCCCGTCGACGAGCGGTCGCCGTTCCCGTACGGCGTTTCGGGCGACCGCACCGGACGCGGCAGCGCCGGAACCGGCGGGCGCCGCGGCGACAGCCCGATCCCGTTCCGGACGCCCGACGAAACGGCCTTCACCGGGTCCTGTTCCTGCTCCGCCCCCGGCGCCGGTCCCGGTCTCGACCCGCCCCGCTCCCACTCCCACTCCCGCGGCATGCGCGCCGCCGGGCTCCCCCGGTGACCGGTGGCCCGGAGTCGCGCCGGACGCGGGCGGCCGTACCCGGCGGCGGCGCGCCGGAGGCGCCTGCGTGCCGTAGCCGACCAGCACGTTCCCCGAGCCCTCGCCGCCGGAGCCGGGCGCGTCGAAGTCGGGCGCTCCGGAAGCAGGTGCTCCCACCGCCACCGTCAGCAGCGGGGCGCCCACCGGAAGTTCCGTTCCCTCGTCGCCGTAGCGGGCCGTGACCACGCCCCCGTACGGGCAGGGGACCTCGACCATCGCTTTGGCCGTCTCGACCTCGACGACGGGCTGGTCGACGGCGACGACGTCACCGACCTGGACGAGCCAGCGGACGATCTCGGCCTCGGTGAGCCCCTCGCCGAGGTCGGGCAGCTTGAATTCGAGGACCTGTGCCATCAGCTCTGCGCCTCCCACTGCAGCCGCGCCACGGCGTCCAGGATCCGGTCGACGCCGGGCAGGTGGTGCCGCTCCAGCATCGGCGGCGGATACGGGATGTCGAAGCCGGCCACGCGCAGCACCGGCGCCTCCAAGTGGTGGAAGCAGCGCTCCGTGACGCGCGCGGCGATCTCCCCGCCGGGCCCGCCGAAGCCTCCCGACTCGTGCACCACGACGGCCCGGCCGGTACGGCGCACGGACGCGGCGACCGTCTCGTCGTCGAACGGCACCAGGGAGCGCAGGTCGACGACTTCGAGGTCCCAGCCCTCGGCCCCGGCCGCTTCCGCGGCCTCCAGGCAGACGGGCACGGACGGACCGTACGTGATGAGCGTGGCACTGCGGCCCGGCCTGCGGACCACCGCACGGCCGATGGGCTCGACGGCCTGCGGCTCGTCGGGGTTCCAGGAGTCCTTCGACCAGTACAGGCGCTTGGGCTCCAGGAAGACGACCGGGTCGTCGGAGGCGATGGCCTGGCGCAACAGGCCGTAGGCGTCGGCGACCGTCGCCGGCGTGACGACGTGCAGCCCTGGAGTCGCCATGTAGTACGCCTCGGAGGAGTCGCTGTGGTGCTCGACGCCGCCGATACCGCCGCCGTAGGGCACCCGCACGGTGATGGGCAGCGGCATCGCCCCGCGCGTGCGGTTGCGCATGCGGGCCACGTGCGAGATCAGCTGCTCGAAGGCGGGGTACGCGAAGGCGTCGAACTGCATCTCCACGACCGGCCTGAGCCCGTACATGGCCATGCCGACCGCCGTGCCGAGGATGCCCGCCTCGGCCAGCGGCGTGTCCGTGACCCGGTCCTCGCCGAACTCCTTCGCGAGCCCGTCGGTGACGCGGAAGACGCCGCCCAGGGCGCCGACGTCCTCGCCCATGACGTGGACGGTCGGGTCGTCGGCCAGCGCGTCGCGCAGGGCCCGTCCGAGGGCCTGCGCCATGGTGGCCGGCTTCACCGCGACGGTGGTCATCGCGTGTTTCCTTCCGGCTCGTCCTCGTGCTGACGCGCCTCGGCGTCCAGCTCGGCCCGCAACATGGCTTCCTGCTCCAGGAGTTGCGTCGTCGGCTGGGCGTAGACCTCCGCGAAGAGGTCCATGGGGTCGAGCGCCGGGTCCTGGTTCATGCGCTCGCGCAGGTCCGCGGCCATCGCCTCGGCGTCCTCCCGCGCGGCCCGCATCCCGTCCTCGTCGAGCAGTCCACGATCGGTCAGCTCGCGCTCCAGGAGTGCGATCGGGTCGTGCGCACGCCAGGCCTCGACCTCCTCGTCCCCGCGGTAGCGCTTGTCGTCGTCGGCGTTCGTGTGGGCCTCCATGCGGTACGTCACCGCCTCCACGAGCGTGGGACCGCCGCCCGCGCGTGCGTGGGCGATCGCCTCGCTGAGTACCTCGTGCACGGCGGCGGCGTCGTTCCCGTCGACCAGCCTGCCGGGCATTCCGTACCCCACGGCCTTGTGGGCCAGGGAAGGGGCGGCGGTCTGCTTGGCGAGCGGGACGGAGATCGCGAAGCCGTTGTTCTGCACCAGGAAGACCACCGGGGCCTGCCACACGGCGGCGAAGTTCAGCGCCTCGTGGAAGTCGCCCTCGCTGGTGCCGCCGTCGCCGACCAGCGCGAGCGCGACCACGTCGTCGCCCTTGAGGCGGGCTGCGTGCGCGAGGCCCACGGCATGCGGCAACTGGGTGGCGAGCGGAGTGCACAGGGGGGCGATGCGGTGCTCGTGGGGGTTGTAGCCGGTGTGCCAGTCGCCGCGCAGGAGGGTCAGCGCCTGTACGGGGTCGAGGCCCCGGGCGACGGCGGCGAGGGTGTCCCGGTAGCTCGGGAAGAGCCAGTCCCGCTCCTCGAGGACGAGCGCGGCGGCGACCTCGCAGGCCTCCTGGCCCGTGGAGGAGGGGTAGACGGCGAGGCGGCCCTGCTTGGTGAGGGCGGTGGCCTGCGCGTTGTACCGACGGCCGCGCACCAGCTCCGCGTACAGACGGCGCAGCAGTCCCGGGTCGACCCGCTCGGCCGCCTCGGTGCCGAGGACGCGGTGGGGTGACGCGTCGGGCAGCAGCGGCGCTGGGTCGGTGCGGGGCTGCCAGGCGGGCGGCGGCGTGGGCCGGTATGCGCCTCGCTGCTCCAGGACCGTCATGTCGGCACCTCCTCGTGGGAGCGACTTCGAGAGGCCTGCCGTGAGTGACACGCCTCACCTACCGATTGTTCGGTCGTCGGCACATTTTGGCTACAGGCACCTTCAGGCTGTGGACAAACGGTTCTCCACAGCCTGAGATGGATGCAGTACGTCCATGGTAGGGAGGCGGGGGGACATGGCACCTGAACAAATGGCCGAGGGGCCGGAGGCCGGGACCGCCCTGCCGCCGCCGCGCCCGCTCGACTCCACCGACCAGGACATCCTGCAGATGCTCCAGGCGGACGGCCGTGCCTCGATACGGTCCGTGGCCGAGCGGGTCCACGTCTCCCGCGCCAACGCCTACGCGCGCATCAACCGCCTCGTCGAGGACGGCGTGATCCGCGGTTTCGGTGCCCGTGTCGACCATGAGCGGGCGGGGCACGGCACCTCGGCGTACATCACTCTCAAGATCGTTCAGAACACCTGGCGCACCGTGCGCGAGCAGCTCAGGCTGCTCCCCGGGGCGTCGCACATCGCGCTGGTGGGCGGCGACTTCGACGTCCTGCTCCTGGTGCACACGCCGGACAACAGGGCGCTGCGCGAGCTGGTGCTCACCCGGCTCCAGGCCATCCCCGAGGTGCTCAGCACGAGGACGCTCCTGGTGTTCGAGGAGGAGGACCTGGAACCGCAGGGGTGATCGGGCGCACGCCCTCAGGGCGGGCCTTGAGCGGCTTTCCTGGAGCCACGGGGAGGGCGCTGGGCCGGCGGTGGGGCAGGGAGCCGCGCAGGCGGCCAGGAGCCGCCGCAGGACGGCCGGGGGCCGTCCGCCCGTCCGCCCGGCCCGCGGCTCCCGGAAGCCCGAGACGCCGACCCGCGGGCCCTCCAGGTACCCGGCTCAGCCCTGCTGCCGGAGTCCCCCGAAGACCATCAGCACCACCGCGTCGGCGACCTCGCGCTCGCCCATGCCCCGCCCGTCCGGGCGGTACCACTCGACGATCGAGTTGATCATCCCGAAGACCAGCCGGGTCGCGAGCCGGACCTCCACGTCACCGCGTACGTCCCCGTCGGCGGCCGCCGCCTTCAGGAGGGCGGCCACCTCGTGGTCGAAGTCCCGGCGCCGTTCCAGGGCCCACCGCTCGGTGTCGGTGTTGCCGCGCACCCGCAGCAGCAGGGTCACGTACGGCAGCTCGGCGGTGAGCACCTCGACCATGCGCCGGGTGACGTACTCCAGGCGCTCCACGGCACGCCCCACGCGCGCGTGCTCCTCGTCGAGGATCCCGAAGAGGCCGTCGAGCGCCCGGCTGACGGCCCGGCGCAGCAGCTCCTCCTTGCCCGTGACGTGGTGGTAGATCGACGACTTGGAGATGCCGGCCGCCTTGGACAGGTGCTCCATGGAGGTGCCGTCGTAACCACGCTCGTTGAAGACCCGCACCGCCACGGAGAGCAGCGTCTCCGGGGTGTAGGTGTCGCGCTTGGCGGTGGTCATGAGGTGCCCTCCCGCTTGTCGGCGGCGTGCCCGTGGCGGTAGAGGGCGAGAGAGGGTGCGTAGCGGCCCGAGGGTTCCCGCAGGTGCAGTTCCTCCAGGAGGTCGTGCGCCCAGGTCTTGCCGAGCCTGCGGCACCATTCGAAGGGACCCAGCGGGTAGTTGACGCCCAGCCTCATCGCCGTGTCGACGTCCTCCTCGGTGGCCACGCCCTTGGAGACGGCGTCGTGCGCCAGGTCCACGATCCGCGCCACGGTACGGGCGACGATCATGCCGGGGGCGTCCCCGATGACGCTGACGTCCTTGCCGAGCGCCTGGAAGAGCCCGGTCGCCTCGGCGAGGGTCTGCGGCTGGGTGTCCTGCGAGCCGGACAGGGCGATCCGGGTGGCCCTCCGGTAGTCGAGCGCCAGGTCGAAGTAGACGACGTCACGGAACTCGACCGCGGTCTGGCCGTCCGCGAGGGCCAGCTGGCCGCCGCTGGGGAGCACCAGGCGCGTGCCGTGGTCCTCCTCGTCCTCGCGGACCTGGATGCCCGCCTCGCGGATCAGCGCGAGCAGCTCGGAGGCGGGGCCCAGGTCACCCTCGGCGACGACGTAGGCGGGCGGCTGGGCCTTGTCCGCGGTGTGCGGCTCGGGACGCTCGGCCCCCGCCCCGTGGTCGTACCAGCCCTGTCCCGTCTTGCGGCCGTGCCGGCCCGACTCGACGAGTCGGCGCTGGGCCAGCGAGGGCGTGAAGCGCACGTCCTGGAAGAAGGCCTCCCACACGGAGCGCGTCACGGACTCGTTGACGTCCTGGCCGATGAGGTCGGTCAGTTCGAAGGCGCCCATCCGGAAGCCGCCCGACTCGCGCAGGATCGCGTCGATCGTCGCGGGGTCGGCGGCCTGGGACTCGTAGACCGCGAACGCCTCTGCGTAGAAGGGCCGCGCGATGCGGTTGACGATGAAGCCGGGGGTGTCGGCGCAGGCGACCGGGGTCTTCCCCCAGGCACGGGCCAGCTCGTACGCGCGCGTGGCCGACGTGACGTCGGTCGCGAACCCGGAGACGACCTCGACGAGGGGCAGCAGCGGCGCGGGGTTGAAGAAGTGCAGCCCCACGAAACGGCCGGGGTTGCGCAGGGCGCCGCCGATCGCGGTCACCGCCAGGGAGGAGGTGTTGGTGGCGAGCAGGCAGTCGTCCGCGACGATGTCCTCCAGCTCGCGCAACAGCTGCTGTTTGACGTCCAGCCGCTCCAGGACGGCCTCGACGACCAGCCCGGAGTCGGCGAGGTCGGCGAGGCTTTCGGCGGGGCGCAGCCGGGCGCGGGCGGCATCCCGCTCGGCGCCGGTCAGCCGGTCCTTCTCGACGAGCCGGTCGAGGCGGACGCCGATCGCTTCGGCCGCCGCCCGGGCACGGCCGGGCGCGGTGTCGTACAGCCGCACAGGGTGGCCCGCGACGAGCGCGACCTGGGCGATGCCCTGGCCCATGGTGCCGGTGCCGACGACGGCCACGGGGCCGGCGAGGTCGAGTGCTGTCATGCTCGCGATCCTCCCGCACGGGGTTTTCCACAGGTTCAGCGGACCCCCTTGTCCCGACCGATCGTTCGGTTACTCTAACTCTGTCCGGCTGTTTCTGCCCAGGTCATGAGCTCGACGAAGAGTTCGTGAAACGAGGAGTTGGTCCCGCATGGCCGCCGCACCGACCGCGCACGAGCTCATCGCCAAGCACCGGCCCACCCTTGACCAGGCGCTGGAAGCGATGCGCACGCGCGCGTACTGGTCGCCGCACCCCGAGCACCCCAAGGCCTACGGGGAGAACGGCAGCCTGGGGATGACCGAGGGCAAGGCCGCCTTCGACGCCCTGCTCGGGAGCCGCCTCGACCTCGGACAGCCCGGCACCGACGACTGGGTGGGCGGCGAGGTCTCGCCGTACGGGATCGAGCTGGGGGTCACCTACCCGCACGCGGACGTCGACACCCTGCTGCCCGCCATGCGCGCCGGGCAGCGCGCGTGGCGCGACGCGGGCGCTCAGGCGCGCGCGGTGGTGTGTCTGGAGATCCTCAAGCGGATCAGCGACCGTACGCACGAGTTCGCGCTCGCGGTCATGCACACCAGCGGCCAGGCCTTCATGATGGCGTTCCAGGCCGGCGGCCCGCACGCCCAGGACCGCGGCATGGAGGCGGTGGCGTACGCGTACGCGGAGCAGGTCCGCACCCCCGACAACGCCGAGTGGACCAAGCCGCAGGGCAAGCGTGACCCGCTCGCGCTGACCAAGCAGTTCACGCCGGTGCCGCGCGGCGTCGCACTGCTGATCGGCTGCAACACCTTCCCCACGTGGAACGGCTATCCGGGCCTGTTCGCCTCGCTGGCCACGGGCAACGCCGTACTGGTGAAGCCCCACCCGCGCGCGGTGCTGCCGCTGGCGCTCACCGTCCAGGTGGCCCGCGAGGTGCTCGCCGAGACGGGCTTCGACCCGAACCTGGTGGCACTGGCCGCCGAGCGGCCCGGCGAGGGCATCGCCAAGACCCTGGCCACCCGCCCCGAGATCCGGATCATCGACTACACCGGTTCGACGGAGTTCGGCGACTGGCTCGAGGCCAACGCCCGCCAGGCGCAGGTCTACACGGAGAAGGCCGGCGTCAACACGGTGATCGTGGAGTCGACCGGCGACTACAAGGGAATGCTGTCGAACCTCGCCTTCTCCCTGTCCCTCTACAGCGGCCAGATGTGCACGACCCCGCAGAACCTCCTCGTCCCGCGCGCCGGCATCCGTACGGAGGAGGGCCCCAAGTCGTACGACGAGGTGGTCGCCGACCTCGCGAGGGCCGTCGACGGGCTCCTCGGCGACGACGCCCGGGCGAACGCCCTGCTGGGCGCGCTCGTGAATCCGGACGTGAAGGCCCGTCTGGAGGCCGCGGCCGGGCTCGGCGAGGTCGCCCTCGCCTCACGGGAGATCGACAACCCGGAGTTCCCGGACGCGGTGGTCCGTACGCCGGTGATCGTGAAGCTCGACGGCGGCAAGCCGGACGACCAGGCCGCCTACATGAGCGAGTGCTTCGGGCCGGTGTCCTTCGCCGTCGCGGTCGACTCGGCGGCGGACGCCGTGCAGCTGCTGCGGCGGACCGTCCGTGAGAAGGGCGCGATGACCGTCGGCGCGTACACGACCTCGGACGAGGTCGAGGAGGCCGTGCGGGAGGCGTGCCTGGACGAGGCGGCCCAGCTCTCGCTGAACCTGACCGGGGGGGTGTACGTCAACCAGACGGCCGCCTTCTCGGACTTCCACGGCTCGGGCGGCAACCCGGCCGCCAACTCGGCGCTGTGCGACGGGGCGTTCGTGGCCAACCGCTTCCGCGTGGTGGAGGTCCGCAAGGAGGCGTGAGCGCCCCCGCAGGCGCGGGGAACCGCGCGTACGGCCACGGACGACCCGCGCCGTGGCCGTGGCACTGCCAGTGGCAGTGGAGTGCGCCTACGAGGCACTCCAGTGGAAGAGGGTCATCGCCACGCTGGTGGCGAGGTTGTAGCTGGACACCTGGGGCTTCATCGGCAGGGACACCAGGTGGTCGGTGCGCGCACGCAGTTCGCCGGACAGGCCACTGCGCTCCGAACCGAAGGCGAGGACGGCGTCGTCCGGGAGCTTCAGCTCCCGGATGTCCGCGCCCTCCGGGTCCAGTGCGAACACCGGTCCGGTCGGCAGCTCTTCCACGGCCAGGCGCTCTACGGCCGTGGCGAAGTGCAGGCCCGCTCCGCCGCGCACGACCGTGGGATGCCACGGATCGAGCGTGCCGGTGGTGACGACCCCGGTCGCGCCGAAGCCGGCCGCGAGGCGGATCACCGCTCCGGCGTTCCCGAGGTTGCGCGGCTGGTCGAGGACGACCACGGGCGCGGTGCGCGGGGTGCGGGCCAGCGCCCGCAGGTTGGCCTCGCGCGAGGGACGTACCGCCAGGGCGGCCACCGCGGTGGGGTGCGGGCGCGGGACGAGCTCCCGGTACGTGGCCTCCGGCACCTCCGTCAGGAGGGCGTCCAGCGTGTCCCGTACGTCCGGAGCCAGCTCGTCGGCGAGAGCGAGCGCGGCCTGCCGGTCGGTGGTGACCGCCACCGGGACGTCGGCCCGGAAACGCACCGCGTGCTTGAGGGTGTGGAAGCCGTCCAGTAGTACGGCGGTGTCGGCGAGCCGGTGCCAGGCGGCGACGGGCTCGGGGTCGCGGGGGTCCCTCATGCCGTGAAGCCTACGTGCGGGTGCTCGGCCGGCTCCGGGGAGCGCGGGGCTTGTTCCTCGTCCTCCTCCCGCTTCCTGCGCTCCTTGCGCGGGCGCGGAAGCGCACGGCCGAGGCGGGACGACAGCCCTCCACGCGCGCGTGCCGCCCAGCCGCCCAGCCGGCGCAGGAAGGACGTCGGCAGGAAGACCGCGTCGGCGGCGATCATCGCGAGCGAGAAGAACGGCAGGCCCAGCACGACGGCGATCACGGCGTGCTCGGTCATCATGGCCGCGAGCAGGACGTTCTTCACCCGCCGGTTGAACAGTGTGAACGGGAAGGCGACCTGCACGGCCACCGTCCCGTACGTGACGAGCATGACCAGCGTGCCGTGTGCGGACAGGAGGTCGGACAGGGCCGGCCAGGGGGAGAAGTAGTCCAGGTGCAGCGGGTAGTAGACGGCCGTGCCGTCCTGCCAGCGCGATCCCTGGATCTTGTACCAGCCGGCGGTCGCGTAGATCAGACACGCCTCGGCCATGATCACGAAGAGCGCGGCGTTGTGGACGAGGTTGGCGACGACGTCGAGGAAGACGCGCGGCTGGACGCTCCTGCGGGTGTACCGGCCCGCCAGCCACCACAGGGCCTGGGCGGCCCACAGACCCCAGTAGACCGTCCGCCAGCCGCCGAACAGACCGCTGTCGATCTTCCCGGCGAGCGTGGCGGCCGCCAGGAGGAGACCGAGCACGGCCCACAGGGCGGGACCGACCCGGTCCGGGGGGAATCGTCCTTCGCGCGCGCGTGCCCCCGCCGCCCGGCGCTCGCGCCGCGCGTCCAGTGACCACACCTGGCCGCAGCGCGTGAACACCAGATAGATCGCCATCAGGTGGATGACGTTGTCGCCGCCGTCCCCCATGAAGATGCTGCGGTTCTGGAGGGAGAGCACGCCGACCAGGAAGAGCACGGACATGGTGCGGGTGCGCCAGCCGAGCAGCAACAGGGCGCTCGACAGCACGGCGAGCAGGAAGACGATCTCGAACCAGACCTGACTGCCGGACCACATCAGGGCCGTGAAGGCGTGGTTGCTCGCGGTGAGCTGCTGGGCGAGGTCCCAGCTCCAGGGGCCGTCGGGCCCGTACATCTCCTGCCGGTGCGGGAACTCCCGGAGCAGGAAGAGCAGCCAGGTCGCGGCGAAGCCGATCCTGATCACCGCGGTCTGGTACGGCCCGAGCGCCCGGCCGGTGAGACGGGAGACGACCTGCGCCAACGTCCGGTCGAGCCGGTGCTTGCGATCGAAACGACTGATCCGCCCGGCCAGCCGCTCCCGTCCGAGGCTGCGCATCCGGTGGGGGTCGTGGGTGCCTGCCGGGGCGCCGACAGGGGTGTCGGCGGGGGCGCCGAGCGGGGCGCGGCCGGGGGTGCCCGAGGGAGCGGTCACGGGGAGTCGTCCAGGAGCACCCATGGAGGGACCCTGTCCGGGGGTGCCCGCCGGGGCGGAGGCGTCCGGCGGGCCCGGTGGGACGGAGGCGTCCGGCGGGCCCGGTGGGACGGAGACGGCCGGCGAGCCTGCGGGTCTGCTCGCAGGCGTGGTGTTCTCCGGCGGGCTCGGCGGATCGGTCTCGTCCGGCGTACCCGGTGGAGTGCTGTCGTGGTTGCTCATCGCGCGTTCCCCGCCGTCTCCGTGGAGTCCGCGGGCCGCGTCCCGGCCGCCCGGTCGGTCTTCGACACCGGCCACCAGGGCAGCTGCCGCAGGACGGGCTTGTCGGACACCTGCTCGCGGCTCCACTCCGGCGGCGGCACGTTGGCCGTACGCGAGCGGACCTGGACCTGCTGGATGACCGCCCCTCGGCCGCCCGCCTCCTCGCGGTCCAGGCGCAGGACCACGATCCGGCGCAGATAGCGCTCGGAGAGGTCGCCGCGCAGGCCGTTCGGGCGGTTCGCGGTGTCGTGCGTGGCCACGAAGAAGTCCCAGGCCCGGCGCAGTTCGTTCTGCTGGGTGTGGCTGGGCAGCAGATTGCCGTCGATGGCCCGGCCGTCCAGCGCGGAGAGGTCGTACCAGCGGGTGGTCCTGATGGAGCCGTCCACGGCCCGTACGTCGGCACGGACCTGGACCGCGATGTTCTGCTGCAGCGGATTGGGCGCGAAGAGCTTCCAGTTCTGCTCGAACTCCGGGTAGACCCATTCGTCTATCGCCTGCCCGTGCTGCTTGGTGACCGTGTTCGACGGCGCCACATGCAGGAACACCATGCCGATGTGCACACAGGCGACCACCGCGACGAACGCGAGCGCGAGCGCGGCGGCGATCTGGAAGGGAAGGGAGAGAGCGGCGATGCCACCGGAGGGAGGGGCGTCCGCGGAGGGAGGCGATCCGGCCGGGCGGGAGACAGGGGCGGGCGGCCCTTGGCCGTAAGCCAACGAGTCGTGCACCACCGGGTCGCGCACCACTGAATCGAGCACCACCGAATCGTGCGCCGCGTGGCCGTACGCAGCCGGCTCGTGCACCCCGTGATCATGCGCAGTCGGCTCGTGCACCGGGTCACCGAGCTGATGCGGGACCCCGGCGGAACCGTCCCCCGGGGCCGCCCGGCCGTCCGGCGGAGGGGTGCCGGGGGCGGTGGCCGCGGGCTCGCGCGGCACGGGCCGGGCGTTCGAGCCCTCGTCGTACGCGTCCATCCCCACCCGTTTCCCCATGTCTGCCCGACTGTCGTCGCCCGTCCCGCGACGGCCGCACCGGAACGGTACTCAGACCCACCCGTCCGGCACAGCCCCAGGGGGCACAGCGGCCACCGGCCGTCCACAGCGGTGGACACCTTACGGCTCCGCTCTGCCCCCGAATCGAACGTACCGAACGATCGGTCGGCGCCTTCTCTCGCGCTCCTTGCCGTAAAGGGACGACGACCGGCCCATCCCCGTTCCCTTCTTCTAGAACCTGTTCTATCTTGACGTTCCGCCAGGTCGACTCAACGGATCAAGCGATCGAACCGATCAATCGGATCAGCCGGGAGGACGGGACCGTGGACTTCACCTTCACCGAGGAACAGCAGGCGGCCGTGGAGGCGGCGAAGGCGGTCCTCGCGGGGGTCGCGCCGGACGGCGTGCCCAGTCCCGCGCTCACCGCTGGAGCCGTCGCGGACGACTTCGACCGCGTCCTGTGGGCCCGGCTCGCCGACGCGGACCTGCTGAGCCTGCTGCTCGACCCCCGCCACGGCGGCGCCGGTCTGGACGCCATCGCGCTGTGCCTGGTGCTGCGGGAGTCGGCGAGGGTGCTCGCCCGGGTGCCGCTGCTGGAGAACACGGCGGCCGCCGTCGTCGTACAGGCGTACGGCGGCGAGGAGTTGAAAGCCGATCTCCTCGCGCGGACCGGCCGGGGCGAGCTGGTCCTGACGGTCGCCGCGAACGGGCGCACCGGCCATGACAGCGCCGAACTCGCCGTGACCGCACGGCAGGAGGGCAATACCTGGGTCCTGGACGGACTGCAGACGGCGGTGCCCTGGGCGCAGAACGCCGACTTCGTCCTCGTCCCCGCCCTGAGCAGCGGCTCGGGCCGCTCGGTGCTCGCCCTCGTACCCCGCGTCCACGAGGGCGCGACGTTCGCCGAACAGATCTCGACGTCGGGAGAGCGACTCGGCGAACTCCGCCTGGATTCCGTACGCGTCCCCGTCCGAGACGTCATCGAAGCCGATGGCGCCTGGGAACGGCTGCGGGACCTCCTCGCCACCGGGACGTGCGCGCTGGCGCTCGGCCTGGGTGAGGGCGTACTCAGGATGACGAGCGAATACACCAGCAAGCGGGAGCAGTTCGGGTTCCCGGTCGCCACGTTCCAGGCGGTGGCCGTGCAGGCGGCCGACCGCTACATCGATCTGCGCGCGATGGAGGCCACCCTCTGGCAGGCCGCGTGGCGGATCAGCACGGGGGCGGGCGGGCCCCTGCCCGCGTCCGGTGACGTGGCCGTCGCCAAGATCTGGGCCTCCGAGGGCGTACGCCGTGTCGTGCAGACCGCACAGCATCTGCACGGGGGATTCGGCGCGGACACCGACTACCCACTGCACCGGTACCACGCCTGGGCCAAGCAGCTGGAACTCTCGCTCGGCCCGGCGGCAGCACACGAGGAGGCCCTGGGGGACCTTCTGGCGGCGCACACGCTGGGGTGACCGAAGGCCGCCCGCCGCCCGGAGTTCGCTACAGCACGAACCCCGGCTGCCCCTCCGCGTTCACCACGGGGCGGCCCGTGGCCGCCCAGACCTGCATGCCGCCGTCGACGTTCACCGCGTCGACGCCCTGCTGGCTGAGGTACATCGCGACCTGCGCCGACCGGCCACCCGAGCGGCAGATCACGTTGACCCTGCCGTCCTGCGGCGCCGCTTCGGTCAACTCGCCGTACCGCGCAACGAATTCACTGATGGGGATGTGCAGTGCCCCCTGGGCGTGACCCGCCTGCCACTCGTCGTCCTCCCGGACGTCCAGCAGGAAGTCTCCGTCCGCGAGATCCCCGACCTCGACCGTGGGCACACCAGCTCCGAAACTCATGTCCCCGACGCTACCCGACCGGCCCGTTCCACAGAGCCGCGGATCCGCCCGGCAATCCCACCCGCCAGGGGCCCCGGCCACCACCGCGTTCCGGAAGCAGGGACGCATCCGGAAGCCGGCCACGACCGACCGCGGCCGACCACTCAGACGCCTGCGGCTTGCCGTCCGCCCCCGCCTTGTGCCGCCGCTGCCGAAGCCGGCCACGCGCCCGGCGCCGGCCACGCCCCCGGCGAACCCTTCTCAGGCACCGCTGCCGAGCAGCCCCGCCAGCTCCGCCTCCCGCTCGCCGACCTGTGTGAGCAGTTGCTCGGCGATCTCCTCCAACAGCCGGTCGGGGTCGTCCGGCGCGATCTTGAGCATCGCGCCGATCGCGCTCTCCTCCAGGTCGCGGGCGACGAGCGCCAGCAGTTCCTTGCGCTGGGCGAGCCACTCCAGACGGACGTAGAGCTCCTCGCTGCGACTCGGCCGCCACTCCTCGGGCACAGGACCGGCCGCCCACTCCTCGGACAGCTCCCGGAGCAGGGCCTCGTCCCCACGGCCGTAGGCGGCGTTGACACGAGCGATGAACTCGTCGCGCCGCGCGCGCTCCGTGTCGTCCTGCGCCAGGTCGGGGTGCGCCTTGCGGACGAGCTCCCGGTAGAGCTTGCGGGCCTCGTCGCTCGGCCGCACCCGCTGCGGTGGACGCACGGGCTGCTCGGTGAGCATCGCCGAGGCTTCCGCGGACAGCCCGTCCGAGTCGAGCCAGTCGTGGAACAGCTCCTCGATCCCCGGCATCGGCATGACCCGGGCCCGGGCCTCCTGCGCCTTGCGCACGTCCTCCGGGTCGCCGGTGCTCGCGGCACGCGCTTCGGCGATCTGTGCCTCCAGCTCGTCGAGCCGCGAGTACATCGGCCCGAGCCGCTGGTGGTGCAGCCGGGAGAAGTTCTCCACCTCGACCCGGAACGTCTCCACGGCGATCTCGAACTCGATCAGCGCCTGCTCGGCCGCACGCACGGCCCGCTCCAGGCGCGCCTCGGGCCGCTCCGCCTCATCGCCCCCGGCACCGCTTACGGGCTCGTCCTCCGCTGGTCCGCCCTCGGCTGGTTCGTGGCTCCTGCCCGCGCCCGTCGACGCGGAGGCGCTCGATTCGGCGCCGGTCCTGACGGATGCCTCGGCCTCCGCTTCGACGTGCGCCTCCTCGGCGACCGCCTCCCCAGCGCTCGGCTCACCGGCGACCGGCTCCGCAGAGGGCTCGGACGGCGGCTCGGACGGGGACTGATCAGCTTCCGGGGTCGTCACCCGACCAGCCTAGGCCACGGCCCCACCGGCCACCCGGAGCTCCCTCGGACAAGGGCTTTCGCCCCTGCCGCCGGTTCCTCACCCCCGCCTGGCCACCGTTGAAAATCCCCGCCGCCCAGGTCCCAGCCCTCAGGCTCTGCCCGCCACCTCCACGGCGGATACCGGCTCGCCGGCACGCAGGGCCCCCGGCGTACAGGCTCACCGCCGCGGAGGCTCCCGACGCCGATGCACGAGCCCGCCCGTTGCCGTTCAGACCCCCAGCTCGCCCGCGATCCGCCCCGCGCGCACGGCTGCCACCAGCTCCGCGTGGTCGGCCTCGGTGCGGTCCGCGTACGCCATCGAGAAGGAGGCGACCGCCTCGTCCAGCTCCTCGCTCTTGCCGCAGTAGCCCGCGACCAGCCGCGGATCGGCACTGTGGGCGTGTGCCCGCGCCAGCAGCGCCCCCGTCATCCGCGCGTAGTCGTCCACCTGGTCCGCTGCCAGCGCCGCGGGATCGACGCTGCCCTTGCGGTTGCGGAACTGCCTCACCTGGAACGGGCGCCCCTCGACGGAGGTCCAGCCGAGGAGGTTGTCACTGACGACCTGCATGCGCTTCTGGCCGATGACGACCCGGCGGCCCTCGTGCGCCACCTCCGGCACCGCGAAGCCGACCGTCTCCAGATGCGGCACCAGGACGGACGTACGGGCCTCCTTCACCTGGAGGACGAGCGGCTCTTCGCGGTGGTCCAGCAGCAGCACCACGTACGAACGCGTGCCCACGCTGCCCGTGCCGACCACGCGGAAGGCGACATCGTGCACCGCGTACCTCGCGAGGAGAGGGCGGCGGTCCTCGGAGAGCGTGCCCAGGTACTCCTCCAGCGACAGCGCGACCGCGGCGGCCTCGGCGTCCGGGACGCGACGCAGCACGGGAGAGGCGTCGACGAACCGGCGCCCGCCGCCCTCCACCTCCTCGGTGGACTTCGCCGCGAACCGCCCGCTGGTGTTGCCCCGCGCCTTCTCCGAGACCCGCTCCAGCGTGCCGAGCAGGTCGTGTGCGTCGGCGTGCGAGACCAGCTCCTCGTCCGCGATGGCGTTCCACGCGTCCAGGGCCGGGAGCTTGGCGAGCAGCCGCATCGTGCGCCGGTAGGAGCCGGCCGCGAAGTGGGCGGCCTTGCGGCACGTGTCCTCGTCCGCTCCCGCCTCACGTGCGGCGAGCACCAGCGAGGTCGCGAGACGCTTGAGGTCCCACTCCCAGGGCCCGTGCACCGTTTCGTCGAAGTCGTTCAGGTCCATGACGAGGCCGCCCCGCGCGTCCCCGTACAGGCCGAAGTTGGCCGCGTGGGCGTCGCCGCAGATCTGCGCGCCGATGCCCGTCACCGGCGTACGCGCCAGGTCGTACGCCATCAGGCCGGCCGAACCGCGCAAAAAGGCGAAGGGCGTGGCCGCCATCCTGCCCACCCTTATCGGGGTGAGCTCGGCGAGGCGGCCGCGGCTGGACTCCTTCACCGCCGTCAACGCGTCCGGGCGGTCGCCGTCCGCGTCGAACGACGCGTGCACGCTGCGCGGGACGCGTGCCCGAAGGTCCTTGCCCTCCTTCTTGGACAAGTCCTCCGCGGGCCATCCCGCGAACCCGTCCACCTTCGGAATCCTCATCGTCCCGGTCACCGCACCGCCGGTCTCGCTCACCCGAATCGCCTCCCCCGCACACGAACATCAACTCGTGACGACGGTACCGCCGGGCGCCGATTCGCGTGAGCCCCTGTGGACAACTCCGCGGCTGTGGAAAACACACAGCTCAGAAGCGGCAGCCGGACCCGGATCCCCTCCCGGCCGCCAGGGGGAGGACACGCACCGAGCAGATCGGCTCACAGGCCGACAGAACCGCCCGACGCGGAAGTGCGCCACCTGCCCGCGGTGACGACCGGATCCACGGACCGCCACCACAGTGAGTAGGGCGCGCGCCCCGGCCGTACCGCCCGCCCCGGGGATCCGGACACCTCGCCGGGCCCCGCAGACGGGCGGAATCCGCCTCACGCCCCCGCGAGCCTGTTGATCCCCTCGGGCTCCAGCACCCGGTCCTCCGCCCCGTCCCGGGCCACCGCGATCATCGCCAGGCCCATGTGTTCCGTCGTGGTGATCCAGCGGGGCGCCAGCCTCCGCAGGACGGGCAGCAGCCTCCCGGTCAACGCGTAGAAGACGCGGTACACCCGCGTCTTGGACGTGATCCCGTCGAGCGGCTGGACGAGCCCCGGCCGGAACATGTACGCCTCCACACCGTCCAGCGCGAGCAGCGCGTTCTCCGTCTCCCCCTTGACCCGCGCCCACATGACCCGCCCGCGCGCGGAGCTGTCGGTCCCCTGCCCGGACACGTAACAGAAGGTCAGCCCCGGATTCCACGAGGCCAGGGGGCGCGCCACCGCGAGCGTGAGGTCGTACGTGACGGTGCGGTACGCGGCCTCCTTCATGCCTGCCGACGAGACACCGAGGCAGAAGAAGCAGGCGTCGTACCCGGAGAGTCGCTCCTCCAGCCCGCCGAGGTCCATGAGATCGGGCCGAACGACCTCCCGCAGCTTCGGATGCGAGACCCCCAGCGCCGTACGGCCGACCACCAGCACGCTCTCGACCGCCGCGTCCCGAAGGCACTCCCGCAGAACCCCGCGGCCGACCATCCCGGTCGCCCCGAAGAGGATCACCTTCACGAAGCCCCACTCCCCTCACGTACTCCGGACCGGCAGCATCCCAGGTGCTGCTCCGAGTCACGAACACAGGACCAGCGACGCCCTCCGTACCGAAAAGGCAGGACCCGACCGTGAGATACCTCACCGTCACGGGCCCAGCTCTGTGAACGGACGACCGCAACCCAACCCCGTCCCACAACGAGAAACGGGCCCCCGTCAGAACTTTCGTCCTGACGGAGACCCGTCTTCTGCTGGTGCGCGAGGGGGGAGTTGAACCCCCACGCCCTTTCGGGCACTGGAACCTGAATCCAGCGCGTCTGCCTATTCCGCCACCCGCGCATTGGGTGTGTCGTCCGTCTCTCACAAGGGGGGTGAGCGCCTTCCGACATCCAGAAGATTAGCACGCTGGATGGGGTGGATTCACATCCGTTTCCGCGGGCAGCGGGAGGGCAGCGGCAAGGCAACCGGCCCCCGTGTCACCCCACCATCACCTGCGGGAGCACCTCCTGTGGCGCCCCGGATCCCACCGCTCCCACCCTCCACGTACCAACCGGAACCGGTTCACGTATCAACCTCGTACCGGTCCCGGCCATCTGCCCTGGAGAGGGCCGGGACCCACAGTCGGGTGCGGGACACTGTGGTGAGGCCGCCTCTACGATCCTTCCCATACGGAGTACCGCGGGAGAGTTCGAAGAGGAGCTCGGGCGGGAACTTCGGGAGGGGACTTCAGTGGACGTCGACTTCTGTCGACCGGTCCGACAGGGGGAACCAGCCGATTTCCCGGCGCGTGGATACGATCAGTAAGCAGTACCAGGGCAACGACGACGGAGGAGGTGCCCCATGGGAGTCCTGAAGAAGTTCGAGCAACGTCTCGAAGGTCTGGTCAACGGCACCTTCGCCAAGGTGTTCAAGTCCGAGGTCCAGCCCGTGGAGATCGCGGGAGCGCTTCAGCGCGAGTGCGACAACAACGCCACCATCTGGAACCGCGACCGGACCGTGGTCCCCAACGACTTCATCGTGGAGCTGAGCACGCCGGACTTCGAGCGTCTCAGCCCCTACTCGGGCCAGCTCGGCGACGAGCTGGCCGGCATGGTGCGCGACTACGCCAAGCAGCAGCGCTACACCTTCATGGGCACCATCAAGGTCCACCTGGAGAAGGCGGACGACCTCGACACCGGCCTGTACCGGGTACGCAGTCGTACGCTCGCCTCCTCCGCGAACCAGCAGGCCGCTCCCGAGCGCGCCCCCGCGGGCCCGCCCCCGGCGGCCGCCCGCGGCCAGGCCGGTGGCTACGGCTATCCGCCCGCGGCCGCTCCTCCCATGCCTGCCGCGCCGCCGCCCGGCGGCCGTCCGGCCGCAGCACCCGCGGGCCAGCGGCCCGCCGCGGCCCCGCAGCCGGGTGGCCGCACGCGGCACTGGATCGAGGTCAACGGCACCCGCCATCAGATCTCCCGCCCGACGCTCGTGCTGGGCCGCAGCACCGAAGCCGACGTGCGGATCGACGACCCCGGCGTCTCACGTCGGCACTGTGAGATCCGGACCGGAACGCCCTCGACCGTCCAGGATCTCGGGTCCACCAACGGCATCGTGGTGGACGGGCAGCACACCACCCGCGCTACGCTCCGCGACGGCTCGCGGATCGTCGTGGGCAGCACCACCATCATTTACCGGCAAGCCGAAGGGTGAAGCGGGGGCAATGTCAGAGCTGACCCTCACGGTCATGCGGCTGGGTTTCCTGGCCGTACTGTGGCTGTTCGTGATCGTGGCCGTGCAGGTCATCCGCAGCGACCTGTTCGGAACGCGCGTCACACAGCGCGGGTCGCGACGGGAAGCCCAGAGGCCGCAGCAGACCGCGCGCCAAACCGCGCCACCACCGCAGCGCCAGCAGGCGGCGCCCAGCGGCGGCGGCCGCCAGCGCCGTGGCGCTCCCACCAAGCTGGTCGTCTCCGAGGGCACCCTCACGGGCACGACGGTCGCCCTGCAGGGGCAGACCATCACGCTGGGCCGCGCACACGACAGCACCATCGTGCTGGACGACGACTACGCCTCCAGCAGGCATGCCAGGATCTACCCGGACCGTGACGGCCAGTGGATCGTCGAGGATCTCGGGTCCACCAACGGCACGTATCTCGACCGGACCCGACTGACGACTCCTCTGCCGGTTCCGCTGGGCGCGCCGATCCGCATCGGCAAGACCGTCATCGAGCTGCGGAAGTAGTACCACGTCATGAATGAGCGCGAGCGGAGCGAGCGAGCAGCGGCGGTCCACACGACGGACCCCGGCACGCTCCCGACCGGAGGGTGGGCACCGTGCGGATGTACCCGGAGCCGACGGGCGAGGTGCGCATGAGTCTGTCACTGCGCTTCGCCGCCGGATCGCACAAAGGCATGATCCGCGAGGGCAACGAGGACTCCGGTTACGCCGGTCCCCGCCTGCTCGCGATCGCCGACGGGATGGGCGGCCAGGCCGCCGGTGAGGTCGCCTCCTCCGAGGTGATCTCCACCATCGTCGCGCTCGACGACGACGTGCCCGGCTCCGACATCCTCACCTCGCTCGGCACGGCCGTTCAGCGCGCCAACGACCAGCTCAGGATGATGGTCGAGGAGGACCCCCAGCTCGAGGGCATGGGGACGACCCTCACCGCGCTCCTGTGGACCGGTCAGCGGCTCGGCCTCGTGCACGTCGGTGACTCCCGCGCCTACCTCCTGCGGGACGGCGTGCTGACGCAGATCACGCAGGACCACACGTGGGTCCAGCGCCTCGTCGACGAGGGACGCATCACCGAGGAGGAGGCGACCACCCACCCGCAGCGGTCCCTCCTCATGCGCGCGCTGGGAAGCGGCGACCACGTCGAGCCCGATCTCTCCATCCGTGAGGTCCGCGCCGGCGACCGGTACCTGATCTGCTCCGACGGGCTGTCGGGGGTCGTCTCCCACCAGACGATGGAGGACACCCTCGCCAGCTATCAGGGCCCCCAGGAGACCGTGCAGCAGCTCATCGAGCTCGCGCTGCGCGGCGGCGGCCCCGACAACATCACCGTCATCGTGGCCGACGTCCTCGACATCGACGGCGGGGACACCCTCGCCGCGCAGCTCTCCGACACCCCGGTCGTCGTGGGCGCGGTCGCCGAGAACCAGCACCAGCTGCACGACAACGGCGCCATGCAGACGCCCGCCGGCCGCGCCTCCAGCCTCGGCCGGCAGGTGCCCGGACAGGGTGGCGGCGGTGAGTTCGGCCCGCCCGGCAGCGGCGACACCACCGGTTACGTATCCACGGCGGGGTTCGGCGGCTACTCCGACGACGACTTCGTCAAGCCGAGCTCCGGGCGGAAGTGGCTGAAGAGATCTCTCTACATCGTGCTCGCGCTCGGCGTCATCGGCGGCGGTCTGTACGGCGGATACCGCTGGACCCAGACGCAGTACTACGTCGGCGCCAACGACGAGCACGTCGCGCTCTACCAGGGCATCAGCCAGGACCTTGCCTGGGTCTCGCTCTCGAAGGTGGAGAAGGACCACCCCGAGATCGAACTCAAGTACCTGCCGCCGTACCAGCAGAAGCAGGTCAAGGCCACGATCGCGGAGGGCGGGCTGAGCGACGCCCGGTCGAAGATCGAGGAACTGGCCACCCAGGCGTCCGCCTGTAAGAAAAACTCCGAACGCCGCAAGGCCGAGAGCGAGCAGAACGCGAAGACCGGCGAGGGCGAGGCCGGCGGTGTCACGGGAACCACACGTACCTCCGCCGCGTCCAAGGCCACACCGACGCCGACGGCACCCTCCTCGGGGCAGCAGTCGCCGTCACCCGACCCTTCCAAGTCCACGACCGCACCCACTCCCACACCCGGCCCCAGCCTCTCCGACGAAGAGCAGAAGCTGGTCTCGCTGTGCGGTAAGCAGTAAGCAGCCGTGAGGGGCCCTGTCACGCCATGAGCAGTTCTACCAACCCGTCGACGCACCAGACGTCCACGATCGGCTCGATCGGCACGCCGAGCAGACGTAACACCGAGCTCGCGCTGCTGGTGTTCGCCGTGGTCATCCCGGTGTTCGCCTATGCCAACGTCGGTCTGGCCATCAATGGCTCGGTGCCTCCGGGACTGCTGAGCTACGGCCTCGGTCTCGGCCTGCTCGCGGGCGTCGGCCACCTCGTCGTACGGAAGTTCGCGCCGTACGCGGACCCGCTGCTGCTGCCTCTGGCGACGCTGCTCAACGGCATCGGACTGGTCGTCATCTGGCGCCTGGACCAGTCGCAGCGACTGCAGGCGCGCAGTACGTTCGTCGAGGCGGCCCCTCGGCAGCTGCTCTACTCCGCGCTGGGTGTGGCCCTCTTCGTCGCCGTACTGGTCTTCCTCAAGGACCACCGCGTCCTGCAGCGCTACACGTACATCTCCATGGTGGGCGCGCTCGTCCTGCTGCTCCTGCCGCTGGTCCCGGGACTCGGCCAGAACGTCTTCGGCGCGAGGATCTGGATCAAGATCCCCGGCCTCGGCACCATCCAGCCCGGTGAGTTCGCGAAGATCGTCCTCGCGGTCTTCTTCGCGGGCTACCTCATGGTGAAACGCGACGCACTGGCCCTCGCCAGCCGCCGTTTCATGGGCATCTACCTGCCACGCGGACGCGACCTCGGCCCGATCATCGTCGTCTGGGTCATCTCGATCCTGATCCTGGTCTTCGAGACCGACCTCGGTACGTCGCTGCTCTTCTTCGGCATGTTCGTGATCATGCTGTACGTCGCCACCGAACGGACCAGCTGGATCGTCTTCGGTCTGCTGATGTCCGCGGTCGGCGCCGTCGGCGTCGCCTCCTTCGAGACGCACGTCCAGCAGCGTGTCCAGGCCTGGCTCGACCCCATGCGCGAGTACACCCTCAGCCAGGAGGGCGTGGCCGGTCACACCGAGCAGTCCATGCAGGCCCTGTGGGCCTTCGGCTCCGGCGGCACCCTCGGCACCGGACTGGGCCAGGGCAACTCCGACCTCATCGGCTTCGCCGCCAACTCCGACTTCATCCTCGCCACCTTCGGCGAGGAGCTGGGCCTGGCCGGCGTCATGGCGATCCTGCTGATGTACGGCCTGATCGTGGAGCGCGGCGTACGCACCGCCCTCGCCGCCCGCGACCCGTTCGGCAAGCTGCTCGCGATCGGTCTGTCCGGCGCCTTCGCCCTCCAGGTCTTCGTCGTCGCCGGCGGCGTCATGGGCCTGATCCCGCTGACCGGTATGACGATGCCGTTCCTGGCGTACGGAGGTTCCTCCGTCATCGCCAACTGGGCGCTCATCGGCATCCTGATCCGGATCAGCGACACCGCCCGGCGCCCCGCGCCGGCCCCCGCACCCAACCCCGACGCCGAGATGACCCAGGTGGTCCGACCGTGAACAAGCCCCTGCGCCGGATCGCGATCTTCTGCGGCCTCCTCGTCCTCGCCCTGCTCATCCGCGACAACTGGATCCAGTACGTCCAGGCGGACACGCTGAAGAAGGACCCCAAGAACCGCCGCGTCGCCATCGCCCGCTACGCCACCCCGCGCGGCGACATCATCGTCGACGGCAACCCGATCACCGGGTCCACCAAGACGAGTGGCGACGACTTCAACGACTTCGAGTACAAGCGCACCTACAAGGACGGCGCGATGTGGGCCCCCGTCACGGGCTACGCCTCGCAGGCCTTCGGTGCCACGCAGCTGGAGAGCATCGAGGACGGCATCCTCACCGGCAACGACGACCGGCTCTTCTTCCGCCGCACCCTCGACATGATCACCGGCGAGAAGCAGGAGGGCGGCAATGTCGTCACCACGCTCAACGCCGCCGCGCAGAAGGCCGCGTACAAGGGTCTGTTGAAGCAGGGCAAGGGTGCCGTCGCCGCGATCGACCCGGAGACCGGGGCGATCCTGGCACTGGCCTCCACCCCCTCGTACGACCCGTCGTCGTTCGCCGGGAACTCCACCAAGGTCGACGGCAGTGCCTGGGAGAAGCTCCAGAAGAAGAACAACCCCGACAACCCGATGCTCAACCGGGCGCTGCGCGAGATCTACCCGCCCGGATCCACCTTCAAGGTGGTCACCGCCGCCGCGGCGCTGGAGAACGGCGTCTACGACGACGCCGACGAGAAGACCGACTCGCCGCTGCCGTACACCCTGCCGGACACCACCACCGAGCTGAAGAACGAGGGGAACATCCCCTGCAAGAACGCGACGCTGCGCGAGGCGCTGCGGGTGTCCTGCAACACCGTCTTCGGCAAGCTGGGCGTCGACGTCGGCAAGGAGGACATGCTGGAGGAGGCCAAGAAGTTCGGCTTCAACTCCGAGCAGTTCGTGCCGATCCGTTCCAGCGCCTCCGTCTTCCCCGAGAAGATGGACCGGCCGCAGACCGCGCTCAGCTCGATCGGCCAGTTCGAGACCGCCACGACTCCGCTGCAGATGGCCATGGTGTCCGCGGCCATCGCCAACGACGGCAAGCTCATGAAGCCGTACATGGTCGACAAGCTCCAGGCGCCGAACCTCGACGTCATCGCGCAGACCGATCCGGAGCAGATGAGCGAGCCGCTGTCCGAGAAGAACGCCCAGATCCTTCAGTCGATGATGGAGACGGTCGTCAAGGAGGGCACCGGCACCAAGGGCCAGATCAACGAGGACGGCGTCACCGTCGGTGGCAAGACCGGTACCGCCCAGCGTGGTGTCGACAACAGCGAGAACCCGTACGCCTGGTTCATCTCGTACGCGAAGCTCGACGACGGCAGCTCTCCGGTCGCCGTCGCCGTGGTCGTCGAGGACGAGAGCGCCAACCGTGACGACATCTCCGGCGGCGGTCTGGCCGCTCCGATCGCAAGGGACGTGATGAAGGCAGTCATCGACAGCAAGAAGTGACCCCGCTCACGTCCCCTTCGCATCGGTGCACGTTGCGATACCGGTCCTGTATCGGGTGACGGTTGTGGCCAGGTCAGTCAAGGCGAGCCGGGTACGGTATGCCCGGACAGCACACCGCCGGACCACACGTGGTGTGGTCCGGACCGTCGGAAAAGGCTGGTAGGTAGCTATGGAAGAGCCGCGTCGCCTCGGCGGCCGGTACGAGCTGGGCCACGTGCTCGGCCGTGGTGGCATGGCGGAGGTACATCTCGCCCATGACACCCGGCTCGGCCGCACGGTGGCGGTGAAGACGCTGCGGGCCGACCTCGCGCGCGATCCGTCGTTCCAGGCCCGGTTCCGCCGGGAGGCCCAGTCGGCCGCCTCGCTCAACCATCCCGCGATCGTCGCCGTGTACGACACGGGTGAGGACTACATCGAGGGCATCTCCATCCCGTACATCGTGATGGAGTACGTCGACGGGTCCACGCTGCGCGAGCTGCTGCACTCCGGGCGCAAGCTGCTGCCCGAGCGCACCCTGGAGATGACCATCGGCATCCTCCAGGCCCTGGAGTACTCGCACCGTGCCGGTATCGTCCACCGCGACATCAAGCCGGCCAACGTCATGCTGACGCGCAACGGCCAGGTCAAGGTCATGGACTTCGGTATCGCCCGCGCGATGGGCGACTCCGGCATGACGATGACGCAGACCTCGGCGGTCATAGGGACGGCGCAGTACCTCTCTCCCGAGCAGGCGAAGGGCGAGCAGGTCGATGCCCGCTCCGACCTGTACTCGGCGGGCTGTCTGCTGTACGAGCTCCTCACGGTCCGCCCGCCGTTCATCGGGGACTCCCCGGTCGCGGTCGCGTACCAGCACGTACGCGAGGAGCCGCAGCCGCCGAGCGTCTTCGACCCCGAGATCACGCCCGAGATGGACGCCATCGTCCTGAAGGCGCTCACCAAGGACCCGGACTACCGCTACCAGTCCGCCGACGAGATGCGCGTGGACATCGAGGCCTGCCTCGACGGCCAGCCCGTCGCGGCCACGGCGGCCATGGGCTCGGTCGGTTACGGCGGCTACCCGGACGACCAGCCGACGACGGCCCTGCGCTCGTCGGACGGCCAGCACACCGCGATGATGCCTCCGGTGAATCCGGACGACGGCGGCTTCGGCTTCGACGACCGGGCCGGCCGGCGCCGTCAGCAGCAGCAGAAGAGCAACACGTCGACGATCCTGCTGGTCGTCGCCGGTGTGCTCGTGCTGGTCGGCGCGATCCTCATCGGCAAGTGGGCGTTCAGCGGGGACGGGGGCGCGGGTGACGATTCCTTCCCCGCGCCGAACTTCGTGAACACGACAGAGACCGACGCCAAGCAGAGGGCGAAAAACCGCGAGCTGGAGCTCACCATCAACCGGAAGGCGTGCGAGAACACGCCCAAGGGCAGCGTCTGCGACCAGAACCCCGCGGCGAAGACCGACGTCAACAAGGGCGACACGATCACGCTGACGGTGTCGACGGGGGCGCCGAAGGTGGCGGTTCCGAACGTGATCGGGGAGGACGTGGACGAAGCCACGTCCGAGCTCGAGGGTGACAACTACGAGTTCAAGGTCGAGACGAAGTCCAAGGAGTCCGAAGAGCCCGTGGGCTCCGTCCTGAAGACGGACCCCATCTCGGGCAAGGAGGTGGAGAAGGGTTCCACGATCACCCTCACCATCGCCAAGGAGAAGAAGCAGGTCACTGTTCCGGACGTCACCGGCCAGTCCTGTGACCAGGCCAAGGCCCAGATGCAGCAGAACGATCTGACGGGCACCTGCACAGACGTGGAGACCGACGACCAGAACCAGGTCGGCAAGGTCATCGCGACGGTGCCCGCGGTCAACTCGCAGGCCGAGCCCGGCGACACGGTCACCATCCAGATCGGCAAGGCGAAGGAAGAAGAAGAAGAGGACGAGAAGTTCGCCATGCCGAAGGTGACCCAGATGACTCTCGCCCAGGCCAAGCAGGTTCTGGCACAGAACCAGCTGCAGCTCGGCAACATCCAGGGCTCGCAGGACGACAACGCCATCGTGCTCGCCAGCAACCCGCAGGAGGGCCAGCAGGTGAAGGCCGGCGACAGGGTCAACCTCGGCACGATCGACGCCGGACAGCAGAACAACGGCGGCAACGGCAACGGCGGCGGCCTCTTCGGAGGCAACACCGGTACGGCGCCACGCACCGAGGGCTGACGCCTCGTACTACGCGCTACGACGGAGCTCTCGTCACCCCTGGGCAGAGGGGTGACGAGAGCTCCGTCGTGTTTGGCCGGGCAGGGCTTCCGGAAACCCGCCTCGACCCTCCGTGCGAGAACCGACCACACCTTCATACCGCCCCTACCCGTTGAGCTGACGGGTGGGAAGTCAGAGCCTTCCGCTGGCCCAGAGGCCACTGCACCAGCGGAAGGGGTAGAGCGTGATCAACGAAACGGCTCTGCTGGAATCCAAGACCCTGCGCGACAGCGCGCTGTCGCGCACGGAAGTGCTCGACAAAGTCAAGGCACTGTCACTGCTGCCGGACGGCATGCATGTGACTACGGCGATGGCGGCCGCATACTTCCAGGTTGGCATCAAAGCCATCCGTTCTCTGGTGGTCGACCACCGAGCAGAACTGGAAGCCAACGGCTACCGGGTTTTGACAGGTCCAGAACTGAGCTCCTTCAAGGAGCTCAGTGGGAATCAGTCACGCACAGCATCCCTTGCGCTCCTCTCCCGCCGTGCCGTCCTCAACGTCGCCATGCTCCTCCGCGACAGCGAAATCGCCCGTCAGGTACGCACATATCTCCTCGACATGGAGTACCAGGCGCGCACACGGCCTGTGGATACCCCTGTCGACAGAGATGCCTTCTCCCTCGACGACCGAATCGACCAGCGCATCACCCACATCCTCGGCCGAACCGTCGTCCCGATGTTCAACTCCCTGATCGAGACATCCAGCGAGCAGCGTCAGGAGCTGATCGCCCTGCGCACCGGCGTCCAGCGCATCGAGCGGCGGCTCCGCCAGCACAATGCACGACTGCAGCGGCTGGCAAGCCCACACGGAGACCGGCCTCTCGCCGGTGTCATGGCGTCCCTCGACGCCCTGAGCGGGGCTGAGTTCGAGGAGCGCGTCGCCGAACTGCTGCGCCTCGACGGCTGTACCGCAGTCGTCGTACGAGGCGGCCGCGGAGACCGGGGCGTGGACATCACCGGCCGTACCGCCGACGGGCGGCATCTCGTCGTGCAGTGTAAGAGATTCGCACCCTATGTCTCCGTCGCCAGTCCCGACATCCAGAAGTTCCTCGGCGCGGCCAAGGTCCTGCACAACGCGGACGTGGCGCTCTACGTCGCCACATGTCCGTTCACGCGCGACGCTCTGAATATCGCGGGCGACGGCGGCATCACCGCCGTACCTCGCGCACTACTCGAGGCATGGGCTTCAGGTACGTCGCTGGACGTCCTGGGATAGACACCTGCCACGCGCGGAAGCCCCGAAGTCGCAAGAGAAAGTCGCGGCTTCGGGGCTTCCGCCATGCTAGGTGACTGGCCCTCCGGAAGAGGACCAGTAAGTTCAGCGCAGCTCCGCCGGCGGCGTCCGCTCGTCGTTCACCTTCTCCACCCGGTCCAGCTCGCCCCAGACCACGTACCGGTAGCGGGACGTGTAGACCGGCGTGCAGGTCGTCAGCGTGATGTAGCGGCCCGCCTTCTTCTTCCCCGACTCCTTGGGGACGGGCGCGAGAACCTTGACGTTGAACTTCGACGTCTCCGGAAGGGTCGCGTAGACCTTGTAGACGTACCAGTCGTCCTTGGTCTCGAAGACGATCGCGTCGCCCTTCTTGAGCCGGTCGATGTTGTGGAACTTCGCGCCGTGGCCGTCGCGGTGGGCGGCCAGCGAGAAGTTCCCCTTCTTGTCCTGCGGAAGGGCGGACTTGACGGGGTCCGTGTAGTAGCCGGCGATGCCGTTGTTGAGCAGCTTCGCGGAGGTGCCCTTCTTGACCAGCACCTCGCCGCTGCCCATCGCCGGGACGTGCAGGAAGCCGATGCCGTCCTTGGTGTCCAGGCCGACCGGGCCGCGGTCCTCGGCCCAGTGGTCGCGCACCTTGTCGCCCTGCTTGTCGGCCTCACGGTCCGCGATCACGTTCGTCCACCACAGCGAGTAGGCGACGAACAGCCCGAGGATCAGACCCGCGGTGATCAGGAGCTCGCCGAAGACGCTGACGGCCGCCGCGATCCGGCCGCCGCCACGCCGCCGCCGCGGCGCGGGCGAGGACGCCGACGCGTCCGTGTGCTCTTCGTGGTCGGTCGTCGCTGCCACTGCGTTTTCCCCGTCTGGTGTCTCAGAAGTTCTGATGTCCATGAATCGTGGGATGCGGTCCTGGAAAGCCCGTCATGCGCTTCCAGGAACTCCCACGCGTGCTCAGCCGACGAGTGCGTCCGGTTTCCCCTCGCTGCGCGGCCGTTCCTCGACCATGGTGCCCCAGACGATCATCCGGTACTTGCTGGTGAATTCCGGGGTGCAGGTGGTGAGGGTGATGTAGCGGCCCGCCGACTTGAAGGTCGATCCCTTGGGGATCGCGTCCAGGACGGCCGTGTTGCTCGGCGCGGTCACCGGCAGGATGGACGCCATCTTGTAGACGAAGTACTTGTCCTGCGTCTCGACGACGATCGCGTCGCCCGGCTTGAGCCGGTTGACGTACCGGAACGGTTCGCCGTGCGTGTTGCGGTGCCCCGCGAGCCCGAAGTTGCCCGTCTTGGCGTCCGGCATCGCGGTCTGCAGGCCCTTCTCGGCATAGTGGCCGACCATGCCGCGGTCCAGGACACGCTTCTTGTCGATGCCTTCGGCGATCGGCACGACCACGTCCAGCTTCGGGATGCGCAGAAGGGCGAATCCCTGCCCGGGCTCGAAGGTGCCCGGGTTCCGCTTGCCGTTGGCCCAGTCGTTCTGGAGGCTGCTCGCCTCGCTGCCCGCCTGCGCGTTGGCCCTGATGTTCGTCCACCACAGCTGGTAGGTCACGAACAGCAGCATCAGTACACCGGTGGTGATGAACACCTCGCCGATCGCCCGGCTGGCCATCACCGCCGCGCCCGGCTTCCGCGCCTTGGCCGCGCGGCGCGCGGCCACGCGCGAGAGGGGCGCACCGGTGTCCGCCTGTTCCTCGTGGGTCTCGCCGACTCCACCTGCCCCGCCGGCCCCGCCGTGCTTCCCGTGACGCCTGGCGGCCTTGCGCCGGGCCGCACGGCCGCCTGAGAGAGCCTCCGCGTCCGCGGGCCGTACGGGGGCCGCAGCGGGCGCGGAGGGCGTCGGGAAGCCGGATATGGACTCGGCCCCGACGACGGGCAGCGCCACCGTCTCGTCGGGGGCGGGCGTCGTGCCGTACAGCGGCGAGGAGGGCGAAGAGGCCTGGGAGCGCCGGGAAGGGCCAGGGAAGGGTGCCGTCGGGGCGTAGGCGGCGTCGTACGGCGCCTGCGGGGCTCCTGACGGCCCTGGCGCCCCTGCGTACGGCGTTCGGGCCTCCTGGTACCCAGCACCCGCCCCGGGCTCCCCAAGGCCCGTCCGCGGCTCCTGGTACGGCCGCGGCGACGCGGTGAACGGCGGCTGCGGTTCCGTGAACGACATCGGTGGCTCTGCGAACGACGTCTGCCGTTCCGCGTAGGGCGGCTGCGGTCCGGCGTACGACGACGACCGGGCGTCCGGGTAGGACGGCTGCGGCTGCCCGTACGAAGCCTGTGATTGCACGTGGGGCGACTGGGGAGCGGTGTACGGCGGCAGCGGTTCGGAATAGCCGTGCGCCGGCTCCGCGTGCGCGCGGCGCACCGGCTCCGCGGGCGACGAGGTGCTCTGCCCGACGCTCCAGTCCCGCGTGTACGCCTGCGGGTCGTACCACTCCTGCTCCGGTGCCGCGTGCCGGCGTCGGCCCGGGAGGGGGTCGCTGAGCGGGTCGGCGAGCCCGTCGACGGCGGCCCGCATCGCGCCACCCGTCCGGCCGTCACCGGTCGGCCCGGCATCAGGGTTCGCTTCGAAGGCGGTCGCTCCCTCGAAGGCGCCCGTCGCCTCGAACGCCGCAGCGCCCCCGTACCCGGCGTCCTCGCCGTACGGGGCGGCACTGTCGCGCTCGGGGCGCAGGGCGGTCACGCCGTGGCCCTGCCCACCACCGGGGCGAGCCCCACCGACCTGGCGACGGCTCCCTGGTCGCCGCACTCGACCAGCCAGTTGGCCAGCATGCGGTGCCCGTGCTCGGTCAGCACGGATTCGGGGTGGAACTGCACTCCCTCGACCGGGAGTTCACGGTGCCGGAGCCCCATGATGATCCCGTCGTGCGTGCGGGCCGTGACCTGGAGGTCGGCCGGCACGGTCTTCGGTTCTGCGGCCAGCGAGTGGTAGCGGGTGGCGGTGAAGGGGGACGGCAGCCCGGCGAACACGCCCGTGCCCTCGTGCTCGACGAGGGACGTCTTGCCGTGGAGCAGCTCGGGCGCCCGGTCGACCACCCCGCCGTAGGCCACCTGCATCGACTGCATCCCGAGGCAGACCCCGAAGACGGGAACTCCGGTCGCCGCGCAGTGCCGCACCATGTCCACGCAGACCCCGGCCTCCTCGGGAGTGCCCGGGCCGGGCGACAGCAGGACACCGTCGAACCCGTCCTGCGCGTGTGTCATCGCCACCTCGTCGTTGCGCAGCACCTCGCACTCGGCGCCGAGCTGGTAGAGGTACTGGACCAGGTTGTAGACGAAGCTGTCGTAGTTGTCGACGACGAGAATCCGTGCGCTCACTGGTTGTCCACCGTCACGTCGTTGAAGGGCAACAGCGGTTCCGCCCACGGGAAGACGTACTGGAAGAGCACGTAGACCGTCGCGAGGGCCAGCACGATGGAAAGCAGCGCCTTGATCCACGTGTTCCCCGGCAGATGCCGCCAGATAAAGCCGTACATGCCGTCCCTTCCGTCGCACCACGGCACCAGACTCACGCCGTACCCAACCAGACTAACGGCGGAGAGCCTCCGGTTTCCCAGCCTCCACAGGCTGGGTCGCATCAAGGTGCGCCCAGACGATCAGCCGGTGGCTGTGTCCCCATTCCGGTTCGCACGTGGTCAGCGTCAGATATCGGCCCGCTCGCGTGTACCCGGACTTCTTCGGCACGGGGTCGATGACCGCCGTGTCACGAGGCAGCGTCTTGTAGGGCTTGGTGTCGATGCGGTAGGTGAACCACGTCGTGCCGTCGGTCAGCACCACCGCGTCTCCCGGACGCAGCCGGGGGAAGTCCTTGAACGGGTCCCCGTACGTACGGCGATGGCCGGCGACGGCGAAGTTGCCCTGCTCGCCGAGACGCGCGGTGCTCGCGTAGTGGCCCAGGCCCTTCTTGAGGGTGTTCGTTCTCGTGCCTTCGAGGACGGGCTTGTTCCACGTGAAACCGAGCCGCGGAATGTACATGACGGCGAAGGGCTTGCCGTCCTTGTACGCGGCGGGTTTCCCGGGAGCCGCCTGAGGGTTCTCCGTCGCCGTCGCTTCCCGGGGCCCGGAGGCCACGGCGCTCCTCGCCCACTGGTCCTGGAGCTGCGCGATCTGGTCGTCCATCGCGGTGTCGGCCTTCACACCCGTCCAGAACAGCACGTAGACCACGAAGAGCACGATCACGGTGCCCACCGTGATGCACAGCTCGCTGAACGTCCTGACGACCACTCGCACCGGCACAAGGCCCCCCAGCGGCAGCTGCTCCACTACTTCACAGCCTTCTACCCCATGGGCTCGCGCTCCACAGGCCTTTGGGGCTTCCGCTCCACGGACGTGGCCGGCCCCGTCGGACCATGGCAGGTTCCGCTCCGCTACTCCACGGGCTTCGCGTAGTGCAGGTCCACCGTGCCCGAGTAGCCGGGAAGAGTCGCCGTCCCGTTCTCCTCGACCTTCCAGCCGAGCCCGTAGACGTTGACGTACACCATGTAGTTCTGGATGGCGGGCGAGGCCGAGAGGGCCTTCTGCAGCTTCTCCGGGTCACCGACCGCCTGGATCTTGTACGGGGGCGAGTACACGCGGCCCTGGAGGATCAGCGTGTTGCCGACACAGCGGACGGCACTGGTGGAGATCAGCCGCTGGTCCATGACCTTGATGCCCTTGGCTCCGCCCTGCCACAGGGCGTTGACCACGGCTTGCAGGTCCTGCTGGTGAATGACCAGATAGTCGGGCTGCGGCTCGGGGTAGCCGGGCAGCTTGGCCGTCGCGTTCGGAGGCGCGTCGTTGAGGGTGACCGTGAGGGCCCTGCCCCTGAGCTTCTGGGTGCCCGCGTTCTTCTCCAGGGCGGCGAGCTTGGCCTCCTCCGCCGCGGTGCTGCCGTTGTCCCGCTCGGCGAGGGCCTCGACGTCGTCGCGCAGTGATCCGTTGCTCTCGTCGAGCTGCCCGTTCTTGTGACTGCGCTCGTGGATGAGATCGGAGAGCTTCAGCAGCGAGGCGTCCGTGCGGATGTTGGTGCCCTTGGCGGTGTCGAAGCTGGTGAAGAAGATCAGTCCGGCCAGGGCGAAGACGGCCGCGGTCAGCACCCGTACCGGCTTGAATCGCCGGATACGGTCCGGGCTGGAACCCGACTGGGGAGAGTCGGCAGAATTGCTCAACGTACCCTTATCTCCTTCGGCGCCGCGGAAGCACTACGCTAACGGACGCCCGGGGGAGCGCTAAGAGTCCCCTTGTACGCTGCCCGGAGTCAGCCCACGTTCCCTGCGCGGCCACGCAGCGCATCGACAGGAGAGACCCTCGTGCCGAAGTCACGTATCCGCAAGAAGGCCGACTACACGCCGCCCCCGGCGAAGCAGGCGACCAACATCAAGCTGAACAGCAATGCCTGGGTCGCCCCGGTCATGCTGGCCATGTTCCTCATCGGCCTCGCCTGGATCGTCGTGTTCTACGTGACGGACGGGTCCCTGCCGATCGATTCGCTGGGCAACTGGAACATCGTGGTCGGCTTCGGCTTCATCGCCGCGGGATTCGGCGTTTCCACTCAGTGGAAGTAGCGCCCGCTCAGGGCGTCGAGGGCTTGCACGAGTGCGGTGCGAGCCCTCGTCGGCAATCCCTGGCCCAAGGTGTCCGCTGAGTTATCCACAGCGGTTTCCACAGTGGGGAAAAGGTCAGAAGATCTGTGGATAACCCATCGGGTGTTGACGCCGGTGTGACTGACCTACCGGGATCCGGAAGCGTGTTCGCCCCCTGTCCTGCCTGGGGAAACCCAGGTCAGAGGCAGGGGGCACACTTGTTCCCCAACAGCATGCACAAGATCCGCCACCGTCTGTGGACAACGTGGACTTCCGTTGACTCTCCGCGGCCTCGGTGTGACTTTCCTGTGACGCCACAGGCGATCCCGCCGGGCCTCGACGCGGGCGGGCTGAACGGACCGGTCCCCGGTGACGCGGGCACGCCGGCTCGCAGGACACCGAACGGCTCGCTCAGGTGAGCTGACCCGTCCTGACAAGGGTCATGATCACGACCGCGAGCAGGACCAGCGCGCAGGCGCCGTACTGAACGAGCGCCCGCCGTTCCCGGGGCGCGTGCACCATCGCGTAGCCGATGAGGACACCGCCGACGAGGCCGCCGATGTGGGCTTCCCAGGCGATGTTGCTCCACCCGAAGGTGAAGATCAGGTTGATCACCAACAGCGCGATGACCGGGCGCATGTCGTACTTGAGCCGCCGCATCAGGATGGCCGTCGCCCCGAAGAGACCGAAGATCGCGCCGGAGGCTCCGAGCGAGGGCTGGTTCGGCTCGGCGATCAGATAGGTGAGTGCGCTGCCCGCGAGGCCGGAGACCCCGTACAGGGCGAGATAGCGGGCACGGCCGAGCGCCGCTTCCAGGGGCCCACCGATCCACCACAGGCTGAGCATGTTGAAAGCGATGTGCATATAGCTTCCGTGCAGGAACATCGCCGTGACCATCCGGTACCACTGGCCCTCGGCGACACCCTCGACACTGCCGAGCAGCGGCACGAACGCCCTGCCGATCAGGTCGAAACTGTCGGTGAAGCGGTCGCCCACGGAGAGCTGCACCATGAAGACGGCGAGGTTGATCCCGAGAAGGATCTTGGTGATCAACCGGGGGTCCGCGGTGATCGTGCCGCCCGCGAGGGTGCGGGGCTGGGAGGCACTCGGCGCGTGTCCCGTGCCGGACCCGTCCCGCACGCACTCGGGGCAGTGGAAGCCGACCGAAGCACTGATCATGCACTCGGGACAGATGGGGCGCTCGCAGCGGGTGCAGCGGATGCCGGTCTCCCGGTCCGGGTGCCGGTAGCAGGTGGGCAGGCTCGGGGCACCCTGCGGTTCCTGCGGGCTGCCTGGCGCCTGATCCATGGGGTCCCCTCATCCTTTGTACGCACTTGGTACGCAACGCACCGCCCCGCTCATCCTTACGGATGGGCGGGGCGTTTGGTTCCCTTCGCGAGCCCTCCGGCACGGGGCCGGGGCCGGGCTCACCGACGGGTATCGGTCAGCGGGTCTCCACGACGACCGACTCGATGACCACTTCCTTGACGGGACGGTCCGTGCGCGGGTTGGTCTGCGCCGAGGCGATGGCGTCCACGACCTTCTGGCTGGCACCTTCGGTGACCTCACCGAAGATGGTGTGCTTACGGGTCAGCCAGGCCGTCGGGGAGACGGTGATGAAGAACTGCGAGCCGTTGGTACCCGGGCCGGCGTTCGCCATGGCCAGCAGATACGGCTTGTCGAAGGCGAGGTCCGGGTGGAACTCGTCCTCGAACTCGTAGCCGGGACCGCCGGTGCCGTTGCCCAGAGGGTCACCGCCCTGGATCATGAAGCCGCTGATCACCCGGTGGAAGACCGTGCCGTCGTACAGCTTGTCCGTGGACTTCGCACCCGTGGCCGGGTTGGTCCACTCACGCTCGCCCTTGGCAAGCTCGACGAAGTTGCGGACCGTCTTGGGCGCGTGGTTCGGCAGGAGCCGCACTTCGATGTCGCCGTGGTTGGTCTTCAGGGTGGCGTAGAGCTGCTCGGCCACGATCTGCCTTCCGTTGTCCTTTGTGACTCCCCGATCCTCGCACGGACCGCACCGCCAGTCCTCCGTCACCGCCGTTCGGAACACTTCAGCCGCTTCGCACCAAACAGGCGCGCGGTTCGGGGATCCGTGGCATTGTCGTCGCAAGCTCCTGTTGCACCGTATTGATCGGTTATTGCACCAAGTGCTCCCGAAGTCAGCATTCATGACCCGGATGCCCGCCCTCGCATGCCCCGAAGTGCTCCGGCAGGCATGATCCGCATAAGGGTGGAAAGGTGAACTGTGACTTTCTGGGGGACGGCCCCAAGCCCCCATGTACGCCACCGAGGAGGAGGATCCCGTGACCCGCAAGGACAGCGTGCGCGCGGCGGCCGAGTCGGCGAAGGACAGCGTGCGGCACGCCGCGGAAGTGGTGGCGCCCTACGCCGACACGACAAAGGACCGAGCCACCCACTACGCGCATGAAGCACGCGTCAAGCTCGCGCCCAAGGTGTCGTCCGCCGCTCTCCAAGCCGCCGAACAGGCACGCACTCAGTACGACGCACATCTCGCACCTCGCCTTGAGCAGGCACTCACCCATGTGCCGCCCAAGGTCGACCAGGCCGCACACGAGGCCGCCGTTCGTACCCGCAAGGCTGCCCGACAGGCAGCGGACTACTCCCGGCCCAGGATCGAACAGGCCAGGGCTGCGGCCGGGCCGGTCCGTGACCAGGCCACCTCCCGCAGCACGGCGGCTCTGGCAGCACTGCGCGGCCAGGTGACGGCCAAGGAGATCGAGAAACTGGTCCGCAAGCACGAGCGGCGGGCCAGGGCCGGCCGCCTCGCGAAGGGCCTTGCCGTCCTGGGCATCCTGGCCGGCGGCACCTTCGCCGCCTGGAAGTGGTGGGACAAGCAGGCCAACCCCGACTGGCTGGTCGAACCGCCTGCCGCCACCGAGGTCCCGGAGACCGGACGTCTGACGTCGGTCGACGGCACCGGTCAGGAAGACCTGGACCCGGAGGTCCAGGCCAAGCAGGCCGAGGCGGAGGCAGCGGCGGACCACAAGGACCGCGGCTGACCCGGCCGGCACTTGTCGCACTGCGCGTAGGACATGCACGGCACGCAAGGCGCTGACAATGGACATGCTGCACAGCTGTGGGGCAGGAGGCTCACCCCTTCTGCCCCACAGTCATGTTTCACGTGAAACAGACACCGCTTCATACGGAACGGACACTGCCCCACTCGGGCGGCGCCGCCTCCCGCAAGCCGGCACCGGCGGGCCGACAACGCCCATCCGATGTGGGCGCCGGTCGCCCGACTACTGCGTAGGCGGCGCCGAGTTCCTCACCAACCGGCCCTCGGTGGCGCCCGCCTGACACGGCGCCAACTCCTCAGAACCGGCATCACCCATGACCGCGGGGGCGACGGTCGCACATGAAGCTGCCGGAGAACGTCCTGACTCAGGACCACCCCGCCCCGCACTGCATCTCTGCCGCTCGCGTCCTGCCCGCATCCCGCCCCGCGGACCCCGTGAGCGCACTGTTCACGCCACTCTCCCGTGATGACGTTTGCAACGAGCCGGGCGCGCCACATCGACAGAGACCCCCTTAACGGAATGCAGTGCCCCGATCACGCATTTCCGTTCACAGCAGCTCACGGAAGCCTTCACGACTCCTGCGCGCGATCCTCACGCCACCGCAACCACCCGCATGGTGCCCGTACGGCCCAGGATCCGACATGCATTTGCGAAAACAATCGCAAATATCGCAACGGGGTATCTGTGATGCGCATCACCACACACGCCGGTCGTGGCGCACCAGCACCCCGCAAGGCGGTTCATCGGAGAGTGGCGAGAGCGCGTCACCCCACGACAAGCGCTCAAATCCCGTCCGCCTCAGCCCTGTTGATCAATCCGGCACCCGATGACGCATCCCGAAAGCACTCGAGATCAAGAAATCTTCCGCCGCCCTGCAGTCCGACACTCCGGCCCCCGAGCCGGGGCGGTCCCCCGGAGTTCTCCACGACGGCCGCCCCTCTGACGGGCCACACCCTCCAACCCATAAGAAAACCCCCTCCGACCTGCGCAAAAGCAGGTCGGAGGGGGTTTTTCCGTGGAGCCTAGGGGAGTCGAACCCCTGACATCTGCCATGCAAAGACAGCGCTCTACCAACTGAGCTAAGGCCCCGAAAGCGATGCATACGCCGGAAGGATCTCCTTCCGGACCTGCACCGCAGACCAGAGTACCGGGTCACCCCGGGTATCCCGCAAAATATTGGGGGTCCCCGTGTACGACCACTCTCCGTAAGATGCTCGGCGTGGTTCGCTACAGCGAACCACGGTATTTGGGGAAGCGATGGGGAGACGCGCATGGACGCCGCACAGCAGGAAGCGACCGCTAGAGCCCGGGAGCTGCAGCGGAACTGGTACGGGGAGCCGCTGGGGGCGCTCTTCCGTAGGCTCATAGATGACCTGGGTCTCAACCAGGCGCGTTTGGCGGGGGTGCTCGGCCTGTCCGCACCCATGCTGTCCCAGCTGATGAGCGGCCAGCGGGCCAAGATCGGCAATCCCGCGGTGGTCCAGCGCGTGCAGCTGCTGCAGGACCTTGCGGGACAGGTCGCCGACGGTAGTGTGAGCGCCGCCGAGGCCACTGAGCGCATGGACGAGATCAAGAAGTCTCAGGGGGGCTCGGTGCTCAGCAACACCACGCAGTCGACGACCAGTTCGGGCGGGGCGCCCACGGTGAAGCGCGTGGTGCGCGAGATTCAGTCATTGCTGCGCTCGGTGGCCGCGGCGGGGGACATCATCGACGCGGCGGACACTCTCGCCCCGACCCACCCGGAACTGGCAGAGTTCCTCCGGGTGTACGGGGCCGGCCGCACTTCGGACGCCGTCGCCCACTACCAGTCCCACCAGAGCTGACACACCGCCCGGCCGCCGAACAGCCCGGCTCCGGACGCCTGTCGGTCGTCAGACAGCCGGGATCCAGGCAGTCGGGCACCTCGAAGAGGCCGCCGCACCGACCGCCGAAGGGGGAGCGACGCACGACCATGGGTGAGGTCTTCGCCGGCCGGTACGAACTGGTCGACCCGATCGGACGCGGGGGAGTCGGTGCCGTCTGGCGCGCCTGGGACCACCGGCGGCGCCGGTACGTGGCCGCCAAGGTCCTCCAGCAGAGCGACGCCCACTCGCTGCTGCGGTTCGTGCGCGAGCAGGCGGTGCGGATCGACCACCCGCATGTGCTCGCTCCGGCCAGCTGGGCCGCCGACGACGACAAGGTCCTGTTCACCATGGACCTCGTCGGCGGCGGCTCGCTGGTGCACCTGATCGGGGACTACGGCCCCCTGCCACCGGCCTTCGTCTGCACACTGCTCGACCAGCTGTTGGCGGGGCTCGCCGCGGTGCACGCGGAGGGGATCGTCCACCGCGACATCAAGCCCGCCAACATTCTGCTGGAGGCGACCGGCACGGGCCGTCCGCGACTGCGACTGTCCGACTTCGGCATCTCCATGCGTCTCGGTGAGCCACGGCTCACCGAGACCAACTACGTGGTGGGAACGCCCGGATACTTCGCGCCTGAGCAGATGCTCGGCGCCGACCCGGACTTCCCCGCCGATCTCTTCGCCGTGGGTCTGGTGGCCCTCTATCTCCTGGAGGGTGCCAAACCCGACGCCAAGGCACTGGTCGAACACTTCGAGGCCCACGGCACACCGGGCGCCCCGAAGGGCGTTCCCGAGCCCCTGTGGCAGGTCGTGGCGTCTCTGCTCGAACCGGATCCGCAGGCTCGGTTCCGCACCGCCACAGGAGCGCGCAAGGCGCTCGCCTCGGCCAGGGAGCTCTTGCCGGAGCCCGGGCCCGACGACGAACTGATCGAGATCTTCGACCAACTCGGCCCGCTTCCCGCCGGGTTCGGCCCCGAGGGCCCTCTCACGGCCTCGCCTTCCTCCGGCCGGACCCGGTCCCAGGGGCACGACACCGTGCCTCAGCAACCCGGCCCCAGTGCCCCGCCACCGTCCTCGCGGGCAGGCGCCGTCCCTCCAGAAGATCGAACGGGCACAGCATGGCCGGAGCCACCGGCAGTCGGCGCCTCGTCGTCCGGGACCCACACGGGAGCCGTCTCCCCAGGGGGCCACCCCTTTTCCGAGCACCCGACCGGCGACGTGTCCTCCGGCGCGCACCCGGACACCGCTGGGCCCCAGCCGGATGCCGTATCGCCGGACGCCCCCACGGGCGCCGCCCCGCCCGCTCCTCCCACGGGCTCCATATCTCCACAGCCCCACGCCGGCATGAGCGCGGAGCCCTCCGCGGAATCCGTGCCGCCCCACGTCTCCTCCGCCGGCACACCGCCCCAGCCGACCAGCGCTCCCGTCCCCCCGCAGCCGCCCCCGTCCGACACCGGCAGCTTGCACCCGCAGGGCACACCTCGGGGCACCGCTTCGCGCGTAACAGGGCACCCGTCGCAGCCCACTCCACAAGAGCACCACCACCCGCAGACCCAGACACCGGCTCAGCCGGAGCAGCCCTCCACTCCCCCCGCCGCTCCCGAGTACCCACACCCCGGCCACGCCCAGTCGCTGCCGTACGAACCCACGCACGTGCCCTCCCCCCAGGCCTCGTACCCGTCGCTCCCGGCTCCTTCGCCCCCTCCGCATCCACAGCTCCACCCGCAGCCGCAGCCGCAGCCACACGAATCCGCCGCTACTGCTTCATACACCGCTCGGGACATTCGGGTTCCCGCTCAGTCGCAGCCGGTCGCGCGGCATCGCGCCAAGCGGGCACGACGACGTCCCGGGCCATCCATGGCGGTGGCCCTTCCGGTGCTCCTGCTCGCGCTGGTCTGCTTCGCGGTCGGCTTCTGGGCACTGGCACGGATCTGAACCGGCCCCGGACCGGTGGGTCGCTGGGGCGGCGGGCTACCGGCCCCGCGGACGTCCGTACGTCCGTGCGGCCACGCCGCCACCCGGCGCCACTCCCTCGGCCGTTTCCGCAGCCGCCCGCCGCCGGGCGATCACCGTCCACATCCCGAGCCCCAGAACCAGGACGCACCCCGCGCCGATCCCGCCCGCGGCCACCGCCTTCATCGCGGCGTTTCCGGCCGGGCCGTCGTCCTGCCCGGTCGCCGCACTGCCGCTCGCCGCGGCGTCCCGGTCCCCCGCGGTGACCTCGAACACGTCACGCGGCGCGGCGCGGCCGCCGTACACGGGCGCCGCCTTGGCCGCACCGCTCACCCGCACGCGCAGCGTCAGCTCGAACGGCCCGTCGCCGAACTTGTCGGCCATCCCCGCACCGAGATGAACGGCGAGGTAGTACCAGCCGGCGAACCGCATCCCGCCCACCTGGTCGTCGACGGCGTACCGGTTCTCGTACGCGACCGGCGGCAGCGGTTCCAGAGCGGTCTCCTTCCGCGTGCCGTCGTATCCGGTGTCGGCGTCGTCCACCAACGCGCGCGTGGGGTTGTGGAGCGACATGACGAGGGCGTTTCCGAGGAAGCCGTCGCCGTCCGCCGGTCCCAGTCCGGCGGTGGCGCCGACCTGTTGCCCCCAGTCGACGGGAACGCGGTAGAAGAGCGTCTGTCCGGCCCGGATCCGGTCCTTCCAGACGCCCTGTTCCAATGAACGCGCCTCGCTGAAGCTCGATCCGCCCTCGCGGGTCCTGGCCGCGCTGTCGAGTGCTTCAGGGGAGGCGGAGTCCCACACCTGGGGGGCGGTCGTCGGGGCGGTCTTCTCGAGCGCGGGCTCCGACACGTACTGAAGCTCCAGTTCCCAGTCGTCCGGCGAGGATCCGGCGCGGCTCGTGCGCTCGACGAGCACCGAGTACGTACCGGCGCTCTTGCAGGAGTAGGTGCCGGGGCCGGCCCGGCGCGACGCCCAGGCCGTGAGCGGGCGAGGGCTCTCTGTGGGTCCGAAGCGGGCGGCGCCGGCGTCCCCGGAGAAACACTTGTGACCGTCGGGATCCTGCAGGGACACCTTGATGCCGTCGGAATACACGACCTTCGTGCCCCGCTTGGGGACGGCGGTTGCCGACACGTACGCGCTGGACGTCCTGTCGAGCCGCAGCCCGTAGTACAGCTTGCCCTTGTCTCGGAGGGTGCTCCGGTAGATCGCACCGGGCTTCAGACGTTCGGCGTCAGCAGTCGTCGCCGCGCCCTCGACCCGCACGGCATCGGCGGCGAAGCGGTACGGAGGGGGAGTGCCGGCCGCTGTCGCCCGGTCCGCCGGTGCCACGACCGAGAGCAGCGCCGCCGCTCCGGCCAGGACCGTACGGCCGCGCCACCATCCCGTGCGCCGCCCCATCACGCGCCCCCTCACCCCGGACCGTCACCCATCGGGCTCCTCGGGCCGGCGCCGTTCCGACGCTGTGTTCGAACGCCCGCGAAGCCTCGACCATCCTGCCTGTCGGACCGCCGCGCCACCCCTTCTTCCGTGACACAAGCGCTTCCTGTGACGTTCCGCGCGCTCCTGACAGGAATGAAGCCCCGGGGCAACACAAAACCCCGACCGCGAGGCGGCCGGGGTCTGTACTGAGACTGTCGTCGATGCTCACGAACCCGTGGGCACGGAGTCGGTCGCCTCCGTCCACAGATCCTGCTCGGCGCGATCCGCCTGGATCTGGCGGTACACGAGGAGCCCGCCGATGGCGGCCAGTGCGACCAGGAGAAGCTTCTTCACCGCGAGACCTCGTCTTTCCTTGGTGTTGGGGGCCTTCTGGCGCCCGACTATACACACCGGCCGATACCGATCGGTGACCTGCGTCAACAGCCAACTCCCGCCCGGCGCACAGCAGTACAACCGGACGACGCGGCTCCCGTCACGGCTCGACGAGTACCCGCACACCCCGACTTTCACCTCCTTCTGCTGCCTTTCGGCCTTCTTGGGGCCATCCGAGTGGTGTTGATCTGAAGATCGACGCGCCACGGGCGCGGATCCACCACTTCGCGGCCTCCATACACATCATGAGGAAAGTACGCAAATCGCCCAACCTGAAAGTGAGGGGCCATGGCCAAGAACCGGGTCATGAAGCTGTGGACCGCGGTCATCACCGCGTTCATCACGCTGTGCACGACGCTCGGACTCGTCACGACGGCCGGTGCGGCCACGGCTGTACAGCAGCCGGAGAGCCCGCGCAAGAGCAGCGCGAGCGTGATGTTCCCGACGACGGTCCACTGGGCGTGGGCATTCACCCGCTCCCTGCCCCCCACCATGAAGCAACGCATCCGCGCCGAGGCACACGGCTCCTCACCGAGCTGCCGCCACCGCGCACCGGCGGACACGGACGAGACCTCCGACGAGGAGGCGGATTCCGCCGCGCCATGCCCGGATCAGACGTAGCCAGGCGGCGTCCTCTCTCTCCATGGACCCGCCCCTGTCTGACCCGACCTCTACGTAGACCCCCTTTACCTGTTTCACACGTCACGTCCGGGCGAACTTGCGTACGCAATCGGACACACGGAAAGACCCCCAACCGGTACTGGTTGGGGGTCTTCGTCTGCGGTCAGGAGGACCGGGGAGGGTTGCGGCACAGACAGAACGGATGCCCGGCCGGGTCCGTGTAGACCTGCCAGCCGTAGCCGGACTCGCCGACGAAGCTCTTCTGGAGGGTGGCTCCCAGCTCGGTCGCCCGGCGGTTTTCGGGCTCGAACTCGTCCACTTCGAAGTCGAGGTGGAACTGCTGCGGATGCTCCTGACCCGGCCAGGTGGGCGGCTGGTAGTTCTCCACCCGCTGGAACGACAGCTCGACGCCGTCGTTGCGCAGGTTGACCCAGTCCTCCTGGCTGATGTCGGTGTTGATCTCCCAGCCCAGCAGCTCGGCGTAGAACTCGGCCAGCTTCCAGGGATCGGGACAGTCAAGGATGACATCGGTGAACGTCAGCATCCGATCATCATAAAACGCGGCGCCTGACGACCGCGATGCTCGCCGAGCCACTGGAATACCGACTCGTCGGCTGATGTCGGCCGGGATGCCAAAGACCCCCAACCGCGATCGGTTGGGGGTCTTCTGGCTGGTGGGGCTAACAGGATTTGAACCTGTGGCCTCATCCTTATCAGGGATGCGCTCTAACCAACTGAGCTATAGCCCCGCCGCGCTCTGCGGTGTATGTCCCGCGCGCTGACCTCTGAAGATTAGCGCACGACGGGGTCAGTCCCAAAATCGGTATCCGCGCCCCGCTCCAGCCTGCCCCGACAGCGCGAGAGCGCACCCCGGACAGGGATGCGCTCTCGCCGTGAAGCGGTGGTGACAACGTTTACTCGTCCTCGGCGAGCGTCAGCTCGACACCGCCGACGAAGCCCGCGGAGAGGTTGTAGATGAACGCGCCGAGCGTGGCGAGCGCGGTGGCGAGGACGACGTCGATGACAGCGATGATCGACGTGAAGATGAGCACGCGCGGCAGCGACAGGAACGACTGCAGGTCGAAACCGTTGGACTCGTTCGAGCCGGTGGCCTCGGAGATCGTGCCGCCCACCGTGGAGAAGACACCCATGGCGTCCATGACCATCCACAGCACCGCGGCCGCGACGATCGTGCAGATGCCGAGCGCGATGGAGAGCAGGAAGCTGACCTTCATCACCGACCACGGGTCGGCCTTGGACACCCGCAGACGCGCCTTGCGGGTGCGGGGCGTCGTACGGGCCCCGGTGCGCGGCAGGCGAACGGCGGGGCCGGCGGCGGGTGCCGCCTGCGCCGGGTACGCCTGCGGCGGGTGGTAGGGCTGGGCGGCCTGCTGCGGCTGCCGCTCCCCCGGCAGGGGCGAGGCCGGAGCCGGGGGCCCCGCCGTGCCCGAAGGTGCCCCCGGGCCCGGAGGCGCCGGCGAGGCTGGGGCCGCACCGGCCGCGTACTGCGGCGTCTGTGGGCCTCGGGTGTCCGTCACAGTTCCCCCCTGGGATCCATGAGAGTCATGGGAGTCAGTCGCCTCCGTGGCGGGGCCACGGCCGCCGTCCGTATCCGTATCGGTCGAACCGGCGCCCGTGGCTCCGCTCACGATGACTCACTCCTCGCGCTACTCGTCCGAGGACCGCTCGCCCTCGTCCGTGCCGGCGACCGTCTCGACCTCGTCCGAGTCGTCGACCACCCCGTCGACTTCCTCGGCCTCGCGACCGGCCTCGGCGTTACGTGCGATGCCGACGACGGCATCGCGCTTGCCCAGGTTGATCAGTTGGACGCCCATGGTGTCACGGCCCGTCTCCCTGACCTCGTTGACTCGCGTACGAATCACACCGCCGGACAGCGTGATGGCGAGGATCTCATCGGTCCCCTCGACCACCAGCGCGCCGACGAGAGAACCGCGGTCCTCGACGATCTTGGCGGCCTTGATACCCAGGCCACCGCGACCCTGGACGCGGTACTCGTCGACGGCGGTCCGCTTCGCGTACCCACCGTCTGTGGCAGTGAACACGAACGTACCGGGTCGAACAACATTCATCGAGAGCAGCTGGTCCCCCTCGCGGAAGCTCATGCCCTTGACGCCCGAGGTCGCACGGCCCATTGGACGCAGTGCGTCGTCCGTCGCCGTGAACCTGATCGATTGTGCCTTTTTGCTGATCAGAAGCAGATCGTCCTCTGCCGAAACCAGTTCGGCTCCGATCAGTTCGTCATCGGAACCGTCCTCCGTTTCGCGGAGATTGATCGCGATCACGCCGCCCGAACGCGGTGAATCGTAATCCTTCAAGGGCGTCTTCTTCACAAGTCCGCCCTTGGTGGCGAGCACCAGGTAGGGCACCGCGTCGTAGTCGCGGATCGCGAGGATCTCGGCGATCGCCTCGTCCGGCTGGAAAGCCAGGAGGTTGGCGACGTGCTGTCCACGCGCGTCACGCCCGGCGTCGGGAAGCTCGTACGCCTTCGCCCGGTAGACGCGGCCCTTGTTGGTGAAGAACAGCAGCCAGTGGTGCGTCGTCGACACGAAGAAGTGGTCGACGATGTCGTCTTCCTTGAGCTTCGTGCCGCGTACGCCCTTGCCGCCGCGCTTCTGCGAGCGGTAGTCCTCGGTCTTGGTCCGCTTGATGTAGCCGCCGCGCGAGATGGTGACGACGATGTCCTCTTCGGCGATCAGGTCCTCCATGGACATGTCGCCGTCGAAGGGCACCAGCTTGGAGCGGCGGTCGTCGCCGAACTTCTCGACGATCGCGGCGAGTTCCTCGCTGATGATGCCGCGCTGACGCACGGGCGAGGCCAGGATCTCGTTGTACTGGCGGATCTTCGCCTGGAGTTCGTCGTGCTCGGAGACGATCTTCTGGCGCTCCAGGGCGGCCAGGCGGCGCAGCTGCATCTCGAGGATGGCGTTCGCCTGGATCTCGTCGATCTCCAGGAGGCCCATGAGGCCCTCTCGGGCGATGTCGACGGTGTCACTGCGCCGGATCAGCGCGATGACCTCGTCGATGGCGTCCAGGGCCTTCAGGAGGCCACGCAGGATGTGCGCACGCTCCTCGGCCTTGCGCAGCCTGAAGCGCGTACGGCGGACGATGACCTCGATCTGGTGGCTCACCCAGTGGCGGATGAACGCGTCGAGCGACAGCGTGCGCGGCACGCCGTCCACCAGCGCCAGCATGTTGGCGCCGAAGTTCGTCTGCAGGTCGGTGTGCTTGTAGAGGTTGTTCAGGACGACCTTGGCGACCGCGTCCCGCTTCAGGACGATGACCAGGCGCTGGCCGGTACGGGACGACGTCTCGTCGCGGACGTCCGCGATGCCGCCGACCTTGCCGTCCTTCACCAGGTCGGCGATCTTCTGCGCGAGGTTGTCGGGGTTGACCTGGTAGGGGAGCTCGGTGACCACCAGGCACTGGCGGTTCTGGATCTCCTCGACCGCGACGACCGCGCGCATCGTGATGGAGCCACGACCCGTGCGGTACGCCTCCTCGATGCCCTTTCGGCCCACCACCAGAGCACCGCTCGGGAAGTCGGGGCCCTTGATGCGCTCGATCAGCGCGTCCAGGAGCTCCTCGTGCGAGGCCTCGGGGTTCTCCAGGTACCACTGGGCGCCGGACGCGACCTCGCGCAGGTTGTGCGGCGGGATGTTGGTGGCCATGCCGACCGCGATGCCCGCCGAGCCGTTGATCAGCAGGTTCGGGAAGCGGGCCGGCAGGACGGTCGGCTCCTGGGAGCGGCCGTCGTAGTTGTCCGTGAAGTCGACGGTGTCCTCGTCGATGTCCCGGACCATCTCCATGGACAGCGGCATCATCTTGCACTCGGTGTACCGCATGGCGGCGGCCGGGTCGTTGCCCGGAGAACCGAAGTTGCCGTTGGAGTCCACCAGCGGCATCCGCATCGACCACGGCTGCGCGAGTCGCACCAGCGCGTCGTAGATCGAGGAGTCGCCGTGCGGGTGGTAGTTGCCCATGACGTCGCCGACGACGCGGGCGCACTTGTAGAAGCCCTTCTCGGGCCGGTAGCCGCCGTCGTACATGGCGTACAGGACGCGGCGGTGGACGGGCTTGAGACCGTCCCGTACGTCGGGCAGCGCACGCGACACGATGACGGACATCGCGTAGTCGAGGTATGAGCGCTGCATCTCGGTCTCGAGCCCGACGGGCTCGACACGCAGGGAGAACGCGCTGTCCTCTTCAGGGGTGATCGGAGTGTTCTCGTCGGTCATTGCTGGTGCAGATCCTTTCTGACGCGGTCAGCTGAGACCGACTCAGATGTCGAGGAAGCGGACGTCCTTGGCGTTGCGCTGGATGAACGCGCGGCGCGCCTCGACGTCCTCGCCCATGAGGACCGAGAAGAGGTCGTCGGCCTGGGCGGCGTCGTCGAGCGTGACCTGGCCGAGGACGCGGTGCTCCTGGTCCATGGTCGTGATGCGCAGCTCCTCGGCGTTCATCTCACCGAGACCCTTGAAGCGCTGGATCGAGTCCTCCCTGACGCGCTTGCCGTTCTGCCGGCCCAGCTCGATCAGGGCGTCGCGCTCGCGGTCCGAGTACGCGTACTCGAAGTCGTCGCGGCCCCACTTGATCTTGTAGAGCGGCGGACGGGACAGGAACACGTGCCCGGCCTCGACCAGCGGCCGCATGAAGCGGAACAGGAAGGTCAGCAGCAGGGTGTTGATGTGCTGGCCGTCGACGTCGGCGTCCGCCATCAGGATGATCTTGTGATAGCGCAGCTTCGCGATGTCGAAGTCCTCGTGGACCCCGGTGCCGAAGGCCGAGATCAGCGCCTGGATCTCCTGGTTCTGCAGGATCTTGTCGATCCGCGCCTTCTCGACGTTCAGGATCTTGCCGCGGATCGGGAGGATCGCCTGGTACTGCGGGTTCCGGCCGGACTTGGCCGAACCGCCGGCGGAGTCGCCCTCGACGATGAAGATCTCGCACTTGATCGGGTCGTTCGACTGGCAGTCGCTCAGCTTGCCCGGCAGCGACGCCGTCTCCAGGAGACCCTTGCGGCGCGTCAGGTCGCGGGCCTTGCGGGCCGCCACGCGCGCGGTGGCCGCCTGGATGGACTTGCGGATGATGTCCGCGGCCTCGTTCGGGTTGCGGTCCAGCCAGTCGCTGATGTGCTCGTGGACGACCTTCTGGACGAAGGTCTTCGCCTCGGTGTTGCCCAGCTTGGTCTTGGTCTGGCCCTCGAACTGCGGCTCGCCCAGCTTGATCGAGATGATCGCCGTCAGACCCTCGCGGATGTCGTCACCCGTGAGGTTGTCGTCCTTCTCGCGGAGCAGCTTCTTGTCGCGCGCGTACCGGTTGATGAGGCCGGTGAGCGCCGCACGGAAGCCCTCCTCGTGCGTACCGCCCTCGTGGGTGTGGATGGTGTTGGCGAAGGAGTACACGCCCTCGCTGTAACCGCCGTTCCACTGCATCGCGACCTCGAGGGAGAGCATGCGCTCCTTGTCCTCGGCCTCGATGTCGATCACGGTGGGGTGGACGACCTCGCCCTTGCGGGAGTTGAGGTACGTCACGAAGTCGACGATGCCGCCCTCGTAGTGGTAGGTGACGGTCCTGACCTCTACGGGCTCGTCCGCACCGGCCTCGTCGGCGCCCACCGTCGCCTTCGCCGAATCGCGCTCATCAGTGAGTTTGATTGTCAAACCCTTGTTGAGGAACGCCATCTCCTGGAAGCGCCGCGAGAGCGTCTCGAAGGAGTAGTCAGTGGTCTCGAAGATGTCCCCGTCGGCCCAGAAGGTGACCGACGTGCCGGTCTCGTCCGTGGTCTCGTGCTGGGCCAGCGGGGCCGTCGGGACGCCGAGCTTGTAGTCCTGCGTCCAGCGGCGGCCCTCGGTCCTGATCTCCACGGCCACCTTGGTGGACAACGCGTTCACGACGGAGACACCCACGCCGTGCAGACCGCCGGAGACCGCGTAGCCGCCGCCGCCGAACTTGCCGCCCGCGTGCAGCACGGTCAGTACGACCTCGACGGCGGGCTTGCCCTCGGAGGGGACGATGCCCACCGGGATGCCGCGGCCGTTGTCGACGACGCGGACGCCGCCGTCGGGGAGGATCGTCACGTCGATGGTGTCCGCGTGGCCGGCCAGCGCCTCGTCGACGGAGTTGTCCACCACCTCGTACACGAGGTGGTGCAGTCCGCGCTCACCGGTCGAGCCGATGTACATGCCGGGTCGCTTGCGGACCGCGTCCAGACCCTCGAGGACGGTGATGGCGCTGGCATCGTACGAGGCTGTGACCTCGCCGTTCGAGGTCTGAAGCTCGATTTTCGCGCCCGCGTCGGTGGACGGGATGTTCTCGTTGGGGTTGCCGGAATCGGCCACGAAGCGCCCTTTCTGGCACAGCACAAGCCGAACTCCCGGCGGGTGGCCGGAGCGGCTGCGGCGTGTTGCGTTGGTAAGCCTTTGTCAGCGTTGCTCGGTGTGTCCCACAAGTGGGGCGGTATTAGCTTCCAGTCTACCGGTAGCGCCGACAGTGATGGGGGTTTGCCGGTACCTGAGTCCGCATGTGCCGCCCTGAACCGGTCTCCGCCGACTCCCCATATGTGGCCCAGGGCTCAAAGAGGCGCAGAGCGGCACTCAGCGCTTCGGGGTGTCAACCCCCCGCTACGGACGGCATACCGTCCGGTCTGGCTCAACCGTAGGTGTCGCCGGGACCTGTGCTGCCGGGGGCGCGCAAGGGGCCGAAGCGGTGGGCGGGGCCCCCGGGGCCGAGCACCTTGATCAGCCTCACCGTGCCGTGCCCGAGGTCCTCGTTCAGTCGCGCGACCAGCTGCGGAGCCAGCAGCCGCAGGTTGGTCGCCCAGGCGGTCGAGTCGCACCGCACGATCAGTACGCGCTCGTCCTCGTCGTACTTCTCCGGCACGCAGTGCTTGGCCAGGTCGTCCCCGACGATCTGCGGCCAGCGGCCCATGACCCCGCCGACCGCGGCCGGTGTCTCCCAGCCGCGCTCGGTGATGAGCCGGTTGATGGCGGAGCCGAGCGCCATCGGGTCCCGCCCGTCGGCGTGCGCGCCGGAGCGCAGGCCTCCACGGCGCGCCTGCTTCTTCTCCCGTGCCGCGTCCCCACGCGCGCGTGCCTGCTCCTTGGCCGCCCGCAGCGCCACGCGCGCGAGGTCCACGCCGGAGGGCTCGGGGGTGTCTTTCGGTTCAGGTGTGTTCTCGCTCATACGCGTTCCACCGCGCCCTCGGACACGACGAACCGCGTCCCCGTGAGTACGTCCGGTACGTCGTCGTCGACCGCGGCCGTCACCAGCACCTGCTCGCCCGGTGCGACCAGCTCGGCGAGGCGCTCGCGGCGGCGGGTGTCCAGCTCGGCGAACACGTCGTCGAGGACCAGCACCGGCTCGTTGCCCTCGGCCCGCAGCAGGTCGTAGGAGGCCAGGCGCAGGGCCAGCGCGTACGACCAGGACTCGCCGTGGGACGCGTATCCCTTCGCGGGCAGCTGGCCGAGTTTGAGCAGCAGTTCGTCCCTGTGGGGGCCCACGAGCGTGACGCCCCGCTCGATCTCCTGCTTGCGGGTCTCCGCCAGGGCCGCCATCAGCTCTTCGTACAGCTCCTCGCGCGCGTGACCGGTGATCCCGGGCGAGGAGGGCTTGTACTCGAGGGTCACCGGCCCGCCGCCCGGCGCCAGCTGCTCGTACGCCTTGTCGGCCAGCGGCTGGATCGTGGCGACGAGGTCGAGTCGCTGTGCGAGCAGCTCGGCGCCGACGCGGGCGAGGTGCTGGTCCCACACGTCGAGTGTGGACAGGTCCATCGTGCGGCCGCCGTGGCGGCGGGCGAGCGCGGCCGACTTCAGGAGCGTGTTGCGCTGCCTCAGGACACGGTCGTAGTCCGAGCGCACGCCCGCCATGCGCGGGGAGCGCGCGGTGATCAGCTCGTCGAGGAAGCGGCGGCGCTCCCCGGGGTCGCCCTTGACCAGCGCGAGGTCCTCGGGGGCGAACAGCACGGTCCGTACGATCCCGAGCACGTCACGGGGCCTGACCTGCGAGGACCTGTTGATGCGGGCGCGGTTGGCCTTGCCGGGGTTCAGCTCCAGCTCGACGAGCTGTTGGCGTTCGCCCTGCTTCACGTTGGCCCGGATGATCGCGCGGTCGGCGCCCATCCGCACGAGAGGTGCGTCGGACGAGACGCGGTGGCTGCCGAGCGTGGCCAGATAGCCGACCGCCTCGACAAGGTTGGTCTTGCCCTGGCCGTTGGGCCCCACGAACGCGGTGACGCCCGGGTCGAGCGGGACCTCGACCAGGGCGTACGAGCGGAAGTCGGCCAGCGACAGATGCGTGACGTGCATGGTCGTTCGCCGACCTCCCCCAGGGCTGTGGATCCGCGGAGCGGACCTGTGGATGCTTCTTCTTCCCGGACTACTTCTTCTCGACCGCGTGGCCGCCGAACTGGTTGCGCAGGGCCGCGACCATCTTCATCTGCGGTGAGTCGTCCTGGCGGGACGCGAACCGTGCGAAGAGCGAGGCGGTGATCGCGGGCAGCGGCACGGCGTTGTCGATGGCCGCCTCGACCGTCCAGCGGCCCTCGCCGGAGTCCTGCGCGTACCCGCGCAGCTTCTCCAGGTGTTCGTCCTCGTCCAGGGCGTTGACCGCGAGGTCGAGCAGCCAGGAACGGATGACGGTGCCCTCCTGCCAGGAGCGGAAGACCTCACGCACATCGGTGACGGAGTCGACGGCCTGCAGGAGCTCCCAGCCCTCGGCGTAGGCCTGCATCATCGCGTACTCGATGCCGTTGTGGACCATCTTGGAGAAGTGGCCGGCGCCCACCTTGCCCGCGTGGACGAACCCCGCCTCGCCCTCCGGCTTGAGGGCGTCGAAGACGGGCTGGACCCGGGCGATGTGTTCGGCGTCGCCGCCGACCATCAGGGCGTAGCCGTTCTCCAGGCCCCACACACCGCCCGAGACGCCCGCGTCCACGAAGCCGATGCCCTTCGCCGCCAGTTCCCCGGCGTGCTTCTCGTCGTCCGTCCAGCGGGAGTTCCCGCCGTCCACGACCACGTCACCGGGCTCCAGGAGCTCGGCCAGCTCATCGATGGTGGACTGGGTCGCGGCACCCGCCGGAACCATCACCCACACCACCCGCGGCCCCTTGAGTTTGCCCACCAGTTCGGTGAGGCTGCTGACGTCGGCGAGGTCCGGGTTGCGGTCGTATCCGATGACGGTGTGGCCTGCGCGGCGAATGCGCTCGCGCATGTTGCCGCCCATCTTGCCGAGGCCGACGAGACCGAGCTCCATCAGGTTGTTCCTTCACTAGCGATGTGGCAGGAGAGCACTTTCGTACCTGTGTCCGAGCCTAAACCCGGACGCTCCTGCACACCTGTGGGCATAGCCGCTCAGACGTACGCCCTCACCTGCGGCTCTTCCGTCAGCCGCTGAGCCGCACCGGCATGATCAGGTACTTGTAGGCCTCGTCCGCCTCGGCGTCCAGAGCGGGCTTGCCACTGAGGAGCGCCGGCTTGGTGGACGTCGTGAAGGAGAGCTGCGCGACCGGGGAGTCGATGGCGCTCAGTCCGTCGAGCAGGAACGTCGGGTTGAAGGCGATCGAGACGTCGTCACCCTCCAGCTGCGCGTCGACCCTCTCCACAGCCTGTGCGTCGTCGCTGGAACCTGCCTCCAGGATCAGCACGCCCTGCTCGAAGCTCAGCCGCACCGGGGTGTTCCGCTCGGCGACCAGGGCCACACGCTTGACGGCCTCCACGAAGGGGGCGGTCTCGATGACGGTGATCGAGTTGAACTCCGTCGGGAACAGCGAGCGGTACTTCGGGAGGTCACCCTCCAGCAGACGCGTGGTCGTCCGCCTCCCCGCGCCCTCGAAACCGATCAGGCCCTCGCCCGCTCCGGAGCCGGACAGCGCCAGGATGACGCTGTCGCCGCTCGTGAGGGCCTTGGCGGTGTCCAGGAGCGTCTTGGCGGGCACCAGGGCGACCGCGGACGCCTCCGGGTTCTCCGGCTTCCACAGGAACTCACGGACCGCGAAGCGGTAGCGGTCGGTGGACGCCAGCGTGACCGTGTCGCCCTCGATCTCGATGCGCACGCCGGTGAGGACGGGCAGCGTGTCGTCGCGGCCCGCGGCGATGGCGACCTGGGCGGCGGCGGAGGCGAACACCTCACCGGGGACGGTGCCGGTCGCGGACGGCATCTGCGGCAGCGCCGGGTATTCCTCCACAGGCAGTGTGTGGAGTGTGAACCGCGAGGAGCCGCAGACCACGGTCGCCCGTACACCGTCTGTGGAAATCTCCACCGGCCGGTTGGGGAGAGCGCGGCAGATGTCGGCGAGCAGGCGGCCGGAGACGAGCACCGTGCCTTCCTCGTCGATCTCGGCATCCACGGAGACCCGGGCCGAGACCTCGTAGTCGAAGCTGGAGAGGCTCAGCGCGCCCTCCTCGGCCTTCAGAAGGAGGCCGGCGAGCACAGGCGCCGGCGGACGGGCCGGGAGGCTGCGTGCCGCCCAGGCCACTGCCTCCGCGAGTACGTCGCGTTCCACCCGGATCTTCACCGTTGCCGCCTCCGTCTGTTGCCGGCGCTCTCGCCCTGCTTCGCCTTCGTCTTCTGACTCGGTGTCGCTCAGCCCACTGATGGGCAGGACGCCGGGGACCAGTCTGACGCACCGCACTGACAGTCGGCGCCCCTCGGGGTCAAGTCGTTCCGGGCGGCACCCGAGGTGCCGAGCGGGAGTTGTGCACAGCCCCGTCTTCTAAACGATTGCCAGGCTCTCTCTAGTTGTCAGTAGTAGTAGGGGCTGTGGATACCGTGGATAACCCCGTATTCGCAGGTCAGGGTCTGTTTTTTGTCCACTGGCCCTGTGGGCGGAGGCGGTGGATAACAGGCGTCTTCTGTGGACGGGGGAAAGTTCTGCACACCCGATGCACAGGCAGGGGGTAGTTCTCCCCAGCGCCGTCCCCAGCTTTACCCACGTTCCCCACAGCCCAACCCGGCACCTTCGTGTGACGCCTTTCACTCGACACGGTGAGAAGGCGCGTCGGGTTGCCGAACAGTGGACAGCGGTGTGGAGAAGCTGAAGATCGCTGGGGACAACCGCCCCCAGCCTGTGGGCCGCCGGTGGACAACTTTCTGCACAGCCTGTGGATCTTCTCGCTGTCCACAGTCTGTGGAGATCGTTCGTCCACCGATCCACAGGCATCTGAGCTGGGCTGATGTTCTTTCGGCAGTGCACCCTGTGGACACGAACTGGACAACTTCGCGGTCCCCAGGATGTGGACGCGAGAAAGTCCACGAATCTGTGGAGGGCGGCCGTAACCAGGCCTCTATTCGAACACCTGGTGGCGTTCAGGTAACCCCGAAGCGGCTCCGGACACGGCTCGGGAGGGCTTCCGGAGCGCCCGGGAGGGGTGCGGGGGCTCTCGGATGCAGGTCCTCGCGGGGCGTAGGAGGGCTCTGAGAGCGGCCGACGGCGTCCTCGAACCGCGTGCCGGAGCGGTCGGCGACGCACCTGGAACGCACAGGGGACGCTCGCCGACACAGCGGAAGGCGCCCTCGGGAAAAATTCCCGGAGGCGCCTTCGGCGACGTACCGCCGTGGGTGTCAGCCGTTCTTGATGCGGTTCGTGAGCTCGGTGACCTGGTTGTAGATCGAGCGGCGCTCGGCCATCAGCGCGCGGATCTTGCGGTCCGCGTGCATGACGGTCGTGTGGTCGCGGCCGCCGAACTGCGCGCCGATCTTCGGCAGAGAGAGGTCCGTGAGCTCGCGGCAGAGGTACATGGCGATCTGGCGTGCCGTCACGAGGACCCGGCTGCGGGAGGAGCCGCACAGGTCGTCCACCGTGAGGCCGAAGTAGTCGGCGGTGGCAGCCATGATGGCCGGCGCGGTGATCTCGGGGGACGAGTCCTCGCCGCCGGGGATCAGGTCCTTGAGGACGATCTCGGTCAGACCGAGATCCACCGGCTGCCGGTTGAGCGACGCGAACGCCGTCACCCGGATCAGCGCGCCCTCCAGCTCGCGGATGTTGCGCGAGATGCGGGACGCGATGAACTCCAGCACCTCCGGCGGGGCGTTCAGCTGCTCCTGCACCGCCTTCTTACGGAGGATCGCGATACGCGTCTCCAGCTCGGGCGGCTGGACGTCGGTGATCAGACCCCACTCGAAACGGTTCCGCAGCCGGTCCTCCAGCGTCACCAGCTGCTTGGGCGGACGGTCGCTGGAGAGCACGATCTGCTTGTTCGCGTTGTGGAGCGTGTTGAAGGTGTGGAAGAACTCCTCCTGCGTCGACTCCTTGTCCGCCAGGAACTGGATGTCGTCCACGAGCAGGATGTCCATCTCGCGGTACCGCTTGCGGAAGCTGTCGCCCTTGCCGTCGCGGATGGAGTTGATGAACTCGTTGGTGAACTCCTCGGAGCTGACGTACCGCACCCGCGTGCCCGGGTAGAGGCTGCGGGCGTAGTGCCCGATCGCGTGCAGCAGGTGCGTCTTGCCGAGGCCGGACTCCCCGTAGATGAACAGCGGGTTGTACGCCTTGGCCGGGGCCTCCGCGACGGCGACCGCGGCCGCGTGCGCGAAACGGTTCGAGGCACCGATGACGAAGGTGTCGAAGAGGTACTTCGGATTCAGGCGCGCTGTGGGCTCGCCGGGGCCCGTCGCCGGAGCCGGCTGTGCGGCCAG